>CAWHSK010000007.1:0-887784 GCA_963832035.1 uncultured Acidobacteriaceae bacterium | reverse complement strand
CCTTCATCTATCACCGCCTTGAGCAGACGGGCCACTGCACCACCATCAAGCAAGCCAAGGAAATGGTGGAAATGCAGGAGCCGGTGGTGTGGGACATCCTTGAAGAAGTCATCAAGGATCATCCCGTACTGCTGAACCGCGCCCCAACCCTTCACCGTCTCGGCATCCAGGCGTTTGAGCCGGTGCTCGTCGAAGGCAAGGCCATCAAGATTCACCCGCTGGTCTGCACCGCATTCAACGCCGACTTTGACGGCGACCAGATGGCCGTACACATCCCCTCTGTCTCCAGAAGCCCAGATCGAAGCCAGCGTCCTGATGCTCGCTTCGCACAACATCCTTTCGCCCGCGTCGGGCCAGCCCATCACCGTTCCTACCCAGGACATGGTGCTCGGACTGTACTACCTGACCAAGGCGAAGAAGGGTGGCATCGGCGAAGGCCGCGTCTTCTCGAGCACCGAAGAGATCCTGATGGCACTCGAAGCGCGCCAGGTTGAGACTCTGACCCCGATTCGTCTGCGCTACACAGGCAAGGTGCTCGATATGACCACCGCCTATGACGATCAGGATCTGACGCACACCGAGCCGGTGGACTTCAACAACGAGTACATCAACACTACCGTCGGCCGCGTGATCCTCAACGACGCGCTTCCCTCGGGCATGCCGTACATCAACGGCCTGCTCAAGAAGAAGGGCATCGGCCAGTTGGTCAACTACTGCAACCAGAACCTCGGTCTCGAAGTCACGGTTGGCATGCTCGATCGCATCAAGTCGCTGGGCTTCAACTACGCCACCAAGTCGGGTCTGTCGGTCGGTCTCGACGACATGGTCATTCCTGCCAGCAAGTACACCACGGTGGACGACGCCGACAAGAAGGTGATCGAAGTTCAAAAGCAGTACATGGACGGCGCCATCACCA
Organism: uncultured Acidobacteriaceae bacterium; assembly: GCA_963832035.1. GTDB lineage: Bacteria > Acidobacteriota > Terriglobia > Terriglobales > Acidobacteriaceae > Telmatobacter. The sequence goes on along the minus strand of CAWHSK010000007.1, from coordinate 886,868 downwards.
ATGGCGAGCGTTCCAACAAGGTCATCCAGATGTGGTCGGCTGTTACCGATCAGGTCGCGGACGAAATGTTCGGCAACATGAAGAAGGCGGACGACGAAGGAGCCATGAACCCGATCTACATCATGGCCGACTCCGGCGCCCGTGGTTCGAAGCAGCAGATTCGCCAGCTCTCGGGTATGCGCGGACTGATGGCCAAGCCTTCCGGCGAAGTCATCGAGACGCCTATCACCGCGAACTTCCGCGAAGGCCTCACGGTGCTCGAATACTTCATCTCGACCCACGGCGCACGCAAGGGCCTGGCCGATACGGCACTCAAGACCGCCGACTCGGGCTACCTCACCCGCCGCCTGGTCGACGTGGCGCAGGACGTCATCGTTACCGAATACGATTGCGGAACCTCGGAAGGGATTTATGTCGGCTCGATCGTTGAGTCCGGCGAAATCATCGAGCCCATGAGAGACCGCATCATCGGCCGCGTGTCCTTGGAAAGAATTAAGGACTACGACGGAAACGCCGTAATCGATGTGAACCAGGAGATCGACGAAGACATTGCATCTGCAATTCAGGGTGCAGGCGTCGAGAAGGTCAAGATTCGTTCTGTGCTCACCTGCGAGTCACGTCGTGGCGTCTGCGGACTTTGCTATGGTCGCAACCTCGGCTCCGGCCGCATGGTTGAACTCGGCGAAACCTGTGGCGTTATCGCGGCGCAGTCCATCGGCGAACCGGGCACGCAGCTTACCATGCGTACCTTCCACGTCGGCGGAACCGCCAGCCGTGTGCAGGACAAGTCGCGCCTCGATGCCAAGAACAACGGCTTCGTGCGCTTCATCAACCTCAACTACGTCGAAAGCAAAGACGGCACTCTGGTCGCGATGAACCGCTCCGGCTCGCTCGCCATTCAGGACGAGCGCGGTCGTGAAAAGGAGCGCTACCAGGTTGTGTACGGCGCGCGTCTCCGCGTGAAGGACGGCGAGGCGGTCAAGCTCGGCCAGTTGCTGGCGGAGTGGGATCCCTACACCTACGCCATCCTTACGGAAATCGGCGGCACGATACAGTTCAAGGATCTGCAGGAAGGCATCACCCTCAACGAAGAAGTCGACGAAGTTACCGGCCTCTCGCGCTGGGTGGTTGCCGACGCTGCCGATGAAAAGCGTCAGCCTGCATTCCTGATCAAGAATGCAAAGACGAACAAGCGCTACCTGCTGCCTCGCGGTGCGCACCTTATGGTGCAGGACGGCGATGAGGTAGGTCCTGGCGATGTGCTTGCCAAGATTCCGAAGGAGTCGACGCGTACCAAGGACATCACCGGCGGTCTGCCGCGCGTGGTCGAACTGTTCGAAGCCCGCAAGCCTCGCGAGACGGCCATCATCAGCGAGATCGATGGTGTGGTCCGTTTCGGCGAAGTTGCCAAGGGTCAGCGCAAGATCTACGTCACGGCTGACAATGGCGATGAGAAGGAATACTCGGTACCTCGCGGTATCCACGTCAACGTGCAGGAAGGCGAACGCCTTCGTGCCGGCGACCCGCTGATGGACGGCCCCTTGAACCCGCACGACATTCTTGCCGTGCTGGGCGAAAAGGAACTGCAGGCTTATCTGGTGAACGAAATCCAGGAAGTCTACCGTCTGCAGGGCGTGGCCATCTCTGACAAACACATCGAAGTGATTGTCCGCCAGATGCTGCGCTGGGTCAGGATCGACGAAGTGGGTGATACCAACTTCCTGCTCGAACAGCAGGTCGATCGCTTCCGCTTCCGCGAAGAGAACGAGCGCATTGTCAGGGAAGGTGGCCGTCCGGCTCTCGGTCGTCCGCTCCTGCTTGGCATCACCAAGGCTTCGCTCTCGACCGACAGCTTCATCTCGGCAGCCAGCTTCCAGGAGACGACCCGCGTACTCACCGAAGCCAGCATCAACGGAGCGATCGACAATCTCCGTGGCCTCAAGGAGAACGTCATCGTCGGCCGGCTTATCCCGGCAGGCACGGGTCTCGAGTACTACCGCAACGTCCAGCTCTCACCGGAGCTCGAAGAAGCGGCAGCCCGCGTGCAGCAGGAGGTTTCGGCCGAGATCGAAGCCGCCGAACGCGAACTTGAACTCATGCGCCAGGAAGGCGAAGCCGAAGAGATGGCAGCCGAGTAACCTGCCCTTCAATCGCTTCCAATCAACCAGAAGGACCTCGCGAAAGCGAGGTCCTTTTTTGTTGCCCTCTTGCTATGCAAAATCCGGGGATTCTGTATAAAACGGAACACCTTGACGCGATGTATGTTGTTAAGATGTGGCTGTTGGTTTCGAGTATTTAATGTTCGCGCTTAATCGCAGACGAAATATCCGCCGAAACTCGGCGACATTCTCCCCGTTACGGCTTTCCGGCACTTCCCAATTCCGAAAGATGGACCAGGACGACTAGACACTCGCACAGCATCCAGCGTGCAGATGAACTGAAGGCTCGTTGCGAGAGCAGAGTTCCATCAAAGAGAAGTCCCCGACTCGCAGTCCTAATCATTGTGCCTCAACAATTAGCTCCGAAAGGAACTCCTATGTCGCATCAATCGAAGTCGATTGTTCTAATTCACGGTATTTGGATGACCTCTCTAAGTTGGGAGAACTGGATCAATCACTACACCCTCAAAGGCTACAGTGTTATCGCAAAGAGCTGGCCAGGGAATGGATATCGATATCGAGGAATTACGCCGCGACCCTTCGCCGATTGCATCGCTTGGAGTGACAGAGGTCGCCAATCATTATGAACACCTGATACAAGAGCTGGATTCTCCTCCCATCATCATCGGGCATTCCTTCGGAGGCCTGATTACTCAGATTCTGATCGACCGGGGATTGGGCGCCGCGGGCGTTGCCATCGCGCCGGCTCCGGTTAAGGGCATCGTCTTCCTACCGTTCTCAACTCTGAAAGTATCCTTTCCGGCTTTGAGCAATCCGGCCAATAGTCATCGTGCTGTGCCTCTGACGCAAGAACAGTTTCACTATGCCTTCACCAACAACCTCAATCAGGAGGAATCGTTGGCGGTTTACAATCGGTATGCAGTGCCGGGCCCGGACCACGTCCTGTTTCAGGCCGCTTTCGCTAATTTCAATCCTCATGCCGCAACTGCGGTTGACTTTGCGAACGCCGATCGTTCTCCGTTGCTGCTGGTTTCCGGTGGCGACGACCACGTTTCACCGGCGTCAGTGGTCGAAGCAAACTTTAAGCTGTATCGCAAATCTGCAGCGATTACCGAATACAAAGACTTTCCTGAGCGTACACACTACACGCTTGGTCAGGCCGGTTGGGAAGAAGTTGCTGATTACGCATTGGAATGGGCTGAGAGTCATGCATCGGATTTGGCTCCTACGGCCACAAACGCCTAGTCCATGGCACGGCCAGCTCGAAATCTGCAGACAGGACAGCGAAGTGCCCAACCGAACTAACAAATCCAGGAGGATCGTGTGAATCGTGTACCTGAAGCAGAGTTGGTCCTTGTCCCGGGCGGAACTCTCATCACAAACACTCCCGAAGAAGGGCGTAAGCTTGCGATCACCATGGCTAGGCACATGATTCACAATATCCAGCCGGACATCGACGTTCTTAAGGCCGGACGCCCAACCTATGCCGCGGACCCGGACAGCCTCATCGCCGCCAGCCAGGTTGTCGCGATCGAATTTCAGACGATCGCGGCTGCCAACAACTACTGGCGCAAGTAGTGCGCCTGAAGACAAAAGAATGGGATGAAGCTGGGTGGCAAGCAACTGCTTAGAATCAGGGAATTGTCACGCTGGTTAGGTTGGACGGAGCGCTTTCAACCCCCTGGCTATCGATACTTTTCACAACATAATGGTAGGTCAGTCCGCTCTGGACTTGCACGTCTGAGAAAGAGGTCTGGATAACAAGCGTCGGGCTTATCAGTTGAAACGAAGCGCCACCGTCTGAAGATCGATAGATTCGGTACCCGGCTATGGGATCGCTGGACATTGGTGCGTTCCAGGATAGGTCAACCTGATGGGACGTTCCCGTGCCACTCAGTCCGATTTCGACCGTGCCGTTGGTCGAAGAGTTGCTCGTAATTCTCACTTGACCTGTCGTTGTGCCTGTCGTTGAGGGATTGAATTGCACATTCAATATCATCGTCTGACCAGGATTTAATCTGACTGGCAACGTAATTCCGGACATCGTGAATCCTTCCCCCGTTGCCGTCGCATCGCTAATTGTGACCGGTGCCGTGCCCACGGACGTCAAGGTCAAAGACTGGGTGGCCGATGTGTGTACCCGGACGGAGCCGAAGGCTACGCTCGTTGAATTGAGGCTCAGAGTTGCCGTAGCCGTCTTCGGCGCTTCTCCGGTGTGGGTATTGTTGCGAACAAAGAAGGCTTGGCATCCAGAGAGAGCCACGCTGCAGATCGTTATCGCGAGCAAACGGGAGCAATAACGGCCGTAACAAAAGAACTGGGCGCCGCCTCGTCTCTGAGGGCGATCTTGTCGCGAACGACCATCACTGGCAACAGCGTCGTTTTGCCGAGATTTAGTGATCGATGGGAAGAGAACGGGAATTTCGTACACTGAACTGACCTTTGAAGTGATTTCGTACACTCAGCTTCTTTTGGCCCTTGGCCCTATTGACGGACATAGAGAATTTCAGCTAATCCCACGGGGTCTGCCGTGATGAACATCACATGATTCGGGATTGTTCGGAGACGACCACCTTCAAATCTCAATTATCGGACAAGCTGGCGGTACTTGAATCTTACGTTGGGAGGGTTACGGATGATTGAGGAAATCTCGGTTGCCTCACGGCAGCCGAAGTAACCTGCTCTTTAAAAATCGATTCCCTAAGCCAGAAGAACCTCGCCGATGCGAGGTCCTTTTTTTGTGCGCTCTCCTTGCGATGCAAATGCCAGTCGCGAGGAGATCAGGAGCGACCGTTCAAGCGCTTGAGTAGCCCTGTAAGATTTGGCCGCTGGTAGCTGGTTGAGCTTAGTGATCGACCGGGCAGGTGCATGACGCTGATCCCATTGGTTGTTGTGGCTGGAATCGCATACCAGGCGTTAGACACAAATAAACGGAGATTCAGTCTTTCGGCACGTGGACCCAGTTGAGCGTATGGTTGAGGAAGGCAGTAATTAATTATTCCCTTCTCGCCTTCGGCATTCCATGCTTCGCTCCAGCCGAGTGTCTTCCAAGCAAACAACTGAACAACTGGAGCTGTCATGAGTCTCATCAAGAAGGCCGATGTGAAGAATCATCTATCGGCGCGACACCGCACAGAGATACATCTACAACCGGAAAGCCAAGCGGATGCGACCGGTTTCCCGCACGAAGATAACACAGGCGAAGATCTGAAAGCGTCCGACTCGGTTGAGAACTCGCTCAGCCCACGTGGCCCGGCACCAACCGTGAGCACATCTGGGTCTCACCAACCTGTCGCATTAGGGCAATCAAAAAGCGCCCGGGCGTGACGTGGCATTCAGTTTTCCTTCCTGACAGTCGCGTCCTTCCAGATCACGTAGATCCGTTGAGAATGCCTTTCGGTCAGAACTGGACTCAAATTGAAAAGATTGAAGCGCCAGCTTTCGATGCGATGATCCGGCGCGCGGGCTGGCATTTCATTTGTGCGCCAGGAGAGTGTTCCCGAAGAGGCATCGGAGCGACGGAGCAGAGTGCAAGGCACCAAGCCGTAAATCGTGCCCTTAAAGTAGTCGCCCCGCGATTCAATGCGGTGGAATTCGATTCCCTTCGGATCACGAATTATCCAGGCTTCTGCGTCGCGAACGTAACGATGCAGGCTCGACAGATTCAGCCAAACACATCGCCGGATGTTTCCGATGAAGATCTGCCGCGGGCAATTCTCGCAAGATAGGCCAATCGACGGGTTCAGCGAAGACCCAAGCTGCCAAGCGATGCCTCACGCAGTTTCGAATCACGATTGAAAGCAGGGACCGATGCAGCTTCCAGAAACAATTAGTGCCACAAAATCTATTGAAAAATCCGATCCTTCAACTCCACAATCCATCGCAATGAAAGCGTGCACCCTGCCTCTGCCTACCCGTATTGCCTTTGTAGGGAATTACCTGCCGCGCGAATGCGGCATCGCTACCTTCACAACCGACCTATGCACCGCGCTAGCGACCGAGTTCGGTGACGGCCGCTTATTTGCAATTCCTGTCAACGACCCTGACTCGAGCTACGAATATCCTGAGCAGGTTCGACTGGAGTTGGAGCAAGAGGATCTTGCATCTTATGAGCAAGCCGCGGAGTTTCTCAACTTCAATGGCAATGACATTGTTTGCCTGCAACATGAATATGGCATCTTTGGAGGCGCTGCCGGTCGATATATCCTTACGCTCCTTCGTAAACTGAAGATGCCGCTGGTGACGACATTCCACACGGTTCTCCGTGAGCCCGATCCAAATCAACGAATCGTCCTCGAAGAGATCGCACAGCTGTCTGATCGCCTCGTAGTGATGAGCGAATTGGCTGCCCAACTTCTTCGCGACGTGTATGCGGTTCCGGCAGGGAAGATTGACGTGATCCCTCACGGCGTTCCCGATCTTCCCTTCATGGACCCTAACTACTTCAAAGACAAGTTTGGCACTGAAGGCAAGTCCGTTTTGCTCACCTTCGGACTTCTCTCCCCGAACAAAGGCATTGAAAACGTGATTCGGGCTTTGCCGGCGATTCTGGCGCGTCAATCGAACGTGGTCTACATCGTCTCTGGAGTGACCCACCCGCATATTCGGCGTCGCGAGGGCGAGCGTTATCGTGAGAGCCTGCAGGCCTTGGCCGAACAGCTTGGCGTAAGTGATCACCTTATCCTCAACAATCGCTTTGTGAGCGCCGAAGAGCTTGTGGAGCATGTCGGCGCCGCAGACATCTACATCACTCCCTACAGGCAGGAGGCGCAGGTTGTCTCGGGCACGCTGGCTATCGCGCTTGGAGCAGGTAAGGCAATCGTCTCCACGCCTTACTGGCATGCTAAGGAGCTTCTTGCAGACAAAAGAGGTGTCCTGGTCCCATTCGAGAATCCCGATGCCATCGCCATGGAAGTCATCGCTCTATTGGAGAACGATGCAGAACGCCACGCGATGCGTAAAAGGGCATACCTGCACTCACGTGGAACAACATGGCCAAAGACGGCAAAGGCCTACATGGCCAGTTTTCAGCGCGCGCGATTCGAGCGTTCCCTACAGCCCAAAGCCTCCCACCCGGACGATTTGGCTGTGATGCCGACGGAATCAACGGACCGACTGCCCGAGCTGCGCACCAAACATCTCGAGGCAATGACCGACGATACAGGAATGTTGCAACATTCAATCTTCTCTGTGCCGAATGCCCGCGAAGGCTATACGACAGACGACAACGCACGAGCGCTCATTGTCTCGACCGGTCTGGGTCGTAGCCCCACCGGTGACAATGACTCGAAGCACGCGAAACTCTCTCAGAGGTATCTCGCGTTCCTCTGGCTCGCTTTCAACGCCGAGACGGGGCGCTTTAGAAATTTCCTGGGCTACGATCGAAAGTGGCTTGAGAACACTGGCTCCGAAGACAGCCACGGACGCGCGCTCTGGGCTCTGGGAACTGTGTTGGGGCAGTCTCAGGATGCTGGATTGCGCGGGGCGGCAGGAAGATTGTTTGAGGCAGCCGTATCCGCGGCCATGGCGTTCACGAGCCCGCGGGCATGGGCATTCAGCGTGCTCGGAATGCAGGCGTATCTGGAAAGGTTTCCCGGCGACAGGGCCGTTCAGGGCGTCCGCAATACACTGGCGAATCGCCTGCTGGATATCTACGAACGTAGCAGCGCGAGCACCTGGCATTGGTTTGAGAAGAGCCTGTCTTATTCAAACGCAAGGTTGCCCCAGGCACTCATTCTTGCCGGACAGCGCAGCAATAACAGGAGAATGGTTGAAGTGGGGATCGAAGCCCTGGAATGGCTTGTCACCGCGCAGCATCGTGGCGATCCTGAGATATTTGTGCCCGTCGGCTCCAGCGGATTTTACCGTGAGGGTGAGGAGAAGGCTCGCTTTGATCAGCAACCTGTGGAAGCCTGCGCCACTATTTCGGCTTGTCTCGAGGCATATAGGATTACGCATGACGAGCAATGGCGCACGGAAGCCGGACGCGTCTTCGGCTGGTTCCTCGGTAAAAACGATCTGCAAGTTCCGCTTTACGATGCCACGACAGGCGGATGCAGGGACGGACTTCATCCAGACCGCGTAAATGAAAACCAGGGAGCTGAATCAACCCTCTCATTCCTGATGGCCCTGCTCGATATGCGGGCATCGAACGGAATAAACGCAGAAGAAACGTATCAGGAAATGAGTATCTCCTGTTGAATCCGATTATCGCCCCGGTTCCACTCAATGGTTCTACCATCCTCGAAGCTACAGGACAGAAAGCTTGGAGCGAAGTACCCCTTTTCACACGCTACGGTCAGAATCCCATTCTAAGCAGGGAGCATTGGCCCTATCCGATCAATAGTGTTTTTAACGCAGGAGCGGTCCGGCTTGCCGATGGAGACACGTTGCTTCTCTGTCGCGTTGAGGATCGCCGCGGTCTTTCACATCTTTGTGCCGCACGTTCCGCAAATGGCATCGACGGATGGCGTATCGACCAGGAACCTACGCTGGCCGCGAATCCGCGAGAATATCCCGAAGAAATCTGGGGAATCGAAGATCCCCGTATCACCTACGTCCCCGAGCTTGAACAGTACGCCGTGGCATACACGTCGTTTGCACGCGGAGGTCCCGGCGTTTCATTGGCTCTGACGAAGGATTTCCGAAGCTTTGAACGCTTCGGCGTAATTATGCCGCCTGAAGACAAGGATGCCGCTCTATTACCGCGGAGAATCAACGGATACTGGGCCATGATTCATCGGCCCGTCACCACTCTCGGAGCGCACATGTGGATTTCCTATTCACCGGATTTGCGGCATTGGGGAAGCCACAAAATCATCCTTGAAGCTCGCCGTGGTGGATGGTGGGATGCCAACAAGATCGGGTTGTGTTCTCCGCCAATCGAGACCTCAAAAGGCTGGCTCACGATCTATCACGGCGTCAGAAATACAGCTTCGGGGAGCATCTATCGCTTGGGCCTTGCGCTCTTCGATCTCGAAAGGCCGGATGTCTGCTTGCAGAGAGGCGACTCATGGATGTTCGGCCCCGAGGCTCCCTACGAGCGCACCGGCGACGTTAACGACGTAGTCTTTCCCTGCGGGCAGACGATCGGCGCGGACGGAGATACCATCAATCTCTATTACGGCGCGGCGGATTCATGTATGGCGATGGCCACCGGTAGCATCCGGGTTCTACTCGCGTGGTTGGAGAAGAACTCCAACGCAGATCAAACGACAGGTCGCTAGCTCGTTGCGCAGATTTTTTGCGAAAAGGATAAAAAATGGACGTGAAGAGTTGGCACTGGCCAAGTTGGATGCTTCAGATACTTTGGATACGATGCAAATGTCCGCGCTGCAACTCTGTCCAATTCAAACAAGCTGAGTTGCGTTCATTCGACAAGTTGCTTTGTCTTTTGCCCCTGCATCCTGTGCGGTGCATGTTCTGCTGGCGCCGCTACTACTGGGTCACGTTCCAGGCGGCACCTGTCGGGTGAGGTCGCTGCTCGTCGGTTTGCGCCAGACCAAACGTGAAAATGACGTGCGCGTCCTGCACGCAATTGTCCTTCTAAAGCGCACAATCACCTGCGAATTCAAAGTCGCCGATTCTCTGCTTACGAAAGTTTGAGCTGGTCGGTTTCCGTTCGGAGTCGCAAGTCTTTGCTGAGAGAGAGCTTCTGTGCTGCGGCGCTTTTGGACCAAGCAGAAGCCCATTGTGCTGTGCGTCAAATCACAACCTTCTTTATTTCGGCCTGATGAACATCGTGCTAATATCGAAACCAATCAAGACAATTCATCTTTGAGCGGTACCCAGAATTGCCTAACCAATCTGTAGCTGCATCTGTATCCGAATTTCCAGTGCTCCGCCCCAGCCCGGCCAAGCCGCCGATGCTGATTGAGCGGACTCAGCCGGTGCTCGAGAAGCTATCCCGCACACTCGGCGAGCCGGTCATCACCTACTGGAATTCCAACAAAGGCTCCATCTGCCAGAATGACGTTGCCGGCCTCTACGCGTTGCTGCGCAAACTGGGCAGCATCGATCGTCTTACGCTGTTCGTCAAGTCTGACGGCGGCTCCGGCCAGGCATCGCTGCGTATGGTCAACCTGCTGCGCCGCTATGTGAAACATCTCACGGTGCTTGCGCCGCTTGAGTGCCAGTCGGCCGCGACGATGTTGGCGCTGGGCGCCGACCGCATCCTGATGGGACCGCTGGCACATCTCTCGGCTGTCGATACTTCGCTAACCCACGACCTGTCGCCTATAGACCGCGACAACGATCGAGTGAGTGTCAGCAATGACGAACTTCTCCGCGTAATTCGTCTCTGGACGGAACAGGCTAAAGACTCGACTACGAACCCGTATGAATCGCTGTTCCCGTATGTCCATCCGCTGGTCATCGGCGCAGTCGATCGTTCCAGCGCTCTCTCGACCCGCATCTGCGAGGAGATCCTGTCGTATCACATGGACGACAAGGAGCGTGCCCGCGAGATCAGCAACAATCTCAATGCCGGCTACCCGTCGCACAACTACCCCATCACGCTGCGCGAAGCCAAGCGAATTGGCCTTAACGTCGAAGCGATGGACGACAGCATCAACGCACTGCTATTCGAGCTCAATGAGATTTATTCCGAGATGGGTGAGAGCGCGACTACTGATTTTGATGAGAAGAACTCGCACGACAACAGCATCATCAAAGTCATGGAAGCGAGCGGAGCGCTGATTTACTACCAACTCGACAAGGACTGGCACTACCGCAGCGAGGAGCGCCGCTGGGTGGCGCTCAACGAGAAGAGCCAGTGGCGCAAAGCCGAATTGGTCAAAGGCAAAGTGAACATCTCGCAGCTGCACGTCCGCTGAAGCATTCGCCAATTTTCATGGGGGGAAGCGCGCCGGTTCTTCGGGACCGGCGTTTGCTTTTATCTGCCTTGCTCTTCGGGCTTGAAGAGCGACTTCTGCAGGCGATCAGGCATTTCGGCCCCATGTCGTTTGGTGTGCTTGGCGACATACATGGCGGCGTCAGCTGCACTCAGCAGGCTGTCGGTCGATGTGCCGTCGTCGGGATAGAGCGCGACTCCTACGCTAGCTCCTCCGCGGAGTACATAACCCTCCACAGCGAAGGGCGCATCGAAACAGCGCTCCAAGCGTTGCGCGATCTCTTCGAGGGCAGAGCGGCTGCGAACAACCGGCACGAGAGCCGCAAACTCGTCGCCTCCCAGTCGCGCCAGCATGTCGCCGGAGCGGAGCTGTCGCTTCATGCGCATCGAGACTTCCTGCAGGTACAAATCGCCAACGTGGTGGCCGTAGAAGTCATTGACCTGTTTGAACTCATCCAGGTCGATGTAGACGAGGCCAAGAATTGAGCCCTCGATCTTCGCCTTTTCAATCAATTGTTCAAGGTAGCGATCGAGGGAAAAGCGGTTATGGATATCAGTAAGCAAATCGAACTCCGAGCGATAGACAAGATCTTTGTAAAGCCTGCGAGTTTCAATGGCGAGCGTTGCCAGCCGTATTCCTGCTTCCAACGCGGACGCTTCATCCTGCGGACGAGGCTCACCGGCTTCAGTAGCCGCAAATAAAGTTCCCAGCGATCCGCCGGCGCGTGCGGGGATGTCCTGGCGGATGGTCCGCAACCCTTGTGGGTTTGTTGGAGCATTTCCCAAGCGGGCGCCATCGGGCATCTCGCACCAGCAGAACGGACAATGGAGGCTGAATGCCACCATCTCCGTGATGGCATCGATCAGCTCAGGCATGGGCCGTGAACTATTGATGTCCTCGAGAATCCGACTCCGCTTCATCTCCAACTGGGCGTTGTGCCGCTCGATCCGCGCTTCGTTCTCGGCATGAGCAGTGATTGTTACGGTCTGATGTTGTACCTTCATGCGAAGGATCCAGCCCCACACGCCAACGATCAGCACGATTGCCAGCAGCACGACCACGACGCGAACAAGGTTGCCGACACTCACCAGGGGCGGCGCACCGATGATGACAATATCGTCCGTCGTGCGCAGCAGAATGTCGAAGGGCACCTGCGTGTCAAAAGGATTCGAAGCGCCCATGATGCAGATTCCGGCAATCCGTACCTTCGAGCCGAGTGCCAGATGCTTGAATGCCGGAAGGGGCGATGTTTGCAGGCTTCGTGGCGGCGGCAGACGGTAAATTGCAGAGAACAGATTCCCGCCCGCGTTCAGCACATATTCGTCCTGCGCGGCGCTGCGATTTTCCGCCAAAACCTGGGCTTCGGTCGAAATCAAATCAAAGAGGTGATGGCTCGTTGCGAGTTCACTCCACGTTACCGAGCGAGGCAGTATCGGCGATGAAATCTGCCTATCGCGAACTTCGCCGTGGGTCAACGCCAGAAATCCGTCGTGCACATCGGGAAACCCGGTAGCGTCAGCCTGGTCTCCAACCCGCAAGGGAGCAATGGATGCAGTCATGATCCACAAGCTCTTCAAACCATCCTGCAACACAACTGCGGCCCCGGGCTGATAGTAGGTGATCATCCCATGGACCCTGACACGCTGAGTCAGGTTTTGCACCCGATAGCTCCTCAGGATTTCGTCCATCGGGGTGAGTGGCAGATCCCACGGGTCCCGTGCCGCCGGTTTGACCACTCGGACTGCAGATAGCGAGCTTCCATGGAGCAGCACTCCTGTGATCTCCATCTTGCCGTCAAATCGGCCGGAAACCGCGCCGGTCACCTCAACGTCAGCTTCAAGAATGCTCTTGAGATCGTCAACACTATCGCTGTCGATGACGGCGGAAATCGGTCCGCCATCGCCGCGCAATTGAATCGAAATGCTGGGCCTGTCGGAACTCTGAACAAGATCGACGCTGCGAACCGTCCCGCGCGCTGTCACCAGGCGGCAATCGAATTCGGCGCGAATTAACTGGTCAAACGTCGCCGGCACGGCCTTCGGCAGACCGCCATGGCTCAACACACTGATGCTGGTTGCAGATACGATGGGGCGGAAGCTCTCGTGGGTAGTTCCCTTGATCAAGACACGATCGCCAGCCGAAAGCTGCGCCTGCACCTTGGGCTGAACGTATATAGCCTGATCGCCGTCCTGCACAAACAGCGTGCGCTCATACCCGCGATAGTAGGTGACGGTAGCCTCAAACGAGACTGGAAGCTGGTGACTGGCCTGGGAATTGGTGAGCGCACGGATTGCACGTAGCGATGTGAGCGGCCGTTCGCCTGGTTCCGCAGCGGAAGCACCGTGGATCACGGGCGCGCTGATGGAGAGCGCCAGACCCAATGCCCCGTATACCAGGATTTGCCGGGATTTACTGCTCAACGCCATCCCTGAGGTTCCCTCGAAACTGCCGGCTAATTCCTCTCTGAGTGGAACTTAGCTCATACTGCGCGTACTGAAGGTATCGGCACGACTGATAGAAGTTTACGCCCGATGTTGATTACTCTAGTTACACCTTTCGGGGAATCAGTACTACACAGGTCATGACACTTTCAGACTGGAATTGTCCATATATGAGGCACATGGGGGGCGCGCGATATCATGGCTGGGGCTCAGATTCGGGAGTGCACTCTCAATGGCAACCAACCCTGAAATTCCACCTCTTGTCACGTCGTTTCCCCCCAGTGGAACTCAATCGTTACCCACCAGGGAGATACGCGTGCTGGGCGTGCCGCTCGACATGGGCGCCAGCCGACGCGGTGTGGACATGGGGCCGTCTGCAATGCGCGTTGCGGGATTGGAAGCGCGCCTCGAGGCTCTCGGCCACCACGTGAGCGACGGCGGCAATGTGGCCGTCGAACTCGCTGAAACTCAGAACTTCGGCAGCCCGAATGCACGCTATCTCAAGCAGATCGCCGACACCTGTACGCGTACAGCGGAAGCGGTTTCGAAGACGCTGGAAGAAGGAATGACGCCACTGGTGCTAGGCGGAGACCATTCCATTGCCGTGGGTTCGGTTTCCGGTGTCTCGGGGTTTTATCGGCGACAGAACAAGAAGATCGGCGTGATCTGGATCGATGCTCATTCCGACATCAACACTCCGGACACGTCTCCCAGCGGCAACGTGCACGGCATGCCGCTGGCCGCGCTGCTCGGCCTCGGCCCCGATCTGCTGACGAACATCGGCGGATTCTCGCCCAAGATTGCTCCGGAAAACACCGTGCTGGTCGGCGTGCGCGATATAGACTCGGCGGAGCGCGCCAACATCCGCCGCGCCGGCATCGGCGAGGTCTACACCATGCGCGACATTGACGAGCGAGGCATGCGCGCCGTGATGGAAGAGGCTCTTCGCGCGGCGGGACGGGGAACTGCCGGCTATCACGTTTCGCTCGACATGGACTGGATCGACCCCGAGGATGCACCCGGCGTAGGCACACCCGTTCGCGGAGGTGCGACCTATCGCGAAGCGCATCTGGCCATGGAGATTCTCGCTGACCATGGGCGCATGCTGAGTTTCGAAATCGTCGAGGTAAACCCGGTGATCGACGAGCACAACCGGACTGCCGATCTGGCGGTGGAACTGGCCTGCTCGGCATTCGGAAAGAAGATTCTGTGAACTAATTTGGTAGCTCTCGTTTCATACTCTTTCTGCTTCCAACAGGTACACTCGCCTGCATGATGCACGCCGCGGCATTTGTAGTCGCCACCATCGCGGGCGCTATTCGCCGCGATGAGCGGGTTCGGAATTGGTAGCCTGCTGACTCCGTTGCTCGCTGTTCATTATGGGACCAAGCTGGCCATAGCCATGGTTTCGGTTCCCCATCTGGTGGGTACCGCTGCCCGCTTCATCGGCCTGCGCAAGAAGGTTGATCGGGGGATTTTCCTCAACTTCGGTATCCTCAGCGCTGCGGGAGGACTCGCCGGGGCGCTGCTGAATGCGCGGGCCGGGAGCCCTGCGCTGTCTATTGTCTTTGGATGCTTGCTGGTTTTTGCAGCTCTCTCCGGGCTAACGGGGTTTGTTGACCGCATGCGTTTCGGCCGCGGGACGGCATGGATCGCTGGAGCCTCGTCAGGTTTCTTCGGCGGCCTGGTAGGAAACCAGGGCGGCATCCGCTCGGCTGCTCTTCTTGGTTTTGATATCCGCAAGGAAGCGCTGGTAGCTACGGCGACGGCCATTGGGCTCATCGTCGACGGGGCACGCATGCCGGTGTACCTCGCCATTGAAAGTCGTGGAATCTTCAGCGCGTGGCCAATGCTCATTGCCACAATCGCCGGAGTTCTCCTGGGTACCTTTTGGGGCGTCCGCCTTCTGCGGCGCATTGAAGAGCGCACCTTTCGAAAACTGCTCTATAGCCTCATCCTCGTGCTCGGCATGTACATGCTCGTACACGGGGCAATGGCGGGCTGAAGCCTGAAATCTGACACTTGAAATCTACAATAGAGCCATGGCCAGAAAACTACGCGTAGGCATTCTGTTTGGCGGCCGCAGCGGCGAGCATGAAGTTTCGCTGCTCTCAGCCGCATCGATTCTCAAGGCGATTGACCGCAAAAAGTTTGACGTGGTACCGATCGGCATTACGAAGGAAGGTCGCTGGCTTGCTGCTGCGGATGCAACCGGCTTGCTGGCTGGCGAAACCAGCGCTGTGGCGCGCCGCCTGCGTGCAGGTGATCCTGAGGCGACGCCGGGGGCAAAGCTACTGCACGAGGGCATCCCAACGCTGCTCGCGCCCGTTCCCGGTCCGCAGGGTCCCCAGGGAAAAGCGATCGATGTAGTCTTTCCCGTTCTGCATGGGACGTTCGGCGAAGACGGCACCATCCAGGGACTTTTCGAACTCGCCGGCATTGCCTATGTCGGCTCCGGCGTTCTGGGCTCGTCGGCGGGCATGGACAAGGACGTGATGAAGAGCCTGTTCGCGCACGCAGGTCTTCCCATCGTCAAACACGTCACTATCCTGCGTTCGGAATGGGAGACCTCGCCACGCAAAGCAGTTGCGCAAATCGAAGCCGCGCTCAAATACCCGTTGTTTGTGAAGCCCGCGAATCTCGGCTCATCGGTCGGCATCAGCAAGGCGCACGATCGCAAGGAACTCGGTCCCGCTCTTGATGAGGCTGCCAAATATGATCGAAAGCTCGTCATCGAGCAGGGCGTCGGCGGCAGCAAATCACGCGCGCGCGAACTGGAGGTCGGTGTCCTCGGCAACGATGATCCCAAGGCCAGCGTGGTCGGCGAAATTATTCCGGGTAAGGAGTTCTACGACTACGAGGCCAAGTACCTGTCGGAAGGCTCCGTGCCTGTCATCCCGGCCAAGCTGACCCGAGCCGAGGCGAGCCAGATACGAGAGATGGCAATTGCCGCCTTCCGCGCCTGCGATCTCTCGGGCCTCGCACGAGTCGATTTCCTCATGGAGCCCGATGGCAAGCGCCGCATCTACCTCAACGAGGTGAACACGCTGCCCGGCTTCACGCAGATCAGCATGTACCCCAAGCTGTGGCAGGCAACCGGAATCCCGTACAGCGACCTGATCACGCGCCTCATCGAGCTTGCCCTCGGGCGCCACAAGGACAAGAACCGGAACAGCTACAGCAGGGAGTAGAAAAACAGGGAGTAGGGGCCAGGGAAAAAGGAGTAACAAGCCGGGAACTACGCTTGTCTTGCCGGTGTCTAAATAGAAAAGGACTTAGTTTGAGGACCAAAGGCTCGTGCAACACTACAAGTCACGCACGCAGCATTCCCGTTGGTTATTCCCTATTCCCTAGTCCCTATTCCCTGCCTTACCGTATCCTTGACTGCGAGGAAAGTCTTCAATGACCCTGCTCGATGCTCCCAAGTTTGACGAAGCCCGCGAAAACCGCAACCGCGCCATGCTTTATGGCGGTGGCGGCCTGCTGTTCCTTGTGATTGTGACCTTCTGGCTTGTCGCCGGCCATCCCGCAGACTTCCCCTGGAACTGGTGGACTCATCTGCGGGGCCGCCACACCATCAACCACTTCATGGAAACGGTTGAGAAAAACGACCTCAAGCAGGCCTACGGCATCTGGATGCACGATCCCAACTGGCAGCAGCATCCTGACAAGTACGCCTCCTATACCTTCGATCGATTCCAAGCTGACTGGGGTTCGAACAGCAGCCAGAATGAATATGGAGTTATCCAAAGCCACCAGATTGTCGCGGCCCGCGTGTTCCGCAATGTGCTGCTGGTGGGATTACTGATCAATGGGCGAAAGAGCAAGGCGCTTTTCCTTACCTACTATCCCAAGGACCACACGCTCGACTTCGCACCGCCAGACGAAGAACTCTACCTCGGGCCGTAGCTTGTCACGGACGGCTGAGACAAACAGACTTTCTTCGAGTAACGCTCAGGCGGAGGCCAACTCCGCCTGAGTCTTTTCCAGGCTCGCAGAATCTTCTACGTTGAGAGACTTCTGTGCCGGGTCAATCTGCTTCAGCAGGCCGCAGAGCACCTTGCCCGGGCCTGTTTCGATAAATAGCTCCGCCTCAGCCCCAACCAGAGTCCTCATACAATCCACCCAGCGCACAGCCCCCGTCACCTGCTCGATCAACGCATTGCGCGCACCCTCGGCCGTTGTCACCATCGTTCCACTCACGTTGGAAGCGACAGGGAAGCGCGGGTCCGAAAGCTGTAATCCCGCCAGCACGCGCGCTACTTCCTCCTGCGCGGGCTTCATCAACGCGCAATGAAAAGGAGCGCTGACAGGAAGCATTACCGTACGCCGCGCGCCCAGGGTCTTGCACAATGCCGCGGCCTTCTCCACCGCGGCTGTCGCTCCGGAAATGACTGTCTGTCCCGGCGAGTTTAGATTCGCAGCCGCCACAACCAGCCCTGTCTCCTTCGCGGCCGCATCGCAGGCTTCGACCACCAGCGCTGGATCGAGCGATAGAATCGCCGCCATTGCACCTTGACCGGCGGGCACAGCCAACTGCATCGCTCGCCCGCGTGCCTTTACCGCGCGCGCTGCGTCGGCAAACGTAATCGTCCCCGCCGCAACATGCGCCGACCACTCGCCCAGCGAGTGCCCCGCTGCCAGTGACGGCTGCACGCCATGTTCCGCCAGAACCCGCAGCACAGCAACGCTTACCGTCAAAATCACCGGCTGTGTGTTCTCCGTCAGCTTCAGGTCCTCTTCAGGGCCTTCGAAGCAGAGCTTTGACAACGCAAATCCGCAAGCCTCATCGGCCTCGGCAAAAGTCTGTTTGGCAACAGGGAACCGCTCGGCAAGATCGCGGCCCATGCCAACTGCCTGCGAACCCTGTCCCGGAAAGAGAAATGCAATCTTCTTATTCATGCCATTGAGGATTGTATCGAAAAAAGCATCGCCGCGATGTGCGCAACGTGACCGATGACGAAGCAGCCATTCAGAGAATGGAAAGGCGTTCAGTTCCAGCGCTTCTTGTCGTCGTGATCTTCGTCAATCTGCTTTCCGCTGCCGTCGAACTTCACTGTTCGGCCCTGGGATCGCATGTAGACCTCGAACTTCTTTGCCGCCCGCCGACGCTTCCAGCGGTAGTAGCCGTTGCGCAGCCCATACCATCTTTCGCTGAGGACGAACGAGACTCCCTTTCGGGGCGCCATACGGATGAAGGCGAAGCCGGCCAGCGCTCCGCCAAGTTGTGCGAAGGCGTACATGCGCATGCTGCCGAACATCATGGCAATTGCCACCAGCGCATAGATGATCGCCATGTAGCGCGCCTTGATGCCGATGACGAAGAACATCTGAAACTGCACGTCACCATAGAGCAGTCCGATGGCCATTAGGAGACCGAAAATCCCCCCAAAGCATCCGTACAATGGGAACGTAACCAGCGTCGAACTGACCGCTACGCTGGCGCCGTAGATGGCGAGTGCCGCCAGTGCTGTGCCGATCACCGATGCCGCGTAAAGTCCCATGACCCACGCATCGTTGTGGAACGATTCGAGAAAGCCAGCCAGAAACCAGATGGAGAGCAGCTCGAACATCGTTGAAACGACCAGGCCGGTCGGATGCACAAAACTGTAGGTGAACGGCTGCCATATCCACCCGTGCAAAAACGTCGTCGGGTAGAAGAGCAGGTAATCAAGCGCCGATCGCGTTGCCTCCGGGGCCGTCAATCCAGCAATGGCAAGCAGGAAATAGGCACCCAGGTTCACCAGCACCAGTCGGCGGGTGGCGCCGTGAAAATCGGGAAATGCAAATGGTGTGGCGCCAATCCTTGCCATGGTAGTGAACAGGTTAAATGGAACGGCTTAGCCGTGTCATTGGTTCACGCAATCCCAAAGCCGAAAACACCCTCCCGGTCACTTGTAATCATGGAACAACAACCAATCCGCGATGGCCTTTCACGTCCACGGCGCGTACTCCAAAGATCACATTGTCCTTGGAAATCGGAAGCGACACCGTCATCGGTCCCTCCGTTGTTGTGGCCGCAATCTCTTTCACGTACTGCCAGTTATTCGACGTCGTCTCGCGCCACAGCACCTCGTAGTGGTCCACCCCGCCACCTGCCGGTGGTTCCCATGTCAATGTCGAGCCGTTTTCAGTCATCTTGTTGACGATTGCGACCTTCTGCGGCTCGCCCGGAGCAGCAGCCAGCGTGGCCAGGGTTGCCGCATTCAGCCGCGCAACCTGGGCAACGTAGTTGAAATCCACAAAGTCCACCAGGTCGCCCAGTATTGGAGCGTCTGATCCTGCCGCAGGCCTGATTACGTTCTGGTGCTGGTGGTTGTAGTCTTCGCGCCACTCCGTAAATCGGACCGCCGCAAATCCCTCATGGTTAAACGAACTGTGGTCTCCGCCGCGCAGGTAGCGATCGGGTCGGTCGACCAGAAACGCGGAAAAAGGCTTGGCTCGCCGTCGGTTTCGAAAAGTAAGTCCGGCTCGTCTCTGCGATGGTGCGTGCCAGTTCGCGGCTGGGCGAGTCGTCTTCTTTGCCCAATGCTCGAATGCGCCGAGCCTCTTCCGGCGTCACCGCTTGCGGAACGCCCTCAGAGAATACGCGTACCCGATCCTTCAATTGCAGCGTGTCGCCCGGAGTGGTGTTGCCGCCCACAATGTCGTTGTTCAGCACAGCTTCCAGATCCCAGCTTTCCTCTTTTGCCAGCTTGGCCAAATGCGCAGACCCCACCAGCCCTTGCTCTTCGCCCGCTACCGCGGCGAACACGATTGTTCCAGGGAACTTCAGTTTGCTCAAGGCTCGCGCACACTCGAGTGAAACTGCAACGCCTGAAGCGTCGTCGTTCGCGCCGGGCGCCGCTCCGTGATCGTCGAGAACATTCAAATTGCGCGAGTCGTAATGTCCCGTCACAAGTACCATCCGCTTCGCCTGCGCCGGATCGGTCCCCCGCAAAACGGCGTAGACATTCGTCAGCTTCGTAGGCTTGGGAATTCGCCCCGCCCAGGGACTGCCGCTCGCGCTCGCCGGATCGGCGGTAAAAGTGTCGCGCTTCACCTCAAGGCAGCCTCCGCACTCCTGAGAGATGGCTTCGAACTGTCCCGCGATCCAGTCCGCGGCCGCATTGACCCCCTGGCCGGGCGTCAGATCGGTTTCCATGCTCGACAATGTATTGCGCGTACCGAAACTAACCAGCTTTTCTATCGTCTGATGTATCTGGCTGGGCTTGATGGACGCGATGGCCCGGGCAATCGCCGGGTCGACAGGGGCGGGGCCAACGGAGGTGGCATGAAAAGCATAGTCAGGTTGTGCATTCAACGCGCCGCACGCCAGCCCTATCCCGCAAAGCAGGACCATTTGAGGAAGCTTCATTCTTCATTCTCCGTAGGTTTACTTCGGTTTCAAGAGTGGGGAAGCAGCCTCTTGACCTTTGGAACGGTTTGCCTAAAACTAACCCAAGTCCGTACCCTAGAGGTACCGTCATCCTACATCACGAAATGCCTTGAGAGAGGAGGCTGCCATGACAAGCTGCCCTGAATGTGAAAACGACCTAGATATCGATGTTGAAGAAGCGGAAGAGGGCGACGTGGTCGCCTGCACCGAGTGTGGAACTGAGTATGAAATCGTCGGCACGGAACCACTCGAGCTGTCGAAAGTAGAAGAAGGCATCGACGAAGACGATGACGATTTTCTGGATGAAGCCGAGGAGGAAGAGTGATAGGGAACCGCGCAAGGTTGGCGGCATGGGTGGCTTTGGCCGCCTTTGCAGTGGTTATTATTCCAGCGGTACAGCCTGTCGGCGTAGCTTATGCGCAGAATCTGGGGCAGCGCAACGTCGCCGGGCTGGTAGTTGACGCCGACTCCGCCCCCGTACAGGGAGCTACAGTTTTTCTCAAAAACCAGAAAACCAAGGCCATCCGCAGTTATACGTCTGCAAGCAATGGAAGCTTTCGTTTCGCGCAGGTAGGAATGACCGACGACTACGATCTGTGGGCCGAAAAGGAAGGTAAGAAAAGCCCAACCAAGACGGTCAGCTCGTGGGATGCACGCAAGGATTTTCAAACCGAGCTGAAATTGAAGTAGGTGCGGCGCAGGTCACTTCTGCTTGCCCCGGCTCGATAACACGAGCTGATTTCCATCCGCATCCTTGAAGACGGCGACTGAGCCCCATGGCTCGGTCGCTGGCTCCTTAGTGAACACCACGCCCTTTTTCTTCATCGCCTCGGCTGTTGCAAAAACGTCGTCGCACCAGAACGAAATCGATTGAAAATCGCCAATCCGCTTCTCGTGCCCTTCCGGCGTGAAGAGCGCGATGCCCGTGTCCGCGCCCGGAATCATAAGCTCGATCCATCGCTGATTTGGCATGAACGGTTGATCCGTCAATACTTTCATTCCCATTGCTTCGGTGTAGAACTTCAACGCGACATCCTGATCGCGCACCGGAATTCCCACAAACTTGATGCCTCGAATCATTTCTCCCTCACAGTGGTTCGAGAATAGCGCGGGTCATTTTTGCAATCAATCAGCCAGCAATTGCTGTAGCATCGATTGGTATAGCCATGCTCGCTCTCGACAACTACATCACCGATACCCTCATGCGCGATCTGGTGGGCCACGATCGCAAGCCGGTCAGTTTTCTTGTGTATCTTTGGCTGGCAGCTGAACAGGCAAAGACGCAGGACCAGGTGCGCGTGAGCTACCAGCATGTAGCTGAGTCCGTAGGAATTTCGAAGAGCTCTGCGCAGTCTGCCATTGGCTGGCTTCTCAAACGCAAGCTGCTTACCGTCAAGAAATACAGCGTTACCGCGACGCCGATGTATAGCGTGTGCAGTCCGTGGCGCGGGTCCCGCTCGACCTGTCAAGGAGCGGAAATGAAGGTTGCGGTTATTCCTGGTTCAAAATCACATCGCCGTTGACGGTCTCGATCGTCACACGGTTTTGTCCGGTGCCGACGATCCCTCCGGCGCGAATGTACTTGCGCGGGGTGCCTTCGGAGTGGTCCCATTCGCTCGATTCGTGTACGTCGAGCCCGGCGTGCTGGACGATGTGGTACTGGCGATCGGTCCTTGTGTAGGCGAGCGTGATCTTCACGTCCATCGGAAAATCTTTTGGGACAGTCAACTCGATCGTCCCGCCCTTCGAGTCCAGATGGATGTCCCGCTGCTGGCTCGAGGTTCCCACCTCGCGCAAGGTGATGCCGCCGCCCATTGAAGTCGCCTTAACCGGCCCTTCGGCAGTGCTGATCGTGATGCCGCCACCCATCGTGGTTGCATCCACCGAACCGGTCGCGTGGTCAACCTCGATGCCGCCGCCCATGGTCTTGATCTTGACGAACGAGGCAACGTTGCCCACGTGAACGCCTCCGCCCATGGTCGACAGCGTAGCTCCATGCGGCGCGTTGGCGACGTCAATTCCTCCACCCATCTTGTTGATGACGACTTCGCCAGACGCGCCGGTAGTGCTGTTCGACATCCCATCATCGATGTAGCGCGAGCCGAAACCTCTGCAGCCTGCCAGCAGAGCCGGCACCGCACCCACCAACAACAATGCAAATCCTTTGCGCAGGTTCATAATGCAAACCTCCTGAACGATCACGCACGTTTCCCAAAGAAACATACGCGGGCGCTGCGCTCGCGGTTCCCTCCGGTCCAAAAATCGGGGCGCGTAGGTGTCTTATCCGTCGAGCTTCTTCGTCACCAGCTCATTCAGCAGCGCCGGGTTGGCCTGCCCTTTCGAGGCCTTCATGACCTGACCGACAAAGAATCCCGCCATTGTTTTTTTGCCCGCTCGATATTGCTCTACCTGCTTGGGATTCTCTGCGATCACCTGGTCGATCATGGCTTCGATTGCCGATGCGTCCGTAAGCTGCTGCGGCTTCTCGCGGTCGTAAACAGCGGGGAAGTCCTCGCCCTTTTCGAAGGCAATATCAAACAGCCCCTTCAACTGCTTCGAACTGATCTTGTCTTCGTCAAGCAGATCGGCGGCCATTACCACGCCCGCCATCGAAACGGGTGACTGATCGAGTTCGAGTCCCAGTGCCTTCAAGCGTCCACCGAGTTCGCTCAACAGGATATTGGCCACACGCCGAGGGTTCTTTGCCGTCTTCGCCGCGGCCTCAAACCGGTCGGCAAACTCGCGCGAGGCCGTCAGCGTATGCGCGTCCTTCGGGTTCAACTCGTACTCGGCAATCATGCGCTTGCGCCGCGCCTCAGGCAGTTCCGGAAGCTTCGCCTTTGCCGCCTCAATAAACTGAGGCGTCACGATCAGCGGCGGCAAGTCCGGTTCCGGAAAGTAACGATAATCGTGCGCCTGTTCCTTCGAACGCATCGAATACGTGCGGCCCTCATGCGCGTTCCACAGGCGCGTTTCCTGAATTACACGACCGCCCTCCTCGATCACTTCGATCTGGCGCTCTATTTCAAACTCCAGCGCCGCGCGGATAAAGCGGAAACTGTTCACATTCTTGACTTCAGCTTTCGTGCCGAATTTCGGTGCGCCTTTCAGTCGCACGCTCACGTTAGCGTCGCAGCGGAGCGAGCCTTCCTCCATGTTGCAGTCGGAGACAGCGGTGTACAGCAGGATCTCTTTCAGCCGTGTCAGGTATTCGAAAGCTTCGTCCGGAGTGCGAATGTCCGGCTCGCTCACAATCTCGGCCAGGGGAGTGCCGCAGCGATTCAGATCCAGATACGTCCGGGTTGCCGAATCGGAAAAGCCGTCATGCAAGCTCTTGCCCGCGTCCTCTTCCATATGAAGCCGCGTAATCCCAATTCTCTTTGTGCCCCCATCCGCAGTTGGAACCTCGATCCAGCCATGCTCGGCCAGCGGCTTGTCGAACTGCGAAATCTGATAGCCCTTGGGCAGGTCGGGATAGAAGTAGTTTTTGCGCGCGAAGATTGACCGCTCGCGCACCTCGCAGTTCAGCGCCAGCGAGGCCGACACGGCAAACTCCACCGCCTTCGCATTCAGAACCGGGAGAGAACCCGGCAATCCCAGGCATACGGGGCAGATATTCGTATTGGGCCCCGAGCCAAACTTGTTCGCGCAGCCGCAGAATATCTTGCTCGCGGTGAGCAGTTGCACGTGTACTTCAAGGCCGATTACCGGCTCGTATTTGGCAAGAACCTCAGGAGAGAGAGCAGTTGCAGCCATATCTAAATTTTAGCGCGCAAGCTGGCGTCTCGACTGAAACCCGCTGACTTGCTGACCCGCTATCCGCGCAACGGACGCTGACCCGCTAATCCGGTTTCCTACTTCGCCGGATCCTCCGCCGTAAACGCCGAGCAGCACGGCTTCTCAGTCGCGTGGAAGTTCATCAGCTCCGCGCGAATCCCGTCCGGGTCGTACATATTGAATTGCCCCTTGCCGTCCTTGCCGATCTTGGGTGCCGCGTCGTGTCTGCCTTCCAGGCGGTTGCCCGCCTGCAGGACTTTGAATGCATCCTCCACCGACTTTTCGCCAATGGCGAAGTGATCCAGAACGCCCAGCGTCTGCTGTGTCATGTTCGCAGGAATCCCGGTCCCGGAAGGCCCACTGGTCAGCATGTACTCTACCCAGTCGTGCCCGTCGGGAACCTGCTGGCTCACCCAGTCGACTTTGTCGTCCTGCATACCGCCATACCAGTAGGGCTTGAACCCAAGCAGTTCGCGATAGAACTTGTCTTGGGCCTCGCGGCTATGCACCAGGAAACCAACGTGAATGATGTGATGACCGATCACGTTCGGATTATCCGGGGCCTTGGCATTCGCAGCAGGCTGCACAAACTGGATCTTGTTGCCCTCAGGGTCGAGCACCGCGAACCAACGGCTCCCATCCGAACCGTTCGTCACCGCGGCCGGCGTCTTCCATCCCTTCAAGGCGAGATACTTCCGCATGCCCTCCGCGTTCACCGTATTGAAGGCTGCATGATCCATGCGATTGATCCCCGCATTCGCGGGCAGGGGCAGCACCTCGATATATTGCGTTGCGCTGAAAGCGTATTTCACCCCTGCGGGATTCTCGGAATCGGCCTCCTTCGCCGCGCCAAGAACCACACGATAGTAGCGGTCCGTTGCGGCCGCGTCTGAAGTGTAAACAGCCAGGTGCGAAATTCCCGTAATCTCGGGCCTTTCCTGCGCCTTCAACGCGACGCCAGCGACACCCAGCACAGCCATTCCAGTCATGACGAAAAACTTCGAATACATATTGCACCTCAAATTGTCAGCGGCATCACAATAAATCGATTTGGCACATCCTGTAAACCGGCGGTTCTTACCAAACGTCGGACAAACTGCTCCCGTCGCGCTGCCGTACAATTGCACCCATGTCCCGTCAGACTTTCCCTACAATTCTCATGGCAGTCGTTTGTGCAGCGTCGACCGCCGCATTTGCCCCTGCCCAGTTGCCCACCACGTCTCCCGCAGAACGCGCCGAAGCCCGCGACATTTTCAAGCAACTCATCGAAATCAACACCACTGACACACCGAAAGGCAGCGTAACCGCCGCCACCAAGGCCATGCAGAAGCGCTTTCTTGATGCCGGCTTCTTGCCGGAAGACGTGGAACTGATCGGTCCCGACGCGAATAAGCAGAACCTCGTCGTCCGCATCCGTGCCGGCGCCCCCACCACCCAGAAGCCCGTTCTCTTCCTCTGTCACATCGACGTTGTCGAAGCGCTGGCCTCAGACTGGCACACCGACCCGTTTCAGTTCGTCGAGAAAGACGGCTACTTCTATGGCCGCGGCACCCAGGACATGAAAGAGTCCGATGCGGCGCTCGTCTTCACGTTCCTGCGTCTTCATCGCGAAGGCTACAAACCGAAGCGCGATCTCATCCTCGCCCTCACCGCCGATGAAGAGGGCGGCAAGTTCAACGGCGCAAGCTGGCTGGTCAACAATCATCGCGACCTCGTCGACGCGGCCTTCGTCATCAACCCCGATGCCGGCGGCGTCGAACTCGATAAAGGACGCGCAATCGTCGCAGACGTCGAGGCCACGGAAAAGGTGTACGCCGACTACCAGATCACCGCCAGCAATCGCGGCGGCCACAGTTCGCTGCCTCGGCCTGACAACGCAATCTACGAGCTCACCACGGCCCTCAACAAGCTGGCCTCTTACAGCTTTCCGTTTGAGATGAATGAAGTCACGCGCGTCTATTTCGGCAACCTCGCCAAGCAGGAGACCGGCGAGATGGCTGACAATATCCGCGCCATCCTGGCCACGCCGCCTGATGCTGCTGCGGCCGCGCGTCTAAGCGCCGTGCCAAGCTTCAATTCCAACTTTCGTACCACGTGCGTCGCCACCCGCCTCGCGGCAGGCCACGCTAACAATGCGCTGCCGCAAACCGCGCAGGCCAACGTAAACTGCCGCATCTTTCCTGGCCACTCGCCCGAGGAAATCCGCCAGCAGCTTATCGCACTCTTCGCCGATCCCAAGCTCAACGTGAAATATGTTTCGGACGCGGGTCAGGTTTCCGAAACAGCACCCGAACGCAAGGCCATCGTTCCACCCGCGCCTCTGAAAGAAGTCTTCGAACCGCTCACGCGCATTGCTAACGAAATCTGGCCGGGGATTCCGGTGACGCCTGAGATGGAGGATGGCGCCAGCGATTCGATCTATTTCGCCCAGGCCGGTTATGCATGCTACGGCTTCTCCGCAACTGCGCTTGAGCGCAGCGACGTGCGCGCCCACGGCCAGGACGAGCGCCTGCCCGTTGATTCGTACTGGAAGGAGCTCGACTTCTTCTACGCCTTCTCGAAAGCCGTGGGTGACGAATGACTCTCCACCGTACCTGCATCACAGGCAGGAACTCTGCCGGCAAATTATGATGGAAATCCGTAAGCCACATTCGTCCAACGGAGTCGCCGGGATGGCGGGCAAAATCGAACTGATGCTGGGCCCTATGCGCAGTAACAAGACTGCAGAACTGCTGCGCCGGGCCGAGATGCGTCGCCAATACGCCAAACAGTATGTTTTGGTCCTCAAGCCGAACGATGACACCAAGGGCGGCCCGGGCCTGGTCGAGAGCCGCAATCCCAACGGCCACGCCAAGATGAATGCCCTAGAATTTCCGTCGAGCGATCCCTGGTCCGTTCTCAAGGCTATCGACGACCTCGAACAGCAGATTGGCAAGCGTGTCGAATGTATAGCCATCGACGAAGGACAGTTCGTCACCGACCTCTTTCTGTTCACGAAGAATCTGCTCGACGCCAACCACGACGTCCTCGTCGCGGGCCTCGATCTCGATTTTCGCGCCATGCCGTTTGGGGAAATGCTCAATCTCACATGGCTCGTGAATGCCTACGGCGGCAGCATCACGGAGTGCATGGCCTACTGCACTTGCGGCGCGCGCGCCCTCTATTCGCAGCGTCTGATCGACGGCAACCCGGCACCTTACGACAGCTCCATCAAGATGCCCGGCGACGCCTACGAGCCGCGATGCGCCGAGCACTTCATCCTCCCCGGCCGACTTCACTAGAGTCGCTTCTCGCTTCCGGGAGCGGCGCCGGAACTTCTTCACGATAAAAGTCAGGGTGTCATTCTGAGCGAACGGGACCACGAACGTACCAGGGGCCCACAGAGCGATGGCCCCGTGGGGCAGGTTCGGGGGTGGTGAGTGAAGAATCTGCTTTTGCACTTCGACGTATGCCAGTAGCCATGAAATCTAACTGACCCCGATCCTGTAAGCTTGTTTCCGCCCCTGAGGAGCTTGCGGAAATTGAGCCCAGCAACCATCAATCCGCTCTACCGCAAGATCGCGTGGCGGCTCGTTCCGTTCCTCATGCTGCTTTACATGGTCGCGTTCCTCGACCGTGTCAACATCAGCTTTGCCGCGCTCACCATGAATCGCGACCTCGGCATCAGCGAGAGCGTTTACGGATTCGCTGCAGGCGTCTTCTTTCTCAGTTACTGCCTCTTCGAAGTCCCCGCTAACCTGGTGCTCGCGCGACTGGGCGCACGCCGCTGGCTCTCCGTTCTCATGGTCATCTGGGGATTCGTTTCCATGGGAACCGCCTTCGTCCACACTGAATCCACTTACATTGGCATGCGCTTCCTGCTCGGTATCGCGGAGTCGGGGTTCTATCCCGGCGTTATCTACTACTTCACCTTCTGGCTGCCGCGGACTCTGCGCACGCGCATTCTCGCGCTCTTCCTGCTTGCCGTCCCGCTGTGTAACTCCATCGGTTCGCCGATCTCCGCGCATATCCTCCTGCTCAACGACGTCTATGGCCTGCGTGGCTGGCAGTGGCTCTTTCTGCTGGAAGGGATGCCGGCAATAATACTCGGAATCGCCGCCTGGTTCCTGCTGGCTGACGGACCGTGGTCCGCTTCGTGGCTTTCCGCTCCTGAGAAAAATCAGGTCACGAATGATTTGCTGCTCGAAGAGTCGTCGCAACAGGATTCCGGCAAACAGACACTCAACGTTGCGCGCGATTGCGTCATCTACTTTCTGTGGAGTAGCGGAAACTACGGCCTCACCTTCTGGCTGCCCCGTATCCTCACCACCGTTGGAGCCTCGAATCTCTCCACCGGCTGGTGGGCGACGGTCACCTTCGGCTGCGGCGCACTCGCCATGCTATGGGCCAGCCGCCGCCGCGGATTACGCGCTTTGCCCTGGCTCTTTCTTGCGTCGTCCGCGGGCTTCATCGTCGTCGGATTGGCGCATACTACGCCCCTGGCCGTGGCTGGATTCAGCCTCGCCGCCATGGGCATCCTCGCCTCGCTGCCCATGTTCTGGAGCCTCGCCGCCAGCCGCCTCAGCGGAAAGGCAGCCGGAGCCGCCATCGCCCTCGTCAACTCCGTTGGCGCGGTCGGCGCCTTTGCCGGACCCTCTGCCATGGGATGGCTGCACGACGTCACCCACCACTACTCCGCCGGCCTTTGGGCTATCGCCGCAGCAATGGCGGTTGGCGGATTGCTGGTTTACGGCGAATCCGTGAAACCTGCGACAGTCGCTGTGCAAACCGCAGACTAGGCAAGCACTTCTCCGATAATTCACAAAGGCGCGGAGCGCGATCCGCCGGACGCGCAGTCCCAGGCGGTCCTCCCGCAAAAGTTCGGCGTAGTCGGGTAAACTAGGAACTGCATGATCCTCCCGTTTGTCCGCGAAATTTTTGCGGAACTGGAGCAGTCCTCCTCCTTTGATCGCGTTCGCAGGCACCTCTCCCTCGGTGTCGGTCGCAGGCGCGTGTCCGGACTCACCAATACTGCCCGCTCGCTCTACATTCCTCTTCTCACGCGCGCCGCCAAGCAGCCCGTCATCGTTGTAGTGGCCGACAACAAGGCCGCCGAAGCTCTCGAACTCACGCTCCGTGCAGGATGCGAACTCACCGGTGCAGTCGATCCCAGCCGTGTAACCCGCCTGCCCGCCCACGACGTTCTTCCGTTTGAGAATCTCTCGCCGCACCCTGACGTGCAGGAGCAGCGCGCCGCGGCCCTCTTCAAGCTCGCAACCGGAGCAGTCTCCATTCTCATCGCGCCCGCCGAGGCTGCTGCCCTCCGTCTCTTCAATCGCGACTACTATGCCAGTCTCGCTGTCACGGTGCGCCGCGGCGAAGAAGTTGACGTTGAAGTGCTCATTGGTCACCTCGCCAGCGTCGGCTACACGCAGATGGACCTCGTCGAGATGCCCGGCCAGTTCACGCGCCGTGGCGGCATTCTCGACATCTACTCACCGGAGGCCGATCGCCCTGTGCGCATCGAGTTTTTTGGCGACGAGATCGATACCATCCGCAAATTCGATCCCGAAACGCAGCGATCCCAATCCGGTCTCGACGAAACGCAACTCCTTCCGCTAACCGAAACTCCGGTTACGGAACACTTGCTAGCCGCCGTCCATGCGCGACTCAGCAAGCAGCGCGTCCAGTTGGCCGAAGGTGAAGACGATTCCGACGAACAGGAGATGGAGATCGAAGCCGCTGCCGCAGGCGGTGTCAGCGTATTTCCAGGGTGGGAATTCTTCTCCTCCGTTGCCGGTGCTGAACACCATCTGCTCAACCTGCTTCCGCGCAGCGTGCTTTTCGTCGAAGAGCCCGCCATGGTGCACAACCAGATCGATCGCTGGTGGAACAAAGTCGAGCAGCGCCACGAGCGCAGCGGCATCGGCTCACTCATTCGGCCAGAAGACATCTATCTCCGCCCCGAAGTGCTGCAAGCTCTGCTGGATTCACACCCCGGTCTCGATCTCGATCAACTCGGCGCCATCGACGTGCTCGACGAAGACAATACGCTCGGCGAAATTGCAGTCAACTCACGCCCGACGCTTCGCTTCCACGGCTCTATCCCCGCGCTCGTCGAGCAGCTCAAGAACCTGATGGCCGAAGAGCAACGCATCGTCCTTGCCGCCCCTACGCAAGGTGACGTGGAGCGCACCGCATCGATGCTGCGCGAATACCAGGTGCCCTACCGTCTTGGCAGCCGCGTCGTTCAACACGGTGCCGAACTCGAAGAAGCCAGCTATCTCGCGGGCGACATGCGCGTACCCGTCATTGTGTGCACGCAGATCGCTTCGGGTGTCAGCTTTCCCGATGCCAATCTGATCATGTTCGGCGCGAACGATATGTCGGATGACGCCGACATTGCTGCGCGCCCCGAGCCCAAGAAGTCCAAGACTGCCGCTTTCCTTTCCGACTTCCGCGACCTCGCTATCGGCGACTACGTCGTCCACGTCGAACATGGCATCGCGCAGTACCAGGGTCTGAAAGAAATCGTGCAGGACGGCCTCGCTGTCGAATTCATGATTCTCGAATTCGCCGAGCAGGCCAAACTCTACGTTCCGCTCACGCGCCTCGATCTGATCCAGAAATATCGCTCCACTGACACCGGCCCCGCGCCGGTCCTGAATAAACTCGGCTCGCAGCAGTGGGTCAAGACAAAAGCACGCGTCAAGAAGGCCATGCAGGACATGGC
Source organism: uncultured Acidobacteriaceae bacterium (assembly GCA_963832035.1). Lineage (GTDB taxonomy): Bacteria > Acidobacteriota > Terriglobia > Terriglobales > Acidobacteriaceae > Telmatobacter. The sequence goes on along the minus strand of CAWHSK010000007.1, from coordinate 855,588 downwards.
CGCTGAGCTACTCAAGCTCTACGCGCAGCGTCATACCGCGCAAGGCACTTCCTTTTCGCCTGACAACGATTTTCAACGCGAGTTCGAAGACTCCTTCGACTATCGCGAAACCGACGACCAGCTCACCGCCATCTCCGCCGTCAAACAGGATATGGAATCCACCATGCCGATGGATCGGCTGCTCTGCGGCGACGTCGGCTACGGCAAAACCGAAGTGGCCATGCGCGCCGCCTTCAAAGCGGTACAGGATGGCAAGCAGGTTGCGGTGCTCACGCCCACCACGGTGCTCGCCTTCCAGCACTTCGAGACATTCAAGAAACGCTTTTCACAATTCCCAATCACGGTTGAGATGATTTCCCGCTTCCGCACGCCGAAGGAGCAGAAAGTCATCCTCGAAAAAGTTGAAACCGGCAAGGTTGACATCCTCATCGGCACTCACCGCATTCTGTCAAAAGACATCAAGTTTCAGGACCTCGGCCTGCTCGTTGTCGATGAAGAGCAACGTTTCGGCGTGCGCCACAAGGAGCGCCTGAAGCAAATGCGCAAGGAGATCGACGTCCTCGCCATGAGCGCCACGCCGATCCCGCGCACGCTCCACATGTCGCTCGTCGGCCTGCGCGATATGTCCGTCATCGAGACGCCGCCCAAAGATCGCATGGCGATTCAGACCGTCGTAGCCAAGTTCGACGAGAAGATCATTCGATCCGCAATCGAAGTCGAACTCGAGCGCGGCGGCCAGGTCTACTTCGTCCACAATCGCGTCGAGACTATTTACGAAATTGCGTCGCGCATTCAGGAGCTGGTGCCCGGTGCGCGCGTCGTAGTCGGCCACGGCCAGATGGGCGAAAAAGATCTGGAAGGCGTGATGCTCGCCTTCATGCACCACGAATTTGACGTTCTCGTCGCCACCACCATTATCGAAAACGGGCTCGACATCCCGCTCGCCAACACCATCATCATCAACCGCGCAGACCGTCATGGACTCAGCGAACTCTACCAGCTTCGTGGTCGCGTAGGCCGCTCCAATCGCCGCGCTTACTCCTATCTGCTCATCCCGCCCGAGCGAGAACTGACCGACATTGCCCGCCGCCGTCTCGCCGCGCTCAAGGAATTCAGCGATCTCGGTGCAGGGTTCAAAATCGCTGCACTCGATCTCGAACTACGCGGGGCAGGGAATATGCTCGGGGGCGAACAGAGCGGCCACATCGAGGCTGTCGGCTTTGAACTCTACACGTCCATGCTCGAAGCCGCTGTGAAGGAAATGAAGGGTGAAGGCGGCGAAGAACGCCCGAGCACGCAGCTCAATCTGGGCATCGCCCTGCGTATCGACGAGAGCTACGTGGCCGAAGAGAATCAGCGCTTGCGTCTTTACAAGAAAATTGCCGGGGCCGAAAACGAGAAGGCCATCGCCGACCTCCGCTCCGAAATGGAAGACCGCTATGGCGCGTTGCCCGATGCCACCGTCTACCTGCTTGAGGCCGCCGCGCTTCGGCTCGAGTGCGAGCGCCTTGGCATCGCGCAAATCGATCGCAAACGTACCGAGCTGCAAATCCGGTTTACAGAAAAGGCCGCAATCGATCCGCAGCATCTTATGCGCCTTGTGGCGCGAAACGCCAAGCGTGGCGCGCAATTTACCCCGCAGGGGTTGCTCAAGTTTCCGCTGGCTGCCACCCGCCCCGACGATGTTCTACTGGAGATTCGCGACCTGATCACCAAACTGGCCCCCGAGGCAGTCACAGCATAATTCAAAATCATTACAAGAGGACTTGTGAGAAAAACAGCCGCACTTCTTGCCATTGGAGCCTGTATGTCTTCCGCAATTGCCGTCCGTGCCGAATCGCCGAAGGAAGGATTTCAGAAAATCACAGACGAGTATTTCGACCAGGTTTATTTTCCCAATCAGCCGACATCAGGAACGACGGCCGGCTATCACCAGTACGATTCAAAGCTGGAAGATTTCTCGCAAGCCCGGATTGATACCGAGGTTGCCGATTTGAATCAATTCGCGGATCGAGTGTCTTCCATCCCCGCAGCAACTCTTGACCAGACCACACGTGGCGATCGGCAGATGGTGCTCGGACAAATTCATTCGCGTCTCCTGACCCTCCAGACGATCCGCCCCTGGGCCAAGGACGCCGACAACTACTCCGGCGCCTGCGCCAACGCAGCCTTCACGCTCATGGAGCGCAAATTCGCGCCCGCCGACGATCGGCTTCGTTCGCTCATTGCCCGGGAGAAGCAGATGCCTGGCCTCCTCGCCGAGGCGCGCACAAACCTTCAGAATCCGCCGCGCATCTTCACCGAAATCGCCATTGAACAGCTTCCTGGCATTGTCGGCTTCTTCCAGCGCGATGTTCCCGCAGCCTTCAAAGATGCCAACGATCCCACGCTGAAATCGGAATTCGCACAAACCAACGCCGCCGTCATTTCCGCGTTGAATGACTACCTCGCCTGGCTTAAGACCGACTTGCTGGCGCGCTCCAACGGAGACTTTCGCATCGGTGCCGAGACTTTCTCGAAGAAGCTGCAATACGACGAAATGGTTGACTTGCCTCTGCCACGGCTGCTCGAAATCGGATACGCCGATATGCACCAGAACCAGCAGCACTTTGCTGAAGTCGCCAAAGAGCTCGAGCCCAACAAGACTCCCCGCGAGGTCCTCGAAGAGTTAGGCAGCCAGCATCCCGCGCCCAATCAGCTTATTCCCGCATTTACCGCTACCTTCACCAGCCTTCTCGACTTCATTCGTACCCATCACATCGTCACGATCCCCTCCGACGTGCGGCCGGTCGTCGAAGAGACGCCGCCCTTCATGCGCGCCACAACACAGGCAAGCATGGACTCACCCGGACCCTTTGAAACTCACGCGACCACGTCGTTCTTCAATGTCACGCTGCCCGATCCCTCAATGACGCCCGCGCAGGTCGAGGGCTACATGCACTCCTTCAACATCGGCACCGTCATTTCCACGTCGGTCCATGAAGCCTACCCAGGCCATTACGTGCAATATCTGTACTCGCTCAAGGCGCCGAGCCGTGTCCGCAAGATCCTCAGCGCGACCACCAACGTCGAGGGATGGGCACACTACACCGAGCAGATGATGCTCGACAACGGCTACGGTCAGCCCGGTACCGGAGCAAAAGACGAGCGTGAGGCCAAATTCTTTCGCCTCGGCCAGCTTCAGGACGCACTGCTGCGCAACGCCCGCTTCATCGTCGGCATCCAAATGCATACCGGAAACATGAGTTACGATCAGGCCGTCGAATTTTTCCAGAAGGAAGGCTACCAGCCCAAAGAAACCGCGAAGGTCGAAGCCAAACGCGGTGCGGGCGATCCAACATATCTCTACTACACCCTGGGAAAACTTGAGATCATGAAGCTGCGCTCAGACCTGATGAAAAAGGAGGGCGCAGCTTTTTCGCTGCAAACGTTTCACGATGAATTTCTCAGCCAGGGCTTCCCGCCGATCAAGATTGTGCGTGAAGTGCTGCTGGGCGATGATTCGCCAGCCCTTTAACAACGCGTTGGCCAATAGCACGAACGGGCTACAGCCTGAACATGAATCGCTGTTAGAACATGAAAGATTGGGCAGGGTCGGGCCCGAGTCCTACGCCGATTTTGAACCCCTCTCTCTGGAGATGCAATGAGCGAGCAAGTGCGCAAGGTGGTTTTCCCCGCGGGCGGTCTCGGCACCCGATTTCTACCCGCAACCAAGGTCATACCCAAAGAGATGCTGGCGCTCGTCGACAAGCCCATCATCCAATACGGCGTTGAAGAAGCCGTTGCCTCCGGAATAGAGCACATCATCATCATCACCGGACGCGGCAAAGGCGCCATGGAAGACCACTTCGACCATAGCTTTGAACTGGACGCCACGCTGGAGCGACGCGGCAAGAAAGAACTGCTGGCCGTCTCGCGCGGCGTCTCAGCGCTTGCTCGCGTCAGCTATGTTCGCCAGCGCGAGCCGCTCGGCCTGGGCCACGCGGTTCTCTGTGCCAAAGAACTCGTTGGCGATGAGCCTTTCGCCGTCGTCCTGCCCGACGATGTCATCGATGCGGAAACTCCGTGCCTCAAACAAATGATCGATGTTTTCAACGAGCGCGGCGGCTCGGTCCTGGCCACTCAAACGATTGAAGGCCCCGGCATCTCCGCGTATGGCGTGCTTGCCGGACATCAGGACGCCGACGACCCGCGCATTTACGAATGCACTGGAATGGTCGAAAAGCCCAAATTCGAAGACGCGCCTTCGAAGCAGGCCATCATCGGCCGTTACGTCCTAACCCCGCGCATCTTCGAATTGCTTGAGCAGACGACTCCCGGCGCAGGTGGCGAAATCCAGCTGACGGACGGAATCAAAGCTTTGCTGAAGGAAGAAAAAGTATTTGGCTACACCTTCGAAGGCAAACGCTTCGACGCCGGAGACAAATTCGGCATGTTGCAGGCAACAGTTGAGTTCGCTCTCAAGCGTCCCGAGTTCGGCGAAAAGTTTCGCGCGTACCTCAAGAGCCTGGCGCTCTAATCTCTGCATAAGCCGGAATTTGGGTGCCCCATCCTTTCGCGTCTTTGCGAAACGAATCTTAGCTCGCTGCCTATCTCTAACTCCGCTAACAAGCCGCGAAGCGGCTGCTAACGCCGCTGACTCCGCTATCTCTTCCACTTGATATTGCAGCCGATCGAAGCCTGCTGATCTGCGACCGGCTTCTCGCCACGCAGTACCGCATCCAACCCTCCGCGGAGATCCTTGCCTGTCACTGGAGCGCCATTCCCCGGTCGGCTCCCATCGAATTGCCCTCGATACACCAGCTTCATTTCAGCGTCGAACAAATAAATATCCGGTGTGCAGGCGGCCTTGTACGCGTGCGCGACCTGCTGGGACTCGTCATACAAGTAAGGAAACGTGAACCCCATCGTCTGCGCCTGCCGCTTCAATCCTTCTGGGCTGTCATCGGGATAGCTCTGCGCATCATTGCTGCCGATCGCCAAAATGCCCAGCTTTCCCGCATAGTCGTGACCTAACTGCGCCAGTCCCTTTTCAATGTGCTTCACATATGGGCAATGCGTGCAGATGAACATCACCAGCAGTCCCTTCTGCCCACGAAAATCGTCCCGCCGGACCATCTTGCCCGTCACCACGTCTGGCAGAGCGAAATCCGGCGCCAAGGTTCCTAACTCCAGCATCGTCGACTCAGTCAAAGCCATCGATATTCTCCTTGTACGATTGTGCAATTCAGCGAACTGGCTAACTCGCTACGCCGCGAGGCGACGCTAACTCGCCAAATTGCGAACTAACTCCGCTAACAAGGCACGCAGCGGCCTCTAACCCCGCTAACTCCGCCGGCTCAGAAAAGCCCTGGTTGCCGTCGCGGCATATCTACGCCGAAATGCTCATACGCCAACCGAGTTGCTACTCGGCCACGCGGTGTCCGATCAAGAAAGCCAATCTGAATCAGGAATGGCTCGTACACTTCTTCGAGCGCATCCTCTTCCTCGGCCAGAGTGGCGGCAAGCGTGCCTAGTCCCACGGGGCCGCCATCGTACTTCTGCATGATGGTCAGCATCAGTCGCCGATCGATCTCGTCGAAGCCGTGCGCATCCACTTCCAGCAGCGTCAGCGCCGCATTTGCCGTCGGACGGTCGATCGACCCTGTCCCGCGGACCTGCGCGAAGTCCCGCACCCGCCGCAAAAGGCGGTTCGCGATGCGCGGAGTACCACGCGAACGAAGCGCAATCTCTGCCGCGCCATCGGGATCGATCGGTACGCCCAGCACTTCAGCCGAGCGTTCCACAATCACCCGCAGTTCGTCCTCGGTATAAAATTCCAGTCGCAACAAAATTCCAAATCGCGAACGCAGCGGCGAACTCAATAGCCCCGGTCGCGTCGTAGCGCCAATAAACGTGAATGGTCGAATCTCCATCACGTGCGTCCGTGCTGCCGGACCCTGACCGATGATGATGTCGAGCTTGTAGTCTTCGAGAGCTGTATAGAGCTTTTCTTCCAGTACCGGCTGCATGCGGTGGATTTCATCCAGAAACAGCACTTGCCGCTCGCGAAGATTAGTCAGAATTGCTGTCAGGTCTCCCTGAATCTGCAGCGCGGGCCCCGACGTCTGCTGAAAACCGACATCCAACTCATTGGCGATGATGGTGGCAAGCGTCGTCTTTCCCAGCCCCGGCGGTCCGAATAGAAGCACATGATCCAGCGCTTCGCCGCGCGATTTCGCCGCTTCCAGCGCGATGGCAAGCTGCTCCTTGGCTTTGGATTGCCCGATGAATTCCTTTAGCCACCGCGGCCGCAACTTCAGTTCGAAGCCTTGTTCTTCTTCAGCGCGCGAGGCGCTGACAAGGCGTTCCACTGGGTTCGTCTGGGACCGGTCTTTGTTTCCGGAGTGGTCAGAAGAGTTATCGCGCGCTATCGCCATGCTGCGAGCAGTGTAGCGGTTGCAGGTATCCCGGGTAAAACGAAACGGTCCTCCGGCATAAGCTGCAGTTACCCATTTGGACCCGGTTGATGCCGCGCAGCATCCAGGATTTTGAATATGTCTCCAACCCTCGCACTTTCGCAAGTTACGCGCGTAACACTCCAGGCTCTCTGACCCAAGATTGCTATTGATTCACCGCTTGAAAGTGCCGTATTCTTGGGCCACCTCTCAAGAGGCAAGTCGTCGTGTTTACTCGGTTCTTTCACAATGTGAGGAGCTATAGGGTAAAGATTCGTGTCATGGTTGCAGAGCCCTGACAACGTCTTTGCGCAGTGTTACAGCTTATTGAACTCACCCGAGAAAATGACGTGTATCAGACAGCGGAATGGCCCCGGGGCGCTGAGGTCCATTGGAATTGCAGGTTGGCCAGAGGCAAGCTGAGCCAACTCGGCGGAGACGCCAGGAGATTCGTATGCGTAATCGTTCTTTGTTAGGTGCCTTGTTGCTCATCGGCGTATTGATCCCAATCACCAGCTGTAACAATTCTCCGGGGCTGACCTCGATTGCTGTCACTCCGACGACGATGAACTTTGGTGGTGCAGGGCTTACGACGCAGTTGACGGCGATTGGGTCCTATACTCACCCCAATCATCCGGCGGCCACCAAGGACATTACGGATCAAGTTACCTGGAAAAGTGCAACGACCGATTGCGTCACTGTCACACCCACTGGACTTATCACAGCGGGCGGCAATGTCTGCAGCAACATTTTGATCACAGCCAGCATGCAGGGTTTCAATGGCATTATCACCGGCACCATGACGGTCAACGTTACCCAACCTGTTGGTGGTGGCGGCGGGACCGGAAATAGCGACGTAACCACCATCGCCATCATTCCTACCAGTCAAGCCGTGCAATCTCCGGGACAAACCGCCCAATTCCTCGCAATCGGAACGACATCGAACGGAGCAACAGTAAATCTGACGAATCAGGCTATCTGGACTTCAAGCAGCACACAGATTGCCACCATCAACGCGTCCGGTCTGGCCACTGGGGTAGCCAAGGGGCAGGTTACAGTTACCGCCCTCTACTCCAACGCTGACACAACGACAGCCACCGGAACTGCAACCTTTACCGTGGAGAACGGAGGAGCCCAGCAATTTACTGCTATCGCCATCACGCCGGGCTCACAGTCGCTCTCGGCAACAGGCCAAACCGGGCAGTTTATCGCTCTGGGAACCTCTGGCAGTTCAGGTTTAGTCGAAGATGTAACCAGCTCACCGCTCGTGAAGTGGACCTCCAGCGTTCCCTCAATTGCGACCGTCACATCAACCGGGCTTGCCCAGGGTGTCAGCGTTGGCAGCACCACAATCACAGCGGAACTGACCAATCCCGATGGTTCCGTCGTCACTGCCACTTCGGCTGTTAGTGTGTCGCTCACGGCGGCGCCGGAGCCCCTGCTTTCGCTCAGCATCATTCCGAGTTCCATCTCGGTCGGGAACTTGCAGGCGACTGGACAATTCCTGGCGATTGGAACTTTCTCCACGGCTCCATACGTGAGAGACCTTACCAATACCGTGACTTGGCTCTCTTCCACTCCCAACGTCTTCCCAGTGAGCACGAACAATGGCAATTCACAAGGCAAATCCAATGCCGGTGTTGCGAGTGCTTATGGAGATGGAAGCGCGGTGATTATCGCCGAAGCGATCGCGACCGACGGGTCAGTCCAGACGGCCACAGCGACATTCAATTGCCCGTTGGCCTTGCCGGATCCCACGACCCACCCGCCGACGCCCGGTTCGTGCTTCCCGGGGTCGGAGGCAACTGCACTGCTTTCAACTTTGACCGTGTATAACGAAGGCCTGAATACCACGACCTGGCAAATTACGGCTCCATCTGCCACGGGTACAGCGAACGTGCTGCACTGCGGTCCTGGTTGGACTGGAGGCGGAGGATCGGTCTGCACGGCAACATACCCAGCTGTAACCAACGGCCTGCCGACCCAGGTGACAGTAACATCGCCAGCCGGATCCGGTGCATTCGGTGGATGGTCGACCAACTGCACAGCAACGGCGCCCGTCACGGCAGGCGGACCAAACAGTTGCACAGTCACCTTAACCACCGACGAGACGGTTGGAGCGATCATCAATTGATCTCAACAATTCCTTAACCAGAAAAGCCGCTCCCCGGAGCGGCTTTTCTGCGCTTGCTACAAAATATGCTCCTTCGGGATCGCACCCATGCTGGCTACACGTTGTTCTTATCGTCTTCTAGCAAGCAGGCCGGTTCGAGCAAATTGAAAATCAACATTTAAACTAGGTGAGTCCATTCGCCGTCTTTTGATGACTCATCGATTCGCTCGCCTTCGCCGCTTCCACTTCAACTTCCCGCAACGCGTAGCGGCGGCACTTCTCGCCCTCTTTCTCGTCCAGGGCCTTTGGATTACCGGTCACCAGACTCTCTCGGATCGTGACTACCAGTACGCACGCTGCGGCCGCGAAACCTGGGAGAAGCCTTCCCCGCTTGCCGGTTACTTCACCACCTGTGGAAACATCCATGACGGCATCCTCGCGTACCGTGTCGCCGGCCTGCCTCTTACCTTGAGCCTGCTTATCCAGCGTGGCGTCGATCAATTCCGAAAGCCCGAAGACCGCGTAGTCCAGGCATCTTCCCCGCAGGGAAGCGCCCAGCTGAGTGTCTGGGAACTCCGGCACCAGATGACCCATGTTCTCCTGCTTCTACGTCTTCCGTTTCTCTTCTGCGGATGTGTTCTGGGGGCAGGCCTCTGGTGGGTCACGCGGCGCCTCTATGGCAATCTGGGCGGATACATCGCGCTGGCACTCTACTGCTTCTCGCCATCGGTTCTGAAAGCCTGTGTTTCGCCCAATCCGGATATCTTCGCTGCTCTTGGAGTCTACGGCGGCGTTTACACTTGCATCGGCGTTGCGCATGCAATGCAGGGGCCACGGCGTAAATGGCGTCCGCGCATCATTCTGCTTACCGTTGTCTTCGGAATTGCGGCAGCGGCACACATCGCAGCCCTGCCCGTTGCAGCGTTGCTTGGTTTTGTTCTGATGATCTGGATCGCGGAAGGCCGCCGTAGCCAGTTGCTTCCCGTTGTTCTACTCGCGTCGGCCGGGGCGCTGGTGCTGCTCTTCGCATGCTACGGGTTTTCGCCGGACGCATTCAGTTACATCTTCCGTTCCGGAGCGGGGTTTCTCTCCGTCTCGCTCGAGCCTGCGCGCCGGTTCTTCTCCACATTTTCCAATGCCGGCATCATTGTTGCAGCAGCTGCCTCCGTGTTGCTCTATCTCGGGGTCCGGCGCTCGCGCTATTTCGGCAACACTGCACCGCTTCTCTGCTCCCTCATGCTCATCGCTCTCGTTACAACCGGTGTGCAATCCACGCCGTGGCTCTGGTCCCTGCCATTCCTGCTCACCTTCATTGGCGGGGTTTTTGCAGACGCTTTCGAGTCGCAACGCCGAAGGCTCTTCATCGCAGCGGCTGCTTCTTTGGTGGCGCTCCAGATTGTCTTGTGCATCATGAGCCTGCCTGGCCTCGCTTAATTTGTAGCCATCGATTGAACGGAAATGGTACTGAATGAGTCATGTTCGAGGTCTCGATGAACTTCTGGAAACTCACTTCGCGACGCAAGGCTGCTCTCTTTATTCAGAAATACCTTCTCGTCTTTTTGGGCGTCTCATGCGTAGTCGCCGCTCAGCAACCATCCCCCGATCGGCAGCACGCGGCACCTGCTAAAGCTGAATCGTCCCACCTTAAAGGCCATTACGTTGGTTCTGAGGCTTGCAAGCACTGCCATCTCGCTGCCTATGGAGGCTGGAAGAAGAGCCGGATGGCGAATATCCTGGTCGATCCCCGCCAACATCCCGAAGCAGTGGTCGGCGACTTCTCCCATCCTGACCCAGTTCGCACCTTCACCCTTGACGACGTCGCATTCACATACGGCGGTCGCTTCAAGCAGCGCTATTTCACCAAGCGCGGAGACGACTACTTCCCGCTCCCCGCCCAATGGGATGTTCAGAAGCACAGGTGGCTCCCGTATCACGTAGAGACAGGCACCGATTGGTGGGTGCCCTACTATGGCCCCACAAACTTCGACCGCCCAACCGGCCCCACCTGCGATGGCTGTCACTCCGTCAACTACGACACCCAGACAAAACAGGTCACTGAGTGGAACGTGGGTTGCGAGAAGTGCCACGGGCCGGGTAGCGAACACGTTTCGCATCCAACCCACTCGAATATCGTGAACCCTGCGAAGCTCGACTTCGTCCGGGCCAATGACACGTGTATACAGTGCCACAGCCAGGGCCGTCCGCTCACCAATCCAATCAACGGGCATTACTACGACTGGCCTGTCGGCTTCATTGCAGGAGAGCGCCTTGCCGATTACTGGCAACTCGAAGACACCAGGCCCGGCGTCACGAACTTCTTTCAGTTCGCCGATCTCACCTCGCACAAAAACCGTATGCAAGGTAACGATTTCGTGCAGAGCAACATGTATCACCGTCAGATTCGCTGCTTCGATTGCCACCAGGTGCACAGTGGTGCTGTCTCGGCGCTCCCCCTCAGCGGCAACCTGCTCTGCCTCGGCTGCCATACTCGGCAGAATCCCGCCGGCCTGCGCGGCACAGTGAGCGAACATACACATCACCCCGCCGGCAGTCCTGGCAGCCAATGCGTTGCCTGCCACATGCCGCGCATCGAGCAGACAATCAAAGACAACTACGTCGCTGCTCACACCTTCCGCTTCATCACGCCCCAGCAGACTGAACAATCCGGCATCCCGAATCCGTGCACCTCGTGCCATACCGGGAAGTCGAATCAGTGGGCCAAACAAGAGCTCGCAAAATGGAATGACGCATCGCCTTGGAGAATTGCGCAATAAGCCCCAAACCACCTCCCAGTGCGTTTCGCGCCAGAAGCTGAAATCAGGGCCGCCATGGGCCTTGATGAGCACGCGAAATGACGCCAAAATGCGTTAAAATGGACAGGCATGTAAATATAACTAGATATTAAAGTTAAGTTAGTTTTACGGCCTTGATGAAAGTGCCCGTCGAAGCGTAAACTGGATATGTAGCCCGCGAGAACTCCGGCCCGCTTCAACGGTGCCTTTCTGCCGCCTCTCCGACGGGTCAAAAAACCTATGCCAGACGATCAGAACCCCCAGCTCCCCCTCGATGGCGGTAAGCCACCACGCGAAGGCAGTCTTATCTCGATCAATATCGAAGAGGAGATGCGCCGCTCGTATCTTGACTACTCGATGTCGGTCATCATCGGGCGCGCACTCCCAGACGCCCGCGACGGCCTCAAGCCCGTCCATCGCCGCGTTCTCTACGCCATGAGCGAGATGGGCCTCGAGTACAACAAGAAGTACACCAAGTGCGCAAAGGTTGTCGGGCAGGCGATGGGTGTCTACCACCCACACGGCGACTCCGCCATTTACGACACGCTGGTCCGCATGGCGCAGCCCTTCTCGCTGCGTTATCCGCTCGTCGATGGCCAGGGCAACTTCGGCTCCGTCGATGGCGATCCGCCCGCAGCCATGCGTTATACCGAGTGCCGTTTGGCGCGCATCGCCGGCGAACTGCTCGCCGATATCGACATGGAGACCGTCGACTTCGTCCCCAATTACGACGAGTCCACGCAAGAGCCTTCAGTTCTACCCTCGCGCATTCCCAATCTCATCGTCAACGGCTCCAGCGGCATCGCCGTCGGCATGGCGACAAACATCCCGCCGCACAACCTCACCGAGGTCGTGAACGCCACTATCGAACTCGTCAAGAATCCCAAAGCCGGATTGATCGAAATCCTCCAGCACGTGCAGGGGCCCGATTTCCCGACCGGCGGATTCCTCTACGGCAAGAGCGGCATTGTTAACGCCTACAAGACCGGCCGCGGCCGCTTCATGATGCGCGCCAAGGTGGCCACTGAAAATATCACCAAGGAAAAACTGGCGATCATCGTCACCGAGATCCCATACCAGGTCAACAAGTCCAAGCTCATCGAGCGCATCGCCGAGCTTGTTACAGAAAAAATCATCGATGAAATCAGTGACGTTCGCGACGAGAGCGATCGCGATGGCATGCGCATCGTTATCGAGCTCAAGCGTGGGGCGCAGCCTGAGATCGTGCTCAACCAGCTCTACAAGCACACGCAGATGCAAGAGAGCTTCTCCATGATTTTCCTGGCCGTTCTCAACGGTCAGCCCAAGGAGTTTCCGCTCGAGGAGGCCATTCGCGCCTTCATAAATCACCGCATCGACGTCGTGCAGCGCCGCACCGTGTACTTGCTTCGCAAAGCTCGGGAGCGCGAACACATCCTAGAAGGCTACAAGATTGCCCTCGACAATCTCGACACGGTCATCAAGATCATCCGTGGATCAAACTCCCGCGCCGAGGCCCGTGAAAACCTGTTCGCATGGGGCAAGGGAACCGAGATCGTCATCAATCTCGACCGCGAGCGTCTGGCTACTGAAGAACGCGGCCTCTCGCTCAAGCAGGTTGATGCCATCCTCGAGTTGCAGCTCTATCGCCTCACGCAGCTCTCGGTCGACGAAATTCTCAAGGAGCTCGCTGAAATCCGCGAGAAGATCGCAGAGTACGAGTCCATTCTTGGCAGCGACAAGAAGCTGCGCAACGTCATCATCAAGGAACTCGAGAAAGTCCGCGACCAGTACGGCGATGCACGCCGCACGCAGATCGTCGACGAGTCCGCGGAACTCCAACTCGAAGACCTCATCGCCGACGAGCAGGTTGCCGTCACCGTCAGCCACCAGGGCTACCTCAAGCGGACACCGATTTCCATCTATCGTCAGCAGCGCCGCGGGGGCACTGGCCGCACCGGCATGAAGACGCGTGAAGAGGATTTTGTTTCGCAACTCATCATCGACTCCACGCACGCCTATTTGCTCTGCTTCACCAACACCGGGCGCGTCTACTGGATCAAGGTGTACGAAGTCCCTGACGTGGGCGCAGCGGGCAAGGGCAAGAGCATGCAGAGCCTGCTCAACCTCCAGCCCGGCGAAAATGTTCGCGCCATTTTGCCGGTTCGCGACCTTGAAGAAGAAGGGAAGTTCATCTTCTTCGCAACGCGTAATGGTGTCGTAAAAAAGACGCCGCTCAAGGATTTCTCCAACGTCATGTCGCGCGGCATCATCGCCATCGCGATCGAAAAAGATGACGACCTGATTTCGGCCGGCCTCACCAACGGCAAGCAGACAATTTTCCTCGGTACACGCGAGGGAATGGCGATCCGCTTTGACGAGGAATACGATCCGGAACGGAATGGCATCGGTCTGCGACCCATGGGGCGCAATGCCGCTGGCAATCGAGGCATCTCCCTTAAGAAAAATGACTACGTCATCGGCGCGGCCATTACAGACTCTGACGCCACGCGGGACAAAGAACGCGACGAGTGCGCCGCAAAGCTGAACCTTACGAAGAAGCTCACCGAGCTGCGGACCGCCCTCGAAAAGTCCAAAGAGCAACTGCAGAAGGCCAGAGAGGATCAGCGTGCTGCTCCGAAAGAGACTGAGACTCTGAACGCTGCCGCCAAGACAGCGGAAAAACGTCGTGACGATGCTGAGAAAGCGCTCAAAGAGTTTGACGAGAAGCTGGGCGTTAGCAAGTCGCTCATCCTCACCGTTACTGAAAACGGCTTCGGCAAGCGAACCGATGTAGACGAATATCGTCTGACAGCTCGAGGCGCACAGGGTGTTAACAATCTCAAAGCCACGCCCAAGGTGGGCAAGAGCGCATCCATTCTATTGGTCAACGAGACTTCCGAGCTGGTCGTCATCAGCCAATGGGGCAAGATCATCCGCATCGACACCAAGACCGTTCGTGCCGCAGGCCGTGCCACGCAAGGCGTCCGCCTGCTCAACCTCGAAGAAGACGACAAGGTAGCCGCCGCCGTCATCATCCCCCCCGACGAAATGAATGGGAAGGAAGACGACCAGGGCACGCTGATCCAGTAAGACCATCTAAACAAGTCTCGACACTGAGAAGGGGTGCGAAGTTCGCACCCCTTCTTATTTATGCGCATAGCTTTATCCGGGCAGCGGGACTGTTCCTCGCGAACCGTTCGTCACAGCACAATGTTCATTCGTCTAAATTGCCCCGCGAATCCACCAAAAGCTTCTATAGTTGTCCTTCACACAAGGGGACCTCATTTGCACGAACAAAGGCTTCTTCTCAAATCCTCTCTCGTTTTTCTCTTCGCCGCATTCGCCTTCGCGCAAGACACTCCAATGTTCCGGAACGATCTTGTCCACTCCGGCGTCTACTCCGCCGCGGGCGTTCCAAAGCTCAAGGGGATCAAGTGGACATTCCACACGCGCGGCGAAGTCGTGTCGTCGCCTGCGATCGTCGACGGCGTTATATACGTTGGCAGCAATGACGGCAATCTCTATGCGGTCGATCAGCAAACCGGCGCTAAGAAGTGGGCATTCACAACGGGAGCGCGTGTTGCTTCGTCGCCAGCCGTCGATCACGGCCTTGTCTACTTCAATAGCTACGACGGCAACTTTTACGCGGTAGACGCGGCAACAGGAAAGCTCCGCTGGAAGTTCCGCAACGCTGGCGAGCGCCGCTATTCGGCGACTCATTTGCACGGTTCCTTGCCGGCCGGCGAATCCATGCCCGATCCATTCGACACGTACTTGTCCTCGCCCGCCGTTTCAAATGGCTCAGTCTACTTCGGCAGCGGAGATGGCAACATCTACGCTCTTGATGCAGCCTCCGGCGATCTCAAGTGGAAATTCAAGACTGGCGACGTTGTTCACGCGTCACCGGCAATCGTCGATGGCAAACTCTACATCGGAAGCTGGGATAGCTACTTCTATGCGCTCGATTCCGTCACCGGAAAAGAGCTCTGGCGCTTCAAGACCGGCGAAGATCCCGACATCCACAACCAGGTCGGCATTCAGTCTTCCGCCACAGTGGCTAACGGCATCGTCTACTTCGGTTGCCGCGATTCAAACCTCTACGCTCTCGATGCAACGACGGGCCAAAAACTTTGGACCTTCAACAACAAAGGATCGTGGGTGATCGTTTCACCGGTTGTGCATGCGGGTAAACTCTACTTCGCCACATCGGACACGGCTCTCCTGCACGTCCTCGACGCGAAAATCGGAACGCCAATCGATTCGCTCAGGCTGTTTCACTGGCCTATCTTCTCATCGCCCTCCATCGCCGGAACCACACTCTACGTTGCCGGACAGGATGGCAGACTGATCGCCGTCGATCTCACCTCGTTCAAGCCCGCATGGGCCTTCGAGACGGAAGCTTCCCGTCAGAATCTCGCCACGCTCTCCAAGCCCGACGGCAACCCAAACTACGAAGGTGTCTTTCAATCCAACTTTTACGACGACATGATTGTTGGCGTCACCAAGACTCACACTGTCGGCACATTCCTGTCTTCACCTGTAATTTCCGGAAGCGTTGTCTACATAGGAAGCGCCGACGGCAATCTCTACGCCCTCGAATAGACGAGATGGAGATGATTCACCCGCAGATTCTTCGTCGAGTCCCATTTGACGCACTCACGAACCTTCTCAAATCAATTCTCGCGACGAACAATCTCCGCAGCATTAGACTCGTTTCAATTCTCACGATGCACATCGAAGATCGTCTTCACCCGCACTCATTCCGGTCCGTTGATTAAACCTGTTCCGCTGCCCGTTGAAGCCGCTCTTCAAGAAAGGATCCATCATGGATCGAAGAGCCATCCTCAAATCCCTCGCTGTCACCACAGCAACCCTACCCATCCTCACCATCGCCGCCAAAGCCGACAATGGACATTGCGATACGCCCTCATGTTCAGCAGATTCCGGCGCCGTTCGCCAGTTCCTATCGAATTTCATTGCAAAGGAAGAATCAACTCTCGACCATGCTGCGCTCATCAAGCTCATGCACGAGCGCGGCCACGCTTGTTGCCGCGCCCTGAAATTCCGTCAAGACCTCATTGCAAACAGTCATGGAGATGTGGACAAGCTCGTCGAATTGATGGGAAAGATTGTCGGCCCGGCGAACTGCACCCGCACAGCCAACGAGGTCGCGCTCGTGTACCCCGTCAACAAATGCGTCTGTGGTTGGAGCCCAGAGCGCGCGTCCACGCCCAACGATCCCTACTGCGAGTGTTCGGCAGCTAATAACCAGGCGCTATTCGAGTCCGTGTCAGGCAAATCCGTCACAGTCAAAGTGCTGGAGTCACCGCGTCGCGGGGGTCAAGTCTGCAGATTTAAAATTCAACTCACGTAGCGAGGGTCTCCTCTGCTCAGTCACTGAAAGCTTCCCCAATTTTTCTTCGAGACTCGGGCAGATAACTCACGCCGCATAATCGTCCAGCTCCTTCGTTCCAATCGCGCACCGGCACCAATACTGAAGCCGCAGGAATTTTGCCGCCAAGGCAATGTCGGTTTCAGCACCATAACCCCAATTCTTTCAACGCGGCACGATCATCCACATAGAACAAGTGTCGGCGCCAACAAACCCGCCGCAAGCCGCATCTGAGGTACCATGTACATGTATGTGCTGGCATTCCTCACGCGCCAGCAGATCGCCCGCCCACTCTGAGATTCTGCTTTTTTGAGAGGACGTCCTTGAGCGGTGAAACCTACAAATCCCGCCTCAAGAAGGGCTTAGTTGCCAGGACTTTGCCGATTCTCCACTGGGCTCGACCATCCCCAGCCAAACCCAAACCAAACCACGCTACTTATCAGACAAATCTGAACCACTCTCAGTACTCCAAATGCATTCCGCTACGTCTTACACTAAGCATGCTCTGGTTTCTCCGCGTACCCCCTATGGTGCGCACCGCATTCATAGCTTTTTCGCTGGCCGTATTCGTCGCAACATCTGCTGGTGCCGCGCGCATCAATACTTTGCGAACGCCTGCCCACGCCACTATCACCAAGTCCACGGTGCACAGGACACATTCGCCCTCGCGACCCGTATCTTCAACGACAGCAACGCACAAGTCCGGCACTGCGGCAGCAACGCGGAGTTCGCCACACCGCTTCTCCTCGAGGCAAGCATCCGGCATCCAACTCGAGCCATCGCGCCACATCCTCTGCTTCGTTCTCTAAGAACCGTTCGGCGACCCTTCGCCGCAGTCGCTACAACCGCTATCACTCCAAAGGCCATCTTGTACGACTCGCCGCCGTTCCTGTCACAGCTTCAAAGCCCGAATCACGATCTGGGGCAGGTGAACTGAGCACCCAACGAGGATCCGCCTTCAATACCGCCGCTTCGTCGACCGACGCGCCACTTCGAACCGTTCCGTCTTCCGCATCGAAGACCGAGCCTCAGGAAGTAGAACTAACGGCAGCGGACAGAGAAAATCCGCGCGAAACTGACACTCTGCCTTCTCCGGGTACTGATCGCGCTGCCATGTCCGCGGCCGGCAACCCGCTTGCGTCGCCCCGCGAACGCATCCAACCCATTGCCCCCCCTTCGGCCAGATCGCGGAGCTGAACCGTCCGCCCATTTTCACCGGCCCAGTTTCCCGCTACACGCTTCGTGGGACCCACGATTCCCTGGTCCGACAGAACGCTCGAGCTGAACAAGATTCCCTCGAGCGCATCGAAGACGACTGCCGACCTGCAGGACCGCATCGCTCGCGGATTGCTTGTGCGCGTCCCCGAGTCCGGCGGGCTTATTGTGAATCCGGGGCTGCCCGAAGATCGTCGCTACTGCCGTCCCTGGACCGCCGACTTTCTCGCCGACCTCGCCCGCGCCTATCAGGCCCAGTTCCACACAGCCGCTCATTGTCAGCTCTGCCGTGCGCACCGTCGAGTATCAGAAGCGCCTCATGCGCACCAATCACAACGCCGCCGAGGCAGAAGGCGACATCGTCAGCCCGCACCTCACCGGCGCCACCATCGACATCGCCAAATCCGGGCTTTCAAAGAAGGAAATGCTCTGGATGCGCAATCAACTTCTCAACTATCAGAACGCCGGCGTTCTCGACGTCGAAGAAGAATTCCGCCAGCGCTGCTTCCACATCACCGTTTACAAGAACTACGCTCCAGGAGCTCCCATCGGCCCTCGAAAGTCGCCTAACGGCGCCCTGCAGCGCCTGATCGCAGATCTCAGTCCGCTCCACATCCCACGCCGAATCTCCCCAACCAATAATCCACCGTCCACCCGATCCGTCCCCCAAATATCATTCCTTATCTGCACCGGACGCGCTACAATCTCGTGCGAGCGCAATTCCTCTGGACGTTGGTTTTGGACCCGTCTTCGTGGGGAATGTGAAGCTCATTGGTGGAGCTCTCCTCACTCCGCCACGATACCGGAAACCGATTTCAACTGATTTCTTTGAGAGGCGAATCATGAGCGATCAGGTAATGCAACCTGCGGCCGAAGCCACTCCCGGCCTCACGCAGTGGCAGCGCATAGTCGATACCTTCACCGCACCATCCAAAACCTTCACCGACATCAAGCTCGGCCACAAGAGTTGGTGGCTGCCGTTTGTCATTTATGTTGTTCTCGGCTTCGCGTTCTATGCCGCGGTCAATTCCAAAATCGGCATGCGCCAGGTCGTCGACAACCAGATTCGCCTTAGCCCCAAAAGCGAAGAACGGATGGCGGCTCTTACGCCTGAGCAGCGCGAATCGCAGATGAAGATCTCCACCACCATCACCCAGGCCGTCTTCATTGCAACGCCAGTCTTTCTCCTGGCCACCGGAGCAGTCATCTCCCTTGTGCTCTGGGGAACCATCAACTTTGGATTCGGCGGCAAGGCCAAGTTCGGAAGCATCTTCTCCGTCTGGATGTACGCCATGCTGCCCTCAATCATCAAAACAATCCTGGGGATTGTGGTGATCTACGCGGGGGTCGCGCCGGAGATCTTTCAACATAAAGAACTTTGCCCCCACCAACCTCGGAGCATTCCTCCCGACCGATATCAATCCAGCCCTCTATAGTCTGGCAACCTCGATCGATGTCATCACCATCTGGTCCTTGCACTGGTCGGTATCGGGACCGCGATCGTCGCAGGCGTCAAGCGCTCTTCAGGATACATCTCCTCATTCGGCTGGTGGGCGATTGTCGTCCTGGTTGGCGCCGGATGGGCCGCCATCATGGGCTAATGCTGCTTCACGCTATCTACCCAAAAATCAAACGGCGCACATCGCAAGATGTGCGCCGTTGTCTTGCTGAGAGCTAGTAGCTGAAAGCTGATGGCTGTCTTTACTCCGTCCATCTCTTCATAATCAGCGTCGCATTAATCCCGCCGAACCCGAATGAGTTCGATAGCGCCACGTCGAAGTTGTGCTCGATGGCTTTGTTTGGCACGTAGTCCAGCCGGCACTCGGGATCCGCATTGTCGAGGTTGATGGTCGGGGGCAGTTTCTGGTTGATCAGCGACAGCACCGTGATGCCCGCTTCCAGTCCTCCCGCGCCGCCCAGCAAATGCCCGGTCATTGATTTTGTTCCGCTGATCTTCAGCTTGTGGCTCAACGCATGCTCGCCAAACACAAGCTCGATCGCGCGCGATTCATTGCCGTCGCCCGCCGGTGTCGACGTCGCATGCGCATTCACATAGCCCACATCTTCCGGCTTGATCCCTGCATCCTTCAGCGCCGCACGCATGCTGCGTTGCGCACCTGCGCCTTCCGGAGCAATGCCGGTCATGTGGTACGCGTCCGCGCTCATTCCGTAACCAATTACTTCGCCCAGGATCTTCGCGCCGCGCTTCTTCGCAAATTCCAATTCCTCAAGAATCAGAATCCCCGCGCCTTCGCCGATTACGAATCCGTCGCGATCCTTGTCGAATGGCCGGCTCGCCTTGGTCGGCTCGTCGTTGCGTGTCGAAAGCGCACGCATCGAAGCAAACCCGCCCACCGAAAGCGGAGTCACCGACGCTTCCGCGCCGCCCGCAATCATTACGTCGGCATCGCCATGCATGATCATTCGCACCGAGTCGCCAATCGAATTTGCACTCGTCGCGCACGCCGTGGCCGTCGCAGAAATCGGCCCCTGCGCCCCATAACGAATGCTGATCTGACCGGCCGCCATGTTCACGATCACTGCGGGAATAAAGAACGGCGAGATCTTGCGTGGGCCGCCGTTCAGCAGATTGGTGTGCTCGCGCTCGATGATTTCGAATCCGCCGATTCCCGAGCCGATAAACACGCCCACACGTTCGGCGATCTCCGGCGTGATCTTCAGGCCAGACTGCTCCATCGCCTCTTGCGTTGCCGCAAAGGCAAAATGGATGAATCGCCCCATCTTGCGCGATTCCTTCTTGTCCACAAAGTTCAGCGGGTCAAAATTCTTGACCTCAGCGGCAAATGTGACAGGAAACCCGGTTGTGTCGAACTCCGTTATCGGAGCCATACCGCTGGCGCCCGCTACCAGTTTCTCCCACACCTCGGGAGCGGTGTTGCCTACACCGCACACCAGCCCAAGGCCGGTGATCACAACTCTTCGGTTCACCGGCTATTTGCCTTTCGCGGTCTTTTCGT
Source organism: uncultured Acidobacteriaceae bacterium (assembly GCA_963832035.1). GTDB lineage: Bacteria > Acidobacteriota > Terriglobia > Terriglobales > Acidobacteriaceae > Telmatobacter. The sequence continues at coordinate 834,679 of CAWHSK010000007.1, read as the reverse complement.
TCTTCTCGATGTAATCAATCGCGTCCTTGACGGTCTTGATCTTCTCAGCGTCTTCGTCGGGAATCTCCAGGTCGAATGCCTCTTCGAACTGCATCACAAGTTCCACCACGTCCAGCGAATCCGCACCCAGATCCTCCTGGAAGCTCGCGCCGGGGGTCACTTCGGCTTCGTCCACCTGCAACTGCTCGACGATGATCTGCTTTACCTTTTCTTCTACCGCCATGCCTGATTCTCCTCAATTCTTTTTTACAAATCCAGACTTATCCGGGGATTAAACGGCTTCCAGTCCGCCTGCCTACAATAACGGCATGCGGCACACCAATACAACCGCCGCGGCAACAAATGATCGTCCGGCCCCGAAACTCCAAGTCTACTGGGAGGCTCGGGAGTGTGTAAAGCAACCCTGAGTGGAAATAAATCAATTACCTGCCTTCAACTTGCGGCCCCTTTAATCTTCCGGAACCATCCCGGAAAATTCGCCAATTTGGGACCGGAAATGCACATCCAAAAGGCGTACATTAGGCGAAGAGACCTTTGGAGGTTCCATGCAAGCTCTTTCCGCTGTCGTCGCCGTTATCGCAGGAATCTTGCTGGGTTTCTGGATCCGCTCCCTCTCCGCAAAACGCGAGTTGGCCCTTTTGGATCAGCGAAACCGCGAGTCATTCGAAGCTCTTGCAGCGCTTCAAAAGCAGTTGGCGCAATCCCAATCGGAATCCGGTTCCCGCGCTGGCTTTGAATCCCTCGCCGCTGAACGTGCCACGGCCATTGCGCAGCTGAACAGCGAGGTCGGCGGCATTCGCGCTGAGCTGGCCGTCGAAGGCATCGAACGAATCCGCCTTGAACGCCCGCATCGGTCAGCTCGAAGCCGACCTGAACAACGAGCGCAAAAGCCTCACCGAAAAAGTCGAGCTTCTCGAAAATGCCAAGAAGACGTTAGCCGATCAGTTTCAAGCGCTGGCGGCAGACATTCTCGAGCAGAAATCCAAAACCTTTTCCGAAGGCAGCCAGAAAGAGCTCGGCACTCTACTTACGCCACTTCGCGAACAGATCAAGGATTTCCGCGAAAAAGTCGAGCGCGTCCAGACAGAGTCAACCAGCGGCGTTACAGAACTCAAGACCCTCATCGGCACACTCGGAACGCTGAATGAGCAACTCACCGAAGAAGCCCACAACCTCAGCACAGCCCTCCGCGGATCTGCCAAAACACAGGGCGACTGGGGAGAGTTCATTCTGCGCGACTTGCTCGACAAGGCAGGACTGCGCGAAGGAGAACAGTACGTTTTCCAGCAGCCGTTCTCCGGGATTCAGACTGAAGCTGGTGATCACACGCGCTCCGTCCGCACCGACGTGATCCTCTTCCTGCCCGGTGGCCGTAACCTGGTCATCGACTCGAAAGTCTCCCTCACCGCCTACACTGACTGCGTCAGCGCCGCCGACGAAGACACTCGGAAGGCCTCGCTCAAATTGCATCTCGCCAGCATGCGAGGCCACATCACCGGGCTCGCCAAGGCGGGCTACCACAATCTCCCCGGAATTGAAGTTCCCGACTTCGTGGTGATGTTCGTCCCCATAGAACCGGCATTTTTAATGGCCCTGCAATCCGATGGCGAACTGTGGGCTGATGCCTATAAACAGGGCATCCTCCTCGTCGGTCCCACCACTCTTCTTTACGTCATCCGCATCATCAACGTTCTCTGGCAACAGGAACGCCAGGCCCGCAACGTGAGCGACGTCATGAAACGCGGCACAGAACTATACGAGAAGTTTGCAGGATTCGTTACGGATATGGAACTGATTGGTGACAGTCTCCGCAAAACTGACAAGCATTACACAGAGGCGATGAAAAAGTTGGCCGATGGCCGCGGCAATCTGATTCGTCAGGTCGAGATGCTCAAAGAACTGGGCCTGCGAACCAATAAATCCATCCCCAAAAACCTTCTCGATCGCGCCGACGTCGATCAAGCCGAGTTGTCCCTGGCCGCCGAAGCTGAAGAGAACAGCCTTCTGGGAACGAATCCTCAAGCTGAGGCACAGCGAAAAAACTGACCGTCAGAATTCAGAACTGCGTCATGGGAACCAAAAACCAAAGGCATTCTTCTTACGACAAAATCCGCCTGAATCCCCACTTTTCCCGTTACTTTAGTCCCGGAAACACCCCCGTACCTTACAGGTGACACTCCCACCTTCGCTTAGATTAGAAATAGGGGACTGTCGACATGGGCCATACAGCCACACTCATCGGTGCGGTCGCGCTTGCAACTGGCCTGATCTGTCTCCTTTGCGGCTATTTTTGGGGCCGCTCCAATCTGAGATCCCAGGTTGAAGATGCGGTAGACCTTGTGCGCAGATCCGCCGACGCACGCGAATTCGACCTGCGTGAACAGCTTGAGCAAAAAATGTTGGAGTTGTCCGACTTTCGCCCGCGCATCGAAGGACAACCCCGATCGCAAAAACAACTTGCACAAAATGAATTGCAGCAGGTGAATGCCTCCGCCGCCAACGGCTCTGAGAAGAATGAGTCCGGCAGCACGCGGAAACGCCCTGCACCGAAGCAGGAGGCTGCTCCCCCTCTCGTCGATCCAACGGAAACGACCATCCAGAATCTTTTGAAATCGATGGAGGAGAAGCTCAAACAGCCCGAAGAACTGCCCCAGGTCGTTGCCCAGGCGAGCCTGAGTCCCGCGCCTCCAAAGCCAGCGCCCCCAAGCCTTCCTGCCAATAAGCCCGATCCTGTTACGCAGCAGAATCCAAGGCCTGCGGCGTCTGAAAGCTCGCCCGCAGCCCCCCGGCTTCCTACCCAGCGGAGCGCCCCTCCGCCGCCCGCCAAGCTACCTCAACAACAGCCCCGCGTCGCAACTCAGGCGGCCACCAGGCCATCCCCGGCAAAACCGCCGGCGAGTAATAAGCCTCCAGCCGCCAAGGACGAATGGCAGGAGTTCGCGGCATCTCTTGAAGCCTTGAGACAAAAATCGAAGTAGCGAATCGTCGCCGCATTCATCAAAAAATGTGCAACCGCAAAGTTGCGCATTCTCGTGCGGCAATGACCTTGGTTGCCCCATTGCCTGCCCTGAGCCAAGCCGAAACGTCTCGATTCTGCGACCTTGGAAAGCTCGAACTGCCGGGTGCCCCATCCTTGCGTAGCAAGGGTGGGAAAGCACGAACCTCTCCGGTCTCTCATCGCGGGCTCGCCGACAGATGTGCAGCATCGTTAACTCCGCGAACAAGAGCGCAGCTCCCCTAACTCCGCTGCGTCTCCAACTCCGCAAACGTCGCCCTGAGCCGCTTCCAGGTCGTTCCCAAATCCTCAGGCAGCACTCGCGTCTCCGCAACCGTCGTCATAAAATTCGTATCGCCGATCCATCGCGGCATCGCGTGCATGTGCAGATGTCCTGCAACTCCTGCCCCCGCCGCCTGCCCAAGGTTCAATCCGAAATTGAATCCATGCGGCCGATACAACTGCTCCAGTGCTCGTTCCGTAGCCTGTGCAAGGTCTATCAGTTCATGCGCCGCATCGGTTTCAAGCTTTGCAATCCGGTCAAGATGCGCGTACGGCATCACCATCACGTGCCCCGAGGTATACGGATAAGCATTCAGACAGATGAAGCAGTGTTTGCCCCGTTTCACCAGACCGCCAGCTTCTTCCGCTTCATCCACGCTCATTCCGTGCTCGATCGCGTAATCAATGCTCGCGATCAAATTGCAGAAGACGCAGCCAAGATCGCCCGGCCACGCATTCAGTCGCGTCGGCACTCCAGGCCGCGGAGCCCCATCCGCCGTCGTCACATACGTAAATCGCCATGGACTCCAGAGCTGGTCCATCAAATCCCTTCCGCTTCTTGACCTGCTTCGCACCAAGTATAGTGGGCGGATTTCGCAGCCAACCGCGTGTCTTCGCATCGCAAAAGGAAATCCGCCGATCAATTTTCAGTAAGCTGATCAATTCTCAGTGAAATGTCCTACATCTTGTATTCAACGTCACACCCTGTCGCTAACTTCAATCGAATCCCCACCATCTTGCCCAACTTCTGCAGCACTTTGTCATCGCATGTTCATAACTGCCAAAGTGTTGGATTGACGGGGAATTCGCACCATTGCTACACTTGAAAGCGTAGCTTCCTGCGCGGATTCCAGCAGTTAGCTGCGGCCGCCCTCCAGCCAGCCGTTGCCTGCCTGGTGTTTCCCAAGGAGACGAGTCGCTTCACCGCCAGCTCTCTGGCTCGAAGCTCCGTCTTTGTGAAACTCCTCCGATCAATGGCCTCCGGTTGCCGGGGTCCCGGCCAAAGGCATTGCCCGCCGCCGCGGCGCGCATGTGCTTACCGTCGACAGCTGAACGTCGCCGGGCCAATGAATCGGAGCTGCTGTCATGCCAAACGTCCTCAATCCCGAACCCGAGAGCATAACCCTGAACACCGAACTCGAAACTCCCACCCTCGACCCTGCGACCGAGCTTGATGCTCCCTCGTCCGAATCCACGTCCAACCCAGAGACCGCCGAAACACACACTGCTGTCGAATCGCAAGCGCTGGACGCCGATGCCTCAACCGAGCCTGTAGCCCAGGCCGTTCCCGCACAACAAGAGCACGCAGAACTTGCTGAACCCGTGGCTCATGTTGCGTCCGCGCCGGCTGAACACAGTGCCGATTCCGCTGATGATTTTTCAGCCGCCCTCGAAGCCTTTGAGCGCGAGCAAGCTGCTGAAGCTGCTGCGGTCGAAGCCTATGGCGATAAAGTCGTCTCCGGCACCGTCCTTAAGCAGACTGAAAAACACCTGGTTGTCGACGTAGGTCTCAAGTCCGAGGGCCTTGTGCCCATCGAACAGGTTCTCGATCACACCGGCGCCCTGAAGTTCCAGCCCGGTGAAGTAATCGACGTGGTCATCGAACGCGAAGAGCCCGAGGGCGGTTATCTCGTCAGCTACGAGAAGGCCCAGCGCCTCCGCGTGTGGGACACCATCGAGAAGCACGCCAACGACAAGACCCCGATCATCGGCACGGTTGTAAGCCGCGTCAAGGGTGGTCTCACCGTTGATATCGGTTTGAAGGCCTTCCTGCCCGGCTCGCAGCTTGAGATCCGCCCCGTCCGCAATCTCGACGGGTATCTCGGCCAGCAGATCGAAGTCCGCGTCATCAAGCTCAATAAAAAGCGTGGCAACGTCGTCGTCTCCCGCAAGGAGATTCTCGAAGAAGAGCAAAACGCCAAGCGCTCCACAACGCTTGAGCATCTCGGCGAGGGCGCCATCCTTACCGGCACCGTCAAGAATCTTACCGACTACGGCGCGTTCGTCGACCTCGGTGGAATCGACGGCCTTCTTCACATCACCGACATGAGCTGGGGACGCCTCACCCATCCCCGCGATCTGGTCAACGTCGGCGACGAGATTCAGGTCAAGGTGCTCAAGTTCGACAAAGACAAGCAGCGCGTCTCGCTCGGATTCAAGCAGCTCACGCCTGATCCGTGGCTCGATGCCTCTGAGCGCTATCCCGTTGGCGCCCACGTCCACGGCCGCGTTCTCTCGGTTACCGACTACGGTGCGTTCGTTGAGCTCGAGCAGGGCATCGAAGGCCTCGTTCACCTCTCTGAGATGACCTGGTCCAAGCGCCTCAAGCACCCCTCCAAGCTGGTCAAGCCAGGCGACGAGGTCGACACGGTTGTCCTCAGCGTCAATCCCGCCGACCGCCGCATTTCGCTCGGCATGAAGCAGCTGATGGAAAATCCGTGGGAGAACCTCACCGAGCGTTATCCTGCCGGAACCATCGTCGAAGGCCGCGTTCGCAACCTCACCGACTTCGGTGCCTTCATCGAAATCGAGGATGGCATCGACGGCCTCGTCCACGTCTCCAACCTGAGCTGGACAAAGCGCGTCAAGCATCCTTCTGAAGTCGTCAAGAAGGGCGAAAAGGTCAAGGCAGTTGTTCTCGGCGTCGAGCCGCAGAATCGCCGCCTCTCCCTGGGCATCAAGCAGCTTCAACCCGATGTGTGGGAGAGCTTCTTTGCTACCCACCGCGTCGGCGATGTGGTCCACGGCAAGGTGCTCCGCACCGCGCAGTTCGGCGCTTTCGTTGAAATCGCCGAGGGCGTTGAAGGCCTCTGCCACATCTCAGAAGCCAGCGAGCAGCCCGGCGAACCTTCAAAGCTCGAAGCTAACCAGGAGCACGACTTCAAAATCATCAAGATCAACGTCGAAGAAAAGAAAGTGGGTCTCAGCCTACGCGCGGTTTCCGGCCACGAAGCCAGCCGCGCCGAAGTTCAGGACTACAAGGCGGAAGCCCGCGGCGGCAGCCACAAACAGCCCGTCTCCAGCGGCACCACCACCCTCGGCGATCTCATCAACTGGCGCAAGAACGAGCGGTAACCCGCCCGTCCTTGATCGGCACACAACCACGGCCACCCGCGAGGGTGGCCGTTCTGCTACTGCTGCAAGTCTCTCCCTTATGGACCTACAACCAAAACAACGAGCTGTCATCCTGAGCGGAGCAGCTTGGGGCCCCGACGAAGTTGGGGTAAGCGGAGCGAAGGACCTGCTTTTGAATCGGCGCAGTCAGCACAAATCTTGGATGCCCCATCCATGACGAAGTTTTATCTCGTCTTGGGTGAGAAAGCACAGACCTCCACCCGACCGAATGCGATAACTTCGCGGGCGCAAAAAGATAATCCTTTATAATGAGGGAAGGGAACTCACGCCCCAATCCGCTCTAAACCATGCCAATTGAGTCATCTAACGACGTAACCGCCGTGCCTGCCGTGTCTCCCAACGGCAGCGCCTGGCAAATCATCAGCTTTACCTCGCTATCCTTCGTCGTTTATCTCGCAATCGGCCTCCCTCTCGCCATCCTGCCCGAATACGTCCACATGCGGATGGGCTATCACGCCTCGCTCGCCGGCCTGGTCATCAGCATCCAGTACATCGCCACCTTCCTCAGCCGTCCCTGGGCCGGACGCATCTCCGACCGCAGGGGCGCAAAAATCTCTGTCCTCTGGGGCATGGGCGCATGCACGCTCAGCGGCCTGCTTCTGCTCGGAGCCGCCGCTCTCCATCGCAATCCTGCGTGGCTCAGCCTCACGAGCCTCATCGCCAGCCGCCTGGTCCTTGGTGTCGGTGAGAGCTTAGGTTCCACAGGTGCAACACTCTGGGGAATCTCCAGCGCCGGCCCGGAACACACCGCCAAGGTCATCTCCTACAACGGCGTCAGCACCTATGGCGCACTAGCACTCGGTGCCCCTCTCGGCGTGGTGATGGAAACGCACTGGGGACTCTCCTCCGTCGCGATTCTCACGATCATCATCTGCGCCATCGCTTATGTCTGGGCTGCTCTCAAGCCGCCCGTTCCGGTCGCTCCCGGCGAACATCTCCCCTTCCGCAACGTTCTCACTCGCGTCACTCCTCATGGCGTGGGCCTGGCACTTGGCGGAGTGGGTTACAGCGCCCTCGCTACCTTCGTCACGCTGTTCTACCTGAGTCGCCATTGGAACGGCGCAGCTCTCTGCCTCACCGCATTCGGCGGAGCGTTCATCGTTGCCCGCCTGCTTTTCATCCGCACCATCGGCACTTTTGGTGGATTTCCAGTTGCGAAGGTGTGTCTCGTCGTCGAATCGCTAGGTGTGCTGTTGCTCTGGCGATCCACCTCTCCCTGGATGGCCCTCTTCGGCGCAGCGCTCACCGGCGTCGGCTACTCCCTCGTCTTCCCGGCACTCGGGGTGGAAGCAGTCGAGCGCGTACCGGTGGAGAATCGCGGCACCGCCCTCAGCGTCTACACCGTCTTCGCCGACGTCTCGTTCTTCATGGTCGGCCCCGTCGCCGGCGCAGTAATCGGAGCCTTCGGATACGCCAGCGTTTTTCTCTTCGCCTGGATCTGCGTTCTGTCAGCCCTCGCCATCGTCCTCATTCTCGCCAGGAAAAAATCGCACCCCACCCTCGCTCCCGCCGACTAAGCAATACTTTCAACTCGCCGTATCGGGATAAACAAGCCGCGATCCAGGCCGCCCCATCCATACTCGACACGCCATAGCATCGATGGCCTGCCAACTCGCTAGGGTGCCCCATCCTTGCAACGTACTTGTTTTTGTTGCAAGGGTGGGAAACCACAAACCCCACTTGGCCATTGTTCACGCTAACTCGCTATCGGCGCGCCAGCGCCGCTAACTCCGCTAAACTGAAACCGTGCCGCCCACCTTCCACATCGAAAACTTCGGCTGTCGCGCCGCCCGCGCCGACGGCGAAGCGATCGCTGCTCTGCTCCGCCGTTCTGGAGCGAAAGAGCGCCGACCCACCGAAGCCGATGTGGTCGTAGTCAACACCTGCAGCGTCACTGCCGAAGCCGATCGCGAAGCCCGCGCCTACATCCGCCGCACCCATCGTCTCAACCCAGCAGCGCGCATCATTGCCACTGGCTGCTACGCCCAGCGTGCTCCTCAGGAACTGGCCGACATTGCGGGCGTCTCGGCCGTCATCGGCAACAGCCACAAGGCCCTCACCCCCGAAGTCGCGCTCAAGCTCGCCGAGGCACCCGGCCTCCCGCGCCACGAGCACAATGGACTGATCCAGATTCAGGCGGCGCAAGCCGCGGCTGCCGCACCGCCGGTGCTGGCCGACGAGACCTTCGCCCACTCCTTTCTCGAAGAAGCCCCCATCCTCAGCGGCGCCCAGACCCGTCCCAACCTCAAAATTCAGGAAGGCTGCTCCAACCGCTGCTCCTTCTGCGTAATTCCCCAAACACGAGGCAACTCGCGCAGCCTCTCAGCCGAATCGATTTTGTCCCACGTTCGCAATTTCGTATCCGCCGGCGGCAACGAACTCGTCCTTTCCGGAATTAACCTGGGCCGCTGGGGCCGCGACCTGGATCCCGCACAGTCCTCCATCCGCAATTTCGCCGAGCTCGTCCGCGCCATCCTCGAACAGACCAGCGTGCCCCGCCTGCGCCTAAGCTCGATCGAGCCGATGGACTGGACCGCTGAGCTAATCGCCCTCATCTCCCAATACAGCGAAACCCGACTCGCCCGCCACGCCCACCTTCCGCTTCAGTCGGGCTCCGACTCCGTCCTCCGCCGGATGTACCGTCGCTATCGCCCCTGGCACTATGCTGAAAAGGTTGAACAGCTCCTCCGGGCCACCGGCCCAGCCCTCACGCTCGGCGCCGACGCTATGGTCGGATTCCCCGGAGAGACTGATCGAGAATTCCAGGAGACCTGCGATTTCATCCGCGCGCTCCCATTCGGCTACCTGCATCTCTTTCCGTTTTCTCCCCGCCCCGGCACTCGTGCCTGGACTCTTCACGCCGAATCACCCGTCGCCGCCGCTATCGTCAACGAACGCATGGCTGCACTCCGCGCCCTCGCTGTCGAAAAAACTCGTACTCACCGACTGCAATTCATCGGCTCCGAATTAGAAGCCATCACCCTTCACTCACCGCCGGCTCTCGCCTGCACAAACCGCACCTCCGCACTGACCGAGAACTTCCTCCCCATCGAACTCGCAGCCTCACTTTCCGCCAACCAACTCATGCGCGTCCGAGTCAACGGCATCGCCGCCGACAACACCCTCCTCGCATCGCCTGCCCTCTCCACCACTTCTGCGGTCGATTCCCAATTCATGTCGCTTCCCATTTCAAACCAACCCATACTCGAAACCGCCTTTTAATCCATGGCGCTGCCGGTCTGCTCAGTCATCGAACCAGTGCTATACTCAGGGTGCGTTCGAGCGCCGGACAAGATCTCCGGAACACTCCGGATCAAGGCGCACGACAACTTTGGAGGATGTACCATCGCACTCGATAAACGCTCGGCTAAGTCTTTTATCCGCATCAACGATCGCATTCGCGCCCGCGAAATCCGTGTGATTGACGAAAACGGCGAACAACTCGGCATCCTGGCCCCTTTTGAAGCGCTCAAAATCGCTCGCGAGCGCGGACTGGATCTCGTCGAGGTCTCACCCAACGCTGTTCCGCCCGTCTGCCGCATCCAGGACTACGGCCGCTTCCTCTACGAGAAGGAAAAGTCAGAACGCGCCGCCAAGAAGAAGCAGAAGATCATCGTCGTCAAGGAAGTCAAATTCTCCGTCACCGTCGACGAGCACGACTACCAGACCAAGAAGAATCAGGCCGTCAAGTTCCTGCAGGGCGGCGACAAGGTCAAAGCGAGTCTCCGTTTCCGCGGTCGCCAGATGGCCCATCGCGATCTCGGTTACAACATCATCAACCGCTTTATCCGGGACGTCGGCGACACTGGCGTTGTCGAATTCATGCCGCGTATGGAAGGCACTATCCTGCACGCGATCATCGCGCCCAACAAGCGCCCTGAAGTCCAAAAGCCCAAACCGCCCGCGCCTCCACAGCAGCCGCAGCAAGCGCGTCCGCCGGCCCCACCGCAAGCACAGTAGTCGTCCAGGTTGAATTGATCCAAGGCCGCCCACGGAGGCGGCCTTTGCGATTCAGCGTTTTGTTTTTTAGTTGATGTCCTTCCTGCCAAGCCTCGTTCTAAATAGATCCTGGGTGCCCCATCCTTTCGACATCTTTGTTTCTGTCGAAAGGGTGGGAAAGCACGAATGCGTAAACTCCGCTCCCTCGTTGTATGCTGACGCCATGCTCCAATCCAGACCCCTGGCTCTTCCATTCGTCTGCCTCATTCTGGCGGTAATGTCGCTCGACGCTATCGCGCAATCCAGCACTGCTCCTGTGGCGTCACCTGCTGCAACAACTCCCCGCTTTCCCACCAACGAAGACCTGCGCCACCTGAAGGCTCTTTCCTCGCCAATCCTCTCGCCCGATGGCAAGCAAGTGCTCTTCACCCTCACGCACGCCACCGCCGACGGCGCGGCCAGCCATCTCTGGATCGTTACAGCCTCCGCCACCACCTCTGACAAGCCTCGCCAACTCACCTTCTCTCCGCCCGCCGACAAACGCGGAGAGCGCAGCGCGCAGTGGGCGCCAGACAACTCCGCTATCTTCTTCCTCGCCAAGCGCGGCGATCGCACCCAGCTCTTTCGTCTTGATCTGCGCGGTGGCGAGGCCGCTCCCTACGACCTTAAAATCCTTGCTCCAGTTGACGTCTCGAAAGACAAAGACGCCATCAATCCACCGACGGCTCCCGAATCCATCGAAAAGAAAGACGACAAGAAGCCCGCTTACGCAAAGCCCGAACCGCAGCCAATAGACGTCGCCGGTTTCTCCATCAGCGACGACGGCAAATTCCTCGCGCTTTGGGCTCACGACCCCGAAACCCCGGGCGAGAAAAAACAGAAAGAAGCCAAGATCGACGCCTCCTGGGTCAATCACGAGAAGCACCTCACGCGTCTCTACCTCGCAGCGCTCAAGCTCGACGGCTCCATTGACGGCTCACTCAACGAGGTCAATCTTCCACCCGACGTTCGCGGTGCGATATGGTCTCCGGTCGCCGACAAACTCCTCGTCATCATTGAACCGCCCAACGATGCCTCCGACCTCGGCCCTGGTGGCGCAGCATGGATTGTGGATGCAACGGCCCCCGCGAGGCCCACCAGGCTCGACTCGGTTCCCACAAGCGTGGGCGGAGGAGTATGGAATGCCGACGGGACATCCATCGTCTTCGCTGCTTCCACTCCTGAAGAAGCACCTCCCGGCTACGACGATCTCTACCTCTTGTCTCCGGTCACGCCAGATGCAAAACCTCTCAACCTGACCCGCGGATTCAATGGTCAGTTGCGAGGGCAAGCGATCTACTTCACACCAGACAGCTCCTTTGTTGCGCCCGGTGCTGTCGGCACGCGCAACACCGTTGTCCGCATTGCCCTCGACGCCAAAGCGCAGCCCACTCCCCTCGACCTCGGCACCGCGGTTGTCTCCGGCCTCAACACCAATCGCAAGCAGACCGGCTGGGTTTGGCTCGCCGACTCAGGCGGTCACCCGATGCAGCTTTGTTATGGAGCTAAGCTCGGCGATCCGTGCACCACGCTGCCTACGCCCGCTCTCGCACCAGCCAATTTCCTCACCGTCGCACCGCAACTTGTCCACTGGAAATCCGGCCCGTTCACCATTGAAGGTTTGCTCTATCTCCCACCTGACACCGGCTCAACAAAAGTCCCCCTCGTCGTCGACGTACATGGTGGCCCCTTTGGCGCCTGGGAAGACCGCAGCGACCCCTTCGCCGATTTCCTCATCGGCCACGGCTGGGCTGTCCTGCGCCCCAATCCCCGCGGCTCCTCCAACTACGGAGCCAAATTCGCTGCGGCCAACAAGAACGATCTGGGCGGCGGCGACTATCAGGATGTGATGGCCGGGGTCGACTACGCGCTCGCCAATTACCCAATCGACTCCGCGCGCCTCGCGCTCATGGGCTACAGCTATGGTGGTGAGATGGCCGGCTTCGTCGAAGGCAAAACGGACCGCTTCAAAGCCGTCATCAGCGGCGCGCCTGTGATCGACCAGTTCAGCGAATACGGAACCGAAGGCGGATCATGGTACGACCGCTGGTACTTCGGCAAGCCGTGGGAGCACATGAACGACGCTTGGCGTCAAAGTCCACTCGCTAACGTGGCACACGCTAAAACTCCGTTCCTGATCCTGCAGGGCGAAAGCGATACCACCGATCCGCTCGGCCAGGCGCAGGAGATGTATCGCGCATTGCGGCAGGAGGGCGTTCCAGTCGAACTCGTCACCTATCCACGTGAGAATCATGGCCCGCTTGCCATTGGCATGCTCGGCCACCCCTCGCCTGAACCCTGGCACGGATTCGACGCCCGCCAGCGCATCGTCAACTTCATCACCGCAGCGTTCTCTGCAGCTCCTCCTCCATCAACAGCACCCGCGAAACAGTAAGGGATGTAAATCGGAGATGAGAGTCTGGTGCCCCATCCATGACGCAGTCATGGGTGGGAAAGCACGAATGCCAAGCGTTCCCGCGTGCCCGCCAGCCCGTAACGATCACAAATGCGTCCCAGCGCCGCATGCTATTCTCCCTGTCGACATGCGAATCCCGCGTTGCACGCTGCCTGTTCTTCTGCTACTCGCCAGCCTCGGACATCCCAATCTCTCCGCGCAAACAAATGCCGCACCGCACCTCGAGAAACGCGGCTCCGCCACGCAACTCATCGTCGAGGGCAAGCCGTTTCTCATCCTCGGCGGCGAACTGCACAACTCATCTTCGTCCAGCCTCGCTTACATGAAGCCGCTTTGGCCGCAGCTCGCCGCCATGGGCCTCAACACCGTCGTCACTCCCCTAAGCTGGGAACTCGTCGAGCCCGTCGAAGGCAAATACGATTTCACGCTCGTTGACGGCTTGCTTGCTCAGGCACGTGAAACCAACGAGCGCATCGTATTTCTGTGGCTCGCCAGCTGGAAGAACGGCATGTCGAGTTATGCCCCCGTCTGGGTAAAGCAGGATACGAAGCGTTTCCCGCGTGTGGTAGTTAAGGGCAGGGAAATCGAACTCCTGAGCCCCACCGTCCCAGCCGCTCAGCAGGCCGATGCGCGTGCCTTTACCGCGCTCATGCAACACATCCAGCAGGTCGACGCACAAGACCACACAGTGCTCATGATGCAGGTTGAAAACGAAGTCGGCGTTCTCGGCGATTCACGCGATCGCTCCGCCGAAGCCGACCGCGCATTCAACTCGCCGGTTCCCGCCGAACTGACGCGCTACCTCAAAGCCCACCACGACACGCTCTATCCGCGCCTGCGCCAACTGTGGGATGAGAACGGCGATAAGACCTTCGGCAGCTGGCCCGAAATCTTCGGCAACACCAATCGCGCCGACGAGATATTCATGGCGTGGTACTATGCGCGGTTCGTTCATGCCGTCACTGCAGCCGGAAAGTCTGCCTACAACATTCCGATGTATGTGAACACATGGCTCGCCGAGAACGACGCGCAACCTGGCAGTTTTCCAAGTGGCGGCCCTGAGCCGTGGGTGGTCGATATCTGGCGTGCCGCCGGCTCCGCCATTGATTTCTACGCGCCTGACCTCTACGCACCCGACTTTGTCTACTGGAGCCGGCAGTATCACCGCGACGGGAACCCGCTCTTCATGCCCGAGACTCGCGGCGGCTCCCCAGGTGCTGCAAATGTTTTCTATGCGGTTGGCGAAGAAGCGAGCTTTGGCTTCTCTCCCTTCGCAATCGAAGACGACATGGATCCCAAACAGGACCTGGCCGCCAGCTATCGCGCCATCAATTCACTCGCTCCGATCCTCCTTGAACATCAGGCCGCGGGAGACGTCCACGGCTTCGTCCTCGACAAGCAGCACCCTACCGCCGACTTCACGTTCAACGACGTCGTGCTCCACGTCAGTATCGATGAGATCTTCGGGCACCATGCCGATTCGGGCTACGGACTCATTATGGCCACCGGTCCCGAAGAGTTCATCGGAGCCGGCATGGGCTTTCGCGTCACCTTCGCGCAAACTTCGCCAAACAGCCCGCGCATCGGCATCGCCTCCATCGATGAAGGGACATTCGAGGAAGGCAAGTGGATACCGGGCCGCCGTCTGAATGGCGACGAAAGCGATCAGGGGAGCTATTGGAGATTTGACCCGCGCAAGGTAAAGATTGAGAAAGCAAGGCTTTACCGTTACCAGTAACACTCAGCCCTGAAGCATGCGGCCGGGTCTTGTTCACTTGGCGTCGCTAGCTCCCCGAAGAGGCCCGAAGGGCCGCTAACTCCGCTATCCACAGTCAACTAGAGCCGGAACCCGCTTTCCTGTATACTGATCGAAGCCTCTTCAGGGGCAGGGAAGCCCCTGTTCCGCGAGGCATCTGGCTGGGCCACCAAGCCCGTCCAAAACGAGAAGAAAATGCCCAAGTTGAAAACACATTCGGGCGCGAAAAAGCGCTTCAAAATGACTGGCACCGGCAAAATCAAGCGGGGCCAGACCAAGACGCGCCATATTCTTTCGTCAAAATCGCCAAAGGTGAAACGCAAGCTCGGCAAAATCGTGCTTGTCTCCGACGGCGACTACGCGAAGGTAGCGCGCATGATCCCATATGCCTGAGAGCTTCATCCAAAGGGGCGCCGCACGCAAGTGCCCCCCGCCGGAACGAAATGCGTCCTGACCGGCGAGAGATTCAGGCTTGAACGAGCGAGTGAAGAGGTTTAACGCCAGACCCAAAAGTCTTGGCCTCCTGCCTCCAGCCGCGATGACCAACGAACGCAAAATGGAGAACACCAATGCCCCGCGTAAAACGTAGTACCAAGCGGAGTGACCGCCGCAAGAAAATCCTGAAAAGGGCCAGCGGATACTTCCTTACCAAATCCAAGCTCTACCAGGCAGCCCAGGAAGCCGTCGAGCGCGGCCTCAAGTTCGCCTACACCGGCCGCAAACAGAAGAAGCGCCAGTTCCGTTCCCTCTGGATCGTGCGCATCTCAGCAGCAGCCAAGCTCAACGGCACCAGCTATTCACAGTTCATCAACGGACTGAAGAAAGCCGGCATCGAGCTCGACCGCAAGGTCCTTTCCGATATAGCCGTGCACGACGCCGCAGGCTTTACCAAGCTGGTGGAGCAGGCCAAGGCCGCTCTCGCCAGCGCAAAAGCCGCCTAACGCACCGGCGCTGCACTCAGCCTCATCAACGGCCCGGAGCTTAGCTTCGGGCCGTTTTGCTGCTTGCTTC
Source organism: uncultured Acidobacteriaceae bacterium (assembly GCA_963832035.1). Taxonomy (GTDB): domain Bacteria; phylum Acidobacteriota; class Terriglobia; order Terriglobales; family Acidobacteriaceae; genus Telmatobacter. The sequence goes on along the minus strand of CAWHSK010000007.1, from coordinate 819,106 downwards.
TCATTCAATTCCACGCTCCTCAATGAGATATTCTTGGTTTTCGCAATGACAAACGAAGATATTCCGAATCTGCCGGAGTACAACGACTCCGCTCTCGATCAAGCCTTTGCAGCACTCGCCAAACAGGCCGCCGACGATGCCGCCGCGATCAACGGCTCCGACGATCTTGAGGCCTTCCGCCTGCGCTGGGTCGGCCGCAAGCAGGGCCGTCTCAACGACGTTTCCGCACGCTGGCTCAAGGCCGCTCCGCCCACAGCAAAGAAAGCAGTGGGAGAACGTTTCAAGACGCTCAAGGAACTCGTCGAAAGCCTCATCGACCAGGCTGCCGGATCTGGTCCCAGCGATGCCGCTCTCGCTGCCGCAGCCATCGACATTACGCTTCCCGGTACGCGCCGCTTGACGGGTGCCGAACATCCCATCACTCGCACGATGAACGAAATCGTCTCCGTCTTCGCGGCTATCGGATATTCCGTCGGCGTTGGCCCCGAAGTCGAAACCGACTTCTACAACTTCGAGTCGATGAATTTTCCGCCAGGGCATCCCGCACGTGACACGCAGGACACACTTGTCGTAGCCAACCAGGAGCGCCGCTCCCAGCGTGACCGTCTGCTTCTGCGTACCCACACCTCGCCCGTGCAGATGCGGACAATGGAGGAGCAGTCGCCACCGATTCGCATCGTCATCCCCGGCAAGGTGCACCGCAATGAAGCGCAGGACGCCACGCACTCCGCCATTTTTCACCAGGTAGAAGGCCTCTGCGTCGATACCAACATTACCTTCAGCGATCTCAAGGGCACGCTAGACCACGCCATGAAAGCGCTCTTCGGATCGTCCGTGAAAACGCGCTTCTTCCCATCCTTCTTCCCGTTCACCGAACCGTCGGCCGACGTGCAGATCAGTTGCATCTTCTGCGGCGGCAAGGGTTGCCGCAAATGCAAACATTCCGGCTGGATCGAGTTGCTCGGTTGCGGCATGGTCGATCCCGCGGTCTTCGCTTTCGCCGCACAGAAGCAGCCCGCCTACGATCCGAAAAAGATCAGCGGTTTCGCCTTCGGCATGGGCGTCGAGCGAATCGCCATGATGAAGTACGGCATCAGCGAAATCGGCCAGTTCTACGCCGGCGATATGCGGTTTCTGGGGCAGTTCGTTTAGCAAGTCAGCGGGTCAGCGGATGAGCAGGACACGACATTATCGAGATTTGATCGCATGGCAAAAGGCGATGGAATTAGCGCGCCAGATCTATGCACAAACCGAAGAATTCCCAAATTCGGAGACATTTGGATTGCGCATGCAGTTGCGTCGTTCTGCAGTCGGAGTGGCTACGCATATTGCTGAGGGCCATGGCCGCCTGACCGATGCTGAAAATCGTAAATCGCTGAGCGTTGGTCGAGGTGTCTTGAATGAATTGCAGACTCAGCTTGAACTCGCCGGCAGTCTCAAATTCCTAAAGGAAGAGTCCATGAATGAACTGCTCGAACTCGCAACCGAAGTCGCAAAACTGATCAACGGATTGATAGGCGTGCTTGAGCAACCGTCTCGCTAACTTGCTCACTTGCTCTCGCGCGCAGCGCGGCTAACTCGCTAGGAGATGAAGACCAGGCAATGAAAATTCTGACAAAGTGGTTGAGAGCCTACCTGCCGGACCTCCCCGTCCCCGACACCCAGCTCGCCGAAGACCTCACTCTCCGTGGCATCGCCGTCGAAGGCATCTTCGACCTTGGCCCGGGCAACGGCTCTCTCTACGAGATGGACATCACCACCAACCGCGTCGACGCTATGAACCACTATGGCATCGCCCGCGAAGCAGCAACCATATACGGCGTTGCTCTCAAGCCACTCGACACGACACTTCCCGCCGCGAACCCTGCCGCAAAGCCCTTCTCTGTACGGATCGAAGCCGAAGACGCCTGCGGCCGCTTCACCGCCCGCGTCCTTCGCGACATCACCATCGGCAATTCGCGCGACTGGTTCCCCGGTGCTGAAGTCTCCACCTACTTTGGCCTCCTTGAACAGAAGCAAATCTCCAACGCCGTCGATGCCACCAACTTCGCATGGCTCGCTATGGGCCAGCCCACCCACGCCTTCGACCTCGACAAAATCGAAGGCGGCATCATCGTCCGCCGCGCCCGTAAGGGAGAAAAGCTAAAGACCCTTGACGGCGTCGAACGCACTCTTGATCCCGAAGACCTTGTCGTCGCCGATCACGCCAAACCCCTCGGCCTTGCAGGCGTCATGGGCGGGTGGGACACCATGATCACGCCTGACACCAAAAATGTCCTCGTCGAAGCCGCATGGTTCGAGCCCATGGCAGTCCGCCGCACCGCGCGCCGTCACGGCCTTCACACTGATGCCAGCCACCGCTTCGAGCGTGGTGCCGATTTCAATGCCGCTCCCGTTGCATCCGCCATTGTCAGCCGCATCCTGCTCGCCAACGGTGGCAGTATCGAAGGCGACCTCGTCGACGTCCGTCTCCCTGCATGGGAAGCCCGCACGGCCAACCGCCAACCCATCACGCTCGCTCTCAGCGAAGCGCATCGCATCCTCGGCAAGACCGAAGACAAAGAAGGCATAACCGCGCCCTTCGTCGAATCCACACTCTCCGGCTTGGGATGCACCCTCACTTCGCCTCAGAGTTCCTCCGAAGAACGAAAGGTGTGGAACACCGCGCTGCCAAGCTGGCGCCTCGATCTCGAACGCGAAATCGACATCATTGAAGAAGTGGCCCGTGTCTACGGCTACAACCGTTTCGCCAACACTCTCCCCGCATTCGGCGGAGGCGTAAAAGCCTTGCCGTGGGCCGAATCCGAATCCGCAGTCCGCCGCACGCTACTCGCCGCCGGATTTCACGAAGCCATCGCCAGCACCTTCTGCTCCGCCGCCGAAGCCGCACTCACTGCGCCAATCCCTGGCCAGGTCGTGCCCATCGGCAATCCTCTAAGCGAAGAAGCCGGCGTGCTCCGTCCCTCGCTCGTGCCTGGCATTCTTTCAGCGATTGCAGGCAATCTCCATCGCGATGTCAGCGACGTCCGCCTCTTCGAACTCGGCACCGTCTTCAGCGGAACTACCGAAAAGGTCGAAGAACGCCCCGCCCTTGCCTTCGGTGCCGTTGGTGCTCTTCCTGATCAGAGCGCTCTCCATGCGAGCAGGACGATTGAGTTTCAGGATCTCAAAGGCGCCGTCGAACAAATCCTTGCGCGTTTTCAAATGCGCACAATCTACTTCGATCGCTTCCCGCCCGAGTCCGGCCTCCCACCCGCATGGCTGCACCCGTATCGTTCCGCGCGCGTCGTTGCGGAGGGCCTTACCATTGGCTGGTTCGGACAACTGCATCCCAATCAAGCCGCTGTACGAAAACTCAAGGATGCAGTCCTGATCGGCGAACTTTACCTGGACCGTCTTTACAGGCTGCCTTTGCGCAAGGCCGTCGCGCGCGACATCTCCCGTTTCCAGCCCGTGCGCCGCGATTTTTCGTTGGTGCTCGATCAGAGCATCCCATGGGAGCGCATCGATCAAGCGCTCGCTTCGCTCCAGATCGCCGAGCTCGTGGATTGGCGTGCCCGCGAAGTTTTTCGCGACGGCCGCCTCGGTGCGCACGAATATTCGCTGCTCGTCAGCGCGACCTTCCAGGCCCACGACCGTACACTGCGCGAAGAAGAACTCCAATCATTCCAATCACGCGTAGTTGAAGCCGTTGGAAATGCCGGCGCGCGGCTCCGAACCTGACCCGTGCCGGGGTAGTTTCTTCGCAGTTTCCCTCAGCTTCCGCCGCTTGCTCGTGGAGCTATACTTCCCGAATACAGCGCCATTTGCGCGGAGGTTATCTTTCATGTCGCCATCCTCTCTGGAATCCCAGATCGCGGAACATCCTGTCACCGAGCAATCTGAAATGCACGACCACGGAACGACTGGCAATCTTGCTCTCAGCAGCAGCGATTTTTCTGCTCTCGAAGAGCGCGTCGCCCGCACCGTCCAACTGGTCAAGACCGAACGACAGGCCCGCACCGCCGCCGAACAGCGTGCAGAATCTCTCGATGCGCAGCTCAGCGAACAGCAAACAGTCGTGAAGAGTCTCCAGGAAGAAGTACGCGCCCTCAACGCCGAGCGCGACCAGGTTCGCCAGCGCGTCGAGCGGCTGCTATCCCAACTCGACGCACTTGAAGTGTGAGGTCTTTGATGGCCAAGGAAGTTCCGCCCAACACTCCCGGTTACACGAGCGTCAGCATCTACGACCAGATGTATCACCTGCGCGGTCAGGATCCGACTCACATCCGCCAACTGGCGGAACTGGTCGACAGCAAGATGCGAGCCGTCGCCGCGCAGGGGCGCACGGTCGACTCGCTGCGCGTCGCCGTCCTCGCTGCTCTCAACCTGGCCGACGAAGTTTCACAATTTTCCGGCATGAACGCAACGGAAGGCCGTGCCCGTGCCGCTCACCTGAGCCAACTGCTCGACGAAGTCCTCGAAGACGAACGCAAAACCGGCTAGCAACAACCCGCGAACCAGCTAACTCGCTACTTCCGCGCAGCGGAAGCTAACCCGCTGCTATTGTTCTCAAAATGCCATCTCGCCCCGCGATCGTGCAGGCAGATCCCACGCCGACAAATCCACGGCGACTTTCCAGTGAATCGCAAATCAAGAACCACACTTTGCAGGCGGGTTCAAGTTACTAGCACATTGCGGCGCACCCGCACAAGACTTGCAATTCCTCGCCAACATCCATACAGTCAGCAATAGAAACCGGCCTGCTAAGCAGGTGGGTAGTCAACGCTGGTTGAACCAACATTCATTGAACAGGGGCTCTTCTCGTACAAATTGGTTCTGTGTGCCGTGTCCGCCAGTCCGGAATGCCTAATGAACCACGGGGAGCTCCGCCGTCTTAGGACGGGTTCACCAGCGCATTACTCACGGCCCCGCGGGCCGGATTTCTACCTTCAGCTTCTGCCACGGCTGATTGAACTCGCCAGGTCTCGTGCGGCTGTCTCCACTTCCCCCTAATGCCCTATGCTTGCTTAGGTGCATCCCGTTCTCTTCCACATCGGTCCTCTCGTCATCCCTTCCTACGGTGCAACTGCCGCACTGGGAGTCCTGCTCGCCCTCATGCTCGCACTTCACACCGCGCGCAAGCTTCAAATCGATTCCAACAAGACCTGGAATCTCTGCATCCTCATGCTCTTCACTGCGCTCGTCGGTTCGCGTCTCCTGCTCGTTTTCGCCAACTGGACAGTGTTGCGAAATCATCCGCTCTGGATGCTCGGTCTCGCGATGGTTCACCACCCGCTGCTTGCCGCCATCGGATCTCTCATCGCGCTGGCCGTTGCAGCGTTTTACGCATTCTGGCAGCACCTTCCTTTTCGTTCCACCGCCGACGTCCTCGCCGCACCGGCAGCTCTTGGTCTCGCCTTCGAGCAATTCGGTGCGCTGCTCGCCGGCTCTGGCTACGGCACAGGCGCGCATGTTCCGTGGGCCATCAGCTACACCGATCCCCTCGCCGAGCGCTGGAGCGGAGCGCCGCTCTTCATTCCCGTCCATCCGGTGCAGGCCTACGTCGCGCTCTGTTTCCTCGTCATTGCCATTGGCCTTGTTCTTTGGATGCCCCATCGCAGCCAGAACGGAGACCTCGCCGGCATCTTCCTCATGCTTACCGGAGCCATTCTGTTCATCACCGAGTTCTGGCGCGATCCCATCGGCCGTGGCGCGCTTTTTCATGGCGTATTGAAAGGTCCGCAGGTCGCCGGCATCGTACTTGTGCTTGCCGGTGCATGGCTATTGCTCGATCAACCGTCGCAGCGCACTACCCCGGCCGCTCATATCCAGATTCTCGAATCCGGCCCACCCGAACTTGAAAGGCCATCCCATGGCTGAACCGCGCACCATCCAAGTCCCACCCGAGGCCGCGGGTCAGCGTCTCGACCACTTCATCGCCATGCAGCTTGAGGGGGTCAGTCGATCGCGCGTGCAGTTGCTGCTCGACCAAGGCGATGTCTCCGTCAACGGTGCGCAGGCGAAAGCCTCTCTCAAACTGCGCGGTGGCGAGCAGATTCTCGTCACCGGCGAACCTCATCCCGCGCCGCTCAAAGCCACTCCCCAAGACATCCCCCTCGAAGTCATCTTTGAAGACAAACACTTTGCCGTCGTTAACAAGCCCGCCGGCATGATGGTGCACGCCGGCGCCGGCGAAACTGAAGATGCACGCAACAGCAACACGCTTGTCAATGCGATTCTCTTTCGATTCAAAGCGCTTTCAGCGACTGGCGGCGACCTTCGCCCCGGCATTGTTCATCGTCTCGATAAAGACACAAGCGGCCTCATCGTCGTCGCAAAAAACGACGCTGCCCACGCCGGGCTCGCCGAACTGTTTTCGACACGTCAAATCAGCAAGACCTATATCGCTCTCGTGCAGGGGGCCGTCGAGCGCCAGAAGGGAACCATCACCGCTGCCCTCAGCCGCGACCCAGTGCGACGCACTCGTATGACCACCCGCCCCGCAGACAATGCCCGTTCCGCCGTCTCTCACTACGAAGTCGTTCGCCGTCTCGACACCCGTTTCGGCAAGTTCACCCTCGTCCGTGTCCGCATCGAAACAGGACGCACCCATCAGATTCGCGTCCACATGGCTTCCATCGGTCATCCGGTGGTTGGCGACACTCTCTACGGCGCCTCGTCTCAACTCACTGATCAGGTTGCCGCACAGGCTGCTCCTTCCCGCTCCGCTCGTCGCAATTCCCAGCCCCAACGCCTCAGGCTCAATCGCAACTTCCTCCATGCCGCCCGGCTCGCATTCACTCACCCGGTCACCGGCAAACCCCTTGAGTTGGAGGCCCCACTCCCAGGCGAACTTGAGACCTTTCTCCTCCAGCTCGAACAAAGTCGAACAGAATCCGTCAATACTTCCGTAATCTGAACGGCGCCGGATTCGGGTGCGCCATTGATAAGATAGAGAGTGATATGAGCACAAAATTCTTCGGCCTGGTCCTTGCGGTGGCGGCGTGTGTCTGCACCTTGCCGGCCCAGCAACCCGCGCAAGCTCCTGCGACGCAACCCGCCGACCCCTTTGCGACCCTGAAACCAGCGCAAAGCCCGGCTGCACAAGTGCCCGCCGGCCAGCCCGCTACTGGAACTCCACAGGACCAGGAAACTGGCCCTACCCTCAGAATCGGCGTCAACGAAGTCAATCTCATTTTCACCGTCACTGATAAGCACGGTCACTACATCCCCAACCTCAAGCAAAGTGATTTCGCGCTGCTTGACGACCAGAAGGCGCCGGAAAAAATCACCTCGTTCCGTCAGCAGATCAACCTGCCCCTGCGCGTAGGAATCGTCATTGATGCCAGCACGTCCATTCGCTCGCGATTTCAGTTCGAACAACAATCGGCGACCGAGTTTTTGCTCCAGATTCTGAAAGCAAAAAGCGATCGCGCCTTTGTCGTAGGCTTTGACGTCACCCCAACCGTCACCGCCGATTGGACCAATAACGTCGATGCCCTCGAAAGCGGCATCAACCGCCTTCGTCCCGGCGGCGGCACCGCCATGTTCGACGCCGTCTACACATCCTGTCGCGACAAGCTTCTTGACGTATCGCGGGGCCAGGAGCCGGTCCGCAAAGCCATGGTTCTCATCTCTGACGGCGACGACAACCAGAGCCGCGTCCACCTCGACGAAGCCATCAAGATGTGCCAGCGCGCAGAAACCATCGTCTACGCCATCAGTACCAACTGGACTCCCAGTCGCGGCCGCGGCGACCAGGTCCTCACGCAACTCGCAGGCGACACAGGCGGACAGGTCTTCTTCCCGCCTTCTGTTGAGGAGATGTCCGTCAGCTTCAAAAACATCGAGGAAGAACTGCGCAGCCAATACGCGCTGACCTACACGCCCGCAGACTTCAAACCGAACGGCGCGTTCCGGCCGATCTATCTCTACTGCAACGACCGGCGCTATCTCGCGCGAACCAGAAAAGGCTACTTCGCCCCGAGGGAATAGCGAGTGTCCTACTCCACCCTGAAGGATTAGCAGCGCATCTTTGGAACGCCGCGCCAATTGTCCTTATCGCTGTCATCCTGAGCTCCGCATGCTTGGGGCCCCATAGATGATTCATCATCTGTAGGGTAAGCGGAGCGAAGGATCTGCTTTTGGTTTTTCTGCTCCCGTTTCAGAACTTACGCTGAATCCCTTCCACATTCGGTCCTGCCATACTTTCTTTTCTCTGGCGCGCCGCTCCGTTTCCGCGATTCTGCGATGAAATGGAGGGGGAGACATTCGGTGATCCGCCAGGCCATCTCGTGCGACATCTGCGGAACGGAAATGCTCAACGCCAACCACTGGTTCGTCGCCGACGATCGCGGACCAGAGCTTCGCATCAGTGCATGGAGCGCGCGTAACCGCACCAGGGCAGGCGTACGCCACCTGTGCGGACACAAATGCCTCCATAAACTCGTAGACGATTTCATGGCGAAGACGATCAGCGCGCGGGCGCCTTCCTCCTCCGAAGCCAGCGCTTCCATCGAAACCGCAGTCGCTCGCCCTGCGCCGCTCAAAGACACAACCCTCACATGGGTCGCACCGCATCGGATGCACGCGCCGCCGATCATCGGCTCACACGTTGAAAGCTTCGAATCCTCTGCTCAACTCATCAAACCCGCTGAGCCGCTTGCCCGTCCGGCATCCGGATCAGCCACCCACTGCGCCGAAGCATGGAAGCGCGAGCGCCAACGTCTCGCCGAGCAATCCACATCCCGCCGCTCCATCGCCTAGCAGCAATTGCAGCAAGCTAACCGCGCATAACTCGCTACTTCTAATCCGTAGCCCCTAATCCCTATTCCCTGTCTTTCAGCAAATTCAATAACCCCGCCTCATCCAGCACCGGCACCTTCAACTCCTGCGCCTTATCCAGTTTCGATCCGGCCTCTTCCCCTGCAACCACGTAGCTGGTCTTCTTGCTCACCGACCCCGAAACCTTGCCGCCCGCGGCCTCGATCTTTGCCTTTGCTTCATCGCGCGTGAGGTTCGGCAGCGTTCCCGTCAACACCAGTGTCATTCCGGCCAGTTGCGTCGTCCTCTGCCTCTTCTCCGCCGTCATCTTCACGCCTGCAGCCTTCAGATGCTCGATCAACTCGCGGTTTGCGGGCCTGGCAAAGAAATCCATAATCGCCCGCGAAATACGCGGCCCCACTTCCTCGGCGCGCTCCAGTTCCTCTGCGTTCGCGTTCATGATCGAGTCCATCGATCCGAATTCCTGCGCAAGCAATTCGGCCGTCCGCTCGCCCACAAACCGGATACTCATCCCCATCAAAACCCGCGCCAGTCCTGCGTGTTTTGAGTTTTCAATCTCCTTCAGAAGTTTCTTGATCTCGACCGGCCCGAATACGCGTTGCTCCTTCTTGACGCCATTGCGCTCGACCTCTTGTTTGAGAGAAGCGAGCGTTTCTTCGTTAAGCGAATAGAGGTCTGCCACGCTCTTTACAACCTGTTGCCTGGTCAGCTCGTATACCGACGCTTCGCCCAGCCCTTCGATATTCATCACCCCGCGGCTGGCCCAGTGTTCCACGGTGCCATGCAGCAGGGCAGGGCAGTCGACGTTGACGCAGCGATAGTCCGCCTCTCCCTCCTCGCGCACTACTGCATTGCCGCATACGGGACAATTCTTCGGGAAAGCAAAATTCTTCTTCCCGCGCGGATGCTCCGCATCTTCCACGATCGCCGCGACCTTGGGAATCACATCGCCGCCGCGCTCCACCTTCACCCAGTCGCCGATCTTCAATCCCATGCGCTCGATCCAGTCGGCATTGTGCAGCGTGGCGCGGCTGACGTTGCTCCGCCCACAAACACCGTGTTCAGCATCGCCGTCGGCGTCAGCTTTCCGCTTCGTCCTACGGTGATCATGATGTCGTACATCTGCGTCACTGCCTGCTCGGCGCTGAACTTGTAAGCGATCGCCCATCGCGGCGCGCGCCCCGTGTACCCCAGTCGCAGCCGCGTCGCCTGCGCATTCACCTTGAACACCACGCCGTCAATGTCGTATCCCAGCGTGGCCCTGCGCTTCCCGGCCGACGTCGATGAACTCCATCATCTCTTCGACACGTGTGCATCCGCCCCCGATGCGGATTCACGCGAAATCCCATCGCCGTCAGCGCATCCAGCGTCTGCTCCTGCCCCATCGCGGCAGTACTCGCCCTGCGTCAGCAGAAAATAGGCATACACATCCAGCCGCCGCTGCGCCACAATGCTCGGCTCCTTCGTGCGCAACGTGCCCGCGGCAGCATTGCGCGGATTCACCGCCGGCGCCAGTCCCTCCGCCTCGCGGTCCTTGTTCATCTTTTCGAATGCCTTCAGCGGCATCACCGTCTCGCCGCGCACTTCAAATTCCTGCGGCACCCCGGCTTCTTTCAGCCGCTCAGCCGAAATGCTCAGCGGCACGCTGCGAATCGTGCGCACGCTCGTCGTCACGTCTTCGCCAATCTGCCCATCGCCGCGCGTCAATCCGCGCGCCAGCCGCGCTCCGCCGCCCGGCGCAGCCTCGTAATGCAGCGCAAGGCTAAGCCCATCCAGCTTCAGCTCCGCCGTGTACTCCACCGGCAGATTCCCCGCCAGCTCGCGCACGCGCCGATCCCAGTCGCGCAGTTCCTCCTCGGTGTAAGCGTTGTCCAGGCTCAGCATCGGCCGCGAGTGCGGCACCTTCTGGAATCCCTCGGCCGGCTTCCCGCCCACGCGCTGCGTCGGCGAATCCGGCGTCAACAGCTCCGGATGCTCCGTCTCGAGTCGCTTCAGCTCATTCATCAGCGCGTCGTACTCCGCATCGCTGATCGCCGGCGCGTCCATCACGTAGTAGAGGTGCTCATGCCGCCGCAGTTCCGTGCGCAACTCCTCGATGCGCTTCTCCGCCTTCGCTTTGCTCATCTCAGCCATGGGCAGGATTATAGGATGCCGCGCCACGTCTATCCGACATCGCGAAGCGTCTAGTTGCTGACAAAGCTGGGTGCCCCATGGTCGGATAGCACGACTCCAAACCGCAAACTTGCTAACCGGCTATTTCCCGCGAAGCGGGAAGCCAACCCGCTAAAAAGCAAAACCAAAATCCTCCCAAGCAAAAAAGCTTTGCCAAGTCTGCGCAACACAAACAACTCCGCTAACAAGTGCGAAGCACTGCGAACGGCGCGCAGCGCCGCTAACTCCGCTACCATGAAGTGCAGCACACCATGGAACCCATCACCCATTTCCTGACCGGCGCCTGCATCGGCCGCGCCGGCCTCAATCGCAAAACCGCCTACGCCACGCTGGCCGCCGTCCTCGCCGCCGAAGCCGCCGACCTCGACATCGTCTGGGGATTCGCCGGCCCCGTCGAAGGCCTCAAGCATCATCGCGGCATCACCCACACCTTCATCGCTGTGCCTTTTGTCGCCGCCGCCGCTGTCGGCGCCACTTGGCTCTACCACCGCTGGATCGAACGCCGCCGCGCCCGCCGCGCAAAGCCGCTCCGCCCCCCGAACCCGGCGCCCCAGCGCGCTCTAACCGCAGCCGGTCCGATGGCAATGGGTCTATCTCGCTGCTTTCATCGCCGCCCTCAGCCACATCCTGCTTGACTGGACTAACAACTACGGAGTCCGCCCCTTCTTCCCCTTCAATCCGCGCTGGTATGCGGGCAGCTTTGTCTTCATCGCCGAACCAGTCTGTGGATGCTGCTCTTCGCCGCACTCATCATTCCCGGACTCCTCGGCCTCGCCGAACGCGAAATCAGTTCGAAGCGCACGCCGTTCCGCGGCCGAAACTGGGCCATCTTCGCGCTTACCGGAATGTTCCTGTTGTGGTGCCTGCGCTATGCCGAGCACGCCAAGGCCGAAGGCCTGGTCCTCAACAATCCCATCACCACCGTGCCCGTCGACCGCGTAGCCGCCGAGCCCTACCCCGTGGAACCCGTTTCGCTGGCACGTGATTGTCGAGACAGGGAACTTCTATCAGTTCGCCGAGGTCAACAGCCGCACTGAATCCATCGACAGCGATCCCGCAAACCGACCAGTTCTTCAAACCACCCGACACGCCCGCCGTCGAAGCCGCCAAGCAAACAAACCTGGGTAAGGTCTATCTGGACTGGGGCCGTTGGGCGGTAGTGCAGGATATCGGCCAGGTTCAGGTCATCGGCATCGACCCTCCGCAACTACCGCCCGGCCGCACGTGGACGACTGTTGAGTTCACTGACCTGCGCTTCGGCTACGATTTTCGTGGCACAGGCAACACCCGTCCCCCCTCAGGCCTCGGAGGCACCGTCTACATCGTCGACAACCACGAAGAAGCCGGACAGGCAATCGGTGGCCGCGAACAGAAATAGTCTGCTCTCTGCGAGCAGAAATCCTCAGGCCCATCGCGTCTGTTCAGTGTCGAGCCCGATCAGCGGCTGAACCTCCCGTAGGGAGGAAAGGAAAATAGCCCAGGATGAAATCCTGGGTTGACATTCGCCCAGCAGCTAGCCGCCCCATAGGGTCGGCTTGAATTCAACGAATGCAGCCACACCAAAAATCGGATGAGATTGTTTAGAGAATCCTGACAACGAATCCGAACCGTTTAGCCCCTACGCCCGCTTCCGGCTCTTCCGCGCCGACGCATGTCCAGCCTTCTTCCCATGTCCGCGATGCGTCGTCGTAGCAGCAACTTCCCGCGTGGCCGCCGTCTGCCGTCCCCGCCTATGCGCCACTGCCGGCCGCAGCGTCGCCCCTACGCGCCGCTCCGCTGCACCTGGATCATCCCCATACGCTGGATCCAGCATCGCGATCACCGAGATCGCGCGCGTGCGATAGAGCCGCGCCCACTGTGTCGTCATCAGAGACTTCTGCACGCCCGTCCAGTATTCAGTCGTCTGATCCATTGCTACCGGCCCATCCTGCGCCGTCACTGTCAGGCCAGCCGCCTCTGCCCTGGCCCCCGGCCCCGGATTCACCATCGCCAGAAATGAATTGAAGTGCTCCAGGTTCACGCCCATCTGGTAGACAAGCTGTGCCATCGCCATCTGCTGCGGTCCGGTCATCTGGTCGAAGTTCCGGCAGTAAGCGCGCGCGTTATAGACCGCCTGGATCGCGCCAATGCGCACAAGCTGCATCGCCTCTTCGTCAGTGATCTGCTCTGGCAGATTCATCATCTGCTTGCGCCACGTCCGCTTGCTCCACTCCCGCCTGCGTTCGTAAAAAACATTCAGAATGCCATCCAGCCGCGCTGGATCAAACCCCGCCGCCTGCCAAAGATCTGCCGACGAAGGCTCCAGAAACGGATGCGGATTCAATTGATCGGGCTGCGGATGCTCCCGCGCCGGCAAATCCAGGCTGAATCCTGCACCGATCAGCGGCTGCTTGGTTTTCGGATCGGGATAGGCCACCAGCACCCATCCTTCGTGCCGCCGGTCGCGCAGAATATCCGCCAACTCGTTCACGTCAAACTTGACGTCCCCCGCCTTGAAGTCCTCCAGTATCCGTACTGCCGGACTGGGCCCAAATAGTGGAGTTGCCTGCGAAACCGCTGCATTCGGCAAAATTCCGGGGGCCGTCTCCGCTGGCGAATCCGCCGCAACTGGCGCGCTTTGCGCAAACGCCGTCATTCCCAGGGCGAGAGCCAGCGTGGCGACCGAAAGTGGCTGCTTAATCCTCAATGAAATGTTCCCTGCAATAACAATGCGTCAAATCCATCCTCAGCGCAACGCCCCAGTTGCCGTATCTGGGCGAAAGGTAATTAGCTAGTTCAACACCGGCGTCACCAGCTTGTTGTTCCCCCCGAGTTCTTCAGTATGAAAACTTTTATTCATCCTGTGCCTCTGCGTGGTTGACCACCCGGCCTTCACGCACGAGAATGGATATGTTGCTTTCTCATCCCGGTGCAGTCGCTCCGGCATTCCGTTTCCAGAGGTGTACATGCCCGCTTATCTGCTCCTGGTTCTTGCTGTTCTCACCCGCGTAATGCCCCATCACGGCTGGTTGAACTTCACCGCCGTCGGCGGCGCCCTGCTCTACTTCGGCGCGCGGCGCCCATGGCGCGAGATGCTGGCCCCCCTGGCCGCCCTCATGGTTACCGACTACTGCCTCACTGTCTTCGCCTATCACTACAGCTTCGTATGGACCGCCTACGTCACCACCTGGGCCTGGTATGTCGCTGTCATGGCGCTCGGATTCATTCTGCTTAAGACGAAGACCAGTTGGCTCCGCGTCGGCGCCGCCGTCGTACTCGGACCTACCTCCTTCTTCCTCATCTCGAACTACGGTGTCTGGGTGGGCGGCACTATGTATCCGCGCACATTGGCTGGTCTGGCCACTTGCTACGCCGCGGCAATTCCGTTCTATCGCAACGACCTGGTCTCAACTGCGATCGTTGCCGGCCTCGCCTTCGGAGTTCCGGTGCTCGTCCGCAAAATGCGCCTCGAGCGCAACTCTGCCGTGGCCACAGCCCGCTAAATCCCCTGCACCCCGGAGGGAGCGTGGGGCTTCAGCCCCACGAGCAGCGGATAAGAATCAGCGGGTAGAACGATTGTCATCCCGAGCGAAGCCGAGGGATATGTCCGCGAACTTGGTCACATAAACGACAGCGAGTGCCCCCTCCAAGCGAAGCTTGGGTGGGAAAGCACGATCTCAACTGTTTTTCATGGTCTTCGGCGTCGCTGCGCGACATGTATGACTGCGGTTGTTCTTTGCTTGTAGCGCCACGATCATGACCGAGCAGGTTTCGCTTTGGAGGGTACGGGCTTTAGCCCGTACATTGACTCTCTAATGGGCCCGGGCTTTAGCCGCTGAGGGACACTCTTCTTCCGACATCGCGCTAACTGATCGACTGGAAAACCCAAGTTAATTCTCCTCCCCGCTGCGCCGCTTCCGCCACCACCAGATCCCGAATCCGATAGCCGCCAGCCCTAATACCACCAGCAACAGCATCCGCGCGTGGTGCTGCACAACCCCCAACGCCTCAGGCCCGAGCTTGATCACCAGTGCGGACAGAATCAGCCAGCGCACCAGCCTGCCTGTGAACACTGCCAGCATGAACGGCCACACCCGCATCTCAAACACCCCGGCGGCAAACACGAAAGCCTTCCACGGCGTGGGAGGCGGCAGCGCAGACGGGATGGCCATCGCCAGAAATTCCTGCTTTTCAAAACGCAGCTTCATGCGTTCATATTTTTCCCGGTTTACGCGCTTCAGGATGAACAACTCACCCCCGGCGCGGCCCAGCGCGTAAGGCAGCAAGCCGCCGATCGCGGAACCCGCGGCCGCCATCAGGCAATATGCCCAGAAATGCCGCTGATCCTGCCACACCCAGACCGCAATCAAGGCGTCCATCGGGACGGGAATGGTCGAGGAATCCAGAATCGCGACTGCGCCGGCGCCAAGAATTCCCCACTTGATAAGCACGGGGAGGATAACCAGCTTCCACTTAAGCAAGAGTGCTTGAAAAAAGTGCTTCAAAAACGTCCCTTTCGCCTCATAAAACGTCCAAATCCTTGGGCTCGCCATCGACAAGTCTTCGTCAACGGGGTGATGTCAAAAGTTCAATTGTACGGTCCTGGGTTTATTGCGTGCGTGATCGGCGGCATTCCGCCGTGCCAGATATCGTCTTCTGAAACCGCAGATGACGCAGTTTGTCCGTTTTGCTGGAACGCTGGGAATGAGAGAATAGATCGGAAGGATTTGAAGCAGAGCTGGCCGGGAACAGTCCAGGCAGCCGCAGCCCGCATGCATGCCGACCAGTGAAGCCAAAACCACCGCGAACGAGCCCCGTGAGCCCGCGGCGACCCAACCCAAGCGGGCCAGCACCGGGCCTCTGAACCTCAGCTTTCCTGAAGATGACAGACCCTTCGTCGAGGAGGACTCTGCCTCCGACGTTCTCGAGGCCGATGAGGACGGACAGAAGACTCGCGTACGCCGCGGCGCGTCCACCTCACGCTGGGTAGATTACGACACTCACGAATTGCTGAACATGATCAGCGAGCTCGAAGATGAGCGGCGCTGGGCTCGGCTTCGCGAAGGAATCTGGCTCGCGCTCCTCATCCACATCCTGCTCATATCGGCCATCACCTGGGTTCCGCGCTACCTCTTCCACGTACCTCCCGTCATCGACCCGTTTGACGCGATGAAGCAGCGTAAGGACCTCACTTACCTCGATTTGCCGCCCGATGTGCTCAAGAAATACGCTCCAAAGGTCCAGGTCAAGCCGGTGCCAGAGAAGCAGCCGCGCGTCGACAAAAAGACCTTGGAAGCCTTGAACAAGCCGGCCCCCCCACCCCCCCAGCCCGAGCCCGAACCCACCCCCAACCCCACCCAGCCCGCACTCACTTCGCCCGTTCCCAAGGTTGAACCAGCGCCCAGCGAAGCGCCTCGGCCGCAGGCGGTTCCGGCGAAACCCAACTTTGCCATGGGATCGGCGAATCCTGCGGACGCGCTGCGCGATGCCATGCGCGGATCGCGTAGTGGCCCTGGCGCTGCGCAGATGCCTCCGGGAGGCGGCCAGATGCCCATGCACCCGGGTGCCGGAGGAGGCGTACAGGTTCTCAGTGACACGCAGGGTGTCGACTTCAGCTCATGGCTGTTGCGGTGGCACCGCGAAACTGAGCGTACCTGGGATCCATTGATCCCCGACGAGGTCAACCCGCCCATCCTCAAGAAGGGCGCCGTTGTTATTCGTTTTAAGATTCTGCCCACAGGCCGCCTGATGGAGGGCAGCATGGTCCTCGAAGGCCGTTCGGGCGACACCGGCCTCGATCGCGCCGCCTGGGGCGCGCTTACCGGCTCGAACTACCCGCCTCTCCCTCACGACTTCCACGGTCCCTACCTGGAACTGCGCGCCATCTTCCTCTACAACACTGAGCCCGGGCACTAACCTGAGTGCCGGAGAGGTCTGGCATCAATCCAATCGGCACCCGATCATCGGATAAATCGATAAATTCGGACAAACGGGGCCACCTCTTCCTGCGAATTGCATCCAACGCCAGATAGGTGCTCCTATCGCAATGGCTCCCCGCTCCTCAAAAGAAACGTTGGAATCTCTACGTGTCACTCTTCAAAAGCTGGAGCAGACCACCGATTCCCCGTCAAATGGGCAAGACATCGCTGAGTTGAAGCAAATTCTCCTCAACCGTATTGCTGAGCTCGAAGCATTGAGCGCGATAGAGCCTGCTGCCATCGAATCCGCCCCTTCGGCCCCCTCCGACCTCCCCTCTCTACCGGTCGCGACCGACGAGAACGGATTGAAGAAGACGGTAGATGAGATCCCCCTCGAACAACTCGACTGAGGGTTCACCTCAAGGGAAGCGTCAAGCCTCCAAGCTCACCCTCCTCATCTAACCTGCTCAAAACAAAAACTGAAGAACTCGTCGCCTTTTGCCGGTTATTTCGCCGATTCGCCTAGGATGGATCTACGGGTCTGAACCATCGCCTTCGCAATCGGGGCAATTTCACCGCTGAATACCATTTGATTGAGGCCGGTGAGTCGGTCACTTTTGTGCCAAAACGCGCCAGAAAGTGCCAGAAAGTCCACCTACGAAAGGCAGGTAACCATAATCAATACAATACTTTACATTTTTTGAAAGGGATTCGCGAAGCAGAAAACGTTGAAGTCGTCAAAACGGCCCCGTAAGTCCTTTGCTGTGACGACTCTGCGGATAAATTCAATCAGAAGAAGACTTTATCGCTGAATTTCCGTCGTGAGCCATTGAAAACAAGGTACTTTTTTACAGAGTATGGGTGAGGTACCCCCGACCGTGAAAACCCGACCGCATGGGGAAATGTCATGCCGTCGCATCCATCGTCGGCTCATCGGCACCGATCTGTGCATCCTGCGGCGGATCAAGCGGTCGCGAGCCGTGGGGCAGTTCAATGCCGTCCTGCATCAACAGCGCTTCATAAATTGGGATCGGACGCAGATAGCGCGCTAGAACGAAGGCTGTCATGTTGGCGATCATCAGGGGTAGTACCAGGCCATAGCCTCCGGTCATCTCGAAGACGATCAGAATTGAAGTCATCGGCGCCCGCACAATCCCCGCGAACACCGCTCCCATGCCCACCACTGCGAACGCGCCAATCGCATCCGCAGGATGATGGAAGACTGTGACGTCTAGGTAACCAACCGCGCCGCCCAGCATAGCTCCCATAAACAGCGACGGCGCAAAAATGCCGCCAGATCCGCCGCTGGAGTAGGAACTGACCGTTGCCGCGAGTTTCAGCACGCAGAAGACAGCCATAACCAGCACCGGCATCGTTCCCGTGAGAGCCAGTTCCAGTGTCTTGTAAGGATCGCCCGCGATGCCATTGAGATGAAACCAGTACAGCGCAAGCACCGCCATTGCGCCGGTGGCTAGTCCGCCAACGGCCGGATGAATCCACTTGGGCACCGCTGTCCACCGCTTGAAAAGCGCGCGCAAGCCGAGCAGCGAATCGGTAAACGTGATCGAAACCAGGGCTGCCAGAATACCCAGTAGCGCGTACCAGATCAGCGACGAAGCCGCCCAGATCAGCGATGATGTGCCCCCCATCGTGTAAGTGCGCGGCATATGAAAGACGGGGTTTGTGCCAAGAATGGAGTGTTCGACAACAGCCGCCAGAGCCGCCGCGACAATCACGCCGGAAAGCATTGTCTGGTCAAGGTCGCCGATCAGCTCTTCAAGCGTAAACGTGATTGCGGCGATCGGTGCGTTGAAGGCGGCCGCGATGCCCGCCGCCATCCCAACAGAAGTCATGCGCCGGCAATTATGCGGGCTCAGCCGTGCAACCCTCGCCATCAGGCTGCTTACCCCTGCGCAGATCTGGACCGTCGGTCCTTCCAGCCCCAACGATGCCCCGGAGCCTATCTGGAAAGCGCAAAGCACAAATTTGCCGATGGTCTCGCGCAGAGACACCAGTCCCGAGCGGAGCGCAAAGGCCACCTTCACCTGGGGAATGCCGGAGCCAGCGGCAGCCGGAACCCAGTACGTAAGTCCGAGACCAACGATCAATCCGCCAACGCCCGGCGTCAATATCGTAAGCAGGATCCACCAGTACCCGGGCGCATGATTAGCGCGGTTGATGAGCAGCGCTTCAAGCCAGCCGATGGAAAGATGGAATGCAACGGCTGCCAGTCCGCACAGCCCCCCGGCAAGGATCGTAACGGCGAGCAAACGCTGCCTTTCGTCGGCCATGCGGCGGGTAAACCACGCAAACGCGTCCGAAAACAGATTTCGCAACCAGTTTCTTTTGCTCAACTTTCGGGGAACCTCGATGAAGAGACCAGCACTCTCCAGTATAGAAGCCGATTATTCCCGCTGAGTTATTCGGATTTCGCTTCTAGGGCTTGGACTCAGTCTGCGTCATGAACTCGGCCAGGTAGTCCTTCCACACCGCCGCAGCCGTGTGCGTGCCGTGCCCATGAGTCTGGTCGCTGATTGGAATGAGAATGAACCGCGCATGAGGCATGCGTTTCACCATCTTCTCGGCGATGCCGAGTTCCGGAGGATTAATGTAGTCATCGGCTGAGTTGATCCAGAGCACCGGATCAGTGATGCTCTCAAGGCGTGGGCTGGGATCATAATTGCGGCTGGCGTTGAGGTAGTAGATCATGTCGTTCGCATCCGGCGCGGGCCGCGCCCAGAAGCGATCGACATACTGCTCTGCCGCCTCCCGCGTTGGCGCCTGCTTCTGCATCACAAGGGGAGCGGAACCCATTACTAGAATCAATGTGTCGGCGAGCCTCAATCCTTCCACCGGCTCTTCCGTGTAGTCTCCGTTCTTCCATGCCGGGTCGAGCTTGATGCCCTGGATGCCCATGTAACGCATCATTCGGTTGCGTCCGGCAATCTGCACCGGCAGGCAGGCAAACGGCGCCAGGGCATCCGCAAATCCGGGATACGTCTCGGCCCATACAAACGTCTGCATGCAGCCCATCGACGTGCCGAGGATCAGCCGCAGATGATCGACCTTCATCTCGTCGAGCATCATTCGCTGGCTGCGCACCATGTCGTCATAGTCGTAAGCAGGGAAGTGCATACGCATGCCATCCGATGGCTTCGAACTCCGTCCGTGCCCAATGTCGTCTGGAAGGATGATGAAGTACTTCTGAATGTCGAGAATTCCGCCAGGCACCAACAACACATCCGAGAAGACAGGATTCAGCAGCGAGTGCGCATTGCCGCCCGTCCCGTGCAGCAGCAGGACAGCATTGTCCACATGCCCGCCAGCATTGCGATGCGGCGTGCCCAGCGTGAGGTAGTGCAGCTTGAGCTCAGGCAAAGTCTCGCCTGTGCCAAACCGGAAATTCGACAGACTGATGTTGCCATCCTGCGTGGTCCAGTGGCTTGCCGGGGCCGATGCAACAGGGCCTTTTTGGCAGAAGGCGTTTGTGCCGGCAAAAAACAAGGCCGCGAAGGCGGCGCGGGCCGCAAGTGGATGCATGAAAGCCTCCGTGGGTACGGATTGAGCGTAGCTGCTGGCGGCAATACGTGCAAGCAATCCGGAGCGGCCGTCTTTTCGCCGGTGCCGCCAGCGCGCTAAAATCTCACTGTCAGGTATGTTCAACCGCGCAGCAGTCCGCATTTCTTCGACGCCTCTCCTCAAGCGCTTTCGGCGCGGGCGCCCCGATCGTGGACGCACCTCCTCCTGCTGAGTAATCTATTCCCGTCGCTTTTTATGCCTTTGTGCCGCTGTTCAATGCGCGGCTAAAGTTCTCGCGGCGTAAATTCCGCCGTCAAGCTTTCAAGCTCATCCGCCTGGCGGCGGATAGAAAGGTTTCCTCAATGAGTACCGAAATCAAGAACAGCTTCAATAGCCGTGCCATCCTGAAATCCGGCACCAAGTCGTACACCATCTTCCGCCTGCCTGCGCTCAGCGCGCGCGGATTCGACCTCGGCCGCCTGCCCTTCAGCCTGAAGATCCTGCTCGAAAACCTCCTGCGCCGCGAAGACGGCTTAAACGTGACTGCCGCCGACATTGAGTTCCTGGCAAAGTGGGATGCCAAGGCTGAACCCAGTCGCGAAATTGCCTACATGCCCGCGCGCGTTCTCATGCAGGACTTCACGGGCGTCCCCGCAATCGTTGACCTCGGCGCGATGCGCGATGCCATCAAGAAACTGGGCGGCGATCCGGAGCGCGTCAATCCGCTAGTGCCTGCAGAGTTGGTAATCGATCACTCCGTTCAGGTTGATGAGTTCGGTACGCCGCAGGCCTACGAAGCAAACTCGCTGCTGGAGTTTCAGCGCAATCGCGAGCGCTATGCGTTCCTGAAGTGGGGCCAGACAGCATTCCGCAACTTCAGCGCCGTGCCGCCGGGGATGGGCATCTGCCACCAGGTGAATCTCGAATACCTCGCGCGCGTCGTCTTCACCACTGACGTCAACGGCGAACTGCAAGCCTACCCCGACACGCTCGTCGGCACCGACTCGCACACCACCATGATCAACGGACTCGGCGTACTTGGCTGGGGCGTAGGCGGCATCGAAGCCGAGGCCGCCATGCTCGGCCAGGCCGTGAGCATGCTGGTTCCGCAAGTAGTCGGATACAAACTGACCGGGAAACTGCGCGAAGGCGCCACCGCAACAGACCTTGTTCTCACCGTCACGCAAGCCCTCCGCAAACTCGGTGTCGTCGGCAAATTCGTCGAGTTCTACGGGCCCGGCATCGCCGCATTGCCCCTCGCCGATCGCGCGACCATCAGCAACATGGCGCCCGAATACGGCGCGACCTGCGGCATCTTTCCAGTGGACGCGGAGACGCTTCGCTACCTCAAGCTCACTGGCCGCAGCGACGAGCAGATCGCTCTCGTCGAGGCCTACTACAAGGAACAAGGTCTCTTCCATACTGAGAACTCGTCTGAAGCCGAATACACCCAGACGCTCGACCTCGATCTCGCTGCAGTGGAACCGAGCGTCGCCGGACCAAAGCGCCCGCAGGATCGCGTGCTGCTGAAGGATGCGGCAGAAAGCTTTGCGAAACAACTCCCCAGTCTCCTCGCTCCGACCGCCAAGCCGCTAGGCACGCGCACCGCAGCAGCATGGGAGCCTGCCGCCGTAACCGATACAGCTCTCGCTATTGCACGTGAAGAGAACGAAGGTCCGGCCAGGTCATCGGCTGCTGCCAATGCTCATCCAGCCGATCAGACCTTTAAAACTGGACCGATTACGACAACCGTAAAAGAACGCTTCAACGTCGATCCCGACCAGTATCTCGACCATGGCTCGGTGGTGATTGCGGCCATCACAAGCTGTACCAACACCTCCAATCCCTCCGTGATGGTGGCCGCCGGCATCCTCGCAAAGAAGGCCGTCGAGAAAGGGCTCACCGTGCCGCCCTGGGTGAAGACCTCGCTCGCTCCCGGCTCCCGCGTGGTCACCGACTACTACCAGAAATCGGGCCTGCTGCCCTACCTCGAAAAGCTGCGCTTCAACGTAGTGGGCTACGGATGCACCACATGCATAGGCAACTCCGGCCCGCTGCCCTCCGACGTGTCGAAGAGCATCGACGAGCACGGGCTTGTAGCGGTGAGCGTGCTCAGCGGTAATCGCAACTTTGAAGGCCGCGTGAATGTCGATGTGCGCGCGAATTACCTGATGAGCCCGCCGCTCGTGGTTGCATACGCGCTCGCCGGCCGCATCGGACACAACTTCGAAACCGAGCCGCTGGGAAAGGATCAGCAGGGAAACCCGGTCTATCTCAAAGACATTTGGCCGACGCAGCAGGAAGTTGCCGCGGCCATCGACAAGGGCCTCAGCAGCGAAAGCTTCCGCAAAGAATACGCAACCGTCAATGATGGCGATGCGAGTTGGCAGGGGCTAAGCTTCCCCACTGGCGACGTCTACAAGTGGGAGCCGGACTCCACCTACATTCGCCAGGCGCCATACTTCGATGGCATGAAGAAGCAGCCCGATGCCGTCACCGACATTCAAGGTGCGCGGGTGCTCGCGGTGCTGGGCGATTCAGTCACAACCGATCACATCTCTCCCGCCGGCTCCATCAAGGCCAACGGGCCGGCGGGAAAGTATCTTGCCGAGCATGGTGTGAAGCCGGCAGACTTCAACTCCTACGGATCGCGTCGTGGCAACCACGAAGTGATGGTGCGCGGGACCTTTGCCAATGTCCGTCTCCGCAACAAGCTCGCGCCCGGAACCGAAGGCGGCGTTACGCGCCTCCTGCCCGAAGGCGAACAGATGTCAATCTTCGACGCCAGCGTGCAGTATGCCGAGCGCAACGTTCCACTGATTATTCTTGCGGGGAAGGAGTACGGCTCCGGCTCGTCGCGCGACTGGGCCGCCAAGGGACCGAACCTGCTGGGCGTTCGCGCGGTAATTGCGGAAAGCTTCGAACGCATTCACCGATCGAACCTTGTTGGAATGGGCATCTTGCCGCTGCAATTTGAAGAAGGCCATAACTTCGAAACGCTCGGGTTGACCGGCGAAGAGGTATACGATTTCGCCGGGCTCACGGATCTTCTCAAGTCGAAGTTCGCGAATGGCCGCACACTGAAAGTTAGAACGAAGGCAGCGGACGGAAGCGCGAAAGAATTCATCACCAAAGTGCGCATAGACACCCCGCAGGAGATCGAGTACTACGAGCACGGCGGAATCCTGCTCTACGTTCTTCGCCAACTCGCGGCAAAGTAAAACAGGGCCGCACTCACCTCGTGACTGGGTGCCCCAGGTCTCGCTTTTGAGACCTGGGATTCTCGCGGTTGTTGAAACGCAACTTTCACAATAAAAATGCCACTCCGCAATGGAGTGGCATTCTTATCGAATCAAGGACAAGCTCTACCGTCGCTTCGCCGCTTTTTTTGCGGCCTTCGCAGAACGCTTCGGTTTAGCCGCATGTACAGTGGGAGCGGCCGCTTCAGGCCCCGGTACAACCTCTTCTTCGTGCGGAGCAAAGAACCGCACGCCCTCCTGGTTGTGTTCACCCAGCACGTGGAGGCGCAGAAAGTTCGTAGAGCCGGACTTGGTACGGGTTCCGGCAACGATGGCGATGACTTCGCGATTGCGTACGTAGCCATGCTGTTCGAGCAGACTCTCGGCAACATCAACAAGCGCTTCGGTCGAATTGACCTTAGGGCAGCGAATGGGCGTGGTGCCCCACAACAGGTTCAGTCGATTGATGGTGAGGTCGACCGGACTGAGCGCGAAGATCGGCGCCGTCGGATGGTACTTGGACAGCTGACGTGCCGTGGCGCCTGACTCAGTGAATAGCGCGATGCCGCGCAAATCAAGATCATCGGCGGCATGTGCGGTCGCTTCGCAAATCGTTTCGGCAATCGAGAGCCTCGTCTGCGAGATGCGTGGCTCATTGAGGTGTTCTTCTTTGATGTGGCGCTCAGCTTCGCTTACGATACGGCCCATCATCGCAACAGTTTCGATGGGATACTTGCCAACCGCAGATTCGCCGGAGAGCATCACCGCATCGGTGCCGTCGTACACAGCGTTTGCCACGTCGGAAACTTCAGCGCGCGTTGGCCTCGGATTCTCAATCATCGACTCCAGCATCTGTGTCGCCGTGATCACCGGCTTGAAGTATTCCGATGCGCGCCGGATGATGTGCTTCTGAATCGCAGGAACCTTTTCCGGGGGGACTTCAACGCCCAGATCGCCACGCGCGACCATGATTCCGTCGGCGGCCTGCAAAATACTGTCGAGATGCTCAATCGCCTGCGGCTTTTCGAGCTTGGCGATGATCCAAGTTTCGCTTCCATACGCCGAAACGCGATTGCGCACCAGGCGAACGTCTTCCGCAGTTCGGACAAAGGAGACAGCGATGGCATCGACGCCGTTCTTCAAAGCAAACTCAAGATCCTGCGAATCTTTTTCGGTCAGTGACGGAACGCGGACAGGAATACCTGGCAGGTTGATGCCCTTGTTCTCGCCCAGCATGCCGCCGTTGATGATCTCGCACACAACATCTGCGCCGATCACTTCGTGAACTCGTAGCTCGATCAGTCCGTCAGAAAGCAGGATGCGAGAGCCCTGTTCAACGTTTTCGGCAAGGGTCTTGAACGTAGTGCCGACCAGCGAAGCCGTGCCGGGAACTTCACGCGGAGTGATGGTAAGCCGCTGACCGGCCTTCAGAAGAACTGCCTGGTGGTCCTTGAGCTTCGAAGTGCGGATCTTCGGGCCTTGCAGATCGCCGAGAATGCAGAGCGGCTTATGTTCCTCACGGCTGACCTTGCGAATCATCTGGATCAGCGCAAGCTTCTCTTCATGGGTGCCGTGAGAAAAATTCAGGCGCACTACATCGATCCCGGCGCGTACAAGGTCGCGAAATACAGGCTCGGTGTTCGATGCGGGGCCGAGAGTGGCAACAATTTTTGCGCGACGCTGGACAGGATTTGAGTTCAGGTTCGTGTCGACGAACGGCATTGTATGACTCCAAAAAGGTGCGGAATAGGCAACAGGGATGTATAAGAGCGGACTGCTTCATTATACAAGTCGGCTGAGAGCAGGCTCCCCCGAACCATGATGCAGGCGCGATGGCAGTTTAGTCGGTGCGATTCATCACTGACGGAACTTGCCGCCTTGGGCGTTTCGATCAGAGGCGTCGATTGCGCTCGCGGAAGAAGACCCCATTGAGCTCGGCGCCAAGCAGCGCGCTGAACGATGCAATGTAGAGCCACACCAGCGTCGCAATCCCCGCGCCAAAGGAGCCGTAGAAAAGGCTGTAGTCAGCGATGCGCGTCACGTACCAGCCGAAGGCAAGCGTCGCGGGAAACCACACGGCGCTGGCAGCCACGGCACCCGGCATCACCTGCAGCCAGTGTTCACCACGCTTGGTTCCGAAATGATAGAGTGCGCCGAGTACGGCCAGGCTCGTGATGAACGCGAGCGTCCAGCGCGCCATCCTCCATAGGAAGAGCACGAGATGGCGAAGCTGGTGACCCCCCTTGAAGACTACCCAGAGTTCGATAACCCGGCCGAATACAAGCAGCAGTGTGGCAAGTGCTAAAGGAACCAGCACGATGAAGACCAGAAACAGAGCGCGGAAGCGCCGTTCCCAAAAACCCCATTCGCTCCGCGGGAGCCGGTAAGCGCGGCGAAAGCCCTCCATCAGAGTAAGCATTAATCCCAGCCCCGCGAAAACGCTGAGCGAAATGCCCGAAAAAATCAGACGCGCAGGATGAGAGTTGCGCGCTTGGATTGTCGAGAGCATCAGGCGAACAGTGTCAGCCGGGAGAATCTGCCCGGAGACCCAGCGAATTTCACCCACGGCGGTCGGGCCTTCCGGCGCTTTCGCGACAAGAGCGGTGAGTACGATGAATGCGGGAAAGAACATCAGCATGCCCGAAAAAGCCGCAGCTTTGGCGGTGTTGAGCACATCGTGCTCAAGAGCCAGGAATACTGCCTTCCGGAAATGTCGAAGAAATCGAGGCATTCGATCCACCTCAAAGATTAGAGCATTTATGAGCAGTCGCGAAGTGTGGAACCAGCATGTCCATCGCGAGATAACATCCGATGCCGACGATTGTGCATTTTCCAAACCCGTCCCGCTCAAACGGTTTATCATTTCCCGGTTATGACGAAGTTGATAAATTCCGCAATTCCAACTGCTGCACTTCTTCTTCTGCTTGCCGTTTTTGGCGCAAATTCCGCCGTCGGGCAAACCCGTTCTACACCGAACCCGCTGCTGGCTTCGAAAGAAATCAACGGACGGGTTGAAGCGCTGCTGAAGCAGATGACGCTCGAGGAAAAGATCGGGCAAACGGTGCAATATTCAGCGGGATTCGCGACGGGCCCATCGGCCTCGAACCTGACCTATGACGAACTGGTCGCGAAGGGTCAGGTGGGCTCGATGCTGAATGTCGTGGGAGCCGACCGAACCAATCACTATCAGCACATCGCGATGGAAAAGTCGCGGCTGCATATCCCCATTCTCTTCGGGCTTGACGTGATTCACGGCCATCACACAACGTTTCCAGTGCCCTTGGCGGTGGCCGCAACCTGGGACCCCGCGGCGGCGGAGACTGTCGCGCGTGTTGCCGCGGAAGAAGCGCGCGCAGACGGCATTGCATGGGTCTTCTCACCAATGGTGGACATCGCGCGCGATCCGCGCTGGGGACGCATCATCGAGTCGAATGGCGAAGATCCATATTTGAGTTCCGCACTCGCGCGCGCATGGGTGAAGGGATACCAGCAAGGCGATCTGTCTAAATCGGACTCCGTGGCCGCCTGCGTCAAACACTTTGCGGCGTACGGTGCTGCGATCGCAGGCCGTGACTACAACGCAGTCGACATGAGCGAAGTGACACTGCGCCAAGTTTATTTGAAGCCGTATCAGGCGGCGGTCGATGCCGGCGTCGCGACTGTGATGACCTCGTTCAACTCCATCAACGGTGTTCCCGCCACGGCCAACCCGTGGACGCTTACGCAGATTCTGCGCAAGGAATGGCGCTTCGATGGCTTTGTGGTCTCTGACTGGGGCGCCGTCGGCGAGTTGAAAAATCACTCCATCGGCGATGGGCCGACGGTCGCCCGCAAAGCTCTCATGGCGGGTACGGACATGGATATGGAAGGTGATCTCTACGGCACTGTGATCACGGAGCAGGTCCGATCCGGCAAGATTCCCGA
This sequence comes from uncultured Acidobacteriaceae bacterium, assembly GCA_963832035.1. Lineage (GTDB taxonomy): Bacteria > Acidobacteriota > Terriglobia > Terriglobales > Acidobacteriaceae > Telmatobacter. Next base: position 791,589 of record CAWHSK010000007.1, on the reverse strand, counting down.
GGGCATCGTCGACGAAGCAGTGCGGAGGATCCTGCGCGTGAAGTTTGCGCTGGGTCTCTTCGATCATCCCTATGCGAATGTCGGACCCGCTTACACTCCAACGCCAGAGCGGCGTGCAGTAGCGCGCAAAGTTGCAGACGAAACGATGGTGCTGCTCAAAAACGATCCAGTCGAAGGAGTGGGAGCATTATTGCCGCTGTCCGCGAAGGCAAAGAAAGTCGCATTGATCGGACCCATGGCTGACGACGCGCTCGATCTGTTGGGCGCCTGGACTGTCGCGGGAAATCCGAAAGATGTGATCACGCTGAAGTCGGCGCTTGGCGAGCGGCTCGGAGACAAGCTGCTGTATGCGCCTGGATGTGGATTGCTCTCGGGCGCTGACGACAACATCCTCAAAAGCGTCACCTTTACCGGCGCAGCAAAGACTGTCGATGGGCCCCTCCCTGATGACGAAAAAACAATCGGCGAGGCGGTAGAGGCTGCTCGCACGGCAGACGTGGCGATCCTCGCCCTCGGTGAACCGACCAACTGGATGGAAGGCGAAGCCGCGAGCCGTGTACACCTTGGCTTTACCGGGAACCAGCAGAAGCTGTTGGAAGCCGTGGTCGGGACAGGTAAGCCGGTGATCCTGGTTGTGCTCGCGGGAAGGCCGCTGGAATTAAAATGGGCCGCCGAGCATGTGCCGGCGATTCTCGAGGCATGGAGTCCCGGCATCGAGGCAGGACCCGCAGTTGCGGATGTGTTGTTCGGCGATGTGAATCCATCGGGAAAGCTGCCGTCGAGTTTTCCTCGTGCGGTGGGTCAGGAACCGCTCTATTACGCACAGACCCCTACAGGCCGGCCGGCGCACGGTGACTTGAGCCGCATGCCTCACGACGCCGCCGAGAAATTCGTCTCGCGGTATATGGACGAGCAGAACTCGGCGCTGTTCCCCTTCGGCTGGGGGCTCAGCTACACCCGCTTCAGCTACGCTAAGCCGACCGTGGATCGCCCTGAAATTCCGGTCCATGAAGTCGTTGACGATCACAAGCCGATTGCCACGGTCAGCGTCGATGTTAAAAACACAGGAAGCATCGCGGGAACCGAGGTCGTGCAACTCTACCTTCGCAATACCGAAGCAAGTGTGGAGCAGCCCGTACGCGAGTTGAAAGGATTTTCGCGCGTGATGTTGGCTCCGGGAGAGACGAAGCGCGTTACATTTCCCGTGGGATTCGACGAATTGAATTTCTACGGTGCTGATTTGAAGAGGACCGTAGAGCCGACGACCTATGACGTCTGGGTTGGTGGCAGTTCGCTCGCCACTGCGCAGACGAACTTGAAGATAGTGGAGTAGAAGCAGGCTGGCAGTGGATATTCGATGTTACCGAAGGCTCGTCATCTGCCACGAATCAAAAGCTCCGGTCTCATGTTGAGATCGGAGCTTTGTTTTCTCCAGTGCTTACCGGCCTAACTTCCCGATGCCGTGTAACCCGAATAGTTTTCGGTGAACATCGTATGACGTGTGATGTAGTGACCCTGCGCCGAGTCGGGGAAAGGGAGTTCGATCGTATCGATGGTGATAAAACTCGGCACGATGATCTTCTTATCGCCGACGGTCTCGGCGGAGTAGTCAATTCTCTGATTCTCAACCTTGACCGGCTCGGAACCTTTGAATTCAGCCTGGGTGATCAGGCGATAAACCGCGCCAGTCTCGGGATCGATGAAGATTGCACCGTGGTAAGGCACCGTTGCCTTGAAATTCTTCCAGTCCGCACTCGTCTCATAGTTTCCGGGCCCACCACCCGTTCCAGTTCCGCGCATTGCAATTTCTCCTGCCTGGCTCGTCTCTGGAAAGCAGCAGTAGTTCACGGCGTAGCGGGTCTTCTTTTTGTCCACGGAGTATGAGAAGACGGCAAGATCATGGCCGTTCACGGTTTCCCACCGTAACCATCCGATCTTGCCTGTGGCCTGCGCATCTTGGAGCACCGCGGCAAGATCGGGACTCTGACCGAGGAGCGCAATCATTCCGTTGTCGCCCCAACGTGTCTTGTCGTTGGCAAGGGGGTTCTGTCCTGCCCCGCTCTTGAATGTAACGGTTGCGTCGGCAGAGGAAGTGTAATGAATCGGAGTGTAGGTGGGTAAGGGAACAGCATTGCTATGGGCGCCAAAGCTTGGCTGGTCTTGATGAGCGCTGTCCTGGAACCGGCGAAGTGTGCGTGTGGCGGTGAGCGAAGGCAGTTGCGCGTATGTCTTGGTCGCGTAATCCATTGCTTTGTCGAGAATGGCTTTCTGTCCGGCAGCATCGGGAACCGGCTTGGAAGGGATATCGCCCGGCGGCGGAGGCAACACCGCGCTTCGTATTTCAAGCACAAAAAGCTGTTCGGACGTCAAATCCCCGGGAACCAGCGGTCTCAAGCTGTTCATGGTGCTACGGGACAGCTGTTCTGTCAGATCGAGATCCTTGAGTTCAGCTGCAACATCTGCATCCGATTTATGAGACTGCTGGTTCGCAGCAAGCAGATCCTTCAGTTGTTGTACGGTTATCTTTTTGGCGGCCCAGCAAGGCGAGGCTATCAGCAGAATCACAATGAGCCATGCGAAACGTTTCACCAGGTTTTCCTCCGGGGAATGCGGTGTCGCCATTGTACCCATGAGATCCCCTGGTGGAACAGATGAAGAGTGCTCTGCGTAGTCCACCGGGTACACTGTCCTCGACAGGAGGTTTCGATGCAGACCCGGATTCAAGGCACCACCATGCCCGTTCTCGATGTGCAACTCGACCCCAACGAAAGCGTCTTCTCTGAAAGTGGCGAGCTCTCGTGGATGACTGGCTCAATCCAGATGACCACGCACACGCAGATGGGCGGCGGAGGCGGGCTGTTCGGCGTTTTGAAGCGTGTGGCCGGTGGCGGAAGCATCTTTATGACCGAATATCGCGCCGCGCAGTATCCTGGCGAGGTTTCGTTTGCCGCCAAGGTGCCGGGGCATATCGTGCCCGTTCAGGTGGGACCGGGGCAGGAGTACCTCGTGCATCGCCACGGCTTTTTGTGTGCGACGACGCAGGTAGTCATCAGCGTCGGATTCCAGCAGTCGCTGGGCGCGGGTATCTTCGGCGGCAGCGGATTTCTGCTCCAGCGAATCGCCGGCAACGGCACAGCGTGGCTCGAGCTCTCCGGTGAACTGATCATGAAAAATCTTGCTCCCGGCGAGGTATTGCTGGTGAATCCTGGCCATGTGGGAGCATTTCAGGCGTCGGTGGGATTTCAAATTACGACAGTCCCCGGCATCAAAAACATGATTTTTGGCGGCGATGGTATTTTCCTCGCGGTCCTTACCGGACCCGGAACTGTTTGGCTGCAGACGCTGCCTATCTCGCGTTTGGCGCATCAGATCAGCGAGTACCTCCCGCAGATGGATAGCCGCCAGGTGGGCAACACCGCGACCGGGGCAGTCCTGGGAGGCGTGCTCGGTTCGATCCTGGGCGGAGACAAATGAAGCAGGTCGCCTGGCGAAATGAGCCTTCATCGCGGGCCCCGGAACGGAAAGACAATTAGAACCCGGATTTGTGGACGGATCGGCGGAAGGGGCTTTCCATCACGCAAGGGAAGAACACAGAGATGAATCGAGCCCAGGGCAGTCCGCGCAATCTCCGCGGTGACATCGCATTTGCTTTCGGACTGGCCGTGCTTTGCTACCTGGCCTGGCAACTGCGGGCCGTGCTGCTTCTCCTGTACGTGAGCGCGCTTGCCGCCGTGGTGCTAACACCGGTCGTCCGTGCCACATCCCACTTCCGCGTGGGCCGGTGGCAGCCGTTCAGGGGACGCGCCATTCTGATCCTGATGCTTGCTCTTGCCGGCGGCCTTACGGCATTCGGTTTTCTCGCTTTTCCGCCAGTGATTCGCGATCTGCAGGAATTTGTCCGAGATTTGCCAACGCGATTGCCTGCCTTCCTCGAAAAGCTGAAGCATGTTCCCTTCGCCGACCAGGTGAATACCGACGAGGTCGGCGGCAAGATTCAGGACTTCATCAGCAATGCAGCAACCTATCTTCTGCTTTCGATCAAGAATTGGGCGGGCGCAATCTTCAGCATTGCGATGGGTGTGATCCTGACGGTTTATTTCATTCTTGAAGGCGATCTCGCATATCGTTGGGCGCTTTCCTTGTTTCCAGTCGACAAGCGCTCGCGGCTGGATGCGGCCCTGCAGCGTGCCGAACTGCGCATGGGCAAATGGCTTCTGGGGCAGGGAAGCTTGATGCTCCTTCTCGGACTCGCCAGCACCATCGTTTATGTGAGCCTCCACGTGCGCTACGCCTACGCACTCGGAGTATTGACCGGGTTGCTGAATATCATTCCCGTGCTGGGCGCGGCTGTCACCATAGCGTTGGCGCTGCTCGTGGCGGCCATAGACTCGTGGGGACGCGTGCTGGGGATCGCAATCTTTTACTTCATCTGGATACAAGTTGAGAATTCGTTCCTCGTGCCGAGGATCATGGGCACCAGTGTTGGCCTCCCGGGATTGTCAATCCTCGTAGCCTTGCTGATTGGCTCCGGACTCGGCGGAGTCCTCGGAGCCATTGTCGCTGTCCCCACTGCGGTTCTGGTGTCGGAACTCGTTGACGAATACTTGATCCAAAAAGATGCGACAGGGATAACGACGAAGGCGGGCCCGGACAGCCCGCCTTAATCAAGTGCTGAACAACGAACTCTATTGTTTGATTGGGACGTCCGCCGCAACTGACGTAGTGAGCATCATGCCTGGCTCGATCTTCGCTTCATTGCCAGGAGGCAGCGGCCCGGCAACGTGCACCAGGCTCGTGTCCGCGATGTGATTCAACTGAGAGCCGATATCGGGCGCAACCAGCGTGTATATTCCGCTCAACGGAATGCTGACCCCATTGACGCTGAGACTCATCACCGTGAAGACAATAACGCCTGACTTGCCGTTCTGTCCCGCGTGCTGGACAGAAGTGATTTTGGCCTCCACCGACATGCCGCGCCGGGCGGCGATATTTCCATTGACCACGAGATTCTGATCGAGCAGAAGGTAAAACTGATCCCCGACATTTGCCGTTTCTGACGAGATGCGGTTACCGGTCTGGAAACGAATCTGCGTACCCTTCGTCACCGTTGAACCTGAGACAGAAGCATCCACCGGAAGCGGTGTCGGCGGTCCGCTGACAGTGTAGCTGGCGGCCACGATCGGGCTGGGCGCTTTCCCCGGTTCTTCAGCAAACGCCTGCAGCCGCATATTTGCCGTGATCATGACGGGATCATGATACTGAGCTGACAATTCAGTCGGAGTCCAGCCGTCGGTTGTGTAGTAAATCACAGCGTTCGGATTGGAACTGGAAAGAGTGACTGAAGTTCCGGAAGGAACCTCCCGTGGGTTCGGCAAGAACGTCGGAGCCTGCGCGCAATGGCAATCGGGCAGTCCGTGATACCTGTCGTTCACCACCTGTACGCCGCCTTGTTGTGGAAGCCCAGACCGTGAATTACTGAGCGGGGCAGCAGGCACGGCGACCGCCGCGCCCGTTTTCTTAACGGCGGGCTGGCTAAGCTGGGTCGACTCTCCAAAGGCTTGCCCGAAAGCAGGGGGCGTCAACGCGACACAGAACACAAGAAGAGGAACGGCTCTCATAACGCATTCTCCGATGGGAACTCTCAAGACAGAACAGCAGAGTCTCTCAGCGAATTCAAGCCCAAACTGCTCTCACCACTGTCCGAAAGAAACCATCATGTCGGGATGAGACGCCTGAAGTGCTGCGTCAACCACGGCTTTGGTAACCCCAGAGTTCGAAAGGAAGCGTACAACCGGCGCGGTTAAGGTTTTGTGTGGAACAAAGGCTGCGGGCAGATATTGCGCGGCAAGAACGGCCGGAAGCCTGCCTGCAGATGCGGATTGGAGCGGGCCGCTGCCCTGCGCTCCAAGGATGAGGCTGGCAAGATTGCGGGCCAGTGGAAGGTCGAAGCTTTCTGAAACAAACACCAATTTACCCCGTCGAGTAATGACGACCGGCCCTTCGTCGGTGCTGTAGACCTGTTCCACGGTCCCATCGGAATTGTCAGCGATTGGGGCAACAGTCTTGTCTGGTTTGAAGCCAGAGTATTTGCGGCTCAGTTCGTCTGCGTACAAATGGCTGAAAGACTGGGCGGACGCCGGGTTTTTCCAAACAGACAGATAGAAGAGCGAGATGGACCTGGTAGTGGCCTGTTCGGCCGGAGTCGCGTTCAAACGTTGTCCGGCCCAATAGATACCGCCATCCCACGCCGGGGTAAGGTCGCGCGCCGCGCGATCTCCACCGAAAAGCCCAGAGAGAATATGCAAATCGAGCTGGCCAACCTGGCCAATGTCATACGCACGGTAGGTTTTGTCGACAAGCGGATGGATATCAGGCAGATATGGAATAGACGGAACATTGCCATGCTCATATTCCCGGGGATTCATGATCTCCCACGAGGATGAAGGAGGACGGTCCAGTGCACCCGTAAACGCCGCAGCCTGACCGCGGTCCATCCACACATCCTGTTCGAAACTCAGCCCCTCGCGATAAGGGAAAAGCAGCGATTCGGAGAGCAGAAGTGGAGCTCGGGCCAACATTGGAGAGTTATCCGAGCCGGCCATCTGCTGCTTGATGAATTCGATAATCTCCGGATCACCAATAAGGCTTTTCCCCATGGGTTTGAGAATGTTGTCCATCATCACAGCCGTTGCCTGTCCTTCAGTGACCGCTTCGCGTGCGGTATCAAGTTCATCTTTAGCGAGATGATCGCTATCCTGCGCAGCAGTCAGCGAGACGTCGGGAGGCGTCTGGTCGCTCCATTTCTCCAGGTCAAGGTGCTGGTCCTGTAGCGCGTGCATGAGTTCGTGGGCCAGTACGGGCTTCTGCTCATCCACTGAAATCCAGTCGAGCATGTTCACGGTCTTTGTTTTGGGATCGTAATAGGCCTCAATCTGCTCTTTGAGTAATGCCAGAAGAAAAGGCTTCAGGTTGAAGTCACGATCCAGCAAGCCGAATTTCTTCAGGACAATTTCGCTTCGCTGCATACGTTTGGCGTCTTCGTCTTCATTGAACCTTTCGGTCAGATATTGCTCTACGTCGGCGCGGGTTGTGAGCTGACGCTTGACGTCGCCCTTTACCGCCAGGCCGGATTCCTGCGAGGAGAATTTGAGCAGTTCGTCAACCAAACTGAAGAGTTGCTTGGCCTCCTCGGGGGTGATGCGCGTTTCGGCCCCTTTTGAAGAGCCGTCCTTTGACTCTTGCGGAGACTGTGCGTCAGGCTTTCCCTGCGGTGCCGTTCTTTGAGAAGGAGATTGAGGATCGGGCGGAGCCTGGGGTGCAACAATCTGGGCTGTGGCGGCCGTAGCAACGGCGAGCGATAGCCCTGCTGCCAACCTCAAGATTTCCCGGGCTAACTTACTGATTTCGCGTTTCCTGCTCATTCTCTCTCCTCGTGGTGCTGGGACTGCCGCGTGGCTAAGGCTAGCATCTAATCTCAAGGCTATAATCAGGATGCGCAGAGGCGCGAAGCTTCTAAGAAAATGCGCCTGCGCTTTTGAACCTCTCCCCTATGACCGAGAATCTTGCCGTAACCGTTCTTCAGACTCCGCTCGCCGCACAATTGCTTGCCACACCGCTGGCTTCGGTCGCCAATGCGCCCCGGCTGGTCGAGTTCCATGGCTTGCTTACCGCACATGGATTTGACGCGCCAGCCAATGAAATAGCGGCACTGGCAAGAGGAGCCGCAGCGCACGATCTTGGTTGGATGCGGCGAGTCAGCGTGCGCGGCGAAGATCGCTTTCGCTGGTTAAGCGGGATGGTAACAAACATCGTGAACGATCTGCCCGAGAACGGTGGAGCTTGGAACCTTGTTCTGAATGCGCAAGGGCGAATCCAGGGAGACCTGACAGTCTGGCGCGAAGGTGATGCGCTTGTCCTGGTAATTGCGGCCGACCAGTACGAGAAGCTCCTCACACATCTGGATCACTTCATCATCATGGACGACGTGGAACTGATGGCCCAGGATCCGACTGCGGAAACGACCATCGGGTTGGCCGGACCCGAGGCCCGCGAGGTGCTCGCGCGGATGGGCGTGCCCGTGCCCGCAGAACCGATGACTTGGCACCAGGTGGAGTGGAACGGGATTAATTTGAGGGTCTATCACGGTTACGGTACCTTAGCGGACCACTTCGAGATTGGCGTGCCCTTGGCAGGATTGACGCTCCTATGGCGTGCCCTGTCGACCGCCGGCGCGACGCCTGTGGGGTCGGCAGCGTTGGACGCATTCCGCGTGGCGGAGGGTATTCCGGTCTATGGCATCGACATCGCCGAGCGTGACTTGCCACAGGAAACCTCGCAGACCCGTGCGCTGCACTTCAGCAAGGGTTGCTATCTCGGGCAGGAGATCGTGGAGCGCATTCGTTCTCGCGGCAACGTGCATCGGCACCTGAGGCAACTGGAACTCGACGGACCTCTTCCTGAGGCTGGTACAGAACTCTTTCTCGATAGTGCGCCAATCGGATCGATCACAAGCTCTGCGGAATTGCCGCTCGATGGTTCCACCCGTCGTCTTGCTCTCGCAATGGTGCGCAGTGAGGCCGAAGTTAAAAACCATCCATTGACCTACACGAACGGACCCGCGACAGGGATCGCAAAGATTCTGGACAGGTCACCGGCTTTATGATCGAAAGAGACTGGAAAGTTGGATTATGAGCGATACGCCAAAATTTGAAGTCATTGACCGCCGCAAGATGAAAAAGGAAGAAGAGCAGGACGGTGCTCCTTCCCATTCGGCCGGAGAGCCAGCCCCTGAGCCAGAGATAAAGTCTGCGGGACCGCAGTTGGTGGAAACGGAATCCGCCCCAACGACTGAAGCGGAACCGGTTGCAGATGATTCTGAGGAGGACCTCGCCGCTGAATTGCCGCCTCCCCCAACCGCGGAAGAGAAGAGGGAACAGGCGACGGCATATGAAGCTTCGGCTCAGCGGGTCGAAGACCTGTTGCGTGCACAGAACCCCACCATGGGAGCACAACCGCCAATCAGGTTCGAGCACCTCGTGCAGCAGCTATATCTCTCAGCACTGATGCAGATGGGCGCGGCAACTCCAGAGGGCCAGCGTCCCCGCGTTGACATTATCGGCGCCAGGCAGAGCATCGACTTGCTCGGTGTGCTTGAAGAAAAGTCCAAGGGCAATCTGTCAGCCGTCGAAGCTCGCATGCTGGATACCGTCCTGTTCGAACTTCGCATGACCTTCCTCGAACTTACTAAGATGATCTCGCTGCAGGGTGTGCAGGCTCCTCCTCCTAAACCGGAAAAACACTAGCTAGGATGGAAGGCCGGCTCACATTTCTGGGAACCGGAACTTCCATGGGAGTTCCTACGCTTGGGTGCGGATGCAGGGTGTGCACCTCCTCTGATCTCCGCGACCACCGGCTGCGGCCTTCGGTGTTGCTGCAATGGCACGACGGCAATCACTACCGAGTCGTGCTGATCGACACCGGACCCGATTTTCGCGAGCAGGCCCTCCGCAACAAGCTCACCCGCGTGGACGCCGTCTTCTATACCCACGGTCACGCCGATCACATTCTCGGCCTGGACGATCTGCGGCCGTTGAGTTTTGTGGTTGCTCGCGAAGGCGGTCAGATCCCTCTCTATGCATCGCCGCTGACCGAAGAGACGTTGCGCCGCGTCTACGACTACACCTTCTCGCCTGAAGCAACTTACCCCAATCGGCCACGCGTGCACATCGAGCCTCTCAACGAATGCACGCCTCTATTCGGTGTGGACTTCCGGCGGGTGCCTGTACTGCATGGGCAGCAGGAGATTCACGGCTTTCGTTTCGGACGTGCAGCATATCTCACCGACGTGAGCGCGATTCCAGATAGCAGTTTTGCGTTGCTCGAGGGTCTGGACCACGTGGTGCTTTCGGCGCTGCGCCACAAGCCACATCCCAGCCACGCCACACTGGGCCAGGCGGTAGAGTGGGCTCGTCGAATTGGCGCGAAACATACCTGGCTCACCCATATTGCCCACGAACTTGGGCACGAAGAGACAAACGCGAGACTGCCGGACAATATCCGCATGGCTTATGACGGGCTGAGTTTTCCCATCGATCTTGGGGAGATGACTCCGTGAGCCTCGAATCGATGAGTCCCAATCCGTTGGTGTCGGCGTATCGCTCGATCGACGAAGTGCCGCGAGACTTCGGCCCGTCCATTGCTGTCATCGGAAATTTTGACGGCGTGCATAACGGGCACCGGCAGATTCTGGGTGCAGCCGCTGCTGAGGCGCGCTCGCGCGGCATGCGATCGATCGCCATCACGTTCCAACCCCACCCCGCGCAGTTCCTCTATCCCAGGGAGGCGCCCAGGCTGCTCACCTTCTTGCCGGAGCGTTTAAGACTCCTGGCGTCAACCGGCGTCGATGCAATTCTGGTACTGCAATTCGATGAAGCGCTGTCCCGCGTGACGGCGGAAGACTTCGTACGCGACTTCCTGGTCAACGTGCTGAGTGTTCGTGGGATTCACGAAGGCACCAACTTTCGTTTTGGGTACGGCGCGAAGGCCGGCGTGAACGAACTGCGCGCATTCGGCGAAGAGTTTGGATTCAACGTGCAGGTGCATCCCGCGGTGCGCGTCCATGGCATGGAAGTCTCCAGCTCAGCCGTGCGCAGCCTCATCGCTGCCGGAGACGTGCGCCGCGCGCGCTGGATGCTGGGTCGGGTCTTCGACGTGCATTCCCATCCAGCAAAGGGTCGTGGCGTGGGTACAAAGCTGCTGGTTCCTACGGTGAACATGGCTCCCTACGAAGGCCTTTTGCCCGGCTTCGGGGTATACGTCACTCGCCTCACTGTCGGAGACCGATGCTTTGAATCCGTAACCAACGTCGGGAATCGGCCAACATTTGAAGGCGCGGGTTTTGGCGTGGAGACGCACATCCTGAACTTCGAACCTGTTGACCTCACCGAGGAGACTCCGCTCCATCTCGAATTCCTGTTCCGCCTGCGCGGCGAGATTCAATGGCCTTCAACCGAGGCTCTGAAGGCGCAGATATTCAAAGATGTGGCCCGCGCGAAGCGGTATTTCGGTGTTGCGGCGCTTCGTCAAGGGGATTCGTCACTCCGATAGCGATCTGCACTGGCTTACAATTTACGCATGCCCTTTCCTGAAATGCGCTTGCGCCGCTTGCGTCGTACCGAGTCCCTTCGCGCGCTGGTTCGCGAGACGACGCTCAATCCCGGCGACCTGATCTATCCGCTGTTTATCTGCCCCGGAGAAGGTGTGCGCAATCCGATAAGCGCCATGCCCGGCGTCTTCAACCTCTCGGTGGATCAGGCTGTTTGCGAGGCCGAAGAGGCCGCAGCCCTGGGAATTGGCGGACTACTTTTGTTTGGTCTCCCCGCCACCAAAGATGAAAAGGCCACCGGCGCCTGGGACGACAACGGCATCGTTCAGCAGGGCCTTCGCGCCATCAAGAAAAGTTCCGCCGCCAAAAAGCTTGTCCTCATCGCCGACGTCTGTCTCTGCGAATACACCAGCCATGGCCACTGCGGCGTCGTCATCCAGACCAAAGATGGTGGCTACGATGTCGATAATGATCCCTCGGTCGAACTCCTCGCGCGTACTGGCGCAAGTCTCGCCCGCGCAGGCGCAGACATCGTCGCCCCGAGCGACATGATGGATGGACGTGTTGCCGCTATCCGGAGCGCCCTCGATGCCGACGGCAACTCCAACACGCCGATTCTCAGTTACGCATCGAAATTTGCGTCTGCTTTTTACGGTCCCTTCCGCGAGGCCGCCGATTCCGCTCCGCAGTTCGGTGACCGTCGCAGCTATCAAATGGATGGCGCCAATCTGCGCGAAGCCATGCGCGAGATCGACCTCGACCTTGAAGAAGGCGCCGACATGATCCTGATGAAGCCCGCGATGCCTTACCTCGACGTGGTGCATGCGGCGCACGAGAATTTCGATGTGCCCATCGGCGCCTACCAAGTCTCCGGCGAGTACTCCATGCTCCACGCCGCGTTCGAAAAGGGCTGGCTCGAACGCGATCGCACCATTCTCGAATCGCTCGTGGGCATTCGTCGCGCAGGCGCCGATTTCATCGTTACCTACTTCGCCAAAGACGCTGCGAAATTGCTTTAGCGGCTGCAAGGCTGCTTTCCAGGGTTGCAAACGCAGCGCAATACAACATTCCCGCTCGCATTTTCTGTACGATGAACTGACCCGCCTGCGCAATCGCGTCGCCGCTGAGTACACAATCGGATGAGCACACTGGCAATCCTGAGTCTGCTGTTCACGACGGCCGCCGTCTTTGGCCTCGTAAGCTCACGCTGGCTGCGGCTCCCAACCACCATTGGAACTATGCTGCTCACCGTGCTCGTTTCGTCCGCACTTACCTTGGCGGCCACCCGTGTCCCAGCGATTCACCAGTCGGCAGCCGACCTGACACAGCACATTAACTTCGAAACGTTGATCCTGCACGGGATGTTGCCCTTGCTGCTCTTCTCGGGCGCGTTCCTGCTCGATTTGGAATCGCTCGCGAAAGAAAAGCTCACGGTCTCCCTTCTCTCCGTCGCGGGCACGGCGATCTGTTTTGTTCTCGTTGCAGTGTTGATGCACGTTCTGAGCCTTGGCCGGCTGCCGTGGATGGAGTGCTTCATCTTCGGCGCGCTAATTTCTCCCACAGATCCCATCGCTGTTCTTGAAATGCTCCGGCGAACCGGCGTTCCAAAGCGCATGCAGGCCCAATTGGCGGGCGAATCACTCTTTAACGATGGAATCGGCGCCGTGCTCTTTATCACCATGCTGGCCATCGCGCGCGGCAACGCAACAACGCCATGGAACGTAGCCGGACTGCTGATCGCAGAGGCGGGGGGCGCCGTGCTCCTTGGAATTATTGCGGCCTTCATCACATCGCGGCTCATGCGACTGCTCGTCTCCTACCAGATCGACATCCTCTTCACGGTGTCGCTTGCTCTGGGAGGATATGTGCTCGCCGATTATCTGCACCTCTCGGCGCCACTGGAAGCGGTGGTGGCAGGCATTGCATTGCGGCACTTCCACCGCAATCTTCCCGAACACATTGCCGCGCATGAGCAAGTGGATCGATTCTGGGAGGTCATCGACGAAGTTCAGAACAGCGTGCTCTTTGTCCTGTTGGGTCTCGAGGCAATGGCCATTACGCTCGACGCAGTAGCGATTCGCGCCGGTCTCAGCGCAATCGTTCTGGTGAACGTTGTTCGCTTAGGCGCGGTGGCGCTGCTCGTGATGCTGGTGCGCCTCTACCGGCCGGACTACCGAAGTTCCCTTTTCGTGCTCACATGGGGTGGACTGCGAGGCGGCTTGTCGATCGCCCTCGCCCTGTCGGTACCGGCTGCGTTTGGACGTTCCTGGATTCTCGGCGCGACTTATCTTGTTGTCGTCTTCTCCATCGTGATTCAGGGCGGTTCGATGGACTTGATCCTGCGTGCCCGCAAGTCCCGGAAAATCACGGCCTGAATTTCTTTAGAGCATCCCTATTTCTCACGAACAAATCTCTTTGTGATGCGACAGGTATGTGGTCTCCTAGGGACACCTGCCGATGCTCACGTCTTTAGAACGCTATTTCGAATTCACTCATCTTGGCACCAACTGGCGGACAGAGATCCTGGCCGGAGTGACGACGTTTCTCACGATGGCCTACATCGTGCTCGTCAATCCAGCAATCCTCGCCGCAGCGGGCGTGCCTCTTCCGGCTGTTACGGCGGCTACCTGCCTGTCAGCCGCATTTGGGTCGATCATGATGGGGGTTGTCGCGCGCTATCCTATCGCGCTGGCCCCCGGGATGGGCCTCAACGCCTACTTCACCTACACGGTCTGCCTCAAAATGCATATTCCCTGGCAGACAGCGCTGGGCGCAGTGTTTCTCTCCGGCATAATCTTCCTCGCACTCACTGCCGCAGGCATCCGGCAGATGATCCTCCGCTCGATTCCGCACGAACTCTACGCCGCCGTCGCCAGCGGCATCGGACTCTTCATCGCATTCATAGGATTCCGCAACGCCGGTCTCGTCGTCAGCGATCCGGCGACATTCGTGGGCCTCGGCAACATTCGCAATCCCACTACGGCACTCGCTCTCTTCGGACTTGCCCTCATGGTGGCGCTCGAAATCAAAAAAGTCCGCGGCTCCATCCTGATTGGTGTGCTGGTCACCACTGGCATCGCGTGGGCGCTCGGGCTGGTACATTGGACGAACCAGGGCGGCGGCATTCAGTCGCTGAGCGCTACATTCTTGAAACTCGATATTCGGGGAGCCCTGAGCAAGGGACTGCTCGAAATCATCTTCGTTTTTTTCTTTGTCGATCTCTTCGACAATCTCGGTACGCTTGTGGCTGTGACCAAACGCGCCGGGCTCATCTCCCCGGATCATTCCATTCCGCGTCTCAACCGCATCCTCTTTGCCGACGCAACGGCAACGGTCTTCGGATCGATGACCGGCACCTCCACCGTTACCAGCTACGTAGAGTCGACAGCCGGTGTCGCAGCCGGAGGCCGCTCTGGCGTCACCGCCATCGTTACCGGCCTGCTCTTCCTCCTCGCTGTCGGCGCCGCGCCTTTCGTCGGAGTCGTACCCGCTGCCGCCACGGCGCCCGCATTGATTCTTGTCGGCTCCATGATGCTCGCCACCATTACGGAGATCCGCTGGCACGAGCCGCTCGTTGCCGTTCCCGCGTTCCTCACGTTGATTCTGATCCCGCTCACCTACTCCATCGCCAACGGCCTTGGTTTTGGCATTATCGCGTGGGCTGTCTTGCATCTCGCCACCGGCAACTGGCGCAAACAGGACTGGCTGCTCTACACGCTGGCCGTGCTCTTTGCGTTGCGATTTGTGTACTTGGGCGCAAGCTAGAATACCGCTATCGATCATTTTCGCGGTCGAACACGAGCAACCATGCACTGGTATATCTATCCGGCATACTTTTTCGGCGGAGCGGTCTTCGCCAATGCGCTACCGCATCTGGTCAACGGAATCTCCGGCAGTGCCTTCCAGACCCCCTTTGCAGACCCTCCCGGTGAAGGGTTGTCCTCTTCCACGGTCAATGTCCTCTGGGGCTTTTTCAATCTTCTGATCGCGTGGCTACTCATTTTTCGGGTTGGCAGCTTCGATCTCCGCAACGTTCAACACGCTCTCGTCTTTGGAGCGGGGATGCTGATCATGTCCGTGTTGATGGCACGCGTATTCGGACGCTTCCACGGTGGCCGATGATATTGCACGGCTTTGAAATGCGTGTGAAGTTTCGCGCCCTCGCGCTGTTTGTGTTCGTTCTTTCGAGCAGTACAAGCGCAACCGCGCAAACAGCGTACAGCTACCGCATAGTCCGCGCCTACCCGCATGATCAGCAGGCCTTCACCCAGGGCCTGATCTACGTTGACGGACATCTTTACGAGAGCACCGGCATGAAGGGCCGTTCCTCCTTGCGAGAAGAAGACCTTGAAACCGGCCGTATTTTGCAATTGCACGCGGTGCCCGATCAGTACTTCGCCGAGGGCCTGACGGACTGGAAGAACACACTGGTGCAGCTTACATGGCAATCGCACCTTGCACTGGTCTACGATCGGGCGACTTTCCGGCTTCTACGCACCTTCTCCTATCCCGGGAAGGCTGGGGGCTCACGCAAGACGGCAAAAACCTTATCCTCAGCGATGGTACGGCGACGCTTCGTTTCTTCAATCCCGACACATTCCACCAGGTTCGCCGCATTACGGTGAAAGACAACGGCAAGCCGGTCACCGAGCTTAACGAGCTCGAGTACATCCATGGCGAAATTTACGCCAACGTCTGGCACGCCGACCGCATCGCGCGCATCTCGCCTGCCACCGGACGCGTTCTCGACTGGATCAATCTGAAAGATCTGATGCCGCGCAGCCAGCTCTCCGACGATGAAGCGGTGCTGAATGGCATCGCCTACGATGCGGTGCACGACAGGCTCTTCGTTACCGGAAAGCTCTGGCCAAAAATCTTTGAGATCGCCCTCGTCCCCGGAAAAACAAAATTCGTGCCGGTCCGGCACCCCAGGTAGCCGAAGCGAAAATCTTCCATCGCATCTGTCGACGATCACAGGACGCCGGGCAAACACCCGCGTATACTTCTCGCCGAGACGAGAACTCCCAATGGACTTATTGTCGGTTCCGACGGTGTTACAGAATGCAGCCATCCTCACGGTCATCCTGGCGTTGAGCGGCTACCTCATTACGTCGCTGAGCACTCATATGCTGGCACTCCGCCGCGACAAACTCGACCTCGTCAACAAGCGCCTCAACGAGTTTTACGGCCCCCTCTACGTCGCGTCGGAAGCAGGCAACATCGCCTACCGTTCGCTGCTGAATCGTCAGGGCAAGCAGCAGAGCGAACCCATTCTCGACACTGAGATGAAGGAGTGGATGCTGTGGGTAACCACCATTTTCATGCCATTGAACGATATTCGCGAAAAGGTCATCATCGAGAATGCGCACTTGATCATCGAGGAGCAGATGCCCACGTGCCTACTTGATTTCGTGACCCATGTCGTGGGATACAAGGCAGTACTCGCGCGCTGGGCCGAGGGCGATTATTCAGAACGCCGTTCCACGATCGGCTGGCCGCCGGAGTTCGATATTTACGTGAAGAGATCCTACGCCGCGCTCAAAGCGGAACAGTCGCAACTGATGCATAGCTCGCCCTGGCGCATGTGGAATCGCCTCTCAAAAAAGCGCTCATAGCGTCTCACTTACCTGCGCAATCTTTTCTGAATTCTCTCTAAAGGCGTCTCCGATCGGGTTTACTTCGTTAAAGGTCGGATTCAGTGTGGTAACAGCACACACAACCTTCGTCAGGCGCGCCTCCTGGGGCCGGTGCCTTTTGTGTGTCGCCGGCGCATAGTAGTGCTCGATCGATTCGACGAGATACGCCCCAGGTATGAATCCGCTTCGACTCGCCGCGCCATCTCCGGGAAGAAGAATTGTGTCTCCCTCACGCGGCAGCCAATTCAGAGTCTCCAGCGGGACAACGTTTATGGTCGTTCCGTCTCTAACGATAAATTCGAGGCAGTCGCGGCTGTGCATCGAGCCTTCGCGAACCTGCCGTGCCTCCTGCCTTGCCTTGTATGCCTGGTATGACGCGGCCAGGATGGCGGGAAGACCGATCAAAAGCCCAAGGATGCTCGCAAACGAGCCGAAATGATCCAACCACGAAAGCGGCATGCAACTCCTCTTAACCGTGCTTTTACGGCCCTTGCCCGCGCGCTCCGAACCGATAGCCCAGTACGTTCTTCACGCTGAAAGAAATCACGGATGGCGCGAAGAAGAGTATTAAAAGGCAATTAAGGAGCCGATGGGGCTGGCAGAGTAAAGCCATGGTAAGGCAGGAGGCGCAAAAACCAAATCAGGGACGCATAAAGAAAAGCTTCGGAATTGCGCCTTCGTCCGAGAGGAATTTTGAGGTCAGTCTACGGGTCGATCTAGGCCAAGAATTTTCGTCACCGCCGAGGTCCGTTCACGACCGGGCCGGTCGCACGCTTCTCAGACAACAGAAGCAACAGCAAGGTTCTGCCACAGGCGCAGAGTCGGTTCGGCCCGATTGATCGTATAGAAGTGCAATCCTGGAGCACCGTTGCGGAGCAGAGTTTCGCAGAGACGCGTCATCACCCCGAATCCGAAATCGAGCAGAGCCGGCTTGTCGTTTCGCAACTGATCGAGACGCAGGCGGATCCAGCGCGGCAGATCGGCGCCGCATCCCTCGCAGAAACGCACAGTTCTCGAGAAGTTTGTAATCGGCAGGATGCCGGGCACGATTGGAATATCGATTCCGGCCTTCTCGCAGCGCGCAACGAAATCAAAATACGCATCGGCGTTGTAGAAGAGCTGCGTGAGTGCGCCGTCTGCGCCTGCGTCAACTTTGCGGCGGAAGTTGTCGAAATCGGCATCGGGGCTGACTGCCTGCGGGTGAACTTCCGGGTAGGCCGCAACTTCGATCTTGAAATAAGCGCCATGCTGTTCGCGGATGAATGCAACGAGTTCGTTGGCGTAGTGGAACTCACCGGGTGCCGATGACGAAAGAGCAGCTGCCGGCAGATCGCCGCGCAGGGCAACGATGCGCTTCACACCCGCTTCGCGGTAGCGATCGAGATGAGCGGCGATACAGGCGCGGGTAGAGCCGACGCAAGTGAGATGAGGTGCAACCTCGATGCCGCCATGCTCCACGACTTGCAGCAGCGTGTCGTACGTACCGTCCTGATCGGAACCACCGGCTCCGTGAGTAACCGAGAAGAAGTCAGGGCGTGCCGCCGCAAGCTCGCCTACGACCTGCGGGAGCATCCCCGCACTCTCTGCCGTGCGTGGCGGAAACAGTTCGAAGGAGAATTGAGGAGTTTTCATCGCTATCTATCAAGACCATCAGCTATCAGCTCTCAGTTTGTGGCTGTGAGCTGATAGCTGACGGCTAGGTGCTGAAAACTAGTACCTGTAGAACTCTGGCTTGTAAGGACCCTCAACCGGTACGCCGATGTAGTCCGCCTGCTTCTTCGAGAGCGTCGTGAGCTTCACGCCGATCTTCTCAAGATGCAGCCGCGCTACTTCTTCATCCAGCTTCTTAGGCAGCGTGTAGACGTCAACCTTGTAGCTGTCCTTGTTCTTCCAGAGGTCGAGCTGCGCCAGCGTCTGGTTGGCAAAGCTGTTCGACATCACGAAACTCGGGTGGCCCGTCGCGCAGCCCAGGTTCACCAGACGGCCTTCGGCCAGCATGAAGATCTCGTGGCCGTCAGGGAAGTGATACTTGTCCACCTGCGGCTTGATGTTCAGCTTCTCTACGCCCTTTTCCGAGTTGAGACGATCGACCTGGATCTCGTTATCGAAATGGCCGATGTTGCAGACGATGGCCTGGTCCTTCATCTTCTTCATGTGCTCGAGCGTGATGATGTCCACGTTGCCGGTGCAGGTGACGTAGATGTCGCCGCGTCCCAGCGTGTCTTCAATCGTGGTGACTTCGAAGCCTTCCATCGCAGCCTGCAGCGCATTAATCGGATCGACCTCGGTCACAATCACGCGAGCGCCCATGCCGCGCAGGGAGTGCGAGCAGCCCTTGCCAACATCGCCGTATCCGCAAACCACCGCAACCTTGCCAGCCACCATCACATCGGTCGCGCGCTTGATGCCGTCAGCCAGCGACTCGCGGCAGCCGTAGAGGTTATCGAATTTGCTCTTCGTCACGGAGTCGTTGACGTTGATGGCCGGCACCAGCAGTTTGCCCTTTTCCATCATTTGATAGAGGCGATGAACTCCCGTGGTCGTCTCTTCCGAAACGCCGCGCCACTCCTTCACCACGTTGTGCCAGTGCTGCTTGTCTTCGCCGTAAACCTTCTTCAGCAGGTCCTTGATCACTTGCTCTTCATGGTTGCCTGAAGGCGTATCGACCCACTTGTCGCCGTTCTCAAGCTCATAGCCCTTGTGAATCAGCAGCGTCACGTCGCCACCATCATCGACAACCAACTCCGGCCCCTTGTTGCCTTTGTGGTTCAAAGCCTTGTAGGTGCACTCCCAGTAGTCTTCGAGGCTCTCACCCTTCCACGCGAACACCGGAACGCCCGCCGCCGCGATCGCCGCTGCCGCATGATCCTGCGTGGAGAAGATGTTGCAACTTGCCCAGCGCACTTCCGCGCCGAGAGAAACCAGCGTCTCAATCAGCACCGCTGTCTGAATGGTCATGTGCAGCGAACCCGTAATGCGTACGCCCTTCAGCGGCTTTTCTGCTGAATATTTGTTGCGGATCGCCATCAGACCCGGCATCTCGTGTTCGGCAATCGAAATCTCTTTGCGGCCCCAATCGGCCAGCGCGAGATCTGCAACTTTGTATTCGGTCAATTCCAGGGTTGAGGAAGCCATTCAGTTCTCCTTATATCGACGCATCGTGATATATTGATGTGTACCAGAAACCCATGACCACGTCAATTGTGAAAATCCTCCGCGTCGTAGCCGATCCCAACCGGCTCCGCATCCTGCTGCTTCTAAAGGCCGAAGAGCTTTCTGTTGCCGAGCTGCAGGAGATCCTGGTCATGGGCCAAAGCACCATTTCGACGCACCTGTCGCAGCTCAAGCAAGCCGGACTTGTTGAGGACCGCCGCATCGGCAAGAACAGCCTCTATCGCCTGACTACCGGCAACGGCAACGATGTTCTTGCAGACCTGCTCGCTCGCGCCCAAAAAGAGATTCCCGAATCCGCGCACGATCGCGCCACCGCTCGCCGCGTAGTGAAAAAACGGCAGGACAAGATGCGCGCCTTCTTCGACAGCGTCGCCGGGAGGCTGGGGAAGGATTACGTCCCCGGCAAATCGTGGAAGAGCGTGGCAGAGGCTTTGTTAAGGCTCATGCCGCCGATGGTAATCGCCGATCTCGGCGCCGGCGACGGGAGCTTCTCACTGCTGCTCGCACAAAATGCGACGAAGGTGATCGCCGTCGATTCCTCTGCCAAAATGATCGAGTTCGCGCGCGAGCAGGCGCATCGCCATCAAGTGAAGAACGTCGATCACCGCCTTGGCGATATGGAGGAGTTGCCCATCGACGAGGAGAGCGTCGACCTCGTCTTCTTCTCGCAATCGCTGCATCATGCGCTGCATCCTCAACAAGCCCTTGCGGAGGCTGCTCGGATTCTGCGTCCGGGCGGACGCATTGCGATTCTTGATCTGGCCAAACACAGGTTTGAAGAGGCGCGGGAAATGTACGCAGACGAGTGGCTTGGATTCAGCGAAGCCGAACTCGAATCGATGTTGCAACACGCCGGTTTCGCTAAAGTGCAAACATCTGTCGTCTACAAGGAAGACAAGGCCCCGCATTTCCAGACGCTGCTCGCTGTTGCGACAAAGAGCGCCAGCGCAGCCGATCAGGCCAACCGGGCTTAGAGCTCTTCTGAAAAGAGGATGCGCAGCGCGCTATTGGACTGCCACGCTTTCACTGAAATCCTTCAGGGAACAGATCCGTTCAGGCAGGGCGGGGATTGTCTGGCGGCACTCGCTCTCGAAATGCCAGGACAGAGAGCCAAATCAGCTCGAAGGCGATTGGCCAGACCAGAACCATCGACACTAGCCATCCTGATCTTGACCATGTTGTTCCGGTCGCCTCGCTGTAAACCACCAGACACAACGCCAGGTTTGCAAGATATGCAGTGTTGAGGCCAACAAGACACGCCTGCGTTGGAGACATATAACGGCGACGCAAGAGCAGCAGGACAGCGCTGGCGATTACGATGCCGAATCCCAGACTCAGGACCGCAAAGCGTTGCCAGTCACTGGTTCCGGCCAGGTGCAGCAGAAAAGGTGTTTCCACAAGGATCGTACCGATGATCGAGAGCCCTACTACGCCCCAGATAAGGCGTTGCCCCTTCGGCGTCAAAGGTCGAGTGGAAAAGAGCGAGCGCAATCGAAGCCAGATCATCGGGTATGCCAGAAAGAATGGAGCGCCTGCAAGTACATGCCACCAATTGCCCTGGTTGCCAGGAACCCGCAGAATCACTGCGTCCCACGGCGATGTGTCAAAGGCAAAAGGAAGGAATGCGACGGCTCCTGCCACAAGCCAAATAAGTGACGCCAGAATGTTGGCCCATCCTGAAGCCGATCCATCTTTAGACCAAGCCTCGCCGTTATCACTCACAGCTGTCGAATGTCCGTCCACGAAGGCCTCCGCCTCTACATACGTGGAGCGATTCATGACGGTTCCCACTTCACGCAGCTTTCGTGTTGCACCGAGCCGATTGCGGCCGCCTTCGGTTCCGGCTCAATGCGCCGGCGTCAGCCCATGTCGCCGAACCTCGTTCTCTATCGCGCATTTGCTGTCGTCACGTTGAGGCGCCGTGCATCTGGGGCAGGTCGAATGCTCTGTGGATGCGAAACACAATAACATTGCTTCCAACACACCGGTCAAATTCGTTCCTGTCGTCAAAACGGTAGCAGAAGCAAAGGCACAACTATCCCAGCCACCAATAACCCGGTGAGCTGCCACCGTCTGCGATCGAATTTATACGACATATAAATTCCGGTCAGCGTTGAGAGGGCCAGGTTCATGGCCACCAGAAGAAAGAAGATTTTCATAGGCAAATGACTCTTTCGCGCCGCAGGCGCCGGTCCTCCGCTCTTGCTCTTCCCATCATTGCTATCCGCTGTTTTGCTCGCCTGACCCGGGGCGCTTTGCGAAGCTCCATCGGAAGCCGAACCCGCTATCGCATTTCCAAAATTTCCTCGTTCTCCACTCTCGATTGGCGGAGGCCGGAGCTTTCGAACTGGCACCGTTGTGTCCTGCTTCTTATGGAGCTGCGCCAGAGATGCGATCCAGGCGGGCGGCTTGTAGTTGCTACCCTGTGTAGTCTCGTGCAGGCTGAATGTTTGCATTGCCCCTGTAAACGCAAAGAAAAGCAGCGCAGGAGTTGTGAAGATACCCAGGAGCAGGTGCATCTTGCGCGTAAATTTCAAGACCGCATGAGCTTTCGACATCGACGTCCCTGTGATCAAGATGTGCGCGTGTCTCATTCACCCGGTTTTGCCTTCTGTCCGGGCACCAAGTCACAATCGCCAAAATATAAGACTAAAATAGTCCGAGTTCGATCGCAACGTGACCCGCGCAATATGTACCATTCCGAAGGTGGATGATTCTCGGGATGCCGCCAGGGTTTAGACGAATTGCGATAGCATGTCATCGAACGAATGGAGTTTGAAATGACCTTGGCTTTGTCGAGCCAACGAAGCGAAACTACGCGCAATGCCAGGCTCCAGCGCCTGACCCGTGTCCAGCGCACCGCCGTTCTCAAGGCCTTGTCTGATCCGAAACGTCTCGAACTACTCGAGAAGATCGCCCGAGCCAGTTGTCCTCTCGGCTGCGCTGTAGCCCGCGAGGCACTTGCCATTTCGCCCGCCACCCTCTCGCACCACATCAAGGAACTCCAGACCAGCGGCCTCATTGACGTGCGCAGAGAAGGGAAGTTTGCCTTTCTCTCGGTCAGGCCCGGCGTTCTCGAGGCGCTTTCGGCCTATTTGCAATCGCTTAGTCCCGGTTCCTGCCCGAACCGCTAAGGTCATTTTCTGAATTTTCACAATCCGTCTGAATCCATTTCCCTCTCCTCACATCAATTCGATAGTTGTCGAAATGTCAAAACGATAGACGTCCGGACAACAAGAGATCGGAGGATCAGAGAAATGGGCAAACTTCAGGGTAAAGTTGCATTGGTTACCGGCGCATCCAAAGGAATTGGCGCGGCAATCGCAAAAGAACTGGCTTCGCAGGGCGCAGCCGTTGCAGTCAATTACTCGGGCAGCAAGGCCGGGGCAGAGAAGGTGGTCGAGGAGATCAAGAAAGCAGGCGGCAAAGCCATCGTTGTGCAGGCCAACCTGTCTGATGCCGACACCATTGGTCCCCTGATCGACACGGTGACCAAACAGCTTGGTCCCATCAGCATTCTGGTCAACAACGCCGGCGTCTACGACTTCGCCCCCATCGAGGCCGTCACAGCGGAGCACTTTCACAAGCAATTCAACGTCAACGTTCTGGGCCTTCTCCTGACAACTCAGGCTGCTCTGAAACACTTTGATCCCAAGGGTGGCAGCATCATCAACATCGGATCGGTGGCGGCGGGCGGCGTACCCACCGCGGCAGTCTATAGTGCCACCAAGGGCGCAGTGGATTCTGCTACTTTCGCGCTGGCTCAGGAACTCGGCCCGCGCAAGATTCGCGTAAACTCCCTCAACCCCGGCATGGTTGAAACGGAAGGCGTGCACGCAGCAGGGTTCATCGGTTCCGACTTCCATCAGAAGGTACTTGCTGAAACGCCTCTTGGCCGCATCGGTCAGCCCGGCGATATCGCGACCATCGCTGCTTTTCTGGCGTCAGACGATGCCGTCTGGGTCAATGGTCAGGCCATACAAGCCTCAGGTGGCAATCGCCTGTAAAACAGAGACCCTACTCCTCACCCGCACGGGCCCGCACCCAGGGCCCAGGAGTGGGGTAGGCCAGAAGAACCCTTTCAAGGATTCAAATTATGACACTCATTTTCTTTCCCACCCTTGTGGTCGCGGCGCTTGGACTCTCTGCCGCGAAGGTTGGTGATCTACTTCGCGGACCGCTTTTCGAGCGCAAGCCGTGCACAGGCAATGCGAGCACAGTGGTGTGGGCATATGAAGCAACATCAAAACAGGCTCGAACAGCCGGCAGCGAAACACGGCTGGGCGCCTGGTCTCCTGTTCACCGCAGTGGAAGTTGCTAAACGTAGGTGCCCCAGCTCTCGCAATTGAGACATGGGAAAACCACAAGCAGGAGAACCCCGGCTTATAAGCCTGTTCTCTCTGCTTCGAGAATCGCCCGCTTGCGCTCCACTCCCCACCGATAACCAGTAAGCGAGCCGCTTGCCCCCACAACGCGGTGGCATGGGACAATAAGCGCCACGCGATTGGTTGCGCAGGCCCGTGCAACAGCGCGTGTCGCATTGGGTTCGCCCATTTCGCGCGCCACCTCGCTGTAGCTTCGCGTTTCCCCTCGCGGAATCTGTCGCAACGCCTGCCAAACACGAAGCTGGAAGACGGTCCCTCGCAGGTCAAGTGCGCCAGGCAGACCGCGATTCTCTGAGAGGTCCGAACCTTCGCGCACGCTCTGCAACGCCGCATCGACAAGCCGCGATAACGAAGGATCACGATGCAGTTCGGCGGCAGGGAATTCCTCGCGCAGGCTCGCCTCGGCTTCCGCTTCCGCTCCAGCCAGAGATAACCAGCAAAGCCCTCGCTCGGTCGCACCGACAATCACTTCACCAAAAGGTGACCGTGCGGAGCACCACCCGATTCGTTCGCCTTTGCCGCCTTGTGCAAACCTGGCCGGAGTCATTCCCAACTGCGCTCCTTCGTATGCACGGCTCGATGAGCCAAACCCTGCCTCATAGATCGCGTCGGTTACGCGGCCGTTCTGTTTCAACGCTCCGCGCAGCCTGCCGGCTCGCAGCGACCGCTGATATTGCAGGGGACTCACGCCCATTTGCTGTTTAAAGATGCGCTGCACCGTGAACGGGCTCATGCCCGCGATGCGTCCCAGTTCTGCGAGCGATACAGCCCGATCGAGATTCGCCTCCAGATGAGCACGAAGCTGGTCCAAAGGATTACGGCGCGGAGCGCTGGGTTTGCAGCGTTTGCAGGGGCGGAACCCCGCGGCTTGCGCCGCAGCCGCGTTTCCAAAGAAACGCACATTCTCGCGCAGCGGCCTGCGGCTTTTACACTCGGGCCTGCAGAACACGCCTGTCGTTGTCACCGCATAGAAAAAATGCCCGTTTCTATCGCGCTCGCAAAGCTGCTGCCACGCCCGATTCTCGTCGAATGTTTTCACAGCCTGATCCACGTTTGCGAATTGAATATTGCTCGTCATGGATTCATCGTCGCTGAAGTACGATTCGCGTACACTCCGATTCTTGCGCGCAATTCCGAATTCTGTTTGCGACGAAGCAGCAGCTTTTTATTCCCAATTTCCTATTCCCTGTCTCTAAGTGCCGCTTCAGCTCTCTGCAGATCCTCTTCTGTGTCCACGCCAATCGTGTCCGCCGGCGCACTCGCTACATAAATGTCGATTCCAGCCTCCAATAGCCGCAACTGCTCCAGATTCTCCACCGATTCCAGCCAGCCGGGAGGGAGTTCTGCAAACCTCTCCAGTGCCGCTTTGCGATAGGCGTAAATCCCCAGATGTTTTCGATATCCCGCGACCCCCGAGTGATCGCGATCGTGGGGAATGGTGGCCCGCGAAAAATACAGCGCCCTCCCATCCAGCCTTGTAACCACTTTGACGGCACTCGGATTGTTGACATCTTCGGCCGGACACCGCACAGCCAGTGTGGAAACCTGCACTTCGGGCCTCTCAAAGAGCTCCAGCAAAGGCGGGAAGAACGCCGGTGTGAGTGTCGGCTCATCTCCCTGGATATTGACGTAGATATCCGCATCGATATGGCGTGCGACCTCGCGCACCCTGTCGGACCCGCTGGTGCAGTTCGGTGAAGTCATGGCCACTGCGACTCCGCGCGCCATACATTCTGCGGCTACTTCATCGGAGTCGGTGGCCACCACCACGGGATCCATGAGTCCGCTGCTGACAACCGCCCGCCACACCCACACCACCATCGGGCGTCCGGCGATCTCGCGCAATACCTTGCGAGCCAGCCGTGTGGAGCTCAGTCGAGCCGGAATCACCCCCGCTATCCGTAACTTGCTCATGCACGCGAGTCTACAGGAGCAGCGGTGACAATTCATCCACCGATATCCAAGGGAAATGAACTCCAGTGGAAGGAATCGTTACGCGATGGTTTGACCTTAAATTCAACCACCCGTATCATCTAGAGTGGCGCAGCTGTTCTGCTGCAAGCCACTCCGGCGGGGTAGCTCAGATGGTTAGAGCGACGGATTCATAACCCGTAGGTCGGCAGTTCGATCCTGCCTCCCGCCACCAGTTCCCCCCAAAAATAAGCCTCGTCTCCGGCGATCATCGCTTGGCGGGTCCTCCGCCCGTCCGGGTGATCTTCCTTGGGTACCCTTCATCCCCTCCTCACCGGTTTTCCCTTCACCCATTGCGGTATCATTGCGTCTAAAGGTTAGTGGCCTGCTTCCCCTCAGAGGTCCTACCGGTGGTGTGTGTGTCCCGATTCTTTCAGAGACTGACCTTCGTCTTAGCTGCAACCATCTTTGCTGCCCTCGGCCTCGGCTTTGCGCTGGGCGAGTTCGGCCTGTTCGGCGTCCACGCCGGCGCTGAACAGGATGGCGCCTACCGACAAATGCACGTCTATGCCGAGGTCCTCAAGAGAATCCAGAGCGACTACGTCACCGATCCCAATATCAACCAGGTGACGAACGGCGCCCTGCACGGCCTGCTCGAGTCGCTTGACGCTGATTCCAGCTATCTGACTCCGACCGAATACAAAATCTACAAAGATCGCCCGTCCAATGGCGTGGCCCAAATTGGCGTCACCGTTTCAAAACGCTATGGTTATGCAACCATCGTCAGCGTAGCCCCCGGCTCGCCCGCCGATCGCGAGCACCTGTCAGACGGCGATGTGATCGAATCCATCGGGGACAGCTCGACCCGCGAGCTTTCGCTGGCCGTTATCCGACTTCTGCTCGAAGGCAAAACCGGCAGCGCCGTCACGATCTCTGTGGTTCGTCCGAGAAAGCCGGATCCGGACAAGATCACTCTCACGCGGACCGTCATTCCTTCGCCTGCATTCAATGAGCAGCAATATGAGAATTCCAGCATTCTCTATCTGAAGCCCGGTTCGCTCACTGCAGCACGCGTGGATGAGATCGCCGCCAAAATCAAGACGGCAGGGAAGACGCGCAAAATTCTTCTCGACCTGCGCGATGACTCCGATGGCGATTCGGAGCAGGGAATTCGCCTGGCCAACTTCTTCGTCGGCCAGGGCACGCTGGCCGTTCTTGAAGGTCAGAAATTTCCCCGCCAGACCTTCACTGCCGATCCTTCCAAGGTCCTCACCGGAGCTCCGGTTGCAGTGCTTGTAAATCGTGGGACTTACGGCGCGGCTGAGCTCACCGCCGATGCCATCGAAGGTGCAAAGCGCGGTGATGTGGTGGGTGAGCGGACTTTCGGCGAAGGGTCAGTACAAAAGACGATTGAACTGCCCGATGGCTCGGCCATCTTGCTGACCGTGGCTAAGTTCCAGGGCCCTGATGGTAAGAAAATTCAAGATGAAGCAGTTGCTCCGACGGTCATTGTCGGACAGAACACTGCCGATGATGATGTGGATGCGGATGACAATCCGCAGCCAAACAAGGGCGACGAACCGCTGAACAAGGCACTTGAGCTTCTGAAGGCTAAAAACACGTAATTCGGGAATGCAATTTTCACTCTTGTACGGCGTGGTTCTGGGATATCCTCCCACGCCGACAGCCAGTCTACAAGCGTGCTAGCCTTGAAGCAGACGTCCCCGTTTAACATCGCGTTTCGACGTGACTAAAAAAACGAGAGGATTGTCGACGAGGCTCCTGTTGGCTGCCCCTCCTGCACATTCGGTTGATTCGCGCGGCTTGGGCCGCGCCCACCGGCTGCGCCCTGAAGCCGTCCCCCCTCCGATTTTTCGGCGCCGCAAAGTCGCCGGCAAGGTTGCGTTCTTCGTACTACTGCTGCTAGCTGTCGTAACTGGCTCCTTAGCCGGCCTCATGCTGGTGTTCTCAGTCAATCTACCGCAGATCAACGACCTCGAACATTACCGGCCATCGACCATGACGCATCTGTACGACAGCAAAGGGCGCGTCATCGGTTCGTTCGCACTCGAGAAGCGCATCATCGTCAACTACGGCGACTTCGCTCCCGTCCTTCACCAGGCCGTCATCTCGATCGAAGACAAGAATTTCGATTCCCACTGGGGCATCAATGTATTCCGCATTGCCGGTGCGCTCTGGCACGATCTACGCTCGCATGGTCGCGCGCAGGGTGCCTCAACGCTCACCATGCAACTGGCGCGCAACCTCTTCCTCTCCGCCGATCGCACCGCTGCCCGCAAGGCGCAAGAGGCTTACCTCGCAATCCAGATCGAACGTGCATTCACCAAGGAGCAGATATTCACGCTCTATGGCAACCAGATCTATCTCGGCAGCGGTATGTACGGCTTTGAAGCGGCATCGGAGTTTTATTTCGGCAAGCACGCCAAAGACCTCAACCTCACCGAGGCCGCCCTGCTCGCCGGTTTGCCCAAAGGCCCTGCCGCTTACTCGCCGCTCATCAATCCTGAGAAGGCACTGCGCCGCCGCAACCTTGTGTTGAGCGAGATGGAATCCGACGGCGTCATCACGCATGTGGAGGCAGAGCAAGCCCGCAACTCTCCGCTTGGCCTTCACATCAGTCAGCCGGAGATGTCCGTCGCGCCCTGGTTCCAGGAAGAAGTGCGCCGCGAACTTGAAAAGAAATTCGGTACCGAGCAGGTGCACGAAGCAGGCCTGCGTGTCGACACTACACTCGATCTGGATTTGCAGAAAACTGCCAACAAGGCCCTCACCGACGGATTAGCCGCCTACGAGCGCCGCCACGGCTGGAAGGGCAAGCTTGAAAACGTGCTTTCGAACTCAAGCCTAGAAGACTACAAGCATGCTGACTGGGCGCTCGCCTCGCACCCGGGCGATTATGTGCACGCGCTGGTCACTCAGTCTCTCCCGCTTGAAATCCGCGCGCGCATCGGCGCCAATGATGTTGTCCTGCTGCCCGCAGACTGGGCCTGGACTGGCCAACGCTCCGGCGAAGCGCTCGTGAAGCCCGGCGACATCATCTATGTCCATCTTGCGGAAGCGACCGAAGGCCCCGCGCGGCGCGCAACGCTTGAGCAGGATTCCGGGACTCAAGGCGCAGTCTTCGCGATGGACAATACCACAGGCGACGTGCTCGCCATGGTTGGCGGCCGCGATTATGCGCTTTCGGAATTCAATCGCTCCACGCAAGCCGAGCGCCAGACCGGCTCCAGCTTCAAGCCTTACGTCTACACCACGGCGATAGAAGAAGGCGCCAAGCCCGACGACATCGTCGTGGATGGACCTGCCACCTTCGGCACCTACTCGCCGCATAACTACGAGAATGACTACAAAGGCGCGATGACCCTGACCAGCGCCTTCGCCGAATCGCGGAATATCCCCGCCGTTAAACTCGCCGCGCGCGTCGGCATCCGCAAGGTCATCGACATGGCGCACCGCTTCGGCGTCACATCCGATATTCCTGCCTATCTGCCCGTCGCGCTCGGCGCAGCAGAAATCACGTTGCAGGAACAAGTGACTTCCTACTCCGTCTTCCCCAATGACGGCATTCGCGTCAAGCCGCGCCTCATCAAGAAGGTGACGAATGCCGACGGCATCACTCTATGGGAAGATGCACCCGCCGTTGACGAGATCATCAGCCAGCAGACGGCACGCACCATGATGACGCTCTTCCGCGCTGTCACAGCGCATGGCACCGGCGCCGCAGTAGCGCAGATGAACCACCCACTCGGCGGCAAGACCGGCACCACCAGCGACTACACCGACGCCTGGTTCATGGGCTTCTCTCCTTCGATCACCTGCGGCGTATGGGTCGGCTATGACAGCCGCCAGTCCCTCGGCGAAAAGGAGACCGGCGCCCGCGCCGCCCTCCCCATCTGGATGGAGATCATGAAGGTTGCCATCGCCGGCAAAGACGACGAGCAATTTCCGGGCGACACCGAGCAGCCTCCCTTGCTTCAGGCCAAAGCCCTGCAGCCCGCAAAGCCGATTGCGCCTCAGCCTCCATTGCCGCACTCGCAAGCGCCTGCACCGCAACCCATTCTCATCACGAAGCCTACTCCGAAGCCAGTGCAGCCCGCGATGTCCAAAGCACCATCTCTCCGCTGAACTCTTCGGATCGTGAAATCTGACCGCACACTCCGCTTGCAGCACTACGTCTGTCCTCCTGGCGCTGAGGGAAGCGAAGCAGAAGGATCTGCGGCTGTTTCTCCTAACTTCTAAATAGGCGTGTGCTGCTGCTTCGAATTCCCTCTAGCCTGTCCTGACGCGCAGCGAACGGATCTGCGGGTTGCCTTTCATTACGTCCGCATGTGCGTCAACGTTCGCGTCGCTGGTTTTGTGTCAGGGCACGACTTTAGTCGTGCCGCAAAGTCGCAAAAATGTTCGGGCTTCAGCCCCTGAGAGATGCTGGTTCGCCCCTCCTGCCGATTTTTGCCGTGCGAGTGATGCAAACGATTCTGGGCCGGCTATAAGTGAGTCGTCGGCTCACGAGAGTCGCCCGCGAATAACTGCTCGATCTCAGGTAAGTGGTCTGCGAGCAGACTTAGGGGTGAAGGCGAAAAGCCCTCCATAGGTGCGAATCTTTGACACACGAGTTCAAGCGATTGCCAAGGTTCACGAGATTCGGGAGATGTAATTTCCCAGGATGTGTACCCTCTATCGCGCGATGCCCGGAGTTGCAGAGATCGCACCTCAACCACTACGGAAGCGAAGTCCATTGACGGTGATCCGCCGGACAACTCAGGCACGATTCGCCCGCCATACTTGCGAAAAAGGTGGTCGCAGTCAGACTCGACCTCCTTGGTAAGCCTCCTTAAATTGCTTGCTGCTCCACGCGCGTCAAGGTCAAAGATGAGGTCGGTAATGCGATAGAGCCAGACGAACGGCCTGGATACAAGCCAGATCGCAGGAGTAGCGACCTGAAGCAGCGTCGGCCATTTTCCAGGATTATCTTTTTTGCGAAATGTAGTGATGTAAGCCATGGAATGCGAAATATTGCTTGAATCTTATAACGCGTTCACGCAGCCGTTGACAATATGCCACCAAACATCGGTGACTCAGGCAAAACTGTACCTCGGTCTCGGCCATTTACTGTTAGGAGCCGCATGACTCTAAGCCGACTTTCGTAGGCACGAGGCGGCTACTCGCTCGCACCCTCGGCATGTCCCGCTCTCGGGTTGACATCCGACCCAAGGCAGCGCATACTCAGGTCGTATGCCGACCCAAGAGAACAATGACGACCGTATCGCCCTCCTCCAGGGCACCCTTGACCTCCTGATACTGAAAACACTCATCCTCGGCCCGTGCCACGGCCAGGGGGTGGCACGCTCCATCCAGCGCCAGTCTGAGGAAGTCCTGTTCGTCGATCACGGCTCGCTGTATTTAGCCCTCCAGCGCCTCGAAGACAAAAAGCTCATCCAAGCCAAGTGGGGCGTCAGCGAAAACAACCGCAAAGCACGCTTCTACTCGCTCACCGTCAAGGGCCGTGCCGAACTCCACGAAAAAGCTTCACAGTG
The DNA here is from genome assembly GCA_963832035.1 of uncultured Acidobacteriaceae bacterium. Lineage (GTDB taxonomy): Bacteria > Acidobacteriota > Terriglobia > Terriglobales > Acidobacteriaceae > Telmatobacter. The sequence continues at coordinate 759,824 of CAWHSK010000007.1, read as the reverse complement.
GAAACGGCTGACACGCGCAATGGAATTGATTCTGGAGCCAGGGGCCGAACCGCAGGGCGAGGAGGCATAGATGTTCAAGCGCAAACGCACTGCCGAAGATTTCGCCGAAGAAATCAAAGCTCACCTCGCACTCGAAGCCGACGACCTGCGCGGCGAAGGATTGAGCGAAGCAGAATCGCAACGCCGCGCCCGAGTGGAATTCGGAAACGTCCCGCTCGCGCAGGAAAAGTTTCGTCTGCGCGGCCGCTGGCAAAGTCTCGACAAGATCGCACGCGACTTCCGCTTCGGTGGCCGCTCGCTTCTGAAGAGCCCGGGCTTTGCGCTCACCGCAATTCTCACTGTGGCTCTCGGTGTGGGCGCCAACACTGCCGTCTTCAGCGTTATGAACGCGGTCCTCCTCAAGTCGCTGCCCGTCGCCCATCCCGAGCGACTCGTGTATCTCAGGATCTCTGGTCCGCCCAGCGGAACGGGCACGGTAAGTTCCAACGGCACCATCAACTACGTCGTATATGACTCGCTGCGCAAACAAACCAACGTGCTATCGTCACTGATTGCGTACGTTCCTCTCTCCACAAGTAAAGTTGCGGTGCGCTATGGCTCGCAGCCGGAAGAAGCCGAAGGCGACATGGTCAGCGGCACATTCTTCTCTGGCCTCGGTGTGAGCCTGCCCCTGGGTCGCGGCTTCACTGCGGACGATGAAGCCAATCACGCACCGCTCGCCGTCCTAAGCTACAACTACTGGACACGTCGCTTCGCGCGGAACCCAAACGTTCTCGGCCAAACTCTTTTCGTCAATGGCGTACCCACCACCATCATCGGAGTCTCTGCCAAGGGATTTGAAGGCCTGGAGCCTGGCGGATCAACCGACTTCTGGATTCCGTTGCAGAATCGCCGCGAACTGAACGCCTGGGGAAATCCTCCCGACGATGGGAAACTCTACATTTCCAACCCGACCATTGGTGGTGCCTGCGACTCATTGCGCGCCTCGCGCCAGGCGTGAGCAAAACCCAGGCCATCGCAGAGCTGCAGCCACTCTTTCAATCGACGGCATTCGTTGGATTGGGTTCGCCAAAGGTTGGCGAAAAACCACCTGTGCTGAGCTTCACCGCTGCGAAGAATTTTCCCGGCTATGACGAGGAGTACGGCAATCCGTTGCGCATCCTCATGGCCATGGTCGGACTTGTCCTTCTGATCGCTCTCACCAACGTGGCCATGCTGCTCGCAGCCCGAAACGGCGCGCGGCAGCGGGAGTTTTCATTACGTCAGGCGCTGGGCGCTGGACGTGGCGAGCTGTTTCGCCAACTGCTAGCAGAGAGCGTGATTCTGGTTACCCTGGGAGGAGCGCTGGCATGGCTCTTTGCGCATATCGCCGCACGCCTCTTGGCAAATTGGGCGCAGATTGAATCGAGCCTCGCGCCTGACCGCACCGTGCTGCTCTTCACGCTCGGTGTCCTGGTGCTTTCGGCGCTGATCTTTGGCCTCGCGCCGATGCGTATAGCTCTCGCCGGCCGCGCAGAACTCGCTCTGAAAACCTCGGCAGCGACGTCAAACGTTGATGCGGGCAAATCGCGCACCGGCAAAATCATCGTTGCCCTGCAGATGGCCGTGTGCGTGGTGTTGCTGGTGGGGGCAGGACTGCTGATTCGCACGTTGAGCAGTCTCGAAAATACTCCCCTGGGAATGCGCGTCGACGGCCTCGTCGTCTTCGGCGTCAAGCCAGACGTTCCGTCGGTTTCAGCTGGAGTCGCTTTCTACCAGAACCTCATGAGCAGGCTTCGCATTCTGCCCGGCGTCCAATCCGTCACCATAATGGACTCACGCTTAGGCTCGTGGGACTCAAACAACGGCGATATGATGGTCGATGGCCGCTTGCCTGACGTAGCGAATGGAAGCTCGCGCACCGTTCGCAGCAACGTAGTCGGGCCTGACTTCTTTACTACACTCGGCGTGCCCATCCTTGCCGGCCGGGACTTCGCAGATTCCGATACGGCAAGTTCACCCCACGTCGGCATCATCAACGAAGAATTCGCCAAACGCTTCCTGCCCAATCAGAATCCGCTCGGCCACACTATCGGGACACAGGGTGGTGAATACACGATGACAGTTGTCGGCGTTGTGAAGGACCACAAGTACCGCAGCATCGACGAAACACCGATCCCCATGGCCTGGTACATGTATGCGCAGATCCCTGTCCTCGGCCAGATGCACGTGGAAATGCGCGTCATTGGCGCGCCGCTTTCAATTCTGCCCGCCGCGCAGAAAGTCGTGCAGCAGCTTGATCCCAACCTGCCGCTGATCCGCCCCATGACGCAGCGAGCACAATACGACACCACCATTTCGAGCCAGATCATGTTTGCGCGCCTCGCCGAGTTCTTCGGCCTGCTCGCCGTCGTGCTCGTCGCTACCGGCCTCTATGGAACGCTGTCGTATCGCGTCAACCGCCGCACCGCCGAAATCGGCGTGCGCATGGCAATGGGTGCGGGCCGCGGCCAGGTGGTGTGGATGATCCTGCGTGACAGCCTGAGCCTCACTGCGATCGGCGTAGTGGCCGGCATTCCGCTGGCAATGCTTATCGGCCGTGCGTTGTCGTCGTCTCTCTATGGAGTTCAGCCGCTCGATGCGCTCACCTACGCACTGGCGATTGCAGGAGTCCTGATCGTGGCTTTCGTGGCGAGCGCTGCTCCTGCAGGCCGTGCCGCCACCGTCGATCCGCTCAAAGCGCTGCGCACGGAATAGAAAATTATGAGAGGCGCTCGTGCCGGTAGAGTTCAGCCGTGTGCCGCGCCGCGATTGCAATCGCCATCGCAAACATCGCTACGGCTGCTATTGTTCCACCCAGATCGAATAGCAGCATGCGATGGCCCATTACGGTCGCATACGGACTGCGCAACAGCGCCAGGTTTCCGATGATCAGAAAAATGCGAATCTCCGTCGGTCCGAAGATGCCCTGCGACATCTGAAAGCAGGAAAGCGTATAGGTTGCGAGATAGCTCTCGGCCGACAGCAGCAGAAAAGCTATCAGCATCGCCGCCGCAACCTGCCAGTGCAGAAAGCCAGAGAAGCCAAGCCCGCACATCATCGCCGTAGCTCCAAAAATATCTACGATGTGATCGACATAGAATCCGTAACGAGGCCGCTGCTGATTGCGCACGCGCGCCAGCGTTCCATCCATGCTGTCGCCGAACCAGTTGAGGATGATGCAGACGACTACGCCAACCAGTGCGAGTTTGTTGTAGTGCGAAAGTGCATAGAACAGCCCCGCGCCGGTCTGTGCGCATAAGCCCAACGCGGTGAGCTGATCCGAAGTGATCCAGTGCGGCGCACGTTCAGACATCCACGTCAGGGCGCGCTTCTCTATAGCTGCGGTCAGCGACCGGTTGATGCGGCGCTCGGATGCAAACTGGCTTTCTATTTCCGTCACGGAGGTCGAACTCATACGCATCTCCTCTTTGCTCGTTCAAATTACCTTCGAAGCGCGTTCGACGCAGCGCGCAACGTAAACTCGAGAGATTCACGCGGCACGCTCTCCACGTACGGCCGCACTATCCAGCCGAGCCCGGTTGGAATTGAGCGCGTCAGCGAGATGGACTCGATCTGTATGTATAAGCCCCCGTCGCGTTCCTCGTAGCTCCAATAAATGTTCTGCCGCCACAGAAATCCATGTGCCTCGTCGCCAGTCAATACGCGCTCCTTAGGCGTTCCGGGCGCGTCGATTTCCGCAATACGCGTGCTGCGCGAGATGCTGTATCCGTGCCGGGGGTCGAGCCGGCCAAAGGTGACGTCGTAGTCCGTATCCATGACAACCGTGATCACGTGATGCTGCCGCACGCGCATCATTGCCCTGAACCGGTCCGGAATCCGACCGTCGTGCGGCGAAAGAACCTGGGCCTGCACGACTTGTGGCGAGAAGCGCTGAGGATAGCCACTGAAGTTCTTCATGAGCCGCTCAAAATCAGCCACGGTGGCTCCGCGGACGAATGAGGTGCCACGCCAGTGATGCAGTAACGCGCCGGGCAACTCGGCTTCATTTGCCGGAGGCAGCTGCTCGATAATCAATTCGCCCTTGCGGATGCGCGCATCTGTTTGTGTGCCCGGTCCAACTGCGGCCAAAAAACTCTTCGGCGATCGATGCTGCCCAGCCAGACGGGTCTCCACTCTGGTGGCATAGGCGTCGAACGCGGCGGTGGCTGCGGGCGGCGCCTGGCAGCTTCCAACTGCGCACACAGACACCAACGACAGCGAGACCAGAACGGCCAGGAGCCCTAATCGCATTCTCTGAATTCCAGGCGGCATGTCCTGCAGCCTCCCAGAAATCAGATGAAGGTTCAATGCAGGGCATCGCAATTGGCGGGGTAAATGAATCTCACGGCGCAAACATCTGTCTGAATTGAGTTTCCGCCGACTTGTAGATCGCCGCCGGTTCACAAACCAGGTGGCGCATTCTAGTAAACTGGGCGTCAGAGATGACAGAGTCCGCGCCAGCCCGGCAGTATCGCTTCGGAGCGTTCGAGGCGGACGCCTCGACAGGGGAGCTTCGCCGGCAGGGAATCCGCGTCAAGCTCAACGCTCAGCCATTCCAGGTGCTATTGATGCTGCTGGAACATCCCGGCGAGGTTTTGACGCGCGAAGCGATTGCCCGCACTTTGTGGTCCGATGGCACGTTTGTCGACTACGACCACGGAGTGAACTCGGCAGTCAACCGCATCCGCGAAGCCCTCGGCGACGCAGCTACCAGTCCCCGCTTCGTGGAGACACTGGCCCGACGCGGCTACAGGTTCGTAGCTCCTGTTGAATCCATCGCCACCGAATCGGCCCCGAGCCTGTTGCCGGTCCCGTTAGAACCGCCTCAGCGGCCGCAGGAGTCTGAGCCGAGACCTGGCAATGGGATCCTTGCATCGCCCGAGGAACTCCCCAGGACCTCGCACGCCGTGGTGCAGGCTCTCTTCCTTGTGCTGCAAGTGATGTACCTGGGCTTTTATGTCGGAGCGCTTACGAACCTCGCGGAGATTGAGGATCTGCTGTCTCCACTGAGGCGTGCGACGCTGGTCTTCTGCGCCCTCATCGGAACGGCGGCGATCCTGATCCCTGTCCGCGCCTTCGTGCTGTGCGCGGTTCTATTTCGTGCACCCGGAGTCCGTCGGAAGTTTCTGCAGATGTGGCCCGCAATCCTCGTTGCCGATGTGCTGTGGGCGCTCTCGCCTTTCCTGCTGATGCACCACATCAATGCGGGACTGGCGCTGGCCTGCATGGCCCTGCTGGTCTATTCGCCTTTTGCGCAGCGTTCCTTGATGCTGATGGGCGCGGGTCGCGACGAGGCTGAGTTATCAGCCGCGACTCGCTGAAACGTGTAACGTCTTTCGCAAGCGTCTACAACTGATCGTAGAGCGAAGTATTCCGATATCCGAGCAGGCTCACGAGGGTCCAGATGGCGAGCGCGGTTCCAAATGGAATCTTGAGAATGCTGAGGAACGCAGCCACAATAGCAACAACGCGTCCCCAGGGCGCGCGTTCCATCAGACCCCAACCGGCCACAAAGGCAAGTCCAGAACGCAGAATCACCATGACCCAGGCGAAATGTATAATCGCCGGTCCAAAGCCCGGTCCAAGCGGGAAACCACCGCGTGCCCATGGACCATGCATCCAGAAGCCGCCGCCATTTAGAAAGGAATTGGCGAAGGCCAGCCCCACGATTCCGAGCAGTAGCGATAACCCGCCATAGATAAACCAAACGGTGCTGAGCGCACGCACCCGATTGGAGTAGTTGGCCACCTCAAACGCGAGGTTCGGCACACCGGGAGGAGGAGGCGCGGCCGTCGGGCGGCCACATTGGGGACAAACCGCTTGCCCCAGCACAAGAGCCTGACCACATCCACTGCAAAACATTCTGTACCTCCTTGGAGCTAACGGAATTCTATTCTTCTGAATCGTCGCGAGCCTGGCAATGGCCTCTTAATCCGGCTGTGAATGAGTACGCAGGGGCGCCCGCATTCGTTCCCAGCGATCGTCATGGCGGTCGTCATGCAGCACCAGCGCGGTCACTCGGCCTTGGGGGTCGCGATCAACCGCAATCCGCGTCAAACTGCTTCCGATCGGGTAGAAAAGGACCGAATTGGATTCCGCTGCCAGCTCCGCGATCTCACCAAAGTGATTCTTCTGGTAGAGTTGTTCCCCCTGGCGAAAGAGCGTAACAACTACCAGCCCTCGCTTATCCACGTATTCGCCGGCGAAGGCATCAAGCTGGGCCGCCGTGAGTTTCAGTGCCGGCGGGTGCAAGGGGATCGAAACGCGCTCGGCGAACGGTGAGAGTTCCTGTGCTTCTCGCCGATGCTGCAGAAGCCAGCGTGGCAACTCAGGCTCATTAAAGGCGCGCGTCCAGCTATCGTGTTTCAGTCCCTGGTAGACCCAAAGCCGCACGCGGCCTCCCGCCGTCTTTAGGGCCGCGTACAGCAGTTCGTCCTGCCGGGGAGCCACGATGTTGTCGTCGGCTCCATGAAACAGCCAGATTGGCGTGTGTCCCACGGCCTGCGCATATTCGCCGGGCAGCGTCGAGGCTTGTGCCCAGCGCTCCTTGGCGTAGCTCCAGAAGATGCCTCCAGCCGCGATGGCGATGGCAGCCCAGCGCGTGGGGTGTTGACGCGCAAGCTCCCACGCGCCGTACCCACCCATGGAGAGTCCGGAAAGATAGGTGCGCGCAGGATCGCCTTGAAACTCGGTCGTTTCTTCGTCAAGCTCGGCCATGGCCATGGCGAGCATGTCCTTGTCGGTCCAGTAGCGGTCGATCGAGCACTGCGGCAGCACCACGATGAAGGGCCAGCGCTCGGGATGGTCGCGAATGGCCTCGGGCAATCCGATCTGGGTTTGCCACATCCCCTCGGAGCCGCGCTCGCCGCGTCCGTGCAGAAAGACGATGACCGGCCACAGCTTGTGCTTGTCCCGGTGCCAATCTTCCGGAACGTAAACCTGGTAGCGATACCAATTCGTCCCAATCTGAATTCTGCGATTGAGGAATCCTGTCTCCTGCGAAGGATGTTTACGAGAATCCTTTGGTCCCGGTGCAGCATGCAACAGGATTGGCGCCGCTCCCCAGGCAAAACAGAGGCAGGCCGTCAGCAGTCTCAGAATGCGGTGCATAGGCTCCAATCATCATAGTGCCTGAGCATCGGCCTATCGGCGCATTTCCTTATGAGTTCTTTGTGCTGCGGCGTGAAACAATCGGTGGTATCGAAACCTGACAGGCGAAGATGACCACCTACGAAGCCGGAGACACTCTCGACCACTATCGCATCGAGGCTGCCGTCGCCCACGGCGGCATGTCCGTGCTCTACAGGGCAGTCGACCTGAATTCCGGCAAACGGGTCGCAATCAAAGTTCCACTCCCCGATATGGAGGCGGATCCGGTTCTTATCGAGCGCTTCAATCGCGAGCAGGAGATCGGCCAGGAACTGGACCACCCGGGAGTCGTGAAGGTATTCAACAGCGAAGAACGCAGTCGCGTTTACATGGTGATCGAGTGGGTCGAAGGGCGACTCCTGCGAACCATTCTGAACGAGGAAAAAAAGCTGCCTACCGAGCGCGCGTTAAAGATCGCCCTGGGCATCTGCGATGCGCTTGATTACATGCACAAGCGTGGCATCGTCCATCGCGACCTTAAGCCAGAGAACATCATGGTTGACGACAACGATCAAATCAAGCTGATCGACTTCGGCATTGCGATGAAGGAAGAAGCGCGGCGGCTGACGTTTGTAAACGTCTCGTCCCTGCTGGGTACGCCCGATTACATCTCGCCGGAACAGGTGAAAGGTGCGCGCGGCGACCAGCGCAGCGACATCTACGCTGTGGGCATCATTCTCTACGAGCTGCTCACCGGTCGAGTGCCATTCGTAGGGCCGAACCCGCTCGCCGTGATGAACGAGCGCCTTCTGAACCCCGTGAAGCCGCCGCACGAATTGAACTCCGAAATCTCGCCGCAGCTTGAAGAAATCCTGTATCGCGCGCTCGAGCGTGAGCCGCGGCACCGCTATGCGACTGCCAGCGAGTTCATGTGGGACCTCGAGCACCAGGAGCAGGTTGGCATTGAGTCACGGAGTGAAAAGCCGGTGAATGTCGCCGGCCGCAAGGTAAACAGGAAGGTGCTGCTCTACGCGGCCTTGGCCCTTGTGCCGGTTGTTCTATTCGCCCTGATGTTGCTCATGGCGAAAAAATAATTGGAAAGTAGTTCACCTTCGGAGTTCGAAACTGCGGCGCGCATTCTCTTCGAACTGCCTAACCTCGATCTCTAATCTCTGTTCCCCGTCTTAAGCTTCTTCAAAATTCTCCGAGCTCGCCGTGACCATGGCCGTTCGCGTCGCCGCAGGTATCGCGGCATGGTCGGTTCCTTGTCTAGAACCTTTTGCGCCCACTCGCGTGCCTCGGCAGAGCGTCCCTCGGACGCAAGGAAATCTGCAAAATTCAGATAAGTTTCAGATGAAGTCGAAACAACGGTCACACGACGGAAGAGGGTGTCGGCCTTGTTCTTCTCTCCTGTCAGCGCGTAAGCATGAGCCAGCAACGCAGGAGCACGGTTGAAGTCGTAGTTCGGCTCTTTGGCGACCACCTTTTCCAGGTCTGGCAGAGATGCCGCAGCGTCACCCAGCAGAACGGCGCATGCGCCTCGCCGATAGAAGCAATCCAGCGTATTTAAACGCGCGCCGATAGCCTTGTCGAACGCCTCGCGGGCACGTTGCAGCTGCCCATCGTCCATGCAGAGTTCGCCAAGCTCTTCGTAGTTTCCGGCGGAAGGATTGTCGCGAATCGTGAGTTCGAGAGCGGCAATGCGCTTCCGCCGCGAGATTCCCTTGAAGGACTGATTCAGGAGACCCAGATCCGGGAAGACCTCGGCGAACAGGTAGACGATCGCGCCGATAGGCCCGAGGAAAAGAATGATGTAGAGCCAATAGGTGTCGGGCCGGCGGCGAATGAAGTGAATAATCGCCGCAGCCTGGAGCAGAAGGCCCCAGGGATAAAAGAGATGCGTCAGCAATCCCATGCAGTTGGTGGTCCTGAGGTCAGCTTACACGTGCTATGCGGCAGATAGCAGTCCACTTTGGTGTGAAGGCTTCGGATCCGTCTGGGAGATCCTAACGATAAGATTCGTCGCGGTGCACCACAAACTCAGGGTATGCATTACCGCCGAGCTCGTGGATGTCCATGCCAAGGCGTTCGCCATCGGGATCTACGCGGAACGGGAGCACGCGATTCACGAGCCAAAACACAAAATACACCAGTGGCAGCATCAGGCCCAGCAGCGCCGAAACGCCCATCAGTTGTGCAACGAACTGACCCTCATGCGGCGCAAACATTCCTGCCGCGGCAAGTCCCCACAACCCTGCTGCGCCGTGAACGCCGACAGCGCCCGATGGGTCGTCAATCGACAATGCCAGCTCAAACAACTCCACCAGCAGCGGCGTCATCACCCCGGCCACAAGTCCCGTAAAGATCGCGTCAATCGGAGGAACCAGCCCCGCGCATGCGCTCGATGTTACCAATCCTGCGAGCCAGCCATTCGCACACAAGCTTGCGTCTGGCTTGCCAAATCGAATGCGCGTCACCGTGAACGTAGCCACAAGAGCCGCTGCTGCTGAGAGCAAGGTATTGGCTGCCGTGGCCACCAACTGTCCGGGCCCGGCATTCAGCCACAGCAGGGAGCCGGCCATGTTCCATGCAAGCCACCCCACCAGCGCGATCAAGCAGCCCAGCAGCACGTACACCACATTGTGTCCCGGCATCGCTGTGGACAAGCCCTCGCGCGGAAACTTGCCCTTGCGTGGGCCAGCAATCCACACGACCGCAAGCGCCGATGCGCCGCCAAGCGCATGTATTGAGGCCGCTCCGCCTCCATCAAGAAATCCGGCTCCAGACGAAAAATTCTCGCCCAGTTGAGCCAGCCATCCGCCGCCCCATGTCCAATGTGCCGCCAGGGGAAAAGCCGTCGCCCCCATGATCGCCGCAATTGCCGCTCCAGCCGGCAGCCGCAAGCGATCGGCTCCCGCCCCCCATGGAATAAGGACCACCAGCGCAACCGAGAGCAGCTCGAACAAAGCCGCAAGCTGCATGCGCGCACTGGTCCTGACAAGACCGCTCAAAAACAACGGCCCCGCACCTGCCCAATTCCACGCTTTTCCCCCGAGATGTAAAATGTGATCGCCGTTCGTACCTGCGGCAATCGCGGATCCCACAACTGCAAACGCAATCAACGCCGTTGAAATCACGACAAGACTCCCCAGTAACGACTGCATGGCCGAACTTGATCTGCCCAGCCCCGCGTTCATAAGCGCTATGCCGGCAATCGCAAGCGGCGCCAGCATCAAAAGTCCCAGCGTCAGCGCGTACGAGGTTTCAGGAAAGGGCATCGGCGCCATCGGGGTCATCGATTTTCGCTCCGCAATTGCATGTGGCCTCGCACCGCCACCACCAGGCCCATGGCTTCAACGGCGAGCCCGCCCACGATGAATGCGGTGCGCTGTACCGAAACTGGAAAGAGAAGCAGTGCCGCGATCGAGAGAAAGAATCCAGCCGGCATCACCAGTAATCCTGCATATTTCATGGCCCCATCCTTTCAAGCAATTCACCGGTTGATAGAGGTCGACCCCTGGACTTATGTCCACAAAAAGGAATGAATTTATGGCAGAGAGCAACCGGCTGAAACGCTTTTATGAATTCTAAATGCTTCCATTGTTACGATCTACATGATCCTCTCCAGATGTTTTGCGCCACTCACCGCGTGCGTCCGCACAAAGTCCCCATTTCTCAGGTACCCGGAGGTCGTCTTCATGTCATTTCTTAATCGGCTTGTCCAGAACCCTCTGGGCGCTGTCGGCGTACTCGCCATTGCTGCATTTCTCGAAGCTTGGGGAGACTCATTCTTCCAAACCGCCTTTTATCGCAACTCGGGCACCGGTCGCGCGCTCGCCCTTGCCTGCGGCACATTGGTTCTTGCCCTCTACGGCTCGACCGTGAACCTGCCTCGTTGGGATTTCGGCAAACTCCTCGGCGTCTACGTTGCGCTGTTCTTCCTCGCAGCGCAGGTGCTCGCCAAAGTCCGATTCGGTCAATCGCCCACCATGCCCATCTACGTCGGAGGTTCTCTCATCGTGATCGGCGGTGGCATCATGGCCTTCTTGAAGCCATAAGGCCCAAGTACACTCGGCGCTCGAAGGGTGTTGGGCGATAAACTTCTGTCCATCTGGACGAATCGAGAACAAAATGAAGAAGACTTTTGGGGCTGCAGTGCTGGTTTGCGCCGTGTCCCTCTGCAGTGCACAACGTATTGAAGTGACCGTTCCCTCCAATAAGCCTCTGAATGGCCATCTCATCCTGGTCATCGCGAAAACCGAGAACCCCGAGCCGCGCATGCAGCTTTCCGAGACCTATGACTCCGCGCAGGGGTTTGGTGTGGATGCGGAAAACCTCGCGCCCGGCACTCCGCTCATCGTAGATGCAAAGACGTTCGGCTATCCCCGCCGCTCGCTTGCAAATCTCGATGCGGGCGACTACTACGTGCAGGCCGTCTTCAACGTCTATGAGCAGTTCCATCTTGCTTCTGGCAAAACCGTCTGGCTCCCACCGGACAAGGGCGAAGGTCAGCGCTGGAATCAGAAACCGGGCAACCCCTTTAACAAGGCGCAGAAGATCCACTTCGACCCAAACGCCAAAGCTCCGATCAAGCTCACCCTCGACCAGGTCTTCCCTGCCATTGAAGGCACACCCGAAGATCCGCAGATCATTGCGCAGCAGAAGGCCACAGCAAAGTGGCTCAAATACGAACGCGTTCGAAGTGAGAAACTGAGCTCCTTCTGGGGCCGCGATACTTACCTGAGTGCGTGGATCCTTATTCCGGACGGGTTCGACGAGCATCCCGACGCAAAATATCCAGTAATCGTCTACCAGGATCACTACCATCCCGGCACCGGCCCGGCACAATTCACTGCTATTGCACCTACCGACACCAAATCTCCTGACTTTCACCGGCAACAGATCGGCTATCGCCTTTTTCAGGACTGGACCTCCGGCCGCCTGCCCCGCGTGATCCTCATCTACGTGCAGAACGCCAACCCTTACTACGACGATTCCTACGATGTCGATTCCGCCAATGTCGGCCCGTACGGCACTGCAATTAATGCCGAACTGATCCCGATGCTCGAGAAGAAGTATCGCGGCATCGGCCAGGGCTGGGCACGTGCCACCTACGGCGGATCGACTGGCGGTTGGGAGGCCCTCGCAACCCAGGTCTTCTATCCCGATTTCTACAACGGCGCATATGTCGCCTGTCCCGACCCAGTCGACTTCCACGCCTACCAGAACATCAACCTCTACGACGACGCCAATGCCTTCGTCCGCAAGGGCGACTTCGGCGTGGTGCCGATTGCCGCCGATCGCAAGCCCGACGGCACCATCACCGCCGAGGCTGGCGCCGAGTTTGCCTATGAGTACGTTTTAGGCACTCACGGCCGCTCCACCGAGCAGTGGGACATCTGGCAGGCCGTGTTTTCTCCCGCCACCAGCGATGGCTACCCCGCAGAAATCATCAATCCACTCACCGGCGCCATCGACAAGAAAGTGCTTGCTTACTGGCACGATCACTACGATCTGGCGGCCATTCTCAAGCGCGACTGGCCAACGCTGGGTCCCAAACTCGAAGGCAAATTGCACATTGCAGTCGGCGATGGTGACACGTACTTTCTCAATAACGCCGTTCACATCCTCGATAAGCAGCTTCAGGAAACGCGCAACCCGCATTCCGACGCGACCTTTCAGTACGGACCCGGCATGCCCCACTGCTACACCGGCGGTCCATCGGAGTACACCATGCAACAGAACAACTCCGAATGGACGCAGCGAGTTCTGCCGAAGATGGTCGAGCACATGCTCGCGACTGCCCCGGCGGATGCCGACACAAAATCCTGGCGCTACTAAAAATCAGTGCAAAACTAACTGCAAAACATCCCATTCTCTGAGACAGTCAGACACGCGACATTGCGCGGATTTCTGGGCATTTTCCTTTGTCGGAACATATTTATGTTTCAAGAGATTACAAAAAGTTAAGCTGTATAAACATTTTTTGTTCACTCAACTGTTGAGGCCGTTACAGATAGGCCTCTGGCTGCTATATTGAATTTTCGGGGTCGTCCGCCTTTCAGGTGGGTTTTGTCCGAAAAAGAAATCTAACCACAACCTGTGTGACCGCCAGCACTGCGTGCACAAACTACTGGACAACGAACAACAAGCAGGAAAGCATTCATGGCGCAGATATTTGACCGCAGCTCCAATGCTTTGGCTCGAGCGAGCCTGGTGCTGACTGGTCTGATTGTGATTGCACTTGGAGTAACGCTCGATCAGTTGCAGCGCTCCCCATGGGTTACTCGCCAAGGCCAGCGACCGGAGCAGCCGGTTCCTTTCAGCCACAAACACCACGTTACGGGATTGGGCCTTCAGTGCCAGTACTGTCACACCTCGGTTGAGAAATCCAGCTACGCAGGCATTCCCCCGACCAAGACCTGCATGAACTGCCACGCTCAGATCTGGACCAACGCAGCTCTGTTGCAGCCCGTGCGCGAAAGCTGGGCCAGCGGTGAGTCAGTGCCCTGGATCAAGGTGCACGACCTTCCCGATTATGTCTACTTCAGCCATGAAATTCACGTGAACAAGGGTCTCGGATGCGCAAGCTGTCACGGCCGCGTCGATCAGATGCCCCTGATGTACGCGCAGAACACGCTGCAGATGGAGTGGTGTCTCAACTGCCATCGCAACCCGGCCAAGAATCTCCGTCCCACCGGGCAGGTCTACAACATGGCATGGGAAGAGCCGGCGTTCGATCGTCCGGTGTGGTGCGCGACAAGCGAAGTCAAAGAAGGCACTCCTACCGCGCAGGGCGTGAACTGCACAGTCAAGGATCCCAGTGGCGAGGGCACGCAGGTTGCTGCACTGCAAATGCCGAAATCGGCCACAACAGGAAAGTCCCAAGATTCACCGGCCGTCGAACTTCCAGCAGCGCTGCATTACGAAAAGTTCACCAGCCAGGATCAACTGGGTCACTTTCTTCTGAAGCAGTACCACATTCGCACTCCCAACGAACTGAGCAGCTGCGAGGTTTGTCACCGATGAGTCGCGAACAGATGAATGCAGGAACGAATCAGACGGGGAACACCGTGGAGATTGAAAAAAGCAAGGCGAACCTTGCTGAAAATGAAACACCGATGACGCTGCAACAGGTGCGAGCCGAGCTGAAGGGTACGGCAGGCAAGCGCTATTGGCGTTCGCTGGACGAACTCCAGAATACGCCCGAATTCCAGGCTGCAGTGGAAAAGGAATTTCCGAGCGCGGCGCAGGAGTGGGTCGATCCGGTTTCACGCCGCGGCTTCCTCAAAATCATGGGCGCATCCATGGCGCTCGCCGGCCTTGCGGGATGTACCAAGCAACCCGACGAGCCCATCTACCCCTACGTCAAGGCGCCCGAAGACCTCTTGCTTGGCAAGCCGAATTACTTCGCCAGTGTGAATCCTCTTCCCACCGGTGGAGTTCCGGTCCTGGTCAAGAGCGATCAGTACCGCCCCGTCAAAGTCGACGGCAATCCCGATCACGCATACAATCACGGTTCGTCCGACGTCTTCTCGCAAGGTTCGCTGCTCGATCTCTACGACCCAGATCGCTCGCAGCATGCGACCTTTGAAGGCGAGAATCGCGAATGGTCCGAGTTCGCTCAAGCGCTGCACGACAAGGTAGCAAGCACTAAAGACGGCGTTGGAATTTATTTCCTCTCGGCCACCATCACCTCTCCCACACTCGCGCGCCAGTGGAAAGCCGTGCAGGCGGCATGGCCCAGGGCGACTCTGGTGCAGTACGAACCAGCACTCGCCGGCACGTTTCTGGCCAAGGGCTACAACGTTCAGTACGACCTCAGTGCCGCCGATGTAATCGTCTCGCTCGATGCGGATTTTCTTTCCGGTGCGGCTTACCCCGGTTTTCACAAGCTCGTTGCCGACTATGCAAAGCGTCGCAAAGATCCCGCCAACGGCATGAACCGGCTCTACACCATCGAGAGTTCGCCGACGACAACCGGTATGAAAGCCGAGCATCGCCTTGGCCTGCGGGCCAGCGAAGTTCCCGCATTCGCGGCCGCCCTCGCCGCATCCGTCGGAGCATCCGGTGCCACCGCTCCGCAGTACAACTGGACTGGCGAGCAAGGCAAGTTTCTCGCGGCCCTCGCGAAGGACCTTAAGGCCTCCAGTGGCAAGAGCGCAGTAATTCCCGGCCTCTATCAAGACGAATCCGTAGCGGCCCTCGCACTGGCCATCAATCAAGCGCTCGGCAACGTCGGCAAGACCGTCACGGTCTCCTCCGATCCCGCAGTGCCTCTGCCCAGCGATCAAAACGGCGACTTCAAAAATCTCATTTCCGATTTGAATGCCGGCAAGGTCGATTGGCTCGTCATCCTCGATATCAACCCGGTCTACTCAGCCCCGGTCGATTTGGGATTCAACGAAGCATTCACAAAGGCCAAACTCGTCGCGCATCTCGGCTCGCATTACGATGAGACCGCCCATCTAGCCAACTGGCACATTCCCTCCGCGCACTACCTTGAATCATGGTCCGATGCCCGCGCTTACGACGGCACAGTCTCCATCGTGCAGCCAATGATCGAACCCCTCTACGGCGGCAAGAGCGCGCACCATGTCTTCCAGACCATCCTCGACAATCCGCAACTCAGCGCCTACGAGGCTGTCCGCATTACGCAGAAGGACAACATCAAGGGCGACTTCGAGGCGGGGTGGCGCAAGGCGCTCCACGCCGGCTGGATCGAGAACACAACCTTTACTAGCGGCGGCTCCCCGAAATCAGCATCATCCAGTGTTCCCGCGCCGAACCCGAAAGATCAGTTCGAAATCATCTTCCGTCCCGACCCCAACATCTACGACGGTCGCTATTCAAACGTGGGCTGGCTGCAGGAACTCCCCAAGCCCGTCACCAACCTGAGCTGGGATAACGCCGCAATTGTTTCTGGCGCAACGCTCGAAAGTCTGAAGCTCGAAGAAGACGACATCGTTGAAATCAGCGCAGGCGGCGGCACGGTCAAGGCTCCCGTGATGGTTGGTCCCGGTCATCCTGACAACTCCGTCACCCTCTATATGGGTTATGGGCGCCAGTTCGCCGGCCGCGTTGGTTCCGGCGCAGGCTTTAACGCTTTCCTCGTCCGCACTACAGCTGCGCCGTTCTACTCCACAGGCTCGATCAAGAAAGTGGACGGCAAGTGGGGCATCGCGATCACCAAGAGCCACTACCAGGATCATCGGGGCAAGAACCTTACCGACGTAGGCAATCAGAATCACTCGCTCGAAGCTGTGGAAGCTCTCGGACCGCGCGGCATCATCCGCTACGCCACGCTTGAGGACTTCAAGGCCAATCCCAACTTTGCGCACGAAGGCGAAGGCCACGACACTCCTGAATACGACACCACGCTCTTCCCCAACTGGGAGTACAACGGCAACAAGTGGGGCATGTCGATCGACATGAACAGTTGTACCGGCTGCAACGCCTGCATCGTGGCTTGCTATGCCGAGAACAACATCGCCGTCGTGGGCAAGCAGCAAGTCCGCATCGGCCGCAATATGCAGTGGCTCCGCATCGATTCCTATTTCGAAGGCGATCTCGCTGCTCCCCGAGCTCACTTCCAACCCATGACCTGCCAGCACTGCGAAAATGCTCCGTGCGAACAGGTTTGCCCAGTGGGAGCCACGGTGCACACGCCCGAAGGCATCAACACCATGGTCTATAACCGCTGCGTGGGCACTCGTTACTGCTCCAACAACTGCCCCTACAAGGTGCGGCGCTTCAATTTCCTTCTTTACTCCGACTACGAGAGCGAGAGCCTCAAGCTGATGCGCAATCCTGACGTGTCCGTTCGTTCGCGCGGCGTCATGGAGAAGTGCAGTTACTGCGTACAGCGCATCAACGTGGCCAAGATCGAAGCCGACAAGGAAAACCGACCGATTCGCGATGGCGATGTCGTCACAGCCTGCCAGCAGGCGTGCCCTGCCTCAGTCATCACCTTCGGCAACCTGAACGACAAGAACAGCAAGGTCGCGAAGCTGAACGAAGACAAGCGCATGTACCAGGTCATCGCCGACCAGAACACGCGTCCGCGGACCCGCTATCTCGCTGAAGTTCTGAACATGAATCCTGAACTTGAACAGAAACCGGTGGAACACGCGCCGGAAAAGGGTTGAAGTCACGATGGCGACCAGTGAAATCAAAAGAGGCGACCCTGGCATCGATCCAAAGACCGGTGAATACCGCGTCGTCGGCGTCAGTGAAACCTTTAAATCAGTAACGGAAAAGATCTCCGGCATCGTGCTTACGCCGCACACGCCGCTGGGCTGGCTCGCGTTCTTCGGGATCGCCGGCGCCGGCGCTACCGTGCTGCTCGTCGCAGTCACCTGGCTCTTCCTCAAGGGCGTCGGCATCTGGGCCATTACCCAGCCAGTCGCGTGGGGCTTTGCGATTATCAACTTTGTCTGGTGGATCGGTATCGGCCACGCCGGCACCCTTATATCCGCTATTCTTCTGCTCTTCAAGCAAACCTGGCGCAACTCCATCAGCCGCTTTGCCGAGGCCATGACCATCTTCGCCGTAGTCTGCGCCGGCATGTTCCCCCTGATTCACGTCGGCCGCCCATGGCTCGGATACTGGCTGTTCCCAATCCCTCTCACGATGAACGTCTGGCCGCAGTTCCGCTCCCCACTGCTCTGGGATGTCTTTGCGGTCTCGACATACGCCACCATCTCCATTGTGTTCTGGTATCTCGGAATGATTCCCGACTTTGGAACCTTCCGCGATCGCGCGCAATCCAAACCTGCTCAGTACGCCTACGGCCTGCTCTCGTGGGGTTGGCGCGGTTCGATCCGCCACTGGATGCGCTATGAGACGGCGTCTCTGCTTCTCGCCGGTCTAGCAACGCCACTGGTCCTCTCCGTACACACCGTCATCACCTTCGACTTCGCGGTCGCAGTTCTGCCCGGATGGCACACCACCATCTTCCCGCCCTACTTCGTCGCCGGCGCCATCTACTCCGGATTCGCCATGGTTCTCACGCTGGCCATTCCGCTGCGCAAGTTCTATCACCTAGAGCAACTCGTCACCGAGCGCCACATCGACAATATGGGCAAGGTCATGCTCGCCACCGGCTTCATCGTGGCTTACGGCTACGGCATGGAAGCCTTCATGGCCTGGTACTCGGCTTCTCACTGGGAAGCCTTCATGTTCTGGAATCGCGCCTTCGGTCCCATGGGTTGGGCCTACTGGGTTCTGATCGCTTCCAACCTCGTCATTCCGCTCACCACGCTCTGGTCGCGCAAGCTTCGCACCTCGCTGCCGTACATGTTCTTCATCTCCATCGTGGTCAACACCGGCATGTGGTTCGAGCGTTTCGTCATCGTTGTCACGAGCCTTTATCGCGACTTCCTTCCATCTTCGTGGGGCACTTACCGTGCCACCAAGTGGGACTACATGACCTTCGTCGGAACGCTGGGCTTGTTCACCACGCTGTTCCTTCTGTTCGTCCGCTTCCTTCCCATGATTCCCATGAACGAAATCCGCATGATTCTGCCCGCGGCCAAGATCAAGCCAAAAGCAACAGCGGGAGCAGGTGATTAATGCCCTCACGTGAAGGAACCTACGGCCTGCTGGCCGAATTCGATACGCCGAGCGACCTCGTCCGCGCCGCGCAACAAGCGCGCCTCGATGGCTGGCGACGCATGGATTGCTACACGCCTTATCCCGTTGAAGAGGCGGCGGAAGCTATTGGCTTCCATCGCAATCGCGTTCCGCTTGTCACACTCATCGGCGCACTGATGGGCCTGGCTGCGATGTTCTCGATGGAAACCTGGATCTCCGTAATTGCTTATCCGTTGAACATCGGTGGTCGCCCACTCTACTCATGGCCGGCATTCATCATTCCCGCATATGAATGGACGATTCTGTGGGCCGGCCTTTCGGCGGCCTTCGGCATGATGGCGCTGAACGGCCTACCGCAGCTCTATCACCCGCTCTTCAACGCGCCCAACTTCCGCGACGGCGCCACGACAGACAAATTCTTCCTTTGTCTCGAAGCCCTCGACCCGAAGTTCGACCTTCTGGAAGCGAAAGAATATCTGAAAAAGTTCGAGCCGGTTTCGATCGTGGAGGTGGAGTACTGATGCAAACCCTCCATCCCACTAACAACGCCGTCATCCTGAGCGCAGCGCAGCGGAGTCGAAGGATCTGCTTTTCCGCGATGCCTCGCATTGCCGTGGTCGCAGCCCTCTCCGCTACCTTCCTCATTGCCGGCTGCCGCCAGGACATGCAAGACCAACCGAAAATGATTCCGCAGCGCGGCTCAGACTTCTACGCCGATCATCGCGGCGCACGTCCACAGGTCATCAATACGGTCGCACGCGGCCAACTGCAGGAAGATAGTTACTTCTACACCGGCGTCATCCAGGGAGCCAACGGCTATCGCGAAGAGCAGAACACGCTGCCATTCCCGGCCACGATGGAAGTGCTCGAGCGCGGCCACGAACGCTTCAATATTTACTGCACCCCCTGCCACTCGCGTGTCGGCAACGGACTGGGTGAAATTGTTCAGCGCGGCTACAAACCCGCCGCCAACCTTCAGGACCAGGTTCGCCGGGCCCAGCCTCTCTCGCATTATTTTTATGTGATGACACACGGCTATGGCGCAATGCCCGATTATCGCGAACAGTTGACACCCGAAGATCGTTGGGCAGTCGCCGCATACATCCGGGCATTGCAACTCAGCCAGTCCGCTACTGCGCAGGACGTGCCCTCGGGCGTACAAGTACAGAAACTGAGTGACATTGCAGAGCGGCAAAATTTGCCGGCCAGCTACGCGCAGCCCTGGGCGCTGCCTTCGACGGCGGTGCAAGCTTATCCGCCCGCCAAAGAAGGAACGGCTGCAATGGCCCCGGCGAACCCGGCTGACCCACTGATTAAGATTCCAGCAAGCAAAACGGCTCCAGCGGCCGCGAAGTAAGGATTGAGTTCAATGGCTCACGATACACACGGAGCATCACACGCAAAAGCGCTTCCCGCCGATCTGAGCGCACCCTCGTTCGTCGACGGCTGGCGTTCGCGGGCGTTTGTCGTTGCAGCGGTGGCTGCCATTGCCGCCGTGATTCTCGCATTTCTCGGCCAGGCGCAGGACCAGCTCGGCTGGGACCACTTCTTTCGCGCATGGGTTCTCGGACTGCTTCTCACCTTCGGCTGGACCGTCGGCGGCCTCGCGCTTCTCATGGTCCAATACTGTTCCGGCGGTAAGTGGGGCTTGCTGCTGCGCCGGCCACTCGAAGCTGCCACGCGCACGCTTCCCCTGGTCTTCGGCTACTGGATCGTCTCAGTGATCTTCATGAAAAAGCTTTATCTCTGGGCGCAGTACACCAACCCCAGCGATACGGAATCAGCCTTGAAGTCCGGCCTGATCAGCGAAATTCAGGCGCATTGCCTCGACTTCAAACGCCCCATGCTGAACCCGACGACTTACGTGATCGTCATGCTGCTGTGCTTCGGCATCTGGGGACTCTATACCTGGCGCTTGAACAAACTCGGTCTCAAGCGCGACACCGAATCGATCGAAACAACGCCTTACTGGATCAAGAAGCTCGAGAACGTTAGCGGACCCGGCATCGTGGTCTACTCCCTCACCATGACTGCAGCCGTCATCTACTGGGTCATGTCGATGGACGTCACCTGGTTTTCTTCGGTCTACGGTTTGCTCTTCCTCGTAGGTCAGGGCTACTCGGTGCTGGCTCTCTCGATCCTCACTTCCATCAGTCTCTCCAAGGGCGAGCCGTTCAAGACGATCCTCCGCACGACTGAGCAGCACGATCTCGGCAAGTTCACTTTCGCCTTCGTCATGCTGAACATCTACCTTGGATTCGCCCAGTTCCTCATCATCTGGTCCGGCAACCTGCCCGAAGAAATCGGCTGGTATCTCGATCGCATTCGCGGACACTGGGGCATCATCATCACCCTCGACTTCATCTTCCATTGGCTGATCCCGTTCTCTCTGCTGCTATCGCGCGACATCAAGCGCAACAAGAAGCGCCTCGTTCGAGTCTGCCAGTGGATGATCTTCGCCAAGGCTTTCGATCTGTTCTGGCTTATCGAGCCGAACTTCAAGGATGCCGCCCGCAACCTGCACTTCAGCTGGGGAATCCTCGAATACATCGCCGTGCCGGCCGCCATGGTTTCCATATGGGTAGCTTTCTATAGCCACAATTTGAAGACGCGCGCGCTGGTGCAGACCAACGATCCGCACGTTGCAGAAATTCTGGAGCCCGAACATGTCCACGCTTGATCACAACGAACCCGACGACAAGAAGATTCTCGGCTCCCACGGACCAAAGGAGATCGACGCCTCCGCCGGCTACGAACAGACCGACGTTCAGGTCACGGGCATCGTTGTCTTCCTTACCTCGCTCTTCATCTTCGTTGGGGTTTGCGGCGTCGTCACCTACGGCATGGGCAAGCTCATCAACACGCACATGAACAGGGAAGACGGCCCCAACAGTAAATGGACCAAGACCGCGGAGATCCGCGAACTCGGCAATCTGCCCTCCAGTCCGGAGATGCAAAACAAAATCGCTGAGGTCACAAGGACCTTCCCAACACCTCGAGTACAAACCGACGACGGCAACCAGGACGTCGCCGACCTACACTTGCGCGAAGACCTCCTTCTCGATAACTACACCTGGGTCGACCAGTCGCAGGGCAAAATCAGAATTCCGATCGAACGTGCCATTCAGATCATCGCGCAGCAAGGTTTGCCGGTAGCCCCGGCCGTACAACAGGCCCCACTCCTCGCAGGCGATCAGAAGCCAGCCATTACGGCTCCGCTGACAAGCGGTTTTGCGCGTACCGGCTACGAACAGGATTTGGCAGCGGCCCAGAAAGCCGAAGCACAGCAGCACGAAGAAAACAGCCACAACTAGGCTGTGAAATCGAAAGGTTTGTATCAGAGCACGACTTCAGTCGTGCTGAAAGAGCGAATCAATTCACGAGGGGCTTTAGCCCCTGAGGAGTGGTCCTCAACCGCAGTAAACCGCAGAAGGCGATTTGAAGTATGAACAGCAGTAACAGTGCGAACAAGATTAGCAGCATCAGGCAACGCAGCCGCATAGTGGCCTCGATGCTCCTGTGCCTTGCCGCGCTGACCCCATCGCTGATGGCGCAGGTATCAAGATACGGCGAAAAGGAGACGGGCCCCTCCAACGACAAGCCGCCCGCAATCCTCAATGGCGTAGGCGTAGCGCAGCGCCTGAATGAACAGCTTCCGCTAGAACTCACCTTCACTGACGACATGGGTAAACCGGTCCAGCTCGCCAGCTACTTCGGCAAAATGCCCGCCATCCTAGCGCTGGTCTACTATCAGTGCCCCATGCTCTGCTCTGAAGAGCTCAATGGCCTCACCGGCGCCCTGCAGATGGTCAACTTCGTTCCCGGCAGAGACTTCAACATCATCATCGTCAGCATCGACCCCAGCGAAGGCACGAACCTCGCCGCCGACAAGAAGCGTAACTACCTCCACCGCTACGGACATCCCGAAACCGCCAACGGCTGGCATTTCATGACCGGCACCCAGGCCAACATCGATGCGCTCACCAAGGCCGTTGGCTTTGGCTACGTCAAGATACCCGGGCCTGACGGAAAGCTCACGCAGTTTGCCCACGCCAGCTCCATCCAGATCGTTACACCGCAGGGCAAGCTGGCCCAGTACTACATGGGCGTCGAATATTCGCCGAAAGATATCCGGCTCGGACTGGTCGAAGCCTCCAACAACCACATCGGTTCCCCAGTCGACAACATTCTTACCTACTGCTATCACTACGACCCGACGACCAATAAGCACTCGCTCATCGTTGCACGCGTTGTGCAGATGGGCGGCGCCATGACAGTGATTCTTCTGGGCGGTTTTATGTGGATCATGTTCCGCCGCGATTACCGGCAGGCACATGACCAACTTGCTTCAGGAACAAAGGTGAACGGATAACGGAATGCACATCAGTCCAGTACTCTGGCAATTTCTCGTCAAGTGGCTGACGAACTTCTCTCTGTATCCACCGGAGGCGTCGAAGATCGCCCCGGAGATGGATGCACTGTACTTCTTCATGGTCCTGGTCAGCATGATCGGGATGACGATTGTCATCCTGCTCGTCACCAGCTTCTCGATCATGTACAGCAAGAAGCGCCACCCGGTAGCGGTGCAGATCGAAGGCTCCACGATGCTCGAAGCAACGTGGACCATCATTCCGCTCGGCCTGTTCCTCATCATGTTTGTCTGGGGCGCGCTCCTCTACTTCCGCATCTACACCCCGCCTGCCAACGCCATGAACATCTACGTCGTCGGCAAGCAGTGGATGTGGAAGGCAGAGCATCCCGGCGGCCAGCACGAGATCAATTCGCTCCACGTTCCCACCGGTCGCGCCGTGCAACTCACTCTCATCTCGCAGGACGTCTTCCACAGCTTCTCCATTCCCGCCTTCCGCGTAAAGCGCGAAGCCATCCCCGGCCGCTACACCACCGTCTGGTTTGAAGCCACGACACCCGGGACTTATCACCTCTTCTGCACCCAGTACTGCGGCACAGATCACTCGCACATGGTCGGCGACATCGTTGTCATGACTCCCGACGACTTTAAAAAATGGCTCGACAGCTCTACCAGCGGCGCATCGCTGGCTCAGAATGGTGAGCGCCTCTTTGCCAGCCTCAGTTGCGCAGCTTGCCACAATGCTCGTCCCGATGCGCGCGGACCAAGTCTCGCCAATGTCTACGGGGCCAAACTCACCCTCGCCAACGGTCACACAACCATCGTCGACGAAGCATTTCTACGGGATGCAATCTTGAATCCCTCGCAGCACGTCACCCAGGGCTATGCGCCCATCATGCCCACATACCAGGGTCAGATTAGTGAAGATGGTGTGATCGCGCTGGTCGAATTCCTCAAAACTCTAAACTCCGATTACCGCGTTCAGCAGACGACCGCCACAACCACGCTGCTGCCGGAAAGTGAAGGCACGACAACGCCCGACGGACAAAAGCCCGCAGGGCAGGGGATGGTGAAGAAATGAGTAGTAGCACAATCGTCAGTCTTCCCGATCAGTCAACAGCCCGGCTCCCAAGGATGAACTTCATCTCTAAGGAAAAGGGTCTGCTGAGCTGGCTTCTGACCGGCGACCACAAGCGGATTGCCATGCTGTACCTCGCCTCGATTACGTTCTTCTTCTTCATCGGAGGAGCGCTCGCAGGTCTCATCCGTCTTGAACTGCTCACGCCGCAGTCTGACCTCATGGCCACCGACACCTATAACAAGGTGTTCACCATGCATGGCATCGTCATGATCTTTCTATTTCTGGTGCCGTCCGTGCCGGCGACCCTGGGAAATTTCTTCATCCCCATGATGATCGGCGCCAAAGACCTGGCTCTGCCCAAAATCAACCTTCTCAGTTGGTACCTCTACATAGCTGCAGGCTGCATCATCCTGTACGCCATGATCACCGGTGGCGTCGACACTGGCTGGACATTCACTACCCCTCTTTCGACGCACTACCTCAATACAAACGTCCTCACCACCGGCGTCGGGATCTTCGTTGCTGGATTCAGTTCCATCTTTACTGGCCTAAATTTCATCGTCACCATCCACAAGATGCGCTGCCCCGGCATGACGTGGTTCCGCATGCCGCTCTTCGTATGGGCGCACTACGCAGCCAGTATTCTCATGGTGCTCGGCACCCCGGTACTCGCCATCGCCATCGTGCTGGTAGCGCTCGAACGGACCCTAGGCATCGGGGTATTCGACCCCACCAAGGGCGGAGATCCCTTGCTCTTTCAGCACTTGTTCTGGTTCTACTCGCACCCTGCCGTCTACATCATGATTCTTCCCGGCATGGGCGTCATCTCCGAGACCATCTCCACCTTCAGCCGCAAGCGCGTTTTCGGCTACACCGCGGTCGCGTTCTCCTCGGTAGCCATCGCGGTCTTTGGATTCTTTGTATGGGCGCACCACATGTTCATCATGGGCATCTCCAATTACTCCATGCTGGTGTTTTCGCTGCTCACAATGCTGGTCGCGGTGCCCTCGGCAATCAAAATCTTTAACTGGGCCTTTACTCTCTACAAGGGTTCCATCACCTTCGAAACGCCGATGCTCTATACCTTCGGCTTCATGGGCCTCTTCACCATCGGCGGCCTCACCGGCGTCTTCCTTGGAACCTCCGGAACCGACATCCACCTCACTGAGACATACTTCATCGTGGCCCACTTCCACTTCGTCATGGTGGGCGGCATGTTGATGGCCTTCCTTGCAGGTATTCACTTCTGGTGGCCCAAGATGACCGGCCGCATGTATCCGGAGAAGATCTCCCAGTTCGCCGCCGTCGTCACCTTTATCGGATTCAACTTCACCTTCTTCCCGCAATTCATCCTGGGCACGCTCGGCATGCCGCGGCGCTACGCAACCTACCCGCCGGAGTTCCAGGTGCTCAACGTATTCTCAACAGCCGGCGCAACCATTCTCGGCATTGGCTACCTGCTGCCGCTGCTCTATCTCACGTGGTCGCTCCGCTACGGCGAAATCGCCGGTGAAAATCCCTGGCAGGCCACCGGTCTTGAGTGGATGACGCAATCCCCGCCGCTCACTGAGAATTTCCCCGCAATTCCGATCATGGACCACGAAGCATACGACTACGAGTGGCTCGACGGCCAACGAGAGAAAGAGGTGGCGAGTGTCGGATAGCCAGGTAGTCACCGATACCGGAGTCGTCGTGCACGGCGCAACAGAAGGTGCTCATCACGAGCACCCGCCCTACCAGCGCCACCACTTCGAAACCTACGCGCAGCAGAACGACGCCACCAACTTCGCCATGTGGCTCTTCCTGCTCACCGAAATCATGTTCTTCGGCGGACTTTTCACCGCCTACCTCATCTATCGCAACTGGTATTACCCAGCCTTCGTCGAGGCGTCTCACCAGTTGCAGATTTTCTGGGGCACCGCCAACACCGCTGTCCTCATTACCTCCAGCTTCACCATGGCCATGGGCGTGTGGTCCGCCGAGATGCGCAAAAAAGGCGCACTCGTTCTCTGCCTCGTGCTCACCTTCATCCTCGGCCTCGTCTTCCTCGGTATCAAGACAATCGAGTACAAGGAAAAGTACGACAAGCACCATATCCCCGGCCTGCATTACAGCATGCAGTCGTTTCTGAATCCGGCGTCAGACGAGGAAGTCTACAAGGAATACCACGACAAACCGCTGCCGCTCGATATGGCGCGACACACCGAGCTTTACTTCTTCCTCTACTTCGCCATGACCGGCATGCACGCACTGCACATGATCATCGGCATTGCAATTCTCGGTTACATGATCTTCCGGGCGCAGGCCGGCGCATACACGACCGGCCACGTCACATACGTTGAAAACTTTGGCCTGTACTGGCATTTCGTCGACATCATCTGGATCTACCTGTTCCCGCTGCTTTACCTCATCAGCCGGCACTAGTAAGTGATCTTAAAAGCGCCGGCTTCAGCCAAGGCGGGAGTGCAACAAATCGAGTGTCGGGCTTAAGCCCGTGAGGACTTTATGCAACAACACGAAGACGAATCCATCGAGCAGCACGAGAGCCACCATCACATCGTTCCCCCCCGCGTGTACCTGACGATCGTGCTGGCACTACTCGTGGCGACCGCGATTACGGTCTGGGCATCCTACATCGATCTGGGAGAGTGGCACATAACCAAGGGACTCACGCTGTTCTGGAATCCGGTCGTCGCCCTGGCCATCGCCGCCAGCAAGATGATTCTCGTCGTGCTCTTCTTCATGCACGTGAAGTATTCGACAAAACTCACCATGCTCACCGTCGGCGCAGGGCTTTTCACGTTCCTCGTCCTCATTGGCATGACCCTTTCCGACTACTTCACCCGCGCCTGGGGACGCTGGTAAATCCATCGTTCAGTTCAAAGCGTTCGATTAAAACAAAGGCCGCCCCTGTGCGGCCTTTGTTTTCGCGGTCGAGCTTTTGGGATCAATGAAATGTTCACTGAGGCAACCAGCGGGGAGTTCCACAGCATCCATCGGCACACGGTAGTTCGGGAATATTTATCTGGCACGACAACTTCTTTCGAGTAACCAGTTAGCAACTTGAAAATCGAGGCGCTACGAAGGGACGTTGCGCCGGTCGAAGAGGTTTATTGTTCCCGAGCGCCGCAGAGGGCTCTCATGGAAAAATCTTTCAAGGTCGTCGCAACCTCAATCGCGATTTGCCTTACAGCTGGACTCACGCAATCGTCGAAGGGGCAATCCGTCGCGTATGTATATGTCGCGGGCTCGACCCAGATTTCGGGATACTCCGCAACCGCAAGCGGGCAGCTTGCACCTATCCCCGGATTGCCCATCCCAGCTAGCGTCAGCCATCTTTCCACGACCAGCAAGACCCTCTTTGGTCCCGGTATCGATAACGAAAACATATACTCCTTCAACATCGGCGTCGGCGGCCTACTAACCCCTGGACCGGTCACCTACGCTCAGCAATACAACACCAACGGCTGTCCCGCAAAGCTCGGACCCACGCAAATTGACTACACAGGCCTCTACTTATATAGCCTGGTTATCGATGCCGCCTGCAGCGATGCCACCGCGACCGAGGTTTATCCGATAAGGACTGGCGGCGCACTTGGTGAACCAGTCGGTTGGTTCACGCAAATCGAGCATGCCGGCCCTCCGAATCCCATAAGGATCCTGGGAACGAACAAATTTGGATTCTTCACCGGGTGCGAGCATGACGGCAGTGACTTCACTCCAACCACTCTTATTTTCCAAATAAGTGGTGGCTGGCTCACTCCTGATGGACGCTACACTGAGGCCCCCGAACCGAGCGATCCAGAGGATTTTTACTGCCCCGCAATGCTCACAGGCGATCCTTCCAATCATCTCGCCTTCGCATTCCGCAAATACTATCCGAGCATATCCAAGCTTTCCACGCCGTACTTTCTCGCCAGTTACACCGTCGACACACAAGGGAATATTTCGACAGAGAGCAACTATACCAATATGCCCACGGCCAGTATTGGAACGCTAAGCGCCATGAGCATAGCCCCCTCCGGCAACCTTCTTGTAGTCGCCGGCTCTTACGGATTCGAGCTCTTCGCTTTCAACGGCGCCAGCCCGATCACGAAAATCGGCAGCTTGGTGCCTTCAAATCCCGTGACACAAATGGCTTGGGATAAAGCCGGCCATCTGTATGTGCTGACTACTTCTTCGCTCTTCGTCTACACAGCGACCAGCACCGGCGTAAAGGAGGCCGCGGGATCTCCCTATACGCTTTCGGGAAGCGGCCCTTTCAGTATCATCGCGCTTTCGCTCAAGCATTGAGTGCCCGTCCCCTCTACGAGGCGAAATGCCTTACGAAGGAAAAGAAATAAGGCGCAAGACTTCCGCCGAAGCGGGGATTGATCTCGAGGAGAAACGGCTGGCCCTTCGCAACTTTGTAATTAACGCAACAAAGCCCTTCAAATTCGATCGTTCGCAATATCTGCTCGAACAGATCCAGAAACGGGCAACGATGAACCACCTGAAAAATAGGGGTGTCCTGCCCTTTGATTGGCGTGTCGGTTGCGAATTCATACTTGATGTTCAGAGCCTTCACGATCTTGTTGTCGACGAACAGAATGTGTGTTGCGAACTCGATGGGGCCGGCGATGATTTCCTGGCAGAAGTATTCGGGACTATTAATGCGGTCTGCGTGCCCCGCTTGGTCGTCGTAGTTGCGGATGATGTAGCAGTCTTTCCCCCATACGCCGATGCGCTTTTTCAGGATGAACGGCGGCGTTAACGCCTGCCCATGCGCCATTCTCGGAATGTACCGTCCGAACCCGGCCTTGATGAGCGCATCATTAAACAGATACTTGTCGTCGCAAAGGCGTACTGCCTGTGCAGTCGGCAACGGAAGCGTGCTGTTCTGACGAAGGGAACATCGTCGAGCCTCCTCCAGGGCAGCGAGGCTCAGTGGCACTACGATGTCATAGCGATTGAAACTGTCCTCGGTTATGCCTCCAAACTCAATCTCGTGGGGCAGGCGACGAAATCCCTTCTTAATATCGTCAATCCAGTCAACCCTTCCGGAAAACAGGATCTTCTTGGCGTTCTTAGGCGAGAGCAATAG
The DNA here is from genome assembly GCA_963832035.1 of uncultured Acidobacteriaceae bacterium. Lineage (GTDB taxonomy): Bacteria > Acidobacteriota > Terriglobia > Terriglobales > Acidobacteriaceae > Telmatobacter. The sequence goes on along the minus strand of CAWHSK010000007.1, from coordinate 730,586 downwards.
CCTGAGCTGCTCTGCCTTCACATAAAGTCGATTTCTGCGCAAGGCGATCCGGACGCGGAAACTTGCTGACTTTTCTTTCATATCGATGGTGGTCGAGATTCTAACATGCGGCCTTCGGCACTTTGAATCTCCGATTTTGCCTTGAAACTTAGCCGAATCTCTGCAGGTCGGGGTTTTGATTGCCTGGGAGCAATCAGCTTGTTGCTCTAGAGCAACGACGTGCCCCCAGGGTAGTTGCGAATATGAATAAGCAAAACATCGCAAAGGGCCAGATTTGGGCAGAGGTTGAGTCCTGGAGACCGACGGTCGAAAGGATTGAAATAGCCGCCTGACCGGAGATCGATGGAAGCAGCCGCTGGTTCATTGCAGAAATCTGCCGTCATTTCGCAGAACTCCCAACCCGGCTGACATCATTCCGCTAAGAATCGATTGTTTGCACGCTGGAATCGAGCAATGGCGTCCTTGTGTCCATTGCTTCGAAAAGATCCTCGCAAACATCAACGAGGCACTCGAGTCGTCCTCTGTTTTGCTGACTCGGGGGGTGTCCTGAAAGTCCGGACACCTGATGCTCCATGGGGCGTTCCTGGGGGAGGAACGCCAACATGGATCAGGCTTGGCAACCAGCAAATCGCTTCTTGATCCAGCCTTCCCCTGTAATTGTGAATTGCCGTGCTTCTTTCATTTGGTCACAACGAGCCGACCTTAAGCGTGCGACAACAAATTCACGAGTTTCAGCCGCCTGTTGGCAGGTCGCCGGCGGCATCCGGCTGGCCTGAGCGTTTCAAGAGCTGGTTCACTTTTGGCCGGGTATTGAGTCGGGGCGCTGTCCCGTGACTGTATACATTGTGGAAGCGGCGAAAAAACTCCCAACAATATTCCGTTGCTCCAGATCTTGGAGGAATTCGCCCGCGTCTTCACGGCTCATCGAACCTTGCGAAATGAATTCTGCAACAGAGGGTCCAATCACCCATTCTTTAAAGAACGACCATTGATCGAAGACGATAGGAAGGGGAATCGTCTGGATGTTCACAAAGCCCTCGGCTCGAAGCCATCCGGCGTACTCACGAACCACAACTGGATTCCGAACTCCGTTGCTGAACATGCGGGTGAATTGACGTGCGAGTTCATTGTTGCTGCATCCTACGGCCAGTCCATCCCAGTCCATATCTGAAACTGCAACACGTCCCTCCGGCGCAACCACCCGGCACATCTCATGAATCGCTTTTCGCGGATCTGGAACATGAATCAGTAACTGCGTAGCCATCACGCGATCCATACTTTGATCCGCGAGAGGAAGCGACTGAACGTCCATTTTGTCGAAGGTGACGTTTACAGCATCCTCAGTCTCCGCACGTTTCCGTGCTTCCCGGATCATCGCTTCGCTAAGATCACCACCATGTGCCTTACCCGGACAAGTGAGTTTTGCCATGATGGTCAGCATGTCGCCTGTTCCACATCCGCAATCGAGGAGGGATAAACCCGGCTTTAAAGCCAAATGGGCGAATGCCACAGCGGGGTTTGCGCGAGCAAATTCCAGTGCGCGAACCCTGGAGGCATCGAGAAACCGAACAAAAAAACTCGGATCGTCGGTCTTGTCTACCTCGATCCATGCGTCATTCAGATGACCTGCAGTCCGCTTTTCTGTCATGTCGTTTCTCATGTCCTTAGCACTCTCGGGGAATGAAGTTCCACAATGTTATCAGTCGCAAGTGCAATCAATTCGATCGCCCTGCCGGGGTACACCCTGCCGCCCCTGGGATACAGCTGCGGACACTTTTACGAAATCAAATTCTGACCCCAGATTTATTCGGTTCACGCGATGTGCCCAGTTCTGCGCATTGCCCGTCATAGAGAATGAAAGAGCCCGCACAAGCGGCGCGTCGAATGGCAAAACGAATCAACCATCCCGAAGCGCTCACGAAACTCGCCGAAAATGGCCGCATTCTCGTCCGCCGCAACGGTTCGTCCAGACCCGATGCCAAATGCGTCGTCTACTGGATGCAACGCGCCATGCGCATCCACGAAAATCCTGCTCTCGACGTCGCAATAGATGCGGCCAACCTGCTCGGCTTGCCCGTTGTTGTCTTCTTTTCCGTCATTCCGAATTACCCTAACGCCAACCTCCGCCACTACCACTTCCTCCAGCAGGGCCTGCGCGACGTAGAAGAAGACGCACAGGAGCGAGGCGTTGGCTTTGTCTTTCGCCGGCATCCTGACAACTCGATCGAAAAATTCCTCGAAGAAGTTGATGCGGCAATGTTGATCGGCGACGAAAACCCCTGCCGCGAACCCGAACGCTGGCGCAAGGTTCTTGCCCGCCGCCTCAAACTGCCCTACTGGACGGTGGACGCGGATGTAGTCGTTCCTTCCGCCGTTTTTGGCCGCGACTACTTCCTTCTCCAGCACATGCGCCCACACTTGAACAGGGAACTGCCGAAATTCCTGGTTGCCCCGCATTGCCCCAAACCGAGACATGGATGGAACATGCCAGAGTCTCTCCATTGCGAATCTCTCGCGAACGACATTACCGCCGGATTCAGGGATCTCGATCGCTCCATCAAACCCGTCGACACATTTACCGGTGGAACCCACGCCGCCCTCAAGTGCCTCAACGACTTTGTCCACCACGGATTGAAAGACTACGTCGACAAGCGGAATCACCCCGAATTCAAAGGCACCAGCCGTCTTTCGCCGTATCTCCACTTCGGCAACATCGGCCCGCTCACCGTCGCACTTGCCGTTGAAGATGCGCTTGCCAAAGGCCACATTGCGCAGGCCGCGCGCGATCGCTTCCTCGATCAGGTCATCGCCTGGCGCGAACTCTCTGTGCTCTTCGTCAAATACAACGACAACTACGACAACTGGGAGAGTGCCGAACCGTGGGCCCGCCAGACTCTCGTAGACCACGCGGGCGATGAGCGCAGTTACCGCTATACCTTCGAACAACTGGAACGTGCCGAAACTCACGACCATCTCTGGAACGCAGCACAGCGTGAGATGACCGAAACCGGCTGGATGCACAACTACATGCGCATGTACTGGGCCAAGATGATTCTCGCGTGGGCGCCCGATCCCGCCCGCGCATACGAGTGGGCAGTCATCCTCAACGATCGCTATGAACTCGACGGCCGCGACCCGAATGGCTACGCGGGAATCGCATGGGCTATCGTTGGCAAGCACGACCGCCCGTGGTTCAATCGCCCCACTTTCGGCCTGGTACGGCCCATGTCTGCCGCGTCAACGTCAAAGAAATTTAACGCACAAGCCTATATCGATCAACAGAACGCCGAAGCAAAGCTGCTTTCTAATTAACGCGACTCTCTTTTTCATCGAGAGATGTAGCGGCGATCACATCTCGATACCGCCCGCTCAGTCCTAGAATGAGACACAATTTCAACACCGGAAAACTGCGTGCTCCGCGCTAGGTAATTCATTGGATTTTGCTTAGCTTCCCTCGGACTATCAGTGTGGGAGGCGGCAATAGGATCCTGTGGGCGCGTGACCAATTCAGCAACGGCGAGAATGCGGCGATCCGCTGCCGGCGCTTGCGCGCTGACCTTTTTGGCAATGATTGTGGTCTTCATTTCCGCGGCCCCGGCTCAAAGTGCAACCGTATCAATTCAAGCCACAGAAGTAACTCCGGCGCCGCCTCGCGTGGCTCAGGCCAGGAGGTTTCTCGCCAGGCGTAACTGGCCACAGAGTCAATCCAAAGCCATCTCTGCCCGATCGTGGGCCGGCCTGAGCGCATCGCCTGCATCCGCCTCCGCCTCCAGTGCGTCCACAGCGATCTGGCAGCCGCTCGGTCCGTCCGCCGTGATCTCACCTGACTTCGGCCTCGTTACGGGCCGCGTGTCCTCCATTGCACTCGATCCCGCGGACCCCACCGGCAACCGCGTCTTCGTCGGAACGACAGGCGGCGGCGTCTGGCTTTCGCAAAATGCCGGCACGTCGGGTACCGTCGTTTTCAGTCCGCTCACTGACGCTCCCGCCGGATTCGATGCCGTCCGCTACGCTTCGATCAGCATCGGCGCAATCACGGTTCAGCCTGGGGGTACCGGCGCAGTCCTCGCTGGAACCGGCGACCCAAATGACGCGCTCGATTCCTATTACGGCGCTGGCATATTGCGTTCCCCGGATGGCGGCAGCAGCTGGACAGTGATGTCTCACACCGCCGACCAAATGTACTCCTTTCAAGGAGAGGGATTCGCAGGATTCGCCTGGAGCACCGTCAATCCGCAACTTGTTGTGGCCGCGGCATCGCAGGCTTACGAAGGCACGCTCGTCAGCGCGCAGCTCTCCGGCGTCAGCTACGCGGGGCTCTACTACTCAACCGACGCGGGCGTCAACTGGTCCCTCGCAACCATCACCGACTCTCCAGGCCACGACGTGCAGGGCCCGCTTGATATGTTCGCCGGCCCCAATGGCAATTCAGTCACAGCCGTCATCTGGAATCCTGTACGCCAGCTCTTCATCGCCGCCATCCGGTTTCACGGCTTTTACCAGTCAACCGACGGTATCAAGTGGACCCGCATGACCGCACAGCCAGGCAGCGGTCTAACGGCGAAGATGTGCCCCACCAATCCTGGCGGCATTGGTTCCATCGCGTGCCCCATCTTTCGAGGAGCGCTCGCCATCAACCCCGACACCGGCGATATCTTCGCTTGGACTGTGGACCTCAATAATCAAGATCAGGGCCTATGGCAGGATGTATGCTCTCTCTCCAGCGGAACCTGCAGCAACCAGGCGGTTGCATTTGCGCAGCAATGGAATACTGCGTCGCTTGAAACCAGCACCAGCCTGGGATCAGCCACGATCGCCAACGGAGACTACAATCTCGCGCTTGCCGCCGTCCCCGCGCAGGAGGACACCTTGTTGCTCGCCGGCGCCAACGATTTGTGGCGCTGCAGCCTCGCCATGGGCTGCAACTGGCGTAACGCCACAAACGCATCCACTTGCATGAGCGCGCAAGTGGCACCCTATCAGCACGCGCTGGCATGGAATCCCTCTAACCCGGAAGAGGTCTTCCTCGGCAACGACAGCGGCCTCTGGCGCTCGATTGACGCCATCGGCGAGACGGGATCTGTCTGCTCGCCAAACGATGCTTCCCACTTCCAGAATCTCAACTCCGGCATGGGGCCGCTCGCGGAAATCGAGAGCATGTCGCAGGCAGGCAACTCGTCCTACACCATGATCGCCGGCCTTGGCGTGAACGGCACCACGGGTGTAAAGAGCACAATCGGACCCACGACCGAGTGGCCGCAAATACTCGGCGGCGAAGGCGGCCCGGTTGCGATCGATCCCACCAACCCATCCAATTGGTACGTAAACAACAGCGCAGGCGTTTCGATTCATCGCTGTTCCCAAACTGGAAGCTGCGCTCCGAGTGATTTCGGCACAACACCGGTGGTCAGCAACACCGATGTGGGCGGCGATGGCTACACCATGACTTCGCCTGCGCCCTTCATTGTCGACCCGCTCGATCCGACCCAGCTTCTTGTCGGCACCTGTCGTATGTGGCGCGGGCGCGCTAACGGTTCCGGCTGGACGAGCGCGAATGCTATCAGCCCCATACTGGATGGCATTTCAGGCCCGAGCTATTGCAGCGGTGATGCGCTCATTCGAACGATTGCCTCATCGCCGCTGTCGAACGGAACTGAAGTGATCTACGTCGGCATGTATGGCGTATTGAACGGCGGCGCGATCCTCGCGGGCCACGTGCTCAAGGCGATTTACAATCCCGCTTCCTCTTCGATGCCTGCATGGCAGGACCTCACGCTGAATCCGGTGTTAAACGATCAGGTGGGGCTGAATTATTACGGGCTCGATATATCGAGCATCTTCATCGATCCCCACGACGCATCAGGCAACACGGTCTACATCACCGTCGAAGGCGCTGAAGATTCTCGTCACTCGATCCGCACCCTGTACCGGACGACGGACGGTGGGTTGCAGTGGGAAGAGCTTACGTCGAATCTTCCGCATTCTCCAGCGAATGCGGTAGTGATCGATCCCCAGGATGCGAACACGGCATACATCGCCACCGATGAGGGTGTCTACTCAACCCGTGAAATCGCGGCCTGCTCCAACGGGCCGTCGAATTGCTGGTCGGTCTTCGGCGCCGGTCTTCCATTCGCTCCCGTAACGCAATTGAGTGCAGCGCCTGCAACAGCCGCCCCCAACGTCCTGGTGGCCGGAACCTACGGGCGCGGCATCTGGCAGATTCCATTGTGGACTTCCGGAACGCAACTCACCACCGCGTCTGCACAGCCGGACTCGTTGAGCTTTGCCTCTCAGCCGGTGGGATCCACCAGTAGCGCTCAGTCGATCACATTGACGAACACCGGCGGAATTGCGCTTGCTGTCACTTCTATATCCGCGAGCATCAATTTCAGCGAGACCGACAATTGCTTAAACACCGCCGTCAATGCGGGCAGCACTTGCGTGATTCAGGTGAGCTTTACACCCAGCCAGACCGGCAACCTGATCGGACAACTCACGATCAACGCGAATATCTCCGGCGGTGAGATTCTGATACCGCTTTCTGGTGCGGGCTCGAACGCCGGAGTTATGACAGCTTTGCCGGGCGCGTTGACATTTGGACAGGTGCAGGTCGGAACAACATCATCAGCCTTGCCCATCACTGTCGAAAACGCAGCCAGCGTTCCTGTTGCCGTGACCAGCGTGACGGTGACTCCTCCATTCGATCTTGCCGCGAATGGGTGTGGTTCCTCTATCGCAGCAAACAGTGACTGCGCTCTCTCCGTGACCTTCAAGCCAACGCAGGCTGGCGCCGCGAGCGGCACGCTCTCGATCGTTGACGCTGCGGGCACGCAAACTGTCATCCTCAGCGGCACCGGTGCAACCGCGGCTTCCGATGCGCTCTCGTCCACGGTTCTCAGTTTTCCAGATACGGCTTCTGGGCAACAGTCGGTCGGGCAGAATGTGGCCCTGACCAACAACGGCGATCTGCCACTCACTTCAATCGGAGTTACTGTCAGCGCTGGTTTTCAGCAATCGAGTACCTGCGGGACGCAGTTAACGGGCCATGCCAATTGCGTCGTCAGCGTCGTCTTCGCGCCTGATGAGGTTGGCACCATCAGTGGAGATTTAACCGTGTCCGACGCAATCCGGACGCAGACGATTGCACTCTCCGGCACAGGTATCCAGCCGCCCATCATCGGAGTTAGCCCAACGCAACTTTCCTTCTCCGCGCAACCCATCGGCCAGGCCGCTTCGTCCCTCGCGCTTACGATCGCCAACACTGGCCGCGCATCAATGAGCAACATCGGCTTTCAAATCGCCGGACCGGCTCCGGCCAGTTTCCTCTGGAGCGCGAGCACCTGCGGAACAACATTGAACAGTGGAAGCAGTTGCAAGGTTCAAGTCACCTTCTCCCCTGCCGCAGCAGGTCGGTTCACGGCCACGCTTATCGTAACCTCCTCCACGCTGGGTGTCTCACCTGTCCAGGTGCCGCTTAGCGGCATTGGTCAGGCTGCCTCGGGAATCACGATCACGCCGTCGTCGATGGTCTTCACACAACCGACTCTCGATCTGGCGAGCACACCCCAAGCGGCGACGATCACCAACACAAACACCGCCCCAGCAAGCGGCCTCGCGCTTTCTGTCACATCTCCCTTCAGCCTGGTTCAGAACACATGCATTTCAACGCTGGCGGCTGGCGGAAGCTGCTCGACCGGGGTCGTTTTCACTCCGAGGGCAGACGGAGTTGTGACCGGCGCGCTTACAGTCAGCTCTTCAGTGTTTGCCGTTTCGGCTATGGCTTCCTTGACCGGAATTGGCGGCGCGGCTGGTGCGGTGCAGGTGCAGCCAGCCTCTCTCTCTTTTCAGGCAACGGGCGTGGGCGGCACCAGCACACCACAATCTGTCGTCTTCACAAACAGCGGCACCGTAGCTCTCTCCGGGCTTACGCTTTCGACATCCACCCAATTCCAGCTCGCTTCCACAACCTGCACGTCATCGCTCGCGGCCGGGTCCAGTTGTACAGTGCAGGTTGACTTCTCCCCTTCGAGCACGGGCCAGCAAACAGGCAGCCTCAGACTTTCGAGTTCAGCCCTGGCTGCAGATACGCAGGTGCCTCTCTCCGGGATTGGATTCGATTTTTCATTTTCGCCAGCAGGTCAATCGAGCCTGACGGTCGCAAGCGGCCAGACAGCCAGGTTCACATTCAACATTGCAACGATCAGCGGATCAAGCGGAAGCTTCACCTTTGCCTGCAGTTCACTTCCATCCAACTCCGCCTGCAGTTTCAATCCTGCCACCGAGCTAGTCTCAGCAAACGCCACCGGAAGCGCAAGCGTACAAATCGCAACTGGCCTCGCTTTCACTTCCGCGCAGAATGGCGAAAATGTTCCTCAGGCATCTTCCTCTCGCAAATTGTTCGTTGCTCTTGGCTTTTTTATGCTTCCGCTTGCATTCAGCCGCAAACGCTCCAGACTGCTCCTGATCGCGATCATTCTTTTGGGTTCGCTCGGCATCACCAGTTGCTCAGGCGCAGGCGGCGGCAAAGGCGGTGCGCCACCTTCAAGTTCGACAAATAAGAACACCCCGCCAGGAACGTACTCCGTAGTCGTCACTGCGACTGCGAACAATCTTTCTCACAAAGTCACACTCATCCTGACGGTGGATTAGCCGTATCCGCCGACGAGTAAAGTCCATAGCTGTACCCTGAATGGAGGGGAATAAATAAGCGGCTATACTCTAATTTCAAGCGTCTTGTGCGACTGACCGAGCGAACCGCAGCGTCACGTCGCGCATGCAAGCACGAATCGTAAGGATGTTCCAAAATGACCGTCAATGTGACCCTTGAAGAAGTGAAGCGCGTGGCCGAACTGGCTCACCTTGAGCTGACCGCTGACGAAACTCAAGGCATACTTCACGATCTGAACGCGATCCTCGACCACGTTGCCCAGTTGAACGAACTGGATACGAATTCCGTGCCTCCGCTGGCCCAGGTCAGCGAGTTAGACGGTGCCGGCGGCAAGCGGTCGCTTCGCGACGATGAAGTGCGGCCTTCACTCGATCGGGCCGTGGTGATGCGCGAAGCTCCCGAGAGCGACGGCGCCTTCTTCAAAGTGCCGAAGGTGATTGAACGATAGATAAGTGAAGGGAATTCCGCATTGCCAGGCGAAACCAGGATGACTGAAACCTACGTGCAAAAACCGAAGACCTTCTCTGAATTGCGTGAGGTCATTGCTTCCGGGCGCCTGAAGGCCGCCGATCTCGTCACCAGGTACTACGAGCGCATCGAGCAGGTGAATCCGCAGCTCAACGTCTACCTCAGTCTGACCAAAGAACGAGCGCTCGCACAGGCGGAAAGAGTTGACGCAGCTGCTGCTAGAGGCGATTCTCTCGGTCCGCTCGCTGGCATCCCAGTCGGCATCAAGGATGTTCTGGCCACGCGCGGTGCGCCTTCGACAGCCGGCTCGAAGATCCTCAAGGGCTATCATCCCCCTTACGACGCTACGGCTGTTGCAAGGCTCGAGGCAGCGGGCGCGGTGCTGCTGGGCAAGCTCAACTGCGACGAGTTTGCAATGGGCTCGTCGAACGAGAACTCGGCATACGGCCCCGTCCGCAATCCTGTCGACATCGATCGCGTCCCCGGCGGCTCCAGCGGCGGGTCAGCGGCTGCCGTTGCCGCCAATCTCGCCGTCGCGACTCTCGGCACTGACACCGGCGGATCGATTCGTCAGCCTGCGAGCTTCTGCGGAGTGGTAGGCGTCCTGCCCACCTACGGTCGCGTATCCCGCTATGGACTCATCGCTTTTGCTTCGTCTCTCGATCGCGTCGGCCCGTTCGCTGCCAACGTTCGCGATGCAGCCACGATGCTCAGTATCATTGCGGGCTATGATCCATGCGACGCCACCAGCTCTCCGGCCCCGGTGGCAGATTATGCCACCGAAAGCGACAAGGGGGCCGGAGGTCTGCGCATCGGAGTTCCCGCCGAGTACTTTGGCGAAGGTCTCGATCCGGAGGTCCGCGAACGTATTGAGGGTGGCATCGAGTCGCTAAAAGCCGCGGGATGCATCATCAAGCCCGTTTCGCTTCCACACACTCGCTACGCCATTCCGACTTACTATCTCGTCGCCACTGCGGAAGCCAGCGCAAATCTCGCGCGCTTTGACGGGGTGCGCTACGGTTATCGCTCGCCGGCTTCGGCAACCCTTTCTGACATGTACAGCCATTCGCGAGACGAGGGATTTGGCGCCGAGGTCAAGCGCCGCATTATGCTCGGCACGTATGCGCTCTCAGCCGGCTACTACGACGCCTATTACCTGAAGGCGCAAAAGGTCAGGCGTCTGCTCGCCGACGAGTTCCTCCGTACCTTTGCTGAGGTGGATGCGATTGTTACACCCACTGCACCCACGCCCGCTTTCAAGCTGGGCGAAAAGACAGGCGATCCCCTTGCGATGTATCTCGCCGATATTTATACAGTCACGGCCAGTCTGGCGGGCATCTGTGGCGTCACCGTTCCTTGCGGCGCCACCAAGGCTGGCCTGCCGGTTGGCATGCAGATACTGGGCGCGCATCTCAACGAGGCCATAGCATTTCGCGTGGCCCGCACGTTGGAGGCAGCACAGAGTTAGAAGCAGCACAGAGTTAGAAATAGAGGTTCGTCATGCGGGTTGATAGAAAATTTGCGGTATCGATTGCAAGTCTTGCGTTCCTGGTTTTTATTCCGGCTACACTCAACGCGACGCCGCGCAAGGTGCATGTTGTCTCTCTCGGCGCAGCCAAGCGCGTACCGTATTCAAAGATTGGCGATCCCGCCGGTGCAGGCCCGGGCGAAGATGCACTTCGAATCAGACCCCTTGTCGTTGATGGCGCCGTCAAGGAGTGGACCACCGGCGAATCGCACGATGTGACGGACCGCAGCTTCGTGGTGCGCCGCGTCCTCCGTATCAACGACGAACTTCCCGGAGAGAAGCCCACGGGTGCCAGCGCGCACTGGGTTTGGCAACGAGGCCCCTGGTTGCTGGTCGACCGTGTCACCGGCCACATTGTTGCACTCAAGTTGCCGGACTACGATCCAGGAGTCAGCCAGGTGATCTGGTTCCGCGACTATGCAGCCTATTGCGGTGTCACGGCCAGCGGAAAGAACCTCTACGCTGTTGTTGCTCAGCTAGCCGTCCGCAAGCCCGTGCTCGCAAAGAAACTCGACGGGTTTGACCCTGCCACCCGAACGGAGCCTGCTTGCGGTAGGCCTGAGTGGCAGCGTGAACCCCTGCAGGCAACCTTCCATCCCGCCGGAAAAGATCCCATCAGCTTCGACATTATCCTTGGGTCCGCTGTTATCGTCGAAGACTCAGAAGACACAGCTGAAACGGCTTCTCCGGCCAAGACGAATTAGCTGAGTCAAAGCCACTTCCGCGGCGTAGGGCTTGCGCGCCGGCGTCGGTTGCGCCAAGCTGATGTGGATGGTCGAATCCTTAGAAATCCTCCTGCAAAAAGCGGAGTCTGCGCACGGCCACATGTGTGCCGGCCAGATACTCGGCGTTCGCATGTCGCTTATCGGCCTCAATAGCCTCGGCATAGAAAACCCTCTGGGTGCCGATCGCAAGCGGCTCGTATCCTACGTTGAAATTGATCGCTGCGCCACCGATGCGATCGCCATGGTCACCGGTTGCCGGTTGGGAAAACGCACATTGAAGTTCCGCGACTGGGGCAAGATGGCCGCGACGTTCGTGGACCTGTCCACTGGCGCTGGGATTCGGGTGGTCGCGCTCGAGAACTCACGCGATCTCGCTCGCGAACTCCATCCGGAGATCGAAAGCAAAAGCCACCAGCAGATGCTGGCCTATACCGAACTCGGCGACCGTCAGCTATTCCGGATGGAACGCGTGCGAGTAACCGTCGATCCCTCTGAGTTGCCGGGATATAAGACGGACCGCGTCGTGTGCGCCCGCTGCGGCGAGGGAATCAATTTTGGAAGATTCGAAGAAGTTGCCGGTCAGCGACTCTGCCTTACTTGTGCCCACCCTGAATTGTGCTACTGGACCTCCGTCTAGAACCCGTGCCCGAGGGCGGGAGCGCCTGGGGCTGGAAGTCCTCTTGGCGCACACTATGACCGGGCCTCGTCTCGGAATTGGAAACTCTTGGCGACGGCGGTTCGACGTCCCATCTCCTGGTCCGCTGCATCGGTTTGCCCAGCGAGTATCGTTCTCCGACTCGGATCGAAATCGTCGGCTGCCTTTCTATTGAGTCTTTCCGGTGGGCTAGCTGTTCGGTCAAATTCCACAAGACCCAGAACAGGAACGCCAAACCTAGTCCAACTGGTACCAGAAATAGATACTCCAATATCGGAGATTGCATGGTTATCTCTTCTGAACCGATCCAGCGAATGGCGATCGATTTATTCCGTCGCTGGAATCGCCTCAAATATAGAAGACGCCCAGAGATGTAAGGATGGGGTACTCAAGCGATAAGGTGTTTATAAAGGTCGTCCGCGAGGGTCAAGCGGCAGCACTTGGGATTCGCCCTCTTCCCGTCGATCCCCGCCCGCTGTCCCGTCCTTGACACGCCTACGGCTGCGCATTTCTTATCTGTAGTAGGCCTTCTTTTTGAAGTCGGACTGGAGTGTGCGCCGAACGCCCATGGCGTACTTTCTCGCTGGCTTTCCAGGGAAGTCCTTGTCGAACAGGAAGCAGAAGGTGCGCTGGGTCACTGGTTTGGCCCTGGCAGAGGCGATACAGTTCGCTTGCCCGGCCGAATGAAGGGATTTCAGGTTCTACAGCCTGTGCCGGAAGGATCAGGAGGCCAGGACGATTCCCGGAGACAAATTTGTTGTGCAGGCTTCTGCTTTGGCGGAAGTGCCTGCGCTCTGAACCCGGAAGTTTTGGCGGGCAGGGCGAGTAAAGGATGAGTGTGACGACGAGTTTGGCATTCTTGGCGGCTTCGCCCGCCGGAGGCGGAATTACGATGCTTCCGCTTTTGTTGTTAGTACCCTTGATGTACTTCGTCATGATTCGGCCACAGCAGAAGCGCCAGAAGCAATGGCAGCAAATGCTCGGCAGCATCAAGACCGGAGACAAGGTGACCACTTCGGGAGGCATTCGCGGGATTATCCTGTCCATCAAGGATGACGCGATCATCATTCGTGTAGCGCCCGATAATCTCAAGATCGAAGTGGCAAAGAGCGCAATCGCCTCCGTCACCACCCAGGAAGAATCGGGCTCCTGAGCTTTCAGCGGTCTCGGAATGCGTGAAGTGCATTCCATCCGCCGACTCATGGAGACCAGTCAACAAAAAGTCGTAAAATCGACAGCGGTTTGAATCAGAGAATTGGAACAATGAAGAAAAATCTCAAACAGAAGATTGTGATCATCATCGGAGTGCTGGTCGTATTTCTTTACGGCGCTTTCTTCGGATTCGATGCCCCGAAGCTCGGCGGCGGAGAGCCATTGCTTTCGCAGCTAACCCAGCACATCCATCTTGGACTGGACCTTCAGGGTGGCGTTCACCTGATTCTGCAGGTCCAGGTCAAAGAAGCTGTCAACACCGAGACTGACAACACGGTCGCCCGGATTGAACAGGATCTCAAGGCGGCGAAATTGACGTTTTCGCAGGTCACCAAGCCGGATCCGGACCACCCTGAGAAGATTCAGATCGAGGGAATCAACCCCACGCAATCCAGCGCGGTACAGTCCCTTATCGACAGCAAGTACTCGAGCGAGTACGACGTCAGCAGCGGAAGCAATAACACCCTTTCCGTCACGATGAAGCCGAACATCGAGAAGGCGCTTGACGACAGGACCGTCCAGAACACCATCGAAGTGATTCGCGACCGCGTCGATACGCTCGGTGTCAGCGAGCCCGTCATTCAGCAATATGGCCTCGGTGACAATCAGATTCTTGTCGAGTTGCCCGGCATATCGGACCTCGACCGCGTCAAGACCCTCATCCAATCCACCGCGCGCCTCGAGATTCACGCAGTTGTTGGCGGCCCCTATCCCGATGAGCAGGCAGCGCTGGCTAGCGTAGGTGGCGCGATTCCGCCCGATCAGGCACTGGTTCACGGCTCCGGCTCCATGGCCACTGGCTCCGATGCGGATAGCGTGTACGTCCTGCAGCGGGTTGCAATCGTGGCCGGTACTGACTTCCGCTCCGCTGATCCGGGAACGGATTCCAACACGGGGCAGAGAACGGTCCACTTTACGCTGACAAACGAAGCGGGCGACAAATTCTGGGAATACACGAGCGCCAATGTAGGTCACAGCATGGCTGTCGTCCTCGGCGGCCGGGTCAAGGAAGTCGCCAACATTGAAAGCGCTATCCGTGACTCCGGTGAAATCCGTGGCAGCTTCTCGCAGGATGAAGTCGCGGTCCTTTCCAAGATGCTTCGCACCGGCGCGTTGCCGGCGACGCTGAACTATCTCGAAGACCGGACCGTCGGGGCTTCCCTCGGCTCGGATTCGATCAAGCAGGGTGTCACCGCAGCGATTGTAGGTGTGTTGCTGGTGATGATCTTCATGCTCATCTACTACCGGGGGTCGGGCATCAATGCCGACCTTGCACTGTTCCTGAACCTTGTCATTCTGCTCGGATTCATGGGCTTCTCAGGCGCTACGCTGACCCTGCCGGGCATTGCCGGAGTCATTCTGACCATCGGTATGGGCGTCGACTCCAACGTGCTGATCTTCGAACGCATCCGCGAAGAAGTCCGGGCCGGCAAGGCGCCGTCAGCGGCTGTCGATCAGGGTTTTGCCCACGCATGGACGACGATCGTGGATACGCACGTGACGACTATCGTTTCGGCCCTGATCTTGATCATCGTCGGGAATGGGCCTGTAAGAGGATTCGCAGTTACCCTGACCTTTGGTTTGCTCGCTAACCTGTTTACGGCTGTCTATGTATCGAGGGTCATCTTCGATACGCACGTGAACAATCTGAAGCCGGGCGAGCTCGTTTCGATTTAGTTCTGAGACGGGCAGGGAAGTAATCAATGCACCCCGGAACCGTGCGGGTCCGGATAGAGGAAGGCAGAGAACCAGTGGAATTTTTTCATGGCGTAAATGTTGATTGGTTGGGAAAGAAGTGGTACTTCCTGGCCTTTTCACTCATCTTCAGCGTCTCCGGCATTATTTCGATGGCGGCGCACTGGGCACATCCTGTGGGCGGTGTGCGCAGCCCTGTTCCGCTCGGCGTCGATTTCCGCGGTGGCACCGAAGTCCAGGTGAAATTCGCGCAACCACCGGATATCTCGAAGATTCGTAGTGCTATTGAGGCGACTGGAATCCGTGACGCAAAGATCCAGAATTACAACGGTTCTTCGTCCAACGAGGTGCTTATCAGCCTGCCCGAACAAAGCAACGAGAGCACGCTCGATTCGGGAAGGCAAATGGTCGTAAATACTCTCCGCGAACATTATGGAAATCCGTTTGCGGATTCCGACGTGAAAGTGGACGTGGTGGGACCGACCGTCGGCCGCCAACTTGAAGTGAAGGCAATAGAAGCCACGCTCCTGTCTCTGGCGGGAATGCTGGTGTATCTCTGGTTCAGGTTTCAGCTCATCTACGGGGTTGCCGCTGTAGTGGCATGCTTCCACGACACCCTGATCACGGTGGGCGCCTTTGCCTTGCTCGACTCATTTGGCGTCAAGGGCATGGAAATCAGTCTGACGGTCATTGCGGCCATCTTGACGTTGGTCGGCTACTCCATGAACGACACCATCGTCGTATTCGACCGTATTCGAGAGAATCTTCGTCTCAGCCGTCGCGAATCTCTGCCTGACGTGGTCAACCGGAGTATCAATCAGACTCTGAGCCGGACCGTGCTTACCTCGGGCCTGACATTTTTGACAGTGCTCTCCCTCTTTGTCTACGGCGGACCGGTTCTGAGAGGATTTTCCTTCGCTCTTGTGGTCGGAATTCTGATCGGAACCTACTCCTCCATCGCCATCGCCGCGCCCATGCTGGTCGCATGGCAACAATGGCGGGCAGGGAGCAGCAAGGCTGTATCACTTCCGACGGCGAAACGGTCAAGAGTTTAGGATCCAAATAGACCCGTTTTTGCAGCAACCTTTGCATGTGGTAGGTACTTCTGATATAGGTGGAGCACGCTTTTTGTAAGCGTTTTAGAGCGCGGGAACATTTGAAGTTCCCGCGGTGTCTAATTAGAGGTAACCGACACCCCGATTCGAGGCTGGCCATGTTTGAAGATTCCACATTTGAATCAGGCGGCAAGATCAAGAGCAAGAGCGGTCGTTGGATGATCGTCACGGGCTTAATCAATCTTGGCATCTTGATCACGATGATTCTTATCCCGCTGATCTACCCAGAAGCGTTGCCCAAGGCGATGATGCAGACCCTGCTGGTTGCCCCGCCACCGCCACCGCCGCCGCCGCCACCGCCACCCCCGGCTGAAATCATAAAAGTGGTGCACGTGCAGTCTGAGATGATGAACAATCAGCTCATTGCTCCAACCAAGATTCCCAAGGACATTAAGCAGGTCGCCGAGAAAGAGGCGCCACCGAGTTCATTCGGTGTGGCTGGCGCAGAAGGCCTGGGCGGCAGCGCAGGCGGCGTAATGGGCAGTGTGTTCGGCTCGGGCTCCGCACCCAAGGTGCAGGCTGCTCCGCCCAAGAAGGTCAATATTTCGGCCGGCGTGCGCAACCGGCATGTTGATCCAGAAGACCACGCCAATGTATCCGCCGATCGCGAAAGCGGCGCGCGTCTCTGGCACAGTCGTCATTCAAGCCACAATCTCGAAACAGGGCACCATCGAGAACCTTCACGTGGTCAGCGGCCCTGCAATGTTGCAGCAAGCCGCCCTTGACGCCGTGAAGACGTGGCGTTATCGGCCTTACCTGCTCAATAATGAGCCTGTCGAGGTGGAGACCACGGTCAACGTGATCTTCACACTGGGCGGATAGTTCTCATCTTCGGCTGCTTCTCGAATGGGAAGCAGCCTTGTTTTTGACCTGAATGCGAACCCGAAAGAGCCGCATTCCAAATCGCCAAACCGGGGATGGTGGATCCCAAGGCAACAACACTCCTTCCGGCGCGTACTAAGCCTCAACCTCATGAGTAGTCGATCGTGAGACAGGCAGTGAGCGTCGGGTAAGATTTGAAGCTCGTCAGGAGTCAGTTTCCCCGGCTTTGTTGTAATCGGTTCGCGAAAGCGGATCGACAGAGTACACAAACTCCTTAGGAGGAACGATTCAAGTGATTCTCGCTCAGCTCGCACATTTCGCTTCGCACACGGTCAACAGTCTGGCGTTCTTTCAGGAAGAGCAGGCGGTAAGCTTTAGCCCGCTCGGACTGTGGCAGCACATGGGATGGCCGGCGCGTACGATCGCCATCATCCTGTTCATCGAGTCGATCTGGTCGCTGGCCGTCATGATCGACCGCTACCTTTACTTCTCTGCCGCCCGCAAACAGTCGCGCGAGTTCGCGCCCAAGGTTGCCGGTGCGTTGAAGGATAGCAAGCTTGAAGAAGCCATCAAGATTGCCGATCGCAACAAGAAGTCGCACCTGGCTGAAGTCGTTACTGCTGGCTTGCAGGAGTTCCGCGCTTCCGGCGGCGTCGCCAGCGAAGCAACGATCGAAAGCTCGGGCCGCGCATTGGAGCGCGCCGAAGCGATCGTCCACGCCAAGCTGAAGAGGGGCCTTGCCGTACTGGCCACCATCGGCTCCACGGCTCCGTTCGTTGGACTGCTCGGAACGGTTATCGGAATTCTGAACGCCTTCCAACAGATCGCCACCCAGAAGACCTCCGGTATCGGCGCAGTCGCCGGCGGTATCTCTGAGGCGCTGGTAACCACCGCGTTCGGTTTGCTGGTGGCTATCCCCGCCGTTATGGCGTTCAACTACTTCACGGGTCGTGTCGAGGCGTTCGACGTCGAAATGGATAACTCCTCGAGCGAACTGATCGACTACTTCATCAAGCAGAGCAAGCGCTAAACAATCCGGGTGCAGCCCCGAGCGAGAAACTTTCAGGTGGGCAGGAACGCCGCAAGCTATCCTGCCCCCCGGTTTCAAGCGAAGCGTCGCAGCCTCTTCGAGTGAAAGCCGGATGTCCTCCGGTATATGAATTCAATAGGCACGGAGCCCAATCATGGGAATTGCAGTTCGTAACGAAGCCAGTAATGTCAACTCCAACATTAACGTGACCCCCATGGTCGACGTGATGCTGGTTTTGCTGATCATCTTCATGGTTATCACCCCCATGCTGCAGAACAAAGTCGCCGTCGATATGGCCAAGGTGGAGAATCCCACCCCCATGCCCGACGCCGACAAGGAAGATGCCATTGTGGTGGCCATCACCCGCGACGGCGGTGTGTTTCTAGGCCAAAACAAGGTAGCTACCTCTGAGCTGGGAGCTCAGGTCCGAGACAAGCTGGCCGACACGCCGGGCAAGGAGATCTTTATTCGCGCCGATGCGCGCGCGCAGTTCCGCGCCGTTGAAGATGCGATTGATGCCGTGCGTACCGCGGGCGTCGACGAAGTGGGCTTGCTCACTAACAAGAAGGAAGGCGCAGGCGGCTTGGGCGGCCAGTAATCATTGGCCTGGAACGTTATACATTAACCGATTGTTTTACGCGAGGAGTTTGAAGCCATGGCAATGACAGCTGGAGGTAGCAGTGGTGGCGCAATGGGCGACATCAATGTCACCCCGATGATCGACATTCTGCTTGTGCTACTCATCATCTTCATGGTCATCGTGCCGGTTACGCCAAAGGGCCTGGATGCCCTGGTGCCGCAACCGCCCAAGAACCCCCAACAGCAGCCGCCACAGAACGATCGCACCATCGTGGTGCAGGTGGTCTATCGCCCGGGGGCGGCACCGTCCTACAAGATCAATGAAACTGATGTAGCCAAAACGGACTTGCTCGCGAAGCTGACCGAGATCTACGCGAATCGCGCAGAACGCGTCATGTTCGTCAAAGGCGACGATGATCTGAATTTCGCCTACATCGCCGAAGTGATTGACATCGCCCATGCGGCCAATGTGGATCACATCGGGCTGATGACGCCGAAGATCATGGCCGGACAGTAAAGCGTACCTGACTCGATTCCTCCCCCCACTCGGGAAGGAAGGGAAAATTGCAGTGACCGCCGAGAGTTTTGGCAACGCAATAGAGTCTTGGACGTTTGAAGAGCACAGTATGGTCAGGGGAAACAGGAGTACAATTTGGCCTGCTTGGTTTCGGAGTCTCCCGCCCGCATCCAGGTGCATGATCTACAAGGTGCGCGATCGCTGCGCACGACCTGAAGGAGAAGAATAAGAACATGAATGGACCCGCACGAATTACGGCGCTTACGGTTGCTCTGGCCGGCATGGTGCTTTCCATGGGCGGGTGCAACCGCCTGCAAGCCCGTGATCAATTGAATAAGGGAGTGGAGGCGTACAAGTCCGCCCGCTATGAAGAGGCGATCGGTCACTTCCAAAAAGCCACTGAACTTGATCCAAGTCTGCCGATGGCCAAGAGTTACCTCGCCACGGCTCTTGCGCAAAACGTTGTTCCCGGCCTTTCTACTCCTGAAAACTTGAAGAACGCCCAGCAGGCAATCAGCATCTTCCAGGAAGTTCTAGCCAAGGAACCAAAAGATGTGAACAGCCTCAAGCAGATTGCGGCTATTTATTTCAGCATCAAGAAATTCGACGAGGCGAAAGACTTTCAGAAGAAGGTGCTCGACGCCGATCCGAAGGATCCTGAGGCTGCCTATACCATTGGCGTGATTGACTGGACGCTGGCTCACGAGAATACGCTGAAGGCGCTTGCAACCGTCAACATGAATGACGATGGCGAGGGCAACTCAAAGGCGCCCAAAAAAGTGCTGGAAGAGATCAAACAGCAGAACGGCGCTCTCGTTGACGAGGGACTTCAATACATCAACCAGGCGATGGCAAACCGTGCCAACTATGACGAGGCCATGTCATACGCGAATCTCTTGTATCGTCGCAAGGCTGATGTGGACTACAGCGACCCAAGCGCCGTAAAGGCCGACGTTGCTGCAGCGAAGGACTGGAGTTCAAAGGCCATGGGCACCCGCAAGGCCAACGAAGAAAAGAAGGACAAGGGCCCCGGCGGCATCACCATGGATTCGAGCGGCAACCTAAAGTAGCCTCCGACTCAAGTTTGAAAACCAAATGGCCTTCGCACTCCGCGAAGGCCATTTGGTTTTGGTATTGATATTCGAATCATTAGTGCGCCCCTGCAAATCCCCACCAGGGCTCACGACCTGCACGCGGCCTTTGTCGAGGATTCCAATGGACGAGGGGTCGTTGAGGATGGGTGCTAATCCCAAAGCCCGGACCCGCAAAGCTTTCCGTCGAATTGTGCATGCGTGAATCGCCCTCTAAGTGCGGCTTCGCAGGGGACGATGGAGCCGCACCTTCAGAGCGAATGGAGTCCTATTTCGCGCCCTGCTTCAGAATTTGCTCGGCAAAATAGTTCCGTACCTTCGCATCATCTCGCAGCATTTCGTAGTAGGCGAGCTTCAGGAGCTGCGCACGGCTCTCGCGCAATCCTTGTCGGATATGCTGTTGCACGCTCGGATTATTCAATTCGCGTTGTCCAGCCGGTTCGCGTTCAAGCAGTTTGTAGATTGCGTAGCCCGCAGCACGTTGAGTTGGACCTGCTCCGCCGTATATCGGCTGCACATCGGTAACCTGTCCGACTTTCAGCTTGTTGATCGCTGCGAATGTGGCTGGATCACGCTGTTGCAATGCAGATTCAGGAGCAAAACCCATATCGCCGGCACTTGAATTCGTATTGGGGTCTTCGGAGTAATTCATCGCCAGCGCGCCAAAATCCTCTCCGGTCGTCAGACGATTGCGAACAGTCTGGATCTTCTTGCGCGCATCAGCGTCACTCATGGCCTTGTTGTTTTGGAGATTGCCGGCCTGTTGCCCAGGACCAGCAGTCACCACAATCCAGGCGAGGTGATATTGCGGCTCGATCACGTTGAACTCGGATTTATGGCTCGAATAGTAGCTGTTGATATCGGCGTCGGTGATGTTGATCTTGGATTCGATTTCTTTGTTGATGAGCTTGTCGGAGGTCAGCTTGCGTCGAATTTGCAGCTTCAGGTCATCCAGCGTCATATTCTGCTGCTTCAGTTTCTTGTCGAACTCCTCCGCAGTGTAGGGCGCTTTCAGCTCAATCAGTTGAGCATTCACATCTTCATCGGAGGCCGCTAAATTCAGCTTCGCGGCTCGCTGATCGAGGATCTCGTTGTCTATCAGCTGGCGCAAAAGGTTAAGCCGAACGATATCTGCCTGCTCCGGGTTTGGTTCCTGCGGAGCATCTCCCTGCGTCGCCTTGTAGTTGCTGTAGGCCTTGTCGATATCGGAACGAAGAATGTCCTTGCCGTTGACTGTCGCCATCACATCTGGCGATGGGGCGTGCTTGCACGCTGCCAGCACAACCAGCAAAAGCGCACTTGAAAGAGTCAGGGTTAACGGCTTACGACGATTGAAGGATAAAGCTTGGACTTGCAACCTGTATCTCCTCGGGAGCCTGCCAAGGCCCCGGTACTACAGGATATATCCCAAGACCGAGGCACGAACGAAAGACTCACATGTGGGTTCTTAACTCGCGCGTCCTTTCCAGACAGACAGACGGCGACGAAACTCCCCAGTTGTTATTGACCTTTGCCGGCAGGCTGTTGGGCCGTTGCAGGCGGCGGAGGCTCAATTCCGTCTGCACGCAACGCGCGATCGATGACGACCCAGACCTGTTCCGCGGGAAGAGCGCCATTGATGCGCTCGCCATCAATGAAGAGGGCCGGCGTTCCATCCACACCCAGCGCTTCCGCTTCTTTTGCCGATGCGCGCACCTGCGTCTCATCCTGTTTAGCGATGCAGGCATCGAGCTTGACTGCATTTAGCTTTGCCAGCGTCGACTCTTCGCGAGCAATGCGATCCAATGTGGCGAAACTCTTCGTCATGTTGCGATCTTCGCCGTTAACTTCCTGTCCGTGGGCGTGCACATAATCCACGTAATTCCAATAGACTTGACCGCTTTGTTCCGCCAGGCAGTTCGCATCCACGGCAGCGTGCATCGCCCATGGATGGAGGTCGGTGAGCGGATCATCCTTATAGACAAACCGCACCTTGTCCTTGTATCGATCGATTGTCGATGGAAAAAGGGACGAATGCATGCGTCCGCAGTAGGGGCACTCCAAGTCGTCAAAATTAATTACCGTTACCTTGGCATCCGGATTGCCGCGAATCGGTCGCCCCGCAATGTCGATGTTGAATACGGGGTCCTTTGCGAGATCAAAGGTTTCCATTCGCGCCAACTTCGTGTTGTCGCTAGAGATCAGGAAATCAATTACCTTTTTGGTCGAGCCATGCGATAAGGTGATTGGCAGAGCATTGTAGCCGGCGATCTGGCTCGGGGCGCGCTGGCCCAGGACAACGCTCACGTCGGGCGGGATGCTGAATTGCGAACGTACCATCACTTCAATGCGACGGTTCAGCGCGGCATCCTGAGTTCCGGAGCCGGCGGATTGGGCTTTGCAACCTACGGCCAGGCCTAATGCAAGCAGACCAGCCCAAAAATGAATGCGCGACAAATCGTTGTCCTCTCCTGCAAGGATATCCCAGCCGAGTCCTTGCCGAGCGCAGCAATGGACGAGTGCCGTAATTACTGATTAATGGACGTTAAGACGGGATAGAAGCAATCAACCGGCTCTGGACGCTATCAGTAAGCCGGCGGGACCGTTGGGTCGTGGAATACCGTATTTGACCGGCGAATATCGCCGACTGATCCGAAGTTAGCGAGCGTAAAGCTGTACAGATATTGGGTTTCGTCGCGGACCGATCCCAGGGCAAAACGGCGGTATCCCAGGCTCAAGCCGCAGCAATTCCAGTTATAAACCGCCTGAATACCGGCATATTGCAGGGCGCCATTGACGAAATCGTATCCTCCGTTCGCCGCCAGGTTGAATCCGCCGGCGTTGGGCCTCCCGATTTCGATAAACGGCTGCAATTGTTGACTCTGAATGAGGGAAGCGGCGCTGCCTTTCTCGTCGACGGCGTTGAGAAGCGTATGGCCGATTCCTATGGTTGTCGGTCCCCAACTGTAGCCGGCAAAAACGTTATCGGCGTCGAGTCGCCCACCCTTCGGGTCGTAGTCCAGGTCCCACTCGAGACGCAGGTTCTTGACCGCTTCGAAGCGCAGTCGCGAGACAAGCGGGGAGAGATTTCTCGGGCCGGTCAGGAACGCAATTCCAGTCAGATCGAGTGTGGTGTCGAACACATTTCTGCGGCCTGGGATGATCGCGCCGCCGAATGTCGGGTTCAAGAAGTACTTCTGTCTAATCTCCCAGCTTGCCCATTCACGCGGCTGAGGCGCACAGGGTGCTGCAGTTTCAGTGTCCGCGTTTGAACAAGGCTGGGCATTCTTCGATCGTGCATAGAAGCGCTGAGTCAATACGTAGCCAACCTCGTTGGTATCGGTGGCGATGTCTGTGGGATCAAACAGCGGCACGTTGCGCGCCTTGACGCCGATTCCGCCAACGAAGTTGTAAAAGAACTCCGGCTCGATCACGTGGCGCAGTTCGTGGTTACCGATCGTGAAGTCGCGCTCCAGTGCCGGCGGCCTTACATTGACGGAAGCTTCAAAGTCTCCACGGTTGAGGGGCTCGTGGCTTACAGTCGGTATTCCGCTACTCGTGGGCGTGAGATCTGGATTCTGGCTTCCGGTGTAGAACGTTTCGCGGAGCGCGACTTCGGGGACGACGCTCCAGCCGCCGCGCACCAGGGGCAGAGACAGGTGAGGATAAAGATCGAACCTGCCCAGGTTTCGAACGTGAAAGCTAAACTCAGAGCGTCCCAGATAGCTGATCGACGAACCCATTCTCCAGTAGAGCGGAGATGTGTGGAGCGGTTCGTCCAGGACATCGAAACGCAGGCTGGGCAGGTGCAGGATGCGCACCTCGTCGCCTTCCTTGGAACTCGCGAAGTTCTGCAGGCGCTCAAGGTAGGCCGAGGGCACCAGCCCATTGTGTGCATGTGTCAGCGACACGGTGCTATGAACCTCGGAGTTCACAGCCTGGAGGTAATTGTCATTGAACGCGAGCTTGTATACATAGCTAGAGAGATATTCGATGCTCAGTGCCGCACGGGTCTCAGGGCTCAGGTCGTAACGCCCTTCCGCGGTGATGTCGGTTCCACCCTGGTTCACGAGAATGGTCTGACCTGCCTGCGGTCCTGACGTCTGGAGTTGTTCGACGCCGCGGTCGAATAGCGCGTTCCACCTGACGGTGAAATGGTTCAGGTCCATCCCCTTGAAGCGGAAGTCTCCGTTCGGGGCCCAGCCTCGCTTGCTGTAGTACTCGGTGCCCACCACCATGTCCATACTGCGGTTTAGAACGATGTAAACCTGTTCGCCCACGATCAATCCGCGCGTTGTGGAGCTACTTACAACGGGAATCAAGAGGCCGCTCTCACGTCCCGTTTCTTCTACGGGATGTCGCAGGAAAGGGAGATAGAAGATCGGAACTCCGAGGAATTTGAAGAACGTGTTTTTGGTGCTTGCCTCGTTGTTCGCCACGGTAATGGCGCGCGCAATCAACTGCCAGTCCGGCTTGGGGAGGCGGCAGTTTGTCATGGTGCCATCGATGATCTTGTAACTTCCTTCGCCGGTCTGCAGCAGGACCCGGCCCGAGAACAAGAATGGATTCGCAGTGGTATAGACCACGGTGCGTCCCGCGCGCCTGACTCCAAGCGAGCCGCTGACATCGAAGAAGCGTGCAGTGTGCATGTCGAGCCGCATGTCTCCATGCGAAGCGTCGATGAACGCGTCGTTCGGGCCGCCCGTTACCTGCAGGTGTCCCTCTGCTTCCAGTTCATAGGTCTTTCGGTGATAGACAACCTTGTCAGCTCGAATGATGTAGTCGCGATAGTGAACCACGACTCCGCCAATTCCGGTCCACGTATCGGCGGCCCAGGTCTGGCGGTCGGCTTGCAATTCAACTCTCACACCGGTCTCCGGGACTGGCTCCGGTTTTGCGATTGGAATGGCTTCCTGTCCAGGGTCGTCGGGCAACTGGGACGCTGCAGATTGCTGATCGCCGCTCGCCACCCTAGCCGCACTTTGTGCGGGGGGTAACGCATTGGTCAACATCTGTCCGGCAAGTTGCAGGTGACAGAGGGTGATCACCGTGATAAACACGAGATTACGAGGCTGCATCCGAGGGCCAAAGCCAGCATAGCAAATGCAAGCACTGGTTCATCGGTTTCGACAGCTGCCTCGTACTCGAGACGTTATTAAAACATCAACCGTGCGAAGCTCTTCAGAATTTGCGCGGACGGCAACGGTCCAACTGGTTCAGTGCGATGGTCTGCGCTGGTTCAGGAAGATATAGAAGGGATTTTAGAGTTTTGAGCACACTGGCTAGCTCGCCTACTCCACTTCCCTCGTGGAAGCAGGAAGTGAATCGCCGCCTTGCAGAGCACAAAAATCGCAAGGGGATTTCGGTTGTTGATCAGGACACACAGGAAGACGGACAGGTATTGAACAGCCGTGCCGCTGCCGCCGCAGCACGTGTTGCCGCCCGTTATGCCAAGGCGCCCAGCTTCAGCGAATTGCAATCCATGGAAGCACGCAACGCTTTGCGTGCGGCTGAAGCGGCTACCCGCGCTGCGCTCGAGGCTCAAGCAGCCGCGCAGGCGGTCCTCGACCACATCCAGAACCACGGCAACCAGGTTGACGAGCAGGAATATGCTGCGCACCGGGTCGAAACGGAGACAGGGGACCGGCAGGCACAAAACTTTGTGAACGTGCCGCGGAATAACGAGACGACAGCCAACGATCTGGAGATTCGCTGGGAACCGGATATGCCAGTGCGTCCCGCGAAACAGGAGACCCGTTCGACATCCAGCTACGAATGGGACGGGCCTGCTGTTGGCCAGAACTCGTATACCCAGGATACGTACTACGATGGGTCGGTTTATGAAGCCGTGGAGGCAGCACAGCCGATTCCCGCAAATCTCATTGAATTTCCTCGCGAAATCATTGCCACGCGCCGGATGCGTCCGCGCATCACGGAAGTGAATCCGGAGTCATCTGAACCGCAGCAGCTCAGCATCTTCGAGGTGGATCCGTGCAGCATTTCGACGGAACCGACGGTTGCCGCGGCGACGCCTGCACCGATGTGGATCGGGACGAGTTGGCAGGATATTGAGCTCGAAGAACAACCTCATGCTCTGCCGGACTACTACGCGATACAGCCGGATGCCGCGAAGCTTTACCAGGCGCCTTTCAGCAGGCGGATGATGGCGACGATGGTGGATGCGGCGTTGATTCTCGGCCTGGTATGGGGCGTTGCGTATCTTGTTGCTTCACGTTTTGATCACTTGCCGGGCATCCGCTTCTCTGAGGTGTGTGGGGCGATCGTGACACTGGGAATCGCCGCACTGTACGAGTGGTTCTTTCTCACGTTCGCCAAGGTGACGCCAGGAATGCGTTACGCGCAGCTTTCCCTTTGTACCTTCGACGAGCAGGTTCCCACGGATACGCAGATCAAAGGACGTATGAAGGCGATGCTGATCTCGGTTCTTCCCGTCGGCCTGGGCGTGGTCTGGTCGATCTTTGACGAAGACCAGTTGAGCTGGCACGACCGGCTGTCGAAGACCTACCTGCGGCTTAGCTGATTGTTTTGCCTCTAGCTCATGCACTGAGCTTTTATCGCAATTCTCCTCCTTAACGGAGCGACAGCGGATAGCGGTTGAGAATCTGCCTACGTGGCCAGAGCGCGGATGGCACTGACGCCGGCGCCGAGCAGCGCAGTCGCATCATCGTTGGGCAGAATCTCAAGAGAGTAGCTGAGAAGCGGGCTCATCTTGACCATGGTTTCAAGATGGCGGCGGAGCATCGGGATGTCGAGGAAGCCCACGTTGTGACCAGTGAAGTAGAAGCGGCCGGGCCCGGCGAGGTGAATGAACGAAGCGGTTGCAGCCGCAAGCGCGCTGTGCCAAAGGTCCACAAATTCACGGCAGCGGGCATCGCCTTTCTTGGCTTGAGCGAAAACTTCTTCGGGTTCGAGATCCAGGAAGCGCATGCGCATGGCGCGATACCCCATGATGCCTTCGAGGTGACCGACGCCGCCGCATCCACAAAAGCGTTCCTTGGGATCAAGTGTGACGGTGATGTGTCCGCCTTCCCAAACGCCCTCAACATAAGGCCAGCGGCCGTAGCCGATGCCGTTGCCGATGGTCCACACGCGGGTGAGCTTGTTGAGTTGGCCCCGGGTAGCGGCTACACCGGCAGCAATAGCGTCGGCATCGTTGGCAATGTGCACGGGCGCCGTTACCCCTTTGGCAGCGAGCACGCGCGTAAGTTCTTCGGCCAGGCGCATGCCCTTGATCTGGGTAAGATTTGGCGAGTCTTCGACGACGCCGTGACGCGTGATGCCCGGGACAGCCACGCCAATGGCATCGACGGTACCCTTTCCGATCACGGACAGGATTTCACCGGCGAGGATCTCGACGAATTCGCCCACGGGGAGTCCGTTGAGCGCGTCGATTTCGTCGGCGTCCTGAGGATAGCGAACCGTCTCTCCAGCGAGGCGCATATCTTCGAGCCTGCCGGCAACAATGTGTTCCGTAACGACAACGCCGATTGCGGTAGTCATTTCGCCCTCCCTCGGGAGAAAGCTTGCACGGATAGGAACGCTCAACGAGGCGAGTTGTGATTGCGCACTGTAGCTTTCGAAGTTGATCATCGTTATTCCACCTGGTACCGGTGCAGGCGGCCGAGTCCGTTGAATGCCGCGGCTTTGTAGCACTCGGCGAGAGTGGGATAATTGAAGACTGTGTCGACGAAGTAGTCGACGGTGCCGCCGAAGATCATGACGGCCTGGCCGATGTGGACCAGTTCGCTGGCGCCTTCGCCGATGATGTGGACGCCAAGAACTTTGCGCGTGTCGCGGTGGAAGATGAGCTTGAGGCGGCCGGTGGTGTCGCCGCGAATCTGGCCGCGGGCTGTCTCGCGATAGAACGCCATGCCGACTTCGTAAGGCACGTCTTCATCGGTGAGCTGCTCTTCCGTCTTGCCGATGAAGCTGATTTCGGGAATGGTGTAGATGCCGTAGGGATAGAAACTGGGATTGGACGAGGTGTGCGTGTCGTTGAAGGCACGGGCAGCCGCGATGCGGCCCTGTTCCATCGAGACGGAGGCGAGAGAAGGGAAGCCCACAACGTCACCGACGGCGTAGATATGTTCCACATTGGTCCGGTAGTGCTCGTCAACCGGAATGCGGCCGCGATTGTCGGCTTCAATTCCGGCGGCGGCGAGGTTGAGATCGTCGATGGCACCCTGCCGGCCGACAGCGTAGAGCAGGGCGTCGCCGGAGACTTTCTTCTTGCTTTGCAGATTGGCGACCACGGTGCCATCGGGAAGTTCTTCGACGCTTTCGACTTCTTCGCCCAATCGCATGGTGACGCGGCTGTCGCGGAGGTGGTAGCTGAGCGACTCGACAATTTCCTGGTCGGCAAATTCGAGCAGCTTGGCGCGTTTTTCAATCAATGTGCAGCGCACGCCGAGGGTGGAGAACATGCAGGTGTACTCGACACCGATGACGCCGCCTCCGACGACAATCAAGGATTTGGGGAGCGTTGGGATGTCGAGGACCTGGTCGCTGTTGATGATGGTGCGGCCATTGATGGGAACTTTGGGTGATCCGGCGGGCTTGGTGCCGACAGCGATGATGATGCGTTCGGCTTCGATCGTGGTGTCACCGTTAATGCCTTCGACGCGGACCTGGTGCGCATCGACGAAATGGGCGATGCCATGAACGATGTCGATGCCATTACGCGATAGCTGCGCTTCGGTTACGTCGACTTCGGTCTTGATAACAGCCTGAACGCGGAAGGCCAGGTCGGCCATCGTAATTTTCTCTTTGACCCGGTAGTTCATCCCGTAAACAGAGCGGTAGTTGTATCCAGAAAGATGCAGGACAGCTTCGCGCATTGTCTTGGAAGGAATGGTGCCGGTATTGACGCAGACTCCGCCAACAACCGACCGGGCCTCGACCACGGCCACGCGTTTCTTCATTTTTGAGGCAGCGACGGCGGCCCGTTGCCCCGAAGGCCCGGAACCGATAACGACGAGGTCGTATTTCGAGGCACTCATGCGGGTGTCTCCACGTGCAAACAGAGGGCCGAAGCGTGGCGCTCAACAGGGCGGCGAGCTCCGACTATTGCAGGCACAGAATACGCCATCCGCCAGCTTGAACGGGGTGAATTGACTTAGGAACGAGGAACTCCGCTTCGATGTGATTGTCTCAACAGCAAGCGGGTTCCATCAATCCAGGCAATGATTGCCTAAGAATGTTCATGGCTTTGTAACACCAAAGCTTGTGGTCATGCATGGCGAGCATAACACCAAAGCCGCATTGTCCGTTGGTGGTTGGGGGCCGGGTGGGCAAAAAAGCGGCCCCGGCGAGAGCATAGATTCGCAGGGGCCATAGGGCCGCACCAGGAGGGTTCAGGCATGCGCCGTGCGAGGTTCGTTCAAAAAGACGGTTCGCGATTTGCGGTTTGCCGATTCGAGGGAATCGCTGGAGGATTCAAATCGGAACTGACGAATCATTCCATCGAGTTCGCTTGCCAAGGAGGCGAGGTTTTTCAACGCTTCTACGGCTTCTTCTGCCCCCTGGGCACTTTCGATGGCTAGTTGAGAGATATTGCCGGCGGACTCGGAAATTTCGCTCGAGGCGGCGGTCTGCTGGGTTGCCGCCGAGGCAATCAACTGGATCTGGGTTTCCACTTGCTTTGAGGCATCGATGGTGGCCTCGAGGCTCTTGCGTGCGCGGCTGGTTTCGTTCATCCCGCTTTCGACGGCGGTACGGCTGTCTTGCATCACCTGTAGGGTGCTGCGTG
Source organism: uncultured Acidobacteriaceae bacterium (assembly GCA_963832035.1). Lineage (GTDB taxonomy): Bacteria > Acidobacteriota > Terriglobia > Terriglobales > Acidobacteriaceae > Telmatobacter. The sequence goes on along the minus strand of CAWHSK010000007.1, from coordinate 700,733 downwards.
TTTCATCCTGAATGCTGCGAATAGTAGTGGCGATTTCTTCGGTTGCGCCCTTCGTGCGTTCGGCGAGACGGCGAACCTCACCGGCAACCACAGCGAATCCACGGCCATGCTCGCCGGCGCGTGCCGCTTCGATAGCGGCGTTGAGGGCCAGCAGGTTGGTCTGCTCGCTGATCTCCTGGATAACGCTGACCACCTTGCCGATCTCCTCGGAGCGGAGCGCCAGAGAGTTCATCTTCTCGGCGACGGAACCGGTAGCGGCGGCGATTTTTTCCATCGTGGCGGTCGCGGCTTCCATTACGGCCCCACCCTGGTCCGCGGTTTCGGCGGAGATGCGGCTGGCGGCGGAGGCACTCTCAGCGTTGTGGCTGATTTCGGCGATGGTCGCGGTCATTTCCTGTGCGGCCGCTGCAATCTGGTTGGTTTTGGATGACTGTGCATTCGCATTCCCGGCAGTCTGCACGGAGCGCGCTGAGATCTCGGTTGATGCGGCCGAGAGCGTATCAGCACCTCTTCCTACCTCCTGCAAAACGCTGCGGACGGTTTCAGCGCATTTGTTCATCGCGGCACCAAGTCGCCCGATCTCGTCGGTGCCGGTGACTGCAACGTAAGCGGTGAGGTCCTTAGAAGCGAGACGTTCCAGCATCTCAGTACCCCTGGCGATACGAGGGGCGATGAGGCGGGTGAGGACAATGCCGACAAGAACGCAAAGCGCAATGATAGCCAGGGTCGCAATCATCTCTATCCATGTGGTTCGGCTGCTCGCCTCAGTGGAACTGTTCGCATCCTGCATCCCGGCAGTCGCATTCAGCGTGAGATCATCACCCAGGAAGTTGGAAACAGCCGTAAAGAGGGCGACCGTCGATTCGGATGAGAAACGATCAACCGCCTCTCCCGTTTTGTGTGCGGCCAGCAATGCCACTGCCTGATCGCTCGTCTCCAGATAGCGGGCAAAAGCAGCGTCCATTTTTTCGAAGAGTTCGCGTTCGCCCGGATAGCTGATCAACGGCTCGTACGCCTTGATCTCGGCCTGATAGTCGGCAACGGCATTCTGACGCATCGCGGAATACTTTGCGGACACTCGGGCGTCTGGCAAAGCATCAAGTCAAGGTCTGCGCGGCGCAAAATGTTCAGTGCGCCTCGAGCCTGGTCAGAGATGAATGACCGAGGGGAATGCATGCTGGCTTACATCTGCGGTGGACTTGGTGATGGAGAAAAAGGTGAAGAATGTGTAGGTGCCCAGAACTCAAGCAAAGCGCGCACACGATTCCGAATGCAATGAAGAATTTTCGCCCGATAGGTATGTTGCGGATGGCGGACATGAGTGCTTTTCCTCTCTCGTTGTGGTCCGGAATGGCAGGTCCCGCACCTGGGATCCACGCGAGAACGCCGTGAATCAATCAACTTGGTCATCGGCGCCGAGAGAGGAAACTTGAAGGAATGGGACCGAGTGGTTGCGATCGAGGCCTCCAGCCTATATTCTTGCCCCGGTTTTGTATGGAGCATTCAATGCGGAGATCGAGATTGTTGAGAGCGGCGTTGCGATTCAAGTGGCTGATGATGGCGCTCGCCGTTTGTCTTTGTAGCGCGTCTGCGCAAGACTCGCCGCTAGTGCCGAGGGTGACTCCAGTCGCCCTTTCACAGGCTCCAGTACATCTGACAGCGGAACAGGATCGGCTGCGGCTGCTGGGCCTGCTGGGGTTGAAGGACGCAGATCTGCGACCGGCACCTGTTCCCGATTCGAAGTCGCCGCACGCAACGAATTATGACGAGGCGAAAGCCAATGTGTATCCGAAGCTGCCGGATCCGTTGGTATTCAGGAACGGGCAGCCGGTGAAAACTGCATGGGACTGGGGCAAGAGGAGACGAGAGATCTGGGAGGATTTTGATCGCGAGATTCTGGGGCGATCGCCAAACTCGATGCCGGATGTGCAGTGGCACATAGTCAGCACCGTTCATGAGAAATATGGCGGGGTCGATGTGATTACGAAGCGGCTGGCCGGGCGGGTCGGGCCGTGGATGAATACACCGATTGCATTCAGCATCGATCTGTTGCTCACAGTTCCGGCGCACGCAGCGGGTCCTGCGCCGGTGATCATGGAACTGGCCTTTGCGAAGGATTTTGAACTTGCAACGAGCGGGCCCCTGGACAGCTATGTTCCGACGCAATGGGGAGTGGATGGAAAGCTCGTCGTGCAGCGCGGATGGGGTTTCGCCATTCTGAATCCGGTGAGCTATCAGAAAGACGATGGAGCGGGACTGACGGAGGGCATCATCGGCCTTGCGAACCAGGGACAGCCACGGAAGCTCGAAGACTGGGGCGTGTTGAAGGCGTGGGCATGGGGCGCAGAACAGGCCAAGCACTACTTTGAGATGGACAAGACGGTGGATGCGCAACAAGTGGGGCTGGTGGGTCACTCGCGGTTTGGAAAGGCTGTGCTGGTGACGATGGCTTACAACTACCGGGAATTTGCGGTGGGATACGTCAGTTCGTCGGGCGAGGGTGGAGCGAAGCTGTATCGGCATATTTATGGAGAGACGATTCCGAACCTTGCCAGCGCGTCGCTCTATCACTGGTTCGATGGAAATTTTCTACGGTATGCGGGGCCACTCAATGCGGGCGACTTGCCCGTGGATAATCACGAACTGATTGCGCTGTGTGCTCCGACTCCGTTGTTTATCGGTGGAGGAGCCGACATGGGCGATGGCTACGCCAACCCCAACGGCGATGCATGGGCCGATCCGCGCGGGATGTTTCTGGCCGAGGTTGCGGCAGGACCGGTGTACCGGCTGATGGGCGCGAAGGATTTGGGGACGACGGAGTTCCCTGCGATGGGGACGGCGCTGATGACGGGCGACCTTGCGTTTCGGCAGCATGAGGGCGGGCATACGCCACAGCCGAACTGGCCTTACTTTCTCGACTTCGCGAGTCGGTATCTACACGCACCGGAAGAGCGGGCGCATTAAATCACAATTGCTTCGACATCACGATGCAGTGGCATTCCCGACCGTCTCTCAGTTCACGCGACATCGCGAACTCTTCAGTTCCGGTTTCGACGAAGCCATAGCGCCGATAGAGTGGTAGCAACTCAGGGCGAAGACTGAGGACAGAGATGTCGATGGCTTCGCAGCCTTGCGCGCGGAAACGGTCTTCGGCTGCGGCAAGCATCCGCTGACCGAGTCCGCCGCGCTGATGGGCCGGATCGACGGCGATCATGCCCAGATAGCCTCGGTTGCTGTGGCGTTCCGCATAGATCGATGCCAGTAATTCTCCTTCGCCATTTTCAGCTATGAGGATCTCGCCTTTCTCCATCATCGAAGCGAGACGCTGTTCATCGGTACGCGTGCCTTCGAGGAATGTTTCGATGGCGAAAGCCGCATTGATCATCGGGATCAAGCGCGGGCTGTCTGCGGGCGTTGCGGTGCGAAAGTGGAGGGCGAGGAGGGAGTTGTTGTTCATGGGCGACGTGACCGTTCGGGATACGGACGCGTCAAAACGCACGCGTCCGTCCGAATCGATGGGCTGGCACCATCGTACACGCAGATCAGTCAGCTCTTGAGGATGCCGCGATCGCGGAGCAACTGCATGATGTCCTGATGGGCCATGTACATTACGATTTTGAATTCTTCTTCGCCGGTGTCAACCAGAAACGTCGAGTCGGCGAGCACCTGTTCAAGTTTCCCTGAGTTTTCGCGCGCGAAGTCAAACCGCCACGTAGTCTTTGCCAGGACGTACCGCGCATCAAGCTGCGTCTCATGAAGGCTTACCAAAACAGCGGGCTTGCAGCCGAGCCGATCGAAGAGCATCTTTCGTTTCGGCAATGCGGCGGCGAAATCATCGACGCGCACGCAGCGCGTTCCGTGAGGATCCGCTGAAATAAATGGATCAGTAAATTGCGAGACCAATGCGGGAATTTTATCTTCGCGGGTTTTCTGCGCGTACAACTGGAAGAAGCGGGCGACGGCCGTTTCGGTTTGATTCATGGGATTCTCCTTTTATGCGGTCTCCAGGTAAGGTTCCGTGACTGGAGCCACTTTAGTATTATATCAGATTTACCTCATGTAAGTCAAGCATTATGATCAGTTTACGCGCAGGTTTACGCACATCAGTTGATCGTTGGTTAGCCCGGATTGGAAAGACCGGACTGACTGTTTTTCTCTTTGATCCACAAAATGTAGTCCGTACCGGGCGGAGTGCCGCCGAGTGCACGCAATCGCGCCGCGCATTGAGAACGATGCCCCTGAGTGTGCATGCAGATCTGCAGGAGCGCCTGCATGACCGAGACATCGATTCCAAGTCGAGAGGAACGCGTTTCCAGGGTGCGTTCAAGGTCCGCGCTCAGTTGCTTTTGCCAGCCACTCGGATTCGAGGCGTTCGGTTTCTTCGAATCGCTCGAGGATGCCGGCGAGATTGGCGGGAACCTGCATCTCGTCTTCTCGCGCAAATGGGCGCCCAAGAATCGCGAATAACCAGAAGCGATTGGAGACGAGGATGTGATGAAGCATCTTGCGTAGTTCTTCGTCCTCGGCGGCAGGCGGATGTTGCTCGATTGCGCGCAACAGGTTGCCATTGGCCCAACCCTTGTGCCGGATCAGATCTTCAATCGTGGATAACATGGTTGCTGCTCCAGTTGACTCGGACGGTGGCCCGCAACCAGAATAGCTGTTTCGGCATAAGGGTCTGTTCAAGATGGATGAGGCGGAAAAGCTCGAGGCTCTGCGAAAGCTGCAAACTGGCCGCGATGCGCTGGGCGAGGCTTTGGCCGGTGTTGACGACGCGACGGCTACGCGCAAGCCTTCGAACGGATCATGGTCGATTCTGGATTGCGTTGAACATCTGGTTGTAACCGAGAGATACCTGCTGACGCGATTGGAGGCATCGGCACTGGCAGCCCAGCCATTCGAGAAATGGCGGCGCGAAGGAAAGATTGCTGGGCTCGCCGCGGATCGCACGCGCAGGATCGAAGCGCCGGAGCAGGCGCATCCTCACGGGCGATACGCGACCATTAGACAGGCGCTGGCGGCGTTTGACGCCACCCGAGCCGAGGTGGTGCGGTGGGTGCAGAATTGCGATGGCGATGTGCGTTGCATGATGACAGACCACATGCTGATTGAAGGGCCGGTGACGTGTGCGGAGATGCTCATCATGATCACAGCGCATCCGGCGCGGCATGCGCAGCAGATTGTTGAGATTCGAGCGAAGCATGGCAGCTCTCAACAGTAGAAGCTGTTCCCGGATTGGACAGACCATTTGAGCTACTGCGCAATTGACGCGCACAGCGCTGCGCCTTAGGCTGAATTCTATGGAATTCAAAGTTGTTGAGCTGGAGCGGGAGCCAATCGAATTCGATCTGGCGATTCCTCCGGGTCAGGTGGATCTGGGCGACGAGGCGAAGCAGATGGGGAATCTGGCGACCTCGGGGCTGGCTGAGGTCATTCACGAGCATCGCGGACCGAAGGACATTGTTGCCGATATCCGCTTGAGGGGGAAGTTTGCCGGCAATTTCGAGGTGCCCTGCGCCCGGTGCGTGGAACCTGTGGAAATTCCGATCGCGTCGGATTTCGACCTGATCTTCAGGCCGGTGGGGGCCGACTCCGAGGCCACGGAACGGTCGATAACAGCGCCGGAGACGGAAATCGGTTATTATCAAAGAGACAGTCTTTTGCTTGAGGATGTGCTGCGCGAGCAGGTGCTTTTGTCTCTGCCGGTCAGAACGCTGTGCAAGCCTGACTGCAAAGGACTTTGCCCGCGCTGCGGTCAGAACCGCAATAGCCAGGATTGCTCCTGCGATGAGGGTCCATCCGACCCCCGCTGGGAGGCGCTTTCCGGGTTACGCAGCCAGATAAAGTCCTCAAAACATTAATGTTCAGGTGTTCCACCGTTGCCGAAAGGCAGTCTGGACTCGTGTGGTCCGGGAGCGGTGAGAACGCGAAAGGAATTGCATCATGCCGAATCCGAAAAGGCGCCACTCAACGCGCCGTACTGCTCATCCGCCGCGCCCACGACTTCCTCACCGCAACCGGCGTCTCGGAGTGCCCGAACTGCCACGAGAAGAAGCTCCCCCATCGCGCCTGCGCCAAGTGCGGAGAGTACAAGGGCCGCGCGGTGCTGGAAACCAAGGAAGCCGCAAAGTAAACCGGCCGCTTCGAACCGAACAAGCCGGAATATGCAATGATTCAAGTTGTTTAAGACTGCGGGGTCGTCCCACTGGAACGGCCCCGTCGGTATTTGACCCCCGGCAGTATTTCCGACTTCCTGCATTATCAGCTGAGTTCATGGTGACGCAGCATGCTCGTTGACATCGTTCTTGACGCAGTCGGTTCCGATAAAGCTCCCGAGCCCGAGATCAAGGGCGCCATCATGGCCTGCCGCGAACTTCCCGTTCGTGTGCATCTCGTAGGGCCGTCTTCTGAACTTCGCGATCTGCTGGACGAGCACCTCGAAAACGAGGAGCTGCCCATCGTGATTCACCATGCCTCGGAGCGGATCGGCATGGAGGAGAAGGCCGCGAACGCCGTCCGCAGCAAGCGCGACAGTTCGATGCGTGTGGGCCTGAAGCTGGTGCGCGAAGGCAAGGCAAAGGGCTTTGTGACAGCCGGCAATACCGGTGCGGCCATGGCCACTGCCAAGATGGTGCTGGGGGCGCTGCCGGGCGTTGACCGGCCGGCTCTTGCGACACCGATGCCGAGTTCTACGGGCAATCCCTGCGTGCTGCTCGATGTGGGCGCGAACGTGGATTGCAAGGCGCACAACCTTGAACAATTTGCGGTGATGGGCGAGATGTATGCACGCAGCGTGCTGAAGATCGCACATCCGCGCGTAGGGCTGCTCTCGATTGGTGAGGAAGAGAGCAAGGGCAACGACCTGACGCGCGAGGCATTTCCGCTGCTGAAAGCGCTGCCAATCAAGTTTATCGGCAACGTGGAAGGGCGCGACATTTTCAGCGGCCAGGCGGACGTGATTGTCTGCGACGGGTTCGTGGGCAATGTGGCGCTCAAGACAAGCGAAGGCGTGGGCCGCTTTGTGCGCGATGTGCTGCGCGAATCGCTGACGAGGACGGTTACCGCGAAAGTGGGCGCACTGTTATCGCGGCAGGCGTTCAACGATTTTCGTCGTCGGCTTGATTATCGCGAATACGGCGGAGCTCAGTTGCTGGGCGTACGTGGCGTTTGCGTGATTGGTCACGGATCATCGAACGATCGTGCAATCTACAATGGCATCCGCGTGGCGTACGAATTTGCGCATGCGGGAACGAACGAGCGCATCGAGCAGGAGTTTATGCGCAGGCCGCAGCGCCGAGCGGGAGATCCTGAAAAGGGCGCACCCGACGCTACCATTCACTAGCGCATGTCGATGGCAGATGAATCCAAGATCGCCAATCTCAACAACCTGAAACAGTGGGCGGATGATGTTGTTTGTCCGGTTTGCCATGCGCGCTTGCGGTTTGAAGAGGCGAGAGTGGTGTGCTCAGGTTGCGCTCGCATCTATCCGATAGAGGATGGAATACCGGTATTGATCCCGCAACGGGCGAGCGTGTCCTCGACCAACTAGAGAATGGGAGCTTGCGCGGCGTCAGGCATTGACGTGTTCCCAAAGGTCGCCGGGGCGAAGGGCCAAGGCAGTCAGGTCTGCGAGTTTGCGTTCGCACATCGTTTTCTCCAGCAACTGAGCCGGCTCTTCATATGGCTCGTCTGTGAGTTGAAACGTGGCCCAGTGGACGCCGAGGAGATGGCGCGCGCCGGTGTCGATGGCGATTTGCACCGCCTCTGCGGGATCGGTATGTTGTGATTTCATGAACCAGCGCGGCTCATACGCTCCGATGGGGAGAATGGCTACGAGCGGTGCCCCCAGCCGTCCGTGGATTTCGTTGAAGATTTTTCCATCCTGCCAGCCGGTGTCTCCGGCGCAGTAGATTTTGCCGACGGGTGTATCCAGTACGAAGCCGCTCCAGAGTGCGAACCGTCGATCACCGAGACTGCGAGCTGACCAGTGATAGGAGGGGACGAGTGTGACGCGCACTTGTTCTGAAAGCTTGAAACACTGCCACCAGTCGCCGGTTTGCACTTTCACTTCCGGCGCACCTTTGCGGATCACCATGTCGTTGCCCAGGGGCGAGATCACGGCTGGTTTGTGAATACGCCAGAGGGCGGAGATGGTCGCCGTGTCCATGTGGTCGTAGTGGTTGTGGGTGACCAGCACGGCGTGGATGGGCGGTAAATCTGCAAGAGACACCGCTGGCGGGTTGTGGCGCCTGGGTCCTGTCCAGGTAAACGGGCTGGCGCGTTCCGACCAGACTGGATCGACAAGGATGTTGATTCCGGCGGCCTGAATCAGCAGTGAGGAGTGGCCAATGGCCGTGATGCGGAGACCGTCGATGCGCGGATCCGGCCTGATCCCGGAACGAGCGGGAACCGCTTTGGGCCATTTATGACGCTTGCCGAAGAACTGCCAGCGAAGGAGATCGATGAGCCTCTTGTCTGTTGAAGGTAAACCAGCGTGGTAGAACTGCTTGCCGTCGAAGTGATCGGTAACGGGACCAGTGTAGTAGCGGTTTCCCAAACATTCTCCGTGAAAGGCAGCCGCCTCTATCTAGATCAGCTTGTGGTTGGGGGACGTTTAGCGAGTTAGCGGTTCGTGCTTGTGCCGCTACATCGTCAGGGCTTCGGTTTGCTTACTCATTTTTGCGGTGCGCTCAAGTTTGTCCCAGTTGAAAGGTTTGCCATCGATGGCGCGCTTGAGCGTTTTGGCGAGAACGATGGAGAAGACCTGGCGGTAGGCGAAGCGCTGAAGCCAAATATGGAAGAGGAGCCATCCGTCGCCCTTGTTGGCGGGGTGACGACGCTCGAGGCTGAAGGCGATGGTCGAAGTGACGAAATCGATGAGCAGAAATGCGCCGAAGTAGGCGAGCAGCTTTTCCAGGCTTGCGGCCGAGGCTGCTTCGGGATGGTAGTGGCGATCAACGAGGTAGTGCACCAGACCCGCCAGGAACATCAGGTCGATGAATGGCGAGACGAGGGGAAGAAGCATCTGAAAGATGATGATGTTTGGGAGCGCAAAAAGTCCCATCGCCTTGTTACGAACGAAGGCCATGCGATGCTTCCAGACTGCCTGCAGAATTCCGAAGGACCAGCGGAAGCGCTGGCGCATGAGGCCGCGCGCATCGATTGGAGCCTCAGTGAATGCGAGCGCGCGATCTTCGTAGACGACTTTGTATTTCTGCTCGAGCAGATTCATGGTCAGGTCGGCATCTTCGGCGACAGTGTTGATGGGATATCCGCCAGCTGCCTTTGCAGCGCCCGTGCGCCATGCCCCGATAGCGCCCGGAACAACCATGACCACGTTGAAGAGATCCAGCGCACGCCGTTCGAAGTTCTGGCTGGTGATGTATTCAAGCGCCTGCCAGCGCGTCCACAGATTCACGCGATTGCCGACTTTTGCGTTTCCGGCAACGGCGCCGATGCGTTCATCCTCGAAGTGCGGAATCAGTTTTGAAACCGCGTCCATGGCGATGACGGTATCGGCATCGATGCCCACGTAGAACTCCTCGTCGATACGTTCGAGGGCGTAGTTGAGAGCAGCGGCCTTTCCGCCATTGGGCTTGGTGAGCACCTGCACACGTCCTGCGGCGATGTCTTTGGTGTAGGCCTCGCGGGCAACTTCAAAGGTTCGATCCGTTGATCCATCGTCGATCACGATCACATGCAGATTTGCATAGTCGGAATTAAGGACTGAGCGAATGGTTCGGACGATTACTTTTTCCTCGTTGTAGGCAGGGATGAGCACGGCGACGCGAGGATTGAATCCCGGCGAGGCCTGGCGGTGAGGGCGGCGGAGACGATCGATGATGGCGAAGATGCCCACGATGATCAGGCGCGCGCTCATCAGCACGTCGCCGACGAAGAAGACGAGAACGATGAATCGTCCGATGATGGAGAGTGCGGAGAAGGCGATGGAATCGGGAATCGCGCGTAGGTACTGCCGAAACGTAAGGGGTGGCATAACCTGCGCGGTCGTCATGCCCATCAACGAAGAGACTGGAACGATCGAATAGCCTTTCGACCGCAGAGCGTCGATGAGGTAGGGCAGAGTCGCGATGGTGATGGAGCGGTCGCCTCCGCCATCGTGCATCAGAATGATGGAGCCGCGAAACTGCGGCTTGGTTTTCATCGTGTTCAACTGGTCGAGCACGAACTGAATGATCTCATCGGGAGTTTTGCGGTTGCGCTCATCCCAGTCGTTGGTATCTATTTTGTTGCCGACGACGGTGTAGCCAAGCTGCTGAATCCGTACGATCGGGGCCGCCTGGTCATCGGTTTCGGGCTCTTCGTCAATATCGTAAGGGGGGCGGAAGTAGAGCGGTTGCACGCCGAGTTTGCTGGCGAAGAGGCGCTCGGTGAGCTTGACCTCGAGGTCAAGCCGATCATTTGGAATTTCGCTGATATCGGGATGGAAGAAGGTGTGGTTGCCGATTTCGTGACCTTCGCGCTGTACCCGCTGCATGAGGCCGATGTTCTCCTGGGCCTCCGCACCGATCATCATGAAGGCGCCTTTGGCATTTTTCTGCTTCAGGATGTCGAGAATCCTGGGAGTCCACTTGGGATCGGGCCCGTCATCGAACGAGAGCGCTACCTGATTGGGGTGATAGCCGTAGTACTCAACCGTATAGGTGTGCGGAAACACGTCCATGTGCTCGTCGATGATGAGCTTCTTGCGGGGGTCAGTCTCATCCGTATCTACAGTTACGGTGCGTTTTCCGATCGCAGGTAATCCAGTCACGCGCAAGATGTCACCGGAGCCCTGGGTGTCAACGTCGTGTCCTGGCTGGAGTGAGCCGAGAGCGTCGAGCGACACCGGATTGCTGGGTTTGTCCCACACGTTCCACATGGCGCGATCTTCGGAACCCAGGCGCCACAGCGCGAAGGTCTGAAGGCCGAGACCTCGTGCCGCACGCATTTCATTCAGCAGCGTGACGCCATCGAGGAACCAGACGACGTGTCGAGTGTGCGTGTCTTCGTCGATGTACTCGTAGTGAGGATTCAGCGAGTCGTAGTCGAGATCGAGATCGGCGTCGGCATCGCTGGCTCGCTGCCATACGTCGGACACGTGGTCCATGACCTCGGTATCGACGACGCGGGGCTTGCGTTGTTTGGGATCACGGGCCTTGGGATCGGGAATCGACATCTCCCAGTCGTAGCCGTAGTTGCCGACCGCGCATATGAGCTTGTCGAGGGGCACGGATTTGGACTTAAGAACGCGGGCCAGGTTTTCGACGAACCAATTCTGGCTCGCGATGGGGCCGGGCTTCGATTCGACTTCATGTTCGTCGTAGTTCATCAGCACCACGCCGTCTGAATTGTCGGAGATCGCTTTCAAATCGTCGGAGCTAGTAGATGCAGCGACGTTGACGTAAAGATGAAGGTGCCGCGCGTGCAGGTCGGAGTAGATCTCCCGAATCAGCGTCAGGTAAGCGGGCCGGGCATCGTCGTTCAGGTTTTCAATGTCGAATGAAAGGCCGTGGTAACCGGGGAATGCTGTGAGAAGCCGCTGAATTTCCTGGCGGATCTGGTTGCGCTTGGCCGGATCTTTGATTACATCGCCCATGACGGGGTCGAAGCTCTGTGTGTGCGCGTTGAAGTTGTTGAGGTGGGGAAAGATTTCAGTATCTTCCCGCGCCTGCTGGATGACCCGCTTGACCTTGTTGTTTTCGTCAGGGTCGTGAATCACGCCACCTTGAAAAATCGGGAATTCATGGCCATCCGAGGTTGTTCCTTCGAGCTCAAGCGATGGTGCATCGAAGTGCAGCCATTGCGGGAAAAGCAGGTCGATCTGGTGAACATGTTCCTTGAGGGACGAGTAGCTGGCCGCATCTTCCGGGATATAGTAGGCTGCACGCAATCCTTCGCCGGTATTGAAGGGTATGTCTGAGGGCTTGCGATCGGTCTTGCGGCGCGCGGGGTGAGCCGGTTTTTGGCCCCGCGCTGACTGAACGCGGTTTTGCAAACCCTTATAGGTGTGCTTTTGCGTAGGTAGCAGCAATTCAGGCAGCGGCTGGCCGCGGAGTACATTGAAGATAAACCCGGCAAGCACGAGCGTGGAAATGACGGCCGTGATATCGAGTATGCGGCGAAGGCGCTTCCATCGTGTGCGCTGAGGGTCGAAAAATATCTGTTTATCGGGCATTGCCGTTTTACGGTATACAGTACGAATCGTATGGAAGCTGAACCCCTGAGTCAATCGATGCAGCCTGTTCGTGCCACCGACCGGCTGCGCGCCCGTTTGTGGGTTCTGCTTGCTCTTCTGACTGGAGCACTGCTTCGTCTTTGGATGCTGAAGAAATTCTTCGAGGTCACCGGGGACGCGCTGATCTACGGTGGCATCGCCAAAAATCTTCTGCTTTCGGGGCGCTACGCGCTAACGGTGGGCACGGGCGAGACCTACCCGACGCTGATACGGCTGCCGGGGTATCCGCTGTTTCTGGCGATGTGCTTCAAGTTGTTCGGCATGGAGAACTACGCCGCGGCGGCCTGCGTGCAGATTGTTCTGGATCTGATAGCGTGCTTGCTGCTGGCGGACTTTGCGCGGCGTGTGGCACCCGTTCGCTTCAGCCGAGGCGCTGCGCATTGCACCTTGTGGCTGGCCGTCCTTTGTCCGTTTACGGCCGTATATGCGGCGAATCCGCTGACGGAGGGCCCGACACTCTTTGCGATCGCGGTGGCAATGTGGTGCGCTGCGAAATTTCAGGAGCAGCCCAGCTGGGCCTCTGCTCTCGGATTTACGTTTGCGGTAACGTTTGCTGCATTGCTGCGGCCAGACGGGGCGCTGGTCGCGCTGGCGTTTGCGCCGGCATTGTTGATGACGTTGGTGCGGCAGAAGGAGCGTGTCAAGGTTCGAGGCGGAGCAGTGAGGCTGGTAGTCGTTTGCGTGCTGCTGGCGGGGACGCCGTTTGCTGCGTGGACCGGGCGCAACTGGAGTACCTTCCAGGTTTTTCAACCGCTGGCGCCGCGTTATGCGAACGATCCCGGAGAGTCGACCCAGGCCGGTTGGGTTAGCTGGGTAAAGACGTGGTGCGTAGATTTTGTTTCGACTTATCAGGTCTACTGGAACGTGCCCGGGGATGCGCTCGACATTTCGAAGCTGCCTGCGCGGGCGTTTGATTCGCCGCAGCAGTATACCGAGACTGCGGCGCTGGCAGATGACTACAACAACAGGGGCCAGAGCCTGACGCCAGATATAGATGCCCGCTTTGCAAAGCTGGCGGCGGACAGGTATACGGCGCACCCGGTACGATCGCACGTATTGATGCCGGTGGCACGCGTCGCGGATATGTGGCTGCGGCCGCGGGTGGAGAATCTGCCCATCGATCTGGACTGGTGGGTTTACAAGCATCATTATGCTGAGACGCGGTTCACTTGGTTCTACGCAGGGCTGAATGCGCTCTATCTGCTGCTGGGGATCGCCGGGCTGTGCATGCGTCCGCGAATGTGGCTCTGGATGCTGGCGTACATCGTGTTGCGCAGCGCATTGCTGTTGACGGTGGAGGCCCCCGAGGCGCGATATACGCTGGAGTGCTTTCCGATGTTGTTTGTGCTGGGTGGGATTGCGCTCTACCGGTTTGTGAACTGGGTTTTGCTGTCAGTCTTGAAGGTGAAGACGTCAGAAGGCAAGGACTGATTGAACTTGAAGTTGAAGTAGACGGAGACACGCGACTGTCCTTGCCCCTGGTCGAATACTTGCTTCAGGCTGACGGCGTGGTCGGCATCCATCCATACCGTTACCTTCAGAAGATTCTTTCGCACCGCGGGGTCCTTGGGTGCAAGATCGAGCTTTTCAGTCTTAACGCCGTTCAGTGTCTCTTCGCCACCGTAGGTGATGTCCCATTTTTCTGAAAGTTCTTTGCCGCTGGCGCCGAAGCCCAGCAGAAGATAGCCGCCGATCTTGTCGTTCTTGTAAGTTGTCACCTGGTTTGGAAGTTTCTCGTACAAGCGAAAAACGCCTTTTGAGAACGTGTAGATTTTGGGGACGGGCTTGTCGTTTTCCTGATCGATATGTGCTGCCATCTGGAAGTCGGAACCATGGCGCGCGTAATACACAGTGCCCTTTTGCACATCTTTGTCGGGAACGGGATCGGTCTGGTAGGAGTCAAACTCAAAATCGGCGGAGGTGGAGTGGAAGTTGGCTGCGGCGGCGTCGAGTTTGGCCAGCACCGACTTCAGGTCCTGTGCGGCGATATTCTGATGGGCGAGCGCGAAAACAAACGCAAGAGAGGCTGCCAGCAAGGTTTTCTTTCCCAAGAGCATAAACTTCCTTTTCCTGTTGGACGAATAAGATGCTTTGAACGGCGCAACCGTCTAGCGCCGCGCCCAGATCTTCCACACCCGGTTGCCCTGGGGATCGAGTGCCGTTTCCCAACGAGTTACGGAGACCGCGTCGCCCGTGACGGGTTCAATGGCCTTGCGCAGTTGCTTGCGAACTTGGCTGACGGTCTCCGTCTCAGGCACGGAGAGGTCATCGGCATTTACAGTAACGATAATTCCGCGGGCTCCGTCACTGACGACCTGGATGGGATGTTGTGGCCCGGCCACGCGCGAGGGCTTGTCGCCGTAGTCCCACAGGTGGGGCGTGACGAAGATAAAGAGCAGGATGACCGTCACCAGGACGTCATAGTGGACGTGCCCCCGCGGGAAGGTCCAGTAAAAGTAGCTTTTGAGGAGCTTGTTCATTTCTGCTCCTGTGAAGTAATGCGTTCGAGGCCGCCCATGTAGGGGCGCAGCGCCTCGGGGACGGCAACGGAGCCGTCGGCCTGCTGATAGTTTTCGAGAATCGCGAGCCAGGTGCGGCCAACAGCGAGACCGCTGCCGTTAATCGTATGCACGAATTCGTTCTTACCCTTGGCGGTGGGCTTGAAGCGGATGTTGGCGCGGCGGGCCTGAAAGGCCTCGAAGTTGGAGCAGGAGGAGATTTCCCGATAAAGTTGCTGGCCGGGTAGCCAGACCTCAAGGTCGAAGGTCTTGGCGGAAGAGAAGCCGGTGTCGGCGGTGCAAAGCAGGACGCGGCGATAAGGAAGCTTGAGTGCTTCGAGGATCTCTTCGGCGTTTCGGGTGAGGCGCTCGTGCTCGGCATCGGATTGATCGGGACGGGTGAACTTGACCAGTTCGACCTTTTGGAACTGATGTTGGCGGATGATGCCACGCGTGTCCTTGCCTGCAGCCCCCGCTTCGGCACGGAAACAGGGCGTATAAGCGGTAAAGCAGATGGGGAGTCGGCCTTCATCGAGAATTTCGTCGCGATAGAGATTGGTGACGGGGACTTCGGCTGTGGGGATGAGCCAGTGGTCGTTGTCCTTGAACTCGCCCCGGGCGACGGCTTCGGCATCCGCATCGGAGCAGCGGAACAGGTCTTCGGCGAACTTGGGGAGTTGGCCGGTGCCGAAGAGGCTCTTGGAATTGACCATGAAAGGCGGCAGCACTTCCGTGTAGCCGTGCTTCTGGGTATGCGTATCGAGCATGAAGCTGATAAGAGCCCGTTCGAGGCGGGCTCCAGCGCCCATGTAGACGGCGAACCGCGCACCGCTGAGCTTGGCCGCACGCTCGAGATCGAGGATCCCGAGCTGCTCGCCTAATTCCCAATGCGGCTTCGGTGTGAAGTCGAATTGCGGCTTCTCGCCCCAGGTCTTCGAAGTGACATTGTCCTCTTCAGACTTGCCGGTGGGGACTTCGTCGCGGATGAGATTGGGGATGCCGGCAAGGGAGAGACGCATCTGCTCGTCGAGTGCTGTTGCGGACTTGTCTAGCTCATCAAGCTTCTCTTTGAGGGCGCGCGTCTCGTCCATCACGGCGGTGGCATCTTTGCCTTCGCGCTTGAGGGCGGCGACCTGCTGGCTAAGCTCGTTGCGGCGGGCCTTCAGTTGTTCTGAAGCCGTGATGGCTTCCCGGCGGGTCTGATCCAATTGGCGGAAGTTACCCAGAAGCGCGGCAGGATCGGCGCCGCGGGCACGCAGTTTTTGTTCCACTACTTCCAGGTTGCCCCGGACAAATCCCAGATCAAGCATATCTCCTATCAGTTTATCCGATGGAGCAGCTCTTAGCCTTTAGCTGTTAGCGGCGGGGCGTGCCACCAGCAGCGTACGTGCAGGTGCGCACGTAGTAAGCATCTCAGTTCCTCACCGCACTTCGACGGCGCGGGCGTCTTCGGTGACGGCCGGGCCCGCGTTGACCTGGTCTTGCCAGCCGGGTAGAGTCTGGTCGCCGGTGATGAGCCGTGCGCTCCGCGTGAACGTGAAGTAATTCCAGACCCATTGTGAAAAGACGGCGATACGATTCCGAAAGCCAATGAGGTAGAAGATGTGCACGACCATCCAGGTTAGCCACGCGGGGAATCCGCTGAGGTGCGCCTTGAAAGGCCACTCCACTCTGGCCACAGCAGCCACGCGGCCAATCGTGGCCAGATCTCCCTTGTCGAAGTAGTGGAAAGCGGGACGGCGGCGATGCGCGAGGTCGGCGGCGATGGCTTTGCCGACAAAATCGCCCATTTGCAAGGCCGGCTGCGCGACTCCGGGCACCTGTTTGCCATCCTGCTCGAAGTGCGCGAGGTCGCCAAGCACGAAGACTTCAGGCAAGCCTGGAGGATTGAGATTGTTGTCGACGATGACGCAGCCGCGCTTGTCAGTTGGCGCTCCAATCAATTTGCCGAGGGGCGAGGCCTGCACCCCGGCGGCCCATAGAATTACGGCGGCTTCAATTCGTTGATCGTTGACTTCAACCCAACCAGGGCCGACGTTCGTGACATGGCTTTTGGTGTGAACTTCGACGCCAAGGTGAAAGAGTTCGCGTTCGGCTTTCGCGGAGAGGTCCTCAGGATAAGCGGCGAGTACGCGAGGGCCGCTATCGAATAGCAGTACGCG
Source organism: uncultured Acidobacteriaceae bacterium (assembly GCA_963832035.1). Classification (GTDB taxonomy): domain Bacteria; phylum Acidobacteriota; class Terriglobia; order Terriglobales; family Acidobacteriaceae; genus Telmatobacter. Next base: position 683,835 of record CAWHSK010000007.1, on the reverse strand, counting down.
CGCCTTGGACGGATCGATGTGGCGGAAATCGTGACGCATATAAAGCTTGGTGATATCGCTGACGGCCCCGGCGAGTTCGACGCCGGTTGGGCCGCCGCCGATCACGACGAAGTTGAGCGGCGGATGCCAGCCGTGCTCCTGCATCTGGCGCTCGGCGAGTTCGAAAGTGAGGAGGACACGGCGGCGGATCTCCGTCGCATCCTCGATGCTTTTTAGACCGGGTGCATTTTTTGCCCATTCGTCTTTCCCAAAGTAGGAATGGGTGGCGCCGGTGGCGATGATGAGGTAGTCGTAGGAGAGCTGTGCGCCGGAGGCGAGACTTATGCGACGTGCCTGTACGTCGATGGCATTCACCGAGTCCATCAGGACTTCCGTGTTTTGCTGGTGACGCAGGATGGTGCGAATGGGTTGGGCGATATCGGCCGGAGAAAGAACTGCGAGCGCCACCTGGTATAGCAGCGGTTGAAAGACGTGGTGGTTACGTCGATCGACCACAGTCACATCCACGGGAAGGTGTCGCAGCCCAAGAGCCGCGTGGAGACCCGCAAAGCCTGCACCCACAATGACTACGCGCGGCCGCCCCCTGTGCTCTCCAGCTTCAAGCGGTTTTGTCAGTTCGCTCATCTCCCCTCGCTCTCAGCTTATGTGATGCCCCAGAGCGCGCGCAGGTCACAGATGTTGCCATGTGGCTGAGGTGATTGTTGTTTATGGGTGTGGCTCGATTCCGATGGGGAGAGAACTTGAGTTTCCAGTGACAGCCAGACCGACGAGATTGGTGGCAATGTCCAAAGCAAGCACTTGCTTTTGCGGGTCGGCGACGTCGTGCATTGCATGAGGGGATTTCTAATTGCGAGATATGCTAACCACCTTCAAAGTGCGGAACTTCTATGGGATGCGGTCACTCAAGTAACCATAAATACCATGATTGCAGTTACTTAAGTTCATTGCAAAGTTACCTTTTTGGCTACAATGAGTTCTGCAACCCACAGCAGCACCTTCAGGTCAGTCAAAGGGGGCCACCCATTAGCAGCACGCGCTTAAGATTGGGAGATTTGCTCGTCCGAGCCAAACTCGTGACGGAGATGGACATCGCGAAGGCGTTGGAGCGCCTTTCGCTATGCGGGGGACGACTGGGCGACAATTTGGTGGCCATTGGGGCGATCAGCAAGGAAACCCTGGAAAGGTTTGTGCACCGTACGCCCCGCGAGCCGGAAAATATGAAGGCAACGGGGCTGGATGAAAGCGATCTGCTGGGTTTAATGCTCAAGCTGATTTATGTAGGCCGCCTGCAGACGGTGCGGCAGTTTGGTGACGCCATCAAATTGCCCTACAACATCGTTCTCGACCTGGTCAAGATGGCCGTCGACAGATCGCTGCTGCAGAACCTGGGCTCCCGCAACTCCGGCTCCGATAGCCTGATCGATCTCGCATACACATTTACCGAACAGGGTAAGCGATTCGTGATCGACGCAATGAACCGGCAGCACTATACCGGGCCGGCGCCGGTCACCCTCGATGATTTCACTGACCAGGTAAACCTGCAGAAGCTGACCAACGAGCTTGTGACGCCCGAGAAGATCAAGGCAGCGACGACCGGATTGCAATTTGACCAACGGATCATCGAGCAAGCCGGCCCGGCTTTGAACTCTGGCCGCGCCATGTTGCTTTACGGGCCGCCCGGAAACGGGAAGACAACGGTAGCGCAGCGCTTTGCGTCGGTTTTCTGCGACGTGATTTACGTTCCCTACGCAGTGGTCGTGGAAGGCCAGATCATCCGGGTGCACGACCCCAGCATCCACCTTCCGCTGGAGTTGACAAGTATTGATGACGAAGACGCGTTCACGGTGGTGAGGGCTCAAAGCTACGATGAACGCTGGGTTCCGTGCCAGCGGCCATTTGTGATCACTGGCGGCGAATTAACCCTGGAGATGCTTGACCTGCGCTATGACGCAACAGGCCATTATTACGAGGCTCCACTTCACGTAAAGGCGCTTGGGGGATGCTTCCTGATTGACGACTTCGGACGGCAGCTCGTGAGTCCTACCACTCTTCTGAATCGCTGGATCGTGCCCCTGGAAAGCAGGGTTGATTATCTGAAGCTCCATACGGGCAAGACTTTTTCGATTCCGTTCGAAGAACTGGTGATCTTCTCGACCAACCTGGAGCCGGAAGACCTGATGGATCCGGCATTCCTGCGGCGTTTGCCATACAAGATCGAAGTAGGTGCGCCTTCACGCGAGAACTACAAAAAAATCCTCGAAGATGAGTGCAGGAAACAGGCAGTCGAGATGACGGACGAGATAGCCGACACCATCATCCACAAGGTGACGGTGGATAAGGGGCTGGAACTTGCGGCGTATCACCCGCGGTTTATCGTGGACCAGGTGATTGCGACGTGCCGCTTCATGCGCGAACATCCCCATTTCGAACCGCGATTCATCGACTACGCCATCGACAATCTGCGGGTCAAGCAAAGCTCCTCGAAGAAGGTCACGCAGGCGCGGGTGTGAGCGTAAAGGCTCGACCCACGCGCCGGCCCGGGTGGTCAGATCTCCGGATAGAAATCAAAGAAGGCATCGAGGCTTTGCCTGAGCTGCGCCTCGATTTGCGCGCGTGAACCTTCGAGCACGTGCATGGTGACGTGCGCCTCATGGCCGTTGACCAGCTTGAGCGTAGCGTCGTGAATCTCCTTCACTTCGCCCTCGGGTAACAGCCGCATTCCGTAGACAAGAGTCAGATTTGCCATGGGTAACATCTTATCCATTGGGGTTGTATTTGGGTGGCGTCCCGTTCTGTGCAGGAAAGGCCAGCGAATTTATGCGCTGATTTCCGAAGGGGAGATATCGGGCGTCCCGTCTACAATTTACTGGGAAACTGATGACAGAGACTCGTGACACCGTAATTCTTGGTTCCGGCTGCGCCGGATTGACAGCGGCGATCTACAGCGCGCGCGCGAACTTGAAACCTCTCGTGCTCGAAGGGCATGAACCGGGCGGCCAGCTCTCCATTACTTCGCTGGTCGAGAATTTTCCGGGGTGGCCTGAGGGAATTCAGGGCCCTGAACTGATCGACAACATGAAGAAGCAGGCGGCTCGGTTTGGCGCCGAATTCCAGCTGGCACACCTGAATCGCGTGGAACTGGGCGCGCATCCGTTTCGGCTGCATACCTCGGCGGGCGAGATCCTGACGCGTACGCTGATCATTGCGTCGGGTGCGAGCGCGCGCTGGCTGGGACTTCCAAGCGAGCAGGCCTTGATCGGACACGGAGTTTCAAGCTGCGCAACGTGTGACGGATTCTTCTTCCGCGATAGACCGATCGCGGTAGTGGGTGGCGGCGATTCCGCGATGGAAGAGGCGCTGTTTCTGACGCGCTTTGCATCGAAGGTGACGCTCCTGCACAGGCGGCCGGCGTTCCGCGCGTCGAAGATCATGCTGGAGCGGGCAATGGCGCACCCGAACATCGAGTTCAGGACGAACACCGTCGTGGACGAAGTGCTGGGTGTGGATGAGAAGGAAGTAAAGGGGCTCAGGCTGCGCGACGTGGTGACGGGCATGTCCGAAGACCTCCATGTGGATGGGATGTTTCTCGGCATCGGGCATGAGCCGAACGCGAAAATGTTCGCGGGCCAGATCGACCTCGACGACGAGGGCTACGTGTTGACGCAGGGCAACGTGATTACGACGCACAAGGGGATCCCGGTGCCGGGCGTATATGCATGCGGCGATGTGCAGGACCGCCGTTATCGGCAGGCGATTACGGCTGCGGGCACCGGTTGCATGGCGGCGCTTGAGGCTGAGAAATATCTCGAAGAACACGGGCGCTGAGTAATGAGTTCGCTCGCCGAAAATCTGGAAAAGCTTGAGGCAGCGATTGCGGATGCGTGCCGCAGCGCCGGGCGTAGGCGCGAAGACGTTGAGCTCATGTCAGTGTCGAAGACCTATCCAGCAGAGACGATCGCCGAAGCAGCGGCGCACGGTTTAACGCTATTTGGCGAAAACCGTGTGCAGGAGTTTGCGGGCAAGGCGCAAGAGTTGGAGACCCTGCGATCGCGCGGGGAAAAACCAATCCACGTCCATCTCATTGGACATTTGCAGTCGAACAAGGCGGCGCGCGCTGCGGAGCTATTTGACGCAGTGGATTCAGTGGACTCGCTGAGACTCGCGCAACGGTTGAATGAAGCTGCGCAGAAGCTCGGCAAGCGCCTGCCGGTTTTACTGGAAGTGAAGCTCAGTCCTGAAGAGACGAAGGAAGGGTTGGAGCCGGATTCGGCGCATGCTGCGCAATTGCTGGAAGCTCTTTCCGATCTCGAAAACCTTGAGGCCCGCGGATTGATGACCATTGCGCCTTGGGGCGCTCCAGAGGATGTGACCCGCGCTTGCTTTCGGAGCCTGCGCGAGTGGCGGGATCGTTGGGCGAGTGCCCATTCGAAGTTGAATCTGAATGTGCTTTCGATGGGGATGAGCGGAGATTTTCCGCTGGCGATTGCCGAAGGCGCTACGCGCATTCGCGTGGGGACGGCGCTGTTCGGCAAGCGTGCGCCGTACATGGGGCCGCCCGAATGAGCGTCGCCATGCTGCGCGAAGTTGCGAGCGGGCTGACGTTGGCCGTGCGAGCGCAGCCGGGCGCGAAGAAGACGGCGATTGTCGGCATATATGGCGAAGGCGATGCAGCGCAGTTGAAGGTTGCGGTGCAGGCGCCGCCGGTGGAAGGTCGCGCGAATGAGACGCTCGTTGCGTTTTTAGCCGACACGTTCAGCATTCCAAAAAGATCTGTCGAACTTGTAAGCGGAGAACTCTCGCGGAGCAAGGTTTTTCTGCTGAGCGGAGTGAAACCCGGACGGGCTAAACAGATTCTCGATGAGGCAGTGAAGTACGTATCTCAAAATTGAGCAACTTTTCAGTTGCACAATAAGGCATTCCTTCAGCCAGAAAAAACAGGGTGCCCCATCCATTCGACGCTCTTTGTCGAATGGGTGGGAAAGCACCAACCCTGAAGAGTTCGAATGCTTCCAAACATCTTCAAGTGCGTTGGTGCCTCGGGTCTCAACTCTGAGACCTGGGAGGGTGGTTGATTTAGCGGTGGTGGAGGTCGCAGGCCGCAGCGAGTGCTTCTTCGGGCTCCGGACGAACGCGAAAGTCGGCGTGGGCTTCGGCGTGGAGGACCTTGCCGTCTTTGGCGATCACGTAGGTGGCAGGCAGTGGAAGACGCCAGCTCTTATCGCCGTTGACGAAAGGGATGTTCACGAGGATGGAGAGGTAATAATCGCGGTGGTATTCGGGAATGGTGTAGACGAGGCCGAATTTTTCGGCAACTACGTTGCCCGGATCCGATAGCACGGGGAAAGGCAGACCGTGCTGGTTAGCCATGAAGTCGCTCTGGCGCTCGATCTGCGGGCCGATGGCAACCATGAGGGCGTCGTGCTCGCGTAGCTGGCCGTAGAGGTCGCGCCAGGTTTCGAGTTCAGTGACGCAGTAAGCGCACCAGCGGCCGCGGAAAAACTTAATGACGAGTGGGCCGAGGTCGAGGAGATCGCGAGAACGGACGAGTTTGCCGTTCGAGTCCTTCAATGCGAACTCGGGTGCCTGTGCACCGACCGGGAGAATGCGGTTTTCGATTCCGGTGGCAAAGAGTTCTTCAACTGCCTTTTCGCTGATGGCGAGACGTTCCGGCTGCACGAGTTCGCGCGTGTTCGAGGTGATCTCGTCGAGTTGGTCTTGCAGGGGCGTCATGGCTTCTCTATGCACTTTGAGTTCGAGAGCAGATCCTTCGACTCCGCTTCACTTTGTTCCGCTTCGTTCAGGCTGCCGAGCGTATCGTGAACACGTAACCTACCGCCCGAATTTTTGTTTGCCCATCAGGTTGGACATACCACCGCGCATCATTTGCTTGGCGAGGCCGCCTTTGCCCATCTGCTTGAACATCTTGCTCATCTGTGCGTACTGCCGAAGGAGCTGGTTTACATCCTGCACTGAGGTGCCGGAGCCTGCAGCAATGCGTTTACGGCGTGAACCGGAGATGATTTCGTGGTTGCGACGCTCAAAGGGCGTCATCGAACTGATCATGGCTTCGAGCCGGACAAACTGCTTCTCATCGACTTGGCCCGCGGCTTGTTGCAGGCCGGCGAAGGGGCCGACGGAAGGAAGCATCTTGAGAATCGACTCCATCGATCCAAGTTTTTTGATTTGCTTCAATTGATCGCGGAAGTCTTCCAGGGTGAAGCCGTCGCCAAGGAGCGCTTTCTTCGCGAATTCTTCAGACTTTTTCCGGTCGAGCGAGGACTCGGCCCTCTCGATGAGCGAGAGCATGTCACCCATGCCGAGGATGCGGCCGACAATACGATCCGGATGGAAAGGCTCAAAGGCGTCCGCTTTTTCGCCAGTGCCGATGAACTTGATGGGCTGGCCCGTGACGTGGCGGATGGAGATCGCTGCGCCGCCGCGGGAGTCTCCATCCATCTTGGTGAGGATGACGCCGGTGAGGCCGAGGCGCTTGTGGAAGTCCTGCGCCGAGTTGACGGCGTCCTGGCCGGTCATGGCGTCGGCAACGAAGAGAATCTCCTGCGGGTTGAGGAGCTTTTTGAGCTGCTCCATCTCCGTCATCAACTCTTCGTCAACGTGGAGCCGACCGGCGGTGTCGACGATGAGGGTGTCGCAGGCGAGGATGCGGGCTTCACGACGCGCTTCGGTTGCAAGGCGTTCAACTAGTTTCGACCCGGCGGGTTCGTCGTTGATCTTGCCCTCGTAGAGGCGGGCTTCGATGGACTTGGCTACTACTTTGAGCTGTTCGCGGGCGGCGGGGCGATAAACGTCAACGGAGACAAGCATGGGGCGGTGGCCGCCCTTTTTAAGCCACGCTGCGAGCTTGCCGCTGGTGGTCGTCTTACCCGAGCCCTGCAGACCGGCCATGAGGATGACGGTCGGGGGCTGCGAGGCGAATTTGAAGCGGGCGGTATCGCGGCCGAGGAGTTCGACCATTTCATCGCGCACGATCTTGATGACCTGCTCGGAAGGCGAGAGCGCGGTAAGTACTTCGCTGCCAACAGCTTTGATGCGAATGTGCTCGATAAGCTCGTTGACGACATTGAGGTTGACGTCAGCCTCCAACATCGCGATGCGGATTTCGCGCAGCGCCTCCTGGATGTTTTCTTCGGTGAGCGTGCCCTGTCCGCGGAGGTTTTTGAAGGCTCGTTGCAGCTTTTCTGTAAGGTTCTCAAACATAGTCAGACTCAAGTGTATCGAAAAGTGGGGGGAGTGGGTTTAGCGGGGTTGGCGGTGCTGACGCGTCGTTAGTAGATTAGCGGCTGTCAGGCTGCTCCTTTGAGAAGCCAGGAGACGATGGGGCCCCAGTACTCCGGCGTCGGTTGGTAGAACGGAGCGTTGTGAGAACGGGCGGGCAGGACAAGCAGGTCCGCGCGGCCATTGGTGCATGCGAGGAGGTCGTGGGCCATCGGCAAACGGAAGAGGCGGTCCCGGTCTCCCTGCACGATAAGAATAGGCAGAGAGGAGTTCCGCAAGGCGTCTGCAGCGGCCCAGATGGGTGGGACGAGAGGAGAAAGAAATCCGGGGAACCATGCGGAGCGTGCGGCGTTGCGAAAGGAAGAGAATCCACCGCAGAGTACGAGGCGATCGGCGGCCACTTGGCTGAGGATGGCGGGCGCGACTCCGGTTCCGAGTGAAAATCCGAGCAGAGAAACAGGCATCCCGGGCGCGAGACGTCGAAGGAGTTCGAATGCAGAAACGGCATCCCGCTCGCATTGCGTCCAATCGATGAAGCCGGTGCTGCGGCCATAGCCGGAGTAGTCGAAAACCAGCGAGGCTATGCCCTCCTCGGCGAAAATCCGCTGGATCGGAAACCATTGCGAGACGATTTCGCCGATGCCGTGACAGATCAGCACCGCCGCTTGCGGAGGGGCGGTAGTTGGCCTGACGAATAGAGCATCCAGCTGGTTTTTGCCGCTTGGGATGATGTGCTGGGCTGCAGATATTCCGGCGCACTCCCGCCGCGCGCGCGGGATTCTGCCAAGAAGACGGTCTCTTATTTGAACCACGCGGTTGGTGCAGGTGAGCGAGGCTGTGAAGAGGAATCTGTGCAACTGCATCGGGTCCTCTTGAGTGAGCAGTCACTAAGGTGGCGATTTCGCACCGTCCCATCCGTTCGACGAAAGCTATCGAATGGATGGGCACTCCTGCTTGTACGAAAACGAACGAAAGCTACTCCGCCGGCGCGATCAGATACTGCTCAAGTTTGCCGTCGGGGTAGGTATAGGTGGTCAGCCGGAGGCGCGTGTTCGGATAAGTGATGTTGAACCCGCGGAAGGTCATGCCGCCGCGAAGGGCTTCGCCGGTCTGGTGGAAAGTGAGCGGCTCACCGAGCGGAGCGAGGCTGGATTTGAAATCGGCGATGGCTTCCGCGGTAAAGTAGTCGCTCAGATTGGGAGCGAGAAGAGAACGGTCGATTCGCCCTTGTTGAAGTCCGTGGTAGATGTCGAGGGCCTGCTTCTCAGTCTCGCTTGGCGGGAATCCAGCAACGACTGGGATCGCGAGACGGGCGATTGTGGATGCGGCGCCGACGGCATCCTGATTGGTGAGCACGGTGACGGATGCGCCATCGTCGACGAGTACGCGATTGTCAGAAACGAAGCCAGAGACTTCGCCGCTGTGCTCGATGTCGCGATGGCCGTTCACATCGCGGATCTCGACGCCGAGGCCGTAGTGGGAGTCCTTTCCATCCTTGAGCTTTACCGAGGTGAACATCTCCTTGTAGCTTTCGGGTTTGAGGACGGTTTGCGCCATCATGCTTTCATTCCAGAGCGCGAGATCATGCGCGGTCATGGCGAGCTCGCCGGCAGCGAACATCCACCCGCGGCCTTCTTTCGGTGCGAGCCGAAGCGGGCCGAGAGCATAGCGGATGTAGGGCGTGGCGTCAGCCTGCGTGAGCTTGGTTTCATCGGAGTTCCATACGCTCTTCATGCCGAGAGGATGGAAGATGTGTTCGCCAAGAAAGTCCATTAGCTTTTCTCCGCTCACTTTTTCCACGATCGCACCGGCGATGACGAAGTTCGTATTCGAATACTGCCACTGCGTTCCAGGTTCGAAGTCGAGCGGCTTTTTGGCCCAGGTATCGATGATCTGCTGTGCGGTGGCTGGTTTCATCATCGGCGTCATCAGGTAGTCTTCAGGCCAGTAATCCTGGTAGCCGGATGTGTGGGAGAGGATCTGGCGGATGGTGACCTCGTCGCCGCGGGTAAGGTCGGGGACATACTTGCCAACATTGTCATTGAGCGAGAGCTTGCCCTGCTCTTGCAGAAGGAGGATGGCAGCTGCCGTGAATTGCTTAGAAATGGAGCCGATTGAATAGCGCATGTCCGGAGTTGCGGGCAGAGCCGGATCGAGATGCGCGCTGCCATAGGCGTGGGTGTACGCGAGCTTGCCGCCTTTGACAATGGCAACGGATGCGGAAGGGACGCCGGTCTGCTTCAGCACGTCGGACGCAATGCTGTCGATGCGGGCTTTGAGGGCGGGGTCAAGGTTGTCGACGGTCTGCGCATAAATTGGGAGCGCGAGAGAGAACGAGGCAAAGACAGCGAGAGTGGAGACGAGGCGGCTGCAGGTCATGGTCGGCTGCGTGAACTCCTTCGTTCGAATAGTAACAATCGCAGCCCGATGACTACGTACGGGCTTCGGCTTCGTCAACGGTAGTTGTCAGGGTGAGAACTTTTTCCAGCCGAGTGATGTGGAACATGGTGAGCACGCGCGGAGTGACGCCCGCGAGAGTGAGCAAGACATGCCTGTCGCGGCAATAGACCTCGTGGTTGATGATCTCGCTCATGCCGGCTGAATCCATGAAGGGAACCCCGCCGAGGTCCAGAATCGTGTGCTGCGGTAGCTCGGTGCCACGGAAGAGAGTGCGCAGCGAAGAAACACTGTTCAGGGTCAACGGCCCAGTGAGGCGCAAGACCACAGTTCCAGGTTTACTGCCGGGAATCGGCTCGATCTTCAGGGGAGTGTCGGGGGACATGTTTCGATCAGTGTATGAAAAGCGGAGCGTTTTGTCGCCAGAAAACTGGCAATGGCACTCGCCGAGCTTGATTTGTTCAAACAGATGATAGTTCAAGCGGCTCACTCTGATGCGTTAGGCTGGTGCTGGTGAATTCAAAGCAGACGCGAGGTGGACGCCGGTGGAGCGCTTGATTGAGGGCCACAAGAAATTTCTTGCCGAGATATTTCCGCGGCGGCGCGACGAGTTTCATCTGCTGGCAGAGTCGCAGGCGCCTGAGTGGCTGTTCATTACCTGTTCAGACTCGCGTGTGCTGCCGGACCTGATCCTGGGTACTGGACCTGGGGACTTGTTCATCACCCGGAATGCAGGGAACGTGGTGCCGGTGACGGCAAACGATGTGGACGGCTGCACGGCGACGATTGAATACGCAGTCGAGGTGCTCAAGGTGAAGCATGCGATCTTGTGCGGGCACTCGGACTGTGGAGCAATGAAAGCGGCACTCGATCGACGCGGACTCGAGAAGTTGCCGAAGGCGAGCCGGTGGCTGCACCACGTGGAGGCGGCGTTTACGCATCGCCAGCCGCTGAATCCCGAGGATGGGCCTCATGCGGAGCTTGCATCGTTGATTCGGGGTAATGTGGTGGCGCAGTTGCTGAATCTGAAAGCACAGCCGTCGGTTAGCCGGGCAATGAGGGAAGGACGGCTTGCAGTGCACGGCTGGTATTACGAAATTCTCTCGGGACGGATAGAACGGTTCGATGAGGATGCGCGGCGATTTGTGCCGCTGGTGGGGTGATTTCGAAAATGCCTCCGAGCCTGAGGCCGTTGTCTTCCTCCGCATTAAGAAAGGTGTGCCCGTTGTGGGCACACCGAGTTGAAGGAGCAGGTTGCAGCTACTTTTTGGTGTCTCGCGCGGCTTTGATGAATTCGTGTGACTTTTCGATGTGTGCGGCCTGAGAAGTGAGCACCTGGCGCACGGGTAAAGGCAGATAAGATTCCGTCACGTGGGCGTAGGCTTCCACCGCTTCATCTTCAGCCTCTTCGGCGGTCGCAAGCAGCGTATGGTCTCCGCCACCAAGCGCAGACTTGAGGTCTGCCCACGCACGGCGGACGGTCCCCGCTGCGGTGCCACTCTCCTTTATGTCGTGCACGCCTTCCTGGTGCAGGATGGATTCAAGCACTCCACGAAACTGCGCACGGGTGAGTGATTCGGCAAGGAAATATTCCTTCAATGCTTCATCTTTGATCTCTTCGCCGATCTTCTTGAAACCTTCCTGGCCGTCGATGAGAGTCTGGATCACTGTGCGTAAATACGATTCGGTTTCCTTCAGGTCTTTCGAGGGCGATGACATAGGCAACACTCCGTTGGATAGGGATTAGAAAATTCGGGCAGGGTCTGGCGGCTGCCATTGCGATTCTCCTTCGCCGCCAGCAGGGTGGGGGAAATCGCGAAAACCCCAACGCCCCTGCCCTGGTACTGGATCAGCCCTGCGCCCCCAGAGGGCAGGTTGATCCAAGTACTGAGATGCGGAATTTTGGGGTGACGGCAAACGTTGCGCGAGAAATCAGTGCGCGCCGGGTGGCGGGGAAGCGTGTTTCGTAGGTTTGCCGAAGAGCCACACAGCGGCCGAGCAAAAGAAAGCAAGCAAAGCGGTCCAGCGAAAGACGTCGACGTAGGCCAGCAGCGCGGATTGCTGCTGCAGTAGCCCGTACATGAGGCCAAGCGATCCGGGACGCGCGGAGGCAGGCCCGATCTGGTGTCCGAGGTATGCGGCAATCATGCGCGACTTCTGCTGAACGATCGGGCTTGACGGGGAAAGATTGGCGCCGATCTCAGTCTGATGCAGAGCAGCGCGCCGAATGATGGCGGTGGTCGCCATCGCGATTCCAATTGACCCGCCGATGTTGCGCAGCATGTTGAAGAGCCCCGTGGCGTTGCCCATTTCTTCGCGAGGGATGGTCGACGTGGACATGGTTGCCAGCGGCACAAAGACAAAACTGAGCGCGAAGCCCGTAAACAAAATTGGAACCAGCAGCGTGTATGGACCGATGTCGAGATTCACTGTGCCGAAGATAAGAGAGCAGACGCCGAATCCGATGAACCCGGCGCTCAGCAGTTTGCGATTGTCGATGCGGGAGCCGAGCATGCCGATGATCGGCGAGCCGATAAACGATCCGATGCCGCGCGGCCCAACGACAAGGCCTGCGGTGAAGGCGGTGTAGCCGAGGATCTCCTGGTAGTAGAGCGGCAGAATGGCGATGGTGATGTAGATGCACATGCCCAGCAGCGCAATCAGAAAGCAGCCGGTACGGAAGTTGCGATCTTTGAGCACATGCAGATCGACCAGCCCGCGCGGATTGGTCCACGAGCGCCAGATCCAGCCGACGAATCCGATGACGAGCGCGGCTACGGCCCAGCGCACCCAGATGGCCCCGAACCAGTCATCTTCCTGGCCTTTGTCGAGGACAACCTGCAGGCAGCCAGTCCAGACAATGAGAAGTCCGAAGCCGATGTTGTCGAAGGCCCCGACCTTGGCGTTTTTGATGTATGGCGGGTCGTGGACGAAGCGCGCGATCATGAAGAAGGCAAGGATGCCGACAGGGATGTTGATGTAGAAGGCGTAGCGCCAGCTGAACGTATCGGTGAGCCAGCCGCCCAGCGTAGGGCCGAGTACCGGGGCGACGACGATTCCCAGTCCATATGCGGCCATTGACATCGATCGCTTCTCCGGCGGAAAGCTTTCGAGCAGGATGGATTGTGAAAGCGGTTGTAGCGCACCGCCGCCTGCACCCTGCATGATGCGCGCCAGCAGAATCACGCCCAGCGACGGAGCCGCGCCACAGAAGAACGAAGCAACCGTAAAGATGACGACGCAGATCAGCAGAAAGCGCTTGCGTCCCCACCGGCGCGCGAACCAGTTGGAAGCGGGCAGTATGACTGCGTTCGCGACGAGGTAACTGGTGAGCACCCAGGTGGCTTCAGAGTTGGTGGCGGACAGGCTTCCGGCGATATACGGCAGCGCAACCGACGCGATGGCGGTGTCGAGCACCTCCATGAACGTCGGCAGCATCACCGAGGCAGTAACGAGCCAGGGATTAACGCCTTGGGTCAGGGGATATCGGGCTTGGGCCTCAGCGGTGGTCATCGCAACCGGGAACAGTCGAGACTAAATGACCGGGCCTACGACTGGTTGTGACGTGTGACAGGGCGAATCGCCGTCAGATGACAGGCTCGCCGTGAAACGGCGAAAGAACGGGCTTACTTCCGCGTAGCCGGCGATTCAGGCGCAGCCGAAAATTCCGGTCAAAACCAGGTTTGCTTTCGGTAGCTAAGATAAGCATCTCCGAACTTTTCTTGCAGGACTTTTGCCTCCTGATTCGCTCGAATCAATTGCATGGCGAGCAATATGACAAAAGGCACGAACAGCCAGTTCAGCTGGAGCGCCACAATCAAGCCTAACCACATCACGCCTACGGAAACATAGATGGGATTCCGAACCCGTGCATAGAGACCGTACGTAACAAGTTGCTTTGCTTGCGGAGAGACCGAAAACGACTTTCCCAACTGAAGACGGGCGGTAATGAGCAAGATGTAGCCGGCGAGTGCGACGATTACTCCCGCAATTCTTAAGGTCGTCCAGGGCTTCTGTCGAAGGCCCGGCACGAAGAGATACAGAAGCAGGACGACAAGGGGAACGACGAGCGCTGGTATAGGGATTCTCATTTGCTCCAACTCCAAATCATTTCGACACTTCCCGCCGAAGACCCCAAAGAACGAGGACAGACCCGGAGACGATTGCGATGCCGACCGACATGAAGCCGGCCGTTACAAGGGACTCTTGCCAAGGCTGTCCAACATGGCCATTTCCAGTAATTGGAGAGAGTGCTGCGGTGCCGAAGATCGCGGCTAGGAGAGTTATCAGCCAATTCACATAAGTGCCGTAGAGCATGGTCCAGAATGCGATCGCCGTTGTCGGCCGTGAGAGTCTCACATGAGGCCATATCGCACCCAAGGCAAGCAGAAAAATGCCGTTCATCACTCCTTCGAGATGAGCGGCTAGTCCCATGCGCACATTGGTAAAATGCTGTTCTGCAAAACCCGTTAGCAGTCCCAGCACAAATAGGCACATTCCATGAAACATCAACCGCCGGTTGGTTTCGCTCATTCGTGCGATCTTCCTTAATTCGCAGAGCTGCTTGCTCTAGCAGTAGCGAATTGAATTGCTGGGAGGTCCAAGGTGCCACTGGGTTCGGCCACTCATCGTACAGGAAGCAGAGGAGAATCCGCTCTCTCTTTGTTTGCAGGAAAGAATCAGAGCCGCAACAAACGGTACGAGCGGCTCGCCAGCGGCCATCGCTCCGCTGCCAATCTGTCAAAGCTGACAGTATTCTTCTCCAGGCGGGCGGATATATCGTCCGCATCCTCTCGACCCGCTGAGAGATCGCGAAATCCCCATAAACCGGCAACTGCTTCAAACGCAGCCGCTAGTGTTGCATCGCGAAACAAACATCGGAGGATTCATGCCAAATACCGCGGCTTCAATTCCGGGTCCCGTCCCCAACACGCGCCTCACCGAGAACTACGTCCGTTCGGTGGGAGCGATGGCCTTCCTCTGGGGCTGGCCCATGGTGAATATTCATAATCGTAAAGTCACGTTCGAAAACCTGCCGGAACCCGGGTTAATAGGCGGAATCGTCCCCGTCGCTCCTTCAAACCAGCTCGCCATGTTGCACGATTACGTCGAGCCTGCCGAGCGCATGGTCGCCTGCCCGAACCAGGATGTGGTCTACGGCTTCAGCGTCCTGGCTCTCGATCAGGAGCCGGTCGTCATCCAGGTTCCCGACTTCGGAGACCGATTCTGGGTCTACCAGGTGGTCGATCAGCGCACCGATTCGTTCGCAGAGTTTGGAAAGATGTACGGCACCAAACCCGGCTTCTATCTTCTCGCAGGACCGAACTGGAAAGGCGGAGTGCCCAACGGAATCGCAAAGGTCTTCCATGCCAACACCAGCCTCGGAGTTGTTATTCCTCGCGCATTCATGGACGATACCCCGGAAGACCGAAAGGCCATCCAGCCGGTACTGACTGGCATCAACCTCTACCCGTTGAGTAAGTTCACCGGACAAATGCAGACGAAAGATTGGAGCAAGCTGCCCATCTTCCCCAATACGTCCAAGGGAGAGGAAGAGACCAAATGGGTGGTGCCTGAGAGCTATTTCGATGTGCTTCCTGTGGTGATGAAAGAAGTCCCGCCACTCCCTGGCGAGGAGGCTCTCTACGCCAACATCCAGAGCGTCCTCGATGCTGCCTCTAAAGATCCCAAACTTCACGCTGCTCTTGTGGCCTCAGCGGTTGAGGCGGACAAGAACCTCGTCACGCCCCTTTTCCGGTTTCACAACTACGGCATCCCGCTGCCGCATAACTGGACCACTCAGAACAACGGCGCGAAATTCGGTACCGACTATCACACTCGGACAGCTGTCGGCAAATCGAATATCTTCGTCAATCTGCCCACCGAAACGAAGTACTTTTATCAGGACCTTGACGGCGACGGTCAGCAACTGAACGGCAACCACTCCTACACCGTCACCTTTGCTGCCGGTCAACTCCCTCCTGTGAAGGGATTCTGGTCCCTGACGCTCTACAATCAGCATCACTTCTTCTCGCCAAATGACATCAAGCGTTATTCCGTCGGCACCAAGAACAAGACGTTAATCAAGGAAACTGACGGTTCGCTCACCATCTACGTCCAACCCAATTCTCCCGAGGGCGATAAGAAAGCAAACTGGCTTCCTGCACCAAAGGAAAATTTCTCCCTCTATGTGCGCTCTTATTGGCCGGAAGAAAGCATACTCAACGGGACCTGGACCCCGCCGGTCGTAACCAGGGTGAAATGAACCGACATCTGAGGCACCCGGCACCGCATGGGGATCGTCGCTTACCCCTTTAACTCTTCGTCGCCAGCGCACCGAAGGCGGCCCGAATGAGGCGGTCCGGGATCAATTCCGGTGTCAGAATTCTCTGCAGGACGAGGCCTTCGATCATGACGTGCAGCACGCGTACAAACTGGGCGGCGGGCATGGGAAGTTCGTCCTTCCTCGTCACGGAGCGAAGCCATTCCTCGCCGAATGCGTAGCTTTCTGCTGTGACCTTTTCGACCTGTTCGCGCATGGCTTCGTTCTTAAGTGTGTAGGCCAGTCCGGTCAGCCGGCCTACCGCGGCGGCGCTGCGATCGGGAATCGCGGCGATCGTGGCATCGGCCATCGCTCTCATGATGTCGGCGAGGCTTGCCCCTGGTTTCACCCGCGGTTTGATCGGCGCCCAGTAGGTAAGTCCGAGAGCTATGAACAGATCCTCACGGTTCTTGAAGTTGCCGTAGATCGCCCCAGTCGTCATGCCCGCTCGTTCCGCAATTTCCTCGAGCGTCGTGTGTTCATGCCCCTTCTCGCGAATGAGCGCACGCGCAACTTCAAGCAGTTTGGCTCGAGTGCGGGCACGCTTGTCCCCCTTCGTTCTTGTTTGCGTGGAACCGGGTTCAAAATTGTTAGCCATGGTTCGATTTTATAGAGAATATATTTTATAAATCAATTATAAAATATGTACGGACAAGGTGGCCATAATGAGCCGAGAACAGCAGCTTAAAACGATTATGGAAGAGAGTGTCGCCCACGGGGAATTAGCCGGAGCGGTCGTGTTGGTCCATCGCAATGGTGAAACGGAATGTGACGCTACCGGTTGGCGCGATATCGAGAATCACCTGCCAATGAAGCGCGACACCATCTTTCGCATTGCGTCCATGACCAAGCCGATCACCTCGGTCGCGACGCTGATGCTGGTGGATGAGGGCCGAATTCGATTAGACGATCCCATCTCCCGCGTTGCCCCGGAGTTTCAGCATATGCGGGTGCTGCGTTCCTCCGATGGTCTCCTTGACGACACCGAAGAGGCGAACCGTCCCATCACGTTCGCCGATCTTCTCACCCATCGTGCCGGATTGACCTACGCAGATTTCCATCGCGGTCCAATCGCCCAGGCCTATCGCGAAGTTCTCGGCGGCGAGATCGACAGCGACATCGCGCCAGACGATTGGATTAGAGGCCTCGCCAGTCTGCCGCTGATCGCTCAACCTGGCAATGTGATGACCTATGGCAGGGCTACTGACTTGCTCGGATTGCTGATCGCCAGGATCGAAGGCGCTCCTCTTGGTCGAGTTCTAGCACGCCGGATCTTCGAACCGCTCGGCATGCAAGACACAAGCTTCCTTGTTCCGCGCGAAAAGTGGAATCGACGTGCAGTTACATATGGCTTCGACGAACAGGGCCGTTTGATCAAACGTCTCACGCGAAGTGGCGTGTTCATCGAAGAGAGGCCCGAACACATGGCCTACGAGGGCGGAGGCGCGGGACTGTGGTCAACCGTCGATGACTATCTGAAATTTGCCCGGATCTTTCTCGGCAGCGGCGAGGTGGACGGCGTGCGTTTACTGCGCCCGGAAACGCTCACCCAAATGATGACCAACCGGCTCACTGACGATGATGCGCGTCCCGGGTGGCTGGGCCTCAAGCCGTTCGCAGTCGGTCGAGGGTTTGGGCTGGGTGTTGCCGTCATCCTCAAGCCTGACGAAACAGATCTGGCGCGGCGTGGAAGCGAAGGGGCTGTCAGTTGGCCCGGCGCTTTTGGAGGTTGGTGGCATGCCGATCCGAAGGAGAATTCAATTTTCATATTCCTCGCCCACAATATGGTGGATCTGGCCCAGATGGCTAAAGGGATCGGTCTTGGAGTATGGGCTACGATCGATCGAGCGCAGCGAGTTGCGCTTACCGGATGAAGCGCGGATATTCTCGCGGAAGCGGCAAAGCCGACGCGGATGACTTGTGAAGCATCGAGTGGGCTCCGATATTATTCAGTACGAATTATCGATTCCAGAAAGAGAACGAAATGCCCGCCAGTACTTTTCAGCAGTCTCTTATTTCCGCCGAGGAGGCAATCCAGCGGCTTCTCCAAGGTAACGACAGATTTTGTCGTGGTGTCGCGCGCTTCTCCACCGTCTGCAAGGAAACTCTTGCCGATCTGGCGAAAGGACAACAACCGTACGCCACCATTCTCGGGTGTAGCGACTCGCGCGTTCCGCCCGAATTGATTTTCGATGCGGACTTCGGCGAATTGTTCATCATTCGTGTTGCGGGAAACGTGATTTCGCCCGAGGTCATGGGCAGCATGCAGTATGCGGGCTCCCATCTTCGCACGCCGCTGTTCGTGGTTCTTGGCCATGAGGGATGCGGTGCGGTCAAAGCAGCGGTTGACAGCAAACTGGACGACGTCGAGCATCGGTCTCGCATTCAGCTGCTTGTGAACAATATTCTTCCGGGCCTGCGCGAATTTGATCCGGAGAATGCGCCACAGGAGCGCCTTGCACGAGCTGTCGAAGACAACGTTCGATGGTCAATGCACCAATTGCTGGAAACGCCCGAGGCGAAACGCGCAATTGAGGAAGACCGGGCAAAGCTGATCGGCGCCGTATATGAGATCGCCTCAGGCCACGTGAGATTTCTGCAATAAGCTCTCTGTCGAAGAGCCGGTGAACGGTTTCATCCTGAGATTGCAGCAGGAGTGTTATCGGCTACGCGACCTCGAGCAGAATCCTTGCGCCCCGATGCCGGAACAAGCGAGCCCGCGCGTCCCAGCCCCCAGCGGGGCATTCCACTATAGACAGCTTCATACTGACCGGCAGGCACAAGGTAGGTTTCGTGCCAGATGCCGACGTCACCGCGACTTTTTCCCATGCGCTGGTTGAATGCGACCCACGCAGGCCAGTGATGGCGATCGTGACTGCGCGCGTAGGCTTCGAGGTGCTCGAACGACCGCCAATACTGCACGATCAAGAAGCCGCCCTGAATGTGGCCGAGAAAGCCGCTTTCAGGATTCTTTGCGAGTTCCTTGAGCATTCGCGGCATGGCAAAAAATACCGGAAGCCATTTATGGATCTTCCAGAGTTTGTTGACGCGCATGCCGATGACGAAAACGACGAAATCGCCCTCGATTTCAGCGGACATTCGTGCGGCGATGACATCTGCCATTGGACGACCTCGGGATGTGGGATGGGATGGTGGGATGTTTGTAGCAGATATCGTCGAAGTGGCGCAATGAAGAGCTTAGTGTGCGCGTCGGGTGCGCGACCTGAGCTCCACGGCTTTCCACCCATTCGACGAAGGTTATCGAATGGATGGAACACCGGGGACACTTGCAAAGATGAGCGGGGCCTAAAGGCCTTGTGCTGATTGGAATTCCTACTGAATCGAGCGCAGGTATGCAACCAGTTGCCAACGCCGGCCCTCCGGAAGGCTTGACCAGGAAGGCATGCCGTGGGCGAGATCCCCCTGGCGAAGGAACCACTCGAGATCGCCGTCCGTTGCCGACTTGATGTGTTCAGTTCGCAACGACGGCTTTTTGCGACCGTCTCCCATGGCGTCGGCGCGATGGCACTGGGCGCAATGCTCGCGGTAGAGAAGGCCCCCTGCCGTCGCCGTATCGGGACGCGTTGCCAGCGGATTGATTCGAGCATGTTCCCTGGAAGGAACGCGGTCCCAGCGGGAAGTTGCTGCTGCGCACAGAAACAGGCTGACGCCAATCGTGAGAAAGAGAACTGCAAAGAAGCGCCGGGTCATTGCGCACCTCCCTTATTGCTGCGGAACAAACTTCCAATCTGAGGAAGCTCAGAGGCCCAGCCGATGCGATAGACGCGATCGAGACTCGTGGATGTCAGGCCAAAACCGGTCGAGAAACTGAGCCTGCCAAAAGGCAACTGCCAGCCAACAATCGGAGCGACGTAGTGCGATGTGTCGTGCAGAGTAAGTGAGTCTGTATCGCCGAGGCCGCCGTAGACTTCGCCACCGAACATGAACTTTTCGAGGCAGAAGTTGCAAGGTTTGCCGCTGCCCAGCGTGCGAAAGGGCCGCGCTGCGCCCACGGCGTAGCCGAATTCCCAGGGTTCGTGACCAAGGTTCTTTTCAGAGATGAAATTCTCAGAGATGTTCCAGGACTTCAGATTTGAAGAAAGGATCAGCTTGAGCTCGGCTTCGTGTTGCGTCTCCTGGCGAGCTTCGTCGTTGGGAACAGCCAGATCGGACTGGCCGTCGTGGCCTACAACTTCGAGAAGCGTCTTGTCGGCGCCGGAGATGTTTTCGTATTCCACGTAGAGAACCGGATTGATGAGGTGCTCCCGCATCAATGGGCGAACGCGGTTTTCCAGGCGGAAGCCGGTGAAGATGGTCGAGTCGCCTGCCGTGGTTTGGCCGTCGAGGTAGAGTTCCGTTGTCCACCAGGCGCGAACGCCGTATTCAAGCTCGGCTGCGGTTGCTCCATAGCGGCCGCTGTCCTCAGGCTGGGCCAGGGCGGTTTTGGTCTCGATTTCGAGGTTTCCCGGTTCCTCAAGATCCTGGGAATAGGTAACAAAATATGGCTTTTCCTGGGCGTGGAGGGTCGGTGCAAATGCCGAAGTGAGCAATATGAGAGCGAAGGTAAATGAACCGGAGGTTCCGGCGCGTCTAAGGAGAGTTCGAGCCACGTGCATCCTCTTTTCGTATATATACGACTAAAAGTGTCGCATATCAAATATGAACTCAGACTATTTCTGTCCGCAATTGGAAACAAGGTCATTTGTCACACATGGCGGGACGTTTGGCGCAGGTCCAATCCCGGATCGGAAGTCATAGGCTCGCCTTATCGATTTACTATCAATAAAAGTTGACACTAATTCACTCATGGTGCATCTTATCTAGTGACACTGAAACTCCCTTTAATCTGAGGCAGGAAACTTACTATGGCAAAAATCATTGGAATCGACCTCGGTACGACCAACTCGTGCGTAGCCGTTCTCGAGGGCGGCGAGCCCAAAGTCATTGCGAATGAAGAGGGTGCACGCACTACCCCCTCGATTGTCGCCTTTTCGAAGAGCGGCGAGCGGCTGGTGGGCCAAGTGGCCAAGCGCCAGGCCATCACCAATCCCGAGAACACCATTTTCTCGATCAAGCGGTTTATGGGTCGTCGCTATAACGAAGTGACGGACGAGATGAAGATGGTGCCGTACAAGGTGGTCCAGCAGGGCGACCACATCGCCGTTGTGGCGCAGGGCAAGGAATATACCCCGCCTGAGATCTCGGCGATGATTCTGCAGAAGTTGAAAAAGAGCGCGGAAGCCTACCTGGGCGAGACGGTTACTCAGGCTGTGATCACGGTTCCGGCCTACTTTAACGACGCGCAGCGACAGGCCACTAAGGACGCCGGCAAGATTGCCGGCCTCGACGTGAAGCGCATTGTGAACGAGCCCACGGCAGCCGCACTGGCTTACGGGCTCGACAAGAAAAAGGACGAGACGATCGCGGTCTACGACTTCGGCGGTGGCACGTTCGATATTTCCATTCTGGAAGTGGGCGAAGGCGTGATCGAAGTGAAGTCGACCAACGGCGACACCCACCTGGGCGGCGACAACCTCGACCAGCGCATTGTGGAGTGGCTGATTGCCGAGTTCAAGCAGGAAGAGGGACTCGACCTGAGCTCTAAGGGCAACGAAATGGCTCTGCAGCGCCTGAAGGACGCGGCGGAAAAAGCCAAGATCGAGCTTTCGACTACGGTGGAAACCGAAATCAACCTCCCGTTTATTACAGCCGACGCGACCGGGCCAAAGCACCTGGTGCGGAAGCTGACGCGCGCCAAGCTTGAACAGTTGGTTTCTGATCTTCTCGAGCGTTCGCTTGAGCCGTGCAAGAAGGCGATGACGGACGCGGGCGTGAAGCCAAGCGACATTGACGAAGTGGTGCTCGTTGGCGGCCAGACGCGCATGCCGAAGATCCAGGAGCTGGTGAAGAGCCTGTTCGGCAAGGAACCGCATCGCGGCGTGAACCCTGACGAAGTGGTTGCAGTTGGCGCGGCGGTACAGGCCGGCGTGCTCGCAGGCGAAGTGAAAGACCTGCTGCTGCTCGACGTGACACCGCTGACGCTGGCGATTGAAACACTGGGCGGCGTGGCTACCCCGATGATTCCGCGCAACACGACGATTCCGACGAAGAAGACGGAAACGTTCTCGACGGCTGCGGATTCGCAGACCGAGGTCGAGGTGCACGTGCTGCAGGGCGAGCGTCCAATGGCCGGGCAGAACCGCACGCTGGGCAAGTTCAAGCTGGCGGGCATTCCTCCGGCGCCGCGTGGCGTGCCACAGATCGAGGTCACGTTTGACATCGATGCCAACGGCATTTTGAACGTGAACGCCAAGGACGTGGCAACAGGCAAGGACACGCGCATCACCATCACATCGAGCTCGGGCCTTTCGAAGGACGAGGTCGAGCGGATGGCGAAGGATGCCGAGGCGCATGCGTCCGAGGACAAGGAGAAGCGCGAGGAGATCGAAGCCCGCAATGCTCTCGACGGAATGGTCTACAACATCGAGAAGATGTTGAAAGATTCCGGCGAAAAGGTACAGGCTGCCGATAAGTCTGAAGTGGAGTCGGCTCTGGCCGACGCCAAGAAGACGCTGGAAGGCTCACCGAGCGTCGCAGAGATGCGCGCGGCAAACGACAAGCTGACGCAGGCAAGCCACAAGCTGGCCGAGGTGCTCTACAAAGCCAATGCTGCTGCGGCCGGACAGGGTGCTCCGACGGCGCAGGCCGACGGGACGCCGGGGGACGAGCAGAAGAAAGACGAAGGCGTAATCGATGCCGAGTACGTCGACGTCGAGGACAAGAAGTAGCGGAGTTGGCGGTGTTAGCCTCGCTTCGCGAGTGTTAGCGGAGTTAGCAAGCGGGGTGGGCGATATGGCCCACCCCAAATTTTTATGGTGCGGCTGGCTCTTTGTAAGCCGGGCGATCTGCCGATATACCGTCTGGTGACCTCTGCAGATTGCACGTTTCAGAGTCATTGAACGCAACGTGTACGCTAGGTGGGATAGCTAAACTCAAATGGCCACAACGCAAAACAAAGACTATTACGCGATGCTGGGCGTCAAGAAGACGGCCACGCCGGAGGAGATCCGCAAAGCCTTCCGCAAAGCCGCGCGCAGATACCATCCCGACGTGAATCCCAACGATAAGAAGGCGGAGGAGAAGTTCAAGGAGATCTCCGAAGCCAATGATGTGTTGAGCGATGAGAAGAAGCGGAAGGTCTACGACCAGCTTGGCTTCTATTCCGACCAGATCGATCCCGCGCAGGCAGAGGCTTATGCCCGCCAGCAACGTTCGGGCGGCGCTCCAGTCGATTTCGACGGCTTCGACTTCTCCGGATTTCAGGGCGGTGCGCATGCAGGGCAGCAAGCGGGGCCGGGCTCATCCAGTTGGGGCAGCTTCAAAGACATTTTCTCCGGGATCTTTACGGGAGCACAGCAGCAACAGCAGCGCCCCCGCGGCCCGCAGCCGGGCACCGATCTCGAATACCAGGCGACGATCGATTTCTGGTCGGCGATTCGCGGTGGACAGGCACGGATCCAGGTGAACCGTCAGGAAATCTGTCCGACGTGTCATGGGGCAGCTCATACCGGCGGGCCCTCGACCTGTCCTGAATGCAACGGCACTGGCCAGGTCACGCAAATGGGCGGCCGCATGAAGTTCAACATTCCGTGCCCCGGCTGCGGCGGCACGGGGCGCGTGACGAGTGATTGCCAGACGTGCCACGGACAAGGCACTGTAAGCAAAACGGAGACCGTGGAGTTTCGCATCAAAGCGGGAACGCGCGATGGGCAGCGAATTCGCCTGCCCGGGAAGGGAAACGCCGGTCTCAACGGTGGCGCTGCCGGCGATCTCTACGTGATTGTACGGACGGGCACAAATC
Source organism: uncultured Acidobacteriaceae bacterium (assembly GCA_963832035.1). Lineage (GTDB taxonomy): Bacteria > Acidobacteriota > Terriglobia > Terriglobales > Acidobacteriaceae > Telmatobacter. The sequence goes on along the minus strand of CAWHSK010000007.1, from coordinate 660,019 downwards.
CGGTCTTCACGCGCGTTGGTGACGATATTCAGTTGACGGTGCCGGTAACGATCGCGGAGGCATCGCTGGGCGCAAAGGTTGAGGTGCCCACGATCGATGGCCGCGCGCAGTTGAAGATTCCGCCGGGTACGCAGAATGGGCAGAAGCTGCGGTTGCGCGAACGCGGCGTGGAGAGTGCGTCGCATCCGGGGCAGCGTGGCGATCAGATTGTGACGGTTGATGTGATTGTGCCGACGCTCAATGACGAGCGCAGCCGCGAGATCATGCGCGAACTGGCGAAGTTGAACAACCAGGATCCTCGTGTGGCGTTGTTCGAGAAGCTGTGAAGAAGCAGGGAATAGGGATTAGGGAACAGGGATTAGGAAATAGGAAATTGGGTGTGGGGCTTGTTGAAAATGTCGACGGGTCAGGTTTTGTAATAAGGGCATAGCTTTAGCCAGGCCGCAAATGCAACAAAAATGTTTTGGGCTTTAGCCCCTGCACAGCAATTCGGGGGGAACATTTTCGGCAGGCCGTGCCGCAAGGGTTCAAACAAATGGGCTCAGAACCGAAAACTATGAACTGAGAACTGACATGGTCGCGAAGCGAAAATCCAAAGGCGCATACATGATCTCGGCGGTGGCCGAGATGTACGAGATTCATCCGCAGACCCTGCGGCTCTACGAACGCGAAGGCTTGCTGAAGCCCTCGCGCACGGAAGGGAACACGCGGCTCTACACGGATGAGGATTTGGAACGGCTCGAGTTCATCCTGAACTTGGCGCGCGATCTCGGCGTGAACATCGCGGGCATCGCGATCATCCTGCAGATGCGCGAGCGGATGGAAGAGATGAACCGTCAGATGCAAAGCTTTGTGGAGTATGTGCGCTCGGAGATGCTGACGCGGTTTCAGCAGGATGCGCCCAGCGCCGGGGCGATTGTGCCGATGCGCAAGCCGGTTGTCGTCAAGTCTGCGCAGACGCGCAAACCTTGATAAAGGTACCGATGAAATCCTATCAAATTTTCTTCCCACAAAGCGGCCCGTTGAAATTCTCGCTCCGTATTCCCGGCGCGTATTCTTAAACCTGCATGTGGTATGCCCTGCTAGCGATCGCCCTATTCGGCTTGATTACATCGAGTGTTTTTACCGGCATGACTCTGGCCGCGGTCCCGCGATTTCTTCGTGAGCGGAAGGCGGCCGAGAATGAGCTTCGGAGACGGCCGGGCTTTACTCCTCCACTCACGCTGCTGAAGCCACTGGCGGGTGCTGAACCGGATCTGGAAGCGCACCTGGCCAGCTTTTTCGAGCAGGATTATCCCGAGTTTGAAATTCTTTTCTGCGCGCGCCAGCCAAACGATGCCGGGCTGGAGATTGCCCGTCGCGTTGGGGCGCGGTATCCGCACATTCCCGCGAAGTTCATGTCGACGGGCGAGCCGCCATACATCAACGCAAAAGTCGCTTCGATGGAGCTGATGGAGAAATCCGCGGCGCACGACATTCTAGTGATCAGCGACAGTGACGTGCGCGTTACGCCGGATTATCTGCGCGCAGTTGCATTGCCATTTGCTGACGAGAAGGTTGGCGGCATGTGCTGCCTGTATCGCGGAATAGCGGCTGGCGGCGGCCTGTGGGCGCGGCTTGAGGCCGTGGGCATGAGCGTGGAGATGACGGCTGGCGTGCTGGTGGCGCGCATGATGGAAGGGATGCAGTTTGTGCTCGGGCCGACGATGGCATTCCGGCGCGACGTGATCCGTCGCATGGGCGGGTTCAAAGTGACGGCGGATTATTGCGCCGACGATTTTGTTCTCGGCAACGAAACATTCAAGCTGGGGCAGACGGTGGTGCTGAGCCATCATGCGATCGATCACATCGTGATCAACCTGAGCCTGATGTCGTCACTGAAGCACCAGGTGCGCTGGATGAAGTCGACGCGCTTTTCGCGTCCGAAGGGGCATTTTGGCACGGCTCTCACGTTCAGCATGCCATTCGGGTTGCTCGGGACTTGCTGCGGGCTTGCTGCTCGGCCATCCACTCTGGAGCGTTTTAGCGATAGCGTGGGCGATCGCAACGCGGCTGGCATTGTCGATTGCCGTAGGGCGCATGGTGGTGCGCGATCCAAGCCGGTTCAATCTGCTGGTGCTCTATCCCCTGCGCGACCTGATGGGGTTCTTCTTCTGGGCGGCGAGCTATATGGGCAGCAAGATCCTGTGGCGCGGGCGGGTATTTCAGTTATTGCCCGGTGGGAAAATGCGGGCGGCGGAATAGGCTCAAGCCAACAATTAGATTGTGAGAGTTGAATCTCAGGTCTCAGAATCGAGATCCCGGGGCGCGCCTAGTTTCTTTGTTTGTCGAAATTGCGGATGGCTATCGCAACGGCCGATCCGTCCACACCGCTTTATCAGCGATGGACCTTACCGGATAGAGGCGACCGGCGAGCAGTTGTTCGGCCTTGGGCTGGTTCGTATCTTGCGCGAAGAGCCATTTGCGTTCACCTGTGCCCCACATCTTTGAAAGCTGGTCATCGCTAAGAAAGATCTTCGGTGCATCCGGATAGCACGACCCCCACAGCAGCGACGAGCCGTTTCCATGCGGAGAGCATGGCTCCATCACGATGTAGGCCGGCTTGCGCAGGATGTGGTGCGTATAGAAGACAACAGACGAGGCATCGGACTGATCGCCATAGATGATGAATGAATCCGATGGCGAAGCTTTGCTGACGATGGTGTCGGCCAGTTGCTTGGAACTCAGCATTGGCTCAAAGCGCGCGAAGGCGATGTGCGCGGCGATGAGAAATACCGCCGAGGTGAGCGCAACGCTGAGTAGTCGCGGCCATGTGCTTTCCGGCGCATGCGCAATGTCCATCCCAGGGCAGGACCGATCAGCAGCGCGATTGCGGCGATAATCGCGGGAAGACGCAAGGCCGCGAAAGACGGACCGGTGAGGTCGAAGAAATGCGACATGGAGAGCGTGTATCCGCCTACATCACGATGGGCAAGCAGGGTGCCAATGTCGGAGACGAAAGGCAGGTTGCGCGATTGCCACAGGCCCCAGCCCAGGGCAGCGGCTATCAGCACTCCGGCGATGGAAAACACGGCTTGTGCGCCGCTAAGCCATTTTTGCGAAAGCAGCGGCTTCTGGCCCTCGGGGCCGCGACGTTCTTCCATGTTTGCCAGCACGCCGGCTATCAGCATCAGCATGGGCGTCCAGGCGGGGAACGTGTAGTATTCCTGATTCGTCGAGATGGCGAAGAACAGCAGCGTAAAGCCGGCGAATAACGTGAGAAGCCACGTCGAGCGGACACGAAACTTGAGGCGCGCGACGTAGCTGGCCACATCTTCGCGTGCGGCGTGATCGAGGTAGAAGTCCACAGTCTGGCCGGAATCGCGACGAAGGTGCTGCATCCACGCATGCCGGGTTCTCCATGCCACGACGAGCATCGCAGGTAGAAACAGGCTCCATGGGAAGAGCCAGACGAGATGCGCCAGCCAGTACCAGGCGAAAGGCATCTTGTTGTAGTCGTGCGGAAATCGGCCGCCCAGAAAGCGGAGGAAGTGTTCGTTGACGAAATAGAAATACCAGAAGCCGTGCACGTTCCCGGGCGTGGGGTGATTGCCGATAGGGTGTCCCTGGTCGGGATTCGCAAGTCCGCAGAGAATGTGCCACGGAGCCGCGATGGCCAGGATAGAGCAGCACGCCGGTGACAGGCTTCAATTCGCGCCAGCGGCGCCATTGCCCGCTGAGCATCAGAAGAGGGATCGCTGCCGCAGCGAAGAAAACCGGGGCGATCAGACCCTTGGTCAACGTGGCGAGCGCAAGGGCGGCCCACATGCCATAGAAGCTGCTGGAACGGCGACTCTCCAAGCCAGTGATGAAACTCCAAAGAGCGTAAAGCAGAAGGAAGCTGAGTAGCGCCTCGGGAATGCCGAAGCGAGTAAACAGAAACGGTCCGATTGCGGTGAGTACTCCCAATGCAGCGTAGAAACCCGCGCGACGGCCCCACCCGCGCGAGACCCAAAGCCACGCCAGCCACGCGAGGCCGAGAATGGCCAGGGAGTTGGGCAGGTGGGTAGCGAATGCGTTCTGACCGAAAATCGAATAGCAAATTGCGTTGAGCCAGTAGGGAAGCGGCGCTTTTTCGAGGTAGCGGATGCCATTCAGCTTCATGGTGACCCAGTCGCCGCTTTCGACCATGTGCTGGGCCACCTGGGCATGCGAAGCGTCGACGTCATCGAGCAGCGGTGGGGTGAAGAGCGAGGCAAACTGGACGGCCAGGAAAATCAGCCCCAGAAGCGACCAAATCGCCAGTGTCGAAGGCTCTTTGACCAACGGAACTCGCGAATTTTGTGGATTTGCCATTCGTGTAAAGCTCTGAAAATCAAGGATAACAGCGAGAGGAGATTGACGATCCCGGGGCTTGGAATGGCGCTGTCGATGCATGTCGGGGGAGCCTGTGGATGTCGGGGCCGGCCGGCATCATAGAATGAACGGCAGGTTAACGTCCGATGAATACTGGGAAACGACTGGAAGGGGCAGCATCGACAACGATGCGCGACCGCCTCGCTGCGTGGCGAGAACTGCTGGATCTGTGTGGGCGCAAAGCGACACGCAAACGGGTGCATGCCTTGCGTGTGGTTACGCTTCGAATGCAGGCCGAGCTGGAGCGCGATCTCGCCGAACTGCCTCACGCGAGTCACCAGGCGCAGGCAATTCTGCGGTTTTCGAAGCAGGCTGAAAAACTTCGCCAGGCACTCAGCCCAGTTCGTGAACTCGACGTGTGGATCGGCAAGTTGCGCGGACTTCGCGCATCGCTGAGCGAGACAGGAGCCTACGTGCCTCGCTCAATCCAGGAGTCGATACGCGGGATCGATCGGCTCGAAACGCGGCTTAAAAAGAAACGCAGCGTTGCGGAGGAAAAACTGGTTGCAGCGATTGAGAAGCGAGGTCGGAATCTCGTTAGAGCGAGCGAAGCCGTGGTTGGATCGCTGTCAGACAATGTATTGGGCGCAGAGCCGGCGATGGCCGGGGAACTCGTGTCGCGTTTTCGAGCAGTGATGACGGAGTTCTCCACGTTCGATGAAGAGAACCTGCACGATTTTCGCAAACGCATCAAGACGGTGCGGTACCTTGCGGAGCTATATGCGGGCGCCGACCGGGCATGCGCACAGGTTGCTCAGCAGATGAAAAAAATGCAGTCCGCTATCGGTGAGTGGCATGACTGGCAGGAACTTGAGCGCGAAGCATCGCAAGGCCGCTCCGCCAAAAACAAGCCGCTGGGGGGGCTTCTCAATTCTGTTACCGCGGAGGCCTTTGAATCGGCTCTTGCGACGGTGCAAAACATCTCGTTGCGCATATTGAGTGAAAGCACGAACCCTGCCGAACCCTTGCAGGTTTACGATCGTAAGCCGCCGGCGCGGAGCGAGCGAATCCTGCATACAGACGTGGATAAAAGGCTCGCCTGAGATGCTGAAGGAAACGGCAAGGGTGGAAGCTCCTGTGCGTCTGAAGCGAATGCGCTCGATTGCGATCTTTGCCGGCGCAGGTTTGACTATCTGGCTACTGATCTGTGCCGCTATCGGAGTAGTCGCAGTCGAGGGCGCCTTGCACCCTGCACGGATGGCATTGACCACAGAAGACGAACAGCGCGCTGCCGCGATAGCCAGGGAGAATCACGCGGTGCTGGTCAACGTAAAGGTTGCCGCGAAAGACGGCGCAGTGCTGCAGGCGTGGAGCCTGGTTCCTCAGGTCGGAAATCATGACGCCGTAATTCTTCTGCACGGACAGGGCGACAACCGTGCAGGGATGCTGGGGACTGCAGCCATCCTCCTGCATCATGGCTATGCTGTGCTCCTGCCCGACGCACGTGCACACGGGTTGAGTGGAGGGCAAGTCGGCACGTACGGAGTTCTCGAGGCCGATGATGTCCGGCGCTGGTTCGAATGGCTGCATCAGTCTGAATCTCCTCGTTGCATTGATGGTCTCGGCGACTCCATGGGCGGAGCCGAATTACTGCGATCTCTGGATGCGGAGCGCGGCTTCTGCGCAGTAATTGCGGAGAGCACTTTTTCGTCGTTCCGTGAGGCCGCTTATGACCGGCTGGGGCAGCAGTTCTCGACAGGCTCGTGGCTTGGACGCACCTTACTGCGTCCTGCTTTTATGGTGGGCGTGGTGTATGTTCAGCTTCGATATGGAATCGACTTCGGCAAAGCGGATCCGGCGAGCGCAGTCGCTCGGTCAGGCGTTCCGGTGCTTCTGATTCACGGCCTCGCCGACACCAATCTGCCGCCGCGCCACTCGGAAAACATTAAGGCTCGAAATCCCGCGGTCACGTTGTGGGAACCGGTCGCCGCGAATCATTGCGGCGCATCGAGCACGGAGCCGGCGGAGTACGAGCGGCGCGTGGTCGGCTGGTTCGCAATCCACACAATGCGTTAGCTGGCGCGTGCATTTTGCTGATCACTTCTGTACGAACTCGTTACTGCCTGTACTACCACGTGCCGATGCGGAGTACCGCGCCAGTGGTAACGCGGTATGTATTCCTCGGGTGAATCATCTGAACATTATCCATCCATGTGTGGGAATACTCGAAGTCGACGATTCGCCAGGCAAAGGGCCGCGTCATCACAACGTCAAGCCCTCCGCCCACTCCAAGGGAGGGTCCATTGTGTGAAACCTCGACCGACCAATCGCTTCGTTTGGGGTAATGCGGCAACGTGCCGTTTCCATCGTTCCATTCATCAAGCAGCTTGGTTCGGAGGGCGATGTCATCCGTTTCATGTGTGACTTTGTTGCCGCCAAACATTACTTGCACGTAGGGTGAAACACGATGAGCGGCCAGCGGAGTCGAGCGCAGACCGCCTCCGTAAAAGAGTGAGTCTCCACTCTGGTTTAATTGCGGCATGTTCATCACGAGACAACCGCTCAGTTCAGTGACAACCTGCCAGATGGGACTGATCCGAGCCGCACCGGAACCGCCTCCGCCGACACATGGGCCTGCGCCCCCGTCCGAGAAGGCCTCAAAGACTGGAAACGCTGTTAACTCGATTGGCGCTTCTTTCGGATAAGAATCGCCGGGTGTCTCGAGTTTCACGGGACGAACGTATTCAAACGGTCTCTCGCCGGTCGTCTTGTAGTCCGCTAGCAACTCCTGGCGGATTCTGAAATTCTCTCCGACAATGCCCATGCGGGTGGGTCGATTCCATGGCACACGAAATGCCATCAAATTGGCGAACGATCGTCCGGGATTGAGAAAAGACCTCGTGAGTGCGATCAGGAGCCGATTCGCCGTGCGATTCTCAAGGCCCGTGATCAGGTAGCGGTCGGCTGCATCTTCGCCGATCATCGCGATTGTACCGAGCGTAGGAGTGTCAGTGAGCGTGATAAACCCCGGCGAGGCATGCAGCATCACGTTGCCGATTGAAGCCTCGCTGGCCGGACCGACCTTCCACTGCGTATGCCAGACCGCCGAATAGGCCATCGATCGCAAAAGGCTCATGAAATATTCGCGACCATCGCCCCATTGCACTGTGCGGTACTTTGGGTCATTTTGCCGTTCGATATAGCCGAAGATCGCACCCTCAATTGTGTGGCCCACATAAGGCGACATAAATTTGTCGCCGTCGCTCCAGCCGCGGAGTTCGCCCACTGAATCGAGATAGTCTTTGAGCCACGGTCCGTATAACGTATCGCGTGTTCCCGCTTCAGTGCCCAAATTGAATGTGTGCATGATGCCGGTATACAGAAGAGATTCGTTTGTTGACGCCAGCCATTTGAATCGAGTGTCGGGGACGAATTCAACTCGTGCCGGTCGCACGCCATCGGCTGGCACGCCTGTAGCTGAGTTTGACCCAGGAACCCGAAAGCCGGAACGGTCTGCGTCGAATGAACTCAGCGACAGCTTCGCATTCAGATCCTGCAACGGCTTCAGGTTCTGTCCAGGCGAAGCTGCATTGTCAGCGCGATAAATAAACCGGATTGTCTGGTCAGCCGGATCAGTCTGTTCAGGCTTCGTTGAGGATTGCGCAGCCGCCTGAAGCATAGGAAACATGATCATGAGCATCCAAAGCCAGATCAAAGAAGCAGAGAAAAACGGTCTCATCCTGCTTTTCCGAATGCAGCTCCAGACAGTCCGGGCCGCGCCTTGCGCGCAAGGATCATTGCAAAGTAACAAGTTCTTGCCCCCCGGGGATGGAAGCTAGTCTCTTGCTCACACTGAATTCAACCGCTGATCGTTCCTGCGTGCAACTCGTAAAACTGCCAGCTTTCACAACTCAGAACGTTAGGAGAAGGCAATGTAGCCGATCGAGCGGTATCGGCTGTTCGAAGGCGCTGTCGTGTATCTTGGCCGAAGACACTCATTTCGACCTTGTGGGGTTCATTTCTTTCTCATGCCCACGTTTGCCGCCATTGATATCGGCTCAAATTCCTGCCGGCTGAAGATTGCGAAGGTTGTGTCGCATCAGCTGCGCACGCTGCACGAGGATCGTGAAGTGACGCGGCTGGGTGCCAGCGTGTTTGCGACGGGGCTGGTGTCGCCGGAGGCGATGGCGGCTACGCTGCGCGCTCTCAAGCGGTTTCAGCGCGCGGTGCAGTCGCATGGGGTTGACCATATTCGCGTAGTGGCCACTTCGGCGATGCGGGATGCGCGGAATGCTTCGGCGTTTCACGCCTGGGTGAAAGCCGAGACCGGTTGGAACATGGAGACTATCTCAGGGCTCGAAGAAGGTCGCTTGATCCATCATGGGATTGTCAGCGGCGAACCGGGGACTGGCGGAAAGGTTCTGCTGATCGATCTCGGCGGCGGAAGCTGCGAGATTACGCTTTCGGAACACAAACGGATCAAGGAGACGGTCAGCGTTCCCCTCGGCGCGGTTCGTCTGACCGAGGAGTTTCTTTCCATAGATCCCGCGCCGCCTGAGGATCTGGCGCGGATGCGGAGGCTGATTGCCCGGGAACTGCGCCGGGCTCATCGGCGGATCCAGCCCGGCCGGGTGCAACTGGTCATCGCTACCTCAGGTACTTCTGCTGCATTATCAGAGGCCTGCGCGGCCGCGTCGGCCAGGAGCGGCAAGTCTTCGAGATCGGGAAAGCGGTCCGGGCGCGTCGGTGAGTCTGGAGAGATTGCTCCAACGACGATGGTGCGCAAACTGGCTGCGAAGCTTTCGCGCATGAACCTGCCGGAACGCGAAGCGGTGGCAGGCATCGGTCCCCGACGCGCGGAGATCATCATTGCCGGTGCGCAGGTGTTTGCGGAACTGCTCGAGAGTTTCAATCTACCCGGCTTCCGTTACTCGCCCCTCGGATTGCGCGACGGCATTCTGGCGCAGATGCTGGCGGCGCAGGACAATCGCGCGGCAGCACACCGCCAGTTCGAGATTGAGCGCTGGGAATCAGTGGTGGCGACGGCGCAACGTTACGGGGTGGATTTGCGCCAGGCTGAGCCGGTGCGCGCGCACGCCGTGCAGCTTTTTCGCGAGTTGCAGGCGCTGCATCGCCTGCCGCCGGAATATGAAGACTGGCTGTCTGCAGCCGCTGTGCTGCGCGATACAGGAAAGTTCATCAACCACCAGGGGCATCACCGGCACACCCAGTACATCGTGTCGATGTCGGAGATGTATGGATACACGCAGGTCCAACGGACCATTGTTTCGGCGATTGCGCGTTACCAGGGCAAGAGCCGGCCGCAGCCTGGCGATCGCGCTCTCCGCAACATTCCTGCCGAACAGCACAAGCTTGTAGAGCGCGCGGTGGTGCTGTTGCGCCTTGCAGTGGCGCTCAACCAGGACCGGGCAAGCGATGTGCTGGATGTGGTTGCGCGGGTTTATCCGAAGCGCGTGTACCTGGAGTTGGAACCGGGCCGGACCGGTGCGGAACTTGAATTGTGGTCGCTGCGCAAGGAAGCGGACTATTTCCGCGAGGTCTTCGAGCGCGAACTCTTTGCAACACTCGCGTAGATCAAGCGAGCCATGCGCGGATCGATAAGCCACTGAAGCAGCGGAGGGTGTTTCTCCATATCGATGCGGGCGACCGTGCCCTTGCGCATTCGGACGCCCGCGCCGCCGTTACCGGTGATGAGGCGTCCTAAAAACTGGAACAGGTTCGGGTTGTGTCCGACGACCAAAACGTCCTGTCGATCAGCATACTTGCCCAGCAGCTTTTGGAAGTCGGCGTAGGTGGCGTTGAGATCGAGCGCAGCGCTCACTTCAACCTTGCCGTCGTAGCCTAGTTCGTTGCCGACAAATTGCGCGGTTTGAAGCGCGCGTTTCAAAGGGCTGGAAAGGATCACGTCCGGCTGAACTTTGAGGGCGCCGAGCATGCGACCCATGATCATGCACTGCTCCTTGCCTTCCGCTACAAGGCCGCGCTTGGCATCGAGCTTGGCGCTCTCGCGAGGAACTCCAGCATTGGCATGCCGCATGATGTAGAGATTCATATGGGGGCGGGCGTATCCGGGAGGGTTAAGCCACTTCCTTTCAAGCGATTTTAACACGTCGGTAACATACCGCGGATGAGCGGTTTCAGTCACATTCCTTTCTCTGTGTCGGATTTAGCCCGGCACCCGGCCTGTGAGAAAGAGATCTAGATTGTGCATATCTTCGCCTTTTGTTCGCCGTATACTTGGTGCATGGGGGAACGCTCCTCTACCGTCCGTATGCGCCTCGCCGGCAAAATCTGTGCACGCTGCCGAAATCTGATTCCCGATGTGCCTCCCACACCGGGTGAAAGGCTGTGTACGAAGTGCCGCACCCCGGAGATCCATCGGATCTACATGTATTACATGTACCGGACCAACTGGATGTGCCAGTTTTTGGAGGAGGACCTGAAGACGCCTCTGCCCCGCCGCTACTATTTCCAAAGCCCTCAAAAGATTCGCGCGATTGTAGAGAAGGTTGGCAACTTCGCCGATCTCCAGGACCGCCAGGCTTTGGACTTTGGTCTGGAGATGGGGCGCGGTGGAGTATGGCTTCAACTTACCGAAGAACAGTACAGGCGGCTCAAGGTTCCGCGCTGATCGGGACCTCGGTTGGATCTGAATGAGATTCGATCGGGTGCGGTTTCCAGAGTTCGCTCACCAAAAGTCCAAAGAGCTGTTTCCGTTGGTCCGTCAGAATGAATCCGGCTTCTTGGAGCGCCTCATGATGCCGAGGCAGTTCACGGATCATAAGGCCAGTCAGAAATCCGAATGCGAGATAGAGCGTGGTCACAATCGGCTTGGCTATGAGACGCCCATACCAGTTGTCAGGAACGGCGAATTCCGAGATCACCCACACAGCGTTGGATGTCAGCGCTTCGCGAATACGCATTGCCAGGGATTCCGCTTCGGTGGTTGTGAGGCAATCGAGAAAGAAATGCGTCACGACGAGATCAAATTTGCGACGAGCGAACTGGAGTTGACGAGCGTCGGCAAGGTGACAGCGTACGCGTCCGGCGTTGTGGCCTGCGCACTGCATCAGTTGGCGCAACATCGCCTCGCTGGCGTCTACGGTATCAACGGCGATTTGCGGATTTTCCTCAAGTAATCGCGAGGTGAAGCGTCCGTCACCGTCGCCGATGACGAGCGCCGCCTGGCTGTCTTTCATTTCGGCCAGATAGGCGCATCGACACTTCCAGAGAATCGGACCGAAGGTAAACCACTCGAGCCAGCGATAAACGCGCGCCAGTCGGTCAAAATTGGCGGGTTGGAAAGACGCGAATTCGTCACGCGGCGTCAATTCCAGGGTTGGGCTTCTCATAATTAGCGCGTTCCCAAGATGACGAGGACGAACGGTGTCAACAGGACCAGATCAGCAACTGTGCGCAGGGTGAGGGGAGAGACGCGGGTTCGCGTTAGATCGAGCATACACAGAAGTAGTGCGCCTACCGCAATGGAGCAGGCGAGTGCCGATGCCCGTGGTTCCGTGAAGAGAAATGCTCCGGAGGCGCCAAGACCGGCAATGCCGAGAACGAATGCTTGCCGGAAAACTGTTTCGTTCACTGACGATTCCCAACGCTCGATGGCAGCACAGTTCACCCAGGCCAGGGCAACGAAAAGTACGAGACAGGCGAAGACCGGCCACCGCGCAGAATGGAGACGAGAGAGCGTGGGCGCGGCGCAACCTGCTGTGAAGAGTAGTCCAACCAGCATCTCCTTTGACACCAGTCTTCGCAACCAGTCCGGAGCCCTCGCTGCCGAGTGGACGCCCGAAAAGTAGATGAGAGCGGCAGCGGCAAGAACGGAGTCGCGCCTGCGCACTGCATACGGCATGCGACGCGCGACCAGGCCAGCCGCAATTGCCGCGCCTGCGCACGCGATTGGAATCAGCAAGCGCCGGTGCCGCCAATGGAAATAATGGCGCTCGCGCAACTCGCCAAGATAGCCAGAGCGTATTGCATGGTGCGCATCGAGCAAGCGATCTCCCACATACACGGTCCATGTTCCAGAGGCGAGGAGCAGCAGAACCCAGCGATCGAGATGCACGCCAGCCGTCCACGCAAATGCAAGTGCCCACACTAGGGCGACTGTCGGTGCGTCCAGACTGGCGAGATGCCAAAGATGCAGCGCACGCGACACTTGCAAAGCGCGGGTTGGAGCGCATTCGCGGCTATTTTCGTGCAGTGTGAGCGGGTTGGCCAGGGAAAGAGCCACTATTGCGATTGTAAAACGAGCGGAATGGAGGTGAAGAGACGGCGGTATCGCGATGAAAGTCTGCGTAATCTGCGACGGTACCCCGATTCCTCATGTGGTGAGGGTTTCGTTCACGAGTGCGTGGAGCTTGGTATCAACATCGTGCGCACTCATAAAGAAGGGCGTCTGAAGGCAGGTGAGAGTCAGTTCGCATTTTTCTTCGGAGTAGTTCCACTCGACTTCGACGCCCATCCGGCTGGCGCGCCCGTTGTTGCCGTTCATCGCCACGCCTGCTGCTTTTGCCTTTTCAGTCAGGGTTGCGAATTGAGCCGGAGTAACGCCGGAAAATACCTGCGGCGTGCTTGCTGGCATGTTGTTCCCCTTCCCGGGCGGGTGTCGCGAATTCATTCGAAGTGGATGCCCGGCAGAGTTTCCTCTTCATCTTCAGACTCTAGCAAGATGACATGAAATTATCTGCAAACGATGAAGAGAAAAGTGCTGTTTGGAATGAGCGGCTTAGGAGGAAAGTGAATTTCGAGCTATTGACGAGAACCGGAGGTGTTCCCCTTCAGTTCGGATACAGTCGCGTAATTCGCGAGTCGGCTCACATCTGCGAGATCATTCTGGTCCCCAATAAGTGATATAGATTGTCGAATTCAGCTGCTGTCATTCGTCGGAGGCGTTTCCGACAAGCCAATCGCGCCTCTCGAGAATGGTGACGCGTTCGCTGAGCGCCTGTTCAAATTCGACAACGTCCTGCTGATGTTCATCCACGCCGTTCGCCTGGTCAAGGCAGTGGGCGGTGGTGATCAGCGGGTGAGCCAGAAAGACTGTGGTAAATACCTTCATAGATGTTCACTAAGATAGTCCCACAATTTCTGTCTACCACCCTCTTCTACTTGGTGATATTCGTCACTCTGTTTGCGGGGCTCAGGCACAGGCGCGTTATAGTTTCCGATGCCGCGATCGAGATCAGCGAGACGGCGCAGAACTGCGCGTGCGTCTTGAATGTGCAACGCGCTCGATGGAGTGCAGCTTGTTCGAACTTTAGTTGTTTTAGTTGCCGGCGGCTTGGGCGGATTCTGCTGCCAGGCTCTGGATGGCGCCACTAATGCACTTCTTCAGATCGTTTACGGTTTTGCCATCCTTTCCAGGGTAGATTGTGTGCTCCAGGAGATATAAGGTGCTTTTCAGGATCTCCACTACGTTCAATGGGATTTCGTAGGGCATGGCTTTACACCACTTTCTATAGGTCTAAGTTTTCTAGGGGCCCGAACTATACAAGCTAAGATGCCGTGCCGAAGAGGATGGTTTACAGCGGCAGTGTTGCGCGGCTGATTACCTCGACTGCAACCATTGGGTTTACGCGCAGTTTCACCTGAGTAAATGCGCAGTTGCTAGCAATGGCAGCGCTGACAGAGGAATGATGGTCTTGCGAGATGATGCTGCGCGAGGAGCAGGTCTAGAGCAGGTCCTTTGACTTCGCTCAGGATGACGAACGCAGGGACCCGACCCGACAAACGGATTTGTATTGACATCTGGGCCTATTGGGAACAGCCTACGGGTTCTTCTTCGCCGCGGCCCCGTTGCTTGCGGCAATCGTGCCGCTTAATGGCAGCTTTACCACGAATCGGGTGTTGCCGGGTTCGGACGCCACATCTATCTTGCCGCCGAATTTTTGCGTCACGATGCGATGCACAATCTCCAGGCCGAGTCCGGTGCCTGAGCCCTGCGGCTTGGTCGTAAAAAATGCCTCGAAAATCCGAGGCAATACATCCGCTGGAATTCCTGGTCCGTGATCGGTGATGCTTACAGCGAGCCATCCCGGGTCTGACGGGTTGCCGTTTGCGGGCTCGGTCCACGTGGCGATCTCAATGTGTCCCTGTGCCGGTGAAGCATCCGCGGCATTGTCAATCAGGTTTGTCCATACCTGGCTAAGGGCGGAACCGCGCGTGTGAATCACTGAAGGTGAAGCTTCAAACTTCTTCTCGACGCCGATCTGCTTCAGGCGAAGCTTGTGTCCAAGGATCGTGATTGTGCTCTGCAGGCTGTCATGCACGTCGAGATCTTTTACGGGCGAGCGATCGTCGTACGCAAACTTCTTCACCGCCATCGCCAAGTCCGATACGCGCGAAATGCTCTCCTCGATTGCACACACCAGTGAGACACTCGACACGAGCGCCTGCAGCCAGTTCAGCGCGTCGGAAAAGCTGCTCGCGTCGAAATATTGCCGCGCACATTTCAACTCTTCCTGCTCAAATCCAATCTCAACAAGCGATGGCGCAATCGTGAATGCGTTTTCAACGCCTGCATCCTGAAGCCACTCCGCCAGCTTTTCTTCGGCATCCGCCTGTTCCAGCGAACTCAATGCCGAACAATGGCAACCTTTCATCGCATGCTCCAGCAGGCTGTGCATGCATTGCAGCTGGTCCGGTGTCTTGAGTTTTCCCGACGAACGCAGGCTCAGATCCTGCAGCTTCATCAAGTTTTCGCGCAGTTGCGAAGCTGCCCGCTTTGCCGCCGAACCAGGATTGTGCAACTCATGCATCAATCCTGCGGCCAGCGTTCCCAACGAAACCAGCTTTTCCCGGTGCAGCGCTTCAGCCTGGTACGCAGAGAGCCGCATCGACATATCCGCCAGGACTACCTTACGCACGGAGGGGCAGCAGGCCATCAAGTTCCAGAACTGGTCGGCAGTAAATCGCAGCAGGTCGGAGTCTCGGACCGCTGTCACCAGAAAGGCGGCATGCATCTTTCCGGTCAAAAACGGAGTTTCGCCGAATGCCTCTCCCGATTGTGCGGTCCCCACCGTGCTGTACGATCCATCCGCCTCGATGCGCTCCGCACGACACTCGCCTTCAAGAACTAGCCAGTAGTAAATTGACCCCTGGCCCGGTTCCGCAAGCGTTGCTCCAGCCTTCGCCTGCACCCGATCCACCAGGGTGACCGCCTGAAGCGCATCCGCGGGGACATCCGCAAATGGCCTTGTATGGCCCAGTAATCCAGCTAGTTCCTTGAGAGGAACCGGCTCGATTGTCATCAATTGTTCGCCCGTGCTCATCTTGCTGTTTCAATCCCCATTTAGAATCCCGCCAAATACTGATGTGCAAATTGCACGGCGATCGATCCCTCGCCCACCGCAGAAGCCACACGCTTCACTGATCCGTGCCTTACGTCCCCTGCTACAAAAATCCCCGGTACGCTGGTCTCCAGCAAGAACGGCTCTCGCTGTTCATGCCAGCCATTCAGCATTTTCCCGTCCTGGCGCAAATCCGGCCCGGCCAGCACAAACCCCTTTTCGTCCCGCACAATGCTCTCCGGAAGCCATTCCACCCCAGGCTCGGCACCGATAAACACGAATAACGACGAGGCTTTTACGCAATCTTCGCCTTTGGGACCGCGCAAACGCAAGGCCTCCAGCCTTTCTTCGCCCTCCGCGGCCATTACTTGTGTCTCTGTTTCCACCACAATATTGGATGTGCGCTCGATCTCATCGATTAAGTATTTCGACATGGTGGCTCCAAGCCCTTTGCCGCGCACCAGGATCGTCACTTTGCAGGCAAACTTGGCGAAGTAAAGCGCTGCCTGTCCGGCGGAATTCGCTCCCCCCACCACAAATACCTCTTCGTCCTTGCAGGAACTGGCTTCAACCAGCGCGGCGCCATAGTAGATGCCGCGGCCCGTCAACCTGTCCGCACCCGGAATCGCCAGTTTCCGGTACTGCACTCCGGGTGATAGCAGCACGACATGCGAGGAGACTTCACGGCCATCTCCGAGCTTCACAAACCGGTACTGTCCGTCGATCCGCAGCCCCACGGCCCTCTGCGTCACGAACTCCGCTCCAAACCGCGATGCCTGGGTGTGCGCTCTGCGTCCCAGATCCGAGCCTGTGATTCCGGCTGGGAAGCCAAGATAGTTCTCAATCCTCGAACTGGAGCCAGCCTGTCCGCCCGGCGCCTCTGGCTCCACCACCAGTGTCTTGAGCCCCTCGCTGGCCCCATAGACTGCCGCCGCCAGACCCGCCGGCCCCGCGCCAATCACCACCATGTCGTAGAACTCCTGTGTGGCATGCGTGCTCAACCCCACCTTGGCGGCCAGGGCGTCAAGATCTGCTTCCACGAGCATGCTGCCATCTGCAAACAACACCACCGGCAGTTGCTCCGGCTTCAGGTGGCGCTCTTCCAGCAGTTTCTGCGCATCCGCGCTGGTGGTGGCGTCGAGCCAGCGGTAGGGCACGTGATTGCGCGAAAGAAAATTGCGCACCGTGTGATCGTTTAGTGCCCAGCGGTTGCCAATTACCCGCAACCCTTCAAATGGAGGGGTGTAGCCCGCCTTCCAGTCATCCAGCAGATCGTTCAGAACGGGATAGAGCTTCTCCTCCGGGGGGTCCCAGGGCTTGTTCAGGTAATAGTGAATCCGAGCCGTATTGATGGCCTGAATCGCCGCCTCGGTATCCGCATAGGCCGTCAGCAGCACGCGTTTGGCGTGAGGATAAAACTCCTGAGCCCGCTCCAGGAACTCTACGCCTGCCATACCCGGCATCCGCTGGTCGCTTAGCAGCAGCGCGACGGGCTCCTGGCGTTCCTTCAGCACTTTCAGCGTATCCAGCGCCGCCTGCCCGCTTGCCGCGCGCATCACCCGATATTCCGCTCCGTACTGACGCCGCAGGTCCTGAACTACCGCTTCCAGAACACTTACGTCGTCATCCACCGCCAGTAAGTTTGGCCTCGCCATAACCTTCCCAATCCAGGCTTTTTAGGGGATTAAAACAGCTTCCATCCCAATCAAATCAAGTGCCCGTAAGGGCCGCCACAGACGGCCGATCCGGGGTTATATACAACCTACAGCAATTCCGTTTGTGCCAAGTCGGTAAACAGGTTGAGGTGGCACCCTCGAAGGATTCTCAGTGACGACTCGGTCAATTGGGCTGTACTCTAGGTTGCAGGGTATTACCTAGGTGCAGGTACCTCTGAGCAACAGGGGTGACGAAAGGCATGTGTATGATTTCTGATACACCCATCAGGGGAACCCAGAACCATTTTAGGCGTCTCTGCTCGTGAACCACAAAGGCAGAATATACGCCATCTGATGTACCAGCAGCACCCGGCCCGTGAGAGAAAGAGAAGCCGGCTTTGGCCCGACAAAGTTTGATTCACTGGCGTAGAGGCGCAAAACATGAACAAGGTCATTCTTGCTGACTCACAGGCAATCTTCCGGGCGGGGACGGCAAAAGTCCTGGCCATGGATGAAGACCTGCGAATTATTGCCCAATGTACCGACCTGGACCGGATGATGCACGCAGTCACCACCTTTCCAGGCTCCATCGTGGTCTTCGCAGCTTCATTGCGGCCTGACATGGCTCGTCTGAAGACGCTGCTCGAAGCCTCCAACAGCCGCGGCATCGTGATCGCCGAAAACACCGAAGCCGCGAGCAGTTATCTGCAACAGGGCTTCCGGGGTGTCGTTTTCCGCAATGTCACAGGCCAGGCACTGGTGGAGTGCGTGCGTCGCGTGGCCGCCGGAGACACCTGGGCTCCGCCCCAGCTTCAGATCCCCGACTCGCCCGAAGAGGATATGGTGGGCACCCGAGTTCGCGATCGTCTCACCCCCAAGGAGATGCGCATCGTCGCGCTCATCGTCCAGGGTTGTAAGAACCGCGAAATCGCGTTGCGACTCAAGACCACTGAGCAGGTTATCAAGAACTACCTGCGCTCTATCTACGACAAGACCGGTGTCAGCGATCGTTTAGAGCTTGCGCTGTTCACGATTCATCATCGCGTTCTCGCGCAGGCTGCCGCAGAAGTTGGCAGCAAGCTCGAAGCCGAAATGCAGCAGGCTCCTGCGATGTCTACGGGATCGCCAGCGCTGGCGCAGTCTTAAACGAAACAGGTTCCAACACGAAGGCCGCTGATCAAATTCAGCGGCCTTCGTGTTTCCAGATTCTCAATCTGTTCTCGCCAACCGTCAAGGGACCGAAGTAACCAAGACTCCCATGAAATCGAATGCATGCGGCTTATAAAGCTGAGATCATGACTCGTCTCCGGATACCTGAAGCGAACCAGCAGATCGAACGACTTCCGCTGGCATACGAGAACGTCACGACTTAAGGTCAAGCATTGAGGTCAAGCACATGCTATCGATATCAACTTCCCTGCGTTCGGGTTGGACCTCCAACACGGATCGAAGCCGCGTCGTCAAAATAAACGATGTCAATTACGAATTGCATCTGACCAACCGCAGAAAGGGACGCCTGTCGTGCCACCGATTGGTTGCAGGAACGCCTCAACTGGTGAAGGTCATCGAGATCCCATTGAGCAAGATCGAGTTGGAGTCGATGTTTGATACCAGGACGGCAGCAGACATCTTGCGCTTGGCAAAAGAGCTGGATCGTAGCAACGGTTAGCGCAGTCCTCAAAAGACGCGCTTCCCGCTCCGACCCAGCCCCGCCAAATCCATTACAGCTTCTCGGCCACGCTCTTCGCTTGCGTAAACAGGAGGAGGTAGTCTGGCCCGCCTGCTTTTGAATCTGTTCCGCTCATATTGAACCCGCCAAAGGGATGCGCACCTACCATCGCGCCTGTGCATTTGCGATTCAAATACAAGTTGCCCACGTGATATTCGCGTCGCGCCATTTCGAGCGCCTCGCGCGATCCGGAGTAAATAGCGCCGGTCAGACCGTACTCGGTGTTGTTGGCGACCTTCAATCCTTCGTCAAAGTTCGCGACCTTGATCACCGCCAGCACAGGACCGAAAATCTCTTCCTGCGCAATCACCGCATCCGGAGCGATATCCGCAATGACCGTCGGCTCAAGGAAGAATCCGCCGTCAGCATTCTCTACTGCCTTGCCGCCTGATACGAGGCGGCCTTCCTTCTTGCCCGTTTCGATGTAGCCAAGAATCGAATCCATCGCCGCCTTGTTCACGACGGGCCCCATGTTGGGGTTGGTTGCCGGATCACCCACCGTCAGCTTCGCAACCTTCTCGCGAACGCGCTCAACGAACACGTCATACACTGGCGCTTCGACAATCGCGCGCGAACAAGCCGAGCATTTCTGCCCGCTGAATCCGAAGGCGGCCGCTACTGTGCCGTCGACCGCCGCATCCAGATCCGCATCCGCACAAACCAGAATCGAATCCTTTCCGCCCATCTCCAGAACCGTTCGCTTGATCCAGATCTGGCCCTTCTGGTTCTTCGCGGCGCGCTCGTGAATTTCCAGTCCCACGTCACGCGATCCGGTGAAAGCGATGTAGCGCGTCTTCGGGTGCTCGACGATCGCATTGCCGAAAGTTGCGCCCGATCCTGGACAGAAATTCACCACGCCGCCCGGCATCCCCGCTTCTTCCAGCACTTCGACAAACTTGGCCGCAATCGTCGGCGAATCGCTCGACGGTTTCAGAATCACCGTGTTCCCGGTGACGATCGATGCCGCCGTCATCCCCGCCATAATCGCAAACGGAAAATTCCATGGCGGAATCACCGCGCCCACGCCCAGCGGAATATACATCAGCTGATTGAACTCACCCGGCAACTGAATCGGCGTCTCCGCCTTCGCCAGCCGCAGCGCCTCGCGGCTGTAGAACTCGAGGAAGTCGATCGTCTCGCCCACATCCGCATCGGCCTCGGCCCAGTTCTTGCCCACTTCATACGTGAGCCACGCGCAAAACTCGAAGTGCCGCTCGCGAATAATCTTCGCCGCATTCAACAGCAACGAAACACGCGTTTCGACCGACGTCCGGCTCCACGTCTCGAACGCACCGAGGGCGGCTGCCATCGCTTTCTCGGCATGCTCCGCCCCGGCCTTCTGATGAACGCCCACGACTTGTGCTGGACGCGCCGGATTAAACGACTTGATCTTGCCATCGGTCTTCAGGCGGTGTCCGCCAATGATGAGGTCATATTCTTGCCCCAGATGGCTTGCCACGAGGTTCAGTGCAGCCTGCATCTTGCGGGCATTTTCGGGGTTCTTGAAGTCGGTAAAGGGCTCATTGCGGAACCCGCCCTGAGGCGAACGAGGCTGAATTTCAGTCGGAAGTGTCACAGTTGCCATAGCGAATCCAGTTTAGTCCTTGAGGCGTAATTTGGCGCCGAATCATTGGAGTCGAGTGAGAGCCTTGAAGAGGCTTTTTCTTGGCGTGTGAATCGCTCGGTCCTCGCACGGTGTTCGATCCGGCCTGGTCGCAGAATTTCAGGGCCATCCTCCTCCGGATGGGCTGCGCAACAACCTGTCAGATTTCAAAAGACCTTGCGGACAAAGTCAGATTCTCGCCCGTCTCGATTTCAACAATTCCATTGCATCCGCGAAACTAACGGGCGGGGATAGGGTTCGAGGTTAGGTACTCCCTGGGTCGGTGCGCACGAGACCACACTAGGGGTATACCGGTTTTCGGCGAGGACGAATGCCAAGTCAGAGCGGCGCTTCGCACGAATTCAGTGAGGGATGATGAAACCCCAATTCGATTTGCGGATCGTGCGCTCGCTCTCTGCCACTTTACTCTCAGGTTTAGGCTTACTCTCAATTGCGCTTGCCGGCGTGTCCGCAATTGCGCAGGAGCCCAGCCCGATTCCCAACTGGCAGACCGACAATCCTGGTACCGCGACGGGCCAATCTGCCCCCAATCAACAGGGCTACGGTCAGCAGCCGCAGCAATATGGCCCGCAGCAATATCAGGAGCCTGTTTACCGCCAGCAGGACAACTCGGAGCAGGGCTATCCTCAGCAGGGCTACCCGCAAGAACAGACATTCAACGATCCAACCCAGGGATTCGCGGCCCCGTATCAGGCTGCCCCGGCCCTTACTCCCGATCGCCTGGAGCAGATGGTCGCCCCGATTGCGCTCTATCCTGACAACCTGGTCTCCATGGTCCTAGCTGCTTCCACGTACCCGGCCCAGGTGGCCTCTGCCGAACAGTGGCTGCACATGCAGGGAGGCGCGCCGCCTGAGCAGATTGCCGCGGGAGCCAACGCACAAGGCGCCTGGGACCCGAGCGTGAAGGCCCTCACCGGGTTTCCCCAGGTCCTCGACCAGATGGCGCAGAATCTGCAGTGGACCACCGATCTTGGGAACGCCTATTACAACCAGCCGCAGGATGTAATGCAGACGATCCAAGTGATGCGCGATCGCGCTCAGCAGGCGGGCAACCTGCAGAGCACGCCCCAGCAGGAAGTCATCGAAGATCAGGGCAACATCGAGATCGCTCCGCCCACTCCGCAAGTGGTTTACGTGCCCCAATACAATCCGTGGGCGGCCTACGGTCAGCCTATCGCTCCCTATCCTGGATTCCATTTCTTCGGGGCGATCGGCGCCGCGATCGACGGAGCCCTCTTTTTTGGTCCGGCAATCGCTTTGGACGCCATTGCTTATCCCTTCCGCTGGCTGGGATGGGGCCTTGACTGGTTCGCCCACGCCATTTTCTTCGGCGGCGATCTCTGGTGTACGCATAGCCACGAAATGCACGACTGGGGATTCGCTCACGGGGGCGGCCGCTACTGGGGATCTCATGGCGAAATTGCGCGCTATCACGCGGGCTGGGGCGGGCAGGGCGGCGGATGGCAGCACAACACCTTCCGCTCTGGCCTCGACCGTGGCAACTTTCCGCACGCAATCCGCGTTGGCGGGGGCAATTTCAACGGCGGTAATCGGGCCGGGGTCGGTCAAGGCAGCTTCGGAAATCGCAACGGTGGTTTCGGTCAGCGTCCGGGCTCTCCGGTCTCCGGCCAGAACGGCAGCAACTTCGCCCGCGGCGGGAACGGCTACGGCGGCCAACACAATGGGGCCTTCGGCCAGCGTCCCGGCTCTCCGGTCTCCGGCCAGAACGGCAGCAACTTCGCCCGCGGCGGCAACAGCTACCGTGGTCAGAGCAGCGGTGGCTATGGGTCCGGAGCGGGCATGCGCGGACCTCAGGCCACCGGTCGTCCCCAGCAATACGGCGGAACCCAGCAGTTTGCCCAAGGCCGTTCAGGCGCCTTCGGCAATGGTCAGCAAGCCTACGGCGGATACGGAAACCGCCAGACCTACGCCTCCTCCGCCGGCAGTTACCCGCGTCCTTCGCAGAACTACGGCATCCGTTCCGGTTTCAGCGGCAGCAGCGCCCAGTCCTACCGCCCGCAATCTTCGCCGGGGGGCTATGGTGCCGGGGCCGGCAACCGGTCCTACGGGTTTACCGGAAATTCTGGGGGCGCCTATGCAGGATCTCGCTCGTACGGTGGCTCGAGTGTCTACGGCGGTTCCAACATCGCACGCATTCCGTCAGGCGGCGGCTTCCGCCCGTTCGGAGGAGACCGCGGCTCCAGCCCCTCCAGCTACGGGGGTGGCGGAAGCTACAAGGCACCCAAGGCGCCCAGTTTTGGCGGCGGAGGCCACTCGTTCTTTGGGAGCGGCGGCGCAGGCGGAGGCTATAAGGCTCCCCAGGCGTCCCATTTCAGCAGCGGTGGCGGCGGGAGCCATTTCGGAGGTGGAGGTCACTCCAGCGGTGGCCACTCCGGCGGCGGGCATTCCAGCAGCAGCCATGGTGGCGGCAGGCATCACTAATTCGCGCTGAAGTTCGTGCAGGGGATTCTTATTTTGGGCTGCCTCAGCATATGGGCTCAACCGAACATGGCCGTCAAGTCGGAGATGTACAGCGTCTCGTCCGCGAAATCGAAAGTTCCATCGTCGATCACTTCGCGTGCTGCGTGCAGAAACGCGGTTAGCGCAGCGCGGCTGAACCCTGACCCCAGGCTAATGCGCCGCACGCCAAGTTCGCCGAGTTGCTGCACCGTCAAGCGGGGAACGCCTTTGAGCCCCATCAGCACGTTCACGGGCTTGGTCACCGATGAACAAACTGCTCGAATATCTTCAGACCGTGTCAGCCCCGGCGCATACAGCACCTCGGCTCCAGCCTTCTCAAACGCCTGCAACCGCCTGATGGTGTCATCCAGATCTGCCCTGCCATGCAAATAGTTTTCGGCACGCGCTACGAGCATGAAAGGAAATCCCAGTGACTTGGCGGCCTCGGCTGCCGCAGCAATTCGCTCTGCTGCGTGGTCGAATTCATAGACGGGATTTGTTTCGTCGCCGGTCGCGTCTTCGATTGACCCGCCCACCAGCCCAACCGCTGCCGCCTGCCGGATCGTCTCCGCCGCATCTTCGGGAGCGTGTCCATAGCCGTTTTCGAGGTCGGCGGCAACGGGAAGGTTCGTTGCTTCGACAATGCTCCGTGCGTTTGCGAGCGCTTCCTGCCGGCTCACCGCCGCTGTTCCATCTTTGCGGCCGAGCGAAAAGGCCAGCCCCGCGCTCGTGGTCGACAAAGCTTCATACTTCAAGCTCGCAAGAATGCGCGCCGACCCCGCATCCCAGGGATTGCCGATCACAAATACCTGCTTGCGCTGGTGCAGCGCCTGAAAAATGACTGCCTTCTCAGCTTGGTTCACTCGAAACACCTCGTTGGGGAATAGGAAGAAATGCTGTCAGCGACGATCATAATGTTCGAAGTGGACGCACGGAGCCGTCTGTGATGTTTGGTGATCGTTTTTGGGGGGTGTACCCACCCGACTCTGGGCGCAAAGTCGTCTTTCTAAAGAGCTTGCGGCACGGGGTCCGGCTGTAAAGTCTTCTGTCGATTGAACTTAGCTCGCAGAGTCTTCACAGCAAAGGGGTTAGGAGCAATTCTGTTGCCGGGGCTTGAGCTTTAGCGTAGTTGCGTTGCTCCCGGCTATGACGGTTTGAGGACCGGTAGGACGCTTTGCTCATAACATTAGGTCGAAATGCAAAAGCAGATCCTTCGCTCCGCTTACCCCCGCTTCGCGGGGCCCCAAGCTGCTGCGCTCAGGATGACACTTGGTTCTGATATGAACTTCAGAGTCCGGACGGTAGAGTGGTGTGCTCAATGTTCGTAGCTGTTTTTGTGGCGCGACTGCTTGGTTGAAACAAAAACCAAAAACAGAAGCAGATCCTTCGCTCCGCTTACCCCACTTCGCGGGCCGCGAGCTGCTGCGCTGTTGCGGCGAAAACGTAATACAGGCTTTTTCACATTCTGTTGTGAGTATGCGCGTAAGGCCAGAAACAATCGGCAAATGCGAGCAGAGTTTTTTAGCAATGATTTGTGGGGCTTACAGGAAATCTGGGGAGTGAGGGGTTGACGGAACTCTCTCTAACCGAGCCGAGTGGCGTCGAAGGGCTGAAAACTACTCCACCTGGTGTAACGTCTATCTGAAGAGGAGACTTTCCGCCTTGCCTACTGAAATCGAAATGAATCGAACGGCGGTCGCGATCTCTCCGGGAAACCGGATGCGGGTGGCGCTCGCGCTGGCGGTCGTTGCCGATATTGTGCAGATCGCGCTGTTTCCCCTGTTCATTGAAGGCGCCGTGTCGCCGGCAGATGATCTGCTGGATCTTGGCATGGCGGGGGCGTTGAGTTTTCTGCTGGGCTGGCAATGGGAGTTTGCTCCCTCTTTCGTGGCCAAGCTTGTACCGGGGGTCGATTTCGTGCCGTTTTGGACGCTGGCAGTCGCCAACGTTTACCGGAAATCGAAGAAGTCCACTGTTGCGGTGGAAGGTGTTGAAGCGCATCCGACGGCGGGACGGTAGGGCGGGTTGCCCCATGTTCGAAGTGCAGAAGCAGATCCTTCGCTCCGCTTACCCCGCTTCGCGGGGCTCCAAGCTGCTGCGCTCAGGATGACACTTTTGTTTTGATGTGAGCGGCGTGCTCGATGTTCGTATCTGTTTTTGTGGCGCGACTGCTTGGTTGAAACAAAACCAAAAACAGAAGCAGGTCCTTCGCTCCGCTTACCCCACTTCGTGGGGCCCCAAGCTGCTGCGCTCAGGATGACACTTTGGTTTTGATATGAACTTCAGAGTTCGGACGGTAGAGTGGCGTGCTCAATGTTCGTGGCTGTTTTGTGGCGCGACTGCTTGGTTGAAACAAAAACCAAAAACAGAGCAGGTCCTTCGCTCCGCTTACCCCGCTTCGCGGGGCCCCAAGCTGCTGCGCTCAGGATGACACTTTGTTTTGATATTTGCTGGCCGGCGGCCATCAGTGCCGGTGATAGAAGGGCAGCACGATGAAAAGTGCGATGCAGATTGCGGCGACAATCGCAAGCGCGAGCAGGCTGTAGGCCAATTTGAGATTGAATCCGCCCTGCTCTTCTTCGTTGGTCGAATCTGCTTCCCGGTCAGGCTTCTTCGCACTACTCATACTTCAGCGCCTCAACCGGATCCAACTGCGCCGCTCGGGTGGCTGGAACGGTGCCGAAGACTACGCCAACGACGGTGGCAGCGCCTAGCGCAATCACAACTGACCAGATAGATACGGGCAACTCATAGTCCGAGAAGAGTCGAATCGACAGGGGAGCGGCGAGTCCGACAAAGCTGCCAACCAGTCCTCCGGCGAGCGAGATGATTACTGCTTCGGCCAGGAATTGCAGCTTGATTTCGCGGTACGTTGCACCGAGCGCTTTGCGGATGCCGATCTCGCGGATGCGCGAGCGTACGTTCGCAAGCATGATGTTCATAATGCCCACGCCGCCGACGGCAAGCGTTACGGCCGCCACCAGCACCAGCACCGCAATGAGCGCAATCGATATGCGGTCCGCAGTCGAAAGCAGTTCGCGCAGGTCAAAAGTCTTGTAGACCGAGTTCGGCTTGTGGCGCGCCTGAATTACCCTCTGAATCTCGCGCGTCGCTTCTGGAACCTCATCCATGCTGCGGATGGTGAAGTAGATCTGTTTCACATCATCGGTCCCGGTAAAGTAGCGAGCGACAGAGAAGGGGATAAGAATGGTTTGATCGGCGATCTCCGTCTGTCCAAACGTGTCCACGCTCTCTTTGAAGATGCCGATGATGGTAAACGGGAGACCCTGGATCGAGAACTCCTTGCCAAGAGCAGCATCCTCGCTGCCGAACATGTCGCGCGCAAACGGCACGGTGACCACGGCGACCATCATGTGCGCCTTCTCGTCCTGCTCGTCGAAAAAGCGGCCCGAGAGAACTATGAGATTGCGCACCTGCTGGTACTGGGGGCTTACTCCAAGTGCCAGCGTATCCTTGACCACGCCTCCGCCGAAGCTGATGCGATCGTGCGCCTGAAGCACAGGGGAGGACGCGACTACGCTGGGCACCTGCGCCAAAACAGCTTTCTCATCTTCCCGTGTCAGAAAGTCGTTGTATTGCACTTTCTCGACACCGATGGCGCCGCCACCGGAGTACTCGACTTCAACCTGGTTGGTGCCGATCTTCTGGATCTCGTTCAGAATGAATTGGCGCCCCGTGAGTCCGATGGTCACGACAAGGATCACGGAAGCTGTGCCGATGACCATGCCGAGCGCTGTCAAGGCAAAGCGCAGCTTGCTGGCACGGAAGCTGTCGATGGCGAGTTTGAGGATCTCGCTCATCAGCATGGTGCGGCGCGCGCTCAGCAGCGTTTGCTGGAATGCGGCGCGGCGTGCGTGTTCGACGGGATTCATTGTTTCCTATGAATAGGATGCGCCACGAAGGCGGGCGGCTTCAGCACAAATGGTGGGACGCACTGGGTAGCAAAGCTGATGCTTATCCAGCCGTACGTTCAAGAGCCTCTACTGCTTATCGTACTTCGCCAGCCACTTCAGTTCCTCGCGCAGCTTGATATAGCCGTGCCAGGGATTCTTTTCGAGGCTATGTCCCTCGCCCGGAAACACCAGAAAGGTGTGCGGAATCCCCAACGATTCGAGCGCGCGCTCCATGGTCTCTCCCTCCAGATAGCTGACGCGTACGTCTGCGCCACCCTGCACGAGGTGCGTCGGTGTCTTTACCTTGTCGAATTGAAAGAGAGCTGCCTCATCCTGGTAAAGTTTTGGATTCTCCCATGGCCGGCCGCCGAGATACCAGGCGTCGTCCCACGTCTCGTCGTCGTTGCCCCAGTTGGCCGCGTGCTCCACCGCGCCGGCGCCGGTGACGGCAGACTTGAACCGCGTGGTCTGCGTGATCAGCCAGTTGGTCATGTAGCCTCCGTAGCTGTAGCCGCCGATGGCGAGGTGATTGGGGTCGGCGTAGCCATCTTTCACCAGCGCGTCCACGCCGGCAAGAATGTCTTTGCCGGGTTTCGAAACCAGATGCGGCTCGATGCCCAACATGAACTCGTCTCCGTAACCTGTGGATCCGCGATAGTTCGGTCGAAACACGAGCCAGCCGTTGTCGGCCGCAAATGTTGCCCAGTCGTACCAGTCAGCGCCAAACCGGTTGCCATCGGCATCGGCAGGTCCGCCGTGAATCATCGTGAACATGCGCAGGTGCTTCGCACCCTTCTTGCCAGGGGGAAAGATCAGCACGCCTTCGACGGTCTCGCCATCGTCGGACTTCCATGTATAGGGTTGCCACTCCGGCTGCGCTCGCTCGGCAAAAATCGGATTGAAGCTGGTCAGTTTTTTCAGCTTGTTGAGCGCGAGCGGATCGGTAGCGAGATACACCTGCGACGGATCATTGATGGTGGAAAGACGAACGAGGATGGAATTGGACGCGTGCGCCGACTCCATGCCCGCATAGCTGCCTGGGAGCCCTGGAACCTTGGTCGCCTTCTCGCCTTCGATCAGGTATACCTGTGCTTCCGTGCCCTTGAGGCCAAGCGCAAGCTCGCGCCCGTCAGCGAGAAGCGTGAAGTGATCGAACGAGCCGTCGAACGAAGCGCCGAGGCGCTCGGTTTTTCCTGAGGCCGGATCGAGCCTGTACAACCTGCCCTGCACATCGGTGTATTTGCCCTCAAGCGATCCGCTGGAGGCATTTACGGAGAGATGAATCCAATGGCTATCCGGTGACCATTGAAGATTGGATTCGACGGCCTGGTTGTGCGTGACCTGGCGAACGCTGCCGCCCGATGCTGCGACGAGAAAGATCTCGTAGTTGGCCGGGTTCTCAATGCGCTTGTGAATCGGCTCGGTAAGAAAGGCGACCTGTTTGCCATCAGGCGATGGCGCAATCTCGCTGATTGCCAGATCGCTTTTTGCGATGGTCTCAGCTCTCGCGGGCAGCTTCGATGATGGCTCGGCATCGGCTTTGGCCGCCGTGGGAGCTTCTTTTGCAGGCAGTACTTCGGTCGCGCGGGCCAGCGCAGGTGCAATGGCGAGTTTGAGCAGCACGTCGCCGCGATACTGCTCGCGCCACCTGACCACGTCTTTCCATTCGTCCTTCTGCTCGTCTTCCTGATCGTGGCTCAGCGGCGACTTGGCTGAGAAGTAAATGGCTGAGCTGTCTGGCGACCAAGAGAATACATGCGCATCCAGCTTCTCGCTATAGAGAGGCAGCGCTTCGCCTCCCGACGCGGAGATCAGCCAGATTCGGGTGGATTTTTCGGTCTCCGAATCTCCGTCTTCAGAACCGGTGGGCGTACGGTCCGACATGAAGGCGATCCACTTTCCATCCGGGCTCCAACGCGGCTGCTCGTCGGTGCCGGAGCGTGTGAGCGGCTTCAGTCCACTCTGCGCCGTCCAAAGCCACAGATCACGGCGATACGTGCTGGCCTTCCAGTCGGGCGTCTCGGTTGAGACGACGGCTGCGGAAGCGTCGGGAGCGAGGCTTGTAGCGAGAATTTCAGTGGTGTTCAGGTACTCATCGAGCGTGATGGTGGGCTTGGAGCCTTGCGCCCTCGAGGAGGTGGAAAGAAGGCAAAAGGAGAGCGCAGGAACAAGCAGGAGGGAAGTTGAACGCATATCAGCACTATACCTGTCTGACCGCAGGGGTTAGCATGGCGTCTGACCCACGAATTCATACGGAATTGAGCGATGAGAATCGACGCACATCAGCACTTCTGGATGTATAGCCCAGCACAGTATGGCTGGATCAGCGAGCAGATGTTGGCATTGAAGCGGGACTTTTTGCCCAAAGATCTGAAGCCGCTGCTCGACGGCCATTTGTTGGATGGATCCATCGTTGTGCAGGCACGCCAGGATCTGGACGAAACGCGCTGGCTGCTGGAACTTGCCGATGAGAACGATTTCATAAAGGGCGTGGTGGGCTGGGTTGATCTTTGCTCGCCCGATTTGCCGGGACAACTGGAGCGGTTTGCGGCGAACGGGAAGTTCGTTGGGGTGCGCCACATAGTCCAAGGTGAGGCGGATGATGAATTCATGCTGCGGCCGGAGTTTCAGCGGGGCATTGGCCGGTTGGCGGAGCATGGGCTGACGTACGACCTGTTGCTCTATCCGCGCCATCTGCCGGTTGCGGTGAAGCTGGTGCGGGAGTTTCCGGAGCAGCGGTTTGTGCTGGACCACATTGCCAAACCTGCGATCGCGGATGGATTGATGGATCCATGGCAACGGGATATTCGCGAACTGGCGCAGTTCGGCAACGTTTTCTGCAAGCTTTCGGGAATGGTGACAGAGGGGCGCTGGAAAGAATGGACGGCGCAGGATTTTCGGCCCTATCTGGATGTGGTTTGCGGAGCGTTTGGGAAAGGCCGTCTCCTGATTGGTTCGGACTGGCCAGTCTGCACGCTATCGGGAAGCTATGAGGAGACGATGGGGATTGTAATGGATTACGTGAGGCAATCGATGCCTGACGAGACTGACGACATCCTGGGCGGGAGCTGTATGCGCTTCTATGGGGTGGAGTAAGACAGCGCCGCGTTGAGAGAAATTGTGCTCTATTGTCTCGGTTTCGGAGCTGTGCCCTGTGTGCACTTCAAGTTTCTGTGCGCCCAGGCCTGCACATCGACTGCTGTTCCCTGCATGCAGGTTGTCATTCCGTGGTGTGGCACTCCGACGAACTCGATGCCGGAGCCGATCTCCGGTTGAACCCCTTTTACGAACAGGTCGAACTGCACGCCGCTGCGCACGTCTTTGACAACCAGGCAGCGCGCCTCGACGCCAGACTCGACACAGCCCTCTCCGCGGATTTGCGGCGGTTTCGCGGGCGGCCCGCCATATGCGATCGCGGAGGATGCGAGCGAAGCCGCGATGGCCGCCAATGTCAGCAGGCGCATTTCCCGCTCTCCTCTCTACCTCAGTGATTTGATGCGTTCAGGGCCGGGGTTCGTGCGCAGGATACGCCCGACTGGAATCTCTCGTCTAATCAGAGACGACACAAGTTGCGCGCCATAGTTGCTTCATATGGGCGCGTCCGTGATCAGGGTTATCAGGGGTGATAAATTGACCTAAGTGCGAAAGTGGCGGAATTGGCAGACGCACCAGACTTAGGATCTGGCGGGGAAACCCATGAGGGTTCGAGTCCCTCCTTTCGCACCATAGTCTAATGCTCCCCCTGGTGCCTCCTCGGAATTTGCGACGCCTTCCCGTCTGGGAGATCGCTCGGGGCTGTGTAATCTGGCGCGCCGATCTGGGTGGTCTGGACAGGGTAATCTGAAGAAACTATGAGTCAGACTCCGCAACAGCCCCAGATGAATGTCGTTCAGACACCGGACTATCGGGAGTCCTATGCCAACAGCGTGCAGGTGCGCGTGAGCGTGTGGGATTTTTCGCTGGTCTTCGGCCTCGCTTCGAGCGATAGTCCTGAGCAGGTGACGATCCGCAACCACCAGGCCATTTTTCTGAGCCCGCAACAGGCCAAGGCCCTGTGGAACGTGCTCGGGCAAAACCTCTCACAATATGAGCAGGCCTTCGGCACGCTGAATCTTGAGCCGCAGAACGTGAACTTTCCCCAGGGCCCGGTCAACTAACTGTGCTTCAGGATTGTGCCGCGGCTCCCAAGCCGGCCGCCGATCTGCCGCGCGCCGGTTGAGAATGGGTAGCGTTACGAAGACGGGTTCATGAACAAGCGACTGAGTTTGAGAACAATCATCGAACCGCGCATGGACGCGCCATTTCCGCTATGGATGGTGTTTCCCGTAATTTTTGCAGCACTCTATCTCAGCCATTTTTCGCTGCTGCGGTTGCCATACTACTGGGACGAGGCAGGCTACTATATTCCGGCGGCGTGGGACTTCTTTCGCACTGGTTCGCTGATTCCGATCACGACGATGTCGAATGCGCATCCGCCGCTGCCGAGCGTTTACCTCGCTATCTGGTGGAAGCTTTCAGGTTTCTATCCTGAAGTGACGCGAGAAGCTGTCTTGATGGTGGCGTCTATCGGGCTGCTTGCGGTTTGGCGACTGGCGCTGCGCGTTGCGGGCTCCGGGCCCGTGGCGTTCTGGACGGTTGTGCTGACGGCGCTATACCCGGTGTGGTTTGCGCAAAGCACATTGGCGCACGCCGACATTTTTGCAGCCGCGTTTACCCTGTGGGGACTGGTGTACTCGCTTCCGGATCATGATCGCCGGCCGGTCGTTGCCGCGTTGTGGTTCACTGCCGCGGTGCTTTCGAAGGAGACGGCCATTGTTGTTCCGATAACGCTGGCGGTGATTGCTGCGGTGGATGGATTTCGCTTGGAGAAGCCGCTGCGGAAGAAGCGTTGGATCGAGGCCGGCTGGTTTGCGAGTTGTGTTCTGCCTTTGATGGCATGGTACGGCTGGCATTTCTTCAAGACCGGATTCGTTTTTGGAAATCCCGAGTTTCTGAAGTACAACGCGCAAGCCAACTTCGAACCGACGCGATTCCTCGCTGCGTTTGGGCACCGGCTGCTGCACCTGACGGCGCATATGAACATGTTTGTGCCGGCGTTGCTGACCATCGCAGCATTGATGCTGAATCCCCGGCTTGACCCCGAAGGCAACGAGCGGCCACGCATCAGTTCTTCGATTTTGTGGCGGATATTTTTTATTCTGCTGGCGAACGCCGTGCTGTTCAGTGTGCTTGGCGGCGCGCTGCTGACGCGCTACCTGCTGCCCATGTATCCGCTGGTGATTCTGGTTGCGGTGTCGACGTTTTCGCGCAGGGTTCCGTTCTGGCAGACGCTCGCATCGCTCTCGGCTGTTGCGTTTCTTGCAGGGCTCTTCGTTAATCCTCCGTACCGTTTTGCGCCTGAGGACAACCTGGAATATGCCCGGGTGATTCGGTTGCACATGGCAGGTATCGCGCAACTCAACAAGCGCTACCCCGGGTCGACGGTGCTTTCAGCGTGGCCCGTAACGGACGAGCTGACCAAGCCGGAACTGGGCTACGTCAAGACGCCCTACCAGGTCTATCGGCTCGAAGACTTCACGTCTGGGCAGATCGATCGCGCAGCCGACGACCCCGGCGGCTACTCGACGGCGCTGGTGTTTTCAACGAAGTACGATCCGCCTTCCATGCTGCTGAGTCTCGGGCCGAAGAGCGAGGGGCTCGATCAGAAGTACTTCGGGTTGCATCATGATCTGCCACCGGAGGCAATTGCCTTGCGGCTGCATGGGACGTTGAACTGGCAACGGGAAGACCATGCGCAGTGGATCGCCCTGATTCGATTTAACCGGCAATTTGACGCTCAGGTGCATTTGCCGGACGCGGTGCGTTGAAGGGGGGAGCACCTTCGGAACACTGCGAAAAGAGAGGCTGAACACCTATAATCAGCCTGTCGTGCTCTCCCTTACTCAATTTCGAAGATGGAAGCAGCCGGTGCGTGCATGGGCCGGGTTTACATTGCTGCTGACGCTGGCATTCAGCGTCAGTGCGCACTCCCAGGGGACCGGGACAGACGCGGCGAATGCGGGCAAGAATCGGATCCTGCTGGTCCTTCCTTTCGATAATGGAACCGGTCAGCCGAACCTCGAGTGGGTTCGCGAGGCAGCGCCGGAGATTCTGGACGCGCGTTTTGCCTCTGCTGGGTTTGCGCCCATGAGCCGTGCGGATCGTATGTATGCGCTGGATCACCTCGGCTTGCCTCAGCAGTTTCAGCCTTCCCGGGCGAGCGCTCTCAAACTGGCGCAGACTCTTGACGCAGATTCGATCATCGTCGGTAGTTATCGGATGGACGGCACGGGGATTGTGGCGGAGGCACGCGTCCTGAATGTTCCGCGTTTGCGCATGAGCGATGCCGTGATGGCGCGCGGAGAGATGCCCGACCTGATCGCCATATTCGATTCGCTCGCGTGGCGGCTGACGCGGATTATGGATCCCGGATTCAGCGTAGCGCAGGATACGTTTCTTGCTGCCGGTGCCGGCTTGCGGCTGGATGCTTTTGAGCAATACATCCGCGGAATATCAGAGCCAGACCAACAGGAACGCGAGCGGCATTTGAAGCAGGCGGTTGCTCTGAGCCCGAACTACAGTCCTGCATGGATGGCTCTTGGCCGGGAGAACTTCAACGCGCAGCAATATGAAGAAGCAGCGTCGGCGTTCGCCAAAGTTAGCCCGAATGATCCTAGTGCGCTGGAAGCGAGTTTTTACAGGGGGCTTTCGCTCTTGTACTTCGGCTCTTACGTGCAGGCCCAGCAGGCGTTTGCCAGCGTTGCCCGCGAACTGCCCCTGGCCGAGGTGCTGAACAACGAAGGCGTTGCGATAAGCCGACAGGATCACGACGGCACTGGGTTGTTCGTGCAGGCTGCTGCGGCTGACCCGAACGATGCCGACTACCATTTCAACCTTGCGCTGAGCCTCAAGCGGCATGGGTCTGCGGCAAACGCGGTCAACGAGCTGAACCAGTGCTTGAAGCTTCGTCCAAACGATACGGAAGCTCAGCAGTTGCTTGCGGCGTGGAAGGCGCCTAAATCTGCCGATTCCGACGATGCCGCAGAACCGCTGGAGCGGATCGTGCGTAGCTTCGATGCGGGCGCATTCAAGCAGGCAGCACTGATGATGGACCAGATGGAGGCGACCAAGCTGGCGGCGCTTTCGCCACACGAACGCGCGGTGAAACTCACCAAGCAGGCGAAGGACTATTTTGATCGGGGCCTGCTGCTGGAGGCGGAGCGCCTTTACCAGGCAGCGGTGGCGAATGACGGTTCCCTGGCAGAGGCGCATGCGGGATTGGCGGCTGTTCGCGAGCGTACGGGAGACCTAGCCGCAGCTCGCAAGGAGGCCAACGCGGCGCTGCAGCTATCGCCGTCGCTCGATGCATACCTCGTTCTGGGAAGACTGGATATGGCTGCAAATCATATGGACGAAGCCAGCAAGAATGTTCACGAGGCGCTGAAATTGGATCCCGGAAGTGCCACGGCAAAGGAACTTGATCGGGAGATCGAGGCGAGGTCTACGAAAAAGCAATAGCGATTGGAGTGAGCCATGCCAAAGCACGTGTTTGGATTCCGGTTCGGTTTAGCCTTCCGCATTATTGCAATGATTGGGCTGGTGTGTCTCGGTGCCCGCATAATGAGTGCCCAGCGACCTGTCGTTGTGAAGCTGGTTCTCGACGAGACGATTCAACCCATCAGCGCCGAATTGCTTGAGCGTTCCATTGCGCGCGCGAACAGTCAGGGCGCTTCGGCTCTGCTAGTTGAGATGAATACGCCGGGCGGGCTCGTCGATTCGATGCGCGCGATGGCGGGAGCGATCCTCAGTTCGCGCGTGCCCGTCATCCTTTATGTTGCCCCGGCTGGTGCGCGTGCCGGCTCGGCTGGGTTCTTCCTGCTTGAGGCGGCGGACATTGCCGCGATGGCGCCGGGAACCAATGCGGGCGCGGCGCACGTGGTTTTCGAGGGTGGCAAGCCCGACGAGACACTGAGCCAGAAGATCGAGAATGATGCCGAAGCCTTCCTGCGCTCATATGTCACCAAACATAATCGCAATTCCGATGCGGCCATCGCCGCTGTGGCATCTTCGCACTCCTATACCGCGGAAGAGGCGTTGAACCAGCACCTCATCGATGTCATTGCGGCAGATGAAGCGCAGTTGCTCGACATCATCGACGGACGACAGATTACGCGGATGGACGGCAGCAAGCAGACGCTGCATACGAAGAATGCAGTAATTGAAGTAGTGCGGCCGACGGTGCGGGAGAACCTTCTGGGGTGGCTCGTTAATCCCAACATCGCTCTACTGCTGCTGGTGGGGGGAGCACTGCTGGTCTACCTGGAATTCAATACGCCGGGAACGATTGTGCCGGGAGCGGTGGGCACGCTGATGGTTTTGCTAGGCATCTTCGCATTAGATCTGTTGCCCATACGATTCACGGCGGTGCTGCTTCTGATCGCTGCGTTTGCCCTGATGCTGCTCGAAGCAAAATTTGGTGGCCATGGCGTCCTCGCCCTTGTGGGGATTTTGTGTTTGATATTTGGAACGCTGACGCTAGTCGCCGCGCCGATTCCCGAGTTGCGGATTCGTCCGTGGGTGGCGATCGGGGTAGGCCTGGGGTTCGGAGGCATCACGGTACTGTTGGTGCGGCTTGCGTGGCGCGCACGCCGTATGAAGGCCCGCCTGGGTGTTGACGCATTGGTTGGCAGCGCGGCTTCGGCCATGGAGGCCCTGGCTCCGGAGGGTCACGTGCTGGTGGAAGGGGAGATCTGGAATGCGGTAGCGAGTGAGCCGGTTCCGGCGGGGACACGGTTGCGCGTTGTTGGCCATGAACAATATCTGTTGAGGGTCGCTCCGTTCGAGCAGCCCTCACAGCCGCAAACCGCTGCATAAGGCTTGCGGGAGTACAATCCGTGCTGAGTGGGGGAAGCACAATGTCTGACATTTCTGTGCCATTTCTGATCGCATTTGCCATCGTGGCTTTATATCTCATCAATTCCATCAAGATTCTGCGGGACTACGAGCGAGGGGTAATTTTCCGGTTGGGCCGCGCGCTTCCCGTTCCCAAGGGGCCCGGAATCATCCTGGTTTTCAGGCCATTCGATCAGATGGTACGTATCTCGCTGCGGCAGGAAGTGCTGGAAGTGCCGGCGCAGGACGTTATCACGCGTGACAACGTGACGCTGAAAGTGAACGCAGTGGTGACGCTGTACGTCGTCGACCCCAACAATGCGGCCATCAAGGTGGCGAATTATGTCTACCAGACTTCGCAGTTTGCGCAGACAACGTTGCGTTCCGTATTGGGCGAAGTGGAATTGGATGAACTGCTGAGTCATCGCGACAAACTGAATTTGAAAATCCAGACGATCATCGATCAGCGCACTGAGCCATTCGGGGTGAAGGTGACTTCAGTGGAAGTGAAGCAAGTGGATTTGCCGGAGCAGATGTTGCGCGCCATGGCCAAGCAGGCAGAGGCAGCGCGGGAAGCCCGCGCGAAGATCCTTCACTCACAGGGCGAGTTCGACGCAGCGCAAAAGCTCGTCGACGCAGCAAGTTTGTTGGCGACGCAGCCTATGACGCTCCAATTGCGGTATCTGCAGACACTTACTGAAATCGGAGTTGAAAAGAACACGACCATCGTGTTTCCGCTGCCGATGGAATTGCTTTCAATGTTGAATAAACTTACGATTTCAAAACCGTTGGCCGAGAAGTCCACCGGTGAGAGTGTGTAGAGAGAGTACCTGACAAACGGATCAGGCACTTTTGTGAGCCCAAGGGCCAAAGATGATTCGAGACTTTAGCAAGGAAGAACTCGAAGCGGCCGAGAGCGAACCCGATACCGAATTCACGCTCGGCGGCGGCACTCTGCTGGCTCTTGGCGGCGGACTTCTTTTGCTCTGCGTGATCTGCTTTGGCCTTGGATATCGGGTGGGTCAGCGCAGTTCACCGGAGTCAGTGACAGCAGTGGCGGCATCGCCGAATGCGAAAGCATTAGTGGGGCCAGTCGGCTCGGGTTCCAAACCCGGGGCAGCAGGGCAGGCGGCCACTCGTTCACAGACGCAGGCAGCGACTGGCGTGCCCGGCAATCCATCTGACAGTTCGACGCCGCCCGCGCAAGCTGTGTCCACCGTTTCCGGTGAAGCGACAGGCTCAACCCAGGCCCAAGTGAAGACTGCACCTGATGTGTCTGTCCATCCGGCTCTCAGCAACGAAACCGGGAGCGGGCAGGCCGCCTCCGCGCTCCATGTACAACCGGCGATGACGCAGGTTCAGGGCTGGATGGTGCAGATCGCCGCCATCTCGCACGCGGAAGATGCGGAGGTTCTGGTCAATGCACTTCGCAAACGAGGCTACACGGTGACGGCGCGCCGTGAAGTGGGTGACAATTTTATCCACGTGCAGACCGGTCCGTTTTCGAATCGGAACGATGCAAATGCCATGCGGCAAAAGCTTTTGAGCGACGGATACAACGCCATTGTGCAGTAAGAACAGTGGACAGTGATCAGTGATCAGAGGGACAATGCGGCTCTACCTTCGCATCCACTCCGGCAACCCTGACGCGATCGCAGTGCGAACAGCAGCTAACAGTTCTTCACGCGTTGCAAAATCATCCGGATTGAGGGGCGCATGAAATGTAACGTGCGCAGTGCCGGGACGAATTCGGAGACTGCCTTTCGACATCATCGTTTCTGTGCCCCAGATTGAAACTGGAATGCATGGAGCTCCCGCCTCTTTCGCGAGGTAAAACGGTCCTTTTTTGAAGGGTAACAATCGGCCGTCTTTCGAGCGCGTCCCCTCGACGAAAGTAGTGATGTGCACACCTTTCCCGAGTACTCGGCGCGCGGCGGCAATACTTTCCTGTGCGCTCTCCTTGCGGCCGTCCCGGTCCACGGGAATAAATTCGCCCAGGCGAAATCCCCAGCCGAGCACGGGTACATGCATCAGCGATCGTTTCAGGAAGGCGGATGTGCGGCCGGGAATATTCGGAATGAGCGCCGGCGGATCGAGATTTGAGACGTGGTTCGCCATGAAGATGCAGGCGGTATTCGGCGGAACCAACTCGCGCCCTTTGACTTCAATACGGATGCGAGCGAGGAGGTAGCCCGTCCGGACAATCATTTGCGTGGCATTGTAAAGCGGAAGCACATTGCCGGTAATGATGGCCCAGGGAATGAAAATGATTGCAGTTGGAATGCCCAGAATGACAAACGTGGAGAACAACAGGAGCGAGGAGATCATGTCCGGCTTTCGCGATCAGTTCTGACGGGCTCTGAGCCGCTCAGGAAGTTTCTCATAAATGCCGTCGAATCCGCCATTGGAGAGGATCGCGACAACATCGCCGGATTTGAGTTTCGGCGCGATACTCTCAACGATTTCGGTTGCATCAGGATGCAGTTCTGCGGGCGTTCCCGCGGCATTGAGTGCGTCGATAACATCTTCGGGATGGAGGCGTTCTGCGTCAGGGATGCGCTGCTGCTGATAGACACCCGCCAGGATGACGTGATCGGCGAGTCGCAGGCTTTCAACGAGATCGTTTTCGAGCACTTTGCGTCGGAGTGTGTTTGAGCGCGGCTCCAGCACGGCCCAGAGGCGCGCATCGGGATAGACAGAACGCAGGGCGCGGAGGGTTTCGCGAATCGCGGTGGGATGATGTGCGAAATCATCGATGATGGTGATGCCGCGTATGACGTCGCGAACCTCGAGTCTGCGCTTGACGCTCTTGAAGCTGGCTAGCGCTGTAACAATCGCACCTCGGCTGATGCCCTGAGCTGCTGCGAGAGCTGCTGCTGCGGTTGCGTTCAACGCGTTATGCTCTCCCGCAAGTCGCATGCTGGCCTCGGACCAAAGCTCCCCGTTGTGCCAAATCTCCCATTGGCTTCGGCCGTCGATGTGGCGCAGATTGCGAAGCTGCCAGTGGGATTCAGCGTGGAAGCCATAGCGCTCGACGCGGCAAAATGCTTTGCTGATGCATTCGGTCACGTTTTCACTTCCATCGAAGGCGACAAGCAGACCGCGTCGCGGCACCAGATTGATGAGCCGCTTGAATGCGATCTTGACGGCTTCGAGGTCAGCGTAGATGTCGGCGTGATCGAACTCGACGTGTGTGAGGATCAGCGCGTCAGGGAAGTAATGCTGAAACTTTGGTCCCTTGTCGAAGAAGGCGGTATCGTATTCGTCGCCTTCAATGATGAATGTGCGCGTGGGACGAAGCTGGAAACTGGTGCCGAAGTTTTCCGCGACACCGCCGATTAGAAACGACGGTTCATGTGCTGCGTCATCGTGTGCTGCGACCTGGTAGATCCAGGCCAGCATGCTGGTCGTGGTGGTTTTGCCATGCGTGCCCGCGACGACGAGCGATTCACGGCCTTTGAGGAATTCTTCGCGGACGAGAGCGGCCATGGAGGTGAACGGTATGCGCTGATCGAGCACCTGCTCCACTTCAGGATTGCCGCGGGAGAGAGCGTTGCCGATTATGACGAGGTCTGGCGCAGGATCGAGGTTGGATTCCGAATACGGTTCGAGCACGGGAATACCGAGCGAGCGCAACAGGTCGCTCATCGGCGGATAAGCGGCTTTGTCTGAGCCTGTGATGCGATGGCCCTGCAATTGAAGCAGCCCGGCTAGCGATGCCATGGCGGTGCCGCAAATGCCGCTCAGGTGAATGTGTTTGCGCGAGGATGTCATCGTTTTACCGCCGGTTCGAGCAGGGTTAGTTGAGCCTCATCGCCGGCCCGTAGTTCCGATTCGACGCCGAAGATGAGGGTGACGTTCTGGCGCGAGACGTGCCCGCTTCGAAGTCCGATCGCAACTGGAATATCAAGGCCACCGAGAGCGGAAAGAA
Organism: uncultured Acidobacteriaceae bacterium; assembly: GCA_963832035.1. Taxonomy (GTDB): domain Bacteria; phylum Acidobacteriota; class Terriglobia; order Terriglobales; family Acidobacteriaceae; genus Telmatobacter. The sequence goes on along the minus strand of CAWHSK010000007.1, from coordinate 620,116 downwards.
TCGTGTCTTCCAGCAGATTGGGCGGCGCGCCGGGGGAAGTGCAGTCAAGCATCTCGCCGAAGACAATGCCACGCACGCCGTTCAGCTTGCCGGCCCGGCGCATCTGCCAGAGCATGCGGTCAATCTGATAGGGCTTTACGCCCACATCTTCGATGAAGAGGAGCTTGTTCTCCGTTGCGGGCTCCCAGGGGGTTCCGATGAGCGACACAAGTATGCTGAGGCATCCGCCGTATAGAGTGCCTGTGGCTCTACCGGGTTTCAAGGTGCGCAAGCCCTCAGGTTCTCCGACGGAATACGGCCGGCCAGCGAGGGCAGACTGCAGGCTCTCGAGATGCACACCGTCTTCAAGATAAAAATCTGCAGCAACCATCGGGCCGTGAAAGGCGGGAAGGCCTAGCTGATCGAGGAGCCGGAGCTGTAATCCCGTCATGTCGCTGTAAGCAAGGAATGGCTTTGGATGGCGCTCGATGAGCGCAAGGTCAATTGCATCGAGCAGGTAGTTGGAACCGTATCCTCCGCGAACCGCTGCGATAAAGGCAGTCGCAGGATTGGCGAAGGCCGCATGTAGATCTTCAAGCCTTTGTTGAGGCGAGCCAGCAAAGAATAGCGGGCCGCGAATTTGCGTGTTTGCGCCAAGGTGCGGCTCGTAGCCGAGGCGGCGCAATCGCTCCACGCCCTGGTCAACCCGATCGGGGATTGCGAAGGAGGCGGGTGACACGACGCTCACGCCAGCACCTGCTTTAATTGGACTCAGAAGCATCAGCGGTTTTGATAGAGCAGTCATCCGCACCACGCTTCGCCGCGAGCAATCAAGGTCGCCGGTCCTGTGAGTTCGAGTTCGCTGCCTGCGCCGTTCCAACTCACCACTTGAGCACCGCCCGGAGCAACGACACGCAAAGGCGATTTGCAACCGTGGAACGCGATGACCGCGGTCGCGGATGCGGAAGTTCCAGTTCCGGATGAGGTGGTGGGGCCCACTCCTCGCTCGAAGATGCGGATTTGAATTTCTGCCGGGCTCACGATGCTCGCAAACTCCACGTTGGTCTGGTGGGTAAAATCGGAGTGGACGCAGATTTGCGCCCCAATTTCCTGCCAGGGCGAGGCGGCGACTGAGAATTCTGGGTTATCGACCACAACCACGAAGTGCGGATTTCCAGTGGAGACAGCGATACCTTCGACAGATCGACCGTTGGAAAGAGTGACTTTCTTGCGCGCTGCGCTGGGGATTCCCATGCCCGAGGTAACTTTGACCGAATAGCCGCTATCTGTGTCGACGTCATTGATTCGGCAGATGCGCATGCCGGCGTCGGTCTCGATGCGCAGCTCATCACCGGCCTTTGCACCTGTCATTGAGCTCATCCACGCGGCCACGCATCGGGTGCCATTGCCGCTGATCTCCGCAATAGAGCCGTCAGCATTGTGCAGGCGGATGCGTCCTGATTTTGATCCCGTCCAGGCAAAGAACTCAATGCCATCCGCACCCACGCCGGTGTTGCGAGCGCAGAGTTGCCGGGTCAGTTCGGCCCAATCGCGCTTGGCCGCAGCATCTTCAGTCACAATCAGAAAGTCGTTACCGCACGCGTGCGCCTTCGCAAAGGGGATCAATCTTCCTCCGGATCTCGGAAGTTGAGCAGGGAATCGATAGCGGGTTCCGAGAGAAGTTTTCCGCGCAAATGCTCGTGCTGCTTTTTGGTTGCGGTAATGGTGAAACTCACGCGCTGCAAGTCGCCGATGGTGTTGGTGGCGAAGTCTGCCAACCGTTCGCCCGCCTTATCCATAGCATCGAGAATGGAACGAAGCATGGCGGTCTGATCAACTCCTCGCGCCTCGTAAATGAGCGAATAGATTTTGATGCTGGCGCGCCGCTCGAGAAAGCCGACCATTTCGAGCGCAAAAATTACGATGAAGGTGGCTACTGCGGCGGGTGCGAAAAGTCCCGCGCCGCATGCCATGCCGATGGAGGCTACTACCCAGACGCTCGCAGCGCTGGTGAGCCCGCTGATGCGGCTGCGGTTGTGAATGATCAGCCCTGCGCCGAGAAAGCCGATTCCCTGCACGATGTTCGACGCTACCTGTCCCTTGTTCGGACTTCCGTCTCCGGCAAGCACGGCAGAAAGCAATGTAAAAAAAGCCGCGCCAAGAGAGATGAGCAAATTGGTCCGCACACCGGCCGATCGGCGTTTGTATTCGCGCTCCAACCCGATTAAGCCGCCCAGCAAAGAGGCAGCGATGAGCCGAGGAATAGCGCCGTTGAATACGACTTCCTGCTGAAGCCAGCTGAAGTCAAAGGGCGCCGAAATGTTGGCCAATGTCGTGCACATGGCTGTCACCTTGGCTAAGGCTATCACCGCTTTGCAGCTTTCGACCCCGGCGGGGTATCGGAGACGTAAACCGCGCCGGAACTCTGTCCTGGAGCTTCAAATCGCCGCACTAATTCAAGCCCTTCGGGGTGAGCCTTCACCGCCTGATCGATCTCGTCGCCGTCGAAGGCGAGCACGATTGCCGCACGGGTTGCGGGAGCCGCCAGGGCAGCAGAGTAGTATTCCTTGTCACTTTCGTTGATTGTCTGACGCAGCGGGATTCCCGTAAATGCGACCAGATTTGGATAGACCGAGGTTTCCATCAGGACCAGCCCGTCTGGTCGTGTAGCGAGCAGAGAACGCAGGACCGGCGGGATTTCTTGTTCGAATGCGCGCCGGGATTCGATGTTCTTGGTGCCCTCGACGTACGTCAAAGGATGAGCGCGAAGTACCTGCCATGCATTGATGGCAATGATTACGTAGAGCGCGGCTGCAGCGAATCGAGTGGAGCTGTGTTTGAACTCTCTTGCAACGGCGACCACAAATTGCGCGACGAATCCAAGTCCAAGCGCGAAAGCCGGAAGCATCTCCAATCCGTAACGGGTGTTGTACCAGGAGTGGGGCCACCAGACGGGAAGGAAGATCGGAACCGAACCAAAGGCAATCGAGTAGGCGTAGAAGGGAACTGGAAACCATAGAAGCAACGTCCATAGAAATGCACGCCGGTGTGTTGTGAACCAAGCCCAGGCTGTACCCAGCACGGACAGGCTTAACAGGAAGTTGCCCCATGGTTCGGGGGCTGCGTCCAACTCTGCACACTTGATGAAGAACAGAAACGAAACCCAGGGATTGTGCCAGCCGGGATGAGGCGGGCCAGAGCCGGGAGTGGCAGTGTGCATCTCGATGGCGGCGGCGGAGTAGGGGCCGCGCGCGAAATCGAGCCAATCTCCGAAGACAATTGCGTTGTATGCAAACCACAGCAATGGCGCCGCAACCACGGCCGCGCTCGCGATCCAGAAACTGCGTGAGCGGAGGGTGCTGTGGCGAAGCTGGACGATACCGATGGCGGTCCATGCGAGAACAGCCAGAATCCAGCCGTCATACCGCGTGAAAACCGCCGCAACGAGAACCATCGCGATGAAGCCGAGCAGTCGCGTGGCACGTCGCGAATCGCTTTCCAGGGCTTCACGCCACTCCACCAGCCACACCGCGAGCCAGACTATTTCGCAGAGGAAAAGTGGCTCGGTCATTGCCGTGGTTTGGAGATAGAGCAGGTTCGGATTGAGCGCGAAAAACGCAAGTGCTACGAGTGCAGCCGAGGGGCGCAGCCAATGACGAGCGAGTCGATATACACCGGCGCACCCGGCGAGATAGGCCAGTGCCGATGGGATCAATCCGGCGATTCCATTGGCCCACCATGCGTAAACCGCAACAAAGGGAAGCATCAACAGATGGGGCAGCGGAAGCCAGACCGAGCCAAGTTGAGGAAGGCCAGGTCGATGCGAATCGAAGACGCGGCGAGCGATGTGCAGGTGCGCCACCGCGTCGCCATAGTTCAACATCGCGCCGTTATGCCAGCTCCACAAGATCGCAAGGGCAGATGCTGCCACCGTAAAGGCCACCACCATCAGCCACTCGTTGCGGCTGATGGGGCGGCGAATCGGTTCCTCAGTCAAGGTGGGTCAGCTCGCGGAACAGCTTGAACCGATGGTCGATTTCTTCGCGGGTCAGCTGCTGCAGACGGTCGGTGCCAAAACGCTCCACCGTGAATGAACCCATGACGGAGCCATAGAACATGGCTCGCCGGAATGCGCCGGGCGTGAGTTCGCGCTGCGAGGCGAGATAACCGAAGAAACCGCCGGCAAAGCTGTCGCCCGCACCCGTCGGATCGGTGACCTGCTCGAGCGGGAAGGCGGGAGATTTGAATGTGCGTGACTCCTGCTCGCCCGGGATCGCTTTGTGGAAGAGCGTCGCGCCGTACTCCCCATGCTTGACCACAAGCATGCGCGGGCCCATTTCCATCACGGCGCGAGCAGCAAGAACAAGATTGTTGTTGCCTGCTAGCATGCGCGCTTCTGTGTCGTTGATGAGGAGGATATCGAGCCCCTTGAGGACTTCAAGGAGTGCAGGCTTGTGGTCCTTGATCCAGTAATTCATGGTGTCGCCGGCTACAAGTTTGGCCTGTGGCGTGGCCTCACGAACTCGCCGTTGAAGAACAGGATCGATGTTGGCGAGAAACAGAAACTGCGAGTTGCGATACGCGTCGGGGATTCTGGGTTCGAAGCCGGCGAAGACATTGAGGTCCGTCTGAAGAGTTTTGGCTTCATTGAGGTTGTCGAGATACGAGCCTTGCCAAAAGAAGGTCTTGCCGGGGGCGTGCTGGATGCCGGTGGTATCTATCTTGTGGGCGTCAAAGACAGCTTGCTCCGATGCGCCGAAGTCTTCGCCTACGACGGCGATTACGCGCACGTCGGTGAAGAAGCTCGCAGACAGCGAAAAGTAGGTTGCCGCGCCCGCCAGACAGCGCTCTCTGCGCCCTGCGGGTGTCTCGACAGTGTCAAAAGCAACGCTGCCCACAACGGTAATTGCCATGCATGACCTCTCTGGATTCTTTTTATTAGTGATGATTCCGGCTTTACCAGCCGAGATATTTGCCGAAGAGGAGCTTCAGTCGTTCCTTCGCGGCGGCCGGGATTGCGTCAGGCTGCGTGAGCACAGCAAACTTTGCTGCCGAGGCACAGGCGCAGTTCCGTTCCGCAGGCATTGCGGCTACTGCTGCCTTCACTACCTTGCACGCGTTCTCCGCATTCTGGTGCAGGACGGCGACGATCTCTTCGATGGTGACGGAATCATGGCCTTCGCGCCAGCAGTCGTAGTCCGTAACCATGGCGACGGTGGCATAGCAGATCTCTGCCTCACGGGCGAGCTTCGCTTCCTGCAAGTTTGTCATGCCGATCACGTCCGCGCCCCAGCTGCGATAGAGGTTCGATTCGGCCTTGGTGGAGAACTGTGGACCTTCCATGCAGACGTACGTGCCGCCAAGCTTGCCGACCACGCCGACGCTCTTGCAGCCTTTTTCAGCGGCCGCGGCTACCGTTGCGCATACGGGATCGCCAAACGCTACGTGGCCTACGATGCCGTCGCCAAAGAATGTGGAGATGCGATGAAAGGTGCGGTCGATGAATTGATCGGGGATTACAAAGTCGGTTGGCTTGTGCTCCTCTTTCAGCGAGCCGACGGCGGAGACAGAGAGGATGCGCTCGACGCCGAGTTTCTTGAAGGCGTAGATATTGGCGCGGAAGTTCAGTTCCGAGGGCAGGATGCGATGTCCGCGACCGTGGCGGGCGAGGAAGGCGACTTTGTGGCCTTCCAGTTCGCCGAGTACGAAGGGGTCTGAGGGATCGCCAAAGGGAGTTTCAATGCGTTCTTCGTGGACGTTGGTAAATCCGGGCATCGAGTAAAGCCCGCTGCCGCCTATGATTCCGATCTCTGCCTGAGGCAATGCCGCTCCGATCAACAGGCCAGAGGAGGCCTGCCTGATTGATTCAACAAACACTTCAGTATAAAGGTCGGCGGCGGGGCGGATTTCGCTTTCGGCGGGTGCAGAACGGCCAAAGAGCTACGTCGTTAAGGCGGTACCCCTGATTGCTTCAATTCGATTGTCGGCAGTTTCGCGAACCGCCCAACCGGCGATGAGCAAGCTGGGCGACTGTGTCGGGTGTGCATTTCCCAATTCGCCAAGGGTGGTGCGCTGAACCTGCTGGCCCGGTTGTGCGGCATGAGAGACAATCGCGCAGGGGAAGTCGGCGGGCAAGCCTTCCTGCAGCCATTCCAGCGCAAGCAGGCTCAGATCACGACCCGGCATGTAAACGATGCGGGTAGCGTCTTCAAGTTCTGGAACCGGCGCGTAGTTGTGCGATTGCGCGTGATGTCCGGTGGAGAAGATCACGTTCGACGCGGCATTGCGATCGGTGAGCGAGCAGGGAATTGCTGCTGCAGCGGCAAAAGCAGCCGTGATTCCGGGCACTACTTCAAAAGCTACTCCGGCTTGTGCAAGAGCTGACATTTCTTCCGCTGCGCGCCCAAAGATCAGCGGGTCGCCGGATTTAAGACGTACTACGCGGCGACCGGCTTCGGCGTGGGCAATCATCAGGGCGTGAATTTCTTTCTGCGTGATGTTTTTCGTTCCGCAACGTTTGCCCACATTGACGATCTCTGCGCCTTCGCCAGCCAACTCGAGGATGGCGTCGCGTGACCAGATCGTCGTGGAGAATTACTTCGGCGGATTGAATCAGCCGCAGCGCTTTTACCGTGAGGAGGTCGGGATCTCCGGGACCGGCGCCGACCACGAAGACTTTGCCTTCGGCATGTTGCTGGGTTGGAGTGACTGTCGGACTCGGTTTGAAGAACTGGCGCTCTGCTAATTGATGCAGGAGAGCTTTCCGGTCTTCGCCTGCCGGAAGCGTTGCAAGGATCTCGCGCCGGAGCCGGCCTAGTTCCGTGAGCCAGGGGCCGATATCTGTCGATAGTAGTGCGTCGATTTCGCGTCGAATGCGTTGTGCCACTGCCGGGCTTTCGCCGGCGGTCGATATGGCGATCTGCATATCTCCGCGGCGGACAATTGACCCAAAGTAGAAATCGCAATGCGGCGGATCATCCACGCTGTTGACGAGGATTCCGCGGCGGACGGATTCGCGATATACAGTTGCGTTGACTTCGGGATCGTCTGTTGCGGCGATTACAACGAAGTTTCCGTCGAGGTCCGTCGGATCGAACTCTGCGCTCGACCCATTCAAGCAGGCCACTTTCTGCGAGTCGGCGGATCTCCACGTTTGCCTCGGGTGCGATGACCCGGAGGCGCAGTCCTGTGAGAAGCAGGCTATTGATCTTTTCGAGCGCTACGTTACCTCCGCCAACCAGCAGTCCGGGTCTTCCTTCGAGTTTTAAGAAAATCGGCAACAAGCTCATGGCAACCTCAGTCTGCAACCGCGTGGGGTACGCGTCCAGTAGGCAGATCGCGCTCAACCGGAGCAAGAGTTTCTCCTGCAAGGTACGCGCGCAGTTCGTCGTTGCTATGGCGCGCGAACCATGCGCGCAGATTCTCATCGCCGTCACGGGTGACCAGATATTTGCGGAGGAGGCGCGCAATTGCCTCCGGCACCAGCACCGCCGGGGAGCGATAGCCGACCGGGCGCGAAATGGCTGCATTCTGTCCAACCGACCCACCGAGACAGAAGTAGTAGGCATCTACGAGCTTGCCTTCGTGCTTGATCTTTTTGCCCTCGATACCAATATCGGCGATCCAGTGCTGGCCGCAGCCGTTGGGGCAACCGGTCACGTGCAAACGCAGTTGCTGGTCGAATTGCGGAACCCGCTCTTCGAGTTCGTCCACCAGCCAGCGGGTAAAACCTTTGGTCTCGGTGATGGCGAGCTTGCAAAATTCGGTTCCGGTGCAGGCTACGGCTCCGCGCCAAAAGGCCGAACCCTCAACGTGGAGACCGATGACGCCAAGCTCGCGAACGAGATCCAGTGCTTTCTCATTCGGGACGTCGATGAACAACAGGTTTTGCGATACGGTTGCGCGGAGGGCGCCGCTGCCGAACTTGTCGGCGAGATCGGCCGCTGCTTCGAGTTGTTCCCCGGTCAAACGGCCGCGCAGTACCGAAGCTCCTACGTAGCTGAGGCCTGGTTGCCGTTGGCGGTGAATGCCGACGTGATCGCGGAGGGTTTCATCGGGGACTATCTCGTCTGCTCCCGGCAGCAAGGTGAAACTGAGCCTCGATTGGAGTTCGGTCAAAAACCTTTCGGCGGTCCATCCTTCTTTCATGAAGAGATATTTCAGGCGGGCGCGATCGCGGCTCTCGCGAAGTACCTGCTGATCGCGGAAGATTTCAGTGATTGCTTTGACAACAGCTACAGCCTGCTCTGGAAGAACGAATGCGTCGAGGCGAACCGCGAGGTGAGGCTCGTTGGAGAGCCCTCCTCCCACGCGCACTGAAAATCCAACCTGCCCGTTGTGCTTTACCGCCGTAAGGGCAATGTCGTTGATCTCGGGATAGCTGCACCACGATGGGCAGCCGAGGACGCAGATCTTGAATTTTCGCGGCAGGTTGTAGAACTCGGGATTGGCTGTAAGCAGGTGCGCGATCTCAATCGCGATCGGCGATGCGTCGATGATCTCGTCGTGCGCGACTCCGGCCAGCGGACAGCCGGTTACGTTTCGAACCACGTCGCCGCAGGCGCCCTTCGGAGAGAGGCCGATTGCGTCTAACGCGTCTACCACTTCCGGAAGCGACTCGATCGTGAGCCAATGAAGCTGGAGGTTCTGCCGGACGGTGATATCGGCAAGGTTGCGGGCATACTTCCGAGTAAGGCCGCCGATGGTGCGCAACTGACTCGACGAGATGATCCCATTGGGGATGCCGATGCGCATCATGAAATAGTCAGTGACCAGTCCCTCGCCACCCTTGCCGCCGGTCGCACCCACGCCATCGCCCTGGGTGTAGATTCCCCACCACTTGAAGTACGTGCTCGCCCACTCGGGCACCACGCTTGAGCGTCCTTCACGTGCAAAAGCCCGCACCTCGTCAAATGCTTCCCACGGATTCTTGGCGCGCTTCAGACGTTCGGCGCGCTGGGCTTTTGTCTCTTTGGGTTCAACAGCTTCGGTCATATGTCCTCTTCGAGGGGAATTCTAATTTGCTAGAAAACGGAAAGCCCGCGGCAGCTTGGGCTGTGTCGCGGGCTCTCAGGAAACCTTGAATGAATAGCTGAACTTTTATCGGACCAAGGTCTACCTGTGCGCGCGAGGCGTCATACACAGGCGACAACAGGTCCTAAAGTCCATGCACCGATATTCGCAGGATGTGACGGAAATTGCAACTGTTGCGTGGCAGGCGCAGGCCAGTCATTCCGCCGATACTGGCCCTCCCGATTGCGGGACTTCCCTGAATCTCCTTTCGATTGTGCAGGGTTATCTGGACGACGGGCATGGAGAGGGCGACACGTTTCTTCATTTTCGTGCGGTTCCTGCCACCTCAGACCACGCAGTCTGGTGCAGCCTGCATCCAATCCGATTGACCCGCAAGCTAGAAGCCGGCTGGGGGAATGCCATTATGAAAATCGCGCAGGTTGCGCCCTTATACGAAAGTGTGCCCCCCAAGCTGTATGGCGGGACGGAGAGAGTGGTCTCGTATATTACGGAAGAGCTTGTAAAGCTGGGCCATGAGATAACCCTTTACGCGAGTGGAGATTCGGAGACATCGGCGCGCCTTCGATCCGTTTGCGAGCGAGCCCTTCGACTTGACGGTGGCAAGCTGCTTTCGCCGCTGGCCCACCACCTGAATCTCATCGAAACGGTTGCGCAGGATGCGGACGAATTCGATGTGGTGCACTTTCACCTCGACTACCTCCCGTTCTCGCAGATTCGAAGGCTCGAGATTCCCGCAGTTACCACTCTGCATGGCCGGCTTGATATTCCAGATCTGTACCCGCTGTTTCGCGAATTCGACGACATGCACCTGATCTCGATATCGGATGCGCAACGCGCCCCGATGCCCTGGGCCAGCTGGCTCACCACGGTGCATCATGGAATTCCAGAAGATCTGCATCGACCGAACTACTCAAAAGGGGAATACCTTGCTTTTCTGGGGAGAATCTCGCCGGAGAAGAGAGTCGATCGGGCGATTGAGATTGCTCGCCTGGCGGGAATGCCGCTGCGGGTTGCAGCCAAGATCGACGACGCCGATCGCAACTACTTCGAAGAAGAGATCAGCGATCTCCTGGCAAATTCCGATGTAGAATTCGTCGGTGAGATCGGCGAGCAAGATAAGACCGATTTTCTGGGTAATGCTGCTGCTCTGCTGTTTCCCATTGACTGGCCTGAGCCATTTGGCCTGGTGATGATTGAATCCATGGCTTGCGGTACGCCTGTAATCGCTTTTCGTGGTGGATCGGTTGCCGAGATTATTGAACCGGGTGTGACCGGATTCATCGTGGAGAACATCGAAGAAGCCGTAGAGGCTGTTGGACGAATCGACTCAATCGATCGCCGCGCCTGCCACCAGCGGTTTCTGGAGCGCTTCACTTCGCGACGCATGTGTGAGCAATATCTAACTGCGTACGAACGTGTCATTTGGGAAAAGAAGCGGGCCGCTCGCGAGACACGCGGACTCACACTCACTGCTTAAGCGAGGAGTCTTGCAGCGATGATGCCAATTGTGCAGCGCGAACAAAATCGCGACGTCATTGAGGTCGATCAGCAATTCTATATTCGAGCTTCTTCCGCGCTTGCCGACGATCGAACGAGGGTTTTACTGAACGGTGATACGTTCGCCGTTTTCGATCGCGGCGGAGACATCCAGCCGGTAGGGTTCGGCCAGCAAGGAATCTTCCACAACGAAACGCGGCACCTGTCGCGGCTCGAAATGCTTTTCTGCGGATTTCGGCCCTTGTTGTTGAGTTCCACAATCCGGGAAGACAATGTTCTCTTCGGCATCGATCTCACAAATCCTGATATCCAACTTGAGTCGGGTGCATCGCTTCCCCGGGGCACGGTGCATATCTATCGTGCGAAGTTTCTGACGGAATTAGTTTGCTACGACCAGATTACCCTGAACAATTACAGCGATTCGGCGATCGATGTCGAAGTGTCTTTGGCATTTGAAGCGGATTTCGCCGACATTTTCGAAGTGCGTGGCGAGAAGCGCGCACGGCGCGGCGAAAAGCTTCCTCAGGAGATCGATCGCTCGTCGGTGACGCTGGCCTACCTCGGTCTGGACCATATTCGGCGAACTACGCGTGTCGTATGTTCCCACGCTTCCTGTGAGCCGCATGAGGGCGGCATCAGGCTTCCACTTCATATCGAAGCTCATGGCGAGGTTAGCTTCACCGTCAATGTCATGTGCGAGCGCGAGGGAAACGGGCGCACCAACTCGGACGGATACAGCGAAGAACTGGAGAAGATGAGCCGCGTGAGGGGCATCGGACCCCTTGCAGGGATTGACATCCAAACTTCCAACGAGCAGTTCAACAGCTGGATCCATCGATCGTGTTCGGACCTTGCCATGATGGTGACGCATACCCCGCATGGTCCTTATCCGTACGCAGGTGTGCCGTGGTTCAGCACGGTGTTTGGTCGAGACGGCATCATCACCGCGCTGGAATTGCTGTGGCTGACGCCTTCCGTTGGAAAGGGAGTGCTCTCATATCTGGCAGCGACCCAGGCGACTAGTCATGACGCCGCGCGTGATGCGGACCCGGGAAAGATTCTTCACGAAATGCGCAAAGGGGAAATGGCTCGGCTGGGAGAGGTGCCGTTCGGTCGCTATTACGGCACTGTCGATGGCACGCCTCTGTTTGTCCTGCTTGCCGCCGCCTATTACGAACGCACGGCGGATGCTGAATTCCTGCGCGAGATCTGGCCGAATATTCTCGCCGCCCTTGAATGGATCGATGTTTACGGGGATCGCGACCGCGACGGCTTTGTGGAGTATGCGCGCCAGAATGATAACGGCCTTGTTCAGCAGGGATGGAAGGACTCGGGCGATTCGGTCTTTCACAGTGACGGGTGCCTCGCTATCGGCCCCATTGCGCTCTGCGAGGTGCAGGCCTATGTGTACGCTGCCAAGAAAGGCATTGCCGCGGTTGCCGCTGACCTAGGACATAAAGACCTTAGCGAACGGCTTCGTGTGGAATCCGACAATTTGCGCACGAAGTTCCAATCCGCGTTCTGGTCTGACGAACTTGGAATGTTTGTGTTGGCATTGGATGGCGAGAAGAAGCAATGCGGCGTGGGGACTTCCAATGCAGGCCAGTGTCTGTTCTCGGGGATTGCTACCGACGCACAGTTCCGCTCGATCAGTGAGGCGCTTCTTTCGCCGGCCTTCTTTTCCGGGTGGGGCGTTCGTACTCTTGCTTCCGGCGAGCGGCGATACAACCCGATGTCGTACCACAACGGGTCGATGTGGCCGCATGACAACGCACTTGTTGCTCTCGGTTCACTGCGAAAGGGCGAAAAGGACCTTGCTTTGCAGATCACGTCGGGAATGCTCGACCTCTCCTCCGAAGTAATGCTCCACCGCCTTCCAGAATTGATATGCGGTTTTTCGCGCCGTCCTGGCAAAGGGCCGACGCTTTACCCGGTCGCTTGTTCGCCGCAGGCCTGGGCGGCCGGCTCCGTCTTCATGCTTTTGCAGGCCTGCCTCGGTCTCGAGATTCGCGCAAGTGAGTCGCGGATCTATCTGCACCATCCTGCGTTGCCTGACAAACTCCAACGAATACTCATTCGCAACCTCAAGGTTGGAGACGGAAGTGTTGATCTGACCTTCGAACGTTATGCAGACTCGGTGAGCGTTAACATTTTGCGGCGCAATGGCAAAGTGGAAATTGTGGTGATGCGCTAGTTTGCGGGAGCGCCAGCTCCTCGCCGCAATGCGGTCAATCCTCGACACAGACAGGCCGCGGATCTTCGGACTTCGCGATCGCACGAGATGTGGACTATTGCTTCTGCGCACCTGCCGCCTGCACCAGAGTCTCTACCGACGCCACAACCATGTCGCGAAGCACGGCCTGCGGCTTCTCTGCTGTTTTCAATGTTTGCGAGTCGCTTTGAGTAGTGGCAGCTGCTGCCGGGCGGTGGTTTTGAATATCATCAAGAGCGCGCAGGCCGATGGTCGACACCTGTGACAAGCTCTGCGATAGCGGAGCAAGCTCTGCCGTGAGATCGGAATTCTTCAGCGAAGGCTCCAGGTTGGCATCGTTGTCGCGCCAAAGCGTCAGCCATTCCCGGGCCTTCTGAAATTGCTCCGCTGAAGCATTTCCGGCAACGATCACCGTGACCAGACTTTTGAAGTTGCGTGCAGTTTCGCTTTCCGGCGGAACCGCGTCAACCAGATGGTTCAATGGAGAGTGGGAGTCATACTGTTTCAACTGTCCCCTTTGATATCCGAGTGGGGGCTGCACGATTGCGGCCAGCACCGCAAGATACTTCGGCTCAGATTGGCCGCTCATGCGCTGCAGCATCGGACGGGTGAACGACTGATGCTGCAGCCCATAGGCCTGCAGTTTGTCTGAAACCAGCGCCATCCGTGTGTACATCGAATTCACATCGCGCACATCCTGCGCAGACCACAACCGTTCCGCGATTGCGGCGGTGCGCGGCCAGACACGGCTGTCGATGATTTCGGGAGTTACAAACTCGCTCCACATTGCGGCTTCGCCGCCGAGCACGCGCTTTTTTTCTTCAGGCGACAGTGTTGCCCCATCTCCTGCAAGCGGATCGGCGAGATAATGCTCTGCCGCTGACTGGTTCAGATCGACGTAGTAGCCGGTCGAAAGCAGTCCGCGATTGCCTTGCCGCGCGGCCGCAGCCAGAGACGTAGGCCCGCGCCACGACTGAATCACCACATCCTTAGGAGTGTTCGGCGCCAAGACTTCGTCCCAGCCCTCCATGATGCGGTGGTGCGCGGCCACCAGCTTTTGCACCCGAGCAGTGAAGTAGGATTGCAGTGCTGCATTGTCTTTCATGCCTTGAGCGCGCATGAAATCCTTGATGCGCGGATTCGCATCCCACTCCTTGCCGTCGCACTCGTCGCCGCCCACATGAAAGTAGGCATCTGGAAAGACCGTGGTCATCTCGCCGATGAACTTCCCGATGAATTCAAACGTGGTTTCACGCGTGGGGTCCATAGCCGGATCGAAGACGCCCCAATGCGTCTCGATTTTGTATGGTCCTCTTCCGCTTGCCAGATCCGGATAGCCTGTGAACCACGAAGTGGTATGGCATGGCATATCGAATTCAGGCACCACGCGGATTCCGCGTGCTTGCGCATACTCCACAACTTCGCGCATCTGTGCCTGCGTGTAAAAGAGGCCGTTAGAGCCCTTGCCGGTCAGCAGAGGAAGGATCCTGCTCTCGGCGCGAAAGCCCTGATCGTCTGACAAATGCCAGTGGAAGACGTTCATCTTTACCGCTTCCATTCCATCGAGGTTGCGTTCGATGACATCGATGGGCTGAAAGTGGCGACTTGCGTCGATCATCAGCCCACGCCATGGAAAGCGTGGTTCATCTTCGATGGTCACGGACGGCACGCTGAATCCATCCGGAGTGATGGCCACCAATTGCAGAAAGGTCTGCAGCGCGTGCATTGCGCCCAATGGATTGGCCGCTCTGATTAACGCGTTCGTAGGCGAGACTTCCAGGTGGTACGACTCATCTTCGCCGAGTTGCTGCACCGTATCGTCTGCACCGGTGGTCCTCACAACCAGCGTTGCCTCGCCACTAGTCCCCCCATCGTGAGATGGAATTCCCGTCATACGCGAAAGAGTATTCAGGAATCGGTTGCGGGCTGACTCGAGTTGGCTGCTCTTGTATCCATCGAGCCTGATGGTGAAAGCTCCATCGATCTTCAGTCGCCCCTCACCTTGCGCGATGTGCTGCGGCATTGGCATCAGGGGAAGCGTTGTTGGAGGCTGCGAGTGAGCCGCTGAACCAAGCAGGAACGCAAATAAAGAAATGCTGAGGATAAGGGCCAAATGCAGAGGACTGCGGACTTTCACGATCACTCCTTCAAGTACGTTCGGTCGCTGATGCGAGGTCTCGAAATTCAGTTTGTCTCATACGAACTGAAGTTCGCCCAGATGATTGTCTCGCACTGGCTCGGTCTCGCCTACTCGTGATCGGCTGGGGGGACGGTGAATTGATTTAGGCGCGGTGATCCAGGGGCGGCCTTCGGGCGCGGGATGCGATGGAGGGAACCCTTGCCGGCAGTGAATCGCTTTCGCAAGTCCGCACGAGAATGAGGCGAGAGGAGCCGAAGCGCCAGAAAGAACGGCTTCGAGACTGCTGTGATTCTCTGACTTGGATTTCTATTGCAATGTGAGCTCCTGGCGGAGGGACAGAGCCTGTGAAGACCCCCCCGCCATGATCGTGTAACTGCCGGGGGCAAGCTTCCAGGCATCCGTTGTTTCGTCGTAAATGGTTAGGTGATCGCGATCGACCGGTATCGTTACGAGCTTTGACTCACCGGCCGCCAACTCCACGCGAGCCCAACCGATCAGGCGCTTGGGCGGCTCGCCCGCTGAATCTGGAAGCGAGCTGTAGACCTGAGCAATCTCTGTACCCGCACGCTTGCCCGTGTTTCTCACTGTGAAGGAAACGGTAACCGTATCGCCGTTCTTCACGGTCAATCCGGAGTAGGCATAGCTTGTGTAGGAGAGCCCGAAGCCAAACGGAAAGAGCACCGGCTTTTTCTCGGCGTCGTACCACTTGTATCCGACCTCGAGCTTCTCGTCGTAATAGGTTTCAAAGGGCGGCAGGCCTTTGGCCATCATGGCCATGAAACTGGAAATGTCGGCTCCGGGGGCTGGACGTTGAGGTTGTGAAGCTGGCGGAGGGAGCACGAGTGTCGGGTGAGGAAGGTCGGCGTCGCTTTTCGGGAAGGTGATAGCCAGTTTGCCACTTGGATTCACTTCTCCAGTGAGCAGATTAGCCAAGGCCTCTGCGCCGCGAATGCCTGGATACCAGGCCTCGACTACGCCCGCTACCTTGTCGATCCAGGGCATGGTGGCAGGACTGCCTGTTTCAAGCACCACGATCGTCTTCGCGTTGGCGGCTGCCACCGTCTCGATGAGTTTGTCCTGATCTTCGCCGAGGTCGAGCGTCTTCAAGTCCATTCCCTCCGATTCCGGCTGATAACCGAAGACGATTGCGATATCGGCAGCCTTAGCAGCAGAGGCGGCAGCGGCCAGGTCATCGCCGGAGACGTAGGACACTTTTGTGGAAGGCAGCTTGGCTGTCAACGCGCGCAGGGGCGAACTGGGTAACCAAACTCGACGCCTGAGAAGGTTTCCCATGGGACCCGCGCCTGGCTGCGCTGGCGGCGGAGGAACCACGGACCCCCCGGGCGCGTCGACCTGTGCAGATCCGCCCCCGGTGAGCACACCTACATCGGCATGGCCGCCGATCAACACCACGGAATGAAGGCCTGCGGCGTCCAGAGGCAGAACGTTGTGTTCGTTTTTGAGAAGAACGATGCTTTTTTCGGCGAGTCGCTGGGCAACTGCATAGCCGCCCTCAACATCTGGAACCTGCTTCACCACCGGGTTGTCAAACAAGCCGGTAGCAAAAATGGTGCGAAGGATTCGATGGACGTGGTCATTGATTTCGTCCTGTGAGACTTCTCCGCTCTCGACAGCTTTTTGCAGCGCATCTCCGAAGAAGCCTTTGCCGGGCTGCTCCTGGTCAAGGCCGGCGTGCGAGGCTTTCGCGGTGGAATGAGTGCCACCCCAATCAGAAACTACGAACCCCTGGAAGTGAAAAGTCTTTCTGAGGATGTCTGTGAGGAGGTAGGTGTTTTCGCAGGCGTAGTCGCCGTTGACGCGGTTGTAGGAGCACATGAACGCGCCGGAATCAGAGATCTTGAGAGCAATCTCAAAGGCCCGCAGGTCTGTTTCACGCATGGACCGCTTGTCGATGTTCGCGTTCACCGCGTTTCGGCCGCTCTCCTGGTCGTTGATGGCATAGTGCTTCAAGTCGCCGATGACGTGTTGCGACTGGACGCCCCTGACGAAGTTGCCAACCAGCGTGCCCGCCAGCAGCGGGTCTTCGCCCTGGTATTCGAAAGTACGGCCGTTACGCGGCTCGCGCGGGAGGTTAACACCTCCGCCAAGCGACATGCTGTAGCCCTCCTGGCGCAACTCGCGACCGATCAGAGCACCATATTCAAAAGCGGATTGCGGATCCCAGGAAGAGGCAGCCGCAAGATTATTGGGTAGCGCAGTTGAGTAGCGTCCAGAAGCGGCACCGCGGGTGACGCCATACGCCGAATCAGCCATCTGAATCGCGGGGATGCCCACCCTCGGAATCCCAACCGAGTATCCGGCACCGCCGTTCGATTCGGTCGGACCGGCCGCATTGAACGAGAAACCCTGGCCATGCAACAGGGATATCTTCTCCGCCAGCGTTAGTTCCTTGATGACCATGTCGGCGCGCGCGTCGGCCGACAAGGTGACGTCAGACCAGGGATAGTGTTTCTGCGGTTGCGACCCACCGGGCTGGGCAAATCCATGTGGAACTGCAACAAAAACGGCGGCGAGAATTAAAGCGCTCGCCCAGGTCCGGCCTACGAAACACTGACTCACGGTGATCTTTCCTTTCTTGATGAGCGATTCAGGACTGGCGCCTCCTGCTGTTTCCAGCAGATTCGCGGCCCAGTTGTATAGCCGAGGAAAAGGCACACTCCCGGTCTGATGGATCGGGAATCCAGAACGACGTACTGCATACGAGCACGTGTTGACCGATTTCCACCATCCTCTGCGCCGTAAGGGTTCCTGTGAGATGGACGATCATTCCAGGTTCAAAGACGCAAGGAAAGTTACGAGTCACCAATGCTCGCTTGTCGCCGCCATCCGACCCTATTTGTTTTTCGCCGTATCGAGTCTGAGGAAGCGCGCAGCGTTGTTGTAGAGAATGTCGCGTTTTTGCTCCGGAGAGAGGTAGTCGGCATTCTGGATGATGCTGATGGAGTAGGCCATCAGCTTGGGCCATTCCAGTTGATCGGTTCCAAACATGACGCGATCTTCGAAGCCGGCCTCAACGAGCCGTTGGATATAGCGGTTGACTTCCTGGAGCGGGTAGCTCCAGATGAGTCCAGCTACGTCGACGTAGACATGCGAGTTTGCCTGAAGCAGGGTGAGCATGTTGTCGATCATGGGGTAGCCGGCGTGCATGACCTGTACACGCAGCCTGGGATGGCGCGCGAGCAGTTCCTCAAGCAGAAGCGGGTTACCCATGGAGCCGCGAAACTTCGGCATGGCGATGTTGGCGCGGCCAGAGCCGCCGGTGCCCATGTGGATGGCAATCGGAATATCCAGCTCTTCGGCGAGGGCGAAGTATTGATCAACCGATGGATCACTAGGGGAAAGGCCCTCATACTGCAAGCCGATTTCGCCCATCACTTTGAATCCGTCCTGGGTGAAGTCCTTGCGCAACTCATCGAGCGCAACGCGCTTGCCAGGTGTCATTCCTTCATTAAAGCTTGTGCCCGGTATCACGCGGCCAGGCGCGGCATCTCTCCATTTCTGCACACTCCTGGGATCACCGAACACCACCGCCGTTACGTTCAATCTTTCCATTTCAGCGACGACGTCCTTCAGATATTGTCCTTTGGCCGCTGGATAGAGCTTGGGCGTGCACTCCTCCACCCTCCATCCAAACGGAGCTTCCTTGGTGACCGGGTCGGAGGCCAGGAATTTCGACTCGTTGGGACACATTGGTCCCATGCCGGGGAAGGATTCATCCATGGCGTGGACGTGAACATCGAGTACGGGAGGAACGGTGGAACTCGTGTTCTGAGCCAGCGACACTGAGGAGTAGAACACAAAGGCCATCGTGCAAAACCAGGTGAGTTCAAATTGCCGAAAGCGGGAAATCATCGCAGTACTCCTGTGCCGAGGGTTGTGAAGTCAGAGGATCGGTAAGCTGGATTTCAGTCGCGATGCCGACTAGGCATATCGGAACAACGCCTTGAATCCATAGTCCATGTGCTGCTGCAGGTGGCAGTGGAACAGGGAGAGGCCCGGCTGATCGGCTGTGAAATCAACCACGGCGCGTCCGAAATAGGGCACAACCACTGTGTCCTTCATGATCCCTGCAGTCTTCTTTCCGTTGATCTCGATCAGTTCCCACAGGTGCCGGTGCAGGTGCATGGGATGTGCGTCGTCGGTGCGGTTGCGCATGGTGAGTCGATATCGCGTGCCTTGCTGCAGAACGAATTCGCGTTCGTGGGGATACGGCTTCCCGTTCACGAGCCATAAGTTGAATTTGCCGGCGCCACCGGGGATTTTCTCGAAGATCAGCTCGAGGTTCTGTTGCGGAGCCGCTGAATGCGAAGCCTGACTTCCGAAGATTGTGTAATCCCATGGTGTCTTCGGCGGGTCAATCCATTGCGGCTGCTGGTGCTGTCCGGCATACTCGACAACGACGCCCATGCCCGACTCGCGGATCATCTTTTCGGTCGCCCCCAGGATCCACACGCCAGGCTGATTCATCTGTACCACCACGTCCAGGCGCTCACCCGCACCGAGAAACACCGAGTCGAGCGTTTGCGGTGTTGGCACGGGATTTCCGTCCATGGCGATCACTTTCATTTTGTGGCCCGCGAGCGCGACCCGCCGGTTCTCGATGGCGCTGGCATTCAAGAAGTGAATCAGCATCTGCTGCCCCTCGCGAACACGAATCGGCTCACCCGACCCAAGCGCCTTGTCGTTGATCGAATAGGTCATGGAACCCACCTCGAGGCCGTTCGGAGCCGTGTTCATCGTCGCAGGCTTTTCAAGCAGCGGCCCGCTATGGGTATCGTCGTCGAGGTCATCCATGGTTCCAGTGAAGAAAGGCTCCCAGTCGCGCAGTGCGAGGAAAAGCTCCTGATCGTAGCGGCCCGGATCGTTGCCGCCATCCACGTAAACGAATCCGAACTGGCCGGTATAGGCGCCCTTGTGCAGATCGTCCATGGCCATGGCGTGAGAGTGATACCACCGGCTTCCGGCCGGGGTGGGCGTCAGTTGAAAGCGCTGCCGCCGGTGCGGCTGCACCACGGGCGAGCCTTCCTCTTCGGTTCCGTCCACGTCCGAAGGAATCAGCATGCCATGCCAATGCACAAATTCCGGGGTTTCCGTATCGTTGATCACCTCTACCGTCACCGGTTTGCCTTCGCGCATGCGCAACACAGGTCCTGGTGCAATTCCGTTGTATCCGATAGTGGATAGAACGTGCGAGCGGTCGAGTTCCACCGTAACCGGGGCGATGCGCAGCGAATAGTCCGCCGTCGTCTCCTGCCCCTGTGAGGCCGCCTGACCGGGAAGGGGCACGCCTCTCACTCCAGCCTGCGCCAAAGCCATGCCGCCCAGTTTCAGGAGATCGCGCCTGTTCACGGTTTGCCCCACGTCAAGCTCAACTGCATCGTCTCATGCGAAAATCGCCGCGACAAGTTATCCCCAACGAACAAAGAATTGTGGCCTGCTGCCTCGATCCGCGAAAGTCTCGCCGGCGAAGACTGCAACCAACTTCAGAATCGTTCCGTCTAACGGGCAAGCGTCCCCAACGGCGTTCGGGTTCTCTTGCGCACCTTTCCCGCCGCGGAGGTCCACCCCATGAAGTTCTCACGGTTGGCACTGCCGACGTTTACGGCCGCAGTTTGCTGTGCCGGACTTTGCGCTTTTCAGCGAACCGCCGACTTCGGCTTTGGAAACGAGGACTCTCCTTCCAACGTCAAGGCCGAGTTCTACTGGTCCCGGTTGGCCTACACCGCCAATATGGCCAGTTTTGCGACTCGTCGCGGCTACTGGCGCGGTCCTTCCTGGTCTCGCGATTATCCCAAGGCCGACCGACAGTTCCTCATCGCCATGCACCGTCTCACCCGCATTGACGGACGTCCTACCGAGCAGGTCGTCACGCTTGATTCCGACGAAATATTCAACTACCCGTGGATCTATGCCGTTCAGGTGCAAACGTGGTCTTTCAACGATGCGGAAGCCAAACGGCTCCGCGAGTACCTGCTCAAAGGCGGCTTCCTTATGGTCGACGATTTTCATGGAACGGAGGATTGGGAGAATTTTCTGAACGGTATGCGCCAGGTTCTGCCCGATCGGCCCGTTGAAGACCTTCAGAGCGGCGACGAGATCTTTCACACCCTCTACGATATCGACGACAAAATGCAGATTCCCGGCGAACAGTACGTATGGACTGGCCGGACATACGAGAAGGACGGTTATCAGCCAAAATGGCGCGCCATTCGTGATGACAAGGGACGCATCATGGTCGCGATCTGTCACAACATGCATCTGGGCGACGCATGGGAGTGGGCAGACGATCCGAACTACCCGGAGACCTTCGCATCCATGGCCTTCCGGGTCGGCCTCGACTACATCCTCTATGGCATGACCCATTGAAATGCTTTGTGACGGGGCACGACTTAGTCGTGCCGTCAGCAATCAAAAATCATTGGGGCTTTAGCCCCTGAAGCTAATCCAATTCACGAATTGAACTCGATCAGCCCTTCCTGCTGCCTCACAAACCAAAGAGGTCGCTCAACTTCAACCGCTACGGAACTCAGGTATGGTTCGTCCCCGTCCATGTTTCAGCTCCTCTTTAAGTACCCGATTCCGGTGTTCACCAAAGGCCGCTTCGTGCTGCTGAGCACATGGCCTGCATGGCTGCTGCCGATCTTTATCGTAACGGCCGTCGGCGCCCTCGCCATGCTTATCCGCTGGCGTCTTCGCAACGCCGCGCCCAGGTTGCGAAACTGGCGCGCGTGGATCATCTGGCTCATGCAGTCGGCTACATTGGCGCTACTGTTGCTGCTGCTGTGGCAACCGGCGATGACCGTGGGTGAACTCAGTTCGCAGCAGAACATCATTGCCGTTGTCATTGACGATTCACAGAGTATGGCCTCGACGGATGTCAACGGTCGTGCGCGCGAAGACGCCGTGCTTGCAGCTCTCAACGGCGGAGTACTAGCGGGACTCCAGAATCGTTTCCAAACGCGTCTTTATCGCCTCGACAGGGACATCAAGCGTATTGACAGCACGCAGGGCATCACGCCCTCGGGAACGGCCACCCGCATCGATGATGGACTCAGGAAACTTGTCGCGGACACCTCAGATCTTCCAGTCGGTGCAGTCGTCCTTCTTAGTGATGGCGGACAAAATGCGGCCGGCCTCGGCGGCTCGGGAATCAGTTCCGACACTCTCCAGGCCCTGCTCAATCGTCATCTCCCTGTGCACACCATCGGATTCGGTCGCGAACAACTCGCGCACGATATCGAGATCGAGGATGTGAGTATCGCGGAGAAGGCTTTTGTGAACGCGCGTGTAGCCGCCAGCGTGACCCTCTCGCAACGCGGCTACACCGGCGAAAAGGCCACCCTCGTGGTCCGCGATGGCAACAAAGTTCTGGAAGAACATCAGATAACCCTGGGACCTGACGGACTCCTCCAGACAGAACCACTGTTTTTCCCCGTCGGAGCCGCGGGCGCAAAGAGCATTGAATTCGCTGTGCGGCCTATCGCCGGCGAAGAGAACCTCGCCAACAATGCCATCTCGCGTCCTCTGCTGGTCACGGATGCAAAGCGCCGCATCCTCTATATCGAAGGCGAGCCGCGTTGGGAATTCAAATTTATTCGCCGTGCCGAAGACGACGATCCAACAGTGCAGATCGTATCGATGCTGCGCACGAGTGAGAACAAGGTCTATCGCCAGGGCATCAGCGATCCCAATGAACTCGCCGACGGTTTTCCCGTACGCCCCGAAGAACTGTTCAGCTACTCGGGCATCATCGTCGGGTCCGTTGATGCCGATTACTTCACCCCCCTGCAACAGGAGCTCTTGCGCGAATATGTCGATCGGCGCGGCGGCGGCATCCTCTTCCTCGGCGGCCGGTCTGCGTTGAGCGATGGCGGCTGGGCCGCATCAGCACTGAACGAGCTCCTTCCCACGCTCCTGCCCGCGGGCCGCAACAATTTTCATCGGAATCCTGCGACCGTTGAATTGACGCAGGCCGGAATCGACTCCCCCGTCACGCGACTCCTCGACGATCCGGGAAAAAACGCTGCGCGCTGGAAGAAGCTTACCTACCTCGCCGACTACGAGGATGCTGGCGCTCCCAAGCCCGGGGCTACGGTGCTCGCCAGCCTCAATGTCGGCCGTCGCAAAATGCCGCTGCTTGTTACTCAAAGTTATGGTCATGGCCGCACCGCCGTTCTCGCGACCGGTGGTACCTGGCGGTGGCAGATGAGCGAAGCCCTCGGCGACCCCTCGCATGACCTCTTCTGGAATCAGCTTCTCCGCTGGCTGGTTGCCGACACCCCCGACCCGGTAGTAGCTTCCATGTCAGCCCGCATCTTGATGGATGAAGGCCGCGTGCACATCAAAGCGCAGGTTTATGACCGGCAGTTTCAACCCTCCGCGGGCGCGCGTGTTGCAGCACACATCATGGAACCGGGCGGCTTGAACGCGTTCGTCGACATGACGCCGTCGCAGGAGGCTCCGGGCACGTATCAATTGGACTGGATGGCTGAGAAACCGGGCGCATACCTTGCTGAGATAACCGCGGAATCCGAGGGTAAGGAGTCGCACGAACTCGGTCGTGACGTGGTAACTTTCCAGCGCGAAGACGGAGTCGCCGAGAAATTTCACACCGGCCAGAACCGCACGTTTCTTGAACAGCTCTCATCGCAAACCGGCGGCCGGTACTGGAAGCCTGCCGATCTGAAGGATCTCCCGCGCGATATCTCTTATTCCGAAGCAGGCATCTCTGTTCGCAACACCAAGGAACTTTGGAACATGCCCATCGTCTTCGCGCTCCTCATAGGATTCCCCGCGTCGGAATGGCTTCTGCGCCGCAAGTGGGGTGTCGTATGAAACGCGCCATGGTGTTGGCGATTATCGCGGTGTGGACTCTGCAGGCGCGCTCGGCGACCTACTACGTCATCGTCGCCGGTCTTGGCGGTGAGCCTGACTACGAGCAGCGCTTCATCGAGGCGGCGAAGGATCTCGATCGCGTCTTCAAAGGTTCCGGCGAGATAGCGCACGTCTACACCCTGACAGGGGCACAATCAACCGCGGCCCAATTGCGTGACACTTTGAATTCGATTGCGCGTGACGCCAAAGCTGACGATGACTTCGTACTCATTCTGATCGGCCACGGGTCGTTTGACGGAGTCGAATACAAGTTCAACCTTGTCGGTCCTGATATTACGGCGGCACAGATCGCGGAAATGTGCGACCGCATCCTCGCCCGGCGCCAGCTTGTTGTGAATACGACCAGTGCCAGCGGTGGATCGGTAGCAGCACTGGAGCGGCCGGGCCGCGCCGTCATCGCTGCCACAAAATCCGGCACCGAAAAGAATGCGACGATCTTTGCGCGCTACTGGGTCGAGGCGCTGCAGGACCCGGCGGCCGATGCCGACAAGAGCGACTCAATTAGCGCCATGGAAGCCTTCACTTATGCGGCGAAGAAAACATCCGCGTCCTACGACGCGCAGAAACGCCTCGCCACGGAACATGCCGTTTTCGACGACATCGGCCGCGGTGAACCAGTGCGCGAAGTGGGCAACGGACAAGGTCTGCTCCTTTCCAGCTTTATCGTGTTGCGCCTGGGCGGTAATCTGCAGGCTGCGAACGACCCGGCCAAGCGTGTACTGCTCCAGAAAAAGGAGGATCTGGAGCAGAAGATTGACACCCTCAAGTATCAGAAAGCCGCGATGGAGCCCGCGGATTACAAGCAGCAGCTGACCGCCGCGCTTGTGGAGTTAGCCAAGGTGCAGGAGGAACTGGACAAATGAGACTTGCCGCCATCCTGCTACTTTTTTGCGCTTTCTCAGCATCCGCGCGCGGAATTGCTCCTTCTGACTGCTGGTCGCTGCGCAAGCATGGTCAAAACATAGAGGCGCACGGTTGTTTCCAAACTATGACCCGCAGCGCCGACGCGTACCTGCGTGCAGAGGGCTTCTGGGGACTTGAACAATGGGAGGAGGCCAACGAGCAATTTCGTCTCGCTACTCAGGCCGCAAACAGCAAGGCTCTCTATAAGGTGCGCTGGGGGATGCTGCTGCACGAGCGCTTCAACGACTCCGAAGCCGCTGATCTTTTTCGCGAGGCTCTTGCTGCGGATCCGTCTAACGCGCATGCCTATATCGGACTCGCATCGGTGTCAGCTGAAAGCTTCAACGGCAAGGCAGCAACCTACGCCATGAAGGCGATCGAACTTGATCCAAAGCTCGCCGAGGCCCATGAACTGCTGGCGGATCTCGCGCTGGCCAATGATGATCGCGAAACGGCCGCAGCCGAAGCCGACAAGGCTATCGCGCTTGAGAACGATGCGCTGAACGCGATGGCAATCCATGCCGCGCTTGAACTCATCGGGGACCGCTCGCCAGACGCCTGGCTGGCGAAGATTCACGCAATCAACCCCGGCGCCGGGGAACCGTACGCACGAGTCGCACATCAACTTGAGTTGCACTACCGCTTTCAGGATGCGGTCACCTACTACCGCAAAGCGATTGAGGCAGATCCTAGACTGTGGGCGGCGCATTCCGCGCTTGGCATCGCCTTGATGCGTCTGGGCGAGGAGCAGGAGCCGCTCAAGCAACTCGAAATGAGTTATGAGAACGGTTATCGTGATGCCGCGACGGTGAACAGTCTGCGCCTGATCGACAGCTATAAAAACTTCGTTACCACTCGCGACGAATCGACCATACTCAAGCTCAACAAAACCGAATCCGATTTGCTGTTGCCGTACCTGCAATCGGAATTGCACGCCATTCTCTCGAAATACGAGAGCAAATACCACATGAAACTACCCGGGCCGGTGCAGGTCGAGGTCTACCCCGACCACGAAGACTTTGCCGTACGCACCATGGGAATGCCCGGCCTGGGCGCGCTCGGCGTAACCTTCGGCCAGGTCGTCGCGATGGACAGCCCTTCCGCCCGTAAGCCCGGCGACTTTAATTGGGGCTCAACGCTGTGGCATGAAATGAGCCACGTATTCATCCTCACGGCGACAAACTTCCGTGTGCCGCGCTGGTTTACTGAAGGTCTCGCGGTCCACGAAGAAGGCGAGCGATCATCGGAGTGGAAGAGCCAACCAACTCCGGAAATACTGGCCGCAATCCGCGACAAGAAACTTCTTCCTGTAACGAGACTTGACCGCGGGTTTGTATACCCCGACTATCCAACGCAGGTCTTCGTCTCATATTTCCAGGCAGGCAGCATCTGTGACTTCATCAAAACCAAATGGAACGACGACAAGCTGCTCGAGATGGTCCACTCCTACGCGCATCTCAAAACCACTCCGCAGGTTATCCAAGGCGATCTTGGACTGACTCCGGAAGAATTCGACAACCAATATCTTGCATGGATCAATGAGAAATATGGAAAAGAGGCCGCAAGCTTCGACCAATGGCGCGAGCAGTTGAAAGCACTCGTCGCCGCTGCGAAACAGAATGACAACGATACGATCTTGCAACACGGACAAGCCCTGATTGCGATGTATCCCGAGTATGTTGGCGATGCCAACCCCTACGAACTGATCGCCGATGCCGCCAAAGCCAAGGGAGATGTAAAAACCGAAGCGGCTACCCTGACTGCCTATGTTCACGAGGGCGGGCAGATGCCTGCTCTCCTGAAGCGTCTCGCACTGCTACAGCAATCCGCAGGACAACTTGCCGAGTCTGCTGCGACGCTTGCGCGCCTGAATTATGTCTACCCCGTGAAAGACGAAGAGCTTCATCGAAAACTGGGCGACCTGCTCTACGCGGAGAAGGAGTACGACGGGGCCATTCGGGAATACAACGCGCTGGTATATTCAAACCCCGTCGACAAAGCCGGCGCCCAATTCAGTCTCGCCCAAGCCTATCTTGGCGCGGGAAAAAAGAGAGGGCTCAGGAGAGCGTGCTGGCTGCTCTCGAAATTGCACCCGGCTATCGCCCTGCACAAAAGCTGTTACTCGAACTGCAAGGACCATCACCAAAAACCAACTGACAAGGATGGAACTGGATGGCTACTGTCTATGAAATGAACATGGATGCATCGGATCTCCAGCAGCGCGTCGAACGCTTCCACGCAGTGCGTGAGGGAATCCTGCAACAAGTGCGGCAGGTGATCGTCGGCCAGCAGGATGTCCTCGAACAGATCCTGATCACGCTATTTGTCGGCGGCCATTGTCTTG
This sequence comes from uncultured Acidobacteriaceae bacterium, assembly GCA_963832035.1. Classification (GTDB taxonomy): domain Bacteria; phylum Acidobacteriota; class Terriglobia; order Terriglobales; family Acidobacteriaceae; genus Telmatobacter. The sequence goes on along the minus strand of CAWHSK010000007.1, from coordinate 593,092 downwards.
TCACGGGCTTGCCGGGCACGGCGAAGACGCTGATGGTCAGGACGATTGCAGACGCGCTGGGTCTGCAGTTCCGCCGCATTCAGTTCACGCCAGACCTCATGCCGTCTGACATCACGGGAACCGATATCATCGAAGAGGATCTGACCACCGGCCATCGCAAGTGGACATTCGTCGAAGGCCCGATCTTCGGGAACATTATCCTCGCCGACGAAATCAACCGGACTCCGCCCAAGACGCAAGCCGCCCTGCTTGAAGCCATGCAGGAGCACTCATGCACAGTGCGCGGCCACCTCTATCGATTGCCGGAGCCCTTCTTCGTGCTCGCCACGCAAAACCCGATTGAACTCGAAGGCACGTACCCATTGCCCGAGGCGCAACTGGACCGCTTTCTATTCAACGCCAAGCTTGAATACCTGAGCGCAGACGACGAGTTAAAAGTTGTCGACCTCACAACCGTCAACCGATCGCCGAAAATTGAAGCCGTCACCTCGGCGTCGGAATTGCTGGACTTCCAGCACCTCGTGCGCATGGTTCCCATCGCCGAATTGCTGGCGCGTTACGTCGTGAACGTGGTCCGCGCCACCCGTCCAAAAGCCGAAAGCGCTCCGGACTTCGTAAAGAAGTACGTAAACTACGGCGGAAGCATCCGCGCCGCACAATTCATCGTGCTCGCCGCCAAAGCTCGCGCTCTCTCGCGCAGTCGCTATCACGTCACCTACGACGACATCACATCCGTAATTGTTCCCATTCTTCGTCATCGTCTGCTGTTGAATTTCCATGCAGAATCCGACTCCGTCGACACCGATGAAATCCTGAATCGTCTCGTGGCCCACGTTCCGCGCCCGAAGGAGGCCTAGTGCAGCGCTTTCTGGATCCCGCAGTGCTGGCAGGCATCTCCTCGTTGGACCTTGTCGCGAAAACGGTTGTAGACGGCTTCGTCGCTGGCCTCCACCGCTCACCCGACTTCGGCTTCAGCCAGGAATTCGCGGAATACCGCGCCTACACGCCGGGAGATGATCTGCGCCACGTCGACTGGAATCTTTTCGCACGCACAGAGCGCTGCTATCTGAAGCGTTATCGTGGCGAGACCAACAGTCAACTCACTGTCCTTCTCGACGCGAGCAACTCCATGGAATACACCTCCGGCCCACCGAAACACTCCAACGATAAAGGCCCGTCGTCGGGGACCCCGTTGAAGAAGATGGATTACGCACGCTTCATCGCCGCGTCCCTCTTCTATCTCGCCATTCACAACCAGCGCGATGCTGCCGGACTTATCATCTTCGACGAACAGGTGCGCGACATTGTCCGGCCCTCCACGCGGCCCGGCCAACTTGGTCGGCTCTTCGCTGCACTCGAACGCGCCGAACCCCGCGCGCGCACCGATCTTGCGAAGCCTCTCCATCATTTTCAGGAACTTCTCCACCGCCGTGGCATCGCTATCGTAATCTCCGACTTTTACGAGGATCCCGAGAGCATAGTGCGCGCTGTCGAACCGCTCCGATATCGCGGTAATGAGGTCGTGCTCTTTCATATTCTCGATCCCCAGGAGATTCGGCCAGTGCTCAAAAGCTCCACCATCCTCGTAGATCTCGAGACCGACCACAAGCTCGAAGTTGTTCCTGAATATGCCAGAACCTCGTATCGGGCGAAGATCGATGCGCACGTCGAACGCCTGGGTTCTCGCACGCGAGCAGCAGGCATGGATTATCAGCTGCTGGTGACCGATCAACCTCTCGATGCCGCGCTGCGCCAATATCTCGCGCTGCGCCAGGAGCGGAATTGATGGGCTTCCTTGCCCCATGGTTCTTCGGTGGACTCGCTCTGCTGGGCGTACCGGTATTCGTACATCTGTTGCGCCGCCACGTCGCCATACCGCGCCCCGTAAGTTCGCTTATGTTTTTTGAGCGCGGCCTCCAGAGCTCCACGCGCCACCATCGTCTCAAACACCTCATACTGTTTGCTCTTCGCTGTGCGCTGGTTCTTCTGGTAGTTCTCGCCTTTGCCAACCCGTTTGTGCGTCGAGTTGCGGCAGACACGAATGGTCGCCTGCTCCTCATCGTCCTCGATAACTCCTTCAGCATGCGTGCCGGTACGCGATTTGCAGATGCCAGGCAGCAGGCGGTGGCAAAGCTCGCCGCGAAACAGCCATCGCAAAAGGCGCAGATCTTCTTGCTCGGCGGTCAACTTCAGATACTCACGCAGCCGATGTCCGATTCCGCACAACTGCGCTCTGCGCTCGAGAGCATTCAACCGGGCGATGGCCACGCCGGCTACGGTGAGTTAGGCCGCGCCCTTCGCGCTCTTGCAGAAAATGTACGCATGCCTATCGACGTCCATCTTTACAGCGACATGCAGCGCAGCGCCATGCCAACGAATTTTGCCGACCTTGTGCTGCCGGCCAACGTGACGCTGGATATTCATTCCGTTGCGAACAAGACCGCAACAGGCAACTGGACGATCGAGAGTATCGATGCGCCCGCGGAGTTGTCCGATCCGAAGGACCCGCATCGCTCGCGAGTGCGCGCTGTCGTGGCTGGGTTTAATACGCAAGCGGCTACGAAAACGGTTTCGCTGGTTGTGAATGGCAAGACTATCGCCAGCCGCAAAGTGGAGGTGCCGGCCGATGGCCGTGCCACTGTTGAATTCGCTCCACTTGACGTCAATTACGGCTTCAATCGGTGCGAGGTTCGCATCGAAAGCGACGATGCGTTCCCCGCCGATGATGCAACCGTGTTTACTGTCCGACGTTCGGATCCACGACGGGTGCTGTTCGTACATTCCTCTCGAGACACACGCTCGCCCGTTTACTTCGGCTCCGCGCTGACTGCGGCTTCGAAGTCGTCCTTCCTCCTGCAGCCAGTCTCGCAAGAGGAGACGACCAATCTTGATCCGTCGCACTTCGCATTCGTTGTACTGTCTGACAGCGCTGCATTGCCAGCGATTTTCGAGCACACTCTTGCGCAATACGTTGCCAGGGGAGGCAGCGTATTCATCGCAATCGGCACCAACGCGGCTCGTCGGGCGGGGATCCCGGTGTGGAATGGCAGTGTTGGCGACACGCGTGACTATGCGCGTATGGCAGGCGCCGCCACCGTAGGTGAGGTCGACTTCACCCATCCCGCGCTTCTCGACGGCCAGCCAGGGCGGGATAATGGCGGTTGGGCTGAAGTCAAGGTTTTCTACGCGGCTGTCGTCGATCCGGGCGGGGCGCGCATCGCCGCGCGCCTCAGTGATGGAACACCTCTCTTGCTCGACAAGCAGTCAGGGCAGGGGCATGTCCTCCTGTTGACAACCGGCCTGGAAAACCTCACGAACGATGTGCCGTTGCATCCGGTCTTTGTCGCATTCGCAGACCGCGTCGCCCGGTATCTTTCCGGCAGCGAACGTCTCACCGGTTCCACGCTCGTAGATTCCTACGTGCAACTCCGCGCACCCACCGATTCTGCATCGGAGCATGGCAGCGTCGAGGTGATCGACCCCGATGGCCGCAGGCCGCTTTCTTTGAGCGAAGCAAAGACCGCACAGACACTGCGCCTCCAAAAGGCGGGCTTCTATCAGATTCGCCTCGCGAATGGGCGCGACATGCTCATCGGAGTCAACCCGGATCGCCGCGAATCAGATCTGCAGCCGATCCCCGATGATGTTCAGCGGCTGTGGGTTGGCAGTGCTTTCAGCGGCGCGTCGCCTGCTGAGGCCGCTGCGCACGAAGAAGGCTATCGTTCGGTGAGTTTGTGGTGGTACGTCATGCTGCTTGCGTTCTTAACGGCGCTTGCAGAGATATCCTTTGCCAGCCGCTACTTGGGCACACAGAGGGAGGAAATATGAGCAACCGGAATGCGCTCAATTTCTATATCGAGCGAATACGGCAGAGGCTGCTCCTCGCAGCCTGGATGCGTGGCGCAGCAACTTTTACCGGCACCGCGCTGATGGTGACTCTCGCTCTTGTCCCGCTGCTCAACCACTTCGCGTTTCCAGCACGCGGACTCACCGGCGCACGACTTGCATTGTTTTTTGCCCTTGCGGCTGCGGCCGCGTTTGGCATTGCATTTCCACTGATGCGCCTCACGCGTGCTCGAGCTGTACGCAAAGCCGAAGCCGCAAATCCAGCGCTCGAACATCGCCTCACAACCTTTTACGAGAAAGAAATGCAGGGCAGCAATCCCTTTCTTGAACTGCTTGCGGCTGACACTCTCAGCGTGACACAGCATGCTGAGCCATCGTCCATTGTTGAAGATAGGCGATTATTTTCCCTCGGCGGCGCGGGCGTTGCCTGCCTCGCCGTTCTCGCCTGGATGATTCTGGGCGCACCTGGCTATCTCGGCTACGGTGCGTCGCTGCTTTGGACGGGACCGCCGAAGAATGCGCAACCGTTCTATGCGATTGGGGTGACGCCCGGCAACGTCGCGATTCGACGCAACAGTGATCAACTCATCACCGCGCAAGTGACCGGCATGCAGCCGGCGAAAGTGCAGCTGTTTGCGCATTATCAAAACGCACCCGGCTGGGAGCCGGTTGCGATGCAGAGACAGTTGAGCACGAACGGAATCGCAATGTATCAATTTGTCTTCGCGGGATTGCCCGAGAACGTGGAGTATTACGTGGCCGCCGGTCCACTGGTCTCGTCACATTACACGGTTCGCGTTGTTGATTTGCCGGCCGTGAAAGAGATCCGCGCCACCTATCACTACCCAAAGTGGACGGGCATGGTGCCGGCCACGGAAGAACGCTCAGGCGATCTGCGCGCGATTGAAGGAACGGATGCTGCTCTCGAAATTGAAATGGATCATCCTCTGAAGAATGGCCAACTCACGCTCGATGACGGCCAGATGATCCAACTCGAAGGGGGCGACGGCAACAAATATCACGGCACTGTTCACATGCAGAAGGATGGCGCCTACCATGTAGCCGCGGTGGACGAAGGCCAACCAGTTCGGCTGTCTGAGGACTATTTCATTGCCACTGACAAGGCGCAACCTCCCCAGATCTCGATCGATCGCCCGCGTGGCGATTACCGCGCCAACCCCATCGAGGAAGTGACGCTTGGCATTAAGGCTGCTGCTCAGTTCGGATTGCGCGACGTTCATCTTCATTATTCGGTAAATGGTGGCACTGAACGCGAGATCAGCCTGCTCGACAAGCCCGGAGTTAAGAGCGCCGACGGATCGCACACCTTGCCCCTTGAAGATTTCAAGCTCGTGCCCGGCGACGTGGTCAGCGTCTACGCCAGCGCGCGCGATGGCCATGCCGAAGCACAGACCGAGATGTCCTTTATCCAGGTGGAGCCCTTTGAACGCGAGTTCTCGCAGTCACAGGAGAGCGGCGGCGGGGGCGGAGCCGGAGGAGCAAGTGGAAACAACCAGACCGAAATCTCCAAGCGCGAGAAGGAACTGATCGCCGCTACGTGGAAGCAGCAGAACAATAAAAGCGCGACCCCAAAAGATGCGTTGTCGGCCGGGCAGTTCCTCTCGGATGCGCAACAGACACTTCGCGATCAGGTCATGGCCCTGTCGGCTCGAATGGAGAGCCGCGACCTTTCGGCTGCGACCGAGGAGTTCAATGGTTTCAACAAGGACATGGAGGATGCCGCTGCAACAATGGCGCCTTCAGCGGACAAACTGAAAGCGACGCAATGGAAGGACGCCCTTCCATTCGAACAGAAGGCCCTGCAAGCCCTGCTGCGAGCGGAAGCCACCTTCCGCAAAATCCAGGTTGCCTTTGGCCAGGGCGGCGGAGGCGCGGGAGGTGGCAGCGCTGGTCGGGATCTCGCCAGCCTCTTCGATCTCGAATTGGATACAGAAAAAAACCAATACGAGTCGGCACAAAGCGTTTCTCCCCAGGAGCAGCGCGCGAAAGAGGTGGAAGACGCGCTCGCGAAACTGGACGCTCTTGCAAAACGCGCGGAAGAGCAAGCAAATCAACAGCGCGATCCGCAGCAAAGCTTCGAGCAGCGTTGGCAACAGGAAATGCTGCGACGCGAAGCCGAGCAACTGCAGCGGCAGATGCAGGAGATGGCGAAAAATGAGCAGCAAGGTCGTCAGGGTTCGAGCGCATCCCCTGGATCGTCGTCACAGGCTGATTCTCAGCAGAAACCGGGTTCCCAAAGCCGTTCGCAAGCCCAGCCCGGTTCTCAAGATCACGCGGATCAGCGCGTGCAGCAGGCCACGCGGCGCCTTCAGGAAGCAGCGGATGCCATGAAACGCAACGGTGGGGTCCAGCAGAATGCCGATGCGGCGCGTCGGGCAGCCGAACAACTGCGCGAAGCGGCCAATCTGCTCGCCGACACGCAACAGCAACTCGCATCCGGCAAGGTGGATTCTCTGGCACGCGAAGCGGCGCGTCTCAAAAACGAACAGGGTGCACAGTCTGAGCGAATCGACGAGGCGATGAGCCAACAGCAGAACGGCGACACTTTAGACCTCACGGACACTATGGCCCGAATGCGAGCGCGCGAGCGCCTCGCGCAGGAAAGGCAACAACTCTCCGACGATCTATCAAAGCTCGAAAAGAGCATGCGCGACAGCGCGCGTCAGATGGCCCCTAACCAACCGGGCGTCGCGAAACAATTGCGCGATGCGCTCACTGAGATGGACAACTCAGACCTCAATAACCACACTCAGAGAACCGCAGACTGGCTGCGGCGTGGCGTTAACCCGAATGCGAACGGCACGGAGAGCGAGATCGCGCAGGGACTCGACACACTCAAGCAGCAGTTGCAGCAGGCGCAACAGGCAATGAACGATCAGCAACCCGGCCAGCGCAACTCCGGTCCTAAAGCCGGATCGACGGATCAGTCCGCGGCGCTCGAGACAATCGCGCGCCTGCGCAATCAGATTGAGTCGATGAGGCGCGGACCAGGTCGCAACGGCGATGCGGGAAAAGATGGCTCCAGTGCTCGGGGCCAACTTCAGGCACAAGGCGGAATGGACAATCAACAAGAACTGAGTCGCGGCGGCGGCTCCCAGCCGGGACGCGGCGGCAGTGCCGCCACCCGATCAGGCGACGTTGGCGGTCCCGTGGGCGACACTCGTTCTGGCGGCGCACCCAACTCAGACAGCGCCGAGTGGGGCAACATCGACACCGGCAACAATCGCTACAGTTCCTCCGCACAGCAAGGGCAGTCGAATGATCCATCCGCCAATCCTGCTGACGCCGAGCGCACTTTTCAGCAGCAGCTGCGGGAATTGAACCAACTGCGGCAGATGCTCAAAGGCTATCCGCAGGCCAAGAAAGAGGCAGAGGATCTCGCTCGGCAAATGCAGCATCTCGACCCTCGCCGCTTTCCGGGCAATCCCGCCATGGTTGAAGAGATGCACCGCCAAGTACTCAGTTCCATCGACCGCCTTGAGCTTCAGTTGGTGCGCAGTGCCGCTGCCTCACTTGCCTCGCGCACCGGGAGGCCACAGGCGGTTCCCGACGGGTACCAGGACTCAGTCGCTGAATACTATCGTTCCCTGAGCAATTCTCCGTGAGCTTTCGTTGCACAGAATGCAAGATCTGCGCCGACTTGAGTAACACGCGCGCATAGAAATAAGCAAGACGATGCCAAATTAAGGCTCGGCTGTTTCTGCGTGACCAATCCAAAACTTCGCGCACAAGGAATTAAGTCACCTTCCAAACCCGCACGATGATCAGCTCGGCGTGTCGCTCAGCAATCCCGAGAAAGATCGATTTCTTAAGCCAGTTGTATGGGCTCACCGGAGGATAGAAGCGCGGAGAAGTTCGAAAGTAGTATTGGCTGGAGGGAACGGCCACGCCCGCGGCGAGGCGAGCCAGGATCTCTTTCGATCCATGTCGAATTCCCTGGTTGCGCACTCCGATGCGGATGCCGTCTTCAGTTTCAATCACATATTGGGCGTCAACAAACGTCACACCGTCCGTTTCAACTAACTGCGAATCTGCCCCTCCGGGCAAAATGCGACCTGCTACGTGCGGCCCGCTGAATGTTCCACCCGTGATGGGGACATTGCGTCTGGTACCGAATGAGCCCTGCCCCAGTTCGAGCGTTGGGCCAATGTTTACGCGCAACTCGAGGGTGAATTCCAGTTGCGGAGATGACGTTGAATCAACCATAAGATACACCTCGCTCACTGCATTCAGCCCCAGACCTGTCGAGCGGTTTCAACAACAAGCTGCAACTTGGCCCACTGTTCTTCCTCGGTCAACAGGTTGCCTTCCATCGTGGAAGCGAATCCGCGGCTTGAACGAGAAGTTGTAGACGCCCTCCGAGAGGATCTCTTTTACGATTGACCACTTACTATCGGCAAGCGTTATTGCCTTGGTGTTCTCGCGGGTCTGGGCATCCGGTGCGAGTTGAATTTTCTCCGGTGTATGGGCCAGCATCGCCGCATTAAACTGCTTGGCTTGGTCAAGAAGGCATGCGCGGTCGCAGGTGGCGGCGAATACCGTGTTGCTCGCGCCGAATACCGCAAGCGCAGCGAGTGCCAAACGAGAAGTTTTCATTGAAACCTTCCTTGTCATCAATCTTCCTCTCTTATCAACCGATCGTTTGCTCAAAGGAGATAACTTGGCCGGTCCCTTCGTATCACCGGATGACGGACCTGCGATCAATGGAATGCTGAATTGCCGCCCAGAATAAAGGTGGTCTCTGCTTCAGGCCTAGAAGGCGCAGCGTGCGAAGTCCTCGAAGACTATGGCCTTCATCCCTGTGATCTTCTCGGAGTCGTCAGAGGCCCCTGCGGCAAACCCAGCCCTGCCCAGAACTCCTGTAGCGTCCGTGATCAAAACCTTTTGCATTGAAACTCCTCCCGGGAGTATCTTCAGATTCGATCCCGCAATAGTAGGTTAGGCCGCACCTGCCGATAGGCCTCAGCGATATTGTGCATGGTCTGGGGATGCGTCTCAATCCGTTGCCAGGTGCAGTTCGATGCGACTATGGCCTCCAGATCGAATTCATCGGAGTCAAGCGGTGGACGTGCAAATGACATCTGGCCGTCGGCTCTTTCCGATTTTGCTAAACTGCTCCCCCAACGATGGATCTTTCATTCTACTCAGGATTTCTGCGCGTAGCGAGTTGAAATCTGATCTCGTGGCGCCGAGTTCTGCCTGAACAACAACCGCAGCGCGCCTGCAACCTTCTCGTTGGCGCGCGCAGGTTAATGCGCGGCTGCGATTACCGGCCTTTCGGATGATCTCTATTAGTCTGCTGATTCTACGGACTCAATGGCGGTGCTAGTAGTCTGCAGCGAACCTCTCTCCGGTTTTAGTTTTCCCTGCTAACAGGGAAGAATACAGGGAAAATATCAAATTTCCCCGACGTCTCCGACGGCTCTGGGGCTCTAGGTATCCGATATTCGAGAGCTTCCCATCAGATCTAAAGTGAAGCTGATGCCTGACCAAACAGGGAATTGTCACCCCAGTATCAGGGAATTGGCATTCGCTGATACCAGTCCGAAAATGCGTAATGTCCGGATAGGCGACTATTCGCTCGAGTGGATTGCAGCGCTGGAAATGCGCCCAATGACATTTCTAGGCTCTGATGCTGTCCACGGGGACACCGCCGGCCTAGTTCGTTCCTTTGAGATGAGTTTCGCTCGATCGACGAACCACTTCTACAACGGCAGACATGTCTTTCTCTCCGAGTCCCAGGTCTTCGGCTTGCCGAAAGAGGTCCTGCGCGGGAGAGGAGGTGGAGACATCGATGCCAAGCTGGGCGGCGGCGGCGCGGGCGTAGCGGAGATCCTTGGCCATAAGGCGGAGGAGAAAATTAACATCGTAGGTCCGGTGGGTCATTCGTTCCGACATGGCTGCAACTATGCCGCTGCCGGGTGCACCTCGTTTGAGGAAGTCGAGGGCAGAGTCGAGTCGCAGTTCTGTTCGCTCCATCCAGACGAGCGCCTCCGCGAAGGATGTTACCTGCACCGCGCACAGAAAATTGTTGATGAGTTTCAATTGCGCTCCGCTCCCGATGGGGCCCAGATGCAATATCTCTTTGCTCATGCACTTCAGCACAGGCGTCACGGCCGCCAGTGTTTCCTCGTCGGCGCCGACGAGGAAATTGAGCTGGCCCGCCTCCGCCTGGGTACGACTGCCCGTGACGGGAGCCTCTGCCATGCGCAAGCCGCGATTCGTGACTGCCTCGCGCAACTCGCGGATCCAATCCGGGCTGAGAGTGCTGCACTCGAGGGCGATGCTTCCCGAATGCATGGCCGCCAGAGCGCCATTCTGTCCAAGCCATGCCGCACGCGAAGCCGCATCATCGGCCAGTATCGCAAGAACGACGGCTGAGTTCTTCGCGGCTTGTGCGGGGTTGTCAGCGACCTTCGCTGCCGTATGCGTTAAGAACTCCGCTTTCGCCTTTGTCCGATTCCAGACGGTCAATGGGAAACCGGCCTTCAGCAGGTTCGCCGCCATTCCGCGGCCCATCGTGCCTAGACCTAGTAATGCGATGGATGGCTTCATGATTGTTGTCCCCAGGTTATTTCATCACTTGCACACGTAGCGGCGTTGTCAGCGGTTCCTGGACGATCACTGTGTTTCGTAGAGGGCGGCCAAATTCCGCAAACTGAATCTCAGTCACATCGCCGGATTGAAGGCAGATTCCTTCGCCGAAGGACAAACAGTCGGCACCCATGAAGTGGATGTGCACCATGCCGGGTTGACGATGAGCAGCGAATTTGAAATGGTGATGTTCGAGATTTGCGAGACTGTGGCACATGTTCAATTCGCCCGTTCGAATCTGCTTCTCCCAGATCGATTCCCCATTGCGCAAAATGCGCACAGATCCAGGTACATCGTCGAAATGGGCATCGACAACCAATTCGGGACCGATACTGCACATGCGCAGCTTTGAACCAGCCAAGTTGAGATAATTGCGACGCTCGAAGACGTGGTCGGAGAATTCGTTTGCAGCAGTCATGCCGATTCGCCAGGGAGTTCCGTTGTCCGCGACCATGTAGATGGCCGCGACTTCAGCTTCTTCTCCTCCGTCTTCGGCAAAGCCTGGAACGGGAAGCGGACCGAACGGCGCCTGAAGGATTGAACCATCGCCTTTGTAGAACCACTCCGGGGCAATCCCGATCTCGCCGACGGAGGGTCGCCCTTGTTGACGACCCCACTCGAACATGCGCAAGCTGTCGGTCATCTGGACCTGCTCTTCCACGGTTGCCGCAACGTGCATGGCCTGGCGGTCTCGTGCACTTCCCAGGTGTGTCAAGCCGGTGCCCGAGATATGGACGCGATGCGGGTTGCCAGGGCAGTCGATGGGGGTCAGCAGTTTCCAATCCGACTTGCCATCATAGATTGCGTCGTAGCTCAGGGCTCGGTCAGACATCAAACAAGTGGCGAGTTCGGAAAGTCGACGCTTCTCAGAGAGCGCTCTCTCTGCCAATTCAAGTGTAGAGTCCACTTCGCGCAATACAACAAGATCCAGCTCACGGACAACCGCTACGCGCCGACGAGATTCATTCTCAATTTGAACCAGATGCAAGGAAATTCCTTTTCTACTCGATGATCTTAAAGCGTTTCAGAGATTCCTCGTTGACGGTGAGGCCAAGACCTGGCATGTTCTCGTCGAGATCGATGTAGCCTCGCTTGGGCACGGGCTCGCCGTCGAAGATATACCAGAAGAGTTCGTTACCCACTTCAACGTCCACCTTGGGAAAGAACTCGGCAATGGGTGAATTCAAACTGGCCATTACGACGTGATAGTTGTGCATCTGTCCCGCGTGCGGCACGACGGGCACCTGGAACGACTCGGCAAGTGCGGAGATTTTGCGTGCCTGGCTGATGCCTCCGACCCTGTTGGTATCGAACTGGATTGTGTCGAGCGCATCTTCTTCGAGGAGTGAGCGAAATCCGAAGATCGTGTGTTCGTGCTCGCCGCCCGCGATGGGGACACGGCCATATTTCTTCAACTCGCGATATCCGCGCGTGTCGTCCGGGATGACAGGTTCCTCGAGCCAGCGGATGCCGAACGGCTCAAGCAGCGGCAGCATGCGCTTCGCATAATCGAGGGTCCAGCCCATGTAGGCATCGGTCATCAGGTCGATGCCATTCACCGATCACCTCGCGAACGTTGCGGACGAGTTCCACGTTCTTCATCATGCCTTCGCGGCCATCCATCGGACCCCAGCCGAAACGCAGCTTCATGGCAGTGAAGCCTTCGTCTCTGTAGCGCTGGGCCTCGACACGGAGTTCACCGATTGGCATCGCGTAGAGCCTGCTCGCATAGACCGGAATTCGTTCCTTGGTGCGCCCGCCGAGCAGGCGATACACGGGCTGCTTGGTGTCTTTGCCGAGGAGGTCCCAGAGGGCGATGTCTACAGCGGAGATGGCTGTCATCGCGACGCCCTTTCGTCCGAATGCCATCGTGCGGCGATACATCTGCTGCCACAGGAATTCTGTATCCCAGGGATCGCTGCCCAGCAGGATCGGCTTGAGATAGGTATCAATCAGAGTCTTTGTGACGAGGGGCGAAAGCGCGGCATTTCCCAATCCGATGAGGCCGTTATCGGTAAAGACCTCAACCAGCAACCATCCGTGAAACGAGAAATTGCCCATCGAGGCCTGGCGATAACTCACCAGGTCCATCGGGTTTGTACAGAAATGCGGCGGGAGAGGTACCGTTTTGCCCTCCCATTGAACGACGCGTGTGCGAACTTCAGTGATCTTCATATTCAGGCCTCTATTTCCCTGAGGTCCCTGCTGATTAGTGGTTGAATTTTGCCGCCGGCCAGAATGATTGCAAGAAATCCGACGAGATGGAAGCTGCCGACAAGTATAAAGAGAGTTTGATAGCCGAAACCATGCTGGAGCAGGTAACCCGCCACGACTCCGAAGATCGCTCCCCCGATCGCTCCGCCAAAACCGACGAAGCCCGAAATCGTGCCTACCGCGGAGAGCGGCAGGATGTCTGCGGGTACGGTCATCACCAACCCGGACCACGATTGCTGGCAGAAGAAAGCGATGCTGAACAGCGCCAGAGCAAAGTGAACGGGAACCAGTGGCACCAGCATCACTACGGGCATGAATGCGGCGCTCAAACCGAGCGCCGCTTTTCGCGCTTGATCGATGCTGAGGCCGCGCCGCAGAAGACGGCTGGAAAAATAGCCGCCTAGAAAGCTCCCGATGCCTGAGGCAGCATATGGGATCCATGCATAGTAGCTGACCTGTTTGATATCGAAGTGGCGCGCATCATACAGGTACTTGGGAAGCCAGAAAAGCAGAAAGTACCATGCCGAATCGCTCATGAACTTGGCGAAGATCAGCACCTGGACGATACGGATGGAGAGCAGCTTGCTAACGGGAATGGGACGAACCCATTTGTGTGCGTCAGTAGAACTGGCGCGGTAGGATAGAGCCCACCACAGAACCCAGGCCATGCCGATTGCGCCGGCGACATAGAAAACCGTCCTCCATCCGCTGTGCAGCAATACGATGCCAATCAGCGGCGGGGCCAGTACGGACCCGACCGCCGTTCCTGCATTGATGATGCCCACGGCGGTCGAACGATGTTCGGGAGAAATCCACTCGGCCACGACGCGGATGGCGGCTGGAAATCCTCCTCCTTCACCCATGCCGAGCAAGAAGCGCGCACACAGCAGCAGACCGAAACCCGATGCAACTCCATGCAGGGCGCAGGCGATCGACCACCAGAGCATGATCAGCATGAAGCCACGTCGAGTACCGAGCACGTCGAGCAGACGTCCGCCACCAATGTACAACGCAGCGTAGGAAAGCAGAAACGCAGTCTGGAGATACGAGAACTGCTGATCCGAGATCGGAATATTCCGTTGAATTGCAGCGATGGCAACGGGAAGCGTTTGACGATCGAAATAGCTTATAGCAATCGCGACTGTGACAAGGACGACAGGATACCAGCGATTCTCACGTCCTGAATCTGTATGGATTGCTGTTTGCGTCTTCAATGCGGTAGTGTCGCTCCTGGCCAAAACTCTACAACAAAGCTAAAGCTCGAGATGGTGAATCGGTCGCCAGATCACGCGGCTTTGAAACGTCAAAATGCCGATTGTGTCAGGTGTTTCTTTGCACAATAGCGAAGTAGGGTTGGTTCGAAAGCGCTTTATCGAAACCCGGATACATCCACTTCACTCCCCCGGCGTCTGCAAGCTCGAAGTAGTACTCGAGCCCAAATTCGCTTCGGGTGTACTCCGGCGGGATTGTGGCGGCATATGTGCCGTCTTCACCATTCAAGTCAAGCACTTTCCAACGCTCTGCCTGGTTTACGTGGCGATAACGAAGCCGAACAGAATGCACCGACTTGATGCCTTCTCCGCTCGACCTGCCCGAAATGAAAAGCTTCACCTCGAGCGCATTTCCCGATGTGAATTTGTCTTGCGGAGTGTGACTGCACTTCACCGGAACGGCTGGTGGCAGTATCCCGGCAATGGTACTCATTTCTTCTACAGCCGCTCGGCGCGAGATTGGCTCAGCTTTGTTCCAATGAATCCTCGTCTTCATTGCCGCCAGATCGCTATCAATTCCGGGCAGCCTGTCGAGCCAGTGGCCACTCCGCTTGGGGATGCTGCCATATGACACATTTGCGCGATAGACATTCTTCGCCCGTTCCGCCATCATTGCCCACGCTTCTCTCGCCTCTTGATAATGCTCGAGTGCTGCGTCGCCTGCGCTCGTGTCGCCCGACTGCTGGAAGACATCGTAGAGCACTGCGCTGCGTAGTTTATGCGCGAAGAAGCTCCCCAACCCGATCTGGATAAGCACATCCTCCTCAATCCGCCGGAATGCACCTCCGCCACGAGTCCTTACCGTAACCGCTGCTTCATTCAACGAATGCTTCGCACTGTTGACGCATTGCTCCACCCAACGCGCCACGTCGATGGGTGAATACTTCGCACTCGGCTCACGATGAATCAACGACTTGGCATACTCGGATACGGTGGAGAACAGTCTGCGGATCGAGGGGACTGACGGTTCCGAATATCTTCGGAATCGGAGTATCTCCGTAAGGAGAGGGTTCGCTGCCTTCCACGACGGGCATGTTCGTTGGTAGCTCGTACCAGAGATCATGGTTGCTCGCCGAAGGCAGATGAGTCGAGGTGAGCAGCGGAAGAATCCGAGATGCGTGCGCGAGGCAGGCCTCTGTCGCCTCAGTTCCGTCGCCAAAATCCTTGCGCATGGCCCGACGCCACGTCTCCGATTCTGCGTCGGGGTTGTACAGTTTGCGGCCCCAAACGCGGTAATAGAGATCGTACTTCTGCCAATCTTGCCTCGGGTTTAGCGACGTATCGGCGTAAGCGCACCGTCCCCCCGGCTGGCCGGAGCCCTCTCGTCCTTTGAAGGTCAAAGGCTCCATCAGTTCGAGACCAGCGGCTCCGCAGAAGCTGGCCGTTCGGCCGTACGCCGCAGCCATCTCAGGATCGACTGAAAGCAGATGCCGCTGCGTTCCTGGCCACAACCGGAACCACAGCTTGTAGCGCGCATCTTTACGCAAGAAATCCGCGTAGCCGTAACGCGTGAAGCTCCTGGCTCCGCTGCTGACGCGAAATAGTGCTTCATTTGACTCTGACAGCGTCCCGTGAGGGACCTCCAGTGAACGGATGTCGGCCTGCTGATATCCGAGGCTTTGATGCTCGGCAGAATATTTGGCTCCCAACTTGACCGGCATCCCCGTAGCCAGAGCAATGTCGATGATCTTTTCATCCACGCCTTTTGCATGCATGTCGATCTCAATCGTCCGTCCCGCCCTTGCGATCGCCTCAAACACTGTCCGCCAAAACTCGTAGCTTCCTTCAGGGATCCCGCTCTCGCCGTGCACGCGCATCGTGAGTCCCTGTATCTCAGGGCACTCTCGCAGAATTAGTGTGAGCGCATCCCGGCAGTAACGCGCATGATTGTCGGGTGTCAAGCCTTCAATGCGGTGATATGCATTCGGACTGTCCGTCCACTGGTATGCATGCGTCCAGATGCCCAGCTGAAATTGCAGTCCTCTCGCGGCGGTTTCGGATGCGACGAAGCGCAGCATCGCAAGGTTTCTGGCACGCTCGGCGGCACTCAGCGCTATCGGAGTCGCCAGGCTGTTACCACCTGCAGCGGCAAGTTGCATCACGCGGACTTGTGGATAGCCAGGCACCTCGACGAGATACGGATAGACGAAGTGCAAGTAATCGTCAGTCACACCGCGCGGAAAGTCATACTCCAAGCCGAAAGCCATTGTGAACCGATTGAAACGGCTCGCAACCAGATGATCTAGATATTCGATCCAGAACTCTCGGTCGTAGAACCAGGGCTTGTCCTCCAATTCGCTGCAGAAATAGCGGCTAACACTCCGGACTTCGTTCGCCGGCTTTTCTTCGACCGACTTCGTCAACTGCAATGACCTGAATGGATCGTCGCCGTATCGAACCCGCTCAGCCAATTCGAGCAGCGCATAGACAAAGCCTCTTGGATCGGGTGCGGAGACAAGAATGGCTGGAATTCGGCCGACCGTTCCGGGTGTTATTCTCAGACTCTCCGCGATGGTGAGTCTTTGTCCGCGCGGGAATCCTTCGGCCAGGCGCGAATCCGATTTCGCCAGAACGATGCAAAGGCCCGCGCCTTTTGCCGCTTCGGCAGACCGCACGACTTCCTGCCTCACTCCCTTTGCGCCGAGCGCCTCACCCAGCTGAGCAACGGCTCGCATCGAAGGCGCGCTCGAAGCTGTCGAATTCTCCGGATCGATGATCAAAAAGACGGGCTTGGCGGCGGCATAACCAACTTGGGCAAACCCGCCAACCGCGGCTGCGCCAGCAAGTTTGAGAAAGCTCCTGCGAGGTATTGCGCGAACCGCGTCAGCCTTCATCCGAGGAAACTCCGAAACACATTTGCACGCAGAACGAATCCGAGTCGATCTCGCCGCCCTCTCGTTTTCGCGTCATGTTCGCATCGTCGGCTAGAATAACAGCCGACATCGAGGTGACGTACTGATAGCAGCCTCTATGTTGATCTGTTCCGAATAATCCTGCTCATGAATAGACGACACTTCCTTAAAGAATCAATGGTGACGAGCGCCGCCGTTCATCTCTATGGCATCTCGGGCACGTTTGATTTCAACGCCGTTGAGCCTGCAGGCGAGCCGGGAGTGACGGTACTGCCTGTGGACACAGACAGGGTCACGACTTCAATCGATCACCGGATCTATGGACAGTTTCTTGAGCACATCAACCATTCCGTGGTGGACGGGCTGTTCTCTGAACAGATTCGCGGCGCTGGTTTTGAGGGCGAAGACTTCAAATTGTATTGGGAACCCTTCGCGGAACGTGGCGAGGTAGGCATTGCGAACGTCGACTTCCAGAGTGGCGCGCAAAGCGTACGCCTGCACGTCGAAAGTGGTCGCGCGACGATCCGGCAGGGGCGCATCTTTCTGGATGCGGGCGTGAAGTACGATGGATCGCTTTGGATGAAACGCGAGACTGGATTGCCAAAGTTGAGTCTTCTGATGAAGACTGCCAAGGGTGAACCAATTGCCTCACTACCGCTTCCGGTGACAGGCTCAAACTGGCAAGAGGTTCCATTCGCCTTTACTAGCCCTGTGCGGGACACGCATGCATCCATTGAGATTGCAGCAACCGGCAGGGGTTCAATCCTCGTGGATTTCGTTTCGATGATGCGCTCTGATGCTCGCCGCGACGGAATGCTGCGCCCCGATCTCTTGCAGGCTCTCACTGATCTTCGTCCGTCGTTTATTCGCTGGCCGGGCGGATCATTTGCTTCGACATACAAGTGGCAGGAAGGCATCGGCCCGTATGTAGCGCGCGGCTACCACCCCAACCTTATCTGGGGAGGCTACTCAGATTACTACGGCTTCGGAACAGATGAGTTCCTTGGGCTCTGTCGAAAGATTGGCGCCGAACCCCTGATCGTGCTGGCCGCGCCGGGCACAAAATCAGAGCAGGTTGAAGATGCGATGAACTGGGTCCGCTACCTCAACGACTCGCCATCCACGGAATGGGGACGAAAACGGGCCGCCAACGGGCATCCGGAACCCTACGGCGTAACACTGTTCCAGATCGACAACGAGCCAATGAATAACGGCTTCACGCCTGAGACGTACGCCGAGATTGTTAACGTCTACGGCAGACGCTTGCGCGAGATTGCACCCAAGGCACGTATCGTAGCGTGCGGTCAAAAGCGGTCGAATGACATGGACTGGAGCGAAACGATCGTTGATCTTGCCGGAGAGAACTTCGACATTCTCGGCTGTCACAACTACGAGTACGAGCCCAGAAATTTCGAGACCGGATTAAGGCGCATTCGTGACTATCTTACAAAACTCCGGGACTACGTACGCGTATCGAAGCACCCGCACATCGAGATCGGCGTTCTGGAGTGGAGCCTGCAGCACACCTACGATTGGCGTGCAGGTCTCCATACCGCCGGCAGCCTGATGCTCTATGAAGAGCTCAGCCCGGGCCTGGCCATGAGCTGCCCCGCCTTGCTGATGCGAAATACCACGGACGATCCGAAATGGACTTCGTTCATCTACCACGACCATGTCTCGTGGTTCCCGGGTGCGGGATATGTGGTCGAGAAGTTATTCCGTGAGCACTACGCAGAGCGGTTTCTCGCATCTGCTTCGGGGACAACTCGGGATGTTCCGGATCGCAGCCACCTATTTGACAAGATCTCGACTTTCATACCTGAGGAGTGGGTGCCCGGCTCGACCGATGCGATCGCTACAATGAGCACGGACGGACGCCGAATCGTCATCAAAGCGGTCAACTATTCTGGCAGTCGAAACGCCCTGCTGGTTCGGCTGCAGGGCTCCAAGATTCCGACAAAGGCCACAGCTACCCTGCATACCATCAGCGCAAGGCTTTCCGATTCTGGATCTATCGAACACCCGGACGCGATCGCGCCAACAAGCCGGAGGCTTGAGTACGCGACGAACTTTTCCGTCGACTTGGAGCCATATACAGTTGCGGTGGTGGAAATTCGAGCTGGATAACGTTCAGCTGGCGCCCACAACCCTATTCGCAATAAAGCGATTTATTTGTATTGTCCGCAGCGGCGTGGTGTATGTATAGTCGGGGATTCAGGGAAGACAGCGAATTCGCCTGCCGACAGAAAGCGACCGCGCCACTTGGGAGACAGTGATGAGAAGAAGCAATGTGATTTCTGCTGTGGCCTTGCTTGCGGGTCTGTCTATTGCGGCCCAACAGGCGCCGCTCAATGCGCCCGATCCGCTCAACGTGACAATCGATACACATCAGACCTTCGATTCGGTTTCAAAGTATGTGTTCGGAAGTTTTATCGAGCACATCGGTACATTGATCTATCGCAGCATGTGGGCGGAATTGCTCGATGATCGCAAATTCTATTTCCCGATTACATCGACAGATTCGCAAACGCCACGCCCGCAAAGCGGGAATCCAATGCGCCAGCCACTGCATAAGTGGCGTCCCGTGGGGCCGGACAACGTTGTAGTGATGGATATCGACGAGCCTTTCGTCGGCAAACACAGCCCTAAGATCCTGCTCGATGGTGCGACGCCGCACGGAATCAGTCAGAGAGGATTCTCGCTGGTCGGCGGCAAAGAGTACACTGGCCGCATTTTTCTTCGCGGCACTCCCGGGATTAAGGTGAGGGTCACCCTGACCTGGGGAAGAGATGCGAGCGGCAGGCAGACAACCTCCTTCACGCTGACCCGCGATTACAAGCGGTTTCCGCTCAGCTTTAGCCCCAAGGCAGATTCTGCCGACGCATCTCTCGAAATTGAGGGAACGGGTTCGGGCGATTTTCACATTGGCGCTGTCTCCCTCATGCCCGCTGACAATGTGCAGGGATTTCGTCCCGACACCATCGCGCTACTCAAGCAGCTTCACTCTGGGATGTGGCGCTTACCCGGCGGCAACTTCCTTTCCGACTGGGACTGGCACGACGCGATCGGCGATATCGACAAGCGGCGACCGATGTTTGACTATGCCTGGAATGCCATGCAGGTGAACGATGTGGGCATGGACGAATTCATGACCTTCTGCAAGCTGATCGATGTCGATCCTTACGTCACAGTGAATGCGGGGCTCGGTGACGCTCACTCAGCCGCCGAAGAGGTCGAGTATCTGAACGGTGCGGCGACCACCTACTGGGGTGCTAAGCGCGCAAAGAATGGCCATCCTGAGCCCTACCACATCAAGTACTGGAATATCGGGAACGAGCCATGGGGCACATTTCAGATTGGCTACACCGACCTGAAATACTTCGTGATCAAGAATAACGATTTTGCGAGGGAAATGCGCAAAGCTGATCCAACAATCACGCTGATTGGTTCGGCGAAGATGATGGAGCCCATGTGGCTGAAAGGCACGGATCGCGCGAAATACGTCGATAATCATCGAACCGATGTTCGGATCGGACACCGACTGGACGGGCGGCCTGCTGGAAAAATCCTGGGGAACATTCGATGGCATTGCACAGCACTGGTACGAGGGGCCGGGCCGGCACTTCGATCTTGCCAAGGCTAAGGCTCTGCCGCCCGACGCACCCGAAACCGCCGCAGACATGACCTACGAGCCGACTACTCTCGAGTACGCGCGCCACGCCGCGGACGTGATCCGGCGTCATGCCGAGGAGTGGCAGGGATATCAGAAGCGGTTTCCGAAGATGGTCGACAAGAAGATCTTTCTCTCGATGGATGAATACGCCTATATCAACCTCGGCGGCGGCGGCGGATTCAGCGGACCGACACTCAAAACGGCACTGGCTTACGGCATGCTTTTAAACGAAACGCTCCGGCACACCGACTCCATGACGATGGGTGCGCATACCATGGGCACTTCCTCGGTTGACATCTCACCGACTGCATCTGCCATCAATGCTCTCGGGGTCGTGTACGAGTTGTATGGCGAGCATCTTCCCGGAACCATCCCGGTTGCCGTCTCCGGCAATTCGCAGCAGCCCCCGGCAAATCCCGAATATGGCGACGAGCCGAAGATCCGCTCTGGCAGCCCCACCTATCCGCTGGATGTGCTGGCCACACTCACTCCCGATCACAGGTATCTGAATCTCATCGTCGTGAATGCAACGGAGAATAAACAGAAGTTCGATCTGAACGTTACCGGTTCGAAGATCGAAGATTCCGGAACGTTGTGGAAGTTGACCGCCAACAGCCTTGGGGCCGTTAATCGAGCTGGCCAACCGGCGCAGGCCGAGATTAAAGAAAGCCCGGTGAGCCGCGTCGACAAGGCGCTCACCGTAGATCCGATCAGCGTGAACATCTATCGTTTTCCGATCAGGCGTTAGCGCGCGCTTTCTCCGCAATGCCTTGGGTCTAGCGTTCTCCGAACGACATGTAAGGGGGTAAGGTAGAGGAGCAGCATCAGCTGCTTCTTCAGTTCGGCTGTGCTGTTACTGCCATTTTTTTTATGTCGTGGGCCAGCTTCTCAATTGCCTGGGCCTTGCGAATAGCGCTCGTCGACAGCGTCTCACTGCCGGATTTGTCCACCTCGGTCTTCAGGTCAGACGCCAGTTTGACTAGTTTTTCAGTATCCTCAGAAACCTGTTTCTTCCGACGCGCGTTGAGTGCTTCGAAGTCCTTCTGCGTGGCCTGCTGCTCCTGGTGCATCCGGGCTTGATCGTTGGTATCGGGAAGCCGGTTGAGAAAATCCGGTACGTTCCTTGGGGGGTTCTGAAAGAGTGCGTTGCCAGCGACCGATATCATTGCAACAGCAGCCAGCCCCACAAAGAAGCCCCGCCATCGCGGTCTCGATGATAGAAAGTCGCGTACCTTCGTGAATTGAATCATGTGAAGTCGCATTGGAACCTCCGCGATCGCGACGTGTTCATGAGGCTTCCGAAACGAGGCAAGGTACATTGCAGTGATTCCGCACTCTTGCCCATGATCGCCAACTCACCGACATTATCCGCTAATTCGAGTAGCGGTGAGCAAAAATCGGCGATGCACAACCAACACAAAACGTCATGAGCCGAATCACCTTGAGGCTACTGTCTGGAATCACTTTAAAAATTGTGTATTGCAGGGCGGAGAAGCGGAGCGCAAACCTTCCATCTCTCAAAACGGCACGTCGGGCAAACGTCTCCCCATTGAAAAGAACGACTCTCTTCGCTAAGATGTCGTGCTTATGAATCGACGTCATGCTGTTCTCTCGCTGCTGCTTATCCTTGCTCTCACCGACACCGCGCTAGCCCAGACACCGAAGCTCTCCATCGAAGCTGATCATCCAACCGCAAGAGTCAGTCCCATGCTGTACGGGTTGATGACAGAGGAGATCAACTTTTCGTATGACGGCGGTCTCTATCCGGAACTTGTTCGCGATCGCGCTATCGGTCCGGGGCGGCGACCGCTCTTTCACTGGACGATGGTTGCGCGCGGGAATTCTGTTGTCAACATCGCGGTTGATGATAAGACAGGTCCCAGCGTAGCCCTGCCGCGGAGCCTGAAGGTTAGCGTGACCGCCGCGAGCGAGACCGCTCCGGCTGGCGTGCAGAATGATGGATTCTGGGGTATTCCGGTGAGGTCGCAAACCTCCTATGCCGGATCCTTCTACGCAAAGACCGACAGCGTGGGGATTCCGGTGACCGTAAGCATCGTCAACGATGAGACGGGTGCTACCGTGGCGAAGGCCGAGGTCAACGGACTCACCAGTGATTGGGCAGTGTACACGTTTACGCTCAAGACCACTGAGGTATCGCCGTCGGCCAACAACCATCTGATCCTAACAATTCCGAGGCCGGCTACGATTTGGCTTGATCTCGTGTCGTTGTTCCCGCCGACATACCATGACAGGCCTCATGGCAACCGGATCGACCTGATGGAGATGTTGGCGGCGATGCATCCGACGTTTCTGCGCTTGCCTGGTGGCAACTACCTGGAGGGTGATCACATTCCGGAGCGCTATGAGTGGAAGAAGACGATCGGCTCCTGGGTCGACCGGCCAACACATCCGAGCCCCTGGCGCTACCGGTCGTCCGATGGCATGGGCCTCCTCGAGTTCATGGAATGGTGTGAAGACCTGAAGATTGAACCAGTGCTAGCGGTGTATGCCGGCTATTCGATGGCACAGGAGCACGTTGAGCCAGGCCCTGCGCTTGAACCTTACGTTCAGGATGCATTAGATGAGATCGAGTATGTGATCGGCGATGCCAGTACCAAGTGGGGTGCCGAGCGCACGAAGAACGGACACGCGGCACCCTTTCCCCTGCATTACGTGGAAATTGGCAATGAGGATTGGTTCGACCGCTCTGGCTCGTACGATGGACGCTATGCGCAGTACTACAAGGAAATCAAGGCACGTCATCCGGACCTGCAACTGATTGCGACTGCGCCGGTCAAAAGCCTCAAGCCGGACGTGTTGGACGAGCACTTCTACATGTCTGCTGAGAAGTCGTTCTCAGACGCCTCACACTACGACAAGACCGATCGTAATGGCCCGAAGATATTTGTCGGCGAGTGGGCGACGCGCGAGGGCGAGCCCACGCCCAATCTGCAGGCGGCATTGGGTGATGCTGCCTGGATGACTGGCATGGAACGCAACAGCGATATCGTGATTATGTCCAGCTACGCGCCTCTGTTCGTGAATGTGAACCCTGGCGGAATGCAATGGGAGTCAGATCTAATCGGTTACGATGCGCTGACCAGTTATGGCTCGCCGAGTTACTGGGCTCAGGTCCTATTCGCAGGTCACCTTGGAACAGAGGTGGTGGCGAACACGCTTTCTGATACAGGCCCGAGGGTTTATAGCTCGGTCACACGTGACGAGAAGCAGCGCAAACTCTTCATCAAGGTGGTGAACGGCTCCTCGGATAAATTAACCGCTCAGCATCGCGATCAGTGGCGTGCCGGCTGTCGGAAAACAGGCAACGCTCATCACGTTAAGTGGCAAAACCCCTGGCGCGACAAATTCAATTGCGAATCCGAAAGCCGTTGTTCCGGTGGAACGGAAGATCGCAATCGGGAGTGCAACATTCGAGCAGACTTTTGCGCCTTACTCAATCAACGTGCTCGATTTGAGCTACTAATCCCATCGAGCTCACAGACTGTTTTCGACACATCTCGACACACAAACGGCGAAACGATGGGACAGTACAAGAAGGACCGAAGTTGCATCGCGAATTGCTCTCTCGCAGACGAACGAATCGAGAAACGTTACTCAGCTGTGGGATTCTCGAGAAATGCATCTCTTTGAGCAATAACACTCTTTGTTAGGTAAACGTTTACTGCTTATTTGCCTATCGTCGTCTTCAGCCTATGGCCAGCCCAAAATCTGTTTCCTATCGACCGGCAAGAAGACCAGAAGTCTCATAGCGAACCGCTTTTCTCGTCGCTGCGAACACCGGCTGTAATCAACAACCTTTCCGAGATTCCCTATTGACAGTCGCAAGATCAAAGGTTAATAGTCTTGTTTCAAGAAAACGCTTTCTGGGCGTTGGGCCTCGTACGTAGAAGTGACGGTTCTCCCTCGGCAAGAGGCCAGGTTCCACCGAATGAAGTAATGCAAGCCTTTCAAACGACAAACAGAAACGTTTTCGTAGGAGGCGATTTATGATCCCAATGGCCAACCAGATTCAGCCATCTGTCAACAAGAAGATCTGGAAATTCCCACATGCTTGCTTCGTATTCCTCGCTCTGCTCTCGGTGCTTGCGCCCGGGGCTTGGGCCCAGGATAACGCCACAATCACAGGATTGATAACGGATGCCAGCGGAGCGCTGGTACCAAATGCAAACATCACCCTCACACAGGACGCGACCGGCCAGAAGCGAGAAACTATCTCAAACTCGTCTGGAACCTATCGCTTCGCGAACGTCGGAGTCGGCACCTACACGATGACAGTAGTCGCGAAGGGATTTCAGAAGTACTCGAAGACTGGCATTGTTGTAAACGTCGCCGCGACAGTGGAAGCTGACGCAGCCCTGGCGGTGGGAGCCAGACTCAAACCGTCACCGTGGCGGCAGACGCATTGCAAGTACAGACCGAAACGAGTGAAGTCAGTACGCTGATCAGCGGCGATCAGGTCTCGCAGCTTGCAACCAATGGCCGCAATATCACCTCGCTCGCGGCTCTGGGTCTCGGAGTATCGAACAACCTTCCGCCATTTGGGGGCGTCAATGCGTTGACGGCCGCGAACGGCATTAGCTTCAATGGAACGTCGCACCACCCACAACATCTACATGATCGATGGCGGCGAGCAGAACGATCGCGGCTGCGGCGGCTGCTTCATGAACCTTCCCTCACAGGATGCCATTGCCCAGTTCCAGACCCTCGACAGCAACTACCAGCCCGATTACGGCATTGGCTCCGGCGGAACCATTCTCATGGTGCTCAAGTCGGGAACCTCTCGCTACCACGGAGAGCTCTATGAGTTCAACCGCAACACCGCCTACAACGCCAACGACTACTTCCTGAAGCAAGGCGGCAAGCCGCGGTCCACATTCCAGTTGAATGTTCCTGGCGGAAACATCGGCGGCCCGCTCTGGATTCCTCACGTCTACAACGAGAGCGAAAACTCGGACGTTCTTCTTCTGGAACGAAGAGTGGCGACGGCTTATTCAGGGCAGCTCGCCTTCGGTCACCAATGCGATCCTCGCCCCGAATTTCCCGACAGCAGGTGCAAACCTCGCGTATACGCCTCCGAGCGGGAAGGCTCCCGATTGTTCCGGTCATCAGTGATCCAGCAGAAGCTGCTCTTTACGCCGCTGACGGTCTGACTCCTGGTTAGCCGTTCCCGGGCAATGTGATTCCTGCCAACCTGATCGATCAGAATGCAGTCCTGCAAGTCAATGCGGGTACATTCCCGAAGCCAAACTTCAACAATGGCACGCAGTACATCGCGTCGATCCCGCAGCCGACTGACGTCCGGGAGGACATCGTTCGCATTGACCACGCCATCAACAGCAAGTACCAGTTGATGGGGCACTATCTCCACGACACGCTTGCACAGAACTATTTCCCGCCATTGTGGGGCAATAGCAGCTATCCAACCGTCGGAACGGCGATGAACAACCCGTCCTACTCGGCTGTGATCAAGCTGACCCAAACGTATTCCCCTAACCTGCTGAACGAAACCGCGTTCCTTTACAGCGGCAACAAGATCACCTTGACACCGCTTGCCAGGCCCCGATGGCGGTCAGTTCGTTCAGCCCAGCGGATGGAATGCAACCAGCTTCTTCCCGGCTGCGAACAACCTCTTGATCTCGCTTGCCCGAAGTCCAGCTTCAGGGCTCACCGCTGAATGTGACTTGGAGCCCAAGCTATTACCCGTGGAAGAACGGATATGAGGGGTTCCAGTACAGGGATGACCTTTCCTGGACCAAGGGACGTCACCAGTTCAAGTTCGGTGGCGGCGTTCTGCACACCTACAAGAACCAGGAATTGCAGTACAACACCAACGGAGTCACCACGTTCAACTCGAGTAACTTCTCCGGCGACTCCTATATCAACTTCTTCCTCGGGATGGCCACCTCATACTCCCAGTTGGAGTACCTGGCCGGCAAGCACTGGGTCAACAACAACTACACCGGCTACGTCAACGACAATTGGCATGTCTCGCCGAGACTGGTTCTCAACATAGGACTGCGCTATGACGGTCTGCCGCACGCCTTCGAGCGCTATGACAAGTTCTCGAACTTCGTTCAGGCAGATTACGACCCGACGCTGGGCTACCCGCTGAATCCGGATGCCACATTGAACCCGGCCCATCTGTCGACTTTCCCGAGCACCGGCACCGAGCAGTTCTATCTCAACGGCATCAGGGAAGCAGGCGTGAACGGTTTTCCGCGCGGAAACGTTCAGAATCACTACTACACCTTCCAGCCTCGCGTCGGCTGGTCATGGGACGTGTTCGGAAACGGCAAGACAGTATTCCGCGGAGGATACGGATTGTTCTGGGAGCGCGTTCAGGGCAACGACGTTTACAACGCAGCGTTAAACCCGCCCTTTGCTTACATCCCCTCCGCCACCAACGTCTACTTCTCCAATCCAAATACCAGCGTTTTGACCGGCGCAACGACGCTGAACCACTTCCCGTCGGGCCTGACAAACATCAAGTACGACTACAACCCTCCCGGAACCGAGAACTATAGCCTCGGCATTCAGCGCGAGATAAAACCGTCAATCATCGCGGTGGTGCAGTATGTTGGCTCCACGGGTTTTAGCCAGAACAATGACCGCGCAATCAACACGCTGCCCCTGGCAGACACGGACTCGACAGCAACCAGTGCCTACGACAAGCGTCAGCTCGTCGCAACCGGGAAAGCCAACGCAAACCTGTTCCGGATCTTCCCGGGCTATGCGGGCATTACCCAAGAAGAAAACGAGACCAACTTCAATTACAACTCGCTTCAGGCAGGCTTCCGAGTGGAAAACCGCCATGGACTCACCACGCAGGTCGCCTACACCTGGTCACACCTGATGAGCATCGTTTCCAACGATCTCAACCAGATATCCAACCCGTTCAATGCGGCTTATGACTGGGGATCAGACACTGGTTTCGACCGTCGTCAGATCTTGAATGTGAGCTATGTCTACGATCTTCCGTGGTTCACCAAGAGTTCGAACACAGCGGCGCGTTTGCTACTTGGAGGGTGGACGCTCTCTGGTATTACCTTCTTTGAGGCAGGCGTACCGGCCCGCGTCGTGTACTCCGGAAGCGACGTTCTCGGGCTTGGCGGAGGTACATCCAACCGTCCTGACCTGATCGCGCCTGTCAAAAAAACAAAGACGTTTAACCAGTGGTTCAGCACCAGTTCCTTCGCTGACCCGGTTGCCCCGTGGGATGGAGGCCCAAACCAGGGCTTTGGCAACGCAGCAAAGGATGCTGTCGTCGGACCGGGAATCCAGAATTGGAACATCTCCGTGTTCAAGTCCATTCCGTTCACAGCGGAAGGGCCGAGAATTGATTTGCGTTTCGAGTCCTTCAATACCTTCAACCACACCAACCCCCAAGGTATCGATTTGAACAATCATGACGCGAACTTTGGGAAGATCACGAGCGACTATGGTCCTCGCACCTTGCAACTTGGCGGTAAGTTTGTTTTCTGATGTGTAACCAATCCGCTCTCTGGCGCGGCAGGGATTCCTGCCGCGCCTTTCTTTCTGCCCGCAATCGTCGGGATAATTGCGTGATTCCCGCGGAAGAACGAAAATACAGATGGTCATTGCCGTGACGAGGATTGCGCAACCGGGGTTTGCTGTGGCGCTGGGATTTGCTTTGGCCGCCATGTGCCCCGCTCAGTCGGTAGCAGTGAGTGACGATAAACGAGCAGCGATTGCCTCAGAGCAGCAGGGACGGTATCTCGAGGCTGAGGCGGCGTGGCGCGCGGATTTAGAATCTCAACCAACGGACGCTGAAGCCTACGCTCACCTTGGAGTCCTTGAGGCTCAACAGGGGCACTACAAGGAGGCAATACTGCTCTATCGCAAAGCGCTTGCGTTGAACCCATCCATGCCGGGCTTGCAGCTGAACCTTGGGCTCTCACTGTTCAAGTCTGGCGCGATGAAAGAGGCCGCCGACACATTCATGCCGCTGTTGAAGGATCAGCCGCCTTCCTCACCGGAGGCGCTTCGTCTGACTACATTAATCGGGTTGGCCCGCTACGGTTCCGGGGACTATGCTGCTGCCGTTCCGTTTCTCGAGCAAGCTACGGCAGCTGATCCGCAAAACCTTCCCTTTCGCCTCGCTCTGGCGCATAGCTGTCTGTGGTCAAAGCAATACCAGTGCGTTCTTGATGTTTACCACCAGATTCTTACGTTGAATGCTGAGTCGGCTGAGGCCGACATGCTGGCCGGCGAGGCGCTAGACGAGATGAAGGACAAAGCCGGCGCCATACAGCAGTTTCGCTCCGCGGTTAAGGCGGATCCGAAAGAGCCGAATGTGCATTTCGGCCTGGGGTATCTGCTCTGGGGTCTGCTGCAACTCGATGAGGCAGCCCAGGAATTTCAGGCAGAGCTCGACAACAATCCGGATCACGCGCAGGCTCTCACTTACCTGGCGGACTGCCACATGAAGTTGAACAAACCGGAAGGCGCAATTGCCTTGCTGGAAAGGGCGATTCGGATTGACCCGTCGATCGGGTTGGCCCACTTGGATCTGGGCATATTACTTGGCGATGCGGGCCGCCCCGACGAAGCTCTTCGAGAACTTAAGATCGCCGTGAATCTCAACCCAGATGATGAGAATGTGCACTGGCGGCTTGCACGGTTCTACCAGGCAACAGGAAGAAGAGAGGAGGCAAAGGCGGAGTTTGAGAAGACCAAGAGCTTGCAGAAAGCCTCTGACCAAACCGTCATGAGAAAGCTTCACGAAGCAAAGGCCAAAGAAAACCCGGCAGCGGAAAACACGGACACTCCGCTGAACAAATAGCCGTTATTAATTCTTGGCCGTTAGGGCAGCAACTGGCACTGTGACTGACCCCATGCTCCCGGAGTTCTCATCCACAACAATGACTCGAACGGACCCGGATTCCTGAACCTTCTCAATAAACTGATCGAATGGAAGTCCTTCACGCATGAGCTTCGCGTAAGTAGCCGACTTCAACCTGAGATGCAGCGTCTGACCATTAATTCGTGCATTCAGACCTTTGTCGTCTCTTTGTGCCAGGAAGATATCCAGCTTGTCAGTCCAGCGTTCGTCTTGCTGCTTAAGAGCGAGATCCTTCGTTGCGATGCTGAGTTTGAGTACAGACCCTTCTGACGACACACCAATATTTGCGCTGACTCCGATCTCGCTCAGATCGAGAGATTGCCATACCGCTTGGTGGAATCTTTCCTTCAGGGTGGCCGGCTCTCGAGCATATTCATATCCGGCTCGATAACGCAGAACCATGCCGCGACGGCCAACGACCTTCACGGTCAACTGATGGTATTGATTGTCCGCGGGAGTGTCGGGAGAAAAACCGAGCAGATACACGGCATGACCATCGGCGACCACAGCATTGAGGTTTGCCGCAATATTGCCGGACCGGCGAAAGATACGGCCACCTGTTGCTTCCGCGAGTTGTTGTATGAAGCCTTGAATGGGGTGAGTGTTCTGCTGCATCTCGGCGGTAATGCGGCCCGGGCCCTGTCCGCCACTCTGGGATGGTGGTGGTGCGGTAACGCTTGGGGACAAATCAACGTTGGCATCCTTGAGACCTGGATCGACGGCCATGGTTTCCAATTGCGAAGCGTCGAGCGGAAAGAAGCTGACTTGCGCGTCGTTCAGCGCCTCCTGCGCACGGAGAGCAAAGCTGTCAATGGTCTTGCTGCCCTTATCGCTGCCTACTGCCTTGTCGGACCAGTTCGCAAGCACGTTGTCGCCAGCGACCCACACCAGGTTCTTGTGCCCTGGGAAGGCCGCGAGATGACGGGCTATTCCAACCATGACGGACATTGCAGATAGCCCTGGATTGCTTCCGTTGTTGCGCAGATTTGGATCAACTCCGGTGGCCGTTTCCGGCGCAACATTGATGTTTCCATTGGCGGATTGCAAATCCGCCGGATTAAGTACGTAATCGAACTGCTGCCGGTTGCGCAACTCCATTTCCTGAGCGCGAGCCAGGTCTTGTGCGCCAGGCATCCATCGATGCAATGTCGAGGCGAGCAAAGCGTGATCCTCAGTCGCCTCGACGAGAACCTGAAAATCCTGGGCATGTTGCACGTAGAGGCCCACGTGCTCGCCAGGCTGGAGTCCCTGGAGAAATTTCAGCATCTGATCGCGGGCATAGGTCAGATCGGTCCATGCAATGTGGCCCACGTCGATCAAGAGAATCGTTATGCTCCCTTCTTTCGCCCCACTTCCGCCTTCCTCGTGCGTCTCATCCGCAGGGCGATTGGAGTAGAGAACCTGCTCCGGTGGACGGGCGGCCTGATCTGGCGCATGGTCAACCTCCGGCCGAGACTCTCCACCAGTCCGGCTGAAGAATCGCACGCTTTGCTTGCGTCCGTTGTCGTAGACTTCGAAGTTATCCTGTGCCAAGTCCCTGACTGGATGTCCCTTCTTGTCGAATGCCACCACACCCACATCTACCAGCCGGCTTATCACACGTATTGTGAAACCGGCACCCTGCGTCCCAGCCGAGGTTAAGTCAGGATCCGGCAAGGAGGCTGATTTTCCAAGCTGAATTTCAGGTTCTGAGTTCTCGGGCATCGAGGCCGGCGCTGATAGAGGTACGGCCGGTTCTGACGGAGCAGCCGAAACTCTGGCTGACGGCTTTCCGACTTCCACGTTCGCAGCAGGCGCGGTTGAACTGGAGTCCTTTGTTTCCGGCGCGATTGAGGCGGTCGAAGGCGCTTCTTGTGTTCGATCGCCAGAGAGAATTCGAGCCTCGACCCGGAACACATGATACTGCCCGAAAGCAACATCGTTCAGCAGAGTCTGCAGGTGTTCTCGATCAAGGTTCCTGTCCTTGTCCAGCAGTTCGCCGCGATAGCGCTGCATCTCGAAAGCGTTGGCAGGCAGCGTGGGCGCAAGCGAGATCGATACACTCTTCAAAGGGCAGATATACGTCTTGCCGCCAATCGCCACCGGTCCATATTCGACCATGATGTCGGACCGGACCAATGGATCGGCAGCGGTCATATCTGCTTTCAGAGTCAGACGAAGTACCGCTCCATTTTCTGGATCGACGGCAATCTCTCCGTGATATCCGGCAAATCGACGAAAGACTTCTTCTCCACTTTCCCCGACTACACAGCAGAACGAAACTTCGTAGTGCGATTTCTCCCTCGTCACCGCAAATTGAAAGACCGCAATTGGCCCCGCCTCGCCCTGTTCCCAATGGCTCCATGCCAGATTGCCCTGAGCTGCATCTACAAGCACTGTTCCGAAAATCGGCCCGAATATCCCCGATGTCGTCAGTCCGTGCGCTGTCGATTCCTTGTTCTTCTCGACTCCCGGATTCACCTCCTCGCGCCCATCACGATAAAGCACTGTGTCACTGGACCTGCTCACGGGATGCAAGCGCTCGTAGGGGATTAAAGATGTGCCCATGCGGCGAGATGGCGGAGTGTCCTTAAAAAAGATAGTGTCCCGGGTCGCAAAGAAATCCGGCAGCTTGGAAATTGTCTTCGTTGTTGAACTAGCCACAGTAGCCATGATTTTGCGTTGGGTAGCGAGATCGGGAATGGCAGTGGCGGGAATTTCTGCTGCGGGAGGGGCGACGAACGCCGAGAGATCTGCCAGGATGAGAAGCGATCTCCTCGATTCAGGTCCCGGCAGAGCCGCCTCCCAGCGCGAAAGGCGGGCAGTGCTCAACCGTTCAGTAATCTCCAAGTCAGCCAGTTGTTGAGCGATCTTTGCATCGGGTTTGCCACGATCGGCTGCTAGCAGTTGCTCAAGCTGCTCTACTGTGACGCGTTTCGCTGCGCACGCCGGTAGAGCGACTGAAGCAAGCAGTAAAACCAGCACAGGTTTCCGCATGATGCCAATCTCCCAGCCCATCAAGGTAACTTCGGTTTGGTGGTGGCCGGATCGATCACCGATACAACACCCGTACCTTCCCGGACACAATAGAACTTGTCTCCAGGTAGATTGGTCAGCGTGTCCACTTTCCCATCGGGCCACAGCACCTCGGCCTTGTCCACATGCTGATGCTGACCCAATCCAAAATGAATGCGGAGATCGCTCTGCGAAAGGTAGCTACCCCCGCTGAACACTTCGCCTGATTGCACCAGGTCACCCGCACTCGCGCGCACTCGCGCGTTTAACGCCAAGCGATTGCCTTTCATGCCCTCAAGACGAAAGCTGATCCAATGGTTCTGCTGTCCCCCTTCCGGGCGCAGAATCATTGGCTGACCTTTCAGATTCTCAACGACTGCTTCCACCTTGCCATCGTTGAACAGATCGCCGATCGCCATTCCGCGGCTCACCTGCGGAACTTGAATCGCGGCGCCCGCCATCTTGCTGATGTCCTTGAAGCTCCCATTGCGCTGATTGAGGAAGAGTAACTTAGGCTCAAGGTATCTAAGACTCAGTGTGAATTTGATCTACCTGTGGATATACGTGCCCATTCACTATGAAGATGTCCAGCCATCCGTCGTTGTCAAAGTCGACAAATGCATCGCCCCATCCCACATAGCCTTTTGTGCCTCTCCCAATTCCTGTAGGTATTGAGACATCCGTGAAGTTCATTCCGCCGTCGTTACGATAAAACGCAGCATATTCATTGTCGAAGTGTGAGATCAGGAGTGACATTCGGCCACTATGCATGTAATCGCCGATGGCTATCCCCATGTTGGCTTGCCTGGCGCCGCTTTCGCTCAGGCCCACTCCTGACGTGAAGCCGACCTCATCGAAATTCCCCCGGCCATTTCCCTGGTAGAGATAGTTCGGCTGCCCATCGTTGGTAACAAATAAATCGAGCTTGCCGTCGCTGTCGAAATCCGACCAGATTGCGGTCAAGCCGAAACGGTGTTCCTCGTCTGACACGCCGGCTTTTCTTGAAACGTCTGTGAACGTCCCATTTCGGTTGTTGTGGTAAAGAGTATCGGGCGAGCCCTTCAGTCCTATCGGGCCACATTGCACTTCGATGCCCATGTACTTACAGGTCTCACTCGATCCGAACGCCTCCATATTGTTAAGGTGAATATCTACATAGTGAGAAATGAAGAGATCAGGCCATCCATCTTCGTCGTAGTCTCCAAATGCCGCCCCGGTGGCCCAAAGGTGATCCCCATCCAGGCCCGCATTTTTGGTTACGTCTGTAAACGTGCCGTCACCATTATTGCGATAGAGGACTACTCCGGACAGACAAGTCACAAGCAGATCGGGCCTTCCGTCGTTGTTGTAGTCTCCAACGGAGACACCCATTGCCCAGCATGGGAATCCCACGCCAGCCTTGTCTGTAACATCCGTGAAAGTACCGTCCCGGTTGTTATGGAATAGAGCGCTCCGGGCCTTCTTGCCTTCCAGCGCCATCTGCACAGTTTGTGCATTCGTAAAATATATATCGGGCCAACCGTCAGCGTCGTAATCAATCAGAGCCACGCCGCCGCTCATTGACTCTACGATGAACTTCTGTTCGGGACTCGATAAGTGCTCAAAGTGAATTCCGGTGGATTCCGTTATATCGACCAACTCCGGATAAGTCTGGTTCGAGGGATCGACTCCGTTCTCGGCCCCGCTTTTTGGGCTGCTCTTTGCCATATTCTGAGGAGCCGACACAGACGGATGGGTCTGCCCCATAGCCAAGAGCACGACGGAGAGGCCGAGGATCACAGAGGAAAGCGCCATGCTCCCCTTCAGAGGTGCATTGCCACTGGCCGGGCTCCAGCATCTGCTCCTGTTATTCATCTCGGGCACTACTGGCTCATCATTGTCTTGAAGCTTGCCATCCGATGGTCATACGTACACAGATTAGACCTGTTTTCTCCCCTTGATCTAGCCGAAAGGAACATCGCATGATCGCTTCGGGCAAGTGCTCGTCCGCTCTCAGAAGATCAAGATTCTGTTCGTTGACGGTCCGAAGGGTTCGCATAGAAGCGCGCTAGAATTTCACTTCGGGTCGCGATCCACTCGCGGCACGCCTGTGGACTCTGAAAAGAGCGAACGAGAATGAGTCGCTCCAACCGCTCGTTCGTAACGTCCCGGTATGGAAAGGGAAAGGCCCCAAAACTAGGTGGGACGTTCAACATCGCTCGTTCTAGAATTCCAGTTAGCGTGCCATCGCCGAGTAGGTGTCTAATCCCGATTTCCTGCGAAAGTCGGCAAATGTCCAGAAGATCTGAAAACAGCTCTAACTTCAACTATTGACTTCTCGGCAATGCACTCATCACCCCTTCAGAAGGATCTGTGTCTTTGGCAAGTGGACAAAAAGCCGCCTTCTCGGAAAAGCTGCTCCGTCCGCCCCATATGTCCGACATGGCGACTATAGGTCCATATGGATACGCTTCCTCGGGTGACCACACTTGCGATTTGGCGCTCATCAATGAACCGTTTGGTATCACTTCCGGGAAAGCGCATTTATCCGAGGTCAGCTTCCGAAGGTACCGCTACTTCATTTCTCCGCATGAATCACCGCACAACGCTGTAGTCCGTCGCACATCATACATTCACCTACCGCGCTGTCAACGACCTGCTTGCGATCTGCCGTGCTGGAACGACATGCCACCCAGGTGCGCCGTCCTCCCATTGGTTATCCGTGAGTTGCTCGACTCCCGTGCCGTCAAAGCGCATTACGAAAATCTCACCGTAGGGCTGAGGCGCATCGGTGTACACTGCTTCATCCTTGAAGCCCATCCTTGAACTTGCGAACGCAATGTACTCACCATCGGGCGACCATGCCATGTGAGCGTCATTGCCGCTCCCGTTCGTCAGACGCTTCAGAGAGCTGCCATCGGCCTTGATTGTGTAAACGTCGTATGTTCCACCGGCACGGCGCGCAAACATGATGAGGTCGCCGCGTGGAGACCACAGTGGAAAATTGTCATATCCATCGGTGAGGTTTGTCACGGCCCTTGTGTCCAGGTCCATAATGCGTAGCCCGCTATGTTCCCGACTGAACGTCCGATAGACGAAGCGTTTTCCATCGGGAGAGAACGACGGGAACGCATTATTGCCGGCGCCGCCTGTGAGTTCTTCAAATCCGGTTCCATCTGCATTGACGAGTGCCACCCTGGCCCCGCCCTCGATGCGATCGCCCGGTTTCAAAAACTCAGAATGGAAGCCATCAAAAAACGCCGCAAACTCACCAATGCCGAAGATGATCTTGCGGCCGTCGGATGACCACGACCCCGCCAGTGCATTGCTGGTCTTGTCCTGGTAGACGACGTGTGATGCGCCTGTCGCCACGGTAGTCACGGTGATGGCGGAGAGGCTTGCACGGCCATTCGGGAACCCGGTGGTTACGAACTGTGTGCCCGAAGGATTGAACGATGGAAGAGTGCCGCCACTGGCGATTTGCAGTTCGTAGTTCGAATCCGCGCTGAAAGCCTTTCGCAAGGGAACTGGCGTGGCTGGAACACGTTTGTGAAACACGACGAGACTTCCGTCGGGCGACCACGACGCCGTTCGGATGGGACCTCGTGGACCCCGCCGGCCGCTCAGGTAATAAATGCCGGGATCCGGTGTGTCCTTGCGTATGTAGCCGATTTCGTTCTGGTCAAGCGCAGACGGATTGAACTTCACGCCGACGGCAGGCAATTCAGTGGACGCGCCTGTCATCGTATCAACTGACATAAGGCGAGTGTCGTCGCCCGGACCAGGTTTTGCGATCCGGTTGGCAAGCGTTTGTTGGGCAGTCATGCAGTAGGCCACCAAGTGACGACTGTCTGCCATCCACTTTGGACTTCCACAGAACTCCTGGTTCCCGGGGACCTTCTTCAGACCAGAGCCGTCAGGATGCACGAGGTAAAGATTGGCCAGTTGAAGGCGCTCCCACCGGCCTTCGCTGAACGGCATAGGTTTTCCGCGTCCTGACGAGAACGCAATCCATTTTCCGTCATGAGACCATGATGGTCGAAAATCTCCGCCTGCGCCTGTGGTGAGCCGCCGAGTGCGGTGCGATGTCAGATCGAGGATCCAGAGGTTTGCCGTCCCGCCATCGCGCGTGCTGACGAACACCAGTTTTTGACCATCGGGCGAGAATGCAGCCTGATCGTCATACGCCGGATCTCTAGTCAGCGCCTTGAGCTCGCTGCCATCCGGTTTCACCTGAAAAAGATCTGCGGATCCATTTCGTTCGGACGTGAACACGATCGATTTGCCGTCCGGAGACCAGATTGCGTCATAGTCACGATCGGGGTTTGGAAGCAGCGGATGTTCGTTGCTGCCATCGGATGCAGCCACGAAAATCTGAGGCTGGCCAACTTCCACGCGGTTGAACGCGATGGTTTGTGTACCGGGTCCCTGGGCCGCCAGCAGCATGCCTCCAGTGATTGCAACCAGAATAGAACGCATCCCGGGAGTATATCGCTGCGGATCTCGTATCGTCTCTATGGACTGCTCTCAAACACCCAAATAAATGGCGAGTCCGCGGTTGAGCGTTTTTCGTACGGAGGTCGCCTTCCGAAGGTTGTTCAGTCCAAATTGAAGACTCCCGGTAGAAGCGCTTATTGAGCTATTTGAATGGATGAGTGTTCCCGGCAACTGGACGTACAACCGCCAAGTATCCCAGCTAGGCGCCAGGGTCAGTTCAGCCCGACGCGGCGCACCAAATCCTGAAAGCGCGGATCGCCGCGCAGAGGGTCATACAACGGGAAGACCTTGATGTAAATCAAAATATTGGATTGTTCCCGGTAGGCCCGCTCAAACCACATATATGCCTCATCGTTGTCGCCGAGTCCCAAATAAGCATGCACAAAGGCACCGGCAGGAACGTAGCCGGTCTGCTGGCGTTTTTTCAGTTCTCCAAGGAGCCGAAGTGCATCTGCTCGTCGCCCGGCGTGGGCATATGCCCAGATCAGCGCACTGATAACCCCCGGGCTCCTGTTCGTAACAGCAACCGCCTCCTCCAACTCAGGGATTGCCTTTTCGGGTTGATGGTTGCCAATAAGCGCCCATCCAAGAGGCCAGAGGGGTAATCTGTCGTCCGGTCTAACCGCCAGGACATTTCGGAACTCGCGTATCGCCTCGTCATAGCGATGTGAGTTGAACAGAGTCCACCCGATAGCATGGCCGGAAGTTCCGAGAGGGTCAAGGTCGCGGGCGCGGCGGGCCCACGCCAGCGCCTCCTCCGTACGCCCATGGCACAGCAGCCAGTCAGAGAATCCTTCGTGCGCGACAGCGTCGTTCGGATTCAAATCGAGAGCGCGCCTGTATTCTGCCTCGGCTTCGGCCCACTTCCACTGCCTCATGTAGATGTTTGCCAGCTCAACGTGTGCGTCTGCGAGCTCTGGATCTAACTCGAGCGCCTTTTGCGCGGCGCTTATCACCTTGGGACGCGTTTCAGCGGGGGGAGCGCCGACAAAAACTGTGCCGAGGTTCGCGTAGGCGCCAGCAAGGCCGACGTAGGATGGCGCGAATGTCGGATCCTTGCTGATCGCTTCGTCAAACCATGCAATCCGCTTTTCGACCTCAGCCCTGCTGTTGCCTTTGGCCGACAGTCCCTTGAGATAGCTTTCATATACTTCCGGCGAAACAGAACGGGCAGTGACAAGCCTGGCGCGCTCTTCGCCGGTGACAGTAACCTCCACTTTTCGGGCGATGGATTGTGCTACGTCGCTTTCCAGGGTGAGGGCGTCACCGAGTTCTCGATCGTAGGACTCGGACCAGAAGTGCTCGTCGGTTGACCCACGAATCAACTGTGCGTGCACTCGGATCCGGTTGCCGCCCCGAGTCACAGATCCTTCAACGAGAGCATCCACCCCAAGCTGGTGAGCGATCTCCGGCGCAGAGAGGTGGGTGTCCTTGAATTGCATCACCGATGTGCGGGAGATAACACGCAGGCCTCGGATCATCGATAGACGTCCGATCAACTCCTCGGTCATGCCGTCGGCAAAATACTCCTGTGCGGGATCGCCGGAAAGGTTCTTCAGAGGCAGTACGGCGAGGGAGGTGATTTTGGGAGCGCTCGCATCAGCCGGGCGGCTCCGGGTGCGGATGTATGTTGTGAGTGCGACCAACACGAGCAAAGACATTGCTCCAGCCAGAAGCCACTTGCGGGCATGCCAATTCCTCTGTCCAGGAACGATTTCGGCAACAGGCACTCTCCCCGCCGTTTGAGCCTGCTGCTCGTCCACGAGTCGAAGTCCTGCGGGCTGTAACGAGCCATCGGGCTCCGAGGCGATTTTTTGCCCGTTCGTTGAGGCCGTCACTGCTTGGGAGTTGGGCGTGGCCGTCCAGTTTTCTTCATCGAGAGGGGTGACCGGCGCAATGAACCGGTATCCCCGAGTCGGCACAGTTTCGATGATCTTCGAATCCCGGCTGCTGTCCCCCAGTTCCCGCCTCAGAATCGTGATCGTTCGGGTGAGCGTATTCTCCTCGACGAAGCTATTGGGCCAGACGGTTTCCAGTAGTTCCTGTTTGTCCACCAGGTGTCCCGCCCGCCTGACCAACAACGTCAGCACGCGCAAGGACTTTGGTTCCAGTGCGATGCGCTGTCCGCTGCGGCTGAGGGAAAACTCTCTCTCACTCAGCTCAAAATCCAGGAAATGGTAGCTCGGCATGGCTGTCCACTGAAACCTCAGGAAACCCTCACAAAAGCATAGCCGGAATACAACGACTTTCGCGCCTTCTGCCGCAACAATGTCGCTTACCACGGGCCAAAGCCAGTGGGAAATCAGGAGGAAGCACAATGAAGTGGATGCATGGTGGCGCGAGGAAAGGGACTTTTGGCCTGTGCGTGTTGATGGCGACTCTGCTGTTTGGGCCTGCTGTCGCAAAAGCCGATCCAGTCCTGGATTGGAACGCAATAGCGGTAAATACAGCCGTCGCGAATGGCCAGAACCCGTTCGCCCAGGCGCGAGATGCGGCGATCGTGCAACTGGCTGTCTTTGAAGCCGTCAACGCCGTCACTGGGGACTATCGATCGTATGTTGGGAACATCGACGCGCCTCGCGGCGCCTCCGCCGATGCAGCTGCCATCCAGGCTGCCTATCGGGTGCTCGTCACCTTTTTCTTGAACAGCAAGTCCACGCTCGACGCTTCCCTCGCGACCTCGCTGGCCTCGATACCGGACGGTAAGGCCAAGACTGACGGCATCGCAACGGGCGAGGTCGCAGCTGCCACCCTGATCGCTCTTCGTTCCAACGACGGCTCGTCGCCGGCGAAATTCAAGACCCCCGGCCCGGCATTTCCAGGCGAATGGCAGGCTACAGCGAGTTGCCCGATTGTGAATGGAGTCGCATCGGGAATCGCCTTTCAATGGCAGGACATAACCCCGTTCGGTATCCGGAGCGCGAAGGACTTTCTCCTCGGTCCCCCGCCGGCCCTCAGGAGCAACGAATACGCGAAGACGTACAACGAGGTGATGACGGTGGGAAGCATTGACAGCACCGAGAGGCCGCCAGATCGGTCAGAGGTCGCGACCTACTACGCGGCCACCTCGCCAACCCAGGCATTCAATCAGGCTGCGAGGCAGATCGCGCAGGAACAGGGGCGTACGTTGTCAGAGAATGCCCGGGCTTTTGCCCTGATCAACATTGCGATCAGCGACAGCCTGGTCGCCACGTTCTTCAATAAATATCACTACAACTTCTGGCGCCCCGAAACCGCGATCCACGCAGGCGACACGGACGGCAACCGGAAAACCGAAGGCGATCCGAACTTCGTGCCCTTCATCGTGACCCCGTGCTTCCCGAGCTATCCCTCAAACCACGGCGCCGCAGCAAACGCGGCAGCTGCGGTCATGAGGCGTCTCTACGGCGAAGCTGGACATTCGATGACGCTATCAAACTCCGCCGTGCCTACCATCGTCCTGCAATACACTTCGTTCAAGCAGATTACCAGCGACATCAGCGACGCTCGTGTTTACGGCGGGATCCATTTTCGAACCGACCAGGACGCAGGAGCAGTGCTGGGGCTAGCCATCGGCAGAGAAGTCTACAGGCACAACCTGCGTCCGGTGCACGATGATGACCGGGATGATGACCACGACGACGACTGAGTGATCAGGTCGAAAACGATTCGCCATTCGTGTTATGCGGTACGGCGATTGTGCGGTCAGGTTGCCCGATGGCGGGACCGCACATGGTCCCCAAGTTTTGCCCTCCAGATTTGGCCTACGCTCCGAAGATCCGCAAGATTGCATTCAGCCTGTCTTCAAGGGTCTTGATAAGGCCATGCGTCCAAATACCAGGCGAGTGACAAGTTGTCCCGAGGTTGCTCTTTAGTTGACGATTTCGGGCCAATGCGGTCGGCAAGTTGCTGCTCACCGAGAAGGAGCATCTGTTACCGCTCCCTTCCGAAGGCTTCGATTTGGCTGAGGTAAGCTTCCCGCGTGTCGATCAGGCCAGCTGCGCGAAGGTGCGCACTAACTTCTACTGCGTGCCGCTGAAGCCGGGAACTGTTGTCGAAGCCGGGAAACGCAGCTTTAGAAATAAACAATGAAGGCGAGGTCGTGGGTGTTTCGGACTTGAAAGGTGACACAAATTTCCACGCCTTCCTGTGGACAGGGAAAGACGCATCCAGGATCTCGGGACACTCCCCGGAGACGCTGATAGCTCCGGTCTCGGCATCAATGACCGAGGCGAAGTTGTGGGCGTGTCGTTCGATGCGAACGGCATGCCGCTTGCTTTCCTCCGGTACAAAGGCGAGATGGTGGATCTTAATACTCTCGTTCCACCAGACTCCCCGTTGTATCTTCTATTTGCACATGGGATCAGCTCCAGCGGAGAGATCACAGGCTTCGGCGTGAATAATAGATGGGGTTCAGACGTGGATAGAGACGAGAGCAGAGAAGCGTCGAGGATGATGTTCTTGGATTTTGAACAAAAGCGACTGCACTTCGGTCGCTTAGGAGTTCGGTTAATGGGGCCGAAATAGCTATGCCAAAAAAGTATTTCCGAATTTGATATGGTTCAATGAAAGTCAAGTTAAAGACCAGACTAAGAGAGCAGAAAAAACCTCCTGCTCTCTTTCTTCTTTCTTGTCCCTCTGAGTCGAAGCAGGAACCACTGTTTGGGCAACAAGATTCTTGAACGAGTCGTCGGCAATTAGGAAGCAATCCAAATCCGATTCCTGCGGATAAAGCCTAACGCGGCATTTGGGAAGTCAGGGTGAGCGATTGGATCCAACACTGACTTGACTCCCGAGCCACTCTGTATTCGAAAAAGATCCAACTGGACGAAAAACCACCTGCTGACAGAAGTGCCTTTCGAAGCTGAGCACGCGCTGGAAACCATGTGGGCGAGCAGCGACATTCGGGAATTTGAACTCCCTCGCATCAAAGAGTGCGTTGGCCATTTGGCGAAATTCGAGAATCTCCTCCGGTCACATCTGCGTTTTAGAGAATTGATACGCCATTTGGGATGAAAAACCGTTTGTGCCGTAAGGAGTGAGGCCAACAACCGCTATTTGCAGATCCACCGCTGCTAACGCCCTCTTGTTTCATGCCACCCGCTGCGATCACGTTGTAGATGCGGTCTTTGAGCGGCTTGGTATCCACGTCTGACAACCACACGAGGCTGCAATCTCTGCGTATTGTTACGGAACTAGTCCCAGATTTCCTGGATCCGCCCGTCTTCGATTTGAAGGATCGCGAAATGATTGCGCGTGTATTCTCTCGTCGGATCAGAAGGATCTTTGTAGCGCTTGTCCCACATCATTACGACAAATGGACCGTCGGTGAGTTCCAGCACCGGCACATTCTTCCACTCCGGCCTGATGTCCTGAGGCTGATGGTCGGGGAGGCTGTGAATGAACTGTTTCAAGCCTTCACGGTCAACGGGCTCGACCGGATTGTGCTCGATGAAAGATGACGACAGAAGCTCTTCGATGTCCTCGATGGCAATCAGGTTGGCGCGTTAGAGCAAAGCAAATGTTTCGCTTCCAGCAAATGACTTGTTCCACCTGTCACAATGTGCACGAGAAACAGGAGAACGCCGATTCGTTTTCGCGGCACTGCATGACTTGCCACGAGATCCAGGCATGTGGAAGGTACCGTGCCCTCGGTCAGTCAATTCGCATTGAAGTGTGTGGAATGTCATATGCCTCTAGAAGAGTCTGCGAAGATCACTTCCGATTCGGGCGGACGCATGCTGCACGCTTTGCTGCGGGCGCATCAAATCGGAATCTACCGCGACGCAGCGGAGCGAGTGGAACGCAGCCAGACACGGCAATGAGTGTGTTTCACTGGTACGCGCCTTGCTAAGCACCGTGGGTCGAGGCAACATTAGCGGTCTCATGGGTTGCGAGCCGGCTTGCTCTATGTGCGCGACACAATCGCCAACGTACCTTCGAATGGATGAGGCGGCCGCCTTTATCCTCGATTTGCCTCTCTGGTTCCGTCTGTTTGCGGCTTAGGTCCGCGAATCCAATGTCCATCTGACGAGCGGTACCTGTTTATGATCCTATGCTGATGGCATCAATTGGTATCCGAATGCATGTCGTGCTACGATATATCTGTGGCGGCTCGAACAAAACCTCTGACAATCCGAGAGTTTCAAGCGCTGGCGGAGTTTCGATATCAAATCCGTCGGTTTTTACGGTTCAGCGAAGACCAGGCACGTAATAGCGGGATCGAGCCCCAACAGCACCAGCTTCTCCTGGCAATCAAGGGCCTGCCAGACGGCGTGAAGCCCACCATCGGCGAACTGGCCTCGCGGATGCTCATCCGCCATCACAGTGCTGTCGAACTCGTTAACCGGCTAGCAGAACACGGCGCAGTGAAGCGTGTTCCCGGGGAAGATGATCATCGTGAAGTTCTGCTTCGGCTTACTCCAAAAGGGGAATCACAGTTGCACAACCTTTCGGTTGCACACCACGACGAACTCTTGGATGGTGGTCCCGAATTAATGAAAACACTACGGAAGGTACTGGGCGGCGCATGAAGCTCTCAAAGGAACTTAGGAAGCTGGGCGACTTCACGACTACCATGAGGGTGCTGCCTATCGCTGGATTGGCCATGGTTATCGGTGTGATTGGCGCGTATGTCGCACTCGGGCTGTTACGCCTGATCGGGCTCTTTACCAACTTGTTCTATTACCAGCGTATCGGAACTGCGATGGTTTCGCCCGCAG
Organism: uncultured Acidobacteriaceae bacterium; assembly: GCA_963832035.1. Taxonomy (GTDB): domain Bacteria; phylum Acidobacteriota; class Terriglobia; order Terriglobales; family Acidobacteriaceae; genus Telmatobacter. The sequence goes on along the minus strand of CAWHSK010000007.1, from coordinate 549,566 downwards.
GTAATCACCTCGGTTGGTGGGCTGTCCTTGTGCCAGTCGCCGGCGGATTAGTCATTGGCTTGATGGCGCGCTACGGCTCGGAGCGGATCCGTGGCCACGGCATACCGGAAGCCATTGAGTCGATTCTCATCGGCGGAAGCAAAGTGCAACCACGGCTGGCCATTCTCAAACCGCTGTCCGCGGCTTTGTCGATTGGAACCGGAGGACCTTTCGGTGCCGAGGGCCCGATCATCATGACCGGCGGCGCATTCGGATCGATGATCGCACAATTCTTTCATCTCACGAGCGTCGAACGGAAGACGCTGTTAGTGGCTGGTGCAGCAGCGGGCATGTCTGCCACCTTTGCCGCGCCGTTGTCGGCAATCCTTCTAGCGGTCGAGCTGCTGCTTTTCGAATGGAAGCCGCGCAGTCTCATTCCGGTGGCACTGGCCAGTGCCACAGCTGGCGCCGCACGGCGATACCTTATTGGTCTCGGCCCTCTGTTCCCCACACCGGCGCATCCGGTGTTTATTGGTCCGGCCGGGCTTATTGGTTGCGTTATTTGCGGTATTCTCGCCGGGGCGCTTTCCGCGTTGTTGACAGGCGCGGTATATGCAGCTGAAGACGCCTTCGCCAAGCTACCTATTCACTGGATGTGGTGGCCGGCTATCGGTGGCCTCGTAATTGGCGTTGGAGGTTTGATCTTTCCGCAGGCGCTGGGTGTGGGCTACGACACCATCGGATCGCTTCTTCAGGGCAACGGAGCTATCGGCCTGCTGCTAGGTATTCTTCTGGTAAAATCCACCATCTGGGCAGTGTCGCTTGGGTCCGGCACCTCTGGCGGAGTTTTGGCTCCGTTGCTGATGATGGGCGGCGCGTTGGGCGGCCTTGAAGCATCCTTTCTTCCCGCGGCGGGCGCTGGGTTTTGGCCACTCGTCAGCATGGGAGCGATTCTCGGGGGTACCATGCGCTCCCCTTTTACGGGAATTGTCTTCGCAATTGAACTGACCCACGATGTCAACATGATACTGCCGCTGCTGGTTGCCGCCGTCATCGCCCACACCTTCACCGTTCTGGTATTGAAACGTTCGATTCTGACCGAGAAAGTGGCACGGCGTGGATTTCACCTCAGCCGCGAATACAGCGTGGACCCGTTGGAGGTTATTTTCGTCCGCGAAGTGATGCGTACCAGACTGATAGCATTCGATGGTGCTGGCACGGTTGCCGAGGCACGGAGTATGGTGAAGGACGGCCATCCGGCACGTGGGCAACACCTCTATCCCGTTATTGAAGCTGACCGCCGGCTAAGCGGGGTGATCACGCGCAAAGACTTGGCCTCCCACCCTGGCGAATTGACTCGGATGTCCGACCTTGCGCGGTCCAACCCGACCATGGCGTTTGCCGATGAACCGCTGTCGACCGTTGTCTATCGAATGGCAGAAACAGGGCATACGCGAATGCCCGTTGTGGATAGCAACGAAGAGCGCAGGATAGTTGGGATGATCTCGCTCGATGACTTGCTGCACGCACGCGCTCGCAACCTTTCCGAGGAGCGCACTCGAGAGCGGGTGCTCCAAATCCGACTGCCCTTCCGAAGCGCAAACAATTCGACCTCGGCGATGAAGTAGGTGCTGATGGGCCCGAAACGACCATGGCTCCGGCGGGAGCCGCCTCCGAGAACTTGGGACTTACTTGCGGCTCCGCGGACGCCCATTCTCAACCGGCCTATCTGTGTTCAATGAAGTCTATGAATTTTGTGTTTTACGCGGAACACTTGCAGATCGCCTCTTGGCTTCGTTTCGTCACTTCAGCGGGCCGCCTCCCGCGATCGAAGGAATAATCGAAAGCGTGTCCTTTGGGGAGACTTCCGAATTCTCCTTTGAAGGAAAATAACGTACGTCTTCATCGTTCAGATAGAGATTCACAAACGCACGCAACTTACCTTCGCCAGTAAAGAGATGCTTGCGCAGCTCCGGATACGTCTGCGTGAGGGCGTCGAGAGCATCGGAAATCGTCGGCGCGGTGATTTCGATTGCGTCTTTGCCGTCTGCGTAGGAACGCAGTGGCGTCGGAATATAAATCAACATTCGATTCAGTCCTTGTTTGATTTCTCTGCCGCATTTCTTCGCGGCTCGGCAGGTCAATGTTCGATCTCGATCTCTTGTTGCTCAAACCGTTTGTCTTCTTCAATCGCACCTGCCAGGAGGAAAGAGTTGGTGTCTGTAGCGGTGCCCTGTGAAACCGCGATAATCACGTACGAACACCCCAGCCAATGTGCTTCAGCAAAATCGGTTGTAGACCATTGCGCCGGATGGTCGGGATGGGAGTGATAGAACCCGGCAATCTTCAGCCCTTTGTCTCGCGCGAGGCGCTGGATTCGCACCAGCTCGATGGGAGCGATATGGTAGCGGTTGTGCGCCGAATCCGTCCGCGTGTTTCCTGCCCGGGTCGACTCCATCACCCTCCATCCCTTAGCATCGGGCTGCCCAGGAGCGCCCCACAACACTCATGAGGGTAGGTCTCTTCCCCATGAGTGCGAAATGCATCGTATACAGCTCGCGCGACCATCAGAGTGCTCATGCCTCCTCCCAAAAGCGCTCGCTCAGATATTTGTCCGCCGAATCCGGTAACACTGTGACGATGGTCGCCGGCCGTCCGGCCGCAGCTTCTTGTTTCGCGATTTGCTCGCAGGCAACGACGGCGGCGGCAGCCGACGGACCCATCATCAGTCCTGCTTCGCGCGCGAGCCGCTTGACCATCGCATACGCCGCTTCGGTTTCGACCTCGACATTGCGATCCGCCAATTGAGCGTCATAGATGGCGGGCACGATGGCAGTCGCCATTAAGCCCCTCCGCCTTTGGCAACCGATTCGAACAAGAAGTTCGGGACGGCTGCACCCGTTCGTGCCGCGGCAAACCCGCAGCCATTCAAGACCTCGCGCGCTTTTTGGTAAACGAGCCTAATCACTGCGGCGTGGCTAAGCTGCTCCGTCAGGTTTCCGAACTTGCGTCGAGCAATCAACACTTCGCCGATATCAAGATCGACTGTCATCGAGAATTTTGGGAGGCAACGTGCCTTGGCGACTTCGACAGCCTCGAAAACGGCTTTGCGGAGATTACACATCGCCGCGTTTATTCACGACCCAAGCCCCAGCGAAGAGCCATCAGCACCATTCATAAAGCGAAAGGGCTGGAATGCGAAAGTGTGATTGTCATGCCCTGCGACGCAAAAAACCTTTCCCAATAAAGAGGATGCCCGCTGTCTCCTGTATGTTGCACTCAGCCGCGCGAAAGAGCCACCTGATGCTTGTGGTTTCGCGTAACAATCCGAGTCCACTGATTACGCTCTGAGAGCGTGGCGAGGCAGTTCGGGCTCAGTCGACGAGGCTGTTTTCGCCAGACCAGCTTCATACTTTGTTCGACGGATCGCCGGCGCCCGGGAATTCGAAAGGGCACTCCCTGTTTTGCGAACAGAGAATTCAGGCCCTTCGTCCCTGATTTTCAGGGGGAGAGAATGTTCTCTCGTCCCTCTCGGTGGGCACTTCTAGCGTATTTGCCCGGAATTACGTGTTAACTTTAAGTAGTTCTCTCAGGTTATTTATTATAGATACTTTATGGCGGAGGGAGAGGGATTCGAACCCCCGGTACCCTTTCAGGCACAACGGTTTTCAAGACCGCCGGTATCAACCGCTCACCCATCCCTCCGCGGGTGGGAACGATATACGGTTTCACTAGTTTACCCCAACCTCAGCTGACGATCATGTTTCCGGCAATTGTTCACTCGTGGGAAGCGGCCGCAGTTGAACACACTCGTCAGATTAATGGGACTCGCCGCCTTCTCACGGGAGAGCTGCGCGCACCATTTTGTAGCCCTCTAACAGAACGGTGCAGTCCATTCCGACCGCGATCAGATTGAAGCCTTGATTTGCGTAGGTTTTGGCTTTTTCAGACGTTGTGGCAAAAATTCCACACGGTTTGCCAGCCGTTTTGCATATTGTCAACACCGAGGCGATGCTCTCAACGACCTGGGGCGATTCGATCTTGCCGGGAATTCCGAACGATCCGCTGAGGTCATACGGGCCGATCACGACCGCATCGACGGCCGCGTGGTTTGCGATTGCCTCCGCATTCCTGACTCCAGCCACGTTCTCGATTTGAACGATGATTGCGTATTCCTGTCGTTCGAGGCACTCCGCGAACCTGGCGCCGTAGCCTTGCGCCCGCGCAATTCCCACGCTACGCTCTCCGCGAGGCGGATAAAGCGCAGCACGCGCAATTTCATCCACTTCGGCTGCCGATGAAACCTGGGGCAAAATGATTCCATCGCAGCCAATATCGAGAAAGCGCTTGATAGCCGTGGGCGAACAGTCGGGCAATCGCACGAATGTCGGCGGTCCGCCTGCTGCGACCGCGCACGCGGTGGCGGCGCTGACTTCGTTGAAGCGCCCGTGTTCCCCATCGATCCAGAGCCAGTCAAATCCGGCAAGACGCGCGATCTCCACGATCGCTGGATGGTCAATGGTGATGATTGTTCCCAACTTCAGGCCGTCTGACTCCAGCCATGCCCTCGCATCCATTTGGCGCTCACCTCGATGTTTCCGACTTACTCCCTGGTCTCCGGCACCAAGTACTGATAGCTGACAAATGCCACCTTCGTGCTGTCTGGCGACCACGACGGCACATTGTTGGTCCCCTGGCCGCCGAACAACTTTGCGAGTACTTTCGATTTTTTATCAGTCAGCGACACCACGTTCAGAGTCACGTCTTTGTCCGGCGGATGGCCTGTCACTCCTTTTTCGAATGCTACGAATGTCATCCATTTTCCGTTCGGAGAGATATGTGGGAACCAGTCGTTCGTCTCATCTGTAATGACCTGTTCCTGGTCGCTTCCGTCCGGGTGCATTCGCCAGATTTGCATGTGCCCGGTGCGTTCCGAGTTGAAGTAGATCCAGTGTCCGTCCGGCGAGTATTCCGGTCCGTCATCCAGCCCTGCCGCAGTCGTTAGCCGCTTCTCCTCGCCGCCATTTACGGGGATGGAATAGATGTCGAAGTTGTCGCCACGCTGCCCCACGAACGCCAGTGTTGCACCATCGGGCGACCACCCATGCCAATACGATGGGCCGGATTGCGTTATCTGTTTTGGTGTTCCGCCCGCGATTGGCAGCGTGTAGACCATGGATTTTCCTGCCTCAGTCGAGTCGCTGATCGCCAGCATTGTGCCGTCAGGTGAGATTCCATGATCGTTGTTGCATTTCACCTGGGGATCAGTTGGAATCCGAATGGGCTCGCTACTATTGACCGCGAGACGATAAATTCCTCCGTCCTGGTTAAACAAAAAGTAGGTTCCGTCCCTCGACCAGTTGGGCGCCTCAAAATGTGCTGGCGCCACATAGGCCACTCGCCGGTCAGCCGATGCAATGGGCACTGTTTCGAGCGTGCTGTACAGAACCGGCTTGGCTCCAGTTTGCGTGAGGGACTCGATCTTCACCTTCGAGAAGATGGCCGTTTCAGTCGCGTCCTTGTCGTGTGCTGAAACTCCGATTCCCACGTAAAAAGGCCCATTCAGCGCGAGTTTTGTCGAAGCGCCCGACGGTGCGAGCTTTCCATCCGGGCCTGAGACGAACGCATAGAGGTAATCGCCGCGCTTCTCAAGCCTCACTCGTTTCGGCCCTAGGACGTTCGATTGCACTTCGTGATCATCGGCGGCCGCGGCATCGCGAAACTGCATCGAAGTCAACCCATCTCCGTGTCGCGCAATATCTACCGCTGGAGAATTGCGATCGAGGCTTTGCCTTATCATCAGCACGGCTTTGCGATGGTTGTTCCCCTTCTCGCCCACAAATGCGATGTTGGCTGAGATCGCCACATCCCCGCTCATCTTTTTCCACGCAAACTGAAAATCATCGATGCCGAACCACATGTTGTCGCCGCTTCCCGTCACCGTGTAACTTTGCTTCTCGGCGTCGTAGCTTGTCGATCCGGGATGCAGCACGGTGCCCACGTCCTGGTGGCCCTCGAAAATCCCCACAGGCTCGGTTCCCTCCTGCCCGAGCACATGCCTCGCGCTCAACATAAATACAAATAAGATGACGCAAAAGATAAACCGCCGGTTCATACAGTCCTCCAACTCAAATCTTAGGCGAGATCATTTTCGCGCATGCGCCTTCCATTGAGCCACACTATCGACGTGAGCATGCTCACCACCTGCTCCAAAGAGCACGAAAATACAGCGCACTCTACCTCTGCGGTGTTAAAACAGGAGTGCATGCCCAAGCGACTCAAACCTGGAGCGGCGCCGCAGCCGGGTCAACCAATCAGCCTGCGCACGCTTGGCGAGTATCTCAATCTTTCACCCGCGACCATTTCGCTGGTTTTGAACAACGCTCCCGGCGTTCGCTCCATCCCGCAGGACACCCGTGACCGGGTCACCGAAGCTGCCGCAAAGTTCGACTATCGCCCCAGTTTTTTTGCGCGCTCGTTGCGTAAGCGTCAAACCTTCACTGTCGGCGTCCTCGTTCCCGAACTCAGTGACAGCTATGCCATGCAGGTTCTCAGCGGCGTCGAAGAGCACCTGATCGAAGAAGGATACTTCTACCTCACCGCAAGTCACCGTCGCAAGCCCGATCTGATCGAGGAGTATCCACGTCTCTTCATGGATCGCTCTGTCGAAGGTTTTATCTTTATAGACACTACCCTCGAAAAAAATGTCGGAATTCTCCCCACCGTTGTCGTTGCAGGTCATCGCAAGATCGAAGGCGTCACAAATGTTGTCCTCGACCAGAGGCGCGCAGCGGAGCTTGCCCTGCGCCATCTCTACCAGCTTGGGCATCGCAAAATCGCTTTCATGCGCGGCGGTAGCCATAGCTCCGATGCGGACGATCGGTGGAATTGCCTGATGGCCGTGGCGCGAGATCTTAAGCTGGTTGTACCCCCAGAACTCGTGGTGCAACTCCAACTCCGCGTCTCCACGCCTCAACTCGGATTCGATCCCGCCAACGAACTGATCCAGCGAGGCGCGGACTTTACAGCGCTGCTTTGCTACAACGATGTCGCGGCCATCGGCGCGATTCGCGCTTTAATGAACCATGGCCTTCAGGTTCCCGGGGACGTTTCGGTCGTTGGCTTCGACGACATTCAGGGCGCTGCGTTCCATAATCCAAGTCTCACCACTATCCGCCAGCCGCTCTATCAAATGGGCACCACGGCCGCGCGCATTCTGCTACAGCGCATCCGCTCGCAGGCCGTATTTCCTGACTTCGTTCCCATTCACCCTGAGCTCGTGATTCGCGAGTCCACCAGTCCGCCCAATCCGAAACGCAACCGCATCAAGCGTACCTGAGTCTTCGATGCCATTTGCATTCAAGACCTCTCCGGCACGAACGCTAGCCGTCCTTCATCCGGTCTTCGCGCTCACCGGTGTGCTGCACGCTGTCGGTGGCGCGTTGCTTCCATCTCTCGCGGCGCGCTTTCACCTAAGCGATTCTGACTCCGGCCTGCTCTTTCTTCTCTACTTCGCTGGTACTTCGCTCGGCGCCTTGTTGTGCCGCGGCAGCTATGCGCGGATAATGACCATCGGCTTCAGCGCAATGATCTGCACTTGTCTCGCGGTTGCCGCCAGCCCACGCCCGTTACTGGCTCCCGCGTTTCTGCTGCTGGGCATCAGCGTTGGTGTGCCGATGTCCGCAGTGACGCTCTTTGTGGGTCGCGCGTATCCAGATCGATGCGCGCCGATGCTTACGTTCCTCAACTTCAGCTGGAGCATCGGAGCCCTCGCCGCTCCGCTTATCGCCGCCCGTATCCTCGTGCACCACGACTATCGCGCGGCGTACATCCTCTTCGCTATCGCCTCGGCGTTGGCCGCGACCGCCTGTGGCTTGATCCTTCGCGATGGTCCCGAGCCGACGCATTCCCTGGAAGACGTTTCGGCTGCCCACACCGCCTTTCGTCTCGTCGCTGTTTTTGCTTTCGCGGCATTTCTGCAGGTTGGCATCGAAAACACGGTCGCTGCGTGGCTTCCTACTTACGCGCTTCGCATGGCGGGGAGTGGAGTCGTGCTCGCTGCTGCCTCCACGTCGTTTTACTGGGCAGGATTCCTCTCCTCTCGGGGTTTGTCGTCTTTACTTCTCTTGCGCACCGCACCCATGCGCGTCTTCCGCGTCGCCATCGCGATTGCATTCGCGTCCGCGTTGCTGCTTGAGCTTGCTCCCTCCGTCGCCGCCCGCAACGTGGCCATGTTTCTGCTTGGAGCAGCGCTGGCGCCTACCTATCCACTGGTTCTCGCTGGCTTCTTCGCGCGCGCCCGTCACACCGCTGACTCCCGCTGGATTCTTTTCACCGCCGGCTTCGGTGGCTCGGTCCTCCCCTGGATCGCTGGTATCGCTTCGACGCACACTGGCAGCCTCCGTGCCGGCATGTTCACTGTTCCGGTAGCACTCGTAATTATGGGGTTCATTCTTCCGGCTCTCCGCGAACCTCAGTCCGCAACCAAGAATCGGTAACGCTCTTTTTTCATCATTCAAAAAAGAGAAGGGAAGCCATCAAGGCTCCCCTTCCCGTTAGGACTTTTGGATCAAGAACTACGAACTTAGAGTTATCTCTTTCCTTCCAACTCATCAGCGAGGGCATCTGCACCGTACAACTTCCGCAGGCCTTCAATCATTCCCGACGAGTGTACCGCGACTGCGCGATTCTTTGTCCCGTCGTAAACGAAGTCTCCCGCCAGCGATTCGATGTTGCCGTCAAAGACCAGGCCGACCAGTTCGCCTTCGCGATTTACTACGGGCGAACCGGAATTTCCACCGATGATGTCGCCGGTCGAGACAAAGTCCAACGGCGTTGTCATTTCCAGCTTCCCCAGCGCTGTCTCTTCTTTCGGCGTCAGGTTGAAAGGCGCCTTGTTGCCGAAGCTGTAAGCGCGGTCGTAAAGCCCGTAGTATGTCGTGAACGGTGGCGCAATCGTTCCATTGTAGGGATAGCCGTCCACCGTCCCGTAACTCAAGCGCAGAGTAAATGTCGCATCGGGATATGCGTTCTTCCCATACACCAGGAAGCGCGCCTTTCCGAGCTTCTCTCCCGCGGGCGTCAGCACACTGGAGATCGTGTCACGCATCTTGCGTTGCGTTTCCCGCACAACCGGGTCCACGCGTCGCGCGGCAACAATCATCGGATCTGTAGAAGCCGCGATCGCCTGCTCGCCGCCATCCATGAGCGCTTTGCGCGTAGCCACATCGCTCAACTTCGTGCCGTCGATCAGCGAATCCACCGTCGCGTCCACCGGGCCGCCATTGAGCACAGCCTGTATATACTGATCGTCCTTGCCCAGCTTTTCTTCGCCGAGGTTCAAAGCTGCCTTCATGAACAGTTTTTCTGTCCCGACCGTAATTGGCGCCGGTGACAGCATCTGGAATTTCAGGGACTGCAGATTCGCATCATGGAACTGCGGCAAGCGTTCTCCATCAGGCTTCTTGATCTCCGCGGAATACTGCACAAGGATCAGCGCAATCGCGAATAGCCTGCTGTCTGTTCGGCGATAGATCTGATATCGAAACTCGGGCTTCGCCTTCTCTTCCGTTTTGGCTATCGTGTCCCATGCGCCACCGTATTCTTTTTCCCACTCTGGATTGGTAGCAACCTTCTTGCGGAAGTCGTCTTCCTCAGCCTGCTTCTTCGCGATCAGGTTCTTGTCTGCCAAAGCCTCGGTCCGTCCGACGTAGACCTTGAGGCTGTTCTGCAAGCCGAAAATTGTTGATCCAACCTGACGAGCCTGTTCGGGGCCCTGGGCCGCATACGCTTGTGCTGCCGCAAGTCGCCGTTTCAGATAGTCCGTCACTGCTGGTTCCACCACGTCCCGCTCTATCAGAAGTTGCGCCATGGTGTCTTGCCGCGAAGTCGATCCGGGATGACCGGAGATAAAGATCAGTTCGCCGGGAGCGGCGCCCTTCGCACTCCACTTCAGAAAATTGTCAGTGTGCAGCGGCTTGCCATTATCGTAGACGCGGAACAGCGCCATATCGAGGTCATAGCGCGGGTAGGTAAAGTTGTCGGGATCGCCACCGAAAAAGGCGGCTTGCTGTTCCGGTGCAAAGACCAGCCGGACGTCGGTGTACGCCTTATATTGGTACAGCCAGTATTCGCCGCCGTTGTAGAACGACACCACGTCAGAGCGGAACGCGGTTTTGTCCTGGCTTTCCCTGGTGATTGCTGCGACCGCTGCTTCGCGCGCCTTCATTGCTTTCGCTTCATCCGCAATACCTTTGGCTGCGCCCTGCACGCGCGAAGTCACATCCTCCATTCCGACGAGCACATTGATCTCGAGATCCGGAGATTTCATCTCCTGGTCCGGCGTCGCTGCATAAAACCCGTTGAGCAGATAGTCGTGCTCAGCCGTCGAGTTCTTCTGCAACTGCCCACGCGCTACGTGATGGTTTGTCAACAGCAACCCATCCGAGCTCACGAATGAACCCGATCCGCCGTCATTTAACCGCACGCTTGAAAGGCGCAAATGATCCAGCCACTGCTGGGTCGGATGGAAGTTGTATTTCGCCGCCAGTTGCTTCAAAGGCGGATTGTCAAAGGTCCACATCCCTTCTTCGGCGCGGATCACAGGCGCGGCAGTCAAGAAGACCGCGGCCAGAAAAGCAACGGAACGATACGAACGAGCAAACATAGAACACCTCAAGACGTCGTGAAAACGACAGTCGGTAAATCCTCGCGGATACCCGGCTTTCTAATTTCCAATCCCAAGCTACTAATCCTAGTCCCTAATCTTTGGACGCGGCTCCTTGCATCTTCGGCATCACCAGCACCTCAATGCCCGAAGCAGCATCCTTCTGATGAAATACCTGCTCTGTCGCCTTCGTAAACTGTTCCGGGGGCGTGTTGGGAATATCGCCAAAAATTTGTGGATTTCGATCTGTCAGCGGGAACCAGCTGCTTTGCACTTGCACCATAATCCGATGTCCGCGGCGGAAAGTGTGGAACAAGTCAGGCATGGAGAAGTTGATCTCTGTGAGCTTCTCCGGTACCAGCGGTTCCGGTTTTTCCCAGCTATTGCGAAACTTTGCGCGGAACGGTTCGCCGCGGAGCAACTGCTGATATCCGCCCATGAGCAGAGGTGGCGCATCTAAAATCCGCTTGTTGGGCCGGCCTTCTTCGCCTGCAACGGAATAATTGTCCGGATACACGTCAATCAGCTTCACAACGAAATCCGAATCCGTGCTCGAACTCGCTACCTTCAACTTCGGCGAGATCGGACCTGCGATTGTTACGTCCTCTTCGAGCGGATCGCTCACGTAGGTCAGTACATCCGGCCTTTCGCTCGCGAATCGCTGATCGTCTACCATGTAGCGTTGCGGAACCGTATCAGTTATATACCCTACAAACGGCACTGGGTGATTCGGATCGCTCTCGTAGTCATCTCTGCTTTGCACTTCGGTCGGCAGATCGAAGCTCAGCTTTCCACCGGCATGAAAGTACAGCGTTTTTGCCGTGGCTGCCTTTGGCGGCCATTGATCAAAGTGCCGCCACACATTCGTCCCCGTTTCAAATACGACGGCCTTCGGCTGCGCGGCACCCTTGCCTTTCAAGTAGTGCTCAAAGAAGGGGAACTGAATGTTCTGCTGGAAATACTCACTCGTCTTTGCGTTGAACTGCACATCGCCCAGGTGCGAACCGTCGCCGCGCGCCCATCCGCCATGTACCCAGGGCCCTTCTACGAGTGTCGTCGGGGTCTCCGGATTAAACCTCGAAGTCGCATAAAACGTCCGGTACGGTCCACTTAAGTCCTCGGCGTCATACCAACCGCCCACCACCAACACCGCGCACTTTATGTTCTTCATGTGCTGCGACAAATCCCGCTCTTTCCAGTAGGCGTCGTATGTCGTGTGGTAGGCCTGGTCGTTGAACAACCAGTTGGAGCCCTTCAGATAAAGCTTGTCCAAGTTGGCGATGTTTCCGGCTTTTAAATAAAACTGGTAGCTGTTCGGCGTTCCGAAGTCAAACGGTACGGTCGGCTTTGGCGCTTGCGGTTCTTTCTGCGGCCGAAAGGACGCGTAGAATCCGAAGTTCGCCGAGAGCATGAACGCGCCGCCGTGATAACCGTCATCACCCAGAAAAAGATCTGTCATTGGCGCCTGTGGGCTCGCGGCCACCAGCGCCGGATGCGAATCGATCATCGATGCCGACGTATAGAACCCCGGGTACGAGATTCCCCAGATTCCAAATTTGCCGTTGTTGTTCTCGACATGCTTCAGCAGAAAGTCGATGGTGTCGTGCGTGTCCGAGGCGTCGTCCACATCCTGCGGCCCCTTCTTGTTATCGATGTGCGGCCGCATCTCAAGAAAGTCGCCCTCGCTCATCCACCGCCCGCGAACGTCCTGATAGACGAAGATGTATCCGCTTTTCTCAAACTCCGGGGAAGGGCCAAGGGTTTTCGGATACTGATCCTCTCCGTATGGCGCCACGCTGTAGGGGGTGCGATCCATCAAAAACGGATAGGGGCCGCTCGGCGCGTCTTTTGGCACGTACACGGCCGTGAACAAGCGCTTCCCATCCCGCATCGGAATGCGGAACTCATATTTCGTGTAGTGCGAGCGAACGTAATCCTCGGTCGGGGTCGCCGCAGGCTGTTGCGCTCTGAGGAGTGTTGAGCAGAAAGCAATTAGGGCCAGAACGGTGAAGGGAAGTCTCCGCAATTTGAGCATTGTTTGGCTGGGTTCTCCTGAAGAGTTAGAGTAACGCATTCGCAAGGCGCTATAGGAGCGGGCCAAGGATTTCGCATCCTGTGCGACAATCGATTCACCGACCGTCCCTTTCCGAGGCGAGGTCAACATGCTATCTCCAACCGAGCGGTCAAAGCGCCTCTTCCGCGCGAGCTTGATTTCTGCAGCTTTGCATGGCTCCTTCTTTGTCTGCGTGTTTCTGTTCGGCACCCGCTTCAGCATCAGGATCGTCGAGCCCGTCAAAACTCAGGCAGTTGCCAAACTCGCTTTTGCGGGTGGTTCACACGCCATCACGATTGAACTCCCCGCATCCCAGTTCGCAGCACACGTCCACGATCCTGTGCCGAAAGCCGATGCGGCCAAGAAAACCGATATCCCCATGCAGGTGCCTGCTCTCAAGAAGTCAGGCGGGGGATCAACGCGGTCGCCCCATCACGGCGATGGATCTTCCATTGCCATGACCGGCAACGGAAGCGATGCCGAAGACATCCATCCTGCTTTCCCCGTGTTCTCACCGCATCCGCCGGTTACCGACCGATCGCTTCTTCCATCCTCAGAACAGAAAATCGTAGTTGACGTCAGCGTCGACGCATTCGGCCAGGTGGTGAGTGCGAACCTCGTTAAAGGACTGGGAAATCGATTGGACAAGATCGTCCTGGAAACCGTGAGAACGTGGCGTTTTCAACCAGCGACTTTGAACGGAAAGCCTGTCGCCACCGAAGCGGAGTTGATTTTCCCATTCAACCTCGATTATCCGATCGCCGATTCGTAGGGCGATTCGCCAGACCTCTTGCGCCCGGTTATTTGCTGCGAGCGCCACACATCCGTTCCCATTTGTCCCCTCTGATCTGCGGGCGGAGAACCCATGCCGCTTGAAACTGGTTACCGCTGCCAGATGGGACCTGAATTGCCGTTGTATGCTCTCTGGACAGCCGGAAAGCGATTGAGCGTATCGACAGTTGCGCCGATTGAAGTAAGATAGCCGGAACCAGAAATGTGACAGCTTCTGTTCCCTTAAATGGCATGTGGTTTCAATCCAGAGGAGCGTATGGAGAAGGGCAGCAAAGAGAAACATACAACCGATCACCTGCGCGGCACTCTGCGAGGGGATAATTTCGAGAGTGACTGCACGGTGGCGCTCGTAACCAAGCTGGATCATGAGAAGCCTACCGTAGCTGTTTGGACCAGCCTGCGCATCACTGCGGCGAACCAGACTCCTCCAGATGGAACGTATCAGCTTGAGGTGCACGGGCGGACCTTTGACGTGAAACGCGTTGGCGGCAAATGGCCGACGCTGCATCTCTGAGCCGGGGTTCGGCCCGTTAGAATCGGTTTACATGGATATTGTTGAGAACACTTCCGCCGGCGAGGAGACAATTCTCGAAGGCACACGATTTTTGCGAGCCTGCCTGCGCAAGCCGGTCGATCGTACTCCCGTATGGTTTCTACGCCAGGCCGGGCGCTACATGCAGGAGTACCGCGACGTGCGGAAACACCACACGCTGGTGGAGATTTGTAAGCAGCCGGAACTCGCAGCCGAAGTAACCATCACCGCAGCCGAAAAGCTGGGGGTTGATGCGGCGATCATCTTTGCCGACTTGCTGCTGCCGCTCGAGCCGATGGGCCTTCCATTTGAATTTCAGGCGGGTGAGGGGCCGGTGGTGCACCACCCGGTGCGCACAGCCGAAGATGTCAAGGCGTTGCGGATCGATCGTGCAGCCGATCTGGCCTATGTAGCGCGCGCTATTGAAAAGGTTGCTGCGCATTTTGGCGACCGGCTGGGCGTGATTGGTTTCTGCGGCGCTCCCTACACCCTTGCCAGCTACATGATCGAGGGTGGCGGGTCGAGAAACTACATCTTCACGAAGCAGATGATGTACACCGACACGCCGACGTGGCGTGCCCTGCTGGACAAGATTGTCGTTGTGTTGACCGAGTACTGCCGGATGCAGGTGCAGGCGGGCGCCGACGTGATCCAGATATTCGACAGCTGGGTTGGCTCGCTGGGGCTGCAGGATTACCGCGACTACGCATTCGAGGCTTCGATGCGGCTGGTTCGCGCGGTACAGCAGATGGGCGTACCGGTAATCTACTTCGGTGTCGAGACTGCGGGTCTGCTTTCGCAGATGGCCGCGACGGGTGCTGACGTGATCGGCCTCGATTGGCGTCAGCCTCTCGATGTTGGCTGGAAGGAAGTGGGCCACGCGCACGCGGTGCAGGGCAATCTCGATCCCATCACTCTCTTTGCACCGATTGAGGTACTGGAACTGCGGGTGAAGGAGATTCTGCGCGCCGCGGCCGGGCGGCCGGGCCACATCTTCAACCTCGGTCATGGCATTGTTCCTCTGACACCGGTTGAGAACGTGCAGGCCGTCGTGAAGATGGTGCGGGAGTTCCGCATGGAGAACCGAGATGTCTAAGCAGGCCGTATTGCTGCTGGCGCATGGCACGCCGGAGACCGTGGAGCAGATTCCCGAATACCTGCGCAACGTGGTCAGCGGGCGACCACTGCCGGAGCACGTCATCGAGGAGATCAAACACCGGTATTCGCTGATCGGGCGCAGTCCGTTGACTGAGATCACGCTGGAGCAGGGCCGGCTTGTGGAAGCTCAGCTCGTGATGGAGGGCATCGACGCGCCAGTCTACGTTGGAATGCGGAACTGGAAGCCATACATTCCCGACGTTGTCCACAAGATGCGCGCCGATGGTGTGGAGCAGGCAGCAGTGATCTGTCTTGCTCCGCAGAACTCGCGCACTAGTGTTGGGCTCTACAAGCGTGCGGTGCAGGCCGAGGCCGGCGCGTTGAAGATCGATTTCACCGAAGGCTGGGCGCAGGACCCTCTGCTTGCTGAAGCCTTCGCAGAGCGGCTGCGAGCCGCCGAAGCTCGACTTGAAGAAGAGACGGGTGCACCCGTGCCCGTACTGTTTACGGCGCATAGCGTTCCAACGCGGACGGTGCAGCCGCCAGATGTTTCCGCGGGAGAGAATGCGGGTCCGCGGCTGTGGCCGGGCGAGGGCGCCGATCCTTACGCGCGGGAGGCGAGGAGAACCGCGGAGCTGGTCGCAGAGCGAGTTCCGGGAATCCCGAAGTGGTGGTTTGCCTTCCAGAGCCAGGGGGCGAGCGGTGGTCCGTGGATCGGGCCGACCGTTGAAGAGACCCTTACTGCAATCGCCCAGGAAGGGGTGAAGACACTCCTGCTTCAACCGATAGGCTTTCTGTGTGACCATGTCGAGATCCTCTACGACGTGGACATCGCGTTTAAGGAATTTGCATTGAAACTTGGTGTTCGCCTCGAGCGTCCTGAGTCGCTGAATGCATCGCCGACGCTAGCTCGCGCGATTGCAGAACTTGCAAAATCTGGGCTTGGTCGGTTAAAAGGTTAAGAAATCCTCGGTGGGCTGAACTGAACGCTTGCTTGAAGTTTTTCCGGATTCCCCGTCCCGAATGCCTTCATGCGCAAAATGTGTGCAGTGCCGTGCGATGAAAGGCTGTTTATAGTGTCTGGCAAGGTCTCCCTGGACGATCCGCATTCCCCCTCAATATCCTGTCCGGAATGTGGGAGACTGCGCATGCGACGCCTTCCCCGCGCCGGTTTCCTGCAGCAGTACATCTGGCCGTTTTTCGGCTACTACCCGTGGGAGTGCCCGATTTGCAGAAGGCCGAGACTTGTCCGCTGCCGGAGCAGGCGCGGGCGGCGATCCGAAGGCCAGCGAGTTCCGCGGACATAGCCCGCGCATTTCCAATCTCTATAATGTGCAGAACACTTTCCGTCTCATGGAGGCCAGATTGTTCTCTGTTCCTGTTCCAGCTCAACGCGCCGGTTTGCTGGTGCTCGCCCTTGGATGTTCCGCTCTCGCTGTTAATGCACAGCCAGCAAAGAACACCGCAACCGTGCCGCAGACCGTGTACATCAAGGCCGGCCACCTGTTTGATGCAACCAGCGACAAGCTGCGCGATAACGTGGTGCTGGTGGTAGAAGGCGAACGGATCAGCAAGATCGCGCCGGCAGCCGAGGTCTCGATTCCAACAGGGGCAATGGTGGTGGATCTTTCGAAGGACTGGGTACTGCCCGGCCTGATTGACTGCCACACACATCTTGAGGCGCGTTCCGATCACTACGATCCGATCTGGGACGTGAAAGAGACGCCGTTTGACGGCGGCTTCAACGGGGTGCTGAATGCGAACAAGACGCTGATGGCCGGATTCACCGGTGTGCGTGACGTGGGTTCGCAGCCCTTCTTTGCGGTAGATCTGCGCAAGGCAATCGACGCGGGCGACTTTCCGGGACCACGCGTGGTGGCGAGCGGCCCGCCTATCTCGATCACCGGCGGACATGGCGACATGAACGGATTTGCTCCGGGCGTGGAGAACCTGATGTATCCGGCTGAGCGTGACTACCAACTTGCCGATGGGCCGGAGGCGGTACGGCATGCGGTTCGCGAGCAGGTGAAGTACGGGGTGGACGTTATCAAGATACTGGCTACAGGAGGAGTGCTCTCGCAGGGCGACAAGCCAGGCGCGGAACAGATGACGTATGAAGAGATGAAGATGGCGGTCGATACGGCCCATGCAGCGGGCCGCAAGGTGGCTGCGCACGCGCATGGCACGCAGGGCATCAAGGATGCAGTACGCGCGGGTGTTGACTCGATTGAGCACGGCAGTCTGATTGACGCCGAAGGAATCGAGTTGATGAAGGCAGCACGGGGCGTACCTGGTGGCGGATATCTACAACGACGATTACATCCTTGGGAAAAGCTGTTGAGTTCGGACTGCCTAAGGAGAACGTCGACAAGGAAAAGATGGTGGGCCGGCTGCAACGCGAGAACTTTGCCAAGGCGGTTGCAGCGGGTGTGAAGATTGCGTTCGGTACCGATGCAGGCGTGTATCCGCACGGCGACAATGCGAAGCAGTTTCACTACATGGTGAAGTTTGGCATGACGCCGGCGGGCGCGATTCGCGCGGCCACTTCATCGGCGGCCGACCTGATCGATCGCGCGAAAGACGTTGGCACGCTCGAACCGGGAAAGTACGCGGACTTGATTGCGGTCACAGAAAATCCTCTCGATCGCGTCGAGGTGCTTGAACATGTGTCGTTCGTGATGAAGGGCGGCAAGGTCTATAAGGACGAGGTTAGCGGGGCGAAGAACTAGTCAGCGTTCAACAGGTTTCCGGTTTCCCACCCATCCGGCTCAAAAGCGGAGGATGGATGTGGCACCAATTGTGAGGCTGGTCGAATGAGGCGGATTCTGGTTTTGTGTGTTGGAGCGGTACTGTTCGCAGCTTGCGCCGTTGCGCAGTCGCCTGAGTATTCGATTGAGGCGATCCGTTATGCAATTTCGCCTGACGTTCCAGTGGCTGAGCTGGTGGTGAACGGGCCAAAAGATCAGAAGGTCGACATCGCAATGGTGGTGTGGCTGATTCGCGGCGGCGGGCACACAATCCTGTTTGACAGTGGCTTTCATCGCGACACGCACCTGAAGGAATTTCCCATGAAGGATTTTCTGCGGCCGGATGAGGCGGTGAAGACGGCCGGCGTGAATCCGCAGGACGTGACCGACATTGTGATCAGCCATGCGCACTGGGACCACATGGGCGGCATCGATCTGTTTCCGAAGGCGACGGTGTGGATCCAACGCGAGGAGTACCGCTACTACACCGGCGACGCGTGGCAGGCGGGCGGCAATCACGGCGGGATCGACGCCGAGGACGTCGAGGAACTGGTGAAGCTGAACACGGAACACCGCCTGCGATTCGTAGACGGCGACGGCGTGGAGATTTTTCCGGGTATCACGGCATACACCGGGTCGCGCCATACCTACGCGTCACAATATCTGCGCGTGGCTGGAACTCCGACATATGTTCTGTGTTCGGACAACGTTTACTTCTACCTCAATCTTTCGGCGCACCTGGCAAGCGCAACCTTCAGTGATGCGGATCATGCGGCGAACATTGCGCAACAGAAGCGGATGATCGAGTTGGCGGGATCTGCCGACCGCGTGGTGCCGGGACACGATATTCTGCAGTTTCAGAAATTCCCGGGTACGGGACGGGTGGCGAAGATTAAGGACTAGGATCGGGCGTTAGTTCGTGCTTTCCCACCCATGCCTTGTGACATGGATGGGGCACCCAGAGATGGTGAGGCGCGCCAGAACAGCAACCACAGATTCCTCCGCTCCCGTTGGTCGGTCGGAATGACAGTACGTGGGGAAGGGATCGCTGAAACTAGAGCACATCGAAACCGGATTGACTTCGAGCTTTCCCACCCATGCCTTGTGGCATGGATGGGGACCCGGCATCGAGGCGGCCATAGATGGGCGCAGAGATCTTCGATTACTCGCCGACGCGATCTGGTGCCGCGTTAGAGTCGTTATCTGGAGGAAGCCCGAATGCTGAACAGTGTTTCTCCTTTTTTTATCGTTGATGACTTGAACGCTACGCTGGAGTTTTATCTATCTCGACTGGGATTCAGCGTTCTTTACAAGGGTGGGGGCGAGAGGCCGGAAGAGGATTTCTGGGCCTTTGTGGGACGCGACCAGGTGATGCTGATGTTCAAGGCCATCGCGCCCGAAGTGCATCCGCAGCCGAATCGTTCGCGCCACGAATGGGCACGATGGGATGCCTATATCAATGCGAGCGATCCCGACACGCTTTACGCGGAGTTTGTTGGCAAGAACGTTCCCATGCATCGGGAACTGGAAGACACGGGAGACGGATTGAGGGCGTTCGAGATCGTGGATAACAACGGGTACGTGTTGTGCTTTGGGAGGCCTCTGAAGAAATAGTCCTGGTCGCGTCGATTGCTGGTGAATTCTGTCCGCCATTGGGAAAAATAGCTGCCCGATGTGCTATTGGCGGAACATCTGCCTGGCGATGAAGAAGACGTTGGCGGGGCGTTCTGCCAATCGGCGCATGAAGTAGGGGTACCATTCGCGGCCGAATGGGATGTAGACGCGAACGTTATAGCCCTCGGCGACGAGTTTGCGCTGAAGATCGCGGCGCACTCCGAATAACATTTGAAATTCAAAGTGACTGCGTTCGATGTTGCGCTGCGTGATGAAGGACTTCGCCGCCTCGATCATCTTTTCGTCGTGCGTGGCGAGGCCGTGGTAGATGGGGCTTTGCAGCAGCATGTTGCCGAGCTTTACATAGTTGGCGTCAACGTCGGATTTTTTGGGGAACGCGACTTCGCCAGGTTCCTTGTACGCGCCCTTGCAGAGGCGGACTCGAATGCCCTCGGCGATGAGCTGCTCTATGTCAGCTTGGGAGCGGAACAGGTACGACTGGATGACAATGCCGATGGAGCCGCGCAGATCTGGTTGTGTGTGAATACGGCGCACGATGTCGAGCGTGACTTGGGTGAGTTGCGAGTCTTCCATGTCGATGCGGACAAAGTTGCCTGTGGACTGCGCGTGCTGGGCGAGGCTCATGGCGATGCTTTCGGCGAGCGCGGGGTCCTGCGTAAGCCCCATCTGGGTGAGCTTGACGCTGATGTTGGAGTCGAGCTTGCGGGCGGCGATCTGATCTAGAAGCTGGTGGTAGACATCTGCGGCGCGGTGAGCCTCGGCGGCCGTGGAGACGCTTTCGCCGAGCGAGTCGAGCGTGACGTGCATCCCCTGTTGATTGACCTGGGAGCAGACACGGAGCGCGTCTTCAATTTCGAGACCGGCGACGAAACGCGAACTGAGCTTGCCACCGATGCTTGATTGCTCGGCGAATTTGCGAAGAGACCGATTGTGGGAGAGTGCTATAAAAGCGGAGCGAAGAACGGGCATCAGTTAACCTTGCCGGCGAAGGTCCTGGGGTAGAGGTATTCGCGCGGGACTATCCAGTTTCGCATATGAGGCGGGGGAGGTGTTGTGCTCGCGGGATCAGCACCGGGACCAGGCTGTTTATTCTTGAGCGGGAAGAAGATTGCGTTGGCGAATGCGGTGTGGGATATGTGGGCTGCTCGGTGTTGCCCCGTGGTAATTGTCAGATTACGGCTGCGCGATCTCCAGGGACATACCGTGCTTCTCCAGAATGGTCCGAGCCTTTGCTTCAAGCATTCGCTCGTCGCTGTTGGAGGGATGATACCAGCGGGGCAGAACAAACTTTGATCCCGGGGGGAACTGGCTGATTTTCGCCTCGAAAAGTTTGAGTGAACGGGTTCCATACTGCGCCACGCCGATGAATTCATCAACGATTTTGCCCGATTGCATTACTGAGTCAGGAAGATTTAGCTCGTAAGGAGGAACCGACGCGCGAGTGTCATCTTTGAGTCGCTTGCACATCGACTCCCCGACGCACCTTTTCAGTACGCGCTCGATTAAATCCGGATCAGCAAACCATCCCTGTCCCCTTAACAACGCATCACCAATCTCCTCGCCAATGATCGAACTGGCAAAGTTCTGGTTCCATTTATTAGGCTCTGATTTATCGAGCAGTTCCGTCTTTCCCTCGTACGTCGACGTCCATTCGACGTAGCGACGCCAGAGGGGTGCCTCATCTTCCTTTCTGCTGTAGGCGATGAGGTATTGGACGGCTGACCTGACGGTTTCAACGTCCTTGCTGCCAAGGTTCTCCACGGCCTGATCGTTGAGGACGGGAGCGGTGGTGAGCTCAGAGATCCATGTAAGGAGGCTCGCACCGCACTTGCCGTCGTTTGTAGCAACCTCGTGCCTTAATCTCTCCCGCGCAAGATTAGGGTTGAACCGCGCCAGGTAGGCCAGCGAGACGATATGTGCGTCGCAAGGGTAGTCGCTCTTTTCGTCGAGTTTGGCGATCACCTGGTTGGTTGCGGCTCCCGTGCCAAAACGGACAAGCAGAGAGCCGACCGCCCGCTCGCGCAATTGGCTTTTGGTATCGAGCAGTGCTTGTGCCCAGAGCGGCTCAAACTGCGGAAATTGTTCGTCTGGCAGAAAGGCAATCGTCTGCGCGGCAAGTGACGGAGTGGCGGAGCCGATCTGCGTCACAATCTCGTGATGCGCCCCCTTAGGGTCAAGCTCGTACCAGCGCTTGAGGGCCAGTCCCTTAAGTTCCTGCCGGTCATCGACAAAGACTTCCAGGTCGGTATCGTTCTGAACCGGCAGGCGGGCGAGCGATTGCAGAACAGGGAGAAACTTCGGCGACCTGAACCGGTCCCATTCGTTACGCAGATCGTCTATCTGGCTGCGGCTATCCAAATCGAGAAACGATAGCTTGAGCAGCGAAGCCATCTGCTGATTTACTTCCGGCGTCGAGATGTTTCGCCCATAGGCGAGCAGGGTTTGCACGGTCTGCGCCCTCGCGTCAGGCTCTTTTTTTGTCACAGCCGAAAAGATCGCCGACCAGATCGCGGGATTGATGGCCTCACGCTGCTTGCCGATACTTTCTTTCTCAGAACCTGGAGTTACGTGCAGGAATGACAAGGTCGAGAAGAACCACTGGTTGATGGGGAAATCACGCTCTTCGATTCTCTTGTTCATCGAGGCGATGGCGGTCTCGCGCATGTTTGGCGGCAGCCCCATCAGCCCGATAGCGCACTGGTCCGCGAAGTTGTACTTTTCGCTGCGAAGCCGAAGAGTCATCTCGTCGATGGCTGCGGGGTCGCGAGGTATTTGAGGTCGACTATTGCGTTCTGAACCAGCTCACCCCGACGTTCCCATGGTGACTGGGCGGATTCTCCTGGCTGCGCCTGCGGGGGTGGCTCGTCAAACAAATCCAGGTTCGCCTTGATCGACTTGAACTTTTCGTTCTGCCATTCGGGCGTTGCAGGAACGATTTGAAGACCGATCGTCGCTGAAAGCGAATAGCGCACTGCGGCGTGAATCCTGGACACGCAAAAGTTCGTGATTTTTATTGTGTAATCACCCGGCTGATCAAAACGAATCCATTGGTTAAGATCAACCGATGCCTCCATCGGCTTGGACGTCTTCAAGGGGTGCCAGGGCCAGCCATGCCCGGTGTGGAGGCGATCCTGCTTGAAGTACATTTCCAGAGGGTCGGACCATCCAGCGGCAGGGCTTACGACCTCGAATCGGTTGCAGTCAAACTCATCGCCGCGCCCACGCACCAGTGGAGAAATCAGATAATCGGTGTCGTTCGGACTGGTGAAGGTTAGTTTGAGGGGGATGCGCTCGCCGATGTGAAATGTGCTTTGCCCGTTTGATGTTTCAAACTTTAGAGCAACTTGATCCTGTTGCGCGTCCATCGGCAGCGATAGAACGATCAGCGCTGCAAAGAGCGAGTGAAGATAAAGAGAGATCCTTATCTTGCGCATATCCAGATGATTTTCCCTTGAGAGAGAGTATATCGTTCGAGGAAGGGACGAATGAGGGCGCAGATGTTCGCGGGGCCCCAATGCGCTTCGTATCTTCTCAGGATGACACGGTCTAGTGGAGCGAGATTCGTGGTTCCGCACCCATGCTGCAATGAAACTGCGGTATGAATGGGGCACCGGGCGTGGGAGGCTCTAGCTGGTTGCGCCGCTGAGCATCGGGCGAGGGTCACAATAACCGCGGATCGACACGATCTCTCCGTTCGCCACATGAATATGCTCGGCAAAAGGGATTGGGCCAAAAACCGTGTCAATGATGAGAATGGCGACGCAATGCTCGCCATCAACAACAATGCGGATGACGTCGATGCTTTTCATGATGCGAAAGAAGTGTTCGAGACCCTCTTTAAACGACGCGGCACCGCGATACGTATTCGTGGGGAACTCGCACACGGCATCCGGATGAAGTGGCAGTGCAGTGGCGTCGTTACGCCGCACGGCATCAATGTACCTTTGAACAACCTCAACCACTTGTTCGCGCATGTCGCCTCAGGATCAATTTGCCAATTGTAACTGCGGTCTCGAACGAAACCGAAGCACGCCGGGTTATTCGATTCGGAAGAGGGCGCATCCGTGCGGAGGCAGAACTACGTGGAGCGTTTTTGCGGCAGGGATGTGCTTCTGGTTCCAGACGTCGTACACGGCGTGAGGCTTGTTTGGGAGATGGAACAGCATCCAGGGCAGATTGGATGAAGTGGTTGCATCGGCGAGGTTGAATACGGCGATGTAGCGCTTTGGATTTGCGCCACCGGTGCTCGCGTACCAATAACGCTGGAGGAAAGGCTGCTTGCCGGGTTGTGGTTTGGGCAGGAGGCCGGGCTTGGATTCAACGGCTTGCTGATTGAGTTCGGTGACTTCCTTGCTGGTGATTAGGGAGCGGGTGAAGTCGTCGAGTTTGGTGAGGTTGGCACCGAGAATCAGCGGCGAGCGGGAGATTGCCCAGAGAGTGAATTCGGTCCGTTGCTCGTCGTGGGTGTAGGCGGACTGGCGAGGCTGGTCTTTGCCGGGGTGCGGGCCGAGGTACCCTTCGGGGAGCATGTCAGGATCGGGCCAGTTGCCGGGTTTGACGTAGGGAGCCCACTCGGCGATGCGGTCGAATTCCTCGCGGAGGCCATAGGGATATTCGGAAGGCGGCTTCTTCTGGAAGTCCCAGCCGTCCCAGTGGTCGTCGGTGATTCGCCACATTTGCGCGTATTTTGCGATCTCGGCGGCGTTGGCAACCTGCGTTGGGCCGGGTGAGAGGCTGAGCACAATGGGGCGGCCAGTTTTGCGGATGGCGTCGGCGATCTGACGGATTTCGGTGGGGCGGTAGGGGTGATCGCTGATGCAGTCGACCTTGATGTAGTCGAGACCCCAATCGGCGT
Organism: uncultured Acidobacteriaceae bacterium; assembly: GCA_963832035.1. Classification (GTDB taxonomy): domain Bacteria; phylum Acidobacteriota; class Terriglobia; order Terriglobales; family Acidobacteriaceae; genus Telmatobacter. The sequence continues at coordinate 525,209 of CAWHSK010000007.1, read as the reverse complement.
AGAGCTTGAGCATGGAGTCGTAGTAGGCCTGTCCGGCTGGGTTGTCGGCAACGCCCCAGTTGCCCTGATCCCAGGGGCACGGGGATTGCTGATCGGCGGCGTCGGCAGCATGGAAGCTGGAGCCGGCGATGGGGAGGTTTTGCGAGACTACCTGGCGGGGAATTCCGCGCACGATGTGGATGCCGAATTTGAGGCCCTGGGAGTGGACCCAGTCAGCCAATGGCTTGAATCCTGCGTTGTTGGCGGCGGAAGGGAAGCGGGCAACGTCGGGGATGAGGATACCGTTTTTGTCCCAAAGATATTTGCGCGCTTCGAGCGTGGAGGCGAAGGGATCCTGCATGTACCAGCCTTCATCGATGACGGAGTATTGCCAGCCGTATTGGCGGATGCCGGCGAGGACAGTGGTGTTGGCACGGTAGTCGGCTTCGTCGATGGTGAGGCCATAGGCGTCCCAGCTATTCCAGCCCATGGGTGGGGTGGGGGCGGGATCTTGTGCGGATGCGGGGCGAAGTGAACCGGAAACGAATGCGAGGCTGAGAAAGAGAATCAAGCCGGATCGAAACATGTGGAAACGTATACCACAATGAGGCGCTGAAAACGCATTGAGCCGGTTGACCAGAAATAGTAGTAACCCCTCTCAACAATGCAACGTGATGCAACTCACTTCCAAATGCGCCTATAATGCTGTCGAATAAACACTGAACAGCTGCACGTTGCCAATCCCCTAGACATCTGCAACTGAGGAGACAATTATGCTTAAGTCGTTCTTGCTCTTCGCGGCGGTTGTCTTGCTTGTGCTTGCTTCCGCCTCCGCCCCAGCCCGTCCACCGCAGGATGCATCCCAGGCTTCACCCGCCAAGAAAATGGGTCCTGAAACGACGGCTAAGGCTAAGAAGCTGTACGAGCTGGATTGTGCCCTTTGCCATGGATCGAACGGAGACGGCAAGACCGATCTGGGCAAGGATATGCAACTGACGATGCTGGACTGGACAGATCCGAAGTCGTTGTCGACGATGTCGGATCAGGCTCTCTTCGATGCGATTCGCAAAGGCAAGGGAAAGATGCCGGGTGAAGACGACTCGCGCGCCAAGAACGACGAGGTGCACAATCTCGTCACGTACATTCGCAAGTTTGCAAAAGACCAACCCGTAGGAACCGCTCCAGCCGCAGCACCGCCCGCAGCAACACCGGCTCCTGAAGGTGCACCGTCAACCCCTCCGCCCGCCGCGGCTCCTAGTCGCTAAGCGGGAGTCAAGCAAATCTGGGTGCCCGTCCTGCGGTTGAATCTAACTGCATGGACGGGCGTTCATCGCATCGGGCCGGTTCTATTCGAGGGGGTTCACGATAACTGCGCCCCAGGCTTCGGGGCTAACATCACGTGCATGCCGCGCAAAGAGCCAGTGGTGGCCCTCCAGATCTTTCACACCGTATTGCAATTCTCCATATCCCGTTTCGTGCAGGTCTTCGACGATATTGGCTCCCGCCGTGCGCGCAAGTGCGTAGTGCGATTCGACGTCTTCGATGAAGACGGTGAGGCTTTGCGTGCCGCCGTGCAGCCCGGCAGGGCTTAATCGGCCCGGTCGCGCGGAATTAAGCATGATAAAAGCGTTGCCCAGATGCAGCTGCGCGCCCTGAACGGGATCACCATAGCGATAATGCTCCACGAATCCGAAGGTGGCAGTTAGCCACTCGACGGCCTCGGCGAGATTGGTGTAGGTGATGTGAGGAAGCACGGTATTGACGGGGACGGAACGGTTCCTGAGCATGGCGATACGATACGCCGGGCCGAATCGAGCAGCAACGGTATGCAGGTTGTTGAATCGGTAATAAATTTCGACCGGTAATGAGAGGCGGCAAAGAAATCGCGAAGCTCATTTGCATCGGGGAATCGCCGATCAGTTATTGTTGTCCAGATGCAATCAGCGAAGAGCTTTCGAATTTGGGTTTCCGGTTTCTGGCTTGCGGTTCCGGTGCTTCTAGCGGCAGGCGGGAAGCCGCAGCATGCTGAACCGGCGGGACCGGTGGTTCAAATTGCGAACGGTGCGCTCGAGGGAACGCAGCGCGGCAACATTGCGGTGTTCGAGGGCGTACCGTATGCGGCTGCGCCCGTTGGCGCTTTGCGCTGGCGTGAGCCGCAACCGGTGGCTTCATGGAAAGGTGTTCGAGACGCGACTGCGCCTTCACGTCCATGCATACAAAACGCGGCGGGCACTGACAACTTTATGCTGCCTCTGGCGGCGACGTACGGCGTAACGCTGACCCGGCAGACACTTGACCCTTCGGAGGACTGCCTTTACCTCAACATCTGGACGCCTCAGTTGCAGGCGGGCGCGCGGCTTCCCGTGATGGTGTGGCTGCACGGTGGAAGCAACCGGGTGGGAAGCGGGGCAGAGCCCGGTTACGACGGCAGCGTGCTTGCCACGCATGGCGTGGTTGTAGTGACGATCAACTATCGGCTTGGAGTGATGGGCTTCTTTGCCCATCCCGAGTTGACGGCTGAATCGCCTCATCACAGTTCGGGCAACTACGGACTTCTGGATCAGATCGCAGCGCTGAAATGGGTTCAGCAGAACATCAATGCGTTTGGCGGCGATGCCCGAAACGTGACGCTCTTTGGTGAGTCCGCGGGATCGATCGACGCGACGACGCTGATGACCTCTGCTCTGACAAAAGACTTGTTTCGCAGGGTGATTGCGGAAAGCGGAAGCGCGTTTGGACTCGGGCGCGAGCGTAGTGTCGCAGAAATGGAGCCGCTGGGGTTGGCGGTTGGCAGAGATGCGATGGGCGGGAAGGCCGGATCACAGCTGGAGACGCTGCGAAGCCTGCCGGCTGCGCAGGTTGCAGATATCGAGAACCGGCTGATTGCGTCGCAGTTTCAAGGGTACGATCCCAATGCATCGGTCGTGGATGGGTGGGTGCTGTGGGAGTCGCCGGCGAAGGCCTTCGCAACCGGAAAGATTCAACCGGTCGAATTGCTGGCAGGAGTGAATGCGCGCGAGTTTTCGGCGTTTCGCGTGGTGGCGTCCGAGGCCGCGAAGAATACGCATCAGGCTACTTCCAAACCACGTTTCAGCGATCAACTGAAACAATTTGCCGATCTGGCGCGGCCGCTTTACGGGAACTGGACTGATTTGGCAGTTGCTACTTACACGAGTCGCATCATGGTTCACGGAAATGGGGCAGTGGATCAGGCAAGCAACGACATTCTGGGGGCTTGTCCGGTGGGCGCGGAAGCTGCGCTGACGACGAGCGCCGGCCAGCGCGCTTACATTTACAGGTTCGATCGCTCGGTGCCGGGGAAAGGCGAGTCGGAGCTTGGAGCATTTCACTCGCTTGAGCTTCCTTACGTATTCGGTACGTTTCAGGCCCGCACGTTCAGTTGGCTTCCATTCAATGCGACAGATCAAAAGCTGTCCGAGCTTATGCAAAGCTATTGGACGAATTTTGCAAAGACGGGCGATCCGAATGGGCAGGGCCTTCCGGAGTGGACGGCATGGAACGCAAGCGAGGAACCTTTTGTCGTGTTCGGCCAGAATGGCGATGCGCTTTCGCAAAAGAACTTCTCGCCAATCTACTGCCATCTTGCACCGGATCGTTTGAAGCAGCAACTCGCGCCTTACTGATTGTTTCGAAAGGCCCACAACATGGTGGACCCCTGTGGGGGATGCGAATAGACGATCATTCCGAAGCAGTGCGGAGCTAATTAGTCGACCCGGAGTCTTTTGTCTCCGGGTCGCAGGAGTAGCCCAGAATCTACTTCTTGTTCATTGCGATTTCCACACTTGGCTGATTGGCGCGTGCGGCTTCTTGACGCTGGATTTCCCTCTCGAGCTTTGAGGGAGGTAGGTCCTCGGCGTAATCACCGACCCCGCCTCTCACTTCTCGGAGAAAGTACTGATCTCCATGCTTGCTGAATATGAGCGTGTTCGTCTTCCCCTTGACGCAGTCCGAAGGGTAAGTGGAAAAATGGAGGGTGGTGCCATTCTCCCGGTTTTCGATCTCAATCCAGCTCGACGAGACTTCCTTGATCGAGTAGTTGCCCGGTGGAAGTACCCTCTGTCCAACCGTAAACTCAAAGGGAATCTTGACTTGAGCGGTCGCCTGCGCGGTTGCGTGTGTGTATGCCGTGAGGCACGACATGGTCAAAAGAGCCGTTGTCAGAACGCTTTTCATTTGGGACCTCCGTCTCAAGGCGGAAATCAAATTTCGCCTTCGTCCCTTAATGCGTATTCGGACAAAAATACAGGACAGTTTTTGAAGCATCGCCGGATGATTATCATCAGCATTGAGATCGTTTGTGTGATGCCTAGAGATTCGGAAGTCGCTCTTCGCGAAGACCCGTGTGCCGATCGCTTTCGTGCATGAAAGCAATGGCATCGTATGACCGTATGCGATGCGATAAGCTGATGCGGGAGATTAAACAATGTTTTTGAGGGCTCTGAGGCGCACTACGAGGGTTAGTCTGGCGCTGATTTTGGCTGTGCCGATGGTAGCGCAGCAGGCGCAGCCGATTGCGGGTGGCAATCCGGCGCTGCCGCTGGTGCACGTTGAGAACGGCGAAAACTCGGCCGCGGCGCGGAAGGCGCACTACGTTGTGCTGGTATCGCTGGATGGATTCCGCTGGGACTATGCGAAGAATGATCACGCTGTGAATCTGCTGGCGCTGGGGAAGAAAGGCGTGTGGGCTCCGGAAGGAATGATGCCGAGCTACCCGTCGCTCACGTTTCCAAATCACTACACAATCGTGACCGGCCTGTATCCCGAACACCATGGCCTGGTGGCTAACAGCTTTTACGACGAGACAAAGCACGGGCGGTACGGGATCTCTGACGCAAAGGCCGTGGACGATGGAAGCTGGTACAGTGGCGTGCCATTGTGGAGCCTGGCGGAGAGCCAGGGGATGCGCGCGGCTTGCCTGTTCTGGCCGGGCTCTGAGGCGGAGATTGCTGGGCAGCGGCCCAGCTGGTACGCCGTATTCGATAACAAGACGCAGGCCACTGACGACGTGGAAAAGGCGCGCATCGATAATGCGGTGGCATTGCTGAAGATGCCGGAGGCGGAGCGGCCGCACTTCATCACGATCTATTACTCGGAGCCTGATCACGAGGGGCACGAGTATGGGCCGGACGCGCCAGAGACCAAGGCTGCCGCACTGAAGATGGATGCGATGATCGGCAAGCTTAAGAAGGCTCTGGATGCGACGAAGCTTCCAATTGACCTTGTCGTTGTGAGCGATCACGGCATGGCGAAGGTGGAGGGTGGATGGATCACCCTGGATGAGTTTGCCGATCTGAGCGGCTTTGAAACTGTGGGTCCGCTGCTTTACGGCAAGACAGAAGAGGATCGGGCACGGGTCTATGACAAGTTGAAACATGCGTCGTCGGAGTTCGTCGTATATCGGCGCAAGGATGTGCCGGCGGGACTCGATTACAACCAGAATCCGCGCGAAGGCGACCCGATAATTATTGCTACGGGGCCATATGCGATCCGGGCTCACAAGCCGCCAGCCGACAGGCCCGACCATTCGCCTGAGCTGGGAATGCACGGCTTCGATCCGCACAAGATCCCCGAGATGAAGGCAAGTTTTTTTGCGATCGGTCCTGACATTGTGCGTGGCAAGACGGTGGCACCGTTTGAGAACGTGAACCTGTATCCGTGGATGGCACACATGCTGGGATTGCAGACACCAAAGATCGACGGCAGCCTGAATGTGCTCGCGGGCTCGCTGCGCGACAACGGCGGCGATACGGCGACCGCGGCGGAGTCGAAACAGGAGTAAGCGGCAATGAGTGCAGTAATGGGGAGCGCAGTATTGGGGAACGTGGTGTTGGGAATTGACGGCGGAGGAACAAGGACGCGTGCCTCTATCGTTGATGGCGAAAGGGTGCTGGCGTTTGCAGAGAACGGTTCGATCAAGCGATTGCGTGTTGGTGCGGCGGCGGCAGAAGCGAACCTGCGCGCGCTGCTGAAAGATGTGTTTGCGCAGGCGGGACTGGGCGGTGTAAAGGCGGCTTCGGCGGGCGTGGCGAGTTCTTCGATGCCGGGCGTAAAGGAGTGGATCACTGCCGTGTTCGGTGATTTCGGCGTGGAGCGCTCGGAGATAGTGGGCGATGAAGTGATCGCGCTGGATGGAGCTTTTAAAGGCGGGCCTGGGATTCTGCAAATTGCGGGGACGGGCTCGAACTGTATTGGCCGCGCGCCGGATGGCGGCCGCGAGAGCGCAGGGGGATGGAGTTCGCGGCTGGGCGATGAAGGCTCGGGATACTGGATTGGATTGCACGCGGTGCGGAGAGGGCTCAATGCGTTGGATCGCGAGGAGCCAACGCGGATTCTCGAGACGGTTGGCGGCATCTGGGGAACGAAGACAATCGATGAGCTGGTAAACCTGGGGGACAGCACGCCGGGTCCGGATTTCTCGGCGCTTGCACCGGCGATCAGCGAACTTGCTGAGGCAGGCGATGTGGTGGCGCTCGGCGTTTTAGAGCAGGCCGCGTTGGATCTGGTTGCGAGCGTGCTGCTGGTGCGTTCGAAGCTGCAGCGCAAGCATGGCCTTTCGAAGGAAGTCCCTGTGGCGTGGATTGGCAGCGTGATTGGCAAGTCGCGGCTGGTTCGGGAGCAGTTCTTTGCTGGATTGCATGCGAGTGCGCCGGAGATGCCGATTCGCGAGACGGAAGTTGCGGGAATTGAAGGTGCGGTCTGGCGCGCGCAGCAGTTGGCGAAGTCCGCGGGATTAGTCCGAACTCCCGCGCCAACCAAGTGACGGCGTGAGCTCAGCAGGAATTTAGTTTGGCTGTCTGCCGCCGACGATGGAGCCGACCAAGTTTCCGGTTGCATCAATTGCGACGAGGTTGGCGGATTTTCCTGGGGCGAGAGATCCGGCGCGATGAGCGAGGCCGGTCATGGCGGCGGGATTTGAAGACAGCAGACGCAAAGCCTGGTCGATAGTTGCGCCTGTGAATTGGATGAAGTTGGCGAGAGCGCGGTCAAGGGTGAGCACGCTGCCAGCAAGGACGCCACGGGCTGTGGCGCGACCATCCTTTACCTGAACTGGGAATCCGCCGAGTTGATATTCGCCCTCGGGCATTCCGGCGGCGGCCATGGCATCGGTGACCAGAATAGAGCGCTCGGGGCCTTTGGCTTTCCACCACAGACGAACGATTCCAGGATCGGTGTGAATGCCATCGCAGATGAGTTCGGAGTAGAGGTCGTCGTTTGCAAGTACGATGCCGAGAATGCCGGGCTCGCGATGATCGAGCGGGCGCATGGCGTTGAAGGTGTGGGTCGCACTGACGGCGCCGGCGGCGATGGCGGCCTGGGTTTCGGCGGCGGTGGCGTTGGAATGTCCTACAGATACACGGACTCCGCGGGACGTGGCATGAGCAGTGAGTTCGATTGCCCCGGGTAATTCAGGCGCGAGGGTCATCAGGCGCACATGGCCATGGGCGGCGTCGATAAGGCGATCAAAGGTGGCGATGCTTGGGGCAAGCAGATGTTCGGCGGGCTGTACGCCGCGCTTCTGGTGCGAGAGGAACGGACCCTCAAGGTGAATGCCGAGGGGACGTGCGCGCCCGGGCTCAGGTAGCTTTGCAATCTGATTGGCAAGACCGTCGAGTGCGCGCAGTGTGGCGTCGAGTGGGGCGGTGACAGTGGTGGCGAGGTAAGCGCTGGTTCCGCGAGATGCGAGAAACGTGCCCATGGTGTCGAGCGCCTCGGAGGTCGCTTCCATCACGTCGTGGCCGGCGGCGCCGTGGATATGAACGTCGAAGAATGATGGACCGAGCGTGGCGCCGGGAAAATCAAGCACGCGCGCGCCGCCGGGCAACTGCGTTGTCTCACGAGTGGCGATCGAGTCAATTTTGCCATCTTCAATAAGGATGAGGGGATGCTGGTGAAGGCTGGTTCCGTCCCAGAGCCTCTCTGCGGTCACGACCGTTTGCATGGCTATCCATTATTGCAGGTGGGTGCGCTGGTTGGTAAGGATGGGCAGGGCCTGCGGCTGTCATCGCTATGTAACATGGCGGCCTGCCGGTTTGCTATTGTTTTGGCATGCGGAATTCGGCGTTATTCCTGGTGGCTGGAAGTCTTTTGACGGTTGGAGCGCGGACGAGTGTTGCGCAGAGCATTGATCTGCCGACCAGTAAGCAACTGATGGAGCCGGTGCCTGGCAATCCGCAGCGGCTAAACAGCCTGCCGATGTCGATGGCGATTTCGCCGGACGGACGCTATGTGGTCACCGTGAACGCGGGGTTGGGCACGTACGAATCGCACTACGAGCAATCGCTCGCGGTCCTCGATACGCAGGGTGGGTCGGTGGCGGACTTCCCGGATGCGCGCACGCCGATTCATGCAAAGCAGACGCTTTATTCCGGGCTGGCCTTCAGCCGCGATGGCAGCCATCTGTACGCGAGCATGGGATCACTTGATGATCCGCTCGGGACCGCCGCGCCTTCGCACGGTATTTCCGACACTGGGAGTGGCGTAGTGATTTATCGCTTCGCCGGCGGAAAGCTTGAACCGGAGCGATTCATTCGATTACCTCTGCAGCAACTGGCACCGGGTCACAAAACAAAACTAATTGGCGACAAGGAGGGGGACAAGGGAGTTCCCTTTCCCGCTGCCATTGCGCTGATCGGCGGGCGGGGAGCCGAGAAGTTGCTGGTGGCCGAGAATCTTTCGGATGATGTCTTGCTGCTCGACGCGGCGACCGGGGCTATCGAACATCGTTTCGACCTGGCCGAGAGTGACGCAGTGCCTTCTACTTATCCGATTGCGCTGCAACTGTCGAAGGACGGCCGCCATGCGTTTGTAGCGTTGTGGAATGCGTCTGAGATTGTGGAACTGGACCTGGCCAAGAACGTTGTCGGTCGCAAGCTGACGTTACTGAAACCATCGAGCCCGATCGCACCGGGGACGCATCCGTGCGCCTTTGTGCTCTCGCCTGAGGGCAAGACGCTTTATGTTGCCCTTGCCAATCGCGACGTGGTTGCGGCGGTGAATGTGGGCGCAGGGCAATTCAGCGTGAAGGGCTACTTCGATACGCGGCTTCCGGGTCAGAGCTATTTTGGAGCGGAGCCTGAAGCGTTGGCGTTGAATACGAATGGGAACCGCCTGTACGTAGCCAATGCAATCAGCGATGCCATCGCGGTTATCGATACCGGCAAGCTGACCGGCAGGAGCGCGAAGCAAGGAATGATCGAGCCCATCGGGTTCGTTCCAACCGAATGGATGCCGATGTCGATGGCGTTTCTGCCGTCGCCCTCCGGGGGAACGCTCTACGTTGCCACAGCGAAAGGCAAAGGGACCGGGCCGAACAAGATGATTCAGCGCGCAGACACAGCGGCAGAGAAGAGGACGTGGCCGCTCAAGAGGCCGACCTACATCGCAACATTGCTTTATGGCTCACTGGCTGCGCTTGATGCCGGAGAGATTGAGAAGGATCTTCCGCGTTCAACCGAGGTGGTGCTCGAGTCGAACCGCATGAAGGCGGCGGCGGAAAAGATCGAATTTGCGGGGGGCGCGACGGATCGGATCAAGCACGTGATCTACATCATCAAGGAGAACCGCACCTACGATCAGATTCTTGGCGACCTTGCTCAGGGCGGCAAGCCAGTGGGGAACGGCGATCCAAGCCTGACGATGTACGGCGATGCTACGACTCCCAACATCCATAGGTTGGCGTTGCAATTCGGCGTGCTCGACAACTTCTACGATTCGGGCGAGGTTTCGGGCGACGGGCATGTTTGGTCGAATGCCGCGATCGGAACTGATTATCTCGAGAAGACCTGGCAGCAATCCTACCGCGGCGGACAGCGCAGTTACGATTTTGAAGGCGTGGTGGCGGAGGGGCTGCCGCTGCTGCAGAAGATTCCCGACGTGAACGAGCCTGCCAGCGGATACCTGTGGGGCAACCTTGCCGCGCACGGAAAAACCTACTACCACTTTGGTGAATTCATTTCGACTGTCTTCTGCGATGAGAAGAAGACAGCAAACCCGCAACAGGGGCCCGTGTTGCCCGGTCAGGCATGCTCACGCAAAGCCGTGGCGCCGGGTGAACCCCTGCCGGCGGAGTGGGGCGGTGGCGTGAACAAATGGCCGTGGGCGATTCCGCTGATTGGATCAAATACGGCGACGAAGCCGGAGTTGGTGGGACATTTTGCAGCGGAGGCGCCGGACTTCAACCTTGCGGTTCCCGATCAGATTCGCGTGGAAATTTTTCTGAAGCACCTCAAAGGCTGGGTGGCTGGCAAACAGCAGGGCAAAGACACGATGCCGAATTTTGTGATGCTGCGCCTGCCGGACGATCACACCGCCGGGACTACGCCGGGAAGACCGACCCCGAAGTCCTCTGTTGCGGATAACGACCTGGCGGTGGGCCGCGCCGTCGATGCGATTTCGCATTCGCCATTCTGGGACGATACGGCGTTCTTCATTCTCGAAGACGATGCGCAGGATGGCGGCGATCACGTGGATGCGCATCGCAGCATCGCGCTGGTGATCAGCAAATATTCTCCTCGCGGCAAAGACGGAGGTCCGGTTGTCGATAGCCGGTTCTATTCGACGGTGAGTGTGATCCGGACAATGGAGACGTTGCTGGGACTGCCGCCGATGAACAACAACGATGCTTTCAGCTCGCTTATCTCCACGCTGTTCACGGGCGCCGGCGATCAGGCGCCGTATTCGGCGGACTATACGAATCGCGACAACGGATTGATCTATACGGCTAATTCAAAGAGGGCGCGGGGAGCGGAAGAGAGCATGAAGATGGACTTCCGTCATGCCGATCGCGCCGATGCGCAGAAGCTGAATGTGATTCTGTGGAAGGATGCGATGGGGTCGACGCCTGTGCCGGCGATGTTGACGCAAAAGCGGAAGCTCAAGAAGGATGATGACGATTGAGGCAGAGTGTGGATTGCTGCTTCGGGTCCGGTGCTATTGCCTGAAAAAAGCAGATCCTTCGCTCACCACCCCCAAGCTGAAGAAAACGCTTGGGGCCCCGTTCGCTCAGGATGACACCATCTCTCCTTCCCTCAAATGACAATGTCTCTCGTTCAATCAGGATGACACCGTCTCTCGGATAACAGGGATACCGGATTACCCGTGTATGGTTATATGCGGCGAAAATGTTCGCTTATTGGGGGAGCTGTGCAGATTTGGAATCGGAGAAACTTTCTTAAGATTGCGGGCGCCGCTTCGGCGGCTTCGCTGGCGGGTGCCGCTCATGCCACGGCAGTATCGGGGAAGGGAATCCACACGTTGGTGGCGCAGGAAGAGTCTGCCAAGCCGGTGGCTGCGAACGATCATATTCAGATCGCGTTGATTGGAGCTGGCGGACAGGGCATGGGGGATACGCGCGCCGCGGTGCAGGTGCCGGGCGTGAAACTGGTGGCGGTGGCAGACTGCTACGACGGGCGGCTGGTGCGCAGCAAGGAAGTCTGGGGTGATGATGTCTTTACCACGCGCGACTACAACGAGATACTGGCGCGCAAAGACATCGACGCGGTCATCATCGGGACGCCGGATCATTGGCACAAGCAGGCTTCGGTTGACGCGATGAAGGCCGGCAAGGACGTCTACTGCGAGAAGCCGATGATTCATCTCTACAGCGACGGGCCGGAGATGATCGAAACGGCGAAGGCGACGAATCGGATCATCCAGATCGGCAGCCAGCGGGTGAGTTCGGTGCTGTATGCGAAAGCGAAGGATCTGCTGGCATCGGGCGCGATCGGCAAGTTGAACATGGTGACGGCAAGCTGGGATCGAAACTCGTCGATGGGCGCGTGGAATTACACGATTCCGCCGGATGCCTCGACAGAGACTTGCGACTGGCCGCGGTTTCTGGGCACGGCCCCGAAGATTCCGTTCAGCGCGGAGCAGTTTTTCCAGTGGCGCAAATGGAATGCATATGGCAGCGGCGTGGCAGGCGACCTGTTTGTGCATTTGTTCAGCGGCACGCATTTTATAACCGGATCGCATGGGCCTACGCGGGGCATGGCAACAGGAGCGATTCGCTTCTGGAATGATGGGCGCAACGCGCAGGATGTGATGCTGGGCCTGTTCGACTATCGCGAGGGATTCAACCTGAGTCTGCGGGTAAATTTTGTAGACGGCGGCGAGGAGAGCGAGAGCTTGATCTTCACCGGTTCCGAAGGGACGATTCAGATCGGTTGGACGGGCTTGACGTTGAATCGCGTGCCACGTGAGACGGAGCCGGGTCTTACCATCGATACGTTCCCCAAGGCGATGCAGGCGCAGATCGAGGCGGAGTATCGAAAGAAGTATCCACCGCATTCTGGAAATGCGGCGCTCGGCGGAGAAGAAAAATTCATGCTGCCGAAGGGATACAGCGACCAGTACGATCACTTCAAGAACTTCTTCGCTTCGGTGCGTTCGCGCAAGCCGGTGGTGGAAGATGCGGTGTTCGGATATCGCGCGGCAGGAGCGGCGCTGCTGAGCAATCTCAGCATTGAGCGGGGCGCCATTGTGAAGTGGGATCCGGATGCGATGAAGGTGTTGTCGTAGAAGAGCAGCGGGGTTAGCGTGCTTCGCGCGTTAGCGGTGCTGGAGTTTGGTTGGCGGGGTGGGTCGTTGCTTTCCCACCCAAGCCGCAAAACCGCGGCTTGGATGGGGCACCCAGGTCGGTGCGATCGCGACGCATGATGGGGTGAAGGAATTGGCGATGCTCGCCGGTTAAAATCGGGGAATGGGAAAGCGAATCGGGGTTCACCTGGGGACGGCGGGTGGCGCCTCCAATGCAGTGGAGCGCGCGAAAGAAATTGGCGCGAACACGTTTCAGATTTTTTCATCGAGTCCGCGGATGTGGCGGGCTCCGAAAGTCGATCCTGGGCAGGCTGAGCGGATGCGGGCGCTGCGGGCAAAGTATGACGTGGGTCCACTAGTGATCCACACTAGCTACCTTGTGAATGTCTGCAGCCAGACGGTCGATGTTCGGGAAAAGAGCGTGGCCGCGTTTCGCGGAGAGATTGAGCGGGCGCTGACGCTGGGTGCCGAATTCCTGGTGCTGCATCCGGGATCATGGAAGGGCATGACACGGAATGAAGGGCTGAAGCTGGCGGCGGAGTCGATTGCGAAGGCGGTGGATGGACTGCCCTGGCAGGGGACCGATTTCAGCATCCTGATTGAAAACACAGCGGGTGCAGAGTGCTCGCTGGGCGGCAACTTCGAGCAGGTGGCGGAGCTGGTGCTGCGGCTCAAGACACACGCGCCGGTCGGAGTGTGCCTCGACACGTGCCATACGCATGTTTCCGGCTACGACATGGTTACGGCGGAAGGCTACGCCGACACGATCACGCAAGCCGATATTACGTTTGGCGTGGATGCAGTGCGGGTGTGGCACTGCAACGATGCCAAGGCCGCGCGCGGATCGAAGTTGGATCGGCACGAACATATCGGGCAGGGAAATATTGGCGTGGAGCCGTTCCGGTGGCTGCTGAACGACCCGCGGTTTGCGGATTGTGCGTTCATTGCGGAGACGCCGAACGACGATCCAGCCGACGAAGAGCGGAACGTGAAGGTGCTGAAGAGCCTGGTGAAGTGATTCAAAGAAAGACTTGCGCAAGCAGGTCTTCCGGGCGAAACTGGTTGCGCCTTTGGTCGCCGGGGACACGCATGCACAGAAGCCGGATCGCAGTTGCGATTGTTGCCATGATACTCACGCAGGCGGGGACTGCCGAACAGCCGCCGAAACCCAAGCCTCGTTCTGCGATGAGTTGCCTGCCCGATCCAGTACGCCATCTGCCGTATTCAGCCGAGTTTAGTATGACCAACACCTCTCCCGGGAGTGACGGCAACCCGGTGGTCTACCACTATTCAGACACCGAGGCATTCGACTCACATGGACGATTCCTGGGAACTTCGACATTTCCGGACCCTAATCACAAGGGACCGCCACAGACAACTGGCCTGGAGTGCGATCCGACGACAAATACGCAGTATCAGTGGGACTCGCTGAAACGAAGCCTCGTCGTGCTGAAGATGCCCAAGATGGAAGAACGCCAGGGATGCTGGGCATCAGACGCGGAAGACTTCTTCGTCAACTTCGACAAGGCCCGACGGGTCAATGCCGAGACACAGGCCCGGACGAACCGTTTGAACCAGGCGAGTCAAGACCAGGATCACTCCAATCCACTCGTCGAAGACCTCGGAACCATGACATTACAAGGCGTCCAGGTTCGCGGCACGCGGACGACGCATCCGCCGGCGACAAGCGGTTCCGAGCGGGAGCCAGATTACCTGATGGAAGAACACTGGACCTCGCCTCTCCTGGGATTTTGGCTCCAGCAGGAAGTTGATTACTTTCCGTCTCCGAAGCACAACAGCAAGTGGACACGACGGGTGACGAACCTAAGGCTGGGTGATCCGGATCCGTCCACGTTTGATCCGCCAAACGGCTACATTGTCGTCACCGAAACAATGCATCAAGCCCCCTGTGAACTCCGGGCCGTGTCCTCGGGAGGGCCATCATCCCATTTACACTGAGAGGTGATGGCAGAAGATAAAGACCTACGTTACGACCCGGCTACGATTGAACCGAAATGGCAGGCACGCTGGGCCGCAAACCCCGGAATGTATGCTGCTGAGCCGCATTCATCCGGTAAACCCAAGTACTACGTGCTGGAGATGTTGCCGTATCCGAGCGGCGCGCTCCACATGGGCCATGTGCGCAACTATTCGATTGGCGACGCGCTTGCGCGCCACATGTGGATGCGCGGCTACAACGTGATGCATCCGATGGGGTGGGACGCGTTCGGTCTTCCGGCGGAAAACGCCGCGCTCAAAAACAATACACCGCCGCGCGAGTGGACGCTGGCAAACATCGCAGCGATGAAGCGGCAGTTCGAGCGCCTCGGCATGGGCTTCGACTGGGCTACGGAAGTTACGACGTGCTTTCCGGATTACTACAAGTGGAACCAGTGGTTCTTTTTGCGCATGTACGAGAAGGGGTTGGCTTATCGCAAGAAGAGCAAGGTGAACTGGTGCCCTGAGTGCGCGACGGTGCTGGCCAACGAACAAGTGATCGACGGCCGCTGCTGGCGGCACGAAGACACGATTGTGGAGCAGCGCGACCTGGTGCAGTGGTTTTTGCAGATCACGGCATATGCGCAGGAACTTCTGGATGGCCTCGACAAGCTCCAAGGGTGGCCGGAGAAGGTGCGCACCATGCAGCGCAACTGGATCGGGCGCAGCGAAGGCACGGAGGTTGATTTCTTTCTTCAGGAAGATATCAACGAGGGAATTACAAAGAAGGAAAAGGGAGAAGGAAAGACTCGGATTCGCGTGTTTACGACGCGTGTGGATACGATTTTCGGAGCGACCAGCCTGCAACTAGCTCCGGAGCACCCGCTGGTGACATCTCTGGCCAGCGATGACGCGGGTTTGCGCGAGCAGGTGGCAAAGCTACTGGAGGAACAGAAGAAGGCACGCGAAGCAGGGGATATCGGCGAGATCGAGAAGCACGGTATTCCGACGGGCAAGTTTGCTATCAATCCTTATAGTGGCGAACTGGTGCCGATCTGGGTGGCGAATTACGTGTTGAG
The DNA here is from genome assembly GCA_963832035.1 of uncultured Acidobacteriaceae bacterium. Taxonomy (GTDB): domain Bacteria; phylum Acidobacteriota; class Terriglobia; order Terriglobales; family Acidobacteriaceae; genus Telmatobacter. Next base: position 509,655 of record CAWHSK010000007.1, on the reverse strand, counting down.
CGATTACGGGACGGGCGCCATCATGAGCGTGCCGGGGCACGACGAACGCGACTTTGAATTTGCGAAGAAGTATGCGATTCCGGTGCGGCGCGTGATCGCTCCGGCTGATAAGGGTGTGGAAGAGCCGGAGTTGCCATGGTCTTCTGAAGATGGCGTGCTGGTAAATTCAGGCGAGTTCAACGGGTTGAGCTGTCACGACGCACAGAAGAAGCTGCAGGAGATTGCCGCGCGCAAAGGATTCGGCGAGGCGACGGTTACGTTTCGTCTGAAGGACTGGGGGGTAAGCCGGCAGCGGTATTGGGGCACGCCGATTCCGATGATTCATTGCGAGCGTGACGGAATTGTACCGGTGCCGGATGAGCAGTTGCCGGTGCTGCTGCCCGAGAACATCGAAATCACTCAGCAGGGTGGATCGCCGCTATCGCGTGTGCCTGACTTCGTGAACGTGACCTGCCCGAAGTGCAAAGGGCCGGCCAAGCGCGAGACGGACACGATGGATACCTTTGTCGACTCGAGCTGGTATTTCTATCGCTACATCGACGCCAAGAATGCGAACGCTCCATTTGGTTCGGAGGCCGCGCAGTACTGGTTTCCAATCGATCAATATATCGGCGGCGTGGAACATGCCATTCTGCATCTGATTTATTCGCGCTTCTGGACGAAGGTGATGCGCGATCTGGGCATGATCACCAACGATGAGCCTGTGGAGCGGCTCTTCACACAGGGCATGGTGATCAAAGACGGCGCGAAGATGTCGAAGTCGAAGGGCAATGTGGTCTCGCCCGACGACATGGTAGCCCGTTACGGGGCCGATTCGGCGCGCATGTATGCGCTGTTTGCTGCGCCGCCCGATCGCGATCTGGACTGGCAGGAGGATGGAGTTGCTGGGGTCAGCCGGTTTCTGGGGCGCGTGTGGCGGATCGTGACGAAGTATGCGCCCGTGACTCGAACGGCTGCTACAGCCCAGTCCAAAACACAAGACGACGGAGCCGTGGCGAAGAAGCTGCTGCGGAAGCTGCATCAGACGACGGCGAAGATCACGCTGGACTTCGAAGGGCGGTGGCACTTCAATACGTGCGTCGCGGCCATCATGGAACTGGTGAATGAAATTCAGGGTGCCGATGCGCAATTGGCGGCGGGGGAAGTTTCCGCGCCGGTGATGCATGAACTGCTGCAAACGCTGGTGTTGTTGCTGGCTCCGTTTGCGCCTTATCTTTCGGCGGAGTTGTGGGAGGAACTTGGCGGCGAGGGTGCAGTGCTCCGCCAGGCGTGGCCGAAGAGCGATCCCGCGCTGGCAAAGGAAGATGAGATCGAAATTCCGGTGCAGATCAATGGCAAGCTGGTTAGCGTTGTGCGCCTGCCTGCGGGTTCTGACGCAAAGGTGATTGAAGCTGCTGCGCTGGCCGATGAAAAGGTAAAGGCGCGCATTGCCGGCAAGACCGTCGCAAAGATTATCGTAGTGCCGGGACGTGCCGTGAATCTGGTTGTTAAGTAAATGCGCGATCGCTAGTTGGTGCTCAAGTGATCGCAGACCGCCGGGCGGCGCAGGTTCGCGGCACGCAGACGCTGGTGGACCAGATGGGCTGGATTGTTCGCCGGCCTGCGATCGTTGCCGTGGAAGTGGCTTGGCGGTGGCTCTTCGGCGTGCCTTTTCTGATGGCGTGCCGGGCAAGCCTGCAGCGCGTGTTTGCCGCAGCTTTCGCCTGAGGCGGCGGGACTCAGGAACATCGATGCGCAGAATCCGTGGATCGCGACGGGTCAGTTGAGCCGCGCGTTCGCGAAGTATGAACCGCTGGTTGTTCACGAGTTGCGTTGGCTGGTACCGATCGCCGTTGTCGCATGGATCGTCATTTCCAGTTTGGGACGCAACCTCGCGCTCAAACAAATGGATCCTCGTGTGCGCCTGCGACCGCTGTCGATGATGGTGCTGCAGACCGCATGGCTGGCGCTGTTTGGCGGCGTGTCCTGGGGATGGTTTCGTGCGGTGAGTTGGGCAGCTACGATGCATTTTCCCGCAGGCGCCGAGCCTGATCTGATCGGCCTTTCCATCTGGCTCATCTTTCTTTCACTGGCGTTCTTCACGGTGTGGGCGCTTGTGGGGTGGATTGTGTCTGTTGCGCCGGTGCTGATGCTGCTGGAAAATCGTTCCGCAGTTTCGGCTCTTGGAATGACGATGAGGCTGGGAAAGACCTTCACCTCTGAGCTGTTTGAGATCGGCATGGTGATGGGCATCGTGAACCTGGCGCTGATAGTGTTGGCGATGGTGTTGTCGGCCGCGCCGCTGCCCTTTAGCGATCAGCTTGGCGCCGATGCATTGCACGTGGTCTGGGCGGGAGCCGCGGTGTTTTATTTAGTGGCGCACGACTATTTTCAGCTGGTGCGGCTGAAGTGCTTCGTGGAGTTCTGGAAGATCTTTCGCGGCGCACGGCCTTGATTCCCGACACCGCTGCTGGTGGGACCGCGGTGATATAGTTTGTCTTCGCACTCGGGGAAGGTCATCGAAATGCGAAGTTCCTTTTTTCTCGTTGCGGCTTTGATGTGCGTATTACCGGTGTTTCTGCTGGGGCAGGACGCGGCTCCGCAGATCGAGCCAGTGACGCCCTGGTCGAATGAGCAGCTTAGCGTGGAGATGATCGAGCATGTGCTGGCTGTTCTGCATACAGAGTCAGACAGGGATTTGGCGCGAGAACTGGACGGTCACCATCTGACCCAACGCCTGACGGTTGCGCGATTCGAACGACTCATTTTGAAATTGCCGGGCAAGGAAACACGGCAAGCATTACTGGCGATCGCTGACGAAGCCGTCTTTCTCGACCTGCCTGCGGCCGACCTGCTCGATCTTCCGGCACCTGATCGCGTTGCACAGGGGCGGATGGTCTCGCGAGCCGCCGCTTTTGTGGCGACTACCGTCTCGAGGATGCCGGACTTTATCGCAACGCGCACCACAACGCGCTTCCAGGATGCGTACGTGATGCGTTCCATCGAGAAGCATTTCATTGCCGTCGAGGGCTTTCGGTTCATCGATCGACACGAAGTCACGGCGGTGTATCGAGACGGCCAAGAAGTTGACCAGGGTCTGAAGACGACGAAGCCGGAGAAGAATATCAACAACAAACCCGGACTCCGTTCGTGGGGTGAGTTCGGGCCAGTGCTGGGTGTAGTCGTCGCAGACATACTGAAAGGAAAGATCGGTTGGAGCCATTGGGAACAAGCTGACGGTGGTCCTGCGGCCGTATTTCAATTCGCGGTCCGGGCGGACAAATCGAGCTACATTGTCCGCTATTGCTGCGTTTTGAAGGGCGGCAGGTCCAGCGAGTTCACCTCGACTCCTGCTTACCACGGCGAGATTGCATTGGAGCCGGCCACGGGCGCTGTATTGAGAGTTGTGCTGAAGACGGATCTCTCGCCCGACGTTGTTGATCTGATGCGCGCAGATCTGGCGTTCGATTACAAACGGATCGACATCGGGGGCCGCAGCTACATCTTGCCGGCGCGGAGCGTCTCTCTTTTGAAGACACCCACCGTGGTCGCGATCAATGATGTGGTCTTTGACAACTATCACCAGTTCCGCGGAGAGATGAAGATCGTGCCGTCGGATAACAGCGATCAGTCGCCGCAGTGAAATCTGCCTGGTCGCCGATGCGACCACTGCGGTGACTACTTCGAATCTGCTGCTGACTCTTCCTTCAAATACGCGGAGGCCAGGGTGCCCTTAGCTTTGGCGATGGGCAGCAGCGTCGGGTAGAACTGCACAAACGTTGTGTCGACGGCGGCGTGTGCGGCGTGGCAGGTGTAGCAGGGAGCGGCTTGCGGAACTAGGGTGCCGTTCATGCTGGGCGAATCAAATTCGAAGAAGGCCCATTTCCCGGGGAATCGAGCCTCATCTTTCACGTGGACTTCGAAGCCCATGACATCTGTGTCCTGGAAATGGCCGCGCTGATTGATTGACCCTTTCGACTTTGCTCCGCGGACTTCGAGGACCATGACGGTTTTGTCGGGCCAGGTTCCCGTGGCCAAGAAGCTGCGGTAAGCGGTGGGCCTCACGAAGACGTTGTCGAACATGGAGTGGTCCATCTCCATGGCTTTTGGGGAGTAGCTCATGTCGATGCCGGAAGTCAGGTAGATCCATTCGCGATAATCCTTTAGCGGCAGAAGATCGCCGTTGGCTGCGTATGCGGGTGCGGCTTCGCTATCCGCGTGGACGACGTGGGCGGGGCGTAAGACGAGTGAGAGAGCACCTGCGGCGGATAGCAGGCAGAGGACACCTGCCGAGAGTCGTGCGGTGGGGAACATTCTGACCTCCGATGCAAGTGAAACGCAGCAGGGCTGGTAGGAGTTCCTGAAAAATCGAGGGATCGACGCCTGAGCAATCGGTCTAGAAGAGTTTGAGGCGAATCACGAAGTATTTCTTCGGGTCCTGACGAATGGCCTGTATGAGTTGTTGCGCCTGATCCATGGTCTGGTCGGTGTGCTCGTAGAGCGACCGGTTTTGCATGAGTTGGCCGATGGTGCCTTTGCCTTCGTCGATGCCGGTGAGGATGGAATCGAGGCGGGTGATGGTGTTATCCAGTTTCTTAGCAAGGTCGGGGTCTTTGGCCAGCTTGCCGAGCGAGCCCTTTCCGCTGTTGACGTCGGCGAGAAGCTGATTCGCATTAGCGACGGTGGAATTCAGGTTCTTGTACAGGGTGTCATCCTTGATCAGCTTGCCAGCCGTGCCCTGACCATCCTGAATTCCGGAGACAATCTGGTCGAGCTTGTCGACCACAGAATTGGCGTGGGTGTAGAGCGTGTCGTCCGTGACCAGCTTGCCAAGCGTCCCGTTCCCGTTGCCGATGGCGGCCGTCAGCTTATCGACGTTATCCCCGATTCGATTCAGCTTGCGGTAAAAAGCCGGATCGTTGATCAGTCCGCCAAGCGTGCCGCGGGTGGAGTTCAGCGTGTCCACCAACTTGTTGGCGTTACGCATGAGCCGGGTAATTTCTTCGATGGAGACCTGGCTGGCGGTAATAACGCCCTGCAGGCTCGATGCTTCGCTGGACGCGAGTTCAGCATTGTTCGTCGGCTGCGGTCCCTTGGCTTTCTGAGAGGTGATGTCGACGTAGCTGTCGCCCAAAACTCCAGCCTGGGCGATGGAGGTGGTGGAGTCAACGTGTAGAAGCGGAATATTCTTGCCACCGACACGCATGGTGACTTCAACGGGCTTTGGGCTGCGTTCGGGGACGACCCGGATTCGCGTGATATTTCCGATGGTTACGCCCTCGAGCGTAACCGGGGCGCCGCTCTTCAGACCGCCGGCGTTCTCAAAATAGGTGCGAAGGGTGAGTTTCTGGGCAAACAGTCCCCCAGCGGAGGAGGACATGAGGAGGATGACAAGCACCAATACGGCCATGGCCGCAACGACCAATGCGCCAACTCTCAGCTGGGACCACTGAATCTCTTTGCGGCTGGGCACGATTTCCCTTCGATGAAGCTGACCCGACCGACCTTACCCGGTCGCCTTGAGAATAGCAGAAAGAGCAGGGGTTACCGAGCATATTAGCCCGGAAAGCAGGCTTAAGACCGGAGGACGGAGTACGAGGAACAAAGGCAAAAAGACCTATTGTGCAGGTATTCGCGGGGTTGGCGTCTAGCCTTGATTTTCAAGGATCACATTGGCCATGGAGAGTGTTGCGGTGTGGGTGATGGACAGGGCGGCGTGGGCAACGCCGAGGTGCGCTGCCATCTCCGCCGCCCGGCCATGGAAGCGCAAGTTGGGGCGCCCGCCGGGTTCGCGCACGACTTCGATCTCGAGCCAGTTCACCCCGCGGCTGATTCCGGTGCCGAGGGCCTTGGCGCCTGCCTCTTTCGCGGCGAATCGCGCAGCCAGGCTCTCGGCGGCATTGCGTTTGCGCAAGCAGTAGGCCTGCTCTGCCGGTGTGAAGACTCGATTCAAGAACCGTGGGCCAAAGCGCTCAAGCGACTGCTGGATCCGCGCGATTTCAACAAGGTCAATGCCGCTGCCGACAATCATGTTGAGTACCAACCTAACATCCGGCGGCGAGGAGTCAGCCGAAAAGCAGAAATCGGGATTGGAGGAAACGGATCGGTTTTGCATTTGAGAAGCCGGAGATTGCCCTACTCCCGCACAGCTTGAACGTCTTTGCGCTGCCGCCGATAAGAGGAGCATGAGAAAAGCGTCCACCTTTCGCGATCCACTCCAGCCGGGAGTGATTCCATGGGCGTTGCAGATGCGGGCGATCTCGAGGGACGAACCGAGCCGGGCGGTGAAATCAATCACAGGCGCGATCCTCGGCTGCGGAGGCTGGGTTCTGAGCAGGAGTGCAAGTGACACGGGCCTGATCGACATCCTCTTCGAGTTTGAACGACGGTCATGCCTCGAGATTTACAGCATTTTGATCGCGGCGGGCCTGGAACTGAGCCAGGGCGCGCACATCCGCTTTACGGAGTTGTGCCAATGTACACGCATGGTGCGGCAGGAATGCAGAGATGAAATTGTGAGCATCGATCTCGAGGTGCAAACGTCTCCCGTCGAAATGGAAAGCGGAAAGGCAGGCGGGGAGGGATATATGCCTCCGCACTAAGAACTATCCGGCTTCGACGAGGCCGTAGCGGCGCTGCCAGGCTTCTCGCAGCCTTGCCCAGACGCGGGCACGCTCTGCTTCAGTGCCTTCGCCGGGTTTGACGGCGGCGAAGCGTTCGGCCTCCAGCTTGGCTAATTCGAGCAGGGCGCGGTCGCGGACGAGATTGGCGACCCGGAAATCGGGCAGGCCTGCCTGACGCGTGCCGAAGAATTCGCCCGGACCTCGCATCGACAGGTCCAACTCCGCAAGCTCGAAGCCATCCTGCGTGCGGACCATTGCATTCAGCCGCTCTTCGGCCTGTTCAGACACGCGCTGACCGGTGATGAGGATGCAGTAGCTCTTGGCAGCTCCGCGGCCTACGCGACCGCGCAGCTGATGCAACTGCGCGAGGCCGAAGCGCTCGGCATGTTCGACGACCATCACAGTCGCGTTGGGAACGTCTACCCCGACTTCAACCACGGTGGTTGCGACGAGCACGTCGATTTCTCCGCGCTGGAAGCGGCGCATGATGACTTCCTTGTCATCCGGGTCGAGACGGCCATGCAGGAGGCCGACCCGTAGTCCGGCGAGGGGGCCGGTGCGTAGCTTTTCGTGCATGGCCACGGCGGATTTGAGCTCCGCGGCTTTCGTTTTTGTAGCTGGCTTTTGGCTTGAATTGCCCGGAAAGAGCTCCGCTGTTTTGCCTTTACGTGCGGCCTTCCCATCCATTTCACGATGAGACTGTGAAATGGATGGGGCACTCAGAGTTGCAGCATCGGGCCGGGGGCGATCGTCGTGCGAGAAGTCCAATTCGGGCTGATCGTCGCTGCTGCCCTCGATTACGGGGTAGACGATGTATGCCTGCCGCTTTTGGGCGACCTGCTTGCGCACGAATTCCCACACCTCGACGCAGCGTTCCTCGGGAACGCGGCGGGTGGCGATGGGAGTGCGGCCCGGCGGTAGCTCGTCGAGAATGCTTACGTCGAGATCGCCGTAAAGGGAAAGCGCCAAGGTACGAGGGATCGGAGTCGCGGTCATGACCAGCACGTCGGGCTCGGGCTGGTTTGGCTTCTTCATCAGTTTGAAACGCTGGAGCACGCCGAAGCGGTGTTGTTCGTCGACGACAACCAGGCCGAGGCGATCGAACTCGACTTTTTCTTCGATCAGGGCGTGAGTGCCGATGACGAGTTGCGCTTCTCCGCGATTGATCAATCCTCGGTTGGTGCGCTTGCGATCGTCATCGAGCGAACCGGTGAGCAGGACGATGCGATATTTCCGCGACGACCGCTCGAGCAGCTTGCGCGCGGCGAGAAAGTGCTGTGTGGCGAGGATTTCGGTGGGCGCCATCAACGCGGCCTGGTAGCCGTTCTCGATTGCGACAAGCATGGCCTGCAAAGCCACGATGGTTTTTCCCGATCCTACATCGCCCTGCAGTAGTCGCCGCATGGGACTCTTGGCGCGCATATCGGTGACGATCTCGCCAAGGGTTCGCTTTTGTGCGGCGGTAGGATGGAACGGCAGCACTTCGCGGATGGCTCCGCGGACCTTGTCGTTGGTCTCGAATCCGATACCGGCGCGTTCGCGCATTTTGCGGCGCTTGAGTTCCAGCCCCAACTCGAGGAAAAACAATTCCTCGAAGATCAGGCGGCGGTGCGGCGGTGTAGCCCACGATTGCAATTGGGTGAGCGATGTTCCTTCCGGCGGAAAATGCACTTCACGGAGCGACGCTTCGCGGTCGGGCATGTCGAGCCGGGCTACCATCGATGCGGGCAGGCACTCTGGTACGTTGCCGCGCACGCTCTCGAGCAAGTTGAAGATGACCTTGCGCTGCCAGCGGGACGCCAGCCGCGATCCTCCGAGCGATTCATAAACCGGCGTGATGCGGCCGACTTCGAGCAACCGTGTTTCGGCATCGTCACTGGAGTCGGGGAGGATTTCGAACTGCGGCTGGATCATCTTGAAGTTGCTGGAGGAACGAGAGGGTTCGATTTTGCCGTAGAGTGCAACCGTTTGGCCGGCGTGGAATTTGCCTTCCAGGTAGGTGGCGTGAAACCAGATGCATTTGAGCGCGTGCCGGCCCTGGCCCACCGTGAGCTCAAAAAGCGGCATGCGCCGGGTGCGCAACAGGGCGGCGCCCCGCACCTCCGCGATGACGCTGGCCGTCTCGCCGGGTTTCAGCTCGTCGAGGCTCCGGGGATTCTGGCGGTCTTCGTAACGAAAGGGAAGATGGTAGAGCAGATCCTCGGCAGTCTGAATGCTTTTGGCGGCGAGCATCTCGGATACTTGCGGACCTACTCCGCGCACAAATTTGACTGGACTGTCGAGGCCGGGCACATTCAGGATGCTAACGCATTCCGGACCGTCCCATACCACGCCGCTATCCCACGGGAGACGATGGGACGGGTGGGGGTGCGCTGTGGAGAGGCGCAGGTCAAGAAGCTTTTAGAATTCGGAGATCGCGTGACGCGCCGTTCGGACTTCGGCCGCGAGGACGCGCAGTACCCGGACGGCCAACGATGGTTCGGTGAGCATGAGGCTGTTAAAGTCCTCGCGGCTAACGAAGCCGAGTTCCGCGTCCTTCTCGGCGTTGGCTGTCATGGTGTAGGGTTCGTTCCCAATCAGCGCGGGCAGACCAAGCAACGACCCCGGATGGAGAGGGATCGCCATCAGGTTTCCGCCTGTCGGGGATTCCATGGTGAGGCTTGCGCTCCCTTTGCGGAGGATATACAGTCCAGCTGGTTTTCCTCCCTGCGCGAACAGGCAGCGCTTCTCCGTGCATACCACCGTGGAAGAACGCTTCTCCAGGGCCTCAATAAGTTCTTTTTCCGCAACGAAAGAGGACGAATCAAAATTCACTGAAGCACTCCAAAACGTACGCGTGGCCATGGCAATCACTTAAGAACCTTTGGAGACGATGATTCCATGGAATCAGGCGTGATCTTTGTGACGCTAGTCACACTGGAGGGTCGATCCAGATGTCCCAATTCCAACCATTCGCGCTGGGGGCGGCCGCGAGGATTGATCGCCGCTAAATTTCCATGAAACGGAAGGAGTTATACAAGATCAGGTTGTTCGAGGCGGTCCGAAGCTGGACCTCGAGTTCTACGGGTTGATTGCTGCGCCGCTGCGTATCGGTTGCTCGTCGGATCAGCGGCGAAAGCCCTATTTGTCTGTGGGCTGGGAGGCGTCTTTCACCGGCGCCTTCGCTGGTGCTCCTTGAGTTTGGGCAAACATCACGTAAAGGTCTTTCCCCGTTTTCTCCTGCTGGACAATTGTCCAGCCCGGTGTGCGCTTTAGAAGGTAGGCTATCGGCATCGTGTCCGTTACGAGGACGTGGTCAATTCGATACTGATTGAAGACTTCGAGCGGACGGACCAGGTACATGGCCTGGAGATAAGCGGCCAAGACGCCATGGTGCTCGAAGACGTCGAATCGCGAGTCAATGAACGTCGGCTTTGACTCAAAGGTCATCATGCCGCCAACGTAATCAGAATTGAACGTGCGCCACGAGGGCTGAATGGCGCGAAGCGTCTGCACGGGGAAAAAGGTGCCGAGCTTGTCGTTCAGTTTCTTTTCGCTGGGGAAGATCGACAGAATGGTTATTGCAGCAGCGGTAACCATGAACGCATTTGCAGCCGGAATGGTTTGCTTGTCGGACTCGAGATTGAAGGCTCGCCGGAGATCGACAGCGAGAATGGGGGTGGTGATAATCGCAGCCATAAAGAGGAAGCGCATGTGGTCGAGCGCCGCGTACCAGGCAAAGAAGACGAAGGCCAGTTCGTACAGACGCCATTTGCGTCCCTGGATGGCGTTGCAGACCACCATGAGGCACATGGCTACGAACGCGGCGATTCCGGCGATGGTGCTCAGGTCCAGAGGCTTCCACTCCATCACGTTGGCGATGTTCAGCTTCTGGTTGAACATCATGTCGATGGGATTCCACACCAGGCGCCAGCCGTAGGGATTGATGAAAAGCGCAGCGACGCAGAGGCTGAGAACTGTGAGAAAACGATTGCGTTCGACGGGGATAAAAGCTTGCTGCTCGACCACGCCCTTTTTGACTCCAAATGCTCCGCAGAGAATGTACAGGACAAACAACGCGAGGCCGATGAGCCAGCTTCCGTGAAGGTTGATCCAGATGCAAAAGAGCGGCGGCAGGAGCCACAGTGCGCGCGTTTTTCCTCTTTCAGCGGCTTCGAGGATGGCCAGCTCAGAAGACATGGCCACATAAGCCATGGCAATGGTGCGAGGTCCGGAATTTACCGAGATGAGCAGGAAGGCGAGTCCGGCGGCCCACCACGCGGCGCCCGCATGTCCTGACCGGCGATAGCCGCGCCAGTACATCAAGACGAGATTGGCGCAAATCATGAGCCAGTCGACGAGATAGATTCCACGAAGGTGGAGGGCCAGGTAGCTGAACCAGTAGGGAAGTTCCGCGAGCCACTCCGGGTTGACCCATGGTTGGCCGCCGACCGTAAACGAGTTGGTCTCGGTCCACATGAAGTGATGGGTTGAAGTCAGCTGACGGGCATCTGCCAGGTGCCACCAGAGATCGGGGTCACGCAGGCATTCGAGGCTCGGGTTTAGCGTAATAGTGAAAACCACCGGCAACGCCATCAGGACCGCGATGTTCATTAAATGCCGGGTGAAGATGCGATTGAAGGCGCGCTTCAACAGGCCCGCAGGTTCGACGGGTGCTGCCTCGGTGTGCGCGGGGCTCTCAGTGGCGGCGGTAGAGTCCATTGTTCTACGTTACCTGTCCGGCGATCATGCGGGGAAGCGGAAGGCATCCCGAATGAATACACCGTGGTACTGTGCGCACTCGGGAGCTAACTGCCTAAGCCCAAGAGTTTCCGGCGGCTGACGAAAGTCCCAACGTTGGTGAAAGTGAAGTGGTTGGCGAGCCGTCGTCCCAGGTCGATGCCCGGGCGTTCGATAAAACGATGAGTGCAGGTGGCGAGAGAGACCAGCACTATGGCCTCCAGCATCGCGACTGTCCAATGGCCGATGGGCGACCCAACGTCGAGTGCGCGAACAGTTTCAAATGCGGACGCCGCGGCAAAAACGGGGCCCTGGAGAAGATAGATTCCATAACTTATGTTCCCCAGACGTTTGGCTGGCCCAGTTCTAAGAATTCCAAAGACATCTGCCCCTGAACCGATCAAAAGGAAGGCCGCACCGAGTACCAGGACTGGCAAAGCGCTATATCTTGCCGAGAAAATAGTGAACGGAAGCGCCAAAAGCCCCACGACGGTCAGAGAGGCCAAAGTCCCGCGAGCGACCAGATCCGGCTTCGCAAATGTGAATGCGGCTGTTGACATCCCGACCAGGAAAAGTGAAACGCAAATCCACGGCTTCGTTGGCTGGGCGGCAATCTCCTCATGCAGGATAGTGAGACACAGCAACACGGGAGGCATGAGAAGGCCACTCCAGCGCCATCGAGCGGGAATCGCCAACACAAGCAGGCTTAAATAAAAGAACCATTCATATTGGAGTGTCCATGTGACGTATGCACTGATGTGAGAGGTATAGACGTCGCCGTTTACTGGAGCTTCCTGAAAAGCGCCGCCGGCGCTCCATTTAGCTATCTGGCCGAGCAGCCTCGATAGCGGTATTTGGAGGTGCCAGCCAGTATGAATCCCAACTCCAATCAGAACCAGGGCTGCTGCAAACCAATATAGAGGGAGAATACGAGCGATTCGACCAATATAGAGCCGGCTCCAATCTGGACGTCCTTTCGCTCTCAGAAGCTGAGAATAGAAAAGATATCCAGTAATCATGAAAAACATCGCAACGCCGCGTTGGGCCAGAAGTGTGTGGAATTGAGAGGGCGGGTTCCCCCATATTCCGTAATGCAAATATTGCTGATACACCGCGGCGTGGTGGAAGAAAACACTCAATGCAAGAAATCCACGCAATCCATCAAGGGTCTCTACGCGGTTGCTGGCTGGAATTGGTGGGGAATTGGCGGCGCGAAACAGCGGCGTCGAGACGATCGCCATGAGGATTGCGATTTCGAGGAAAAACGGCCAAACAGAATAATATCCGAGCAATTATCCTCCAGGAATATTGGAAGCTGATGTCAGTATGCATTTGGACACGCATACTGAGTGGACGTCTCGTCGAAATACTTGAAAGCTTACCAAGGGACTTCGGTGTTGCCGGAAATCTTCGGGACTCCTGGTGGTCATCGAGCCGGGGAAGATTTCTGGCGCAAAGTGCTGGAGCGCGATCCGCCTGTTTGAAACGGCTCGCCAGCGGAGAGAAAGATCACGGGCATGCCGGGAAGGACTGTGCGCAGCCAGCGGGCGCACTCTTCCATGCCGGCTTCTTCCGAGGCTTCATGGCCGAGAAGGATGAGCGCCTTGTGGCGGCCTTCGGCGGCTGCATCCTGCACGTAGGGGACGGTCTCCCATTCTCGCGATTCGCCAGCTACGAGAAGCTGCACATCTTCTTTTTCGAGGATCTTGATTTGCTTCTCGGACCCCGCGGCTCCGGGCAAAAGCGCCACGTGGGTGACGGGCATCGCCGGGTCGCCAACGATGCGGATGAAATGTGCACCCGTGCGTGCCTGCAGGGATGCGGCGATCTTGCCAACGGTACTGGGGGGCAGGTTGAACAGGTGCGGATTTTCGCTGTTTTGATATGCCTTCCATCCGAACTCGGCGACCATGCCGGCGAGGATGCCGTCGGGTTGACGCATATGCCACGTGTCGTGAAAGCGCCAGACGACCAGGTGGTGGTCGCGGATGTAGGCAAGTTTCTGCTGCTGCACAGGATCGGCGGCTAACGGAGCCTGATCGTCGGGATGATTGTAGAACGTGGGCTCGTGAGTGATGATGAGGTTTTTGTGAGAGGCGACAGCCTTTTCGAGCACAGAGTAGGTGTCCATAAACGTGGTGACAATGCCGGTCACAACGGTGCTGGGATTGCCGGCTTTGAGCGTATCTACGGTGTCGGCAGGCGGCACAGCACCGGTTGCGGTGATTACGCGCTGCATCACTTCAGCGGCAGTGAGGTCTTTGGCGGAGTTCTGCGCCTGCGCGAATGTAAGGGACAAAAACACCGGCGCGGCCAGGATCGCGGCGGGTATGGCTCTCCTTTGCAACACAGCACCTCCCAGGAAAATGTGACCGCAGAGAAGTCTACATGGTGAGTTGAAGCGGAACAGTGATCAGGCCTTTGGCTGGGTGGCGATAGCCTTCAAAACTTCATCGAGTGCTGACTGCCAGGGCGCCAGTCGAACGCCAAATGTGCGATTCAATTTTTCGTTTGAGAGAACGGAATTCTGCGGGCGCTTTGCCGGTGTGGGATAGGCACTGGTCGCGATCGGGTTTACCACGGGAGACTTGCCGCCGAGAAGTTCGGGTGCGCGCTCAAAGATTGCACGCGCAAAGCCGCACCACGAGGCGCTCCCGGAACAGGTCATGTGGTACGTGCCGGCCCAAGCACTAGCTGAGCCGAAATTTCCTGCAACAATACCCGTGGCAATTGCATGTGTGGCCCGCGCCAGTTCGGCCGCCGTAGTGGGCGCGCCTACCTGATCGTCGACTACATTCAGCGATTCGCGTTCGCGGCCCAGACGCAACATTGTGAGCACGAAGTTTTTGCCTTCGGGCGCATAAACCCAACTGGTGCGGAAGATCAAGTGACGACCACCGACACTTCGAATCGCATCCTCTCCGGAGAGCTTGCTGGCGCCGTAAACGCTTAGCGGATCCGTCGCGTCGTCTTCAACCCATGGCCCTGTTTTGGAGCCGTTGAAAACGTAGTCGGTGGAATAGTGAATCAGGATGGCACTGGCGCGTTGAGCTTCTTCAGCAAGGATGCCGGGGGCACGACCATTGACAGCGAAAGCCAGATTCCTCTCGCTCTCCGCGCGATCGACTGCTGTGTAGGCGCCGGCGTTGATGATGATGTCCGGTGCAACCACCCGTACCTTCTCGCGGAGCTGATCGGCGTTTGCGAGATCGAGCGAATCGCGATTGCATGCAATCACTTCTGCCGATCCGGCGAAGCTTTTGAGCAGTGCACGGCCGACCTGGCCATCCGCGCCGGTGACGAGAACGCGCGGCCAGATGCTCACGCAAAAACCTCCGCGGTCGCGAGCGTTGCGCCTTTCGCATCCTTATCGGAAACGATTGCTTCCTCAGGCACGACAGGCCAGCCAATTGCGAGGTCAGGATCATTCCACACAATGGTGCGCTCGCCTTTGGGGTTATAGCAATCCGTGACCTTGTAGGCGAAGCCGGCAACGTCGGTTAGCACCAGAAACGCATGGCCAAATCCTTCGGGTATCCAGAGCATGCGGCCATTCTCTCCGCTGAGTTCCACAGCAACGTGATCGCCGAAGCACGGCGAATTGCGGCGGAGGTCGACGGCAACGTCAAGGACAGCTCCATGTGTTGCGCGCACCAGCTTACCCTGCGCATTGATGGTTTGATAGTGGATGCCGCGGACAACGTTTTTCTTTGACAGGGAGAAATTGTCCTGTACCCACGTGCAGGGCAATCCCGCCGCCTCGAAGGCATCATGGTTCCATGTTTCCCAGAAGGCGCCGCGATTGTCGCTATAAATTTTTGGCGTAATCAGCAGCACGCCGGGCAGAGAGGTTTCTTCAATATTCATAGCTCGCTGGTTCCTGCGGGGATTTGTCGCTCATTGCGCAGCGCCAATAAATACTGTCCGTAGCCGCTCTTCGCCACCGGCTTTGCAAGCTCTTCAAGCTGGTCGGCCGTGATGTATCCGAAGTGATACGCGATCTCTTCGGGGCAGGCAATCATCAATCCCTGGCGGCGTTCGATGGTCTGGATGTAGAGGCCGGCCTCGAAGAGCGAATCGTGAGTGCCTGTATCGAGCCACGCCATTCCGCGGCTCATCACCTGGACTTTCAGCTTGCCCGCATCGAGATAGAGACGGTTCAGATCGGTGATCTCCAGTTCGCCGCGCGCCGAAGGCTTGAGATCGGCTGCCAGCTTCACGACGTCGTTGTCGTAGAAGTAAAGGCCGGTGACGGCATAGCGCGACTTTGGCTGCTTCGGGTTTTTCTTCAATGCTGATCGCCTTGCCCGCGTCGTCGAACTCCACTACGCCGTAGCGTTCCGGATCGTGCACGGGGTATGCGAAGACCAGCGCGCCGTTTTTTAGCTTGGCCGCGTGCTGCAGATCGCGCGAAAACGACTGGCCGTAGAAGATATTGTCGCCGAGAATGAGGGAGCACGTATCGCTGCCGATGAAATCGCGGCCGATGGTGAAGGCCTGCGCGAGGCCGTCGGGGCTGGGCTGCACGGCATAGCTGAGATTGATGCCCCAGCGCTTTCCGTCGCCGAGCAGTTCGGCAAACCTGTGCGTGTCTTCGGGCGTTGAGATGATGAGGATGTCGCGCAGCCCGGCGAGCATGAGAGTGCTCAGCGGGTAGTAGATCATCGGCTTGTCGTAGACGGGCAAAAGCTGCTTTGAAACGACGTGCGTGACCGGATAGAGGCGCGTTCCGGAGCCTCCGGCGAGAATGATGCCTTTCATTGCGCGATTCTCTCCTCGTAGTTCTGCTTGATCCACGTGAGATAGGCGCCGCTGCGCACATTCTCGATCCAGGACGCGTGATTGAGATACCACTCGACGGTGTTGCGCAGGCCGTGTTCGAAGTCGACGGAAGGTGTCCAGCCCAGTTCGCCGGCGATCTTGCGCGCATCAATCGCGTAACGGCGATCGTGACCGGGACGGTCGGCAACGAACTTGATCAGCTTTCGCCGCGGGCCGATGGCTGCGATCGGGGCGCAGCTCGTCGACGAGGTCGCAAATAGTATTGACGACGTGGAGATTGTTGCGCTCGCTGTTGCCGCCGACGTTGTAGGTCTCGCCCGGCCTGCCGCGCTCGAGGACTGTGCGGATTGCCGAACAGTGATCGTCGACGAAGAGCCAGTCGCGGACGTTCTGGCCATCCCCGTAAACCGGCAGCTCCTTGCCTTCGAGGGCATGCAGGATCATGAGCGGAATCAGCTTTTCAGGAAACTGAAAAGGACCGTAATTATTGGAGCAGTTGGTGGTGAGCACCGGCAGCTTGAAGGTGTGGAAGTAGGCGCGCGCCAGGTGATCCGAGCCGGCCTTCGACGCCGCGTAGGGGCTGTTGGGCGCGTAGGGAGTGGTCTCGGAGAATGCGGGATCGTCGGGCGCGAGCGTGCCATAGACTTCGTCAGTGGAAACGTGCAGAAAGCGGAATGACGCTTTGCCGCGTCGTCCAGGGCCGACCAGTAGCGTCGCGCTTGCTCGAGGAGCGTGTAGGTGCCTTGCACGTTGGTGTGGATGAATGCGCCGGGATCGACGATGGAACGATCGACGTGGCTCTCTGCGGCAAAGTGCACGATGGCGCGAGGATGATGCTGCTGCAGTGCATCAGCGACACTATCGGCATCGCATATATCGGCGCGCACAAGCTTGTATCGCTTGTCTTCTTCGAGCGAGGCAAGGTTTGCTGGGTTGCCGGCGTAGGTGAGCAGGTCGAGATTCACAACCGGCGTGCCAACCGACTCGATCCAGCGCAGCACGAAATTTGAACCGATAAATCCGGCGCCGCCAGTAACGAGGATCGTGTTTTTCGTGTCTGTCATTAACTAAGCTTTTCCTTTAAGGTGGGGTATCAATAGGTTTCGACTGCGCTAAATGCTATCGATTCGCCCGGTTATGGGTTGGCCCTCTGCAATCACACCCCGCGTAAGTCTATCGTATTTGATGCGATGAGCTTTGGATTTGAGGACACGCAGTTGCACTACGAAGAAATTAAGCTGCATAAGCTTGGATGCGGCTCAGGCGAGAAACATGCAATCGCCGTAACTGAAAAATCGATAGCTGCTTTCCACGGCGTGCCGGTACGCCGCCAGCATGTGCTCCCTCCCCGCAAACGCGCTTACCAGCATCAACAGGCTTGATTGCGGCAGGTGGAAATTGGTCAGGAGTGCGCTTATGAGGCGGAAATCAAAACCGGGCGAGATAAAGATGTCTGTCTCTGCGGAGTGAGGCGCGATGGGTGCGGTTCCGGCCCGCTGAGCGGCAGCTTCAAGGGTGCGCACCACCGTAGTGCCTACGGCTACGATGCGCCGTCTTTCGCTGCGGGCACGATTCAGGGCATCGGCCGTGTCTGGCGCAATGCTGTAGCGTTCCCGATGCAGGTGTACGTCGTTCAGGCGCTCCACACGCAATGGCGCAAAGGTGCCCAGCCCCACGTGCAGCGTCACGCGTGCAATCTCGACTCCCTGTGTGGCGACGCGTTCGAGCATCCGCGGTGTAAAGTGCAGGCCGGCTGTGGGCGCTGCAACAGATCCTCGCTCGCGCGAAAACACGGTCTGGTATCGCTCTCGATCTGCGGCTCCATCGTCGCGATGAATGTACGGCGGAAGAGGCATGTGACCTATGCGGTCCAGAACTCCGAAGAAGTCATCGACAGGCGCAAACTCGAGCAGCCGGTCGCCAAATAGGCCTCGCTCCAGCACCTCGGCCTCTAGAACGACGCTGCCGTCTTGCGCGGGAAATACAAGGCGCTCGCCGATGGCGATTTTGCGGCCGGGACGGACGAGCGCGTGCCAGCGATTTTCGCCCGCTGCTTCGGTCAACATAACTTCGATGCGGCCAGTGGGTTTTTCTTTTTCGCGTTGCAGCGTTCGACGGGCGTAGAGTCGGGCTGGAATCACGCGGCTGTCATTCAGCACCAGCAGGTCTCCGGTGCGCAGCAGGGAAGGGAATTCGTTGAACTGGCTGTCGCGCAGTTCGCCAGTCGCGCGATCCACAACAAGCATCCGGCTCTGGCCGCGCTCTGCAGGAGGCTGCTGCGCGATCAGTTCTTCAGGAAGCTCGAAGTCGAAATCCGCGACACGCAGATCGCTCATGATGCTTGTTGTCCCAAGTGTGCGAAGGCTCGTAGCCGCGCGCGTTCGATGGCGTCGTTCAGTTCCTGCCTCTTGATTTCGAACTGGTCAGCCGGCAGATCGGATGGCACGCGCGTCCACTGCGCCCAACTGACGACGATTCGTGTAAACGGTTTTGGGATAAGGAAACGATCCCAGGAATTCATGATCCAGGCGCGCTCTGGCTGCAGATGAAAGGCGCCGATGGGCGCGCCGGTTATCTGTGCCAATTTGATTGGCCCCATCTTGGTTTCATAGATCGGTCCGCGTGGACCATCCGCCGTAAAGATTGCCGTGCGTCCGGTTTCGATCACGTTCTTCAGTCCCAGCAGCCCTTCGCGTGCGCCGCGTGAACTCGATCCGCGCACTGCGTCGAAGCCAAACATGCGCAAGATGCGGGTGATAAGTTCGCCGTCGAAGCTGCGACTGATCAGGATCACTGCGCCAGAGCGCCGGAAGTACATGGTGCAGGGCAGCACGCACTGGTGCCAGAAGCAATAGATCTCCGGTCCCGGCTTCTGCCCGAAGACGACAGGGATTACGCCTTCTTCCGCGATGACTTCAAAGCGCCACGTGAGCCCCACAAGCCACAGAAAGGCCCATACAATCCGCGGAACGACCGACAGCACAATTCGCTGACTCACGGTAAATCTGGTCTTGCCCTGATCGGTCATCTCCCTGATTCTACGCGTCGTCAGCTATAGCGAAGCCAGCGCACCAATTCAGGAAGTGTGGCACGCTTGCCGTACATCAGGATGCCCACTCGGTAGAGCTTGGCCGATATCCAGAGAACCACCCAGATGCTCAAGACCAGCAATCCGATGGAGGCGGCGATCTGCCATATTGGTGGCACCTGCGAGGCCATGCGGAGGAACATGATGATGGGCGCGGTCGGGGGAAACAACGATCCCGCAATCGCCCAGAGCGAATTCGAGTCGTTCATGACCACCACGATCAATGAGAAGCTCAGCCAGGTGGGCGCCGCGGCAAGCGGCATGTACATCTGGAGTTCCTGCTCGGTTTCGCAGGAAGCCGCGAGGCCGGCAAAGAGGGAACTATAGAGCAGATATCCGAGAAGGAAGTACACGGGGAAGAGCACCGTCTCAAGCGCGGAGATGTGCACAGCGTAGTCGCCAGAAAGTAGAGAAGCGGCATAGGGCGTTCCAATAATAATCGCGCCCGCGATCAGCCAGATGCCGACCTGCGTGAGTCCCACGGCTCCTACGCCGATGAGTTTGCCTGCCAGCATGTCGGTGGGACGTGTGATTGCCAGCATGACTTCGAAGATGCGCGAGGTCTTTTCCTGGATGATGGATCGTGCGACGTTCATGCCGTAGATCATGGTTGTCATCGAAAGCAGGATGGCCATGACGTAGCCCTTCCAGAATGAGGCCGCGGCGTTGCTCTTTACGACAGTGCCGTCTTTCTTCACCTGGTAAGTCTGCAGATGCACGCCATCGACGAGCTTGTCGGCATCATTGTGCGGCATTCCGCCTGAAGTGAGCCTCGCATCGAGAATGGCATGATTGACGGCATCGTGAAGCCGGCCGCCGGTGATAAAGTCGCCGGCGGATTGCGATGTGTAGGTGGCAGTGGGCGCCTGTCCTGAAGGCGTTTCAACCCACAGGAAGCCGTCGATCTGCTTGCTTCGAACTTGGCTGATGAGTGCGCCCTGGTCGGCAGGGGTTGCCGGAGACACGATGTCGACCCTGGCCTTGGCGTCTTTGTCTCCAAGCAACTGTGACTTGATTTCGCCGGCCAGGACCGGATCATTTGATGCGACCGCAAGGTGTCGTCCTGATCCAAGACCGAGATTGGAGAGATATCCGATTCCGATGAGCACGGCGAAGATAGCGGGCACACCGAAGGTCGTCATTTTGAAGGCGCGTCCGCGCACCTGCTCGAGGTATTCGCGTCTTGCAACCAGCCAGATATTACGCATCGACTTTGCCTCCCACTGTCTGGATAAAGATTTCCTCGAGCGAAGGCTCGACCATTTCGAAACGGAAGATTCTTGCGGCAGAGGAGGCTTCGCGTAGCAGCTTCTGCGCGTCGCCGTGTTCCCTGAGGCGGATCTCTGCGTGCCCGGAGAAATTTTTAGCCTCTGCAATCTCAGAGCTCTTGAGGAAATCTGCGCTGCCTTCGAACTCGACGATAATACGGTTGCGCTCGTAGCGCGATTTGATCTCGCGGACGCGGCCAGTGAGCACCGCCTCACCTTTATTGATAAGACAGATGGAATCGCAGAGCTTCTCCACCTGGTCCATGCGATGGGTTGAGAAGACGATGGCCTTGCCTTCGTCCTTAAGTTCGAGCAAGGTCTTTTCCAACAATTGGGCGTTGACGGGATCAAGGCCGCTGAAAGGCTCGTCCATGACGATGAGGCCAGGATCGTGCAGCAACGAACCGATGAACTGGATCTTCTGCTGCATGCCCTTTGAAAGCTCCTCGGTCTTCTTTGGAAGGGCTTCATCGATGTCAAGTCGTTTTGCCCAGTCCGTAGCCCGCTTGCGCGCTTCGCTGGCAGCGAGCCCGTGGAGTTCGCCGAAAAAGACAAGCTGTTCCAGAACCTTCATCTTTTTGTAAAGGCCGCGCTCTTCGGGAAGGTATCCAACGCGTTCCAGGCTGGCCCGCTCAAACGGCTTGCCAAACAGGCTAATGGAGCCCGAGTCGGGCATGGTGATACCCATCATCATGCGAATGGAGCTGGTTTTGCCGGCGCCGTTCGGGCCGAGCAGCCCGAACATCTGTCCGGCATCGATGGAGAGGCTTAGATCGCGGACCGCAACCTTGGTCTCGTAGGCCTTGGTTACCCCTGCGAGTTCAACGACTGGCATTGATGCTCCTGATTTTCGGATTTGGCTTTTGGCGGGACCGTGGGGCGGGTCCAGCCGACGAGGGCTATCTCTGTCTTGTCAGCACTACTGATCCTAACGAATTGCAGGATTGTGCGGTTCCATCAAATACAGCTAATTGTGCTTGTTGTATTCCGGGGGACCGGCGATCACCAGCGCGTCTTTGTCTCCGTATACGTACCAGCAGCACCAATCCGTTTCATGATTCGGTTGATCCAACGGGGAGATCAGGTCGCGATAGATGACTCGACCATACATGAAGAGCTTCTCCTCCCACTTTTCCACGCGCTTGAATTGCTCATCAGAGGCGCAATAGGCGCGCACGTCGGCCCGGCGGAAGGGGCGGATTCCCGCGGACTCACCGGGGAGCAAAATAATTGGCTCAAAAGGCGTGGCTGATTTTCCGCTATCGAAATCGGGTGTCGCCGGAAGCGCTGTCTCGTCTGAGGCGACCTTGACGCAATCTGCCTTGGCAAGAATGCGGGCCGGTGTACGGCCGCGGTTTGTGGCCATCACCTTGAAGCCGTGTTCGACGGTGAGAAAGGGCTCGACCGTGACGACGATCCAGGGGCGGCCTGAGTCGACGATCGCCTGAGAACTTTCAAGCGCGGCATTGGCGCATTGCAGTGCGGCCTGCGCCGCAGAGACGCCGAATTCGGTCTGCCGCTGGATGTTCTTCAAAACCTGCAATGACAAAATGACGCCGATGTAGCCCAGAACGACGAGAACCAGCAGAGCTCCCCAGAGCACGCGGTCGTGCCAAGTCCACGGTGCGGGTTGCGGCGGGGAAGGAGTGACCACGATCTGCGGCACGGGAGCTACGGGTGGACTTCCGAGAGCAGGATCGTTTTGCTGGGGGGCGCCGCTCCTGGTTGAGGGCGTTGCCCTTGCGCCGCTGGAGACGGGTCGTGGCGTGAATGCGGGATCGGCCTGGCCGCGACCGGGGGACGGCGACAGCCCGAACCCGAGGATCAGGATTAATGAAAAAAGAGCGAATCGCCTGAACATTAGAAGAAGGATACAACGCGCCGAAGCCAAACCGGCGCATGCCTTAGACCGTTGAATGCAGAAAGCAAACAGAGATACCTGGGGTAACTCGTCTGGACAGGGAGTTACTTTGACTTAGCAGGTGGCATTCCAATGAGATGTTTACCCAAAAGTGAAGTCAAATAACACTTCCTGGGGGTGCGGTCTGCTTCAAATTTCCTGACGGAGCACGCTGTGCGATGAAAGAATAGACGCACGTGGTTTCTAACTCTATGGAAAGCTGCCAGTGGGCATTACTCCGGTGTATACCCTTTATTGCACAGGGGTACTCCCTACCTGCACTTCCGTGTACACTTCTCTCGATACCCCCAAGGCAACGCATTGAATCCAGCGAGAGTTGACATGCGTAAAAATGGGGGCAGAATGGCTCTTAACAGTCATCCATCTGGAAGGGGAGCGGAGGAGGAAAGTTTGCAACATTTGCAACACCCCTATGCCTGGTGGCCCACATTGGCTGTGCTTGTTGTGGCGACCATTACTGACATTCGCAGCCGGAGGATTCCGAACTGGCTGGTCTTTCCGTTTTTATTGGCCGGTCTGGTGGTCTCAACATGGGTGGCGGGATGGCACGGCCTGGGGCAGAGCCTGGGTGGGATGCTGCTGGGCGGCCTGATTTACGGATTATTGGCGGTGATGGGCGGCATGGGGATGGGGGACGTCAAGTTATGTGCCGCAATCGGGGCCTGGATCTGGTGGAAGCAGCTTGTATTCGCGTTGGTTTTAATCGGAATTGCCGGCGGAATCATGGCGCTCGCCTGGGCCATTGTTGGCGGCTTTCTGGGAGAGATGTTTACGGGGGCGGGGAATTTACTTTTTGGCTGGAGGGAACGCGGTTTGCATGCGCCGGAAGAACTCAAGCTTTCCAACCCAAAGGCACGTAAGATGCCTTACGCTCCGGCAATTGCCATTGGTACTCTCATTTCCTTCTTTTCTCATTGAGAACGAGCTTAAAAAACGACTAGAGTATGCTGACGATGCCCTGAACCTAGTGACACCGCAGCTCTGGCGAAAGAACTTGGGAGCTTTGATTCTGTGACTGACAACACGCACGACTCTGATTCCCTGGGCGGCAATATACTGTCCATCGCGCTGATCTGCCCCAGTGAGCAGCGCAGGAGGACAATTGCGAGTGCACTGAATAACTCGCATGCCGCGATTGTGCGGGAGTACTCTTCTTATCCCCCGACTCTGAAAGAAATGCCCAGGATGCTGGGTGAGAAGGCGTTCGATGCTGTCATCATCGATCTCGAGTCTGACATCGAATACGCCCTCGAACTAGTAGAGTTTGTGGCCTCGGGCAGTTCGACAACGGTAATGGTTTATGCATCGCGACTTGATCCCAACCTCATGGCGCGCTCGATGCGGGCCGGTGCACGCGAGTTTTTGGCGGATCCGATTGACTCGGGGGCGCTTTCAGACGCATTGGTTCGGTCTTCGCAGCGGCGCACGGGAGGCAAATCTTCAAAAAAGGCCGGTGGAAAGATCCTGGTCTTTCTTGGCGGGAAGGGAGGCTCGGGGGTTACCACCGTAGCCTGCAACTTTGCCGTCGCGCTTGTTCAGGAGTGCCAGCAAAGCGCGGTTCTTATCGACCTTGATCTTCCTCTTGGCGATGCTGCATTGAGCCTTGGCTTGACTACTGCGTTCTCGACAGCAGACGCTTTGCAAAATGCGGATCGCATGGACACAAACTTTTTTTCGAAGCTGCTGACGACGCATAGCTCGGGTCTTCCCGTGCTTGCGGCTCCGGGCAGGTTTCCTCAGATTCAGGCGAGCAACGATTCAATCGACAAGATGTTGAATGTCGCACGCCAGGACTTTGCGTACGTTGTGATCGATGCCGGCTCGCGATTCGATCTGACGGATGCGGCCTGGTTTGAACAGGCTGACACCGCCTATCTGGTGATGCAGGCGGGTATTCCCGAACTGCGCAATTCGCATCGGCTTATTTCGGAATTTTTCAAATCGGGAACTCCCAAACTCGAAATCGTCTTGAATCGATATGTGAAGAGCTCCATGGGAGTGGACGAAGAGCATATCGAGAAGGCGCTCACCAAACCGATCGCGTGGAAAATTCCAAGCGATTACTACAACGTCCGCCGAATGCAGAACGAGGCCGTTCCGCTGGCGTTGGATGATTCAAGCATCGCAAGGGTAATTCAGGACATGGCACGATCGGCTTGCGGGATGCCTCCCAAGCCGGAAAAGCGAAAAGGCTTCAGTCTTTTCAAATAATTTCCCCGTTATTTGACGGAATTTGTAATTGAGGACGGCGCATCGTGGAATCAATGAATCTGGAAAACTTCAAGGCGGAAGTACACCGTACGCTGCTGTCGAAGCTCGATCTGGAAAAGCTCTCTCGCATCAACTCCAGTCAGGCACGGCAGGCTGTCTCGAGCATTATCAGCGAGATCATCAGTGATCGTCGGGTGCCGCTCAGCTTCGATGAGCAGGAGAAGATTCAGACCGATCTGCTGGATGAGGTGTTCGGTCTCGGACCTCTGGAACCGCTGCTCAAGGATCAGAAGATCTCCGACATCATGGTGAATGACAAAGACCATGTGTTTATTGAAAAAGGCGGCTTGCTGACAAGAGCTGACGCTTCATTCCGCGACGACCGTCACCTGCTTCAGATCATTGACCGCATCGTCTCACGTGTGGGACGGCGCGTAGATGAGTCGTCGCCGATGGTGGACGCGCGCTTGCCAGACGGCTCGCGTGTGAATGCGATTATTCCACCGCTCGCGCTGGATGGCCCTTCGATGTCAATCCGCCGCTTCGGCACTGGTCCGCTGGCCGCCAACCAGCTAGTGCAGCTGAAGAGTATTTCCGCGGAGATGATGGAATTGCTTTCAGCCGCTGTCCGTGCGCGCCTCAGCATTCTGATCTCTGGCGGTACCGGTGCCGGTAAAACGACCTTCCTTAATATTCTGTCGCAGTACATTCCGCAAAATGAACGCGTCATCACGATTGAGGATGCCGCCGAACTACAACTTGCTCAGGAGAACATTGTTCGCCTGGAAACGCGGCCGCCTAACGTGGAAGGACAGGGCGCTATTCGACAAAGGCAACTATTGATCAACTGCCTTCGTATGCGTCCTGACCGCATCATCATTGGTGAGTGTCGTGGCGAAGAAGCATTCGATATGCTCCAGGCGATGAACACCGGTCACGAGGGTTCGATGACCACCGTCCACGCCAACACGGCTCGCGACGCGTTGACCCGTCTTGAATCGATGGTGGCGATGACCAACCTAAATCTGCCTGAGAAGACGGTTCGGGCGCAGATTGCGTCGGCGCTCACTATCGTGGTGCAGGCTTCACGTTTGAGTGACGGCTCCCGTAAGTGCGTGAGTATTCACGAAATCACGGGCATGGAAGAGAACGTCATCAGTATGCAAGAGATCTTCGCCTTCCAGAAGAAGGGCATCGGGCCGAATGGCAGGGTACAGGGCGCTTTCGTGCCTAGTCGCATCCGTCCAAAGTTCCTCGAACAACTACGTACTGCCGGCATCTTCCTGCCGCCGAGTTTGTTTGAGAAAGTAACGGAAGTGGGCTAAGCAGGAACGTTTGCGGAGGGAAGCATGGCAATTATTGTAGTACTCGTGTTCCTGGGAGTTTTCGGGGTAGTTGTTCTGATCGCCGCCGCCAGCGGGACCGGAGCGACGGAGCAGACCCGGGCGATCATGACCAGGCTTGAATCCGCGATCGCTGTAGGTAAGCCAGAGATGGCAGATCTCGTCGTGGACGTTCGCAAGAACGAATTGATGAGTTCGATTCCGTGGCTCGATCGTTACCTGTCAAAGCTGGAGCTTGCGCCGCGTATTCGGCGGTTCCTCTATCAAGCGAATGTGAAGTGGACGGTCGGCGGCCTGAGCCTTTTCTGCGGAATCTGCTTCGTTGTTCCCGCATACCTGGTGTATCTGCGGACAGACCTCGTAATCATAAGCATCATCGTTGGATTGGTTACGGGGGCGGGGCCGCTCGGCTGGGTCTACCAGAAGCGGAAAATGCGAATGAGCAAGTTCGAGGAAGGAATTCCCGAGGCGCTGGAACTCATCGTGAGTGCGCTTCGCGTGGGTCACAGTTTGAATGCAGCAATGGGGCTCGTATCGCGCGAGTGTGCCGATCCCGTAGGTGGAGAGTTTCGGGTAACTTTTGACGAAATGAACTACGGTCTCGAACTGAAATCTGCGCTCGACAATCTCGCAACGCGGGTACCTCTGCAAGACGTGAAGATTGTTTGCACGGCAATTTTGATCCAGCGCGAAAGTGGCGGCAATCTCGCAGAAGTGTTGGAGAAGACCGCCCAAGTGATCCGTGAGCGCTTCCGGTTGAAGCGACAAGTGGCGACCCATACTGCGCAGGGTCGTTTGACAGGATGGATTCTTACCATGCTTCCGGTTGTGCTGGGCTTCCTGCTGTACATGGTGAATCCTGAACTGATGAGCATGCTGTGGAAGAAAGATCTAGGCATCAAGCTTTTGTATACTGCGGGCGCAATGATTTTTGTCGGTGGGTTGATCATTCGCAAGATTGTGAACATGGACGTTTAGGGAGGGATCTATGGGTTTTGCAGTCATTGCGTTTCTGGTCGCCTTCCTGCTCATCGGCAGCGGTGGCTTGCTGATCTTCTATCGCGACACGATCCAGGAGCGCATCTCTTCGGCCCTGTACCCGCGCGCTAACAAGAAATCTATTTCCTCGACGCTCGAAGAGACGCGGCATGTGATCGGCGGCGTTGTCGAGCAGTTTGAAAAGATCCTGCCGAGGAGCCAAGCCGAGATTTCGGTCGTTCAGCAGCGGCTGGTCCGCGCGGGATTTCGTTCCGACACCGCTGTCAAGACGTTTTACGGCGCCAAGGTGATGACGCCTGTGTTTCTGATCTTGCTGGCTTGGGTTACAGGGGCAGTTCACCTAAGCCCGTTCTTCGTGCTGACGCTGGCAGCCGGAATTGGATTCCTCGTGCCTGATTTCTGGCTGGGAAGAAAGATTGCAAACCGCCAGGCCGCTATCAGAAAAGGATTGCCGGATGTACTCGATCTGCTGGTGATCTGCGTTGAGGCCGGACTCAGCCTGGATCAGGCGACGGCACGTACAGCGCAGGAGTTGACCAATTCGCAACCCGAGCTGAGCGATGAGCTTGGAATTGTCGCTCTCGAGCAGCGCGCGGGCCGTGCCCGCTCTGACTCGTGGAAGCACCTTGCGGAACGCACAGATGTTGACGTGGTGCGCAACCTGGTATCGATGCTGGTACAGGCCGAGCAGTTTGGAACCAGTGTGGGCAAGACGCTTCGTGTTCACTCAGATACATTGCGTACAAAGCGTGTCCAGGAAATCGAGGAAAAGGCGGCAAAGCTTTCAGTCAAGCTTTTGTTTCCTCTGGTTCTGTTCATCTTTCCGTCGCTGTTCGTGGTCGTGCTCGGCCCCGCCGTGCTGACCATGATTGATTCGTTTAAAGAGTTTTTCGGTCATTGAGTATTCAACCATTTCATGAAGGGAGAAAATCGACATGGACAGTACCTCGATTATCCGGATTGTTGCCGGGGCGCTTTTTGTAATCGTGCTGGTCATCCTGATTCAGCGTCGTCGCACACGGGTTAAGTAAGCCCGGTCCGCACCAGGGTGCCGGCGGAGTACGCATAATGTTGGCGTTTCCGTCCGGCACTTTTGCCTCGCAGAGCACCGTTCTTAATGCGGTGCATACCAGTGTTGTCCCGTCTGCGCAGGAGGGTTTTAACAGCAGACTTCAACCGCTTATCCTCTTCGTTCGATTCCGATGCTGTTTGTCGATTGGGCGGGTATCATTCGGGGTGACACTGACGCAGGAGAGTTGACTGCGTCGCCTGGCAACTTGAAGGTCTGGTCGAAAGCTGGTCTAATTCGTTCCAACCTTCATCCGGGCAGCTTTCTAAGAGGCGCAGATCATGGAAACCCGCAAGTACTGTGTTTACAACCAGACCCGTGAGAGCTTTCTCAGTTTGGGAGTGACCGTTGCAGATACAGCCGCCAAGCAACTGAAAGTACTCATGGAGAACCTGTCCATTAAAGCCGATGCTGGCTTGTGGCTGAACCCTTTTCGGGGAGTCCCCGCCACGAAGGGGCTGACGCCTGTCGATTTGATTTATCTGGACGAGGACAATCGGGTCATTCAGGCGATAGAGTCATTTCCAAACCATGCGATTGAGCCAACGCGAGAACAACCGGCAAGCGCGCTGGTGCTCGCTGGTCATACGATCTTTCCGACGCAGACACAGCCTGGCGACATCCTCCTTATCTGCATTGCAGATGAAATGGAAGAGCGCCTTGCCCGTTCGTCAAACGGAACCGGCTTGAATACCACGATGAGGGGATCGGCAGAAACCAAACCCTCTCTGGCCACTGTGGCAGCGCCGTCTTCAGAGATGGATCAGGCTGCGGAACTGCAGATTGCGCAGCAGCGCCTTGCCGAGAAAGACGCAGTCGAGGTTGAGACTTTCCAGAATGCTTCGTGGTTTATCCGCTTCTTACGCTGGCTTTCAACGGACCGGCGGGGATCGAAGCGTCATCCCTTGCCGGGCCTGGTCGCCTACTATTGGACAGGCGGCGCGCCACAGGCCTTTCATATTGCTGATATCAGCACCAACGGATTGTATCTACTGACAGATGAACGCTGGTTCCCTGGAACAATGATCCTGATGACGCTGCAGCGGACAAATACCGACGGCGACGATCCAGATGATTTCATCTCTGTATTGACGAAGGTTATTCGCTGGGGAACAGACGGAGTCGGACTTGCATTTGTACCTTCGAACACCGTCGATCTAAACAGCGGAGAGGCTTTGCCGGAGACCGGCGTGGGCAAGAAAGCATTGCATCGCTTTATTCAGCGCGTGCAGCAACCTTCCTAAAACTTATTCACTGATAAAGAATTGGACTTGATCCCGCGAGGATGCTGATCCGAGCAGGGAACTCTTGTTCTGCCTATCAAGCCCACTTGTTCGTCTGCAATGCGGCTCCGTGAAGCACAGCGGACGTGCGCGTTGATCACGAGCAACGTCGCGAGACAGGTCCATAAGGCTGGCATTAAGCGAAAGATGCGGCAGAAGGATGATGGGCCCGTTCAACAGATTTCAAGTGGTAAGAAATCCGCCGAGGTCGGCGAAAAGTGTAACTACATGGTGCCGAATACCTGGCCAAGTATCGAGCGCGGGAATCCGGCAGTTAGGCTGAGTGTTTCCAGATGTATCTCGAACCTACGCGTGAAATCCGGCGATGTCTTGCCTCGTGCTGGCGGCAGCGTGGCGAAGTCGACTAGCGCGAAAATGCTATTGACTGACTTCCGGAATAATCAGAAGCACTTCGAGCTTGGCGACCTGCCCGTCGCGGGTGCCGGCCCTGAACTGCCATTGCTGGAGGGCGCCGAGAACGAGCTGCTCGCGAGCGAATCCCATGTCTGTCGGAAAAACGACAGAGAGCTTTTCGAAGTGACCGGACTCATCGACAAAGCCGTGAACCATGACCGAATCGGAAGATGCGTCGTCGGGATTTAGATTTGGACGAACGATGTAGTACGGCCATGGCGCCTCGAGACGCGCGCTTCCCGCATTGGCCGAATCAGCGGCGCGTGGAAGCGAGTATTGCAGGATCCAGCTCTTTTCCAGTCCGACATGCAGGTATACCGAGTATGCGAGGCGACCTTTCCATACCGCTGAGGTTTCGGGATACTGCTCATCAAGGGACGATCCCACGACAACCACGCCGAACGTACCATTCTTCGGCACATTGATGCGGGTCACGGTGCCACCTTCACCTTCTCCTGTGCCGTGCCCGTCCGATCCAGATCCGGAGCCCGCATTGTGGCCTGTGCCTTTTCCGCCGCCTGTGCCTGCTTGTGTGCCGTTCCCTGCCGCGCCGTTCCCTGGACCCTTTTGAGAGCCGGCACTTCCGGTCCCTGCGGACTGTCCGCCGCTCGCGTTTTGCCCTTTGCCTGATCCCTTATCCGAACCAGTGCTACCCGAGTCTCCAGCGCCGTGTTGCAATGAGTTTGCTGCTTTGCCGGTTCCAAGTCCGCCCTGTTCTGTTCCTTCCGCAGACTGGTTTGCGCCGGGCATGGTAACGCGGCCCTGATTCATTTGAAGGTCAGAAGCAGACAGGATTGCGGCAGGAGTGGCATCGATGCTTGAAATTGAACCAGTCTCCGGAATTCGCTGGACATCCAAATCGCGCTTCAACACAACCGGCGACGTGTTGCTGGGCATGGGCATGGGAAGCTTCGATTGGAAACGCGTGGACGATATGTTTAGATCGGCGATCTGCGTTTCTTTGGTCGGAAAATTCAGCTTTGGCTTATCGAGAGTAATCGACGGTGGCGTGGGCCGCGGCGGAGTAAGGACCTCGATTTTTGGCCGATGACCTGACCAAAGCAACATGGCCGGAAGCGGTGTCTCCTTGGGCAGCATTTTGTTTGGGTCGACGTCCGGATCGATCAATGTTTGCGGCGCAAGTTTTCGGTGCATGAAATGGACTCGGCTGGACGCGGGAGCTGCAAGATTCTCATGAGCCGAGGATTCGGCACCCGATGAAGACGACTTTGGATACATGCTGCCGCTTCCGCCGTTTTTAGGAATCGGTGGATACGGCATATTGAGATCCACGTGCTGCATCATGTACGCATTCGGCGTATTGAGCCGGAATTGCGGAGAGTACATGAATGCCGAGAGCACGAGTGCGATCGCCGAAGCGTGCAAGACAGCCGACGCCACCAGCGCGGAAGGCCCGCGACGGGGTTCCGGCTGCACCGAAAATAGACTGATCGTGCGCGATGACCTCATTCGCCGGGTGATCCCCTCTCCTGTTGGGAAACCTGCCCCCGTCTTTCAGGGGGAACAGAAAGTGTTGCTGGTTGAGTGTTGCTCCTTGTAACGCCCATAACTCATGGGCTACAGAGTTACACCCGGGAAAGGTCACAGCTGTAAAGTCGCGTGATCCCTGTCTGCGAGGCAAACGTATCATCAAGTATGCGCGAGGATCCTTAGGTCTTCAAGGTCATTTAAGTAATGCGAATCACTTTGGTCAGGTAGAGGGTATGGTGGCTGGGGCTGCAGAACCCTGGCGCTTTTATTCGCATTTTTAGACGCTTTGGTACTGTTGACAGCGCACGCGTGACATGAGGAGATACGATCACAAAACTGAAGATACTGAACGCGACGAGACCAAGTCTTGAGCTTTCATTTCGTTAAGTGGCTTTCTAGGTACTTCGGTTTGGGCAGGGTAATTTCAATGCACTCGAAATGCCACATAATGCTATACTCTAGCGGCATTCACCCGTGCAGACTGAACACCATTTCGACCACTAACTCTGTGTGAAGAGGCCGCTTCTTCCTGTGTCTTGAAATCGAGGCAGAGATAGAAGAAACCAGGCGCTTCACCTCGCGAAGACAGGATTCTGATGAACCGAAGACTGGTAACCATTCTCCTTGCTGCATTCGTAGTCGCAGCACTGTGCTCCGTGCTCGTCTACCGGTTGGTCGGCATGCGCATTGCTGCAGCTAAACCGCTACCATCCACACGCGTGGTTGCTGCCGCAACCGACATCAAGATTGGCACGGTATTGGGTGCCCCAGATTTGACTACAGTTCAAATCATGGGGACAGTGCCGAAGAATGCGATCCTCGACGCCAAGAACGTGATTGGGCGGGGAGTCACTTCCGCGCTGTACGCGGGCGAACCGATCCTGGAAAATCGTCTTGCTCCGGTGGGTTCTGGAGGCGGCCTGGCCGCGACGATCAAGGACGGTATGCGAGCCATCGCCGTCCGAGTCGATCAGGTTGTTGGCGTGGCAGGATTCGTGCTTCCCGGAATGCGCGTCGACGTTTTGATTTCCGGTGTACCTCCAACTACCGGCAACAGCGGATCTGGCAACAACACGCAGGTAAGAACTGTGCTGCAAAACATCGAGGTTCTCTCTGCCGGAACCGATATTCAGAAGGATGCCGAGGGAAAGCCTCAGCAGGTGCAGGTGGTCAATCTGCTTGTAACGCCCGAGCAGGCCCAGGTAATGGCGCTGGCAAGCAACGAAACGCGTATTCAGCTTGTGCTTCGGAACCCGCTTGATACGAAGGTCTCTCCAGTGCAGGGAACTGCGATGACAAACCTGTTTCTGGATCAGAATGCCCCGGCAAGCAAACCAAAAATGACGGGTCGTGTTGTGGCGCCGAAAAAGCCGCCAGAGACGTTCACTGTCACCGTGATCAATGGGAACACCAAAACCGAAGATAAATTTGCATCGCCCGGGGGGAAACAGTGAAAGCGAAAGCTGGGATCGCCATCGCCAGTGTCAGTGCTTTGACACTCGTATTCTGTGCCGAGTCGGCCGTGTTGGCCCAGGCACCCCCATCGGGTGCACAGCCGGCTGCAGCATCAAGTCAGGATTCAACGAACGACTTATCGCTCGCTGTGGGCAAATCTGTTGTGCTTGATCTGGCCAGGCCCGTCACGCGAATCGTTGTAGGTCTCGGTGACTACGCGAATGCACAAGCGGTTAGTCCCACGCAGATCCTGCTCAGCGGCAAGGCTCCTGGGGAAACAAGCCTCATCATCTGGGATCAGAGCGGCGGGCGGCAGTTCTTCAATGTCACCGTGCGGCCCAGTACGTTTGCTTCAAACGACACGCTTGAGGGCATTCGCCGGGAGTTAAGGGCGGAATTGCCAGGTCAGAATGTCAGAATCTCCCAGGACAATGGAGTGATCTTTCTGCGCGGCACCGTAAGCAATCTGAATAATTCAGATCGCGCCGTAATGATTGCTTCCACCGCCGGCAAGGTTGTGAACCTGCTGAACGTCAATGTCCCGGCTTCCGAGCCGCAGATTCTTCTCAAGGTGCGTTTTGCCAGTATTGATCGGACCAAAGAGAAGCAGCTTGGAATAAACATTTTCAGTACGGGGTTTGGAAACACGATCGGTTCGATCTCGACGAACCAGTTTACGGCCACGTCGCCCACGATCTCCGGGGGAGCCGCAAATCTTAGCAATGTTTCCCCGTTGAATCTGTTCGCGTATTATCCCGGCATCAATCTCGGCGTGACCATAGCAGCGCTTGAACAGAAGGGGCTGGCAGAAGTTTTGGCAGAGCCGAATGTTATGGCGAAGAATGGTCACCAGGCCAGCTTCCTGGCTGGCGGTGAATACCCTTATCCAGTGGCGCAATCGGGGGCAACTGGGGGCGCGGCGGCTCCAATCACGATTCAATATAAGCAATATGGCGTTCTGCTCGCGTTCCTGCCCACGATCACGAATCGTGGCACCATCCGGCTTCAGGTTGCGCCGGAAGTTAGTGCCCTCGACTATGCGAACTCAGTGAACATTGGCGGCGCGCAGGTTCCGGCGCTGACGATTCGACGGGTCAAGACGGAAGTTGAACTGGCGGATGGGCAGAGCTTTGTAATCGGCGGCCTGCTCGATAACCGCGAGTCGGACAATTTCGAGAAGATTCCTTTTATCGGTGATATTCCCATTCTGGGAAAGTTCTTTACAACGATGCAAAGGCAAAAATCAAATACGGAGCTGATCGTGATTGTCACTCCTGAGATTGTGAATCCGATCGATGCAGGTACACCAATTCCGGAACTGAAGTTTCCGGAAGGCTTCCTGCCACCGAACTCGCCGATTCCGATGCACACACCCGACACGAAGGTTGGCGGTATTGCAGCAACGCCTCCTCCAGCGACGATTCCCGTGGAGAAGTTGATCGAGAGCCAGAAGCCGGAGATACCGTTGGTAGTCGAAGGTTCAATGTCAGTAGGCGGCAGTGGTGGTGCGAGCGCAGCTTCAACCCAATCTGCACCGCAGTAGGTCGTGAGCAGGGATAATCGGCCCGACTCGATTCGCGAGATCCCCGGCGAGTAGCGAACGCCGGGGTGCTGGCCGTAGAAAAGATCTGAATCGGCTTCAAACTTGATCTAATCGTTAATCCGGCGAACGATATACAAGTTGGCAGGCCGATTGATTTCCTTGAGACAGCTTGAGCAGAAATGAATTCTTCTAATTCGCCGGGGTCCGCGATGAGCGCTTTGGCTGACGCGCTCAAGTCATCACCACAATCACGTATTGTCATTCGTAATCGGACGCGATCGACGGAACTCGCCGATCAAGCGGAGTTGGCACACAGCGGCGCGAAGCGCTCAAAAGGACTGCTGGGGCGCACAGGACTTGGGCACGGAGAAGGGCTGTGGATAGTCCCTTGCGAGTCGGTCCACACTTTTTTTATGCAGTTTCCGATTGATCTGGTTTATCTCGATCGCAAACTAAGAATCAAGAAAGTTAGAAATGGCGTAGTCCCCTGGCGCATCTCTGCTTGTCTATCCGCTCATTCGGTGATCGAACTTCCCGCTGGGACGATCCGCAACTCGCGGACTGAATGCGGCGACATTCTCGAGATTACGAAAGCGACGTAAACGCAAATGTCTTGGATGAGCAGAATGGCGGACGCCGGGGCATACTTCAATTTTCCATTCGGAGAATTAATCGTGCAGGGTATCAAATTCTGATGATCGCCAAGAGTATTTCAACCGTCGCTTTATTGGCATTTGCCGGCGGGGCACTCTTCTTCGCCGCGTTTCTCGCGTCTTCTGCGCTTGAAAAACAAGACTTTGCAGCGTTTTGGTCTGCATCTCATCTAGTGTCCCAAAATCCTTATTCTCTTCAAGCTGTTGCCACCTTTGAGAGGTCTCGCGGGGTTTTCGTGTCGGAACCCGCCATCGTGATGAAGAATCCACCATGGACTCTTCTTTTTCTTCTGCCTCTTTCTTGTTTTAACTACGGAAATGCATTTGCGCTTTGGGCGGTTTTCGAAGTGGTCGCGATTTTGGGTTGTGCGCTTGCTATCTGGAATCTTTACTCTCGTCCGTCATCGGCGGCTTTATTTTTGCCTCTGTGTTTTGGTCCAACGATTGTGCTGCTCATGCTGGGGCAACTCGACGCTTTGGTGTTGATCGGAATCACCCTATTCCTCGTGATGGCTGAGCGTAAACAGGATTGGATAGCTGGGGCGTCAACATTACTGATCCTGACGAAACCACACGTAGTGGTCTTGTTTCTTCTTGCCTTGGTTTTGTGGACGATCCAATCTCGAAGATGGACGATCCTCTGGTCAAGCCTGTTGGCAATCGCCGCTTCTTCGAGCGTTGTTTTGGCAATCAATCCTCGCATCTTTGCCGAGTTTCTGGAACGAACAAGGGAGTACGGGGCCGAGACGCAACGTTACCCGAACCTTGGAGGCATCATCGATCGTATCCCCGGAACGCACGTCCTTGGATTTCTGCCCATGTTGATCGGCCTAATATGGCTGCTTTTCTTCTGGCGAGAGAATCGTCTTACGTGGGACTGGAAAAAGGAGGGCATGATTGTATTGATCCTTTCCGTTGCTTGCAGCTATTACAGCTTTTCCTATGATGAAATCCTGGTACTCCCAGCATTGATCGCAGCATTTGCGACCGGGAATCGACGTGTGTTTTTGGTCTGCTTTCTCGCGACAAACATCGGGTATGCGCTATACTTCTTCAATTTTGCTGGGCATTTCGGGTTCAACTACATGTTCCTGGCATGGACAGGAAGTGGGTGGGCCATTACCTTCTTTGCTGCCCTGTGGCCGAGACTGCGTGAGCCGGCTGCAATGTTCAATAAGGTATAGAGAGTATGTCTGCTAAACAGAATTCTTTAATCGGGTTCAGCATTGTCATCATCATTGCTCTGCAGGTAACGCTGTTTTTTGCGATGCAGCGTTTTCATGAACGGAAGCCCGATTTCGCCGCGCTCTACCAAGCCGGAAGAAGAACCCTTCACGTGCGTTTTCCGGCGCTTCTCGATCACTTTCCGGTCATGAATTCCGAGGCTTATACCGTCACCACCCCGGATGGTGATTATCCTCCTGACACTCTGCACCCGCCCTACGAACTGGTTCTCTATTCGTCCCTCGCATTGCTCAAGTACCAAGTTGCCTATCGAGTTTGGTGGGCCTGCAACACGGGCCTGGTTTTGCTGAGCGCATTCCTGTTATGGCGTTATGTTCCGAACCTCCAAGGCAGCTATCACTATCTACTGATACTCATCGCGACCTTTTTTCCGGTTCTCGTGGCGATGGTGCAAGGGCAAAACTCGATCCTTTTACTCACTCTTCTCACCCTGAGCTATTGCTCTTTTGAAAGCAAACAGGAGTTTCGCGCGGGCTTATTCCTTTCCATGGGAATGTTCAAGTTTGTCCTTGTCATCCCGATCGCGCTATGGCTGGTTCTTGAAAGACGCTGGAAAAGCCTGGCGGGATTCTTTACAGGGTGCTGCGGTCTGCTGTTCATTGCCGCGTGGCTAGTTGGCATCGACGGCATCCAAGCCTACATCAGGTTAATCGCGGGATATGGCAAGAAAACACCTGAGTTACCTGGAACAGAGTCGATGATGCCGAATTTGCGCGGTATGTTTCATGCCATCGGCTCGGGCATTGTCCCGGAAAAATTCCTCATAGGCATCACACTCATCTGTTCCGTTGCCGTTCTCGTTTGGGCGGACGCGAGGTTGGGTAACCAGCGCGAACTCGGGCTGCGTTTTCCCACCCAGGTGCTCTTGGCTATCCTGATTAGCTATCATCTCTATCCACACGATGTCGCGATTTTGGTTCTTCCGCTTCTGATCCTCCTCGATCGTTCGCGAAACCATGGTATCGGAAGACCAGTCAAAACCGCCATTCTAGTTTGTATCGCCTCTATGTATCTGTTTCCTTTTGTGGGGGTGCGCATCGGGATGCCGGTGGTTGGCCTGTGCACGCTCGTTTTGCTTATCATTGCGCGACGCCAAGAATCGAAACCTCCGGTGCTGGCCCAGTGTATTAACGCGTAATCTCGGCATATTTGAGGAAGAATGATGTTACAGACGATCGCAGGTTCGGCGTGGATAACTCGAGGGATCTTAAGATCGCCCGTCAATCGAATCCGCGGGTGCAATCGCATCGAACATTTTTGGGTTACTTACGTTGATCTTCTCCGTGGTGGCTGTGCAGCCGGAGCGGACGAGATCTGCGTCGCCGCTCATCAAGATTGCACAGTTATCGGGGCCGCTTCTGGTTCCGGCAGCAAAGTTTCATGAGCGAAAAAATTCTGATTCCCACGCTCGGTCGGAGAGAGGTCGCAAGCTGATGCAACGAACCGACGAATATATGGAGCCCGCCGTGAAGCTCGGTAATCGCTGGCGCCTGCGCTGGCCCGAATCTATTCTCGGTCCCCGCCCTGGCCTCAAGGAGCTGAATGTAGTCTGCTGGGGCCTCTTTGTGATCGGCCTGATCATTCCTCTGTCGATTGTTCTATGGGTCCGATGGAAAATAGGTGCGAAGTTCTCAAGCCTGCTTCCCGTCGACTTCATCTATTTCTATGGCATCGGTCAGATCTTGAATCAGCATCCAGCTGTGCAGCTTTATGATTACGGGCTGCAGTTGAAGACATTCAACGATATCTATCCATTGACAGAAAATCACCAGGTCTGGGGCCGGAGCCCCTATCCGCCATTCGTGGCCAAATTCTTCAGCATGTATGCGCGTTTTTCGTTCGAACAGGCCTACTTTCTCTGGATGGGGACCTCCTTCGCCCTTTATATTGCCGGTATTGCCGCGGCCGTGAAGGCTGCGCTGCCCCGGGATTTGCTCAGGTGCTCCGTCATTTTCTGCTTTGTGTTAGCCTCTCCTGTCTTCCTCTACTACAACCTTGCAGTCGGGCAACTAGCCACCGTAGCTGTGTTCGCAGCCGGTCTTGCAATCTATCTGGAGAGGCGCTCCATGCCCCTCCTCAGCGGGCTGGCACTATCCATACTTACGTACAAACCGACTCTCTTACTACTCATCGTTCCGATGCTGCTTATCACGAGGAGATTCCGGACGTTCTTCGGATTTGTGGCGGGGACAATCGGGTTAATCGCAGCATCGACAGCATTTGCAGGCCTGCAGATCTGGCCGGCTTATGCGCATATTCTCAATTCCTTTGCAGGCACTGCGGGCCTCCACGGAGAATTGGCAATAAAGCGCTGGGAATATGTCGACTTCAACTCCATTTCATATGTCATGCCCGGTGGAAGATCGTGGTTTGGACTCACAATTCTTGCTTTCGTAGTGTTGGGAACCGGAATCTGGCTTGTAAGACTTTTGCATAAATCGGCAAAATCAAGCATTGCAGCGCAAAACTTGGCCTGGGCGACGACCTTAACCTGGACCTTGGTCATAAACGTTTATGTTCCCGTCTACGACACTCTTCTGATAGCAGTTGTTGTGACACTTACGATTGGTGCGTTGCTGGAAGTTGAAGGAACTGGTTGGGTTGTTCTTCTTGCGATCGGAATCTCGGCGGTTTCTCTAAAGGCAGAGACCATGGCCCAGAATCACCGGATTCAACCGCTAACTATCCTGATTGTGCTTCTCGGACTCGCACAGCTCGTTTATTTGAAACGAATGGTTGACCAAAAATTGGCGGATGCGGGAATCGCTCTTCCGGTCAAGTGCGTGTAACTCGATGATCCGGGCATGCTTGAGAGCGAACTTACTTTGGTTTCACTTTTCGCGCCAATTGTCTGGTTTTTATCGATCTGCTGCGGTCAAATTAGGGAAGCTAGTTGAAGGCGGGTATCTTGATGGCGGAATCGATTCGTACCGTGCGATTCAGCTTTAATACAACTTTGGTGTTAGTTACCAGAGGGCTTGCCAGATACAGCCCTTGTACGTGGGTGTACACCTTTCGTGGTATCCCCTTCGATAGGTTATTGACTTCTAATGAATTCAAGTGCTAAAAACAATGGCACAACACCTGCTCACGATGCAATACCACCAGTCAATGACTGGAACCCCAACCCAGGAAATGGAGAATTTACGACAATGAATGATCTGATGATCAAGATGTACCTCACTCTCAAGTCTCTGATGGCTCGGGAAGAAGGTCAGGATCTGGTCGAGTACGCGCTCGTCGTGGCCCTGATCGCATTCGGCGCAATCACCAGCATGAAGTTCCTGTCCAGCGGCATTAACACTGCATTCTCGGACATCGCCGCCACCCTTACCAGCAACATCTCGTAGTATCAGTTCGGTTTTGCCGAGTTACAAAAACCCAATGCAGCCTGGTGAGTGAATCCACTACCAGGCTGCGATGTTTTTCGGAAGAGTTTTCGGCGAGAGTCAAGCTGGCTCTTGGCCGGTTGTCTTTGAACTGCATTAGGGCCTATCCGTTTTTGGCATGAGTGCCATGGCTCCCGGATTTCTAGAAGCCGCCATTTGCCAGACCATGCATCTGTACGGCATCCAAGGCTTAACCAACTCTGGTAGTCCCTCACGTTTTTTCGAGTGATGCCACAGCACCTGTTTTCAGGCTATGGCAAAGTATCTGTATGTTCCTCTCAAACCCTGGGGCCCACGAGCAAGCTGTTACCCTGACGCTGCTTGAGGGCGGCCTCACCGCCATCATTCTGGGACTGTGTTTCGCGTGGCCGCGACTTGGCGCCGCCTGGTTTTCTCGCGTTGAAAATCTGCTCGGGAAAGTAGCTCGGCAAAGACGCGCTGCAGTGCTAGTGGTTGGTCTTGCGGGACTACTTGCACGCCTGGCTATACTGCCCTGGTGTGGCATCCCGGTTCCATTCGTTCCGGATGACTTCAGTTTTCTGCTTGCTTCAGACACCTTCTCGCTTGGCCGTCTCACCAACCCGACTCCTGCAATGTGGATACATTTTGAATCGATCCACATCGACATGCTGCCGACGTACATGTCAATGTACTTCCCCACCCAGGGCATGGTGATGGCGGCGGGGAAGATTCTGTTTGGCAACCCATGGTTCGGCATCCTGATCGCGAGCGCACTGATGTGCGCGGCTATCTGCTGGATGCTTCAAGCGTGGCTGCCGCTTTCCTGGGCCTTTCTGGGCGGAATGCTGGCCGTCATGCATCTTGGCCTGTTCAGTTATTGGATCAATACGTTTCATTCTGCCGGGTCAATCGCTGCGCTCGGAGGAGCGCTGGTGCTTGGCGGATTGCCTCGGTTCAAAAGGCGGCCCGTTTTTCGCTATGCATTGCTCATGGCGATGGGCATCGCGATCATGTTCACGACGCGGCCATTCGAAAGCATGTTGCTGTTCATCCCTGTCGCGGTATCGCTGGTCCGCTGGTACCTGGCGGCTGCCATCCGGCCCGACCCCTTCCGCACTCTTCAGGGGCACTGCGATTCCGCTGGCGATTGTCGTTGGCGCCGCCGCGTGGATGGGCTATTACGACTACCGAGTCTTCGGCCATCCGCTAGCTTTGCCTTACTCGGTGAATCGGGCGACCTACGCCATGGCGCCTTATTTTGCCTGGCAGGAGCCCCGGCCTGAGCCTGCTTACCATCACGAGGAGATGCGCCGCTTCTATTACGAGGACGAGCTTTCCGACTACCAGCGATCCCACTCGCCAGGCGGATGGGTCAAGATGACCCTGATTAAAGCCGTCAGCGGAACGCTTTTCTTTACTGGATTAGCGTTTCTGCCGTTTTTCTTCATGACGCGGCGGGTCTTGCTCGACCGGCGGGTGCGCTTTCTGGTGATCTGCCTGGGAGCCCTAACGCTGGGGATGGTTCTGGAGATATTCTTAATCCCCCATTACATGGCACCCTTCACAGCGGCTATATATGCCCTGGGCCTGCAAGGCATGCGCCACATGCGGGTCTTTCGGCCTGGGGACCAACCGGTGGGCAAGGCCCTGCTCAGACTTACCACGTTCGTGCTGGTCATCATGTGTGGTTTTCGCCTTTATGCCGTGCCTCTTCATCTCTCATTCCCGGAGTGGCCATCATCGACCTGGAATTTCAGCTGGTATGGGCCGGACGTCTTTGGCAAGGACCGGGTTAACGTGGAACGACAGCTTGAGCAGTTGCAGGGCAGGCAGATTGCAGTTGTGCGTTACTCCTCCGCACACAATCCCCAAGACGAATGGATCTACAACGCCCCAGACATCGACAACTCCAAGGTAATCTGGGCGCGCGAAATGGACCCCACCAGCAACCGCGAACTGTTTGATTATTACGGAGACCGTAAAGTCTGGCTCGTGGAACCGGATAAGCAGCCGGTTGCAGTCTCTCCGTACCCATTACCTGGGCAGATTACCTCAAGCTTGCGATAGTGTATATGCTCGGCGTATGCCTGAGAATGGAATGATGTTGGTGGCGAATCGATGATTAATGGAAAGCGCATTGCGGTGGTCATGCCGGCGTACAACGCCGAAAAGACCCTCGAAATGACTGTGAACGAATTGTCAGACCTGGTCGACATCAAGATACTTGTCGATGACTCGAGCAAAGATCAGACGGTTGTTCTCTCCAAGCAGTTGGGCGTGCACACGTTTGTCCATGATTCAAATTACGGATACGGCCGTAATCAGCAAACCTGCTATCGCGAAGCACTTGCTGCGGGCGCTGATATTGTGGTCATGGTTCACCCCGACTATCAGTACACGCCATCCCTGGTTCCCGCAATGGCCGGCATGATCGCAAGCGGCGTCTACGACATGGTGCTTGCCTCGCGAATTCTTGGCGGCGGAGCGCTGCGAGGCGGGATGCCGTTGTACAAATACGTCTCGAACCGCTTTCTCACCGCATTCCAGAATCTCTTTCTCGGCGTCAAGCTATCGGAATATCACACGGGCTTCCGCGCCTTCTCGAGAAAACTGCTCGAGACGCTTCCCATTCTCGAGAATTCAGATGATTTTGTCTTTGACAACCAGATGATCGCCCAGGCCGTGATGTTCGATTTCCGCATCGGCGAAATTTCCTGCCCGACGAAGTATTTCGCAGAAGCTTCTTCGATCAACTTTAAACGCAGCGTCGAATACGGCATTGGAGTTCTTTCCACGACTCTCAGCTACGTTGCGCATAAAATGGGCGTCATCCACCTGGCGCGCTTCGATGCCAATGGAAGAAAAGTAAACCAGCAGTACCACTCGCAGTATGCAGATAGAGCCTGAGCGATAGAGCGATGGTCGCGGCAAGTGCTACCAGAATCAATCTTTTTCAAAGAGACTCGGCGGCGATATTTCTGCTCTGCGAGACCTCCTTCGGAAGCGCCGACCGCTTGAATGGCTGGTTGAGTGCTGAGGAGGTTGCATTTCGATCTTGACATCCATCACAGTTGAACAAGCGACAGATAGCCTTCTGGCAATTCCGGCATTTCTTCCTGCAACCCTGTGCACGGGATACCTGGCTGCGTGGTTCACGAATTTTCATGATTTTCGCAATCGCTCAGTCGTTGACCGGCTCTTCTGGAGTGTGCCATTGTCGGTCGCGGTGTCGACCATCTCCTCGGTGCTAATTTGCAAAGCCTTCTCCCTTACAGCCGTGGTGACGTTCTTCCTCGCGAGCGCCGTCCTCTTTCTTGCCGTTGTTGGTGCGGAATATCTTCGGCTCGGTCGGGTGGGGAAGAAGTGGGTCATCGGCTGGAGCCCACTAGGTGGCAAAGCAACCATGCTCTGCATCATCTGGATTGTATTGGCGGTTCTGTCTCTGATTGACTTCCAGAGCAATCGACAGCTTTTCATGAGTCTAACGATTTTTGATCACGGGCCGCGGGTCTGCTGGACACAGAGCATTCTTCGAACAGGCGTTCCGCCAGCCAACCCGCTCTACTTCTACAAACATCCGGCAAACATGCGGTATTACTACTTCTGGAATGTGGTTTGCGCGGGTATCTCGCGAATGTCACATCTTCCGGTCCGCGCAGTTTACGTTGCCAGTTGCGTGTGGGGCGGATTCATTCTTGTTGCCATCATTGGACTGTACCTCAAATATTTTCTTGTAGTCGGCGCTCGCTTACGAAAGCAATTTCTACTCACCATATTTCTGCTCGGTGTCTCCGGTTTTGGTTCAATGGTTATTATTTGGAGAACAATTTATCGACATGGAGGCTTACCCGGCGCACCATGGGCAAATGATCCTCTGAATAATTGGTACGATTCTCTTGTCTTCGTACCTCATCATCTTTCAAGCATGGTGTGCTGCCTGCTGGCCTTCCTCCTGGCATGGAGCGAGAACACAGAAGGCTCTCACAAACGAATTGCGAGCTTATTCTTTATCTCCGCTGCATTGGCGAGTTCCTTCGGGCTCTCGATCTATGTGGCTTTCGGTTTTTTCCTGCTAATGATCTGTTGGGCTCTGTGGCAGATTGCGTTTGAACGGCAGTGGCGGCCAGTGCTGCTTCTGGGAGTGGGCGGCGCCGGAGCTCTCGTCCTACTAGTCCCCTACTTATGGGAACTGCGCCAGGGCTCTTCCGGGATGCACGGCGGTGCTTTGTTCGGATTTGCCGTTCGGGAGACCTATTCGGTTGATCCGATTCAAACATCTGGAATCATGCAGAGACTAGGTCAAAACCATCCCGCGGCGGCGCTTAACTTGAGCAGGCTTATCCTGTTGCTACCAGGACTTGCCACCGAGCTTGGCATCTTCCTGATTGCCCTTATCGTGTACGTTGTGCCGTACTCGCGCGGGAAAAAACCGCTCACTGCTCCCCAGAGGTCGCTCGTCTTCATCGCGTCAACCGTCTTGCTGATCTCATCGTTTATACGGTCCAACGTTCTCGAGATCAACGATTTTGGGGTCAGGTCAGCGTTGTTTCTTCAATTCGCAGCTCTTCTAATGGCATCCGAAATCATTACGATGTGGAAGGCAAACGAGGGCGATGACGTTGTCTTAGCCTCGAGCAGCCGCCGCAACTTTACGATTCCCCCCTGGCTCCGAACCGTTTCGAGGGTTGCCATCGTGTTGGGAGTAATCTCTACAATTCATCAGGCGATTATCTTGCGTTTCACTATTCCGATTGCAAACGCGGTGACGCACATGCGCCCAGTGAAGGATCCTGTAGCAGCAAATCTTCCTCATCATGCATATATATCTGCGATTGGGTATGCCCAACTCGATGCGGCGATCCCGCGCGATGCAATTGTTCAATACAATCCTTATAGCCCAAATGTATTTTGGTCGCAGGTAGACACCGTGGGAATCGATCACCAGACAGCCATAGCCGGAGACAAGCCGTGGTGTGGTGCTGAACTAGGAGGCGATCCCAGCGGATGCCAGCCAATGGCCGCCGCCATCGATTCTCTCTTCAGCGGAGCTACTGCAGACCAAGCCCGCGCAACCTGCCAGACCTACAAGATTGGCTACCTGGTCTCCCGCATCTATGACCCAGCATGGCAGGACAAGCAGAGCTGGGTGTGGACTCTCAAGCCAGTTGTATCCGATTCGGAATTTCGCGCGTTGGAATGCCGATGAAGATCCGGAAATTATTGCAGTATCATGCTGATCAGAAAATCGATCTGGGTCCTTCGCCAAAAAATCTTTGTTGGCGGAATCCGACACCCTATTTGACTCTGGCCTTTTTTCACTGTTCAACTGCTTTTCGAAGGCGCAGTTACGGTTACGCGGACGC
The DNA here is from genome assembly GCA_963832035.1 of uncultured Acidobacteriaceae bacterium. Taxonomy (GTDB): domain Bacteria; phylum Acidobacteriota; class Terriglobia; order Terriglobales; family Acidobacteriaceae; genus Telmatobacter. The sequence goes on along the minus strand of CAWHSK010000007.1, from coordinate 464,856 downwards.
CAGCATCCATTACAAACCAGTGACGAGGCGAGGTTGCCTTTGAGTGGCTTTCAACAACGTCACGCCGAGCGCTAAGCCAGGGCGTTCAATCAGATAGTGGCTCGCCACGGCGAAACAGCACAAAAGCACTATCATGACGGTCGTCCGCATTGGGGGGCCACTTAGCAGAGCGAAAAACATACTCCAAATGTAAAAGCTGTAGGAGGTTCGTCCCATCCACCTCAATGCATGGTGCCGAACGGGAGCAGCGAACAAGGATCGGGAATCGAGCGTCGCAATCATCAGGATCACGATTGCTGCACATTCCACCATAGGAGGGAGGCGGGGAAGGATGCGAGTTTAGCGAACCGTTCTAAACGAGGTCGAATGGCTGGATCCAGGAGAAGAAGTGCGGCCAAGCATCCGATGAAAAGGGCATCAGCCCTGGCTTCTGTCCGGAATTCGAAATACTTCCGATGATAGAAATTCCAATAGACGAATCGATTCAGCGAGATGGCCAGGGCCGCGAACGCAGTGATCAGGCATGCACGTTTATTACCGACGCCAGGAGAATTGGCGGCCAGATGAAATAGAACTGTTCCTCGATTGATAGCGACCAGAAATGTGCGGTCATACCCTGACCCATCTGACTTTGGAAATTTCGAAAGAAGAACAGACACGACAGGGCTTCTCGGAAATTGATGAGGGAGATTCCAAAGACGGCACCGGCAATGGGAAGGAAGAGCAAATAAGCCCAGCGGTAGGCATCAGACGGAAGAAGCGCTTGGTATAGAAAGCCTTAAGACTTGGGCGGTGGGTCGCGATGGTCGTCGTTATCAGGAATCCGCTTAGAACGAAGAAGACGGTAACGCCATGCGGGCCGGTGGATTGTATCCAGTTGAATGCGGCTCCCAGCCTCATGGTTCCAACAAAATGAGAGATCAGCACTATCAGAATCGCGATACCACCCAGCCATCAAGCGACAGGATGCGATTCTTGGATGCGTCGGAGAATTCAGGCGCTACTACGGTTAGACAGGGCTCGATCGTGTCGTTCGAATTGAAAAGGGACATCCAAACTGTCCTGAGCCGTTGGGAATCTGCTCAGACTATACCAGAATTGAAGCTTCAACTTGCGCGGGTGCGAACTTCAGAGCCGAGTCGCGAGGTATGCAGCCAAATCACGGTTCGCCAACCATGAAGATTCGATAGGCAAGTTCGCAAGCTTGGTTCACGGGGTGCGGCTGGGTTCTCAGCGGCCAATTCGCCGCTCAAAGTGCATGTAGAATTTGCGCATGCCAACTAGTGTCGCGAGCTGGTTCGAAATCAGGTTTCTACGCTCGGCGTTCATGAAGCTCCCTGACAATCTTCACTGGGTCTTTTTACTCTACTCGTTGCCGCTTGTAGCCATTCTTGCGATTTGGACTCCGCCATATCAGAGCGCCGATGAACTCGCTCATTATTTTCGGGCGTATCAAGTGGCGCATGGAAGATTCTTCGGTGGGACCGGCGGTTTCGTCCCTGTCGCAGTGGAGCAGTTGTATGGATGCGCATCAGCGCTTCCATTTCATCCGAAGGAGCGCTACACGCCTTCCGAGCAGGCCGGGGCAGCGAAAGTCCAGTGGACCGATACGATGAAGTACGAAGAGTTTCCGAACACCCAGGAGTATGCTCCGACGGGATATATTCCGCAGGCCCTGGCTATTGTTCTTGGCCACGCGATTAGAGCATCAGCACTTCACACGCTCATCTTAGCTCGCATGCTCAATGGCGGTGCGGCAATCATCCTATGCGCGATCTCTCTTTTTTGGTGCCGGGGTGGCAAGGTCGGTCATGTCTCGCAGTCCTGCTTCTTCCGATGACGCTTTCCCTTTTTGCCTCAGCCAGCCAGGACGCAACACTCATTTCTTGTGCCTGTCTTGCATTCGGGATGATCTCCCGTCAAGCCGATGCTGGCGCATCGCTTTCAGTTTGCGAATCGCTCGTCGTGACGGCTTCTATTCTGGTCATGGCACTCGGACGGCCACCCTACGCCCTACTGGCATCGGCACTTTTCATTCCGGGGTTGTTGTTCCGAGGGCAGAAGATACACTCCTGGATCACCGTTCTTGTACTCAGCGGATCAGTTGTAATGGTCACAGTTCTCTGGTGGGCGGCTTACCTAGCTTCCACTAAGTCACTAGCCAAGCCGAGCTCTATTTACGGCGTGTTCGACGCAAAACTACAGCTGATCAACTTGCTTCACCACCCGGCAATTTTGATTCAGGTGTGTGAATCCGTCATCAAACAATCCGTCTTTGTCCTCTTCAGTGCGATTGGTATCCTTGGCTGGCTCGATACGGTTTTGCCGCTTTCATATTATCTCGCAATATCCTTGGTCTTGATGGTTTGTTGTTTCGCGGAATTAAATAGTGGATTGAAATTCAACAAGAGCTTAAGTGCTCTCGTCCTTACTGCGACGTTTTTCTCCGCGGCCGGAGTCTTCTTTATTCAATACCTAATTTGGAGTCCGGTAGGATCTCCAGTGATCTACAACCTCCAGGGGCGGTATCTGATTCCTTTATTGATTGCGGGGGGCGTTGGTTTGCCGAGTTCGGACGATTCACCAAAGACTTACCGATACTTGATCCTGATTATCGTTTTGGCTCAATTGCTCACGATGGTCCAAGTACCCCGCGCAATTTTCGCACGGTACTATTCCTAATGAGGACGGCGCTTTATCTGCTGATCGGCGGTGGCCGTAGTCTCATCCGAACTGGCCCGTAAGCCGCAGATGATCCGATTGCTGCTTACGTCAACTTTAATGCCGAGTCCGTTTCGTGTCGAGCTACACGATCCCCTTGGCCGGCTGCTACCGACGAGCTATAGTGGGCTTCGGCCACGACCATCAGGCTCTGTCCAATTGGCGGTGGACAGATACCCGACTCCAGGGCATGGACTGTGGGGAATATGACTTTGTCGAAAAATCGCACGGCAGCCACATCGAAAGATCGCTTCTTCAACAGGCAAAAATTAACCCACCAGGCGAAATAGCCGACGAAGTTGTAATATCGGATTTGATGAATCCTGAATCCGGTGCGCTCAAGCTTCTTTCGCAGATCTGCACGGGTGTAGCGGCGGAAGTGGCCGAAGTCTTTGTCAATCGGTGCGTAGATTTCGGGGCGCGCCGGGACGAACAGGCACAGCGCTCCTCGCGCCGGCTTCAGAAGCCGGAAATAGGTGGCTAGTTCGTCCGCGTCCGATTCGATATGCTCAAGGACGTTGATGCTCAGGATGGCATTCCAGCTCATGCCGAATTTCAGATCGGCCACAGTCCCCTGGAGCAAGTTGAGGTGTGGGAACTGCTCGCGAATCCTGGCGCAATATCCGGCGTCCGGCTCAATTGAGCACAATTGCTGGATCACGGACAACTTCAGCAGTTCGCATGTCATCTGCCCGACACCGGCGCCAACCTCAAGTACATCGCCATGCAGATGCGTTTGAAAGTCCCGCAACAAGGCGTGCCGGTAATTCTTGGCCTCGTTGAGTGCATCGAATTCAAAATCGGCCGTTTGCGCGAACGCGTTGGCTTGACTTGTCATCTGCTCAGGAGATTATATTTCCAGATGCACCAAAGTGCTCTGAAGCCATCGCGCCAGCCGATCTTCTTTCCTTCGGCATATGTGCGGCCGCTGTAGGAAATGCCTACCTCAAAAATGCGCAGCTTTGACCTGGCAACTTTTGCAGTTATCTCCGGCTCGAAACCGAAACGGTTTTCTTCAATCTGAATTGCTTGAATAACCTCGCGACGAAAAGCCTTGTAGCAAACTTCCATGTCGGTGAGGTTCAAGTCGGTGGCCATGTTCGAGCACAGGGTAAGGAACTTGTTTCCGACTGAATGCCAGAAGTACAAAACGCGATGAGCGTCGCTGCCGCCCTGAAAGCGAGATCCAAACACTACATCGGCTTTCCCCAATAAGATGGGCGCAATTAGCCTGTGATATGATTTGGGTCATATTCGACGTCTGCATCCTGGATGATGACGATGTCTGAAGTTGCATGCGCGATTCCAGTTCGCAGTGCCGCTCCCTTTCCCTGGTTCAATTCATGGCGGACTAGCTTGATGCGCGGCTCTACCGAGGCGAGTTGCTGGACTCTCTCCCAAGTGCCGTCCTGCGAGCCATCATCCACGATCACGAGTTGTTGGACCGGGCGCTGCGCAAGAACGGCGTTGATGATCCTGGCTACGGTGGCGCACTCGTTGTAGACCGGCATTACCGCGGTCAGGCAGGGCTCTACTTCGTCATTTGAATTCAAATCGGACACACGGGCAGTTTGTTGATCGAAATCTGCCAGAAATATAACAGACTTTCAGGGTTGACTCCCGGAAATCCGGAGCCATATATAGAACTTACGGCCATGCTCTTCGTGGTTCCCGCTGTGGATTGCCGGTGAAAGCTGCGACCATTACGGAAGTATCAACCTGGTCAACAGAATCAATCCGTGACCGTCGAGCCGCAGGCGATACTGGCCTTAGACTTTCGATATCCCTCAACCGCATCCCACCGTTGGAGCGACGAATCTGCATGATCGAAGTATCGAGTTGTGTCATCTGCGATAGCCCCATTCACAGGCTGAAGCGAGCCCTGGTCGCACCTTTTCTGGCGAAACGGATTTGGGAAAGGGCACCCTTCTGCGTAGATCTCGTGGAGTGCGAGTCTTGCGGATTCATGTTCTACAATCCGCGCCTTGACGACGGCGATCTGAGGAAGCTCTACAGCGGCTATCGTGCCGAAGAGTATCGAGAGATGCGTCATTCCAGTGAACCCTGGTACACCGCAGAGTTCAACGCAGACCTTGCATCGGAAGAGTCATACCGGAAACGACGGGCAAAACTCGCGCCAATTCTTCAGCAGAACATCAAGAACCGAAAAATCAATCGCATTCTTGACCACGGTGGAGACCGTGGCGATTTGGTGGCTGGGCTGTTTCCTGGCGCCGAGGCATTTGTGTATGACATCTCTGGAATTCCGGCCAGGGAGGATGTAACGGCAATAGGTGATCCGGCAGTTTGCAGGGCTGATCTGATTATCAACAGCAATGTCCTGGAGCACGTCGGATCCCCGGTGGATCTTGTGAAACAAATCCTCAATGCAGCACCGGAAGGGGGGCTCGTGTTTCTTGAGGTTCCCTGCGAAATTCCTCTGGGCCTTCCGAGAGTCGCCAGGCGACTCGCGCAGATCGGGGTAATGACGCTCTTCCACCCCTTGCTCGCCCGATACATCGCCCGTCCGGCTACGTTCTACATGATGCACGAGCACATCAATTACTTTACGGAGCAATCTCTGGCCAGATTGATGCGAGTGAGTGGCGGAATAGTAATTGCCTCCGGCAGCTATTCTTCGTCAGGAAGAGCAGGCAACGCAGATATGGCCTGGTGTCTGGGATCAAGACCAGAAGCTTCGGAGAGGGTATGACGGCGAAGCTGATCACGATCATGACGCCTTGCTACAACGAGGTGCTCAACGTGCGCGAGGTGCATCGCCGGGTGATGGCGATGGCGTCGCAACTCCCGGAGTATCGCTTCGAACACTTGTTTGTCGACAACGCGTCGAAAGACGGTACGGTCGACGAATTGCGCAAGGTGGCTGCCGAAGATCCGAGCGTAAGGGTGATTGTAAATGCGCGCAACTTTGGCGCCGACCGTTCGGGAATGAATGGGCTCTTGCAGGCGCGGGGGAATGCCGTTGGTAGCGTGGCAGCGGATCTTCAAGATCCGCCTGAGTTGTTCATCGAAATGATTCGCGAGTGGGAGAAGGGCTTTCCGATCGTTGCGGCTATCAAGAACTCCAGCGATGAAAACGGCCTGATGTATCGCATCCGGACTGCTTACTATCGGCTGGTCGCGCGTTTAACCAATGTGGAAGTCCTGGAGCATTTCACGGGATTCGGACTCTACGATCGAACCGTGATCGAGCAAATCCGCACCAACTTCCGAGACCCGTATCCTTACTTTCGCGGCATGATCGCAGAGCTCGGGCTGCCCATCGCCAAGGTCTTCTATAACCAGGGGCGACGTGCGCGTGGGATCACCTCAAACAATTTCTACTCTCTTTATGATCTTGCGATGCTGGGGATTACGAACCTCTCCAAAGTGCCCTTGCGCCTGGTGATCTTCGGCGGTTTCATCTCGGCCATGATCAGCTTCGTTCTTGGCGTGTTTTACCTGGTTTACAAGCTTGTGTTCTGGAGAAGCTTTACCGTGGGTGTGGCGCCCGTCGTCCTGGGCCTCTTCTTTCTTGGATCGGTGCAACTGATCGCGCTTGGCATTATTGGGGAGTACGTCGGGTCCATCCATACGCTTGTTTTGAATCGGCCTCTCGTCACCGAGAAAGAACGGATAAACTTCTGAGTAGCGCCGCCCCGTGAAATCAAGCTCCGAGAAATCGACCTCGCAATTTATTCGCTATCTGCTGGTGGGCGGATTTAATACCGCTTTTGGATATGGGCTTTTTGCGGCCTTAACTGGTTGTTTCGCGGACTCGGTTCTTTCAGTTATATGTATGCGTGGTTTCTTGCCAATGTTTCGCGATCACGGCAGCATTTCTGGCTTACAAATGGTTTGTCTTTCATACCGTGGCAACTACCTCAGAGAGTGGATTTGCTGCTTTGGTGTGTACGGCAGCGGCATGGTCGTGGCTCATTACGCTGCCGCTCCTGGTTACGGCGCTCAGGCACGTGATGCACAGGCCTGAGCTTGCTTCGTACGTTGCCGTGGCTCTCCTAACGACAGTCACCGTAATTCTCAGCTTCTTCGGGCACAGGGAATTTTCATTCCGGCAAAGAGTTTCCGGGCAAAGTGACGAGTCATCCTAGGCCCTCAAGATTCGCTGGGTCCGGCGCACGTCAAACAGGGAACTTCTTTACTGAGTGCGTGGGACACCGTTGGTGCCAATCTGCAGTTCGCTGTATGCACTCTTCAAGCGATGTGATTTCGGATAGGCCTAGTAGTTGAATTGCCCGGTCGACGCATGGCACATAGCGGGCGAGCGGGGCTCGCGGCGGAGCTTTTTGTGCGACTCGAATCTCCGCATTCGACTTGAGTGTCTTCGCCACGATTTGCGCCAGTTCAAGAATGCTTACGTCGTTTGCAGAACCTACGTTGAACGGCGTCAGGGAAGGTGCGCGAAACAGGATGGTCCATATCCAGATTGCGAGATCGGCAGCATACAGGTACGATCGGCGGGGTGTTCCGTCACCTTTGATTTCGATCGGCCGGCCAGCGAGGACATCGCCAATGAAGTTGCCGATGGCAAAGTGTTCGTCGAGGGGGAGATGGGGGCCGCAGAAGGCCCAACAGCGGGCAATTTTGCATGCAAAACTGGCTCGGGCAGCGTAAAGGGCGCACAGATGCTCCGAAACTCGCTTGCCCTCTGCGTACACGCTCGCGGGATCCAGTGGATCGGGCGCTCCGGAGTATGTTTCCGGCACGTGCGTCAGATCGCAGGGCTGCCTGCCGTAAACCGCGCCCGAGCTGGTGAGCAGAAAAGCCTGTGTGCCGTGGGTGGCGGCAAATTCGAGTGTGCGCTCGGTCCCGGCAATCATGGTGGAGAGCATCTTCAGCGGCGCTTCGGCAAACTGCGTAGACCGGGTCTCGGTCGCTGCATGAATGACGAAACGGAATTCGCCTTCCGGAAATTGGAAGTCGCGTACGTCGCCGCGAAGTAGAGTAATCGCCGGGTCCGAAGCGAGATGGGGGCACTTCCGCGTGAACCCTACAGGATCACGTGTGAGGATAGTGGCTTTTGCGCCGAGTTGGAGAGAACGATTCGCGTGGCAGAAGCTCTCCACGAGCCAGCAACCGAAAAAGCCCGTGCCGCCGGTGATGAAGAGACGCTGGCCGCGCATTTGTTCCCCTGCAGGAGCGATGCTTGCCAAGATCATGTCCAAATCATTTTTGCTCAGCACAGTTTCGGTCATGGTGACTCCTCAAACATTCAGCGAATGCTCACCCTTTCTTCCGGAATTGCATAACAGACCAAATCCCAGGACTCCGATCCATGGGGTCGAAGGAAGAACTGATATCGCTCCTGCACGAGCGACGATAGAAAGAGGGGAACCCTCCACAAATGACTCTGTTCGTGGTAGGCACTAACAGCTAATATTGGGCGAGATCGTGACAGCACACCCATTGCGCCAGCAAGGGCATCGAGCTCGAAACCTTCAACGTCGAATTTAATGAACGTTGGATTTAATGAGGCAAGGGCTGAATCGAGGTTGACTTCAGATACAAGAGTTGAGCCTCTTCCCGAAACGGAGAGCATCGTGCCCGTTGCGTCAAATGTGATTGATCCTGGATTGCGGCCCACTGCTTCCTGAGTGCAGTGAACCCTCGCACGAATCTCTTCATCGAGGTGTTTTACCCGCTTTTGAAGATTTGGGAAAGTGATGGGATCCGGTTCGAAAGCTTTAACCAGCTTGAAGTCTCCGCCGCTTTCCTGCACAAAATCAGCAACCGTGTCTCCATCGAATGCGCCGCAATCGACAAAGACCTCGTCGGCGAGGAGTGAGAACAGATTTCGAGGGAAATAGTGCCGTCCCGTTACGGTGCGGCTGATGAGATCAAAGTCCATCGAGATACGAAATCCAACCTGTGAGACGAACTCCTCTCGCGAAAAGTCATCACTCCAAAGTTGCATTGCTGCACTGACGAGGTGCCTTTGATTTAGTACTTTTTCTGGAAGGTCCAAGCAATAATGGGGCAAAAAGACATCGTGATATTTCCAAAAGAGAAAACCAAATGGCACAATAGTTTGACACCCAAGGTCGCTCAGCTGCTTGATTCGATCAGCCATCCGATCCTGGGCTTCGCCGTTCCAAATCGCAACAAGGAACACAGCGCTCTTCCCAAACTTTGAAGCGGCATCCGTCGGGCCCAGGACGTCGATTCCATCGACCTGCTTCCCCCAAAGTGACAGGTTATTGTCGGTGAATGCTAGTGGCTGAATCTGAACTTCGCGCAGTTTCTTGTTAATCAGTCGTCCGAATCGGCCCGCGCCAAATATAACGATGTTACTTGGTGCGAGCCCGGCAACCGAATCATAAGATGTTCGCGCACGAGCAGCCGCCTTCAGGACTTGTTCAGAGAGAAGTCGATGAAGCTGCTCAAACGTGTTTGTGGTCATTTCCCGGTGCCCTTCTTTCAGTTCGCGAGAAAATCAATCCTCGAGTGACGGGATGATCATCTCTGCCTTGAACTCCTCGCGTGAGAGACGTGGAGCCATGTCTTCCATCGGCAAGCTGACGATGGTGCCGTCTGGCCGGATCGTCGCAGTCGCCCTGGGAGCGGTAACCTGTTCAGTGGAAGTATGAACGGCGCAAACGACGGGCCCCCCTGTCTCAAGTACCCTAGCCACCTCAGATCGGATGTTCGCGTGATTTCGGATTTCGACGCTTGGGATACCATACGCTTCTGCGACCTTGCGAACATCGGGAAGCGTCAAATGGCTGGACGGATCGCTACCAACAAATCTGCCTTCAAAGTGGTTCCGTTGAGAGGCAATAATCGATGCGTAGTTTCCATTGCAAAGGATGAAGTATTTGATGGGCAGATTGAGACGGCGTACCGTTTCCAGATCCTGAATGTTGAGCTGAAATCCGCCGTCGCCATTCACGCATATTGTACGTCGCCGTCCGCTTGCCAGGCACGAGCCTATCGTGCCTGGAAGTCCTGTTCCCATTGCTCCGAGGGAAGGTGAATTGACGACTCTCTGGCCCTGTTTGACTCTGAAGCATTGTAAAAAGATGTCGCTGCAGGCGCCTGAACTACCTGGAGCCAGCACGTCGCTGGAATTGCAGAGATCGGAAAGCGCGTCAATCAGCACGTAGGTATTTACGAAGTCCTTCTCCTGCCAGTAGTCGGGCAGAATCACGGGGTATTGTTCTTTCCACTGGACCGCTTTCTTCGTCCATGCGCTGGTGTCGGGCAATTCCGAGTGATTAAGCTGCGCAAGCATCTCTCGCAGGAAATCTCGAGCATCCGCGTTTACCGAGACATCGATCCCCATGTCGAACTTGGCGATTTCATACGGATCGACATCCACGAGAATCTTCCTGGCTCCTCGTGCAAAGTTCTTATGACTGAAAGCGACCTGTGGCATATCGAGCCGCGCACCGACGACCAGGATCCAATCTGCATTCTGCTGAGTGAAGTTTGCTCCGCGGCTGGCGACCGACCCAGGACGCCCGGCGAAATATGGATCAGATTCCTCGAGCATATCCATTGATTTCCAGGTCAGGAGCGTGGGAATCTTCAGGCGCTTCACAAGCTGTTCAACCAAATCCTCGCGATAGGCCAGACGTGCGCCATTGCCTATAAACAATACGGGGCGCTTGGCCATCTTGAGCAAGTCAATCGCTGCGGAAGCCTGCGCCTGCAAGTTGACGCGCAGATTTTGCTTTTGCTCAGGTTGAAAGCCGGGGAGGCTGGATTCGTCGATGTGCTGGGCCTGCACGTCAAGAGGGATATCAAGCCAAATGGGCCCACGGCGACCGGTCGTCGCCAAGTGCAGCGACTTTTCCAGTTCATACCGGATGCCAGTCGGGTCAATTATGGTTTTTGCGTACTTCGTAAGAGGATTGACAACAGAAATGATATCGACCTCTTGTGGCCCCATGGATCGAACGCCGCGGTCCGTCAGTGAATCGGCGCGTTTGACCTGACCCGAGATGAAAATACAAGGAGTGGAATCCAGCCAGGCTGCAGCCAAACCCGTAATCGCGTTCGTTCCCCCTGGACCCGTTGTCACTAACACTGCGCTTGGCGAGCTCGTGAATTCGGCGTGTGCCTGGGCGGCAAACGCGCACGCTTGCTCATGAAGGCAGCAGACATATTCGAACCCCTTCTGCTGGCCGACTGAATCCACGAGGTGCATGCATCCGCCACCAGTAAGCATGAAGATTCGTTGAATGCCCGAGTCGTGCAGGAACCGGATGACGTAATCCGATAACTTCATCAAGAATGTACCGCCATTTCAGTGAGCTTGACTAATAGTGAATCGACATCGAGTGAGTTGCTATTCCAAGGCTGCGGGTAGAGTAGAGTTTTCAGTCCAAGCGATTGCGCTTGCCTGATGTTCTCCTCTGAATCATCCACCATGATGTCTCCGCATCCCAGCCAATTCAAGAATTCGCCCTTTGTCCTGTCATAAACAGGCAGGCCATCGTTTGTGCGATTATGCACAAGGCCGAAGCACCGAATCCAAGATCCAAAATGACGCAACACCCAATCGGCGAGGTCCGGTGCTGTCTCCAGCGGCCGAGATGTGAGCGCGATGTGCCGAAATTGCGAGCCGTTGTCTTGAAACCACGTCACAATTTTTGGATTTGGGCGCATGCGGATTGCTATTGCAGTTTTGCGAAATTTATCCAGCGAATCGAGATATTCCTCACTTGAAATACCAAGAACCTCGTGAGGTGGGTTCGCGGTGAGTTGTGCATATGAGAGCTTGCAGCCGGGTCTTTCTTGAGGCCCACAAAAACTGAACCACTGAAACATCAGGTCATTCAGCACATCGTCGACATCCCAGACGATCGTGAGCATCATCCGATCCAATACGTCACGAACGTCTTGCGGTTCGCATTCGCCATGATTGCCGGATCTGTATAGAAGGAGTCATTCATCGAATAGCTTGACGATACTTCCTCAATGATCGCGCCGCCAGTTGTCCAAAACGAATGCCTGATTCCATGAGCAATGGTGATCACTGAGTTCGATTTATGCGTGCTTTTCGAGCCGTCCAATTCGACGGTCACGTCGCCGTAAAGAATGTGATAGGTCTCATCTTTCTGGTTGTGCCACTGTTCAGGATGCTTTTGGCCCGGAAGGACGACCATCAGCCGTTTGCAATATTCCCGGTTTACGACCGTGATGGCCGTGATACCGGTTTCGCGAAACTTGTCCAATCCATAGTGGTGTGAAATCTCCAGATCGCATTGTCCCGGGACCTGCACTTTGCTCTTGCGGATCAGATTCTTTACGTCTGAAACAATCTTGTGCACGAGCTCCCGGGTATTGCGTGCGCTTACGTCGTCCGTCATCACAGCGCCATTGGCCGGAATGTCTTTGTGAGCGATGTATTCGCTATACTTCGAGAAATCCTGGGCTACGAGCTGGTCCTTTACATTGGGCATTGCGAAGAACACGTTTGAGGCGTGAATCGTCTGGCCTGCGTGAACCGCATTCTTTATGAATGCTCCCCTTGCCAGGTCTCGCAATGCAGCTTGTTCCCCTGGGGGAGCCGGATAGCGTTTCTCCGGATCTCCGATCATCTTCAAGGACTCACTAGCCGATTCCAACCAACTGCGCACCTGAGACGGATTGGCACTATATGCGTTGAGAGCAAATTTGTCAGTCGCAACGCCAACGTGCTTCTCGAACATTACGGCGCCCATCGCGATTGCAATTTTGACTGCCTCGAAGTTGTCTGGGCGCTCGTGGGTGGAATATCCAATCTCCAACTCGGGATAACGCTTTTTGAGCAACTGGATTTGCCCAAGGTGCAGGTGATGATCCGGCGCAGGATATTCGCCCACACAGTGCATGATTCCCAAAGACTTGTTGCGATGCTTGAAGAAACTTACGACGCGGTCGACTTCCTCAAGCGGTTCGCCTGCAGTGGACGCAATTATTGGGAGGTTGTATTGGGCTATTCGTTCCAGAAGTGGCCAATCGCTTACGTAGCAACTGGGAATTTTCATGAAGTCGAACCCGTGTTCAACGATCTTGTCGACAGAGATCTCATCCCATGGAGTACACATCGAGAGAAACCCGGCTTCGACAATCGCATCCTTCAGCTTCTTGTATTCATCCCACTTGAGGTGCGTCTCTGAGAAACGCTTGACGTATTTGAGATCAAATCGATTTCTGTAAGCCGGGTGAATACAGCTTGCAAGATCTCGGTACTGCAACTTCACACAGAACGAGAACGGGAATCCTTCCGAAGCCGCTTTTAGTTCATTGACGATCCGAATGCCATGCTCCACATCGCCCATGTGGTTGTTCGCCATCTCATAGATGAACAGCGGCCGCCGATTAATATCACCCATTGCCCTAATCTCCGAAGTCATTACGTTTGTTCAGACCGGCTGAGTTCAACACGCTCAGTGTTCCGCTTTGTTCGTTTACGAAAGCGCGAACCGTTTCCGCCATGTAGTTCAGCATCGGTTTGGTCAAGCCGGGGTAGACGCCGATCCAGAAGACGTTGTTCATGGCGAAGTCGGTGTTCTTGAGGTCGCCGATTACGCGGAACTCGCAGTTTTCGTATGCGGGTTGACGCAGGAGGTTTCCGCCGAACAGCAACCGGGTCGCGATCTTTTTTGCTTCCAGAGCGCGCACCAGGTCCTGCCGCTTGAAGGGCGCCGACTCCCGCACCCCAATAGGGAAGCCGAACCACGATGGATCGGAGCCGGGCGTCGCCTCAGGGAGCACAAGGCAATCTTCCAACGGTTGCAAAGCCTTGAAAAGATGTCGAAAGTTTTCTTTCCGTCTTTCAATAAAGTGCGGGAGTTTGGCTATTTGTGAGGCGCCGAGCGCGGCCTGCATGTCAGTGGCTTTCAGGTTGTAGCCGATGTGCGAGTAGGTGTACTTGTGGTCGTAGCCGCAGGGAAGGGTGCCCAGTTGCCAGTCAAAGCGCTTGCCACAGGTATTGTCCTTGCCGGGTTCGCACCAGCAGTCGCGCCCCCAGTCACGGAACGACTCGATAAGGAGCTGTAGATTCGGCTTATCGGTGAGCACGGCCCCGCCCTCGCCCAGGGTGATGTGGTGTGCCGGATAGAAGCTCACTGTGGCTATATCTCCGAATGTGCCCACATGGCGGCCGTTCCAGGTCGATCCGAGGGCGTCGCAGCAGTCTTCGATCAGCCACAGGTCATGCTTCCTGGCGAAGGCCGTGACGGCGTCGAGATCGAAGACGTTCCCCAGCGTGTGGGCGATCATAATGGCCCGGGTCTTCTCGCTGCGGGCAGCCTCGAGCTGCTTGACATCGATTTCGTAGGTCGGCAGGGTTACATCCACGAAGACTGGTACGAGCCTGTTCTGGATGATGGGATTGATCGTGGTTGGGAAGCCCGCCGCGACGGTAATGACCTCATCGCCGGGCTTGAGGCGGCGGTCGCCCAGTTTCGGCGAGGTGAGTGCCGTCAGGGCCAGCAGGTTCGCAGAGGATCCGGAATTTACCAGAGAGGCGCTACGCACGCCTACAAAGCGCGCCAGTTTCCGCTCAAAGTCCTCGGCGAAGCGTCCGGTGGTGAACCATGCATCGAGAGCAGATTCGACCACGGAACTGACGTCGCTTGCGTCAATCACCTTGCCGGACACAGGAACGGGCGTTACCCCCGGAATGAACTCGGTCGGCGGAAAGGCCTCCTCGAAATACTGGGCCGTGAGGTCGAGAATCTGTTGCCGAAGGCGTCCACTGACATTCGTCATCTGGGGGTCCACTAACCAAGCATACCCAATCGAATCATCGCAGTGTAGTGTATTAGTCAAGGAAAGCCACCAACGTACCTAGTTGTAATCTGCTTGCCGTGCAGTTCTTGTTGAGGCGACAGCAGGGGGATGAAATGAAAGCAGTTATCCTTGCCGGAGGTCTTGGCACCCGGCTTAGCGAAGAAACCGTTCTTCGTCCCAAGCCGATGGTCGAGATAGGAGGCCGGCCGATCCTCTGGCACATTCTGAAGATCTACTCGCAGCATCGGATCAACGACTTCATTGTCTGTTGCGGCTATAAGGGCTACCTCATCAAGGAGTACTTTGCCAACTACTTTCTCCACATGTCTGACGTGACTTTTGACATGCAGGAGAACCGGATGGAGGTCCACCAGAGCGTTGCAGAGCCTTGGCGCGTGACCCTCGTCGACACGGGCGAGACCGCGGGCACCGGAGGGCGCCTGCGTAACGTTGCCCGTTATGTGAGAGACGAGGACGCCTTCTGCATGACGTATGGCGACGGGGTTAGCGATGTGGACATCACGGCATTGGTCGCCTTCCACAGGAGCCATGGAAAGCTGGCCACGATTACCGCTGTGCATCCCGCTGCAAGGTTCGGCGGCCTCGGCCTCGAAGGAACCGAGATTACCTCGTTTCAGGAAAAGCCGGAAGGTGAAGGCGGCTGGATCAATGGGGGCTTCTTTGTCCTTTCGCCGTCGGTGATCAGCGAGATTCCCGACGAAAGCACTGCATTCGAAGGCGGGCCGATCCAGAGGCTCACAGCCAACAAACAGGTGCAGGCCTACTTGCATCATGGGTTCTGGCAGCCGATGGATACATTGCGCGATAAACAGCGCCTCGAAGAGCTCTGGGCCAGCGGGAGGGCTCCGTGGAAGACATGGTGAACCCCTGGAAGGGGCGCCGCGTATTTCTGACGGGCCATACAGGGTTCAAGGGAAGCTGGCTCGCTCTGTGGCTCGCGGCGAAGGGTGCGCAGATTCGCGGCTACGCGCTTGACCCGGGGACTGAGCCGAATCTTTTTACCGCTGCCTCGGTTGCCGATGTGCTCGAAGACCATCGCGGAGACGTGCGGGACCACCAGAAGCTTGAGGCTGTGCTTACAGAATTTACTCCCGAAGTCATCTTCCATCTGGCCGCACAGCCGCTGGTGCGGCGGTCTTATGCCGACCCGTTGGGCACATATGCGACCAACGTTATGGGGACGGCTCATGTGTTGGAGGCGGTTCGCCGCTGCCCCAGCGTTCGCGCCGTTGTGTGCGTTACGACTGACAAGTGCTACGAAAACCATGAAACGGGGCAGTCCTATCGCGAGTCCGATCCTCTCGGTGGCCATGATCCTTATTCCTCGAGCAAGGCTTGCGCCGAGATTGTTGCCGCAGCCTATCGTGACTCCTATTTCCCTGCGAGTCGCCTGAAAGAACACCGGGTTGCGATCGCTACGGCACGTGCCGGAAACGTGATTGGCGGTGGAGACTGGTCAGAAGATCGCCTGGTTCCGGACCTGATCAGAGGATTCGAATCGGGTACGCCTGTGCTCATCCGGCATCCTAATGCCATTCGACCATGGCAACACGTGCTGGAACCACTTCACGGGTACATCATGCTCGCTGAGGAACTACTTGCTGGACGGATGGAAGCGGCTTCCGCTTTTAATTTTGGGCCCGATGACGCGGAGGAGTGGCCGGTGGAACAGATTGCGACGAAGCTCGCCGGCATGTGGGGGAGGGGCGCTTCGTGGGCAAGGGATGCAAATCCGGGAGTGCACGAAGCTCAGTCTCTGCGGTTGGATTCCGGGAAGGCGCACTCCGTGCTGGGTTGGCAGCCGCGACTGAAGATCGAGTCCGCCTGTGAGTGGACACTCGAGTGGTACAGGAGCTGGCGTGAAGGTGCGGACATGGCCCCGGAGACGAATGCCCAAATCGCTGCCTACGAGCGTCTGAACAACTGATTTTCCTATTCCGACGCGGCGTCGATATCCATGATTCAAGTGCCAGCCCACATCACTCTTGATGAACGCGGGATCAAGATTACCGAGAGCACGGCGCAAAGGAAAATGGCCAGCAGGAAACTGTACGACGGTCGAAGGAGCATGGCTGCGGTCATAAGGATAAGCGCGGTTGGCGTATGCCGTATCCACTTGGACTTGCTTTCACACATCGATGCCATTGGAATCAGCAGGATCAAAGCATCGTACAGATGCGCATGCCAGCTCGCCAACTGCGTCACAATCACGCGAGGCAAAACACGGGAATGCGCTTGCCCTTGATGAATGCGGCAACCATAATGAGAGAGATTGAAAGCGCTGATGACAACCGCCGGTTGGGCGCCGAAGAACACTTCCAACAACTCTCACGTAAATTGAGCAGAATTCCGGGCGCCTCTTTCGCGTCTGTTCCGTGGGTCTAGAGCTACGTTGTCATGAATGCCTTGTCTTCCTACCATAAGGGCCGACGCAATCAAAAGCGGAAGCGCAATCGCAACAAACCCGAGCAGCACTCGCCTAATAGCGGAAGGCAAGAACGCGACCAGGGGCCAATGAGCGGAAATTTGAATGGGCCAGCGCCACGGCTTGGACGGTTTGAAGGCTCTTTTTCTGGCGAAATGGTCGAACGCAAGGGCCATCAGCAGCGCGAGAATTCCCAGGCCTGGCCATTCAATATGAGCCGACATCGTTGGTGCAAATGCGAAGGTGTGAGCAAGGAAACTCGGGGAACCTTCGTCGTGGAATTACCGCTATCGCTTAGCAAGCAGGCGAGGTTGGCAGTGTCCAGAGGGCTAAAGCATCGTCTGCCGGCCGATAACTGAGAGGGTCAGGAGAATCGCTCTCGTTCGGGAGATGGAGGAAATAGCCCACTCCACGTTCGCAGGACGAAATGACGCTCTGCAGATGCTGGCCGTGAGTCCGCGCACATCAAAGCTAGCCAGCTTCCGGCTGTGTAGACCACCGGAAAACCCCCGGGTTCGCCGTAAGTGAAATGCCGAAGCGAGCCCGAAGGAACGGTGTAGCGCAGGTCAGCACAACAAGAAGTGGGGACCACATTCATGGATCTTCTTGCCGGTGCGGTTATCGCTGAAGATGCTGACATGATTCTCGAATTACATGAGAGCTACAGCAGGATCGGTATGGCCTCCTCAGACGGAGCTCCAGTAACGTGATAGCGGGAATCGAGATTGTTGCTGCAAAGCCATTTATAAGTGCGCCGCCGCTGATAAACTCGTTACCGTGCCAGACTTGGAAAAACCGCCCGTCTTTCTTCTAGATGCGATGTCGTTTATTTTTCGCGCCTATCATGCGATGCAGCGCAGCCGGCCGATGTCAACGCGCTCGGGGCTGCCTACGGCGGCGACCTATGTCTTCGTCAACATGATCAAGAAGTTGCGCCAGGACTTCTCTCCGCGCTACTTCGCCGCGGTTTTCGATCCCAGCGGAGCGGTTTTTCGCGACGAGCGTGCCCAGGCCATCGGTACCTTGCGCAAGTGGAACTCTAAGTTGCAGAGCTTTGAAGACGTGAGTTACGAAGGCTACAAGGCCAAGCGTGAATCGATGCCAGATGACCTTCGCCGCCAGGTGCCTTACATTCGCCGCTCGCTTGAGGCCCTGCGCATACCCATTCTTGAAGCCCAGGGATTCGAGGCCGACGACGTTATCGGCACACTGGCGCGCGAAGCGGCCGAACTTGGACACGAAGTCTTCATTGTCTCTGGCGACAAGGACATGATGCAGCTCGTCACAGAGCACGTGAAAGTTTTGAATCCGCAGAAAGACAACCTCATCCTTGATGCTGCAAAGGTGGTTGAGGTTCTTGGCGTTCCGCCTGGAAAGGTCATCGATGTGATGGCTCTTCGCGGCGATAACATCGACAATATTCCTGGCGCGCCGGGTATCGGCGACAAGGGCAGCGTCGATCTCATTGTTGAATTCGGCAGCGTGGAAGCCGTTCTCGAACGGGCCTCTGAAGTTAAACGCAAGAGTTACCGCGAATCGCTGGAACAGAATCGCGATGCAGTTCTACTTTCGAAGGAACTGGTCACCATCGACTGCCGCGTTCCTCTTCCACTCGACTTGAATGCGATGGAGACGCAAGAACCAGATCTCGAAGCCTGCCGTACTCTTTTCAGCGAACTTGAATTTACGTCGATGCTTCGCGAACTTGCACCATCCGCATCGGCACCGGTATTCGAACTCATCGATCAGGCCACCGACGAACAGGCTGCGACATTTTATGCAGCTGCTCGGAAGAACGGTTTCGCCTTTGCACTTGCCGCGGTGGAACCAACGGAGCCGGAGGCTGAGTCTGAAGAACCTGCGGTTCCGCAGACCATGTCGCTGCTGGATATTGTGGAAGAGGCCGAGAAGAAGACTGAATCGAGCATTGGTGTCAGCGCCGAAGCCGGCAAAGGGCTTTGTCTTCCGCTTACTCCCGAACTGAAGGCGTTGCTTGAAGATCCAGATGTGCCGAAGCGGATTCACGACCTGAAGCTGGTGCTGCATGTTCTCGGCGGACTTGGTGTCGACCTGCGAGGCAGAGTCGATGATTCGATGTTGCTCTCCTATGCGTTGAATCCGACGAATACTACGCAGACTCTCGCCGATGTCGCTGTGCGTCACAACCAGCCGGCGCCACAGTCTCTGCCGGCCGCAGCGGTTGTGACACAAGCGCTGATAAGCGATCTCCGCGTTGAGGCAGAGCGAAGCAAGGTTACGAGCGTTTACGAGAAGATCGATTTGCCTCTTGCTCCGGTTCTCTATCGGATGGAGAAGAGCGGTATTCGGATCGACGCTGGTGTTCTGGACGGTCTATCGAGGCGATTCGGCGCCGAACTCGAGCGCGTGGGCGAGAACATCTACTCGCTCGCCGGTCGCCGCTTCAACATCAATTCGCCCAAGCAGCTTGGCGAAGTGCTCTTTAAAGACATGGGCCTGCCCCTACCGGTGAAATATGGCAAAGGCAAAACGATTTCAACCGCGCAGGATGTGCTGGAAGGTCTTGCTGAATCGAACGAGGTTCCGCGCCTCGTACTTGAATATCGCCATCTTTCCAAGCTGAAATCGACTTACGTGGATTCACTGCCGCTGCTGGCCGACAGTGAGTCGCGAGTCCACACTACGTTCCAGGCAGCTGCAACCTCGACAGGCCGCCTTTCGTCCATCAATCCGAATCTGCAGAATATTCCTATTCGCACGGAGCTCGGTCGCGAAATCCGCGCAGCGTTTGTCGCCGCTCCCGGCATGCAGCTGCTCTCTGCTGACTACTCGCAGATTGAGCTGCGGCTTCTCGCCCACTTCAGCAGCGACCCGCTTCTCGTTCGCGCCTACCAAAACAACGAAGACATCCACACCATTACGGCGAGCGAGGTCTTCGGCGTCCCCGCCGGCACCATGGACAAGGAGACGCGCAATCGGGCCAAGGCTGTGAATTTTGGCATCGTTTACGGTATTTCACCCTTTGGTCTGGCCGCGCAACTGGGGATTCCGCAAGCAGAAGCCAGGGCCTACATCGATCGCTATTTTGCTCGCTATCAGGGAGTAAAGGCTTTCATCGAAAAGACACTCGAAGACACGCGCCGCGATGGTGCTGTGCGCACGCTCTTCGGTCGTGTCCGTCCTATTCCCGATATCGCGAGTCGCAATCCAAACTCCAGAGGATTCGCGGAACGTACTGCCGTCAACACACCTCTGCAAGGCACAGCCGCGGACCTGATCAAACTGGCTATGATTTCGCTCGATCGCAAGCTGGCCAATCGCAGATTGAAGACACGCATGGTCCTGCAGGTTCATGACGAACTTGTTTTCGAGGTTGCCGAATCCGAAACGAAAGAAGTGGAAGAGCTGGTGCGCGGCGAGATGGAGAGCGTGGTCGAACTTAGTGTGCCCCTGGTTGCGGATCTTGGTTTCGGCCCCAACTGGCGCGACCTGTAATTGATCGAGGCTAGGCTCCCAGTTCGGACCGAATCGCGCCAGCAATTGCATCGGCGTGGCGGCGCATTGCCTCTTCGCTTTCGGCCTCGATCATGACGCGGGCGAGCGCCTCGGTTCCGGAGTAGCGAATCACTACACGTCCCGAGTCCTTCAATTCGTCCTCTGCTGCGTGGATCCGCTCTGCCACAGCAGGAATGGATTCAAGCGGCCTCTTCTCGCGGACTTTCACGTTTACGATCACCTGCGGATATACCTTCAGGTCAGCTGTTAGTTCGTCAACGCTTTTACCTGTGCGCGCAATTAGATCGAGAATGACGAGCGCAGTAAGCAGACCGTCTCCGGTTGTCGCGAGGTGAGGGAGGAGAATGTGGCCGGACTGCTCCCCGCCCAACGCTGCATCGTGTTGCTGCATCTGCTCAAGCACATATCGATCTCCCACTGGTGCGCGCAGCATGCGGATGCCGGATCGCTTGAGAGCGGCCTCAAGGCCCATGTTCGACATGGTTGTCGCCACCACAAGATTACCGGTGAGCATCCCACGCGCCTTCAGGTCTCGCGCGGCCATAAGCAGGATGGCATCTCCGTTGATCACGTTGCCGTGTGCACCGGCCAGCATGCAACGGTCGGCATCGCCGTCGAACGTCAGACCCATTGCGGCTCCGTGTTTTTGAACCTCAGTGGCGACCCATTTCGGATGCAGCGCTCCGCATCCATCGTTGATATTGCGCCCGTCTGGAGATATGTTCAGCAACGTAAATCCGTTCTCGGGGCGTGCACCCAATCGCGCAAACAATTCAGGCGCTACTGCAGCGGCGGCCCCGTTGGCGCAGTCGGCAACGATCCGCAAGCCTTTCAGCTCCAGACCTGGAACTGACTCGATGAGGAATTGAATGTATTGCTCGGCGAGAGCTGCGTTATCTTCGACGCGTGTAAGCCCTGATACGTCCGGCACGACAGCTTCTTCGGCATGGCGCAGAAGCTCATCCTCGATTGAAGCCTCTATCGCATCCGGCAGTTTGAACCCGTCACCACCAAAGAGCTTGATTCCGTTATCGCGCCAAGGATTGTGAGAAGCGGAGATTACAACGCCGGCATCGAAGCCGCGATTGCGCGCGAGGAATGCTACTGCGGGGGTTGGGACGACGCCTGCGCTTTCAACGCGCACGCCAGCTTCGTGCAATCCAGCAGTGATGGTCGCTGCAATCCACGTGCTCGACTCGCGTGTGTCGCGGCCCAGTATCACTTTAGGCCCGGCATTATTGCGGAGTGAATGGCCAATTGCCAATCCGGTGGCGTAGATCGTTGTTGCGTCCAGAGGTGGCTCGCCTGCGACGCCTCGAATTCCGTCGGTACCAAAAAGCCTGCGTACGGTGCCTTTACTCATAGCCTCACTTCTTGCGTTTCTTCTTCTGAGCGACTTCGTTAACCGTGCTGCGAAACTCGCCATCACTCAATCGCGTTCGGATTTGATCGCCGGGTGCGAGCTGGGTGGTAGACCGAATCACGGTGCCATCTCCGCTTAGCACCAGGGCATAGCCTCGCTCCATTACGGCGAGAGGAGATAGTGATCGAAGGCGGCCATCCAGAGCTTCGCGCTGTGCCGCCCATCTGCGCAACGTCCGCTCCAGCGAGCGTTCCAGCCTGGTTATTGCGACGCCGAGTCTTTCACGCATCCGTGCCAGCATCTGTCGCGGTTCATGATGCAGCACATCAGCTGTCAGTTCTGTCACCTCGCGTTGACGAGCGCGCAGCAGCCAATTGACGCTTGACTCCATGCGGAACCCAAGATCGTCGAGTTGCTGGCTGAGCCTGTGTAGCATTGTCGTCGTGCGTCGTTCAGCACGATCGATGGCTACCCGGTCGAACTGTTGCCGCGCGTGCAGCAGTTGGAATCGCGCTGCGCGCTCCAGACGGTTCGTCTGCGTTTCAACCCGTTCGGCAATGCGATGTTGCGCTTCGGTGATCAATTCAGCTGCGGCTGACGGAGTAGGCGCTCTCAGGTCTGCCACGAAATCCGCGATTGTGAAGTCGGTCTCGTGTCCGATTGCGGAAACTACCGGCAACACGGATGCAACAATTGCCCGTGCAATCCGCTCGCTATTAAAGGCGCTCAAGTCCTCAAGCGACCCTCCGCCACGGGCTACAACGATCACGTCAACCAGCCCGCTTGAATTCAGCTGAACCAGAGCCGCTTCCACCTCGGCAGGCGCTTGTTCACCCTGCATCGTGGCTGAACATACCAGCACATTCAAACCCGCGTGCCGTCGTGCGACGATGTTGAGGAAGTCGCGGATAACGGCGCCGGTGGGGGACGTAATGATGCCGACCGAGCGCGGATATGCCGGAAGAGGCCGCTTGCGAGCAGAATCGAATAAGCCTTCGGCCTTCAGGCGCTCTTTGAGCTGTTCGAAAGCCAACTGCAATGATCCCGCGCCGACGGGCTCAATAGTTTCGCCAACCAGTTGCAATTGACCACGCTGGGCGTACACGCTCACGCGACCGCGCACCAGCACGTGCAATCCATCTTCGGGCTTGAAGCGCAGCAGGAGGGCCTGACGCCGGAATAGCACCACGGGCAACTGAGCATCCGCATCCTTCAGCGTGAAATACAAGTGTCCCGAAGGCGCAGGGCGGCAGTTGGATATCTCCCCCTCCACCCATATGTCGGCGTACTCCTGCTCGACTTGTTCGCAGACGTGATCCACCAATCTGCGCACTGGCCAGATGCGGCGCGCAGTTTGCGGCTGCTCAAAGCTCAGATCGAGTTGCCGCATCGATGTGTCCTGTCGAAGCACCACTACGAGTGTAATTGCTGAGTGTGTCGAGAGGCGCGAGAGGAGGTGGACTAATCGCGCTTTGCGATCATCGTCCGCAGTTGCTCTGCAATTGTTTTAAGGCGTGAGACGGCCACTGGGTTTTCGTCAAGTACTCCGCCGCACAAATTCTCCGCTTCGCGCGCCAGTTCCGTACCTTCTTTCAGACCAAAGGTTCCGAGAACACCTGCGAGTTTGTGCGCGTCTGCACCGGCCAGTTGCTGCTGATGCGCGGTCAATGTTCCGTGGGCCAGGTGCTCGGCCGCTTTTTGCAGAGTCTCCACTCGCTGTTCCATCTGGGGCAGGAATCTGGCCCACAAACGATTCATGGCTTCGGTCAGCGGAGTTCCCTGAGTGTCGCCCACGGATTTGCTTCAGCTCCAGCCGAGGATGCCGGCGACCTGCTGAGAAAGCGTTAGAGGATCGAATGGCTTCACCAGTACGGCTTTCACGCCGAGGTCGGCGAAGCGCGAGCGGTCAGTTGCCTGAACCTTCGCGGTCAGCAGCATAACGGGAATGTGGGCAGTTGCAGGATTCTTCTGCAGTTCCCGAAACGTTGCCGGGCCGTCCATCCCAGGCATCATCACATCCAGCAGGATTGCATCTGGTTGATAGGTTGCAGCGCGGGCAAGTCCCTGCGCGCCCGAACTGGCCACCATTACTTCCCAACCCGCTACGGTCTCAAGGCTCAATGCGGCTACTTCGCGAATATCGTCTTCGTCATCAATGATAAGAATGCGATGCATGAACTATTTCTCCGGAAACGGCCTCACGAACCCTGGCCGGCGGAAACCTCGGGTACAGAATCTTCGACCTCTTGCGAGCTGCGAAGCATTGTGAGCACGAGGGCTTCCAGTTGTTCTGGTTCAACGCTTGCCTTGGCAAGGAAGTGGCTCAATCCAAGCACTAGTTGCATGCGCTCGGCCTGCGTCAAACCATGTGCAGAATAGGCGACCAGCGGTACTCGGTTCAAATCCTCGTGCTGGCGCAACCAATCCACCACGTTGAATCCGTCGCCATTCGGCATTCCAATGTCCAGCGCAATCAGGTGTGGCTGGAAGGTCAGGCAGTCATCCATCGCGCCTTGACGCGTATGAGCCACTTGCACCAGAATCCCTTCGCGCCTGAATATCTCGGCTACCACCTGGCCAAGATCAAGATCGTCTTCCACGACCAGGATGCGCGCCTGTTCACCAGGAACGCAGAGCACCTTCACTAATTCACCCAACAAAGCATCGTCGCTCGGTCGTGGAAACAGACGATCCACCTTGTTGCCCGGCTCTCCGGGCTGCTGCGGACTTGCTACGCCCAGTAGCACCACGGGTGTGTGAGCCTCGGGATCTTCGCGCCGCAGCAACGGGAGGATCTCCCAGCCGTTGATGCCATCGATCGTCGTGTCCAACACAATTGCCGAAACTCCGTCGTGGGCAACGGCGACGGCCTGGTCCACAGTTGTCGCTTCAACGACTCGATATCCGTATCGCGCGAGTTGATCGGCAACTAGCGGCCGTGTTGCGCCGTTAGTGTCGGCAACCAGCACTGCGCCATGGGTCGCGGGGCTCGATTCGCCTTCCTCTGTCTTTGCCGCGACGGGCTGATAGGGTAGGAACACTCTGAAGGTCGATCCACGAACCGGGTTGCGCTCCGCCCAGATGCGTCCGCTATGCTGCAAGACAATCGCGCGGCAAATTGCCAATCCCAGGCCACTGCCGCCCTTCTGGCGTGAGTCTGAGGCATCGACCTGCTGGAACCGCCCGAAGATCGCTTCGAGCTTGTCCGCGGGAATTCCGCGCCCCTGGTCGATTACCGAAAGGGTCACGCCGCTGGCGCCGGAGCGCAGCATTACGGAAATTGCGGAATTGGGAGGTGAGAACTTAATCGCGTTCGACAACAGGTTTGTCACAACCTGCAGAAGGCGATCCGTGTCAGCCGTGATTTCCACCTGCGTCTTGTCGTGGATGAGCAGTACCCCGGCTTCATCTGCCATTGGTTGTACGCCGTCGATTGCCTGGCGTACGATCTCGCCCAGTTGAATGGGACGGAATGCAAGGGGCTCGCGGCCGCTTTGCGTGCGCTCCAGATCGAGAATGTCGTTGATCAACCGAACCAGGCGCTCCGAGTTGCTGAGCGCAATCCGCAGCAGATTAGCCGCCTTCTCGTTGATCACACCCAGCATGCCTGACGAAAGCAGTCCCAAAGCTCCGCGAATGGAGGTGAGCGGTGTACGGAGTTCGTGGCTGACCGTCGAAACAAACTCATCTTTCATGCGGTCGAGCGCGTAACGCTGGCTGATGTCTCTGAAGCTCAGTACCGAACCTGAAAATCTGCCCTGGTCCAAAATTGGATTCAGGAAGAACTCAGCGGGGAAGCCCGTTCCGTTACTGCGGAAAATCGTTCCTTCTCCCGTTACAGATTTGCGCTGTCCAGAGGCGCGACGCAGGGGACAGTCCTCAGCGCACTTTTTGTCGTGAGGCGCCGAACCATGCACTAGCTGGTGGACTGGCTTGCCGATCAGGTTTTGTGGACGTGCTCCGAGCAGGCGGGCCGCGGCGGGATTGGCAAATCGCACTAAGCCGTTTCGATCGACCCCGCAGATGCCGTCCGCTACCGACCCAAGCAGGATCTCCTGTTGGCGGCTCAACTCCTCGGCGCGTTCACGTTCGCGCGTCCGTGCCAGCATCTGCGCGAGGGATCCAGCTACCGTTTCCATGGCCGCAGTGGTCTCGCGATCTTCGCGTATGCGGGCGTGGCAATAGAATTCCAACACCGCTAAAACGTGGTTGCCAACCTGCACCGGTGCAGCCCAGCCCGAGACCATCTTTGTCCGGATCGCTGCCTGGACCCGGGGGCTCGTTGTGAGCAACGACAAATCAGATGCCCACACCAACCGGCCTTCTTTCCAGGCGCGCCCCGGCAGGCTGCCGCCCGAAGCCAGTGTGATGCCCATGCTTTCCTGGATCAGTGCTTCGGCTCCTTTTCCAGGAACTCCCCAGGCTGTATTGAATTCGAGACGGTTCTCTTCGACATTGACGTCCCACTTCACGGCTACGTCCCAGCCCTGCGAAATGCAAAGCGCCTCGAGCACACGCTTGGTCGCGATTTCGGCTGAGATGTTTTCGCCCACGATCTGGCTCACCACCAGTTGCAATGCCAGGCGGTGTTCGCGTTGCTTCTGCTGGGTTACGTCGTGGAGAAGACACTGCACAGCCAACGGTTTTCCCGCGCGGCGGCGCTGGTGCAGGCTCATCTCCAGTTCCAGCACGCGGCCATCAGCCGTCTCGGTCCGAAGCGGCGCCCGATCTACCGTCACGCCGTCCAGAGCCTTCTTCAGCAAGGTCGCGACTTCATCGCGGCAGCCCGAGCCGAATATATCGGCAAAGGAATCGCGTTCAAGGGAGGCATTCCTGTCGAGGCGGAAGGTCTGCCTCCACGCCGGATTGGCGTAGAGGAACTTGCCAGCCATATCGAGCGTTGCGATCATTTCGCTCGAGTTCTCAAACAGATCGCGATACCGGTCGCGTGGGATGCGTAGTCCCTCGCCAGGCGTGGAGTTAACTGACTGGTCCAGCGCTACCGCGACCAGCCCAGTCGGCAATCCTTCGCGATTACGCAAAGTCGAGATATGCAGTCTGACAGGGAAGAGCGACCCGTCTTTGCGCCGGAGATGAGTCTCAAAACTCGGGACCTGGCTAGGCGCAAGCGAAGTTACGACCTCCGCATAGGTCACCAAACTGCCTTCCTGTCCTCCGTCAACGGGTTTGTTGATTCCATAGAGTCTCCGGACTTCGGAGACCAGGCGATTCTCTTCACCCGGGGCCAGCAGCTTTTCCGTGCTCTCCTGGTCGACCAACTCCGTTGCGTGATAACCAAGCAGGCGCTCCGCAGTTGGGTTCATGTAGGTGAGTCTGCCGTCGAGGCCGATGGAAATCACCATTGTGCCAGCGGAGTCCAGGATGTCCTTAAGGGGATCGCCGGCATAGCGCTCTGCAGCTTCGCGTTCGGCTGAGATGTCGGCCAGCACGCGCATGAGCACCGCAGCCGTCAGGCCCATGGCGGTCATCAGCAGAAGCCAGTCGAACTTCGGACCTGCTTCAACCCGGGCGAGAATGAGGCCGGCGGCCATGGCTACCGCGAGCACCGACAATGAAGACCAAAGCGGCGGAGAGGGGTTCTCTTTTTCCTGGTTCGGCTTTCTCGTGTCGCGAGAGTTCATTGAGTTGCCGCGCTCCTGCATCTTACCCTTGCCGCTTCTTCTCACCTTGCTGAAGCCACTCACGCAGGGCTGATATGTGTTCGCGCGCGATAGGGTCAATCGCGCGCTCGGTCATGGGGGATGATCGAACAAACTACAGCACACTTTGGTCTCGCACTGTTTATGCGAGAATACATCCCCATCGCCACGGTTGTCCCAACGTGAGACCGCCCGATCTGCCTGGTTCAGCACAAACACAATATGGCTTATCTTGCACCCTCCCATGAAACTGGATGGGTTTTCAAGCGTATGTTACTGAACTGAAGTACTGTTGTATCCGAAACGGCACTAGCCGAGGCGCCGTTCCGCATCATGCCTTCAACTTCGACTCACCGTATACTTGCTCCATGCCTGGGAAAGCTAGCCGCAACCTACTCGCCCTGCCCTCATTCATTCTCTTTGCAAGTGTGTTCCTGCAAGCCACTTTCGCCCACGCCTGGGGTAACGAAGGTCATCGTATTATCAACCGTTTGGCAGCCTCCAACCTGCCCCCCGATGTGCCCGCTTTCCTGCATTCCGAAGCTGCTATCAATGAGATTGAATACCTCGGCCCTGAACCGGACCGATGGCGCTCATTGGCTGAACCTGAGCTCAACGCGGCTCAGGCCCCTGAGCACTTCATCAACTTTGAACTTGCCGATGCCCTTGGGCCCTTGCCACACCGCCGGTTCGATTTTGAAGCGGTTGCAATCGCCGCGGGCCAACGTCCTGAAAAAATTGGGCTCCAACCCTGGGAGGCTACCGAGGTTTGGGAGCGTCTGAAGGCGGCGCTTCGGGAGTATCGCCGGCTCTCTGCCGCGCACCAAGACACACACGCGGCGGAGCAGGTTGCCATTTTCTATGCCGGATGGCTGGGCCACTACGTGGGCGACGCTTCGCAACCGCTTCATACCAGCGTGCACTACAACGGCTGGACGGGGCCTAATCCAAATGGATACACCACTGCCCACAACATCCACTGGCAGTTTGAAGGACCGTTTGTAGGCGCCAATCTGCATGAAATCGACATTCAGCCGCGCATGACTCCAAGTCACGGGATCGACGGCGATGTCTTTACTGACTACATCGCCTATCTTCGCCAGACCTCGAAATACGTCGAAAAGGTCTATCAGCTCGAAAAAATCGGCGGATTCGACGGGCAAGGAACGCAGGAATCCCGTGATTTTACGGCGGATCGACTTGCCGCTGGGGCCAGCATGCTCCGCGACATGATCTATTCGGCGTGGCTCCAGAGCGGTAATCCTGTGCCAGGATCTTCCGTTTCCGGAAAGTGAGAGCGCCGCACTGACGCAAAGGGGCGCTCCAGAACGGCTAGTTAGCAGATCCCAGCCAAATCGAGCGAAGTGTTCCCCCTCTTCATGAGGTGACGTGATCCCCGTCACTGCGCAAAATAAGGACTTAATTTGTCGTATATATAACGAAGACCAAATTGGTCGGCATTAAAGCTGTCTATCTAAATGTCCGGATGGGTTCGCTTGATGTCCGATCCACGACCAGGATGCCGCCATGAAATATTTTGTTATTCTTATCGCCTATCTTCTTTCCTATCCGTCTTTTGTCGCTGCTATAGCGCAAACCAATGAATGCGTTGGGGTAGTGCATGACGCAACCAGTGGGATGATTGCCGGCGCCGCTGTTGAGATTCATCAATCTGGAAGTGACCTCGTGTGGTCCTCCCAAACAGACGGACAAGGCGCATTTCAGATCGTTTTGCCGGCCGCGGGGACTTACCAACTCGAAGTCAAGGCAAATGGCTTCAAGGACTATCGGATGCAGGTGACCGTGGCAGGCGATGCTCCTTCGGCTCGCGTGGATATCTCGCTGGCCGTTGAGGGCAACTCCCAGACCATCGAAGTGACAGCCAATGCGCTGGCAGCCGAGACCACGAGCACGCAACTGGGAGAATCTCTGGAGTCGAAGAAGATTGAGGCGGTGCCACTGAATGGGCGAAGCTTTACGGACCTGATGGCTGTCCAGCCGGGCATTGTTCCGCAGAACACGGCACAGCCCGGTGCGGTGATCATGACCGGGGTAGCTTCGACACCTCCTTCCGGCGACGCCAATCCCGGCAATCTTTCGATCAGTGGTCAACGCGAGTCGTCGAATGGGTTCAGAGTGAACGGCAGCGACGTAGAAGAGGACGTGAACATGGGCACGTCGATTCTGCCCAATCTCGACTCGATCGACAGCTTCCGCGTTCTGACTTCAAACTTCGACGCGGAGTATGGCAATTCAAGCGGCGGGCAGGTGTTGGTAATCACGAAGTCCGGAACAGAGCAACTGCACGGCTCAGCTTTTGAGTTTTTGCGCAACACGGCCCTCGACGCGCGCAACTACTTTTCGCTGAATCGGGCTGCATACAGGCAAAACCAGTTTGGTGGCACTCTCGGCGGCGCACCGTTTCACTCGAAGAGCCTGACCCTCTTTGGCGACTACCAGGGAACCCGGCTGACAGAAGGTATCGATACGGGGAACATTGCGGTCCCGTCAGTTGCTGAGCGCAGCGGGGACTTCAGCGAAAACCCATTAACAGGAACGGTAGACGGCGCCAACTGGGCGGGCGTGCTGAGCTCGCGGCTTGGCCGCTTAGTTACGGCGGGCGAGCCATACTCCGCGGTTTTTCCCGACGGCAAGATCCCCCAGTCTGCCTGGTCGACTCCGGCGAAGCATCTGATGGCGTTTGTGCCGGAGCCCAACGTTGGAGCGGCACTCTTCGCAACTTCGGCAGAAGCTGAAACGCTGACGGACAACAAAGGTGCTGTCCGCGCCGACTGGACGCACGCCAAGGAGAGGCTGACGGCGTACTACTTCCTTGACGACTACTCGCTCGATAATCCTTATCCGACGGGAACGGGAGGCGCAAGCGTGCCGGGCTTTGACGCAACCTCGAACGGACACGCACAACTTGCGAGCATTGCGCACACTGTCACATTTGGCTCGTCGACATTGAATGAGTCTTACTTCAGCTTCATGCGGAACGCAAACGCGGTCGGACAGCCGCGGGGCGGAGTCGGTCCGTCGCTCGCGTCGCAAGGGTTTTCAACGATCGTTCCACTCAAGCCTTCCACCGAAGGCATCGAGAATATCGCTTTCAACGATTTCACGCTGGGTGTCGATACGACTGCACTGGTGCAGGCCGAAAACATTTATGAAGTCAGCGACGCCTTCTCGCATATCGTAGGCAAACACGGACTAAAGATTGGCGGGGAGATCCACTCGAATCAGATCAACACCCATCCCGATGTCGTTTTCAACGGCAGCTTCGCTTTCAACGGGTCCGCGACGGGCGTGGACTACGCTGATTTCATGCTAGGCGCGCCATCGAGCTACACACAGGGGCAGGCTCGTGACTTCTACAACCGTAATCTCTACATTGCTGCATTCGCTCAAGACAGCTGGAAGGCTACGAGCCAATTAACAGTGAACTATGGTGTGCGATGGGATCGGATCCGTCCTTGGAAGGAGAAATTCAATCAACTTCAGACTCTGATCAAAGGCGAACAATCGAAGGTTTTTCCAGATGCACCGCTTGGCCTTGTTTTCCCCGGTGATTTTGGGGTTCCAGATTCGCTGGCGCCGGCACGGAACAATTTTGCTCCGCGTTTTGGAGTGGCCTGGACGCCCTCGTCTGACGCGCCGTGGCTGCATCGGCTTGTGGGTCCCGCTGGCCAAACCAGTATCCGGCTTGGATACGGAATCTTCTATACCGCGTTCGAAGGGCTTTCCGCGGGCATCATGAGCGCAAATCCACCTTATGGGTATACATACACTTCGGCTGCGCCACCGTTGTTTGAGTCTCCCTTCACAGTGGCCGCAACCGGCTTCGATGCTGGACAAAGGTTCCCACTGCAAAAAGTGGCATACGGCGCGAGTCGCGCAGACCCGAATGCGAATGTGGACTGGAGCCAGTTTGAGCCGCTGGTGGGAATTCCAGCGGTCGATCCAAATGACGTGACGCCGTATGCGGAGCATTGGATGATGAGCGTGGAGCGGCAGTTGGGAACCGGGTCGCTGGTTACGATGAGCTATGTGGGCGCTTCATCGCATCACTTGCTTGTGCTGGAAGAGGCAAATCCTGCGGATCCTGCTCTGTGCCTCAGTCTTGGGTCGGCTTGCGGGCCATTTAATGAACAGGCTGCGCGCACCCAATTGGGCCCGGCTTTTGGCAGCGTCGGATTACAGCGCACAATCGCCAATGCGAGCTACAACGCGTTCGAGGCGACTATCAATCATCGTTCGCATGGCCTGGAAGTTTTGGCGAGTTACTCGTGGTCGAAATCCATTGATCAGTCTGCCGGACTGCCGGAGCCGGTGAATCCTGTCGACCCATCTTTGAGCCGAGGGCTCTCGGCATTCGATATGCGGCACAACCTGGTTGGCAGTTTCCACTACGAACTGCCTTCATTTCATTCCAGGGAGCCGTTCCATGCAATCGCGTCTGGATGGGCGGTGGCTGGGATTGGGCGGATTACGTCGGGGCTACCGGTAACGTTGCTGAATAACAACGACACCTCGCTGCTCGGCACGATTCCCAATGGGATCAACAATAATGGCGTAGATACTCCGCAGTGGACAGGACATTCACTGCGATTACAGACAAATCCACGCGGTGGTCGTGCAGTTTTTGATGAGTCGCAACTCACTCTTCCCGCATTGGGAACCATGGGCAACGCGCGTCGCCGGTTTTTCTCGGGACCTGGAATGAAAACCCTCGATGCGACACTCTCGCGCAATTTTCAAGTGAGAGACAATCATTCACTCGAGGTTCGCGTCGAAGCGTTCAACGTATTTAATCATGCCCAGTTCTTCGGCGCTTCTTCAGTGGAAGGCAATATCTCAAGCGGAAGCTTTGGACAGGCAGTGAACGCCATGCCTCCGCGCCTGATGCAACTTGCTCTGCGTTATCGGTTCTGAAATTCTGCTTGTGTTGTCCGGGGTTCCGGTATTGGGTCTCTGCTTCTGTCAGTTACCCGCTTCGGCGGAAGCTAGGACCGGGACCCGGCGCAACAATGCCGTGAGGACTAGCGTGAGCAGCAGGACCATGGGGACGGCAGTGAGCAGCCAAGCGGCGAGGGCCTCGCCAGCCAGGCTCCCGGAAGCCCAGATGAGTTTCATCGGCGACCCGTGGGCGAGCATCCCGGCATTAATTGTGTTGTGCGCAGTGGAAGAAAACAGCCATCCCCCGAGACGCACGAACGGGAAGATCAAGGCGATTTGGAAGGGCATCGCGGCGTAGTTGGCAGCCTGGATTGCTGGCATATTCAAGCGAAGACCCAGAGCGACCACGAGGCACACGGCGGTGGGAACGCCAATGACAGGAATGCAGCCGATCGCAAACCCCAAGGCAAGTGTAAGGGCGAGGCGCTGCGGCGAAATTCCCTGCCGCAACCACATTTCCGCTTTCTGTCGCATCGCTCTGAGTGATCGGCTCATTTCAATTCCTACGTTAACGGTACGAAACCAGTTCCCATTTTGATGTCGCGTAAATCTTCCGTGAACGGTACCAAATTTCGCATCTACTCACAGTCTGGTACGGAATTCGGAGTTCCGCTGTGACTTTCATCATTCAGGATAGGTTTGATTTCCGGTGCGAACACTCCCACACTTTGGGGGTATTCACCCAGCCAAAGTGGCAGAATTCAGCAGATTTCCGGCGCTTTCGCATTATCCAGGTAACCGAAGAAGGCCGCGTTCCCGCATCGCGGAAAGCACCTGCTCCACTTTCCAGTCCAGCGCTGCGGTTCCGTCGATAACCAGGTCGGCATGGGACGCCGATGGCCGCACGAATGCGATGCTGGAAGGCCGGACCGTCGCTTCGTATTGCCGGCGAACCGAGTCCGGCGCACGCCCACGCTCGACAGTATCTCGCCTCATGCGTCGATCGAAGCACACGTCATCCGGAGTATCCACGTACACGCGGATCTGATAGAGCGAAAGCAACTCCGGGTAATACAAGGCGAACAGTCCTTCAACAAGGACAAATGCACTTGCGCGCATGGTTTCGGTGCGGTCGGGAATGCGAATGTGATGAGAAAAATCGTAGAGCGGTCGCTCGATGGTTTCTCCGCGCGCAAGTGCAGCAACGTGCGCAGCAAGAAGGGAACTCTCAATCAAGGCCGGATCGTCAAAGTTTTCTTTCGCGCGCTCTGCAGTGGGCAGGTGTGACAGATCGAAATAGTAGTTGTCGAGAGGGAAGTGAATGCCATCAAGTTCGCGCGCCAGCTCTGAAGCGAGCGTTGTTTTGCCAGAACCGGAAGCACCGGCAATGCCGATGATCTGTGGTGGAAACGGAAGCCGTGGCGTTACCGCGCCTGCTGTTTGTACTTCGTCGCTCACGAGTCTGCGTCCACCAGCGCGGCAATCCACATGGCGAGCCGCTCCAGCAAATTAGCGAGTTTTCGCTCCACTTGCTTGCCGGCTTCGAAAACCTCGGCATGGCTGAGAGGCGTGGGGCTGAGACCGGCGGCTAGATTTGTGACGCACGAGATGCCGAGGACTTCGAGGCCCATGTGCCGAGCCACGATGGTCTCAGGAACGGTGGACATGCCAACCAGTGTGGCGCCCATGGCGCGGAAGGCGCGAATCTCCGCCGGAGTCTCAAAGCTGGGTCCGGTGACGGCGAGGTATACACCTTCTTCCATAGTCTCGCCTTCGAGCCCGGTTATCTGCCTGGCGACCTGGCGCAGCCGCTTCGAATAGGCATCAGACATGTCACAGAAGCGGAGGCCACTGTTCGGGACATCGAAGGCGAAACGAGGCTCATTGGGACCGACCAGCGGATTCCAGCCCATCATGTTGATGTGGTCGGCGATGAGAACGAGCTGGCCGATTTTGTATCCCTCGGCGATACCTCCCGCAGCATTGGTGAGAATCACGGCGCGTATGCCCAGCGCGCCCAGGACGCGCATGGGAAAGGTAATGTCCTTAGGCGAGTAGCCCTCGTAAAAGTGCACTCTGCCTTGCATGATCACGACGGGGGCTCCGCCAAGCATGCCTGCAACCAAGCGGCCTGAGTGACCTTCCACCGTAGACTTGGGAAAGTGAGGAATGGATTCGAAGGGGACGATTACCGGTTCGTGGACAGTGTCGGCCGCTGCGCCCAATCCGGAACCCAGCACGATACCAATGTGCGGCCGCAGCCTGCCCAATTTGTCGCGCACGAATTGGGCCGCCTCAGAAACGTCATCAAAGTAGCTCATAGCTTGTACCGATAAGTCCGTTCCTGCGATTCTACAACTGCGCTTTCTCCCGGCCCGATTTGCTGCGTCGGATTAAGCGCGGTCATGAACTCTCACCGGAGGTTGCGTCATGTGTCGCAACATCAAAACGCTCTTCAACTTCGATCCTCCTGTCACGCCGGAGGAGGTTCGTGCTGCGTCCCTGCAGTTTGTGCGCAAGATCAGCGGGTTCGCAAAACCTTCCAAAGCGAACGAAGCAGCATTCCTTGGCGCGGTCGACGAGGTGGCAGCCGCATCCGCACGCCTGCTGGCCTCATTAGAAACCAACACGCCTGCACGCACGCGCGAGGAAGAAGCGGCAAAGGCGCGTCTCCGAAATGCACAGAGATTTCCCGGGAAAGTGACTCCATGAAAGAGATTGTCGCCGTCGTTTTTGGATTTGGGCTGCTCTGCAACGCACTGCTCTTTGTGCCGCAGGTTCTTGCGGTGTGGCGCAAGAAGACGGATGAAGGAATCTCGCTGATCACGTTTGGCGGATTCAGCGTGCTGCAAGTAATCGGTGTTGTCCATGGGGTGTTTCAAAAGGATCTCTCCCTCATCGTGGGGATGGCGGCGAGCTTTCTGAGCTGCGGGTCAGTCACGGCACTCACTATCTTTTACCGGATGCGACGGCTTAGAGGCGCGCATTGAGAGCTGTCACACTGGAACCGCCTTCCTGGACGAATCTGCATCTAAAGAGTTGTTTGATCGTGGCTCGACCGGAGGTCCTCCATGACCAGGACTCGGTTTTTCACGTGCGCAACTCTTCTTTTCGCGGGTTTAGGCGCCGCCGCGCAAACTCCACGCGACATTGTTCGACAGGCGGTTCGAACTGAACTCGACGCGAGTCGTAACGACCATTCCCACTGGCTCTACTTCGAAATTGACCGGCAGCCCAGTAAGACCGTCAAACGATGGGTTGCTGAAGCGAATTCCGCGAGTGTTAACCGTGTGGTCGAACTCAACGGACGGGCCGTCTCAGAATCGGAACAGCGTCAGGAGATGGGCGCCTTTATCAACGACTCTCATGCGCAGGCCAAGCAGCGCAAGAGCGGCCAGCACGATGACGAGCAAGCGGCCGAACTTCTAAAAATTCTGCCCGATGCTTTTTTGTGGACCCGCACAGGCGAAAAGGGAAATGACATTCTGTTTCACTTCAAACCCGATCCGCAGTTTCGGCCGCGGAGTTTGGAAGCCCGTGTCTTCGCCGCAATGGAAGGTGATATGGCGATCGATCGCGAGCAGCATCGTATCGCGAGCCTGAAGGGGCGATTGATCAACGACGTGAAGATTGGATATGGAGTATTAGGCCAGCTCAAGGCCGGGGGAACTTTCGACGTGGAACGGCGCGAGCTCTCTCCTCACGTCTGGCAGATCACGGAAACGCACGTTCACATTCAAGGCCACGCGTTGATCTTCAAAATGATTTCGGAAGAAGAGGACGACGTGAAGATGCACTTCGAGCAGGTTGACGCCGGCATGACGCTGCTGCAGGCTCAAAGCGAATTACTCCATCGAAATCCTAATCCGGGCCAGGACCAGGCGTTTGATCGGGCTCGATAGAGAGGGATCGTTCTGCATTACTCCGAGGCTGTCGGGTTTGAGGATCCGAAGTCCGAGTAGGTGGCGTCAGAGTAGGTCTTCCGCAGACGGAAGGCACATTTGCCATCTGCTGAACGAACACGCGGTAGCCAGGCCAGCCGGGCCGCAATGTAGACCAGTAACTGGCCTTTGTGAGAAGCGGTCGTTTCTGAACGACTAATTGATTCACGAGGATATTGACGCCGCAGAGCAAATTGTTTTCTGGCTGCAGAATTGTTTTATCCGGATCGTGCTCAGCGAGATGCTTGTCCGCATTCCAATCGAAATCGCATGCGTATCGCCTGGCATCCTCGTAGGTCAATTGAAGCAGACCTTCGCTGCGCACCATGCGATGACTGACGCCGTCAACAACGGCGACCTGTGGTTCAGTGTGCTGTACATTCGATGTTGCTTTCAATCCCGCTTCGGCTGCGGACAAGGCCTGGAAGAAGTAAGCCCAGAATTGGCGCCTGTCGACCTCTTTCATGGAACTGTAACGTGGGCAGAATGGCCGTACGCCGCTTGCCATTTTCGGTTCCAGTAGATCGGTGGGAAGGGCTTTCTCAATCGTGGCGTCCCACTCCGGTTGCCAGGTTTCGTCATCGCCCAGTGCCGCCTTTTGTTCGGCGATCGGCGTGGAGGGTGCCGGCTTTAGCAAGGGACCAGCGGAGGCAACCGATAGGGTCGCGGCGGCAGCGCTCGAAGGCGCCGGCTCGCTGCGAAATGCAACCAGCCCTACAACCGACCCAACTGCGGCCAGGCAGATTGCGATCCGCAATGTTCTCGGAGTCTGCACTGGGGAAACCTCCAACTGAATGAGATGCGCATTTATCAGCCGGTGGTGAGAGTCGGGCCGCACGCAACGTGTAAATGCTTTAGATTCAGTGGAGCCTTCGTTATTTATTGTGGGAAATGTCCTGCGAAACCCGGTAGTGTCCGGGGGTTCCGGTAACGGCTATCGGCACCACCGCCCCGGCGTTCTTCTTTTTAAAAAAGGGAGCGAGCGGTTTCAACATGACGGATTTGAATCCAGTGGCGGTGTGTGAAATGTCTGTATTCATTTTCAAATTGCCCGTCAAATGCGCGACTTCTCCGTGGAAGCAGAAAGTGCCTGCCATTGTGGTTTGCGCACCCGGGACTTTGAAGACGAGACGTGACGTGGATGCAACCCCATTCTCGATTCGCACCGCTCCCTGCAAAGAGGAGACCACATCTTTGGCTGGATCAGTTGGCTCTTTGTCACTATCGACACCCGTGTCTGGAGTGCGATTTCCCTGGGCACGCTCACTGAATGCGGAGAGATCCCTTTCCGTGTTGCGATCCGTCAACCTCTCTGCCGGCACATCAAGTTCTCCGGTAATCCGGAGACGTTCCATGAATCCATCGCCCGGTGGCCCCACGTAAGCGTGACTCCTGAGCCATACTGTTCCAGTCATCGGCACATCATCATGAATGAAGGGCTGCATCACGTCTTCGACTCGGCCATGCTCAACGGTGATATCGAGATTCGTAAGCCTGGGGTTTCCCTTGATGCTGCCGACGGCATGAATACGCGTTTCACGGATTTTCAGGTCGATGGCGTGAATATCCAGATCGCCGTTGGATCCCGAGAGCGTGCCGCGCAGTGTGCCTTCTAACGGAATTGGTTTACCGTCCGACACGGAAAAGTGCCGAGTCTCCGTACTCGTCTCCACTTCCATCGAAGACAGCGTGCCCTTGAATACGCCGCGCGCATTGAGACTTCCGCTGATTTCTCCGACGTCATGGAGATTGACTTCCGTGAAAGCGAAGTTGCCGCTCACCGGGGTCGAGGAGAAGTCTCTTCCGTTGATCGGCCCCATACCGCCGCGTGCGAGGATGTGGCCCGTCGGTATTGCGTTCTGCATGTCGACTGCATAGGTGAGCGCTTCACCCTTATGCAGATTGCGAATCTCCAACTGCTTGATGGCAAACGACAGGCGTCTGCCGTCGATGCGCGAGATATCGAGGAGGCTCTCGTGCACTACGAATCGTTCGATCATCATTTCGGGACCTTCAAAGTCTTCGCCGCTGCCGGATGGGAAATCCTCGTGGTTTTCCTTGCTGCCGATGGGCGGAATAATGACGTGCAGGCCCGTGATATCCACTAATTCCACTCTTTGACGCAGCATGATCAGGTCGGACCATGTTCCCTGGACAACCAATGTGTCTACATGGCCAAGCGCAGGCAGATTTGGCGCGGAGTTACGTCGCATCGTGATCCCTGTGGCAACGAATCCGGGCTTGGGAAAATAGGTGCGGTGATAGCCGGTGAAAGTGACCTTGCTCGCCAGCAGGTCTTCAAGCATGGGCGCGATCTTGCGATGCCGGTAGGGCCAGTTGGCGCTGATGACGACAACGGATACCGCCAGCAGTGCTCCCACCGCGACGACGACAACGTGGGTCCATAGCGGCGCATCAAGCCAGATACTGCGGACTTCGCGCCTGATTCGTCCTTTATCTGGCCGTGAAGTTTTGCCAGCCGCGGAAGGCGCGGTCGAGGGATGAGCCATAATCTATGCCTTTGCAAACAGCCGAAGAGTGGTGCAAATTTTGCAAATTTAATTTGTCTAGTGGATAAGCGCCTAAATTCTGAACAACCATGAAGCAGCGGTGTTGAAAATAACGATTTGAGCCTGCAATACCTGCCGTTTGGAATGCGGGACGCAGGTGAAGCGTTGCCCGAGTTGAATCGGAGATTCTGATCAGCCGAGAAATATCCCGGCGATAGACGCGGAAATCAAGTTTGCCATGGTTCCGGCGAGCATTGCGCGAACGCCGAGACGCGCCAGGTCATTGCGGCGCTCTGGAACAAGGGCTCCGATGCCACCGATCTGCATGCCGATAGATCCGAGATTGGCAAAGCCGCACAGCGCGAAGGTGGCGATGGTGAAGGATCGCGGCGTGATCATGGCCTTGTGTGCGCCCAGGGCAATGTAGGCGATGACTTCATTGAGCGCCATGCGCGTGCCGAGCAGGTTGCCGATCAGGCTGCAATCCTGCGCGGGAACTCCGATGAGCCAAGCTACGGGCCAGAAAACGTAACCGAGAATTTCGCCAAGGCTTCCAGGCACCCAGTGCAGCCCCGCGTGCATGTGGACCCAGCCGAGCAACATATCGAGCAACGCGACGAGCGCGAGAAAGCTGATGAGCATGATGGCGACGTTCAAGGCTAGTTTGCCGCCGTCGATTGTGCCGCGCGCGATGGCGCCGATCAGGTTCTCTTCCTTGTGCTGCTCATCTTTCGGAATGACGACTTTACCCTCGGTGGCGGGGACTTCCGTTTCCGGAACGAGCATCTTCGCCATCACGATGGTTCCCGGCGAAGTCATAATCACGGCCGAGAGAAGGTGCCGCGCCTCAATGCCTTGAGCGATGTACATGGCCATGATGCCGCCCGACACATGCGCCATGCCGCTGGTCATGATGGTCATAAGCTCACTGCGGGTGGCTTTGGAAAGGAACGGACGAATCGTGAGCGGGGCTTCAGTCTGCCCCATGAAAATGGATGCGGCAACATTCATGCTTTCGGCGCCGGAGATGCGCATCGTTTTAAGCATTACCCACGCCAGCGCGCGGATGATGATCTGCATGACGCCGATGTGATACAGAACAGCAAAGAATGCCGAGATGAAGATAATCGTCGGCAATACTTGGAAGGCGAAGATCGACCCGAGGGAAGTGTCGGGAGTGCCTAATTTGCCGAACAGAACAGAGGTTCCTGCCGAGGTCGCGCTCAACATTTTCGTGACAACGCCGCCTGCCCAGAACATCGCACGCTGGCCGAAGTCGAAGCGAAGCACAAGAAACGCGAATACGACCTGGAGGCTAAGTCCCCACCCCACGGTGCGCCAGCGGATATGCTTTCTGTCTGTCGAGCCAAGCCACGCCGCCAGCAGCACGGCCAATATCCCCAGCACCCCTGTAAATCGCACCAACTCGAACGCTCCTGGACAGCAACTTAGCTTTTAGCCATTAGCTTGATCGTGCAGATTGATGCACGATGCTGGATGGAGATTTTCTAAAAAGCTGTTTCCTTTACCTTACCGTATCCCGCAGAAACGCCTCGGCATTTTCGCGGGCGAAGATGTGGCTGACGAGAGGAACCAGGTCGGGTGCATTGTCGGAAAACGAGATCGCGCGCTTGATGCGTTCAACGGGTTCGGTCAACATTGATTCCTTCGTCGCGTATAACGTGGCGAAGGGCTGACCAACTTCCACGCGTGCACCGCGTCGAGCGTGAAATTCGATTCCAGCGTGCGGATCGACGGGCTCGCCTGCTTTTTCGCGCCCCGCGCCGAGCCGTTGAACTGCCCAGCCCAGTTCCATTGTGTCCATTGCGGCGACATAGCCGCCCTGCCACGCTTTCAGAACCAGCGTCGCGCCCGGCTTATGCGAGGCTTTCAAGTCGTCAAAGACGGCCAGATCGCCGCCTTGCGCCTCCACCATCTCAAGGAACAGCTTCAGCGCTGTTCCGTCAGCCATTGCGCCGGCGGCGGCCCAGTAGCCGTTCTCGGCGGTTGCCGTTTTGCCGCCAAGGTGGATCATCCAGCCCGCAAGGCGCAACGAAAGTTCACGCAGATCTGCGCTCTCTGTGGGCATCTCTCCGCGTAGCAATTCCACGCACTCGGCGATCTCGATCCAGTTGCCGGCGGTTCGTCCCAAAGGCTGGCCCATGTCGGTCATCAAAGCCACGGTGCGCGTCCCGGCAGCTTCGGCAGTTGCCACCATCAGCGCTGCCAGAAACTCAGCGTCGGCGCGCTTGCGCAGGAACGCGCCCGAGCCGGTTTTGACATCGAGCACAAGAGCGTTCAATCCTGCGGCCAGCTTTTTGCTCAGGATTGAAGCGCAAATCAAGCCAGGACTCTCCACGGTTCCGGTGCGATCGCGCAGTGCATACAGCACGCGGTCGGCAGGTACGAGTGTCGGCGTCTGGCTGACAATGGCTGCCCCACATTGCTGCAGCACGGCTTCGAATTCCGCTAGAGTCAAGGCGGTCCGGAAGCCAGGAATCGAATCGAGCTTATCCAGAGTGCCGCCGGTATGACCCAGAGCCCGTCCGCTGATCATGGGCACGACAACCCCGCAGGCAGCGGCCAGCGGTGCGACGAGAAAGCTGGTTTTGTCTCCCACGCCGCCGGTGGAGTGCTTATCGACCGCTTGCTTGCCCAGGCGCGAAGGGTCAAATTTTTCTCCAGAGTCGCGCATAGCTACGGCCAGCGCGCGGGTCTCACCGATGGTAAGACCATTGAGCCACGCAGCCATAAGCCACGCCGAAAGCTGTTCGAGCGGAATTGACTCAGTGGCCGCGCCCGCCACAATGAATCCAATTTCGGACGCGTCAAGCGCATCGCGGTCGCGCTTTTTCCGAATCAGATCGATCATGCACAGCGGCGAACCTGATTTCTCCATGCGAATTGAACCTCATTCCTCTAGACAGATGGAATTATCGCAAGGAAGGGTGGAGCGCGCAGGGACCGCGCGATCGTCAGCGAGAGGATTTAGAAGAGAGAGCATAAGCCACTCGCCTTATTCTCCATTCCCCGTCTTTTTCAGATGCATCTCGAAGCCGAGTGGCAGAATCTGCTCAAACGACATTGTTCTCATGCCATCCGCCACGGGAAAAACCACCGGTGCATCAGGCTCAGTAAACTCGGCCAGCATCTGCCGGCACGCCCCGCACGGAGGGCTGGCGGCGCCATTCAAATTGACCACGGCTACGGCTTCGATGCGAATGGCTGGGCCGAATTCGCTCACTGCTCGCACCAGCGCTGCGCGTTCTGCACAAATGGTTAAGCCGTAGCTCACATTTTCCACGTTGGTGCCGGTCACAACATTGCCGTTCGTCAGGCGGAGTGCCGCACCCACCTTGAAGGCCGAGTACGGCGAATAGGACTTCTCCGCCGCTTCTTTCGCCATCTCCAGAAGAATGTCGAGCGCTTCCTGCGCTAAGCTCGTCATCAATGCGGCCCTCATCTGTGAAACAAGTGAACCTTGAGGCTAATGCATGAGAGTTCCCCATGTACATTGGCGTTGCCGTTTGATGACCATGCTCATGCTTTCGGCATTTGGCCTCGGCTTTGGCAGAAGCTTCACCCTGGCGCAGAGTCCGGTTCCAGCGACCTCCGTCTCTCAATCCACGACACAGCAGCCATCTGCCGCCACCGCAGTGTCTGCAAGTCCCGTTTTCGATGTCGCTTCTATCCATCCCAACAACTCTGACCACACGGCACGCACGCATATCTACTCCTACGCTGACCATGGTCACTTCGTTGCCATCAACGCAACGCCGATGCAATTGCTTCAATACGCATACGTTCTGCCGGACTCCCGCATCGTCGGAGCGCCGGCCTGGACCGAATCTGCAAAATACGATATCGAAGGGAAGTCCGATCCGGGATTGGCCAAAAAACTGGCGTCTTTGCCCTATGCCGACGCCAAGGCTCAATTGCTGATGATGGTGCAAATGCTTCTCGTCGACCGATTCCATTTTGCCGCGCACCTTGAGAGCCGAGAACTTCCTGTATATGAGCTCGTCGTCACCAAAGGAGGCGCGAAGTTCGCAAATGGGAAAGACGAGGGGACAACGATCGACTCGGGAACGCATTCCGGGAGCTCGACCATCTCAATCAAGAGCAGCTCGCACGCGACTGCTGATCTTGCCGAGATACTTGCCCGTTTCACTGGTCGTGTAGTGGTCGACAAGACCGGCCTACAGGGCAATTACACCATCAATCTCAAATTTGCCCCAGATGACTTTCGATCTGGTGTCTCCAACACCGAAACGGTGTCTCCGCCCGACGCCGGGCCCTCGGTCTTCACTGCCCTCAAAGAACAGTTGGGTCTGGAACTCAAATCCAGCAAAGCCCCCGTCGATGTCCTGGTAATCGACCATATTGACTCACCGACGGAAAACTGAAGAGACTCAAACACACCTTTCTCAAGTCTCGCCGCTCGGATCCGATAAGTCTTTTGTGGGCCTTGCACCGGATATCAAACCGGCAGCGGCAGGGAAATACGCGATGGATGAATTGACCCGTGAATTTCTGATCGAGAGCCAGGAAGGGCTCGATCGAATGGAACACTGCCTGACTGATCTCGAGAAGCAACCGGGCGATGCCGAACTCATTGCGGAGATCTTTCGTTCAGTCCATACCATCAAGGGCACCACCGGCTTCCTGGGCTATAAGCGCCTTGAAAAATTGGCTCACGCCGGGGAAAACTTGCTCGGGATGCTGCGCGAAGGCAAGCTATCGGCCACAGCTACGATCATTACGGAACTTCTGCAACTGCTCGATTCGCTTCGTTTCATTCTTCGCGCAATCGAGACCGATGAGACGGAAGGCGCCGGAGACGACGTTGATCTGATCCAGCGGCTCGCGGAGCTTCAATCCGCATCTGCCGAGCCCGTCGCCGTACCAGCGACGACGCGCCGTCAGCGCGCGCGGGGCGCCTCGGGACGTCGGTCTGCTCCGCGGAAGGATGCCAAGGCGAAACTCGCTCGGCCGAAGTCTATCGAAGCTTTCGTGCAAGCGTCAGAGCCAAAGACGGAAATGACTGTGAATCCTCGTTCAGCCATTCCCGCTGTCGAAGAACACGAGGCGAAGGCAGCAGCTCCTTCCGGGCTCACGACCGCCGAAAGCACGCTACGCGTCGATGTAATGCTTTTGAATCGGATGATGAACCTCGTGGGCGAGCTGGTTCTCACGCGCAACCAGGTTCTGCAGGCCAGCGTAACGGTGCCCAGTCTTACGCAGCTCTCGCGTCGTCTCGATATGGTGACTACCGATTTGCGTGAGTCGGTGATGAAGGCGCGCATGCAGCCTGTCTCAAACGTATTTTCCAAGATTCCGCGCATGGTGCGCGATCTCTCGCAATCGCTCGGTCGGCGTGTGCGCCTCGAAATGGAGGGGCAGGATACAGGGCTCGACAAGAGTCTGCTTGAGGCCATCAAGGACCCTCTGACGCACGCCGTCCGAAACGCGCTCGATCATGG
The DNA here is from genome assembly GCA_963832035.1 of uncultured Acidobacteriaceae bacterium. Classification (GTDB taxonomy): domain Bacteria; phylum Acidobacteriota; class Terriglobia; order Terriglobales; family Acidobacteriaceae; genus Telmatobacter. Next base: position 420,593 of record CAWHSK010000007.1, on the reverse strand, counting down.
CATCGAACCGCCTGACGCTCGTGTTGCGGCCGGGAAGGATCCCGAGGGCTTGCTGCGAGTTCGCGCTGTTCAGGAAGGCAGCCACGTCATCATCGAAGTGACCGACGACGGTGCCGGCATTTCGGTCGATCGGGTTCGTACCAAGGCGATCGAGCGCGGTCTCATCACGGCCGAGAGGGCCGCACAGCAATCAGAGAGGGAACTGCTGCAACTGATCTTTCTACCCGGCTTTTCCACCGCCTCGGTCATCACCAACGTCAGCGGACGGGGCGTGGGCATGGACGTTGTCAGGACCAACGTTGAAAAGATGGGCGGCAAGGTCGAAATCGACTCGCATCCGGGCATGGGAACAACTTTGCGGCTTCGTATTCCGCTCACGCTCGCCATTATTCCCGCTCTAATCGTACGCAGCGTCGGACAGAGCTTTGCACTTCCCCAGGCAGCGCTCTCGGAACTGGTTCATGTGTCTCGCCAGAAAGCCATGTCGGCGATTGAATGGATCGAGGACGCGCCGCTTTACCGGTTGCGCGGAAGCCTGCTTCCACTGGTATTTCTCGATCGCATGATGATTCCCGGCCTGGTGCACGACCGGAGCAATCCTGTTGAGAGCTACATCGCAGTGCTAGAGGCCGATGGCCGCCGCTTTGGACTTGTCGTGGAGGGGCTTGCCGATCCTGAAGAGATTGTGGTGAAGGCGCTCAATTCAGCCCTAAAGGGTATCGGTTTGTATTCTGGCGCCACGATGCTCGGCAGCGGCAATCTTGCGCTGATTCTTGACCCCACGGCTATTGCCATTCGCGCCGGGATCGCGCTGGAAGAAGACGAGTGCGCTGCAAACGCCGATGACTCCGCCGCGTTGCAAGATACCGAGACCGACTATCTGCTGGTCGATATTGCAGGTCGACGGGCTGCGGTTGCTCTGAAGGATGTGCTCCGCATCGAACAGCTTTCTATTGCGCGAATCGAGTACATTGGTGCGCGTCCAGTGCTCAACTTCGGAGGGCAAGTTCTTCCTGTGGAGGACTCAGCCGGTTTGCTCGCGACGACATCAGCAGAATCGGCGGCGGCACAGATTGTGGTTGTGGTCTGTCGCGACGGAGATCGCCAGGTGGGCGTCGTTGTCTCGCATGTTCTGGATGTGGCCGCGGGCGCAGATCTCTTTGAAGCGGGCAGCGACCGCCGCGCCGCAGGCGTCATCTTGCTCAGAGATGGCGTGACGGGGTTGGTTGATCTCAGCGAAGTTCCGCAACTGGCTCAGTTAAGCGTTGCGCACTCTAATCGATTTGCCGAGGCGCTTTCATGAGCACATCCGCGAAATTGAAGGACAGCCGCAAGACGTCGGCCGCGTTACCTATCGAAATGTGTTCGGTGTGGGTTGCCGGCGCGCTGTTCGGTTTGCCGATCAGCCACATTGTCGAAATTGTCGGGTCCGTCTGCCCGCAACCGGTACCGCTGGCTCCAGCATTTGTCGGCGGCCTGGTCCACTATCGCGGCGATGTTCTTACCACGATCTGCCTTCGCCAGCTTCTCGGCCTGCCTGCGCTGGACCATTCTCAACCCATTCTTGTCATCGAAAGTCCCGGCGGGTCTTTCGGCTTACTGGTGGATTCCGTGGGCGAAGTGTTGACGGTCGAACCGAAAGACTATGAACCGAATCCTTCGACCCTCCACGATTGCAGAAAAGGACTGTTCACCGGCGCCTACAAGCTGAAGGACAGACTTCTGGTGATCCTCGATCCTTCTCATCTCGATCCTTTGCACCTCGTTGCCGCGCAGGTGGCGTGACCCGGAGGAATCTTATGCACGCGCTCATCGTTGACGACTCTCGCTTTGTGCGGGGCTTTCTTCGCGGTCTTCTCGAAGAGAAGGGAATCACATGCCAAGAAGCGGGGGATGGCGCGGCCGGTCTCACGAAGCTAAGGTCGGGTGGCAGATTCGACCTCGCCCTCATCGACTGGAATATGCCCGTCATGAACGGCTTTGAGATGCTCACTGCGCTTCGTGCAGAAGGATTCGACGATCTCAAGGTCATGATGGTTACCACCGAAGCAGAGAACGACTTCATCATTCGCGCCCTTGACTCTGGAGCCGACGAATACCTCATGAAGCCGTTCGACGGGGAAGCGCTCACGGAGAAGCTCAACATGCTTGGACTTGCGGAGAATTGAACAATGGCGCACAGTCGCCGCACGCGAATTCTCATCGTCGACGATTCCGCGGTGATCCGCAGCCTGTTGCGAACGGTGATCTGCGGCGACCCGACGCTGGAGGTTGCCGGTACCGCCGCGGATGGCGCCGCTGCTCTCCGGGCTATCGAATCGGAGCGTCCGGACCTTATTTTGCTCGATGTCGAGATGCCGAACATGGACGGACTTGCGACTCTTCGCACTCTGCGCGCCCGTTCTTACCGGATTCCCGTAGTCATGGTGAGCTCAGTTACGCAGCGCGGCGCCCGCGTGACCATTGAGGCGCTTGCCTGCGGAGCGTCGGACTATGTAACGAAACCGGCCAACCAGGCTGATCGTGAAACTGCGATCCGTGTTCTTGCTAGGGATCTGTTGCCGCGGATCCAGGCGTTGACTATTTCCTCGGTTGCGCAATCGCCTCGTCTGACAATCGCAGTGGGCTCACCGGAAACAATCAAGCTCTCATCGACACCGCCTTCCATAGTGGTTGTGGGCGTTTCAACGGGCGGTCCGGCCGCGCTCGATGTGCTTCTCTCCGCAATTCCGCACGGTTTTCCGTTACCGATTCTTGTGGTGCAGCATATGCCCGAGTTGTTTACGGGGCCGCTGGCCGATCGTCTGAGCCAACGAAGCTGTGTCCGCGTGCGAGAAGCGACGGAGGGCGCGCCCGTTGTTCCCGGCGTTATTTACCTGGCGCGCGGAGATTGGCACATGGAGGTTGTCGACGCAATTCGTGGATCCTCACCGACGCTTCATCTGCACAGGGGGCCGCTTGAAAATCACTGCCGGCCGGCTGTGGATGTCCTCTTTCGCTCCGCGGTAACGATCTTTGGCCCTGCTACGCTGGCGGTTGTGCTTACAGGTATGGGCTCGGACGGTTTGGCTGCCTGTCGAATGATTCGCCAGCAAGGTGGCACAGTTCTGGCGCAGGATCAAGCCACCAGCGCTGTCTGGGGCATGCCCGGTTCGGTGATCCAGGCGGGACTCGCACAACGCGTTCTGCCTCTAATCGCCATCGCACCTGAAATTCTCCGCCTCGCGAGCCGAGGCCCTCGCGAACTCCGCGAACCGGCGGTTCAGCGATGAGCGCCGCCGCGGGAGCAGACTACATCTACCTGCGCGAAGTTGTCTTCCAGCATTCGCAAAACGTATTGGAGACCTCGCACGACCATCTCTTTCAATCGCGCCTGGTAAGCCTTCTTCACCGGCATGGCATGTCGCGGCTCGACGAACTAGTGCGCCTTATGCGGTCTTCCAAAAGCTCCGAGCTCGAGCGATCCGTTGCCGAGGCAATGACCATCAACGAAACGAGCTTTTTCCGTGACAGCCGATCCTTTGATTTGCTGCGGACCGACGTATTGCCAAAACTCATTGAGGCTCGTCGCACTACTCGAAGGTTACGGTTGTGGAGCGCTGCCAGCTCGACCGGACAGGAAGCATACTCCCTTGCCATCCTCATCCGGGAACACTTTCCCCAGTTGTCCGGTTGGGGTCTTCGCATCGAAGGAACCGACATCTGTGCTGAAGTCGTTCAGCGGGCACGCCAGGGACGCTATCACCGCATCGAGATGAATCGTGGATTGCCTGCCCGCATTCTTGTGCGCTACTTCAATCATGTCGGCGAGGACTGGATCGTCAAGCCTGAGATCGCCGAATTCTGCAATTTTCGCCAGGCCAACCTGTGCGCGCCGCTGCAATTCCAGGAGCGTTTTGACGCCATTTTTCTTCGCAACGTAATGCTCTATTTCTCACAGGAGACGCGACGCACGCTGCTCGCCGCGATGCACCGCCTGATTGCGCCGGATGGATATCTCTTCCTGGGGTCTGCCGAGCAGCCGCCTGACCGATCACTTTGGGTGGCAGTTCTGTCCGGCGGTACGTGCCATTATCGGCCGCGGTAAGAACTATCTTGTGTGCGGGAACGATTGATCCAGGTCAGCTGTCAACAGACCTTCGACGAGCGACTTAAGATGCGTGCGTCACACGGTGAATCACGATGAGTCCAGCGATGCAGCATGTCAGCAGGAAGGAAGACGTGACGAACGCCGTCCGAAGCCGGCTTCCGGGGTAGAACCTGCGGTGGCTGCGAAGGGTGACTACAATGTCCCTTCCCAACGGGGCAGGCTTCCAACCTGCCAGACCCCTTCGGATCTCCAGAACCATGGCCACTTCAAGCAGGCAGCAGCAGGCTGCACTCGCCAGGCTTCCCGCGGCAAAAACCTGGGTTAAGAACGAAAACGACACAGCAACCTCGCAGAGTACGCCCTTTAGTCCGGCGAAAAGGTTCTAACAGTAAGGAATGGTTTCTTACAGTCTAGCGTACCCCGATTCGTCCACACCCTAAGTGAGCCCTCGGTGCCTAAAGTAACGTCCGGTAATCCCACAAAAGTGGGATATTGGGGAGTAAGATTGTCAATTGAAAGCACTGGGTGCAAGCGGGCCCGAAGGCTCATCCCTTGTCAGAATCGAATCTCCCGAGCTCGCGCATATGGCGGGTCTGTCTCTGAGGTCGCATGAATTCCACAATTTCCAACGATGATGGATCCTTCGCGGCAGAACGCCGCCGGGCGGAACGGCGGACCTCGCCATCGCTCGCCGCATATCACTGGAAGGGCTCGATTCCGCGCCAGAACACTGTCCGCGATATCAGCGCAACTGGAGCATTCCTCGTTACGCAAGAACGTTGGGAGCCGGGAGAAATCATTGCCATCTCCCTGCAACGCAGCGGACCACTTGAGAGGGAGAACAGTTTCTCAGTTCATGCGAAGGCAGTTCGCTGGGACGATAACGGCGTTGCCGTCTCGTTTGTCTTGCCTGCAGGCGCAGATTTACGGCTGTGGCAGAGCCCGCTGAAGAGTGCGGCTGAACAGAATGAGCCTGAGGACATTTTGCGGGAGTTCCGCGTTGCCCAGGCTATCTCATTTCTGTCCCGCGTATCTCCTGAGACAAACCAATCGGTCAGCAGGCTGCTTCATGAAGAGTTGAGCAACTATCGCCTGGAAAATGCGGTGGAGATCGCTCGGAAGGCCGAGAAGATGCTGGGCGGATCAGTGGAGGGGGACCACCTGCGATCGCTACCCCACGTGGTGATGCGCATCATTGAGGGTGGATCCTGGTCCTCGGATGACAAGTGGATGCTTCAATTCTGGGCCGGCCTTCTGGCGGCCTCCTGTACCAGCGGCGGCGGGGACGATTCGAATCTTGCTTTTGTTGACTTGCTCAGCCAGCTCAAAGCACTTCACCTGCGCATTCTTTCCGCGGCGTGCACCAAGGCTACCAAGCTCGTCACCGGGCCCGGCGCAATGTCATCGCGGCCGCTGAACTGGAAAGCAGCGGATCTGATGAAGTTTTCCGGTTCGCACGATTTGATCAAGCTGGATCGCGAGCTGAATTACATGGCTGAAGTCGGAGTTATCGCACCTCGTGAGAAATCCGCATTCTTCCAGCAAATGACCGACACCAAGGTCGCGCCTACCGGTCTAGGGCTGGAACTCTATGCACGGTGCAACGGCCATCGGGGCACAACCCAAGGCTTCTATGGCGTCCCAGTGACACTTAGCGGTGCCATTGCGCTTGAAAGATGAGCCTCCTCCCTCCCGGTTTCATCTCCTGGTGATCCAGGATGGGGCACAAGGGCCGGCGACGCCCTCTGCATGCTTTTCCGTTGATGATCCTATTTGCCTCGAATATTTCACGGTGAGGCGTGACGATAGACACAAGCGGCTCGTCTGAGTCCACCATAAAATCCCCTTCCATAAAGGTATTGAACGCGGTTGGGATCTTCTGATTCGGTCAGGAGCCGACTGTTGCGTTGCATCTTGGAAGCTATTTGTGCCGGAGGGTTGCGTTGGGTTCATCCAAAAGCTGGTTTCGTCTTCCTTTTGTCTATCGTCCGCGCGCGGAGCGCCGGGAATCGCCCGCCCTGGCTGCTTTTCATTGGGATGGACAGACCCCTCGCCAAAGCCATGTTGCCAACATAAGCGCGAGTGGCGCCTATCTTCTGACCAACGAGTCTTGGAAAGCCGGCGAGATCGTTTCATTTTCCTTGCAGCGCTCCGGCAAACTTGAGACGGACCGCCAGCGCCATTTCACCGTACAGGCCAGGGCCATTCGTCGCGATCGTGAGGGTGTAGGTGTTCAATTCCTAATGCCGCACGGCGCGGACTTGCGTCTCTGGCAAAGCGCCATCAAGGCTGAGGCGCCGCAGACGGAACCGGAAGACGTCGTGCGCGAATTTCGACTGGCGGCCGCCCTTGCCTTTATCCAGCGCCTGTCATCAGCCGCGACCGATCGAGTCCAGCTCCTGATGCGACGAGGGCTCAGCAATTTCCGCCTGGAAAGTGCTATCGAGATCGTGCTGCACGCTGAGGAACTCCTGGCTCTCGAGAGCAATCGAGAGCAGTCACAGGCCGATCCAGCAATCGTCCTCCGCATTCTTGAAGACGGGTCATGGGCTGAGACTGATTGGATCCGGCACTACTGGGCCGGTATCCTGGCCAATTCCTGTTTGGCTCCCGAATCCGGCAAATCGCATTTGGCACTCGTTTCTCTGCTCAGTCAGATGACCACCATTCAGGCCCGCATCTTTGCTGGTTCCTGTCAGCTTGCGGCCAAGTCCGTCGGTCGGAATGGCGGCGTGCCTCTTCATCCGCTTACATGTTCTGCCGAGAGGCTGGTGCAGATCGCCGGCACCCATGATCGCGTTCATATCGAACGCGACATTCAGCATCTTGTCGAACTCGGCCTCATTGAGAAGAGCGTGAAATGGAGGTTCTTTTCCCTTCTTGACCACGCGGTTATAACTCCCACTCCGATAGCTCTCGAACTCTATGCCCGGTGCAACGGCTATTGCGGAACAGCAGAAGCGTTCTTCGCCGAAGGCATTGTCGCGGAGACAATTGGCGCCGATTGAGTCCGCACCTGGATCTTGATTCGCGACAATTGTCCAGAAACAATCGGAGCATAACTGCTGCCTAAGTAATTACCTCCCTGTTACGAACCGGCAATTGCGGGAGTAGGATGCAGTCAGAGACAATTTGAGATCGGGTCGAATTAACGGGCCTCCGGAACCTGCAAGCTTAGTCCTGCTGCAGACGCCGCTAGGAATTCAGGAGGGCAGCATGAGGGCGCTGAAAAGCTGGTTTGAAAGGACGTTCCCGCCGGAAGAATCCCATCTGCCGCGCGCTGAGCGGCGCGTTGTGCCTGGCCTCGAAGCCATTCACTGGACCGGATCCTCCCCAGGCCTCGACATCGTGAGGAACATCAGCGCGTCGGGTATGTATCTTGTCACCCGTGAACGCTGGCCTGAGGGTGAGGTCAATCCCATTCGGCTTGTCTATCCAGACCTGGCGGATGACGACCCGGATCGCCAGGTGACCCTTGAGACGAAGGCAGTACGGTGGGGCGAAGACGGCATGGGTCTCAACTTCGTTCTTCCCGACGCGATGGAGCTATGGCTTTGGAAGACCGACGGCCTCATCGAGCCCGAAGACATTCTCGGTGAGTTTCGTCTTGCTCGCGCACTTTCCTTTCTTCGTCGCATTTGTCCTTCAGCGACCCAGGAACTGAAGCTGTTATTTCGCGAAGGTCTGAGCAATCTGCGAGTCACTAACGCCACTGTTATTGCGCATCGCGCCGAGGTTATGCTCGCCGCGGAGAGAGATTTCGATCGTCTGCGCGCTCCGCAAAATGTGGTCATGCGCGTTATTCAAGAGGGTTCGTGGGCCGAGGACACGACTACGCAGCAGCTCTGGGCGGGAATCCTTGCCACAGCCTGCTCGCTGATGGGCAATGACGAATCCAATCTCCCGTATATTGACCTGCTGACGGAATTTGCCTCGATTGACGGCCGCCTCTTCACCACGGCGTGCGCAAAATCCCAAAAAGTCTTTGCAAGTTCTGGCGCAGTTTCAGCTCAATCGCTCATCTGCTCTGCACAGGAACTGATTGACATCGCAGGAGCGCACGATCTGATGAAGATTGACCGCAATATTTTTCAACTGTCTCTGCTCGGCCTGCTTGAACCGAGGGTCAAGTCGAAGTATTTCAATTTCGAACAGGAAGCGAGCCTTACGCCGACAGCCCTTGGACTGGAATTGTTTGCACGTTGCCAGGGACACCGCGGCGCACCGCATGACTACTATGCGGCGCAAATGGAAGGCGACGCATCCGGGTCGAAAGAAGAGTCAGCTCCGTTGGCCTGAGTTCGGCATTAGAGCTTCTACGCTTGCGTGCAGCGCCTCTGTGATGGCTGCTTCGCTTTCGAGCGGGCCGAAGCGCACGGGATCTCCGATGCGAACTTCGAGACTGCCCGAGCGAAACCATCCGTGGCCCTGTGCCTTCAACTCACCCAATCCTAAAATGGCAATCGGCAGCACGGGCGCGTGCGCCTGTTTGACGAGCAGGCCGATCCCGGGCCTGAACGGCGCGAGCTGCCCAGCAGCCGATCGCGTGCCTTCGGGGAAAACGAGCACGTTGTACCCGCGGTCCATAGCCTCACCGGCGTGAGCGAAGCTTCGCTGGAAGTCTCTTCGGCGAGGCAACGGGAAGACGTTGTAGAGCGCGGTCAGCAGCCAATATGCCGCCGGACCGAACAGCATGAAGCGCCCCGTGTCCGGATTGCGGAAATGCCGGAAATCTTCCAACATTTCGCCGAGCATTGCTGACGCGGTCCAACGACGGATGCGTCCGGGTAGTGCGTACTCCACCAGCGCACCATCGTATGCAGTCACGTGGTTGCAAATGATGAGCATCGGTTCTTCGGTTGGCAGTTCGGGGGGTGCAGACACGCGCGGGTTACCCAGGAACCAGACCAGCGGTTGTGCTATCAATTCCAGGAATGCGACGCGCAGCCATTGCGCCGGCTTCGACCACGGCCATCGGGGATAGAGGAATTCCGCCTTCTCAAAATTCGCCGAATTCGAAGTGTCCACCGGCAGAGCGGCAGCGCGCTTTACGTTTTGCCGCGTTGGAATCGGGACTTCCTTCGGAGCGTGGGGCAGGGAAGAGATCCGGTTGCCGAACTCAGACTGGATGGGCCCGTCAGGCGAACTCCGCAATTCCAATGCAGAAGTGCGAACAGCTCCGACGAGCCGCCTCAAATCTCCCAGCGTTTTTGCGGCATCGACGGTGCCGTCGTCAGGAGCATCGGCCAGTCGCTCTTCCAGTGCTGCTGCAAGCTGTACCCGACCAAGGCTATCGAGATGAAAGTCCTCGCTTAAGCGCAAATCATCGCCACCTGGTGGATGCTCGCCGGCAATCTCCGCCACCAGGGTGTACAGCCAATCGCCGGCGGGAAGCCCCGCGCCGTTGGGGGTAGTCGCAGCATCACCCGAATGTCCCGCGGCCCATTCGGCAACTGCCTTCCGCCGCACCTTGCCCGTGGATGTTCTGGGGAGATCGGGCTCCGGCCACATTATCCAGCGACGCAGCCGCTGGAATTCCGCGAGGCGTGCGTTCGCTCTGTCCACCGCTTCAGCCGCCTGCCTCTCGCCTCCGCGCACCGCGAGCACTGCGCAAGGTTCGGGGCCGGTTGCCGTCTGCACGGCTACGACAGCACTGGCTGCGATCTCGGGTTGCTGTTCGAGTGCGGCTTCCAGGTCTTCAGGATGCACGTTGACGCCAGCAGCGGTGACGATCGTCTCGCTTTTGCGGCCCATAAAGCGCAGTTCGCCGGTTGCCTGTGCCTCGGCCAGGTCGCCGGTCTCCAGCCACTCGTTTTCGCGCTGGCGCAGTTCTCCTCCGCTCCAAGTCGCGGTGGAAATCATGGGGCCTTTCACCAGCACTTCGCCGTCCGGTCCGATTTTGACTTCGCGTCCCGGCAGCGGCTTGCCAATTGTGCCGCTCGCCACGTGAAAGGGATGATTCAGAGTGATCAGCGCGGTTGTCTCTGTCATGCCGTAGCCCTGCACAACTACGAACCCAAGCGAGTTCCAGAATTGCTCAAGCGGACCAGCGAGCGCGCCGCCGCCCGAAATCAATGCCCAGAACTTGAAGCCCAGGATGCGATGCACATCGCGGAAGACCCACCAGCGCTTCCACGCTCTCATCCCTTTCGATGACGCAATGCGCGGCGCCAGCCCGGGCACCGTGCGCTCAAGATGAGACATCAGAAGAGCCATGACGCGCGGCACCGCCGCCAGCACAGAAATTCTTTCCCGCTTGATTGTCTCCACCAGGCGAGGAGCTACGAGTCGTGATTCAAAGTGCACCTCTGCCACAAAGATCGGAGGAATCCAGAGGCCCATCGTCTGCCCGAATACGTGACTCAGCGGAAGAGTGTGCAAGAAACGCAACGGATGAACATACTTTTCGTATCTGAGATATTTCTGTGCGGCTTGTTCGATTGGCCCCACGCTAGCGAGCACGTTGCCATGAGTATGCACAATGCCTTTGGGATCACCCGTTGTTCCCGACGTAAACAAGATCTGCAGCGGCGTCTCACGCGAAAGCCCCGCTATCGGTCCTGCCGCCCGCGTGGGGAGACATGCCGGCCAATCCTCAAGGGCGATCGTTGGAAAAGCTGCTGAGCTTTCTATCTTCCCGCCACATTCTATTCTCTTCAGTGCGGCAAGCAAACGGGCATCCCCTACCGCCAACTTCGGCCTTACGTCTGCAGCAATCCTCGCCGCAAAGTCCGCGCTTCCGAATTCGTCCAACGGGACCGCCATCACCCCGCGCAGCATGCATCCGTAGAATGCCGCCACCCACTCCGCGCCATTCTCTCCCCATAGCAGTACGCGATCGCCCATACTTATGCCGCGATCCTCGAGCAAAGCTGCAAACCGGCCGGCCATCCGCGCCAGTTCGCCATAGGTAGCAACCTGCCTGCGTACACCCCGATAGCGCACGATGGCAATCTCCCGCTCATGCTTTCTCATGTCGTCCAGAAGCGTAGCCAGATGCGCGCGCACGTATCTATTCCTCCTCCGAATCGTAGCAGCGGCTCGCGGCATAGCGTTCACGCATGTGGTACTTCGACGACTTCAGAAGCTGCGCGCTCGCCGCTGATATTGGGGTTGATCTGCTTCTGATCGACGCAAATCTCGCAAACTTTCCGGCAGGCTAAATGCATCACGCGCGTGAAATGTACTTCGCCTTTTCTTTCCCTTCCTCTCGCGCTATGCTCAAAGAGCGTCAAAGGAAAAGATGTCCCCTCTTCCACCAAATCCGGCTATCGATACAGATGTGTTTGCGTGCTTCCACCCGGTCACGGCGGAGTGGTTTCGGGCTGTGTTCGATGCGCCGACCGCTCCGCAACGTCTGGGCTGGCCGGTAATCGCTCGCGGCGAGAGTTCGCTGATCCTTGCACCTACAGGGACGGGTAAGACGCTGACTGCTTTTCTGTGGTGCCTTGACCGCCTGATGCTGCACGACGTGGACGATCGAAAGAAGGGCTGCAGGATCGTTTATGTATCGCCACTGAAAGCCCTGGCAGTCGACGTTGAGCGCAACCTAAGGTCTCCCCTGGCAGGCATTGCGAATATGGCCCGCCGCAAGGGTGTGCCGTTTCACGATCCGGTCATCAGCGTTCGCACGGGCGATACGCCACAGCAGGAGCGTGCGCGCTTCCGTCGTGATCCAGCCGACATTCTGATCACGACTCCGGAGTCGCTCTATTTGCTGCTGACTTCTCAATCGGCTGAAGCTCTCCGCACCGTCGACACAGTCATCATCGACGAGATCCATGCACTTGTGCCTACCAAGCGGGGAGCGCATATGGCGTTGACGCTCGAGCGGCTTGAGGTTTTGGCGGGGAGACGCTTGCAGCGGATAGGCCTCTCCGCTACGCAGCGGCCGCTGGAAGAGGTCGCACGGTTTCTCGGCGGTATCGAAGTGGCTTCCGCGATGCCGATTCTCGTGAAACAACATGCCAGTGACCCGCTAAGTTTCACATCAACTTCTGGTGTGCAAATCGTTGTTTCGAAAGACCGAGTTGATTCGGTTGTTGCGCACAGCGGAGTTGATGACGCCGGGTCATCCGTTGCTGTGAGCGACCACCCTAGCCCGGGTCAGTTCCTCGACTCGATCGCCACGTCGGAGCAAATGGCCGATGATTCTTTGCTTGGTGGGGATGAAGCTCCCATTCGCTACCGCGCTGTCACCATTGTCAACGCCTCTGCTCCCAAGCAGTTAAAGCTGCGCATTGAAGTTCCAGTTGAAGATATGGCACGACTCCAGACGATGGAGGAAGTCCCGACCGGACCGGCCTCGCAATCACCTCGCCGTGTGTCGATATGGAATGCAATTCATCCACGCCTGCTGGAACTGATTCGCGAGCGGCATTCGACCATCCTTTTTGTAAACAGCCGGCAGGTCGCGGAGCGCCTCGCGGGCGCGCTCAACGACCTTGCCGGTGAAGCGATTGCGCGAGCACACCACGGTTCGCTCGCTGCCTATCAGCGCTCAGTGATCGAGGAACAGCTGAAGGCCGGACAGATCAAAGCGCTCTGTGCCACTTCGACGCTGGAACTTGGCATTGATATGGGAGCGGTCGACCTGGTCATTCAGATCGAGGCTCCTCCTTCGGTGGCTAGCGGGATGCAGCGCATTGGCCGGGCTGGCCACTCCGTGGATGCGGTGAGCGAAGGCGTGCTGTTTCCGAAATACCGCGCCGACCTGGTTGCCTGTGCCACCGTGACGCGAGCGATGCACGAGGGGCACATCGAATCAACTCGCTTTCCACGCAATCCTCTGGACGTGCTCTGCCAGCAACTCGTTGCGATCGTTGCTCACCCGCCGGGGTACAAGCCTTCTACTCGACCCAAACCCCTCAAACGCCGGGCGGGCGCTTCTCGTTCTTCTCGCAAAATGGGTGCCCCTGGTCTGGATTTCCAGACATGGGAAACCACGAACACAGCGGAACAGGAGCAGAAGCCCGAGGTGCATGTGGATGCGCTCTATGATCTCGTGCGTCGTGCTGCGCCGTTTGGCGCTCTCACTCGCTCTGCGTTCGACGGCGTTCTCGATCTTCTGAGCGGCCGGTATCCCTCGGATGAGTTTGCCGAACTGCGACCTCGCCTGACGTGGGATCGCATTCGCAATGTGGTGACAGCTCGCGAAGGCGCAGGCCGCCTCGCCATCCTCAACGCTGGAACGATCCCTGATCGCGGCCTCTACGGAGTCTTTCTCGCACACACCGAGGGCAAGTCCGTTCGCGTGGGCGAACTCGACGAGGAGATGGTCTTCGAGTCCCATCCCAACGAGACCTTTATTCTCGGTGCGTCGACGTGGCGTATCGAAGACATTACGCATGATCGGGTCCTTGTTGTTCCTGCTCCCGGTGAACCGGGCAAGATGCCGTTCTGGAAGGGCGATGGCCCAGGGCGTCCTCTGGAGTTTGGACGTCGCATCGGTGCGCTAGTGCGCGAACTGCGGGCGCTGCCTAAGGCCGCCGCGCTAACCCGCCTTGTCGCTGAGCATGACCTCGATCCGGGAGCAGCGGAGAATCTGCTGCAGTTCCTGGCCGATCAAGAAGCCGCTACCGGGCAGGTCCCCGATGATCGAACGATTGTGATTGAGCGGACCCGGGACGAACTTGGCGACTGGCGCGTCTGCGTACTGACACCGTTCGGCAGTCGCATACATATTCCCTGGGCCATGGCGATCAGTGCCCGGATCCGCGCTGCCGGCGGCCCGGAAGTGGAAACCCTCTGGGGCGACGATGGGTTTGTTCTCCGCTTTCCCGATACTGACGAGCCACCCGATCCAGACTGGATCCTCATTGAATCGGCCGAAGCCATGCAGATGGTTCTTCGCCAGCTTGGGTCGACTGCGCTCTTCGCGGGCCGATTTCGCGAGGCCGCCGGGCGCGCGTTGCTGTTGCCGCGTCGCCGCGCCGATCAGCGTTCGCCTCTCTGGCAACTGCGAAAGCGATCGTATGACCTGTTGAGCGTCGCATCGCGGTACCCTTCCTTCCCGCTATTGCTTGAGGCATACCGTGAGTGTCTGCGTGACGTCTTTGATATGCCTGCGCTCATCGAGACTCTGCGCGCCATTGAGCAGCGTCAGCTTCGCGTGCATGTTGTTGAGACGCACAAGCCTTCGCCATTTGCCTCCTCGCTGTTGTTCAGCTACGTGGCCAACTTTGTCTACGACGGCGATGCGCCTCTGGCGGAACGCCGCGCACAGGCCTTAACGATTGACCAGGACCAGCTACGCGAACTGCTGGGCGAGGCCGACCTGCGTGAGTTGCTCGATGCCGACGCTATTGCCGAAGTGGAAGAGACGGCGCAGTGCCTGGTTGAGTCGTATCGGGCGCGTTCCGCTGACGGGGTTCACGATCTGCTGCTCCGACTGGGCGATCTGTCGCGCGCCGAACTGGCTCGGCGTGTGGTTGACCCAGCCGTGCTCGAATCGCTTGATCGGCTGTTGCGTGCGCGCCGACTGCTCGAACTGCGCATTGCCGGCGAGCGACGTCTGATTGCGGTGGAGGATGCCGCGCGCTATCGCGATGCGCTTGGAGTTCCGCTTCCGCCGGGGCTGCCCGCCTCGCTCATGGATCCTGTGGCGCAGCCTGTGCTGGAGCTTGTTCGCCGTTATGCTCGCACGCACGGTCCATTCACGCTTCGCGAGGTGGCTGATCGATTCGCCCTCGATTCCGCCGTAATGGAAAGTACCCTGCACCAGCTCACGGTGGAGGGTCGCATTCTCGAAGGTGGTTTTCGCCCCGGCGGCCTCCACCGCGAGTGGTGCGACACGGAGATTCTGCGGCAGATCCGGCGTAAGTCTCTGGCCAAGCTGCGGCGCGAAGTCGAGCCGGTCGAACAGCACACGCTCGCACGGTTCCTGACGCATTGGCAGGGGTTGCTTTCGCCGCGGCGGAGTTCCCATGCTCACCTCGATGCCTTGCTCGATGCAATCGAAAGCTTGCAGGGCACGCCGATTCCAGCATCGCTTCTCGAAACTTCGATTCTTCCTGCGCGAGTGGCCGGATATGAATCTACCGGACTCGATACGCTGATCGCTGCAGGCGAGGTCACGTGGGCCGGCATCGATCCCATCGGAGAGCGCGATGGCCGCATCGCTCTCTTTCTGGCGGACAAGCTGCCACTGCTTGCCCAGCAACGCCCGATCACTGAGCCGCTTACTGAGCGCGAAGAGAAACTGCTCGCGGTTCTTGAATCGACCGGCGCCAGCTTCTTCGACCCACTTCATCAGGCGACGGGAGGCGGCTATCCGGGCGAAACAATTGATGCTTTGTGGAGCCTGGTGTGGCGTGGGCTGGTCACCAATGATTCGCTTCACGCTCTGCGGGCCTATACCACACGTCCCGATTCCGCACGCCCGCAACGCCGCTCGCATACAGGAATGGTTTTTCGCTCCCGGCGGACAACGCCGCCGAACGCCCAAGGCCGCTGGTCGCTGCTTCCCCTGCGTTCGCGGGAGCGATCTGAAAGCGCGCCGAGCAATACTGAGGCCAGCCATGCCCTTGGGCTGCAACTGCTCAATCGCTACGGCGTGCTCACCCGCGAAGCTGTCGCTGCAGAGAACATTCCGGGCGGATTCAGCGCTGTTTACGATGTATTGAAGGCGCTGGAAGAGAGCGGCCGAATCCGCCGGGGTTATTTTGTCTCCGGTCTCGGAGCTACGCAGTTTGCGCTGCCCGCGGCAGTCGATCTGTTACGACAACTGCGGACGGAACCTCCTGCGGAGAAGCCGGAGTTCGTTCAGTTGGCCGCAACCGATCCGTCCAATCCATATGGGTCGGTCCTGCGCTGGCCGGATCTGCCGGTTATGGATGAAGATTCTGAATCGGCTCCGCGCATTCTTACACGCGCCGTTTATGCCGAAGTGGTTTTGCGCAATGGCCAGCTCGTTGCATGGCTTCGGCGCAACAATCCGAACCTGCTTGTCTTTCTGCCCCTCGACGAACCGGAGCGCTCGCAGGTGGCCTCAGGACTTGCCCACTTCCTTTCAGCGCGAGGACAGGATCGCATGCGCACCAGCAGTCACCAGGGCGTGCTGATCACGACCATCAATGGGCAGCCCACCGCGGCGCATTTCATGGCTCGCTTCCTCATGGATGCCGGTTTCCATCCGGGTCCGCTCGGACTACATTTGCGCCGCATTTCAATTCCGATTCATCACGACACTCATGCCGCTGACACGGCGAGCGAGGAACTTCAATAGACGATGCCCGAAGGCGATACCATCTTTCGGACTGCGCGCTCCATGGGCCGTGCACTGATCGGAAAGCCGATCACCGGTTTCCGTTCCAATTACCCGTTGCTGACGCGTTTCCACGATGACACACCGATCACCGGTCAGACAGTTGAACGCGTTGAATCCCGCGGCAAGTGGTTGCTGATCCATCTGTCCGGTGGCGCCACGCTCGTCACCCACATGCTGATGAACGGATCCTGGCATCTTTACCGTACTGGCGACCGCTGGCAAAGGCCGGCGCGCGATATGCGCATTGTGCTTGAGAATCGCGAGTACCAGGCCGTTGCCTTCACGGTACCAGTTGCCCGCATTTATACCGCGCAGGCGCTGGCGCGCGAAAAGCGCATTCCGCCGGCAGGATCCGATGTGCTCAGCGAAGATTTTGATCCTATCGGTGCTACCGTGCGCCTTCGCTCGTACGCCAGTGAAGAGATCGGCGACGTGCTTTTGCATCAACAGGTGCTAGCCGGCGTGGGGAATGTATTCAAATCAGAAGTCTGCTTTGTCGAAAGTGTCAATCCGTTCTGCCTCGTCTCTGCCCTGAACGATCAGCAGGTCGCCGCGCTTGTTGCCACTGCGCAGCGCCTCGTTGGCGCCAATGTTCTCGAAGACGCGGGCAATACGATCGTCACGTATCGCGGCCAGCAGCGGCGCACGACGCGCAGTAGCAGCCCACAAGAAAGCCTCTGGGTCTACGGTCGCTCCGGTGATCCCTGCCGCCGCTGTGGAGACGCCATTCGTCATCGCCTGCAAGGACCGGATGCGCGAGTCACATTCTGGTGCCAGAGCTGTCAGCCGATGCCCAATGGTTCTAATGTGGATGGCATTGAGCGCTGAACGTTGACGGCCTAGTTAGCTGGTTTGCTGAGTCCGAAGATCTTTTGCAGAATGTTGCGATGGTCCTGAGGATGGTCGCAGGTGTCGGTAGGTGCAGTTCCCATGAGGAATGCAGCCTCGTAGCTTTGCGGGCAAGCTTCGTCACTCAGCAGGTTGCTGACTTTGTCGAGTTTCATTACTTCAATGCCGTCTGGAGGCGTGAATGCGTGCGTATCAGAGTACTGGGGCAGCTTGACGGCGCGCTTCATGAACTCGGCCCAGATTGGTGCAGCGGCCGTAGCTCCGGCCAGTTTCACGTCGGTGTAATCGTCGTTGCCCACCCACACAATGCAGATCAGGTTCGTCGTGTATCCAGCAAACCATGCATCGTGCGATGTGCCTGTCTTACCGGCGGCAGGTTCGGTGAATCCGCGCTTGCGTACCTCATATCCGTAACCGAAGTTCATCACGCCTTCCATCAGGTTGGTGGTCAGGTACGCTACTCGCGGATCGAGCACCTGCTTTGATGTCGGAGTGAAGTCAGTGATGACGTCGCCTTTGGGAGTGCGAACGCTGGCCAACATCCACGGGTCGATGTGGACACCGCCATTTGCAAACACGGTGTAGGCACCTGCCATATCGAGCGGAGTCGCGCCATACGATCCAATCGCAACTGACGGCGTCGCCTGCGCGCTTTTGATGCCTGCTTCGCGAGCCAGCGCAGCCACGTTGTCGAAACCGACCTCGGCCGCCAGGCTGATGGTTGCATTATTCAGCGAGTGCGCCAGCGCGTAGATTGCAGTAACTTCTCCGTGATACTCGTCCTTATAGTTGCGTGGAGTGTAATCGTCACTGCCGGGAACTTCGTACGTGGTCTGTTCGTCGTTGAGCATGGTCACGGCCGTGAAGGGCGTGTCCTGGCCTTGCAACGGCGTGCCTGCAATCGCGGTGTTGTATGCCGCCGCGAAGACAAACGGCTTGAAGATCGATCCGGTAGGCCGTTTTGCCACTGCATGGTCCAACTGACTAGCGCCGTAGTTGCGGCCGCCTACCAGGCCTAGGACCTGCCCGGTGTGCGGATTGAGAGCGATCAGCGCCACCTGAGGATATTGGTAGGATTGGCCGAGCTTTTTTTGCCGCGCGTGATTTTTATCCACCTGCTCATCCACGTTCACCATGCCGACGTCAACGGCCTCTGACGCCGCTCGCTGCAGGTCAGGATCCAGTGAGGTATAGATGTGCAGCCCCTCGCGGTTGAAGTCTGTCTCACCGAGTTTCTGGATCAGCTGATCGCGTACCAGATCCACAAAGTAGGGCGCCTCGCTTGCGTCGACGCTGCCGGCTACGAGATGCAGAGGTTCAGCTTTGGCGCGTTCCGACTGATCTTTGTTTATGGCGCCGGTCTCAACCATGGAGTCCAGCACAATATTGCGCCGATCAATGGTGCGGTCTGGATGGCGAAATGGATTGAAGTAATTTGGCCGCTGGATGATGCCGGCCAGCATTGCGCATTCGGCCAGGTCGAGTTGCTGAACATCCTTGCCGAAGTATGCCTGGGCTGCTTCGCCAAATCCATCAACCGAGAAGCTGCCGCGCTGGCCCAGGTTGATCTGGTTCGCGTAGGCCTCAAAAATCTGCTTCTTCGTGAAACGATGCTCGAGGTGAAAGGTGATGAGAATCTGCGTGACCTTGTACTTGATGGTGCCGGTGTCTGCCAGGAAAAGCAGTTTCGCGAGCTGCATGGTCAGCGTTGAGGCGCCGCCGCGATGCTTGCGATCGCCCACAATGTCGTGCCATCCCCAGCTGAGGATGCTGAAGTAATTCACTCCGCCGTGCTCGAAGAATTTGCGGTCTTCGATGGCCAATACGGCCTGCACCAGGTTTGGCGGAATCGCATCGTAGTTGAGAAGCCGGCGTTTGGTGCGATTCGCGTCTTCGCTTAATCCGGTGATCAATAGCGGTTCCAACTCGTAGCTTGAAAGCGACTGCCCACGTTCGTCGGTGATCGCTTCGACCTGGCCTGAGCGGGTGTGGATGGTGGCGGCATCGGGCGCGTGGTAAGACTCAGCCCCGGGGTGAATCGTGATCGACGAAGGTTCCTCGGTAAACGAGCCCATCAGGGAAGGGTGCGACAGGCCGTCGACTGTGTAACCAGCCGCTCGCAATTCGGTGGCAATCAGATGCGCGCTGATCTTTTGTCCGGGACGGATTTCGCGCGGCGCGGCGTATATTTTTGCCGTGTTCGCAAACAGAGGCTGTTTCAGCCGTTCATCGACGATGCGAGCATATTTGTTGTAGTAGAAGGTGAAAACCGAGAGGCCGATGATTCCAACGAGAAGAACGGCAGCGATAACTCCGCGGACCAGCCACGAAGACCACGAGAGACGAGGCCAGGAAAGCTTGAATTTTGGTTTCTGCAGCCTGACCTTCAATGCCATTCCTGTTCCCTCAATTCAGTAGATATCGGTATTGCTGCTTGTGCTTGCGCGACACTCGGCCGCATGAGCATCGAGCCGGAGCTAAGAGCTTGCGGCTAAGAGCTGTTCTTCCAGCACCCGCTGCTTTACTTGCGCCACCACTTCGCCAAGAGCGACATCCACGCTGCTTGCCGTCGCGCGCGAGACCAACTCCACCTGGCCGCTCGCTGTCTTCTTGCCGACGTTGATTCGGTACGGAATGCCTACCAGGTCGGCGTCTTTGAATTTGACTCCCGCGCGCTCATCTCTGTCATCAAGCAGAACATCGAGTCCAGCCGCATCAAGTTGTGCAGCCAGCGTTTCGCCGGCTTCGCGTAGCGCCGCATCTGCGACATTCGTCACTGTAACCACAACTGTGAAGGGGGCAATCGACGATGGCAGCCAGAATCCATTCGCGTCGTTTGACTGTTCAATCGCCGCGGTGAGAATGCGTTCAATCCCGATGCCGTAGCTGCCCATGATCGGCGTCACTTCCTTGCCGTTGGGATCGAGCACGCGCGCACCCATCGATTCGGAATACTTGTAGCCAAGCTTGAAGATGTGGCCGACTTCGACAGCCTTGCCAACCACGAGCTTGCCGCCGCAATTGTCTATCGGGCAGACTTCGCCCTCGTTCACGCTGCGGATATCTGCAAGCACGGTCCAGTTGAAGTCGCGTCCAGGAACCACGTTGCGCAGGTGAAAATCGAGCTTATTTGCGCCGGCTACGAGATTTTTGCGGCCCTCAAGCGATTTGTCGACGACGACTGTGAGCTTATCGCTCAAAGGCTTATCGTCGATTGTGAGGCCTGCGGGGCCGAGGAATCCGGCGGGTCCTTTGAAGTATTGCTCGAGTTCCTCAGCGCCCATGGTGCGAAGCTCTGCTGCTTTGATTGCGCCAAGAAGTTTCGTTTCGTTCACCTGGTGATCGCCGCGCAGGAACGCCGCAACGCCGTGCCAGGTATCTTTTGCGGCGCCGCCTTTCCCGGGGACTCCGCGTTTCAATGCCATGTAGGCTACGCACTTGATGTCCGACGCGGGGGAAATTTTGAAGAATTCGGCAACGTCTGATATCGCGGCGCAACCCGGGGTCGAGACCATCTGCGGCATGCCATCACCGGTCTGCTCCATTTCAACCACTGGTTCAAGGCGAGAAACGGCCTTTTCCAGGTTCGCTGCGTACCCGCATACGGGGCAGCTCGCGATCAGGTCCTCTCCGGCTTCGGTGTAGACCATGAACTCCTGCGACTGGGTTCCACCCATGGCGCCCGAATCCGCTTCGACTGCGACGAACTTCAATCCGCAGCGCTTGAAGATGGTGCGATAGACCGCATCATGCAGATCGAAACTCTTGTCGAGGCCCTCCGTGTTCAGGTCGAAGCTATAGCTATCCTTCATGGTGAACTGGCGCACGCGCAGGAGGCCCGACTTCGGGCGCGGCTCATCGCGAAACTTCGTCTGAATCTGGTACCAGATCTGCGGCAACTGCTTGTAACTGCGCAACTCGCTGCGGGCGATCGTGGTCATGATCTCTTCGTGCGTCATGCCGAGGCACAGTTCCGCGCCCTTGCGATCTTTGAGGCGGAACATGTTATCGCCCATGCCGGTCCAGCGGCCGCTTTCTTCCCATGGCTCTTTGGGCAGGATCGCGGGCAGGAAAAACTCCTGGCCGATCTTGTCCATCTCTTCGCGCACGATGCCGATGACTTTGTTCAGCGAGCGCTGCCCGAGAGGAAGGTAGTTGTAGATGCCCGCTCCAAGCTGGCGGATATAGCCGGCCCGCATCAGGAATTTGTGGCTCGCAACCTCGGCGTCTGTGGGAGCTTCGCGAAGAGTAGGGACAAAGAGCTTTGACCAACGATGCATAGAAATGGGGTTACGAGCTTTCCCGACCGCTAAACCATGGCTAGACAGGCACTTCCGGTCTTGGCCTGTTGCGGACGCATGACGATTAAGAAGCAGAAACCATTCTAAATGTTCGGGGAGGCGACGCTTCTCAGGGCGCTGCTCTTCTGCCTCGAACTCTGTGAACGACCGACTGCTGAACTGCGCCTGCATCGTGGTCTCCTGCACTTGGGGGATGCAAGCGGCGGGCCAACGTTCGGCCGTTGAAAACACTGGAGTATTGAGCGGGCTCTTTAAGCCGCTGTGTCAGCAGAGATACGAGGTGTGGACCTGATGACACGTGTGCGGATCGGTGTTCGCAGCCCGGTGAGATGTTTAGTCCATCCCGGACATCTTGACGAGCATTCGTTCGAATAGGCCGGCGGGCAAAAGAGCTCTCATAAGAAGTGCCATCCTTGCATCTTTGCCGACGACATAGCGCAGTTTCGGATGCGGTGTTTCGAGGATGCTGGCGATCAGGTCGGCAACTAACTGTGGGTTCGCGCGGTCTTTTGCGCCCTGTTCGATGCGACTGCGCCAACCGGGTACGCGCGAGGCATTGGCCGACTTGGGATCCTGAAGGCCGGCGGTTTGTTTTGCGTTGCGCGTCCAGATGTCCGTATCGAACGAGCCTGGTTCTACTAGAATTACATGGATGCCGAGGGCCTTCATCTCGTAGCGCAATGTCTCGGTCCAGCCTTCGAGGGCGAATTTCGAGGCCGCGTAACTGCTTACGCCGGGAAAGCCCAGCCTTCCAGAGATCGACGACACCATAACGACGTGACCGAAGCCTTGTTGGCGCATCTGCGGCAGTAAGGCTCGCGTCACGGCGACCGAGCCGAAGAAGTTGGTGTTGAACTGTTCGCGCAACTCTGCGTCGGTTATGTCTTCGGCGAATCCTGGAACGGCGAAGCCAGCATTGTTTACGAGTGCATGAAGTGGCTCGGTGCGCTTCGCGATCAGGTCGGCGGTAGCTGCAATCTGCTCAGAATTTTTGATGTCGAGTGCGTGAAACTCGATCTGCTCCAGCACTCCGGCGTTGCGGGCGGCAGCTTCCAGGTTTTCGCGGCGATTCAGATCGCGCATCGTGGCGAGCACGCGCCAACCGAGTTTCGCAAGCGTGACGGATGTGAACAGGCCGAAGCCGCTGGATGCGCCGGTGATGAGAACAGTCTTGTTCATATGGTCTTGGAACCAAGAGCCCAAACCAAGTCGCTGACCATTAGGGCAGACGAACTGAAACTCTGAACTGTTTCTAGATCAGTTCCACTCCCCACAGGTCGTGCAGGTGCACAACGCCTTCGACGTTTTGGGCTGCATCAACGACGACGAGGGACGTGATCTTGCGTTCTTCCAGGATTGCCAAAGCTTTCGCTGCGAGTTCTTCGACGGCAATCGTTCGCGGGTTTGCGTTCATGGCTTCGCCTGCTGTCTTGCATAGCGCCGCGCCGCCTTCTCGCTCCAGCAGACGACGCAGGTCGCCGTCGCTGATTACACCCAACAGCTTGCCTGACTCCTGTACTGTTGTCATGCCCAGTTTTTTTGACGACATCTCGTAGATCACGTCGGTCATCGGAGTTGAAGGCGCTACCGCCGGTATGTTGTCGCCGGCGTGCATCAGGTCGCGGACCTTGGCGAGTTGTTTTCCGAGCTTTCCGCCGGGATGAAGCTCTGCAAAATCTTCGGCCTTAAAGCCCTTGCGCAGGCTTACTGCAACGGCGAGAGCGTCACCCAGCGCCAGCATCGCGGTGGTGCTGGCCGTTGGCGCGAGGTTGAGGCCGCATGCTTCACGATCGACGCTGCAATCGAGCACTACGTCGCTTGCTTCGGCCAGTGTCGACTTCAGACTGCAGCAGAAGCTTACCAGCGCATCGCCCTTGCGTTTGAGCGTTGCGAGAAGGCGGAGAATCTCCTCAGTTTCGCCGCTTGCCGAGAGCGCGATGACCACGTCGCCGGGCATAAGGACACCAAGGTCGCCGTGAACTGCCTCGGCGGGATGCAGAAACAGTGCTGCGCTGCCGGTTGAACTGAGAGTCGCCGCGATTTTCTGCGCGATGATGCCGCTCTTGCCCATGCCCGTAACCACGACGCGTCCGTTGCCCTCGCCACAGCGCACGATCAGCTCTACCGCGCGATCAAAGTCCAAGGCCATTGCGCCGTCGAGCCGCGCTGCCAGCGCCTCAAGCGCCGCTGCTTCAGTACGCACCAGTTCTGACGGCTTCAGACACTCATTCTCGTTGTCGCGGCTCATTGGTTTCTGATGGTAACACCACAGTGGTCAGTGAAGAGTGTTCAGTGGTTGCGGTCTGGAGTGGCTATGACTATTCGCTGTGCACTGTCTTAGCTCGTACAATAGGAGTGAAGAGGTCTTGTCCCCTGTGAAGCGCAACACGATTGTTATTGGCGTTACATTGTTCATTCTGGCTACGTTCGCGTGGGCTGGGTGGGCCAACTGGGAATATCGCAAGCAGGCGGCTGAACGCGCGCTGGCTTCCGCTGCGCATGCCGAGCTGGTTCCCGTCGCTCCGGGCGATGTTCCGCAGAGTCAAACTTCTCTAGTGGGGAAGCCTGCGCCGGATTTCGTTCTTCAGGACCTGAGCGGCAGGACTGTTGCTCTCTCGAGTTTCAAAGGGAAACCTCTGCTTATCAATTTCTGGGCTACGTGGTGCGGGCCGTGCAAGGTGGAAACGCCGTGGCTGGTTGAACTGCAGAACGAATACGCGGCGAAGGGTTTTGAAGTCGTCGGCATCTCCACGGAAGGGGAGGATCTTCAACCTGGCGACAAAGAAGGCCTGGCGCGCCAGAAGGTGGCCATCGCGCGATTTGTAAAAGAAGAGCACATGCAGTATCCCGTGCTTGTGAACGGCGACAGCCTTGCCACGACTTATGGCGGGCTCGATGCGATGCCGACGTCAGTGTATGTCGATCGCAACGGTAAGGTCGTTGCAATGCAACTTGGCATTAGTTCGAAGGAAGATATGGCGGCTAACGTCGAAAAAGCGTTGGCTGCGGGAAATTGAGGAGCGCGGAGTTGAGGTTCGCAAAGAGCTGGCTCATCGGTACTGCGATCGGGATGATGATGGGCTGTGTCTGCTCTGCGGTGCGCGCACAGGATTCACTTTCTGAATCTCCGCATAGATCGAGGCCCAAAGCTGAAGCGGTGGAATATCTTTACCCCGAACAAGTGAACGTGCCTGCGGGCAAGCCGAGTGCGGTTGCGCTGCACTTCAGGATTCAACCGGATCTTGCACATCAACTCGCATACGCCGCGCGCGGATTATCTGATTCCTACTGTGCTTTCGATTCCGGAATCTTCCGGTGTGCGGCTTGCGAGCGCCAGCTATCCGGCGGGGACTGACTTTACGCTGCCGGTCGATCCGAATGAGAAGCTTCTGGTTTATTCCGGCGAGTTCACGATCCAGGCTCAGATTGTTGCAACACCCGGCGACCATCTTGTGGAGGCGAAGTTGCACTACCAAGCGTGCGATCAGAATGCCTGCATGCCGCCGAAGACGATTACTGTGCCCATCGACGTGGTTGGAAAGTAAACTTTGCGAAATTTCAAGCCGTACTTGCTATCAAGGGATATGCAACCGGTTGGTTGCGTATGGGGGGTACCCACCCCTACTCTGGAAGTAAAGTCTTGGCTTCAAAAAGGTTAGAACGGCGCTTGCGTCGTAGAGTCGTCGATCAATTGAACTTAGCCGCAGAGTCGTCTCTACAAAAGACTTACGAACAGTAAGTCAGGGTTGTCGGGCAGCGGCAAATTTAGTTGTTCAGGCTACGTTCGATTCAATCTCATTGTGCGCCAGATGGTTGGAATGGCCTGCAAAAAGCGTTCGATAATCTTTCGTTTGAAATGAGAGATTTAGCGACCGGGTGAGAGAAAGCGGCTTGACTTGGCAGATTTGGATACTGCCCGCCGGGCTACAGGTTCTTGAAGCGGGTGCTTAGAGTACCTAGCCTGTCTGCATGATGAAAAGCAAAAGCGGATCCTTCGCGCCGCTTACCCCACAGACGTGATTGTCTGTGGAGCCCCAGGCGTGCGGCGCTCAGGATGACACTTCCGTATGGGTTGGTTAATCGGGGGACGGAAGGCCGCGTGCTCGCTCCGATTCCACCTCGACGGTAGTTGTTTTACGATCCGGCCTTCTTTTCGATCTTGGCCCAGGAGTCTTTCAGGGGAAGGGTGCGATTGAAGACTAGATTGCCCTCCTTTGAATCGAGATCGAGGCAGAAGTAGCCGACGCGTTCGAACTGGAAGTGGTCTTCCGGTTTGGCGTTGGCGAGGGACGGCTCAAGCTTTGCGCTGGTGAGAATCTCGAGAGAGTTTGGGTTCAAACCGCTCAGGATGTCTTCGCCATCGGCGACGTCGCTGGGGTCGGCCTTGGTAAAAAGCTTGTCGTAGAGACGGATTTCGGCGGAGATGGCGTGCGCTGCGGAAACCCAGTGCATGGTGGACTTGACCTTGCGGCCGTCCGGTGAGTTGCCGCCGCGGCTGGCTGGATCGTAGGTGCAGTGGACTTCGACGATGTTGCCTCCCGCGTCTTTCACCACGTTCTGCGCGGTGATGAAGTACGCATTGCGAAGGCGGACTTCCTTGCCGGGGGAGAGGCGGTAGTACTTGGGCGGAGGAACCTCGCGGAAGTCGTCCTGCTCAATGTAGATCTCGCGAGAAAAGGGCACCTTTCGGGTGCCGGCTGAGGGATCTTCCGGATTGTTTGCGACTTCGACGAACTCCTCCTGCCCGGCGGGGTAGTTATCGATGACGAGCTTGAGCGGATTGAGCACTGCCATGGCGCGGCTGGCACGGCGATTCAAGTCGTCGCGCTGAAAGTGCTCGAGCATTTCGATATCGACAACACCGTTAGTGCGTGAGACTCCGGCCTGGGCGAGGAAAACGCGGATGGCCTCCGGTGTAAAGCCACGGCGGCGCATTCCGGCGAGAGTAGGCATACGAGGGTCGTCCCATCCGGAGACGCGTTTTTCACGGACCAACTGGATTAACAAACGCTTGCTGAGCAGGGTGTGGGTGATGTTGAGGCGGTCGAATTCGATTTGGCGGGAGGGGAAGATGCCAAGCTGCTCGATGAACCAGCGATAGAGGGGCTGGTGGTCGGCGTACTCGAGGGAGCACATGGAGTGGGTGACGCGCTCGATGGAATCGGACTGTCCGTGGGCGTAGTCGTACATGGGGTAGATGCACCACTCGTTGCCGGTGCGGTGATGAGTGACGTGGAGAATGCGGTACATCACCGGATCGCGCATGTTGAGGTTGGGCGAGGCCATGTCGATTTTTGCCCGGAGGACGCGGGAGCCGTCGGGGAATTCGCCAGCCTTCATGCGGGTGAAGAGGTCAATATTCTCTTCGACAGAGCGATCGCGGTAGGGTGAGTTTTTACCGGGCTCGGTGAGGGTCCCGCGGTGCTCGCGGATTTCGTCGGCGGAGAGGTCGTCGACGTAAGCTTTGCCGGCCTTGATGAGTTCGACGGCCCAGGCGTAGAGCTGAGGGAAGTAGTCGGAGGCGAAGCAGAGGCGCTCCCAGTCGAAGCCGAGCCAGTGGATGTCGTGCGCCTGGGAGTCGACGTACTCCTGCTCTTCTTTTACCGGATTGGTGTCGTCGAAGCGCAGGTTGGTTTTTCCGCCGAATTCATCGGCGAGGCCGAAGTCGAGGGAGATAGCTTTGGCGTGGCCGATATGAAGATAGCCGTTGGGCTCGGGCGGAAAGCGTGTCTGGATGATGGCGTCGCCGAACTTTTTGGTGCGGACGTCTTCGGCGATGAGGTCGTGGAGAAAATTGGAGGCGGTGCGAACTTCCTGCGTTTCCGGATTTGAGGTGATCATTGCGAGTCCTTCAGTTTGAAACATCCAGCAGGGGCTAAAGCCCCGTGATCTTCTTTGGCATTACGGCACGACCAAAGTCGTGCCCTTGTTACAAAGCATCTGATGATGCGAGTATGCTAGCTTCCGCTTGACTTGGGTATGCGGTCGAGGCAGACGTCGCGGCCGAGGACGATCATGGTTTCGAAGAGTGGCGGGGCGTTTTTGCGTCCGCAGACGGCTACACGGATGGGTTGAAACATGGGACCGGCCTTCAAACCCAGGGACGCTGCTGCGGTGCGTAAAGCCTTGTCGAGCGAATCGTGGTCGAAGGGAGTTGCGGGCAGGACCTCGAGCGCGGTTTGAAGAACGCGGCGGGCCATGGCGGCGTCGCCGCCTTTCGGCGGGATCAGCTCGGCGGGGTCGTAGGGCGGGAGCTTATCAACGAAGAAGAAGTCGGCTGCAGAGGGGCCTTCGCCGAGAAGCTTGATGCGTTCGCGAATTAGAGGGGTGACGGCGAGGAGCTTTTCAGCCGAGGCATGGAGGCCGGCCTGGTCGAAGAAGGGCTGCAGCCGCTGGCTGAGCTGTTCGACGGGCAGGGAGCGGATGTGTTCGCCATTGAGGTGGACCGCCTTGGCGTCGAAAGGGTCTTCTTCGGTGAAATTGACGACAGCGTTGGAGCGGTTGACGTTTTCGAGGGTGAAGGCGCCGGTGAGTTCTTCGAGGGTAAGAAACTCGCGGTCGTCTTTGGGCGACCAGCCTAGGAGGCAGAGGAAGTTGATGAAGGCGTTGGGAAGGAATCCTGCGTCGCGGTAAGTGGTGACGCTGACTACGGGGCCATGCTTGCGCTTGGAGAGCTTGGCGCCGTCGGGGGCGACGAGCAGTGGAAGATGGGCGAACTGGGGTGGCGCGGCACCGATTCCTTCAAAGATGAGGACATGCTTGAAGGTATTGGTGAGATGGTCCTGGCCGCGAATGATCTGGGTGATGTGCAGGTCGGCGTCGTCGACGCAGGACGAGAGATGATAGGTGGGATTTCCGTCTGAGCGGAGGAGGGCGAAGTCTTCGATCTCGTCGGCTGGCTTGGACATGGGACCGTAGACGGCGTCGTGGAACTGGACCATACGGTCTTCACCGCGGGGGACGCGGTAGCGGAGAGCGAATGGTTCTCCGGCGGCCGCGCGGTGGTCACTTTCTTCCGGCGATAGTTCGCGCATGCCAGGGTTGAAGAGCCAGGCTCCTTGAGCTGAAGACGTCTCGCCGTCGGCCGCGTGTGCGGGGGTGAAGTCGCGATAGGCGAGGCCCTTGGCAAAGATGGCGTGGGCTGCGGAGCGGTGCAGCGCGAGGCGTTCGGATTGCTTGTATTCTTCGTCCCATGAAAGACCGAGCCAGCGGAGCCCTTCGAAAATGGACTGGACGCTGGCATCGGTGTTGCGCTCGACGTCGGTGTCATCCAGGCGCAGCACCATGGTTCCATGGTTGTGCTGGGCGTAGAGCCAATTGAAAATAAACGTGCGAGCGCTGCCTACATGAAGAAAACCGGTTGGCGAAGGCGCAAATCGAACGCGAATACCGCCAGATTTTGAGGGAGTCGAGTCAGGCATCGTATCAACTACTTTCCACTCACGATGCTAGCATTTGATCCCGAGAAATCAGGTGAGCGTGTCTCACGCCTGGGGCGGATAAGGCGGCGGCGGCGGAGGATAGGGCGGCGGATAAGCAGCCGTCTGCACGGGGACCACCTTCCAGTCAGCAAAAGCCAGCACGTACAGCAGCACCAGCGTGCCAAGTGACGGAATCAGGCAAAGCATGCTGAGCCACGGCGAGAATCCCGCCTTCTTCAGAATGAACCAGCAGGGAATCATGACGATGGCAATTGTGACAATGATGATGATCGGGATGATCGCCATCATTGCCACCACCATCTTCTGAATCATTTCGGGACTTGGCTGATTGTCCTGCAAAAGCATTGCAAGCAGATGCATACGAACACTCCGTAGATGAAATCGAACTCTGAGCCAAGCTACGTCGAATCACGGATTTTCGCAACGAGATTTTTTGAGGAGGGGTAATCTGTCCGATGTGATTGATGGTCTCTGTGCCGGGAAAGATTCGGGCGGCCAAGGTCGCCAAAAGCGGCCACAGTCGTTCATGACGCGTTGTACCAGCCGAAAACATGAAAAATGCATGATGCCTGGAGTGTCCGGGCTTGAAGGCCTCTTAGCCATCTGCGGTTGATTTCAGCAGGCTGAAGGCTGCTGCTCCTTCCGTATCCCCAACCCAAAGCGCCGCTGCCGATGGAATCGTCGGGACAGATTCCTCCGCGACCGTTGGTTGGTCGGGACGACAAGCTCATTTGCGGCACTGTGTGTGGTGTGTCGTGAAAGGAAAGCAGCGAGCGGACCTCTAGGCGACTTCGGACTTCATCGGCGGGGTTGCGGAGACTTCGCCCTCTTTTTCTTGCGCAACGCGAGAGATCGAAACCACCGTGATGTCATCTTCCTGGCCGAAGATCTCAGCGGCCTTCACGATGAATGCGGCAGGCAGGTGGCTGATGGAACGTGCGCGGTTGAAGCCGAAGAGCTCGTTCTTTGTGTTCTTCGCTTCAATAACACCGTCGGTAATCACGAGCAGCCTGTCCTTCTGCTTCAGCTGAATAGTCACCTGATCGAAGGTGACGGACGGATTCAGGCCGAGGGGCAGGTTGCCCGTCATCGTGAGTTCCTTTCCATTCAGATATGGCGCGAGGTGGCCGGCGTTGGCGATGATCGTCTTGCCATCGGCAGAGATGTGCATGGCTACACATGTCGCGTAGGACTGGCCGCGGCCGCATAGCCGGCGGTTCAGTGCTTCGAGCACGACGTGCGGATCATAGCTTGTTTCCACGGTGGTGCGAATGGCTCCGACAATCAGCGCCACTTGCATGCCGGCTTGAAGGCCTTTGCCAGTGACGTCGCCCAGCAGAATGAGAACGCCGCCGTGACCATCCGGAATGATCTGAAAGAAGTCTCCACCCACCTGCTGTGCGGGCTTGTACTCGGTCTCTAGCACGTAGCCTGGAATCGTCGGAATTGCTTCGGGGATCAGCAACTGCTGAATTTGCCGGGCCTGATCGATCTCGGCTTCCCACTGCTGACGCAGCTTGAGAGATTGCAGGAACCGCCGCATCAGCAGGATTGTAATGATAATCAGCGAAACCACGACCGCAATCTGGCTTATACCGACCGCCAAGCCAAACGGGAAAAAGCTCAGGGGGACATGTAGCACCAATAATTCCTGCTGGTAGAACGAGACGATCAGCAGGCCTACGGCGGGCATCGCCAACCATGCCCCGGCGTGATCCTTTCGCATCCCTTCCCACGCAACCCAGAGCAACAAACCAGCCAGCAGCAGCTTCATGAAGACGGCGAGGGGTGACAGGAAGGCGGTGGCATGAATCGGGATGAGGTGTCCGTAAAGAGGTGCGCGCATCATGGCGATCATCACTGCCAGAGCAATCGTGAAACCCCACACCATTTTGTGCTGCCGAGGCATCTGCCCCATGTGGAACCAATAGGCCCAGAAGATGATCCAGAGCGCGATCACGCCGGGCTTTAAAACGGCATCCGATAGTACGAAGAAAAAGGACGCCGGAATGACCGCGGTGTAATTTCCGAGCAGGGTCACGATGGTTTGCAGTGCGACTCCTGCGCAAGCCAGACCCAGCCACAGGTAAGCTTTTTCCTTGCGATCGAGCCAAAAGAGGACGGCCGCCACGATGATTGCCAGCAAAAGTACCGCGAGCTCGAGGAAGCTGTTCAATTGGGAACGATTGACGGCATCCCAATCGAGGCGGAGCATGCGCTCAATCGGACCAGCCTGTCCGAGGATCGGTGGACCGTGCAGGCCGCCCGCGTCGGGATTCGTCAGAGATGTCGCGGGATCCATCCAGATTCGGATGGCAAACGTGATCTGGCCGCTCTTGATTCCCCTGGGCAGCGCAAAAGTCCGTGGAAGGGTGAGATAGGTTCTGACGCCACTCGGCGTAAAGTGCCCGAACTCTCCGACCAGCTGGCCATTCACGAACACCTGATAGGCATCATCGACGTCGTCAGGCATCTTGATTTCCAGGCCGCCTTCCGACAACCCAGGATCATATTGAACATTGACTTTCAGGCGGTACCAAGCGTATCCCGCGTAGTCCTTGTCACCGAGAGCAGTCCACCCAGGCATGAAGCCGGTGGTGCCCAGAAACGGATCAAAGGAACCTGGCGGCGGGGTCAGATCCATTGAGGGCCAACCGGAATCGTTGAAGTCCGGCTGAGCCCATTGCAGATCATCGCCTTTGTGGAACTTCCACGGACCGTTCAAGTCGACGCTGGAAGATCCAAGAACAACCTGCTCTGCCCAACGAGAAATCGGTGCTGACGAGGTGTCGGCGGTTGACACGTCGCTAGTTTGTGCCATGGGCGGCGAATCCGCGCGTAGAGATGCGCCCGTCGCGCCAATACAAAGGGCCGCGACGAGGAGGAATGTTTTCTTTATTACCGACTGCAACACGCGCATCTGGGAAGTGGCCCCGCCCCACCGAGGTCTGTCGTTTTTAGCCCAAGGGTATTCCGGGAGAATACGCGTTTAAGCCGCTTCCCGGCAATACAAATTGACTCACTAGGTGTGTAGACAATATTTTGTCGCGATTCAAGCGTTCGCGGGTTATGTGATGTCTTCCGTGTCGTAAACCGGGGTTATGGTTTTCTTTTTCGGAAGTCCGTGAACCGAGGCCAGCAAGTCATCGACGACGTCTTCCAATTGCTTCTGGCTTTCAATCACGGCGCTCATGCTTTTCAACTCATCTGGCTCGATTGACCGCTCGACCAGCACCACGGCGTGGCACTGTGCCACGTGGTCCAGTCCCAGGCCTTCGGGCGTCTTGGCTTTGATGCTCACCTGTTCCATCTCGATCCCCAGCAGGTCGGCGACAGACGAGCGCATGTCACCTGCGATTGGAGCGATCTTCGGCGCGCTCATGATGAGGGTGGTGTCAACGTTGACGATTCGAAAGCCGGCGTTCTGCAACTCTTCCATGGCGAGTTTGAGAAAAATCGCCGAATTCGCATCCTTCCAGCGCGGATCGCCCGGCGGAAAGAAGCTGCCGATATCGCCGGCAGCCACCGCGCCCAGCAACGCGTCTGTAACGGCATGCAATAGCACGTCGCCATCGGAGTGTCCTGCGAGACCCTCGGGGTGTTCCAGTGTCATGCCACCGACGCGCAGCGGTATACCCGCCTTGAAAGCGTGGGAATCCCAACCAAATCCGACTCGTGTCTCCATGGTCTCCGTGCCTGTTTCTGATCCAGCCGAAAGCTTAGCGACTGCGCTGGTGCAAGTAAAACTCTGCCAACTCCAGATCGCCCGGCTGTGTAATCTTCAGATTAACCTGAGAGCCGTGAACCACCGCTACCGGAACTCCAGCGCGCTCGATCACCGAGGCTTCGTCTGTGCCAAGAAACCCGTCGGCCATGGCATCGGTCATCGCCTTCTGCAACAGTCCGAAGCGGAATCCCTGGGGTGTTTGCGCCTGCACGATGAACTCACGCGGAATGGTTGAAGTGATGATTGCACCATGAGCGGTGCGTTCGACCTGCTTGATGGTGTCAATTGCGGGCACGCCGACAATGGCCGCGTCATGCTCCACCACCGCATCGATGGTTCGATCGATCGTGGCCATATCAATGAGGGGCCGCACCGCGTCGTGCACCAGCACAACGTCGTCCGGATCAGCCGGAAGGGCGTTCAGCGCATGCAGCACTGACTCCTGCCGTGTATCCCCGCCCTCGACCACGTGCACGCGGTTGCTGAATCCATATTCAGCCACCTGGGCCTGCACGCGCTCCATCTCAGTTTTGCGAACGGCGACGTAGATGGCGGTTACTCGCTGGACTGCGGCAAACGCGCGCAGCGAGTGAATCAGAATCGGAACCCCATCCAGCGAGAGAAATTGCTTTGGCGGGAGCCCCGCCGGCACGTTGCCGGAGTCGTTGGGGAATTTTGGCTGCGGGCCGGCCATTCGAGTCCCCAGCCCCGCAGCAGGAAGAATTGCGAATACCTGCATAACTTCGCGAGTATACAACCTTGCCTGCGCTTATCGCTCAGCACGTCGGCTTTCCGGGCCGAGCGCATCGTGGAGTTTCCAATACTCCAGCGGGGCATAGAATGGTCGCATTGCCAAATCAGCTTCATGCTTTAGCTGTCAGCTATTAGCTGAAGGCAGCGGGGTGCGGGTTCTTGCTTTCCTACTCATGCCAAAACGCGCGCGTGAATGGGGCACCCGGCGGTTTATAAAGACCGGAGAAAGGGATTAGAATGACGCGGATTCTTCCGTTCTTGTTTGTGTCAGGATCTTTGCTCTTAAGCGGCGCTCTCACGGGCGCTGCCAACGCTCAGAATGAACCGACTTCGAGTGACAGCTGCGAACGCCTCGCCAAATCTGAGTTCCCCAAAGCGAGCATCACGACGGCGAAGGCGATCGGCGCAGGCGCATTCGTCGGACCGCCGCAAGCGTTTACCGGGGCCGATATGTCCGCCTTCTACAAAAAGCTGCCGGCGTTCTGCCGCCTCGTGGTGAAGGCGACACCAACAGCGGACTCCGACATCACGGTGGAGGTGTGGATGCCACTCACCGGATGGAACGGAAAGCTGCAGGGGCTCGGCAATGGAGGATTCGCCGGGATCATCGACTACGTGGAACTTGGGGCGGCGATCACCAAGGGTTACGCGGCCACTGCCACGGATGCCGGACACACTGGCTCGCCCATCGACGCCTCGTGGGCGCTTGGCCATCCAGAGAAGGTTATCGACTTCGGCCATCGCGGCATTCACGAGATGACGCGTGTCGCCAAGCTTGCGGTGCAGCAATTCTATGGATCAGGCCCCAAGCACTCCTACTTTGCCGGATGCTCCGACGGCGGGCGGGAGGCGCTGATGGAAGCGCAGCGCTATCCGGACGACTACGATGGAATTCTTGCGGGGGCGCCTGCGAACTACTGGACGGCCCTGCTATCGACTTCGGTGGTTGACACCCAGGCTTTGACAGAGACTCCAGCGAGCTTCATTCCGCAAGCCAAAATTCCGCTTATCTCGAACGCGGTACTCGCGGCGTGCGACAAACTGGACGGTGTCGCGGATGGCATTCTCAACGATCCGCGCCAATGCCATTTCGATCCTTCCTCGATTGAATGCAAGGCTGGAGAGGAAAGTGACAAATGCCTGACAGCGCCGCAGGTGACGGCACTGAAGAGAATCTACGCGGGACTGAAGGACGCCCATGGTCAGACGATTTTTCCCGGCTATCTGCCGGGAGCTGAAGAGGGTGGTGGAGGCTGGGGGATGTGGATAACAGGGCCAGCTCCGGCTAGAAGCCTCATGGCCTTCTTTGGAATCGGCTATTACTCCAATATGGTCTACGAGAAGACTGACTGGACCTACAAGTCGTTCGCGATGGACAGCGGCATGCAGGCAGCAAAAACAAAAACGAGCGCAGCGCTCGATGCCGTTAACCCTGATCTGACGCCGTTCCGCTCACGCGGCGGAAAGCTGATTCTTTATCACGGCTGGAACGATCCGGCGATCCCGGCGATCAACACGATTAACTACTACGAAGATGTGGTCGCAAAAGTCGGGCGGGCCAATGCGGATTCTTTTGCGCGGCTCTACATGGTGCCCGGGATGCAGCATTGCGGCGGCGGTCCAGGTGCGGACACCTTCGGCACGTCGGGAAGCTGGCCTGCGAACGATCCGCAGCACAATATTCGGGTTGCGCTGGAAACATGGGTTGAAAAAGGGACTGCGCCCGCCACAATCATCGCGAGCAAAACAGCAGAGGGTAATTCGCAGGGCAATCCGACGATGACGAGGCCGCTGTGCGTCTATCCTCAGGCTGCGAAGTACAAGGATAGCGGCGATACGAACAGCGCAGACAGCTTTGTCTGTGCGAGTGCAACGAAATAGGATTCTGCAGGGAAGGGCGCGGAGAGCTCAGAATCTGCATCAATGGGGAAGATCCCGGTAGAGCATCTCGTTACTTGTCGTGAATCCCAGCTTCTGGTAAATGGGTTGACCCTTCTCGGATGCGTGCAGCGCAACTATTCGAATGGCTCGCCGCCTCGCCTCGTGCATGCATTCGGTCATGAGTGCCTGCGCGAGGCCACGCCGGCGATACTCGGGTTCGACGAAGACGTTGAGAATGTAGCCGCGTTGCTCTCCCGCAGGATCGAGGAAGTGCGGCGCCCAGTCGAGAATCAGCAGGCCGGCTGACGCGATATCGCGATCTGCGTCGCTGATGATCCAGCCAGCATACTTGCCGTCAGTGAGCATGCGCCGTACCCACGGCTCGAAGTGGTGGGCCATCTCATCGAGAATCGAGTCGGGGGCGTCGCGCATATCTGCGAACATCGCCTTGCGATGGCGGGTGATCAGCTCTGCGTCGTCGACTGTGGCTCTTCGCGTCTCGAGCATGAGTTGAGTATAGAGAATTCGGAATGCGCATTGTACTGGCTGAGTTGATCCGCTCTTCTTCAAGAAGGTGCCGCGCCGTATCATCCAATCGTGCGTAGATTTACCACGCTTCCGATCGACACATCTCTGCTGAGGCCGGGAATGCGGCTGGCCGTCGGGCTTTCGGGCGGGGCCGATTCTGTTGCGCTGCTGTGCGCGCTGGTTGACCGGAGCAGGGAGCTGGGCCTTGTGCTCCACGTCGCGCACCTTCATCATGGGCTGCGTGGTGCCGAAGCCGATGCCGATCTTGAGTTCTGCCGCGACCTTGCAGGGAAGTTTGATTTGCCGTTTCATCATGCACGCGTGGACACTGCGGCGGAGGCTCGACGAGGCTCGAGGTCGACTGAGAGTGAGGGCGACGAGCAGTCGCCGTCTGACTCGATTGAAGGGACCGCCCGCCGGCTGCGCTACCGGTGGTTTCGAAAACTGCTTTCAGATATTCCGCTCGATGCGGTTGCTACCGCGCACACGCTGGATGACCAGGCAGAGACGGTGCTCGCCAAATTTCTGCGCGGAGCCTGGACGGAAGGGTTGTCAGGAATTCATCCGAAGCTCGAAGGCGGGGAGAATGCCGGCCCAATCATTCGTCCGCTGCTTCAAACCACGCGCGCCGAAGTCGAGGCGTTTCTTAACGCACGGAAACAGCCGTGGCGGGAAGACTCCACGAATAGCCATCTCACGTTCACGCGCAATCGCATTCGTCACGAATTGCTGCCGCAGCTTGCGAGCTGGAATCCACAACTCCGTGAGCATCTCAGGCAAATGGCTGAACTGGCTCGCGACGAAGAGAACTGGTGGCAGCGCGAAGTGGCCCGTGTAGCCGAGCAGGTGTTTCTTCGTGGGCGGCCCGTCCGCGGAGGAGGGCGCGCGACCACTGCCGCCGAAGGCATTGCCCTTGATCTCATGCGGCTTCTGGCAGAGCCGATTGCCATGCAGCGCCGCTTGCTTCGTTATGCTGCCGCCCAGGTTGAAGCGGCTCCTGACTTCACCGCAACCGAAGCGCTGCGTTCCCTGGCGGAGACGGGCAGGGCTGGCCAGAAACTGGAATTGGCACAGGGCCTCCGCGCCGACCGGACCCACCGCGAGATTCGTCTTTTGCGCGGTCCAGACCGTTTTTCTGCCGATCGGGAACTGAAAGCCGAACAGTACGAATGTGTTATCCCCGGCGAGGTGGAGGCGCGGGCCTTCGCGTACCGCGTCCGGCTCGATCTCGCTGCCGATGCTGAGCTTGACGATTCGCTGAAAGGAACCGGCCGGCGGGCTGTTCTGCGATTGTGGAAGCCCGGTGACCGGGTCCATTTGCGCCACTCGTCCGGGCTGCGGAAGGTGAAGGAAGTGCTTGAACGTATGAAGGTTACTGGCGAGGATCGGACTCGTTGGCCGGTTATTGAAGTGGCTGGGCGTATTGTCTGGATGCAGGGTGTGCAACTCGAGCCGGAACCCGGGCTTCATGTCACTGTAGAACCACTTGCGTCGGGACCTGGTTAGCTTTTCAAATCCACGCCGACGGCTGTGAATCGCGATTTTTTGTTGACCCGCCGGATTCCAACCGTTCCGTCCGGATGTACTTCTTCGAACTTTATTCCGCTTCGGAGTACAATCGAAGCTACTGCACATCCGCGCGGTGAGTGCTAAGTGTCTTCTGACAAAAGAAGGTGCACTTTCTGTGACTTCAAGGACTGCAAGGGCGTCTAAAGGGATGTTGTAGGCGGTGCTGGAAGTTCCTAAGCGGCTTCTCCCCGCCGGGAAAGAGGATCCTGGTGAATTCGACCGTCAAAACGATCATGTTCTGGGTCTTTATACTCATTTGCCTGGTACTGCTGTGGGGCGTTGTCTCGCATGGCACTATCGGCCAGGGTAAGGACACAGAGATACCCTATTCGGAGCTGTACGACAAGGTGCAGCAGGGGATGGTACAGGACGCTGCCATCCAAGGCACCGACCTTCGCGGCCACATGAAGGCCACGCCGAAGGAACAGTTCCATACCACGGTCGGAGATCACTACGACGATCTCGAGAAGGCGATGCTGACTGGTCACGTCAGCTTCTCGAAGAAGGATGCGCAGAACAATCTGCTGCTGCCGATTCTGTTCAACGTCGGTCCCTTCGTGCTGCTTGGCGCGATCTGGTTCTTCATGCTGCGGCAGATGCAATCGGGTGGCAACAAGGCCTTGTCATTTGGCAAGAGCCGCGCCCGCCTGCTCTCGATGCAGCAGAAGAAGGTCACGTTTAAAGATGTGGCCGGCGTGGATGAAGCCAAGGAAGAGCTGAAGGAGATCATCGAATATCTGCGCGAGCCGCAGAAGTTCCAGAAGCTCGGCGGCCGCATTCCCAAGGGCGTGCTGCTGGTTGGACCTCCGGGAACCGGCAAGACGCTGCTCGCCCGCGCTGTTGCGGGCGAAGCGAATGTGCCGTTCTTCTCGATCTCCGGTTCGGACTTTGTTGAGATGTTTGTGGGCGTCGGTGCAAGCCGCGTCCGCGATTTGTTTGAGCAGGGCAAGAAGAACGCGCCCTGCATCATCTTCATCGACGAAA
Source organism: uncultured Acidobacteriaceae bacterium (assembly GCA_963832035.1). Lineage (GTDB taxonomy): Bacteria > Acidobacteriota > Terriglobia > Terriglobales > Acidobacteriaceae > Telmatobacter. Next base: position 382,201 of record CAWHSK010000007.1, on the reverse strand, counting down.
TCGATGCAGTGGGCCGTCACCGTGGCGCAGGCCTCGGCGGCGGACACGATGAGCGCGAGCAGACTCTGAACCAGTTGCTCGTGGAGATGGACGGATTCGAATCGAATGACGGCGTGATCCTTGTCGCCGCGACTAACCGCCCCGATGTTCTCGATCCCGCACTGCTGCGCCCCGGCCGTTTCGACCGCCGCGTGGTTGTGGGACTGCCGGACGTTCGCGGCCGCGAAGAGGTTCTTCGCGTACACGTGAAGAAGGTTCCCGTTGCAGACGACGTTAATCTCAACGTGCTGGCCCGGGGGACACCGGGCTTTAGCGGCGCCGACCTGGCCAATATGGTCAACGAGGCCGCGCTGAACGCAGCCCGTGTCAATCGCAAGCAGGTCGTGATGTACGACTTTGAACTTGCGAAGGACAAGGTGCTGATGGGTGCCGAACGCAAGTCAATGCTGCTGACGGATGAAGAGAAACGAGTGACGGCTTATCACGAGGCCGGGCACGCGCTTGTCTCGTTCATGCATCCTCACTCCGACCCTATTCACAAGGTCACGATCATTCCGCGTGGTATGGCACTTGGTGTGACGATCTTCCTGCCGGGCGATCGCCACAACTACACCCGCGAGTATCTTGAAGCCAATCTCGCGATTGCCTATGGCGGACGCACAGCTGAGGAGATTTTCCTCAACCAGATGTCGACCGGCGCAGGCAGCGATATTGAGAACGCCACCGATCTCGCCCGCCGCATGGTGTGCGAGTACGGCATGAGCCGCCTCGGCCCGCTTACCTTCGGGAAGAAGGAAGAGCAGATCTTCCTGGGCCGCGAAATCGCACAACACCGCGACTTCAGCGAGGAGACGGCACGGCAGATTGATCTGGAAGTTCGCCGCCTGATCGACGAGGCATATCAATCGGCGCACGGCATTCTCGAAGCGCAGAAGGATGCGATGCATCGCATTGCGGCAGCCCTGCTGGAGCGCGAGACGATCGACGCGGATGAAGTGAAGATGCTAATCGAAGGCAAGGAACTGCCTCCGATGCGCTCTGTGCTTGCTTCGCCAAGCGACGGCGGCAGCGGCGGCGGACAGCAAGTGCTCAAGCCCGACACACGCGGCGGCGGCGGATTCCCGGAGGGGTCACCTTCGCCTGCATAAGCTACGGCTAAACGCAAGAAACACCAGGGCCGCTTCCTTTGGGAAGCGGCCTTTCTCTTTTTGTTTAGCGGTGGTGCCGGTTCTGCCCACTCATCGTGATGCGATGAATGGAGCACCCGCATTCATGGTTTCAGGGCCGGGCTAGCTGAACTGGCATTATTGACAGTGTTCTGGAAAGCGACTAGCTGAATAGCATCGAGTAATGGCGTCGAAAGAGATTGTGCGCGCGGACCATTTCGAGCGGCGCTGGCCGGTGGTTCTTCAAGTGCTTGTTGTGGTGGGTATCGCGACGCATCCTTCCCGCATCCACATCATGCCTCTCTGGTTTGGTTACTCGTTGGCTGTCGCGCTCATCTTGCCGACGATTGGTGTTGGAGTAAGTCGTGGAGCACTCCGATGGACGCGAGTCGAACACTGGTCCAATTTGGCGATCTGCGCTCTCGGGGAAACTATCGTCCTGATGACGCTGTATTACATCATCACCGAAATGTTGAAAACCCCGACGATGTTCACCGGCCTCCAACTACTGGCGACCAGCGTTGCGGCCTGGACGGCTAACGTCGTCACGTTTTCTGTGGTGTATTGGCAGATTGATCGAGGAGGTCCCGAAGCGCGGATAAACCGGTTGGGCAAAAAGCCAGAGTGGCTCTTTCCGCAAGCGAGTGGTTCCGAACCAGAGGCCCCAGAATGGGTGCCGACGTCTGCGGACTACTTGTTTCTCTCGTTCTGCACCGCGACCGCGTTCAGCCCAACGGATGTTGCCCCAGTTTCGGTTCGCGCCAAGATGCTGATGATGGTTGAGAGCGCGATATCAATGGTGACGCTTGTGATCGTTGCTTCTCGCGCGATCAACATTCTCGGCAGTTGACGTCGCTACCGGTGGTCGGGGAGTCTGATGCGATGCGAACAGCAGATCCTTCACTTCGCCGACCCCATGGACACTTGTGTCCACGGGCCCCAAAGCGCTACGTTCAGGATGACAGCCGTGTTGAGACCCGGAACTCGGAGCCTAGAAGATTTTGTATGCGATGCCGACGCTTCCGCCGTATGGCTTCAGAGTGCCGTTGATCCAGTTTGGCCAGAGCTGGTATTCGAAGTCGAAGGGACGCACGATAAAGTGCTTTCCTGCCTGCCAATCCACGCCCCCACCGAGAGCTATATCGGCGAACCGGCCGTAGGCGTCGTTGTATTCGAAATTCATCTTGCCCAGGCCGAAAAGGGCTTTGCCGTACGGTGTTAGTCGTGTGCGCTTGAATTCATGGATCGGTACGCGCGGCCCGATGAGGTAGTTGTCTTCGGTGATATCGAGGTACGCATTCTGGCGCATCCATCGGGCTTCGCCTTCAATCTGGATCCACCGAGTCATCTTGAGGTCCACGTAGAATCCGGCGCCATAAAGCCGCTGGGGACTGGTCTCGGGGATGCCACCACCGGCATAGTCCGGCTGAAACACGGACCCCATTCCGCCGGCGGTGAGCGACAGCTGACCGCGATATGCCGAAGGGGCCACTTGCGCATGCAAAGAAGAAGCAGCGCTAATCAAGCAAAGAAAAACAGCAATTTCGATTCGTCTCATGAAAGAGGGCGTTCACTCCTGGCGGAGAATCGTCGAACCGTGCAACTGCACGACAGGCACTCGTTGCAGATCCGACGTCAAACTACCTGGCAACCCGATTTGTTCAAGCTGACGCGAGTTTCCGGGGAGCAGCGAACTGCAACGAAAAGCAAAGGTCAACGCTACTTTGTAATTGCCGTCAGTATAAAGGCTCAGGATCGGATAACTTGCTTATCCGATCCTGAGCCCGATGAGACTGACCTACTGCTGCGGGTTTGGAGATCCACCCGTCGGTTGCGGCTGAGGGCTCTGAGCCTGTGAAGGAGTGGGCTGGTCGGTTGCGGCTGGCGGCTGCGTTCCACCCGTTGTCTGTGGTGTTGCCGGAGGCGGATCGCCCGCGGCCGGCTGTGCTGCAGCACCGGCAGCGTTTGGCTTCGCCGCCGCGCTCGCCGCCTGGGACTGAGCTTCGTCGTAGCGCTGCAACCGGTAGTAAACCGGGGTCACTTCCAAGGGCATCTTGTCGCGCGGATTGAGTGGGGCATAGAGCTTGGCATTCAACTGATGGACGTGGTCGTCCCACGGGTCGGTTTTCAGCCAGCTCCCCAGTGGAAGCGCGGGAATCTGTGCGAGATCGTCCCAGTTGAGCTTCGGAGCGCTGTGGGCCAGTGTGGTCATCCACGGCGCGCCGTCGGGCTTCAGCAGGGAATCGCCGAGCTTCGGCGTGTTCAGAGCCTTCAGCACCGCGCCGCGATCGGCAAGCAGTGCCCAGTACAGGCCAGCGGTTGTCAACTGATCCTTGTACATCGAGGCGTCAAGATACTGTTGAGCCTTGGCTGCAGCTTCCTGGTTGTCGTGATCGGTGTGGTTCATGTTGATACGGCGGAACGAAGATTCGTCGGGGAACATGAGCCGATCGTTGAATGCGTAGCGCGTATCGATGTGGTGGCCGAGCGCGATGTGAGCCAGTTCCATCGAGATTACAGATGCGATGGTCGCTTCGTTGCGCGGCATGGTGTCTATGACACCCTTGCTGAGCAAAATGGTATTTCCCACAGTGGTGGTTTCGATGGTGTTTGTAAGCATGATCCGGCAATGCACGGGCATGGCGAGCGGGATATTATTCGGTACCACGAGGTTGGTCACGATCTGGTCGAGCACCGTGGTCTCGAAACCGTTCGGCGTCAATGGAGCGACGAGGCCAGCCTGCTCAAGGCGGTCGATGACGTTGTTCTCGGCCTGCTGCACCCACTGGCGCGAGGCCTGAAGCGGGCTCACGTCCTGCGAGTCATCGCTCTTGTCCTCGGCGTCTTCAACCTTCACGCTTACGCTTTCGCTGTCGCGCGTGGGCAGCTTGAGGCTGTAGCCCCAAAAGTGCGTCTGGGCCTTCAGGCCTTCCTGCTTGTCGCCGTTACGGGTGGTTTCTTCAACGTAGATCGCAACCGGCAGCCAGATGCTGGGCTGCACATTCATGCGCCAGCTGTCGAAGTGAAAATAGTAACGCGAATCATCCTCTGACCTTGGCCCGGTGTAGGTTCCGTTGAAGCGGACGACATTGCCCTCCTGGTCCTCAATCCAGATACGACCATAGAAACGGCCCATGCCGGAGACCTTCGGATGTACATCGAAGACCCACGTGCGAACCGACCCCAGGAATTCGCGTCGCACATAATTGAATTCGTAGTGCTCTTGATCGAATCCCGTTGGATCCAGGAACATCATCTGCATGAATCCCGTCGGGTTGTAAGTGAAGTGCTTGTCGAGTCCAAGGGCCTTGGTTAGACCCGTGATCGCTCCCATGGAGCCCTTGAACCAACCTTTTTTGCTGGGGTCATCTTTCGGCTCATAGGTCTTGTCAAAAAAGCCCTTGCCGAAGTCGACGCGGCTAAGCGTGTACTGATCGCCCACGGGAACCTGGTACAGCTTTACATCGGGCCTGGTGTCCTGGATGTAGGTCTCCACGAGCGGAGTCCGCTGCTGGATAGCCTTAATGAGAACCTTCTCCTGCCCAATGGCCTTCTGAACAATCGCAGCCTGATCTGCAGTCAACTGGTGTGTCGGCTCGTATTTGGGAGCCTTCTTTGCGTACGCCCAGGACGTCCCAAGAACCAAGGTTACGAGGGTTAGGGCGATCTTTCGAGACATCATGTCATCTCCTACGATGATTCGTTCTTTCGGGTCTTGCATCGACAGCGCCTGACTTGTTGAAGCTTAGCGTGCACTGTCGTGATCTTTGGTGCAAATTGGACGCTATGCCAATTGAAACGTGATGGTGATATTGGTTGTTAAGTCCACCGCCTGCCCATTGCGCGTGGCAGGGTGAAAACGAATTTGCTCAGCAACGCGACGGGCTTCTTCATCTAGTCCGTGGCCCAGGCCGTGAATTACGCCCTTGATAACGACCTGTCCGGATGCGGTAAATGTCACGCGCAGGATTACATCTCCCTGGACCCGCAACTGGCGCGCTTCCGGTGTATATTGCACTGGCGGTTTTGAGATGACTTCGAGATTGGTAGGCGCCACTTCACGCGGTGTCTGCGCCATGGCAGGCACTGCTGCCACCTGCGTCTGAATTGCAGCCGAAGCCACTTTTCCGCCGGTATAGCCGGTTGTCGCGGTTCCGGTTCCGCCGGGGATTCCCGCTTGCGCAACCTTGCCGACGGTTCCGGCGTTCGAACCAGACTTCAGTCCATTGCCGATTCCTGCCGAACCTACCACTCCATGAGGAGCGACGGCCGGGCCCTGCATGCCGCCATATGGATTGCCGATTGCCGCCACTGTCGCCGGCTTGCTTGCGTTCGGATTCGGGGTTACGCCGAAAGTTTCGCCGAGATGGACGGGTGCTGTGGAAGGCTTTACGGTGTTGTTCTGAGCGGGCATGGCAGCAGTCAGCGCAGCCTTTGGCTGAGGAGCCAGAATGATTGACGGTTTGGCCGCTTTCACGGGCGGCGCGTTTAGCTTGGCTTCCATTTCCAGCGGCTTCAGAGCGGGCTTGGGCTCCGGCTTCGGCATGTTGATTTTGGGCGGCTCCATTTGCATTTCCAACTTCGGCTTGGGCAGGTCAGGAAGCTTCGGCGGAGGCGGAGTCTTAAATTTAGGCTGGGGCGGCGGTGTAGTAGGAAAGATCAATTCGGTCTGCTCGAACTTGTGCTCCTGTATGACGCGCTTGGCCGTCATTCCGACATAAATTAACAAAGCCAGAACAATAACGTTGACGGTTACGCTTGTCACAAATGGCGCAGACCGCCCCTCAGGCTCGGGGAGCAAGCCGAAAGTGGTACGACTGGGATGGCCACTCATCTGCATCTTCATACCTCGGGGTTAGCCATGGAGACGGCGTTTTGGGTCTGGGAGGAGTCAGAAAAAACACCGAAGAGGAAGGAACCGCGAGAATGACTCGACATTGTCATTTTGGTCCCAGCCTTTTCCGGGTATGCGTGAATGATTTTCAATTGCCACAAGCGATCTTCGCTTTCTGCGGCAACTGACGGAAGCCCAAGAAGAAAATGTTGCGAGTTATACGGTGTCTGAAGGCAGGGGATTTTTGTGCCTGTCAGCCCCGCTTGCATTGTTTGACGACGCCCCTCGCCATTCGGGATGGGAGGTAGGCGAAAGTCCTCCCCTATGCTACCGAATGGGGATGCGCAAGCGCCAGCGTTAGCGCTTCCCGCTATTATAGTGCGACACCGTGCGGTAAACCCGCTTTTCTGAGACCGACCCGAATGCATCCAGCCCCCCGGCAATTCCAATAATCAAACTCAACTTACAGATCCTCGCTTGGAGGGAGGGAAAAAGGAACGCCTGCAGCAGGGTATCCTTCCTCAAACCCGAAATATGATTGCTTTTCCGCGTTCACATTCCATTTAAGTTTGGGGCAAGCCGCCTGATTGACGTTCTTCAAGTTGAACGCGCCAAAAGCGCTTCCGCTTGCCTGCTGTAATAGACTCACGGTAACCCAATCCGCTCTGGAAGGACAGTATTTTTGTGAGAACTTTGGTTACCGGCGGTGCCGGTTATGTCGGTGGAACAGTTGCCACTTTGCTAGCCGTTCAGGGTCACGAGACGACAGTGTTTGACAACCTCTGCCATGCCCGCCGCGGGATGGTTCCGGCCGGGATTGAATTCATCGAAGGCGACCTGGCGGATCGTGGTCTGATCGAAAACATTTTCAAGGCCGCCAAAAGCGAAGGCAGACCTTTCGAGAACGTGCTTCACTTTGCCGCGTTGATCGAAGCGGGCGAATCAATGGTGCGGCCCGAGACGTTTTTTCGTAACAACACTGCCTCCACGCTGGCTTTGCTCGAGGCCGTTATTGCCGAGGGTCCTCGCCGGCTAGTGTTTTCGTCAACGGCAGCGGTATACGGCGAGCCGGAATCCGTTCCCATCAAAGAAGATGCGCGGCTCAAGCCGACTAACGTTTATGGCGAGTCAAAGCTGATGGTTGAGACCATGCTCAACTGGTTCCACGCGATTCACGGGCTGCGTTCGGTGGCGCTCCGCTATTTCAACGTGGCGGGAGCGCCCGAAGGCCCGGAGGGAATCACTCGCGGAGAGAATCATGAGCCCGAATCGCATCTGATCCCGCTCATTCTCGATGTGGCGCTGGGGCGGCGGCAATCGATTCGGATTTATGGAGATGACTATCCAACGCCGGATGGCACCTGTATCCGCGACTATATCCATGTCTCGGATCTGGCTGATGCGCACGTGCTTGCCGTGGAGGCTCTTGAGACGAATGCCGCGGCGAAGTCTCGCCTGATTTTCAATCTCGGCAACGGTCAGGGCTTCAGCGTGCGCGAGGTCATCGAGTCCGCTCGTCGCGTGACAGGCCACCCGATTCCTGCCGAGTTGCATCCCCGGCGCGCCGGCGATCCAGCGGTGCTCGTGGCAAGCTCAGAAAAAGCGATGCGCGAGCTCGGCTGGAGGCCAAGGTATACGCAGCTGGATGATATCGTTCGCACGGCATGGATATGGCACCAGAAGCGGTACAGAGGGTAGGTACGTCATCAGGTGGTTCCACTGGGCTGGCCATGTTCCGGAAGATTTCTTTGCTTCAAAAAGAGTAGTACCATCGTGCCGCCATGATGATTCGGTTCTTTGCTGTCTTTCTGTGAGCCTCTCTGGCTCGCGCCTGCCTGTACGGCGCTGAGTCGGAGTCGCTGCCTGCGGCTTCGCAACAGATTCTGCGCATGCGCGCCAACGAGAGACAGGAGATTCGATTTATGAGTACCGATTCCCAGAGTAGCAGGGCGCACGTTGGGCGATGCGGAGGTCGAGCAGTTTATCCACGATGGATTCGTTCGCATTGACAACGCATTCTCCAGAGAGATTGCCGAGGCCGCGCGCGATATTCTTTGGCGCGATACGGGTTGTGATTCGAACGAACGCACGAGTTGGACAAAGCCGGTGATTCGGCTCGGGGACTACTCCCACGAGCCATTCCGGATGGCCGCAAATACTCCGATACTTCACCAGGCTTTCGACATGCTGGTTGGTAAGGGCAGATGGGTTCCGCGAGAGAGCCTCGGAAGCTTTCCGATCCGCTTTCCGCATCCCGATGAGCCACGTGACGCAGGTTGGCACGTCGATGCAAGTTTTCCGCCGGAGCGGGAGGTTGATTCTTATCTCGAGTGGCGGATCAACCAGTTCTCAAGAGGCCGCGCGCTGCTCATGCTTTTTCTCTTTTCGGACGTTGATGAGGCCGATGCACCCACTCGCATTCGGATCGGTTCGCATTGGCCGGTCGCACGTCTGCTGCGTCCCGCGGGCGACGAAGGGATGACAACACTTGAGCTCGCAAATGCAGCAGCGCCGGCGACCGACGGGTTTCCGGAAGCGGTTGCTATCGGAGGGGCAGGCACGGTGTATTTGTGCCATCCGTTCCTGGTGCACGCCGCACAGAGCCACCGGGGCCGGGCGCCGCGCTTCATGGCGCAGCCGCCGCTCTATCCGCATGTCCCGATCGAGCTAACGCGTGCAGACAGCGATTACTCGCCGGTCGAGCAGGCAATCCGCCTCGCTATAAAGCCGAACTGACCGAATTGCAAAGCGCCGGATGCGAGCGACCCGGGGGGCACTCGCATCCGGTGGATCCACTCTGAACACTTGCACTGAACGAGACCCGCAAGCGGCACAGTTAAGAACTTGATTGGACTGGCTGCATCGCCGGTTTCTTCCAGCTGCCATTGAGGACCGCTTCGCCGGGAAGATAGACGCGGAGGATGCAGTAAAAGGGGCCATCGGGCGCAGGCAGCCAGTTGGATTCCTTTGCTGTCGCCGGCCTGGTGCGGGAGATGTGGAGGGTAAGTGAACCGTCGGTGTCGTACTCGTAGGAGTTGAGATTGGTGGAATTGAGCAGATAGCGATTGAGGGGATTCGCAACGAGCAATTGCGACTTGCCGTCGTACATGGTGAGAGACCAGAAGGCTTTGTTTGGCGGAAGTTGATCCTGGGCGAAGCGCAGCTCGTAGCTTGATTGGGAGGCATTAAGTGGCTGGCCTTTTGCGTCGGCGAAGTAAGCAAAGTAGAGAGCGTCCTGCTTTGAATTGCCGTAGAGGCCGAGCTTCGCTCCGACGTAACGATAGAGATAGTTATCTTTCAGAAAATCGCGCGCGCCGAACATATCCCCGCTGGAGATTTCGTCTGCGTTGATCTTCTTCACAACCGCAGCGACGTCGGGGCCGGAATCTTTGATTCCATCTTTGATGGCCTGTTGAATCTCCGGCGAAAACTTGTCGAGGTCGAAGGTCTGGCCGGGTCCGATGTTGAGCCGAGCAAAGCGGGCCAGAAGATCTTTCTCCGACGGATTCGCGGGACAGAATTGAAAGAGGAAGTTGACGAGCGGAAACATCGACGGCGAGGTGCTCATGTCATCTGTAGGTTCCGGCCAGGCAACCGCAGCGGCAGGGGGCGGGGCTGCCTGCTGGAGGAAAGAACTGAGTGGTTCGGCGTGATAGCCGGCCTGAATCTTATTTACGTTGGCGAGATCCGCCAGGTTGAAAAGCTGGGTACGGAAGAGACCATATGCGAACTGGGTTTCAGTGCGAATGACTGCTTTAACTCCCGCGGGATTGGGGCCATTCCAACCCGGACCTGCAATGACGAAGACTCCTCCGTCGTTGCCGAATGCGCGGGTGCCGAGATAGGCAAAGTTGTAGGTGTAGAGATCGACAAGCTGGGTAGTGTAGTAGCGGTTTGGCTCGATCCTGGGCATTGTGACGACGAGGGGCTCGGCGCGCAGATCCATCCAAAGGTAGGAATAAGGAGTATCGGAGTTGGGAGTGACGACGAACTTGTCATCCGGGGTTGCAACAGATTTCGAACTGTAGACGGTGTTGAAGTCGCCACGATGATCTGGACTTTTCTTGTCAATCACCTGCTTGTACATCGTGTGGTAGTTCATGACCATTGGGAAGCCGTAGATGTAGGCTTCTTTCGCAATCGCGCGGGCGTCGCCAGCGGAGATTTCAGAGCCGGATGATTTGTTGATTGAGCCTGTCGCAGATCCCATGATTCGCTCCTTGGGGGGGTGGAGTTTCGATTGAAAGGCGCAGTCGGCGTTAGTTCACTTTTGTGCCGATGGTGATTTTTCTTGCCGAGGCAGTCGGATTATCGAGAAGGGTTTGGGTCGGGACAACTGTAATTTGTGACAGGCGTTCTTATCGCGCGAACGTCTGCGGCTATGGTGTAGTGCTCGAATTTTCTTGACTTAAATGCAATGGGACCAGCAGAGTGACGTTACGTCCCCGGTGCTGACCCCTCTGATTACGGGACTCTTTACGAGGTCGACGGCGAATGGCATCCGATGTATCCGGCACCATCATTGCCCGTCCCAAGTCACTGGTGCGGGTGGTTCTGGGTTCTGCTACTGGAACGATGATCGAGTGGTACGACTTCTACATCTTCGGCTCGCTCACGTCTGTTCTTGCGGTCAAGTTTTATCCGCCGGGTAACGACACTTTCGCGCTGATTGCCTATCTCGCCACATTTGCCATCGGGTTTCTGGTGCGTCCATTTGGAGCGCTGTTCTTCGGCTGTGTCGGCGATATTTTCGGCCGCCGCATCGCATTCATCTTCACCCTCAGCATTATGGGCGGATCTACCGCGGCTATCGGCATGCTGCCAACATTCAAAACGGCAGGCTGGTTCGCACCCATCGCGCTCATCACCATTCGGCTATTGCAAGGGCTGGCACTTGGCGGAGAGTACGGAGGAGCGGCAGTCTATCTGGCAGAGCATGTGCCCGATCGCAAGCGCGGATTCTACACCAGCTTTTTGCAACTCACCGCGGGGCTGGGAATGGTGCTCTCGCTGGGCGTCATTCTGATCACCGAAAATTTCATGACTGGTGCGAGCTTTCAGCAATGGGGATGGCGACTACCGTTTCTGCTGTCGCTCATTTTCGTCGGCGTTTCTCTCTACATTCGTATTCGAATGAAGGAGTCGCCGATTTTTGCGCACATCAAGGCTTCGGGAAAACAATCGTGCACGCCTCTGAAGGATGCCTTCGGCAAATGGGAAAACCTGAAGCAGGTGCTGATTTCGCTCTTCGGCGCAGCAGCGGGCCAGTCTGTCGTTTCCTATACAGGAATGTTCTTCGCACTTTTCTATCTTCAGAACATTCTGCGGGTGAATGCTCACACCTCCAACGTAGTCATGGCCATCGCCATGGTGAGCGCGATACCTCTCTATCCACTCTGTGGAGCGCTCTCGGACCGCATCGGCCGCAAGAAGATCATGATGAGCGGATTACTGCTGGCCGTTGTTTGTTTCCTCCCGATTTACAAGGCCATGCAGCAGGCGGCGGGGAACAATGTCGTCGCGGTCAGTTCGGCCAAGGACGCGGTTACGGGCGACATCCGGCTCACCTCGCTGACGCGCAGTGCGGACAACGGGTTTCTGGTTCCGGCTCCTGAAGCTACACATCCAAACCAGGCGGCGCTCATTCTGCTCGTGTTTATTCAGAACGTCTTCTCGATCATGCTCTACGGGCCGCTCGCTGCTTACCTGGTGGAGGCATTTCCAGCGCGGATTCGCTATACGTCGGTCTCTCTGCCGTATCACATCGGCAACGGGGTCTTCGGCGGATTGCTGCCTTTAATCGGTGTGAGTTTGTGCGCTTCCACCGGAAACATTTATGCGGGACTCATCTTTCCGATCGCAGTTGCCACGCTCACCCTTGTCGTGGGCACGGTCTTCCTCAAGGAGAGTCATGGCACTCTGATCTGGGAGGAACTGCTGACCGAGAAGAAGGAGAACCGGTCGGCGCCTGTGCCCCAGCCAGCCCCGGCAGCCGCGGAATAACTTGCGAAGAACTGGAACCACGCCATCACTTTCGCGGACTTGATGGCGAATGAATGAGCTAACTCAATTGCTTTAAGCACTATCGATAGAAATTAACTTGACATTCACGGCGCCGCGCCAGCAGAGTAGGCAGCGAACTCCCCACATTATGCGTCGCTAACTTCCGTGGGAAATCTCTCACAAAGAAACACGCGACTCCTCGAGGACGAGAAATCGAATGGCAACTAATCGCCCATCAAGCGCCGCCACTGCGGGCGCAGTCAGTATCACCCGCGTGATCCTTGGCTCCTCTACTGGAACCTTGATCGAGTGGTACGATTTCTACATTTTTGGCTCGCTCGCGGCCGTGCTCTCTGTCAAGTTTTATCCGCCCGGTAACGACACGTTTGCACTTATCGCGTACTTGGCGACTTTCGCGGTCGGCTTTCTGGTGCGACCTTTCGGGGCTATTTTCTTTGGCCGTATCGGTGATCTCTTCGGCCGCAGGATCGCCTTTATTATCACTCTCAGCATCATGGGAGCCTCAACGGCTGCGATTGGCCTGATGCCGACTTACAAGACGGCCGGATGGTTTTCCGCGATTATTTTGATTGTGATTCGCATGCTGCAAGGGCTGGCGCTGGGTGGCGAGTATGGAGGCGCCGCGGTGTATGTTGCCGAACATGTGCCGGACCGGAGCCGCGGCTACTACACCAGCTTCATCCAGATCACCGCGACGCTCGGCCTGTTTGTTTCGCTCGTGGTTATCATTCTCACGCAACAGAGCCTGAGTCCGGCGAAATTTCAGGATTGGGGCTGGCGTTTGCCGTTTTTGCTTTCGCTGATACTGGTAAGCATCTCGCTCTACATTCGGATTCGAATGAAGGAATCGCCGATCTTCACGCAGATGAAGTCGGCCGGCACGCACTCCACAAAGCCTTTGACTGACGCGTTCACAAAATGGTCGAACCTGAAGCAGGTCTTGATCTCGTTACTCGGGGCAACGGCGGGGCAGGGAGTGGTCTGGTACACGGGGCAGTTTTATGCGCTGTTCTATCTGCAGACGATTCTCAAGGTCAATGCGCGCACTGCCAATATCATCGTCGCTGTTGCGTTGCTGGCCTCGATGCCGTTCTTCACGGTTTTTGGCGCGCTCTCTGATCGCATTGGCCGCAAGAAGCTGATGATGGCCGCGCTGTTGATCGCAGTTGTCTCCTACATTCCCATCTACAAGGCGATGGAGCAGGCAGCGGGGAACAATGTTGTTTCTGTGAGTTCGGTGAAGGACAAGGTGACGGGCGCGATCAAGCTCACCCCGCTCACGCAGGATGCGGCAACGGGAAAGATGGTTCCTGCAAAAGAGGCGACGAATGCCAACCAGCCCATGCTGATGTTTCTTATCTGGATTCAGGTCATCTTCGCCTGCATGATCTACGGCCCCATCGCCGCGTATCTCGTGGAAGCCTTCCCTGCCAAGGTGCGCTACACCTCTGTTTCGCTGCCGTATCACATTGGCAACGGCGTGTTTGGAGGATTGCTGCCGCTGATCGGGCTTTCGCTTTGCGCGTCTTCGGGGAATATTTACGCTGGGCTTTACTATCCAATGGCCGTTGCAGCGCTCACGTTCGTCTTTGGGATGATTTTCCTGAAAGAGACGCACGGGACGCTGATCTGGGAGGAAGCGGATCTTTCCGCGAAGTAGTGGCCCCAAAACCGCCCTGAATTCAAGAGTTGATTCCTATAAGGCGCCCCGCGGTTGGTTCCTTTGGGAGGGGTGGCTTGCCGTCTGTGCCCCTGCCTCGATAAAGTGACACCCATGCAATTTCTACTGGCGCGGCGATCGAATGAACGTGCCAACCCCATATTGCAACTTTGTGCTCTTCCCCTGAAGGGATTTATTTATGTCTTCGACGCACGTTCCCGCTGATCCCAAATCGGTCTCATCTCTTTCCAATCAGGATCTCGAATCAACGCTCCGCGAAAATCGTGTTTTCCCACCGCCGGCAGAGTTCTCAAAACAAGCGCACATCAAGAGCCTCGATGAATACGAGGCGATGTACAAGAAGTCCATCGAGGATCCGGAAGCGTTCTGGGCTGGGATTGCGAAGGAGCTGCACTGGTTCAAGCCGTGGGATAAGGTGCTGGAGTGGAATCTGCCTTCGGCGAAATGGTTTGTCGGCGGCAAGTTGAACCTGAGCTACAACTGCCTCGACCGGCACGTGAAGAGCGAGCGCGCCGACAAGACGGCGATCATCTGGGAGGGCGAGCCGGGCGAAGTGCGCCGTTACACCTACGCAGAGCTGCTTACGGAAGTGCAGCGTTTCGCCAACGGTCTGAAGGCCTTGGGGATCAAGAAGGGCGATCGCGTTGCGGTGTACATGGGTATGACGCCTGAGCTGGCGATCGCAGTGCTGGCCTGCGCGCGGATTGGGGCTATCCACTCTGTCATTTTCGGCGGATTCGCGGCCAACGCGATCGCCGATCGCGTGAACGATTGCGGCTGCGTCGCTATCATTACGCAGGACACGAGCTATCGCCGGGGAACGGAGATTCAGCTGAAGCGCACGGTCGACGAAGCCATGCCTGCGTGCCATACGGTGGACCACGTTATCGTCTACAAGCGCACGGGATCTCCTGTAAACATGGTGGAAGGTCGCGATCGCTGGTGGCACGACCTCGTGGCAAATGCGCCGACTGAGTGTCCGGCCGAGGCGTTGGATTCTGAAGATCCGCTCTACATTCTTTACACCTCGGGCACGACGGGAAAACCGAAAGGGCTCGTCCACACTACCGGCGGATACGCAGTGCAGACGTACATCACTTCGAAGTATGTTTTCGATCTGCACGATGACGACATCTACTGGTGTTCGGCCGACATCGGCTGGGTTACCGGCCATTCGTATGTTGTGTATGGACCGCTGCAGAATGGCGCAACGGTACTGATGTACGAGGGCGCGCCGAACTGGCCGGATTTTTCGCGGTTCTGGAGGATCATCGACGATCACCGCGTTACGATTTTTTACACCGCACCTACTGCGATTCGCGCGTTTATGAAGTGGGGCGATCAGCATGTGGAGAAATTCAAGCTGGACTCACTGCGACTGCTGGGTACTGTTGGCGAACCTATCAATCCAGAAGCATGGATGTGGTATCGCGAGAAGATCGGACGCAACCGGTGCCCGATTGTCGACACCTGGTGGCAGACCGAGACGGGCGCGATCATGATTGCGCCGCTTCCGGGCGCTGTTCCGACGAAGCCCGGGTCGGCGACGCGGCCTTTTTTCGGCATTCAGCCGGAGGTCATTACGAAACCAGATGCAGAAGGGAAGTTTCATACGGTTCCGGCTGGCTCAGGCGGATTGCTTATCGTCCGCAAGCCGTGGCCTTCGATGGCGAGGACGGTCTACGGCGATCCTGAGCGTTTTCAGCGGACGTATTGGTCCGATGTGCCGGGCTGCTACTTCACCGGTGACGGTGCACGACAGGACGCTGATGGATATTTCTGGCTGATGGGTCGTGTTGACGACGTGATCAACGTGAGCGGACATCGACTGGGAACCATGGAAGTGGAGTCGGCGCTCGTCGCTCATCCCAAGGTGGCCGAAGCGGCTGTTGTTGGGCGTCCCGATGCGCTTAAGGGGCAGGCCATTTCAGCATTCGTCTCGCTCGAGAGCGGAAACGAGCCCTCGAACGAATTGAAGGACGAACTGCGCAAGTGGGTGTCAAAGGAGATCGGCGCGCTGGCACGGCCTGACGATATCCGCTTCACTGAAGCACTGCCAAAGACCCGCAGCGGGAAAATCATGCGCCGGTTGCTGCGCGAACTGGCCACGCACGGCGAGATCAAGGGCGACACGACGACACTGGAAGACTTCACTGTGATTGCTAAGCTGCGCGAGGCGGAAGAGGGCTGAGTGCGGGAATGTTGATCTGGCGGCAGTGATGGTTGTCGCTGCGCGATGCTCAAGCAAATGAAGATTTTGGCCGGCTGGGATCGTGCTTTCCCACCCAAGCGGAACCTGGATGGGACACCCGTTGCGTGCCGCACCGAAACACGCGATCGATCTTCGCGGGTTGGCCCGGGTTCTATACTCAACAACATCGTGGAAGACGTGGGGACAGCGACGAATCCGTCATCGGTCAAGCATTCGCGTTGGTTCGACTTTCGCTTAGCCGTTGGCGTGATCTTGCTGTTGCCGGCGATATGGTTCAGTTGGAAGACGATTGATGGGCTGGCTGCGCGCCGCCTGCTTCGCATTGACCTGGCTGAAATCACGCATGCTCGCTACGGGATTCTGAGCGCCGACCAGTGGCGCGCGATCATTGGCCCGATGCTCAACGCACAAGTCGACAAGCTCGATCTGAAGGGACAGAGCAAGAGCCTGCGGCCAATGGTTGAACGGTCGCTGTATGCCCTTCTGGACAACATCAAGACACAGATGACGTCGCCCAATCCCAAAGCACCGGGCAAGCCCAGCGGCGCGCCCCCAATGCTTGTGAACATGATCGTCGCATCCCTGCGCCCACATGTGCCTGAGTACACCGACGTGGTGATGAAGGAACTTGCCAAGCCGCAAACGCAAGAGAGCTTCAAGGATTCCATCCGCGGCGTCCTTGATGACGCGGTGAAGAGCACGTTCAGCTCGACGGACATGACTACCTACAACGCGATCTTGAATCAATATGGATGCGCGAGCGGCTCAATTTGCGAGGAGACGCTCGGCAAACGGATTGCGGAAGCTGACACGCAACTGACTCGCGACTATCTCATCGTGCTGGCATCGGCGGCTGTTGGGTTCATCGTGCTCATGGCGGGGAAGCGAACGCTCTCGCGGGGGGCTGTGGTGGTGCTGATGTTGTTCTGCATTGCGATGCTGGCGGGAGGCGTGCTCAGCCCGATGCTGGAGGTTGAAGTCCGGATTACGAAACTGGATGCGACCCTGCTTGGAACGCCCATTGAGTTTCGCGACCAGTCGTTGTACTACCGGAGCAAGACCGTCCTTGAGGTGTGCCAGACACTGATACTGATGGGGCGGCCGGAGATGACGCTGGTTGGCGTGCTGGTGATCCTGTTCAGCGTAGTCTTTCCGGCGCTGAAGATGCTGGCGCTCGGCGCGTGTCTCTTCCGGCCCGCGCTGTTGCGCACCAACCGATTGATCAAGCTGTTGGCTTTCGAACTGTCGAAGTGGTCGATGGCCGACGTCATGGTCCTTGCCATCTTCATGTCCTTCGTCGCGTTCAACGGCGTTATCGGAAACGCGTGGGGCGGCTTGCGCGACATGCCGAATGTCCAACAGGTGATGATCCCGACGAATGCTTCGAAGATTCTGCCTGGCTATTACTTGTTTATTGGTTTTTGCGTATCGAGCATCTTGCTGTCAAAGAAGCTGGAGCATGGGATTGCTTCCAATTCAAACTTCGAATCAAGCTAGACCACGGGCGGGAGCAGCCAAAGGCATCCAGATGGGTTACTTTCAGAACCCAGCGGATGAGCCCAATCATCCTATCCCGCAGGATCAGGAGACTCCATGGGTCGACGCTTTGCGGAATTAGCTTTCACGCCTCTGGTGAAACAAGAGCAAGAGGTTCATGGCAGCCGCCACCTTTACGAGCGCGTCGAGCAGTCTGACGACCCGGGTGATCGCCTCGGACCGCACGAGGAGGCATTTATCCGCGAACGCGATGGCTTTTATATGGCGTCTGTTTCGGAAACGGGCTGGCCCTATATCCAGTTTCGCGGCGGCAAGATCGGGTTCATTCACATCCTCGATGATCGAACACTTGGATTTGCAGACCTGCGCGGCAACAAGCAGTACATCAGTACTGCGAACCTTAAACATGACGATCGGGTTGCGCTCTTTTTCATGGACTATCCGACACAAAGCCGATTGAAGGTCATGGGAAGGGCGAAGATTTACGAAGGCGATGCCGAAGCGGAGAAACTGATCGAGTCCTTGCGGGTGCCCGAGGAAAAAACACCGCCCGAGCGCGCGATTGTGATTCACGTTGAAGCCTTCGACTGGAACTGCCAGCAGCACATTACGCCGCGCTACTCTCAGGCCGAACTGGCGAAGATCCTGGAGCCGATGCGTGATCGCCTGGAGGAATTGGAAGCAGAAAACCGCCGTTTAAAAGCGAAAGAGAGACGAGGCGGATGAGTGCTCCGTATCCATTGCGGTTAGAAGAAAAAAACGAGGCCCACCATGGTACGGTGGGCCTCAAAAGTGAAGAGCAAGCAGTCGTTAATTCCCCGGAATGGTAGCAGTGCTCGAATTCGAAGCCGCGCTTTCCGCTCCGGCATAATCTACACTCTTCACGGTGTAAACATACGCCTTACCGTTTGTGACCGCGGAATCTGTGTAGTTTGTCGATCCAACAGGTGAGGAGTTGAGACGCTGGAACGATGAGGTGCCGCTCGCCGCCCGGTAGACGTTGTAGCCGGCGACCGTAGACGCCGCGGCCGGCGCGCTCCAACTCAGATTAATCTGATGCGATGTAGATGCAGACGTAGCGGTTCCGCTCAATGCGAAATTCGCGGTCGGGTTAGAGGAAGAGTTGCTTGTGATCGTGAGCTGGCCCGTAGCCGAACCAGCAGTGGTCGGAGCAAACTGCAGGTTGAGATTCAGTGTCTGACCGGGATTCAAGGTAACCGGGAAACTCGATCCGGACATTGAGAATCCAGTGCCGGTCACAGCCGCCGAGTTTACGGTGACAGGTGCCGTGCCGCTGGACGTGAGGGTCACCGTCTGCACTGCTTTGGCGTTTAGGTTGACAGCGCCAAACGGGATGCTGGTTGCGTTGACTGTGAGAATCGGAGTTTTTGTTGTCGACGAAGGGGCGAGCTGGATTCCATAGGTCGCTTTGACCGCCATTGCGATGCTTGCCTGTCCAGTGATCCACACCGTGCGGGCTGATGTTACTGACGCAAGATTCGCGCTGAATGTGACTGAGGTTGCGCCGGCGTTTACGTAAACAGCACCTGGGATCGTGAGGGCCGAGTCGCTGCTGTAGAGATACACGGCGACCTGACTCTGCGCGGTGCCGCTGAGAGATGCCGAACATGTATCGGTTCCAGCGGAACTGAAGGAGCTGGTTTGGCAAGAGATCTTGCTTAATTGCAGTTGTGTAGGTGAGGTTGAAGCTGGAGGGGTCAACTGGATGCCGTAGGTCGAGCTGCTTCCGCTTCCACTGGCTGCTTGCGCCGTGATCCAGACCGTGCGCGCTGAGGACACAGACGCCAGGTTCGCGCTGAATGCGACAGACGATGCACCCGAATTGATATAGACAGTACCCGGAATCGTGAGGGCCGGATCACTGCTGGACAGACGTATGCCGATTTGGCTTTGCGCTGCGCCGCTGAGAGAGACCGAGCATGAATCCGTTCCAGCGGAGCTGTATGAACCGGTCTGGCAGGAAATTCTGCTCAACTGTGGTTGTGCAGGTTGCGCAGGTTGCGTCGGTTGCGCAGGTTGCGTCGGTTGTGCAGGTTGCGTCGGTTGTGCGGGTTGGGTCGGTTGCGCAGGTTGGGTCGGTTGTGCAGGTTGCGTCGGTTGTGCAGGTTGCGTCGGTTTCGTCGAAGCAGGAGAGGTTAACTGAATCCCGTAAGTCTGCCTGGTTCCCATTGCAGTGCTTGCCTGCGCCGTGATCCAAACCGTGCGCGCGGAAGAAACCGACGCCAGATTCACCGTGAATGCGACCGAGGATGCGCCCGCATTTACATAGACAGCGCCTGGAACCGCCAGGGCCGAATCGCTGCTATATATGTAGACCGGAACTTGACTCTGCGCGGTACTGCTGAGGTAGACCGAACATATATCGGTCCCAGCCGAGCTGAAAGAACTGTTTTGGCAGGAGATATTGCTTGCCGACTGCGCCTTGGCACCCAATGAGAGACAGCCGATGATTGCTGCGATGAGAGCGATTTGACGGGTTTGGGAAAACTTTCTTGCAACTACATTAACCCAATGATATGAGAAACTTAAGACTGAATATGATTTCACTACTCTACACTCCTATGCGAGCGCACACCTTCCCCCGACCCCTGGAGGAGACCTTCAAGGAGTTCGCGGAACAATAGCTCCGCTGACCCTAGAGCTCGAGACTCAGAGGGATGCGGAACAGCTGGCGTCCGATGTAATTGGTTGTTGTCTTAAGAGTAAATGCCATCTTAGTTGTATGTCTACTCCGTAACTAATAAAAATGTTCCGAAAGTAATGAACAAAAGAGCCCTCGTCGGGTGGGAAATCGGACGCTCGATTAACTGTTGCAAACAAGCGCATTACGCCGTTTCAAATGGGTCTCGACATCCTAGAAGAATCGAAGAATGCGAGTACACTGATGCGTGTTGACAGTTGCAGTGCAGAGTGGACCGTGCGTCAGCTCGTCTACAGCGTCGCCACCAGCCTTGACGGCTTCATCGCAGGCCCGAAAGGTGAATACGATTGGATCGTCCAGGATCCAACGATCGACTTCGGCGAAATTTTCCGCCAATTCGATACTGCCGTCATGGGACGACATACTTACGAGTTCATGCTCCGCGAGGGCCGATCGCCCAGAGAATTAGGCATGAAAGTTTTCGTGGCCTCAACGACCCTCGACGCGGACCAGCATCGCGACGTCACTCTAGTCTCTTCAGGTTTGGCGAAAACCGTGAGCGCATTGAAGCGCACTTCGGGCAAAGACATCTGGCTCTTCGGCGGCGGCACAACGTTTCGCAGTCTTCTTGACGAGGGACTGGTCGACCGCGTTGAAGTCTCCATTATTCCTGTGCTTCTGGGTGGGGGCGTTCCCCTGGTTCCAGAAGGACGACGCTGGCCGCTGCGATTCAAGGACTCGCGTACATTTCCCAGCGGAATCGTTTCGCTCAGCTATTTCATCGCGTCAAAGCCGCAGCTTTGAGGCAAACGCAAGGGGCGGAAAGCTTACGCCTCCGCCCCGTGAGAACAGTTCGCCAATTCTCTAATCAGAAGTGGTAGACAACACCAATGCCAGCGCGAGCATTCCAGCGAGTGTGCGCGGAGAAACCTGGCTCGAAAGGTGTCAGAGTGAATGACGACCCGATGTAGTCGCCGTATGCGCGGATTCCCCAGCGTGCAGTCCTGTTGTAGTCCATTCCCACGCCGACGCCGCCCGCGAACGAAACATCAGGTTGAATGGAAACGCCGCCAGTGTGCACTCCACCGATCAGACCCTCGGCATAGGCGCTCCATTTTTCGAATAGGTTTCCGTGAACTTCAGGGCCTGCGAGGAACATACTGACAGACGGATTTCCGGCGTTCGTTGCAGTGACGTCCCACAGATAGTATCCGTAGTCTCCTTTGACTCCGAAGTGATCGCCAAATTTGCGCGTAACCGAACCCGTGATGCCTCCCAAGCCGCTGCGTGACTGGTTGACCTGGTTCAAGCTCGTGTAACCAAACCCGACAAAGGCTTCATATTTGTAATCCGGCCCGGAGAGATCCTTCGGAGGCCGTTCAGGGGCAACCTGGCCTGAAGCAGAGAACGGGACAACAGTGGCTGACGCCACGGCCAGAATTAAAAAAAGCAACTTACTCTTCAATGCAAATTCTCCTCAACACCATAGTGCGACGCATCAGCCATGGACCGGTTCCGCAGTTTATATATGCATTAACTGCTCAACCGGTGTTCGGCCTCTGACCGCGGGGCGTCGTGCAATCAAAAATCGGTACCCTCATAGACTACCTTCTCGGCCCAGCTTCCACGAAACGCGTCACCGCATCTGAACCTCTACGGGCGAATTCAAACGGATAAGCGATCCTGATTGCTCTGTTACTGTGACGCTTGTTCCGCCGGGAAGATAGCGCGCCATTGCCTCGGGGCTGGTCCAATCCAGCGCCCATCCCTCTTCGATAGCAATCGCGGTGTAGTCACCTGGTGCGACGTCAGGCAGCGCGAAACTCCCATCCGAGTCCGATTGATCGCGGCGCGTCATCACTTTCCAGAGTGCTCGATTCTTCGGCAGTAGCATGATCATTGCACCCGCGAATCTCTTTCCATCCTTCCGTGCAAATCCTTCCAGGCGTGTCGGCGCTTCGCTGAGTGTGACGACAAGCTCAGAGGCACGATCCCTTACAGTGACGGTGTTTCCAGCGCGCTGGACGCCGCCCACATTTACGGCCATCACTGGCAAAGCCTTGTCGCGCGTGGTGGCCATTACGGCCCACAAGCCTGGCGGCACGGCGGAGAATCTGAAGCGTCCCTGGAGCGCCTGTGCAGCATCAAGGCGCTGCCCAAGTCCGTCGTCCACACGTTGCAGCGACATCGTAATCTCGTCGGGAACTGGATGCCCCGAGGCCATGCGCACTCGCCCTTCCACTGCATTGGCTGTGCTGCCTGCATCCGCGTCCACCTGCTGGCTGACAGTGAGATCGAGGTCAACGATGCGCAACGGATCGCCCTGCGTAAGTTCGTAGTGGCCGGGGGCAATGCCGCGGATCTCCGCTGTGCCGGCCCGGGTATCCATCGTTTCGCTAGGAATCTCGGAGGGAATTGCGCTTCCGAAAAGGGTCTGCTGCAACTGCGGCATTGGCACGGACCCATTCGATTTTCGCGGAGTGGAGAATAACAGGTGCAGCGCCGGCACCGCATGCAGGCTGATATTCGCCTCCTGGCGGCTTCCCCCAGCGAGGACGATAGGAGTCGCGGATCCTTCCTCAGTTGTTGAGTCGAAATACGTGACGGGGTAAGCCACATCGAGGACTGCATTCCGCCTGGTCGGAGCGCCTTCGTGCAATGCGTACCATGGCTCGGCCACCACCGCCAATAGATACTCGCCTGCCGCAAGATCGCCAAAGTAGTAGGCGCCGGTATCGTCAGTGATCGTCCCATCGACTTGGATTGTTCGCTCTCCAAGTGCTGGAAATTGGGACCGCTTGAATAACATCACCCGGGCATTTGCCACGGGTTCGCCATCGTTGCCGGTTACCACGCCGCGGACCAACGCGCCGGGTGTCAGCTTGAATTCGAGTTGAGAAGTGTCCTGGCCGGGGCCGGTCACAATGGCGCTCGAGAACTCGTCGTGCTCGTCGTAAAAAGCGGTGCGAAAGCCTCGCTTGGATGCGGTGAGCTGGTATTTTGCCGCGGGCAGCCTGTCGAGAGCGAAACGGCCCTCGCTGTCAGTCACGCACAAGGCCACCGCGTGGCTGTCAGCGACATTCAGCGCCTCGACATTCGCTCTTCGTATTGGCTCGCCCGTCGCCGCGTTCACCAGTACACCGCCGATACGATATGTTCCTGGCGTGGCATTGGCAGCCGGCGATCGCGATGCTGTTTGTGCCATCACGAGGATGGCACTGAACATCATGACTCCGCTGAGCCAGCTGGCCGTTTCGCGAATTGCTAATTTCACGGACCTCACCGCTGCGGCACCTCGACGGTGAGTTCGGTCTCTACAACAGGTGCGACGGTTATAGGCTGACCCCGCAGCGTTGCCATGACTGCCGGATTGCGATACTCCAGTGCCACGGGCTTCGAGAATGTGTACACGTGATAGCTGCCGGGTGTCAGTCCCGTGAGCGTAATTTTGCCGCCGGTTGAAGGTCGCAGCGTCTGCGGCACTACATCTTCTGTTGAATCGAAATCGGGGACTGCGTACACCGTGTAAAAGGGCTCTTCGCCTACGCCCAGTCCTACCGATCCTGGAAGCGAGAGCGTCAGCCGTCCGCAGTCATCCCGCAGGGCGAGGACTAGCGGAGCACCGGCCGATCTGGCATCGTTGATGATCAGTGGCGCGCGGGAGAGACTCTCGCCGCTTGCCGTGAATGAACCTTCGCACATTATTCTGGGAGCGATGCTTGTGTGAACCCAGTAGGGGCCCGCAGGGGGGTGCGTGTTCTGCACGAGATCGGAAATTCTTCCTTCAGCGAATTCACTTGTCATGCCGTCGGAGGTGCCTCCACCTGCCTGAGTGAGGGTGAGGTAAACCTGAGGTTCGGCGCTCTGGGGTACGCTGTCCGGACTATGCGCAACCGTCACCTGAACCGGAGTGCTGCTCACGGTGGACATTGGAAGGCGGAGATTTGAGACAGCGCGGTCCGCAACACCAAAAGCAACCTGGCCTGAAACCGGGGTGAGGCCTTTAATCGAAACGTCGAATCGTTCCCCGGCGGCAGTCGGGATTTCCCGGAGAGCTTGCGCGGGAATCAGGTTTGCCACCAAGCTGTATGTTCCATTGGGAAGCGCTGCCTGCACGGTGTGTGTCGACGCATCATACAGAACCGAGTAGGGCAGCTGATGTCCCGCCCCGTCCATCACTTGTGCGGAGACTTCGTCGCCATCGAGCTTTTTTACACTCGGCATGGTTACTGTCGCAGTCACCGATTGAAACGGCTCGAGCGTGAGCGTGATATTGGCCTGTGCCTGTTCACCCCCGGCCACTCGAATCTTCGCTGCGCTGGCCAGGTCGCGCGCATCTGGATAGTAGACGCTCGCATATCCCTCGCGCGGTACGTTATTTCCACTTCCGTTTTCAACCAAATTGGTGGCGGCCTCGCTATCCATCGTCGGCGTTGTGTAGACCGCGTATTGTCCGTCGGACAACTCGCCGAAGCGATACGTGCCTTCAGTGTTTGTCTTTGTATTTGCGAAGTTCTGCCACACCGCGCGTCCGTCCTGCACAGCGCGTTTGAGCAGAGTTAACTGGATGCCCTGCGCCACATCGCCGGTGGAGAGCTGAATTTGCCCTTGTATCGCATTGGTTGGCTCCATCGTGAACACGACGTCGCCCATTGGGGCCGCGATGATCACGTTGTGACCGAAGCCGCGTGAGTTGTGTGCGTTGCTGTCTTCGCCAGCTTCCTCTTCATCCATGAAACCAGGTTTTACGATCGTGAACTCCTGTGGGCCTTCGGGCACATCCGCGATTTCAAAGCGTCCTTCACCATCGGACAACGCACCGGTGGAGGCATCCCCGCTGATGCGCACGAGCGCGTGGGGCAGTGGTTCACCGGAGGCCCCATTGCGCACGATGCCGTGCACCGTGGTTTGCTGGCTCGTATTGGCGGTTGAGTTTGTCTGCGAGGGATCCTGCGCCGCTACGCTCAGACCAGCAGCGAGTGCGATGAGGCTAGCGGCCAGGACGAGTGTCATATGGCAAGTGGGAATCATCCTGTTCAATCGGCGCGGGAAACCGCGGAGCCGCCGAGCGGCGCGAACAGTTGTTCTACTGGAGTCCACTCACCATTCTGACGGTTCTGACTGGGGAAGGGAATCGGCTGCACAATGGGACTTCGTTTGGAGTGTCGTTACCAGGGACGTGCGCAGGTATGCCAATCAAATTTCTTCGAGCAAGTTGAGCAGTCTTTTCGGCGCGGTCTGTTCGTAGCTGCCGTGGACGAGTTCCTTTACTTCAGCCCAATCAACGGTGGAGCGATCGAGGCGTAGTCCCACCCAACCGCGATGGCCAATGTAGCGGGCATGATGAACTTCTGCGGACTTGCGGCGATGAGGCGTTCGTTGTCGCCGGGCAGGACCTTGCAGCAGACGCAAACGATGCCATCGTCATGATGATTGTTCAGGTAGTATGCGAACACTTTCTTTGCCACTCGGAAATTAGCGTGAGAGAGCTGATTCTCACGGACAGCCGGAAGTGCGAGACATATCGCGGACAGTTTCTCCAGGCGATCATTCTCCACTCGGCCTCGGTTTTTGCCTGTATTCGGCATGCGTGGTCTCTGAAGAAGTTGAAAGCCGCCCGATCGGCGTGGCCCTACGAATTCGGCAGCTTGCAGCAATCGCCCGCGGCGGCGGGTTCGTTGGCGCCTGCGTCGAGGACTACTTTCCAGCTTCCGTCTTTTTCCTTGCGCCACATCGTGATGTAACGGCCCGTCGTTGTCACTGGATTGCCTCCGGCATCCTTGCTGTGCCCTTCAAAATGTCCCCACGTGTATCCCATGTCGCCGGACGGACCCATCTGCGCATCGGTGGTAGTCCAGGTGAGTTGATAAACCTTGGGGTCCCAGTTAGCCGACTTCACGATAGCGACCAGCCCGCTGACGGGGGCCTGACCGTTGCTGAGCTCGATAGCATCTTGGGAAAACCAATCAGCGAATGCCGCGCCTCCGCGCTCGCGCACGTCTTTGGCGAAACGCGCATCCAGGTCGAACAACAGAACCTTTCCCGGCTTGGCTGTGGGGTCCATGAGCGGATTGGGCGCTTCCTGCTGGCTCGGCATAGGCAACTGTCCCCAGGCGGTGCTCGTGGCAGCGCAAGCCAGAATAGCTACCAGCCCTAAAGCTCCTAAAAATCCACGTCTCATTTGCATTGATCCCCGCATCCGATTCATTGGCGCACCTATCTCTCCCCAGAATCGTACACAATCAGGGCGAAGAGTGACGTGATTCGGGTCGCGGCCTGCCATCGGTTTTGTCCCTTTGAAGCAATACCTTAGGGCTCAGATCGCGTCTAACATGACGACGCCGGAAACTGCCCCATTGGTATACTCTTGGTTGGCAAAGCTGGCTTGTGAGAGCGGCGCCCGTAGCTAGGCGGGCTTGATTGCCAACGATTTACCCGGGCCTTGCTGCCGGGGAGAGGGGTGCACATGGGCGCTTTGCTTGAGACGATTCATTCGCCGGCAGACCTCAAGCGCCTCAACCCCTCGGAGATGGTTGAGCTGGCCGAGGAGATACGCGTATATCTCATCCAGACACTATCGAAGACGGGCGGTCATCTCGGACCCAATCTCGGCGTTGTTGAGCTGACGCTTGCGCTGCACACCGTCTTTGATACACCTGCGGATCGCATCCTGTTCGACGTCAGCCACCAGGCGTACATCCACAAAATACTAACCGGCAGGCTCGATCGCTTTGAGACGATTCGCCAGCCGGGCGGCCTGAACGGATTCATGCTGCGCACGGAGAGCGAGCACGACTGCTACGGCGCGGGACACGCGGGGACGGCGCTCTCTGCAGCGCTGGGCATGGCGGTGGCGCGCGACCTGGCGGGCGGAAAAGAAAATGTGATCGCGGTTGCGGGAGACGCAGCGTTCACGAACGGGATCTCGTTTGAGGCGCTGAATAACATTGCCGATCAGACCAAGCGCCTGATTGTCGTGCTGAATGACAACGAGTGGTCGATTGATCGCAACGTCGGCGCGATTGCGCGCTACTTCCACCGCATCGTCACGAATGAGCACTACAACCGGCTGCACGAGTCCGCGCGCCGCATCGTAGAGAAGATCGGCGGCAAGACCGCTGTCCAGGTGGTCCGCCGCGCTGAAGAAGCCGCCAAGAGCATGCTGTGGCCATCGATCATGTTTGAGGAGTTCGGCCTGCAATATTTCGGGCCGATTGATGGACATAATCTGCCGCTGCTGATCGAGACATTCAAATTTCTCAAGGCGGAGAATCGTCCGGTTCTGCTGCATGTATTGACGCAGAAGGGCAGAGGATTCCAGCCTGCGCTTGACGGACAAAAGAAATTTCATGGACTGGGACCTTACGATCCTGAAACCGGCATGACCAAGCCGGCGGGCGTTCCGACCTATGCCGAGGTCTTCGCCAATACGCTGGTGAAGCTAGCCGACAAGAATGATCGGGTTGTTGCGATCACCGCTGCGATGCCGAATGGAACGGGTCTCGATCTCTTTCGTCCGCATCATCCAAAGCGCTACTTCGATGTTGGTATCGCCGAAGAGCACGCGGTTGTCTTTGCGGCGGGAATGGCCACGCGCGGCTACCGCCCGTTTTGCGCCATCTACTCCACATTTCTGCAGCGAGCCTTCGATCCGGTAGTGCACGATGTTGCGCTGCAAAAGCTTCCGGTGGTTTTCTGCATGGACCGTGCGGGTCTATCGGGCGACGACGGCCCAACGCATCACGGCCTGTTCGACATCAGCTATCTGCGGGGGATTCCCGAAATGGTGTTGATGGCGCCGAAGGACGAGGACGAACTCGCCGACATGATGGCGACCTCGCTCACCATTGATGGGCCGAGCGCTATTCGCTATCCGCGCGGCGCGGTTGCCAATGTGCAGTGCAAGGCTGAGCCGCAGGCGATTGCAGTCGGCAAAGCAGAAGTACTTAATGATGGTTCCGATGTTGCGATTCTTGGACTTGGCCCCATGACGACGTACGCACGAGAACTTGGTCAACGTCTGGAGAAAGAGGGATTCACTGCTGCTGTTATTAATCCGCGCTTCGTGAAACCGATTGATCGCGAATTGCTTGCGAGTTATGCGCGGCGCGTGGCTGCCTTTGTGACCTTTGAGGATCACGTAAAGATGGGGGGCTTCGGTTCAGCCGTCATTGAAGCATTACAGGAAATCGGCAGTGCCGTTCCTGTCGTCCGCATTGGCTGGCCCGATCAGTTTATTGAGCACGGCAAGATCGAATCACTCCGCGCGAAATACGGCCTCACCGTTGAAGAAGCGTACAAGCAGGTATTGCCGCTGCTGCACTCGCGCAAGCGCCGAACGCTGGTTGCGAGCTGATACTGAAAGCGCCGATGAGTTCAATGAACGCAGGGGGAAGCGTCGAACTGCATGATTTGCGAGCGTATGCTTTCATTTCCGTGTCTCACATTGAGTCAGCGTGCCATCTAACCCGGAGATGGCCGTGTGCGACAATCCTGTAGATCAAGTTTTTCATATGCGACTTTTAAGTAGAGTTCTGGCGTGGGTGCTGGTATCGCTGTCGGCGTGCATCCCCGCTTTATCGCATGCTGCACCTCAGATCGAGTCCAAGCCTGCTCCCGTCCCGCTTGTCCTTCTCGGCGGCACCATCATTGACGTCACGGACTGGGGCAGGTCAGCGCTCGATCAACAGAACTCCATCGTCATTGTCCAGAATGGCAAAATCACCGATGTCGGTTCCCGTTTTCTTATCCAGGTGCCGAAGAATGCGCAGGTAATTGACTGTACTGGAAAGTTCATTGTTCCCGGTCTTGTCGACGGATTCACGGGGATGAACAGTCAGGGGCAAGCCGACGCGCATCTCTACATGGGCGTCACTACGATCGTTGTCAGCGGTGACGATCGCCGCGGTCACATCAACTTCTACGCGAATCCCAGCCCGCACCTTTATCTTCTTGACTCGGTAGGCACCACTGACAACTGGAGTCTGCTGATGGGCCACGGCGATTGGACCGCAAAACTTCGCGAAGGCCCGCGCCCGATCGAACTCAGCCCTGAAGATACTGCCAGTCAGATCACCGCCACGCAGCGTCTGGGTACGCGTGTCTTGTGGCTCGGATGGAACATCACGGCGGCCAACAGTCAATGGATCATCACGCGAGCACATCAGCTCGGCCTGGTCACTTACGGCGAATTCATATCAACCCCCTACAGCGTTGGTATCGATGCCGGCGTGGACGCGTTGCTGCACATGGGCCGATACGAACTCGGTGTAATTCCCGACGAACTTCAGCGTCCTCTGGTCGATGATCCTTATGGGGCCGCTGCCAATACAGCTTACGACTATGCCGGCCATCTGCCGCCAAGTGATCCGCACTACCGCAACTACGGGCACTTCATCGCTACACATCATGCGGCGTTGATGCCCACCTTCAGCCTTTTCTATCTCAACCTTCCCGGCCATCGCAATCTATGGAAAGAGCCGGCAGCCTCCGTTCTCAATCCCCTCGATATGTATATGCCGTCGAATCACTCCACCGGCGAACTCGACTATCCGCTCGCGTCCTGGACGCGTCACTTGCCCAACATGTCGGTTAGGTGGATGGAAGAGAGCCAGCGAAAGAAGGCCGACCTCACGGCAATGCAACTTTGGCGCATCAATCAGACGATGTTTAATGGCTCTCCGCATTATCTGGCAGCGTCTGGTGCGGCTGTGACAGGCACGATGCCGGGCGTCTCCCTGCACACGGAACTCGAAATGCTGGTGCGCATCGGCCTGTCGCCGCGCGAAGCCCTTGCAGCCGCTACCAATAATTACGCGATTCAGTTTGGCTGGACAGAACTTGGACAGATTGCGCCTGGCCGTCGCGCAGACATTCTTGTGCTTGACGGCGATCCCACCATCAGCGTGTGGAACGTACGCCGTATTTCGACGCTCGTGTTCGACGGCAACATTGTCGATCGCGATGCTCTACTCAAGCAGAAAAAGTAGGGCATTGGGGGAAATGCGGTCGGGAGTCGCAGTTTTCTTGATCCGGTCAGCCCCAAAGGAGCGGTTTCGACGACCCGCCAGCCATAGTGCGGGGGACTCAATCGATCTGCTTTGTTACCGCGGTCACAAGAATGTTGCCGGCTTGCAACATCGCGTGTTGCCTTGGGTCAGGGGAATTGACTACTCTCGTTGAACGCTCCGGCGCATTCAATCGGATTCCAGGGTTCGTACGGCACTATGACCCGATCCACAAAACAACTCGGCTTTGGCGGTCGGAACCGCCCTGGCGTTTTTCGCGCTGATCTGGCTTCGCCGATCCGTACCGGCGAACTCCACGGCGATCACTCACGTAAGATAAGTATGACGGTTCGTTCAGGGTCCGAACTGCCGGAGAGCATGACTGATTCGAATCCGCAGCTCGACCAGGAGCGCCAGAAACATAATCGATGGCTGGTGCTCATCGCTGCATACAAGTTTCTTCTGGCTTTGACGTTCGCAGCTGTTGGAGTGGGCGCGTTGCGCCTGATGCACCAGGACATCGACGACGTCATCAGCCACATTGGCGATCTTCTTCGGTTCAACCCCGAATCCCGCTTCGTCAATTTTCTCTACGACAGGGCCTCGATCATCAACGATCCTCTGCTCAAGCGCATTGGCGCCCTGGCCTTCAGCTATGCAGGTGTAAGCCTCGCCGAAGGTATCGGGCTCTACCTCGAGAAAGCCTGGGGCGAATACCTTACCCTCGCCATTACCGCTTCATTCCTGCCCTGGGAGATCTTCGAGGTCTTCCACCGGCTGACCTGGGTGCGCGTGGGCCTGCTGGTGGTGAATGCATTTGTGTTTATCTATCTGCTCAGGATTGTTGTGGGGCGTCGAAAGCCCATCGAAACAGAGCCTTCCGTCTAGTTCGAGTTCTTTTGCATATATAGCGCAGCCAACTCCTTTCATTCTTGCTTTTGGCTGTAGCCGACTATATCTGCGCCGGCATTAATTATCGGAAAGTCAAATAAGAGCAAAGATTGCACGGTAATTTAGAAGGATGCTCGACCGGTCTCTTCAAAATACCGCCTTGGCATATCGCGCCGATATTGACGGTTTGAGGGCGGTCGCCGTCCTCAGTGTCATTGCGTTTCATTTCGGTATCTTTCATCTGACCGGCGGTTTTGTTGGGGTCGACGTATTTTTCGTAATTTCCGGCTACCTGATCAGTTCCATTGTCTTTTCTGAGGTTGCGAGCTCCCGGTTTTCCGTAATTGGTTTTTATGAGCGGCGTATTCGGCGTATCTTCCCGGCGCTGTTTGCAATGCTGCTGGTCTATTTCGCCTTCGCCTTGGCATTCTTCCTTCCTGCCGAATTGCTCGACTTAAGCAAATCAATGCTTGCGGCCACCTTTTCCGTGTCGAATTTCTATTTCTGGGAACACACCGGCTATTTTGATGCCCATAATCCGGACCCGCTGCTGCATACGTGGTCACTCGCCGTTGAGGAGCAGTTCTACATCCTCTTCCCCATCTTCCTGGTGCTTGTCCGTCGATTCTTCGCCGATGGGCTGAGGGTTTCCGTGGTGATCCTCTTTGCTGCCTCCTTGTTGAGCAGCGTGGCGGTTGTGTTCTACAGCCCGAACACCGCCTTTTACATGCCGTACACGCGCGCCTGGGAACTGTTGCTTGGGACCATGCTTTCACTGGGGATGTTTCCCGCGATGCGGTCGCGCTGGTTGCGTAACCTGGCTGCGCTTGGTGGGCTCGGCATGATCGCATGCGCGGATCTCTTCTACACGGGTGGAACGCTCTTTCCCGGTCTGAGCGCGCTGCTGCCTTGCCTTGGTGCCGCGCTCATCGTTGGGGCCGGGGAATCAGGGACGAGTGCTGTCTACGTGCTCCTGCAGTGGCGCCCATTTGTATTCGTTGGATTGATCTCCTATTCACTGTATCTATGGCACTGGCCCGTTCTCCTTGTCTACAAAATGGGATTGATCGATCTCAATTCTGCATGGGATCACAACTTTGGCAAGGTGCTTTCGGTAGGCCGTTTCGAACACCTGGTGATCCTGCTGCTCTCGTTCGGACTAGCAGTTCTTTCCTGGAGATTCGTGGAACGGCCCTTCCGCAAGGGAAGGATGCGTCTGGCCGGGCCGCAATTGTTTGCAACCGCGGCGGCGGTCATGTTGGTCTGCGTTCTTTTTTCGTTCGTTGCTCTTTCCACTCGAGGTCTGCCAGGACGTTTTTCACCTCAGACAGTCCAAATCGCGTCGTACCTCGATCGCGGAGAAGCGCTCGAGGATACAGAGAAAGCGATGCGCCAGGGAACGTGCTTTCTCGATCAGAACAAAGTAACTTCCTTCAACCTGGATTCCTGCCTTCTGGAAGACCCTGTCAGGAAGAACTACCTCCTTCTGGGAGACAGTCATGCCGCGGCTCTGTGGCTCGCGCTTTCCGAGTCGCTGCCACAAGTCAACGTCATGCAGGCCACCGTTGGCGGTTGCGAGCCGACACTGCACCATGCATCGTCCGGCCTCTGTCGGAATGTAATGGATTATGTCTTCCAGACCTACTTGCCCGCTCATGCGGTGAAGGCGTTAATTCTTGAGGCGAATTGGGATTCATCAAGCATCGCACCGCTCGAGGAAACTCTGGCCTGGGCCAGGTTGCACCAGGTACCGGTCGTCGTTATGGGATGTGTCCCCTCTTACGATGCGCCGCTCGCACGCCTTCTTGCCTACTCCGTGGCCTGGCACCAGTCAGATCTCGCGAGGAAACATCTTGTGCTGGCGAATGGATCCCTGGAAGTCCGCTTGCGCGCAGACGTGGAAGGCAAATGGCATCTCCCGTTCGTCTCGCTCTACAACGCGCTGTGCGAGGGCGGCGCATGCATAGAATATGCAGACGCAGCGCGGACCATTCCCCTGATGAATGATGAAGACCATTTCAATCCGCCCGGCGCGCTGTTCGTTGTGCGACGCCTGGTGGCAAGCGGGGAACTGCGATGAGCTGATGTTCGCCGGCACATAACACAATTATTCAGATTCAACTGTAGTTTCGCTTTTTATTCTCCTATAAGGCCAGTTGACTCTTTTGAGAAGTGTCTATTCGATCCAGAGACTCAAATCAATAAACACAACCTGTTGTGGTCTCTGCTTGAGCTCCCCCATTAGGAGTTTCCCGTAAACGCAGTTTGCGTCCATTTTGGTCCTAACCCACTAAAGTGGCAGGGTTTCAACAGAAATTGCCGTTGGAGTGGAAAACTCCCTGGGCTATTATCGTGTCTGAAGTGGAGTGAAGTGGAGTAAACGGGAGCTAGCAGTTCACTTCCAAAGCAAGAATACTCCGATTCGATCCACATCTGGGCAATTCCGAAAACGCAACAAGGAATCGGAACCAGCCTTTGCACTTGAGTACGAGGCGAAAGAGAAAGTATGTTTCGTGGCAATCACCCAGCGAAAGTTGATGAAAAGGGGAGGCTTAAGATGCCATCCGCCTTCAAGCAGCTGGTTGATGCGACCAATGTTACCCAGTTTTATGTCACTTCCACCGATGGCAAGAGCGCGGAGATATGGCCGCTGCCGGAGTGGGAGAAAAGGGAGCAGCAACTCGCTGACTCCAGCACGATGGACGACGCGGTTCGGAAATATCTCAACGTGACCAGCTACTACGGCCAGCAGGTAGAGATGGACAACCAGGCAAGGCTCCTCCTCCCCCATATCCTGCGCAACGCGGCGAGCCTCGATGGCGAGGTCACAGTTTTTGGTATGAGGACCTATCTGGAAGTTCATAACCGGGAGATCTTCGAACAGAGTTTAGCGGCCAATCAGTTGACGGTCGACGATCGCAAGGCAATGGCGGAAATTCTGCGCCACAAGAATTAAGGGTTTTGGGGCTATTAGCCCAACTTGCCCCTCAGGGGGAGCACATGTCGAAGCAAAGTGAACGTCATGTGCCGGTTCTTTTACAAGATGCGATTCAATTTCTCAATGTACGCGCAGGCAGCGTCGTTGCGGACTGCACACTCGGACTCGCGGGTCATGCGGCAGAAATTATCCGCCGCCTCGGTCCGCAGGGACGCTTGATCGGCTTCGATCGCGACCCAGAAGCGCTGGCACTGGCCAAGAGCCGCCTCGATGAGGTCGCCGCAGAACTTGGCAGCCAGGCCCCCCACATTGAACTTATCGGCGAGGCATTCAGTTCCATCAGCGACCATGTTGAACCGGCTTCGCTCGATGGCATATTGGCCGACTTCGGTGTGAGCAGCCTTCAAATTGACGAAGCGCGCAGAGGTTTCAGTTTTATGGCGGACGGACCCCTGGATATGCGGCAGGATACGCGATCCGGTCCCACCGCCGCACAAGTGGTGAATGAGGCGAACGAGCGCGAGCTTGCCGACCTCATTTACGAATACGGAGACGAAAGGAGGTCGCGGAGAATCGCCAGAGCCATTGTTCGCGGGCGGCCAGTTACGACTACCGGGCAGTTATCCCGGATTGTTGCTTCAGCCGCCCCGGCAATGAAACAGGACAAGATTCACCCGGCAACGCGCACGTTCCAGGCGCTCCGGATTTACGTGAATCGCGAGTTGGATGAAATTCGGGCACTGCTGGAGGCCGCACCACGATTGCTTAAGCCCTCTGGGAGACTGGTCGTCATCAGCTTTCACTCGCTGGAAGATCGCATCTCTAAAGACATTTTGCGCGAATACGCGCACAAGGGAATTGTGGAAGTGCTGACCAAGAAACCGGTCACCGCCAGTGAAGAAGAAACAGATCGGAATCCGCGATCGAGAAGCGCGAAGATGCGAGCAGCAGAAATGCAGGGAACAGGGAATAGGAAATAGGAAATACAACAACGGCTTACCGGGTCACTTGTTTACTTTGATGAGTCAAAGAGTTGAAATCAGCAAGATTCCGGCTAGCAGCTAGAAGCTAGCGGCTAGAAGCTAGGAGACAGAACATGGCTGCATGCACTGCAACATTATTTGATACGAAACCCGGCTGGACCGCTCGCGTGGCTGAGCGCAATGCCGTCCTGTTGGCCCAGCAGCCCATGCGTCGTCGCGGCGTGCGCACGCCGGAAGTGATCTTCACGCACCACATCGATAACACGCGCCTGGTCAAGGCGCCCGATCCGGTGCGTGCACGCCAGATGCGCACGTTCTCGGCCGCGCTCACGGTGCTGTTCTCGCTGATCATGTTCTACGGATTCCAGCATTTTACGGTTATCGAGAACTCTTATCGCATTGAGTCAGAGAAGCAGGTTCGCGATCAGCTTCGCGAAGAGAATCGACAGCTCCGTTTGACGGAAGCGCAGCTCTCGCAGCCGGGACGCATCGACGGTATGGCCCGCCAGCTTGGTATGACGGAGCCGCAGCCTGGTCAGGTAGTGCATGCGGCCACGCACATCGATAACAGTGCGCCGGTGCTGGCGCAAGTGAACGCGCCGCAGCCAAACCCTGCCAACTAGTTTCAATAGATTCTTCACCCGATTATTCAGCAGATACCCTGTCGAGCCCATCGTGCGATTCGTCGCGATGTGGCGCGTCTCAATGAACTAATCTGAAACTCGAATCGTTGATCAAAAATGCAGGCAGCTCTCCGCGCAACTCGTCCCCGTATCGTTATGCCGCGCGCAACGCCCATGAAGCTGGCGCGTTTCTGGCTTGTGTGCGGCTTCTTTCTCCTCTGGGCCTTTGCCATTGCGACACGGCTTTTCTGGCTGCAAATCGTCCGGCACAACGATTACGTTGAGCGCGCCGAAAAGCAGCAGCAGCGCACATTTGAGGTCGCACCCCGCCGCGGCGTTTTGTACGACCGCAACATGCACGAACTGGCGATGACCGTGCAGGTCGACTCCATTTACGCCGTACCCTCACAGATTGACGATCAGAAGGCCGCGGCTCGCACGCTGGCGACGATTGTTCATACAGACCCTGAAGACAAGCTCACTCGCGAAGATCAGATCGCCCACCGTCTCGACGCGGGCAGGAACTTTGCCTGGGTCGCTCGTCGCGTGACTGCCGAGGTTGCCGCAAAAGTTCGCGCCCTCAATATGAAGGGCGTTTACTTCCAGAACGAGTTCCAGCGCTTCTATCCCGACAACCAGATCGCCGCGCAGGTTCTCGGCTACGTGGGGCTCGATGACAACGGCCTCGGTGGTATGGAGGGTAAATTCGACGGGAAGCTTCACGGCGTCCCCGGCCGCGTATTTACCGCCATGGATGCTCGCCGCCATGTGCTCGGCTCAGTAGCTCATGAGCCAGAGCCGGGTCAAAACCTGCAGCTCACGATCGACGAAAACATCCAGTTCATGGCCGAGCGCGCTCTCGATCACAACATGGAGAAGACCCACGCCGACAATGGCACTGTCGTCGTGCAGGATGTGCATACAGGCCAGATTCTCGCGCTCGCAATCCGGCCAACGTTCAATCCGAACCAGTTTCGGCATACCACTCCGGCGCTTCTGAAGAATCATGCGGTCAGCGACGTCTACGAGCCCGGCTCGACGTTCAAGCTGGTTACCTATTCGGCCGCACTCGACCAGGGCGTGACCCACCCCGATGACATGATCGATTGCCAGGGCGGCCAGATCAAGATGGCCGGCGGACGCATCATCCACGACGACAAGGCCGACCACTTTGGAGTTGTAACCGTCCACTACGCACTTGAGCACTCCAGCGACGTGGCCGCCGTCAAGCTCGCTCTTAAGATGGGCCCCGATAACTTCTATAAGTACATTCACGATTTTGGCTTCGGAGGGCGGACGGGTGTGGAGTTGCCGGGGGAAACGCGCGGGCTGTTGCGCACACCGAACCGCTGGGGCTCTTCGTCAATCGGCTCAATCGCTATCGGGCAGGAAGTCGGCGTAACTCCGGTGCAACTTGTTTCGATGGTCTCGACGATCGCCAACGGTGGCGTTTATTTACCTCCGCATGTGTTGATGACGCAGACTGCAGGGGCAATCGGATCGCCTTCGCCGCAGATGCAGGCGCAGCCTTTTCGAGCGGGTGAGGAACTAGCGGAGCCGCTGCCAACGGGTGCGCATCGCGTGATGTCCACGATGACGGCCGCTGAGATGCGCAAGATGATGGAAGGTGTCGTTCTCTACGGCACCGGCAAATCTGCGATGCTCAACGGATACTCTTCTGGCGGCAAAACCGGCACCGCGCAAAAGGTTGATCCGGTTACGCATCTCTATTCGAAGACGATGCACGTGGCCTCCTTCGCTGGCATTGCGCCGGTCAACAATCCTGTGATCGCGGTCGCGGTCATCATGGACAACCCCAAGGGCGCGTCCTACTACGGCGCGGCGGTTTCCGCACCGGTCTTTGCTGAAGTCGCACAGCAGGTGCTCGAATATCTCAGCGTTCCTCACGATATCGAGTTGAGCGCCCCTAAAACGCCGCTGAAAACCCCCAAGGCCGAAAAGCCCGTCGACGAAGACGACGCCAATGTTGACCAGGCAGAAGTGAACGAACTGTTTGCCGCGGCCAACGATCTGCCTGCTGACGATCCGTTGCGGCAGCCGCAGCAGGCGGTGCCGCAACCGGTGTCTGCGCCTGCTGCTCAATCGACAGCGATTGCAACGGGCGAACCCGCTGCCGGCACAACAGGACAAGAGAATGCGTCGAGTCAACCTGCCGCTGCGCAATCGCCTCCGGCAGAACGTTCCAAGTATGTCACTATCAGCGACGGGAAAAAGCTGAGTGTGCCGACTCTGATCGGGCTTCCGATTCGCAGCGTGATCGAGATGACGGCGGCCGCTGGGCTGCAGGTGCAGATCAGCGGCAGCGGGACTGTGCGGGAACAGGCGCCCGCGCCGGGAACGCAGGTCCCGAGCGGCACTAAGATTATCGTGCGCTGCGGACGGTAGTTGCCCTTCCGTCACACGCTTCAGCACATCCCGACAATCTACAATCATCCAGACATGAACTGGCAGGATCTTATCTCCGAAATTACCGCCGTTGGTTCCTCCGGCTCCGCCGAGCAGCCTATCGCCGGCATTGAATATGACTCGCGCCATGTTCATCCCGGCTCAGTCTTTGTTGCGATGAAGGGCGGCTCGACCGACGGGAATCGGTACATCAATAAAGCCATCGAGGCGGGCGCCATCGGCATTATTACGGACTCCGCGCACTCCTACGATCACCTGGTGGTCTATAAGCCGGATGTTGCGGTTGCTGAAGTCGAGCACGGTCGCCGCGCGCTGGCGGAGGCCTCGGCGGCGTTCTTCGGGCATCCTGAGCGCGTGCTTGCTGCTACTGGTATCACCGGCACGAACGGCAAAACGACAACAGCGTTCCTGATCGAAGCACTTTTGAACACAGCCAGCCGCAAAACACTTCTTATCGGCACTATCGAATACCACCTCGCTGGCGAAGTTCGTCCCTCACTGCACACTACGCCGGAGTCGCGCGATCTTTTCGAACTTATGGCGGATGGAGCCAGCCGCGGCGTTACAGAACTGGTGACTGAGGTCTCGAGCCATGGGCTCGAACAGGGCCGGGCGTACGGGATTCCATTCGACGTTGCGGTTTTTACCAACCTGACGCGCGACCACCTCGACTATCACCAGACAATGGAGAAGTACTTCGCAGCGAAGAAGCTTTTGTTTGACGGCACGATGTATCCGGCGCCGCGAGTGGCGGTGGTGAATGCGCATGACGAGCGGACGCCTGAGCTCATTGAGGCCGCACGTAGCACTGGAGCCGAAGTGCGAACGTACGGAATCGGTATTGGTGATTTTCGTGCCGCGTCGCACCGGTTGACTCCGGGTGGCGCCGTCATTCAACTCGATACGCCTGGCGGATCTGCGGAGGTCCTCTCGCATCTTGCGGGCGAAGTGAACATTTTGAACTTGCTGGCTGCTCTCACTGCGGCGCATGCCCGCGGCATTTTGTTTGATGACCTCGTCGCGTTTGTACCGCAGCTTGCGCCGGTTCCGGGGCGATTTCAGCCGGTCGACGAGGGGCAGCCTTTTACGGTGATTGTCGACTACGCGCACACCGATGATGCGCTCCGCAACCTGATCGCACTGGCACGGCAACTGGTTGCAAAGACCGATGGGCGCATTATCACGCTGTTTGGATGCGGTGGCGATCGCGATCGCACCAAGCGTCCGAAGATGGGCTACGCAGCGGGTGAGGGGAGCGACTTCGTGGTTGCCACGAGCGACAATCCGCGTTCCGAAGATCCGCGCGCCATTCTGAATGAAATTGAGCCGGCGCTCAAAGCCAGCGGCGTTCGCTATACAGTCGAGCCTGACCGCGCCAGCGCCATTCATCTCGCGCTCGGATCGGCCAAGCCCGACGACGTTGTTCTAATCGCGGGCAAAGGCCACGAAAAGGAGCAGATTCTCGCCGATCGGACAATTCCGTTCGATGACTCACAGATTGCACTCGCCGCTCTGCGCGATTTGGGATACGGTGGAGAACGATGAAGTTGACACTTGCAGAAGCGGCCATCGGCGCGGGTGCGGTTCTCGAGGCCCCCGCCAGCATTTCAGGCGCAGGCATGCTGTTTGCTACCGGCTATTCCATCGATTCGCGAACCGCAGCGCCGGGCGATTTGTTTTTCGCCGTGCGCGGAGAACGGCTGGACGGCCACGATTACATAGCTGCGGCCCTTGACCGTGGGGCTGTTGCCGCCGTCGTTTCGCGCGCCAAGGTGGCAACATTGCCTGACGCTGTGCTCGCTGTTCCGCTTCTCATCGCGGAGGATCCACTCGTTGCGCTTCAGGCCCTCGCCTCGCACGTGCGTCGCCAGTGGGGAAAACGGGTCGTCGCGATTACCGGATCGGCGGGCAAGACCACTACCAAAGAAGCCATTGCCGCTGCGCTCGCGGCGAAGTTCAACGTGCTGAAGTCGCAGGGCAATCTCAACAACGCATTCGGCCTGCCGCTGCAGTTGCTACGGCTTGAACCCGAGCACGAATACGCCGTCGTCGAAATGGGCATGAATCACCTCGGCGAAATTGCCACACTGGCCCGCATTGCCTCGCCCGACTGGGGGGTGGTTACCAACGTCGGCACCGCTCACATCGAAAACTTTACCGAGGGCCAGGCAGGAATTGCGCGCGCGAAATATGAACTGATTGCCGCGCTGCCCGGTAATGGAGTGGCATTCCTCAACTGCTCAGATGCTTATGTGTCGCAGTTCGGCCGGGACTTCAGCGGCAAGGCGGTTTACTTCGGCGTCGGTCCGTGCGCCGACCCGCAAGTGCTGGATATCCGGGAGGATGTTTCGGGCCTGCATGTGCACTTCCGCGCCGGAGAACGCGAGTCCACATTCACGCTACATCTGCTTGGCTCGCATAATGCTTCGAATGCGATGGCCGGCCTCGCGGTTGCGCTGGAGGCGGGAGTTCCGCTCGATGCCGCAGTTGCTGCGCTCGAATCGCTCACACCTGGCAGCAAGCGCGGAGAAATTCTGGAAATCGCGGGCGCTACGATTCTGAATGACAGCTACAATTCCAATCCCGAAGCGCTGCAATCCATGATTCACACACTGGCCGCTCGGCCTGCCAAGCGACGAATCCTCGTGGCGGGAGAAATGCTCGAACTCGGCGAGCACGCTCCGATGTTGCATTCTGCGTGCGGCAAGGCCGCCGCCGATGCCGGCATCGATCTCGTCGTTGGCGTGCGCGGCAACGCGCAACACCTCGCTGCCGCAGCCTGCCTGTGCGGAGTGGCCTCCATCTTCCTGCCGGATGCCGAATCTGCCGGTCGGTGGCTCGCGGCGAATCGGCGCGAGGGCGATGTGGTGCTTGTGAAGGGCTCGCGCGGAGTGCACTTGGAACACGCCATCGAGGAATTTCGACGAATGTCCGCTTGGTATGCAGAGGGCGAAAGGATCATGTCAAACCTGGATAGAAAGATTGAAGACTTGAAGCGCCAATCGGAGGAGCAGTGAATATTCGTTTTCCGTTGCATTTGTTGATCGCCGCCCTACTGGCATCACACTTCTGCGGATTGCGCGCATCTGCTGCTCCCGACCCCTCTTGGACCAAGCCATTTCCCGCCTTCCGCATAGCCGGAAACCTCTACTACGTCGGCAGCGAAGACCTCGCCGCCTACCTCATCGTGACGCCCAAAGGCAACATTCTCATCAACAGCAATCTTCAATCGTCGCCGCCGCAGATCAAGAAAGCGATCGAATCCCTCGGCTTTAAATTTAGCGACACGAAGATTCTGCTCATCAGCCATGGGCACTATGACCACTGTGCCGGAAGTGCGGAGATCAAGCGTCTTACCGGCGCGAAGTACGAAGTAATGGCCCAGGACGTGCCGGTGGTCGAATCTGGCGGCCGCACAGACTTCAACTATGCGGCGGACAAAACGATGTGGTTTCCACCGACGAAGGTCGATCGCGTCCTGCACGATGGCGATAAGGTATCGCTGGGCGGCGCTTCGCTCACGGCGCATCTGACTGCCGGACACACCAAGGGCACCACGACGTGGACTCTTGAGGAACAAGAGAACGGCCGCTCGCTCCATGTCGTCATTGTGGGCAGCCCCAACGTGAATCCCGGGTACAAGCTCGTCGGCAACAAGACCTATCCGAAGATTGCTGACGACTATCGGCACGAATTCGAAGTACTCAAGAAGTTGCCTTGCGAGATCTTCCTCGGCGCTCATGGGCTTTATTTCGGATTGGCCGAAAAGTATCCGCGATGGAAGGCCGGTGACAAGAACGCCTTTGTCGACCCCGCCGGCTACAAGGCCTATATTGCTGATCGCGAGCAGGCGTTTGAAAGAGAACTGAGTAAGCAGTCGCCGCCAAAGCCCTGAATCGCATGCGCCGATGCTTTGCGCTGGTCCGCTGAGAGCTAGCCCAGATATTCAGCCGCGGTTGATCCACACTCGCCCATATCAAGGACGAAACCAGCAGATCCCTTCTGTGCTTCCTGTTGCTTTCCAAAAGGAAATGTGGCAAGCTTCTGTTGGATACCAAAAGGGATGAACATGAACGAAAAAGCGGATGTGAAACAGGGAACGCTGGCGCTGATGGTGCTGAAGACTCTGGAGGTCCTTGGACCGTTGCACGGATACGGAATTGCGCGGCGCGTTGAACAGATCAGTGGCGATCTGCTCTCTGTCAACCAGGGCACCCTCTATCCGCTGCTGCTGAAACTGGAGCAGGAGGGCTCGATCGAGTCGGACTGGGGTGCATCGGAAAATAATCGGCGGGCTCGCTATTACCGGCTCACGAAGACCGGTAGACGGCAACTGCAGAGCGAAGTACAGGAGTGGCAGCAGACGACCGAGATCATGGCGCGCTTCCTTTCGGCAAAGGCGGAGGAACTCGGATGAAGCCTGTCAGGCGGTTGTGGAATCGGGCTTGGAATTTCGTGGGTCGCCAGAGAGGCGAGCGACGCCTGCGCGAAGAGATGGAACAGCATATTGCGCTCGACACAGAGGCGAGGATTCGCGCTGGAATGACGCGCGAAGAGGCCCGCCGGGCAGCAATGATCAAATTCGGCCCGGTTGACGCAATTCGGGAAAGCTATAACGCGGAGAAGGGATTGCCGATTATGGAGACCATTCTGCAGGATTGCCATTACGCGCTGCGTAAGCTGCGAAAGTCGCCAGCCTTTACCGTTGTCGCGGTACTGACACTGGCACTGGGGATCGGGGCGAACGCGGCGATTTTCACGCTGGTGAATGCGCTGATGCTGAAGAACCTGCCAGTGACGGACCCGAAGGCGCTGATACGGCTAGGAAACAACAACGATTGTTGTGTGGGTATTGGCTTCCGCGACAGCGGCGAATACTCGTACTTCACCACCGATAGCTACGAATATCTGCGGAAGAATGTGCCTGAGTTTGAGGAACTGGCAGCCATGCAGGCGGGTTTTATGTATCGGCCCGTGGTGGTGCGACGGGATAACGCGGAGGACGCGCCACGCTCGGTAATGGGAGAGTTCGTCTCCGGAAACTACTTTAGAACATTCGGGCTGAGTTCAAACGCGGGGCGCCTGCTGGAAGACCGTGACGATCGCGCGGGTGTGCCGCTGACGGCGGTCATGAGCTACGAAACGTGGAAGACAAGATTCAACGGCGACGCAGGCGTCGTTGGCAGCACATTCCGTGTGAACACCAAGCCAGTAACCATAGTTGGAATTGCGCCAAAGGGATTCTTCGGCGACCGGCTGCTGCCTTCGCCGCCAGAGTACTATCTCCCGATTGAAAGCATGCCGGAGATTGCAAATGTGACGTATGTCCACAATTCGGATATGCAATGGCTGTATCTGATCGGTCGGGTAAAACCGGGTGTTTCTCCGGGTGAGTTGCAGCAGAAAGTGAACACGCTGCTTCGGCAGCAACTTGGCCAGAGTCCGCACTTCAGCGGGCAAGATGGACAGACGAAGATGAAGACCCTGCACGTGGTGCTGACGCCGGGGGGCGCGGGCATCCAGGCCATGCAGGAGAACTATGACAAGCGATTGCAGTTGCTGATGGTGGCGTCGGGGCTGGTGTTGCTGATTGCATGTGCGAACCTGGCGAACCTGCTGCTGGTGCGGGGCATGGCGCGGAAGGCAGAAATGAATGTGCGCACGGCGCTGGGCGCCTGGCGTGGCAGAATCCTGCAGCAACTGCTTACGGAGAGCGTCTTGCTCGCTTGCATGGGTGGATTGGCAGGATTGGCTGTAGCGTATCTGGGCGCGCGGATGCTGCTGGCGCTGGCTTTTCCCGGAGCGGAGAATGTACCCATCGCCGCGAGCCCCTCGCCTATGGTGCTTGCATTTGCCTGCGGACTATCGCTGCTGACCGGCGTGCTGTTCGGCGTG
Organism: uncultured Acidobacteriaceae bacterium; assembly: GCA_963832035.1. GTDB lineage: Bacteria > Acidobacteriota > Terriglobia > Terriglobales > Acidobacteriaceae > Telmatobacter. The sequence goes on along the minus strand of CAWHSK010000007.1, from coordinate 338,361 downwards.
ACGCCCGCGTGGATTGCTTCGAAGGCGGAGCCAGCGGATGCCTTGCGAGGCGGATCGCGCTCGGTGGCAGGTGGGACAACAATGCTGCAACGTGCGCTGGTCGTAGTACAGGCGGGATTATCTTTGGTGCTGCTGGTTGGCGCGGGGTTGTTTGCAAAAAGCCTGAACAAACTTGAGCATATTGACCTGAAGCTCGATCCGGTGAACCGGTACATCGTTCACATCAACCCGCAGACGGCAGGCTATTCGCAGGGGCAAGTGGGTGATCTCTACCGCACGATTGAAGAGCGGTTCCGCACCATTCCCGGCGTCGAGAAGGTAGGCATCAGCAGCTTCACTCCGATGGAAGACAACAACAATGGTTGGGGCGTTCAGATTCAAGGGAAGCCTAATGCGAATGGGCAGGCTACCTTCATCAAGGCGAATGCGGAGTATTTCGATTCCGTGGGAACGCGTGTAGTGATGGGGCGTGGTATCCGCGTGACGGATACGGCGGAATCGCAGCACATTGCGGTGGTGAACAAGGAGTTTGTGCGGCAGCTGTTCAAGGCGGGGGAAAATCCCATCGGGCAGCATTTCGGCTGGAATGAAAAGGCGGCTGGCGACTGGGAGATCGTGGGCGTGGTGGAGGATACCGCATACCAGAGCGCAACCTGGAAGGACCACATGATGTACTTCGTGCCGTTGATGCAGCGGCCATCGAGTGCCGACTATCCGATCGACAAGGACGAGAATATGTATGCCGGGGCGATTGTGCTGAAGACGAGCAGGTCCGTTCCAGAGATGGAAGAACTTGCGCGGAAAACACTCGCGGGGATCAATCCGAACCTGAGCGTTGTGAGATTCCAGACGTTTACGGCGCAGATTGCGGAGCAGTTTGGCCAGGACCGAATGCTTTCGCGTCTGACCATGCTGTTCGGAGGCTTGGCGCTGCTGCTGGCGACGCTTGGGCTCTATGGCGTGACTGCTTACGGAGTGGCGCGGCGGACGGCGGAGATTGGGATCCGTATGGCGCTGGGAGCAGAGCGGGGCGGCGTGACGGCAATGGTGATGCGCGGTGCGATGCTGCAGGCCGTTTTGGGGCTGGCACTCGGCGTGCCTGTGGCAATGCTGTGCGTGCGCTACATTGAGTCGCAACTGTACGAAATCAAGGGTATCGATGGAGGAGTGCTCGTCGGGGCCGTGCTGACCCTGTTAGCTGCTGCGGTGCTGGCCGGGTTGATTCCGGCGCGACGTGCTGCATCAATCGAACCTGCGCAGGCTTTGAGAACTGAGTAAGGCCAGCTCGGCTCGACCGTTCGTAATGAAGAGGGTTTAGCCTTCTTCAGGTTGAGCCGACCCTGCTGCCCGTTCACTCCGCTGATTCGAGCCTCTATCATCCACACTCCGACGTGCGACTATCCCTGTAAAATCAAGCTGAATCTTCGCACTGATCCGGAGTCCACTTGCTCTACTGGCTGCTCTACGAAAAGCTGTTTCCGTTCTTTCATCCTTTCCGGATCTTCCGCTATCTCACTTTCCGTACGGTATTTGCGTCGCTTACTGCGCTGCTGATTGCGATGTTCATTGGCCCCTATGTCATCCAGAAGCTGCGCGAGTTCCAGATCGGCCAGTACATCCGCGAAGACGGGCCGCAATCGCACCAGAAAAAATCAGGCACGCCTACCATGGGCGGAGTCCTTATCGTCATCGCCATCCTGCTGCCCACGGTGCTCTGGTCCGATCCCGCAAACCCATTCGTGTGGATCGCCGTCTGCTCCACGCTGGCGTACGGCGCCATCGGTTTCGCCGACGACTACACCAAGGTCGTGAACCGGCGCAATCTAGGCCTCACGGCCCGCGCGAAGCTCTTCTGGCAGGCGCTTGCCGGGGCTGGCGTCGCGATCACGCTGGTTGCGCTTACTCAATTCAAGCTCTTTGCCACGGAACTCAGCGTCCCGTTTATCAAAGCGTTTCATCCCAACCTGCAATGGCACCTCTGGCCCAGCACGTTGCCGCATCTCGGCCTGCTGGCCTTTGTGCCCTTCGTAGCGTTCGTCATCTTCGTTCTGATGGGCACATCGAACGCCGTCAACCTCACCGATGGACTCGACGGACTCGCCATCGGTTGCACGATCGTCGCCGCCGGCGCGCTCACCGTGCTCACTTATGTCAGCGGCCACGTCGTCTTCGCCGACTACCTCGAACTGCAGCGCATGCCACTGGTCGCGGAGCTCACGGTCTTCTGCGGCTCGATGGTGGGCGCTTCTATCGGCTTTCTCTGGTACAACGCTCATCCCGCTGAAGTTTTCATGGGCGACGTCGGCTCCCTCGCCCTGGGCGGAGCCATCGGCACCGTCGCCGTCATCATCCGGCAGGAGTTTTTGCTGCCCTTTATCGGCGGAATCTTCGTGCTCGAAGCCGTCTCTGTTGTACTGCAGGTTGGCAGCTACAAACTCCGCAAGAAGCGCATCTTCAAGATGGCCCCGCTGCATCACCACTTCGAGCAACTGGGCTGGAGCGAGTCCAAGGTTATCGCCCGCTTCTGGATCATGGCCCTGGTCTTCGCACTCTTCGCCCTGACGACGCTCAAACTGCGCTAGGTCAAATTGGTTTTCACAGCCAAGCCACAGAGCCGCGCGATAAAGTATCCTTGGACTGAACCTCATGATGGAGCTTAAAGGCAAAAAAGTTCTTGTCGTCGGGCTGGGCAAATCCGGCCTGGCCGCGGCCCTCTTTCTGCGTCGCCGCGGAGCCCAGGTCACCGTCTCGGACATCCGTTCAGCCGAAGCCCTCGCAAAAGACATTCCCGGCCTGCTCGACGAGGGAATCAATGTGGAAGCAGGCGGGCACGGGCTGCTCACCTTCCGCCGCCAGGACCTCATCGTTGTCAGCCCCGGCGTACCGCTCGATACGCCCGAGCTGGTGCAGGCGCGCAACTTTGGCCGCCCGATTATTGGCGAACTTGAACTGGCCGCACGTTTTCTGAAAGGCAAGATCCTTGCCGTCACCGGCTCCAACGGCAAGACGACCACGACTTCGCTCCTCGGCGAAATTCTGGAGAAAGCCGGCGTGCCCACGCTTGTTGGCGGCAACATCGGCGTCCCTGTCGTGGCGCTCATCGACGAATCGACAGATGCCACCTGGTCGGTCCTCGAAGTCTCAAGCTTCCAGCTCGAATCGACTGAGCAGTTCCACCCTGCCATCGCCGTCATCCTCAACATCACTCCCGACCACCTTGACCGCCACGGCAGCTTTGAAAACTACGCGCTAGCCAAGGAGCGCATTTTCGCCGAGCAGGATGAGCAGGATTATGTTGTTTTGAACGCCGACAACGTGCGTGCAGCCGCTTCCGCCAAGCGATCGAGGGCTAAGGTCTACTGGTTCTCGCTGGAACATTCGGTCGAGCGAGGCGCATGGGTTCAAGGCGGAGCCATTCTCTTCCGCTCTGGGACCGATGCCGCGCCCGAGACCGTGATGCCGATTTCGAGCATCCCGCTCAAGGGAGAGCACAACGTCGAAAACGTGCTAGCTGCTGTTTGTGCCGCGCGTCTCGCTGGGGCATCGGCCGAATCCGTCCGTGCTGCTGTCGAGCAATTCAAAGCGGTCGAGCACCGCCTCGAATACGTTGCCACCCTCAACGGCGTCGAGATCTACAACGACTCGAAAGCGACCAATGTCGATGCCACTGCGAAAGCTATTGCCGCCTTTCCCGGCAACATCCATCTGATTCTCGGAGGGAAGGACAAGAACTCGGATTACACCGAGCTTTCCGATCTGCTCCGGTCGCGCGTCAAGGCCGTTTACACCATTGGGACGGCGGCTGCAAAAATCGAGTCGCAACTTCGCGGAGTCGTTACCATCCACTCCTGCGAAACGCTTGACAAGGCTGTCGGCGCCATCGCTGCCGCGGCCCACCCCGGCGATGTTGTGCTGCTCGCCCCCGCGTGCTCCAGCTTCGACCAGTTTGAAAGCTACGAGCACCGCGGCCGTGTTTTCAAGGAGCTGGTGAACGAGTGGCGCGGTTGGAAAGTCTGGCAGAACGCGTAGCTCAATTTCCAGGGTTGAAGCCCGATGTTGTGGCGGAATTCCTTCAGTGGCCTGAAGGCCACTGCTCCCTCCGACGGGCAAATTGACCAGTTTGATTCACACCTTCGCTGCCCCGCGAATCTCCACAGGCTGCGCGTGAAAGCATAGCGGCAGGACAAGGCAATGGCAAAGCGCGTTGGCGTCGACAAGTGGATCTTTTTCACCACCCTGCTGCTGGTTGTCGCGGGGCTGGTGATGGTCTTCTCCGCTTCCGCGGTCGTGGCGCAGGAGCGGTACAACTCGCCCTACGGCTTCGTCATTCGGCAGGCGCTCTGGGCTGTCGTGGGCATTTTCGCGATGATCGTTCTTTCGCGCGTGGACTACGCCCGCTACAACTCGCCGCGCTTTATCTATCCCGCGCTGACAGTTACCACCCTGCTCCTGGTTGTCGTCCTCTTCTTTCACGACTCGCACCATACCCATCGCTGGATCCGCTTTGGCGCATTCTCCTTTCAACCGTCTGAGATCGCCAAGCCGGTCATCATTCTCTTTCTTGCCTGGTTCCTCTCCACGCGGCTCGACCAGATGCAGGACTGGCGCAACACTCTGCTCCGCGCCGCCATGATGCCCGTCGTCTTCATGCTGCTGATCGTCAAGCAGCCGGACCTCGGTACCGCCCTGGTGGTCGCAGGCGTCAGCGCCATGATGCTGATACTCGCGGGCATGGAGTGGAAGTATCTCTTTCTCGCCGTGGCCGCCGCCGCGCCTCCGCTGGCCGCGCTGCTCTTCTGGGTGCCGTGGCGCCGCGCACGCATGCTGGCCTTCGCGCACCCGGACCTCGATCCCCAGGGTGCGGGATTCCACATCAACCAGTCGCTCATCGCCGTTGGGACGGGTGGCTTCTCAGGCCGCGGCTACATGGAAGGTATGCAGAAGCTCTTCTATCTGCCCGAAGCCCACACCGACTTTATCTACGCGAACATTGCGGAAGAGCTTGGTTTCATCGGCGCCATTGTGATCCTCGCGCTCTTCGTGGTGCTCGGATACCGCGGCCTGCGCACCGCCCACCGGTCCACCGATCCGTTTGCGCGCCTCACTGCCTTCGGGATTACGACGGCCATCCTGCTGCAAGCCTTCTTCAACATCAGCGTGGTGCTATCGCTGCTGCCGACGAAGGGGATTCCGTTGCCGTTTATTTCTTCGGGGGGAACTAGCTTGTTCTTCACGCTGGCGGGGATTGGGATATTGCTGAATATTTCGAAGAAGGTGGATTGAGCCACTTCTTTACTTAAGAGCGCAGGAGCCTAAGACATTCCAGCCGCTTAAATCCCCTTTCCCATCCTCCCCCAACTCTCTCCATCCTCAAAACACGCTCTGCCCATTGATTCGATCTCGACCGCTCCTTCCGCTCTCGTTGCGATCAAAGTCCGCTGTGATCGGCCTCACATCCGACAGCTCAAAAGTCATGTGACGATGGTCTATATCCAAGCGGGTCCATTCGTGTGAGGCCGGTAATGGGGTTGCCGGCCCCGAATAATGTGAGGCCAGAAATGCTGACTACAGAAAAAGAAAATATGCGTGCCACCTTATCCATTCGCGTTGTTCAACCCAAGGGCGCCAGCGAGGGTGGTCTCTTTCGAGCGCAGCAGAACGGAGCAGAGGACAGCGCAGCGTTATGCGGCCGTCTGTTCCAATTCGCGGGGAATGCCCCGGCAACCTTTGCCGAGCGGTTCCCGCGCCTGATGATCTGTGCGGTGGTGACTGCGTTGATCATGGCCGCAATTAGCCTGGAGATCGAGTGCCTTCGTGGAGCAGGCTACTATTGGCCTTAATCTTCTTCGGGTGGGCCGAAAGCTAGATGCTGAGAGTTGAGAAATAATCCCCGCATCTGTGCAAAATTTTTGCAGTCTATTTCGCGCGTTTCTGCATACTCAAATTAGAAGAACATAGGCCGCCGCGCCCTATGATCGCTGACCGGATCTGATTCTGATCTCGGCTCACTCTTCTCTGTCTGTAAGTCGTTGGTTGAGAGATATCTATCGCTAGGCTTAAAGAGAAGAGTAATTTGCGGCGGGGTGTGCTAATAGCACCTTTAACGTGAGTAATTTGCTGCCAGAAACCGGGTATGGGGGGGTAATCCGCAACCGGACGGTTGCGTATGGCAGGAGTTAGAACCGTAGCGGGAACCCTCAAGGCTGACGGATCCTCTCCATCCAGAAACGCAACAGCTCTACTCGTCACTATTGATTGCCTGCCAAATCCATGCCTCGTTCGCGAGGCGCACCGGCAGAGAAAGGACCTTTCCCCCATGCCCAAGATCAAGCTCTCCGAGGAAATTACGGTTCACACGTTCCCGAAGCCGCCTAAAGGTTTTGATCCGCTCAAGAGCGACGAGAAGACGCTCGCGCGCTACGGCTTTCCCGGCCGCCCCACCGATCCCAAACTCGCGGCGCGCTGGGAGGCCGTGATGAGTCGCGGCGTTCGCTTTATCGAGCCGCAATTTCGCGCCATGCCCTACAAGCGCCGTCGCCTGCCGCAGCCAACACCCGGTGAGCATGGCGTGGAAAACACCGGCATCTGGTCTGGCGCGGTCGTGCATGCTCCGGCCGGCGACAGCTTTCGCTGGGTAGAGGGCACATGGACCGTGCCCAACGCTTATCCTCCGGGCAATGCGCAGGACTTCGTATGGTACTCGGCCTCCACCTGGGTCGGCATCGACGGTATTGATGGATCCGGCGACGTGTTGCAGGCGGGCTGCGACTCCGATGTGATGCGGTCGCTGTTCGGCGCGGTTTCACGCCAGCTCAATCCGTGGTGGGAATGGTTCCCCGGAGGATCGTTCTGGATCAGCAACTTGCCAATTTCACAGGGAGACACCGTCAACTGCCTCATCTGCGTCACGGCAGGCTCGCAAACCGAAGCAACGATCTTTCTCTACAACCTCACCAGCAATATTGCCGCGCACTTCATGGCCACGGCTCCCAAGGGCACATCGCTTGTGGGCAACTCCGCGGAGTGGATCGTCGAGCGTCTCGAGATCGACACCAACACGCCGGAACTTGCACAGTATGGAGAGGTCTACTTCTCAGAGGCCAATGCCGGCACTGCAAATCACAATCTGTTGCAGGGAGGAACCGGCAACACCATCAACATGGTCGACGGTGGCAACGTGATCTCAGAGGGCATTATTCAGAACGCGTCCGTGGTGGAGGTAAAGTACACAGGCCCGCTTTCCTGAGCCGAATGGCTGCGGGCGAGGGCAACAAGCCTTCGTCATCGGGGACGACTGCCGGCAAGGGGTGATTTGTCTCGAGGTGAAGCCTCTTCCAAATATTGCCCGGATCAGGGTGATGGGAAACCTTCGATTTGCGGCTGGAAGGGAAGGGCGATCAGACCCCAGGTCTCGCTTCTGAGAGATGGGAAAGCAGGATGCTTAAGCCTCGGTGCAGCGGCACTATTTCCCAAACACCTGCGCCAGTACCGGTCCGGCTTCGGCATCTTCAATGACCACCGAGCTGTGGAACTCCAGCACGTCGGCCCATTTGGCCGCTCCGGTATAGAGGGCTACCGGGTTATCGGATTCGTACAACGCGAAGCCGCCGCTCATATCGGTCTTGTGCCAGCGGCCAAGTAGCTTCACTCCGGGTTCCGGCGCAGCTTGCCCAGCTAGAAATCGTCCCACCGCTTCCTTGACGGCACCCGGACGCACGCTCCAAGTCAAAATGCTCTTCATGCAAATCGTCTCCATTTCAGAATTTCTTCGAGCGGGGAATGCTCAGCGATGTTCGAAGGCCAGAAGTATAGCGCAATGATGCTGCACTGTCTGTAAATTACGCGGTTCGTTTTTGCTTATGGGAAGTGCAGGCGGGGTGCGTAGCCTGCTTCGAGGGATCTCTACTGTGCCAGCGAAACCAGCCGGTTGGCAATGTCTTCGGCTGCCTGGGGATGAGCCTGCGTCAATGCCGCCGCCGACATTGCTGCCAGGCGCTCGCGCGACGTGAGCAATTGCACGAGGCACTCGAGCACCTTTCCATGATCGGCAAGATCGGGTTCTTTCAGCATAACGGCGGCCTGGGCCTTCACCATCTCCTCGGCGTTGCGGGTCTGGTGGTCGTCGGCTGCCGCGGCAAAAGGAACGAGGAGCGCCGGCTTTCCCGCGGCAGCCAGCTCCGCGACGGTAGAGGCCCCGCTGCGCGACATGACGAGATTCGCCTGTGCGAAACGCGCGGGCATGTCGTCGAGAAATCCGCTCACCTGCCAGTGCACAGGATTGGCGCCGCTGGCCATGTAGGCAGTCTCGGTCGCCTCAAGATGCCGCAGCCCCGCCTGGTGCAGAATCGTAAGGCCCGGCACAGCCGCGAGGAGGGCAGGCGCGATTGCCGGGAGGGTATTGTTAAACAGGCGTGCACCCTGCGATCCCCCGAAGACCAGCAAATGCGGCGCCTCATGGGTCGCCGGCGGAAGCTGGAAGAAGTCTGGCCGCACCGGGATCCCGGTCACTTCGGCGTTGTGGAAGAAAATTGCGGCAGAGGGAAAGTTCACCGCAGCCGCCTGCACGTGCTTTCCCACCAGTCGATTCGCAAGCCCCGGCATGGCATTCGGTTCGAACGCCATCGTGGGCACGCGCAACATCAAAGCTACAGCCATTCCCGGTCCGGAAGCATAACCGCCGACGCCGAACACAACCTGAGGATTGAATTCGCGAATCAAGCGCCGGCATGCAAACAGGCTGCGCGGAATATCGAGCATCGTGCGCATTCGAGTAGCCAGAGAGACATTCTTAAGCGGACCGACTTCGATCAGGCGCAGCGAAAAACCTGCCGCGGGAACCATGCGGGATTCCATCCCGCGCGGAGTGCCGACAAACAGCACCTCTGCCTGGTGGCGCGTGACCAGTTCGTGAGCCACAGCCAGAGCAGGGATGATATGGCCGCCTGTTCCTCCGCCGGCAATGAGCACACGAAGCTTTGCCAAACCTTTGTCTTCCGGAATAGGTGACACGGTGCCCATTGCTTCTATGGTATTGTGCGGCGCGGACCGCCCCGCAATGCATCGATCGGCGAGAACTCTGAAGGTTAATAGCGCGGACTTGCTTGACGATTGCGATGCATTAATGCGCGCTCCGCCGCGAAAGCGGCAATGTACTCGAGAAGCACTCGTGGATGCACCGGCTTGGTTAGAATCTCGAATGCGTGGCTTTTGCGGCGGACACGATCAAGGTGATCGGCGGTGTTCGCGTGCCCGGAGATGAGAATCACCTTGCAAGACGGAACGAACTCGAGAATGCGAATAGCTGCTTCAATGCCCGTGATACCACCCATGAGAACATCGCTGATGAAGACATCCGGCCTGCTCTTTGCAGCGGCTGCGACAGCTTCTTCCCCACTCCAAACCATCTCGGTTTCATAACCGGTAAGGCGCAGAATCTGCGACAGTGTGCCGGCAATGACGCGATCATCATCCGCAACGAGTACTCGGAATCCCGGCAAGACTTGTCGCATGCAATACCTCTCCCCGCCCGGTGGTCCAGTTTGGCAATTGAGTGGAGCATATGCGGGAAGACTTCTTCAGGTTGTCATGCTGCTGTAAATCAAACGTCATTTTGACGCTGCCGTGAGGAATGCCCGGACACCGCATCTCCCGCATTGGAATGACGATGCGATGACAGCTTCATGACATCTTTCTTCGTGACGCGGAGCATCATCGTTCCATTGACTTGACCACGAGCCGGGACAGAGGAGGCTCGTGATTGCAAATGGCGTGCACTGGGGTGGTTCTTTCGACTGGCAATCGGGAGGTGCCAGCGAATACCCGCACGCGGCGAGAGGACAGGCGGCTTCGTGCATACCTGCAGGACCGTCTGCCACTCGTCTCTGGCTAGAACGAGGACAACGATGATCTATATGGTAGTTCGAATGGCTGAAAATTCGCCGACCGCGGGGAAGGGATTCTCCTGGTCTGAGGAATCTGAACAAATCTGGCTCGATCCCGCACCGCACAGCGATGAGGAAAGTCAAATTAAATTGCTCGAAGACGACTTTGACCACAATCGCGTGCAGTGGTTTCGATCTCCCAGGATCGCCTACGTATTGCGGACTAGCTCAGGTTGAGTTGCCAGGAAACCCCAAAGCGGTCATTGACCCACGCGAATCTGCGGCTGAATCCATAGTTGTCGATGGGCATCAGGGCGCTTCCGCCTTTCACCAAGGGCCGCGTAGAGCCGATCGATTTCAGACTCTGATTCGCACTCGATGAAGAGCGACACGGCCGGAGTGAACGAGAACGCATGTTTCACGAAACTGTCAGTAGCCATGATGGTTTGACCTGCAACTGTAAAGTCTGCTTTCTTTACGCTGCCCTCGGGACCAGGGTCGCCGGCCGCATAGCGATGGATGGCGTTCACTTTACTGCCTGGAAACAACGCCACATAAAAGTTGATGGCAGCTTCTGCATTCCCTTCAAACATGAGAAAAGGGCAGATAGCATTGGGCATCGGCATCGACTCCTATTGATAACAGTAGATTTCGGCGGAAATGCCACGGCCCGCGGTCATTCTTCCGCACCAACTCGTTCTAGCACGAAAGTGGTCAGCCGGCGCACAAAAGTGCTTCCGCCCCGAACGATTCGTGCAATGTATCTCGCGTCGATCCGAGGCTAGACTTCTGGCTAGAGGTCAATATGAATCATCAAATTTATGCAGGCAGCTATCGCGCGGCGTTCGAGACAGCGACGGAAGAATTGAACAGCCTATTTGAGGAAGCCAGGCTGCTCCGCAATCGGATGGAGAACATCGATTCGGTCATCACAGCGCTGAAACCTCTGATCATGTCCGGAACGGAAGTTTCCGCTCAGGGAATGTCGGCGGGATCGCATGACATGGGTAGCGAAACCTTCAATGAAGCAGCAGATCGACACCGCTCTTGGACTGGTCCTCGCGTAGTTTAGCTACCAGACCTTGTCTTCGGGTTGGGTCTTCTGGTTCGGTGGGGCGCGGGATCCGTCGCGCGTAGAGTGAGCTGACCGTGCGTCGGATTTCTTCGAACTGGACCTAGTTTGCGGGCCGACTGCACATACCGCCTCCGCAGCAGGCACCCGCTCCGCACGGCGGTGCTGCCTCCTGATTGGCGCCTCTGGTGATGGCCCCAGCGCCTCCGCTGATTAGACGCTTCACATGTCCGCCACACTCGGGACATTGATCGATCGCGGCGTCGGACATCTTTTGTCGCTGCTCAAACCGACAGGCACATTCATCGCAAAGATATTCGTAGGCTGGCAAGAAATTCCCTCACTACTATTTTAGTGTTGTTTGTCCCTGCTGTGACGAGTTGACGAATATGGCCTCGCATTTCTGTTGAAACTGGCCATGTACACTGTGCACGGCGAGAGTCATGAAACGACCGATAGCAGTATTGATCGTCGCAACCCTTTACCTGCTGGTAGGTGTAATTGGATTCGTGCACCATTTTCCCGAGCTCACGGCGGGTCATCGCGACGCGCTTGGGATCGAGATCACGGAATTGCTGGCCGTGGTTGCAGCGGTTGGCTTGCTGCTGCGGCAGAATTGGGGCCGCTGGCTGGCGTTGGCGTGGATAGTCTTTCATGTAGGGCTCAGTCTGTTTCATCCGCTGCCGGAGCTCCTGATCCATGCGGCGATATGTGGTCTGGTCGCCTGGCTACTATTTCGGCCGCACACTACTCGCTGGTTCAAAGAGGTTGGGAGCAACGGGTAAACGGACATTCTGCATCCAACTTCCCCGATGCTTAGAATTAGAAATAGATATTTGCTCCTTTCGCCTTTTTGTCTCTCGCTTGCCTGTATGCCGAACCTGAGTTGCGCTCAGGATCTTGCGAACCTGCCCGACGAACCGGGCATGGCGGCCTTTCACCCAAGTCCTGAGCGGAGGATTCAGCCTGACAGTCCAACTCTGTCGGCATCACCCGATGATGTGGGCCAGACGATGCGGCCCGCAGCGGACACAACCACCGGTACGCCGCAGCGGGAAGCCACGTGGCGCAGTATGCCGGGCGATTTCCTCCACGATCAGAAGGACATCTGGTGGACGTTTCCCAAACAACTTGCAAAAGGACACCACTGGGTGCCGACGCTTGCCGTAGTTGGGGGAACTGTGGGGCTGATCTATGCCGATCCGCATGTGATGCCCTATTTCCGCACGAACGCGCAGAGCTGGGATTCCTTTAACGATGTATTTGATCCAATGATCACTACAGGAGAAGTGATCGCTCTGCCGGCTTCGCTTATGACAGCGGGATACATTCGGCACGATGATCGCGAGGTGAATACAGCGATTCTGGCTATCGAAGCCTACGGCGACAGCGTGGTGGTCAACCTGGCCATCAAAGCTATCACTCGCAGGGAGCGGCCGACTGATGTTCCGCCCGGCGCTCCGTTCACGGGGACGTTCTTCAATGGCGGCAAGTCGCCGCTCCACGGTAGCAGCTTCCCGTCAGGACACTCGACGGCGGTTTGGTCGGTAGCGACGGTTGTCGCGGAGCGGTATCGACACCGTGGCAAGCCGTGGATTCCGGTCCTGTGTTATACGATGGCCAGCGTCATCAGCTTTTCACGCATCAGCTCCAGCGCGCACTTCCCGTCGGATGTGTGGCTTGGCTCTTCGCTAGGCTTCGCGATCGCTAAGTACCAGACGTTGCGGCCTCGTGAGAGCCAGTGATGGAAATTGTTGCTTGTCGACCAGCACATTGATAACGCCTTCTCAGGTTCTTCGGAGACACTTGGACTGCTTCAAGTCTCAGGCAAAAGAAAAGCCCGGCAGCCGAAGCAGCCGGGCTCTCAATTCTGGGCGGGTCTCGTTATCGGTGACCACCACCACCACCGTGGAAACCGCCACCACCGCCTCCGTGGAAACCTCCGCCACCGCCGCCATGGAAGCCTCCGGCTCCGCCGCCGCGGTATGCACCGCCAGCAAATCCGCCGTGGACTCCACCGCCGCCAGCTACGTGGCCACCGGAATATCCGGCTCCGTTAAAGGTGCGCGGAGCGGATGCTCCTCCGTGATATCCGGCACCATATCCGCCGCCGTTCGGGCCTTGGTGTCCACCGTTGTACCCGCTGCGATATCCGTTTCCGCTGTGATAACCATAGCCGCCGTGGTATCCGTAGCCGCCGTGGTAATGTCCATACCATCCATGCCCCCAGCCCCATCCATACCAGGGACCGGCACCGATGAAGATGCCACCGGTAAACCAAGTCGGACCGTAATAGCCATAAGGTGCGCAGGCATAGGGATAGTAGGAGTAATAACCCCAATCGCAAACAGGAGGACCATAAACTGCCGGAGCAGGAACTACCGCCGGCCCAATTCCTACGCCTACTCCCACTGCGACCTGGGCATTGGCAGAGGCTGCGGCAAAGGGCAGCGCCAAGAGCATCGCGAACAGGACCACCTTTAAACTTTTCATTCTGTCCTCCATGTGCTGCCTGGCCTTCGATTTTGGCTCAGAGTTTTGAATCTCAGCACCTGCCAGCCTGCGTCTTATCTTGCACCGGCTGCTATACATTTGAACAATCAATTGGAGAATAAGTTGCGGTTTCTTCTCAACATTCCCTTTTCCCCTGAATTGAGACACTTAACGGACGCCTGAATGGTTTGAGTTGCGCGAATCGCACTCAAATTCGGAAGCCGCTGGAGACGGGCACGTTTCACTTCAATATTGTTCCAACAGGCTGCTAAGGGTTCTCGAGAGGCCAATCGGAAAGACCTAGAATAGGTCAATGCTGAAAGCGGGAATGCGTATCTGGCGATCTCACCCGATTTGGTCTGCGGCCGGTATTGGCGCGATCGTTGGCGGAGTGAATGCTGTTTCCCTGGAGATTGGGGGCCTTCGGCACCGCACCACGACCGGAGTTCTCCCGTTCCTTTTCCCCTCGTTGAACGGGTCCCATAGCGGCCAAATGTCTGCATTGCAAGTGGCGTTGCTGCTGCTGATTGAAATCTCCGCAAATGTGGTGGGATTTGCCTTGGTGTTTGCAGCACCGGTTGCCCTTGTTGTTGGGATTCGACGTGTCTTTGCCGATCAGAAAAGAGCGGCCTCTCCAGAGGAGAGGCCGTGAGGCAAGTCGGACAATTTGGTCAGTTCAATTGGCGCGCATTCAATCGCGTGGTTAGCGGCGGAAGTGATCGCCGTGGTCGTCATGGCGGTGGTCATCGCGATAGTCGTAATCGCGATTATGGTCGCGATCGATGTAAACCCGCCCGCGAGCCGGGACGAACCCGACGCCCATGTGTCTCCAGACTCCCGGGACCCAGTAGCCGTTGCTGTAGTAACCAGCAACCCACGTGTATCCAGGACCGGGGCACGGAGGAACGTAGGCAACCGGTCCGCCCACAACAACCCTGAATTCGGCTGCCTGGGCCGAGGTCGCTCCAAGGCCCAACCCGCCAGCGACTATTACAGCACCCAGCACAAATTTGCCAAAGTTTTTCATAAATCCTCCGTTGAATCCATTTCAGCTGCCGGCCACGAAAGCTTGGCTCAAACTGCTTTCCGCCGCGCCGTTCATGTCGTGTACAAACACCGGCGTTCGGGAAGGTTGCGGAGTCACTCACGAAATAAATATGCGCAACTTTTGGCTCTCTGGTGTGTCGGTGGGCAACCAGTAAGTTGTGGCCACTGACAATGAAAGATGCGCGTGGCAGCGGACTGGCTGCGTTCTCGCTTCCTCGGTCTCAGGCGAATTTATCCTGGGTTATAAACACAAAAATCAAAGGCCGGGAGATTTCTCCCGGCCTTTGATTTTTCTAAAGAAAATCGCTCACTACGTTACGTTGTTGGGAATCAATCTCGGTCTTGTGAGCTGCGCGGAGATGTTTCCGAAGATGCCCTTGAGAGTAAGGTTCGGATTGCTTGCCGAGTTGCACTGACCCTTATTCTGACTCGCGGTCGCGTCGGAATAGAAATTGGGCGCGTCCGAGGGCGATACATAGCCACTAGACATCTGCATCAAGGCATTGCAAGGTGAGATGGCGAGAGAACTGGTATCAGTTGAACAGCCCGAACTCGAGGCGCCGTAGGCGATCGTATACACTGACGTGCCGCTATTTGAAGCGTATTTCGCCGCGGTGATTGCCTGGTGGCACTGATCATCGAGCGAGGGATACGTATTGCCGTTGTGGCCAACGTTGGTCCCGGGAGGGTTCTGCATCTTCCCGCTCGCGGCACTTGCGTCGCCGTCACTCAAGATGATCATGACGTTGCGAGAACCTGGAGCCGCCGCCTTGGCAGCGACCAAGGATGACTGTGCGGCGTAGATTGCTCCCGCATAGAAAGTTCCATCGCCACCCACTGAATCCATGCCCGCGCAGGATCCCGACGGTCCGCCCACACCATTTACCAATGCCGAGGAACTGCTTAGCAGGCCACCGACAGCGTTGGTAGCAGTCCAATCGCTCACATAACCGGTCAGTTGGTAAGTGCCGGCAGTGCCCGTGGGTGCCGACCAGGTGGCTCCGGCAACCGGAGTGGTGTACGGAATGATTGTTGGAGCGGTGCTCGTGCTGCAGTCTGTGTCCTTTGAGGCGGTATTCGCCTGGATGGTGGGGAAAGTAAACAGACTTACCTGGTCATAAGGGACGCACGTCGCGGTTGATTTTGCGGTCGAAGCCGTGCATGGCGCAAGAAGGCCCAGCATCGTTCGGACCCCCTGAAGTGCGCAGTATATGCGAGTATTCCCGCAGCTTGCGTCCGAGTCGTTGCTGTTCATCGATGCCGTGGCATCAACGACCATGGCTACATTGACCTGGTCGTTCTGTCCGCTTGCCATGGTCGCGGACGCTGTTGACGTCAATTTGAGGGATTTGGCTGAGTTGACACCGATGAGAGATAGCACCCTGATGAAATAGGTGGGAATGGTGGTCGTCTGGGTAACGTGAATCACGTTATACCCAGTTGGCGAAGCCTGGCACGACGCCTGAACCATGTTGGAATCAGACACGCAACTGAAAGTCACGTTGACCGTCGGACTCGGAAGGCCAGTACTGAAGTTGGATCCGCCGGTCGTTGAGGCATAGAGACCAACTTGACTGGAGACACTCGACTGGGTGCTTGTTCCATTACCCAGCTCATTAGCACCGGCAAGAGCTGCGGCGTCTGTCGAAGCCTGGAGTTGCCGGTAACAGGCATATGCATGGCCAAGATCGATGGTGAGTCCCGCAGCGCCAATAATGACCACGTTCAGGAATGCCAACCAGGGGAGAATCTGGCCGCGCGCATCTGCAAGGTACTGATTGATCAACGAATAGACTTTCCGGTTCATTGAATAACCTCCGTTACCTGCGTCGTTACGGTACAGCTGCCTAATTTGGCGTTATAGACAAAGAAGCTGCATGGGTATGTTGCCTGGATCTGTGCCGGCCAGCCAGTCTGCAACGCGGCGGAGCCGCCATTGCCCGCGGCTGTGCATGTTGGGGCTACCCCCTTCGTCCCGCCGTAGCTCGTGCCGCCGGTAACGGTGCCACTGGTATTCGTACCACCCAGAACAAAGGTGAGCGTCATGCTGGACTTTGCCATCGTAGGCGCAGCAGCGTAGATTGCACTCGCCGTCGTAGCGCAAGGATCTGTATCGCCGCGTTCGAGCGCCATCACGCGCCCGGCGTTTCCGACAGCTTCGCCAAGCTGGAGTTTTTGATACAGGACGATCGAAAACGAGAAGATGCCGGTCAGCATCGCGAGCATGATTGGCATAACAAGCGCCATCTCGACGAGTGCTCCGCCCTGCTCGTCAGATTCCCTGGGCTGTCGCATCCGTGCGGATATCCATCCAGCGCTGGAAAACATCTTGAGGAGGGGAAGATTGAATCGCCGTGCGTTATCAGTTGACGTTTTCAGGACAGGAAGACTTGATTCTTGCATGTTTGCCTATCTCCCGGCTTCGTGTCTGCCTCATGCGGCGTATGCACATAGTTCCGCAACCGGACGCAAGCCTTACCCGGATTCTAGGGCGAAGTAACCAAATAAGGAATGACTTAAAGGTGCTATAAGGGCACCATAGGCATTACTAAAGACACAGTGCGACTCTTCACCAGAGTGCGAAAACCAAACCTATCGCTAAGGGCAGCCCGGGGCCAAGCCTCGGCCAATTTCGATATTGCATTACGTTGGCATCGTTGCGCGGATGGACCAACGTAAAGGCAGTTACGTCGAAAGTGGTATTCGAAACGGCGACAAAATCTTCTTAGCTGTTTGATGGGCCCTTCTTTGAAACGAAATGGGCGGAGTGGGTGATTTGATGGATCAAGTCGGCAACCGAGAATTGAGTCCGGTATCGCATTCGACGTCCTTGTCCGTCTCCGATGGCGGGCAGTCCAAAAAGAGCGAAAAATTTCGTGTGTACAACGAATCGAGAGAAGGTTTTCTGAGCGCGGAAGTCGCGGTCTTCGACACTACTGCCGAACCCCTGAAGCGTCTCTTTGATTACCTCGTGAATGCATCAGAAGCTGGCCTGTGGTTGAAACCCTACCGGGGAATCCCGGCTTCGCAAGGCGCCAAATACTTCGACCTGATTTATCTTGACGATGAAAATCGTGTCGCAGAAGACCTGGATAATTACCCCAACCCGCAATTCAATGTTTTGGAGGACGAGCCCGCAAGCGCATTGCTTCTTCCGGCACATACTGTGTTCGCGTCGCAGATTCGCCGCGGAGATCAACTTGGAATTCGCAGCGCCACGGAACTGCAGGGGATGCTTGAAACTCTCGCTAACGCACTGGGCGGCGAATCAGAAGACCGCAGTAACGGTCACGCAGAAGCGCGGCACTCCAACGGAAGTTCTCACTTTGCAATAACGCCCGATGCTTATCGCGCGCCGCAGCAACCACCGCAGCAAACGACTGAGAATGCTGTCGAGGGCGAAAGTGAATCGACAGAGTCGTTGCCGGTCAGGGCCTGGCGCTGGCTCTTTCCAAAATCGAAAAGCGGCTATCGATCAAACCGCGTTCCATTGCCGGGGCTGATTGCCTATCACTGGAGCGGGGGCACGCCTCAGGCCTATCAACTCGGAAACTTGAGTAAGACAGGGTTCTATCTCCTGACTGACGAGCGGCCATATCCCGGAACGCTTATCCTGATGACTCTGCAGAGAACAGGCAAGGAAG
The DNA here is from genome assembly GCA_963832035.1 of uncultured Acidobacteriaceae bacterium. Lineage (GTDB taxonomy): Bacteria > Acidobacteriota > Terriglobia > Terriglobales > Acidobacteriaceae > Telmatobacter. The sequence goes on along the minus strand of CAWHSK010000007.1, from coordinate 320,224 downwards.
GCGAGAAACTCGGGAGCTCGATTGCGGTTTTCACCAAGGTCATCCGCTGGGGACCGGACGGGGTAGGCTTTGCATTCGTCACCCTGGAATTGAAAGAGGCGAAAGAGTCCAGCGGCCGGTCGAACCGCGGGGCTGACCAGGAAGCCTTGCAGGAGTTCTTAAGGCGTTTTGACCTTCCATAGAGCGAACCCCTGGCCGTTGCCGACTGTTGTATCCTCCGGCTAATGTCCTTCGTCCGCGACTTCAAGCGCTTGACTTCAGCGCAGCGCCACACGTTCATCGCTTCCTTCCTCGGGTGGACGCTGGACAGCCTTGATTTTTTTCTGCTGATCTTTTGCGTCAAAGCCATTTCTTCGGATTTCCACGCCAAGCCATCGGATGTGCTGAGCGCCGTTTTTCTTACGCAGGCATTTCGCCCTGTGGGCGCGTTGCTGTTTGGAATGCTTGCCGATCGGTACGGCCGGCGACCGGTGCTGATGTTCAACATCCTCAGCTTCTCGGTGATCGAACTGGCGTGCGCCTTCGCGCCGTCGCTGGGCGTGCTGCTGGTGCTGCGAGCGCTCTTCGGCATCGCGATGGGCGGCGAGTGGGGAGTGGGTGCGGCGCTTGCCTTTGAGACGCTGCCAACGGAGGGCCGCGGTGGCTTCTCCGGAATACTGCAGGAGGGATACGCCTTCGGATCGATTCTTGCCTCGGGTGCATTCGCTCTGCTGTTTCATGCGCTCGGGTGGCGCGGATTATTCATGCTCGGTGCGTCGCCGGCGCTGCTTGTCTTTTACGTGCAGGCGCGCGTGGAGGAGTCGCCGGTGTGGCTCGCGGCTGATCGAAAACGTCGGGCAAATCCGAATCGCGCGTCTTACGCGAAGAACCTTGCATCGCTCAAATCATTTCTGCCGACATTTCTTTTTCTAATCGTGCTGATGACGGCGTTCATGTCGTTCTCGCACGGGACGCAGGATGTTTACCCGACGTTTCTCGAAGTGCAGATCGGACTGACGCCGCAGATGGTGGGGACGATTGGTGTGATCTACGGATTCGCGCAGATCGCCGGTGGTATAGTGTTCGGCACGCTCTCTGAGAAGTGGGGGCGAAAGCGCGCCATTATTGCGGCTGCGCTTTTATCGCTGATCGCCATCCCGCCGTGGGCCTATGGACACTCGGCGACGACGCTGGCGATTGGCGCGGTTGTGATGCAGTTTATGGTGCAGGGTGCATGGGGCGTTGTGCCTGCGTATCTCGCCGAGCTTACTCCTGCACCGGTACGGGCTACGGCGCCGGGACTGGCGTATCAGCTTGGCGGTCTCGTTACGTCGTGGAACGCGAAAGCTCAGGCGCTGGCGGCTGAGAAGTGGGGAAGCTATTCGAACGTACTGGCGATTACGGTGGTGATTGTGGCGCTGTCGCTGGCGCTGCTGGCTTCGCTGGGGCATGAAGTCAGAGGCAAGGACATGGCGGCGGACTAAGCTGAACGATTAACGTCCGTAGCGGGCCATGAGCTTTCCGCGAGCGAGGACGTGGGTGTTCATTGCGTCTTGAACCTGGGCACGCGTGGCGCCGGGGGGCACATTCAGATTTGTGTCGAGTGCAAAGAGATCGAAGAAGTAGCGATGGGTTGTGCCATGAGGCGGGCAAGAGCCACCATAGCCGATCTTGTCGAAGTCGTTTCGTCCCTGCCGCGAGCCGTCGGCCAGTTGTTCCTGCTTCGAAACATTGGCCGGGAGTCCGCTGGTGTTTGCAGGCAGGTTGTAGAGCACCCAATGGGTGAAGGTGCCACCCCCCGCATCGGGATCTGTTTCGGTGAGGACGAGGCTTTTAGTGGCGGCTGGCGGGGCACTCCACGCGAGCGATGGAGATTGGTCGGCGCCATCGCAAGTGAAGTCTTTGGGGATTTTGCCGTCTGGAATGCTGCTGCTGGATAGCGTGATCGCCGCGTTTGCTGCTGCGCCTGAAGAAGGCGCCGGCTCAGGCGCATCGGTGTGGCGACATCCAGCGAGAAACGGGGCAATGAGCAGGAGAGAGACGAGCAGGAGAACGCGCAAGAAGAGGCCTGCCTGGTTGCCGAAATATGCGGTCGGAAATATCGGTTCGCTGAGATGCATCGGTTGTGCCTCAATTGCATTTCCAAAAAGTTCGGCTAGACGATGTCGCGAACAGTATAGCCGCACCTGTCTCGCGCGAGCGACTTGTTACTTTGGCCTTATCAGTTCGATTCGATCGCGCGTGCGTACCCAGGTGTTACCGGCCATGCGACCGACGGCATCCAGACCAGTCGGATCCACGCGGAAATCTTCAACCAGGTCCTCACGCACGTGGAAACGCAGCACCTCGCCGAGCACGATTACGCCGCTGGCCGGCTTGTCGCCGGTGTAGATGACTTGCATCAGCTTGCATTCCATCTGCGCGGGCGACTCGGCCACGCGCGGCGCTTTCACCAGTTCGCTTGCCAATGGCGTAAGGCCTGACAGGTCGAATTCGTCCACATCGGGGTCCACCTCTGCCGCGGTCAGATTGGTCGGTGCGGCAATTGCTTCGCTGACGACGTTGACCACGAACTCGTGCGTCTCTTCGACGTTGCGCAGGGTGTCTTTGCGCTCCCCGGCTTTGCCCGCGCCGGTGGGACGCAAAGCCGGACAGAAGAGCACGGTGGGCGGGGCTGAGCCAACTCCGGCGAAGAAGCTGAAGGGAGCAAGGTTCACATTGCCCTCGGCGTCGACGGTGGAGACCAGCGCGACGGGGCGGGGAACGATGATGCCGGTCATCAACTTGTAAATTTGACGCGGGGGATGCGCGGCGGGGTCAAAGCTGATCATGGACTTTGAAGTCTGGCACGAATCGCCCTTGGAATCGCTCATTCTGATAGCCTAGAACACCAGCCAGGTTGGCAAGAAATGCCGGAACTGAAGATATTTGAGGGTGCAAACCTTGTCAAATGTGATGCCTCGGAGGAAATTTGTCTCCCCGTAACATTGCCTGATGCACAATAAACGTTAGGAGAAGACTGCGCCGTGCCGCGTATTCACTTTCAACTTCAGCTCGCCGAACTCAAGGATAAGCTCCTTGCGATGGCTGCTCTTGCGCAGCAAGCGGTGGAGTCCGCAGTGGACGCATACCTGCTTCGCGACCAGGCGCTCTGCCAATACGTCAAGCAGAACGAGACTGCGATCGATGCCGCTCAGCGCGATCTGGATGAGATGGCCTATGAGTTGCTCGCCAAAGAGCAGCCAATGGCGATTGACTTGCGTTTCATTCTGGCAGTGATCAAGATCAACGGAGACCTCGAGCGCATCGGCGACCAATCCATAGGTATTGCGCGTCGCACCCGCGACATTATGAAGGTTGAGCAAGTTGAACTGCCGGTGGACTTCTCAGCAATGGGCGAAGTGGCAGGCCGCATGATCCGCACGGCGATTCTGTCGTTGCTTGAAGGCGATGCGCGCATTGCCGATGCGGTTCGCGAGATGGACGATGAGATTGACCGGATGAATCGCCGGGCCCAAGCGGACCTGCTGAAGATGATCCAGGAGCAGCCGCAAGCCACGCAGCAGGCAATGAACGGGATGATGGTTTCGCGCAGCCTTGAGCGCATCGCAGACCATGCAGCGAATATTGCGACGGACGTCATCTTCTGGATTCGCGGGGCTGATGTGCGGCATCAGCTTAGCCTGTCGATGGATTGAGAAAAGCGGCTAGCTGCTAGCTTGATGTCCAAGAAGTTATTGGCATACGTCTCGAAGTGCAATCAAGCAGATTCTTCGCTGAAGGGTTCGGTCTTGCTTTTCACGGTGCAGATTCTTCTATCGGATCCAATCTGAACAGGTCGAATGCCATGCCTGACACACCTGAGTATCTCTTGCGAATCAAGCAGCATGCAGTTGGCAAAGATCCACTGGAGGCGCAGACACAGACGCCGCATCTTCTGGCGGAACTTGTTGAAAATGTCTCTGATGAACGGCTCACCGAACGGCCGGGTCCGGAAAAGTGGTCAATCGGGGAGATTCTTGCGCACCTTGCCGAAGACGAGATTGCGACAGCATGGCGTTATCGCCAGATGGTGGAGCACAGCGGCATTGAGCTGGCTGGATTCGACCAGAACCTGTGGGCGAATATCGGAAACTATGGCAGGCGCGCTCCGCAGGAATCCCTGACGTTGTTCAGGTTGCTGCGCGGTGCGAATCTCGAATTCCTAAACGGATTGAGGGCGGAGCAGTGGAACTGTTTCGGGATCCATGCCGAGCGGGGACGAATCACCGTTAAGGATCTGGCGGCTCATATGGCTGGGCATGATGCCAACCACGTTGAGCAGATTCGACGGATCCTGGGTTAAGAGATCGTCATCTTCTTTATCCGTGACTGATATAGAAAATATTTGCCACGCTACCTCCTTCAATTTCTGCGCGGGCTGGTAGTTCTGTCAGTTTGCAGGAAGCTTTCAAGACATCACAATGAACTTCGAATCCGAGTCCGAATGCGATCGGGCTGATCGCTGCACGACCAAGCGTCTCGAATTCACGAGATCGTGTGCAACAGGATCGGATCCATGGCCAGAGCGACGCAAGTTCGGTTTTTGTTAAACGCTCTTCTTCTGATCCCATGCTTGTCACCGAGCTATGCCTTCGGTTCCGTTCCAGGTTCGCGGACTCCATTGGTGGTCGGTTACTTTCCGCAATGGGGTCTTGATTTCGCCCAACCCTACTATGTGAAATCGCTGATTACCAATGGAGCCGTTCGGAGACTGGATCAGATCAACTACGCGCAGGCGTCGGTTCGAGGTGGCCGTTGTTCGCTGGCCTATCCCGACGCCGATCTCGACATGAGGTTTACTCGCGAGAACAGCGTCAACGGCAAACCGGATCGCGCCCGCTCCAGGTTTCGCGGATATTTTCACCAACTGCAGGAGCTGAAGCGGCAATTTCCTCACCTGAAGATCTTGATATCTCTTGAGGGTGATCCGAGGGATTTTGCCCAGGACGCACAGCCTGAAAATCGCACGGCGTTCGTTGCCTCTTGCGTAGACATGTTCTTGCGGGGGAATTTTGCTCGCGGCGTCAGGAAGCCGGGTATCTTTGATGGATTCGACATTGACTGGGAGTCTCCGCTAGAGAAGGACGCCGAAAATTTTCGCGCGCTATTGCAGGAGTTTCGTCGTCAGATGAATGCAGTGCGGCACGGGTCGATTCTCTCGATCGCAGTGGCGGAATCTCCACAGACGCTCTCCGGCACGGACTTCGCTGCAATAGCTCCTCTTGTCGATGAGGTCGGGGTGATGAACTACGATTACGCCGGGCCATGGAGCCCGACCACCGGACTATTGGCTCCTCTTTTCTCTCCAGACCCTGAGCATCCCCACAGTATCGAGAGCAGCTTAGCCAGCTACGAGGCCGCAGGCGTGCCCCGGGAAAAACTGCTGATGGGACTGCCGTTCTATGGTTACAGCTGGACTGACGTCAAAGTCGCCAATGGCGGATTATTCCAATCTGGCGATCCAATCAAAGAAGACAGTCCGTACAACGACATACAAAGCGTTGCCGCCAACTTTGCGATATACCGAGACGAGCGATCGCAGGCGCCGTGGCTCTTCGATGGGCGAACTTTCTGGACCTATGAGGATCCCACCTCAGTCCGCTTCAAAGTCAGCTACGCATCGGATCAGCATCTTGGCGGCGTGATGATCTGGGAACTCAGCGGTGATACCGCGGATGCGGAGTTGCTTGGTGTCGCGTACCAATCACTTCGCGATCCGCTCAAAGAGAATGTGTTTAAACAGCGTTCATCGATGCCGCGTGTCCGAATGCAGGCTCCTTGACGGGCCTTTCTCCCAACTGTGGATCGTGCGGGAAATTCGCTGCGGCTCTCGGCCGGCAAGGATACTCCACAGGAAAGAAGAAGGGCGTCAATTGTGAGAACTGACGCCCTTACGATTTAGCGCGATTGGAACGGTTCTATATTTCGATCGGGTGGGTTGCGTAGTGCAATAGGCAGGCGACGGCGCAGCTGGTGAGGCGTGTTTCGGCGGAGTCTGCGCGGCTGGTGAGGATGACGGGAACGCGAGCGCCGAGGACGATACCCGCAAGCTGCGCGCCGCCGAGGTATTCGAGTTGCTTGGCGAGCATGTTGCCGCTTTCGAGATCGGGAACGATGAGGATGTCGGCCTGTCCTGTGACGGGCGACTGGAGGTGCTTGATCTCAGCGGCGTGGGCGCTGACGGCGGTGTCGAACGCCAGCGGACCGTCGAGGATGCCGCCGGTGATCTGTCCGCGGTCGGCCATCTTGCAGAGTGCGGCTGCTTCCATCGTGGAAGGAATCTTGGGGTTGACGGTTTCGACGGCGGAGAGCAGTGCGACCTTGGGCTCGGGAATTCCGAGGGCATGGGCGAGGTCGATAGCGTTCTGCACGATGTGGATCTTGTCTTCGAACTCAGGCTTGATGTTGATGGCTGCATCGGAGATGAGCAGGGTGCGCGCGTAGGCCGGGGTGTCCATTACGAAAACGTGGGTGATGCGGCGCGAGGTGCGAAGGCCAGTGTCGCGCGCCATGGCGACCTTCATGAGCTCGTCAGTATGGAGGCTGCCCTTCATCATGGCCTGCGCATTGCCGCTGCGGCACATGGTGACACTGATTTCGGCAGCTTTGACTTCGTTGTCGGCATCGAGGATTGGATACTGCGAAATGTCGACGCCGATTTTTGCGGCGAGGGCGCGCATTTCAGTTTCGTCGCCGATCAGCGTGGGCTTGATGAGGCCTTCCTCTGCGGCTTCGGTGGCGCCTCTGAGTGCGACATCGGAGAGCGGCCAGCAGACAGCGGTGGTGATTGCCGGCAGGGATTTACAGCGATCCAGAAACTTGTGAAAGACGTGATAGTCGGCGGGATGGCCAACCAGCGGATCGACGACAACCGCTTCGGCAAGGGGGGCGAGATCGCTCATGGTGTTCATTCTCCATGGCCGGAGCGGGAATTCAACCCCTTCGGCCTGACGACTTCAATTCTTACGCGGGTGTGGAGAATGGCGTGTGCGGAAGGTCACACTACGGGCGATTGTTGCGCAATGCGGGACGGGGATTGTCACGGCGATTTGGGTCCATTACTGGGTCGAGAAAGAACAGAATCAGATCCTTCGCCCCGCTTACCCCATTTCATGGGGCCCCAATCGTGCGGGGCTCAGGATGACACATCAATTGTCGGGAAAGAGCAGAAGCAGGTCCTTCGCTTCGCTTACCCCACTGACTTTGTCAGCGGGGCCCCCAAGCTGCTCCGCTCAGGATGACACCGTTAGTTTGGTTTGCGATCGTGGCTGCCCGCTTCCCAGGCAGGCAGACGAATGCATTGCATGAATGGGCACCTAATGCCGAGCTAATTAGGGCGGCGCGAAAAGCAGGTCCTTCGCTTCGCTTACCCCACTGACTTTGTCAGCGGGGCCCCAAGCTGCTCCGCTCAGGATGACACTTTTAGTTTGGTCGTGGCTCCCCACCTCCGAAAAGCGGGTCTTTCGACTTCGCTCAGGATGACGGGAGGAAGTAGAGGTTCATGCTTTCCCGCCCATGCACGATGAAGCTGCGCATGGATGGGGCACCGGGCTTTGAGTGGCCCGAGACTATTCGGCTCGTAGCGCGTTGACGGGGTTCACCTGGGCAGCGCGGCGTGATGGCAGGTAGCAGGCGAGCCACGCGATCCCGATCACGACGATTGTAGCCAGCGAATATGTCCAGGGATCCATGGGGCTGACCTTGAAGAGGATCGATGCCATGAAGCGCATTGTGGCGAAGGCTGCGGCAACGCCGAAAACTGCGCCGATGGCCGCCAGCACCAATCCTTGCCGGACGAACATACTGGTCAATGCATCGCGCTGAGCGCCCAGCGCCATGCGGATGCCGATCTCGCGAGTGCGCTGCGAGACGGCATATGAGATGACGCCGTAGATGCCGACAATGCCGAGAAGCAATGCCATCCCTCCGGCAACGCAGAGCATGATAAGTGTGAAGGATGTGCGCGCCATCGATTTTGTATAGAGTGTGCTCACCGTGTCGGGGTCAGCGAGCGGCAGGTCTCCATTGACTGACCAGACGGCCTGCTGTACTTGGCTCATGAAAGCGGAGGAGCCGGCGCGAGGCGAGCGGATGACAAAGGATACGGAGCCCCGCACTGTCTCCGGCTGTCCCTCAAATTTAGCCATGATCACCGGCCAATACACGGTGCTTGGTGCTTTCTGGCTGACTCCGTCGTAATAAACGTTCTTTGCGACGCCGATGATCTCGCGCCAGTCGTCGGTGTTGGCCACGCGAATGTGCTTGCCCAGCGCGTTTTCAGGTGTGCTCCAATATTCTCGCGCCAGATTTTCAGAAACCAGTGCGACTGGCCGCTTCTGGTAGGTCTCAGCCCAGGTCAAGTCCCGTCCTGCAATCAGCGGAGTGCCCATGGTCAAAAAATATCCTGGGGAAATATTCACGAAGCGTCTGATGGGCGGCAGTTCTCCCTCGCGATAGGTGCGGTCTTGCGCGTAGAGCAGGTCGTTCGAATCGTTTCCGTCCATGGGGATGTGGGACGAAAAGGCCACGGAGGAGACGTTCGGAATCGCGGCCAGTTTATCGGCGATGGCCTGCTCGATATGAACCACGTTTACCTTCTGATTCTCAGGCACAAACGAATCAGGGACGTAGATTCGGAACTTGAGGAGCGAAGCAGGGTCGGCGAATCCCGGCGAAACATTTGCCAGGGCGCGGAAGGTGCGAATCATGAGGCCGGAGCAAATCAACAAGACAAGTGCGAGCGCTACCTGCACGACGACGAGCGCCTTGCGTGCGCGATGACGTTCGCGGCTCTGACTCAGGGCGCGTCCACCCTCGCGCAGGCCGGTATTGATCTGCACGCCGGAGTATTTGATTACGGGAATCATCCCGATGACCAGGCTGACGAAGAGCACAGCTGCGGCAGCGAAAAGCAGAACGGGAAAATCGATGCCGATGTCATGAAGGCGCGGCAGGCCGGTGGGAGCGGATGCGACAAGGACGCGCAGTGCTGCAAAGGCGAGTGCCAATCCGATTATGCCGCCTGTCACTCCGAGAACGGCGCTCTCAAAGAGCAATCCCATAGTGATGTTGGCGCGCCCGGCGCCGAGGGCGGAACGAACAGCTAACTCCTGGCGGCGGCCTTCAACCCGCACCAGCAGCAGGTTGGCGACATTGGCGCAGGCAACCAGCAGTACTACAACAATCGAACCCATCAGGACCCAGAGGACATTTCCTACGTCTCCTACGACATCTTTTTTGAGAGTGTGGAGATTGGTGTTGATCTTTATCTTTTCAAAGATCGCGGCGCTGAATCCCTCGGGCGCAGGGAAGCTATGAATTGCGATGGGCAGCAGGCGATCCAAATCTGCGTTGGCCTGATTCATCGTCACGCCGGGTTTGAGGCGGGCGATTCCGCGAAAGCTGAAGTTGCCGAGCTTCGTTTTGCTGCGATCCATCTGCATCGGAAGAAACATCGCGGCGTCGTACTTGTCGAGGAACTGGAAATTTCGTGGCAGTACGCCGATGATTTCGCGGGAAGAGCCGTCAACATTGAGTGTCCGGCCCACGACTGAATTGCTACCGCCGAATTTCTTCTGCCAGTAGTTGTAAGAAAGAATGATGGTCTTGGGTGCGCTGGCGGTGTCGTCACGGCGCGTGAAAAGCCTCCCAAGGACCGGTTTTGCGCCGAGCAGAGGCAGGGTTCCATCGGTTACATCCATCCCCGACACGTGCTCCGGTTCCCCCACACCGGTGACAGACAGGGAGTCTCCGTTGTACATGCCGGCATCTTCCAGCGTGGAGCTTTGCTCACGGTCGATGAAGTAAATGAATGGCGCGATATTGAGGTCGCCTTGAAAGCCGATTTCCGGGGCCGAGTGCCAGATTCCGACAAGCCGATCGGCCTGGGGATAAGCCAGAGGCTTCAGAAGTACGCCCTCAACCACGCTGAAAACCACCGTATTTGCGCCAATGCCAACTGCCAGGGTTATCAGAGTGATGGTGGTGAAAAGAGGCGCGCGAACGAGCCGCCGGAAAACCTGCTTGAGTTGATCGGAAAAGAATGCCATTAGCGGCTCCTTACCCCAGTGGGCATTATGAGTTTTTAGGCGCGTAGCCGCTTGCGGTTGGCGGCCGTAACCAGGAATACGCGATGAGCATAGGGAAAGTTCGCCGGCTGGCCACAAAACTGTGACGAAATGGTGCTCCGGCGGGACGAGTGGAGCCGTTCCGCCGGAAAAGACTTACTTGATGCCGACGACCATGGAGTCAGGGCCGACGAGGTGCTCTACGCGGATTTCTCGAAATCCGGCTTCTTTCATCCAGCCCACGCAGTCGGCTCCGGTGTAGTCAAAGCCGCCGGGCGTTTCGATCAGCATGTTAAGGCTCATCAGCAGACCGAAGGCATTCTTCGAACGATCGTCGTCAATGAGGGCCTCGTATACGATGTATGCGCCACCTGGTGGGAGGGCTTCGTGCGCCTTACGGATCAGCATTTTCTTCTCTTCCAGGTTCCAGTCGTGCAGGATGTGCCCCATCATGATGACGTCGACCTTGGGCAGCGGATCGGTGAAAAAGCTTCCGGGCTGGAATTTCACGCGCGACGAGAGTCCTTTTTCTTCAACGTATTCCTCGAAGATCGGGGCAACTTCGGGCAGATCGAAACCGGTGCCGGCCAGATGTGGATTCTTGAGGGCCACTTGGACGATGAGGTCGCCCTGCGCTGTACCGCAATCGGCGACAGTCTGGTATTGCGTCCATGGGAACTTGGAAGCGATGGCCATATTCGCGCCGCGGCTTACACCGGTCATGGCGCGCAGAAAACCTTTGAGCCGGTTGGGATCGGCATAGAGGGCTGCAAATGTTTCATTGTCTCCTGAGGCTTCGTTCTGTTTTTCGCCAGTACGCAGGGCTGTTGTGAGGTTTCCCCAGTGATGAAAAAGGCGTTTGTTCGCCATCTCAAGCATGCCGCCGATGTACGACGGCTTGTGCTTGTCGAGAAAAAGATTGCTCGAGGGGGCATTGGCATAAGTTCCGTTCTGACGTTCCAGGAATCCGAGCGCAACCAGCGCGTCGAGGAAGTCGCGCGAGGAGCGGGGATGCAGGCCGAGGCGCCCGGTCAGCGATTCGAGGCTCTCGGGGCCTTTGGCAAGTTCGGTGAAGACCTCCATCTCAACGGCGCTTAGGAGTGTTTTCGAAGCCCAGAAGGCGAGGCCGGTTTGCAGAATGTGATCGGGTGTCAAGCCTGTGGGATGTGCTGCCGTGGGAGCAGTTGTTGTGGACATCATAACCTCTCTGAATTTTGTGTGGTTCGGTTGGAATCTTGAGCGTTTCAGGCTTCAACTTGCTCTGCTGCGGATTGCGCGACGGGAGCAAAGGCGCGCTGCATGCCCTGGAAAAACGCGCTATCGTCAGACCCGTGCAGTTCAATCCACTTTTCATCCGATAACTGCCGGCGCCAGTTAACCAGGCCGGCTGCATCGGGCCCTGCGAGGTGACGCAGTTGCGTGGTGCCGCTCTCAAACACGTCGAGTATCTTCTGCGCAACAAGGCTGGGAGGAATTGGATTTTTGAGCGATGCGGTGAAGACAGCGGAAAATCGCGCGAGGTGGGGATAGATAGACTCGCATGCGGCGTTGCCAAGCCGCCGTGCCATGGAGGTATCGATGATTCCGGGCTCGATGATGGCGACACGGACGTTGAATGGCTTCATCTCGCACGCAAGACCTTCGCTGAGAGCTTCAAGGGCCCATTTGGAAGCACTGTAGGCGGTGAGCGGGGGGTTGGAGAGGATACCAGCGACGGAAGTGATGTTGATGATGCAGCCACTCCGACGTTTCCGCAATTCAGGGATGAGTGCCTGGATGCAGCGGAGGGCACCGAAGTAGTTGGTTTCCATGGAGGCGCGAAACTCTGATAACGGTAGCTCCTCGATGGAACCTGCGCGATCGATTCCGGCGTTGTTGATGAGGATGTCGATCTGGCCGTGGTCATTTCGGATTGCGGCGATTGCAGAACTGACGGACGAATCGAAGTCCACATCCATGGAGTAGATGTGAATGGGCAACTGCTCGCGGGCGGCGATTTGACCGAGCTCAGGGGAAGCGGACGGACTGCGCATCATGGCGAAAACGGTATGTCCGGCTCGGGCGAAAGCCAGGGCGGTCTCGAAGCCAATTCCTTTGCTGGTTCCAGTGATAAGTACGGATGACATGGAGCCTCCTGGTATTTCTTTCAGGGGAATACTGAGACGGAGAAGCCGACCAGATTTGCGACATGGACGGAGTCTCCTGAGCAAAGAGGAGAAGCCGTGGGGTAGGCAAACCGTAAATTGCGAAGGTGTGGACGGTCAAATCAAAATTGGTGAACACGCAAAGCGCGGGCGCAAAAGGGAAAGCGCTGCGGAAGTTTCCCTTGTCTTCCCGCCGTGCGTTAAAGCTGATATGCTGCGTGCGCAGAGAAAACCGATTTACATGAGGTGTACAAGGCGATGTGGTTCCTCGGAATGGATGTGGGTACGGGCGGTACGCGCGCCGTGGTGGTTGACGCGAACGGCAAGCTGATCAGTGGCGCTTCGAGCGAACACGCTCCCTTTCGCACGCCACATCCCGGTTGGGCCGAGCAGGATCCAGAGGACTGGTGGCGCGCAGCACAGGAAGCCATCAAGGGTGCACTGGCTGCTGCTCCCGAGGCGCGTCAGGCAATTACGGGAATCGGATTGACGGGGCAAATGCATGGCGCGGTGATGCTGGATGAGAATGGCGCGGTGCTGCGGCCATCGCTGATCTGGTGCGATACGCGGACGCAGCCGGAGTGCGACTGGCTGACAGAGAAGATCGGCTACGAGAAGCTGATCGAGTTGACGTGTAATCCGGCGTTGCCGAATTTTACGCTGACGAAACTGTTGTGGGTGAAGACGCACGAGCCGAAGATCTTCGCGAAGATTCGCCACATCATGTGTCCGAAGGATTATGTGCGCTACCGGCTGACGGGTGAGTTCGCGATCGACGTGCAGGAGGCGAGTGGGACACTGCTGCTGGATGTGACGCACCGGCGCTGGTCGAAGGAAGTTGCGGAGGCGGCGGGGATTCCGGAAAGCTGGCTGCCGAAGGTGTATGAGTCGCCCGAGGTTTGCGCGCGGATCAGTGAAACAGCGGCAGGGCTGACAGGGCTGAAGGCCGGTACTCCGGTTGTTGCCGGAGCTGGAGATCAGGGCGCGGGCGCGGTGGGTATGGGTATTCTGCAGCCGGGTTCAGTCTCGGCGACGATCGGCACATCGGGAGTGGTGTTCGCGGCGACCGCGCAGCCGACAAAGGATCCGAAGGGGCGGATGCACACGTTCTGCCATGCTGTGCCGGGACTGTGGCACGTGATGGGAGTGACGCAAAGTGCTGGCTTGAGCTTGAACTGGTTGAAACAGACATTCTTTGCGGGGCAGAACTATGACGGCATGTCGACGGCAGCCGAGAAGGTTCCGGCAGGTAGCGATGGACTGATGTGGGCTCCATATCTGCTCGGCGAGCGCACACCGCATCTCGATCCGCAAGTACGGGCGGCGTTTGCAGGGATTTCTACAGTGCACACGGCTGCGCACTTTACGCGAGCGGTGCTGGAGGGTGTGGCGTATTCGCTACAGGACACTTTCACATTGTTTGCGGATCTGGGAATTCCGGTGAGTGCGGTCAGGCTCGGCGGCGGTGGGGCGCGTGGGCCGCTGTGGCGGAAGATCCAGGCCGACGTTTATGGGCAGGCAGTTGAAGTGCTCACGGCTGAGGAGGGCGGCGCGTTTGGCTGTGCCTTGATGGCGGGGGTAGGCACAGGCCATTGGGCGAGTCTTGATGCGGCGTGCGGGCAGGCGATCGAAGTGGCGAAGCGGATCGAGCCGGATGCGGCTGATCTTGCGACGTACAAGGCGGGTTATGCGGAGTGGCGGAAGCTTTATCCTGCGCTGAAGAGCCTGCGTTAACGCGGCTGATTCGCTGCGGTATACATCGCGAGAGGTGATGCATTAGCCTTTGTTTCGACAAGAAACAAGCGAGGGCCTATGCGTCTCCATTCTTCTTTGGTTTCATTCCTATTGGTGTGCGCCAGTGCGGGCGCGACCGCACAGACTGGCGCTGCGCCGACCTGCTCGGATTTGAAGCTTGTGCCTGCGGTGCGGGAGTGCACCGCAGTCAAGTCGATTTCAATTGGGTCTGCCGGGGTGCGCATTGTTTCCGGCAGAAATGCTGAAGACGAATTTGCCGCGACGGATCTTGAGGAATCGCTGAAGGAGCGTGGCATTTCTATCGGGAGAGCGAACGCGCCAACTATTCGGATTGAGCGCGTTTCCGCTGATGGCGCGAAGGACCAAGTCGATAGGACGGAAGAAGCTTACAAGATTGAGCCGTCTGGCGAGCGAGGTCTCACGATCAGCGCGGCGACCGGGGCCGGTATTTTCTACGGCGCGCAGACGGTAAAGCAGTTGATTCGCGGATCGGGCAAAGACACACTGCTGCTTACGCCGACGATTCGCGACTGGCCGGCGATGGCGCATCGCGGAATATCGGACGACTGGTCGCGCGGGCCGTTGCCTAATGCAGAGTTCCTGAAGCGCGAGATCCGCACGCTAGCGGCGTACAAGTGCAACATCTTTTCGCCATATTTTGAGCACACGTTTGCGTACGCGAGCACGCCGGTTGCCGCGTTTCCGGGTGGCGCATTCACGCCCGATGAAGCTCGCGAGCTCGTGGCTTACGCTGCGAAGTATCACATTACGATCATTCCGGAGCAGGAGGCCTTCGGGCATCTGCATCATGTGTTGAAGTTCGAAGAGTATTCGAAACTGGGCGAGACGCCACGAGGCGCGGTGCTGGCTCCGGGCGATCCCGGAAGTTTGCCGCAGATTGGAGAATGGTTCGGCGAATTGGCCAAAGTTTTTCCCGGTCCGTACGCGCACATCGGCGCGGATGAGACGGACCAGCTTGGCTTGGGACGCACGCGCGATGAGGTTGCGCAAAAGGGATTGGGCGCGGTTTATCTCAACTTTCTCGTGCAGATCCACAAGCAGCTCGAGCCGAATCACAAGCGGTTGCTCTTTTGGGGCGACATCGCGGAGAACTCGCCTGAGCTGGTAGGCACGCTGCCGAAGGACATGATTGCTGTCTCGTGGCACTACGACGCCAAGCCGGACTTCACGAAGAACCTGGAGCCGTTTCTCAAATCGGGGCTCGAGACCTGGGTGGCGACGGGCGTGAACAACTGGAATCGCGTTTATCCCAACAACAACGAAGCGCTGGGCAATATTCGCGCGTTTGTGCGGGATGGGCAAAAGCTGGGCGCGACGGGAATGCTGAACACGGTGTGGAACGATGATGGCGAAGGCATCTTCGATGAGAACTGGTTTGGCGTTCTCTTCGGCGCTGCGGCGGCATGGCAGCCGGGCGAAAGCGATGAGGCCAACTTCATCGCTTCCTATGGACAGGCATTTCACGACGACCCGAGCAGCAAGATCAGTGAGGCGCAGCAGGAGCTTATGGCGGCGCACGCGACACTGAAGAAGGCTGGTCTGGATGACGCGCAGGATTCTTATTTCTGGGTCGATCCGTTTTCGCCTGAGGGCCAGCAGGTGGGGGCGAAGCTGTTGCCAGTGGCATCGGAACTGCGACTGCACGCTGAGCACGCCATTACGTTGCTTGCGCAGGCCCGGGCTGCAGCAAAGCTCGACAATCAGGAAGCGCTCGATGCGATGGAACTGGGCGCGCGGCGCATTGACTTTGTCGGCTACAAGTTTCAGGCGGCGCAGGATTGTGAAGTTCTTTATTCGAAGGCGCAGTCTCTGGCGGGCGACAAGAACCGTTGGAATGAAGTTTCGGACGCGCTTTACTCGATCGGCTCCAACAACGGGCGCATCGAGGACATTCGCGACGGCTACTCGCAGCTTGGCCAGCTTTTTCACGACGCGTGGTTGCGAGACAACCGGCAGTACTGGCTGGCTAATAACATGGCGCGATACGATCGAGCAGCGCAGATGTGGGTGGGCAGAGGCAACGCGTGGCAGAACGTCATTCAGCACTGGTGGGACACGCACACGCTGCCGCCGTCGAGTGAAGTTGGTTTGCCTGTGCCTCTTGCGCCGGTGGGGAAATGACGCGGCGATGACAATTTGCGCATATATAAAGGGCCTGCCGCGATGAACGGCAGGCCCTCTTGTTGTGAAGCAGGATCTAATTGATGGACAGATCGGCGAAACTCTCCATGCGAGGACGCGCAAACGATTGAGTTGCGGGATTTCCATGAGTATTTATAACGGGGAGAAGCCTGCGGTATTCGGCTTGAGCATGTATACGGATTCCGTCACGCAGCCCTGCATGTTCCGGGGTGGATTCCAGCCTGGGTAAGTTCCGCGTTTCCTGTCGTTTGTGACCACAATCACAGGAAGAGGTGAAAGGGGTCACTGCTCCGTTCCTTTTGCAAGAGGAGACTCAGTAACCATCAGGCTCGGCATCGACCGGCGCAAACTGCGCCAACGGCAACCTTGGCGCAAAGAAGGTAGTTATGAGTTTCGCATCCGGATTGAAGACCATTGTTGTTGCAACCGATTTGGACGGCCGGGCAGACGCTGCCCTGGAATATGCGCGTAAGCTGGCCATTTCGTATGGAGCCCGCATCGTACTTGCCCATGGGCTCGACCCAATGGACTACGCCTCGGTGGCGGCGGTTCCCGGAAAAGTTCTGCGCAGTCTTACCGAGCAGGCTCGCGCTGCTCTCGACGAGATGTCCGCTGATCTGGTTCGTGAAGGGATTCACAGCCATTCAGAGATCCGGCAGGGAGAAGTTGCCCAGATGCTGGTTGACGTGGCGCGGCAGTACGAGGCGGGGCTCATCGTCATCGGAACGGAAGGGAAACAGGGCGCCGGCCCGATTGTTGTGGGGGCTGTTGCCGAGCAACTGGTGCGCCTGGCTCCGTGTGCCGTGCTGGCCGTCGCGGCCGACTACAACGCAGGCGCCTACCGGCCAGTACCGGGCGGCCCCGTCATGCTGGCCATGGAGCGCAACGATGCAACGGCTGAGGCTTCAGAGACTGCCTGCTCTCTCGCCGAGACCTTCCACAGAACGTTGATTGTGGTGCATGCGCGAAGGCCCGAAGAAGCCGTTGCATTTCTGAATCCTGTTGCCACAACGGCCGAACAGTTTGGGCTGGAGGGCTCTCATCGCTTTCCGCTGCGCTGCATCGTGAAGGACGGCAAGCCTGGCGATGCGATCGTGGAGGCAATCGGCCAATATCAGCCAAGCGTATTGGTCATTGGAGTGAAACGAACCAGCGAAACCCCAGGGCCTCACGGCACGGCATTCACGCTGCTGGCTCGGTCGCGCGTACCGGTGCTTTGTGTGCCACCGCCCGCGGTGGTATCCATCGCGCGGGAATCCGAAGCCTGTACTGGTGTACCTCACTGATTGCACAAGCGGGCGGAGTGACTAGTTTTCTCAATTCGGCGAGGCGGCGGTAGGGATCCAGGGCAACCGCTCCATGTATCCATTGAAACCGTGACATGTTTCGGTGCTTTGGCGCATGTGGGATCAGTTGATTCCAGAATGCGAAGAGATAGCCGGAACCGCGAGGACACGGAAATGAAGATCACAGCCGGCCAGATCCGCCAGAGGGCATACGGAACAGTGGCAAAAGGGGACGGGACCATGCAGTCAGGAACAATGTCCGAGCAACGCGACGTAGCAACGCCACGTCCGATTGCGGAGTTGTTGGCCTGTCCCCCCGCAGCAGGCAACATGCTGAACGCGTCGGCGGAATGCATTGAATTTGATGCGGGCGACGTGATCTTTCATCAGAACGACATTTGCCAAGGTCTCTATGTCGTGATCTCTGGTTATATGCTGCGCAAGGCGGCGCGACTCGACACCCGGCTCACGCTGGGGACGGTTCGTGCAGGCGAATTGGTTGAATTGGCAGCAATGTTAGGTGATGTACGTCACACGTGTACGTTGGTGGCACAGTCGAAGGGAACTGCGATGCGCTTGCCTAAAGAGGCGCTGCAGCGCGCTTTCCAGTTATATCCGCCGCTCCGGATGCAGCTTCTTGAGGAGCTAGCTCGTGAAGTATCAAGGGCATATGCCATATGTGGCGTAACCAGGCTAGCGGGAATGCGACGTAGATCGACCGGAATTGAACAATCCGAAAATCGAAGCATTTGAGCGAATCGAAATATCAAGAGCCAGGAAATCTACTGTAAAGAAACAGTCATTCGCGTGCTCGAAGCATTTATAGTCACACCAAGTGAGTTATACTCTAAATAATTCTTCGGAATAGGTATGGCTGCCCTCCACTCTCATCACCCCCCGGAAGATTGTCTCAACTGCGAGCACCGCCATCTGCGGATGTTCTGCAACCTCACGCCCGAAGCTCTGCAGGATTTCGATGGCATCGGCATCATGATGAGCCATGCGCGGGGCGCCAAATTGTTTACCGAGGGCGATGCGGCGCGGAATGTTTTCATCATTTGCTTTGGGCAGGTCAAGATTTCATCGACTTCGCGCGATGGCAAGACGATGATCCTCAAGATTGCGGGTCCCGGTGACGTAATGGGGTTGAGTGCAGTTCTTGCGAACGTTCCGCATGAAGTGACTGCAGAAGCCATTGAACCCTGCCAGGTAAAAACGATTCGCAAACAGGAGTTCATCGACTTTCTGGGCCGTCACGGCGTGGCCAGTATGAATGCGGCGCAATCGCTGTCAGGCGAATATCTCACAGTCTTCCACGATGCGAAGAGACTTGCGCTGTCTGGCTCTGCTGCGGGACGTCTTGCGCGGCTCCTGCTGGACTGGGGTAAAGCCGCTTCCAGTGGAAAGCCGGAGATCCGCTTCACGATGGCGCTTACGCATGAGGAGATCGCCAACATGGCCGGTACTTCGCGTGAGACCGTGACGCGGTTGCTCAATCAATTTCGCCGCGACCAGTGGATCGTTATCAAGGGCGCCAGCCTGACTATCTCAAAGCCCGACCAACTCGAACGCCTTACTGCTTAGACTGTTCCTTCGCGAAACTAGATCGCAACCAGGGGGTTGCTGCGTCAGAGATCCAGTTCGATTTCTGACTGCGGGGTCGAGCAGCAGATCAACACATTTCCTTTGGCTGGAATGTCGATCGGTTCTGGCGCGTAGTTGACTTTCCCACCGATCAGCCCGCATTCGCATGTGTGGCAGACGCCCGCGCGGCAAGACCACCTGACAGGCACGTCGCAAGCCTCAGCAAATTCGAGAAGGCTTGCATATTTCGGGTTCCACGGAACCGTCAGACCGCTGCGGGTGAAGGAGACGTTAGGACCATTGGCGATGGCTCCAGACGGTGGATGCGGCGGAGATAGTGAGCTGTTCGAGATGCCCGGTGTAAAAGAGGAAGTCGTTCCGAAGATCTCGGAATGAATCCAGGCATCGGGAACTTTCCAGGTCCGGAGGGCGCCAGTGAGATCTGCCAGGAATGCAGAAGGACCGCACAAATAGAAATCAGCCGTCTTCGGTATGTTGCGCTCTTCAAAGAGCGCTGGATTGAGGCGACCTTGAACGTCGTAGTCCTCGCCCTGCCGGTCATCGTCACGGGGTTGACTATACGCAATGAGGGAATGGCTGTTCGGAAATTTTCTGAGCAGCGTACGAACCTCCGCGGCGAAGGGATGTTCCTGGCCATTGCGCGCTCCGTAACACCACCAGATCTCTCGGGAGAGATTCGAGGCTGTGGTAGGGAGTGAGTGAAGCATGGAGAGAACGGGTGTTACGCCAATCCCTGCGCTGAGTAGGACAATGGGATTATCACTCTTCGACAGGGTAAAGCTGCCTCTTGGGGCGCTGACTTGGAGCACATCGCCCGCGTGGATGCGCTCGTGGAAGTAGCGGCTCCCTTCGCCGTCAGAACGCTTGATGCTGACGCGATAAGTACCGGGGACTTCCGTGCCGGAGATCGAATAGCTTCGGAGAATCGAAGCGGAATTTGGATCCGGTTCGAGTCTGAAGACAAGAAACTGGCCCGCGAGACATGGAGGCAGGGGATTTCCATCTTGCGATTCGAGAATGAATGAGAGCACGTCAACGCTTTCCCGCTGAATCGCAGCCACGCGCAATGGTCGAAACCCGCTCCACGCAGGAGGCGGCGACGCCGGCGCAAGGCCCGCGTTTCCACTCTGGCCGTCTGTGCTGAGCAGAGCTTCGAGCGAAGCTTTCCAGCCTTCGCTGAGCGGTGGAATCTGTATTGCCCGCTTCAGCAGTTCGCGTGAATGGCCCGGGAGGTAGAGAAGCGCGTCGATCTCCGCGACGGTGACCTGCTCGGGCCCGTCAGCGACTTTCACAATCTCATCGCCTGCGGCTACCTCACCCTCCTCGATCACACGAAGATAAAAGCCAGGGCGTTTGTGCGAAACCAGAAGCGCGGGCATCTGCGCATTGTTCATTCGGATTCCGACGCGATAGCAGGTGACTCGCGGTTGGGTTACCTCGAAAATCGCAGCTCCGATCCGATAACGGTCGCCGATGCACACTTCGTTGTCGAGGAGACCATCAACGGTAAAGTTCTCGCCGAACTGACCGTATTCAAAGTCATCCCGTTGAAATTGTGTCTGCCAATAGCGGTATGAGTTGAGCTGATACACCATGACGGCGCGATGCTCCCCGCCATGTCCCGCTAAATCGCCCTGCCCGTCGCCATCGAGATTGAGGCGGCGCGCCATTACCCGGCCAGATACGGGTTTTTTCCAAATGGCGGTGCGTACGATTTTGCCTTGCCAGTCGAGATCGCGCGGAAGGCCGACGTTCACGGAGATGAGCGACGCCATGTGGAACCTCTCTAGGTTTGAATTTAGAACAAATCTCAGGTACCGAACGCTGCTCGTTTCCCTTGACATCTAGGGTAGAGCGCAACTAATCTTTTTCTTACCCTTGATGTCTAGGGAAGAGGGTTATGGCTAAAAACGATCTTCAGGGCGCGCTCGATCTTCTCATCCTCAAAACGCTCGCGCAGCTCGACTCTATGCATGGGTACGGCATCGTGATGCACATTCGCCGCGTCTCCGATGAACGGATCATCGTTGAAGAAGGATCACTTTATCCAGCGTTGCACCGCATGGAGCAGAACGGCTGGGTGCGTGCGAGCTGGGCGGTGACCGATTACGGGCGCAAGGCGAAGTGGTATGCGCTCACCAAGGCCGGCAAGGAGCAGCTTGCCAGCCGCGAAAAGAACTGGGAACAGGTTGTCAAAGGCGTCGACGCAATTCTGCGTTTCGCATGAGGTGAGGGATGGCGCTTCTCCGTCGGATAGTGACGCTCGGCAGGCGTTCGCGCATGGAGCGTGAGATCCAGGCCGAACTGCAGGAGCACATGCAGATGTGCATCGATGACAACATGGCCGAGGGAATGAGCCGCGAACAGGCAGAGCGCGATGCACGCGTGCGTTTCGGCAGCCCTGTTGCCACGCGCGAACGTGTGTGGGCTGAGGATGCGGCGCTGGGACTCGAGAGCCTGGTTCGCGACCTGCGAACGGCGCTGCGCGGATTTGTGAAGAGTCCCGGTTTCTCGGTTGTTGTTGTCGCCACGCTGGCGCTCGGCATTGGAGCAAATACCGCGATCTTTGAGCTGCTGGATGCGGTGCGGTTGCGCAGTCTGCCCGTGGTTAAGCCTGGCGAACTGGCGGAGATTCGCATCGCTGGAGGCACCGGAGGATTTGGAATCAACAACGGCATCGCCGGGAATTTCACGATTCCAATGTGGCAGGAAGTGAAAGACCATCACGAACCATTCACGGGCGTGTTCGCGTGGCGGCCGGACACTATGCTGTTGGGAAAGCCGAGCGATTCGCATCGTGCCTATGGACTCGAGATTAGCGGAAATTTCTTTAACGTACTCGGCGTTGCGCCGTGGCAGGGAAGGCTGATAGATCCGCAGGATGAGACTGGATGCGGCGTGACGAAGGTGGTGGCGAGCTACGCCTTCTGGAAGTCGCAGATGGGCGGAGCGCCGATCACGGCCAACTCCACGCTGGTGGTCGACGGAAAGACTGTGCAGGTGCTTGGAGTGACGCCGCCGTCCTTCTTCGGACTGGTGGTGGGCGACCGGTTTGATATTGCCTATCCAACCTGTACTCCTCCCAATCCGCGCCGCGAGGTTTTTGCATTCTCCGTGATGGGCCGATTGAAGCCGGGCTGGAGTCTGCAGCAGGCGACGGAATATTACAAAGCGATGAGTCCGGGACTGTTTGAACGGACCGCACCGGATGGATACAGTCCGGAGGCGATCAAGACATTCAAGGCGTTCCGGCTGGCTGTGTATCCGGCTGGCGCGGGGGTGAGCTACCTGCGAGACCAATACAACACGTCGCTCGAGTTTCTACTGGCGATTACTGGGCTGGTCTTGCTGATTGCATGCGCGAATCTCGCAAACCTGATGTTGGCGAGGGCGAGTGTCAAGCAGCGTGAAGTGGCCATTCGTATGGCGCTTGGCGCTTCGCGTGGCCGGCTGCTGCGACAGATGCTGCTGGAGAGCGCGCTGCTGGCGATGATCGGAGCTGCGCTAGGTGTCGTGCTGGCGCAGCCGCTGAGCAGGGCGCTGGTGAACACGCTCAACACGAGCCAGAACTCGATTCACTTGAGCATCGCACCGGACTGGCGCGTGTTGCTGTTTGCGGCGTTGGTTTCGATTGCGACCTGCGTCGTATTCGGAACGCTGCCTGCCGTTCGCAACGCAAATACCGAGCCGATAGCCTCGATGCGATCTGGCGAGCGCGGCGTAATGGGCAACCGGGAGCGGTTCACGGTACAGCGCGCGATGGTGATTGCACAGGTTGCTGTCTCGATGGTGCTGCTGGTGGGTGCTCTGCTGTTTGTGCGCAGCTATCGGAATTTGATGAGCATCGATCCGGGAATCCGCGAGAGTGGGATGAGCGTTGGTTATTTTGGTTTCCCCGAGGCGAAGATCAATCCGGAGAATCTCGCGGCGTACAAACGGCAACTGGTCGAGGACGTGCGGGCGCTGCCGGGTATCGAGAATGTGGCGGGGACGACGACCGTTCCTTTGAGCGGCAGTAGCTGGAGCCACCACGTGCAGGTGGACACGCTGGAGGGCCCGAGCAAATTCACCTACGTCAGTCCGAGTTACTTCGACACGCTGGACATTCCTCTGCTGACCGGGCGGGACTTCACCGAGCGCGACACCAACAACGCTCCACTGGTGCTGATCGTGAACCAGACATTTATCCGGAGATACATTCGGACGCCAACTCCGATCGGGCAGCACGTGCACGTGAGGCCGGAGCCGCAGTATCCCGAGCGCACGTACGAGATCATTGGGACGATTCCGGATACGAAGTACGGCGATCTTCGCGATGAATCGCCACCAATGGCCTTTGTGCCAATCGACCAGTTTCCCGTGACCGCGCAAGGGCCGGGCATTGCCATGATGTTTGCGGCGCGCGATCGTGTGTCGGCTGTGGAGACGGTACGCCATCTATTCGAAGAGAAGCATCCCGGAACGATCATGCAGTTCTATGACTTCGAGCAGGGCATTCGCGATAACCTGGTTGGCGATCGAATGCTGGCAATGCTTTCAGGGTTCTTCGGCGTGCTTGCCGCGCTGCTTGTGGTGGTGGGTCTTTACGGAGTTCTGTCTTATTTCCTGGCGCAACGGCGGAGCGAGATCGGCATTCGCATCGCGCTGGGGGCAAGCCGCAGCCGCGTCATCGGCGATTTGCTTCGTGACGCTGCAATGATGCTGATGCTTGGGCTGCTGGCGGGAACGGTTCTCGCGCTGGTAGCGGGGCGCGAGGCAAGCAGCATGCTTTTCGGATTGAAGGCGTGGGATCCGATGACATTGGCAGTGTCGGCCGTGCTGCTGGGTATCGTGACGCTTTTAACCAGCCTTATCCCCGCGCTCAAAGCCGCGCGCGTCAATCCGATCAACTCGCTGCGAGCTGAATGAGCTTGTTTGCGAGTTGAATCAAAGGCGGATCTTGTCAAGCTCCGGCGGAATAGGGATGGGATATTCTTCCTCGTCACGCAAAGTGAGCACCGGACATCGGGCGTGCGCCAAGACGCGGTACACGGTGCGATCGTGCGTCAGGTTGTGGAGCGCCGAGCGATGTGTTGATCCCAGAACGATAAGGTCAGCTCGTAATTCTGCAGAAGCTGCCAGGATTTCGATTGCGGGATGCCCGTGTGCAACACGAGTCTCCACCTTGGCGCAACAGGATTCTGCTGCGCCAATCTCGGCGGCGAGAATGCGCAACTCGTGCATCGCCGTCGACTCCAATCCAGTGGGCAGTTGTTCACGCTGCATTTCGTCGATCGGCGGCATGACGTGCAGCAGTACTAGCTTTGCTCGTTGATGTGCGGCAATCTTGCAAGCAAGTGCTGCGCTCGGGCTTGAGGTCTCTCGCAGTGTGGTGGCGTGCAAGACTACCCTTTGCCGGGCGTCGTCTGCCGCCTCGAGATGAGCCTCGGGTCCCACGGTAATGACCGGGAGGTTTACCGAGCGTAGCACTTGTTCTGCCACGGAACCGAGGAGCAGCTTGCTGACTTTGCTCCGGCTCCGGGTGCCGAGAAAAAGACGGTGTGCATTGAACTGACGGGCCGCCGCGAAGATCTGCTGTGCAGGCGGGCCTTCGCGAATCACGATATCGCACGCTACGTCCTGCGCGCGAGCCCTCATTCTCCAAGGTTCGACAGTCTTGGTAGCAAAGTCGATGGCGCCGGCAGGGTCGTAGTAGGGCATGCCCACAGGGTCGGCTGCAATGGCTGCTGCCGGGCCGAGAACATGAAGCAGTATGATTCGTCCACAGGACTCCTGAGCCTGCTGAAGCGCAAACGGAACGAGCCGGTCTAAATCAGTAAGGTCGGTCGCGACCAGGATTACAGCCGGCTGGATCCATCGACTTTGTCCTTCGTCGTGCATATCGCACACCTTGTACGCCAAAATCGTGGCACTGGCAGCGTTGATGGGATGTGCCTGAGCGCACTGCCTGCGGTGAGTCAAATCACATCAACTGACCCTATGCGAAAATAGATCCGGCCCGCCTTTGCGAAGGAAACGCGGAGAATCCTGCAGTTATTTAGTGGGTTTCTTTATTGATTCTTTATTCGTTAACAATCTATTGTTGGGAATGGAATCCCAATCCCATACTTCCCATCCATCTAAAGTTCCCAAAGAACGATAAGCCAAATCGTGGGCATTTTGACGCCCCATAGCCATCAAGGCATCGGCACTTTCCAAGGGGCGCAGTTTAGACAATTTCACTGAGTTTCCGGAGGTCAAGCGCCATGCTTCATCGACGTACCCGAAGTGTCTTCGCCACCATCCTGGTAGCGGTTGCCGCAGTAATCGCCTTTCCTTTGAACAACGTTGCACAAACTTTCCGCGGCGGGATCAACGGAACCGTGACAGATCAGTCTGGCGCAGTTGTGCCCGGCGCGACGGTGGAAGCCACAGATCCCGCGACGGGTGTCACCCGGAAGGCAGTCACCTCGAGCGCCGGAGAGTACAGCTTTCAAGATATGCAACTCGGCACCTACGTCATCAAGGTGTCGGTTATCGGATTCAAAACTTCGCTGGTGAAAGACGTGCCTGTAACGGCAGGCGTCATCTACACATTGCCGGTAAAGCTTTCAATCCAGACGACGGGCGAGACGGTCGAAGTATCTGCTTCGAGCCTGGCGCTCGATACCACTTCAACCACGCAGACGACGGTTATTTCAGAAACGACCGTGCAGAACATTCCGCTGAACGGCCGCGATTTCACGCAGATGATCGGCATGGCGCCGGGCTTTGCAGGATATGCGCTGGGCGGCTTCGGGTCAGTGAATGGCACGCGCGGAAACCAGGTGAACTGGCAAATTGACGGCAGTGACAACAACGACTGGTGGCACAACATTCCCGCGGTCAATCAGGGCGGCGTCGAGAACATTGCCGGCGTCACGCTGCCGATCGACTCCATCGAAGAGTTCAGCCTTCAAACCCAGTCTTCCGCGGAGGTGGGCAGAAATCCGGGCGGAAGCGTTAACCTCGTCACCAAAGCCGGCACAAATACCCTTCACGGTTCGGCATATTATTACGAGCGCAACCAGGCGTTAGCGGTGACCAACCCATTCAATACCCTTGGCGATTTGCCGCTGGAGAATGTGCAGTGGGGCGCTTCGCTGGGTGGACCCTTCTGGAAGGATCACACGTTCTGGTTCGCAAACTTTGAGAAGCAGAAGTTCAACATCGCAACCGGAAACTCTGGCCTTGAGCCAAACAAGTACTACCAGACAGCCGCACTCCAGTTATTGAGCGACGCAGGCGTTCCAGTAAATCCGGCAACCCAGCAACTGCTCGGAATTCTCTGGCCTGCCGACCTCGTCGCCGGAACCACGCCGGGCTTTTTCCAGTCGGCGGCGCCGGAATTCGGATACAGCTACAACGGCGTTGCGAAGCTTGACCACACATTCAACGCGAAGCATAGCATTTACGTGCGGGCTTTCATGGGGCAGGGTAACCAGACCGCACCGGTTGGAACGACTGACATCAATCCCTACTTTTTTGAAATCGGCCCGATTCACGTCTACAACTACTCGGCCGGTTACAACTGGGTAATCTCTCCATCGATAAGCAACAGCGTTACTGCAGGTGTGAACTACTTCCACCAGACGTTCTCCGACGCGAACCCGAACTTCTCGAGCGTCCCTGAGGCTGGTTTTGTCACTGGTTCTCCTTTTCCCAATGCTCCCAATATCTTGATCGGCAACGATTTTGAACCAACGGGCAATACACCGCCCGAAGGTCGGCAGGATATTACGGGAGTTATCGACGACGCGCTCAACATCGTCAAAGGCAGGCATCAGTTTCGTCTGGGCGGCGAATTCCGTCGCGCGCAGGTTGACGAGTTCTACTGGCGCCATTCAAACGGCAATTACCAGTTCCTTGGCGGCCAGGGACCGAACGGAGATGGTTCCACGTCGTGGGATACGGATGATCAGGACATCGCTGCGCTCGCTGACTTTCTCGCCGGTTACCTGACGAAGGCTTCCATCGCCGTCGGAAACCCCGAACGCCTGGTGTTCTCTTACGGATATACCGCCTTCGCCCAGGACAGCTTTCAGGCCACCAGGAATCTGAACCTTAACTTCGGTCTGCGTTACGACTACATGCAGCCGATGCACAATGGCGACAAGAACCTTTCTGTCTTCCGGCCTGGACTCACAACGACTGGCATTGCGTTCCAGGGCGCGGAGATCAACAACATTTACGGGCCGGACTACACCAGCATTAGCCCGCGCGTGGGCTTCAGCTGGAGTCCCCCCTCGTCAAAGGCAACGGTGATCCGCGGAGGCGCCGGAATCTTCTTCGATACTCCGAACGCGAATCCATTCCTCGATAATCGGCCCGGAAACTCCGCTCCTAACGGACTCGAAGGCAATCCCGGCGGCAGCAATCCGGTCTTCACACTCACAACAGCGGCGAGCGAGGGAAGCCCTGCTCTCATCGTGCCGGGTGAGGAAATCATCCCGACATCCACGCTCTCGTGCACAGTCAATCCATGTGGCGTCTACAGCGTCGACAAGAATTTTCGCTCCCCCTACAACATCAACTTCAACCTCCAGATCGAACGGCAGGTCGGAAAAGCCTTCTTTCAACTCGGGTATGTGGGAAGCCAAGGACGCAAACTCCTGAGCCTTCTGAATATCAATCAACCGCGCCTCGGCGGAGCTCCCGGCGCCTTCGTCGGAGATGGGACGGAGTTTGGAGGGAACTTCTACTCCGATATCAACCAGGTCGAGAGCATCGGAACTTCGAATTACAACTCGTTGCAAGCAGTGTTCCGCACCTCGAGCTGGCATGGTGTGATTGGCCAGGCATCATACACCTGGGGCCATAACCTCGACGAAGTGACTGCATATCGCGGCGCGTTGCCGCAGGACAGCTACAACTTCAAAGGGGACTATGGCAACTCGGACTTCGATACACGGAATGGCTTCAAGGGCTACGTGAACTATTCGATTCCCGCGGCGCCGACCATGAAGTTGCTGACAGGAGGATGGGAGCTCAACACGGCTTTCGCCTTTAACGGAGGCCAGCCCATCACTATCTACAATGGCGACGACACCAGCGGCACCGACGAATTCACTCAGCGCGCCAACCGTGTCTCCAATCCGTTCCAAGGAGTGAATCACAGCATTCAAACCGTGAACGGCAGCAAGTTCGTTCAGTGGTTCAACCCGAACGCGTATGTTGAGCCACCGGCAAACACCTGGGGAACTGAAGCCCGCAACAGCATCTATGGACCGGGTTTTGAAGATGTCGATCTCTCGGTGATCAAGAATACAAGGTTCCCGATTAACGATTTCCCGTTGAACGTGCAATTCCGAGCTGAAATGTTCAATCTCTTCAACCACGTCAACCTCGCCAGCCCAGGCTGCAACCAGCTCTGCAACGACTACCTCGGTGGAGGTAGCTTTGGTAGAACAGGATCCACGATCGGTTCAGGAAACTTCGCGCCGGGCATCGGTCCGGGGGAACCCTTCAATGTCCAGTTGGCCATGAAGATTTTGTTCTAAAGGCCAGCGTTAGTAGCCCGTCGAAAATAGAAGCCGGCCGCTTTCTCAAAGCGGCCGGCATTCTATTTTCGGACTAGCAATCGATGGTTCACACGCGATAAGTCGATCTATAGAGGAGGATGCGGTGCTGCACAGTCTACCTTTACATCCATTTCTGGCGAGAGTGTCATCTTGTTCACCTTGCAGTCACCAACGAACAAACCCTTATCCATTCCAAGCGTGTGACGAAAATCGACTTTAGAGAAGTCGTTGTTGAAGAGAACGATGTCGGAGAGATATAGACCGTCGGGAGTTACGGTTCGTGGTTCGAGATTCCACAGTTTAGCTAAACCGTGACTCACGCTATCGAGTTCCCAGGTCTTCAACAGAACGTACGCCAGTTTGTCAGATTCGGAGCCTTCCGGATAGAACAGCTCTGGATGCATGAGAAAATTTGAAAAAGTTGTGTCGGGCGGCGGTGGCTTTTTCTTCGTGAAGGTCTTCACCACCCTGTAATATTCATCCTTCAATTGAGTAGCAAGCGCGACATCAAGCGCGATGAATTGCCGCTGGTTGTCCTGATTCGCCTTGCGCAGGAGTCCGAAGAGAATGATGTCAAAAAAACGCTGATCATTCACATTTGGCAATAAAGCAGAGGTGATTGAGAGAGCTTGCGAACCGTGCTGCTCGTCGTCGAGAAATGACTCCATCTCATACGCCCCTTGTATGGCAACTTCACTCTCTTTGGAACTGACCTGCTGAATCGCTTTCCTCCACTCCGAGTCCCGGGTTGCCTGCGTCTCATCCATGTGCTGGCGATATTGCTGAGCAAACGAAAGCACGAAAGTCCCTGCCGTGATTAAGAAGGGCAACAACGTAAGCCATAGCGGACTTCGCTGAGTAGCGTATCCCCGCTTTGGTTTATGGCCAATCCTGTCTGGGGTCTTGCTTGATGGTTTTGCCCTGGGCTCAAGCCGCTGGGCGGTGAGTTCGCTCACGGGGCACCTCCACAGTCGATGTTCGATAGTGAGCAAAGGCGCCAAAGCGTTTCAGGGGAAGTTTATGCGAATCGAACAGCTTTGAAAGCCTGCGGTTGCAGATTTCTGCTGCCCGGGTTCTTTCGGTGATGGAAGGGGTTAACACCTGCAAACTGAGTTATCCCCTTAGGGTGTTGGCCACGTGAAAGCGAGCTTCGTTCGCCTCAATCATTGGGTGCTGAATCGAATGCAATGGTTCTCGTTTTCATGATGCGATCAGGAATTGGCGATGATGGCCTGCGGTTCGACAGTAGAAACCCCGTTCGGAGACGGGCGATGCCCTCGTTATTTGCCCGCAGCGGCAGCCGCTTTCTTTTTCTCCCTCTGTACGGTCCAGGGAGGTACGATGCCGTTTTGCCGCGCGTAGGCGACGAGCTGGCCGAGGTGTTCGTGCGCGTCGGCCACGAGGATGTAAACAACGTCGCCCTCGTTCGCCTGCGGGCCGAGCTTTGGCAGCAGCTTTGCGAAATCCGCGTTACTCATGCCATTGATCGTCTTGTTCGCGAAATTCCAGGACTGATTCAGTTCCTCGATAATGCGATCTTTGTCGGTTGTTGATTTTTCGAATTCGCTCGCTTTGAATCCTGCCGGAGGAGTCGCGCCCATCATGCCGAGGATTCCGTAGCGCTCACCCGCGACGTGCAGAAACACTTCAGCGAAAGACCGCGCGTCGGGGGAAGGGCGCCACGTGAGCTTGTCGCTCGGAAGAGCCTGGGCGAGATCGACACACTTTTTGTTCACGGCCTGGAGATCAAGCAGGGCCTGGGCTTTCATGTCATAGCTGGGCGCAGAGCTGTCAGTGGAGCTGCCGGGAGTTTGCGCGTGTACTGGGATTGAGCCAGCATTCAGTGCGCTTGCGAGACAAATCAAAGAGAGAACAGGAGTTTTCATTGGGGTCTCCTCTTGGGTCGAGTGAGTGTAATCGCCCGAGGCTAGAGCAGGGATGGGACAGAAGCAAGAGGTTCGTGACGGGCCGATTGTTTGGAGGGGTGAATCGCTGCTCAGTGGTTGTGTCCGGGCTGGGGGCAACAATCGGGACTGTTCGTTCCCGCACGGTATCCGTTATTATCCGGACGCATGATCGATCGACGCAGATTTCTTGCCGCTTCTGCCGGATTCGCCACGCTGGCTGCCGTTCCGGGTTCGTCTCTCACGGCCGGCGACACCATTTCTCGCGTAGCCGGCGTGAAACTCAAGCTCGGCCTTAACGCCTTCTCGTTCAATGCGCCGCTTCTTGCGGGAACGATGACGCTGGCGGATGCCGTGGACTTCTGCGCAGCGAATGGTGTGGACGCGCTTGATGCAACCGGCTACTACTTTCCCGGTTACCCCAACGTCCCCACGGATGAGTACATCTACGCCCTGAAGCGCAAGGCCTTTGTGAACGGAGTCGCCATCAGCGGCACCGGGGTGCGAAACAACTTTGCTGTAGCAGACGAAGCCGCGCGTAAGCGCGATGTGCAGATGGTGAAGGACTGGATTGTGGTGGCCAGCAAACTGGGTGCGCCGGTGATTCGCGTATTTGCAGGGCCAGAGCGGCCCGCCGGGCACACGTTCGACCAGGCACTGGACTGGATGGTATCGGACTTCAAGCAGTGTGCGGCGTTTGGCAGGGAACACGGCGTGGTGGTCGGCCTGCAACAGCACAACGACTTCCTGAAGACTGCGGCGGAGACCATTCTCGTGATTGAGGCGGTGGATTCGGAGTGGTTCGCTTCGATTCTCGACATTGGCAGTCTTCGCTCCGGCGATCCTTACGCTGAGATTGAGAAACTCGTCCCTTACGCCGTTTCATGGCAGATCAAGGAAGAGGTGGGCCGCAACCGCAAGCCTGAGCCTACCGACCTCGCAAGGATCAAGGCCATCATCGATCAGCACGGCTACCGCGGATACGTTCCTTTCGAAGCGCTCGGTCCGGGAGACGCGAAACCCAGGATTGTCCGGTTCCTTGCAATGATTCGGGCGGCGTTTGGTCTGCAGGGATCGCAGCTGAACACCTGAATAGATGGGGTCGCCGACGCATCCAGTCATACCCGGTTGCGCGTCAATCGTTGCGGTACCCGACTCCATGATCTGTTCGGTTTTCCGGGAGGTGAAGCGGAGTTGAACATCTGGGGTTGTTCTTCGCGAATTTTTCCTGCGGATTCGTTCGCAGCCTGGGTGTCGGCTGTGTTAATTCCTGCCAGAGAACGTTTCAATCGTTTGGCCTTAAAATCGAACCTGCCCAAGACAGCAAATGGAAACTCTGAAAGGTCTCAAATGAACCTTCGCCTTGTATCCGTGGCTATCGCACTGGTTTTCTCGACAATTTTACTCGGAGCCAGTGTTTATCAAAGCGTTGTGGACGCGCCGAATTACCACGGGGGTCCGGTTGCTTTGGAACATGCTCGCGGCTTTTATCATGCGGTGAATCCCGGAGTGTTTTTTAGGGCAGTTGCGCCCGCTTCGCAACTTCTCCTCCTGGTAGCGATCGTGTGCAACTGGAAGCCAACTTCCGTCACGCGATGGAGATTGACTGTAGGATTGGCGCTTCTGATTTTGGCCGACGTTGTCACATTCCGTTTTCACTATCCCCGGAATAGCATCCTGTTTGTTGATCCGCTGACGAATACATCGGCATTCTACGATCGGGTTGCTACAGAATGGGCAACAGGGAACTTCGTTCGAAGCGCCTTGATTTTGATCACGGTTGTTCTGCTGATCGTGTCGATGATACGCATCGCTCGCGAGACCGCCCGCGGACTAAAAAGTTGATTTGACGTCTCGGTGTAGGCCCGGAACCGGGGAATATGTGATTTTCCATGCCCGCATTTCCCGACGCATGCAGCGGCGATGTCTCGCCAGTAATTGCTCCAACACCTCTCTGGTAGTTTCGACAGTTGAACGGACTGGATGGGGTGACTAGTATCGGGGACGGTCTTTGCGAAGGTCGATCTTATGCACCGATCCAACCGGATAGTTTTTTGGGGCATTCTCTGCAGCACCGTCTCCCTATGCGCATGCAAGGACCTGACACCGGCTGATCCGCAGAGCATCCTATTCTCGGAATTTAAGCGATCGGAGATCGTGGGGATCGTGGCGGGCTTTGGAACGACGTTTGCCGCCGTACCGGACTTGATCGCAATGTTCAAACGGCAATCAAGCGCGGGCATGAATCCAAGGATGGCCGCGATCATGTGCGTTTTTCAGGTTCTCTGGGTTTATTACGGCCTGTTGATCGTTTCAAGACCGGTGATCATCTGGAACGTGATTGCCGTATTGGTCAACTTCCTGAGCGTTGACGCGTACTTCTACTTTGTTCATAAAGAGAAAGCGATTTTGGCGAACAGCAAGAAGTAGCTGAAGCCAAGCCGGAACAACTTTGGCCCATGAAGATAGTGTCCTCTTCACCAGCGAAAAGCCCCGTCGAAAGACGGGGCTTTTAACTGAATACTGACAACTGAGAGCGTCTTACGACATGTGCGTGAATGGCGCGCTCTCCAGGCGCCGCGGCATCTTGGGGAGTGCTAGACCTGCTGTGTTGCTGTTCATCACCGCGGTGAAGTCCTTGCGGAAGGCCATCATTTCGTCGGGGGTGCCGACGGTGATGCGCACGCTGTCGGGCCATGCGGGCCAGATGCGGCCTACATACATATCCCTCGCAGCAAGCGCTGCCTGTACTTGCTTTCCGGGTTTGCGCACGTCGAGCATGAAGCAATTGCTTTCTGACGGTGTGCAAGTATAGCCCTGGCTCTTGAGCCACGCAATGGTCTCAACGCGCGTATCGGCGATGATCTTCTTGCGTGTCGGAACCAGATCCGGATCGAGCAGGCTGGCCTTTGCGGCAGCTACGGCCGTAATGGGCAGCGCATTCATTCCGCCAAACGGAGTGATCTTCGCCAGCAGGTCGGGACGGCCGATGGCGAATCCCATGCGGATGCCGGCCATGCCGTACAGCTTGGAGAAGGTGCGCAGGATGATGACGTTCTTGCCTTCCTTCACGAAGTCGATGGAGCGCGGCGCATCGCAAAGGTGGATGTAAGCTTCGTCAATCAGGATGACCGTGTCTTTGGGTGCATTGGCGACGACGTATTCGATATCGCTGCGTGGCGTACAGGTGCCGGTGGGGTTGTTGGGGTTGCAGATGTAGATCACGCCGGGATTCGACGCGGCAGCAAGCATCGCCTTGACGTCGTGCTTGGCTTCACCCTGGGGATCGGCCAGTGGCACTTTGAAGATCTGCGCACCGCTCACCTTGGCGGCCCACATCGGCGCTTCGTATCCGGGATCGGCCACAACCAGCGGCCGGTCTTTGCCGGTGAAGGCAAGCACCGTGAAGTGCAGCGGCTCACTCGAGCCGGCGAAGGGAATCACCGACTCGGCGCTCAGGCCTTCCTGCTTGGCAAAGATCTCGGATAGCTCTTCTTCACCGTTGAACAGGTAACGGCCGCCGCGCGGAACGATCTCGATCATCGCCTGGCGTGCGCCCTGCGATGGCCCCATGGGGTTTTCGTTTGCATCGATGTGGATGCCCCTGTTGGGGTCAGCAAATTTGGGGCGGTCG
The DNA here is from genome assembly GCA_963832035.1 of uncultured Acidobacteriaceae bacterium. Taxonomy (GTDB): domain Bacteria; phylum Acidobacteriota; class Terriglobia; order Terriglobales; family Acidobacteriaceae; genus Telmatobacter. The sequence goes on along the minus strand of CAWHSK010000007.1, from coordinate 286,106 downwards.
GCGTAGGCGAGATGGGCTTCGGTAAGGATCGGCAGGCTGGCCAGCGCGGAGGCTCCGGCGGCGAAACGGAAGAAGCTGCGGCGCGAAATTCCGGTAGGAGCTAGTGGATCGACGGTCGGGTACATCGGCAAGACTCCTTAGGTTGAGGGTGGAATTGGACAGACCACCGCTTAAGGCGCGGAGAGACAAAAGGCCGGAAAACACGAGGATTGGGGAAGGGGAATCCCATATCCAAAGGTATCGTTCCGGAGCGGCAAAAACAAGCAGGAAATACGGTTCACGCCTGGTTGAAATGCTCATGCAAACCTTACGGGTTTTCTGCTAAGCTCTCGGTCAGCGTTGGGACGCATCCGGTCCGCGGAAAGGGCTTTAAGCCCACCCGAAATGCCGAAATCCAACATACCTTCTTTCAGCCCGCAGCGCGGACACCGGGCGCAGCAATGAAAGGAGGCTATATGCCCGCCGAATCTCCTCGTACCCTTCCTGAGCATCCCAATCTTCGCCACCTCAAAGACCAGGCGAAAGCCCTGCTGAAGGCCGGTCAGGCTGCGTCGCTGACGGAGGCGCAATTGAATATTGCGCGCATATACGGCTTCGCAAGCTGGCGACGGCTGAAAGAGCACGTTGACGAGGTAACCCTCGGTAAAGACGTTATGGAACTGAAGGGGGCGATCGATGGCAATGACCTCGATCTCGTGAAGCTCCTGATGACGCGGAATCCGGCTCTTCATCGCGCTCCAATGGGCTACGGCAAGAATGGCCCGTTGACCTGGGTAGCTGAATGCCGCGTTCCGTGGGAGCCACCTACGCCAGTGCGGCTGGCGATGGCACAGTGGATGATCCACAACGGGTCGGATGTCCACCAGGGCGGCGATGGTCCGTTGATGCGAGCGGCGCTCAGGGATGATCGCATTCCGATGATGGAACTGCTCGTTCGAAATGGTGCGAATGTGAATGCGAAGTGGGGAGGTTCATTTCCAATCATTTTCGCGCCATGCGAATCTCTTGCGCCGGGATCATTGCGGTGGTTGATCGATCATGGTGCCAATCCGAACTGTCACGATCATGGGTACGAGATGAGCGGCCATTCCTATCCGGGCACAGCTCTCGACTACCTCATCGCGGGATACGCGCGTTCTGTGGAACGACTGAGCGCCTGTATCGACATCCTGCTCAAAGCCGGTGGCGAGACCAAGTACCGCGTACCGGCTGTGCTCAACTTGCTGCGAGGGCGGCTGGATGATCTCGTCGAATTGATCGTTGCGGATCCAGCACTCCTGAACAGGCGCTTTGCAGAACTCAATTGCGGAATGAGCGGCGGGCGTTGCCTCACGCTTCAGGGAGGAACGCTGCTGCACGTGGCCGCGGAATTCGGGAATCTCTCTGGGGCGACTCTGTTCCTCGATCATGGGGCCGACGTCAATGCGCGCGCGATGGTCGATGCCGCTGGCGTCGGTGGACAGACTGCGATCTTCCACGCAGCTACGCAGATCAACGACTGCGGTTTGCCAATGGTCGAACTGCTCTTAAACAGGGGCGCCGATCTGTCGATTTCGGCAAGGATTCCCGGGCACTACGAGCACCCAGCTGAGCTGGTGGAATGCACACCCCTTGGGTATGCGCGACTGTTCTCTGGCGGGGAAAACAAGACTACGACTTTCCTTCAAAAAGCTGGTGCGCCTGAGTAGCCGATTGGCCGGGGAAGTAGCCCTCCATTGGAATGTGTTGTGCCTACGGCTGACTATGTTAGACTCCGTGCCGGAAAACGTATCCCCTTCAGATGACTCGAATTTCGTGCCGAGCTGTGGCGGATCGCCATCCCGGCCCCGGATTTTTTATCCGAAGGCTTGACAACCCTTGGAGTAAACCCATTTACTTATGGGCGAACGTCCATGTCGACACCGGATGTATTCACCCGATCGTAGGTGACTGAATGCTCGCTTTGGTTCCAGGTTTAACAGCCGTTGGAATGCCACAAACCCCTGCCGCGCTGCTTGCACTCGCCGCGCCATCGCTTGCTCACCTGAGCTTCCTCGACATTGCGATTATCGCTATCTACTTCGTGATGGTGATCTGGATCGGCTTCTACCTCAAGGGGCAGGCCAACACCAGCGAAGAATTCTTCATGGCCGGCCGCGAGATGACGGCATGGATCGCCGGACTGAGCTTTGTCTCGGCCAACCTCGGCTCCCTGGAATTGATGGGCTGGGCGGGATCGGCTTACCAGTATGGCATTCTCGCCGCGCACTGGTATTGGGTCGGCGCGATTCCCGCAATGCTCTTCCTAGGCATCGTGATGATGCCGTTCTACTACGTTTGCAAGACGCACTCAGTGCCGGGCTATCTGAAGCTTCGCTATGGACAAGGCGCGAGTATTGTTTCCGCGTTTTCGTTCGCATTCATGACCGTGTTGATGAGCGGCGTGAACATGTTTGCCATGGCCGAAGTGATGAAGGTGGTACTCGGATGGAATCTGAATTTCTCCATCATCGTATCGTCACTCGCAGTGGCGGCCTATGTTGCGCTGGGCGGCTTGCGGTCGGCCATCTTCAATGAAGTTCTCCAGTTCATGCTCATCTGGGGCGGTGCGCTGCTTGTCCCGATCCTGGGCTTGATCGAGGCCGGCGGCTGGAATGGATTCAAAGCGAAACTCGCCCACAACATCGCTACTGGCGCAACCGCACCCGGCGACTACACGCATATGTGGCGCAGCATGGGCCACTTTACTGATAACCCGATGGGCATTCATTGGACCGGCATCGTGTTCGGCCTGGGATTCGCAATCAGCTTCGGCTATTGGACTACGGACTTTCTGGTTGTGCAGCGCGTTCTCTCTGCTCACAATCTTCGTTCCGCACGCATGGCTCCGATTATCGGATCCTTCTTCAAGATGGCCGTTCCCTTCATCGTGATTCTGCCAGGCCTGCTTGGGCTCGTGGTTTTGCAGAATCCCGATGGCAGCCTGATGCACCTTGTGGGGCAAAACCTGGCCACGCCTGAATCGGGACTGCACAGCTACAACGAAGTGCTTCCGCTGATGCTGGTGCGCTACTGTGCTCCGGGCTTGCTGGGCCTGGGAATCACAGCGTTGATTGCGGGATTCATGAGCGGCATGGCGGGCAATGTCAGCGCCTTCTCGGCTGTGTGGACCTACGATATCTATCAGCCGCTGATCAAAAAGAATGCACCGGATGAGCACTATGTTTCGGTGGGACGGTGGGCCACGATTCTCGGTGTCGTCGTTTCCATCGGCACTGCCTATCTGGTGATGAGCGCCGCCGGGATTATGGACTACGTGCAGGCGCTCTTCAGCTTCTTCATCTCACCTCTGCTGGGTGTAGTGCTGGTCGGCATGTTCTGGAAGCGCGCCACAAAGGAGGGCGGATTCTGGGGACTGTTGATGGGCACTCTCACTTCAATCGGGCTGTGGGGATGGGTGAAAGCTGATCCTTCGGCGCTGCGCTTCGTGGCAATTTCACCGAATGCAAGAGACATGGCGGAGAACATGTATCGCGCACTGTGGTCGGTGATTATCGCCATCCTGGTCAACGTGATCGTGAGTCTCGCCACCAAGCCAAAAACGCTCGCGGAGTTGAACGGCCTTGTCTACGGCGCAACAACACTGCCTGATGAAGAGCCAGTGCCGTTCTACAAGAACGAATACTTCTGGCTTGTGATTGCCATCATCGGGTTCGTGGCCCTCAACGTTATTTTCTGGTAAGGAGGTCGTATGCATTCCGGGCATATTTCAATATGGTTTTTCATCGGCGTTCTGTTGACCGTTTACGGAGCGATGATCTTTTGCTACGGCCTATATGAAATGGCAACGCACCAGTTGGCTAATGTGGTGTTGGCCAACCTGCATGCTCCGGTCTGGTGGGGTGGTTTGATGTTGCTACTCGGTCTTTTTTACAGTTTGCGTTTTCGCCCGGGCCGCAACGGTTAACGCGGCAATTTAAGGAGCAAGAAACATGGCAGCCGAAAGAAAGATGACATTTGGAGTCATTGTCGGAAACCGGGGTTTTTTCCCGGATCACCTGGCCAAGACGGGGCGCGAAGAGATCATTTCAGTGCTTGAGGCGGCTGGGGCGCGCGCAATTGTTCTCGGTCCCGAGCAGTCAAAATACGGCGCGGTGGAAACGTACACAGAAGCTCAGCATTGTGCCGAGCTTTTCAAGAAGCATGCCGAGGAGATCGACGGCATCATCCTAACGCTGCCGAATTTTGGCGAAGAGCGCGGCATCGTGGACGCGATTCGCTTGTCGGGGCTGAAAGTGCCGGTGCTGGTGCAGGCCACGCCCGACCGCTCTGAAGCCATGACCATCGCCACGCGTCGCGACAGCTTTTGCGGAAAAATGTCGGCGTGCAACAACATGATGCAGTACGGAATCAACTATTCGTTGACAACGCTGCATACCGAAGCGTTGACGTCGGCAGAATTCAAGGCTGATCTCGAATGGTTTTCGGCGGTTTGCCGTATCGTGAAGGGGCTGAAGAACCTTCGCATCGGCGCCATCGGTGCCCGTCCCACGGCGTTCAACACGGTCCGCTATTCCGAGCGCATCTTTGAAACCAACGGTATCACGATTGAGACGATTGATCTGTCTGAGATCTTTGGCCGCATCAATCGCATGAACGACAACGACGATGCCGCGCAGGGCAAGCTTGCCGCGATAAAGAAGTATGTGACGACCTCCGGTATTCCGGACGAAGCGTTGATGAAGATGGCGAAGCTTGGCGCGGTGATCGACGGATGGATGAAACAGTCGCATATTACCATCAGTGCCGTGCAGTGCTGGACGTCGATGGAGGAATTCTTCGGCGTCGTGCCCTGCACAATCATGAGCATGATGTCGAACGATCTGATTCCATCGGCTTGCGAAGTGGACGTGCCGGGTACGCTAAGCATGTACATGATGGCTTTGGCCTCGGGAACGCCCTCCGCGCTGTTGGACTGGAACAATAACTACGGTAGCCATCCTGACAAGTGTGTGTGTTTTCATTGCTCCAACCTGCCCAAACACTTCTTCAAAGAAGTGAAGATGGACTACCAGGAGATCATCGCCGGTACGGTGGGCAAGCTGAACACCTTCGGCACTTGTGTTGGCCGGGTGAAGGCTGGCGCGATGAGTTACGCGCGCTACTCGACCGACGACCGTCGCGGCATCGTGCGCGGATATACCGGGGCCGGCAAATTTACCGACGATCCGCTAGAAACCTTTGGCGGTGCGGGCGTGGCGGAGATTCCGCAGTTGCAGAAGTTGCTGAAATACATTTGCCGCGAGGGATTCGAACACCACGTTGCCGCCAACTTCAGCGACGTTTCGAAGTCGGTGCACGAGGCCGCGCGCTATCTCGGATGGGAAAGCCACTATCATCCGAATCTCGAGGACTGATTCATTTGCGATACAGATACGGGCGTTGACTGCTGTGTCGACGCCCGTAGTTGTTTTGAGGAGATTGATATGGAGACTGCAACCATGACCAAGCGGATCGCCAAGAGTCTGGTAGTCAACGGGACAACCATCGTAACCGAGACAGCCTGGAATGAAGAGCTAAATGCCAAACACGAAAAGCTTGTGGCGTGGCTCCGTGATAACAAGCTGTCTGGTGTTCTGATCCGCCGCAATGAAAACGTAGCCTGGCTGACGGGCGGAGCCGTAGAGTTGCGCGTACTTACTCCGTGCGAAACGGGTGTCGCGTCGCTGCTGGTCACGGCTGAAGGGAAGCGTTACTACTTCACGAGCGAGAACGAAGCTCCGCGGCTGCACGACGAAGAGTTTGGCGCTCTCGATTTTGAGCCGGTGGTTTTCCCCTGGTATGCCGACGATACTGCGGCTTCAGCGGCAAAGCTGGCAGGCGGCCCGTTGGGATCGGATACACCGATGGTGGGAACGACGCCAGTGAATCTATTTCCTCTGCGTGCATCGCTAGGCGAAACCGAAATCGCACGCTATCGCTGGCTTGGGACGCAGACGGCTGACGCGACTGTTGAGTCGTTGCATGCGGTTGAGCCGGGACTGAGCGAGTACGATCTCGAAGCCCTCACTGCGGCAAATCTTTTGCGGCGCGGCATTCTTCCGTCGGTCTATCTTTTCGCGGTGGACGATCGCATTTACAAGTACAAACATGCGGTGGCGCGAGGATCGCGGCTGAAGAAATACGGGATGCTGAATCTTTGTTCGCGCAAGTGGGGACTGGCGATCTCGATAACGCGCTTTGTGCATTTCGGCGCGTTGCCAGCCGACCTTGATGCGCGTTTCAAATCGTCCGCGCAGGTGAATGCTGCTTTACTTGATGCTTCGCGCGTTGGGGTAACATCAGCGGAATTGTTCCGGGTGGCGCAGGCTGCTTACGCAGCTGAAGGGTTCCACGGTGAAGAGCGTTTCCATCACCAGGGCGGACCAACCGGCTATGGCGAGCGTGAATGGGTAGCAACGCCCGCAGGTAAAGAGATGGTCGTCAACAACCAGGCATTCGCCTGGAACCCCAGCATTCGCGGTGGCAAAGCCGAAGACACTGTGCTTCTGCGCGACGGGACAATCGAGTGGCTCACGGCGACGCCGGAGTTGCCTGTTATCAATGCGACCGTAAATGGAAAGGTCTATCCAGCAGCGGGCGTGCTGGTGAAGTGAGGCAAGGAGAAAAGCGGGGAACAAGGGACCGAGGGAACGGACAAAACGCTAACTTAGTTTTTAATCATTGGTCCGTTGTTTCCTGCTTATTGGGGTTGCAGCGTCAGTCGTGCGGTGAGTACAACCAGAGCCGCCCATAGCACATCTGCTCCGAGAAGATGTGCAATCTGCAGCCACACCGGTGCCAGCATGACAACATCGAGGACGCCGAGAATATACTGCGCTGCAAGAAGCAACAAAACGAGCGCTGACAGGCCTCGATTGTCCCATTCCGTTGTGCGCTGCGCGGCGCGGACGAGAATCCAGATCAGGAAGATGCTCGCGAGAAACGCGATTGTGGGATGCGTCCAGCGCCAGCGTACGAGCCAGCCGCTTGTCGCTGAGAAATCCTGCGCAAGAGCAGAGCCAAGCGATGTGGCGGGAAACAGGGTGTCTCCGAGGGCAGCAAGCGAGCCTGTTACGCCAACGATCATGACGACCGCAATACCTACGGATGCTCCAAACGGCGCAACCAATCGAATCGTGCCGGAGAGGTACCCCTTTTTACGGCTAAGCAGGTGAGCGGTCAGCGTTAGAGCGGCAAGCAACAAGAGAGTGTTCGCGAGATGGAGCGCGAGATACCAGGGCCGTAAGGGAGATTGACTCATGGCGGTAAGTCCAAGCTTTACGAGCAGCGCGCCAAGGATCGCCTCAACCACGGTAAAAGCGACCGAGGCAACGGCTGCTGCGCGAGCCAGGTGTCCGCGCACTGTTCCTGCGAAGGTCCAAACGAGCAAGCCGACTGCAGAGAAGAACGACAGCCCGCTTGTGATGCGGTGCGTGAACTCGACTATTGTGTTTGTGCTGGCTGAGCGCTGCAGAACAGTTCCGTTGCACAACGGCCAGTGGTTGCCACACCCCGCGCCTGCACCGGTAGCGCGCACAACCGAACCCCATAGAATCACTGCGATAAAGTACGCAAGCACACCCCAGGCAAAGCGGCGCAGAGCCGGCGAGGGAAGGCGCTTCAGGTCAACTTGAGTTGCTACCGAATGCATGGAAGAGAGCTCCGATGCGGAACCCTTTAGTGTAGACCAGCGGTGCCTGTCCCGTGTACCGGCGGCGGACTGCTCTTGGTTTCGGGGCGAGTTCATTCTCCCTGGTTGTTCAGCAGCCGCACAACGTGATTGACAATCATCAGGTCTTCGGCTGGCGGAATCACGCGGACCTGCACTCGGGAATCCTCTGCGGAGATAACCGCTTCACCACGCACGTTGTTCTTGTCGGGGTCGACGACGATTCCGAGAGCACGCAATCCTGCGCAGATCTCGGCGCGGGAAGCGATGTCATTTTCACCGATGCCGCCGGTGAAGACCAGCATGTCCAACCCGCCAAGCTCAGCGAAGAAACTGCCGATCCACTTGGCGATTGTCCAGGTAAATTTGTCGACGGCCATGCGCGCGTTTTGATCGCCGCTCTTGATGGCCTCACGCAGATCGCGCATATCGTTTGAGCTTCCGCTCACTCCGAGCAGGCCTGACTTCTTGCTGACAACGGTCTCGAGCTTGTCGGCTGCGGCGACTGCGTCGGGAGTCGTCTCGGCAATCTTTTTGAGGATGAAGATTACGACGCCGGGATCAATGTCGCCGGTGCGCGAGCCGCTGATGATGCCGCCGGTTGGCGTGAGGCCCATGGAGGTGTCCAGGCTCTCGCCATTGCGGATGGCAGTGATCGATGCACCGTTGCCGAGATGAGCGACGATCAGCTTTTCAGGAATGTTCGGCTGCAGTTGATAGATGATCGATTCGTAGGAGATTCCGTGGTAACCGTAACGCCGCACACCCATCTGCGCGTACTCATCGGGAATTGGCATGCGTGTAACGACTTCTGGCATGGTGCGATGGAAGTAGGTATCGAGCACGGCGAAATTGGGGATGCCCGGAAACAGCCGCAGCGCTTCGCGCATGATGTAGACTGCGATCGGCGTGTGGAGCGGCGCAAGAGCGGCGTAGCTTTCGATTTCGTCGATGAGCTTTGGAGTGATGATCTGGTTGTCGCGAATCTTTGGGCCGCCGCAGACCGTACGATGCCCAATCGCCTTGGGAGCAGGGAATTGGCCGGAGTGAAGGGCTTTTTCGACCAGCGAAAATGCCACTGAGCGGTTGGGCAGAGGTGGTGTCTGGTCCACGATCTTCTTGCCGTCGGTGTCCTTGATCCAGAATTTTCCGTTATCGGTGCCGATTCCATCGACCGCGCCTTCAAAGATCTTTGTGCGCTGGCCGTCGCCGGCTTCATACATTGCAAACTTGATTGAGGACGAACCGCTATTCAAAACCAAAACTGGCAAAGACGACATTCAAAACCCTCTACTCTTGATTTGAGCTACATTCGAACTGCATTTGATTACTTACTTCGCCGACCATTGCCAGTCGCGAATCTCGGGTAGGTCCTCTCCGTTTTCTGATACGTACAAACGGTGCCGCTGGATCTCCTCTGAGTACCACTGACGTGCTTCGCCGACCTTTGGCGCAAGCCGCTGCACGCGCGATATCGCATCGAGTGCTAGTTGGAAGCGATCGATGTTGTTGAGCACGCACATGTCGAAAGGCGTCGTGGTGGTGCCTTCTTCCTTGTATCCGCGCACGTGCAGGTTGTCGTGATTGTGGCGTCGATAAGTGAGGCGGTGGATGCCCCACGGGTATCCGTGAAAGGCGAAGATTGTCGGCACCTTCGGCGGAAAGATGGCGTCGTATTCTTCGTCTGAAAGCCCGTGCGGATGTTCCGATGGCGGCTGCAGAGCCATCAGGTCGACTACATTCACAAAGCGAATGCGCATGTCTGGCGCCTGTGTGCGAAGGAGCATAACTGCCGCGAGGGCTTCCATTGTAGGTACATCACCACAGCAGGCAATCACTACGTCGGGATTACCATTGTCGTTCGACGCCCACTTCCAGATGCCAAGTCCGGTAGTGCAATGCGCCACGGCTTCGTCCATCGTGAGCCACTGCGGGGCGGGCTGCTTTCCCGCAACGATCAAGTTGATGTAGTTCTTGCTGCGCAGGCAGTGATCAGCTACCGACAGCAAAGTATTGGCGTCTGGCGGGAGGTAGATGCGCACGACATCGGCCTTCTTGTTTACCAGGTGATCGATGAAGCCCGGATCCTGGTGTGAGAAGCCGTTGTGATCCTGTCGCCACACCAGCGAACTTAGCAGGTAGTTGAGCGACGCAATCGGCTTACGCCACGGAATCTGTCGCGTCACCTTCAGCCACTTCGCGTGCTGGTTCACCATTGAATCAATGATGTGGATGAAGGCCTCGTAGCAGCTGAAGAACCCGTGCCGGCCGGTCAGCAGGTAGCCTTCGAGCCAGCCCTGGCACATGTGTTCGCTCAGGATCTCCATTACGCGACCGGTGCGGGAAAGGTCTTCATCGACCGGAAGCGTCTCGGCTTCCCAGGTTTTGCCGGTTCCGGTGATGACATCCTGCAAGCGATTTGAGGCCGTTTCATCCGGACCGAAGACGCGGAAATTCTTCGTGTCCTTGTTGGCCTCCATCACGGCGTGCAGCATTTTGCCGAGAACGCGAGTAGACTCGGCGGTTGTTGCTCCGGGCGAGTCAACTTTGACTGCAAAGTTGCGGAAGCTCGGAATCGTGAGCGGCTGCCACAACAGGCCGCCATTGGCGTGCGCATTCATCCCCATGCGCAACCGACCCTTTGGCGCGATATCGGCGAGTTCCTCGCGGAATGCCCCTTTTTCATCGAAGAGCTCTTCGGGCTTGTAGCTGCGCATCCAGTATTCAAGCAGGCGCAGGTGATCAGGCTTCTCACGTAACTCTGCAAACGGAACCTGGTGGGCGCGCCAGGTGCCTTCCACCGGCTTGCCGTCAACTTCCTTCGGTCCGGTCCAGCCTTTCGGCGTGCGCATGATCAGCATGGGCCATGCTGGACGGTCGGTCGACCCGCCTTCACGCGCGGCTTTTTGAATCGCCGCAATGCGATCGAAGATTTTGTCGAAGACCTCGGCAGCTTTCTGGTGCATAGTCGCCGGATCGTGGCCCTCAAGCGTGAACGGCTCGTATCCATAACCGCGCATCAGGTTCTCAAGCTCAGCATGAGGAATGCGCGCCAGAACCGTTGGATTGGCAATCTTGTAGCCGTTCAAATGCAGGATAGGAAGCACGGCACCATCGGTTGCGGGGTTGATGAATTTATTCGAATGCCAGCTTGTTGCCAGCGGTCCGGTTTCCGCTTCGCCGTCGCCGACTACACACGCGACGATCAGATTGGGATTGTCGAACGCAGCGCCGTATGCGTGTACGAGCGAGTAGCCTAATTCTCCGCCTTCGTGGATGGACCCCGGTGTCTCGGGTGCGACGTGGCTGGGAATTCCGTAAGGCCAACTGAACTGGCGGAAGAGGCGCTTGATGCCGTCGCGATTCTGCTCGATGTGGGGGTAGATCTCGGAGTATGAGCCTTCGAGATACGTGTTGGCGACGAGGCCCGGACCGCCGTGTCCCGGTCCGATGATATAGATCATGTCGAGGTGTCGCTCGCGAATCAGGCGGTTCCAGTGAACGTAGAGAAAGTTAAGCCCGGGTGTCGTGCCCCAGTGACCGAGCAGGCGCGGCTTCACGTCATCCAACGTTAGCGGGCGCTCAAGCAGTGGATTGTCTTTCAGGTAGATCTGCCCGACGGAAAGGTAGTTGGCGGCGCGCCAGTAGGCGTCCATTTTGTTGAGTGCTTCAGGACTGAGAGGGCCTTCGGTTCTTGCTTCGGCCCGGTCGGTTTCGGTCGTCGCGCTGGTCATGGGGGGCACCTCGGAGGAGGAAATCCTTACAACATCAGGCTAGCAGCCGAATGTTAATGCCGTGGGTGATTGGAGTCACATGGAGATGAGATGCGTCTTCACCAAGTGGGATTGTCTGATGGCCGGGGGTAACAGCGAATGAAACTTATGTCTTCTCGGCCGCCTCATTTTGTGTGCAAAGGGCTGGACGAGAAGAGGAAGAGGGTTTTACTTGGCGGCGACGGTTAGTGGAATCTCAAGCGAGCCTACGCGGGTCCCCAGCCTGTCGTGAACTGCGACGCGCAGCGAATCCTGGCCGGGTAGGACGTCGATCGCCATCCTGACTGGGAGACCGGATTTCATCATCTGTGCATACTGTTCTGGATTGAGCGCAAGCTGTGTGGTGCGATCGATATAGTTCAATCGTTTCCCGTCGGCGTCATAGGCAACCACGGCGAATTCAATGGCAGCGGTATGTGTTTCCGCAATCGTTGAGTCAAAGACGAGAGTGTGCGGATCTACGACCAGATCGACAATGTAGCGAATTGCCGGCCCTTTCAGCGATGGGGCAAGGTCGCCTGCCGGACCTGGAGCAAGGGTGACGTCTTTGAATTCGGGATCCGTTGCCGGAAGAACCCGCGTTTGAAACAGAACCTGCGTTGAGAGTGGCGCTCCGTGCAACGTCGCGCTGGCCATCGGGCTGGGCTGTGCGGGGCCGCGCGGATTCAGCTTTCCCGGCGGATCGGCATAATATCCATTTCGATACTCGAGATCGTACTTGCTCGAATCGAGCTTGATCTTGATTTTGCGGAAATCGCCCTTGAACTCCTTCGATTCCGGCACATAGCCGATGGTGTAGTAGCTCTTCCCGTTCGCGATGGCGCTGGCGATGGCGGCCTTGAATCCGTTGGTGTTGAAGAACGCTTTGCCGCCGGTGTCGGCGGCCATCTGTTCCATCGAGAAGCGCGAATTAACATTTCCTGTCATCGCTTGCGCGTTGTTTCGAGCAAAGCTGGGCGTTCCATCGCCACCACCCGCAGTGGAACTGAGACCGTTGTCAGAGGCATCAAAGCCCGGCAGGTGCATCATGCCTTTTGCATCCACAGGGTAGACCGCCACACGCGCCGCGACGAGCAGATCGCTGGTTGCACGGACCTGATCCGTGTAACTCCGCGAGTTCTTCAGGGATTCATCTCCAGGATCGGGGCCGAGAGCAATTGGGAACGAAGCGGAAAACCAGATGAGGTTTTTGCGTCCGGGGACCGCGTTGAGGTAACGAGCAAGTTGCTGCATCGCGTCAAGCGTCATTTGGACGCGAAGGTCCGTCTGAAACGTATTTACTTCAGACTGGAACGCCTGCAATGCAGCGAGTGCGTCTGCGGCACCCGGTCCGGACACGAGCCCGGCATTGCCGACGATAGAGTCGAAAGCGCCTCCGCCGCCGGAATCAAGAGCCACCGATTGCCTGGGCAGTGTTTTGGCGCTGTCGAGCGCTTTGACGAGGTCGTCGATGTTCGACGTAAATCCCTGCACCATCCGCAATCGCGAAGTGAGGGTGAAGATCGCCAGCGTCGTGCCTGGCGTGATGGTTTTGACGTATTCGATCATCTGCTTGCGGACATAGGCCTGGTCGCCCACGGAAGTATTGAGGCCGTCGAGCAGCAACACGTTAACCGCGCTGCTGGGAGCGTGAGCAGGCAAGTTGTTGTAGTAGTGCGGCGGCATCGTGCGGTGCTGCACGGGAACCGAGGACTGATCCGGCTTGTGCTCTTCGAAGTAGGTGATGCCCTGTTCGCGGCCGTTTTCGTAAATATGGAAGCGCTGGGAATCGATTCCATGGACGGCGGCATTCTGGTCGGTGACGACGACGTCAATCAGGACGGAGAAGGCGTTGGTGCGGAGGATGGTTTCCGTTTGGTCCTGGCGAGTTGAAGTGGTTGCTGTGGCCGCTGAAGCGGGCGCTTGTGCTGTGGCGAATGAGCCGGCACCAGGACCAAGCAATCCGATCAGAAACAGAATCGCAGCAGACCGCGAAGAATGCATCCGGTTGACCTCAACTGGGGAGAAGCGCTTATCTATGCTGACGGGTTTTGGCGGGATTTGTTCTCAAAAAAACGCTTGAGGCGCAGAATTCTTGATTCGAACCCGTACCAGAGGATGGTGGCGGCGAGCGTGCAGGCTACAAGACGGAAGGCGACCACGGCGAAGTTCCCTAGCGTTCCGTAGTGGTCCATGCGGGCGTCGAACCAGCCGAAGTAGATGAAGACCATGATGTGCGTCATGTAGAGGCCGTAGCTGATGCGGCCGTAGTAGGCGAGCGGGCCGCGGCTGAGGATTGCATTCATCGGCGTGCGCGATCCGGTGGAGGCGATCGACGAGAGGACTGCTCCTGCGAAGAGCATGGTGAGAGCAGTGTCAAGAAATGCAGTGCCGCCAGCGATGGTGGCGGCGGCTAGAAATCCGATGGGCATGGCGGCAAGGCCGATCCAGAGCCAGACGCGGCGGCTGAGCGGCAGCGTGTACAGGGCGAGAGCCAGCAGACTGCCCATGGCGATGCCATCGATGTGTGTAAGCGTGTGCGTCGGCGTAATCCAGGCGAAGTGGGTGCGGCGAAAGAGCGGAGATGCGATCAGTGCGGCAACAAGCAATGTTGCGAGCATCCATGGCGCGCGCAGGAAACGTACAACTGGCGCCCAAAGAAAGTAGTACTGTTCCTCAATGGCCAGCGACCATGTGGGGCCGATGGCTGGCGGCAATGCGAGGTGGAAGAGGTTCTGAAGAAAGAGAAGGTATGCCCACCAGGGTGCGGTTGAAATTGCATCCCAGATCGTTGGACCGATGAACCAGGGAGCATTCAGGTAGCAGACGACCAGGACCAAAATGTAGACGGGCCAGATGCGGAGAGCGCGGCGCGCATAGAAATTCCGAAAATAGTGGGGTTTGTTGCGGGACTCAAGCAGGATCGAAGTGATCAGAAATCCGGAGAGAACGAAGAAGAGATTCACGCCGGTCCAGCCCCATAACGATGCAGGATAGATCCACGTGCCGGTGAAGCGGGGATGACAGTGGTAGAGGACTACGGAGAGGACGGCGATGCCGCGCAATCCCTGCAGTTCAGGGATGTAGGAGGGGAGCCAGGATGGGCGCTGGATTTTCAAAGTAGTGAGCGAGCGGGATGGCGAGTTGGCATTGGTTAAAACCCAGGTCTCAAATGCGAGACCTGGGGCACCCAGTATTTACGGCACTCTCGAAGTTACCCGGCGGCCAATTGTTTGGCTCTTTCGGTGGCGCGCATTACGGCCTTGATCAGGGTGACGCGGAGGCCGCCTTCTTCCAATTCGAGGATGCCGTCGACGGTGCAGCCTGCGGGCGTGGTCACTTCGTCTTTGAGAAGCGCCGGATGGTAACCGGTTTCGAGTACCATCTTTCCTGCGCCATAGACGGTTTGCGCGGCGAGTTGGGTCGCCGTGTCGCGAGGCAGGCCGACCTTGACGCCGGCTTCAGCCAGCGCCTCGATGACGATGTAGATATAGGCGGGGCCGGAGGCAGAGAGGCCGGTGACTGCGTCCATATGCTTCTCGTCGACGATGACGGAGCGACCCACGGTTTCAAAGATGCGCTGTGCCAGGTCCATCTGCTGGTCCTTGACGAAGCGGCCGCGACAGAGTCCGGCAATGCCTGCGCCGAGAGCTGACGGTGTGTTGGGCATGGCGCGGATGACGGGAATCTCGATCCGGGCTGCATCCTCGATGGCGCGCGTCTTCACGGAAGCAGCAAACGAGACGATGGTTTTGGCAGTAGTGAGCGCGGGCCTGATTTCGGCGATCAGGTCGGGGACTTGAAAGGGCTTGACGCCGATCAGGATGAAGTCGGCCTGGCGCGCGGCGGCGAGGTTATCCGTGCCGACGTCGACGCCCCACTGTGCGGCGCGGGCGACTGCTTTTTCGGCGTGGGCGACGGTGGCGTGGATCAGATCCGCCGCAAAGAGGTTCTGCTTGAGGAAGGCCTGCAGCAGAATTCCGCCCATTTTGCCCGCGCCGAGAACGGCTACGTGCAGGTCGGGCAATTGCGCGGGGGTTGCAGTGGACTCAACGGCTATCTCCGCCATGGGGTTCCTTCGAAATCAGAGTTGTGGTTCACCTTCAAGGATAAATGCTGCAGGGAGCCGCAGGGGAACTGAGTTACAACTGGGTTGCATAGCACGCATCAGCGCGAGTAAGTGAACGTGCCGCAAACGTTCGGTCGAGTTGGCGAGGGCGTCTGGCGTGATCACCGGCATGTCTGTTCCAGAGAAGAAAGCAACGCGCAGGATGCGGCCGTGGACATAGGTTGCCATCCACTGGGTATCGTCCGATCCGCAGAGCGTGTTTTTGTGAAGGAAGCGCCTGGCGGCGGGAACGTTGAGGCGGTAGAGATAGCCGCTGCCGCCCTCGTTGAGGTCAGCATCGAATGCCGCGCTGGCTTCAGCCGGCTTGAGTGGTCGAATCTGCGCCATGATGAACGCAGTGAGATTGATCGAAAGCTTGGACTCGGAGATGGACAGATCGCCGGTGATTGCGACGGCATTGGTACTGGTGGCGCGCCAATAGCCTTTGTCCTGAGCGGCAGCCGAAAGAGAACCACAGAGAAGCAGAAGAATGACAGCGCCCACCAAGGGATTTCTATTCATCCTCCGAGCATGACATCCGTTGAGGGCTGCGAGCAAGGGGACTAGAATCCATTGGCACAGGGCAAGCGGGAGAGCAAACCATACCCCAGCCGCAAAAAAGCACGGTCAGGAAGGGCACCCTCATCGCGCGGCTGGGTGCGTCACCCCATCTAAACGAGGGCCATTCTCTTCTTCGCGCGCTTCTCTTTGTACATTGCCTTATCTGCGCGGGCCACTACGCTTTTCAAGCTTTCGTTCGCGCTGTGATCAGTTGCGGCGAAGCCCATGCTGAGGCTGAGAAAAAACCGGCTCCCGGCCAGTTGGGTTTTCGCCGCGGCGCCATTGCGCAAACGCTCAATGGCAACTGCAATCTCGCTGGGATCGAACTGGCCAGCCACTACAAACTCATCCCCGCCGAGGCGGCCTATCACGTCGGTTTCGCGAAAAGTTGCATTCAGCAACTTCGCAGTTTCAACCAGCGATATCGAGCCGGCACTATGCCCTAATTCGTCGTTGATCATTTTCAAATTGTCCATGTCGATAAACAACACGCCGAAGGGTAACTGGGCGCGGCGTGCCAGGCGAAATGCCTGATCGGCAAACAGGTTGAACCCTCTGAAGTTGTAAAGGCCAGTCAATTCATCCCGCAAAGTCAGACCGTGGATCTCGTTTTGCATGTGATTGATGAGCCGTACCAGCAGCAGGAGCAATCCGAACGAGACGATTGTCGCCACGGACGTGAGAATTGCGGTGGCATAGGGCGTGGGAACCAGTTGCGCATTCAGTAATCGAGCCCGTCCAAGTTCGCGCAGAAAAGGCAGGATGATCAGAACCGGAGCGATGATGCGCGCGATCCGTCCGCCGATGCCGCCTTCTAGAAACACCGAAAAGAGGCCGCACTCTGCCCGGCGGAGAATGGTAACCACTGTGAGAAGGGCGAGGCACACGATGGTTGGAAATGAAGGAAGGCCCTCTGTTGATGATCCCGGGATACGCGCGATGCCAAACAGAAATTCGGCTAAGACGGTGAGCACCAGAAGCAAGAGGATGGTTGCGCAGGCATCCGCGATGTTGCTCCAGAGAGAATCGGTCGAGTTAATTAAGAGAATCACGATTCCCACAAGCAGGAAAGCGAATGCGGAAACGTGGACGGGCATTTGCCGCGAGAGAAACTGAGTTCCGTTCAAAAGCTTGTCAACTTGTGAAAACGCTTGAAGTGCAGGCGTCCAAAAAGTTGCAGCCGCAATCAATGTCGTTACCCACGCGAGAGCCCTGCCGAAGCGTTGCAGCCGCCGGGAGCGGCCTGCTTCAAGGAAGAAAAATGCCACGGTTGCGCAAAGCACCGCGAGTGCGGATGGGCCCCGCATGTGCAGTAAACCTGCCGGCAACAAATTATCAACGAAAGTGAAGACACGCCCGAGCAGGTTGATGAGCACAATCTGAATAGCCAGGACGAGGCAGATCTGCTCGATGAAATAGGTCCGATGCAGAAGGTTTTGGTTGGGCTCGGGAACGGGAAATGTCGTGGATTCAATCTGCATGCGCCCCGCAACCATCTCCAACTGCAAGTCTGGTGAAAATTCGCTTGATTCTGAATTTTATTGTTTGGTTATAGCAGTTTGAAGGGATGTTGCGGAATGCAACTAAGGTTCAAGGCAGGTGACCCGAAGCTCACAAACGTGGGTTCAAGAACGTATCACTGGGGCAAGGAGTTTGGGCGGCCGGAGGCTTCATCAACCGTTTCGGTGATGGGGAAGAGGTGGTCGGTCTTTGTGGTTTTGAGCAGTTGGAGCACGCGAGGAGTGACGCCGGCGGCAATGAGGTGGATACCCTTGTTCTGGCAACGGACAAAGTGGCCGACGATCAGCCCAAGTCCGCAGGAGTCCATGTAGGGAACTTCGGTGAGATCGAAGATGTTGAGATTAGGCGCATTGTGAGGCGGATCGGACTCGAAGATATTGCGCAAGGCCAGTGGAGTGAGGGAAGAATACATATCGCGTGCGGTGAATGGTCCGGAGAAGCGGAAGATAACCGCATCTGCCGCAGGATTCTGCCTGCGCTCTATTGTGAAAGTGGCGCCTCTCCAGATTTGAGCTGGCACGGTAGACATGGAATCTCCCTCGGTGAGATTGGCGCAATGAATCGCCGGAACGATCTTCGGATTGTGACGGTTCTGCAAGGGAAAAGGCAAGGTTAATCTTCCGGCGGAATCGTCAGGGTCCGTTTCTGAAGTGACCCTAGTTACATGCCATTTCACAATCTACTTGTGTAGAATCCAGCTAATAAATCAATTGCCAGAGCGCTTCGGCTGCTACTGCGACTCAAGTCCAGATTAGCCGTGGTGTGTTCTATTCGCCTGAAGCCAAACGCGATATCGCGCTTGGGGAGTTGCCTTGCTGCCTTCTTTGCCTTGGGGATTCGTGTGCCGTCCGGAACTCTCTGAAGATCTCAGAGGGAAGACCCTTCTAACGCTCTCGAAACTACGACGGATCGCAAGGGCTGCGAAGCCCAGGGATCGATTCAGTCTTGTGATGCTGCTCGCCGTTCTGTGTGCTGCTGTGGGCCTGATGGGCGTGCGCACGCCGATTCGCGGCGATGTGACTGCCTACTACATCAACAACCAGGCAGGCTCAGACTGTAGCGATGATGGACCGCACAGCATGGCGCATCCCTGGTGTTCCTTCGAGCCTGCGAATCGAATAAGGACGTTCATGCCCGGAGATCAGATTCTGCTGGCGCGGGGTGGGGCATGGAACCAGGAATTATCTCTTTCAGGTCGCGGCACAGCGAGTGAGCCGATCACGCTGACAGCCTACGGAACAGGCCCGAAGCCCAAGATTCTTCGCAACCAGCGGGTCGGCGACATCTGTGTCTTGCTGACGGATGCGAATTTCTGGAAGGTTAGTGACCTTGAGGTGGGGAGAGCGAGCGTAGGAATCCTTTTGCACTACACGCAGCTTTTCAATAACGGCATCACCATCAGCAATATTGATGCGCACGACAACAAGGGCATCTGGGGCGGATATTCGACAGAGTATCCGGTGTCGCGTCACGTGCTGGATCCATTCGCGTCGAGTCTGAACATCAATCTCTCATCAGGAATCTTGTTCAATGTCGCTTCGTACCTGAAGTACACCAGTTCGCAGTATGTGCTGAAGGATGTGCTGGTGAGTGATGTGAGGGGGGCAAACAATTTGGACAGTGTGGCATTTGATGCCGAGTCCAACACCACAGATAACCGCGACGGGCACAACGCTTTTCAGAATGTGGTTCTGAACGGACTGATCCTCTCGAGTGATGACGGCAATGCTTCGAAGGTCTACAAGGCCGCCGGGCTGGGGTGCAGCGACTCCCTGCGGCTCCTGGGGATGACGAATGTGACGGTGATGAACTCGGTTTTGTTCGAAGAAGCCGCGTGCCACACGCCGAGCGGAACGGCAGCAGTGATCCTGGGACGCATAAGCCAGGTACGGTTTGTAAATAACATTATCTTCGGAGTGCCTGCAACAGACAGTCCCGACGAAACCGGCATCGATTTTGAATGGTCAGAAGATCACGTGAGCCTTCAGTCGAACTTCTTTGCGTCAAATGCCGGTCCCGCGGTGGAGATATTGAACATTCACGGCGGCGACCATTCGAGCGACCTCGAATTCGAAGGCAATACATTTGCGCAGAACGCGCACTCTCGCCAGCCGGGTGCGGCGTCAGTTTGGGAAGACAACAAGGGGCACGGATACGCCTCGCCGGCGGGGAAGGTTCACGACAACCTGTACTTTGAACCGTACGGCAAGTTCCTAGGCGGCAAGAGCATCGGCTCAATTGCAAACGTGAACAACCTGCAGACGACAACTACGGCAAATTATGCTGCCGAGCAGTTTTCGACGATGCAGGGAAAAGGCCAGTGGAGATACATGTACGAGTCGCCTGGGGCGACATGGACGGAGATGCCGTACTACTCCGCAAGCGACAACAATGGCGCATGGGAGACAAGTTCGGCACAGTTTGTCAGTGCGTTCAACATGGCGCCGGGAAACTGCACAGGCGGTTGCGATGGGAACGGAGTCGCCCGGGTGTGGGTTGCGACCAATCCCGGGACCGTCAGCATCCGGGGGCATGCGCTCAATTCCAGTGGGCAGGGTGGCGAGATGAGGTTGGCAGTCAACCTGGTTTCGGGCAGAAATGTGACTCAGATCTGGCCGAGCGAGGGCAGAAGGCAGTTGATTGCGGCCACCGACCAGGCGGGATATGCGACCGACGTTGACAACGTTCAGGTTGCCGCAGGTGACTCAATCCGGTTTGAGGTCCACGCGAACGGGGAAACCTCAAACGGATATCTGAGCTGGACGCCATCGGTTGGCTATGTAGCGCGCAAGAGCGCCGGAAACAAACTGCTCCCCAACCCGATTACTCGGCGCTGACTACATGAGCAGCGCCTGATTTTTCAGGAATTCACTGAGGGCGTCGCTGCTGAGTTTGTTAATGTCGGCTGGTGGCCATGCGGCGTTCCAGATCATGTAGCCTCCGGGAATGGTCAGTGTCTTCTGACGGGCGCCGACAGCCGCGAGCGCGGTTGTAACCCAGGCGCGATTTTCCAGGGTGTAGAGGGTTGCCGCCGAATTCTGTGCGTCGCGGAGGTTGGCGATATGTTCGCCCAAATGTGCGATGGCGAGGGCCATGGCGTTGCCCTTGAGTTTGCCGGAATCGAAGGTGCAGTTGTAGAGAACACCATCGGGCGAGGCGTGGTCGCTTTTCTGCTCGGTGCGCGGCGAAGCCTCATTCATTCCGCTGAAGCCTATGTTGACGCCGTTGTCTTCACCTTCTTTCCCAAAGGCTGCGGCTGCGTGTTCAACCTGGTCGCCCAGAGCATTGCCGGCGCCAAACACCTTGGCGAATCCGTGCAGAGCGGCTTTGGGGTCACCGGCGGCGTCGATGTTTGCTTCGCTCTTAGTGATTGCCGTGATCTTGGAGTAGTCGATTTCGTGCAATGCAATATCGGCCACGGATTCGAGCACGAGGCGCGTAGGCCATGCATTCAGGTTGCCGAAGCCGGAGATGGCGATAATTTTGCCGGATGCATCGCGTTGCAAGCCGGTCACGGCGAAATCAAGGCGACCGGTGAGAGTTGCGCTTACCTCATACTTGGTGCAGCCGAGGCATACGCCTCCACCTTTGTAGGGGGTGGCGAGCATGGAATCGAATTGCTTGAAGTCCTTGCTCTTGTCGAGGGTGACAGGCGCGCGATCAACCGGCGTTACGGTTCCATTGAAATTGCGGGCAGGCTGGAGCTGCAGCAGGGCGGCGGGTCCTGACTTGGCTTTTGTACCGTCGGGATACGAGAGCCAGATGCTGTCGATGTGATGCTTGCAGTCATCGGCCTTGATGACGAATTCGTCGAAGCCGGAGGAAACGGTTCCCTTGATGCGGACGATTTTGCCGTTGAACGATTGCGGTTTTTCGAGGATGTCGCAAACGGTGGCGTCTACGGCCTGGGCGTGAAGAGAGATTGCAAAGGTGCAAAAGAGGGCGATGGATAAGAGACGCTTCATCGTGGCTCCGAATAGCAGCCGCATGCCTTGATTCACTCGAAAAGACAGCGGGTCTGCGGAGAATTTTTGAGAACTGACAAGGGTAGCACGCGGAGTTCTGAGTTTACAGTTCAGAGTTCACAGTTGATGGTGTCCGCCTGGGTTGGAATCGGGCCCATATCGCCACTGACACTCTCATGGAGCACTGCGAACTCTGAACGAGGAATCTACTCGACTCGGAGCGCTTCGACGGGATTGATGGAGGCGGCACGCCTGGCGGGCAAATAGCTGGCAAGCACGGCCGCCGCTCCAAGCACGAGGGGAACCGTGACATAGGTGAGCGGATCGAGAGGGGTAATGCCGAAAAGCAGCGACTTCATGGATTGCGTCAGCGCCGCGGCGGCGGCAACTCCGATTACGACGCCGGTCATGGTGAGCATTAAGGCGGAGCGGACGAACATCCACTTGAGTTCGTTCTTCTGCGCGCCGAGAGCGAGGCGGATGCCGATTTCGCGGGTGCGCTGCGCGACAGCGTAGGAGATGACGCCGTAGATGCCGATGATGCCGAGGGCGAGAGCCATGGTGCCGGCGATCGCAAGCATGGAGAGCGTGAACGAGGTGCGCGCCATGGACTTGGAGTAGATTTCCTGCATGGTGCTGACAGAGGCAACGGGAAGGTTGCCGTTGACTGACCAGACGGCCCTCTGGATATCGGCGACGAGCGACTCGTTACCCGCACGATTGCTGCGGATAGCGAAGGTGACCGCCCGCTGCGAATCGATTGTCGGCTTGCGCGTGTAGGGGCTGTTGATCATCGCGGTCCAATAGATGATCGCGGGAGCTTTTTCATCGACACCGTTGTGGCGAACATCCTCGACGACTCCAACGACCTGCTGCCACGGCATGTTTGTGAATTGGCGGCCACGCTTGCCGATGGCTGCCGCTGCCGAGCTCCAGTTTTCGCGGGCGAAGCTTTCAGAGACGATGATGTACTGCTGGAGGCTGTAGATGTCGCTCCACGTGAAGTCGCGGCCGGCGAGCAGTCGCGTGCCCATGGTGGAGAAATATCCGGGCGAGACAAAGTTGAACAGGCGTAACGGAGGCTCGTTGCCGTCGTACTGCTTTCCTTCAACTCCAAACTCATCCCAATTGGGATCGATGCCTTCCATGGGTACTCCGGCGGAGAAACCAACCGATCTCACACCAGGGACCGCGGAGATCTTGTCGGCAATTTCATTTTCGATGCGAGTGACGAGGACGGGATCTGCGACGAGCAACTCGGGAATGTAGATGCGCATGGTCTGGAGTTGCTCAGGATCGGAGAAGCCGGGTTCGACATTGCGCAGGGCAGCAAACGTGCGAATCATCAGGAGCGCGCTCACGAGCAGTACCAGCGCCATGGCGACCTGTGCAACTACGAGGATGTTGCGGGAGCGCTGGCGAACGCGGCCTGCACTTGCGGTGCGGCTGCTTCCGGAGAGTGCAGCGGCCGCGCGAGTGCTGGCGTATTTAAACGCCGGAATGGAGCCGAAGAGAAATCCCGAGATGACGGAGATGGCGAGCGTGAAGGCGAGCGACCGCGCATCCATGGCAACTTCGCTGATGCGGGGCAGATTGACGGGACCGAACGCGATCAGGAGGCGTAGTCCGCCATAGGCGACGCCGAGCGCGAGAAGACCGCCGAGGAGGCCCAGCGTGACGCTTTCGACGAGCAGTTCGCGCGCAATGCGAGCCCGGCCCGCGCCGAGTGCGGCACGAACAGAGAGCTCGTGCTCGCGTGAGTCCGCGCGAACGAGAAGCAGGTTGGCGATGTTGACGCAGGCGATGAGCATTACCAGGCCGACGGTGGCCATGACGACCCAGAGAATGCTTGAAACCTGCCCGACGACCTGCAGCTTCAGCGGGCGGAACTCGGGGGTGATCTTCCATCTGCGGTAGAAGAAGGGATTGGTGCCGGGGCCATTCGAGAAGGAGTGCATCCATGTCTCGATCAGGGTGCTTGCGTCAGCATCTGCCTGGGCCACGGACACACCGGGTTTCAAGCGTCCGATGCCGTTGTAACCGAATCCTGCGAGGATGAGTTTGCCGCGATCGAAGGCCAACGGCACGAGAAGATCGAAATCGCGATCAACGACGCGGAAACCACGCGGCATTACACCGACAATCTCGCGCGTTTGTGCGTCGATCTGGATACTGCGGCCGATTACGCGCGGATCTCCGCCGAAGCGCCGCTGCCAATAGCCATAGCTCAGCATGACGGTCTTCGCGCCGTTGGGGTTCTGGTCGACTGCGGAGAACCAGCGCCCGATAGCAGGAGGGACGGCGAGCGTTTGCAGGATGCCGTCGCTGATCAGCAGTGTCTTCGCTTGCTCGGGTTGTGCGATGCCCGTGATGTTCGCCGTGTTTGGCACCCACACTCCGAGAGATTGGAACGTGTGGTTGTGCTCGCTGAATGTGACGTACAGGGATGGGGAAAGGTGAAGGCCCTCTTCGAAATTCGAGAGCCCCGCAGCTCCCGGCGCACTCATCCACAGCGCAACGAGCTGGTTCGACTGTGGGTAGGGAAGAGGCTTGAGAAGTACCGCATCGATCACGCTGAAGACGGCGGTGTTGGCACCGATGCCGATGGCGAGGGTGAGCAGGACGGTGGCGGCGAATCCGGGGGATTTGCGGAGACGGCGAAGAGTGAACTTGAGATCGGCGAGGAGAGATTCAAGCGCGCGCCACTGCCACTGTTCGCGGCTGCGCTGCTCCATTAGCGCCACGTTGCCGAATTCCCGGCGAGCTGTTTGCTCGGCCTGCTTGCGAGGAATGCCTTCAGCCTCAAGTTCGTCGGCGCGTTCCTGGATGTGCTCCTGAATGGAGACGTCGATGTCCTGATAGCGGCGGTTGCGACCGAAGAGCCGGGGAAGTGGCTGCATTGCGGAGCTCCTTAGGCCTGATCGAAGGCGAGAACGCGGGTGATGCCGGCGAACATCTTTTCGAAGCTCTGGACTTCGCGCTCGAGGTGGCGGAGGCCGGCTTCCGTAACGCTATAGATGCGCGTAGGACGGCCCTTCGCGGACGTCCCTTCCTCCGACTCAAGCAAGCCTTCACGGAGCATGCGCTGCAGGGCTGGGTAGAGGGATCCTTCTTCCACCTGCAGGAGGTTATCCGAAACTTGCTTAATGTGCTTGACCAAGGCATAGCCATGCATGGGCTTAAGCCGGAGCGACTTGAGGATCATGATTTCGAGTGCGCCGGGGAAGAGATCGCGGTCGTCGGGGTGTTTCGCCATGGAGCGATAGTAGGGCGCAGATACCTATTTTGTAAATAGCTATAACATAAATGTTTCAAAAATCACTTCGCACGGAGTCCGGGATCATCGCGGTTTAAGAGCGAAATGCGATTTGAGCTGCTCGCACAAAAACGGCGACCGAGTGGGGTCGGTCGCCGTTTTTGTTTCCAGGGGAGTGGCAGCCTTCGCCAGTCTTTCAAGCCCGGATTGGTTCCAGGGCGGTGGAAGGCATGAACTTCCGGCTCATCCAAAAGACAGAAGCCTATATGGCGCGCGCCGACACGATGCGGGCGGAGACGATGCGCGCAGATGCGATGCGAGCGGATACGATGCGGGCTGACACCATGGCGGTCGAAGTCTTGGCTACGGATGCGATGGGGCTGGCCTTTGTGGCCGACTTCTTGGTTGACTTGCTGGAAGCGCTGTTGCCGATCAGAGATTTCTTTGTGACTGCCATTGTCGATTCCCCCAGGAAATGAAATTGAACTTCTTTATGCCGGGATATAGTGCATGCAACGCGCCAAATTCGAGCGGGTGGAATCGATTTCTTATAAAGCTTTGCAGGAGTTATAGTTACAGATATTTCGCGAAATCAGTTAGCGAATGTTTGAACGGGTTTTTAGGTTAAAATTTAAATCTTAACCGGTGAATTTTTAACCTCGGCAGACTTCTCGCCAGCGACCAGATTTTCTTACAGCCAGTCGCTGGAATTTCGGTCCCTGTGGTTCCCCGCTCGGAGTTAGTAGAGAACAACTTCATTTCGCGGCAGCTTTCTCACGGGCGGTCCACGCGGTAATGCGTTCGTCGAGCACGTCGAGGGGGAGGGCGCCGGAGTCGATGACTTGATCGTGGAATGCGCGGATGTCGAACTTCGCGCCCAGCTCTTTTTTAGCGCGGTCGCGCAGTTCGAGAATTTTGAGTTGGCCGATCTTGTAGGCGAGAGCCTGGCTGGGCCACGCTACGTAGCGATCAACCTCTGCCTGAACGCTGGTTTCATCGATTGCGGAGTGGTCGTGGAAGTAGTCGACCATCTGCTGGCGGCTCCAATGCTGCGAGTGGACGCCAGTGTCGACGACGAGGCGGATTGCGCGCCAGATGTCGCCCTCGAGACGGCCGTAATCAGAATAGGGGTCCTGGTAGAAGCCGACGTCTTTACCCAGGCGCTCGGCATAAAGCCCCCAGCCTTCACTGAATGCGGTATAGCCGCTGAATTTACGAAACTCGGGAACATCCTGCATCTCGCGCGCAATGGAGATTTGCAGGTGATGGCCGGGCAGACCTTCGTGATAGCTCAGGTCTTCGACCTGGTATAGGTTGCGCGTGCTCGCGTTGTAGGTGTTGATGCGGAGACGACCCGGCCGGCTGCCATCGGGTGACCCTGCTTCGTAATAAGCCGGCGCCGAGGTCTTTTCGAGATAGTCAGGGACGGGAGCTACTTCAAATGGTGTTTTGGGCAAGTGGATAAATAGCGAGGGTAGTTTGTCTTGCATGGGTCCCAGATACCCGCGGGCTGCATCGAGCAAAGCGTCGGCTGAGGCGGGATGGAGCTTGGGATTGGTTTTCAGGCTTGCGTTGAAGCTCTTGAGATCGGCGAAGCCAAGCTTGTTTGCGATTGCCAGCATTTCCGCTTCATCCTTTTTCACTTCATCGAGACCTATCTGATGAATCTGATCGGCAGTGAAATTGGTCGTCGTTGTGCGACGAATGACAAATTGGTAGTACTTCGCTCCGTCGGGCAGTGCTGAGATGCCGGGCTCCGGCCTTCCGGCGGGAATATAGCTGACCTCAAGAAAACGGGCGAATCTCTTGTACGCCGGCAGGACTTCCTTGCCGATTGCGTCCAGCATTTCTGTCTTGATGCGGGTCTGTTCCGCAGCTGAGATCGAGCCGGGAAACTTCTTAAGCGGCACCGCAAGCGGCGAATCTTCCGGTTTTTCGCTGGCTAGTTGATTCACCTGCTCGAGAGTCTTTTCGAGCAGATATTTGGGCGGCACGCGCTTGTCGTCAACGCCGATGGTCATCTCGGCGGTCACCTGGTCAAACGCGCCGGGAATTTTGTGGAGGCGCGCGATCCAGTCGTCGTAGTCCTTGACGGAGCTGAAACTGAGCTGGGCAACGAGTTGCGGATAGGTGGCGTAGATGCCGCCCATCTGGTTCACCGGCATCTCCCACTCCTTGAATTCGGCGGCTTCCTGATCGTCCGTGAGGCGGCGGATGAGCAGTTCTAGGCTGGTCTTGTCCTGGTCGGAGAGACCGGCGGGATCGATCGTCGCAAGCTTCATGAGAAAGTTCTGCTCCGCGGCGAGCCAGTCGTTGATGGCGCTCACGGAGTAGTCGGAGATCTTGTCGTTGTAGCGCTTGTCGCCGATCGTAGAAGCGAATTCAGGCTGCCGCTTGAGATTCGCCTCCCAGTAATCGTGAAAGAGCGAGTGCAGCGTCTTCGTGCGGTCCTCAGGTGTTGTCGGCGCAGTCGTGGAGGTCGTGAGTTGCGCGGAGAGGCACACGGGAGCGAAGACAGCGGAGGCGAGGAGGAGCGAGGCAAGTCGTTTCAACGAGGCGATTCCTTGAGATGGAGTTGTG
Organism: uncultured Acidobacteriaceae bacterium; assembly: GCA_963832035.1. Taxonomy (GTDB): domain Bacteria; phylum Acidobacteriota; class Terriglobia; order Terriglobales; family Acidobacteriaceae; genus Telmatobacter. Next base: position 258,673 of record CAWHSK010000007.1, on the reverse strand, counting down.
GAAATGGGCATCGGCTTGAGTGTAGAGCAAGGATGCGGTATCGCGTGCAGCGCAGTGGCCCGGCGAGGGAGGTCAGTCTAAGGAGGGAGAATCCGCTTGGAGCAGGCGGTAGAGTGTCGAACGGCTGATCCCGAGCTGGCGGGCAGTCTTGAGCTTATTGCCGCGATTCAGATCGAGGACCAGGCGGATGTGGTTGAGAATAACGGCGTCGAGGTTTAGAACCTGGAGAGATCTTGAAATGACACGCTGCGCGGATGACAAGGGAGGGACAAGCGTGAGGTCTTCCCCGCGAATCACTCCATCGGGCGAGCTGATGACAGCAGATTCAAGGACACTGGAGAGTTCGCGCGCGTTGGCGGGCCAATCATGCTGCAGCAGGCGGGCTGTAGCTCCAGGCGCCAGACAGAGCCTGCGAAGTCGATAGCGCGCGCTGATCCGTTCGAGGAGTGAGGCGGCGAGAGGCGCAATATCCTCGCGGCGGTCGCGCAAGGGCGGGATGGCAAATCGGACCGAGGTGAGGCGGAAGGCAAGATCGGGCAGATATTGACCCACGCTTGCCATGTCGCGGAGCGATCTCTCAGACGAGGCTACAAGAGCGAAGGTGCCGTCACGACGGTCCTGCAGCGATTTAAGAACACGCAGCAGCAGGTCCTGGCCGGGAGCTGCGAGAAGATCGACGCGATCGAGATACGAGAAACCGGTGAGAAATTGCGGATCAACTTCCGTGAGGAGCCACTCGCGCGCGTCACAACGGTTGAAGGCGGAACGTGCAAAGTTGGATCGGCTGTAGAGCAGTTGAGCGAATGTCTGCTTGCCGACTCCGGGCTCCCCTTCGATGATTGCGAGCTGCAGATGGGGAGCGACGATTTCGGCCTCCTGCATGAGCTTGTGCCCCGCAGCGCTGATGGCGGCGAAGGAAGGTTGCAAAGGATTGCGGCCTGATGAAGCGGGGTGAGCAGCCGGGATCTGCCGTTGAGACATCAGATTCTGCGTGGTCATGCGCACCGCTCGCTTCTGCGGCCCGAGGCGAATGCATGGGCTCGCAGTGAGTTCATCGGCGGGACGTGCGGCGAACGTGAGCGGATAAGCCAGGGACTGTGGACAGAAATGGCGGAAAGATCACTCCGCCAGTGCGCCTGCGCAGGAAACCGATTCACGGTTTTTCAAAACACATCGTTCAGGAAGACAAGTCCTTAGTTGAAGTGCTATCTACTTACGAAAGCGCTTGGAGGGCTCGTCGGAGTAGATCTGGCCGTCACGAATGTGAACGACGCGGTGCGCATACTCGGCGATGTCGGGCTCGTGTGTGACGAGCACGATCGTGTTGCCTTTGGCCTGAAGGGTGTCAAACAAAGCCATAATCTCTTCGCCGGTTTTGGAATCGAGGTTTCCGGTGGGCTCGTCGGCCAGAATGATGGATGGGCTGTTGACGAGGGCTCGGGCGATTGCGACGCGCTGGCGCTGGCCACCGGAGAGCTCGTTTGGCTTGTGATTCATGCGCGACTCGAGGCCTACATTAATGAGCGCCTGTTTGGCGCGCTCGATGCGTTCCACCGCAGGGGTGCCATTGTAGATGAGCGGCAGTTCAACGTTGTGCAACGAAGTGGCGCGCGAGAGCAGGTTGAAGGTCTGGAAAACGAATCCGATTTCCTTGTTGCGGATGCGCGCCAGTTCATCGTCGTCAAGTTCGCTGACGAGCTGGCTGTTGAGCCAGTACTTCCCCTTGGACGGAGTATCGAGACAGCCGATGAGATTCATCAGCGTGGATTTGCCGGAGCCTGATGGTCCCATGATGGCGACGTACTCGTTGTGTTTGATGCGGAGGTTGACGCCGCGCAGAGCATGCACCTGCTGTTCTGACCCCATGTCGTAAGTGCGCCACAGGTCTTCGACAACGATCATGTCGCCATTTGGTCCAGAGGAGTGCTGTGATTCAATCTCGGAGATGACGCTGTTCAGAGCCATGTGAACCTTATCCTTTGCCTGCGTTTACTCTCCGCACTCTGCGGGAAAATCTTCGCGATAGATCGTTCCGGAACCTTGGGCCGGAACGTCAAGCCTTAGAGTCTGGTGTCGCCACAGCCGCCGTGTCGCGCTTCAAGAGCGCCCCATTCTTCAGAGTTCGCAGCGTCTTGTAGGGGCCGATGACGATCTCCTGGCCGTCTTGAAGACCACTGAGAACTTCTATATCGGTTGCGCCGGTGATGCCAGTCGTGACGGGGACGAACTTCGCACGCTGCTTGCCATGCGCATCCTTATCGACTACGTAGACGCCCTGCACCGGAGCAACCTTTGGTCCTGTTGAAGTAGATGCGGCCTCGACATTTCCATTGTTGGCTGGTGGGGGCGGTGTGTACATGGTCAAAGCCTGGATGGGCAGCGAGAGCACACTCGATTTCGACGCAGTCGTGATCTTGGCGGTAGTAGAGAGGCCGGGACGCAGTTCCTCGGTCGGCGTATCGAGAGTGACGACGACCTTGAAGTCCTTCGCCTCTTCCGTGCCGGTAGTGGACTGTGAGGTTGCGACGCCCGTGGAGCGCAACAGCGCCTGATCGCCTACCAGCGTGACGTGTCCCTTGTATGTCTTGCCGGGAATAGCGTCGACGCTAACCTCGGCGGGCTGGCCGATCTTAATGTTCACGATGTCGGTTTCGTCGACCTTGACCTCAGCGGTAACAACGCTCATGTCAGCGATGGTCATCAGCGTGGAACCCTCGGCATTCTGAATGCCGACGACAACCGTTTCTCCCTCGCGGACAGGGAGGTTCGTCACGATGCCGTCAAACGGGGCGATCGAGACGGTCTTGCTCAAGGCGTCTTCGTTGAAACGGAGCTGGGCGACCTGCTGGTCGAGGTGCCCGTGCGCGGATGCTGTTTGCGCCTTGGCCTGGTTCAGTTGAGCCTCTGCCTGCAATACCGAAGCGACATCGGTGTCATAGGCGGCCTTCTTGGCGTCGAAATCCTGCTTGGCCATGATGCCTGCCTTGTAGAGGCTTTGCGCACGCTCCCAGTCGAGTTGCTTTTGCTCGAGGTCGGCCTTGGCATGGGCAACGTTGGCTTCGGCGGTCTTTTCCGCAGCGAGGTACGAAGAGATATCGGTCTTAGCGGCGGAGATGGTGGCCTTCTGTGACTGAACGTTCGCCTCCGGCTGCACATTCTCAACGGTGGCAATCACCTGACCTCTCTTAACGTGGTCGCCTTCCTTCACGTAGAGGTGCGTAATGCGGCCGAACGAGGTGGCGCCCACGTTGACATAAGTCTTCGGCTTGACCTGGCCCGTGCCGCTGACCACAGTTGCCAGGTCCTGATGATGAATCTTCGCGGTCAGAACCTTGGTGTAGCCCGATTGCTGCTTAATGACGAAGACGGCAACGAGGACGATGGCCACAATAACGGCAGAAACGATCAAAAGAATCTTTTTCATGGGCGCTGTTGAACTCCAGGAGGCTCCGAACTTATTCTACGCAAAACCTTCTCATCCGGTTCCCCAATCCGACTGAATTCATGAGACTCACGAATCCTTAACATCGGCTTTGTGCCGGAACACGGGTAACCACGTTACGTCCGTGATGGCGCACGCCGGATCGACAAGAGACCCGCCGGTAGGTTGAAAGAAGATTGCGCTACACCTAAGTGACGCAAAAGGGGTGGCATTTGTCTCAGGATTTGTGGCATTTTGCCTCGAAATGAGGTCAGCCGGGGTGACCGAATGGTTACCCAGCCGTCCAAAGGGCAGCGAGAGTTGTATCGTGCCTTGCTCAGCACGATTTGGGCCCGTAGAATAAGGCATTGTAGGGAGTTCTTCGACGCAAATGATTTTCAATGGCCGTTCGATCTTATTTGTCGCACTCGGCTGCGGCCTCACTTTTGTCCCCGCCTCCAGTATTCACGCACAACAGGATCCGTCGTTGCAGGCCAGACCGGCCTCCGGCCAGGGTCAGGAACCTGATCCTTTAAAGCGTGAACGCTCCGACGAAGACAAGTTTAAAGCGCAAAAGGAAGTCCGGCAGGAGTTGAAAGGCGCCTACAAAACATGGCTCGACCAGGATGTGACCTACATCATCACGGACGAAGAGCGGAAGGCGTTCAAGAACCTGAGTAACGACGAGGAGCGCGAGGCGTTCATCGAGCAGTTCTGGCTGCGGCGCAATCCCAACCCCGACTCTCCCGACAATGAATTTCGCGAAGAGCATTATCGGCGTATTCAGTACTCCAACGACCACTATGCGGCTGGAAAACCTGGATGGAAAACCGACCGCGGCCATATTTACATTGCTTTCGGCCCTCCCGACTCCACGGAATCTCACCCCTCTGGCGGCTCTTATGAGCGGCCCGTGGAAGAGGGCGGAGGCGAAACGTCGACATTCCCGTTTGAGACTTGGCACTACCGGTATATCCAGGGGATTGGCGAGAATGTCGACCTGGAGTTCGTCGATACCTGCCAATGCGGCGACTACCATTTCACCATTGACCGAAGCGAAAAGGATGCACTGGCGAAAGTGCCGGGAGCAGGCCTGACCCAGTGGGAATCGATGGGAATGGCCAAGAAGGCCGACCGTTTCAAGGGCGGAATGGAAAGCCTGGGTACTGGGCCGAATTCAAGTTCCAACCAATCGAAGCAATTTGATCGTATCGAACTCGCTGCCAAGCTGTTTGCGCCCCCGCCGATCAAGTTTGCTGATTTGGAAAGCGCGATGAGCGAGCACAAGCTGCTCACTGGACCGGTCTTTCCCTTCGACGTGCGGACCGATTTCGTGAAGGTCACCTCGAGCACCGTTCTGGTGCCGGTAACCATCCAGATTAAGAATCGTGACATCACATTTGTGACCAAGGAAGGCGTGGCGAAGGGCGTCGTCAACATCCTTGGTAAGGTAACGACGCTGACCCACAAGACGGTGCAAACCTTTGAGGACACAGTGGAAGTGGAGCAGCCCGCCGAGTTGCTTCAAAATTCACTTGACCGTAAGTCCATCTATTGGAAGGCAGTACCGCTTCTCCCGGGCCTGTATCGGCTAGATATCGCGATCAAGGACGTGAATAACCCGGATCACCTTGGTATTTACGGAAAAAGCCTCGATGTGCCTGCGTATCATGACGAAAAGCTCGGCACATCGTCCCTTATTCTGGCGGACCGGATTTATCCGGTCAGTTCCCACGATATCGGCCAGGGATCATGTGTGATCGGGAACATCCATGTGTGTCCTCGCGTGACAACGAATGCCGCGACGCCTGTGAGCTATAAGCGCAATCAAGACCTGAATTTCTGGATGCAAGTCTACAACCTGGGTATTAATGACCAGACCAAAAGCAACGAAGCGAAGGTAACGTACCAAATCATCGATTCGGCAACGAACACGGTTGTTTTTGAGAAACAACAGGATTCCAAAGACTTTGGCGAACACAGCGACCAGTTAACGGTGGAGAAAACGCTGCCGGTGGCTGGCCTTCAACCGGGCAAATATAGGGTGACGATCAAAATAAATGACGAAATCTCAAAACAAGAGATTGCGCAATCGGCACCTTTTGTCGTGGAATAGTAAGAGCGCTCCGCAAATTGGGTTAACCGGCTCAAGATCGGGAAACCTGCGGGCATTTAATTCCCAGGACTTTAGCCAGGACGCCGCCAGGTCACCAATACGAGTGATGATGCGCAGGCTCCAACTCGTCTCAATGATCGCACTGTTCGTGGTGGCGTCAGCGCCGCTGTCGGCAGCGACCCCGGGATCTATTTCCGGCGTGGTCCGTGACTCCAGCGGTGTTCCTCAGATCGGTGCCGCGGTGCAGTTGTTGCGTCCCGATATGAGCGTGGTTGCCGCCATCTACACATCGAGCAAGGGCACTTACTCATTCAAGGACGTATTGCCCGGCAAGTATTCCGTGAAGGCAACAGGCGCGACGTTCCTGCCTTCGCTTCGGGAAAATGTGCGGGTTCGCACTAACACCATTGTCAACCTGACGCTGAACACCTTGTACGAGGTAATGCAGTGGTTGCCGGCCGAACCGCGGGCAGCTAACGCTTCGCGAGACGATTGGGAGTGGACGCTTCGTTCTGCCGCGAATCGTCCCCTGTTGCGCTGGCTAGAGGATGGACCACTGGTGGTGGTTTCCGATCGTTCCGGGCGGCCCAAGCTGAAAGCGCGGCTGATGGCAACTGGACAGGAAGGCACATTCGGGGAAAGCGGCGAGCGATTTACGACGATCGTGGAAGATACACCATCAAACAGCCGCGAGTTGCTGGCGCGTGTGGACTTTGCCCCGGATACTGATGCCGGGATGGAGTCGATGCTGGGCTTCCGTCAGGATCTGGGATTTGCGGGATCCGTCGAGTCGATGGGGGCAATCTCGATTCACCCCGTGATTGAAGGATCGGGCGGCGAGGGACTAGAAGAAGCCGCGATGCGAAGTGCCGAGAACATAAATCTCGGCGACGAGTTTGAAATCGAGGCGGGTGCGCAGCAAGTGATGGCCCGCTTCACCCAGAATTCGCCTAACACAATCTTGACGACTTTGCCCTTTGCGACGGTAGCCTGGCACGGCGGGAACTCCACGGTCAGCTATCGGATGGGAAGCGCGCCTTCAGTCCTGACCGGAAACGAATCGCAGCCGGGGTTCTATCTACCGCAGATTTCACTGCGCAACGGCCAACTTGCGCTGCAACACGGATTGCACCAGGAGATTGGCTGGGAGCGGCGTACCGATGCTTCGGATGTCTCGTTCCTTATCTATGCGGAGAATATTCAAAATCCCGTGATCGAGGCGAGCGGTCGCGGCGAGGGCAGCAACGCCATGCTCAGCGATCCCTTGAGCGGCTTGATGCGCGGGGCCGGACAGAACTATGGAAGCGCAGGAGTGATGGCGGCAGTCGAGCATCGCATGGCCGGCGGGAATCGCATTCGCCTGAGCTATGCCAATGGAGATGCGCTGGTGATGCCGGCACTCGTCCATCCCACGTCGGTAAGCCAGTTGTTCAATGCCGCACGGCCGCGGCACGCGCAGATGTACGCCATATCTCTTTCAGGAACGCTGGAGGGAACGGGAACACGCTGGCGCGCGAGCTATCGCTGGCAGCCTGCTGATACCGTTACTCCGATTGCGCCCTATTCAGTCGGTGCAATTGAGCCGTATCTGAATCTCCATCTACGCCAACCGGTCTCCATGCACCACGAAGGGCTGAATATCGAGGCTCTGCTCGATTTAAACAATATGCTCGCCGAGGGATACCGCCCGTACCTGGTGAATGGAAGCATGGTGGTATTCGCACAGGATCAGCGCAGCGTGGGCGCAGGCGTCGCGTTCACCTTCTAAGGGAATTCTCAAGATCCAAAACCAATCGAAAACTGAAATGCTGCCGTTGCGGATGGCTTATGTGAGTGAGACATTTTCGTTGTGTGTTCCGGCCACTGTGCCCAGCATTTAATCTGCAAGGAGGAAGTGCAGAAGCTCGTGAAAGATGCGCAGACGCGTCTCTCGAAGCTTTGTAGAGTGCATGCACTGTGTTATCCTTTCCAAGGATCAGTGATGATTTTTTCGCTTTTCCACGCCACGCAACCTTCCCACTGCGAGGCGTTTACAAACTCTCTGGACGCGTAGCTCAACTGGCAGAGCATTCGGCTCTTAACCGACAGGTTGAAGGTTCGATTCCTTCCGCGTCCACGATTCCTTCCGCGTCCACCATCTCATCGAAGAGCAAATCCGGCCAGGTGGCCCTTCGCTGTGCTCAGGATTTCGCCTGTGGGCTGAGACCCCCAAAAGGCGGCTCAAGTTCGATTCCTTCCGCGTCCACCATCCTGATCGAAGAGAGAATCATGTGCATGCGTCCACGCCGCGCGTGGCCTTGAATAGATCGCTCTTGTCACAGTCAGCTGTAATTTGCGTCACAGATTCTCTGACTCGCTGGGCGCAGCCTTCTCCACAGATTCTTCGTCTCCCCGAAGACCCCATCAGCAAGCTTTCGGCCCCCGGAGACGGAAATCATTTCTCGCGCTGAGTCCCGGAGTGATTCGCCTTGCGTACACATCCTTGCAGAGTGTCCGGGCTCGCGTCGATGCAACGTGGGAGATCGAACTTTCCCAAGTTGAGAAGGAGACACATGAAATCAAAAATCAGGACGACTGCTCTTTTGGCTCTGCTTGCCTTCAGCAGTTCGATCGCTCTGCCTCAATCCGTGGTTAGGAGCAAAGAGGCAGGACCAGCTGCCTCTGCGGATTTCACGAACTATTGGAGCGACTCGGTTATTTCTCACGGATTCAGGACTGTACACATCAGTTTTTTGCCAGGCGGCACCCGGCAAAGCCCCGTCATGAATCTTCGGTACTACGACAGCTGGTCAATGTGTTTTGTATCTGACGGTTATTGCGCACAAGGACAGGACATGTTTGAAGGCCCGATTCCCGCCGCCAGCGTAACGTATAGCGGGCGGCCAGACTGGAACGGCAGCTTCCAAATTGGGCTCGATGTGGATACGGGCCCGATCGACGCCTCGCCTACCGTGCACAAAGTGGGATACGGTGGACGGATTCGATTTACTTGTACCCAGGATCCGGCCCAGGATGTGACCTCATGGTCGGGTCAACAGACGGTTCAGGGCCTGTCTGGTTCGACAACACAGATCGGATCAACGGTGATCATGCAGGGAAACGCGGCTAGTCGGATCGGGCTCTATCCGTTTGATCAGTTTGGTCCAGCGGAATTGTCTTCGACCTGCGAAATGAGCTGGTTGAAGCTCAGAGTGCTGAACCGCTAACTTCGAATCCCGTGTTGGGTCACGGTCTAAGTAATCGCGTGCGGCGGCGGGCTCAGTTTTGTGCCGACGGGCCGCGTAGTGCCTGGTGCTGATAGCGGGCCAGGTTGGCGCGCAAGGCTGTGGCGAGCTCGGAGTTCTGTTGCTTGTCGGCGATGTCGAGGGCCTGCTGGGCGATGAGCACGGCTTGTGGATAGTTGCCGGTCTCTGAGTACATGGCGGCGAGCATCTGGAGAATGGCGGGCTCACGGCTGCCGGTGAGTTTTGCTGCGGTTTCGAATTGTGGGAGAGCTTCAGCAAATCGCCCGGTTGCGGCATTCGCTCGTCCCAGGTTGTAGTGGCATTCCGCAGAGCCAGGCGCGAGAGCGACAGCCTGTTGCAGTTCAGCGATCGCTTCGTCCATCTTTCCTTCGCGGGCGAGGATAACGCCATAGAGGTTGTGTCCGTCGGCGTTCTTGGGCGCGATCTGAATGCCTTGCCTAAGTTGCTCGACAGCTTCTTCGCGGTGGCCCGTCACCTCAAGCAAATGGCCGAGGTTGATGTGGCCGGCGCCATTATCGGGATCGAGTTCTATAGCCTTCTGGATTTGTGCCGTCGCTTCATCGTAGCGGCCAGTCTCAGCGAGCGCACTACCCAAGTTATTGTGCGTCTGCGAGCTGTCGTTGTTCATCGCGAGCGCTTTTTCGTAGACGGTGATGGCGTCGCTGGTTTTGCCGCTCGCTGCGAGCGCCACACCCATATTGTTCCAGGGGCGAGCGTCGGTGGGATCTTTTTCGGCGGCCACTTTCCATGCAGGGACGGCGTCGGTGTATTTGTGGGCGTCCTGTAGCTGTTGGGCGAGGTCGAATTCTCGATAGAAGTCGATGGCCGGGGTATCGATGTGATCGAGACCTTCGGGTCCAAGGTTTAGGAATTCAGGAATATTGACGGCGCGATTAGAGGCAGTCGCGTTCTCCACTACCACCGGCGGACTGGCATGACCCTGTTGATCAATATGCGTGAGATAGAGATGAGTGTAGAGAGACGGACTTTTCGAAGAGAAGGCAAGCCAGCGACCGTTGGGACTAAACGTGTGCCAGGAGTTCATTACCGGCAGGTTTGACTCCAGCGGTCGCGCTTTGCCGCCTTGGAAGGGAACGATATAGAGTTTGCTGTCGGGACGCATGAGCAGGCCGTTCTTGCACTGCACAAAGATGATCCATTTGCCGTCGGGCGAGACCTTGGGGAAGTTATTGCTCATCCCATTTTCGGATGCGCCTACAATGCGTTCCGGAGTTCCGCCTTTGCCGTCGTTGAACGCGATCTTGTAGAGATCGTACTGGATCTGCGTTTCGTTGGGATCATTGGCATAGGTGGAACGCTTGTAGCCAGGCGGATAGGGATCGCGGGCAAGAGCGCGAGAGTAGATGAGGTACTTGCCGTCGGGAGTCCAAAAGGCGGAGGTCTGCACGTACTCGGGGTTGTCGGCGCCGGGGAGTGGCAGAAGTTTGCCGGTCTCCCTGCTGTACCAGGCGAGAACGCCGCGGGTGGGATAGAAGACCTGACCGAAGCCGAAGTTTTCGTAGAAGCCGTTATAGAGGCGGTCGATAACGCGTGCGCCGTGAGCGTGAGGTACGTCGATGGAGTTCACTACGTATTTCCCATCGGGCGAGACCTGGCTCATAAAGCCGTAACGTTTTTGTGAATGTTCCTCTGAGAAGGAACTCCAGCGAAGAAGATAGTCATTGGAGATCGTGCTGACTTTCTTGATCGGAACGAGTGCGTAGAGCCCCTTATCGTTGGCGGGGCCGTCGACATCGATACCCATAGTCTTGCCATCGCGCGAGAACGAGTGGCAGTTGCCGCAGGTGGGCAGGTTGGTCATGATGACCTTGCTCTCGGTCTGATTGATGTAGCGCAGTTGCCACTTGATTTTGGGCAGAACAGAATCAGGCAGAGGCTTGATGATACCCCGCTGCTCGGTATCCGGATTCGGTGGGATAAGCGGGACATCACGATAGAAGATCGGCGCGCCCACAGGGTCCTTTGAAGTGGAGATGGTGGCTTCGGCGCGCGAGAGAGGATGGCTGGCCTGCTTGGTCTCGAATCCGGTGATGACCACTTTGGCTGGCTGGCCGACAGAGTTGTTTTTAATCTCCTCCCATGTTTTGGGATCAGGACGCCAAGTATGGTCGGCGGCTTGTTCTGGCGTGAGCGTAGGTGGAACGTAGCCGGTCAGGGTTTCGTCCAATGGCCCGACCTGCATCTTCTCGCCCGCCGACCAGACCTCGATCGAGCGCGCTTTCTCGCCAAAGATGATCTCTACACGCCAAATTGTCACGGCCGAATTGTCGTCGCGCCAAGCAAACTGCGGGGGAATGAGATCTGGCGGGTAGATGGTGCCGTTGAAAGGGACATCAATTGTGATCGCCTTTGTGGCGGGTGACATGGCTACATCCATCGGGACCGGTTTGAGATAGGCGGGGATCGGATCGGAAGATGGAGGATTGGGCTTTGCTGCCACTCCGATGACCAGACTTGTACCTGCGGTCAGCAGGATTGCGGCCGTCCCAATTAACACGCGTTGCATGCAATCTCCCAGTCGATTCTTGAGGACGGGGCGGGTGGTGTGCTGTGAGATAGCTCACATCTGTGGTGCCAGAGGTGAGTAAGAGGCTAAGGGGATCAGTTGGGGACGTCGAACATGAGCCTGATTCCATGACTTTGAGGGGCGGTACGAGACGGATTCGCGTCGTTAGGGCGTGAAAACCCTTCCGCGAGTAGAATTGCACGAGACAAGAACGCGCTTCTCCGCGTCTCTTGAATAACAACTAAATGGCTTTTTAAAGGGCGGCGGGCTCAGTCCAAGACCGTTGCGCGGCAATCAGATGTCCTTATGACTGAGAATCATCAATTTCACTGGGGCCATATGCGATCGAACAACAATTCCTATTGGTGGGTCGGGGTTATTTTTCTCGTTCTGATAGCTCCCGGAAGCTATGGTCAGGCGGGAACCCCTCCAACCCCGCCAACTGCCGAGCCAGACCAGGCTCAGGGCATCAGCGTGGGCGTTGACGAGGTCTCGCTCGACGTCGCAGTGCACGACAAGCACCGCAAACCGGTGCTCGATTTGAAGCCGGAGGATATCGAAGTTACCGACAACGGTATACCGGTGACGTTGAAGGATTTCCGCCTGGTGAAGGGGGATGTTTCGTCGAGCCGGGGACACTTGATCACGCTCGTGTTCGATCGCTTCGAAGGGCCGATGGCAAAGGACGCCCAAAACGTCGCGAACAAGGTTGTGAAGGTTCTGCCTCAGCAAGGATATTCCCTGGCGGTTCTCGATTTTGCCGGGAGATTGCGGTTGCTGCAGGGGTACACCGAGGACCGTCATACGGTGGAGACGGCAATCGGGATCGTAACAGCAAGCGATGTGACGCGGCTCGAATCCACGCGCACCAACGCCGTCAACATCGCGACAGATAAAGCCGACCCGCTCAGAGCGAAGGCTTCAGGTGAGGCTGAGAAGAATCTGATTGCAATCGCCCGCACTGGTGTGGATTCCACCGGAGCGCGTGTGAGTGTGGATCAGCGGGCACGCTGCCAGGCCCTGCTGGCGGCGCTGGAGAACTCGCAGAAGATCCGGCACGACGAACACGCCATGTTGAATCTCGCCGGCCTGCTTGCCCTCGTTCGCGCGCAACAGCATATCGGCGAACGAAAGACGATCATCTACTTCACGCGGAACATGTTGCTTGATAACGCAGCAAAGGAAATGCTGAAGACGATTGCCGGGGCCGCGACGCAGGCAGGCGTAAATATCTACACCGTAGATTTGGATGCGGTCAACTTCGGGAAAAACTACCAGGAAGACAACGCGAACCTGAATGGCCAGGCTCCTTTCAGTCCGGCTCCGACGGTCACAACTGTTACTGATGGATCAGGTGTTTCGCACTCGATATCCTCCGGAATTCCAATGCAGCAGCGGAGTGGTGGCGATATTCAGGGGGCTCCCTCGCCTGATGGCCGCGGCAACGTGTGGGGCCAGTCGCAGGACGTGCTGCTCGCGACAGACTTCATGCGGGGACGGGGCGATCCGACTGCGCTGATCGATACAAAGAACCCCCTGTCGGAATTGTCCAAAAACACAGGCGGCATCTACATCGATGCGCAGAACAGCATGAAGAAGCCGCTTCAGGACATGCTCGAAGACCTGACGACTTACTACCAGATGACTTACAAGCCTCCGATCGAAGAGTACGACGGAGCATTCCGGACCATCGTAGCCAAGCCGAAGCGTGCCGGCCTGAGCCTTAAGACGAAAACTGGATATTTTGCACTTGCGCCCGGTGCGGATGCTGGGATCAGACCGTTTGAAGTTCCATTGCTAAGTCTTTTTAACCAGTCGAATCTGCCGCAGGATGTGAAGTTTCATACGGCAGTCTTGCAGTTTGGCGAGTTGCCGGATGGAAACACGAGCACCGTCGCGGTTGAGGTGCCGATTTCTTCTCTGGAAGCGAACAAAGACCCCCACACTAATTTGTTCTCTGCCCACGTTTCGATTGTGGCGGAGATCAAAGACAAAAGCGGGACTGTGGTGGAGCACTTCGGTGAGAACATCACGAAGCGCGGGGCAGCTGAAACACTGCGGACCGATCCGACGTCGAGCGTAATCCTGCAGGGCCATTTCCTGGCGGTTCCCGGGAAATACATGCTGGAAGCAGCTGTCCATGACGAGACCGGGCTGAAGTATGGGGCACAGCGGCTCGTCTTTGAGATCCCCGCCGCACAGGCCTCGCCGTCTTTGAGCCCAATCGTTCTGGTGAAGCACGTGGACACTATCACGAATGACAACGAGGATCCGCTAGAACCGATGCGGTATGAGAAAGGAAAGATAACGCCGAACCTTGCTGGCGTTGTGCCGCCGGGGACGAAAGATGTCTCTCTATTTTTTATTCTGCATCCAGACCCACGTTCAAAGGAGCCCGCGACGCTGGAGATGGAGGCGAGCCGTAATGGACATGCCGGGCGCAGAACTCCGTTGCCGCTCACGTTGAATGATGCGAAAGAAACCGTGCCTTACCTCGCGACTTTCAAAGGTGCATCGCTTGCGCCTGGAAACTACGAAGTGAAGGCAATGATGAGCCAGGGCGGCAAAACTGCAATCCAGCAGATTGCATTTACTGTTCAGGGTGATGGCTCTGTGGCGGGCGGAGGTACTTCGGGCGGACACGGCGGCTCCGGAGGGGACTTGACTGTCACCAGCGAGGCGAATGATGCATACTCCGGCGGATTGCTTGCAATTACTGCCGTTACTGATCCAGTAACGCCGCCGTCTCAAGATGAGATTGACAAGCTAATTGAGGATGCGCGTGTGCGCGCGGTGGGCTACATGGATGCGTTGCCAAATTTCATGTGCGTGGAAATAACGGATCGCTCAGTTGATGGGAACGGGACTGGAAACTGGAAGCACCGGGATACCATCGCGGAACTTTTGCGCTATCGCGACAAAAGCGAGACGCATACGATGTTGGAGATCAACGGCGTCAGAAACACAGCGGATCGCGACAACCTGCTGAAGCAGAAGGGAAGCACCTTGTCTGGCGGGGAACTGGGCGGAGTGCTGAGAGCGGTGTTTGCGCCCTCGGCGAAAGCTGAGTTTCGCTGGAAGGAAACCGACGCGCTGGGCTCCGGCACCGTGCAGGTATTTGACTACCACGTGGCGAAGAGCAACTCGATGTATTCCGTTGTCGGATCGAACGATCTGCAGTTGATGGTCGCATTTCACGGGCAGGTATTTATCGACAGCGCCACACGCAACGTGCGACGCATCAGCCTTGAGGCCGAAGATTTGCCGAAGGATTTTCCCACGCGGTCGTCAGTAATGGGGGTCGACTACGATTACGTAAGCATCAATAATCGCGACTACCTGATGCCGGTCAGTGCGGAGTTGCGCGTGCGGCAGAGCCATCACCAGGCCTCGATGAATACGATTCAGTTTCGCGATTATAAAAAGTACGGATCAGCGATGAAGATCGTGAACTACAAGCCAGTTGGAGACCAGAAGCAGTAGACGGCGGGTAGTGCCGGTTCGGTAAACAGGTGCGTCCTCTCGCTGCGACGTTGCTTTATCCTAATAGATATGCGATCCGTTTCAATTCTATTGATTGCGCTTGCCCTGCAAGGGGCAAGCGCGCAGACCGGCAAGCCTGCCACCTTGAATGAAGCGGACGAGTATCTGCGCAAGGGCGTTGCTGCGCAACAGCAGAACGATCTGAATACGGCGATTGACAACTATCGCAAAGCGCTGGCCATCGACCCGAAACTGGCTGAAGCACGAGCGAATCTTGGCGCGGCACTCTCTGCGGCAGGGCAATTCGACGCCGCCATTGCGGAAGATACGAAGGCATTGGAGTCAGCGCCGGACAAAACGGGCGTCCGAATGAACCTGGGGCTCGCATATTACAAGAAAGGCGATATCGAGGGAGCCCATGCTGCTTTTGCAGCCGTGCACACGGCCCGCCCCCAGGATGTGGCTGCCGCCGTTCTGCTGGGATACACAGACATCAAGCTGAACAAATCGAGTGAAGCGGCGGCAATGCTGACGCCTCTCGAAACAGGGCGTGAAAACAACATGGATCTGGAGTACGTGCTGGCCTATGCGCTGATCGATTCCGGCGAGGTGACGGCTGGCCTCCCGCGTATGGAGAAAGTGGCAAAAGCAACGAAGTCGGCCGACGCGTACTTCCTGGCCGGGACGGCACGCTTGCATCGCCGGGAATTCCACGAGGCGCGGGCTGATCTGGATGCCGCTATCGAATTGCATGGAAAGTTTCCCGGTCTGTACACGATGGCAGGTCAGGCGCGCGATGCGCTGGGAGATACGGAAGGGGCACAGCCTGCGTTCGAGCAAGCGCTGAAAGAAGATCCGCAGGACTTTACCGCAAATCTCTATCTCGGAACCATGAAGCTGAAACAGAGGGATCTGGACAGTGCCAGGCCGATGCTGGAGCTTGCGTTGCAGCTACAGCCGAACTCGCCCGTTGCGCGCCTGCAGATGGCAAAGTTGAACGGTATGACGGGCAAATACGCCGAAGCTGCGGCGACGCTCGAAGAGCTGGCGAAAGCCGATCCCAAATGGCTTGATCCACACATTGAACTCGCCGCGATCTACTACAAGCTGCATCGCCCGGATGATGGACAAAGAGAACGGGACATTGTGCAGCAGCTCGAAGCCAGCCAGCAGAAAGCCGGACCACCTAAGCAATGATGGCTATTGTTTAGGGGCGGTGGTCTCTGCGGGTTCCGTGACCGTGCGAATCTGATCGGCCGGGACGTTCTCGAGTGTCTGGACGATGCCGCTGGGCCAGCGAATCTCGACTGTGGTTGCCTTCGCTTCCGCAGCCAAACCGAAGTGAACCGGACCGAGGCTTGAAGAAGCGTAGCAAACGCTGGATGTCTGGTGGTTGTATTGCGTTCCAGCCTTTGTGACAACCCTGATGCGCGCGCCAATGCCGTCGCGATTCGATTTCACTCCACGCAGAGCAATATCGAGCCAGTGGCCGAGGTTGGAACTGCGGTTCATCCACAGTTCTGCTGGTTTATCGAGGCTGGTGGCAACAATGTCGATGCGGCCGTTGCCGTCGAAATCGCCGAATGCACAGCCCCGATGACGAGCAGCGGTGGCGTCGGTGAAGCCTGCTTCGCCAGTAAGGGATTGCCATTTACCGCTCGCGCCGAGATTGCGGAAGACCACGTTGGGTTCAGCGAATCTATAGCCGGGCGGCCAGACTGAAGTGACCTGTCCGCGCGTGACGAAGAGGTCTTTCCAGCCGTCGTTGTCGAAGTCGTAGAATGCCGGGCCAAAGCCCGACATGCCCAAGCTGAGTGTACGCATGCCGCTGGGCGCCGTGGCCTCAATGAAGTCGCCTTTCCCGCTGTTGAGGTAGAGGGGAAAGGTCTGGCTCTTGAGTGCGACGTAAACGATGTCGGGGAAGCCATCGTTGTTGACGTCGCGGAAATCAGTGCCCATCCCGGAGATGAAAGCGGCATCTTCGGCCAGGGCTACATTCGTCTGAAAGGCTACCTCTTCAAACTTGTTGCCGAGATTGTGAAACAGAAAAGCGTACTCTGCATCGTTGGTCACGAAGAGATCGGGCTTGCCATCGAGATCGTAGTCAGCCATCCCAGCGCCCATGCCCTTGCCGATGTGATCGCGTATGCCCCACTCCTTCGAGACATCTTTGAAGGTGCCGTCGCCCTGGTTGAGAAAGAGCTGGTTAGGCAATCCCTTGTAGTAACGGGGATGACAGTACTCTGCGACGCCTTCAATCACGCACTTGGGAATGTTCGAATAGGCCCACTGTAAATAGTTGACGACGAACAGATCGAGCAGGCCGTCATTGTTCACGTCGACCCAGACAGCGGTAACTGACCAGAGCGGGCCAAACTCAGGATCGTTCCATTTGTCCAGGCCAGCCTTGCTGGTCACATCGGTGAACGTGCCGTTGCCGTTGTTGTGATAAAGGGTGTTGCCGTGGACGCCAGAAACAAAAATGTCTGGATGGCCATCGTTGTCGTAATCGCCGATAGCGACACCGACGTCGAATCCCGTGCCCTTCAGCCCTGCCTGCTCAGTGACGTCAGTAAATGTGCCGTTGCCGTTGTTGCGGAAGAGCCGGTTGTAGTATTTCGGCGAAGACTTCTGGAGAGTTGCGATGTCGGCGCCGTTGGTAAAGAAGATATCGGGTCGACCGTCACCGTTGTAGTCGAAGACAGCTACGCCGCCGGCCATGGTTTCAGGCACGTTTTTTGCGGCGCTGAGGCTGCTGTCGAGTTGAAACGGAAGCTTCTTAAGTTCGAACCGGATGGGGGCGGGGGGGGGTGGGGATGCAGGCGTTTGCTGGCTGTGGAGAACACAGCAGGGGGCCCAGGAAACAAGCGCCAGCGTCGCGAGATGGATAGGAAAGAATGCAGACCTACGCATGTAAGAGACAAGGGCGGCAAGGCTGCCCCACTTGGATTCTACTATCTGCGCAGCACGGAAAGGCCGCTCAACTCACCGATGTTCTATCCTGAAAGGAATGCGAGTTGTTCCGATTCTGTGTGCGGGGATGCTGGTGCAGGTTGCAGCGGGTCAGAACCCCGCCGTGGATGCCGCGTCGGCACTGCACGAAGGCAAGCTCGCGCAGGAGCACGGCGACTTGAAGACGGCGATCGCCGATTTCAGGCGGGCGCTGGCCCTGAGACCTGATTCGATCGAGGCCCGGGCCAATCTCGGAGCCGTACTTGCCGCTGCAGGCCAACTGGACGCTGCCATTGCAGAGGACAGTCATGTGCTGGAACTATCGCCGCAGAATGATGCGGTGAGAATGAACCTTGCAATGGCGTACTACCGCACCGGCAATTGGAATCAGGCCCGCGTCGAATTCGAGCAGCTCCACGCCTTGCACCCTTCCGATCGGAATACCGCGATTCTGCTTGGATATACGTTGAACAAGCTGGATCGCCCAAAGGAAGCTGTGGCGCTTCTGGCACCCCTGGAGCCGGGGCATGAAGAGGACTATCAATTCGAATATGTCTATGCCTATGCGTTGATCCGGTCAGGGAATCAGGACGAAGGCCTGCCACGCATGGAGAAATTGGCAAAGGCAAAGAAGTCCGCCGAAGCGTGGCTGCTCGCCGGTTCTGCGCGATACTATCGCGACGAAATGGAAATTGCCTGTGCGGACCTGGATGCTGCAATTGAATTGAATCCGAAGCTACCCGGGCTTTACACGATGTCAGGCCAGGCACGATATGCCATGAAGAACTTTCCGGGGGCCGAAACTTCGTTCCAGGCAGCTCTCAGAGCCGACCCAATGGATTTTGTAGCGAATCGCGATCTTGGGGCGATGCGCTTAAAGGCGAACGACGCGGACAGCGCAAGGCCGTTACTGGAGCTGGCATTGCAGCTTCATCCCGATGATCCGCTCACCCGGTTCGAGATCGCGAAGCTTAACGATCAAACGGGGAAGTACGCGGAAGCCGCGGCAATTCTTGAAGACTTGATCCGGACGGATCCCAACTGGCTCGATCCTCACTGGCTGCTCGCAGCTGTTTACTCAGAACTGCATCGCTCAGGAGACAGCAAGAAAGAACGCGAAATCGCCGAACAGATCAGGATGCGGCAAAAGGCTCAGAAACAGAAAAGCGACTAGGAGCATCCCGGAATGCACCGCGGATCGCATTGCGCAGCGTCTGCAGCCGCAGATGAATTGCTTGAGGGAAAAAGAGAAGGGGTGGCTTTCGCCACCCCTTCTTGCTGCACGCTTCTGAACTGAATCAGAAGTAGTACTTGGCCGCGAACTGCATCCAGCGATATCCGTTTTTATTCTGCGGGATACCGGTTGTGGCAGTCTGCGAGTTATAGACCAACGATGAAGGGGTACTGACTCCATTGAAGGTAAGTTGGTTGTCAGAATTGCCGGCGATTCCGAACTGCGCGTTCGGGTGGTTCAGCCAGTTGGTAGCCGAGATGCGGAACTCGACCCGCTGTGAATCGTTGACACGGAATGCCTTGAAAAGCGCCAGATCGCTGCCGAAGTAATGCGGCGTGCGGATATAAGGCCAGATGGTCTGACCGTTCTGTCCGAACGACGATGCCGTTGGCGGCAATGGCGCTGCAAAGCAGTTGGGATTGAAGTACTGGCCCTTCAGCAATCCCTTGCGAGGATCGCACACAACCAGGGGCTGAATCCCGTTTTCGTACTGGTTGCTACCGAACCACGTGTTTGTCGAGATTGAAGTGGTGGTATTGCCGCCAATCGCCGTCGCCGGCAAAGGCTGCGTGAACACCTGGCCCGTGTTGACGTAATTCGTGTTCATGTTCGGCGAGTTGGCCTGGTAGGGAGCTCCATCCTGATATGTCGTGTAGTTGGAGATCTGCCAGCCGTTGATCAATTCGCCCAGTGCCCAGTTGTTGTGGATGGGCTTGGGTAGCTTGTAGCTGAACGACAGGTTGAAGACCTTGGTGTGGTCATACCCCAGCGGTCCGTAGTTGTCGTCGAGGCTGAACGGGTTGACCACCGAACCGTTGCCGTTTCCGTTTGAAGTGGAACCGTCGCGGGTACCGAGGACCTTGCCGAAGGTAAAGTTGGTGAACACGTACAGGTTGCCGGATTGCTTCTGTGCGGAAACCTGCAGTGAGTTGTAGTTGGCATATCCGCCGTGCGTCTGAATCCACACGTGGCCGTAGTTGTTCAGCGGACGCCAATCGTTGGTTTGGACAGATGGGCAGGCTGTCGCACCGCAAGCCCCATTTTGCGGTGAAGTGTTCGTGTACTTACCCGTCTTCGGATCTGGCGTGAAGTAGGCGCCGTAGGCGGTCACGTTTTCATCCTCAATGTGGCCATTCGCGCCGTTCAGCAGCTGATTGCGGCTTGCGCTTCCCACGTACGAAACTTCGGCAACGGTGTGGCCCGGCAATGACTGGGCTACGCCGAAGCTGTAGGTATTCGCATAAGGAACCCTGTTGTCGCCTTGCTGGTCGGCCTTGATGTCGGCGCCGTTCTGATTGACGCCAGACGGTACGCCAAGTTGCTGGGTCTTGGCAGTTGCACCCGAGCAGCTACCGGCGAGACCACCCGGGTCGGGATGCACGCAAACGAGCCCGCCCTGGATGTTATAGCCGTAGAAACCGTTGCCATTGCCGTTAGCACCGTTGGTGCCGTAATTGAACGATCCCTGAGGACCACCCATCGCGCCGCTAGCATCGTTGGATGACACCTGGTACCGGTAAGTGCCGAAGCCGGCGCGAAGTACCGTCTTACCTGTGCCTGTGACGTCATATGCGAGGCCAAGGCGAGGGTTGTAGAACAACACGGGGCTGACCCAGCCCGAGCTTGGAATCTTCGAATCGAGCTCGTGCCAGAGCAGGCCGGTGTTGGCTGGTGCGTTGCTTGCATTGCTGTAGGAGGCGGGATCCCAGACCTGGGTTCCAGCCAGTTTGTCGTACCACTGACCCATATGGTCCGCACGGAGACCGATGTTTAGCGTCAACTTCCGTGACGCTTTCCAGGAATCCTGTGCCCAGATCGACCACTGGTGCCAGATGATATCCGGAACCACGTCGGTGTTTTGCTCGTTGTACGATGTGATGCGTCCCATGAGGCGGTCAAGCGTCATGTTCTGGGTAGTCGTATAGCCCCAGTTCTCGTAATCATAGGTGCCGTTGATGTTGCTGCCGTTGGCCTGGAGGTTCTCCTGGGCATCCCAGTAGAAGCCTGCCTTCACCGAGTGGGTCTTGATGATCTTGGTAAAGGTATCGGCGATCGACGGAGCCGTTGACGTTTTGCCAAAGGTGCCCGGGCCGTAGATTCCGCTGTTGAAATCAAATTCATTGATTTCAGTCAGGCCGGAATTCCAACCACCTTGCGAATTCTGCATCTGATCGGTCTTGGAAGCCCCAAACAGACTTTGATTCGGAAGTCCGAGTGCTTTGCGGCTGGATGCGGCAACGTTGCTCAGGCTGTTGTTGTTGATGAACTGAGAGTACGCAAACACAACCTCGTTGGTCGTTGTGGCGCTGAACACGTGAGTGTAGTTTGCCAGGTAGACGTGAGCCGTTTCCTTGCCGGTCGGCTCGGAAGGATATGGAATGGTCCAAGTCGGAGCCCACCAGATGGAGAGAGGATGGGAATCGGTCTCGTTCTGCAGCGTATACGATCCCCACAGCTTGTTGTTGTCGTTGAACGCGTAGGTCACCTTGCCGGTTACTTCCCAGCGGTTCTGAGGTGTGTTCGGCGCGAACGAATAGTTATTCCAGCCGTTGCTTGCGTTGGGCGACTCATTCGGCTGTGGATTCAGACCACTGATGATTTTGCCGGTGGGATCGAAATAAGGAGACAAGTTACTGAAATCCTGCCCCGCCGTGTTCCATGGCGAAATCGATGCGTCTGAGCAACCTTCATCCCATGCGCCCTTGTTGCTGCAGGGAAGAGTGTAGGTGGGCGAATAGGTGCTGAGAACATGCGGGTCTACACCGACGTTGCGGTAGTCGCCCGCCTGCTGGGCCGTCGTGGGCACGTTCATTTGCACAGGCGAGTTGTATGGGTGCTGGTCCATGTACTCGTAACCAGCCCAGAAGAACAGCTTGTCGCGATTGTGGTTGAAATGCGGGAAGAAGATCGGCCCGCCGATGTTGCCGCCCACATAGTAGAAGCTCTGCGAGGTCAGAGAATTCGGTTTTCCCTGCGAAAGTTCCTGGTTCTTGTTGTACCAGTCATTGGCATATCCGACGGCGGTATTGCGGGCATAGATATATGCCTCGCCGTGGAACTTCTGGCCGCCGCTCTTTGAGAAGGCCTGCAGTACCGCGGGGCCCTTCGCATATTCGGCGCCATAGGAGGCCGACAGAAACTTGACGCTGTCAGTCATGTCCTGGTTGATGTTGGCAACCTGCGTTCCGGCGTTGCCCGGATCGATCAGGTTCGCGCCGTCAAGGTAAACGTCGGTTGAACCGTAGGGCTGCGTGCCATTGGTCGAGAAACTGCCGGCGGGGCCGTTGTTTGTGCCGGTGACCTGACTGTTGTAGCTGGAAGTATTTCCGCTGAAGGTAACGCCGGGCATCATCTTGATCAACTCGGATGCGTTGCGTCCCGTCAATGTGGCGGAGTCAACCAGTTCGTTGTTCAAGGTAGCGCTGATCTCAGCGTTGTCAACGGGGATCTCGGCGTCTGCACCGGAAATAACCGTGACTGCTGTAGCTTCAGAGCCGATCTTCAAATGGATGTTGGGAATCGTGCGGCTGTCACCCTGGTTGAGCACAATCTCATTCATTTCCCAGCTGGCAAAGCTCTTTGCGGAAATTGTGATCTTGTACGTGCCTGGAATGAGCGCGGTTACCGAGAAGAATCCCTGGGCGTCTGATTTGGTCTCACGAATGTCGCCCGTGGACGCGTTGGTTACAACAACCTTGGCACCTGGAACACGAGCATCCGTCTGATCGGCGGTGATGCCGCTCAAAGTTCCGGTAAGTTGTTGTGCATTTGCGATGGTGAAGGACAAAAGCATGACTGGAATGACTAGCCATGGAATTCGCCTAAACCATTTCGACATCGATGAACTCTTCGATGTCTTTGTTTGGTTTGTAAACATTTACCAAGCCTCCTGAAACGTTGTTGTTCTTGTTTTAATCTCTGACGCACAACTGACCCCGACGCGCCGAGGTTAGCCACCGCCAAAAACACTTCTAAGTGAATCGAGTATCGATATCACACCCGACACACCATGGGCAAGCGCTTTTTGGGTCTTGAACCCGCAAGTAAAACGGTTTCCCACTATCACTTAGATTTCTCGACATTTACCCGGTTTGGCTCTTCTGGCCAATTGTCATTGAATTGTCACCGGGGCCGGTTTTTCTTTCTTGTCGGCTCAAACAGCACACAAAAAGGAACAAAATTACCTTCCAATTTAAACGGGAATGCCCTAGTTCTGGATGTGACTAGAATCACGGATTCTCAGGCCTTCTGGAACGGCCTGCCGGGCACGATTCCGTGGCCCTCGAGGATCGTTATCAGCCGGTCTGCGGTCTGCGCTGGGAACTTTTCGACGGATCCGGTTGGCCACACCACCTCGATGTCCGCCGTGGTTTCCTTTCCGAGTCCAAAATGAAGGCGGGGATCATTCACCGACATGTAGCTTGCCTGGCTCATGACAGCCTGGGCCTGCGTTTTGCCTCCATAGTGAACAAGTACGCGTGCACCGAGCGCGCTGCGATTGCTCTTCGTGCCTTCCAGGCGGACCTTGATCCAGTGGTTTTCCTTGGGCGCATCGTTGCGGAGCAGGGATGGCGCCTCATGCTGGTTCATGATTACGATGTCGAGATCACCATCGTTGTCGAAGTCCCCAAATGCGCAGCCTCTGCTCACATGGCGAGCGTTGATCGCCGGGCCGGCCTCATCGCCGAGCCTGACAAACGTGCCGTTGCCCCGATTGCGAAACAACACGCGAGGTCCCGCATAGGGGAATCTCGGGTTAATCTTCTCCACTTCGGCGTAAACGTTTCCCGTGACCCAGAAGATATCGGGGTAGCCGTCATTATCGAGATCGAACAGGCACGTACCCCAGCTCACGTACGTGCGCTCTGCGGCCAAACCGGCCGGATGCGCCACGTCGTCGAAGTTTCCTTTGCCATCGTTTTTGTATAGACCGGATGGCTGGAGTTGGAAGTGGGTCTTGATGATGTCGAGGTGTCCGTCGAGGTCATAGTCACCCACGCCTATTCCCATGCCGGCCATCTCCTGGCCGTCGGGGCTGATCGCAACGCCGCGCATCAGGCCCTCTTCGCGAAATGTGCCGTCGTGATTATTCAGCAGGAGGAGGCTCTGGGTCGTGTCGCAAGCTACGAAAAGATCTGGCCAACCATCTTCGTCGATATCGAAGGAAACAGCAGTGAGCCCGTAGGAACTTTTGATCGCAGCAATGCCCGATTCCTTTGAAACATCAGTAAACGTGCCGTCGCCGTTGTTCTTGTAGAGATAGTGCTGCGGCGCTTTCAATCCCTTCGGCCCGCATGCCACCGGCACGCCCTCATAGTTGCAGTTGGGAATGTTGAGGGATGGCTTGAGAGCATTGGCCATGTCGATATCGACATAGTTGGACACAAAAAGGTCGAGAAGACCATCGCGGTTGTAATCGATGAAAGTGCAGCCCGCACCAAAGCGCACTCCATCGTGGGTCAGGTGCGCCTTCTCTGTCACATCGGTGAAGGTGCCGTTGCCATTGTTGCGGTAGAGCTTGTTCTGGCCGTAGTAGGTCAGAAACAGGTCTTCAAAGCCATCGTTGTTGTAATCGCCTACGCAAACACCAACGGCCCAGCCGGCATCCCAGAGTCCCGCTTCTTTGGTCACGTCTTTGAACGTGCCGTCGCGGTTGTTTTTGTAGAGCCGGTTCGACGCATCAGGCGGAACGGATTCGAGGGTTCGTCCGCCGAGGATGAAGATGTCCATCCAGCCGTCGTTGTCGTAGTCAAAAAAGGCGCAGCCACCGCCCATCTCTTCGATGATGTAGGTAACCGATTCCGGAACACCGTAGTACATCTTCGCGGTCAAGCCCGCGCTTGCGGCGACATCAGTGAAAGTCGAAAACGGCTTCAGTGCAGAGACTGTCGGGACGGGAGTGACGGCAGGGGCGGCCTGTGCAATGAGAAGACCGCGCGGTAGAACTGCGGAAGCATAAAGAGCGGGCGCCGTTCGAAGTAGTTTTCGCCGGCTCCAGCCGGAAGTGGGGAAGTTCTTTGTCATCCTTTGAGCTTCTTCATTCTCACATTGCCGCGGCACCACCGGCAAACGGGGCACGAGGTTCCATCACGGATGGGCTTGCCGAGCAGAGGCATCGTGCGACAGATGATCGTTCAGCTTCTGAGCGCGCTCGTTGTCCGGTTCCAGGCGCAATGCCGTTGCAACGGCATCGCGCGCCTCGGCAAATTGCGAAGCCATAGCGAGTTCTGCCGAGAGGTTGATCCAGGCTTCGACGTAACCCGGCGCGGCATGCACGGCGGCTTGAAAGTGCTGAATAGCGCCTGCGGAATTTCCACTGCGCGACAGCAAATAGCCGAGTTCATTCTGCGCACCGGCCAAGTCTGGGTCCAACTTGACCGCTTGCTCCAACTGGGCCCGCTCCCCGTCGACATCGCCTGCCTGGTGAAGAGCCAGGGCTAGTTTGTATTTGATGTTGGCGTTGTCTGGTTGGGCAGCGACGGCCTCTTTATAGTGGCCAATCGCGTCCTGCAGCTTGTCGCTTTTGAGTTCTTCGTCAGCCTGCGATGCCTTCATCATCGCTTCCAGCTTGGCCTCATCTCCGGCTTTCTGATCCTGGTAGGTGCGGAGCTCTTTTTGAGCAAGCTCGGACTCCCCAAGCCCTCTCAAGGCCAGAGCCAGCTGGTAGTGAGCTTGCGGCTCCGTTGCGCCCATGGCAATTGATTTCTCCAACTCCTGCCGTGCAGGAGCCCAATCCTTTAGAAAAACCAGGACCATGCCAAGCTCGTAATGGGAGTTGGGCAGACTCGGATCGATAGCGACAGATTGTTCAAGTAGTGCCTTGGCTCCGGGATAATCGCCTACGGCGCGAAGAACAATGCCATTGAGGTATAGAACCTCAGCGCTATGCGGGTGCTTTGCGAGCAGCTTGGGGCCGATGGGGCGCGCTGCATCAATGTGGTTGGTGAGAACGAGGATCCGGAAGAGCTGCAGTTCCGCTTCCTCACTGTTCGGATTGACGTTAACAATGTGCTGCGCGAGGTTGATCGCGTCCTGATAGCGAACCTGCTTGACCAGGACAACGATCAGCGCACTCGAAAGCGGCAGGGAAGCTGGATGAGCGTTCAGTGCCTCGGTCAGTACACCGCGGGCTTCGTCGAGCATATTCAAATTTCCCAACGCCCGCGCAAGGTTGATCGAGAGCTTTTCAGTGCGGGGAGCGTCTCGCAACAAGACCACCACATCGATGAAGGCGCTCCGATCGAGCAAATCCTGACTGAGACCTTCAAGGGCGATGGTCGACTTTGGGTCGATAGTGAGAGCCCGATGCCACTGCTCCTCTGCTTCCTGGTGTTTGCCGGTTTGATCGAAAACAAAGGCCAGCATCAGGTGCGGCTTGATGACCTCGGGATCGAGTTGTACGGCCTTTTCCAGTTCAGGGAGAGCGTCAGCGGGCTTATTCCCCTGGACATACGCGAGCCCCGCAAGATAGTGCAATTGTGCTGACTTTGGGTCGGCCTTCATCGCCGCCCGAAATATCGTAACGGCGCAATCGTACTGCTTGTGGCCGGCGTACCAGCTGCCCAGGATGACCGCATTGTCGGTGGTCGGATGGGCGGTAAGCTTTGCGACGAGTTCGGCAGGCCCGTTGCAGGCCGCATGGGCGGTTGAGGCCAGTACGGGAAATCCGGCCAGCACAAAAACAACAAACTTCGCGCCCAGCCGCTTGCCCACCGAAAAGGTCTCCTGCCAGTCAGAATAACAATTTCGGTGTGAACCGTCTCTTGCTGACGCCAATCCCTCTTTGTGCCAAACTTGTTTTGAGGCAACCGGGGGCCTCCTCTATGGAATGGCAGGACCAGGGCGTTAGCTCGGACATTGAGGATCGTCGGGGAAGCGGTGGCGGTGGCTTTGGTCTCGGCGGTGGAATGGGAATCGGCGGATTCATACTGCTGCTGATTCTCAGCGTGGTTACCGGGCGCAACTTCTTTGCGGGCAGCGGCGGGCAGGCAGATTTGCAGCCGGGACCGTCCAACGCCCCGGTGGCGGATTCGCCGGCCGAAGAACGCGATGTGCACCTGATCAGCTTTGTGCTTGATGACGCTCAGAACACGTGGGCGAAGATCTTTGCCGATCACGGACGG
Source organism: uncultured Acidobacteriaceae bacterium (assembly GCA_963832035.1). GTDB lineage: Bacteria > Acidobacteriota > Terriglobia > Terriglobales > Acidobacteriaceae > Telmatobacter. Next base: position 231,572 of record CAWHSK010000007.1, on the reverse strand, counting down.
CAGTATCGCAAGGCGAAGCTGGTGCTCTATCGCGATATCACCTACTCGGGCTGCGGAACGGCGCAAGCCGCCACGGGTCCCTTCTATTGCCCTGAAGATGAGAAGGTGTACGTCGACCTCTCATTCTGGCAGGAACTGAAGCAATTCGGTGGCGACACCGGCGACTTTGCGCAGGCCTACGTGATCGCACATGAGCTCGGACATCACGTGCAGAAGCTGCTCGGCATCGAGCAGCGCATGCGGCGGTTATCGCAACAGGACGACGGTGCGCAAAACCCGCTTTCCGTTGATTTGGAGTTGCAGGCTGACTGCTTCGCCGGCGTCTGGGGACACAGCACGCAGCAGCGCAACATTGTGCACGAGGACGATGTTGATGGTGCACTGAAGGCCGCGGCGTCAGTGGGCGACGATAACTTGCAGAAAATGAGCGGGCGTGCCGTGAGTCCGGAGAGCTGGACGCACGGATCGAGCGCGCAACGCACACAATGGTTCAAGCGCGGTCTCGTCGGCGGCGAGGTAGGCAGTTGCCCAACGTTTAATGGGCAGTTGGCGCCATAAATCCCATTTGGCTCATAAATCTCAGTGGATCGTCTCGTTTGTCTGGCAGGGATCCGGCACCTGGGAAAGCACGAACCTCGACCCAGTTCTCTAAGCAGAGTGGGGATGGGCGAGGTAGTGCTGCCGCAGCAGATCTTTGCCATAGTCGTTCCCATTCGGCGTTCGCACCACACAGTGAATGTGCTGCTGGGTCGGCTTCTTGGGGTCGTTCGCGAATCCCGCGAGATTCGCAGGACGCTGGTGATCAAATTCGATTAGGACGACTGGACTCTGCACGCGGTAGTAGAATGCGCTATCCGATTGCGTGCCGCCTATCCAGGTAAACCAGGTGTTGTCGAGGTGACGGTCCACTTCATCCATCTTTACGCGGGCGTGCCCGTCGTCCATGTTGCTTACGTACAGGTGGATCAGGTCGCGGAAGCCTTGCCTCACCGGGCCTGACAGATCGGTCGTCCGCAAGCCTGCATAGTCGATCACCACGTTGTCCTTGAACGCCTCTGTCAAATTGTTATTGCCAGTTTTTGAGAAATTCAGAATGGCCTGCTTGCGCTGATCGGGCGAGAACGAGCCGAGCAGGTGCAATCCGTCGTTCTGTTCCTGCTGGAGGATCTCAAGCCCCTTGTATTTACCCGAAGGCGCGCGTACCGGTTCGGAGCCCACGAACAACGGCGTCATCACCACCTGGTCGCCGAGCACAAAGTAATTCACGATGGCATGATGGCCCTCCAACTTCCAGCCCCACGGTTCGGTTGCTGAAGGCTTGCCGTAGATCTGGATGAAATAGATCCACTCTCCCAGGAAATCGTGATCATCCGACAGCTCAGCCAGCGTTTCGTTCAGTCGCATGATGTTTCGTGTCAGTTCGAATCCCCTGGCGCTGAGCGATACGCTCATCAAGCCGAAGGCGGCATCGCGCTGAGCTGGAGTCATCTCGGCAAAACAGACTCCCTGCCGGGCATAGAAGTGCTGGTTCATCCACTTTCGCCATTCAATGTCGTCAACCGGATACATGGTTCTGGCAAGTTGCAAAGGCGTGAGGGTGGCGATGAATCGCTCCGCCGCATTCCGCACCTGTTCCGTTGAGACACCGGTGGGTTTGATCTCAAAGATTCCCGGAAGAACGTCGCCGTTGGTAGTGATTCCCTTGAATGGGAGGAGCCCTTCATCCTCATACTGCTCCGAGATCTTGCGATAAAGTTCCGCAGTCTCAGAGGCGGTCTGAGGTCGCTTCTGGCCAAGCGCCCAAGGCGCCAAAAGCGCAGCCGGCAAGATCGACGAAAGAAAGTTGCGTCGCGAATGCAAACGCGGACCGTGATGATGAGCGTGTTGATGCCTGTGTGGATGCAAGATGACCTCGGCGGGGAGCGACGGAAGGATACCATGGAGTTCGCTCATCGGGCGATCTGTTTCTGAGGTGGGAGATGGGAGCGGACCGCAGTTTCGGTCAACGCGGCGGATGCCCGATCATCCCGGTGGCGAACGGAGGAGCAACAATCGGGAAGCATGCCGACCTATCCTGTTTTGAAAGTAGCTGCCCCAGTGAATCGTCTTCGATTTGCGATTCTTCATTTTAGATTCACGAAAGCTGAAATGGGCGAGCCGTGAATGCTCGGGCAGTTTCACTGGGTTCGTTAGGATCTTAAGCAAAACTCATATCATCCTTATGCTGTTCGGGTTCCAATCTGTTTTCAATCAGATTTCTTTGCGAGTTTCTCACGACTCTCATGAAAGAATCAGGTTGCATGCACCAAGACTTCAAGACCATCTTCGAAGCTGGCGATACCCTTGACCACTATCGAGTGGAAGAAACGGTTGCTCAGAGCGGGATGTTGACACTCTACCGTGCTACGGACCTGCGTGACGGCAAGCAGGTAGCCCTGAAGATTCCTCACGCAGAGATGGAGGCCGACCCGGTTCTCCTGGAGCGTTTTAAGCGTGAGGAAGAGATCGGCCAGCATCTTCATCACCCCGGCATCGTGAAGACTTTTGACGGCGAGCATCGCAGCCGCCTGTATATGGTTATGGAGTGGGTCGACGGGAGGACGCTGAGTGCAATTCTGAATGAGCAGGCAGCGCGCGGTGAACGTAAGCTGCCCATCGAACGCGCCGTGAAGATTACTGTCGGCATATGCAATGCCCTCGATTACCTGCACAAGCATGGTGTGGTGCACAGGGATTTGAAACCGGAGAACGTTATGGTGGACGGCGAAGGCCGAGTCAAGCTGATCGGCTTCGGCAGCGTCATGAAGGAAGACGCGCGTCGTCTAACCTTCGCCGGTTCCTCGCCGATCTTGGGCGCGCCAGAATACATTTCTCCGGAGCAGGTAAAAGGCAATCGCGGCGACCAACGCAGCGACATCTATTCGGTTGGGGCGATGCTCTACGAAATGCTTACCGGGCGCCCACCCTTCACCGGATCCAACGCGCTAGCGATAATGAACCAACGGCTTTTAACCGAGGCCGCGCCCGCGCGTCAGCTTAACCCAGAGATTTCGCCCCAGTTGCAGGAGATACTCTTCCGCGCGCTCGAGCGCGACCCCCACAACCGTTACCCTACGTCGGGTGAGATGGCTCGGGATCTGGAACACCAGGACCAGGTTTCTACCGCGGATCACGCGCGCCAGCCAGTTTCGCAGAAGCGGGTTCCGCTAAGCGGGCGCAAGATAGTGCTCTATGCGGGGTTGGCACTGGTGCCGCTTCTTCTCTTTGGTCTGATGCTGGCGCTGCGGTGATTTGAACCGAAGATGTACGTCTCAAGCTTCAGCGCGGGACTCTGCTACCGAGTCGTAATCAGGTGAAATGCCGCCGTCTCGGTCTTCGTCATCCTGGGGACACTTGATTGTGAACGCGCCGCGCATGATGAGTGGTGTGATCAGCGTGGTTAGCAGAACCACAGTGACCATGACGGCAACCTCAGGCTCTTTGAAGATACCCGTGCTGGCGCCCATCGCGGTTACAATCAAACCGACTTCACCGCGTGAAATCATTCCACAGCCAACGCGGAAACTTGGCACGGTTCCCATACCCATGGCAAGAGCCGCCACGCCGCAGCCGATAAGTTTGCTGACTACCGCAACGAGGAAGATGACACCAAGGAGCAACCAGTGGCCACCCAACGCGCGAAAATTACTCGATAATCCGATGGAGACAAAAAACAGCGGAATCAGAAGTCCGTGGCCGATGGCGTAGAAAGTACGCTCGATGAGCGTCTTGAGTTTCGCACCGGCAAACACATAACCCAACAGGTAGGCGCCGGTGATTCCGGCTACGCTGCCCAACCATTCTGCGCTCACCGCAAATAGAAGGACCAATGCCAGCACGCAACTGGTCACGGCCTCGTTGGCATCAAGGGTGCGAAACAGGCGCATCAATGGGTCAATCCAGCGTTGCGCCGCGCCATAGGAAACAACAAAGAACGTTGTCACACAGATTGCGATGAGGGTCATCTGGACGACCAGCGGATGCTGCGCGGCAATGGGAACGTGCTGCTGCAGCCAGTTGGAAAGCATCGGTGCAAGGCCAAAGTCGCTTGCACCAGTGGTGCTGCAGGAAGCAGCAAGAAAGGCAAGGACGAAAAGCCCCATAACGTCGTCGATGACCGCGGCACCTAAAATGACAGAGGCCTCGGGCGAGGTCATCTTTCCAGCATCCATCAGGGTTCGCGCGGAAATCGATACGCTTGTCGCTGTGAGAGCGCCGCCCAGGAAACAGGCACTGCTCCAGGGAAGTCCAAGAAGATGCGCGGCTCCAGCACCCAGGCAGAAGGGCCAGACTACACCAGATAACGCCACGAGAAATGCGGTGACACTTGCCTCCCGCATTCGATCAATATCTGTCTCTAGCCCGGCAATGAACATCAGGACAAAGCCGCCTATTTGGGCAAGCAGCAGAAAGGAGTCAGCGGCGGGTGTTCCGCTGAATAGACGCATGTGAAGCATGTCGAAGCAGCCAGGGCCGGCCACCACTCCGACCATCAACTCGCCGAGAATGGCTGGTATCCCGAATCGCGTGCTTATAGACGCCACGATTTTGCCTGCTGGAAGGAGTATGGCGATCAGCAGCGCCAATTGCAGGGTTGCGGGCATCCTCTCCTACTTGGGACCAACCAGAACGGGTGAATTAAATTGCTTCTTGGATTTGCGGATGAAACGGAGAACGCCAGGTATCAGACCGCCATAACCTCCGCGCTCAACTCCTTCTCTTAACATAGTGCGAATAGTGGCTGCCTGTCTCCTCGCCAACTCAGACTGCACTGCGTTGGACGCAAGTTGCGCAGCACGCTGGGTATGTTCAGCCGCTTGATCGCACACTCGCAAGCGCATCAACAGTTCACCAAATTTAAGCCTCGCGATGAAGCAATCAGGATCCGTGTCGACGGCCTTACGCATTTCCTCCATTGCTTCCTGAACCTGCAAGTCCACGCAAAGCGCCATGCCCAGCAGCACCCTGACTTCCGGTACCTGCGGAGTCAGATCGACAGCCTTACGCAATTGTTCAATTAGATCGCCGCGTTCGTGATCTTCCAACACACGTGGATCGCGGAACATCCGCTGCAGAAGGCGAGCCGACCCACAGTCAATCCCTTCGGGCAGCGTGAGGTCGGCTTGCTGTTCATTTGCCTGCCCGTCAACCTGTACTTCGGAAAAGTCACGGTGAGCAAGTTTCTTCATTGGGAAATCTCCAAAAGGTCAATCTAAAAAATGGGCAGCAAGGCTTGGCAGATCGCGCCTTGCTGCACCATGAGAAGAGCAAAGAAAGGTTCAAGCAACCGCTACGTGCTCCGCAGCAAGTAATACAGCGGGCTCGGGACGGAAGACAAACTCTGGATAGCCGAGCTGCCCCATTTCAGGAAGATCGAGGCCGGCAACCTCGGTCGCCGCAGAGACGCGCTGGCCGAGGAAGATGTCCAGAATCCAATTCAGCACAAAGCTGAAGGTGAAGACGAAACCAAGGAGGGTAGCGATGCCGACTAACTGAGCAACCAGTTGGGTGGAGTCGCCGTAGAAGAGACCTGTGACGGAACCAGTAACCCCATTCCACGAGCCGCCATAATTGCTGGTTCCATCGGCAAAGAGCCCGACGGAGAGCACACCCCACAAACCGCAGGCGCCGTGGACTGAGATGGCACCGACTGGATCGTCCACTTTGAGCGTGTTTTCAATGAACGAAACGCTGAGGCAAACCAACACGCCGGCGATGAAGCCGATGATGGCGCTGCCCGTTGGGTTCACAAATCCGCTAGGTGCTGTAATGGCAACCAGGCCAGCGAGCAGCCCATTGGCGCTCATCGATGCATCCGGTTTCCCCTTGAGGATCCACATATAGCAGAGTGCGCCGAAGGTTCCCGTGCAGCCAGCCAACATTGTGTTGACGGCAACGGAGCCAATGCGCAAACAACCGGCTCCCGACGCACCCAGTGTGCTCCCGGGGTTGAAGCCGAACCATCCGAAGGCAAGGATGAAGCAGCCAATAAGGACGGCCGATATATCGTGTCCGATAATAGCGTTGGCAGATCCATCCCGATTGAACTTTCCAATTCTCGGTCCGATGATCATTGCGACAGCCAGCGCCGTGACGCCACCTACCGCATGCACCACGCCCGATCCTGCAAAGTCGCAGTAGCCTTTCCCGAGTCCAAGATTCGTGCCCAACTGCGCGAGCCAGCCACCGCCCCATGCCCAGTTGGCGAAGAGAGGATAGGTGAAAGCGCCCATCAACACAGAGGAGACAGCAAAGGTTAGAAACTTCCACCGTTCCGCGGCTGCACCGGTGACAATCGTCAAAGCCGTATCCATGAAGACCATCTGGAAGAGAAAGATGACCATCACGCCGACATCGTAGGAGTGGCCAGCGAGGAACATGCCGCTTTGGCCGAAGATCCCCCAATTAGTCCCAAACAGAGACAGCGGATGCTCACCGACCAACGGCTGCAGGCCACCGAGATTTCCGTTTCCGGCCGCACCCCCCATTTGAATGGCGAAGCCGATGATCCAATAGGCGAACAAACCACATGCGTACACGAAGAAGTTCATCATGTAGGTGTGGTTGGCGTTCTTCACGCGACACAGGCCCGCTTCGACCATGGCAAATCCGGCCTGCATGAACATGACGAGGAACCCGCAAACGAGAGTCCAGGTGAAGTTGATGCCAATCTTGTTTTGACCGACCTGGTTGGCGACATCACCCAGCGTCAGGCCGACCTTAGCGTCACCAACGGGAACGTCGCTGACGGTGCCGGTGAGCGAGCCGCCTGGGTCGCCGGCAGCAAGCGAAGCCGTGGTAGGCGCCTTTCCAGCGGCGTCCTTCAGCTCAGCAGCCGATGCCGATGGGGCGGCGTCCGCGCGAGCCACGATTCCTGCGCAAGCTGTCAGCAGAAACGCAAGAGTGCAGGTACAGGATACAATCCGAACAATTCTCATTAATTCAGCTCCGTGGTGTGGTTGATCATCGCCGTGGGAGTTGGGGGACTAAGCCGCTAAACCTTCCAAATAGCGTTTTTACTTGCCGCTGACGGTAGGACGTAGAGAACGCCAACCAGCGTCACTGCAAGGCCGATGAGGGAGGTTGCCATTCTTCCGGAAACGCTCGCCGTTAGATGCAATCCGAAGAGCACGATCACCCAGCCCGCTAGCGCGAGTGCTGCGCCAACGAGCTTCATTGCGGCAGGCTGTGCGCCGAGTGCGATCTTGCCTTCCTCCGATTTGATTTTCAGGAAGCGAAAAAAAGAGAAAGCAAGGACGACTGCGCCGAGAACTAGAGATGCCTTGCCGGTGCCGGATGAAAAGAATGCGACTCCTGCGGCGGCTGCTGTCAGCCCCCCCATGAATAGCGTGAACGCCCTGCCCTGTGATTTTGTTGCCGCCATTGATGCCCTCCTTGATATAGCGTTGAATCTCAAGTCACTCTGGAACCGCGAATACAGGCGCACTCTTTCTCTCGAGCGACCCATCTCCCTGCAAATTGACTCGAACTACGTGCCCAATCAGGTATTCATGGGCGATGAAACACTTCCGTTGGAGTTGATTTTGACGGCAACGCTAGAAAAACGATGAATTGCGTCAAACCAGTGAGTTCTGCCACCAATGCTGTACCGAACTGCAAGCGCACCACCACCAGCAGAAGGACCATTGCACACCATTGCCAGCGTGTGCGACGCAATCGCTCCAGCCGATCCGTCAGGACGAATAGTTTTGCCGGGGCAAAGCCGTGATTACTAAATGATTCGGCCCTCGCGCGAAAGCAAGCTATGGCGAAAAATCCCGAAAGCAGAGATTCGATCAGTAGCGCTTGCGTATTCATCATTCCTCCCGGCGAGATACAACCGAGCAGTTCCGTCTGGAGATCCTGACTGTCACCAATTCAATCCGCTTCCGAACAGCGTTGCTCCGTACCGCCGACACTCGGTTCCTTGCGGAGCCCCGGGCGACGAGAGCTTTTGTGCGAAAGATAGAAACCCCTGCGGGCGCACAATTGACTTCATCGTGTGACTCCTTCATTCAGATTTGGTTTTCATCGGACTGCGAGCGATGTCGTATCGTGATGCAAGTCAGCGCAGACGGGACGCATCTGCCTGAAGGGCTGCGGTTGTTCTTCCTGAGTAGACCCTAGAGGTCATAAAGATCCTGTGAAGAATCGAAGAAACATCCATCGATGTTGTCAGTCCGGATCGACACGGGATCAAAAGCCCTGCAAGAAAGGCAGAGGCTAGAAGCTAGGGGGATGCCCCTCAGTGAATCGTCTTCGACTTGCGATTCATGTAATCCATCAGAAGGTATTCGCCCAAGGTGTCGGGCGTGGTGAAGTAGGCTTTGCCGCGGCACATCTCTGAAACCTTGTGCACGAATTGCACGAGGCCGAAGTCCGATGCGAGCATGAACGTGTTGATCATGATGTTGGAGCGTTTGCAGCGGGCGACTTCTTCCAGCGTCTCGCTCACGACCAGCGGGTCGAGGCCATAGGCGTTCTTGTAGATGCGGCCGTCGGGCAGGGTCAGCGCTGACGGCTTGCCATCCGTGATCATGACGATCTGTTTCATGTCCTTGCGCTGGCGGGTGAGAATACGCTGCGCGACGCGAAGGCCTTCGCGGGTGTTGGTGTAGTACGGGCCCACCTTGACCCGCGCAAGCTGCGAGACAGGCAGTTCTTCGGCTGAATCATGAAAGAGCACGAGCGAGAGCGAGTCGCCCGGGTACTGCGTGCGGATGAGGTGCGACAGCGCCATCGCGACTTTTTTGGCCGGCGTAAAGCGGTCTTCGCCGTAAAGGATCATGGAGTGCGAGCAGTCAAGCATTACCACGGTCGCGCACGAGCTTTGATATTCGCACTGGTGGACGTGAAGATCATCGTATTCAAGATTGAGTGGCAACCCGATGCCTTCGCGGGAAATTGCGGACTTAAGTGTGGTGGTGGTATCGAGGTTTAGCGTGTCGCCGAATTCATACCGTTGAGACGCCCCGTGCGCTTCGACGCCCGTTGCCCAGTGGCGCGTATCGTGACGGCCGAAGCTTGACTTACCCAGAGACCCGAGAAGATCGCGCAGTGTTTTGAAGCCGAGAAAGTCGAGACTCTTGTCGGTGACCTCGAACTTGACCTCGCCCTGGATGTTTCCGGCTTGCCCCATCATTTGTGACATCTGCTCGGGGCTCATGTTCTGCGAGTAGGAGATGTAGTTTTCCTGCTCCATGCGCTGGATAAGCTTGTCGATGAGGTCGTCGATCTTGCCTTGTTGCATGGCCTGTTCAAGCTGCCGGCGGATGCGGTCGTCGAACATCTCGCCGGATTCGAGCAACTGGCGCAGCGCTTCGCGCAGGTCGTCGAGGGTATGGTCCATGTCCTGGAAGCGCAGGTACGGATCGCGGAACCCGGAATCGAGTAGGTAGTCGGAGAGAGCCTTCAGCAGGTCTTCGATGTCCATCTCGGAGGCCAGGTCGCCGTTGAATTTGGTATAGCGAACGCGCTTCATGGTTTCCTCGGATGTTGCGGTTGATTTCAGAGCAGAACGTAAAACAAAAAAGCAGATCCTTCGCTTCGCTTACCCCACAGACGACCAGTCGTCTGCAGGGCCCCAAGCCGCTCCGCTCAGGATGACACCTTGTAGTTGGTGCGATTCCTTATTGCGGGTGAAGGGCTTCAATGATTGAATCCTCCGTTGCTAGTTCAAGCCGCCGCCGCGGCCTGACCGGCGGGCGCGCTGCCAGTCGTCAAATTCGACCTCAATGTCGCGTTCTTCTTTCCGTTTTGCCTTTTCGGGCGCGGCAAAACCGCGCTCTTCGCTGCGGCTCAACTTGCGATGTGCAACAAGGCCTTCGAGTAGAAATTCCGCCGCGGCAACAGCCTTGGGTGCTTCGTCGGAGACTTTTACTTGCAGCGGAGAAAGCTTTTCGAAGAGGCCTTGGATCTTTTTGAGGTCCGCAAGCGCCGCTGAACTGGATTGGTTGTCGTCGAGTTTGACGGTGCCGCCGAGATTGAACCACTGCTCGATCTGCTGCGTGTTGATATCGGAGAAATAGCGGTCGTAGATTTTGCCGACGGCAGTGCGGATGAGTTCGCGGACAACCGTGTCGGCGCCGCGCATCTCACCTTCATATTCAAGTTCCAGCTTGCCGGTAATGCCAGGCAGCGCAGCGTAGATATCGCTGATGCGCGGCACGGCCAGCTTCTCGCCGTTGACGAGAGCGCGCCGTTCGGCGTTGGAGACGACCAGTTCCATGGTGGAGATCGGCAAGCGCTGGCTGACTCCGCTGCGCTTGTCCACTCGCTTGTCTTCGCGCGCGGTGAATGCGATCTGCTCGACGACAGCACGGACATATGCGGGAATGTCGATGGCTGCCGAATCGCGCTCGGCCCACGCTTCCTGCGCCGTGATGGCGATGCCTTCTTCGAGCGTTTCAGGATAATGAGTACGAATCTCGGAGCCGATGCGGTCTTTGAGCGGGGTGACGATTTTGCCGCGGGCGGTGTAGTCCTCAGGATTAGCGCTGAAGACGAGGGCGACATCGAGGGAGAGGCGGACGGGGTATCCCTTAATCTGCACGTCGCCTTCCTGCATGATGTTGAAGAGCGCCACCTGGATTTTGCCGGCGAGATCGGGCAGTTCGTTGATGGCGAAGATGCCGCGGTTGGCGCGTGGCAGCAGGCCGTAGTGCATGGTGAGTTCGCTCGAGAGGTCCTCACCGCCGCGGGCTGCCTTGATGGGATCGAGGTCGCCAATCAGATCGGCTACCGTTACGTCTGGCGTCGCCAGCTTTTCAACGTAGCGACGCGTCGCGGCCGATCCAGGCGATTGGAGTGGCAGTCGCCGCGCTCGGCGACAAGGTCGCGGCAGCGCCTGCAGAGCGGACGATAAGGATTGTCGCGAATCTCGCATCCGGCAATGCAGGGCATTTGCTCGTCGAGCAGAGCCGTCAAGGCGCGGAGGATGCGGCTCTTGGCCTGGCCGCGCAGGCCCAGCAGGATGAAGTTCTGGCGGGAGAGAACCGCGTTGACGATCTGCGGGACAACCGTGTCTTCAAAACCGACGATGCCGGGGAAAAGCGTCTCATGCGACTGAAGACGCGCGAGCAGATTCGAGCGCAGTTCATCCTTGACGCTGCGGGTCTTGAGGCGGGCTTCAGAAAACTGAGTGCTGCTGCGCAGTTCCCCCAGGGTTTGGGGAAGAGGGTGAGCTGGCATCGAATGGCTCCTGTCCCGGCCCGACCGAACCGGGTGTGTGTAATAGTAGACGCGCGCGGACCCGAATGCGGTTCGGTGAGATTTCACGTTGATTTCATCGGCCCGAAGAGTTGAGCGTTTCCGTTAACCCGCGGACCGGTGATTTGCTGATTATCAAGAGCTTCTGAATGAGGGCGAAGGCGGAAGAAGGATCTGTCCCGCATAACGAGAAAGTATTGCAGCGGTGTCCAGGCTAATCTGATTTTTCGCCTGCGATGTCGTGTTCGTACCGACCAAGAGCATCTTGCAGTGTTTTGGCAGCCTGCTGATTGTTTTGCTTCACCGCGAGATCGAGAGCCCGAAGGGCCAGGGGGATGGCGTCGGCGGTGCGCCCTGTCTTGTCATACACCTTAGCCAACTCGGCGAGACAACGCCAGTCTTTACTTCTGCTGAGGGCGACGGCCCTCTCTAGCGGAGCGGTTGCGCCGGCAAAGTCACCACGCGATTCAAGCACATAAGCGAGATTAAATCTGTACTCCACAGAACCGGGGTCGACGGCGATTGCCTTCTGCAATTGCTCGATAGCGCCTTCCGAGTCGCCGTTCAGGGCCAGCGAGACGGCGAGGTGGTCAAGGAAGTTGGGATTGGTGGGCATCAGGGCGACGGCTTTGCGGTATTCGGTGAGCGCGTCCTTTTCCTGGTCGTTGGCGCTGAGGGCGGTCGCGAGGATGTAGTGGGAAAGCGGGTCCTCGGGATTTGTGGTGATGGCCTTGCGCAGCGTGTCGATCGCCTCTGGGAACTGGCTGCTTTCGATTTGGGCGTAGGCCTGATCGAACAAACGATAGAAGTTGGTGGCCTCCGGGTCAATCTTGTCGATCGATGCGCCAGCGGGCAGGTTCACGAACTCGGGAATATTGATGGCGCGGTTGGCGGCCGTGGTGTCGTCGACGATGATGGCGGGAGTGTCGTTGCCGTTGGCGTCGATGTGGGTAAGCATGAGGCGCGTGTATGGGCCGCGGGCTTTGGAGGAGAACGCGAGCCAGTGGCCGTTGGGCGACCAGGTGTGCCAGGAGTTCATGGGCGCGAGGTTGCAGCGCATCAGGCGCGGTTTGCCTCCGGCAAAAGGCACAATGTAGAGCTTGCTGTCCGGGCGCATCAGCAGGCCATTCTTGTTCTGCACCCAGACAATCCATTTGCCGTCGGGCGAGACCTTGGGAAAGTTGTTGCTCATGCCGTTGGCGGATGCGCCTTCGACTGGAACAGCCCTGCCTCCGCGTCCCTCGTTGAAGGGAATCTTGTAGAGGTCGTACTGGATCTGGGTTTCGTTGGGATCGTTGGCGTGCTCGGGCTTGGGAGCACCGGCGGGATAGGGATCGCGCGCGAGAGCCCGGCTGAAGATGAGGTACTTGCCATCCGGCGACCAGAACGCGCTGGTTTGCACGTATTGCGGATCGTCTGCCCCGGGCAGCGGGCGCATCTTGCCTTCCTTGCTGTCGTACCAGGCGAGAATGCCGCGCGTAGGATAGAAAACCTGGCTGAACTGGATGCTGCGGTAGTTGGTGCTGTAGATGCGGTCGAGGACTCCAGAGGCGAAGCCCGGCTCTTCGTTCTGATGTCTATTGGTATTGTTAGGCGGCCCGATGGAAGTGACGACGTAACGACCGGTGGGCGAGACCTGCGACATGAACCCGAAACGCTTGACCGCAGGGTCAGCGGCGCGCGTTTCTTCGTTCAGGCCGAACGAACTCCAATGGATGACGTTTGAGTTGCGAATGGTCATCTCTTTCGAGACTGGAACGAGTGCATAGAGCCCTTTGTCGTTGCGGGGGCCGTCAAGGTCGAGGCCGAATGTCGTGCCGTCGCGCGAAATGGAGTGGCAGTTGGCGCAGGTGGGCAGATTGGTCATCACCAGGTGGCTTGTGGGCTGAGAGATATCGCGAATCTGCCACTTGATCAGAGGTATGGCCGAGCGAGGAAGCGGGGCTATAGGTCCTTTTTCCTCGGGTGGAGGAAGGCGCAGGGGAACGTCGCGATAGAAGACGGGAGCACCAACCGGATCGGACGAGGTGAAGATGGTGACGTGGCCGATGGAGAGGGCTTCAGACCCATCCGACGCCAGCCCCTTGATGGTGATGCGAGCCGGCGAGTTCATCGAGAGATGCTTGATCTTGTCCCAGGTTGCCGTGTCGGGTTTCCATGTGCGCGTCGAGGCCTGCTCCGGCGTGAGAGTCGAGGTCAAGCCCAGCATCGGGATCGATTTCACCGCGCTGAAGCAGATCGCCAGGCGCATTGATGCGGAGGGTTGCTGGGGTTCCGGCGAATGAAATCTCAACTATCCAGCGCTTCGATGCTTCGTTCGGGTCATGCCAGAGGAACGTGGGCGGTGTGATTTCGGGAGGAAAGACCGAGCCATCCAGCGGATAGTCGATCTCGATGGCCGATGCCTGCATTGGTACAGAGTTTTGGAGGGGTGTGCCGGAGAATGGCAAGAATGCTGCGCCACACATCAACGCCACCGAACCGGTAGTAAGAACTGACAGGAACAAAAACTGGGATGCACGGACCCGCATGGCCCTCCGAACGGCCACATTCCATCTTTGCCGTGTCTTGAGAATGAATCGGCGGAGTCAATGCTTCGGTGATCCCGCTCACATCAATGAATAGAGGGCGCCATAAGACTCTTCGCCGCAAGGTGCGCGAGTCTGGCACGAACAGGGGAAGGGTCTCTTTTGAGGAGTGTCGGAAGAAACTCAAAAGCGTTTTCGAAGCATCGGTCCGCGAACTCCAGGCAGGGGTTCTGGCGTCACAGCGTAGCGCTTCGGTGACGGTGGATAATGAAACTGGGAGAATGAGTTGAACCTTTTGGGGTGCACATCCGTCCTAGAAATAGATAAATCCAGGAGAGATTTAATGCGTTTTCATGGGGCTTTGCCTTTTTTCTTTTTGCTGACTGTTGTGACCGTTCCACGGCTAGCGCATGCGCAGTTTCCGCCCGTTGCCAAGGAGGAACTGAGCATGACCGCAGATCCCAAGGCGCCGGGGGCGGCGGCTGTGTATCTCTATCGCGAAGAGACCGAAGATGATCCTCATGCGTTCCGGACGATCTACGCGCGCATCAAGGTCCTCACGGATGCCGGAAAGAGGGCCGCGGTCGTTCATATCAGCTACCCCAAAACATTTGTGTTTAATGCTGTCGGCACGAACTCAAGCAGGATGGCATCGGGGAACTCAAACAGCTGGGATGTGCCGAGTCTTAATCATCTGGGGGAAGACCAGCCGTGGGACACGGACAGCTATGTTGGCAAGGTAGAGGTTGGGGCGCTCGAAGGCCGGGTGATCCATCCGGACGGAACGATCGTTCCATTGACGGGAAAGCCCTCGGAATTGCTGAAGGCGGTCAAGGGTTCCCGTGGCAGCGATACTACCTTCACAATGCCCGGGGTTGAAGTGGGCAGTGTCATCGAGTATCGCTACCAGGTGCGTTACGACCGCTATCTCACTGCGCCGGACTGGAAGTTGCAAAAGGAGTACTTCATACACAAGGAGCACTTTGTCTTCCGGCCTTCCAAGCAGTTTCTTCCGCAGCAATCGAAGGACGTGGGAGCGGGAGACAGCCAACTGAAAGATCCACACGACAACATTCTGACCGACGTCCGCTTCAAGCCGGTTCTTCCCGCCGGGAAAACACTCGCGCCAGACGCAATGGGAAACTATGTTCTCGATCTCACGGATGTTCCCGCAATCCCCAATGAAAACTACGCTCCGCCGCTTACCGATGAGGCTTATGGCGTGGACTTCTTTTACACCCATACCCCGGATGTGAAGACTTACTGGCAGGGGCAGATGGGTTTCTGGACGAAGGCATTGAATGTCTACACCTCACCCACGCAGGCCTTGCAGAACGCGGTGAAAGAGATTGTTTCTCCATCGGACTCTCAACTCGACAAGGCAAAAAAACTGTATGAAACGGTACAGAAGATTGAGAACACTGATTCAAGTCCCGATGGTGCGCCTCTGACCGGCAGCGAATGGATTCCGCGAGGCAAAGTCGAGTCTGTTCTGCTGAGTAAGAAGGGTTCGAGCAATCAAATTGCGTTTCTCTACATGGCGCTGATTCGGACCGCGGGAATTAGCGCCCGCCCGGTGAGGATTGCAAGCCGCAGTGTTCGCATCTTCTCCGCGCAATTCATGGACAACATTCAGCTCGACTCCGTGCTGGTGGGGCTGCAACTCGACGGGAAAGAGACGCTGGTCGATCCAGGAACCAGGATGGCTCCCTTTGCGACATTGCACTGGGCGCATGCAGGTGCCGGGGGAGTAGCGATGGGCGCCGGCAACAAGGCCGAGATTATGGTGACGCCATTACAGAAGAACACTGAAAACAGCATCTTGCATGTCGGCACGCTCAATCTAACGCCACAGGGCGCAGTCAGCGGATCGTTGAAGATCGCGTTCATCGGGCAGAAGGCCATTGAATTGCGACAGTTGGCAGTAAAGTCAGGCGTCGAAGCAGTGAGCTCTGAAATCAACACTATGCTTGCGCAACAGGTGCCGGCGGGCATTCAGGCTTCAGTCGATCATCTCGTCTATCTCGACGACCCGAGCAAGCAGCTTCTGGCCGTGGTTCCTGTTACGGGCTCCTTGTCGAAGATTGCCAACGGCCGAATCGAACTGCCGCGCAATTTCTTCGAGGCCCAGGAGAAGAATCCGTTTCCGGCAGATAGCCCGCGGGAGCTGCCCATTGACATGCGGTATCCTGCGCAGGAACAGGAGCAGATCACCTATGTGCTGCCGGCGGGCTATGCGCTTGAGGGAACCCCCCAGGATACGAATCTGAAATGGGAGGAGAACGCCGCTTACCAAAGTCGTATCAAGGTCGAAGGCAGTTCGATTACGGGTGCGCGTATCCTGGCGCGGGGTTTCACCCTGCTGGAGCCGAACGATTACGTGCAGTTACACGACTTCTACCAGAAGGTGATTGCGGCAGACCAGCAGCCGCTGGTGCTGACCGCGGCACAGGCGAGCAAAGTCCAATGAGTTCAGCCTTCGGCCCCCAACCCCTGCATCTCTGAAGAGCTCTAAGTGGTTTCATCTTGGGTTCGGCGTCTTGACAGTTCATTTCACCGCCTGCGAACATCGTTTAGCTTGACAGCACCCATTCCTGTTCTCCAATGGCCACGCAACCACGGCCAATTAACCGGGAATGATGCCGGTCAATTCATCGCCAGTTCAGATAAGAAATTTCGGGCTCCAGTTGGCATTGAGCGAACTGCAAGCGTAAGCAGCCAGTTTGCTTCATTGTTCCTCGATGCAGAGGCAAAGCTCTTTGGAGGAACAGTGCATCGAGGTAGCCAAATAGCGCAGTTTTTTTCCAGAGCGCCGCGCCCGGGTTTCGCCATTTTCGCCATGCTTCTGCAGGCATTTTTCCTGCCTGTCGGGATCGGCACAATTATTCCCTCACGTGCCTTTGCGGCCACCACCGCAGCGCCAGTTCTGACTCAAATCTCAATTGATTATCCCGAAGAAGGTTCGATCTTTCCGCCGGGAATTACGTCACCAACATTTATCTGGCGCGATGCGACGGGCACGTCGTGGAGCATCGACGTTACGTTTGCCGACAATTCTGCCCCGATTCATGCAACGTCAAAGGGCGAGCGCATGCAGATCGGGCCGATTGATCCGAATTGTGTATCCGATTCGAACTCGCCGCCTGCGCTGACGCCTCAGCAAGCCGCTGCGTGGACCTGGAAACCGGATGCTGCGACGTGGGCTGCAATCCAGACGCACTCCGACCACAAACCGGCCACCATTACCATCACTGGATATCGCGACGGAAACGTGGCCTCCTCGCAATCGCACGTCGCCTTTACCACATCTAGGGACGAAGTAGGAGCGCCGATCTTCTATCGCGATGTTCCTCTCATGCCGTCTTCCAGCAACGGCGGAGCAGTGGCGCCTCTCGCACAAGACAATATCCATCTGATTCACTGGCGCCTTCGCGATATACGGAAACCGGAGAGCCACACGGTGTTGAAAGACATGCCGACGTGCGCCAATTGCCATTCGTTTTCGGCCGACGGCAAGACATTTGGCATGGATATCGACGGCCCGGTGAACGACAAGGGCCTGTACGCCGTGGTTCCCGTGCAGAAGCACATGGTGATCGAGAGCAAGGACATGGTCCACTGGAACACCGACGGCAAGGTTGGCACGGTTCGGGTCGGCTTTATGTCGCAGGTTTCACCCAATGGCCAATATGTGTTGAGCACTTTCGCAGGACCGGCCTTGAACCGTCTGATCGACAGCTATTACGTCACGAACTTCATCGACTACCGCTTCCTGCAGGTGTTCTTTCCAACGCGCGGAATTCTTGAGTATTACAACCGCGCCACTGGGCTTCGCGAGCCGTTGCCCGGCGCCGACGATCCAAAATACGTGCAGACAGACGGTGTGTGGAGTCCGGATGGAAAGTACATTGTCTTCGCTCGAGCCGAGGCGCGCGATCCGCGTCCGCCGGGCCAAGGGCGCGCCACCCACGCCAACGATTCCCACGAAGCCCAGATCAAATACGAGCTCTATCGCATTCCTTTCAACGGGGGAAAGGGCGGAACAGCCGAACGGATCGTCGGAGCTTCAGAAAACGGGATGAGCAATAACTTCCCCAAGATTTCGCCCGACGGCAAATGGATTGTTTTTGTTCAATGCAAGAACGGACAGCTGATGAGGCCCGACAGCCAGCTCTATATCATTCCCGCGGGTGGTGGAACGCCGAGGCGTTTGCGGGCTAACACCCGGCTGATGAATTCGTGGCATAGCTGGTCACCCAACGGCCGATGGCTGGTGTTCTCGTCAAAGGCTCGCTCGCCTTATACGCAGATGTACCTCACGCACATCGACGAGCAGGGCAACTCGAGTCCGGCGATTCTGATCGATAATGCTACTGCCTCGAATCGCGCCGTCAACATTCCGGAATTCGTCAACATCAGTCCTGACGGCATCGACCAGATCGAAGTGCACGTAGCGGATGGAACCGACGTTGTGAGCGGCGGCAAGTAAAATTCAAGAGCGAGGACAAAAAAGCGGGCCGCCCAACCAGATGCAAATATCATTTCAATTTAGGATAGAGTGCCTGCTTTTGTTTTCGGTCCTGGTGTCTGGCGCCGCATTGGCACAAACATCGCAAACCGCTTGCGCGCCGCCTGAATCCATGAAATCGCGATTCTCCGGCAAACCTGATCCGGCAGCGCTGAATGATCTCGGTGCCTGGTTTGGTGAGCACAACAATTTCACCTGCGCAGCCGAAGCATTTGCAACGTCGTTGCAGATGGATCCAAAGCAAAAGGAAATGCCGCACGTCGCTTTCATGTTCGGGGCAAGCCTGTATTATGCAGGCGACGCCAAAGAGGCGATATCTGCGTTGCAGGTTTCAGAGCAGGCTGGCTACAACGAGATCAAGCTTCATCTGGTACTGGCGCGTGCGCTCGAGGATACACATGCGGCCCCTGATGCTGAAGCAGAGTGGCGCGCCGCGCTGGATATCGATCCCGAGTATTCTTTTGCGCTCGACAACCTCTCAGACGACCTGCTTGCGGACAACAACAACCGGGGCGTAATCGAGCTGCTTGACGCGCCGCGTGTTGTGCCGCAACGGACTGTGCACCAGGCGATGAATCTGGGGAAGGCGTACGCGCTAGACGGGAAGCTGCCGGATTCCGAACGGGTTCTTCGCGACGCTCTGAATACCTATCCTAATTCCGTTGAGATAGCCAACCAGCTGGCACAGGTTCTTACACAGGCGGGCAAGAGTGCAGAAGCCGAGGCGGTGTTGCGAATCGAAAGTCAGCGACACGCAGGCAAGTCTGAATCCTACGCTCACTGACCTCAAAGCAGCTCTCTTAAATACTGAAGGCGCGACCATTGCTGGCCACGCCTTCTTGGATGCTGAGTTCTGACGAATTCGCTTTAGAACAAGTTCCAGAGCGACTGGTTATAGATCTCGTGGTGGAACTGCACTTCAGGAGCTTTGACGAATGTGCCGAGATCGCGTGCGCAGCGGTTAGCCGAAGCCTGCTTCAGATCGGCGAAGCGGCCCTGCACATCCGAACCCAGAATATCGGCGATCCACTTCGACGACTTGAAGTCGTCAATGGCCGCCTGGATGTGATCGGGCAGGTAGCGCTCGGCCTGCCGCAGGTTATCAATCTTCGCGGTACTGCCGTCAACGCCAGTCTTGAAAATCGAGTAGAGCGCAAGGTAGGGATTCGCGTCGGGCGCAACCGAACGTACTTCAACCCGCATTGAGCGCGAGTTGCCAATCGGCACGCGCACCATTGAACCGCGATCGGTGGCCGATGCCTTGATCTGGTTTGGCGCTTCGAAGTGAGGATCGAGTCGGCGGTATGCATTCACACTCGGGTTCAGGATCAGGCAGATGTCGAGCGCATGCGTCAGGATGCGGTCAATAAACTCCCACCCGAAGCTTGAAAGCATCTCCTGGCCCTTGGGATCCCACATCAGATTGACCTTCTCCTTGGAAACGGAGACGTTGGTGTGCATTCCGCTGCCGTTGACGCCGACTACCGGCTTGGGCAGGAAGCTGGCCGTGTAGCCCATATTGTTGGCGATTTGCCGGCAGAGCAGTTTATAGAGCTGAATCTGGTCTGCGGCAGCAACCACTTCACCGTAGCCGTAGTTGATTTCAAACTGACTGGGCGCAACCTCGGGGTGATCCTTTTCGTTTTGGAAGCCCATCGCGCGCTGCACTTCAGCAGCGGTATCGATGAACTGGCGCAATGGATCGAGGGGCAGCACATGGTAGTAGCCGCCTGTGTTGATGAAGTCGAACTTCAGCGTCTCGTGATATCTCCGCTCCGCATCCTTGCCAGCGAACAGGAAACCTTCGATCTCGTTGGCTGCATTCAGCGTGTAGCCTTTTTCCTTGTAGAGCTTGTCAGAATAAGCCTTGAGCACGCCGCGAAGGTCGCCGGAGTATGGCGTTCCGTCTTTGTCGATCACCGTGCCGAAAACCAACACCTTGCCGTTGCCGAACACGTCGGCCGGGACCCAGTAGAAAGCACTCCAGTCAATGCCCAGTCGAAGATCGCTCTCTTTTTGTGCCGTAAAGCCGCGGATCGAAGAGCCGTCGAAAGTCAGATTCTCGTGCGAGCCGAGCAGGAATTTCTTGTCGTAGTCCAACAGATGCAGCCGGCCTTCAAGGTCCGAGAACAAAACCGTCACGGCCTTGATGTGCTTTTCATCGGTCAGATACTTGATCCGCTTGTCGCGAACCTCCTCTATCGGCAACCGGTTCATACGGTCTGCCTTGGCTTTCAGGTTCAGTTCTTCAAGCTCCTCGTATGTGAGGGCAAGAAAATTCCTGTAATCAGATGACATCGCTCTCCTTCCTGCTGAGAAAAAAGTTGTTAGGCATTCACTAAACAGTCTAGGGTTCCTCGCATAAAGAACCCGTGAAGATTGCCGCCCGGTCGGGCTATCGATGATGGGCTACAAGCACCATCAACAACAGGATAACAACAGGAATCAGGGCGAGTGCTCCATAGTAAAGCACCTGGCGCGTCGAATGCGATTTGCGTTTGTTCCAATCGCGCAATTCAACTCGATCTTCCACGCCAACCTGGTCCAAATGCTGCAGATCATGTGCAAATTCGTGAGCGGTGGTATAGCGATTCAGCGGATCGCGTTCGAGCGCGCGGTAAAGAACCTCCTGCAACTGAGGCGAAATCGACGGCTCGGCGATTGTGGGAGGCATTGGATGATTCAACAACCGGTCGTTCATTGTCTCCATCGGAGATGAGCCGGAGAAAGGAGGGCGGCCCGTGAGCATCTCGTAAAGGATAATGCCCATGGCATAGATGTCAGTGCGTCCGTCTCCGCGCTTGCCTTTCACCTGCTCCGGCGAAATGTAGTCGGGAGTGCCCAGGGTGGCGGTGAAGTTGGCGTAAGTAAGCCGTCGCGCAGCCGAATCTCCTGCAATTCCAAAATCGATAAGTTTTATATTGTCGTTGTCGTCGACCATGATGTTTTCCGGCTTAAGGTCGCGATGAACAATGCCTTGCTGGTGAATGTATTCCAGTGCATCGAGCACCTCGATGGCGATGCGGATCGCTCGGTCCTGCGGCATGCGACCATTGGCAAGAATTTCGCGCAGCAATCTGCCTTCGCACCACTCCATCACCATGTAAATCCGCGAGCGTTTCTCTCCTCCGTAAACGCGCATCACCATGGGGTGATAGAGCTTCTCGCCGATATCCGCTTCGCGCTTGAAACGATCGAAGAGAATGGGGTCAGCTTCCATATCAGGGTGCGGAATCTTCAATGCGACGACACGATTATCGCGCACGTCCACAGCTCGAAAGATTGACGCCATGCCGCTCCGCGCCACCGGAGCTTCAATGCGGTAGGAATCGATTTGCGAACCGGCTTCAATGGTGTCGAGGATGCCCATCGTGCGGCGCTCTCCAATGTTTGTACTTCTTCTACTCTATCGAGATTTGGCGATGCAACTCCAAGGAATTCGCAAACTCGAGTGGACCTGTTCAGGAGGGAAGCCGGTAGGGACGACCACGGTACATTCCCACCTGCTCGACGGAACGGATGCGAATGACTTGCGCCGTGGCGTTGTCATTTCCGTCAATTTCAACAGCGCGCGCAACAAGCTCCTGCGCAATCTCGTCGATGGGCTTGTTTTGCGAGACGATCGAGGCAAGGGTCGATTCAGGCATCTCATCGTGCAATCCGTCGGAACAGAGCACCAGTACGTCTCCGGGCTGAATTGTCAGGGCCGTGGTGTCGGGCGATACAAACATCTCAGGTCCAAGCGAGCGGATCAGCACATGTCGCGAATCGGAGGTTGCGATCTCGGCTGCTGAAATTACTCCCATCTTTCGTTGCTCGTTCACCCAGGTGTGGTCCCGGGTGATCTGTTTTGCGATGCCTTTCCGTACTAAATAGCAGCGCGAATCGCCCACATGAGAGATGATGGCCTGATCGTGGCGTAAAGCGCATGCAACCGCGGTTGTGGCCATCCTTTTGCCACGAAACTCCGGTGCCAGAGTGCGATCGTGCACCGCCGCGTTGGCAAACTGCACCAGTCGCGGCAGCAGGCTGATGAGCATTGCACCTGCTTGAGCCTTCTCAAATTCTTGAACTAGAACCGAGACCGCCGTGGAGGAAGCGATTTCCCCCAGGTCCAGACCTCCTACGCCATCGGCCACGACGAATAGATAACCGTGGGAACGAGCCTGATGGCGCGAATTGGGAATGAATGACCCCGTGGCATCTTCGTTATTGTTGCGAACCTTGCCGGGATCACTTGCCTGACCAAACACGACGTCCAACATGGACCGATAGCCTCATTGGAGTCCCCACGAACGATGTTTTGTTCGCGGGGTGCCTTAGAAATCTTGCGCCTGACCCGAACAAGACGCTGTTGATCTTCAGACGGATTCAACCTCAAGGCGGTTGCCAGCGGGCGACCTACGTCGCTTCCAGCAATACGGCCTTGCCTTTGGCTTTCGATGATCGCAGGAAGTAGATGGCTCCATAGAAACCCCACACGGCGGATATCCCAAGGGCAGTGAGCGGCTCCATTTTCGTGCCGAGGTTGAAGAACGGGCCGAGTACGTAAACGGCCATGCAAGCCAGGTTCGCCACCAAGCCGAAGCCGGGGATCAACGTGTGCCTCACAAAGCTGTGATCGGGACGCTTGTGAAACGCCACGATGCAAAGGAAGCAGCTTAGGGCATACAGAATGAATGTGCCGAAATTGGAGGTGAGGGTGATGGTGAGCAGGGAGTTGGGCAGTGCCGCCATCTTGTCGTGTGTGGAATAGCCGAAGCTCGAGAACAAGCCATGCGGAAGAGCAGCTATAGTTGCATCGCTTGGCGCGCTGGCGTCGGCAAAAACGAACGTCACTGCGAGGCAGCCGAGGAAAGCGGAGATAGCCGCCAACGTCCAGATTGCGCGGCGCGGCGAAAGCGACTGAGCGTGAAGTATGCCGAAGTGCTCGGGCGCTTCGTCGTCTTTGCCCATCGCGTAGGTCACACGGGCGCCGGTATTCATGCAGCTCAGCGTGGTTCCGATGAGTGCGAGGAAGACGGTAACGGCTTCGGCCATCATGAAGTACTTGCCGTTGCCCTGGCCCAGTAAAGCGTCGCCGACAATGATCATCATGTCGCCGATCGGAGCTGCCGATCCTGCTGCGTTTTGCATCGTATAGCCCGAATTCAAAAAGTAGTTCGCAGCAAAATACTCGATGAGGTAACAGACCAGGCCCTGAATCAGTAGCGAGGCTATTACGGCGATCGGAATGTGTTTGGTGGGGTTTTTAGCCTCGCCACCCATTGCTGTCACTGATTCGAATCCCACCAGGATCAGAATCGCGACGGTCGCCTGAATGAATACCCAACTGAATTTATGCGGCGAGACTACCGACTTTGCGCTGGTGTGCGTGAGCATATTGCCGTTGGCGTCGGTGGCCGGATAGTCGATCCTGAACGGAACCGGTTTGCCGGCCGCATCGAGTTGAGGCTGGGGAATGCCGTTAACGTCACGGACGATGGAGCCGTCCTTGGCAGTAGCGAACTGGTAGGTATAGGTTGCGAGCGACTGGCCATCGTAGTCGAATGCCGGTGATCCAGCCGGGTGGTTGGCGCGATAGCCCAGCGCGAGAACGCTAAATACCAGCAATGCAGAAATCTGGACGACGTTGATGGCCAGGTTTACTGCGGTCGATGCGCCCGCACCCTTCTGAGCTATCCAGCCAACGAAGAACGAGAATGCGATGGCGACTATGGCCATGAACACCGGCCCGGGATTGGACGCGCTGAGGAAACTCGGATCAAAGAACCCGACGATGTAGCCGACGAAGATGCCGGTGGTGGCCACCATCACTCCGGGATAGACCCAGTAATAGAGGTGAGAACCCCACCCGACGATGAACTTCGCGATGCGCGCGTACCTGAAGGCCTTGTCCTTTGAGAGCAGGGCCTGCTCAGCGTAGTAGTAGCTGGAACCTGTTCCGGGGTAGAGCCTGGAAATCTCTGCGTAAGCTACGGCCGTGGCCACGCAAAGGCCCAAAGCAAGCAGAATGCCCCACCACATGGCTGGCGCAGTGGAGGGCTGGCCCGCGGTGCCTGTGGTTGCCTGGATGAAGAATGTTAACCAAAGGAAGGCGCCCGGAGCGATTAGCGCCATTGCATTGCTGGTCAATCCGGTGAGGCCCAGAGTTGCCTGCATTTGTGGTGCTTTCTGATCTGCCATGTTAATTCTCCTGGAAATGGAAGTTCTTAGTATCTTTTCCCGCTACTTGGAGCTACGGGATGATGTGAAGTTCTCCAGATAACCGGCTGCGTGAAGCGTTGAGAGTTCTTCTGATCAGAGAAATGCTACGAACAGGGCGATGAAGATGGAAATCAAGAATCCGAGCCTTTTTGAGTGCTTGAATTCTCAAGTTGCAGGCCCGCCCTTGCGGAGTGTGGTGCAACCGCAAGGACGGGAGAATCCGCAACAGTTGGCTATTTTTCGATGTTGTTGCCAAAGATGAAGCCGAATTCAGCAACGGCTCGAAATTGGTCGGCATTCGTTCCCGATGAACCGAAAACGTCTCCCGATGTGTAGCTGCTGGCATGCGTCCACGAAAGATCGCCGCGAACAAACATTCCACCCTTCTGGAACGTCGGAGTCGCCGTTAGGGATGTGGCATTACTGCCTGGGCCAAACAGCAGATTGACCGTTTCCTCGTCGTTACTCCCCGATGTCGTGATGTACTCAAAGCGCCCTGGAAGCGAGAAGCCGTGTTTGAAGGCGTGGCTTACCAACACGGCAAAGCCGTTGGTTGACGCACCTTTTACAACACCCACGTTAGGGTTGGTCGGTACGTTGCTGTATTGGTAGTACGGCTGAATGATCCATGATCCCTTGGTGTAGGTGTAGATCAGGTTGTAGATGCTGCTGTTGTTTTGGACGGGCGTGGCTGGGGTTTGATAAGCAGTCTGGCCGAGGTTGCCCGCGCCCACAAATGCCAGCGCATGAGGACCTTTGGTATAGGTCAGAGAACCGCTGAGCCAGGAATACCGGTTGGAATAATAGCCGTCGTTCCAACTGAACGAGGCATTCAGGTATTTGCCCAGAGCCTGATTCACTTGTATTCCGCGGCTGACGGCAGTCTCCTGGTTCCACAGCAAACCGCGTTCGATGTTCATGTTTTCGAACGTAAAGGTGTACTCGGCTCCAACCAGAGTTGGCAGAGCGCCAATCATGAATTGCGTGGTCTTTCCCGCCTGTATCTTGGCGAATGCAACCGGCACCGGACCATAGAAGTTGCTCACGGTCTTATCGGCGGGCAGAAACGCAGTTCCAAGAGACGGGAGAGTATATGCGCCTGCCTCCACGAACCATTGAAACTTTCCGTCGGCCTTCTGAATGAAGATCTGACCATTGCTGAGAGCGGCTTGGGCGTCGTCATCTCCGGGAACGTGATTGGTTTGAACCATCCCGAAGCCGGTAACTATGCCATTCGCGGAGATTTTGCCGAACGGGCCGGCATCGAAATTGGCCGGCGGCAGCCATTGAAGTGGGCCAGTGACCGACGGTGTAGTGAGTGGGGACGGTGCTGCTGCAGGTGCTGCTGCCGCAGCGGCCGCCGGCGTTGCTGCCGGTTCGGCTGGTGGCGGTGTCGCTGGAGTCTGTGCTCCCGCCACCACCGCGAGTGCGAGTGCAAATCCCGTAAGCAGTTGCAAATTGATGTGGCTCGACTTAGTGGTTATCAACACAAATCCTCCTAAACATGATTGAGAGATGGCCCGGATGAAGTTTTCTGCGAGAGGTGAGGTTGTTGACTCAATCTCTTTGGTGCGGACTATCGTTCAGTCAGGCCATGCCGGGACGCTTCGGGGATGCGACCTCGATTTGGCAAAGATTGTGAAGTCATGCGCATCGAGCGCTGCTCCCTCTTTTGAATGCATCGCTGCGGCTTAACACTAGTAATGCAAACGACGCATAAAGAAGGGATCAAGATTAGAGAAAGAAAATCTATATTTAGAATTGCTTCAGCGGGCCGAAAAGCCTGAATTGACGCGGCGTTGAATCGAGCTCAAGACAGGGCCATTACCCTCGATTTCATAAAAATCAAATGAGGAACTGTTAATATCTAGAAACAATCTCTCCGCGCACGATGCCAGCCTACCTGGGACAAAAACGAAAGGTGCACGCGGGGAGTTCTCTCTGAAGTTCGGCGCATTTCGAGCGAGATCGACATGCAGGACTCAGAAGATCGAATCGAGTTGCAGCAAGTCAGGTTCTCACTGTTCGGCGCACGTTTTTCGCGCTCACCTCACGGCCGAGGTAGACCTACCTCATGGCACTCGACGGAAAGGCTGGTAACCGGTTGTCAGGAACCTACATCCCTCTCCGCGCTGCGTTTGCAGGCCGACGTTCGCGTGGCTCTGGTTTGCAGGCTCTGCTGTTCTCCACGGAGTGCGCTCTAGGCATCGTTTCTGTACTGCTGGTGGGAGCCTTTGCACACTGGCTTCAATGGCTGCTGCCCGTCGCAGTCCTTCTTTACTTGCTCATCATCGTGCCCACAGCTCTTTGGTGCGGATTCTGGCAGGCCGTTATCGTTTCTCTCTTCGCAGTGGTGGAGCAGAGCTACTTTTCCATGCGGCAAGGCAGATTGAATCCGGAGACAGACGCAACCAACTCCATCACGCTTTTGGCATTCATTCTGACCGCGCTGGTCATCAGCCGCCTTTCCGCGCGTGTCACCGAGCATGCGCGTGAAACCGATTCCTGGGGCGGGCAGATGCAGGATCTGTACGAGTTCACGCGGCGCACGCTGCAGATGAATCTGCACGTTGAACCTGGAGCTCAGCTCGCGGAACTGGTTCACGAGATTTTCGCGCTTGAGGCTGTTGTGATCTTCGATGCAGACCTCCACGAAATCTACCAGGCCGGTTATTGGCACGACGATCCCCTCGAACTTGCGCAGAACGTCTATTACTTCGAA
The DNA here is from genome assembly GCA_963832035.1 of uncultured Acidobacteriaceae bacterium. Lineage (GTDB taxonomy): Bacteria > Acidobacteriota > Terriglobia > Terriglobales > Acidobacteriaceae > Telmatobacter. The sequence continues at coordinate 204,340 of CAWHSK010000007.1, read as the reverse complement.
ACGTCAGACGATGATTCTGAGACCGGCATTGCGCGGCGTGTTGTCCGACTGGGAACGGTCCCGATTGGCTCCATTGTGCTTCGCGGCGAGACGAGCCCGCTGACAAATAATGCGATCGCTTCTTTGATTGCTGTTACATTCGACCGATACCGGGCCTTTGCAAACGAGAGCCGCATTGAGACAGAACGCCAGACCGAACAGCTTCGGTCCACCGTGCTCGACTCGCTGGCGCACGAGTACAAAACTCCGCTCACTGCCATTCGCGCCGCCTCCACCGGACTCAACGAGATGGGCAAGCTTTCGCCGGGCCAGAGCGAGCTGGTCTCGCTGATCAATGAGCAAGCCGATCTGCTGAACGATCTTACGACGCGCCTGCTTACCACGGCCCGCCTCGATGCGGGCGAAGTTACGGTGCACGCCACACCTGTGGGGGTGGCCTCGCTGCTCGATGAAGTTGTCACGAGTCTGAGCGACCGGCTTGCCTCAATGAAGGTCGCGATCGATTTGCCCGATGATAGCCTGGTGCTGTGCTGCGATCGTCGCCTGATGACAATGTTGTTGTCGCAATACATTGACAACGCCTGCAAATATGCGATCTACGGCACCACGATTACGATTCGCGCGGTCCAGTCGAAAGCCGAAGTCATTTTCTCGGTACACAGCTTCGGTCCGGTCATTCCAATCGCGGATCGTGAGCGTATCTTCGATCGCTACTATCGCTCCTCCACGTCATCCAACCGTGCATCCGGCACCGGAATCGGATTGTCGGTGGCTAAGCGTGCCGCGATGATTCACGACGGCTATGTCTGGGTCACCAGCGATCAGGATGAAGGCAATACGTTTTATGCGGCGATACCATCCCATGCCCGAAAGAGGGAGTCGTAATGAACCAGCCCGCTATTCGCATTCTGATTGTCGATGATGAACCCGCCATCCGTCGTGCGCTCCGACCGCCGCTCGCTGAACTTGGATTCCAGTTCAGCGAAGCATCGCGCGGGGAAGAGGCGCTACAGTTGCTGCATTCCGCCCAATTCGACGTGGTGCTCCTCGACATCAACATGCCCGGCATCGGAGGCATTGAGACATTGCGCCGCATCCGCGCTTTCGCGCCGCGGTTGCCCGTGCTGATGCTCACAGTGCGCGATGGGGAAGAAGAAAAAGTTGAGGCGCTCGAACTCGGGGCCGATGACTACGTTACTAAGCCCTTCAGCACTCGCGAGCTCATTGCCCGCATTCGCACAGCGGTACGTAGGGTACATGCGCCCGCGCGGGCTGAAGATGCGCCTATCGAGATCGGAGAACTTCATCTGAATCCACGCAAGCGCAGCGTCACCAAGCGCGGCCAGCCCGTTCACCTCACGCGCAAGGAGTTTGACATTCTCTACTGCCTGATGAGCCGCGCCGGACGGGTGGTGTCATATGCCAGGCTGCTGACCGCTGTGTGGGGAGCGGACTGCCGCGAAGAGGTTGAGTATCTCCGCACCTTCGTCCGCCAATTGCGTAAAAAGATTGAAGATGACCCGTCAAAGCCGGTTTACCTGCTGACGGATGTGTATGTCGGCTATCGATTCGCCGATCAGCAGATGCTGCAGGGCGAGTCAGTTGACCCCCCATCTGCCGGAAATGACGCTCGGGAAGAGGTTTCAGAAAGCGGATCCTGGCTTCCCAAATAGCCTTCGTTTTCAGCCGAGCTCTTCAAGGGTCCTACCTCCCCGGTTGCGTCCGCAAGGCAGTGGTGTTTTGACCTTGTAACGGCTTCGGCTCTTTCAGTTAGTCATGAGCTGCTGCGACGGCGCGCGCAGCATCCACCTTCTCCGGTTCGGATAGCTGGGATTCCCCGAGTTTGAAAGTCAACTTGTTGATCGTGCCAGTGAATTTGAACGGCACCCCTTGGGGAACTCGTGGCGACGACGAATTGCATCCGATTTACAGACTGCATCCGTGCTGATCGCTTGCTACTCATCGTAGTGCAGCAGGCTAAAGACGTCGTACTCCTTGAAGCGGTCGCGTCCCTTCAAGAAGTCCAATTCCACCGCAAAAGCCAGGCCAGCAATTTCACCGCCGAGCTGATTCACCAGCTTTACCGTGGCCTCCATCGTGCCGCCTGTGGCAAGAAGGTCGTCGACCAGCACCACACGCTGTCCGGGCTCGATGGCGTCCATATGTATCTCGAGGGTGTCGGACCCATACTCAAGGTCGTAGGTGACGCGTGCGACAGGCGCGGGCAGCTTGCGGGGCTTGCGCACGGGCACAAAGCCGGCATTCAGACGATAGGCGAGCGCCGGGCCAAAGATGAAGCCGCGGGCCTCGATGCCGAGCACGAGGTCGATATTGTGTTCGATATAGTGGGCGGCCAGCAGGTCGATGAGCTTCGCGAAGCCGGTTTTGTCTTTCAGCAGCGTGGTGATGTCGTAAAACAGGATTCCAGGCTTGGGAAAATCAGGTACTGTGCGCACGAGCGCCTTCAGGTCTTCTACGTCAATTGGCTTGATTGCTTCAGGCATGCGTTCGCTCGCTCCTCGAGACCAGTTCAAGCCGCATGTTGAAAGAAATGCGGGAAAGGGAACCGGCAAGTTTGTAAGGTTTGCTTCTCTACAGATTATAGAGGCTCGTCTTCCGTTCTCAGTCGTGAGTTTCCCGCTGGATCACTGACAACTCAAACACTCACAACTGGTAATTGCGCGGAAGGCCTCACCACGCCCCTTCGATGCGGAAGACGCTAAGGCCTTTAGCTTCGCTGTCGTCGAGGTAGTGCTCGATAAGGTGGTCGACCCGGCTGCCGCGCGGTCCCTGTCGAAGACTCTTGCGCAATTCGGCAAGGTCTTCGGTGCTCCCTGCGGCTACAACTTCTACGTCGCCATCTTCGGTGTTACGCACCCAGCCCCGGAGATCGAGTTCGCTGGCCTCGCGATGAACGAACCAGCGGAAGCCCACGCCCTGCACGCGACCTTGAATTAAGAAGTGGAGAACCATAATGACTAAGGGCAGTCTTTCAAAACTGCCGCGGGTATGCAACCCACGCCGCGTGGTTGCGATGAACATCGCCGAATCATCGAGCTCATCGCTCATCCAGCAGTTCCCTCAGCCTTCGCAGAGCCGCGCCAATCGAGTTTCGCTCTTTTTCGCTTGCGCGTGTGAGCGCGGCCAGCAGCGGTCCCCGGTTCAGTTTCGGAATGCGTTCCCGCACAAATCTGCGAACCGGGGTCGTGGGATGGATGCAGCTTACGCGACCATCCTTTGGATCGGGACGGCGCTCAATCAAGCTGCGCTTTTCAAGCCGGTCAACGATGCCGCTGACAGTGGAGTGCGCCAAGTTCACCGCGCGGCTCAGATGGCGCAGACTGATGCCTTCACTCCGTATCACTTCACGCATCACTGCAGTCTGGGGCCCTGTAAGCTCGCCTCTTGCCACTTCGGCATCGAGAGGACGTCGCAGAGCCTGGCGAATTGCACCCAGGTCTTGCTCCATCTTCTCAGCCTGCGCGCCAAGGTCCGCGTCGGCGTTCGACCCTTCGTGGTTAGCCATGGAATGTCCTCGCCAAGCCCGTCACAGAACGCCGGGAATCAGCGCCTTTACGCGTTGCCGATAGCGCGGATATGCGTCGGGAAATGTCTGCATCATCAGCTTTTCTTCCTGGCCGATTTTAGCGGCGAAGCCCGACACAATCAGCGCAAGACCAAGGATGCAGCGCCACTCCGCAGTTGCCAGAGCAGTCCCGATTGAGGCCAGCAGCAAGCCCGTGTATATAGGATGGCGGGCAAGGGAGTACGGCCCGCTGACAATGAGTTCGTGACCCGCTTTAACAGTGGCGCGGCCGCTCCAGTTCTTCCCGAGAGTCACGCGTGCCCAGATCGCGAAAAGACAGCCGCCAAGGGTGAGAACCAGCCCGGCGATCTGCAGGCTTTCCGTGGGCGAAAGGAAGTTCTTGCCTAACCATCCCGCGCTGAATTGCGGGCTTCCCAGCAATGTGAACCCGAGAAGGATGAGTGCCATGTGAAAAAGCCGGGACCCGGCAGGCTGTGAGTGAACAGTCCGTTTGGTGAAGGCCAGCCCCGCCAGCCACACGAGGGCAAGAACTCCCCAGATGTAACCAATCACGGAGGGGATTGTTAGATGTGCCATCTCTAACCTCCGTCGCATACGATACGTCGTATACGATATATATTCACCACAACGCTGAAATATGTCAAGCGACTTCGATACGAACGACTTCTATGTCAACCAGCGGCCGCGGCCCGGCACTGAGCGGAACTGCCAAGCCCAGCCGGGTCTTGCCGCCCGCGCTACACTGGTTTCACCCATGGTCTTCGTTCTCGATAACTACGATTCCTTCACCTACAACCTTGTTCAGTACCTGGGCGAACTGGGCGCCGACGTAGAGGTCCGCCGTAACGACGAGCTTACCGTGGAAGAAGTGGAGGCGCTGCAGCCGGAGCGCATCCTGCTCTCGCCTGGCCCGTGCACGCCCAGTGAAGCGGGGATCCTGGTCCCCCTGATTCGGCACATGGCGGGCAAGGCGCCGATTCTCGGTGTTTGCCTCGGACATCAGGCCATTGGAGAGGCGTTTGGCGGCCTGGTAGTGCGCGCGCACACCCTCATGCATGGCAAGACCAGCAAGGTGGATCACGATGGGAAGGGCGTCTTTTCGGGATTGCCGACGCCGCTCACGTGCACGCGGTATCACTCGCTGATCGTTGCCGAGGACTCGCTGCCAAAGGACCTGGAAGTTACGGCACGCACGCCTGAAGCCACTAGCAGCAGCAAGCAGGGCGCGTCTGTCATCATGGGGTTGCGCCACCGTACCTTGCGGGTCGAGGGCGTGCAGTTTCACCCCGAATCGGTATTGACCGAAGGCGGTCACCAGATGATCCGCAACTTCCTGGAAATGTAGGCGCAATGCAAGATCAGCAGACGCCAGCGAAACACTCGTTGCATTCGGTTATCGCCATGGCCGCACTTTGCGCCGGAGGCTGGGCGTGGGCGCAAGCGCCGCAAACAGCTCCGGCGCCGGCACCGCAGCAGTTGCCGGCAACTCCAGCGCAAACACAACTGCCTCCGCCCGTTGAGCCACCGCAACCACAGCAGGCTCCTGCAGTCGTGCCGCCCCAGAATGACGTGACGTACGGGCCTACGCAATCAGGGCCCATCGCAATCGTCCCGCTCGACAGCAAAGATCCGGGAAGTGCCGCGATGGTGACAGGCGCGTTGCAAGTAGCGAATGGAAGAGCGATGATCGCAACAAACGGAGCCATCACTTCGAGCACCAACACAACGGAAGTGACGTTGCCGCGGCGCGGTGTTCTGCGGGTATGCGCAGCCACCACGGTCAAGCTGGCTGCGGATGCCAGCGTGCCGCAAGGTGAAGTGCCTGGGTTGATGATGGTGATCGATCACGGGGCGATTGAAGCTAGCTTTGCCACCGGTCGCAACTCCGACGTGCTGCTGACACCCGATTTCCGAATCCTGATCGGCGCGCCGGGTGCTGCGGATGTGAAGGTGAGGCTTGGTCAGCATGGCGACACCTGCGTGGACAATGCCGGTGTCAACGCACCGTACGTGCTGGTGACGAGCGTCTTCGACGGCGGAGTCTATCGCGTGCAGCCGGGACAACGCGTGATGTTCCAGCACGGCAGCGTGTACGCAGTGGTGGACCAGGAGAAAGAGTCTTGCGGTTGCCCGGCACCGGTACACCCCAACAGCAATGAGTTTCCCGAAGCGCAGAGTGCTGGTCTGGCGCCCCTCTCGCCTCCCGGCCCCAAAGGAGCGGTTCCCCCGGGAGCGCCGACCGAAGCGACGGATACGTTTGTGCACAAGAGCGGGTCACCCCCACCAGAAACGGACACGATCACAACGACGGGTGGAACACCGACTCCGCATGTGCAGGTGCCCGCCACGAAGCCGCCAAAGGTCAAGAGCGAAAAGAAGCCCGCCTTCATGACGCGCATGGGCCACTTCTTCCGGCGGCTCTTCGGGGCTGAATAGGACCGTCTACAGTTCGCGGGCGCGTTCGATGGCGCGAATTACGGCCTGCGCTTTGTTGAGAGACTCCGCATGCTCGAGTTCGGGAACTGAATCGGCAACGATTCCGGCTCCCGCCTGCACGTATCCTTTGCCGCCGGTGGTCAACAGCGAACGAATCGCGATGCAGGAGTCGAGGTTGCCGGAGAAATCAGCGTAGAGCACGGCTCCGCCATAGGTGCCACGGCGTGAGGGCTCGAGCTCTTCGATGATCTCCATCGCGCGCACCTTGGGCGCGCCCGAAAGCGTGCCGGCAGGGAAGCAGGCTCGCAGTGCATCGACGGCGGTCAGCTCTGGTTTTAACTTGCCTTCAATGGTGCTGACTATGTGCATCACGTGGCTGTAGCGCTCGACAAACATGAGGCGATCGACCTTGACACTGCCGAAGTCGCTGACGCGGCCCACGTCGTTGCGGCCAAGGTCGACGAGCATTACGTGCTCCGCGCGTTCCTTATCGTCATGCATCATCTCGTCTTCGAGGCGAAGGTCTTCGGCTTCGTTTGCACCTCTCGGGCGAGTGCCTGCAATCGGACGGTATTCAACCTTTCGATCGTGCACGCGAACAAGCAGCTCCGGCGACGAGCCGGCAAGCTCTATGGTGTCGGACGGCTTCGCCTTTTTCGAGGAGCCCAGCGGGCCATCGGGCGTGAAGCGGAGGAAGTACATGTACGGGCTCGGGTTCACGGTGCGCAGCGCACGGTAGACCTGGAAAGTGTCCATGCCTGTAGAAACATCAAGGCGCTGGGACAGTACTGCCTGGAAGATGTCGCCTGCAGCGATGTACTCCTTGGTGTGCTCGACGGCGGCGAGGTAGTTCTTCTTGCTGGTGCGGCGCTTCACCTCGACCGGTTTCGCGCTGCGCGACGAGGGCAGCTTCGGCAGCGGCTTGGCCAGGCGTCTTTCAAGCGCTGACAGCCGCTTCACGGCCTTCGCGTAAGCTTCGTCGGGTTTGGCGAGCGTAACGTCGGCGGTGGCAACCATCCAGATCTGCTTGCGAACGTGATCGAAGGCCAGCACCTCGTCAAAGAAGAGCAGGCAGGCGTCGGGAACACCAAGCTCGTCCTTGGCGTGATTCGGCAGACGCTCGATTTGGCGAACTGCGTCGTAAGCGAAGAAGCCGACGGCACCGGCGGTGAAGGGAGGCAGTCCTGCGATGCGCGCCGGCTTGTGGCCGCCGAGCGCTTCGCGCAGCACGTGGAAAATGTCGCCTTCAATGTGAGTGGTGCGTCTGGCTTCCGTGATTTCGATCTGCTGGCCCCGGGCGACAATGCGCTTGTACGGATTGAGTCCGATAAACGTGTAGCGCCCCACCTGTTCGCCGTTCTCGACGGATTCCAGCAAAAAGCATTCGCGCTCCTGCCATGCCGCGCGCAGAAAGGCCGATACCGGAGTTTCGAGATCGGCTGTGAGCGTGCGGTAAACGGGGACAAGCGTGTGCTTTTTGGCGAGAGCCAGAAAATCCTTGCGGCTGGGCTGGATGAGACTCGATGAGGGCTTCACAGGAACCAGTGTAATTGCAGGGAAGGCCTCTCAATTTTGGCAAGTGACGGCGCTGAGCGACCTAAATGCGGTTCGTGGGACCGATGATGTGCCAGTGAATGGCAAACCAACTCAGGAAGGCGCAAGCGAGCGCGACAAATGTGAATTTCACCTTTGTAATCACGCGAACGTTCCGGCTCCACGCATCAATTCCGGCAATGACGGCGAGCGTGCTGACGACGATTGCCAGCATCGCAACGAAATCGATCAGCACGAACCACTTGAACCACTCCGGTGTGGGCGGCATCAGGTCGTCTCCTTGGACCATGAAATAGCAAAGGAGAGTGCCGAGAAACAAGGTCCAGAGAAACGATGCAAGCCGCGGAACTGCCGTGAGCCAGATGGTTCCCGGCTGTGGCTCAGGGCGCGGGCGACGGCGTTGAAATAGCCGTCTCCATGTGCGGATGAGGCTCGCGAGCACAACGAGGACCAGAATTCCGAGGCTCGTACCCAGCGCGACCATCACCCACGACTGGTTTTCGTACCAGGGCACCCGCTGAAGTTGGACACCTGGAAAGTCGACCGCGAGACGTACTACCTTGTTATTGCCGTCGCGAATTGCGAAGATGCGCTGCTGATCGCCATCGGCCTGCCATAAGTCCTTGGCGATTGCCTTCCATTTGATTGGATGGCCGCGAAGGTCCTTCACTCCCTCGATGGTTAGAATGGCATCCTTATCGACCGAGGCGCTGCGCTGACCGAAAAGCGTTGAAAGCTTCAGCTGCGTTGTTTCGTCTCGGCGAGTAGATTCGTAGGTGCCGGCAAGAGGATTCAGATCCTTTGCCGGCGTTTTCAGATACTGCACTTCGGACGTGCCCGGGAAGTAGCGATCGGAGAAGAAGTTGATGATCTCAGGGCGCGGCTCGGATCCACCGCCCGCCGAGTTGTAGGAGACGAAGAGCACGAGCTTCTGCGTCGGTTCAACGAAGAACAGACTATGGAAGGCGATAAGATCGCCTTCGTGGCCGATCCAGCGAAGATGATTGCGCCAGTTCTGATAGAAGCCCATGCAAATGGGTGGCAACTGATCGCTAGCGCGGAACTGAGGGGTCCACATCAAGGCGAGGGTTTCCGATTTGAGGATGCGTTCGCCGTCGAGTTCGCCGCCATTGAGCAGCGCCTGCCCGAACCGACCCATGTCGGCGGCGCTGGAGGAGATGCCCCCTGCGCCGACTGGATTGAAGATTTCAAATCCAACGGGAGGCTTGGTTGTATTTGACCGATAGCCCTCGGAGGGCAGGCTTGCCAGCGACTTCTGCAACGGCTGATAGAACGATGAGTGCGTCATGGCGAGGGGCGAGAAGATGTGCTCCTGCACGTATTGCTCGAAGGGTTCACCGCTGGTGCGCTGGACGATGTAGCTTGCAAGACCGACCCCGTAATTGGAGTAGGCCGGAATTTCCCCCGGAGGATAAATGCGCATTGGCTGGTTGGCAATGAGATAGTCGCGCAGCGAAACAGCTTGCTTAGGGTTCGTGATGATGATGTCATCGACCGTCTCTTCAAATCCTGCGGTGTGCGTCATCATGTTGCGCAGCGTGATCGGCTTGTTGAAGGCGGGGCGAATCTGGAAATCGAGATACTGGTTGACGTCGGTATCGAGGTTGAGTTTGCCCTGCTCTTCCAGTTGCATGATAGAAACCCAGGTAAAGAGCTTTGAGATCGAGGCGAGACGGAAGATTGTAGATGCCGAATCGATAGGTTTCTTCGACTTGACGTCGGCGTATCCGTAGCCCTTCTGAAGCAGCACATTGCCATCCTTAATCACGATGACCGAGGCGCCTGCGATGTCGCTTCGCTCGAGTTGCAGAGGAAGAATGCCGTCGAAGAATGCGGAGAGGTCAGCCTGGTCAAGCGGGTGGGCTGGCGTTGGAGCGCTGGTGCCAGGCTTTATGGCTTGAGGCTGGGCAACCGGGCTGGTGGCCGCCGGCGCTTTTGCCGACGGAATTTGCGCGAACGCCGTCAGCAGCGTAAGCAGAGGTAAGGCAGCAAGCGACGCGCCTGCAAATTTGCGCATAAGTCTCCCCGGTCGCCTAAAGCATCAATCGGCAATCACGAACAAACTGTGTCACCGGAGCAAAAGCGTGTAGTTGGGATTGTCTATGGAACCCTGCGATCCCGTGTGAATGGCGACGGGATTACTGTACTTGCTGGGTGCGATGCGATTCAAGCCAGCGAACGATTTCGCTTGGCGGCAGGGCGCGACTGAAAAGATAACCCTGGACTCCATCGCAGCCTTTTTCGCGCAGAATCTTGTACTGTTCTTCGGTTTCGACTCCCTCGGCAATCACTTCCATGTCGAGTTCATGGCCCATTTCGATGATTTTTTCGACCATGACCAGGTCCGCGTGATGATCGTGCATGTGCCTCACGAACGTTTTGTCGATCTTCAGTTCGATTGCGGGAACGTTCTGAAGCTGCTTCATCATGGAGTAGCCGGTGCCGAAGTCATCGATGGAGAGCTGGAAATTGCGCATGCGCAGGCGCGTGAGGACGTCGAGAGCCAGAGAAAACTCCATGAGACCAGATTCGGTAATCTCAAGGACGATGCGCTCGGCGGGAAAGTCGTACTTGCGCGCGAGGTTCATCAGGATATCGGGAAACTTCAGATCGCGAAGTGAGCTGACAGAGACATTGATGGCAAGCCGAGGAAGATGGCCATTTGATGCCGAAAACTGCTTTACCTCGTTAAGGGCCCGCTCGGCGGTAATCCAGCAAAACCGGTCCATGAGCCCCAAATCTTCAATTCTGAAGATGAAATTATCTGGGTACACGAGACCGAGTTCGGGATGCTGCCATCGCGATAGAGCTTCAACTCCTGTTACGGTGCCGGTGGAGATGTTGATCTGCGGCTGATAGTAGAGGACGAATTCGTCGCGATCGAACGCCCGGCGCAAATCCTCGTCTGAAACTGCGACCCTCTGCTCGAGCTGGTAATCTGCGGGCTTCTCAGGGGCGATATTGGCGCTCAGCACGTCTTGCAATTGCGCAATCGGAAAGGGCTTTTGGAGGTGGCCGACTACGGTGAGACCAAGAGACTGGGCCAATTTTTTGGCGGTTTCGATGACACGAATATTGATCCCGCTCATTAAAACGATACGCGCCTTGCAGTTTCTTTCGCCAAGCAGGCGAAGGATCTCGATCCCGTCCATCTCGGGCATGACGAGATCGAGCAGGATCAACGTGGTGTCTGGCCCTATTCGCTCGAAAAAGTCTTCGGGGGTCCGGGTTACATCGCAGCGCAACTCCATTGCCTTTGCCAGAGCGGAGACAATCTCGCCGACGACCCGGTCGTCATCAATCAACACGATCCTGTCACCAGATGACATCTGTTCTCCCGGCTTTACGGCGAAGACGGCTCCCGGCGCGAGGGTCACCGGATAGTTATGGTTGGAGTAGGCCATGGGCTGAAAATGAGTCTAGCCCAAGCAGTTAGAGAACATGACGCTATTGAACCAGGTCTCCATTACCAACGTTGTAGGGTATAGCTATCTTATCGTTAGTGCACTACATCGAAGTGTCTATATGCGAGATTGAATACCTTACGTACCCAGAAAATCAAGAAGGGCTTTTTCTCCTCGGTGATCCTCCCAGTTATTCGACCTCAATTGCAGGCATGAAGAGTGGTCTTTTGCCTGAAATTGGAGGGTACCCAGGGGTTCCCAGACTGGTTCCCATTGGCTTGACGGGGCTGTGCTGGAGGCCTAGACTCACATGGGTTTGGGCGAATGTTGGGGATTCGAGGGCCCGGACGAAAGCCTCAGGGAAATCCTGGAGCATTTGAACTTAAGAATGGCCCCATTACAGGGGAAATCTTGCTGCGTCTATCAGTTGGCTTGTGAAAGGACCTCAGGCCTTTCCGCGGCAGGCTAAAAGAATTGGAGATGGTATGGCACCAGCAACAATGACATTGGACCAGGAGATCAATCCCTGGGAAGCGCAAAGCGCGCGGTTTGATTTTGCGGCACGCAAGCTCAATCTGGATGAAGGCTTGTGGAAGTTGCTGCGGACGCCGGCGCGCGAAATTATCGTTCACTTTCCTGTGACCATGGATGATGGTCGCATCGAGATTTTTACCGGATTCCGTGTTCAGCATTCCATTGCTCGCGGCCCTGGAAAAGGCGGCATCCGCTACGCGCCAGAGGTCACGCTCGACGAAGTGCGTGCATTGGCGAGTTGGATGACGTGGAAGTGCGCGGTCGTGAACATTCCGTTTGGCGGGGCCAAGGGCGGAGTAATCTGCGACCCCAAGAAGATGAGTCAGGGCGAACTGGAGCGCATGACGCGCCGGTATACGTCGGAGATTATCGACTTTATCGGACCCGAAAAAGATGTTCCCGCACCGGATGTAAACACCAACGAGCAGACGATGGCATGGATCATGGACACCTACTCCATGCATGTAGGCCACACCGTAACGAGCGTTGTAACCGGCAAGCCGCTCAACATCGGTGGTTCCCGCGGGCGCGTCGAAGCGACGGGACGCGGCGTGATGGTGGTATGCGATGAGAGTCTCCGCTATCTGAATCTGCCCATCGATGGCTGCCGTGTGATTATCCAGGGCTTCGGCAACGTTGGCTCGAATGCGGCGCGGTTGATGATGGAGCACGGCTACAAGGTTATTGGGATCGCCGAGAGAGATGGCGGCTTGTCAAATCCCAACGGCATCGATATTCACCAGTTAATCGAGTACAAATACCGGAACGGTACGCTGCTTGGTTTTCGCGGCGCCGACGCCATGCCCAGCGAAGAGCTTATCGTCTCCGATTGCGATGTGCTGATCCCGGCGGCGACAGAGAATGTGATTACCAGCCGCAACGCCGAGAAGATCAAGGCGCGCATCATTGTTGAAGGCGCGAATGGTCCTACCACGGCGGTCGCAGACGAAATCCTCGCTGACAAGCGCATCTTTATCGTGCCCGATATTCTGGCCAACTCCGGCGGCGTTACGGCAAGCTACTTTGAGTGGGTGCAGGACCGGCAAGGCTACTTCTGGAAGGAAGCTATCGTCAACGAGCAGTTGGAGACGATTTTGCGCGACAGCTTCGATGACGTGGTGCGTTATGCAGAGGCTCACAATGTAAACAACCGGATTGCCGCCTACATGCTGGCGATCGATCGGGTGGCGTTTACGATCAAGCAACGAGGGATTTACGCGTAAGCTGTAATGACTCTCAATGTGAACGGGTCGCTTCGGCGGCCCGTTTCGCTTGACGCTAATCCGCGGCCACAGGCGTAGGCCCGCCAACAAAATCGCAGACCAGCACCGTCAGATCATCGTCCTGCGTCTTTGCCCAGTGCTGCACTGCGGCGATGAGGTGATCGACGGTCTCAGAAGGTGACATGAGGGCGCTGGTTTTCAGTTCAGTGGCGAGAGATTGTTCTCCGAAGAGCTTGCCATCGGCGTTGCGCGCTTCGACCAGCCCATCGGTATAAAGCAGCAGGCGATCGCCTGTTTCGAGCGGCAGGGACTTGTTGTCGTAGATTGCTCCGTCAACCGCAGCCAGCAGCATCCCGTTCTCCGCGATCTCTGTAACGCTTCCGGCGCGCAACAGCAGCATCGCGGGATGACCGGCGGCCGAGTAGCGCAGCTCTCCAGCCTGAGAATCGAGGTAGACGTACGCGGCAGTCACATATTGGCCTTGCGTGTTGCCGCAGAGTGCGGCATTCATTCCAGCCAGCAGAGCCGCGGGGTGAGCTGCCTGCGCTCGCTGCGAAGTGGCGGCCATCTTTACCATCGAGGCAATCAGCGCGGCCGGAACGCCGTGGCCCGAAACGTCGGCGATGAGGAGTCCTGCGTGCTGGTCGTCGGCTAGCAGGAAGTCGTAGAGGTCTCCAGCGACCGAGGTCATGGGCACGTACTTTGCTGCGACGCGAAACGATTGCGATGCCGGGAAAGAAGAAGGAAGAATGGAAAGCTGCATGCGGCGGGCGAGATCGAGCTCCTGCTGAACCTCACTGTATTCGCGGTCGCGCTGCAAAGCACGCCGGGCCGCGACGTAGCCCAGACAGGAAAGAAAGACAGCAAAGCCATACGGCTCAATACTTCGGTGCAGCCAGAAATCTCCGAGGGTGTTATCCCACAAGGCAAGCACAACGAAACAGAGAAGGCCGCGGCGCATGATGACGAAATCGCGATTCACTGCACCCTGTAAGTAGGTCCGTACCAGAACAAAGGGAAGTGCTGCTATGACTGCAATGTTGTTCACGGTATGGAATACAGGCACGCGGCCGAACAGCAATGTCGCAACCGCCAGGCCAAGGAACAGCGAAATCAGTGAGACAGTAAATAGCCTTTGGCGTCGAGGCAAAAGGCCTGCGGTCTGGAAGAAAAGAAACGCTGGTATAGGGGTAAGGAAGTTGATTGCCCAATTGATGCGGCCGAAGTAGGAGTTGCCGGCAAGAGCGATATTAACGATGCCGGTGATGAGCCATAAGCGGAAGCCATAAAGAAACGCAAATGCGGCAAGCCACAGCAGAAGAGGATCAACTTTGCGGCGAAGAAGGGAAAGCGCTCCGCAGAGAATTGCGACTGTAGTAAATGCGGCGCCCAGAAACAGGAACGGCGCGTCGTGATGGAAGGCACCCAGCACCTCGCTGGCGGTGAGTTGTGAATCGAACGCGAGCATCGACCCTCATGGTAAACGGTTGAACATATACTGGTCCCAATGGAAAAGCGCAGCGCTGGATTGTTGATGTTTCGGCGGAGAGAGCCCGAAGTCGAAGTATTTCTGGTGCACCCCGGTGGGCCGTTCTGGGCGAATAAGGACGCCGGAGCGTGGATGGTTCCGAAAGGGGAGTACGTCGACGGCGAGCTTCCGCTGGATGCTGCCCGGCGAGAATTCCAGGAAGAGACCGGATTTGAAGCGAGCGGTGAATTCATCGATCTCGGTACCGTAAAGCAGGCAAGCGGCAAGCTGGTGAGAGCCTGGGCGTTTGAGGGCGATTGCGATCCGCAGAAGCTGACCAGCAATTTCTGTGAGGTGGAGTGGCCGCCACGTTCGGGGCGCATGGTTGAGATTCCGGAGGTGGATCGCGGGGGATGGTACTCGCTTTCGGCCGCGAAATCGTCCATCCTGAAGAGTCAGCAGCCCTTTCTCGATGTGCTGGCGACAAAGTTGCAGGTCTCCCAAGTCGACAAGTGACAATTGGAAATCGGTTGCATGCGCCGCGTGGAGTTCTGACCGGGCCGTTTGAGAGGCTCGTGTGATGCGGTCTATAGTTGTAATGGTACCTGCTTTGAAACAAGCGGGTGCGGGTACGAAGGTTTTGAGATTTCGAAACAAGCTGTTCAGTAAGAACTCGATTTGAGAAAGACTTATGGCACACGGGCTCAATTTTCAGGAAAGCTTTAGAAGGTTGATAACAAGATAGTGAATCTCCCAAATTCCATCACGTTGAGCAGGATTGCGATGATCCCGCTGCTGTTGTGGATACTGTCGCCGCATTTCCCCTTGCAGGGACCGAACGGCGAGCAGGAGATTCTGGCTTCAGTCCTGTTCATACTGGCTTCGATCACTGACGGCCTAGATGGATACCTGGCACGCAAGCGTGCGCAGATCACCACGATGGGCATGCTGCTGGATCCGATTGCGGACAAGATCATGGTTACGGGCGCGTTGATCGCGCTGGTGGCATACAACCCGCAGGTAGTGAAGGTGTGGATTGTGGTGGTCATCATCGCGCGCGAGTTCCTCATCTCAGGGCTGCGTTCGATCGCCTCGACCGAGGGCTTTACGATCCAGGCAAGCGAACTGGGCAAGCTCAAAACGGTGGTGCAGATTGTCTGCGTAGTTTCTGCCGTGCTGGCGCACCGCTGGTATCAGTGGCAGTTCGGCATGCTGGTGATTCCCGTGCAATGGATCGCTATTGCTGCGATTTACTTTACGGTGCTGGTGTCGACGATCTCCGCCATCGACTACTTCGTGGCGTTCTGGAAGCAGATCGATCATGCGTCGAAAGACCGGCGCAAATCGTATGTGCTGACGCGGGAAAAAGGCGCCGGAACACAAGGCGCGAATTAGAAAAACGTTTGTACAGCGCTTGCCCTGAGCAGCTCGGGCATCGTCCTCTATTTTTTTACCTTTGAATTGAAAACCGGGGGGGTGTACCCACCCATACTCTGGAAGCAAAGTCCTGAGCTGTAAGGGCTTATGGCGACGGCTCGTCGCTAAAGTCGTCCTGACAAAGACTTTAGATCCAGAGTCGTCTCAGAAAAGGACTTACGGGCTGGGTTGAGGCTCTTGTCGGGCACACAGGGCATTTCTATGGTTTGGTCGTGGCGGTGCCCGATGCCCGGATCTTGAATCTATTGTGCGCCGCGGAAG
This sequence comes from uncultured Acidobacteriaceae bacterium, assembly GCA_963832035.1. Lineage (GTDB taxonomy): Bacteria > Acidobacteriota > Terriglobia > Terriglobales > Acidobacteriaceae > Telmatobacter. Next base: position 188,455 of record CAWHSK010000007.1, on the reverse strand, counting down.
GGAAATAGCCTGCAAATCAGGCTGAGGATTTTGTCGTTCTGACTCAGCGGTTTAGGGGAAATCTAGGGGCGCGGGGGCTTGACGGCTTGCGGGGAGTGCCCTGGAGAGTTCCGAGCAGGAAGAAGGGGTATGTTGAAGGGCGTGCTTTCCCACACCATGCGCGATGAAGCTGCGTCATGGATGGGGCACCCGGCGAAGTATAACTACATGACACTTTCTTCGCGGTCTGCGGCCACGTCCGAACTTTGTCGCGGCGCGTTGAATGACTTGCTTTCCCACCCATGACTTCGTCATGGATGGGGCACCCTCCATCGTGGCGGTTCATGACGCGGTTGGGAGGAGTGATGTGCTTTCCAGATCGTTCAAAGCGAGACTTTTGCTTTCCCACCATGACTTCGTCATGGATAGGCACCCTGTGGATTGGGCGGTGTGAGCGAAGAGCAAAAGCAGATCCTTCGTGCCGCTTACCCCACAGATGATGAATCATCTGCAGGGGCCCCAGGCGTGCGGCGCTCAGGATGACACGGCTGGTGTAGGTTCGTGGTTTCCCAGTCTGGCAAGGAAGACAAATGCGTAGCAAGGATGGCATCGATGCTGACGTCGGCGGGCGACTTAAAAGCAGCCGGTTCTCTATTGCGGGTTTTGCGGCATTGGCTGCAACGAATCCGGGAGATCGATTTCCTGGGTTTGTGGCCGGACTCTTATCTGTTGGCCGCGGGCCAAATATGGCTTGATCGTGTCGGCGTTTGCCCAATCCAGTTTCCAGCCGTTTTCAATGGCGACAATCGTGTAGTCTCCCGGAGGAATGCGGCGGAAGTTGAATGTTCCGTCGGAATCGCTTTGGTTGGGCAGGGCACGATCTCCAGTTTGCTGAACACCTGTTGGGACCAGGAGAACGAAGACGCCAGAGGCCGGAACTCCGCTTCGCTTGACGATGCCGTTCAAGATTGCGCTCGATCGGCGGACAACGATATTCAGTTGGACGGGCTCACCGCCGACCGTCAGCAAATGACCGCGCACTTGAGCACCCTTTGCGCTCAGGCGCGCAATCGGAAATGAACTCACACCCACGGTGTAAACACCCGCCTGCAGAGATTGCATGGTGAAGGTTCCGTCGGGGTTTACCTGGGTGGCCGGGCCTGGCTTGCCTTCTCTTGATTCGAGCCAAACGACTGAGCCTTGGGGCAGAGGCTCTCCGTTTTCAACCTGGATGGTTCCGTTGACCGTTGGATCTGGATCGGCGGATGTGGTTGTGAGGGCAGATACGCTTGCATCAGCATTGACAATCATGTGCCGGCCAGGGTCTCCGTTCTGTCCGGGAAAGCTGAACGTATATTGCCCGGCAGGAAGCTCGATGTCGGCGGTGTACGGGCCATGGGGATCCTCCCTGGTGAAATTAACTTGCGTCGGAACGGACTCCGAAGTTCCAAAGATATTTGTGGTCACTTGAGGAGGTGAGAAGGCGGGCAGACCGTTGTCGTCCCTTGCGGGAATCGGCACAGAAAGGTGTATTCCAGGAACTGGATGCAACGTGAGGTTCAGCGATACCTGTTCGCCGGCGGCAACGGCGATGGACTCAGCTTCGGCGGGATCTGTCGCGCCTGGGTAGCATGTGGGCGCGTAGACCACATCCAGTCTTGCGAGGCCGCTTGCCGCGGTTGAAAGCATTCCGGGGAATGATCGCCTCGGCTGCGCGTACCAGGGCGTTCCAATGACACAAACGACATACTTGCCGGGTGGCAGGTTGCCGAGTTCGAAGTTGCCCATGGAGTCGGCATTATCTCCCCTGATGACGAGAATTCTGCCCGTACCGCCGTTGGTGTCTTTTTGAAACAGCTTGACCTGGGCGGAGGGGACCGGATCTCCCGAGTCTTCCTGGACGGTTCCGAAGATGCGCCCCTGCGGCTCAAGCTGGAACAGAAGGCCGGTCGAGACGAGCCCATCTCCTGTGACGATTGCGGTGTTGATGCCGCCGTCGTGTTGTTCATATGCGGAGGGAACGTAGCCTCGGCGAGAAGCTACGAGATCGTATTTACCGTTGGCAACGTCGGAGAACTGGAATCTGCCGGCTTTGTTGGTGAGCGTCTCCGCGACTGTTTTTCTGTTGCTGCTTTGGAACACCGTGACGGATGTGTTCTCGAGCGGCTCACCGGATTTCGCGCTGACGACGATTCCGCTGATCTCGTGGTGCCCGCTGACGGCGGGCGTCTGCGCAAACAGGCATGCGGCCGAGAGGGATGTAAATACAAGCACGGTCATCCGACACGGGGGTCTCACGGATTAGGCTCCTCGGCTTCGGGGTTTGCGAAATCGACTCGCACGGATGTTGTCGTTCCCGCTTCAACGGTCACGCTCTTTCCTTGCGCGATGAGGCTGGCCAGTTCAGTTGGATCGGCGGTATTGAGGTCTTTGAATTTGCTGAGAGCAACGACACGATAGAGTCCGGGGGCCAGATTCTCAAAATGCGCGTCTCCGTTCGGACCCCAAATTTGAGCTTGCGGGAACCCTGAGAGACGCAGTCCTGTGGGAATGACGTAGACCGTTGGGCCATTTGAGAATTTGAGCTGAAACTCCGAACCCATTTCGCCCGTCTGCATTGGGAGGATTGTTGACGGTGCAATCGATCGTGCCTCCGTCGTTGCGGATGGTTACTTCGATTGGCTGACACAGTGTTGCCGGGGCCGATGACCAGCGGCTCGCGAGTGAGATCGGTGGAGCCGCTGCTGATTGCGCTGATGTAGCCGCCTTGCACCCAGGGAACGTGCACCCAATAGCGACCCGGAGTGACACCCATTGCTTCGAAATGACCGGGCGTCTCCTCTTCTGAATGGCGAAGGCCGACTCCGCCGCCACCGGAACCTTCCAGGCTGCGTTCAACGGGTATCAACTCAAGTTGAAGGCCCGGATCGGCCTCGTTTATCTGCTGCTCGTTGCGGTTGGCGGTGATCAACCTGTGGATGAGGACTTCCACGGGGGCGAGTGGCAGCAGAGACATTCTGACTCCGCTTACGGCTGTATCGACGACCTTGAAGTCGGCACGGCCATAAGCCAGCGAGCCGTTCCAGGAGCGTGATTCAACGAAATAGGCGCCGCTGGGCAGCCATGCCTCCCAGCTCTGGTCATCTTCTTTCCAGCGCATCGACGCGTTTACGCTGGCGCCGTTATAGCTGTGGACATCGATGTTTTGCCGCTGGCCCGGCGGTGCGTTCACAGCAATGGAAACACGGTGGAACGGCTGGCGCGTGATGGAGATTTCTACGTCGGCGTGCTGTCCCCGCGCGAGCGACAAGAGGCCGTCGCTGCCGGTGCCCATTGCGGATGGATAACAGGTGGTGGGATATCCGTAGATGACGCTGGCAATGGGGGCGACTCCGAAGTGTTCCTGTGCCTGCTGGCTGCATAACAAGTAACTGGCAGGGGAATCCAGTCCATAGATTTGGAAGGCGCCGTTGGTGTCTGTCTTTGCCTGCCCGGCAAAACTCCACCAGAGATGACCATTCCTGTACTCGGACTTGAAGGCGCGGAAGTAGAGGTCGCCAGGGTCTCCACCATTGGAAATTGAGACGTGTCCGGTGATGATCGCCAACGGTGTCAGCTTGAGAGTGATCTCAGGAGTGTCGGGTTGAACCTGCACCGGGAACGCGTCCGCTCCCTGGACATTTGAATAGCCGGGACGCCGCGCCTGCAGCTGCGTGTATCCGCCGCAGGGAAGGTGGAGTTCGAAGCGGCCCTCGTTGTCCGTCAGCATGGCATCCCACTGGCCGTCTACGAGGGCACGCTCTATCGGCTGGTTTGTCAGGCTGTCTCGGACGACTCCGCTGATTTTGCAAAGTTCGGATGATGGTTGGGTGGGAGATATGCGCAGTTGCGCCAATGCGCTGGAGGTGAGTGTCGCCGCCATGAGGATGAAGAGAGCGGGCGCACATGGAGAATTCGTTCGACCAGGCAATCCAGTAACTCCCAATCAGCGATTCAGAACAATCACCATGAAGAGAACAACCGGTACTTGCGAAAAAACAATGAAACAGGAGAGACAGTGTTTGGACGTTAAACAACGAAAATCATAATCGAGCACCCATAAGAAAATGAAAAGCGCAGCCCCTGGAATCACGCTTTCCCACCCAAGCGGAGCTTGGATGGGGCACCCACATTTGTGCGGATTGATGAAAAGGCAAATGCAGATCCTTCGACTTCGCTCAGGATGACAGTCCTGAAAGGTGGTGACGTTTCTGATCGCTGGGAGTGAGGGGCATCACAATGGACGCGATGCGGTGTGCGTTGGAGATATGTGGAGTTCCAAAATGGGAAAGGGGTGCGGAAAAATGCAGACAGCAATTTATGGGAACTGTGTTCCGGGCGGAGCCGTAGTTAGAATTAGGCGGCCATCATGATGACAGATCTGAGAGTTGCGTTTCGGAAGTTGTGGAAGTCACCCGGATTTACGGTGACGGCGATTGTGACGCTGGCGCTTGGCATTGGCGCGAACGCTGTGGTGTTCAGCGTACTGAATGCAGTAGTGCTGCGGCCGGTGAAGGTGCCGAATGCGCAGAATCTCTACGAGGTGCAGCGCTTTCAGTATCCATCGCATTCCTATCCCGATTACGTCGATATGCGGGATCGGAACCGGACATTCGAGAGCATCGTGATGTCGCAGATCATGGGCCCGGTGGGAGTGGATACGGGGGGAAGTCCGTCGACTGCGTGGCCTTATCTCGCGAGTGGAAATTATTTCGACGCGTTGGGGATTCAGCCCTACCTTGGGCGTTTCTATCACGCCAACGATGAAAAGGGGACCGGCAGCGCTCCGTACGTTGTGCTGAGTTATGCGTACTGGCACGGCCATTTTCATGGCGATGCCGGCGTGGTGGGACAGATGGTGCAGATCAACAAGCACCAGATGACGATTATCGGTGTAGCGCCTCCGGATTTCCGGGGTACAGAGCTGTTCTTTGCGCCTGCAATGTGGATTCCGATGGTGGAGCAGCCCATGATCGAGGGCTACGACGCGCTGAACCAACGCGGCAATCACAACGGGTTTGTGGTGGGACGCCTGAAACCAGGGGTCACGGCGAGACAGGCGACGGAAGATCTGAACACGCTGGGGACGTGGCTCTCGAAAACATACCCGGCGGACGATGATGGCGTGAAGTTCACGCTGGCGCGGCCGGGGCTGGTTGGCGACATGCTGGGCGGTCCGGCGCGAGCGTTCATGGCGGGGCTGATGCTGCTGGCGGGGCTGATTCTGCTTGCTGCATGCGCGAACCTCGGAAGCCTGTTTGCGGCGAGAGCGGCGGATCAAGCGAAGGAAACAGCATTGCGCCTGGCACTGGGATCGCGGCGGGGGCTGATTCTGCGGCAACTGCTGACTGAGGCTGTGATGGTTTCGCTGGCCGGGGGAGCGCTGGGACTGGCAGGAGGCGTGGTGGTTCTGCGCTTTCTAAGTACGTGGCAGCCGATTCCGGATACGCCGATCAACGTGCCGGTGAATCCGGATGCAGGCACCTACATCGTGGCGCTGGTACTCGCGCTGACGAGTGGCTTGCTGTTCGGGATGATGCCCGTTCGGCAGGTGTTGCGTGCGGATCCGTGGCAGGTAATTCGGACTGGTGCCGCAAGTGTTCGCGGGCTGCGGCGGCTGACGCTGCGCGATGTTCTGCTGGCGGTGCAGATTGCGATTTGCGCGGTGCTGGTGACGTCGTCGCTGGTGGCGGTGCGCGGGCTGGCTCGATCGATGCACAGCAACTTCGGATTTGTGCCGCAGAACGTGATGCTCGCGGGGACTGAGCTGCATATGTCGGGCTACGCGGACGACCGGGAGCTGCAGATGCAGGAGCACATGCTGGAAGCGGCCGAGAACATTCCGGGAGCGACGGCCGCTGGCTATGTGGACCACCTGCCGCTTGGCCTGGAGGGTGGCGACTCGTTTGTTTATGCCGACAGCACCACGGATTACCGCCCGACGAATGTGGCTGCAGATGCGATGGATTATCACATCTCGCGTGGCTATATCCAAGCGGCCGGCACCACCCTGCTGGCGGGCCGAGACCTGAGGATGCAAGACGACGCCAAGGCGCCGAAGGTGGCGCTGGTCAACCGGCAATTTGCAGTGAAGGTTTTTGGTTCGGTGAGCAAAGCCATTGGCGGGCATTTCAAATTCAATGGCGGTCAGCGTGCCGAAGTAGTGGGTGTGGTGGAAAACGGAAAATATCGTACCCTCACCGAGGATCAACAGGCGGCGATGTTCTTCTCGTTTCTACAGGAGCGGTCGAGCAACACCTGGCTGCTGGTGCGGTCGAACCGCGATCCACAGGAGATTTCGACGGCGCTGGAGAAGGCACTGCACGGGCTTGATTCGGCAATGCCAATCGTGGTGAGACCGTGGACGCAGGCGATGGGTTCCGCGTTGTTCGCAGCGCGCGTGGCGTCGGTGGCTCTTGGTGTGCTGGGGCTGCTGGGCGCGATGCTTGCGGTAACCGGGATCTTTGGCATGGCTTCGTATACGGTGAGCAAGCGGCTGCGCGAACTGGGCATTCGCATGGCGCTTGGCGCGCGGCGCAAGCAGGTGCTACGGACGGCGCTGGGGCGTGCGTTCATTCTGCTTTCGGTGGGCTCGGTGGCTGGATTGATGCTGGGGCTTCTGGCGACGAAGGTGTTGTCGTTCATCGTGTACCAGGCTTCTCCGAATGATCCGGTGGTTCTGGGCGGTGTAATTCTCGCGATGCTGATGCTGGGGCTGGTGGCTGCGTGGATTCCGGCGCAAAAGGCTCTTGCGGTGAGTCCGACGATTCTGATGCGGGAGGAATAGCGGGGGCGTGCTTTCCCACCCACGCCGCGATAGAGCTGCGTCATGGATGGGGCACCCGGCTTGACGGCTCGCGGGGGTGCCCTGCCAGAAGCGGGTCCTTCGACTTCGCTGCGCTTCGCTCAGGATGACGGGTGCTTGTTGATGGGCGTGCTTTCCCACCCATGCCGTGATAAGGCTGCGTCATGGATGGGGCACCAGCATGGTGCGTGTTGACGTGTTTCTCCTATGTCTCAAAAGCGAGACATGGGGCACCCAGCATGGTGGGTGTTGAGCATTTCTCCCAGGTCTCAAAAGCTGGACTTGTGGCACCCGGCGTCATGGATGGTGGACCGGCTCTTGCGGTGAGTTCTACGATTCTGGTGGGGGAGTTGGAGATTAGAAGTTGAGTTTGCGGGTGGGGTACCAGGTTAGCTTGATGGTGGTGGTGGTGACGGTTTGCTGGCCGGGGAGATAGATGGGTGCCTTCCAGTGTTCGAAGGCGAAGTTGCCGTTGATCTCGAAATCCTTGCCGATGCGCTTCACCACCTGGAAGTTGATGTCGTTGAGCGTGGTGCCGCCCTCAATGAGTCCACCGGTGGCGGGATCAATCTGCGTAGTTGAGCCGGGGATGAAGTCCTTTGCGACTTTTTGATTTCTCATGCCGGCCTGAATCCACTCGTTGCCGCTGAGATGCCACGTGATCCAGGCTTGTCCGCCCTTGGCTTCGCGGCCGATCCAATCGCCAAAGATCTGGCCATTGTTGGTGTAACCCTGCTTCTGGATAAATTCCCAGTACATGAAGCGGCCGGATTGGCTGCTCGAAACCGGCGGATCGGTGTATACACCTTCAGCGCGGACGTCGAGTTTCGGCAGGCCGGGTACGTGCGACAGATAGAGACCGGGGCGCCATGCTGCGCGGCGTGGTGCGTCGACGGGCGATACGTCGTCGTGCACTTCGCCGTCGGTGTAGAGGGTAAGCCACTTGCGCAGGAACGGCAATCGATAGGAGAAATCGAAAGCGCCGAAGCGCGCGCCGGGATCGTTGGGACCAAGTTTATCGCCATTTGTCGGCGAGGAGAGACTGAAGAAGCTCTTTAGAAATGTATGGAGGGTGATTGGACCATGGCCTTCTCCGCCCCAGATGACTGTGCGTTGGAAACCGAATTCCAGGTTCTCTGTCGGCCGGAAGCTTACCTTCTCAAGGTGCGTCCAGGGGTTACCCGGATTGATGACGTTGGGCTGTCCTGCACCCGGATACAACGGATTGGGAATATAGGTGTGGCCATGCAGAGCACCGATCACGAATTCATAGCGAAATGGACCGGTAACGTAGGACAACCACGGAATGTGCAAGGGCTCCACGCGATTGATGCGAAATGAATAAAAACCGTCCGCGTTGTTGGAGAACGCGAATCCCCCGCCCACTGCGGGCCCGAGCCAGTCATCCTGTTTTCCAAACGAAAACTCGTGATAGAGAACGTTGGCCGAGACGTAGGCTTCGAGGAAGCGTGCGTGCGTTGTTGTATCAATGGGACCGAGGGGAATCGTCGGTTGGTGGTAGGGCTGTCCCGTGTTCGGATCGATGAATGTGATGTCGTCTACTCCGGAGAGGACCTGCGCCAGGTTTGCTGAGTAACCAGTGGCGGAAGGCGCCGTTTGAAACTCACCGCGTGCGTAGACAAGGAAGCGGCCAGCGGAGGCGTATCCGCTGATGCCGGTGTAGCTGTTGAATCCGTTCTCGTAGGGGCGGCCATAGTCGTTGATGACGGTCTGGCCGAGGTGATAGCTGTCGTGGAGCGGAGTGCCGCTGATTCCGCGGAAGGCAGTGTAGATGGATTCAACGCGTGCCCTGCCTTTGAACGTGCGACAAGGACCCTGCGTATCGGGGTGAAGCTCGCGATCGAGAGCTTTGTAGATTTCCTCTGCCTGGTCCAATGTCGGGTCGGGTGTGTCCTGGGCGTCATCAATGCGCGCGCCTGCCTGCTCGAGCATGTGGTCGAGGCTGGCACGAGTCCAGGGACGCATATTGAGAAAGACGTCGTCGACATAGCCGAGACCATAGAGTCGGAAGACAGCTTGATAAACCCAGCTGTCAACGGGGATGTAAGGGGAGTCGAGCGATGAGGGCTCACAAACAGAGACGGGCCGGCTGGGATCGGGGAGCGTTTGAGCGGCGCTTCCGTCGGCCTCCGATGTTTCGGCGGCAAGTGAGGCGGGATCAATGCTTGAGAAGGCTGCCAGCAAAATCGCACTGGATGTAAGAAATGCAATGCCTGGGCGTTTCGAGACGCTCATTTCCTCACTTTACCATTCAGGTTGCTTTCAAATCTGCTATGTCGTACATAACCCGGAAGATAGATGACGGGATGATATTTGGACTATAGATCGAGGAATCGGGTAGCCAACTCCATGTCGCGCTTAAATTTGGCGACAATCTGCTGGTGGTGCTGTTCAGGTTCGATGCCTTTTCGCTTGAGGTAGTTTTCCATCGAGGAAACGGGATCGCCCGGTTTTTCGCTTCTGTCGGCCGATGCGTCGGGATAAGCCAGGCACTCGAGCAAAGTTGCACCGCGACCCTGCCGTGCGCGGATGATCGCTTCGTAAGCTACGCGATAGACGGCTACGGCGTCACATGCGTCGACGGCGATAGCGGGCACTCCGTGAAACAGGGCGTCAGGATTTTTGCCTTTGCGGCTGGCGGCGGACTTGCCGGGCTGCTTTGCCGCAGCGACGGAATCGCGATGCAAGATGGGATCGTGGTGCACAAATACGATAGGGAGTCTTGTGGATGCAGCCTCGACGAGGACGCTGTGCCATGGCTCAAGCAATTCTTCGGCGGAAGGAAGAATGACGGTGACGATGGCGCCCTTGCCCGCTGCATGCGCTGCAACGGCGAGCGCGCGAACAAATTCGGGTCGGCGAGCTTCATCCACGGCGAGAATACTTTTCAACTCAGGATCGGGTGCAACGGATGTTCGGTGCCCGTTGAGCTTTGCCGCAGGGGACGCCAGTGTTCGCAATAACGTTTCAAGGGCCATGCCTTTAACAAGTGCAGGGAGCCAATCGCCGGGCGCGATGCTGAGCCCGTCGTTGGGCTGAAGATCGATTGCGATAGCAGCAGACGCGGCCTCCCGGCCGGAGGATGCATGCAGATCGAACGCGAGTTTGCCTTGTTGGAAGAGCGCCGTTGCGCGCTGCTCAAGCATGCGGCACTTGATCATTGCCGAATACATGGCTAGCAGCTTCTCATTCGAAATGAGGGAGAAGGTCTTTGCCTCCGGTGGCTTTGCCTTGCGTGCCGGCTTTGAATTGATGATCTTGGCCATTGGTGATTGTTGTCGCGTTGCTTCAAGTGATGGATCGACCGGCTGATGTAACTGCAATTCCGTTGGATGCTAGGTGGTGTAGTCGGCGTTGATGCGGATGTACTCGTGTGTCAGGTCGGTGGTCCAGAACTTGCAGGAACCATGGCCCTGGTTGAGATCGATGACGATGGAAAATTCGGGTTGCTGAATGTAGGCATGTGCTGCGTTTTCGTCATATGCGGGAGCTCGGCCGCCGTTGCGGCAGATGGGCAGGTCGCCGAAGGAGATGTCGATGGTCTCGGGATCGATCTCAGCGCCGGAGTAGCCGATGGCAGCCATAAGGCGTCCCCAGTTGGGATCGCATCCGGCCCATGCGGTCTTGACCAGCGGGGAATGTGCGATAGCTTTGGCGACACGGAGGGCATCGGCATCGGAAGCGGCGCCGTTGATGCGGAGTTCGACGACATGGGAGACGCCTTCACCGTCGGCAACGATCTGGCGCGCGAGCGAGGTGCAGACCTGAGCGAGGGCGGAGGCGAATTGAGGATTGTTGGCGCCCACGCTGGCGCCGCTGGCGCCGGAGGCAAGCAGGAGCACGGTGTCATTGGTGGAGGTATCGCCGTCAACAGAGATGCGATTGAAGCTGACTTCGATGGAATTGTGCAAATAACTGTTGAGCACAGCAGACTCGATGGCGGCGTCAGTGAGGATGTAGACCAGCATCGTGGCATGCGGCACAAGCTGGGGATGGATCATGCCGGAGCCTTTGCAGACGGCAGCGATGCGGACTTCCTGGCGGATTTCGCCGGGGCCATCAATCTCGGGCGTCGTGATCTCAACGCGCGAGAAGGCGGTCTTCTCCACCGTGTCTGTGGTGATGATGGCTTCGGCGACCTGCTGGAAGTGATCGGACTCGGAGCCGATGGACGACGCGAGCGCGGGAAGCGCGGCAATCAGTTTTTCTGCGGGTAGCGGAACGCCGATGACGCCGGTGGATGATGGGAAGACTTCTTCCGGCTTGCAGCCGAAGGTTTCGGCCGCGGCTTTGCAGGTGGCGCGGGCGGCGTCGATGCCAGCCTGACCCACGGCGCAGTTGGCGTTGCCGGCATTGATGGCGACGACGCGGACTTTGCCGGCAGTGGCGCGGAGGTTTTCTGCGTCAACAAGTAGTGGCGCGGCTTTGACGCGGTTGCCGGTAAACGCGGCCGCGGCAGATGCGGGAGTGTCGGCAACGATGAGCGCGAAGTCAGTGCGGCCACTCTGCTTGAGGCCGGCCTTGACGGCTCCGAAACGGAAGCCGCGTGGGATTACAAATTGAGAGAGATCGCTCATTGATTGATTTTGGGGGATCCTGGGTGCCCGGCCTTACCGAAACGAAGGAGTCAATCCATTTAATCTAACAAACGAGGGTGCCTCGGAGGATGAATGGGCGAGAGCCGTAGCGAAGAAGCGGCTGTTCATGGCGAGGCGTTTCTTGAACTGGCCCATGTAAACGTGGCGCGCGGTGATCGTGTTGTGCTGCACGATATTAATCTTTCGATTCGCGCGGGGGAGCATGTTGCGATTCTGGGGCCGAACGGTTGCGGCAAGTCGACACTGATTTTTACCATCACCTGCCAGATTTATCCCATTGTGCAGCCGGGGATGCAGGTGCGCATCTTCGGTCGCGAGCGTTGGGATTTGACCCAGCTTCGCAAGCACTTCGGGATCGTGGCCTCGGGGCTGATGGGCGCGGAACTGCCGGGCGAGCGCACAGCGGTGACGACGGGACTGGACGCAGTGATCGCGGGGTTCTTTTCGGCGTCGACGCTGTGGCCGAATTTGCATGTGACCGACGAGATGCGCGAGAGCGCCGTGGAAGCGCTGGAACGGATTGAGGCTGGGCACCTGGCTAGTCAATTGGTGGGCGAGATGTCTGCCGGCGAGAAACGGCGCATCCTGATTGCGCGAGCGCTGGTGCACCGGCCCCGCCAGTTATTGCTGGATGAGCCATCGAACGCACTGGACCTGGCGGCGCAACGCGAGCTGCGCGATACGCTGCGGCGCCTTGCACAAGAGGGAACCGGGCTGGTGCTGGTGACACATCATCTTGGCGACATTTTGCCGGAGATCGAGCGCGTGATCCTAATGAGAGGCGGGCGCATTGTGGGCGATGGTCCGCGTGCGGAGATGCTGACGGCGCCGAGATTGAGCGAACTCTTCAACACGCGGGTGCGGATTGGGCGGGATGAAGAGTGGCTGCATAGCTGGTGATAGAAGCAGGGAATAGGGACCAGGGAATAGAGCTCATTGCGCAAAGTCTTGGGGTTTCCCACTCATGCCGCGATGAAACTGCGGCATGAATGGGGCACACAGAATGGGGCACACAGCTTTGTTTGGGGAACAGACAATAGAAGGGAATAAGTTCTAGCCTCAGATTATGTTCCGCCTGAGCCGGTGTCGGGTTTCGCGCCGGGGAGGCGTTTACGAAGGAAGGCGATCTGGCCGGTGTGGTGCGCTTCGTGCTCGCAGACGTGGAACCACTTGCACAAGTTGTTGGTCGGTCCCCACGGCCAGCCTTTGTCTGCGGCGAGAAACCATGTGTCGTCCTTTTTGCGGAATTCGGCCAGCGTCTTCTCGCGGACTTCGTGGAGGATGTTGACGTAGTAATCGCGATCGTGGCCCTTAATAGTGGTGCGGCCGGCGTCGCCGAGGTCCATGGCTGGATCCCACTTCTTCTTGATGTCGGCGGACCATGAATCCCATTTCATGCCGTCGAATGTATTCATCTGATAGTAGGTTTCGGTGGCGGCGAGGTGGAGCATGAGTGCGCCGATCGAGTTGGCGTTCTTGTCGAAGAGGTAGTCGAGGTCGGCTTGGGTGAGCCCTTTGGTTGCGGTGAGGACGCCATTTGCTTCGCGCATCCAGGTTAGCTGTGAGACAAACGTGCCGATTTGCGGCGTGTAGCCGGGCAACGGGCCGAGCATGTTGGGGCTGGTGGTGTCAGCGAACGCTGCGTTGGGGAGGACTTCGCAAAATCCGACGGCAAGAGCCGCGGCGCCGGCGCCGACGAAGGATCTGCGGGTAGTGAAGGGGTTGGTCGAGAGAACTTCGGGTCGGCTCATAAGATCACCTCCGGGGAATTCGGTGGCCTATCGCACGCGGCGTATGGCGCTGCGGAAGGCCAGTGTACATGAACATCGGAGGCTGGCGGCAGAGTTGCCGTCGCTGGCAATGGTCAGAGTTGCGCGGTCTTCAACTTGGACGTTGATGTGTGCTCTTCGCGCTCGACTGCCGGCCTGGCAGTAACAAGTGCTGCGGCGATAAACGTGACGATGAGGAGTTCGGCGATGACGGGGCCGGAGAAGAAGAACGTGTAGGAGTTGAGTGCCATCGCGAGATAACCCATGAGGAAAACGGCCAGGATCGGGCGGAGGCGGGCGGAGTCGGACTTTGCCAGCGAGGTGAGCAGCCACAGGATTGCGGCATCCATAGTGAGGAAGATGGTGACGGCGAGGCCCATGCCGCGGTAGAAGTCGGCATAGCTGCGCATTGTGCCAAAGGCTGGGAAGGTAAGCCGCATGGTTGCTGCGACCATTGTGGCGGTGCCGGGCGTGGGCTTGCCGAAGACGCCGCCGATAGTGTGCAGGATGGAGTGGATCAGCGCGAGTATGGATGCGATGCGCAGGAAGATAACTGGTTTCATGTTGTCTCCATTTTGAAATGAAGCGGGAAGCTGGTGGGTTCGCCTGAATAGCGAACCCACTCCATGCGCCCCGCTAGTGTGTTTCGATCTGCTTGGCGAAGCAGTCCAGGATTCCAGACCAGGCGCCGGGGCCGTCGAAGAGGGCGCGAAGTTGTTCGGCACCTTCGCCGTGACGCTCGAGTTTTCGGTGTTCGAGTTCGACGAGGGTGGTGTCGGGGCCTTCAGAGAGAAAGCGTATTTCGACTTCGCTGGATTTGGACATATCGCCGTCGAAGACCCAGTCGGGCGAGTCGTGGCCGGGACCGAGGTGCCAGGAGAGGCAGACAGAGTTGGGCGGATCCCACTTGAGGACGGTGCCCCAATCACATTGAGCACCTTCGACGTTGCGCTCGTACCAGCGGCCGCCAGCACGAGGTTCGATGAAGATGGCTTCGAAGGGAGTTTTGCCAATGTGATGGGTAGCGGGCCACCACGTCTCCATCTGTTCGACGAAGACTGAGAAGGCGCGCTCAATGGGAGCCTTGACGCGAATGCTTTTGAATACTCTTAGATCGAGTTCTTCTGCCTGGTTTGCCATTACGACCTCCTCCGGTGGGTTTTTCCACGGTTTCCTGGAAGGCGCCGAGCGCCCGGGTCCACATCTGATCGAAGTGCGCGCGCAGGCGGGCTACGCCTTCGGGATCAAGTTGATAAAGCCTACGCGTTCCTGTTTTGGTGTCGGTCACGAGGCCCACATCCTTCAACACCTTGAGGTGCTGTGAAACAGCGGGACGCGTAACGGGGAGCAAGCGCGCCAGTTCGTTGACTGCGATGGGGCCGCCGGAGAGCTTTTGAAAGATCGCCATCCGGGTTGAATCGGCGAGTGCATCGAGTCCGGCTTGAAGGTAAGCGTCCACTAACGGTAAGTTAGCACGAACCATTGCGATGTCAAGAGGAGTTTTTGGCGATTTTCAGCGGAGGTAGTTTACTTCAGCGCCTTTTGAAGAGGGAGAGCGCCCGAGTCTACGACGGCGCCGGAGCGCGCGTTGGCCTGGAAGTAGAGAGTGTCGCCATCGATCTCCACGAGCATAAACGTGCGGTCGGTATCGAGGTTAACGACGTCAAGGTCGCAGGATTTGCGAATGTTGTGATATCGCAACTGGCCGGAGTTGCCCACAAGAAAGAAGTAGATTCCTTGTTGCGGTTTGATGTGCTCGAAGACGTGCTCATGGCCACTCCACACAGCGTTGACTCCGTATTTTGTGAACAGGGGCATCAGCTGGTTGCGTAAATCGATGTCGGACCCATGGTATTTGGCGCATGTGTAGAGAGGGTGATGGAAGTAGGCGATCTTCCATTTGGCGTTCGATCCCTTGAGCCTGTCTTCGAGCCAGGAGAGCTGTTGCGGCGTCATGTAGCTGCTGTCGAGCACGAAGAAGTCGACGTTCTTTTTCTGAAATGTGTAGTAACGATTTCCGCCCATGTTGTAGGGCTTGTAATTGGTCTCGATCTGCGCGTCATCGTGATTTCCGAGCGATGCATAGAATTTAACGTTTTCGTCGAGAAGCGGCTTGTAGGGATCTTCGAATTTCTCTTTGAAATCGCGAGGTGTGTGGCCGCCGTAAATGTTGTCGCCATCCATGGTGACGAAGTCGAATTTGACCGTCAGACCAGTAGCGTTGCATCAACTCGGCGATTTCGAATTCGGGTCGATCGCCGGTCCCGTTATCTCCGATTACTGCCCACCGAACCGAGCCTTCCTTCAATGGCAGCCGAATGTCCAGGGCACCGGCGGGAAGCGGGGGAGACTTGGGCGGTGCTTCATCGCCGGGAAGGCCGGGATAGAGGATGAGGAGAAGTGGCAGGATCAGGATCTGAGCGTAACGCATCGCGGTGTGAACCTTCTTCTTCACGGGAGAGCGTTGGGAAGATAATCAACCACCAGGTTAGCGGTTGAGTCTCGCAACGCGAGCGCATTCCCGGCAATGCAATATTCCAGGCCTTTGGGTAACGCGGGCAAGGCCTGGAGGACGGTGGGGGGAACAGACTGAATGGGCTGTCCGTTCTGATTGGGAAATTCGGCGTTGACTTTGAATTGTGCGGAAGCACCGGGCTCTGCATGCTGGAGGCTGATTTTGATCTTAGCCCCGTCTGGCCCGTTGAGAAGATTTGCCAGGAGCTTGCGAAAGATCGTTGCGGTGTCCGGGGTGAAGAAGTCGCCCTGTTTTGCATTCCGGCGTGAGAGTTGAACCGCATCGCGCAGCTGCTTGCGTTGCTGTTCCAGCTTGGCAACGTCGCTTGTCGGTTTCATCTTGTCTTCAGTGAGGACGTGTTCTTTGGCGACGTAGTCTTTTGCCTTTTTTGTGAATTCGGAGAGCAGCTTCTGCTCAGCGGGGGATGGCGTTGTTTGAGCACGGCCAGCGACCAAGGGGACAGGGAACACCGAAGCGAGAACAATCGCAGTCGCTGCGCTGCGGATGCGTGTGAATTGAAACATGGGTCTTGCTCCTTGCGGACTAGTTCTGCTTGCCCTTTTCGGCGGGCTCGGCCTTTTCTTCCCGGGCAGCTGCAACTACAGCTTCTTTTAATGCGTGCCTTACGGCATCCTGTACCTCGTCATGGAACGCTTCGCGTACAGTTTGCGTGACTTCATCGGGTTCGAACGGCGCGGAGTCTTTGGCGTCGATCACTTTTTCGATGACCTGCTCAATCACGGGCCGGATGTCGATCTGCCTGGCAACCTGCTTCGCGACCTTTTTTGCTGGAACCACGAGGGCAGAGTCGAGCCTGGTTTCTTCGGTGACTGGTTCGGACGACTTCCAATCCTTCTCGAAGACGGCTTCCATCTGCTTCACGATCTTTTTGTCGCGAAAGATGACTCCGATCTCGCGCCTGGCCTCAAGTTCGAGTTTGCGGAGGCTCTGGCTTCCCAGAAAAGCGGAGTTGCCATCGCGCATCATTGCGCGGAGATGTAAACGTGACGGAAGGCGGCGGAGCGGGATGTCGCCGTTTTTGGCGGAGGCGCGCGTCAGCACGCGGACTTCAACACCTGCGGAAATCTTTTTGTCGAGCAGCTTCAGGAAATCACGATCGCTGATTTTCATTTCGTAGATCAGGAGCTTCTTCTTTGTGCCGGCGATGAAGTCGGTGAGCCGTTTGCGCGCATTGACTGGACTGACGATCAGATCATCTTTTGCCTTGGTATACGGCCGGCGTTTGGAATCGCACTCGAACAGTCGGATGGCCTCTTTCACGATGCTGGACCTGGTGACTACGACCGCGAGGGAGCGGCTGAGGTCGATATCCATGTGGGTGAAGTTAAAGCCGAGGAGGTAGAGCGTTTTGTCGTCAATGATGAACATCTTGCCGTGGTAACGCACCAGGTCGCCAGCGGTGCGAGTGACGGTGACGCCCTCCGCCAGAAGTCGCATTTCGAGACGGCGCAGGTTTTTTTCTTCGCCCTGGTTGGTGTGGGCAATGAGGGCCTGCACGGTTACGCCGCGATTCACGGCGTCGACAAGCGCTTTCTCGATTTCGACACGATCGAAGCGGAAGATCAGAATCCGGATACTTTTTCTGGCTTTTCGAAGTGCTTCGAGGATGGGTTTGATGCCATTGTCTGGCTGTACAAGCAGCTTCACTCGATCTCTCCTTGAGAATGCTGCGGGGATACTACAGCGGGTACCTTCTACAAAAGATGCAATTTGCAGTCTGAGGGATGTTCAGAAGAACAGGCATCCGTCCAGTGGGTATCGCGCTTCTAATGCAACGGTAGTTGCAGCAAGGAGCGAAAGAATGAATTGCAACCACGGCGTGTCTGTCGGTGTTCTGCTGTTTGGCGGACTCCTGATCCCTTCCCTCTCGTTTTCTCAGCAGACAGCCGAGCACCCGGCATCTGCGGTGGACCATCAGAAGCACGATCACGATGAGGTTGCGGATTCCGGTCTTGCTAATCCGGTGATGTGGCACGATCCAGGCCAAATTGCGAAGCTCGATCTCTTTTACGGGGAAGGAGGGAAGGAAGGGGTCCCGGTGGCGCCTTTCAAATTTGAGGCGGAAGACAAGAGTGGGTCAAACCCGAAATTTGACGTGAGCGATGGGCATGGAACGAAGTGGAGGGTGAAGCTGGGCGACGAAGCGAGGCCGGAAGTTGTGGCATCTCGCCTGCTGTGGGCAATGGGCTACTTTGTGGATGACGACTACCTGGTGGCTTCGGCTGCAGTGGACGGTTTAGAGATTGGACGTGGCCGGAGCGCGGTGAAAGATAAACAGGTCACCGATGCGCGCTTCGAGCGAAAGCCGGGGGAAGAGAAGAAAGTTGGCATCTGGAAGTGGAAGGAGAATCCGTTTACCGGCAAGAGGGAATTCAACGGTCTGCGTGTGCTGATGGCCGTGATGAATAACTGGGATCTGAAGGACGTGAACAATGCCGTCTATTCCGACCAGACTTCGAACCGCGCGATTTTTCTGACGAGCGATGTAGGCGCGACATTCGGCAGTAATGGATTGAGTTGGACAAAGGCCCGGTCGAAGGGGAACGTAGATAGCTTTGAAGGTTCGAAGTTCATTACGAGGAAGACTGATGCGGAAGTGGATTTCGCCACGCCGAAGGCGCCGACGGCGGTGCTGGTGGAATCGTTCGGTATGGGGGTAAAGCCGTATGAGGATCGCAGAGAGATGGAATGGATTGGGAAGAATATTCCCATCGCCGATGCGCGCTGGATGGGCTCGCAGTTGAAACAGTTGAGCCATCAGCAACTGGTGGATGCATTTCGCGCAGGACATTTCCCTGAGGATCAGATTGAATCGTTTGTCAAAGTTGTTGAGGGACGAATCAACGAACTTGCGGCGCTGTAAACCGATGCTGCGTGTCAGGCTGTAGCCGTGGCTGGGGCTTCTTCGAGATTGGCCTGGATGTCGTGCAGCTTGCGATAGACCCCGTCTTCACGCTGGAGAAGCTCTTCGTGGGTGCCTGACTCTGCGACGCCTCCATTTTCGATTACATAGATTTTGGCGGCGCGTCGGATCGTGGTGAGGCGATGCGCAATGACAATGGAAGTCTTGCCTTCCATCAGGTGATCGAGCGCTTCGACGACGAGTTGCTCTGACTCGGAGTCGAGGCCCGAAGTGGGTTCATCGAGTATGAGGATCGGCGATTGCCGGATAATGGCGCGTGCGATCGCAATGCGCTGACGCTGTCCGCCGGAGAGCGTGACGCCGCGTTCGCCGACGGGCGTATTGAATTTCTCGGGGAGCTTATCAATGAACTCCGTTGCGTTTGCTGCCTGCGCCGCTTTGTAGATCTGGGCCTGGCTGGCATCGGGGCAGCCATAGGCGATGTTTTCCCAGATAGTTCCACTGAAGAGAACGGTATCTTGCAGTACGAAACTGATCTGGCTGCGCAAGGACTTTTGCGTGTATTGACGAATGTCGGTGCCGTCGATTTTGACAATGCCCGAGCTGGGATCGTAGAAGCGGGCAATGAGATTGATCACGGTGGTTTTTCCCGCGCCGGTGGGGCCGACGAGGGCCATCATGGTGCCGGGTTCTACGTGAATATTGACGTCGCGAAGGACGGGCTCGTTCTCCTTATAGGCAAAATCGACATGCTCAAAATCGATTTGGCCTTTGAACCGCGGCGCCTTACGAGCGCGAGGCTGGTCGTGCACTTCATCATCACTGACGAGAATTTCCTGGATGCGATCGAATCCGGTTGCGGCTTTCGAATAGGAATCGATGGTTTTTGAAATGTCCTGCATGGGCTTGTACATCTTGCCGAGATAGAAGACAAATACGACAAGGGAGCCTGGGGCGAGGCGCCCGGCCATGGCCATTTGCACACCGAACCAGAGAACCGCACAGGTGCCGATGGCAGTGACGATATTGACGATGGGAACAAGGCGCGCCTTGAGTGAACGGGCGGCGAGCGCTGCCTCAACAGCCTCGAGGCTTTCGCCCTCAAAACGGCGTACTTCATAGTCTTCGCGCGAGAAGGCTTTCACCACGCGAATCGAAGAGACGACCTCGGAGACGACGGAGACCATGCGGCCTTCTTTTTTGCGCACTTCACGCGAAGCCTTCTTCACCTTGCGGGTGTAGGTGTTCACGATGATGAAGAGCGGCGGCACGACGGAGAGCGCGATCAAGGTGAACTGCCAGTTGATGCAGAACATTACGACGATCATGCCGACCAGGGTGAGGGTGTCGACCAGAACGCTGAGAAGGCCAGAGACGATGAAGGTCTGGATGGCGTCGATGTCGACCGTTACACGACTGATGAGGTCGCCTGTAGGTTGCTGATCGTGATAAGCGAGCGACAGGCGCTGGACATGGGTATACAGCGTGCGCCGCAGATCGTGGCCAATCCATTGGCCGACGTTGGTGGTGAGGTATTTTTCGGCATAGGTGCAGAACGCATCAGTCACGGCGATCACGAGCACGGCGATGCAGGCGAAGACCAGGATATTGATGGGAGCGGATCCGGCGACGCGGGTGATGAAATGGTGCAGCCAGCCGTGTTGATTCTTTCCTTGAAGCAGGTCGTCGAGGACGATCTTGAGCGGCCACGGTTCCAGAAGTCCCGCGACGCTTTCGCCGGCAATGGCGAGCAGGCCGAGCCACAGCTCTCGCCGGTGGGGGCGCAGCAATTCGACGATATTCAGACCCTGCTTAGTGTCTATAACTTGAGAAGCCACGAGCGTTTAGATGCGGGACCGCGCTGAAATGCAGATACAAACAAAGGCGAAACAGGGGATTTAGGTTGGAATCTTCGCGCGGATTGAGTTGAAACAGCAGCGATGGTCACAATTGACCAGTGTTTTTTTCCTGATCGGCCCACGATGGAGATTCAACCGGCCCCGGGGCCGAGTCTCAAAGGACCTCTCATGACATCGATCCAACGGTTCGCCGTTCTTGGCTTTTTGGTCTTCTCCACGGTTGCCGTAGCGCAACAGACCCCCGCCAACCCGCCTCCACCGCAACCCGGTTCTCAGACCACGACTACGACAACAACGACGCAGGACCCTGGCGTTCCGAGACACGACCAGGACTCCACGGCGCCAGCACAGGTGCACGACCAGGCCCTTGATGCTCCGGTGCCTTTGACGAAAAAGGAATTGAAGGAGCAAAGGCGGAGGCAGAAGCAGGAAGAGAAATCGGCGAAGGCACATGCCGAGGCTGCAAAACACAACGCCAAGGCGGCTGACGAAAATGCCAAGGCCATGGAGCAGGAAAACAAGGCGGCAAACGCCACGCAGAAGGCGAAGACGCCGGAATAGCGCAAAACCAGATCTCTTGTCGGCTCACGGTTGTTGCTGGAATTCCACTTTCTTACGCCGTCTTGACGCCTCGCGTTTGTTGATTTAGTTTGAGGCTACACGGGAAAGGAGGTTGATCCAGCCTATGCAAAATGATTGTTCCAGTAGTTTCTTACGTGAGGTGACTGAGGCCTAGGGCATCGCGCCCCAGACCCCAGATTTGCCCCGGCGGAAAAGATTCTACCGGCCGGGTCACTGGCACTCGCGGCAGCGCGATGGCCTTAGTCCAATCCCAACAGTTTACCGATGAAGAATCCCCGCATAAACAGCGGGGATTTTTCTTTGTCACTGAGAATTGTGCTAATTCTGTGCTACCGTGGTTGCGCAAATCCAAAAGAGGCAGCAAGCATGAGCACGCCAATCATCACCATCTTTGTCCGCCACTCCGCCATAGATGGAAAGCCCTGTAAATACTGCCGGGGATGAGTTTTCCCGCCGCTGCAAGTGCCGCAAACATTTCCGCTGGACTCAGAACGGTGTCCAGTACCGCCGCATGGCTGGCACCCGTTCATGGGAGGAAGCGGAGGAAATTAAACGTCAGCTCCAAGACCAATTGGCCGGCCGCACACCGGAGGCAAGACCGGAAGATAACGTCCGCTCAGTCGCGGAAGCCATTGACCTCTTTATCATGGATAAAAAGGTCCAGGGCGTATCGGACGGTGTCGTTGCACGGTACAGAAGTGAGTTGGGCCGGTTCCAGGTGTATTGCGAGAGAGAGAATTCCTTCACCGTCACACGCATCACGCGGGAGCTGCTCACGGGATACGCGGCAACGTGGGAAGAGCATTACCCCTCCAGCAACACGCGGGCGTCTGTGCGGGAGCGTCTCCGTAGCTTTCCTCCGGTACTGCTTTGAGTGCCGTTGGTTGGACCGCATCCCCGCTGTGCCCAAGGTTGAAGCGAATGAGCCTCCGACGCTCCCGCTCACTGACGCGGAGTATGCCAAGATGTGCTTCGCACGATCGATTCTGTGAGGCCCTTCGCGGTTCGATGTAAAGGGCGTCACCCGGCTGCTCAGCACGGAAACCAAGCAGAGACTCCGGGCATTGATTCAGCTCATGCGGTGGAGCGGGCTTGCCATACAGGACGCGGTGAAGATCCGGAGGGCGGACATCATCCACGATAAGGCCAAGGGGATTTACCGCGTGGTGACCACTCGGCAAAAAACCGGGACCGATGTGTCCGTGCCCATTCCGGCTGAAGTTGCAAAAGAGATTCTTGCCGCACCGTCACCCAATCCCGAATACATCTTTTGGACAGGGAAGAGCAAAGGCCGGAGTCAAGTGATTATGTGGGGTAGCCGCTACGTCCGCCCGTTGTTTGAGGCTGCCGGTGTGCGCTCGGGTCACATGGTCAGCCACAGACTCCGGGACACGTTTGCCGTTGACCTTCTACAGAAGGGCGTGCCCCTGGAGGAAGTCTCAAAGCTGCTTGGGCACGAATCCATCAAGACCACAGAGAAGCACTACGCAAAGTGGGTGAAGGGGCGGCAAGACCGCCTGGACTCTCTCGTCATGGACACATGGAAGCACCCAAAGGCCAAGCGTGCAACAGGAGACCGTCGCCCTGCGATGTGATGTAGTGGGAGTGGCACCGGAATTGGCACGCCCTTCCAGCCTGTGGGACTCGAATCACAGAGCCCAGATGGAGCGCAAAGTGCTTTGGCCTAAAGCCAACAGTTGAACGGGAAGGCCACCTGTCCGAGTAAGCGACTATTCGTCCAAGTGGAAAGGCTCCAGTAGAAATCAGTGAACACGAGGGCGCTCATCAGTATCAATCGTGCTTGCCCTGAGCAGGTCGGACCGTCATCATCACTTTTTCTCTTGCAATGATTGGCCGCAAACCGCCCAGAGCCAGCCTTCTTCTGCATTACCACGGCTGAAGGACCGCAAAGTGATCGGCATGGTCGATGAAGATCTGCCGGAAGAGCCCCATCGTCAGCAGTCCGTCGAAGTTCGATGTACGGGAATCCTTCTGGGCGCCTACCAAGGTGGTGAACGGTACTTTCTGAATTTCAACTGAACCGATCCTGACGTTCTGCGGCGGCAGCGCCATGAATGTCTGCTGTGATCCACTTGCACCCCCGTGCAGGGATGCACCACGGAACAATCCAAGCGCCATGTATTCATCAGTGTTGTAGAGGAAGGAGACGTTGGTGCCGGAGTCCAGCTTGAGGCGAATGGGGCGCCTGCCGTCGGAGAGACGAGTCACAATGATCAGTGGCTTGGGCAACGTGACGTCATCCGTTGTCGAAGCCGGGATCTCAAGTGCGACGTGGGATCCTTTCACTTCGGTGCGCATCGTGCCCGCTTCGTCGAGGCAGAGCAGTCTGTGCGCATTGTCGATCAGCATATCGAACTGCTCGAGAAAATCCTCGCCAAGGACGCCCTGAATGTCGAGGCCGGTTGCCTGGAGATTCTTTAGGTCGTACACCAGTACCTTCTGGTTGGCTCACGGAATGGGAGCCGGTTTCGAGCAGGTCGAGCCGAGCAAAGGAAGCAGAAGCATGCATTCCCACGCTTACGACTTCAGCCGTACCCTGAGTGGCCAGATGCAGTGAAGCGGCCAGTGAGGTATCCACCATCGTGATCTGGCTGCCCGTATCCAATAAGAAGTTGTAGGGGCCGACATGGTTGACGGATACGGGCACGATCATCTGATGGCGGTTCACCAGACGAAGGGGTACACTTGCAACATTTCCCGGGCAATGAGTTTCTGCCGGAAGCGTGGGAGACGATGGTTGCTGCAAGAACGAAGGAAGCGAACCACTTGAAGTTTGCCATTGCGAGCACCTCAGCCGGTTTGGCTGAAGGAACTCTGGGCGCGTGGCTCTACATGGTCTTGATGGACTCCGGATCATTTTCGGAGCGCGAGGATGAATTTCAGAGGGCGGATCAGGCAGCTTTGTGAGAGGGGATAAGTCCATTGTTTTCAAATTCGCTGACGTAGAGGTTCGCGAGCGGGAGTTCTGTCTCGTCAAGGCTGGCGAGGTGCTGCCGGTCGAACCGAAGACATTTCGCGTGCTCTTGTACCTGCTGCGAAATCCTCAAAAGCTGATCGCGAAGGAAGAACTGCTGAATGCGGTGTGGGGCGATGCCGTCGTTACCGACAGCTCCCTGACGCGCACGCGTCGCGCAGCTCCGTCGCCTGCTTGGCGATGAAATCCGCAACCCGCGCTACATCGAAACTGTGGCCACGGTCGGATATCGATTCCTGTACAAAGTTGAGATCTCTGAAGACGCTTCGGGAGGTCCAGGTACGACCGTCCAGGCAAATGGTCTCAGCGAGGCGGATATTGTCGAGACGCCGGCGATTGCGCAGATCGCGGAGGCCGCAGCGAATCCTCCGGCGAAGATCGACACAGCTGTCATGGACAAGGGACAAAACGGAAAGCAGACAGACAGGAGGCGCAACCGGCTTTGGAAGTGGCTGCTCCCCGGCGCCGCCCTTCTCGCCGTGGGCGTTGGCGTCGCAGTCTGGTACCTGCGCCGCCCGCTGCCCCCGCTGCAAGTCACCGAATATACCCGGATCACCCACGACGGTCGCGGGAAGTAATCTGGCCGGAACCGACGGCAGCAGACTCTATTTCACTCAGAATTCCGTCGCGCGGCAGCCCATCGCACAGGTTGCAATATCCGGCGGAGAGATCGTGCCAATTCCAACACATTGCCGGTTTTCTCTCTCCAGGATGTTTCGCCGGATGGGTCCTCTCTTCTCGTTACCTCATTCGATCGCGGCCAAGGGAGCTTATGGAGCGTTCCAGATTCCGGCAGGCTCCCTCCGCCAACTGTTGACAGACGTTGGGGTCGATTCCGCAGCCTGGTCTCCTGACGGGAAGTCCGTGGTGTACAGCACGGGGAGACAGCGACCTCTATGTCATCCAGAGCGATGGAACAGGAATTCGAAAGCTGGCCGATGTGGGAGGACCTGTCCAACACGCTCAGTTGGTCGCCGGACGGCAGCAGGATTCGGTTTTTCAAGGAAAGCCGGCTTTGGGAGATTTCGTCGGACGGATCGGGACTCCACGACGCTTGCTGCCCGCTTGGCGCCCCTCGTCGCCGCTATGCTGCGGACATTGGACTCCCGACGGCAAATTCTTCGTTTTCCTGCTCCAGAGCCCTTCCCGTGGCGCCTATCAACCCGGAAACCAGTATGGACCCTTGATGAGCGTCGCGGCCTGTTGAGGCGGGACCGGCACCGAGCCCGTTCAATTGACTTCAGGCCCGATCCGTCTGGAACACGCCCATCCCCAGCAAAGACGGGACGAAAATATTTGCCCAGGGTGTCATCCTGCGGGGCGAACTGGTTCGCTTTGATGCTCAGTCGCATCGGCTCCGAACCCTGGCTCGGAGGGATCTCTGCCGAGTATGTCTCGTTCTCTCCAGACGGCCAATTCATGGCCTACGTTACCTTCCCGGGGGCATCCTGTGGAGGGCCAATCGGGACGGAAGCAATCCGTGTGCAACTCACCGACCCTCCCTTGCATCCCATAAGTTCCCCGTTGGTCTCCCGACGGCGCTCAGATTCTGTTCTCGCGAGGCGAACTCGCAAAGCTACCTCGTTCCTTCCCAGGGCGGGGGTACACCGCGGCTGCTTCTCCCGGAAGAGAAGGGGGGAACGATCGACGGGAGCTGGTCCCCCGACGGACGCAAGATCGTTTTTTCTTCTCGCGATCAGTGGAAGCAATAGCTTCTTTAAACTACGAACTGCGGGTTCTCGACCTTGGCAGCCATCAGATCACCACACTCCCCGGGTCGCACGGCACCTTCTCGCCTCGATGGTCGCCCAACGGCCGCTTCATCGCCGGGCTCCACATTGGTGCCCCCGGCAGGTCTGAAAGTCTTCGACCTTGAGACGCAGCGATGGTCGGTGCTGCCAGAAGAGGGCGAGATCGATTACCCCACCTGGTCGTCAAATAGCCAATTCATTTACTTTTATCGCCCGGGGAGCGAACCGGGAGTGTTTCGAGTCCGCGTTTCAGACGGCGTCGAGGAGCGCGTTGTCGATCTGAAGGGATTCCGCTCCACGGGGCGTTGCGGGAGGTCTGGTTCGGCCTTGATCCGGAAGACACACCGCTGTTGATTCGCGACGTGGGAACGGCTGATATTTACGCGCTGACTCTGGAACAGAAATAAACTTCATCGTCTAAGCCGTTGTCTTCCGGGTCGGCTGCGCGCAGAATGCGCGAATGAAAGATCCAAATCGGCGCTATCATGCTTCGTAGGCCACGAGGAACGTCCGATGATCCATCCGGTTCCTATGAGACATCGGCCATTCCTCCTAGCTTTGAATCTAGTCTGGGCGTGTGTGGGAGCATCTGCGCAGGCCAACTCCGAACTTACCGGCATCGTGACCGACCAGACCGGAGCCGTCGTCGCAGGAGCCAAGATCGTCCTCATCGATCCTGCAACCGAACTCTCCAAAACCACTGAGAGCGGCTCAACCGGTCTGTATGACATCAGTGGCCTGAATCCTGCGAACTACAACCTTAAAGTCACCGCGAACGGCTTCGGCGCATTCGTTCAGAATGGCATCGCCATCAACGTTTCCTCAACCTCCCGGGTCAACGTCAAACTCACTGTTGGCGCCGAGTCGCAAACAGTCACCGTAGAAGCCGGTGCCCTCACCGTCCAGACCGACTCAAACGTTGTTCAGCACCGTGATCAGCTCCAACCAGATCAGCGAAATTGCGACGGAAAACCGCAATTTCGCAGCCCTTGCCGCGCTTGGCCTCGGCGTCAGTTCGGCGCTCCCCGACAACAACCCGCCCTCGTCCGGTTCCTTTGGCCTCAGCATGAACGGACTGAATCCGAACCACAATATCTGGCTCATCGATGGCGGCGAATCCGATGACCGCGGAGCCGGTGGTGGGATGGCCATCACGCCGTCGCAGGACGCAATCGCCGAGTTCACCGTCCTGAGCTCCAACTATCCGCCCGACTACGGCATCTCCTCCGGCGCCACCATGAGTCTTTCGCTCAAAAGCGGCACCAAAACTTCCACGGCGAGCTCTTCGAATTCAATCGCAACACGGCCTACGACGCGAACAGCTACTTCAATAAGCTGTCGACCCCGGTCACCCGTCGCGCCACCGTCAACTACAACATCTTCGGCGGCAACATCGGCGGACCGCTCTTCATTCCGCACGTCTACAACACCAGTAGACAGAAGACCTTCTTCTTCTGGAACGAAGAATGGCGCAAGATCCTCAACAGTGCCGGCACAAACGTACAGAACACCATCCATCCATCCGACATTCCCAAGACCGGCCAGAATCTCACCTACGTCCCTCCCGGATTCGGCCAGGTCTCGGGCACGTTTGATCCGCGTGTGCTCGAACTAGGCGGCAAGTTTACTTTCTGACTGGTAAAGTTTGCTGGGGTATTGTCCGCCCGATTATCCGCGCAACCGGATGGCCATTTGTCTGCTCTTTCAGGTGTTCAGGACCACTCTTTGAAAGCAGGCTCGTGTTTTGCAAATCCAATCCACTTGGCCGTAAAAACGTCTTTCCTCCAACATGGCCGACGCGACGGCATTTCCGACACGGAGTGCGCCGTATGACCTGGTGGCGATAGGCGCATGGACGAACGCCTGCGACGACGAAGTGAACATTGCCTGGACATTCGGCCATGGAGCGATGGTCGACTCACCTTGTCTACGTCAATGCATTGGACCAGGACGACGTAGATCGAATTCCGCAGGCTTACGGACCTAATTACAAAAGACTTTGTGAAGTGAAGGCAAAGTACGATCCTGAAGATCGTTTCCGGCGCAATCAGAACATCCGTTCGCTTGCGAGCGCACATTGAGACGATTGTGTTTTCGGTGTCATTCGTGAGAACTTGGTTCCCTACAAGGACGGGCCGCGATATGTCCCGCTTCGCACCGGAATGGGCACAGAGAGTCTTCGGCAGGCAATAAGGGAATCGCCGCATGAAGAAGCAGAGCGCATACGTTAGTACGCTAGATAACTATTATGACTTTTAATAAATTTGCTTGGCCGGCATAATGGCGACTGCGATCAGCGTTTCAATGATGCTCAATCACTGTTAATAGCCGGCTCTGGTTTGGAACTCAGACTGATCATTCCCATCTTGCGCTTGAGCTCGGCAAATCGCGGGTCAGAGCGAAGTGGATTGCCGGAACCGACGTCGATCAGGTACAGCATCGTCGAGCGGAGTTCAACACATTTGTTCAGCCAGGCGAACGCCTGGTCTTTGTTACCAAGATGCGCATACAATCCAGCAATTTGAAACGCGGTGAAATGCCAGCGCTCTTTTTGCCACTGAGCAAGCTCAGAGTTCAAGTAGTTCTCATCGAGTCCCCGCCACCCTTTTTCGGCATAAGTCTTGCGGTCCAGATCAATCCCCTTTGCATCAACCCCATACGCCTGCTGGGTCTTGATATGTTCCTCAAAAGCCTCTTTATTCATCCCTTTGCGTCTATAACTGTCTTGAAGTCGCGCGTGGATCATGCCGAGATTCTCGGGGCTGGGATCGATTTCGAGGGTCTTGAGGTCTTCCTGGATGGCTTCGTCGTATCGGTCTGCAAACACCAGCAAATATCCAAGAATGTTCCGCCCGTTGGCCGAAACGGGGTCAATCTCAACGGCTTTCCGTCCTTCCGCAACAGACTCGTCGGCTCTCCCCTCAGCCATCAGCAGAGTGCCATAAAGCTGATGCGCCCATTCATTATTCGGATTGAGTGCAATGGCACGCTTCAATTCCTGTTCCGCTGCAGGAAAATTCCAGTCATAAGTTAACTCGACGGTCGCTAACGATGCGTGCCCTTCTGCCGAATTGGGGTCGAGTTCGATCGCTTTCTGCGCAGCCGCGCGAGCCAATGGCATGACGTCTGTCGGACGCATGTGCCCAAAGATAAATCCAAGAGAGAAATATGTGTCCGACAAACCCGCATATGCGGGCCCATAATTCGGGTCTTTTGCGATCGCCTTCTGGAAAGAATCAACGGCTTTCTTCAGGTCCGCCTCGGTCCTCTGGTTCCAGAAAAAACGCCCTTTCAAATACTCGTCGTGCGCCTCAGGGTTGACGGCCAGAGCAGCCGCAAAATGCGCTTTCTGTTCAGGGGAAAGCTCAAGCCTGATGGTTTCCGCGATGGACTGCGATACTTCGCTTTCCGTGCTGATAACATCGCGCAGACTTCGGTCATATGAATCGGCCCAAAGATGCTGGTCTGAGCGCCCATCGATCAGCTGCGCGGTAATGCGGACACGGTCACCCGAACGTAAAACCGTTCCTTCAACTATCGCATCGACCCCACCAAGCTCACGCGCGATCTCCGGCAGCGAAAGTTTCGTGCCTTTATAACGCTCCACCGAGGTATGCGAGATCACGCGCAAGCCGCCGGCCTTGGCGAGGTCCGCGATCAACTCATCGGTCATGCCATCGCTGAAGTACTCCTGGTTCGGATCATTGGAAAGATTGCGCAGAGGGAGGACGGCGAGTGATCGGATTTGACTTGCGCTTGCTCGACCGACGCGCGAAACACGGAGATACCAAATCAATCCGATAATCGTGAATACCACTACGGCTGTGGCGGCGTAAGCAATTTTGACTCGCACGATTCGTAAACCTGGCGCCTGCACAGGTGGCACTAATTCTGCTTGCGCCGGCTCATTAGCCAACGGATTGTTGACCGTCGCGATGAATCTATAACCCCGTTTCGGGATGGTCTCAATGAAGCGTGGCTTGTCCGGATCGTCCTCAAGTGCGCTCCGAATCTTGCGTATGGCAAAGTTCAAACCGTGCTCGAAATCTACGTAAGTGTCTGTCCCCCAGACCTGCTCGGCTAATTCCTCACGCGTGACGACTTCTCCAGCGCGGTTCACAAGAATTGAGAGCACTTTTGCCGGTTGGGGCTGGAGTTTAAGGGAAATCCCGTCTCGGCGAAGCTCGCCAGTGCGACAGTCGAGTTCGTGGTCGCCAAAGACCACTCTCTCTCGAGGCTCAATAGGTGTAGCCAACGGCACTCCTACACGAAAACTGAATCAGCAGGAAGGGAGCCACATTATACCGCGTTCGGGATGCATTTCCTTTGCAAATAAAGGGTTACGGTTGCTCACCAGAAACTCACCTTCAGCTTCCCCTCGGTTCATTGACCAATTCCTGGTACCGCTGCATTGTCGGAGCGTTCGTGGGCAAAGTGCTGGCCCGGTCATCGTGCCTCCGAGGTTCTCCAGCGGAGGTCGCCAATTGCCGAACTCAATCAGTCAGAGGAGGATGTCATGATATCTGCGAATCATTGGTTCAAACTCGTTCTAAGTGCGGGCTTATCGCTCGGTTTGCTCACCGTTAACGGATTTGCTCAAAACCCGCATTGCACTTCCGTTGGGGGTGCGATTCTGACCAATCTTGGCGGATTTGGCGTCATTGACGGCAGTCCAACAACTCTGGGGGTCGCAACCGGAGATTTGAAGGGAGCGCTTGGAGTGCAGATTGTCAGCGCCAGTCCGGACTTCACCAGCATCACGGTGCAGCATCACTGGGTGAGCGACGACGGCGAAACCCTGAATTTCGATCAAGCGAAGCTACACGGGACCTACGTTTCTCAGACATTGCTGGCCGTAACCGAGTACAAAGTCCACCTCAGCGGCGGAACAGGCCGATTTGCGAAGGCGACCGGCAACCTGTCGTCAATCGGCGAAATTGACTTCGCCACCGGTCATGCCGTGCTGCGCTACAGCGGAACGGTTTGTTACAGGGGCGGCGATTAAGGCGTGTCCGCGTGAGGTTTTGTTCGGCAGGCTGCGCGATCCTTTGACGCGTTTTGAAGGGTGGGACAGATGACTGACTACGCCTGAAAAGCAGGTCACCCGCGGGGACGCAAGAGGGGAGAAGACCATGTTCAGAATCATTGCCAATATCCTCTGTGCAATTCGCCTGCGCAGTTTGGTCGGGCTGTTTTACTTCTGCGCAGCTGCACTGCCGCTTCTGGCGCACTCGCCGCAAGTAGCACTCTCCTCGTTCCTCCCTGGAGTGGGGTCGGAGTCGCAAACCTCCTCCCCACCTGTAACTCTCATTCATAGCGGAACCTTGATTGACGAGTCTCTGCCGGCCCTCGGAAAGATGTTCTGCTGCGGGTCGAAGGCAACAGGATCGCCAGCCTGAGCACAAATAGAGAGGCGCTCTTTCGCACGAATCCGCCGCAAGGACGATTGATCTATCTATCGCGACGTGCCTTCTTGGGCTGATCGACGTTCACGTCCATCTGATTAATCAAGACCCTCAACGTCGTGAACTTCAGAGACCATCCGACAGTCTTTCCGGGGAAAATCTGCTGAGAACGTTGCGGTACGGGTTTACGACAGTCCGAAATCTCGGCATGCGCACAACCGGCGGTCCGCTGGATCACTCCCCTGAGCGAAGAACCGGCGCCGGATTGGTCTCCTTGCGTTAGCCAGTTTTCATAAATCCAGTCCACCTGGACTTAAAACCGCCTGCTCGGACAAGTGATCACGGCCAATTGACTCGTTGCAGTCTCTCGAGGAGCGCATTATCGCGGGGTCACTCACCGAGCCTTCAGAGCGGCAAAAGCTTCGCCATTTCCGGGGTCGCGATTGTATCACCGCCTACCCCGAGATTACTGGTTGGTTAACAGGCCCTCATCCGCCTTCGGGCCAGGATGATGCTATCCGCTGCTCCGTTAAGGTTAGACATCAAGTTTTGATATCAGCAGGTTGTAGATCGAGTCTGATTTGTGCAATCAAATTGCACAATCATCCGGTCTCCGTACGGGAACTCGGGAGACAAGAAACGTCAATAAGCGGGCAGAGTCCATGAGTGCGCCGGCGGTAATTTGCAAATCGAGAGACACTCCAGGCTACATCGGCGTTTATCAAGACTCAACTCATCTCCTGTCTCTTGCCAAGAGCTAGCTCTCTACGCGGTCGTCGCTCTTTCACGACCTGTCCCTTATCGTCTCTCCTTCATCAGGTGAGCGTCGGCGAGGGAGTCTCTTTGCCGAGGCCGCGGATCCAGGCGGTTCAGGCAACGGTTCCACAGAAACGCCCTCGTAACACACTTCCAGCACCGTCAGGTATTCTGTCCCGCTCGGCGCTTGGAGAACCACCCTCTCGTCCGCAGCCGACTTCATCAACGCGCGCCCCAGAGGTGACACCCGACTAATATGGTTGCGGTTGAGATCGACCTCGTCGGTACCCACGATGCTCACCACTCGATCCGCTCCCACGGCATTCGCATAGCGCACGCTCGCCCGAAGAATGCGCTTGTTTCCGGCTGCCCCGCTCTCGGAGCCTCCGGGTCCACCCTTTCGCGGCGGATTCGCTTCATGAGAAAGCGAATCCGCCTATGGTCCAATGAGCTTGCAGTTTTGGGCGCGCTAATCAGAAATTCTCTACCTGCCAAACGTTTTTGGGCCCGCCAGCTTCAGCTATCGCCAGCAATCGCCCATTCGGTGACGGGATTGCATGCCAGATTTCAGGATTGCTGGACTTGAGCAGGACAGTAGCTCTGCCATCCAGCGAGACGGTCAACAAGGCGCTCTCCTGTTCAAAGTCGTGCCAGGACACTAGGAGCCGCTTCCCATCGGGAAACCAATTGATTCCGATCAAACCACTCCATCCCTTTACAACCAGATCACGCATTTTGCCCGTGGAGGTGGAGCGGAAGTGGATCGTGCCCTGATCGGGCCCGTAAAAGATGATGGCTCGTTCCGAGCCATCGGGGGAAAGACTCCAGTTGCACGAGGGCTCAACTTGCGGGGCCGCTGCAATCTTGCCGCTCTTTATGTCAAACTGAAACGTTTCCCAAGCATCTCCATTGATGACGGTGTAGAGGCAGGTGGTCTTGGGCAGGCCAGCACATTGCACATTAAATATCCCAACATCCTTCAGGACTAAACGAGGCGTTCCACCGCCTATTGGAATGGCAAAAATGGAGGAGGGGATTTCGTGGCCGGCGGATTTAGGGGTAGAGACATAGAGGATCTCCGAGCCGTCGGGGGTCACAATGGGCTCTGAAACCTGGTCTGCGCTTGTCACCAGACTT
The DNA here is from genome assembly GCA_963832035.1 of uncultured Acidobacteriaceae bacterium. Lineage (GTDB taxonomy): Bacteria > Acidobacteriota > Terriglobia > Terriglobales > Acidobacteriaceae > Telmatobacter. Next base: position 155,360 of record CAWHSK010000007.1, on the reverse strand, counting down.
TCCGCCGTGGTCCTATCGATTGCCTGCTTGAATATTTCCCGCGTGCCGTTTCGATCCGAGCTAAACAGAACTGACAGTGCTATCGGGTGTCCAGGACGACGGTATATTTTCATTTTCATCTAGCGTAAGTCGTCTGCTAGCGAGTAATTGTGTGCCGTTCAACGACAGCGTCCCAATGTAAGCGCTGGGCAACCAATTGCCCCTCAGAAAGAGCACTTTCTTCCCGTCGGCGGTTGCAGTAACTTGCGAGATCCAGCCATGTCCTCCCGTGATACGTTTCGGCGGTGAGGAAATCTTTGCCGAATTTTGCAGCGACACGACCCACAGGCTCGAATCTTGCTGGTTTTGGGGGGATCCGAAGGCGTAGATGAGGCGACCATCAGCTAGCCAATGAAGGGCAGGACTCAATCGACTGTCGGAAAAGAGGGTCTCGGCGTTTGCCGCCTGCCACTCGTTCACCTCAACGGAACTCGTCCGGGCATTGTAGGCCCAAATCGATCGGATATAGGCGATTCTCTTGCCGTCGGGAGACCATGTAGGCACTCCCACCTGCGAGTCGTCCGGCCTGGCGGCGGCGCATTTGATCAGATCTGTTCCATCGGAACGCATGACCCATTCTTCCCGACCCCACCGACCGTCGTAGGTTAACGAACCGCGGCGGAATGCAACGTGAGATCCGTCTGGGGAGAGACGATCCTCCCGATGCATCATCCGCGAGGTGTCGCGGCGAGCCTCCGAACACCGAGATACTCCACAAGCTTGCCTTTCCGGCTTGCTCCGCGCGAGTGACAAGAAAGCCAGTTCCATCCGGAAACCAATCATCAACACGGCCAGAGAATCCGGGCGGCAATTGCACGGGGTGGGTCTCGCCTGTGCGAAGCAGTTTCAGGTAGATACCCGTATCGTCCGAATATGCCAAGTACTTGCCGTCTGGGGAGACGGCCATGCTGGTCACGCTATTCTCCGCTGAATTGGCGGTCAACTTTCGTTCGATGACATCCGTGTGCCGCCAAAGGTACCGCCACTGAATCCACACGATAAGGGCAAGGAGCAGCGCGACTATCGCAAACCATTTCCAGCGCACCAACTTGTGCAATCTGGGGACGATGATCTGTCTGCCACGCTGCTCTTTCTCCAGGTCGGCACGCAGTTCTGCTGCGGACTGGTAACGTAAATCACGGTCCTTCTCCAGCGACTTGTTGATGATTGTTTCAAGCCCAGGCGGAAGGGTGGAGTTGAGATCCCGCACTGGGAGGGGTGCGCGGTTCAGAATGGCGTCGTGGACCTCCGCCGCCGTCTTGCCACCGAAAGCCCGCTGACCGGTCGCCATCTCATACAACACCAGGCCGAAGGAAAACAGATCGGTGCGGGCATCAAGTTTCTTGCCGTTGACCTGCTCCGGCGACATGTAACCCGCTGTCCCGATCGCCAAGCCTGTTCGCGTGAGATGCGAGACGATGCTGCCATCGTCCGATTTGACAGTTGCGGCGGTAAAGCCGCCGATGTTCTTCACTCCATGGCCGACGTGACGCCTCCTCAATCGGGGCATTGAAGATGCTGTCCGTCAGCTTGGCCGCATTGGCGGCTTGTGCTGCAACTTTTTCTGGCTCACCTTCCTCCAGCAGCTTTGCCAGACCAAAGTCCAGAATTTTGCATACGCCCTTGTTGGTAAGAAAAATGTTGGCGGGCTTGATGTCGCGATGAATGATTCCCTTCTCATGTGCGGCTTGCAGGCCATCGGTAACCTGGATGCTGAGGTCCAGTAGTTCCTCGAGCGGAAGGCCCCTCTCACCTGCGACGGACATGCGATCACGCAAGGTCTCGCCTTCTAACAATTCCATTACGAGGAATGGCAGCCCATCGTGCTCTCCGAATTCGTAAATTGTGCAGATGTTGAAATGATTCAGAGACGAAGCAGTGCGCGCTTCGCGTTCGAATCGTTGCAACGCCGGCGAATCGTTGCCCAGCTCTTCCGGCAGGAACTTCAGAGCGACGCGGCGGCCCAGCTTCAGATCCTCGGCACGATATACCACACCCATGCCGCCCCCGCCAATGATGCCCAGCACCCTGTAATGCGAGACCGTTCTGCCGGTCAGCGCTCCCGGTTCCGACCGCGTGCGCACCGCAGCGCCATCGTCGCTACTTGAAACCTCGCCGCTCGAGGACTCGTTACCGGCGGGCGTCTCCCATTCGACTGGCACCATGAGCCGATAGCCCCGGCGCGCCACCGTCTGGATGTATTGCGGCTCCGCAACCGGGTCGCCAAGTGCTTTTCGTAGCTTGTTTATCGCCGCATTGATGCTGTGCTCGAACTCCACGATGGTGTCGTTCGGCCAAAGTCTTTTTCTGATCTCCTCGCGGCTGACCAGGGCACCTTCATTTTCGACCAGGATGCGCAATACCTGGAGCGGCTGTTCCTGGAGCAAGACGGCGGTGCTTCCGGAGCGCAACTCCCCCGCCTTCAGGTCGAGGCGAAAGCAGCCGAATCGAGCGCATTTTGGGAGCGTTTCCTCCATTGGAAGGTGAGCACCGTTGGCGAATTTTACTACTGGTCACTCTACCATCCACCCGAATTTGGCGTCCTCGACCGGAATTCTGTTAGCAACACGCACCGCCAGACTCCGCCGCACGCTCAGTAATTGGTTTAGGAATGAACTGCTTGTGACAGCTCGATGAGCGGATGACATTTAGATGACCGCCAGCGCATGGACTCTGACGTGGCTCTGACCCACACTCGCCGAACCCTGCGGCCTTCCGCAGTAGCGGAAACCATCTCAGCGTTATTGAAACCAAGAAGGAGAAACCCAATGTCATCAGGAAAGTCGAAGCGCTTTGCAGCTTCACGTTGGACAGCAGCCCTGGTTCTAGCCGGCCTGCTGGTTCTGGGATTCGGATTAACAGCCATGGCTCATTCGGTGAGACGCTGGGATCTGGTAACGGCCTCGAAGGGACATGGCGCGCGCAGCTCACGGTCAGCGACTGTCAGACCGAACGCGGTGCTGAGGACCTTCCCAGCCAGATTTGCGTATGCCAAAGGGGGCACGCTCACCGTGCACGACCGCAGGCCAACTCCCCTCGCTAAGCACTGCCGGCCTGGGTGTCTGGAACCACATGTACGGCCACACTTACAGTGCGGTGTCCGAGGCCTTCATTTTTAGCTCCGCCGGAGCCTGGACGTCGACACAAAGGCTCACGCGCGTGATCGAGGTCGGCAGAGACGGGAACAGGTATACGGATATCAGTTGCGCTTGAAATCCTCGACACCAACGGAAACGTGATTGTGACGGGCTGCGGCACGAGCGTCGCGAGTCGCATGGAATGAGTGGGGTATTCGCTGAAGTTTTGTCTCTGAAGGTGAGAATCGGCCCTCAATCCGCCTCGCGCGGCTCCTGAAACCGAGCGAGGCCTCTATGTGGCGGCACAACAAGGCGCGTCAACAGAATATTGCTGTCAGGTACGTCGTCTGGATACTGGCCTTGAGCGTTCCGGCACTGGGAGAGACCGCTCAAAAGGACGGCTATGTGGGCAACGAGCCATGCGCCCAGTGCCACTCCTCGATTTACGAGTCTTACCAGCGAACTGCCATGGCTCACGCCAGCGGGCCGGCGATCGAGGTGCTGGCTCCTGCCGAGTTTGCACACAAACCGTCAGGAGTTGACTATCGCATCTACGCGGAAGGGGGACGTGCCTGGTTGAGTTTTAATCGAATCGGGGATCCGTCGGTCCGCGGAAAGAGGCAGTTGCTGTACTACATCGGCTCAGGACGTCGCGGAAGAAGCTACCTGTTCGAAACTGATGGTTTTCTTTCGAGTCCCCAGTGAACTGGTACGCGGATGCACGCGTGTGGGACATGACGCCAGGTTACCAAGCAGCAAGCGAGATGCCCTTGAATCTTCCGGCTCACACGGGCTGCCTGCGCTGCCACGTGAGCGGAATGCGACCGCCGGGGAATAGAACAGCGAACCGCTACCCTGAGCCGGCATTCACTCAGAATGGGGTGGTTTGCGAGAGTTGCCACGGTCCCGGAGCCGCGCACGTCGCCGGCGGGGCAATCGTGAATCCTGCTAAGCTGACGCCGGCTAGGCGCGACGAAGTGTGCATGCAGTGCCATTTGGAAGGGAAGGCCGCGATCGAAAGGCCAGGGCGTCATCTTTATGAATTCCGACCTGGCGAAGCACTTGGAGAATACGTCCGTTATTTTGTGTTCGACGCCGGGCAGGGCGTGGGATTCGGTGCTGTCAGCCAGGTGGAAGCTCTTTCGCAGAGCACGTGCAGGAAGAAGTCGGGTGAGGGGATGTCGTGCATGAGTTGTCACGATCCACACCAGTCTCCGACGAAGAAGGATCGTGTCGCATACTATCGCGGAAAGTGCCTCGTGTGCCACGGTGCCACGTTCGGCGCCAGACACAATGTCAACCACGCGGATTGCACAGAGTGCCACATGCCTGCCATGCGAAGTAGTGACGTGGCGCACACCCAGGTAACTGATCATCGGATTATCCGACGACCGCAAATTTCGCCCCAGGTGCAGGATGCGGCGATGCAGGAGTCGCCACTGCGACTTCTTCCATTCCCCACTTCACAGAAGATTGATCCCCGGGACCTGGCTCTTGCGTGGGTGTCGTTAGTGGGAAGAGGCACACCCGTCGACGAATCTGAGGAGCGACAGCTCCTTCTTTATAGCGGTAAAGCAACAACCCGATGATTCCGCGCTTCTATCAGCGCTTGGTTATCTCGACAAAGCGCGGTGCAACGGAAAAGGCCTGCGAGTCGTACAGAAGAGCCCTCATACTCGCTCCCAAGTCGATTGATGCGGCGACAAATTTAGGTGTAATCGAGGCGCAGTCTGGACATGTACGGAAGCGATTAGACTCTGGCAAGACGCCTTCAAACGAGCACCCTACCGAAGCAGCATCGGCATGAACCTCGCGCACGTCTACTGTCAGTTGGGAAAAGGCGACGAAGCGAAACTTTATGTTTCGCGCGTTTTTTGCAGTTCAGTCCCGATCTAGGCCCCGCAAAAAACATGCTGCAGGAACTTGGAAAATCGCCATAGGAATTGTCGCCAATGAATTCTGGGCGCGCTCAGGAGATGCGCAGTTCGTACATTGTTTTCAGGCTCGATCCTGAAAAGTCGGCGCAAGGGTTTACCGATTTCTTTTCCGTTTGTACGATTGGAAGAATTTGTGTGGCGGCGGTGTCGATTGACGTTATGAACAATGCTATATGTGGTGTGTAAACACACGTCCGCACAGCCTAACGGACTGAAGGAAACGCCTGACCGAGCACAAAAGCTGGCGAGCGTGCTTATTGTTCTAGCGTTGATTGGTGGGACTTCATTTGCCGGCTCAAGAATTTATGACGGCGTGAAAGTGAAGGAACTTGAGGAAGGGAAGAAAATAAACGGGGAGAAGGTCTATGCCATGACCGAGGCCGCAGAGGATGCGCTGAAGAGCAAAGCTGAGATTGAGGTGTCTCCTGATTCCGTTGGGTGGTCACATCTCCACCTGGCGGGTGACAAGGATTGGCGAGCGGCAGGCTACAAAGTGGTTGAAGGAATGGAAAAGCAGTTCGCCCTGTGTGGCAATTCGGACCATGGTAGGCACTTTATCGCGATCCTTACCGTCCGATGGGGAAGGGAGCCCCTCGTCATCCAGCACGACCAAGCTTCTTCCTGAGTCACAGTAGCGATGGACATTGAAAAACTTGAGGACGCCACCTGAGGACTCAAGAACCACATTAGTTTGCCGATCAACTTTTGGTCACGAAGTCCAGGCGCGGGGTTCATCGCAAGCGGCGTGAGCGGCGTCCGCTGCCGGGGATGATGCTGCACATCGATGGCAGCGAACACCATTGGTTTCAGGATGAGCGTAAGCACGACCTGATCGTGATCCTGGACGACGCCACCAGCGATATCTACTATGCGCAACTGGCGCCGGAGGAATCGACCTTCACGGTGATGGCCGGCTACGGGCAGTGATTGAACAGAAGGGATTGTTCTGTTCGCTCTATTCCGACCGCGGAGCCCATTTCTGGCTGACGCCGAAGAGCGGCGGCAAGGTCGATTATGAGCGTCCTACCCAGGTGGGCCGTGCCATGAAGGAGTTGGGAGTGCAGATGATTCCGTCCTACTCTCCGCAGGCGCGGGGACGCTCGGAACGCAACTTCTCCACCTGGCAGGGACGGCTGCCGCAGGAGCTGCGGTTGCGCGGGATCCGCACCCTGGAAGGGCCAACAAGTTTCTGAACGAGCACTACATCGCCGAGTTCAACCGCCGCTTCACGGTTCCGGCAGCCGAGCGCGGCACGGCGTTCATGTCCTGCCGGAACAGGAACCTGGAGATGGTCTTCACCCAACGCTACGAGCGCACCGTCGATCGGGACAACACCGTGCGCTTTCACAACCTGGTGATGCAGCTCGAGCGCGCTCACTGGCGCGATACCCTGGCTGGTTGCAAGGCCATCATCCATCAGCATCTGGACATGACTCTGACCCTCATGATCGCTGGACATCGCGTCGGACACTACAGCGCGGAAGGAAAGCTCCTGACGCCGCTGAGCCAAAAACAAATCAAGGCCGTGGAAAAGACGTTGAGAGGAAAAGTCCAAATGCAGACTTTCCCTCCCAACTTGCAAATCCCGCACAATACGCGGGATTCGCACTTTCCCACCGCCTCTACGGCTACTAACTTATGAAACCGGACATTTCACTTGCTACCAAAAGCGGACATTTTCACTTGCTAACGACACTTCCGGGTTGCCCACATCTATGTAAGTCAAAGTCAAGAGAAAAGCACAGAATTTCTGGGCGCGCACCGGAGGGCGCGCAATTGGTCTGATCAGGATCTGCCGCTACGCAACGGTGCCTCTCGGCCGATGATTCCTGCATCAAGCAGAACCACACATCCATTTGCTGTCTAAGACTCCGAAGAGTCCGCACAGAAGATTGAGTTTGTGTTCTCTGCCAGCCCCGAAACAATTCAACGGGAGCCTCCGGAGTTTTCACTCCTTCGCACAGTGGGCAACTTGCGGGGCCTGGCAGTCTGCGCATCGGAATAATCCTGGTGTTTTTCATTCATGGGCAGGTTTTTAGGCTGCCACCGTGCCTCCGCGTTCCTCGGCAGGCACGAAATCCTGTTTTCTGCGTTCGACCGCAACCATCCAGGCCACCATCTTCCTGGCTACGGCCAGTGTGGCGCGGTTGCGATTGCCTCGCTGCATTTCCTTTTCGTAGATCAAGGCCAGTTCATGGCTGTATCGCGGTGCCAGCTTCGCCGCTTCCACCAGCACCTGCTGGATATGCTTGTTGCGCTGCTTGGAAATCGGCGTGCGCATGACCTTGTCGGCTGAACTCCTCTCGGCTCCGCACAGTCCGCAATAGCTGATGGCCTGTTTGATCGATCGGAAGCGCACCACATCCCCGATCTCCAGAACCCAGGTCAGCGCCGTGATCGGACCCACTCCGGGAACTGTTCTCAAACGCTTCAGCCGCTCCGCCAGCAACGGGTCGCGCTCCAGCGAACTCACCAGCGCATAGTCCAGCTTCTGCGATCGATTGATTGTCTCCCGGCTCAGCTTCAACAGCGGCCGGACACAGTCGATCTCTTCGTTGCCCGACATCAGCTCGGTGAAGTAGCCCACCTTGTGCAGTCGCTGCTTGTTGTAGCTCACACCGGTCTCCATCAACAGGCCCGAGATCCGGTTCTTCATCTGCACCATCTGCTTCACCAGCAGTCCGCGGTAGCGCAGTGTACGCCGCCGGTCGCGGATCTCGGTCGATGTCATGTAGCACTCCGGAAGGAAATCACAACGAAGACAGTCGGCGATCTTGCTGGCATCGATCTTGTCGTTCTTCCGCTTCGCCGCGGCAATGGCCCGCAGCATCAGTGGATGCGCCACCTTCACCTTCTCGGCATGCGGAAGCAGGTGATCGTAGATCCAGCCGGTGAAGATCGTCGCTTCCATGGCCATCATCCGGGGTTGGGGAAGGGTCTTGATCCAGGCATCAAGTTCGCGCCGCGTCGATCCGATCTTGCCTTCACTGTGGATCTTGCCGGCCGCGTCCTTCACGCAATAGCTGATCGTCTTCTTGTGAACATCAAGTCCGATGTAATACATATGTCTCTGAGGAGCCTCCGTGGGTAGTTCTCTGAATCAGCCTCACAGCTGAGTTCAGCCTTTTGCAACACCCTCGTGCTCCTCACTGACTCCTGATGAACACAACCTTAAGTTGTTTGGTAATGGGTGCAAGTTGGAAGCCAAGCTCGGCGGCCTGCTTGCGCAAACGATTTTCAGCACGAATTTTGGCCTGTGGATCGCATCGAGCGAAGACCTCATCCGAGTACGGCTGCCTGGTGGAGAGCAAGTGGTAGACGATGCGTGCCAGTTTGTGTGCGGTGGCCGTTACGGCGGCTGGTGCCCCAAGTCTCCACTTCATCTTGCGGTAGAAATCGCCCAGATAGTTCTGAGCATGGTAGAGGCAGTGTGCTCCGAGTCGCAGTGCGATGGCTGCTCTGTTCTTCACCTTGCGCGTGCGAGTGTAGAGGACCTTTCCTCCGCTGACCTGCTTCTCCGGGCAGAGTCCCAACCAGGATGCGAAGGCAGAGGCGTTGCGGAAGCGCGAAACATCTGGTCCGACCTCCATCAGGATCGTGTGCGCAGTCAAGGTACTGATACCAGGCACGTCGGTGAGATCCACTCCTGCGATACGAAACAGCTCTGCCTTCAGATCGAAGTTGGGCTCGTTGCCTGCGTGTTGGTATATCCGCTTCTTCGTCCCAACTGGTCGTTTGTGCGGCGCGTCTTCGGCACGTGGAAGTTTCCGCATGTTCTTCTCCAGTTCGAGATCCACCTCGGCCATCAGCTGCTTATAGAACCTATATGCAGCCAGGGACTGGCGAAGTGCGAACAGATGCTCGGGACGATAGTCTCCTTCCAAGACTTCGCGACTGTCTGGCGTGAACTGCGGATGCGGCGATTGCATAAGTAGCCAGCTTGGCTGGATCCCGCTCTCCCGCCAGGATGGCATCCAGAATCGCAATTCCGCTTACACCAACGATGTCGCTCAAGACATGATGGAGCTGCAGGTTCATCTGACTTAGAGCCTTCTGCATGTGCTGAATATGCTCAGCCGCCATCTGAACGAGACCCTCTCGGTGACGCCAAAGAGAGCGCAATACGCATATCTCGTCGGGCGGCCGAAAACTCGCCTTCAGCAATCCAACCGAATGCAAATACTGGATCCACTGACAGTCCGAAACGTCGCTCTTTCGCCCGGGAACGTTCTTCACATGACGCGCGTTAACCAGGAACACTTCGAACCGCGCGTTTCCAGGATCTGATAAAGCGGGATCCAGTAAACGCCAGTCGACTCCATGGCCACGGATCGGATGTTGCACTCGCGCAGCCAATCGGCCAATGCATCAAGTCACGAGTGAACGTGCCGAACCGACGGACCGAATCGATGTCGCGATCCGGTGGAACAGCAACATATATCTCTTCGGCGCCGATGTCAATCCCAGCAGCATCCGGGTGCAGAACCGGCAGCATCCGTCCACTCGTCTTGGCTTAGCCTTGGACTTGCTGGTCATCGCATGCTCCTTCCGCTGGAACCTGCGGCCCGAGGTTACGTACGAACAAACTCCTGAACGGGATCGCCGCACCAAGCGGACGTCACCACTGACCTTTACGCGACCTCGGACCCACGCTTAACAACGGGCTCTCGTCAGCACCAATGTCAAGGCCGGGCTGTAGCTGTCGCATGCTCCAGCAGATCCAGTATGACCTACGCCTGTTCATCCCGTCCCTCTTGGGACACCCCATCCGATGCTTAGCATTCAAACAATCCGACCGGAAGAAGGACTTGCGCCTTACTCCACGGCGATCTGGAAGCGCTGGAGAAGTAGTCGGAAGAATGAACTGATGGACGGATGCCGCGATCATTGGCTGGGCTGCTGATGCGCGGACGTGGCCTCCCCCGCTGATTTGCCGATTCAGGATCGCCGTCTGTTTATCCTGAAGTGACAACCATCCGGGACTGGTACCAGTGGCATACGGAGTTTCTGGTCTTTTACGACAAGTAGCATTAGACCTCTGACCATAGCGACAGTTCAGACAGTGCCTGACGAGCCACTCTGACCTCACCCGCGAGGATGCGTAATACGGCTTCCTGCAGTCTTGTCTCCGACTTCAACATTTCGCTGAACACGCCCGAGCTGAGCCGGAAAATCGCTGTCTCGCAATCTGCCGCACCCGTCATCGAGTAAGGCTGATTCCCAACTATCGCAGGGATGCCCAGCAGGGAACCTTGTTTCGCTCGAATCGTTACTCCCTTGTCCCCCGCCTGCATCGTCAGGCTAGCTTCACCCGATTTCACGAAGTACAGGCAGTCAGCCTGTTCGCCTTGACGGAACAGAATTCCGTCTTGAGGGATGATCTCTGCAGACTGGCTGATGATCTTCTCCGCCAGCTCACTGTCAATGATGGTTTCCAACGAAGGAATCGACATCGCTCCATTACAAAGCAGTGTTGATTCGGAGACTGTGATTTCCATCACTCGGCACGGTTGGCAGGCTTCCCCGGTGAGATTCCAGGTTGATTGAATTGTTTCGCGAAGCAGACCCTACAAAGCACCGGCTTGATCCCCGTTGGCTTGAACGGCACAGTTGTGTTGCTCCCGCACCCTGAGCATGTAACTTGCGTTTCAATTCTCTGCCGCTCGTTCGCTGTTTTGGCCTTGCACCGCTTACACCGTTTGGGATCGTTTGCGAATCCCCTCTCTTTGAAAAACTGCTGTTCTGCGGCGGAGAAAACGAATGTCGAGTTGCATTTGGCACACGTCAACTCCCGGTCAACTAAATCCATAGACCCGTCCAATCGTTGGGGGAGTAGTGCAGAGAGTGTGAACCGATTCGGTTCAAAGGTCAATCGTTGATTTTAGGCTCATGAAGGGCGTTTTTTATCGCGGCTGAGAGGCTTGGAAACCGGCTCAGAACGGGGCATTTTCTTGAAGAACTCGTAATGGGCAACCAGAACTGGGTCACAGACGTGCTGCTCTTCTTTGACCACCAGATCGGCTTCGTTTATCGCAGAAGCAACCGTGACAAAGCACCGAGGACAGATGGACTCAACAGTTCCTTCTGGAGTGAACCGGTGGGCAAACTTCAGGTGTTCGGAAGAGGGCATCGCCTCTCCTTCCAAAACCGAATGGGGCCGAATGATGGTCTGACAATAGTCCTAACCGCTTAGCCGTTGCAAGTGGCTCTTTAGGAATTCCTTACTATTTCGGGTACAACCCATGCCATTCTGACCGAATCGCATCGTCAGGCGGTATGTGAATGGATGAAGATTCCAGAAACCGGACGCTAGAAGACCTTCGCACCATTGTTGAAAAGGTGGAGCAAAAGGCACACGTCCCATCAGACAATCCTGATCTGGTCGCGCTTCGGCAAATCGTCGAACATAAAATCACGGAGTTGGAAACGAAAGAAGATTCCCACCCTCACTCGCCCAATGCTGCATAGATTCCAGCGACGTGGGAGAAGGAACCCCAGCTTAGTGGCTACATAATCAAACGACTGGATTTTATCTCCTGGATCGTGCGTTCGATCTCTTCACGAATCCGGAACAACCTAGCCTCGAGGCCGATGAGGTTTTGCCAAGACACTCTGCCAAAATCGAGTTCCTCAAGAACTCCGATCATGCACAGTTGATAGCGTGTTTCTATCCTTTGTCGATCTCGTTTCAGCCTGTTGTGTTCATCTTTTGCCTTCTGTCTTATTTCTACGACCAGCGATCTCAGGAGCTCTGACTTCTCAATATCTGAAGCCAATTCCTCTGCTTCCTTCGTCATATCGAGCAACGCATTCAATGTCTCCAGATTGTCCATGTCGCCTCGGCTCAGCGGAGGTTATCTATTTCTCTGTATCTTCGTTGATTCGTTGCGTGGCAGAGGCCACATCTCCGTGGAGCGTCTCTTGTGCGGGATGTGAGAGCCGGACGTGAGCAGCAAAGAAGAACGCCATTTCCTTAATGTCGTCGGGATTCGGACGAAATTCTGCCACGCAAACTGAACATTTGTAGTAGCCAGAAAATTTCCCATTGCGGTCCGTGGCTGGGATGAGACGTAGTGGGTCCCTCATGCCCAGAGTCTACGCTGGACTCCGATCCGCTGCTCTCGTATGCATTGCTACGTTCCGGGCGGATCACCGCCGTGTGTCACGAACACAAGCGCGAGCTTGTGGTGCTGTACCAAAGATGGGAGTTGGCCTCCCGAAGTCGGCTTGCAGGAGCAGGCTTCAAACTGCCCAGTGCTGCTGCGTTCAAAAGGCGTGGTAGTGAACGACTGAGGAAAAGGCGTCACTTAAGGCGTCAGGTGTGTGCTGAGGAGATGAGCGAAAGCAAACCGTTCGATGAAGCATCGCTAATTCGTTAAAAGCGCTGTCGAAACTGGGTCGTGACGGTGGTCCAGGAGCAATCGGGACGATACCTGTTTACGGGCCCGATGGCAGCCGGTGTAAAGGCGGCATGAACTCAGCACAGGCTTTGGTACGGAACGTGAGAGCCTCGATCTGGATGCGAAGGGAAATGACAAGTGGCAGAAACCACGAGGAAGAATACCGATGCCAGATCGAGAGTCGGGGCTGCTCATAGTAGCGATGAAGCTCCTGTAATGGGAGTGGAGCGAAGGGGCAGCGTTATCCAGTTGACGAGTGTTGCCAACCTGCTCGGCGGGGATGAGCGCATGACATCAACGAAACCTCCAAACGAGGTTGGATAATGGGAGCCGTGTAAATCGAGAGATTTACGCACGGTTCTGCGGAGAGGCTCAGGGTGAAATTCCCTGGGCCTACTCACCTACACGGAAGTTACTCGTCGATCAACAGCAGCGCGAACTGTTAACGAAAACATAACTTCCAAGTTGCCCACCACGCGACCGAAACGCTCTCGCTCTATGATGGTTTTGATGTGGCCCTTCAAGAAAGAGACACTAAGCCCTCCCCGACTTCCCGTAGACGGCCCTTGGTCGGTAGCAGAGGGACATCATAGCGGTCGAGTCATGTTCGTGCGCAGGAACGTTGGTTACTCCGAGTTCGGCAGTGTGGCACGGTATGAACATCAAGTCGGCATCGCGGTGCCGCTGAAAAAAGCCGAAGCAACCGGACTTCCATGCCCGGAAGAGGACGCACTACTTGGTGACGTTGAAGAAATCATCTGCAGTTTGTTGGAGGAGCAGGCAGAGTCCCTCCTCGTGGCTGTCATCACGACGGGCGGGATGCGTGAGTTCGTTTTCTACACGCGTGAGCCACAACGCGTACGGCAACGCTTCGATCAGCTACGCAATCGAATTACAAGTCACGAGATACAGCTGATGATCCAGGCGGATAAAACTTGGCGGGTCTACGCCCAGCTTGGTTAGGCGAAGGACTCTGCCAGGAATGACCTTTGCTGCTTTGGCGTCTTGGGAGTATCACCGTCAATACGGAAGTAACTCGAAAACGGCAAGACGGGGGTTATTTCCTGATTGCCCACAATCCGACCCGAATCTTTTTGGCGTTTCCCCAACGAGCCTTAATGACCTGCGCAAGCCTGAATCTCACGCAGGATTTTACGTTCTTCCGCAACCTTCACAAATTTCATTTGTTTAGGGTCGTACAACCGAACAGACCAGGGATGCTTCAGGCAAGTCACGGTGGTGACGGTTAGGTCATGATACCGTTCGTGAGCACGAGTGAACGGCCAACTCCAGTTCACGCTATCTTCCGAACAGGAACACGCAGTACGATTGCGAAAGATTCCCAACGCGACATCTCCTAACTACCGATCAGCTTAGATTACGCCGCATCGACAAATTTGGTCAGCGGGCGGTGTGATCCTTAAAGGACATTATGGTTCTGTTTTGCACTCGGCCGCGATTCCATCAAAGTTGTACCGTCGAACCAAAGACGTCAACGAATCCTACGGTCGCAGCAGTGTATCCTTGGTCCTCCATAGACAAACAATGCCCTAGGAGGCGAACGCTCATGAAGTTCCGTAACGGTTCTGTAATCCCTCTCTGTCTTCTACTCATCCTGAGCCCTATTCCTGCGGCCCTGGCACAGCATGAAGCTGGCCAAGCCCAGGGCCCCAGCAAATACCTCTTCCTCGAAAATGTCGAGCTCAAACCAAACATGGGTTTTCCCTACGCTAAAGCTCAAGGAGATGAGGTCCAGGCCCAGCGGGCGGACAAGGCTCCGTTTCACTATCTCGGCATGTGGGGCATTACAGGATCCGGCCATGTGCTCTACATGCATGGCTTCGACGCTTTCGGCGATCTGCAGAAGGACCACGATGCAACCTTTGCGATGCCGAAGCTGATGGAGGCGATGAAAACAAACAGTGCCGCGCAGGCTGGGTCGATTGCCACCGACCACAGCAGCATCTACACCTACGAGAAGGACCTGAGCCTCAACCCAAATCTGGACCTCGCAAAGATGCGCTTTATGCGGATCATCCTTTTCCATGTAAAGGCCGGCCACAACGAGGAATTCCGACATCTGGCAAAGCTCTTCGTCAAGGGCTATCAATCGACCCTCCCCGACGCGCGCTGGGCCATGTTCCAAAAGGCCTACGGCGTGGACAGCGACAAGACCTATATCCTCGTTACCCCCATGACGTCTCTCGCAGAGGTGGACGCAATGGAGGGTGGCGATAAGAAGTTCACCGAGGGCGTAGGCGAAGACCAACTCGCTGTGATGTTCAAAAGCTTAGACGCCGCTGTCGAATCTCACGAAGCCGACCTCTTCGCTTTCGATCCCCAACTAAGCTACGTTCCCGACTCGTGGCTGACAGCTTCGCCGGATTTCTGGGGGAAGAAGTAAGAAGGGCTCATTGATCTATCTGATCAATCCCGCATGCAAGAAGGCCCACCCCAGAAGGGTGGGCTTTCGTCTATGTCCCCACCCACGTCGATGCCAATCAATTTCGCGGTTGTTGGCGAGTCACCGCCTGCTCCGTCGAAACTCATCTACACCGGATGAGCTTCAGGCATATAGGTGGGTCGCAGACCCATGCAAAACTCGTCAATTACTACCTGTGCACTACCCGACCGGCAGGTCAGGGCTTCTCTAACGCGTTCGTTTCACTTGGCTGTAAAACCAGCTACCGTGCAACGTGGATACATCATTGCTGTCCCGGCAGGTACACGAGATGGCGACTATTCGCTCAAGTGGATTGCAGCTGCGAAATTAGCCCAAATGGCGTTAATGGACCCTGCCGCGTTTCCCATTACCTATCCAGACCTTGTCGCACAAATCGGTCTCGATGAGTGCCTTGGCTCGTTGGTAAATGTCGAATGAGAAGTTCACTTGTCCGAGAAGGCGAATATAAAGCCGTGTGGATTATCAACCTGTGCCGTGACGAATCATGCCAGCGCCAAAACCATGCGCAGCTGTTGCTCAACTTGTTACTGAAGGGCGGACACTGAAGGGTGACGGTCATCCAACAGGAACCCTAATTTCGGGAGAGAGCGACGCTCACTTGCCGAATTGCCGAAGGCTATGCCCGGGAAATGGAAAGGTTCTGTGCAACGCCCGCGAATTCGACTGTGACGACAGTGATGTCGTCTTCCTGGCCGAAGCGTTGTGCGGCGTTGGCGATGGTTTCGGCAGGTTCGCCACTGATCTGGCGAGTGCGTTCGAAGCCAAATAATTCGCCGGATTTGGATCGAGCTTCGACAACTCCATCGGAGACAAATGTAAGCTGGTCACCCGGACTGAGCGTCATCGAAATGGATTCGTACTCAGACTGAGCAACAATTCCGAGAGGCAGTGATGCTGGAACCTCGATTTCCTTGCCGTTCAGATAAGGTGCAAGGTGACCGGCGTTTGCCAAAGTGAGTTGACCTTCGACAGTAATGTGACAAGCCAGACATGTCGTGAATCCGCTGCGCGACCGACCGAACATACGATCGTTGAGTGAGCGCAGAACTGAAGCGGGGTTAGTGCCATGAGGGGCCTCTGCACGAATCGCTCCCACGAGGACCGAGACCAGCATGGCGGCAGGCAAGCCCTTGCCACTGACATCGCCCACCACAATCAGCATTCCGCCGTTGCCGTCGCTGACCTGTTGGAAGAAATCGCCTCCCACCTGATCGGCCGGCTTGTATGTACATTCGACTGCGAACCCTGGGCATTGGTCGAACTCGTCCGGTAGCAGGACCTGTTGCACTTGACGGGCTGCTTCAAGCTCATTAGCCATCCGTTGTTCGCGTCGGCCTGCAAGCGCGAATCGCCGGATGAGGAAAACCAGTAAAGCAAGGAGAAAGACCAGGTGGAAAAGAATTCCTATCTGCACCTTAAACGGAGGAATCGCTAAATTCACCTCCAGCAAGCGTGGATTATTTATCAATCCTGCTTGACCGAACACGATGGCCACATTGTCCGCGAAGTAGAAGCCCAAATCGAGTCCGGCCGGCAGCAGGAGCAAGCGAGCGTTGAGGTCGCCCTCCCAGGCTCGAACGAACAGGACGACGAGGATCCACATCACCGATGGCAAGAGGCAAATGATCTGGATGGTGGCCGATGCGGGCGCGGAAAGCCAGCCGGGCCAGTATAGAACTGCGGCGAAAGGGCTAAAGGCTGCAAGGGCGAGCAGTCCTATCCCAACCTTGCCTGCGGTTGAACGGAGCACTCTAGACACAAAAAAGAGTGTGGCGCAGATCGCGATGGCGACGAATATGCCATCGAGCAAATCGTAAATTGGGGCCGACGGCCAAAAGAAAATCTGTTGGGCAACTAACAGGGAATTGTCAGCTGCCTGCGCAAGCAGGATGAGGGAAAACCATAGGAACTCGCGCTCCGTTTGGTGAAACAAAAAGAGGCAGAAGATGGCAATACCAACCAACGCGCTGGTGATGCTGTAAGAGTAGGCATCGACGAATCCTGTGTTGCGAGATAGTTGATGGTGCAGTTTTTCCCTTGCGAGAATTGCCGCATCGCCGGCAAGATGGCCGCCTTGATTTGGACCGCCCCCGACATAGTTTGCCCACATGGGAGAATGCCACACACGAAGAGCTACTTGGATGGTGCGCGGAGTGCCGGTCGTTGTCGACGTAAGTGGAAACAGATGAAAACTGAATTCAGTGGAAGGGGTCGTCTTGGGTGGAAAATCACCGCAGACACCAACAATCTTGCCATCAACATACACAGCGTAAGAAGTTGCAATCGGAGCCAGAAGTAAGGATACAGGTTTCTCATTTGCCGGGATTGCGACCCTAAACCTGTACCATGCGTATCCGCTCATTGCAGGATGCCCCTGCTCTGCCCAGGAGGTATTGCTATTCAGCATTTCCCAGCCAGCGTCATTGAAGTCTGCATCGGCCCAGAGCGGCGATGCCGAGCTGGACGCTAGTGGCGAGTCGCCGGCGTGAAAGCGCCAACTCCCGTCGAGAGACACAATCGATTCGCGGCCACGATCAAGATCATAGAACTGCGCAGAAAGACAGCTGGAACAAGCAAGGAGAACGAACGCAGCAAGTCGGCAAAGAGTTGATCCCGAGAGCATAGGGCATTTCCTCGTGCGGAGGTATCAGGGCCGGGGAAGGCGGAACACAGGATAAAGGCGTGGCTTGATGCTAACCGATTCAAGGAACTTGAGATGTAGGCATTTTGTAGGGTAGGATCCGCACTGTCAATCTTGGAGAACATGGCAATCGCCTAGTAATCGAATGAAGATATTTATCGCCAATTCAGGTCCCTAGTTTTTCTCGTTTTTGCAGGATCGGAGTGGATTGTGGTGAAAAGTCGGCATGGCGGCTGAAATCCTATTCGCATCGCAAGGGCGTTTTCGGGTACTGGTCCTGTTGTCAGTGCCTAAAACGTCCCAAATGGCGTATTGCCCCGCCAACTGAATTTCAGCCAGTCACCATGCGTGATTTTGAACGTCCTTTTCCTGGGTTCCTGGGCCGATCCCGCCTAACGCAGATAGAATGTGAGCCGGTGTGGGGTTTTCATTGACAAATTCCCGCTTGTCTCGTATATAGCTGTTTAGCTATATAGCCTATGAGGAATTCACAATCAAGTTCGTTGAACATGATCTTCGCGGCGCTCGCTGATCCCACGCGACGGGCAATTCTCGCCCGCCTCGCGTTGAACGAGGCCACAGTCAGCGAGCTGGCAGCGCCATTCAATGTCAGCCAGCCCACAATCTCCAAACACCTCAAGGTTTTGGAGCGGGCAGGACTGATCTCGAAAGGCCGCGATGCACAGCGCCGTCCGCGACGCCTGGTTTCGCAGCCTCTGACCTTTGCCACTGATTGGCTTCAGGACTATCGCAATCCAGGCACGCTTCGACTCAGCACACCCAGCGATTGCGAGCTCAGGATGCAGAGAATGTTTGCCGCATCTCGAAGCCGCGTCTTCGCTGCGTTCACCAAACCTGAGCTTCTGAAGAAATGGTTTATCGGAAAGCCCGGCGGCGTCTTGGCCGTCTGCCAGGCTGCAGCCAAAGCGGGTGACTCGTTTCGTTATGTATGGCTGGATCCGGATGGAACCGAGATGGGCATGAGCGGCGTTTGCCTCGAAATGAAACGCCCCGAGCGTCTGGTTGCTACCGAGCAATGGGACCGACCCTGGTACCCAGGCCGGGCCACGGGCACCGTCACGTTCACTGAAGAAGCCGGCATCACCACACTGACCCAAACCATTCGATACGAGTCGCGGGTGGCGCGCGACCTGATTCTGCAAACACACATCGAGCACGCAGTGGCTCTCGGATACGACCGGCTCGCGGAGTCTCTAAAATCTCAAAAATCCAATCGAAAGATCAAGAAATGAATACACAATCTGATTCTCGGCGTCAACCTCGGAGGCTTGGGCGCAGCATCTTGGCCTTGCTCGCGGGCATTGTGGTGGGAATCGTCTTTTCCGTGGGAACGGATTGGGGCCTGCATTTAATTGGATTGGTTCCTGCTCCGGCGCAGAATGAGCGATGGCCCAACGAACTCCTGCTACTTGCGGCCGTCTACCGCTCCATCTACGGCGTCATCGCGAGCTACGTCATTGCATGGCTCGCGCCCAATAGGCCGATGCGACACTCGTTACTGGCAGGTGCGCTGGGGACGCTTCTCAACGTTCTTGGCGCGGCGGCCATGTGGAGCAGCACCGTCGGCCAGCATTGGTATTCGCTGGCGCTCGTGCTCATAGCCATTCCGACAGCCTGGATTGGCGCAAAACTCCGCCTCATGCAGTTCAAATCGGAACCAACAGCCGCGTAGCGGCGGAAGGGAGATTCGATGAAGTCTCAGCAGCTCGCGCCCACAAGACCGTCTGAGCCAGAGAAAGTCGATGCCTATATACGAGGGCTCACGCATCCGCTTGCCAGTGTTGTCGAGTCCTTACGCAACATCATCTTGAGTACGGATCCCGAGATCGGCGAAGAGATCAAGTGGAATGCCCCTGCGTTCTTCTACGCGGGAGAAATGAAGCCCTTCAATCCCAAGGAGTACAAAGCGCCACATCGCGGTCTTCAATCTTCACGAGAAGGACTGCATCCGTCTCGTATTTCCCAGCGGAGCCCGCGTGAACGACAAGTCGGAATTGCTGGAAGGCGACTATGCCGACGGCAGAAGGCTGGCCCTCTTCCACAACATGGAAGAGGTGATGAGCAAGCAGGCCAGCCTGCAATTGGTGATCAGAAAATGGCTGGAGACTCTCGATAAGTAGTGATCGCTCGGACGATGGGTCCGAAGTTGCCGATCGTGTCGTTCGCCGATCCTCGGTTGACCTTTTGGCCCGTGTTACCTATTGTCTCCTTCTACGTCCCCTTGTAAGCCGGGATGAATTCTCCATCGACAGCATCACCGCCCAGTCACTCGTCGACCGGATTTGTATCCGAAAGTCGGCTTGTAGCTAGGAATGCCACTTGGCCGAAAAACCGGCTATTCGGAAAACTAATCGCTCACAATGTAGATGCCGCAAGTGACACTGCAGATCTGTTGCGAGGTCCCGAATAGATTTCCGGAAGTGGACGTCCCGTTTCCACATCCGAAGTTCCCAATCTGCCGGCGAGTGGATTTCTTCTCACCGGCTTGCCCGCGATGCCTCATTTTGTCCTCACGCCTGAACGCGTAGAAGAAGTTTGATTTGCGCAAGCTACCTGATGGCGACACTTGGACGGACGTTACCTTTGTGCTGGCGTTGTGATCACACTCACAGTTCAGGCAGAGCGCCGTTAAGTATTCTTCGCCACGTTCCCGCTGTAAATCGACGCTGTGCCATGCGTCTCAATTTCCGACGACGCGTCTACGCGTCTGGTAGCGCGATTGCGAGGAATGGATACGTTCACGATGGAAGGAAGACAAACCAATATGGACACGCTGTTTGCGCTTCCCCGTGAGGTGGAAATCCGTTGGCTTGGTAAACCACACATGGGCTTGTTCACGCGGAGCCTGGATGCGGTGACAGAGGCACTTCGGGAGTACCCGGCAAGCGCGTACATCACGATCAATGAGCTTCAACCGGGTACAGCAGACAAACATGGAATGCACCTGGACACGATAGTTGTAAGTCCCAATCGTGGGCGTCTCACTGCGGACGATGACATCCAGCGGCGCTTGCTCTTGCCATTGGACTCTGACCCCGAAAGACCCACTGGCACGGCTGCCACCGAAGAGCAACGGGCGCTCGGCGTTTCAGCAATCCGAGCATATTCAGCAGACATTGTGCGCTCTTGGTTGGCCCGCACCGGCAGTTGTCTCTACCGGCAACGGTGTACACCGCTACTTTGCGTGTGACTTACCTGCTGATAACGAAAGGGACTCGCTCATCCGCTCTTTCTATGCGTGTGCCGCTAAGAAATTCTCCCTGCCTGGAGTGAAGCTGGACACAAGCGTCCAGAATCGTGCGCGTGTGATGCGCCTACCTGGGTCGGTGAATGTAAAGGCCGGGCGCACTGTGCGAATTGAAATTGATTCCCGCTGCTTTCCGGGAAACGCCGGTGACGTTGGAATTGTTACGGACCACTACGGAGCAGTGGCGCAAAGAGCTGGGCTTCCGCACGCACAAGCTAATCGTGCGGCCTGGTCCCTGGACAGAAGAGCACGTGGAAGCGTTCATGCAGTTGCACGGGCTGGACTATCGGCCTCCCGTAGAGATTCCAGCCGGAGTTATGTGGGTTTGCACCTGCCCGTTTACTCCAGTCACAACGGCACGAGCCCGGCCCTGATATTGACCAAAACGGGTTGGCTGAAGTGGGCGTGCAAGCACGATTCGTGCCAGATGACATTCCGGCAGTTTCTTGGCCGTCTCAATGCTCTAACTGGGCACGTTTATGGATTTGGACTGGAGAAGAAATGATTCAGCTACGTGGGATTGCTTCTGACATTGACAAGATAATGGACAGCAGCCTCAACCCGGCCCCGGCGCATGTGAAGGAGCGCATGGTTGTGGACGCCATGACCCGGGAGTTGGAGTCAACCGGACAGCTGTTTTCTGTGGACGGGATGCCAGTGCATCTTTCCCCGGATGGGACCGTCACAGATTTAACAGCAGGTGACCCCGGTTGCATGGGCTTTGTCTTGTCTTGTGGCCTCACTCCGAGCAAGGCATCTTGGGACAAGAAGCTGAGTGACTCATTGCGGAGCCAACAACTCCCGGATACCCGCAAGTATGGCTTAGCCCATTACGACCTAGCTAGCCACACGCTCTATTTGAACGAATGGAACAAGCACTTCATCCGCATTGGCTCTGATGGCAAGACTACTCGGCACGTCAATGGGGAGTTTGGTCTGCTGTTTGAAACGGCAAACGTGCCGCATGATACGGATTTGGATTTAGTCAACAGCTACACCGGGGGAGCGCTTGCCTGGACAGACGATGATGCGCTCGTGAAGCACATATTCAACGTGGCAAAGTATTCCGAAGAGTCCGGCATCGGGCGTGTCAACGCAATCACCATTCTCATGGGTTTCCTCCTGGCGCTAGTGATGTCTAAGCGCATCTTGACTGTGCCAGTAGTGCTGATGGACGGATTCAGCGGAACACGCAAAAGCGCGGTCTCCCAAGCGCTTGGATGGGTCGTGAGCGGGGATGGAATGGACTTCCGTGTCACGTCTTGTCCGGATTCGGCCAAGGAAGTGGAGAACGTGCTCATCAACAGCCGGGGCATCATCTGCCTTGATGAATTCCAGAATCCCAAAGCGCTGGCATCACTCATCAAGTCCGTGACCACGGGCGGAACAATTCGGCGGCGCGTTCTCTACACCACCAGCTCTGAAAAAGCGTTCACCGTGGATGCGGCTCTAATCCTCACCATCAATCGTGACCCACTCTTAGACGACGCCACCACGAAACGGTTTCTGCGCATCAATATGGGACTGCCTGAACAGGATGAGCGCGGCTGGCGGGGAGACATCTTCATCCGCCGTGAATGGCTGCAAAACAACGTGCGTGATCGTTGCTGGAATGAGTTGGTTTGCAGGTTGTCAGCGGCTATGCGGCTGTTGAACGCGGCGGCAGAGAAACACGAAGATGACATCAAAGTGAATCACCGCATGTCCGGATTCTGGCGTTTTCTTGGCGATCGCAAAGCAAGAAAGCCCGGAGTCTCTGAAACAGACGGAAGTAGCTCTGGATGCGATCAGCGAAGAGCAAACCGTGTCACTTGGCACACAGGATGATTTGCTGCCACGGCTTCGGGAGTGGCTACACGACAAGCCGCAATTCTGCCGCTGTTGGTTGACCGCTGGAGAAGTAGGGCATGAGCTTTACGGGACTGGAGCGCGGACAGCATGTTCGGAGATGGGCCAAGCCCGGCGATGCGTCAAATTCTGACCAGCTCTTATCTGCTCTCGAGTCGGTTGAGTGCCTCACCACTGTACGTGAAGCAACTAGGCATACAATTCGGGCGGAACACCCACAAGAAAGCAAAAGCATTTTGGTTTGATCCTCCGGTAGACGCGGAGGCGCAATGAAACTGGATATTTCTGACTTCACTCCCCGGCCCGGAGGACAGAGCGAGGCCTTGGATAAGCTGGCAACGCTAGACGCCAGGTACGTGCTCCTGTCCGCTCCCGTTGGCTCCGGGAAATCCAAGATCGCTATGGCCGCCGCAAAGGGTGCTGGTTCCGCCTTCATCGTCAGTCCGCAAAACATCCTGCTTGAGCAATATGCACGGGACTTCGATGACGTGCCCATGGTCAAAGGCATGTCGCGTTATATATGCAGATGGGCACGGACGAGGATGACCTGCGCGGACGCAGGCCAGAAATACCCGGAGCACGCGGGACGGTGTTGGGATTACATCCCGGCCAGAAATGAGTTTTGGCGGAGCAAAATCTCCGTCACGAATATCCATTTCGCCATGTTTGCGCATCCGCCTGAAAGCGCGATTCACCACCGGGACTTGCTTGTGGTGGATGAGTGCCACGGCCTTGAGCCGATGCTACTCGATCTGTACCACACCAAAGTGCTCCGTAAGGACTGCGCGGCGCTTGGCGTGAATTTTGACAGCCCTGACTCGGCCCTGATGTTCCTGGAGTACATCCAGAAAGCCGCGCATGTGCGGGACGAAGATGGGGACTTCGTGGGCCGGGAGTTGCATATTGAGTACCCAGACCAGAGGAAGCGTATTCGTGGGACAGCAAAGCAGCTTGAACATGTGGATTTGTCCGACAAGCAAAACTGGTTCGTCGACCGTGACCACGTGACGATAGACTGCCGCCCGCTGTTCGCGAAGAATTTAGCTCCCCGGCTCTTGGGGCTGGCTGACCGCGTTTTGTTCATGAGCGCAACGCCGGGCTCACCGGAGCATTTCTTCCGCAATCTAGGCATCACCAGAGACACGGCTTCAGTGGAAGTGGACTCCGACTTCCCACGCGGCAAGGGCATCTGCTTGGTAAAGAATGCGCCCTACGTCAAATCCGGCAAAATAGAAAAGTACCTCAAGACGCTGGCTGACTTGTGTGCGCAGGTGATGCGGCAGATGCCACGTGAGAAAGGTGCAATTCTGTGTGCGTCCTATCCTCTCGCTAATGGACTCTATGAGCTGCTACGGCGGGAGTTTCTCCACCGGTTGCTTATTCATGACTCGCACAACCGGGAGGCCGTTGTTGCCGAACACCGCTGCTCCAAAGGTCCAACCGTGCTGCTAGGCGTCAACATGCATGAAGGGCTGGACCTATGCGAGGACTTAGCCCGCTTTCTGATTGTCCCCAAGGTCCTGTACCCGGCCTATGATGCTTGGGTGCAGGAACGCCAGAAAATGGACCCTGGATACTATACCCGCGCCACTATTGCTCGTATGGTGCAAGCATGTGGCCGGGTGATACGCAGCGCGGACGATTGGGCATACATTCTCGTGCTGGACTCAAACCTGCACAGTCTCATAAAGAGCCATCCACATGAGTTTCCGGGATATTTTCTTCGGGCATTTCATATAGCTGGCTACGTTGACTAGATCCGTCGTGTCGTTTTGCGGGCGGTGCGGGTGCTTTTACTACCTTTTTCCCCAGAATTATTATTTAAAGAAATAAGAGATATAGGGGAAAAGATAGACGACACGGCTCGCACCCGCACGCACCTCCCGCTCGTTGACTCCGTCGGACGTTACGTTGTAAGAACACATTTGGAATTAATAAGATGCGCTGGTACGGGTGGGTGGGGTAAATCCGTCGACCCCCCAAATCCACATGAACCAAGAATTTTCAGAATTTGGAAGAAAGCCGTACTTTTCTTTGACCGTACGCAACCAATGCCCGAGATTACGCCATTTTCCCTAAAATCGAAGAATTCTTTGTTCGTGTAAACAAATCTGCGGCGGAGGGCTACACAGGGACGGGTTTCAAGATTTTGACCGCCTCCCCATTTGGGCAAACTGGCATCCGAGGAGTCTGACGGCGCGTCCAAACGGCTCTCGTGGCGACATGCAGGACTGACGTGGACGGGAATCTCGCGCACCGGACCCCGTCTACATTCCCCCGAGTAGAGGAATTCCGATGCCCCCGCTGGCAGAACTAGTGCTCGCGCGGATGCAACATCTTACCCCAATTCCAGACCGATCTCACACAAATCCGCGCGTCGGAATCTCCAAGATCCCCAAGGCGATTCCGGTGCATACTTATCAGCTAACGCGCGGACCTCAACTTGGATGCCACTTTCTCTCCGAGCCAACCCTGACGAAAAGCGCGTCACCTGAAATGCTCCGGCGGGGGCTAAATCTTGAACAGTTCCCACGCATACCCACATGAGACCTTTTTGAGCGTCGCGCATCCTCGCCATCTAACCAAATGCCCTCATTTATGTCGGCTTGTCACAGTTCTGTAACGGAAGTCAGGTAAGTTTGTAGTTAGTAGCCAGTCCCGCCCCCAAGCCTCGCACTCGATCCCATCAAACAGAAAATAATCTGCGTTGTAACTATCTCCCTTCCTCCCCCCCAATACGAGCTGGCAAAAGCACCCGGAGAAATCCCGGTGTGCTCGCCAGTCGCCGGCCTTGTGCCGGGCTTTCTTTGTAGCAACGCGGGGAGGAATCCTGGCGTGCTCAAGTCGACCGCGCATCCTCGCCGCCTGCATCCAATAGTTCCAGTAGATTCCTTTCGCCCGGCCTTGTGCCGGGTGCTTTTTTTGTGGCAAAGAAAGAGTTCGTTGTAAATTGCAATAAGACCTCCAATGGACACAGTCAGCGTCGAGCAGGCCACGACCGAGCAGCCGAAAACGCTGGGGCAACTCATTACAGCGAACCTCATCACGTTTGATTCGCTCCTCAAATACTTGGCGGCATTCTCGATCTTGGTCTATTGTTGCGGCTATTTCGTTGGCTCTGTCAGTTCGCTCAGTTGGGGCTTTACCCAAATCGCTCCCTTTCGTCCGAAGATCGCGTCTGCCGGAGCTTGGTTCATATTGTTTCTTGGGGTGCCGTTAGCCGCAATAGCATTTCAACAGAAGGAGAAACCCACGGGCTGGGTGACTGGAGCAGCCGCTTGGCAGTTCTATGCAATATGGGGCGTGGGCCTAGGCTTTGGAACCGCGAGTCTGTTTGAGCCTGTCATACAAGTCGGGCCACATGCCTTCTTTAATCCAATGGCAGTGTTTGTGGGGTACATCGTTATCTTGGCTATACGTGGGAAAGAGAGAACTCCGACCACGATTAGGTGGGTTATATCGGTCGTATCAATCTTGTATGTTGCTGGATCGGGGTTTTACGACCTCTTCAAATATCGTCTAGTTACTGTGAGCGCGGTTTTCCTATGGTACTTGGTGGTCGGTCTTTCATTCAGCTTCGTATTCAAGTTGTTCCGAGAGCGCAGCGTTCTCGAGAATCTGACGAGGGGTGTGCCCTACCTCGTTAGCCAGTTGCTCTTGGCACTCTCATATTTCGGCAGCGTCTACTACCCGCACATAAGAGCATCTGTTTCTCAGCACGCAACTATTGGATGAGAGCGACGCTGGGCTATACATCGCCGGTAAAGGCGAGAAGAGGGCCAGCTTCATCCCGAGAAATGAGATTGCGTCAATCACGTATTCCGATTCGCCGTCAGTGGAACTCCAATCCAAACCAAAATGATCGCGACGGCGCTACTCGCCGATTGGTAAGCCCAGATCCGCTGCAAAAACGCCCAGCAGGCAGGTCTGTTGCTTTCGGCGGCTGGTTTACTCACCCTCGTCAAAACTGACAGTTGCGCTCCCTCTCAATCTGTTTCACTATCGAATGTCCCGCGCAACGCGAGGCGCGGGAAGGAAATGCCACAGGTTTGAGTCGTCCCTCCAGAGAGTCACAACCTGTGGCATATTTCCCTCCGTGGACCCCTTCGAACCGTTAGACAACCAACCCGCAACCAAATGACATCCCGTCAAGGTGCGCACTGCTGATTCCTCCGTGCGCACCACGGCCGGGGTCGCATCCTTCCCCTCCCCCGAGACCCCGATCGCAGAGTCGTTGCCGTGTGGCTTAAGGCTCGCGTTAGGGGTTCTTCGGCTGCGTGATCTCGCCGACACCTAGTTCGGTGTCAATCGATGCTGCCCTGTGACCGCGCCCCTTTTTAGGCGATCAAAGCAGGCTCTGCAAAGCACTGGTTTATCCCGAGTGGGTTTAAACGGCACGGTTGTATCTGAGCCACATTCCGAGCATTTGACCTGTGTTTCGACTGTTCGCCGACCCGCTTTACCACGGAGGCCCTTACATGACTTGCAGTGTTTCGGGTCGTTCGCGAATCCCTTGTCCTTGGAAAATGTCTGTTCCCCCGCCGAAAACACAAACATTACGCCGCAATCCGAGCACTTCACGTCCCTGTCAACAAAATCCACAACCCCTCCCGACTAATCGGGGCATGGATGAGCGAAGTTCCAGCCTTGATTGTCTGGAGTGTGTTCCGATTAGGGGGAAAGGTCAACAAAGGATCAGGGCAGCGTCGAAGCCGTGCTCGTTTCTGCCGTCGCAATCTCGTTTGCAGATTGATCCCGCGCTTCCCTCTCCGGTTCGAGGAGGCGATGAAGAACGTGCTGAGAGTGAAGCCGACAGCGAAGGAAGCGGCGCGGTTCAATCGCCGCAAGAAGGCAAAACGCCAGAAATCCAAAACAGAAAGTGGATCAGCCTGACGCTCGTCGAGCTTTAGGCACTCCCTTGGGTCTCCGTGGCCGAGACAGCATTGCGTTCCTCGGTTCTGGTTGGGGGATCGCTACAAGCGAAACGACTTCGACGTGAAGGCGCTTCTGACCGACTTCAGCTCGACGCGATTCCAGGATTCGAGAAAATCGGTTGGGGTCTCTCCGCCGCGTCATTTTCATACTCGGAGTCCCCGCGAGTCCCGTTTGGACGATTGAGGAACTGGTGCAGATGGAGCCGTAATCGATTTTGGATTGGTTAACTCGGGCTGAGTATCCCATTTCCTCTTCGGCCTCATGTGCAGTAGCTCTTCCACTACATACCCGGCAGACGTTCCGTCTGAGAATGCCACAATGATTCCATCTTCCCCATCTTGCTCCACGGCTCGAATCTGAATTTGGTTGACCATGAGACAAGATACCCGTGCCCGGCCCGGGGAATCTGTTCAATTTTGAGCATTTCACTTCAAGTTGACGATCCGCTCAGCTGCTTGGTTCACATCCTCGCCAAGGGGATGTATTGCACTGAACGGAAGATGCATCTGGATTTTATGAGCGCCTGTAATCAATTCGAGATCGGCAGTGCCTTGCCGAGGGTTTAGCTTTAACACGGTAAAGGTGCCAGCCGCCCCGTCGGCCAAAACGCTTTGCCCTACGCGCGGTACCTTCATGCGTGAATAACCTCATAACGGCGAGAGGCAGCGCTTAAGTGTGGAGAACAAACCTGCACCGATCATCCCAACCCACAGCCCAGGATCAAGAAGCGGTAAATCGATGCAATGCAGAACGCGAAAACTGGCAGCGTACAATCGGCGATAGGTATCGGCATGAAGCACATTATTTACAAATACGAGGGCGATCAGGCGGACGAAGTGGACTTCGACGCGCATGGCCTCCTCATCTTCACGAAGGGCGATGTTATTTCCAGACGTGGGATGACTTGGAAAATAGAGGCGGTTGAAGAAGAAGAGAGCCTCGGCCTTATGCGGATTCCTACCTATTGGGTATATTTGAGCCGCGTGGTGAACTAGCGATGTAGTTTTCTATTCTCTCGAAGCAATAGCAAACGCGGTGAATCGTCTTTCGGGAGTCCGGAACTTTGAGAAGTTGGCGCGGGCTGTTTACCTCTTGGAGTCGCTCTTAGACAGCTTGCGAATCTCTTCCGGTGTCGCGTTTCGCCTCTCCCCAACAATCCAAATCCATTCAATGTCCGCTGGACGAAGCCCGCTAATCTCCCTAGCTGTGACACGATTGAGCGAGGCTCCGCCTTTGAAACGGACATTGTAGTGTTGAGTCCCCGGCGGCTTATAGTTCACGTCCTGGACCATACACACTATCTTTCCCACATCTGATGTGATTCCCGTCAATTTGTCGAAGTTTGCTTTGGGGAATCTTATACCCGCAGTGAGGGCATGGCTGGGAGAGGTCGAACGTCTTTGGGTCTGATCTCTTCCGGCGCACGATATATTCGCCGCGCCAAGCCCGCCGACATTCTCGGCCGCTCATGCGGTGACCGTCGATACAGTCTCTTCACTCCCGCCCAGCTAACCTTTCAATCACGCGAACTGCCGCACTCCCTCCCTCCACGGCAGTGTCGGGGCTCCCCTTTCTATGGAGAGCCCCGCCCGCACCCCGGGGGGTCGCCGCAGGAGCTGTGCCCCAAATCACTGGATGCCCGAGAAGGCTGTGTCACTATGACCAACGCATGAAAAACTATTTCTCGGACGCCTCTCAGGATAATCGGGAGTTTTCGGAAACTGATGAGGGCCACGAAACCGCCATCAGGACAGAGCTTCATATCGATTACGACAATCTCGGGAATCCGATCTCGGCAAAATGTACCCGCTGTGGTCGGGCGATGGACATGCCCAGCCCCAACCAACGATTCACGCTTCCCGGTGACATCATTCTGTGGTTCTCCGAACAATTCCTCAGACACAAGCGCATCAGTCATCCTCGGCTCGGCGCATAATTTGGAGTGGCAGAGTCCGAAATGGAATCTATTTTTGTCAGCGTATAGAAAAGATCCCATGCGGGCTTTCTTGGACTTCCCTTAGAGATTTAGACCCGGCCCAACCTACGCCTACAAAGGAGTTACCTTCTCCCTCTGGAAAACTCACGCATGTGTAAGGGCGCAATCCAATTAAAATGGTCATATGATCTCCGACAATAATCCCGGCTATGCTGACGATCTCCGCTTTGCAATTGATGTCATGGACGAGTCCTCGCACCTCGGATTGGATTCGGAATACGCCTCAAGGCTCCGTTCTCTGATGCTTCAGCAAATTGCAAAAGCTGAGGACGCACAAAAGCGCAACCAAGTGGTTGCTATCCAGCATGACGAGGAAACGGTGACGGTCTAACTCCCGCACGCAGACAACTAAAGCGTCATTGACCCCTTTTCAGCCGCGGGGTAGCGTCTGGTGTGCGCACTCTGGACCCAACCCCAGAGAGGGACTGTTTGATCGGATTAGCACTCCCGCGCGCCCGCACCCAATACCGGTTCCGCGTCACTCCGCACCATCGTCCCATCTGCGCATATTCGCGACCGCCAGAGGCCCATCCCCAGATTCTCGACTCAGATTCAACGGTGCCAACACATCTTCGGGGACATAGCGTCCCCGGTGCACGCGCCGCACAAACGTCCGCAGGTTTGCGCCGGGCGTGTCATTCGTCGCCACAGCTAACCTTGCCGTCTCTTCGGTCAGATGCAGTTCGGTCAAGAGCTTGCTCCAGCCGCACACAACGTGCGTCTCTGGAGTGAAGGAAGCTTGTTCCTGACCGAATATTCCAATTCTTGACGACTTTCGCGGCTTAGATGGGTTTCGCGGCATTAGTATCCCCCCGGGTCCTTACTTTCATATTGCGCCATCGCGCGAGCGCCCGTCGTACGATAGAGTTGACGGCATGAACTTACCGCGCATAGGGCAAATGGTGTGGGTTGACGGGGTGAAGGGCACGTTTAGGGTCGCGAAACTGGACCACGCGCAAGGTACCGCCGATGTCGAATCAACGTCGGGTGAAGAGAAGGTCCAGATGCATCTTCCGTTCCATGCGATACATGCCCTTGGCGAACAAGTGAATCAAGGCGCTTTGCGGAGCCGAGGAAACACCTGAAGAGCGCTGTTACCTTTCGCCTTTCGCTAACTCTCATTTCAATCTTTGCGCGCCGCTCGTCGCCGGTAGAAGACACGACGATTGTTCACTTGACACGAATTTGAGGCAGACTGGGTTTGCCGTGACAGGGCCGCGCTCGGAACTCGATCACCCCCGTGAGAAGTTCCGCTGCTTGTACAAGCCAGACGCGCGGGTGATCCATTATGCGCGCATCTGCTCAACGCAGGCTAGGCATTGCTCGTCGGTGGAGAACTTCGCGTTGACTGTCTATCAGGTTGATGTTTGCTCCAGTTTGAGAAGTTCTTTGGAAAGCACATCCTGTAGAGCGACGATCTTGCTGAGAATGTCTTGCTTCTCGATTAATTCCTCATCGCTAAATTGGTCCGTGGCAATCTGGGCCGAGTACCAGCTCTTTCTGGCGCTCAATATCTCAATCTCTTGCTTCAGGTCGATAATCTTTCGGCTGCGATCGTCCATGCATAGATATTAGAGGGACTCTTTCTCCGTGTTAAGTGCACAATCAATCGTCGCTTAAAACAACGGTGGGGCAGGGTGCGGCTATTTTGAGAGCAGACTCACGCGCTCATGCACGGCCTGAAGGTCTTCGGTCATCAGGTTCGCGTACCGCCGAGTCATCTCAAGGGTGCTGTGCCCGAGCACCTTTTGCGGATGGATGCGCGCTGGCCGCTTGCTCAGTTCGGTCACGCGCCGGGCATACAATACGCGCATGGATTGCCCCGAGATGGAGTCGCTTAAAAGTGATGTGTTGCGTGGAGGCGACGGGCAAGACTGCTTTGTCCTCACGCTGGACGATGAAACCGAAAGCCAAGAAGCGGAAGAGCACATCTTGCAATGGCTGACAGAGCGCGGCCTTGGGCATCTGTCAGGCGTCACGGAGACTCTGTGTATGTCTCTCCCGCTCCTGCTAACTGAAGAGGACTGGCGAGAGGTGCTCGCGCGGGATACCGGAGATGCAGTGGACCCGTGAAGCATACCGGGCATTTTGTGCTAATTTGTGCTAAGACCTTGGAATTGTCGGCTTTCTTGGCTTTTTGGGACATAGTAGAATCTATAACGTACAGATTCTCTTGATCCGGTTGCCGTCCAATCCCCAACAGATCACCGGCAACGGCTCGGGAACTATCCCGGGCCGTTGTTGCGTTTGGGGCAGAGTTGCCGGATCGCTCCGTTACAATTCGAGACATTCCCCGCGCCGTTTTGAATTTCAGTATGCGCAGAAAGTGGTTTTCGCAATGGCGAATCGCAGGACTGGTCTGTCTTTCCATGTTCATCAAGTGGCTGTGTATTTTCTGGCGGCGCTGGCTTGCTGTGCATTGCACGCGCAGAGCGCGGAGAGCTACGACATTGTCGAGAGCAGGGATGTGATGATTCCAATGCGCGATGGCGTGAAGCTTGCGGCGGATATTTATCGGCCAGCGCGGGACGGGCAGGCGGTGGAGGGGAAGTTTCCGGTGCTGCTGATGCGGACTCCTTATAACAAGGAGCGCGCGAGCGTCACCGCTTCAGCTCTTGTTCCGCACGGGTATGTGCTGGTGCTGGAGGATGTGCGCGGTCGGTACAAGTCAGAAGGGCACTGGATGGCGCTGGCGACCGACCCGGAGGATGGCTTCGATACGACGAAGTGGATTGGGGCGCAGACGTGGTGTGACGGCGGCATTGGAACGTTTGGTTCATCGTATGCGGGGGCCACGCAACATGCGATGGCAATTGCAAATGCTCCGTATTTGAAGGCAATGATTCCGCGGAATGCGATGTCGGATTTTGGGCAATATGGGGTTCGGCATAACGGCGCGTTTGAACTGCGCTTTTTCAACTGGGTGTTCACGCTGGGCAATGCGACGGGAACGCCGGATGACCTGGTGGCGGCGAAGCGGGCGGCTCTGGACCCGGCGGCGGCGAAGGCGCTGGTGGAAATGGGGAATGATGTGCGGCAGTATGTGCATAATCTGCCGCTGCGGCCGGGGACGACTCCGCTGAAATTTGCGCCGGACTACGAGAAGTGGCTGATCGAAGCAATGAGCCACGGCGACTATGACGATTTCTGGAAGAACGCGGGATCGAGCGTGGTGGATCACCTGGCCGAGTACGAAGATGTGCCGGAATATCACACGACTGGCTGGTATGACTCGTGGGGCACGCCGGTGGCGAACCTTAACTTTGTGCAGTTGCGGAAGTCGAAGAAGAGCCTGCAGCGATTGATTGTGGGGCCATGGATTCACAGCAGCGAGAATCTGAATTATGCGGGAGAAGCGCAGTTTACCGAGGACGCGGCGCTGGATCTGCCGGCGTTTCATCTGCGTTGGTTCGATCATTTTTTGAAGGGCGTGGACAATGGAGTGGATCGCGAGCCGCCGGTGCGGATTTATGTGATGGGCGGGGGCGATGCGCACAAGACTGCGGAGGGTCGCATCTTTGTAGGGGGGCATTGGCGCGAGGAGCAGGATTGGCCGCTCGCGCGCACGGTATACACGCCGTACTTCCTGCATAGCAGGGGGGTGTTGTCGGCGGAGAAACCTGGGGAGGATGCGCCGATTACGTATCAGTTCGATCCGAAGAATCCTGTACCGACGATTGGGGGAAATGTCTCGTCGCAGGGAACGCTGATGTTCCAGGGAGCGGCGGATCAAAGGTGTCGCGTGGATTTCTGGTTGTGTTCGGACACGCGGCCGCTATCGGCGAGGAACGATGTTGTTGTGTTTCAAACGGCGCCGCTGGGTGCGGATGTGGAAGTGACTGGCCGGCTGATAGTGAAGCTATGGGCTTCCTCAGACGCGCTGGACACGGACTTTACGGCGAAGCTGGTGGATGAATATCCGCCGAATTCGGATTTCCCGAGTGGGGTGGATTTGAACGTTGCGGACAGCATTGTTCGAGCGCGGTATCGGGGCGGGCCGGGTAAGGCGCAGTTAATGAAGCCGGGCGAGGCGTACGAGTTCACGATCGAGATGTATCCGACGTCGCTGGTGTTCAAGAAGGGGCATCGGATACGGCTGGATATCTCGAGCAGTAATTTTCCGCGCTTCGACGTGAATCCGAACACTGGCGAGCCGCTGAATGAGAATCGGCGGACGCAGGTGGCACACAACACAATCTACCTCGACGCGAAACATCCGTCGCAGATCATTCTGCCAGTGATTCCGACGACGGCGAGCGCGAGTGCACCGAAATAAGTGCCCAACCAACAAACGTCTTGTTTTTCGCATCACAACCTCTGTCTGCGAGTGGCAGCCTGCGCTCGAGAAAGAGGAAATAAGAGATGCCGGAGCAAAAGAACGAGCAGAAAACTGACAAGGCCATTCAGGACCTGATCAAAGCACTAAACGAAGACCTGGCGCGCGAATACCAGGCGATCATCGCTTATACCGTCTACAGCAATGTGCTGAAAGGCGCGCAGTGGATGAACATTGCGGGCGAATTGAAGAAGCACGCCGGCGAGGAACTGCAGCATGCGCTCATCATCGCCGATCAGATCGATTACCTGGGTGGAATGCCCACGGCGACGCCGAAAGAAGTAAAGCTCTCGGAAAAGCCTGAAGAGATGCTGCGATTCGACCTGGATAACGAGACGGTGACGATCAAGAACTATCGGGAACGGGTGAAACAGGCCGAGGCTCTGGGGCACTACGCACTGGCGGAGCAGTTGCGGACGATCATTTCGCAGGAGCAGGAACACCAGCACGACCTTGCGACAGCACTTGGCATCGATGTTCCGAAGGTGCTAGGGCAGGGCGCTTAACCGACGGTCAGAACAAGATCAGAAACTTGATTGGCGAGCAGGGAACAAATTTCAGGCTCGCTTGCGAGCTGCTTCTTCATATGCAGCGACATACTCGCGGGCGGGCTTATCCCAACTGAAGTTCTGCGCCATGCAGTTTTGGATGAGCTGGGACCATTGTTTTTTGTCATAGTAGGCGGCCAATGCGCGGTCGACGGCGTCGAGGAGAGCCTGTGCTTCATAGCGCTCGAACTTGAATCCAGTGCCGGTGTTGAGGCCGGGATTCCATTCCTCGACGGTGTCGTCGAGTCCGCCGATGGCGCGCACCACCGGCACGGTTCCGTATTTGAGCGCGTAGATCTGGTTAAGGCCGCAGGGCTCGAATTGGCTGGGCATGAGGAAGATATCGGAGCCAGCTTCGACTTTGTGGGCAAGGGCATCGTCGTAACGAATCTGCACGGCGAAGCGGCCTGCGTTGGCAAAGGCGAAAGTCGCGGAAAAATTTCTCGTAGTAAGGCTCGCCAGTTCCAAGTGCGACGACGGCTAGATCGCGTTCCGCGAGGCGGCTGGCAATTTGCTCAAGCAAGTCGAAGCCTTTTTGCGAAGCGAAGCGGGAGCAGATGCCGATGACGGGCGTCTGTTCGGGGACTTCGAGGCCGAAAGCGTGGAGCAGATCTTTGCGGCAGTCGCGCTTGCCCGCGAGGTCTGCGGGGGTATAGTGCGCGGCGAGATTGCCGTCAGTCGCAGGGTCCCACTCGGTGTAATCCACGCCATTCAAGATGCCGCGTAGGTCGGGTTGACGGCGGCGGAAAGCGCCATCGAGGCCGTTGCCGAATTCCGGAGTTTGAATCTCCTCCGCATATTTGGGGCTCACCGTGGTGAGCATGTCGGAGTAGACAATGCCACCTTTAAGGAAGTTGAAGGTGTTGTAATTTTCCAACTTGTCGTAGGTGAAGAGTTCCCAGGGCAGAAGGAGTTGTTCTGTTGTCGCTGGCGGAAACCATCCTTGATAGGCGGCGTTGTGAATTGTCAGGACAGTGCTGCAATTCTTGAGCAGGGGGTCGGCACTGTAGACGGTGCGGAGAAGTACGGGAATGAGCGCCGCCTGCCAATCGTGCACGTGGAAAACGTCGGGTACTCCGATAATCTTGCTTGCTTCGAGTACCGCACGGCAGAAGAGCCCGAAGCGTTCGGCATTGTCACCGTAGCTGTCGCCATTGTTGCCATAGAGGCCTTGACGATCAAATAGTTCAGGGCAATCTACGAAGTAGAACTTTACCCCATCGCGCACGCCACCATCCACAATACCGACGAAGCGGTTTCCATGCGGGAAAGGGATCGTGATTGATCGGATTGCGTACTTCGGCTCACCCGGAAGCTGCGGTCGAACTGCTGCGTATAGAGGCAGATACACGGCAACTTCGTGACCCAGCTTTAAGATCTCCTTCGGCAACGCGCCGACTACATCGGCGAGCCCGCCCGTCTTCGCAAAGGGAAGGGACTCTGACGCGGCAAAGACAATCTGCATGTCTCGTTCTCCTGAATTCTTGGGTCTGAAAGATCGATGCGGGTCGCTTGTGAAAGGTGGACCGCAGCCAACCGCCAAGTCTACACGCTCATGCTTTGACGCCTTTTTCGGGTTGAAGGATTCCGCATCTCTCTGTGCGGCAAGATCATCTTTCAGTTATGTTCGTTCCCGATGTTGATTCTGCTGTTGCCGCCGAGGCTGAATCGCGGCGATCGATGGCCGGCGAAGCGCTTCTCGACAATCCGATTTTGAATGCGCTTCTGACGGAGCATGGGTCGCTGGCCTTTGGGGAAGGGCTGGCCCGCCGCTATCCGGCAGCGATCGGTCCGCTGGCCGGTGCACCGGATCAATCGCAGGCGAGCTACGATGCGCTAAGGATTCTCGCGGGGCCGAAGGGGCTGCTCGGGCTGTTCCTGCATGCTCAACCGGCTTTGCCAAAAGGCTGGAGCTTGTTTCGGGGCGGAATTCTTACGCAGATGATTTGCCGGGAACCGCGGTTCGAATGGGTCAGCACGATTTCTGGGGATCTGACGCTGCGAAGGCTTGGAAGCGCCGACGTGCAGGCGATGGTGGAGCTCGCAACGCTTACCGAGCCTGGGCCATTTCGCGAGCGCACACATGAGCTGGGAAGTTTTTACGGCGTCTTCGAAAGAGATCGTCTGCTGGCGATGGCGGGACAGCGCATGCGGGTTCCCGGATTCGTTGAGGTGAGCGCGGTGTGCACGCATCCGGATGCACGCGGGCGTGGATTTGGCGCCGTAGTAATGCGGGAAGTGATGCGTGAGATTGTTGCAGAGCACCGAACCTCATTTCTGCACGCATTTGCGGACAATCCAGCGGTTCGGCTCTATGAGAGGCTCGGTTTTGCGCAACGGCGCACTTTCCATCTTGCGGTGATCAAGAACGAAGAGTAAGCGCCTTCACGATACGAGACTGGACGCTTCGTCGGCTAACATCGATGCGTGCCCTCCAAATCCAAGCTGGGTCAGAATTTTCTTCACGATCAGCAGGCGATTCGTCGCATTGTTGCGGCGCTGGGTGATTGCAGCGACCGCACTGTTGTGGAGATCGGCCCAGGCATGGGCGC
Organism: uncultured Acidobacteriaceae bacterium; assembly: GCA_963832035.1. GTDB lineage: Bacteria > Acidobacteriota > Terriglobia > Terriglobales > Acidobacteriaceae > Telmatobacter. The sequence continues at coordinate 118,319 of CAWHSK010000007.1, read as the reverse complement.
GATTACTCGGGAACTGGCTGCGAGTGCTGGAAGAGTGCTGGCGCTTGAAGTCGATCCGGTGCTTGCCGCTGGGTTGTCTGCTGAGTTTTCAGCCGGCGGAAAGCGCGGAATAGAAGCTCCTGCGTCGAATGTGCAGATTGAGACCGTCGATGTGCTCTCGTTCGATTTCAAGGCAGCTTCTGTTGCGGCTGGACGGAAGCTGATTGTTGCGGGGAATCTGCCGTATTACATTACATCGCCGATTCTGTCGAAGCTGGCGGAGAATGCGGACATGCTGGATCGCGCGGTGCTGATGGTGCAGCGCGAGGTTGCCGATCGAGTGGCGGCGGAGCCTGGGTCGCGCGACTTCGGGCTTCTCTCGGTGACGGTGCAGATGCATGGGCCAGCGGAGCAGCTGTTTACGCTGCCGCCCAGCGCGTTCTCGCCGCCCCCGGAAGTGCATTCGACGGTGTTTCGCTGGCGATTTGCTCCGCGATTTCAGGAACTCGAAGTGGACCGAGAGCAATTTCTCAAATTTCTCAGGCAAGTGTTCGCGTTGAAGCGGAAGACGCTGACGAATAATTTGCGAGCAGCAGGGATGGAGACAGCGGCTATTGCAGATGCGCTCATGAAAGCGGGAATCGATTCAAGGGCGCGCGCCGAAGCGGTTTCTGTCGAAGGGCTGGCCGCGTTGTGGAGAGTTCTGAATGCAGAAGGAGCCACCCCGGCGAGCGAAGTGGCTCCTGAATCTGATTGAGATGGCTTGGTGCTAGTGATGGCCTCCAGCTGCGGGAGCTGCACCGCCGCCACTAACGTGGCCGCCGCCACCGCCACCACCACTGCTGACGTGGCCACCGCCACCTCCTCCGCCGGAACTGACATGCGGACTGGCAACGCCTCCGCCAGATGGACGGCTAACAGAGCCTCCACCTGAGTACCCGCCGCCCGCGGCTGGAGGATGATAGGTGCCGCCTGGCGCAATGGGATGGTAGCTGCCTCCCGGCGCGATCGGTGCCGGATACGTGCCGGGGTGGCTTGAGGGTGAATTGGCCCACGGGACATAGCCGGCTCCGGATCTCGTTGTGTTCCCATATCCCGGATTTACCGGGCGGGCAGGAACTCCGTAGACGGGACGGCCATTGCTTCCATAGCCCGCATTGGAACCTCTGAAGCTGGAAGCACCAGGCGGGTTGTAGGTTTGCCGCGGCGAAAGTGGCCTGAGCGGCTGAATGGTGTTTCCGGCGATGGTTATCGGTCTGCCGACCACGTGGACGGGATTCGCGGAGGGAGAACCGGGAATGCGATTGACCGAAATTACCGGATTGGGTTGGTAGAAGCCGCCGTGATGGATCGGCTCGTTGGGCGGTTTAACGGGACCGCCGTGGGGACGGTGCGGTGGCTGATAGCGGACCGGTCTGTTCACAACGTTCCAACCCCACCCACCGTTGCACCACCATGGGTTGCCGTAGCCGGGCGCCCATCCCCAGCCAAAGCCGTTGTAGTAATTCCAGGCACCGGTGGTATAGGGCAGGTAGCCCCATTGTTCGCACGAAACCCATATGTAGCCGAATTGCGGCGTCCAAACCCAATTGCCGCATCCATAGGGGTCCCAGTTGCCTGAAGCCGCTTCGGTAGGAGACCACACATAGCCCTGACCCGGAACGTCATACCAATTCCCGTTGGCGTCGAGGTCGCTCCATGCCGGATTGCTGCTGTTGGGGGCGCTGCCACTGGCGGCGGTCCTGGTGGCTTCCTGCGACGTCAGTTCCTGATCGCGATCGGCATTCCAGGCATCCCAGGAGTCAGGCTCTATGGTTTCGGCGAGGTTGTAGAGATTGGAGTCAGTTGCATTGAGCGAGAGGCTTTCACCGCCATGCAGGTCAAGCGAAAGGGTGCTTCCGCGCTCCAGGTGAATATTGCCAGAGAATACTGCGAGTTCACCCGGAAGATTGTCGAGGCTGAGGCGCAGCACAGTGAATCCGCTGGCCGTCACGGCGCTTTGGCCGAAATGCACAACCATTCGGTCTGCAGAGGTATCTCCCTGGAACTCGAAGTAAGCCAGGCCACTCTTGAGCTGCAATTCCGCTTTGCTGCCTGCGCCGTCCTGCCGGAGCGCGTTGATCTTGAGAGAACTGTTTGGTGAGAGACGGACCACGCTTCCGTCATCGAACTGCAACTCCGCTTTTCCATCCTCTTTAGCCGTGATCTGAGCCCCCTCGAAGAGGGGAGTATTCACTAATGCGGGGTCAGCTATTACCTGATTGCCCTGGGACAGCTGTACGCCGCCCTCCACGAAGCTTAAGCGAGCGGCGCGCACGTTCGGATCAGCCTGCTGCGCGCTCAGGGAGACGGCCGCCGCCAAAGACAAAGCCAGCCCCAGAACGCCGGCGGCTGGCCCGAACCTTTTTAATCTATTCATGGAGCCCCCACCCTTTCGCCTTCGCCTCCGATGGAAGATTCTCATCGCGAGGAGTCCACAACTATTCAGACACCCAAAATGCATGAAAAGTCGCGCTCAATTTGCTAATTAACATCGATTTAGCCACCGGAGCGCGCCAACAGCATCCGAGCTCTCTTTCTGACTCTTTCCATGACGTGTGGGTCATCTTGCAGGCGCTCGAGAATGCCACGAATTGCGCAAATCTGCTGCATACGACCATCGTCTGAGGCTTCGACAATATATTGCATGGCTTTATCGAGGCCGAGCGGATCGTGCTGCAGCAACAGTTCAAGCCGCGCGCCCTCGATCAAGGTGGACCCCACTGCCACAAAGGAGTCACCCAACTCCTGGATCTCTTTGACTGAGGAGTAGTTGAACTCGCAGCCCCATTCTCCATCGGGACCACTGTAGCCGATCTTCTTGGTTCCCTGAAAAGCGACTTTCAGGTGGCTTTCGCACTTGCCGCTGCGAATGCCCTTGTCGTGGACGGTTTGGAAGACGTGATCGGCAAAGTCGCGGCTCAGAGTTACGTCGCGATCCACTTTGGCCGGTAGGACCATGTCGCTTTCATTGCTTGGTTTGTTGCCGCCCTCGGCGTGGAAATGGCCGCTGCCGTCGGGATGCAGGACGAGAGTCCATTGCGCGGGGTAGAGTCCGGGATTAGAGAAGTCCACGCGCACAACTGGATCCGACGCCGCGTGAGCCGGGAGCGCAACCATCGCTGTCACAATGGCGAGCCACCACAGGAACTTCATCGCCGGCCCCCTTGAAGCGCCAAGGTCTGGGCAGTGTGCAAGTGACAGATGGCGATTGCCAGCGCATCGGCCGCATCGGCTGGTTGGGGTAGCTCCGCTAGATTCAAGAGCCGCGCAACCATGAACTGCACCTGCTCCTTTTTTGCCAGCCCATAGCCCACCACAGACGACTTTATACTGAGTGGCGCGTACTCTGCCACGGGCAGCCGGCGCTGCGCCGCGGCAAGCAGGGCCACTCCGCGTACCTGTCCGAGTTTGAGCGCTGATTTTGCATTGACGGAGTAAAAAACTTCTTCGATCGCAACGACTTCCGGCTGCCAGCGCTCTAACTCGGCGGTGAGGATGCGGTGCACTTCGGCGAGTCTTTCAGAGGACGAAAGCGATTTGGCGAGGCGGATTGCGCCGAACGTTTTGCAGACGATGCGGGACAAGGAACCGGAATCATCCGAATCCACAACGCCGAACCCGGTAATCTCGGTGCCGCAATCGATGCCGAAGACGCGCATTTGGTGCAAGTTTAAATCAGGAGCCCGTCGCAAGTTGAGAAAGCGACAATCTTCCCGATCAGGTTGAGAAGCGGCTGGCGGGTAGTGCACCGGCCACGCAGTTGCGTCATGGAATACGGGGAACGCGGGCTTTCGCTGCAAAGATGTGTATGCGTTTAAGCGCGATGAATTCGGCGAGCCGTTCACCCAAACGCAGTTCGTCGGGTTTTTCGGCAACCACGTTGTCGAAGCAGGTGAAGTGCTTCGCATGATCGGCAAGGAATTTTTCCAACTTGACTTCGAGGGCGGGAGTTGCGGTGTTGGCGTGGATGCAGATTGTCCAGAGCCCGCTTGATTTCTTGACCGGCTCCCAGAGCTGTTGCGGAAGCCACAGGATGTCGTGGCGCATGAATGGACGTCGGGCGAAACCGTCGGAGAGGACTCCGAGTCCCTCGCCGGCAAGGGCACGGAGCGTGGTGCGATCGAATCCGTGGCGGGGAGCAACGAAGAGACGCGGGCTGAGGCCGTTTCCGCGAAGGATTTCGAGGCCGGAACGAATCCACTGGCGCTGTTGAGATTCCTCTACGCGTGAGAATTCTGTTTCCTGATGCAGGCCGAGAATGGACTTGCCACGACTCGTGCAAAGGTGACGATAGCCATGCATGGCAATCGTGGCACCGGCAGTTTGCAGCGATCGCATCCGATTCCAGAAGTTGGGATCCGGGGGCTGGCAGTTGAGTTCCGGATCCTGGTTGTCGGGCACGATGGCTAGAATCGGCTTTACTCCGAAGCGCGCGATGATGGAAAAGAAACGCTCGAATCGGGCGCTCAACATGGTGGGACACAGATCATCGAAGCGAATGAGGTATTGAGCCGGTTTTGGAGTCATTTCAGGTGCCGACACTTTTTCGCTGTGCGCGAACTGATCGCGCGCGGCAGAACTGAATTGCCGATGCTGTCGAGCATCAGGAGGCGAGCGCTTCCTCGATGGTGGAGGTGGTGGGAATGAGCGTGTCGACCTTCGTGAATTTGAAAAGCTGCACGACATTCGGGCTTGGCGCAACTGCGACCACCCGGATCCCTTTGTTCCGGCAGCTGATGAAGTGGCTCACGATGGTTCCCAGTGCGGACGAATCCATCTGCGGCACTGCGGAGAGATCGAAGAGGTGGATCGTTGGGGTCTCGTTGCCGGGGGCCGGTTTGAAGTCGAAGATATTGCCGAGGGCGACCTGCTTCATGGAGCCGTACATATCGCGGGCGTTGAATGATCCGGTGACGCGGTAGATCAAAGTTTTTGGAGCGCGGCCTTCAATTCTTTCAATCGTGAATGTGGCGCTTTTCCAGAGCTCTGTTTGAGTGATCGACATTTCAATCTGGATTGTAACGGGCGCGCGGGAACAGGGTAAGGGGTTTTGTTACGGAGCGTAGGGAGTGCGCTCGAAGCAGGGAGTTTTCAGGTTCGAGGAGCGGCGATTGCTTCCTCGACGGATGCGGCCATGGGTATCAATGCATCGACTTTTGTGAATTTGAAAAGCTGAAGGACATTAGGGCGCACCCCGACGGCAATGACGCGGACACCCCTGGCGCGGGAGCGGATGAAGTGACTGATGATGAGGCCGAGGCCAGAGGAATCAAGGCTGGGGACCTGAGAGATGTCGAAGATGTTCAGCGAGGGGCGCTCTTTGCCTGGCGCCGGTTCGAATTCGAAGATGTTGACGACGGCGAGGGGCTTGAGGACGGAGTACATGTCGTTGGCCGCGAATCCGCCGGTGAACTTGAAGATGAGCACGCCTCGCTCTTCATCTTCGATGCGTTCGATGGTGAACTTCTGACTTTGCCATAACTGGGTTTGAACTGTGGGCAATGCGTGTCTCCCCTTGAAGGTGTAAGCCGGTTGGCTTATTGATCCAGCATACTTCAGTGGGTGTTTGGCTGGGAGGATGAAGGCGAGTTCTTGTGGCTGATGGAGATTGCAAAAGCAGATCCTTCGCCCCGCTTATCACCCCACAAACGAAAGACCTGTTTGTGGGGACCCCGCTTACCCCATGATCGACTGTGTCGTTCACGGGGCCCCAAACACGCGGGTTCTCAGGATGACACGCGGTGGGTGGTGCGGAGTTTCATCCGATTTGGCATGGCATAACGCGGCCGCGAGCCGCGAATTGCAAGAAGCAGATCCTTCGCCCCGCTTATCACCCCACAAACGAAAGACCTGTTTGTGGGGACCCCGCTTACCCCATGATCGACTGTGTCGTTCATGGGGCCCCAAACACGCGGGATCTCAGGATGACACTGTGGTGGTTGGATCGAATGCCGGTCGGCTTGAAGCAGGATCCGATCGCGCTGTTTATTGGGTGCGGTGGCTTTGGTCGGACGGGAGGGACGGGCCGTATTTTTGGCGGACTAGCCAGAGGACTGGAAGGCCGAGGAGGATGAGGGCGGTGCCGAGCAGCGATCCTTTGAGGTTGCCGGCGTAGCTGCAGACGAGAACGGCGGCGGCGCTGAGGACGAAGATGGCGGGGAGAACGGGATATCCCCAGACGCGGTAGGGGCGGGCGAGGTCGGGGCGTCGGCGGCGATACACAAAGACTGTGGTGGCAGTGAGCATGTAGAAGAGCCACTCGGCGAAGACGGCGAGTTCGAAGTGCTGCTGGAATTTCGAGAGGAAAAGCAGCAGCACCGTGGAGAGCAGTCCCTGGACGATGAGGGAAGTGGATGGGGACTGGAAGCGCGGATGGATGTGCGCGAACTGGCGGAAGAAGAGGCGGTCGCGCGCGGCGGCGAAAGGGATGCGCGCTCCGGACATGATGGTTCCGTTGAGCGTAACGAAGATGCTGAGAGCCATGGCAGCGGCGACGAATCCTGCGCCGCGCGGGCCGGCGACAACGGAGAGTGCTGAAACGGCGGGGCGTTCACTGGCGGCGATTTGTGCGGCGGGCAGTATGTACTGGATAGCGGCGTTGGTAGCCATGAAGAGGGCGCCGACGATGAAAAGTCCGCCGATGAGGGCGATGGGCAGCGAGCGCTCGGGGCGACGGACTTCGCCAGCGACCATGGTGAGGTCGTTCCAGCCGTCGTAGGCCCAGAGCGTGGCGATGAGCGCGAGCATGAATCCGCTGAAGCCGCCGGTGGCGGTGGGCAAGGACGTGGAGAAGTTGGAGATTGAGCCGGAGGCTGATGCGAAGCAGAGCGCAGCAACGATGAGGATGAGCACAGCTTTGAGGATGGTGAAGACGAGTTGGAAGTCGCCGGCCTTTTTGATGCCGAGGTAGTTCAGTCCCGTCATGAACCAGGTGACAGCGATGGCGAAGATCTGCGACCAGAGAATTGGCGTGCCCGCAACGGGGTTGGTGAGCAAGTGAAACGCGGGGAAGACGCCGAGGGTGCGCGCGAGTCCGCTGGTGACGGCGGCGATGGAGGCGGGCTTGGCGACGGCGAACCATGTCCACATATAGAGGAAGGCGGGGGTGTCGCCGTAGGCTCCGCGGAGATAGACGTATTCGCCGCCGGCGTAGGGCAGCATGGCGCCGAGTTCGGCATAGGTCATGGCGCCGAAGAGCGAGAGGAGGCCGCCGACGATCCAGGCGAGATAGACGAGCGTGGAGGAGCCAGTGTCGCGCATCATTTCGCTGGGGACGAGGAAGATGCCGCTGCCGATGATGGTGCCGACGACGATGGCGGTGGCTTGCGATGCGCCGAGGACGCGAGGGAGATCAGCGGGAGCTTGAGTCTGATTGGGAATTGGGAAGACTTGTTGGCTCATGCGGTGATGTGAGGGTAGCACGATCAGCGCCACCGCGGTCGGGCAGCCTGCGACGGAAACTGAGTGGAACCACCTGCCTTGCGGCTCGCCTTTACAGAGAGTTAGAAAAATCGCGGGAAGCCGTGACTGCGGCTTACGGGCAACCGTGTTGCGGCGAGGGGACGTTTCGGGCTGCTAAGCCGACGGCTGCGGTTTCTCTGTCGGTTGTGGCTCGTGGAAATGGCGCCAGATGGTTTCGGCGGTTTTGCGGGGGACTACGGCGGCGAGGGATTCGGCCGTGGCTTGCTGCACGTCGCGCAGGCTGCCGAAGTGGGTTAGCAGGCGCTGGCGGGTCTGCGGGCCGACGCCGGGGATGTTGAGCAGCTCCGAGTCGCGGTCGCGCATGGCGCGGCGCTGGCGGTGATAGCCGACGGCGAAGCGATGGCTTTCGTCGCGGATCATTTGTACAAGATGGAGCACGGGCGAGCGGCGGTCGAGGACGACGGGCTCGTCTTCGTTGCCGTAGAGGTAGATGACTTCTTCTTTTTTAGCGATGGAGGCGAGCGGCTGCGAGGTGAAGCCGAGGGACTCGAGGGCTTCGGCGGCGGCGTGAAGCTGGCCGAGGCCGCCGTCGATGAGGATCAGGGATGGCATGGTGTGGGTTCTTTAGAGGGTTTTCCCTCAGGGGCTAAAGCCCCCGTTGTTTTGGAGCCGTTTACGGCACGACTAAAGTCCTGCCCCGACACTTCGTGCCTGGCCGAGGGATCATCTCGTCAGCCTCATTGGCTTCGAGGTCCCAGAAGAGGGATCTGGGCATTCGGCTTCCTTGAGTCGGATGAAGAGTCTGCGATTTCCCACCCATGACTTTCTCATGGATGGGGCACCCAGGTTCTGAATGTCCGCGAGCGCGGCAGTGGATGCGGCGGTTTTGAGTTCTTGTGCGTCGCGGATGCGGCGGTAGCGGCGGGTGACGACTTCGCGCATGGACGCGAAGTCGTCGACGCCGAGGACGGTCATGACTTTGAATTTGCGGTAGGCGGACTTGTTCATCTTGCCGTCTTCCCAGACGACCATGGAGGCGACGGTTTCGGCGCCCTGGATGTGGGAGATGTCGAAGCACTCGATGCGCCTGGGGAGCTCGGGCAGCATGAGGGAGTCGGCGAGGGATTCCTGAATGGCTTTACGCGATGGTTCGAGGACGCGGAAGCGCTGGATGTAGGACTGCTTGGCGTTTTGGCCGGCGAGGTCGACGAGAGAGCGTTTTTCGCCGCGCTGGGGAACGGCGATTTCGACGCGGTGGTCGCTGCGTTCGGTGAGTAGTGTCGCGAGAGCTTCGCGGTCATCGAAGTCGACGGGGACGAGGATGGAACGAGGGACGTAGTGCTGGTCGATGTAGAGCTGCTTGAGGAGAGCGGAGAAGACTTGTCCGGCGTTGAAGGTGAGGTCTTGCTTTCCCACCCATGACTTCGTCATGGATGGGGCACCCATGGTCTCGGAGTTCGAAGCTGTCGGTTCCCCGGTCTCAGAAACGAGACCGGGGGCACCCGCCTCGGCACGACTAAATTCGATCCCATTCAAATCCCGTGTAGGTTCTTGCTTTCCCACCCATGTCGACGATGAAACCGTCGATATGGATGGGGCACCCAATTCACTGGTGATGTTTTCTTCGCTTTCGGTTGGCGGCACTTCGAGAAGGTCCGGAGGTCTTCCCAGAAGAATTCGCGGCGGTCTACGATTTTTCCTGCGCGGACGTGGAAGAGATTGATGGCGAGGCTGCCGTCTTCGAAGTGGTAGCCGAAGACGTCGGCGTCGTCGCTTTGTTCGGCGGTGGCGATGCGTTGTTTCTCCTGAAGTTGGTGGACCGTGGAGAGCTGATCGCGGAGGCGGGCGGCTGCTTCATACTGTTCCGCTTCGGCGGCTGCTGCCATGCGCGCGGTGAGGGAGCGCTCGAGTTCGGACTGGCGGCCTTCGAGAAAGAGCTGTGCATCACGGACGGCCTGCCTGTAGATCTCCGGCGTGGTGAGCTCTTCGACGCAGGGGCCGAGGCAGCGATGGATGTAGTACTGCAGGCAGGCGCGGGGATGGTAGCGCGAGAGATCGACCTTGCAACTTGGAATGAGAAAGCTGCGGTGGATGAGTTCGACGACGCGGTAGGCGAGGTTGCCGGGGAAATAAGGGCCGTAGTAGGCGGAGCCATCTTTGCGCAGGCGGCGAGTGACGAAGACTTTGGGAAAGCGATCGGCCAAGGTGAGTTTGACGTAGGGGTAGGTTTTGTCGTCGCGTAGCAGGATGTTGAAACGCGGCTTGCGCTGCTTGATGAGGTTGTTTTCAAGTGCGAGTGCTTCATGCTCGTTGGCGACGAGGATGTAGTCAATGTCGACGGCCTCGCGCATGAGGGAGCCGGTCTTGGCATTGGCCTGGGAGGCTTCAAGAAGGTAGGAGCGGACACGGGACCGGAGGTTCTTGGCCTTGCCGACATAGATGACCTGTCCTTCGGCGTTCTTGTACAGGTAGACGCCGGGCTGGGTGGGGAGGAGGCGGATTTTCTCGATGAGGTCCATGAGGAGATCGGCGCGGAGATCGTCAATCTCTAGGATACCGGGTGAGGCGAAAAGCTGTTGTTCGGCTTTGGAAATGCAAAGGTTACCGCACAAAGTAAAAAGTACATAGTCAACAGAGGGAGAAGTTTTTCCACATCTTGGACGTAGGTTATGTGTTTGCAATTGCTTACAAAATTTGTCCGGTTTGGCTGGAGGAATGCAATGTAGATGGCGACACGAAATGTCGCCGCCCGCCTGATGGTGGTCCCAGAAAAGGGTCAGGCAAACCGAGGCGGTAAAGAAATGGGGAGATCATGAAAAATTCAAATGGATTGTTGATTGCAGCTGCCATAGCAGTCGTGGGCATGACGGGTTGCACGACCAAGAACTACGTGAAATCCCAGACGGCCCCGATTATCGACCACACGAACCAACTGGAACAGAAGACCGCCGACAACAACCGCGCATTGCACGAAGTGGACGATCGCGCGACGGCGGGAATCAAGCAAGCGCAGTCCGCGGCCGATAGTGCGACGCAGAACGCGCAGAACGCGACAAAGGCTGCCGGCGATGCAGATACGGCGGCGAATGATGCCGTGCACCGGGCAGACTCTCTGGATTCGGTTGTAAGGAATCTCGACAACTATAAGTCGATGGCGAACGTGACCGTCAACTTCGGCTTTGACAAGGCAGTGCTAACCGAAGACGACAAGGCACAGCTAGATACTTTCGCAGCGCAACTTGGTACCGAGAAGAGCTACATTCTCGAAGTTACGGGCGGAACGGACTCGGTTGGCTCTGCTGCTTACAACTATGACCTGAGCAATCGCCGCGCAGATGCGGTGGTGCAGTACCTGGCAGCGAAGTATGGCGTCGCGCCGCACCGGTTCTACCTGATCGGCATCGGCAAGGACAAGGAAGTTGCTCCCAACACAACGGCGGAGGGGCGCAAGCAGAATCGCCGCGTGGAAGTGCAGTTGCTGAGCAATATGAGCAACGGACAGGGAACTACGACTTCGCAGACTGCGCCGCCTCCCAGCAGCAACTAGAGATCGAAAATTGTGTTTATAGATTAGGAAGATTACAGGCGAAAGATTAGGAAGATTAAAGGCGAAAGCCGAAATGAAGTTTGTTAAAGGCGTGAGCCGTATTCGATACAAAGAATTTATAGATTAGATTAAAGCAACAAGTTTCGCGGGCCATCCGGGCAAACACCCGGATGGCCTGATTCTTTTTACGGGCAAAGTTCAGCGCGTAGATTCGAGTTGATGGACGTGCTCGCCGCGGACCTGGACGGCGGTGAAGAGGCTGAAGAACGGCGCAGACTGCGCGGCGGTTTCGACTGCGGGGCGACCATTGGCTTCTTCGCGCTCGACGATGCAGACGACCGCAGCCACGATCATGCCAGCTTCGCGGGCGGCTTCGATGGCGTTGATGGTGGAAGCGCCGGTGGTGCAGACGTCGTCGACGATGATGACGCGGGCGCCCTTGCGGCAGAAGCCTTCGATGCGGCGGCCGGTTCCATGGGCCTTCTCCGCCTTGCGGACGAGGAAGCCGTGGATGAGTGGGGCATAGGGATTCGACTGTGCGCGCCAGGCACTGGCTGTAGCGACGTTGGAGACGATGGGGTCGGCGCCCATGGTGAGGCCGCCTACGGCTTCTGCCTGAATATTTTTCTCATTCAGAAGATCGAGGATTGCTTCGCCGGTGAGACGGCCGCCTTCGGCGTGGAGGGTGGTGGTGCGGCAATCGATGTAATAGTCGCTGGTGCCGCCGGAGGAGAGCTTGAACTGGCCGAGCTTGAAGCTGGTGCGGGCGAGGAGAGAGAGGAGCTGTTGGGCGTTAGTGGGCATTGAGGAGATTGTAACGAGTGAAAGCTTCCAACTCCTAGCTGGTGAACTTCGGCGGCTAGAAACGCAAAAGCAGATTCTTCGCTTACCACCCCCGAACCTACCCCAAAGAGCTAAATCGCTCTTTGGGGCCTCTGGTGCGTTCGGGGCCCCGTTCGCTCAGAATGACACTGCTCTGAATGATGGAATGGTGGCGATCGACGGATCGCCGAAACGCAAAAGCAGATTCTTCGCTTACCACCCCCGAACCTACCCCAAAGAGCTAAATGCTCTTTGGGGCCCCTGGTGTGTTCGGGGCCCCGTTCGCTCAGAATGACACTGCTCTGAATGATGGAATGGTGGCGATCGACGATCGCCGAAACGCAAAAGCAGATTCTTCGCTTACCACCCCCGAACCTACCCCAAAGAGCTAAATGCTCTTTGGGGCCCCTGATGCGTTTGGGGCCCCGTTCGCTCAGAATGACACTGCTCTGAATGATGGAATGGTGGCGATCGACGATCGCCGAAGCGCAAAAGCAGATTCTTCGCTTACCACCCTGAACCTACCCCAAAGAGCTAAACCGCTCTTTGGGGCCCCCGTTACGTTCGGGGCGCCGTTCGCTCAGAATGACACCGCTTATTTTGGGATGAGGCAGGAAGCACGAAGCCGGTTGCTACATTTTGTCGAGGTGTTTGAAGCCGCCGGTGCCGAGGAGCATGAAGGAGAAAAGCATGAAGTTGTAGAAGGAGTGGACCAGGGTGCTGGCGGCGAGGGAGCGGGTGCGGAGGCGAACTGCGCAGAGGACGAGGCTGACAAAAATCAGCAGCAGAAAGGGGCCGAGGGACCAGCTTGTCTGCGCACCGTGCATGAGGGCGAATGGGAGGCTGGTGAGCAGGGAAGCGAAGATCATGGCGGAGAGCGACCACTGAGGATTATCGAACTCATCGAGCGGGCGGCGTGGTGCGCCGGTGTAGTGTTCGAGCGACCAGTCGTACGCAGTGCAGAGCGCGGGAAGAACAAAGCCGCGGAAGGCCATCTCTTCAAAGAAGGGCGCGAGCGTGACGCCGAATGCGAAGAGGATCCAGGCGGCGCCGGGTGCTTTGAAAAGCTCGTCTATGGGTGCGTTTGTGGGGCCGGGCATGAGAACGCCGTTGATCATCGCGACGAAGAAGCAGAGGACGGCGGCGCTGATGAGACGTGCAGTACGTTGTCGCGCGGTTGCGCCATGCCAGTGGATTCCATCGAAGAAGGGCTTGCGCCAGATGATGGGAAAGACGACGAGGCATCCGGCGAAGGTGATGACGTATTGGATTGCCTGGCTGCCGAGAGCGTAACGGTAGTCAGCGGCGGCCTCCGCGATGCTGGTGACGCCGAAGAGATGGAAGTGGAGGGCGAGCGGAACGAGCATCATGGTGCCGATCAACCCAAATATGGCAAGCAGGCCGAGCAGGGCGAGGTGGCCGAGGTGCGGGATGCGCTCTTCATGCAAGAGCGGTGCCTGCTCGTGTAGGAGTATAGGTTCGCGGAGAACTTCCTCGGCTGTGGGTGGCGCACCGATGAATTGAGCCGCGGCGAGATCGGTTGCCGGATCGGGGGATTCGGGTTCGGCGGTCCACTCAGCCGGCGGCGCGGGTGCGTTCTCAGGCGCCAGCGGATCGGTGGAAGCCGGCTCCGCGGTTTCAAGTGAGGGCAAATCTTCAACTGAGGAGGAATCTTCAGGCGCGCGGGGAAGCGGCTCGGGGAACGTGCTCATGCGCGCACCGGTTTCTTGCTGCTGGATTTTTTGGCGGGTTTTTTTGAGCCGCCGGTTTCGATTGTGGTCGTTACTCGATCATCCTGCTTTCCCACCCATGACTTCGTCATGGATGGGGCACCTATGCCGTTGCCGTTCGGCGCAACCTCGCTTGTGATCTCTGCGAGTTTGCCGTTGTGGGAGGTGTAGTAGCGGGCTAGGAATTCGCCGGTATAGGAGCCGGGAGTTTTGGCGATTTTGGCGGGGCGGCCTTCGCCTATTACGCGGCCGCCTTCTTCGCCGCCTTCAGGTCCGAGGTCGAGGATCCAGTCGGCGTTGCGGATGACGTCGAGATTGTGCTCGATGATGATGATCGTGTTGCCAAGGTCGGTGAGGCGGTGCAGGACTTCTAGCAGCTTGCGCACGTCGTCGAAGTGCAGGCCGGTGGTAGGCTCGTCGAGCAAGTAGAGTGTACGGCCGGTCTGGCGCTTGGATAGTTCTCGGGCCAGCTTCATGCGCTGTGCTTCGCCGCCGGAGAGCGTGGTGGCGCTTTGGCCGAGATGCACGTATCCGAGGCCGACATCCACGAGTGTCTGCAGTTTCTGGCGGACGGTGGGGACGTCGGCGAGGACGGTGAGCGCGTCTTCGATCGTCAAGTCGAGTATGTCGGCGATGGAGTAGCCGTGGAATTTTACGGCGAGGGTTTCCTGGTTGTAGCGGCGGCCATTACACACTTCGCACTGTACGTAGACGTCGGGCATGAAGTTCATTTCGATGCGCCGCTGGCCGTCTCCCTGGCAGGCTTCGCAGCGGCCGCCGGCAACGTTGAAGCTGAAGCGGCCGGGCTTGTATCCACGCTCGCGTGCGTCGGGCAGCATGGCGAACAGGTCGCGGATGGGCGAGAAGACCTGGGTGTAGGTGGCGGGATTCGAACGCGGAGTGCGGCCGATGGGCGACTGGTCGATGCGGATGACCTTGTCGATTTGCTCGGCACCTTCGAGAGATTCGTGGACGCCGGGCTCTTCGCGCGAGCCGTAGAGGGCCTTGGCGAGCGAGCGATAGAGAATGTCGTTGATCAGGGTGCTCTTGCCGCTGCCGCTGACTCCTGTGACAACGGTCATGACGCCGAGCGGGATGCGAATGGTGAGGTCCTGCAGGTTGTGTTCGCGCGCGCCGTTGACGGTGATCCATTTGCCGGTGAGCGGGCGTGGCTCGACGCGGTGAAGAATGCCGCTGGCGCCGGAGAGATAGCGGCCTGTCAGCGATTCGGGGCAAGCCATGATGTCGGCAGGCGTACCTTGCGCGACAACGTGACCGCCGAGACGGCCGGCGCCGGGGCCGAGGTCGAGGACGTAATCAGCATGGCGGATGGTTTCTTCGTCGTGTTCGACCACGAGGACGGTGTTGCCGAGATCGCGCAAGCGGACGAGAGCCTCAATGAGGCGGGTGTTGTCGCGCTGATGGAGGCCAATCGAAGGCTCATCGAGCACGTAGAGGACGCCGCGAAGACGTGAACCGATCTGGGTCGCGAGGCGGATGCGCTGGCCTTCTCCGCCGGAGAGCGTGGCGGCGTTGCGATCGAGCGAGAGATAGTTGAGGCCGACGGCGCATAGAAATTCCAGACGCTCGATGACTTCGCGGCGGATGCGGTCGGCGATAAGGGCTTCGCGCGCCGTGAAGTTGAACTCGTATGCGGCGGAGAGAGCGCGGTTGAGCGGAAGCGCGGTGAAGTCGGCGATGGAGAGGCCGTTGATTTTGACCGCAAGGGATTCCGGACGCAGACGCTTTCCACGGCAGGCGGGGCAGGGCGTCGCAGACATGAAGGTCATCATGTACTCGCGATAGCCGTCGCTGCGGGCTTCGTCGATGGTGTCGCGGAGATAGTTGAGAATTCCGTGGAAGCCGGTGCGGGGAGCTTCGCCTTTGGGCGGACCGTAGACGAGGATGTGCTGCTGCTTGGGCGGCAGGTCTTCGAAGGGTTTCTTCAGATCGATGCTGTAGCGTTCGGCGGCAAGATTGACGAGCCGGAGCAGGTATTGCGAGGCGGAGCCGGGACCAAGGCCGCCGTCGAGCAGAGGCTTGGACCAGTCGGTAATGACCTTGGCGGGGTCGAGATCGTAGAGCGAGCCGAGGCCGTGGCATTCGGGGCAGGCACCGAAAGTGGAATTGAAGCTGAAGCTGCGCGGTTCCAGCTTCGGGACGTCGAGGCCGCAGTCGGGGCAGGCCATGGAGGACGAAAAGATCTGCTCTTCGCCGTTTGCGAATCCGATGAGGACCAGGCCGTTGGCGAGTTGGAGAGCCTTGGTGACGGCGGCTTCAAGACGCTTTTCTACGGAGGGTTTGCCTAGGGCGGATTGGGGGTCTTGCTTTCCCACCCATGACTTCGTCATGGATGGGGCGCCCGACGCCTGGTGACCGGTGGACTTTTGATTTGGGTCGTCGGCGGACGGCTTCAATAGGATGCGGTCGACGATGGCTTCTATGGTGTGGTTCTTGCGCTTGTCGAGAGAGGGAGGCTCGGAGAGATCTACGATCTCGCCGTCGACGCGGGCACGAAAACCTTGCTGATCAAGCTGATCCAGTAAATCCTTAAATTCACCCTTGCGACCTCGTACGACGGGAGCCATGACGGTGACGCGCTCGCCGGAGCCCAGTTGCAGGATGCGCTGAACGATCTGTTCGGCAGTCTGGCGGGTGATGGGGCGGCCGCAATTGGGGCAGTGCGGGGTGCCTACGGAGGCATAAAGGAGGCGCAGGTAGTCGTAGATCTCCGTGATTGTTCCGACGGTTGAGCGGGGGCTGCGACTGGTGGTTTTCTGCTCGATGGAGATTGCCGGGCTGAGGCCCTCAATAGAGTCGACGTCGGGCCGTTCAATCTGATCGAGGAACTGGCGAGCGTAGGCCGAGAGGGTTTCGACATAACGACGTTGGCCCTCGGCGTAAATGGTGTCGAATGCCAGCGAACTTTTACCGGAACCGGAGAGGCCGGTGACCACGGTAAGCGTGTTGCGGGGGATGCGGACATTGATGTCGCGCAGGTTATGCTGGCGCGCCCCTCGCACCGATATGTGAGTGATGGACATGGTCAGGCGACGTGAAGATTGTGGCGATCAAGACACTCCATTGACGTGGACTTGTCGCCGGAGACCTCGGTGAACTTTCGTTGTGGGTGTCGTGAACTTTCGTTACAGAGCCAGGCCACGGGATTACGGACGTACCAGAGGTATTCTATTTGCCAATAGAAACAAGGGTCAACGCGGCTGATTTTCTGCGACAATCCTTTTGACCGAGCTTTGGCGTCTAATGCAAATAGCCGGGCATGAAGTAGGACGATAAGGAAATTTTCCCCAGCACTTTTGGACGGGGGTCTAAAGAAAATGGCTGACGCTCTTAATTTAGTTATGCTTGTGTGCGCCGCAATCGGATCGATGGCGTTTGGCGTCCTTACCGCTTATGGAGTTTTTCGCGTCGGCTTTGCGCTGATGCGGCCGCGAAGCGCCCGGGTGCCCCTGAAGGTCGGAGCGCAACTCGCTTCGGAATAAGCCCGTCCATTCCCAACCAGAATCAGCAGAATGCGAGACAGCGGTGACTGTGCGCTGTGCCTCCCAATTCTTCACGCAGAACCATCGGAATCGGCGGTATATACCTGCATCATTGTGGGTTGGGTTGGGGGTTGCTCTGCTGTAATTGCTGTTGTTGTTGCTGCTGTTGCTGTATGAGCTGACGCTGCTGCATCTCTTCCATCACCTGCTGGGGAGTACGGACGGGGCCGTTGGGACCAAAACCGGGCCGAGTGGGAATTTGCGTCTGAGGCGGCTGAATGGGCGGCTGTGGCTGCTCTTCTGGCTGGTCTTGAGTGTCGTCGTCCTGATCCTGTTGCGGACGATTAAAGGCAGCTTGTGCGCCAGGGCTGCTGCCTTTTTGGCGTGGGCTGAGCACGATCTGTCGCGGCGCTCCTTGACCAATGTCTCCAGCGAGCAAGACGTTGTATCCGGAACCTTGCAGCAACTGGGAGAGCACGTCGCGTGCCTGACCGGGACCATAGACTCCGTAGACGCGCTGGTCCGCGCCCATACCTTCCACTTTTGTTCCCGTCTCAGTAGAGACCTCGCTGAGGATTTGCTGGAGGCTGGAGTTGGATGCATTGATGCGAAGACCCGTGGCATCCCATACGACGGACGCGGGACTGGGCTTGTCGTTCACGGGCCAATTAGGCATGGGTGGCGGAGGCGGGGCTTCGGCGACCGGCTCCTGCTTTTTCGCCTTAGTGTGGGCGTGCGATTTTGGCACTTGCGTTTGCTGCGCTTTGGGCGCCGATGGAGAAGCTGCCGGCTGCGCTGGAGACTGCGCTGCGCCTGAACTGGGGGAAAGAAGAGTGGCGGCAAGAAGAGCGACTGAGAGCATCGCACACTGCCATTCAGAAGATGGGAAGATGCGGGATTGCCGTGTGGCGACTGTGCGCATGGGAATCTGCTCCCCGGGGTTGTGCGACCCTGGCAGGGCGGGTCTTGAACCACCCCACTGCATTAGACTATCAGTGGCTGTTGAACGCTCATACAGTTTTTAGAGCGCGCTGCGTCACAGGCGTAATTGGGCAGCGGGATTTGTGGAATCGATTCTATGGAATCAGCTGTTGTCCTGTTTTCCATTCGGAAAAGTACTCAAGCTACGAAACAGGCTGTTGGGGAAGAGAGGAAACGCAAGTGATGCGCCTCTGCTCGAGGATTTTGATTGCCGCGCTGTTGGCTGCGGCACCAGCGGCGGGATTTGCCGCAACTTGTACAACGCAGTCAGAGTTAACACCGGGAGACCGCGGCAACCTGGCCTCGCTGGGGGAACAACTTTCCGAGGCTGTTCTGAGGCAGGATACGAGCGCTTTGCAGACGGTGCTTCTGCCAGCGGTGTCGAGCCAGTGGGAGGGAATTCGCGAGGCTGTGGAACAGGCTGCGCCGCTGGTGAAAGGCGGCAAAGCTCAGCTTCGCAACGTGTACGTGCTGGATGCCAGCACGCTGACGGCGCCGTCAGATACGCAGTTCTTCTGCTCGAATGCAAACGGGTCAATGACGGTGACGATCAGCATGCACGCGCTGCCGCCGGGGAAGTATGCGCTGGTGCTTTCAGATGCGGCCGGGGCGGCGCTGGCTGGACAAATGGGATTCGTGCTGGTGTGGGATACGGCCGGTGCTTCGGGATGGAAGCTGGGCGGGTTTTCTGCCCGGCAGGGTGCGTTTGGCGGGCATGACGCCGTTTGGTACTGGACCAGGGCGCGCGAACTGGCACGCAGCAATTTGCCCTGGGCCGCATGGTACTGCTATGACACGGCGCGCTATCTGGAACTGCCGGTCGACTTTCTTTCTTCGCCAAACCTCGACAAGCTTGTCCAGGAGCAAGCGCGGATCAAAGGCGGACCGTCGGAGGACACGTTTCCGTATTCGGTGACGAGCGGCGATCGCACATGGAAGATCGATGGCGTGCGGCTGGATGCTTCGCTGCACGAGCCGGACCTGGGCGTCACCTATGAGTCGACGGGATCCACCGATCCCGCGGTATTGCGCACGGAGGCGATTGCCGTATTGGGGGCGCTGCTGAAGGCGCAGCCGGGATTGCGGGAGAATTTCCATGGGATGTGGGCGTATGCGTCGACGAATGGCAAGGCGACGCCCGTGATGGAATTGCCGATGGCGCAGATTCCTTAAAGAAAGAGACCAGGGAACGGGGAACAGGGAATTCGAGATGAATGAGTTGATTGATTTGCGGTCGGATACTGTGACGCGGCCTACGCCGGAGATGCGCGCGGCGATGGCGGCGGCAGAGGTGGGCGATGACGTGTACGGCGAGGATCCGACGGTCAATTTGCTGGAGAAGCGGGCGGCGGAGACCTTTGGACGCGAGGATGCGCTGTTTGTGCCGACAGGCACGATGGGAAACCAGATCGCGATCCGGCTTCTGACACAGCCGGGGCAGGAAGTGATTTGCGAATCGCGCTCCCATATTCTCGATTGGGAGATGGCGACGACGGCGGTTTTTTCTGGTTGCCTGGTGCGCGCGGTGCCGACGGAGCGTGGCTGGCTGAAATGGGAAGATATTGAGCCGGTGATCTACAAGCGCGGATCGTTTCGCGCGGCGACGGGATTGATCGAAATCGAGAACACTGCGAATTTGACCGGTGGAAAGTGCACGCCGCTGGCGGTGATGGAAGAGATCTGGGCGAAGGCGAAAGAGCGCAAGCTCCCTGTGCATCTTGATGGCGCGCGGATATTCAATGCGTCGACGGCACTCGGTGTGGATGTGAAAGCGCTCACACGCGGGTTCGACACAATCATGTTCTGCCTGTCGAAGGGATTGTGTGCGCCTGTGGGATCGATGCTGGTGGGTTCGACAGAGCTGATGGAACAGGCGCGAATTTATCGCAAAGCGATGGGCGGCGGCATGCGGCAAGCAGGCATACTTGCGGCGGCTGGGTTGATTGCGCTGGAGAAGATGCCGGCGCGGCTGCATGAAGATCACTCGAATGCGCGGCTGCTGGCGGAAGCGTTGTCGCAGTTTGAATGCGTCGATATCGATATCGAATCGGTTGAGACGAACATCGTGATTTTCAAACTCATCGGCAGTTTGAGCGCGGCGGATTTGGCGGCACGGCTCAAAGAGCGTGGCGTGTTGATGAGCGCCGTGGGGCCAAGCGCGATCCGGATGGTTACGCATCACGATGTAAGCCGGGGGGATTGCCTTGCGGCGATTGAAGCGTTTAGCGCCGAGGTGGAAGTCGCGGCGTAGAGGATTGGGCTAGATGAATTTCGAGGAGAGCGAGGCTTCGGCCTCGCTTTTCTGTTTAGCCGGCTGTGTGCTGCAATTCCATTGACAGCGTCGGGGCAACGGGATCTTCCAACAGGCTGCCGGGCCCCCACACGGGCAAAACTTCGACACGGTTGCGACCGAGCAGCTTGGCACTGTAGAGAGCTTGATCGGCACGGGCGACCAGAGACTCGAGTGGCAGGTCGTGGGCGGAGTGCAGTGAAGCGATGCCGATGCTGAGGCTTACCTTGCCATTTTCCACCTCAAAAGCGTGCGCGCTGAATAATTGACGCAGTTGTTCGGCGAACAGAGATGCGTCCTGCGGGGAGACGTTCAACAGCAGAAGTGCAAACTCGTCTCCGCCGAAGCGGGCACAATGGCTGCCGCCCACTTTTGAGGCAAGGCTTTCGAGCTTTCTGGCCAGAGCAATGAGCACCTTGTCGCCGTGGAGATGACCGTGCCGGTCGTTGGCCTGCTTGAAGTAATCGATGTCCATGAGCAGGAGCGAGAGACACTCGCGCCCCTCCGCAGCTTGCAGACGGCTGTAGGCTCCGGCGAGCGAGCGGCGATTACCGATGCCGGTAAGGGGATCGCGTATGGCCAAGCCTTCGAGTTGCTCGTTGCGACTCTCGAGGAACGACTTCTCTTTTACCGCCTGAGCCTGGAGCAGCGCAGTGCGCGCTACATAGCACAGGAGCGATATTGAGATGGCGGCGGCTGCCAGTGCGAACGAGACGCGCAGCAAAAGGAGGCCGAGCATTAAGTTGACGAGCGCCAGGATGGATGGCATGAGGCTGCGCACCATCACGCTTGGAGTGCGAAACGGCAAGGGCTCAAACGACTCCGCGCTGGCGGAGTTTTCGGTGTAGACGAGGTAGAGCGCGAAGGCGGCGAGAAGCGACTCCCCAGCCACATCCCACAGGCTGCAATGTTCGTAGTGCAGCCAGGTGTAGGAAACCTGGTTTGCCAGGAAGAATGTGATGAGTCGAAGACCCAGAAAGCATGAGAGTGTGCGCAGAAACTTCAGTTCGGCGCGGGAGGCGGCTCCCAGGCAAGCGACTGTCGCGACAAGGAACAGAAAGAGCGCCACTAGCTGGCCGATGACAAGGTGGTAGACGTGGAAGTGATCGCGCGTGAGCGGTGAATAGATGAGATTGAAGCGAATCACCGTGAACAAAAGCGCCTGGAGAATATCGACGATGACGATAGACCGAGAAACACCGGCAAAGAAGAGCACTGCCGCCAGCATAAAAAGGGCCTCGCTGGCATTGAAGCAGGCGGTTTGGAATTGCCTTGCGGGTACGGTGTCAAGAAAGCCCTGGGTGCTGGAAGGAAAATAGCCGATTGATGCCGCGAGCGCGGCGGCGGAGATGAATGACCAGCGGATGTACAGTGTGTCTTTGGCCGAGCGAGCGCGCGTCCAGAAAGCCAAGCCGCAGCCGAACATAACCAGCGTGAGACAGAGATAGCCGATGCCGGCAGCAGGCACGGTGTTCGCGGCAGCGACTGCTGCGTGGACGGAGCATACGGACACCGCAGCAAGTGTTGCGAGAATCAGTCCTACCGGACGGGGCATAGATTGTGTCAATCTGCGGCGGGCGATCGAGGGCGCAATTGTTAGGGATTGGGCGGCGTGTGATCCGGGGGAATTTCTCATAGGCTGGCGCGATTGAAACAAGAATCAGAGCAACGCAGAGTTTGGGGAATGAGATTGACTTGAAGAAACTTTATCCTAACGAGGGCCTGCGGAAAGTAGCACGAAAGGAGCAGGCCGGGAGCACAAAGGATTCTCTACAACCGATGAGTGTTAAGGCCTCTGCTTGGCCGCCGGGTCATGAGGGCCGAACGGCTAGTCGTTAAGCGCAGCTCGATTGGGGTTGCTCTGCACGAGGTTTGAAATCGGCGTAGATGAAGCCGTCGCGGTTGACGATTTCTCCGGCATCGAGCGCGATGGGACGCGAGAACATGGGGCCGTCGTAGACGCAGGAGTGGAACTCTCCACGTTCGCCGCATGGATCGACGGTGGAAGGAAGATCGCGGAGCAGATCGGTATCAAATTCGCGGCCGGCGAGGGATGGATCGAGCTGGCGGGGATCGACACAGACGAGCTTTGCGCGGAGGCCTCCGGCGATCATGGTGCGGGCTAGTTCGTGGGTAGGAATGTCCCATAAGGGAAAGAGCGGCTCGATGCCGGTGGAACTGAGTTGTTGTTCACGATAGGCTCGAACATCGCGCAGGAACAGATCGCCGAATGCGATCGCGTCGATGTTGTCGTCGATCGCGCGCAGGCAGGCTTCGGTCATGCGCTGCTCGTAGACTTCGTTTGAACAAGGCCAGGGCAGCGGTACATCCCATAGCGGAAGATCGGCAGCGGTTGCTTGTGCTTCAAGAATTACGCGGCGGGTGCCGTGCATGGCCACACGATCGAATTCGGCGTTGACTGTGGTGAGCAGGCCGACAATCTCAATGCCCGGCTGCTGCCGAAGCAAGTGGAGAGCCCATGCACAGTCTTTGCCGCTACTCCAGGAGAGAAGGACTCGTTTCATGGCCACCTGCTTGTTAAGCGAATGAACTTCAGAAGTTCTTGCGATAGACAACGAATCCGGATTTCTCCGCGACCTTGTCGTACAGCTTCATTGCGGTTGTATTGGTTTCGTGTGTCAGCCAGTAGACCCGGCGGCTGCCTGCGTCTGCAGCGCGTCGGTAGACTTCCTGAATGAGTGCTCGGCCGACGCCTTTGCCGCGCGCAGCCTCGACGGTGAACAGATCCTGAAGGTAGCACGTTGGTTGAATGGAGATGGTGCTGCGATGGAAGAGGTAGTGCACCAAGCCGAGGATTTGACCTGACTGCTCGGCGACCAATGCGTGGACGGGCTCGTAGCTATCGAAGAAACGGGACCAGGTGCTGCGGGAGATTTCGTCGGGGAGGGCCGTCGCGTCCTTGCGGCCGTAGAAGGCGTTGTAGCCGTCCCAGAGATGCTTCCATTGGTGGTAGTCATCTTTTAGGACTGGGCGGATGTGAAGTTCTGGTGACAATGCTTGCTCCGTTTTGGATGTACATCTAGCAGTTGAAGTCACGAAGGAAAAGCAGATTCTTCGCTTACCACCCCCGAACCTACCCCAAAGAGCTAAATCGCTCTTTGGGGCCCCTGGTACGTTCGGGGCCCCGTGCGCTCAGAATGACACGGCTGATGGTGGGGGTGGCAAATCGAGATACTAGGTGATTTCGATGACATCGCTGCTGGCTGCGGCTGCGGTTTCGGCGCGCTCCATCAACTTCTGGGCAATTGCGAAGAACTCTGTGGCTTGCGGGCTTTTGGGGCCGGCGAGAGCGACGGGAAGTCCGCGATCTCCACCTTCGCGAATGGCGGGGATGAGCTCGATGGAACCGAGGAACGGGATTTTGAATTGCGCGGCGGTGCGCTCTGCTCCGCCTTTGGAGAAGATGTCGATTTGCTCGTGGCAGTGAGGGCAGGTGAAGTGACTCATGTTCTCGACGATTCCGAGGACTTCGACATTGACCTGGGCGAACATCTCGAGGGCTTTCCGCGCATCCTGCAGGCTGACGTCGCTGGGGGTCGAGACGACGACGGCGCCGGTGAGCGGGACCGTCTGGACCAGAGAAATCACAACGTCGCCGGTGCCGGGAGGCAGATCGACGATGAGGTAGTCGAGCTGGCCCCATTCGACCTGCTGCAGAAACTGGCGGATGATCTGGTGGAGCATGGGGCCGCGCATGACCAGGGGCTTGTCACCGGGAGAGATGTAGCCGATGGAGATGGTCTTGATGCCATGCGTGTCGTTGGGCTGAATCTGGTTGTCAGCGCCGACACGCGGCGACTGCGTGGAGCCCATCATGAGCGGAACGTTTGGGCCGTAGATGTCTGCGTCAATGAGGCCCACGCGCTGGCCGAGTTTGGAGAGCGCGATGGCGAGATTGACCGCGACAGTGGTTTTGCCGACCCCGCCTTTGCCAGATCCGATTGCGATGATTTTTGATACTCCCGGGAGCGGAAGGGGCTGAGGCGTGGCGTGTCCGTGGGCCATTTTCGAATTACTCCTTGTGCAGGTTGTCTGTGGTTTCGATCAAGCCTTGGTGAGGCCTGTTGTACGCCGCTCCTGCTTGCGGCGCGCTGATTCTGATTCGCGATGTTGGCGACGAAGAAGCGCATCGTTGTAGCGGCGGACTTCATCGGTCGTTTCGGGCTGCACCTGGGGCAGCTTTTGCCGGCGGCCGTGTTCGTCGACGGCAACGAAGACGAGATAGGCACTGGCGACGTGCAGATGCGTCCCGGTCTGCGGATCTTCGACCCAGACCTTGACGCCGACCTCGAGCGACGTATTGAAGGCGCGATTGACGCTGGATTTGAGAATGAGCAGATCGCCGACGTGGACCGGCTGGATGAAGTCGATGTGATCCATGGCCGCGGTGACGATGTGGGTGCGCGCGTGTCGATAGGCGGCGATTGCACCGGTGAGGTCGATGAAATGCATGAGGCGTCCGCCGAGCAGGTTGCCGAGCGTATTGGCATCGTTGGGCAGGATGACCTCAGTCATCTCGGATTGCGTACTGGCTACGGTGCGCACTAGCGGGTTGGCTTCAGTCGTGCTCATTTTTCGGAGTTGCTCCATCTTTCTTTTCCACGCCGGCGGCTAAGGCTTTTCGCTGGGACGCGGAGCTGGCAGGCTTCAGAGTGAGTTCACTTCCGGCTACAATGAAAGAACCAGTGAACGCTTGCGCCGAAGCACCAGTTCCAGTTTCGGCAATCCACGCCATTTACGCAAATCGCCTTGGTGCAGAAACCTCCCATTATGAGTACAACTGACAAGATTGCAGGACTGAAAGAAATTCTCGCCCTCGACCCGAAGAACGCTTTTGCGCGGTACGGGATTGCCATGGAACTCGCGAACCGTGGCGAAGTGGAGATGGCGTTGAAGGAATTCGACGTTCTGATCGAGCAGAATCCTGACTATACCGCGGCATATTTTATGTCGGCGCAAACCCTGGCCAAAGCGGAGCGAAACGGCGAGGCTGTGGAGAAGCTGAAGGCCGGAGTCGCATGTGCCGCGCGAACGGGCAACCGCCATGCTCTCAGTGAGATGCAAGGCATGCTGGACGAGCTGGACCGATAGCCTCGGGATCAATCACTGTACGCCAGCGGATAGGTACTTTTTCGTGCATGAGGAGTGACGAATAAGTACGCCTTTCGCAAACGAGGCGCGTCTATACTATTGATATGCCGAAGTATTCGATTGTCGTTCCTTTTCACAATGAAGAGGACAATGTCACCGTCTTATACGCTCGCCTGAAACAGGTTATGGAGCAGGTAGGCGATAGTTTTGAGCTGGTGCTGGTGGATGACGGCTCAAACGACAAGACCTACAAGCTGTTGGAAGAGATTGCCGCGGTGGACAGCCGCGTGCTCGTGGTGAAGCTGCGCCGGAATTTTGGACAGACTTCGGCGCTGGCGGCGGGATTCGATCACGCCTCGGGCGAGTACATTCTGGCGATGGACGGCGACCTGCAGCACGATCCGAATGAGATCCCGAACTTTCTCGAGAAGCTGGAAGAGGGTTACGACGTGGTGTCGGGCTGGCGCAAGGAGCGCATCGACAACTTCGTGATGCGCCGGATTCCTTCGCGTTGCGCGAACTGGTTGATGGCGAAACTTTCGGGCGTCGATATTCACGACTTCGGGACGACCTTCAAGGCTTATCGGCATGAGGTGATCCAGAACATTCCTCTGTATGGGGAGATGCACCGGTTTATTCCCGCGCTGGCGAGCTGGTATGGCGCTTCGATCTGCGAGATTCCGATCAAGAACGTACATCGCGAACGCGGCAAGAGCCACTACGGCATTGGACGCACGTTCCGGGTGTTCTTCGATCTGCTGACGATTCGGTTTCTGCTGAAGTACATGAGCAGGCCGTTGCACTTTTTCGGAAGCTTTGGGGCGCTGGGAATTCTGGCGGGCAGCTTTATTTCGGCGCTGCTGCTGGGGATGAAGATTGTTCATCCGCACCAGAACGTGATGGACGTGCATGGTCCGCTATTTGTGATCGCGGGTGTGCTGATTCTGGCGGGTATTCAGATGCTGGCGATAGGGTTGCTCGGAGAACTGCAGGTGCGGCACTTCCATACATCGCAGCAGCGTGCGCCATACACGATCGATCGGGTTGTGCGGCTGCGGACGCCGGAAGAGCCGAGCATTTTGTCGGATCGGCACGACGATACGTTTTAAAAGCAGGGAATAGGGATTAGAAAATGAAGAGCCCCGCGAGGAGAGATTCTCGTGGGGCTTTTGAATTCGCGCTGAAGTTTAATGAAGGCTGTTACCTCGCAATTCACGGGAAACTGTGAATATGGCGGGAAATACATTTCTTGCAGTTTGTGGGTGTTAGGGTGCATTCTTGCGCATGTATGAACGCAATTCAGATTCAGAACACGGGCGGGCCTGAGGTTCTGCAGCTCGCCGAGTTGGAGATTCCTGTTCCGGGTCCGGGACAGGTGCTGATTCGCGTCGAAGCGATCGGCGTGAATTTCATTGAGATTTATTTCCGCAAGGGCACGTACAAGGCGACGTTGCCGCTGGTTCCGGGCAGCGAGGCAGCGGGTACGGTCGAAGACCTTGGTTCGGGCGTGACTGGTTTCAAGCCCGGCGATGCGGTGGCTTCAGTTGGGGTGCTGGGCAGTTATGCGGAGTACGCGCTGGTGCCTGCGTCGCAGCTGGTGAAGGTGCCGGATGGGTTGACTCCTGAGCAGGCTGCAGCTGCGATGTTGCAGGGAATGACAGCACACTATCTTGCGACGTCGACCTATCCGTTGAAGGCAGGGGACACGGCGCTGGTGCATGCGGGAGCGGGTGGCGTTGGATTGCTGCTGACGCAGATTGCGGCGCGGATCGGCGCACGCGTGATTACAACGGTGTCGACGAAAGAGAAGGCGGAGTTATCGCGCGAGGCCGGTGCTTCGGACGTGATCCTGTATACCGAGGAGGATTTTGTTGCGGAAGTGAAGCGGCTTACGAGCAACAAGGGCGTGGATGTGGTGTATGACTCGGTGGGCAAGACGACGTTTGAGGGAAGCCTGAATTGTCTGCGGCCGCGCGGACTGATGGCCTTGTTTGGCGGATCGAGCGGGCCGGTGCCGCCATTCGATTTGATCCAGCTGAGCGGGAAGGGTTCGCTGTTTGTGACGCGGCCGACGCTGTGGCACTACGTGGCGACGCGCCAGGAACTGGAGTGGCGCGCGGGCGAGGTGCTGGGCTGGGTGGCGAAGGGCGAGCTGAAGTTGCGCATGGAGCATATGTTTCCGCTGGCTGAAGCCGGGCAGGCGCAGACGGAGATGGAAGAGCGGAAAACGACAGGGAAGATTTTGCTGGAACCTTAAGAGCAGCTATTAGCTTTTAGCTGTTGGCTCTTAGCTTCGTCGCGGAGATGCCAACATTATTCTCTACCGATTCGCTCCTGTGATGGATAGACGTCGTGCTTCGGATGGATTTGAGAAGCAGATCCTTCACTTCGCTTACCCCACGAACGTTCCGTTCGCGGGGCCCCAAGCCGCTCCGTTCAGGATGACACCGGTAATAAAGCAAGCTGCAGATCTTTCGACTGCATTGAGAGAAGCGCGATAATTGAGTTAAAGGCTAAGAGCTAAGAGCTTGAACATCATGTCGACGATTTCAATATCACCAACTGATCGCGTGTTTGTGCTGACCGGGGCCGGGATCAGCGCCGAGAGCGGGTTGCCTACGTTTCGCGCTTCGGATGGGTTATGGGCCGGGCATCGCGTGGAAGACGTTTGTACGCCTGAGGCGCTGGAGATGAATCCGGCGCTGGTGTGGCAGTTTTACTCCGAACGCAGAGCGCAGGGCGCGAAGGCTGAGCCGAATCCGGCGCACGTGGCTCTGGCGGACCTTGAAGTGAAGCTCGGAGATCGATTTTTTCTTTGCACACAGAATGTGGACGATCTGCATGAGCGTGCCGGGTCGAAGCGGCTTGTGCATATGCACGGAGAACTCGCGAAATCGCGCTGCGAGGATGAGTGCGGACAGCGGCCGGTTGAGGATCGCGCTGTGTACAAGAGCCTGGATGAGGTGGGGTGCTGCGCATGCGGGGCCCGGCTGCGTCCGCATATTGTCTTCTTTGGCGAGATTCCGCTGGAGATGGATCGAATCCAACAGGAGATCGATCGGGCTACGCTGATGGTGGTCGTGGGAACTTCGGGGTCGGTGTATCCCGCGGCGAATTTTGTGAACTGGGCGCGACGGAGTGGTGCGAGGACGGTTTATGTGGGGCCGGAGCCGCCGCTGAATGCGCGGGCGTTCACGAATGTTGTGGAGGGCAAGGCGGGGGAGGTTTTGCCGGGGTTGTTTGTTGTGGAGTAACAAGTCAGTTGCTCGTCACTGCATTCAGTTTGCTTGCATCGGTCGGGATTTGCTTGTAGATCCGATGTCGTGCCTGGGTTGAATCCTGAGAAGCAGATCCTTCACTCCGCTTACCCCACAAACGTTCCGTTCGTGGGGCCCCAAGCCGCTCCGTTCAGGATGACACGGGTAAAGTAGAGCAACTGGTAGTTCAGATGAGCAACTGCAGATCCTTCACCCCACAAACGTTCCGTTCGTGGGGCCCCAAGCCGCTCCGTTCAGGATGACAACATGGAAGATTGATGAGGGTTGTGCGCTTCAGAAATGGAAGCGGTAGCGGAGTTGCGCGGAGAACATTCTTGGGTCGTTATAGTGGAATCCGCCGATGGTTACGGAATTGTCGAGCAGCACGCGATGGCCTGTGACGTTGAGGAGGTTGGCGGTGACGGTCCAGTTCTCGCCGAAGGTATGGCCCCCGGAGATGTCGAAGGTGGTATGCACTGGCAGGTAGAGACCGTTGTAGGGGCCGATGTCTGAGTCCGCAAGGCCATTCGTGAAGCCGGAGCCATAGTAGACGTTGCTCGCCAGCCAGGTGTGCAGCGGAAGATTCGCGTTGAATCCTGTGTTGAGGGTGTTGCGCTGATCGTGATCGACGGGCGTGTAGTCGGGGCCGAGATTGCAGGCGGGGTCATTGGGATCGGAGCACGTGAATCCGCCAATGATGTTGCCGCGCTGCTCGGCGATTTGATTGGAATAAGTGACGTAGAAGTGGACAACGTGGGCAAGCTGCGGAGAGCGCATGGACATTTCCCAGGCGCGTATCAGTGCGCCATCGATGGCGATGGGGAAGTACATATTGGATTCGCCGAGGTTGGAGTGATCGAGGAAGTTATTGACGCGGGTCTGGAAGGTGTCGACGTTGAGGGTCCAGCCGCGCCAGGGAATCTCGATTCCGAATTGATGTTCTTCGTCGCGTTCTGATGGCAACGGGGTGAAAGTATTTTCTCCGCCGGGGAGTGAACTTGCGTAGTTGAGCACTGAAGAGGAGACGGTTTGAACGGGGGCGGGTTGGAAGAAATGTCCGTAGAAACCGCGAAGAACCCAGTGGAGGCGCGGAATCTCGACGGTTGCGCCGATGCGCGGATAGATGGCGGTTTCGTCGATGCCGGCGTGGTAGATGGAGAAGCGTTCGCCTCCGAGCAAGGTAATGTAACGTCCGAGGCGCAGATGGTCGGCGAGGAAGAACTCATAGAGCGCGGCGCCTACGTTGGATTGCGTGTTCGGTTGAGAGGGCGCGGAGCCGTCGTTGACGATCGTGCCGAACAAGTCTTTCTCGGATTGATAGAACGTGGAGAAGCCAGCCGAGAAGCTGTTGGGGCCGATTTCATCGTGTGCGTCGCCCTGGCCGCCAATGTAGTTGGAGTTCTGATGCCACGTTGTGGCGACCGGCAAGTCGGACGAAAGCGAGTCGTAGTTCGATTGGTTGAAGTGGTAGTAGGGCGCAAAGGAGAAGAGCGCTTTGGGTGAAAGCGTGTGAACCCAGTTGGCGATCACGAAGGAATCGCGCTCGGTTTGAGCGTCGCGAAGGCCGTAGGAGCAATAGTAGTCCGATGTGCATTCATAGTCGGTGCTGCTCGGGTCGTAGGGGACCTGGAAAAAGTCCTGACGGTATTGCCCATCGATACGGATCTGATCTTTGGCGGTCTGGTTGCGGATAAAGGAGGCAAATATGCTGCCTGAGTTCGTGGCGTCGTGGAGGACTTCCGGAACCGGCGTGGCGAGACCGTAGTTTGACCGCGAACCTGTGAGGCTGGTGTACCAGGCATTCCGGGTCGAGTGGTCGCCGAGGGAAAGCTGCGCTCCAGCCGAATAGAAATTGCCTGCGTAGATGAGAAGCTCGCCTTCGCGATCGCGTTCGAATCCGTTGCGGGGCAGGACGTTGAATACGCCATATGTGCGGTCGCCGATATCGGCAGAATAGCTGCCCCGTTGAATCTCGAGCGAATCGATGTCCTTGGGATCGATCTGCGGACCAACATTGGAGCCAATTTTGGTGTTGGGTATGGAGACCCCGTCGATCAGCCAACTGGTCTGGTGTCCGCCACGGATGTGGAGCATGTCGTGGGTCATGTAGGAGCCAGGAACGTAGTTCGTGATCATCTGCATGCCGTTGGTCGCGGAGGCTCCCGGAGTTTCGTCGATCATCTGGCGGGTGACCATTGTGGTTGGCGTGACCGAATCAGTGGAAAGGGAGTTCGAATCTGCCCGCACCACCACGGACTCTGTGGAATTTGGAAGTGGCAGCGGAATGTGCACGACGGGATTGGTTCCCGAAGCAACCGTTATCGATTGCGAGACACTGGCGAAGCCGGGAGCCGAGACATCGAGACGGTAAACGCCAATCGGAAGCTGGGCGATGCGGAATTCGCCATTGGCAGCGCTTATGCCGTGGAGGACGAAGCGGGATTCGGCGGCCTCGAGCGTGATCTGCGCGTTGGCGATTGGCCGGTGCTCGGGGTCGTGAACGACGCCGCGCAGCGTGGCAAAGACCGTTCCGTGAGCGAGAATCGGCGCGGCGGTAAGGAAGAGAAGAGTGATGGCACGTAACGAACGCATGCGAGCGACCTCTCGGCGGAAGCAATGGCTGGGCTCGCATCAATACGGGGTGCGAGTCGCCGGGGAAGATTTTGAGAAATTGCTATGAGCGGGGAGAGGGTGGAGGTCCGCGGAGGGTGGGGATCTGAAGATAGATGCTACCGAACTTCGAGCTGCAAGTCCGCTGGCGTTGAGTGGGCTGGACTGCATGAAAAGAGGCGAAAGGAGAGAAGCCGAGGGCTGCAATCGGCGAAGGGCTTGCATTGCCTTTGGGAAACATTGGGCAATGCGACGGCGCTGTCAGAACAGGAGATTGCGAAGCAAGCAGTTTCGTTGCTGGCGCCGTTGAGGAAAGGGCGCAGTGATGGGCACCGTGCCGTCGGCAGCAGGCGGGCAGCGACGCGTCGTCTCCGTCGATGGTGGCCCGGAGGGGTCCCAGACCGAAGAGAAGGACGAACAGGATGGAGAAAGCGCGGCGCATCTGGCAACCATGCTACATGAACGTTGGAGTTAACGGCGACTCGGGAAAGCACACGGGCTTCAGGTATCATCGATGCATCCCGACTTCCCGTTGCCTGGTCGAAAGATTGGATGCTGTCTCAAGTGAAAACCTCTGTCTCGGAAAGAGAATCTTCTGCTGTTGAGTCGAATGGACGGCCGCCTTTACGGATTGCGTTATTTGGATTCGGCACTGTGGGCAGCTCAGTAGCCCGGATACTGTTGGAGTCAACGCCGGAAGGGCTTGAACTGACGCACATTTACAACCGCAAGGTCGCGCGAAAGAAGGCTGACTGGGTCCCGCAAAACGTGGTGTGGAGCGAGGATTGGGAGTCGGTTCTGGCTTCAGATGTTGACGTGGTTGTCGAACTTGTGGGTGGACTCGACCCGGCCGGCACCTGGGCACGGCGTGCGATTGAAGCCGGCAAGAGCGTTGTGACGGCGAACAAGAAATTGATTGCATATCATGGCGTGGAACTGGAGCGGCTGGCGGCTGCTAAAGGCGGACATCTGAAGTACGGCGCCGCGGTTGCGGGTGGAATTCCGGTGATTCCGGGCCTGGAGCAGGGTTTGGCAGGCGACCGCATCGCGCGCATGGAAGGGATTCTGAACGGCACATGCAACTTCATCCTGAGCAAGATGGAAGCCGGGGCGGAGTATGCGGCGGTGCTGGCTGAGGCCCAAGCGAAGGGATACGCAGAGGCCGATCCTACGGAGGATGTGGGCGGATTTGATGCGCGGTCAAAGCTGGCGATCCTGATGCGGCTCGCGCTGCGGGTTGTGGTGGATCCGGACGAAATTGTGCCGCAGCCGATCACCAGCGTGACGGCGGTGGACTTCAGTTATGCGCGCGATTTGAACTGCACAATTCGCCAGGTGGCTCGAGCCGAGGAGCGCGATGGAGCGGTGGCTGCGACGGTTGGGCCGATGCTGGTGGACAGAAATTCGCCGCTGGCATGGTCGCGTGGCACCGAAAACATGGTGATCCTGACGGGACACTATGGGGGCGATGTAGTGTTTTCAGGCCATGGAGCGGGGGGGCATCCAACGGCGGTTGCGGTGGTGAGCGACCTGCTGGCGCTGGCGCATGGGTCGCGGCGCGTGGCGATTCCTTCTGTTCCGGCGAAGATCGGCGCGGAGTTTGAAGTGCCGCACTATATTCGTTTCCTTGTGGTGGATCGGCCTGGAATTGTTTCCGAGATCACGGGGGCGCTGGCGCGGGAGCGTATCAATATTCGAGCGATTGTGCAAAAGCCCGGCTATCCTTCGGACGCGCTGCCCTTTGTTGTTACGGTAGAACCGTGCAAATCGTCCGCATTGAAGCGGGCGCTGGCGGAGATCGGCAAGATGGATTGCCTGCTGGAGTCTCCGCTGGATTTGCAGATGCTGGAATAGCAAAAGGCAGGGAGCAGGGAACAGGGAATAAAAAAGGGGAACGAGGCGGAGGTTACAGGTGATTGACACGGTCTATCGATGTGAGATTTGCGGGGAGGAAAGCGAGAGGCCTGTCCGATGGATCGTGATCCACTGCAGCGACACGCAGCTTACCGTCTTCAAGTGGACGAAGGAAGCGGCGGACAAGCCGCACGCCCGGCACTACTGCGGCGAAGCGCACGCGCAGGTGTATCTCAGCCGGTGGTTTGAGTCTTTCTGCAAATAAGTTCGCGATTCAATCAGTGGGCTTGCCATTCGACGGGCCGGTGGATTCGCGAACGACAAGTTCAGGCGCCATGACAATTTGTGAAGCGTAGGGTGCTTCGCGGTTGGCGATGCGTTCCAGCAGAATCTGCGCTCCACGCTGGCCCATCTCAAAGAGCGGCTGACGCACGGTTGTGAGCGACGGCGTGGAATATGCTGCCGACTGAATATCATCGAACCCCACAACCGAGACGTCTTCTGGAACGCGCATTCCGGCATCTTTAAAGGCGCGAATGGCGCCGATGGCGGCGATGTCGTTGAAGCAGAAGATGGCGGTGAAGTCGCGCGTTTTTTCGAGCAGGCCCTGCATGGGCTTGTAGCCGATTTCGGGCGCCATGGGGTGCTGGCCGGTTTTCATCGACCAACCCACGGAATCGATTCGAATGACAAGCGTGGGATCGATGCGGAGACCGATTTCGCCGGCCACCTGCTGTATGCTCTGCCAGCGATAGTCGGAGTCGGGAATCGCCTTTGGGCCTCGCATGAATGCGATGCGTCGATGACCGAGTTGGTAAAGGTGGAGGAGTGCGGTTTCGACAGCCTTGTGGTGATCGAGAACTATGTTGGTGACGTTCTGGACCTCGCTGTGTGCGGAGATCGCGACGACCGGGACAGGAACTTCAATTTGATCGGCCGGAGTGTTCAGTAGCAGGAAACCATCGACGGCGCGTTCGACGAGCATGCGCGGATACTGCTCAATGAGTTCCTGTTTCCAGTCGTGACAAGCGGTGAAGTAGAAGTAGTGGGCGCTGGTGAGTTCCTGAACGACTCCGCTCATGACGCGCGTGAAGTAGCCTTCGCTCAAATCTGGCGCAAGCACACCGACGGACATGGAGCGGCTCTGGCGCAGCGAGCGGGCGAAATAATTTGGACGGTAGTTGAGACGCGCCGCTGCCTCGAGCACGCGGTTGCGGGTCTCCTGAGGGATGGACTTTGCCGATGGAGAGTTATTGAGAACCAGTGAAACGGTGGTCTGTGACAGCTCCAGGTGTTCAGCAAGGGTTCTTAAGTTAACGTGCCCGGATGGCGCGGAGTCTTTGCTTCTTGCCATGTTGGAAGTTGTAGCACGTTTAGGAGGCAACTAGGAACAGCGATTGGACGGTAAATACATCGATTTTCCTAAGGAGTAACTAAGGAGCAGGGAGCAGGGAACAGGGATCAGGGATCAGGGCCTGGAACGAGAGAAAACAGCCCGGAATTCCCACCGTTCGAAACGGAAGCTCGGGAGCCTATTTGGTGGTGATGCGGTTGGTACCGGGCTTGAGAGGCTGGGTTTTGCCGTTGAAAACGAAGGTGCCGGTGAGGGTGCCTGGAAGCACGATGTTTGCGGTCAAGCCGGATCTTTCACGGTGGTAGTCGACCTTGATGTCGCCCAGGGGGTGGGGGAACGTTGTTGTGAGGTGATCGAGCGGTCCGAGATGGGGAGCGATGCGGACGGTGGCGAAGCCGGGGCTGGCGGGCCCGATGCCGGCAACAAGAGTGAGCATGTCGTAAATGGGATGGGCAGACCACGCGTGGGAGTCAGAGCGGGTGTCTCCGGGGATTTCGGGCCAGGTGCTGAAGTGATACGGCAGGAGTTTGCGCCAAGGGTCGAGCGATTTGAGGTAGTCGTCGGCCATGCCTGCGTGGTCGAGAGCGCGGGCGAGGTAGAAGCGAAAGTAGTACGAGGCTGAGAGCATGCCGTCGGGCGTGGTGCCGGGTTCGATGGCGAGCATGCGGCGGAGGACGTCCTGCTGCTGATTTCTTGGGATGACGTCGTAGAGGACCCCGAGGATGTTGGCTTGTTGACTGAAGTTCTTCTGGTCAGGATTGTCGGCGATGAGGCCGCGTGAGGGCGCCCAGCATTTGGAAATCAAACTTGAGCGGATGTGATCGAGGCGGGTCTGGTAACGTTCGGCGAGGACCGGGTCGCCGAGATGCTGTTCGAGGTCGGCGGCTTCGATGAGAGAGCCGAGATATTGGAGGGTCGTGACGCAGGACTCTCCATGTTCGTCGTAGGTGGGAATTTCGCCGGAAGGCACCCAGTCGATGAAGCTCCACCAGGGGAGCTGGCGAAGAAGGCCGTCGGGGTTTTCGTATTTGGCGAACCAGGTGAGAATGTCTCGTGTTCCGGGGAGTTCGTCGCGGACGAATTGGGGGTCGGGGCGATACATCCAGTAGTCGTGGAGCATGCCGACCCAGAGTAGAGAGAACGTCGGAATGTTCTGCGGAAGATTGCTTGGATATCGGCTGCGGGTGATGCCTTCTGGGATTCGGGAGTCGTCGAATGCGGTGATGGCCTGGCGGGCGAGGCGGTCGTCGCCGGCAACCGTGTAGGAGATGAGGGCCTGGATGCGCGTGTCGCCGATGTACTGGAGTTGCTCGTAGTAGGGCGTATCCATGTAGGTTTCATGGGCGTCGTCGCGGGCGGTGCGCCAACTGATATCCCAGATCTTCGCGAGGTTGGCGTCGCCGGAATCAAATTTGGCGCGCTCCTCGAAGGGGTAGGCGGTGAAGTGGGCCGTGAGGGATTCGAGAGTGAGTGGGTCCGAGCCTGTGGTGATGTCGAGGTCGAGATAGCGCCAGGTGCGCCACCACAGGGGCGTAAAGACGCGGTGGTCGCCTCCGTCGGGGAGGAAGCTGTCGGTTAGGCCGAGGGCCTGCCTCGGATGTTTAATTCCTTTGGCATCCGCGTAGTCGACCGCATCGCGGTCGCCTTTGTGCTCGGCGTTGTCGTAGAGGGCTTCGGAGTAGGTGAGGACGATGTGGGAGCCTTTGCCGCCGGAGACGGTGAGTTCGGGGTAGGCGGTGGTGAGGGTCTTGTCTCTACGATCCATGAGAAGGTGTACGTGGGCTGCTGGAGGTAATTTAGGGTGGAGGTTGATGTTGACTGAGAAGCTTGCCATCTCATCAACGAGAGACGAAATTTCTAATGGGGGAAGGGGCAAGTTTTGGTCTGTTTTCGAGGCGACGCTCGTCCGAACTGTCCAACCAACGTCAGTTGGGGAGTACTCCATGAGCGGCAGTTCGTCCGGGACCAATCCCCAAGGGTTGTCGCCGGTGGTGTCGGCGGAGTGAGCGTGATTGGTGCCGGGAAATATACTGTCGCGCATGGGGCTTGCGGCAGGAACCCAGTTCGCGCCGGGAGTCTCGCCGTTCCAGTTCCAGTCGTATTTAGAGGCGTCAATTTCCTCGCCGGGGCCTGAGGCAAAGTAAGTCTTGATTGTCACAGTGGAGCGATCGAGCGGACGTTGGCCGGGCTCTTCTTCGACCATCCAGCCGTCGGGTGTACTGATCCCCGCCGCGCCGGTGGCTTTGCTCTCAAGTAGAAAAGCTGTTCGGTCGCTCATCTGGGCTACCGGTGCGTAGACGCCAAAATTCCAGACGGTGGCGGTGACGAGGTTGTGGCCTGCGTGGAGGTAGGGTGCCAGGTCAAATCGCTCGTAACGCCAGTGGGTGAGGTCGCCGCGAGCAGGACCGCCGCCGACTCGCTTTCCATTCACGTACAAAATGAAGCGGTTGTCGGCGCTGACGCGAACGGCGTAAGCGGCAGGAACGGACGGTAGCTCGAGCGTCCGGCGGAAATGGAGAACGAGGGGCTCGCGCAGGGGCGCAGTTGGGTGGGTGATCCAGGAGGCCTTCCATTCATGATGGGGTGGGTCGACCGGAACGGTGGTTTGAGCAAGAACATTCAGCGGCGCGAGGGCGAGGGCGAGGGCAAGCGTGATTTGGCGCATGTGGTTGGCCTAACGGGGTTTCAACTGAACAGCTTAACGGAATTCGAAAGGCTGGAGAGGGTGTGAAGGATAATTAAGTTCGAATATCGAGTCTTCGATTCGACCTGGGTTGGGGCATCAAAGAATGCAGAAAAGCGCTGGCTTGTGAGTTTTCCTTTCAGAAGTGCGTTGTATGCGTTTGATTTAGCAGCACTGTAACCTTCTATTCATCTTTGCCCGGTAGCCTACGAACGGTGAGCCTTCCAGTGTCTGAGATACGCGTGTCCCGCCCTCCAACTCCATCTCCTCCAAAAGTTTCGACCCCGGAGCGAACAGCAGAAGTGCCTCGAAACGAGGTCTCCGACGTCCGCAAGTTTCTGATGTCGCGGGGGAATTCAGCGCTGACCGATCGAATTTTTCGCGTGTTGATGGTGATTTGTGCGCTGAGCATTTTCGGCATCGTGGTGCTGATCTTGTTGGAACTGATGCAGCGCTCAAGCGTGGCCTGGCACAGCTTTGGACTCCGCTTCTTTTTCATGCCGCCTGCACATGACGCGACTTCGGGGCAGATGAGCTATTGGGATCCGGTGAATGGGAACTTCAGTGCACTGCCGTTTATCTATGGCACCTTGGTGTCGTCGCTGCTGTCGCTTCTAATTGCTGTTCCGCTGGCGATCGGGCTTGCCATTTTTCTTACGGAGATGTGTCCGGGGTTTCTGCGCGGTCCACTGGCGTTTATCACGGAATTGCTGGCGGCAATTCCAAGCATCATCTACGGGCTGTGGGCTGTCTTTGTTTTGGTCCCGCTGCTTCGGGAATATGTTAATCCGCTGCTGGTGAAGTACCTGGGATGGACTCGACTTTTTGTCGACGACAATCCAACAGGTCTGGGGTACGTTGCCGCAGCTGTCATCCTGGCCATCATGATTTTGCCGATCATCTCATCGCTGACCCGGGAAGTGATGACGGCGGTACCCCACTCGCAACGTGAAGCGGTGCTGGCGCTCGGAGCGACGCGATGGGAGATGATCCGCATGGGCGTGTTGCGGAACGCGCGGATCGGTATTGTTGGCGCGGTGATCCTGGGGCTGGGACGTGCGCTGGGCGAGACCATGGCAGTGACGATGGTGATCGGCAATACGCCCGAGATCAGCAAATCGCTCTTGTCGAATGGAAGTTCGATGGCATCGGTAATTGCCAACGAGTTTAGCGAAGCAGTGAGCGACCTGCACCGCAGTTCGTTGATCGAAATCGGTCTGGCGCTGTTCGTCGTGACAATCATTGTGAATGCTGTCGCCCGCCTGCTGGTGTGGGCTGTTACGCGCGGCGCACCGGCGAGCACGCACTAGGGAAACGGCAACGTTCAGCGAGTGGGAGAAAAGGAATTGGGGACGACGACTTCAAGCTTTCGATCGGGATTTCGAGCGGCGACCGATCGTGCGGTATCCGGGTTGGCGATACTTGCCACGGTGCTGGTGATCGTTCCCCTCATCGCGATTTTCATATATCTGATTTATAAGGGTGCGAACTCACTGAACCTGGCTTTCTTTACGCAGAACCCGGTTCCGGAAGGCGAGTCGGGCGGCGGAATGGCGAACGCCATCGTGGGATCCGGCGTCCTGCTTGGAATTGCGAGCGCGATCGGAGTGCCGATCGGCATCGGCGCTGGAATCTACCTGGCGGAGTTCGGACGCGGCACAAAGCTGGCCTACGCCATCCGGTTCACCGCGGATGTGTTGAACGGTGTTCCATCGATTGTGATGGGGCTGGCGGCGTATTCGCTGATTGTTGTGCCCACGGGCCATTTTTCGGCGTTCTCGGGCGGAGTGGCGCTGGGGATCATGATGATTCCGACGGTGGCTCGCACGTCGGAAGAGATGCTCCTGATGGTGCCGAATAACATTCGCGAGGCAGCGCTGGGGTTGGGGTTGCCGAACTGGCGCTCGGTGCTTTCGATTACCGTGAAGACGGCTTCGCCAGGAATCATCACCGGCTGCATGCTGGCGTTTGCGCGTGTCGCGGGCGAAACTGCCCCGCTGATCTTTACAGCGCTGGGCAATTCATACTGGAGCACAGATCCGAATCGGCCAATTGAAGCACTGCCTTTGCAGATCTGGGTTTACGCAACAGGGCCGTATGAGGACCAGCATCGGCTCGCCTGGGCGGGAGCTCTGGTGCTGATCGCGTTGATCGTGATTGCAGTTTCACTGGTGCGGTATGTGGCCAGCCGTGGCGTTTTAAAAGGGGCAAGCTAAAACGCATTTCTCCTTCAGAGAGTGCCTTTTGGATGGTGTGCAGGGTGACGATTTTCTGTGGGAAATCGCCACCGGAGTATATCGGCTTCGGCGAACCGAAGAAGGAGAAGTGCGAAGGTGGGCGTAGGCATCGAGGTGACGAACCTGAATGCGTGGTATGGAACCAACCACACGCTGCAGGACATCAACCTGAACATTCCGGCCAATCATGCGACTGCGCTGATTGGTCCATCGGGTTGCGGCAAGAGCACGTTTGTGCGCTGCTTGAACCGGATGCACGAGACAAACCCGATCGCACGCGTAACGGGAACAGTACGCATTGGTGAGATCGACATCTATGGGGATGCGAAGCCGGTCGAGATTCGCCGGCGCGTAGGGATGGTGTTTCAGCGGCCGAATCCGTTTCCGACAATGTCGATTTACGACAATGTGGCGTCGGGGTTAAAGTTGAACGGGTATTCGAATCGCCGCGCGCTGGATGAGATCGTCGAGCGTTCGTTGAAGAACTCGGCGTTGTGGGATGAAGTGAAGGACGATCTGAAGTCGAAGTCGGGCGCGAGCCTTTCCGGCGGACAACAACAGCGGCTGTGCATCGCGCGTGCACTGGCGGTGGATCCCGAAGTGCTACTGATGGATGAGCCGGCTTCAGCACTGGACCCCGTATCTACTTCGAAAATAGAAGACCTGATCTTTCAGCTGAAATCGCAGTACACTATCGTGATTGTGACCCATAACATGCAGCAGGCGGCTCGCGTGGCGGAGAAGACAGGATTCTTCCTGAATGGGCGCATGGTGGAGTTCGATTCGACACATAAGATTTTTACGAATCCCAGCGACAAGCGCACCGAGGATTACATCACAGGCAGGTTCGGATGACACGAATTCGGTTTCAACAGAGCCTCGATCAGCTGAAGGAAAACCTGCTAGTGATGGCCGGAATGGCAGAGCAGGCTATTCAGCGGGCCATTGAAGCGTACCGAGTGCGCGATCTCTCGATCTGCGATCTGGTGAGCCGGAGTGAAGTTGCGATTAATCGGCTTGAGCGCGACATCGATCAGGCGGCGTTGGACTTGCTGGCCATGGAGCAGCCAATGGCCATCGATCTGCGATTCATCCTCAGCGTGATCAAGATCAATGCCGATTTGGAGCGGGTGGGTGACTCGGCGAAGAGCATCAGCGAACGCGTCCGCAACATGGAACAGATGGCGGCGGTGCCGGATCTCCCCGTCGATATTCCGCGAATGGCAACGCTCTCCTCAGAGATGGTGCGCAAGAGCCTTCAGTCATTCATCGAGGCCGATCCAGAGTTGGCGCGCGCGGTTTTGATGATGGACGATGCGGTGGACACGATGAATCGTGCAGCATACAAGGCGCTGACCAAATTGATGGAGGAGCAAAGCCACATTGCTCCACAGGCTTTGAATGCCCTGATGATCTGCCGCGCGCTGGAACGGGTTGCAGATCATGCGACGAACATTGCGGAAGACGTGATCTTCTGGATTGAAGGCTCCGATGTGCGCCACCACAAGAGCATG
Organism: uncultured Acidobacteriaceae bacterium; assembly: GCA_963832035.1. GTDB lineage: Bacteria > Acidobacteriota > Terriglobia > Terriglobales > Acidobacteriaceae > Telmatobacter. Next base: position 77,382 of record CAWHSK010000007.1, on the reverse strand, counting down.
TTGGCACAAAAGAAGGCAGCCGAAGCCGCGAGCCGATAGAGGTCCTTCAAAATGACGGGATCGATCTCAAACCAACTCCACTGCGTTAGTCTTGAGGGGAAGCGGCGGAGTGCAAAATGGGCGCGGACGGGACAAAGCGGGGCGATACTGAACCTGCTGACTTGTATTCCGAGCGGCTGCTTGAATTAAAGAGCGTCCAAGCAGGGGACCAGAGGCACGAGAAACGGCTCGGATACGCAAAGGTCGTAGTTGCGTTCGTTACGATTGCCGCTGCGGTGGTTCTTCTCTACTACGTTAAGTTTCTTTGGCTGCTCGTGGTGCCTGCGGCTTCTTTCGCCTTTCTGGCGGTGCTGCATGAGAACCGGCTTCAGCAGATTCGATTGCGCCAGCGATCGATCGTCTTTTACGAGCGCGGCGTGGCGCGGATTCAAGATCGATGGGCTGGAATGGGAGAGACGGGGGAGCGATTTCTCGACCCGGCGCATCCGTACGCGCGGGATCTGGATCTCTTTGGGAAGGCGTCACTCTTTGAGCTTCTTTGCACGGCACGGACGCGAGCCGGCGAGGCAACGCTTGCAGCGTGGCTGCTGGCTGCCGCCCCGGTTGAAGAGATTGTGGCCCGACACGGTGCCATTCACGATTTGAAAGCGCGCGTGAAGTTGCGTGAGCAACTGTTCTGTGTTGGCGAGACGGTGCGAGCGGGCGTGCATCCCGATTCGCTGGCGAGATGGGGAGAGCGGAAGCCTCTTCTCGGGAGTACACGGCTACGCCTGACAACGACAGTGCTTGGCGCACTGTGGGTTGCGGGCATGGTGGCGTGGGGAATATGGGGGCTGGGTGCGGTTGCATTGGGGATTTCAGCCCTGAATCTTGCCTGGGCGCATCGCTTGCACACGCGGTGGGATGAGGCTGCGGAGGCAATTGAGGAAGCTACGCACGACCTGGATGTGCTCGCCGGCGTGTTGAAGCTGATCGACCACGGAAAATTTTCTGCTGCGAAGTTGCTCGAGATTCAAGCTCGGTTGAAGCACGAAGACTTTGTGCCATCGGATGCGATTCGCAAGCTGGATCGTATTGTGGGCTACTTGGAGTCGCGCAGGAATCCGGCGATGCGTTTGCTCGATGCGGTTACGTTCTGGAGCGCACAGTGTGTGTTTCTTGCGGAGGAATGGCAACAGGAGTTCGGCCCGCACATTCGCATCTGGCTGGATGCGGTGGGCGAGTTTGAAGCACTGACGGCGCTCGCGGGGTACGGATTCGAACATCCGGACGATGTCCTGCCGCAGTTCGCAGAAGAGGGACCGCTCTTCGACGCCGAAGGATTAACGCACCCTCTGCTGCCCGCCAATAAGGCGGTTTGTAATGATGTAAAGCTCGGCGACGGACTGCATCTCATTGTCCTGAGCGGCCCGAACATGGCGGGGAAGAGCACCTTCATTCGCAGTGTTGGCGTGAATGCAGTGCTGGCGCAGTGTGGAGCGCCGGCGAGAGCCAGCGCGTTGCGGTTGTCTCCGCTGGCGGTGGCGGCATCGATTTGTGTGCTCGACTCTCTGTCGGGCGGGACTTCGCGATTCTACGCAGAGATTCGCAAGCTGAAGGTTGCCGAGGAACTCTCTACGGGTGCTGTGCCGGTGCTGTTTCTGATGGATGAATTGTTGTCAGGGACAAACTCGCACGATCGGCTGGAGGGAACGAAACTGGTGGTGCGGAGCCTGATGGATCGAGGCGCAATCGGCATCGTGAGCACACACGACCTGGCACTGGCGGAGATTCCAGCAACGATGGGCGGACGCGCCGTGAACTGCCATTTTGAGGATCGGCTAGAGGAGGAAAAGCTGATCTTCGATTACAAACTCAAGCCGGGCGTGGTGAAGACGAGCAATGCGCTGGAACTGATGCGCTCGATCGGTTTGGGGACCTCGGCACGTGTGTTAAATTTCCCACCAGTCAAATAGCGACATGCGGGGATAGTAAAGCCCGGCGCGAAGCTGTTGGTCTGGCGAGTGCAGGTTACGCAATACGGCGGCGTACATTTGCAACTGCGGCGCGAAGTTGGCGCGGAAGGCTGGCAGGGCCGATGATGGGTCGATGCTTTCGATGTGCGACGTTTTATAGTCGATGATCCAGAGTGCCTCGTTGCCGGGCTGCAATGGTTCGAGGCCCGCGCGGAAGAGTCGGTCGACCCGCACGAGACGCAGGTTGCCGCTGACGATACCGGCCCAGCCTGACTCGCTGAAGGCAGTGGCGTGCGGCGAGAGAATCCATTGGCCGAAGGGATCGCGCGCGGCGTTGAGAGCGCATTCAAAGGCTTGAGCGGTTACGTTTTCGGCCTGTGCGAGAGACACGCCCGCGGAACGAATCGAAGCACTGATGCGCGGGCGGAGCTTTTCGAGGGCTTCCGTGGCGGAATCCCAATCAAATGTCACGCGCAGGCGGGCCAGTTCTTCAAGCAACTTGTGAACAGCGTTGCCAAGAGCGCGCGAAACCTGGCCGCCCTGGTGACGCTGATATGGGTTCGCATCACTCAGGCCAACAATATTTTCCTGGAGGTTAAGGGTGGGACTGGCGGCAGGGCTGGTTTGAAATTCAGGAGGCAGGCGGCGCAGGAAAGTTGGCTGTGAGGGTGGGGGCATAAAGACGAGGTTGCCCTGCGCTGCTGCGGCGATTGTGCTGATGACCTCATCTGTGTCTGCGGCGGAAGGTTGAGCTTGGGCGTGCCACTCGTCGAAGCGTGTGCGAATTTCGTCGCCCAGTGCGGGCCATGCTGTTGCTAGCAGGCAATTGCGCGGTTCCTGCAAAGACCGTGACCCATCGTCCTCAATCTTGTAGGCGGGTTGAGCAAAAAGATGCAATTCTTCGCGTGCGCGGGTGGCGGCTACATAGAGGATGCGGCGAGTTTCCTGCGATTCCCGTTCGCGGCGAATCCTGTCGACCCATTGCCTGGCCTTGCCGCGATCGCCTCCTTTGAACTGCAGCGGGGCGACGAGAAATTCGGTTAGATCGTCAGACTCCTCCGGCTCGGCGATGCCGCGCTCAAGCCAGGAAAGAAGCTCGGGCTTGTTGTTGCCGCCGCGGACATGAAGATCGGGGACGAGGACAACTTCAAATTCGAGTCCCTTGGATTTGTGAATCGTCATAAGTTGGATGCCGCACTCACTGCTTGCTGCGGGATCAGGTAAAGCAAAGAGGTCCTGGAGAGCGGCGTCGAGGGATGGACCGTTCAATTCCTGCTCGCCTTCTGGCAATTCGTCGAGAAGTTTCCAGAAGAGATCCAGGTTGGCGCGGCCGGTAGCATCCACGCAGCGGCCGCCGCCAAGACTTAACCAGAGTTGTTGCAGCATCGTGCCAGTGGATACGGCGGGGAGTTTGCTTCGCAGATGTGGCACAGATGCAAAGGCTGCGAGCACACGGTCCGCGGCTTTGCGAGAATCGGCTGAAAGCAGAGCGAGCCGGTTGCGAAGCAGCTCTGGAACAGGGGCAGCGGGACGAGATGCATCGTCTTCGCCGGCGACCGCATGAAGTTCAGCGAGGCTGAGGCCGCACCACGGTGCACGTAAAACCCCCAGCCACGCAACACGGTCTTCGGGATTGAGCAGGGCGCGGGCAAGGGAAGCGGCATCCAGGATTTCGGGGCGATCTTTTAGATTCTCCAATTCGATAGCACGAAAAGGAATTCCAGCTTCGCGCAGAGCAGAAGCGATCGGAGCTAGTGCCGTACGCGCGCGGCCAAGGATAGCAATGCGATATTTCTTACCGGCGCTGCGGGCGAATTCCATGTGCTCAAGATGGCTGCTAATGAGTGTGACGATCTCTTTGGTCTGTTTCGTGCGCACGGCCTCGCGTTCGTCTGCGATGTGCTGACGCTGGCGCGTAGAGTCAGGATCGCTGGAGTTTCCTGGTTTCGTTTGTGGCGCGAATTCGAGGTGAAGTTTAAGGCGCGGCTCAGGGCCGTCGGACGGATTAAGTGCGGGCTCGGCTTTGGCAAACTCGATTCCGCTTCCATCGGGGATGGCAAAAATTTTCTCGAACGCGTCATTCACGCTTGAGACAAGACGGGGATCGGAGCGGAAATTTGCGGTCAGCTTTACGAGAGAGAATGGGAAGGATTCCTCTTCGCTGAATTCAAACCCTCTTTCTTCGACGCGGCGGAAAAGCTCGGCCTCGGCGTCGCGGAAGAAATAGATGGATTGCATGGGATCGCCGACGACGAAGATGGTGCGATCGGATCGGTCGGGCCATGCGGCTATCAGCGCACTGATGAATTCGTGCTGACGGCGACTGGTGTCCTGAAATTCGTCGACGAGCAGATGGCGAATATCATCGGCGACAGCGAGTGCGGCATCGGTGGGGAACTGGTCTTCACCGCGGAGAACCCGTCGAGCGATTTGCGCCACCTCGATGAAGTCAACCGTGCCGGCTTCAGCGAAGACGGCCTTCAACTCGCCGGCCGCATGGCGCAGGAGGATGAAGCTGGCCTGAACGATCAGCCAGTCTTCCTCGGAATACCGGGCAGGAGGAAGATCGCGTACGCCTGCAAGAGCCTCTCCAAGGCCGTCCACAGCCGATAGTTGCTCGATTAATTCCTGCATTCGTATCTTTTCTTCGGCGTGCTCTTTTGGGAATCCGAGTAGCTTGTTGACCCGGAGGCGGAAGCGATCTTCCCCGGTCAGCATGAGATTTGCGAGGCAGATATAGGCGCTTTTGGCGTCCTCAAGAGAGGTGCTATCAACATGCGGGCCGTATGGGAAGTTGGCGAGTTCAGCGAGATCGCGATGCATGTCACCCGCGCCATGAGTGCAGGCGAATTGCGCCAGCTCGATTGCTTCATCACCTGCTCCGGGAACCTGGTTGAGTAATAGAGTCAGGGTTTCGAGTGCAGCTCGCACCGTCTTGGCAAAAGGCCGTTCGAGCCACTCGCGGATTGCATTCCAATCCGGTTCCTGGCCCAGAACGAACGGGTGCATCCAGCGATCGCGCTGGCCCAGCATCTTGACTAAAAGCTCTTGCAATTCTTTCCAATTATTGTCGCGCCACAGCAGAAGATTCTTGATTGCGTCGCTTAGAGTGCGATTGGCAGGGCTGCCAAGGTTCTCCAGAGTGACGCGCGCTGCCCTGCGATAGAGTTCTGTCGGCCTTTCGCTGATTTGCAGATTGTTGCCGATGCCGGAGTAGATGGGCTGCTGAATTGCAAGGTCGCGACAGAAAGAGTCGATGGTCGAGATGCGGAGTTGTGCGGTCAATTCGAGCAGTCGCCAATCGAGTTGCCGAGAGTGCTCAAGGGCACGCGCGGCGAGTGACTCCATCGAGAATTCATCGGTGATGTCCTCCGAGGCGTCACGTGCACTGGCCTTCTCAAGCTCGGCCAGGATGCGGTGACGCATCTCTGCTGCGGCAGCCCTGGTGAAAGTGATGGCAACAACCTGAGCGGGATCGTCGACCTCTGCGAGCAGGCGCAGGAAGCGCCGGGTGAGGAGATCGGTTTTACCCGAACCAGCCGGTGCCTGAACGAGGATCGAGCGATGCGGGTCGAGCGCCGAGATGCGCTGAGCCTGATCGGGAGGAGCGGGAAGCAGGAGGCTATTCTTCGGCTGCACCGTTTTCCTCCGTGTCTTCTTCTTCGATTCGTGCGCGGTTTTCCAGCTCCTGGATGCGGCAGACGGATTGAAGGCCGCAGCGCTCGCAGGTCGTCGGATAGTCGCGTGGATCAACTTCGGCGCGACCCTGGACGAATTCTTTTGCCAACTGCTCGATGTATTCCTTCCACTTCGACTCGTCCAGGCCTGTGAGTTTGCGTCTGACCATTCTGTTGTTGCCGGTGAGACTGGGGTCGATTGTCTTCTTTGCGTCAGCAACCCGGCCTGCGAAACAGGTGTCGCCCGCGCGGACCTTTGCAAAAACGAGGCCTCCGCTGGCAGCACCGCCGTAGCTGTCAAAGAGGGAAGGCTGCAGAGGTTCAAGGCCGAAAACCTTGTATAGCGGCAATTGCAAATCATCGGGGCGCGGCAGATCCCATGACTTTGGATCAACAACCCCTGTCTTGTAATCGATAACGAGCGAGGAGTCATCGATGAGCTGATCGACTCGATCGAGGCGAAGTTTCATGCTGAGCCCCGCGAGCGTGACGACCCGGTCGACTTCCGTTTCCGCGACGGTGAAGGGAACGCGCGTCGCCTCGTACTCGAGCCACTCCGTGACGAGTCGAACAAGCCGTGTTTCTTCAAGGTCGATGTAGGGGGCGGGCATGACTTCGCGGACGGCGTCGGGGACCTTTGCCTTCAGAACACTTCGAACGTGTCGCCGGACGAATGAGGGGATGTCGTTCAGCGCGATCAGATCGGCATGGCTTCGAATGCCGCGGGGCGATCCCGACCAGATGGAGTGAAGCACATCGTGCAGGAGCTGGCCGCGTTGTTTTGCGGAGAGCCCGGCTTCAGCGGCTTCCCAATCTCTGGCGTCAAGGCGAGAGGTGGCGAATGCCTTGAAAGGGCATTGCGATTGTGAAGAGAGAACGCTGGCACCGCCGCGAAGATGATTCGAAGAGAAAGGAACTTTGGTGGCATCTGCGAAAAGGATTGTGCTGGGCAATTCGTGCGGTGGAGGGAGTAAGCTGGACGGCAACGGCTGCGTTGTGCCGGCGAGTTGGGTGATCAGGCGGGACGGTCGGGTCTCCGTATCGTCTTTTTGCAGCGCAAAACTGAAGTGCACCTCGGGTGCCGAGGAAAGCAATCGCTGTGTAATGGCCGAGGCGAACTGCCAATCCAGTTGATGCGAGGAGTGCGGCATCGCGGCCTCGCGCTGCACGTAGTGAGGCAGGAAGGGATGCTTGGCTGCGTTTCCAGGCCAGGAGTCTTCGTCTGCGCCGAGGAACCAAACGGCATCGGCGGTGAGACCTGCGGATTCTGCAGGGCCCGCGATCTGGATAGGCGCGTCGGTAGACTGCGGTGCGAAGAGGATGTCGTCGGCTGCGTGTTCCAGCTCTGCGAGGAATTCGTGCCATGCGATGCGGCGCCCATCGAAGCCCAGCGAACCTGCCGTATCCAATGCTTGCTGCCAGCGGCGCAGAGCCTGGAATTCAACGCTCGTTTGCGATTGAGTTGCGGGCCAGCCGATTGTCTCGAGTAGGTATGGTGCTTTATCTGCCCACTCAATCGGGTTCTGGAAAGAGGCCGATTCATTCAAGCTGCGCTGCGCGGCAATCATGCGGCGTTTCCACTGAGACGGAATGGCAGAGGAGATTCGTCCCTGATTGAGGAAACCTTCCAGAGGCCATTGCGGACGCTGCTGATCGAAACGGCGCATGGCGCGCATGCAGGTCTGCAAGATTGCAGATTCTTCGGTTGTCGCGGCGAGTCCGCATGCGAAGAGCCAGTCAAGCGCGTTCTCGTCAACCGTGTCTTTCAGCCAGCGCAAGAGCAACAGGGCAGATCGGGCCAGTGGAACCTGACTGAGTGGAATGCCAAGCGAGAACTCGAAGAGTGGCGCGACACCCGGGTCGGGGAAGCGAAGGAAAGCGCGTTCGATTTCGCCACGGCGTTGCGACAGATCTTGAGTGATGATGAGCAGTCGCTGGTCGGGCTTCGCAAGGAGTTGCTGCTGACACCAGCTCGCACAAGACTCAAGCTCGGTCTGGCTGTCGCGCGCGGAATAGAAGCTGACCGGTGCGGGCCAAGCTTCAGGTTGCATCTGCTCCCATGGACCCCATGCGTCGAAGAGCTGGCGTTGCGTTGGGAGCACTCGATCAAAGCCTGCAATTCGGAGCGGTGGGCGCGACGAGGAATCGTTCTGCAGAAGCGAGATGAGTTCGAGCGGCAGGCGGCTCAGGCTGATGTGGCCGTTACGAGTACAAATGTCGTCGAAGTCTGCCAGCCATTGGCTGAATGCGCCTGCATCCTGATCCCAGCTAACTCGTGAGGATGCCCGAAGAAACTGTGGCGCATAAGAGCAAAGCAGATCGTGAGCTTCAATGCCCATGGAGGCAAGGCGGCGTACCGATGCAATCAGGGCAGTAGGCAGATTTTTTTCGCTATGAATGATTTCGGACCAGAGAGCCAGTTCCTGGGCAGGATTGAGGAGGAGCCGACCAGCGAGATTGCGTTCTTCCCAAGCCGCGCGCGCGAAGGTTTTCCAGTCAACGATTTTGGGCGTGGGCCAGGCGGACAGACCATGAGCGCGGCGGCGGCGATGATACTCGGCCTGGACGGCACGGGCTGCACGATCGCTGGAGGCGACCACAAGTCCACCATCGCGCAACCATGCGTCGAGTTCGGCCCCAGGTTGAGTGCCCATATGTGCGTTATACGCCGTTGGGCCGCGGAGCGGAACGCACGGATTCTGTGGGAAACAGGTCGGGTTGTAGACTGGGGAGTGATACGGAAACTGTTTGTTTTTTTGGTTATCGGGGTGGTGGCAGCTGCGGGGTGCCATCGAGAGCAAAATGGGGCCGCAGATTCGGCTGGGACTTCGTCATACAAGATCTACAAGCTGCGTGGGAAGGTCGTCGCCAGCAACTCCGCAAAGGGAGAAGTTACGCTGAACCATGAGGCGATTCCGGGCTTCATGGATGCAATGACGATGCCTTACAAGCTGAAAGATGCGAGTGTTCTGAGTGAATTGCATCCGGGCGATGTGATTACGGCGGATGTGCTGGTTTCACAGGACTCGGATGCGAGTGTTCTGCTGGATCACATTGTGGTGGTGGCTCAGGGCAGGCCGGATTATCGCCCCGCGGTGATCTATCACGTGCCGGCTAAGGGCGATGCGGTTCCGGATTTCAAGATGCGCAATCAGGATGGGCGGATCATTCATCTGGATCAGTTTCGCGGCAAAAACCTGCTGATTACGTTTATCTACACGCGGTGCCCGCTGCCGAATTTCTGCCCATTGGTTACGCGCAATTTTGCAGCGATTGACAAACAACTCGCGGCTGACCCGGCTCTGAGAGGGAAGACGCACTTGCTGTGCGTGAGTTTTGATCCGGAACACGACACGCCCGATAGGCTGAAGGCATACGGGGAGCAGTACATCGGCAGCGATGCGAAGGCTGCGTTTGCGCACTGGGATTTTGCCGTGCCGGATAAGCCGGCTCTCTCGGAGATGGCGAAGTTTTTCAACGTGGGGATGAGCGATGCGGCCGATGGAACGATTACGCATACACTCTCGACTACACTGATTGGGCCGGACGGCAAGGTATTGAAGTTTTATCCAGGGAACGAGTGGACACCTGAACAGGTTGTAGCGGATGTAAAGCATTCGACCGGAGCGTGAGGGAGTGAAAAAGCATGAGTGATGGGCTGAAGATTCGCAAGGATGGCGAGATCGATTTTCTTTCGCTGGGAGCTTTGGTACATCGCCTCGATCCCGGCATTATTCCGTTTCGCAAGGCGACGGAGTGCCACATTCACGTGAGCGGCGGCGAGTTCAACGTCGCGGCTAACCTCTCGAATTGTTTCGGGCTTAAAAGCTCGGTTGTCTCGGCGATGTCGGACTATCCGATTGGCGACCTGATTGCCGAGCGCGTGCTGGCGATGGGCGTAAAGCCGGTCTACAAACACTTCAAGCATGACGGTGTCTCCGGACCGAACATGGCCACGGTGTACAGCGATCGCGGCTTTGGCTTGCGCGGGCCGGTGGTTTTCTACAACCGCGCCAACGAAGCGGCGGCGCAATTGAAGCCTGGGGACTTTGACTGGAAGAAGATTTTTGCTGGTGGGGTGCGCTGGGTGCACAGCGGCGGCATCTTCGCGGCTCTCTCTGCGACGACAGCCGACCTTGCAGCAGAGATGATGCGCGAGGCGAAGGCTGCGGGCGCCATGACGTCGTTCGATTTAAATTTCAGAGAGAAGCTTTGGAAGATCCATGGCGGCGATACACGTGCCGTGGAGACGATTGCGAAGATTGTCGAGAACGTGGATGTGCTGGTTGGCAATGAAGAGGATTTGCAGAAGGGGCTTGGTATCCCAGGGCCGGAGGTTGCGGCGAAGTCGAAGCTCGATCCAACTGTCTTTTTCGGCATGATGGACCAGGTGGTGAAGAAATTGCCGCACGTAAAAATTGTGGCAACGACGCTGCGGGAAGTACATTCCACCAGCCGGCACAGTTGGAGTGCGGTGGCCTGGGTTAATGGCAAGACCTATTCGGCGCCCACAGCCGAACTGGAGGTGCTGGATCGCGTGGGTGGCGGCGACGGATTTGCAGCGGGCTTCATCTATGGACTTTTGGCTGGTGAAACGCCCGAGACGGCGCTCAAACTGGGGTGGGCGCATGGGGCTCTGTTGACGACGTTCCCCGGAGACACCACGATGGCGACACTTGACCAGGTGCGGGCGTTTGCGCAGGGTAGTTCGGCGCGCATTCAGCGCTAACAGCAGCGGATTCTTCGAATCAGGACAGCAGGGCCGAGCATCTACAAGACTGATATCCTTTACGTCAGCCTCAAGGGAGAGGTTTCGTTTGGCGAAAGTAACACTGGTCTTTGCGGTTCTGCTGGTTGCGCTTGGTTTAATTGGCTATGTGGGCACGGGCAGTCAGCACTTGACCGCGCTGATTCCGACATGGTTTGGGGTGGCGCTGGCTCTGTTTGGGTTGCTGGCCATGAGCCCGAGCGAGTCGCGACGCAAACTCTTCATGCACGTGGCTGTGACGATCGGGTTGCTGGGATTTATCGGCGGCGCGGTTGAAATAATTCGCAGTGTTGTCGTCGCATCGGGCACGGCAGGGCCTAACGGAATTGCGCTGGCATCGAAACTCACAATGACAGGTCTGCTGATGCTGTACGTCATCCTGTGCGTGCGCTCGTTTATTGCGGCACGGCGATCGGGGAAGGTCTAACCCATGAGCACAATGCGCGGCGGTGGTATGGGATTAAGCGCGGGAGCAGAGCGGTCTCCGCGGGCCGGCAGTTCGCGTGCGCGTGCAGCCGAATTGCCAAAGCGCAAGCCAAATCTCAAGGCGCTCTGGCCGGAGATCAAGGCGCTGATTGCGCCGCGCAAGGGACTATTAGATCGCGGGGATGGCTTTGATGGCCGTCAACCGCGTTGCCGGATTAGTGCTTCCCTATACTTCCAAAACCTTGCTGGATAGCGTCCTTTCACAGACCAATCCCCATCCTGAATTGCTGCCTAAAATTATTGCACTGGTCTTTTCAGCCATGATCGTGCAGGCGATTACGTCGTTTTCGTTGACGCAGTTGCTTTCAAAGGCAGGTCAGCGGCTGATTGCCGAGATGCGGCGCCAGGTGCAGAAGCACGTGGGGCTGTTGTCAGTCGCCTACTACGATGAGAACCGCACAGGCACGCTGGTAGCGCGCATCATGAGCGACGTTGAAGGCGTGCGCAATCTGGTGGGCACCGGGCTGGTGGAATTCGTGGGCGGCCTGCTTACGGCAGTTTTGGCATTCGTTTATCTGCTGCATCGGAGTGCGCTTGTTACGCTGACCGTATTCTCGGTTGTGGGCCTATTTGTTTTCGTTCTTCAATATGCATTCAAGAAGATCCGGCCCATCTTTCGTGAACGAGCGAAGATCAATGCGGAAGTTACGGGCCGCCTGACCGAATCGCTTGGCGGAGTCCGCGTAATCAAGGGATACCATGCGGAAGAACGCGAGGCCAGTGTGTTTGGGGTTGGTGTCGATCGGCTGCTGACCAACGTGATGAAGTCGTTGACGCTGACCAGCGTGCTGGGATCTGCCTCCACGACGGTGCTTGGGCTGGTTTCAGCGCTGGTGATGTGGTTGGGCGGCCACGCTGTTCTGAGTCATTCGTGGACCGTTGGCGACTACTTCAGCTACAACATGTTTCTGGCGATCATGGTTATGCCGATCTTTCAGATCGTGAATATCGGTACGCAACTGACTGAAGCATTTGCGGGGCTCGACCGAACCCGCGAAATCATGGCTGAACTCGAGGAAAACCAGGATCCAAAGCGCAAATTGAAGATGCCGCCGATCGAGGGCAATGTGCGCTTCGACAAGGTGGAGTTTGCCTATGAGGTGGACAAGCCCGTGCTGCACGGCATCAGCTTTGAGGCAGAGCAGGGAACCGTGACCGCCCTTGTGGGTTCCTCGGGTTCTGGGAAGTCAACCGTCATCAGCCTGATTTGCGCATTCCACACGCCAACTAGCGGACAGGTGCTGGTGGACGGAACCGACTTGGCATCCGTGGACCTGAATACCTACCGGTCACAACTGGGCGTGGTGCTTCAGGATTCGTTCCTCTTCGACGGGTCGATACGCGAGAACATCATGTTTTCACGGCCCGAAGCGAGCGAGGAGCAGTTCCTGTTTGCGTGCCGCACGGCGCGGGTTGACGAATTCGCGGAACGGTTTCCCGAAGGATATGACACCATTGTCGGCGAGCGCGGTGTGAAACTATCCGGCGGGCAGAGGCAGCGGCTTTCAATTGCACGGGCGCTCCTGGCAGAGCCGCGCATTCTGATTCTGGACGAGGCGACCAGTTCGCTGGACTCCGAGTCGGAGGCGATGATTCAGGCCGGCTTGAACCAGTTAATGGTGGGTCGGACGACGTTCGTCATCGCTCACAGGCTTTCCACGATTCGGCGCGCAGATCAGATTCTTGTGGTGGAGCAGGGAAAGATTGTGGAACGCGGCAACCATGCAGAGTTGTTTGCACTGGGCGGACGCTATTACGACCTGTATACACGCCAGCACGGGCTCGAGGAGAACCTGTTTCTTGCGCCCGGCGAAGGGGATGAGGTACCGGCGTAATGCTTGCCGATTAACCTGGCGGTTAGACGCGGTCATCGGATTCGCTGTCACGGATCTGTCTCATTCCATGTTCAGTTCGTCTCATTTTCTTGACGTATAGTCCCATATTCTGAGAAACTGGATCTGTATTTCTAGACGGAATAGAGGACCAAAATGCGAGATACTGCCCCTCAAGGGACGTATAAAGTTCAAGCGCTTGACCGTGCCTTTGCCGTTCTTGATTTGCTCGGGGAGAGCGAGGTGCCACTGGGTCTCGCGCAGGTAGCCTCCTCGCTGCAATTGCACAAGAGCACCGCGCACCGCTTTCTGATGGTGCTGGAACGTCACCGCATGGTGGAGCGGACAACGAATGGGAAGTTCCGCCTCGGACTGCGGCTCTTCGATTTCGGCAACCGGGCAATCGAACAATACGATCTTCGTGAGCGAGCGCAGCCCCACCTGCGTCGCCTGGTTTCGGAAACCGAGGAGACGGCGCACCTTTGCATTCTGGAACAGGCGAGGGTGATTTATATCGACAAGATTGAGCCGGCGCGATCGGTTCGCATGATTACGCGTGTGGGCTCCAGCAATCCTGTGCACTGCACGTCGGTGGGCAAGGCGATGTTGGCGTTCCTGCCCGAGGACCGTATCAACGAAATCATCCGGCGGACTCGGTTTGAGAAATTCACGCATCGGACGATCGCCACGGCTGAAGCGCTTCGCACGGAGATAGAAAAAACGCGTCGACGCGGTTACGCCGTGGATGACGAGGAACTTGAAGAAGGTCTCCGCTGCATTGCGGTGCCTCTTCTGGACGCGCAGCGCCAACCTGTTGCCGCGGTGAGTGTGTCTGGACCTTCGTTCCGCGTGACAGCGCAAAAATTGCCGTCCATTGCGAACCACCTGTTGCAATGTGTCCGCGGGATCTCCATGGACATGGGCTTCACTGCCGCTGCGCGGGGGAACCGCCCGGTTGCGGCGCTGGTCAGCCTAGCGGCCGGATGGCGTGAAAGCGACGGGTTTCTGATACACTCAATGATGTTGCAGAAGCAAGGGTGCAGCTTAGCTTCCTGCGCGGAACGCAGTCGGCCGCAAGGTGGAACGAGCGTTGAACTTTGAACCCTCCGCGGCATGCAACAGGTTTTCCAGATTCACTCTGGGGACGTAGCTCAGTTGGTTAGAGCGCTGCCCTGTCACGGCAGAGGTCGCGGGTTCGAGCCCCGTCGTCCCCGCCATTCATTTCAAAAGACTTACGGGATGATTTGGCGAAGAGAAATCAGTGAAATTGGGTGCAAAGTGGGTTTGCACCCACGAATCTGCCTCACGCCGCGTTCTCTCCCAGCTGGCCGAACAGCGCATCAATCTGCCGACGGCGGTAATCGAAAATCCGGCTGAGGTCTTTGCGCACTTTCACCGCGTGAACAATTCTCCCGAGAACACCGAAAGGCAGCGAGTACTGCACTTCGTCTATCATCTTTGTCCGGCTGCCGTGCGCCTCAAACCTGTGCGTGTGACGCCATCGCTTATATGGCCCCTTTGTCTGCTCGTCGACGAAGCAATGGGGAGGATTCCACTCGCAGATATCCGTGCGCCAGTGAAGGGGCATGCCGTGCAGTCGCAGTCGATAGAGAATAGTGGTTCCCTCCTCAATCGAGTCTGTATTCATGGAGACGATTTTGAAGCCCAGCCAAGAAGGCGTGATCTCCTCAAGGTTGCGAGCGTCTGCAAAGAAGGCAAATGCCTCATCAATGCGGCGGGAAATCCACTGTTCACGATGTAATGTATACGCCACCATACTCATTCCTTCTCACTGCTTCCAGTTTTGTTGCTACGGCTCACGAAGCAAAGCAGACACCTCGACATAAAGATCCTTATAGGCTTTCTCATCGAACGCACCGCTATTGCGCCAGCGCACTGCACCGTGCTTATCGAGCAGAACCAGATAGGCTGCATCCGGTGACGCGTAGTCCACGCGCTGCTTCCATGAATCGGTGCCGCCGTAGACGGTGATGACATTTTCCCGATCGCTTCGGGGCGTTCCCTTGCGCATGCCGCTGTCAATGAACCACTTTCCCATGCGCGCCATGCCGCCAATGATCGGGATCTCGTAGAAAGTTACCCGGGGATTGTTTCCGAAGTCCTTGCGGAAGTGGCTGATCCAAGCCTCGACCGGGAATCTCGAATTGTAAGTGAAGCCCAGCGCCAGCAAGGCAACGCGGCCTGAAGCGGCATCGGGCAGCTGAGCCTGGCGCCCAGTGAGGAATTCGCCTTTGAGTGGCGGCAGCTGTTTTCCAGTGGTAAGAGGAGATACCAATGCGGACGCCATCAGAATCGTTGGCAGGATGTTCATGATGCTTGTCCTCCTTTAAGACAGTTGGCTGAGTTTTCGAAAAGATAGTGGGAGACGATCCACTCGTTTCCGCCGGCAAATCCAAAATCTCAGCGCATGCCATGAAGGAGACATGCCAGCGTGCAAGCCAGCGCTGTGCCTCACCTTTTCCGTAGACTGCTGCGAAGATAGTGACCAATTCATTTCTGTGGCGATCGAGTCGTGCAAGCCACGCATCTGAGGTTTTCTGGTACGGAACGCCGCTGTATCGCCTCTGCTCGCGTAGGTTCAGCGCAAATCTGAGAAACTGCGGCTGAATACATAGTTTTCAGCCGCAGGACTGAGAGCTACACGACCTTTACTTAGGCAGAAGTACAGAGTCGATAACGTGGATCACGCCGTTAGTGCACTGGATGTCGGTCTTGGTGACGGTGGAGTTGTCTACCATAACATTGCCACCCTCCACCATGATCTTCACGTCCTGACCGTTGACAGTCTTGGCCTCGTGCAGCTTGACGACATCCTTCGCCATTACATCGCCAGCTACAACGTGATAGGTCAGGATTGAGATCAGCTTCTGCTTGTTCTCGGGTTTCAGCAGATCCTCTACCGTTCCAGCAGGCAGTTTCGCGAAAGCCTCGTCGGTCGGCGCGAAGACGGTAAACGGACCTGCTCCCTTGAGGGTATCCACCAAGCCAGCAGCTTGGAGCGCTGCTGCCAAAGTCTTGAAGTCGCCTGCGGCGACGGCAGTGTCCACGATGTCCTTCTTGGAACCGGCGAAAGCGCTGCTGCTGAGACTCAACGCGAGGAGCAGGGCAGAGCAGATCATTACATAGATTCGTTTCACGAGAATTCTCCTAATTTGAACGTTTCATTTTCCGGCTCGATTCAGCCGTCATGGTTTGAAGGTGCAAAAGAAGTGGGCGTCGAACGAGACGCGCGACGCCCCTGAGAGGAAAGTTAGTCTTCGTCTTCGTCGTAGCCGTAAAGATCGATGACGACCTTCGCGGTGCCGATTCCGAATCCGCCCTTGAATGCGGATACGTGGAAGACGCTGTTGAGAGCGCCTGCGGCGGTGCTGTCAAGAGTGACGCCAACGCCCTTGAGGATGATCTGCCCGTCATAGGGCTTGAGGGGAAGAGTGATGCCGCTGGGAAGAGTGAGATCGAAGAGAGGCAGACGGCCCAGCAGCTTTCCGTCAACTGATACAAGACCGGTGATGATCGGAGCGCTAGTCGTGTCGATGATGAAGCTCTGAAGCGTGACCTTTGTCTGTCCAGCGGTGAGAGTCAGCCCGCCCGAGTGGAGTATCTGGCTGGCTGCAGTATCGAGATCAATCGCGCCACCGGTCACGGGGAAGTTGACTGTGCCGTTGTGAAGGTGTGTAGGGTTGACGGTGCCGGGCGTTACGCCGAGGCTTCCGAGTGCAGAGACAAAGCCGCTGGCGAGGGCAACGGTGGTGCGACCGCCTTCAACGGTTTCGGTCTTCTGTGCAGATGCATGGCTGGTGGAGACCAGCATGGCGAGAGCCACGATAGGAGCCGAAAGGGATAGACGTGATCTGATGCGCATGGGGAATTCTCCTCGTTTGGTTTGATTTGCCTTAAATCATGTTTGTTTCTTCCAAAAGCGGCTGATTCCGCTTTGCATGCATTTGACAGTAAATTAAAAGTATTTGATTATCTGTTAATACCCAATCACGGACGCACTTCGCTTAACGGCCAAGAAAGAATATGAGGTAATTTTGAAAGACACGAAATTAGCCCGTGAACGCGAGAAAACGGACGTCATCGAGGAGTCGATCCGCCCTTATGCAATTGCCGAGAAGTTGCGATCCCTGCGGCAGCGCAAGAGCATGGGCTTAGCTCAATTGGCTGCGCATACAGGTCTGTCGGCGGCAATGCTTTCAAAACTAGAGAACGCGCGGCTTGTGCCTACTCTCCCAACTCTCGTTCGCATTGCCACCGTGTTCAATGTCGGCCTGGATTACTTCTTCACAGACCCGCGGAAGCGGCATGTTGTAGCAATCTCACGAAAAGATGAACGGATAAAGTTCCCTGCGGACGCGAAGCCTCGGGATGCAGCTTACGACTTTGAGAGTCTCAACTTCCGCGCGACCGAGCGAAAGCTCAATGCGTTCCTCGCGCATTTCCACGATTTACCACCTACGAAGATTGCTCCTCACTATCACGCCGGAGTGGAGTTTCTCTATGTCATCGATGGGGAGCTTGAAATATCCATTGGAACCGAGATCTACCAGCTATCTAAGGGAGATGCCATCTACTTTGATTCCGTTCAAAAACATGCGTATCGCAGTCGCGGCACGGGACACTGCGCCGCTGTTGTGGTCACTACCGGCACTTAACCTAATTTGTGTCGCGCCCGTATCGTCGAAGGCGCCATTACCGAGGGAGGATTGTGGCTGGCCCATATTGGAGAACTTGAACTACTTGGCCTGAGGCGCAAGGACCTCTTTCCGGAGCCTTCGCGGATTGTCCGACAATCGGCAACGCCTCTCGAAAACGGGGTAGCGCTCACTGAATCTCGACGCGTGCACTCGACCCTTAGATCGATAATGAACCACTTGGCCGAATAGTCGTTAGCCTTGATCGGAAATGCCTTGGGGCAGCCAGGTCTGGGATCTGGTACCGATTTGTCTCGGTCGATAGATTCTCTTTCCGTCGATGTTTTCTCCCACCAGCGAAATTGCCAGATATCAGAATACTTTTTGCGATTTCTCCGTATGCGCTCCCATTTTGCATGATGACCTCCAGTTGCAGTTGCAGGCGGAGATTATCGTTCGCCACTGAGGACGAGGGGAAGGGAGACCTCGCTCAGATTGATCAATCTGGCATCAGTCTTCGATAAGGTTGCTGCTTTGAGGCGGCAGAACTCTGTCGCAGCATCAGCTTTCAGTGCGGCGATGGTATTCGCGGTTCGCGCCCAAGGCATCCTTCAACGGTCTGATAAAGAAGGACTGTCAGGATCCATTCAATATCGATGCGACGGTGACTCCACGTCCAGTGGTACGCTTCTCTAATCGTCGTTCCACAAGTCAGGATGGTCACGATGAAATCCTTTTTAGCCCTATCCTCGCTATTGATAGCAGGTGGCGGACTCACGATCACCTGCACTCAGTCGGCAACAGCCCAAGTCGCGCTGTCACCCCAGAGCATGAAAGTTCTCGGTGAGGTCGATCCCCGCTTCGTCTCCTACAATGTGGAGGCTGTCGAGGTGACCGGCGGGCGCTTTTGGGCGCCATACAAGTTGGCGGCAGAAAAAGCTGCTAGTGGCTCCGATACGCATTCCGGAAACCAGCCTGCAGGTTTCGATAGCAGCCTCTTCCAATATCGATCGCCTATCGATCTTTCGAACCCGAAGCTCCGCAAACTCGCCGCTGCGCTCGGTCCAGCCTACGTCCGCGTCAGCGGCACTTGGCGCAACGCCACCTATTTCCAGAACAATGACAATCCGCCGCTGAAGAGTTCGCCCGAAGGCTTCAATGGCGTCCTTACACGCGCTGAGTGGAAGGGTGTTGTCGATTTCGCAAAGGCCGTGAATGCCGACATTGTTGCCTCAGTCGCCACGAGCGCGGGAACTCGCAATGCGAACGGCGTCTGGACCGCAGTGCAGGCCAAGCCCTGGCTCGACTACACGAAACAAATTGGTGGTCACATAGCGGCGATCGAGTTTATGAACGAACCTACGCTGCTCAGTTTCGGAGGTGTGCCGAAAGGCTATGACGCCGCCAGCTTCGGCAGGGACGCAAAGATATTCGGAGCGTTCCTGCATCAAGAGTCACCAGGGACAATCTACCTGGGGCCGGGCAGCGCGGCCGAGGGGCTTTCACTTCCGTCGATGCCAGGCGGACGTCACTTAGAGATTGTTTCTACCGACGATTTGATGAAGGCGACGGGCCCGATCTTCGACGCTTTTTCCTACCATTTCTATTCCATGCCCTCGCATCGCTGCCTGGGACAGAGCGGCGCCGACCCTAAACAGGTGCTCACCTCTGAGTGGCTGGACCGCGACCTGACTGTCTACAACTTCTACGCAAAGAAGCGTGACGCATATCTGCCGGGCAAGAATCTCTGGCTCACTGAGACTGGTGAAGGATCATGCGGCGGGGATATCTGGGCTGCCGAATTCGCCGATAGCTTCCGTCTTCTGGACCAGTTCGGCAGCCTCGCACAAAAGAGCGTGAAGAGCATCATGTACAACACGCTTGCAAGCAGCGACTACGGTATGCTCAACGAGGAGACTCTGGAACCGCGGCCGAACTACTGGGCCGCTCTCCTGTGGAAGCGCACGATGGGAACTCGGTCGCTGGATCCCGGAGTTGTGACCGCAAAAAATGTCCGTGTTTACGCGCATTGCATGAAGGATTCAAACGGCGGCGTGACTCTCATGGTTCTTAACATGGACAAGACTTCCGAAGCATTGCTCAAACTGCCGGTCGCCGGAGAACGGTATAGCCTTTCGTCGCCGGACATATTCGGCCAAGCCGTGCTACTCAATGGCAAGGAATTGAGGGCAGGGCCGGATGGCACTGTTCCGTCGATCCCCGGAGAGGCATCGAAGCCGGGCACAACCAAGTTCCAGCCCTTGACCATTACATTCGTTGAGATGCCCTCGGCAGGCAATCAACAGTGCCTCCGGTGAGGGGAAACACGAAAGTCAGAAGAACCGATTCGCTCCCTGGTCTTTCGCGAAATCGCGATCGGGAGGGCCAGAGAGAGAACAAGCGCACCGCTTCCTGAACTCATTCTCCTAGATTGGAATGTCCCTAAAATTAGCGGCAGCGCGTTGCTTCAGCGAATAAAGGCGCACGATAAGCTGCGCAAAATTCCGGTTCTCGTCTTCTCTTCCTCCGACGCTGATACGGACATTCACGATGCGTATAGCAACCATGCAAACGGCTATATTACAAAGCCAGCTAGCTTTGAGGTGCTCACCCAGATTGTAAAGACGATCGAGCAATTCTGGATTGAGGTAGCCAAACTTCCAAAAGTCCTGCGGTAGAGAAGACCAATGGTGTGAGCGCTCTTCAAGACGCCCTGCGTCCTAACTCCGGCAGAGATCAGGATGCAGTGTTCGGGAGACTCCGTTCGTTGCTAACAACGATGTGCGGCGATATGTTGCTCAAAGGCCAAGCGCGCCTGCTCGGACTTCACTCGGGCCTCATTACTGGCCCGCTCAAGGCGGTTGTATTCTTCCTTGGGCGATGTGCCCATTCTTCGATGTAGCTCTCTAACCGTTCAGAGAACTTTGATGTGGCTGTGTCGTACTCCATTGCCAATCGACTCTTTTCTTCGCAGGACACTCTTTGACCCATCTCTACTAATACAACACATGGCATACTATGTACTTCTCTCCGAATTCTGCAGATGACGCTCAAAAGATGCTCGTGGTTTTTTAGCACTCTCCGTCACGGGAAGATCTGCCAAACTCGCAATCTACTCCTATTCGACGAGATCCGATGCCAGCGGGTCCAGAGCTACAGCGCCTTCATAAATCCGATTGGTCAGTATTCCCCGTTTGCTGCCCTCCAGGGGCACGGTCTTCTTTTCTTCGGTCGTGTTTACATACAGAGTGCGGCCATCTACTGATCGGGCGTAAACACCTTCTGGAGTGGAAGGTCCAGGTTGAATGCCTGCAAGTCGGAGGACGCGTTCGAGGATGGCACCGATAGTGGAAGGGTTAGACTCGGTCGCGAGATATAGGGCATTGCCTTTACCAAATCTATTGATGGTGATTGCCGGGCTGTGATCCGCGGTATCTGTGAAGCGGGCGAGCACCGTGGCCGTTGACGGCTCGAGCACCTCGTATCGGCGTGAGTTGACAGAGATCGATTTGCCATTCAGATCGAATATTGACACAGTCGAATCATAAAATGCATTTGTCTTCAGCCCGAAGACATCGCTCAGCCTGCCAGGCAGCGGGGTGTCGAACCATTGCCCATGCTCATCCACTTTGGCTGAGAGTGCCGTTATCAACACTGTGCCTCCATTGCTCACGTATTCCCGGAGCGCTGATGCGCTCGCCTCATCCATCACGTAATCGGCTGGCACGACGATTAGTTTGTATGGCGAAAGGCTCTCATGCCCGATGTTGATGATGGCCGTGTCGAGATTGGCGCGAAAGAAGGGTTCAAAAGCGCCTTGTACTTGCTCGGTGTAAGGAGGCTTGAAGTATTGCAGCGTCGTATTGGAAGGGCCGTTGGGATGAGAGTCGATGAAGGAATCGAATGAATAGGCGATGGCCACTTCGGGATGCGTATAGCGGGGGAAACCGTATTTGGCGAGCTGTTTGAACTCCGAAGCAATGCGTGCGAACTCATCCACTTTCCACGAAGGAGTTCCGTCGTGATTCACGAGTCCGAATAGCGCCTGCTCCTCGCCTCCCTGATGGCTGTTAAAGGTCCAGGCAAGGGTCCCTTGCGCCCCTATCATGAGTCCAAGGTATGCATACATGCGGCTGCGGCCCGGTGTTCCGTAGAATCCGCCGCCGCCTGCGGTGAACTCGTTGAACCATATCGGAGTCGTCAATGCTCCTTTCGTCATCAACGCGCCCAATGAACCGCTGATGGGATCACCGGGATAGAAGCCTTCGGCACCGTATGAGACATAATCCTTGTAGGTGGAAAGATAGTCAAAACCGCGCCGCGATGCTGTATCCCAGAGATTCGAAATTGATGGAGTCTCCGGCATATCCCTCTGACGAATCGCGTCCAGTTCTTTCAGGCGAGCCACGGTTACATCCGACCAATAGCGATGCAGGTCAAGGTATCGTTCGGATGGTCCGGGACCGTTTGCGAGTGGGAGATCGACATCTTCAAAGTTGTTCAGCCGGCGCGACCATCTTTGCGTTGCCCACGCCTTGTTCAGTGCGTCAATGGTTCCGTACTTCTGCTTGAGCCATGTGATGAAGCGTTGACGGTCGGCCTCGGAATACGACATGAAACCATTTCCGATTTCGTTGTCATAGCCGACGGCGATCACCGCGGGATGATGCGCATAGCGCTTCATCAACGCATCAGCCATGGCGCCAACCTCGCGAATGTAGTTTGGGTCGCTGATGTTGTCCATGTAACGCTCGGCGGGAGGAAGACGTGTGCCATCTTGCCCAACGATATCAACGCCCGGGTACGCGCGATGCAGCCAGATGGGCGCGGGCAAACCAGGGACGTCCAGAATCACGCGAATTCCGGCCGCATGCATCTTGTCCATGATGCTGTCGAACCATTCGAAGTTGAACTTGCCCTGCGATGGCTCGAAGGAATCCCACGATAGATCGCCCATGCGCACCACGTTGAAACCGGCCCGCTTCATAATGGCGATGTCCTGGTCGACCTGATCGGGGGAGCGGTCGATGGGCTGATAACATGTGCCCACAAAAAGCTGTCCCGGACCGGGCCAATTCGGATGCGCTGAAGTGTCCTGTGCGTTTGCTGCGAGGCTTGAGAGCCCCAGGCTAACGACAGCAAGAAACAGAAGAGCGAGAAACTGGACTCGCCTTTCGAAGTAGCTTACCTTGCGGGTTCCTTTGTCTCGAGCAAGTGACGTGCAGAACATCAATCATTTGCCTTTCTCGTTGCGCACCAGTTTCACAAGAACGATGTCGTTACTGTTCATCGGAAATGTGATTTCAACATTGCCGCCGGTATCGCTCCGCACGACTTTATCTGTCTCGGGAAGATCCTGCGTGAGTTCATTCAGATGCGCGATCTGCGTTTCGGTCAGCTCTTTGGGGGAACCGAGTTCGATGTAGGCGGTGTAGGCATCGTTGGCATGGAACCCGGTGCGATGCAGCTCAAGGTGATATGAGGCATTAGCGGCAAGGTGCGTCAGATGCAGATTCACAGGTGCGACGGCATGCGATGGAATCACCTTCGTATAGAACGAGCGATTGCTGATTTTCTGGTCCGGCTGATCGAAGTTCCAGATCACAGCGGCCACGTTTCCATCCTTTGCGGAAAACATTGCCTGGGGGTCGTTGGTTGCAAGGTTGTCTCCCTGGAGCGCATGCAGGTATTTGTAGGCAAAGTACGCCGGCTTGCGAATTCCCTGAGGGTTCAACAGTCCGAATCCACCTTGAAAGAGAGCTGTCGGCGGCCCCGGCTCCTCAAACAGGTCGGTGTAGGTCCAGTAGCTCATTCCCTGCAGCAATCCCTGGCTCGCTTTGAGCTTGGCGAGAATGTAGGGCGCGCTGATGTATGAGTCGTGCACGGAATCGCGCGGCGTGTAGCTCGTGCTCCACTCGGTGAAATAGAGCGGAAGAGCAGGAAAAGCTGACGCGGAAATTTGCTCGCGCACGTGCCGTACGTCGCCGACGATTGCGTCTGGAGAAGGATCGAGCTTGGTGTCGCTCTTCCCGTTCTCATCCAGAAATCCGCCTTGCACGCCGTAGGTATGAGTGGTCACGAAATCGACTGGAGCGCCGCTCTGCTTCACGTGTGCAAGGAATTCCGGCACCCACGCCGCTCCGGCCGTGCTGGGTCCGCCAACGCGCAACTTGGGGTCGACGTTTTTAATCGTCTTCGCGGTCAAATCGTAGAGTTCGAAATATGCCTTCTGGTCGCCGCCCTCCCAGAAGCCGGACAGGTTCGGCTCGTTCCACACCTCGAAGTACCAGGCGCGAACTTCGTCTTTTCCGTATCGCTCTTCAACGTGCCTGACGAAGCCATCTACTAGGTCGCGCCAGCCATCCGGCTTTGGATGCGATGTGTTCCCATGCCAGTAGAAGATGCTGTTCTGCGAGGTCGCCAGAGCTTTCGGAGTAAAGCCGAGCTCGACAAACGGCTTGATGTTTCGCACCAGCAGATCGTCGTAGAGCTGGTCGATCCTCGTCCAGTCATACACGGTCTTGCCGTTTTCTATGCGCACCGTTCCCAGGACATCATGGAAGATGGCGTGGAAGCGTATGTAGCGAAAACCAAGCTCTTCGGTTACGAGTTTGAGCTGCGCCTGGCTGTCATCCCGAATCAACGTTCCGGGATAATCGGAGCCAACCGAAAGATCAAAGAAGCGATCGACGGGACCGCGCGCATCCTTCACGTCGACGACGATCTCGCGCGCTTGGCTCTGTTGTTGTGCGGAAACATTCGGGATGGATGATACTGCGAGAGCACCGAGGACGAAAATCAAAAATCGCCGCAACAAAGAATGCTGCATGATGTTTTACTTCCTTGGAGAACAAGTTGAGATTACGAGAGTCGATGTGATCGTAGCTGTGTCGATTGGTTCTTGACAGGGACTATGCGCCCAGAAATCGCTATACCTGTTCACGCGAGTGTCACCTTGAGCACTACCGCGTAATCCACTGCCGGTTTATATAGTTTCGGAAGCTCCACCGTCACGGCGTCAGT
Organism: uncultured Acidobacteriaceae bacterium; assembly: GCA_963832035.1. GTDB lineage: Bacteria > Acidobacteriota > Terriglobia > Terriglobales > Acidobacteriaceae > Telmatobacter. The sequence goes on along the minus strand of CAWHSK010000007.1, from coordinate 52,986 downwards.
CTGCTGTTTCCAACTAACCCTCTGGTCGGTTCCCAAAAGTTCGAGCTTGCCAACTCTTCCCGGTTTTGTTGCCGCTGAAAGTCCCAGAGACTGAATGGTGAACGATCCCGTGGGCCACCCTAGCACCAGTGCATAGACCACAGTATTTGCTTTATTGCGCGTGAACCGGATGTCGTTCTCTCCCAGTTTCTTCACGCTTCCGCCCTGGAAGGAACCCGCCTTCACGCTATTGGGTCCTTCACCGTAAACCTTCCATGGCCGAGTTTCGTAGATCGCCTCACTATTGGTCTGCATCCATGCTGTGATGCCGTCGAGCACCGCGATTTCCTTGCTATCAATGGTTCCGTCCGGTCTGCCCGGGACATTGAGAATGAACGTGCCATTCTTGCTCACGGTGTCAATCAGCCAGTGGATCACGTCGCGTGGTGGAAGATACCCGCCGTATTGTCCTGGTTTCTCGCAGAGCGAGCGGAGATAGTGCCAGGCACCGAGGCAGGTTTCCGATTGCCACGGATGCCTCATGATCTCGGCAGTAAGCCCACTCTCATAGTCTGCGACAACAGCTTTGGCCAGCCGGTCGGGAACATCTTTGACGTTCAGAACGCCTTCCAACTTGCCGCCGTGTTGCCGAAGACTGTTGTTGTAGAAGTAGGCGCCGATGTTCATTCCTGCCCAGCCTAGCGGCAGAAGCGAATCGTCAAAGTAAAGCAAGTCAGGGTTGTGCTGGTCTATGAGATCGCGCGTCCGATCGTAGAAATTCTTCACATACGATGTGTCGGGCAATGAACTCGCCGGGTGTTTTACGCCATAGAGTCGCTGCGGATCGAGCCCCTGCCACCACTGATCCTTGCCTTCTGCCTGCGTCAGACGGCCATCATAGGGAATTCCAGCGTTTGGGCCGGACTTGTCGGCACTGTGCGAAGGCTGGAACCACCACCAGTTGCGCGCCTGATGCACCGTTACGCCGAACCGCAATCCCTGCTTCCGGGCCGCCGCGGCCCATGTGCCGATCACATCACGGTGCGGACCGACGGCAGCCGCATTCCATGGCTGATGCTTCGAATCCCACGCGTCAAAACTATCGTGGTGATTCGCCAATGCGACGAATATTTTTGCGCCGGCATTTTTGTAGCGCGTTATCAACTCGTCCGGTTCCCAATTCAACAGCGTCCACTGTGCGCACAGATCCTTGTACCCGAAGTGCGACGGAGGACCGTAGTGTTCGAGCTGATATTTGTATTGCCGTTGATCCTCGATATACATATTGCGCGCGTACCAGTCTCCGGCTTCAGCAACGCACTGTGGACTCCAATGAGCCCAGATGCCGAACTTGGCATCCTGGTACCAATCCGGGGCTTCGTACTCAAGCAACGAATCCCAGGTGGGTTTGAACGGACCATCGCCGGCAAGATTGGGGATTGGCGAATGCAGGGGCACATCATCCCAAAGTCCGCCCGCAATCGACTGTGCTGTGGGGTTATAGTTCCACGCTGAAGGTTCCCATGCGGCCTCATTGAGCTGTTCTTCGACGATCTTGCCGTCGCTCACCTTGTAGAAAACTCTCTTGTCCGGCGGCAACGCGCAAAACTCAGCGTAGTCGTGCTTGTACTGGTTGAAGCCGCCAGGCAGGTCGGGCCCGTTCTCCTGCGAGGGCTGCGCCGAGGCTGGCACAGCTTTCGATGCTGCGGCGATCGCGAGTAATTTGCAGAAATCTCGTCTGTCCATGAGTCTTCCTTTGTTGCCGGACGCCAACCAGACATATTGCTTTATTCCGGTAGCACGATTTGGCCTTCGATACGAAACTTTACGGTGACTAGCGGCGCTCCTGTGTCCGGCTGCCCGGCGCCGATGTCTGGAACAGCCGCGGTGCGAAATCTTTCAAGTCGCGGCGCCATGTCTGCCATTCGTGATCAGTGCCGGGTGACTCATAAAAGACGTGCTGAATCTTTCCTTCGTCGAGAGAAGCGTTTAGATTCTCCAGTCCGGACCTCATACGCTCGGGCTCGTTGGTTCCCACGCCGATCCAAAGGACATGTACTCGTTTGGAAAACGCTGCCGGGTCGGCCATCTCCCCGTGAAATGCCGTCTTCGTATCCATTTTGCCGTTCCCGGTCAGAAACACGTTGGCTGCGTCAGGCGCTTTAAACCGAATCTGCACGCGCGAGTTGCTGTCGACCTTCGGGTATTGCGCATCCAGAACGTTCGATGTTGCGGGCTTGAAATCACCCGGGTCCTGGGCAAAACAGAAGCTCGACGCCATTAGCATCACAATTCCAATCACTTTCAAAGCGCACCTCCGCGCGGAGCAGGTTTGAGAGCGAGAGCCGCTTGGCGCGGACAGATCAGCTCTCTCGAGTCATGCGCATGGTAAACGATTACTCTTCCTGGATAAAGCGATTTATTGGGCTTGTTCGCGTTGGCTCGCTGTGTGTATATTCGAGGGTTCCGGAACGGCATGCGAGAACGATGGCCGAAAATTGCGCGCCAGATCCAACGCGGCGCGCCGGCCCCAGCGCTCCATCGCGTTCCGGTTGAGCGGAGGCTTGTGTGGCACGTCGCGTCCTCGCGGTTTTTTGCTTGCTGGCCCTTTCTTCGTCCGCACCCTTGATGGCTGCCGACAACATTCATCTCTCCGTTGACGCGTCGAAGCCCGGTGCGAAAATCGATCGAAACATCTTCGGCCAGTTTGGTGAGAATCTCGGCCATGGTCTTTACGAAGGCATTTGGGTAGGCCCCGATTCATCCATCCCTAATACACGCGGAATCCGCAGCGACGTAGTGGCCGCTCTCAAGGAACTCAAGGTACCCAATGTCCGCTGGCCGGGCGGCTGCTTTGCCGACCAGTATCACTGGCGCAAGGGAATCGGCCCACGGGATAAGCGTCCGGCAACAGTGAACTCGGCATGGGGAGATGTGATCGATAGCAATGCCTTCGGCACCGACGAGTTCATGGATTTCATCCAACAGATCGGCAGCACACCCTACGTGTCCGTCAATGTCGGCTCCGGCACGACGCAAGAAGCGGCCGAGTGGCTTGAATACATGACGGCCGCTGCGCCCACGGCTCTTGCCAAAGAGCGAGCCGCCAACGGCCATTCCGATCCGTACAAAGTCGGATTCCTCGGCATCGGCAACGAAAGCTGGGACTGTGGCGGCGCGATGACGCCTGAGTACTACGTCAGCCTGATGAAGGTGTACAGTCGCTTCGTTCTCAACATGAATCCCGCACAGCGCGGCAAAGATCAGATGCTGAAGATTGCAGTTGGTCCGGGCACGCCGGACATCGTGTGGACCGAAGACGTGATGCAGGCGTGGAAGAAGCACACCTGGGCGTGGGACATCAACGGCGTCTCACTGCATTGGTACACGGTGCCGAACGGCTGGCCGCCGTCGACACCTTCGGAGAAGTTCGGGCCGGATGACTACGCCAAAGCGCTGAGATCCACGCTGTTCATGGATGAATTTCTGCGCAAGCAGGAAGCGGTGATGGACAAGTACGACCCGGAAAAGAAGGTGACCTTATCTGTGGATGAGTGGGGGGCCTGGCATGCACCGCTGCCCGGTTCCAATCCGGCTTTCCTCGTCCAGCAGAACAGCATTCGCGATGCTATTCTCGCGTCGCTTAACCTGAACATCTTTGCCCGCCACGCCGACCGCGTCCGCATGGCCAATATCGCCCAGATGATCAATGTCCTGCAGGCGATGATCCTTACAGACAAGGAGAAGATGGTCCTGACGCCCACCTATTACGTCTTCAAAATGTACGTTCCGTTTCAAGATGCTACGTTCATTCCTGTTGCCTTCGATGCGGGCACCTACACCCATGGAAGCGTAACCCTGCCCCGCGTCGACGCGATTGCGGCAAAGGGGGCAGACGGGAAGCTGCTGCTTGAGATCACTAACCTCGATGCGGAAAACCCGGCAACGATCGATGTAGATATTGCTGGCATCGCGGCAAAGTCGGCAAAGGCGGAGACGTTAACGGGAGTTGCAGTAGACAGTATCAACACCTTTGATTCACCGAGTACAGTTGTGCCGAAGCCGACTGCAGTGAAGGTTCAGAACGGCAAGCTATCGCTCACGGTAGCGTCTCGATCAGTGACCGTCATCTCGATTGAGCCGTAATCGCGAACTGCGCACGATTGAGAGCCATGGACGATACAGGCACTCGATTCGAAATTTAACGACGGGCCGGTTGAACGCACATTTTGCTCCATCCAGGATTGGGAGAAACGGACCATGCATCTGCTCCTGAAGGTCGTCGCGAAAACGCTTACCCAGAAACCGGCAGTGTTTGTCGTGCTATTACTTTCGCTGCTCACCCCCCTTTCATCCCAGACTCGCATTGTCAACGCCACCATCGATACCGCGAAGACCGGCGCTCCCCTCTCGAAAAATATCTATGGCCAGTTTCTTGAGCACGGCGGCGACATCGTCAACACTGGTATTTGGTCTGAGATGCTGGTCGATCGCAAGTTCTTCTACCCGGTGGCCGCCAGCGCGCCTACGCCGCCTCCAGTGACAGGCGGTGCTGGCGGCAATCCCCGATTTCGCCGCGTTCCAACGCGTTGGTGGGCTCCTATAGGTGGCGAGAACGCCGTCACTATGGACACGAAATTAGCCTATACAGGCGATCATTCGCCGCTCATCAAACTCGACGCAAAAGATTCGCACGGCTTGGGCCAGTCCGGAATCGCCGTTCGTAAAGGCATGGCCTACACGGGGCGGATCGTTCTCGCAGGCTCTCCTGGCGCGGTGGTTAAAGTGACGCTCATTTGGGCTAAAGAGCCGACCGATCGCCAGACCGTCACCATCGGCTCGCTCGGTGCCGGGTACCGCAAGTTCCCATTGCGGTATACCGCCAGAACCGACAGTGACGAAGCCACACTTGAGATCACGGGTACAGGCTCGGGCTCCTTTCATGTCGGCGCGGTCTCGCTCATGCCTGCGGACAATATTGAAGGCTTCCGTCCGGAGGTTGTCACAACGCTCAAGCAGTTGCGTTTCGGCGTCCTTCGCTTTCCCGGTGGTAACTTTGTCTCCGCGTACGAGTGGCGAAACGGCGTAGGTGACATCGATAAGCGGCCGCCCATCTTCGATCCCGTCTGGCACGCCGTGCAGCCGAACGATGTCGGCACGGATGAATTCCTGACTCTTTGCCGTCTCCTCGTCGTTGATCCTTATATCACCGTCAATGCGGGCTTCGGCGATGCATGGTCTGCGCGTGAGCTAGTCGAGTACACCAACGGAGCCGCCACAACGCCAATGGGAAAATGGCGAGCCGCAAATGGCCATCCTGCTCCTTATCACGTGCAGTGGTGGGGAGTTGGTAACGAGCCCTGGGGCGACTACCAGATGGGCTCGATGTCGCTTCCGCAATTTGAGTTGAAGCACAACCTCTTCGCGAAAGAGATGAAGAAGGTAGACCCGTCCATCAAGCTCATCGCGGGAGGAGCCATGCCCGACGTGATGGAGGGAGCCGACCAGGCGAGGCGCATTAACGGCCAGTATGTTCCCGATTATCTTTCGCCAGCCGACTGGACCGGCCAGATGCTCCTCAACTGTCTCGACAACATCGACATGGTCAGCGAGCATTACTACGCATCGGGCACGCAACATACAGACATCAAGCTGCAAAAGAAGGTGCCCATCGAGCCTCCTCTGTCGCTGCTCGAATGGGAACGCGCACCCGCCGTCCAGGTTCGCGCGAAATATGAGCACTACCAGGAGTACCTGAAGCGCATCCCAGCTCTCCGCGCCAAACCCGTTCCCATCGCCATCGATGAGTGGGCTTACTTCGGCGGCAATCGCGACGGATATAAGGTCGTTCCGGCATACGCGTGGGCCTTCCATGAAATGTTCCGCCACTCCGACATCTTTCAGATGGGCGCATTTACCTTCGCAACCGCGATGATGAGCCAGAACCGAACTGAAGCCATCCTCAATCCCACTGGAATGCTGTTCAAGATGTATCGCGATCACTTCGGCACTATCCCCGTCGAGGTGACCGGAGACTCTCCGCAGCCGAAGCCAACGTTTCCGGCTGGCGGCGATCAACCCGCGGTCAACCCCGGCAGCGACACGTATCCGCTGGATGTGAGTGCCGCGTTAAGTGAAGATCGCAAGACTCTCGCCATTGCCGTGCTCAATCCATCGGACACCGAACAGAGCATCAAGATTGCGATCAGCGGAACGAAGCTTGCGAGTGCAGGAAAGGTGTGGCGCATGGCTCCAGACTCCGTCGATGCAACTGTTCAAGTGGACAAGAAGCCTGAGGTTCAAGTCGAAGAACAGACGCTCGGTGCGCTGCCCGCCACCATCACGGTGCGCCCCTTCAGCGTGAACATTTATTCCTACCCGGTGCAGTAGCCAGGTCTTTCGAGAGAGGGTCTAGATGAAATCAACGAAGTTGTTCATTGCGTGCGCGATCACATTGGCAGTTGCACCCGGTTCATGGCTCGCGGCGCAGGTGCAGACAAACGTTCCCGAAGTAGTCTCGGGCGCAAAGCCTGTGGCAGTGGAGCACATCAAGATCCACGGCACGGCACTTGAAGGCAATCTTGAAGGCGACGCTGTCGATCGTGATGTCATCGTTTTTCTGCCGCCCAGCTACCAGAAAGACAAGAAGCGCCGCTATCCCGTGGTCTACGCGCTGCACGGCTACTCCATTGGCGCCGAACAGTGGACGCATGAGATCCACGTACCGCAGACTGTCGAAGGTGCGTTCGCGCTAGGCTCGCAGGAGATGATCGTCGTCCTGCCCGATTCCAAAACCATCTACAACGGATCGATGTACTCAAGCTCCGTCACCACGGGCGACTTCGAGAGGTTCATTGCGCACGACGTCGTCTCTTACATCGACGCGCACTACCGCACCATCCCCAATCGCCAGAGCCGCGGCCTCGTCGGCCACTCCATGGGCGGCTATGGTGCGTCCCGCATTGGCATGAAGCATCCTGACGTCTTCGGCGCTCTCTACATCATGAGTCCCTGCTGCATGTCTTCGATGATTGGGGGCGGTCCGGGCACTGCCGATCAGATCAAGGAGCGGGCGATCGCCAGCGAGAAGAAGGTTGCCGCAGCCAAGTCTCCAGCGGACCTGGCGGCACAGTCGCCGGGCTTCGCCTCCGCACAATATGCAACGGCAGCGGCGTGGGCTCCCAATCCGAAAAACCCGCCGCTTTACTTCGATCTGCCAACCAAGGACGGCATTCCGCAACCGGAGATCGTAGCAAAATACACGGCCAACTCACCGCTGGCATTTGTCGATCAGTACATCGGCAATCTCAAGCAATACCGCGCCATCTCTATGGACGTGGGCGATCAGGATGGATTGCGATTCGACGCTACCAAGCTGCACACCATCCTCGATAACTACGGAATCGCGAACAGCTTTGAGATTTACTCCGGCACGCATGTAAGTGCAGTCGCCGATCGATTCCAGAACCACGTGCTGCCGTTCTTCAGCAAGAACCTCTGCTTCACAGCCGATTGCCGTTAGATGGCAGAATGTCGGCGAACAGAAAGTCGAGATCAAAGATGCTTTGGAAAGCAGGAATTCTCCGCACGAGTCGTGATGGTTGGGAAGTCATACCCATCCTGTTTCTCTTCTTTATCACCTCGTTGATGGCCGATGCACAAATGCCCGGACAGAAGGCCCCTGGTCCTCCACCCGCGCAAGTCGAACAGACAAGCCGCGGCATCCGCGCCACCGCGGGCAGTGAAGTCCTCGAGGTCACCGTGTGTGCTGACTCGGTGATTCACGTCGTTGCTACGCCCGAACCCTCCGCCCCTGCCTCGCCGCGCCCGTGGATGCTCGACGCCCAGCAAGCTTGTCCCGGAGCGCCGTTCACGTTTGCGCAGGACGCGAAAGCGGCCAGTTTGAAGACTGCTCAGCTTGAGGTGATCGTCAACATCGAACGCGGCAATCTCTCATTTCGCACCATCAGTGGAGAATCGCTGCTGAACGAAGGCAACAGCATCCCGCGCACCTACGAGCCGGTCGAGCTCAATGGAGATCACACCTACCGCGTCACGGACCGCTTTTCTCCCTCGATCACCGAAGCGGTCTATGGGCTCGGCCAGCACCAGAACGGCATGTTCAACTATCGCGGCGCCACGGTGGAACTGGGTCAAAACAACACCGATGTTGCGATCCCCCTGCTGATTTCGAACAAGGGGTACGGGCTGATGTGGAACACGGCGGCGCTCACTTATTTTGACAATCGATTCCCGCTTGATATGAAGCTGACTTCCATCGCCGGCAAGTCGATCGATTACTACTTCCTCTACGGCCCGGAGATCGACGCCGTTCTTCACGAGTACCGCACCATGACCGGCCACACGCCCATGCTGCCGAAGTGGGCCTATGGCTTTTTTCAATCGAAGGACCGCTACGTATCGCTCGACGAGATTCGCGAGATCGCAGAGCGCTATCGCAGGGAACATATTCCGCTCGACGCCATGGTGCAGGATTGGTTCTGGTGGAAGACCGAGGGCGATCCCGTCTTCAATTCCAACTATCACGACGTCGCACAGGATCTAGAGGCCCTGCACAAAGAAAACGTGCACGCCATGATTTCTGTCTGGGGCCTGCTCGATCCTCAGTCCGAAACCTATAAGCTTCTCGATGCAAAGCACGAGCTTGTGACCGACGCGCACGTCTATGACGCCACCAACCCCGAGGCGCGCGACCTCTACTGGGAGCATCTGCCCGGCAAGCTGCTGGCGCAGGGATGGGATGCATTCTGGCTCGATAGCGCCGAGCCTGAAGAATACTGGCCGCACATGGGCGACGCCATCCTCAGCAGCCGCCAGATCGCCATCGGCAACGGCGCCGAATTCACCAATGTCTTTCCACTTGCGCACACCCTCGGTGTGCAGGATCACTGGAAGGCGCAGAACCCGGGCAAGCGCGTCTTTCTGCTCACGCGTTCCGCATTTCTCGGCCAGCAACGCGTAGGCGCCACCGTCTGGTCGGGAGATGTCTACGGCACCTACTGGGGCTTGAGCCACCAGGTTCCAGCCGGTCTCAATTTCGCGCTGTCTGGGTCTCCATATTGGACCACTGACATCGGCGGCTATTGGCCTCCGCACGAAGACCCAATCGCCGATCCCGCGTTTCAGGAACTCTACGCGCGCTGGTTTGAGTACGGCACGTTCTGCCCGATCTTTCGCACGCACGGGCACCGGCCACATAACGAGCTATGGGCCTTTGACAAAGTCGAGCCCATCCTTGTGAGCTACGACAAGCTCCGCTATCGGCTGATGCCGTATATCTATTCGTTGGCCTGGAAGGTAACGAGCGAGGACTACACCATTCAGCGTCCGCTCGTGATGGACTGGCGCGGCGACTCCAATACATGGAACCTCGGCGATCAATTCATGTTTGGCCCTGCCATCATGGTCAACCCGGTGCTCAAAGCCGACGCGACCAGGCGCAATGTTTATTTGCCGGCAGCCGCTGCATGGTACGACTTCTGGACCGGTAAATCGCTCACAGGCGGGCAGGAGATCGAAGCCGATGCGCCGCTTGATCGTATTCCGCTTTTCGTGCGAGCTGGTTCCATCCTTCCCTTGGGCCCGCAGATCGAATACGCCACGCAGGATCCCGCAGGGCCGATCGAGCTTCGCATTTATCGCGGCGCCGATGGGAAATTTGATCTTTATGAAGACGCAGGCGATGGATACGAGTACGAGAAGGGTCAGCATTCCGTCATCCCAATCCAATGGAACGACCACAACTCGTCACTCACCATCGGCTCGCGGCAAGGCTCATTCCCCGGAATGATCGAACACCGCAAATTCCGCGTCGTCCTGGTCGCAGGCGGACATGGCATCAGGCGTGGATGTGACCAGCACGGCTAATGCGGAGATCAGTTACGAAGGCAAAGAAGTTCACGCAACCATCAAGTGATTTGCTGCGGCGCCGGGCTCTCGCAATACAAAATAGCCCACGCTACGCTCACATATTTTGTTACGGAGAAGGCCGGTTATGACGAAATACAATCTCTCGCTTCTGCTGGCGGTTGTGCTGTGTGCACCCTTGGCTGCACAATCTCAATCGGCCGATCCCTGTGCGGCTCTCTCCGGCCTTAAAATCGGCGGCACCGAAATCACCAAAGCCGCGCTCGTTCCCGCCGGAACCACCGTCCCGCCGCCGTATCCCGGCGCTCCGGCCATTGGCCCGCTTCCAGCGCATTGCCGCGTCGACGGCGTTATCAATCGCCGCAAGGGCGTAGACGGGCAGGAGTTCGGCATCGGCTTTGCTCTTGCACTGCCCGAACAATGCTGCATGGAACGGTGACTTCATGATGCAGGGCGGCGGAGGAGGCAATGGCATTATCGCGTATCCCGCTGGAGCGAACTACGCAGGCGACAAGCCGGCACTCTCCCGCGGATTCGCCGTGGCCAGCACCGATACAGGGCACAAGGCCAAAACGGGCGCCTTCGATTTCACCTTCATGCGCGACCAGCAGGCCTATCTCGATTTCGCCTTCCTCGCGAACGCTGAAGTCGCCGGAGTCGCCAAGCAGATCATCGGGCACTACTACGCAAAACCTGCAGCGTATTCCTACTTTGTCGGCTGTTCCACTGGCGGGCGCGAAGGCATGATCCTCTCGCAGCGCTAGGGCGGCCGCGAAGGCATGATCCTCTCGCAGCGCTATCCCACCGTGTTCAATGGGATCGTCTCCGGTGACCCGGCCATGCGCACCGGCCTGTCTAACCTTGCCATCGCGCAATGGATCCCAGTGGCTTACAACCAAGCCGCTCCGAAAGACGCCTCCGGAAAGCCGCAGATCGATAAGTTCCTCACCGACGACGATCGAAAGCTCTTTATGGATGCGCTGATGAAACAATGCGACGCGAAAGACGGCGTAGCCGACGGCATGATCTCCGACCCTCTCGGCTGCGACTTTGATCCTGCGGTCCTCGCGTGCAAGCCCGGCCAGTCCGACGCTTGCATCGCTCCTGAGAAAACCACCGCTATCAAGAAAGCCTTCGCCGGACCGAAGAATGCCTATGGCACTCAGGTCTATCCGGGCTTTCTTTATGATGCGGGCATTGCTGCGAAAGGATTCGCATCAGGTCTACTGGCGCTTGGGCCCAACGGCCTCTTCGGCCCTTACACCACCGCAACTGAACTCGACGTCGACAAAGCGGCGCTGCATGCCTCCGATCCGCTCGTCGAGCCTGCGTCCACCAATCTCTCCACGTTCTCACTCAGCGGCGGCAAGCTCATCTTCTTCCACGGCGACAGCGATCCGTGGTTCTCGCCCCTCGACACACTCGGCTATTACCAATCACTTGCCGCAACCAATGGCGGTGCCGAGAAGGTTCTTCCAATGGAGCCGTATGTTTCTGGTGCCCGGGATGGCCCATTGCGGCGGCGGCCCCTCTCTCGATCACTTCGACATGCTCACTGCCGTCGTCAGTTGGGTCGAGAAAGGCACTGCGCCCGACGCCGTTATCGCTACCGGTCAGGCATTCCCCGGTCGCAGCCGACCGCTGTGCGCTTATCCAAAACACGCGCAGTACACCGGAACCGGCGACACCCAGGATGCCCGCAACTTCCAATGCCAATTGCAACGCTAGATCGTCGCGAGAGATTCGAATTCATGCTTCATCGATCCGTTCGTATCGATTGATTTGCCCGACCCTTGCCCAAGCCCGCCGCGCCAACAAATCCGAGCCCACTTACTCGCGGTGGCAACCCGCTCTCCCTTGGCGAGATCGAGTGCATGGATACCGCCTGCGTCAATGGAACGGAAGTCGGCGGCATCATATCTCCAGAGAAAGCATGAGCGAGCTCAGACTCTTTCCGTGCGCATCGAGACGCAGTGAACGCGTAACGCTGTCGGCCGGCTGGCGCTGCAGGACGAAGTTCAGCGCGCACAGATTTGGAACGCAGTATCGTATGACCGGCTTCGTGATGTGTTCACGGAACAGTTCGCTCACTCGCTCCACTGTCACGCGCTCGACCAGTGTCGGATAGTCCTCGTCGCGATAGGCGAACACGGCAATGTTTACAAGGTTTCCCTTGTCGCCGGCACGCGCATGTGCAATTGCCTGCAGCTTCATCAGGCCACCTCCATCGAGAAGCTTGGCGTGACGAGTTCGCGCGCGATGAGCGCGGGTACGATGGCAATGTTCTCCCGCACCGAGAATGTCACTCCTGCTCCTGCGGCAGGCCCATTCAGGTAGAGGCTCTCCACTTCGCGCGTTAAACGCTCTGCATCGATCTCGCGCGTGAATCGTGCCGCAGCTCGCAGCCGCACTTCGTAGGGAGTGGGCCAATCGCCGGGAGGGCCGTGCATCGAGCTCAGTCCGATGAGGTCGATCCTCAGATCGTCGGCTCCGATGTGAGCCAGGCGCTTGTCGAGTATCTGGCGTGCAAGTTCCGCGCGCGGCAGCGCACCCGGTCCCGCATATGAGATTTGCCCTTCCGCAATGACTCCGTCATCGACGCCGATGGAAACCTTGTAGTCCTGCGGCCGTGCCTGTCCCTTTGCACCAGACACACGCATTGCACCGCGAGCCTGCTGGTCGAAGCGAATCCCTGTGAAGTCGGCGATCACGTCGGGCGTTATGTACGCCGATGGGTTCAAAACCTCGTACAGTATTTGTTCGCGGCAGGTCTGCAGGCTGATGAGTCCGCCGGAACCCTCAACCTTGGTCAGCATTGCCGAACCATCTTCAATCACCTCGGCCAGCGGAAATCCAAGCCGATCGAGATCCGGAACATCCTTGTATCCGGGATCCGCGAAGTAGCCGCCCGTGAGTTGCCCAGCGCATTCCAGCAGATGGCCGACCGCGGTGCCCTGTCCCAGCAGATCCCACGACGCTGCGTTCCAGCCGAACGAGTGTATGAGCGCTCCCAGAAACAGCGAAGGGTCAGCCACTCTTCCCGTCAGAACCACATCTGCGCCGCGATCAAGAACCTCAGCCAATGCGTCGGCGCCCAAGTATGCATTCGCTGAGATGATCATCGCGTGAGCGGGAAGGGGCTGATCGTCGAAAGCCTTGAACGCATCTTTGAGTAAGAGAACGTCATCGCCTTCCATGCACGCAATACGCAATCCATGAAGTCCCAGAGTTCGGGCGATTTCGATCGTTTGTAGCGCGGCAGCCCTCGGATTCGCCGCGCCCATATTGCTGATCACGCGAACTCCGTTGCGGCGGCATGCCGGCAAGATAGCACGCATGCGTTCGGCGAGAAGCGGATCGTATCCGGCGTTGGGATCTTCGCGCTTGCGCAACTGACTCAACGCGATCGTTCGCTCGGCAAGGCACTCGAAGACAAGGAAGTCGAGTTGGCCCTGTTCGGCGAGTTCGACCGCGGGCTCAATGCGATCGCCGGAGAATCCTGCTCCCGCGCCGATTCTGATCTTCTTCATCTGCGCTCTCCCCAACAAACCACATTGCCCGGCTTCGCCTGGAGTATAGATACGACCTTTGCATTTGTATCTTGCATAAACCGCCAGCGAAATTTTCGTAAGTCGCGATCGATCATTCTCTCTCTTTCCCGCCTTACAGCGGAATTACATGAAACAGAACGGCAGCGATCGTCATCACGATCGATGCTCCGAGCAGAAACGGACCAGCAAAACGCTGATGTGTGCTCAATTCAATTTCACTGAGTCCGGTTACCAGAAACGTCGCTGGCGTGAGCGGACTTACAGGGAAGCCCGTGGTCATCTGCCCCAGCAGCGCGGCTTCAGCAACGCTCGCCGCAGGCAATCCAAATCCCTGAACGGCGGCGGCGAGCACAGGGAGGATGCCGAAGTAAAACGAGTCAGGGTCAAAGAGCAGGCTCAACGGCATGGCCACCAGGCCGAGCACCACAGGAATGTGCGGCGCGAATCCCGGCGGAATCTGGGCGATTGAGGCCTTTGCCATGGCAGCGAGCATGCCGCTGCCTTTTAGGATTCCAGTGAACACGCCGGCCGAGCAGAGAATGGCGCACATTGATAACGCCGCCTTCGCATGACGGTCGATGGCAGCCCCCTGTTCGCGCACGGTTCTAAAGTTGAGCAGCAGGGCAAGCGTGGTGCCCAGCATGAACGCGATCGCCGGCTCAACCTTGCCGCTGATCACCAAGCCAAGCACCGCCACAGCGAGCACCAGATTGCCAGCGAAGCGAACCCGCGCAACCGCAGCCCCAGCCACCGGCGTTGTGCTTGCCGGTATGAGCGTCGTATCCGTCGGCCCAATGCGCCGCCTCTCCCTGTGACCGAGGTAAATGGCTACAGCGAAGACATAAACCAGGCCGACGATCTGAACAGGAATCAGGGGCTTGAACAGCGCGATGGGAGTGGTGTGCAGTGCGCTGGCAGCGCGAATCGTAGGGCCCGTCCAGGGCAGAAAGTTCACGCCCGCGGCCAGCGATACGGCGCACGCCAAAATCCTGCGATCCATCCCGAGTTCCTGGTACAACGGCAGAAGTGTAGGAATCGCAACCAGGAACACGACTGCCCCGGATCCGTCCAGATGCAGAAGCAGCGCGAGCAGGGACGTGCCGGGAACAATGAGCACCGGGTTTTTGCCGATACCGCGGAGCAGGATCCTGACGAATGGCTCGATCGTTCCTGAGTCCGTTAGCACTCCAAAGAAAAGAATGGCAAACAGGAACATCGCCACCACCGGCGCAATCGATACCAGTCCAGAGAGAGCAAACTGTGCGGTTTTTAATCCGAAACCGGCCGCTAAGCACGCGGTGACTGGGAACAGAAAGAGCGCAATCAGCGGTGAGACGCGTCGGCTGGCGATCGCGACGATCATGCCGAGGATAGTGATCAGACCCCAGATAGCAAGCATGCTCAGCGCCCGGTGATGCCGCCCTTTCGCGAACAAATGCGAGTATAGAGAGGTGCGTCTCAATATGTACATTGCATAAATCAGAAGCCTATAATCTCGAATTCCGATGATTCATGAGCTCCGTCACATTCGTGCCTTTCTCAAAATCGCAGAGACGCGCAATTTCACACGTGCCGCCAACGACATGCATCTTTCGCAGTCCGCGCTGACCGTTCAGGTGCAACAGCTCGAAGAGAGCCTGGGCGTTAGGCTCTTCGACAGGAACAAGCGAGGAGTGACGCTTACGGCTGCCGGCAAGGACGTGTTCGGCCCGCTGCAGCGATTGTTCAATGACGCTCAGACCATCGTTGAACATGCGCGGGACTTGAGTTCCGCCTCTACTGGATTCGTAACTATCGCTGCTCTTCCCACCGTCTGCGCGGGCACGCTTCCAGAATTGGTGCGAAGCTTCATCGAGACCTACCCCGGCATTCGCGTGCAGATCTCTGACGTAATTGCGGAACGCGTGCGCGAAGCCGTGCTCAAACGAGAGGTCGATTTCGGCATCGGAACACTACACGGGCGCGATGCGGACCTTCGCGCAACTCCCCTGTTTCAGGATCGCCTGGTTGTCTTTGCTCCCGCGGGCCACCCGCTCTCCACTTAAGCACACCATCACGCTTCGCGAGGCATCCACCCATGGGTTGATCCTGCCAAGGCGGGAAAGCAGCGTGCGAGAGGCAGTGGAGGCCATCGCACATCGCGAACGGTTGCTCCTGGACATTCGCTATGAAACAAATTTCATGCCCACTGCGCTGGCCTTTGTACGCGCCAACCTGGGCATTGCCATCCTGCCAGAGACTGCGGCGGGCGCTGAGACTTCGGCCTTCTTGAGAATTCCGCTCAACAACAGGTTTTCCACACCGCCAGATCGAGTTGCTTCAGAGAAGAGACGCGACTCTATCCCCTGCCGCCGAGAGCCTTGTACGCCATCTCCTGCATAAGTTCTATGTCAGAAAGCATGACAGCCACGGTGCAGGATCCGCTCGCGCACGAAAAGGTTGAAACCGTCATCGCGAAATGCGATCAATCCGTTCGAATCAATGAATTGTACACATGCTTCCAGGCGCTGCTATAGTCGCGTGCATTGCTCACACATGCACGTTCCGGAGGCCGTATGGATGGTTTGAAGAAGCTCGCCCTCGCCGCAATGGCTGTACTGGCTGTGCCCCAATTGTTCTCGCAGGCCAGCGTGGTCGGCACCGAAGCAGGCAAGCTGCAAGGCGTGACCCAGGGGCCGGTCGAATCATTCAAAGGAGTGCCGTTTGCCGCGCCTCCTGTGGGAGATCTGCGGTGGCGCGCTCCGCAGCCCGTACAGCCCTGGTCCGATGTGCGTCAGGCCAACGCCTACTCGGCGGACTGCATGCAGGTCCCATTCCCCAGTGACGCCGCTCCACTCGGCACCAAGCCGGCAGAGGATTGCCTCTACCTCAACGTGTGGCGTCCTGCGAGCACAAAAGCTGACGCGAAGCTGCCCGTGATGTTCTGGATCTACGGCGGCGGCTTCGTCAATGGAGGCAGTTCGCCCACGGTTTACGACGGCAGCAAGTTCGCTGAAAAAGGCGTGGTCTTTGTCAGCGCCAACTATCGCCTAGGCCACTTTGGGTTCTTTGCTTTCCCTGAGCTCACCAAAGAGAACGCCGATGGCATGGTCGGCAATTATGGCTTCATGGACCAGATTGCTGCCTTGAGGTGGGTCCAGAAGAACATCAGCGCATTCGGTGGAGACCCATCGAATGTTACCGTCTTCGGCGAGTCTGCAGGCGGGTTTTCTGTGAGCATGTTGCTCACGTCTCCTTTAACGCAAGGCTTGTTCTCAAGAGCGATCATCGAGTCTGGAGGAGGCCGCACCAACCTGGGCGGCCCTCGTTATCTCGACACCGCGCTACCGAACGGGCCCTCGTCGGCCGAATCTGTCGGCATCGAGTTCGCTCATAGCGTAGGAGTCGATGGAACCGGCAAGGATGCACTTGATCAGTTGCGGCATCTTTCCGCCGAGAAGGTACTCGGCAATCTCAACATGGCAACCATGAATCAGCCCGGATACGCTGGGCCAATGATCGACGGACGCGTGGTGGTTTCGGACCCGCAATCCGTGTACCTGGCTGGCGCCGGGTGGCATGTGCCTCTCATGATCGGCACCAACAGCATGGACATTGGCTTCGGCTTCGCTCCGAACAAGGAAGCGCTGTTTGCACCCTTCGGTGCGAATCGCGAAAAAGCGATCGCGGCCTATGATCCCACCGGCAATGGAGACCTGCGCGCAGTGCAGTACCAGGTCTCGATGGACCGGTTTATGGTAGAGCCCGCTCGCTTCGTGGCCAGCGTGTTCGCGTCGGAGGGTCTGCCAGCCTACGAATACAGGTTCTCGTACGTCGCGAAATCGATGCGCAGCAAGTGGCCAGGGGCCCCCCATGCGACCGAGATTCCATTCGTCTTCGATACGGTTCAAGCAAAGTATGGGAAGGACCTTGCCCCCGAAGACGAGAAGATCGCGGAGGCGATGCTCAGTTATTGGGTGGCATTTGCCAAGACCGGTGATCCGAGCACGGGCAACACGCCGGCTTGGCCGCGGTACACGCCCGAAACGGATATGCTGATGAACTTCACTGAGAACGGTCCGGTAGCCGAAAAAGATCCTTTGAAAGCAAGACTGGATGTCACGGCGGCATATGTGACAAGCTCCGCTCCTCCTCCCGCGCCGAAACTTCCTTCGCGGCCCTAGGAACGACCGATCCTGAACGGCTGCACTCACTAGGTCGATGAGTGCATTGGCCTGAAGTCGCCAATTGAGATCTGTCTGGCCTCAGCCAAGTGGGTTTGTTTGACCTGTCGCTTTGAACCAGCTTAGAAGTCGCTCACGATCAATGCAGCCGAGGCGCAATTTTTTCCATGATGATTCCCATGAAGTCCTGAGCCTCCCTGGAAGGATTTCGAGGGTGAAGGAAATAGCCTGTAACGGATACATCTAGATCATCGATCTTATGAATGAAAGGGGCGCGAATTCCGACCGTTAAAGTCTCTGGAAGGATAGAAACGGCAGACCCCGCCTTGACCAACTGGACGATCGTGCTCACGTCATCCAGTTCCATGCAGATTCTTGGTTTCACTCCTGCACGTTTCAAAGCGGTGTCCAGCCGAATTCGCGTGCCGCATTTCCTGGAAGTGAGGACGAGTGGTCTAGTACAAAAGTCTCTGAGACTGGTTCGAGTCCTGACGTTCATGACGGCCGAAGAGATCCCGACGAGCCGAGTAGTAAAGATGTGTTTGCGAACAAGAGTCGCTGTTTCGGGCAATTCAAGTCCTCCACAGATATCGAGTTGGCCGCCTTCCAGCCCTTCTACTAGTTCCAGAGGAGTCCTTTCGGTCAATGTGACACGCACGCCGGGATAGCGCTTGTGATACTGATGCAAGAACTCCGAAATCATCGTTGGGGATGTAGTGATGCTCATCCCAAGGCGCAGCTGCGCCAGGCTTTTTTTGCTCAGTGTCGAAACTGCCGACTGCCCGCGCCCGAAGGCGGACGACATCTGCAGGGCAAATGGAAGGAAGGCGCTCCCTGCGTCAGACAGGGTAAGTCCACGCGCAGATCGATGAAATAGTGAAACACCCAGTTCCTTCTCCACGAGCTGTAGTTGCTGCGTCAAGCGAGGTTGCGAGGTGCCGAGCTCCATTGCTCAAGTAACGTGTCCGAGTGAGTATCTCCAGCAGCTCAATGTGCTTCAGTTCCATTCGCCCACCCCGTGCGCCCCCAACCGGCATTGGGAGCCACCCTCATAAACCATTCTTATATCCCCATATTCTCTCACCCTGGCTCGTGAGCAAACGTCAGACTGAACACGGAAGATGTTGAACATTTCGACTTCGGCCTGATTCCCCACAGAATGAAGTCGGCCCATTCGCGAAAGGCAGTCGTATGACAATCGAGTCAAGCAGGCGCACCATGCACCGTTTTACTGAGTTCATCAATACCGCCAGCGAGAAGCTGGCTGCGGAACTCATTTCCCCAAACGCAATTTTCTATGTTCCAGGACGTCCAGAGCCGATGAGAGGGCCGGCGGGTTACCTCGCGATCATCGCGATGATGCGCAGCGGCTTTCCCGATATCCAATGGACATTGGAAGAAATGATAGCCGAAGACGACAGGGTTGCTGCTCGATTTACGATGCGCGGCACCCATAAAGGCCCATTCTTCGGCGTATCTCCGACTGGAAACACGATTCAGGTGCGAGCGATGAATTTCTACCGCCTTTCCAATGAACAGTTGGTCGAAGAGTATGGCCAACCAGACATGCTCGCGCTACTACAACAAATTGGGGCGGTGCCGAAATAGATATCTCTATCGAGAGTGCATTGATCAGCCAAGCGGACCAAAACATTATAGGTTGACCCTCGATGGTCGCATAATGTGCGGATTCGCAACCGTTGCGTGTTGTCGAACTTGGCGCAGGTACGGCGTCGAAGACGTACCTGTTGCCGGCAGCCGCCGCGCGGAGAAAAATCGACGTAATCTACATGCCCCTGGACGTCTCGGCGGACGCTCTGGGGATCGCGAGCAGGGGTATCGAGAGGGCATTTCAGAAGTGCTGCTCGAGCCCGTTGTCGTTAATTACGTTAACAGTCCTCCAAGACGAGAGGAATTCGACGGCACAACCCTAGCGCTCTATCTTGGCTCCAGCATCGGCAACTTTACGCCGCAGGAGTCGCGAACGATTCTCCGCAACATCGGTTCGCAACTACCAAGCGGAGATGCGCTCGTTCTTGGAACGGATCTCGTGAAAGAGGAGTCGACCCTGATCGCTGCTTATGACGACAATGAGGGAGTGACCGCGGCGTTCAATTTAAACGTTCTGAATAGGCTCAACAATGAGCTCGGTGCGGATTTTGATCCTGCCGGATTTCGGCACCGTGCCCGTTGGAATTCTGTCGCATCCCGTATCGAGATGCACCTCGAATGCGTGCGTGACCAGTGCGTTCAGATCGCGAGTGCTGAGCTTGAGCTTCACTTCAGAGAAGGTGAAACCATCCATACGGAAAACAGTTACAAGTTTACCGATAACACTCTCGACGCGATCCTTTCCGACTCCGGGCTTCAAGATTGAGAGCACCTGGAAAGATGGGCGTAATTGGTACGCAGTCACACTCAGCCGGCGGCTCGACGAAGATCAGTGCAATTGAAAATTGAATGTGACGCGAGTTAATGCCGAGGGGCAGCGATGATTGCAGCTTCTGAGTTTCGGTCCACAAAACTACCGCTAAGCCACGGTGCAGGCCTTATGCCGGCACTTGGATTTGGCACGCTGATTGCCGACAGGGCCGAAACGATAAGAGAAACCAGAAACGCACTGGCGGCAGGGTTTCGACATTTTGACTGCGCGGAACGGTACCGCAACGAGGGTGAAGTGGGCGAAGCGCTGCAGGCAGGACTCGCCGCTGAGGGAATCGCGCGCGAAGGCATCTTTGTTACCACGAAATTGTGGAACACTAACCATCGCCCTGAGCGCGTGGAACCGGCATTCGAGGCGAGCCTGAACAGACTCCGGCTCGACTATCTGGATCTTTATCTCATTCACACGCCTTTTGCATTTCAGCCCGGGGACGAGCAGGATCCGCGCGATCAGAACGGAAACGTCCTGTACGACCACGGAGTGACTTTGCTCGATACCTGGAAGGCGATGGAGAGTCTGGTGGACCATGGCAGATGCCGAGCCATTGGACTGTCTGACATCACCTTGAGCGGCCTGTTGCCCATCTACGAATCAGCGAGAATCAAACCGGCGGTGATCCAAGTTGAATCACATCCGTATCTGCCAGAAACGCAGCTTTTGGAATTCTGCAAGGGGAATGGCATTGTTTTTTTGGCTTTTGCGCCACTGGGCCATGGGGCCAGACCGGGGCCGCTTGAAGATCCAGTCGTTACAGCAATCGCTGCGCGGGTTGGAAAGACGGCGGCACAGGTGCTGCTGGCGTGGGCGGTGCAACGGGGCTCTGCCTTGCTTACCACGCCAAGAAGTGCAGCCCGCGCGGCGGAGAACTTTAACATCTTTCCCCTTCCAGAGGACGCACTTGATGAAATCAATCGCATTCAGACCAGGCAGAGACTCAATGACGTGGTGAATACCGGCAGTCCTGGTTTCATTCCACGAGTTAGAGCCACATGAGGCCAAACAGCACCCGGAGATCAACACTTCGACTTCCTGACTTGCTCCGCAAGGACCTTGATGTGGTGTTTTGTGGGATTAATCCGGCGCTGAGCGCTGCCCGGGCGGGGCACCATTTCTCGAGCTCGACGAACCGATTCTGGCGTGTCCTTTTCCTGGCGGGTTTTACTCCACATTTGATTCGACCTGAAAACGACAGCTCGATTCTTCAATACGGATCCGGTCTGACGGCTGCAGTAGAGCGACCGACTGTAAGAGCCAGCGAGCTTACGAGTCATGAATTTCACGAAGCTTCCGGGGAACTCGAACAAAAGCTTCGACGTTATAGCCCTCGGTGTCTGGCGTTTCTGGGTAAACCTGCCTTTGCAGCTATTTTTCGAAAGGGAAGCGTCAACTGGGGACAACAGTTCATGAGGTTTGGTGGCGCTGAAGTCTGGGTCTTGCCCAATCCAAGTGGACTGAATAGGGCATTCAGTCTCGCGGAACTCGTATCCGCCTATCGGGATCTTCGGACCGCCTCCAAGCGAACCCACCTCGAATCGCGATAAACGGATCGGCTTTCTCATTTCATGGAGAGGGCTTTTGGACCGCTAACGAAGGGGCTTCCAACCTCAAAAAATCTCAGCAACCGGCCGACCTCCCGGGTGATGCCGATCCGGGTGCTTGTGCCAATCTGGCCGGTCTTCCGAACCGCAGTGCCCAGCCAAAGTGGCCCATCGAGGCACATGTCGATTCCATCCAGGCTTCGGTCGATCTGTAATGCGAGTGCAAGCCGCCCCGGCCCTCTTGCCAGGTCCATCAGCTTGTCGGTCTTGCGGCGCCGCTCCATCAAGTTGATTCTCTCGAGAGGCTCCAATGCCCGGAACAACACACCCGCACCAACGCCCGGCTCTTCAGCCGAGACATTGAGCATGTAGGACACGCCATAGATGAAGTAAACGTAAGAAAAACCGCTGCCCAGGAACAAGGAGTGGTTTCGTGCCGTTTGTCCGCGGTAACCGTGCCCGCTCGAATCGCCTGGAGGGTAGGCTTCTGTTTCTACAATGCGACCGCTAATCCGGCTTCGCCCGACTTTGCGAACGAGCGTCTTCCCGATAAGATATCGGGCCAGCTCCGTCGTATCGACTGGCAAGCGGGCCCGCGACAGCGGACGGACATCTTGTTCAACCTGCAATTTCAAACTCCTCTCCTCGAGAGTCTGTGCTCTAGCGCTCGCGGAGAACCAAAATGCCTTGGAACTGCGCTCGATGATGCGAAATGTACTCTAAGCTTTCGCACCGATCGCATCGCTCGCTGCGCGGAGGGCGGCCAGGGCGGAGTCAGGCTCTGGCGACACGTGGTTATGTGCACTGGCGAGATAGCGGTGAACATCGGAGATGACCACGGAGCCTTCACCGACGGCCGAAGCCACGCGCTTGACCGAGTTTGCGCGGACGTCTCCGACGGCGTAGATACCGGGGACGCTGGTCGCGTATGGGCTGTTCTCAAAGCCGCCGGCCGAACCGGTGAGGATGAACCCCTTCTTATCAAGCTGTACTGTCCCATAGAGCCAGCCTGTGTTCGGCTCAGCTCCAATCATCACGAAGACGTCTTCAATCTCCTTTTGTGTGCGTTCACCCGTACTGCGGTTTACCCAGGTGACAGACTGCAGATCAGGCTCGCCCTCAAGCGCGACAATTTCGCAGTTAGTGCAAAGCGAGATGCGCGAGGATCTCTCGATGCGTGAAACCAGATACTGCGACATTGTCGCCGCAAGCGACGGCCCGCGGACGATATGGTAGACATGCTTGGCGATGCCCGAGAGGAACATAGCAGCCTGACCCGCAGAGTTGCCTCCGCCGACGACGATCACATCCTTCTCCCGGCAAAGAATCGACTCCATCGGGGTCGCGGCATAGTAGAGGCCGCGGTTCTCATAGTTCTCGTAGTTTTGGACCGCTAGTTTGCGATATTGCGCTCCGGAGGCTACGACCACGGCGCGAGTGCATACAGGAATGCCACCAGCGAGAAGCAGCTTGTGGATTCCATCCACCTGCTCTACATTCACCGTCTCTCGTGAGATCGCGAATTGAACGCCAAATTTCAACGCCTGTAATTGCGCGCGACTGGCGAGTTGCTGTCCCCCGATGCCGGTTGGAAAGCCAAGATAGTTTTCGATTTTCGAGCTTGTTCCCGCCTGGCCTCCTGGAGCCAGGCCTTCGATGACGATAGTACAGAGCCCTTCTGATGCTGCATAAACAGCGGCCGCAAGGCCCGACGGGCCGGCACCCACGACCGCTACGTCATAGATCAGTCCCGGGTCCGGTAACTCGGTAATGCCCAACTCATCCGCGAGCTGAGGAATGGAAGGCTTGTGCATCACTCGCCCATCCGAAAGCCGCACTGCGGGCAGCCCGCTGACAGTTCCACCCGTAAGATCCGGACCAACCTCCTGGATTCGATATGGATAACTGTTGCGTACAAAGAAGCGTTGCAGCAGCGTCGTCTGTGCATCATTCGGCTGGCCCATCAGGACTACGCCGCTCGAAGCATCCCTCATAATGCCGATGCGACGCCAGACCGCTGCTTGCACAATGAGGTTTGCGATGTCGCCCTCTGCGCGCATCAATTGCCGCAGGTGGCCGTGATCAATCCGCAACAGTCGGCTTTCGCTGCTGGTGCGGGCCTCGACGACAACCCGCTGGGAGTTAAGAAGATTAAGTTCCCCCGTAAAGTCAAACGCGCGATGCTGCCTGTAGATCTTCAGCCCGGGGTCGGCCGCGGGCAGGAGAATATCTACCCCACCTTCGAGGATGACGAACATATCGATATGGAGATCACCATAGGTGTAGAGCGTTTCATCTGCAGGAAACGTTTCTTCATGACCGTAGGGCTTGAGCCGCTCAACCATCTCTTCGGTAAGCCTTGGGAAAGCGAGGTCTGGACGAAAATCCGTCCCCGTCCAGTCGACGACCTGTGCTTCTCTGAACCGAGCAGCCTGATTTTGGTCAAGTGTTTCGCGCGTATTTTCCACTGTGCAACCTCCCAGGATCCGAGCCACGGGCCTTACATTTTACCGAATCTCCCGAGGCGGTGGATGGTCTTGAATCAGCGGAAGAAATCTCTCCCCACTTGAGGCTTCCTTTTTGTGTCCAGTGCCGTTCACCGAACCATTGGCGGTTAATCCAGATTCGAACTGCACCGCAGATCCTCACCTGTCGCCACTGAAGGCGGTGAATGAAGCGCACAATTTTGACAAGTTTTAGCGGTTGGTACGAGTCCGAAGTTTCAAGCGGTCTTATTCCGCGGATCGTCCTTCGGCGTGAGGTAGTCGATACCGAGTGGCCCGATCGCGGTGATTTGAGTAATGTATTCACTGGATTTCGCCCAGTGGAAGTGCGACGTGTCGCCAGGTAGCACAATAACGGCACCGGGTGGGTAAGCTTCCAACTTATCGGCATCGAATCTATCCCCGAGCCCGATATAGAAGACCCCCGATATCACTGTGTAGACTCGATCCTCCGGGTGCCTGTGCGGCATCAACTTGACGCCACGTGGAACTCTGACCCTGATCGTGTAGGGGCCACGCTCTGAAGGCGTGCCGACAACAACAGCCAGACGCACCGAAGGTGGAAAAGCTGGGAACGGCTTCCAGTCAATTTCTTCAGGCAGAGTAGATTTGAAAGCCGATTCGCCGTGCTGGTGTGGCCGAGCTGCACCTTTTGGCGCTT
The DNA here is from genome assembly GCA_963832035.1 of uncultured Acidobacteriaceae bacterium. Classification (GTDB taxonomy): domain Bacteria; phylum Acidobacteriota; class Terriglobia; order Terriglobales; family Acidobacteriaceae; genus Telmatobacter. Next base: position 28,259 of record CAWHSK010000007.1, on the reverse strand, counting down.
CGTCTTTGGTCTCCTTCCCCTGCCGGATTGTTGCGTGCTCGAAGATCACTTCGCTCATAATTGCTCCCCTTGGAAGACTTGACTCCAACGCGATCAGTACGTCCTCGCGTACTTCCAATTTCGCTCGAATCGTCGAACCGAAGCAATCGGACAATGGTATCGACGATACCTTCGTATCGACCTCCTCATGAAAGTCGTCGGTGCTCGAGAAACCGATTACGAGACCGAATTCATGTGAGTTGTCAAAGTGATGGTGGGTGCCTTGGCTCAGACCATGACTCAGCTCTCGTGAGGTTAATTGACCGATACCAAAGTGTGACCGATACCATCGTCTAATTGTTTTGGCTCTCGCATTGCTGTTGAGATTGCCTGTGTAGGTCGGAGGCGACTCGGGGCGGGGGATGTGTTCGTTGAAGGTTGAAATCAAACGAGTGTATGAAGAGCCTGGTCGCGCCGACGGGACGCGCATACTTGTCGACCGGTTGTGGCCACGGGGCCTTTCCAAGGAGAAGGCGCGGGTCGATCTTTGGCTCAAGGACATTGCGCCAAGCACCGAGCTTCGCAAATGGTTCAGCCATGATCCGAGCAAGTGGACCGAGTTTCAAGCCCGCTACCGTCAGGAGCTCAAATCAGAGGCTGATCTACTTGATGTTCTGAAAAAGAAGGCAGCCAAGGGGCCCATCACGCTGCTCTATGGAGCGAAAGATGAAGTCCACAACGAAGCTGTCGTCTTGCAGTCACTGCTTCAGCCGAAATGAGAAAGTTTGTCGTGGGAGCTTTAGGGCTTCTTTCGCGGTCAGGATATAGTTTTTCTTGGCGGCAATTCTTTCTGACAGGTGGCGACTTGAATGGCATCGGACTCGCAAACAGCGCAGGCTTCGGCGGTCTTAACCCTTCCACAGCTCGTTTCGTCTCCCCTCACGAAGGTCGCAATTTTTCTTGCGGTCACGATTAACCCGGGAGACGATCATCGTTCAACGGTTCTTTCGCTCTGTGCCGATCTCTCGGCGCTTCTTCGAAGTGTTGGTTTTCGCAATCTCGATGGCGCGTTGTCCTGCATTCTTGGGATTGGTTCTTCTGCCTGGGACCGCATCTTCGGCCTGCCACGGCCTGCGGAACTTCATTCTTTCCAGGAAATTCGCTCGGGACCGCGACATGCTGTTTCTACACCGGGTGACCTAATCTTTCACATTCGCGCCAAGCAGATGGATTTGTGTTTTGAGCTGGCCGCGCAGATTATGACTCGTCTCAACGGCGCCGTAAGCACCGCCGATGAGGTCCAGGGTTTTCGTTACTTTGACCAGCGGGATGTGCTCGGCTTCGTGGACGGCACCGAGAATCCCGCGGGCAACGCGGCTGCCGACGCTGTCTTCATTGGCGGCGAAGATCCGGCCTTTGCCGGCGGCAGCTACGTAATTGTTCAAAAGTATCTTCACAATCTTGACGCCTGGAATAATCTCTCGACCGAAGCTCAGGAGAAAATCATCGGGCGCTCGAAAGTGTCTGACATTGAACTTGATGACTCAGTGAAGCCCACGTCTGCACACAATGCCCTGACCGCCATCGAAGAAAACGGCGTAGAAATCAAAATCCTGCGTGATAACATGCCGTTCGGGAGTCCCGGCCGCGGCGAGTTCGGCACGTATTTCATCGGGTACAGTCGCTCGCCCCGCACGATCGAGCAGATGCTCGAAAACATGTTCATCGGGCGACCGCCCGGCAACTATGATCGCATCCTCGACTTCAGCACCCCGGTGACTGGAAGTCTGTTCTTCATACCCACGTCGACGTTTCTCGACAGTCTCAGCCCTGATCAGCCTGCGCCGGCAGCGAGTTTCGCGCAGAAGCCCGCACCGGTCGCGGCGCAGGCTGCAATTGACGTCTCTTCTGCAACAGCGAAGAACGGTTCCCTCGGCATAGGTTCCCTCAAAGGAGAAGATCTCAATGAATAACTTGTATCGTGAGCTGGCTCCAATTTCTGAGGCTGCGTGGGCGCAGATCGAAGAAGAAACCTCACGCACGATCAAGAGGTATCTTGCTGGTCGCCGCGTTGCGGATGTTCACGGCCCTGAGGGCACAGCGTTGGCTGCAGTGGGCACAGGCCATCAGCGTGCGATCGAGGCGCCCGGAGACGGCGTTACGGCTCAACAGCGCGAAGTGAAGTCCGTCGTCGAGCTGCGCGTGCCTTTTGAGCTTGAGCGTCAGATGGTTGACGACGTAGAACGCGGTGCAAATGACTCAGATTGGCAACCCGCAAAGGATGCTGCGCGCAAACTAGCCTTTGCCGAAGATCGCGCCATTTTCGAAGGCTACTCCGCGGCTGGAATTGTCGGGGTCCGCCAGGGGACCAGCAACCCTAAAAAGCCTTTACCCGCTGATGTCCGCCAATATCCTGAAGCTTTTGCGCAGGCTTTGAGCCAGTTGCGTCTCGTGGGTGTCAACGGCCCGTACTCGATCCTGCTCAGTGCTGATGCTTATACCGAACTTGCCGAGACGAGTGATCACGGGTATCCGGTTCTCGAGCATGTGAAACGCCTGGTCGAAGGCAAAATCATCTGGGCGCCCGCTATTGACGGCGCTTTCGTCGTCACCACTCGCGGCGGCGACTTCGATCTTCACCTTGGACAGGACATTTCCATCGGCTACTCGAGTCACACTGACACCAGTGTTCGACTCTATTTGCAGGAGACCTTTACCTTCCTCTATCTGACGCCGGAATCTGCCATCGCCTTCGACCCAGCGAGCAAAGCGCCCGCGTCATGATGCGTACGGGTGGCGGACCATTGAGGAACGCAACAGCGGCTTCTACTTCTTTCCACCGGGCAAGGTCGATCCGGCGTGTTTATTCCAACCGTGGAAGTTTGAGAAATCGCCGGAGTTCCAGGCTTCACGGAGTCCAGGTTTGCTTAGATCCCAGTCCGGCCGAATTTCACTGGTGACGGTACGCAGGTCTTGCCACAAATCTGCGATCGACGGACGGCCCCAAAACCAATAGCCGTTATAAATCTTGTGAATCACCAGGCCCGGCTTGAGGACGAGTGTATGCGGAATCATCGGGTTGTGCTCGGGATCCGTGTACTCCTGGATGTCGAGGTCTTTCTGAATGATTCGGCCAGGGTCGGAAAGAAAGGTCCATTGGGCTCCGACCGATGCCCGGAACTCCTGGAGCGTGTGGTGGTCATCCGTTGAGATCGTTGCGATCTGTGTGTATGCCACGGCGAACTTGGGGTAAAACGCGGCGAGTTCCAGATGCTGCTGGTGTTCCTTCGGACAGTAGTGGCCGCGGGCGAGCGTAAGCACCAGCGGGTCGTCGCCCTGGAGTTCGCTGAGCTTGCGCAGTGTGCCCATGTGATCCGGCAGTTGGTAGTCGGGAAAATGGCCTCCAGGCAAAATGTCGGGACGCATGATTTCACTCCTTCTATTTAGGGAACTCCGTGCCGTGCTGTTCAGAAGTCATGAAATTGGCGTACGAGTCCGGCCAGTTTTTGTCGGATTGCCCCATCCGTGCTTCATGTTGACTATGCGCTGCCTCAGCCCTGCGCAATGCGTCGGCCAAGTCATTCGGTGACGCGTAGGTCGTTGCTTGCGCTTCAATTCTCCCCAGCAAGCGCGTCGTGATCTCCTGCAGTAGCCAGCCGTTGCCATCCGGGTCACTAAATGTTGCAAAAGAACTGTAGCTCGCGTGATCCGGCGCTGGACCCACCACTCGCCCGCCAGTGTTCGCCGGTTGAAACTGCACGCCCGGTGTCACTGCGTGGAACACATCGCTGATTTCGATGCCGCGAGCGGCGAGTTCGTTGCGCGAGGCATTGATGTCGGTAACGACCAGATAAATGCCTCGTGCAGACCCGGGAGGCGCGGAGGAGATCCGGGCTCCGAATTGGACTGAGCATCCTGAACCGGGCGGGGTGAACTGAACGACTCGGAAACCATTATCGAACTTGAAGTCGGCATCGAGTCTCCAACCGAGTTTGGCGTAAAACTCCTTGGCGCGGTCAACATCGGAAACCGGGATAACCACTACCTCCAGGTTCATTTCCACTTTCGCGGGACCGGGCGCCGTGAGCTTTTCGTAACTGTGAACTCCACTGACGATTGCCATCGTTCCCTCCTCTTGTTCGATTTGTACGCTCATTGACCATTCCATCCCCATTCCGATTCATTGCGCGGGGAACATGCGCATCAGCCGTTGATTTGGGTTATGGCATTGGGAATCCTAACATCAACCACGACGGATTTCTTTCTGCTCAAGTTTGCGAGATCAAGGTGCATAACGAGTGAAGACAAGGTCTGTCCCTTTGGCCTTTTCGTGGCAAGGGAAGCAGCCCTTCATAGACGCCGCGTCGGCAGGTTTGCCGTCTACGAATGTAGCGAATCCCCATCCGCCGGTCGCCGCGTATTTTTTTGAGTCCTTCACCATGAACTGAATGTTCGTGGCGGCGCCGGGAACGAAAGATTGAGCCTGCCCAAAGACTTTGTTGTTTTCATCCGACGGCACGTTACGGTAATGCAAAGCGGCTATGACTGTGCCGTCCGGGAATGGAAGCTTTCCGTCGCGATAGGCCTTGATCGCTACATCGTTACCCAGGACGGCGCCTAAACTGTTGAGGTTGCCTGCTTCATGGGCCGAGGAAATCCACCTCCAGTCGCGGTATCCATGAGGGATTTCGGTAACGAAGGGTGCGGCGGCTTGCCCATCTGGCTGGCCTGGGGAACGAGCAGTAAGGGTAACGAAGCCAGCCATTGCTGCGACTGCAACCAACAAGAAAGTGAAGCTTCGCATAGTGATTCCTCCATTCCATGCGCTTGCGTAAACTGAAATCAGCCGTTCGGGAATCCGAACATCAGCCACGAATCCCAATCTGGCCGAGCGTCAACCGTAGGTGAGGTTCGTGCTCTGTCCAACCTCGATGATGTAGCCGTCGGGATCGCGGATGTAACAGCGGATCTCGCCGTATTTGGGGATCGGCTCCGTGATGAACTCCGCTCCTCGACTTTTCCATAATTCGTAGCACGCCTGAATATCCGCAACGCGGAAATTCATGAAGCTGTTGATGTGATTCGGGTCGGGGGTGCTGAGCGTTACCGTCGGCTTGTCAGGGGTCGGGCCGCCTCCTACGTTCAGGATCATCCAGATATTCGCAAGCTGAAGGTACCCAGGCGCGTTGCCATCGCCTCTGCTCAGAATGCGACCGCCGAAGACCTTCTCGTAGTAATCAAGCGATCGGTTGATGTCCGTCACGGTGAGAAAACACGCGATGCTGATCCCGTCCTTCGGGGGCATCTCATAGCTCTTCTGATCGACTTGTACGCTCATTGACGACTCCAATCCGGATAGATTTGCCCTAGGGGAAACCACAGAACCAGCCCACTTGCCGACTCACTTACTCTTCCCGTTGAGTGCCGATAGAAGCAGTTTTAGAAGCGCTTCATCAGAGAACGGGTTCTGACCTGAGATCAACTCGCGATCTTGAAGGACGTAGCTCTTCCATGGAGCGACCACACTCACGTCCCCGCCCGCAGTAAGCAAGGCGAAGTCCGGATAGAAGAGAACCTTACCACCAATCTCGAGCGGCTCCCGCTGCTGTTCTTCCGCCGTCGAAAAGATAGTCATCTTGTATCCGGAATAAATCCAGCCTTGTGCCTTTGCGTGCGCTCCAGCGGCATCGCCCGCACTCAGCGCGGCAACCACCTCCGTCGAATTCGGAAGAGCCGAGAGTAGTGAAATCGGGCCATGGCAGAGGACTGCAGTAGGTTTGGATGTTTTGTGAAAGTGTCTCATCACGGTGCCGGCGTCGGGATCATCGAGAAGGTCCATCATCGGGCCATGGCCGCCGGGAACGAAAACAGCGTCATATTGATCCAGGCCCGATGCGATGACATCCGAGATGCGAGGTGGATTTTTGAGCCCGGTCAGGCTGTCGCGGAATTTTAGATAGTCCTGAAGCTTGGCCTCGTCCCCACCGAAGAACTGGGCTATCGCTGAATTGACATCCAGTTGCGGCGTGTTGCCTTTGGGGTTGGCGAAGGTAATTTCGTAGCCCTCCTTCATCAGAGCGCGAACCGGAACCGTCAATTCGTTGAGGTAGTAGCCAGCGCCGGCATAAACGTTGCCATCCTTCAACGGCAAGCCGTGACCGCTCGAGACTAGTACCAGGACTTTTCCTTTTGTTGTCATTTTGTTTTCCTCTCAGAAATTGTGGCGCTTGATGTGGCTTATCCCTGCGGGAACCCGAACATCAGCCACGACTGATTGGCTACCCAATGCGGGTATAGTTCCGTCATCTGATCGAACAACTCCTCGTCGGACGTCGCGGTTTTCTGTGCGCGATCGAAGTCCTCGAGGTAACGCTTGGTGTCTTGGATCGCCGAGGGGGAGTCGGGCGCGCCAGGCTTCTTGTGACCCGCGACAACGATCGACGGATTCAGCGCCGCTAGCCGGTCCAACGCTGCGATCCAATTCTTTCGGCTCTCGGGGGTGGTGTCCCCGACGTACATGCGGCACTGGTTGTACACAACGTCACCGGCGACGATCAAACCGATCGATGGAACGTAGAGAGACGTCGAATCGGGACAATCGGTGCGGCCCTGCTCGATGATGCGCAATTCGTGGCCCTCAAGCGTGAAGCTGTCCTGTTCATAGGGCTCAGGTCCAACCAACTTCGTGGGCACTTGCCCAGGGAACATTTGGCGGGCTAACCGCTGCACTGAGGGAGACAAATACATCTGAATGCCCTCCACCGCCTTGGGCGTTGCGATCGCCCGAGCGCGTGGAAAACGGTCGAGCAGAACGCTCAAACCGTAGAAGTGGTCGAAATGCGCATGCGTTATATAGATGGTCTCCAAGTTGCGGTTATGCAGCGCAATCCAGTCCGCGAGCGCCTCGGCCTCAGCCACCGTGGTCATGGCGTCCACCAGTACCGCGTCGTGCTCGCCGAAGATCAACGTGGACGTGGCCGGATCAAAGCCAAGCGGTTCGCCGAATGGCTTTGGGCGCTCGCCGACCATCGCCTTTCCCGGGGCGGTAAAAACGTTCACACTAAGCGAGTTCGGCGCGATCGGCGGCCTCACGGGCATGGCCTCTTTCAGTCCATTCTCTTCGTCCACTTGGTGCTCCTTTCGATTCAGAGCGAGTGACTGTTCAAGAAGAGATTGGCAGAAGCGCAACGCCAAATCTATTGGACGAACGTATCGAAGATACCAAGGTACCGGTCAAATATCAGGCGCAGGTTATCCGTGGGGCGACCAACTAGTGCAGCAACGATTCCCAATCAGCTGGGACTTTTCCTGCTGGTCCCGGTGCTGGTTCATTCAGGGGATGCGAGATCGCCTTCCGTGACTCCTGTTCGCAAAAGAAGATCAAGCGATCAGCAAGACCTTCCCGACGCCACCCTTTTCTACGGTTGCTTGAGCCTTGGCCGCTTCACTGAGTGGCAGTTTCAGGCTAATTGGGATTACCAGCTTGCCATCTCGCACGCGCTTCGGCCATGAACTCGAGCGTTTCCCTGTCGAACTTCGAGAATACGAACACCGCCTTTACCGAAGGGTAGTCCGCAGCATTCTGCGGTGTTTTGATTACCGATGCGAAGACTCCTCCCGGTTTGACCTTGGCCATCAGCTTCTCGGCGGTTCTTCCGCCAACCGCATCCGCCACCGCGTCGAACAGCGGAAGATTCGCAATTACATCGTCGTCGTCGGTTGCGACGTACTGATCGGCGCCGACAGTCTTAGCGTCATCGATCTGCCTCTTCAGCACCCCCGCGATCACAGTCGCCCCTCGTGATTTCGCAGTGAATACAGCCGACCGCCCGACATTTCCAGCAGCACCTATGACGAATACGGTTTGGCCCGCCGTAACTCCCGTAGCGGACATGAGCTGGTTGCCAGTCGTCGTCACCAACGGCAGCGCCGCTGCCTGAAGCAAATCGAGACCCGCGGGAACGTCCGCCAGAACGTCCGCTTTGACCACGCAGAGTTCAGCGTACGTGTTGTCGGCCATTGCGAATACCCGGTTTCCCGCAGTAAAGGTTACAACTCCCGGTCCGACCTTCACCACCGTGCCAGACATATCGATTCCTATCTGGCCCGGGAACTGAATCGGATAAAAGTCCTTCGTCAATCCAGCTCGCCGCTTATCGTCGATCGGATTCACACTCGCGGCTGCAACCCGCACCAGCACTTCGCCCTGACCCGGAACAGGATCGGGGTATTCTTCCCACTTGAGTACCTCAGGTCCGCCATATTCGTGGACCACAATTGCTTTCATCTTCTATCTCCTTAAATCGCGGCCTATTCCCTCGATCGCCAATTCGAAGATGAGTCCTCGCACCGGAATACTCTCTACGAGACGTACTTAAATCTCCGGCCGGTTTAACGTATCTGGTACGGGTGGAAAATGTAGTCCTTTGCTTTCACGGCCACATGGCATGTGTTTCCGCAGTCTGCATGAGCCGTGGGATCGGGCGTGAACTTGCCGGATGCCGCGTCGTAGTTGAACACCGCGTATCCCCACCCGCCTGTCTTCGGAAATCTCTTGCTGTCCTTCTCCATCACGAAAGCCTGCTTAAAGACATCGGGCACATCCACCGCGAAAGGCGCTTCCGTGCTCTTCTTAGGTTTCCACTGCAGTTTCACGATCTTGGACCCCTCCGGGAAGAAGCGGCCGTTTCCTGGAGATCCGGTCTTGTATGCCTTAATCATTGCCGGATTGGCGACGATTACCTTAAGCACTTCTTCGGTCCGGGCGGAAGAAACTAGAGACCAATCCTCGTATCCCCTGAAGTCGGAGAACGCGACTCCATCCGGCGATACCAGCGAGTACTTTTCCTTGTCCCGGTCTTGAGCGCAAAGAGTCGTGCCGCCTAGGACGCCAAGCAGCGCCGTCGCCGTAACAATGGCAAAGCGATTCAAGCGCATTTCGGTCTTTTCTTTGTCTTGCTCCTCGGCGGGAGATTTTCTCGTGGATCCTGTCATGACGTGCTCTCCTTCAGAAAAAGGCTTCTAAGTGCCCATAATTCTTTCGATCAGCTGCAGGCTGATTAAGCCTGAGGAATGAGGATCAAGCAATTGGACGATCGTATCGACCGATACGAAGGTATTGGTTCGACACTTCAGGATTGGGAAAGGCGACCGATGGCAATGCCATGGCATGAATTCAGCGGATCGGCGTCGGACGACAGCTCAGCCCTTTGCGGCGAATGAGCGACCGATCAGTTTTTTGTACTCATGAATCTGCGGACAATTTCAGCAATCTCATCCGCCTTGGTATCGAGGGCAAAGTGACCTGCCTCCAGTATGTGTACTTCCGCGTTCGGCACGTCTTTTCGATAGCGCTCAGGTTCGCCGGGATCAAACGACAGATCGTGTTTTCCCCAAAGCACGAGAAGTTTCGGCTGAGTTTTCTGCATCCACGCTTGCCATTTAGGGTAGGAGTCGACGTTCGTTCGATAGTCGTAGAACAAGTCGCTCTGGATCTGCGCCTGGCCTGGACTATTCAGAAACGCGTACTCGTCGGTCCAGAGATCGGGATTATAGAGTTCCACACTCGGATCGTCCCCGACGTGGCGTGTTTTGGTGGCAGCCATTGAAAGCAGATTCTTTCGCAGATCTTCTTCATGCGTTGAACGATCCGCCCAGAATGCACGCCGAGTTGACCAGTTCGCTCCAAGCCCTTCATTGTGAGCCACCGCGTCCTGCACGATGAGGGCCTCGACGCGCCCCGGATGCGCGAGCACCATGCGGAAGCCTACCGGCCCCCCATAGTCTTGCATGTAGAGTGTGTAACGGCTCAGGCCAAGTACCTGAGAGAAATCATCGATGATCTGAGCGATGTGGTCGAAGGTGTAGGCAAACAGCATCGGGTCCGGCCAGTCGCTGTGGCCAAAGCCGGGATAGTCGGGCGCGATCAAGTGGTACTGGTCGGCGAGACGCGCCAGTAAGGGATCAAACATGCGCGATGACGAGGGCAATCCGTGGAGCAGAAGTATGGGCGGGGCATTCTTTCGACCGGCTTCCCGATAGAAAATCGTTAGCCCATCGACCTTCGCCGTCCGATAAAACACCTGATTGGCCATCGCCATATCCTCCGTCTGAGACTTCAAACCTGACACGATTGTGAAGAGGAACACGAAGCTCGTCACCACGAACGGCGCAAGCTTTATCTTCCGCATGCATCCTCCTTATTACTCATTAAGCTCGAAGATGATCTCCAATTCAATGGGGACGCCCAATGGGAGACTAGCGACGCCGATTACCGAGCGTACAGCCATGTTTTCCTCGCCGAATACATCTCGCAAAAGATCCGAAGCGCCATTCGCGACCGCGGGTTGATCGACAGCATTCCCTGAAGCCACCATGAAGACGCCGAGGCGGACGACGCGTTTGATTCGATCCAGGGTTCCGAGGTAATTCCTGGCTGCGGCAAGCGCGCCCAGGGCTGCAATGCGGGCCGCATCTTGTCCGGAAGTCGTGTCGAGTTCCAAGCCGAGTGTGCCAACATGCGCTGGTTTGTGATCGACTACGGGCAGCATTCCACTGAGGTAGAGAAGGCTTCCCGTTTGCACCGCCTCCACGTACGACCCGAAGGGAGTCGGCGGGGAGAGAAGCCGAATGCCCAAGTCTCTGATGCGGTCCTCAGCGCTAAGCGGGCTTGCATCTGTCCGGCTTCCCGATTTGCTGCCTGGCATATATTTCCTCCGAACGTTTGAGAAGGTGTGTCTGTTGATCCGCCCTCCCTGCGTGCCTTTCTCGTTGAGCTGCCCGTCAGCGCCGCGTGGATTGATCAGTTCTGTAACTGGCCAGCGAGCCAGTAATCGACACTGAGCTTTCCCGGACCAGAACAAATCATCCAGAAAAAGATGAGTAGGTACAGGACCTCCGGAAGGTAGAGCAGATTGTCAACCCACTCGACGGGCGATAGTCCTTCAGGCATGGCGGAAAGCTTCGTAGTCAGAATGGCGACAGCCATATCGACCGTCAAAGCCAGGCTGGCCACGCTCGACAGAAGCCCTGCAGCGACCAGTGATCCCCCAACGAACTCGACACTCGACACGAAATAAGTCATGACGTAGGGATACGGGACTTTGGCCCTGGCGAGGGTCTCGTACATGGCTTGCCTGCTGCCAGCCACAAACAATTTCCTTGCCCCTGAGATCGCGAAGAACAGCCCGATCGAAACGCGTACGAGCAGGATGGCGCATTGCTCTGAATCACTGCTCCCTCGCAGTGCGAACTGGGCCAACCGTTTCCAATCCATCAGTTGTTCCTCCATCGAAAGCAAGTGCTGCAACGATGCCCAACGTCGCTCAGTCGAAGTCGGGCCTTCGAACTAGTGCGGGATTTCACCGAGGTAATATCCGAGCCGATTCTCGACATCTCCAGGTTTATGGAAGCCGCGCGCCATCAGCGCTTTGATTCCATTCTGCGCGGCGGGTCGTCCTAGCGAAGCGATGCATGCATCCCACCCTGCGCCGAGTTCAACGTCCGGCGGCAGGCTCGTGTTGACCAGGCGCTTGGTGTTGGCGATCGCCCATTTGTCGAACTTGGCGATCCGGGTCGCGAGCGCTTCTACGAATGCCTCCAGATCAGCGTCGGGCAAGGCGCGGTTCACATAGCCGTAGTCCTCCGCTTGGTCTCCCCTGATGTCTTCAGAGCTCAGAAGTACCTCAAGCGCGCGGTTTCGGCCGATGAGTTGGGGCAGCCTGGCCATGGGACCGCCGCCGGCAACCATTCCCACGCCCACCTCCCATTGCGAGATGATCGTCTTCTCGCGGCTGGCGAAACTCATGTCGCAGGCGAGCGTGATCTCACTGCCGTTTCCAGTCGCGCGACCCCGGATGAGGGCGATAGATGCGACTGGTGCGCGAGTCAGGCGCACGAGAAAGTCGGGCCAGGGTGGCAAACCCGTGGGACCGTCTGGCATTGAGGTCAGATCCTCGAGCTTCGCTTCGAAATCGGAATGATTCAGAAAGTAGCCGTCGACTGCGCTATCAAAGACGACGACCCTGACATCATTGTCGGTCTCGATGGCGCGGATGACATCCTGGAATTCGCGGACCATCTCCGGGCCCATTACATTGATGGGCGGGTTGTCGATTGTGACACGCCAATAGGCAGGCGACCGTCGGGTGATTCGAAGCTGTGCAGCTTTTGCCGATTCATTCGTCTGCGCAGGTTTCGCAGGTGCGGTTGTAGCTGCCATGGATTCTCCTCGAAGTTGTTCTCGGAAACCGGTTGATTGAAGGCGTCAATTGAGGTCGCCATCTTGCGCCGTATTTATCGAACGCGCGATTTCGTTCATCACGATCTATTGGGCCAGAACAATATGTTCTGCACAATTGGACGTTGGTATGGCCAATACCTTCGTATCGCTTGCAATTGCGGCGCGAACCTACAACGCGATAAGGAATGTAGACTGCACTGTTAGCTGCGCGGGAAGTCACGCAGCAACCTGCTGCGCAGACCGATCTTCATGTGGCGCACCCAGGAAAGGGAATTCGGAAAGAAGGTCTTGATGGGGTCCCACGTTATCGCTGGTAATCCTGCCATTCGTGAGGATGCCAAGGAAAACGTCAATCGCGTCGTCGGTGAGTGAACGACCATTGTGCGGGAAGACCGCCGGCTGACTGGGATCGTAGAAGAGAATGTCTGGTAGCAGAGTACGTGCGACCCGCGTTGCTTCATCGGGCGAGTAGCCTCCGGTGTGTTCAAGCGAGTGAGCGAAGACCGGGATGAATTGAGCATCGTCTTTCGGCTCACTGGCAAGAAAACCGGCTTTGCGATCGCCTGCGAGGAAGACAGATTGCGAAGGACGAGCACCTCGGTCGGCCTGAACCCACGAACCACTTGCGCCGTCTACGGTGCGATGCCAGAGTCCAACCGCATTCGGACCCAGAGTGGAGGTTGGAACCTCGATCACAATGCTGCAGACATCTCCACTTGTGAAGAAATCGACGCCCGTGAATTGGAGGTTGTTGAGAGCGCCCTCCGTATCGAAAAAGAAGGGGTCACTTCGCCAGCCGGCAAAGATACGGTAGTCGCCGGCCTCTGCCACGTGTGCCGACTTGCCTGTAGAAACTGGTACTCCCTCAACGATCAGTTGACCGCCGTCGCCTGTTCCAGCAGCTTGGGTGCCGTCGACACGATAGACCGCAGCGTTCTGCGAACCGTCGCTGGAGGAAGAGAAGCGGAGTCGGTACGCTATATCGGCGACCGAGTCACCATCGATGTCGATCTTGAGCTCATAGATCGCATTCGGTGCAAACGGCTCGACTGTGGTGGGCCCAGGCGGGTTAATGCCGACAGACGGATGCACATTCATCACGAAGATTGTCTTGCTCTCTCTTCCAGGGCTGGGAAAAGCGTAAAGATCTGTGAGGTCAAGCCGCGCGTCTCCGTGGGGGAACCCGAAATCAGGACCCGAGTAATGATGGGACATAAATTTTCTCCTTTGCCTTGATTCGAAATCGAAGTTTTCAGAGCAATCAGGAATAGTAGTAGACAAGAGACTGCTCATTGGCTTCAGTATTGGCAGGACAAAATGCCACTCATTGCGTGATTGCGCAGCGCCGTAACCAAGTAAGCCAAAGTTCGCGGTTATTACTGCCCCGATGGCGTTTCCCAAAGCGACGGAATTATGACCGATTTCTTGCGACGCTGAGGTCGTATTCATTGTCGGTCTCCCCCTATCGGTGATTTGTCTTTAACGGCAGAGGAGTTCTGATCTCTCGATTGTTGATGAGCAACTCGACTATGCATTGCTGCAGGCTCCGCAAATTGCTGTCCCACTCTCTCTCTTGTTCCTGGCGCCACTTCAGCTGCTCCCATCCAGCACCGGAGGAACTCGCCAGTTCCAGGTGCTGAAATCCGCCGCCGCGATTTGAATTGGCGATTCTCGTAGCTGAAGACATGAGATAAATCTCCTTTTCACTTGTTGAAAGTCATTGCAGCTTTTTCTTGCAAAGAAGAACCTGATTCAACGTCTCGGAACGAGTTGGGACTGGCTCATGGTTGTCATTAAGCCAGAAGGGAGGAGGCGAATCCATTAGACGATGGTGTCGCCAATACCTTGGTATGAGCAGTCCGACGAATGGTCGAATGCAACATAAAGCCTCGCGGAAGATCGGCCAAATGCGAACGAATGCGCCAGGCACGTCGTGGACCAGTAGACGACTAGGAGTTTCGAAACAAGAACGGTTATGACCTTCCGCTTGCCATCGTGAGCGTCGGTTTACCAGAGGAAGCTGACCTGTTCATCCTGCGATCAGGCGAGCTAAAGATTGGAGGAGGTGACGGGGACCTGAACTGACCTGCCCCGGCGAGGACGCACCCTGATCGCAGCCTCGTGGCCATTCTTACCAAGTCCACCACGGACTTGGCTCCCATCTTTTGCATAACCCGGCCTCTATGAGCCTTCACCGTAATCTCGCTGATGCCGAGTTCTGAACCGATCTGTTTGTTTAAGAGCCCGGACAGCACTAATGCCATGACTTGCCGCTCACGGTGGCTGAGGGACGCATAAGAGTCGCGGACCGGCCGCATTTCAGATTCGCGGCCAAGCGCAATAGAGCTCCGTTTGAGGGCTTCCCGGATTGCATCGAAAAGAGCGCCATTCATGAATGGCTTCATCAAGAATTCCACCGCTCCAGCCTTCATGGCTTGAACCGACGTGGGTACATCTCCGTGGTCAGTGATGAATATGATTGGCGTTTCGGTACGTTCGACGGCGATACGCTTTTGCAGTTCAAGACCGCTGAGGTCTCTAAGGGAGATATTAAATACCAGGCAGTTTGGAACATGTGGCCGGGGTCGGTCGAAGAACTCTTGAGCGTGGGCAAATGTCTCTGGCTGCCACCCTTCGCGGCTGATGATCTTTTCCATTGACTCACGCGCGGGAACGTCATCATCGATAACGAAGACAATGGGGAGATCAGGTGATGTGCCTGAAGATTCGAGCTTATGGCGAGGCAAATGACCATTTGTACTCGAACGGTCGCTCGATACAGGTGAGGGACTCGGAAGTGCTTCGGTATTTGAGTCGATCACGGTATTCCCAGAACCATTGGATGTGGCCTGTAGTGCAGTTACCCTCGTCGACTTCCTGGCCATTGCAGATAAGAGGTTCGGAAGAACCCCGTTGTTCGACAGGATTAACGCGCGTTCGATCAGATTTTGAAGCTCTCGAACATTGCCGGGCCAGGAATGCGCGGTGAATGCGCTCAACGTCTCAGCCGGTATATCGTGAATTTGCTTCCCGATGCGTCGTGAAAACATTTCCACGAAGTGCGAGACCAACAATGGTATGTCTTCACGGCGCTCGCGCAACGGTGGGAGCTTGATTGGAAATCCGTTCAGTCGATAGTAGAGATCGCTGCGGAATTCTCCCTGGCTGATCATGCCCGTTAGATCTCGATGCGTCGCAGCAATCAGACGGACATTGACGCGATGCGTCTGGCTGCTTCCCGGGCGCTCGAATTCCTGCTCCTGCAGGATCCTCAGCAGCTTAGGTTGCAGCGTTGGGGGAAGATCACCGATTTCATCAAGGAACAGTGTTCCGGCATCAGCCATTTCGAAACGGCCTATTCTGTGCGCCACAGCCCAGGGAAAGGCGCCCTTTTCATGCCCAAAGAGTTCGCTGTCCAATAAGTCGAAGGGGATCGCCGCGCAATCCAGTTTCACAAATGGGCGCTCGCTGCGTGGACTGAGACTGTGAATGGCGCGAGCGAACAACTCCTTGCCGGTACCCGTCTCTCCAAGCAAGAGCACTGTGGCATTGGTGGGTGCCACTCGTTCTACATCCGCTAGGGCCGATTTCAGAGCAGCGCTGTTGCCAGCGATCTGTCTAAATCCACCTTCGGCGTAAGTTTGTTCCATTCCCGATGCACCCCTGATTTGCTGGTGTCGATTCTCCCGCGCGATGTGAACGGTAGAATCTGCGGGTGTCATCCCATCAAGCGAGTCGCCTAATGACACGAATTCAGTGGCGCGACCAATCAAATCCAAATCAGACACAGCTCACCTCCGCGCGGAGAAACTTGGGGAAGCTCCGCGTATTGACTACTTCTGGTCGATCGTTATTGCCGCTCGGATCTTGTCGAGCAGGGCTCCGGCATCGAACGGTTTGTAGAGAAAATCCGCGGCGCCTTCCTTGAGCGCTGTTTGTCGTGTTTCAGGAGCATTGTGAGCAGAGATAAAGATCACCGGTAACTTCGGTCGTTCGCGCCTGATGCGACGCTGCAACTCAAGACCATCCATTCCCGGCATCCGAACGTCGGTGATCACACAGGCTGCGACAGCGAGTTTGCCCGAGCCCAAAAACTCCTCCGCAGAGGAGAAAAGCTGGGGTGAGTATCCTGCCGACTCGACCAGGCTCTCGATGGACTCCCGGACTCGGAAATCGTCGTCCACCGCCACTACTACCACCATGCGTCTTGCAATGTTTGTCGACACCAACGCATCTCCAAGTACGTTTTGAGAGTAGCGGCGAAGCCGAAAGCAGGCAATTATAGGTTTATTTAGGCGGGGTCAGTGATGCGGGTGATCCCGAGCTTATCAGCCATTCTGACAAGCTCTGCGAGCGATTTGGCGCTCATCTTTCGCATAATCTGGCCTCGGTGAACCCCAATCGTGATCTCACTGGTCCCAAGATCAGCGGCGGTTACCTTATTGGCAAATCCCGCGACGACAAAGGGCAGAACCTCTCGCTCGCGAGGAGTAAGAAGGTTGTAATGTCGTTGCAACTCAGCAAGCTCCGACCTCTTCTCCCGCGCAGTTCGATCAAGAGAAATAGCTGAGTCAATCGCTTGGAGTAACTCTTCGTCTCCGAACGGCTTTGAAAGAAACTCTGTCGCCCCGTGCTTCATTGCACGTACAGAAGAGGAGACATCCCCATGACCCGAGATGAAGATAATAGGCGGTGCATCTCCATCCGCCAATTGCTGCTGAAGTTCCAGGCCGCTAGTGCCCGGAAGTTTCAGGTCCAGTATTAGGCAACCCGGGGCATCTGGTTTTTCGAATTGCAGAAATTCCGAAGCTGAACTGAAAACGGCCACTCGAAATCCCGCCGATGAGATCAGGCTGGACAGCGCCTCCCGCACGCGATAATCGTCATCCACTACGAAGACGACAGGGCTATCGGATTTCATCACGGCACACTCGCTTGAGCGGGAAGAGTAAATGAGAAGGTTGTACCTGCCCCATTGCCGGAATCCGCCCACAACCGGCCGTGATGTGCCTCGATAATGGAACGACAAATCGCCAACCCCATACCCATTCCAGTTTCTTTGGTTGTGAAGAAAGCCTCGAAGGCTTTCTCGGGATCGTCCATTCCTACCCCGCTATCCTGTATCTCCACCACAACGGCTTCCTGATCCTGGCGCTTCGATCGGATGAGAAGCTTCTTCGGACGATCAAGGACCTGATCCATTGCCTCGATTCCGTTCAAGAATAGGTTGAAAACTAGTTGCTGCAATTGCACTCGATCGCCCAAAACAGTCGGAAGATCATCAGCTAGCTCCGTCTTTACGGCAACGCTTCTTCGCGTGGTCTCACCACTCAATAAGTGCAGAACCTCGGCAATCACTTCGTTCAGGTTCAGGTCTATTGTCTCTAGGGAAACATGTTTAAAGAGAGCGCGGATTCGTCGTACCACTTCTCCCGCCTCCTTGCCATCGCGGACAATTCTCTGGGCTGCCTCGCAAGCTCTATCCAGGTCAGGGGGCTGATTCGTGAGCCAGCGCAGGCAGGCATGACCATTCGTTACTACAGCGGCAAGGGGTTGGTTGATTTCATGAGCAATTGAGCCGGCAAATTCTCCCATCGTAGCCGTCCGTGTTGCTCGCGACAATCGCATCTCGTTGCTGCGCAGGGCCTCCTCCACATTCTTCTGGTCGTCGATATCGATCAGCAAGCCGTACCACCTCGTCACTCTACCTTGATTGTCCCGCGCAGCCTGGCCGAGCGCGCGAAACCACCGGTGGACCCCATTGGCCCGGCGGAGTCGGCATTGGGTATCGTATGGCTTTCCGGTTGCGACTGCACGGGACCACGAGTGCGCCGACGGTTCCGCATCATCCGGATGGAGAAAACTGGTCCAGCCCAATTGCGCCCAAGCGTCTGGGGAACTGCCGGTGTACTCCAGTATTCGACGATTCAGGTAATTGAGTTCGCCATCCGGAGATGCGCACCATACTAGGCCAGGAATCGTCTCAATGATCAAACTAAGATCGCGTTCGCTCGCCCGCAGCGCCTCCTCAGCTTCTTTCTTTTCGCTGATATCCCGAATAAAGCCTGTAAAGACCTTGTGGCCGTCGCTCGTCATCTCTCCGAACGATACTTCCACGGGAAACGCCTGGCCATCCTTGCGTTGAGCGGTAACTTCGACGCCTTGCCAATTCAGATGCCGCTTACCGGTCGCCAAATATCGTTTAAACCCGTTCTCATGCAGGTTCCGCATCATCTCCGGCATAAGCATTGTCAAAGGCTTGCCGACGATCTCAACCGGATCATGGCCGAAAATTCGCTTCGTGGCGGGATTCGCAAAGAGGATAGCGCCTCTCTCATCCATGCCGACTACGGCGTCGTTGGCTGCTTCAATAATTACGCGATGTTTTTCTTCGCTACTTCTCAAATCCTCTTCGACGTGCTTGCGGTCGGCAATCTCCTTCAGCAACTCTTCGTTGGTCGCGGCAAGTTCCATAGTTCGTTGCGCGACGCGTCGATCGAGTTCGCTTGCGATCCGCTTCTGTTCAGCCCGCAGCCGTGCTTCTTGTAACCCGATGGACGCCTGATTCGCTGCGACGTTCAGAATCAGGCGCTCGGTTTGCCGCGGAAAATCCTCCCGCTCCGACCCCGCCGCGATTACGCCAATCTCACTCTGCAACCCCAGCCCCAAAGAGACGATGGAAATATCTCGGTCTCCGAATGGAATCCGCGACCGCGGAGGACTTTGCTGAGGGTCGCCCCGTAACCATTGTTTGAGTACTTCGCCAATCTCTTGCGACGATGCTCCCTGTATCCTCGACTGAGTGAACCGAACCAACTCGATTGGCGCCAGGCCGTCCACGTCGTTTAGACGTATGAAGACAAGATCCAGCTGGAGCATGCTCAGGAGCGCGTCGACTAGGGTATGAGCAATCCGGGATGGCTCGCCGCCGCTCCAAACGGCAGGGAGCGCGAGAACGCTGACAAGATCACTCATGCAGCGCTGAAGGCTCTTGATTTCCTCTGCAAGTTCTCCGGATTGCGCACTCATCTCTTAATCCGTCCCAGGTGAGCTGCCTCGACCGGCTCGGCGTTGACGAAACTCTTGCAGGAACTCATCTGGGGGCACGAAGAAGGGATTCCGCTGAAGAAGGCCGCCGATGATGACCATCGGATGTGTCCGCATGATGTCAATCACTGCGTCACCACCAAATTGCCCGAGATGGTAAGTACAGATCACCGCGTCGTCGTGATGCAGCCACACGTCATTCACGCGCGACTCGAATTCAATCACTTCATCGACATGAGATTGATCCTTAATCGCCCAGTCCATACGACAGCAAATCCGGCTCATCGGAAATCCACCTGTCGCGTTTCCACTGGCCAGTTGTTCAAAAACCCCCAGCATGCGATCTTGATCGAAACGGCCATCGGGAAGATAGACTTCGGTGCTCGTCCGAAGCTCGAGCTGTCCGCTCTGCTGTGCTGCTGCCGGGTCTATGCCTTCGGCTGTCAGCCGTTGCAAATGGTCATGGTGTTGCTCCGGGTTCAGGACATGAACGGCTTTGTCGCCGCATTTCATGCCGTCCTTTATGAAGGGAAGCAGAATTCGATATTCTTCCTCGTCATTGTTAAAGAACGCGCAGACATGACGCGTTTCGGCGAGGTAGGAGCCAGCAATGGAAATAGGTGCCGTGGCGCTCCTCATGGCCATTTCCTCCTGTAAGGATGTCATGCAATGCAAGAGACAAACTGCAGATCCCAGGTTGGATCTAAGGGAGCTTTCATGTTCAATCAGCCATATGCAGAGGATGTTGGGTAAAGCGACAAGGGGAAGCTATCAACGGAATGGACGATCGCGATGCCTACATTGAGCCCGGTGCGTGCTCCGCGACGAGGGGGAAACTCGCCAACTTTCCGGAGAGGTCCAAGTATACACTTTGAATCTCGGTGACGAGTGTTTTCGATCCTGAGATTATTCGTTCTGCCAGCTCCCAGAAGACGCAAACCCAGCTTGCGATGCAACTTATGTGAAGCCCGAGGTCGGGCGAGGCGCAGGCGCCTCCTCGTCCTCGGAGATGGGTCGCACGGACAAATACCGTCTCGCTGATTGTGGAGATTCTTTCGTCCGCGCGTCCGTCAGGGATCAGGCAGGCGTGAATCGGTGCGCTCCCGTCAAATGCGGATTCAGTTTCTGAACAGAAGCCAAAAGACGGGACAAAGTCCCTACAAACCCTCGCAAGATCGGAGTTGGTATCGATGCTTTGATTCACCGATCTGAGAGTATGGGCGATACTAACGTCTAATTGCCGGGCGACCCTCCTTGTGGTGTCATCCGAACAAACGCAATTCATCGGAAAGTGTAGAGATGAATAAGGAGATGAAACATGAAGATTCTAATGGTGCTCACATCGCATGGCAGTTTGATCACCGGACAGAATCCCGCGTCGTCGACCATTACCGCGCAGGCTATCATGAATTTCATGGCCGCGGAGAAGGCGGCTTAGATTCCAATCGAAGCGAGACCTTTGCGAAACTCCGACAAGGAAAAGGGGAAGAATGAACACGCATCTCGATCACAAACACGAGTTGCTTCTGGAAAGTCTCCTAAGGGGCAGCCTTCCGCGTAACGTTCACTGGAGTGATGTCGTCGAACTGATCGGGAAGGTGGGTGAAATCGAACCGCACGGGGGGACTGAGTTTGCGTTTATAGTTGGCTCGCAACGTGCATTCTTCAAACGTCCGAGCACACATAGCCTTGAAGAAAGAGAAGTATCGCGCCTTCGCAGGTTCCTGCGCGAAACCGATCTTAGCGGCACCCACAACAAGCCAGTCCAACCGATACGCAGCATTGTTGTCATCGATCACCAACTTGCACGGGTCTACCAGGATGTGGACGGCAACCAACGCGATGACGCTGAGAGGCCGTATGATCCGCATGGATTTCATCGCCACTTGATCCACCGCAAGGAAACTCACTATCAAGGCCAACGGGTTCCGGAGGAGCCTTCGTTCTATGAAGAGCTCGCGAAAGACCTTCTACCTTCCCAGAAAATCGTCCTGGTCGGCCACGGCACGGGAAAGAGCAGCGCTCTGGAATTTCTTGCGGAATACTTGAAGAAACATCATCCGACGCTTTATCGGCGGGTGATTGCAACCGAGGTTGTGGATCTTTCTGCACTCACCGAGCCGGAGATTGAAGCAATTGCGAAGAAGCACATGAGTTAAATGGAGTGGAGTACAAGCAGCTACTCAAATGTGGAGGTAGCATGTCAACTTTGGAACCAACCTGGGAGCCGTTCGAGGAAGCCACGCGTCGCATTACACGAGGCGACCTTCCTGAGAGCGTGTTTGCGTTTCCCAGGCAGCACAAAGAGCCGATGACCGATGCTCAACACGTGCGGAATGCTGTTGCCCGATTTGATCAAGTGCTAGGCGTATCAGATGAAAATCGGGCTTTAGCATTTGCCAACATTGAAAAGGCCGCGAAGTATTACGGCGTGAACCTTTCCGAGACCAACTGGCATGAACTGGGCAAACACCCGAATCCGCATAGGGTTTGAGGCTGCAGCCAAAGCGGCCAGAACCAGAAAGCGCCCCAGCAAGGAAGCTCTCGGAAGAAAGTCTTAGCGGACAGGTCATCTCACTCCATCACGCTGCTTCGCAATCTGATTACCTCGCTTTCAAATTCTTAAATGGTTCTGAGTCATCGCCAGGAGGGTGCGTCGTGCCACAGAATAAAGGGCGCCTCCAACGGGACCGATGCCGCCTCGTGCTGGGGAATGAGGCGCGGAGTATAGTCCCCAGCCGGACGAGTTGCGGGAACAAGAGCTGTATATGTAAAGCCCATCTCCTCGCCACTCAGCCGTTCGCCACGACTCATCTTTTCGATGACCGTGGCAGAGTCGTTCTCTCCGTTCGCGTAGAGTTCGGCGCTTATCGCTCCGGAGTTCATGTCACCCCAAAAGACCTGAACCTGGAAAAGTGATTGCTCGCCGCTTTGCTGAACGGTCGCGGAACCGAATCGAAGCGAGGACCAGTGTTTTGCCAAGTCCGCCTCCCATGCGACTAAATCTGCGCCAAGTGAGCCTCGGTTCTCGGCTCGCCGGCCAAAAGCAGCAGCAGTCGCGACGTAGCATTCATCGGTATATTGCCGCACCACGCGATTTGCTGAGAAACTCGGAGTCAACCGAGCCATACTTGCACGCATGCGATCAACCCAACGGCGCGAAATTCCACGCTCATCCCGCGAATAAAACTCTGGCACAACTTCATTCTCAAGCACCGCATAAAGGCTTTCGGCTTCGGTTGAGTCCCAGGAAGGATCATCCCCGTGTTCGCGCCCATCGCCAATAGCCCAGCCCACCTCTGGCGAATATGCCTCGGCCCACCAACCATCAAGTTCCGAGAGATTCAGCCCGCCGTTCACCAGCACTTTCATCCCGCTTGTGCCGCTCGCTTCCCAAGGGCGTCGTGGAGTGTTCACCCAGACGTCCACTCCCTGAACCAGGTGTTCCGCCATGAGCATGTCGTAGTCGGCGAGAAAGACCACTCGGGATCGAGCTTCAGGACGCTGGGCAAACTCGATCCACACCTTGATCATCTTTTGCCCCTCGACATCCTGCGGATGTGCCTTTCCCGCGAGCACCAATTGGACGGGGTGCTCTCGATTCATCAGGATGCCAAGTAGACGCGCCGGATCATGAAGAAGGAGGTTCGGGCGCTTGTACGTCGCAAACCGGCGAGCGAATCCAAGGGTCAAAACATCGGCCTCGAGTATTCGTGCTGCCCGCATCAGATCTTCCTTCGAAGCCCCACGAGCAGCTGATTGACGGGTGTAGAGCCTGCGCACGTAGTGAACGAGAATTCGCCGGCTTTCGGCGCGGAGTTGCCAAAGGTCGGAGTCACTTACGGCGCTGACATCCTGCAACATGTTTGCCAACGCTCCGCGCCAACGGTTCTTGCCGCACGCCAATGTCCAAACGCGGTCTGCTTCCGCAGAGTCCCACGTAGGCATGTGAACCCCGTTGGTCACATGCGTCACTGGCACTTCTTCTTCCGGCCATCTTGGAAACAAGCCCTGAAAGATCCGCCGGCTAACTTGACCATGCAATTTACTGACGCCGTTGATGGCGTGGCTGCCTCGGATTGCGAGGTAGGCCATATTGAACGCCTCAGATGAGTCTTGTGGATTCTGGCGACCCAGCGCCAGAAGCCTCTCGAATGAAATCGAAAGCTTCTCCTCCGCATACTTCTTGAGATATCGTTCCATCATGCCGGGAGTGAAACGGTCAAAACCTGCCTCCACCGGAGTATGGGTTGTAAAGAGGTTCCCGGCACGAGTGACAGCAAGCGCGACATCAAAGGTCTGACCGTTATCTTCCATGTAGGAACCGGCCCGTTCGAGCAACGCGAAGGCGGCATGACCTTCATTGAGATGGCAAACCTCTGGCTACAATCCCAATGCGCGCAGAAGTCGCCAGCCCCCGATACCAAGCACAAACTCCTGTCTCAATCGCAACTCAGGACCGCCGCCGTACAGCTCGGTTGTAATGGCGCGATACTCAGGAGGGTTTGCAGGGACGTTCGCATCCAGCAAATACAATCTCGTCCTGCCTACCTGCACCTGCCAGGCTCGAATCCACAATTCAAACCCAGGCAAAGGAAGGACGAGCCGTAGCCATTCGCCATTTGGTTTCCGCACCGGCCGGATAGGCAACTGGCCGGGATCATTAAATGGGTACAGGGCCTGCTGGTTGCCCTGAATATCAATTTCCTGGCGAAAATAGCCCTGCTGGTAGAGAAGACTGACTCCGATTACAGGAACGCACAAGTTGCTCGCTGCCTTGAGTTGGTCGCCGGCTACGTTTCCCAGCCCGCCCGAATAAATCGGCAAGGCCTGGCTTAACATGAACTCCATCGAGAAATACGCTATTGTTGACACGCCCGAATTCGGATAGGCCTTTTGAAACCACCCGTCCGACCGTTCATCATGCGTTTTCTCTTCTTGAAGCTGAGTTAGCAATTTTTCAAAGTCTGGGTCGGCCGTAACACTTTGCAGTTTCTCCTGAGATACGGTTTGCAGCACGACCCAAGGATTGTGCGTCAGTTCCCAGAGCTCAGGGTCGAGCTGCTCCCAAAGCCGATCCGCCGCGTGATTAAACGACCACCTCATATCCAACGCTAGATCTGTCAGCGCATCAGAAATGCTCGCATCGAGCGGACGACCAACGTTGGTTGGGGAACTCATAAGGAACTCCTTCTCACTGGTTGTTCTCTTAAGCTGTCTGAGTGTTGCGCGCCAGCGTTTCCGAAACGATCGCCTGTGCTTCCAACTGGATCTTGCGAAGATGGTCCTGCCCGAGAAAGCTCTCGGCATAAATCTTGTAGATTTCTTCCGTGCCCGATGGTCGTGCCGCAAACCATCCATCCTTGACGATTACTTTGATTCCACCAATGGCCTTCCCGTCTCCGGGAGCGGTGGTGAGAATCTGCTCAATCTTCTCGCCGGCAATTTCTGTTGCCCGAATATCGTCGGGCGATAATTTCTCCAGAATGGCTTTCTGTTCGGGCGTGGCAGGAGCGTCGATACGCTCGTACACCGGATCCCCTAGCTCCCTCGTGAGTTCGCGATAAATCTCACCTGGATCTTTTCCCATGCGCGCAGTAATCTCTGCCGAGAGCAGACAAGGAATGATTCCGTCCTTGTCCGTGGTCCAGACGCTGCCATCTTTCCTGAGAAAAGAAGAACCAGCGCTTTCCTCGCCTGCGAAACCCAGACGGCCAGCGAGCAAGCCTTCGACGAACCATTTGAAGCCCACTGGCACTTCGTAGAGCGGCCGTTGCAGGCGCGCGATGACTCGGTCAATCATGCTGCTGCTAACTACGGTTTTCCCAACGGCCACGTTCTCGCGCCAGCCTTTTCGATCTGAAACTAGATAGTGCGCACAGACCGAAAGGTAGTGATTTGGCGGCAACAACCCGCTCCCCTTGGTGACGATACCGTGACGGTCGTGATCCGCATCCGCAGCAAACGCGAGGTCGAACTTGTCTTTCAGACCGATAAGCCTCTGCATGGCATACGGCGACGAAGGATCCGTGCGAATCTTCCCATCCCAATCCACAGTCATGAAGCGAAACGTGGGATCAACGGATTCATTCACGATCGTGAGGTCCAGGCCATACTTCTCAGCAATTCGTGGCCAATAGTCGATGCCAGCCCCGCCGAGGGGGTCTACCGCAAGCCTGATCTTCGCTTTGCGGATGACGGCCATATCCACGACGGTGTCAAGATCTTCGACGTACGCGTTCAAGAAGTCGTACCTGTGCGTGGTGGAGGCTTGAATAGCTTTCCCGAGAGAGACTCTTTTCACAGCATCGAGCGCCGATCGCAAAAACTCGTTGGCTTTCGATTCGATCCAGGAAGTTACGTTTGTCTCGGCCGGCCCTCCTTGTGGTGGATCGTATTTGAATCCACCATCGTCTGGAGGATTGTGAGACGGCGTGATTACTATGCCGTCGGCCAACCCTGACCGCTTACTGCGGTTGTACCGCAAAATCGAATGGGAGACGGCAGGAGTCGGGGTGTATGCAGTGCCTTCAGAGAGCATCACGTCGACGCTGTTTCCCGCAAGCACTTCCAGTGCGCTGGCATATGCGGGCTCGGATAGCGCGTGAGTATCCATACCGAGGAAGAGGGGCCCATCAATTTTCTGGATCTTCCGGTAGTCACAAATCGCTTGAGTGATCGCCAGGATGTGCCACTCATTGAATGTCACGCTTGCAGCAGATCCGCGATGGCCCGACGTACCAAACACGACACGCTGTTGCGGGTCACTCGGATCGGGACGCAACTCGTAGTAGGCGGTGATGAGCTTTGGGACGTTCACGAGGATAGAAGCATCAGCGGGTTTTCCAGCAGCGGCACTAATACCCAACTGGCACCTCGCGTTCATCGGCCAAAAGAATCGCACTCGATCGGGCTTCAACTCGAAAGCTTCTTTGCCCTTGCAAAAGGGGCTCTTTTCCAGCGTCGTAGAGATCGAAAGGGGCGATCTGCGCGGTATCCACCGCTAAACGCCATGCCTTATTCGACGCCAACGAAGGAATGGAAAAATCAAGCGGTCCGTTGTGGGCGCTAAACATTAGGAATAAGTCGGGCTCGGTCTGACCTAGGATGAGACATGCAAACGATTTCCGCCACTCCTCCGTCCAGTCGGGCGCTCCACCGTTTGGTGCGAACCATTTTAGGTCAGCATCTGTGTAGAAAACCTCCTTTCGCAAGACAGGATGTGCTCGACGAAAGGCGATCATTCCGCGCGTGAAGCGCAGAATGTCTTTGTGTTTCTCCACCAGGCTCCAGTCAAACCAGCTCACCTCATTATCCTGGCAGTACGCGTTGTTATTTCCGCGCTGGCTTCGACGAAACTCATCGCCGCCCAGCAACATGGGAATCCCCCGAGAGACAAACAGCGTCAAGAGCAACGACTTGATTAGGCGGTTCCGCAGTGCGTCGACAGCGGGATCATCGGTTGGCCCTTCCATCCCGCAATTGTCGCTGTAATTGCCATCGCTTCCATCGCGGCTGTTCTCGCCATTCTCGTCATTATGCTTCTGCTTAAAACTGACCAGATCATTGAGTGTGAATCCGTCATGGGAAGTTATAAAGTTCAAGCTGGCTCGAGGGCCCTTGCCAGATCTTTGGTATAGATCCGAGCTTCCACAGATGCGATTGGCAAACTGCCCCATCATGCCCGCATCGCCGATCCAGAAGCGGCGCACATCGTCACGAAAACGACCATTCCATTCTGTCCAGCGTTGCGTGGAGAAACATCCCACTTGATAGGCTCCACCTGCATCCCAAGCTTCCGCGATAATCTTTATGTCGCGCAGGATGGGATCTTCAGCAATGCTTTCGAGAAGGGGAGCGTTGCGGAGGATCTTTCCATTCTCGTCCCGGCCCAGGACAGAAGCGAGGTCGAAGCGAAAACCATCTACGTGCATCTGCATAGCCCAGTACCTCAGAACCAGCATGACGAACTGTCTCATCACGGGATGATTCGCGTTGAGCGTATTACCGACACCGGTAAAGTCTTTGTAGTATCTTCGGCCGTCCTCTTCCAACGTGTAGAAGATCGAGTTTTCAATCCCACGCAGACAAAACGTCGGCCCCAGCTCATCTCCTTCAGCCGTATGGTTCAGAACAATATCGAGAATCACTTCGATCCCGGCGCGATGAAAAGCCTTAACCATCTCCCGGAACTCCAGTGCCTGCTGCCCGGGTGCTCCTCCGATGCTGTAGGACTGCTTCGGGGAGAACAGCGCAACCGGATTGTATCCCCAATAGTTTGTGAGCTTCTTTTTGGTTACCGGGTTTAGTCGCATCAGTTCGTTTTCGTTAAATTCGGTAACCGGCATCAACTCGATTGCCGTCACGCCGAGGTCTTTCAGATAGGGGATCTTTTCGGTCAAAGAGCGGAAAGTCCCGGGATGGGCTACCCTCGACGTGGGATCGATGGTGAATCCGCGTACGTGCGTCTCATAGATCACCGTGTCGGATGGTGAATGATTCGGTGGCGCATCCGTCTCCCAATCGAAGTCGTCGCTGGTAAAGATGCACTTCGGTGTGGTGCCTGCGTTATCGACAGTTGAAATACTCAAGTCACTCAGGCTGCTCGATGAATCGTAGCCGCGAGCGGCTGAAAAATCCCAATACTCAACGCCGGCGATTGCTCTTGCATACGGATCTAAAAGCAACCTGTTTGGATTAAAGCGATGACCCAGTTCCGGTTGATAGGGGCCCTCGATACGATAGCCATAGAGTTGACCCGCCGGAATACCTCGCACCCAAACATGCCAGATGTCACCGGTCCGATGACGCACCGGATCCAAATCAATGCTCCTGGCCGCACGCGAGTCGTTCGCATTTTGATAGAGTTCCAGGTGAACACGGGTCGCGTGGCGGCTGAACAAGACAAAATTGACTCCGTCTCCGGTCTGGCGCGCGCCCCCAATGGGCAGCGCATTTCCCGGCAAAACCTCACCCTCCACGAAAGCCGACT
>CAWHSK010000006.1:0-464492 GCA_963832035.1 uncultured Acidobacteriaceae bacterium | reverse complement strand
TCGAGAAGACGCGGCCCTCGCCGATGCCACCCTTCTTCGCCTTGGTCAGGTAGTAGAGTCCGAGCACCATGTCCTGGGTAGGAACGGTGATGGGCTGGCCCGACGCGGGCGAAAGGATGTTGTGCGAAGCGAGCATCAGCACGCTGGCTTCGATCTGGGCTTCTGGAGACAGAGGGATGTGTACGGCCATCTGGTCGCCGTCAAAGTCGGCGTTGAATGCGGTGCAGACCAGCGGGTGAATCTTGATGGCCTTGCCTTCGACGAGCACCGGCTCAAATGCCTGGATGCCGAGACGGTGAAGGGTTGGGGCGCGGTTCAGCAGTACGGGATGATCCTTGATGACTTCTTCAAGGATGTCCCACACCACCGGCTCCTGCATTTCCACCATTTCCTTGGCTTGCTTGATGGTGGTGCAGTGACCCGTCTGCTCGAGGCGGTGATAGATGAAGGGCTTGAAAAGTTCCAGCGCCATCTTCTTCGGCAAACCGCACTGGTGCAGCTTCAGTTCCGGACCGACCACGATGACCGAACGGCCGGAGTAGTCGACGCGCTTGCCGAGCAGGTTCTGACGGAAGCGACCCTGCTTGCCCTTGAGGGTGTCAGAGAGCGACTTGAGCGGGCGATTGTTGGCGCCACGCAGCACACGACCGCGACGGCCGTTATCAAACAGCGCGTCCACGGCTTCCTGAAGCATGCGCTTTTCGTTGCGCACGATCACTTCAGGCGCGTGCAGGTCCATCAGCTTCTTCAACCGGTTGTTGCGGTTGATGACGCGACGATAGAGGTCGTTCAGATCCGAGGTGGCAAAGCGGCCGCCATCCAGCGGCACCAGCGGGCGCAGCTCTGGAGGAATGACCGGCAGCACATCGAGAATCATCCACTGCGGCTTGTTGCTCGACTTGCGGAATGCCTCGACAACCTTGAGACGCTTTGCGTACTTGATCTTCTTCTGCGCGGAGGTCTCGGTCTTCATGCGCTCGCGCAGTTCCAGGCCAAGCTCTTCGATCTGGACGCGCTTCAGCAATTCCTTGATAGCCTCGGCGCCCATCATGGCTTTGAAGCCGGACGGACGATACTGCTGGTCGAGCTCGCGGTAGCGGGCTTCGTCCTTGATGATCTCGCGCTCCTTCACCGGAGCGTCGCCCACGTCGACAACAACGTAGGACTCGAAGTAAAGAATGCTCTCAAGGTCGCGCAGAGAAATATCGAGCAGATGGCCGATTCGCGAGGGCAAGCCCTTGAAGAACCAGACGTGCGAGCACGGGGATGCGAGCTCGATGTGGCCCATGCGCTCGCGGCGCACTTTGCTCACCGTTACTTCGACGCCGCACTTGTCGCAGATAACGCCGCGGTGCTTCATGCGCTTGTACTTGCCGCAGAGACACTCCCAGTCCGTCACTGGTCCAAAAATGCGGGCGCAGAACAAGCCATCGCGTTCAGGCTTGAAGGTGCGGTAGTTGATGGTTTCCGGCTTCGTAACCTCACCATGCGACCAGCTGCGGATCTTCTCCGGCGAGGCAAGCATGATGCGGATAGCGTCAAAATCGGTAATCGGGCTGGTGAGTTCAAACGGGTTTGAACGGAACAAGGTAACCCTCCTTGGCGGGCCTTTCAGCACTCGCCGCGGTATCTCCCGGGATTCTTTTAGGGGTCCTTCCTTCCCGGGAAGCGGCGGTTACCGCTTTCAAGAAGGACACCGAAAAACTCTTTGCTTCCGGCTAACTCTGATCTGAGTAATCCCAGGTCTCAAAATCGAGACCCGGGGCACCCGATTCCATGGCTAGTCGGCGACTGCTGCAACTTCCGGCACAGGGGCCTTCTTGAGAAGGTCCGCGCGCTTGATCAGTTCCACATCGAGGCATAGCGACTGCAATTCGCGAATGAGCACGTTGAACGACTCCGGCACACCCGGCTCGATTGCCGCTTCGCCCTTGACGATGGCCTCGTAGATCTTCGTACGGCCATAGACGTCATCGGACTTCGCAGTCAGCAGCTCCTGCAGGATGTATGCGGCGCCATATGCTTCGAGGGCCCACACTTCCATTTCGCCGAAGCGCTGTCCGCCGAACTGCGCCTTGCCACCCAGCGGCTGCTGCGTGATGAGCGAGTATGGTCCGATCGAACGAGCGTGAATCTTGTCGTCGACCAGGTGCGAGAGCTTGAGCATGTAGATGTAGCCCACGGTGACTGGCTGTTCAAACTGCTCGCCGGTCATACCGTCGAAGAGCGCCGTCTTGCCGGATGAAGGCAGACCAGCCGAAGCCAGCAGAGCCTTGATCTCGTCTTCTTTGGCGCCGTCGAACACCGCGGTACCGAACCAGATGCCGCGCTTCATGCCTGCTCCAACACGGAGCAGCATCTCGTCGTCGAGCTCAAGCAGCTGGCGCAGTGTTGCGGTTCCGGCAAACTCTTTCTTCATGAGTTCGCGCGTTGCCTCAACGTCGCTGTTGGCCTTGATCAATGCAGCAATCTTGGCGCCCAGCGCATGTGCGGCCCAGCCGAGATGCGTTTCCAGAATCTGTCCGACGTTCATACGAGAAGGAACGCCGAGTGGATTGAGTACGATCTCAACGGGAGTACCGTCGGGCAGATACGGCATGTCTTCTTCGGGAAGAATGCGCGCGATCACGCCCTTGTTACCGTGACGGCCGGCCATCTTGTCGCCGACTGAGAGCTTGCGCTTCATGGCAACGTAGACCTTGACCAGCTTGATGACGCCCGGAGGCAGTTCGTCGCCCTTTTGCAGCTTGGCGATCTTCTCATTGGTGATCTTGCGCAGCACTTCGATCTGGCGCGAGGTCATCTCTTCGATCTCATCGATCTGCTCGTTGACGCGGGGATCCTTGTCGTTGTAGCGGATGCGCTTGAGGTTCTTGGTGGAGATGCGCTCGATCGTTTCGCGATCCAGCAGTGCGCCCTTGGTCAGCAGGCGCTTGTTGGTCCGCTCGTCGTGCAGGTCGGCGAGCACTTCCTTGGCTCCCAGAATTCCTTCCAGGCGCTTCAGGCGCTCGTCGGTCAAAATGCGGATTTCGTCGCCGAGGTTCTTCTCGAGCTTGGCAACATAATCAGCTTCAATCAGCTTGGCGCGCTCGTCCTTTTCCTGACCCTTGCGGGAGAAGATGCGGACGTCGACCACCGTGCCTTCGATACCCGGAGGGCAGGTGAGCGAAGCATCGCGAACATCGCCGGCCTTTTCGCCGAAGATGGCGCGCAGCAGCTTTTCCTCAGGAGTGAGTTGCGTCTCGCCTTTCGGCGTTACCTTGCCGACGAGGATGTCGCCATGGCCGATCTGGGCGCCGATGCGGATAACTCCGCTCTCGTCCAGGTCGCGCAGTGCATGCTCGCTGACGTTGGGAATGTCGCGCGTGATTTCTTCGGGTCCAAGCTTCGTGTCGCGAGCTTCGATCTCGAATTCCTCGATGTGCACCGAGGTGTAGTAGTCCTCACGCACCAGCTTTTCGCTGATCAGGATCGCGTCTTCGAAGTTGTAGCCTCGCCATGGCATGAAGGCCACCAGAACGTTACGTCCCAGTGCCAACTCGCCCTGCTCGGTGCAAGGACCGTCAGCGATGACCTGTCCCTTGATAACGCGCTCGCCCTCGCGGACCACGGGTTTTTGATTAATGCACGTGTTCTGGTTCGAGCGCTTGAACTTGATAAGCGTGTAGATGTCCGACCCAACTTCACGCGACAGCTGCGTGGGATGGTGTTCGCCTTCGACGCGCACGATGATGCGCTCGGAGTCGACCGAGTCCACGATGCCGTTGCGCTTGGCCAGAATCACGGCGCCTGAATCGCGGGCCGTAACGCCTTCCATGCCGGTACCCACCAGCGGAGCCTCGGCAACGAGCAGAGGAACCGACTGGCGCTGCATGTTTGCACCCATGAGCGCGCGGTTAGCGTCGTCGTGTTCGAGGAACGGCACCAGCGACGCGGCCACCGAAACAAGCTGCTTCGGCGAGACGTCGATGTAGTCGACCTCGGTCCGGTTCACCAGAACAAAGTTGCCCTGGCGACGGGCATTGACCAGGTCTTCCGTGATCTGACCGTTCTCATTGAACTCGATGTTCGCCTGCGCGATGGTGTGCTTGTCTTCTTCCCATGCCGAGAGGTAGAAGCTGAACGGCATGAAATCAATCTGCCGCTTGCCCGCCTTCTTCAGCGAGGCATTTAGCTTGAACGCTTCTTCCTTCTCGATGTGATCGCCTACGCGCAGTCCGCTTTCGCCTGCGTTGACAATTTCAACGTAGTCGAGGATGCGCGAGTCCTTCACCTTTCGGTAAGGCGACTCGATGAATCCGTACTCATTGATTCGCGCAAAGCAGCTCAGGGAGCTGATGAGGCCGATGTTCGGACCTTCCGGCGTTTCAATCGGACAGATGCGGCCGTAGTGCGTCGTGTGCACGTCGCGGACTTCAAAGCCAGCGCGCTCACGCGACAAACCGCCCGGCCCAAGAGCCGAGAGACGCCGCTTGTGCGTGATCTCGGAGAGCGGATTCGTCTGATCCATGAACTGCGAGAGCTGCGAGGAACCGAAGAACTCGCGGATCGCGGCCATGACCGGCTTGGCGTTGATCAGGTCGTGCGGCATCGCCGTCGACAGTTCCTGATACACGCTCATCTTTTCCTTGATGGCGCGTTCCATACGGACAAGGCCAATGCGGAACTGGTTCTCCATCAACTCGCCAACTGCGCGAACGCGGCGGTTGCCAAGGTGATCGATGTCGTCAACCATGCCGATGTTCTTGCGCAGCTTAAGCAGGTAGCGGATGGTGCCGTAGAAATCTTCCGGCGTCAGCGTGCGATGGTCGAGCTGGGTGGCATCCTGGTTCTCATACAGCTTGATGTTGAACTTGAGACGGCCCACGCGCGAGAAGTCGTATTTGCGCGGATCGAAGAACATGCCTTCGAAGAGCGCAGTTGCGGTATCCAGCGTCGGCGGATCGCCCGGGCGCAGCTTGCGGTAGATCTCGATCAGCGCCTCTTCGGGCTTGTGCACCGAATCGCGCTTCAGCGTGTTGGTGATGATGTTGCCCACGTCGTCGCGCTCGGGGAAGAAGAGCTCAAAGCTCGTTGCCCCGCTCGCCATCACCTTGTGCAGGCGATCGGCAGTCAGTTCCACGTTGGCTTCAACGATCACTTCACCGGTGTTCAGGTCGACGATGTCGGCGGCAGTGATTGCACCATCAAGTTCGGCGGACTCAATCTCGATCTTGTCGATGTTGGCCGCACGAATTGCCTTCATGGTGTTCGCGGTAATTTTGCGCCCGGAATGGGCGATCTCTTCGCCCTTATGAAGAACGGCGTGCGCCGGCTTCGCGCCCTGCAGGTGCGTGGCCGCCTTGGGATCGGCTTGAACGGCCCACTGCAGCTTGCCATTCACGATGTGAATGCGATCAATGGTGTAGAAGGTCTTCAGAATTTCTTCGTCCGAGCGCAGGCCAAGCGCGCGCAGGAAGATCGTTCCCAGGAACTTGCGCTTGCGGTCGATGCGGACGTAGAGCGTGTTCTTCTGGTCGTATTCGAACTCTACCCACGATCCGCGATAGGGAATGATCTTGCCGAGGAAGTAGGTGCGGTTGTTCGCCGTCTCAAAGAAGACGCCGGGCGAACGATGCAACTGCGAGACGATAACGCGCTCTGTGCCGTTGACGATGAACGTGCCGTTCGGCGTCATCAGCGGAATGTCGCCGAAGAAGACTTCCTGCTCCTTGATGTCGCGGATAGTCTTGTTGCCGGTCTCCGCATCCTTGTCGTAGATGGTGAGGCGGACCGTCACTTTCAGCGGGGCAGAGAACGTCATGCCGCGCTCTTCGCACTCCTGCTGGTCATACTTCAGTTGCAGGCCGACAGGATCGCCGCACTTGTTACAGAAGTCGGGAACGTTCTTGTTGTACGTTCCGCACTTGTGGCAGAGAACATCGCCGGGAAGAAACGGATCCGTGATAACCATTGCGCCGCAATGCGTACACGCGGTTCTCAGGTGGTGAAGACCCTTGAGGTGGCCGCACTTGCACTCCCAGTTGCCGATCGAGTAGTCAACGAAATCGAGCTGCGAGATTCCGCGGAAGTCGGTAATGGGGAAAACAGAAACAAACACCGACTGCAGCCCCGAGTCATCACGCTCGTTGGGCAGCTTGTCCATCTGCAGAAAACGCTCATAGGAGCGGCGCTGCACTTCGATCAGGTTAGGAATCTGGGTTGCGGTTGGAATCTTGGAAAAATCGAGTCGGCTGCGAATCGCGCGCTTCTCGTTAGGCATGCTTCACTCCTGAGGCTCGTCACACCAGCGCAAATCCCGCCATCCAGGTTTGCGCCGGGCCGGCACCTGAGTCTCGAGGCGCCAGCAGTTTACGTACAGAAATCCGATCAATCAGATTGGCACCTGCAGTTGCCAATCCCGTCCAGGGGGTGCGGCGGTCATCTCGCCGATACTCCCGGAATCCCCGCGCCAAGCGTGTTTACTGGATTGCGGCGCTCATGAAAATCGCGCCACAGGCATTGCCGCACTTCAGGGTTTTGCGCTATAAGCAATTCCAGAGTTTCCACTCCTCGAAGCCAACCTCGTCAAATCGACGCGGCTACCAGGAGCGATCTCCAAAATCATTCAAGCGCATTACCAACTCTGGAATTGCCGTAGACTGCGCACTAATCGGTAGCAGACCTGCCGAAAATTCCGGCCCGAATGCCTGCAAATGCCTGGTAGATTTCGCTGACAAAGCCTAATCTGCCGCGGTAGAGACACAAATGCCCGCGAGGACGCAATTCCTCACGAGCGCGGCTTGATGCCTGTGCTCCCATCCGATTTTTGTTGCAACGCTATCGCCGATCCCAAAGCTCGCTTCTGCTGCCGCCGCCTGCCAAACGACATCCGTCACCGGGGAACCCGCTATCCCGTTGACACTAGAGCACTTAACTTCACGTTGATGGACGCCCCACGGCTGCTTGGCCCAGCCGAAGTTGCGAACACTTGTGCCCTTTGACTCTTTTATCAAGACGCGCTGTATGTGGCTTTCGCCCAAACCGCAGAAAAACCCAGCATGGGCCGAAAAGACGCGCAACGTCTATCGTAGCGCGTCCCGGCTCGTCTTGCAAGTCGCGTACCGAACTACTTAACTTCGATGGTTGCGACGCCTTCGAACTTCTTCTTGATCGCCTCAGCCTCGTCCTTGGTCGCGCTTTCCTTCAACGCCTTGGGGGCGCCGTCGACCAGGTCCTTGGCTTCCTTCAGGCCGAGCGAGGTAACCTCACGGACAGCCTTGATGGTGTTGATCTTGTTCGCACCGGCATCCTTGAGGATGACCTGGAACTCGGTCTTCTCTTCTGCCGCCGGGGCCGCTGCCGCGCCGCCGCCGCCAGCAACCGCGACCGGAGCCGCTGCTGCCGCCGAGACGCCGAGGCGCTCTTCAAGCTTCTTTACCAGGGTCGCCGCCTCGAGCAGGCTCAGGCTAACAATCTGTTCTTCCAACTGTGCGAGATCCGCCATGTCTTTTCTCCATTCAATCCGTTGATATTGATATTCCCGGCAGCAACCCAAACGGTAAGTTTCCGACGCGCCAGACTCGCGCACTTCCCGCCTGCTTTACTGCCAAAATCCTAAAAACAACTTGTAGCTTTCAGCCCTCAGCCTTCAGCTTCTTCGGCTGAAAGTTGATGGCTGCGACGCCGCTAGGCGGCGCCTGCAAACTTTTCTTTTTCCACGCCCTGGTTGATAACGACCGCCAGATCGCGCCCGGTGGCATTCATCACCGTAACCAACCGCTGCGCCGGAGCGTTGATGAGGTAGAGGAGCTTCGAGAAGAGCTCTTCCTTGCCTGGCATGGTTGCCAGCGCCTTGACCTCTTCCACGCTGATCAGCTTGCCGTCAACGATACCCAGCTTGAACTGAAACTCCGCATTTTCGCCGGCCCACTTCGCAAATACCTTGGCCAGCGCAACAGGATCGCCTGAGGTGAACGCAACCGAGTTCACGCCCTTCAGGCCTTGCAGAGCAGGGGCAATCGAGCTGCCTTCGCTTGAAACGGCCGCGAGCTTGTTCTTGACCACGCGATACTTGCCACCCGCTTCGCGAATGACCTTGCGCAGTTCGTAATCCTTGGCGACAGTCAGCTTACTGAACGTGCCGATGATTGCGGTTGTCGAGGTCTCAAGCTCCTTGGCCAGCAGCTTGACCTTCTCAGTCTTCTTTGCTTTCGAAATTGCCATGTCAAACTCCAGGGATCAGGGTTCAGAGATCAGGGTCAGCTTTCAACAACCCCGATTTGAATTCCCGACTCCCTCCCGCCCGCGCAGGGCGCTCGTTTCAAATGCCTTTTCAACTTCTTCGGTCCACCAGAATTCTCAGCCGCGCTACCGCTTCAACTGATCCCTGATCTCTGACCCCTGAAACCTGCTCTTCTAGTGCTTGCCTGCCGCATCGGCCACAGCCGAATCCAGCGGAACTCCAGGGCCCATCGTCGAGCTCAGCGTGACGCTCTTGATGTATTTACCCTTCGCCGCGGAAGGCTTGGCACGCACAATCGACGTGATTACCGTGGTCGCGTTCTCCACCAGCTTCTGAGGGTCAAAGCTCAGCTTGCCTACCGGGACGTGCACCAGGCTGGTCTTGTCTGCGCGAAACTCTACCTTACCGGCCTTGATCTCTTTCACCGCCGCAGCCACATCCAGGGTCACGGTTCCAGTCTTGGGGTTCGGCATCAGACCCTTAGGTCCAAGCACCTTGCCCAAACGGCCTACAACCTTCATCATGTCGGGCGTTGCAATCAGCGCGTCGAAGTCGGTCCAGTTCTCTTTCTGAATCTTCTCGACCATCTCTTCGCCGCCCACAAAGTCTGCGCCGGCTTCCTGCGCTTCCTTCTGGCGGTCGCCGCTGGCGATTACCGCAACCGATTTG
This sequence comes from uncultured Acidobacteriaceae bacterium, assembly GCA_963832035.1. Taxonomy (GTDB): domain Bacteria; phylum Acidobacteriota; class Terriglobia; order Terriglobales; family Acidobacteriaceae; genus Telmatobacter. The sequence goes on along the minus strand of CAWHSK010000006.1, from coordinate 455,599 downwards.
GTCTTGCCCAGTCCGTGAGGCAGAACAACGGTTCCGCGCACCATCTGGTCGGCATGGCGGGTATCGACACCCAGACGCATCGTCAGATCGACAGTCTCGTCGAACTTGGCGTACTTGACTTCCTTGAGCAGGGTAACCGCTTCATTTAGCGGATACGCGGGCTTTGTCACAGCCGCACGCGCCTTAGCAATGTTCTTGCTGGTCTTAGCCATCAGATCCTCGTCTCCCACCGCATTTGCCAGCCCCATTTTCGGGGAACCTGGAGGCTCGTCGCACCAAAAACTCAGCGATTGCCGCCCTCGAACAGGTTCAAATGCCGTGGTGTTATTGACGGCCCGGAGATTTCCCCGGGCACATCTATGAATGTTATCGGAATGGTACCTGAAATGCAACCCGGTCCATTCATCTGATTGAAGCCAAAGTGCGGAAACCAGCCCGCTTAGGTGCCGCACCGCAACAAATATCCGCCCTCGGCATCTAAGTATGTAAAGACGAGAAGGAACGCGCCCCTTCGATTAACTGTTGCCAGAGGGCGCATGAATGAGGAAAAGGTAAATGAAAACAATAGGATTAGCGATCGCACTAACCGTCGGAACCGTTCTGGCGGCTTCTCCTGCATTTGCGCAGAAGAACGATCAGCAGGGACAGGGACGCGCAATCGTCACGGTTTTGCCTGCACACCCGAACGACAACATCGGCCAGGTTCCCCAGGGATTCAAAGTCAAGGTGAACGGCAAAGACTCCACCGTGACGAGCTTCACACCACTTCGGGATTCGAACAGTCCTGTGGAACTCATTCTGCTGATCGATAGTGGAGCTCGCACCAGCCTTGGCTCCCAGTTCAATGACCTGGAGGCATTCGTCAAGGAAATGCCCCCCAACACACGGATGGCGATCGCCTATATGGAAAATGGACGTGCCGTTCTGGGCGGCCAGCTTTCGTCCGATGGGGCCGATGTGCTCAAGGGCCTGCACGTGAGCAGCGGATTTCCGGGCTCCAACGCAAGTCCCTACTTCTGCCTCTCTGACCTGGCGAAGAACTGGCCATCGCATGATCGGACTGCGCGTCGCGAAGTCTTGATGATCACCGATGGGGTGGACAACTACGATCGACAGTTCAATCCGGACGATCCGTACGTCGATGCGGCAATCAACGACTCAGTGCGCGCCGGTATGATCGTCTACTCCCTCTACTGGAAAAACATGGGCCGTGCAAACAACACCGAGTACGCAAACAACGCGGGGCAAAGCCTGCTGCAGATAGTGACGCAGGCGACGGGCGGCAACAGTTACTGGCAAGGCATGGGCAATCCGGTTTCTCTGCAGCCGTTTCTGCAAGATCTACGGCGCAGGCTGAGCCATCAATATGAGCTTAGCTTCTCAGCGCCCTCGAACGGAAAGCCGGAGGTCGCATCTCTGAATGTGGACCTGAAGGTTCCGTCAGCAAAAGTCGCGGCACCGCAACGAGTACTCGTTACCGGTACGGCGAGCGCACGACGGGAGTAGAGCCGGCAATCTCCGCAAACTTCAGGCAGGTGAATCGTCACCTGCCTGTTTTTGTTTGCGCAAATTCAGAGATTACCGGTGATCAGATTCCTGGCTGGCTATAGGAACTTTCGGCCGGCCGATAACTGGTTTCAGCGGGGCTTGCATATCCTCGGTCGCTTCCGAACTTCTTGCCGTCCGACCCGTGTTGCTTCACAAGCTTGTTGTAAATCCCAAGCAGCAGGAACGGCGCAGCCCACTGGCCCACGAACATTGATTCATGCTTCTTGTTCCATGCCTGCAGGGTCGCAGAGACGGCCATTGCTCCGAGGGCAAGAGCAAGGTATGCGCTTGAAGGAATCTTCGATGTAGTCTTTTCGATTGCGGCTGTAAATTGATCTTCTTCTGCCTCACCGGGGTTGACGCGATAATCCATCATGATCAGTTCTCCTTGGCGATATTTCTGATCGCCTAGATGGGATGCCGTTCGTGCGAGTAAGAGCGGTCCGCAGAACGACGCAATTCCTGCGCATCAAAAACCCGCGGTCCGCCATTTCATCGCACTGGAAAGACTTCGGCGATCCGCCTCCGTAAAGCTTTCATTTCAGAAATTGATCCTCTATACCGTATAGTTTTTTGAAGCCGGCAATGCCCGGACGGGCTTCACTGCTTTCAACTCCTTCCCCATCGAGAGCCCGCCGAAACCAATGCCGTTCCTCTGCAGCGTAAGGAAATAGCGACCACGAGGTCTCGGTCGATCTCACACTCGCAGACCCTTGCGCGCGGAAAACCTTTTATGAGATGAGGTCTATGAGACAAGTCCGGTTGGCTTTGGTTTCTTCCTTTTGTATTTTTGCCGCAGCCGCTTCACTCCACTCGCAATCCCTGAACACCAATTTCGCCCGCGATCCGCAGCAGGCGGTCGATCAGGAATATACCGATCACATTCACAAGTACACGACTGACCCGTCCTTTGTTTCCCCCCTGGTCGATTACCTTCCTGCTTCGAAGACCGTCCCCACGCCATCCAAGGTGCTCGGTGACGTCTCCGGGGCGCCCGACATGCTGCCGTACGCCGAGGACGTCTACAAATACTTCCGTATGCTGGCCGCGGCCAGCCCGCGCGTAAAGGTCGTCACCATCGGACATACCGAAGAAGGCCGCGAGATGATTGCCGTGGCCATCGCTGACGCCGATCTGCTGAAAAACGCCGATGCCAACAAACAGCGATTGGCGCAGCTCGGTGATCCGCGCACCATCAACTTCGACGACGCCAAGGCGCGCGCGCTGATTGATCAGTCTTACCCGGTCTACTACATCACCGGAACGATTCACTCTGTAGAAACCGGCGCGCCCACGGCACTGATGGAGTTAGCTTACCGCCTTGCCGTCGACGACTCACCCTACATAAAGTACATCCGCTCGCACATGATCGTGCTCATCACGCCGGTGGTTGAAGTCGACGGCCGCGACCGCATGGTCGATATCTACCGCTGGCACAAAGCCCACCCGAATCAACAGTGGCCGCGCCTCCTCTACTGGGGCCACTACGTGGCGCATGACAACAATCGCGACGCGATGGGCATGACACTCGACCTCACGCGCAATGTGCTCGATACCTACATCGACTGGCACGCGCAGGTGCTGCACGACCTGCATGAGTCTGTTCCATTTCTTTACGACAACACGGTAGGCGACGGCCCCTACAACGCGTGGGTCGACCCTCTGCTCGCCGACGAATGGGCGGAGCTTGGTTGGAACAATGTTGCCCAGATGCAGAACTTCGGCATGCCCGGTGTCTTCACCCATGGCGACTTCGACACGTGGAGCCCTGGCTACCTTATGTTTCTGGCATCGATGCATAACGGCATCAGCCGCCTCTACGAGACCTTCGGCAACGGCGGCGCCGACACCGAGAAGCGCATCCTCACGCCCGAGGACTACTCGCGAACCTGGTACCGCCAGAATCCGCCGCTCCCGATCGTCACCTGGTCGCAGCGAGATAACAACAACTACGAACAGAGCGCGCTGCTCAGCACCATCTCCTACTTCGCGCAGCACTCGCATCACTTCCTCGAAAACTACTACACCAAGAGCAAGCGATCGATTCAAAAACCGACGTTGGAAGGGCCGGCGGCTTACGTCATTCCTCCCGACGCCGCGGCAGCGAACCGCGAAATCGAGTTGCTGAAGGTCCTCAAGCTCCAGCATGTCGAAATCCAACAGCTGTCTAGCGAAGCCACGGCGGATGTCGCTGGGGAGAAGCGCGGCGACAAAGCGAAGCAGGAAAAGTTTCCCGCGGGCAGCATCGTCATCCGCATGGATCAGCCGTATTCGCGCATCGCCGATGCTCTGCTCGATCGCCAGTTCTGGGCGCCAGACGACCCACAGAAGCATCCGTATGACGACACTGGATGGTCGTTCCCCCACCTCTTCAATGTAAAAGTAGTGCGCTTGACGGATGCTTCAATCCTGAAGGCGAGCATGAAGCCGGTTGACGATCCGGCAGTGCTTGCAGGCAAGCTCGACGGCACGGGCTCGCTCATCGCCGTGAACAACACCGGGCAGGTTTCGCTGCTTTCGCTTATCTACAAACTCAAGGGAGCCAAAATTCAGGCTGCCGAGAAGCCCTTCGACATTGACGGCAAACACTTCGCCGCCGGTTCACTCGTCATAAGCGGAGCCGACGACAAGATCGCGGCAGCGCTGCACGATCTTGCGCTTGACGGCACGCACCTCGGCGCAGCTCCGTCTGTGCCATTGCATGATGTTGCGGCTCCGCGCATCGCCTTCATGCACACGTGGCTCGCTACGCAGACCGAGGGCTGGTGGCGCTACGCATTCGACAATGCGGGAATCCCGTTTGACTACATGAGCACGCAAACAGTCGCCAAACAGGATGATCTTCGGTCGAAATACGACGTCATCATTTTTGCGCCCGTCGGCCGGTCTTCTTCGCTCGACATCATCAATGGCCTGCCCATGTGGAACAACGCCATGCCATGGAAAAAGTCGGACATCACGCCAAACCTGGGCCGCATCGACTCCACTGACGACATCCGCCCCGGCCTCGGTTACGACGGGCTCGAACACCTCAAGAAATTCGTGGAGCAGGGTGGCCTTCTCATCACCTGCGAAGATACCTCGCAATTCGCTATCGACACGGGCCTCGCTCCTGGCGTCAGCGTCGTGGCGCGTGGAGATGCGCGTATTGATGGCACTGTGCTCAACACCGTTATTGTCGCCAAGGACAGTCCCATCGCTTCCGGGTTTGGAACGAACCTGCCTGTCATCAGCGCCAACGGTATGGCCTTCAACATCAGCAACACGCTTGGCCGCCCCGGCGGACGCACCCTGATGGATCCCTACTCCGAACGTCCCACCGGCCGTGGCAGTCTGGAAGACAATGACGAACCACTGGGCCGCAAAGCTGTGGAAGCGGAGGCGCTTGAAAAGACGCAGCCCTGGGAGGCGAAGAAGCTGAACGAAGAACAAATACGCAATAACTTCTCCGTCATCCCCGAGCAGATGCGCCCTGAAGTCATTCTGCGCTTTTCAGCCAGCAAGGACCTGCTGCTCGATGGCCTTCTCGATAAAGCTGGTTCCATTGCCGAACGCGCCGTGGTTGTGAATGCGCACCTTGGGCAGGGCAGCGTATTGCTGTTCGGCAATAACCCCATCTATCGCGGAGAAACCATCGGCGACTATGCACTGGTCTTTAATGCGATTCTCAATCACGACCGCCTGGAACGGAAGGCCGTCGCTCCAGATGAAAAGAAGGGTGAATGAAATAGACTCGACCGGCCTCTCGCGATCCGCGTGCCCTGACCGTTTCCGGGTTGGCACAGGAGAGGCCGATCTGTCAGTTTTGGCTTTTCCCGCAACGGCGTTTTGTGTCACACTTTCAACCATGGGAAGCAAAGACAAAGGTAGAAAAGAAACCAAGAAGGCGCCGAAACCGAAACCGAAGCCCGAACCGGCCCGGCGCGAGATCTTCACCCCAGCGCCGCCGAAGTAGTCACTCCGAACTCGTCGGCAGGTGATCCGGGGCACGCGCCTCGTGATATTCCGCCGGAAAAAGGAATGCCCTCTGTCATACGGAGGGCGTTTCTACGTTTGGGCCGCATCCTTGATACGAAGATCTTTGCCAAATCAAAGCCAGTTAAATTGCCTCGTGACGATCTAATTGCGGCTGCGTCGGAATCGCTCGTCAAAAGCGAAATTCACACGGTATGCTGAGCCATGTCTCAGCGGTTTTTACGAGCGGCAATCTTCCTCATGGTGGTCCTGTGTTCTTTCGCAGGCGCATCCGCCCAGACTCCTGCACAGGTCCCGAAGACGACTTCGTCGGCAAGCGGCTCCGGCACTGACGTGCTGGCGCTTGAAAACCTTGGCAAGGGTCTCGCTCCGGTAGACGGCGCATGGCAGTTCCATCTCGGCGATGATCTTTCATACGGGTCGCCGACCCTCGACGACGCTGAGGGGCACAACGGATGGGAGCGGCTTGCTACCGACAAGAGCTGGGGTGCGCAGAACCACCCGGCATACGTTGGTTATGCCTGGTACCGCCGCCATATCCACGTGCAACCCGCCGCTGGCGAATCGCCGGACATGGCAATGCTGATCCGGCAAGTTGACGATGCTTACGAGGTCTACTGGAATGGCAAGCTCATCGGCGGCTTTGGCAAGCTGCCGCCGGGTCCCGTCCACTACTACCGTCCTCCCGCACAAACTCTTGGCCTTGGCCCAATCACGGACGGAGTTCTCGCCTTCCGCGTCTGGAAGGCGCCGCTCAATTCATTCGACTCTGACCAGCTTGGAGGTTTCTATTTCCCGCCGGTCATCGGCAGCCCTGCATCAATTGGCGCCCGGAAGGCAGAGCTGGACTACACCTGGATGCGCAGCGAACAGTTTGTCTTTGCACTCACATCTCTCTACGCGCTTGTGATGGTGCTCAGCCTGCTCTTCTGGTTACGCGACCGGTCGCAGCGTTTGCTGCTGTCGATGGCTGTCTACTGCTTCGGGTTAGTTGCTGGAATCGTTCTGCTGACCCTGCGGATTCCCTTCTCTAACGATTTTGCTCTCGGCTGGTTCCAGCCAATCTTTATTCTCCAGGATGTGGGCCTCTGGTATGTTCTGCTTTACATCCTCAAGCTCGATCAATATCCCGGCATTGCTCGTGCCACGCGCATTCTGGCCATCGTTGCAATCGTTGGAGGATCGCTTGATGGCCTTCTGGTCGCTGTTACTTCTCCCCAATACGTGCAGATGGCGCAGGTGGCGGACGCGATTCTAACGGCGGTGACCACCATCATCGAGCCATTCCCGTTGGTTCTGGTTGCGTTTGGGCTTCGTCAGCGCCTGGACGCACCGCGCTGGCTGGTCGCGATTTTCGCTTCTCTCGCGGGAATGTTCTCCGTGGTCCGCATCGGTGTCCAGCAGGGAGCTCGCTTCACACATTGGAAGCTTGCCGACAAAATTGACGCGCCACTATTCAACGTCCTCGGAAATAACATCACGACTCAGAACCTGATGCGCGTGCTTTTATTGGTGGCCATTGTTTATGGTGTGTATCGCTACTCGCGCGAGGCCAGCCTTCGCCAATCCACTTTGGAGCAGGAATTCAAAAGCGCCCGCGAACTGCAGCAGATCCTGGTTCCTGAAACCCTGCCGGACATCCCCGGCTTCACGCTAACCAGTGCTTACAAACCGGCCGCTGAAGTTGGCGGAGATTTTTTTCAGATCATTCCACTTGCCGGCTCTTCAACTCTCATTGTTCTGGGCGACGTGAGCGGGAAGGGCCTTAAGGCGGCCATGACGGTTTCGCTTCTCGTGGGCGCGATCCGCATGGCAGTCGAGACTTCGAGCAGCCCCGGAGAGATTCTGGCGGCCCTCAATCGCCGGCTCGACGGCCGCATGCAGGGCGGTTTTGCTACATGCATCGCCTTGCGTCTCGATCCAGATGGCAGTTGCGCGATTGCCACAGCCGGCCATCCTGCCCCCTTCCTGAACCAGCGGGAAATCGAACTCCCGGGCGCTCTGCCCTTAGGAATTTCAGCGCACGCGCGCTATGAAGAGACGACGCTAAAGCTTCGCGAAGGCGATCATTTCGCCCTATATACTGACGGGCTGCTGGAAGCGCGCAATGCGACCGGCGAGCTCTACGGCTTCGAACGCCTGAATATTCTTTTCGGCACTTTCCCAACCGCGTTGCAGGCTACCGAAGAAGCCGTAGCCTTCGGCCAGGACGATGACATCACCGTGCTCACACTCACGCGAGCAGGGCTCGCTCCACTAAATCCAGCCACGGCGTGAAGCGAATGCGAATCGTCGAATGGTCCTGCGTTTCACCGTGTTCGCACGCAGAAAGGCCCTCCCATGCAGGGAGGGCCTTTCGTTTACGGCAAAGTAAGCCAGTCCGGACTTACCCTACGACTTCAATGCCCATGGAGCGAGCGGTGCCCTTGATGCTCTTGATCGCCGCTTCGACTGAGGCTGCGTTCAAGTCAGGCATCTTCTGCGTGGCGATCTCGCGCACTTGCTTTTCGGTCACCTTGCCAACCTTGTCCTTGTTGGGCGTGCCTGCGCCTTTGGCGATGCCGGCGGCCTTCTTCAACAGAACCGCCGCGGGAGGCGTCTTGGTGATAAAGGTGAAAGTGCGATCGGCGTAAACCGTAATGACAACCGGAATAATCAGTCCGGCCATCTCCTTGTTCTGCGTGCGCGCATTGAACTGCTTGCAGAACTCCATGATGTTGACCTGCGCCTGGCCCAATGCGGGACCGACAGGAGGCGCGGGTGTGGCTTTGCCGGCTTCGATCTGCAGCTTGACCTGCGCGGATATTTTCTTCGGAGGTGCCATAAATCAGTTCCTTCGGAACTAGCTACTAGCTTCTAGCTGCTAGCTACTAGCTATCTGTACTTCAATTGATTTTGAAATCGCAGCCAATCGCTTCGCCTCTAACTGACGTTCGCTAGAAGAATCGCCAGCTAGAAGCTAGAGGCTAGGAGCTAGAGGCTGTTATTCAATCTTTTCGACTTTGCTGAACTCCAGTTCAACCGGTGTCGAGCGTCCGAAGATGGTCACCATGACCTTCATTGTTTCGCGATCTTCGTTGATCTCGTCCACTACGCCGTTGAAGTTGGCAAAGGGTCCATCGGTGATGCGGACCTGTTCGTTCTTTTCAAACTTGATCTTCATCCGCGGCTTTTCTTTAGCCGTCTCGGAGCGGAAGAGGATGGAACTCACTTCTTCCTCAGAGAGAGCCACCGGCTTGTCGCCCGTGCCCAGAAAGCCCGTCACCTTGGGCGTGTCTTTCAACACATGCCAAAGGTTGTTGTCGAGATCCATCTCCACCAGAACGTAGCCGGGCAGGAAGACGCGCTCCACGGTGCGCTTCTTGCCATTGATGATCTCGGTCACCGGTTCGGTGGGGATCATGACGCGGCCTACCTTGTCGCGCAGTCCAAAGGCCTGCACACGGCTCTCGATCGACTCGCGCACTTTGCGCTCAAATCCCGAGTAAGCGTGAAGGATGTACCACTTGAACAGCGGGTTGCGCTCGGGCGCCGGCGTCACTTCGGCCGGTTTTTCAAGTTCTTCTGCCATCTTTGTCTCGATTCGCGGCTGCGCCATTTATTGGGCGCCTAGCTTGTGGAGTACCGCTTGAAGGGCCCTGCTGAAGATGCTATCCGTCACCCAGAAGAAAAATCCAAAGATGAATACGGTGATGATCACGACCGTAGTCGTGGTCTCCACTTCCTTCCGCGTTGGCGTGACCACCTTCTTCATCTCAGCGCGCACATCGCTCAGGAAGTTGGTGAAATTACTCCAGGTGCTCATCGCGCCGCCGGAGAAATTCGACAGAGCGTTGGGCTCCTGCCGTTTAGCGGAATGATCGTCGCCCTTTTTGATTGCTGATTCTGTTGCCATACTTCCAATCCTCTGCCCCCAGGGTCATGCCGGGGGCAACCTACAAATCTGGCAGGGGCGGAGGGATTCGAACCCCCAAGTTCGGTTTTGGAGACCGACAGTTTAGCCGTTGAGCTTACGCCCCTAAAAGAAGGGGTCAGTGATCAGTTGTCAGGGGTCAATTGGCCTTTGCTTTTGCATTCACCACCAACTTGCGCGATGGCACGTCCAAAACTGATCCCTGTTCCCTGAACCCTGGTCCCTGTTGTTACTTCGTTTCCTTGTGCGGCTGGTGCTTGCGGCAGCGGTTACAGAACTTCTTGAACTCGAGACGGCCCGTGGTCGTCTTCTTGTTCTTCGTCGTCGAGTAGTTCCGCTCCTTGCACTCAGTGCACTGCAATGTCACAATTTCCCGCATTTCCAATCCTTCCAGTGTTCAGGTTTCAGTTGTCAGGGATCAGTTTTTGGCGACCCCTGATCTCTGAAACCTGATCCCTGCTACTTAATAATCTCGCTGATCGCGCCTGCGCCTACCGTGCGTCCGCCTTCGCGGATGGCAAATCGCAGACCCTTTTCCATGGCTACCGGTGTAATCAGTTCAATCACCAGCTCCACGTTGTCGCCCGGCATCACCATCTCCGTGCCTTCAGGCAATTCCGCCACTCCCGTCACATCCGTCGTGCGGAAGTAGAACTGCGGACGATAGCCCTTGAAGAACGGAGTATGACGGCCGCCTTCTTCCTTGCTCAGCACGTACACGGTGCCCTTGAACTTGGTGTGAGGCGTGATCGATCCCGGCTTGGCCAGAACCATGCCGCGCTCCACATCTTCCTTGGGAATGCCGCGCAGCAGGATGCCGGCGTTATCGCCCGCCAGGCCTTCGTCCAGCTGCTTCTTGAACATTTCAACGCCCGTGCAAACCGACTTGCGGGTCTCGCGGAAGCCGACAATCTCGACATCCTCGCCCACCTTCACCTTGCCGCGCTCGATACGGCCCGTAACAACAGTTCCGCGTCCCGAGATCGAAAAGATGTCTTCGATCGGCATCAGGAAGGGCAGGGTCACCGCGCGCTCCGGCTGCGGAACGTACTTGTCCACTGCCTCCATCAGCTCGTCGATCTTCGCTTCCCACTTCGCTTCGCCGTTCAGGGCTCCGAGAGCAGATCCGCGGATCACAGGAACGTCGTCGCCCGGGAACTGGTACTTCGAAAGCAGTTCGCGAACTTCCATCTCGACCAGGTCCGTCAGCTCTTCGTCTTCCACCGCGTCGCACTTGTTCAAAAACACCACGATGCAGGGAACGCCAACCTGGCGAGCCAGCAGAACGTGCTCCTTGGTCTGCGGCATCGGGCCGTCGGTCGCTGCAACTACCAGGATCGCGCCGTCCATCTGCGCCGCGCCGGTAATCATGTTCTTGATGTAGTCGGCGTGACCGGGGCAGTCGACGTGCGCATAGTGCCGGTTCGGCGTCTCGTACTCCACGTGCGCCGTCGCGATCGTGATGCCGCGCTCCCGCTCTTCCGGGGCGTTGTCGATCGAGTCAAACGAACGGAACGTGTTCTTCGGGTTGTGCTTCTGCAATACCTTCGTGATCGCCGCCGTCAACGTCGTCTTGCCGTGATCGATGTGACCAATCGTGCCTACGTTCACATGCGGCTTCGAACGATCAAACTTTTCCTTCGCCATTTTTCTCTTCCCCTCGCAGCTTTTAAAAACCAGCTCTCAGCTTTCAGCTCTCAGCCCGTTCACGCTTAAGCCGAGATCCTCAGTTTTTACGACCACCAGCTGACAGCTGAAAGCTGAGAGCTGACGACTCCTTCAGTAGTACGCGTACGCCTTCAAATACCTCTGCCGCAAATCGTCCGGCACCTGCTCCACCAGCCAGAGATAACGCTCGCGGGTCAATCCCTGATCCGATACTGGAAGCCCCTTGTACAGCGCAATCGCTTCCTTACCCAGGAATCCGCGATTGAGGACAGTCTCGAAATCCCGCACCCGCATCTTGTGGCGAATTACGCGATTCAGAAACACCTCGACATCGCTCGGCTTGAACGCCGCGTCGATCAGCGTGTGAAGCTCCGCGTATTTCTTCTCGTCCTGTACCGCAATCGCTGCCTGCTCGAACATTTCTGCTTCTGTCCTATTTCCTTAACTGGAGCGGGAGACGGGACTCGAACCCGCGACCAACAGCTTGGAAGGCTGTGACTCTACCACTGAGTTACTCCCGCCTGAAAGCAGGGATCAGAGATCAGTGTTCAGGATCAGTTCGCTTGCCTTTCTTCGGACCCCTCTGATCCCTGATCCCTGATCCCTGTTCCCTCGTATCTCTGGAGCTGATGACCAGGATTGAACTGGTGACCTCTCCCTTACCAAGGGAGTGCTCTACCAACTGAGCTACATCAGCCCTGCAACAAAAAATGAAGTCCGCTAACGGCCGTCTTGCGCTTCGCGGCGGATCTTCTCCGCCTTCATCGCCAACACGGTGCGCAATACAAACCCACCGATAATGACCAGTGGAATCAGCTTCAATTCCACCAACCTTCCCCCGATTGGAATCTTTCCATCAAGGGTAAACCAACTGAGCGCCGCAAGAACCGCGTACAGAACCAGCGCCACCCAAAACTTGCGATCGAGATCGCTGCCTGACCGCTTTAAATCTTCGCGCCCCGAACCCGCGTCGACCACCGCACCCGGTTCTTCGCGCATTCCCCTACCTCAGATCGTGGTGCACAGGGGAGGATTCGAACCTCCGTAACTCGAATGAGTGGCAGATTTACAGTCTGCTGCCATTAACCGCTCGGCCACCTGTGCCCAAATGCCCCTGCGACGAAGACCTGTCGCCGGGGACCCCGCCAATCACCCCACAGACGATGGAGCTGTCTGCGGCCAAACAAACTCAACTTCAACCCCTAAGAACCCCACTTCCGCACGTCACGACCTGACCGGAAAGCCTCCGGCTTGTCGGAGCATGCACCTCAGTGGGATCACCGCAGAGGACAGGTCCCGGCGATGCATCACGCCGGCCCCTAAAACTTGCTGCCGCCCGTACCCTCGGGACTGTTTCGAAGTGGAGCTGGCGAAGGGATTTGAACCCCCGACCCTCTGATTACAAATCAGATGCTCTACCAGCTGAGCTACGCCAGCCCGACCACTCAAAAAACAATTGCCGGGAATACCGGGAAATCCGCGGACACACTCCGGCTCCGCGCATAACACGGCACAGTTTCTAAGGTTAGCACACCGGAAACAGCGGAGCAAACGTGCCCGTGCCCGTCTTTCTCGCGCCTTCAATTGCCTGAAAATCTGCGCGCATTGATCTCCCAAGGGTCGCACAAATTTCGGCGACAGATTCTCTGGAACCGACACGCCTGAGATTGAAGAATGGCTCTCCCCTTCAAGCTTGTACTTCCTTCGATCTGGACCAAAAGTTGCACACAAACCGATCTGAAGATCACCGCCTGGTCTTTATTCCGAGTGATATAGTCCCGCCGGGGGAAATGATGAAGAAATTTATTGCGCTACTTATGTGCCTGGTTTTTCCGATGAGTGCCTTTGCCGGCGATAACGGATACAAGATTGCATATGACGGCGGATCCATCCAGAACGCCAAGGCCGGCACCGATATGAAGCTGTATATCGACGGCGCAAATATACGAATCATGAAAGACAAAACCGAAATCGTGATAGTTCCAGCCTCCGCGGTGACGGAGATCAGCTATGGGCAGGACGTCCATCGCAGAGTAGGCGCGGCGATCGGTCTCGCCGTTTTCTCTCTTGGCCTTGGAGCTTTGCTGGCTCTGTCTAAATCGAAAAAGCATTTCGTCGGATTGACTTGGGACGACGGCGGAAAGAAGGGCGGCTTCGCTTTTCAAGCCGACAAGAATGACTACCGAGGCTTACTGGCCGGGCTGGAAGGTGTGACCGGAAAGAAAGCAGTCGATTCAGATGCTATGACCGTCAAGAACTAACTTCGGCAAGCCGAAGATCGCACAACGGCGCAGTTTCTGCTGCGCCGTACCTTCCCCCCGACGCACCGATCGTCACGTTACCCGCATGAATCCTCTTGCTCCCTCCCACCCTGTCGCGGGATCATTCGATTGTCCCCACAAATGATCTGCGTCGTTGTGCCGACGAGGTGTGGTTTTATGCGTAACGCAATTCTGACCATCGTGCTTCTGCTCTCCTGCCCCATTCTGTTTGCCCAGGAAGTACTAAACAATCAGACGGTCATCAAGCTTGTGAAAGCCGGCCTCTCGGAAGACCTCATCATCACCACCATCAACTCCTCTGCCGGCAAATACGACACCTCTGCGAACGGGCTCATCGCATTAAAGAAGGCAGGCGCCACTGACAAGGAAGTCGCCGCCATAGTCTTGAAAGCTTCCGGCGTTTCAGCGGCCGCTCCACCAGCGGCGGCAGTTGTGCCCGTACCTGTGAATCAGGCTCCAGCCGGGAGCGCATCCAAAGGGCTTGTCTTCCTGCCTGGCGCGTTGCCCGCAGGCGTGGATAGCATCGGCGTCTACTATCTCGACAAGGACGGCAGCAGGTGGCAGGAAGTCCCCGCCGAAATCGTCAATTTCAAGGCCGGCGGCGCTCTGAAGCATTACGCCAGCGCTGGTGTCCTCAAGGGCGAGATGATGGGCCTCGTCGGCGGCAACCGCAGTTCCCTGCTCATCAAGGCGCCGGCGTCCTTCATCCTTTACGTGCCTGAGGGCCGCGTCCCCGGTGAGTACCAACTGCTGCACCTGCACGCAAACGCTGACAGCCGTGAGTTCCGCGCCGCCAACGGAGGAGTTGTGCACGATGCCGGCGGTGCATTACGCGATGTGACGGACTTTACCGCCAGGAAAATTGCGTCCCGACTCTATCTCATCGAGTTCGATGAAGATATGGAAAAAGGGGAATACGGCTTTCTGCCCCCCATCGACGCCCAGGCCGGCAGCAACATTCCCACCGCCAGCAAGATTTACAGCTTCTCGATCGCACACTAGCCACGCCTACTTCTGCCATCCCTGAGGCGGATGCCACTCCGCCCCACGCCCGTTCATGGCCCCGTCCGATATCCTCTAGATGGAGACCGGTCGCGGAATCCCTCGTACATGCACAAGCGCACGCGTAGAACGCTATTGGTCGTCGCCGGAGTTTTGGTATTGCTGGCTGTTGCGGTCTTTCTGCGCTCCAAGGCTCCCCCCGAAGCCGCCCGCCTGCTGCCCGAGTCTGACGGCATCCTCTACTTCAATCTCAAGCCGGTCCGCGCATTCATCCGCAAGGACATGAAACCGCCTCAGCGTGTCCCCGAATACCAGCAGTTTGTCGACGCTACCGGTATCGACTGGGAACGCGACCTCGACTCTGCCGCCATTGCCCTGCACCGCATGCAAGACCCGAACGGTCCCAACGGTCCAGTGGCCTATTCCATGGTGCTCACCGGCAAGTTGACCGGCAAGCGCCTCAACACCTGGCTTGAGGCCAACGCCACCAGCCGGGAAGTCTACGCGGGACACACGATCTACAGCGTTCCCTCTGAAAATCGCACGGTGCGCGTTGTCCAGATCGGCTACGACATGATTGCCGTCTCTAATACTCCGGCAGCGGAGCAGATCCACTCCATCGTTGACCGCCACCGCACCGCCGCCCTTCCATTCGCGGGATCCACGCTCCTCTCTCGCCATTTCCACGAGGTGCCGCTGCTCTCCGCCGCGTGGGGACTTGGCCAGATTGGGCTACCCTTCTCCGAGAGCGGCTCCATCAAAGTGCTTGGCCTCTCTCTTCCGCTGCAAGCCGACTCCACAATCATTGCCAGCCTCACACCCGGTCTTCCTCTCACTAACTCGGTTCGCCTTCGGGTCGAAGAGATCGCACCCGATGAAGACAAAGCCGCCAGCCAGGCTGCTTCGCTGGCTACGATAGTGACCCTGGCCCGCAGCGTCACCACCCAACTCGCCAGCAACGGAGAGAACAACGCTCTCCGCGAGCTATTGAAAACCACCGAAGTCACTCAGAAACGGAATCGCGTTATCGCTACCGCCAGCCTGTCTCCGGCTTTTTTCACTCAGATTACGAATAGCCAGAATTCTCTGGCAACCCCGGCAACCCCGGCGTTGCCTGAAGCATCGAAGTAAGTGACGCCTTTCTCCATGCGCGTCCGCACTAAATCATCGTGACGCTGGGGCCGCCGATGGTTCCCTCCTCTGGGTTGGGGTGGAACCGAAATCGGCGGCCCTCTGCATTTCAGTAAAAATTTTTACTTAAATTTTTGTAGACTCTTGCCCCTGCGTTCCCGCATCTTGTTCAGCAGGCACTTGTTCACTCCATTCGCAATACCCCGGGAGAGTTCCATGATTCGCTTCCTCAGAACGCAAGCTCTGATTTGCGCCATCTTCTGCCTGATATCGATCGCAGTAGCAGCCGGGGCATTCGCTGCCGGCAAGAAAGCTCTTTCACCCCCACAATCATCCTCGGGGACCGTCCTCACCGGTCAGGCTGCCTTCACTGACGCAGCTCACGAGTCACCAGGAATCCGCCGGCATGTCACCATCGCCGACCTGCCGGCGCCCGCGCCCGACCAATCCGTCGACAACGGCCCCAGCATGGCTCCCCGGCCAGCGAACGCCTGGCCAATTGCGCCGAAAGGCTTCAAAGTGGAGCTCTACGCCACCGGTCTCGATAATCCCCGGCTCCTGCGCGTCGCGCCCAACGGCGACCTCTTCCTGGCGGAGAGCGAAACGGGCAAGATCAGAGTTTTTCGCGGTGTCACTTCAGACGGCAAACCACAGCAGACCTCCGTCTTTGCTGAAGGCCTGCGTCAGCCATTCGGCATCGCGTTCTACCCCTTGGGACCCAATCCAAAATACGTCTACATCGGCGACACCGACGGCATTGTCCGCTTTCCCTACGAAAATGGCGATCTGAAAGCGCGAGGAGCGGCAGAAGACCTGGCCGAGTTGCCGGGCGGCGGACGCCTTCGCGGCGGCGGCCATTGGACTCGCGATCTCATCTTCTCGAAGGATGGCAGCAAGCTCTTCGGGTCGGTCGGATCGCACTCCAACGTGGACGACAGCGACACGCACCCAGAGGAGTACCACCGCGCCGACGTGCTCCAGTTCACTCCCGACGGCAAATTCGTAAAGGTCTATGCGTGGGGTATTCGCAACTGCGTCGGGGAAGCCATCAATCCCATCACCGGCGAACTGTGGTGCTCAACCAATGAGCGCGATGGACTCGGCAACAACCTCGTCCCCGACTACGTAACGCACGTGCAGGAAGGCGGCTTCTACGGCTGGCCGTGGTGGTACATGGGCGGACACCAGGATCCCCGCCACGTTGGAAAGCACCCCGAATTGCAGTCCAAAGTCATCACGCCCGATATCATCGTCAACCCGCACTTCGCATCGCTCGAGATGATGTTCTACCAGGGCTCGCAGTTCCCTGCCGAGTTCAAAGGCGACGGATTTGCCTGCGAGCACGGCTCATGGAATCGCGCCCAGCGCTCCGGCTACGAAGTGATTCGACTGCCGATGAAGAACGGACACGCAACCGGAGAATATGAGGATTTTCTCACCGGATTTACAATCGGCGACGGGCAGGTTTGGGGTCGCCCCGTCGGTGTAGCGGAAGCCAAAGATGGTTCGCTCTTTGTCTCTGACGACGGCACCCGCTCAATCTGGCACGTCATTTACACCGGCAAGTAGTTCGCGCCGATCCTTACTTCACATCCACCGCGCGAAACCCAAGCTGATACAGGAGAGCGGTCACGCTGGTTCGCGCATTTTGTCTCGCCTTGTCCAGAATTCCGTCATCAGATGCGGCCTGGGCAATCTGCTGTTCGGCAGCCTGGCGAACGTCCGACTCCAGGTTCGGATCGGATGCAACCAGTAAACCCGTCGTCCTGGAATACACGCGAGTTCGGCTGTTATCGATCCGCGTGGTAAAAATCTGCGCCGTCGGCAAACGGACATGCACCGTATCGCCGCTGACCACCACATCGCCAGCCTTGAGCTGCCCCAGGTCGACGCCGGCAACCACTTCTCCATGAGCCACCAGAAGCAGCTTGTCGCCGGCTAAGAAATCAGGCAGGTAGGCGCTCTGCCGCTCGCCTTCGACGATCTTGTCCAGCGAATATTCGACCGTCTCGAGCCTCGAGAGTTTCTGAATCATCTCCACAACGGTGGGAGACGAAACGTTGAATCGAACCGGGCGGCCAATCACAAATCCCGCAACGCGATCCCATAATCCGACCTGCGACACCCGCGACAACACCATCATCGCCAGCAACCCGACGAGGATACCGATGCCTAAGGCGGCCAGAAACAGAAGCGGTCGCCCCTTCCCTTTGACCACAAAATGCGTCTGCCCGGAAGGACCGCCGAGTGTCATAGCTATTAATGTACTCTGCAAGCAAAACCCTCCAACTGTTTGGGCTGTCGCGAATGGAATTCAACTGAATCTTTCCGATCCCCGCCATCCTCTGAGAGGTTTATCGCCCACCCGGAGATACCAAGTAGTCAATACGCGCGCGTGTGTTATCGAAAAGGTAGTTTCCGAATAGCCCACCATCCTCCCGCAAGTTGAGAATTAACGCGCTCTTGCGCATTTCAAAAAGAAGAATACTCAACATAAGTCGACGTGTCGTTTCTCGATCCCGGTGGTCTCGATAACGAGACTCGCTACAGACAAGCACATTGGCTCGGTCTATTATTTCCGCAATGAAGATCCCAGCCACTGTTGAAGGCCTTCTTATAGCCATTGCGCTCATCGCGCCACTGGGACGTGCCGAGTCCTTCGATAAGCCGCTTCGGAAGACGGTGCTAGATCTTGGGCATTCGCAATCCCTGATGAAAAATGACAACAGGCACGCGACCGTCACCTGCAGGTACTACGCGCGCTTCATGATCAAAGAGCAGAACGATCCTGGCATGAAAGGCGCGGAACTCATTGCACTCGCACCCGTGCAACCTGGGCACCTTCCCAAATGCCTGCAAGCCTTACAGTCCGGTGAAATAGAGTTCACCGAGTGGAGCGAAGAGTACAAGAAGTTTCTGCCGTGGAATGGATATTTTGCGGGAGTGAAGCGTGATCTTATCTTCCTCGAATGGCCTGATGGGGATGACAATAGCGGTATTCCATTCACCGCATTTAGGGCCGATGCGAAAACGAAGATCTTTGAGGACTCTGTAACGCTCGAAGCTCGTGGAGAGAGGCATTTGAATTTCCTCCCTGCATCCGATAATCAGATTGTTCTTCGCTATCTCAGGGTAGCGAGCGCTGGATGTTCCATCCCAACATTTGGCGAGAGATGCTGGAGCAAGCTGCAACAACAGACGGGTCTTGCTCACTCGCCTATGCCAAAATGCACCGATTACGAAGGAACGCAAGCCGGATTGGCTGCCTCCGTGATCGCCTATCCGGTCGAGGCTACACTGTACCCTAAGCCTGCCATCCGTCCACTTGGCGGACCAGTCAGGTGTTATCCCCAACAGTGACTTCATCTTGGAGGGGATAAGTATGATAGTCGTGCTTGTGATGGCGCATTTTGAGCGGATGACCGCCTACTCTTCCCTTTGACGAATTTTCGCCTCACCGATGGCGCCATTACTCTTTGGCGCCACGTCCCTTTCCCACAGTCAAGCTACCGAAATGCGTTCACCCGGCTAAGCTGCTGAAACAGTGAGCGAAATTCCCTGCCGCACTTTTGCAGGTAATTTCATCTCTCCGGCGCACAATGAAAACTGTAATCCGATCCAGCCAGGAAGACTCCGCATTGTCACGATGTAAGTCGGTTCGAATAGCGATTCGCCTGCTGTAAGTCCTTTGCTTAAACCACTCTAGGCATTAAGTCCATTTGTAAGACGACTTTGGCGGCATCCAGAGCCCATAACCAACGTGGAATCAATACTTTCCATCCAGAGTATGGGTGGGTACACCCCCCGAAGACAATCAATGTTTAACGAATGTAGCCACCTCATGCCGAGTGGTCGCAAATGCCACTCACCCGCCCTTCGCCACATGCCGTACTGTTACTTCCACGATCGCATTCATTACCGGCGCAATGCAAACCGTCGCACTCTTCTACTTTTTCAGCCCCAGCGCCTCCACAACAGCGGCATCGATCTTCGCGGCCTGGCCGTCTTCCTTCCACACCACGCCGAATCCGCCGCGATAGTCCCACATCGTCCAGCCGATGTTGTCGGCTTCGAGCGCCGCGCGCACATCATGGATCCACCGCATCCGCGAATCCGCCGGCGCCACAGGTCGATGCACGCCAAATTCATTGCAGATGAGCGGAACATCGTGCAGCTTGCCCCACCCCGCCGCTGCGTCGATCTGCATCCGAATGCGCCGCGCATCCCAATGGTCCAGCCAGTAGTGCTCCAGTTCGTATTTGCTGTGTGCATCGGGAACCTCTGCGAGCGAATTTTGCAGGCTCTCATCCGTCGGAGGATAGGGAATATCGCGCGTCAGCGCCGGCCAGGTGCCCGTCCAGCTCGCTCCCTGATGCGTGAACTGCATTGGCTCGTAAAAGTGAAACGTGTAAATCACGTTGCCGTCCTGCAGCGGTTCCTGCAGCAGCAGATCACTGATGCCTGACCAGTTCGCCCCGGCGGCGATGATCGTGTTCTTCGGCGCCACTTCGCGAATAGCCGCTGCCGCGCGTGCCTGCACTCCCATCCAGCGATACGGATCGCGCTCTTCGGGCTCGTTCATGATCTCGTAGAAAATCAGATCGGGATTGCGGTCGGCATAATGCGCGGCAAGTTTGCGCCAAAGCATCACGAAGCGGTCGACGCCTTCCCCCGTGGTACTGACGCGCTTTTTGTAATCGCTCTCCGGGTGGATATCGATCTGTACCGCCATTCCCTTCGCGATCATCTGATCCACAGCGTGATCGAGCCGGCCGATGAAGTTCGAATCGTCCCTGGCGAAGAAACCCCGCGTGAGCGGTGCGGCATCGATGCTGAGCCGGACATTGTCGAAGCCGATCTGCGCCATCAGCGCGATGTCGGCGTCATCGGTGTACTTCTTCGTGTTATCCGCCGAGTAGTTACCCGACTGCGCGAACCATTCCGAAGCGTTGATGCCGTGACGCAGATGTTGTGCACGCGCAAACGCGGTCTTTACATCAGTAGTGCGGTCTTGAGCGAAGGCAGGCAATGCGACGACGAGAAAGACAAAAAACAAACGAGAACGCAAGAACACGGTTCATCTCCCGGAGCGAATGTTTTGAAATCCAACAGGTAACGATACTATGTCCGGCTCATGCTTGCGCCGCACAACCCGAACGTACGCAATGGCGGAAATCTTGTACGCGGCAAACGTAAAGAGCGGCTCCCATCGGGAACCGCTC
The DNA here is from genome assembly GCA_963832035.1 of uncultured Acidobacteriaceae bacterium. Taxonomy (GTDB): domain Bacteria; phylum Acidobacteriota; class Terriglobia; order Terriglobales; family Acidobacteriaceae; genus Telmatobacter. Next base: position 434,858 of record CAWHSK010000006.1, on the reverse strand, counting down.
TCGGGTCAAATGCTGACCAGGTTATTTGCTTGCGACGTTTGGCGAGTTGTCGCTGGCGACAGCTTCGTAGGTGGTTCGCAGGTACTTGTGCGGATTGACCGGAACCTTGTGAATGCGCACCTCGTAATGCAGGTGCGGACCGGTGGCACGGCCGGACTGGCCGACGTATCCGATGACTTGCCCGCGTATCACGTGCTGGCCGGGGAAGACGGCGATCGCCGAGAGATGTCCGTAAAGCGTAAGAAGATCGTGGCCATGATCAAGAATCACCTGGCGGCCATATCCGGAGCCCATGTTCGCATCGGCAACCTCACCATCGCCTGCAGCGCGCACAAGTGTTCCGTAGGGCGCTTCGATATCGATGCCGGGGTGAAATGCGCCTTCGCCGTTGATGGGATCTTCACGCTGGCCGAAGCTCGATCCCACGCGGCCTTCGACAGGCCAGATGGAAGGAGCATCGGCAAACTGCGTCCAGTCGCCTGCCAAGCCTGGGGCAAGACCGCCTTCAAGCGCACGCGTCATCCGGCCGGACATTGCCTGATCGCGAAGTGCGTTGAACTGCTCAAATGTCATCTTCACGTCCTGCGCAGTAACGTCGTCTTTTACGGCGAGCGTTGCAGGTGTGGGCGCGATAGCGGACGCCTTCGCGGGAATTACTTTGTGTTGACGCAAGCCGTAGAGCGCGGTCACTTCGCTGGCGAGTGCTCCCAGTGAGGCAACCTGCACATCGCGGTCATGCGCCACCTGGGCAAGCTGCTTGTAGTCCTTGCGTAGATTTTGGTTGTCTTGTCTGACCTGGTTAAAGCGCTCGGTCTTCAGCAGCATGCGTGTGTATGAACCAGCCAAACCAACGATGGTGAATGTGCCTACCAACGCAGCAGCAACAAATCCGTACACGTAACGCAGAGGAAGCGGAATCTTTCTTACCCGGCCATCTTCATCTCTGGCAACAAAAAGAATGTAATAGCGTTTTCGCAGCATGGTCCTGCTTTCACATCAACAAATTTGCAAGGTGCTACTTGCCGCGTAACCAAGTACCCATCAAGGATTCAGATGCCGGGGGCCCACACTGAATCCGAACACGTCCCTCTTGGAACGTCTATCGTTGAACGTCATTAAAGGCTAGCAGCCACTCCGCCAAAGGGTCAATAAATTGAGGCGGAAAAATGGGCTGAAAATTCGATTTAGGTCTTGTACCAGCCCGGCCTTAAGTAATGGCTAACCCGCACAATCAAGCGGTTTGCCCTATTCTCAATAAGATGCGCGGCAAGAGAAGTGAGTTGATGCCAGGGGCCGGTCGGGGCGAGTTGGCCCTGCTGGATCGCATTCGCGGGCGGGCAAACGGTTTGTCAAGCAGCGGATTGAGCCTGGGAATCGGCGACGACTGTGCAATTCTGCGGCTGAAACCGAACGAAGAGCTTGCCGTAACCACCGATCTATCGATTGAAGGAAGGCACTTCCGCCTCGAATGGCATCACCCGGAATCGGTGGGGCACCGGACGCTGGCGCGGGGACTGAGCGACATCGCTGCAATGGGAGCCAGACCGATTGGAGCTTTTCTTTCGTTGGGTTTACCGAAAGAACTAGCTGTTCAGAAGGGACAGCGCCGTGCCTGGATTGACCGCTTTTTTGATGGGCTCTTCGCCCTGGCCAACCAATATGAGACGCCGCTTGCGGGGGGCGATCTGGCGGAATCGCCGCTGGCCGTAGCCGACGTAGTTCTGCTGGGAGCCGTGCCGCGAGGAAAAGCCCTGCTGCGTTCTGGGGCGCGACCCGGAGACCTGTTGTGGGTAACGGGCGATCTTGGCGGGGCAGCTGCCGGCTTGGAACTGCTGCGAAACGACAGAAGCCGGGCAGGAAAGACAACGCGAAGCTCGGAAAAGAGACAGGACCTTCTTGCGCCGCACTTCTGGCCGCAGCCGCGGATTAAGCAGGGACTTTGGCTGCGCCGGCGGCAGGCTGCAACCGCAGCCATCGATCTGAGCGATGGACTTTCTACTGACCTCGACCACCTCTGCACAGAATCCGGGGTCTCAGCGGAGATTGATGCCGAGGCACTGCCCATCAACGCGAGCGCGACGCTGAATCAGGCGTTGCACGGGGGTGAAGACTACGAATTACTCTTCACCACCCGGCCGAACACCACCATCCCTCGCTGCATCGCTGGAATTCCCGTAACCCGGATCGGCAGAATCGTAAAGCGACGACCTACGGAACCGGGAGCGGTGATGATCGACTCGTCGGGCCGTCACCGTTTGCACCGTGGAGGGTGGGAGCATTTTTCACGATAGAAGTGCAGGTGGGAGTCTTTATAATCACTAACTTTCCGCGAGATAGCGGATTATGATCGAGTGATATGGACAGCGGAACAGTACGTGTGCGCTTTGCGCCCTCCCCAACTGGTCTTCTGCACGTTGGGAATGCGCGGACGGCCCTTTTCAACTGGCTGTACGCCAGGCGGACAGGCGGCAAGCTCATCGTGCGCATCGAGGACACGGACCTTGAGCGCTCGAAGACCAGCTTCGAGAAGCAGCTGCTTGAAGATCTTGTCTGGCTTGGCTTGAGTTGGGACGAGGGTCCAAACGAGAACGATTCCGGGGAGAAGGGCGAAGTCGGTCCTTATCGTCAGTCGAAGCGTTTCGAAATTTATTCCACGCACACCGCTCAACTGCTTGCGGAAGGGAAAGCATATCGCTGCTTCTGCACGCCTGAAGAGCTGGAAGAGGAGCGTCGGCGCGCCATCGCGGAAAATCGGACGAGCATCTACAACGGAAAATGCCGCAATCTCACGAAGCAGGAGACTAGGGAAAATCTGCTCAGGGGCAAGACCTACGCGGTGCGGTTGAAGGTTCCGGACCACCCCATACGCTTCCACGACATTGTGCGCGGCGACTTTGAATTTGCAGTCGAAACTGTCGGCGATCCAATCCTGATCCGCTCCGCTAAGGGAGGCACCGCTGGAGCCAGCCCGGGGATTCCCGTTTACAACTACGTGGTAACGATTGACGATGCGCTGATGGGGGTCACCCACGTGATTCGGGGCGATGATCATATCTCAAACACGCCGAAGCAGGTGGCAATCTACGAGGCGTTTGGCTGGCCGGTGCCGAAGTTCGCGCATATCTCCGCTATTCTTGGGGCGGACCAGGAGCGCCTTTCAAAGCGCCACGGCGCCACGGCCATGTCGAGTTTTCGCGAGATGGGATACCTGCCGGAAGCGCTGGTTAACTACCTGGCACTCCTCGGTTGGGGAGCCGAAGACGGAAAGACAGGAGCGTTCACACCCGACCAGATCCTGAAGGAATTCTCACTGGAGCGAATTTCGCCCAGCCCAGCCATCTTCGACTATGAGAAGTTGAACGAACTGAACCGGGACTACATGAAACAAGCGCCCCCTGCGCGCCTCGCCGCCCTTTGCTGGGACTATTTCGGTGGTCTGCTGCCGGAAAAGGAAGAGGCCGGCGACACAGTGCTGGTTTGGTTCTTCCAGGTAATCTCCATGTTTGTTCCATTCATCAGCCGCCTTGACGAGATACCTGCAAAGGCGGCCTTCATGTTCCACATGGATCCAAACCTGGCGCGTGCCGACTTGGAGAACGCCGCCATACTCGGGGCCGAGTCGTCACAGACCGTGTTGAACGAGCTTGCCAACCATGCCCGCTCCCACGTTGGACCTGTTACAGCATCGGACTTTTCCAGTTGGGTGAACCTTGTGAGGACCGCAACCGGGGTCGACGGCGATGAACTCTACCATCCTGTACGCATTGCACTGACGGGCACTCACTCCGGACCGGACTTCGAAAAGCTCATTCCGTTGATTGAGCAGGGTGCGGCGCTGAATCTCGGTATTCCCAGTGTGCGGCAGCGACTCGACGCATTCATCGGAGTGTGAGCCGCTGTGAACGATATCTGCTGGATCGAAAAGATCGACTTTACGAAGGCTATGCATCCACGGGGCTTCGATCGGCTACAGGAAAATATTGGTGCGCCGGAATGAGCGCACCAATATTCGAGCTCACATTTCCCCATACCTGGCAGATGGAGATCCTTCCGACGCGCCCGGTGATTTTGCCCGCCCGGCATTTCGTCTATCCACGTGATGTGGATGAGATCGAGCGTGGCGCTCTTGAAGTGCTGGTGCGTCCCGATCCACCAGGCTCTACGCCCTTTCTCGCGACCTGCGCACTGGGATTTCGTGATCCGGTGGTTCCGACGGGGATCTGGTCCACACCGAATCCGCAGGAAATGTGTGCGGTTTCCGGCGGGTACGCCTACATCATCGATACTGCCGCTCCGGAGCACTTCACCATGCTGCCATATCGGCCAGTGCTTCAGGTCCACCCGATCCTGAATCAGAGCATGCTTCTCTTCGTCGGGCATCGCTCGATTTTGGCCTGGGGCGCGGCAGGTGAGGCCTGGGAAACAGTGAAGCTGTCGGATGAAGGCGTAACTATCGCAGGTGTTGAGGGTACGGTCCTCCGCGGCCTGGGGTGGAATATGACAACCGATGATGAGACCCCATTTGCAGTCGATTTGCTACGGGGTGATTTGCTCACGAAGTAATATGAAAAACTAGCTCTGCAGATCCTCGCCCAGCAACTTGAGCAGTGCCGCCGGATGATGGCTGTCAACGACGAAGGTGACCTCTGGCCTGGATTCTCCCGCGAAGGGACTGGCAAGGATGATTGGCTTCTGGGGACAGAGCTTCCGCACATCGGAGAGCAAGTTTGGACTTTTGTGGAGCTGGCCCGAATGAACCAGGACGGCATCGACATTTGGAAACCGCGTCAACAGATCAACCCCGTCCTCCGCGTTGTATGCCGTCAATACATTGTGTTTAACCGTCTCAACCACCAGCTTTCGCGCTGACAGACCTTCCGGCTGTTCTTCCTCGATCATCAAGATAACCAGCGATTTCAATTTGCACCTCCTCGCCGAGGCATACCCCTTCAATGAGAGCCGATTGACTCGCCGGCGGTTGGTTGTGATCTCCATTTAAAACAATGCGAGCTACGGAAAAGAGGATCAAACTGCTGCATTAAAGGTTTGTTTCAAACCGGGAGTTTTGCGACCTGGCGCAGATAGATTCGTAGGCGGCATATACGCCTTCGAAGACGGAGTTCCAGTTGGCTGTCAGGGCATACATTCGTGCGGCATGGCGCATTTCATCGAGGTGTTTTGGGGTGTTCAAGACTCCGGCTATTGCTGAAGAGAATTCCGCATCGCTCGCAATACTGCCAGTAACTCCGTCGCGAATGATGCTGCTCGGGCCGCCGTCGGGAGTGACGATGGCCGGAACGCCGCTCGCGAGAGCCTCGAGGACAACATTGCCGAAGGTGTCGGTATGAGATGGAAAGACGAAAAGGTCCATATTCGCGTATGCCGTTGCCAGCGCTTCACCTTTCAGCACGCCGGTAAACTCTGCTCGCGGCAGGCGTTCGCGCAGCCACGGCTCGTGGTTCCCATGACCGACGATCAGAAATCGGAAGCCGCGACAGCCAACCTTCTCGAGCTCGCGCTGTACCTGCGCAAGTAGCGCAACGTTTTTCTCCACCGAGAGCCGGCCCACATATCCGAGGACAAAATCCCGATCGTTGCCGTTTCTGCTTCGCTTTTGCGGATGGAACAAGGCCGAATTTACGCCGCGGGGCATCAGGTAGCAAGGGCGCGTGGTCGCGCGCTCCAGAATTTGGCAGAGTTCCGGATTGGGCGCAAAAAGCAGGTCAGCGTTGGAGTAGAAGCCGGTCGCCACGGCAAGGGTAAGGTCTTCGATGGCCTGAGCTGCCGCTTCAGAATGGGTATTTGGCAAAAATCGCAACAACCGATCAGACCTGCGGGCCAGATATTCATGCACATTGGTGTGCCAGCTTGCCGCCAGCGGTAAATGGTAATGGCGCGCGATGGCCACGCCGAGCATTCCAATCTCGCTGGGGCCCGTGATGTGGATGAGATCAGGACTGAAGCGCTCCAGCACTTCATCGATCACGGGCAAGTGTCGAAGATAGGTCAGGTCAAAACTGAGATCCTTTTCGAGTGGAATCGAGAATGCTCCGCGCGGGAGTTCGAGGGTGGTGACGCTTCCCATCTCTTCAACCTTCCGGAGCCACTGACCGGCACGCACACATAGGAAGGGCAGATCGTGTTGGCGCGCAAAGGCTTCAAAATGACGGCTGGTGTGGGCCACCCCGTTTGTCTCATGAAATGAGTCGGGGAGATAGGCAACTCGTGGAGGTCGTGCGTTCATGGATGCGTGTTCAGGCTCAGCTCTCCTGCTCGCCCAGAGCTAGACGCCGCTGGTCCTCATCGCTCCATGCCATGCGCAGACCGCCAGATACTGGTCCATTGCCTAGCATTTGTACGGCCTTAATGGCCCAATGGATAGAAAATGGGGCTCTGCCCTTTGACCAGAGTTCGCTTAATGGGCGCACGATTCCGTTGGCGTCGGGATGATACGCGCGTTCATCCCACGTGCGCGACCCTTGCGGAAAGTCAGGGTAGTCGCGGATTGCGTCGAGAGTGGATTGCAGCAGGCGATGTTTCCAGGGCTGCGCGTATTGCGGCATGAAAAGCACATTGCTCAGACGCTCGCGGCGAATTTCGTGCACAAACTCCGTAAAGCTCGCCGCGTTGGTCAGGTTGATGTTGGCATTCGGTTCAACGCCATGGCGGTCTCCGCCGCTGATGAGCAGCATGTTCCATTTCTGTGCCAAAGAGCGAACTGCGCGGTTCTCTTCCCAATTGCGCAACCCGTTCAATTCGAGTGCGTGCAACCAGGCGCCGTATCTTTGCAGAAACTCGTTAACCAGAAATCCGTGCTTCTCCTGGCCCACCAGAAAAAGATCCCACATAGGATGGTTGAACACGACCAGGACATTGGGCTCGTCATGCAGGGCGACGAGGATCTCCTTGAGTCGTGGCTCACTCGGGTTGGAGGAAAAGGCCGCCAACGTGCGCATCCATTGTTTGGCGCGACCTGAAGGGAGGTTGTGAACGCCGAGATGGAAATCCTGCATGCCTCCGTATGGCACGCTCCACTCGACAGAAACGGGAATGCGGCGGGCGCTTGGAACGGTGCGCAACAGCATTGGCGCCTGGATGTTGTCGTGGTCGGTGATGGAAACCATCGAATGCAGATCGAGTTTTTCAATCTGCCCTCTTTCGAGATCGAATGCGAGCTTGGGTGTCATTGGCGGTGTCCAGTAGCTCGTCGCGTAGTCCACCCGGATCCCGTAGTTCTGCTTCGCGCGGCGCTCCAGGCGTGCTAAAAGCGGGCGGATCGCCGCATACGCGCTGCCCAGGTTTGCGAGAAAATCCAGCGTCTCTTTGGATTGGTTGGTATGGCTGTGAAGAGAGACGCCGGTACGGAACCCCTGGTGTGCTTTCTGGTCGCGCCACAGGTACGAAACGGTCGAAGTGGCCATTTCTCCTCCTCATTCGCGAACTTAGGCCGGATTCTTACGATTCATTATCGAATCCGCCTCGTCAACACCAGATTAAGAGGAGAACAATTGCACTTCAATCGGTGCATGGAACCAGATAAGGCAATTGGCTGTCTTTCGGCCAATACCAGCTGACAGGCAACTGTTTAGTTGCACGCATGCAACCAGATAGTTGCCATGAAACTTTGGTTACTTATTGGTCTTTGCGAGATCAGGCCCCAGAAAATCTTCGAAAGTCGACCCATGCATCAACTCCTGCATCGGCTGTCCGGCTGCGGCGCTCGCTTCGGGAATCAGATAGTTTTCGGTCAATCCGTTGCGCAGCAGCTCGAAGGCATCTTCAGGCGTGTCGGCATATTGGAACAGCTCGATATCCTTTGGCGAAATTGCCCCGGTATCGACCAGCGCATCTATGTTAAAGACTTTTTTCCAATATTCCGAGCCGTAGACCACTACCGTGATCTTCTTGGCGAGTTTGTGTGTCTGGGCCAGGGTGAGAATTTCGAACATCTCATCGAGTGTGCCGAAACCACCGGGGAAGACAACCAGGGCCTTCGCCAGATACGCAAACCAGAGCTTGCGCATGAAGAAGTAGTGGAACTCAAAATTAAGAGCGGGCGTGATGTAGGGATTCGGCGCCTGCTCAAAGGGCAGCTGGATGTTCATGCCGATGGTTTTTCCGCCGGCCTCGTAGGCTCCGCGATTGGCGGCTTCCATAATGCCGGGACCTCCGCCGGAGGTGACGACGAAGCGGTGACGACGAGAGGGGATTTTGCCTGCCCAGCGGGTAAGCATCTGGGCGAGGCGGCGCGCGTCCTCGTAATAGCGAGCCATAGCGACTGCGGCGACTGCGCGCTTGCGTTGGAGGTTGGTGGCTTTGCCTGCGACAATGTCGGGCACGCTTGCCGGTTGCTCATCGCAGGGCGCCGGTTGGCGTGAACCCGTATTGTCGAGGAGTTCCAGAGCGTGATCGGCTTCTTCACGTCCGCGAAACCGGGCCGAGCCAAAAAACACTACGGTGTCCTGGATATGTTCGCGGCGGATGCGCGCGAGCGGCTCCACGTACTCCGCAACGATGCGAATCAAGCGACCGTCAGGGCCGTTGAGGAACGCGGGATTTTCATACGCCAGCGGCGCGACTGCGAGCGCGGGCGGTGCGCCGTTGGGTGGAAGAGTAGCAGCTGGAACTGGCACTTCTACTTGCGGGTCCACGGAGGTTACCGTGTCCGTCGTCTGTTCCCTATTCCCTTTTTCCGATTCCCCGCTTTTCGTTCCCTGCTCTTCCGCGCTCATGCCCTTACCCATTTCGATGCCGGATGGCGTCTTGCACAGCGATCCAGATATTCAGCAAGCCTAATCCTGAGATGACGCCGCGCACTCCGCCGTTTGCCGCATAAATTGCCAGCGTCGGGAACTGAACGAATATCGGGTTCTGATCCCAGAACAATTGCGTCCACGGAGCAAAGCAGATGGCCAAGCCGATATACATCCGCAGCAGAACTCGCAGATAGAGTTCCGTGCGCACCAGCCAGCGGGGGATACGCTGGGGCGCGCGATCAGCCTCCGGTTGACTACTGCCTGATTCCGGTGCGTTCAAAACGCTTCCGGGACCAGGAGCCGGTCTGGGAGGCATGGTGGATGATATGAATTCCGGCTGGTTTGACATTCTCCAGGGCTCGTAAAGCTGCCCCCGAATTCTTGCCGTTTCACCAGCTCAGGGACGCCGTAATCAAACGGTAACACAATGACCGGCTTGACCCCGTGATGGCGACTTGGCAGATATTGTTGGCCAGCATTGCAATGCGGAAGAGGACGGGGGTATTTTGTTGGTGTACGCGGGTTCTGGAATCCAGGAGTCTGTCATGAAATATTCCACCGTGTGTGCCGTTCTCGTGCTCAGTTCATTGACGTTAGCCGCGAAGGGTCAAAACAAGACCGAAGCATCTACTTTGATTTTCAAAGGGAACACGATCGGAAGCGGTTGCCCAATCGGGATGCATGCCACCCAGAGCGTCTGGGACCATAGCATCAAGGTCAGGCAGGGACAGCAGGAGCAAGCGGTTCAGCCCTTCGGCCAGCGCATTTTGCTTCTGCTGGAGGATTCGCATCCTGACCCGATCATCTCCGCTACCGTGAAGGTGCACGGGCTGACAGGCAAGAACCGAATTCAGCAGACCGCAGGCGATGCAAATACGGACGGTGACGCGATAAAGATCATGCGAATCATGTTTGGTTCGACCGGCGCAGGCGGTGTCTCGAGCGATCTCTACGTACAAGGATTCACTTCGGTGAGTTCGATCGAGTTGCTTGATGTTTCATACAATGACGGAAAAACCTGGAAAATCGGCGGCTCGAGCACATGCCGCGTGACGCCGGACTCGATGATGCTGATCGCAAATCACTAACAGTCCTGCTACGGTGTCGCACTCTGTGCTGGCCTCGGGTGAGAAGCAGTGCTGCCCTCGGTCATTCCCAAAGCCCATCGGATCGCTTCGAAGTACATCTTGCGAATGTCGGGGTCCTGCCACGCCTCTTCGGTGTGTCCCAGCGTCGAGTAGAAGACGCGGCCCTTGCCGTACATTTTGCTCCAGGCCACGGCAAAGTCGTGATCGGTGCGGTGAACGCGCGGGTTGTTGTTGTAATCGAGCCGGCCTGGATCGAGGCTAAGCAGCACGTTGACCTTGTCGCGCGACCACACCTTGGGCTGATAGATTTCGTCAAACTTCACGAACTCCCTGGGAAAGTGGCGGACCGCCGGAAAATCAGGAGACTCGTTGATGATCGGCGCATTGAAGGTCATCCAAGGGTGCTGGTCAAACCAGCCGCCGATCATCTCGCCGTACTCTGGCCAGTTGTAATTCGTATCAAGCGCGGCGTGAATGCCGACAAACCCCTTGCCATCGTCGTGGATGAACGCAAGCATGTCGCGCTTCTGGTCGGCATCCATGTCCAGTTCGCCGGTGGTGCTGGCAAAGACGATCAGGTCGAAGTAGTCCAGGTTCTTTGCGTTTCTGTCGAGCGTCTTCTTCGTGAGCAGTTCAGTATCGGTGCGCAGGGTCGTATCCCACAGGCCACTTTCCTGCCCAAGGTTGTAGACGGCGGCCATTGCGGCCGAAATGGAATCGTGTTCGAAACCTTTGGTTTGTCCGATGACCAGCACGTGTTTTACATGTACCTGTTTGGCGTGGGGCGCGGGTGGCAGCGCGCCCTGGCCAAATAACCGTGGTGCCGTGCCGCAGAAGACCAAAAACGCTGAAAGAGCAAGAAAGGACCGAAGAAAACAGAAATGAGCCTTGCGCACAAGAATTCCTCCGCAGGCCATTATCTGCTAGAAGGTCGGGGTCGGGAGATTTACTCGTGTGCACCATGCTTTTTGAGAAGATCAGCCCACTTGTGATCGTCCATCTTCGCTGCATAGGCCAGGGGGCGCTGCTCGCTCTGATCCTTGGCATTCACGTCAGCCCCGTGGTCAACCAGGATTTGGATCATGCTCCCGTACTGCAGCTGCAATGCAGCATCGAGAATCGTGCCACCGTACGCGTTGGGCAAATTCAGGTTTGCTCCCTTTTCAATGAGAAACTTCACATCGTCGGGCTGATCGCGCAGCACTGCAAAATACAACGGGGTGGCTCCGCTTGAAGCCTGCGCATTGACGTCGGATCCCTTGGCGATGAGCAACTCCATAAGTTCCTTGTGATGGTTCGCGAACAGGCAAAGATGCAGAGGCGTGTAGCCGTTCTTCATATCTCTCGAATCCACGCCATGGACGGTCAGAAGACTCACTGGATCCTGATGGTTGCTAGATGAAAACACGGCCGAAAGATCGCCCGGCGTAAAGGCGCCGTAATTGTTCCTGGCGTTCACATCCGCTCCCGCCTCGATTAGTACCTGGGCCGCAGCCAACTGGCCGTGGAGACTGGCGAGGTGAAGAGGGGTGTCTCCATTCTTGTCCTGATCGGCGACGAGCTTCGGATCAGCCTGAAGAAGGGCTTTGATCTTGTTGACATCTCCCTTACGGGCTGCATCGTGAATCGGCCCGCAAAACGCTATCGTTGAACCGCCAAGCAAGAGCAACAGCATCATCAAACCGGTTGCCCGCTCAAACACAACACGGACAAATGCATACGTTTTCATTCATTCTCCACAGAAGAAGGATTCACTCAGAGTTTTGACCCATTTTATCGGAGGCTGGCTCAATCGAACTGTGACTGGGACCGCTCTAGGGATGACGGTTATAAAGGTTGCCGGATGGCAAAAAACGGCCAGTGGAAGACACCCAAAGTAATATGACTTGGGTGTTACCAAAGTCTAGCTTCGGCTTAAATCTGGTACCCAATTCAGGATACGATGTGGCGATGCCGCTGATCTATTCCTTCAGCGATTTGGAGCCAAGCCGTGAACGCTTCTGAAGATACGAAATGTGGGCCGAGCGTAGTCGCCGAGACGCTGCGAAGCCTTTCTGAACGGGCAAGAGTATGCCATGACAAAATCAACCTGCTCGAAGCCGGGCAAAGCTTCAATCGAGCCGACGTCCTTGCGGAAGTTGGCCATTTGCTCGATGCCTGCCAGAACCTCCGCGACGCGATCCTCTCCGAGGACAATGGGGCGGCCTGGACAAACAAGAACGAATTGAGTGCTTTGGTCAGTCGGCTGGATGATGCTGCAGCTAAGAGACGCCGCTACCTCGACCTTGCCGAGGTGCTTGCCACCGGCACGATTACGCATCGTCGCGAACGCACCCGATTGGAACGACTCGCGCTTCGCGATAAAGCCGTTGCCGAGCTGATGGAGGTTTCTGATCAGCCTTCGCCTCCGGAGTTGCCAGGACCGGTCGCCGAGCTCTGGCTTGAGTGGGCATGCAGCCTTGAAGATGAAATTCACGAGACGGAACTGCAGAAGTTGAAGGGTGGTTTTCCGCGTCTCGATGACTTTGTGCGCCAATTGGAGATCGATTGGTGGCACGATGACCCCACGCCGAAGGCGACCGAAAAGCGCAAACCCGTGACACCGATTTCGAGTCGCTCCAACGGTTCGCGTCTGAACGGTAGGGGTAATGGAGTTGTTAAGGAAACCCTTCTCGATGAATCGCAGGTTGAAGCCGCGGCTTCGATTGACAGACCGTTAGGCGTGGAGATGGTTCCGATTGCGGAGGTTTCGCCGCTCATCGAGGCCGCCCCAATTGCGGAGGTTACTCCGAGTGTGGATTCAGCTCCGATCGTGGAAGCTTCAGCAAGCGTCGATACAATTGCGAACAGCCCCAAAGACGAACTGGATGCGGATCTGCAGGTTCTGGCTTCCGACGATGCGGCGCCGGCTTTCGTGGATGAGGATGTCGTCGAACTTCCAGCCGAGACACTCAATCCCACTCAGAAGGGCAAAACGTCATTCTTTCCCTGGGAACAGGTTGAGGAGTTCACCCGTCGCATCGAGAAGGCGAATGTTGAGCGGAAGGATGCCCGCACGATCCGCGCTCTGCTCGCCGTTTCGCACTTCCTCGAGCCCCGCGATCTGAATCCAATGACGCACCCAAAGTGTGGTATCCGCACTCTCATGGAATACCCTGCCGCGCCGGAAGCCGTTTATATCGATCCCAGCGAAGTGATGCAGTGCATCGCTGAGGACGATGGTCTGCCACTTCTCACGGGCGGAGCCGATCTGCTTCGGTGGGGGCTGCTGCAACCTTCTGAGCGTAACTTCCAGGGAGTCGCTTCGGTGCGCCGCATGACCGTGGAGCACCTGAAGGCTTGGTTCAGCGAGATTTTCCGCATCGCTCTTTCCGACAAACAGATTGAGGACATCTTCAGCCTGACTTCAGGAATTCCTTACCTGGTTGGCGAATTGCACAAGCTGATCATTCCGCAGCCGGACGATCCGCCAACATGGCTTGGCCTGGCGCGCTGGATGGAGATCAAGGCGCAATTCGAAAAGCTCCTGCCAGACTATGCCCATTCGCTGAAGAGGGGCCCATCGGTAGTTCGGCTTACCGACAGGGAGATTTCGCTGCTCAACATGGTCGTGATCGTGAGCGGAGATTCTACGCGGGAAACGATGATTGCCAACATGTCAGAGAACTGGGAGAAATACCAGCATCTTGAGTACCGCGCTTTGAGTTCGCGGGATGAGGTGAGTCTCGCAGTCTTGTTGGAACTCGGATTGCTTCCGCGGCGCAACGTGGCAGGCGGAGTCCCATCGAAGGCTCTTGTGCCAGTTGATCAGGACGATGCGATCCGAAAGCTTGTCGAACTGCTGTAGGAATATCGACAAAAGCTTCGAAAACGATGGGCAGATTGGCGAAAGCTGGTCTGCCCATTTTTATGGAATGAGGATAATTTTTCCGCCCACGCCGCCGCTCTCAGCGAGCCGTTGAGCCTCGGCTGCCTGCTCCAGCTTCATGGTGCGCGCAATCGGAATTGTGAACTCGCCTCGCGCAAAATCCTCGGCCAGTTCGCGAAGGCGCGGGGCATCAGGAACGGCCATCATGGGCTCCACGCGAATGTTGTAGGTCTGCGCGCCCTCGGGGATGCCAAGCACGGAACCAAGCACGCCCCCGGCACGAATTGACTTGAGAAGCCGCTGAATCGTCATTCCACCAACCGTGTCGGCAATCGCGTCAAGGTTTTGCAGACGACCGACCTCATCCTCACTGTCGATCGCAACCACACCGTCGACGGACAGGCTCATTGCATCGTTCTTTTCCGAGGCGCGAACCCCCGCAAGAACGCGAACACCATGCTTGCGCGCAACATGAACCGCCGTGCGACCGACGCTGCCCAGAGCGCCTGTGACCAGCACGGTTTGCCCTCGCTGCGGCTTGACGGCACGCTCAATCAGTTGTGCACCGGTGGTGACCACGAGTGGCAACGCGGCCGCTTTCTCAAAGTCCAATGTTGAAGGAATAGGCGCAAGCGTCCCTGCGTTGGCAACGGCATACTCCGCGTATGTGCCGTTCGCCAATGCCATAATACGCATTCCCTTGGAAAAGCCGGTCACGCTTCCACCAGTTTCGACAACCTCTCCTGCGAGATCGCGACCTAGAATCGCCGGAAGCTGGAGAGGCATGCGCGCCTTGGCTGCCCCACTGCGAAGCTTGAAGTCGATGGGATTTACGCTGGTGGCTCTCATCCTGACGAGCACCTCGTTATCGCCATACTTGGGGCGTTCCCAATCCTCATAGTGAAGTTGTTCGGGGCCGCCGTATTGGTTCAAAACTATTGCTTTCATTCGAGAACTTCTCCTTGACTCACCGGCCCCGCGTCCGCGGCCCGCATCGCTGGTTTTCACTGGCCGGACAGTTGTCCGATGCCTTCATTCCCTGTCGAGTTATCCTAGTCGGAAGCTATGCAATCCATTTATCGCTTCCTCGCTCTCGTAGCCTTTGCCACGGCTGGGTCATTTGTACCGATCTCGCCCGCCGCACTGGCCGCGCAGGAAGGCACGACCAACATGCTCACTTATCAAGGCGAGCAACCGGTTCGTGCGCAGCATGGTATGGTCGTCAGCGTTCATCATCTCGCCTCGGATGCAGGCGTCGAGATTCTGCGCGAAGGCGGCAATGCCGTAGACGCGGCCGTGGCCACAGGATTCGCGCTGGCGGTTGTGCATCCGATTGCCGGCAATCTCGGCGGCGGTGGATTCCTTCTGCTGCGCACCCACGATGGCAAATCCACGTTCATCGATTACCGCGAAAAAGCGCCCCTGGCTGCGACGGAGACGATGTACCTTGACGCGAAGGGCAATGTCATTCCGGATGCCAGCGTGGTTGGGTATCGCTCCATCGCGACACCTGGCTCTGTGGCAGGCCTGGTCTACTCGGAAAAGAAATACGGGAAGCTCGGATTGAAGCGCGTAATTGCGCCGGCGGTGAAACTGGCACGCGACGGGTTCGAGCTGACACCGGAAGAAGCGCACGAACTTACCGACAGAGACCTGGCCCGGTTTCCGGAGTCGCGCCTGCTGTTTCAGCGGAACGGCACCTACTATCGGTCAGGCGAGACCTTTCGGCAGCCGGAACTGGCACGCACGCTGGAACGGATCGCCGCCGACCCCGACGATTTCTACCACGGGAAGATGGCGCAGGAACTCGTGAACGACCTCAAGAAGGGCGGAGCGCTCATCACGCTTGATGACCTTGCGCAGTACAACGTAGTCGAGCGCAAACCTTTGGTCGGGACGTTCCACAACTACACCGTTATCAGCGCGCCTCCTCCCTCGTCAGGCGGTGTCGTACTGCTGAGTGCGCTGAACATCCTGGAAAGCTACGATCTGGCAAGTCTCGGCGATCGCAGCGCCGCCGCGATGCACCTCGTCACCGAAGCCTACCGGCGCGCGTACATGGATCGCTCCGACTATCTGGGCGATCCCGATTACAACCAGATTCCCGTTGCCGAACTTACCTCGAAGAAGTACGCGGACGCATGGCGGAAGGGCATTCTGCCAGATAAAGCTACTCCGAGCGCCGATCTGAAGCGTCCTGAAGGATTTCTTCCTCCGGCACCGACTACCGGCGGCAAGCGACACGAATCCCCCGATACGACGCATTACTCAGTTGTTGACGCTAATGGAAACGCGGTATCGGTCACGACAACCCTGAATGACAGTTTCGGCTCGCACGTGACGGCGGGATCGCTTGGTTTTCTGCTCAACGACGAGATGGACGATTTCGCCGCGAAGATGGGAGTGCCGAATATGTTCGGGCTGATCCAAGGGCCGGCAAACGCGATCGTACCCGGAAAGCGCCCGCTGAGTTCAATGACTCCGACGATCGTGCTGGAAGACGGCAAGCTTCGCTATGTACTTGGCTCTCCCGGGGGAGCCCGCATCATTACCACGGTTGCGAATATCTTTCTTTCCGCAGCGGAAGGCGGCTTGAACATCCAGGAAGCCGTGGAGGCACCGCGTTTTCACCATCAGTACCTTCCCGACAAGCTCTATCTTGAGCCAGGGTTCGATCCGAGGGTCATGTCGGCATTAAAAGGAATGGGTTACAGCCTGGCTGTGAAGGATGGTCATTGGTCAAACGGCGAATGCATCGCGATCGATCCAAAGAGCGGTGAACTTGAAGGTGGGCAGGACCACCGAAGCCACTACGGCAAGGCTGCGGGATACTGAGCGGATTCACGCGTACTGGTGCTGCAAGAAGGAACTCGGGGCGCAAGTTTCAGAGGGCTCGCTGGACGGCCCTTCTGCAGCAGCGGAGGCGTCTCCGCTTTCGCTGGACCCCCGGTCATTGGCTGCTTCTCCGAAGGGCAGAAAGACCGAAAAGGCTGTACCGCTTGCTCCCGGCCGCTTTGAACTCCAGACGCGCACCTCGCCCTTGTGCCGCTCCAGCAGCTGGGCCACGACCCACAACCCCAGTCCTGTTCCGGTCTCGGTTTTTGTGGTGAAAAACGGCTCGAAGATGTGGCTCAAGGTCGCCCGGTCGATGCCTGCTCCAGTGTCGTAGATCGTCACCCGCATTCCCGGAGTAGTCCGATCACGCCAGTCTGCCGAGGGTCGGACCCGTATGTGAAGGCGTCCATTACGTTGCATGGCTTCAATGGAATTTGCAATGAGATTGGCAAATATCTGTTGGGTTTCGCTGAGCATGCAGTGAATGGGACGTTCCCGCTCAGCCTTCAGAGCAACGGCAATATCCATGCTTTGCAGCTTTCCGCGAAACATGTTGAGAACTGTGTCAATGACCTCCGACAACAATGCAGTCTTCGGCTCCCCCGTCTGCCGGTGAAACTTCAGAGTCGACTGCGCCACCAGGGCGATGCGCATCAGCTCATCGAGCGCGCTCGATGCCTGGGTGCGCGCCTCTTCGAGCGAGTCCGTCATCGAAATCAGGAAGAGCATGTTGGCGACGGCTTCCATCGGATTGTTAATGTCATGGGCCACCGAAGCTGCCAGTCTTCCGGCGACGGCCAGCTTCTCTGCACGCAGCAGAGCCTCATCGGCCAGTTTCCGGCGACTGATGTCCGCCATGACACCAAAAATGCGCGACACCTTGCCATCCGCGTTCATTTGGCACTTTCCCTGGGATTCCAGCCAGTGAGTAGTGCCGTCTGGCCAGCGAACGCGATATTGCTCGTGGTAATCCGCGCCTTCCGCCCTGGTTTTGGCAAATGCCACGTCCAAGCCCGGAACGTCATCCGGGAGCACAAACTTGAGCCAAGCCTCCGGCTCTGAGCCAAACGCGCCGGGTTCACAGCCTACCATCCTGTAAACCTCGTCGGAGCGATGAACAACTTCGTTCTCGAGGTCCCACACCCACAAGCCCATTCCGCTGGCCTTCAGTGCAATCTGCAGTGCTTCATCGCGATATCGCAGTTGTTCGCCGGCAAGGGCGCGTTCCTCGGCCAGGCGTCGTTCAGACTCCGCAAGTTCGAGACGTCTTTGCAGTTCGTGGTTCGCCAGTTCGGCCTTTTGCTGCGCGAGGCGCCGCACCGACCAACCCATAAGCAGCGTGATCACAACAAATATGGCGAGCCGAAGTTCCTGAGAAAAATTGCCAGTAGAGAATTTGAACTGGGAGCGGGTCAGAAATTCGTCGACAAGCACCACAGCCGTCAACGTGCAGCCAGCGGCGCCCCACAAGCCAAGGAACCATGCGGCTAGAATGACCGTTGGAAACGCGAGCAGGAGTGGGAACGCGCGCAGTGGAACGATCTCGGAGGTAAGTGCCACCACTCCGATTGCCATGAAGCAACCCAGCAAGAACCTGACGAGCCAGGGTAACCGGCCGATTCTTTCGGAACTTGGGAAGCTAAAGGTCATGTCCACACCCTCAAAAGGCGCTCAGCCTGCTCGCACGGCAATGTCAGGATCAACCGCGGCGCAATGCACTTGCGGCAGATTTTACGGTTGCTATCGGTCGGTCCTCTTACAAGTAGCCTGGGAAATACAGTGTTGGTAGCATAGGCAAAATCGAGAGGGGTGTCTAGTTCCTGAATCCTCCGTCAGCCCATGTCTCGTAATCGATTCCGCGGTTCGCGCTGAGATGCTGAAGATGCGGCTTTGCGGTAAGTTGTTTACGGAATGAGACAATAGGAGCAAACGCCGGCTTCGATGCCAGCGTGGGGGCCGTCAAGGCATGCTGCCAGTTCTCTCTACGCATCTGTTTTTGAAGCAACGGCTACACCCTGGTCTGCTTGAAATGGCCGCGCGCGCAGGTGCGCAAGGGGTGGAGATTTTTGCGGCGCGTCAGCATTTTGACTACACGAGCCGCGAACACGTCATGGAACTGGCCGGCTGGTTCGGCTCCAACCCGCTCGCGCCGTTCTCAATGCACGCGCCGCTGTATCCTGATCGCGAAATGGGCCGCGCCGGCGCTGCCGCAGTGAACCTGGTTCATCCGGAAAAATCGCGACGCATCGACGCCATGGACGAAATAAAACGTGCGCTCGAAGTCGCCGAACACATCGCATTCAAAAAGCTCGTAGTTCATCTCGGCGAAAAGTACGATTCGTGGTCGCTTCGAACGATGGAATACGCGACCACCGCCCTCGAGCATCTCGGCGCTTTCGCCAAGCCACTGGGAGTGCGGATTCTGGCTGAAAACCTGACCAGCGATGCCGCCACTCCCGAGCACCTGATGACGATCTTCGAAATGGCCCACCTTGACCAGATCGACGTCTGCCTCGACCTGGGTCACGCCCACATGGCGCCCGGAGTTGCCGAGTCGATCAGTACGCTGGGCAAGCGTATCGGCGAAGTCCACGTACACGACAACCATGGCTTGAAAGACGAGCATCTGTGGCCGGGTGATGGGACCATCGACTGGTCGGCGGCGGTTGATGCGCTGAAACAGTTGGCCGCACCACCGGCTGCTGTGCTTGAGATCAGCTACGACATAACCGACGCGCCCGTT
The DNA here is from genome assembly GCA_963832035.1 of uncultured Acidobacteriaceae bacterium. Classification (GTDB taxonomy): domain Bacteria; phylum Acidobacteriota; class Terriglobia; order Terriglobales; family Acidobacteriaceae; genus Telmatobacter. The sequence continues at coordinate 415,568 of CAWHSK010000006.1, read as the reverse complement.
ACAATCCCTGAACGAATCCAGCGATCGTTCGAAATGCTGGCCTAGTCACGCAAGCGACAGGCGCAGGCAGGCCGGATCGCAACTAAGACATTGAGTCGTTGTACCAACGCAGAACCCGCAAAGCACGCAGGGTATTCCAGCGGCTTGCCCTGCCGACGCCGCCTTCCATCTCCAATGGAATTTGTTCGGAATGAAGAAGGTTGAGGGGCCATCGGCCATTCTGGTGGCGGCGTGTCATCACGATTTCTATGGCTTCGCGAACGCGGCTGTCTGGTTTAGTTCCAGCATTTCGCAAATAATCGAGTCCGCGCAAAACATCGTAATGCCAAAATGTCGGAAACGAAAAGCGGAGCCACCGTTTATTGATCACCTCTCCGGTTCGAATCGAGCGAAACAGGCGACGTTCAAGTAAATATTCTTCGGCTTTCTTGCGCGCCTTGACGACAGCCACTGATTTGCGTCCGGCTCTTTCGTATTCCAAGAGTCCCTCGAGCACACAGATCGTCGTATGGAACGAAGAACGCCGGCTCCTGGGTGCTTCGCAGTTCCAGCCGCCATCTTCGAGCTGCTCGTGGAGGAGTTGATCGGCCAGGGCGTCATTCGGTTCTTTGAAATACGTGCCGATGCCTAGAATTCTGCCGTTGATGCAAGGCTCAGTCTCGCCCTGAAGATAGGGCCGGTTGTTGAGCGGTTTAAAGATGAGCCGCTTGTCGACGCGGTCGATCATTTTGCGAGCCTGTCTGCTGGCCGGATCGAGACCGAGATCCTTCAACACAACAAGGCACCAGGTGGTAATAAGATCCCACTTCGATCCACCGCCCCAGTGGCCGGCGGGAGTTTGGCGGGCGAGAAGCTCAGCTCCCCAGCCCTCGGTTGCGACGCGCAATCGCTCGGCGGCAATGGTACTGGGGGATTCGCCCGTGAGGTCACGCATGACTTGCCAGCGAATGGACGGGTCAGAGTCGAGGAGCCATTTGATGTGCGCGGACCGGGGTGCGTAATCGTGGCGCATGCCTATGTTTATAGCAACGTGCGCGAGTTTCCACCATTGCGCGGAATCGCCCTGGTAGGGGTGACGGCATTTGGCAGATCGCGGAACAAATGCTTTTTGACTCTAGCTGGGCTTTCGTCCTGTTCCGAGTTAGGTCGCATGGTTGGCTCTACTGCATACTGGAAATAGTCAACCAGCAACGAGACTGAGGAGAATCCATGGCTTTGAAGCGCACACGATGCGCAAATCCGCTCTTTCTCCTGGTGGTGGCGCTCCTGTTATCGGCCTGCCCCAGCAGCGGTGCTCAGGCAGCACTGTTGATGGCAGAACCTTTCGGGCTCTTTGGCTTCCTGAACCCCACTGGTCATGATGCGATCTTTTTTCAACGCATTTGCGCCGAGACTCCTGTGAAGCTTCGCCGCTGCGCGCCCGGCGAGCAAGGCGCTGTAATCACGCGCTACCAGGGAATAGCGGAATACGACTGGATAGCGATGCCCCTGCTGCCTTACCTTTATGCCGTCGAGAATGCCTCAGAGGTTCCTGCTCGCGCCGATAGCGAAACGGTGACCGGCTTGCGCGACAAATACCATGACGCGCGTTTGCAAAGCCTGGGCAAAGACGTTCCCCGCGGCGGAAACGTAAAGAGAGGATGGAGTCAATTTGTGGGAGTCGCGTACGATCGGCGGGTTTATGCTTTCCGGTTTGCGACCACCGAAGAGCAGGACGACGCTTTGATCGCTCAAATGAATGCCGGGCCGAACCGCTCCCGTTTCAATCTGCTTCGCAGGAATTGCGCTGATTTTAACAGCGGCATTTTGAACTTCTATTTTCCAAAAACATTTCATCGCAGGGCCCTTTCGGATGCGGGGATTACAACCCCAAGGCAAGTGACATTCCAACTGCAGAGTTATGCGCGCAAGCATCCTGAGACGCAAGTTTCTGTTTTCGATATTCATCAGATTCCCGGCAATCGTCGCCACAGCCATTCCAACAAAAGCATCGCCCAGTCGCTGATCACATCGGGCTATGTCGTTCCGCTTGCCTTCATTAGTCCGTACATCGCCGGGGGAGTGATTGTTGATTACCTCGGATGGGGCCGCTATCCCCTTGACCTCAAGCATGTGCAGGTTTTGACGCCCGATAAGATGGCGCCATTGACGGATCCCAACGTCTCCGGGCAGATTCCACGAAACACTGACGCACCGGTTGAGCCGCGACTCTAGGTCACTCCGAAGCTAATCCAGATCCGTTCTGACGACCAACTGGGGCCTGTTACTTTTGGCAGTTTACGCAAGCGGGCGTCAGGCCTACTGTGATGAGACATTCTCGCTGAGCACTATCTGCGAATCCACAAACGAACAAATCCTTTGGTCGGATTGCTGTAACGTCTCCGCATTTGAGAAAGACCGCAATGGTCTCCAAACTGCCAAGGCAACTCATTGCATTCATTGTCGACGAAGAGCATATCCTCGCTTCGACGCTGGCTCAATTTCTGCGTCAGGAAGGACTTGATGCCCGGTCGTTTGCCGGCCCGATTGAGGCGCTGGACGCTGCTTCCAGATTGTCGCCCGACCTCCTCGTTTCCGACGCGGCGCTCCAGCCTCTCTCAGGCATCGAACTGGGGCACGCGATGCGAGCACAGTGTCCGGCCTGCAAAGTGCTAGTGTTTTCGAGCGATGCCGGCGCCAATACCCTGCTTGAGGAATCATTTGCAACGGGAGATGACTTCGCGCTTCTCCTCGGTCCGGTGGGTTTGCTCAACCTGATGGAAGGCATCCATAACCTGATTCACGACGCACCACCACCCCACACTTTTTCCGCGACGGAGCGAGATATTGAATCCAGCTGATTTCTTGATGAGTTTGCCAAGTATGGCATTCCGTGTTTCTGTCAAACACGTTGCGTGAGAATAGCGTTCAGTATTTCCCTCGCTGGAAAATGCAGCGACCGCTGAGTGCCCCGTTCAGCGGCCGAGAGTTAACAGGTTGGATGAGGATTCTTGAAAACAACCTCGATCGGAAGCCAGTCTGAAAGGCGTTTCGCGTCTATTTCAGAATCCTTAGCCTGGTTGGAGAGGGACGACCTGGCAAGCGCCACGGACAGCTTTACCTTTCCCTTCATGCAGTAAGCACCGAGGAACTTCGACAGGTCCCGGTTTGCTATATCCATATAGTCCGGTGGTAGGGTTCCCTCGGCGCCGTGGATATCGACTGGGGCCATAATCATCTGGTTCATCATCGGCCCTTCGTGTTTCGTAACTGTCGAAGAATCGAATCGCACCACGAGGCTGGCTCTTGTTTCGAACTCATCGTCAGGATTCGCGATGAATTTAATCGCAGGAATGGAGACTCCCGCCGGATTTGGCTTGGTTGGTTGCGTGTCAAAAGAAATATGGTATCGAGCCCCTTGCCATTTCGGCTTAGCAGAAACTTTCGCAACCTTGTCCCCGGAGTTTCCGCACCCCGCCAACAACACCAATCCTGCGAACGCGAATATTATTCCCTTTCTCAAGTCTTCCTCCTCATAGAGTTGAAACGACGCGCCAGAATACCACTCCTGCGCCTGTCTGGAATGTGATCGCGAGGTCTTGAGGGCTTTAGCAGAGAGGCCATCAGCAAATGCGCGGCAACTGCTCGCCGATCTGGGTCGCGATCACCCGGTTGGCGCCCATGGCTGTGCGTGCAACGAGCATCTTAGGATGCTGCGCTGTCACTTGGCCGATGCGTGCCGCATCGGTACCCAGAGAATGCGCGAGCAGAACCTCCAGTGCGCGATCAGCTGCCTGGGGTGCAACGAAGAAGACCACCTTTCCTTCGTTGGCGACGTACACCGGATCAAGCCCAAGCAATTCGCAGGCCGATTGCACCTCAGTGCGTATGGGCAAGCTCGGTTCGTCGATATCTATACCGACGTTTGAAGATGTTGCAATCTCGTTCAACGTGGAGGCAAGGCCGCCGCGCGTTGGATCGCGCATGGCATGAACATCATTTCCAACTGCATTGAGGACATCCGCGATCATTCCGTTCAACGCGGCGCAATCGGAGCGAATCTGGCTCTCGAATTCGAGCCCCTCGCGCACGCTCATGATGGCCATGCCGTGGTCGCCAATGGTGCCGGAGACGAGCACGACGTCGCCAACCTGAGCACGATGCGGACCTACGTTGATGCCGGGCCGCAGTACTCCGACGCCGGCGGTGTTGATGTAGCAGCCGTCGCCATGGCCGTGCTCGACAACCTTTGTATCGCCGGTAACGATGCGCACACCCGCGGTAGCTGCCGCATCGGCCATGGCGCAGACAATGGCTGCGAGTTGGGCCAGCGGAAATCCCTCTTCGAGGATGAAGCTTGCGCTGAGAAACTTGGGCTCCGCACCGGAGACGGCGAGATCGTTAACGGTGCCGTTGATGGCAAGCGCGCCGATTGATCCGCCCGGAAAGAACAACGGCTGGACGACGAAAGAGTCGGTGCTCATGGCAACCCTGCCGGAGCTGAGTTCGAATACGGCCGCGTCGCCGAGATTCTCAAGGGCGGGATTGCGGAAGGCAGGAAGAAAGAGGTGTTCGACGAGTTCGTTGCCAAGCTTGCCGCCGCCCCCGTGGCCCATCACGATGGTTGGGTAATCGGCAAGTGGCAGTGGGCAACTCCAATTCGAGAAATCGGGCGTGCCGGAATTTTCGATCGCAGCGGATTTCTCAGCCCCGACATGTTCAGGCATTGGCGGCTCCGGTGAGTGCCGATCCTGCATTCGCCAGGTCTTCAGCGGACAGGAATCGACCATAGTTGAAGTACGCGGCACAGGCGCCCTCGCTTGAAACCATGGTGGCGCCGAGTGGATGACGCGGTGTGCATTCGTTGCCGAAGGCCGGGCACTCTGCAGGCTTGATAGCGCCGCGCAAAACATCGCCGGCTCGGCAGAGCGGCGACTCCTCGGTGTGAATGCCAGTGATGTGGAAGCGCTCTTCGGCGTCGAATGCACGGTAAGGCTCGCTGAGCCGCCAACCGCTTTTGGGGATCACGCCAATGCCGCGCCACGCGCGATCTGTCACTTCAAAGACCTCTGAGAGTAACTGCTGCGCCGGCAGATTTCCAGTGTGGGTTACGATACGCTCGTAAGCGTTCTCGACGTGGTGTTCGCCTCTTTCGAGCTGGATCACGGCTCGACGGATTCCATCGAGCAAATCGAGCGGCTCAAAGCCGGTTACCACGATGGGAATCTCGTATTTGTCGGCGATCGGTGGATATTCCCAATAGCCCATCACGCTGCACACGTGCCCGGCCGCGAGAAAGGCCTGCACCTTATTCTCCGGCGAACTCATGATGGCTTCAATGGCGGGAGGGACCAGGACATGCGAAACGAGGAGGGAGAAGTTCTTGAGGCCGCGACGCTTGGCGAGATGGACGCTCATGGCGTTCGCGGGAGCCGTGGTTTCAAAACCCACGCCGAAAAAGACGACTTGCTTGTCGGGATTCTTGACGGCAAGTTCCACGGCATCCAGAGGCGAGTAAACTACGCGAACGTCGCCGCCTTCGCCTTTGACTTGAAACAGATCACGGTCGGTGCCCGGGACGCGGAGCATGTCTCCAAATGAGCAGAAGATGACGCCGGGCTGTGCGGCAATCGCGAGAGCCTTATCAATGAGAGCGAGCGGAGTGACGCAGACGGGACAGCCGGGCCCATGGATCATCTCGATGCCGGCGGGAAGCATCTGGTCGATCCCGTTGCGGATGATGGAGTGGGTCTGCCCGCCGCAGATTTCCATGATCTTCCACGGGCGCGTGGCGACCTGGTGAATCTCGCGCGCCATGCGCTGGGCGATTTCGCCGTTGCGGAACTCGGTGAGGTACTTCACTTTTTGCCGCCAGTGCTAGTCGGCTCCTGAGCACGCAGATCCTTGCCGGTCAGGTCGCAACTTCCGTCCGGGCAGGGCGACTGCGGTGCTTGGGCCGCGCGCGCAAAGGCTTCTTCCTCCGTGGCGAGTTCCTCTTCAAGGGAGCCCATTTTACGGAAGAGCTCCAGAGTCTCGAGGGCGGTTGCTTCGTCGATCTTGGAGAGCGCAAACCCAACGTGGACAATGGTGTAGTCGCCAACGACTACCTCGGGGACGTAATCGAGGCAAACATTTTTGACGACGCCGCCGAAGTTCACGCGGCCCATCCGAATGTCGCCTTGAGTGATTTGTTCGACTTTTCCGGGAATTGCAAGGCACATAGCAACCTTCTTATACCGCTGTGAGTATAGGCCCAGATGTGATCTAAATCACCTTTCACCACTAGGGACTTCCCACTGTTATCGTGCTTTTTTTCGCTCATTCTCAACGATGCGCGCTTTCACCATCTTCTTGACGAGCGTTGCAGGCAGGGGCTTGTCCTGGGGGAATTGGAGCGTGCCTTTGGCGGTGCGATAGGCTTTCAGTTCGTCTTTCATCTCGTCGATGAGAGACGCCTGCATGGGGAAGAAGCTGCAGTGTTTTTTGAATGCTGCATAGGCGACCAGTCCGCCCTTGTAGTGGAAGGCGGGAATTCCGTAGCTGAGTTTCTCTGTGGTTTCAGGCGGTACTACGGAGCGAATGGTCGCGCGAAGTTTCTTGAGCGTGGTTCGCGCGGGCTCAGGGACCTTGGCCAGGTAGGCCTCTACGTCAGAGATCGGTGTTCGGAGAGACATGGCTGGACAGATTTAGCGCGCGGTTTTCCGCATCGTTTGCTCCCGCGCGCTACTTATGATGCATACGCGCTTCGCCGAGATAGTCAAGCCATTCTGCCATACCGGCACCTGTTTTTGCGGAGGTCTCGAAGATGCGGATGCCGGGCCTGATCTCGTTGATGTTTTTGAGGGCCGTCGCGCGGTCGAAACCGCAGGGCTCGGCTATGTCGATCTTGGTGATGATGGCGGCGTCGGCGGAGTTGAAGAGCGTGGGGTACTTGAGTGGTTTGTCTTCGCCTTCAGTGACGCTCAGCAGAGCAACGCGAATCTTCTCGCCCAGATCGTAGCTTGACGGACAAACAAGATTGCCGACGTTTTCGATGAAGAGATAGTCGAGGTCGGCGAGTTCCCAACCCTCCAAATGTTTACCGATCATTTCGGCTTCGAGGTGGCAGATGCCGTGCGTGTTGATCTGGCGGACGGGCGCGCCGCTGGCAGCGAGACGGCGTGCATCGTTATCCGTCTCGAGGTCGCCAACCAACGCTGCGACATTTGCGCCGCCTTCACGCAATTCGCGGAGCGTGCGCTCAAGGAATGCTGTTTTGCCGGTGCCCGGACTGGAGACAAGGTTGAGCACCAGCACGCCGGCCGATTGAAAGCGGCCGCGCAGGTTTCGCGCAAGCTCGTCGTTCTTCTTGAGAATTCCCTGCCGCAGTTCAACGATCCGGGTGGTCATACCTTTTCCTCGACTTCATCAATCTCGATAGATTCAATCTCGAGTTCCCTTCCCTGGCGCAAATCGGAGACCGGCTCGTCGCAGCGCGGGCAGCGGAAGCTCTGCAGGCTCGCGATCTCTACGTCTCGTTCGCAGGAGTCGCAGTGCATCATCACCGGGAGGATCGTGACTACCAGCTTGGAGCCTTCCAGCGGGGTGCCATCGGTGGCGATGCCGTAGCAGAACTGCAGCGAGTCCTCGACGACAGAAGCGAGTGCACCAACGCGCAGTCGCACCTCTTTAACTCTTGCGCCAGGATAGGCTTCGAGTGTCTCTGTCACAGAATCGACGATGCTGGAAATGATGGAAAGCTCGTGCACGCGACCTCTCCTGAAACGTCGATTTTACGCCGCAGACGGAGCAGCATGTGTGCCGAACGGCACTCCACTTGTAGAATGTCACGAGAGGTCGGAGCCTTTCCCTGTGAGCAAAACCCTTGCGACTCATCCGCATACAGCGTCACGTCTCGCGTTGAGCGAGCTTGCCCCCGGAGCCATGCAATCGGAGATCCGCGCCATGAGCGTGGAGTGCGAACGCATTGGCGGCATCAACCTCGCCCAGGGCATTTGCGACACACCGGTTCCGATGCCGGTGGAAACTGGCGCGATTGCGGCGATTGTGGCCGGGCACAACACCTACACGCGGCAGGACGGGATTGCACGGCTGCGCACCGCAATCGCGGCAAAGCAGAAGCGCGACTATGGGCTGCGCTACGATGCCGAGACCGAAGTGATGGTATCTTGCGGAGCGACGGCCGGACTGCACGCGGCGGCGATGGCGTTGCTGAATCCCGGCGATGAGGTGCTGGTCTTTGAGCCGTTCTACGGATATCACGTGAGCACCCTGAAATCGATGCGCGTGAAGCCGGTGCTGGTGGCGCTGGCTGAGCCGGACTGGACGCTTGACACGGATGCATTGCGGGCGGCAATCACCGACCGCACACGAGCAATTATCGTGAACACGCCGGCAAATCCGAGTGGGAAGGTGTTTGGCCGCTCGGAGCTCGAAACGATCGCCGATGCGGCTCGGGAACACGATCTGTTCGTGTTTACCGATGAGATTTACGAGTACTTTGTGTACGACGGCACGAAGCACATCTGCCTTGCGACGCTGGACGGCATGCGCGAGCGCACGATCGTGATGTCGGGGTTCAGCAAGACGTTCAGCGTGACCGGATGGCGGCTGGGCTATGTGACGGCAGACGCGAAGTGGATGGGCGCGATGGGCTACTTCCATGATCTGACTTACGTGTGTGCGCCCTCAGCGCTGCAGCATGGCGCGGCGGCGGGGTTGGAGCAGTTGCCGCCGGAGTTTTACAGGCAGCTTGCGGCAGACCATCAGTCGAAGCGGGAACGGATTGTGGCCGCGCTGCGCGATGCGGGCATGGAGCCGAGCGTTCCGGCTGGAGCCTATTATGTGCTTGCGAAGGCGAGCCAATTGCCCGGCGAAACGGCTGCGCTGAAAGCACGGCATCTGCTGGCAAAGACGGGCGTGGCCGCGGTGGCTGGATCGGCATTCTTCCGTCCGGGACGCGGCGAGGACCTGCTGCGCTTCTGCTTTGCCAAGAAGGACGCCGACCTGGATGAGGCTTGCGCACGACTGCGCAAGCTCTAGACGAGATCAATTGAGCGGCGGTTGAAAGGCTTAAAATCAAGTCGTACCCTGCTGTGCGAAAAGCGTATCGCCGAAAGGTTCAATCGTCGTGAACGAATTCCCTCATGCCATGCTTCGCGAAATCTTTGAGCAGCCTGCCGCCATCAAGCGGACGCTCGATCTTTACCTTGATGGAGAGGCGTTGAAGGCTGACGCTTTCGATCCTTATGCGGGCTGGCTCAATGCGCGGGGGGAAGTGCTTGATCGCTGCCAGCGGGTCGAGCCGGCATGCGGGTCTGGCGGCGGAGATTATTCTCGAAGATCTTTGCGGGCTGGCGGTGGACGTGGAATATGCGAGCGAGTACAGCACCCGGCCCGCAGTGAATCCGCGGCGGCCTTCGGTGCTGGTGATTTCGCAGTCGGGTGAAACTTCAGACACTCTGGCCGCGTTGCGGTTTGCGAGGGATGGCGGACAGCAGACGCTGGCCATTGCCAATGTAACTGGAAGCACCATGTTGCGTGAGGCCGGGGCAGCGATGCCGCTGGCCGCGGGAAAAGAGCTGGCAATTCCCGCGACGAAGAGCTTTACCTGCCAGTTGACGGCACTGTACCTGTTGGCGCTGTTCGAAGGCAGCAGACTTAGCGCGATCGACCCGCTTCAATTCAAAGCGCGGGTTGCCGAGCTTTGTGCCCTGCCGGAAGTGATCGAGCGGCAACTTGGGAGCTGGCATGAACGGATGACGGCGCTGGCAAAGAAGTACAGCGATGCAGACAGCTTTCTGTATCTCGGGCGCGGTGTGCACTATGCGATTGCGCGCGAAGGTGCGCTGAAGATGAAGGAGTCATCGTACGTACAGGCTGAAGGCTATCCGACGGGCGAACTAAAGCACGGGCCGAATGCTCTTGTGGGGGAGCATGTGCCGCTGGTGGCGCTGGCAACGGTGGATCGGAACGTTGACGACTCGGTTCTTCGGTACGAGAAGACGCTGCAATTGCTGGGCGATATGAAGGCGCAAGGCGCTCGCGTGATCGCGATTGCGAATAGCGGCGACCGCGAGGTTCCTTCACTGGTTACGGATTGCGTGTTTGTTGAGCCGGCAAGCGAACATCTGCTGCCGATTCCCGAGGTGATACCGTTGCAGCTTTTCAGCTACGCGATGGCTCTGGAGCACGGCGTTGACGTGGACCGGCCGAGGAATCTTTCGAAGGCTGTGATCGAAGCGTAAGGTGAAGGATGGGTCGCGCAGCAGCAGCCACTCCACCCATGCCAAGTCCCTTTGGGTTCCCTGTTCAAGTTTCCACACCCACCATTCCAAAGGCGTACCCTATTACCCGGTCTCTACGGGTAAGTAGTTTCCTGGTTACATAGTGTTATAGGGGGGGGTAGCTGCCAAAGATCTCCTGGCATTGGACTTAGCTGTAGAGATTTCTTAAGAAACGATTTAGCGAACAAACAAAGCCCTTCGCTGTGCCCAGGATGACAGATGCCTTGGCAAGCGAAGGTCAGAGCATCCCGGGCCTAAAGGCCCTGTAGCTTTCTGCGCATGATCTAAGCAGCCTGAAGGCTGCTGCTCCCTCCGTATGCGCGACCTCCGGCCCAAATGAGGCTTGTAGCTCTCTGTGCAAGATTCAACAGGCCCGAAAGCTGCTGCTCGCTCCGCATGCGCAACCTCCGAGTTATTCGCCCGCTCCCACTCAAAACATGTTGACTGCGGTCTAATGCGCAGCGCCTTTGTCGAAGAAGTCCTCGATTTCTTCGAGGGTCTTGCCTTTGGTTTCGGGCAGGAGGAATGCGGCAGTGAGGAAGTAGATGACGGTGAATCCCGCGAACATGTAGAACATCGACGAGTAGTTATGCTTGGCGACGAAGGGCAGGAAGATGGCCTGGAGGATTGCCGATACAAGCTGATTGAGGACGAGGGCGATGCTCATGCCGTTGGAGCGGATGCGGGTAGGCATGAGCTCAGAGAGCGCAAGCCAGACGCAGACGCCGGGGCCGGTGGCATAGAAGGCGATGAACATATAGATAAAGAAGGCGACGAGCCATCCGTGGCTCTGCTGCGGCACGGGGCCCAGGATCGCCTTTTCTATTTTCAAGGGTGCGGTGGTGGCGGCGGCGTAGTTGCCGAAGGGATTCTGAAAGAGGGCCTGCACTCTGTTGGCGGGCACGGCGGCTGCGCGCGAGACGGACAGCGGTGGCGCAGCGGGATCGTCGGAACGGGCATAGCTGGTGGTCCCGGTGAAGTCGCCATAGGAGAAGATGATGGCGAAGGAGGCGCGCTGTGGATCGATGCCGGCGCCGAGACCGGACTGAGACGCGAGGAGCCGCTGCGCCTCCGCCTTGTCGAACTGGAGAGTGACTTCCTGGCTGGGCCCGACAAGGGCCTGGATCTGGTCACGGCAGTCGATATTCTGTTTTTCGGTCCGGTGGAAAAGCGTTCCGACGATGACCATGGAAAGCATGATGCCGCTGGTTCCGAGAATGAAGAGGAACTTGCGGCCCTTGCGATCGACAAGCGTCATGCCGACGGCGGTGAAGCAAAAGTTGAATGCGGTGAGCAGGACGTAGCCCCAATGAGCCTGGAGGTCGGAGAGTCCGCTCTGAATGAGGATGTTGGTGTTGAATCCGATGATGGAGTTGATGCCGGTGGCTGTGTTGCAGGCAAGGATAACGCATGCGAGCAGGAAGGGGATGATGTATTTACGGCGCAGGAGCGAATCGCTGACTTTTTCCCCGGCAGGCGCGATCGCGGGCTTGGAAGCAGCTTCCATCTCCTGCAACTCGATGGTTGCCTGTTCAGGCGAGCGGGATCGGAGCAGCGCGGCGCGCGCCTTCTCGATCTGGTTGCGGCGATAAAGCAAGCGGGGCGACTCGGTGACCATGAAGGCGCCGAGGACGAAGAGGATGCCGGGAGGCATCGACATCCAGAATATGCTGCGCCAGGCGTGGTTCTTGAAGTTGTAGAGTGCAGCGGCGTCGCCGAGGTGGGCAACGGCTTCAACGCGGTAACTGAAGAAGATACCGATGAGCGCGGCGACGACGATGCCAAAGGTGAGCATCCACTGGAAGACGCCGGTCCCCTTGCCGCGGGTGGAGGCGGAGAGGCACTCGGCGAGGTAGAGCGGGACCACGATGCCGATGAGTCCGCCGCTCATGCCCTGGAGAAGACGTCCGAAGAAGAGCGAAGAGTATCCCTGCGAAAGCGCGATGACGGGAATACTAAGGATAAAGGCGGCGCCGCTGAGGATCATGAGGGGCTTGCGTCCCATCCAGTCGGCAAGGATTCCGGCGAAGAGCGTGGAGAAGACGGAGCCGAGAAGGACGGCGGCGACGATGATTGAAAGCTGCGAGGGGTCGAGCTTCGACGTGGCTTCGAGATACGGGAGCGCGCCGCCGATGATGCCGACGTCGATGCCGTAGAGAAGACCGCCGAGTCCTGCGACGACCAGGAGGATGAGGTTGTAACGCTGGCGAGTGCGATCGGAAGACGATGCGACGGAATCAGGAAAAGTGCTGGCTGTCATTGATGTGCCTTCATTGTATTTCTATCGTTGTCAGACTTGGCCGAAAACCTTATCCCGGTAATCGGAGTTCGTGCTTTCCCACCCATTTCGCAAAAGCAGCGAAATGGATGGGGCACCCCTCGTTGATTGCCCTCATGATTCTTATCGCAATGCTGAACGGATTGCGAGGTTCAATACGACCATGAGAACTGCGGACGCGGGAAAGAGCAGCAGTGCTTTCTTGAGCCGTTTGGGATCGCCGCCCGCGATCGCGCCGATGATCCAGGAACTGACAGCGAGGCCTACCCATCCGCAGGTAATGACGAAGCCGAGCGCAGTACCGGTCATGCGCGGGAATGCAGCGCCGGTGATGGCGAGTGTGGTGGGGAAAACCGGAGCCATGGAGAGGCCGGCGATGAACACTAACACGAATGCCATTCCGGGCTTGTTTGTTTGAAGCATTAGAAATGTTGTCACGGCCATGGCAATGGATGCGCCGAGGGTGACGTCTACAGGGGACACATGAGCGAGGATGGGCGAAACGCCAACGCGGCCGATGAGAAGGCCGAGCGCGAAGCCCAGGGAGAGGATGTTGAGAGCGCGCGACTCGGGAATGCCCTGGGCAATGAGGTGACGGGGCAGCCAGTTCCACACACCGACTTCACAGGTGATGTAGAGAAAGAGGAAGAAGCCCAGCATGAAGAGCAGCGGGCGTCCGAGAATCGGTCCGACGTTGGCGAGAAGAAACTGCGCGTTGCCGCTGGGAGCAGGCATCTTTGAGATTGCCTGCACAATCAGGGCGGCGACGGTGAGCGAGGCAATGGTATAGCAGAGGCGGACCCAGTTTTTCTTGAAGATGTTGGCGGCGATGAAGGGGGTGGTGAGGCCGCCCAGTCCGAAGAAGAGGTTTACGAGGTTGAGCGCGATGGCACTGTGCTCTCCGCTGACACTGTTGGCGAGGGAGTTGGCCCCCGTGACCACGATGCCTCCGCCCATGCCGAGCAGGAACATCAGAAGCAGGATGGGGCGGAATCCTGTTGAGCGGGGCAGGAGAAAGAGGGCGACGGCGATGCAGGCGAGGCCGAGAATGAGTCCGGCCTTGTCGCCCTGGGTATCGAGCAGCGGGCCAACGCCGAGCGAGGCGATGATGAGACCGAGCGCCTGCACGAGAGCGATGGTGCCGTTTTGCGTGGGAGTGAGGTGGAATCGCTCAGAAAGCTCAGGCAGAATGGTGCCCAGCATTGCGGCGATCATTCCATAGACAAAAATGGCCAGAATTGCGGCGAAGATAAGCACGAACACGGTCCCTTTCGATAACGTAGGCAAGGATACGGCATGGGAGCGGTCCGCTCGTCACAAATCGACGTTTACGTTAACCAACCACGATGGTGACACGTCTAGAATGTGTCTGCACTTCCCCGGTATCTATCTCTGGCAAATCGCGGAACGGAGTTCTAAAACATGGGCGATCTCTGGAATGACGTGAAGCATGCGCTGCATCTTTTCATCAAGAGCCCGGGATTTACGATTGCCGCGATATCGGCGCTGGCTCTTGGCATTGGGGCGAACACGGCGATCTTCACGGTTGTTAACGCAGTGCTGCTAAAGCCGCTTGGGTATCCGGATTCGGATCGAATCATGCAGATCCTGCTGACGGGTCCGGGGGGGAGCGGGCCGGGCGCGTCGATTCCGAAGTTCCAGGAATGGCAGAGGCAGACTTCGATCTTCAAGGATGTGGCGGCGTACGATTTCGCGGGACCAGGATTCAACATCACGGGGGACCGGCCGGAGTTGATCCACGGCATTCACGTGTCGGAGGGGTATTTCCGCGTGTTCGGTGCGCCGGTGATTCTGGGCCGCACCTTCACGCAACAGGAAGACTCGCAGAATGGCGGGCATGTGGTGGTGTTGAGCTATGGCTTGTGGCAGAGGAGGTTTGGCGGAAATCCGAAGGTTATTGGACAAGCGCTTTCGCTGGGGGGTGAGCCGTACACGATTATTGGCGTGCTGGGGCGAGATTTTGCGTCGGATCCGGAGGCGGAGATTTGGATTCCGTTCCAGTTTGAGCCGAACAGCATCAACCAGGGACACTTCTTTCTCGGAGCCGCGATGCTGAAGCCCGGCGTGACGGTGGCGCAAGCAAACGCACAGATGAAGTTGGCGTACGCCGAATTCCGGCGAAGATTCCCTGACGCGGACCCGAAAGGAGGGTTTGCGGTTCAACCATTGCGCGATTCGATTGTGCAGGACGCGCGGACGTCTCTGCTGGTGCTACTGGGAGCGGTGGGGCTGGTGCTGTTGATTGCCTGCGCCAATGTGGCCAACCTGCTGCTGGTTCGGGCGACGGGGCGTAAACGCGAATTCGCGATTCGCGCTGCGATGGGTGCAAGCCGGGCACGGGTGATCCGGCAACTGCTGACAGAGAGCGTTCTATTAGCCGTGATCGGCGGGGTTCTGGGGTTGGCACTTGGATTCCTCGGAGTGCGGTGGCTGCTGGCGATCAGTCCGGCGGGGCTGCCGCGGCTCGGAGAGGATGGCACAGCGGTGGGAGTGGACTGGCGGGTGCTTGGCTTTACGCTCCTGGTTTCGTGCGGGACGGGAATATTGTTCGGACTGTTCCCGGCGTTCAGCGTGTCGCGTACCGATCTGAATTCGACACTGAAGGAGAGCAGCAACCGCGCAGGTACGGGCTTCCGTCAAGGGAAGACGCGATCACTGCTGGTGGTTACAGAGGTTGCACTGGCGATGGTGCTGCTGGTGGGAGCTGCGCTGCTGATTCGCACTTTTGTTGCGCTACGCGGGGTGAATGCCGGCTTCGATGCGCATAACGTGCTGACGATGGAAATGTCGATGAATGGGGACCGATTCAGCAAAACGGCCGCAATTGCGCAGCTTTCACGCGACGGGAGGCAGCGGCTGAACGGCATACCGGGGGTGGAAAGCTCGGCCTTCACATGCTGCCTGCCGGTAGAGGGACAGTTCGGATTGCCGTTCGCGATTGCGGGACGGCCCGTGGATCCGTCGAAGGGGCAGCCCGGTGCGGGATGGATGCAGGCGTCCCCGGATTACTACAAGACGTTCAAGATTCCGGTGATTCGCGGGCGCGAATTCACCGACGCGGACACAGCTTCATCACCGGGGGTGGTCATTATCAACGAGGCGCTCGAGAAGCAGTATTTCAAGAACGAGAATCCGATTGGGCAGCAGATTTTTATCGGCAAGGGGATGGGACCTCCGTTTGAAGAACCGGCGCGGCAGATTGTGGGCGTGGTGGGAAACACGCATGACCGGGGGCTGGACCAGGACACTCCTCCACTGATGATTGTGCCGGACTCGCAAGTTCTGGATGCGATGACAGCGCTGAATGCGAAGATCGTTCCGTTGCGGTGGGCGGTGCGCACGCATGGCGACCCGAAGGTGCTGAGCGCAGCAATCGCCGAACAGTTGCGGCAGGCGAGCGAAGGATTTCCGGTGTCTCACATCCGCACAATGGAGGAAATTGTGTCGAGGACGACGTCGCGGCAGAGCTTCAACATGATGCTGCTTACGATCTTCGGCGCGATCGCGCTGGTGCTGGCAGCGATCGGGATCTATGGATTGATTGCGTACTCGGTGCAGCAGCGAACGCAGGAGATCGGGATTCGCATGGCGCTTGGCGCGGACCGCGGGGTGATTCGCAAAATGGTTGTGTGGGACGGCATGAGATTGACGCTGATCGGGATGGTGGTCGGGATCGGCGCTTCGTTCGGACTTACACGCCTGATTGCCAGTTTTCTGTTTGGTGTGAAGACGTGGGATCCGACTGCGTTTATCGCTGTGCCGGTGGTGCTGGCTTCGGTGGCGTTACTGGCGGTATGGCTGCCGGCGATGCGGGCCGCGCGGGTTGAGCCGATGATGGCGCTGCGGGTGGAGTAAGGATTTCCTTCGAGCTCGAGCGTCCTTTCCAGCTCTCAAACGCGAGACCCTTCGGCTTCGGTCAGGGCAGGCTCTGGGGCACGCCTGTCGCGGCGCAGGATCAGGAAGACGCTGACGAGAACAAGCGCTGTGCCGGCGAGGATGCGGCCGGTGATGACTTCTCCGGCCATGAAGTAGCCGAGGGCTACGGCGACGATGGGATTGACGTAGGCGTGGCTGGAGACGCGCGTTGCGGGCATGTGCGCGAGCAGCCAGACGAAGGCCGTGAACGCGAGCAGCGATCCAAAGACGATGAGATAGAGGAGCGCTCCAACGGCGCGCAGGGAGATGTGCGGAAATGGGTGCATCTCGCCGAAGCCGGCGGAGAGTAAAAGGAGCATTGCGCCGCCGAGCATCATAGCCGCGCCCGCTGTGATGGGGCGCGATTTGGGCAGAGTCATGGAGCGTGTGAGTACAGAGCCGAGAGACCATGTTGTGCCGCCGGCCAGGATGGCCAGGCACGGGATAACCGCCAGATGCTGGTTGCCGCTGGGAATGAGGAGCACGGCTACGCCGACGAAGCCAAGGACCGTAGCCACGGCCAGCATTGGACGCATGCGCTGCTGTCGCAGAATGAGCATTTCCAGGATCAGAGTGATGATGGGAAGCGCGGCTGCGAGGACTGAGACGACGCCGGAGGCCACGTATTTTTCTGCCCAGAAGAGCGGGCCATACTCTGCAACGAACATGAGGAGCGCCATGATGGTGAGGCTTCGCCATTGCAGCGGGGTTGGCCTGGCTTCTCCCCTGGCGCGCATGAAGGCGTAGAGCACGACGCCCGCTATGAAGAAGCGGGAGCCGGCAGCAAAGAGCGGGGGAAGTTCTTCGACAGCGATTCGGATGGCGAGAAACGTGGTGCCCCAGAGGATATAGATGGCGAAGAACGAAAGAAGCAGGCGAATGCGGAAGGACTTGCGTTCTGCCTCGCTCTCGAAATTGCCAACCGATTTGATAACCACTGAATCCGCCATAGCTGGTTACCATCTTTACATCATCACAGTAACCTGTCAAGATTGGTTTAGAGGTTAGCGGTGGAAATTGCAAGAAGTGGGGATCGATCGGAAACGAAGACGAGTTTTGAGCTGATTGGCGGCCATCCTGCTCCCGACCTGGTCAACACGCTGGATTGGCGGTTCCGGGACACCGGGTCAGAAGAGCTTATCAGCAACTATGCAGATGTGGTCCGATTCATCGAGCAGTCGGGCATGATCGGCGCGGGCGATGCCCGCAGGCTGCTGCGCAGCGCGCCGGAGAATAGGGCAGAGAGAATTGTGACGGCGACACGAGAACTGCGCGAAGCGCTGGCGGAGATTCTATATGCCGGAGTTTCGGGAACGAGTCCACGCGTTTCGTCGGTTAGAAAGCTCGAGGCCTGCTTTAACGACGCCAGGGCACAACAGCAACTGCACTGGCGGGGTGACAGGCTGATGTGGGAGCTGCCTCAGCCCGTTTCCCTTGCGGTTCCGTTTTGGGTACTAAGCTTGAGCGCTGGACAGTTCGTGACATCAGACCAGATGCAGTTGCTGCGGGAGTGCGGGAACGACGAGTGCCGCTGGCTTTTTCTCGATACCAGCAAGAATCACACGCGGCGCTGGTGCGATATGAAGATTTGCGGAAATCGCATGAAGGCGCGGCGATTCAAGGCTCAGCACCGGGCGTGAGCGATTGTGCGCTCGTAAATCCCGTTGAAAGCCCTGGCCTCGAAAAGATGCGCCTCTCAGACGTCCGTTGTTAAAGCCGGACTTGCGATTTATCTGCCGACCACGAAGTCTGCGCGACAGCCGCGATCCACCCAGATCTGGGATCGGTTGTAGCCCCAGGTCTGACCTTGAACGCATGGCGATCCGCTGCGCTGATTGACCATTCGGACGCCGCGGCTGGTATCGGCATTGCAGTAGTTTCGTTTGCCGTCGTTGGAGGAGCAAGTGATCTGTTGTCCGCCGGGGTAGCCTCCGCCACCGCCCGGATAACCCCCACCGCCGTGATTGCCACCTCCGTTGTGATAGCCACCGCCCAGCCAGAAGTCGGCGCGGCAGCCGCGATCGACCCAGATGCCATTTTTGTTGTATCCCCAGGTTTGTCCCTGGGTGCAGGGCGATCCGCTCCGCTGGTTGACCATGCGAACGCCGTACTGAGTCGTTACCGGACAAAGATGGCGCTTACCGTCATCGGAGGCGCATGTAATCTGGCGTCCGTTTTGCGCGGTGATACCGCTCTGCGCGCGCAGGCCTACACAACTGAGTGCAACCCAGGTGAGGGTTATCAGACAAAGCTTGCTTTTACTCATCTGCTGCTCCTTGTTGGAATGGCTCAGGAAACTATGGGTGAACTTAAGAAAGCGAGGGGGACCGCAGAGCCGATTTCGGGATTATACGTCGATAGTATTAGATGCGCGTCGCGAGAGCCTGGTGACGCTCCTTTAAACTGAAAGCGATGAGTTCGTTTGAGCGGAAGGCCTGGGCCGTGGCGGCGGTTGTGTGGTGCGCATTTCTTTCTGGATGCGGAACGCCGGGTGCACCTCAGCCGCCGTCGCTGAACCTGGCTGACACGGTGGAGGATTTGTCTGCGAAACGAACCGGCAACCGGGTTGAGCTTACCTGGACGATGCCAAAGCGCAACACCGACAAAACCGCACTGAAAGCTGATGTGTCGAGCCGCATCTGCCGTCGCGAAGAAAACGGTTCATGCAATCCGCTGGGATCCGACTTGATAGTTGCGCCGGGGAAGCCTGGGAATTACACGGATGCTTTGCCGGGATCGCTCACAAGCGGGGAACCGCGACCGGTCAGTTATTTTGTGGAATTGCGAAACAAGAAGGGCCGCTCGGCAGGACTGTCGAATGCGGCAACGGTTCTGGCGGGCGAGGCTCCCCGCCCGGTTGAAGGGCTCAAGGCGGAAGTACGCAAGCAGGGAGTAGTGCTGAGCTGGATTGCGGATGGCGAGAAGGCGGCGGTGAGGCTCGACAGAAAACTGCTGTCTCCGCCGCAGACGAAGGCAGAGCAAGGTCTGCTGGCTCCAGCGCCTGAGCCGATCAATGAAACGTTGCTGGTGGGCGAAGGCGTGGAGCAGGGTCGCGCGCTAGACAAGACAATTCGTGTTGGCCAGAGCTATGAGTACCGCGCACAGCGGGTGCGTCGCGTGGATGTGGATGGCAAAACGCTGGAGCTGACGGGTGAACCTTCTCAAGCCATCGATGTTGACGCGGTGGACGTATTTCCACCCGAGGTGCCGGCGGGATTGGCAGCGGTGGCGGCAGCGGGAGAAACCGGCGCTGGACCGGCGATCGACCTGAGCTGGCAACCGGACACGGAGGCTGGGTTGGCGGGTTACGTTGTCTATCGTCGTGAAGGCGGTGGAGAATGGCAGCGGATCTCCCCGGTGACGCCGGGAGTTGAGCCCGCGTTTCATGATGCGCAGGTTCAGCCGGGGCATCGCTACGAATATGCAGTAAGCGCGGTAGGCAAGAACGGACGGGAGAGCGGGCGGTCGGCCGCTGCCCATGAGAGGGTGCCGGAAAGCTAGAGGACTTTTTGACGCACTGCGGTCGAGGTTTAATCTTCTAGCGGGTTAGCGGCGCTTCGCGCCAGGCAAGTTAGCAAGTCAGCGGGCCGGTGCTGAAACCAGGTGCATTGCGGGCTGTCGAAGGAGTTCGAAATCATGAAATATTGCCGGTTTCGTTTGGAAGGGCAAACCGAATACGGGGTGGTGGAAGATCGAGGCGGAGAGCCGTGGATCATCGATCTGATGCATGCACCGGAGTGGGATATAGTTGCGCATCTTTCGAAGGCGCGCGCGGTCGTAATGGATCCTGCCGGTTTTGATTTCGAGCCGATGGCGATGAATGATGCGGAGCTTTTGCTGCCGGTTACTCCTTCGAAGATTATTTGCGTGGGGCGGAATTATCGCGATCATGCGAAGGAACTGGGAAACGAGGTTCCGACGGAACCGTTGCTGTTCTTCAAGCCGCCGTCTTCGTTGCTCGCGCACAAGGGCACAGTGCTGATGCCGCCGCAGTCGGAGCGTGTGGACTTTGAAGGGGAGTTGGCGCTGGTGATCGGGCGCAGAGCGAGCAAGCTTTCGGCAGATGCGGATTGGCGGAGCTATGTGCACGGGTACACCATCGCCAACGACGTGACGGCACGCGACCTGCAGAAGAAAGATGGCCAGTGGACGCGCGCCAAGGGGTTTGACACGTTTTGTGCGGTGGGGCCGGTGGTGAGCGGAGATCTGGATCCGGAAAAGGGACTGATCTTGGAGACTCGTGTAAATGGAGAGTTACGGCAGCACGGATCGACGGCGGATTTCATCTTTTCGATTCCGATGCTGCTTACCTATATCACGGCAGCAATTACGCTTGAGCCGGGAGACTTGCTGTTGACGGGTACTCCCGCCGGTGTGGGGCCGGTGAAGGCTGGCGACACGGTGAACGTGGAGATCGCCGGGCTTGGTGTCCTATCGAACACCTTTTCAGCAGCGCCGAAGAATGCATGAGCGAATGCAACCTGAGCGAAACCTTGGAATCAAAGAAGAGCGGTACACTGGAGCCGGGCGCGAACGCGCCGGGGCCCCTTCCCTGGAGGAAAAATGCCACAGAATCTGCTGGAACAATTACGCAATTACACGACTGTCGTTGCCGACACCGGCGATTTCGACGCGATGGAAAAGTTCCGTCCCACGGATGCGACGACCAACCCATCGCTGATTACGACGGCGGCACAGATGCCGCAATATCAGCCGATCGTCGACAGCGTCATCATGGACGCGAAAAAGGAACTGGGCGACAGTGCCAGCGATAAAGATGTTGCGAACCTTGCGTTTCAAGGGCTGGCTGTTGCATTCGGAAAAAAGATCCTGGCGATTGTGCCGGGACGCGTTTCGACGGAAGTCGACGCTCGGCTTTCCTATGACACCGAAGCCACGATCGCGCAGGCGCGCAGCATTATTGCGCAATATGACAAGGCCAAGATTGGCCGCGACCATGTGCTGGTGAAGATTGCATCAACCTGGGAAGGCATTCAGGCGGCGCAGGTGCTGGAGAAAGAGGGCATCCACTGCAACCTGACGCTGCTGTTCGGGATTCACCAGGCTGTTGCCGCAGCTGAAGCGGGCGTGACGCTGGTATCACCCTTTGTCGGCCGCATTCTGGATTGGTACAAGAAAGACACCGGGAAGGACTATCAAGGCGCCGACGATCCGGGCGTGCAATCGGTCACGAAGATTTACGACTACTACAAGAAGTTCGGCTACAAGACACAGGTGATGGGCGCGAGCTTCCGCAATATCGGCGAGATCAAGGAACTGGCCGGCTGCGATCTGCTGACGATCTCGCCCCAGTTGCTGGCGGAGTTAGAGAAGACGGAAGGCGATCTGCCGCGCAAGCTCGATCCCGAAGCCGCCAAGTCCATGCAGATCGAGCGCATCGTCGTGGATAAGGCCGCTTTCAAGAAAATGCATGCCGAAGATCGCATGGCGACGGACAAGCTGAAGGAAGGCATTGAAGGATTCTCAGCGGCGCTTGTGAATTTGGAGAAGCTGTTGGCGAATCGGCTTGCGGCATTGGAGTCTCGCGCGCCGGCAGCAGTCTAAGGTCGAATCAGGACGGATTCACTAAAAAAGGGCAGCCTTTGGGGCTGCCCTTTTGCTGTTGCGGAATCATTTACCTCACTTGCATGGCTTGCCTGCATCCGGGCGGGCGCCTTTCGCCTTCGCGTCGGCCTCGGACATATAAGCCCCGGCCTTGGTCGTGCCGTAGTACTTCGTGCCGGGACAGTGGTAGACATTACTCGCAGTGTTGACCCAGACCTTGCCAGCTCCGCCACCGGGTTTTGGAGCGGTGGACGTAGCTGCTGATGGCACCGGGGCTGTAGCCGGAGCGGGAGTGACCTTCGCCGCTGGTACTGGAGCCGGAGCTGCAGCGGGTTTTGCCGCCGATGTCTTCGCAGCAGGGGCTGCATACCAGGTCTGCACGCCTTTATGGCCGCTGCAGGCTCCGGACTTGCTAGGTGCTGTGGAATACGTTCCGTCTTTGCAGATTCCGGTGGCACCTGCAGGCGCGCCGGCCGGAGCCTGCGACAAGCAGATTTGTGAAGCGACAAGCCCAGCGGAGAGCGCAATTAGGGGGACTATTCTTTTCATTCTTTCCTCCGATTTGATCTCAAAAAATATTTGAGCTAACGCGGCAGAATCTACCATTCGACTGTGAAGCATGTCTAGTTAATTCCGAGAGTCTTCAACGAACCAGCATGCTGTTAACCAAGCGGCAAAGGCAATGGCTGCCATGAAGATGCGTTTATATGTATTCTTCGAATCGGCAAGCATCTAAAGACTCCAGAACGATCAATCCTACCCATTTTCCGTGGTTGGGCGGGCGCACAATCAGCTTTTCTCGTTGCTAATTTCCCCTAATGCAAAATGAAGGGCTGTTTCAGCCGTACTTCAGGAGAAATCGGAATGACCGGAACCCGCTTTTGGATAATTGCCGTGTTGATGACTGTTCCCATCGCGGGCTGCAATGATCGCAGTCATCCGCCGTCATCGCACACGAGGGACACTCCTCCACCGCAGTCCGCCGTTGCACTGCCTGCGACAAACAGCTCTACGGACAAGTGGCTGGGCAAATGGATCGGACCGGAAGGGACCTATCTTGTGCTTTCAAAGAATGCGGACAAATACATCGTGCAGATCAATTCGCTGGACGGACCAGCGACCTATGAGGGAAAGCCGGCCGGCGATCGCATCGAGTTTCAGCGAGATGGCAGGATGGAGACAATCCATGCCGGCAACGGGCATGACACCGGGATGAAATGGCTCCAGGACAAGACAAATTGCCTGATCATCAAAACCGGTGAGGGATTTTGCAGGGACTAAGAGGACGCCGAAATCTGGAGACGATGTTTCCCTCAAGGCGTCGCCGGCTTTGCAGACTCCATGCGTATGAAGCGCAGCGGCTTTTCGAACCCCTTGGAGTAAATCAGCAGATACGGATCTTTCCACTCGAAACGCTCGGCTGCCTGCAAAGCCTCAAGATATTTTGCCTCCTGATTCATTACCGGTTCAGGGCAGGCCATGCGCGTGGAACCCATTGCGCCTAATTTGATGGAGCCCCCATTGATCTCCGACGAGCCAAAGAAACGATTGCACGAGGCATTGCCTGCGACTTTTCCGGCCTCGGGAAATGTAAGGGTCGCCTTGCCGTGTTCGGCCGCGACTCCTCCAAGATCTTCGAGTTGCCATTCACTTCCTGACAGATTGAAGGCGGCGGGCGTAGTCGTGGGATCGGTGGCTTCAACTTCCTTGATTAAGGAAACACTGAGAACGGGCTGTTCACCCGTTTCCACCCCGGTTTGATGGCCGAGTTTCCCGGTGGCGCTCACGCGTTTGTTCGCCAATTTCTCGAGCTTTTTCGTTTTGGGATAACTCACTTGAATCAAGTTGACCTGCTTACCGCCGACAGTGATCGCGGGCTCGAGTTCGAGGACCCAACCTGTCGATTCTGCTCCTATCGCCATTGCACGAGTGAGTCGGCCAGTTACTGAAATTTCCTGTCCGGCTGACTGCGCCTGCAACAAGACACCTGAAAGTGTCAGAATCAAACCGGTAATCAATCGCACGATGCGCATTTCACGTCTCCTCTGCCACGGTCCTCAATGTTTCGACTGGTGGATCGCCGCCGAGTGGTGATGGGAGCTACGTAGCATGCCCGATCTTCCACGTGGGTAGAACGGCAAACAAGGCGATCGCTAGTCCAGATCCTATCAATATTGGGAGTACCAAACGAAAAAAGAGAGCCTTAGGAAGGTGCTCGCCAATTCGAACAAATCTCTGAAGTCACTTGTTTTCAGCGGGCCGCATGGGCGGATGTTTTCCATCATGTCAGGGTGCTGTTACCAAGGGATGTTTAGCAGCCAGTGAAGTGATTTACCTCACATCCCCGGTGCTACAATTCGTCTAAAGTTTATTTCAACGCAATACAAATCCAGCAATGGCCGGGCACAGGGTCCGGACTGCGCACGTTGCAACCGGGGCCATATCGTTTCCCAGTCTTGAGCTTACCTTTGGGGATAGGCATGCAGGTTCAAACTCATCCACTCGAACCGTTCTTCCATCAAGCAGTCCGCGGCAGTTATGAAGGCCGGCTCGGGCTAGCCCCTGAGATCACCAATTACGTGTCACGCATGCTTTGCGAGTTCTCTGAAGCGAACAATCTTCTCCGCCTGCATGACTCCAAGGGGAGACCGATTGAAAAGCTTGACGAGATGGTGCGCGCTTCTGATCCGATTCTTGGCACGGCGCGCTCGTTCATCGCAGAGCGATCGATTCGGAAGTACATCGGCGACTACACGCTGTTTCTGGCGGGCATGTGTCCCGACGCCATCGAGTCGGACCCGAGCAGCACTTCGAAGAAGCCGACACTGGCCGAACTTATTCGCGTGGGAAAAGAGAGCTACTACATCGTAAGTCAGTTTGATGTATTTGAGTATGAAAAGGAAGCCCCGTTGTACGGGCAGCTCTCCAACTCATTCGAGCATTGCATTCTTGGTCTCGCCATCGCCCGGAGGGAATTGTGGCGAACGATAAATCCTCCAGCACCGATACATTAGTCATATTCATAGAAAGTTGCAGTACAGCAGTCATATAGGCGGTCTGGTGGTTCGTGCCCCAGGGACAAGCACCATGTCCCTGGGGTTAACGACATACGTTCCGACCATTTGCAAATGACATTCCACATTGCCAACAAAGTTGGTACTCCCTCTTTAGTCGTAGCAACATTTCAGCTAATCTCTGTGTCAACACTATGTAAATCGGGTAGTGGCTGGTGAACCCCGGCTGCACGAATGCCGCAACCGGCCACTGCTGATAGCAGTGCCGATTGCGCGAACGTGCATTTTGGGAGGTTTGTATGCAAAGCCAGAGTCATCCGCTCGAACCGTTCTTTCAGCAGGTAGTCCGCAATAGCTACGAAGGCAAGTTGGGATTACACGATCCTGACGTGACCGGCTACGTGGCACACCTGTTGTGCGAATTCTCAGAGACCGACAAACTCTACCAGGTGAGGGATCCTGAGGGGCATCCGATTGAAGAGCTGGAATCGATGATTCTGGCCGCGGATCCGGTGAATGGAAGCGCGACTTCGTTCGATGCAGAACGCGCCATGCGCAAATACATCGGCGACTATGCGCTGTTTGTGGGCGGGATGTACCCGGAAGCGAATGTTCCCGGCACTCGACGCCGCTCTCCGCATCCGAGTTTGTCGGAACTGATCCACGCCGGCAAGGAGAGCTACTTCATCGTGAGCCAGTTCAATATGTTCGAGTATGAGAAGGAGGCGCCGCTGTTTGCACGGCTCTCGGATGGATTTGAGCGATGCATTCTTGGCCTGTCTCTGGTGCGGGAAGAACTGAGGAAGCGCAAGGCGCTGCCGGCACCGGAGATGAATTAGAAACAGTGATCAGAGAGCAGTGGTCAGTGATCAGGAATTGCCCCGGGGCCGCGTGGCCGCCGGGGCAATTGTTTTGTGCGGATGCTCTGAAGTGAGGCTATTCGGACCACACAGCCAGGACGTTGCCTTGGCCGTCGGAGAAGTGAAAGCGCTTGCCGCCGGGAAAGTCGAAGGTGGGGACGGTGATGGAACCGCCTGCGGCGATGATGGCATCCTGCGTAGCTTTCAGATCCTGCGAGTAGAGGACGATTAGCGGCGCGGCGTCGCTTTGTGCCTGCTGCGGTTCCCCTTTGCGGAAGCCGCCGTCGATGCCGGCGTGATCTCTGTCGAAGCTGATGTAATCGGGGCCATAATCCTGGAAGTTCCAGCTGAAGGCGGTCTCGTAAAACGCCTTGGTTCCGGCGATGTCGGTGGCGGTGAATTCGATGTAGTTGATGGCGTGGTGCTGGGCGGGTTCGCTCATGCGGTCTCTCCAATGCTCGCATTCTGCGTGAATGCGCTGACAAGGTTGGGATGCGTGGAGTCGAAGGAAAGGTAACACGAATACGAAGAGGAGGCGCACCTATCCCCGGTGCTCTGATACTCCTCCATCCACATTCCCTCAGAAGCGGGAGAGTGCAGGTAGAGCCCGGTGGTTGGATAAAACTTCTGCGGACTGCCGAGGTACGAGGAGAAGTTAACACAGAAATTCGGGGTCTCGCAATGAAAACTATGCAAGGTGGCTAAAGAGCGGATAGAATGCCGGGACGCGAGGTTTCTATGCCAGCTAAAACGATTGATCACGGCACAGAACGCAGTTCTTCCTTATCCGATACGAAGGCGCTGGGTTCGAAAAACCCGGCGGATCGGCGGCTTGTATCACTTGATGTGTTTAGAGGGATCGCCGTTGCCGGGATGATTCTGGTGACGGATCCGGGCACCTACAGCGCGGTGTATCCGCAGTTGCTGCATGCGCAATGGAATGGCGCCACGGCGACGGACATGATCTTTCCTGCGTTTCTATTCTCGGTGGGCGTGGCGATCGCGTTATCGTTCCGGTCGCGAATGATGAAGGGAGGGAGCCGCAGACGGATCCTGAGGCATATCGCAGTGCGCAGCATCGTGATGTTCGCCGTTGGGCTGGTGCTGAACGGATTTCCGGATTTCGATTTCCACACGATCAGGATACCGGGCGTATTGCAGAGGATCGCACTGTGCTATCTCTGCGCGGGATGTGTTTACCTGTGGTTGGGCTACGCAGACGATGAAGGCGAAGGCCTGCGGCGCAGTTCGCGGATTGGCTTGTTTGTCTTCGCCATTCTGATTGGTTACTGGGCCGTGCTGAAATTTGTCCCGGTGCCGGGATTTGGCAGCAATCGACTCGATTCACTCGGCTATCTCGGAGCGTATATCGATCGGGCGCTGTTTGGAATTCGACACCTTTGGCCTTGGGGAACGACGCCGGGAATCGGCGTTACCTACGACCCTGAAGGCATTCTTTCGACCGTGCCAGCCATTGCGACTACGCTGATTGGCGTGTTAACAGGGGAGTTTCTTCGCACGCAACGTGATCTTGCGGCTAAGGCCCGATACATAGCGGCAGCGGGAGTGGTTCTGTTTATTGCGGGGCTGTTGCTGAATCCGATGTTTCCGATCAATAAGAGGATCTGGACGAGCACGTTTGTTCTTGTCAGCAGCGGGGTGGCGCTGATGGTGTTTGCCGTGTTGCTCGTCGTGGTGGATCTGAAGCAATGGCGGGGGTGGGCGAAGCCGCTACTCGTGTTTGGCAGCAATGCGATTCTTGCGTTTGCGCTATCGACAGTGATCACGGTGCTTACGGATCGCATTCATGTTGGTGGTGTCGGCGAGGCAGCCTTGACGTTTCACCAGTGGGCCAATCTTCGCCTGTTCGCCTCCTGGCTGGCGCCGGTGAATGCATCGTTGGCGTATGCAGTTGCGATCGTGATGTTGAATCTGGCGCTGCTGTGGCCACTTTATTGGAAACGAATTTTTGTGCGCATCTGATAGGGGGATATTCAGCTTTCGTCGGGGTATCCGCCGCGGTGGAGCACCATGGGAAAGCGGGCAGAACTTCGCGAAGGGAAATCTGCGCCCGGCAGTTGTCAGGATATGGAACGATGGCTTGCATGAGAAGTGTGGGACCTTCGGCGGCCTCGGCGTGAATGATGGATTCGAGTGATGCCCGCAACCTTGCGATGTGCTCAGCGCCGAAGCGTTTTTGCCAGCGGGTCCAGATCTCATGGAGGATGCGCACGCACGCGGCGGCCTTCTCGCGACCTTCGACCTGAATTCCCTCTCCGGCCATTCATGCTCGCCATCGTCTCCCAGTTCCCTGCAGGGTTCAAGCGAGGAGGCAGGTGCTCAGCTTGAGCACGCTGATTTTCGTTAGAGCGCGGATTCCCGGGTACGAAAGAGAGGTAGCACAGACCTAAGTCACTTGCGATGCGTTCGAAACGCATGATCCCATTTGCTTATAGGGCCAGCGGTTCGGCCGATGCGGTTTCCCCTGGAATGCCCGCACCCGATTCGGGATGAAAGAGAGATCGAGATGAGAACTTTACGCACGCTCTGTTGCGCAACAGCCATCCTCTTCATGTTCGTTTGCACGACGGCAAAACAGGGGTTCGCACTTGCAAAGGATTCGCCCACCCACGGCAGCAGGATCACGATTCCCCCTGCGACGCCATTTACGGTGCAGCTCGATCAGGTTGTGAGCGCAAAGATGGATGACGGACGGGATTTCACAGTCACTTTCAGCGAGCCGGTACAGGTCGATGGCATGCTCCTCATCCCTGCCGGAGCGACTGGCGCCGGACTCGTGACTAGTGATGCGCAACATAGCCACCAGATCGAGTTGAACTCGATTTTCGTAAACGGGAGATCTTATCGGGTAACAACTTCCCCGATCATGTTGAATCCGAAGACTCCCTACCCGGCAGGCAAGAAGCTCACCTTCGACCTCGTGCTTGCGCTCAGGCTTCAGTGATAGGACTCGAGATTTCGGATGTGCGGAATCAGTGACTGTCGGGTGGCGCTGCCGTCACGGTGACAGACGGCGTTGCGTCCTCGTCGAGCGCGCCGTGTGGACGAAGCAACATGATCGCGGACACATAAAGCAAGAACAACAGCAACACGGATGAAGCGATGAAGAAGGGAATTCGAAGGATGGGCCAGAGTCTGGGTGGAAGCTGATCGACGAGCTTGTCTCGAAGGGTTTCGTTGAAACGAGTTGGACGATCTTCGCCCTCGGCAGCCGGCTTCCATCGCGAGGCAAGAAAGGTAGCGCGCACGTTGGAGAGAAGAACCGCCCCGATGATGATGGAGAGAATGCCTGGCGGTCTTCCGGAACCCAGTTGATTTACGACGTAAAGAATGAAGATCATCGCCGCCGCCGGCCAGCTTGATTCCCGAACGCCCATGCCGCCAACAACGAAGGCGAAGAAAAAAACGCCTGCGAGGATGAAGACTGTCGAGCGACCGATGGGGCTTGACGTCTCAAACGCAGTGATCGTAAGGAGGGCCAAGTTGATAAGCGCAATAATCAAGCAAATCCAGAAGCCCTGCTGGCCTAGATAGTCCACATCCCATGCATTGTCGACGGTGGGCCAGAAGAGGCTTTTCAACCTGCTGTCAGTTTTCCGGCGTTCCCCAGAAAGATTGAGCGTTTGCATGGCTGCGATGATTCATGCATCAAACCGCCTCAGTCAAGAGAATTTATAGCGAGTCTTTGCAAAAGAGAATCGTAGTACGAGTACCTGCACGCCAAAGGAAGAACTGAACTGCAGCTGGTCGGGTCGTGCTTTCCCACCCAAGCGGAGCTTGGATGGGGCACCGTTGATTCGTTCCAGTGCGTGAATTCTTCCTACAGTTCTTCCTACAGGATGTAGCGGCTGAGGTCGTTGTCCTTGACGACCGATGCGACCATCTGGCGCACGTATTCCGGCGAGATCGTGAAGACTTTTTCCGGGCCGGAGGCGGTCATGCGCTCGTTGTAAGGAAGTGGACCGATGGCCTCGTTGGCTCCGTCTTTGGTGAGCGCGGCGGCCTGCTCGGGAGTACCGGCATTTCGCGCGACATCGGGGGCTAGAAAGCTGACGTCCTCGAGCACGCGTTCCATGATCGTGTGGAGGCGGCGCGCGCCGATGTTTTCAGTCTGCTCATTCACCTTGAAGGCAAATTCCGCCATCTCGCGCAGGGCTTCGGGTTCGAACTCGAGGCGGACACCTTCCGTCTCAAGCAGAGCGGAATACTGCTTGGTGAGTGAGGATTTGGGCTCGGTGAGGATGCGGAGAAAATCTTCGACGGTGAGCGATTTGAGCTCGACGCGGATGGGGAAACGACCCTGCAACTCGGGGATCAGGTCACTGGGCTTGGAGACGTGGAAGGCGCCTGCCGCAATGAACAAAATGTGGTCAGTGCGCACCATGCCGTAGCGGGTATTGACGGTGGTGCCTTCAACGATGGGAAGGATGTCGCGCTGCACGCCTTCGCGGCTTACGTCAGGGCCATGGCCACCTTCTCGCCCCGCAATTTTATCTATCTCATCCAAAAAGACGATTCCGGTGGATTCAACACGCTCAACCGCGGCGCGATTCACCTGGTCCATATCGATGAGGCGTCCCTCTTCTTCCTGTACGAGGTAGTCAAACGCGTCGCCGACTTTCATTTTGCGCTTCTTGGAACCGCCGCCGAAAATGTTGGGCAGCATGTCCTTGAGGTTCATCTCCATGTCTTCGAGGTTCTGGTTGGAGATGATGCCGAACTGTGGCGAATTGCGCTCGCGGACGTCTAGCTCAACAGTCCGGTCGTCGAGTTTGCCCTCGCGGAATTGCTGGCGGAGCTTTTCGCGGGAACGGTGATAACTGTCGTCGCCGGGGAGTGTGAGTTGCCCCTCATGCGATTGCGGCGAGGCCGGGGGGGGAGGCAGCAGGATATCGAGAAGGCGCTCTTCGGCGTTCATCTCCGCTTTGTCTTCGACTTCTTCGAGGCGCTCTTCGCGCACCATGTCGATGGCGATCTCAACCAGATCCCTGATCATGGATTCAACGTCGCGGCCGACGTAGCCGACCTCAGTGAATTTCGATGCTTCAACCTTGAGGAACGGCGAATTGGTCAGCTTGGCGAGGCGGCGCGCGATTTCAGTTTTGCCTACGCCGGTGGGCCCAATCATGATGATGTTCTTGGGCATGATGTCGTCGGCGATGTCTGGCGGAAGCTTCTGCCGGCGCTGGCGATTGCGCAGCGCGATAGCCACAGCGCGCTTGGCGGGTCGCTGACCTACGACGTGCTTGTCGAGTTCGGCGACGATTTCGCGCGGGGTCAGCTCATCAAGCGAGAGGTCCTGTTCTTCGGCGGATGCGGGAAGGTAAATGGCCATGGGTGGGGGCGCCTAGCCCTTCAACTCCTCGAAGGTGATTCTGTCGTTGGTATAGATGCAGATGTCGGCGGCAATCTTCATGGCCTTGGCGGCAATCTCATGGGCATCGAGGTCAGTGTTCTCCATGAGGGCACGCGCGGCGGCCGTAGCAAAACTTCCGCCAGAACCGATGGCGGCGATAGGCTCATCGGGGTCGATCACGTCACCGGAGCCGGAGATCAGGAACGTCTGGCCCTTGTCGGCGACGACCAGCAGGGCCTCAAGGTTGCGCAGCATTTTGTCGGTACGCCAGTCTTTGGCGAGTTCCACCGCTGCGCGATTCAGATTGCCGGCATACTGCTCCAGCTTGGTTTCGAAGCGCGTGAAGAGATTGAAAGCATCAGCAGTCGAACCGGCAAAGCCGGCGAGTATTTTTTCCTGGTAGAGTCGGCGAATCTTTTTGGCTGTGTGCTTGAGGACGTGGTCGGCCATGGTGACCTGACCATCGGAGGCCATCACCACCACCCCGTTACGGCGCACGCAGATTACGGTTGTGGAACGAATGCGGCGATGGTTTGCGGCGGCGGATTTTGGGTTCTTGCGCAAAGACAATTCCTCAGAAAAACAGGACTCCCGGCAAGCGGAAACGGCGGAAGCGCAGTCATCAGTATAGGTCATTGAGCCGAACCCACTCATCGCGATGAAGCTGCGATGAATGGGGCACAGCTGGCGGTGGTCAGCGCTGCCAGATGACTTTTCCTGATCTGATCACAGCGTGCACCCTGGAGAAATTCGTCAGGTCCGTGGCGGGGTCGGCGTCGAGGATGGTGAGGTCAGCCAGCTTGCCGGCCTTCACAGTTCCCTTGCTGTTAGAGGCGCCCATGCGGGCGGCGGGATTGGTCGTGAGCATACCGAGAACAGTCTTCCAATCGAGGCCGCTTTTGCCGAGTTCCGCGAATTCACCCTCGGTGGTGTAGTCGGACATATAGCCGACGTCAGTGCCGAAGAGGAGAGTGCCGCCGAGCTGATGAAACTGCTGCACCTCGGCGCGCATGGGGTCCATGTAGTGAGGGTCGGTGGTTACGGTGGTGGTGAACATCTTGAGGGTGGGGATCATGGCCATGTTTTTAGCGATGGCCGAGCTGAGAAGCTTTGCATCCACGCCCTGCGTGTCGTCGGCGGCATGGGCCAGTACATCAACGCCGCTGTCGATGGCGACCTGGATGCCGGCGAGGTTGGAGGGATGGGCGAAGACGAGCTTGCCGTTGAGATGAGATTCGGTAACCGCCGCCTTGGCGATGTTCACTGGCATGGGGAGGACGTGCCCGCGCTGAACCCAGGAACCCGAGAAGAGCTTGGTGAGGTCCGCTCCTGAGGCGAGGTTGCGGTGGACAATCCCGGTTGCCTCCTGTGGCGTGGTGGGCTGGGGCAACATCATCACCATCCAGCGGGGCATGCTTTCGCGCAGGTAGAACGGGGCACCGTGGGGCGGATAGAGGGCCGTGCCCGCCGTGTAGATGTATGGCCCAGTCAGTTCGCCTTTCTCGATGCGGCGGCGGATGGAAAAGGTGTCTGCCGGATTGGAACCGAGATCGATGACAGTGGTGAATCCTCGGCTGAGGAACATGTCGGCAAGCTGTGGATTGAGGGTAGCGGCGGACTTCCACTGGGCCAGGGACCACTTGGGCTCGGTGAAGTGGACGTGCGCATTCCAGAATCCGGCGGTTACGACGCAGTGGTCGCAGGGCACAATGGTGGCGTCGGCTGAAACTGCGACCTGGTTCCCTACCGCCACGATCAGGCCGTCACGGACCAACACGGTGCCATTTTCAATTGGGGGATCGTTGGGCGAGGTGTAGATCTTTGCATGTTCAATCGCCAGCGTGCCTTTGGCAAGTTTGAGCGGAGGGTGTGATCCGTGGCGTGGATAAAACTCGATGAGCCAGATTCCGGCACAGGCAACAACAAAAAGGATCAATACCAAGGAAAAGAGACGAAACAGCCACTTTCGCATACGCGGACCTCATCCGTTCAGAGATAATACGCAGCGAGCGGGCAGCAGTTCACGCGAATCGCGGTTTGACGCGTCCAACTACACCAAATAGCTTTGAAACAGGGGCAAGTGTCCGCGCGCCCCGCTCGGAGGAGCAACGATGCAAAGGAACTTGCCGGGACGGCTCGCGCTGGCGGCCGTTTTTGCAGCCATATTTTTGGCCTGTGACACCGGAATAGCGCAGGATCTGAAGAGTTTTGAGCAGCGAATCACTACTAAAGTGCTGCCCAATGGCCTCACGATCCTTATCTGCGAGAGACCGGAAGCGCCGGTCTTCAGCTACATCACGTTCGTGGACGCAGGCGATGTAAACGATCCGGCGGGTCAGAGCGGCCTGGCACACATGTTTGAGCATCTCGCTTTCAAGGGCACAAACGAAATTGGCACCACGGACTACGCGGCAGAAAAAGTGGCTCTCGACAAAGTTGAGGCTGCTGAGAGCGCGCTTGAGGATGAGGTGCGCAACCCGATGGGGAGCGACCCAAAGAAAGTCGAGGAGCTAAAAAAGGCCTTCGATGCTGCACAAACCGAGGCCCTGAAATACGTGATTCCCAACCAGTTCACCGATGTGGCGGAACGTAATGGTGCGCACGGGCTGAACGCGCAGACAGGGCAGGACGAGACGATGTACTTCTGGTCGATGCCGGAGAATCGGCTGGAGCTGTGGGCATGGCTTGAAAGCAGCAGGCTGGCCAACACGGTTCCGCGCGAGTTCTACAAGGAACGCTCGGTGGTTCTGGAGGAGCGCCGCATGCGCACCGACTCCAACCCCATCGGGCGACTGCTGGAACAGTTGGCGGCCACTGCTTATGTGGCGCACAACTACGGCCGCAGCGGCGTGGGTTGGCCAAGCGAGCTCAGCCAGATTACGGCAACGGAGGCGATGGCCTTCCACAAGAAGTACTATGTTGGATCGAACATCGTGATTGCGGTGGTCGGCGATGTCAAGGCCGCCGAGGCGATGCCAATCCTCGAGAAATACTTCAGCAAGGTTCCCGGCGGGCCAAAGCCGCTGGACATGACGACGGTCGAGCCAAAGCAGTTTGCCGAGAAGTCAGTCGTGATTAAGGATCCCAGCCAGCCGATTTACGTTGAGTCGTATCATCGTCCCGGCTATCACAGCCCTGACGACGCAACGTATGACGCGATCAGCGATATTCTTTCGAATGGCCGCGTCTCGCGGCTTTATCGCAGCCTGGTGCGCGATCAGCAGATTGCCGCTGAGGCAGCGGGCTTTGGCAATTTCCCCGGTGTGAAGTACCCCAGTCTCTTCACATTTGGAGCGGTGCCTTTGCCTGGCCATACCAACGCGGAGATGGCAACCGCAATCCATAAAGAGATTGAAAAACTGAAGACGGCCGACGTGACCGACGCGGAACTTGCGATGTACAAGACGCGGGCGCGCGCCGATCTGTTGCGCGGGCTGGCGGATAACCAGGGCCTCGCGAATGCGCTCGCCGAATATCAAACTCGCTACGGCGACTGGCGCGAGCTCTTCAAGCAACTGGATCGTGTGGACAAAGTGAGCAAGGCGGATATTCGACGGGTTTCCAACCAGATATTCATCGCCTCCAACCGCACCACTGCCGAGATTGCCACGCAGGCTCCCGCGGCGCCAGCAAAGAACGACGGAGGCCAAAAGTGAAGAACAGTGCTCGGTGGTCAGTGGTCAGTGATCGGTTCGGGTTGTCAAAGTTCGCTCTGGCTCGTGCCTCGTTTGTCGCGTTTTCGTTTTTGCTGATCGCGGGCGTTTTGCCGGCGCAGCAAAACAAGCCGTGGGAGAAGATTCCGATTCCGCCGCTGAAGGAGTTCAAACCGCAGCAGCCGAAGCGCATCGCGCTTAAAAATGGCATTGTGATCTTCCTGCAGGAAGATCATGAGCTGCCCTTCGTGTCTGGTTCCGTGCTGATTCCGGGTGGATCGCGCGACGAAGATGCGGCCAAGTGCGGATTGATCTCACTTTACGGTCAGACATGGCGCACCAGCGGCAGCACGAAGATGGACGGCGATGCCATGGACGACCTGCTGGAGTCGAAGGCCGCGCACGTCGAAACAGGCGGAGACGATGACTCCACCGCGCTTTCGTGGGACTCGCTGAAGGCTGACACGGATCAGGTTTACAACCTGGCAATGGATCTGCTGTTCCATCCCAAATTCGAAACGCAGAAGTTGCGGCTTGCCCAGCAACAGATGGCCACGTCCATTGTGCGGCGGAACGACGATGAGGGCCAGATTGCCGGACGGGAAGCAGCGAAGCTGGTGTATGGCGCAGATAGCCCATACGCACGGCAGCCTGAACTGTCGACCATTGGTAAGGTGACTATAGCGGATTTGCAGGCATGGCATGAACGTTCTATTGGCGGCAAGCTGATTATCAGCATCAGCGGCGACTTTGATTCTTCCGCGATGGAGAGCAAGCTGCGCGCTACGTTCGAACCGCTGCCCCAGGCCAAACCAAATCCGGCGCGGCATGAGGTTTTCGCAGGGCCGAAACCGGGCGTCTACTTCATCAATAAAGAAGACGTGAACCAGTCGCAAGTGATGATCGTGGGCCTCGGAATCGAACGGCGCAATCCCGATGTTCCCAGCATTGCGATGATGAACGACGCATTTTCGGGCGGATTTGCAAGCAGGCTGTTTCAGAAGATTCGCACAGAGCTCGGCCTCGCGTACGCAGTTGGCGGGGGACTGGGGTTTGGCTGGGACCATCCTGCCACGTTCCAGGCTGTGGTTCTGACGAAAAGCGATTCAACGGTGGACGCGATTCAGCAAACCTACAAGGTGATGGACGGTCTGACGACGC
Organism: uncultured Acidobacteriaceae bacterium; assembly: GCA_963832035.1. GTDB lineage: Bacteria > Acidobacteriota > Terriglobia > Terriglobales > Acidobacteriaceae > Telmatobacter. The sequence goes on along the minus strand of CAWHSK010000006.1, from coordinate 379,459 downwards.
AGCCGTTCACGGAGGAAGAACTCAAGCGCGCCAAGGACAATATTCTGAATTCGTTCCTCTTCCGGTACGACACGAAAGACAAAGTGCTCGCGGAGCGGGTGCGGCTCGAATTCTACGGATACCCAGCGGACTATCTTGAAACCTACAAGGCTGCGCTGGAGAAGGTTTCTGTGGCCGATTTGAATGCCGCGGCAAAGAAATATATTCATCCCGACAAGTACGCGGTGCTGGTGGTGGGAAATGGCCCGGAGATCAAGCCGGGACTGGATGACTTGAAAATGGGATCGGTGCACAACATCGACATCGCGATTCCGGGCGCGCAAGGCGATGCGGGCGGAGGGGCGGAGAAACAATAGTGGGCAAGGAGCGGAGCAAGTCAAAGCGAGCCACGCCAAAGCTGGCGGTGGCGATTATGGCCGCGGGGAAAGGGACACGACTAAAGTCGCGGCGGCCCAAAGTTCTTCACGAGGTCGGCGGCAAACCGCTTTTGAGCCATGTAATCGCCGCAGCCAGCCGCCTGGCGGAGAACGAGGATATTTACGCAATTGTCGGCCACGAGGCAGAGCTTGTGCGGCAGGCGATGGCCAGCACCGGCGTTCAGTTCCTCGATCAAAAGGAGCAACGCGGAACCGGTCACGCCATTCAATGCGCGCGCAAGGCGATCTCAGGGTACGAGCACATCCTTGTTCTCTCCGGCGATGTGCCACTCATTCAGGCGGAGACGTTGCAGCACCTGATGACGCTGCATCTGGCGGAAGGCGCTGCGATGACGATTCTGACCGCGGAGCCTGCCAATCCTTCGGGCTATGGGCGAATTATTCGCCACACGCCTGATCGGCCCGAGGTAGAAGCGATCGTGGAGCAGAAGGCTCTGAAGCCCGAACAGAAATCGATTGGCGAGATCAACTCGGGTATTTACGCGTTCAAGGTTGCGCCTCTACTGGGCCATCTGGACAAGCTGACCAACAAGAATGCGCATGGCGAGTTCTACCTGACCGACATGGCGGCACACCTGAACGAAGCGGGCGAGAAAGTTGTGGCAATCAAGGCTCCTGAGGCCGTGGAAGTGCTGGGTGCGAACACAATCGCAGAACTGGTCGCGCTCGATGCAAAGATTCGCGCAACGACGGCCGATCGCCTTATGGCGGGCGGGGTCACCATCTTTCGGCCGGAGACGTGCGTGATCGACGCCGAGGTGGAGATTGCCCCGGATACGATTATCGAGCCCTTCGTACAACTGCTCGGCAAAACGAAGATCGGCACGGACTGCCGCATTCGATCCTACTCCGTGATCGAAAACTGCGCGCTGGGCAAGGATGTTTTGATTCGGCAGGGTTGCGTGCTCGCGGAAAGCACAGTAGACGACGGCGCGCGGATCGGACCGTTCGCACACCTTCGGCCGGGTAGCGAAATCGGACAGGACGCGCATGTCGGAAACTTCGTCGAGACGAAAAAGGCCAAGCTAGGCAAAGGAGCGAAGGCCAATCACCTGACCTATCTGGGCGATGCCGAAGTCGGTGCGGGTTCAAACATCGGCGCGGGGGTAATAACGTGCAACTACGATGGAGTGCACAAACACTTTACGCGAATCGGTGAAGGGGCATTTGTGGGCAGCGATTCGACGCTTGTTGCACCGATTGAGATTGGCGACGGCGCATATATCGGTGCGGGATCCTGCGTCACACGGGAAGTCCCATCGGGCGCGTTGGCGGTGGGACGGTCACGGCAGGTGAATATTGAGGGCTGGGCGGTGGCGCGCCGGAACCGCAAGGAACAGAAATAGAGCCAGCTTTGTCACTGGTGGTTTTCTAGATCGGGGGACTGTCGCCCAAGTTTGTGTATCAAGGTGAAACATTTTCTTCAAAAATCCATACAACTTTAGTACTTTGGTACTTTGCCAAGAAGGCCTTGCGCCTCTGACCCGGTAAGCGTAACTTCTTGATACGTTCTCAGAGTTTTCGTCGGTCTTGGTGCGGAAATGATGTTGGCAGAGGCCTATACGGATCTCTCCGTACTCGTTTTCGCGGAATTTCTCACGTGTTTTCTATTTTTGTGCGTCCTGTTGCCGATTGATCTCTCTAAGGGAGAGTGTGTTTCCAAATTGAGAAATGCTGGTGCCTAAGTTAAGAGGATTGCCCCGCCGGAGATGGACTGAGCACTGGCGGGAAACCGGGAAGGATACGGGGTTGGCGTCCACGCCGGCAAGTGAGGATGCATCCTCGACAGCTATGCTTTCTGTGGCGAGCGCGGATAAACGCACGAGTGTGAAAGCGCGCAAGGTGGCGCGCATCCTTGTTGTGGACGACGAGGCCCACGTTCGCTCGATGATTGCTGCGACCCTTGAGCGCCAGGGATACGAAGTGATGCTTGCCTCGGGAGGGCGCGAGGCCCTGGAGGCAATGGATCAGGATGCCTTTGAGCTAATTCTGACGGACATTGTGATGCAGGAGGGCAACGGACTAGCCCTGCTGGAGCGTATTCACGGTCAGAATCCCAATCTTCCTGTCATCATGGTTACCGCAATTCACGACATCAGCGTGGCCATTGACTCGATGCGACGCGGTGCCTATGACTATCTCCTGAAGCCATTCGAACGCGAACACCTGGTTGCGACGGTGCAGCGTGCGCTTGAACACCGGCAGGCGTTGCAGGAAAGCCGCACCTACCAGCAGAATCTGGAACAAGTAGTGAGGGCGCGCACGGAGATGCTGCGCCAGGCTATGGAAGACCTGGAGCACTCCTACGACGTGACGCTCGAGGCACTTGGCGACGCTCTCGACCTGAAGGACTCGGAGACTGAAGGCCACTCCAAGCGCGTTACAGCGTACACCATCGCGCTGGCTCGAGCGATGGGTATCTCGCCGGCCGAGATCAAGGTGATTGCCCGGGGCGCGTTTCTGCATGACATTGGCAAAATGGCGATCCCCGACGATATTCTGCGCAAGCCGGGCAAGCTGACGCCGGGAGAACAGGACATCATGCGAGAGCATTGCGCACGCGGCTACCAGATGCTGCGCAAGATTCCGTTTCTCGCCGAAGCGGCTGAGATCGTCTTCACGCATCAGGAACACTACGACGGGACTGGTTATCCGAGCGAGTTGAAGAGTGCGGCAATCCCGATCGGCGCTCGCATCTTTGCGGTGGCCGACACGCTCGATGCGATCACCAGCGATCGGCCGTATCGTCAGGCACGCACCTTCGACGCAGCACGCGAGGAGATAATCCGCTGCTCGGGCACGCAGTTTGATCCAGCAGTGGTTGAGGTTTACCTGAAGATTCCGAACGAGCTTTGGCTGGAGTTGCGCTCAGAGATCACGGGGCAAAACCGCCACTTTTCAACGTTCGACATTGCCCACCCATTGGGCTCGTCCAAGGAATAAGCGCCGCGGTTCAACCTTTTCTCGAATGGGCGATTCGGGTTCCCGTCAGATTTCCTATTTAATCGAGTTGATCGCAGCTGCACCCAGCGCAAGCTGAGCAAAGACCTGTGTCCATTCAGCCGCGCCTCGCAATGCTGACGGCTTGAAAGTCTTCTCGGGAACCACGATCGTATCGCCAGGATTGAGGGTCAGTCCTGCGAATTCATTGCCCCAGACCGAACTCGTTGTTTCGCGGCTTACGATGTCGCCGTTGGCCCGAATGATAAACGAATGCTTCTGGTCCGCATCCCGGTTAGGGCCGCCGGCCTGCTGCAAGTATCCGCTGACGCGACGTCCCCTGACAAACAAGAAAGCATTCTGGTTATATACCGCGCCGATCACGTTCACGATGGCAGGAGCCGGGGGAATCACGAAGCGATCACCATTTTCCATTGTCATATCTGGAAGGCTGATGGTGCCAGCGCTGTCCGGTTTGAGGGTCAAAACGATGCGGCCGGTGGCGCGGACCTGGCGCAGGGCGGCGACCAAGTCACGCTCGCTGTTTTGGGCAGAACTACCACTTGCGAGGTCCTGCGGGGAAGAGGAAGAAGCTGCGATCGCGAGACTCGCCCGCTGGATACGCGTCTGCAAAGCGCGCGCATACTCTTCGATCCGAGCCTGCTGCGCAATGCGGACCGACTCGCGTGTGAACATCGAACCGTAGAGATAGGCCTTGGGACTAATGCCTCCGGCGCGCTCCACAAGCTCTTTCAAGGTTTCGTCCGGCCTCGCGCTATAAACGCCGGAATGCACAAACTCGCCATCCAAGGTGACTAGCTTGGTCTGTTCCGCTAGAGGAACACGGAAGTCCGCTTCGGAGAAGATCGAAACAATGTCACCACTCCGTAACTCGAGATCGTGCGACGCATCGTGCTGCAGGACAAGTTTGCCAAGATCGAAGGGAATGAGGGTTGTCTTGAGTGTTTCCTGATCGATTCGCTCAACGACCGCATAGTCCCAATCGATATCCGGAGCAAGCATGCGAACGGAGGTTTTTTGTGCGGGGCGAGGGCCCTGAGACGACATGTCTTCGAGAGCTCCCAGTGATGAACTTCCATTCCGCTGCTGGGCAGAAGGATTTCGATTCTGAAGCGAGCTGGATTGATCCTGCGATGCGTCTTGCCCTGAACCCTGAGTCGAGTTCTGCATTGAGTTTTGCAAGTTGGGTTCTTCGAATACAGGGGGCTTTAGGGTGACCGCGTTGTTGTCAAGGGGCTGACGCAGGCTCTGGAATCCTGGCGTGGGTTCAAATTCCGGAGTGGGCAGTCCCAGCTGTGACCGTTTCCACCAGTAGTTTCTGGTAATAAGGGAGTCCTTATCGGGAATGAGTTCGCTGACGCGCATTCCGGGATGCCATGCGAAGCGGCCTGGGTTGGCAATATTCCCGCGAAGGATCACGGTCTTTCCATACCTAGGAACGATGGGAAGCACGCGCACGATGTCGCCATCAGCGAGTGGTGTCGCCAAGCCGTCCTTGTCATAGGCAATCTCCATCGCCTGGCGCTCGTTGTGTTCATGAATGCGCTCCACCGAAATGCGCGCCGCAGAAGCCACTGTAGAAACGCCGCCGGCATCTGAAAGGGCCCCGGACAGAGGTTCGCCGGGCAGCAATTCGTAAATGGCCGGACTTTTCACGCTGCCAGTAATTGCGATTTGAGTCCCCACGGGCGGGATAAAGATCACATCACCAGGCAGCAGCTTTGCGTCACTGGACTTGTTACCGCGAACCAGAAGTTCGTAAAGATCGAAGTGGGCGACAGTCTGACTTCCACGACGCAGCTCAATATTGCGGAAAGAACCCTGGGTATTCGGCCCGCCGCCAACGAAGAGAGCATCCACCAGAGTGCTGAGCGAACTAATCGTGTAGACGCCGGGCGTCCGCGCTTCTCCAGCGAGATATACCTGGATCGAGCGGATTTGCCCTAGATCCACGGTCAAGTCGAAGTTATGGTACACGCGACCAATCGCACTGCGTAATTGACCGTCCAGTTGCGAAAACGGAACCGATGCGACATGAATGGGGCCGACTTGGGGGAGATAGATTTCCCCTGAACGATCAACGCGGACATTCGCTTGAAAGCTTAACTGTCCCCAGACACGGATGCGCAGCTCATCTCCCGGGCCCAGGACAAAATCTGGAGGGACGGGTGCCATATCGACCGGGGCGAAGGTCGAAGGAACGTTTCGAAACAGATTTGCTCCGAAGATAGGGAGAATCTGGCCTGTGGTGGTAGCTACGAACTTCTGAAATTCCGTGAGCGGTTCGGGGAGAGGCAGGGGTCGCTGATACTGACCGGTTTGCGATCGCGGGCGGTTCAGTTGTTCAGTGTCGGTGTAGTTTCCGTTCGGACGTGTCTGCTGGATGCCGGTCCTGCCAGGCTGCGGAAAACGAGACTGGGAATTCTGATTCTGGTCACCGAGAGTTTGATTGGAACACTCAGGTGCGCTGATTTCCATAGGATCTGAGCAGTCAATGCCGTTCGAATTCTGAGTCCCCTGGTATGGACTTTGATATGGACTTTGATACGGATTTTGATACGGGCTTTGGTTTCCATCCGGGTAGCTTCCCGGAGTCTGTTGCTGAGCTCGCAGGCCGACGGCAAGCGAGGAAACCATAAAGAAAACGACGATTCGGTTGGCTATCTTGAATCTTAGCGAGGGCCGGTAGGGGGTGGCCTTAACGCAGAAATCCCGGACTCTCCTTTCACTAAGATATGAGGAAACCATAGTCAAGAGTCTAGCATGGCGTTCCGTCACAGGTGCGCCACAGAAGAGACCGGTTTAGAAGGCCGTTTGGGCAGGTCAGGCCCTCCTGCAAGAGTCTCCAGAGACCCGACATTTCTTACCAATTCTCAGCATGCAACAGGAGTCGCGGAGCTGTTTGAGGCGAGGACCAGTATAGCCCCCCAGTCAAGCTTAAATCTCTGCAAGATCCTCTCAGAGTACATAGTGGATTATGAGTTACGATATTTGAAATGTGATGGATATCACGATTTTTGTTACTAAGGGTACTAATTCGCAAACTGGTAACGATTCTCCAGGTTTGGAGTGTTATTCTTCGAAGGCACCGTTGTGTAGTTGTCATGAAGCTGCTGCCTACTGGTTTTCTTGGTTTTACCGGCAAGAATCTGAAACCCAGAGCCCTATTCAGAACAGCAACCTCATATACGACACGGCCAACAACCGGCGTGCCACTTTACATTGGATTTGTTGCTTCCAGCCTGCGGAGGGTTAATTGAGCACCAATGTAGTGATTGCCTCGACCGGTTCGACGATTTCATCCCGGGAGAGCCTTTCAGCCATCGATTTGCATGAAGGCCCGCAAACATCGCAGAAGTCTGTGTCTGCGGGGAAACCTGAATTAACTGTGCGTGCATCGTTGCGCCTGATCGAAGAACGAGTAAGTGGATGGTCGCAATCCCGATTGAAACGCTTCTTTGATATCGTTTGCGTGCTGTTGGCCATTCCGTTTCTGATTCCGATCTTCGTCGTTGTCGGCTTGGCAGTTCGGTTCACATCGAAGGGTCCAGTTTTGTTCCTGCAGAAGCGTACGGGGCTGCACCGCCGTAACTTCACAATTCTAAAATTCCGGACCATGGAACACCTCGAAAATGGGGCGCGCCATAAGGTCACGACTGCGGGCAATCAGCAATTCACCCCGGTTGGCTGTTTTCTCCGCCGTTGGAAACTCGATGAGTTGCCTCAGGTCTTCAATGTGCTGGTGGGGGACATGACATTGGTTGGTCCCCGCCCCAAGTTGCCGGAACACCAGCTTACCGAGCTCAAATGCAGACCAGGAATCACCGGAGCAGCTACAATCGCGTTCGCTCGGGAGGAGCAGATTCTTGCTAGTTTGCCGCACGATTGTGTGGATGCGTACTACCACTCCATCATTCTTCCCACCAAACTGCGACTCGACCGCGAGTACATGGTACAAGCTACATTTCTGACTGACCTGAAGCTGATTATGGATACCATTACGCGGCGCTGGGACAGTTCGGAGATCTATGAGTTGCTCGACCTTCGACCGCTAGAGATGCAGCGCAAGGCGCTCAAAGGTAAGGCACGATCCTCCTTGGCGATCGCGAGCGGCCGAGCCGATATGAGCGCGGATGAATCGCTGACCTCTGGAGATTGATCTCACCATTCGACAACTCTCTCCAGAGTCAAATCCTTCAAAATTTGTAGATCAAATTGAACTGACCGAAGTCTTTGGCTGCCTTCCGGTTCCTTATTCCGACCTGCACCCTCTCATTTCCGGTGGGATGATACGTGATCCATCCCTGCCGACCCTTACCTTCGCGGATCGAGAGCACGTCCGGCGCAGGCTGGAAAACGAGGACCATGTGTTGTAATGGGGTAATCCTTCATTCCCATGCGAACCCCGGAAAGCATACTTTTGCGTGCCTATTACAAGCAGACTTGGCGTACAGTCGTCAGTACCTTTCGCGTCAATACAAAATCTCCTGCGGAATTCGTGAATCGAGATCGTCATGCTTCCGGAACCGTGCCTTGGAGTATGAAGTCGAGACGCGCTCCTATATGCCTCCCGGTTGGAATTGCTGGATGGGCAGGGCTAGTTTTCACTATTGGTCTCGGATTGGTAGTGCAAGGTCAAAGCCAGACCCCTTCCGGTTCCCAGTCGGCAGTTACCAACACTGCGGGCCAACAAACAGGCGTCGCGGTTGAATGCGAGAAAGCGGTCATTGGGTCTCCCTACATCCCCGTGGACAGCTGGATTTATCCGGCGGTGATGCGCCTCTACTCCATGGGATTTGTTGATCACATTTACGTTGGTATGCGACCGTGGACCCGGAAAAATGTGATCGAAGTTTTGAGTGATGTTGAGGGCCGACTTGCGGATTCAAATCCGAGCACCACTCATGAAGAAGCGCGGCAAATTTACGACGCTCTCAACCATGAACTGAAGCCCGACATGGTAGATCCGTGTGCCGGGCCTGCGAAATACGCTCTCCTCGAGTCCGCCTATGTGGCTTTTCGCGCGATATCCGGTACATCGCTTCGAGACAGTTTCCATCTCGGGTCGACGGTGATCAACGATTATGGCAGGCCGTACGAGAATGGTCTGAACAGCTATTCAGGCCTCAGCGGATATGTGACGGCAGGGCGTTACACGCTATATGCGCGGGGCGAGTTTCAGGGTGCATCATCGGCGACTGGCTACTCCGGCACACTCGCCAATAATCTTTCGGCAATTGACCTCACCCTCTATACCGATCCTACAACCGGGCTGACCACTTATTACTATCCGCAAGCCACTATTCCAATGGGGCCGATCTCCTCCACTGCGCGTGGCCGCGTGATGGAAGCATACATCTCAGCAAATGTATGGAATCACGAGATCTCGTTCGGCAAGGTCGATCAGTGGCTCGGACCTGCGCAGGGGGCATCGTTCGCCTACTCGAATAATGCCGAGAATATCTACGCATTCGAAATCAATCGCGTCGAGCCACTTCGTATCCCGCTGCTCTCTAGCGTCACGGGGCCATTTCGATACGAGTTTCTGGTTGGGCCACTGCACGGCCACCTGTTTATGCCCAACCCAGCATATGAGGCAAACCCTTCGCCCAACATTCCGAATGTAATCAATCCAGGCGATCCGTGGATGCACTTGGAAAAGCTAAGTTTCCGTCCAACCGCCAATCTTGAATTCGGATTTGAGCGAACCGGGATTTGGGGAGGCGAGGGTCATGGGCCGATTACGCTTCATACATTTCTGAAGAGTTTCTTCAGTACGACAGCTCCCGGAGGGCCGGGATCGAGCGGACCCAACGAAAAAAATGGCCCGGGCGATCCTGGAGCTCGTTTTGCCTCATTTGATTTTTCCTACCGGCTTCCCTTTCTACGCGACTGGCTGACACTCTACGCTGACGGAGAAGTGCACGACGATATCTCGCCGATCGATGCACCCCGCCGCGCCGCATGGCGCAGCGGTCTTTATCTCTCGCACGTTCCCGGCGCACCGAAGCTCGACGTTCGTGCTGAAGGCGTATATACCGATCCTCCCATTTCTACGAGTCACGGCGGGCGTTTTATGTATTGGGAGTTCATTCAGAAGCAGGGTTACACGAACAATGGTCAGATTTTTGGCGACTGGATTGGCCGCGAGGACAAAGGTGGACAGGCATGGATTACGTACCACTTGAGCGGCAATGAATGGATCCAGTTGGGCGTCCGCAATCAAAAGGCCGCCAAAGATTTCATCGCGACGTCAACGACAGAGTATGGAACAACTTTGAACGATCTGAACGTACAAGTCGTGAAGCGTATCCGCCAGAATTTCGAGATTAATGGGAGCTTCACAGTTGAACAGTACAAGGCGCCAATCTACCTGCCAGCCCGGCAGACGGTGACCACTACCAACATTCAACTCACCTGGTATCCGAATCGCAAGGTAAACTTCTAGTTCTTGCGATGTTCTGGAATTGCCAGCTCAGTTATGTACTTGAGTTTCCCGCAGATTTGGATCGTGTTCCCAGGTCGCACCAGCAATAGTGAGAGAGTAGCGCGAGATCTCTGTTGTGCCGTTGAAATCGACTTCTGTTCGCTGGTTGACCGGCTCTGTTCGGCTTGGTAGGCTAAAGGTTAATTCCTATTGGTTTCTGTGGAATACTTCGGGTTGGTTGCCGCTGCCGGTAGGGGTTTCACGCGATCCGCGCGGAGAAATCAAGGGACTGGTCGCTGGATTTGTCTCCGTTCGACAAGGGGACTCCAGCCTGACGACGCCGGTGGTATTTTGCGCCAAGTGATCCAGAACGCGCGGTCAGCAATGGACCGCCAGTTTTATCCTGGCACCGCGGGCGCAGAAACAGTGGGACTACAGACATCGAAAATTCCAGATCGGCGCTCAATCCGCTAAAACACTCGTTCGATCGATTGCCCGCAACGAGCGGTTCTCAAGGAACAACACTATGACAGTTGTGGCTCAAACCAATCACTTGGAGAGCTTCCTCCACAAGGCCGAAACAAAGACGCTCACCACCGGCATCATCGGTCTCGGTTATGTTGGTCTTCCCCTGGCGCAACTCTTCTCAAGCCAGGGGTTCAACGTGATCGGCTTCGATATCGACGATTCGAAGATTCGCAAGCTTGTGAACGGTGAAAGCTACATCGGGCACTTGCCGTCAACCGTGATTCACCAGATGCGCAAGGACGAAAGATTCACCGCGGTCTCGGACTTCTCGCAGATTTCGAAAGCCGATACGATCAGCATCTGCGTTCCCACTCCCCTCGACAAGGCCAAGCAGCCCGACCTCACCGCAGTCCGCATGACTGCGGAATCGATGGTCAAGCACCTGCGCCCGGGACAACTCGTGATTCTGGAAAGCACAACCTATCCCGGCACCACGACGGAAGTGCTTGTGCCCATCCTCGAGAAGTCCGGACTGAAGATTGGTGAGGAACTGTTTGTGGGCTACTCACCGGAGCGTGAAGATCCTGCGAATCCGCACTTCACGGCGCGGACGATTCCCAAGGTGGTTGGCGCCAACGACCCCTCATCGCGCCAGGCTCTCGAATCGTTTTACTCCAAGGTCTTCGATCAGCTAGTGCCTGTATCGTCCTGCGAAGCTGCAGAGATGGCCAAGGTGCTTGAGAATATCTACCGCAGCGTAAACATCGCGCTGGTGAATGAGATGAAGCTCCTGTGCCAGCGTATGAACCTGAATATCTGGGAGATCATTGATGCCGCTAAGACGAAGCCGTTCGGGTTCCAGGCGTTCTACCCCGGGCCGGGACTAGGCGGTCACTGCATTCCAATTGATCCCTTTTATCTCTCCTGGAAGGCACGCGAGTTCGACTTCGTTACTCGTTTTATCGAGCTCGCCGGAGAGATCAACACCAACATGCCCTACGAGGTCGTTAATCGGATTACGGATCAGCTCAGCAACAATGGCGTATGTCTTAACGGTGCCCGCCTGCTGGTGCTAGGGCTGGCTTACAAGAAGAACGTAGACGATTGCCGCGAATCGCCATCCATCAAGATTCTGAAGATTCTTGCTGATCGCGGCGCTCGGCTGTCCTATTACGATCCCCACGTGAAACATTTTGTATCGCAGCGATACGGCAAGTTGCCGGGCAACAAAGTTGAATCGCTTACGGACGATGTAATCGCGCAGGCAGATGGAGCCGTCATCCTCACCGATCACGACGCCTTCGACTATGATCAAATCGTCAGGTGTTCAAGGCTCGTCATCGACACCAGGAACGCGACCCGGAATGTCAGCGAAGGGCGTGAAAAGATCGTCCTCGCCTAGAAGCATCAACAGGAAAGCTTGTCATGAAAGTTCCTCTTCTCGATCTGAACGTGCAGTATGCCGGTATCAAGGACGAAGTCCTCAGCGCTATTGAGGAAGTTCTTGATTCGCAGGTGTGCATCCTGGGTCCGAAAGTTGCCGAGTTGGAGCGCCAGGCCGCTGCGCTGTCCGATTGCAAGTTCGGCGTTGGCGTCTCGAGCGGTACCGATGCACTGCTGGCGGCGCTGATGGCGCTTGAAATCGGTGCCGGCGATGAAGTGATCACCACATCCTTCACCTTTTTTGCGACGGCAGGATGCGTGTCTCGCACCGGTGCGACACCCGTGTTCGTGGACATCGATCCGCGCACCTTCAATATTGATCCGCAGCTGATCGAGCGGGCCATCACTCCTCGCACCAAGGCAATGATTCCCGTCCATCTCTTCGGGCAGATGTGCGATATGGACCCGATCATGGAAATCGCGCAGCGCCACAAACTCTACGTGATCGAAGATGCCGCGCAGGCGATCTCTTCGACATACAAGGGGCGGAAAGCCGGAAGTATCGGCCACGCGGGTTGCTTCAGCTTCTTCCCCAGCAAGAATCTTGGCGGAGCAGGCGACGGCGGAATGGTTGTGACCAATGACGCGGACCTGAACGATCGGCTTCTTGTCATGCGCTCGCACGGTTCCAAGCCGAAATACCATCACAAAGTGATCGGCGGCAATTTCCGACTTGATCCGCTTCAGGCAGCAGTACTTCTCGTGAAGCTGCCGCACCTGGGTGCCTGGTCCGAGGGCCGCCGCCGCAACGCAGCCATCTACGATCAAGAGTTCGCAGGCAGCCCTGTTGGAACTCCGTGGATCAGTCCGGACGGCGTCAGCATCTTCAACCAGTACGTGATCACCATGCCGGAGCGCGACGGGCTCAAAGCCCATCTCGACGCGCAACAGATTGGTTGCGAAATTTACTACCCGGTTCCGCTGCACCTGCAGGAGTGCTTCGAGAGTCTCGGATACAAGGACGGCGATCTTCCGGTCTCAGAGCGTGCGGCGCGCGAGGTATTGGCGCTTCCCATCTATCCTGAACTCTCAAGAGAACAAATCCGCTTAGTCTCCGGCACAATCCTGGATTGGGTTTTGCACTCCGCATCGGCTGACTCAGGCTCATTGTCACGCGCCTGAGTTAGCCGCCAAGAGATAGAGCGGAAATTGCGTCTTTATGCCCAGATTCGCATGATCAAGAACTCATGAGCACGCCGTTATCAAGTCCTTGCAAACCGATTTTCAAACAGTAAGGAATCGGTCAATGGGCCGACCGCGAACGCGAACGGATTGCGCCAGAAAGAACACCGGCGACTCATTACCTAACCTCAGTGACAGTTTTTCGATCTTGTTCATAACAGGGTCCAACGAGCGGCTCATTCCACGCACTGCCTGTAGAATAGTGATAGCGATACCGCCATACCCGAGATTCGGCAGGAATTCATGTCCACAGATGTTACTATCCACGAACCGAGGGAACGCTCTAATCCTGCCCCCGAGCCTCCGACGGTCGGAACGAATAGAAATGACAATACCGAGATATCCTTGCTGGATGTCATAATTGTTCTCGCCGAGCGCAGGCGCATCATTTTCCAGATCACCACAATCTTCGCTGTCCTCGCGATCATCGTTTCCCTCGTGCTGCCCAAGCGATACACGGCAACGGTGATACTTTTGCCACCGCAGCAGAACTCTTCGATGAGCGCCGCGCTCACCTCCCAGTTCGGGAACTTGGGTGGCATGGCGGCTCTTGCCGGCGGCAGTCTCGGCCTGAAGAATCCCAATGACATGTTTGTTGGTATGCTTAAGAGCCGAACCGTCGAAGATGCGATGGTGCAGCGTTTTGCACTCATGCAGGAGTATCACGAGAAATATCCTTCCGGCGCTCGTAAGACTTTCGAAAGATACGCCACCGTTGATGGCAGCGGAAAAGATGGCCTGATTCATATCTCCATCGAGGATCGCGATCCAAGCCGCGCATCTGAACTTGCAAATGGTTATGTGGATGAATTTCGAAGGCTCTCAGAGCACCTTGCGATCACTGAGGCTTCGCAGCGCCGACTGTTCTTCGAGCGGCAACTTGTACAAGCGAAAGACAACCTGGCCGGGGCCGAAGAGGCTCTGAAACAAACGGAACAGACAACCGGCGTATTTCAATTGGATAGTCAAGCACGCGCGCTCATCGAGTCGGCGACGGTTATTCGCGCGCAGATTGCGGCGAAGGAGGTTGAGATCCAATCCCTGCGCACCTATGCTACGGCTGAGAACTCAGAGCTTGTGCAGGCTCAGCAGGAGTTGGAAGGCCTGCGTACCCAGTTAGGCAAACTGGGCGGGTCCGCTAACCTCGACGCGGGTCTCATGGTGCCCAAGGGGCAAGTCCCAACCGCGGCCCTCGAGTATCTGCGCAAATTGCGCGAAGTGAAATACAATGAAACGATTTTCGATATCCTTGCGCGGCAATTCGCGATGGCCAAACTGGATGAGGCCAAACAGGGCGCAGTTGTTCAAGTCGTAGACGCCGCTATTCCTCCCGACAGACCCTCCTTCCCAAAGCGTACTTTTATTGTCATTGGAGCTACCGCTCTGGGACTGTTCTTCGGAATTCTTGTGGCATTAGTAAAAGCAGGCTTTGAGCACGTTATGCGCGGTGCTGAGACCGCATCAAAGGTCAGTCATCTTCGAAACGTGCTGGGGTTTACGAAACGAACAGCCTCAGCGCACGATTCCACGCCCTGAAAGATCTGGCGATCATCAAAACTCAGCTTTTGACACCACCGGCGATTGCTGGGTCGTGGAGAAGGCGAGTTCAATCCAATCGCAGATCATATGACCGGCCAGAATATGCATTTCCTGAATGCGTGCCGTGTCAACGGACGGGACTTCAAATAGGAACTCGGCGATTTTGCCCATCTGGCCGCCACCGGCACCAGTAAACGCGACTGATTTGATTCGTCGAGATCGCGCTGCTTGCAGTGCATTGACGACATTCTGACTGTTGCCTGACGTAGACACGCCCACCAACACATCGCCTGCATTCGCCATAGACTCAACCTGACGTGAGAAAACAAACTCAAAGCCGTAGTCGTTCCCGACGGCAGTCAGGATAGATGTATTGGTCGTGAGGGCGAGGGAAGCCAGGCCTCGGCGCTCCCGGCGAAATCGGCCCACAAGTTCGGCGGCCAGATGTTGTGAGTCGGCAGCGCTGCCGCCATTGCCGCACCAAAGAACCTTGCCACCGGAACGTATGGCCTCTGCCATAGCTGCCGCAATAGCTCCAAGGACGGGCTGTTGATCCTGAATTTTGCGCGCTAACTCTATGTGTTCAACAATGGCGTTGCCGAAGATGATGCGGGGATCGAGGGCGCCGGACATTTCCAGACTCCTATCGGGAGACGATTGCCAAGATCGAAACGAAGTTCCGTCCGGCTTGTTAATTCAGATTGTAGGACTGTTGTTATCATAATGAAGATGCCCGTTGCGTCCAACATATCTGCAAACCAAAGCGTGAAGACAGTGTTTTTAGATCGCGACGGCGTTGTGAACGAGAAGATGCCTGAGGGCGAATACGTCAAAAACTGGAGCGATTTTCGTTTTCTTCCCGGGTCGCTGGAAGCCATTCGACGGCTCAACCAAGCCGGCATACGTGTGGTCATGGTCACAAACCAAAGGGGCATCTCATTAGGCCTCTTTTCCGTGGCGGATCTTGAAACGATCCATGCTGAGTTTCAGAGTGCGCTCCGTTCGGCGGGGGCCCGGGTCGACCGGATTTACGTTTGCCCACACGCCGAAGGCGAATGCGATTGCCGGAAACCAAGTCCCGGGCTTTTCGAACAGGCACGACAAGAATTTCCTGAGATCACAGTTTCCAGCAGCGTGATGATAGGCGATTCCTTTTCTGATATTGAATTCGGCAGGCAGCTCGGCATGCTCACCGTTCTCATCTCGGGACGTGGTTCACATCCGAGACTCAGCGACGAAAAAGCTTTAGAGTTGGCCAACATGAGTTGTTCCACTCTGAGCGAGGCGGTGGAAATGCTCCTAGGCGACGAGCAGCATGCATTGCGACCGCTGAGTTAGTCAGATTTCGCGGAGGGCTGCAGAGGAAGAACTACAAGTCCCCGGACTGACGAGAAATTGACGATCTTTCGCAGTTCGCTCTCTTTCGACGCACTCTTAACATGGAACCAAGCAGAAACGGAAACATCGGAACTTCCGCGATGTTCATTGACTTAAGCAACTCTATAGCGGTGTTATGAGAGGCTCCTGCTGGTTACGCAAACTCCAGAAGTCTTGTACGGACTTTAATGCGATCTTCAGCTTCGCGAGATCCCCTTTGAAAGCATAGGAAACGGCGAGGAGCAAAGTGTAAATGGTCACTGGAAGCGTATAAATACGCGCATGGTCCCACGTATACAGCAGATTGTTCCGAGATGTGAAATAGAAGGCGTGGTCACCTAATTTCGCGAAGCGCCCTTCTGCGCCCGTTGATCGCCCTTCCTTGTGAAAGACGTAGGATTTTCGCGCCCATTCAAGAGATACTCCCATTCTTCGTGCGCGTGTGCACCATTCAGTTTCTTCCACGTATAGAAAATACCGTTCGGGCAGAAATCCAATCAGATTGAGCACATCGCGCGAAAAGAACATTGATGCGCCGACGATATAGTCGAACTCAGGCAAGGGCGCATCTTCGATTTCAGAGACGCGCTTGCCTTTGAGGTAGTGCCTGCTCCGACCTATGAGGTGCCAGTATTGAGCTCCCGCCGCCGCCTGCACAACATCTCGGTTGTCGTCATAAAGCAGGGTGCTACCGCAGATACTCCGGTCAGCTTGTTGCCTGGAACTGGTGAGCAGTTCGATTGCGGCGCAGGGATGCACGGTCGTGTCGTTGTTGAGCAGCCAGAAGTGAGCGATCGACGGATCCCGAAACGCTATAGCCAGTCCGAGATTGCAGCCAGCCGCAAACCCTTTGTTGACAGGGGATTGGACTAGGACCACTCGAAGAAATATGTGTGGACCTTCGATTTCCCGTTCGGGCCAATCCGACGTGGACGGCACAGCAGTTCCTCTTGCCTCCAACCAACCGCGCAGGACCGCAAGTGAACCGTCGGGTGAACCGTTTTCCACCACGAAAACCACGATACTCTCTCCAGACTGGAAGCTCTCGAGATCACAGAGAGACTCGAGACACTCGATCGTGTCAGCCGCCCCCCCGAAGTTTACGAGAACGATTGCGACTCGGCTCGGAGTGCCCAAAGACATCAGACCACCTTCTTGCATACATGATAGTCTGAGAACTGGATTCCCAGCCGAAACATGGCGTTCTCAAGCGTAGCTTTGACGGGCAACACGGCTAGCGAGGTGCTGCCAAAGCTCTTCAAGAGCTTTCTTCGCATCCTGCTTTTCGTATTGCTCTATCTTGACTCGCGCGCTTGGTTTACAAAGAGCAACTTCGTGGAAATCCCTGGTGGCCAGGAAGCATTTTTAGTGGCACTTGTGGTGTTTTTTGGGGTCATGGTTTTTCCGAAAGTGGTGCTCAAGCTCAGCTTTGAGGCCACTGGACTTTTCATCTCGTCTGTCATAGCGTTCGTGATGCTGGTCTCAGCAGGAGGCGCGTGGCTTATATATCGGCAGCCTCTGTATGCCGGAATGATTGAAGAGCGAAGGGTTCTTTCCCTCCTGATTTTTTTCCCGGTTGCATATGCCATTCGATCGAGTCTCGTCACTGCACGAACCGTGTTGAATTATGTGACGGGAGCTAGTGTGCTCTGTGTTCTCAACGCACTTGTCTACTATATGAAGGTAAGTTCGCTTGAGGTGGTTGAGAACTTCGCTTCAGAGGCAGACGCCCGCGCGGATAGAACTCCCATTGGTACAGGCTTCGTGTTGATATCGCTTTGCTACGTGCTTTCGCGATACGTTGAAACACCCAAGCTTCGTTGGGCTGCGCTTTGGCTCGTTTTTGTGTTCTATGTCATCGTGCTTGAGCAAGGGCGGCAAACAATCATGGCAGTGGGTGTGGCGAGCGTTTTCCTGCTGATATTCAACGGGAAAGCTTTCCGAAGGCTCGGTCTGACGCTCGGACTGTGTTTCGCGGCAATGCTTCCATTCATATGGAGCACGTTGTCAAGAATGTGGGAGAAGTACGTGTTTCTTTTCACGCTTCTGGGCAATGCACAGAACCTGAGAGTTGACACAATTCATACCGTGATGTCCAAGAATTTGTTGATCCCTCATGGAGCCCTGTGGGCGCAATGGAACGGGGGCTTCTCGAATGTCTTCGGCCCTAGTTTCTTCCTTTCAGATATCGGGATTTTCGGAGAACTGTTCTGCTATGGAGCTGTCCTTCTGGCCATCCTGCTGATCGCGTACTACGGCTATATCCTTCACCTGATCATGGGGGCGGAATGGACCACGCTGACGCGCGCATGCACGGCATTCATGATTATTCTGATGATGCTTCACATGTTCCAGCCCGTGATTGAACATGGTGGATTCGACGTAGGTGTGATCCTGGCGATCTTGAGCACAACTCCACGCCGAGCCAGAAATAAGCGTCGTTTCGCGCTTCCTCTGGCTGTAGCCGGGTCGGAATCGACAGGGCGGTGAGC
Organism: uncultured Acidobacteriaceae bacterium; assembly: GCA_963832035.1. Taxonomy (GTDB): domain Bacteria; phylum Acidobacteriota; class Terriglobia; order Terriglobales; family Acidobacteriaceae; genus Telmatobacter. The sequence goes on along the minus strand of CAWHSK010000006.1, from coordinate 361,133 downwards.
GTCTGAGACGCGCTGAGAACTGCCAGTTTCACACAAGCGCGATGGATTTCGAATCAGCGCTTGTTCGTGAAAGCGGTCGACGGATCGGGTCGAATCAATTGCATGTGCAGGTGGGTGGCGTGCCAGTGAATGGAGTGGTGCAATAACCCAGGCTTTTGTCGCTTTTATAGCAAACCGCCCCGCCGGTCGGAGCGGAAGTTCCGGTTTGAATATAGCTCCCGGCATAGACTATTCCGCTCATGTCGCCAAATTTGCCGTTTCCAAAAGCGAATCGGCCGGGAGCATACCTCGAAATTCCGGTGTCATTGCTATTGACACCCAGCTTCAGAATGTTCATTGAGAAGGTGCCTCCGGCCCACGTGCCGTTATGGTCCAGAACTCCCAGTTCATCTGGTCCCCGACTGCTGAATCCCCCGTCGCATGGCCCATACACCGGATCGGAACATAGGTTGATGCTAGTCTGCACACCAAGTCCTCCCGGAGAAACGGCGAAGACCGGTTTGCCCATCGAGGCGATCGCCATGACTCCGTTCGCAGCCCGGTACCAGCCCAGATCAGACTCGCCCATAAAGGAGAGTACCGGATCTGTCGCACTTCCGTTGGGCATCGACGTTGTGGCCAACGGGGAATTCATGGCGAATCCGAAGGTTGAGAAATCACTCGCGCCTACTGGGTCAATTGTGCCGCCTCCTCCAACCAGGATGATCTGGCCAGTCAGTCCAACGGAGTTACCCAATGACTTGAATGTGTAAAATCCGGGCGCCACAACAGGATAAACGTCCGCGTTATTCACCTGGCCCCAGGCGTCGTCGAAAACAAAGGCATTTTGTGACGGGGCAGTCGTTGCGATAGATGGACTGTCGAGTTGAACATAATAACGCCGGATGTAGAAGGAATCGATTCCGCCAGCGCCGTCCGCGACGCATGAAGAACACTGAAGAGTGCCGGAGCGTGTGACACCCGGTCCGTCTCCTTCAAAGTAGAAAGGATAAATTGCGGTCTTTGAGCCGCGTTGCGCATACAGCAAGTCAAATGATCCGATGGTCCCTCGGATATGAATGCCGTAGGTGCCGAAACCATTGGCCCACACGCTTCCGCCCGTTGCTGCTCCGTTATTGGCACCGAGATTCTTGATGAAGGCACCTTGACCAGCGCTGTTGTCCACAGCAACGTGACTCATTGGATTCATATATGTCTGAGCCGCAGTGTAACCGTCGAGACAGTTCTGGATGTGGAGGTTAATGGCATCTCCGCTGTCCCCAAATTGGAGGAGCCCCGAAAGTCCGGGAGTGGAGTTACAATCGATCGTCAGGTCGGAGATCCAACCTGCATTGAACCCCAGGAATGGTGGCTTGGCACCCGTGGGCTGCCGCGATGAATCGACCATGTAGTACATTCCGATGTGACCGCCGACTCCTGTGGAATTTGAAGCTGTCAACGCAAAAGTAAAACTTGTGGGTGAAGGTGTGGACACAACAAGGAACGTACCATTGAACACACTATTCGAATTGCCCTGCACCACGATCGTTTCATGGGGCCACAAATCATGAGGGGTGGAAGTATTAACCGTGGCAAGGTTGCCAACCACTTGCGATGTAGTCACTGGAAGCGGCATTGTCGGCGGAGCTCCAACCCACTTCAACACTGATCCGGTCAGACTCGATCCCTCGATGCGCGCACCACCGAATAGGATTGCAGAACGTATTGCGCATGTCCCCACCGGGAGCATTGCAGGCTGACCACTCTGGAGCGCAGCGAGAATTGCGGCTGAATCGTCTGTCACGCCGTCACATTTCGCCCCAAAATCTCTCACGTCCTGAGCGGACGTAGTTGCCGGCCTTGTCTTTACACTTACGGACTTGGAGAGATTGGGAGCTTGACTGCAACCAGTGAAAAGACAGATAAGTAGCCCCGCCGGGATTACATACTTTTTCATTCGGGGATTCTAGCAGACGGCTTAGATACTGGCGTCCAGACCGATGATCAGCAATCCAAGGTTTGAACTGCAGTTTCGTCCAAATTCAGCCGCTAGCGCCGTGACAGGCCGCGACGCCTACCCATCCAGAGAAAGCTTCGGTGAAATCGGATTAAGATCCAGGCCTGCAACGCTAGCACGCAAGCTGCACGATCTTCAGCTTCTCTGATATCGATCGCCAGCGACGAACACGACGACCGGTACTTACGATCCAGGCCGGATCTTCACAAAAGCAAATCCAATCGAACGCACGTCAGAGTCCGTTCCACGAGGCTTGCCGTTGTATGCCATGAGAATCTTGCCGTCGGGTAACTGGATTACGCTTTGGCTGCCGATTTCTCCCATGCTCCACGGCGATCGATCAGCCAACTCATAAATCCCTGGATTGGACCAGTTGTGCTCATCGGAAAGATCGGCTTTGATCAAGCGGAATGTATTGATTCCATGTCGACCCACTCTCACGGAATCACAGAACATGTAGGTATCAGCGTTAGCAAGTGTGATGGGCGCCGGCTCTTCGCAGTTCGTATGTCCGGAAGTGATCGGATTCTTATCATTCTTCGTCCAAGGTCCAAGAGGGCTGGAAGCCGTAGCGATTCCCACTTGATAGCCTCCTGATGCAGAGGAAGAAGAGTAAAAGAGGTAAAACCTGGGTCCATTTGCCAAGATGCCGGGTGCGTAGACACCCTGGCTGCCCTCCCAACTCTGCGTCGAGGTGAGAACAGGTGCGCCAGCATTTTGCCAAACGTAGCTTGTCGGGGAGGACCAATCGGCCCCCTTTTCGGCCTGCAATTCAGCGATAGCGATCGGGCCGGTGTACCAATGGGCCGGGTCTGGTACGCAGGAAACCGCCACGGTCAGTACATCAGTAGGGGCGTCGTAGTAGACGGCCGGTGAAAACACTCCGCCCGAACATGCCGCGGAATCAAGGTTGGGCACGATGACCTGCCCGAGCTTCGCCCAATTACAGCCGTCCGTGCTGGACGCCAACCCAACGGTTGGATCATAGGGGGGTACCCCGAATGCAGCCGCGGTGTAGAGTGTCCAGATTCTTCCCCGCGCGAACCAAATTACGTTGTCTCGAACGCTGCCCGCGTCATACGAACCCGCTCCCCCGACTGATAGTGCAGGATTGTTCTGGCACGCGGAGAACTGCTGGACAACTTGAAGTGCACTGACACACCCTATAGGAATAGGGACTATCAAAATTGCCACTAACAGTAGGTATTTCACTGAAGGCCAATGGTAAGGTCGAACAGCCAAATTACTGACATTGAAGATCCGCATTTACGAATGCCTTTGAGGTGAATCGCCCGAGTCGAGCAATACCTCACGCATTTCACGGTTCCTGAGGGCAGAATTTAGCACCCGTCGGATACCTGCATGAAGCGATATCTTTGGAGTCCACCCGAGTTCTTTGCCAGCACGCTCAATCTTGAGAACATTATATGGAACGTCCTCAAGACGCGAGACACTATAGGAAACATTCAGCGGCGTATGAAGGTGAGCTTCAATGATATTTAGCACTTGCTTCAGGGAGGCGCCCTCACCACTGCCCACATTAAATGTTCGGTACGGCCCGTTGTAGGTGTCAATCTTGCCAAAAATATCTGCGAGGTCATCGACGTGGAAGTAATCGCGAACGACTGTGCCATCACCCCAAACCTCGATCCCGAGGCCGCGCACCGCGCGGTTTACAAAGTTTGCGATAGCCCCGAACGGCCTGTTCCAATCCTGATCTTCGCCGTAAGGGTTTCCCATTCGAAGGACGAACGACTTGAACCCCGAAAGGCGCTCGAATAGCTGCAGATACATCTCAGTTGCGACTTTCTGTACACCATAAGCGGAGATGGGGTTCTTCAGGTGATCTTCTGGAATCGGTTGCGGATCAGTAACTCCATATACGGTGCCCCCGGACGATGCGAAGATGAGCCTCTCCGCTCCTTCGTCCCGAGCAATTTCGCACAACCGGACCGTCGCTGCCACTTCTTGTTGCAGCGCGGCCAGAGAATCCGCCAGCGAACTCGCGGGCAAGGTCGCCGAGGCGAGATGCCAAACCGTCGAGGCGCCTCGCAGGGACTGCCTTACGGCTCGTTCATCCGCTAACCTTCCGGCAAGATATTCGACACCTCTTATCGGGTTCTCTGGCTGACCTCGGCGTGACAACGATCGCACTGTTTTACCTGCATCGACCAACGTTTCGCAGAGGTGGCGTCCGATGAAACCAGTGCCTCCGATGACAGCGCAAATAGATTGACCGCCCGAAGGTTCTTCGTTCATCTGGATAGGCCTGTCAGGAATGCCTTTTCGATTTTTTCGATCTCGCATTTACTATCCGCCCTCTGCGCGAAGCGCAGTCCCGCTTCAGCATATGCTGCGCGCAATCCATCGTCCTCAAGTAACGCCACTAATTGATCTGCGAGACTTGCGGGGGTGGGATCAGCCATCCGGCAGTTTTCATCCGTCAGCTGCCATGCAACATTTGGGCCGCGGTTGGAGACTACCGGACAGCCGCAGGCCATCAGTTCAATGGGGAGCAGAGAGACATTGGTATGGGAGAGTACGAGAGCCGCTGTGACACTGGAGTAAAGCTCCGGCAGCTTCTGTATCGGGAGCACACCGGGAAAATCGGCACGAAAGGGCAGCTTTATGTCACTGGCAGTCATGCCTGCCAAGACAAACTCCACGTCCTTTACTTGTTCCGCGACGGATGCCAGAGTAAGCAGGCCGAGTTCAAAACCTCTTCTCGCCGTTCGTGGGCGAGCATAAAACAAAACGCGTTTCTCGCGGCGTGCTCCCTTCGGGAGGGGCCGGTACAGAGCCGTGTCGTACCAGAAGTGAAATGGGAGACAGTTCATTCCGAAATCGCGACTCAGCGTGTCGGCAATCCACTCGCCACCTGTAATGCCGAAGAATCCCCAGCGATACGTCTCGAGCGCGAACTCGCGCTGGCTTCCTTCGGGGAAGAATTGGTATTCGAGGTCTTGCACGAAATAAAACTTCCTCGAAGTATTTCCGACTGTGCGAACCCGGTATGCTGTTTCCCACGATGTTGCGACCAAGGCATCCGAATCGGGCATGGTGCCGTTGAATGGTTCGATGTTGCACTTGATCGGTGCATAGTAGCGGCGGGCCACGTCGGTCGACAGTTGGGCGTCTGCTTGGCCAGCGCCGACCAGATACACCCGATTCGAGTGGCCCTTTGTTTCGAGATGGGCAATCGCCGAAAAGATATTATGGTGCCCTCCGGATCCAAGAGAGAATTGGGGGATCACCCAATGAATGGTAAGGTGGTCAGACTCCCGGAAAGGGAGGCTCGCCGGACGATCTGCAGCGCGGATGAATGAAAAATCCTCTAAAGAGATGGCATTCGCCCTGAACCGATCCGCGGCCCAGAAGGCAAGCGCCTCCTGGGCGCCCTGAACCACGCCTTTCTGGCGAACGAGCGTTAACGCCTTCTTGATGCGAATCCCAGTTCGGGCCAAATCATCCTCTCTCGCGGACACGGTTCGGATGTGCGAATCGCTCAAGCACGCGGCTACAATTCACCAGGACCTTCCGCCAGGAACGCGGTGCCGAAATACCAATCACCGCCTTCGAAAAAACAAGTGCACCGTAAGGAGTGGCAAATTCGCCGCCATGTTTAAACAGCTCAAGGAGCGACTGCAGACGACCACCTGTTGCGCGGTCCCGTATCAGTCCCGCGGCGATACGCAGGTTCAGTCTATTTGCCAAGATCCGCAGTTTCTCGTTCGCATGAGGAACCCCCCGCCCGTTCGCCTGCAACTGCTCGATGGCATACTCCGCGAGTCTGCGGTTCTCCTGCTCCCAGGGGCGGATTCCAACTGTAGCGGTGGTGTTGCGGTGAACGCGATATCGAGTCAGCATACGGTTGACGAAAATTGCAGTTCCCTTTTTGGCCACAATTCGCATCCAAACCGCTGCATCAGCGCCAAGGGGGAACTGTTCGGAATAACCACCTTCGAGATCCTTCAAACGAAATAATATGGAGCACGGCCATAGATCCAAGTCGCTTTGAAAAAACCCAAGCATCACTTCTTCGGCTGAAAGAGTTGACTTAGCGCCTTTGCCTGGAATTACTTCCGCACCGTTGCTGTCGATGACACTCCCTCGACAAAAAACAAAGCCCGCGGAAGGCTGCGATTTGAACCGAGCCACCATGGTCTCGACTGCATCTGGTTCAAGGATGTCGTCATCTGATAATAGCAAAAAATACTCGCCACGCGCAGCCTTCACGAGCTGATTCCAGTGGGGATACATCGGCAAGCACGCTGGTTGGCGAACGATTCGCAATCGCTCGTCCTGTATCGTCTGAAGCACGGCGGCGGTATCATCTTCTGACGCATTGTCCGAAACAAGAATCTCAATGTTGTTGTACGACTGGCCCATTGCGCTTGCCAAAGTAAGCCGCAGAAACGCGGACCTGTTCAAGGTCGGAATGGCAATTGTGACAAGCGGGGCGGAAGTCATCATCCCGAGATTACCGCTCCTCTCCTAGTTGCACGGTTATGGGAATCCGTTTTTCCGTGCCGAGTGAGTGCCCGCAGAGAGCGGCGGCAATGAGCAGGACGCAGTTCAGGATCAATCCCGACACCACCTGCACGAAATTGCTATTAACCAACACTGCTCGATGCAACAAGAAATTGCTTCCAGCGAACACTGCGAGGACAGCTGCAAGAGGCAACACGACATAAAGCAGATATCGGGAAAATCGAATTCCTAGATAACGCAAGGAGTACATCGGCACAAACCAGTTATTGGTGAGTATCTGCGCAAGCAAAGTACCAAGCGCCACTCCGATCAGACCATATCGATGTGCCAGCGGGAATGACAGGCACACGTTCAGGGCTCCCGCAAGGAGGGCGGGAACGAAGAACGGAATCTTGTCGCATGCCATCGTCGCAGTCGCGAGCGAAACGTGATGGGCTTCCAGCGTCATTGCGCAGAGCATCACCAGCAGTACACCAAAACCGACGAAGTTATCTTTGCCAATCCATATCTGGATGAGTTGCTTGCCGAAGAAAGCTAGAAAGGATGCTCCTGCAGCCATAAGAACTAGTGCGACGCGAACATTGCGCATAGTGATTCGACGGACTTCTTCCATTTTTCCGGCCGCAAATGCAGCGGAAATAAAAGGGCTGCTCGCTGTAGAAATAAGGAGCGCGACTGCCAGGCAGGCGGATACTAATCGGGCAATGGCATAGTAATTCGGTACATACGATGTGCCAAGCACCGAAGCAATGACTATGTTGTCGGTATAGAGAATGAGAGTGCCGCCTATGGCAGTACCCGCATACTTCAGACTTTTCCCTGCGAGGGACCGCGCAAGTTCCACGTTGAAAGATCCGCCCTGGCGCAACTCACGGCGAGATCGAAGTAAGAGTTGCCGGGCAACAAGCCTTATGGCGAATGCGTAAAACCATGCAAGCGAGAGGCCGATCAGCCCACCTCCCGATCGGAGAATCACCACGCTGAGAATGACCCAGAAAACGTATCCGGCACTTCGAAGCAGTCGTTCCGTTACAACAGATCCCGCTCCGTAAAGCGCCGCGAGCCATATTTCTCCACTTACGCTAGCTGCTACGGCGAGCACGAAAACGATCCAACTGAGTACGGTTTGATGCCCGAGAGAGGTGTGAAAGTCCACTACAGTGCCAAGATAGAAATAGCCGGCCACGCCGCAAACTATAGCGAGGACGAGAGCAAGATACTTGAGAGTTTTAGATCCGGTTGCTATCAGATCTCTAATCCTGGATCGGCGCTCATCTTCGCAAGCCGCGGAATTCCCTATCGCGAAGCTAATCTCGCGACCTATGGTCGGACTTATCCCGAGATCAAACACGACCAGGTAGCTGCTCATGGTGAGGAACAACACCCATATTCCAGCCTCTTCTGACGGCAAGTAACGAACCAGATAGCGCAGAACAACGAAGTTCGAACCAATCGAGGTTATTCCCATCAGCAACGCGGTGAGCGAACCGCCGAAGATGCGCCTATCGGTGGACAGAAGGAATACCTCCTTGTTCGGACCTCACCATGCGGGTGAAGCCTTCCTCTTGGTCGACGAGCGGCTTCCAATTAGGCATCAGAGCATAATTGGTCCAAGTCTGCATCACTTCACGTGATCGATAGGCACGGGCACCCCATTCAATTTTTAAATTTCGTTGAGCGATTCGCAAGAACGATTCCACGATCTCTCGAAGTGGCCGTGGATCCCCCGACGATACTGCGAAGGTCTCATGAACTGTTGTCGTCGAAGCCCGAAGGCGCTCTTCAGCTGCCACGAATGCGGCAACGACATCGTCGATATAGACGAGGTCGATGAGTTGGTTACCTTTCGACATACGAAACGGCTTTGAGGGGTCGGCGTTCCGCAAGAGATTGAAGAGCTTGGGACGAGGATCGCCAGGACCGTAGGTGTCAAAGAGCTTCAATGTAATAGTCTTCAACTGAAATGCATCGACATAATAATCAATTAGAACTTCATAGGCCCGTTTGGTAGCCGCATAGAGACATACTGGACGGTCAGCATGATTGTGAAAGTGTTGCCAGGAGGTGCCGGCATTGATCAAGTGACGAACGCCGCTGACTGCCATCGCCTCAAGGACTTGTGTTCCGAGAAGTAGGTTGCTTGTAACAAGCGGCTCGATATCTTCAGACTTATGCTCAGCGACAAAATACGCAGCCAAGTGAATAAGAAGCTTTGGTTTGGACGCAACGAGGGCGCGGATGACGCTTTCCGTGGTGCCATCATATTCGTGGAACGTGATGTTCCTGATTTTATCAAGGCCATCGATATCAGAGTAAGATCGAACAAGGGCGTGAATTTCCCGTCCAGCGTACGCGGCAGCCAGATTTCTTCCGATAAAACCGGTTGCGCCTGTCATGAAAACACCGCCCGCACTCATGAATCGAGGCCTCGGAAGATATCGCCTACTTGGGCCATCGACGGCAGCTTTGCATCTCGTTCTGACAGTATCGGATCTTGGTCGGGCCAATTGATGCCAGCGCTAGCCCAGTGGATTCCAGCGTCGCACACTGAATCGTAGACCGACGAGACAGAATAGACAAGGGTGGCCATCTCGCTGAGAACGTAGAACCCATGTGCTACTCCTGCGGGCAAGTAAAGCATGTTCGCCCGCTCAGCGGAGAGGGGTGCAAGAATGTGTCTACCGTGGGTCGATGATCCCGGACGAAGATCGACTACGGCATCCAGGACTTCTCCATCAACGCAATAAACCAGTTTCACGTGTTGAGCTGGAGGCTTTTGAAAATGGAGGCCGCGCAAGACTCGACGCGCAGACGACGAGTAATACTGTTCTACGAACTCCGTCTGCAAACCATGATTGCGAAACCATTCGGCGTGGAATGTCTTCACAAACAGGCCGCGCGCATCACGCCGAAGATGCGAGACGATCTCCAAACATCCATCAATCCCCGTTGGGTGGATGGCGCGGAATACATCCTCGGTGGGCATTTCGCGGTTCATGAAGGAATGGAGACAAGACTGCGTTTGGCGATTCTGGTGGCAGCCCCGAGCGATTCGGCGATGTAGTCGATCATGTCCTGAGTCAATCCTGGGTAAGTTCCCACCCAGAATACGTTGTTCATCACAAAGTCGGTGTTTTCCAGATTTCCCAAAACTCTGAACTCCGCGTCCTTATAGGCTGGCTGTCTTACAAGGTTACCGCCGAAAAGAAGACGCGTGCCGATCTTCCGTTGATCCAGAAAATGCGTTACAGCGTTGCGACTCAGACCCGATTCTGGACGAACGGCGATCGGGAACCCGAACCAGCTCGGGTCGGATTTCGGAGTGGCCTCGGGAAGCATGTAGAACTCCTCATACCCATGCAACCGCTCATTTAGCCTGGCAAAGTTCTGTTTGCGTCTGTCAATGAAGTCAGGTAGTCGCTTGAGTTGAGCAAGTCCGACAGCCGCCTGCATGTCGGTAAGCTTCAGGTTGTAGCCGATGTGGGAATAAGTGTACTTGTGGTCATAACCTTCGGGCAATGTTCCCAATTGCCAGTGAAACCGCTTGCCGCACGTATTATCGCACCCAGGGTCACACCAGCAGTCTCGTCCCCAATCGCGGAAGGACTCAATGATCTTTGTCAGAGCGGGTTGGTTCGTCAACACCGCGCCACCCTCTCCCATTGTGATGTGATGGGCAGGATAGAAGCTGACCGTCGCAATGTCGCCAAAGGTTCCGACCGACTGGCCTTTGTAGGTCGAGCCAACCGCATCGCAACAATCTTCGATGAGCCAAAGATCACGACGCCTTGCGAAGTCAACGACCGCGTCGAGATTGAATGGATTGCCAAGCGTATGCGCCAGAACGATCGCGCGCGTCTGGCTGCTGAGCGCTCTCTCAAGCTGACTAACATCAATGTCGTAGGTTGGTAACGCTACGTCCACAAACACCGGCACGAGCCGGTTCTGCAGGATTGGGTTGACCGTTGTTGGAAATCCAGCGGCAACGGTAATCACTTCATCGCCCGGCTTGAGACGGCGCGATCCAAGTGAAGGAGAGGTGAGAGCGGAAACGGCGACCAGGTTTGCGGATGAGCCGGAGTTCACCAGTCGAGCGTCCCGGACCCCCATGAATCGGGCGAACTCTCGCTCAAATTGTTCCGCAAAACGCCCGGTCGTGAGCCAGAAGTCAAGCGAAGAATCGACCAGAAACCGAAGCTCTTCCGCCCCAAAGACACGACCGGAAACCGGCACTGGGGATTCACCGGGGACAAACTGCTTCGGCTGGAACGCAACAGAATGATATTCGGTTACACTCGCCAAAATGCGGTCACGAAGTTGTTGCTCTAATTCATTCATTGTGTTTGAAAAGCCGGCACTGGAGAACCAGTTCGACTCCTGTAGGCAGAGATTTGATCCATTGAGACCTGCATCATGTCACTACCGCCGAAAAACTCCCGGTACCATGAAGTGGTCATTTGAAGCGCCTCTCCAATCTTGAGGCGCGGCACCCATCCCAATTCAATCGCGGCCTTGGAGCAATCGAGACGAAGCAGCCCAGTTTCGAGCGGCTGCGGGGTAGCATCGATCTTCCAACTCGCACCGTCACCCCAGAGGCTTGCGAATGCCCTGACCATTTCGGCCACCGGAATTGAGTCAGAAAGCTCAGGACCGAAATTCCAGGCCGCCGCCAGTTTCGCCCCGTCCTCGACTAGCCTTTCAGCGAGGTACACATATCCCTCAATGGGCTCAAGGACGTGCTGCCAGGGGCGAATCGCACGAGGATTTCGTATCAACACAGGCTGGCACTCGCGAAAGGCTCGAACCATGTCTGGTACGAGGCGATCCTGTGACCAGTCTCCGCCGCCTATGACATTGCCCGCACGAACGGTAGCGATCGCCGGAGCGGTCGATGCTCCGAAATAGGACGACCGGTACGCAGCCGTCACGATCTCTGCTGCGGCCTTGCTTGCGCTGTAAGGGTCGTGACCGCCCAATGCATCGTTCTCGCGATATCCCCAGTTCCATTCTCGGTTTTCGTAGCATTTGTCTGTCGTGATCACAACCGCAGCAGCCACAGAATGAGTGCGCCGGATTGCTTCCAGAATATTGGCGGTTCCCATCACATTGACTTCGAAGGTCTCCAGCGGCTGCGCGTACGACCGGCGAACAAGCGGTTGGGCAGCAAGATGATACACAATCTCAGGTTTGAAATCGGCGAAGAGCTTAAGCACGTTCTCGAAGTCCCTGACATCGAGTATTCGAGACTCAAGCAACGAGCCGATTCGGGCAGCTGTAAAGAGATTTGGCTCTGTGTCAGATTCGAGCGCGAAACCTATGACTGTTGCCCCGCGGGATGCGAGATCGAGCGACAGCCAGCCACCTTTGAAACCCGTGTGGCCCGTGACCAGTACGCGCTTTCCGCTCCAATCCATGGACTTACCATACCTTCCAAGGTGCCTGTCCCGAGGTCCAGAGATTCTCGAGCAGTGCGCGATCGTACATCGTGTCCATCGGCTGCCAAAAACCGCTATGCCTGTATGCCGAGACTTCGCCATCCAGCGCGAGGCGCTCGAGCGGCTCCTGCTCCCACACTGTCTCATCGCCGGAAATATAAGAGAACACCTTCGGTTGCAGCACGAAGAAGCCACCATTTACCCACGATCCGTCGCCCGCCGGTTTCTCTTTGAAATCGACCATTCTATTCCGATCTATTTTCAGGGCGCCGAACCGACCTCGAGGCTGGGCAGCCGTCACCGTCACAGCCGTTCCTTGCTTCCGATGAAATTCGATGGTCCCGGCGATATTCACGTCCGCCACGCCATCTCCGTAAGTAAAGCAGAATCCGTCTTCGCCAATAAGGTAGGGCGCCACACGCTTCAAACGTCCGCCGGTCATAGTCGCCTCCCCGGTCTCCACCAGAGTGACTCGCCACGGTTCTGCGAAGTTATGGTGCACCTCAATCGCATTCTTCGACAAATCAATGGTCACATCAGACGTATGTAGAAAGTAATTTGCAAAAAATTCCTTGATCAGAAAACCCTTGTAGCCAAGACACACGATGAAGTCGTTGATGCCATGCGCAGAGTAAATCTTCATGATGTGCCAGAGAATCGGCTTTCCGCCAATCTCGACCATCGGCTTCGGCTTGAGACTGGTTTCCTCGCTCAAACGGCTGCCGCGCCCGCCTGCGAGTATGACCGCTTTCACTGCATCCGTTCCTTTCGTTATGCGGACTTGGTCTTTCTGGGCGTCCAGCGATCGTGGATCGCGAAGATTGCAATCATCTTCTTCGCAAAAGGTCTTCACATAATTATAGCGTCGCGCCTCAGACTTCCCGATAACGCCTTTATCCGCCTCCGGACACCCTACTCTTGCGAAAAACGGCCGATCCCCATTGATCCGGGATTTCAATAAGAAGTTCGGGTTTGTCTCTCATAAATTCGGACGCAGCCCGAGAGATTGCGCGATTGGACTCCGGAGAATTGAAGTCGTGAATGAAGAAGTAACCTCCGGGAACAAGTCGAGGGTAAAAAAAGGAGAATGCATCCAGGGCCGATTTGTGAAGATCAAAATCCAGCATCACAAAAGCGAACCTCTCGTTCTCGACATCTGCTGCACTAGCTGGAAAATACCCGGGCCGAAAAAAGACATTTGTCACGTCCCCGATGACTCGTGTCACAAGTTCCTGCGATGTGCCTCGAAAGCGATCATCTCGGGAAGATTCGAGGGCCTCGGCAGGAAATCCGCTAAACGTATCAAACAAATAGAGACGACGATGCGGGACCTGATGATGGATAAACTTGCTTGTCACACCCTGGTAAACCCCCAGCTCCGCAAATGCCCCTTCAACCTTTTCTGTCTCCAGCCGCTGAATGGCAAGTCCGAGTGCCGCGTATCGAACGCTGTCCGCGAGAGACTGGACGGCCCGATCAACGGATGGGGAGTACGTGGGAAACCGCATTGGCCTGTGGAGATGGGTCGTAAATTTACGGGCGTGAAATCTCGCCGCATTAAGACACGATTTTAGGAATAGCGGCCTCAAAGAGCGGGGTCCATTGTGAAATTGAATTCCAGATAAGGCAGGTGCCTCGTTGTTGATTCTACGCGGTCTGCCACGGGGTAGTCTATTCAAAGCAGATAGCGTTTCAGCACTCGAGTTGCGCGTCATCTGCTTCAAGGCGCTAACCCAAGCTCCAGAGAGGTCAAAGCTACGTCCGAACATCCGTCCGTGGCAAACTGCCTTCCCGAGAGACGACATTCGAAAGGTGGTAGTTTATGCTTGTTTGTACGCTTGCTCAGGCCGATCTGAAGATTTTTGAGCCAGCCTGAAGCACGATTACGTCCGAGGAATTTGTGAAATCACAGACTTTCGAAGACAGCTTAACCTTCGCCGGAATTACGTTCCGCGGAGCCACAAGAGATCACGTGTGGCAGCGGCAAACAGAATTAAAGCTGGTCTTTCCAGTCAATGCTGAACTCATCTTGATGGCGCAGGACAATCCACGATTTCGGGATGTGCTTTCCCGGCATATTTCCACGTTCGACGGCTTTTGGCCCTACTTCGTTGCCCGAGTCAAGACGCGCAAGCCAATCGAGAAGATTTCGGGTTCCGAGTTTGTTCACAACGTATTCGTACGAGCAGCAAAAGCGAATTCCAGAGTCTTTCTTCTCGGCGCCATCCCCGACGTAAACCTCGCCGCCCAAAAAAACATTGCTGCGCGTTATGGAATCGAAGTAGATGGATACTCGCCGGAATTCGAGCGCTATCCATACCGTGAAGAGACGACGAACAGGATTCTTGACCAGATTCAGCGATTTCGGCCTCAGATCGTTCTGGTCGCCCTGGGAGCTCCCAAACAGGAGTTCTGGCTGGACGAGCACTACTCTGAATTGAGCAGGTTCGGGGTGCAAATGGCGATGGCCGTGGGCGGAACGCTGGATATGCTTGCCGGCGTTTACCGAAAAGCTCCAGGGATCGTATGCTCCATCGGTCTCGAGGGGGTTTGGCGAGCTTTACTAGATCCAAAGCGGATTAAGCGATTTCCGAACCCAATCCGGTTTTTCAGGGTAGCTCTTTGGGAAAGACCAAGAGTTGAGGTTTAATGCGAGCGCTTTATCGCTAAGTCCGGATGATAAGCAAAGTTGAGAACATCTTTTTCTCCGTAACGGTGCATTTCGGCCTGGCTTTGACCGCGTTCCCCATCCCAAATAGACTTTTCGTGTACATACGCATGAGGCAGCCTGATGTTCATTCGCTCTCGAGCCCCCCTTCGCCTTGGACTTGCCGGTGGTGGAACGGATGTTTCTCCCTATTGCGACGAATTCGGCGGAGCTGTCCTCAACGCAACAATCGGACACTACGCATACGCATCCATTGAGCCGCTTGATGGTGATGAGGTTCAGTTTGCGTCTTGCGACCAGAATCAGACCGGCAATTACGCGAGTTCAACCGAGCTTCTTCCTGATGGCAACCTGGATCTTTTGAAGAATGTTCACAATTATGCAGTGCGCCATCTCAACGGAGGGGTCCCACTGCAACTTCGACTCACAACGCGTGTCGATGTGCCTTCCGGTTCAGGGTTGGGCGGGTCTTCGACCCTCGTGGTGGCAACTCTGAAAGCCTATGCTGAGTGGCTGAACTATCCAATCGACGATTATGAATTGGCACAGGCTGCGTTCCATATCGAACGCGAAGTCGCGGGTCTCCACGGGGGGCGGCAGGACCAGTACGCTGCTGCTTTCGGCGGGTTCAATTTTATGGAATTTGGTAAAGATGGGCACGTACTTGTTAATCCCCTTCGAGTGAAGGACAACGTTCTATGCGAGCTTGAAGCGTCTATATTGCTTTTTTACACCGGAGCCTCGCGCGCCTCAGCCGAGATCATCGCCGAACAGTCTAGAAATGTGGAGACGGGGAATAAGCTGGCGCTGGACGCCATGCATCGTGTGAAGCAGGAAGCGTTCCGAATGAAGGACGCCCTTTTGAGAGGCGATTTCAACCTTCTTCACGAAGTCTTACGCTGCAGTTGGGTGGCAAAGAAGCAGATGTCGAGCCGGATCGTAAACGAGCAGATTGAGGAAATCTACGCGAGAGCTCTCGAAGCGGGTGCACACTGTGCAAGAATCTCAGGTGCTGGAGGCGGTGGGTTCATGTTCTTTCTTGTGGATCCCATGTGCAAGGCTCAGGTCGCTGATTCGCTCCGCAGAAGCCAAGAAGACGGGACTGTTTACGGATGTCACTTTACCGGTACGGGAGCGCAAGCCTGGCGAATTAGGTAGTTCAATATTGCCGCAGGTTTTGATCCTTCTCGAAGGAAGGGAGCACGGATTTTTCTGTGGAAGCAATCATCCTTGCCGGAGGCTTGGGAACCCGCCTCGGTTCCAGGCTCGTCGATCGACCGAAAGCCATGGCTCTAGTTGCGGGTCGGCCATTCCTGGAGATTCTGCTTAAACGCCTGGCGCAAGCTGGATGCAAGCGAGTCATCCTCTCGGTCGGTCATTTGCGCCATGTCATTATGGAGGCTTTTCCTGAGGGCTACGCGGGGATCCCGATCACGTATGTCACCGAGGAATCTCCCCTCGGGACCGGCGGCGCAATCAAGTTAGCCCTCAAGTCCGCCACGGAAGAATCCGTGCTGGTTCTCAATGGCGACACATACCTTGAGGCAGACCTAAAGGCGATGCTCGCCGTTCATCAGAAAGCCAGCCGGTCCCTCACAATGGCGATCGCAAGAGTCGAGGACGTCAATCGTTATGGCGAAGTCATCGTGGAGCAGGGTACGGTTGTTGATTTCGTCGAAAAGGGCCGCAGCGGCACCGGTTTTATCAACGGTGGCATTTATGTGATCGAGAGAAGCTTCTCATGGCCAGCGAAGTTGCATGAAAGGTTTTCATTCGAACTGGATGTGTTGATCCCGTCGGTTACTTCTCTTCGGCCCATTGCATTCCCATGTCCTGGATATTTCCTTGACATCGGGATTCCCTCAGACTTAGACCGGGCACAGGTCGAACTCATGCTTCCCAAGCTCGCGTATTAGGCCTGCCCCCTGAACATAGTTTTTGGGTATACCGGTGTGATGCGGTCCTCTTGTAACCATTGAAATTGTGCGGAGGCGGGCGGGAGTAATACTCAGGCCCTCAAAAGTCCTCCTTCAATTGCCTACTCTCATGGAAAAGAAGTCCTGAAGCTCTCGCGCATGCGATTTCCAAGTCCGGTGTTAGACGGGCGCCATCAGCAGGCCAGGCGGGGTGTCGGCCAGAACCGGGGGCCGATTCAATTGCGCGCCCTCGGTGTGCACCCAGGAATTCTGTGCTTTTTCTTTACTTCGACTTACATAGATGGGGCCAATCCGGAAATAAGCCCAATTTTGAGTTCCTCCTTGTTTGTTCGGTAACTCAGGCAGAATGAACAGACAAGCTTAATCCACTGGTCGTCTTCTAATTCGTTCAAACATGAAAGCCGCCAAAATCATGAAAGGCCAGGTTACTATCACGCTGTTGCCATGCCATTTGCTGTAGGTGAAAGCGGCATGGCTCACCTCAGCGTAGCCCCTCGTTCCGTGGTGATATCCCCACACGTAATACCTGCCCCCCTCAATTTTGCCCTTCACGGCATTGCCGCCAAGACAGAAAGTGCCAGCCAAGAACAAGGCAAAGTTCAGCACGCTCACAAACACTGCGGCGAAGAACAGCTTTCGCAGAAATCGGTGTAACGCTCTGCGCGTGGGATCTTGATGAACGGCTTGCAGGGTGTCTCTGGAGGGCTCGATCTGGAGGCCGCTCGGCATGGCAGCATTGTAATGTAGATTAATCGGCTAATGGGCCGTACTGGCCAAGGGCGAAGTCTATCTCCTTCTCGAAGATCAGAGCCAGTCTCGCCGCCCGCGTCGTTCACGCAATAGCTGATCGTCCTCTTGTGAACATCCAGTCCGATGTAACACATAGTCTCTGAGGAGACTCCGAGGTAGTTCCCTGAATCAGCCTCACGGCTGAGTTCAGCCTTTTGCAACACCTCGTGCTCCTCCTCGACTCCTGATGAACACAACCTTCAAGTTGTTTCGGTAATGGGTGCAAGTTGGAAGCCAAGCTCGGCGGCCTGCTTGCGCAAACGCTTTTCAGCACGAACACTGACCTGTTGATCGCATCGAGCGAAGACCTCATCTGAGTACGGCTGCCTGGTGGAAAGCAAGTGGTAGACGATGCGTGCCAGCTTGTGTGCGGTGGCCGTTACGGCGGCTGGCGCCCCAAGTCTCCACTTCATCTTGCGGTAGAAATCTCCCAGGTAGTTCTGAGCATGGTAGAGGCAGTGTGCTCCGAGTCGCAATGCGATGGCTGCTCTGTTCTTCACCTTGCGCGTGCGAGTATAGAGGACCTTTCCTCCGCTCACCTGCTTCTCCGGGCAGAGTCCCAGCCAGGATGCGAAGGCAGAGGCGTTGCGGAAGCGCGAAACATCTGCTCCAACCTCCATCAGGATGGTGTGCGCAGTCAAGGTACTGATACCGGGCACGTCGGTGAGATCGACGCCTACGATACGAAACAGCTCTTCCTTCAGATCGAAGTCAGGCTCGTTGCCCGCGTGTTGGTAGATCCGCTTCTTGGTGCCAACTGGTCGTTTGTGCGGCGCGTCTTCGGCACGTGGAAGTTTCCGCATGTTCTGCTCCAGTTCGAGATCCAACTCGGCCATCAGTTGCTTATAGAACCGATAGGCTGCCAGGGACTGGCGAAGCGCGAACAAATGCTCGGGACGATAGTCTCCTTCCAAAGACTTCGCGACTGTCTGGCGTGAACTGCGGATGCGTCGATTACATAAGCTAGCCAGCTTGGCTGGATCCCGTTCTCCCGCCAGGATGGCATCCAGAATCGCTATCCCGCTTACACCAACGATATCGCTCAAGACATGATGCAGCTGGAGGTTCATCTGACTTAGAGCCTTCTGCATGTGCTGAATATGCTCAGCCGCCATCTGCACGAGACCCTCTCGGTGACGCCAAAGAGAGCGCAATACGCAGATCTCGTCGGGCGGCCGAAAACTCGCCTTCAGCAATCCCACCGAGTGCAAATACTGGATCCACTGACAGTCCGAAACGTCGCTCTTGCGCCCGGGAACGTTCTTCACATGATGAGCGTTAACCAGGAACACTTCGAAACCGTGCGTTTCCAGGATCTGATATAGCGGGATCCAGTAAACGCCAGTCGACTCCATGGCCACGGACCGGATGTTGCACTGGCGCAGCCAATCGGCCAATGCGATCAAGTCTCGAGTGAACGTGCCGAACCGACGGACCGAGTCGATGTCGCGATCCGGTGGAACAGCAACAAATATCTCTTCGGCGCCGATATCAATCCCAGCGGCATCTGGGTGCAGAATCGGCAGCATCCGTCCACTCGATCTTGGCTTAGCCTTGGACTTGCTGGTCATCGTAGGCTCCTTCTGCTGGAACCTGCGGCCCGAGGTTACGTCACGAACAAACTCCTGAACGGGATCGCCGCACCAAGCGAACGTCACCACTGACCTCTACGCGACCTCGGACCCACGCTTAACAACGGGCTCTCGGTCAGCACCAATGTCAAGGCCGGGCTGTAGCTGTCGCATGCTCCAGCAGATCCAGTATGACCTACGCCTGTTCATCCCGTCCCTCTTGGGACACCCCATCCGATGCTTAGCATTCAAACAAACCGCCAGCAATGCGCAACCGCCTGCAGAATTGCATTTAACGATAGAAACCATTAGCTCCGCTGACCGCTGACAGTCTATTATGTTCGGACCGATCCAGGAACCGATTAAGGCATTGATTTCGGACATGCGCTCCGGATTCTTGGTCCTGTTATGGAAGCTGGACCGATCTTTAGGAACGGATGGTGAGCGTGCGTATGCATCATCGTATTGCAGTTCTCGGCGTGTTGCTAATCGGCCTTTCGGCTTGTGGAGGATTTAGGACTGGGGCGCGGGCAGCCACGCCTGTAAGCCCGGAAGGCGTACCTAGGTTTAGCGTCCCTCCCGGAACATATGCGTCAGCTCAGACCGTCACTATCTTCACAGATACTCCACAAGCCGCTATCTTCTACACGACCGATGGCAGTGATCCGTCCTTTTTGTCGAGGGTGTACGAAGGGCCGGTTTTGGTGAGCTCAAGCCTTACACTCAAAGCCCTCGCACTTTCGCCAAACTCCAGCAGTGGCGTCGCCTCGGCCAAGTACTCCTTCAATTCAAATTATCGATGCTCCGATGGACTACCGGTTCCCGCGCGTTCCAGCGTACCCAAACCGGCTGGACAGCTTGGAGGGTTGAAGGTGCTCGATTGGGCAGGTTTTGGTGCTGCGATCTCGTATACTTTGGATGATTCGATGGCTTCCCAGGTCGCTGCCTATCCGCAGCTCCAGGCGACTGGCGAAAGAATGACATTCTTCCTTGTGAGTGGGATGGCAATCAATTCCACTATTTGGGCACAAGTTGCGAAGGATGGACATGAGATTGGGAACCACACGCACCACCACTGTCTAGCGGATGGAACCCATTGCGGAGTCGGATCCTGGTCTGGCAGCATCGGAGCGGAATACGACGAATGCACGGATTACATCAAGCAGGTCTTGTATGTCGACAATGTTTGGACCACCGCAGCGCCCTTTGGGGACACTAGGTACGACTCTGTGGCGTTGACTCGCTTCTTTCTCAATCGCGGAGTGGGGCAAGGGCACATCGCGCCAAATGATGATACTGACCCCAACCATCTGCCGACCTACGCTCCAAAGCCGAATGAAACGGCAACCACGTTAAATGCCCATGTGGATGCTGCTCGGGCCGGAGGCTATTGGGAGATTTATGAGTTGCACTCGCTCAAAGCCAACGAAGGCTATGCTCCCGTCGACATCACAGACTTAATCGCGAATATTGACTACGCCAAATCAAAGGGCGACGTTTGGATCGACAGCATGGTGAACGTCGGAGCCTACTGGGTCGGACAGAGAGCCCTTTCGGACGCCAAGTATACGGAGTCTCACGGCTCGGTGGTCGTCTCATGGACTCTTCCGCAGTATTTTCCTTCCGGAAAATACCTGCGCATCACCTTGAGCGGAGGCACATTGAAGCAGGGCGGAGTCGTGATTCCCTGGAATGATGCGGGTTTCTACGAAGTTGCGCTCGATCCCGGATCTCTCACGATTTCGGAGTGAGGGAAGAGAACGAGAGAGGGCTGGTTTGTTTCTCCTCAGAACCTTGCATGAGATTTCGGGCGGCGTTGCCTAATCACTTCGCTTACGTATTTCACCGCCAATACAACGGCGCCTCTCGGACAAGAAGCGAATTGTATTGACGAGCACCTGCTGGCGCGCATGGGATCGTCACCGTTGCTACGGCACAGCTATAGCTCAAGGCTGATATCGTGAAATCGATCAGGCAGACACGGATTCCGCTTTGAAAGTCATTGAGTTCCTTCCTCGGAGTTCCTTATCAGGATGCTGCCTGGCATTCACTGGAAAGTTCGCTCTGCGATCACGAGAGCGTTGAGGTTGCCGAAGGAGCGGCCGAAGATGTTCTGAGTTTCTGGACGAAAGACTTTCAACTTGGCGAAAACAAGTATGGTGGAGGCGGCGGGAGTCGAACCCGCGTCCGAAATCGCTGTCAGCCGGGAAGATCCATGTTCAGTCCAGTTCCGCATGTTTTCGCCTCAGACGCTCAGAACGGACAAGATGCGCCTGAAGCTAGTCCGATGATCTTATGGCTGCAACACGGACCGAGAAGCAGCCACCAGCCTACTGAATGACGTCCTGATCACAACCCATAGGCAAGGCCGTGAGGGACGGCAACTTAATTAATTAAGCTGCAAGTGCCAGGTTATCGTTGGCAACTTTGTTTTTGCAGGCGATTACGGGTGCCCACACCCCGACATGCCTCCCATGCCGCAATCGATCCCGTCGAAACCGTGACGCCCCCGAGAGTTGCCGCTATCCGTTTGATGATCAGGGAATAGCGCCGGATGCGAGCCGGGCCAACTGGCTCGTGCTGCTAGATCATTCTAAGCCATTGACGGGCGGCTGATGCTCTCTATCGGGCTTCTGGGCCCACAATGATGGGAACGGCCAGGGGGTGTACCCCCCCCATACTCTGTAACCAAAGTCTTGATCTGCAAGGATTTACGGCCGCACCGTGGCGTTAAAGTCTTCCTGGCAGAGACTTTAGCCGCAGAGTCGTCTCGGGAAAGGAGTTACCGCCACTGTCGCAGATTTGATCGACAACTTCGTCTCCCTCGCGAGAATATGCGCTTTCAAGGGCTCGACGTGAATATCCCTTACTGTGTTCAAGGATAGCGAAATGGAAGAAACTACCTGCAAAAGCTGCGCAGAATAAATCTGTTTGTTAGCAACAAGATGGCGAGAGATTTTCGATCCGGGGCCTTGACGGGTCGCGCGCGAATTGCCGGTCGAATGCCGATTTTCGCAAATGTATCCCTCCTCACTGAGGCCAGAGGTCCGGGTCTGCTATTCCTGGCTTCGTGGAATTTGAAGAATTCGTTTATTCCCGGTACGAGGTCCCGCTGATGGAGGCATACGGCGGGCGCTTTGAGTCTGCTTTTGTCGTTCTTCATCCGTTCGTCCGCGTTCCAGCATCGCTTTCCTGGACGGCTACGAATCAATACCCAAGCGACGCCCAAATTGCCGAGCTTGGAACCAAGTGCGCGTGGTCAGATGTGGCGACACAGGTGGGAATCACATCCTGCGCGAGGATCAACCAGGCGTTACTGACCTCAATCGGTTCGCTGGCCGACCCCATGGCAGACACGGAGGGCCGAAACAAGTTGCAAAGCTTCCTTGAGAACAATCAGATCTGGATGCCGGTGGAAGGACGCTTCGAACCGCTGCTGCGGCCAGACTTTCTGCAGATATTTTCGGCATCTGGAATTGAGGAGCTCGTTTTTGTACCCGAATTTCCGCAGTCCGAACCGGTGGTGCGCCTGGCAGTTGAGGGCCTGGCGGACGGCACGATTCCCTTCCCTACCTGTGGAACGCTTCTCGCGCCCGATGGCTCGTTTCTGTTCACCGTGGACTGGGACAGTTTCTTCACGATCTTCTACGGCCAGCGCTCCTTCATAGCTGAGGCCGCCGAGAGGCTTAAAATCGAAGGCTTCTTCGCCTCGGCGAATACGGATCACGCGTGGTGGAATTACTCGATGGGCTGCGCCACCGTCACGGTTTCACCCGAGGATTGGCAGACTGCGTGATCGGTGGCCGCTCGGCTAATCTCTCTCGTATTGCCTTTCTGCACAAACCATCCTCGGGATAGGAGCGGTGAATTCCACGCTGCTGCGCACCAGATGTTCGCCGGCACAACCCATGAAAATCGATCTCATCTCTTGACAGACTAGAGGAACAATTCTATTCTCTAGACTGTCTAGAGGAAGTTGACATGCCATTGAAACCCATTGCAACCGATCCGCGAGAATCCAAGTCGAGTGATTTGATCCAGGGCACTTTGGAGATGCTCATTTTGAAAACGCTCGCTCTTGAGCCGATGCATGGTTACGGCGTGGGACTGCGTATCGAGCAGATCAGCGGCGGAGTGTTCAAGGTGAACGCGGGCTCTCTGCTTCCGGCGCTCAGCCGGATGGAGCGGGCCGGAAACGTGAAGTCCGAATGGCGGGCCACCGAAAACAATCGCCGCGCGAAATATTACCTTCTCACCCCGAAGGGACGCCGGTCTCTGAATACAGAAACCGAGCAGTGGGGGCGTCAGATCGCTGCGATTGCCCGCATTCTCGAGGCGTGAACTATCGAATTCCCCATGTGCGAGGACAAATATGACCTGGTTCACGAATGTTGCCAAAGGCATCGCATCCCTGCTCCATCGCGATCGGGTTGAGCGCGAACTCGACGAGGAGTTGCAAGGCTTCCTTGAAGCGTCCGTAGCGCGTAAGGAGCGTGATGGAATGACCGCGGAAGATGCCCGCCGCGCAGCCAATGTGGAACTCGGCAGCAGCAATTCCGTGAAGCACCAGATTTGGTCTTCGCGTTGGGAATCATTTGCGGACGGCATCTTGCAGGACGTTCGAGTCAGCGTGCGCGCTCTGCTGAAGAGCCCCGGATTTACTGCGGTCGCGCTGCTTTCCCTGGCGCTCGGCATTGGCGGCAACACCGCGATTTTCACTTTGATTCACCAGGTTCTGCTGCGTAATCTGCCGGTCCGGAATCCAGAGCAGCTTGTCGCATTCGGCAGCTCAGAATTCGGGGGCATCGCCGGGGGCATCAACCTCGGAGACTTTGGTGGATACTTCCCGTGGGATTTCACGCGCCAGATGGAGGAAAATCCAGGTCCATTTCAAGGGATTGCCGCCTACGGCAGTTTTTCAAACCAGGTGAGCATCCGACAGCTGGCAGCGAACGGTGCTGCCAATGCATCCTCCCCGGCATTACTGGCGCCGGCCAACCTGGTCTCGGGCAATTATTTCAGTGTCCTCGGTGCTCAACCCTTCATGGGCCGCACCATTTTGCCGTCAGACGATGCCACACCGGGAAGCGGAGCGGTTGTTGTGCTCAGCTATCACTTCTGGCTGCAATCCCTTTCTTCTGATCCTCACATCGTAGGAAAATCCCTCTCGATCAATGGCACGCCGTTTGAAGTTATCGGCGTGATGCAGCAAGGATTCCACGGGATCAAGCAGGAGCTTGAGCCGACCGAATTGTGGACACCCATCAGCATGCAGCCCGTGGTGCTGCAGCAGCCTTCCATGCTGACGCCGCACTCTGGCTTATATTTCCTGCACCTCTTCGCGCGGCTCAGCAATGAAGCTTCAACGCACAAAGCTGCACTGGCACAGAGCCAAAACTGGCTCAACCAGCAGGTGCGCAATGGTATTCGCGAACGCGAGGGAGCGAGCATCTCAACGGACCGTCAACTGGAGATCAGCCGCGCCAGTGTCCCCCTGGTTCCCGCTGCGCATGGTGTATCGCTCCTCCGCGCTCAGTATGGCGAATCGTTGAAGATTTTGATGATCATTGTTGCCCTGGTTCTGCTGATCGCATGCGTCAACCTGGCCAACTTTCTTCTCGCGCGCGCCGCCACGCGCCATCACGAAATCGTCACTCGTCTCGCCCTCGGTTCGAGCCTTACGCGAATCGTACGCCAAGGATTGATCGAGACCTTTCTCCTGTCGATTGCCGGAGGGGCGATGGGACTCGGAGTCGCTTTCGCCGCAACGCGCTCCCTCATTTCATTTGTGGGGCGCGGCAACTCCTACGTTGCCATGAACGCATCGCCGGACCTGAGTGCATTGCTCTTCACGCTGGGTGTCTCTCTTTTGACCGGCCTGTTGTTCGGCTTGGCTCCGTCCATCCAGGGGGCTCTCATCGGATCCCGTGGAACATTGAGCGCCGGTGCGCGCACCGTGCAGAGCAGCGGCGGCAGAAGCGCTCGATTCTGGCCGAAGGCTCTCGTCACAATTCAAGTGACGCTCTCGCTCATACTGCTCGTGGTCGCCGGGCTGTTTCTGCGTACCTTTCGCAACCTTCAGGATCAGGACTACGGCTTTGAACGAAGTCACCTGTTGCTGGCTGACATTGGAGAGCAACTGGCCGGATATGAACCTCACCAGGTTGCCGCAATGCATCAGACTCTTCTCGAGCGGCTGTCCGCGATCCCTGGCGTTCGCTCGGCTGCGCTGTCTGCGACGCCTCCGATCAGTGGCGGCTCCTGGACCTCAAATATTTTGCTCTCAGGCTACACACCTGGCCCAAAAGAAAACATGGTCTCCGTACTGAATCGAGTCTCCGGACGATACTTTGAGACCGCTGGGATCCCCATCGTTGCCGGACGCGACATTGGTCCAGCCGATACACCGAATAGTCTGAAGGTCGCCGTAGTGAGCCAGACTATTGCCAAAAAGTATTTCCCGAATGGCGATGCCGTCGGCCGTCAACTCACGATCGGAATCGATTCAGTCAAAGGACCCTGGCAGATTGTGGGGATCGCGAGGGACACTAAGCCCGGCGATCCGCGTGTGACCGATCCGGTAAGGATGACCTATATTCCCCTGTCGCAAATTGACACGTTTCTCCCTGCCCAGGCCCCGCTTGTAACCGCAAACGGCAATGCCGCAATGCTCGCTCCCCGGGAAGAAAACAACGATTGTTTCGCCCACACCATTCTGATTCGCACATCCGGCGATCCCGCGAAAGCCGTTGCCGATCTTCGTGCTGCTGTTGCAGATGTTGATCGGAATCTTCCGCTGCTGCGCGTCACCACTATTGAGGATCAGGTTTCAGATCTGATGTCGCACGATCAGCTCATCTCCACGCTCACCACTCTTTTCTCGCTGCTCGCGCTCCTGTTGGCGGCGATCGGACTCTACGGTGTTATGAGCTACAACGTTGTTCGGCGGACCAACGAAATCGGAATCCGTCTTGCGCTTGGAGCGCATGGGGCGAGTGTTCAACGCATGATCATGCGCGAATCAATTCTGCTGCTCGCCATCGGCACGGGCGTAGGCTTGCCACTTGCCATCATGGCCGCGAGGACTATCAAGGACCAGTTGTTTGCGGTGGATTCAATCGACCCAATGTCCTTCGCAGTCGCCCTCGTGGTCGTAAGCCTGATGACAGTGCTTACCAGCTGGCTGCCTGCGCGACGCGCGGCCAGGGTCAACCCCGTCACTGCCCTTCGATGTGAATGAAAAATCTCGATGTATTTGCCAGGCTGAGAGAGGTTCTACTCGAGCTGCTTACTGCTTTTCCAGATCGATCTGCTCGTAGGCGTGCTGGGCAATGCCGGCGCGGATTTGGGCCGGCGTTTTCCCGGCCTTGATCATGGCAAAGGCGTAAAAAGCTTCCTGAGCGCAAGTGGAGCACTCCGTGCCGTGATAGCCCTCATAACAACTGCGCAGGCTGGTGTGCCCAAGGGCGCGGTCGCAGCGGCAATTGCAGGGGAGCTGGTAGAGCACATTCCCGATCTTCGCGGCCTGCTGGTAGACGTGCACCTGCCAGGGATAGCGGAAGTTCTCGCCGGTGAGTTTCTCTCCTGCCAGGATCGGAGGCAGCGCGGCGACCTTGAGGGGGGCCGCAGGGTGATAGGCCGGAACGTCGTCGGCGGGGTTAGACCACTGCGCGTAACTCGCGGCGGTAATCGCAAATACTGCGAAACCAAGGACCCAACGGCGCTTTGCAAAATTCATCAGGCGAGGCTCTCCTGTTCATTTTAGACCGCTGGGTGAGCGAAACGGAATCGGCCTCGAAAGGCTCGGTCAAGCACGCGGTTGCACGCTGGAGATCTTGTCGAGCAAGTGGGTAGGATGCAGGTGCGGAAGTCTACATTCGTCCGCAGAAGAAGGTGAGGAGAAGTAAAATTCGAGTTACTATGTTTTTCGAGACTTGGGCAAAAAAAGACGGCACGAACGGTTTTTGTTCGTGCCGGGAGGCCAGTGACGCAAACTACTTCCAGCTCTGGTGCGATCAAGATCGCTCTCCATCACTGGAATATCTACACGATACTATAGATTGGCTTCGAAGCAAATACAAAAATTCAGATTTTCTCGCAATGCAGGACGAGCGCAATTCACGGACGATGGGCATCAGAACACGGAGTTTTGGACGCAGCCACGAATAGGCTGGGCTCTTTGGTTGGCAGGGAACTAAATGACAAGTGACATAAAAGCAACAACTTCCAGCGACAGCGACGCTACAATGGACGTCCCGGCCCAGGGGGGCTCCGGCAGCGGCTGGGTGAGGGTTGGCGCGATTGCCGCCGCCTCGGCAGTGCTGGGAGGCTTGGCGGCCGCCTGGTTTTACCGGAAGACTCTCTCCCAGTTGCGGGAAGCCGAAAATGAAATTCCGGATTCTGATTCCGAAATTACTGAGGACGAGAAGGCGGAGGATTTCTGAACCCGGATCCGTTCTGGCTGGCAATTCCTTGTCCCGCTGTGAGTTCCTTTTCGAGAATCTCGCACAACACGTGACCGGCGAGGATGTGGGCCTCCTGGATGCGCGGCGTGTCTGCCGAAGGAACTTCAAACAGGAAATCAGCGGCCGTAGCGATTTTGCCTCCGCCTTTGCCCGTAAATGCGACGGTGACGGCGCCTACTTTGCGAGCAGCCTCCAGAGCGAGAAAGACGTTGCGGCTGTTGCCCGAGGTGGAGATTGCCACCACGACGTCACCCTTGCGCGCGAGAGTCTCTACCTGACGCTGAAAGATATGCTCGTAGCCGTAGTTGTTGCTGGCGGCGGTGAGGATCGAAGTATCAGTCGAGAGAGCGATTGACGGGATGCCGGCACGATCAAGCCGGAAGCGGACAACCAGCTGTCCGTTGAGATGCTGCGCGTCTGCGGCACTGCCACCGTTGCCGCACCACAGGATTTTTCCCCCCATCCGGATGGCGAGAACCATTTCAGAGGCAATCTGATCGAGGACACGCTGCTGGTCTTTGAGGGCCTGGATGATCTGGATGTGCTCGGCTAGCGCCGCCTGGAAGATTGCGGCTCGGTCGGTGGTGGTGTCGGGCATGGAGGCTCAAGTTCCTGAAGAAGATGGGCAAGGTAAGCCCGCGCTTCGTGAGGGCGCTCCAGCATATTACTCCAGCGAGTGGTGGTTTGAGGATTGGAAACTGATTTCGGTCGGAAAACAGAAATCGGCGGTTCCGGATAATTGGAACCGCCGATCGAGTATGCATTGCTTTGGCCCGAATACCTCGGATCTTAGTGGCTCATCATGAATTGCAACTGGCCGACGTAGACACCGTAGGGGCCGAGTTGAATAGCCTTCAGCGAGGCAGGGTTGGTGGCACCGGGAGTCTTCAACAGTGTGTTCAGCGGACCGTCTGGCAAGCCAGCGCCCAACAGGTTCACGGTTTGGGGCTCTGCGGTGAAGTTCAGGGCCACTACAACAGGAGGCACTCCGGGGGCTTCCCGTTTCCAGCTGAGGACCTTGGTGTTTTCAACGTCGAGCATGGTGTCAGAGCCTTGCGAAAATGCCGGATTGGTTTTCTTGAGCCGGATCAAGGTTTGATACCACGAGAACATTGAATTCGGATCGTTCTTTTCGGTTTCTACATTGATGGTGGATGCGTTGGGCGGAATCGGGAGCCAGGGAATCGCCTTGGGTCCATCGAATCCCGCGTTCGGACCCGGCGTCCACTGCATCGGGGTGCGCTCGCCATCGCGGCCCTTGAATTCCGGCCAAAAACGTAGACCGACAGGATCCTTCACGTCTTCTTTGCGAGTGGGTGGTGTGGTCGTCATTCCGATTTCGTCGCCGTAGTAAAAGAGCGAGGCCCCACGGCTGGCGAAGAGCATGGTGGAGATGACGCGCTCGATATCGGTATTGTGGACACCGTCGCCGTAGCGAGCATCGAGTCTCGGGTTGTCGTGATTGTCGAAGATCAGCAGTGGCACATTGTCGCCGAGGTCGACCTCTGCATTTTGAATCTTTGAGCGAAAGGCGGCCACATCAAGTTTGTTGATAAAACCGATCTGTGTATCCATGGGCAGCTGGAATTCTGGATGCTCCGGAGATCCATACTGCTTGAGGAGTTCTGCAATGTTCGGCAGGTAAGTTTCCCCAATAAAGACGCGCGTGCCAGGGTACTTGTCAGTGGAGTACTTGTCGGCTTCCGCGCGCATTTCAGCCATCACGGTGTGAACGCCTGGCAAATTGTCGGTCTTCACATTTTCGAGCACCGGCTCTCCGTTTCTCATTTCCGGATTGCCGTTCTGGTCTTTCACGACTTCTTCATCGCGCATCTGAGGATCTTCAAACAGCGTTG
This sequence comes from uncultured Acidobacteriaceae bacterium, assembly GCA_963832035.1. Lineage (GTDB taxonomy): Bacteria > Acidobacteriota > Terriglobia > Terriglobales > Acidobacteriaceae > Telmatobacter. The sequence goes on along the minus strand of CAWHSK010000006.1, from coordinate 331,925 downwards.
TAATGGCGTCGAAGCGGAAGCCGGCCACGCCCTTCTTGAGCCAGAAGGCAATGATGTCCTTGAATGCCTGGTGGACCTTGGGGTTATTCCAGTTGAGGTCGGGCTGCTGAACGTAGAACTTGTGGTAAAAGTATTGCTGCGTCTTCTCGTCCCACTCCCAGCCGGGGCCACCGAAGACAGATTGCCAGTTGTTGGGCGGCTGCCCCTTATCCGTTGCTGTTTGGCCTTTGCCATCGTGCCACACATACCAGTCGCGATAGGGATTGTTCTTTGAGGAACGCGACGCGATGAACCATTTGTGCTTGTCCGAGCTGTGGTTCATCACCATGTCCATCAGGACGCGGATTTGGCGCTTGTTGGCCTCGGCAATCAGGTGATCGAAGTCTGCCATGGTGCCGTACTTGGGATCGATAGCTTCGTAGTCAGATATATCGTAGCCGAAATCGACCTGCGGTGAGGGGTAGCAGGGCGTGAGCCAGATGGCATCGACGCCGAGTTCTTTCAGATAATCGAGATGAGCGGTAATGCCCTTCAGATCGCCGATGCCATCGTTGTTTGAGTCTGCGAAGCTGCGTGGGTAGATCTCATAAAAGATGGCGTTCCGCCACCAGTTCTTTTCGTCGGCGGCAGCGGGCGTCGGCTTAGTTGATTGGGCTTGAGCCCCGGCCTTGGGTAAGGCGATGCCCAGCATGAGAGCGGCTGTGGTGATGATTGCGAATTTTCTGGTCCAGTGCATTGCGGTCTCCTAGTCCCTGGGAAGGTCGCGCACCTCGAAAGCGATGGCAGACGCACCCGTTCCGATGCTCATGAAATGGCAACGGTGTGAACAGGCAAAACTAACACAAAGGGCTGGGTTGGGGGGAGTTCCTAAAGTGAGGCAAGGATCAACGCTGCTGAGGATCCCGGATTCTTGTTGCATTCGTGCTTTCCCACTCAAGACGCGTGTGGCTGCGCCTTGAAGGTCCCCGCTGGCAGCAAAACCGTGATTCGCTCTTTCTCTGGTATACCTCTCGGCTTTGCTCTTCGTGCTCTTATCACAGTGGGGCGCATTTCGTGACATTGAGGGAACGGCTCGGCACGAGTTGGGGTAGCCTTGGGCAACTCAGTTGGAGGTCGACAACATTGCATCGTCTTCAATCTCGCACCCACGTGGTTGTCTCGCTGTTCGCCCTGTTAATGAGCATCTTGCCCGCTCTCGTCGTTGCGGAAAGGAATACTCCGGTGCCGCCCGGAAAGCTCGTCGATCTGGGAGGCCACCAACTCCACGTGCACTGTTCCGGTACCGGTTCTCCGGTCGTCGTTGTGGAGAACGGTTTGGGAGACTTCTCGTTTGACTGGACACTGGTTCAGAGCCAGGTCTCCCGCTTTACCCGTATTTGCACATACGATCGCGCGGGATACGCGTGGAGTGATCCGGGTCCGAAGCCCCGAACATTTGCCCAGTTGAATCTTGAATTGCATGACGCGCTGCAGAAGCTTGGAGAGACGGGACCGTTTGTGCTGGTCGGTCACTCCTATGGCGGCCCTGTGATGGTTAACTTCGCGAGCACATATCCGCAGGATGCAGCAGGGCTGGTGCTGGTCGATTCCGCCCACGAAGGAATGAGAGTCGCCGTGGGCGGCAAACAGACAATCCGCCTGGGCGAAAATGCACAGGTCCGCGAGATCCCACAACCACGCGAAGAGATGACTGCGGCAGACAAATTTACTCCGCCAGCAAACGATCCTTCCCCTTCTGCCAAGCTTGACCCGATTTACAAGAACCTGCCGCCGGCAGAGCAGAGACTGCAACTCTGGGCACAGGCACTCCCGGCCGTCGAGGATGCCGAAAACAGCCAGCGCGAATGGTCTGAGGTGTACTTCGTGCAGTGGCTGGCGAAGCCTCGCGACGGCTCTCTTCGCGCGATCCCGTTGGTTGTGCTTACTCGCGCCGACGGTGGGTACAAGGATGACCTCGATGTACCTATCGCACAAATGGAACAGGAGCGCAAGGACGGACAGGCCAGACTAATGAGGCTATCGAGCAATAGCACACAGCTGATCGTTCCATCGGGCCACAACATGGATCTGGAGGCGCCTGCATTGGTTTCTTATGCGATTCATCGCGTCGTCAAAGCTGTTCGGTTGCACCAGCCGCTTTAGAAGGTGCTGAGGCCCAGGCAGAAGATGGAATGGCTTCACTGAACGGAAGGTCTATGCGATGGACCTTCCGCAGTTGATCGAGATTATTGCATTTTTGCGACGAGTGCCCCGAAGGGCGGCAGAACGACATTTGCGGACGCGATCGAGTCGGCCGCCGGCGTGGAAGTGTAGAGAGGCATGAGTCTGCCGGAACCCGTGATTCCAACGTCGGCGGGCTTGAATGCGAATGTCTGTTGCCTCGAGCTCATGTTCAGCATGACGATGACGGTGTCCGTGCCACTCTTGCGCAGATAAGCAAATACATTGGGGTCGTCGCCGATACTCACTTGCGAGCCGTCACGCAGAGCAGGTTCTGTTCTGCGGAGGGCGATCAGGCGTTTGTAGGCGTTGAAGATTGAGCCAGGATCCTTGCTTTCAGTTTCGAAGTTATAACTGGTTGACGTCGGCGGGATGGGCAGCCATGGTTTTGTTGCGGTGGTGAACCCCGCGTTGGACGATGACGTCCATTGCATGGGAGTGCGTTCGCCATCGCGGCCTTTTTCCTTTGGCCAGCCAAGCTTGCCGATGGGGTCATGCACGTCTTCAACGCGGACCGGATCGGTGGTGTGCATGCCGAGTTCTTCGCCGTAGTACATCTGGGGCGTGCCGCGCGTGGTGAGCTCGAGTACGGCCATAAGCTTGGCGATCTGGTCGTTGTGCACGCCGTCGCCGTAGCGGTCCCACTGGCGCGGCTGATCGTGATTCGAGAAGAAGTACTCGGGCTGGCCGTGGGCGGAGTTGTTTTCAATTTGATTGAAGAGCTGGCGAAAGCGCGGCGCCGAGAGCTCGTTGACGTCGGCGATCTGGAAGTCCATAGGCAGCTGCACTTCGTCGCCATTGCCATACATCTTGGTCAGAGCCTCGACGTTGGGCTCATCGGCTTCGGTGACAAGAACAGGGTCGCCGGGATATTTATTGACGACGCTGCGGACTTCTTTCAGGACGTCGTGCACCTGGGGTAGATCGTCGGTGTACTTGTGCTGAATGTTCCGGTCGCCATACGCATTGTGTCCAGGAAGGTAGGGATCGTCGCGCATCTCCGGATCTTCGTAGAGGCGAGAAACCGCATCGATGCGGAAGCCGGCGACGCCGCGCTGCATCCAGAAGTCGAGCACGCCATCCATCGCCTTGTGAACTTCAGGGTTGCGCCAGTTGAGGTCGGGCTGCTGCACATAGAAATAGTGGTAGTAGTATTGCCGAGTCTTCTCATCCCACTGCCACGCAGAGTGGCCGAACCATGACTGCCAGTTGTTGGGCGGCGCGCCCTTATCCGTCGCGGTCTGGCCTTTTCCGTCGCGCCAGACGTACCAATCGCGCTTTGGATTGTCGCGCGAAGAGCGGGATTCCAGAAACCACTTGTGCTGGTCGGAGGTGTGGTTGATGACGTAATCCATGATCACGCGGATGTTGCGCTTCTTCGCCTCGGCAACGAGGATGTCGAAATCGGCCATGCTGCCGTAGAGCGGATCGATGGCGGTGTAGTCGGAGATGTCGTAGCCATAGTCGATGCCGGGCGAGGGATACATCGGCGTGATCCAGATGGCGTCGATGCCGAGGTCGTGGAGGTAGTCGAGGCGCGCAGTGATGCCCTTGATGTCGCCGACGCCGTCGCCGTCGGAATCCTGAAAGCTGCGCGGATAGATCTCGTAGATGACAGCGTGCCGCCACCACTCCGAACCTGTGGGCTGTGACTGTGCGGCTGGAGTTTGTGTTTGTGCACTTGCGGTGGGTGCAAATGCTTCAATGGATGCGCCAAGAGCGAATGTCGCGATGGCGGCTACAACAGATTTGGTCCAGTGCATTGCGCGTCCTCAGATTTGATTCCGGAGCTCGTAAAATCGGCAACGGTGTGAACAGGCCAAATTATCACAGCGGGGCTATCGACACGCGAGAGGCCTTTACTGTGAGGAAAGGGAGAGTTTTCGCGCAGGATAGTTGAGTGAGACAGCATCCTAGCGGTGGACGGGCATGCGATCACCAGGCCACTCCCATCACCTGCAATGAGGGTAATTTCAGCACACCCGGGAAGCGTAAAAACTACATCGGGACGCAAACATTACACGACCTGGAGCCCGGATCGTTGCGCTTGGGTTTCTCGTGAAGCCGGTATAAAACGATTGAATCGTGTGCAAGAACGAGAGACCTCGGCTCCCGGTCGTTTGGCATGCCTGTTGCATGCATGGAACGTCATATCAATCAAAAGGGATCAGCTAGTAATGCTGGACTTGTGCGCGGCCCATTGCACTGAATCCAACCCCTCTCGGTCAGCTTCAAGACGCGCCGAGACAATTGATCGAACTCTTGCCTAAGGTTTGACTACAAACCGGATCGTGCTCGAACAACCGACGATTCAATTGCCATCTACGTGGCGACGCGCTCGTGTGTCGATGGGACATTGACCGAGCCTTTCTGCCTAGGAAATTGGACAGGATTGCCATCCCCAAACACATTCAGACAAGGATCCTGGAGGTATGCAGGTGTCATCGATACAAGTTTCTCGCGCCCTTCGCGCGAAATCCATTCCCTTTAATTTCTTGATTCATACGCTTTCTTCGAAATCCCATAGGCTTGATTCAATAAGTCGATCTTTTCTCAATCAAACTCCAGCGTGGCTCAAAGGCTCTTTTGCAATTTCCTGCTTCTGTTTCTTCCTTTCAGGTTGTGGAGTTCATGGTCCAACCGGTTCGGCCGGAACGTCGGCAACCGGTGCAGCCACAAGCGGTTCACCAAGTTATCAGACAAGTTTTCCGAACACTGAATCTCCACTATCGCAAAGCGGCAAGTGGACTAACGGAGGTACCACAGGGCTCGACTGGAATAACTGCCAATCCAAGCCAGGCTTCGCATTTGGAACGCAGCCGGGGACTAAGGTTGGAGACGATTCCATCTGCCTGCTGCAGGGAGGCTGGAGTTCGGATCAGTCGGCACAGATCACGGTCAAAATAAACTCGACATCGAATGCCTCTGAGGAACTGGAGGAAGTATGGCTGCGAACTACCCTTGCGGCGCACAGCATCACCGGTTACGAAGTTAGCTGTTCGATCAGCCCGAATGACCCCTATCTGCGCATTGTGCGCTGGGATGGCCCAAGAGGCGCTTATGCCGTGCTCGCAAACGCGTCGACAGGATGCGTGAACGGCGACGTAGTAAAGGCGACTGTTTCTGGGAACACCATCACGGTGTCTAAAAACGGAACGTCCAAGCTGATTGTGACCGATTCGAAATACACTTCGGGTTCACCAGGTATGGGGTTTTACATCCATGGCATCCAGGGAAGTGCTGCTGCGGCCGATGCCGAGTTTGGCGTCTCCGCATTCAGCGCGGCGGGCACTGCCACCAGCAGCGGCGGATCAGGGTCGAGCAGCTCAAACGGCTACAACACCGCATTTCCTGACTCTGAAAATCCCCTTTCGCAAAGCGGCAAATGGACTAACGGAGGTACCACGGGGCTGGACTGGAATAACTGTCAATCCAAGCCGGGCTTCGCATTCGGAACGCAACCGGGAACTAAGTACGGAGATGATTCAATCTGCCTGCTGCAGGGAAGCTGGAGTACGAGTCAGTCGGCACAGATCACGGTCAAGATAAATTCGACATGGAATGCCTCTGAGGAACTGGAGGAAGTGTGGCTGCGAACCACGCTGGCGGCGCACAGTATCACTGGTTACGAAGTGTCTTGCTCGATCAGCCCGAATGATCCCTTTCTGCGTATTTCGCGCTGGGATGGTTCAAAGGGCAATAACACTGTGCTGGCCAATGCGTCGACCGGGTGCGTGAACGGCGACGTGGTGCAGGCGTCGGTATCAGGGAACACCATCACCGTTTACAAAAACGGAACGTCCAAGCTGAGCGCAACCGACTCGAATTACTCTTCGGGTTCACCAGGCATGGGATTCTACATTCAGAGCGTTCAGGGAAGTGCGACTGGAGCCGATGCTGAGTTTGGCGTCTCCGCATTCAGCGCTACGGGGAGTGCCGGCAGCGGTGGCTCATCGGGTGGATCTTCCGGTGGGACGGGAGGCTCGGGCGGATCAGGAGGCTCCGGTGGATCGGGAGGGTCAGGTGGATCGGGAGGCTCGAGTGGATCGGGTGCAGCTCACCAGGTCGGTCTGAGTTGGAACGCTGCTGCAAGCTCAAGTGATCCGGTGTCTGGATACAACGTTTATCGTTCCACGGGAAGCAGCTCTTTCCAACGACTCAACTCCAGTGTCGACCAGCAAACGTCGTACCAGGATAGTTCGGTGCAGTCTGGAGTTACTTACAAGTACTACGTAACGACCGTTGATAGTTCCGGTGCTGAAAGCGCTCCATCAAATACAACGACTGTGTCTGTACCGTAGAGCGCCGCCGCAGATCTTTCTGCTGCGTCTGGCCAGGAAAGAGATGGCAGTTGGGAATGAAGCCCGGGCTCCATGCCTGGGCTTCTCTCCCTCGGAATCTACCTGCGGCCCGCCTTGCAATGGAAACGCTCATACAGTTTTCGAACGATCCGATAGGCCTGCCTTGTTTTTCCAGCGAATTCCCGCAGCCGCCGTCATCGCGTCATGACGGTTGAGTTCTGCGCGAGCAGCATCGATTCGAGAATCTGATCGGATACTTCCTTTACCGCGCCGGGAGAGTGAGCGAGGAACAGGGTGTTCGTCTTGTCGTTCTCACCGATCGACTTCAGCGTATCGAAGTATTGCGTGACGAGAACGAGTTGCATGACGTCCTTGGAGGTGGCCCCTTCGACGGCTTTCTGAAACTGTTCGATGGAGCTCTGCAGGCCTTCGACGATGGCCTTGCGCTGGTTGGCGATTCCCTGCCCCTGCAGCGCCTTGCTTTCGGCTTCGGCTTCGGCTTTCTTGACGACGAGAATCTTGTCGGCCTCGCCGCGAGCTGTAGCCGCAACCTGCTCGCGCTGGGCGGCGTTGATATCGTTCATCGCGGACTTAACCTTCGCATCAGGGATGATGTCGGTTACCAGAACATTGACGATCTCGTAGCCGAATGCGGCCATGTCGGCATCGAGTTCCTGCTTCACGGCGGCGGCGATGCTGGATTGCGATGCGAAGACCTCGTCGAGGGTCATCGAAGGAACGTGCCCTAGAATGACTTGTTCAACATAGGACTTGATCTGCGCCACAGGGTCAGAGAGCTTGTAGAACGCGTCATAGACGCGCTCGGGACGCACGCGATTCTGCACCGAAATGGGAATGGTGACAAAAACGTTGTCCTTGGTTTTTGTTTCCATGGTGAGCGCAATCTGGTTGACGCGCAGGCTCACAAGGCCCGCGACGGAATCGAGAAACGGCGCCTTCCAGTTGAGTCCTGCCTCCGCTACTCGCAGGAACTTGCCGAAACGTGTAAGGACGGCCACCTGGGCAGTACTGACGGTGAAGAAGCTTCCCAGTATGAGCGAGAGAACAATAACCGCAAGAACGGCGAGCAGGACCACAGAAACCATGTCCATAGAAGCCTCCACAATGTTGAGAGCGAAATATGCGGAGAATTATACAGACAGGCTATGAGGGCGGGTGTAACGCCTCAGTGGGATCGTGGACAAGCTGGCGGAATTCGGACGACGCGGCTATTGTGTGCCTGGGCGCTGTGGATGAGTGCTCCAGTTGTTTGCGGAGTTGTAGCCGAAGTGCGGCTTCTCGCGTGTTCCGGCGATGTAAATGGGAATCTCGGTTCCGGATCCATTCTTTTTGAAAAACCGGTCGGCGGGTTTGAGCAGGAAGCCTTTCCAACCGCCAACCATCTGTGAGACCGTTGCCTGCATCTTCGCGGTCCCTGTGAAATCCAGCGTTCCGCCTTTCGCAACGTAGGTGCCGCGTAAATGGATGTCGGCGCCGGGAACCGAATAGAGAACCGAGGGAAGGGTAAGTACTCCCGCATCGAGGTTGAAATCGCCCTCTACGTGCGACTTGATTTTCTCGTCTTCGGCAGACTTAAGCAGATCCAGCCTTCCCTGCCCGCGCAGACTCAATTCGCGAATGCGCTTCTGCACCTGGAGGCTGGTAAATTCAGCCTCGTCCAGCACGAAGTGCCCCTTGATCGCGATGCGCTGACTCACAGGAGTCTTCCCCGGCGCGATATGGAGTTGCGCCTGCACCCCAACGCCGCCGTCAAGAACGGGGTTAGGCGAATCCGTGGCCAGGCGCAGGAAGTCTTCGATCCTTGCGCGATCCACATTCACGCTTAGCGCAATATCGTGGCCGATGCTGTGCAGCCGTCCGTCATCGCCGGTTTTCAGCACGCGCACAATCTGGCCCTTCGCCGTGAAGTGGGAACCTTGCAGAGTCGCATCCACGGGATCAAGCCAGGTGTCGCCGTTTGTTCCGTCGACCCGCGCATGAAAGGTAGTATGAAGCGGCATGGCGTGGCCGAATCGCGAGAGCTGAAAGTCAGGCGTATCGGTTTGTCCGTCGACGGTAAGGTCCCGCAAGGGCCCCTGATAGCGCCCTGTCGAATTGAGAATGCCGGCAATGCCGGTGAAGACCGACAGATCGGCATGGCTGAAGGTGTAGTCGCCACGGACCGGCGTGTTGCCGGGATCTGCAACGACCCACGGACCGAAGCTGCCAGTGGTGTGGATCGTGCCGGGTGGCTTGGGGTTGTCAAGCTGCGCTTCGAAGGCCATCGGGGCACCGGGGCGGACATCCTTGACGCGGAATTGATGGATGGCGAACTCGAGCGGCAGCTTATTCGGCTTGTCGGTCTCGAGGGCGAAGCGTGCGTCGATGCACTCGATGCGATCGATGATGAAACTGACACGCACGGCATTCGAAGGCGGGTGAGTTGCCTCGCCGGTTTTAGACTCGAAGGCCCTTTGCATGTGCGAGCGGGGAGGAAATCGGATATCGAGGCCCTTGAGGCGAACCTGCGTGATATGGATTGGCTGTCCTGTCGTATAACGCAACGGCGCGTGGAAGTGAAATTCGTCAAGCCTGATGAGAGGCTGGACCGGGGGATTGGGTTCAGGGACATGAACTCCTTCAACGTCGGCCGGGGGCCAGATGCGCAGACCTTTTCCTTCGCCCCAGATGCCCCACTCCCCCCGCAACGTGTTTCCCAACTTCAGATGGAAGCTGTCGAGTTCCACGCGGGCGTGGAAGCGGTCGGACAAGGCCTGCACCACCTGCTGGCGCATGAATGGCTCTGCCCGATGCGCTGCGACGGCAATGAAGACGGCGACCGTCGCGAGAAGCGCAAGAATGGCTCCGCCCGCCCAAAACGGCCAGCGGGGTATGCGTCCGCGCGTAATTCCAGCCTCTGCAGTCTCCATCTGATGCCTTGGATGCCTTTCGCTCGATCCGCGCACGCATTTTCTGATTAGACGGGCAATGAACTAAACTGCTTGGCAGCGATGTTAGCCAACATTGAGAACCTGGTGAAGCTGCAATCCGTGGAGCTGGAACGAAGCCGACTGGCGCAAATCGCCAAGGCTCTGCCCGCCCAAATCAAAGAAGCCGAGTCCGCTCTGGCAGCTATGCAGGCGAAGACGGCAGCAGCGTCTGACGCGCTGAATCGCGAGGACTCGCTGCGCACGAAGCTGGAGCGCGAGGTTGCGGCGCACCGGCAAAAGGCCGACCGCTACAAAGCACAGCAGGACAGCGTGACCACCCCGGCACAGGCTTCGGCCATTGAGCACGAGGTGCAGTTTGCCCAGGCAGAGATTGACCGCCTGGATAATGAGGAATTCGCCAGCCTGGAGCGCACCGAAGCTCAGGAAGCGACGCTGGCCACAGCGCGGGCGCAGGTGGAAGAGCTGGCAGCGGCCCTGGATAAGACGAAGGAACGCGTTGCCGCCAGCCAGAGTGAACTGGCCAGCCAACAGGCCGCGCTTGGTGGAGAACGCGAGGCGCTTCGCGCTGAGATTCCACCGGAACTGCTGACTCGCTTCGATCGAATCGCATCGCAACGCGGCACGGGAATCGCTCGCGCCGAAAACCAGCAGTGCGTGGGCTGTCGCATGGGGGTCCGCCCGCAGGTGTGGAACCAGTTGCGCGAAGGCGAGTTGCTGAACTGCGACAGTTGCGGACGGCTGTTGTATTGGGACCCCGCGATGGCGCCGGCGCCAAAGACTCCGCTACCGGAATCCGCAACTGAGGCGGGGCGGGCGATCCGTAAGCCGAGGCAGGCTGGAGCGTAGCGGCTCGCTTGACCGCAACACGATTCTTCGCACTTCGAATGATCGGATTCGACGGTCATGCGAAGTCAGTCAAAAGACATTGGGGAGCAGGACTTGAAGCGTATCTGCGTCGACATGGACGAGGTAATGGCCGATACGCTGGCCGAACATCTTCGCCGCTATAACCAGGCATTCGCAGAGGAAGTTACGGTCGATGATCTGGCAGGCAAAGGCCTGTGGGAGGTCACGCCGCAGGATCGTCAAAAGGAATTGCGGGCATTTCTGGACGCAGAGGATTTCTTTGAGGATCTTCCGCTGATGCAGGATTCTCAGGAAGTTCTAAAGAACCTCTCCTCGCGGTTTGAGCTCTTTATCGCCACGCAGGCGATGGCCGTGCCCAACTCGCTGGGACCAAAGTATCGCTGGCTGCAGCGGCATTTCCCTTTCATTCCGCCCACGCACTATGTCTTCTGCGGAGACAAAAGCATTTTGCGCGCCGATTACCTGATCGACGACCTGCCGAAGAACCTGTTGCGCTTTGAGGGACAAGGGTTGCTTTACACGGCACCACACAACCTGACAGCCAACGGATTCGTGCGCGTGAACAACTGGCGTGAAGTCGCAGAGCACTTTGCTGCGATCCGGGAATCATTATAAAGACAGACATCATTTGGAAGGCCCGTCGCGTGGCGATGTCGGCCACGTTGGTCCGATCAAAGAGATGGTCAGAATCGCGCCCCCCTCGAACAGCGGCCCTGTCTCTCGCAGGAAAGCCGGTAACTCACCACCAAAGATTTCCATGGAGATGTTCGGCGGCTGCTTTCCGATGACGGGCGCGATTACGCCCGTGATTCCGCCGAGTTCGATTTTTATTTCGTAGATGGAAGCTTTGCGAGGAAAGCCAGCGAGATAGAAAGTCTCGGACGACATCGGCATCATGACGAGCGTTACAAGGCGCGGCTTGGGCGTGGAGACAATCATCGAGACCTTTGTTTCACCAGCGTCGGGAGAGACGTTTTTGATCACCGGCGTGACAAGACCGTTGTATAAGTCGGCCGGCATCTTGATGCGGTCGGTGGCAACTTCGTTCTTGCCGTCTTTGCCGGGTGATCGCGTCACAACGACTCCTTTCGCGACGTCTATCGTCATGTCGAGCGGGTGCGGGAAGTAAGGGCCGCGTTGAATGTGGTGATCGGAGATGAGGCGGAAGACACCTCGCTGGGTGTACACGGTGGTTTCGTCGTCGAGCGAGCCGTCTTTGAAGTGAAAAGTGAGACGGGACGTTACTCGGTCGCCGTGCACAATCTCGATAAGGTCGCCACCGGCAAGAACCTGGCCCTGCTCCGTGGTCAGCGCGAGGAAGCCGTGCAATGTTCCCTCAGGATGATGCACGCGAACAGGTTCCGCGGCTGCGATGAGTTGGATGGCACAAGCCAACACGGCAACGTATTGCCTGCATCGAACCATAAAACCGGAGTTAGGTGTACGCGGCAATTGCACTGGATTTCTAGATGGCATGGTGGAACTAACCGTTGCCTTGCAGGAGCGACCTCCCTTGGTCAGGAACGCACGCTTTAACTTGTTCGATGCAAGAGTGATTGGCGATACTGAATGGACGACTTCCCATTTTGGTGGTCGGAGATTCCGAGTCGTCTATCCCAGTGGCCTGTGTGAGACCGCTATTCGTCAGGAAGGCAAACTCCCCATGAGCATTTGTAAAGCCATCTTCGTATCAACTCTGTTCTCGCCAATGCTTGTTTGTGCTGCCCAGACTGCGACGGGCGGACCGGCAGTGACCGCAACTGCTCCGGCGAGCAGCGCCTTCACTCCTGCTCCGCCGTCCGAAATTCTGAAACCTGCCCTCCAGGAAGTGCTGCAAACCGTGGGTGCGGTGAATCTGGACAAGTGGAAGAAGGGCAGCGTGCGCGATGAAGCAGGAAAGAACATCGATGCAATTCAACGCTATATGCACGGAACCATGCCGCAACTGATTATCGAAGGGGACGCGGCGCCCGGGACGTTGAGCAAGGTTCTTCCGATTTCGGTCAACGTGGACGCGCTGTATAACGTGCTGATGCACGTGGTCGAAGCCTCTCGCGTCTCGGCTCCCGGAGACCAGGTGGGCCAGTTGCAGCAAGCGTTGGCGGATCTTGAGAAAGCGCGCGTCACGTTTGGAAATCAGATTCAGCAGATCGCAACTGTGCAGGAGAAAGCAAATGCTGGAGTTGCGCACCACGGTGCAGACGCAGGCGGCCTCGCTGAAGGCAGCTTCGACGCCGCCACCGGCTCCCAAATGTCCTGCTCCGCCGGCACCGGCGAAGAAGAAGAAAGCTCCTGCAAAGACAACGACTCCGAGCACTGCCACGCCCGGCACGACGACTCCGGGCACAGCGGCGAAGCCTGCGGCTGGTACTCCCACGAATCCGCCTGCAAAGCCACAGTGAGCGGGAATTGCATAGCAACAAAAACGCGGCAGCCGAAACTGCCGCGTTTTTGTTGGGTGCTGACCGAATTGCTGCTGTTTGAAATCGGCCGATGTTACTTAGAAGTCCAGCTTGATGCCCACCTGGATCTGGCGCTGGCTGTACACAAAGTTCGAGTCTGCGTTGTTTGCCGTTCCAAAGCCGGAGGCATTTACACCTGCGCCCGTTGCCGGTTGATAAACGAGAGTACTGGCAGTGGAGTTGATGGAGTAGGCCGTGGATTTCACGCCGGTCACGTTCTGGTGATTCAGCACGTTGAACATTTCTCCGAGCAACTCGAAGTTGAACCTCTCGCTGACGCGAAGATCCTTTTGAAGCCGGCAATCGAGGACCGTGGTATTTGGCTGCTTGAAAGTGTTGCGTCCAAGCTGTATCAGATAAGCCGAGCTGCCCGATCCGGTCATCCCCGAAGCCGCAGCCTTTTGATTGAGCCGGTCCCGACCGACGGCTGGGTGCCGCTGACGGCTGCCGAATAAGGCAATCCATTCTGCCATCTGGAAGACCGGGTTCACGTGCCAGCCATCGGTCATGAACCGTGACCAGTTGTGAGATTTTCCGGGATACTGCCACATCACCCAGGACACGAAGCGGTTCGGCACGTTGAAATTCGAGTTGCCATAGTTGGCTCGTGAATTGCCGAGCGGATCATACCAGTTATTGGATGTGGGAGAGGTGCTCTGATTCTGGTTGTAGTCAAGCGCATGCGACCAGGTGTAGTTCACGTCGAACTGCAGGTTCTTGTTGCTGCGGTTCTGCACCTCGACAATCATTCCGTTGTAGCTGGAGTTAACGTTGCTCGCAACTTCGGTGACAAAACCGTAATGCGGGTTGATGTAGCTCTGCTGAGTAGACGTGTCGATGTAATGGCCGTTCCGCATGCCAATGGGCCGCAGGTTCCTCCTGCAGTTTTCGGTGCGACTGTCAACGTGGTCTGATAGGTGGTCGCCGGGTTGAGATTGATGTTGAGGAAGTTCGGCAATTCCCTGCCCAGCGCACCCATGTAGCTCAGTGAGAAGAACGTGCGCCGCGGCAGCTCCTGCTGAAGCGAGAAGTCGAATTCACTGACTTGCGGATTCTGGAAGTTCTTCGCGAAGAAGTCCAGGCTCGGCGTCGGGAAAGCGCCGGCACCGATGACATTCGGGAACGTTGGCACGGTGCTGCTGGGCAACTCGCCATGAACCGATGGAATGGTGTACTGGCCAAGCGGGCTGCCGGCTGCTTCATAAGCGTTGAGGACGATGCCGTTGGGAATGCGTCCGTAGTAGAGACCATAGCCGACGTGAACCACCGTTCTGCCGGTTCCTCGCGGATCCCATGACAAGCCAACGCGCGGTCCGAAGTTATTGTTGTCGGATGGCTGGTTGGTGATCTGCGCCGCATCATTCGGGTAAGGGCCCTTGCCGTTGATTGCAACGTTTAACAACGACGTTGCGACTAGCGACTTGAAGGGTGCGGGAATCTGCTCCTTGTCGTAACGCAATCCCAGGTTCAGCGTGAGCCGCGGCGTCATCTTCCAGTCGTCCTGCACGAAGAAGCCGTAGTCCACCGTGGTCAGCGTGAACTTCGGAGTGCCGAAGCCCTGCGTGAATCCGTAATAGCAGGGATAGGACGCGCCATTCGTCGAGATACCTGTTTCAGCCTGACGCGGAATCGCAACCGCCATTGGGGCTCAGGATGATCGGAGAAGAAGTTGGCGAAGTACTGGTAGGTGTAAACGCCGTTGCTCTCGTAGAGATTGTCAATCGTATCGACGTTGCGAAGAATATCGAGACCGAACTTGACCGTGTGGCCATGATGCGACCACATCGCGGTGTCGCCAATTTGCGATTTCTTCTCGTCGGGATACGCAGTGCGGAATGAGTAGTACGGAGAACCCGCGGTGAAACCGTAGTTGCTCGATCCGCCCTGGATCGCGAGTTGAATCGGAATGCCGGTGGAGTTGGTCAGAGACTGCTTGGTGAATGCGCTATAAGGCTGCTGGCCTTCCCAATCGAGTTCGTGGCCATACTGCACGCGAAGTTCGTTGGAGAGACTGGACGTGAACATGCTGTCGAGCTTCACCAGGCCGTAGTCCAACTTCACGTAGTCGGTGCCGAACGTGTCGATGGCGTAGTTGTTCGAAGTCTGCGTCTGCACGCCGCCGGGAGAATCCCAGCGCAACCGATGGTAGAGTCCGCTCAAGTGCTCTGTCTGGCGTAATCTGCCAGTCGACCTTCGGCGTGTTCAACACTTCGTCGCCGGTGCGTGGAACCGGACCAAGATCGTCGAGTAATCCTACAGTCTTCAGGCCTGTGACGGACGAAACCTGCGAACCATACAGAAGCTGGTCGTAGTGCGCTGCCGCAGCCGCATAATTGCCGCCGTAAGCGCGATATGCCAGTGTGCACGCTTCCAGATCGCCAGGCGAAGTGCCGGTTCCGGAAAGCTTCGCATTCACCGTAGTTACGCCGCTCTTAGTGGTGGTCACCGTTGTGCAGGTAGCTCCAGTCGGCAAGGTAAGGTCGGCCCACTGGTTAAAGAACGTATGACGGTGTGGCCGGTTTTGCGAGGCCCGGGAAAGTTGCGCTTGAACTGATCGTATGCATAGAACCAGAACAGCTTGTTCTCAATCAGCTTTCCGCCGGCGCCGAATCCCCAGCGCTTGCGCCAGTCTTTGGGTCCATACGGACTGTTCGGAAATGTGGGTGTGCCGCCGCCGGCGGGAAGGTTGACCGTGGTGATCGTCGTGAAGGGATTCAGGGCTCCCCAATCATTATCGCGATCGTAGAAATACGCCTGACCGTGCAGTTGGTTTGTTCCGCTCTTGGTAACGGCATTCAATACGCCGCCGGCAGACCGGCCGTATTCGGCGGAATAGACGCCGGTATTTACCTGGAACTCCGCGATGGAGATCTGCGAAGTGGAGTAGCCTGCGCGCGTGCGGCCGCGCTCTTCAGAGAAGAAAGCCTGGTTATTGTCGGCGCCGTCGATCTCAACGTTATTGAGAATGGGGCTGATTCCGCGGAACGAGATCAGGCCAAAGCCGTTCGAATCTGAGGCGGCACCCGGCGTGAGCAGAGCAAGGTTCGACCAGCGTCCGCCGTTCAGCGGGAGGTTGACGATCTCCTGCGTTGTTAATGTCGATGAGACTTCTGGCGATTCAAATTGAATGACCGGGGCCACGCCGGAAACTTCCACGGTTTCCTGCGCTGATCCAGCCTTCAACTCGGGGTGCAATTCGGTCAGCGAACCAACCGTGACCGGCACTGCCTTCGCGCTGTATATGCCAAACCCCTTGGCGGAAATGGTCACGGTGTAGGTGCCGGGTGGTACCAGCGGAACCTTGAAGTATCCGCTCGGGTCAGACGACCACGTTGAAAGCGGCACCTGTTCCATCGTTGTGCAGGGTGACTGCCGCATCGGCAACAACAGCGCCAGTGGAATCAATAATCGTACCCGCGATGGCACCTTGAGTCGTGCTCTGGGCACCGGCAACAACAGAGAACAAGCAGAGGCACAGCAGGCAGACCGCGAGCATCGTGAAGCTCTTACGGATCAATTGAACAAACATGAGGAGGCTCTCCTATGGATAAGAAGAGCCGAGCAGACCTGTCTGAATCTGTGCGCTGGAACACGTCTTGCGAGACGAATATGTAATTTGAGTGAGGAAATTCCTGTCAGTCGCTACCAGGGGAAAGAACCCTCGCGCAGACATCTTCGACAGCAGGAGAGATAGCTACCGTCTAAGGATATACAGCCGAAATCGAAAGAAAGCGCCGCAATGCGTTACAAGCTTGTGAATTAAACGCTCGAAACGTGCAAAACCGGTTCCCGACTCTTATGGCTCGCGTTGGCCCAGCACGCCGCGACCTGCCAGAGCCCTCTGCACTAATGACGCGCCGCTGCCAGAGCGCAACAAGGTCACCGGCTGTGAGGCTGGTGGCTGATGCATGGTCACAATAAGGGCATCGGCCGGTTTCTTCCCGGCGCATACATAGGAGTGGGGCGTGCTCGAGTCAAAGTAAACCGCATCGCCCGGGTGTCAGCGTACAGTGGTGCTCTCCGTGGTGCAGTTCGAGCTCGCCATCGAGAATGTAGAGGAATTCGTAGCCAGGATGCATGTGCGCCCGCGGCTCTTTGGCTCGCTCAAGCGGGATGAACTCGGCAAAGTATGGATCCATGTGCCGGTCGGGCACCATATAGCCGAGGCTCTCAAAGAAGTAGGTAGGCTCTTCGACACCGGTCTGCGGCAAACGCACGCGCTCTTTGCGGCGGTGTATGCGGAACATAGACTGCGGTTCTGCTTCAAAGAAATACGAAAGATCCTTTGAGAAGACCATCGCGATGCGGGCCAGGTTGCGGAGCGTGGGAACCACGCGCCCGGTTTCAAGCTGAGACAGAAAGCTTGCTGACAGACCGGTGTGTTTCCCCAGTTCGACCAAACCCATCGACTTCTTCAGCCGCAATCGCTTGATGCGCTCGCCGATGTGCTTTTCAGCGATGAACTTTTCCGTGGTTTCGGTGTCCACTTGCGACTTTTGTGTTTCTTCGCTGCGAGCCGCGACTTCTGTCATCACCCCTCCAAGGAGCTCAGAGGCGAAATTTTGCCCCATCAAAACCTATTCCCATGGTACTAAACTCAACTCCTCCGAGCAAACGGGTCAAATTCCATCGTGCATACAAGGAACGGCCATCCTGTAAATGTGGATTCCACAATCATTTCTGGCCGAATCATCCTGAGCGGCGCATCGGGGATGCTTGGCAGTGCAGTGCACAGGACGCTGACCCGACAGGGGATTCCGACCCTTCAATTACTAAGACGAGGTGCGACGGCCGAAGGGCAGCTTCAATGGAGCCCAAGCGCGGCCAGGATCATTGAGAATTCGGCACCGCTTGATGGCGCTGCCGCGGCGATTCACCTTTCCGGCGCCAATGTGGCCGCACATCGTGGACCGACGCATACCGGCGTGAAATGGCCGCCAGCCGCATCGAGTCCACACGCAAGCTGGCAACATTGCTCGCCACATTGCAGGCTCCGCCGAAGACGTTTGTAGTGGCCTCGGCAATTGGGATTTACGGCGATCGGGGAGATGATGTTCTGACAGAATCGTCGCAGCCCGGCTCGGGTTTTCTTGCCGATCTGTGCCAGCAATGGGAGGCCGCAGCAGAGCCGGCGGTTCAGGCGGGCATGCGTGTCGTGCACATGCGTTTCGGCGTTGTTCTGGGGCCCGGGCACGGCGCACTGCATCAGATGTTGCCTCCATTTCGCGTCGGCCTGGGTGCGCGGCTGGGCAGCGGACAGCAATGGATGAGCTGGGTCGGTTTGGCGGACGTAATCGCGGCGATACTATTTGCGCTGGAGCAATCAACACTGGCCGGAGCCGTAAATGTGACTGCGCCGAATCCGGTGACGAATGCGGAGTTCACACGGGCGCTCGGACGGCAACTGCACAGGCCGGCGTTTTTGGCTGTGCCTGCGATCGCGGTGCGGATGATGTTTGGACAGATGGCTGATGAAGCGCTTCTGGCTAGCGCTAGGGTGCTGCCGGAAAGACTGCTGGCGTCAGGGTTTCAGTTTTCGTTGCCGAAGATCGAAGACGCGCTGAGAGCCACATTGGAGCATTGAAGCATTTGGGCTTTCCCACCCATGCGCTGAAAAACGCGCATGGATGGGGCACACAGATTCCTTGCCTCAAGGACGTCTAGCGACGGC
This sequence comes from uncultured Acidobacteriaceae bacterium, assembly GCA_963832035.1. Lineage (GTDB taxonomy): Bacteria > Acidobacteriota > Terriglobia > Terriglobales > Acidobacteriaceae > Telmatobacter. The sequence goes on along the minus strand of CAWHSK010000006.1, from coordinate 313,453 downwards.
CCTGGATGACGCGCGGACTCGTGTTGCTGCCCTTTGGAAGTTTTTTTGCGGCGCGGCGTGCGGCGATCTCGTGCATCTCCTTGCCGATTTTTGACTGGTTGATGGCCACCTGCATGATCAGGTTGATGATGTTGCCGGTGATCCAGTAGAGCGCCAGGCCCGAGGCAAAATGCCACAGGGTGAATCCCATAATCGCCGGCATCATGATCGCCATCATGCGCCGCTGCGTCGGGTCCATGCCCGGCGAAGGCGTGATGAACTGCACAAAGAACATGGTGCCAATGATGAGAATCGGCAGAATGTGCAGCGGATCGGGCATCGACAGATCGGTGAGCCAGAACCAGTGTGCCTGACGTAACTCCACCGCATTCAGCAGCACGCGATAGTAAGCGAAGAAGAGCGGCATCTGCAGCAGCAACGGAAGGCAGCCGCCGTACATGTTCACGCCTTCTTCCTTCATAATCGCCATCTGTTCTGTCTGCATCTCGGCGCGCTTGGGATCGTTGATCTTCAGGTTGGCGTATTTCTTCTTAAGCGCGTCGAGCCTGGGCTGAATTCGCATCATCTTCAGCGACGACTTCATCGTCCAGATGCGCGTAGGCAACAAAACCAGGTTGAAGATGACAGTGATGATGATGATGGCCCAGCCCCAGTTGTTGATGCCGGGGCCCATCATGTTGTGCAGGGCGCGCAGGGCGAGATACAGCGGCTTGGCGATGATGCCCCACCAACCGTACTGGATCATCGACGCTAACGACTCGCCGGTGGGCTTTCCATCCGCGCCGATAGCGCGAATCGAATTGAGAATATCGGTCTCTTTGGGGCCGGCGTAGAGTCGCAGCTGGGTATCGCCGCTCTGGTCGCCCATGGCCATTCCGATCACATCCGCGGGCTTCTTGGCGCTGTTTGGATCGCTCAGGTCGGTGGGCAGGTCGATGGTGTGGTGGAACGTAACGACAGTAGCGCGCGATGGGACGTCGGGCAGCATCGCTGCGGCGAAATACAAGTCCATGATCGCCGCATACTCGTACGGCTGGTCCAATGTTGCGTTGCCGCTGACCTTCTTGGCAGCCTCGGTATCCTGTTTACCGTCAATCGACCAACCAAACATTGACTGGGTCGGCACGAGGAACGTGGTGCGCTTGCCGTTGGCGGCGAGAAACTCTTCCATGTCGCCGAGTCCGGCAGGCCATGCCACCAGGGCGCGCACCGGCTCGCCATTAAGTTTCACGTTTACGCGGACGCCGATGGCATAGCTGGTATCGAAGCTGAAGGTCTTTACGACCTCGAGGCCGCCTGCTGCGTAGTGGAAGCTGACCGAATTCGGACCCAGCACCTGGCCCGTCGTGGACGCCTGATACAGCGCCGTGTTGAGCTGTGTGGTCAAAGCGTTGTCGTACGTATAGAGCGAGAGCGGCAGCCCGAAGCGGCTGGCGGCGTCCTGCTGCACCATATCGAGCGGCTTGCCACTGGAGTCGGTGTACTGCTTCAGAATCCAGTGCTGGACCTGGGCGCCCTTGTTCGTGAACGTGATTCGGAATTTCTCGTTCTCGATGGTCGTGGTCGTCTCGGCACTGGCGCCCACTGAGGCCACAGCTGTCGCGGTGCGGTCTACTGAGCCCGTTCCGCCACCCGCCGATGTTGCTGAGGATGTTTGTTGCGCCTGCTGCGCTGACTGCGCGGCCTGCTGCTGGGCCTGGTTTGCCGGAGCATTCGCTGCCGGCTTCTGGAAGTACTGGTAGACCATCAAAGCCGCGAGGGCCAGAAAGGTAAATAGGATCAGGCTGCGGAAGTCTCCGCCGCCGGTGCCGCCGCCAGAACCCTGCGACTCTAGGTTGGGATTACGAATTTCGGGCAAGTGTGACTTCCTGTCGTTTGAGGAATGGCGTGCTGGAGGCCCGCCACTCTTTCTATGTTAACGGTTCGTGCGGCAAATGAGCTGCTACAGAGATGGGCGGTACCGGATCGAGGCCCCCGCGGCAGAACGGATGACATCGCAACAGACGCCAGACTGCAAGTCCCGTTCCGCGGATCGGACCGTGCGTGGCTATCGCGATGGAAGCGTATTCGGAACAGGTAGGCACAAAACGGCATCCGCCGCCCGCACCGAGCGTGTGCACCGCCGGCGACAACCAGCGGCGGTAGAACTCGAGTGTGGCGAGAAGGATGCGCGTCATCGAACTGGCTCTGCCTTGCCTGGCTGCGCAGGGTGAATCGGGTTTGAACGGGCCTGCTCGGCATTTGCCTGCTGGAGAATACGCACAATCTCGGCATCAAGTTTCGTGAATTCGAACGTCAGCACGGTTCGGTGCGGATGGAGGATCAGATCGTAGCCTGCCGGTAACTGGTCAACATGCCTCCGCAGCACTTCGCGCAGCCGGCGCTTGATCCGGTTGCGTTCGTGCGATGGTCCAAGCACCTTGCCGACGGTGAGGCCGACACGCGGGGCGGCTCCATGGCTTTGCCCCTCACTCTGCTTCGCCATGAACCAGCTCATCGAAGCCGACCGGCGCTTCCGTCCTTCGGCGTAGACTCGTTGGAAATCCGCGTGTTTGCGCAGCCTCGCGCCGGCCATAGAGGCGCGAAGCTTGGGCGCAGCATCCGCGACGCGCGCAAGGGGCACAACGGTATGCGGCTCAGGCTTTGAAGAAATGCTCATCGCGAAACTGGAAGGATTTCGGCCAGAGGATTCTGGGACCTGCTCCAGCCGAAACAAAACGGCGGGAATGACTTAGAGCGGTTCTCCAATTAATATGCGACACCTTCACTTCGGTAAAGGATGGCTTTCCCTTTACTGGAAAGCCACTTGGCAGCGTCGTTTCGCTTTACATCCAATTGGATAACTGCTTAGTCGCGGAAGCCGGCGCTGACTGAGACGCGCTTGCGGCCTGCGGCACGGCGACGGCTCAACACGGCAGCTCCCGCCTTGGTCTTCATACGTGAGCGAAAGCCGTGCGTCTTTGAGCGGTGACGCCGGTTGGGTTGAAATGTGCGCTTTGGCATAAAAGTGCGCTCCTGTTTCCTGTCTGAAATCTTCGCCTAAGTGGCAAGTATTAAGTATATCGAAGGTTGGGCTTTGAATCCAGCCGGACCGGTTTGCGCCCCAGCCGGACGACTCGAAGCCCCAAAGTTGATTCGGGCCGAGCCAGACTAAACTGGTTCCTCGCTAGGCATCCGAAAACTCCGGTGGTCACTCCGGCGAATTTCAAAATGGAATTTGAGAGCGTTCGACGCCCCCAATAACTGAGTAGAAATTCAGCATCGATGCGCGAAAATTTCGACCGCATGTGATGTGTTTCACCGTACGTGGTGCAACCTTTCGCCTCATCCCAAAAGTTATGTGAAAGAGGGATTGCAACGCACCCCAAATGTGCTACCATCGGGACCGTTCAAGAAAGTTTCCGAGCGTCCCACGGAGTGATTTTCAACCGTGCCTCGCAGTGTTTTTCCGAGGCAGACCAAAGGCCCTCAGGCAGTTCTTAGTCAGCGAATGTGGATAAGCAATTGCTTCATCCGCAGCGTGAGCCATTGCCTTATCCGTCCGGTTTGAATTCACACGGCAGTACACAGGTGGCGCCGGCAAGGATCGCTCGATGGCATTCGCAATTTCGCCGGCTTCGGCTCTCAATCCCTGGCTGCAGATTCTCGCAGCCCTGGAAAAAAAGGTCATCCGCCAGTCGTTTGAGACGTGGCTCAAGCCGACTCGCTTCAGTCACGCCAGTGGCCGCATTTTATTCGTCCGCGTTCCCTCCAAAGAGTTCCAACACATCGGCGACAAGTACGGCGATCTGATTCAGGAAGCCATCGACCTGCAGTCGCTGGAATTCGACGACGTGCAATTCGTCACGGTCGAAGAAGATCCCTCGATGCCGCCGCAGCGCAAAGATGGCGGCTTTGGTCCGTTACCCGCGCATGCGCCTACAGCGCCTTCGTCGCGCTCGCCGGAGCAGACGCGCTTTGACTGGTCGACCGCCGCGCAGCTGAATCCGCGTTACACCTTCGACGCTTTCGTGATCGGCAATGGCAACCAGTTTGCTCGGGCAGCCTCGTTGGCTGTCGCAGAGCGGCCTTCGCGCGCCTACAATCCACTCTTCCTTTATGGCGGCGTGGGAATGGGCAAGACGCACCTGATGCACGCCATTGGCCATGAAGTGAAGCGTCGCCAACCGACGGCGAGCATCTGCTATGTTTCCGCCGAAAAGTTCACCAACGAAATGATCACCTCACTGCGCAACGATCGCATGACCAGCTTCCGCGATCGCTTCCGCACCGTCGACGTGCTGCTGATCGACGACATCCAGTTCATCGCGCAGAAGGAGCGGACGCAGGAAGAGTTCTTCCATACCTTCAACGCTTTGCACGAAAGCATGAAGCAGATCGTCATTGCTTCGGATCGTCCGCCGAAAGAACTAGCCGAGATTGAAGACCGGCTGCGCTCGCGTTTCGAGTGGGGCCTGATTGCCGACATTCAGCCGCCCGATCTCGAAACCAAGGTCGCCATCTTGCAGAAGAAGGCAGAGAACGACCAGGTTCAGCTTCCTACCGACGTCGCTTTGTTCATCGCTTCGAACGTCCGCACCAACGTGCGCGAGCTTGAAGGAGCTTTGACGCGCCTTGTCGCCTGGTGCAATCTGAATCGCACAGAGATTACGCTGGCGACGACCCAGCAGTGCCTCAAGCAGTTCATTGACATGCAGGTTCGCAAGATCACCATCGAGTCGATCCAGCGCGCCGTGGCCGAGCAGTTCGGCATGAAGGTGAGCGACCTGAAGCAGAAGAACAACTCGCGCAATGTCGTAGTGCCACGCCAGATCGCGATGTATCTCGCCAAGCAGATGACCGAAGCCAGCCTGCCTGAAATCGGCCGCCAGTTCGGCAATAAGCACCACACCACCGTGATGCACTCCATCGGCAAAATCGACGAGCTGCGGCGGACCGACAAGGACCTGCATCGCACGCTGAACAAGCTGCAGGAGATGCTGAACGGGTAAAAAGCAGGGATCAGGGATCAGATATCGGGGATCAGAAGGCCGCGCGATGCGCGGCCTTTTCTGCATGCGGCGCGAAACTTCGTTCGGTTAAAAATAGCGCTGTCATTTCGATCGGAGGTCGCCGCGGCGACCGAAGTGGAGAACTCTGTAGTTGCCTCTCACGACACCCCCGCTCGAGAAGCAATCAATTCCGGTTGGGTAATGACCCAGGGCACTTCCATGCGCTGGTCCAAGGAATTATCTGGACCTCGGCTTCTCAGTAATTGACAGAGTAATTGACCGTAGGCCTTGTAGCTTTCACTTCAACAAGCGTGTGGCCAAGATCGATATCGGTAACGCGCACGAAATTGTTTGGCGAGTCCGCCTCCTCGGCTAGCATCCGATACTCAACTTCAGCAGTGTAGCCACAGGCTTGATGCTCGCCCCCGGTAGCCCATCCATATCGGCGGCTTTCAATGAATCCACGGCCACTTGCGACAAGTATTTGAAATGCGCCTTTACTAGGACCATCTAAAAATCGAACGTCAGAATGGCCATCAGGGTCAACAACAACCGTAAAGTGAAAAACACCTTGCATGTGTGCGGCGCGGGCGATTGGTGGGTAAATCGGCAGCTTGGAATCGAAGATCCCAACATCCACACACTTGGCGTTCTGCGCTAAAGCCACACTAGTACAGCTGGACAACGCTAAAATCCAAGCCATTTTCCGCATGGCGAATTCCTCTCAAACATCCTACTGTCGATAAGCGTTCCCCTTGCAGTTTCGCCGGGTGCCCGATGTCTCGATTCTGAGACATGGGAAAACTCAAACTTACGCTGTTTGGAACTCCGTCACGCTCAACACATTCCCATCCGGATCTTTGAACCACGCTACACGCGCGCCGCTGGGTGAATTCCAGATGCCGCGTGGGTCGGCGTCATTCACTCCCTTATAGCGATTGAACTCGACGCCGGCTGCGACGAGCCGGTCGACCGTCGCTTCAATATTTGCGACATGCCAGCCAAGCACCGTGAACGGATGAGGCTTCAATTCGTGAACTGTCGTCACCCGCAGCATGGTTCCGTTGGCATCGAAGACCAGCGCGAACGGCTTCTCATCGGCCACAAGCCGCAGCCCGAGAACTCCTTCGTAAAACGCACGCGCTTTTGCGGGATCGGTGGTGGGAGCGAACGCGACTAATTCGCTCCCACCCAGAATGGATTCGCTTGCCATGGTTTGCCTCTTCGGCATTGTTGCGCGAGGCCGCACCGCTAGCAAGCGGATTCTGACAATTCCGCCATGTTTACCCCTGCACGACGAGGTCTTCAGACAGCTTGAAGTGCACAACGGTCTCGGCCGGAATGTCGAGGTCGCGATTGCCAGTCAGTCCCGCTGCGGCCGTTCCTGCGCCGCCACCGGCAAGACCGCCGATTAGCAGACCTGTGCCGCCGGATGCGATACCGCCGATCAGCATGCCCAGGCCTGCGCCGCCGCCGATCATGGCTGCGGAACGCTTGCCCTTGCCTTTTTTATGTTGGGTCAGATCGGCAGTCCTGAGATGGTACTGCGTTCCGTTCAGAGTCATCGACGTCAAGCGGAGTTCGAGCACCGACGCGCCCTTGAAGTGGCCGCGCTTGTGCGCCTCATCGATAACGCCCGCCACCTGCGTGCCTTTCGGAACGATTACGGTCCCATTGGGATCAGCCACCGGTTCCACCACTTCGCCCGTGAACGTGTCGCCGGGGTGGTTGTTTTTTACGCTGATACGCTGGTCAACACGAATGGCCAGGCTGGTCCCGGCCTCGATCGTCACATGCACGGGGCCGGCAGGCGTTGGCTTGCCACCATCCGGAGTGCTTGCCTGATTCGGATCGCCACCAACGGGATACACTTTTGGATCCTGCGGCGGCGGCACGGGCGCGCCGGGCGTCGGAGGCGTGGTGGTGGTCGTCATCGCTTCTGTCGTCTGGCCTTTTACAGGCGGCTGCACCACCGTTGTCGTCGTGGTCCCGGTCTTATCGACGGTCACAACCTGCTGCGGCTGACCAGTTGCCACCGCCTGCTTCTTCGCCTGGTCAATTGCCTTGTCCTGCTTCGATTCGCATCCCGCAAGTGCCACCGTCAGCAACAGCGCCAGCATCGGCGAGCGTCCCGTACGCGCAAAAAAGTCTGAAGAAAACATAATCGTCCTCTTTTCAATCGGGATGTGTTGGCAACACAAGGCAATCAGCGCAGTGCTTCAATCAATAATCTAGAGAGATTCTTCTTCGATTAGATGCAGGCTCAGTGAATTACGCAAGAGTACCGAAGAGATGTCTGATTGCAGACGAGTTACGACCCTCCAACTAGCGTGACATCAGGTCGACGAACATTTTATGGAAGCGCGGCAGATCGAGATCCAGTTGCGCGTGAACCAGTCGCAAGCCTGTCTGCGGTTTCAGCTGTTCGGTCCACGTAAGCGTATCGCCGTAGCTCGGGCCGTGGCTGAGGTCGATGTCCATGTATTGAACCTTCTCCCGGGTGATAAGCGTCGGATCGATCCATGCGCATGCCGCCAGCTCATCCCACAGGTAGTAGCGGTTCTGGCTCCACGCCGCAATGTACCTGGCCGTCGGCGATTCCGATTTTGAAATCTCATCCAGCATTTTCTGAGTGAACGGCGCCTTGATCGAAACGTCCACCGTGGTCACATCGATGCGCGGCCACGCGGCGCGCAGCACGATATGCGCTGCCTCGGGATCGAACCAGAAATTAAATTCATGCCGCGGGCTGGTTGCGAATTCCGGATCGTCGGTCTGCGGATTGAGGCTGCCACCCATGATCACGATTCCCTGCGTCAGTTCAGCAAATTCGGGATCGATGGAGATGGCAAGGGCGACGTTGGTCAGCGGCCCGGCGGCGTAGATCGTCACCAGGTGTGGATGGGCCCGCACCTGGCGAACCAGGAAATGCGCGGCGTCTTCGTCAATCGGCTTGAGTGTGGGCAAGCCCTCCGGCAATGGTGGAATCGCATACGGGCCATGTTTGTCGAGTTTGTCAGGCGTGAACGGAGTGACGCTTCCGTTCGCCTCGACCAGCGTCGTCGGCCCCTGTCCCCATGCACCCAGCCACGTCACCTTGCCGTCGATTGCAGACGAAAGCTGGGTATCGCGTTCAGTGCGCACCAGCGGAAACACGGCGCCTTTCGCCACAGGGACATTGCCGTGGCCGGTCAGCTCAAGCATGCGCAGGGTATGCAGCGTCTCTTCATCGCGCCACGCATTGCCGGTCACCATGGTGATGCCAAGCACTTCAACTTGCGGCGCCTGCAACAGCGAGAGCATGGCCATCTGGTTCGAGCCGCCCGGGCCGGAGCCGTCCTGGTCGATCAGAACGAGGCGCTTTTGCGCCGAACACACGAGCACAGCGAAGGCCATGAGGGAATAGATGAGAATCTTCATTTTCGGTATTGTGGCACAACACAAGGCTGTCCCTTTAATCTTCAAATCCGCCATACCTGCAAAGAGCTGATTCGCCTGCCGTCGATCAGCGACGAAGCGCCCGACGAATAAAAAGCAGTCCAGAGCAAAAGAACAGAATTGGCAGACTCAGAACCAGGAGAAATATAGCCCAGTTAATTCCCATGATGAACATGTGGTGCAGAAACAGAAGAAATAGTCCTCCCGCCAGAACAAGCGAGAAACCGAGCGCAGACAATGCGCCTCCAACGATCCCCAGAACGACTGGCATTCGAGAGCGCAATATCAAATCAGATTGTGCGGTCATTCTGCTTCCTGCAGGTACAAATCTACCGCCGATCGCGTCCATATCCCCTATCGCGTCCGGATCCGCGCTCGCGTCCTGATCCCCGATCAGCGCCAAATCCACGCGGCTTCATGGGCGGCGTCACCGGCAGGTTCGTTTTGCCTTCGGGAAAGACGACGAGGAAGCGATCCTGCCCCTCACCGGAGCTGGCCGTCTCTACGCCCGGCAGGTCGCGGAATGCCATGTGCAACAGGCGACGCTCGCGGCTATTCTGCGGCGGAAATGCGAACGGCACGCCGGACTTGCGCACCTTCTCTGCAGCAACCTCAGCCGACATCCTCAATTCCTGCGCGCGAAGCGCCTTGAAATTACCAGCGTCGAAGCTAACCAGGTCGTGTTCGCGCTGCTCGAGCCGCAGCATCTGCGCCGCGATGGTCTCAAGGGCCCGTAACAACTCCCCATTGTGCTGGGTCAGAAGCGGAACATCGGGACCGCCGAGTTCCACGTAGATCTCCCGCGCCTCAAGTCCCTGGGGATCGCGTGCGCCATCGCCGGCGACAATGCGATATTTCAGGCGCATGCCACCCAGCTTGTTGAGGGAAGAAAGAAATCCAGCGATTTTCTGTGCAGCCTGTTGCAGGTCGGCAATTGGCATAACGGTTTAGTATCGCAGAACAGACCGGGGTCGCGTTTGCGGAATTCCTCGCTCCAGGCTCCCGGCCGCCTTGCTCAAACCTCGCGTACTTGCGGTGTCAGATATTCCGGCCCCACTGGATCCGTTACCGACTCAGCGACAATTCGATCGATCTCCGTCATCGTTCCGGCGTCCAGTTTCCATCCCATCACGCCCGCGACAGCATCGAGTTGGTCGGGACGCTTGGCTCCCCACAGCGCAACGGAGCAACCGGGCCTGTCCAGCACCCAGCGCACCGCGAGCTGAGCCAGCGATTTTCCGAAGCGCTCGCGAGCCAGTGCCGACAGGCGCTCGGCCGCAGTCATATATTGGCTGAACTGCGGCTCATGAAACTTCGGATCGACGGCGCGAATATCTCCCTGCTCAAATTTCATGCCGCGATGCACGCGGCCTCCTAGAAGGCTGCGGCAGAGCGAGCTGTAGGTCAGCACGGCCACTCCGTTCGCCGCACACCACGGCAAGGTTTCACGATCAATCTCTCGCTCAAAGATGTTGTAGGGCGGTTGGTCAGATGCCAGGGGAGCAACCCGGCGAAACTCATCCAACTGCGCCGCGTTGAAATTGCTGACGCCGAGCGTCCTCACTTTGCCCGCGCGCTGAAACTCCAGCAGCACACCCGCCACTTCCGCAACCGGAATCAGCGTGTCCGGCCAATGAATCTGATAAAGATCGATATACTCGGTTCCGAACCTGCGGAGACTATCCTCAAGCTCTCGTCGCAGCCGTGCAGTAGTGGAGTTCGCAAAAACTCCGCGCTCGTTCCACTCCAGGCCGGCCTTGGTTGCGATGTAGAATGCGTCGCGACGGCCGTAAGCCCGCATCACCTTGCCGACGATCTCCTCGGCTCGTCCGCGGCCATAGATCGGCGCGGTATCGATGAGATTAATGCCGCGTTCAATCGCACTCAAGCACGTTGCAATCGCCGCATCCTCAGCCACCGCGCCCCACTCTGAGCCGCCGATCGCCCAAGTCCCCAGGCCGACGCGCGAGACTTCCATCCCTGCAATTTTCGTGGTTTCCATGCACAAACATCTTATGCTCACCGCTTCACGGGTGGTCTCCAAGTCCATTTGTTTCATCCAAGACTCAGGTGAAATTAAGGTTGTATCTTTATTCTGACCTCCTGTGAAGACGCACTTCCATTTCCATTCAGGCCTGAAAAGTGGCGCCCTCACTGCAGTGCTGGGCGTCTCGGCTCTCGCCGCACTTGCTCTCTCTACCGTTACAACACCAGCGCAAACCACGCTGCAGGCCGCGCAGCCCGATTCTTCTTCAGCCACGCTACCCGTCCTGATCACGCTGGACGAGGCTTTGAAACGCGCGCAATCCAGCGAGCCAAGCTTTGCCACGGCGTTGGCCGACAGCAAAGTTGCGGGGCTCGATAAATCAATTGCGCGCGCGGGGCTGCTGCCCAGTGCACGCTATTTTGGCCAGGGCATCTACACACAACCGAACGGACTATACGCGGAGAGCGGAGAGGGTGTGACTACGCCTAATCCCAAATTCGTCGCCAACGACTCGAGGCCCCGGGAGTACATTTCTCAAGGCATTGTGGAAGAAACGCTGAGCCTGGGGGGCGTTTCGGCCATACGCCGGGCCGATGCCGCCGCCGCCGTTGCCGCTGCAGAACTCGAAATCGCGCGCCGCGGCCTTGTCGCCACTGTCACCGGTTTGTACTACGGGATCTCAGCCGCCGATCACAAGCTCGAAATTGCGCAGCATGCCGCAGAGGAAGCCGCGGACTTCACGAAACTGACCAGCCAGCGCGAACAAGCCCGCGAAGCCGCTCACGCCGACACTGTAAAGGCTCAGTTGCAGCAACAGCAGCGCGATCGCGAGCTCTCCGATGCGAAATTGAATGCAGACAAGGCGCGACTCGATCTTGGCGTCCTGATCTTCCCCGACCCGCGTATCCCGTACACCATCCATGTGCCGGAAACGCCGGCTGCGCTTGCCCCCCGTGACGAAGTAAACCAGCTTGCCGCGAAGAATAACGCCGATCTCAAGAGCGCCCTGGCCACGCTTGAGGTCAGCGAGGCCGACGTGCTCGCAGCGCGCGCTGCTTATATCCCCACTCTTGGGTTGAACTACACGTATGGCATCGACGCCAACGAATTTGCCTCCAATGGCCCCATGACCGCAAGTGGGATTAAGGCGCGCAACCTGGGCTACTCCGCTGCAGTAACTGTGAACATCCCGGTTTGGGATTGGTTGGCCACGCAGCATAAGGTCAAGCAGAGCGAAATCAAGCACGACGCTGCCAAAGTGGCGCTCACCGCGACTCAGCGTCGCCTCATTGCGCAGCTCGACGAGTCTTACGCCGAAGCCCTGGCTGCCCGTGATCAGCTCGCCTCGCTCGATGCCAGCGCGTCCACCGCCGCCGAAAGCCTGCGCCTCACCAAACTTCGCTACACCGGTGGCGAAGGGACTGTGCTGGAGGTTGTGGATGCCCAGGCGGCTTTCATCATTGCCCAGAATGCGCGCGAAGATGGGCGTGTCCGCTACGAATCGGCTCTCGCGCAACTGCAAACCATCACCGGGAATATGTGAACCGATGAACGAATTTCCTTTGGCTACGCTCCAACACCGCATCCGTAATAGAAGGAGCACCCGGCGAGTGCTCGTTGCCGCCATGCTTCCCATGCTTGTTTTCGCCGGCTGCAAAAAAGAAGAAGCGCCTGCACCAGAAATCACCGTTCAGGCCGAGCATCCTGAGCAGGGCGCAATCTCCGACCACATCACCGCCGACGCAATTCTTGCTCCAATGGCGCAGGCCGCCATCGTGCCCAAGATCAATGCGCCGGTGAAAAAGTTCTACGTCCAGCGCGGGGCGAAGGTGAAAGAAGGCGAGCTTCTCGCGGTGCTTGAGAACGCCGATCTCATCGGCGCGGAGCAAGACAACCAAGGCTCCTACGAAGCTGCGCAAGCCGCCTACGCAACAGCAACAAAGGCGCAGGTTCCCGAAGACGCCCAAAAAGCCGAGCTGGATTATGCGCAGGCCAAGGCCAATCTCGACCTCAACACCAGCATCGTGAACAGCCGCAGGCAGCTCTTCTCTGAGGGAGCGATTCCCGGCCGCGATTTAGATACGGCACAGGCAGCCCTGGTGCAGGCGCAGGCAGCTTACGACTCGGCCGCGAAACATCTCGAGTCCATGAAAAATGTGAGCCACGAAGCTGCGCTCAAATCAGCAAAGGGCCAGCTCACATCGGCTGAAGGCAAATACAAAGGCGCCGCTGCGCAGGTCAACTTTTCTGAGATTCGCAGCCCTATCGACGGTGTTGTCACTGACCGGCCGCTCTATGCCGGTGAGAGTCCAGCTGCCGGTGCGCCCCTGATCACCGTGATGGATACGTCGGCGTTGCTGGCCAAGGCGCATATCGCGCAAAGTCTCGCACAACAAATGAAGATCGGAGACGATGCAACCCTCCTTGTTCCCGGCGTCAAGGATCCGGTAGACGCCAAGGTCACGCTGATCAGTCCCGCGCTTGATCCCGGCAGCACCACGGTCGAAATCTGGCTGAAAGTCGACAACAAGCAAGCCGAATTGAAAGTTGGAACGCCGGTGAAGGTCTCCATCACTGGCAGGACTGTCGAGAAAGCATTGAAAGTTCCTGTCTCGTCGATCCTCACGGCGCAGGACGGCTCCAAATCGGTGATGGTCGTCGGCACGGATGGCGCAGCGCACAAGAAAGCGGTTGAGCTCGGCATTCAGGACGGCGACGATATTGAAATCACGAAGGGCCTCACGACCGCCGACATGGTCATCACCAGCGGTTCCTATGGACTCGACGAAGGCGCCAAGGTGAAGGTCGGTAAAGCCGAAGACGAGGATGACGCCAAGCCCGCAGCCGGCAAGGGAGGCGACAAGGACTGATGTCGATCGCCACTCAAACGCCGGTGGTCGGCGAAGAATCATTCTGGCTGTCTCACTTCACACGGCCGATCTTCTTCTTCGCCGCGATACTTACCATCGCCGGCATTTACGCTGCGCTTCAGGTGCCCATCTCGGTCTTTCCCGAGACGAGCTTTCCACGCGTGGTCATCGGTATCGACAACGGCGTGATGCCCGTGGAGCAGATGGAAGTCACCATCACGCGGCCCGTCGAAGATGCGGTCAATTCCGTTCCCGGTCTCGTCACGGTGCGCTCCACCACCAGTCGCGGATCGGCAGAGGTCAGCCTCTTCTTTGACTGGAACACCGATATGTACCAGGCGCTCCAGCTCACGGACGCGGCTCTCGCGAAAGTGCAACAGACCTTACCCTCCAGTGCGCGTTTCACCACCAACCGCCTTACCTTCGCCACATTTCCAATCCTCGGCTACAGCCTCACCTCCGACACGGTCTCGCAAACGCAGCTATGGGAATTGGCGACATACGACCTGAAGCCGCCGCTCAATCGCGTGCTTGGCGTGAGCACTGTGACGGTACAGGGTGGGCAGGTACCGGAATTTGGCGTGACACCGAATCTTGCGCAGCTCGCAGCCAACGGCGTCACCGTCACCGATCTCGTCAACGCGATCCAAGCCTCGAATATTGTCGATTCACCCGGCCTCTACGAAGCCAATCATCAATTGATACTCGGGCTTGTAGGCGCGCAGGTTCATGATGCGGAAGGGCTCCGCCAGCTTGTGGTGAAAACCACTGCGATCGGCGCTCCGGTGCGTGTTGCCGACGTGGCGACCGTGCAGCCGTCAACGCTGCCCGTCTACACCACGGTTACTGCGAACGGCAAAAATGCAGTGCTGCTGAACATTGCGCGTCAACCGTCCTCCAATACAGTCGCGGTTGCCGATGCGGTTTCCGCCGAGATTGCGCAGCTCCGCCAGAAACTGCCGCCGGGGGTAAAGCTCGAACCCTTCTACGACCAGTCACAGCTCGTGCGCGACAGCATCTCCAGCGTGCGCGACGCCATCTTCATCGGACTCATCCTGGCCTGCATCATCCTCTTCCTCTTCCTGCGCGACTGGACTTCGTCGCTGATCGCCGGACTCGTTATTCCCGTCACTGTCGCCGTAACGATCCTCGTGCTGTGGGCGATCGGCCAGAGCTTCAACCTGATGACCCTCGGCGGCCTCGCCGCAGCCATCGGCCTCGTGATCGACGACGCCATTGTTGTCGTCGAAAACATCGTCATGCATCGCGACAATGGTGAGCCTCGCGCCAGCGCTGTGCGCAAAGCCCTCAAAGAAATCACCGTTCCTTTGATTGGCTCGACCATCACCCCCGTCGTTGTGTTTCTTCCGCTTATCGCCGTCACCGGCGTAACCGGAAGTTTCTTCCGCGCGCTCGCCATCACCATGGCTGCTTCGCTGCTGACTTCGCTGATGCTGGCGCTTACTTGGACGCCCGGCCTGAGCCTCGTGTTACTGCGCAATCGCGACACCGCAGAACACAAGGAGCACACAACCGGCCGCTTTATGAGCCGCGTGCTCAAGCTCCATCACCGCGTGCTCGACTGGGCATTGGCAAAGCCGCTATTGCTCGGCCTCGCGTGTCTGGTGCTTGTGATTGGCACTTACTTTGGATACAAGACGCTAGGTTCTGACCTACTGCCGGAGATGGACGAGGGCGGATTCATCCTCGACTACATCATGCCCGCGGGCAGTTCTCTGAGCGAGACCAACCGCGTTCTCCAGCATGTTGAGCGAATTTTGCGTGATACGCCCGAGGTTGAAAGCACCTCGCGCCGCACCGGCTTGCAGATGGGACTGGCCGCTGTGACCGAGGCCAACACTGGCGATTTCACCGTCAAGCTCAAGGCCAAACGCAGTCGCGCCATCGACGACATCATTCATGACGTGCGTGCCCAAATCAAGGCCACCGAGCCAGCGTTGGACGTCGAGTTCATCCAGGTGCTGCAGGACATGATCGACGATTTGTCCAATGCTCCCGAGCCAATCCAGATCAAGATCTTCTCCGACGACGAGGCGTTGTTGACGCAGCTCGGACCGCGAGTCGGCGACGCCATCGGCAAGATTCCCGGTGTAGTCGACGTGGAGAATGGAATCGATAACACTATCAGCGGACCTGCCACCAACTTCCAGGTCAACCCTACTGTTGCCGGGCGCCTCGGCTTTACCCCCACCGAGGTCGCCGAAGATGCGACTTCGATTCTCGATGGCTTACCCGCGAATGATCCATTGATCGCCAATGGCCGTCCCTCTACCATTCGCGTGCGCCTGGGCGACGATCACCGCAAGTCGCTCGATGCGATTCAGAATACCGTCTTCAACAGTTCCGCGGGACACACAGCGACGCTTGGCTCGCTCGCCGCGATCACACAGCTTCCGCCGCAGAACGAGATTCGCCGCGAAAATCTGCAGCGGATGGTTGTCGTCACCGGCCGCCTTGAAGGCTCTGACCTTGGCACCGGGATGGCCCGGGTCCAGCAAACCGTCGAAGGTCTGCACCTGCCTGCGTCCGTGCGCGTCACCTATGGCGGAACATATGAAGAGCAGCAAAAGTCCTTCCACGATCTTCTGAAAGTGCTCCTGCTGGCGCTCGCGCTGGTCTTTGGCGTCCTGCTTGCTGAGTTCCGCAACTTCCCTGCCCCCATTGCGATTCTCACGTCATCGGTTCTGTCGATTTCCGGCGTCATTCTCGCTCTGCTGATTACACGCACGACGTTCAATGTTGCGTCGTTCATGGGCTTGATCATGGTCATCGGCATCGTTGCCAAGAACGGAATTCTGCTGCTCGACGCAGACGAAAAATTCCGCGCGGAAGGGGTCTCTCCAGCCGAGGCAATGATGCACGCCGCTCAACGTCGCTTGCGCCCCATTGTGATGACCGCCATCGCCGCGGTCTGCGGCATGCTGCCGCTGGCCTTCGCGCTCGGCGCCGGCTCGCAGATGCTGCAGCCTCTGGCTATCGCCGTCATCGGTGGCCTCGCGATTTCGATGGTACTGAGCCTGGTCGTCACGCCGGTGGTTTACTTCCTGCTCACGCGCAATCGCAAACCCGAAGAAGAACCAGCGTAGTCAGGTCAAATCAAAGATTTCGGGTGCCCCATCCATGCGAAACATCCGGGGAGAGCAACGAGCCGACAGTACACCGCGGCAATAGAACGAAGCTCAGATGTCACAATAGACCCATGGTCACCGAGCCCATTAAGCTCTCCGCCGCCGAAGCCCGCGCCCTAGGCGCCCTCATCGAAAAAGAAATCACCACGCCTGACTACTATCCGCTCACCCTTAACGCGCTCATCAACGCGTGCAATCAGCGTTCGAACCGCGAGCCGGTGATGGACCTCGATGAAGATGACACACGTCAGGCCCTGCACGGCCTCGAAAACAAGGGGCTTGCAGGCCGCGCCCGCTCCGCCGATGGCCGCGTCACCAAGTACGAACACTGGCTCGGGGAAGCCTTCAACTTCAGCCGTGCCGAAACCGCTCTGATTTGCGTTTTGTTATTGCGCGGTCCGCAGACTCCGGGTGAGCTCCGAGGCCGCACGGAGCGCATACACCGATTTGAAGAGATCAGCGACGTGCTCGCCGGACTGCAAAAACTAACCGAACGCGATCCATCACTGATCGCCATTCTTCCGCGCCAACCCGGCACCAAGGAAGCCCGCTACGCCCATCTGCTTTCCGGTCCAGTGGAGTCGATACAGATGCCGGCGAGTGCGGCGTCTGCTCAGATGATTGCTGCCACGACGCCCGAGCAGGACGATCGCATCGCAAAGTTGGAATCGACGGTTGCGGAGCTGCAACGCGAAGTTGCAGCGCTTCGAGAGAAGATCGACAATCTTTTCGGCTAAGACGGGCACCCGTCACGCGACAGCCAACCTAGATCAACTCGTACCCCGCGAACCAATAGCCGATCTCGAACGTCGCCGTCTCTTCCGCGTCCGACCCGTGAATCGCGTTCTCCTGTATCGACCCCGCGAACTTCTTGCGGATCGTTCCTTCATCGGCATTCGCGGGATTGGTCGCGCCCATCAGCTTGCGCAGATCGGCAATGGCGTTATCCTTCTCCAGAACCATCAGAAAAATCGGACCCGATGACATGAATTCGCACAAGTCGTTGAAGAACGGCCGCGCCGCGTGCACGTGATAAAAACCCTGCGCCTGCTGCTTTGAAATTGTCTGCCTGCGAATCGAAATCAGCTTGAATCCGGCTTTCTCAATCTCGGCCAGAATGGCCCCCGCATAGCCCTTGCTTACTGCATCTGGTTTGATAATGCTGAAAGTGCGTTGCGCCACTCGATAGCTCCTCAAAATCGGCTTAAGCCCATCCACTATTGTAATGGTCATAATCGGCGACCAAGCGCGCCCCAATCTGCTAGAGTTTCGCCATGTCCCGGTTAGCAGCTGTATTCTCTCCCTCCGGCCTCGCTTTGATTGCACTGGTTGCCGCCGCAAGCGCTTTCAGCCAGAACGTAACACCCGCCGCACCTACGCCGCCCGAGTTGCGCGTCTTCGATACTTCGCTGATCGACAAATCCGTCAATCCCTGCGAGAACTTCTACCAGTACAGCTGCAGCGGCTGGTTCAAGCGCAATCCTCTTCCGCCCGATCAGACCTCGTACGGCCGTTTCACCGAGCTGTATGAACTGAACCGCCTGCACCTGAAGCAGATTCTCGAAGACACCTCGAAGCCCGATCCCAATCGCACGGCGAATGAGCAAAAAATTGGCGATGAGTACGCAAGCTGCATGTACACGGCCAATGTGAATCAGCTCGGCCTCACGCCGATCAAGCCGGATCTCGACCGCATCGCGGCGCTGCGCTCCGCTGACGAGTTACCAGTGCTGCTCGCGCATCTGCATACGATCGGCGTGAATGCTTTCTTTGATTTCAGCGCCGACCAGGACTTCGCCGATGCCAGCCAGGTCATCTCGTTCTATGGCGCGGGCGGCCTCGGCCTTCCGGAACGTGACTACTACTTCCGTACCGACGCCAAATCTGTTGAGCAACGCAAGCAGTATGTCGATCACGTCCGTAAGATGTTCGTGCTCGCCGGTGAACCCGAGCCGCAGGCTGCCAAGGACGCCGAAACGGTAATGGCCATCGAGACGCGCCTTGCCAAAGCCTCTCTCACCATTACAGAGACGCGTGAACCGCAGAATCTCAATCACCCCACCGATGTTGCCGCGCTCACCAAAATGCTTACGCATTTCAATCTGACCGACTACGTTGAGGCGGCTCATGCCCCCGCCAGCGGCAAAGCGAACAACGAGGAGCCGAAGTTCCTCGCTGAGTTCAACGCACTGGTTGCCGATACGTCGCTCGACCAGATCAGGACCTACCTGCGCTGGCACCTGCTTCATGCCTATGCGGGAACCAGCATGCCCGAGGCCTTCGAGACTGAGTCATGGAACTTCTACGCGCATATCCTCAACGGTGCGGAAAAGCAGCAGGAACGCTGGAAACGCTGCACCAGCCGCGTCGATCGTGAGATGGGCGAGGCTCTTGGCCAGGTGTACGTCGCCAAATATTTCCCGCCCGCTGAAAAGCAACAGGCCCTCGAGATGACGCTCGCAATCGAGCAGGCCATGGACAAGGACATCGACTCGCTTGACTGGATGAGCCCGGCCACCAAGGTCCAGGCAAAAGAAAAGCTGAAGACTGTGATGAACAAGATCGGCTATCCCGACAAGTGGCGGGACTATTCGAAGCTCGTGATCGTGCGCGGAGATCCGCTCGGCAACCAGCAACGGGTGCGCGTGTTCAACTTCAATCGCAACCTCGCCAAAATCGGCAAACCCGTCGATAAGGACGAGTGGTACATGTCGCCGCCCACCGTCAACGCCTACTACAGTTCGCAGCAAAATAACGTCAACTTCCCCGCTGGATATTTTCAGCCGCCCTTCTTCAGCGACAAGGAAGATGACGCCGCGAATTATGGCGACATGGGCTCGACCATCGGCCACGAACTCACGCATGGCTTCGACGACGAGGGGCGCCAATTCGACAAAGACGGCAATCTCAAAGAGTGGTGGACCAAAGAGGACGAAGCAAAGTTCAATCAAAAAGCGCAGTGCATGGTCGATCAGTACGACGCCATTGAGGCGGTCCCCGGCGTTCACCTGAACGGCAAACTCACGCTCGGCGAAAATCTCGCCGACCTCGGCGGCCTGTGGCTCGCATGGATGGCGTGGCAAGACAAGGCCGAGGCCGCGCATCTCGACATGACAGCAAAGACCGATGGCTACACGCCCGAACAGCGCTTCTGGATCGCCTACGCGCAGCAGTGGTGCACCCAGACGCGTCCCGAGCAGTTACGCAGCCAGGCGCGAGCCAATCCGCACGCCCCGGATGAGTACCGAACCAACTCTATCCTGCAAAACCTTCCGGAGTTTGCGAAGAGCTTCAGTTGCAAGCCAAGCGACAAGATGGTCAGCGCAAAACCATGCCGGATCTGGTAATGTAGCTAGTGGCTTCGCGATCTACAGCAGTCGCGAAGCCTCCTCCCACAATTGAATTGCAAGCTCGCCCGCCGGCTCACTCCGCGCCAGTTTCGCCGCCTGTCCAGCCCACATCTGCATCCGCTCTGTGTCGCCGGCCTTCGATGCCTCCGTGCGCATTGCAAGCGTCAGCCCGCGTTGTAAAGGATAGGGCGCCGGTGGGGGTGCATCCGGCGCAGCAGACATGCGCACATATTTATTTGTCACACCGCGTCCCGGTCGTCCTGAAAACGCGCGCGTGACCATTGTCTCGTCGGCCTCGGTCTGCGCCAGCGTGTCCGCCCAGACGTGATTCAACTTTGCTTCCGGGCAGCGCAGGAAACCAGTTCCGATCATCACCGCGCTAGCTCCCAGAATGAGAGCAGCAGCCACGCCACGCCCATCACCGATTCCTCCAGCCGCGATCACCGGAACCGAAACCGCATCGACGATTTGAGGCAACAACGCGAACAGGCCCACCATCCGCCGTTCTGCTTCGGCAGCATTAAACGCTCCGCGATGACCGCCAGCTTCCATGCCCTGCGCGATAATTGCAAAAGCTCCGGCGTCCGCCGCAGCTTTTGCTTCGGCGACGGTCGTCGCTGTCGCAAACCACAAAATGCCACGAGTTTTCATCTCCCCCACAAACGAAGGTTCATACAAACCCATGATCGACGAAATCGCCTTGGGCCGTCGCGTCGAGCAACGCCTGGCACTGCGCATCGAAATCCGGCAACACGCCTTCGGCGGCGCTCTCTGGAACAGCAGGCCCCCACTGCGCGAGATACTCGCGCTGCCGCCGCTCCAGTTCCGCATCGCGCTTCGGCGTCGGCCCGGGAATCCAGAGATTGATCTGAAACTTCCCCTGGCTCTGCGCACGAAACTCCGCGCACCAAGCCGCGATCTCTTCCGGCTTCATCAGCAACGCACCGCAAGCACCCATCCCACCGGCATTCGCAACAGCAATCGACAACGACGGTGGACACGCCCCCGCCATCGGCGCCAGCATTATCGGCAAACGAATACCCAGCCGCGCAGCGAATGCCTCTGACGCGCGATCGGCTTATCGATGTTCTTCATGCAAGTCTCTCCGCGAACCGATTTGCGTCTTTCGGCTTTCAAGCCACGCAAGGCCCACCTCGCGGTGGGCCTTTGCTTTCGAGCTAACAGCTAAGAGCTAAAAGCTGCCCGTCACTTCCCAATCACCTTCGCCAGCGTCGCGCCGATCTCTGCCGGCGACACCACCACGTGAATCCCGGCCGCCGTCATCGCCTTCATCTTGTCGGCAGCGGTTCCCTGCCCGCCAGAAATAATCGCGCCGGCGTGGCCCATGCGGCGTCCCGGAGGCGCCGTCTGCCCGGCGATGAATCCCACCACTGGCTTCTTCACGTGCTGCTTCACAAACTCCGCCGCAGCCTCTTCCGCCGATCCGCCAATTTCGCCGATCATGATGATGGCTTCGGTTTCCGGATCGTCATTCAACAGCCGCAGCGCATCGATGTGCGTCGTGCCGATGATCGGGATCGCCGCCAATACCGATCGCCGTCGACTGCCCGATGCCGCGCTGCGTCAGTTGATGCACGGCCTCATACGTCAGCGTTCCGGACCGCGACACGATGCCGACCGTGCCTTCCTTGTGAATGCGTCCCGGCATGATGCCGATCTTCGCTTTCCCCGGCGAAATCACGCCCGGGCAATTCGGCCCGATCAGCCGCGACTTCGACGACTTCAGCTTGGCCCACACCTTCACCATGTCGAGCGTGGGAATGCCCTCGGTGATGCACACGATCAGCGGAATGCCCGCGTCCTCAGCCTCGAGAATCGCATCGGCGGCAAACGGCGGCGGCACAAAAATCATGGTCGCATTCGCGCCCGTCTCCTTCACCGCATCGGCCACCGTGTTGAACACCGGCCAGCCTTCATGCTTCGTTCCGCCCTTGCCCGGAGTTACGCCACCCACAACCTTGGTGCCGTACTCCGCGCAACCGAGCGCGTGAAACGTGCCTTCTTTTCCCGTAATTCCCTGCACGATGAGCCGCGTATCGTTATCTACTAGAACAGCCATTATTTAGCCCCTTTCGCGGCAGCCACCACCAGTTCAGCAGCTTCCTTCATCGTTGCGCCAACCTGGAAATTCAAGCCCGACTCCTTCAGAATCTTGCGGCCTTCTTCCACATTCGTTCCTTCGAGCCGCAGCACAATCGGCACCTTCACGTTCAAATTCTTCGCCGCTGCAACGACGCCCGTCGCCAACCGATCCACGCGCAGAATGCCGCCAAAAATATTGATGAAGATCGCCTTCACATTCGCGTCCGACAGCAGAATCCCGAATGCATGTTCAATCTGCTCCTGAGTCGCGCCGCCGCCTACATCCAGAAAGTTCGCAGGCGAGCCGCCGGCGTACTGAATGATGTCCATCGTCGCCATCGCCAGGCCCGCGCCGTTCACCATGCAGGCAATCGTGCCGTCCAGCTTGATGTAGTTCAGCGCGTACTTGCTTGCTTCCACTTCCAGCGGATCTTCCTCGGCCACATCGCGCAGCGCCTTGATCGTCGGATGGCGGAAGAGCGCGTTGTCGTCGAAGGTGATCTTCGCGTCGAGCGCAAACAGCTTGTCATCCTTGGTCGTGATGAAGGGATTGATCTCGACCAGCGACGCATCTGTATCCATGAAGGCCTTGTAAAGGCTCTGCAAAAACGCGACCGCCGCATTGATCTGCGTCGGTTTCAGTCCCAGCGCAAAGGCCAGCTTGCGCGCCTGCCATGCGCCGAACCCCACCGCCGGATCGATGGCCTCTTTGAAGATGGCCTCGGGCGTCTTCGCCGCGACCTCCTCAATCTCCATGCCGCCGGCCTGCGAAGCCATAAAGACGAGTTTTCCCGTCGCGCGATCGAGCACGATGCCGAGATACAGCTCGCGATCGATGGCCGCCGTCTCCTCGATCAGCAGCCGCTGCACCTTCTGCCCCTGCGGACCGGTCTGGTGCGTGATGAGCTGCATGCCGAGAATGTTCTTTACATGCGTCTCGGCCTCGTCGCGAGTGCGCGCCACCTTCACGCCGCCGCCCTTGCCGCGGCCACCTGCGTGAATCTGGGCCTTCACCACCACGCCATTGGCGCCCTCGGCGAATAGTCTGCGCGCCACTTCGGCCGCTTCTTCCGGCGTATTCGCCATTTCGCCCTTGGGCACGGCAACGCCATACTTCGCCAGGATCTCTTTTGCCTGATACTCGTGAATTTTCATGTCGGTAGGAACCGCAACGTCCGCTGATAGGTTCGGGAATCAATTCTGGAAAACAACTAAATGCCGGTCAGCGCGATCGTTCCCGCGGTACCCAAATACTATCTTGCTGCACGATGGCCCCGCAAACCGGGATTCTGCTTAGACGGTTGGCATTCAACGGCTGGTGGCCCTCATCCTTTTCATACCGGACCCGATCAAAGCTTTGAGGACGGTCTGTGCCCCGTTCATCGTGGCTTCATCGCGATGAGCGGGTCTTCGGGACGGCTGTTTACCATGGAACGATGCCGTATGGTTTGAAACGGTTCCAGAAAGCCGAGGCACTTCATTTCATCACTTTCAGCTGCTTTCACCGTCTGCAGTTGCTTCCGGCGCCAGAGCCTAAAGACACATTCGAGGCCGTATTGGAACAGATTCGGGCACGTCATCAGGCCAGAATCTACGCCTACGTGCTGATGCCCGAGCACGTGCACTTGCTCGTAAACGAACCGCCATCGATTCTTTTGGCACAGCTTGTGAAGGCTCTCAAGCAGACCACCTCCCGAAAATTGAAAGGTGATCAAGAGCGGTTCTGGCAAGAGCGCTATTTTGACCGGAATATCCGGGGCGAAGCGGCCCGCTCAGAAGTGATCCGATACATTCATCGCAACCCGGTAAAACGAGGATTGGTGGCTTCGCCGGAGCAATATACGTGGAGCAGCTTTTCGCATTACGCCACTAGGATGAGGGGAGTGGCCGAGATCGAGTCAGAATGGACGGGGAGTCTTCGCGGCCCACTCATCGCAACCCGCTCATCGCGATAATGCCGCGATGAACAGGGCACATACTCATTTTTTGAGATTCCCACCACGTGTGCGTCGATGAGTGGGCCATCTGCAGAAGCATCGCGTATAGGCTGGTGAGATTGGTGTATCTATGGTCTTTCATTCGGGGCGTGTCCTGGCTAGAGCGCGGTAGCAAACATCGAGCTGTGAGCACTCTCACACCCGATCTTCTGAGTGACTACTCCAGTTGACGGCAGTGTTTTATCAACTGAGGTGTACGCTCGAAGGTGGGAAGACAATGGGTATTGCGAGAAGCCGCTGGAGTCCTCGCTTTTTTTCCGTCTTGATGATTTGGGTGGTTGTCGCGCTTACTACATGCGGCGCCAGTGCACAACAATCTCCCGTTCCGAACAAGGATACGTCGCTCCATCGCACGTGGCAGCTTGGTGGATTTGGCACGGGAGGATTTGCCCCTTTCTACGAAGTCCACTCCACCGCATTTCCGGCGTTTGATCTCGCGTTGAACTTCGCCAACGCCGGAGTGATTGTGGGTAGGAATCTCACCCGCCCCGCTGGGCCAAAAGTCCTCCACGGCAATGTAGAAGCTCTCGTTGAGCTGATGCCGTTCTGGATGGCCCGCTACCCGCAATTCGAACATGATGTTTATGCAGGCGCGCCACCCGGAGCGCCGTCCCTGATTCTCACGTATGGTCCTTACACCCGATACGGCGCGTCGGTCACACCCGTTCTCTGTCGGTGGAATTTTGTACGGAGTGAAACAGGACGTACCATGCCTTGGGCGCAGATGGGGGGCGGACTATTGTGGACGAATCACAAATTCCCTCTGTTCGCCGGAGGATCAACGAGCGTCATCAATTTCACGCCGCAGGTTGGAATCGGCGAAAGCGTCTTCCTCAAAAGGAGTAACAGTCTGGATTTTGCGGCGAAGGCTGTGCACATCTCGAATGCTGGATTAGGTGACCACAATCCGGGCATCAATGTGAGCCTGCAATTCAGCGCAGGCTACTCGTGGTGGAAGTAGCAGCCTGCGAGATCATTGTCACAGGAGATCGCGGCTGTTTAGGGCATCGGCTAGTCTGCGGCGGGTAGGATGTACGCGACGGTGCGCACGGAGAAACCGAGGGCGGCGGCATGTCCTTGGCGGCACGGTAGGCGGACGCCTGTGCAATACCATATTCGAGAGCCATGGATTCCCTCAAGACCCTTCTCAAACCTCTCGCCGAAGACGGCGCACAACTCACGCGCGAGCAGGCCCGCGACGTGCTCCGCCAGATCCTCTCCGGCCAGGCGCCCGAGGTCGAAACCGCCGCCCTGCTCACCGTCCTCGCCACGCGCGGCGAACAGGCCCCTGAACTCGCCGGCTTCGTCGACGTCATGCGCGAGCAGTCGGTCCCCGTTCCGCTCACCGACGAAGAGCGCGCCGAACTTGTCGACTGCGTCGGCACCGGCGGCGGTGGTCCACTCACCTTCAACATCTCCTGCGGCGCAGCCCTCGTTGCCGCAGCCGCCGGAGCCAAGGTCGCCAAGCATGGCAATCGCGCCGTCACCTCGCTCTGCGGAGCAGCCGACGTCCTCGAAGCCCTCGGCGTTCCCATCGACCTCACGCCCGAACTCGCCGTCGAATGCCTGCGCGAAACCGGCTTCGTCTTCCTCTACGCGCCGCTCTATCACCCCGCGATGAAGACGCTCGGCCCCGCTGCGCCGCGCTCTCGGTTTCCGAACCATCTTCAATCTCTGCGGCCCGCTCACCAATCCCGCGCACGCCCGCATCCAGGTCGTCGGCGTGCTCGCTCCCAGCCGCGTTCTTCTCGTAGGCCGCGCGCTCCTGGCCCTCGGCTCCAAGCGCGCCTTCGTCGTCCACGGCACCGATGGCATCGACGAACTCACCACCACCGGCGAATCCGTGGTCGCGCGCATCGAGGAGACGGAACCCGGCGACGAGCCCACGATCAAAGCCGCGCGCATGACTCCGGAGATGGCCGGCCTGCCCCGCGCCACCCTCGCCGACTTCACCGGCGGCGACATCGCAACCAACAAGGCGCTGCTTTACGACGTGCTCACCGGCATCAAAGGCGCCCGCCGCGACATCGTCCTGCTCAACGCCGCCGCCACCCTCGTCGCCGCAGACCTCGCCGGCGATCTGAAAGAAGGCGTAGCCCTCGGCGCCGAAGCCATCGACTCCGGCGAAGCCGCCGCAACCCTGGCCAAACTTCGCGCGTTTGGAGAAAAGCACGCAAGAAAGTAATTCGCGACCGTTCCTTGACCAGAGAGCGGAAATTCACCCGCTCCGGTCGATCTATGTAAGGAGCAGAATCATGAAAATCGCTTTCCTCATTCCCGCAGTTCTCCTCGCAACTATCACGGCGGCAGCCCAGCAGCCAACCCAGCCGCAGCTCAAGGTCGACTCCAGCAATCGCACGCTAACCGTCACCGCAACCGACAGCGTCATCGTAGAGCCCGATCTCGCCATCCTTCACATCGGTTTCGTCACGCAACCGCAGGACGCCAAGTCCGCATACGCCGATGGATCACGCGCCTCCAACGCCATCATCGCCGCACTCAAGCAGGCCGGTGTACCGGATGCTTCAATCCGCAGCGAGTCGCAATACCTCGACCGCGACTACACTAACCCGAAGCAATTCAAATACGTCCTTCGCCAGCAGTGGACCGTCAAAGTCGCGCCTGACCGCGCCGCCGAGGTGCTCGATGTCGCCGTGAACGCTGGAGCCACCAGCAGCGGCCAGATCGACTGGACCGTGAAGGACGAGAAGGCCCTTGAAGCCCAAGCCCTCGACAAGGCCGCCTCACGCGCCAAGGCAAATGCGGAAGTACTGGCCAAGGGAATGGGCGTGCGCCTCGGCTCGCTGATTTACGTCAGCAATCAACTGACTGCGCCGCAGTACCCGAGGCCCATGATGGCCATGGCGATGAGAAGTGCGGAGGCGGCTCCCCAGCCACTGGCGATTGAACCGCACCAGGTAAGCCGCGAAGCCAGCGTCTACGCTGTCTTCGCTATCGAATAGGTGAAGCCGCCGAATTAGATCAACCCGCTGCGCCCAATCATGCGTCGTGCCAGCAACCACGACAGCAGCGACACGCCCAGCGCCGCCGCCACCCAGCCCGCGTCCTGCAACGTTCCTGTCATCTGCTGCGGCACATGCGTCGCACAGCTCGACAGGCGAACGCAGATCCGGCATGCGTGCTGACATCCCTGCCGGCACACCTCGACGCCCAATCCACACGAGCCCACCCGCGGCAACCACCGCACCCGGCAGCACCCGCTTCCAAGGGAACGGAATCGGCTTTGGCGCTCGTGCCTCTTCGCGCACGCGCTCCATCACCGCCGACACAAAGCCTGACGAAGGCGCCAATGCCTCTTCCGTTCTTAAAACTCTGTCGAGGTTCTCCAACTTTTCCTTCGGCTCCATCGTCACGCCTCCTTCTCCGCCAGCCCCATCGCCGCCTGCTCATCCTCGAGATGCGGAAACCGCTTCTTCAACAAAGCCCGCGCCCTCGCCAGCCGCGCCTTTACCGTTCCTTCCGGCATCCCCATGGTGCGTGCTGCCGCGCCTAAATCCATCTCGTGAAAATAAAACAGAATCACCGGCTCGCGATAGCGCACCGGCAACGCCAGCACCGCTCGCCTGACAACATCAGAGCTTTGTCTCATCGTCAGGTCGCTCAACTGTGCCGCTCCTTGCGAGGGTTCAAGCGCATCCTCGATCCGCACATCGAGCGTCGGAAACCGCTTCAGCTCTGAACGAAACACATTCGCCGCCAGCGCAAACAGCCACGTCGAAAAACTGCCCTCTCGACGCCACTGCGCCAACCCGCGCCAGGCCCGCACCAGCGCCTCCTGTGCCATCTCTTCGGCGCGCCCGCGATCGCGACAATACCGCCACGCCATATTCACCAGCGGTCCCTGCCACCTGCGCACGATGCCCTCAAACGCATTCACATCGCCCGCGAGCACGCGCTCTACATCGGCCAGGTCGGCGTCGGCTCCTCGGGAAGTGCTGGTGCCGCGCAACGCGCCCGCAGCCCGTAACGCGTCGGCGTTTCGGTCATCGTCCGCATCTCTGACAGTCGTACGCAAATCCGCGAGCTCTCCTATGGGTAGGACAAGCCCCTGCCTCACGCGGTTGCATTTTGTTGCCCCGCGTTCGCTGTCAAACAAAATGCAACCGCCCCGCCTCCGCCCTTGTCCCACCATTCGCAAGGGATAAAAGCGGTCCCGGCAAGTAGGAGGATGATATGGCACATTTGGTACTCCAGTATCTTTTCGGTTCCGAGGACTTTCTAATGGCGAATGGAATGTGGATTTTTCTCGCTGTCGGCGCAGTAGCACTGTTCGGCATCTTTCTTCCCACTGCCACCTGGATGGATCACCGCCACAAGGAGCGCGAAGCTTTTTACAAGGCCGAAACCATTCGGCGCGTCGCCGAAGCACCGGGACAAGGCGGCAACGCCGCAGTCGAGCTAATGCGCGAACAAGCGCGCATGGCGAGCCTGAAGACGCGCGAAGGCATGAAAATCGGCGGCATCATCAATATCGGCGTTGGCCTCGGCGTAACCATATTTCTTTATGCCCTTCTGCATGGCTCGCCGGTTTTTCTTTGCGGCTTGATCCCGGCGCTGATCGGCGCCGCCATGCTGGTCTACGTATACATACTGGCCGAGCCGGCATTCTAGCGGCATCTGAATCTCCGCGTGCTTCCCACGCATCAGATAGTTGTTGCAACAGATAGTTCCTGGCCGGTAACGTGGCCGGGAACGCCGGAGATTCACGATGCCCGCAAACGCCGAACGCCAGCCCTCCATTTTTCTGCCTCACGGTGGTGGTCCCTGCTTCTTCATGGATTGGACCTGGGGACCGGCCGATACCTGGAACGCCACCCAGCGCTTTCTCGAGTCACTTGCTGCCACGCTGCCCGCCCAGCCGAAAGCACTCCTCATTATCAGCGGTCATTGGGAAGAGCCGGCCTTCACGGCCTCTATCGCCGCCGCGCCGCAGCTCATTTTTGACTATTCCGGTTTCCCCGCGCATACCTACCAACTCACCTGGCCCGCACCCGGCGACCCGGGGCTAGCCGCGCACGTCGCAGATCTTCTCCGCACCGCCGGTCTCCCCTCTGCGACCGATCCCACCCGCGGCTACGACCACGGCGTCTTCGTTCCTCTGAAGGTTGCGTTCCCAAAGGCGGAGATCCCGGTTGTCACCTTGTCGCTTGCGAACTCGCTCGATCCGGCCTCGCACATTGCCGCGGGCCGCGCCCTGGCGGCTCTCCGCGACGAAGGAGTTCTTATCATCGCCAGCGGCATGAGCTTTCACAATCTTCGCGCTTACATGCGCCCTGAAACTCCAGAACGTGCCCGTGCATTCGATGCATGGCTCACCTGCGCGGTAGAGTCGCCGGCCACGCAGCGCAGTTCCCTGCTCTCCAACTGGCGCGAAGCCCCATTTGCGGCCTACGCTCATCCGCGCGAAGAGCATTTGATTCCCTTGATGGTCGCCGCTGGCGCAGGAGGCGAAGCCGCGGGTAAGCGCATCTTCACGGATGAGCCGATGGGCGCGAGGATCAGCGCCTACCGTTTCGACGGCTGATGCACTTCAACCAACGCGAGTGAACGAGGTGCGCTTCTCTTTGCGGTTTTTACCGAAGAATAACTGACGAATAGGTCACCACTCGCTCAGAATGCTGAAGATCGACCTGACTCGATATGACGCCGCTGTTATCCCGAGTACACACAGCCGAAGGTGCTCTCGCCCTTTCAAATTGGATTTGAGCTCTGGTACCCTTTCCCCATGCGTAGTTTCCGGTATTTTTTGCTGACGGGAATTGTGTGTCTTGCCGCGGTATTGTCAGCGAAGCCGCAGACATTTCAGCCGAAGGCCATTCATTTCAAGGGCGCGAATGCCTACTCCGACCAGGAACTTTTGTCTACCATCGCCTTGCAGCCCGGATCAGTGCTCTCCACAGAGGACGTAAATGCACGCACTCAGAAGCTTATGGACACCGGACTGTTCGCCAGCATCAGCTACAAGTTTGATGGGAACGATCTAGTATTTCAGGTCCAGCCTTCTGAGCAGCTCTATTCCGTTCGCCTGGAGAATATTCCCCTCGCCATAGACCCGGAGCTGGATGAAAAGATTCGAGACAGAGTTCCGCTTTATCGTGGCAAGGTGCCTGCCGAAGGCGGATTGCTGAAGGACGTGCGTGCCGCGTTGGAAGACGTTCTCAAGGCGCAGGCAATCCCTGCCACTATTCAAACTGCGCCTTACGCCCAGTTGGGGCAAAGCACGGTTACTGCCATCAGTTTCACCATTGTCTCGCCTCAGATGTTGATTGGCGAGATCCAGCCCGACGGGTCTGCATTCGACCCTGATGTCCAAAAGGTGCTAGCGAGCATTTCCGGATCTTCTTATGATCGTCAAGGTAGTGTGGCAGCGATCAGCGGAGGCGTGGGAGAGGTGTACCGTGCCAAGGGCTACCTCGATGCAAAGGTTGAGGCATCGCAACTCCCGACCATCTCAGTCACTCCCGAAGCTGTACGCATTCCCTTCCGCATGTCCGTCACATCTGGCCCGCTGTACAAGGTGGAAAGCATTCATTTAGCGTCGGACCTAATTGTGTCACAGGCCGATTTCGACAAGCAGGCACAGACGCGCCCCGGCGATGTCGCTTCGGCCGAGCACATTGCCGCAAACTGGCACTTCATTGAAAGGCAATACCATAACCGCGGTTTCATGAGAGCGCAGGTGAAGCCGATCCCCACCCTGGATCGATCGAGCGATAGGGTGAGCTATTCGGTTACTGCGGTACCAGGCCCAGTTTTCACAATGGGGAATCTCACGATCGAAAACGTAAGTGATGATCTGCGCGCCGCGATCCTGAAGGCCTGGAAGATGCCGAAGGGCTCGGTATTCAATGAGGGCGCTATCCTTGGATTCTTTGCAACTTATGGCGTCAACCCGCAGTTGGAGAGGATCTTCGCTACGGTGAAAGTTAAATACACGCTACATGTTAATGATGACAGCCACACCGTGGACACAGCCATCAGGTTGGAGAGAAAGTCCTGATCACAGAGGAACCCACGAAACCACATGCGCCTTCACTTAATCATTGCACTTCCTATAATCGCCACCTTTGCTTCATCAGTCGCCCAGAACCCGACTACATCGGTTGCTGAACTTCCCAAGGATCCGCGAGTCCTCCTCGCCGCAGCCAAACCGCTGTACGGCTATAACGACTCAGCTCTTAAACCATGGCACCTGATCGGAACCTATCAGATTTTCGATGATGCCGGAAACCCGGCGCAACAGGGCAAGTACGAATTCTGGTGGGAAAAGCCAGGAGTCTATAGGAGCAGTTGGAGCCGGGCCGGAGGTACCCGCAGCGAGTGGCATACTGCCGACGGGAACGCATTGCAGCAGTCAGCTGGCGATAGGCTCTTTTATTTCGAACATGCCATTGAGAACCTTGTATTCTCGCCGGTCCCCGACCTTTCCTCGCTGGACCAAGGCGGATTTGAGATCAAACGAGACCAGATGAGTATCGGCAAACTGAAGCTTCCATGCGTGGAAATAAGAGCCCATGCTAGATCCGATGGGAAATCTCCTTTCTTGCCCGGCGTGCAGCCGGGTAGCTACTGTTTCGATCCGCATATTCCAGTCTTGCGCATTGAACGTTTGTTCAACTCGGTATATATAGAATTTAGCCAACTGACTAACAGGCAGAACCACGTTATCCCGCGCGAGATTTCGATTACGGACCGTAGGCACAAACTGCTCACGTTCTGCGTGGAGACGATCGGCGATTGGGCTGACCCGGAGACGATCAAACCGCCCTCTGGTGCAATGCCTTTCCTGTCTGCAGATCGATTGCTGCCGAATGACGAAGGAAGACTCGAAAATAAAATACCGCCCATTTACCCACAAGCCGCGAAAGCTGAGCGGTTATCCGGGACGGTGATTCTAGATGCAATGATCGGAAGGGATGGCAAAGTTACTGACATCCGTGTTTTGTCGAGTCCTTCGTCATTGCTCACGTCCGCGTCGAAAGAAGCAGTGGCTCAGTGGCGGTACTCGCCTCGCTTCTTAGACGGGAGGCCGCAGGAAGTGAACTCGATCGTCAATGTTATCTTCTCTCTTTGACTGATCCGTGGCGTATTGAGCTTCCGATGGTGAATCGATGTGGTCCGGGAGCCCAGTTCCGTTCATCGCAGTAGGATCACCGTCCCCTCGTCACTTATTCATTCATAACGAAGTTTCCACAGCAGAAGCTTCTGCCGACTTTTGGCTGACGGCCCTTATAAGGTTCCCCCAGGTAGGCCCACTCCTAGCGTCCCTTGAGTCGCAGGCTCATCCCGCTGTCAAGCAGCACCGCCACCAGGCCAAACAGCATGCACAAATCTGTTCTCGCTTCGTGGACAAAACTGAGCAGTCCATAGTGCTCCAGCTTTGGCGCTGCAAACCTCCCCAGCGGATGCCCGAGCAGGATCGGCGCCTTGGTCGTGAAGATCGCTGTCAGAATCACGATCAGCAGCAACAAGGCTGCGTCCCCGGCATATAGATTCAGAATCAGCGCTCCGCCCGCCGCAATCTCCACCGCTCCGACAATCGGCGCGAGCAGGTGAGGCAACGGCAGCCCGATGTTCGCGAATCGCCCCCAGCCCAATCCGGCGGGATACACGAACTTCAGAATGCCCTCGGTCAGAAACACCACTCCCACAATCACGCGTATCAGAATCATCGGAAGATTCTTGCGCATCTTTCTCTCCCCGCCTCGCTATTTGCTCTCAAGCAGATTTTCAATATCTTTTGTCAGACTCTCCGGCTTGGTGGTTGACGCAAACCGCGAAATCACTCTTCCGCTTCGATCGACCAGAAACTTCGTGAAGTTCCACTTGATCGCTCCGCCGCCCAGCGGCCCCAGCAGCCCTCGCTTTTCTTTTTTCAGGAACTGATAAAGCGGATGCGCCTTCTCGCCATTCACATCAATCTTGGCGAACATTGGAAAGGTCACTCCGTAGTTCTGCTCGCAAAAGGCGCCGATCTCGTCTGCCGTTCCCGGCTCCTGCGCGCCAAACTGGTTGCACGGAAAGCCCAGTACCTCCAATCCACGCTCTTTATATGTCTGATACAGCAACTCCAGCCCTGCGTACTGCGGGGTGAACCCGCACTGGCTGGCTGTATTCACAATCAGCAGCACCCTGCCTTTGAAATCCGACAGGCTCGTCGAGCGCCCGGCCAGTGTCTGCGCTGAAAAACTGTAGACGGTATCTGAAGATTCTGCCATTTTCTCCTCAACCCTCGTCGCTTTTGAGGATGTCATGTTGGCTGCGTCTGCGTCTAAGCATCGTGCATTCGTTCATATCCAGTCATTTAGGGCAAGGACTCTCCGCTTACAGGTATCAATCCCCTGGGCGTTAGCTCCTGCCCATTTCGGTCCGGTAAACTGATCTAGGACCCAAATGAGCAGGCGGTTGGCGATCAGGTTCAGCATTCGATGGTAGATCTGTTTTCGTCCATCCATGTTCTGTCACTCGTTTCGTGAAGTGCCCGGAGTCCCGAATGACGCGATAAACACGCTCCGCGGACAAGATTTCGTCCGCAGGGTACTGATTGGCGCGGCAGGAAATTTAGGGAAGTTTGGTTTCCGATCCGAGCGCTTCATCCGTGGTTCCGATGAGGTTGTTGCGCTCAGAAGACACCGTCTTCGAGATGATAAAATCAATCTTTCCTAAAGGCTGTAACAGAACTTAAGCAGTGAGGGTGTGCATATTCTTCCCGTGAAGCCTTACCTTGGACCGCACCAGTACTTGTGCTCGCCGCAGGATTCCAGCCCGGTGAAGATAGGGGGCCCCGACGGACAGGTCCGTGGGGTACTCATCAAGCACGACGAAATCTCCCGCCGTACGCGGGTTTCCGCCATTTTTTTCCGACTTATCTTTGCGTTCCTGCTCGTCTTCTCAGCCGGCACGGCTCTCGCCCAGCAATCGCAGACTATCGAGTCCATCCGGGTCATCGGCAACCGCCGTATCCCCAAGGAGACCATCCTCGCCCGTATGTTCACCCATCCTGGCGATACCTACGATTCCGTCTCGATCGAGCGCGACTTCAACTCCCTCTGGAACACCGGCTACTTTGAGGATCTCCGCATCGAGCGCGAGGATACGGAGAAGGGCATCATCCTGAATGTCTTCGTCCGCGAACGTCCCACCATTCGCGAGATCAACTACAAGGGCAACAGTTCCGTCTCTACCTCCGATATTCTTGACCGCTTCAAGAAGGAGAAGGTCGGCCTCTCGGTGGAAGGCCAGTACGATCCCACCAAGGTAATGCGCGCGAAAAACGTTCTGGCTGAACTACTGGCTGAACATGGACATCAATTCGCCACGATCAAGGCCGACGTCAAATCCATTCCTCCCGCCTCGGTGCAAATCAACTTCAGCATCAAGGAAGGCCCGACGGTCAAGGTCGGTGAGATTAAGTTCGTCGGGAACCAGCACATCAACAGCCTCACCCTGCGCCGTTCCATGAAAAACCTGAAGCCTGTCGGCATACCGTATTCTCTCTTCCTCGAGAATCTCTTTGCCCGCACCTTCGACGCCTCAAAGCTTGATGAAGATACTGAGCGCGTACGTTTCGCCTATCGCGACAAGGGCTACGCGAATGCCGCGGTCGAAACTCCCCGTACCCAGATTCGCGACGAAGGCGGCCTGAGTTTTCTCACCTTCCGGCCCAAACGCGGCAAGCGCATCGACATTCTGATGCCCATCGAAGAGGGCGCGCGCTACAAGCTCGGTTCCATCACCTTCACCGGTAACGTCCACCTCAACAACACCAAGGCGCTCCGCGCCACGTTTGCGATCAAGGATGGCGACTGGTTCAACGCCACCCTCATCGGCAAGGGCCTTGAGAATCTGAAGAAGGCGTATGGCACGCTCGGCTACATCAACTTCGGCGCCATTCCCAAGCCCGTCTACGACGAACAGAAGAAGACTGTCTCCTTCCAGATCGACATCGACGAAGGCAAGCAGTTCTACGTCTCACGCATCGAGTTTCAGGGCAACGTCATCACCCGCGACCGCGTCATCCGCCGTGAACTGCTGCTTGACGAAGGCCAGGTCTACAACTCCCAGCTTTGGGAGTACAGCCTTCTGCGCCTCAATCAGCTTGAATACTTCGATCCCCTCAAGGTCGATCAAGACTCCGAGGCGCACCAGAACGCTGAAGCCGGTACCGTCGACCTGCTCCTCAAGGTCAAGGAGAAAGGCAAGAACTCCATCGGTCTGAATGGCGGCGTCAGCGGACTCTCCGGCGCCTTCCTCGGAGTGAATTACCAGACCAACAACTTCCTCGGCTTGGGCGAAACCCTGAGCGTTCAAGGCAACATCGGCAACGTGAGCCGCCAGTTCCTTTTCGGCTTCACGCAGCCTTATGTGCACAACCGCCCCCTCGGCCTCGGCTTCCAGATCTATAACAATAAGTCCGACTTCAACGCGGCCAAATCCTATCAGACGTCGAGCGGCACGGCGCTCAATCTGACGAACGCCCAACAGCAGCTCACGCAGAACTACAACCAGGCCTCCACCGGGTTGAACTTCTCAGTGAACTACCCGTTGCGCCGACATGCATTCCAGCGGGTGGGCTTCACTTACTCACTGTCTCGCGCCAACATCACGGCCTTCAGCACGGCCTCGCAGACCTACTTCCAGACCATCAGCTTCCGGTCCGGCATCCAGGGGTCGAATGCCCTGGAAGGCATCGTCACCAGCCTGGCTTCCTTCACCTACACCTACAACACGGTCAACAATCCCGTACGGCCGCGCACG
Source organism: uncultured Acidobacteriaceae bacterium (assembly GCA_963832035.1). GTDB lineage: Bacteria > Acidobacteriota > Terriglobia > Terriglobales > Acidobacteriaceae > Telmatobacter. Next base: position 277,790 of record CAWHSK010000006.1, on the reverse strand, counting down.
GGCAAGGAATTCACGGCAGCGTTTCAGGTCGCCGGCATCTGGGGCAACGTGCGTTACTTCTCGCCTCTCGTCGCCTTCAAGACCTATCGCTCCATGCACTACCTCAAATTCAATCCCAATGGCCACAATGTGCTGGCCTTCAAGTCTCAGCTCGGCTATATCCAGGGATACGGCGGCGATGTGGCTCCCCCCAACAACCGCTTCTATGCCGGTGGCGACTCGGAACTGCGTGGTTTCGACATTCGCAGCGCCACACCGTACGGTTACGTGCCCACGCGGCAGACAGTCCAGCTAACCAATCCGGACAACTCCTGCGTGCCTCGCGACCCCAGCAATCCTGAGCTGAACCAGTGCATCCAGGTGCCGATTCCGGTGTACGGCATCGTCTCCATCGGAGGCGACACCAGCTTCCTCAGCAACCTTGAGTACCGCATTCCCATCGTTGGCTCCGCGATGTTCTCCCTGTTCGATGATTTCGGCTTGGACGTCGTCGCCAACCATGGCCAGCTCAAGCAGAGCCCCGAGGGCTTCGCATCCCTCACGGCCCCCCTCTATGGCTGCCCCGTCTATAACAACGGTTCCTGCCAGGGCGGCATACCCGGGTCGCAGGTTGGATTCCAGCGCGATATCCGACCGGTCGCCGGAACCAACGTTGTCCCGCGCATGTCGCTGGGCGGCGAATTCTCCATCATCATGCCGGTCATCAACGCGCCTTTCCGGCTCTACTACGCGTATAACCCGCTTCGCCTCTACGAGCGTCCGTATTGCAACGACGTAAACCTCGGTGCCAAAGTGCAGAGTTGCACGGCACAGCTGATTACCCGCGATATGTTCCCCCCGGGCGGAGCAGGTGACTACACCTTCGAGCAGACCATTCAGGCTTACGGGGCGCAGAATCTCTTCCGCGAGCCGCGTAAGACTTTCCGCCTCAGCGTCTCTACCACCTTCTAATTACAATTCCAACCAGCATTTGCGAAGGCCGCTCACTCGAGCGGCCTTCTTGCTTTCACTCCCTGGTCCCTAATCCCTATTCCCTGTTGTTTCGCTGTTTGACCCCCCTCTCCGCCCCTCATATAATCGTTGCTAGTTCCTGCTGACGTCTCCGTCCGCGTCTTTTTGCCTCTGCTTCAAACGTCGCGGAGCCTCCAACGAAAAAGACGAATGAGGGTTGCTCAGGAGGCACAGGCTCGTGATTGCGCCGCATTGGCTGCAGAACCGCCTTCCAGGGATTTCAAGGAGTATTTGATTTACATGAAACACACTCTCGTGACCGTAGCCGCGTTGGCGTCTTGCCTCGCGCTCAATGCCGCCGCTCAATCGAACGCCGTCTCCGCCGCCGCACCGGCTGCGCAGACTGTACCTGCCGGACCACCAAAGATCGCCGTGATCAGCTTCCAGGAGGCCGTTGCACAAACCAACGACTTCCAGCGCCGCTTCGCCGATCTTCAGAAGAAGTATGACCCCAAGCGCCAGCAGATTAAGACGCTCAGCGATGAAATCGCCGGACTGCAGAAGGAACTCCAGGCCCAGGCCGCGACCATGAACGATGCCGACCGCGCCACAAAAGCCAAGCTTCTCGATAGCAAGCAAAAGGAACTGAAGCGGACAGGCGACGACGCGCAGACCGACTTCCAGCAGGATATGCAGCAGACCTTCGGCGCCGTCGCTGGAAAGTTTGCCGAGACGCTGGATGCCTACGCAGCGGAGCATGGATTCAGCGTGGTGCTTGATAACGGCAACCAGCAGCTTCCTCTCGTGATTTACAACAACCCCTCGGTCGATATCTCCAAGCCCGTCATCGACGCATACAACGTCAAGTCCGGCATTCCGGCCCCCGAGCACCCCGCAGCCGCGCCTGCCGGAGTCAGGGGAACGGCTCCTGCCAGGACCCCCGCCGCTCCAAAACCAACCGGCGCCCACTAGCTTTCAACGCTTTGCTCCAAAGGCCTCGCCACGCGCGAGGCCTTTTGGTTTCAAGATCCGGCGTCCTCCAGTTACTTTCTATTCCCTTGTTCCCTAGTTCCCTGCCTTCAGCCGTTTGACCCTCCCACCCAGCCCCCCTATAATCCATCTAGTTCCTGCTGATGTTTCCGTCTGCTTCTTTTCTCGTCTTTGCTTCCGTCTAAAGGAAGTCCCTCGAGGAAATTTGTTGCGAGGTTTCTCAGAGGGCGCGCGCGGAGAAGGTGCCGTTTACCTGCAAACTTGAATGCGCGGCAGCCCCAGGAATTTCTAAGGAGTTTTCAAGTCGAATGAAGCGCACCCTTGCATTAGTTCTCACGCTGGCCTCAGGCTTTGTCCTGACTGCCGCCGCCCAAACGCCGTCCGCTCCCGATGCCGCTGCCGCCCCCGCGGGCCCAGCCAAAATCGCGGTCATCGCATTCCAGGTTGCCGTCGCGCAGACCAACGAGGGACAGCGCAGCTTCGCAGACCTGCAGCGCAAGTATCAGCCCAAGCAGGTGCAGCTCAAGGCTCTAAACGATGAAATCGAGAGCCTGACCAAGCAGCTCCAGACTCAAGGCGACAAGCTCAGTGACGCTGAACGTGCCGCTCGTGCTAAAACCATCGATGATAAAAAGAAGCAGCTTGATCGCTCCGCTGAAGATGCTCAGAATGATATGCAGGGCGAGATGCAGGAGCTCTACGGCGCGCTCGCTTCAAAGGTCTACGATGTCCTTAACGACTACGTGAAGAAGAACGGCTATACGCTCGTCCTCGACTTCTCTCAGCAGCAAAACCCCGTGCTCTATGCCGCCGACTCCACCAACATCACGAAGGCCGTCATTGACGCCTATAACGTGAAGTCCGGTGTACCCGCGCCCACGACACCCGCTGCCGGAGCAGGTGTAACACCGGTACCGTCGGCTCCCAGGCCAGCAGCCCCGAAGCAGACGACTCCGCAGTAGTTCCGAAACCAGGGCTGCTGCCTCAGCTGGAGCGCTCTGACGAATCGCTACCTTGCATCAGAAAATCCGATCGATTGTCTGGAAAGGCCCCGAATCCCTGGGGCCTTTTCTTCGTGCATTTCAATCCGTATACAGGCGGATTTGGGCTGCTCACCCTATGCCAAAACGTCTCCTTGTCGCCTGTGGAAAAAAATGTGGATATCGGGTCGCTTGATCCACACAAAAAACCGTATTTCCTCCCTTGTCAATTTCTGCACGCTCTGATAAACCTAGGAAGCCCTTTATTTATCTAGCAGAAGCACAGCCTGCACCGGCCATGCAGCGGATTTACCCGCGCGCAGACGCGCCCTTGCCTAGCAAGGAGCTTTCCACAATTCCCCATGAACAGTTGATAAATGAGATGTAAGCCGGGTCACCGTGCGAGCGTTACTTTTGCTGGTCTTCCCCCACGCGCAAAACTGCCAGGAACGCCTCCTGCGGAATGTCCACTTTGCCGATCCGTTTCATCCGCTTTTTGCCTTCCTTCTGTTTCTCCAAAAGCTTGCGTTTTCGGGAGATATCGCCGCCATAGCACTTCGCCAGCACGTTCTTTCTGAGCGGGCTCACCGTCTCCCGCGCCACGACTTTGGCCCCGATTGCTGCCTGGATGGCCACCTCGAATTGCTGCCGCGGAATCAGCTCCCGCATTTTCGATACGAGCGCCTTGCCGCGCTCGTAGGCAAAGTCCCGGTGCACGATGATCGACAGCGCATCCACCGGCTCGCCGGACACGAGGATATCCAGCTTCACCATTGGCGATTCCCACTCGCCGGCCAGCGAGTAATCCAGCGAAGCATACCCTCGGGAGATCGACTTCAGCCGATCATAGAAATCCAGCACGATCTCATTCAGCGGCAATTCGTACGTCAGCAGCACGCGCGTCGGCGTCACGTACTCAAAGTTCATCTGCTTGCCGCGCTTCTCTTCCACCAGCTTGAAGATTCCGCCGACATACTCTTCGTTTGTCAGGATCTTCGCCGTGATTACGGGCTCGCGAATCGTATCGATGTTGGTCGGCTCAGGCCAGCGCGAAGGATTGTCCACTTCCATTACCGACTCATCCGTCAGCGTGATGTGGTAGCGCACGCCCGGAGCCGTCGTAATCAGGTCAAGCTCATACTCGCGCTCCAGCCGCTCCTGGATGATCTCCATGTGCAGCAGCCCCAGGAATCCGCAGCGAAAACCGAAGCCCAGCGCCGCCGAACTCTCCGGCTCGAAGAAAAACGATGAATCATTCAGCCGCAGTTTCTCGAGAGCGTCCCGCAGCAGTGTGTGCTCGTGCGAGTCAACGGTGTAGAGTCCCGCAAACACCATCGGCTTGATGTCTTCAAAGCCTGGCAGCTGTTCCGCCGCGGGTCGGCTTTCTTCCGTCACGGTATCGCCAATACGCGTATCGCTTACCGTCTTGATGGTCGCCGCGAAGAATCCAACCTCTCCCGCGGAAAGCTCGGCAATCTCCACCGGCTTCGGCATCAGCACGCCCATCGACTCAACTTCGAAGGATTTCCCATTCGACATCAGCCGGATCCGCTGCCCCTTGCGCATCGTCCCCTGCATCACGCGCACCAGCACAATCACGCCGCGATACGCATCGAACCACGAATCGAAAATCAGTGCCTGCAGCGGCGCATCCGGATCACCGGTCGGCGGAGGAAGGCGATGCACAATCGCCTCCAGCACTTCATCCACGCCCTGCCCCGTCTTCGCGCTCACCGGGATCGCATCGGTCGCGTCGAGTCCCACCGCCATCTCGATCGCCTCCTGCGTACGGACAATATCGGCCGAAGGCAGATCGATCTTGTTGATCACTGGAATAATGTCGAGCCCGTGATTGATGGCCAGATATGCATTTGCCAGCGTCTGCGCCTCTACGCCCTGGGTGGCATCCACCACCAGCAGTGCACCTTCGCAAGATGCCAGCGAGCGCGAAACTTCGTAGCTGAAGTCCACATGCCCCGGCGTGTCAATCAGGTTCAGTTGATAGGTCTGCCCATCGCGCGCTTTGTACATCATGCGCACCGCGTGAGCCTTGATGGTGATGCCCCGCTCGCGCTCCAGGTCCATGGCGTCAAGAATCTGCGCCTGCATCTCGCGACCGGTCACCGAGCCGGTCAATTCAAGCAGGCGGTCGCTGAGCGTCGACTTCCCATGGTCGATATGGGCAATAATTGCGAAATTGCGGAGGTATTTTACGTCCATCAGGGGTAGGTAATCACTGCAGGCCTGGTACTAAAGTCAGCGATGTCTCTAGGTCATAGCTTATCATCGGCATAGTACCTTGAATCGGTCTCATATAAACTGCAACGACGCGCAGGGAGAGTGATGAGCTCCGCCTTGATGGCGGGGTCTCACAGTCGGCAAACGAAGCAATCGAGGCATTTGTGAGACCGATTGTTCCGCGCTTTGGGGGATAACTGTCTCATCGTCAAATCGATGCTCATTCCGTCGACTGCAACCGGTCTCCTAAATGGCAACAAGCGTTTTAAGAGATTGGGCCTGGTGTTGTCACAGCATCCATTATTCCGCATGATTTCGCATCGCTTTTATAACCTCAGTTCGGCAGCGCTGGCCCTCACGCTGGCTGTCTCGCTATCAGGATGCGACCCGCCAAAAACCGCGTCCCTGGCGACACCTGCCTCCCATGCACTCGCTCCTTCTGTGTCTGCGGCGGCGCCGCAAGAGGCCCCCGCACCACCACCTCAGCCCAGTCCATCGCAGCAACGCGTGCAAACTCTGATTCAGGAAGTTGAAAAGGCCTACTCCCTTGGTGAAGCCGCATATAAACGCGGCAATCTGCCGGAAGCCCGATCCAACTTCGATAAAGCCGTAGACCTGATGTTGACCAGCGGAATCGACATCAAATCCACGCAACCGCTACAGGACGAATTCGACCGCGTCGTCGACCAGATCAACTCGCTCGAGATGGAAGCCCTGAAGCAGGGCAACGGCTTCACCCCCAAGACGGAAGACACCCCCGCCGAAGCCGCCAGCGACGTCACCTTTGTCGTTGATCCCAACATCGTGGCCAAGGCCAACGCCGACCTCGCCACCACCAAGTCCGACCTTCCCCTCGTGGTCAACGACTACGTTGCCTCCTACATCAACTTCTTCGCTAACACCACCAAGGGCCACAACACCCTGCTTCATTCCTTCCAGCGCGCAGGACGCTATCGAACAATGATTCAGCGCGTGATGAGCGAAGAAGGCGTTCCGCAGGACCTTATCTACCTCGCTGTCGCCGAGTCCGGCTTCCAGCCTCGCGCCGTCAACGCGCGCTCGCGCGCCGGCGGCATGTGGCAGTTCATGCCCTATGGCAACTACGGTCTCATCCGCAACCAATACGTCGACGAGCGTTTCGATCCTGAAAAATCCACCCGCGCCTATGCCCGCTACATGAAGTACATCTACGGGCAGCTCGGCGACTGGTACCTTTCCATGGCCGGCTACGACTGGGGCACGGGCAACGTTCAGCGCGCTGTCGAGAAGACCGGCTACGCGGACTTCTGGGAACTATACAAGCGCAACAATCTCCCTGGCGAAACCAAGAACTACGTCCCCGAGATCCTCGCAGCCATCATCATCGCCAATCATCCTACCCAGTACGGCTTCGACGACATCACTCTTGACCCACCCGTCCTCACCGATACGGTTACCATCAACTACTCCGCCGACCTGCGTCTGGTGTCGGACATTGTTGGCGCCCCGATCGACGAGCTCATTGCGCTGAATCCCAGCCTGCTGCGTCTCGTCACTCCGCCCGACACGGGCTTCGATTTGCATCTGCCCGCAGGCACCGCCGCTCTCTTCCAGGAGAAGATCGCCGCCATTCCCGAGAGCAAGCGCAATTCGTGGCGCTATCACAAGGTCACGCCGGATGACACTCTCGCGTCCATCGCTCATACCTACAGCGTTTCGGTCTCCACTCTAGCCGCGGCCAATCAGTTAGACCAGACCGGGAAGCTCGATGGTGTCGAGGCTATCATCGTGCCGGTCGCACCGGCTGCCGCCCCATCGGCGCACACTGTCTACTACACCACCCGGCGCGGCGACACCCTCGTCTCCGTCGCTGATCGATTCGGCGTATCGCTGACCCAACTCCGGCGATGGAACAAGCTCCCCACCAGCGGTGGCGTCAAAATCGCGGCAGGCCGTCGACTCCACGTTGCCGAACCCGCGCTGGTCCGCACCAGCAGCAGCCACAGTCGCCACGGAAAGGGCAAGAGCAGTTCCTCTGCCTCTGCCGGCGAAGCATCTTCCGGATCTCACAGCTCTCGATCGAAGTCATCCTCGTCCCATGCGAGCCACACCACCCACACCTCGAAGGCTGCATCGTCGAACGGCACGAACAGTGCGGGTTCTACGAAACACTCTTCGCATTCAAAAACATCCACGACTGCACAAAAATAGTCACCGCTCCGTTTCTCTTTCACGTGTTTTGATAGCTTTTCATTCGAGGTGTTGTTAGAATGACTCCGCATGCGGAGATGATTATCCGCACAGCAGAGATGCAAATCCCAAATGGGCAGCGGTGATCCGCTGGAGGCAATCGGATGGACGAAGTGATCAAGATGTACGCAATGAATGACGGCGATTCTGATTTGGAGCCGGCAGAGTTGAGCGCCGATCACGATGAACTGGAAGAGGACGACGAGGTTGAAACCTCAAGCGTGCTCACTTCCTCCGACGACGACGATATCGTTGTCGAAGAGGGCGTGATTATCGTGGAACCAGAGCCAGTGGCAAAGCCGGCCCGCAAAAAGGCCGCCAAGAAAGCTCCTGCCAAGAAAGCCGCGGCGAAAAAGGCCCCAGCCAAGAAGGCAGCGAAAAAAGTAGCAAAAAAGGCAGCCAAGAAGGTAGTCAAGAAGGCTGCAAAAAAAGCTCCGGCCAAAAAGGCCGCAAAGAAGTCCGCCAAGAAAACCGCTGGCGCTAAGGGCGGAAAGGCCGCGGCGAAAAAGTCCGTGGCGGGTAAGCGCGCTGGCAAAACCACAAAAAGAGGTAAGAAATTGGCAGTTAAGAAAGCAGCAAAAAAGGCTCCCGCAAAGAAGGCAGCAGCGAAGAAAGCTCCTGCAAAGAAGGCGGCTAAGAAGACAGTCAAGAAGGCAACCAAGAAGACTGCAAAAAAGAAGTAACCAGGCAACCGCAATCTTCAAAGGCAAGCAAAAATGCCCGGCATTCCCGCCGGGCATTTTTGCGTCTGCATATCGTTGGTTGAGAGACTTCTGAATCTGCCAATCAACCTGGCTGCCCCATCCATGCGAAGCATGGGTGGGAAAAGTTAGAAGCTACCGGCCAGGGGCTAATAGCTGTTTCAAATGCCACCGCTGATGCACCACATAATCCTCAATCAAAAACCGAAGTGTCACCGGCGCATCCGCATCGAGTACGCATTCCGCTTCAAATCGCGATTCAGGAACGCGGTCCACGACCGCCATCAGGATCTCGTGCTCCGCCTCCCACCAGCCCAGCAGGGTTTCCCATGTCTGGTCGGCATAGCCGTGGGAGGCAACCCATGCATCCTGGTCATAATTCCGCCCATTGAAAAAACCCTCGCTCGACGCTCGGACGAACCGCTGTCGGTTGTTCGTAGCTGAGTCGAGCAAGTGGCCCACGATCTGCTTCCGCGTCCAGCCGCCTTCGCGCCACGGAACATCCGCCAGTGCTACCGGCACCGAGATCAGTTCCCGATGCACGTCGTCCATTCCCGCACGGAATGTCTGTGCCAGTTCTGTCATCTGATCCGCCTCGTAATTCGCACGGCTGGTCAAGCATGAGAGAGTTGGGTGCCCCATCCATGCGAAGCATGGGTGGGAAAGCTAGAAGCCCGGTGCCCTAAGTCTCGATTCTGAGACCTGGAAGCTAACAGCTAGCCCTTCTGCGCCTCCGCCAGCGCTGCCAGCACCTCTTCCGAGTGCACCTGCGGATTGACCTTCGTCCACACCTTCACGATCTTTCCCTTGGGATCGATCAGGAACGTATTCCGCACCGCAATCGTCATCGTGCCGAAATGCCCCAGCGAACCGTACTCATCCACCACCTTGTGCTCAGGATCGGCCAGAAGCTTGAACGTCAAGCCTTCCTTGGTGCAGAACTGCTTGTGGCTGTCCGGCGTATCGACGCTCACGCCCACAATCGCCGCATTCGCCGCATCGTACTTCGCCTGGTCACGCTGAAAGTTGTGCGCCTCGATGGTGCAGCCCTGGGTCATGTCCTTCGGGTAGAAGTACAGCACCACCCACTTGCCGCGAAAGCTATCCAGTGAGATCTGGTTCCCATCCTGCGAAGGCAGCGTGAACGTGGGCGCCATTTGCCCCACCGAGGGCATAGGCTCATCCGCCGCCCGTACCGTCACCAGAGAAGCCGACAGCGCAACCGCCGCGGCAAACACAATCAGAATCGTCTTCTTCATCTGTAACCTCCTGTTCAGAAAAAACGGGGATCAAACATCAGCGTCCAGCCGATACACCGGCATGTCATTGAGACGCAGCGGGAAGAACCGGGGACGCATCTGCTGCCGGTCAGTATAGTTCCAGACACCCGCTCCAATTGTCATTGAAAAGTCCCTGAGCGAGGCGCCAGGGCTTGTTACTCTCCACTCCCTGTTCCCTATTCCCCACGTCGCGGCACCGCGACGACAACAATCCCCGCATCCGCCGCCCGCTTCAGAAGCGCCTCACGATCGAACAGCAGCGTCCGGCCCGCTTCCACCGATAAGCAACTAGCCCCGGCCTGCACCATCGTCTCAATCGTCTTGATCCCGATCACCGGCACATCGAATCGCATATCCTGATTCGGCTTCGCGACCTTCACGACAGTTAACTGACGCTCAAGCGTCGAGGCCGGCGATGGATCGTCCTGTTCGAGCGACTTCATCAGCGTCCCAGCCCGCTCGATCGTCGCGTCCGTGCCCTCCATGGCTTCTACCGCCACGCAGGCCTGCGCCGCCACTACCACGGTCTGCCCAATATCAAACCCAGCCAGCGCGTTCGCTACACCCAGCCCGTACTCAATATTCTTCCGCTCGTCCTCGCTCGGCGCCCGCCCGCCTACAGCCTGCGTCAATGCGCCTTCCTCGGCCAGCAGCGGCTCCAGAAACTGCGTCGAACTCATCAGTTCGATGCCCTCATCTGCAAGCACCTTCGCCACCGCCCCCAGCAGCATATCGGTATTGCGCGTGCGCAGATTCAAGCAGCAGTTTCGCCAGCCGCCAATCCGGCCGGATGCTCGAGAATATCTGTTTGTGCTTCACCTGCCCCGCCATCACCGCGGCCTTGACTCCCTCTTTCTGAAAGACCTCTATCAGCCGCGAAAGCTCCCCCAGCGAAAGCCAATGCACCCTAATCTTCTCGTCCGCCGCAGCGCGATCGTTGATCTCCGGGTCCGTCTCCTCGCGAATCGCCGCGACGCACACCGCGAGCCCCTGCGCCCGCGCCGCATCCAGCAGCAAAAACGGAAACCGCCCGTTGCCGGCAATCAGGCCTAATCTCATCGCATCCACTGGCTGAATCTCACGCTCATCTCAGAGCCAACTCCCACGCACTGCCGCTCCTCCCGGAGGGAGGAAAAGAAAATAGCCCAGGGTGAAGTGTAGCGAAACCCTGGGATGCGAACCCTGCAAATGCCTCTTCGTCCCAGAGGGCCGACTGAACAAGAGCTCACCACCCGCGCTACCATTATCCTTCACCATGTCACACACCTATTGCTGCTCGCTGTTTCACTGCGTTTTCTCGACGAAGGACCGGCGCAGAACCATTTCGCCGGATATACAGCCTCGGCTCGGCGAATACATCGGAGGGATCGCCCGAAAGCATGGCATGAGAGCCCTTATGGTCGGCGGTATGGAGGATCACGTCCACATCCTGTTATCCCTGCCGTCGTCGCTTTCGCTTGCACAGGCAATGCGCGAAGTTAAATCCGCTTCTTCGCGCTGGATGCATGAAACCTGCAATCTGAAGAGTTTCGAATGGCAGGAAGGCTGCGGCGCCTTTTCTATCGGAACCACTCAAATCGCTGCCACCCTCGCCTACATCGCCGGTCAGGCGGAGCATCACAAGAAACACGATTTTCAGGCTGAATTCATCGCGTTCTTGAAGAAGAACCGGATCGAATACGATCCGCGTTACATTTGGGGCTGATATCAGGCGGCCCTCCGGGACGCGGACAATTTTCCTGACGAATTCCCAGGGTTCCACTCCACTTCACCACGGGCTATTCTCGCGTTCTCCCTCCGGGAGAAAAGGCGGGAGCGGGGCCGCATTTCGATGCCGCTCTACTTGATGACCCCGCGCTCGCTCTTCTCAATAAACTTCACCAGCAGCGCCACGTCGTCGCCCTCAAGCTCACGGATCTTCTCCAGAGCCTGTGTCGTGTTCAGCTTCGACACCAGCAGTAGCCGGAAGGCCTTCTGCAGCGCCTTGATCCGCTCCACGCTGAATCCGCGGCGTTCCAGCCCAATGCTGTTCACGCCGAACGCCTTGTTTTCGCGCCGCGCCGAGGTCTTTGAAAACGGCAGCACGTCCTGCGTCACAATCGTCCCGCCGCCGATGAACGCATACTTCCCCACCGTGCAGAACTGGTGCACCGGGCTGAACGCGCCGACCGTCGCGAAATCCTCAATGATCACGTGTCCCGCCAGCGTCGCTGCATTGGCAAGGATGCATCCGTTGCCCACGATGCAGTCGTGACCGATGTGCACCGCGGTCATCAGCAGGTTCTTCGAGCCGACACGGGTGATGCCGCCACCCTTCACCGTTCCGCGGCTGATGGTCACGCTCTCGCGAATGGAATTGTCATCGCCGATCTCGCACTGCGTCGGCTCGCCACTATACTTCAGATCCTGCGGCGCCATGCCCACGGCACAGAACGGATAAAACACGTTCCGCGCTCCAATATGCGTCCGCCCGTCCAGCACCACGTGCGAAATCAGACGGCAGTCTTCGCCCAGCACCACGTCCGGCCCAATAGTCGAAAACGGCCCCACTTCGCAGGAGTCGGGAACAACCGCCCCTTCGGAAACCACCGCGCTGGGATGGATGCTCACTCCGCCACCGGCGGCGCCGTGGGCGCTTTCACCTCATCCGGAGTTGTTTCCGCAGAATCGCCTTGCGCCTTCCGCTCACGCGGCACCACCGCACACATCAGCGTCGCCTCGCATGCCAGCTTGCCATCCACCGTCGCGCGGCCGTGGATCTTGCCAGCCCGCGTCCGGAACGACAGCACATCCACCTCGATCCGCAACTGGTCGCCCGGCGTTACCGGCCGGCGAAACTTGGCGCGCTCAATCCCCGTAAACACCACCAGTTTCGAGTGCCGGTCTTCCATCTCGTGCATCATGATGATGCCGCCCGCCTGCGCCATCGCCTCCACCACCAGCACGCCCGGCATAATCGGATAACCCGGGAAATGCCCTTGAAAAAACGGCTCGTTGATGGTCACATTTTTGATCGCCACCAGCCGTTTAGTCGGCTCGAATTCCGTGATCCGGTCGATCAGCAGAAATGGATAGCGGTGCGGTAGGAATTCCAGGATCTCCTGGATGTCGAACGTCATTCTATGGCTCCAAAAGGCGCGCGAAAACCCGCCCCGCGCTCCCTGAGGATTATAACGAAGCGAGCGCTTTCTCCATCGAATCAGGACTTGCGCGCAGCATCAACGCTTTCGATCGCCGCAACCGAGGCCAAGAGATTGGCTAACACCTAATACCCGCGCCAGCTACTTCTTGATCTTCTTTGCCACCGCATCGATATCCCAAAAATCGGGGCCCAGATCCTGGTTGTAATGCACCTTGTCGATGAACACCTGGCGCGCCATCTCGTCATTGTGCACGCGGGTGATCGAAAACGGAGTCGGCAGCCCCTCTATTTCGTGGTAGTCCGCATACTCCTCCACGTCCTTGTTCAAGTCCTTGTACAAAGGGTCGCGCCACTTGAAGCTGCGGGTCAGCGGCAGGTGCGTCTGCACATCCAACTGGATGGTGATCGCCTCATTCTCGGGCGAGATCATGGTCACCTGTTCCGCCATCTGCCTCTCGGCCATCCGTTGGCCTTCGTAGATCAGGATCGTATTCGGATCTTTCAGCCACACCTTTACCGCCAGTTCGATCGAGTGATCGCGCCGCCGCAAAAACTCATCCACCTGCTCCTTCGGCAGCGGCTTCGCGCCTCGGTAGGTCACCTCTGTCCCTTTGCGCGCGATGTAGAACTGCACCACGTCGCGATGCTTCGTATATTCCAGCCGATCGTGATCGGGCCACTGGTGAAATTCGTAGAAGAGCGTTGTCCCCGGATCGGGATCGCCACGATGGAACGCCGCAACATGCCCCTCACGCTCTACGTTCTTCTCGTTGAGCCAGGCATCGCCGCCTAGCGCCTTCACCATCGCATCCAGCGCCGCACGTGCTTTCGCTGTATTTTTCTCTCCGGTGTCGTCCATCGGCGGCGACGCATGTTTCGCAACCGCATCGTCCGCCTGCGCCCTCAATCCCAGCGGCATCGCCAGCACCACTCCAGCCAGGACCACCGCCCATCCCTTCCGCATTCTTCCTCCGCGCTTTTGTCTAGTCCCCAGTCCCTATTCCCTGTTCCCCGGTTTTACCCCACCAGCACCGCGCCCCCATTCACATTCACCACCTCGCCGGAGATAAATCCCGCCAGAGGCGTGCACAAGAAAAGCACAGGTCCTGCAATCTCCCGCGTCGTGGCCACGCGACCTACCGGAATCCCCGCTCTGATCCGCGCTCCCAGCGCCGGATCACCCAGCGTCCCCGCCGACATGTCCGTTGCCACCCACCCCGGAGCCACACAGTTCACCATAATTCCACGCGGCGCCAATTCAGTCGACAGGCTCTTTGTCAGACTGATCAGCGCGCCTTTCGTTACGGCATAGTCCGCGTGCATAGCCTCGCCCCTCTGCCCCGCGGTTGAGCTGATCAACACAATGTGTCCCTTCGTGCCGTCCTCGCCTGTCGCCGGAGGTCCCTGCAACTGCATATGCGTTACCGCCGCCTGCACCAGCCCAAACACTGAGTCGAGATTCACAGCGATCGTATTCCGCCACTGTTCCTCGCTCATCAACTCGATCGGCGCGTCCTCCGCCGGCCACACGCCGTGATTCACCACCAGCGCATCCAAACGCCCAAAAGCTTTCACCGCAGTCGCAACCAGTGCGCGCCCATCTGCCGGCGAGCTCAAATCCTGTTCAATCGCCACGCAGCGTTTCGGGCCGCCGCACTCGTTCACCAGCGAATGCGCCTGTTCCTTCGCCTGCCGGTAGCTGAACGCTACATACGCGCCCGCTGCCGCAAACAGCCGCACCGTCTCCGCACCGATTCCGCGGGAGCCGCCTGTAACCAGTGCAACCCTCCCGTCCATCACCAACGACACACCAGCCATAGCGCCAAACTAAAGCATCCGCAAGCGATGTGTCGAGAGAAGGCCCGGGTCCACTGCCTGCTCAGAACGACCGATCTGCCTCTTCCGGCGCGAGAGATCGTCGCCTCCGCTCTCGTGCCGCTCTTGTACCTGTTTGTTTTGACAGTTTCGAAGAACAACGGCGAAGGCTACCGTTGATCACGCAGCCAAAGGTCTCCGCAGCGAGAGAACCTCAAAGACTCCGAGGTCTCGTTTTATCATCCGCTTCGGACTGCCCAGGCGCCATTGGCGCCTCACACAAAACGACTAATTAACACCCGAATGGAGAACCGAAATGTCGAAGCAAAGGACCGTGGTAACTCTGGCCTTGTTGGGAATGATGGCGCTCGCTGGCCAGCCGATGTTTGCCCAGGCGGCGCAGAGCTCGTCTGGAGCAAGCCTTGACCAGGACATCAAGATGCTGAGAAGCGATGTTCAAGCGTCAAGGAAGACGATAACCGCAGAGAACATGAATCTGACCGCAGACGAAGCCACCAAGTTTTGGCCCATTTATGACCAGTATGCGGCGGAGGTTGCCAAGATCGGCGATGCCCGCGTCGCGCTCATCAAGGATTATGCGACCAACTACGACACCATGACCGATGATCAGGCGAATGCCTTCATACAGAGGGCGGCCGCTATCGATCAGCAGTTCACAGACACTCGCACGAAGTACGTGCCGATGTTCAAGAATGCCATTTCGGCCAAGAAGACCGCGTTGTGGTACCAGATCGACCGCCGCCTCGACCTTCTGATCAACCTGCAGCTGGCGGCCAACATCCCCGTAGTGGATACCGCAAAATAGGCTCGCAACAACTCACGCAGATCGCAAGATATCGGCTGGAATTCGAGGAGCGGCGGCCCCATGAGGCGCCGCCCTCTAATGGTTTGGTCGAATTAGCCGCATCAGAACCGGAAATATGCTCCGATCATCGGTTCCGACGTCCGCGTAAATGCGTCTGTCGACGTAAACAGTGCCGACAGGTCCGGAGCCTTGTACAAATTCCCGCGATACTGGAACCGCAAGCCGATATGCGGAAACACACCCCAGTCCAGCCCGGCTCCGTACTGAAACACGGCCTGGGTGTCACTGGTCGTGGCGATCTGGCCGCTGGTTGGCTGATTGAAGAGCGCGCCTACCCCGACGAGCGCGAACGGCCTCAAGTTCGCAATGTGAACCGAGGCCACCCAGTCTCCCGTGATCTCGTGCGCATTGGCCGACACCGTGATCGGATGGATCGTTGAGCAGGTAATGCCTGAACAGTGATACGTCTGGTTCCCTCGGTTGTATGAGTACGTCACCTCGTAGCCAATCAGCGGATTCCGAATGTGCCGAAGCTCAACCATCCCGCCAGCCGAGTTCGCAGGACTCTGGACGGTTCCGTTTCCGTTTGTGGTTCCGTGAAATGCCCCGTAGAGACTCAGCCCCACATCGGTCTGCGCCTGCGCTGCTCCAAGGCCGCCGATCGCTGCCAGCCCGGCAATGAACAGAAATCTCTGCTTCCACAACCTACACATGAAGCCTCCATGAATTCGCTTGAATTGGACAAAGACGAAGACGTGCCAATTAATTCTGAAAAAAACAAGGGTCGGGCTCGATCTTCCCTTTGACGCGAACTTTAGACGATCGGTGGGCCGTGTGCAGGCTCACAGGGCCTCTCACATGCAAACCAAACCACGGTCCAGGAGTTGCGCTGAATTTGGGAATCAAGACAGAATTCCTAGCTCTCGTTCTCGTGTCTTGACGAGCGATTGCTATTAGTGTTCCCGTAAACTATTGATATGTAAAGATATTACTGATTCCCATGTTTTTGCAGTCTATTTCCGGATTGCCGCAGAGTGAATCACGCCCCGCCGCTGCACGACGCTTCAGATTGCCCGCACCATCCGCACGGGCAGAAAAATGATCGCGCTTACCAATTCCAACACCCCGCCCACCGCGATCCCGACGATGCCGGAACGGCAACAGGACCAGCCAGACAAACGGATAAGCAATCACCGCCAGCAGGGCCAGTGGCCAGCATATAACCAGAAGAATGCACCACAGAAGAAATTTCGCCATGACCTTAACCTCGATCTCTGTCACCCGAATGTACGCTCATTCCGCTCTGACAGTTCCACAATGGCCTGGGTCGCCATAGCCCTCAATCAAATCATCCCCTCGATCTCCTTTCAGCCAGTCTCGGCTCGCGCTTTCAGCCCCTTCTTCCGTTCGGCGATTGCCTTCTTTCGCTCTTTCTCCGGCAGCGCCAACGTCGCCTTCGTCCGCTTCGGCAGCTTTTCGAAAATCAATTCATGCGCCCGTCGCAACTCCTCCTCGATCTCCCTCGGACGCAGCGCATTCCATCGCTCCAGCGTCACCCAGTAGGCCTTCGCCAAGTAAGGCGAGGCGATAATTCCTTCAGCCTCAAGCAGTTCGTGAAACCGCTCCGCTCCGCAGTGGAACCACAGGACTCCAGTCCCCGACCCATCTAGATCTGTCATAGCAAACATCTTGCCGCCGATATCCCGGTCCCCGGCCCAATAGACAAGGTGATGGCCCCAGTTCAGCGTCTCCACCACGTGCGGCAGCCCGAGACAGATCGCCCGGATACGTTCGTTGTCCATGCCCGAGATTTTAGCCCCGCAAATCTGGGTAAAAAAGTTTTCAAAATCTACTTGACGTCATACACTAGTTGTCATACAGTATGTGAAGTACAGTGTATGTCGCACAGCGATGAGGCACAGCATGACCGTAGCTGAAAACCAATTTGAAAGTCTTCGCCTCGAACTCCGGCGCGGCAGCCTGACCCTGGCAGTCCTGGCCCAGCTTCGCGAGGAGCATTACGGCTACACGCTTCGCAAGGATCTGGCCGAGCGCGGCCTGGAGATCGACGAAAGCACGTTGTATCCGCTCCTCCGCCGGCTAGAGACGCAGGGCCTGCTGGTAAGCCAGTGGCGCGAAGAGGATAAGCGGAACAAGCGCTTCTACCGCCTCTCGCCCGATGGCGAGCAGATCCTGGCCAAACTGCTGGAGGAGTGGCAGGCCATCAACGCATCCATCACAAGCATCAACGAACACCCTGAATCCCAGAGCAGCAAGTAAGGAAACCGCCATGGACCTTCTCGAACGTTATCTCCAAGCCGTCAAAAAGTACTTGCCAGCTCGCCGGCAAGACGACATCATCGCCGAACTGCGCGCCAACATGGAGTCGCAGATCGAGGATCGGGAATCTGAACTTGGCCGCGCACTGACCACCGGTGAGCTCGAAGACCTTCTGCGCAAGATGGGCCATCCCATGCTCGTAGCGTCGCGCTACCAGCCGCAGCAATACCTCATTGGCCCCACGCTCTTCCCGATGTATCTCTACGTGCTGCGACTCACCATGCTGTGGGCGTTCGTCATCTGCATGATCGTGACCGTCGTCGTTACCCCGCTCACGACCATTGGTGGCAGGGCCATCTTCGAGTCTCTCTTGCGCATGCCTGGCATCCTTCTGCAGACGGCGGCATGGATCACCCTCGTATTCGCGGCCCTCGATTTCTTCTGGGCGCGGTATCCAAACGCCTTTCCCACTGCCACCGGCATCTCCACCGGCGTCACCAAAAACTGGAATCCTAGTACGCTGCCGCCGCTCGACAAAGACGCCAACCGCCCCGGCAAGCGTCGCTCGTTCGCGATTGCAGTCGCTGAGATCATCTTCAGTTCCCTGTTCCTGGTGTGGCTGCTGCTCATCCCGAGCCATCCATTCCTGATGCTCGGACCCGGCGTGGTCTTTCTGAAGGTCGTTCCGTACCAGCTCTCGCCGGCGTGGTGGGCATTCTTCTGGTGGATCGTTGCGCTCAATAGCATACAGATTGTCTGGAAGTGCATCGACCTGCTGCGCGGCAAATGGTCTCAACCCAGCCGCATTCTGCAAATCGTCTCCAAGGTATTCGGGCTGATCCCGATCGTGATTCTGCTCACGGCTCCGGGCCGGATCTACCTTTCACTCAAGAATCCTGCGCTCGATCAGGCGCGCTACGGCCAGAACCTGGACCAGATCAATAACGGAATCCACTATGCCTTCGTTGTGATCTGCGCGATCGTCGTACTACAACTCGTCATCGACCTGAGCAAGTGGGCCTGGGATACCCGCCGCGCTCGCCTCGCGGCGGAGTAGCCAGCTGTTCTTTCCGTCATGGCGCTGCTGCCCGACGGTTCTCGCTTAATTGGGTAACGGTTCAACACTCGCGGACGAGGGCGCCCGCACTGGAGGATTTATGCGCCGTCTGATCACTCACTTCAACTGCTCTGTTCCTCGGCATGATCCTCGGCATGATCTTCGTTGCGATTGTCTATGCACCAACTCCGCATCGGCAGCAGAACGTCCGCGCCCACGCGCTCACCATAGGCTACGAGATCGTCGGAGCAAAGGACCACACGACCGTTCTGCTGATTGCGGGAACCACGACGCACCTTGTCCGCTTGCCCGCAGGACTATGCGCACACCTTGCAAACCAGGGCTGCCACGCCTCGCCCTTCGTTACGTCGGCATCTCTCGTGAGACCAGCAGCTCACCAGCAGGTCAGGAAGTAGGGAGCGCGCCTTCCGTCCGCCCGATCACGGCGGCCGCCATGCAATTGCCGACAACGTTCATCATTGTCCGGCCCATGTCCATCAGCGTATCGACACCGAGTATCAGCAGAATCGGCGCAGTCGGCAGATGCACAGCGCTCGCCGTAGCCAGCAGCACTACCAGCGACGCGCGCGGAACCCCGGCAATTCCCTTGCTCGCAGCCATCAACACCAGAACCACGGCGATCTGCCGTCCAAAGGTGAGATGAATCCCCGCGGCTTGCGCAACGAACACCGCAGCCATCGAGAGATAGACGCTGCCGCCTGTCATGTTGAAGCTGTAGCCCGTCGGGAATGACGAAAGAAACAATCCAGCGAGGCACGCCGAACTCCTCCATGCGCTCCATGGCAAGCGGAAGAGCAGCCTCCGAAGTCGTAGTCGCAAATCCAATCGCCGCCGGCTCGCCCACCGCACGGAAGAACCTGCCCAATGGCACTCGAAAAGCCGCCATGACTGGAATCATCACGAGCACCGCGAAGGCCGTCAACGCGATGTAGTACGTCACCACGAGCTTCGCCAAGGGAAGAAGCGTTGCAGACCAGTGTTGCCGACGGTATACGCAATGGCCGCTCCGGCCGCCAGCGGCGCGAGGTACATGATGAAGCGCGTCATCTGAAACATCACATCGGCGAGCGACTGCAGCACCGACACAAGCGGCGCACGCTTCTGATCGGACAGCATGGCCAGCGCCGAACCGAACAGAATAGAGAAGATCGCAACCTGCAGAATCTGGTTCTGCGCGACAGCCTCGGCTATGTTGTTCGGAAAGAGGTTGAGGATAATCTGCTGCCACGTTTGCGGAGCCTGCGCCACAACCGGCGTTCCGCCTTCAAGGCCAGCGGGAATCACAATCCCCCAGCCCGCTCCGGAAATATTCATGGCCACAACGCCAATGATCAAGCCCAGCGTCGTGACGACTTCAAACAGCACCAGGGCTTTGATCGCAACGCGGCCCACCGAGCGCAATTCATTGTGTCCCGCGATCCCCGTTGTGATTGTGGCAAACAACAGCGGCGCCACGATCATTCGGATCAAGCGCAGAAACAGATCGCCGGGCAATCGCGCCTGCGCAGCCACATGCGGAGCATCAAGGCCCAGTTCCACGCCGGCGATCATCGCGAGAAACGTCCACGTCATCAACGATGGTTTGCGCACCGCGAAGACGACGAAGCATGCGATACCGACCCAGCGAAGCATCTCGCCTGCTCCGGGTACGTGCGCAAGTGAAAGAGCTCCGCCCGCGACAACAAACAGTACGCCAACAATCGCAAATACACGCGCGATGCGATCCTTGCTCTGCGTGCGTGTTGTCGCTGAAGTGGCCATCGTGTCTATTGCGCCGCGGGACGCTTCAGCTTCATCGCCTCGGCGGTCACATCCGTGTACTTCAGTCCCGCGCCCGTGTTGAACAGCACCACGCGATCGTTCGGCTTCAGATATCCATTGGCCAGCAGTTTGTCATATGCCGCGGTCACGCTGGCCCCTTCCGGCGAAAGAAAGATGCCCTCGTTGCGCGCCCAGTCGAGTATCGAAGCAAGAATCTCGTCATCGGTAACTGCCATCGCCAGCCCGTCAGATGCGCGCACGATGTCGAGGATGATCGCATCGCCATAGGGCTTCGGCACGCGCAAACCCGAGGCAAACGTCGCCGCATCCTGCCACATCGTGCTCGCCTTTGCGCCTTCGTCGTAAGCGCGC
This sequence comes from uncultured Acidobacteriaceae bacterium, assembly GCA_963832035.1. GTDB lineage: Bacteria > Acidobacteriota > Terriglobia > Terriglobales > Acidobacteriaceae > Telmatobacter. Next base: position 257,147 of record CAWHSK010000006.1, on the reverse strand, counting down.
ACCACCGGCGCACAGCCGGAAGACTGCACCGCAATCATCTTCGGCCGCTTGCCCGGTCGCACCCAGCCCAGCTCCTCCATCTCCTCAAACGCCTTCCACATCCCGATCAGGCCGACGCCTCCGCCAGTTGGATAGAAAACCGCATCCGGATACTCCCAACCAAGTTGCTCCACCAATTCGTAGCCCATCGTTTTCTTGCCTTCGACTCGAAACGGCTCCTTCAGCGTCGAGATGTCGAACCATCCCTCCTGCTGCTTCCGCTCCTGCACGATGCGCGCGCAGTCCGAGATCAAGCCGTCCACCAGCTCCACATGCGCGCCATACGCAACCGCCTCAACATAATTGGCAAACGGCACGTCGAGCGGCATGAAGATATGCGCCTCAATCTGAGCCGCAGCTGCATAGGCCGCCAGCGCCCCTGCTGCATTCCCAGCCGACGGCACGGCGAGTTTACGCAAGCCGTAGTGCTTCGCCATCGTCACGGCCATCGCCAGCCCGCGAGCCTTGAACGTACCTGTAGGATTCGCGCCCTCTTCTTTAACGAATGCTCCGGGATGCCGCGTGCTCTTGAGCATCGGCGTCCATCCCTCGCCAAGCGTTACCGGCTCGACATCGGGAAGCACCGAGCGATAGCGCCACATGCCCGCCCACGGCCCTGCTGCATCCTTCGCGATCACCTCGCGGGCCGCCGTCCCTTTGAGATGGTTGAAGTCATAACGAACGAAAAGCGACCCGGCAGGCTCAGTCGTGCATTGCTGGCAGACGGTCTGCGGTGTTTCGGCCGAGGTGTGCGCATGACAGCGCGAGCACTCAAGATAGGCAATTGACGGCATCGATTTGGAAGGCTCCAGATACAGATTAGCGGGTCGAAAGCAAACTGACGTTGAGCATTAGTTTCGAGATCCGCTAAAACTTCGCTTCGAACTCGCGAAACCGCCGCTCCAATTCCCACTGCGCTGCCGCCTTCTCGTTCGAGTCGAGAAAGCTCTTGCACGCGGCGGATGGCTTCGACCCGCCAAGGATCTGCCCCTTGCATGCCGCTGCCGACACACTGAAGACATCGGGCGCCGCCCAAAGGCTCTCTCCCGGCAAGAAATTGTGCTCCATCCCCGTGCGCGCCAGCTGCTTCAGATCGGCGTAACTCAGGTGATAGTCATTCGCCGCCCGCACATATTCGTACGTCAGTTCAATGCGGCTCACGCCCTGGTCATCCGTTGAGAGGGCAACCGGCACGTGGGCTGCGCGGTAGTACTCGAATGGGTGCTTGTTGCCTGTGATTCCAAGGATCCCTTCATTTGAACTGAGGTTGATCTCGACCATTACGTGCTTCTTCGCCATCTCTTTCAACAGCTCCGGTGCATCGTTCTCATACATCGCATCCACACCGTGCCCGATCCGCTCCGCATGACCAATCTCCACCGCCTCGCGCACATGAAACTTCAAGCCCTCGGGCGGCACCATACCCTGCGCCAGTTCGCCCGCATGCAGCGTGATGTGCACCTTTGGATAAAGGCGGTGCAGATACTCCACCATCTTCATGTGCAGCGTGTAGTCGCGCATCGCCACCATGTAGTCTTCCGGCTGCACGAAGTTGATGCCAACCCAGTCGTCTGATCCTTGCACAATCGCCTGCTGCACCGTCTCAAATCCGAGCAAAGTCTGCGCAAACACCTGCTCCGGAGTAAATGCGCGCAGAACCTGGTAAATGAAACGCACCTGCACCCGACAGGCACTCGCAGCCTGCGCTGTTCCGCAATGCTGAATTTCATTGCGTAAATCAATCGCCGCCTTCATTTCTTTGCGATCCGTTGCAACCTCATCGCGCAGTCCATGGTCCAGCAGCGCCTGACGCATCTGCGCAAGGTCTGGATTGAATCCCAATTCGTGCGCAATCTGCGCTGCATGCCCAAAGGTCGGAGTCTCCATCAGTTCCAGATACTGATTGTTCTCGGCGTCGGAGCGCCTGGTAATTTCATCGAGCCACAGCCCGGTATGGCTCTTATCCAGCCCGCCAAAGCGATCAAACGTAGAAAAGAATTGATCGTGCCCGCTGTAGCTCGGCGTCGGCACAAAGTTGCGCATCGAGAATGCATCAACGAGGCGGTCGTACAATCCCTGTTGCGCCGGGGTCAGACTGCTTCCGTTCAATGCACTCGCCGGAACAATCGGCGGCGCGCAAGGCTCTTTTACTACCTTTCCGGATTCGTTTCGCGCAAAATCCAGCTTCGCGGGATCGATGCATACCTTGTCTTCGGCGGCAACGCGAATCAGCGTCTCGGCATATACGCCTGCCCCGAGATGGAAGTGCAGATCGGCCCCCTTGGGAAACTCGGCGAGAAATGCCTGGACTGCCAGCGGCCCTTGTTGAACGGCCGCCTGATAGGCGCGCGTCGCACGAGCTTCGGTCCCAGCCATCGGGGGCGCAGACGGCGTTCCAACCGGTGCACCGGCTGAAACAGGCTCAGACTGAGCAAAGAGAAGCACTGCAGTAAGCGATACCGCAGCCAGGCGGATGGAGATTGTTGATGAATTGCGCATGGTTGCTCTCAAGTGTAAGGGGTTATCACCCGCCTCTGCACTCTGATTCTTGGATTCCAATTTTCATGTGAATTTCTTCAAACCTAGCCGGTTTCCAACACGCAGATGAATATTCGGCGAATCGCGAGCGGTAGTTCCCGGTACCGGACACACTTCATCATGAAGATTGCATCCAAACAACAGAATGCAACTATGAGAACTGGCCCAGGGTCCACCTATCCGAAGTCCAGCCATCGACGTGCCAAACCCAAATGCCATGAGGTCGATAACCAATAGATGGAAACTCCGGCCGCGTTCAACCAACAGGTCTCGAGGCGTTCCTTTCTCATAGGAGGGCTGTTTGCTGCCGGCGGCCTTGCACTGTATGCTGGCGAATTCGAACGGCATTGGATCGAAGTAGTCCACAAGGACATCGGGATCAATGGACTTCCAGCCGATTTTGACGGACTGAAAGTCGCGCAACTGAGCGACATCCATCTGGATGAATTCACAGAGCGATTCCTCTTGCGGGAAGCCATTGATGAAATTAACAGGGCTCGTCCCGACGTAGTCCTGCTAACAGGAGACTATGTCAGCTCACAGGTGTTACCGCCGCACCTTACGGTCGAGGCGGCGTGGCAATGCGGCAAGCTGCTGGGCCAGCTCGATTGCAAACAGCGGTTCGCCATCTTTGGAAATCACGACATCTGGGCGGGCGAACAGCACGTTGGCGATGCGTTGCAATTCAACGGCATCACGCTGCTTCAAAACTCATACCTGCCCCTCGAGCGGGGTACGGGAAGAGTCTGGCTTGCCGGACTCGACGATCCGGTTTGCGGAAAGCCGGATCCCGACCGGGCGATCCCGCGTTCCATTCGAAATATCGCCACCGAGCCTATTGTCCTGATGTGCCACGCGCCTGATTATGTCGATCAGTTGCAGAAACACCCGGCGGGTCAGGCTGTATCTCTGGTGCTGAGCGGCCATACACACGGCGGCCAGATTCGGCTGCCGTTCGTTGGCCCCCTCCATCTGCCACCTGGGGGACGCAAATACGTCCAGGGATTGTTTCAGCTGGGAACTACGCAACTCTACGTGAATCGCGGCATCGGCAGCGTCGGTGTGCCTTTCCGTTTCGATTGCCGCCCCGAGATTACCTTGTTCACGCTCCGTTCCGTTTGAACAGCCGGAAAGGTCTCAATCATCGCAATCACTGCCAGTAAACCTTTGAACTTGATCCCGCCAGCCGGAACAAGGCACAAATATTCTGATGGAGTTTAATGCTGCGTGTGATAGACCGTAAGTGCGAGTTACTCGCAAGTACGCGAAGTCCCTCGCCTGAGCTATTCCATGAAGACCCTTCTGATTTCGGACTCCATTCGCTATCCGCGCATGACAACTCAAGAGCTTCGTGAGTCATTTCTTATCGGCGGCCTCTCGCGCCCCGGAGAGATCCATCTCACCTACGTAGATCTGGACAGAGCCGTAATCGGCATCGCGATGCCCCTGGATCGACCAATCGCCCTGGAAAGCAATCCCGAACTCAGAGCACAGTTCTTTACGGAACGTCGTGAGCTTGGAGCGTTGAACATCGGCGGCGAAGGGATGGTTCATGTTGGAAATTCATCGTATCCGCTTGAGAATCTCGATCTCATTTACATCGGGCGTAACAATCCCGAAATTCGTTTTGAATCGAAGTCGAAGGAAGCACCAGCCGTTTTTTATCTCCTAAGCTATCCGGCACACACATCCTACCCCGTGGCGGTCGTCAAAAAAGAGTGCGCGCAGCCAACCGACATCGGGAACGCGGCGCAATGCAATCGACGCACGATTTATAAGTACGTTCATGCGGCCGGCGTTAAGAGTTGCCAGCTGGTAATGGGTGTCACTCATCTGCACGAAGGCAGCACCTGGAACACGATGCCTGCGCATACGCACATGCGCCGGTCAGAGGTCTACTTCTACTTCGATATAGCAGAGAGCGCCCGCGTATTTCATTTGATGGGGCCCGCCGATGAGACGCGACATATCGTCGTTGCCGACCGCGAAGTTCTGGTTTCACCTGGATGGTCAATTCACGCCGGCGTGGGTACCCAGGCGTACAAGTTCTGCTGGGGTATGGGTGGAGAGAACCAGGACTATGCGGATATGGATCCGGTGAGTCTCGCAGATATGCGATAGGTCAATCCAGCGCTTTTTCTGGATACGATCCTGCTCAGATCATCTAAACTTCCGCAAGTGCGATCAATCGAGGAACGCTCTTTCAACTGATTTGAAATCTCCCCGGCGCCGCGTTAAGCCGTGATAGAAGGAGACATGCTCAAGATTCCCTTCCTCGCCCTGCTTCTCTCTCCCCTTCTCACGTTTGCACAAAGTGCAAAACCGGCGGTCGCACCGGGCGAGCCAGCGGCTCCGCCAAGCATTCATGAGAAGACGGCCGGGATGAAGCACCTCGGTGGGCTCATCCCGCTTGACTGGGACGCACGGACTGGGAAACTTTACCTGGAGATTGGCCCTCTGGGAAAAGACGAACGAAGTACTGACTTCATCTATGCCACTTCATTGCCGTTTGGTACGGGGTCGAATGATCTGGGACTCGATCGCGGACAAGTGACAGAGGGACGCATTGTTCGTTTTGAACGCAGTGGACCGAAGCTGCTGCTGGTTCAACCCAATCTCGCGTTTCGTTCGTCGAGCACCGATGCGAACGAAGTGCTGGCAGTTACGCAGTCGTTCGCGCAGTCGGTCATGTGGGGGTTCACGGTCGCCGCCGAGTCAGATGGCTCCGTGCTGGTGGATGCTACCGATTTCTTCTTGCACGATGGACACGGCGTAGCGGACCGGCTGACGAATTTAAAACAAGGCACATATCGCGTGGACGCATCGCGATCTGCAATCGCACTCGACGATACGAAGGCTTTCCCGAAGAACACTGAAGTCGAGGCGGAGCTCACGTTTACGACAGATGCGCCGCCCAAAGGAGAGTTTGTCGCCGACGTCACGCCAGACCCGCACGCGATGACAATTCGAGAACGAACGTCGTTTATCGAGTTACCGCCCCCGGGTTTTGTGCCGCGTCGATTCAGTCCGCGCGCCGGATATTTTCCGGCCAGCTATCGTGACTACACTGCCCCGCTGGGCGATCCGCTCGATCAACTCTTCATAATCCGCCATCGCCTCATCAAGCAAGACCCAAATTGCAACGCCGACTGCAACGCAATTACGCCCATCCAGTACTATGTGGATCGCGGTGCTCCTGAACCGGTTCGTTCAGCACTTGTTGAAGGCGCGCGCTGGTGGGATCAGGCATTTCAGGCCGCGGGGTGGGCGAAGGGAACCTTTCGTGTGGACCTTCTTCCTGACGGCGCCGACCCCATGGATGTGCGCTACAACATCATTCAATGGGTGCATCGCTATACTCGCGGCTGGAGTTACGGCGCCGCCATTGCAGATCCACGCACAGGCGAAATCATCAAGGGCAACGTGACTCTGGGCTCTTTGCGCGCTCGCCAGGACTACTTGATCGCGGAGGCGCTGCTGTCTCCATACGCGGACCATACTTTGGACGGGGCAAGCAAAAACGCAGACAATCCGATGCTGCAGATGGTGCTGGCGCGCATTCGGCAATTATCGGCACACGAAACTGGGCACACCCTCGGGCTGGCCCATAACTTTGCGGCATCCACGGTGACCCAGGGCGACAGCGTGATGGACTATCCGCACCCTTACATCACGCTCGACAGCAATGGACATGTCGATGTATCGCACGCGTACGCCACCGGAATTGGCGACTGGGACAAGGTGGCCATCAATTATGGCTATCGTGAGTTCGACCCGCGCACACTTGCCGACGAGCAACAATCTGCGCTCAACAAGATTCTCAACGACGCCGATCATGCGGGACAGGTTTTCATCACCGACGAAGATGCACGACCGTTCGGCTCGGCGCATCCGCGCGCACATTTGTGGGACAACGGCAACGATCCCGCCACGGAGCTGGACCGAGTTCTCGCCGTACGTGCAACGGCTTTAAAGAACTTCGGCGAGAACTCGATCAAGCCGGGTACGCCGATGGCGCAACTTGAGCAGACCCTGGTTCCGCTTTACCTGTTTCACCGTTATCAAACCGAAGCCGCCATCAAGGAGATCGGCGGCCTCGACTATCGCTACAACCTGCGCGGTGACGGTCTTGCAGATCCTTCCGTCTTCGATCCAGCTCAGCAGCGCAAGGCACTCGATGCCGTACTGAAGACGTTGAAACCGGAAACGCTGACGTTGCCTGAGTCAATTCTTCATCTTCTTCCGCCTGTTCCTCCCGGCTATCCGCGAACACGCGAGTCGTTCCCTTCGCATACCGGCCTCACCTTCGATCCGATCGCGGCCTCCGAGGCTGCGGCTGACTTGACGCTGAATGTGCTGCTCGATCCGTCACGTGCCAGCCGCTTGATCGAGTACCACATGCGGGTCCCTGCTTCGCCCTCGCTGCGGAGTGTCCTTGAGTCGATATCAGCCACAGTCGCGGAGCGCCCTGAAGCGGGGCACAGCATGTCTTCTGAGGTGGAGCGCGCGGTGGAGTTTCGCGCGGTCGAGGCCATGCTTGGTTTGGCGGTCAATCCGGCAGCGTCAAGTCAGGCTCGCGCAATCGCCCGGTTGCATATACGCGATCTTCTCAAGCAGTGGAACTCTACGCCCGCGCCGCAGGATACTGCTGAGGCGATTCACCGCGCAGCACTTATCGATCGGATCGAGAGCTTCCAACGCGATCCCGACAGATTCGCCCCCGCGAAACCTGTCGACGCTCCCCCCGGGATGCCTATCGGAAATGACGAATAAAATCGGCATTCACAAATCAAGTTGGAAGAATATTGGCGATTGAGGATTGATCCGTTCGATCGCGATTCCAGAGTGCCGTTCGATTCAGAACAGATATTATGCAACTATCTGGTTGCAGTTCATCACTCGACTTCTGCACCCTATGCCAGGATCTTCGTTTCTTTAGCAGGTAAACGAACTGTGGCCACCGGCTGCGGTGAGAGCGCATTTTCGGCTTCCCTGATGCGACGATGCAGGATGTTGCGAAGTCGGTTGGCCGATTCGTCGTCCAAACCCAGGTGCGAATATTCTTCCATTACATCAAGAGCGTATCGCAGTTCAGTCACGAGGTCTGGATTCGGTGCGCTGTACATAATGCCATTGTACCCCGGGCCGCCGCGGTCTATTTTTGTTGGTCCTCGAAAAAGATTGCCCGCGGCCTTCAACCTAACCAGACCCTGTGAACTGGTCAAAGTCGTTCTTCTTTGTCTATCTCCAGCGATGGATGCGGGGGTCTTGCTCGTTTAATCCGGGTGGCAAGCGCAATTACGGGCGGTCGCTAGGGCCCGGGCGAAATCTGATCCATCGGCAATTCCAATGCGTACAGGCTTGTGTTTCCCTGGTCTGCATGCGCCCAGATTCCGTGAAATGCCTGCTTCAACTCGGGGTGTTGTTGAACGAGCGCGAACATAATTGAAGAAACCTGCGCCCGTGCAGAGCTGGGCGTCTGCAATTGCGCTGTCTCTGTGGGATTCGGAGTGTAATGAAGATCGAGATCGAGACTGCCAAACTCGGTTGTCGTATTGATTCCGGTTACATCGAAGGTAGAACCCTGCGCACTGAGGATCATAGGGGTCGTTCCGGGAAAATCTCCAGGACGAGCTTGATCAGCCTCAAGCTGCAGCTTCTGCAGATTTGGGCTGGATAAAAAGTCCACTGGACTCAACAGGTCCTCGGCCAGGCGGTAATAGAGCCATGCAGCCCAGTTCGACTTCGTCTGTGCGTACTTGCGCGCCGAAGACCAATACCAAAGCCCATCGTGATCGCCCTCGATCATCGGCTTCGCGTAAAAACCGGCTAGCTGCCACTGATTCCCCGCCGCGCCGGCAAGAATGAGCGATATTTGTTGCGGCTTTGTCACACCTGTCGCGTGCAGAATCACCAGTGCGTACTTGCCCTGAGGTATCCCATTAAATGTAAGCACGACGATCGGAGAACCACAGAAGAATTGGGTCCGCTCCGCTCCGGGTTGATCCGTTGAGGCATCAAGGGCGTAGACGTTGTCCACCGTTATCGTCGCGTTCTGCAATATGGGTTTCAGACCCGTTACAGACGAAGCAATACCATCGAAGTCCGAGGCGATGGCTGGGAGCGTTTTGGCGCGTAACCCTGCAATGTCTCCACTCTGCACAATCGCAATCAGCGCGCGAGCCTGGTTTGCAAGATCGTCGCGCTGCTGCGCGATCATCTGGGACTGCGTGGAGCAGGACGCAGCATTCACCCGTCCAGCCGAGAAAGCAAGAAGACCAAATGTGAGGACCACCAGAGGAAAACGAGGCCCATTCTTCACGATCGCCTTTGGCATTACTCTTACCTCTCTCGCTTTCATTCAGATACGCCAGTGGTTCGTACTACAGATAAGATGCATCCGCAGGGTCGTTCGCAATCTTTGGCAACGGAGATATTGTTCGTGGTGAAATCGGCGGAGGTTCTCTTAGGCCGCTTAATTGAAGAGACGGATCGTTCCCAATCCATCTCAGGATATGAAACCTAGTTCTGTCTGTAATGGGCCGAAACTCGCCGAAATCAGGTAATTCTTACCGGAATGCCGGGACCGGCGAGTAGGAATTCCACTGAAATCCGGCGAACAAAGTCTGCATTAATTTTTTGCTTCCCAAAAGGTTGAAGCACGAGGGCAAACGTGCAAATATTCTCTACAGATTTCCAAAATGGTTGCCTCACGGTCAGAGTTTTCGCCAGGGGACGCCGCGTTGAACAAGCGAGAATGGAGTTCTGCGCAATCGCGGTCCACGATACACCAGGCTTCGCCGTGACTCGACTGCCCGCAGGCTGAGATGCTGCAGGCTGCCGATGGTTGAACAAGAGGTTGCTGGGTAGTACGTTCAGGCGGTTTCTCACCCTGTCTCTCAGAACAGCCCACCACAATTTGATCGATAGAACTTTTTCTGCGCAAAGAGCGCGGACAGTTCTATACGAAGGAACGCACGGACAGCCGGGGCGAAGGTCAGGCTTGTTCGGAATCAATCATGCAAAGCCATTTTTCTACCTCGGAAGGTCCTAGTGAAAGTTTCAAAAAAACTGCTTATCGCTGTTCTTATCTTTGGCACGATCGCGATTCCCTCGTTCGCGGGTGTTATCGTCAACACTCCCGCCAATAATAGCCAGGTTGGTTCTCCATTCAGCCTTTCCGCTTTCACGTCTCTTTGTTCTGGGCAGCAGGTGAGCGCCACCGGCTACTCGCTCGATAGCAGCACTTACACCGCAATCTTCAATGCTCCTTCAATCACCACCACTGTATCGGCGGCCACGGGCGGCCACATCCTGCATGTGAAGGCATGGGGCGTCTCTGGAGCCGCGTGTGTCACCGATGTCGCCGTTACTGTGGGTGCGTCTTCACTCGTTCCGTCTTACGCAAGCAGTGTAAGCAGCATTCAGACTTTTGGCGGTTGGACATCAAACCATGACACCGGAACCCCGGGCAGTTCGAGCGGTTGGTCAGCAACCACCAGTTCACCATCGCGCAGCGGAGCCGCGCGCAAGTTCTCCATGGGCTATTCGTATTACGGAGGTCAACGGTATAGCACCTCTTTCGGAGACGACGAATCGGCTTCGAACTTTATCTTTGACACCTGGGTATACATTCCCAGTCCAAATAGCGGCCTCGTCAACATGGAGTTGGATCTGAACCAGGTTTTGTCCGGTGGGCAGACAGTAATCTACGGGATGCAATGCGATGGTTGGACCAACACCTGGGATCTCAGTGCCAATAGAGGGACAACCTGGAAGCCAGAAGTCGCGTGGGTACATTCGTCGGTACCATGTGATGTTCGAAGCTGGTCAACAAATACCTGGCACCACGTACAGCTCAGTTACTCCCGGAACGATACCGGGTGGATCACCTACAAATCTGTCACCCTCGACGGAGTTCAACATGGAATCAACATGACAGTCCTCGGTGCGTACAGTCTGGGATGGGCGCCAACGCTTCTGATAAATGTGCAGCTTGACGGTGCGACCAGCGGCAGCGGTTCCGCGAATGTGATCCTGGACGATCTGACCATTTATCGGTGGTAACGTCGAATCGGCTCGGAACATAGGGTCGCTGGGAATTCGGTAAGCCTCGCGGCATCAATCTTCGCTTTTGAGATCACGAGAGCGCCGGTCCAGCGTGCGGCCCATCCTTCGCTTGTACATCTTGGGACCGGCCGAGGCGATTATCTGTCGCCGTATTCTCAGTCACCAAGATGCTGAGCGTCTTCATCTTTACTTCTTGATGTGCCGCTTCAACGCCCATCGGTGGGATGATCGTGAATCCGCCGAATATTCGCTTCAACTCTATATAGGCTCGACGATTCATGTGGACGAATTCGATCGGATACTCCGGCTTCCGCGCGCGAGCAGTTTCTGGATCTGCGTCCAGGACGAAGCTGATGTCCGGCCTTGGAATAAAGAGCATAAGCATGTGCGCGTAGGCTCGAGTCACCGGCTGAGTCAAGTCGAGATTTGCCAGCTCGTCATATGTGTATCGATCGAAGATGATGAAGTCGACTTCGCTAAGAAGGGCCTTCTTAAATACTCTTCGCAGAGAGATCGCATCGACCAGATAGAGAAAATAACGGAGGCAGGTCATAGGCCAGCCGCCGACGTTCTTATCCTGCCTGTTGATTGGAGCATCCGGTTTACCAATGCCCTTGTCGCCTTTGAAGAGCTTATGCCCTGCTCCTTCACGCAACGTCTTCAAGCGTGCAATATCATCCCAAAAGCGAATAACTCGAATCCGCAGACCTCGCTCATTGAGATCTTCACAGAGCAGTTCGATTTGCGTACTTTTCCCGGCGCCATCAATCCCTGAGAAACCTACCGTCCGCACTCGGCTGTTGTTACGCAAACCTCGCATCTTTTGCTCTCCGCTCGTTCCGCGACAGCTCGCTTCAACTCAGTTAAGGCGCACTGTGACTGGCTCTTGAAAGACCCACCACAGCGCCTACAGCAGCCCCGGCGGCGAGGACGATACTAACCCTGACTACGATTGCACGCACACGTCGCTGCTTCGCCGGCGCGATAACCGCTCCAGCTGGGCTCGAACCGGGAACACCAGTCGGCTTCTCGTATGGGGCCGCAGCGGTTCCCACCGGTTGCTGCGAAGTCCCCTGCTGCGGCACCGCCGCTTGTTGTTCCAAAACCGGGGATTGTGGCGTCGGCGCGATTGGCAGCGAGTTCAGATCCGCAGCTGCCGACGTGTCGGGAGGCATCGCCGGAGGCGCGCTCACCGCCTGCTGCGCAGTTGCCTGGGATTGCGATGACGCCGGAGTCTGTTGTTGATGTGAAGACACCTGCTGAGCGTTTGCAATGGGCCCCTGGAGCGTCATAAGCATTATCAAACTGCACACCACACATCGAATGCCACTCGTCCACACGATCTCTAGATGACTTTGAGAGGTGCGTCTAATATATTTTGTCGTCATATTGATTCCTCACAACTCAAGCTGCGTTGTCCCTTGCTGGCTGCTGATTTGCGGAGGACGGCTCTCGTTGATCGAGACTCATCATTGGCAGGCGAAAACTCTCGATGGCTTCTGCAACGCTGTCGAAGGTTTGAAAAAGATGGTCGAGTCCAGTAGATCGAAATACCTTATTCGTTTCCCCTCGCAAAGCTGCGAGTCGAACGTCGCCATTACGCTTCATGGCTTCTTCGAGGCAACAAAGGAGAAAGTGAATTGCCCCTTCATCAAGCCTGCTAAACCTGGAACAATCCAGCACAAGTGCGGGCCTGTCAACGTTGATGCACTTCTCGAGCTCGCGATAGAGAGCCCTCTGATGACCGGCATCGAGTTGCTCCGGCAGCGTTCTAACCGCAATGGATTGTTTTTGTGTCTTCATCGTCTTTGATCCTTCAGTATCGAAGATGTTCAATTCCCTCTCGAACCACGTCACATTCAGGGGCCTTTTAAATCGAGCAAGAAGTACCACCCGACTAAAGAAGTCGGGCAAGTTCTGCCGCAGGGTTACGGCTGGAATGCGTAAGAACGTTCCTGGCATAGCGAAATAGGGTCATGAGGTTAGTCCTGTACCAGCAACACTCGGTCATGCGCGGAGATAGCCCACAGATGAATCGAAGTTTTTGCGTTGCTCCCGGCGACTGCAACATCGCAGCCATCAAGCGATGATTTCCGTCGAGCACTGTGAGCGGTTCTGCTTCGTTTACACCAATCAGCAATACGGCGCCAAGTTCCGGATCTTCAGAATCGAACCGACGACCGATTGCTTGAATCTTTGCAACGAAAGCGGAATCGAGCTGGTCTTGCCCTTTGCGCATGCCTTCGGCAATATCGAGCGTCGAGAACCTTCCATTCGCTACCTTGCGCCATTGCGCCCGCGGAAACATGCGGACGCTTGCCAGATCCTCAGTGGTTATTTCAACTTCGTACCATTCTGTGTCGGAGGGAATCTCTCTCCACAAATACAGATGGCGGATATAGAAGAGTGCGCGGCGCTTTGCGTTTTCGTCAGGGTCTCCGAAATTTGGAGAGTTGACAATCTTACCTAACGAGCCTTGGTAGGCGCGAAAGGCAGCGCCATGAAAGTCGCTCTTCAAGAATTCGGCAATCGCAGCATCTTCAGAGATTCGGCGAACCAGACGGACAGGGCGATGGATGCCAGGTTGCAAAATGTCTTTCGGGTCAGTCAATGACGTTATCAGGAATGGAACAGCGACAAAGATAAACAGAATCACCATGAGTCCTAGTTGGACCAGCACCACCTCGCGCAGTGAAGAATGGAATTCGCAAATAGCGCCGATCAGAATGCCGCTGAATGCCAGCTGCACCCAGCTCGTATTTGCGATTTTGTAAGACATTTCAAATGTAATAATGACCCCGGCGAGGGAGTAGACAACCGTGGCAAGCGCGTAAAGGGCGAGCAAGTAGGGAAGATTGTATTTCCCAGCTATCGAGAAGTCTGCTCCGAACAGATGCGTCCAGAGTTCTGCCGGTGCGATGCACAATCCCACCGAAATGGCGACTCCAACGCCGAACACCAGACCCAGCGATGTTGCAATTACCCGCAGATCCCTTCTCTCCTCGTTGCTTGTTCCGGCAACGAGAGGAAAGGTCGAATTCACAACTGCCTGCGAAAACGAAAAGATGACTCGGCCAACCATGGCCACCGCGGCATAGAATCCTGCCTCCCGAGCTAGAAAGAAGTGATTCACGAGCACGATGCCGCAATTGTTGATAACCATTTGACCGGCGAAAAAGATCGCCGCCTGAAACATCTCACGAGTCGCGTGCGAAAAACGTAGAGGATTTTTGAGGTGGCCGTAGAGGTTGACTCGCGCGGTGTAATAGGCGATGGCAATTGCTGCGGAATTCGCTGCGATCACTCCGTACAAGCCCAAACCGAGCCCTATGAGCGCAAGTGACCCGACCAGTCGGACCACCTGCTCGATCACCAGATTGAGCGCCAGGCTCCGGAAGCCGCATGTTCCCTGTATGAATCCTCTGCGCGCTCCCAGCGGAACGTAAAACGCCGTACCAATTGCAATCAAGCTGACCAATCTGGGATCGGGCAAGTTCAGATAATTCGAAATGCCACCCTGAAACGCCACAAGAAATAGAGCGACAACGACGCCGCATCCCCACGAAAAACGGTGAAAGAGACGATAGACGGCGGTCTTGTTTTCGCGCGACTCCTGTTGAGCGATGAATTTCGAGGCGATGATCTGGAAGGACAGGGTGACGGCCGAGAGCAGGACAAGAATGGTGTAGATGACCGTGGCATGGCCAAAGCCCTTCGGCCCCAGGTAGCGCGCGACCGCAATGTTATACGCGAGGTTGATTCCAGTGTTCAGCCCTGATCCCGAGAGCAAAACAATGCTTCCGGAAACGATGCGGGCCTGCAAAGTCTGCCTGGGCGGAGCAACAGAACTCACCACTATGAACAATCTCCGATCCGTTTTGGAAGAAGGCTGGGTACGCGCGGCGTTGCAGCTAAGTTCTTGAGGCAGCCTTTATTAGTCGGATGCACAAAACAACGTCATGGCTGCTCCGCGGGGATTCTGACAACCGGTAAGCGGATTATGGCTTCTAATTTAAATATTGATGGTCAATCGCTTAGCTATCTCTCTTCTTCTCTTTCTCTTCGCGCCGCACGGCTGCCTGAATTCCGCGTCGGAAGCGCCAACCCCATTGAAATACCGGGCTACCGGGACTTCGCCGCAGGTTATCGCACTGTATGAGGCTTGGTTTGGACACCCGAGGCACATCTCCGTCGGCTATTCCTCGCAGGACCCGGACGTCATTGAACACCAGATAAAAACTGCCAAGGCAATGGGAATCACGGCGTTTGTCGTGGATTGGTATGGCGATCGGGAGCCTTTTATCGACCGCAGCTATGCTGAAATGCAGAAAGCGGCAGAGAAGAACCACTTCCAGGTAGCCATGATGTACGACGAGACAAACCAGGAAGACGATGCGACCGACGTCGCAATTGCCGATTTCACTATGTTCTACGAAAATTACCTATCCTCGAAAGCGCCAGGTCGTCGAGCATATCTATCGTTCGATGGACGACCGGTAATCTTCATTTTCCCGAAGGGCGGCCATACTGACTGGGATAAAGTACGCGCGGTGGTTAACAAATGGAATCCAGCCCCGCTTCTCATTCAGGAAAATCTTCCCGGGCAGTATGCAAACGCCTTTGACGGCTTCTACGCCTGGATCAATCCTGGCGACAAAGGTTGGACCTCAGACGGCAGCAACTGGGGCGAGCAATACCTGAATGACTTCTACTACCAAATGAAAATGAAGTACCCCGACAAGCTTATCGTCGGCGGTGCGTGGTCCACTTTTGATGACAGCAAGGCATCGTGGGGACTCAATCGGCACATTGCTGCTCGTTGCGGCCAGACCTTTACCGACACATTCAACTTCTGGCGAAAAGTATTCCCGCCAGATCAGCCGCCACCATTTGTCATGCTCGAGACTTGGAATGACTATGAAGAGGGAACGGCTATTGAACGCGGCATCACAAATTGCGGCACTGGAAAGCAGCCTACTGCGACAACAGCATCAGGGGCCGGGCCCACTTCTTCCCATGGCCGTTAATTGAGATCGAAAGCACCCGCCGATTCACAACGCAAACAAAAAAGTTAGCCCCCCTTGCAAGGCAAGGGGGGCTGGTCAGGTAACGCTACAAACTCAGGCCGCATCCTGCTCCTGATATTTAGCAGCTTGCAATGCGAGGCTTCCATTCGGAACGCCATAGCTGCCAACAGGCACTTCAATGCTGCCACTTTCTGTCTCAATAGTGACCTGCGGGCGATGAACCTGGCTAATGAGGGAGAGGGGCCGATTCCGCACTTCGTCGTAAACCCGTCCAACATATTCGCCGAGAATCCCCACCGAGAGCAGAAGAAGGCCTCCAACGAAGAACACAACACTGGCTAGCCCAAATCCTGTTGTCGCCACGACATTCGTTGCGGGGATCATGCAGAATGCCAGAATCACTGACATCAGCGTCGTAAACCCAAAAAGGCCAAAGCTAAGCCGAAGGGGCTTGTAGCTGAAACTGGTGATTGCGTCCATCGCGTACTTGATTCGGCTAATAAACGACAGCTTTCCATCACCGCCGGCGCGATCTTGTCTATCGTAATAGACGATTGAGTTTTTGTAGCCGACCCATGCGCGAAGGCCCGGAAGGTAGCGGTTCCTCTCACGCAGAGCGACAATTGAATCCACGGCCTTACGATCCATCAGGCTGAAGATACCCGCATTCAGCGGAATCGGGTAATCGGAAAGTGTTCCAAGCACGCGATAGAACAAGGGGAACAAGGCAGCCAGAAGCCTCCGGCTCTCCTGTCGACTACGCCTCACTCCCACCACAACCTCAGCACCGCTACGCCATGCGTCAATCATGCGTGGTAGCACGTGCGGCGGATCCTGAAAATCACCATCCATGAGGATTACGGCTCGGCCTCGAGCGGACTGAAGGCCGGCTGAAATCGCTCCCATATGACCCCAGTTGCGAGACAGCTCAACCACTACTACATGCGAATCTATAGCTTGCAGACGCTTCAGCAGCTCGAGAGAGGAATCGGTTGACCCGTCGTTGACGTATACAACCTCCCAGTCATCCACAACCCCCTTTAAGGCAGTTGCCACTGAATCGTTCAGGCGTTCTATCAATTCTTCTTCGTTATAGATCGGTATGACTATTGAGATCATATTCAGCTCCTGGAAATTCGCATTCTGTGGTTCTCCTTTCACGTTCTCGTTCCAATTCGAGCAACACAGCAATAAACCAC
Organism: uncultured Acidobacteriaceae bacterium; assembly: GCA_963832035.1. GTDB lineage: Bacteria > Acidobacteriota > Terriglobia > Terriglobales > Acidobacteriaceae > Telmatobacter. The sequence goes on along the minus strand of CAWHSK010000006.1, from coordinate 240,274 downwards.
AAGCATTCTTAGATGCATTCGATGTAAAACTCACTCGGACTGCGACTGGAAAATACGTACCCGCCAACGTGTTTCGGTTGGAGTCAGAACAACGATGTATCGGGTGCGAACCTGCTCGGTTCCGATGGATTTGTCGTGATCGAACACTTGCACATCGTATGCAACCGTGTCGGCTAATTCGATCGACAACCCTTCAGGCGAGTAAAACAGAATTTGCAAGTCGTGCGAGCGATCACGGTAGATAGCATGAACGCCGGCTGCACTCTGCTCTTTGATGGTGCTCGCGAGCCTGTCTTTGGCCGTACCGATGAAGTCCCGGTCAAGTACTTCCGGCCGATTTTGCTGTAGAGCATCGCGCAAGCTCGTCCATGAATCCAGATAATCCTGGATTGCCGCTTTCGCGGTTTGCTCCTGCAATGGTCGGGGTCCCTGCAGATTCGGTGGCTCAATGCGGACGGTCGGCTGGTCGGCTGCCAACGCCGATACCGCAGCGCCAAACGCGGAGATGAGCACGAGTGACTTCAACATGCCTATTGCTCCCATCGAATCTGGTTGCCGAGCACAACTCCACTTGCCACAGAGATCGTCGCGCCGCTGTGCGCCGGCATCTCTACTTTCGCAATGCCTTGCTTAAGGGGCACATCCACCATTGATTTTGTATCGTTGTATGACTCCGTAAAGGTCACAATTGTGCCGTCAGGTACGGCGTTTCCATTGCAATCCCGCACAGGGTCCGTTTGCAATTGAACCTTGTTTCCTGCTGGTTTGGCGGTCATTTTCAGGCTGCAGGGATCGCCTGGCACCTGACCAACGACGCGAGTATTCGAAACATCACCAACCCGCGCAACAAACTGATCCCTCGCCTCATGCGGTGTCGAATCCATCTGTGTCCAGGCCGCTCCGTAGTGCGTCTCAATCGTGCGTGTCTGCACCGGAGATGACTTACTCGATAATTCAAACGACACAGTCAATGGCGCAACGATCAAATTCTGATAGCTATCGAAGACATATGCAGTCCCGGTAATGCCGCCGCGCAGTGCCACTGGGAGTCGCGATGGCTTTGCGATGAAAGTGAGATCCGCCGGCTTTCTTGCCGGTAGAACATCGATCGATCCTGTCTGGCTGGAAGTGGCTGACGCAATTACAACGGTGTAGTGGCCGGCGTTGTAAAGAGAGCCTGCTGGAAACCAGGCGGTTTCGCCCAGCTGCACGTCGTGCTTGATCAGCTGGCCGGGTCCAACGATGTAGAGGGTTCCTTTTCCGGCTCCGCTGCATTGAATGGAGAATGCCGCACCAGCCTCGATGCTCTGCGAAAGGTTTGATCCACCATTTTGCCCAAGGAGCGCAGGTACGCCTAGAGCCAGACCGCTCAACAGCAGCGAGAGTTTCGCCCTCATTGGGCGCCTCCGAACGTGTAGGTCGAAACCACAGTCCGCTCACTGCTCACGTTCTTCGCGAGATCACCAGGAATGTGAATATTGAATGCAACAGGCGTTTGCGGCAGCAGTGCATGGTCGATATACTGATCGCCAACCCAGACCAACTGACCGGATTTGTCGTAGAACGTTCCAAGCACGTGCGCTACATTCGCGATTTGACCGCTCTGGTTTGTGAGTTGGCCCGTGAGGGACGCGTCTGGCGCCGGATTCAACTTTTCATTTTCAATCTCGATGACTGGATCGGCGGATGCAGGCACAAGCGTTGAAAATGGATTCATACGCACGCTTCCAACATCAGCGAGCGATACGTTGGGAAACCGGATGAGAAACGGCGTGACCTGTTTCGGGAGAAGTTGATGCGAGATCTCATCAAAGCTGCCTTCAGTCTCAATCGGCTTTTGATCCTTTGACAACAATGTTGCCGTGACCGAAACGTAGGCTGGAACAACATCTTCGTTGATAAGTTCGCCCAGCAGAACGAGCCCTTCCGCTCGCTGTACAGGGTGCATATCAACAATCCGGACGCGAGGCGCTTCAACGTCCTGCGCTCCCCAGTCATCGCCGGCCGTGCGGTTGATTACGTCCCAGCGCAGATAATTCACAGGAATCACCTGCGGCGGAACAACAGCTTGCTTTTGAATCGGCCATTCGACACGCCATTCGCGACCACTCCTCACGACGTGCAGATCGCGCTCGTTCAAGGATGTTCCAACAACCGTTGACCAATGCATCTTGAGCCGGACATTCGCCTCGGACTCTGACGCGTGGAGCGGCTGCACCTCAAAGGTACTTAGAGTTGCATAGGTTCGCAGGTCCGGATAGTAGCTCGTTAGGTCACGTCTGAATTCGGCTTCGGTGAATTCCGCTTTGTTTGCCAGGCTGGAGTAAGCCTTGTTCCACGCTTGTGCGCGTATCGCCGCTCCCAGGTTGCGAACCGCAGCCTCCGGCGTTGATGATGCCTGCACAAAAGTTTCGCCACCGGCATATGCGGCAGCCGAAGCATTCGGCCACAAGGTCCCAATCGCAACCAGTGCTACTGTGGCACCGGCAAGTGAAACGGCAAGCAGTCTTCCATTGCTCACGATGCCAACCTCCCCGATACCAGCTCTTCTTTCGCCGGATAAGGGAAAGAAACACGACTCTCCAAAGGCTTTCTCTCCGGAATCAACAGCACCAGCAGCGCAAGAATGCTGCTCCCAATCGGTAAGAGTCCCCACATCATCCCCTGCCACTGCGGGGGAATCTGGGGCGCATTTAATGGAACCGCCGGCGGCACCCCATCCTTGCTCCAGACGGCGATTGTGTTGTTTTCAAGACTATCTACCTGCCGCCAACCAGCGAACGACAATAGAGGATCGTAGTAGTGATCGCGAACGAAGACCCACTTTAATCCGTAATGATCTGCGTGCTCCAGAATGGCTCGCAACGCATCGATGCCGCTTTTGCCGAAATACTTTGAACTCGTGAGTGCGCCGGCGCCGTTCTCTGTCAGTTCAGGCAGCATTCGGCCTGAATTCCATTCGCCATCCACGCTGCCGGCATCCGTCATCACCGCGAGTCGCGCAATCTTGTTACCGAAGCCGAGTGTCACGTAACGATACTGGTCGTGCCCGTCCCGATTGAGCCACGCTGCAACAGAATCAACTTTGAAGTCCTCGGCGTCAGCGGGGCGATAGGTAGCCCATCCCACGGCCAATGCGCAAGTAAATGCGGCCAGAATGCTGAGACCCACTATCGCCGGAGTCCTGAAACGATCGACAAGATCGGCTGCCAGCAACCCGACGAACGGTAACGCGAGCAATGTCGCCCAGTAGCTGAAGCGCTCCATCGTGAGCACTTCAAATGCCCGTCCAAGCACGATGTGGCCAACCGGAGTTGTCCCACCAAGCCCCACCAGAAAGGCAAGCCAGAACCCAAGCAACAGGGGACGGAGCCTTTTCACAGCCGATCCGCGCCAGAAGATGAATGGGAGCGCCAGCACCAGAGCGCCGTAAGGCACGACGAAGTAACTCAGGCCGAATTGCGGGCTGAGAATGTAATTCGCGCGACTGGGATGCGGAATCGGAGTTTGCGTCACAGGATAGTGAATCAGCGCAATCCAGAACGGAAGCAACACAGCGCCTATCAGGGCTCCAACCAGAATCGTGATGCTGACGGTCCGAATAACAACTGCCGCCGTGGAAGACTGCTGCCCCTCGTCCCTATCCATGAGCGCGAGCGCAACTACAGGTAAGGCAAAAAAGAATGAACCAAAGAGCAATGTTGCGTGATGGGCGGCAGCAGCGGCTGTAAACAATACGCTCGCTTTGATAAATGCCCGCCATCTGCCGAATCGAATCCACTCAAACAGGAATGGTAGAGCATTCAAATAAATGGGTGCCGCCGCTGTCGTGCCAAGCTGGCCGGCCGAATATACAAGGAAGCTCTCCGAGCCAAGAAACACACTGGCGAGAGCCGCGAATGAAGCCGCTCGCGGCGTGACCCATAGCAAGGAAAACCGATAGACCCCTACAGCGAGTAACAAGATCGCTGCGAACTGCACCGCCATGTACGCGTAGTCAAGCCCGAGAACATGCGATACCAGCGCCACCCACTGCTGAGGCAATGGCGGGTAAGTGGCCTGCGAGAATCCGGCGTACCACTTTGTATTCCAGGGATCAAACCAGTTTGAAACATAGTGTGAGGCAAAGAGAATATGGAAATTCGTGTCAAACGACTTCAGCGGCAACTTCATCAACAGCAGCGGCAGGTGAACCATCATCACTGCCAGCAGAATGAATGTAAGCGGGATTGGCTGTCGGGATTGTGGGATGACGTCAGACTTCTGCACAGGTACCTCTCAAGTTTGTCAGTACGGAAACACCTGGCTACGGTTTGGCCTTACATGAATCGCATAAGCGAGATTCAAGCTAGTGTGATCTTTCAATGGGCTTTGATTCACAAATGCTAAGCACTGGTTGCATTTGATCTGAAAAATGCACACCCATATCAGCCCGTCTTGGCAAGCTACGTGCTTGCGATCCCTCTCCAGCCAACGTTACGGATGATTCTTGAATCAAAAGAAGAACCGTGAGTTCGCGGCTGTGTGAACTCTTTGCAGTAACGAGCGGACTAGGTGAACCCTTGAACGACATATATAGGTGTGTAAATATTGCTTGCCTCACGGTAATGATGGCAGGCATTTGCGTAACGCACGCGCAAACATATGAAGTTGGGCCAGATACATCCAAGCAGGCGGCGCCCCCACAGGCAAACGGGCAATCCACTCTTGGGTGGGGATCGAATATCGAAAATGCACGACTAGGGCGCGCAGCCCAGCAAGCGCTGGAAAAGGGTGATCGCGTCCACGCGCTTGAATACGCCCAGCGTGCAGCGCAGGCAGCGCCCAACGATCCGCAGTTGTGGTTCCTGCTTGGGTACGCCGCTCGCCTCAATGCCAGGTATCAATTGTCCGAAGATGCATATTCTCACGGCTTGAAACTCAGCGCGTCTTCCCTTGAGGGGCTTTCGGGTCTCGCGCAAACTTATAGCGCAATGGGAAGAAATGAGGACGCGGCACGACTACTGAAGCAGGTGCTCGCCTCCGATCCAAAACGCGCCAACGATGCATTGGTACTGGGTGATCTCTACATGCGGACCGGCGATTACAACTCCGCACTCGATGCACTTAGCCGCGCGGAGCGTGCGCATCCCGATGCGCGGTCAGAACTTTTGATGGCCATCTGTTACGAACACCTGAACAAGCCGGACCTGGCAAGCAAATATCTCGAAGCTGCTCGAAAGCGAGCACCCGACAATCCTGAGGTTCAACGATCGCTCGCTGGATTCTTCCGCGAAGAAGGTAAATATCCTGAGGCAATTACGGCTCTGAAATCCATTCGAAATCCTAAGCCGGACGTCACGGCAGAGCTTGCATACACCTATCAACTTGACGGCAAACTCGATGAATCCGCACGCCTTTACGGTAAAGCAGCAAACGAAGTGCCGAAGGATATGAGTCTGCAATTATCGGCGGCGCAGGCTCAAATTGCTGCCGGGGCAGTCGAGCGCGCGCAGCCATTCCTGCAACGCGCTGAAGGGATTGATCCAAACTATTACCGCCTGCACGCAATTCGCGGTGAGATTGCACGCGCGCAAGATCAGGATGTGCAGGCTGTGCAGGAGTACAACACCGCAATTGCCAACCTGCCTGCCGATCCTGGCGAGGGACCCCTCTACGGGATTCAGCTCCATATGGATCTCGCTGAACTCTATCGCGCTCAACAAGATGACTCAGCTTCAAAACATCAGGTCGAAATCGCGCAGGCGCAGATCAGCAAGGTCAATGCGCAAGGTTCCAGTCGCGCGCCATTCCTTCGTCTTCGAGCGCAGATCAAATTGGCATCCGGCGATTTCGATGGCGCACTTGCAGACGTGCAAGAAGCGCTTTCGATCGCAGCTCACGATCCAAACGGGCTCCAACTGAGCGGTGATGTGCTGATGAAGCTGGGGCGTCCTGAAGAGGCAATTGCCACATACAAGAAAATTCTTGCGATTGACTCCAAAAACCGTTTCGCACTCACATCCCTTGGTTACGCCTCGCGTGCAGCAGGACATGATGCTGAAGCCGAAAAATATTTCCAGCGCCTCGCCCAGGTCGAACCCAACCTTTACGTTCCTTACCTGGCGCTGGGTGACCTTTATACGGCGCGCCGCCATTTCAAACTCGCCGAAGCTTCTTACGCCAAGGCCTACGAACTGGCTCCGAAAAACGCACTCGTTATTGCCGGCGGAATGAACGCCGCGATTGAAGCTCATGATCTGCCCCTTGCAGGCAAATGGCTTGACCGTTCTACCCCTGAGATGGCGCACGAACCTCTTTTGCTTCGCGAAGAGGAACGATACTTAACCTTCAAAGGCGATTACGAGCAATCAGAGCAGATCGGTCAGCAGGCATTGAAAGCCATGCCGCATGATCGCGATGTTGTGGTCTATCTCGGCTACGATTTGCTCAACCTCGGAAGATGGGACGAACTGCAGGCACTCACTCAGCGGTATGAGACTGTTCTTCCAAAAGAACCTGATATTCCACTTCTGTTGGGATACGTCCACAAACACCAGAATCAGTCCGAAGAGGCGGAGCGGGACTTTACCGAAACGATCAACCGCGATCCCAACGTGGTCACGGCCTACGTGAATCGCGGATACATGCTAAACGATCTACATAGGCCCGACGCCGCCGCGTCTGATTTTGAAGCGGCGCTAAAGAGAGACCCGAAGGATGGCGAAGCTCATCTTGGACTCGCTTATGCCAGCCTCGATCTCCACAAACCTTCCGCAGCCATTCGCCACGCCGACCTGGCGGAGCAATTCCTGGGCGATTCCAGAAATGTTCATGTTATTCGCGCCACGGCATTCGGCCGTCAGGACATGCTGTCCAAGGCAGCCGAGGAATACAAGGCAGCCTTGAAGTTCACGCCCGATGACCCGGCGCTTCATCTTGGGCTCGCAAACATCATGTTTTCTGGCCGACATTACCATGAAGCGATCGCTGAGCTACAAACGGCCGAACGCCACTCACCGGGTGATCCGAGTATTTCCGCAATGCTGGCGCGTTCTTATGCCAACCTCGGGGAGCGCGATCAGACCTTCCACTATGTCCAACTCGCAGAGGCCCAGGCTCAGGCGGCGCCTCCGCCGCTGAGCCCTTTCGGTGAATCGGTGCAGAGCGCGACATTCGTTTCGACGGGTGTGGCGCTGGGAACGCTTGGCGAGCAGAATGCGGCAATGGAGCGGTTCCGGAAGGCGCTGGAAATTCCGCAGAGCAACCGGGTCACCGTGCGTCTGGCAATTGCGCAGACCATGGCCCAGCAGGGCCGCGACGAAGATGCACAGAGAGAAATTGCGCTTGCGTTAATGGAAGCCACCGCGGGCGACTCATTGCCACCGAGCGGCGGCCAATACGTCGAAGCTGCGGATATCTTTCGATCGATACATGACTATCGTTTGTCACAGACTTACATTCAGCGTGCAAAAGCGGCAGGTGCTCCCGATATCAAAGTGCGAATCGGGATGGCAAACAACTATCTGGCGCTCGGAGAGACGGCCAAGGCAAATGCCGAACTTGCCGCGATCAAAGTCGAAGCGGACAGCGCCCCCGATTATCAGTACCTTCTGGCGCAGGCGAACGTCTACCGCCAGGAGCATCACAATGTGCAGGCTCTGACGTCTTTTGCTCAAGCATCCGAAGCCGAAGGCGAAGATCAGGCCGCAACAACCAGCCTGCTTCAGGCGGGTGCGAACGAAGGGCTGCGCATTACGCCCAAAGTTAGCGTACTCGGTGACTTTCTAATGAGTCCTCTCTTTGAGGACACGACGGTTTACGTTCTCGACGCCAAGTTGGACGCGCCTTTTCCCGTTCCGCCGTCGGATACTTCCCAGCTTCCTCCGCCGCGCTCTTCGCTCCAGACTCAATTCACAAGTGCCTTCCATCTCCACGTTGCGAAACTCCCCGAGCCGGGAGGCTTCTTTCAAGTGCGTAACCAGCGCGGTGAAATTTCAGTCCCGGCGACGAACTCAATCGTGAATCGCAATACGACTGACTACACGTTGAATTTTGGGCTCAACCCGACTTTGAATCTCGGTGCCAATGTCGTCGGCTTCAGCGGTGGCATCCAGACAACCATTCGCCGCGATTCCATTTCACCAACCCAGATGGATCAGAACCTCTTTCGCATGTTTCTTTACATGAACACGAGTTCTTTCTTCAATGCGATATCTGCCACCGGGTACCTCATCCGCGAGAGCGGACCATTTACAGAGTCCAACGAACATTCCCGTACCTTGACGGGAGCGCTCGCTTTTCGCGTAGGGGCTCCGTGGGGAAAGACTGCCCTGATAACCGGATGGGGAGCTAGCGACCAGCTCTTCACTCCAGAGAACACCGAAGACTACTACACATCGTCGTACATCGGTCTCGAACACAGGTTTTCCGATCGACTTATGGTGCGCGGAATGATCGAAGACCTTCGCGCGTGGCGCGTTGTCGGGGGCGCAGCGGGAACCGCGCAGAATGTACGCCCTGCCGTCTCGGTCGACTACTCTCCATGGCGGAACTGGAATTTACAGGCCTCAAGTGCATTTTCAAGCACGCGCAATTACCACGTTTACGACGCAACACAAAATGGGCTCATAGTCTCCTACGCGCGGCCGTTTCGCCGTAAGTTTCACGACGACTCCGGATCGGTCGTCTTGCAATATCCCATTCGCTTTTCCGCAGGCCTGCAGGGAGAGACTTTCTTCAATTTCACCGGGGCCCAGAATCAGCAGTTGCGGCCTTTTATTCAGATAAGCATCTTTTAGGGACAGTAATCGATGAAGATTTGCCTCGTAGCGACGTTTCCTCCGAGTGGGCGGCAGTTGAACGAATACGCCTTCCACATCGCGAAGGAACTTAACAACAATCCCGACGTAGAACTAACCATCCTGGGCGATGAACTGACCAGCTATGATTTCGCAACAGACGAAAACGGCCAACCGCTTAAAGTTGATCCCAAGGCGGAGTTGCCAGGATTTAACGTCATCCGCTGCTGGAAATTCGGCTCGTTGTCAACGCCGTGGCGTCTTCTCAACACCATTCGGAAACTTAAGCCAGACGTAGTTTGGTTCAACCTCGTCTTTTCAAGTTTTGCGACGCCCGAGAATCCGTTTGCAGCATTCGCCGGTCTCTCTGCGCCAGCCCTCGTACGCGCTGCCGGATTTTACACGCACATTACTTTGCATCACATCATCGAACATGTCGATTTTGCAGCAGCCGGCGTGCGCCTTGAGCGTCTTTACCGCGTCGGCACTGACGTTGCCACACGCGCTTTGCTACGCGCCAATTCCGTCTCAGTTCTGCTTCCCGGGTACCATCGAACGCTGGTAACAAAGTACGCCGCTCAAAATGTTCTACTCGGCACTCACGGCACCTTCGCCTCCACGCCCGCGCCGCCGGATTTTACCAAGCGCGGCAATCCCCACCAGCGCATTCTCGCCATAGGCCACTGGGGTACTTACAAGAGACTCGAAACCCTCATGGACGCGTTCCCACTTGTGCTCGAAAAAGTGCCGAACGCAAAACTCGTCGTGGCAGGTGCAAATCATCACACGCGGGCAGGTTACTGGGAATCCATTCGCGATGCTCAGTCGCCAGGCCTGCCGATCGAATTTCGCGGGTATGTCGCGGAGGATGAAATCCCGGAACTCTTTCAATCCACCTCGGTCCTGGTACTACCGTACGATTCGGCTACCGGATCCAGCGGCCCCGCTCATCAGGCATGTGAATACGGCGTACCAATCGTCTGCGCCGATATTGACGATTTTCGGGGAATGGCAACCGACGAAGGTATGGCCGTAAAGTTCTACGACGTCGGCAACCCAAATCATCTCGCGGAACAACTCATTCGCATTTTGCGGTCTCGCAGTTTGCAGCAAGAGATGGCAGCCCAGAACTTCTCTGCCGGCATTCAAATGACGATGAGCAATGTCATTCGGAACTACCTCCGGTGGTTCGGACTCCACAAGGCGAAAAAAGCTATCTTGAAGGATGGCGCTTTCACGCCGTCGCGCATCCCGTGGACCATCGCGCCCCTGCTAAATAAACAAACATCTGGATCCGTTGCACGGTCTGCGCTGATTTCTCAACATCAACCCGAGTCAGTTCCTCATTTGCTTTCAGAAGAAGATTGACGATCTCGTGATCGACGAACTCTCGGATTTGTAGGACGCAAGGGGCATGCAATTCTTCCAAAGACGTTCGAATTCTTTGAAAGCAGAGTCGCTAAGTGGCAACAAACTATCGCAGCCGTCGAGCCTTCACACCAGGATGGATTCCTGTTCGTCAAGAGAATAAGGAGAGCACCTTGTCAACGGCGCACTTGCCCAGCCAGATTTCTCGTCTGCTTCTCAGCTCTTCATTTACGGCTCTGTGTCTCATCCTGTCAGCTTGCGAGCTATTCGTAGGCAGCAACGCTCTCAAGAATCCGACGATCACCCTGACGGCAGACCCCGCTTCAATTACCCTGGGACAAACAGCCATACTCACCGTGGCTGCAACTCAAGCTACGCAGGTGACAATCACTGGTAGCGACGGATCAACCTACAGTCTGGGCACGGCGGGCGGGGCCCAGTCAGTAAAACCAACAGCGACGACGACTTATACTGCGACCGCCACAAACAGCAAGGGCGGCGCAGCCGCAACCGCAATCGTCACGGTTTCGATAGCCAAGGCAACGGTAAACATCACAGCTACTCCTTCCACGATCACCAATGGTTCCTCGTCGACGCTCACAGTAACAGCGACAAATAGCACCCAGGTCACAGTAACGGGCACAGACGGCAGTTCCTACACCCTGAACCCAACAGGCGGAACGCAGGCTGTCAATCCAACCGCGACCACGACGTACACTGCGACCGCAACTAACACTGCGGGGAGTGTCACAGCGACGGTCACGGTGACTGTTGAGCCCGCAGCAACCCTTCAATCGATTAAGCATGTGATCTTCATGCTTCAGGAGAATCATTCCTTTGACAATTACTTCGGTATGCTCAATCCCTATCGCAAAGCTAATAGCTGGAACGTCGGGGATGACGGCATCGACTACGAAGTAGACGGCATTGACGACAAGCTCGGATCAATCAGCAACGTCAACGACGAAGGTGCCTCATTTCCACTTTTCAAATTCACCAGCACATGTGTCGACGATGAAAGCTCCGATTGGCTCGCGAGTTTCGGCGATGTCAATCGGTACGATTTTTTGACCTCTCGGCCGATCCTGATGGATGGTTTCGTTCATAACGCCGAGGGATATGCAAAGAGCTGCGCCGCATCAGGAGCAATATGCTCCGGTGACTTTACTGACCTGGCCGGCCAGCGCTCTATGGGGTATTACGATCAGGATTTTCTGAACTACTACTACTACATGGCTTCGCAGTTTGCTGTCTCCGATCGCTGGTTCTCTCCAGTGGCGAGCAAGAGCATTAACAATCGGATCGCCACTTTCACAGGTGGCACTACGCAAGGCCTTGTCAAGGATCCTGGAGGTAACGACCATCTCCCGCAACTGGATATTTCCAACATCTTCCACGAACTTCAGCAAGCCAACGTTTCCTGGAAAATCTACTACACCGTAACGCAGGGACTTTGCCTTGCGGGCAACGATGACTGCGATACTTCCGCCTCTGCAGAATTCCCTGCCACCGATTTTGACACGCTCAGCTATTCAACTCAATTCGTCTATGAAAACCCGACCGGCGCTGCGTGCACGCCTCCCACGCAGCCTTCCAGCGTAGTTGGCGACTCCACAAATTCGTTCTGCATCGACACAAATCACATCGCGCCTCTGTCCACTTACTTTACCGATGTCACGAACGGAACGCTGCCGAGTTTCGCGTTCATCGAAGCGGGTTACGGCAACAACGACGAGCATCCTGGTTCGGGCCAATCAATTCTGGCGGGACAGGCTCAAGTGGCGAACATCGTCAATTCACTGATGGCGAGCCCGTCGTGGGTTGATTCGGTCTTCTTTCTCAGTTATGACGAGGGCGGCGGCCCCTACGATCACGTACCCCCGGTTCCCGGGCATTCGAACGATTTCACCGATACGAATATCGGGTCTATCGCTGACATCTCCCAAATCGCAGTCAATCCGGATCAGTTCAACCCATGTTTGCCGCCCGGCGGAATTCCCACAATCCATTGCGATCTTTCAGCCATCGAACCCGGAGCCAACTCCGGAGATGCCGCAGCGGTTCAAGGTTTTGCGGCGCAACTGGGTTTCCGGTCACCTAACATCGTCATTTCGCCATTCACGCGGCGACATTACGTCTCACATGCGCCGATGGATCACACTGCAGTGATCAAGTTTGTCGAGAATCGCTTCATCGGGAGTTCGGCTCATTTGACCGCTCGCGATGCGGCGCAACCAAATTTGCTGGACTTCTTCGACTTCAGCAAAGTTCCGTGGCAAACGCCCCCCACGCCACCCGCTCCGGCTTCTGATAGTGGCTTCGCAACCGACCCCTGTACGCCAACAAAATTCGCGCCACCAACTGGCGCAGCGGCGCAGACAGAGTAGTTTCGAGAAGCTCCGGACAGAGATGCTAGTAGGCCGAGACCTCGTGCGCCAAATAGTGCGTTCCATCGTATTCGGCAGCCACGCGGACGCGTTGTCCAGCATGGACATTTGGAAACGTAGACATGGTGCTGGAGTTGAACTCAATCTGATAGCTCTGATCATCTCTGGGATCAAGAACCACCATGGTGCCCGCGTGCATGTCGAGGGACATCAGATTACCGCTGAAAACGAATTGCGAGCCGGGGATCGCGAAAATCGTTACGTCTGTCACAGACCCGCGTCCCTTTCCATCGGGCTCGAACTGAATTGATACCAAGGCTCCCCTCTGCAGATCGGCTGGCCCTGACTGCGCAGATGTAAAGCTTCCCTGGCCTTTGCGCGAAAACTTCGTGTCGCTTGAGACTGAGACTCGGATTGGCTCCCCCCCATGACCACTCACGAGCTGCAGCTCTCCATTCGACGCGTCATAACTGAGAACCTCGCCGCGATAATCCCCGTTTTGAGCCTTCGACAAAATATGCACGCTAATCGCGAAGATCGACGTCCCATCAAGGATTGTCTGGATGGATGCGTGGTCGCTCGCACGCAGATCGCGCAGCGGGATTTTCTTGCCATCTACAAAGACCTGCGTCCGCTCATCGAAGAGAATCTTCAGGGGCTTTTCGCCGACGATTCTCAATGTGAGGCGATCTAGCACCGGATCGACGTCACGTATCGCTCCGCCAATAATCGTGCTCTTCCCAGTCGGCAAAGCCGGTATTGCCGATAGGCCGTGCGGTGCAGTTGTCTCAGCCAGATCGGGGTCAGCAGCTGCAACCGTCTCTCTCGCTTGCGCGTAAATTGCCACCTGGGCCGAGAGCAAAATCGTGCCAGACAGAGCGACTCCAAGAACTCGTTTCATATTTCCGCACCTGTGTTTTCCGGTTTGATCAGACAACCAATTGGATGAGGATTTCGAACAATTCGATGGTCGCTTCCTGAATCGATTCCTACCTAGGGCAACACTGGCGGCAATTGAGCATCTAAATAAATGTGCGAGTTTGCCCTGTCGTATCCGCGGGCTCGAATCTAACACAAGGCAGGAGAGCGGGTTGGCACACCGATATTTCATGCTGCTGGCATGTGCTGGGATCCTCGCCGGCCCTGCTATTTCGCTCGCCGACGACGCAAAAGTCATCAAAATACCGAGACGGAGCGAACTGACCCCAGTTCAACGCCTGAACCGAAAAGGCGTCGAAGCCGTTAAGAAACATGATTATCGAGCTGCCGAGTCGCTTTTCTACAAAGCTTATCTATACGATCCCGCCGACCCCTTTACCCTGAATAATCTCGGTTACGTATCAGAACTTGAGGGCGATCTCGAACGCGCTAACAAGTTTTACGCATTGGCTTCAGAGCAGGGCTCGAACGCAAGTATTGACCTCAGCAATGTTGAGCACCTGCAAGGCAAGCCCATGCGCGATGCATTAATCAACTTGCAGGATGTGCCGATCCGTGTAAACCGAACCAACATCCAGGCGATGCGACTGCTCTCGCAGAATCGCGGTTTCGAAGCCGTCGCACTCCTTAAGCAGATCCTCCCGCTTGCCCCACACAACGCATTCACGCTCAACAATCTCGGTGTTGCCAGTGAAGCAACAGGCGATCTCGACAGCGCGCTTCGCTATTACCGTGCAGCTGCCGCGTCCAATTCCTCTGAACCAGCGGCGGTAACGCTGGATCAGGCGTGGCGAGGGAAATCGGTGAGTGAGATGGCAGCTGCGAGTGCGAAACGCCTTGAACGTCGCATCCGCAATGCCGGACCCGCGGAAGCCCAGGCAGTGATGCTGACCATCCGCGGTGTATTCGCCGTGAACCAGAACGACTGGACTTCAGCCCGCGAAGACTTCCTTCATGCCTATTCCCTCGATCCGGCCAGCGCCTTCACCCTTAACAACCGCGGTTACGTCGCTGAGAGAGACGGCGATCTGGAGACTGCACAGTTTTATTACGGAAAAGCGCAGAAAGCCGACAATGCGGGTTCACGCGTTGGATTCGCAACCCAACTTGCTGCCGAGGGACAAAGCCTTGGTGTGGTTGCAACCGACAGCAACGAGAAAGTCGACAACGCAATCGACGTGTACAGCCAGGAAAGGCGGCGCCAGACTGGCCCCGTCGAATTAACTCCGCGCGGCGGTTCAATAACTCCAAGCCAGCCAAATGAACCACAGAAGCCGGCAACTATGCCTCCTGGCCAAACGCAAGCGCCTCAACAGTAAATCGGGAATGTTCGCAAATGTCAGAATCGCTTATCGCTCACAAATCGCTGAATCGCCTCTCGCGTCTTCTGCTTCCTCCGAAGACAGTGAACACTTCTCTTGCTGGTTCCTATGCGGAGTTGGAGAAGGACGTGGTTCAACTATCGCGATCGGAATTTGACAGCCTCGTCGCGCTGGCTGAAACCAATCACGTTCTGATGCGCGGGATTGGAGTCTTGAGAGAGCTCGCCGCCAAGGCAGGCGATGATGTTCGCGTGGCGTGGGCTGATGTTTGCCTTTCGGCTGAGGAAGCTCGCATCGATACGGCGCTCACGTATCTTTCATGCATATGCACCGCCTTCGCTCAGCATCAGCTTCCCGTAGCCGTGATCAAATCCTTAGATCATTTGCCGGATCTTGGAAGTGATCTCGACCTGTACACCTCCGCCAAGCCAGACGATGTAATCCGGCTTATGGAGCAGGAGTTTGATGCACGCGTCGCATCCCGCAGCTGGGGCGACCGGCTTGCATGCAAGTGGAACTTCATTGTTCCGGGATTGCCGGAGCTTGTCGAAATCCATATTGGGCGCCTTGGACAGACGGGCGAACAGTTTGCAATCGCAGCTTCGCTTATCGAACGATCACGTTGTGTGACGATCGGCGAGTTGCAGTTCCGAGTACCTTCCATCTCGGATCGCCTGATGATCTCGACTCTGCAACGCATGTATCGGCATTTTTATTTTCGCCTTTGCGACATTATCGATAGTTCGCTACTCGTCGAGAACGGAACCATCGATTACGAAGACTTGCGCGCAGCCGCCACGAGGGCCGGAATCTGGGAAGGGGTCGCCACGTATCTTGCGATTGTTTCCGATTACGTTTGTCGCTATCGAGGGGTGCCGCTGGAAATTCCACAGCGGGTGATGGCGTCAGCTCGCTTCACAGGGAAGGAAGTCTACTTTGCCAAAGATTTCCTGCGAGTCCCAATTTTGCCGCAGTCGGCGATGCTCTACGGATCGCAATTGGCCGGCGTTATTCGGCGACGGCAACTTCAAAGCGGCGCACGCCTAAGTTTGTTGCCTTGGCTGGCTACTGCGGCGCTTGTCGGACAGAAAATCACCGGAAGCGATAAGGGAATCTGGTGAATTGTTTCGCACTTCGGGCCATTCAGGATGAGAGCCGAAGAAGTAAGGGCGTTTCAAGCTGGAAGCCAATCTTTGGTTCGACTGACCAGGAAAAGGGGGGGCCGAGAGCCTCATATTCGGCGCAATAGACTATGGGAGACTTTGAACCGAGAACGAAAAAGTCGAGCTCCAAGATAAGACCATTCGCAGCTCGCCCGTCGTATACCTACAACTCTTCATCTCTGGCCATTGACCTGCTCGATGGTGATGCTGAAGAAGCGGACGCGCTTTATCTCGTACCTTCTCGACCGATTCCGCTGCCCTCATCGGTGCCGACTTTTGGGAATCTCGATACAGCTCTCAGGCAGCGCGATCCGAAGTCACGCATCATCTCGGCCATTCTCCACGTGGGTGTGATCGGGCTTGTATTGTGGCTAGGCATGCAGATTCACACTGTTGTTGCGCCCGCCGTGACGACTGCCCACGTTGACTTCAAGCTCTTCGCACCGGCTCCGCCTCCGCCCAAGATTCTGCCGGTAGCGGCAAAGACAGGCGGCGGTGGCGGCGGTGGCGCACATCAAGTTGTTGAACCAACCAAAGGCCGTGCGCCGCAGGTCGCCAAGGTGCAGATGAATGCGCCCCAGCTGGTGAGGCTCGAACATCCCAAGCTCGCCGTCGAACCGACAGAGCTGGTTAAAATTCCGGATGATCCGAAGATGGTGAATCTCGGCGCACCCGATTCTCCCCAGATCAAATTGGCTTCCCAGGGCAGCGGCAGTGGTTCGGGATTCGGCCACGGGCTGGGCGGCGGACTCGGCGCCGGTCGCGGCATCGGCTCCGGCCCAGGAAGCGGCGGCGGATATGGCGGCGGGCTGATGAGCGTCGGCGGCGGAGTGAGCGCGCCTGTGGTCATTCATTCCGTTCAACCTGAGTTCTCAGAACAAGCACGCCAGGCAAACTTTCAGGGAACCGTTGCTTTGCAATTGATTGTCGATGCGAACGGTAATCCGCAGAACGTTCGCGTCACCCGCCATCTCGGCATGGGCCTCGATGAGAAGGCGATCGAAGCGGTTCAGCAATACAAGTTCAAGCCAGCCACGTACCAGGGACATCCCGTAGCTGTACAGATTGTTGTAGATGTGGACTTCCATCTGCACTAGATCGAACTGACTTGGTGATCCTCGAAGCACTGAGCGGCTCAGGATTGTTTTTCGCGCTGTTCGAAAAGCATTCCGGAGCCGCTCAGCTTTTCGTCGGCATCTGCTTGAATTGAGCGAAAGGCCTTGTCATCTCAAGGCGCGCAAGTTGACCCTGCCAAAAGATCTAGTTTTCGGGTGTTCGAGCGAATCGACCAGGACTGCTCTGCCTACTCTCATTGACAATCCCACGCCATTCAGATCGTCCCGGTCATTCTCGACCTATTGATTCGGCGGAGGCACGCTGCTCTGAGCTGTTTGGTTCACGTGGCCCGGTTGAGCGTAGTAGCCGCGTCGAGTCCTGACGGTGAGCTTGCCATGCCGGGGAGCTATAGCCTCAACATGGACCACACGATATCCCCCGAGGGCCGCCGCCCGGGTTGATCGATAGCCGACGGTGTATTGATTACGAATGTCCCTCGCAACTTCAGAAGCAATCTCATTCACCTCACCCAGCGAGCGTGGGAAATAGGCGAGACCACCGGTGTCATCGGAGAGAGTCTGCAACGCCTGGTGAGCCTGCTGGTATTCTCGTGCATCGGAGTCGTAAAGCAAGCCGATCGAATACACAACCGGACCGCCGAGGTTCTGTACGCGCTGGATGGCTTGCTGTTCGCTCAACCTCGACGCATTGTCGGCTCCGTCAGACACGATGAGAAGGACCTGCTTCGGTAGCTTCGTGTTTTTCGCCAACTCATCCGCAGAGGCGGCGACCGCGTCGTAGAGGGCGGTGGTTCCCCGCGTATCGAAATGGGCCAGCCCACGATTAAGAGCAACGAGATCAGTCGTAAAGCCCTGATCGAGATAAGCGTGCTCGTTGAAATTCACGATGAATGCAGAATCCTGCCGATTGGAATCCTTCAGTAAATTCATCGCGGCCGCATTCACGGCCGTGCGCTTGTCGCGCATGGAACCGGAGTTATCGACAAGGATGCCCATGGAAACAGGCTGATCCTGGTGCCGGAATGAACTGGTCCGCTGAGGGACATTGTCTTCCCACACCCGGAAATCCTCGCGCGAGAGGTCCTCAACAGGGTGCCCCTTCTCGTCGACGACAGTGCAGTTGAGAAGAACTTCATCTACATCCTCGTGCAGAGTGTAGACGCCGTTCTGCCCCTTTTGAAGTTCTGCCGACTTCGATCCAGTATCGGTAGATACCGCGGCAGACTCGGGGACTTCCGCATCCGGCGACGGGACTGGATCGCGGTCCAGCGACAGGTTCGGCTGGATCTCAGGACGTCGCGGATCGGTTGTGCTGGAAGGAATCGCTCCCTGCGAACGTGCTGGAGAGGGCTGCGGCGGCGCATTGACCTGGCCGACCAAAAAAGGGGCGGGAAGAAGCAACACCCCCAGGGCGGACGTGCTCGTCCATCGGGGTAGTCTCGCTACCATAAGTTTGAATCCGGGACTTTCGGAGCCGCAACAGCGCATTTGAAGTTAGATGCGTCTGCCGGCGCGAACGTAAATGCACAGCCGAAAATCTCTGAATTCAGTGAGATTTCGCAGCCGCAGCCAGGGCCGCTCGGGGGGGACTGCATTCGACATTTACAACGTTCGCCGGTGCGTTTCTGGCCTGCGAACGAGACACCGCCAGAGTTGTTCAGTTCGTGTATTGGCGGCCAAAGTCAATGCCAGGCGACCTAGAAAAGGTGGCCTAGAGAAAAGAACCACGTTGCATGCCCCGTATCACCGACGCTTCCGCCGATGAATACCGGCCCAAATGCGGTGCGGACAATCATACCGGCGGCGCCGTCATTTGGAAGTTTGCTCACACCTGGTGCGTTTTGCATCTTCGCGATTTCATACATCGCGACACCATAGACGCCTCCGCCCAGGAAGGGTGGAAGACTTAGCACGCGATGCATATAACCCGGCCGGAAATAGAAGTATTGATTCCCACGCACCTCATTCGTGCCATAGGCCAACAGTCCCGCTGTTCCCCCCAGGAAATACTGAGGAATGCCAGTCTGTTCGAAGCCCATGGTAGTTCCACCTTTAGCCAGCACGAAGAGAGAGTCCCTGCTGGAGATCGGTTTGAAGTACTCGGCTTTCAACTCCAGACTTGGGAATGCATCGGGCGCTCCGGGACTCTTATCCATCCAGTAAAACTGGGTTTGCGCGAAATAGCCTGAGAATGGAACGTAGGGCTCGTCCAGGTGATCGTTGACGTAGCGAAACCGCGTAGCGCCAACTTGGCCCTTTACAGAAGAGAACTCGGGGGTGCCCAGCTTCAAGTTTGCATTCAGATAGCCGATTTCATATCCAGCTCGCACCTCACTGAATCGGTCGATAGCATACCCCACATCAATCCCGCCTCCGAATCTCCCAATACGATAATCGGCCTGTGGATCGGTGTAGGA
This sequence comes from uncultured Acidobacteriaceae bacterium, assembly GCA_963832035.1. Classification (GTDB taxonomy): domain Bacteria; phylum Acidobacteriota; class Terriglobia; order Terriglobales; family Acidobacteriaceae; genus Telmatobacter. The sequence continues at coordinate 220,822 of CAWHSK010000006.1, read as the reverse complement.
ATATATCCATAACCCCGAGTTGCTGGCGTGCACCTGCGGAGAGTAGAACCATCTTGAGGTTTGAGTAAATCTTTTGTAGAGTTCCGAAGAAATTCCGTAACTATTTCCAACTGCGAAATCTGTACGCCATTCTGAGCCGTAGCCTAGAACGTCGTGAATCGTCAGCCGGCCCCCCAGCGTGAAGGTGACGTTCTCAGGCTGGGTGCCATCCACACTGAAGGCAATCTGTAGAACCGGCGGCGCGTTGTTCCTCTCACGGATATTGACCAGCAGACCAGTACTCTGGTCGATCTGGGTCAACCCGTAGGATGCGCTCGCGATGCTTCCCACCCCGGTCAGCAGGGTGAGGTCTTTGTCGATCTTTTTCGTGTCGATCGGCTTTTTGACCATGGGTTCGAGAAGCGTCTCGATCTTCTTGTTAACGCGCGGGGTGCTGCCTTCAACTTTTACGAATTGCGGCGCCCCCACGGGCCCTCGCTTACGCGCATCACGACGCTCGACATACTCATTCCACTCGGCATCGCTCAGCGCATATGGCTGCAATACTTTCGCCTTCGCTTCTGCCGCTTCCATGCCTTTTTGAATAAGTGCATCTGCCTGATTGAAGTCCAGTGCGGTGAACTTCTGAACATCCACTTTGACGACGATATCCGCGGCTTCCATACCCCGAATCTCAGAGGCTGCGGAACTGATTTGGATTGACCGTCCGAGAACACCGAAGAGAGATTGAATATCATCAGCGGTTGTGGGTGAAACCTGGAGGTGAATCGCAATGACGACGTCGGGGCCCATCGACCGTGCCAGGTCCGTAGGAAGGTTGTCCACTAACTCGCCATCCACGTAGAGATTCTCTCCGTCGCGGACAGGCGCAAAGATTGCCGGCAGGGACATGGTCGACCTCATCGCCAAACCGAGCGGACCGGTAGAGAACACATGCGCCTTGCCAGAGACCAAATCTGTGGCGACGCAGCGGAATGGGATGGGGAGATCGTCAAATGACTTCACGTCAGAGTAGGCCAGGGTTTCCCGATCAATGAGGAGGCTGATCTGATGACCAGCATTCAATCCAGATGGGAGCGACGCTCCTTTTTTGAAACCGATAGCCAACGTGCTCTGAACCTCGCGCGCATCCTCCTTGCGGCGGAATGATAAATCTTCGAAGGGTGTCACGCCTCCAAGCAGCAGCGGCCAATCCATTTGTTTCACAGTTTGTTGAATTTGATCGGGACTGTGGCCCGTCGCATAAAGTCCTCCCACCAGGCCGCCCATGCTGTTTCCTGAGAGATAGTCGATAGGAATGTGGTGTTCTTCAAACCACCTGAGCACTCCAATGTGCGCCAGTCCCAGCGCCCCACCGCCCTCGAGCGCAACTCCGACTGTCATCCTCTTCGCAGGAGCCCCTGATCCGCTCTGAGCATTAGCCTGAGGCAAGGATCCGATCGCGACGAACAAAATGAGCCCGCTTCCCAACCAACCAAGGCGAAGACGAAAACAGGAGACTGCAAATGGACGAACACACTTCATGGCGAACCCCGGTTTCTCGTATCTCAAACTCGATCAGTGCTCAAAATCCAACCCGTCCGGCTCGAATCAGTGCGGAGAAATCAGGAGACTGATTCGCCGTCCGGGCCACTGCATTGATATGTTCGCGCTGCTTCAGATCTGCAAATGGAAGCCCGCCGTTTACCAGCCGTCCCCGGTTATACAACAACTCATCCAGCGATCCGTTCAATAAAAACTGATAGCTCCATGGCTGAGGGTTGTCAGCAACAGCAGCCAGCTGCTTGTTGAGCGTGGTAGTACAGTTTTTGGTTACTTCGTTGTACCATTCGGGGTGGTTATTCAGATAATTGAGGTAGTCGACATACGTCAGGAACATCTCTCGCGCAGTTTTCGGATCGGCTCGGAGGCGGTACATGTACACCTCTTCATCTTTACGGTAATTCGTGCGCAATCGAATCAGGTCGCGTTCATCCGCCACGACAAAGATCAGCCCGTATTGTCGAAAGAATCCAAGTAGTGTCGAGTACGCCTGACCAGGTCTGTAGCGCGCTTCAATCGAGAACGCGATATGTTCATTGTCTCCAAATTGAAAACTGATTATCGGATGGCTCGCAAAGCTTAACCCCCAGTTGGTTAAGAAGAAGTCTGCGGCCTTGATTTGCGAAAGATAGATAGTGCGGTCGTTCCAACAATTCGAGTAGTCGGTTTCTGTGTGGTAGTCACAGTTGCGTAAGTTGTGAATGGTAATCTGATCTCCCGCAAATTCAGCCCACGCGGTTCGATCGACGTCAGGCTGCCAATTCCCGCTGTTGGTGGGCTTTAAGGTCAGCCACCATTGCAACACGCAAAAGAAGCTGACAAGACACAGGATTGCCGCCCAACGGGACCCTTTGAATTTAATGAGTATCGCAATAATTCCGAGAACGTAGATCAACGTCAATGGAACACGCAACGCTTCAATTCGAAAATCTACGTAGATCGCCGCCGTTGCCCATAGGATAAGCAACGCGAGAACAAACCATCCTGTTGCAATCCCAATCGCCCGTAGGAATCGCAATGATCTCGTCGATGGCGTATTTGGCTGAACGGGTGAAATTTCATCTCTTTTGACGTCAAGGACCATCTCACATCTCTCTCGGCATTTCCGGTTTTCCGCCGCGACGATCCCCCGCCAGTGATTCGACTGCCGCAATCGTGGGTACTACAGTATGCCAAGTCCGTTTCCGACCGAGAACTGTCAGTTCTGCCAGTCTCCGTTTCTCTGTTTTGCAGCATCACCTCTCGGCCTGCCGGCTGTCTTCCCGATCACTTCAAACCATACGTCCAACTCAGCCCGGACGTGGTTCCGTAGTCGCTGCCTGAAAGGCCACTCGGCGGCCGATTATCCCAGTTCCCATAAAACGATGCATTCCACTTCAGATTGCTGAAGAGCTTCACGTAGTAAGTTGCGTTCGTATTGAAATAAATACGGCCAGGTTCTGAGAGGGCGGGGGTAAGTACGCCGGTGACATCGAGATTCGTTTTGCTGAACCGGAAGATTTTGAGGTTTCCATAGAGGAGTGCCCCAGCAACGTTTTGAGTGTTCGATGTGACGCCCGGCTGGTTATAGGTTGTGGTCTGCCAAACCGCTCCACCGAGAACAGCGATGCTCGTCCGATTCGTGCTCTTCAAATATTTGCCCACGCCTCCGCCCAGGCCGCTCTGATGCGAGATTCCCTGTTCCGAGCTCTGTAGAAGATTTGCCAGGCCCGCGTAAAACCAGTTGTTCCGCGGCATCAAACGGAGTGCATTTCCGCTCAGCGAGTTTCGAGTCGATGCATTGGCACCAGTACTGGAAGCAAGGTTGGACTCGAAGTTGACCCCGGCACTCCAACGCTCCCGGACGTAATCCGTTTGCGATCCAAAAGAGAACTGGGTGGATTGATTCCCCTTGGAGTAGTTGATTCCGAAGTTGACCTGGCCGTTGAAGCGCTCCCAGAACTTGTCAGAAATCCCGGTCATTGAAATGATCTTCGATCGTTCGAGCTCGACTTCATGCGCTACTTCATTCTCCGCATGCGCTTCATTCTCAATTACCTGGATCTTGACAGGACGTCCTGCTGCACTCTCCGAGGTCTGCAGCAGTCCCTTGTAAACTGCGCCATCCTCCGTTTTCACGATGAACGACTGCTTGCTTTCCAGGCGAGCCACCTTTGACCAGTCCACTGACGTAGTGCCATCGATGTAATCGAAGCTGACGTAGAGAACGCCGGCATCGAGACCCTTCACCTCGCAGGTCATGTGGTCGCCATTCTTCATGACGAGCAAATCGGTCTTGTCGCGTCCATAAAGAGGCGCGGTAAGGAGCAATCCGATAAAACCCAGAAATATGGTGCGATTATTCATGGCAGCACCTCATTGCATTGCTTTCATGACGCATCTATCGGGGCCGCGTTGTCGCTGCACACGGCCTGCACGGCATGGTGGATTTCAAGAGATATTCAGCGACGTCGCCAAAAAGCGTGCGACGCTCCCGGGAATTGCATATCGAAGTAATAGCCTTCCCATGGTGCTCCAACGCATTACTCGGACTCCACTGTTAGTAATGACAGTTGTCAGTAACCGGCCTTCCGCGAAGGATAAGGGAGGCAGACTCTTTCCGATGGATGAAGCGGATGCACCGTGGAAAGTTAACAAATAATTGAACGTTGTCAGCTTTTGGACCTCACGAGCTTTGCAATGAGTGCGAACTCCCGTCAACCTTCGCGATCGCCTTTCTCTTTTCTGAAGGTGAATGGGTTCGGTGTGCGCATCTCGGCATGCGCGCTGTTTACGGCATTGTTCCTTTGCCCGCCAGTTTTAAGCCAGGTTGACCCGACTGCTTCCACCAAGGTTGCGCCCCAACCCGAAATCCCTCCAGACTCGCTCGGCCGAACCACCCCGAGGGGAACGGTTTTGGGTTTTCTGCTCGCCGGTCGCAGCGGAGATGACGAAACAGCTGCAAAATATCTGAACACCCGGCTTCACGGCAAAGCTGCCGAGGAGCTCGCCCACAAACTCTACGTTGTTCTCGACCGTCGTCTTCCCGCCCGGCTTCACGCATTGAGTGACAAGCCTGAGGGCACCCTCTCGAACCCGTTGGACCCTGACAAAGAACTCGTCGGCGCAGTCACCGGAGAGAACGGCTCCGTTGACATAACTCTCGAAAGAGTCACACGCGGTCACGGAGAGCCCGGGACCATCTGGTTGTTCTCCAACGAGACCCTTGCAGCCATCCCGGCTCTGTATGAAGAGGTCGACGTCATATCGGTTGAGAAGGTCCTCCCGGCATTCCTGGTGAGTAACCGATTTTTCGGAATCGTGCTCTTTGAGTGGCTCGCCCTGTTGGTGGGCATTCCGCTTTTCTTTGTGATCACAGAATTGGTGAACCGCCTCTCCACTCCCCTCGTTGGATCATGGCGGCGACGGCTCCGCAAGAGACCTGATTTGCCGGATCTCGGCATCCTGCCCTTGCCCATTCGATTCTTGCTGCTGGCGGCCATTATTCAATGGTTGCTCACCAAACTCAGCCTTCCCCTTTTGGCGCGACAATTCTGGTCCAGCGTCGCCAGCATCGTTACCATCGCTGGCTGTGTCTGGCTGGTAATTCTTCTCAATGGCCAACTCGAAAAATACGTCATCAAATTTCTGCCCTGGCGGAATTTTTCCGGAGCCACTTTGATGCTTCGGTTTGCCCGCCGTATGGTGGACGTATTAGCCGTCTTCGTGGGCTTGCTGGTCACCCTCTACCGCTTCGGCGTGAACCCAACCGCTGCCCTTGCCGGGCTGGGGGTCGGCGGCATTGCAGTTGCACTCGCCGCGCAAAAGACGCTGGAAAACGTAATCGGGGGCATGTCTCTCATCTTCGATCGGGCCATGAATGTGGGCGACATGATAAGGGTCGGTGAAACACAGGGCACCGTTGACGATATCGGTTTCCGGTCCACTCGACTTAGAACTCTTGATCGGACCATGGTCAGCGTTCCCAACGGTCAGATCGCCAATTTGAGCCTTGAGAACTTCTCTGTGCGCGACAAGTTCTGGCTTCACCCAATCCTCACTCTGCGTCAATCCACGACCGCGGTACAAATGCACGCCGTCCTGGAAACCATTCGCAACATGCTTGAAGAGAATAGGTCGATCGAGACAAACTCGATTCGCGTCCGCTTTCTTCGATTCGGATCCTATTCCCTAGATGTTGAAGTCTACGCATACGTCAGGGCTCGAGATTGGAATCAATTCCTCGAACTCCAGGAGGGCCTCTTTCTCGGCATGATGAAATGCATCGAATCGGCAGGTGCTGAGATCGCTCTTCCGTCGCAATCCCTGCTCCTGACGACCAACCCTTCGGCAACCGGGCCCGAAGCCGATCCGACTTTCAGTACGCCCACCCCGGAACACAAGACAATTGACCTTACGAGCAAATCCGCATAGAGAAAACGGGTCCGCTTGTCACACGAAAATAAATCCGCTGACTCCTGACCCTGCGTAGAGAAGCAAGCGCGCAGTTCGGGCCACTCATGTGAATGAACTCAACAAAATGGAGGGATAACGTGAGCCAGAATCCAGAATCGATGAGACTCGAAGAGGCAAGTACACTCGAAACCCTCAGATTTCAAAAGGTTGGCCCCGGCAAAAAACCCTGGAGAAAGTGGGGACCCTACCTCAGTGAGCGGCAATGGGGAACAGTTCGCGAAGATTACAGCCAGGATGGAAATGCGTGGGACTACTTCACTCATGACCAGGCACGATCACGCGCCTATCACTGGGGCGAGGATGGTCTAGCCGGTATCAGCGATGCCAGGCAATTGTTGTGCTTCAGCGTAGCTCTGTGGAATGGCAAAGACCCGATTCTCAAAGAGCGCCTCTTCGGCCTGACAAACAGCGAGGGCAATCACGGGGAAGATGTGAAGGAATACTACTTCTACCTCGACAGCACTCCCACCCATTCCTACATGAAGTATCTGTACAAATATCCTCAGGCAGCATATCCCTACGCTGATCTGATCGATACCAACAAGGGACGCAATCGCAACGACATGGAATATGAACTGCTGGATACGGGGATCTTCAATGAAGATCGCTATTTTGACGTTTTCGTCGAGTATGCCAAGCAGTCGCCGGACGACATTCTGATCCAAATCAGCGTGAGTAACCGCGGCCCTGAGCCTGCCACCTTGCACGTCCTACCGACGCTATGGTTTCGCAACACGTGGACATGGTGGCCAGGTACACCGAAGCCGTCGATTAAGCAGATCTCCGGAGCGAAGGGCAGCCAGGCGCTATCAGCGGTATATGCAGATTCAAAGGAGCGCTTTCTCTACTGCGACGGCGACGCCCCACTGCTTTTTACTGACAACAACACGAATAACAAGCGCATCTTCGGCACTCCCAACGATTCTCGCTACGTCAAAGACGGAATTAACGACTATGTGGTTCAGGGAAATCGTGACGCAGTCAACGCCGAGAAGACCGGAACCAAGGCAGCAGCTCACTACCAGTTAACCGTGGGCGCAAAAACTACGGCTATCATTCGGTTGCGACTCAGTGATCTTGCACCTGCCGCCATGGGAGATGCTTTCCAGGAATTTCCGGCGATTATGCAAACACGCAAGCGAGAGGCCGACGAGTACTACAAGTCCATAACACCGAGCCATGTCAGCGCAGATGCGGCCCTCGTTATGCGACAAGCGCTGGCCGGAATGCTCTGGTCCAAGCAGTTCTTCTACTTCGACGTGGACAAATGGCTCAAAGAGCATGGCGACGATCCGATGAAGCGTAACGGGCGAACGATGCGGAACAGCGAATGGTTTCACATGGTGAACGAGCACGTCATCTCGATGCCCGACAAGTGGGAGTACCCCTGGTACGCTGCATGGGATCTCGCGTTCCACGCCATCGCGCTCTCCACGGTAGATCCTGATTTTGCCAAGCAGCAACTCGACCTGATGCTGCAGGCATTCTTCATCCATCCATCTGGTCAGATCCCCGCTTACGAGTGGAACTTCGGAGACGTCAATCCGCCGGTTCACGGCTGGGCGACAATTTTTCTTTATCGCACCGAGCAGGCAATTAAAGGGAAAGGGGACATCGAGTTCCTCAAGCGTTCATTTGCCAAGCTAATGTTGAACTTCAGTTGGTGGGTCAATCGCAAAGACCGCTTCGGCAACAACCTCTTCCAGGGTGGCTTTCTCGGCTTGGACAACATCGGCGTCTTCGACCGCAGCGCGCCTCTGCCCACCGGTGGCTGCCTTGAACAGGCAGACGGCACGGCCTGGGTGTCGATGTTCTGCCAGAACATGCTCGAGATTGCCGTCGAGTTGGCCGCGCACGATTCCTTTTACGAGGATATGGCCTTGAAGTTTGCGGATCATTTCCTTTGGATCGCACACGCCTTGAACCAGGTGGGCCCGGAAGGAATGTGGGATGAGGAAGACGGTTTCTACTACGACGTCCTTCGCCTTCCCGATGGATCCGCAAGAAGGCTCAAGGTTCGTTCCATGGTGGGACTTCTGCCGTTGTGTGCCACTGTCGTTATCGAACCGTGGCAGCGAGAGCGTGTGCCGACCGTAACAACCATTCTGAAGGAACGCCTGGAACAGATGCCAGAACTGCGCGCAAGCATTCATCCCACTGGACAGGGCCACCTCGGATACGCGCAACGAGGCATTGCCGCTCTCGTGAATCCTGAGAGGTTGCGCCGGATCCTTACGCGCATGCTCGATGAGAACGAATTCCTCAGTCCCTACGGGATCCGCGCACTCTCCCGCTTCCATGAGGACCATCCTTACGTCGTCAATGTCGAAGGTCAGGAATATCGCGTGAATTATCTTCCGGCCGAATCCGACACCGGCATGTTCGGCGGTAACTCGAACTGGCGCGGGCCCATTTGGATGCCAGTCAATGCGATGCTGATCCGCGCATTGCTGTCGTTCTATCTGTATTACGGCGATACTTTCAAAATTGAGTGTCCCACCGGCTCAGGCAAATTGATGAACCTTTACGAGGTGGCTCGCGAAATCGGCGATCGTCTGACACGGATCTTCTTGCGCGACAAATCGGGTCGCCGCCCGGTGTTTGGAGGTACCGAGAAATTTCAGACCGATCCGGAATGGAAGGATTACATTCTGTTCTACGAGTACTTCCATGGCGACAATGGCGCAGGGCTTGGCGCGAGTCATCAAACAGGATGGACCGGCGTGGTCGCGAAGCTGATCGAGATATTTGGCCACCTTGAAGGAGAAGCGTTTTTGAACGCCGGCAAAGCAAACGCCTTTGCGAGAGAAGAGGTCAAGACATAGGCATCGAGTCGATAAATCATCCGTTGACCGGCAAGTAAGACTTTCGCGATTGAAAGGTTGGCGGCGTCTCGCCAAAAAGAACGACTATGACGATCTGGCCCCGATATCCCACGCTCTACGAGGTCAATACTTGGGTATGGCTATCCGAGATCAGCCTGAAAACTGGAAAGTCCGTTGACCTTGGTTCCGTGCCCGAAGCGGAATGGAATGGTATCGCCAAATTCGGATTTGATGCCGTCTGGTTCATGGGTGTTTGGGAACGAAGTCCTGCGGGTATTGCGATTGCAAACCAGAATAAGAACCTGGTCGACGATTTTCGCAAGGCTCTCCCTGACTTCAAGCCGGAAGATAATGTTGGATCTCCGTACTGCGTAAGACGCTATGTGGTTGATCAGCACCTTGGCGGACCCGATGGTCTGGCCATTGCCCGGCAAGAACTCGCAAAACGAGGAATGAAGTTGCTGCTGGATTTCGTGCCGAACCATGTGGCGCCCGATCACCCGTGGGTCGCGGCGCATCCTGAATACTTCATTTGCGGCACTCCCGACGACTTCGCCCGCGACCCCAGTTCCTACATTTCAGTGCAAGGGAATGTCTGCGCTTGTGGACGCGATCCATACTTCCCTGCATGGCCAGATGTGCTGCAGTTGAATGCGTTTGAGCCAGGCCTCCGCCAGGCCGTGATCGAAACCCTCTCCAGCATAGCCACCCAGTGTGATGGCGTCCGCTGTGATATGGCCATGCTTCTGCTCAACCAGGTCTTCGCGCGCACCTGGGGAAATCGTGCAGGGCAGCGCCCGTCAACCGAGTACTGGGAAGACGTGATTCCGCCGGTAAAAGATTCTCATCCCAACTTTCAGTTTATGGCTGAGGCCTACTGGGATCTCGAGTGGGAGCTTCAGCAGAGAGGCTTCGACTTCTGCTATGACAAGAGGCTCTATGATCGCCTCGAACATGAAAACGCGGAAAGCGTGCGCCTTCATCTCTGTGCAGATCTCGCCTACCAGCAGAAGCTGCTTCGCTTCATTGAGAACCATGATGAACCGCGGGCTGCGGCAACTTTTCCGTCTGCAAAGGAGAGAGCTGCCGCTGTCACAATCGCCACCCAGCCGGGAGCACGACTCTTCTACGAAGGACAATTTGAAGGTCAGAAGGTAAAGCTGCCTGTCTTTTTGGGCAGACGCCCAGCTGAGTCTATAGACGAAGAACTGAGGGCCTTCTACTGGAAACTTCTGTCAGCGATCAATTCCCCGATATTTCGCGATGGCAAGTGGGCTCTCTGCGAGCGCAGCGGATGGCCCGACAATCTAAGCTGTCAGAACGTGGTAGCTTGGAGTTGGATCAAGGACGACGATCGCCGCCTCGTCGTCGTCAACCTCAGCGACAAAGCCGCTCAAGCCCGAGTGAAAGTACCGTGGGAGGACTTGCGTGGATCATCGTGGCGCTTGATCGACGCTCTCTCCGATCTCACCTACGACCGCGACGGGAATGAGATGGCAGATTCAGGCCTGTATGTCGAACTGGAACCTTGGAGCTACTACGCCTTCCAGTTTCGCGCTTCTGGCGACTGCCTGAAATCGAAGGACGAGTAAAGGAGAAGAATTGACAGGAAACAAACATAATCCTGAAGGAAATAGCGGCGATCGAGGTGAGCCTGACCCTGGTCCTTACTGGAGACGAATGCATCGCGACTGGCGTTTCTGGGTAGGAGCACTGTTCATGGGCGCCGCGCTCGCGATTTACGTTCTGAGCGGGGACTTGGCATGGGTTCCGTGGAGTCGATCGCACTAGCTGTTGTCATCCAGGGCTGTTGCAACGCAATTTAGATAATGGCATCCCCGGGTTCCGGGATGATCCGTCGAATCATCCTCCTAAGCTTGTCCGCCTTCAGGTGACACACGCTGCGCCAGTATAGGGATCTCTTTTTTACGCGATTGCACTCATCGCGCTCGGATTCGATGTCGGACGCCCACGGAAGTCTATAGCTCTGCGTTCTATACTCTTTTAGTCAATCCCCAAAACGAGAAGTCTGAAATAGCACATGCTATACAGGAGAACGTTATCAAGAATTGTTTGAGCAACAAAATTCTACCGATGGTCGCACTCGTTTTTGTATTTGTTCCAACGTTTTTGCCTGGACAAGATGCACTGCCGTCCGCACCTGTTCCCGTCGCCCCTCTGACGGTCACGCAAAAATTGGGGTACACCGCTGTAGAGACGATTGGACCTTATAAAATCGCCGAGACCGCGGCTGTGGCTGGCTATGACCAATGGACCAACTTCCCGAGTGAATGGGGACAAGGCGCAGACGCATACGGGAAACGATTTGCATCCGAGTATGGTTATGTAGTTGTTCGTCAGACGCTCGAATTCGGGCTGGAATTAGGCCTTCATCAAGACCCTCGCTACTTTCCCACCCACAAAAGAGGGTTTTTCAATCGGACAGGAAGCGCACTTGTGCAGACCTTTGTGGCCAGGTCGGACGCTGGCAGAAATCAGTTCGCGTGGTCCCGAATGGTGAGCGCCGCGGGCTCGGCCGGCATCGGAAGTATTTGGCAGCCTGCGAGTACGCACACCGTGGGATACGCGTTGGAATCCTTCGGTTGGACCATCGGGGGCGATGCGGGATATAACTGGGTCCAGGAATTCTTCCCTTTTTTCAGGCCCAGATCAATTCGCCGGCTTTGAGGCTCTGGGCGACTGTCCTGCGTTTTCTTTTGACGGAATGGTGCGTACGGCGCTGCGAGCGTCCGGCTGATGCGTCGCCTGCGTTACTCGCCGACTTGAGATTCGTTGGCGGAAGGCTGATAAGTGGGGCTTGGAACTTATTGATTTGATGGTGGCCAGGGACGGGATTGAACCGCCGACGCCGGCCTTTTCAGGGCCGCGCTCTACCACTGAGCTACCTGGCCTCAGTGAAGACTTTCAGTTGCATTTCCTGCGCGGAATCCGGCGCTGCCGGAGATGGTGGGCGGCTCCACGAACAGTCTGTTGCAACGACATGAGTAGTATATCAAGTGACAATCGCCCGCGCCAAACCCCGCCAGATCGCAGCGAAGTAAGACCCTGAACCCGCTACTTGCTCGCTACGCTGTCCTTGACTGAACTGAGAGGAATCTCGAGCGTTCCCACCTTGCGCGACTCCTGGTCGTAGACGCCCGTGCGAAGCCAGAATTGGCCGCGCGGCACCACGATCTGGCCATGCATCTGCAACCCGGTCTTCTTGAAGACCGAATAAGCGTCCGGCTTGATATCAAGGTGCACCAGATGATCTTCTCTGCTCGTAACCTGTCCGTACTTGTCGTAGACAATCATCGACAGATTCAATGTGCCCTTATGCAATCCATCTGGATCGACTTTCAGATGCAAGTCATCCAGATCCACAGCAAAGTCCACGGAATAGCGGTCTGCCGGCCCTTTCAATGAGGACTTTGCTTGTGCAGTTGCGGGGTCCGTCGAATCCTTCCGCTGTACCAGGGTTTTGTATAGAATCTGTTCCGACTGCGGCATTCCGAAAGCCATGAAGGGTTCCAGCGGATCAACCTTCGTCGGGTTTTGCGCTGCGCTCTGCGCGGCTTCCGCCTGCTTTGCCTGCGCGGCTCCCGGCAGATCCTCATCGCGAGCAAAATATCCCCGGCGATACGACAGCGTATAGTGCTCGCCGTCTCCAACCTTCACCTCAATCTTTCGATAAACGCCGTCCATTTTCGTATCGTCAGGCGAATACGAAAGAGTATAGAAATCGCTGCTTTGGTCAGTGACCTTGCCAATGATTCCAGACAGGTCATTCTGGTTGTAGAACGCCCTGCCGCCGGTCTGGCTGGCCAGCATATCCATGGTCGTATCGCTTGAGTTCTTCTTCTCGCTCTCGTCCTGAAGCATTTGAGACAGTCCGCCCTGCCCGGCACTCGGATTTTCTGCAGTCACTGCCGGCGGTGGACCCAGCAACTGCGGCGCTCCCGTGATGGTGGGATCAAACGTATTCTCTGCGGTGTACAGGGCCTGAACATTCGTTCCGCGCACATCCACCGGATAGATGGCGACGCGCGCCGCCGACAGCAGGTTTACCGTCTTCTCGATTGAACCCTCAAAGCGCATCGCCGTCTGTCCGAACAACTCCACAGGAAACGATCCGGACATCCAGATCACGTTCTTGCGGCCCGGAAACGAGCCGAGGAAAGCCGCGAGTTCGTTCAGATTCTGCAGCGTCCGGTATTCGCGGTCACTGTCCTGCGCATAACGTGTCTCCTGCAGAAACTGCTGAAAGGCTGCAATGGAATAGGGAGAAACGGAGAATACAAGGGAATTCCCTCCCGACGCCTCCATCTCGACCATCATTTCGACGGTTTTGCCTTGGGCATACGTCTCCGCTTGTGACTGCAGCAATACTGCCGGTTCCGACCTGTCATTCTTTCGATAGCCCAATGCCGTGGCCAGTACGACCGGATCATCCGAGAAGCCCTGGATAAAGCTGAGTTTCATCGACATCGTGAAAATCGCAATCCGTGAACCCGGCTTCAGCGTCTTCAAATAATGCTGCGCCGCTTTCTTCAGGTACATCTGGTCGCTCATCGGGCTATTCAGAGCGTCCAACAGCAGGATGTTGACAGCCGGCGGCGTCGCCAGCGGAGAGAAATTCGTAAAAACGTTCGGCGGCATCGGCGGAAACGCCCTGTCTTGTCCACGCCTGGCAAGCAAATCGGCCGTGTGTTCCTCAAAATAGGAGATCGATTGCTTCTTGCCCTGTTCCAGAACCCTGAAGTCTTCTTGCTTCAGGCCTTTCACCGCATTGCCGTTCTTATCTGTAACAATCACGTCCACCAGCACCGCACGACTGCTGACCTTCAGCGTGTTCTCAGGCGCACTGCTGGTGGTGTCGGTGCTCTGACCTATCAGTGCGGTCGCAAAAACGGCCGTCAATGCAGTCATTCCCAGGTTGAAGAGCTTCATGCGGGGCCTCCGGGGCACGAAAAGACTAGCACTTCGTTGATACTGCAGTCGCGACAAAAGCTTTGATCAGGGCCGCCGGTTCGGTTCGCTGGCTGCTGCAGGAGCCGGAACGGTCTTTTCCCCAGCCCTTGATGGCTTTTCCTCAGTTGATATGCGGCCGTTTTGTGCTTCGTCAAAGAAGATCGTTGCGCTCGAACCAAACCGGTGGTAATTGGAAAAGATTGTCTGGTTGATCATCGCAACGGGTTTTTGCAATTTGTGGTTTCCTCGGCCACAGCCGTTCGCTTCTTGCACCATGAAGGTGAGGCTCCGCAGGGGACAGATCGAGCGATGATTCCCCAGCACTACCGGCCCGTATTCAACCACGCTCGCCACATGCGATACCGGGTCGCCCGCTTTTGATTCTGCTAAAAGCGTCATCCGTAAAATGGAGCCCGACTTGGGGTCAAGTGCGATCTCACCCGAGTAACCGGGAGTGTCGTGAAACGAAACATGGTCCTGGCAGACGCTCGTGACTTCGTAGTGCGACGATTCCCGTGGTACGGAGTATCGATAGACAGTTACCGGGCCGGCCATCGATAGCTCCCAATGATCGAACACGATACTTCCCTTCTCCACGTCCATCAAAACGACGGCCGCTTCGGTTCCAAACTCGCCCCGGCTGTCCAGGCCATTGTCCTTTCGCTGCGCGTCGCTTGTCCCTGATGATCCATCCGTGACTTCTTTGCCATCCTCAAACGTGATCTTGCGTTGCACGGTTCCTACACGATGGAAACCTGCATGATCGGTCATCGTCTGGAAATACTTGAGTGTCGTGGGAGAGTTGTCGAACCGCGTCGTCGTCTGGCTGGCCGCGAAGTTGGGAAGATGCGACAGTTCACCCAAAACATAAGCTCGCGACCGCTTGAGTAACACCCGCTGTGCCCCTGCATCCGGCTGCGGCTTGTTGAGTTGTTCACCGGGAGGTAGTTTTAACAGTGCCGAACTGTCGGCCAACTGCTCTAAAGCCTGCTGCACATGCGCGCCGAGGTGGTACTTCCCAACAAGGTGGTACATGGTGAGAGTGCTCAGGCGTTCAGTCAACTCAATTCCAGCAATCCGTGAAACCAGTTCGTCGTCCAGGTCCAGTTGCTGCAGTAAGTCTCCGTCGCTGATATCGGCAATCTCATCCGCTGCGGCAGTTTTCTTCTTGGCCGGTTCGCGGGGTTGCGAGGCGTGCTGTGCAATAACTTGCTCAAACTGTCCCACCGTCATCTTCTCGGCGGCATAGCCGGGTGCTACCAGCGCCACCAAGATCCCGACGAGTACCAGCCATCGCATCAAAGATGCCTCTTTGCTCCAGGTGCCTGATGCCTAACGAGGTGAACCTGATCGAGGAGCCACAGGATCCGGCAGCCCGGTGAGCCCTCGTCAGGCCTAGATTCTAGCGCAGTCCCGGTTCGCAATTGTCTCAGAATCGTCTCCAAACTGTGGCCTATCTCCGGCCGGTGTTACCCTTTTCACAGCTTCCTTTGCAAAGCTTCTATGTCTCTGAAAAAGCCAACTCGCCGCGAATTTCTCGTAGCGGGTTCAACCGCGGCCCTCGCTGCCACGGTTCCTGCTACCAGCTCCGATGCGGCCTCGCCGGTAAACGCGGCCCACGGAGAAGCCGTGGATCGCGAAACGCAGCCATTCTCTACCGCTGAACTCTTCCAGCCAAGTACCCAGCGCACCTTCAGCGGAGACCGGTCCACCCAGGTGGCGATGCCTGTTGGCGGGCTCGGGGCTGGGTGCATCTGCGTGAATGGCTCCGGCGGCTTGCAGGACTTCTCTATCCGTACCCGGCCCGAAACAACGGCGCTTCCGGCTGGTTTTACCTCCAACTCGCCTGAAGCCGCTTTCGCCGTACTCCATATAAAAGGTGCAACACCCGTAACGAAGTTGGTCGAGGGCCCATTTCCGCCCTTCAAAATCTTCGACCAGGGTTTGCAGGGGCAGGGTCTGCGCCGCAGTGGCTCCGAAGGATTTCCGCGTTTTGAGAAATGCAACTTCCGCGGTGAGTTCCCGTTCGCCGAACTTCGCTTTGCCGACCCGGCCATTCCCCTCGATGTCTCCCTCGTGGCATGGAACCCCTTCATTCCCCTTGACGACAAGAACTCCGGCATCCCCTGCGCAATCCTTGAGTACACGATCCACAACACTTCATCCCGGGCGGTCGACTACGAGTTCTCATATCACCTTTCGCATCTGGCTCCAGGTTGCCGTCCCGATCAGGCAGCCAGCGCCAACGCGGTAATTCCCGGAAAAGGGGCCTTTCTTTTCAACCGTGAGGCACCGAATGCCGAGGCCTATGGAAGCGCCTCACTGACAGTGATTGGCGGCAAGCCGAAGATCAAGGCCATGTGGCTGCGCAGCCCCGGCTGGGAGTTCGATTCACTTTCAGCACTCTGGCGCGAAGTCTCCTCCGGTACATTCACCACCAATGACGGCTCGAATACAGTCGACAATGCCGGCCGCAATGGCGCTTCCATTCTGCTGGAAGGACATCTCGGCACCGGTGAGTCGCACACCTACCCCATCCTCCTTACCTGGCACTTTCCCAACTGCTATTTGCGCGAGGGTGGAATCGCGTCCACGCAGAACGCGAACGTCATCGAAGGTACTCCGGGGTGCCGCACGGTTCCTGCCGACGCGCCGCCGCCCTGGCATCCGTATTACTCCACCCAGTGGAAAGATGCCCGCGACGTCTCCGGATACGTTGAGCAAAACTATCCAAGCCTGCGCTCGAGGACCGTTCAATTCAAGAACGCGGTTTTCAGCTCGACGTTTCCGCCGTACGTGCTCGATGCCGTCTCCGCCAATCTCGCCATCGTGAAAGCGCCTACGATTCTGCGCGAGGCGAATGGCAACGTGTGGGGATGGGAAGGCTGTTTTCCTGATGCAGGCTGTTGCCACGGCTCGTGCACCCACGTGTGGAACTACGCGCAGGCGCTGCCTCATCTTTATCCTCAACTCGAACGGACGCTGCGCGATCTCGAACTCAGCCGCTCCATGGACGACCGAGGACACGTCAACTTCCGCGGTGCGATTCCCGATGGCCCCGTCGATCACACCTGGCACGCGGCGGCCGACGGCCAGCTTGGCGGAATCATGAAGGTCTTTCGCGACTGGCAGATCTCCGGCGACGCCGCATGGCTGAAGCGCATGTATCCCCTGGCCAAGCGCTCGATTGATTACTGCATCGCGACGTGGGATCCGGAACATCGCGGCGCACTCTTCGAGCCCCACCACAACACCTATGACATCGAATTCTGGGGACCCGATGGCATGTGCACCAGCATCTATCTCGGCGCGCTCTCCGCGATGTCTGCTATGGCGACGGCTGTGGGTGCATCTGCCGATGCAACGCTCTATTCCGATCTAGCCCAGAACTGCGCGAAGTTCATGGATGAGACGCTGTTCAACGGCGACTATTACCAGCAAAAGGTGGAGTTCCAGAATCTACGCGACAAATCGTTCGCGCAATCAATCGCCCAGGTCGACGACAAGAGCAGCGAGATGCAGCAACTGCTCAAGCGTGAAGGGCCGAAATACCAATACGGTTCGGGCTGCTTGTCAGACGGCGTCATCGGCGCGTGGATGGCCGGCCTCTACGGCATTAACACACCGCTGACGCAGAAAAACGTCCGGTCCACGCTGCAGGCAATCTTCCGCAACAACTTCAAGACTGACCTGAGCCAGCACGCCAATGCACAGCGACCCGGATACGCGATGGGCCACGAGCCCGGCCTGTTGCTTTGCAGCTGGCCACGTGGCGGCAAGCCCACTCTTCCCTTCGTCTACTCCGACGAAGTTTGGACCGGGATCGAATACCAGGTAGCTTCACACCTCATCCGCGAAGGATATGTCGACGAAGGCCTCACCATCGTGAAGGCCCTGCGCAGCCGCTACGACGGACGCACGCGCAATCCGTGGAACGAATATGAATGCGGCAACTGGTACGCGCGCGCCATGTCGAGCTTTGCCCTCGTCGGCGCACTCTCCGGCTTCCGCTACTCCGCGGTCGACCAGACATTGCACTTCGGACCGAAGCTGAAAGTGCATCCATTCTCCAGCTTCTTCTCGACTGCATCAGGCTACGGAACCATTGCCTTCGACGGTCACACCGTTACCGTGAA
Source organism: uncultured Acidobacteriaceae bacterium (assembly GCA_963832035.1). Lineage (GTDB taxonomy): Bacteria > Acidobacteriota > Terriglobia > Terriglobales > Acidobacteriaceae > Telmatobacter. Next base: position 202,893 of record CAWHSK010000006.1, on the reverse strand, counting down.
CATGATCGAAGGCGAACTGCCCATTCAAAAGCTTCAATTCACCGACGCCGAGGGCACGCGTTCACTGGACTGGAAAGCAACGGCCCGGCCTAATGCTCCTGCCGCCAAACCTCTCTAGCTAGCGAAGTCATTTCGTCACTGACGCGCGATATCGTGCGCGACTACCATGGTGCCGTGCAAAACCCTCATCGTCTCGGCGACATTCTGGCCAACTCCATCACCCATGGAGTTGGTGCCGCACTTGCAATCGCGGGGGCCACTTACCTGATTGTCGTGAGCACGCGCGGATCGGCATGGGTGATCGTAAGTTGTTCGGTTTTTGCGGTGACGCTGGCGCTGGTGTATATCTGCTCCACGCTGTACCACTCTCTGGTCCGGACACGCGCTCGCCACGTCCTGCACGTGCTTGATCACGGAGCTATCTACCTGCTTATCGCTGGAACCTACACCCCGTTTACGCTTGTCTCTCTCCGCGGACCGGTCGGGTGGATTCTCTTCGGCGTTGTCTGGACACTCGCCGTTGCTGGTGTCATCTTCAAGAGCTTCGCTGTTGGCCGCTTTGCTGTAGCTTCCGCCGTCGTCTACCTCTTTCAAGGCTGGGTTGTGATCTTTGCAGTGCGTCCTTTGATGCATGCCATCAGCCCGCAGGGCCTCATGTGGCTTGGCATAGGAGGCCTTGCCTATACGTTTGGAATCGTCTTCTTTGCCCTTGACCGTATCCCTTACTTCCATGCCGCATGGCACGTATTTGTCCTGGCTGGCAGTGCTGCCCACTACATCGCCATCCTTTTTTATGTGGTGCCTCAGGCTTAGAGACCGGGGTTGGCAACCTTCTGTTCCACAACGAAGCAGCGCACATTACTTTGGGGTTGTATCGGCCATTAGACTTTCGATTTATTCAAGATGACCAATGCTACACTTCGCGTGGAGTGAACATGAGCATGACACCCGATCCCTATCGCAGTGCATACGAAAAGGCCCTTGAAGATTTGTCCATCATCTCCGACAAGTTCGAGTTGCTAAACACCCGCAAGAGACATGTAGAGAATCTCATCTCAGCGCTTCAACCCGTCTTTGCCTCCGACCACCAATCAGCGTTTGAAAACCCCACAAGCACGGCGGCAATGGTTCCGAATGGTCCTCAAGAGGTCACGTCTGAAATAGAAGCATCCACATCCGAGGCCGAAGAGAACTACACATTCCTGAATGTTCCCGCCCCCCTGCCCGAGTCCGATGGCGATCCGTTTGAGCGCCGGGTAAAGGCAAGCTTTCGCTTCAGAGGGCTTTCTGCACAGCGTTCGTTCTAGCTGATCGAAACTCCCGCTGATCGAAGATCCGTCGCACCCATCCCCGCAATCAAGCTCGCAGTTCGCAGACCATGGCCGACACCAACTACAATCGCCTGTCGGCCAATGCGTCTGCGTTGAAAGGGTGATAGATGGAAGCAACACGCAGGGAATTTTTACTGGGAACGCTGGGAGTAGCTGTCACCGCTAAGCTGGAAGGCTCCGGAATCTGGCCCGTGCATCATGCAACACAGGCGGCCAATTCGCAGATTGTCCATGCCCCGTATGGTTCGAGCAATTTTGGCAGCTGGATCGAGGATGAATTCGGCCTGCCCGCTTTCCAATACACCTGCAACCAGACAACGGATACTCGCGCAGTAACCCAGCTTCAGCCCGGAATCCTCGCCCCAACCGAGCACATTCACCAGGTAGGCAACGATCGAATCACCGCACTTGCCTCTAACTTCGGACACATCCGCGTTCGTCAGGATGAGGGCTGTCCGAAATTCCTGAATGACGTCGACCCGGAGATGAGCCAGTTCGGCGGCGGCCTCGGCTATCTCACCGACGGCCACGAATCGCTCACCACGTACTACGATGGCGGCAACTCTCAATTCGAGCGGGCCTTCGGCGTTGGCTACTTTCGCAAGCGCGTCACGGGCAAAGATTACTCCGTTGAACAGACGATCAGCGCACCCTTTGGCGACGATCCCGTTCTGATTTCGCAGGCAACAATAACCAATCAACGGGACGAAGCCGCAACCGTGCGCTGGGTGGAGTACTGGGGATGCCAGCCCTATCAATTCTCCTTTCGCGCGGCGATCGAAGCGAATGCAGGAATCGGCACACAGACGAAACTGCGCCGCGACATGGGCCGCCGGTTCAGCCATCAAGTCTCCATGATCGACAGAACCAGAGGCCTGCTCGAATCCAAGCACTTCGAAGGCCGATCACCCGAAGAGGAGGCAGCATGGCAACGCGCAAAGGCCATGTTGCGGGCGAATCCAAACGGATTCATTGCTCCAGTCGCAGACCTCAAGCCTGGCACTGATTTCGAGAGCCTCGATCTGCCGCAGACATTTCTGATTTCTCTGGACGGTCCGGCGAGTGCATTCAGCGCAGACGCGGGAGCATTCTTTGGCGCGGGCGGTCCATCAAATCCCACCGGTCTCAAGCAAAGCCTCGACAACAAAGTCGAAAACACCGCAGCCCACACCGGCCTTCTGCTGGAGCGTACGCTGCGGCTGGGTCCAAAAGAAGCCCGCACGATTCGCTTTCTCTATGGTTATCTTCCCGAGGGTTTCGCGCTCGATGCCCTCATCCCGCAGTACGAGAAGTCCGCAAGTACGGTCTTGCGGGATTCAAGCACGATGTGGAAACAGAAGGGCATGCGCTTCGACGTGCCGGCCGAACCGTGGGTAAAACGCGAGGCAACCTGGAACCACTACTACCTCAGAAGCAGCCAGACCTTTGACGACTTCTTTGGCGAACACATTCTCAACCAGAACGGCTTTTATCAATACACAATGGGTTTCCAGGGTGCGCCGCGCGATCCGCTCCAGCACAGTCTCCCGTTTCTCTTCAGCGATCCGGAGATCGTAAAGAGCGTTATGCGCTACACGCTCAAAGAGGTGCGCGACGACGGATCGCTGCCCTACGGAATCGTAGGCCACGGCGTGGTCGCACCAATGGCTTCTGACAATGCCAGCGATCTGCCGCTGTGGCTGATGTGGACCGTTAGTGAGTATGTGTTGGCCACGCGCGATGCCGATTTCCTGAATGAAGAAATCCCCGCGCGATTATCTGCAACGGAAGGCCGAACGGACACTGTCCGCAATTTGATCGAGCGTTGTTACCGGCACCAGGTAAATGACGTCGGCATCGGCCAGCACGGCATCATGCGAATGCGCGTTGACGACTGGAACGATGGGCTCATTTACACGTGGGCACAAAAAGCATTCCAGGAATGCGTTGAAACCAGCGAGAGTGTGTTGAACTCGGCGATGGCGGCGTGGGTCTATGACGAGTACGCCCGCTTGCTCGACTATACCGATCCGAATTCAACCCTCGCTCAACAGGTCCGTGCGAGCGCAGATCACCAGCGCGAAGCAACCCGCGCACAATGGAATGGCAAATGGTTCAAACGTGCGTGGCTCGGCCCTAAATTGGGCTGGCTCGGGGAGTCGACGTTATGGATTGAACCCCAGCCCTGGGCCATTCTGGCTGGCGCAACCACCGACGCCCAGACCCGCGAACTCGTCAGAAACATGAATGACCTGCTTCGGCGCGGGCCGCTCGGCGCAACCCAGATGAGTGAAGGACCCGACATGAGAAGTGTTGGCGGAACCAATTTAGGCACTTTGGAGTTGGGAGCCATCTGGCCATCTTTAAACCAGACCCTGGTATGGTCCCTCGTGGGCGTCGATCCCGCCATGGCGTGGCAGGAGTGGAAGAGAAACACGCTTGCCTGTCATGCGGATGCCTATCCGGACATCTGGTACGGCGTTTGGAGCGGAAACGATTCGTATAACTCCCCACTGAACAAACACCCCGGAGGAGCAGCCAACGAGCCGTTCTTCCACGGCACCGATTTCCCGGTCTTGAATCTTCACTCTCACGCGTGCTCCTTATATTCAGCCAGCAAACTGCTGGGGCTGAACTTTACGCCTGAAGGCCTCAACCTGAACCTCGGACTGCCAGTGGAATCGTATCGCTTCGACTCGCCCCTGATGGGCGTCGTAAAGACCGAGGGGCGATTCGAAGGCTGGTACGCACCCTCACGATCGGGAAGGTGGACCGTGCGCATTACGATGCCGGAAAAGACGGCCGGAAAACTCACCCACGCCGAAGTAAACGGCAAGCGCGCTCCGCTTAAGAAACTGCCCGATGGTGTGATCGAATTCGCCGGTGCAGGTTCAGCGCAAAAACCAATGCGCTGGGCTCTCGACAATGCGTAGTTTTCTCAATAATGCGTAGGTTTCTCAATGGCCGACAAACTCAAATGCGCGTCTAAGTGATTTATGTTGAGTAGCATAACTCGATGCCGAAGCCGCTCAGCCCTTTTCAAGCTATCCGGAAATACATCTTGATGGTTGCGACCCGGCCTCCGAACCTCTTTCCAAGGGCCGGTGCGCGCCCGTCACATTGACCCCAACCTGCAAACCCGGTAAACTACTCTAGTTTGGCGATTCCTGCCTGTCACCACGGAGCCAACCGCTCGCCCATAAGTTTTTAGGCGCTCGAGCGTACCGTGGCCATGGAAGTTTTGCCCGAGCAATTCAAGATTGGGAGCATGCACCCGCAGTTGCGCGTGCGTTTGCCCTGGAGGGTTTATGTACGCGGTTATTCGTACCGGTGGCAAGCAGTATCGGGTCGCGCCAGGCGATGTAGTCAAGATTGAGTCCGTGGCTTCAGACAACAAGACGGTTGAGTTCAGCGATGTTCTCGCTTTCAGCGGTGAAGAAGGCAGCATGGCGCAGCCGTCCAACGCCAAGGTCACGGCGGAAGTTGTCGGCGAAGGCCGCGGCGATAAAATCCTTGTCTTCCATCTGAAGCGTAAGAAGCAATACAAGAAGATGCAGGGTCACCGTCAAAACTTTACCGAAGTGCGCATCAAGGCCATTGTGGCCGATGGCGTCACCTACACCGCCGAGAAGAAGTAAGCGGACCAAAGATCTAGAAGGGGAACAAGGCAATGGCACATAAAAAGGGTGGAGGCAGTTCCACAAACGGACGCGATTCAAACGCACAGCGGCTGGGCGTCAAGGCCTCTGCCGGACAGCTCATCACCGGCGGGTCAATCATCATCCGCCAGCGCGGCACCAAGATCAAGCCGGGCACCAATGTCGGCATCGGATCCGATGACACGCTTTTCGCCAAGGTCACAGGCCGCGTCAAGTTCACCGACCACGGAAACCGTGGCAGGTTCGCCTCGGTAGAGCCAGTAGCGGCAGAATAGCAAAATATTCAGGAAGCAAATTACAAAGGCCACGGTTCGCCGTGGCCTTTTCTGTTTTTCAATTCCCGGCCTCTTCATCCACACGACGCCGAGGCGGAAACAGAAAGGGCCGAACCCAGGATAGGCTCGGCCCTCGTCTTTCTAAAATCGTCTGCCTATTTTGACTCGTTGCCCTGCAGATTGCGAGTCAGCACCTTCTCGACAACGCGCTCCACATCCGTAAGGAAGAACCCATTTGCCGGTTGCTGCACCGCAACCTTGGTGCCGTGTCCCAGTGCAGAGGCGATCTCATTCCAGCGGTAGATCGTGGAGTTGGCAGGCATGACAATCGGCTTGCGAGCCCGCTCCGGCATGGCGCAATACGCGATCCAGGTGCAAAGAGTCACGAGGATCACGCCTTGATAGGCAAACTGGATCGGTGCAGTTAGCGAGCCGTCTCCGGGGCCGATCGCCGCGATGATGAAGTCGTTTGCAGACATCAGTCCGAAACCGAGCCCGAACCCGAAGGCAATATCTTTCAGCGAAAGCTGAAGAGCGTTGAGGCACAAGCACAGAAAAGCCAGCAGACAGAGTTCAAGAATGCTGACCGACCGCATCAGTGCAAAAGCGATGTCGGGAATGATCATCACACTCAAATGCGAAAACGAAACGCTTCCAAGGCTGGCTACGGCGGAGACTAGGGCTACCCACCGAAATACGACGGTGCCAAGCCGCTTGAGGCCAGAGAAGGAGGAGAGCACCGACCGGAAGATCTCCAGCGTGACAAAGAAGAGAATAATGGCGCTCGCGATGTACACCGCCCAGTATGGGTAAAAATAATACGGAAAATATTGATGACCCCACGGCTGAGCCTGAATGTAAAGGAGCCCAAGAAGGACTGGCATGGAGCCCACGCGAAGAGCGAGATATACATTTAATGCGGGAAACCGCTTCTGCAAACCCTTCTTCCAAAACAGGAAGCCCAGAGTTGCCCAGAGCGCAAACTCAACCACGCTCATCAGCGACATCATGAAATTCAAAGGCATACAAAGACCTTTCCATCCTGAGGGTTCTCTCAGAATAGACCGTGCAGCCTTTGGACACAAATGAAAACTAAGTCCCCGCGTGTAGCACTTTGGTGCTAGGTGTCATGGGGCTTATCGGTTTGTGTTGGTGCATCCCATGCCTGGTCCGCAAGAAGGAACCGGCAGTCCAGAGGTCGCCGTCTGATGGCTCGAGAACGCATGTTTCGGGGTCGAAGAAACCGAAGCAGCAGCGGCACCGGCGACGACAACGGACAGGACAAAAACACGGAAAGCGAGTTTCATAGTTGGTTACCCCTCACAGAAAAGTCTGTACAAGATGTTGGACTAATGACACTTTTATGGTAGTGCAAATTATCCACTAAGTCCAGTTTTTTCAAGTACATCGAAAGTATCGCATAGGTTGGTGACAAAAGTAATGTTATTCTTCGGTAATCTACCCCGAAGTACTCAATTCAGTTACCTGCTCCGCCCACTCGTAATGGAGGGTTTCGTCCCTCTTTTTCGAGAGTTGTACATGGTAAAATAGACCTTGGCAGAGCTCACACAAAGCCCTCGCGTTTCAGGCGGTTAATCCCCAAATTTGTGCCCGAAAATCTGCTGGGCCCGGCCTGAGAAACGTGACTGCCAAAGGCGAAGATTCTGCGAATGGAAAAATATGGCGACTGAACCACGCGACGTAACTCCGCTCCCCGAAGGCAATCGAAATTACACCGGCGAAGACATCACTGTCCTGGAAGGCATGGAGCATGTGAGACTTCGTCCGGCGATGTACATCGGCTCGACCGGTGAAATGGGCCTCCATCATCTTGTTTACGAAGTAGTAGACAACTCCGTTGATGAGGCCCTCGCGGGTTATGCCAAGAAGATCGACGTCACAATCCACGTTGACAACTCGATCACCGTCGTCGACGACGGCCGCGGTATCCCCGTTGACATGAAGACGCTTGCAAATGGCGAACAAATGCCCGCCGTGCAGGTGGTGCTCACCAAACTCAACGCGGGCGGAAAATTCGATTCCTCCAATTACAAAGTTTCCGGCGGTCTACACGGAGTCGGCGTGAGTTGCGTGAACGCTCTCAGCCAGGAATTGAATGTTGAGATATGGCGCGATGGGCACACTTGGGAAATGGATTTCAGCTGCGGCATTGCCACAAGCGAGCTGCGCATGGCCGGCACCTCCAAGCGACTCGGGACCAAGGTTCACTTCCTGCCCGACAAGACTATCTTCACCGCGACCGAATACAACTACGACACCCTGGCGCAGCGTCTGCGCGAACTCGCCTTCCTCAACAAGGGCCTTGAAATAACGCTCACCGATGAGCGCACATCCGATCCCAAAACCGGCGAGGCTCGCCGCGCCGAATTCCGCTATGCCGGCGGCATTGCCGAGTTCGTCAAGCATCTCAATCGCGGCAAGTCCGTTCTGCACGAAAAGCCGATCGTGATGGAAGCGCAGCGCGACAACGTTGAGATCGAAATCGCGCTGCAGTACAACGACAGCTACTCTGAAACGGTCTTCAGCTTTGCCAACAACATCAACACTGTTGATGGCGGCACGCACCTCTCCGGCTTCCGCACTTCGCTTACGCGCACTGTCAACGCCATCGGCCAGCAGCTCGGACTTTTTAAAGACGTCAAGGAAAACCTTAGCGGCGATGACGTGCGCGAAGGCCTTGTCGCGGTGGTAAGCGTAAAGCTGTCGCAGCCGCAGTTTGAAGGCCAGACCAAGGGCAAACTCAACTCTGATATCGCCGGAACGGTGCAGGCCTTCGTCAACGAGCGCCTCGGCATGTACCTCGAGCAGAATCCGCCGGTGGCCCGCAAAATCATCAACAAAGCGATTGAAGCTGCACGCGCTCGCGAGGCCGCCCGCAAGGCTCGCGACCTTACGCGGCGCAAGGGTGCCCTCGACGGCGGCGGCCTGCCAGGCAAGCTTGCAGACTGCTCAGAACGCAATCCCGACCGCTGCGAACTGTACCTCGTCGAGGGTGAAAGCGCAGGCGGCACGGCCAAGCAGGGGCGCGATCGCCGCTTCCAGGCGATTCTCCCCCTCAAAGGAAAAATCCTCAACGTCGAAAAAGCCCGTTACGACAAGATGCTTGGCCACGAGGAAATCCGCGCCATGATCACAGCGCTGGGCTGCGGCATCGGCAAGGACGATTTCGATCCGGCAAAAATCCGCTACGGCAAAATTATCCTCATGACCGACGCCGACGTCGACGGTTCGCACATCCGCACCCTGTTGCTGACCTTCTTCTTCCGTCACATGACGGAGTTGATCAAGCGCGGCAACATCTACATCGCCCAGCCTCCTTTGTTCAAGATCAAGAAGGGCCGCTCCGAACAATACGTCAAGGACGAGCGCGAGTTGAATCGCGTTGCCATCAAGCGCGCTTCAGAAGGCATGATCGTTCGCCACGGCGAAAATGCCAGCCACATTGACGGCAGCGAGCTAACGCGCTTCATGGGCTACCTCAATGAGTACCTCGCCTTCGTAGAGAAAGTCGACAAGCGAATCCGCAACGAGCAGCTCACCGAGTTGATCGCGCGCGCAGAGCTTACCCATCGCGCCGACTTCACTTCAAAGAGCGGCAATGACGTACCCGCAAAGCTTGCCCAACTCCACGAGCAACTCATCAGCGTTGCAGATGATTTTGGAATCAAGGTCAGCAAGCCGGTTGAAGACGACGAGCACCACACCTGGTCGGTCTGCTACAGCGACTCGCAGGGAGCATCACGCTGCATCGACTACGCGCTGGCTTCGAGCCCGGAGTTCCGCCAGATGATGTCAAAGTACTCGCAGATCAGCCAGTATCTTGAGCCGCCATTCCTCATCGAGTATGCCGCGAAGGCTGTACAGGATGCTGCTGCGGACGAGTTAGAAGGCACGGAATTCGAAGAAGGTCAGACTCCGCCAAAGGTGAAAGCAGAGGCCAAAGCGGCACGGCGTGGATCGCGCATCACGCACGAACCAGTGGAAAAGCAAACAGCTCGCGAGCTGTTCACCTACATCGTCGAGCAGGGCAAGAGAGAATACGATGTGCAGCGCTACAAGGGATTGGGCGAAATGACCGCGCCGCAACTCTGGGAGACCACCATGGATCCTGACCGGCGCACGTTGCTTCAGGTCAAGCTCGAAGATATCGCCGAGACTGAGGCCATCTTCACCACGCTGATGGGCGAGGACGTTGAATCACGCCGCAAGTTCATTGAAGACAATGCGCTCGACGTGAAGAATCTCGACATTTAAACCGCAACATTATTATTATTATTTGTTTCCCTTTCTGCTTCCGTTATACAAAGAGGCGAACTCCCGGTTGAGTTCGCCTCTCGTATTTTGGTGCCCTCAATTTTGGTGAGCACTGCGGTGAACGCCTTAATCATGCCTTCATCCTGGTGGCACCCGCTACCGATAGAATTATCCAGAACCTTAGGCTCGGGTCCTCATCGCTTCCGAGAAGCTTGACTGCCATGAACATTGAAATCTGCGTAGATTCCGTTGAATCAGCAATCGCCGCCGCGAAAGGCGGGGCGCAGCGCATCGAACTATGCAGCGCACTCAGTGAAGGCGGTATAACCCCAAGCGCTGGCCTCGTCAGCGCGGTTCGCGCCGCGGTCGAGGTGGATGTCTTTGTTATGATTCGTCCGCGTGGCGGCGATTTTGTGTACTCAGACAATGAATTCAGTGTCATGCGCAACGACATTCTGGAGGCGAAAGCCCGCAACGTCGATGGTGTGGTCCTGGGCGTCCTGGCCCATGCAGGAACGGTTGACGTTGCACGCACGCGCAAGCTGATTGAAGTCGCGCGGCCGCTACAGGTCACGTTTCATCGTGCATTCGATGTCTCCAATGATCTGGAGCAAGGTCTGGAAGATGTGATTGCCTGCGGAGCAGACCGCATCCTCACCTCCGGCGGCAAGTCCGATGCTCTGCTGGGCGCGGACCGGATTTCGCAGTTGCTGAAGAGAGCCGAAGATCGCATTGGAATCGTCGCGGGCGGCGGAATCCGCGCTTCGAATGTGACAGCCATTATTCTCAAGACCGGGGTTGATGAAGTTCACACTTCGCTGAGTGAAGCCCAGCCTCCCGAGGACGGCACAGGTCTCGAAACATGGCGAAGTGGCCGCAAGAATTTCGTTGTGCTTGAGCACGATGTGCGCATCTTTAAATTGGCGCTGGATGCAATTACACAGAAAGCCCGGTCGGACGGCCCGTAGAATCCTTTGCGAGCGCTAACGGCTCCAATCATATAGTTGAAACTCGCGGATGTGCGCTTCCGACGTGCTCGAAAGAATATTCAGGCGAACTCGCTGCGCCGTGACAGAAGGAAACTGATCGATCTTCTTGTGCCCGATGGCCTGCCCTTCCGCAATTCGTTTCCAGGCTTTGTCCGATTCGCTCCAAATCTCGAGTGTGTATTTCTGAATGTGCTGTCCGTCGTTTAGCCACTCCATCATAACTGCATGATCAAACGTCACGGGATTTTCGAAATCTACCTCCACCTCCGCGTGATGTGAACCCGGGGGTGCCGACCAAAACGTATCCGGATCGCCATCGAGCGCGGCCTCAAATCCGGCTTTGGCCCGTTCTCGATGAAGAACAAGGTTGTTCTCAGCTCGCTTCCGCAGAGCAGCCCCGAGTTCCTCCAGTCGCCTCACGTCAGAATCGGGCAGCAGGCCGCGGTTATCCGGTGCTACGCCCAGCATCAGTTGTGCGCCGCGGCCCACTGTCTTGTCATAAGTATCGAGAAGCGCATCGAGGCTCTTCAGCGAAGCTTCATCATTGGGATGCCAGAACCAATGCTTGTTGCGCAACGGCGTATCCGCCTCAACGGGACGCCACCGCCGATAGCCGTGCCGATCGATCACATTCCAGTTCTCGTAATCGACAGTGCCCGCCTCATTGCCCACCCAACGCGCATCACCATACTCAAACAATCCCGTATCGGCAAACACAACGGTATTAGGCTGGTAAGTTCTGAGGGTCTCAATGATCTTCTTGAAGTCGTAAACATACCCTGCGCTCCCTGCACCATCGAGCCAGAACTCAACAAGGTCGCCATAAGCCTGCGACAGTTCCTCTAGCTCCGCGTTGTAGTACTTGTCGTACTCCCCTGAATCCTTGTAGCGCGGTTCGTGCCGGTCCCACGGAGAAAGGTAGACACCAAACCTGAGTCCATATTTCCGAGCCGCTCGCGCCACTTCGCCAACAACATCTCCCTTCCCGTCTTTCCAGGGACTGCTTTTCACGCTGTAGTTCGTCTGTCCGGTTGGCCAGAGGCAGAAGCCATCGTGGTGTTTTGCGACGAGCACAACATATTTCGCGCCAGAATCATGAATCGCCTTCATCCACTGGTCCGCGTCGAATTGCGTGGGATTGAAAACCGAGGGACTGGCGGTACCATCGCCCCATTCGCGATCAAGAAATGTGTTCGTAGAGAAGTGCAGGATGACGCCGAACTCCAGGTCTTGCCACGCAACCTGGTACGGAGCGGGCCGAATGTCCCCCGTTGAGTCCTGGGCTGTCGTGGTCAGAGCAGCGGCAATCACCAAAGTAAAGAGAAATGCCCCCATCTTCCAGTTCCCTGCCCGGCTTCCCATGTAAGTTGCCCTCGTTTCACCAACCGATCCAGTTCGAGACTCCGAGGCCGTAGCCGTCCTACACAGCTCGCAACGCGTCAACCGGATCGGCAGAAGCTGCCCGAGCTGCTGGCAGGGCCGATGCAAGCAGCGCTACTGCGATCATCACCAGAACACTCCCCGCATAGATCAGCGGATCTGTGGCGCTCACTTCGAAGAGAAAGGTACTCACCAGGCGCGAAACCGCGAACGATCCTATCAATCCCACTCCGCAGCCCACCAGTGCCAGTCTCGCGCCAGAGAGCAGAACCAGGCGCGCAATGTTGCCGCGTTGCGCCCCAAGAGCCATGCGGATTGCAATCTCCTGTGCGCGGAGCGAGATGGAAAACGCAACGACCGCATAAATCCCGGTGATTGCCAGCACCAGGGCTCCAATCGCAAACACCGTAATCAGATCCGTATTGAAACGGCGCGGCGCCTCCACGTCCGACATCACTTCCGACATCGACTGGACCTGCTGCAGAGGAAGCAGTGGATCGATTCCTGCAACCGTTTCACGCACCGTCCCAACGATCTGATCCGCAGGCATCGTCGAACGAACAATGAGGAACCCGTCCGCGGGATTCACAAGATTCGCGGAAGGATCAACGCCTTCGAGAATCGCCGGCTGTTCAATCGGCACATACCACTCGTCCTCGTCGGGAGTATCGAGAGAGCCAACCTTGGTGTTGGCTACAACCCCAACGATCGTTGCCCATGGTAGCCCCTTCTTCGGATTGCCAACATGCATACGTTTGCCGATTGCGCTCTGACCCGGCCAGTAATGATCGGCCATCGAGCGATTCACGATCGCTACCAGGGGCGCGTCGGCACGGTCTTCCCGCGAAAACGTACGGCCCTCCAGCAACGCGATACCCAGCGATTTGAAGTAGTCGCCATAGACTGAGCCAAAAGTCGCGAACTGCAGCTTCCAACCCTCGGCTGGCAACCCTTCGATGGTGTATGCAGCCCGTCCGTAAGAGTTGGAACCCGGAACCAGGTTGCCGATGCCAACTGCGACGATGCCCGGCTTGCTCAGCAACCTGTCCACCACTTCGCGATTGAAATTACCGGCAGCGATGAAGGTCTTGTATTGATTCAGCGGCAACTGAAAACCAGCCACCAGCACGCGGTCCGGTTGGAAACCGGGATCCACGGCCAGCATCTTCTGATAACTGCGCAAGAAGGCGCCGCATGTTGTCAGCAGAACCAGGGCAATTGCAATCTCCGCCGCAATCAGCGCAGACCGAAGCCACGCATGATTCCTGCCGCCCGTACCCGCCCTCGACCCATCTTTCAACGTGTCCGTAATGTTGGCCCTCACCGCTGCAAACGCGGGCGCCACGCTGGAAATCACTCCCGTCACGATTGCGAGGGCGAACGCAAAGAGCGCAACGCCTCCATCAATCGAAACCGAATCGATGCGCGCTATAGAGTCGGGAAGAAGACCCAGACAAGTACGCACAGCAATTGACGCAAGGGCAAAGCCCAGCAGCGCGCCCGCTCCGCTCAGCAGAAGCCCTTCGATCACTGACTCGCGAACAATCGTTGCCGCCCGCGCTCCCATCGCCAGCCGCACAGCGGATTCGCGACGGCGGCGAATTGCGCGCACGAGCAACAGAACAGCAACATTAACGCATGCAATCAACAAAACGATCGCCACCGCAACAAACAATGCGCGCAGGATCAGCCGCGTCTCTCCCACGACATACTCACGCAACGGAATAACAGCTCCATGAATGCGGATTGCCGCCATTGCAGCCGGATAGTAACGCATAATCTCGTGAGCCACGCGATCCGCATCTTGCGTGGCCGCCGCAAGGGTCACGCCATCCCTGAGGCGGGCCACCACGCGAAATCCGAAAAACCCAGCCTGTTGGTCAGAGAGTTCGTCCGGCGTAAGGCTTAGCGGTACCCATAGCTGCGCCTTGTTCAGCCTCCCCGTGTCGACAGGAAATTCGAAGCTCCGCGGCATCACGCCGATGATCGAGTACACCCTGCGATCCAGCTCAATTGCACTGCCCAGCACATGCGGATCGCGATGATAGCGATTTTGCCAAAGCGAGTCACTGATTACGGCTACAAGTTCGTGCCCATCCTCTTCCCGCCCCGAGAAAACGCGCCCAAGTTCCGGCAGAACACCGAGCGTGGTAAACACGCTTGCGGAGAGCCTTGCGCCCGAGATCTCTTCAGGAGAGTCCCCGCCGGACAATTCGTATGTAGTGTTAAAGAATCCCCCCAAAGAGGAAAATGCGCTCGTGGCGCTCGTGTACATCTTGATGTCGCGCGCAGTCACCGTCATTCCCTGGCCGATGCCAATGTGATCGCCGAGCACGACCAGTCTTTCCGGATTAGAAAACGGAAGAGGCCGCAGCAGAATGCCTTCAATGAGAGAGAAGACTGCGGTGGTGGCTCCGATGCCCAGTGCCAGGGTGACAACCACCGTCAGCGTAAACCCAGGAAACTTCCGCAATTGTCTCAGCGCGACCCGAACGTCCTGTAGGACACCGACCATTCTGTGATCGTAGAGCAATGTTGGCTTTGCGTCATCAAGAACCTTATCCTCCGGGAACCCTGTCTCGCGATACACGTCTTTTGCCCAGCAGTGATAGGCTTCCCATGGACTAAAAACAAAGGAGAAATCCGTGCGTACTTCATTGCACCACTTTGCCGCAATCGCAATCGTAGTCGGGTTAACAATTGGGCTCTCAGCGCAGGAGCCTCAGCAGCAGGCTTTGTCGCGCGCACTTGAAGCACCTCTGTCGCAGACCGCGCCGACTCCAATCGCCCCGCGCATAACCCCAGAGGCAGTGAACAACCCAATTGCCGATCCCAAGGCAGTAGTCGTCATCGGCAACGCCAGGTTCACTGTCCTCACGCCCGAACTCATCCGTATGGAATGGGCTGCGGACGGTAAATTCGAGGATCACGCGTCCTTCGTCTTCATCAATCGCCGTCTACCCGTGCCGAAGTTCGAAGCAACTAGATCCGGCGCCGGTGATGCGCAGACTCTGACCATCAAGACAAGTTCTTTGACACTTGATTACACAGCCTCAGGCGTTGGTAAGTTCACACCAGATAATCTTTCCATTGAACTCGCAGTCGACGGCAAGCCAGTTACGTGGCACCCGGGTACTACCGACACCGAAAATCTGCAAGGGACGACGCGTACACTTGATGGCGCCCTCGGATCAAAAACACGCGAGCCAATCGAACAGGGTCTGGTGTCCCGATCAGGGTGGGCGCTCGTCGACGACTCCACGCGGCCACTCTTTGATTCCGCAAACTTCACCTTCACCGAAGGAGAGAAAAGTCCATGGCCCTGGGTCATCGAGCGCCCTCAGGGAGAGCGTCAGGACCTGTACTTCTTCGGTTATGGTCACGATTATCGCAAGGCCTTGAGCGACTATGTCCGCGTCGCCGGCCGCATCCCCTTGCCGCCCCGTTTCGCCTTCGGCACCTGGTGGTCGCGCTACTGGGACTACAGCGACCAGGAGATCGAAGAGATCATCCACGACTTCCACCAGAACTCAACCCCACTTGATGTCTTCGTGATCGACATGGGCTGGCACAAGAGCCGCGAGCAACTCCAGGCCATGGGCGAAGGCGACAAAAACAGCATGGATCAATCCAAACATTCTCTCGGCTGGAGCGGCTATACCTGGAACGATGTCCTGTTCCCCTACCCGCAGCTGTTTCTCGATCGCCTGCACGGTGAGCATTTAAAAACCAGCCTGAATCTGCACCCGGCATCCGGCATTGAACCGTGGGAGGCCGCCTATCCGGCAATGGCCAAAGCGATGGGCATCGATCCGGCCACAAAGCAATACGTTCCATACGACATCACCAACAAAAAGTTTGCCGAAAACTACTTCAACCTCGTGCTGCATCCACTTGAGAAACAAGGCATCGATTTCTGGTGGCTCGATTGGCAGCAGGAGCAGAACACAAAGATGGTCGGCGTAACTCCGACCTGGTGGATCAACTACGTGCACTTCACTGACCAGGAGCGCGAGGGCAGGCGCCCCATTCTCTTCCATCGCTGGGGCGGCCTCGGCAACCATCGCTATCAGATCGGCTTCTCCGGCGACACCGTCTCCGTGTGGGATTCCCTGGCTTTCCAGCCATGGTTCACCGCGACGGCAGCCAACGTGGGTTATGCCTACTGGAGCCACGATATAGGTGGGCACATGCCTGGCGCAGTCGATCCTGAACTCTTCACGCGCTGGGTAGAGTTCGGCGCATTCAGTCCCATTCTCCGCACACACACTACAAAGAATCCGGAATCAGAGCGCCGTATCTGGGCCTATCCTGAGCCATTCTCGTCCATCCTTCGTGCAACCTTCCAGTTGCGCTATGCTATGCAGCCCTATATCTACACTGAGGCTCGCCGAACCTACGACACAGGTATCGCCTTTCTGCGTCCGCTCTACTACGACTGGCCCGAAGCCAACGAAGCCTACGACAGCAAGAATGAATATCTCTTCGGAGACCAGATGGTGGTTGCTCCAGTCATAACCCCCGGAGATAAAGTATCCGGCCTTGCAACCGAAAAGGTCTGGCTACCCAAAGGTGAATGGATCGAGTGGCCCACAGGTAAACACTTCACCGGACCAATCTCGGCCGATCGCAGCTTCTCCGTCGGGCAGACGCCGGTATATCTCAAATCCGGCGCCATCGTACCGATGCAACCCGAGATGAGCTACACAGGCGAGAAACCTGTGGATCCGCTCATCGTAAACGTCTGGCCGCTTGCACCCGGCACAAATACCAGCTACACGCTCTACGAAGACTCTGGTGTGGCCGAACAGTATCAGCACGGCGCCTTCACCCGCACCCCAATCAAGGCCGCACAAAGCGGCGACACGCTTCGCGTTGAGATCGGGCCAGTGGAAGGCAGCTTCCCAGGCATGCTTAAGACGCGTGGCTACACGCTCAAGCTTCCGGCTGACTGGCCGCCTGCATCGGTCACAGTGAATGGCATCGCTGTCAAGCAGGCCGGACCAACCGGCAAAGGCGGTTGGAGTTTCGAGGGCAACTCGCTCACCACCATCGTTCCGGTAGCCAGCCTCACCACCACGTCGAAAGTGACTATTGAAGTCCATCGCGCCGCAGGCCTTACCGCTCGCCGCAACGAACTGGATGGCTTCAACGGCGCGATGGCGATCCTCCGCGAAACCTACAATGCGCTGAACTCCACTCCACCGCTCGCCGCTCCGCCTGACATTCTCATCGATGCAATGCAGACCGGCAACCGTATCGGCTATCACCCCGAACTCGCGCAAAAGGAGATCGCGCATTTCCAAGAGGTTCTTCCCAAGGCGAAGGACACAGTTAACAAGCTGGTCGCGGATGGACAGAAGCGCCTTGACCAGTTTGTCCCCCGGCATGAATCAGGACCGATCGACGTGCAGGCAGAAAAGCAAAAGCGCGCCGGCGCCCTCAATCGGGCCGAACAGCTGATGGCAGAAACAGGGAAATAGCAACGGAAGCAAACCCAGCGGGACCATAGACAAATGTCGATGGTCCCGCTGCTTTTGTGCTGAATCTACCCGGGGAGTTCGCCCGAGCAGCAAGACCCTTTCGCGGCCGCCTTGGGCTCCTCATATTTCGCCGTCGGATCGACGAAATAGCCACCGTCATACATGTCGTGGTGACGAACCCATGCCATCGTGTGCGCCAATCCATCCTCGTCCCGGCCCTTCGGCACAAGATCAAGAAAGTTATAAGCACCGATCAGTATGTCCAGTCCCCGCGCATACGTTGAATACGTGTGGTAGATCTCGCCCGTTGCATCTTTGAAGAAGACACTGGCACCGGGCCGTTCTTCGCTCGGGAACTCCATCACCGTGTAGTTGTAATCCACAGTTCCCGTCCCCCGCTCGGCTGCAGTTGCCGAAACGTGGTAGTCGTAATTGAAGTCCGTTTCGAACGACGACACCCAGTGAAATTTCCAGCCCATGCGCTTCTTGAATGCGTTGATCTCCAGATACGGAGCGCGTGAAACCACGGCCAACGTCACATCGCGGTGCGCAAGATGAGTCGTCATGCCATCGAAGTGATCCGAGAGATAAGAGCAACTCGGGCAACCCGCAGCCCAGCCCGGCCCTAACATGAAGTGATAGATAACAAGCTGACTTCGTCCATCGAACAGATCCGCGAGTGTCTCTTTCCCGCGCGGTCCTTGAAACACATAGTTCTTCTCGATCTTTTCCCATGGCAATTCGCGCCGTTGCCGGCTGAGTTCATCGCGCAGATGCGTAAACTCTCTCTCTTTCGCGAGAAACTGCTTGCGGGATTCAATCCACTCACTGTGCGACACCACTTTCGACAGCTTCGGGCCCGTTATCATCGTGGCCATGTTCAACCTCCTTTGTGTCGGTATCCTGGGTGAAATGTTTTCGAACTGATTTACGCAACAGCTTGCCCGTGACGAGCGCTGCCAGGCCGCCGCTGCCGGTGGCGCTGGCCGCTACTACGGCCGCAGTTGCCAGACAAAACGGGCACATAGCTTCTCCTCAACGATCAGCTCTTCTGCATGAATAACGGCGGCTCATCGGCGCTTGGTCCCCAGCTCGCCGGCACGGGGAGATTCAAGATGCGCAGATAAACACAAAACTGCCCGCGATGCTGATACACGTGGCTGAACATTACGTCGCGCAGAAAAAGTCCACGCGGCTGCGCCAGCACTTCCTTCTCCCCTGCCACCAGCCGCCACGTCTCGGCCATCTCCGCATCGCCGATCGTGGGCAGGATCTCGCGCACCACTGCAACGCTTTCATCAAAGGCCTCTAAAATTTCCCGGCAGCTCGCAGGTTGCGGAAACGCAAAATTCGGAGCCTGTGCGGGATTGGCTTGCACAAAGCGGACAACACCTCCGGGTGTGGACGCGATGTGATATGCCAGTTGTCCTGCCGTCATGGATTTTTCGTGCGGCTTCCAGGTGAGCTTATCTTCCGGCAGCCGTTCGAGGAACCGGCGCGTAATCGGTACCTGCGTTTCGAATTCATCAAGCAAAGCTTGTGCAATGGAGTCTGCAACCAATGTTTGTGCAATCGACATAAAACCTCCTTGTGCGCTGTGGGAAATTGGAATATTTGGAAATCGGGCCTACTTCTTATACGCCCCTTCCGCCCGCTTGCGGATCTCATCGTTAATGTGCCCCCAGCCGCCGGACACTCCCTTGCGATGGTCATCCTGAATCAGACCGAATCCGGAGTGACGGAACTTGATCACCGTTCCACCAGCTTCCTCGCTGAGCCTGTACTGGACGTTGTTGGCGACCGGATGCGACATCATCAGCGGTCCGGAAAATTCCAGAAGCGTTGGCCGCTTGATTGCCTGCACATGCGCCCAAAAATGCCCGTTGTCAGCTCCAAGATCGCGATACCAGCGGCCTCCGGGCCATGCCTCTAGCACCATCGGCATCGCGCGCCCGTCGCTCACTTCGTTCCCTGGGCCAAGTTGTTCCAGCAGCGCGGCAAAGGTATCCTCCAGCGATGCATGCACATGAATCTCCTGCTCCACGAGCAACGTGAGATCCTCAATTCCTGCGGTTGCATTTGCGATCATTATTCCTCCTTGGGGTTTACCGGTTTTTCTGCCGCAGACGCCTTGTCTGCAGCGAGCTTCTCGGCCCGCTCTTTCACGCGATTGAGCTGGTGCTTCCAATAACGCTCGAACTCCAGGGTCCACGCGTGCAGCGGCCGAATGCCATCCGCGTTCGTCTGGTAGAGCTTCTGGCGTCCGCTGCAGCGCATCCGCACCAGCCCCACATCGCGCAGCACGCGCAGATGCTTCGATACCGACGGCTGATCCACGCGAAGGCTAGCCACAATCTCGTTCACTGAGTGCTCGCGGCCCGCCAGCAACAGCAATATTTCCCGCCGCCGCGGTTCCGCTACTGCATTGAACGCATCCGAGGTTGTTGCCGCTCGCGCCATGATGAAATCAAATATATGCCTATATGGGAATATGTCAAGAGCCTGCCGAAAAATAATCTGCTGTCAAAATGAAAGCGTTTGCAGTGACCTCCGCGATCAATTACGATTCCGCCGTATGAATATCCGTCATTTTCTTGTGTCTGCAATTCTTTCCGTTGCCTTCCCTCTTCTCTTTGCGCAGGCTCCGACGCAAAATTCCGACCCGCTCGCGCCAACCCAGGACGTCAAATCCGCCGAACAGATCGATCATGAGTGGCAACAGTCGGTCAGCAAATATGACGCGGAACGCAAGCGCCTTCTCGCCGAAGCCGATCGACAGGCGAATGACGGTCCCTATCGCCCAGACTGGGCAACCCTCATCAAGTACCAGCAGCCGCAGTGGTACAAGGATGCAAAGTTCGGCATCTTCATCCACTGGGGCGTCTACTCCGTGCCCGCGGCCGAGAACGAGTGGTATCCCCGCAACATGTACGATCCGAAAAACGGCGCCTACAAGAATTTCAAAGAGCACTTTGCCAATGGCGATGATGCCAGGGGCTACAAGGACCTGATTCCCCTATTCCGCGCAGAAAAATTCGACGCCACCGAATGGGCGCAGCTCTTCAAGGCTTCCGGCGCGCAATATGTCGTTCCAGTCGCCGAGCATCACGACGGCTTCTCGATGTACGACTCCCACCTCTCCGACTGGACCGTCGTTAAAATGGGACCAAAGCGCGACACTCTCATGGAGCTTTCTACAGCGGTTCGCGCGGCAGGCCTGCATTTCGGACTCAGCTCGCATCGCGCCGAGCATAATTTCTTCTACTCTTACGGCCGCACCACTCACTCTGATGTTAACGATCCGAAGTACGCTTCTCTCTACGGCCCCGCGCACCAGTGGTTTGCGGCTCCCGGAGACGCGCACGGCCTCGATGACGACTGGACATGGGTGAGCGAAGCATGGACGCGCGACTGGCTTGCGCGCGACACGGAGCTCGTCGAAAAATACAAGCCCGAGATCGTCTACTTCGACTGGTGGATCGGCCATCCAACCTTCCGTCGCGCTGTCACGGAATTCACCGCCTTCTATTACAACTTCGCCGCCGCCAACGGCTACACCGGTGTTATCGATTTCAAGGATTACTCGCTCAACTGGAAGTCAGGCACGCGCGACTTCGAGCGCGGCCAGCAGGACCACATCATCGCGGACCACTGGCAGACCGACACTTCCATCAGCAACGCATCCTGGGGATACATCGAGCACGACACCTTCAAGTCGCCTGAGTTCCTTGTCCACCAGCTCATCGACATCGTCAGCAAGAACGGCAATCTGCTTCTGAACTTCGGCCCCCGCTCCGACGGCACCATCCCCGACCAGGTACGCACTACGTTGCTCGAAATGGGTGCATGGCTCAAGGTCAATGGCGAAGCCATCTACGCGACCACGCCATGGAAGACTTTCGGCGAAGGACCTACTCAAGTGAAGGGCGGCGCCTTCCACGACACGGATGTGAAACCTTACACCGCCGAGGATTTCCGCTTTACTGCAAAAGGCAGCACGATATACGCAATCGGCATGGCCTGCCCCGCGGACGGAAAGGCAGCTATTCACGCGCTCGGCACGTCGCATGAAGGTTCATCAATATCCATCAGCAATGTGGATTTGCTCGGCTCGCCAGACAAAGTGACATGGACTCAGACCGCCGACGGGCTCAATGTAACTCTGCCCTCGAGTGCCGCATGCAAGTACGCCTACACGCTCAAGCTGACCGCTACTGGAAAATAGGGCGACAAGTGTCGACCCCCCCCGCGGCGTTATAGTTGCATGGGAGTTCTGCCCTGCGCATGAAGCTGGATCGCCGTGTTTTCGTGAAGTCGCTCGCTGGTGGAGCGAGCGGTCTGCTATTGAATCGATCGCGCCTGGCGCAGAGTCTCGCGCCTTCTGGCCAGGCTGCAGACATCGCCCACGACCCGCTTCGCCCTGAGTATCATCTCCTTCCGCCGCACAACTGGATGAACGACCCCAACGGCCCCATCTGGTGGAAAGGTAAGTACCACCTCTTCTATCAGCTCAATCCGCACGCGGCCATCTGGGGCGACATGCACTGGGGACACGCCACCAGCCCCGACATGGTGCACTGGCATCATCAGCCCATCGCTCTTGCACCGACTCCCGGCGGCCCCGACAGCGAGGGATGCTTCAGCGGATCGGCCGTGATCTACGACGGCAAACCCACGTTCATCTACACCGGCGTTCAGGATGCGCCGGCGGCGGAAACAACCCTGCACGATGGCAACGACAAGCTGCGCGAAACCCAATTGCTGGCTACCGCCGAAGACGATGCCCTGCTGCACTGGAAGAAGCGGCCAACGCCCATCATTGCCGCTCCGCCGCAGGGCATGTACGTCACCGGCTTCCGCGACCCATGCCTTTGGCAGGAAGGCGACGAATGGTATCTCGGCATTGGCTCCGGCGAGCGCACTATCGGCGGCTGTGTCCTTCTCTACCGCTCCCGCGATCTGCGCCACTGGGAGTATCTGCACAAACTCGTGCAAGGCAAGCCCAATGGCAAGGTCGCCGTCAATCCCTGCGACAGCGGAGAGATGTGGGAGTGTCCGGACTTCTTCATCGTGAATGGCCGCCATTGCCTGTTTTATTCCACTGAAGACAAGGTCTTCTGGACAACCGGTGAATACGATGCTCGCCACCATCGGTACATCCCTATGCGCACCGGCGTTCTCGATCACGGCTCCGCCTACTACGCACCAAAAAGTTTCCTGGCCCCCGATGGCCGACGCATCCTCTGGGGATGGATTCGCGAGACGCGCCCCGAAGCCCAATTCGCCGCAGCCGGATGGTCCGGCGCCATGGCTCTCCCGCGCGTGCTGACGGTGAATGAGGAGGGCCAGCTCGAAATCAACCCTGCCGTCGAAGTCGAAAACCTGCGCGGCACCGAAGAGAATTCGACGGTGCAACTTGGCGCTCCTCTCAAGCAACCACTCACGACACTCCGCAGAGAGATACACATCCCGCTTGGCGATGCGAAGCCAAAGATATCCATCCGCCTGATCAACAACGGGAACATCCTCTGGGAACTCCTCGTCGATACTCCTGCCAGTCTTGTGACCTGTGCCAACATCACTTTCGCCCTGCCGTCGCAGCTCAAACCCGAGGACGCCATTCGCATCTTCCTTGACGGCTCGGTCATCGAATCGTTCGTTGCCGGCCGCGAAGCACTCACCAGCCGCGTATACGATGTGTCGCCAGGTTCAACCGAACTGGAGATCGAATTGCTGAAAGGCCAGGAGCTCAAACTCCGCCAGTGGCCGCTCACGGCCATCTCGCCCGACCGGCTGACGACTTAGCAGGACCGACGCACAACGCCGCATCCACCCATGTACCATTTCCTCATGGCGCTGGTTCAAGTCGATGCGGTCTCCAAGAGCTATCCCCGTCGCGCAGGTCTCCGCACAGAGCTGCGCACAGTGGTCGAGGATGTCTCATTCGACATCCTCGCAGGCGAGACGCTCGGCCTCGTCGGCGAATCTGGCTCAGGCAAAACCACTGTCGCCCGCATGATTCTCGGCCTCGTTCAACCAGGCAGCGGATCGATTCGCATCGACGGCATCGATGTCGCGCAGGCATCGCGGTCTCAGCTGAAAGCTCTCCGCCGCCAGATGCAGCCCGTTTTTCAGGATCCCTATGCCGCCCTCAATCCGCGCATGAAGGTCTTCGACATCATCACTGAACCGTGGGCAATTCACGGCATCGACATCGTAAACGCTTCCCATCATCATCACAATCGCCATACTCTTTTGCGCATGCGCGCCAGTGAACTTCTTCGCGAAGTCGGCCTCGATGATTCAGCGCTCGCTCGCCACCCGCACGAGTTCTCCGGAGGCCAACGACAGCGCATCAACATCGCGCGCGCTCTTGCGTTGCGGCCAAAGTTGCTTATCCTCGACGAGCCCGTCTCGGCGCTCGACGTAAGCGTTGGCGCGCAAATCATCAACCTGCTGCGCTCGCTTCAACGCGATTACAGTCTCACTTACCTGTTCATCTCCCACTCGATGCCGCTGGTCCGCTATCTCAGCACGCGCATCGCGGTAATGGAACAAGGCCGCCTCGTCGAGATTGGCGAAGCCGAATCATTGTGCGCAAATCCCCGCGAAGTCTATACGCAAAAACTGCTGGCGGCCACGCCGGAGCTACCCACCAGCGCAGCCTGACCCCTTAGTTTGATTGCGGCTTGTCCGCCGGCGGAGTCGTCGGCGCGCCCGATGGCGGGGGCGTTCCAGCCGGAGGCGTAGCCGAAGGATTGGCCGGCGAACCCGGAGACGCAGGCGAACTCGGGGTTCCCTGAATAGGCGGATGCGGCATCCGCATCGGCTGGCCGCCCGGCCCGGTTCCCATTCCCCCGGCTCCCATTCCCGGATGACCCGGTGGTACTTGCATCTCGCTCATGTCCACCAGTTCGATGTCGAAGATCAGGTCCGCCTTGGGAGGAATGCCGGGATTGGCAGCGTTAGGTCCCGGGCGTCCGTGGGCGCCATATGCAAGCTGCCACGGGATGAACAGTCGGCGCTTGCCGCCTATCTTCATGCCGTCAAACCCCTGGTCGAAGCCGGGGATCACGCGTCCAAAGCCCTGCGGAAAACTGATCGGCTCCCCTTCATTCATCTTTGGTTTGCCGTCTGCATCCAGTTCGGGCTTGCCGTCTTTGCCAACTACCGGAGTTTTGTGGTCGTAGGACGAATCGAACTTGTGCCCATCGGCCGCCAGCCATCCCGTGTAATGGACCTTGTAAATCTTGTTGGGCTCGGCTTCCGCCCCGGTGCCAACGCGAACGTCCTGGTAACGCAGGCTGAATGCAGTCTTCACGATTCCGCGCGCTGGCGGCACGCCCGGCGGCAACTTTACACCGCTCGCCGACGTCGCCGGCTTGGCCGCTGTCTTGGGAGCCGCAGGTTTGGCAGGGGTTTGAGCAAGACAAGCGACGGTCGTCGCAGCCACAAGAAAACTCAAAATGAATTGTTTCATTGCGAAAAGAAGCTCCGATTTGTTCTCATCGGGAGTGTAACAGTCTTCCGTTCCCCGCCCTTGTGGTTCGAAATCCTGAAATCTTATGGGGGCTTTATGGCCCTCTCGTTAGAGTGACTCATGGCCGAGACCCTTTTTCGACTTCTTTATTCTTCCTGGCTTCCCGCCGGCTCCTTTCTTGCCGGCGTTTTGAATTCGATCGCTGGCGGCGGTTCATTCCTGTCGCTTCCCGCTCTTTTTGCAAGCACGGCTGCGATCGGCGTCGGCGCCGTAACCGTGCAGGCTACCAACACCGTAGCGTTGTGGCCCGGCCAGTTGACAGGCCTCATCGCCTTTCGCAAGGAACTCCGCGAGTACCGCTGGGAACTGCTTCCCCTGGCCATTTCGTCGGGACTCGGTGGTTGGCTCGGCGGCTTCCTTCTACTCAGAACCGGAAACCACATGTTTCGCCAATTGCTGCCATGGTTGCTGCTTTTTGCGGCCATCATGTTTGTGCTTAGCTTTCCCCTCGGCCGTTGGCTCCAGACTCTTTCCGGAGGAAAGCGTCATAGTAAATTGCTCATCGTCGGCATGGTTATCGTCAGCGTTTATGTCGGCTACTTCGGCGCCGGAGGCGGCTTCCTCGTCATGGCGCTCTTCGGCCTGTGCGGCGTTCACGACATCCACGAAATGAATGCGCTGAAGGTGCTCACGGCCGCGATCTCCATCGGCATTCCCGCGGTGTCCTTCATCCTCGCAGGACGCGTTGAGTGGCGCTTTTGCCTTGAGATGGCAGTCCTCGCTGCATTGGGCGGCTACATCGGCGCTCATTACAGCCGCCTTATCAACCAGGCCATCATGCGCAGAACAGTAGCCGCCATCGGTTTCGCCACTGCGGCGTACTTCTTCGTCCAGAACTACGCCGTACACCCCGTCCGCTGACTCCCCGCCTTTCAAACTGAAAAACGGTTCTTCGAAAAGGCACAACTACAACTCGCTGAAGAACTCGACGGACCGACTGTTTTGCGACAAGGGCTTGGCTACTTTGACACCCTGGTTTCCGAACCCCTGGCCATCGAGTTCCAGTGCACATTGTCGTTCGAGAACTCCTGCGCATAGTCGATGCGATCCGTTCCCGTGAAGACATTCACCACGTGGAAGTACATGGTAGTTTCGCCCATCGTGACCTGCCACGGAAAAGTCCAAATATTCCCAGCAATCTGGAGCTTGCCTGAACCCGCCGCGGCGCCACCAAGCGGAATCTGGTAGGTGGTATACATCTTTTCCTTGTCGTTGTAGGTAAAGATCAATAACGCCTTCGATTCTCCGTCCACAAACTGGTTGCAGGCATAGTAGGCGCCGCTCTTCCAGCAGTCATTGTGCAGCGTTCTATCTTCTTTGCCCGCCTGGCTGTAAGCTGTCGCAAAGCGCTCACCCTGCACCTTCCACGTACCGGCATACACCGTGATAGCGTCAATGCCGGCCGGCCCTTGCTCCGCGGTCTGCGCGGTAGCTTGTTGCGCAGCCTGTGCTGGCGCTTGTTGCGCAGCCTGTGCTGGTGGTTGTTGTGGAACCTGTGCTGGTGCTTGCTGCGGAGCCTGTGCGGCAGACCCAAGCGTACAGAGCGCAATTATCCCTGTGCATACGAATGAAGCATAGCGACACATTGGAAATTAAACCTCCGCTTCCGATGTCATGGTAATGCGTTTGTGAACCCCGGCATAAGTGCTCAACTTGATTGCACCAGCATGCCCGCCAGCAAAGCGGTGCGTGGGGCAAGGTGCTCTAACACAATCGACTCATGGCTGGCGTGTGCGCCCTCGCCCACAGCGCCCATGCCGTCGAGTGTTGGTATCCCAAGTGCTGAAGTGAAGTTGCCGTCAGACGCCCCACCAGTTGAGGCCTCATTGAGAACAAATCCGAGTTCAGTTGCAAGCGCGCGCGCCTGTGTGAACAGCTTGACCGTTCCACGCGTCCGCTCCATCGGAGGCCGGTTGATTCCACCCGTCACCTCCAGAGCGCACCGCTTGTCAGATGCTTTCAGAGAAGCAAACCGGCGCTCGATCCGCGGACCGTCGCTCATCTTCGCAATGCGTACATCTACTTCAGCAAAAGCCTCGGCGGGAATAACGTTGGTCTTGCTGCCGCCACCAGCCACACCGACACTTACCGTCAGGCCGCGTTTCAACTCAGTCCAGCCGCTTACGCTTTCAATCACACGCCCAAGCTCGCGCAGAGCACTGGCCCCCTTCTCAAAATCGACACCGGCGTGCGCGGCCACACCGCGGATATCAACCCGCCAGTTCCCCGTGCCCTTGCGTGCGGTCTTGTAAGCAAGCCCCTGTGCGGGTTCGAGCACAAAAACAGCGGCACACTCGCGAGCAGTGCTCTCTGTGATTGGCCGCGAGACGGGGCTGCCAATCTCTTCATCGCTGTTCAGCAACAGTACGATCTCGCGATTCAACAGGTCCGCCTCGGCAAGCATCTCTACAGCTGTCAGGGCCATCGCGACGCCCACCTTCATATCGAGCGTGCCCGGACCCCAGAGGCGGCCATCTCCAATGCGGCACGGCATGCGCTTAAGCGTGCCCATCGGCCACACAGTATCCAGATGCCCCAGCAGCAGTACCGGTTTCTGGCCGTCGCGCTTGCGGCGACCGAATCGCATTTCCAGAACATCGCCATAGCTGCGTTGCCGATGGCGTTTAATGCGCCCACCAAGCCCTCGCCCAATCTCAGCAGCGATCGAGACACAAGCATCCACCGCGGCTTTGGTATCGGAGGGCGATTCCGCGAACACCAGCTTCCGCGCAAGTTCGATCAGCTCGGCTTCTTTTCGGCGCGCACCAGCTAACAGGGCGCGCATGGGAACAGCAGTATCGAGAACTTCGGCTGATTGTGCCTTCACGACTTCTAAGTCTAGTTGCCAACGGTCCCTTTCGCACTTGAAAGTTCCGATCAATCTCGGAGCATCAAACTCACATCTTGAGATTTCATGCGGAAGCAGCAACGCTCCCCCACAACTGATCTCTTCGAGAAATACCTGGATCTCTGACGCCCGAATGAACGTGGAGCTTTACAGGCTGCAGAAAAGCTAACCAGGAAGTAAGAAGTATCAGGGAACGCTTCAGTCGTGCCGCAAGTTGGCAAAATGAATGTCGGCTTCAGCCGGTAAGGGACGATCTCTCGATGATTCGTCAGTCCTTCACCAATTTTCCTCATCCCGTTCGACCCGCAAACTAACGCTCCATGGGTTTCTTCCGCCGGCTCTGAGTACGATATCATCGAGCAATCTTTTCGGTTTCCAGTTCCGACCGAAACCACCAATGTTCCTGATGCATCTCCGCACCCAACTTCGCCTGCTCTCGTTTGCCATGTTGTTCGTCTTGGCATCTTCGCAGCTTTGCGCGCAGACGTCGGCCAATGCCGCTCGAGCCGTCACCGTTCACGCAAAAAACGGCATTGAGTTAAAAGCCACCATCAATGGCCAGGGACCGTTCGACGCCATCTTCGACTCCGGCTCAGGAAACTTGATGACGGCCAGCCTGGCCAGACGCCTCGGACTCAAGCCAGAAGGTTCAGCCACGCTCAACGCGGGCGGCGGCACGGTCCCCGCGAAAACCGTGAAGGTCGCAACCGTCAACATCGGCGGACTTACCTTGTCCGATCAAATTTTCGCGGTGGTTGACACGCCGGTGACGGTGGGCCACGACGGCATTTTCATCGGTGATCTCCTGCTCCAGAATCTGCCAATTCGGATTGACTTTGAAAATCAGACGATCACCTTCTACTCCAAGCAGGGATTTGAATACTCAGGCAAAGGGACAGCAGTACCAATTCACTCCAAAGATGGCGCGCTGCTCGCCGAGGCAACTGTCGACGGAATCGACGGCCTTTTTGGAATCGACACGGGAGACATGTACTCTCTGTCGCTTTATGCCCCGTTCGTGGCGAAGCACAAACTCGTGCAGCATTACCGCGCAAAGATCCAGGGCTATGCCGGCGAGGGATTCGGCGGGGCCGATCGGGGCTTTTTTACGCGCGCAGACACCCTGCTCATGGGCCACGCAGAGGTGGTCCGGCCCATCACCATTCTCTCAACTGACCCTCTGGGCGCAGAGTCCTCCACAACAGTTGCAGGCAACATTGGAGTGCGCGTTCTACGTCAGTTCAACGTGACCTTCGATGGCCCCCACGGGAAAATGTATCTCGAGAAAAACGCCAACTATGGCAAACCCGACGTCTTCAACCGCGCCGGCCTGATGTTGAACAACAATCCCGATAAGCTGGAGATCATGACCGTCGTTCCAGGTGGTCCGGGAGCAAAAGCCGGCTTGAAAGAGCAGGACGTCATTACCCAAATCGACGGAAAACCTCCAACAGACGACACGATGCAGAACGCGTTCATGCAACCCGTCGGAACGGTTCTCCACCTCACCGTGCGCCACAACGCAAAGACGCGCACGGCTTCTTTGGTTCTGAAAGATATTCTTTGAAGCTACGGATGTATCCTTGCGGCAGTGACGGCATCTGCTGCGAAGCGCGTCCTTGATCGGATCTGCACCGGGAGGGGGGCAACCTCAAATGCATTACATGTTGTTCTATGAAGTCACAGACGACTACGTCGCACGTCGCGCTGAGTTCCGCAACGTCCATCTCAAGCTGGGTTGGGAAGCAGCTGAAAGGGGCGAACTCGTCCTGGCCGGCGCTCTGGCCAATCCGGTCGATGGCGCAATGCTTCTGTTCAAGGGCGACTCGTCCGAAGTAGCGGAGAAGTTTGCGCAGGCCGATCCCTACGTCACGAGCGGAGCCGTGAAGCGCTGGTACGTGCGGGAGTGGACCACGGTTGTGGGCGATATTGCATCAAACCCCAAGCGGTAGACCGCGCAAACGCCGGACCGGGAATCAAGAAAAGTATCTATGACTTCAAGTACGCCGCGGAAGAACGATGCACCTTCCAATACTGCCGTAGCCGGCCGGTCGAGCGACATTTTTGGATCCGGGGAGATGGCCGATTTAACGCGCGCTTTCCCGTGGGGCGAGTCGCCCGTCGGGCCTGTTGATCAGTGGCCTGACGCTCTCCTCATCACGGTCAACACCATATTGACCTCGAAGCACCCGATGTTCCTCTGGTGGGGCGATGAGCTCATCCAGTTTTACAATGACGCCTACCGTCCCAGCATTCGCGAAGACAAACATCCGAGCGCACTCGGCCAACCAGGTAAAGAATGCTGGAAGGAGATCTGGCACATCATCGGACCCCAGATTGATGGCGTGATGAAACGGGGCGAGGCTACATGGCATGAAAATCAGCTCGTCCCGATCTTCCGCAATGGCCGCCTCGAAGACGTCTACTGGACCTACGGCTACAGCCCCGTTCGCGACACACGGGGGACAATTCGCGCAACCCTCGTCGTCTGCACTGAAACCACCGAAAGCGTACTCGCCAAGCAACAACTAGAGCGTGAAACCCAGCGGCTTGCGGAGTTATTTCAGCAAGCCCCAGCCTTTTTCGCAGCTCTCGGCGGACCAGAGCATCGATTTGAATTGGTGAATGCGCCGTACCATGACCTGATTGGTCGACGCGAAGTGATAGGCAAAACCATTCACGAGGCTGTGCCGGAAGCGGTGGATCAAGGCTTTGTGGCACTGCTTGACCGGGTCTATCAGACGGGTGAGCCTTTTGTCGGCCGCGGCATGCCGATCCAGTTGGCGCGCAGCACATCGCAGGCTCTGGACTTACGCTACCTCGATTTCGTATACCAGCCCCGGCGCGATGCCGATGGAAATATTTCCGGGGTCATCGTGCTCGGCATCGACGTCACAGAAAGCAGGCGGGCCGAACAACTACTGCTGCAATCTGAAAAACTGAACGCCGTCGGGCGGCTTGCCAGTTCCATCGCGCATGAGATCAACAATCCCCTCGCAGCCGTCACCAACCTCATCTACCTGGCGCAGCAAGCCGCCGTTGACCCCGATGCCCAGAGCTATCTGGCCAGCGCAGAAGTCGAACTGCGTCGCGTCTCCGCCATCGCCAACCAGACCCTCCGCTTTCACCGGCAATCCACCAAGCCGAAGCAAGTTACGGGCGCGGAGTTGATTGATGCGACGGTACCGCTCTATCAGGGCCGATTGCTCAACGCCCATGTCAAGCTTGAGAGACGCGATCGCGGGAATCTTCCCATCACCTGCTTCGAGGGCGAGATCCTGCAGGTCTTAAGTAACCTCATCGGCAATGCCATCGACGCAATGGCTCCGAGGGGCGGCCGCCTCTTCGTACGCTGCCGGGAAGCAACGGAGTGGAAAACCGGAAGACAAGGAATTGTTCTCACCGTCGCCGATACCGGTTGCGGCATGTCCCCAAACACGCTGACTAAAATGTTTGAGCCGTTCTTCACCACCAAAGGCCACAAGGGAAATGGAATTGGACTGTGGATCAGCCGGGGAATCGTAGACCGGCATCACGGCGTACTCACCGTCCGATCCCGCCGTGCACCCGAACATTCAGGCACGGTATTCGCGCTCTTCCTGCCGCTCGACGCCACTGCGCGTGCCTGACCGCGCCTGAGCCTACTCTTCTTCAGGCAGTATGACGAATGGCGTAAGCCTGAGTGGTAAACCAATTCCACCCGGTGCACCTGCGGCCCCTGCGGCATGCCAGGCAGGCGATTGCAGATCTGGCATCGGCTTTGCCTGGAAGAGCTTTTTGCATTGCTTTGCGGTAAATCGCGCCCAGGTCTTCGATTTCTTTCTGCGCGCGCTGTCGGTCGAAATTCCCGTGCCCGCGTACATCTGCCGATACAGCTTTGAAAGAAAGATGAACCCAAGCCGCGCCCGCAAAGTAGGCGTACAGGAGGACCGCTCCCAGATGGATTTCCAGTTGTAGAACCTGTCCCAAACTCGCTGCGTGCGCTCACGAATCTCATCGGAACTCATCGACGGATGCGGCGTAAACATCTTCGGACGCACCTCCGTGGGAATCAACCAGTAGCGCGTAATCGGCACGTCGCCCACCATCGTCGGATGCGCGGACTGCTCCTTCTCCCACCGCCCGAAATCGACCGTACCCGGAAATGGCGTCATCATCACGAACTGCGCAAACGTCACTCCTGCCTTCAGCGCCATCTCCACTGTTGCGTCAAACGTTGCAGGCTTGTCGGTCGGCAATCCGAAAATGAATGAGCCAAGCACGTGAACGCCATGCTTTTTAAATGTCTGCAACTGCTTTGCCAGCGCCTCGCCGGAGTAGTTCCAATCCTTGAAGACCGCCTTGAGGCCCTCGGGCGTCACCGCCTCCACACCCACCAGGGCGCCCTTGATGTTGGCTTTGTGCATGGCATCCAGATAGTCGCCGTCTTCGCCCGCCTCCATCGTGATCTGGGTAAAGAACACCATGTCCTTCGGCAGTTTGGCGAGCTCTTCCATCAGCAGAAAACGTTCCTTGCGAATCGTCGTCAACTCTTCGAGCTTGGCAAAGTTCTTCTGCTCCCGCGCCAGGCGCAGATCGGTCAGCGTAACCGGATAAAAGTTGTCGTCTGCCAGCGCGATAAATCTGAAACCAAGTCGCCGCAGGCTCACGATCTCGTCAATCACTTTTTGGAACGAACGCTGCCGCGGCTTCTGTCCATCCGTACGCCAGACGCTGCAGAACGAGCAGTGCTTCGGGCATCCGCGAATGGTCTGCACCGAGGCCCACATGTACTTATCGGGCCGCATCAGGTCCCAGCGCGCTGCCAGAAACTGCGCTGCCTTCGATCCGGCCGCCTTCATATACCTTTTGGGGCGTTCCTGCCAGGCAATCAGTCACCGCCTTGCCCCAGGCGATATCGCCATCGCCCTTCACTACCGCATGGGCTTCGCCGCGATCCAGCGCTTCCTCGGGAAAAAGCGTGGCGTGAATGCCGCCATATACCACCCATGCACCGCGCGCTCGCGCCATGCGGCCTACTTGATAACCGCGCAGGGCATTGCCAGTGTGCACGCTGATGCCGACAATGTCTCCCGGCTGAATGCTTTCGGGCACAATCTGCTCGAGAGATTCGTCTATCAGGATCGGGTCTCCGGCCGATGCGGGTGTTGCCGCGGCAAGCACAAACAGCCATCGCGGTGTAATGACAGCCGTACCAAAGGAATTGTCGCTGGGATTGACCAGATGAACGCTCGTAGACCACCGCCTTTCGCGGTACATGTTCCATTGCTTCAGGGAAGATCAGGCGAAGAGCAAGGGCATCGCCTATGCAAAACTGCACCCTGGCAGGGAACGGAAGCGTCAGTGGCCTGCTGTGTCGTCTATCATACACAACCCACAACACTCCGGCGAAACCCAATTAGTGCCCCTCCCTATGGATCGACCGGTCGAGGTGGAACCAAAGGAATGAAGTCCAGCCGAAGTGCCTCAATCGAAAGTCGTTTGTACAAACTTTCCCGGAACGCAGATTATTTAGCCGACCAACTCTCCTGTACACTGGAGTGTTCACCTATCATGCAAAACAAATATCCAATCGGCATCCTCGGCGCGACCGGAATGGTCGGCCAGCGTTTCATTCAACTCCTCGAAGACCATCCGTGGTTCGAAATCACCTGGCTCGCCGCCAGTGACCGCTCCAGCGGGAAGCTCTACGGCGAAGCCGCTAAATGGCGACTCGACACCCCGCTCCCAGAGCGGATCGCGCGCATGACCGTTTCGCCTGCAGATCCGGCCGGCGCACCGAAAATCATCTTCGCCGCCCTCGACGCCGCCATCGCCCGCGAAATGGAGCCCAAATTCGCCAACGCCGGCTGCTGCGGTCGTCTCCAACTCCAGCGCCTACCGCATGGCGCCCAACGTGCCGCTCGTCATTCCCGAGATCAACGCCGACCACCTGCACCTGATCGAGGAGCAGCCCTCGCGCCGTGATTCCGGCGGCTATATGGTCACCAATCCCAACTGCTCCACCATCGGCCTCGTCATGGCCCTCAAGCCCCTCGAAGAACGCTTCGGCATCGAGCAGATCTTCGTCACCACCATGCAGGCCATCTCCGGTGCAGGCTATCCCGGCGTCCCCTCCATGGACATCCTCGGCAACGTCATCCCCTACATCGGCAGCGAAGAGGAGAAGATGGAAGCCGAGACGCTGAAACTGCTCGGCCATCTCGACGGCAACCACGTCACCCCGCTCGCCGCCAGGATCAGCGCCCACTGCAACCGAGTTGCCGTAGAAGACGGCCACACTGAAAGCGTCTCCATCAAGCTCGGCAACAAACTCGGCCGACCTGTCACCCACGAAGACATCCTCGCCGCGTGGTCTGAATTCAAGCCGCTTGCCGGGCAGAAACTCCCCATGGCGCCCGAGCAGCCCGTCGAATTTGCACCGCAACCTGACCGCCCCCAGCCCCGCCTCGATCGCAATCGCGGACGCGGCATGGCAGTCACCGTCGGCCGTCTGCGCCCCTGCACCCTGCTCGACTGGAAGTTCACCGTGCTCTCGCACAACACCATTCGCGGAGCCGCAGGCGCCGCCATCCTCAACGCCGAACTGCTGGCAAGTTTAGGCAAGTTGGAACCAGTAGCCGAAACCGCCGCCCGCGCATAAGGCATCGGCAAGATCGGGAGGGTACGGGCTTCAGCACGTACATCAAGCCTCCAAATAAATAAGGGGCTTTGGCCCCTGAGGTCGGATAAAAGAACGCATGAGCCTGGTCGTGATGAAATTCGGCGGCACTTCGGTGGAAGACCCGACCGCCATCAACCGTACCGCCGCTATCGTCGCGGGCCGCGTAGCCGCCGGCAAGCAAACCGTAGTCGTCGTCAGCGCCATGGCCAAGGTCACTGACCAGCTTCTGCGTGCCGCTGCTGCTGCCGCCAAAGGCGATCGCACCGGCGCTCTCGCCATCAGTTCCCGTCTCCGCGCCCGTCATCGCGACACAGCCTGCGCCCTCATCAAGACACCCGCAGACTCCGCGGCGCTTGGCAATCTCATCGAGCAGAAGTTCGACTCGCTCGACGAAATCCTCCGCGGCCTGGCTGCCATTCTCGAACTCACTCCGCGCATCTCCGACCTCGTCGTCAGCTATGGCGAGGACCTCTCCAGCCGCATCATCGCTGCCGCATTCGCCGAGCGCGCCATTAACGCCACTCACGTCGACGCGCGCGAAATCATCATCACTGATTCGCAATTCGGCAAAGCCGTTCCCCTCGATGTGCTCATCGAGAAGCGCGCCGCCGAGCATCTGCGTCCGCTCCTCAACGACTGCAAGGTCCCGGTGATGGGCGGCTTTATCGCATCCAACGAAGCTGGCATCACCACCACGCTCGGACGCGGCGGCTCCGACTTCACAGCCGCGCTACTCGGCGGAGCGCTCGCCGCCGACGCCATCGAAATCTGGACCGACGTCGACGGCATCATGACCAGCGATCCGCGCGTCTGCCCCGACGCCCTTCGCGTCAAAGTCATCAGTTTTGAAGAAGCGGCCGAGCTCGCCTACTTCGGCGCCAAGGTTCTTCACCCCGCCACGATTCTGCCCGCTGTCCGCAAGAACATTCCGGTGCTGGTGCTCAACAGCAAGAATCCATCGAACGAAGGCACGCGCATCATCTCCATCGCACCGCACTGCAGCAGCCCGTTCAAATCCATTGCCGTAAAAAAGAAGCTCTCCATCATCGACGTCGTCGCCAGCCGCATGCTGATGACGCACGGCTATCTCAAGGCCATCTTCGACATCTTCGACAAGCACCAATGCCCCGTCGACATGGTCTCGACGAGCGAAGTGTCGG
Organism: uncultured Acidobacteriaceae bacterium; assembly: GCA_963832035.1. GTDB lineage: Bacteria > Acidobacteriota > Terriglobia > Terriglobales > Acidobacteriaceae > Telmatobacter. Next base: position 167,310 of record CAWHSK010000006.1, on the reverse strand, counting down.
TGTCGCTCACCGTCGACTCCAACGACAAGCTGCCCCTTATCGCAGCCGACCTGAGCCAGCTTGCCGACGTGAAGTACGAAGGCAAGAAGGCGCTCATCTGTCTTGTCGGCGAAGACATTCGCGGACAGAACGGCATGGCCTCGCAGGTCTTCACTGCAGTCAAGCACATCAACGTGCGCATGATCTCCCAGGGCGCCAGTGAAATCAACATGAGCTTCATGATCGACGAAGAAGACGCCGACGAAGCCGTCCGCTCGCTCCATGCTGCGTTCTTCAAAGAACCCGACCCCACCATCTTCGACACCGAATCCCGCAAAGCCGCCGTCACCTCTTAGCTTGCTGAGTCTGAAATTCTTCCCACGACTGCGGTGTCATAATTGCGCTCCGCGAATTTGCGATTGGTGTCATTCTGAGTGAACGGGGCCCCAAACGTAGTTCAGTTTGGGGGTGGTGAGCGAAGAACCTGCTTTTCGGCGCTCCTATGCCGCGGCACCTCATTGCAATCTTGCCGTCACACGCCGTAGACTCACTTCCATTCAAAAACTTCCCTGATCGAAAGTTCGGAACCGCATCGTGAAAGCCAGATCCTCCTCCCTGCTGTTCCTTTGCACTATCGCCATCACTTTCGCAGGCTGCCACCACGTTCAATCCCCCTGGGATGGCCAATGGACATTGAACCCGGCCAAAAGCCATTACGCAGCGCCCACATTCTCCGTTGCAATTTCTCCTTCCGGCGAATACCGCGCAGACAATGGCGCATTCACCTACTCTTTTCTCTGCGACGGCAAAGAATACCCCGCAGCTTCCAGTCACACCACCTCCTGTACGCAGATCAGTCCGCGTGCTATCGCGTTGAAGGGGCTCGCGGACGAGGTATCAACGAATGCCCGCTGGGAATTGTCCGCCGATGGAAAAGCCCTCACCATCACGGCCGACAGGATTCAAATCGATGGTTCCAGCGAGGACGACGCGGGACGTGGCGTCGTCAAGCATCAGCAGAAGGTCTTCGAGCGCAGCGCCGGGGCGAGCGGATTCACCGGACAGTGGAGAGAGAGGAATCCCCTCGAATCCCTGTCGAGGACAGTGGTGTTGATTCTGAATTACAGCGCCTTCCATTTTGAAAATGCTGAGACAGGCCAGGTCTCCGATTCTCGAGCGGACAATCCCGCCACTCCCATCCGTGGCGCCAACCAGCCTGCTGGATTCACCCGTTCCGTCCAGATTCTTGGCCCACGCCAGCTTCAAACTGAAGACACCTTCGAAGGCCGAGTCATCCGGCGCACCAGTTGGAAGGTCAGTGAAGACGGCCATACTCTGTACGAGGAATCGTGGGTGCCACAAAACCCCGACCAGAGGGATCTGCTCGTGTATCAGAAGCCGTAAGCCAATATAGTCTGCAACTGTTAACTTAGTGGCATTTCGGAGTAGGCGGTGACCCACCCGAAACTCTGTGAGATTGGCCGCTCTGCGCTCTCTTTACAAATCTTAACGTCAACCAACCCGCCGCATCGATAAGATCACAACAGTAAGCTTTTTCCTTCAGAGGGCTTCTGTGGCTGGCTCCAACTGATCGATTTCGGTTGAACTCAGACCGTTCGGTGCTTCCTCAAATCCCAGGGCGCACCGCCCCCTCTTCGATCTGCATTTGTACTTCTTCTTGCAAACGATCTACATGCGTTCAGACCTCGGAGGATTCCCCATGCCCTGTTCGTTTTGCACATCCAGCAACCAAACGGAGTTTCCTGCCGAGATTCACATCCACTTTCCCGGCGTCAGTAGCGTGGACAAACTCGGGGTTCTTGTATTCCCGAGAGCTCTGGTCTGCCTTGATTGCGGCTCTTCTTCGTTCATGACACCAACGTCCGAATTAGCGCAACTACGCACTTATCGAACCACGGGCCCGACAGAGGGCAGGACTCCCTAATCACAGCAGGCGGTAATTCGCCCCATATACGTGCCTTCACACTCAAATCAGCCTACCAATAGTAGGGTGCGTCCCAGAATTCAGCGTTGTTTAACGCTGTGCGAAGTTCGTCCAAGTTCTTTGCTTTTTCTCTCAGTGGTCTTCCCCAGAGAAGGGTGACAGATTGATCGCGATTGATTCGCAATACCATCAGAGCAATGCTAAGTCCTATCCCGCCGTGTTCGTATTCAATAAACCATCGGTCGTCACAGCCGCCCGCAAGCACGAGCCGTCTTCGTGGGAGTCCTGGCTCGATGACATCGGTCGCGTTGAATCTAGCGCCGGGATCGGCGAGGGCAAATGGCTTATCCCGTGTAATCGTTGCGAACCCATTCTTTATCTGGTCTGGGAGTTTTCTTGACTCAACGACTGTTGTGCAATTGCCGCTCAGCAGTTGCCGTACCTCAGTCTGCGGCAAACTAATGTAGGTTTGGCGAGGAGTCGGTTCGGCAGGTCCGGGGTAAGGTGCTGGCAGCGGCTCCATCGCATACCGTCGTTGGAAGTACCCCATCATCAGCAGTGCAGCCGCCGTGATGGAACAAACGGAGACACAAGCGACAATCAGTTGGGTCCGGCGCATATGTCTCAACGAGTGTACTCTGATTGCTCCGAGCGAATTGTTCCGAGCGAATCGTTAACCGGAAATTATCTTTTCCAACGACCACCGCACTCGCTAGCTGTTCTCTACGCGCGCCCTGATATCCGAATACGCCCTCTCTATCAGCCTGCTGAGAGCAGCATCGTTCACGTCCATTCCCGGTTTCAGCTTCACATGGCGCATGTACCTGCCGCCGCCTTGCAACAAGCGCGCGGGATCGGGCAACGATGCTCCCTGAAAAAATCCTACGTTGACGTGCCAGGTGAACACATTCACATAGCCGAAGGGCACATCTCCCAGGCACGCAACCGGACAGCCGTCATGCATGAGTTCGCGGACCTCGTCGCCGCACTTGCGCATCACTTCGAACCACCGCTGCGCGATGGCACCCAATTCCCCGACATGCTCTTTCATCCACGCATCAATGGCGGGATCGCGCTCAACGGCTCCGTCGAATCGCAGCAGCTCCGTCGTCTTCACGGAACTTAACTTATCATCCATCTGGCGCGTCATTCCCAAAAAGCGTCTCGATAGTTGTCAATGCCCGGGTCTCCTCGCCCCCGGCTAACTCTCTCGAAACACATACCAAAAAATCTCCAGAACTTTGCAGGCAATTTCTCGCCGATCGCTATACTCAGAATTCGAAATGGTATCCGGCACGCACACTGTGCAATCCGCTGGATGTTGGTCAGAAAAAGGCTGGTAACCCCTTCCCTGAGACGACTCTGCGGCTAACTCATTTCATGAGATGACTTTGGCGAGATGGACTCTCTCTAAATCCATTAAACTCAGGAACTTGTTCACAGACTATGGGTGGGTACCCCCCGCGACACCGGCGTTCAGCAGTCCCGCGCAAAACAGTGGAGGGGGCAGAAGGCGATTGCGCAGACGGAACACTTTTCAAGCGATCGGTTGTGAACACATTCAATCATTCCCGGTCGTCGGCGACAGACAACAACGAACGCCCGCACGCTGTAAGCTGGAAGTCGAATTCACCGCATCGGAGCGCCAATGCTCGTATTGGTTCTAGGCAAGGGAAAAACCGGCTCACTGGTTGCCGAGGTAGCGCGCGAGCGCGGTCACGGCGTGCGCGCACTCGACATCACCGAAAATCAGCAGGCTTCCGCCCTTACCGGGCCTAGCCTTGCGGGCGTCGACGTGGTCATCGACTTCACCACTCCCGACGCCGCCGTTGAAAACATCCGCGCCGTCCTCGCGCTCGGCTGCCGCATTGTGGTCGGCACCACCGGATGGTACGCCCGCCTGCCCGAGTTGAAGGCCATCGCAGACCGCCGCAGCGGCGGTCTGCTCTACGGCACCAACTTCTCCATCGGCGTGCAAAAGCTCTTTCGCCTCACCGCCGAGCTCGCCCGCATCGAGGGTTACAAATTCTCCATCAGCGAGACGCACCACACCTCAAAACTCGACGCGCCATCCGGCACTGCCATCACGCTCAAGCAGATCATCCATTCCGTGCAGCCCGGCATCGAGGTGCCTGTCGAGTCGCATCGTGTCGGCGACGCCAACGGCGAGCACATCGTCACCGCGAAAAGCGATCACGACGTGATTGAGCTTCGGCACGACGCCCACTCCCGCCGCGGCTTTGCCGTCGGCGCAGTGCGCGCCGCCGAATGGCTCAACGGCAAATCCGGCGTCTGGGAGTTCCGCGAAATCTTCGATCAGCTGTAGTCTAGAGAGCTAGAATTCTCGGTCCGGTAGTTTCAGGCAAGAGGCCCTCGTGCACAGACTCGTTAAGGTTGTAGTAGCTTGTCTTGCGATCACGGTTTTCGCGCTATCTCAAACCCCCAGCCCTCAACCCGTTGCCGCTCCCAAGGTCCTTACCTGGGACGCTGTCTCCATCAAGCCCCATCGCGAACTCGACGACAGCGCCATGATGCGAATGCTTCCGAACGGTTTCGAGATGAAGAACATGGCCATCTACTCGGTCCTGATCAGCGCTTTCCCTATCAGATCAACGGACCAGATTGTCGGCTGGCCAGCATGGGCCAGTTCCGATCGCTTTGACGTGCTGGCGAAGATGGATACTGAAACCTCCGATGCCTTCCACATCCTCAGCAAGAACGACGGGGGCGAACATTGGCGCCTGCTGATGCGGCAGATCCTCGAAGATCGCTTCGCGATGAAATCGCACATCGAGAAGCGTGTATTACCGGTTTACGAGCTCGTAATCGCGAAACACGGGCCAAAGCTGAAAGAATCTGTCCCGGGTGAATCCGGCACGACCGAGATGAGCCCAGGCAAGCTCTCAGCGCATGCGTACCCCGTGAGCAGCCTGGCGATGAGCCTTTCGGGTATGGTCGGGCGAGTCATCATCGACAAGACCGGCCTGACTGGGCAATACGATTTCGACCTTACGTGGGCACGGAGAGACGATCCGGGTTCCGGTGAAAGCGGTCCCTCGATCTTCACCGCACTCCAGGAACAGCTCGGGCTGAAGCTCGAACCTGCAAAGGCGCCCCTTGATGTGGTCGTAATCGACCACATCGAGCGCCCTTCAGAGAATTAAGTTGTTGAGAAACCGCGTGTCTTATTTGCCGCCAGCACCAAACACGACGGTGATATTCGTCTCTACCGATACCGGCTGGTTATCGAGCATGTAGGGCTTGTACTTCCAGGTCCTCACCGCATCAACCGCGGAAGGCGCCAGAATCTTCGGCCCGCTCAGCACCTGCACACCTTCAATCGTTCCTTGCTTGGTGATTGTCGCCTTCAGCATTACTTTTCCAGTGATATGGGCTTCCTGAGCGAACTTGGGATAAACAGGTGGGGTCTTGTGGATGATCATGCCATCGGCGACACCAGCTGAAATTGCCACGACATGAGGCATAACCTTCTCTTTGCCTCCGCCACCAAATACCGATCCAGGAACGGCGTTGCTCTCTTCCATAGAAACCGGCCCCGGAGCACTCGGAGGCGGCTCATCGGCCGGTACAACCTTCTTGATCTGGCCGGCGATCCGGGTCGGAGCAACAAGCTGCGCTGCCATCGCATCTGGAGAAACCGGCGCAGGATTGGTGTAAGCAGTCGTCTCGGCTGGCGTCTGTGCAGCGGTTGCCACAGGAGTTCCCGCCAGCGGCTTTGGAACAGGCTTTGTTTCGGGCGTCGCTGCCGCAATCGGCTCAGGCTGGCTTTGCACCGGTGCTGGTGTAGCTTTCACGGGTGCTGCTGCGGGGACTGGCGACGAAGAACGGGTAAAAACGACCAGCAGTACAAGCCCGAGCACCAGCGGACCAGCTGCGATCAGAATCCACTTCATCCAATTGGCGGCCTTTTTCTCTGCGGCTTCATCGGGTTCAGACCCCGAATGAGCCCCGGAGTAACGGAAAAGATCCACCGAGACTGGAGGGCGCTCAATAGCAGGGGATGGTGCTGCATCCACGCTCGGAATAGAGCGAGACACAGCTTCGGCCTTGGGGCGTTCGGGTACAAGAGCAGGCCGCGGACGCGATTCCGGCCGCTTGGTTGGCTGCGGGGGCGGCTGAGCACGACGAAGATTGGCTGCGTCCCACTCGGCAAATTCAGACAGTGGTTTGTCCGGCTCGGGAGCTGCCGGAGCAGCTGTCACCGTGATCTCTTCGATCACCTGGGCTAGGGCGGGATCCTTGTAATCTTCTTTGATACGCGTAGCCCGTTGTTCCTGGGCCGGCTCGACATGCTTTTCCGGAATGATCGGAGTAACGTGGGTTCGCGCAGCGGGTGCCGGTGGCAACGGCGCTGGCCTTGGCTCAACCGGCCTTGGCTCAACCTGCCTCGGAGCAACATAAGGCGCGGCAGCCTGCGGGGCGGCAACCTGCGGCGCAACCGCGGCAACGACAGGCCTGGTAACCGGCTGGGCAAGGGGCTGCTGGGGCTGGGGCTGTTCCTGCCCGGGCTCCGTTGGTAGCGGCAGAAAATCGCGAGCGCCGGCACGCATGCAGCTCATCAGCAGTTCCTGGTCAGTGCGCGCGGAATACGCCATGACCGGCTGCCCGATCTCCGCCAGCTTCTCGATAATCTGCAGAGCGTAGCTTTCGTCGGTGTCCACGTCGACAAGCACGACGTCGAAGCTCTGCTCGACCATGCCCGGCAGATCGTTCAACTCGGCGGGATAGTCAATGAACTCGTGGACTTTGCGTCCCTGGCTAGATGCAAGGGCTCTCGCAACAATCTGGCGATGCGCGTCATTCGGGCCGATCAGGGCAACAGCCATGCCCTTCGAAGCGCTCTTCTCGGCTTGCGGGCTCTGCGCGTTGTTCGATATCTCAGCTCTGGCGCTCATGATCCTCGATCCTTAACTCCGTCAACGCTTCAAGCTGCTGCAATTGCCTTCAGGCTGCAGCTCTGGAATCGACATGGTGCAATACCGCTACGGTCGCGATTGGCATGGATTGCCCATCCGATCGATCGGCTTTGCAAACGGATCTGGGAAGAAAAGCGACAACGCCTGCGAATCGACTTTCGCCTCTCGCAGAACAAGATCCTTTGAATTCAGCTGAATGCGCCTAACTGTTCCGGACGGTGCCGAAGACGATTGCGCTTGCTGGATTCCGGTCCTGTAACGGTGATGGTATACGTCTTCCTATCCCCTTTGGAACTATTAGGTACTAGGGGATACGTGCCTTTCGTCACGTGTCGCAGCCGGACATACGTGTTTCGCGGCAAATAGTGGCGATAACGCCCTGCAATCCTTCCTCCCGGCGGACGGATATCACAGGACACCATATATAAGCAGTCAATTCGAGCATCCTCACTCCAGAACTACAATGAAATCGAACCCGATGATTCTCCGCCTCGCAACTCCAGCCGACATCCCTGTCATTCTCACCATTGAGCGCGCACCATTTGCCCGGGAGTTTGTCGGCCAGTGGAGCGCAGAGCGTCACCTCGCCACGCTCACAGGCGGAGACGCTCGCTACTACGTCAACGAAACCGAGTGGGGCGAGTTGCAGGCCTACGCAATCCTGCGCGGCATCAACGAGGACTCCCGCGCCATCGAACTCAAGCGCATCGTCGTCTCCACACCCGAGCGCGGACTCGGCCGCAGCATGCTCAAGGAACTCATCCGCATCGCCTTTCGCGAGCTCGGCGCACACCGGCTGTTCCTTGACGTCTTCGAAGACAACGCCCGCGCGCGTCACATTTATGAAAGCCTTGGCTTCCAATACGAGGGCGTCATTCGCGAAGCGGCCCACCGCGACGGCCACTGGTGCAACCTGCACCTGATGTCCATCCTGGAGTCTGAATACACCGGATTCTGACTATCCTTTGTGCAAAAGCTTGCGAGGTGTCTTCGATGACGCGCTGCTGTCACATCTGACAGTTGAGGACGGAGCACAAATTACGTGACAATCTTTCTCGTTTTTAAGTGCACTCCACATGTCTGCCCACCACATCCTTTTGCGAGGTGTTTTCAATGAAGTCGAGACTCTTTCCCATCATTGGAATCGCAGGCTTGGCGGTTTTCGCTGCATCAACGGGTGCCATCACCGGTCAAGAGATAGGTAAAGGACAAGCGACAATGACGCAAACACAGCAGAGATCGGTTACGGCCATTGACACGTTGCTGGAACCTGATGCGACGATGATTGAGCACGCGACAGCCGACAACGCCAGGTTGCTCAAGAATTTTTCCAAGGGATACACACTGGGAGGTATACACGCACCGCACGTTTCGATGCTTCAGCGATATGTCTACACCGATCAGCTCGACAATCTCTTTGCCGCTGTCGACAAAGTCTTCCGGAAGCGCCTTTTGAAGCCCCGAATGGCACGGCTGCCGCATTCGTAACGACCCCGGAAGATCCCGACATCGTCGCGCCCCTGATTGAATACGTCCGAGTGTTTGTTCCCGAGCACAGCGGCACACACTTCAGCCCTCACGTCACAATCGGACTTGGCACCAGGGAGTTCCTGGATGCGATGCTGGCTGAGCCGTTCGCCTCCTTCACGTTTTCACCCGTGGGGGCGTCCGTCTACCACCTGGGCAATTATGGAACCGCGATGAAGAAGCTCCATACGGTCCCGGTGAAACACTGACTCTCAGCGAGCGGTCTCGGGCGAGTCGTGGGCTACTGGGACGTATTCAGCAGTACGAAGGGTAGGCGGTTATTCGGCCGGAACCAAGGAAATAGACCTCTACCGATCCAAACTGATCCTTCTTGACGACCGTCGGACATCTTTGTTGTGCACTTATGAGATTCAAGTTTCCCATTACCGCCGCCTTTAATCAGACATCTCAACCCTTCTGGAAGAAACTGGGACGACCCGCCGCAGGAGTGAATCGCCACTGACCCGGGGCAAGCGGGGCTGACCGAGGAGTTCGATGATCGTAGGCACAACGTCGAACGAACTAGCAACACCATGTTGGCCAGCGGGAATGTCGTCACCGACGATATTGAGGAAGCCATATTTCCCGGTGTGACCTCCCGTTCGCAAATAGGGGAGCGGACCGATGTTGCCCAGACGTGGATGAGAGAGACCAAGAGGCGCGCCTTCCCAAACGATGTAGACATCCGCTTCACTGGGACCAACCTCATGAGGATTCTGCTTTGGACAGTAGACTTCGGAAATGACGGGCTTTCCGTTCAAGAGATTACGGCACTCAGAGACAACTTCACGGATCTGCTGACAGGTCTCTGCATATTCGGAGGCTCGAATCTTACCGTGAGCTTCGCGCCCCACGACGTTGATTCGTACACGTCCATCGTAAAACGATGGCAGAGCAAACGCGGACATTTTCGACCAGAAGGGAGAATAGCGAGCCGCGGGCATCCAAGCGAGGTCGCCACTGGGATTCGTGTTCGCAACAATACGACTGGGATTCATGTTGGCAACGATACGATTGATTCGCCTCGCCACACGCTGGTGAAACTTGAGTCGGGCTTTCGGCGGTGGGGGGATGGCTTGAGAAAGAAGGTCGCCCCAGTGAGAGTCTTCGGCGATTAGCGGAGTACCATCGGGCAAAAACTCGGGAAACTCGACGGGGCGCATGTATGCGGAGCCGAAGGCTAACCGGTAGAGCAATTCCGGGAGCAATGCCATGGCAGGAACGTCGCTTTCGTTTTGTCCCATGCCATGCATTGCGGCGAGAACTAGAACAATGTTCGGAAAAGCCTGGTAGAGATCGCCGATCAAATCGTCGATTGCAGAATAGACTTTTCGTAAGGCAGCAGCAGCGGGCGGAGCGGAATGCAAACCGTGGAGCGGATGGTTTGGATCAACGCCATGCCATAGCGGCTCAATCGCAGAGTGGGATTCACTGATAACGACGACACCGAGGTCCCAGTCGGGTAAACGCTGTTGGAATAGCCAGCGGGACGCTTGCGAACGCACCTTCGCCGCTTGCGCGAGAGCCTCGCCTGCAGCATGCGCCTTCTGCGCGCTTGGCCAGCAAAATCCATAAATCCATTCGGGGGCGGGATACGGGCCGAAGAGATTGGTAATTTCTTGGTGCAGGCCATCGGGGCGCGAAGCCGAAGCGACGCCAGGGTCGTGAGCTCCCCAGGAAGTAATACCCCTGACATTTGTTGCCTGGGATAGGTCGAAATACGGAAAGTCGAAGATAACCGAGCGAACGCCCGAAAGGTCTGCGAGAAAGGGATAAACGACGGTATGATCCTGGGTGGCCTGGTAAGTGCGTTTATTGAAGGTGACGGCAGACCAGCGGCCGCCGTCACGCGGGCGAATCCCGGAGCTGAGATGTTCCCAAGCGAGTCCGGAGTATTTGTCCCTGCCGTGATCCAAGTTGAAAGAAGCGCCTTGGTTCTGCAGACGCGCGAAGTTTGGGAGCAGACCCTCTTCCACGAATTGCTGTGCGAGAACCGCATCGAAGCCGTCTAGGCCTATAAGCAGAACACGTCGAGGACAAGCCATTACGCTAGTATAGGGGTACCAAAGCTTCCTTTTTGGCCTCATTCGGGCAGTGTCGCGGCCTACTCCGACATAACCCAATTTTTGGAAAATAGGGTACAGCTCCAGCGCGGACCACCCAGCGCGCTGCTCGATATGACTGCCGCATGTCACGTTGAATTGAATGTCATTCACAGCCGCGCGATATACACTTCTGAGTGATGGAAACGACGGGTTGTGGTACGGCAATCGTCACGCCTTTCCGGGCGGACGGATCGATCGACGAACCGGCGCTGTGGGCGCTGGTGAACTGGCAAATCGACGCGGGCATCGACTTCATTGTGGCGTGCGGATCCACGGGCGAAGCTGCCACGCTCGAAGAAGAGGAATGGCTGCGTTCGGTTCGCATCGTCATCGAGGCCGCGGCGGGCCGCGTTCCGGTCTGGGCTGGCTGCACGCACAACTCCACCCGCACCCTGCTCCGGATGGCAACGATGTTGCGCCAGATTCCCGGCGTCGATGCCGTGCTTTCCGCCAATCCTTATTACAACAAGCCCACGCAGGAAGGTCAGTTCCAACACTTTCTGGCTCTGGCAATGATGGTCGATCCCATTCCTGTCTGCCTTTACAACGTGCCCGGTCGAACAGGTGTGAACCTCGATCCAGATACCGTGGTGCGCCTCGCCGAAGCCGCGCCCAACATCCGGGCCATCAAGGAAGCCAGCGGCAAGCTTCCCCAGATCGCCGAACTCGTGCACTCGCTTCCATCCACATTCAAGATCTTCTCCGGCGACGACAACCTGGCCCTTGCCGCCATCGGTGTAGGCGCCCAGGGGCTCATCAGCGTAGCGTCCAACGAGATTCCCGGCGAGATGGCGCGCATGATTGGAGCCGCTCTGCACGATGAGTGGGCAGAGGCCCGCGAACTCGAACGCCGTTACGGACGTCTCTTCGAAGCAAATTTCTGGGAGTCGAATCCCGGGCCGGTAAAGACTCTCCTCAATTTGATGGGTCGCGCCTCTGACACCGTGCGTCTGCCGCTCGTAACGCCGATGCCGGCCACGCGCGCCAAACTCGAGCGCCTTGCCGGCGAATTGGGGCTGCTGAGGTTTGCTCCGCTACCTGCCGGTGACATAGGGACGTTCTGATTCGCCGTGTAATCTTCGCTTAGAAAAAATCATCTCCTCAGTGTCGAAATCCAGGATCGTCACGCGTCATCGTGGTGACGGCGCTTTCAACCACCGCCGTAAAATCACAACGGAGGATTCCCCATGCAGTATTTGTTAACTCTCTACAGCGAAGAAGCAGGCTTTCAGCGCATGACGAAAGAACAGCAGCAGCAAGGCATGGCTGCTTACATGGCCTACACAGAAGCACTCAAACAAGCAGGCGCCTATGTGGGATCGAATCGCCTACAGCCCATCGCCACAGCAACCACCGTCCGCACCGTTGACGGCAAAACGCAGGTGCTCGATGGTCCCTATGCCGACAGCAAGGAACAGCTTGGCGGCTACTTCCTGATCGATGCGGCCGACCTCGATGCGGCTCTTTCGTGGGCCGCGCGTTGCCCCGGTTCACAACACGGAGTCGTCGAAGTCCGTCCAATCTGGAAGATGTAAACATGGGATGCGAAGAGGCGGGAGCGCGCGATCTGGCCGAGCGGGTCGCGCGCCGCAGTTATGGCAAACTCGTCGCATTCCTCGCCGCGAGCACGCGCGACGTGGCCGCCGCTGAAGATGCGCTTTCTGACGCTTTCACATCGGCACTTGCCGACTGGCCTCGCAACGGCTGCCCACAAAACCCTGAAGCGTGGCTGATGACCGTGGCGCGTCGTAAATTTCTCGACGCCAGCCGATCCACGCAACGCGAAACCGCTTCGGATGAAATCGAATTAACCGCGATGGCCATGCCGTCAGACGAGGATGCCGCAGAGATTCCCGATCGGCGACTTGGCCTGATGTTTGCCTGCGCCCATCCCGCCATCGATCGCGCCATTCGCGCTCCGCTCATGTTGCAGGCGATCCTCGGACTCGATGCCGCGCGCATCGCATCTGCGTTTCTTATCTCGCCAGCCACGATGGGTCAGCGGCTGGTGCGTGCGAAGAACAAGATCCGCCAGGCCGGAATTCCGCTCGACATCCCGGGGCGCGGTGAGCTCCGCGACCGGCTCGACAGTGTCCTCGACGCGATTTACGCCGCGTTCGCCGAGGGCTGGATCGATGCTGCCGGCACGGATGTCGCCCGTCGCGACCTCGCGGAAGAAGCCATCTATCTCGGCCGTCTCGTCGCCGAGCTGCTGCCCAATGAACCGGAAGGTCTCGGCCTTGTCGCGTTGATGCTCCACGCTGAAGCGCGCCGTCACGCCCGCCGAACCAGCGAAGGCGACTACGTTCCGCTTGCGCAGCAGGACTCTTCACGCTGGAATGTGGAGATGATCGCCGAAGCCGAATCACTCCTGCATCGCGCCGGAGAAATGAAGGATGTCGGCAGATATCAACTCGAAGCCGCCATTCAATCCGCACACGCGGTTCGCGCGCGTACCGGCCGGTCTGACTGGTCAGCCATCGTGCAACTCTACGACGCACATCTGGCTCTCAGCGGATCACCCGTCGCCGCTATCAATCGGGCACTCGCTGTCGCCGAACGTGATGGACCGCATCAAGCACTTGAAGACTTGGACCGCGTTGCCGGCGACCCGCGTCTGATCGAGTACCAGCCTTATTGGGCAGCGCGCGCAGATCTCCTCGCCCGCCTCGACGCCCGCAAAGAAGCCCATCATGCCTATTCAATTGCGATCGGTATGGAACGCGATCCCGCGGTACGCCGTTTCCTCGAGGCGAGGCGAAAGTTGCTAGACGAATAAACAACGCATTGGTTGACACACGCGATCGAAAAGCCTCTCGCAAGGTAATGCCTCTCAACACCCAAAAGTCACGCGCAAAATATTTGTCTTAAAAATAACATAAGAAAATCGAAACTTTCTTCCACCTGGCCGTGTTCGCGCTATAGGGTTACAGCCGACAAACAATCCTTGCTGTGCCCGAAAGACGCGAAAGCTCCGTGAGGCCACCGGCGGATCGCAGAAAGCTCGGTAAATCTGGAATGTTCATTTCAAAATCAGGAAGGCTCACGCTTCCCTGCCTTATTGGTTGGACGGTCGCCACACTTTTGGCAGCAGGCTGCGGAAGCAGCCCAACCTCCGCCCCCGCCAGCAATACGCAAACCGTAACCCGCTCGTCGTTCATCGTAGGCACAGACGCCCCGATGGCCAGCGTCGTTTCGTTCACCGTGAATGTAAGCATCTCCGCAACCGACGGAAGCGGCAACACAGTTCAGTTGACCAGCGGCTCACCCTCGGTTGACTTCGCGCGCTTCAACGGGCTGCAGACGCTGGTCGACATGAATGATGTTCCAGTCGGCACCTACTCCACGGTGGCAATCACGCTAAGCAACGGCACCATCGGATACCTCGACACCAGCACGACAGAGCCGGCCATCAAGACCATGACAGCGAATTTATCGCCGGCCACCGTGACCTATACGCTCGCTAAACCCATGGTCGTATCCCAGGCCGGAGCACCTGTCGGCCTGCACATGGATTTCAACCTGCGCAAATCAATCGTCGTAAGTGGAGGTCAAATCACCGGAGACGTCAATCCGACCTTCGCGGTTAACGGAGTCAACAACAACGACAACGGCGCCTACATCGATGAATTCGACGCAGCAGTTGTGAGCTCCGACGCGGGCAAGCAGACCATCACGATTCAAGGTCCCCACGGCCGTCAGTTCACCGTGAACGTCAACGGTCAAACCGAGTGGGACGGCAGCGCGGCATTCAGCGATTTAACCTCCAGCAGTATCGTGCAGATCTCCGGCACGCTCGACCGCGCTGATGCAACCATCGACGCTGACGAAATCGCCATCCTCTCCGACACCGGCTTCTACGCGAGCGGGCAAGTAACATACGTGAGCCCATCGTCTGGGCCGGCGACAAGCTTTGACTTGTATGTGCGCGGCCTGTTGCCCACCACAACTGGCCTTGCTCAGGGCCAGCTCGCAACCATTGACCTGAATGGCAGCGAAAAATACTCGATCTACTGGGCGCATGGTCCACTGGCGCAATTCCTCTTCAACCAGAGCGCGCTTCTGCCCGGCCAGCTCATCGCCGTCGGAGGCCCAGCGAGCGGCATGGCCAACGCCAGTTCGGTCGCAGTCAAGCGAGTTGTCCTGCGTCACTGGGGATTTAACGGAACCGTAGTCCCGGGCAGCGTGAATGCCGGCACCGATTCCTTCCAGATGCAGGTGAATGGATTCGCAGGCCTGCTGATTTCACAAACCGTCACCGTCTACATCGCAAACAATTGCAAGTTCCGCGATGGTCTCACCCAACTGAGCGACGTCTCTGCGGCTACAAACGTGCGTGTAGTTGGCCTGTTGCTCAAAAATCCGACAAACGGCAACACCATTCTCGTCGGTCACTATGTAGACGATTTGAACTGAGCTGAGAGCTGCTTCACTTGAACGTCGGAACACGCGCCGCAATCGCGGCGCAGGTTTCGGCGTTTTCCTTTCTTGCACTCAAGGAATACTCGCCAAGGGGTGTAATCAGAAACCGTTTTTCAGAGCGTGGCCCGAATACATCGCGTTCTGCAGCATCGCCTTCTTGTCTGGGGAATCCTTGTCTTTATCATTCTTCTTGTCGTCTTTACCCCAGGTCCAATACAGGCCGAGATACGCATAATTCTCTGTCCGGCCTGCAATGGAATGTCCGTAGGCGAAAAGCAGCTGCATGGCTTCTTCGCCCTTCAGATGCCAATAGCCGCCGGCATCAACCATTGTCGAAGCTTCTGCCTGCGGTGTAACCGGGCCTTCTCCGCCGTGAGCGAAGATCTCTGCCGCGAGGTCCAGCCTCTTGTTCATCTCGCGCTTCACCAGAAACCCGCCATACGGAAAATCGTGAAAACCGGTCTGCGGCACCATGGTCTCGCCCGCGCCGCCATCGAACAACCACTTGCCTTCGTTCTTCTGCAACCACAGCGGCAGCCGGTACCAGACTTTGCCCACGCCCAATCCCTTGTTGGAGTCGCCTGTCGGTATTTCGAGCATCGTGAAGGTGCCAATCTGCGGAATCGTTTTCGTCTCTTTGATGATCGCCAGTTTCACTCCCAGTTCCATATCCAGGAGCCCATGCGCGCTCGAACCTGATCCGCTCGGCAAGTAGATCGGATTGTTCGAGGGATAGATTCCTCCGAACGGCAGAATCGCATGTAGCTGCACACGCGGAATCGCGCCCCAATTGAATTCGAATGACGGAGCGGAGTAGTCCGTTTCCGCGGGCGTTCCATCCGTGGCACCAAATATGTAGAACTCGTAGTGTCTGAAATCCACCGGAACCGGATCGTCAACCTGAAAGGGTGGACCCTGAGCATGAAGCCTCGCTCCACTCAAGCACGAAACCATGAGTATCACTGCCGGCAAGATCCTCGTCCGGTTTCGCGAAAACCAACTCGTTGGGATGTGGGGAAGCACGACCGAGAAAGCCATTTCGAACCGACGTTACTCTGCCACGAACTTTACTAGGAGTACCCGCCCGAGGCAACAGGCAGGACCGCGACGAAGCAACTGGGCGTCAGTCGAGCAGAATGCAAAATCATCTGTCCCCGATTACCAAACTGGTGATCGCTGGACGCGCAGCTCCGCTGACTGTAAGCTCCATCGCAGGCGGACCGTGATGAGTGCGAAAGCCAACTTTGTGGACATCGTACTCGTGCTTTGCATCCTCGCGGCGATGATCGCCACTGTGCGGATGTGCGCCAAAGACGCCAGGCGTCGCGGCAAGTCTCCCTGGCTGATCACACTCTTGGTGGTCGCTTTCTTCCCCCTCGGGTTTGTCGCGTGGATCGTGTTCCGGCCGAAAATCATCAAGCCCGATCAAAGCCGATTGAATTTTAGTCCCGACCAATAGACGTCTGAGTACCTACTGGCCTGCAAGCGCCTGCTTCACCATCTCGCTCACCACGCGGCCCTCGGCGCGCACTCCCGCCTGCGCCAGCCGCGCCTGTACGGCCTTAATTACCGGCCCCATGTCCTTGGGCGTCGGCGCGTGACCGGTCGCATTGGCGTGTTCGGCGATCACTTCAATTAGCATCGCGCGTAGGCCAGCTTCATCCAGAGCCTTGGGCAAGAACTCCTCGATCACACCAATCTCTGCAGCTTCCTTCGCCGCCAGCTCCGGCCGATTCCCTTTCGTGAACTGCTCGATCGAATCGCGCCGCTGCTTGATCATTGTGGCCAATGCCTGCTGCTCTTCCGCCGAAGTCAAGGCCGCACGCTTCTCAATCGCCTTGTTCTTCAGCGCGTTCTTGATCAGCCGCAGAGTTTGCGTGCGCTCCGCGTCGTGCAGCTTCAATGCGGTAATCACCTGCTGGCTAATCTGTGCTTCCAATACGCCTGCGTCCATCGTGGCTCCTCGCAATCAATTCACTTTTTTCTGCGACTTAAGTCTATCGCCTGCAGAATCTTCATCTCTAGCATGGCCACCTATCAAGTGGACCGGCAGTAAATCTTCAGGATTTGCACAGATCACATTTCACAAATATCACATATATGTGTATTATGTGATTTCGATGGACGACCGCTCGTTGGCGGCCCCAAAACTGATTTCGGAGGCTAAGTCTATGATTCGCAAGACTCGTCTTTTTACCCCAGGCCCAACTCCGCTGTTGCCTGCCGCCCAGTTCGCTATGGCCGCCGCCGACATGCACCACCGCACACCGGAATTCCGGGCGCTGTTCCAGAAGGTGCTCGCCCAGCTCAAGGTCTTCGTCGGCACCAAGAATGACGTCCTGCTCCTTTCGTCCTCCGGCACCGGGGCCATGGAAGCCTCTGTTTCGAATCTCACTTCTCCCGGCGACCGAGTCCTAGTCCTTACCGCTGGAAAATTCGGCGAGCGCTGGACTGGACTTGCCAAAGCCTTCGGATGCGAGCCCGACGTCGTAACCGCCCCCTACGGCCAAACCTTCGACCTCGCTCAGATCCGTGCTGCCCTCAAGCCCGAGCATCGCGCGGTTTACGTTCAGGCAACAGAAACCTCCACCGCCGTTCGTCACGACATTGAAGCCATCGCGAAGCTGATTCACGACGCCGCCCCCGACGCGCTCCTGATAGTCGACGGAATCACTGGTCTGGGCACCACCCACTTCGACGTGGACGCCTGGGGTATCGACATTCTCATCGGCGGCTCGCAAAAAGCTGTCATGATGCCCCCGGGCCTCGCCTATCTCAGCGTCAGCGAAAAAGCCTGGGCAGCAATGGAAAAATCGAAGAACCCGCGCTACTACTTCGATCTCCGCAAGGAACGGAAAAACGCGGTCAAGGGAGAAAGCGCCTACACCCCCGCGGTTGCTCTCGTGGCCGGACTCGGCGCAGCCCTCGACTACATCGCCGGACAGGCCGGTGGCGATCTTGAGAAAGGCCGAATCGCTCTCGTCGACAACGCGCAGGTCAACGCCGCAGCCACCCGCGCCGGCCTCGTCACTCTCGGCTTCACGCTCTTTGCGCCCACAGCACCCGCCGCGGCAGCAACCGCAGTTGCAGTTCCTGAAGGCATGGATTCCGGAGCGGTCGTCAAAGCGCTGAAAGCGAAGTTCGCATTGGTCACAGCCAACGGCCAGGGCGAAATGCAGGGCAAGATTTTCCGCGTGGCGCACCTCGGTTTCTTCGACTACCTCGACACCGTGGCCTTTCTCGGCGCGATGGAACACATCGCGAAAGACACTCTCGGCCTGAAAGTCGAATACGGACAGGCGGTAGCTGCAGCGCAAAAGGTTTACGCGGAAGCGGCGAAGGGATAGCGGAGCTGGCGGAGTTAGCGCTGTTCCGGCGTTTGCGGAGTTAGGCATGGGTCATAAACGCCTCTGCTAACTCCGCTGACACGCGCGAAGCGCGGCTAACTTCACTAACACCCCTTAGCACTAACTCCGCTCTCACAAAAGGAATCGAAATGGCCGAACTCTCATTTGGCGAAAAACTTCTCATCGCACGGAAGCAACTCGACCTCTATTCATACCAGATGGCGGAGTTGCTCGGCGTGCATCCAAATTCGATAACCAAGTACGAACGTGGCGAAGGCAAACCCCACGCAGCGGCCGTCCGCATGTTCGACCTGCTCTGCGAGAAGCACAACATCCGTTTCGACGAATTTGAAACCGGGTCCGCCACGGCGGCCAAGGGAGACAAGATGAAGATCGTTCTGGCGGAAAAAGTATCCCCCGCAACCCTCGCCGTTTTCGCAGCCGAACCTGGCTGGGAAGTTCTCACACACGACCAATTGCCCAACGGGTTGCCCGCCGCACTCGCCGACGCAGACGCCCTCGTGGTCCGCAGCGCCGTCCAGGTCGACGACGCACTAATGGAGCACGCGCCGAAACTGCGCGTCATCGGCCGTGCCGGCGTAGGTGTCGATAACATTGATGCCGAAGCTGCCACGCGCCGCGGTGTGGTTGTCATGAACACCCCCGGCGCTAATGCCGTCGCGGTTGCTGAACTCACCATTGGCCTCATGCTCGCGCTCGCCCGCAAGCTCCCCACTGCAAACAACACCATGCACGCCGGTAAGTGGGAGAAGAAGAGCCTCCAAGGGGCGGAGCTTCGGGGCAAAACTCTCGGCATCCTCGGCCTCGGCCGCATCGGACTTGAAGTTGCTCGCCGCGCACGTGGCTTCGGTCTCGATATCATTGGCAGCGATCCGTTCGTCTCCGCTGCCATCGCGCGCGAAAACGGCATCCGCCTCGTCGCCCTCGATGAAGTCATTGCCGGCTCCGACTACATCACGCTGCACGTCGGTCTCACACCGCAAACCGCCGGCGTCATTAACGCGAAATCTCTCGCCCTGATGAAAAAAGGTGTACGCATCATCAACTGCGCCCGTGGCGAACTGGTGGACGAAGCGGCACTCGTCGCTGCTCTCAAATCCGGCCACGTCGGCGGCGCTGCACTCGACGTCTTTACCGTCGAGCCGCCCAAAGACTCTCCTTACACCGAATTCGACAACGTCATTCTCACTCCGCACATCGCAGGATCCACAGCCGAGGCGCAAGAAGCCGTCGGCATTCAGATCGCCATGCAGGTGCGCGAGTATCTCAAGCTCGGCGTCGTGCAGAATGCTGTGAACCTGCCTTCGCTTAGCCACGAAGAATACGTCCAGCTCGCGCCCTATATCGACCTCGCCGGCCGTCTCGGGTCATTCCTCGCCCAGTCGTGCAAATGCGGAATCGAAGCCATCGATCTCACCTACGGCGGCGCGCTCGTCGAAGCCAAAACCGATCTTGTCCGCAACGCCGCCATCGAAGGCCTGCTGCAAGGCTCAGAGAATGTGAACCGCATCAACGCCGCCGCCATCGCTCAGGAACGCGGTATCCGCATCCACGAAGAAAAGGAAGAGAGCCATCGCGGCGGAGCGGCAACCGTCCTTACCATCAATCTGCACACATCCGCAGGCGCCAGCCACGCCACCGCAACGGTGATTCATGGCGAACAGCCCCGCCTGCTTGAGTTTGACGGCATCGACATTGAAGCGCCGCTCGAAGGCAATCTTCTGGTCTGCCGCAACCTCGACGTTCCAGGCGTAATCGGCAAGATCGGAACCATCCTCGGCGAACAAGGCGTAAACATCGCCAACTTTGCCCTCGGCCGCGAACGAACAGGCGACAAGCCCGTCAAAGCTCTCGCAGTCGTCCAGGTCGACGCCCCGGTTTCAAGCGCAGTCCTTGATGCTCTCATGACAATTGAAGCCCTGCTCGAAGCCAAGCTGGTCCAACTGCAATAAGCAACCATATGGCTGCACATCATCCCATCACACCCGGCTTACCTAATAGCGACCGGATGTAGGCACACTGGCCCAGGTGATAGGTCTCGTGTAGCGCCATGAAATTAACGATTCCAGTCAGCTTGCCATCTGCGCTGGGTGGCCCGGGCTTTGTAGCCGGCGTGTCAAGTAACTCTTCGGTTGCCGATTCCATTGCCTTGTTGAGCCTGCCGCAGCTCTCATCCCAGGCCTGCATCACCACCTTCGGCGAGGGAGCATCCGGACATTCCACGCATTTTTCTCCGCGTGCATATAGCCGCATCCACGGTAACGTCCACTTGTCTCCCAGCCGAGCCAGCACCATCGATCGCGACCACGTTATGTGGCCAACGATCCACAAGAGGTGGTTCGTATGATCGTTCGGGCGCTTCAACCAGTCCTCATCATCCAGGCCGGCGACGCCCTGTTGTAGAAAACTGGAATTCGTGTTGAAGCTCTGCGAAGCTACTTCGAGTCGTGGAGAGAGAGGCATGACAATCGACCTCCTGATTGCCCCATCAGGTTACACGCTTACGACAACCAATCGGAATATCAATCACCTTGATTCATGGTCGGGGCCCCAGTTCCAGTGCCGTGGCATGCCGAGGCTGATACAACCCCAGTCCGCCGCCGCCCGGCAGCCGAACGGTTGTGGTGGTTCCCCAGCCAGCCTGCACAATCGCCGTGGTTTCCGCGCCCTTCTTTTTGAGCATCTCCATCGTCGCGGGCAGATCATCGCACATCAGGTAAATCACGCTGCCTGAGAGTTCGTGATCTGCATGATGCTCGACAAACTTGCCGTCACCGGGATGAATGCCTATCTCCGCCGGTGGCAACGCGAAGATCAGCCAGCCCTCCCCGGCATCCACAGACTGGAATCCGAGCACGTCGCGAAAAAAAGCGCGATCCGCTTCCGGATCGCGACTGTACAGGAGAAGATGAACGCCGTTGATCATGATGGGCGGGATTCTAGCGCTTTCTTCGCGGTCCCGCCCATCGAATTCTCTTTTTACTGCACTGGGTTCGCTTTCCCATTCTGCAGGCTCTCATTGATGATCGACTTCACCTTCTGGTCCGCTTCCTGAGCGATTCTTCCCTGCTCCGCACCAAGCGCGCCCTGCTGCGCTCCGAGCGCGCCCATTTTTTCCCCAAGCTCGCCCATCCTGGTGCCGAATTCTCCTTGCCTTTCGCCGATCCGCCCTTGCATCTCTCCGATCCGGGACTGTAATTCCCCAAGCCTCTCCTGGAGATCGGCGAACTGTTCCTGCGTCATATTCTTTCCCTGGTTCGCCTTCAACTTTGCCATTGCCTCATCGATCTTCGCAATCTCCTTGCTCATATCCGGAGTCGGTACGCTAATGGCTTCTTGCTGGCGTCCCAGTGCTTCTTGTTGTTTGCCGAGTGCCTCCTGCTGTTTGCCAAGAACTTCCTGCTGCGCCCCCAGCGCCTCCATCGGCTTGTACATCGCTTCGATCTGATTCAGGATTGTGGGATCATCCACGTAGTACGCTTTGCCATCGCGCGTGAACCACAGAAAATCGCCGTGCGCCTGTTTGCTCGCCTTGGCGATCTCTTCGCGCTGGCCTTCCATCCAGTCGCCTGAAAAGGTCATATGCGACGTGTCACCACCGCGGATCACGGCATACGATTGGCCGTTGGAGGAATGGTAGTAGCGATAACCGGAGTGCTTGCCGTTGTTGCTATAGGACGAGTTCCCAGTCTCAGTGGTAGTGCTCTGACCCACTCCGTATCCGTAGCCCACACCGTAGCTGGCGCGCGGCGCAATGATCGCCATCGTCGGCGCCATTGGCGCAACCATAATCATGTTCTTCCGTGCGAGCTGGCTATCTTTGAGCGCCTTCATCATCAATTCGCGACGCGCGGGGCTAAGTGGCACGATCGCCAGAACAGGTGGAGCATTTGGCGCACGCGGTGTACTCGTGAGCACTGAAGGAGCAGCGGGTGCCGCTGGAGCCGCCACGGCTCCCGGCGCGCCAATCGCCTTAGGTGTTGAAGGTGCAAGCGCAGGCGGAACTGGGGCCTGTTCGTCCGTAATCTCTTCCGGCTGCGATACGCCGCTCTGCGGAGCAACCGGAGCAATCGCAACCGGCGCAACAGGTACTTCGCTCGGCGCAACAGCCGGAGCAGGAGGCTCCGGCGCCTGTTGTCCTGCGGCCTGCACGCGCACCAGAGTCGTAGCTGCAAACAACGCAACCGGCACCACCAGCACAGCTACCAGGGCGCGTCGTGTACCTGCAAACGCCTGCCGGAAAGAAACATCGTTTAACAGCCGCTCGATGCGGCGCGAGAGAGATCCACTGTTGGCCATGGCAACTCCTGTCAGAATTGGGCGCGGCGCTGCCGCGAATTCAAGCAAAATCTGCGCGTACGAGGTGCGGTCCGAAGCCTCTTCCAGTCCTGCGCGATCGCTGATTGCCTCAGCCAGATCTGAAAGTTTGCGTTTGAGCCACCAACCCAGCGGACTCGGCCAGAACGCGGCGGCGTAGACCCCCGCCAGCAGTTGCAGATAAAAGTCCCTCTGCCGGATGTGCGAACGCTCATGCGCCAGCACCACGCGCAGCTTCTCGCTATCCCAGGTGGCGTAATCCGTTGGCAAAACGATCGCCGAACAAATAGTGACGGGCGACGAAACCTCGGCACTGCAGCGGAGGTCGACAGATGCCGCTAAGGCCGTCATTAAGTCGCCAGTGATCGGCTTCGCCCTGCGATACAGTAGAAGCGCCGTAGCCAATCCATTGGCAAGCCGAATGAGGAATACGCCTGCGACGGCAAGATAAAGCAGAAGAATGACCTTCGATAGAGAGAACGCGGCACGCTGCGGCGTGGGAGCGTGCGTGGCTGCCTGTGCTGGCGCCATTGCACCCTTCGGCGCCACCGCACGCGGCGACGCAGATTCGGTTTGCACTGGCAACCGAGACTGCATTTACTCCGACCACGTTCGCTTGGAGGATTCCGGCTCGGTCAACGTGGGTGCGCGGTCTCCGGATGGTTCACGGACCGATATCCCCGACTGCTGGTCAACCTGCAGCGTGGCTGCACCCGCCGCGGACACTTCCGCTGCCACCGGCTGCTCGGGCGATGTCTTGGCTTGAATCCTCGCCTGCAATTCCTCAAGAAGCGTCTGCGGATCGGCCGGAAGCACGACCCTGCACATTGGCCGGCAAAACAGTCCAGTGCGACGCCATGGGCAGCACCATCGGCATCACCAGCGCTCCGGCCAGCACCAGTCCCCACGCGCACTTCTGCGCCAGCACATTGCGCACGCCGAAAATTCGCAAACCGATCCAGACGGCAAGCGCCAGAAGCCCAGAACGGATCGCCGCTTCAATGAGAAGTGAGGAGTTCATTGCTTGGCCTCCTTTTTCGTTTCGTCGGGAATATTTCGATTGCCGGCCCGCTTCTGCGCTTCAAAGATACGCGTAGCCAGCCGCTGCAGTTCGGCCTGATCCAGAACTTTCGAATCCACCATGCCCACCAGCAACTCTTCCACCGATCCTTCACAGAACCAGTCGACGATGCGCTTTGCCGCCCGCCCAGCCACGCGCTGCCGCGACTCCGCAGGACGATAAAGAAAGGTGCGGTCTTCGACGCTGTGCGCCAGGTAGCCCTTTTCTTCAAGACGCCGCAGCACAGTGCGTATCGTTGAATCCTTCAGTGGCCGGTTCAGCTCTTCGCGCGCCTGTTCAGCCGTCACCGTCCCCAGCCGCCAGACAATCGAAAGAAGGTCCCGCTCCAGTTCCCCAAGTTCAGCCGGATCGTGAGTGTTACTCGCCATAATGTTACAGACTGTAACACATAAAAGAGGTGAGCGTGCAAGTGATTTTTTTCTTAAAAACCTATTTCGATCTCATCACGGCGCCGTCGGCACCACGCTGCAACCTTGATGCCTAATCAGTTCCACCTGATCGCGCTAAGAAGATTGGAATAGTCGTCGGTCCAGACCCTTCGAGCTGGATGAGCGGGAATCGGAACCCACGACGCTGACCCATCATGCTCAGACCGCAGTAGCGTAAGGTCAGACTCATTCCGCGCCATCACAACCCAGATCGAGGGAAACTTCCCCGCGTCGATTTGTGCCTGCGAAACGTCCACGTCATTCTCGATCAAACACGCCAGGTGCGCATCTCTCGCCAGGGTGTCCAGTGTGGGACCAAGGTTCATGTATATGTTTGAGATATGAAAAGCAATGATGCCATGAGGCGCGAGTTTGCGCTGATAAAGTGCGAGAGCCTCCCGCGTGACCAGGTGCATCGGGATCGAATCGCCGCTGAAAGCATCCAGGACGATCAGTCCGTAATGAGCGTCAGGAGCATCGCGTAATTTCAGTCGCGCATCGCCGAGCACGATGTCTGCCTGTGGTGCGCATTGGCGCAAAAAGCTGAAGTAGCGCGCATCTCCGGCAATGCTTGCCACGTGCGGATCAATCTCGTAATAGGTGAGAGTCTGGCCGGGCTGAAGGTAGCAGGCCATTGTCCCGGCGCCTAGGCCCACAATCGCCCAGTTCCCCTGCGGAGTACTCGTCTGCACAGCCCGGAATATCTGACCCGCCGGGCCGCTCCGCGTGTAGTAGATGAGAGGCTCTCTGCTGAGTGCGGAATCGAGATGCTGCATCCCGTGAACGGTTCCCCCATGAATCAGCATGTGAAATTTGCCTGCCGAATCATGGGCCACACGAGAGATGCCGAAGAAACTGCGCTCCGTATGGATGACATGACCCAGAGGACCGGAATAAAAGAAACTGGCAAACACCACCGCTGCCAGTCCTAAGACAAAGCGGAAACGCCGCTTCGCGAAACTGAGACACCACAGCAGTGAATAGCCAAATATCAGGATGTTCGAGGCGCGACTTGGTCGGATGCCCGCATGCGCAAGTCCGACGATGACAACAATCATGCACAGCCCGAGCGCGAGTGGAAGCAACCAGTCTTTGCGTTTAGCCCACACGGCCCCCGACACAGTCAGCAATTTTGATTCGACGGTGGGACGCAACACTGCAGCAAGGATCAGTGCGAGCGGCAGTTCGAGAACTGTCCGAAATATCAATGGTGCCAGAAGAGCGTTAAACAAACCGCCAAGCACTCCTCCGATTGAAATGCAAAGGTAAAACTCCGTCAACCGGCGGACGGCTGGTCTCGTTGCGGCTAGTTCTCCGTGGCATACCATTGCCACCCCAAACAGCACGGCCAGGTAGAGCGCCAGCAGGATCGGAAACGAAAGCTTGGATTGCGCGACAGTCGGGATCAACCCCGCGAGAATGAGAAATGGTTCTCGCTGAATCATCCACGCGTGCGAGATGGGTGGCCGCTTGGCAAACACCAGGATGAAGCTGACGAGGTAGATCGCAAGCGACAAAACCCAAAGCAGCGGAATAGCGGGCACGTCGGTGGTCAGAGCCGTGGTGACGCCGAGCATCAAACTGGAAGGGACAAACGCCAATGCGATCCAGCGCAATCGCTCCTTCCACGTATCTCCGGCAGCGGGTTGCTCGATTTCAACACTCGTCAGGTGCTCGCGCCCATTCGGCGATTTCCAAACAATCAGCGCGCAAATCCCGATTGCAAACACGTAGAACAGGTAGCCATAGCTCCACAAGACTGCATGGGTGTGAAGCCGTAACAAGGGCTCCAGCAACACCGGATATGCCAGAAGGCCGCAAAGGCTGCCGGCATTGCCGGCAGCATACAGAAAATAAGGATCGCTCGCCCCTTTGTGCGCCGATTCCGCAAACCATCGCTGTATAAGTGGCGCGGTCGAGGAGAGTATGAAGAACGGCAGCCCAACCGATACCAGCAGCAGACCAAAAATCCAGAAAACGGGGCTGCTTTGGGTCGGTGGAACCCAGTCCGCCGGAAGATGCAAGGGAAGAAGCCCTACAATCGCCAACGGTGTGACTACGAGCGCCAGATGCAAAGCAATCTGTAATCGGCGTTTTAACCATCGCTCAATGGCGTAGGCGTAGAAGTAGCCAGCCAGAAGCGTTGCCTGAAAGAAAACCAGGCACGTGTTCCAAACTCCCGCACTGCCGCCGAGCATCGGCAGCATCATCTTGGCGATCATGGGCTCAATCAAAAAGAGCAGAGCCGCGCCCAGGAACATGGGAAGAAGGAATGCCAATACGAGCATAGTGGAGCAGGTTGTCTCCGTTGGATTGGTCAATCATAGCGGTGAGGATGAAGACCGCGGGAAATAATCCTGATGAAGATTTCTCTTTCGTACCCTATGCAACAGCAACAGATCGGATCACATCACAAGTACATGTCGCGCCCGTTGGATGGCTTCGGATCGCGCTAACTATCTCAATAGAAAGAAGAGGGCTAAATCCTATGGCATCAAACCTGATGGAGAAACAGGCTTCGGTCGAAGACGTTCTTCGCGAAGTTTCCAGGCTCAAATCGGTGGTCACGGAAGCGGTGGAAGAGGGCGTTCAATCTGCCGTCAAGGCACTGAAGCAGGGGCGTTCCGCTGCAGAAGACGTCATCTACGACGCGCGGCACACTGTCAAACAAAAGCCGCTGCAGGCTGTCGGAGTCGTTTTTGCGGCCGGAGTTCTGGCGGGCAGCCTCCTGGGTTGGCTCAGCACCCGTCGCAGCTAGCAGCGACAATCCCGCAGAAAGGTGCCAACGCAAAAGCGCCGGGACACAAAGCCCCGGCGCTAAATTTGCATGCTTTGAAATAACCTAGGCGCGGCTCATGTAAGCGCCTTCGCTGGTGTCTACGCGAATCTTTTCGCCTTCATTGATGAATGGAGGCACCTGGACCACAAGGCCTGTCTCGGTCTTTGCCGGCTTGGTCACAGACGACGCGGTCGCCGATTTCAGCCCGGGTTCCGTCTCAACCACGGTAAGTTCAACAAACGTCGGCAGTTCGATGCCGACGGCCTGTCCATCGTGGTAGCTGACCTTGATCTGCAGATTTGGCGTGAGGTATTCAACGGCATCGCCGAGTGTCGAGCCCTTCAGCACTGTCTGCTCGTAATCCACCGGATTCATGAAGTAGTAGTCGTCGCCGTCGGCATAGAGAAACTCCATGGAGACCTCGTCAACCACGACCTTCTCAATGGCGTCGCCGGAGCGGAAGCGGTGCTCGAACATGGCGCCGGACTTCAGATTGCGAAGTTTCGCCTGGATGAAGGCGCGCAGGTTGCCCGGGGTGCGATGCTCAACCTTGAAAACGAGGTGAAGATTGTCGTTGTGCTTGATGATCATGCCCGGACGCATTTGGGTGGCGGGAATCGCCATAGACGTGAAACTCCTTGCTCTACTTGAAAAATTCGGCCTCGGCCCAATCTCCATTGTAACTTAGCGGCACATCCGCCTCACTTCCCACGCTTCCCGCTGCAGGCGCGCCACTATGTTCTGATCGAAGACAGAAAGGGACGCATCTGCTCGGACCGAAGACGAAAGCTGCGCCGCTCCTGGCCCTCCTGCTCCTTTGTGCGCTCTGGGCCTCCGCTTCCCTGCGCTCCGATCTGCTGCCGGGCTCTGTCCCCGGGGAGAATTCCCCTTCCCTGACCAACCAGGCACTGCCTCTGGGGCTATTAGCTGTCATCGCAGCCGTCGCTGCCTTCGTTCGCAAAGCGCCCAGGCCACGAGGCCGTGTGCTCTGGCTAACCATCCTCGCCGGCATTGGGCTTTTTGCTGTGCCCTCCGTACTGATCGAAGTTGCAAATGGAAATATCGACGACGTTGCGCGCGTGGCACTCTTCTCGCTCATACCAGTCTTCGCCGTAGTCTTCGAGCCTTACCTTGGTTCAGGATCGACGTCGCAACAACGAGGCGGGCTGGCGGCTTCTCTGATTGCAGTTTGCGGCACTTTACTTGTTTTTCCTCTCGATGTGCCCCGATCCCCTGCGGCCGCTTTTGCATACTGCGGCATTCTGGCAGCCGGCGTTTCCGTTGCTGCAGCCAACTGCCTATTCGTGCGCCTCGTGTGCGAACAAACCGCTGGATCAGTACTCAGCTTCGCCACGATTGCAGCAGGATCCGCCGCCGTCGCCCTCGGTTTATCGAGCCCCTTTTTCGACCGGCACCCATGGTCTTCTCCGCGCGTCGATCCTTGGACCGCGCTCGATCTGCTCTCACTCGTGTTGCTCTTCTGGCTTATGCGCCGTATGACAGCCGTGCGCATGACAACACGTTTCCTGATCGCACCGCTGATGGCGAACCTGGTTGGACTCGCTTTCCTGCGCCCGGGTGTTCAGGGTCGCGGCTGGCTTGGGCTTTCGTTGATTGCGGTCGGATCCGGATGGCTCCTCCTCGGGCCGGAAGGAGAGCCGGAAGAAACCGGCTCGCCTCTGCGCATCAACGAACCTTGACCCGAACCTAAGGCCGCACTTCATACACCAGGTTGAAAGGCGTCTCCGCCGCTCTGCGGAATCGTTTGAACCCTGCCGCTGTCACTACGCCTCGAATGCGCTCTTCGCCGGCCTGCGCGCCGAGGGCCGCACCTACTTCCTGCGCCAGCGAGGCAGGCGTGCAGATCATCGTAGAAGCGGAGTAGAAGATGCGGCCGACCGGGTTGTGATTCTGTTCCGGATTGTCATTCGCAAACGGCTCCACGATCATCCATGTTCCATCGGGCTTTAACGACGACAGCACGTGTTGCGCTGCTCCTGTTGGATCGCCCATATCATGCAGGCAATCGAAGAACGTGACGAGATCGTAGCCGCCATTCACGGGATAGCTCTTCGAACTCGCAACCTCGAAGTTGATCTGGTCGAGAAGCCCATCACGACCCGCAACGTGGCGCGCGTATTCAATGGACCCGCTGTGATAATCGAATCCGATGAATCGCGACTTTGGAAACGCCTTGGCCATCAGCATCGTCGAAGCGCCGTGCCCACACCCAACGTCGGCAACCGAGGCGCCCTTGGCAAGCTTGTCGCCCACTCCTTCCAAAGCCGGGATCCAGCCACTCAAAAGATTCTGCTCGTAGTTCGGCCGGAAGAACCGCTCCGTGCCGAAAAACAGGTTGGCATCGTGCTCATGCCAGCCAACGCCGTCGCCGGTCCGGAAAGCCTGCGTGATCTTCGGCTCGTCTTTAAAGCACGCTGAAATTATGTGGAACGCCCCCGGCAAGTCCACTGTAGTCAGGGCGAATGCCTGCTCTGGCGGCAACTCGAATTTCTTCGAGGCCGCGTCATAAGTGACGTAACCACTTGCAGCGTTTGCATTAAGCCATTCACGCACATAGCGCTCGGTTGTTTTGGTTTTGGCTGCCAGTTCTGCCGGGGTTAGTGGGCCCGCGCCGGCCATCGCTTTATAGAGGCCCAATTTGTCGCCAATCACGATGAGCGCTGCGTGCATTGCAGCGCCCATATCCATAACGGCCTTCCCCATGAAGGCATCGAACTTTGACTGTTCAAAAGCGGGTGTAGCTGTAGTGGTTCCCATTGCTGACCTCCAGATTTTTCTCAAGGGGCCGGTGTTGCGGCATGATGCTACGCCCGTCCAAAAACCGCTGTCAAAGGCTTTTCGGTGGAAATTAGAAGCCCGGATTGACGAATAAAACGGCTCCTCCCGAAGGCTATCGAGCACTCTGCCGCATTGATCTGACGCGAAATCAGGCAGACGGCATTTGTTTGGACCGACTATCATCCGCTACTATTGCCGCAACTTTGCGGCGGGGTTCACCCGCCACGGGAGTGCCAATTCATGCGCTGCACCGTCCGTTCATCTTTTTCGTTGCTGCTTTCCTTTGCAGCGCTCAATGTCTCCTTGCTGTGTGCACAAAGCCCGGCACCGGCAACGACCCCGGATGGTCCGCCGTATAAGAACACGGCGCTTCCGATCGACCAGCGCGTGCAGGACTTGCTGAAGCGGATGACACTCGAAGAGAAGGCGACAATGCTCGCCGGGGCCGGCTGGATGGAATCAGCTCCGGTTCAGCGCCTCGGAATTCCGGCAATAAAGATGGCCGACGGCCCCATGGGGGTGCGCTCATGGGCGGGTAGTTCAGCGATCACCAATTCGGCCACCAACACCGTTAAGGTGGAAACGACATCGTTCCCCTCGGGCGTGGCGATGGCGGCCTCGTGGGATACTGCGCTCGTCCAGCGCGAAGGCCAGGCCATTGGGCAGGAAGTCAAAGCTCTAGGTCGCGACATGATCCTCGGCCCCACCGTCAACATCAACCGCATTCCACTCTGGGGCCGCAACTTTGAGGGATATGGCGAAGACCCTTTTCTCGCCGCTCAGATGGGCGTCGCCTATGTCCGGGGAGTGCAGGCCGAAGGCGTGATTCCTTCGGTGAAGCACTTCGATGCCAACAACGAGGAGTTCGAGCGGCACCGTATCGACGCGAAAATCGACGAACGCACGCTGCACGAGATCTATCTGCCTGCATTCAAAGCCGCCGTGCAAGAGGGTGGTGCCTGGACTGTGATGTCCTGCTACAACAAGGTAAACGGGACGCACTGCGCCGAGAGTGATTACCTGTTGAAGGACATCCTGAAAAACGAATTCGGCTTCAAGGGCTTCGTGGTTTCGGACTGGGGAAGCACGTATTCGACGGCGCCGACAGTGAACGCCGGAATGGATTTGGAGATGCCGGGCGGACCGCCGATGCAGGCGTTTCTAGCGCGCCCGCGTGCCAATGAACAAGGCAGCAGCGGGGGCTGGCTTGTTGCCGACAAGGTGCTGGCCGAAGTGAAATCCGGCAAGATCACCGAGGCGACGATCAATGACAACGTGAGCCGCATCCTGCGCGTAATCCTGCTCAGCGGCATCATGGAGTTCCCGCACACCGCGCTGGGTGAAGTCGATACGCCGGAGCAGCAGAAGGTGGCCCGCGATGGTGAAACTGAAGGCATCGTCCTCCTGAAGAACCAGAACTCATCGCTGCCATTCGATCCTGCCAAGGTCCATTCCATCGCAGTCATTGGCCCCAACGCCCTGGTTGCTCGCACTGGCGGCGGAGGCAGTTCGCTGGTGCGGCCGAAGTACGCGATCTCTCCCCTCGATGGAATCACGAAGCGTGCCGGTGCGGGCATTCAGATTACGTCTGCCCTCGGCGTCGGCATGGAAGGCGAGGACGCAGCGCACGACACGCCCGAAGCGCGCGCCAATGACCTGAAAGCAGCGACTGAAGCAGCCGCGAAAGCTGACGTTGCCGTGGTCGTCGTCGGCCGCTACAACAAGAACGAGTCCGAAGGTTTCGACGTCAAGACAATGGACCTGCCCGCAGGCCAGGACGAATTGATTGCCGCCGTCGAAAAGGCAAATCCCCACACTATCGTGGTTCTCAACACAGGCGATCCGGTAACGATGACGAAGTGGCTCGACACCACTCCTGCGCTAATCGACATGTGGTATGGCGGCCAGGAAGGCGGCAACGCGCTCGCGGCGATCCTTTTTGGAGACGCAAACCCGTCAGGCAAGCTGCCCGTTTCGCTCCCGAAAAAATTCGAGGACTCGCCGGCTGCCAAGAATTACCCCGGCCAGGATCTCAAGGTCGATTATGCCGAGGGAATCTATGTCGGGTACCGCTACTACGACACCAAGAACGTGGAGCCGCAATTTCCCTTCGGCTTCGGCCTGAGCTACACCACATTCGAATACAGCGATCTGAAGCCAGGCCAGAGTGAAAACGCCGGCAAGAATGGTTTGCGGGAATTCAGCGTCAAGGTGAAGAACACAGGAGCGCGCGCCGGAGCCGAGGTCGTTCAGCTCTACGTCCATGACGGCCATTCAAAGATCGACCGGCCGGAACATGAGCTCAAGGCCTTCAGCCGCGTTGAATTGAAACCCGGCGAGAGCCAGACTGTAAAGTTCAAGCTCGATAATTCCGCATTTGAGTATTGGAACCCGCAGACAAAGGATTGGACGCTTGATCCGGGCAAATTCGAAATTCAAATCGGCGCATCTTCCCGCGATATCCGCCTCAAGGAGTCGGTCGAAGTTGCCCCCTGATAAACTCGGCAAAGATGCCCAGGCAGGCTCACTACAACGCGGCGGAAAATATCCCGGCGGAAACGGCGGCAGATCCTTATAAGCGGCCGGCTTTCTCGCTTGGCAACCGCATGCGGCGACTGATGTGGAATCTCTGCTGGGCTATCCTTTTTCGCTTCTCGCCACGCCCGTTTTTTGCCTGGAGGGCGATGCTGCTCCGCCTGTTTGGTGCGAAGCTGGGGCCCACTTGCAAGTTCTATCCATCGTCGCGGGTGTGGGCGCCGTGGAACCTTGAGTGCTCTGACTTGGTAGCCGTGGGCGATGGCGCCGAGATCTACAATCCCGCGCCGGTCCGGCTTGGCTCGCATGCGATTCTCTCGCAGAACTCCTACCTCTGCGGCGCGACGCATGACTTTGATGATCCCGCCTTTCCCCTGCTGGCTTACAGAATGGAAGTGGGCGCTTATGCATGGGTCGCCGCGCGAGCCTGTGTTGCACCCGGAGTAAACATTGGTGAGGGCGCGATCCTCGGCCTGGCCTCCGTGGCAACCCGCGACCTTGAACCATGGGGCGTCTACGCCGGATCGCCGGCCACGAAAGTGAAACAGCGAAACCGAATCATCCTCTAGTTCACAACTCGCGAAAAAACTCGCACAGCTTTCCGTTTTAAGGGGTACGGGCTTCAGCCCGTACATTAACGCTTGCATAGTGGACTGGGCTTTAGCCTCTGAGGGAGACGCGTCCGCCGATCCGTGATCTGCTCGGCCAAATCGACGCTACTTCAGCTACGAATAATCGGCTGTATCGCGCATCATTGCCGTGGCGGAGCGTACGGCTCGACCTGCAGCATGTCAGACAAGATTCCCCGCTCTTCCGGGCTGAACTGGCCCTGGTAGCGGCTTGAGTTCAGAACGATCGATCGCTGATCGGGCGGAACCGCCTTCAAATCCCGGAAGGCATTGCGCATCATCGCCTGTCGATCCTGCGGCATCGTCGTCCAGCGGCGCGCAGATTGTGCAACCCGCGCCCGGTCATCCGGCGATAGCCGCTCAAGGTTTTCTGCCCGCGCCAGGCGCCGCTCGCGTTGAGCGTCCGGCAACCGGTTTACCTGGTTGAGCTGGTTCATCACCCTCTGCTGTTCTCCCTGCGGCAGCTGGCGAAAGCTCGGATCGCTGCGCAGCATTTGCTGCTGTTGCGGCACCGGAACATTGCGATGTGTGTTGAGCCACGCACCAAGATGACCTGGAGGCGCATAGGTTTGCTTGGCAGTGCCCGGATACGGCTGGCGACCGTAGGTGTTGTAGTTGGAACTCGGATAAACGCCGCGTGCTCCCGCCTGCGGTGTATATGGGTTCTGCACCGGACGATCGGCCTGTGTTCCGACCGGAGCGCGATAGGGCTGATATTGTTGTGCCGGCCGATTCTGATACTGCTGCGGCGCACGATTTTGATATTGCGGCGCGGCCGTCCGTCCCTGGTTCTGATACTGCTGTCTGGGCGATTCTGGATGCGTCGACTGCATATGAGGAGCCGAATGCGCGGCAGGCGCAGGATGTGAATTGTTTTGATGCTGCGCGAGAAGAGGGCCGGCAGGCAGACAAAGACAGAGCGCCGCTGCGGCGGACAGAACCGCCCCGCGCGTCTCCCTCACATTCCCTTTGTCTCTTGCCCCATTCATGATCCTGGCCCCCGCCATTCAAAAAACTCCCTACCTCCTCAACTATTGCAATTGAGGATCATCCGAATTCGGATCGTCCGAGATCGCGTCGTTCGGGTTGTCAGAAATCGCCTCCAGCTGATCGAGCACCTGCGAATTGCTGTCAAGCGTCTGCAAATCGCGCACCACGGCAGCGTCGTGGTCCGGCGGCTGTGGCTGTTCAATGTTCGTGACGCCCAGGTAAGTTCCACCACCCACTAGAAGCATCATCGTCAGCGCCATCGCAGCCAGCGGACGAGCGTGCATTGGCGGACCATAGGCAAAGCGGGCGCGAATCCGCTGCAACCAGGATTGTGGCGGAGCTTCCCGTTCCTCGCGCATCCGCGCACCAAGACGCGTCATGAAGTAGGGGTTGGGTTCCGGCACCGTCCAGGCATCCATCGCCGCCATGGTAGCGCGCATCTCTTCAAGCTCTTTGCGGCAGCTGTCGCACTCCGCAACATGAGTCTTCACCTTGGCAGGCGCCGCCTCAGGATCGAGCAGCATGTCAGCCAGCTTCTCTTCCATCGCGGTGCATTTGTTCATCGTTTTCATCGCTACCACCCCACTCCCCGCCCGGTGTCGCCCGGCTTTTCCTGCAATTCCTACCCCGCTTCTGATCCGGGGCCCTGGCGACAGGTCTTAGTCGCTAGGGAGATTAAATGAACTCTTTCAACTTATCCCGCAGCGTCTGGTATGCCCTGAAAAGCAGCGACTTGGTCGCCGACTCGCTCAGTTTCAGCACGTCCCCGATCTGCCGATAATCCATCCCTTGGTACTTGTGCATCAACACTGCCATCCGCTGCCGTTCCGGCAGTGCCATCACATGCGCCCGAATCGCCGCCATTCGCTCATCGCGCAAAATGCTCTGCTCCACTGAAGGAGTATCGTCAGCCACATCTGGCGTCGTGCCCGACTCCTCGTCTGGCGCGTCCAGATAAATCGTCGACGCAGACCGTTCGTGCCGGGTGTCGCGTGCGTGATTTACCGCAAGATTCGTCGCGATCCGGTAGAGCCATGTCGTGAATTTTGCTTCCGCCCGATAGCTCTCACGCGAACGATACACCCGCAGGAAAACTTCCTGCGCTAATTCTTCGGCAACCGCCTGGTTATGCACCATCCGAAAAAGGAAACTGATCATTGCGCGGTGGTACTTTCCCACGAGGTAATTGAAACCAGCCTCATCGCCTGCTGCCACCCGCAGCATAACCGCCGCATCGCTTGACTCGTCCAACGCATAATTGATGGGCTTTTGCGTCTCAGCTGGGTTCTTCGGTGTGCCCTGTCCCAGCGCCGGATTGTCCAGTACCAGGGTTGCCATATCTTCTGGAACCCCGTCTTCCCCGGAAGGTTGCGCGGAATCGTCAGTTTCCGGCTCTGAATTCACACTGTTTAATGGTTTTTTGTTCCTTGAATGCTGCCCCGACCGCCCCGAATCGGTGCCGATCTTTTGACCAGGTTCGTCGTCTTCCGACCGGCTCGACATGGCCACCAGGGGAGCCCCCGTCCATCGCCCCGCATTAACCGGGGCAAGCTCGAAAACCGGCAAACCCCGGCATCCTGCGAAAGACAGCCGCGAAACCAATCGCTGGTCCCCTGGAGCGGATTCGCATGCCACTCGGATTGATCGTACTAGCCAGCGCATCAGTAACTTGGAGCGAATTCAGCTGCCTCCCAGCGGCCGTGCAGCAGGGTTGGCCGCCGAGTGTCGCTGGTGATACTCTAACCTACAGCGAGCCCCTCTGGCGCACCCTGCGCTCATCCGGGGCGCCCCCTCCGGTTCCGGGCGCTTAACTCAGCGGTAGAGTGCCACCTTCACACGGTGGAAGTCGCAGGTTCGAATCCTGCAGCGCCCACCAAGAATTTCCCATCCTTAGCCTCTCCTCCCGACGCGAATTAAGGCTCTTGTGGTTTACGCGAAGGGTGACAAAGCCTTCGCCCTCCGACCCTCTGCACCTGTTCGTTCTCGCCCGAAGGGTATCGGTTTGTTCCAAACGTATGCCTAAACAGCCACCTCGGGACGTTTCAGCCACACGGAATCCATCCACTCCTGCAGACTGAACGCCAGGACTAGCAGAAACGAAATAAACAGCAGGCTAAGGTCGCGAAATTCTCCCGGCTGGCAGAAAAGCAGGTAGAGCGGAATGTTGATCACAGCCGCGATCTGCGCGTGGCGCTTAAGCCAGAGAGGCAGAAGGCGCCAGCTTCGCCAGACAACCCAGATCAGGAGCATGAGAGGAATCGGAGCACTCAAGGCCGGGAACATCAGGTCGTAGGTCCTGTCGACCCACGTATCCACGCGGAAAGGATGCAGGTAGAAATCAACCTGATCCTTGAGATGCCATTCAACGGTTCCGCCGGGATTATGCGCGAAGTGGTGCCGGATGGGAAGGTAAACCACGACACACACCGCAGCCAGAACGCAAACGCCCATCAGCGACTTCAAACGAGAACTGCGAAGGCGGAAGAGCGGATACAGCGTGAACATGAAGAGCAGGAAGGACTCTTTGTTCCACGTTCCCAGCGCCGCAATGGGGATGAGCCACCACCACTCGAGTTCAAGCGCCATCCAGGCCGCCGCCGCCATGAAGAACAGCTCTGGAAAATCAAAGAAGTACCCACCTTTGATCCCAATCAACGGAAAAAGGAGCATGAACACGACGGTCGCAAACACCGCTGCGGGTTGCGATAATTTCACGGCCGTACAAACCCGGTACAGCGCAAACGCAGCAAGCAAAGCAGACAAGTACGTCGCGATATACACGATCAGATATTGAGCCGGGTACGTCTTTGAAGAAAGATTAAACGCAACTCCAATTCGCTCTTTCGCCCTCGCCGGTACTCGCCGTGCAATCGCATCCACCGGCAGTACGCGGGTAAGGGAGTTGGCGATATCGGGCAACAATTGCCGATAGATATAGGGTCGATTTGCCGTCCCGTCGATCATGCGATCGAATTCGGCAATAAGGTCGGTGCCGCGCGCGCCCTGTTCGCGGAAATGCCATTTCTCATAGAAGGCGCTGAATGATGCCGCCGCAGCTACAATCAGCAGCACGGCCAGGCACATGCCATGGAATAGCGCACTCCCGCGGGACTCATCTGCCGCCGGTGCTGAGGGTTCGAGCGTCGACACGATCTGTTGTTCCGGAGGAGTCGAGCTTGTAGACGACGAATTGACTCTGTAAGTAGGAGAAGAACTCATCGGTGGCCCAGATTATAGCGAATGTCCCATGAGCGCAGGGTACCCTTCACGGCTCGCACGAGCTTTGCAGGCCAGTTTTTGTCCATGCACGGCCTCTCTATCAGCAAGTAGAGGGCGACGCCGATGACGAATGTGACGGCCAGGCAAGCCGGTGACATAAGTACGAGCAACTCCCAACCGTTGAGAGGCTGCAGACGATGAAACCGGTCGAACGCCGATGCTACCAGGGAGATTGCAAGATTGTGGGTGAGATAAATGCTGTAGCACATCCCGCCGATCAAAGAAATCCACGTGAATCGAAACAGCCGCGAGGAGAGCGGTCCCTTGAAGGCTGCGATGAAGGCCACGACAATAAGCAGCGGTAGAAAGTAGTGCACGCGTGCTTCCGCGTCCAGAAAAATCCATACCCAGGAGAGAAGAGAAACCCCATCCCACAACCAATGTTTCGGAATCCTCTTCCAATCGGAAACGTATAGATCGACCAGTAGAAAACCGGCAAGAAAGTATTGGAAGTAGCACACGATACTCCACTCGAATCTTGGGCTTAAAGCTGCGAAATAGTCGCGCGCTAAACATCCAGCGATGACTGCGGCCACGCAGATACATCGCCGACGCATCGTCCATTGACTGAAAAATAGCAATAAGCAATCAGAGGAGCAACGCAGTAAAACTGGATTTCAATCTCGAGGGACCAAGCCGGAGGATTGATCAGGCTGAACTGTCCGAAGACCGCGTTGTGAAGATAGAAAAGGCTGGCGAGCGTATGCGGCAACACTTCGCTGAACGCCTTATGAAGGATGAACAAGAGAATGGCCGAGCGGAGCAGCATCACAAGTATGTAAGGCGGCTCGAGTCGAGTCACGCGACGGAGAAAGTAGCGTTTCAAATCCACCTTCTCCTTCCCGAGAAGGACGTGATTCGCAAACGGCATTCCCAAGATGAATCCGCTGATGGCAAAGAAGAGCGGAACGCCTCTAAAGCCGTTTCCTATCGCCATGACAAATGGGCTCGGATGAGATCCAAGAACTGTTGCAACCCTCGCCTGAGCTGAAATGTGGTAGAGGATCACCGAAGTAATCGCGACAAATCTCAAGCCATCAATCTCTGGAACGTACAGGCCGGAAGTCGTGATCCTTCGCAACCTGGACGTCAGGCCACGCGTACTGATTGCGTTCGGATCGGGCTCAATGACTACCGGTCGTGTAGGTGGCGATATGATCTGTTTTTCCTGGGAAGCTAGCGTAGCTGAACTCGATGAAGCGCCCTCGTGAGCAGGGGAAGCTCTCATCGGTGGCCAGATTATAGCGAATGTCTTCGGCGCGAGAAATGAAAGCTTTCGAAAATAACGCCGACGATGGCAACGACTACCGACGGCTGCACTGCTTGTATCATTGCTGCCATGTCGAAGAAGCTTCGCTGGGGTGTTCTCAGCACAGCCAGTATCGGAATCAGAAAAGTTCTGCCGGCCATGCAGCACGGCCAATACACGACCGTCGATGCAATCGCCTCGCGCGATCTCACCAAAGCCAAAGACGCAGCGGCGAAACTGGGCATCCCCAAAGCCTACGGATCGTACGAGGAACTGCTCGCCGACCCCGACATCGACGCCATCTACAATCCCCTGCCTAACCAGATGCATGTGCCCTGGACCGTCAAAGCGGCGGAAGCCGGCAAACACGTCCTCTGCGAAAAGCCCATCAGCATCACCGTCGCCGAAGCCAAAACGCTCCTTGCCGTCCGCGCCCGCACCGGCGTCAAGATCGGCGAAGCTTTCATGATTCGCAGCTACACGCAGTGGTTGCGCGTCGGAGAACTGCTGCGCTCAGGGCGCATCGGCCAATTGCGTTCCGTTGCAGGACACTTCAGCTACTTCAACAACGACCCCGCCAACATCCGCAATCACATCGAGTCCGGCGGCGGAGCCCTGCTCGATATCGGCTGCTACTGCGTCCAGGCCGCACGCTACGGATTCGGCCAGGAACCGCGTCGCGTTGTCGGCCTCATCGATCGCGACCCCAAGATGAAAATTGATCGCCTAACCTCTGCGCTGTTGGACTTCGAAGCCGGCCAGGCAATCTTCACCTGCAGCACGCAACTGGTTCCGTATCAGAAGGTCCAATTCTTCGGCACCAAGGGGCGGATAGAAATTCAGATCCCATTCAACGCGCCCAAAGAGCGCCCAACCCGCATCCTCATCGATGAAACCGGCGAGCTCTTCGGCACCGGCATTAAGGTCGAGGAATTCCCCATCGCTGACCAGTACACCATGCAAGGCGACGCCTTCTCCCGCGCCGTCCTCGAAGGCGGCGAAGTTCCAGTGCCTCTCGAAGAAGCCATCGCCAACATGGCAGTGATCGAAGCCATTTTCAAATCTGCCGAAACGGGCCAATGGGAGAAACCGGAGGCGTAGAAGCAAAAAATGTAGACGGGATTCAAACGAACCATCAGCCCATATTGGTGTGCTGGATCACACTTTCGCTACGTTCCCGCGCGTTAAACTGCCCATTTGGAAATGTGAGCTTGCACCATGCCCGTTGACGACGACCAAACGACGCTGAGTTACACCCGCGGAGAAGACCGTCCCCTCCTCGAACCTCACCATCGGCGAACTTCTCCATCGCACCGCCAGTCGCTATCCCGATCGTCTGGCAGTAGCTTCGCGCCACCAGTCGCAGCGCATGACCTGGGCCCAACTCAGCGATGCAGCCGATCGCGTAGCCCGTGGGCTGTGGTCGCTCGGCATCCGGCGTGGCGACCGCGTCGGTCTCTGGTCCACCAACTGCATCGAGTGGGTGATGCTGCATATGGGCTGTGCCCGCGCAGGTGCGGCACTCGTCAACGTCAACCCCTCCTATCGTTCCCACGAGTTGCAGTACACCCTCACGCGCTCGCGGATGAAAGCGCTGTTTCTCTGGCATCAGGACAAGCGCGGAAATTACGAGGAGGTGCTGGAGCGCGCCCGCCACGGCCTGCATCTCGAACTCGCCCACACCATCTACTTCGACTCGCCGGAGTGGCCTGCACTCCTCGACGCTCCCGGCCAACTGCCCGATCATGTTGCCGTCGAAGATATCGCCAACATCCAGTACACCAGTGGCACAACCGGACTGCCCAAGGGCGTAATGCTGACCCACCACAACGTGGTGAACAACGGCCAGTTCCTCGCTCAGGGATTTCACTATAGCGAGATAGACAGCATTGTCGTGCCGGTTCCGCTCTTCCACTGCTATGGATGCGTCATCGGAACAATGAGCGCGTTGAACTCCGGCGCCGCCCTCATCCTGCCCAACTGGACATTCGATGCACGCGCTACCTTACTGGCGGTCCACGACGAAAGAGCAACATCTGTCTACGGAGTGCCGGCAATGTACGTCGCAGAATTCGCATTGCCGGAATTCGCGAACTTTCGATTTCTCCAGCCTGCGCACCGGCATGATGAGCGGCGCTCCCTGCCCCGTCGAACTGATGAAACGCGTTCTCAATGAAATGCACATCGGCGAACTCGTCATCGCCTACGGCCAGACTGAAACCTCGCCCGTCGTCACCATGAGCGACGCCGGCGATTCGCTCGAGATCCGCGTCAACACCGTCGGCCGAGCCATGCCGCAAACCGAGATCCAGGTCCTCTCCACCACCGATGGCGCTCGCCTTCCCATCGGCATGCAAGGCGAAATTTGTGTGCGCGGCTATGCCGTGATGAAGGGCTACGATGGCGATGCTGTCGGCACTGCGGATGTCGTCAAGCCCGACGGCTGGCTGCATACCGGCGACCTGGGCGTGATGCGCCAGGATGAATGCCTTCACATCACCGGCCGTTCGCGCGATGTCATCATCCGCGGTGGCGAGAACATCTATCCCCGCGAAGTCGAAGAATTCCTCTACACCCATCCCAAGGTCGGCGAGGTCCAGGTCGTCGGCATCCCCAATGAACGCCTTGGTGAAATCGTTGTCGCCTGGATCCGTCTTCGCCCCGGCGTCGAAGCCACTGAAGCCGAAATCCGCGATTGGTGCAAAGCGCAGATCGCGTATTACAAAATCCCCGAGCATGTTCGCTTCGTCGATGAGTTTCCCGCCACGCTCTCCGGGAAAATCCAGAAATACAAAATCCGCGAATTCGAAATCGAAGCCCGCGGCCTGCAGTCCATTGCAAAGACAGCCACGGCATGATGGAAGCTCGAATCCGGTCCCGCCGATTCCCGCGTAAGTAGAAAAATAGCTGCAATCGTGTTTTCCGCATGCATATTCATTGCGTGGAAAACCATCTTGATTCGATTGCATCCTAAGACTGCAGAACGACCCAAAACCGGAAAAATAAAGACGGCCGCGCGGCGCTTGATTTTGCCGCTTTCACGGATTCGCACAATTACCTTTCCACCCCAAAAGAGGATCCTATGGCTCAGACAGCGTTTTCTCTAGGCACACTCGCCGCCTATTTCGAAAATAGTAGCGACGCCCGCAAGGCAGTGGACGCCCTCGAGAAGGCGGGCTTCACGTCCGCCCATCTCGGCATCGCGCATCACGGCTCTTACACCGGAGAGTCCTCGACCTTCGGCAACACCACCGTCCACGAAATCGAAGAGAAAGAACCCTCGACCTGGGACAAGATAAAGGCTTGGTTCAGCGGCAACGAAGCTGAAGCACGTGAGGTCAAAGCCGATCCGGCGGATCAATATGACGAAGGCTATGAGGATGCCGCCGACCTGCAACGTTCGTTCACAGCCATGAATATTCCTGAGGATCGGGCTCGCTACTTCGCGCATCGGTTCGGGCGCGGCAAAGACGCGGCAGTTGTCACTGTCCTGGCTGGCGATCGCTCGGCTGAAGCGGAATCAATTCTGGCCGGGCACAATGCCGATCTTGGCGAAAATGCATCGAGCTACGAGTATTCGGTTGAAGACGAAGCTTACACCGGCGACGATCTTCGTGAAGAAGGCCGCAATAGCCCACCCCGCAGAGTGCAGTTGCTTGGTGTGTTGCGCGTACAAACAGTCCGCGTAATTCCCTACGATCAATCGCCTGAAAAGAAAGACCCGGCACGCGACATCAATCGCGAAAGCATCGACGCAGAGGAGGAGAGGCGGCGAGAGCGATCCGCATAATCTGCAACCTAAATCGTTTCGGAATCAGTGTCGACTGAATGCACGTATTCCACCTGCTTTAAGCAGCGGTGGCGACCGCGGTGGTCCTGGTGACGGTAACGACAGTGATGTCGTCCTCTTGCCCGAATCGCTTTGCCGTCTCGACGATTTCGGCGGCAGACTTCACCGAAACTTCCCGCGCGCGATCGAAACCGAAGAGCTCGCCATTCGGCCGTTGCGCTTCGATCACCCCATCGGAATAAAACGTGAGGCGACTACCGGGGTCTAGGTGGAACTCGGTTGTCTCATAGCAGGTGGAGCTTGCAACCCCGAGCGGGAGCGCCCCGGGAAGCTCCACTTCCCTGCCATCGAGATAGGGCGACAAATGTCCTGCATTCGCTATGGAGACCTGACCATCTGCGCCGATTCTGGCGATCAGAGCGGTAGAAAATCCGCTCCCGCCTCGTCCCACCAGTCGTCTCGTTCAAATTGGCAAGCAATTCCGCCGGATCTTTCGTAAACTCGGCCACGCCGCGAATCGCTCCCACCAGCACAGAAACCAGCATCGCCGCAGGGAGCCCTTTCCCCGCAACATCGCCAACCACGATCAGCATACCGCCGGCTCCATCGGGAAGCACCTGGAAGAAATCGCCGCCTACTTGCTGCGCTGGTTCGTAGGCTGACTCGACCTTGAAGCCCGGCACAGCAGCCGGTTTGCTCCGGAACAAGAACACGCTGTACTTCCTGAGCTGCGGCCAATTCACCTTCGAGCTGCGCTTGCCGCCGGCTCATGGTTGCG
This sequence comes from uncultured Acidobacteriaceae bacterium, assembly GCA_963832035.1. GTDB lineage: Bacteria > Acidobacteriota > Terriglobia > Terriglobales > Acidobacteriaceae > Telmatobacter. The sequence goes on along the minus strand of CAWHSK010000006.1, from coordinate 124,373 downwards.
GAGCGCTGCAACATGATGATGGCCAGCGAAAGCGTGGACAGCACTCCGGTAATGTTATGCAGCGACACTGAAAACGGCCCGGCCGGCAATCGATCGATCCGGTTGATCCCGTGCAACGCGCTTTGCCGCCACGCCGGAAACTGAAAGAGCGTGTCGAAGACAATGACCGCATAGATATAGAAGCTGAACAGAACGACCGGAATAAGCAGGATGCCCGCTTCGCGATTGCCCCGTCGCCAGTGGATGATGAGCACAATCGGCATCGCCACCGACAGAAGCGCAATGTACGGCAAATTCGTGAGCAGCTGTAACTGCACCGGCAAAGATATAAACCATTCCTGAAGCCCAGCAATAAAATCCGCGATTCCGGCAAGAATTAAAATGATGCGCCACACCCATCCAACGCGCCGATGGACAAAAGCGAAGTAAAGCGAAACCCATATGAACGGACCAACCAGTCGCGGAACTGCGCCGAGGAGCTCCCAGATCGTCGGCACGTTGCGAAACGTAGTGAGGACAAGAAGCGGCGTTTCCGCCAGCACCAGCGCCCCAACTGCGAAGATCCACAGATAAACAGTCTGGCGCCTCTGCGACGCGTAAAGCACCAGGGCTACAAACCCAAGACCGATCACCAGGAAACGATCGATCCAATCCATGGCATTCGCGCCAATTGCGGTCAGCCAGTTGTATCGGTACAGCGTTTCCGCCTGCCCGATGGAGAGATTTGAAGCTGAGTATCCGGGCTGCTGCCCATGCCACTCCACCGGCGAGATGTGAACTCGCATCGCAATGACCAGTTCGCTGTTCGCCAACAGCCGATCAGGAATGGGCACCAGGACTCTCGCACGCGATGTGTAAGCGACCCAGGGCGAAACCTGCCCCAGTACCATCAGCCGCTCCCCATTCGCATAAATCTCGAACGCTTGCGAAATGTAGTTTTCACTCAGGGCCAGACCCGTCGTCGCAGTATCGACTTTGACATGAAGTCTGTACCAAATGACCGGCGGCCGTTTCGGATACAACATATCGATGGACTTGTGAGGGTCAAACAGCGTCCAGTTCGAATCGTCAAAAGAGAAGGAAGCGAAGGCTGGCTCGTCTCCGGCGCTGACCAGCCACTTTACGTCGCCAAGACTCGCGGGCTGGCGCAGGTGGGTAGCATCGAAACCCTGGCTATGCGCTCGCGTCGCGAAGAGAATCAGAAGAAGGATGTTGATGAGCGAGGAATGCTGGAGCAGGCGTTGGCTGGGGCGGCAAGCCATGGGGCGGATGGAACCTCCCGGGAATTCCTGTTCAACCTAACATCCCGATGTGAAAGTGAACAGAAAAACCGCTCAGAGGTGCCGGAGGGTATCTCGGAAGCGTGGCTTGCTGGTACGCCTTAACGCGTCTCCCCGGTACGGAGAATTGCCTCGGTGCTTTTGCTATAGCGCCCCGTTAGAGCGTTCCACCGCACGATCGCAAGTTCCTTCAGCATCTGCAGCCCGTCGCGCAAATAGCTCATCCGGCTGCGCTCGTCGTGCGCCCAGCTCACCGGCACCTCGACCACACGAAAGCCCCGCTTGATGGCAATAAACAGAATTTCGGGGTCGAACCCCCACCGCTCGATGGTCTGAAGCTGGAATACCGTTTGCGCCGCTGCCCGGGTAAACGCCTTGAATCCGCACTGCGTATCAGCGAAAGGCAACTGCATCACCATGCGGCAAACAGCGTTGAAACAGCGGCCGAAAAACTGCCGATATAGCGGTTGGCGGTGAGTCTGCCGTCCGCTTTCCAGCCAGCGGGAGCCAATGGCAATATCGGCCCCATTTGCAATCGCGGCAAACAGACGGCCGGCCTCGTCCATCGGGGCCGAAAGATCGGCGTCCGTGAACATCAATACTTCACCCTGTGCATCGAGGATACCGGCACGCACACTATAGCCTTTGCCGCGGTTTCCGGGGTTTTCAAGCAAGCGCACCTCCGGGGCATGCAGGGCAAAATCGCGTACAAGCCGTGCCGTGGAATCCGTCGAACCATCGTTCACCACGATGACCTCGGCCCGCCACTCGTTGGCGCGGATCGCGGCCACTACAGATTCAAGAGTTGCTGGAATGCGTCCACTCTCGTTGTAGGCCGGAATGACGATGCTGTACTTGGGATATTCCACCAATGACTTGCCCCTTCCCTTCTCGATGATTCAGCAGTCGGGGAAGACTCAGGACATCATACCGCCTCGCGGACAGCACAGCATCGTTAGCGAGAAACAATAGCCGCCCCTGGCCCCAGATCTGTAATTGGGGAAGGTCGAATCCACAGAAGAATCGTTTTTTCTTAACCTCCTGTGCCGAATGCGTTTATCCTGTGGTACGGAGGCCAGAGGACATGACGAAGGCAGATCTGGTGGAAAAGGTCACCCGCCTGGGCGACTTAACGCGCCGCGATGGCGAAGTCATCGTGGAGACGGTTTTTGATTCAGTGATTTCCGCTTTGCAAAGTGGTGACAAGATCGAAATCCGCGGATTCGGTTCCTTCCGCATTCGCCAGCGCAATCCTCGCATTGGCCGCAATCCCAAAACTGGGGAGCGCGTGGAAGTCCCAGCAAAGCGCGTCCCGTACTTCAAGCCCTCAAAGGAATTGCGCGACCTGGTCAATCCAGGCGAAGCAGCTCCAGCAGCCTGATCGTTCGCTCACGATTGATTTCGGGTCTTCCGCGCATATCTCTTGTGGTAAAAACAGCAGGCGCACCTCTTCTGCGCCACAGCTTCGTAGTTATCCAATTCAAACTGAAGCTGCGACCAGCCGGCCGCAGCTTTTTTTGCCTTAGCCACGAATCCCGATCACGCTCATCATGCGCCCCGCATGTCCCTGCGATGCTCTATGCGAAAAAAACAAGTCCGTGTGGCAGCTGGTGCATCCGCCCGTAACACTTATGGCTGACGCCTTCAGACCAGCATCAAGCAGTTGTCTGCGATTGGCTTCAATCAAATCAAGATGCATCCCAGGTCCGATCGGCGAGTGCCCCGGAGCCCGCTGTGTAAGAAACAGCATCGGATACTTCTTGCGGACAGGATCAGAATCAAACACCTCGCGGAACAACTCGCGCGCATAGCTGAATTGCGATTCAAATTCCGAAATCACTTCTTCGCCAACGGCGTAGCAGCACTGGCCGACGCCCGGTCCGATAGCTGCGATCAGGTCTTCCGGACGAGAACCGAACTCGAGCCGCATCCTTCCGATGCCCAGTTCCACGATCCGCTTTACCGTTCCGCGCCAACCCGCATGGAACCCCGCAACAACGCGACGTTTCCGGTCCGCAACCAGCACCGGAATGCAATCCGCGGTTTGAATCGCGATCAGCAACCCTGGCTCAGCCGTAATCACTCCGTCGGCCTTCCGCGGACGATCGCGATCAGCATCTCCGGCGCAAGCGATGACCACAAGATTCGAATGAAACTGCCGCAACGTCACAATGGGCGTAGTCCTATCGCCCGTCACCGCCTCTGCCAGAAGCCGGCGATTCTCTACGACGGCTTCGCGGTTGTCGGCAGCGGTAAATCCGAGATTCAACTCGCCGGCAGCAGCTTCGGCACAATACGCCCGGCTCGCACCGCCCAGGCGCGTGCTGAATCCATGCCAGAGCCAGTTGCCGGATCGTTTTCCGATCGCGCCAACTCGGAATCTGAAGCAACCCGACTCCGCTTTTCGACAAACCAGGCAGCGGAGCAGGCAAAGCCAGCTCCTGCTTTGTCGCTGCGTCCTGACGCATTTCGCGCAGCCGGGTCGTGATGCCCGCCGGAGCCTTGCGACGGTTGCGCACCAGGCCCGCAATCTTGAACAAATCATCAATAGGCTGAAGGCTTGGATCGGATTCGGGGGGTTGGAAAGGTAGAGGCCGCTTCACATATCCGATTGTAGCTAGGCCAATCTCTCCCCTGAAAGCAGATGGGCTCACCTTCCGGTGAGCCCGCTCGAGAGGCGTTTGATTGGGAGGGAGGTCCTGAAGGGGGTCGAGAGAAGGGGTCTAACAACAGACCCTCAAAAGGGAGTAGAAACCTTTCTTGGATGGGTCAAATTCGAGGAAGCCTCTGCTAATTACCTAGTCAGATGCGCGAGGAACCGAAACGTTGCCCTATCCTGAGAAAATTATCGAATCGCCCTCATTTATCTGTGGAAATCTTTCCCGAAACTACTGATTTGAACCACAAACAGTGCAAACCCCTACCCCAGATCGACTTAAACCCTGTCGAATCCGTTTCTCACTGTTTCTGCGGTTTAGGCGCCTCTTCCTGCTTTACCTGGGGTCCCTCGTCAGGGAATGGCCAGTTCTTATCCAGAAAGAGTTCCTTTTCCCGCTGCTCCTTCGGAACCTTGTTGACCTGCAGATTCTCAAGGAAATGCACACCGGTCTTCCCGGCCACCACGATGTCGATGTCGCCGTCCTTATCCAGATCCTCGACCACAAATTGCGTTCCCGCACCCGCCGTTCCATTCACGCTTACGGGATACCGGCTGAACGCTCCCGTCTTGCGATCGATCTTGTAGTAGTAAATGACCAGCGGATCGTACGATCCCGGATCGCTTCCGTTATGTCCGCGATACCGCTTTCCCGCAAGCAATTCAGGCTCGCCATCGCCATCAATGTCCACCAGCTTGAGCGCATGCACCTGCGAGAAGGACTCATCGATTGCACGCCGCACCCAATGGCGATTGTCGCCCTCGCCGATCTGCTCGAGCCAATAGAGACCGTAGCTGTGACCCTGCCCATAGATCACGTCCATCTTGCCATCGTTGTTCACGTCGTAGCCAATGATTGGAAATCCCGCATCCCCCATCTGCCAGTCCGGATGCCACTCCCAGTCGTTCTTGCTGATATCCATTTGCTTCAGCCATCCGTTCGGCGTGAGTATGTCGGCCAGGCCGTCGCCGTCTATATCCGCAACACCCACTCCGTGGCCATCCTGCTCCGCGCCGCCCGCATGATGCACCTTTGGCTCGGGCCCGGCGAAATCAATCCAGATGATTCCGGAGTGGTTGTAGTGGGCGAAGATCAGATCCGGAACTCCATCGCCGTTGAGGTCGGCCATCGCACCGCCCTCGGTATCGTAGCTGTCGGTGATGAAATGCTTCTTCCACATCGCGCCCGGCTGCTTCGGATTCTCGTACCACCAGATGCCGTTGGTCTGCCAGCCTGCGGTTACCACGTCCGGCGCCCCATCGTGATTCACATCGATAGTCCATTCGCCGCAGTCCGCTACAAACTCCCCGACAGTGCCTGCCTCGCGATACTGGTGCTTCTTCCACTCGCCGCCATTGGGTCCCGGATTCTCATACCAGTAGGCCCCGCTCAAAATATCCGGAAACCCATCGCCATTCATATCCAGCGTGGTCACGCCTTCCGCATGATCCGTACCCAGGCGATGCGCAAGAAACGTAACCTGCGGCAGCCCGCCAGGACCAGCACCGGCAGTTGTCTTGCGTTCCGATTGCGACCGGGCCGGACTGGCGAGCGATACAAAAAGAACCGCGAAAAACACGAAGCGCACTTTGACTGTCATGGCAAGGACCTTTCGATTACCTGCGCCGACTTTGGCTGCCCCGGCTGAATGAAATGAATCTCGCTCGCCATTGTCATGCAGCAGCGAGCCCATTGCAAGGTGTTAGCTCTCTTGCTCGCAGTTCGTCACATCCTTCTTGCCAAAACACAGCGGAGCAAGCGTATGTTCCCATAGATCATCTTCTGGAACTCTATCCGGTCGATGATCTTGGGGAATCCAAACCATGCCAAAGCGCGGCGCACCGCCACTCGAGGCCGATCTGCTCCAGGGCACTCTGGATCTGCTGATCCTGCAGACCCTGCTGCTTGGCGCTGCCCACGGTCACACAATCGCCCACGTCATTGAGCATCGCTCCGATGAAGTGCTGCAGATCGAACACGGCTCTCTTTACCCTGCCCTGCACCGGCTGCAGGATCGCGGTTGGATCAGTTCGGAATGGGGACCTTCTGAGAACAACCGCAAGGCACGTTTCTACAAGCTCACCGCCTCCGGGCGAAAGCACCTCCTTCGCCAGACCGGGCGCTGGGAGCAGCTTGTGCGCGCCGTCAACCGCGTCCTGAAGCCCGCCGAGGAGTAGATCATGAATTGGAAGCGTTTCTTTCAGCGCCACGGCCGCCGCGAAGAGTCCTCCCGTGAACTTGAGGCCTATCTGCAAACGGAGACAGAAGAGAACATCGAGCGCGGCATGTCTCCGCAGGAAGCACGCCGCGCTGCCCACATCAAGCTGGGCAACGTCACCAATATTCTCGGCGACATTCACCAGCAGGACAGCCTCGGCCTGCTGGAATCGCTCTGGCACGATGTACGGTATGGCTCGCGTGTGCTCCTCAAGCATCGCGGATTTGCGCTCGTCTCGCTGCTTACCCTCGCGCTCGGCATCGGCGCCAATACCGCCATCTTCACCGTCGTCGATGCAACCCTGATCCGGCCCCTGCCTTTTCCCAATGCGAATCGTCTCGTCATGGTTTGGGAGCGTCGCATGCCCGACGGCGAGCAGCAGAACGTCACTTCGCCTGCAACATTTCTCAATTGGCAACAGGACAACACGGTATTCGATCAGATGGCCGCCATCTTCAATGACTCGTCCATCCTCTCTGGTGGAGACACGCCGGAACAGATCGCAACTGCCTCGGTTTCGCCCAACTTCTTCTCGCTGCTGGGAGTCAATGCCGCCGTCGGTCGCGTCTTTGTTCCCGCACAGGATGGAAATGCCGGATCCAACCGCGTCGCCGTTCTGGGCTTCGACGTATGGCAGCGCCGTTTCGGATCCAGCCCGAACATACTCGGCAACCAGATCACGCTCGACGACAAGCCGTACACGGTCGTTGGAATTCTGCCGCGCGATTTTCAGTTCTTCATCAAGCAGCAATCGTTCTCACAGAAAAAGCCAGAGATCTGGGTGGCGATGAATTTTCTCCCCGCTGATCGTGCGCGTCACGGCAGATGGCTTCAGGCAATCGGGCTTCTTCGAACTGGGGTCACGCTTAAACAGGCCCAGAGCGCCATGCTCGGTCTCACCACGCAGCTCGAGTCGCAGGATCCGGCCTCCATGAAAAATTGGAGCGTCAATCTTGTGCCTCTGCGCACGCAACTCACCGGCGATGTCGCCCAGGGACTGCGCCTGCTGCTCGCTGCCGTCGGCATGGTGCTGCTGATTGCCTGCGCCAATGTGGCCACGCTGAGTCTCGCCCGAGCTTCGGCGCGCCGCCACGAGATCGCCATTCGCATGGCCCTGGGCGCCAGCGCAAAACGAGTCGTCCGCCAGGTGCTCACAGAGTGTTGCCTGCTATCTCTGGTCGGTGGTCTGGCAGGTTTCTGTCTCGGCTACCTCTGCCTGACTCTTCTGAAAACCATAGCTCCAGCCAACCTCATCCCACTCGAAGCCCTGCAACTCGACTTCCGCGTCTTTGCTTTTGCCACTGTGGTCTCTCTACTCGCGGGCCTTCTCTTCGGCGCAATGCCCGCCATCGATGCTGCGCGCACCGCCCCTCGTGAGCCATTGCAGGAAGGATCAGCGACAGCGCGTGGCGGTGAACGTCGCGGAATCGCGCGTCGCATCCTCGTTGTTACCGAAGTTGCCCTCGCCCTCGTTCTGCTTATCGGCGCAACCCTGCTCATTCGCAGCTTCCAGCGGCTGGTCCTCGTCGATCCGGGATTCCATCCCCAGGGCGTGCTCACCGCATGGATACAATTCCCCGACGCTCGATACGAGAAAGACGAACAGAAAAACCAGTTCTTCGCAAATCTGCTCGATTCGGTTCGCGCTCTTCCAGGAGTGCGCTCAGCCAGCGCCGACGGATTTCTTCCGTTCGCCGGCATCATTGCCGCTACGGGCGTACAGGTTGAAGGCCGCCCCAGCCTTCCCGAATCTCAATTGCCTGTGGTCGATGTCTCACTCGTTGAGCCGGACTTCTTCGAAACGCTCGGGATTCCGCTCATCAGCGGCCGCACATTCAACCGCAGCGAGGCCTTTTCAGCGACAGGCAACGTCGTCATCAGCCAATCCATGGCGCAAACACTCTGGCCCAACGAGAACCCCATCGGTAAGCGCGTCACCATTCACATGAAGCGCAACAACACGCCCAGCACGGTAATCGGTGTTGTCGGAGATATCAAACATTCCGGTCTCGCCACGCCGGTAAAACCCACTGCATACTGGTCCTATCCCGAGCTCGGCTTTCAATTCATGACCCTCGTCATTCGTACCGATGGCGATCCCCGTTCCCTGGTTCCTGCCCTGCGCGGGGCTGTTCTGCGCATCGACAAAAATCAGCCGATCACCGATGTCGTGCCCCTTGAAACTCTTCTCTCGATGTCGAGTGGCGCGCACCCGTTTCGCCACGCAGGTCATGGCCTGCCTTTGCATTCCTTGCCCTTCTACTTGCTGTCACCGGAATCTATCGGAATCATCTCGTATGACGTGGATCAACGCACCCGTGAGATCGGCATTCGCATGGCGCTTGGGGCGCAGCGTGCGAGCATCATCCGTCATATGCTGAACAGGGGCATGGCGCTCACCGGTCTCGGCATCGCCCTTGGAATCGGCGCATCCCTTGCGCTCACGCGATTGCTTGCCAGCATTCTTTATGAAACGCGCCCGAATGATTCCGCTACCTTCGTGCTCGCGGGAGTCATGCTTGGCCTGGTGGCTCTCTGCACAGGTTATTTCGCAGTGCGCCGCATCAGCCATATCGAGCCGATGACCGTCCTCCGTCGCGACTAATCCCGCGTCGGCTGCCTCGCCTAAACCGGCTTAGTCATTCAGCCCGTAACGTCTCTTCACGCTCTCCAGCATCTCGGGTGTTGTGAGCCGTGCGCGGATCTCTGCTTTGCGGCGCTTGTCCATCAAGATCATTTCAGGATTCTTCGTGGATGCTTCGCTGCGCCTTTTCGCTGCATTCAGCGCACCCTGGCGGGCATTCTGATTCTTCTCGATGCGCAGTCTCCACGCGCATCGCAACGCCCCGGCCAGAATGTCTTCGCTGACCACGGCGAGACGCACATGGGTTGCACCATTCAGTCCCCACGTGCCTGCCACCGGAAGAAAAATATTCGGTTGTTCGGCCATGAATTCAGCCTGCTGTTCCGGGTTCAGCATCAGGTTGCCGTACCCGTGTCTTTCCGCAGCCAGGGTCGCAAAGATTCGCCCACCTACACGAAAATCTGCTGCCCCCATGTGCGAACCTTCTTCCGCACCCTCGAAGCTGAGGGCGATGCGGCGAAAATCAGATACAGTCACAGTCATTATTCCTCTAAGGTTCTCTCGATCTATTTGTCGTTGTCGCGGGGCCTTTCGGAGGATGACGCCATCTTGCATCATGGAGTTCTCAAACGCTTCAGAGCAGCGCTGAAGGACTTCAGAAGAAACTTTATCTTCGCCAAATTTCGATTCCCACTCAAATGATGCCGTCTTTCCGGCATATTGAGTTTGATGCTCAATTTCGGCTCACGGAAGCCCAGCGGAATTCAAATTCAAATGCTTTTGTAACGGACCTGGACAATTCGACGCGCCACACTCACAACGCGGGACAAGGCCGGAACGACGCCCAGTCAATCCCCCGCTGAAATTCCGCGCTCGGGGCGACGATTGTCTGAAATGTGAATGCAAATTCCGTCGGCCCATGCGCCTCAAGATGCTCCAGTCGCCTTTTCGCCTCATCCACGCTGGGAATGTGTCCCGCCGGCACCCACCAGAGTGCCGTGTACACTCCTGCAAGCTTTTCAAACCACGCATGCCGCTCGCGAAGCAATTCGACATGCATCGTCTTATAGACGAAGTTACGAAGTTGCTCCGCCGTCTCCCACACCGACATGTTCAGCAGCATCCGTGGATCTCCGAACGGCCGCAGATACGTCGCATTTCCGTCTTCCACAATCAGCCGCCACACAAATCCAGGGCTGGCATCGGCAAGCGCATTGATCTCATCCAGCCGATTCACAAATCCCGCCATCACTGGATCATCCAGCTCCGCAAGAATCCGCCCGATATTCACCTGCGCAATGTGATATCCGCTCATCGCACCCTGCTCTCCGGTCTCTACTCCCTCATTCCCTCATCCTTGCTCTTCGAACTCTTCATTCAGCCATTTCGAAAACGCCGCAAATTCCTCATCGCGGCCAAGAAAATCCCGAACCATCTGCCGACCCGGCTTTGACCCGCCCTGCTCCAGCACCAGCTTGCGATAACGCGATCCCGCATCGCAGCCCAGCGGATCGGCCGGGTCGAACTGCCCAAAGAAGTCCAGCGCAATTACCTTGTCGAACGCGTATGTGTAGTAGTTCGACGAATAGCCGGTAAGATGCCCGAAGCTCGCGTACATACGATTGCCGTCAAGCCACGTCCACGGCACCAGGGATGTATAGAGCCGCTTCGTAATCTCATCGAAGTCAATCTGCGCTGGATCCTGGTCGTGCAAATCGAGCGAGAGCGTCGTGTAATAGAGCTGCGTGCGCGTCCAGTCTGCCCGGCCAAAGGCGCCCGCCGTTTTCATCTTGCGAATAATCTCTGCCGGCAGTACCTCGCCCGTCTCATAGTGCTTCGCGAAATTCTGCAGCAGCTTTTCGTCGCGGAAAAATTCCTCAAGCATCTGCGACGGCACTTCGATAAAGTCACCCTCGGTGGAGAAACCCGAAACGCCAGCCCACTCCGTCTGCCCCCCGAGAATCGCGTGCATCAAGTGCCCAAATTCGTGGAAATACGTCACCACGTCGCTGTATTGCAGAAGGCCGGGATCGTCCGCGTCTCCTGCCGGGAAGTTGCAGATCAACGCAGCCTCTGGCATGTAGCGCCCTCGAACACCGGCCACGATCGGCGCCGCGGAGAACCACTTGTCCTTCCCTTCGCGCGGATGCATGTCGAGATAGAAACGTCCCACTGGGATGCCCTCTTCGAGCACATCGAAGACACTCACCGCCGGGTGCCATGCCGGTGCCGACGATTTGCGGAACTCAATCTTGAACAGCTTCGCCGCAGTCTCCAGAACGCCGGCTTCCACTTGTTTGTACGGGAAGTATGGCCGCACCGACTGCGAATCGAAATCGAATGCCGCCCGCCGGAACTGTTCGTACCAATAGCCGCGGCTCGTGATGTCGATCGCCTTCAAATCCGGCTGTTTGGTCCGTACAAATTCCATCACCTGTTCGAATTCACGGACTGCCCCATCGCGGCTTGCCTCTTCCAGCTTCGCCAGAAAGGTACGCACGTTTGCGGCCGAGCCCATCATCTGATCCGCAGTTGCCAGATCGGCCCAGCTGCGAAAACCCAGCACCGTAGCAATCTCCTGCCGCGTCGAAAGCAGGTCAAGCAGAATCTGCTTGTTCGCGGGATAGGCGCGCGTGTTGTACGCCAGAAACATCCGCTCGCGCAGATCGCCATTCGAAGCAAACGTCATCACCGGCTGCATATCCGGCTGATCGGTCGAGAGCGTAATCTGCCCGTTCGCATCTGGCTGATGCCGTCCCAGGTAATCCGGTGGCAGCCCATCCAGTTCCGCCTGCGTCGCCACAATCGTCTTTCCGCCCTCCTGGATATTGCGGCTGAATTCAAGCGATGCCATGGTGGCCTTTTCGTGCAGCGCCTGAATGCGATCGCGCGTCTCCTTGTCCTTATCGACGCCCGCCAGCCGATAACCCAGCAGCGTACGCTCCACAAAGTGACGAGTCGCCGGGCTCGCATCCATCACGTCCATCGCCACCAGCGCGTCATACACCCCGCGATTCAGGCTCAACGCGCTTCCCGTCATCGCCACGCGCTGCGCTTCCATCTGCGCCTGGTCGCGAACAGCCTTGTCGGAGGCAACAGAGTTCAGCACGCCCGCCTGCGCTCCTGCAAGCGCCAGATGCTCAATGGCCGCATCGTAAAGCCGCAGCGTGTTATCGACGGTGCGCGGACCCTCAACCGCCAGCAGAGCAGCCAGAGCGGCCTCATGCGCTGCAAGCCGAGCGCCTACCCAGGCCGCAAGCGCATCCGGAGACGAAGCTCCTCCCGCCTCCCAGGCATGAACATCCTTGGTCACTTGAGCGGCGGCAACTGTTTCAACAGGCATGATCGGACAACCCTCCAGAGTCTAGGTTGCCATATCTGGGTCAGTTGAAGCTTCCCACCCCGCTTTACCTATGCGACAGCTTCCTCCATCACGGGGCTGTGCGTGTCACGGAGCGGCCAGAACGAACGGCAGGATCCCGCTTCGCTCCCCGGCAAGATCACGGTCGGAGTCTAAAATGAGCGCATGAGAAAACCTTCTCAACTCATTCTGGCTGCGGTGATGCTGACTGCGATTGCAACCCTGGGCTTCAATGGGCAACGTGTGCAGGCTCAGGAAATGGACCACTCCCGGGCAACTACTCCCTCCACGCAACTAGTCGTGCGAGGCCTCGACGGCAAATCCATCACAATCAGACCTGAAGATCTGGCCGCCATGCCGCACAAATCTGTCTCTGTCTACAACGAGCACATCAAGGCGAACGAACAGTATGCGGGGGTGCTGTTGACAGACCTTCTTGCCAAAGTCGGCACGCCCCTGGGAGAGAAAATTCGCGGCAAGCTCTTTATGATCGCCGTAGTCGCGGAGGGCACCGACAAGTACAGCGTCCTTTACTCGCTCGCGGAAGTCGATCCCTCCATTCACACGGGAGACGTGCTCGTGGCCGACTCAATGGATGGGCAAAAGCTCGGCAAAGATGGCATCTTCAAAATGATTTCCACCGAAGAGAAGCGACCTGCACGCTGGGTGAGGAACCTTGCTGCGATCTCAGTGATCCAGGTGAACTGACTCGATTCTCTTCGAAAGTGTAAAAACCGCTGTTCGCAATGTTCGTAATCGGACAGCTCCGTTAGTTAGGGCTTCGTGGTAAGCGAAACGTAGATCCCACAATCCATTCAGGCTGGTGCGTGGCAGGCTTTGGCAATGGACGTGCCTAACCCATTCCTTGGGGTTCCCTGGCAGTTCCCAATCGGGAGGCTAATCGATGAGTTCTCTTGGACAGAATCTTCGCTTTGCATTGAGGCAGTTGGCCCGCAACCGCGCCTTTACGTTCACCGTCGTGGTCACGCTGGCCCTTTCCATCGGCGCCAACACCGCGATTTTTTCGATTGTGAATGCCCTGATGTTGAAGAGCCTGCCCTATCCACAACCTGAACGAATCGGAACCCTCTTTCAGCGTAGCGAAGGCCCCAATCCCGCTGACGAAATGCGCTGGATCGACGGCACCCAATGGGAACAGTTGCGCGACAACGTGCCTTCGCTCACCTCCGCCGTCTACGCTGCCCTCGCGGGCGGTGCAAATCTGGAAGCCGGCTCGCAAATCGCCTATGTCCACGCAGGCCGTGTATCGGCGCGCTACTTCGATGTGCTCGGCATCCACCCCGCCGTCGGGCGTGCCTTCTCGGCCACTGAAGATGCTCCGAAAGGACCGAAGGCAGTTATCCTCAGCTACAACCTCTGGCACACCAACTTCGGTTCCGAACGCAATCTGATCGGCCAGACCATCCACCTTAAAGGAGAGCCCTTCACCGTCGTCGGTATCCTTCCTCAGGGCGCAACTACCCCGCTCAATGCCGACCTCTACACCGCGCTGCAACCCAGTCGCGACGGCGAGGGGCAGGGCACCAACTTCGGCGTCATCTTCCGCCTCAACGACTCGGCAACCTGGCAGCAGGCCGATGCGGAGATTAACCGCGCCTGGGCTGCGCGCATCGCGCAAGTCGAAAGCAAAAGCCCCGGCAGCAAAATCCAGTTCTACACCGTGCCCTTTCAAAAGGGCGTGACTTCCGAGCTGCGTCCCCGCGCCATCGCCCTCATGCTGGCCGCCGGATTTATCCTGCTCATCGCCTGCGCCAACCTCGCCGGACTCATTCTGGTGCGCATGACCCGGCGTCTTCCCGAGATCGCCACTCGCCTGGCCCTCGGCGCTTCACGCTGGCGGGTTCTGCGGCAGCTCTGGATCGAAAACCTGCTCATCGCCTGCCTTGGAGGAATCGCAGGCGTAGGCATTGGCTTCGCGGCTCTTCGTGGACTGCTCTCTCTCTTCCCGGAAGACTTCCTCCCTGTCGACAGCGTGCCGCTTGATCTTCGTGTACTTCTCTTTACTGCAGGCACCACTCTTTTCACCAGCGTTCTATTCGGAATGCTGCCGGCATTCGCCACCAGCCGTATCGACCTCCGCTCCTCTCTCGCAAATCGCATCTCTTCTTCCGTTCAGTCTCTCCGCATACGTCAGTTCCTCATTGCCGGCGAGGTCGCGCTCACCGTTATGCTTCTCGCGGGATCCGGCCTGCTCATCCGTTCGTTGATACATCTGCAGACGCTGCCGCCCGGTTTCAATCCCAACGGAGTCATGACCGCCAAGGCCTCCCTTGATGACGCCCGCTACCATGACCCCGTCGCGTTTCGCCGGCTCTTGAGCGACGGCGTCGACGCCATGCAGCGCATTCCCGGTGTCGAATCCGCTGCTGTGGGATTAACTCTGCCCTACGAGCGCACACTCAACGACGGAGTCCTCCTCCACGATGGTCCGCAAAACGGCAAGTCCGTCGGCACCGATGTTGTTTATGTCACTCCGCGCTTTTTCGACGTGCTCCAGATGCCGCTCGTCCGAGGTCGCGCCTTTAATAGTGCCGACGGACCGAACTCCCGTCCGGTCGCGATCATCAACTCCACCTTTGCGCGAAAGTTCTTCCCGGGCCTCAATCCCGTTGGCCTCGTACTCGACAAAAACCTCGTGATCGTAGGCGTCGTCTCAGATATCCAGTTAACCTCTGGCCTGAATCCCACCGCTCCCATCCAGAGCGAAGAGACCATCTACACTCCCGCCGCTCAGGTTGCCGCACCCATGCTCTTCGTGCATGTCTGGTTCCAGCCCAGTTGGGTCGTGCGCACCAGCGGAGCTGCCAATAATCTCACCGAGCAGATGCAGCGCGCTCTTTCTTCCGCCGCTCCCGGCCTGCCCTTCTCCGGCTTTTACCGCATGAGCGATCTTCAGGCGAAGGCGCTGGCGATGCAACGCATTGAGGTGGCACTGCTCAGCACTATGGCGGGCCTGGCACTCCTGCTCAGCGCCGTCGGCATCTTCGCCCTCGTGGCCAGCCTCGTCACGCAGAGAACCCGCGAGATCGGCATCCGCATCGCGCTCGGTTCCACCATTCGCCAGGCCATGACGCATATCTCGTCTTCTGGCATTCGCGCTGCCGGGGCCGGCATGGCACTTGGCGTCGCGCTCTGCTTTATCACCCTGCGAATGATGAGCAGTGTCGTCTACGGCGTAGGTGTCTACGATGCGACCAGCCTGTTCGCGGTGATAGGAACCCTCGCCGCCGTAACCCTGATGGCGGCAACCATCCCGGCGCTCCGCATCGCCCGGATCGACCCGGCCACCACGCTGCGCGAAGAATAGGAGAACTCAACTCGGATTCCACTGTCCCACTGCAGGGCTCACCTCTCGCACGTCAACCCCTGATAGGAATAATTTCTAGCAACCAACTTCTTTTCAGATACTTCCCAGCACCATCAGTTTGCAGGCTATTTCCACAAATTCTCTATTCTAAAAACATGCAGATTGCGCATTCCGCAACTGGCCCCCTGACCCACTTGCCCTTAAGTTCTTATGGGAGACCACTCTGGGCCTAGGGTCCTTTCCAGGAGGACTTTGCGGCGGTAGGCTGTCCGTAACCCTTTTTGTATCAGGATCTTGCTTCCAGAGTATGGGTGGGTACCCCAGCCGTTCACACCCCTTAGTGCCCGCATATCGAATCTCCTCTTTTTCCAAAAGAGGCCGCCAAAAGCTGCTAACCCAAGGCTGAAAGCTGGGAGCTAATTGCCGAAGAAAGTTACGAAAGCGCTTATCTTGCTGTTGCATACGAAACCTGAGCCATCTAAGATGCGTCAATTAAACGAAAATGCCGCACGCCGTCGCCATACCGCCCACTACCGCTCCCGCACCGCCGCGGCTGCGTCTCGGCAAATTGTGCGTGGCCATTCAGGGAAATTCGCCCGCAGAGCTGTTTGACCGCGCCGAATCCGTAGTTAAAGACTTTAAATTCATAGAACTACGCTTGGATTCGCTTTCTAAGCCAGCCAGCGCGTTGTCTTATCTGAAGCAGTTTCTCGGCGAACACCGCGATATAACCGTGATTGCCACCTGCCGCCGCAAGTCGCATGGCGGCGGATTTGACGGACCGCTCGCGGCCCAACTTGAAATCCTCACCAAAGCAGCCCAGGCCGGCTGCCAGATCCTCGATCTCGAAGTGGAATCGGCGGAAGAAGCCAAGGCCACGAACGTAAACAAGCTGCGGGCAGCGGGTGCGGCGTTACTCATCAGTTTTCATGACTTTAGCCGCACCAAAAGTCTCGAGCAGGCAGCCGACCGTATCGATGTTTTCAAGCCGGATTTCGTAAAAGTAGTCTCGACTGCCCGAACCCTCGCGGACAATCTTGCAGTGCTCCGGCTGATTGAGGATCGCTCGCTGGCCTCGCACGTTATCGGCATCGCCATGGGCGAAGAAGGCCTCGTGAGCCGGGTTCTCGGGCCGAGAACCGGAGCCGCATTCACCTTTGCTTCCTGGTGCGATGGCGGCGAAACAGCTCCCGGACAGGTAAAAGCCGAGACGTTACGCGATGTATATCGTTTGGAGCACCTTGATCAGGCGACCCGCATATTCGGCGTCGCCGGAAACCCGATCTCTCACTCTCTCTCGCCGCTGCTGCAAAATGCGGCGTTCCGTCGCGAAGTCGTGAATGCCGTCCTGCTTCCGCTGAAAACAAAATCGGTGCAGGACCTTCTGACCCTCGCGCTGGAGCTACCGTTGGCAGGCTGCGCCGTTACCATGCCGCTCAAGACTGAGGTCCTGCCGCACCTTGCCAACATGGATCCCCTCACCGCGCGCATCGGCGCATGCAACACGCTCCGCATGGGAGCCGACGGAAAGCTCTACGGCTTCAACACCGATGTGGCCGGAGTTGTCCGGCCCCTCGAACGTCGCCTCAGGCTCAAAGGCGCACGCGTCGTAGTGCTCGGAGCCGGAGGAGCCGCAAGGGCCGCAGTGTTCGGCCTCGTAGAGCAAGGCGCAGAGGTGCTGGTGGTCAATCGCACCCACGAACACGCTGTCACCCTGGCTCGACAAGCGAAAGCCAAGTCGCTGAAGCATGAGCTGCTGGCCAAGCAGCGCTTTGACGTCATGATTAATGCGACGCCTTGTGGCATGGCAGGAACAAAGCAGGCGCTCCCCATCGCGGAAAACGAGCTGAACGCTAGCCTGGTCTTTGATATGGTCTATAACCCGCTCGATACCCCTCTTCTCAAGCTTGCGAAGTCACGCGGCATTCCCGTAGTCAGCGGGCTAGAGATGTTCGTGCAGCAGGGTGCGCGTCAATTCGAAATCTGGACCGGCAAGCCGGCTCCCGAATCGGAGATGATGCGCGTTGTCGAACGCGAATTACGCAAGCGCGGATGAGGTGACTCATTCACTCCTCGAAAAAGCACCTCCAGAAGCACCCTTCTTCGCATTCTGCCCGTCAATAGCTTCAGCGCTCTTCCCGTTCTATTTGCTCGAGAATCCCTTGCCTGTTTAGCTTGAAAGAGGCTGATGCTAACTTCCCCAGAGGTCGACCGCAATTCCCTGCGCAGTCGGACAGCACATTTACTTTGCCGCCTTCAGATTCACCGCGCGCATCTTCTTCTCCCCGGGCTCGCGACTTTCTTGTCTGGCTGCGGATACTTCATCAACCCGAATGCAATCGTTCCCAGCGGACCTGGCACTCCCTCTCAGAGCGGCTCGGTGACCATTTCACCAACCTATGTCGCGCTCTCCCCAGGCCAGAAGTTCCAGTTCACCGCTAAGTCCGTCGACGGAGGCCAGATTGAGTGGCTGGTAAACGGCGTCGTCGGTGGAAAACCGCAGACTGGCCAGGTCGACACTGCGGGCAACTACACTGCGCCAGCCGTGATAACGCAAACCGAGAACATCTCAGTCACAGCTGCATTGGTTTCTTCTCCGCAGCAGAACTACGCGACCGCCGTGGCCGCCATCGTGCCCGGCGCGCAGGTGTCGTGCCCCGATGCCACAGGAAGCCCGCTCGTGGCCGCCTATTCACTGAGTCTTCCTTCATCCGGAAGAATGATGGTCGAATTTGGAAAGACCACGGATTACGGTTTCAACACGTGGGAGGTTCCGAGCAGTACGAAAGGAGGCCCCGCGAAAGTGCTGGTCGCCGGCATGATGGGCAAGACGCTTTACCACATGCGCGCGAGAGTCACGCTCGACAATGGCGCCACGTATACGGATGCGGACCACACCTGCACCACCGGAACTCCGCCGCCAACACCGGCGATACAGGTCTCCGCAATGAATGGCGGAACTCCTCAGCCAGGCATCGAGATCTGGAATACAGTGATCCCGTCGAACGTGATCCAGGCGTACGCCACCGATTTGCAGGGCAACGTGATCTGGTCGTATCTCTACCACGGTTCGCTGGTCGATTTGATCCAGGGAATTCAACTCATGCCGAACGGCGACATGTTGATGTTGATTTCGTATCTATCTTCGACCACCGTAAACGGAACCCTGGGCCTGGTGAACGACGTTCGCGAAGTAGACCTTGCTGGAAACACGGTCCGCGAGATCACCATGGACACGCTAAATCAGAAGCTCGCGGCATCAGGCCTTCGCGATGCCGACGGGCATGTCTACGCGTTCAAAAGCTTTCATCATGGTGTAATCGCATTGCCCAACGGCCACTGGGTAATGCTGGCCGCTTACAACAAGAGCTACACCAACTTGCCAGGCTACCCTGGAACCACTTCCATAATTGGCGATGCGATTGTCGATGTCGACCCGAACGGAAATCCAGACTGGGTGTGGAACACCTTCGATCATCTCGACATCAATCGTCACCCCATGAACTTCCCAGACTGGACGCACTCAAATGACATGGTGTATTCGAGCGACGATCACAACCTGCTCCTTTCGATACGCCACCAGAACTGGATCATCAAGATCAATTTCCTCGACGGCACTGGCTCCGGCAACGTGATGTGGAAACTGGGCGAAGGCGGTGACTTCAAGCTGGTAGGCGGCGCCGATCCCACTGATTGGTTTTACGCGCAACACGGTCTGAGCTTCTTTTCGCCGAATACCACCGGCGTGTTCCGGCTTGGCCTGTTGGACAACGGCAACGATCGGATGTTTCCAGGCGGCCCGGTGTCGTGCCAGCCCCTCAAGCCCCCTGTCCCAACTTGCTATTCAACAGTTCCAGTTCTTGAATTGAACGAAGGGGCGATGACCGCCACGCTGTTAATGCACTATCAGCCACCTTCAAGCTACTTCTCGTTCTTCGGCGGCAATGCGGAACTCCTGCCGAATGGGAACATCCATGCCAACTTCAGTGCTGCTGTGAGCGGCGCAATCGTGCAGGAATTGAACCCGCAGGCCACCCAGGTTATCTGGCAAGGGACGACCCCAAATGCCTACCAGTTTCATGCCTACCGGTGGCCAAGCCTCTATCCTGGCGTACAGTGGTAATTCCACGCAAAAGTGTTTACGGGCTGAACAGGGTTGTGATCGTTGGATGATCTGCTGAAATTGACATTACATTTGGATGACACTTCAGATCCGGATGAATCTAACAATGTATAAAGCATCTATTCTGCGCATCGAGGTACACCGTGACAACTGCCTACATCAATCGGATCGCAACATCGGTGCCGCCGCACGATGTGCATCGTTCCTTCATCGCCTTTGCCGAAGGCATGTTACCGGAAGGAACGACGCGGTCGCTCTTCAAGCGCATGGTCCGGATGTCTGCAATTGAACACCGCTATTCCTTTCTGCAGCCGATACCGAGCGACAACGGAATGTGGCGAGATGCCGAGGACCTTTATGCCACGGGGAATTTTCCCGGGACCGCCAGACGCATGCAGGCTTTTGAAAAATTTGCGCCAGAGCTAGCCATTTGCGCGCTGAATAAGTTGGGACTATCACCCGATGATCGCCGACGCGTCACACATGTCATCGTGACTTCGTGTACCGGGCTCTACGCACCAGGGCTGGACTACGACATCGTGAATCATCTCGGATTGAATCCTTCCGTCGAACGAACCATGATCGGTTTCATGGGCTGCTATGCAGCAATTAATGCACTCAAGTCTGCCCATCACATCGTGCGATCCGAACCGGAATCGGTCGTGCTGATCCTCAACCTGGAACTCTGTACCCTGCACCTGCAGGAGACGGTTGAACTGGAGCAGATGCTGTCGTTCCTCCTGTTTGCCGACGGCTGCGCAGCCTGCCTGGTGAGCGCCAAGCCGGTGGGTCTCGGCATCGACAGCTTTCTCGCGTTGCGGATTCCGGAGACGAGTCACCTGATCACTTGGAAAATTCGTGAGATGGGATTTGACATGCACCTCTCCGGACAGGTGCCCGCCGAGATTGCGAAGGCCATGCGAGAGGTAGGAGGCCGGATCACTCCCGGCAAGAATCCCTTGGAGATCGATCTCTGGGCCGTGCACCCCGGAGGAAAAACGGTACTGGATGCTGTCGAAAAAGGACTGGGGTTGCATCAGGATTCTCTCCGTCCGTCGCGCGAGGTTCTCGCGCAATTCGGCAACATGTCTTCAGCAACGGTGATGTTTGTGCTGCAAAGCATCATGCGCGAAGCGCGCTCCGGTCAACCGGGTTGCGCCATGTCGTTTGGGCCCGGAGTAACCGCGGAGACGATGCTCTTCCATGCCGCCTAGCATGCTCGATTTCAGCAAGCGCGCCGATCTGACGGAATTGATGGACGAGCCGTGCAGCCGCGAAGAACTGCGCGCGTGCCTGCAGGATTTAGAAAAGCTCAACCGCTGGTTTTTCGGATACAGGCCAATCCTCCACTGGCTCGACTCCCTTCAATTGCACAAATTCACCGCGCCTGTGCATATCGTCGATGTCGGTTCCGGCTACGGCGACACCTTGCGCCGTATCGAAAGATGGGCGCAAGAGCGCGAGGTTCACGTGAAACTGACGGGATGCGATCTGAATCCGGACGCGATTTCGATTGCGGCAGAAGCCAGTTCAAGCGCGAGCCATATCGAATGGGTTGCAGCAGATGTCTTTCACTTCCAAAGCAGCGAACCCATCGACATCGTCATCAGCTCGCTGTTCACGCATCATCTGGTCAAAAGCGACGTAGTGCGTTTCCTCAAATGGATGGAAGCGCATGCACGCCTGGGTTGGTTCATCAACGATCTTTCGCGTGCACGCATACCCTATCACCTCCTTTATGCGTTTTCCAGAGCGGCAAGTCTGCACGCTTTTGTGCAGCATGATGGTCCCGTTTCCATCGAACGCGCATTTGTTCCGGAAGATTGGCGCCAGATGTGCGCTGCGGCCGGATTGACGCATGCAGACGTGGCTATCGAGGGATTCACCCCGGCACGCCTGTGCGTAGGACGAAACAAACAACGGCAGTGACGATGCGCGATTCAGTGGAACACGTGGTGATCGGCGGCGGTCTCGCGGGCGCGATGGCCGCTTTGCGCCTGGCAACCGCCGGCCGCGATGTCCTGCTGCTCGAAAAGGAACAAGAAGCCCATCACAAGGTGTGCGGTGAATTCCTCAGTCGCGAGGCGATCCATTATCTTAGCCATGTCGGAATCGACCCGCTCCAGCTTGGCGCCCACCTCATTCATTGCGTGCGGTTGCACTCCGGCAAGAAGTCAGTTGGCGCGCAACTTCCCTTCACCGCCCTCTCATTGTCGCGGTGCATTCTGGATGAAGCGTTGCTCGTCAAGGCACACGAGGCGGGATGCGACGTTCGCCGCGGCGCATATGTTGCAAAGCTCGAATCCGCCAGCGACGGCTGGTCCGTTCAACTCCGCAGCGGAGAGACGATTCGGGCAAAGACAGTTTTCCTGGCAACGGGCAAGCACGACGTCAACGCGTGGGAACGCGACGCAGGGACGCAGCCTGACCTCGTCGGCTTCAAAATGCACTGGAGGCTCTTTCCGGCGCAATCCGAAATCCTCAGTGGCGCCATGGAGCTGTTTCTTTTTCACGGCGGCTATGGCGGCCTGTCGATGGTCGAGGACGGAACAGCCAATCTCTGCCTTGTCGTGCGGCGCAATAGGCTACGCATGCTCGGCGGCTGGACCGCTTTGCTCGAATCGATACAGAATGCAGTGCCGGCGCTTCGCGAACGATTGCGCAACGCAACCCCGTGCTGGCCGAAGCCGCTTGCGATTTCCCCGATTCCCTACGGACATCTCGGCGGGCCCTCAGATGGAGTGTGGCGCGTGGGCGATCAAGTGGCGGTCATTCCATCCTTCACCGGCGATGGGATGTCGATTGCATTGCACAGCGCCATTCTCGCTACAGACATGTACCTGAACGGCGAAAGTGCGTATGAATATGTGCGCCGCCTGACAAGCCAGCTTCGCGCCGGGATGCGCCTCGCGTCGGGTCTCTCGCGTGCGATGGTGACACCTGCCGCTCGTGCCATCACTCCGTTTTTGCTGTCGCTTGTGCCGAACGCATTGGGCCGGATCGCCTTGTCGACGCGGATCCCGAATCGCGTATTGTTAACCGCACACCATACAGGAGGTGCCCACATCATTCGGCAACCTTCACCAATCGTCTAGAGCAGCCTACCGGTGCTTCTTCTTGTCAGCTTTCCCAGGCTTTGTCTTTTCTCCCGGCAAATGCGAGGTAGGAATCGGAGCCATGTCGGGACCAATGCGACGCACTTGTGTATCGCGCATCGCATACGTGATCGTACGAGGATTCACAGGCTTGGTGATTCCGGTCGTCGGATCGATGGCGACATCATGGGAACTCGAAATCTGAAAGCTGAAGACGGGTTCGGTCCCGTTTTGTCCGGGTTGCGTCCAGACGCGAACCGGCAGAAATCCCTGGATCGGATGAATCCGGAATGCCGTCTCATATCGGTGCCGTTTTACGCTCCACGTGAAGACACGAATCTGATCGAAATCGAAGGGAAGCCCCGATTTAGGCGGACTCAGCGCGGTTACGTATTCCGGAACCTGGTGATTGGGGCCGCCGGCTTCGGAATCGGTCACCCGGGTAAGCACATATGCGCCGACGATGCGCTGGCCCTCGGCATACTGTCCAACCTCATCAGGCACGTCAACATCGATGCGACCGCTCAGCAACCATCCCGTGCGACCCTGGCTGTCGCGAACCAGCCACCAGTCCTCCATCGGGACTTCGGGTTGGTCCGGTTCCTCTGACGGTTCAGTGGGCAACGCCGCGGATGCCGACGTTGGGGACGAGGCGCCGGAAGCCTTGGTTGTTTGAGGAGCGGATTTAGAAGCAGTCGCAGGCGTCTGTGAAGGACGCTTTGTCGGCCCCGGCGAAGTACCGGGCGCTGCCTTCGGTACCGAGGCACGGACCAATAGCTGGATCTTGTCGTTCTCCCGAAGCAGGTAAAAGCGATCGGTATTTCGACCCGGACTAATGTGGAGATAGATATCGTCGCGCAGCGTACCCGTTGCGACCACCGGATCCTGCTTATGATCCGTTCCCAGGTGCGCAAAGCCGTCGTAGGTTTTGGAGTCGATAACGGCGCGCTCTTCGATCCAGCCTGTTTCGTTCTTCTCCGTCTTCACCCTCAGAAATCGGCGTCCGTGTTCGAGGACTTCGAGCGGTTGCCCGTTCACAACTTCGCCTACGCGATTGGATACAGCTGCAACGCGATCATGAAGGTACATTTGCCGGGCGGAGACGTAGACCGTCTCATGCAGTTCGTGGCGTAAGCGGTTGCATCCTGTGGGGACGAGAAGAAGGCCCCCTGTAAGCAGAGCGGCAAATCCAGTCACACTACGACGGATAGATGAGACGAAGTGATTTGGCAATCGTGTGGGCACAGCCAAGAAGATCTAATTGAGGATAGCAGCAATGCGCAGCCGGGCAACAGGGCGCCGTATCAATGAAGCGCAACCATCGCCCCAGCCTGGGTCGGAGGGGTCCCTGTGGCATTGGAGGTCACCTGGTCAAGATAGCCCGCTTTGGCCGTATCGATTACATAACCGGTCAAGTCAGGGCTGCCGCCGAAGTTCACGGCGAAAACGAACTGGTGCGTGTTGTCTTCGACGATCGCCTGGGGATTGAGGCCCGTTGTGAAAGTGCTTCCCAGTTCCGTGAGGGTGTAGGTGCTATTCGCTGCAGCAATCGAGAAGCCCGCGATAACACCGGTTTGGCCACTGCTCGTCTGCCGGTTCACTACGTACACGAAATTCCCGGTTGAGAACGGCAGGATTGAATACGGCGCCAGTCCGCCAATCCCGAAAGGCGAACCTGAGATTTCCTTCAATGTGCCGTAGTTGAAAGCGCGCAAACCGCCGCTGTTCGACCCGGAGGTGGCAACCGTTTCGCCGATATAGAAGAGGCGGGGAGCGGTCGAGCCCGTAAGAATCGGATCAAAGGCTACAGATAATGCCGCACCGGTAGCGTTCTTCACGCCGATGTTTCCCACCGTGCCGAAAGGATTGGCGTTGTTGGGATTGAATGGGATGACGGCCGTCCCCTGAGCGCCCATTGCCGCGAGGACAAAGGCATCGTTGGGAGAGATTGCAACTTGCTGAAACGTGGTTGACGGCAATACCACATTTTCGACCTGGTTGGAGGCAAGCGAGCCGTCCGTTGCGTTCACGTGAATTGCATTCAGATACTGGGTCGCTGAAACTCCTTCCACAAGCCAGGTATTCGTCGCATCCACCTCCATGTTGGTGGCGGGATCAGATGATATGGGCTGGCCGGAGTTTCCTAAAGTGAGTTGACCCGTTGAAGTATTCACCGTGTAAAGGAAAATCCCGCCGAGGGTGCTGACATAGAGGAACGCGTTATTCGGCGCGACGGTGATGGCGATCGGTGCGGCGGCCAGCGTGTAAGGACTTCCCGGCAGAACAGTCGTCGTACCTGCGTTCACATAGAGGCCAATCATCTGGCTGGTCGCGTTGTTCAGAACATAAATATCGCCACTCGTCAGGGTTGTCTTGCCGCCGCCGCCTCCAGTGCTTGGCTTGTCCCAAAATCCCGAGCAGCCCGTCAGGCACAAAACCGCCATTGCCAAACACGCCCAATAACGAGTCCTCATGGCCGCTCCTTCGTCCATCCGGGTTCGCCCAAATCCGCCGCCTTAGCCCGCTTTAAGAGTAACGCCTTCCAGCGTATCTGCCCAATTCAGCTTTGGACAAGGGTCTCGCCTTTTCCGATCTCGCAAGAAGGACGCGCCGGGATGATGATTCGCTCAACCGGCAACGACTTGGAAAGCCCGGCGCATTTTTGGAATCGTTGCCGCGCTCGAAATCTTACGCGATGGCATTGGTTGATTACGGCGAGACTCCACCTAAGGATTGAGTTACCTGCCCATCGACCGATCCAAGACAGCCCATCGACTGACCTACTACCGTTCTTCCGTGCAGCCCTCCTCGCGATTTCTTCCCCTGAACTCGGGCGGAGCCCTGCTCCTGGTGATTCCCGCCAGCATTCTCTAACTCATGGAGCCTTTGACGATGCGGCCGTCTCGTGGCGCCTACGTCAAGGCAATCAATGTCGGCAGGTTCCACGCGAACCACGACGTCACTCTGTTTGCAGTCTTCTGGGAGAGGCCGAAACAACATGAACATGGTTCGCAATGTGCTGGCATTTGTGGCACTTTCTTGCATCAGCTTATCTGCTCAGCAGATCACAGGAAACATTCGCGGAACCGTTACAGACCCAAGCGGCGCTGTGATTCGGGGCGCTGCGGTTACTGCCCGGCAGGTTGAAACAGGCCTGTCCCGCGTGACGACCACCGATCGCGACGGTAACTACATCCTTCTGGAACTTCCGGTCGGACACTACCAGCTGCAGGTCTCGGCCACCGGATTCCAGGAGCATGTGCAGGACGGTATCACGCTCAACGTGAACGAGACGGCATCAGTCTCGGCACATCTCGCGGTCGGATCGGAAAAGCAGCAGGTGGTGGTGAGCGCCGACGCCGCGCTGATTGAGCCCACCGTCACCAGCATGGGCAAGGTGGTGCAACAACAGGAGCTCGAGGATCTGCCCCTGAACGGGCGCAACTTCGCGCAACTTGGTCTCTTGCAACCTGGAGTCGTTCCCTTGACGCCTGGCATAGCTGAAGCGGGCGGCTCGCTGCGCAACGGACAGGCCTATGCGGTCAATGGCCAGCGACCTGAATCAAACAACTTTCTCATCGACGGCGCGAACAACTTCAACGGCGTTGACGGCGGATTCGTCCTTAGGCCGCCGGTGGACGCGATCAGCGAGTTCCGCATCATCACGCACAGCGCAAATGCTGAGTTCGGAGGCTCGCTGGGATCGACAACGAATGTCATCACCCGGTCGGGCACAAACCAGCTTCACGGGACATTATGGGAGTTTCTGCGCAACGACGCATTCGATGCGACCAACTATTTCGCGCAGACGCAGGAGCCGTTGAAGCAGAACCAGTTTGGCGTCGGCGCTGGCGGGCCGATTAAAAAGGATAAAGCATTCATTTTTGGATTCTATGAAGGCTTTCGCAATAGCCAGGGCATCTCAGCCCTTACCACAGTGCCATCGCTGAAGGAGCGTGCCGGCGACTTCTCGGAACTCTGCCCTGAGGGCTTTGCGAACGGCTTCTGCAAAAACCCGCAGAACCAGCTTTTCAACGTCTTCGCCAACGCACCCTATCCGAATAACATGGTGCCGTCGCAGCAATTCAACCCGATTTCGCTCAACTTGCTGTCCTTCTTCCCACTTCCGAATGCCGGTACGAATCTGTTCGCTACAACGCAAACTCTAACCAATGATACGAATCAATTCGGCATCAAGGTCGACGATTACCTCGATCCCCACGACACGCTGAATTTCAGTTACATGTTTTACCAGCTCTCCCAACTCAGTCCGTTATCACCGGGTGGCGCCAGCGTGCCGGGCTTCCCTGTGGCCGAAAATCAGCGCGCGCAGAGCTTTGTCGCACAAGATACGCACGCCTTTTCGCCAAGCCTCATCGCTGTGGGGCGATTCTCGTTTCTGCGCAACAAGTTCCTCTTCGGCGAATCTCAGAACCATGAGCCACCCTCAAGCCTAGGATTCCAATACACACCGAGTCTCGATGTTGCCACCGGACCGCCGTTCATCCAGGTCAGTGGCTATACCCTCGTCGGTAATCCGATTACTGGCCCGCGTGACACCTACGAAAACGTCTACGATTTCTCTGGATCGCTGAGTTGGGTGCGTGGTAAGCACGCGCTGAAATTTGGCGGCGGATACCAATATCAGCAAATCAACGTACTGCAAGGGATCGCAACCAACGGCTTCTTCGTATTCGCGCCATTCCCGGTAACCGACGCGTTCGCCAGCTTCCTCACCGGGCAGCCTGTCGTCTTCCTGCAAGGCATCGGCGATTTCTCGCGCAATATTCGCGGCAACAATGCCAACGGGTACGTGCAGGATACGTATAAGGTCGCCCCGCGATTCACAATCAATGCCGGACTGCGCTACGAGTTGCCCCTGCCGTCCACCGAACTTCGAAATCGCGTATCGCTGTTTGAGCCGGGGAAGAAATCCACGGTCATGCCGGATGCTCCGGCAGGTTTGCTGTATCCGGGCGACTCCGGAGTTCCTGCCGGCCTGATCCCTACGGACTACAAGGCGTTTGCGCCGCGCGTCGGCATCGCCTGGGATCCGAGTAGTGATGGCAAAACGCTGGTAACTGCGGCGTACGGCGTGTTCTATGAGCCGTATTACACAGGACAGGGTGGCCCGCTCCAGGCGCCGATCAGTGCGCCTCCGTACCTCGGAACACCGCAGGTCAGCCTGCCGAACTTCGCGGATCCGTTCAACGGCAATCCCCCTGTCCCAGGGACATTCACCCATCCACTCACCAACCTGACCCTGTCACCGACGTTGACTCTTCCTTATACGCAGGACTGGGACCTGAACCTGCAGCAGTCGTTTGCGAATGATTGGCTGTTCGAGATCGGATACGTCGGCACCAAGGGCACACGCCTGCCCCGCTTTATCGAAGCGAACCCCGCCGTGTTCGTCCCCGGAACCGTGGACGGCCAGCCAATTTCGAATTCCAGCAATGCCGATCAACGCCGGCTTTATTCCGGCTGCACGCTCGCCGATCAGCCGGGCAGTTGCCAGTATTCCTCTACCGGCGAGATCGCCGGCATCGCCAATTCGTCGTACAACGCTTTGGAAACGTCGCTGCGCAAGCGATACAGCCACGGACTTTCCTTCCTCCTGTCGTACACATGGTCTAAGGCGATCGACGACGTTTCGTCATTCAACATAACCGGATCGGCGGCAAAGCCAGTCGCCGGCGAAAACGACCTCGCCCAGAATCCGTTCGATCTGGCGGCAGAACGTGGGCCGTCGCTCTTCGACGCGCGCCACCGGTTCGTTGGGAGCTATGTATGGGCGCTCCCGTTCTGGAACCGTCCTCGGAACTGGTACCAGTCAGTGTTAGGCGGATGGCAGTTGGATGGCATCGCCACCTTGATGAGCGGCACGCCGTTCACCGTCTTCGACTCGAATGATGTTGCGGCGCAAGGCAGCGCGCCGGAGATCACCGGATTCTCCGCCCAGCGGCCCAATCAAGTCGGCAACACCAATAATGGGCCCCGTACGGTCAGTGATTGGCTGAACCCCGCCGGCTTGCAGCGACTCGATCCCACAGCCAACGCAGGACAGTTTGGCACGGAAGGTCGCAACGTGAATATCGGTCCGGCATACGCCAACTGGGACTTCGCCACCCTTAAGAATTTCAAGGTGACCGAATCGAAACAGCTCCAGTTCCGCGCGGAGCTGTTTAACATCCTGAATCGCACCAACTTCTTTTTGCCTGACTGCGACATCAGTTCGCCGACATTCAACCATATCCTTGCGGCAGGAACTCCGCGCCAGGTGCAGTTTGCGCTGAAGTTCATGTTTTAGCCGATAGTCCAGGGTGTACGCGAGTAGAGAGGTCAGACTTGTCATCCGATACATCTCAGTTGGAGGCTCTCGAACGGCGTAGAGTGGCGCCTTCCTCCACCAATCTGCCTCCGGTGGATGAACACACGGCGAATGAGGAGGTCCGTGCATTGTTCGCGCGGTACCACGAGCGTTTCGCGCGAGCCGACGTTCCCGGGATCGTATTGTGCTTTGCCACCAATCCGGCGCTCCTCAAAGGCATGTTGGAAATCGCCGAGAACATGCTCTTCGGCGATAGCCTGCTGAGCCGGCGGCACAAGGAGATGATCGCCACCTTCGTCTCGCAGCAAAATGCGTGCCCATACTGCGCCGATAGTCACTCCGCTATGCTCGGAGCGCAGGGTGGATCATCGGAAATGATTTGCGCTCTGCAGCACGGTGATCTCGATGCTCCACTGTTCACAACCGCGGAACTGGCGCTGCTGAAGTTCGCTGAAAAGGTAAACGCAAATTCATCCGCCGTCCTCCGCGCCGATGTGGAAGCCACTATGCACGCGGGCTGGACAGAGGCGCAGGTGCAGGAAACCGTACATATCACAGCCCTCTTCGCCGCCTTCAACCGCATTGCCAACGGCTTTGGACTACCTTCGCCTTATCAGGGTGGCCTGCCAGGCCAGATATGACTGAATCTCCGAATCCGCGGCGCCCTGGGCATCCTTTAGATGAAGAGACCACGATTCAATATCCCGGCTGGGGTGTACTTGCCGCCGCATTTACCGGGGTGATGGTAAGCTTTGCACCAATCGTTCCGTATACGTTTAGCTTATTCCTCGATCCGTTGCATGCAGCCTTTGGCTGGAAGCGCGAGGCGATGGGCGGTGCATTCGCGCTGGCTGCCATTACGGTTGCACTTGTCTCGCCGCTTATCGGTCTTTTGCTCGATCGATTTCCACCGCGTCGCATCATCCTTCCGGGCATTCTAATTTTCGCCTTCGGGCTGGCCGCGCTCAGCCGGTTGACTCCGCATATCGTTCAGTTCTACGTCACATTCTTCGTAATCGGGCTTGTTGCAAACGCCACCGCACAATTTGCGTACACGCGCACAGTCCTTACCTGGTTTACAACCCACCGAGGCTTTGCCCTGGCCCTGCTCCTTAGTGGAAGCGGCGTTGGCTCCATGCTGATTCCGCCTCTCACTCAGTGGATGATCGAGCGTCACGGTTGGCGCAGCGCCTTTCTGCTCTTAGGTGGCATCGCACTTCTGGGCTTTCCACTCACCGCTATGCTGGTGCGCAATCGCCCCGAGGCGTCGATCGTTCGTTCACATCATCGCGCCGACACGGGCATGACAGTTGCGGCGGCGCTGCGTACCGCCGCTTTCTGGATCCTGGCCTTTATCACCATCCTGTCAGCATTCAGCGAAAACGGTCTTGTGACCAACCTCGCTTCCATCCTGACTCAGCACGGTGTGCTTGCTGCCACGGCGGCTCTTGCGTTGTCGGTCCGCGGAGGAGCAGGAATTATTGGCCGCCTCGGCATCGGGTTCGCAATCGATCGCTTCTCTCCGGAACGGATTCAGTCTCTCGTTCTCGCCTTGTCGGCTGCGGGCATGCTGATCCTCGCTTTCGCCGGTAGCCCATGGACAAGTTTGTTGGGTGCGGCAGTCCTTGGCGTGGGATTGGGAAGCGAAGCCGATGTGGGACCCTATCTGCTCGCGCGCTACTTTGGCCGCAGGCATTTCTCCGTGTTGTACGGCCTTACCTGGACGGCTTATGCCATCGGCGGTGCCACCGGGCCTCTTTGGATTGGACACATGTATGACCGTGCCGGAGCTTATCTGCCGCGGTTTATCGTCTGTCTCGCGGCAGTAGCATTTGGAGCAGTGATTCTCAGCTTCTTCCTCCGCTCCGACCAGGAAAGCATCGCTTATGAGCAGAGAATGACTGCAAACGCGGACGTCGGGCTAGAAGGCTGAGCTTCGAACTGCATAATGTCGCGATTAGTGAATCGCTGGCGGCTGAATCGATTGCCACACGAGACGCGCTGCGGTGACATCTTCAATTGCCATTCCAACTGTCTTAAAAACCACCCGCTGATCGCGCGGTATCTTCGCAGTGGTCGGAGCCGCCAGGATGTCTCCGATTTCGGCCTGCACCTTCGCGCCCGAGAGAATCACATCGCCGGATTCGCGCTCGACACACGATCTTCCCTCTGCAACAACGTAGCTGGAAAGCATCGCTTCATCATCGAGTTCGCGCAAACTTGCGCCACTCGCGCCGACGGCGATAACCAGCGCGTTTTTCTTCAGCCACTTCCCCTGCAGCACGGGAACCGGAGAAGTCGTTGCCGTGAGCACCACGTCGGCTGCGGCGGCTTCTTCGGCCGTAACGGCACGCGCATTCGTCTCAACTGCAAGGCGAGCCGCATTTGCCGCGTTGCGACTTGCTATACGGATATCCAGCATCTCCGGCCACACATGCTTCAGCGCTTCGATGTGCGCCCGTGCCTGTACGCCGGAACCGATAATGCCAAAGCTTGTAGGTGCAAACTCAAAGTGCAACGGCGCAATCCCGGAAAAGGCCGCAGCGGACACGGCTGCGGTGCGCATCTCGGTAATCATGCGTCCATCCATCAACGCCAACGGTTCTCCCGTCGCGCGGTTGATAAGTTCAATGATCGCCATATGCGTATGCACGCCGAGTTCATCGTTGCCTGGGTAAAACGTAACGGTCTTTACACCCATCACATCGCCGGCAACAACCGGCATCACGCCGAACCAGCCGTTGCGGTGATCGTCTGCATTGCCTGCGCGAAGAATCATGCGCGGCGGCTGATTCACGCGTCCGGCAGAGTAATCAATCAACGCCTGGCGAATGGCAGGGATCAGCGCTTCATAGGTAAGAACTGCGCGAACCTCTTGCTCGGAAATGTACATAGAAGCTGCCAGTTTACAGCCGAAGGGGGTCAGTTCGGCCGATTGCTGGAGTTCGATCGGCGCCGAAACCGCTCATCCACCGGCTTGCGGCCTTTGAAGCCGTCCTCCATGGTATGCCAGTGCTCGATGGTGGTCTCGCCCATGCGCCAACAGAGCAGAACGACCTGGTCATCCACACGGCAGGGAAAGTCGAGAAGCCCTGTATCGACGTCCTTCACCTGAACGCCGATCGCATCGATCTCGGCAACGCTCTCGCGAACCGTCTCCATGTGAGCTTCTATCTCAGTGCGCTGGCGGCCCACATCCGCGACATTCACGCGCATTCCTCCTGCCAGGTAGATCTTCCTGCCTAATTCGGCGAGTTGCGACTCGATCTCCTGCGCGGCCCGTTTGCCTTCTGTAGCTCGTTTTAACAGCGACTCCAGCAAAGGAAGTAGCGATTGCGCCTCGTCAATAGTGAATGTCTTCATTTTGATTTCTACGACTAGCATACGACGGATGCGGTCACTCCACCAGCAACTTGAGTGACCGGGGTAACAGAGCTTGATGCTGCATGGAAATAGAGCTTCACCCACCCCTCAGCGTTCGAGTTGCGGCCGCATTCTGTTCAGTGACTCGTCACCCGATCTCAAGCATCCGATTAAGCGCCACGCGTGCCCATTGCTTCACGCTGGAACGTACCTTGATCTGGTTCACAACGCGCCCTTCCACCAAATTCTCGAGCGCCCACGCCAGGTGCTGCGGGCTGATCCGATACATAGTGGTGCAGAGGCACCCGTGATCATCGAGACTCAGGATGCGCTTGCCCTGCGCCGCGAAACGATGCGCGAGGCGATTGACCAGGTGAATCTCCGTACCGATAGCGAAGGTGGTCTCCGGCGGAGCATCTTCAACAATCTTGATCAGCCGCTCCGTCGAGCCCAGCGCGTCCGCCTTCTGGCAGACCTCCCAGCGGCACTCAGGATGCACGATCACCTGGATGCCCGGGTGCTTGGCGCGTATCTCATCCACGTGGCTCGGCAGGAATCGCTGGTGAACGGAGCAATGCCCCTTCCAGAGAAGAATCCGGCTACCGGCAAAATCAGACGCGGATTGACCGCCTTGCAGAGCCCACGGATCCCACACCGTCATCTGCTCCAGCGGAATCCCCATCGCATAGCCCGTGTTGCGGCCGAGATGCTGGTCAGGCAGAAACAGAATGCGCTTGCCACGCGCGAACGCCCACTCAAAAGCGGCACGGCAATTGGAAGAGGTGCAAACCAACCCGCCACGCTCGCCGCAGAATGCCTTGATGGCCGCCGTCGAGTTCATGTAGGTCAGCGGGATCAAATCCGCCGTCAATCCGATGCGCTCGAGCGCCTCCCAGCAGGCTTCCACCTGCGAGATCTCCGCCATATCTGCCATTGAGCATCCGGCGTTCAGATCCGGCAGAATGACCTGCTGCTCATCGCGCCCGAGCACATCGGCGCTCTCCGCCATGAAGTGAACACCGCAGAACACGATGTACTTCGCGTCCGTCTCCGCAGCAATCTTCGAAAGCTTGTAGCTGTCGCCGGTAAAGTCTGCGAAGCGAATCACCTCGTCGCGCTGATAGTGGTGGCCCAGCAGAATCGTCGTCGCACCCAGCCGTTCGCGAGCGATCGCGATCCGTTCGTCCATGCTGTTGTCTGGGAGTGCCAGGTAGTTTTCCAGGCTGCAGGCAATGCCGGTCTCCGGCGAGACCGCCGTTTGTTCGTCGATAATCAAATTCACCTTGTCCGCCTTCAGTCCGCCCAGTCATCTAAAAAACCGGCGAACGGGGATGTTGAAAGCACCTAACGGCTGCAGTGGATGCGCTGACGCCTGCTGGCCGACCCCACCCACGGGGATGTTGCAACCTTCTACAAAATGGATGCGAAAACTTCAATCGGACTCACCAAATCGAGCCCGCAAATTTCGCTTCCACCCAATTGATTTTATCAAAAAGCTTGCGCAACCCAGCACCGTATTCTGCTCATGGAATGAGGCTTCATGAGCCGACGTTTGTGAGTGCGCGCGCACGGGCAGTTATCATTAGCCTTCATGGGCGCACACCCGCCAATCTTGCTCGGCACGTTGGGGATGACCGATACCCTCATCCTCATGGTGATGGCTCTCGTGGTCTTTGGCCCGAGACGCCTGCCCCAGATCGGCCGCCAGATCGGTAAGCTGATGTACGAGTTCCGCAAAGCCTCCAACGATTTCAAGTTCCAGATGGAGGAGGAGTTACGCCTCTCTGAGGAGGCCGACCGCCGCAAGAAGGAAGAGGAGCGCCAGCGGTCCCTGGCAGCCCTGGCCGCCACGGAACAGGCATCCGTTTCAGCCGACCCGCCGGCACCGGTCCAAGCCCCCGCATCGCCCTACCCCGGCGAGGGCACCTATCCAGCGCAGTACCCGCCTGAAACTCCGGCAACAACAACCGAGGAGGCAGTTCCACGCATCATGCCGCCCTCGATCGGCGAGACCGTGCCAGCCCCGCGGCCCGGACGTGCTTCAGAATCAGTTTCCGAGGCGCCGGCAGAGTTTGCCGCGACGACTCAACCGGACACGAACGCCGCACAATCAGGAAACAACGAGAGCAACTCACCGGACCCCGCGGAGGCCCTGAACCAACATGGTTGATGCCGTCGAAGCAATCGGCAAGGCGCGAGCGGCGGTATCAGAACGCGCGGAACTCCCAGGCATGAGCCTGATGGAGCATCTGGACGAACTGCGCAAGCGCATCGTCCACTCCGCGATTTACCTGTCGATTGGGTTCTTTGTCTCGTGGTTCTTCCGCGATCGGCTCGTCGGATTCATCCAGGCCCCCTTGAACCGCATCGGCAAATCCATGGTCTTCACCCATCCCATGGACCCGCTGAATCTTGACCTTCAGGTTGCGCTAGTCGGCGGCGCGATTCTCGCTTCCCCGTTCATCCTCTATCAGGTTTGGCTGTTCATTGCCCCGGGCCTCTACCAGACGCGAACGCCGGTTCGTAGTGCCGTTCATGGCGGCCACGGTCGGACTGTTCCTCGGTGGTGCAGCGTTTGGTTATTTCTACGTGCTGCCCGGCGCTCTCAAGATCCTGATCGTCGACTTCGGCCACAACTTCACGTCGATGGTCACCATCGAGGACTACACCGGCTTCTTCCGGTCCATCATCCTCGGCCTCGGTATCAGCTTCGAGCTGCCCATCCTCATCTTCTTCCTTGCCATGTTCGGCATCGTCAGCCCGAAATTCCTCTGGAAGAACATCCGCTACGCCATCCTCGCCGTCTTCATCGTCGCCGCAATCATCTGCCCCAGCCCCGATCCATGGACGATGTGCATCTACGCGGTCCCCATGCTGGCGCTCTACATGATCGGAATCGCAGTCGCATGGTGGGTTCATCCCTCACGCAAAAAGGCCAAAGAGGCCGCCGTATGATCCTCGCGTCATGCGCGGGCATAACGAATAATCCTCGGGTAACCCGTGTCTCGATGTTGAAACGTGGGAAAGCTCAAACCACCCAAGCCCATGTCATCCTGAGCGGAGCAGCTTGGGCCCCCACGCAGTGGGGTAAGCGGAGCGAAGGATCTGCTTTCGTCTCTCAGCATCACCGCCGGGTTCCCGATGTCTCGATGTTGAGACATAGGAAAGCACAATCGACTCAAGCCCATGTCACCCTGAGCGGAGCAGCTTGGGCCCCCACGCAGTGGGGTAAGCGGAGCGAAGGATCTGCTTTCGCCTTTCAGCATCACCGCCGGGTGCCCCAAGTCTCGATGTTGAGACATGGGAAAGCACAAGCGACTCAAGCCCGTGTCATCCTGAGCGGAGCAGCTTGGGCCCCCACGCAGTGGGGTAAGCGGAGTGAAGGATCTGCTTTCGTCTCTCAGCACCACGGCCGGGTGCCCCAAGTCTCGATGTTGAGACATGGGAAAGCACAAGCGACTCAAGCCCGTGTCATCCTGAGCGGAGCAGCTTGGGCCCCCACGCAGTGGGGTAAGCGGAGCGAAGGATCTGCTTTCGCCTTTCAGCATCACTGCCGGATGCCGAGACTTGGGCCAGCGCGAATTTGGGCAACCATCGCAGCCCTCCTTCTACTCTGCATCCCCGCCGCACTCCCTGCCCAACAACACTTCAACGGCGGCAAGGCCTACGAATACGCCCGCGCCTTTGCCGCGATCGGTCCGCGCTGGCCCACCAGTCCCGGCCATGTAAAGGCGGAAGACTTCATCCGCAACCAGTTCAAGCACGATCAGCTTGAAGAGGACACCTTCACCGCAAATACCGCAATCGGCCCGGTCACCCTGCACAATTTCATCGTGCGCTTCCCCGGCAAAAAAGATGGCGTAATCGTCCTGGGCACGCACTACGAAACGAATTATCCGCTGCGCAACATCAACTTCGTGGGAGCAAACGATGGCGCCGCTACAACAGGCCTGCTGATGGCGATTGCGGACCAGTTACGCGGCAAGAAGCTCGAAGGCTACTCGGTGTGGCTGGTCTTCTTCGACGGAGAAGAAGCCTTTCAGAAGTGGTCCGCCTCTGACTCGACCTACGGAAGCCGCCATCTAGCCGCCAAATGGGGCGGCGACGGAACTCTGGGCCGTATCAAGGCTTTCATCCTTGCCGACATGATCGGCGACAAGGACCTCAACATTCAGCGCGAAACGCGATCCACTGAATGGCTTGTGGATCTTGTGCGTAAGGCCGCAAAGAAATTCGGCTACGAGCACTACTTCTTCCAGACCGAAGAACCGGTAGACGACGACCACCTTCCCTTCGTGCAGCGCAATGTGCCCGCCATTGACATCATCGACCTCGACTACGGACCGAACAATAGCTACCACCACACCGCGCAAGATACCATGGACAAGGTCAGCGCCCACAGCCTGGCCGTCGACGGCGACGTCTTCATGGAAACGATCAAGCTCATCGACCAGCGATAAAACCAGTGCTCGACATCAGCCGGATGCCAGCGATAAAACCAGCGGCCGACATCGCCGGATCCCAGAGGTAAAACCGGTGGTCGACAATCGGCCGGATGAAAGCACACACCACCCGTGTCATCCTGAGCGGAGCAGCTTGGGGCCCCACGCAGTGGGGTAAGCGGAGCGAAGGATCTGCTTTCGCCTTTCAAAATCACAGCCGGGTACCCCAGAGCCTGCCATGACAGCAGTCGAAGGATCTCCCTTTTGAGAGCGTGCCCCTGCAAAAGGTCTTGTCGCTGGGATGGTTGAAACGTGAGAAAGCACACACCACCCAAGCCCGTGTCATCCTGAGCGGAGCAACTTGGGCCCCCACGCAGCGGGGTATGCGGAGCGAACTCCGATAAAGAATCCCCGCCTGGCTCCGCGAATACCGAGCCTGACTCGGTCAGCTCGGCCATCTGTCAACGCCACCCCCGCAAAAATCCCGCTAAACCCCTGATCCCACTCGCCAAAAACTTCCCAACATCTTGCAGGGAATTTCCAGCTTTTGGCGCACAATGAAACTGCAATCGAGATTTCTCCGGAGAGCGGCTTGAATCCGCCGCGGTCCTTGTCATTCAGTCAACCACTGATCACCGCAACCTGCCACCTCCGGATTGGACCTAAGTCCAATCGGCAGAGATCTCTATGGCGAACTTCGTTGCTGAGAAAAACTTACCGATACCCCTCTCTGTAACACAATGATTCCAGGATATTTGGCCGTAGAGACCGGGTATAGGGGTAGCGCGTGCGAACAGCGCGCCTGACGGTACGGTATGCTTCGTGCAGCGCAATTGAAACAGCTGATCTACGTGATCCCTGATCCCTGTCCCCTGCTCCTGTAGCATTCAAAGTAATGATCGCGGGCGCGTCCTGGGGGTGGTGGATTGGATTTCACGGTGCAGTTCTCACGCTGCTTCTCGTGGATGCGTTCCTGCCTGCGAACCGCCGCGAAGAACCGCGCACCCAGACCACAGCGTGGCTATGGACAGCAGTTCTCGTTCTATCCACGGCTGTCTTCGCAATCTGGATTGCTGTCGGGCAAGGCCGTCACAATGCCCTTGAATTCGTGGCGGGCTATGCCATCGAGACCTCGCTCAGTATCGACAATCTCTTCGTCTTCCTGGTTCTCTTTGAGGGATTCCGCATCAGCCAGAAGCGCCAGCACACCGCTCTCCTGTGGGGAGTTGCGGGCGCAA
Source organism: uncultured Acidobacteriaceae bacterium (assembly GCA_963832035.1). Classification (GTDB taxonomy): domain Bacteria; phylum Acidobacteriota; class Terriglobia; order Terriglobales; family Acidobacteriaceae; genus Telmatobacter. The sequence goes on along the minus strand of CAWHSK010000006.1, from coordinate 86,353 downwards.
TCATTTTGCGCGCGCTCTTTATCGCCATGGGTGTCTCGCTGATGCAGCGCTTCGACTGGATCAGCTGGATCTTCGGTCTCTTCTTGCTCTACGCGGCATTCAGGCTTTTCCGCGGCGGCTCCGCTCGCGCAGTCATACCCAGGTGGATTCGCCGCCTGCAGCCTGCAAAGGGTTCTCTGCTCCCGGTCATCCTCGCCGTCGAAGTCACAGACGTTTTGTTCGCCGTGGATTCTATTCCCGCCGTGCTCGCCGTCTCCCGCGACCCTTTCGTCGTCTACACCTCGAACATCGCAGCCATTCTCGGATTGCGTTCGCTCTACTTTGCGCTCGCCGCATTGCTCGACCGCCTGCGCTACCTGCACTACGGCCTCGGCGCCATGCTGATATTCGTCGCCTTCAAGATGCTTGCCTCGCGCTGGCTCGAGGTGCCCATTACGATCTCATTGGCGGTGATGGGGGCGATTCTTGCGATCTGCGCGGTAGTTTCGTGGATCGCGGGCAACAAGCCTGCCCGCACAGCATTGGACAAGCATTCGTCGTCCTGATTCCGTTTCACCAGGATTCGAACGCAACGCTCCCGTCACTCTTGTAGATTGAGTGCCTCTGGAAGCGCTCATCATCGCGATGCGGAAAGTCGCCGCGAAAGTGAGCGCCGCGGCTCTCTTCCCGGGCAACCGCCGAGCATAAGATCCCACGAGCTACACGCGCCAGGCATTGCGCTTCGAATAGCTGACGACTTCTCTTTCGCTGCTGCCCAAAGCGCGCAAGCCGTTTCGCATTCCGCTTGCGCTCCGAGTCCGCTTTGGAGAGTGGACGCGGAACGGAGCAATCCGCCATCGGCCCACATCGCACGCCGCAGGGCTTGGACATGCGCCGCAACAAGCGCTGCTTCGCTCGCATCCAGCGGCATGCTCTCGGGAAGTTGGGATTCAACCGGCACTGGCGCGACATAATCGTCCGACATTGCCTGCGCGGCCCGTGCGCCAAAGACCAATCCCTCAAGCAGAGAATTCGAAGCCAACCGATTAGCGCCATGCACGCCAGTGCAAGCCACCTCGCCGGCCGCATACAGGCCGCGCACCGTGGTCCGCCCCATCAGGTCAGTGCGTATGCCGCCCATCAGATAATGCGCGGCAGGCCGTACAGGAATCAGATCTCGCGCGAGTTCAAGCGAGTATCTCGCCAGAAACCGGCTGATCCCGGGAAAGCGCTGCTTCAGGTCGATGCCCTTCACATGCCGCATGTCGAGATAAACCGCGCGCGCCTCTCCCGTTTCGCTTAACCCCTCGTGGGTGATCGCACGGGCAACCACATCGCGCGGAGCCAATTCGAGCAGCGGATGATAGCGCTCCATGAAGCGCTCTCCACGGTCGTTGCGTAGATATGCTCCTTCACCGCGCAACGCCTCCGAAATCAGAAAACGAGGCGCGCCCGCCAGCGAAAACGCAGTGGGATGGAACTGATAAAACTCCATGTCGGCGAGATCGGCACCGGCATCGAGAGCCAGTGCGAGCCCGTCGCCCGTGGCAACGTCGGGGTTCGTAGTGTCGCTGTACACCTGGCCCGCGCCGCCCGACGCGATGAGGACTGCGCCAGCGCCGATCCGCTTCCGATCCTCTACTTCATCGCCTGCAGCCTTCGCCGAAGCCAGTTCCGCGCCAATCACGCGGTCATCTGCCATCAGCAGCTTCGTAACCATCGTCCACTCGGCAAACTTTATATGTGGATGCGCATGTGCATGGGCCACAAGCGATCGACTGATCTCTGCACCGGTTGCATCGCCATTTGCGTGGAGAATACGCGGCCTCGAATGCGCCCCTTCACGCGTCCTCAACAGCCGGCCTGATGCGCTGTCAAATCGAGTGCCCCACTCGATAAGTTCAGCCACGCGCTCTGGCCCTTCCGCCACCAGCACCTGCGCGGCCGGTCGAAATACAAGACCATCGCCGGCAGAAATGGTGTCTTCAAAATGCAGCTTGACGTCGTCTTGATCCTCAGCCTCCGCCACGGCTATGCCACCCTGTGCATAGTGCGTGTTCGATTCGCCGAGCGACTCCTTCGTGATAACAAGAACTTCCCCGTGATCAGCCAGTTCGACGGCTGCGCGCAGCCCAGCCACACCAGCGCCCATCACCAGGTAGTCCACAATAGGTGCCAACGTCATCGAATCCGAGCCTATCATTTGGAGCATATTGCCTTCAGAAACAGAGGATCATTGCGACGCCAACTGGCCAATGAGAAATGCGCGCTTGTTTCCCGAGGGAAGTGCGGAAATCGTCACTTGCAGGTTACCGTTCGAGTCGCACGTGTATTCCTCGCGGGCAAGCAATCCATTCTCAGCGGCCATTGGTTCCACGGGAATCGTGGACAGGTCCGCACAATCTGACAGCCGAGAATCGAATGGAAACTGAATCTGCTCCCAGTTTGTAATTTCGCCAATGGCTGCCCGCTCTTCATCCAGCCGGGAACACTCAAGGTATCGGAAATGGCCAACGTTGTGGGCAGGCCGATAGGTGCGCTCAAGCCGCAATGCGGGCTGGTCCGGCTCGGGCAAATGCATGCCGCGTGGAAAAATCAAGTCGAAAACAATCGCTCGGCCCGATTCTGCTTCGCGCCAGATGCCAAAGTTCTGATTGAACTGCTCATGCAGCCGCTCAGAGCCCGAAGCCGCACGAATCGCCAGGCCCACCGCGCTCGCTGAGCGCATATATGCCGAGCGGCGCACCTTGCGCCCGAAACTTTCCTTCAGTACGCGAGCGACTGGTGGAAGCTCCGACCCTCCACCCGTCACGTATAACGTATCGAGTTGAGCGTCGGGATGAGCCGCGAGAAGCTTTTCAGCAATCTCCCGTGTTGACTCAATGATCGGCCGGCAGCGCTCGTAATAAATGTCCACCGGGAATGTAACCTGTTCCAACGCAGGACGCACCCTCTCCAGATCGATGCTGATCTTTCGCGTGTTCGGGCTGAGAGCTTCTTTTTTCTCACGGCACTCATCCAGCAGCACGCGGCGCTCTGCGGTCGTAAGCGGCGACGGCAACTCCGCTCGTTCCAGCGCAAGGTCCGCGAGGATTTCATCGAAGTCATCTCCGCCAACCTGGGGCAATCCATCAGAAGCCTCGACAGTGTGCTCCGTCGCACCCAGCGTCAAAAGCGAAACATCAAACGTTCCACCGCCAAGGTCATACACCAGCAGGCTTCCACCGGCACGGTGTTTGCGCTCAGCGCTGTTGCGATATGCGTATTCAATCGCGGCAGCCGATGGCTCATTCATCAATCCGAGCACAGTGAAACCGCCGGCATTTGCTGCCGACTCAGTCAGAAAACGCTGGTTGCTGTTGGCATTGGCCGGAACCCCAAGCATCACTTCTAGTTCTTCGTTCGCCTCTGCGCCGAGGTTGGAGTGCTCCAGAAGTTGCACCCGCAACGCCGCCATCATCTCCGCCATTAGCTGCTGCACCGGGATCGTCTGATCGCCGACCTCCACCTTCGTCTTCGGTCCGGCAGTCCTTAATAAACGCTTGGGCGAACGAAGCAAGCGTCCAGTCCTTCTCGTCCTGCACCGCAATGGCTTCCCAGCCGTAAACACGTTCACTTCCCTTCGCCGCAACAACCGGCGGAAACCAGTCACGCATCTGTCCATCAGGAGTTTCAAAATAAACCAGGGGAAAATTGCCACGATCGACAGCCGCGACTACAACGCGGGTCGTTCCAAAATCAACACCAATACGCATGTTTACCAGTTTAACAACAGGCATACTCGATCTTGAAGCCGGGAATGCATGCGCATGATTCCGTTAGGATGGAAGGAACGTGCAAACCATACGAGTCGATACACCTTCGGCAAAATACGACGTAATAACCGGCAGCGGACTGATCGGCTCGCTCGCATCGCGCATTCAACGGTTGGCTGGAAAATTGCCGCCCCGTGTCTTTGTGCTGACTTCGCCCGAGATTTGGGCGCTCTGGGGCGATCTGTTCCTCAAGTCATTTTCCGAGCCCCCAATAACCCTGTTCCTCTCCCCCGGCGAAAAGCACAAGACCATGCAGAGTGTCGATCGCCTGCTGCGCCAGATGATCGCGGCCGGTGGTGATCGCGGATCGCTGTTGATCGCCTTCGGCGGCGGAATTGTGGGCGATGTGGGCGGATTCCTGGCCGCAATCTTCATGCGCGGAATCCGCTACGTGCAAGTACCCACAACATTCCTAGCCCAGGTAGATTCGTCAGTCGGCGGAAAAACCGGGGTGAACCTTCCCGAAGGGAAAAACCTGGTCGGCAGCTTTCATCATCCAGTCGCAGTCTTCGCTGACATCGATGTGCTCGGGACACTTCCCGATCGCGAACTTCGCGCAGGCCTGATGGAAAGCATCAAGGCCGGCATCATCCGCGATCGTTCGCTCGTGCGCTTCATGGAAGAGCACGCCGACGAAGTGCTTGGCCGCGATCCTAAAGCGCTGGAAAAAGTGATCGCTGCCTCAATCCGTATGAAGGCAGGAGTCGTAAATCGAGACGAGCGCGAGAACGGTCTCCGCATGATCCTCAATCTCGGCCACACCGTCGGCCACGCAATCGAGCAGGCAACGCGCTACAAGGCGTTGCTCCATGGCGAAGCGGTGGGATGGGGCATGATTGCGGCCTTGTACGTGGCCCATCGGCGACGCAGTATTACCGGCACACAAGCGGCGCGCCTTGAGAGCCTCATTCATCTATACGGCCCTCTACCGGCGCTCAAGCTCCGTGCACCCAAACTGATTGCAGCCACCAGCAGCGACAAAAAGAATGTAGGCGGCGTGCGTCGGTTCGTACTCCCAATCGGCATCGGCGATGCCGGTGTCATCGAAGACCTCGCACTGTCAGAACTTCAGTCCGCAGTCGCCTACATGCTTTCGCAAGCCAAGGTACCACGCCCGTGATGCTCCGGAGAGTGCGTATGAAATTCCGCTGCCCCGCCAAGCTTGATAACTCTGAACTCGGGATCGGCAAATAAGATCATGCCAACAACAGGCGCCAAGCCGATCGGTGCTAAGGACGAGTCCCACGCTGCCGAAGCCGTGCAGCAGATGTTCAACGCCATCGCTCCGCGCTACGATCTGCTCAATCACATACTCTCGGCAAATATCGACCGCCTCTGGTGGCGCCGCACCGCGTCGCGCTTTCAAACCGTATTGGCCAATCCGAATGCCGCGGTGCTCGACATCTGCTGCGGCACCGGCGACTTGACCATGGCGCTTCTTAAACACCGGCCCGCGGCCGCGCGCCCCATCCTCGCAGCCGATTTTGCGCACGGCATGTTGCTTCGAGGTGCGCATAAATTCAGCGCGACCAAACCAAACCGCTCCGTCGCAATTGCTCTCGAGGCCGACGCGTTGCATCTCCCGGTTCGCGCGGAGTCGCTCGATCTGATTGTCACCTCGTTCGGCTTCCGAAATCTGGCCAACTACGAAGCTGGCCTTCGCGAGTTCCATCGCGTGCTGAAGCCCGGTGGTCAACTCGGCATTCTCGAATTCAGTGAACCCGGCGGCCTCATCGGCAAGGTTTACGCTCTCTACTTTCGCCGCATCCTGCCGGCAATCGGACGCATGATTTGTGGCACAGAGGGTCCGTATAGCTATCTGCCAGCTTCGGTCGGCGCATTTCCCACCCCGCCCGAACTGCTCACAATGATGAAGAAAACCGGCTATTCCAACTGCAACTGGCAACCGTACACTTTTGGAATCGCCGGGTTGTACACGGCAGTACGCTCGCCTGTACTCTAGGAGTCGCGATGAACTCCGCCGCACCAAGCCCCGTGAAATCAAGCCCGGTGAACAACTCGGCGTTGAAGCGGCGCGTCGCGCTCCAGTCCATGCTCGCCGCCAGTTGCATGACTGCTCTCAAACTCGCAGCGGGTCTGATCTCCGGATCATTGGGAGTCTTGTCGGACGCGGCGCACTCCGGACTGGATCTGGCAGGCTCGGGAATAACCTTCTTCTCCGTTCGCGTTTCGGATAAGCCGGCCGATGAGGACCATACCTATGGCCACGGAAAAGTCGAAAACCTCTCTGCCTTTTTTGAAGCCGGACTTATGGCCATCTCCTGCGTCTGGATCATCTGGGAGGCAATTCAGCGAATTCGGCATAACACCTTTGAACTTCGCTACTCCGTATGGCCGGTGCTTGTATTGCTGGCGTCGATCGCGGTCGACTTCTGGCGGTCGCGGGAATTGCGCCGTGTGGCTGAGCAAACTGGTTCGCCAGCCCTCGCCACCGATGCATTCCACTTCGCGTCGGACATCTGGGCTACACTAGCGGTCCTGTTAGGGTTGCTGGCCACATGGGTGGGATCCTTCTTTCACATTGACTGGCTGCGCTATGCCGACCCGGTCGCCGCCATCTTTGTATCCCTCATGATTATTCGCATCACTGCTCGGCTTACGCGCGAAGCGATCGGCGTCCTCATGGACCAGATTCCGGCAGAGACCCGAATGCGCGTGATTCGCGAGGCCGAACAGGTTCCCGGCGTCCTGGCTGTTGAACAGGCGCGGGTGCGCCGCTCCGGCCCAGACTATTTTGCTGACCTCACCCTCGCCCTGCCTCGCAGCTACACGTTTGAGCACACGGGCGAATTGGTTCGTGCCGCTACCGAAGCCGTGCATCGCGCGATTCCAACGGCAGACGTCGTCATTCATACGGTTCCCCGACAAGCTAGAGCCGAGAGCATTTTCGACCGCGTGCGCGCTGTAGCCGCTAAAAACAATGTTGCAGTGCACGATCTCAGCGTGCAGTCCCATCACGGCAAATTGCACGTAGAACTCCATGTCGAGTTGAACGAGAACCTGCCGCTGATTGAAGCTCACAGCTTTGTGAGTGGACTCGAAGCCGAGATCCTGCGCGAAACCCCGGAAATCGATTCGGTCCTTACTCACATCGAAAGCGAACCCGCCACTATCGAACAACCAGAGGAAATGGTTGAAGAAGATCGCAGAATCGAGAAGGCTCTACGAGATGCAGCTTCTCAATATCAAGAGATTGTCGATGTACACCAGATCATGGTGGGACGTACTGCGGAACACATCACGCTATCCTGCCACTGCACCCTGCCTGACGACTTGTCGATGCATCGCGTACATGAAGTAATCACCGCGCTCGAAGATCGCTTCAAACTTGATTGTCCCGAGGTTCACCGCGTTACGATTCATCCCGAACCCGTCACCGACAACACGCGCTGACTGCCTTCGAGCCCACTTCAGGCGCAACCAAGCCCTGTGCTTCTCCGTCTATAGAACCGCGGAGAGATAAGCAGATGCACACTTCAATTCCGGCCAGATACAGGCAGACGTTCGATCTGTCTACGACCCTGTTTGTTGCTTCGCTGTTGTGCATGTTCCTCGCTGAAGCATTCATGATCCGGGGCTTATGGTTTCGCACAGGTACGGCCTTTCATCGAATCAGAGGATTTGACCTGCCATTTCTTGTTTGGATTCCGGCCTTCGGAGCATTCCTCTTCCTGCTGCTTATTCGAAAACAAACCAGAGAAGGCCGCATTAGCCCGGTCATTGCAAGCAGTCTCAGTACAGGCCTGGCACTTCTGTTGCTCGTCGCGTATTTGCTGATTACACGTTGCGTCCAGATCGCTTTCCGTTAACCCCGCGCCTGCCCTCGCGCAGAATGCCGGATAATGGAATCAGGTTTGCGGAGGGATGGATTCTTGATCGCACATAGCGAGTGGAAGCACGACGAAGTGTTTCAAGGAGTCGCAGAGAATGGCAATACCATAACCTTCGATGGGGACTCAGCTCATAAGCACGGCCCAAGCCCGATGGAAGCGGTTCTGATGGCGTTGTGCAGTTGCACATCAGTCGATGTGGTCGGCATCCTCAAAAAGAAGCGCCAGCCGCTCATCGGACTTCAGGTGTCTGCAACTGGCACGCAGGCTCCTGCGCCACCTCGCGTCTTCACGCACATCAAGCTCACCTACGCGGTCCGCGGAAAGCTGAGCCGCAAAGCCGTCGAAGATGCGGTTTCACTCTCCAAAGACAAGTATTGCTCTGTTTCGAAAATGCTGGAGAAGGCGGCAACCATCGAGTACGAAATTGTCTACCCCGACGGAGAACCCGAGCCATGAACCGAAGCTTCTTCATCCGCTTCTTCCGCATGACATCGGTCGTTATGCTGCTTATTGCCGCTGCGCTTCTCTCCGCCATCACGACGATGCACTTCGCGATCCACGGTGCTGAAGTTAAAATCCCAGTGCTGAAGGGGATGACGGTGGCCGAGGCGCGCAGCCAGGCCGCTGGCATGGGCCTCAATCTTGACGTGGACAACCGCTATTACTCAGCGGACGTCGCTGCGGGGCATATCCTTTCGCAATCGCCTGCGCCGGGCTCCGTGGTGCGTCGCGAATGGCACGTGCGCGTCGCTGAAAGCCTCGGCCCGCAGAAAGTCGACGTGCCCGACACGGTCGGCGCTGAAGCGCGCGTAGCGGCACTGCGCCTGCGCCGCGCCGGACTCGAAGTCGGTGTGACCGCGAAGCTACCCGATGCCGCCGTTCAAGACGGCATCGTTCTCGCGCAGGATCCGCCGGCACATTCCCAGGGAATCGCACAACCGAGCGTAAACATCCTTGTCGGCGCATCCGACGACGCGGCGCCTGACGGATATGTCATGCCTGACGTGACGGGTCTTCCCGTGATAACCGCGCAGGCGCTGCTGAGCAGGATCGGCCTGAAGGTGGACACGCCGGCCTACGCGGATGTGTTTGTGCCCACCGTGGACACCGGACCCGATCAGCCTGCAATCCCCATCGCCCCCGGAACCGTGATCTCGCAGCAGCCCATGGCCGGGGCGCGCGTCGACCAGACGATCGTGATCAAGCTCACAGCGGCGAAATAGATCGGTTCGACGGCTTCAAACGCACATCTAAAGCAGAGTCGCATGACACCGGACCAGACCAGCGCCCAGCAGGAACAACCCTCGCCGCCCGCCGCCCGCGATTATTCGCACGCGTGGCGAGCCTTGCGCCATCGCAACTTCCGGCTCTTCTTTGGTGGCCAGAGCATTTCGCTCATCGGCACCTGGATGACGCGCATCGCCACGTCCTGGCTAGTCTACCGGCTCACGAAGTCCGCACTGCTACTAGGCACGGTAGGCTTCGCAGGCCAGATACCTACTTTTCTGCTCGCGCCGATTGCGGGTGTGATCGTCGATCGCATCGATCGACGCAAGGTCCTGGTCTGGACGCAGACACTCGCTATGGTGCAGTCCCTCGCGCTCGCATGGCTCACGTTGTCGCACCGCATCAACGTCGCCGAGGTTCTCGCGCTCAGTGCCATGCAGGGCGTCATCAACGCCTTCGACATGCCCGGTCGCCAATCCTTCATGGTTAAAATGGTGGAGGATCGTGCTGATCTGTCCAATGCCATCGCCATCAATTCCTCGATGGTGAATACGGCACGGTTGATTGGGCCGTCGCTGGCCGGATTGCTGATCGCCGCCACCAGCGAGGGCTGGTGCTTTCTCGTGGATGGCGTCAGCTACATTGCTGTAATCGCCTCGCTGCTCATGATGCGCGTCCCAGCCGATGACCTCCAGCGCGCCACAACTTCTATGATTGCTCAACTCAAGGAGGGCTGGACCTACGTTACGGGGTCCGTGCCAATCCGTTCGATCCTGGGGCTGTTTGCTTTGCTCAGCTTGATGGGCTGGCCCTTCATGGTGTTGATGCCCGTCTTTGCCGGCCAGGTTCTCCACGGCGGAGCGCACACTCTTGGCTTTCTGATGGGCGCCGTCGGTGTAGGCTCGCTCATTTCGGCGCTCTCAATGGTGATGCGCCGCTCGGTACGGGGACTCTCAAAGATGATCCCGATCGCCGCCTCAGTCTTCGGGATCGGCCTGATCTGCTTCGGACTCTCCCATGTCCTGTGGCTTTCAATGCTGATGATGCTCGTGACAGGTTTCGGCATGATGCAGGGTCTGACCGGGAGCAACACGATCATCCAAACGCTTGTTGACGAAAACATGCGTGGACGCGTGATGAGCTACTACACCATGGCATTCGTCGGCATGGCTCCCTTCGGCAGCCTGCTGGCCGGCGCACTGGCCCATGCCATCGGCGCGCCACGCACGGTAATCGTAAGCGGCGTTGCCTGCATCCTCGGTTCCATCTGGTTCACGTCGCGACTGCCCGCCATTCGCAAGGACATGCGGCCAATCTACGAACGTCTCGGCATTGTGCCGCAGCGAAATCCCATCGAAGAAGTCGCCGAAAGCTGAGCCGCCCGCATTATGATGGCAGGGCGAAGGGACTTGACCGATGGGGCTAAGCGAAGACCTGGAAACAATCGCGCAACAGGAAAAAGAGCTCGTCTTGCCGCGGCTTGATGCAGAGACTGCGTGGCAATTGGGATCGCTGCTGCGCACGATGTCCGCCGAGCGCGGCCTCCCTGTCGTGATTGACGTACGGAGATTCGGCCAACCCCTCTTCTACGCCGCGATGGACGGCACGACTCCCGATAACATCGAGTGGGTACGGCGCAAAAGCAACGTCGTCGCTCGCTTTCATCGCAGCTCTTACGCTGTCGGTCTGCGCGAAAAACAAAAGGGACAGACGATTTACGAGAGCCAGGGACTTTCCCTCTCTGATTTTGCAACCCACGGCGGTTCGTTTCCGTTGTCCGTGGCAGGCGCAGGAGTAGTTGGCAGCGTAACCGTGTCCGGCCTCCCCATGCGCGAGGATCATGAACTTGCGATCGAAGCGCTGTGTGCACTACTTAAGCGAACATACTCTGATCTGCAACTGCCGCCCGAATAAAACGGCAATCAAGACCTTCGCTTCAGACGATCTTCTCAATCATAGCCACAAAAAAGCCGTCACTCTCGAATTTCCCCGGCAGGAGACGCAGATAACCCTCCGCAGTGATGCCGTGAAGCAGATTCTCTGCGCCGGAAGTAGAGAGAATGCCCTCGCTGCGTAGCCCCTCAATTCTCGACTTCATTGAGACGAGCCGAACATCTTTGCTCTCCGTAAGCACAGCCGCTACCACCTGCTCGTTCTCCTCCGGTTCAAGCGAACACGTCGAATAAACAGCACGCCCGCCAGGCCGAACGGCACGCAGCGTAGCGCGAAGAATGGCACGCTGCCGTGCTGCCTGCCGATCCAGATCCGAGGGCTGAAGCCGATGCCGGATCTCAGGATTGCGACCCAGCGTACCTGTCCCGCTGCAAGGAACATCCGCCAGCACCACGTCGTACACTGCATCATCTTCCAGAACGGCAGCATCCGCGAGTCGGCACTCAACTCGATCACCGACCGCCGCAACCCGCTCCCGCAATTGGGTAAGTCGCTGCGGGCTCGACTCGCAAGCCACTATCCGCGATTCACGATTCCGTTCTGCAAGTATCAGCGTCTTCCCCCCAGGAGCAGCGCAACAATCCAGAATCATGCCGCCGCGAGGCGCCAGCTCCGCCACCAGTTGCGATCCTTCATCCTGAAGTCGAACGCAACCATCGCGGAACGCCTTGCTGCCGGTCACGTCGCCTGAGATAACCTGGCGAGCCGAGGTCAGCAAGTGTCCATGAGACAAATTCACGCCTTCGGCCGCAAGTTCCGCTTCGATCTTGCGATCAACCGTGCGGATCGTGAGGTGCGGCTCACTCTGTCCATACCGACAGATTTCGCACGCAGCCTCTTCGCCGTAGTTCGCACTCCACCGCTCGACCATCCACGCGGGAAATCCGCGCCGCCAGTCTTCCTCTTCCGTCGTTGGCCGCGCCTGCTCCGAACGCGATGTAGCCAGCTTACGCAGCACAGCATTCACCATGCCGGAAGCAAAGCGGTGACCGGCCTGCTTCGTAATCTCGACGCTCTCATCGATCGCCGCATGCACAGGAATGCGATCCATGTGCAGCAACTGAAATGCACCCAGCCGCAAGGCAATCAGAACCTCTGCATCAAGCTTCGCGTTTGGATGCTTGAGCAGCAGGCGAATCCGTCCGTCGAGGTCAATCTGCCAGCGCAGAACTCCGAGCACAAGGGCTGTCGTCAGGTGGCGGTCTGCCCCAGATAGAGCAGAGACATTTTTGCCCCGCAGCAAATCGTCAGAATGACGTTTGCCCTTCTCGATGTTTTTCAGGATCGCAAAGGCGACCCGGCGCGCTGGTGAAACAGCACTCATGGCACTAACCAAGCCGCGTTCCGGAACGCAGCCGAGCGCCACGCCAAAACTCCGCTGCTGCCATGCTGCGCTTGCCTTCTGGTTGAAGCTCGCGCACCTCGAGCCACGTGCCCTGCGCGCAGGACAGGAAAAGCCAGCTAGTGACGAAATGTAATTCGCCAGGTATACCCGCAGGAAGGCCATTCGGATAAGGCGGAGGAGCAACAAGCAAGCGAGTGAAGGTGAGTTTGCGTCCCTCCAGGAAGGCGAAGCCTCCCGGCCACGGCTGAAACCCGCGCCAGCGATTCCAAAGTTCCGTCGCCGTACGGGCCGCGAAGTCCATACGTCCATCTTCTCTATCGAGAATTGGTGCAAGCGTCGCACGCGCGTGATCCTGCGCCTTCGGCTTGATCGTGCCGGAGTTTAGGCAGGCCAGTGTTTCAACCACAAGCGGAGCACCATCCTTCGCCAGAACGTCGAAGAGATCCGCCGCAGTCTGTTCCGGGGCGATTGCAATCTCGCGCTGCAGCAGAATCGGACCAGTGTCGAGACCTTCTTCAAGCAGCATTGTCGTATTTCCCGTCACGGTTTCGCCCATCGCAACCGCCCACTGGATCGGGGCCGCTCCGCGATACTTCGGCAACAGTGACGCATGCAAATTGATGCAACCGAGCCGCGGCAGCGCCAGCATCCACGGCGGAATGATGCGCCCATACGCGACAACCACAATCGCGTCCGGCGCAATCGCTTCCAGCCGCTCGCGAAACTCTGTGTTGTTTTTGATCTTCTCGGGCTGCGTGATTTCAAGCCCAGCTAACAGCGCCGTTTCTTTCACCGGCGGTGCCGTGAGTTGCTGAGTGCGGCCCACCGGGCGATCGGGCTGCGAGACAACCAGTGCAATCTCATGACCCGCCGCGGTCAGCGCCTCCAGCGTTGGTACCGCGAAGCGCGGAGTCCCGCAAAATACCAGCTTCACGCTCTTACCACGTGCCTTCGCGTTGCATCTTGCGGATCTTGCGCAGCACCAGGTCGCGCTTGAGCGAGCTCATGCGGAAGATAAACAGCATGCCGTCGAGGTGGTCGATCTCGTGTTGAAACGCGCGCGACAACAATTCCTCGCCATCCATCTCGAACCACTTGCCCTTCAAATCCTGCGCGCGGATGCGAACCTTCGCTGCGCGCTGTACCTTTTCGCGAATCTCCGGAAAGCTGAGGCAGCCCTCCTCTTCGTACTGCTTCCCTTCGCGAAAAATAACTTCGGGGTTCACGAGCACAAGCTTCTGCGCCGGATCTTTGCCCATACTAAGGTCGACTACCGTCACGCGCTTTGCCACCGCCACCTGCGGCGCCGCCAGGCCAATGCCCTGCGAGGCATACATCGTCTCGAACATGTCGTCGACCAGCTTTTTCAACTCTGCATCGAATTCGGTTACCGGCTCCCCAGGCTGCGACAGCACCGGCTCCGGATATTTCACAATCTTTAAAATCATGTCTGCGACTAATAGCTCCGTATCTGTTCGATGTATCCCTGAAAATTTCGTTTCATCTCGGCGGCCGAATCGCCCCCAAACTTCTGCTGTGCGAGCCCTGCAACCGTAATCGCAACCATCGCCTCAGCAGCCACTCCCGCCGCGGGCACCACGCAAATATCGCTACGCTCATAACTTGCGCTGGTAGCCTCGCGGGTGTCAAAGCGAACCGATTCAAGAGGCCGCCGCAGCGTGGAGATCGGCTTCAAATATCCGCGCAAAACAATGTCTTCGCCGTTGGAAACGCCGCCCTCCACGCCCCCTGCATTATTCCGCTCACGAGTAAACCGCGTCGGCTTGCCGGTGTCTTCTTTAGCGTAGTGAATGGCGTCGTGCACCGTCGACCCGAATGATTCAGCCGCTGTAACCCCGCGCCCGATCTCAACGGCCTTCACCGCCTGCAAGCTCATCACCGACCAGGCCAGCAACCCATCCAGCCGCTCATCCCAATTTGCATACGTCCCAAGGCCTGCCGGAGCGCCATGCACCACCACCTCGAATACGCCGCCTACCGTGTCCCCTGTCCGGGATGCGTGCTCAACCTCTTCCTTCATCCGAGCCTCGGTAGCTGCGTCTACACAACTCAGCACGATCTCCTGCCGCTCGGCAACGGCAGCAATCTCATCCCACGTCGCGGTGCGTTCCAACTCCACACGCCCCACGCGGATAACATGACTGCTGACCTCGATGCCCAGATACCGCAGCAGGAGCTTGGCAAAGGCTCCGCCAGCTACCCGCGCGGTCGACTCACGCGCCGAAGCCCTTTCCAGCACATAACGCGCATCGGGAAAATCGTACTTCAACGCGCCGGCAAGATCCGCATGCCCAGGCCGCGGCGATTCAACCGGCTGATGCTTCCCGGGGTCACCCGTTTCCACCGGCAGTTTCTCTTCCCAGTTCTTCCAATCGCGATTCACGATTTCGATGGCGACAGGCGAACCGATGGTCTTCCCATGCCGCACGCCGGAGAGGATATGCGCCTTATCGGTCTCGATCTTCATGCGCCCGCCGCGGCCGTAGCCCTGCTGCCGACGCCAAAGCTCGCGATTAACGAATTCAAGGTCGACCGGCAACCCGGCAGGCAGCCCGGAAACGAGCGCTATAAGAGCTTCTCCATGCGACTCGCCCGCTGTTGAAAATCGGATCATGTTCTTTTGATTGTAATGGAACGAACGCCGGATTATCAGCGCCGATGCCAGGCTATCAGCAACCGATAAAACAGGTTAATCGGCGCTGAGTAATCCGATCCGTCTGTTCGATTCCGATACCCCTGCCTGAATGCCGTTCAGTTCGTAAAGATCCCTGGCTTCCCGCCACAGGCTGAGGGCTTGCGTACGGTCCCCAACACCCTCCTTGAGGAGCGCAAAGCCTCGAATCGCGTTCGCGAGGTCCAGAGGTGGCGTGTCTTCCTGCCCGCGGTAGATTTCAAGCGCCTCGGCATACAGCGGAGCGGCCTCATCTTGTCTCTTCTGCTCG
The DNA here is from genome assembly GCA_963832035.1 of uncultured Acidobacteriaceae bacterium. Classification (GTDB taxonomy): domain Bacteria; phylum Acidobacteriota; class Terriglobia; order Terriglobales; family Acidobacteriaceae; genus Telmatobacter. The sequence continues at coordinate 71,217 of CAWHSK010000006.1, read as the reverse complement.
AGCAGGATATCCGCCGCATGCCGCATAGTATGGGCTGCCTTCAGAGGGTTGCCAAGATCGCGATAGACTCTGCTCGCCTGGCGATAGAGCTTCAAAGAAGTGTCCAGGTCCCGCAGGTTGCGCTCAACATACGCCAACTCCTCGTAGAGCGTCGCACACAGCGCGGGGCAGTCGCTCGGTACGCACTCAGTGAGCGCCTTCCGGAATAGCTCCGCCGCTTCTTCCAGCCGATGTTCCTTTTTCGCACTGCGGGCGTGATCCAGCAGCGATTCCGGAGAACCAGAAATCATGCCGAGAGGCTAACATACCTTTCCCGTTCCCACACCCCGGTCCCCTCGCATACGATGAACCGCATGGCCTACTTCCTATTCAAGACCGAGCCCGGCGTCTACTCCTTCGACGACTTCGTTCGCGACAAGGAAACAAACTGGGACGGCGTCTCCAACCCGACTGCCGTCAAGAATCTCCGCGAGATGAAGCCCGGGACCAAATGGATCTTCTACCACACCGGCGATGAGCGCACCGCGGTCGGAACTGGCACCGTGGTCAGCGTCGACGCCAGTGACCCCAAGGTCCCCATTGTGCGTGTAAAGGCTGGCCAGCGACTCAAGCAACCTAAGACGCTCGACGCGATCAAAGCCGATCCAGTCTTCGCCGATTCCCCGCTTGTCAAAATCGGGAGACTTTCCGTCGTTCCGCTCACTGAAAAGCAGTGGGACTGGTTCTTAAAATAGCTTGCCGGGTTCCGGCTTCGCATCGGCCTTCAGCCACTCGTGCGTGTTCAGCATTTGCCGCTGATCCAAGGCCCATATCCTGCCCGTCAGCTCATCCGCACCCTTGCCCTCGCGCGCCGACTTTTCAAATTCGCTTGCCACCGCCTGCATCTTGGCGTCAAGATCGTCGATAAAATTAAGCACCAGCGCCTCAGGAATCATAGGCAGTTTGGGCGACCCAAACTCCAACTTCCCGTGGTGCGACAGGATCAGGTGCAACACCAGTGTCTTGAGCCGCGGCGGAAAATCAGGCAGCTTGTCGATGGTCTTCTCTACCAGTTCCATTCCCATCTGGATGTGGCCCAGCAAAGTGCCTTCAACTGTGTATTCGAAACCAACGTCCCACGCCAGTTCGCGCACCTTCCCGATATCGTGCAGGACAACGCCCGTAAGCAATAAGTCGCGATGCAAGACCGGATAGTGCGGCGCCACGCGATCCGCCAGCGTCAGCAGGCTCACAACATGCTCCAGCAGCCCGCCAAGCCACGCATGATGAAGTTGCTTGGCAGCAGGCGCTTCGCGATACGACTGGGCCAATCCCGAATCCGCAAGCAGAGTTGTCAGCAATTTCCTCAAATGCGGATCTGTGAAACTTTCCACGAACCCGAGGAGTTTCTGCCATAGCTCTTCGACATTGCAAGTCGTGCATGGCAGCATCTCTCTCTTTTCCACTTCGTCTGCCGTTGCTTTGCGCAGATGTTCAACCTTCATCTGCATTCGATCGTCGAAACGCGAGACACCCCCGCGCACCTTGACAATATCTCCGCGTTCGAAATCTTTCGCAATACGCGGGTCCCCCGGATCCCAGACGCGGCCCTCTATCTGCCCCGTCTTGTCTCCCAGGATCAAATTCAAATATGGCTTGTTCGTTTTGGTCGTTCGCTGCTGCTTGTGCAACACCAGGAAAAACGCATCGAAGATCCTGCTCTCTTCGAACGTCGAGAGATCGGCTATATAGATGTCCTTCATGCTGCGGGAAGCATACAGCAATCAGCACAGCGCATCAAAAATCCGCCCACCTGCGCGAGAATCCAGATGAGTGAGAATATGGTCAGCGTGACCGATCTCAAAAATACCGGGAACCGCGATCTCCTCATCCGCCCTATGGAGCCAGGCGACGCGGCAGAAGTCTGCATTCTCACGACGCAACTCGGATATGACCGCACGCTCGATCAAGTATCCAGCTGGATCGAATCAATCGCCAATCGTGCCGAACAACAATTCGCATTCGTCGCGTGCGTTGCCGGTAGAGTGGTCGGTTGGATCGAGATCTCCATCGAACATCGGCTGCAATCGCCACCCTGCACATTGATCGGCGGATTGGTCGTGAAAGAGGGATTTCGCGGCCAACAGATTGGTCTGAGGCTCTGCGAACGAGCCGAAGCATGGAGTTGGGGACACGGGGTTTCCAGGGTGCGCGTGACCTCGCGCAGCACGCGAACCGATGCGCATCGCTTCTACCTGCGCAACGGCTATCAGCCAACCAAAGTTTCGCAGGTCTTCGAGAAAACACGCCCCGCATAGCCCTGCGCATCCATCCACTTTCCAACCGCAAAATGTTCGTCACAAATAACGCGGGCCTGAGAACTCGTCTCAGGCCCGATTGCTTTTCCCTGCAAGTTCCCGGCTTACTGCGGCGGGGTTGTAGGTACTCCCGGCTGCGCCGGTGCGGGTGCAGTTCCATTGGGAGCCTGCTGCGGTGTCGCATTCCCCAATGGCTTCTCGCCCGTATCTTCGGTCTGATCCGGATTCTTCTTGTCGCTCAAGCGCGTCTTATCGCCCGTCGTGGTGGCCTTCTTCTTCTTTTTGTTCGTCTCGTTCCCGCCCAGACCCAGAGGTCCGGCCTGCGCCTGGCGATCTGCCACTTCGGCTGCATCCGCCGGAGCCGGTGTCTCAGGATCCAATTGCGGCCCTTTCGGCTTCGGCTGCTTAGGCGCCTTGGCACGATCACTATAGCGAGTCTTCTGTTCCGGCTTCGTAACGTTCTCAAGAGGATTGTCCGGCTCATTCGCCTTGGCGGCGACCTGCTCTCCCGCACCCGCATCTTCGGTCTGGCTGGAAGGAGCTTGGGGTAGGGTTTCCTGCGGAGCCTTGCCGTAGCGGATTTTTTCCTTCTTGCCGGGCTTCATCGAAGCCTGTGCAGTTGTGTTCGTCTTGCTCGTCGTTGCTGCAGTTGCTGTCGCTGCTGTCGTAGCCGACTGGCCGGCAGCAGCAGGCGCAGCACCAGACTTCAGCCGGAACGTGTGCGTCGTCTCCCGGAAGCGGGTCCGCTCGACTTTCCGCTTCTTCTTGGTCGTCGGCGGCGTATATGCACTGAAAGTGATGCTGGGATGCTTCTCGGCTGCCGTCGCTGCGCTGTCTTCGTATCCCGGCTTGATATAGATAGCCGCCTCATCCCTCAACTGCGCAAGATACTGGCGCATCGCCGGGCCGGCTTTGGCTTCAAAGTAGTTCTGCTCAACCTCGTTTTCCACGTCTTTAAACTGCGGCACGCCCCCGGGAACGTGCTGAACGACCTTGAGAATGACAAATCCCTGCTTGGTCCGAATCGGCTCGGTCACCTCACCGGCCTTGAGCCCAAAGGTCTTCTGTTCGAACAGCGGATCCAGCTGGCCCTTCTTGTATTGGCCCAGGTCGCCCCCTTGAGCCGCCGTAGTGCCATCGCTGAAGCTGCGCGCCAGCTGGCTGAAATCGCCCCCCGCCTGCAAACGCGCTTCGATGTCATCAGCTTTCGCCTTCGCGGCGGCAAGCTTCTGTGCATCATCAGGTTGCGAGCCGGTGGAGATCAGTATCTCGCCTAGTTTCACGCTCTCAGGCTGCACGTAATCCTGCTGATGCGCCTCGAAATACCGCTGAACCTCACCTGGGGTTGGGGCTATCTTGCGGCCTACCTGATCGCGCATCACATCCTGGGTAATGATCTGGTTGCGAATATTGGCTTTAAAGTCCTCGAAGGATACCCCTTGCTCCTTCGCAGCCTTTTCAAGATCTTCCATCGTCGCGAGGTTGTATTGTTTGCGGATCTCGTTGAGCCGATTGACCAACTCCGTCTCGCCCGTTACGCCCAGTTCTTTGCCTTTGGCCAGCCAAAGCTGCTGATCGATCAGGTTGCGCAACAATTCCCTATGAGAGTCGGAAATCTGCTGCATCGTCGCGCCTCGCTGGCGCATTTCCTGGTCAGACTCGGACTGCGCACGATCGTAGTCGGACTTGCTGATGATCTGGTCATTAACCCGTGCTACGATCTCCTCCACCGTGGTGCCACCGTAAGGGCTCGCGGGAGTGGAAGGTCGCGCTTGCGGGAAGGCAAAGCCGGTAAGCAGGATGACCGTGAGCGAGACCGCTCCGGGGATTCGAAGGATTTTAGGATTCATAATTTCGCACACAAATGATGGTCAGCGCACTCCACCATAGGCATAGACGTCATTGTAAATGCCTGGGCAGCAAATCCGCTTGGAGACGCCCAATTCCGCATGTGAAAAGCAAAAACGGGCTACCGGAAGCGACCAGAAGATCGTCAAATACCCAGTGCTATACTTTGGCCTAAGGTTTGGCCTGCGAGGGTCTCTCGGAGGCGCCTGGTGCAGTTGCACTCCGGAGGTTCCTTCCGCCTATGACTCCCCCCGCCCGCAGGGCAGTTTTCAGCCTCATCGTCTTTTTTGCCGTGTGTGCAGTCACCGGTTCGTTTCTGCAGCGCAGTGTGGGAGCCCAGTCATCGCAGGATGAAAGCCAGATTCGCGACAACCTGAAGTCGTTCACCGACGTTTACGCCATCGTGGAGCAGAACTACGCCGAGCCCATCAAGGGCGACAAGGCCGATACAGCCATTTACGACGGCGCAATTCCCGGCATGTTGCGCGTGCTCGACCCGCACTCAAACTTCTACGATCCCAAGGCATATGCCAAAATGCGCGAAGACCAACGCGGCCACTACTACGGCGTTGGTATGGTGATCCAGCAGCAGAACAATAAGGTTTACGTCATTACGCCCTACGAGGGAACGCCGTCCTTCCGCGCAGGCCTGCGCCCCGGCGACATCATCTCCGCCATCGACGGCAAATCGACGGAAGGCATGACCTCCGATACCGTCGCCAAGAATCTCAAGGGGCCCAAAGGGACTCACGTGCAGGTCTCGGTTATCCGCGAAGGTCAGACAAAGCCGCTTACCTTCGACCTGATCCGCGATGAGATTCCGCACCCCTCCGTCGATCTGAAATACGAGATCCGCCCCGGCATTGGCTATATCCACCTTACCCAGTTCCAGGAAACCACCGCTCAGGAAGTCAACGAGGCCATCGACAGCTTCCCCAACTTGAAGGGACTGGTGTTTGATCTTCGCGGCAATCCCGGCGGCCTGCTCAGCCAGGCTGTCGAGGTATGCGATCACCTCCTCGCCAAGGGGCAGACCATCGTCTCGCAGCGCGGGCGCGCCTATCCTGACCAGAACTACACAGCAACGCACGGCAACGACGGCAAGACATTCCCTATCGTTGTCCTCGTGAATCGCAATACGGCTTCGGCAGCCGAGATCGTGTCCGGAGCGCTGCAGGACCATGACCGGGCACTGATCGTCGGCGAAACTACCTTCGGCAAAGGCCTCGTGCAAACGGTGTACAACCTCAGCGAGAACACTGGCCTCGCACTCACCACGTATCACTACTACACGCCGTCCGGCCGCCTCATTCAGCGCAACTACTCCGGCATTTCGCTCTACGACTACTACTACAACCACGCAGGAGCGAGCGCGCCTAACTCAAGCAATCGCGAAGTTAAGATGACCGATTCCGGCCGTACCGTGTATGGCGGTGGCGGCATCACTCCTGACGAGAAGATCGAAAGTCCCAAGAGCAACAAATTCCAGGAGGAACTCGGCCCCTTCGAGAAGAACGCCTTCTTCCACTTCGCTCCGCACTATCTTTCCAACCGCACGGTCGATAAAAATTTTCAGGTCGACGATGCAGTCATGAGCGATTTCAAACAGTACCTCACCAGCCAGGACATTCCGTTCACCGAAAAAGACCTGAACGACAACATGGACTGGGTGAAAATCAACATCAAGGAAGAGGTCGTGAAGAGCCAGTTCGGTCAGATCCAGGGTCTGCGCATCATGGCGGACTGGGATCCGATGATTCAGAAGGCCCTAACTTTCTTGCCCGAGGCACAAGCTCTGGAAGACACCGCTCACAAGGTGCTCGCCCAGAAAGCTGAAGCCCGCGGGGTCGCAACCGCCCAATAAACCGCTGGCGACTTCAGCTTGCAAAGACCATCCCCCTGGGATGGTCTTTCCGTTTGCAGCCAGCGCGCTTTTCACCGCTTCAATCAGCAGGACCCGCAAAGAGTATGAGATTTCCGTCGGGGTCCCTGGCAACGAACGTTATGGCGCCCCAGGGCTCCGTCCTGAGTGCTTGATGAAACGCCACTCCCGCCGCCTGATAAGCCCCAAATAGTTCTCTGATCCCGGTCGCTGAGTCGAGGGTGATAGTGGCGGAGAGCAAATCCTCACGCTCGCGAACGTCCCCCGCGAAGACGGGTTCGTCCATGTGCCGCAACGAGAGTCGCGCGTTGTCGCAACTTACCTGCGCATAGAACGGAGGATCGCCATAAGTAAAATCGGCGACAAATCCGAGCTTACCGGTAAAAAAATCGCACGACGCTTCGATGTTTGAAACGAACAGTTGTGGGGAGATCGATGTGAGAATCGGACGCACGGTTGCTTGTGCAACTTCATTGGCCACGGTATGAGCTCCTATTCTGAGCGCTTGCCATCGTTCGAATCTTCGAGGTGATTCCCTAAAACCATTTCTACCGCTGGCTCGCCTCGCCAGCAGTCACCTTGCGATTGAACTCCGCCGACTTGTTGCGCGCCACGCTCAGTGTCTGCCAGCCCTCCCCGGCAAAGTGCTTGGCCAGCAAAACGATCTGCCCTACGTGTTGCGGATAGTGCGCCAGTTGCCGATTAATCGCTTGCATCACCGAGTGCGCCTCGCCGCGAATCGTCACCTCGCGTCCCATATCCGCATCGGTCAGCGGTTCGATCGCGCCGAACACACAGGCCCAGCCGTCTTCCCATTCGCGCATCAACGCCTCGCGCGTCGCTGGCGGATCGATAAATTCGCCGTCGCGGTTGCGGGTCGCCTTCTCGCCGTCCGAGGTCAGAAAATCCGTCCATCGCGATCGCATATTGCCCGCAATGTGCTTCACGATAATCGCAATCGAATTCGATTCCTCATCCAGCGAAGCGAAAAGTTGCTCATCCGACACCTGCAGCATTGCCCGCTCGCCAAGCAGTTTGTACTGCCGAAAAACCGCGAGCGCATCTTCGATGTACGAGGTTGTGAACTTCAGAGTCATGCAGAAAGTGTAGATGAGATCTCGCTTTGCCTATCCTGAAAATCGGAGTGATCGATGGTAGATCCGGAACACAAGTGCCCGGAGGGCCGCTCGAATGTATCTTCATTCGCTGGTGGGCAGCGCCCCCATCAATGATGGGACGAAAATCGAAGCGTTGCCTCATCGCGGATGGCTCCGTCCCCGATCCTTGCCCGCGAAATAAGCACAATGGGCACTGACAGCACATTCCCCGCATTTCGGCTTGGTGCGCTTGCAAATCGTCTGCCCATGCTCCTTCAACAACAGGTATGCACGCATCCTTGCATGAAACTGCTCCGGAATCTCCGCCTCGATCAGCGACTGTGCCTCGCGATAAGTCACACCGTAGCTCTCGCGCTCCAGTCCCAATTGAATGCGCACGAGGACATGCGGACAATTCGACGCCACCGCCGCCACCGGCGCAACCTTGCCAAAGAGAAGTACCCGGTCCGCACCGGGATCTGCGATACCCGGAAATTTCTTCAGCCGCTTCCGAACGTCTTCGATGCGCCCCACAAGAGCATTGCGAATATCCCCGCCAAACTCATTCTCAACGCGCTCAGCGATCAGCTGAAGCCGCATCGCCCTTAGCTCCGGCACCATGCCCCCGGCCTTCAGTGCGCGTGCCAGCTTTGCTTGCGTCGCGCCAAGTATCTGATGAGGCTCAATCCCGGCTTCCTTGTTCAACGCATTCCATCCGCGCGTGCAGGTCGCGTCGCTCGCCGGATATCCGCAATGCCACCAGATCAGGAACGCATACGGTTCAACCGGCCATCCGGGCTCCTGCAGCCCGTAAAACGCCTCCAGCTTGTCGAGAACAGAAGCAACGCTCAGAGGCTTCAAATTCATTTGCGCCTCCCGACTGATCCAACTGCAAAGTGAGTCTAGCGAACCAGCTCAAGGCTCGTCGCGGTAAATCCCCATCTGCACCTGCCCGCCTTCCACCAGCCGCGCACGGAACATCCCCGGCGTATTGAAACTCCACGCTAGCTGCCCATCCGGCGTAATTGCAATCACGCCGCCATCGCCGTGCAGATCTTCCAGCTCCTTGTGGATCACCTGGTCCACGGCATCCTGCAGTTTCATGCCCTTGAAGAACACGAGATTGCAGACCTCGCGAGCGACGCCGAGCCGAATAAAGTACTCGCCCGTGCCCGTACCCGACACCGCACACGACTGGTTCGATGCGTACGTGCCGGCTCCTATGATCGGTGAATCGCCGATGCGGCCTGGCATCTTGGCCTGCATCCCTCCTGTGGATGTGCCGGCCGCAATGTTGCCTTGCCTGTCCAGCGCCACCACGCCCGTCGTTCCGTATCGGTGCATGTCAGGTGCCTCGTCAAATGAAGCGACCGGCACCGTCGAGCCTTCAGGCGGCACTCCAGCAGGCCGTGGCGGAATTGGCTTGCCTTCCCGCTTGAGCTGCTTCACCAGCGCCTCCCACCGGCTCTCCGTAAAGAAGTAGCTGGGCGGCTCCATCTCCAGCCCGACGCTCTCCGCAAACGCGTCCGCCCCGGGCCCCGCGATCATCACGTGCTGTGACTTCTCCATCACCGCCCTGGCCGCACTGATGGGATGACGCGGGCGCGTGACCCCGGCAACCGCGCCGGCCTTGAGATTCGAGCCGTCCATGATAGACGCATCCATCTCGTTCTTCCCTTCGCGGGTAAAGACCGCGCCTTTGCCGGCATTAAACAGCGGATCGTCCTCGAAGACATGAATCGCGGCTTCAACCGCATCCATCGCTGAACCGCCCTTGTCGAGTACCGCCGCCCCCGCGTGAATCGCTCGATCGAGCCCCGCTCTATACGCCTTGTCGCCATTCGGCCCCAGCGCAGACTTTTCGATAACGCCCGCGCCCCCGTGCACCACGATCGCCCAATGGCGCTCCGGTTGTTGCGCAACAGAAACTGCACTCACCGCACCCATCAATGCCACCACCATAAAAGAAACCGACCTCTGCATTCTCCGCACCTCATCGTCGTCCTGTCTTGGTTTCTGTTTCAGTCTGCAAAGCCATCCTATTCTGCCAGGCTTTCTCCGCTAAAGAAAAAGGGCACGGCGGATCCGCCGTGCCCTCGTCTTGCTTCAGCGTGATTAGAAAAACAACTTCGCTGAAATCTGCAGTTGACGCGGCCCATACAGCAAGCTGCTGGTGCCGTTCATCACACCAAACGCTGTGGCGTTGTTCGATGCCGCGAAAGGCACGATGCATCCGGCAAACTGCGATCCGGTCGGCACTCCCACTGTCTGGCAGGCGCCGGTGTTTCCCGTGGGAGCGAGTTGCGTTGAGTACGACGAATTCACACTCGAGATAATCGTGTGGTTCATCAGGTTGAACGCCTCCCCAACGAACTGCATGTATACCCTCTCGTGAATCGGGACATCGCGCGTAACACGGAAATCGATATTCCGTGTGCCCGGTCCCGGCTGGCTGTTGCGCTGAATCTGCGGGGGCCGGCCGGTTGTCGCCGCACCGGATGACGAACTCATCGCGCCTCCGTAGATGTTGCCATCCGCAGCAGCTGGGGTGCTCCTGATCACTGAGGCTGGGCTGGTCATTGAAGCCACTATGGGGAAACCCGTTGCTTCCGTCGCAGTTCCTGAGAACGTGAATCCGTTGACCACATGTCTCATGAAGTTGTTTTCCATCTTGAACGTTGGCTTGTAAAGAAGTGTCCCCACAAACCGCTCCCGCATGTCGATATCCGACCGGCCATACTCGCCCCTCAGGTTGTTCGGGTCAAGCACCGGGTTACCACCGTAGAACGTACCGAAAGCTCCCTGCACCTGGTCGTCGTCCAGAGCCTTCGCCCACGTGTAGTTCACCAATACCTCAAGCCCGTTCTGGAACGGACGCCGCAATGTCACTGCCATGCTGTTGTACCAGGAGTTGGCAACGCTGAATCCGGCATTGATGGATGTCAATGTCTGATCGATGCGATCGGTCGCCAGGTAGTAGGGCACGGTGGTCAGCTTCTTGGTCCCATTTGGCTGCGTAATAGTGAACGACCGCACACCATGCGGCGTTTGCCCAACCAGGTTCGCGTCGAGGAATACCGGGAGTCGCAGCGCGCGAGTTCCCACATATCCCACCGACAACGACATCTTGCCGGGCAACTCCTGCTCGATCGCCAGGTTGAACTCATGAGTAATGGGCGGAACAAAATCGGGCGAGAGACCATGGAAGCTCGCCGATGCCGCCGCACTCACGCCAGTGACTGTCGGCGCCGTACCCCCATCCGGAAAGAGCGCTTCGGAGAGTGCTGGCCCGGGCGGCAAGAACGGCACGTTTGGAAATTGAAGCGCTGCCGGTTTTGCCGGCGTGCCATTAGTAGGCGTGCAAGCGTTGCAACCGTTGTAGTTGTAGTTGATCTGGTATACGCCATTCTCAACTCTCATCGCGTAGTATGTGCTTCCCTGGTTCAATCCCGTGAAGATTCCGTATCCACCGCGAACAACCGTGGTTGGATTTGGCGTCCATGCGAAACCGATGCGCGGCTGCACACGGTCCGCGACATTCTTGATCGTGGTGTTGTACTTGGCTGCCAGTGCGGACGACGTGTTGGGAAGGGCAGGGTCGGGAGTCAATTGCAGATCGTAGCGCACTCCCAGGTTGAGGGTGAGCTTCTGGTTCACCTTCCACGAGTCCTCGACGAAACCGTCATACATCTGCATCCAGAAATCGTCACCGCCTGCTTTGGGGGTCGGATTGACTTGATCTATCGTCTGCACAAAGGTGTTGTAGTGCGAGCCGGCATAGGGATCAGTATTTCCCGGCTGACCCGCAAAGGCATCTGCAATCCAGTTCTGAAACTCCTGTGTCACAGTTCCGGAGTAACCGTAGACACCGCCACCCTGGAAGAGGTTGATCATGATTTCGTGGACGAGATTGACGTCGCCACCGAATTTGACCGTGTGGCGGCCGTAAACCTTATTGAACACATCGGTGATTTGGAATCGATGCTCATCCGGCTCGGCGGTGCGTGGGAGGGCGTTCGGCATGCCGTAAATCTCTGCGCCCATGCTGATGCTCGGTCCGGAGGAATATGCGCCCGCCGTCTCGAGATCGCGGCCCCATTGGAAGCGAAGGTCATTCACCGCAGTGCTCGTGAGCGTAGATGTCCAGTGTGCGATGAGGAACCGTTCGTGGTAGCTTGTTGGGGCGTTTGTACTCGGAGAGGTGTTTGAGTAGGTCGCGTTCGGCGCGTATCCGTAGCTCTGGTCGAAATCAGCCCAATTGAAGTTCGCGTAGATCAGGTTCTTCTGGTTGAGCTGATAGTCGATGCGAGGGAATAGGAGCGTTTCCTTGGCGAAACGGCTAGGCGCGGCCTGGAGTCCGAGCAGGAAGTTGATACCCGACGTGCACTGTGCGCTGGTGATGGTGGCAGGACACTGGGTGGGCGAAACGATCGTGGTGGAGTTAAACGCGCCTGTTGGTGTCGTGGTCACAGTGTTTGTCTCATAGTAGAGAGCGCGACCAACGCGACGGAAATTGTCAGAGGTAACGAAGAAGAAGAGCTTCTCCTTGATAATGGGCCCACCCACGCTGCCACCGAATCCCTGTTGCTGGTGAACTGGCTGGGTAAGCAGGAAAGGGTTGCCGTTGTTGTGGAGCGCCGACCACTTGCTGATCGGGTCCAGCGCGTTCCAGGTCGGATAGCGAAGAGCGTAAAACAAATCGCCATGAAAGCTGTTTGTCCCGTTCTTCGTAATGGCGTTCACCTGCCCGCCAGCCGCCTGTCCAAATTCAGCAGAGTAATTCGCAGCTTCTGTCTGGAATTCCTTGATCGAGTCGAGACTGTAGACAAATGGCGCCCCCGAAGCACGGCCTCGAGCTTCGCTGAATAGCATCTGGTTGTTGTTGGCGCCATCGACATAGTTCTGGTTATACAAACCGCTGATGCCGTGGAAGCTGACCAAACCGCTGCCACCATCCGGCACCACATTCGGAGTCAACAGAACAAAGTCGCTCCAGTTGCGTCCGTTTACCGGCAGGTTCTGAATAATCGACTGATCGACGACTTGAGAAACCTCGGTCTGCTGGACATTCAGGAGCGGAGTCTCGCCTGAAACCTCAACCGTTGTCGTGCTCGACTGCACCTTCAAACTAAGATCGATCGTCAGTGTCTGACCAACAAGCAACGTCTGGTTCGTGGCACCCACTGATCCGAAATTGCTTGCAGTTGCCGTCACCGTATAGCGTCCCGGCTGCAAGAACGGAGCCACGTAAAACCCGGAATCGTTTGTCTTGTAGATGTGGGCTACTCCCGTGTCAACATTTGTGACCGTAACCGACACTCCGGGAACCACCGCCTGGCTGGCGTCGGTGATAGTACCCGTTATGGTGCCCGCGCCCGCCGTCTGCGCGTTTGATGGCAGGGCGGTCGCCAATAAAAAAATACTCATCAAGAGGCCGAAGAATAGTCCGCGGCCCCTTCCCAGGAATGGGTATCTGAAGTTCATCACAGCTGGTCCTCCAAGAAGTGGTAGTGGTGGTGCCGTTGCAGAGGCTAATGTCTGCCTGCACATTCGTAGGTTGTTTGATTGCGAATACAGCTTGTTCAAGAAAGAGCCGAGCGAAGAAGAGATGCCGTTGAAGGTTTCGCGGGAAATCGGCTTCTTTCCAAGCATGTTAGCCCGAAAAGAGAGTTGTTAGATGAAGAATACTCGTAAATCAAGTCTATCCAAACCGGGGCACAAACTTTTTTGAATACTGTGTAAATCCCGCAAAGCGGGACTGCTCAAGCTCGCTTCCACCGTTGCTACTATCGAATCATGCACGCGCTATTCCGCACCGCCGCAACCTGCCTGTTTCGCCATGCTTTTCGCGTTCACTCTGCCTATCGACGCCGCTCCGAAACCCATTACTGTCAAGGTCGTTGTCGTCGCGATGTTCGAAATCGGACAGGACTCCGGCGATCAACCCGGCGAACTCCAATATTGGGTCGAGCGCGATCATCTCGATCAGGTTTATCCTCTCCCCGCTGGCTACCACGCTGCGCGCATGAATTCAAACGGCGAGATGGCGATCCTGACCGGCCAGGGCACGGCACACGCGGCAGCCACCATCATGGCGCTTGGCCTCGATCCCCGCTTTGACTTCAGCCATGCGTACTGGCTGGTTGCAGGCATCGCCGGCGGCAGCCCCGATCGCATCTCTCTCGGCTCGGCTGCTTGGGCGCGCTGGGTTGTCGACGGAGACCTCGGCTACGAAATAGATCCGCGCGAAATGCCACCCGACTGGTCTACTGGCTACATACCGCTTCGCAAAGCGCGTCCGTTTGAGCCTCCCGCAACCCCGCCTGACGGCCAGGTCTACGAACTCAATCCCAAGCTTGCGCAATGGGCCTACGACCTCACTCGCAACACGCCGCTCGCCGATCCAGACACCCTCAAGGAAATTCGTACTCACTTCGATGGCGATGCCGCCCAGCGTTCGCCTTTCGTCACTCTCGGCGACACGATGTCCTCGTCCACCTTCTGGCACGGAAAACTCTCCGACGCCTGGGCCAGCGAGTGGGTCAGCTACTTCACCGGCGGAAAGGGCCAGTTCGCAACCACCGCGATGGAGGACACCGGCACGCTGCAATCTCTGACTTACCTCGCCCACGCCGGACGCGTCGACCGTCAGCGCATTCTCGTTTTGCGCACTGTCAGCAACTACGATCGGCAGCCACGCGGCATGACCGCCGCCGATAGCCTTGCCCGACAGCGAATCGGCGCCTACAGTGCTTACCTGCCGGCGCTCGAGGCCGCCTACGTTGTAGGGCACACGGTTGTGAATGAGTTGCTGACCAATTGGTCGAAATATAGAGTCGCGAGCTTTCCAATCAACGGAAATATCCCAGCCGCAAAATAGCGCGTATCGACGTGCTCGCTCCTCTCCGAAATCCACCACCTTGGCGCGGGCAGGTCCGGCAGTGCACAATGCTTGCGATCCGCAATTTCCGAGTTTGCCGTTGACCTGCGCCAGACCGCCCAGCGTCTTGGCCAGTGCAACGGGTACGAAAGAAGACGCATGCATTCAGCTTGGTTTGGCGAGTTTGTCGGCACCCTTGTTCTTATCCTGCTCGGCAATGGAGTCAATGCCGGCGTCACCCTGCGCAAATCCTACGCAGCCGATGCAGGATGGATAGTTGTCACCACCGGCTGGGCCATCGCAGTGCTCTGCGGAGTGCTGACTGCCCAGGCGTTCGGCAGCCCCGGCGCAAATCTCAATCCCGCCATCACCCTTTCCACCGCAATCTCCAGCGGCGACTACTCGCACTTGCTCTCGCTCTGGTCCGCGCAGATGCTGGGGGCCATCTCTGGTGCTGCCCTGATGGCTTTGCACTATGCGCCTCACTGGTCGATCACGCCCGATCCCGCAGCCAAGCTCGGAGTCTTCTGCACCAATGGCGCCGTCCATCATCCCATCTCCAACTTCGTCGGCGAAGTCATCGGCACCATGGTGCTGTCGTTGTAGCCGGCGCCATCTTCTCCCACGGCGTGTCGAACAACGGTCCCGCCGCCGGAATGGGCCAGTGGCTCGTCGGCAGCCTCGTGTGGGGCATCGGCCTCTCGCTAGGCGGTACCACCGGCTACGCCATCAACCCCGCGCGCGATCTCGGCCCGCGACTCGCACACGCGTTGCTGCCGATCCCCGGCAAAGGCGGTTCCAACTGGAGCTACGCCGCCATCCCGGTGCTCGGTCCGTTGACCGGCGGCGTGCTCGCCGGGCGTGCTCCTGCACTTCGCCAAGCTGTAGCCCGCTCCCAGAATTCACAACAAATTCAGCGTTGTCATTTTGAGTGAAAGGGGCCCCGAACGTACCAGGGGCCCTAAAGAGCGGTCAGCTCTTTGGGGTAGGTTCGGGGGTGGTGAGCGAAGAATCTGCTTCGTGCACTTCCGATTCATGCCGCCAACTTCTGGAAAACCACACTAGCTCACCTCAACCATGATCTTGGTAAACTGCGCCGGCTCGCGACTCCACGCGTCCAGAATCGCCGGCGTCTCGTCGAACGCCACCATGTGCGTCACCGCCGCCTCCACAGGAAAACGCTTCGCCTCCAGCATCTGGATCACCTCGCGAAAATCTTCCGGCACGGCATTACGCGAACCCATAATGTCGAGTTCCTTGTGCACAAACGGCCTAGTCTCGTAGGCAACCTCTTCCTTCGCCCACCCGATGTAGACCACGCGGCCTGCATACGCCACTTCTTCCACCGCAGCGCGATACGTCGCCGGCAAACCGATCGCCTCAATCACCACATCCGGGCCACGCCCATCCGTCAACTCCATCAGCCGCTCATGCACGTCGCTGTGTCTTCGAGTTGATGCCCTCGGCCGCGCCCGCTTTCCGCGCCGTCTCCAGCTTGTGGTCGTCCACATCGATACCGATCACGCGCGCCCCACGAAATGCCGCACCCGCCACGACTCCCAGCCCCACGCCTCCACATCCAAACACGGCCACCGTGTCCTCTGCGGTCACGCGCCCGCGCCCCACTGCATGAAAGCCCACCGTCAACGGCTCAACCAGGCACAACTCCTTCAGCGTGAGATTCGCCTTATACAGCTTCGTCAGCCGGAACCGCGATCAACTCCGTCAGCGCCCCGTCCCGCTGCACGCCAAGTGTCTGGTTATCCCGGCACGCATTCGGCCGTCCACGCCTGCATGCGGCGCAATGTCCACAAGCGGCGTAGGGCAGCACCGTGACCGCCGTCCCCAGTCTCCCACTCGCTATGCATCCCGGAGTCCACTACCGTCGCAGAAATCTCATGCCCTGGAACTCGCGGATAGCTCACCAGCGGATTTCTGCCGCGATACGAATTCAAGTCACTTCCGCATAAACCAACCCTGCGCACCTGCAACAGAACTTCGTCTTCGCCAACCCGCGGCTCCCTCAACCTCTTTCACACACTGCGCGTCCCGGCGCTTCCAGCACAATTGCCTTCATATCAACATCCTCTCACCGCGTTTCTGCGAACCCATGATGATATCTGAGAGCTATCCAGCCATCCGGCCGTAAGCGATATCCTTTCCAGAGGCATATTGTCCCCTGCTCCGCCATCGAGGAACCGCCTGAATGCCCGACACCGCTCTTCAAATCGATCCCCGCGACAATGTCCTCGTAGCCCTGGTTCCGCTCGCAGCAGGAACCGCCGTCAACTTCGGGCAAGGTTCCTGTCCAGTCACCGAGAATATTCCTGCGAAGCACAAACTCGCACTCGTCGACTTGAAGCCGGGCGACCTCGTCACGATGTATGGCATGGTTGTGGGAGAAGCAACCCAGCCCATCGCTCGCGGCGGACTTCTCTCCACGCGCAACGTCCGTCATCGCACCGGCGGATACACCGCGCAGCGTCATCCCGTCACCTTCGCACTTCCCGACGCGTCATCGTGGTCCGGCCGCACCTTCATGGGCTACCACCGCGCCGACGGCCAGGTTGGCACGCGCAACTACTGGCTCGTGCTCCCGCTCGTCTTCTGCGAAAACCGCAACGTCGATCGCATGCGCGAAGCCCTCGAAGAAGAACTCGGCTACGGCAGCTCGCATAACAGCTATCGCCCTCTGGTCCGACAGCTCATTACCAATCAGTCCCACGGCAATGGCATCGCACTGGAGTCGTCAGCGCACACAGATCGCATCTTCCCCAACATCGACGGCGTCCGCTTCCTCACCCACCAGGGAGGCTGCGGCGGCACGCGCCAGGACGCGCAGGCGCTCTGCGGCTTGCTCGCTGGCTACATCCACCATCCCAACGTCGCCGGCGCCACCGTGCTGAGCCTGGGCTGTCAGAATGCACAGTCGAGCATGCTCATGGACGAGCTTCGCGCCCGAGATCCCAAGCTGACCAAGCCTGTCCTCTTCTTCGATCAGCAGCGCTCAGGCCGCGAGACGGTTCTCATGACCGGAGCCCTCGAGCAAACATTCGCGGGCCTCGTCGAAGCTAATCGCGTCACGCGCGCTCGCGCCCCTCTTTCCGCGCTTACCATCGGACTGAAATGCGGTGGCTCCGATGGCTTCAGCGGCATCTCTGCGAACCCCACACTCGGTTATATCTCCGATCTCCTGGGCGAACTCGGCGCCAAATCCATCCTCAGCGAGTTTCCTGAACTGCACGGCGTTGAGCAGGAACTCATCAATCGCTGCGCCACCGATGAACTCGCCGAGAGGTTCTTCGATCTCATGCAGGCCTACTCGGCACGCGCCAAGGCGGTGCACTCCGGCTTCGAGATGAATCCCTCACCCGGCAACATCGAAGACGGCCTCATCACCGACGCCATCAAGTCAGCGGGTGCCGCGCGCAAGGGTGGAGTCGCTCCCGTACGCGACGTGCTCGACTTCCCGCAATACGCGACCACGCCCGGCCTCTCCCTGCTCTGCACGCCAGGCAACGACGTCGAGTGCGTTACGGCTCAAGCCGGTGCCGGAGCGAACCTCGTGCTCTTCACAACCGGCCTCGGCACTCCCACCGGCAATCCGGTTGCGCCTGTCGTCAAGATCTCCACCAACGTGCAACTCGCCAGCCGCATGGGCGACATCATCGACTTCGACGCGGGTGGCATTGTCACGGGAGAGTCGACGATACCGCAATGCGCAGATCAGCTTCTCAACCTGTGCATCGAAGTTGCGAGCGGCAATCTCCGCACCAAGGCCGAAGAGTTCGGTCAAAATGACTTCATCCCCTGGAAGCGCGGCGTCTCGCTCTAATCTTCGTTGCAGCAATAGGGCCGTCATCCTGAGCGGAGCAGCTTTGGTCCCCGCGGACGTTCTTCGTCCGTGGGGTAAGCGGAGCGAAGGACCTGCTTTTAAATCGCCAGGCGGAACCACTACTCCAGCATCGACGCCACAACCCAAGGGTGCCCCATCCATGCGAAGCATGGGTGGGAAAGCACGAACTCCCCGAGTTGCTATCTACTCCAGCATCGACGCCACCACCCAAGGGTGCCCCATCCATGCGAAGCATTGGTGGGAAGCACGAACTCCCCGAGTTGCTATCTACTCCAGCATCGACGCCACCACCGCCAACGCCACAATCGCCGCCGTCTCCGCACGCAGAATGCGCGGCCCCAGCGACACTGCCTGCCATCCATTCGCATCGAAGAGAGCTTCTTCATCCGGAGTCCATCCGCCCTCCGGCCCGACCGCAATCTCCAACTCCGCCATCTCTCCTCCAGCGGCGGCGATGGCTTCCTCAAGAGCGCCGCGCAACGTCGCAGATCGTTCCTGTTCCGCCAGCACGATTCGCTTCAACTTGGAATCAGCCTTCACACGCTCCGCCAGTTTCACCGGCTCATGCACCACCGGCACATCTGATCTGCGCGACTGCTGCGCGGACTCAAGCGCGATGCGTCTCCATCGCTCCACACGCTTCGTCGCGGCAAGTGCGAGATGCTTCTCCGTACGCCGCGCGATGGCCGGCACGATCGCAGCCACACCCAGTTCCGTCGCTTTTTCGATCGCCCACTCCATGTGATCGAACTTGAAAATCGACATTACCAGCGTAACGGGCATTCCGGGTTCAGACTCGACCTCAGCGACCAGGTTGAACCTCACCTCCGGCATTCCACCCGGTCCGCCATCGGTGATCGAAGCGATCACGGAGTGGAACACTCTGCCCCCGGCAACCACGTCCGCTTCCTCTCCCTGCTGCGCGCGCAACACTCGAATCATGTGCTCCGCTTGTGCTCCCGTCAGCATCGCTGTCGCTTCATCCCAATTTTCGGCAATCCATCTGCGTCGCGTCATCGCCTGTATTCATGCACCTTTCCGCTTATGCGCAAAAACACTTCGGGGGACGCTGTTGCGTCCCCCGAGGTGTTGCCTTTTTGGTTGGATGACCCGTTACTTCTTTTTCGCGGTTTTCTTCGCGGCCTTCTTCGCGGGTGCTTTCTTGGCTGCTTTCTTAGTTGCCATTTGCCTATTCTCCCTTTTCGATGGTTTGCATCGAGTTCTGCAACATTTGTTGCAGTTGAGGAATGTATAGATTCATGCGTCGTAAGTGTCAAGAAAAAAACGACAATGAGGTGGAAAAAGTGGCAACAATTTTTTCAGGGCGCAGTAGCCCTCTCGTCCTCTTCGATCACAAAACGTGACGCGAGTGGAGAAACGCGACCGTCAATCCGGCGACTGCATCGTGCCAGCCGTGAGCAAAAATTCCCGCGCGCAGGTTTCGTCGAAAGAGAGCAAGCAGACTGAAGAGCGCTCCGAACACAGTTAGTAGAAACATCGCACGCGCTCCTTCATACCCATGCGCCGCACCAAACATCACTGCTGAAAACACCACGCCGCCAGCCACCGCTCCACGAGTCCACGCAGTGAACTGCTGTTGCAAATAGCCGCGAAACACAAGCTCTTCCGCAACACCGACCAACATACACAGCAGCAGCCAGCACGCAATCTCCTTGCCGTTCTCAGGTGCCAGTTGCGCCACCGCGCGCGCTGCCTGGTCCTCAGGCAAATGCGGCAACGTCGTCTTTCCACTCGGCCCAGTCGGAATCGGAATGGGACGATGCGTGATGGCAGCCTCGATGCTCATCCACATCAGGGCAAGCGTTGCGAGTGCCATCAACGAACCCATCCAGAACAGAATTGCGATGCCCGCATCCACCACGATCGAACCAAAACTACTAGACATCTTCCCAAAGAGAGATCTAATCGAAATTCCCCTGAGGCGCACCCCGAAGGCGACCCAGCCGATCAGAAAGATCTCTAGCCCCGCCGTCATGCCATACGTCCGTAGCCGATTCACTGCACTCACGCCCGCGCCGCCCGGATGCCGGTATATGCCTATCAGCGACACCGCGAGGATCCCGAGGATGAGCACCACCGTGTGCCACACCGGTGCGATCGATGTCGGTTCGGGAGAAGCAATCCCGGCGATCGGCGCAACATATCCTTGCGCTTGTATGCCTGCTTGTTCGTTGGGCTCGTCGATGGGTTCCATTGATATGGATGTTAGTCGAGACAGTTCTCTCTCAACAAAGAACGCTCGGAGCTCAGCATTCGATCACATTCAGAGCAAGCCCCGCCAGGCTCGTCTCCTTGTAGCGCGATTGCATATCGAGCCCCGTCAGGTACATCGTGCGAATCACCTGGTCGAGCGAGACCTTGTGCTCTTCCAAATCGCTTTGCGCGATCCTCGAGGCATGCACCGCTTTCACCGCGCCCATCGCATTGCGCTCGATGCATGGAATCTGCACCAGCCCTCCGATCGGATCGCAGGTCATCCCCAGGTTGTGTTCCATCGCAATCTCCGCCGCATGCTCTACCTGGCCATTCGTCCCGCCCATCGCTGCAATCAGTCCGCCGGCCGCCATCGAACAAGCCACGCCCACCTCACCCTGGCAGCCAACCTCGGCTCCACTGATTGACGCGTTCTCCTTGTAGAGAATTCCAATTGCCGCCGAAGTCAGAAAGAATCGAATGATCCCTTCGTGATCGGCCCCAGGCACGAAGCGTTCGTAATATCGCGCCACTGCCGGCACCACTCCCGCGGCTCCGTTCGTCGGTGCCGTTACCACGCGACCGCCTGCGGCATTCTCCTCGTTCACCGCCATCGCGTACACGGTCACCCAGTCCAGCGGAGCCAGCGGATCGCTCGGCTGTCCCGACGCTTCCTTTTCCTTAAGCCGCTCAGCAAGCCGGTGCGCCCTCCGGCGAACATTCAACCCACCCGGCAAGATTCCTTCCGCCGAAATGCCGCGCTCGATGCAGCCCTTCATCGTCTCCCAGATTGCATCTATCCCTGCGCGAACCCGAACCTCTAGCGCCTCTGCGGTCGAGTTCGCATCATTGACGCGCAACCGGGCGCATTCGTTCGCCATCATCACCTGGTCGATGGTCAGCCCATGTGTATTCGCAACATCCAGCAACTCCGCCGCACTGCGGAACCGATATGGAAGCTGCGCCAACTCAGCCCCTGAAGCCGCCTCCGTGCCGTCCTCGACAATGAACCCGCCGCCAATCGAGAAGTACGTTCGCTCTTCAACTCGATTCCTAACGCCGTCAAGCGCAACCAATCTCAATCCGTTCGGATGCCGCGTGCGCGCTCCGGGAGGAAACATTGTCTCGCGTTCGAAGAGCAGGTCACGCGGTTCGTCAAACTCGATGCTGTGCCTCCCAGCAAGTTTCAGCGTCTTCGTCGCGCGAATCTCCGCCACCGTCGCTTCAATCACTGCGGGATCAATCGTCGCCGGTTCATTCCCCGACAAACCCAGCAGCACGGCGCGGTCTGTCCCGTGTCCCATGCCTGTCAAAGCGAGCGAACCATACAGGTTCACCTGCACCCGTTGCACCTTCTCGAGTTCCCCACTCGACTGGAGCTCGCGCGCAAAGCGGCAGGCTGCGCGCATCGGCCCCATCGTGTGCGAGCTAGAAGGCCCTACACCCAGCTTGTAAAGATCGAAAAGACTCGTAGCCACGCACAAGATTGTAGTCCCCGCCACGAATGGCAGTCAGATTGCCCTTCAGAGACTCCCACATGCGCGCCCTGCGCAGCGAACTTGTCGCACACATGCCCGCATCTAAACCGCCTTCGAGAGTCATCTCGAAATCGGAGGAATGGATGTATCACCACATAAAGCAACTCATGTACTCGGTCAACGTTGCAACCCCGGATGTGGCATTCGGCAACATGCTGCTCGAACAGTTCGGTGGGGCTAATGGCGAATTGGCCGCCGCAATGCAATACACCATCCAGGGTTGGAACTGCGTCGATGACCTGGCACGCCGCGATCTCTTGCTAGATATTGGAACCGAAGAACTCAGCCATCTTGAAATTGTCGGCGCCCTCATTCGCATGCACTTGAAACCAATGAAGGAAAAACGTGAAGCTGCCGAAGCCGATCCGCTTGTCTGCATCGCTGGAGGCGGCGGCCTCGCTCTCATCAACTCCATGGGCAACGCTTGGACCGGCGATTACCTCAAAATCACTGGCGAGCTCGACGTCGACCTCCGCAGCAACATCGCTGCGGAAGCCCGCGCCAAGATCGTCTACGAACGTCTCATCAATCACACCGACGATCCGGGCACCGTCGATGCTCTGCAGTTCCTGATGACGCGCGAAATCACCCACATGAAAGCATTCTCGGCGGCGCTCGAAAGCCTGGAGAAGCCTCCGTTCTCCATTGGCCGCCTCGCCGTCACGCCCAAGCTTGTGGATGAGTACTTCAACGCCTCCACCGGCGAAGGGGATGAGGGCGACACCGACATGCATGGTCCCTGGCAGACTTCCTTCGGCCTTCAGCCTGTCGAGTCGCAAATGAACGGCGGCAAAGGCTTATCCATTGGCTCAGTCGACGGAGTCGCCGGATACGAGGCGCGCGGCAAGCAGGACTCCGGCCACAAATCCACTACTGCTACTAAGGTCAAGACGGTCGACAGCAAATCTGTGCCTGATAACAAAGACGTTGCTCAAACAGGACGCCAGGCCACCATGGCTGATGCGCCAGTCACGTCGCGCTAAGTCTGTCAGTCAAGCCAACGGTTCACCAACCAATAAGCCTGGGCTGCTCCCACAACTGTGACGAGCAGCCCAGCCTCACCCGCATGGCGTCTGCTAAACTCCACGCAAAATTACCGCCATGCTATTTAAAGCCTTGAGTGCAGCTGTATATGGAATCGACGCAAACTTAATCGACGTAGAAGTTGATTACAGTGGTGTTGTTGCTGAAAAAGATGTCTTTCACACTGTAGGCCTGCCCGATGCGGCAGTACGGGAAAGCCGCGATCGCGTGCGCGCCGCCATCAAGAACTCCGGA
The DNA here is from genome assembly GCA_963832035.1 of uncultured Acidobacteriaceae bacterium. Lineage (GTDB taxonomy): Bacteria > Acidobacteriota > Terriglobia > Terriglobales > Acidobacteriaceae > Telmatobacter. The sequence goes on along the minus strand of CAWHSK010000006.1, from coordinate 48,327 downwards.
TACACCATTCCGCCGACGTTCATCACCATCAATCTCGCTCCCGCCGACCTTAAAAAGGAAGGCTCCGGATTTGACCTTCCGATCGCGGTCGGTATCCTCGGTGCTTACGGTGCGCTGCGGGTCGACAACGTCGAACGCTTCCTGCTCGTTGGCGAACTGGGACTCGACGGCAGCGTGCGCGCAATCCCCGGCATGCTGCCCGTGGCCATCCTCGCGCGCGAGAAAAACATTCCCAACCTTATCCTTCCCGCCGCTAACGCTGCCGAAGCCGCCGTCGTCGAAGGCGTCAACGTCTACCCGGTTGCCTCGCTCCTTGATGTCATCGATCTGCTCAACTCCACCGTCGTCGGCCAGGTGCAGCGCGAGCCCTTCCGTGTGAAGACCGAAGAGCTCCTAAACGAACTACAGCACTTTCCCGTCGACTTCAAAGACGTCCGCGGTCAGCAGACCGCTAAACGCGCTCTCGAAGTCGCCGCCGCCGGCAGCCACAACATCCTCATGATCGGCCCTCCCGGTTCCGGCAAGACCATGCTCGCCAAGCGCCTGCCGTCCATTCTCACGCCGCTCACCTTCGAAGAAGCGCTCGAGACCACTAAGATCCACTCCGTCGCTGGAGTCCTCGATGCCTCGGCGGGACTCGTCACCCAGCGTCCGTTCCGCTCGCCTCACCACACCATCTCCGACGCCGGCTTGATCGGTGGCGGCATCATCCCCCGTCCCGGCGAAGTCTCTCTCGCCCACAACGGCCTTCTCTTTCTCGACGAACTGCCCGAGTTTCCTCGCAACGTGCTCGAAGTCATGCGTCAGCCGCTCGAAGATCACACCGTCACCATCGCGCGCGCCTCCATGTCGCTCAGCTTTCCGGCGCGTTTCATGCTTGCCGCCGCCATGAATCCCTGCCCTTGTGGTTATTTCAACGACAAGTCCCGCGAATGCATGTGTACGCCGCCCATGATCCAGCGCTACGTCGCCAAGATCTCCGGCCCGCTTCTCGACCGTATCGATATACATATCGAGGTTCCAGCCGTTCAATATAAGGAGCTACGCGGCGGTGCAGCCGCCGAAGGCTCAGCCGAGATTCGCACTCGCGTCATGGCAGCCCGTGATCGGCAGCGAACCCGGTTCAAAAAATCTGGAGATAAAGTCTTCTCTAACGCCCAGATGTCCACCCGGCAAATTCGCGCTCACTGCGAGCTCGGGGCCGATGCCGAACGCCTTCTCGAACGCGCCATGCAACAGCAAGGCCTTACGGCCCGCGCCCATGATCGCATCCTTAAAGTGGCTCGCACTATCGCCGACCTCGAGGGCGTAGATCACCTCGCCGTCTCACACCTGGCTGAGGCAATCCAATACCGCACTTTGGACCGCAGTTACTGGGCATGACAACACTAGTGTGATCGGCGTCACATAGCGCCGATAACCTCAATGGTTCGTTTATTTGAGGAGGCCTCTTTCGACGAGTCGATTCTGTGCCTTGCTCGACTCCCAGCCACTCTAAATCGCGCCAAAATAGAGACTTATCTCTCAGAAAATCAAGCCGCTGCGTTCCCACCGCACGCCTTTAGTTCCGCAAAAAAAATGTTGACCCTCAAACGACCCCGTTGTACATTCATGAGTGCCATCCATAGGGGAATATTGCACAGCGCGATCGCGTGTTTTTTCTGCTTTTCCGCCTCTAATTTTCGGGCCCGGATCCATCCACAGGTGGCAGGGTGTGTTCGGGGTTCCGCAAAGGCTTAAATAGCAAAGCGCAAATCTCGTTGCTGCAGTCACTTCTATCCTTTACAGGGCAAGCTGCCTGTTCCCAAGAACACTGCTTTGCGGGCAAAAGTTTTTTGAACTCGATGCCCAATTCGTGCGTCTAAAGGGGAGGACAGGCTGTTTGGGGCAGCAGTTCGAACTTTATATCTAATCAATCACTGTACCGAGAGCACCAGAGCAGTGCCAACCGGACAGATTCGGAAGGAGATTCAATTCATGCGTTCTGATTTGGTTTTTGGGGCACTGTCTCACGTGTCGAACCGTTACCAGCTCTGCCAGCTTGCAAGCAAAGCTACTCGGATGCTGCACAAGCCGAGCACTCGCTTGCAGGACACCACCAACGAGGTCCTCGTCCGCTTCCATTCCACCAACCCCGGTACTCTGACGCAAGTCAACGCACCTGCGGCTCGGCCCGTTGAAACGCGGCGTGCAGCTTAACAGCATCTACTGTATGATTGGGTAAGTTAAGCCAAACAATTTCTGAGCGGCCATTCCGCAAACCTGATTGGCCGCTTCCATCCTGTGTTAAAGCCCACCTTTACTTAGGCTTTTTTGCTTTGACGCAGAGCTGCAACACAACCGCAACTCTTAAACCCCGCCTATTGCTCCTGGAGTCCTTCCCTCTCTTGGGTCCCCACTTACCTCCTTCCGCAGGTGAACATGACGATCGCCGAACTCAAAGAAAAGAACATTACTGAACTGAGCCGCATTGCGCGCACCCTGGAGATCCCGGGCGCCAGCGGCCTCCGCAAGCAGGACCTGATCTTCAAAATCCTTCAGGCCCAGAGCGAAAAAGAAGGACACATCTTCGCCGATGGCGTCCTTGAAATCCTGCCCGATGGCTATGGCTTCCTTCGCTCTCCCGATTACAACTATCTGCCCGGCCCCGACGATATCTATGTCTCGCCATCGCAGATCCGCAAATTCGATCTCAAAACCGGCGACTCCATCAGCGGCAACGTGCGCCCGCCCCATGAAGGCGAAAAATACTTTGCCCTCGTCAAGATCGAGGCCATCAACTTCGAGTCGCCCGAAGAGACGCGCAACAAGATCCTCTTCGACAACCTGACGCCGCTTTACCCGCAGGAACGCATCAAGCTCGAGACAGTGCGCGAGGCCGTCAGCGGCCGCGTGATGGACCTGCTCACTCCAGTCGGCAAAGGCCAGCGCGGTCTCATCGTCGCTCCGCCGCGCACCGGCAAGACGATGCTCTTGCAGTCGCTCGCAAACTCCATCACGGCCAATCAGCCTGAAGTTGTCCTCATCGTTCTGCTCATCGACGAGCGTCCCGAAGAAGTCACCGACATGCAGCGCTCGGTCAAAGGCGAAGTCATCAGCTCCACCTTCGACGAGCCGGCAGCCCGCCACGTGCAGGTCGCTGAAATGGTCATCGAGAAAGCCAAGCGTCTCGTCGAGCACAAGCGTGACGTTGTCATTCTGCTCGACTCCATCACCCGTCTCGCGCGCGCCTACAACACCATCGTGCCCCCTTCGGGCAAGGTGCTCTCAGGCGGCGTTGACTCCAACGCTCTGCAACGCCCGAAGCGATTCTTCGGCGCAGCCCGCAACATCGAAGAGGGCGGCTCTTTGACGATTATCGCCACCGCCCTGGTCGACACGGGGTCCCGCATGGACGAAGTGATCTTCGAAGAATTCAAGGGCACTGGCAACATGGAAATCATCCTTGACCGCAAGCTCGTCGACAAGCGTGTCTTCCCGGCCATCGATATCCAGCGCTCCGGCACCCGTAAGGAAGAGTTGCTCATCCCCAAGGAAGATCTGCAGCGCATCTGGATTCTCCGCAAGGTCCTCAACCCGTTGTCGCCCGTCGAAGCGATGGAGTTGCTAATCAGCCGCCTCGAAAAAGTCCGCAACAACGCCGAGTTCCTCGCCAACATGAACCAGCTATAGCGGTGGCAGGCGCCGACTGGTTCAGTTGGCAGCACCGCACAGTGCTTCCAGCTCTGGGGTCTAGGTGGTACTGGTTTCCAGCAGCTGGCAAAAGGCCGGGACAATGTCCCGGCCTTTGTGTATTTGAAAGGAATCTCATGATTGGCGTGCGAACCTGATAGCGTAAGGGCCAGTGCAATTGCATCCTCTAGTCGAGGCGTGAATGCCGCACCGTTCCATGACTCCCAATCCTTCATCGAAGCTGAACTCTGATCTCGAAAACTCAGGCATCATCCGTTTTGGCGTCTTCGAGTTCAGCTTTTCCACATCAGAACTGCGCCGCAATGGGATCCTCGTGCGCCTGCAGCCGCAGCCTGCCAAGGTATTCTCTTACCTCCTCTCTCATTCAGATCGAGTCGTGTCACGCGAAGAATTGCACGACACTATCTGGGGCAACTCTACCTTTGTCGACTTCGAACGCGGGTTGAACGTATGCATTGCCCAGATTCGTGCTGCTCTCGGCGACGAATCCAGCGCTCCACGCTACATCCGCACGATTCCTCGCAAGGGATATGAATTCATCTGTCCGGTGCAGCACCTTGCATCTTTGGGGTCTCCGGAATCCGTTCCGATCCAGCGCCCGTCGCGGCAGATTCTCATCGCCTCCTTAGCCGTTGTAGGACTTATAGCTGCTGTCATCGGCGGATACTTATTTGAACGCTTCCGATCCCCTGCCAATCCACCTCTCGTCATTGCTGTAGCAAGGTTCGACAACGAAACCGGCGACGCTGCCCTAACCAGCTTCGCCGACGCGCTCACAGACGATGTGGTCGCAAGACTCACCGATGCGGGCGACAGCAGGCTGCGCATCATTGGCAACGCATCCGTTCTCCGCGTTCCCCGTCAACAGCGCGACCTGCTGCAAATCTCCAATTCTCTGCATGCGCAGTTCATCGTGCTCGGCCAGGTACAGCGCATCGGCACACAAACGCGCATCCTTGCCCATCTCATCCGCATGCCCGAGCAGAGTCATGTCTGGGTTGTTCGACTCGATCAGCCGTTCAGCAATCCTTCTGCGCTTGAAACAGCCGCATCACGCGAGATTGCCGCCCAGTTTTCCGCAAAACTCGCCAAGCCCACCGAACTTGGCGCTTTACACGACACTCCAAACCGATAAGGATGCAGAGACTTATCTCTTTACTTCGAATTGGTTCGCGAACAATGCATTTTGGCTTGTTCTACTGAACGCCACGAGATCAACCTCACAGAAGTTCATTCGAGGTGCTCTCCAATGTCGATATTCTCCTTCGACCTCCCTTCTCTCCGCCGCCGACGTCTCCTCCAGACCGTAGGCCTGGCGGCCTTCTCTGCGCCGGCCTGGTCTTTCGCATTCTCTGAGAGTGCAAGCCCGGCCCAGCCCGCAGTGAACACTCCAGATCACACTGCCTTGCCTTCAGGCTTCCCCACGCAGCCACCCGATCTCGTGCGCGAAATGGTCATGGTTTCGCATTTCGATCTCAAACGCGTCCAGCAATTCGTCGAAGCAAAACCATCTCTCGCCCGGGCCGCGTGGGATTGGGGTTTCGGCGACTGGGAGTCTGCTCTTGGCGCTGCTTCCCACATGGGCAACCGCCATATCGCGGAGTACCTCCTGTCCAGGGGAGCACCGCCATCGCTCTTTTCCTCCGCGATGCTCGGACACCTCGATGTCGTCAAGGCTTTTGTCACAGCGCAACCGGGTACGGAGCGCATTCGCGGGCCGCACAGCATCAGCCTTCTTGCCCACGCAAAAGCAGGCGGAGAGGCCGCCCGCCCGGTCTATGACTACCTCGCGTCCCTTGGCGACGCCGATTCTGAACCTCCGATCCCGCTGAGCCAGAGTGACCTGGACGCCATACTTGGTCACTACCCGTTCGGCCCCGGAGAGAACGATCGCATCGAAGTCACAGTCGAAAAAGGCAACGTGACCTGGACCCGTGTGGGCACCATGGGTCGGCCTCTCTTTCATATCGGAGGACGCGTCTTCTATCCCTCAGGTGCGCCCGCCGTCCGCATCTCCTTTGAGGTCGCATTTGCCGGGTCGCGCATGATCGTCCGTGATCCAGATATAGTTCTCAGCGTCCTCCGTAATTAGTAGGATCGCCTTGCTTTCTCCCCCGCCCTGGTGCATTGTGGAACTGCAACCACGATGCCCACACCCGCCAAGCTCTGGAATGGCGTCTCCCACGCACTGATCGCGCTCCTGATTTTTCTTAGCATTCAATCTGACGCACTTCCTCATCCGCAAGGCCGCCTCTCTGCGCTTCCGCGAGTCACCCTCTGGGCGTGGGAGCGCCGTGAAGACCTGCATGCCCTCGACACGCGCCGCTTCGCCATCGCCTACCTCGACCGGACTCTGACCATCGGCCTCACGGTGCAATCGCAACCCCGCCGCAATGCCCTCGTGTTCCCAGCATCCGCCACGCGCATCGCCGTCATCCGCATCGAAGCGCCATCCACTGCCGTCCTCAACGATCAAAACCGCAGCGATGCCATCCGATCGATCCTTGCCTCGGCACGCGAACCCGGCATCGCCGCCCTTCAGATCGACTTCGATGCCACCCGCTCGCAACGACCCTTCTATCGGGATCTGCTCCTCGACCTCCGCCGCCAGATGCCTGCCGACCTTCCCCTATCCATCACGGCACTTGCCTCATGGTGCAGCTGGGATAGCTGGATCCACGAGCTTCCGGTAGACGAAGCCGTCCCCATGATGTTTCGCATGGAGCCCGATCGCCGTCGTGCTCCGCCATCCGTCGACGACTTCCAGATCCGCGAACCTCTCTGCCGTACCTCAACCGGCGTTTCCACGGACGAGGCTTGGCCAGAACACCTCCTCGGCAAGCGCATTTACGTCTTCCCCGATCACGGCTGGCGCAACAACCCGCCCAGCGATCTCGCACGGAGACTTCCATGAGAACCCGCCTCTTCGCCATTGCCGCACTCGTAGCAGCTGTCCTCTTGTCCCCCATCGGCAACGTTGAAGCCTGCGGTCCCTTCTTCGAAGACGACGTCTTTGTCAGCACCACTGGCCCCGACGACATCGCGTCTTTCGCCAGGGGCCAGCTCGGCATTCTGCAGGCCGGCTTCGACTCCAATGAATACGCTGTCGCCTATCGCTACCTGAACGGCGGAAAACTCTCCGACGCCGAACGGCAAGCCTACGCGCCCCCAACGAGCCCGCGCACTGTCCTGGACTGGCGCAACATGACCCCCGCAGAAATCTCCGCCGCCCAGCAAGCTGAAAGACAAGCACAGGAAAACGCGCAACCCTTCGGCCAATGGCTCAAAGAGCGCGCGAAGTACATTCCCGAAGGCGCCCCCGGAGAACAGAAGCCAGTCTTCCCCACCAATTACGACGGCACGATATCTCTCGACGAGGGCTATCTCAACTGCCCCGATCCCGCCTTCCAAAATGCAAGGCTCACCTTGACGAAGCGCGCCGACACATGGGGAAAGCAAAGCCCCTCTCTCATCAATTGGATCCACGGCCAGGACGCGGTGTTCTCGAATTGCACCGGCAAGACCGCCGTGATACCCGCGTCTGCCGCTTCCGACAGCCCCTCTCTGCTCAAAGCCGACCGCGCCTACCAGATCGCGTCAGCCGCCTTCTATGCAAAGCAATTCGACGAAGCCATCCGCCAATTCGCCGCCATCGCAGCAGACGGCAGTTCGCCATGGGCTGCATGGGGTCCCTATCTCGCCGCCCGCGCCACCGTGCGCAAAGCCTTCGCTATGGGTAAAGCCACCAATCCCTACAGTGGCGACCTCGCCGGCTACGATGCAGACACAATGCAACGAGCGCAACAGATGCTGGAGTCGATTCTGCAGCAGCCAAACCCCAAGCCATCGCGCGCCATCATTCAGGACGAGCTCAACTTCGTTCGCATCCGCACCGAGCCCGAGCAGCGCGCAAAAGAGATCGGGATCGCGCTTGCCGGACCCGCGCCCGACGCAAATTTTGCGAACGACATCAGGGATCTCAACTGGCTTCTTCTAAAGCAGGTCAAGACTTCCAATCCGCCACCATTGCTCTCCTGGATCGCAGCCTGGCGCGGAGGAGCAACGGGGACCACAGCCTACGCCACCTGGCAGCAAGGCCACGCGCTCCCATGGCTCGTAATGGCAATCGTCAAAGCCGACGCATCCGACGCATTCGCCTCTGAACTGGTCAACGAAGCCGCAGAGATCCCGCCCGACACACCGGCCTACGACACCGTCTTTTTCCACCGCGTCCGCCTGCTCACCGCCCTCAAGCGCACCGACGAAGCACGCGCCCTGCTCGACGCCGCCCTTCCCACGTTGCAGCGCCAGAAACCAACCTCCAACCTGAACGCGCTCCTGGGCGAACGCCTGGCCGTCGCCCGCAACTTCAGCGAGTTCCTCATCTACGCTCCTCGCTCCGCGCTCAAAACTGAGTCGCAAGGTTCGTACGATCTGCGTGGTCAATGCAACGAGAGAGCGCACGCCGTGAACAGAGACGCAGATTGCCCCGAACTCAAACAACAGCAGTTCAACGAAGATGCTGTGACGGTGCTAAACCGGAACACCCCCATCGATCTCCTCATCGAAGCGGCCGATTCACCTAGCCTGCCCGCCAACCTTCGCCAGAACATTGCCGTCGCCGCATGGACGCGGACCGTTCTCTTGCAGGACGCAGCCAGCGCCGCGAAACTTGTGCCGCTCCTTCCGAAATCGATCCGCGACACCGCCGGTTCCAGCATCGTCTTTCCCGCCGACCTCGCGATCCTGCGCAATCCCGGCATTCGCCCCTATCTCGAGACTGGAATTCCCCGCGTGGCCAGTTACAGCTACTTCGATATGTTGCGAAACAACTGGTGGTGCAAGCCGTGGGGACAAAGCCAGAGTTCTGGAGAGGCAAAGCCAATGCCGGTTCCCAACGTTGGCTTTCTGCCTGCAGATGCTTTGTCCCGTGCCGACGCTGAATACCAACAACTCCAGCAGCTTCCTGACTCTGTCGTCGTCATCGGTCAACGAGTCATGGACTACGCAAAAGCCCATCCCGACGACCCCAACATTCCCGAGGCTCTCGCGCTCGTAGTCCGCGCCGGTCACTACGCCTGCCAGCCCTATTCTGGATCTGATAAATCCGAGTACACGCCCGTCAGCAGGGCTGCTTTCGAGCTTCTTCACCGTCGCTACCCCAAGTCGCCATGGGCGCTGAAGACCCGTTTTTACTACTAGATCTGACCGCACCTTCTTGCCCGGGATATCAAAGAGAAAAGCGCGGAGCGCCGCGGCCTTTGCCGATTGCCCGCTCGCTGGTAAACTAAATAAGTCGTGGGGCTGTAGCTCAGCTGGGAGAGCGCCTCGTTCGCAACGAGGAGGCCAGCGGTTCGATCCCGCTCAGCTCCACCAACTCTCAAACCAATCAACCAAACGGTCCTTCGCTCCGCTCAGGATTTCGCCTGCGGGCTCAGACGCCCGCAATACGGCTCAAGTTCGATCCCGCTCAGCTCCACCAAACTCCCTCTAGACAGCTTGAGAATATTGGCTGCCGACTACGGCTGCACCCAATCCAGCGCGTAGATGTCCTGGGTGCCTCGATCGCGCAGCAAAAGCGGCGAACCATCCGGCCCCACCGATACAGCTCCCCCGCCAAGTCCAGTCAACGCAAAATCCTTCAAGTCCACCAGCCGGTCCACTTTTCCGTCCGGGACGCGGAACCGTTCCAGCGAACCGTTATCGGAGAGATCCTTCGCGTAAACGTACTGTCCATCGCGCGACCAGTTCAGCCAGCTCAGTGTCCCGTTTCCAATCTGCTTCCAACTCTGCGACTGAAAATCAAACAGCATCAGCTTCTTTGAGTCGCTGGTCATGGCAACGATGTAACGCCCATCTGGAGACCACCGCGGCGAGAACATCCCTTGCGAACCAATCAGCAACGAAGACTTTCCAGTTTGCAGGTCCAGAATCTTAATCGCCGGGCCGCTGATCCGCACAATCGCATCATTCGCGTCTCCGGCATAAGCAATCTTCTTCCCATCGGCTGACCAGGTCGCATCCTGCTCGTTCTGCTTATCGTCCGGAATCAATTCGCGCGGACTGCCGCCCGCAGACGGAATCTCATACATCTTCCCCGGCTTCGTCTGACCAGCCGGAAAATCGAAAAACAGGATCGTCTGTCCGTCAGGAGACCAGCGCGGCAATACCGGCTTAACCGGCGCGAACGTCAACTGCACTCGATTCGTGCCATCCGCGTTACTCTTCCACAGGTCGCCCTGCGGATATGAAACATACGCGACTTGCTTTCCATCCCGCGAAGCTTCCACCCAGTCGGCTGAAATTCCACCAAGGAAAAGCGAAGGCTTGCCCGTTTTCACATCGAATGAATTTAACTCGCCACGAAACGTCATTCCAATAACAAACAGCTTTTTCCCATCCTTGCTCGGCAATGGGGACTGCAGTTGCATAGGGCTCGATGTCAATTGGATCGGCTTCACACTCTTCTGCAGGAATCGTCTCTCACCCGGGAGCGCCCAGATCTGGCCCTCTGACTGGAAGACGAAGTACCGGCCGTCCTCTGTCCACATTCCGCAACATTCGTTCGTGTTCTGCCATTCAGGAATCAACGCAGTCGGCTCCGACCCTTTGGCTGACACCTCCCAGATCGAGCGTTCTCCCACCACCACGCTCGTTCCGCTTTGCGATATCTCTTCCGTTTCCACTTGCACCCGCGAACCATCCGGCGAGATTGCCAACCCGGAAACGAGATTCCTCATCGTAGCGAGCTTGCGTACATCGGTCCCATCTCCCTTCGCCAGGTAAACATCTGCGTCCTTCCCAAATGCCAGCAGTTTCCCGTCGTTCGACCATGCGGCTATATGCCCCGACGCATCTCCCAGGCGTCTCGGAGAATCCCCCAGCACTGGCAAGCTCCACAACGGTCCTTTCGTCGGATACCCGCTTCCTTCAACCACGAGGAAAGAAGAGCCGTCGGGCGAAAGATCGACCGGAAACATGCTTGGCCCCGGCATCGCGATTCGTGTAACCTCGCCGCCCGTAACCGGCACGGCCGCTGCGTCGCTCACGCCCGAATCGGCTATCGTCAGAAATAGCCTTGATCCATCGGTACCGATCAGCGACTTCTGCAAACCATCATGCGTCAGCTGAACGTAGTTGGCCACCTGTGGTTCCGGCGTCGGCCTCAGCCATGTATATGCAATCACAGCCAGCATCACCAGCAATGCTGCGCCAAGCATCATGAGAAACTTGCGCGAAAGGGCTGGTCGTTTGCTTTCGATCCGGTAGTTCCCCGTGTACACTGACTGCGCCGGACCTGCTGCAGCATCCAGCGCAAATCCCAGATCCGATGCCGACTGGAACCGCTGCTCCGGGTTCTTCTCGAGTCCGCGCTGCAGTACTCTCTCAAGTCCCGGGGGCGCATTCGGCATGAGTTGCACAAGAGGCGTCGGCTCTTCATTCAGAATTGCCGTCATCGCGTCGATCGACGTCGCTTTCTGAAATGCCCGTTGCCCTGTCAGCATCTCGTAAAGCACCGCTGTAAACGTGAAGATGTCGGATCGTTGATCCGCAGGCTGTCCCCGTACTTGCTCCGGAGACATATAGCCCATGGAGCCCATCAGCATACCCGCCATGGTCTGCACTTCTTGCGACGACTGCCCCAGTTCCGATTCTTTCGGCTGCGTCAATCGTGCCAAACCGAAATCCAGTATCTTGGCATGCCCATCTTTCGTGAGGAACAGATTTTCGGGCTTCAGGTCACGATGAACGATGCCCTTCTCGTGCGCCGCCCCCAGCCCCTTCGCGATCTGTATCCCATAATCGACGACCTTCCGAAGAGGCAAACAGCCGCGCTTTAACCTGTCGCGCAGCGTTTCTCCTTCCAGCAACTCTGACACCAGGTAAGGAGTTCCCTCGTGCGACCCCATCTGGTAAACCGCCAGAATGTTCGGATGATTTAAGGCTGCCGCCGCCCGCGCTTCTTGTTCAAATCTCCGCAGGCGGTCCGAATCCGCCGTCGACAAACCCGGTAATATCTTGATGGCAACGTCGCGATTCAAGCGGGTATCGCGTGCGCGATAAACCTCACCCATGCCGCCCGATCCAATAAGCGCAATGATTTCGTAGTGATCGATAGACTGGTGCGGAGCGAGCGGCATCTGGGCGATTATATCGTTCTGCCCGTACCGGAAGGCACAGCTAAAAAACTGGATTGCATCTACCCATCGCGCTCTCCGTGCATCCTTTTTCGCCAGTCGCGGCTGTATACTTGAGCCGTTCCGGCGAGTTTTCGCTCTTCGTGATTCGGCGCCCCAGCTTGGCTGTCAGGAATGAGGAACAAGATCACGATTGCCGGTTCTTTGCCATTTGCATACGAGGTAACGGTTGCCGCAAATCCTGTCTCAACCGGAATCCACACCTGCGGAGTTCAAGCCCCTCTGTGTCGATTTGGATGGCACTCTGGTCAAGTCGGATACACTGATCGACTCCCTCCTGGTGCTGGCTCGTAGCCATCCTCTCCTGCTGCTGCAGTTGCCTGTACAGGTCCTGCGCGGCAAGGCTGCATTCAAGGCTTTTGTCACTGAACATGTTGCTCTCGATGTAGCGCACCTGCCGTATAACCGTAAGCTGCTGCAGTTTCTTCAGAACGAGCATACACACGGCCGAGAAATCTACATCGCTACAGGCGCGGACGTTCGTCTTGCCAGGCGCGTTGCCGATCACCTTGGAATCTTCCACGAAGTTCTGGCAAGCGACGGCACTCGCAACTTGACTGGCGATAAAAAACTCGACAGCCTGCGCATTCTTTTCGGAAACAGCGGCTTTGCCTACGTCGGCAACGACACTCCCGATTTGCCGGTGATGGCTGGCGCTGCCGAATCCATGGTCGCAAATCCGAGTCGGAGGCTTCGCACCAGGCTGCGCGCGCAGGGCATCACTCCTTCGCATGCTTTTGAGGAACGAAGCCGGCCTATGCGGTCACTCGTCAAGGCCCTTCGGCCCCACCAGTGGGCCAAGAACCTGCTCATCCTCCTTCCGCCGCTTCTCGCTCATAATCACTCCATCCACCTGCTCGCTTCGGCGCTCCTGGCGTTCTTCTGCTTCTGCTGCACGGCATCGGGAACGTACATGGTCAATGATCTTCTCGACATTGAAACCGACCGGCGCAACCCCAAAAAGCGTCTGCGCCCTTTTGCTTCAGGTGACCTTGCCCCTGCCAGCGGCCTCGTTGCGAGTGCCGTGCTTCTCACGTTGGGTTTTGCAGCGGCACAGTTCCTTCCCGCAGCATTTTCCTATTGGCTGCTTCTCTATCTGGGTTCGACCCTTATCTATTCTCTCTATCTGAAGCGCATCGCTCTCGTCGACGTGGTGGTTCTTTCCGGCCTATACACCCTGCGCCTTCTCGCAGGGGGCGCGGCGACAGATACGCTCATCTCTCATTGGCTCGCCGGTTTTGCCATCTTCTTATTTCTCTCGCTTGCCATCGTCAAGCGCTTTGCTGAGTTGGAGAGTCTCCGGCTGAGCGGTGCGCAGCTCAAAAATGGTCGCGGGTATCTGATGAGCGACATAGAACAGATCCGTGCCTTTGGAACTGCTAGTGCGTTCGCCGCCGTCGTCGTTTTTGCCAACTACATCAGCAGTCAGGATGTCACGGCTCTCTATCACCATCCGCAACGGCTATGGCTGATTGTGCCTTTTATGGTTCTCTGGCTGTGCCGTGTATGGCTGCTGGCGTCGCGCGGCGAACTCGACGAAGATCCGGTCGCGTTCGCTCTCACTGACGCTGCAAGCCTTGTAATGGGTGTTGCCGTTGTTTTGATCGTGCTGCTTGCAATATGAGTCTCGCAGAGCATATGGGGATCCCATATAAACGCTCTCGATTGCACAGAACGAGATCGCGCTGCACGCACGAATTCCGAAGATCAAAACGCCCTAGCTGAAAAGATCCTTCATCTTGTCCAGGAGACCCGGCGAAGTCGGCTTGTTCTCCACCGACATCGAGTTACCCAGTTCAGTGATCAGATCTCGTTGTGCCCGGCTCAATTTCTTCGGAATCTGCACTACGACTCGTACGATCAAATCGCCGCGTCCTTTCTCGTTCAGATACGGCACACCTTTACCGCGAACGCGCAGTTCCTTTCCGCTTTGCGTGCCCTCGGGAACTTTCAGCATGACCGCTCCGTCCACACCAGGGATCTCAATTTCGGCACCCAGCGCAGCCTGCGGAAAGCTGATGGGAATCACGCAGTGCAGGTTCTGACCCTCGCGTTCAAAAAAGTCATGCCTGCGAATCGCCAATACGACATACAGATCGCCGCTTTGCGCGCCTCCGCGGCCCACGTCGCCCTCGCCCGTATAGCGGATGCGCGTTCCCTCTTCCACTCCCGGCGGTACCTTGACGGTGAGTTTGATCTCTTTCGTCAATCGTGTTTCCCCGCGGCACGTCTGGCAGGGATCGCTGATAATCGATCCGCGCCCCGCACACGTGCTGCAGGTCCGAGCCACCGAAAAAAATCCCTGCTGATAGCGAATCTGGCCACGGCCCTGACACTGCGGACAAACAGATGGACCACGCCCTGAAGCACTCCCCGTGCCCTTGCAAGTTTCGCAAGCCTCAAGACGGCGAATCCTGATTTCTTTCTCTGTCCCGAAGATCGCCTCTTCGAAATCGATTGCGAGGTCGAAGCGCAGGTCATCGCCGCGAAGCTGCCGCGCGCTTCGTTGCTGCCCCCCGCCTGCGTTGAACATCTCGCCGAACAAGTCGCCGAAAATATCGCCGAGGTCAACCGCGCCAGAGAACCCGCCGAATCCGCCGGGGCCTCCGTTACTCACTCCCGCATGACCGTAGCGATCGTAAGCGGCGCGCTTGTCGCCGTCGCTCAACACCTGGTAGGCCTCACTGGCCTCTTTAAACTTCTCTTCCGCAGCGTGATTCCCCGGATTGCGATCCGGATGAAATTTGAGCGCAAGTTTGCGATAGGCGCTCTTCAATTCCTGGTCGCTGGCATCCCGCGATACTCCCAGCACCTCGTAATAGTCTGCTTTAGTCACTCTTGTGTTCAAACCCTTTGCAACCTTTTCTCGATGCAGGCACAGGTCCCATCCCGCGCATCCTCTGTTTGCCGCGCCGGTTCACTAACCCGGGAGCGCCGGCAGATTGACCGCCATTCGTTTTCACTCACTCGTTTGTTTTGGATTGGACACTACCCGCACCAGCGCTGGTCGCAGCAACTTCTCGCGCAGGCGATATCCGCGACGAATCTCCTCAGCCACATGCTGATCCGGCAGATCTTCGCGCTCCACCGAACCCATCGCCTCGTGATAGCGCGGATCAAACTCCTCGCCCACGGTCGCGACCGGCTGTACCTGCATTCCGCGCAGGATCTCTTCCATCTGCTTCACAATCAATTCCACGCCCGCGCGCAGCTGATCCAACGAGCCCGTCGACTTCAGGGCCAGTTCGAAGTTGTCCAGCACTGGGAGAAATTGTTCCACGACAGAGCCGAGGGCAAAGTCTCTAAAATCCGCTTTCTCCTTCTCAGCCCGCTTGCGCGCGTTCTCAAACTCCGCCTGCAGCCGCGCCACGCGGTCTTTCAGTTGGTCGCGTTCCTTCTTCAGTTCTTCGCTTTCCACCTGAAGCTGGTCGAACTCCGCTCGGCTAGCCGATCGCTCCCCAGTCTGCAACTCAACCGCGGCAGCCTCAACCGCATCCACCGCGCCTCTCTCAGGCGCTGCTGTTTCCGTATTCTCCGCCGACAACTCTGCTTCCTTCTCTGGCATATCTCTACGTATTCCCCAAATGTTTCTCTTCTTGCTCAATGATAAATTCCTCGGCAACTGCCGGACCCTGTCCAGCTACATCCAGGAGCAAAACCCCATTGCATGCGGATCCGACTCCGCGCGACTTCCTCAAGTTGTCTTTCTGCCTCTACTGAATTGGAATCTCCAGTAAGCGCTCTGAGAGTTTTGCCACGTATCGCACTGCCTGGATCATCTCCTGGTATTGGATGCGGGTGGGCGCAATCACTGCCACCGTTCCCAGGCTGCTCCCACCAAGCCGGGCCGGCGACCCGATCAGCACCAGGTCTTGCATCGCCGGGGAAGCCTCATCTAGTCCTACCACAACGCGTACTTCCTGCTGGCTGCCACTCACGTAAGCCGTCAACAGATCCACCAGGCGCTGCTTGGCCTCCAATGCCAGCAACATCTGCTTCAGCCGCTCCCTGTCCACCTCTGCCGCAATCAGATTCGCCCTGCCCTCCACGTAGAGCACCGACGTCGCATCTTCCAACGCCAGCGCACCTTTACGGCAAAGTTCCTCCACCGAAGCCAGCAACTGGTCGTATGCCACCCGTTCCGCTTCTATACGGCGCATAATTTCGGTCTGTATCCGGTCAATCGGCCAATTGTGAAAGGTCTCGTTTAAATACCGTGCAGCTGTCTCCAGTTCTAGATGCGTCAGCTCCCTGTCCAGAACCAAAACTCTGTCCAGAACCGCGCCGGCCCGCGTCACGAGCACGGCAAGGACCCGTCCGGCCGAAAGCCGCGAAAAGTGAATATGTTCCAGCACCTGCTCTGCCGGACTGCTGGCCAACGCCACGCCCAGGCCGCTGGAAATCAGCGCCAGTACGTGCGATGTCCGCTCCAGATACTCATTCGAACTCGTAACTCCCGAGAAGCTTTCCTCAATCTGCCCGCGGCGCTCTTCGCTCAACGGATTCCCGCTCTGAGGCAAATGCGCGAATGCAGTTCCAACCACCCCCATGCGCCCCATCGGCGCCTCTGGACGCGTAATCTGCTCCACGTAGTAGCGAAACGCCGCCGCGGTCGGCACCCTTCCCGCCGAAGTGTGTGGCTGCTCCAGTAGCCCTGAGTCACCAAGCGACACCATGACATTGCGTATAGTCGCCGAACTCAGTCCCTCTTTGTGCGCAAAGTGATCGGCTACAGCCTGCGAAGCCACTGGCTCCCCGGTAGCAATATAGAGTTCGATAATTGCCGTAAGAACCATCCGCTCCCGTGGACTCACGCGCGTCTCAGGCATCTGATCAACTACCTCAAGGACAATCACCAGCCCGTTCCATCAGGGCACACGGGTTGGCTAATCCTCCCATAATGAGATGCTTAGAACCGCAAAATGGGTAGGATTGTCCTCCTTAATATTAGAAATCTCACAGCAACACTGTCAAGTTCGGAGACAGGTTTCCTCCGGCAACCGATTCTTAGGGCAACCGAATCAACTCATTAGCGCTCTCATTGAGAAGTTGAAAATCTCGTGAATTTCAGGAGCCGCAATGGCCAAAAGACCAGCCAGAAGCCTTGCAAATCCGATCCTTCTCAAGCCGGTAGACAAAGCCGATGGAATCATTCAGGTCATCATTGAAACCCCTCGGGGGAGTCGCAACAAATTTGCATTCGATGCCGAACAGAATATTTTCTCCGTCAAGAAAGTTCTTCCCGCCGGTATGACCTTCCCTTACGACTTTGGATTCCTGCCCCGGACCTTGGCACCGGACGGTGATCCCATCGACGTTCTCCTCCTCATGGATGAACCGGCCTTCCCGGGCGTCGCCGTTCGTGCCCGGCTCATCGGCATCATCGAAGGCGAGCAAGCCGACGGAAAAAAGAAGATCCGCAACGATCGCCTGCTTGCCGTCGCGGAAATGAACCACGAATACGCCTACATCAAGCGTCTATCAGACCTGCCCAAAAAATTCCTCCGCGAACTCGAAGAATTCTTCGTCAACTACCATCGCCTCGAAGGCAAGAAATATAAGCTGCTCGGCTGCAAGAAAGTCGACGCCGCAATGCGCATGATCTACAAAGCGCAGCGAGCCGCGTGAGGCCCCGTCGCCGTGCATTTTGAGTTTGGAGAACTTCTCGCCCGCTTCTTGATAGGCGGCGTCCTCGTCAGCTTTTTCGCAGTACTGGCTGAAATGCTTCGCCCCAAAAGCTTCGCAGGTCTCTTTGGTGCAGCTCCCTCCATCGCGCTCGCAACCATCGGTATCACTATCTCGAACCGGGGCAAAGCCTATGCCGTAATTGAAGCTCGTTCCATGATCTCGGGTGCCATCGCATTTCTCTGCTATGCCGCGGTCGTCAGCTGGGTTCTGCTGCGTTATAAGCCCCCAGCCCTCGCGGCAACCGTCGCTCTAATGCCAGTTTGGTTTGCCGTTTCTTTCGCTTTCTGGCTGGTGGCTAGATAGCGCGATGATCATCCACGCTCGTCTCTCCGCAATCAAGGGAATCAAACCACATGAGTGGATCATCCGCTTCGCATTTGGTGGCGCGGTCTGTGTGATCGCCGGATTGATCGCGCAGCGATTCGGCCCCGCCATCGGCGGTCTCTTCCTTGCCTTTCCAGCCATCTTTCCCGCGGGCGCGAGCCTTATTGAAGCGCATGAGAAACAGCACAAAGCCCGCGCGGGCTATGACGGAACAAATCGTGGCCGCGTCATCGCCGCCATCGACGCGCTCGGCGCCGCCATGGGTTGCGTCGGCCTCGCCGGATTCGCCCTCGTATTTTGGATTTGGTTGCCGCGCACCAGCCTCTTGGTGGTCTTCACGCTAGCCACCCTTGTCTGGCTCACGCTCTCGGTGGGAATCTGGCTCATGCGCAAGAAACGTATCCTGCACCGATAGACCGCGCGCGCTTCGTATTCATCGGCCTCTTGGCAGACCACACACCGGCCTCAATGTCCCGCCGGTTCGTTGTAGTACCCGGAGTTCGTCCGCACTGTGACGCCTGGCTTATTCACGACGACCTTCAGATCGTGATACTCACCTGCGCGCTCCGCTGCCGGAGGATCAAACGAAATCCGATAAAACGCATTCGCATCTTCAACGCAGCGGTTGATCTGCCGCACGAGATCATTGTCTGGGCCGAGGATTCGTCCCCCCGTCTGCGTCACCAGGACCTTCAGCGCAAGGTTTCCGAAATCCGCATCCCGGTAGGTCTTCACCGGGTTCAAAAATGTTCTGTAGAAAAGTGCGTTCGGGGTTGCTCCAGTGGCAGGCGCCACGCTGTACAGCGTAATCCGCGCTTGTCTCAAGGCCGTCGACAACTCGATAATGTTGTCAAAATTTCGCCTCTGCTCCTTGTCGGAGTAGCCATCTGCAGGCCGGCTCAGCATCGGCCAGCCCGGTCCTATCCAGATCACGAGCTTTCTTCCCGGCTTCCTTGCTTCATTCTGAGCAATATCGTCCATCGCTCTTGCTGAGCGTTGAAACCGCTCAACGTAGCCGCCGCCACCCATCGCCGAATTGATTGTGCTTACACTTCCCTTGATCCCCTCCACGACGCTTGCAATGGCATTTCCGTCCGTCGAGGGGCGGGGCTGGAACCGGATGCCGGCATCGCTCAACACGACCAGCGTCACCGGCTGATTCAGCTTCCCCTCGTTCTGGCGGAGAAACTCTTCAACCTCTCCGCGCACGAAGGCCACCTGCTGAAACGGCAGGTTCAGCATATCCATCACCAGAATCATCTCGACAGGCGGATCGGGCCGGACGCCTGCATCGCTGAATGCGCTGAACGACAACACCTTCCGCGGCTCGTTGTTGTCGAGAATCTTGAACTCCCAGGGCTGCAGCCCCACCACAGCCTTTCCATCGCTGTCATCGATCACAACATCCAGCTTGATCCTGCCCTCGGCAATCACCGGGCTGTTCGGCTTTGACGACGGGCGCTGGTTAAGCACCGGATCGCCGCTCCCTTGCTGCCGCCCCTCCTCCGCCCGAGTTGGCAAGCTCGACTGCGCCACCGCACCAGCATTAAAACTGGCGAGCACGAGGAACAATGCAATCGCACCCCGGGTTAAAGTCGCAGTTCCGAATCTCCTTACAACGTGGTGGCCCATCTTTCTCTCCGCCTTGTCCTCAGCGCAATTTATGACGCGACTCTAAATCTGAGACGGTTCCAGGCAGGTGACAGGCTGCACCAATGTTATCCGCCATCGGCGAACAACATTGGATCGCTTACCATGAATTTGTTAGAGGAGCCGTCCCGATGGTCACCCTGGAACTCGCCAAGCAGCAACGCACCGACGCCGTCGCCTCCCTGCAGCGCTACTTCGAAGAGAACCTCGATCCCATTGGCGATATGCCTGCGGGCCTCCTCCTCAATTTCATTCTCGAAGAGATCGGCCCGGTTATCTACAATCTGGCCATCGGCGACGCGCAAACCCGCCTCGCGCAGCGCGTCGCCGACCTGAACGGCGAACTCTTCGCCGATGAGTTTCAGTACTGGCCCCGCGCCGATGCAAAACGCAAAACCCGCCGCTAGCGCTGTCTCCGCCGATGGGCACACCGAGTCGAAACCTAAATTAGTTATGTACACCGCCGCGCAGCGTACGTACACTCGTGAGACTCTCTATCCCAACTTGTTCGGAGGTCTCTGTGAAAAAGACTTTGTGTCTCTACGCGGCAGTCATCGGCCTGTCGCTTGTTGCCCCAGCCATCGCTTCTGCCCAGGTTCCCTACAGCGAAGGGGTCGTCGAACGCGTCGTCCTCGTCCACATCAACGCCGGCCACAACGACGCGTTCATGGCCGATCTCAAAGCCAACCTCGTTCCCGTTTGGGAGGATCAGAAGAAGGCCGGCATGATCGTCGACTACCACATCTTCCTCAACACCACCACCTCCGGTCCCGATGACTGGAACCTCGGCTACTCAATCATCTACAAGAACATGGCGTCACTCGATGGACTCGCCGACAAAGCCTACGAAGTCCGCATGAAACATTATGGAGACCACGCCGCAGAGCAAAAGGTTCTCGATAAGCGCGCTGAAAATGCTCACCTCGTCAACAGTATGCTCCTCCGCGAAATCACCCCTCGGTAGTCACTCCAGCAGATTCCCGGCGACGCAAGCACCTTGCGTCGCCGTGTTGTTTGCTGCGCTCAGGCGCCAAACTCCGCATGGTCGCGTCAGCGCTCGCCGTCGGTCTTCGTTCGCCCGATGCTGGTAATCTGGAATGAAAGATCAGGCTGAATTCCGCTGCCCGAAGTCCCCATCGGCGCAGCCGGCACACGATACCCCATGAACCAAGGCATTGAAGACGTTCGCATCCAGTGGACCAAGGTTGTTCTCCCCCCGGTATTCCTCGAAGAGGAACGTCCCATCACCGAGGAGGCCATCGCCACCATCTTCAATGCGCGCCTCGCCATCTCCCGCATCCTCGCCCAACGCGACCCGCGCCTGCTCGTGCTCGTCGGCCCATGCTCCATCCATGACACCTCTGCCGCCGTCGAATATGCCGCCCTTCTCAAGTCCGCCATCGCCGAGTTCTCCGCCGACCTCCACATCGTCATGCGCGTCTACTTTGAGAAGCCCCGTACCACCGTCGGCTGGAAGGGACTCATCAACGATCCCCATCTCGACGGCTCCTACAAAATTAACGACGGCCTCCGTCTCTCGCGCCACCTTCTCCTCGACCTCGCCGAGATGGGCGTCCCCTCCGGCACTGAATTCCTCGACATGATCTCCCCGCAGTACATCGCCGGCCTCGTCAGTTGGGGAGCCATCGGCGCACGCACCACCGAAAGCCAGGTCCACCGCCAGCTCGTCTCCGGCGTCTCCTGCCCCGTCGGATTCAAGAACGCCACCTCAGGCGACATCCAGGTTGCAATCGACGCCATCCTCTCCGCCTCAAACTCCCACACCTTCCTCGGCCACACCAAGTACGGCCAATCCGCAATCTTCGTCACCACCGGCAATCGCGAAACCCACATCATCCTGCGCGGCGGCCGCAAAATGGTCAACTACACCGCCGAATGCGTTGCCGAAACTGCTGTCCAGATGGAAAAAGCGGGAACCGCGCCGCGCATCATGATCGACTGCAGCCACGCCAACAGCAACAAGGACCACACCCGCCAGCCCCTCGTCTGCCGCGATGTCGCCGCACAGGTCGCCGCCGGCAATCGAAACATCATCGGCGTCATGATTGAGAGCAACCTGGTCGCAGGCGCGCAAAAGCTCGTCCCCGGCAAGCCTCTTGTCCACGGCCAAAGCATCACCGACGCCTGCATCGACTGGCAGCAGACTTATCCGCTGCTGAAAGAGCTCGCCGCAGCCGCCCGCACCCGCCGCTCCGTCTCCTAGGTCGCATCCGAGCAATTCATACGCGGCTTTGAGGCCACCCTTTTTCATTCGCCGACATCTTATGTTTCATACCGGACATAGCGGGTTCCATTGCACGCGTCGAGAACCCACCGTGCCGAAGCTTTAAAACCTGGTCAGTGGAGGCGCTTCCCTCCAAGAAGTTGATGCCCGACGAAAACGGCATCCTCCCCAGCGTCTACGCAAGGAGGACCCCATGATCAGGCCAGCTCTCGACGACAGCACCACCGGACTCAAGCAGGAAGTCCAGGAAATCACCCGCCCGCCATCCGGCGAAGGCACCGGCCTCAAACAGGAAATGCAAGACATCCTTCGCCACAATCAGGAGCTCGTCGTGGCTGGCCAGTTCGCCGCCATGGTGATGCACGAGATCAATGGCCCACTCGAGGCGGTCCACAATCTCAACTATCTCATTCAGCAGGAAGCCGATAACGTCTCCCAGGTGCTTACGTACAGCCAGATGCTCGAGGAGCAGTTGGTCACCCTCACCAAGCTTTCCCGGCAGACCCTGAGCCTCTACCGCTCGCCAGAAACCCGCGAATCCATCGCCCTCTCCGGCCTGGCTGAAGCGGCTTTGCGCGTTCACCAGAGGAAGATCTCGACGAAGCGAATCATCCTTCGCAAACGACTCAAGAGTGATGTCACCGCTGAAATCCACGCTGGCGACATCCTCCAGGTGTTTTCCAACCTCATCTCCAACGCCGTCGACGCCCTGCCGGAAAAGGGAATATTGTGCGTTCGGGTGGGCGGCAACAGAGATCATGCGCATGTAACCTTTGCCGACAACGGACCCGGAATTCCGGCTCCGATTCTGCCCAGGATCTTCGAGCCCTTCTTCACCACGAAAAAGGAGAATGGCACCGGCCTCGGTCTATCGATCTCCAAATCGATCGTTGAGAAGCACCACGGCCGCATCCGGAGCCGTTCCACTACCCGCCCCTCCCGCAACGGCACCACCTTTCGAATTTCAATACCTTTGTCTGCCAAAGCGAGCTAAATCCCACAATTTCTTAGGTTATGTGCGGTATTGAACATTCATCTGTCCGGTCGTGAGCATATAGTCGTGCCCAGTAAGCGATAGATCTCGGTATTTCAGAGCGCAACTCTTCCCGCCAACCGCGGCGGAATCCCTTGCGACTGTCGCAAAGGATGTCCATTGGCCGCCGAATTATCAAATCGGATCATTAGTGCCCTTCCGTCCGAGCTAAAATCTTCTCTGCTCTGCCGCCTGCAACCAGTCGACTTGCCTGTTGGAACTGTACTCACCAGTCCGGGCCAGCCACCTCCGTTCGCCCATTTCATGACCTCCGGCATTGCCTCCGTCGTCACTTTCATGTCTGACGGCATCGGAGCCGAAGTTGGCGTAGTTGGCCGGGAAGGCCTCGTCGAAGCCATCAATCTTCTGGGGCCAGCCGCCGCACCGACCACATCCTTTATCCAAAGCGAAGGTACGGCACTGCGCATGCCTTTCGCTGACTTGCAGCAGCTTTTCTTGCTGCACGCGCCCCTCATGAAACGCATCATGGAGTGCGTACAGAGCCAGGGATTCATGCTCAGCCAACTCGCCGCCTGCCATGGCCTCCACGAGATCGAAGAACGCCTCGCCCGCTGGTTGCTGATGGTCCGCGACCGTCTTGAATCAGATCACTTTGAGTTGACTCAGGAGTTCCTCGCTGAAATGCTGGGCGCCCGCCGCACCAGCGTCACCCTCGCCGCGGGAACGCTGCAGCGCAGCGGCTTCATCCGATACAGCCGGGGACGCATCCAGGTTGTCGATCACAAGGGCCTTGAAGGCGCAGCCTGCGAGTGCTACCCCATCGTCCGCGATCTCGTTACACACCTCTACGTAGATCAACAGAATGCGCAACCATAAGATTGCGCTTTAATTAATCTCGACCGAGATACGTATTGACACACCGGCTTCTCTCATGTCACGAACATGCTCAATAGAAAGCACGCTGTCATCCTGAGTGCACGGGGCCCCCAAACGTTTTCTTCAGTTTGGGGGTGGTAAGCGAAGGATCTGCTTTTGTAGTTCGGAGTCGGCGATCAACTGCTCACAATCGCAGACTGGTACCTGTTCTTCCCTGCCCTTATGCGTTCCCGATCACAATCGTATGCGGACTCATCGGAATTGGGTGCGCCTTCACGCCCTTGAACCCCGCCTCGTCGTACATGGCGTTCAGTTCCTTGAACGTGTACGCATCCCCCGCCGCCGTGGTTGTCAGCATCGTCATCGCAAAACCCGCGGCCATCGGTGGCGAAACGCGATCTTCGTTCGGCACAAACTCCAGCGTTGCCGCACGTCCTCCCGGCTTTAATGACGAATGCACCTTCTTCAACAGTCCCACGCATGTCGGCTTGTCAAAGTGGTGCAGAAAGTTCGTCAGCAGCACCGCATCGTAAGGCCCGCCAAAATCCACATCGAACGCACTCCCCGGCAACATGTTGTAGCGATCGTGAACGCCTGCCTTCTCCGCATTCTTAAGCGCCACACGCAGCACAGGAGCCCAGTCCAGCCCCGTCACCTGCGCCTGCTTGTTCTGCTTCGCAATCTCGATCCCGAAGAGTCCGTGCCCTGCCGCAATATCCAGCACGCGCATCGGCCCTTCGTGCCCTTCCAGCACCACCGCGCCCAGCGGCCCGGCCATCGGACCCATCATCGGCGCCATCTTCTCGGCAAACTCCACCCACAGCGGATTCTCCGGCTCAACGCTGCCATCGCCGGGCAGATGTGTCCGCCCTGCGCGCACCACGTCTGCAAGCCCTGCGAGTCCCTGAATCAGTTCCGGCTGGCTCATGAAATGCGCCACGCTGGCCATGCACGCCGGTGACACTGGATCCAGAAACGCCGCACTGCTCGGCGTGTGCTTGTAGAAGTTCCCTTCCTTCGCCAGCACGCCGTTGATCACCAGAAAGTCGCACAGAATCCGTATCCCGCGTTCCGACGCCTGCGCATGCTTGGCAATCGAAGCCACATCGCCCGGACCCTGCCCCACCGCTCTGAAAATGTCCAGATCGATCGCAGCCTTCAGAGCAGCGGTCTTCTGCACCGCCTGCACCATGTCAAATACCAGCCCCGGATTCAAAGGAGCTTCCGCGTGATTTCCGTTTTGCATAGCCGACCTCCATGGTCATACCTTGCTCGAGGAAAGTCGACTCAGAAGTGGAAAGAACGACCTTGCCATCGCGTGCAGGCTCGCCGAGTGTATCACCCGCAATCTTTGTCAGAAAAGGTTTAGGCTCCTCGACAGAACCTGCAACCTCAAACCACCGTCTAGGATGGAAGGGACGTCTATGAGCCACCGGCAAGCAGCGCTCTTAACTTTCACCCTGATCTCTCTCATTCCGTGCGCCCTGCTCGTCGCCCAAAGCAGCCCTCAATCGTCCAGGCAGCAACAATCCAACCCGCAGCAATCCGTTCCCGCACCGACCCTTCACGTCACCTCATCCCTTGTCTTCCTCGATGTCACCGTCCTCGACAAGAAAGGTCGTCCTGTCGTCGCCGGCCTCACCAAAGATGACTTCACCATCACCGAAGAGAAGAAGCCCCAGCGCATTTTCTCGTTCGAACCACCCGACATTCATGCCATCAATGCAAACTCCTCCGAGGAAGACTCGGAAAGCAATGCCCCGGTAACAATCCTCGTTCTTGACCTGCTCAATTCGCGTTTCGAAGACTTCGCTTACATCCGCTACTCCGTGCGCAAGTTTCTTCTGGCCCAGCCGGAACAGCTGACCTCGCCCGCCGAGATGCTGGTGATAGGAAATCAAACGCTCGACATGCTCCAGGGATACACCCGCAGCCGCGCCGATCTCCTCTACGCACTCGATCACCTTCCTCCGGCTCTTCCCTACAAACTCACCGGCGCTTTCTGGGGCGAGCGATTCGCGCAATCGATCGACGCGCTTCAGGAAATTGCACTCCAGAACAAAGGCGTCCCCGGTCGAAAAAACATCATCTGGGTCGGTCACGGTGGCCCCAGCGTTGAGCTTCGAACTCTCGCCATCTCGGCTGAGACGACGGAGAAAACGCGAGAGTACGTTCACCTGACGACAAATCTGCTGGTCGCCTCGCGCATAAGCCTGTTTGTCATCTATCCCGGTCTCCCGGTAACCAGCTCTTCCGTGAGCGGACTGCAGTCGGTCTTTTCTTTAAGCGTACTGGATGCAGAGAGGATCATCGGCGACAACGATCCATTTGGCGGTGATATCAATTTCGGCTTGTTTTCGAATGAGACCGGCGGCAAGCTCTTTTACAACCGCAATAATGTCGATGCCGAGATTCAGCAATCAGAGCAACTCGGCTCCAACTACTACACCCTCACCTATCAGCCGGACTACGTCGATCCCGACGGCAAATTCCGCCGCGTGCGCGTCACCTTGCGTGACCCTTCTCTGCATGCCACCACCAAAGCCGGTTACTACGCACCCGATGCCAAGGCCATCATCAATGTGCAGCAACAACAAATGATCAAGCTCTCCGACGCTATCCATGCTGCGATGCCCTTCAATTCGCTGTCCGTGAGCCTGGCCAACGTGGTTCGCCATCCCGACTCCAGAACAGCGGAGTTCACGGTCATTCTGCATTCCAGAAATCTTGATTTCCTGCCCACTGAAGACGGTAAGGAGAGCGTTCCCCTGATCGTCGCAGCCGCCAGCCTCGGCAACGACCGGTACATCCTGGCTTCGCGCGTTCAACACACCTCACTTACCACCGCCAACCAGGACCTGGCCAGGGTCCCAATCGTAGCCTCCCACTTCCAGATCACTGTTCCCTACCCAAAGAAAACGCGAACCATCCGCCTTGCCATCGAAGACCAGAACGGCGGTCGCATCGGAACCGCCGAGCTCGATCGCAAGTTGATCGACGCCGCACCCGAATCTCCTTCGCCTGAGCCGCAACTGGTGTCCCCCACCCCAGGCCGCATTGCAGCTCAGAACACTCAATAACTCCCGCTGTTTCAGTCCGAATTCATCAACCAACTGTTTGCGATCTCGTTACTCTCCAAGCGCATCCGAATTCTGCTTGTCCGCGCGGCCGACTATTGCTATGCTTAGCGCTCGCTGCAGCCCGTCCCATTAGCTGGCGTCATTTCTGCCGGAATGGAGCCCGATGTCAAAGCGGATCCAGCTCGTCCCCGAGCGTGATCACGAAGTCGGTCCGATAAAACCGGTTCAAGGAGGTTCGCATGTCTGAAGAGAACAAAGAATTGGTCCAGCGTTGGTTCGAGCGAGTCTGGAACCAGCAGAGCGAAGAAGCCATCGATGAAATGTTCGCTCAGGATGGCAAAGCCTATGGGTTCCCTGAGCCTAACTCTGTTCTGGTCGGGCCCGAGAGCTTTAAAAGTCTGCACCGCGTGTTCCTCGGGGCGTTCCCCGACCTTCGGATCACGCTGCGGGAGATTGTCAGCGAGGGCGACAGGGTCGCGGTCGCTTGGACTGCAACCATGACCCACCTTGGCGATCACCTCGGATTTGCGCCCACCTTGAAGAAGGAGACCCTCGATGGCTCGACCTTCCTGACCGTTCATGGTGGCCAGTTCCACGAGGGAACGAACTACATGGACATGCAGGCCTTGATTCTCCGTCTGAGAGGAATCACCCCGGCAGGTATCACCGCCGAAGAAGCGTCCTTAGCGTAAATCGCCGATCCTTACCGGCTGGCCTGCAATGGCCTCGGCGCGATCGCTGCCAATCGCGCCATGGAACCTGGCGCGCTCCTGCCGCGCGCCATCAGAAATTCGTGCCCACTGAATCGCGAATATATAGCTGCTCCGCCCGCTGATTTCTCTCCTTCGCGCTAATGTCTTTTTCAGACGTGGTAAGTCTTTCCATACCAAACCCTTTATCATGTTCTCAGCGCAGGACGAGGGCCACGTATGCTCGATCCCACCATCTTCATATCGGCGGGCGAAGCCAGCGGCGAGCACTATGGAGCCATGCTGATTGAAGAGCTGCGCAACCGGTTAGAGGATCTCGGCACCCACCCCAGCTTCGTCGGAATGGGCGGACAGCGCATGGTCGAGGCAGGCCTTCAACGCGTCGTCTGTTCCGAAGATATGGCCGTCATGGGCATCACTGAGGTCGTTCGGCACCTGCCACGCATCTACCGCGAGTACCGGAAACTGAAAGACGCCGCTCAGGTCCATCAGCCCGATATCGCCATACTCATCGACTTTCCCGACATCCATTTCCGCCTCGCCGAAGAGTTTCACCGTCTCGACATCCCAGTCATCTTCTTCGTGAGCCCCCAGCTCTGGGCCTGGAAAAAGCAGCGCATCAAGCTCGTGCGCAAATACGTCCACAAGATGCTCGTCATCTTCCCCTTCGAAGAGCCTTTCTATCGCGAACGCGGAGTCGAAGCCGAATTTGTAGGCCATCCGCTCGCTGACCTGCCGCAGCCGGACATCTCCCGCGAGCAGTTTGCCCGCGAAAGCGGACTGAATCCTTCGCGCTCCTGGATCGGCTTGCTGCCCGGCAGTCGCGCCAAGGAAATCGGCGACAACCTACCCCAAATGCTCGCCGCCGCCCGCATCCTGACTCTTCGAGGCCCTCGTACTGCCGGCTCACGCAAGGAATTCGAGTTCATCATTCCTCTCGCTCCCACTCTCAACGCCTCGCAGCGCAAAATGCTCGCAGGGCTTGTAAAGCACCACGGCGACGGCTTTCCCGTAAAGATGGTGGATGACGCTCGCGCAGCCCTCTTTCATGCGCGCGCCTCCGTCGTCGCCAGTGGAACCGCCACCGTCGAAGCTGCTCTGATCGGAAACCCTTTTGTCGTTGTCTACCGTGTCTCAACCCTCACGTATGAAATTGCCCGTCGCGTGGTCAAAATCCCTTTCGTCGCGATGGCGAATCTCATCGCCGGCAAATTAGTAGTCCCCGAACTCATTCAAACTGAATTCACTGCGGCCAATATCGTCCGCCAAATCGAGCCCCTGCTACCCGATGGCCCACTTCGCGAGTCCATGATGCAGGAGCTGGCCCGCATTCGGGGCCTGCTTACCCCCCGCCCGAGAACGGGCCTCGGGAATGAGATAGAAACAGCCATCAGCCGGGTGGCGTGTATCACGATCAAAGAACTCGGCGCTGCAATGCAGGTCTCGGAATCCGTGCGATCCTGAGGATGCGTTTCCGGCGAAAATGACATCGAAAGCCTTGTTGCGATTGGAAGATAATGCGTCTAACACTCGGAATACAGAAAATGAACTCAGCTATCTGCAAGCCATTCGCGACCTCCGCTTTTAGGTCGCTGGCCTCTATCGGACCCATTGGCAGCAGTCCTCGTTCTTGTCGCTGGTCTTCTGGCGCCGCATCCGCTCGCCGCCCAGCGGCCGGAACGCCCCACGCTCGAGATCACCGGGTACGCGATTGACGCCGAGATCGACACCACCACTCATCGCCTCGCGGCCAAGACCACCGTCACCTTCAAAGCCCCAGAAAACTCAGAGATGGTCAGTTTCGGTTTCCATCCCGCTTTGAAGGTCAATAAGATCACCGATGCGTCCGGAAAAGTGCTCACCGGCGAACGTTCCGCCGACGGAACCATCCGCATCACGCCATCCGCTCCTCTTGTCGCCAGCCAGCCCACCCATTGGACCTTCGAATACGAAGGCACCCTCACCGGGAACGAAGACGGTCCGATCGAAGGCCTGAAACTCGCCGCCATCCAGGAGCCCATCACCTACCTGCTCTATGCCGCGCGCTGGTTTCCCACCACCGGCTATCTGACTGATCGCTTCACAGCCGAAATCCACATTAAGGTTCCGCAGGGAATGAAGGTCTTTTCCAGCGGTGTACAGGGCGCATCCCGCTCAGTCAAACTCGCTAACGGCAAGCCAGGAGACCAATACGATTTCAACTGGACGAGGCCCGGCTTTCCCGGCACCATCATCGCCGGCCGCTTCGTCGGCCCCGCGTCAGCAGGCCCGGGCAGTCCCAACGTTTATCTCACCGTTGCCCATCAGGCGGCTGGCCCACAGCTCGCGCAGACCGCAAGCCGCGAATTTGCCTTCTTCACCGACAACTTCGGCGCGCTCGAATCTAGCCACCTGAACATCGTTGAACTGCCCGACGATACCCTGCCCGCCATCTGGGCGCCGGAACTCGCCGGCATCATGGGTTCCCGAACTGCCGATAAGTCAGGCATCCGCCTCCTCGCCAACACCATCGCTCATCAGTGGTGGGGATCGGAAGTAAGCCCGAAGACTCTCAACGATGCGTGGATCACAAACGGCATGTCCCGTTATGGCGAGCTGATGTTTGTGGAGGAAGAGAACGGTAAAACCGCCTTGAAGGCCGCGCTCCAGGACGTCTCTGCCGGCGCTCTCGCGTACGACACCATCCCCCTCTCCAGTTCCGCCCGCCTCAACCCTTTCTCGCCTGAATTCCAGTCCATGACGCTCGAGAAGGGAGCCATGATCTTCCACATGCTGCGCTGGGAGATCGGCGACAAGGCATTTCAGGCCACAATGAAAGGCACCCTCAGCGAGTTTACTGACAAGTCGATCCGCGTAACCGACCTGATCAAAGTATCCGAAGCCCAGAGTCAGGAACAGCTCACGCCGTTCTTCGCGCAGTGGGTCGATGGCACCGGCGCTCCCACCTTTACCAACAAATACGCCGTTTATCGCCTCGGCAACGGCAAGGGCTTCCGAACCATCGGCCAGATAAACCAGGATCTCGACCTCTTCCGCATGCCCGTGGATTTGCGAGTTGAAACCGACGGCAAAACCGAGGATCAGAAGGTCGACGTCGTCGGCACCGACTCACAATACGTGGTCGATACCTTCGGCCGTCCGCGCCACATCGTCATCGATCCCGGCGACTGGGTGCTCAAATCCTCGCCCGATCTCCAGGTCCGCATCGCCATCCTTAAAGGCCAGCAACTCGTCGCGCAGAACGATCTCACCGGCGCGCTTGCCGAATACCAGAAGGCCCTCGAAGCCAATTCCCAAAGCTCATTGGCCGACTACCGCATCGCCGAGGTGCTCTTCACGCAGCGCAACTTCCAGTCTTCCGTCAACTACTACCGCGACGCGCTCCGCGGCGACGGCGAGCCCCGCTGGACCGAGGTCTGGAGCCACATCGCTCTCGGCAAAATCTTCGACATCACCGGCCAACGCGACCGCGCCGTCAACGAATACCGCTTAGCGGTCCAGACCAACGACAACACCCAGGGCGCCGTTAACGAAGCCCGCCAGTGGCTCTCAAAACCCTACAAACTCCCCGACACCGGCCAATAGATTTTTGGCCGGCATCCTGAGAAAAGCGAAGGACCCGCTTCTCCGCCTTACCGTGTCATCCTGAGCGAAGCGCAGCAAAGTCGAAAGACCAGCTTCTCCTCGACACCGTGTCATCCTGAAACGGAGCGGCTTGGGGCCCCACGAACGATCCATCGTTCGCGCGGTAAGCGGAGTGAAGGACCTGCTTTTGTTTGTTGCCGTCCTCATCGGGGAAACGTCCCCCACGCAGGATCAAGGGTGCCCCATCCATGCGCAGCCCCATCGCGCATGGGTGGGATACCACGAATCTCAATCCAAGGAAATCGTGCCACAAATAAATCGGGCCAGCCCAAGGCTGGCCCTTCTCATCAACTCTGAATCAAACTAGCTAGCCGGATGTCCCGTCGACAACACCTCGACCGAGACCCGCGCCAACCCCGCCTGCGTCATCCGCAGTTGCTCTGCTGCCGCGTAAGACAGATCGATGATCCGTCCGTTGTTGCTCCCCAGGTCGCCGCGATCCGTAATCCGCACCACGACCGACTTCCGGTTTCTCAGGTTCACCACCCGAACCACGCTCCCGAAGGGCAGCGTCGGATGGCACGCTGTCATGTCATACATGTTGAAAGTCTCACCGCTGGCCGTCTTGCGTCCGTTGAAAACTGACCCATACCAAGACGCAATGCCGCGGAAAATCTTGCCATGAGTCCTCGCAACGGGTTGCGCCGCATTCATCGCCGGTGTCGCACTCACAACCACCGACGGAGAAACTGCCGTAGGCCTTTGCACTCCAGCATCCGCTTGCACTGCCCGGGTGGAAATCGTTCCCAACAACCCGGCCATAGCCAAGCAGGAAATCCCCACAAGCAGCCAGAACGGAAGCGGCTTTTTGGAGTTCATGTTGGTTGCTTCTGGTCGAATAAGCATCGTCTGATTTTACCAGCCAGGTAGCCGGTATCCTCCAATAAATTCAATCAGATGCAGGCAAAAATACTTCAAAATCGGCTCACGTTGCGGTACGCCTCGTAAGCCTCTGAATCAACGCAGCTTGGAGCCGAAACAATCCCGGGTATCAAGATCGCCTTTCCGCCCTTTTTGACCCCACGCATCGGGTGTGAACCGCGCCCTCACACCCTCCGGGAAATGCAGGGAATCCCCGAGGTCGCAAAGACTATCACGCCAATCCCGCCCGCGGAAAGTAACTTTCGACCAGCATCAACCTGTCAAGAGGAGTTGACCATCCGCCGAAAGCCTGCGAGCGAAATGTCGACTAGTATCCAACACATTCTAAATAGCTTGTCTACGATCCCATCTCCAGACATCCCTTTACCCGATTTGCAGTCTATTTCGCGAACTCTGCTAGCCTCGAGGAATAGTCCCCCCAATGCCGGAAACATTCCGCCACGGAGGGACCTAGGGCGCAGGCTTCGCGGACGATTGCCGGAAAATGAATGCGCTAACTTGCTAACCCGCTTGATCGCGAAGCGATCGCTAACCTGCTGTATTTGTTGAAAGCAGACAATCCTTTGCATCACCGAGCGGCCGCGACTGCGGCCATCTTCATTTGGAGGAAGGATCATGCATCTGAGTTCCGCAGGACTCGAACTACTAAAACAATCCGAAGGCTTCCGCGACCGCACCTATAACGACGCTGCCGGATTCCCTACCATCGGTTTCGGCCATCGCCTCGCTCCATCTGAGAGCTATCCGACCGGCATCACCCTGCTGCAGGGCGAATCAATCCTCAGCCGGGACATTTTTCTCGCCGAAGCCGCCGTCGAGCGGCTGGTCAAAGTGTCGCCGACGCAAGGCCAGTTCGATGCCCTTGTCGATTTCGTGTTCAACCTCGGCGCCGGTCGCCTCGCCTCGTCCACGCTGCTAACCTACCTCAACGCCGGCAACACCGATGCAGCCGCATGGCAGTTGCTCGCCTGGGATCACGCCGGCTCCAGGGAAATCGCCGGCCTCAAAGCCCGCCGCGAAGCCGAGTTTCGTCTCTGGAATCCGCAATCCAAATCCCGTCCAGCCGCCGCTTAGCGGGGGCCTCATAGCTCGCCCATTCGCCCACAAGCCATTTTTGAGAGAAATTTGCCGTTAGGGCTTTATGCGTGAGAAATTTGCTCCTACCGCTCGAGCTCCGTCAGTTCAACTCTCTCGTCGACTTTGATATATCCCTTGCGCCTGAACCACTCTTCCATCGCGGGCTGCAGCCTTTCCAGCGGCACGCGATGCCCGGCCTCAAGCACTCCATCAGCGCACGGAAGCGTATCGTCGAAGATCGCATCGTTAGTAAAGTTGCGCATCGCAAAGTTGTCGATCCAGTGCAGTGGACACGCGTGTCGGCCCCCTACTGTGTCGACCCGCTCAACTGACAATTTGCGAATGAACATGCATCCAGCCTAAATGCAACATCGGCGGCTCACCGATCATTCAGACCTGATCCGGAAGCAAAGTTGAATCGTGCTCTTCGAATACTGCGGCCAACGCTTCCCGCGTGCGCACCGGCATCGCATGTATCGCCTGAATCAGATGGTGAATATTGGGCGTCATGATAATCAGGTAACGTGCCGGATCGGCCGAGGGATTCCAATAAGTATGGACTGTTCCAGCCGGCACCAGGATCGCGCTCCCGGCCGGTGCCTCAATTTCATCCTCGCCGACCCTGAACATCAGGGTGCCTTCCAGCACATACCAGGCCTCATCGTCAGAACGGTGCAGGTGCGTCGGAGCAATCAAGCACTTCTGTCCCGGGACGCCACCGGCGTCACGCCATTCCGCAATCACGAAGTTGTCGCGATCGCTTCCGAGGACATTTCCCGCGAGCGCCGGTGCGATCATTTCAGTTCTCCCGTCCTTACTGGATAAACATCCGGCCATACTGGCAGCAAGCCTCAGGGCTTGGGCGAGGGCGTGATTTTTGCGTCTTTCGTCTGCTGTTGCGTTTCCACCTTGAAACGTCGATAGTCATAGTCCCGCTCGCGAAAGTGTTGGCGAAGATTCTTGAACATCAGAAGACGAGCCTGCACCGTTCCTTCGGCTCCGGTAGGCAGCCAGATCTCGCCGTTCACCTTCGATTGATCGAAGCGGAAGCTTGACCCCTTTTGTACCGTTGCCAGGATTCCGCCGACCATGCGGAAGTTGTCGATGAACCTCACTTCGAGGTGCGCAACCTGCCGATCCGCTTCGTTGATCCAGACCGTGCCCTGGAGCTTTTTTGAAGCGTCCTCGGCCATTCCGTGCGTCTTCGCATCTTTGCGGCCCACAAAGTCGAACACGATCGTCGGATCGTTCCGGTATAGCTCGCGGCGCTCATTACTCACGTCCATGATCTCGAGCACCCGGCTGATGCTGATGCTAGGCCCTTCGAGCGACTGTCCGCGCGGAGTCTTCTGCGCCTTCTCCACCAGCTTCGTAACGCGCTCGGTCTCTTTCTGTTGATCGTGGTCGTTGAGCGGCTGGTCGTTCGACTTTACCTTGCGTTCAATCACGTGCCCGCTGACGAAGAAATCCTCATACTCCGAGGACTCCGTCTTCTTCACCTGGCCGTCGGCGTCGATGTCCTGCACCTCCTGGTAGGAGGTGTACGTATAGTTCTCCCGAATCAGATCGAGCCGTTTCTGGTGCTCCTGCACTTCGTGCATGAGTTGGCGAATGTCGGGCAGAGGCGCCTGAGGCGGCTGCTGACCGGCGCCAACAAGCAACGAAATCGAGAAAAGAGCACAACCGGATAAAACTGAATGATTACGAATGTACATGCAAGAAGTTGACCGTTCGTGCTGGACAGCCTGTTAGGGAATGCGGAAAAGTAACTTCGCTGGAGCGCGCTACTGGAATGGTCGCACAAATAGCGTGTGAATGCCTCCGCGCGGCTATATGATTTCATACCAACACGGCATCAACTTCGTGCGTCCACTTTCGGCCGTCCCAACACAACCGCGACTTCGGAGAAATTCTCAACATGTTTCGAGCATTGATGCACTGGATATTGAGTGCGATTGCAATCATGGCCGTGGCCAAGCTTGTTCCCGGGTTTTATGTGAATGACGTCCAGTCCGCGCTGTTCGCGGCGCTGATCATCGGCGTTTTGAACGCAACGCTTGGCTTTTTTCTCAAGGTCATTACGTTTCCGTTCGCCATTCTCACGTTCGGCGTATTCCTGCTCTTGATCAACGCAGCGATGATCATGCTGGCCGCAAAAATCGTGCCCGGCTTTGTCGTCTATGGATGGGTCCCGGCCTTCTGGGGAGCAGTCGTCCTGGCGGTAATTGGCATGCTCATCCGCGCGGTGATGAAGGATCAATAGACCCCAGCAACCGCTCAATTATCGCTGAGTTGCCAGCGACGATCTGCTCTTTTCGACCGCAGACCCTGCAGAATGACCATGCGAGAGCACTGGCATTTTGCCTTCGCCTGTTCTCTGCTTTGCATTGGTCGGCGCAACTACCACTGGTCCATCCAGTGTTTTGGGTGTACGCCTGGCGGCTGCGGCGGACATACCCGCACCTCCATCGATCCGCGGCGGCGCCGCGACTGCGGTTGGAGCAGCAGCCAGATGGATGTGCGAATACACCCCCCACCCCCCACCGGCGACAACAAACACAATCGCAGCCGCTGCGGCGGCTCGCATCGCTGAGACCTGCGTCCACCGCGCCTTACTCGCCAAAGAATTAGGCCACGACATCACCACACCGGCCTGACGGTCTGCAGCGCGAACACCTGTTTTCAGGCGATCTTCAATTCCTTCCGGAGCTGGCAGCGACGCAACAAGTCGCAGCGTCTCTTCTGCCCCAATTGCTCCGGCATTGCGATCCCACTCGTTTTGGGTTGAGAAACTCATCGGATACTCCTGGGATGCTGGAGCAGCTCAGCCAGCAGGTTGCGTGCGCGAAACAGGCGAGAGCGAACGCTCGACTCCGTGACATCCAGCACCGCGGCAATCTCCACGCTTGAAAGCTCCTCGAATGCTGAGAGCATCATCACCTCGCGTTCGCGAGGCGGCAGCTTCTCTACGCAAGCCATCACGTGGGTGTGGTGTTGCACAGCAGCAGCGCGCTCCTCCGCGGTCAACCCGGAGGCGGGCAGCACGCGTGCGAGTTCGGCAATGTCATCTGTTTCAGGACGAGTCTTCGTGCGACGCTTACGGTCAAGCACGATATTCCACACGATACGGATGAGCCAGACGCGGTGGTCGCGGATCTCTCCGAGCGTTTCACGATGGCGTAGAACACGCAGAAACGCTTCCTGCACTGCGTCTTCGGCGTCCGATTGATTGCGAAGGACGGAGAAAGCTACCCGAAAGAGAGTGGTCGCATACTGGTCGACCAGCGCCTCCAGTGCTTCTTCCTGGGCGCGCTGGCGGGCTTCTTCATGCACGGCGCTCTCGACGATTTCCATCCAACCTGGGACTAGGGTCTGGCTGGCGCTCATACCAACACCAGACGCAGATGCCCGCAAAAACGCTCAAAATCTGGCCGCTCGGAGCTTGACCCTACCGGCCTCGCCTCCAAACGCGCCGGAGGCCTACTGTTTGCCGGAAAGCTTCTGGGCGGCAATGGAACCGGCAGCGCCGTCTTTGTCCGAATCCTTGAGCTTGGCCCAAAGAGCCCGAGCCTGCGCCTCCTTGCCTGTCGCGGCATAGAGGTCGGCCAGGTCCAGTTGCGCAGTCCCCGCAGTAACGGTGTCTGAAGGCTTGGCAATGATCTCGTTGTAGAGATCGATCGCCTGCTGATCGCGATTGGTCTGGTGATAGATCGAAGCCAGGGCGATCTTGGCAAGATTGGCAAGATTGCGGTTCCAGGAACCCGCGACCTTTTTCAGCTCGGTTTCAGCAGTAGCCGTCTGTCCCATTTCCTGGGCCGTGACACCGGTAAAATACCGCGCCTT
The DNA here is from genome assembly GCA_963832035.1 of uncultured Acidobacteriaceae bacterium. Classification (GTDB taxonomy): domain Bacteria; phylum Acidobacteriota; class Terriglobia; order Terriglobales; family Acidobacteriaceae; genus Telmatobacter. The sequence continues at coordinate 11,422 of CAWHSK010000006.1, read as the reverse complement.
GCCGCCTTCTGGCAGCCAGCCGTATTTATCGGCAACCGCTTGGAATTGCTGGTTCGCTGCCTTCGAGCGCTCAGCAGCGGTGGCGTATTCACCCTTCTGGACCGGCCCTCCGGGCAGCGCCAGAGGTGCAGCATAGGTATCCAGTGCTGAACCAAGCGCGGTTTCGGCGGTCGCTTCCCGCAGGTTCCAGAAGACAATCAGTCCAATTCCCAAAATAAGAACCGCTGCTGCCGAAATCGCCCATTGCATGACGTTGCTGCGATGTCCGCTTACCCAATTGACGCTGGTCTTGGTGGCCTGGGCAAATTTATCGCCCTTCAGGGCGTGACGAGTCTGTGTATCCACGGGGTGTTTTGTCCTTCGCTTCGATCGACTTGCAGGCGGGTCCGTACAGGTGGGGGCACAGCCACTGCAACCCTACTAGTTTAACAGTGGGGAAAGAAGAGCGTCCACCACAGGTGACCTCTATCCTTGCCCTAACTTGAGCGGGGACGATAGGCTAGTGCCATGTACGAAGATTTCCATGTAACCGACCGCTGGAGCGGGGAAGACCTGCACTGCTCGTGGAAGGCCAACATTGTGGCAATCGCCACCCGCCATGCCGATGCCGTTGACGTGCGATTTGAGGTGAACGGGCGCCCCATGTGGATCGCCCTGCCTTGCACCGCCTGGCTCGAACAGAAGAAGCGCTCCGGCAAAGTCATCACTGACCAGCTCGCTGCCCAGATCGCCGGCCGCCACCTGAAGCAGCTAATCGAGGAAGGCTACGACGCCGGCCGGGAGGTCTACGCTATGTCGGTCCCTGAAGTGTTGGCCAACCTCGACGCCATTGTCACCGAAGGCAAGCAGCAAGGCGGCCTACCGCTCCTGCCCGTAGGCGTCTAAGACCGGAACTTCGCTGCTTGTGTCTGGGCACGAGTTTAGTCGTGCCGCAAAGCCACAGCATCGCGGTGATACGTTCAAAGACGTCTCGGGGACTGGCAGTTGCGGCTTATTCCGCATCAAAGAATTGATCTCATCTCGGCGTCCGAGGCGATTGTCGCCTCCTGCTACATCAAATCCGTGCCAGGTAGCGTTCGCCGAGAGAGAATCGCGAGCGACTGAATGGAGAAGTATGCGTGTCACCGTATCGCATAACCGTCGCAAAGAGGAAATTGTGCAGTCTGTGGATCGCTCATTTGACGATCTGTTTAAAGGTTTTGGAACTGTTCCGATACGGATCGCGAATGAATCGAGGAAGTGGACGGGAAGCAGAATGGATTTTACTTTCGACGCGAAGGTGGGCATCGTGAGCACGCCGATTAAGGGGTTCGTCAATGTGACGGATAGGGACGTAACGATAGATGCAGATCTGGGATGGCTGGAAAGACTGTTTCCCGCAAAGCAGACGCAGGCAGCACTTGAGCAGCGGGTCAAGGGGTTGCTGACCTAGAAGCAGCTATTCGTGCCGAAGCGCTTCCATCGGCTGAACGCCCGCAGCGCGCCGCGCGGGAATCCAGGTCGCAGCCAACGCAACAGCCAGCAGCAGCGCGACCCCGGCGGCAAGCGAAACGGGATCATTCGGCGTAACTCCATAGAGCATCGATTTCACCAGCCGGGTAAGGCCCAGAGCGGCGCCAACCCCAACAAGAATTCCCGCTACACTGAGCCACGTACTCTCGCGCAGAATCATGCTGCGCACCTGTCCGGGCTGTGCACCCAGCGCCAGCCGAATACCTATTTCATTAGTCCGCTGCGCAACCGAGTAAGCCATGATCCCGTAAATACCCACGCACGCCAGCGCCAGGGCAAGCACGCCAAAGCCCGCGGTCAGTGCTGCGAAAGCTCGCTCGATTTGCATCGTCGCATTGATCTGCTCCCGCTGCGTCCGGTAATCAATGATCGGCAAATCGCGATCGACCGCCTGAACCGCGCTTCGCAACGCAGGGAAAAGAGCCGATGGCTGCATCCGCGTCCGCACCTGGTACACCAACGTGCCCGCGTGAGGCTGCTGCACATAGGGAAGGAAAAACTGCGGCGGCGGATCCATACGCAGGTCCGAATACCGGGTGTCCGCACAGATACCAATGATTTGTATCCAGTCAGAGTTCTCGCTATCCGCTCTGAACCGCTTGCCGACTGGATTGGTATTCGGAAATCTCTTCCGAGCCAGCGACTGATTGATAACCGCGACCTTCGCCGAGGTAGATGTGTCCTGCGGCCCAAAGCCGCGTCCCGCAAGAATCGGAATACTCATCGTTGGAAAGAAATCATTGCCGACTTCGTTTTCGTATTCAGTCTGTTTTTGTTTGGGATTGGCTGTCTCCCCTTCGGGCAGGAAGCCCGTGTTGTCCATGCTCTCCGAAATATATGCGAGTGAACCAGGAGCGACCCGTTCGACGCCGGGCAGTGCGGCGATTCGCTTCTCCAGTTGGTCATGCAGTTTCACGCTCAATGGTCCCGGATATCGGCTAGCAGGAGGACTGATCTCGAACAGCACAAGATCATCCGCCTTGAAGCCCACGTCCACCGAATCCAATTGCACAAGCGTACGCAGGAAAAGACCTGCGCCTACGACCAGCAGCGTGGAGAGAGCAATCTGAAATGCCACGAGGGACTTTCCGGTAATGCCCTTACGCCGCCGTGAAGTGCTTTTTGCCGTCTCCTTGAGACTGCTGCTGACTTCGGAGCGAGCCGACAGCCATGCAGGAGCCAATCCAAAAATGACGCCCGTAATGAGTGTGACGGCAACGGTGAAGGCGAAGACACCCCAATCGAAAGGTACGCTAAACGAGCCCCCCTCGTTCCGCTCCCACGCATTGGTCATCAATTTCGGGAGCGTGCTGCCCCCAATGTATCCAACGAATAGGCCGCCCGCGCCGCCAATCGCAGCCAGCATCAGGCTTTCAGTGAGCAGTTGTCGCAGAATGCGCCCGCGGCCTGCGCCCATAGCAAGACGTACGCTCATCTCACGCTGACGTTGCGCACCTCGCGCAAGAAGCAAATTGGCAATGTTGGCGCACGCCAGCAATACAACAAACGCCGTAAAGCCGGACAGAACAAAGAGCGGCTTCCTGAACATGCGATCCGAAAAGTGCAAACCCCGGCTGCCATCGACTAGCGTTAGGCGCGGCATGGTCCGATCTGCCGGAACAGGCATCGTGGCGCGGATTGCAGCCTGCAGTTGCACAGCGAGTGCGGCCTGCGCCTCGGAATCCTTGACGCCCGGTTTAATGCGGCCAACAATGTTGACCCACCACAGGCTTGAATCCGCCAGGAGCGACGTCTTCCCCTTGGGGTCGATCACCGGCTGCATGCTGATCGGCACGAACAGGTCAGGAGCCTGCTGCACATTCTTTGCTCCAGTAAACGTCCGCGGATTTACGCCCACGATCGTCATAACTGTCTGGTTCAGCGTGACCGTCTGGCCGATCGCTGATGGAACTCGCCCAAATTGCTTAAGCCACAGCCCGTCACTGATCACCGCGACTGCGCCTGATCCAGGAACGGCATCGTCTGAAGGCTGCAGGGCGCGCCCCAGTTGCGGGTGCACGCCGAGAGCAGTATAGAAATTCCCCGACACCATGGCCGCGTTCACTCGCTGGGCATTGCCGCGAATCGTCGCATTCATCCCTTCTTCTTTGAACGCGATCAGATCCTGCAATTTGTCGTTGTGATCCCGCATTTGTTGATAGATCGGGTAAGTGAAGACCGAACTCGTGGTGCCGGATTCCGGAGTGGAATCGAAGTCTCCCCACATGCCATCAACAACCGCATGTCCATCGCCGATCCAGCGCAGCATGCGCAGTTGCTCCGGGTGCGGGACATTAAGACGGTCGTACAGCAGTTGCTTGCCAATCGCAAAAATCGTTGTGTTGGAGCCGATAGCGAGCGCGAGAGACGAAGCGGCAATCACCGTGAATGCAGGGCTCTTGGCCAGAATGCGAATGCCGTAGCGAATATCGGCTCGAAGTTCATCAAACCAGCGAAGTCCTAGCGACGCACGAATTTCTTCCTTGTGTATCAGCGCAGGCCCAAGCGCAATCCGTGCTTGGCGAGCGGCCTCGTCCGGCGAGTGGCCACTGCGGACAAGGTCGGCAGTCAGCAGCTCAACATGCCCGGCCAACTCGGCCTCCATCTCGGATTCGAGACGGCCACGCTGCGACGTGGCGCGACACCACGACCGAACTTCCGCAATCTTGCGCGCGACAAAGTCAAACAGCTTCATACATTCTCCGGTGTGGCACGAAGAATTCCGGCGATTACGCCAGCCATGCGATTCCACTTTTCAGTCTCAGCTTCGAGCCGACGACGGCCGGCAGGAGTCAGCTTGTAGTACTTGGCGCGGCGGTTGTTCTCGCTGTCGCCCCACTCGCTGGCGATCACACCCTGATGCTCCAGTCGATAGAGCGCCGGATACAGCGAGCCCTGCTGAATCACCAGTTCTTCGCCCGAGATTTGCTGTATACGCAGCAGCACACCGTAGCCATGCAGCGGACCGAGCGAAACGGCCTTCAGAATCAGCAGATCCAGGGTTCCCTGCAGCAGTTCCATCTGCTTGTCTTGCGATTTATCGGCCAAACCAGCACTCTCCTTGATGCTCTAGGAGAGAGATTACGACGACTCTCCTAGTCTGTCAAGGAGAGCCGTCTGAATTCACCGGATGCGATTTCAAAGTCCTTTGAATCAATGCCTGGCATTCTGTTCTTGAAGCCACTTATACAGAGGCTCGAAATATTCGAGCATTGGTCCTGCATCCAGGTGATCGGTGCCTGTCATCTGTTTCAACGTCTCCTGCCACGGACGCGACTGCCCCGCCTCGAGCATCCTCGCAAGCTTGTCGCCGGCCGCCTTCGAACCATAGAAGCTGCACCGATTCAGCGGACCTTTGTAGCCGCTGGCCTCGCACATCGCTTTATAGAACTGGAACTGATAGATACGCGCCAGGAAATACCGTGCATAGGGCACGTTGGCGGGAATGTGATTTTTCGCGCCCGCATCGAAATCAGCCTCTGTGCGCTCCACCGGCGGAGCCACGCCCTGGTACTTTTCGCGCAGCGCCCACCACTCCTTGTTGTAATCCGCCGACTTGATCTGCCCCGAAAAAACCTCCCACCTCCACTTGTCCAGCGCCAGTGCAAATGGCAGAAACGCTACCTTATCGAGGGCCGTTTGCAACTGCAGCGGTATATCGGCTTCGGCCGGCGGCTCCGTATTTGCCAGTCCGAGGGTCTTCAGGTAAGCCGGCGTAATAGATAACGCGATCGAGTCCCCAATCGCCTCGTGGAACCCGTCGTTCGCTCCACCACGAAACAGAAACGGCTGCTTGTTATAGGCGCGCTGGTAGAAATTGTGACCCAATTCGTGATGAACCGTGGTGAAGTAATCAGCGTTTACCTCGATGCACATCTTCACACGAAGATCGTCAACCGCATCCACGTCCCACGCCGATGCATGGCACACAACGTCTCGGTCGCGTGGATGGACAAACTGCGATCGTTGCCAGAATGTCGCCGGCAGCGGAGCGAATCCAAGTGACTTGAAGAAATTTTCCCCATAGTGGACCATATCGCGGCCAGCGGCCAGCTTCGCCGCATGTCCCGTATCCGATGACAGATCCGCACCGCCAACGAACGCCGGCGCCGCGGCCGGATCTTTCGCTGCGATCTGCTGCTTCAGCGCAGCTTCAAGATCGACAGGCTTGAACTGTGAAAGATTTGGATCGGTCGGCGCAACGATGTCGTAGATGTTGCCCCACTCTTGCGCCCACATATTCCCCAGCAGTTGCGCCGGGATCAATCCATCCGGTCGCTCCGCAGCCTTGCCATACTTGGCGATCAGCCTATTGCGAACATATTCATGCAGCGCGCGATACAACGGCTCCAGTTGCGTCCAGGCACGATCGACCTCGGCCGAGAACTGCGCCGGCGTCATGTCGTACCCCGCGCGCCAAAGCTCGCCCGTATCGTGATATCCCAGTTCTTTCGCGCCAATGTTCTGGAGCTCGATCAATCGCGCATACTTCTCGCGCATGGGCGCGCCTACGGCGTGCCATCCCACCCAGAGCCTCGTCAGCTCCTCAGGATCGCGCGAGTGCGCCATAATGTCTGAGATTTGGTCGATGTCCATGCATTTCGCATCCGGGGCTGGATCCTGTCCAGCCGGGGTACCCGGGCAATACTTCCCTTTGCCATACGTTCCCGTGAGTTGAGCTGCGAGTTGCGTCTCTTCGGCCAGCAATTTCGGATCTTTCGGCGCCGCAGGAGCGTTTAGTTGCAGCAACAACATCTCCCTGCGCAACTCCGGCGATAGCGCGACCTTGTCCCAGCGATGACTTTGCTCCACGAATCGCAGCCCTTGTGCTGTGACCTGCTCATTGATCAACGCTGTCGTTGCTTCCGTATCGTCTGTAATGTTTGTTTCCGCCGTCCACGAGGCGCGCGAGGCGTCGGTCAGCAACTTGAGTTCTTCGCGGTTTACTCTCTCGATAAAAACCCGCGCTTCGTCGGCGGAAGGTGGCGTCGCTTGTTCAGAGGGTTGGGCAGAAGTCGAAAAAACCGCGACGGCAAAAAAGAGCGAATTGAAAATCACAATAGACCGCATGGCGGAAAGTATAGTGCTCCAGCCCACGGAAGGCTGTATCAAGCCGCGGGATATCAAAAATCACCGACCGGCCTCGAATTTTCCCTCTCGCGTGACCGGCATTCTGCATCGCATTGGGAGGGGCATCTAGTACTAGACAAACCCTGATACATGGAAAGCCGATGGCGTGCACCCAGTCTTGCCTGTATCGGAACTACCGAAACTCGCCCCATACCGCTTCAAATTCCATACTCACCAAGGAGGATTGAAACATTATGGGTCACGGATTGATTGCATGGATCATCATCGGATTGATCGCAGGCTGGCTGACCGGAAAGCTGATGAAGGGTTCGGGCTTCGGCTTCTTCATGGACATGATCGTGGGCTTGGTCGGCGCCCTGATTGGTGGCTTCCTTGCCAGTTTCGTGGGATTTGGCGGAGCCAGTGAACATGGATTGATCGTCAGCATCATCATTGCGACAATCGGAGCGGTGATTCTTACTTGGATCGTCCGCCTCATTTCAGGTAACAGAAGCGCCAATCTGTGAACTGCTAGGTAAAGAGGGGAAGGGTTGACGCTTCAATTCTTCCCCCTCCAATATCCCTGGCATCTGCAGGAGCCCTCCTGAATAGAACCCCATAGCGCGCAAAGACGCGTTGTCGTCTGCCTGCGTCTGTTCGTCCCAAAGGCTGCCTGTTTGCCGATTGCGTGTGAGAAACTAACCCAGCAACGGGGCAGAAATAGCCGAATCCCCAAAGTCTGAGACAAAGATGAGGTGACCTTGAGCCTGGTCAGAGACCTGCAATTCTCATTGCGTCAACTGCGCAAAAGTATGGTATTCACCGTCGTTGCCGTGGTGACGCTGGCATTGGGCATCGGATGCAATACCGCGATCTTCAGCGTGTTTTACAGCGTGTTGCTGCGGCCTCTTCCCTTCCCCGATCCTGACCGCGTGGTGATGGTCTCAGAGCGCGCCACCCAATTTCCAATTCTTTCCGTCTCGTGGCAGAACCTGAGAGATTGGAAAGCGCAGAGCACTTCGTTCGAGGAATTCGGCTCCGCCCGCGTCTTCACATCCGCGCTTACCGGCAACGGCGAACCGGAGCAGATCCCGAGCCTGATGATCAGTGGAAACCTCCTGCATCTGCTCGGCGTCAACGTCATCGCGGGTCGTTCCATTCAAGCAGCAGACGACCAGCCTTCATCCCCCGCGGTGGTCCTGCTCGGTTACGGTCTGTGGCAGCGCAAGTACGGTGGCTCGCAAGACATCATCGGGCACGCCATCAATCTCGACAGCCAGAGCTACACGGTGATCGGCGTTTTACCAAAGGGATTCGAGTTGCTCCAGCAGGCTCCCGACATCGTCATTGCTATGGGCCCTTGGGCGAGCAAGCTGCCAGACGATCGCTCCTGGCACCCCGGCATCATCGCTATTGCGCGACTCAAGCAAGGAGTATCGCTTCAGCAAGCGCGCGCTGAGATGAGCACCATTGCAAAGCGGCTCTACGAAAAGTATTCCGCTGATAACATTGCGCTCGATGCAGTCGTTAATCCGATGCACGAGCAGCTCGTAAGCCAGGCAAAGCCGGCTCTCATCACACTGCTCGGAGCCGTCATCTTCGTATTGTTGATCGCATGCGGAAACATCGCCAATCTGATGCTGACGCGCGCCACCGCACGCCGTCGAGAGATCTCGATCCGCATCTCGTTGGGAGCGTCGGACTGGCAGATTATCAAGCAGCTCGTAATAGAGGGTCTGCTGTTATCTCTCATGGGAGCTATCGCAGGGGTGGCCTTGGCGTATGCGCTTATGCCGTCGTTGCTGCACCTCGCTGCGGGCTCTCTCCCGCCGGGAACAGAGGTCCACATCGACATTCATGTCCTGCTGTTCACCGCCGTCCTGTCAATATTCGCTGGCGTCTTCTTCGGAATCGCTCCGGCTGGCCACGTCCGTCTCACCGATCTGCGTTCGATTTTGAATGAGAGCGAGCGCGGCGCCGTCGGCAAACAGGCTAAAGCTCTCCGCAACACGCTTGTAATTTCGGAGATTTCGCTGGCGCTTCTGCTGCTGATGGGCGCCGGCTTATTTGTGCGCAGTTTGAATCAGCTTGCAGCGGTGAGCCTTGGGTTCTCTGACGACCACATCCTTGTGGCCGACTTGCCTGTTCCGCCTGCTGGCGCCGCCCCTGCGGATGCTCATCGCAACATGGATTTCTACGAAAACACGCTGAGACAATTGCATTCCCTGCCCGGCGTCCGGTCGGTGGCTGCCTCGTCGTATCTGCCTGTCAGCGGACAGGGCGCCGTGATCCACTTCAACATCCAGGGACATCCGCCGCGCAACGCCTCGGAATACATCATGGCGAATTACCGCACCGTGAGTTCCGAGTATTTCCAGGCACTGCGCATTCCGCTGCTTCAGGGACGCTGGATCGAAGACTCAGACCGGGAAGGTATGCCGCCGATCGTGGTCATCAACCAGGCAATGGCGAAAACCTATTTCGGGGATCAATCCCCCATCGGCAAGAAGATGCAGATCGGCGCGACGCCGGATAACACCGTGCCCTGGATGATGGTCGTAGGCGTCGTGGGCAACATAAAGCAAACCCTCGTCTCCGATATGCCAACCGAGATGTACGTTCCCTTTCGCCAAGCCAACGAGGTTCTGCCGGTGCGCAACATGTCCTTCGTGATGCGAACAGAAGTGGACCCGCGCTCCCTCATTCCTCAACTGCGCGACACAGTGAACAAAATCAACCCAAATCAACCGGTCGTGCGAATCCGCACCATGGAAGAAAACGTCGCCAAGAATTTCGCACAACCGCGCTTCCGTACGCTGCTGCTCGTCGTCTTCGCCGGAATCGCACTTCTGATCGCTGCTGTTGGTGTCTACGGAGTAATGGCCTATGCGACGGTACAGCGATCCAGCGAGATGGCAATTCGCATGGCCCTCGGCTGCAGCATCGACCGCATCTTCATGCTCATAGTAACCGACGGCCTCCGCCTGACGCTAATCGGAGTCGCAATCGGAACGGTCCTCGGCCTCGCGCTCGGCCGCTGGCTGAAGTCCTTGCTCTTCGGAGTTTCCTCCGCCGATGCATTGACGCTGGCAGGCTCGATCGCAGTAGTAATAGTAGCCGGCCTGGCAGCGACCATCATTCCAGCCCGCAGAGCCTCGCGCATAGAGATCGCCACGATGATGCGGGAGAACTGAACTCTACCAAAGGCTCAATTCATTCCTTGCCGCCCGAATGTTCCTCCAACGAATTCAGCAATTCCTGCGCCGGCTTTGACCCACTTCGAACTGCTTCGTGAAGCCAATATTCTGCCACACCGGGGTCCTTGGGAATCCCGTTCGCACCGTTCAACGCGTATCTTCCGAGCACGAATCGCGGGGCTGTATCCCGATGATCGCGAACATCGCGGTAAACCCCGAGCACGCGTTGATAGGCTTGTTCATCATTGATGGCTGTCTTCCCAAGGTCGAACGCTACGCGAATCTGCACATCCGGGTCGTCCTGATCCATCGCGGAGATTATCGCCGCCGAAGGATTGCGTAACGGATCATCCTGGGCATAATAGGCTCCGAAATGTTTGCGGGCTTCAATCAAAGCCTGATAGGCGGCATCCGCGTCTGCAGTCTGCTTCTGGCTCATCCCGGCTGTCATTGCCCTGAGCAAGGGACTGTCTCGACCGCTCAACCGGCTCCAGGCAATTGCGTCGTAGCCGCTAAAATCGCGAGCCCGCGCGTCGTTCAGCGCTTCGACATAAAAATGCTGCGCAAGGTCGATGTTGTACGCTGCGGCGCGTTTGCAGTAGCGCAGCCACATCTTCTGATCGGGCGGAAGATCTTCCTCGCCGATCTCATACTCCACGGCAATCTGATATTCCTTCTGGCCCAGCAGTTCCTGCACGATCATTCGGGCCCATTCGAGATTCTGCGCTCGCTCTTGAGGTTCGTCGCCCGCACTGTAGATGCCGTCTATTACGAAATTGCCCAATTCCAGTTGCGCGCCTCGCTCCTCACCATGCCTCAGGTTTAGCAAATAGATGTAATTTTTGACCGCTTTGGCATAGTAAGTTGCAGACTTCGTCTTATCAGCTTGCGCGGCAGCCTTGCACGCCTCGCCCAGTTCGAACAGATCATGCGGCCTTCCAGCAGCCGTATACCATCGCTCGACAGCCTCGAGATTCAGCGGAAAATATCCGTGAGCATAGAACATGCCCACCATTGCCTTCCGGTCAGCATCAATTGCGCCGATCTGAAACATCTCCTCAGCTTTTGCGAAGTCCTGGGGAATACCAAGGCCCTGCATGTAGCCCAAACCAAGCTCCCAGGCTGCGTCCTCATTGCCTTTGGCGAAAAGTTCCAAGTTCACTTTTGCAATGTCCGCGTCGCTTAACGGTTCGTGCAAGCTCGCCCAAAAGGTCATCTTCGCCGGCGATACGCCATACGTTGTCTTCACGAACGGAGCCTGCGACGCACCTGTGATTTCAAAGACCCCGAATAGGATTCCGGCGCAGACGAATCTGGCGGTCTTGCCAGCTTGGATCATGGCTAGAACTCTATCAAAAAATGAATGTAGAAGCAGGAACAGAGTTCCCCCAAAACAAAAAAGCCATGCCCGAAGGCATGGCTTTTTTGTTTGAATTTATTGCCGGCGATCACCTAATCTCCCACACAGTCACCCGTGCAGTACCATCGGCCCAGCGAGGCTTAACTTCCGTGTTCGGGATGGGAACGGGTGATCCCTCGCAGTATGGTCACCGGCAAATTGAGGCGTTTTCAAGGCGTGGGGCGCAGAGCGCCTGGAGCCTTGAGCCGAAATCTTGAGCGCATTAGCGCGAAGGATCTGCGGT
>CAWHSK010000005.1:0-1501602 GCA_963832035.1 uncultured Acidobacteriaceae bacterium | reverse complement strand
GGATTACTTCCGGTTAGGCGGTGACTCGACCGCTAACTGAATCTGCCTGCGAGGAAACCGGTAGTGGGCGGAAACCGTCAGTATTTACGGGAGGGTCGCATGCGTGGCTTTGTCTGTGCATCGCTTCTCGGACTCGCTGCAACCCTGGCGGAGGGTGCGCCGGTTATGCTCGCCGCGAGTCTCCCAGGGCACGTGGAATCGTGGTGAATCGACTCAACCCGCAGCGCACAGCTTTTATCGCAGGCATGATCGTTCTTGGGACTTGCGGGGCAGGCGGGCAAACCCCGCCTTTGCGAGATCCGTCCGTTGCGCAGAAGCCATTGGCGCCGCTGAGCGCCTCGATTCCGCCGAGCGGAAAGGCCTCTTCACCATTGACGTCGTCGTGACAGATGCGGCAGGGAACCCGGTTTCGGACCTCGCGCCCCGGGATTTCACTCTTCTCGATAACGGCCAACCGGCAAAGATTCGCACCCTGCACAACTCTCTGGCGGCGTCCGAACCAGCGCCGAACTGATCTTCGTCCTCGACACCGTCAATCTCTCGCCCCAGCAGCTCACGCAAACCGAAAGCGCGATTGTTCATTTCCTGCGCCGGAATAACGGCCGTCTGGAAGCCCCATGTTTTCTCTACCGGCTTACGCGGGACGGGCTGTTCTCGTCCTTGAAGCCTACGCGGGACGGAAACTGCTGGCCAAAGAAGTGGAGCAGCACAAGTCTCCGCGAACGGTGTGGAGATCGGGCCGAAATAATGAACCCGGTTTACTTGGCTCATGGGTGGGCAGGTCGCAGCCCAACCCGCTCTCTCTGCGCGCCCTGGGCTCGATTGCCATCGATCAACGGGAGATCGCAGGCCGCAAAGTCGTGGTGTGGATCGGCCCGGGCTGGCCAGTGATGGGCGGCGGTGACATCGATTTCGACGAGATCACGGAACTCTCCACCCGGCTGCGGGAAGCGCGCATCACGCTGGACAACGTTAACGTGTGGCCGAATCCGAGACCAGGCATTTAACTATCACAACTATCTCGAAGCGCCCCGGTCGCAAAAGGACATGCAACCGGCCAAAATGGCACTGCAGGTGATCGCGACGCACACAGGAGGCCTGGTGCTGGACTCGTCGGGCGACCTGGATCGAGACATCGAGCGCTGCGTCGAAGAGGAGCGGAGCTTCTACACTCTCACCTTCAATCCCCCGCACACCTACCGGATGGACGAATTCCACGACCTTCGTGTCCAGGTGGCTCGTCCTGCCCTGACGGTCCGCGCTCCCACGGGCTACTACAACGAGCCTGTGTATTTCGACAATCCCCGGCCTGGGATAGAAAAGGTCACCGTCGCGCAGCTTGAAGAACTGGTGCATTCGCAGACCGACCTGCTGCGAAAGCTGGCGAATCTCGAACTAACCGAACGGCTAAGCACGCCCCGGCTCGATGCGCTGTTGAGCGTGATCCACAGCGAACGGGAACGCCAGGCGCTGACGGCGGATGCCGATCTGTCGCTCGCGCTCGCGCCCCCGGCCGACGAAATTGTGAATCGCCCGCCGCCTCCGGTGGAGGAGCAGCGCGCCATTTTCCGGCGAACATTCGACTACCTGCACAATGCCATTCCCAAACTGCCCGACTTCTATGCCTTAAGAAACACGGTGCGCTTCGAAGAGCCTCCGGAACGCGACAACGAGATCTGGAAGATGCCGCACCAGGACCAGACTCTCCACTTTGCCACCGGGGAGCACGCTACGGTTCTCTATCGAAACGGGAACGAGGTGGTTGAGAAAAAGCAGAAACTCGGCAAACGCCGCGTCGCCGGGGCGCGAGCACGCGATCTTGAAACATGGGGCACGTTCGGTCCCATTCTTGCCTATGTGCTGACGGCCGCCGCTACCAGTCCAAGCACCCTCAGCTGGAAGCGCTGGGAGCGCGGCAAGTACGGAGATCTGGCGGTGTTCTCCTACAGAGCTGCCAGCACGAATAGTCGTGCCCGAGCTCACGTATTGCTGCCTTCCTGAAGGTGACGGGACCACTCTCTACCAAAACAAGGCCGACACCTACGGCGAATTCGCGCTCAACCCCGACACCGGGGCCATCATGCGCATCGTGATCAATGCAGATCTCGACGAAGAACGGGACCCTGACGTGCCCCTCATCCGGTCGCAAATCATGGTCGAGTACGGCCCGGAGGAACTGGGCGGCAAGACCTATATCTGTCCCCAGCGGAGCGTGGAGATCTCCCGCGGCCGCTCCGAGCGCGAACTCCACGAGTGGGGCATGGTCTTCAGCCTGTACAGCTACTTCGAAACCATGATCAACGACGTGACTTTCGGCGGGTACCACAAGTTCGGGTCGGAAGCCCGCATTCTGCCTGGATTCGAAGAGACTGAGGAGACAAAAACTCCCGCACCCCCAAGAAAGTACATTGACTGATGCGCTTACTTTAAGGATCTTGGCGTCGATTAGGACGGAACTCAGGGCGGCTTGCCCATCATGGCCGGATGGTGGGCTGCTCTTTCCTAGACCGGCTAGAGAAGGGTAGGCGGTGACACACCCTGAACTCGAAGACTAGAAGGGTCGGATGCACAACCAGAGGTTGGCGACAGGGATGTTGACGCGCGGAGCAGAATCTCGATGAAAGTCGCGCTATGGTTTGGAGGCCAGTTGCTTCTCAGATTCCACGACCAGCTTGTGGAAGGCCTCTACCGCTGGAACCGAGGGCGATACGAGTGCATCCTTCCCTGAATACCGCCAGACCGCCGGGTCCTGGAGGGGCGAGGTTGGATCATCCTTCTTCCCGCGATAGACGACGAACATATCCTGCGAAGAGCCTGCTTCGACCTGCGGCCGGGGAACTGCGGGCCGGGTGCTGGAAGGATCGTTTTCGCCCGGGTCGCCCCAACGACCACCTGCACGAGTGGTAGTTTGGGTCGGCGAAGTGGTTGAACCCACGCTCGAGGGAGGATACCCATTGATCGGCGTGCCGCCTATCGTGGTTTGCACAACTTTGCCGTTCCCCTTACGCACCACGATCACGAGGTCTGCTGTGAAGCCCTCCTGCACAAGCCTAAACCGCCCCCACCGGTTCAGGGCATCCTCCACAGCCTGGCGTGCGGCGCGATTGGCGTAAGGGTCCGCTGCGTCCACACCGGCCTGTGGATCGACGATCACGAGGGCTGTCTCGGCACGGAGGATATCCGCCGGAAGAACCGCCTTTTTCTTATCTTTGGCGGCAGCAAGGGCACAGAAAAGGATGACCGCAGCGAGCGCGAGGAGTTTGCGGAAAGGCATAGGGGTCCTCCGGCTTCGTGCCAAGTTTACTCTTCGCTACACACGCTGACGAGATCCTCTCTTCATAAACTGCCCATGTGTGATCTAACCGATCCAGTGGCGATTTCTCGAGTTCCGGTCAGATAGTGGTCAACCCTTCCCTAACCAGAATTCTGATTAGGATACGGCCACGGGTTGCCCATCCAATGGGGACACTTAGCCTTTGCGTGCGAAGTGTTTTGCAAACAGCTCCCGTGACTGTTTTTCGCCTTCTTCGCTCAACACGACCGATTTGGCTTTGCTCTTGGGATCAGAAATGAAGCCCTTTGCGTGAAGCCGCTCCATAGTATCCCAGTCCTGCCCCTTCCAGGCTCGTACCCCGACAGGGTCTTTGAAACTAGTCAGCCACAGAAGTGCGAGAGTCACCTCATCGACTTTGTCCTGGTCGTAATCCATCGATCGCCTCCGGCTTCACCGACATACTACTACCTGTTGCCATCGCGAAGAGCACCACGAGGTTCGATCCCGATTCGATCATTGACCGCCGACTGAATTCGCTGCTTGCAACCCAGGTAGCGTTCCGTTGTCTGAATGGAAACATGCCCCAGCAAAAACTGAATCTGTTCCAGTTCTCCTCCCGGCGGTGTGGCAGAGCCGGGCACAGGTGCGGCGCAGGTCGTGCGGAGCCAGTTTTTGCAATCCGATCCGTTTCGCCGAATCCTTCACGATATGCCAGACGGCTTTCTCGGTCATGCCTTCGCCCAGGACCCGGCCCATCTTTGTCACCCGACGGAAGATCTTCCCCCGGTCGATCCCTGCGGCGTTCAACCAGACGCGCAACTCTTCCATTACCCAGCCGGGTACTGGAACCGTGCGGACGTGTCCTGCCTTGCCCTTCAGATCGACAATGGCCCAATGTTCCTCCCGTTGTTCCAGATGTTCGATTCTGAGGGCAACAGCTTCGTGGCGACGAAGACCGCAGGCGAGCAACAGCGCAAGAAGCGCCCGATCTCGCTTGCCCTTGAGCTTGTTGCCGTCTGGGGCTCGCCAGAGCGCGATGCTCTGCTCAGCAGTCAGCCAGTTGCCCAAGCGCATACCAAGATTCCTGACTCCTTTGACGCGGCGAATTCCGGCGACCAGATCGGAACTCAGCAGGCCGGAGTCGGCCGCCTCATAGGCGAGGCGCCGAACGGCACCCAGGCGCAAATTGACAGTGCCGGGAGCAAGCAAGCGGGCCTCAAGATAGCTGCGATAGCGGAGAACCACTGTCTTGTTCAAGGCCAGTCGCGGTTCCGAGCAGTACCAATCGACGAACTCGTCGATGGCATGGCCATATCCGCGTTGGCCATCAACACTGGTCAGACTATTCAACACTGCCGATTTTGAGAATTCAAGATCCGGCAAACGCAGACGAGTCTTGGGGTGCTTACGCTGTTTTGGGGAACGCGACTTCTGCTTCATCGACCTCTGGCCTCCTCGCCATAGGCCGATCATGCCCTTATAAAGCGTCACGCGGCGATCCGACCGGGGAGGCGGTCATCTATCAGAACTCCATTTGGCACTTGCTAGCTATTGATGAGCCGTACGGTTCGGTTCACTTGTCGATGCAAGACTCGGACGTTACTAAGCATTAACGGAAGGATTGACGGTAAACCAGAACTAGCGACCTGCCGGATCGCAATCGCAAATAGTTTGGGCAAGCTGCGCGCCGATGCTATGTGCTCGATGAAAATGCGTCAACATATCGAAGGCTGAAACAGTGGCTCAGTTTCGATTGACGAGAAGCTTGATTGGGCCCTGATTTGAACTCTGATCAACCCAAGATCCAACCCAAGAAGCCCTTCGCCTATGGGTGCTTTCAGGTAGTTACAGGTATTTGGCAGTTCCCGAACCTTCTGTAAGTTGTTGATTGTAATAATACTTCCACCATGGCATGGAAGAGGTCATCGGTTCGATCCCGATCAGGTCCACCAATAAACCTTAAAATGATCTAGTTAACAGGAGATACCCCCATCGGGTGCTGGGATGGTTGCCTCTCCCGTAGGGCGCTGGCTCGGCGCAGAAACAGACAAGTTTGGGAAAGTCATATTGGGGGCCGATCTGTCAGTCCCGGGACATCGGGAAGTTTTTGCAATTGGCGATATCGCTCATGTCGATGCTCCGGCTCGCAATTTGCTCGGCATTAAATTGCGGGAACCGATGATTTTGCCGGGCGTACGGCAACTTGCCGAAAAACTGCTCATCCGTCGAAGTGTTTGCGACGTGGTTCATGGCTCCCAACTGTACGAGATGGCGACTAGAACGAAGCCGCAGGCGCTGCGTTCCATGCTCGATGAACACACTAGCGATATATCACGGGCTTAGGATCATCGGCGACCATTACTGACCGCAGTCGAATCCTTCAGCCTGATCCGGATAATCCCACTACTGTTACTCGATCACCGATAGAGCGAACGCTAGAGAGCTTCATGTTTGTCCGTCAGTTTTAGAAGCAGTCAGGTTATTGCGGGGAGTCTCCCCTCACCACGGGTTGCTTGGCATCGCTCCATTCGTTGTAGGATCCGTCAAACATCGCTGCGTCAAAGCCTAGGTAACGCGCCAGCATATAGACATAGGTGGCCTGATAGCCGACTTCGCAATACGAGACTACCCTTTTCTTGCCGTTGACTCCGGCGGTGGAGAAAAGCTGCCGAATCTCTTCCGGCGATTTCAGTAGCGGCTCTTTTTCACTGACTAGGGCGTTCTCCCAATAGAACGATCCAGCGCCGCTCAGATGACCATTGCGATATCGTTTGGACGGACGAGCGTCGACGATCACGACTCCGTTATCGGGATAGCTCACCAGCTTCTTCATTTCGTCCATCTTCGCGACGACCTCGGGATGCAGATGGACAGTGAGGCTACCGGGCTTCGAATCGCTGGCCTGAGTGGAGGTAGCCCGCTTCTCCCGTGTCCATTGGTCGAGGCCGCCATCCAGCAACGCCGCCTGGTTGCCATGTCCCAGGTAATCCAGGGTGAAGAAGAGACGGGTTGCCATTGGATCCCAATCGGGCGAGTAATACACTACGCGGGAGTTATCCCCAATCCCAATCTCCTCGAGACTCTTCTTTAATTCTTCCGGTGGCAGCAGCTCGGTTCCCGGAGGAGTTTGGCCGGTGGCAAATTTATTCATCGCCAGGTATCGGGCGCCGGGGATATGGGCTGCACGATAGTCGCTCTCGTCATGGCCGATGTGCACGATCACCAGGTTTGCATCGCCGAGGTGGTCAGCAAGCCATTGGGTGGAGACAACCAGTTCTGGATGCGCAGCACCCGCGACCACCTTTGGGGCTTGACCGACGGCCAGATTGCCAACGATCACAGACAAACACGCAGCAACTATCGAGAGAATGCGATTGCTCTTCATGATTGACCTCCTCAAAATTGGTGAAATCCCTTACTGATGAGCCCTGCCTGTGCGTTGCCGTGCAGGCGAGGTTACAAGCAGGTTGCCCGCTGCGCGAACCCACTCGTACACCGAGCCGTCATACATAGCAGCTCGATATCCCAGATATTTGGCTACGAAATAGGTGAACGAAGACTGCATGCCCGTCCGGCAATAGGTGACAACTGACTTGTCAGGAGTGGCCCCCACGCGTACGAATTGCTCTTGCAGTTCTTCCGGATCAAGCAGCCGGGGGGCTGAGTCGGAGCGAATCAGCTTTTTCCAATACAGGCTTTGCGATCCGGCAATGTGCCCCGCCTGAGCTACCGATTCGGAATTCACGATGCCGGCGTGCTCGGCCACAGGTCTTGCATCAAGCAGTGCGTAACCCGGATTGCCCTTCTCAGCACTGAGGCTCAGTTGTCGCATTTGCGCCGTGCTGACCAGGATGGCTGAATGAACACGAGGACTAAACTCCCCTCGAACGACTGGCGGTTCTTCCTTCGAGGTCCTTCGCGATTCTGCAATCCACGTTTTCAAGCCACCGTCCAGTAGCGCCGCTCGATCCCCGTGCCCGAGATAGTCGAGAGTGAAATAAGCACGCGCCGCCAGAACGCCTCCGGCATCGTCAGTAAGGACCACGCGCGATCGATCACTCACCCCCAGGTTTTCAAACGTCGTCTGCAGATCCTCGACCGATGGAAGTTCATTCAACGAATCCTTATGCTGCTCAACCAAATCGTCGAGCCGGACAAAACGCGATCCCGGTATG
Organism: uncultured Acidobacteriaceae bacterium; assembly: GCA_963832035.1. Classification (GTDB taxonomy): domain Bacteria; phylum Acidobacteriota; class Terriglobia; order Terriglobales; family Acidobacteriaceae; genus Telmatobacter. The sequence goes on along the minus strand of CAWHSK010000005.1, from coordinate 1,494,153 downwards.
TGGCCGGAATCGAACTGGCTTCGATCGCGACCGACGCACAGGATAATCAGGTCGCGGTCTTTCAGGTGTTGGTCCAGCCACGCAGTCGATACGAGCATCTCCGAGCGCGCGGTCACGGGGCTTTGCTCTTGTGCACAGACCCGTTGAAACGCCGCGCTCAGAACCGCAGCAAAAATCAAGGGAAGCGCCGCGGTCTTGCTTGTCACGTCCTTGAACATCGCTTCCTCGTAGGGCATGAGTTCACTCGGCCCTCAACAACAGAACCGGATCGAACTTGGCTATTCGCGTTAGAGGCAGGAAGGACGAAACGGCCGCCACCGCGATCAACAGCGTTGACGAAAGTGCGAATGTAATCGCATCGCGTGGCGCGACACCGGAGATAACGTGCGACATTGCTGTGGACATCAACCACGCCGCACAGAATCCTGCTCCCAACCCAATGATCATGAGAACCAACACTTGCTTCATCATCGACAGGATGACGGATCCGGGCGTTGCTCCCACTGCCAGCCGCACGCCGATCTCATGTTTCCGTTCTCCGACGGTGAGTGCCATCATCCCGCTGATGCCAGATGCGGTAATACATAAGGCAATCACAGCGAAAGCGCTCAGGAGCATCGCGGTCGTACGCCGTAACGCAAGCCATTCTTTACGTACTTGCATCATCGGACGCACATCCGCTATCACTGCCCTCGGATCGATGTCGTGCGCGATCCACCTCAGCCGCGGTTCGAGTTCCGGAGAGGTCTGCGGGCTTCGGATGGCCAGGCTCATTGCAGCCTGGGGCGCCTCCGCCAGGGATCCGTATATCTCATCAACGGGATCCTGATCGAGGCCGATGTGCCGGATGTCACTCACGACACCGACAATTGGAAGCCACTTGTCACGCGAGAACGCAATCTGCTTGCCTACCGCGTTGCCATCTGGCCAATAGTGGTTGGCGAGGTGCTGATTAACGACGACGACCGGCTGCGTTTCGTTCGTGTCCTGTGCGTTGAAATCGCGCCCGGCCAGGATGTGAGCTCCGAGCGTGCGGAAGTAATCCGGCGTCACGATTCGAATCACGGGGGGACTTGGCCTGGTCTCGTTAAGCTGCACTGCCTTGGCTTCGCGAACCTCGATCGGCACGGGGCCGTCCAAGGTGGCGTCGTGCAGCGGGATCGTGCTGGCCATTCCCGCAGATTCGACTCCAGGCAGTCGTCGTATGCGCTCCAGCAGTTGCTTGAAGAATTCCTCGTGCGATCCGTTCAAAATGTATATTCGAGCCGTAAGAACCCCGCTCGGTTTGAACCCGGCATCGACCCGCTCCAGGTGGAGTATGGTTCGGAGCGCCAGCCCGGCCCCGACCAGAAGAATCACGCAAAATGCAAGCTGCACCGCGACCAACGCGCCTCGGGTCTTCGAACTGATTCGGCTGGATACGCCGACGTTGCCTCTTTCGATCGCAAACGGCGGCATAAAGCGCACTCCGATTGACGGGGCAGTACCGACCACGACACCACATGCCAACGAAAGCAGGAGACAGAATGCAATCACCTCAGGCGTAAAACTGAGTTGCGACGCCAGACTTGTGAACCTCGCAGTGAAACTGACCAGCAACCCCACGCTCGCGTAGGCAAGTATCAATCCGGCCATGCCTCCGAAGATCGCGAGCATCACCCCTTCCGTGACCATGCCGCGCAAGATTCGGTTTCGACCCGCGCCAAGGATCGTCCGAACCGCCAGCTCGCGCGTGCGCGACATCATTCGCGAAACCATGATTCCTGTCACGTTTGCGCATGCCAGTAGCAGGAGCAGGCCAACGGCAGCCGAGAGGACGATCAGCACAGGCCGAATATTTTGGGAGAGTTCTTCATGGACCGGCCGCAACCCGATCTCATAGCCTTTTGCACTCGGATAATCATCCGGGTATGCAGTTTGCAGATGCTTCGCAATCTGGTTAAGGTCGGCTTGCGCCTGGGCCAACGTGACCCCAGGTTTGAGCGTTGCATACACGTTCATCATGTGCCACTGACGTTCATGCAGCGCATGTTCTCCGGAGCGCGTAGGGCATGCCACCGTGGGCATGTACACATCGACTTCCGAGGGGAACTGCGGAATCGGCGGCAGTATGCCCACGACGACATGCTCTTTGTCGTTCATGGAATATTTCTGACCGACCACATTGGGATCGCCGCCGAAACTTTTTTGCCAGAAGTTGTAGCTGAGGATCAGCACCGGACGCGCATTCGGCGTGTCGTCCTCATCCATAAACGTGCGGCCATGCAGTGGCGTCACTCCCAAAATGCGGAAGAAGTTTGCCGAAACAACTCCCGTATCCACACGCGCCGGCTCCCTGCCGCCCAACAAACTGAAAGTCATCTCGTGGAACTCGACCAACGAGTCCAGGGTATGGTTCTGTGCACGATAGTCTTCGATTTCCTTTACGGAGAATCGCATGTCCTCTACGCCAACCCCAGGCCTTCGCTGTTGCAGATGTATTAGTTGATTGCCGCCCGAAAACGGTAGAGGCTGAATCAGAATTGCATTGGCCGCGAGAAATGCCGCCGTACTTGCCCCGATCGCCATTCCCAGAATCGCGATCACCACAATTGTGAATGAAAGGTCCTTTCGCATCAGCCGAAGGGCGTAACCGGCATCCTGGAACAAGATCTCCCGATGCTCCCGGAGCGCGGTGGCAATCAGGCCACAGCAGGTGTCACAGAAAAATCGCACGTAAGCCAGCCGGCCCGCCCCTTGCGCATCCCTTTGCTGTTCGTAGAAGAGAGTCCGCATCTCACCCGCGAATCGATCCTGGAAGTCGGCTGGAAACAGGCGAAGAAGTGCGCCAATTAGTCGTTCTCGTGGACCGGTGCGTGGAACAATTCTGGCTGCCATGCACACCTCAGGCATTCTGCGGGCCCAGCACGTGCTTTAAGCGCGCCAGGGCCAATACGCGTTCCATCCGTTCTGCTTCCGCTTCGGCCACCGCCTTGCCCAGCTTTGTCAGGCGATAGTAGCGGCGCCGCTGGTCATCGAGGCTAAAGTCCGGTCGCTGCGGCGACTCTTCAATCATGGCGTCGTCAAGCAGCCGTTTGATGATGCCGTACAAGGTGCCAGTGCTCAGGTTGACCTCATTGTTGGTCCTTCGAGCAATTTCCTTGCTGATTACGTAACCGTGTTTCTCGCCATCGGCGAGCGCCAGCAAGACATGGAAAAGTGCCGGAGTCAGCGGCAAATAAGAGGCAATCGTCCGTTTCTTAACCAATGGATCCATCCTTCAGTTCGAGACGAGGCCTTGTCTTCACCGCAGTTCCGCGCCTTCGTCACATTCCCGTTGCAATCGCATGTCGCACGGTGTACTACTACGCAATACGACGTATATGCTCGTTTGCAGACTTAGTCAAGAAGAAAGTGGAGGCCCCCATGAATTTGCTGATATCTCTCGCGATCGGAGGAGTGATCGGAATCATCTCTGGAATGATTGGATTGGGAGGCGCGATCTTTCTGATTCCGATCCTGGTGTACGGGTACGGTATGGATCAGAAGAGCGCTCAAGGAACCTCGCTCGCGACACTACTTCTCCCCATCGGCGCGCTTGCGTTCTGGAAGTATTACAGTGCCGGCCATGTCAACCTGAAGCTGGCCGCAGTGTTGGCGCTAGGTTTTTTTGTTGGTGGCTATTTCGGAGGTTCCCTTGCGCAGTTCGCGACCGGGGTTCAACTCCGGCGCATCTTTGCTGTATGCTTGGGCGGAATAGCCGTAAAGATGTTCCTGCAAAAGTGACGCCTGCGTGTTTTCACCTGGTGTATCTTGAGAGACACAACATCGGGTTGAGAAAGCCGAAAATGGTTACGCGATGGCGACGTGACGGCAGCATGTCCTGATCGAGCTATTCAAGTCGATAAGTGTTGTCGGCAAGTGGCTGTTTAACCGCCAAACCTGCAAGGTGGAATCTCAGCATTGCTCTGGTTGGCAGGTGGACGACATGGCGACTTTCCGGCCAGGTGGCTCAAGTACTGTCGTCGGTGAGCACATTGGCGGCGCCCCTTCGACACGATCGACGCAGAGACTCAGTCGAGGATGATGGACCGCCTTATCGGCGCTGCCATCGAATCTATTTGAGATGTCGGCAGCCTCACTCTTCGCGAAGTACCGATGCTGGATCAGCATTCGTGGCTCGAAGCGCGGGAATGTACCACGCGACTACGCTCGCCGATAACAGAATGCAAATCACCGAGACGAGAGTGGTGGGATCTAGCGGGTTGATTTCGAACAGCAAACTGCGCAGAAAGCGGGTTGAGGTGAGAACTCCGACCAGACCCAGCAAAACTCCACCAGCAGTCAACAGGAATCCATCACCCAGAATCATGCGGAATATTCCCGCTTTGGAGGCGCCGAGCGCGACTCGTATACCGATCTCACGAAACCGCTGGGCAACCGAAAATGCGATGAGACCGTAGAGTCCGATGCAAGCAAGGCCAAGAGCTATTACTCCAAAGGCCGTGAGCACTACTGCCTCAAGGCGCGGGCGTGCAATGGAATCCGAGACCATTTGCTGCAAGGGCTCCATTTTCGCGATGCCCTGATCGGGATCCACGGCTCGGATCTGTTTCCGAAGGGCGTTCTCGATATTCGCAGGATCGCCCTTAGTGCGTACGATAAGCGACGTGAATGGAAATGGCTGCTCATCGTTGGCCATGAACAAGCAGGGTTGTGGCGTGCTTACACCATCGTGGCGCATATCTGCGACGATGCCGACGACCTCGACAACGGGATTGCCGCCCCCCGCCCCACTGAACCTTCAATCGTTTGCCGACGGCGTCTTCGTAACGCTTCGATTCCGCCATAGTAGTAGACCATCTACTACTAGGAGTTGTAGTAGTTTGTCTACTACTTTCTGCTCGCCTGCAGATGGGCAGCAACATAAAGGGGGTCTCCGTGGTGCGGGCAAATTGGAGGGTCTTGCTTCGGTCTCAAGGTAAGGGCGTCGGAAACGATCAACGGACTGTCAGGGTCAATGTCGTGCTGTGCGATATAGCGCCTGAATTCGCTGTGACTACCACAGGCAGCGATTGAGTTGACGCCGCAATTGGTTTACTGCCGCCACAAGCGATGACTCCGATCAGTCCGAGCGCGAGCGCGAACAGGACAACAACTCTCAAAGCCAGAGCTACCACGCGATTGCACTCGCGCCAATTTCGCGACCGAAGGCTGCACCACATGAAGAAAGCGCCCGGTAGGCCCAGCGCTGCGATTTGCGACATCTGAGCCGTCGATGATGTGGATATTCCTATAGAGACCCTTGCAGCACCCGTCGCCGCGTCAACAGTCGTCGTACCCACAGTGCACGACGCACCGGCAGGAGACACGCAAGAGAATGTGAACAGTCCCCGAAAGTTTGCAACGGGAGTCGCAGTCACGGCAAAGGTTGCATCCTCCCCCTGATGAACCGTTGCGTCAGAGGGCGAAACAGTCAAGGCAAAGTCCGGCGCAGAACCACCGGCGTTGTCCGCGATTGCGCCAAGCACACCGGTGCCGGTTCCGGAAAGGCCGGCAGCAATGTAGAGGGTATTCTGATCTCCGGCAGCACCGTCACCAAACACCATTCCATGCAGGTCGAGGTTGATGATGGTGTTCCCGTTACCATCTTTGAGCCGGTCTACAAGCGCACCACGAACTGGATCAAAAACATTAATGACTCCATCCCCGGCATTGCCAACGAGGATGTCGCCGCTGAAAACACCGAAGTTGGAGCTAGCCTTCACAACTCCCCACGGCGCGTTCAAGGTCCCATTGGAAGCAAACCTGCGCACGAAGTTTCCCGCGAGATCGTAGACATCCACAAGCCCATTTCCATCTCCAGTCATCGGCGCAGTTTTGGTGCCATTTTGCAGAGCATACGTAACAAACACCTGGTCGCCAACAACGTTGAGATTGTAAGGCGCATATCCAGCAGGCAGGTTCGGATCTGTAAATGTGCCGGGGACGCCGAGCTGGTCAAAGCTGTCGGTAAATGTATCGACGAATCCGCTATGAAAGTCGGCAACTGCAAGAAACGGAGCGCAGCAACTTGGCGATAGCACGGCAATCCCTGTGTAGACCGCTCCTCTGGCCGAGCTATCGACGGCAAGAATCGTGGTCGCGAGGATATCTCCTGCTGCATCTGCATATTCGCCGGAAACAGTGCCATCCTGAGTGGCATACAGAAATGGACTTGCCAGGCTGCCGTGCGGCGCAAATAGTCCGGTTGAATTGGCGGCGATCCCTGAAGGTCGTGCGTGGATTGTCGTATTTCCACCCGGCGAGGCAATATCGCCCGCGAAGATAAGGCTTCTACCTGTCGCATCGAAGCTTCTGAAGTTCCCGCTTTGGTTGTTGGCAACTCGAAACTGTTGTCCAGGCGACGATGCGAGTCCCCATGGCCGTATCAGAGCTGGATCCAGATTCAATCCCAACCCCGGAGTTCCGGATACGAGATTTGTCTGGCGGTAGTTGTTACCTGGCGTGGCCGCCTTCGCCGTAACTGAGCCGAAAAGAATGCAGCATGTCACGAGGACGCGGGCTTTGATTCTGTCGTTCACAACTTCTCCTATCGAAGTAATCGGGTGTCGCTTTCGATTTTCAGCTGCGGTTTGGTAAGAAACGCCGTTGCCGAATCACGACCGTGTCAACGCACACGAGGTAATGCTCCGGGCCGACATGTCTCACGATGCCAAGATGAATGTTGCATGTTTGCTTCTGCCGATTGAAATTGGGCCCTAGGGCAAGAACTTATATCCCACGCCGCGTACTGTTCGTAGGTGAACCGGTCGAGGAGGATCATCTTCGAGTTTCTTCCTCAATTTTGCCAACTGGTTATCTACCGTTCGGGTAGTGGGATAATTCTGATATCCCCAAACTTCATTCAGCAATTCGTCGCGAGAGATTACACGTCGCGCATTTGACATCAGGTATTTCAGGGTCTTGAATTCCAATGCCGTCAGAAAGAGTGGCTTGCCCCGTCGATAGGCCTCCATGGTGGCAAAGTTCACTTTGACGTCACCGATGACCGCGTCGCCGTTGATGTGGTTACTGCCACTCTGGGTTATCGCCCTTTTGAAAGCGTCGAATAGATTTGACGGAATGGATGACCGAGGCAAGAGTTCATTCTCAGATGGTTGTGACAAAGCAATTCCGGCTTCGCTGCCGTGCGGCGCAGCGACGAGGACAAACAACTTCGCTACGCCGGCTAGCGCTGGCATTTCGCTAAGGTCTACGGCTCGAATTGCCGTGAACCGATCTTGCTCGGTAGCTTCTTGCATACTCGGAGTCAAGACTGGCAGTCGTCGGGAAGGCGGATGGTTTGCGATGGCGCTCATGGGTCCACTCCTTGGTCGTTCGAAATGTATGAGACAGGATGTTGGCGAAGCAGGCTATGAAAGTGGTCTTCTAGTGGCAGTTCTTCTTCTTCCGCGGGGTCGGTTGGTCCTTCCCGTCGCCGTTTTCAGGATTCGGATTCGCGAGGTGCACCTTGTCGAAGCATTGCCCCAGAAAGGAAAGCAGTTCTGCAGTCGAATGGAACCGCCGCTCCGTGCACGAATCCACCTCCTCGACCCACCCTTCAAAGAAGCCATCCTCGGGTCGAGACTCAGTTCCAAGTCGAATTACAAATGCGAGTTTCATGTGGTCGATGCCTTAGATCACTTTCAAATGGATATGCGCGGCGACAGATCGATCTTGACCTTTGAGATTGAACTGAACAGGCGAGGCCGAATGGGCCTCACCATTTCAGTGGCTTGTCATGTTGCTAACGTGCTTCGTCGTCACCGAAACGCTGAGCTCCGGTTGCGATCCACCGCCCTGAGGCGCCGGCCGGAGTTACGATTCGGATCAGAAAGACCGGGTTATCGCACGTTGAAGGCAGGTCTGAGATCTGTCCATCAAAGTGAGCATCGCCGTGTGCGTTAAGCGAAACCGCCGCAGTGTCAAGAATCGTGGGCACGGTTCCGCCGGAATTGCAGACTAATGTTCCCTTGACCGCGGTGATTGCGCCCGGGGTTCCGCTGGCGTTGCTTCCGTTGAGGACGAGTCCATCGACATCGAAAGACGTGTACCCGTTCGAGAGGTTCACGCGAGCGCGGCCGTTGTGCACCGTCCATGGTCCTGCTCCTGCATGGATTGTTCCGACAGGGTTGTCTACACCTGGCGCGGTTATGACGCCGACGATACTCTTCCAGTTAACCGTCGAATTCTCGTTTTCGAGGCCGAACGCTGCGGCGGCACTCAGGGCGATCGGAAGCAACGCAACTAAGAACTTCTTCATTTGTCTCATCCTTTTCACAGAACACCGGCTTGGGTCGAGGCTCACCGGCTATGTTGGCAAGATTAGGCAATCGAGCAATTGCACGCGTGACGTGGCGGTGACGTTTCGGTCTTGTTTTGGTTCTCGGGCATTTCTGCCAGCTGACAAAGGTCGATTTGAGTTCGCCACGGCCTGCCGTGGAGAGTGCCCAGGCAACGCTCAGGAGTACACTTTGGGTGTCCCCGGCCCCGATGTCATCGGACCAAATAGGAGAGGCCTACCTCTTCTGCCATGAAGGTCTTTCGAACATTCCGCCTCGACTCAGCCAATCATTGCTTGTGGCAAGGAGAGGATCGCGTCTTACTTGCGCCGAAGGCCTTCGACGTCTTGCGTTATCTGGTCGAACATGCCGACCGGCTCGTTACGCAGGAAGAGATCCTCGAAGCCCTCTGGCCTCAAACGTATGTAAATCCCGAAGTGGTCAAGAAGTATGTCCTGGGTATCCGCAAAGTCTTGGGGGACCAAACCAACAAGCCTGCATTCATCGCGACTTTTCCCCGTCGGGGATATCGTTTCATCGCACCTGTTCTGGATGAAGCAGAGACTCCGCTGAAAGCCATCGCGTCGAAGCCCAGCCGGGTCGGTATTCTGGGGCGCGAAACCGAACTGGCTAAAATGCGCGGTTGGTTCGCTCAGGCTCTCAATGGAGAGCGGCAGACCATATTCCTGACCGGAGAACCCGGAATTGGAAAGACGACGATTGTGCAGGCTTTTCTGGAACAAGCCAGCGACCCCTCGGTCCTCGTTGTGCGCGGGCAATGCCTGGAACACTACGGAGCTGCTGAGCCGTTTCTTCCCGTGCTCGATGGATTCTCCAGGATGCTTCAATCCTCCGTCGGAACCAGGGCTTTGGACCTGCTAAGACACCAGGCGCCAATGTGGCTTGCGCAGATGCCTTCGGTGATTTCGCAATCTGAAAGAGATCTCCTGCGATCTCAGGTTGCAGGCTCATCGCGTGAACGGATGCTTCGCGAAATGGCGGGCGCGATTGAATCTATCACCTCGCTATCGCCATTGTTGTTTGTCCTTGAAGATCTACACTGGAGCGACTATTCCACGCTTGATCTCATGTCGTACCTGGCCCGGCGCACCGACCCGGCACGGCTCATGATCGTCGGCACTTATCGGCCAGTCGACGTGATCCTGAATGATCATCCGCTGAAGAGTGTGAAGAGAGAACTGCTGGCTCACAGCCTGTGCCACGAGCTTTCGCTTGAGTACCTTGCGGAGGATGTTATTGCCGAGTACCTGGCCGCGAGGTTCCCCAGACACCAGCTTCCCAGTTCCTTAAAACGAACGATCTACCAGCGAACCGAGGGGAATCCTCTGTTCATGGTTACTCTGTTGGACTACCTGTGCAGCGAGAAGATGATTGTGGATGAAAGTGGGACATGGAAGCTTCGAGAAGATTTGTCCGCAGTCGAAGAGGGCGTTCCTGCGAACTTGCGACAGCTAATCGAAAAGCAGATTGAGCGGCTGAGCGCGGACGAGCGCATCGTGCTGGAAGCCGCCAGCGTGGCGGGAACAGAGTGTTCTTCAGAGGCCATTGCCGCAGGGCTTGGAATGCCAATCGAATGGGTTGAAAAGCTGTGTGAAGAACTAGCACGACGACATCAGTTTCTATCGCCCTCATGGCTAGTTGAGTTGCCGGACGGAACCATTACCCCGCGCCACCGTTTCATTCACGTCCTTTACCGGGATGTCCCGTACCGACTGATCGCGCCAAAGTTGCGGTCGCAGATTCATCAGCGGATAGCCGAACGCGGTGAGCAGATATACGGGGATAGGAAGTCCGAGATAGCGGCGGAGCTCGCCATGCATTACGAACAGAGCCGCGATTGGCTGCGCGCATCAAAATATCTGATTGAGGCAGCCCAAAATGCAACTCGCAAGTCCGCACATCATGAGGCTGCCGGGCTCGCCAGGCGAGGATTGGAAGCGCTCAAACCTCTGCCCAAGTCCACCGAACTGACTCAGCAAGTGATTGCTCTCCGCATGATCCTGATCGTTTCACTTATGGCCACCAGGGGTTTTGCATTGCCTGAAGTGGACGATTTCGCGGCTGACGGAAAAGATCTCTTTGGGCAGACCGATCTGTCTCCACAATCGTTCAACTTGCTATATTTGCTCGGATTCTCGTACATAATGAGAGGAAAAATCAGCCCCGCGATGGAAATAGCGGAACAGTTGGTCATCCTGGCGGGAAAGCTCAATGATCCAACGCTAGCCATGGAAGCGCACCGCGCCATGGGGGCGACGTTGATAGAGATGGGGAAGTGCACCGAGTCACTTGAACATCTCGATCGGGCGTCCCGGCTTTACACGGAGAACCGGCACCATCCCTACACATTGAACATCGGTCATGACTGCAAAGTACTGAGCGAATGTTTTGCCGGAAGAGCGTTGTGGACGCTCGGCTTTCCGGATGCTGCTCTAAGACGGGTGCAGGGAGCGTTGGCCTTTGCCCGGGAGCTCGCCCACCCGCAAAGTTCGGTTGGGGCCGCTCATTTTGCCTGCGAGGTTCATCAATTGCGTGGTGAACCCCTGCTTGCGCGAGACCTAGCGTACGAAGTTCTCAGGATTGCGGATGAATACGGCCTGGAATATTGGGTTGCCCTCGGCAAAGTCGATTTGGGGTGGGCGGATGCCGAACTCGGAAATGCTCTCCTGGGAATCGAGGAAATTCAGGAAGGACTGGCAGCGTACGAAGCGACTGGCGGTAAGCTCTGGAGTCCGCGCTTCCTGGGTCTGTACGCTGTTGCGCTAGGGAAAGCGGGACGCTTCGAAGAAAGCCTTGAGGTGATCGCGAAGGCCTTAGCGTGCGCGGAGCAAAGCGGGGAGGTATACGCCATTCCAGATCTACATCGGATCAAAGGCGAGTTACTCATAAAAAGCATAGAACCAAACGATTCTGTGAACGACGCAGTTCGATTAACGGAATTGTCTCAGGCACGGGCGTGTTTTGCTGACGCCCTCGCAATCGCGCAGCGGCAGGGAGCGAGATCTTGGGAGTTGAGAGCCGCATTAAGCATGTATCGTCTTGATCTACACTTTGGGACGCCGGACCACACCCGACTCTGGGAGATTTACTCATCCTTCTCTGAAGGTTACGAAACTGCCGAGCTGCGCCAGGCCAGAGCTTTTCTTCAAATTACTTCTCCGTAATCGATCGCTTGAATTCGGGTGACGGGCTCAGCCGCTGCCGACCCAAGACTGGTGAGCTTGCCGCGGGCTTGAATCTCATCCTTCAAGGATGGCAATACCGGCGCGAAACGGACGGCCAAGCCTCCAATATCATGCGGGCTTGGGCCGATGAGAACAATTGGTCCCACACGAACAATCAGATGCAGATCGGCGCGGTTTCAATCAATTGAACCCTGCATCGGGAATTCCGTCATACAGCCACTCACTTACAACCTTTCGGAAAGATCCGATCTGTCTCGGCCATTTTGTCATAGCTTCGCCAATTCCGATTCGCATGTGGCGAGCTCCTTGCGAAGATGGTCACTTTCACGCACGGCCGATGGGTCGGGAGAGCCGGGATTTGAATCCTTGTCCCAGACGCTCTTGCTCTTCTGGAGCCAGGTTTGCTCCTCACGCAAATCCTGCGCCTTTTTTGAAGGGGACGATTCTCGATTCGCGAGCACCTTGTAGGCCATTGCGAGGCCCTCGTATGAATGAGCCTGACCTTCTATGTCATACCCGTTCTTCGGTTCGATTGCTTCGAACGTCCCTATTGCTTCCCGGATTCGCGTCAATGCCGCCGGAATATCATGCTTGAGCACCAATTCCTGTCCGATGCCCAAATCGCTGAGACCGAAGTTGGCTCTAGCTAAAGCGTTGGCCGGATCCGCGGCCCACAGGTCCGCGAAGATTCGGTTCGAGTTGCGATAGTCCTCCAAAGCCAGGTTGTAGTTCCCCCTTGACTCTTGCAGTGGCGCTGATAGATTGAAAGCCTCACCGAGGTATTCGCGAAGCGTTGCATTGGTCGGATTGGAACTGGAGAGTTCCTGTATAAGACGCAGCCCCTTATTCGCAGCGTCCAGAGCCTGGTCCACGTCACCGGTGTTTTGCAGTGCTGTTGCCAATCCCATGTAATCCCCGACGAGGTGGGTGCGGATAGGGAGACTGGAATTCGCTGCATTCGCGATGGGTTCGCGAATCGATGTGGATTGACGAAAGCTTTCGGTGGCGTGCGTGTAGTCTCTTGTCTGTAGCAGGATGCCACCGGTTTTCCAATAGAACCCTGCCAAAAGATCCTTGGAATTGGCGTCTGGCCGTTTCGCTGCAAGTTTTTGGGCAATGGGGAGCCCTTTCCGCAGCACCTCCAAAGCGCCCGAATTGTCGCCGACATCCATGAGCACAAAGCTCAGGTGAAAGTAGTTATTCAATAGATCGGACGTTATCGATGGATCGTCAGGGTAAGAAGCGGCCAGCGACTCGCGAATCACCAGCGCTTTCTTGTAACTTTGAAGTGCGCCAGCCATGTCTCCGAGATTGGCAGCGCCACTGTACCCGAGGAGATCACCTACGCGATCGTACGCAGCCGCAAGCTCCCTCTGCAGCGAGGTATCTCCGGACGCCTCCTTTGCCAGGCTATCGAGGTATTCCTGCGCACGCGTTACAAGTAATTTTCTGGCTGGCGTTGCTCCCGACAAATCGCGCATGGAGTCATGAATTTCGAATATGAGAGAATTTGCCAGCTTGCGTACGTCATTAAAGCGTAGTTCAGCGCGCGTGCGCTCGCGGCGGGCGACCTGCACTGCACGGAGCGTAATCGCCATGCCGCTGAGAAGCGCCAGAACGAATGCCGTGGAGAGAGCAACGCCAGCCTTGTGACGGCTCACAAACTTCGAGGCGCGATACCAGACGGTATCGTTGCGAGCGAACACGGGAAGATTATCCAGGTGCCGTCTGAGGTCTTCGTGCAACTGCCCTACCGACCGATAGCGCCGGGCAGGATCCTTCTTGAGTGCCATCAGGATGATGTTGTCCAGGTCCCCGGTCAGTCGTTTGCAGAGTCTCTCAGGCGAGCTGCTTCGAACCGCGCTAACTTCATCGAGTCTGAGTGTCCGCGATGGTTGATCCTTCGCAGACTCGGCCCTGCCAACGGCGAGGCTGGGCTTTTGCGGGTCAGTGGTACAAACAGCCTGAATCATTTCCTGCGACGAGCCGGTGATTACACGATATGGACTGCGCCCGGTCAAGAGTTCGTAGAGCACCACCCCTAACGAATACACGTCACTGGCCGTCGTCATCGGTTCACCGGACATCTGTTCGGGGCTGCTGTATCGAGGTGTCAGGACCCGGAAGGCGGTCTGTGTAGCTTCACTCAAGCCGCCTGCAGGATCTGCCTCAACAATTTTCGCGATGCCGAAATCCAGCAGTTTCGGCGTCCCTTCGGTTGTGACAAGGATGTTTCCAGGCTTGATGTCCCGATGAATGATCAGATGCTCGTGGGCAAACTGCACAGCCGCGCAAACCTGCAGGAAGATTCGCAATCGTTCGGCAACAGAGAGCTTCAATTGGTCGCAGTATTCGGTGATCGGCCGTCCCTCGATCAGCTCCATGGCAATGTATGGAACGCCATCCGCGGTTGTGCCGCCATCGAGCAATCGCGCGATATTCGGATGCTCGAGGTTGGCAAGAATTTGCCGCTCGTTCTTGAATCGAGTGATGACGGAGTTGGAATCCTGACCGGCGCGGATAACTTTCAGGGCCACTTCCTTGCGATACTGATCGTCGGCGCGGAAGGCGCGATAGACTTCGCCCATGCCGCCGACCCCTATCTGCTCCACGATCCGATAGGCGCCTACACGGCGTCCGATCCAGGAGTTGTCTTCGATCGGAAGCAGCGCTGTCGCGGCTTCAGCAAGGGAGGATTCGCCGAGAAACTCGGAGCCGACCTCCTGCTCGCTCTGGAGCAGGAGATCAATCTCGCTGCGAATTAGGTCGTCGCCCTTACACTGTTGATCCAAATAGGAAGCGCGCTCGTGCGGAGGCAGTTCCAGCGCTTCTGCGAGAATGTCTTTGACTCGATCCCAGCGTTCCGGAGTCATGGCTGTGAATGGTTGCTCATTGCCCGATGCAGCCACAGACGAGCCGTAGCCCATTCGCGCTTTGTGGTTGCCGGCGAGATGTTCACGGTTTGCGCTGTCTCCTCAATCGAAAGGCCACCAAAGAATCGCAGCTCAACGATTTGACATTGACGAGGATCAAGGGCCGCAAGCCGTTGCATGGCGTCATCCAGTGCAATCAGGTCGAGGTTTCTCACTTTCGAAACGGCCGACGCCTCATCCACGACGACAGTAACAGCGTTACTTCCTCGTTTGGCAGCGGCCTGCATGCGTGCGTGGTCTACAAGAATTTGCCGCATCATCTGCGCTGACAGGGCGAAGAAGTGGGCGCGACCTTGCCAATCGATTGAATCGCGCCGGGCCAGGCGCAGATAAGCTTCATGTACCAGGGCTGTGGGTTGCAGAGTATTGCTGCTGGATTGACTGGACAGGCACCGGCGCGCGATCCGTCGCAATTCGTCGTACACCAGGGGGACCAGAGCGTCTCGGGCCGAGACATCCCCGCTTTTCCATCGTGCGAGCAACTCGGTAACCGGTTGAGATGAACTTGACCCCACGCACTTCCCCCCGAGCTTCTCGAAGATCAGAGATGGTCCTGTCCCGGATGAGCGATGGTACCGTTCCGGCAAATGGAAGTCAACGAATCGTTCGCGGCGGAGGAGGCCTATTGCCCCGCTCGACAGGCCCGATGACAGGTCTTTAACCCAGTGTTAATTGCCTTAGAATTCGCGTTTAGACGGTCCGCTGAATATTGCCTCCCACAGCAAAGGGCATGACCGCGATTCGGTTTCTGAGGCGCCGTGAGCCGGTTCGTCCCATTTTTCCGTTTATAGAAATAGAACGAAAACCAGGAGTCTGTGCGTAACCTTCCCGATGGTTATGGGCGCACGGTTGGTTCTCTTTGGTCGGAACGACGTGTCTGAAGGAGATGCCATGCGCAGCAAATCGATTGCCCATTGCGAAAGCCGCCGGGAAGTCACCAGCTTGTCGTCCATGCGGATCGCGCGCTGTATGTGCGCATTTGCTCTTCTTATTGCCGGCCTTTCAGCCTCCCTGGCCTTCGGTCAGGGAGCAGCCAGTCCAGCGGTATTGAATAAGGTGCGAACCATCGGCAGGCCGTTGTTCTTCGATCGGAAAACCGCAAACGACCAGGAGTTTCTCGCACGCGGCAAGGGCCACACTCTTGTTCTGACGAAGAACGAAGCGGTATTGGAACTTGAGGGTTCGCACCAGGCAGCGGTCCGAATGAATTTTTCCGGAGCCGACCGAAAGGCAACGGTACACGGGGAAGATGAACTACCGGGCAAGGTGTATCACGTCAACGGTGCTATGACAGGGCCGCTCATCGGAAACGCGACTTTCGGCCGAGTCAGGTATTCCGGCATCTATCCCGGAATCGATGCCGTCTACTACGGAAACGAGCAGCAGCTCGAGTTTGACCTTGTCGTGGCTCCGCATGCCGATCCGAATCGCATCCGGCTCGCTTTCGCCGGCGCAGACAAGTTGCGTCTGACCAGCTCCGGCGAAGTTGCGCTTGAGCTCGGCGGCGAACAGGTCACTTTGCGTAAGCCGGCAATCTACCAGGAGCACAATGGCTCTCGAACCCGGATAGCAGGCAGATACGCCTGGCGTGGGAAAAAAGTAGTCGGCTTCGAGATCAGCGCCTACGACCCCAACGTGCCTCTGATCATCGACCCTTCGATTACCTTCGCAACTTATCTTGGCGGCCCCGGAAACGAATCGGCAGCGGCGGTCAAAGTTTCGAGGTTGGGCGAGATCTATCTGGCAGCCAGCAGTGACGCAGTATCCAGCATCCCGGCCACGCAGCAATTCCCACTTGAGGCACCGCAATCGGGGTTTAGTGAGTGCTTCCTGACCAAGCTCTCGGCCGACGGCAGCCAGGCGCTCTATACGGTGATCTTCAACGGAGTCCGCTGCGAAGCAATGGACATCCAGCCTGGCCTGGTTCATCTCTCAATGGGCACCAGCGTGAACCACCTTCGCACTCTCCGCGAAGATGCCACTGGTCAACCGTCGTCGCTTGACCTGCTGCAGGGCGCTTACGATTTCGATCTGGGTCCGGTCGAAGAACTTCGCGTGGACGGGGCGGGCAACATCTACATGGTTGCCTTTGACCAACCAGACGGCAGCCCCAGTCCGATTTATGAGTTGCAAAAGATTGACGCCCACGGCCAGCTTCTGGGAAAGATTCCCCTAATCACCGCCGCTGCCACCAACAACTTTATCTCGGAGCAAGTCACCGGGCTCGACATCGACGACGCCGGTAACGCTTATGTTGTCGGCATCGATAAATCGACGGGCGTCATCACGCCCAGCGCGAATGCCTTTCAACCCGTCAAACCTTCCAGCGGCGCCGATGATGCATTCCTGCTTCGCGTCAACACCAGCCAGCAGGGCGCATTCCTGATCGACTACGCTACATTCCTCGGCGGATCGGCAGACGACGAAGCCAGGCAGGTTGCCTACGATGCGTCAACGAGCACAGTGCTTGTTGCCGGCGATACGGCCTCCAGCAATTTCCCGAGATCACCCTTTTCACCAAGTTATAGCCTTACGTCCGGATTTCTAACCAGGCTCGACCTGAGCCAGCCGCCTTCAACGCAGTTGGTGGGCAGCGTTCTGATCGGTCCCAGTTTCTCGGGCGCAAACCTGGTCACGGTTCTGCCCGGTGGAATCCCGGTCGTCGCCGGCACCACCTTCGACACAACTGGATTTCTTCTCGTCAATCCCATCTATCCGGCACAGCTCACGTCGGAGAACCGGCCGTTCCTGAGGACGTATACTCCCGACCTCTCCCAAATCACGTTCTCCACGTACCTCGACAACGTTCCGGGAAATACCTTTGCCGCCGCTCTCGCAGCGAACGGTACACAATCGCTCTACCTCGCCGTTGATACCAGCGATGGGACTCTTGGCACGCAGGGTGCATTTCATTTGAGCGGACAGGGCGGCTCCGATGTTCTTCTGCGGGGGATCGATGTTTCCGCTGTCGTTCCTGCAGACCAGCCCCCAGTCATCACTTTCACTCCAGCGAACCTTTCGCTATCCATCATCGTTCCGAATCAGCCCGCCGCGTTTCCCCTTGCCTGCGGCCAGCTGTTCCAATGCAATATCCAAGACCCCGAGGGTGACGCACTCACCGACTTTGCCTGGTATGGCTCGAACGGATATCACTTCGAACAGACCAATAGCTTCACCGGAGTTCCGCCATCAGATATCCTGTCGCTTGCGCCGGGGACATACACTTTCACGTTGAAGGTTAGGGACGCCCGCGGAGCAATTGGCAGCGCGACTCTCGCCGTCAACGTGCTCGCGCAAAACACATTCCCGTCGCCTGACAACCCTGAGACGATCCAGCTTACTGACGAACTATTCGATTCGCCTGACTATCTCTATAAAGGCAATGTCCATCCGGCGACAATTACATTCCCGGCGGTGCTTTCTGCCGGTCTCACTTGGCTACAGTCCAGGGCAGATCTCAATCCCGTGCCGCCTGCGGGCATGCAGGCAGGCTCGCCGCCGTATTACTACAACATCCACACGACGGCCACCTTTAGCGAGCAGGCAACGCTCTGCCTCGACAGCACCGGGATGAGCTTCGCCGATCCCGCCAATGTGCAGCTCTATGAATTGCAGTCCGGGGTATGGACACCGATGCCCGCGGGCCAACAGGGAAACAGTCTGTGTGCCGCCACCAATCTTCCCAACAGCAGCGGCGGAGACCGCAGCACCACCGTCGCCTTCTTCTATCCGCAAGTGCCGGCGACCGCAATCACCGCGATTGCGGGAACCGGATTTGCCGAAGGTTCGATCGATGGTCCCGGCGGTGATCCGCGAGACGATGTAACCTACGCTGGCCCGGCTTTGCAATCGGCTCTGTCCCGGCCGGCTTCGCTGGCTTATAACCCCAACACGCAGTCGCTATACATCTCGGAATCGGGCCAGTCAGACGCAATCAGCGCCTACAATCTCGCCTCGAAAAATGTGTACTTGATCGTTCCCGCCGGACAGGCGATCGGCGGTGGCCCCATCGTGATCGATCCGTCCGGTACTTGGCTCTACTATGTTGCGCCCGTGGATTCGTCCGGCGCGGAAGAGATCGTGCGGCTCAACCTGGGCAACCTGGTTCCAAACGTGATAGCCGGCGGAGCGTCCAGCGACGGGGCGCAACCATCGCAAGGGCAACTGGCAACATCGAGTTTCCTGGCGAACGTGAGTGCCCTTGCAACAGACTCAAGCGGCAACGTATTTCTTACCCGCGACGGAACCTCGAGCGTATTGCGCGTGAATGCGAGCGACGGCACGTGGAGCGTGGTGCTCGATGAGAACCCCAACTCGACTTCAGGCGCTCCATCAACGGCTTTCCAGGACTTTCCTCGTGCGCTTGCGTTCGACCAGCAGAACTATCTGCTCGTTGGAGGCCAGACGTTGGTGAGAGTTTCGCCGGGACAGGATGGAACTGTCGACGGCTCGAGTTCCAGTACTGCGGCGCGCATTGGCGGCGTTCCCCCCGCAAGTATGACAGGCTACGCCCAGCCATTTGCCGGGGATGGCTTGTCGGCAACACAGGCGGCGCTCTTCATCGACTATTCCATGTATGTGGCCCCCGACGGCGCCGTCATCTTTGACGATGGCGTTACCCACCGCGTGCGGCGGATTGACCCCGGCGCGGACGGAGTCGTCAATGGAGATCCCGATGAGATCGTCCACACCATCGCCAGCTACTACAGCTTTACGCAAGCGCCGCAAACCAAATTTGCCACTTCGTCCTACGGTGATTTCCGCGGCCTGGCGCCGGATCCGTTCAGCAACACCATCTATGCCGCGTCCTATACCGGCAACCAGGTCTTCGCGATCGGCACGTCCGTGACCGCCCCCGCAAACACGGCGCCACAGGCGCTCTCTGTTTCAATCTCCGGCGATCCTCGCCTGGGTCAGCAGTTGACCGGGCAGTATGTTTATTTCGACGCGGACGGCGATGCCCAGGGCACCTCAACCTTCCGCTGGCTGCGCGACGGCGCAGCGATTACCGGCGCGACCGGCACTACCTACTCGGTGGTTGTCGCCGACAGCGGCCACCTGATCGCATTTGAAGTCACGCCCGTGGCTGCGACCGGTGTGTCACCGGGAGCAGCAGTGCAAAGCAGCCCTCTGGCGATATTGAATTCCGCGCCGGTCGCTTCGAATATCAGCATCTCGGGCACGCCGAAGGTGGGAAGCCCGCTCACAGGCGCGTATACCTATAGCGACGCGGAGGGCGATCCCGAAGGTGCGTCCCAGTTCCAGTGGCTAAGAGACGGCTCGCCGATCGGAGGAGCGACTGGGATCAATTACCTGCTGACGACTGTGGACGCAGGCCATGCGATTGTCTTCCAGGTGACGCCGGTTGCCGTTTCCGGCGTGACTCCCGGCACTACCGTAAGGAGCGCTTCGGTCAAGATCGTGCAAGCGCCAGCGTTCACAAGCGGAAACAGCACGACATTTGTTGTTGGATCTCTCGGAACATTCACCCTTGCGGCTGCAGGAACTCCGGCCCCAACGTTCAGCATGTCGCCTGCACCGCCCAGCGGGTTGTCGCTCAACTCTGCGACCGGCGTACTGAGCGGGAAGCCTGGCGGTGGCACTGGAGGCGTGTACGCATTGACGGCGACGGCCACCAATGGCGTGAGCCCCGACGCAACGCAGAGTTTTACGCTCGTCATCGATGAGTCGCCCATTATCACAAGCGTCGCAGCCGCCACGCTCACTGTCGGCCAATCGGGATCGTTTCAACTCGCAGCGTCTGGCTATCCCGCGCCTGTCATCAGCGAAACCACGACTCTACCCACTGGAATCACATATAACCCCGCTACCCAGACATTGAGCGGAATGCCGGCTCCGGGAACCGGGCGGGTGACTC
Source organism: uncultured Acidobacteriaceae bacterium (assembly GCA_963832035.1). Taxonomy (GTDB): domain Bacteria; phylum Acidobacteriota; class Terriglobia; order Terriglobales; family Acidobacteriaceae; genus Telmatobacter. The sequence goes on along the minus strand of CAWHSK010000005.1, from coordinate 1,473,833 downwards.
CCTACACGCTGAACTTCACCGCGACGAATATTACCGGCGCAAGCTCTCAATCCTTCGCTTTGACCATTCAACAAGCTCCGGCAATCACCAGCGCAAACGCCAGCACCTTCCAACTTGGAGCACATGGCACATCTACGATTGCTGCCACAGGATTTCCAATTCCCACGGTCAGTGTTGCGGGTACCCCTCCGGCAGGGATAACTATCACTTCGTTTCCCGGCCAGGCATTGATAGGCGGTACGCCAGCGCCCGGCACGGAAGGCAGCTACACCTTTACCGCAACTGTAAGCAACGGCGTCGGCGCTCAAGCCGTTCAGACCTATACGTTGACAGTGTCGGCGTCGGCCGCACCCATGTTTAGCATTGCCTCTCTCGGACTCTCGTGCGGTAGCGCGCCGGTCACGCTCTGCGGAGAAGGCTTGGGCATCAACAACAATGGCCAGGTTACTGGAGAGGCTTACTCGGGAAACTCGAACATTTATTTTCCGTTCCTCGCGTCCCCTCCCTATGGCGGTGGAGCGCCCCGCAGCTTTTATCCAGCACCGGCGACGGTTTTGGCTCAAGCATCAATAACCGGGGCCAGATCGCCGGTAGTTTTGCGGTGGGCAACGACACCTCATTCCATGGCTTTTTGGAAGCTCATCCCTATAACACCTTCACTGACCTCGGCGACCCCGGCGGCGGCTTGATCGACGGCAGGGGCATCAACGACTCCGGCCAGATCACGGGGTCCGCAAACTTTGCCGTCAACACTCCCGTGCATGCAATTCTCTGGGACGGAACCATCCACGACCTCGGAACTCTCAATGGCGACTGGACGAGCGAAGGTTACGGTATTAACGCTTCAGGTCAGATTGCAGGGTTTTCCGAATCTCAGGCCGGAGTTTCACATGCTTTCCTTTACACCCCAGCCAACGGAGCGGTCCCGAGCAGTATGACCAATCTCGGAGATCTGGGCGGTGGCGCCGCCGGGGGCTTTGCGATCAACAACTCCGGCCAGATCACGGGTTCGTCTAACCCGTCCAATGGCTTGGATCACGCGTTTCTCTGGGACGGAACGATGCATGACATCGGGAGCCTGGAAGGCGGCTATGCCAGAGGCTACGGCATCAATAACCTTGGCCAGATCACCGGAACTACCGAGACCGCCGATGGTCAGAGTCGAGCTTTCCTCTACACGGCCGCCAACGAGATGCTGGATTTGAACACGTTGATTCCCAGCAATTCCGGATGGACACTTCAGTCCGGCTTTGCAATCAATGATGCCGGACAAATCACCGGCGTCGGCATCGATCCGAGCGGCAAACAAAATGCCTTTGTGCTTACGCCAACCGGCCCGCCCCCTGCAGGAGGAGCGAGCGTCAGCGGCAGTTCGATTACGAAACCTGCGTCCGGCACCGCGAATGTAGTCTTCACCATAACCGTGAATAACGTTACAAATGGGCCGCTAGCCGTGAACTACAACACTGCGGATGGGACAGCAGTGGCTGGTACCGATTACATCGCCGGCTCGGGGACGCTCACGTTTGGGCCCGGAACGACAAGCCAGACGGTCTCTGTTCAAATCAACGGCGGCGCACCCAATCCATCTGACTTGTTCTTCTCCCTCCAGGTTCGCGGAGCCGGCACGGGCAATCTCCTCGCAGTCGGCATTGGCACCATCCACACGGCCGCAGCACACATTGTCTATACCCTTTCGGCTTCGCCCTCTTCCCTGTCACTCGCTGCTTCGTCAGACGCGTCCTCCGTCATTACGCTGCAATCTCAGAACAGTGTCAGCGAAACTGCGCATCTTTCCGCCGCATGGAAGTCGACCTGCGCCCTTCGGTGTGACCTTCACGCTGGCTCCCTCCGACGTAACCATACCGGCGCAGTCTTCTGGCTCGGCATTAACCACTCTCACCGTCACCGCCGCGTCATCGGCGCCGGCCGGGACTTTCGTTCTCACGGTTACGGCTACAAGCGCGAGCGGAGTAACGAAGTCTGTCGATGTTTCCGTCACTGTCACCGGCGCGTCTCCCCCACCGCCAAGCTGCTGCACCTCGTCGGGTCCGTTCGTCGCTCCGGCCCCGGGAGTGAACCTGGATGCAAAGCAGGACGGCACATCCTCGAAAGGCAAATATCAGGTCACCGCGACTGGTGGTGCGCCTGCCGGTTTGGCAAACATCCAGGTCGTGCGCGTCTCGGACCACCATGTCATGTTGACAACACAATCATCCAACTGGGGGTTCAGCCCCGACGAGGATCGCTTCGTGACCTCCTCGGTCCAGGATCCGGCAGGTACGTCGATTCACCAGGTGTCTCTCTACGACCTTACCCGCAGCAATCCGCAGTCTCCAATTTGGACCAGCGGTGACGCTACGCATAGCGCTCGCATTCAGTTCAGCCCCTCGGGCAGCTACCTCTTCTACACCGACGTTGTTGGCGGCCCGCGCACACAGCTCGTCCTGGTTGACGCTCATACCGGCACGGTGGAGTTCACCGATTCGATCCAGCCGTTTGCGGGAGCGCCCATTCAGGGCGAGAGCGGAGACTCGTTCGGCACCGTCGGCTGGGGCTTTGGCCCGAAGGAAACACGCTTTGTTTACGCCTATCTCGCCGGTCAGTCCAACGTCCAATGGAACCTCGTCAATCTCGAGAAGGGGCCTGCGCATGCGAGGGTCAAGAGCCTTTCCATGCTCAATGACACATCAGAATTCTGGCAGTTCAGCTCGTGCGGCGAGGTGATCGGCCTTGTGCGTCAGCCGGGACAGCAGTCGGTTGACGTCGCGGTTTACAACACCAACGACGGCACCGCACTCGGGACGGATGTGCAGATAGCCGCTCCCATACAGGCGTTCCAGCTGCACTCCACTTCAACCTCCTATGTCGCAACCAACAACGGCACAGACCACACCCTCGGACAAAACAACCCGGACTGTGCAACTTCTTCGACCCCTCCCCCACCACCAACCTGCTGCACCTCGTCAGGCCCGTTCGTCGATCCGGCCCCCGGAGTCAACCTGGATGCGAATAAGGACGGCACATCCTCAAAAGGCAAATATCAAGTCACCGCAACGGGTGGTGCGCCTGCCGGCTTGGCGAACATCCAGGTCGTGCGCGTCTCAGACCACCAGATCCTCTTGACGACACAATCCTCAAACTGGGGGTTCAGTCCCGACGAGGATCGCTTCGTGACGTCCTCGGTCCAGGATCCGGCAGGCACGTCGATTCACCAGGTATCGTTGTACGACCTCACTCGCAGCAATCCGCAGGCTCCAATCTGGACCAGCAATGACGCCACCCATAGTGCCCGCATTCAGTTCAGCCCCTCCGGCCACTACCTTTTCTACACCGTCGTAGTCGGAGGCCCACTGACGCAGCTCACACTGCTCGACGCTCAAACAGGTACGGTGAAATTTTCTGATTCTTTCCCGACATCCGGTGGAGCTCCGATCGAGGGGCAGGATTCGTTCGGCACAGCAGGCTGGGGCTTTGGTCCGAACGACACCCGCTTTGTCTACGCCTATCTCACCGGACCCTCCAACGTCACATGGAACCTGCTCAACCTTGAGAACGGGCCTGCGCACGCGATCGTCAAAAACATCTCGCTGCTCAATGAGACCTCCGACTACTGGCAGTTCTCCTCGTGCGGCGAGGTAATCGGCCTTGTGCATCAACGGGGTCAGCAGGGCGTCGACATCGAAGCTTTCCACACCAAGGATGGAACGTCCCTCGGGACCGACAAGCAAATTGCCTCTCCCGTACAACTGCTTCAGCTGCACTCTACTTCAACTTCATACGTGGCGACGAACAACGCTGGCTCCGCCACTGATTACACGCTCGGTCAAAACACGCCGGATTGCACGCTTTCCGTCAGTGCCCACTCCCCCGTTGACATTCTTCTTATCGATGCGCAGGGCCGCAGATGCGGATTCGACAGTAGCTCAGGATCCGTAGTGAACGAGATTCCAGGGGGCAGCTATACCGGCCAGGGCACAGAGCCCGAGACCATCACTGTTCCGTACGCCGTGGGAACCTACCAGATAGAAGCCTATGGCCTGCCGTCTTTGACCTCCGCCGCGCCATACCGGCTCTCCATCGCAACTGCAAATGGAACAGACACCACCGATGAACACGACATCGCCGGCATGGCATCGAGCGAAACTCTACAGCAGTTCGTCTTCACCGTGGATGGCAATCTCAGCGTCACCGACCTCTCGCCAGTAGACAAGACTCCTCCCATCATCACTCCGATCATTACGGGAACGGCCGGGAACAACGGTTGGTATGTGAGTGATGTTGCCCTGGCCTGGAACGTTGTCGACGGCGAATCGCCAATCCAGTCATCATCTGATTGCGGATCGACATCCGTCAGTTCCGACACCACTGGCATGACATTCACCTGCACCGCGACCAGTGCCGGCGGAACAGCTTCCAACTCCGTCACCGTGAAGCGGGACACACTGCCACCAAAGATTGCGTGCGGCTCGCCGGATGGCAAGTGGCACGCAAGCGATGCCGGCATTCCTTGCACTGCAAGCGATGGCGGCTCAGGATTAGCTGCTGCTGCCAGCTTTGCGTTGACGACCACCGTACCAGTCGGAACGGAGAGTGCAAACGCTTCAACCGGATCGCTCAAGGTCTGCGATGCGGCAGGAAACTGCGCCAACGCTGGCCCCGTAAGCGGCAACATGATCGACAAGAAAGCTCCTGCCATCACTCTGACCACACCCGCGAACGGCGCAGGCTATTCGGCGAATCAGGCAGTCAACGCCAGCTACTCATGTTCCGACAGCGGATCGGGAGTGGCCAGTTGTGTTGGGACAGTGGCGAACGGCGCCAAAATCGACACCGCTCCCAATGGTATTTCGACTTCGAAAACATTCACCGTGAATAGCGCAGATAAGGCCGGTAATGCTGTTTCGCAGCTCGGTAATTACGTGATCTCCTGCCATTACGTGGCAATCGGAATCAAGCCATCCACAGTTACCAGAAAGAACGTGGTCACTGTAACTGCAGATGTAATGTCGTGCACAAGCAGTTCGCAATCGATCAGCGTGAAGTTTGAATTGACCGGTCCGCCCAATGCCAACTCCTGCGGCAGTACGAAGACACTGATGTTCACCACTCCACCGTTCACGATACCGCCAAAGACATCGAAGGCCATCTCATTCCCGTTCATCGTGCCGAAGACGATGTGCACGGGAACATATTCGGTAACCTCGACAACGCTAATTAACGGGACGGCAGTTGACACGACTACGGCAACGCTGACGGTCCAGTAAAAGAGAGGTCTTTAGAAAAGCGGTTCCTGGGCACGCACCCGTCTGAGGACTATACGGGTGCGACGTCGCCGGTTCTGTCCTTCGTGACCATCAACGACGACTTCGCGCTGGCGTTTGGACCCATTTCCGTAAACGAATTCTCTGGTCTCGGCGAAGTTGAATTGCGTGAGGGGAGACCGGGTTGCAACCACTCGCACCCGCTTTCAGCTGGACGCCGAAAGATCGGCCCGCCCGAGTACACAGGGGGCTGTGATTGCTTGGGTCGGAAAGCCGCCGTAGCTATTCCGAAAGAAGAATGCTTCGGACGAGTCGGGACAGATGGCTTTCAAAGTCGAGGGGTTGGAGACCTTCCGCCGTTATTGGAGATAATGATAGGTGCCATGTCAAAACAACAATTCCAGACTGAAGTAAACCAGTTACTCCAACTCATCGTCCATTCGCTCTACTCCCACCCGGAGATTTTTCTCCGCGAACTCATCTCCAACTCCTCCGATGCACTCGATAAGCTGCGCTACCTGACCCTGACTGACGAGAAGTATAAGGTCCTCGTGGGCAATGGCATCGACCCGCCGCGCATCGACCTCGAACTCGACGACGCCAACAAGACTCTCACCGTTTCCGATACGGGCATCGGCATGAACGAGGAAGACCTCATCTCGCACCTCGGCACCATCGCCCGCTCCGGCACCAAGAACTTCCTTGCCCAGCTTTCCGGAGACGCACGCAAGGACTCGAACCTCATCGGTCAGTTCGGCGTTGGCTTCTATTCCGCTTTCATGGTCGCCGACAAGGTCGAGGTCACCTCTCGAAAGGCCGGCGAAGAGAAGACATATAAGTGGACCAGCGACGGCAAGACCGGATTCGACATCGAGGAAATCTCCGGGGACTATGCGCGCAAGAGCGCCGGCACCACCGTTCTCATCCACTTCAACGACGAAGGCGCGCAGTACGCCAACGGATGGCGCCTCACGGAGATCGTCAAGAAATATTCCAACCACATCGCCTTTCCCATTTTCCTCACGCATGACAAAAGTGAGTGGAACGCGGAGAAGAAGGAATCCATCAAGACCCGCACCACCGAGCAGGTCAACGCGGCCAGCGCGATGTGGCAGCGCCCTAAATCCGAGCTCAAGGACGAAGATTACAAGGAGTTTTACAAGTCCATCACCGGCGACTGGGAAGATCCGCTCTTCTGGTTCCATACCCGCGCCGAAGGAACGCTTGAATACACCACCCTCTTCTATGTTCCTGCGAAGGCTCCGCTCGATCTCTACCAGGCCGACTACAAGGGTGGCGTCAAGCTTTACGTCAAGCGGGTCTTCATCATGGACGACTCAAAGGATCTGCTTCCGCAGTACCTTCGCTTCGTCCGGGGGATCATCGATTCGGAAGATCTGCCGCTGAACATCTCGCGCGAGATCCTGCAGCGGAACAAGGTGCTCACCAGTATCAAGACTGCGAGCGTCAAAAAGATCCTCTCCGAATTGAAGACAATCGCGACCAACGATCCTGAGAAATACGCGCAATTCATCAGCGAGTACAACCGTCCGCTCAAGGAAGGTCTCTACGGAGACTTCGCCAATCGCGAAACGTTGCTCGACCTCATTCGCTTCAAATCCACCAAGGTCGAAGGGCTCACCTCGCTCGCCGAAGCCAAGGAGCGCATGCAGTCCGAGCAGAAGGCACTCTATTACATCACTGGCGGCTCCGAATCCATGCTTCGCAACTCTCCACTGCTCGAGATCTATAAGAAGAAGGGCATCGAGGTTCTTCTCCTCGACGACGACATTGACGAGATCGTCTTTTCGACCGTCGCCAAGTTCGGAGACATCGAACTGAAAGCCGTCAACAAGTCCGCCACTTCCGAAGACCTCAAGGACGATTCCACCCCGGAGAAGGCCGAAGAGCTCAAGCCCTTGCTCGAGAAGATCAAGGCCACCCTCGGCGATGCCGTCAAAGACGTGCGCGCCTCCTCGCGACTTGCCGACAGCCCGTCTGTTATCGTCTCTGACGAAGACGAACCCTCAGCCCGAATGCGTCAGATGATGCAGGCCATGGGGCAGAAGGAACTGCCGGAGCAGCAACCCACACTCGAGATCAACCCCGATCACGAGATCATCAAGAAGCTGCTCGCCGACACGGGCAATAGCAACGTAGAAGATGCCGCGTGGTTGCTTTTCGACCAGGCATTGCTGCTCGAAGGCGTACCGTTGAAAGACCCTGCAACCTTCGTCCAACGCCTGAACCGAGTGCTTAACCAATCGATGTAGATTCCGGCCTAAGCATCAGGCGCAGGCGCCTCCCGCGAGGGAGGCGCCTGGCAACCATCAGCCGATTCTTTCGAAGTCCTTCGAGAACGGTCTCTCGTTCTTCGACCGAACCCAGGAACGTTGAGTTGAGAAAGATTGCGTTCAATCACGTTCGTCACTCACCGGCTGTGCCCATCGTCTCTTCTTCGTCTGGTGAGCCTCGGCGAGGGAGCCTCTTTGACGAGGCCTCGGACCCAGGTGGTTCGCGGAACGGTTCGACAGAAATGCGCTCGTAACATACTTCCAGCACCGTCAGGTATTCTGTCCCGCCCGGAGCTTCGAGTACGACGCTGTCATCCTCTGCCGACTTCATCAAGGCGCGCCCCAGAGGTGACGCCCAACTGATGTGGTTTCGATTGAGATCGACCTCGTCGGTGCCTACAATGCTCACCACTCGCTCCGCTCCCGCGGCATTGGCATAACGCACGGTCGCCCCGAAGAATGCCCTCGTTGCCCGCTGCCCCGATCTTGGTGCTTCAGGATCGACCACTTCCGCGGCTTCGATTCGCTTTGTGAGGAAGCGAATCCGCCCATCGATCTGCCGCAGCCGCCGCTTGCCGTACTGATAGTCGGCGTTTTCACTGCGATCGCCATTGCTGGCGGCCCATGCCACCATCTCCGCCACCGCGGGGCGGTCCCGGGTCAGCAGAAACCGGTGCTCATCTTTGAGCCGCTCCAGCCCGCTCGGCGTTATGTAGTTCTTGCCTTGCGTCGCGGGTTCGTCCCCTTGTGGCTTTCTGGTAAACCCTTTCCGCATCTGGTATTCCTCTCTCAGCGCGAATCCAGCGGGTGCCTTCCGATGAAACGGGGATGAACGCCAACACTGTAGGCATCCTACGTTCATGCGAGTTCATCTGCGGGCCTGACTGATTTTTTCACGTCCTGCCACCCCTTAGCGATCCTATCCACCATCTTGGACCAGTGGCGGTTGCACCGGTTGTCGGCAAGGCGACTCTCCCGAACCGTTTGAGTGGATTCCGATCACCGAACATCCCACAATGGATGTCAGATTTCTCGCGACTCGTGCTGTCTCATTCAGCCTCGATCTTAGGGTGCTGAATCAAAGGGTCGGAACCATGACTGGATGCGTGACTGGCGGCCTTTTGCTTCAAGATTCTCTCTGCCGCCGCGGCTTCAGTCTGGCTGTTGATCTCCGCGCCCAGGAGCAACATCAACCCGGTAATATAGAACCACGTCAGCAGGATAATCACTGCTCCCAGCGACCCATAGGTCACGCTGTAGTTATTGAAAAAGTGCAGGTACGCGCGCAGACATAACGACGCCAGCAACCATCCGGCAATTCCCACAGTTCCCCCCGGCGTGAGCCAATGCCAGCGTCGCTTTTTGCAATCCGGCGCCCAGTAGTAAAGCACCGCGAATGTCAGCGCCAGCAACGCGCTGGCAACAATCCAACTCGCTAGCCTGAGAGCGATTATCGACGCAGTGCGCAGCAGGTATTCAGAAACACGGTGCTCTGCCAGCCGGGCAAAGTAGTCGCCCAGCAGCATGGAAGCCAGACCCAGTGTCACGATGATCGTAAGTAAAATCGTCAGCCCGATAGCCTGAATGCGCGCGAGGAGATACGATCGCGAATCGTCAATCTTGTAAACCGCATTCAATGTGTCCTGGATTGCCGAGATACCAACAGAAGCCGACCAGATAGCCGCGATGAGCCCGAACGTCACTTTACCCGGAGTTGCGGCGGCTGTCGTCTCGTTGAAGGTGCTCAACACCGTGCCAAGAGCTACGGTTGGGATAACCACAGCGAGGTAATCGAGCAACTTATCGTAGAACTGGAAGGCAGAGCGGGCTGCCAGGCCCAGGATGGAACTGGCACATAGCAGCGTAGGAAACAATGCAAAGAGAAAATAAAATCCCAACTCCGCCGCGTGCCCGAATACCCGATCCTCGATCGTCGACTTCCAGGTTCTTGCGATGATCAAGCCAGGACGTAATCCCTGAAGATTCCAAAGTGATTCGAGCGGCTGGTGAGACACGATTTCCCAAATTCGCCGTTCCTGGCGCTTCAGTCGTGGATCAGCGCTGGATCTCTCGGCAGAAATAGGCCAATGCCTCGATCTAAAGCTGCGATCACAAAGCGTTGGATGCGCGGTGAGCCCACATCGATACCCCGGACCCCAAGGCCGATCCGGGCGATGATGCAGCCTTCCCGCCTTTGGGGAGAGCTTTGTGGCCGATGTGCAATCAAAGCATTAGCGCAGCGAGCAAACGCCGTCCCCACACTCGCATCCAAAAACGCACATGGTGTTTGTGACCGGAACTGCGCAGGTGACTACTCCGATCCGCGCGCGAATCCCCAAATGGCTTCTATTGATGTGTATATACGTCCTTGCTTCTCCATTCGCGAAAGTTGGAGCACAAATTCCGCAGGATTCCGGGACTCCACCGGCGGATCAGATTCTTGCCTCGTACCAAGGCCAGACGGTCACGTCAATCGATATCGCCGGTCGTCCCGATCTGAAGGCCGATCAATTCAGATCGGGGTTTGCACAACATCCTGGTGAGCTCTTCGACATCCAGAAGATCGATAACTCCGCAGCGGCAATCAAAGCCGCCGGAAATTTTAAAAATGTGCGTATCCAAGTCGAACCGGAAGCACAAGGGCTCCGCGTCACATTCGTAATCGAGCCGGCCGTCTATTACGGCATATATCAGTTTCCTGGGGCTGAGCGCTTCGCGTATTCGCGGCTCGTGCAGGTTGCCAACTACGTGAGCCCTGCGCCATACAACGCCACTGAAGTCGAGCACGACCGACAGTTGCTGACTCGTTTCTTTCAGCAGACGGGCTATTTCCAGGCACAGGTGACTACCGAGCTCAAGATTGATTCACAGCATGGAACCGTGAATGTCCTGTTCCACTCAAATCTCGGTCGCAAGGCAAAATTCGGCGAGGTCAATATTGCAGGCCTGTCACCCGCAGAATCATCTGACCTGCAGCATCGCCTTTCCACATTGCTTGCGCGGGCTCGCGGAGCAGCGATCCGCAAAGGAAAGACGTATAACCGCGCCACGCTGAACAGAGCGACAAGTTACCTGCAATCCCGTTTGCAGACGGAAGGGTTTCTCGCGGCGCAGATCAAGCTGGAGGGCGCCGAGTACCATGCCGAGACCAATCGCGCGGACATCCATTTCAACGTGCAGCCGGGCATGAAGACCGAGGTACAGATTGTCGGTGCGCACCTGTGGTCGTGGACAAAGAAGGCCCTGCTGCCCGAGTACCAGGGCGTCGGCGTAGATGAAGAGACGGTTCAGGAGGGCGAACGAGCACTCGTCACCCACTACCAGTCAAAAGGTTACTTCGACGTCAACGTCACCTCAGAAATGACCGGTAACGATAAAGTGCGCAGAGTTGTCTATCACGTTGCAAAGCAGAAGAAACACAAAGTCACCGACGTTCGCGTCACCGGCGAGTCACAACTGAAGGCCGAAGAACTCGAACCACACGTCGCGGTGAAGGAGAAGCATTTCTTTTCACGCGGTCAATTCAGCGACGAACTCGTTCGCACCAGCGTGAAGAACCTGAAGGCGGTGTATCAGTCGCAAGGTTTCAGCAGTGTGCAAGTCACCTCTTCAGTCGTCAACCATGGCGACGACATTCAGGTTGCTTTTCACATTACCGAAGGTCCACGCGACATCGTCAATACGCTTTCAATTGAAGGCGCCAATACTTTTCCGCAGTCGCAGTTCGCGCCCAAGGGATTAAGGGTTGCCGCCGGCCAACCTTACTCGCAGGCAAATGTACAAAGCGACCGCGCTTCCATCGTCGCCAACTACCTGAAAGCCGGCTATCTTACTTCGAGCTTTCGCGAGACAGCCACACAGATCTCAAAAAATGATCCACACCACATTAATGTCGTGTACCACATTTACGAAGGTCCGCGCGTCTTCACAGGTGATGTAGTGACGCTGGGGCGCGCCAAGACTCAACAGCGCCTCATCAACCAGGACATCGCGCTCATCAAGCCGGAGGAACCCCTCACCGAGACGAGTCTGCTGACAGCGGGAAGCAATCTGTACAACCACACGGGCGTTTTCGACTGGTCCGAAGTTGATCCCAAACGTCCGATCACATCGCAGACCAGCGAAGATGTGCTCGTAAAAGTGCACGAGGCGAAACGCAATGATTTTACCTACGGCTTTGGCTTTGAAGTGATCAAGCGTGGCGGCAGCGTTCCGAGCGGAACCACGGCGTTGCCCAATCTTCCGCCGGTTGGACTGCCTCCCGATTACACAACCAGTGAAAAAACATTCTACGGGCCGCGCGGAAGCCTGCAGTACACACGCAACAACCTCCACGGCAAAGGCGAATCGCTGTCAATAACGGCATTCGCCGGGCGTCTTGATCAACGTGCCGCGATCTACTACATCGATCCAAATTTCCGGTGGTCGCCGTGGAAGTCCACCGCTTCATTCGCCGCCGAGCGCGATGAGCAAAACCCGATATTCTCGTCGCAACAGGAAATTGCGAGCCTTCAATTTCAGAGGTTCATCGATAGCGCAAGAAAGAATCTCTTCTTCATCAAGTACAGCTTCAGCAAAACAGATATTACTCGCATTACGATCCCCGATCTCGTTCCACCAGAGGATCAGCATGTTCGACTCTCCGGCTTCGGAGCGAATCTCACGCGGGATACACGCGACAACGTTCTCGACGAACACAAAGGCGTGCTTAACTCCGTGGAAGTTGACTTATATTCGACCAAGCTTGGATCCAACGTCGATTTCGCGAAACTGACCACGCAAGCGGCGTTCTACAAGGAGAAGTTTCACCATATAGTCTGGGCTAACAGCATTCGCATCGGTCTTGCACAGCCTTTCTCCAATAGCTTCGTTCCCCTGAGCGAAGCATTCTTCACCGGCGGGGCCGATTCGTTGCGCGGCTATCCTCTTGACGGTGCCGGGCCGCAACGCAGCGTCTACGTTTGCAGCACTGGCCAGACCGTCCCAGATTGCCCGCAGATCAGCGTGCCCAGCGGCGGCAACGAACTGCTCGTCATCAATGCCGAGGCGCGGATACCGGTCCCTCTCAAGAAAGGACTCAGCATTGTTCCCTTCTATGACGGCGGGAATGTATTCCCGGAGATCGGCTTCCACGATTTCACTTCGCTCTACTCGAACAACGTCGGCATCGGCCTTCGTTATTCAACACCCGTCGGCCCCCTACGCATCGACCTCGGACACAATTTGAATCCGGTGCCGGGTGTGAATCCAACACAGTACTTCATCAGCATCGGCCAGGCATTCTGAGGAGTTCCCCGTGGCTATTTTTAATCCATCTTCCCGTGATTCTGGGCCTGGAGAAATCCGTCCGAATCGATCGTTGGGGCGTCCTCTGCTTCTTGCCGCCAAGTGGATCGCAGTGGTTATCGTCTTTCCAATCCTGCTTGGCGCCGCGGTCTTTGCATTTCTGGTGAACAGCGAGCGCGGCCACGCCTATCTCATCAAATTGATCCAGAAGCAGGCAGGAGAGAGCCTCGGGGTGCCGGTACACCTGCAGAATCTGGATCTGCATCTCCCAACGCTAAGCGTAGATCTTTACGGCCTCACAATCGATAGCGCAGGCCCGCACAGCTATCCGCCGCTGCTGCAGGTACAACATGCCGAAGCCAGCGTGCGCGTAGTTTCCGTGCTGGGCCGGAAGTGGTACTTCGACAGCATTCGCATCGACAATCCCGTCGCCCAGGTTTTCGTGGATAAGTTCGGCAACTCAAACCTTCCCACGTTCAAGAGCGGTTCCAGCGGCAGCAGCACATCGGTTTTCGATCTAGGAATTCGTCACGCTGTGCTCACCAAAGGAGCGGTCTTTTATAACAATGAGCCCAGCGCCATTGCGCTTGATCTTCGCGATGTCGGGTTCAATGCGAGCTTTAATAGCTTGTCGCAAAAATATTCCGGCAACCTCACCTATTCCAATGGTCGCCTTATTTACGCGGGTTCGCAGGCTGCCCGCGCATGGGTTAGCCGTGCAATTCGATGCAACCCCGAGCACGTTCCATCTCTCTTCCGCCCGAATCGACGCTGGCAATACAAATCTCGTCATCAATGCAACCATCAACAACTACGCCGCGCCCGTCGTGCAGGCCCGATACAACGCGACAGTGGATGGACTGCAGTTAGCTACGATACTGCACAATCCATCTATCCCCAGCGGACTTGTTTCCATCTCAGGCAGCGCACAATATCAAACGATTGCCGGCCGTTCGCTGCTGCAGAGCATCCTCGTGAACGGTGAGCTCACCAGCCGCAACCTCGTCGCCAAAACCCAAGCCGCGCAGGCGGAGATTTCAAACATTGCTGGTCACTATTCCCTTATCAATGGCGATGCGACCCTGCGCGATTTCCGCGCCAGCGTTCTCGGAGGCGAAGTAACTGCGCAAGGCACGATAAAGAATATTGCAGGCGACTCGCACTCCAAGTTCAATGCGACCCTGCACGGCATCTCGCTTTCAGACGCAAAGCGCACGATAGGCGCGGCAGCTTCGACCGGTGCTGCGACAATTGCCGGCACGCTCGACGCTACAGCCACAGCGTCCTGGGGAAAGAGCTTTGATGACCTGATCGCGCATACCGATGCAACCATCCGGGCGGGCCTGGCGAATGCACACGAATTTGAAACGAGTCGCAGCACCAACGCCCCCCCAGACAACCGCTTCGAATGCCGCGCTAACTCCTGGGCCTATCCCGATTAATGGCGTGCTGCATGCGACCTACACGGGCAAGGAATCAGCGGCTCGACCTTGACCACAGCCACGTCAGCACACCGCAATCGTCTTTGAATCTCAATGGGGCTGTCAGCAAGAACTCCAGCCTCGCGGTTCAGCTTCAAGCCAACGATTTACGTGAATTGGAAGCCATCGCCGACCTCTTCCGCACACCTGCGCCGGGCCAGCCTTTGCAGCAGCTCGGCCTCTCCGGAACGGCGTCGTTCAATGGAGTCGTACGCGGCTCAACATCAGCTCCGCATCTTACAGGACAGCTCACCGCTCAAAATCTCCAGGTTCAGGGCTCCGCGTGGAGGTTACTGCGCACCAATATTGATGCCAGTCCCTCGCAGATTAGCCTCCAGCACGCCGAACTCGATCCTGCCGCACAAGGCCGCGTCACTCTCAATGCCAGCGCTCAATTGCATAAATGGTCCTTTTCGAAATCCAGCGCCATTCAGCTTCAGCTCAATGCATCGCAACTCGACCTGAGCGAACTCGCTAAACTGGCGGGACAACAGATTCCCGCCACCGGTACTCTCTCTGCCGACATCAAGATGCATGGCAGCATTCTGAATCCTCAAGGCAATGGAACTATAACGCTTGGAGAAGGCAGCCGCTTACGGCGAACCTATCTCGACGGCCAAGGTCACATTCAGCGGGAACGGCGATCAGGCCCATGCGAATTTATCGATCTCGGCGCCAGCCGGGGCAATCGAAGCTAAGGTAGATGCCAGTCCTGAAAAGAGGACTTATTCTGCCGTGCTCACTTCCTCCGGCATCCATCTTGATAAATTACAGAGCCTCAAATCGAGCAGCGCCAATCCCACCGGCGTAGTGAGCATCAACGCGAAAGGCCAGGGATCATTCGACAATCCACAACTGGACGCGACGATCGAGATCCCCAGCCTCGTCATTCAGCAGCAGACCTTCTCCGACATTCGCCTGCAGGCCAACGTAGCCAACCACCAAGCTACCGCTCAGCTAACCTCTTCCGCAGTGAACACGGCGATCAAGGCCAACGCCAGGGTTGCACTCACCGGCGACTATCCTGCGGACGCGACCCTCGATACGCAGGGCATTCCGCTGGGTCCGCTGCTCGCGGTCTACGCACCCGATCAGTCCGCGAATCTGAAAGGGCAGACGGAACTGCACGCCACGCTGCATGGCCCACTCAAAAACAAGCAGCAGCTTGAGGCTCACGTCACAATTCCCACGCTCAAGCTCGCCTATGGCGACACCATACAACTCGCTGCCACTGCTCCTATTCACGTCGACTACAAAGAAGGCACGATTAACGTACAGCGCTCCTCCATCCGCGGGACCGATACCGATCTTCAATTCCAGGGGACAATTCCGACCACTGGCAACGCGCCCATGTCTCTGCTGCTTCTGGGAAGCATTGATCTTCATCTCGCGCAACTGTTCGATCCTGACCTGCGCACATCCGGTCAACTCAAGTTCAATATCAATTCGTACGGAGCGGCTCATGACCCGGATGTTGCCGGTACAGTCGACATCGTGGATGCGGCAATGAGCACTCCCGATTTGCCTGTGGGTCTGCAGCACTGCAACGGCACGCTGGCGCTCACGAAGGATCGCATCAACATCACGCGACTCCAGGGCAACATGGGCGGAGGAACGATTGCAGCGCAAGGTGGAGTGACGCTTCGACCGTCCATCCAATTCAATATGGGCGTAGCCGCGAAAGACGTGCGAATGCTCTATCCGCAAGGGATGCGTGAATCAATCAATGCCAATGTCCGGCTCACAGGAACACCGCAGGCTGCTGTGCTGGGCGGCAATATCAACCTGGCCGAACTCTCGTTCACAAATGCTTTCGACCTGAACAACTTCATCGATCAGTTCACCGGCGGAGTTGAAGCTCCACCTTCTCAAGGATTCGCGCAGAATGTCGCGCTCAATCTCTCCGTGCACTCTTCGAACAATGTGAATCTCGTCAGCCGCACGCTCAGTATTGGTGGGTCGGCCAACCTGCAGGTGCGCGGAACGCTTGCAGATCCGGTCATTCTGGGCCGCGCCAATTTAACCGGCGGCGACATCATTCTTAACGGAAACCGTTTCGTTCTCACCGGAGGCACCATCCAATTCGTGAATCCCTCGGTCACACAACCAGTTGTCAACCTCAGTATCACCACCGCGATTAAGCAGTACAACATCAGCCTTCGCTTTGAAGGTCCGGTCGATCAGTTACGCACGCAATACACCTCGGATCCGGCGCTACCTTCGGCGGACATCATCCACTTACTTGCATTTGGCGAAACTACCGAGGCAAGCGCCGCTAATGCAACGCCAACCAACCAGGCTGCAGAGACTCTCGTGGCCAATCAGGTCTCGAGCCAGGTTACGAGCCGCATCTCAAAAGTTGCAGGCATCTCGCAACTCTCCATCAATCCGGTTCTCGCGGGCAGTAATGCGCAGGGTCCCGCTGGGGCCAACATCACAGTGCAACAGCGCGTCACCAGCAACCTATTTGTCACGTTCTCGACAAACGTCCAAACCACGCAGGGACAGACCATCCAGGGCCAATACCAGGTATCACCACGCGTCGCCATCAGTGGCACACGCGACCCCAATGGAGGATTCGGTTTCGACGCACTCATCAAGAAAAGCTGGTGAGGCATGCCGGAGTCAGGAAATCGGACGGCTGTCGATGCTAAACCAATTCGCGCACCTTGTCGTGAGCATTCGTCAACGCGATCTTCATCCGGTTGGGTTCGCCGCGAACCAAAGCCTCAGCGAGTTTCAACGCTTGCGTTGCTTTGACCTTCGCCGGCATTGGCGGCGTAAACTGGTCGACAACCGCTTCAATCAGCACGGGACCTCTGCGGTTGACAACACTATCGAGCTGAGTTCCGCATGATGCAGGCTCTTCAATTTGAATCGCGTCAATGCCAGCGCCCCGAGCTATGGTGACAAAGTCAGCGGGATACAGATCACAGCCATACTCGGGATTGCCGAGAAACACCATCTGCTCCCACTTGATCTGCCCAAGGGTGTTGTTTTTGATCACTACAATTTTGATGTTCAGTTTGTACGCTGCTACGGTGATCAGTTCGCCCATCAACATGCTCAGTCCGCCGTCCCCGATGATGCAAAATACCGGACGATCGGGATAGGCAACCGCAGCCGCAATCGCATAAGGTAGACCGCACGCCATCGTAGCGAGATTGCCAGAGCAGCTATGCTTCTGGCCTCTAAGGGCTGGCACGTAGCGAGCCCACCAGGTGGTGATGGTGCCAGAGTCAGAGGTCACAATCGCATTCGGCGGGATGCGCTTGCCCAGTTCCCAACCGATGACCTGCGGCTTCATGGGCTTATCGTCTCGCGTGCCGCGCTCCTCCATCAGCTTCTGCCATTCAGCTTTTGCTCTTTGCGCCCTCTCAAGAAATCCTTTCTTGTGCTTTTCAAGCAGCGGAATTAGGGCGCGAAGGCAATACTTCGAGTCGCCCACCAACCCCACATCCGCCGGATGCCGCAGGCTGATGCGCTGAGGGTCGAGATCGATTTGCACGCACTTCACCGAACCCGGCTCAGGAAGAAATTCAATATAAGGGAAGGACGTGCCAATCATGAACAACGTGTCGCAGTCCTCGATCGCCTCCTGCGATGGCTCCGTTCCGAGCAGGCCGATACCGCCGGTTGTATAAGGGCTGTCGTCGGGAACCGCCGCTTTTCCGAGGAGCGCCTTGATGATCGGCGCGCCGAGAATCTCTGCCACTTGTTCCAGTTCATCGGTTGCGTGGAGAGCGCCCTGGCCCGCAAGAATAGCAATTCTCTTTCCGCGATTGAGAATGTCTGCCGCATGTTCAAGCTCAATTGTGGAAGGCACCTGCTCAAAATATGCCGGAACGGCCGAAGTGTGATGCACAGGATTTCTTTCGGAGCGCCCCTTCTTGATCTCCTGCACCTGCACATCCACGGGAATGGTGATGTGAGCAACGCCGCGGGTCGTGAGGGCCGTGCGTATGGCCAGATCGACCAGGCTCTCCATGTGCGCACCGCTCATCACGCGCTCGTTGAATTGCGCAACGTCAATGAAGAGTTTGTCGAGAGCCACATCCTGTTGCGCAAATGTGCCAATCAGGTCACTGTGTTGAAGACCAGTAATGGCCAACACTGGAGCGTGATCCATCTTGGCGTCGTAAAGTCCATTGAGCAAATGGATTCCACCGGGACCGGAGGTTGCGATGCAGACCCCGAGCCGTCCCGTGAATTTGGCGTATGCACAGGCCATGAATGCAGCTGATTCCTCATGCCTGACATGAATGAAACGAATTTTGTCCTTTTGCTTGCGAAGAGCTTCGAACACTCCGTTGATACCGTCACCCGGCAGCCCGAAAATCGTGTCCACGCCCCAGGCGAGCAGCCGTTCTACAAGTACATCCGACGCATTCGTCATTCATCGCCTCCGGCAAGCCGTTCTCTTGGGGAGTTCATAACTCCCCATTTCAAACGGTTGGACGCGGCTTATTCGCCAGAGGTTTGTTTCCAAAGAGAGCCCGTTGGGCGCGACGCCGCTCCTTCAGGACTTCAAAACGGCCTGCACGTAGGCGGGCTTCATCGGGAGCCGGCGAATCACCTTTCCGGTTGCGTCATGCAGGGCCGCCGCAATCGCCGGTGCGGCGAGCGCGTTGGCCGCCTCTGAACCTCCGCCATACTTTCCTACTTTCGGATTGTGGATCAACTCAACTTTAATTTCAGGAAGATCGGCCATCGTCAGGATCGGATAGCCCAACCAGTCCTCCTGCGTGACGCCGCTCTCATCAAACGTCACCTCTTCAAGCAGGGCGATGCTGATTCCCATGACGAGGCCGCCTTCCACTTGACGCTTCAGTTGCACCGGATTGATGACGATTCCAGGATCGACAGCCATCGTGCACTTCTCCACCGAAATCGCACCGGTGCTGGGAGTGACAGCGATGTGGCAAACGCAAGCCCAGTAGGTTCCATCGCGAAGCATCAGCGAAACTCCGCGTCCGCGCACGGGCGTGGACCCCGCTGAGACCGCATCCGGGGCGAGGCGATGGCCGTGTGTCCCAACCTGAAGCGTCACGCGCTGCCTTCAGTACGCCGATGGCGCGCTCTTCCTTCGTGTTGTTGATGCGAAACTCGATGGCATCTACTCCGGCAAGCGCTGCTGCTTCGCTGATTGCCAGTTCGCGCGGATAGTTCTGCTGAAACTGCACCGGCGTGCGCATACTATGGTCGCGGAGACCGACGGCAATCGGCAGAGGCCTTTTGTCCCACCTGGAAAGTGCCATGTCCCCGCTCGATCACATGGGCAGCTTCTGGATAGAGCCACTCATCCGCGATGTTATTCATGGTCGAGGTGATGAAGTCTCCGTGGACGTCTGGCGCGGGCATTGTGGGCATCCCGGCAAGCACGGCTCCCACAAGACGATCGTCCTGCATCGGCGGCATGAAGTGGTCGATCTGGTATGCAGCGATCTTGCCGTGCTCATCGACCGCCAGTTCGACTTCTGAGAATGACACGGGCGATTGCGTAGACCACCGCATATCGTCCGCCCGCATCCACTGCACGCGGACTGGTTTGCCCACGGCTTGCGACAAGATGACCGCCTCGTCTTCCGCCCCGGCATTTCCGCCGTTCGATCTACCGTAGTGCCCGGGTCCCGGATAAATGTGCACGATCACATGATCGATTGTGACGCCAAGCATCTTCGCGATCTCGCCGCGCAGTTGTTGCGGATTCTGGTTGTGCGTGTGAATGTGTACTGTTCCATCCGCCTTCACATCGCCAATTGCCATGGTCGGTCCGATGGGTGCGTGCTTCATGTACGACAACCGATAGGTGGCAGAAAGCTTCTTCTGGGCCGATGCAAGCGCCGGCCCCACATCGCCCTTGGTGGCGCCACTTTTCATCACCGGTGTGGACTTCCAGTCGGCCTCGTTCTTCAGGTATTCATACAGCTTCGCGTTGCCGGGCAGTCCCTTCCATTCCGTCCATTTAGTGTCGCCGGCAACCTGCTGGGCGGCCTGGATCGCCTCCCACTCGGTTGGCGCTACCACCCCAACAAGATTTCCCTTCACGATGACCTGCGAATTCGGGAACTTCGTCTTGTCCAGTTGACCGGCAGAGACCAGCGTTGACCCGAGCGTCTTCGGATGTACTACTCTTCCATGCAGCATGCCCGGCAGTCGCACATCTGTCGCCCAGACCGCCTTTGCTGACACCTTCGATTGAATTGCAGAACTCTTGAATGACTTGCCGACGATTGTGTATTCGCTCACCGGCTTCATCGGCGGATTCCCGGTGACACTCAAGCCGATAATGCTCGTCAGGTTCCCCTGAACCGGAATCGTAAGGTTAAATTGCTGACCCTTGACCAGGTCGCCGTAAGAAACGCTCTTGCCGCCGCCAGAGATGACACCGTCCTTCACAGACAACTTGTCTTTCTCTACGCCAAGTTTCTTCGAAGCAAGATCGAGGAGTGCCTGGTAGGTATACGCAGCCACCTTGCGCAGGTTGGGCGTCCCCCTTTGGAGAAAATCGAAGGCGCCGCTCCCGTCGGGCGTGCTATCGGTGTCTCCAGACACAACCGTGGTGATGGCCTCAAAGGGCATGCTCAGTTCTTCAGCCACAATCTGCCGATAAGCGGTAAAAACTGTGCCCTGCCCAAAGTCGTTCTTTCCAGTGCGAATGAGCACCGTGTTATCTGGATGAATCTCAATCCATGAGCTTGGGAGTGCGGGATCGAGTGAGTTCCTGGCAATCGGCGCCTTCGGCGTCTCGCCCTTCAAGTGCGCCGGTCCTGCCATGCTGATGCCAACCATCAGAATGCCGCTCGTCTTCACAAACTCGCGGCGCGTCAGGGTCGCGCCAAATACATCGATTGGCTTGTTACTCTTGTTCGCCATCACTTACCTCCCTTCGCCATCAGCGTGGCAGCGTGCTGCACGGCTTCGATGATCGCGACATAGGTTCCGCAACGGCACAGATTCGGCGACATTCCAGATGTGGTGTATGCCTCTTTGATTTGTTTCAGCGTCGGATTGGGATTGCTTTCGAGCAGTTCCGTTGCCTTGATCATCATGCCGTTCTGGCAGAAGCCGCACTGGGGAGTCTGCTCTTCAATCCACGCCTGCTGCACTGGGTGAAGCATCTCTTTCGCCTCACCGGCGGGAATGCCCTTTTGCTTAGCCCATCGCGCAGGCAAACCTTCAAGCGTAGTGATCTCCTGGTTTGGAGCGACGTCAGACAACGCGGTAATGCACGATCGCACCTCTTTGCCGTCGATCAAAACAGAACAAGCGCCGCATTGTGCAATGCCGCAGCCAAACTGCGGGCCAGTGAGTTGGAGGTCGTTCCGCAAGACGTAGAGCAACGGCGTATCGGCCGGTGCCTGGACCTCTCGTCGCTCGCCGTTCACATTAATCGTCGCCATCGTGAATTCCCTCCAATATCAGTTCCTAAAATCGGCAACTCTCGGAGTGAGAATCACTCTACCTGCTGCAGCCAAGATGCGGATAGGGTCTTTTTTTGATCAGGGAAGACCAATTAGCCTGAAAATCGGCCCTGCAGCCGCGGTCTGACCCGTTCCAAAACGATGCTATCCCCGAAGATCTCAATGTTATTGCGGTTCTACTATTTAATATGAAAACCGAAGTAAAGGGATCGCTTAAGCCAATGTACCGACCGCTCGGATTGGCGGATCAAAGCGTGAGTCGATTCCCGGGAGGCATCCATGAGTTCAACGAGACGCGCTTTCATCAAAGGGACCGCTGCCGGGGCTATTGCTACTGGATTCCCCACCATCGTACCTCGCAGCGTCTTCGGAGCAACAGCGCCTTCGAACCGCATCAATATCGGCGCAATCGGGGTGGGCAGAATCTCACGCGTGCACGATATGCCGGGCGTGATCAAGTTCACCGGCGTCGCTGGTAGAGACAATCGTATCCTCGCGGTCTGCGACCTCAGCGCTGATCGCATTGAACTCGGAAAGCAATTTGTGAATGACGCTTACACCAAGAAGACCGGAAATCCCTATGCAGGCACAAAGGGATACGCCGACTTCAGAGAACTCCTTGCAGACAAGGAGATTGATGCTGTTCTGATCTCGACTCCGGATCATCAGCATGCGCGCCTCGCAGTGGCCGCAGTTACGGCAGGCAAAGACGTCTACCTGCAAAAGCCTGCTTCGCTCACCATTCTTGAGGGCCGCATCATGGTGGACCATGTAAAGGCAAGCAAACATATTCTGCAGATTGGCTCGCAACAGCGCTCATGGAAGCAGTTTGCGCGTGCTGTGGAACTGGTGAGAAACGGCCGAATCGGCACAGTACAACGTGTTGAAATAGGCCTTCCCGGCGATCCCGCTGGCGGTAATCCCGAGCCAATGCCGGTCCCTCAGGGTTTCGACTACGACGCGTGGCTCGGCTCAACGCCGGAGGTTCCTTACACGCTTGATCGGGTGATGCCCACCAAGGGCTTCGATCGGCCCGGCTGGCTTCGCATGGAACAGTTCGGTGCAGGCATGATTACGGGTTGGGGCGCGCACCACGTTGATACCGCGCATTGGGGCATGGACACGGAACTCACCGGCCCCGGCGAAATCTGGGGGCAAGCCCAGTTCCCCACCGAAGGGCTGTGGGACGTGCACGGTCCATTTAAAACCTACGGTCGTTACGCGAACGGTGTCGTAATGACGATCTCTGGCGAATTTGAAAACGGCATCAAATGGATTGGCGACAAGGGCTGGATCTTCGTCTGCAGGGATGGCATGACGACCCCGACCGCAACCTCGAATGAAGCGTCGACGCCAATCATCCCACTCCGTGCCAGCGACCCCAGGCTTCTGGATTCAGTCATCGGACCCAATGAGTTTCACCCCTACACATCCGATGACCAGCATGGAAACTGGCTCGACTGCATTCACTCTCGAAAGGCCCCCACTGCGCCCGCAGAGATAGGTCACCGCGCCTGCTCTACTTGTCTGCTGCATTGGATCGCGATGAAGACCCAACATCACGTCCACTGGGACCCCGCGTCAGAAACGATCGAGGGCGACGACATCGCAGGTAACCTGGTATCTCGCCATCAACGCCATCCCTATGAACTCACTTGATGAGTTGATTCAATCAGCCAATGCGCTTCAGTCATTGCCGTAGACCGGCACAGCCGCGCCGTGGATCGCCTTGGCGAAGTCACTGGATAAGAACAGGATGACGTTCGCAAGATCCTCCGGCTTTGGCCACGTTTTGAAATCGGCATCTGGCATTGCCTGCCGGTTTGCGGGCGTATCGATAATGCTGGGAAGAATGGAGTTCACACGCACGCCAGTTCCCTTGGCGTCTGCCGCAAGAGAGTCCATCAGCGCCACCGCGGCGGCCTTCGACGCAGCATATGCACCGGCCCCGGCGCCGTGATCGATCGCCGCTTTAGCCGCCACGTTGACGATCGATCCATGACCAGCCTTCAGCATGATCGGTAACACCGCGCGGGCCAGCACAAAACCTGACCGCAGATTGAGTTCCAGCATTCGATCAAATACGCTCGCATCCAGATCCCACAGCTTTATGCCACCGGCGTACCCCCCAACGGTATTCACCAGCGCATCCACTGCGCCATGCTTCGCCAGAACTCCACTGAGCAAGCCAGCGACTGCAGCTGCGTTAGTGACATCTACCTGATGCCCCTCCAAGGAAGACCGATTCGGACCGGCTACTTCCTGCAGGGCGCGAAACTCCGCTTCACTGTGATACGTGACGATCACCTTTGCGCTGGCTTTCAGAAATCCGAGGCTCACCGCCTTACCAAGTCCGCCAGTACCGCCAGCGACCACTGCCACCTTGCCCGAAAAGTCGATATTCATCTCGCCTCCATGCGATCGAACGCTCGGATTGAGAAGCAATCCGAATGCCTTCCTTAAGGAAGAGTAGCGCGACTCGACGGGCCTCCATCGTTGCCGAATCGTCCGATTCCAACCCATCCACAACCCAGAGGCAATCCTCGAACGTGGTGCGGGCCAGCCTATGCAGCTAACATGGTTGTCGAGCCAAACCTGCAAAACCATCGGCGCTGAAAAGTCACTTTCGCAGAATACCGAAAAGTCGACGGAATTGGCCGAAGATGCATATGAAAAAACCGCTCGACTCATCGGTGCGCTGCAACTTCACTGGAATACGATGTGATGCGGGTATGACTTACGGAGAACAGATGACGACATCAAGAAGAGATTTCCTGAAGACCACGGCAATCGTGGGTGCGGGTATAGCAGTCGATGGCACTTCCGCCTTCGCCAAACCTGCCCGAAATATTGAGGCTGGAACATCCAGCGCGCAAGCGTCAGCAGGTGAGCCAACCAGGATGCTGGAGTACACGCGCGGCGTTGGAATTTATCCCGGAGAACCTGGCGCCGATTTCGGTCCCACCCTAATACCCGACAGCGCAAATTACCGCAATCTTGCTCTCCTGCGCCCGGCTTATCACTCCAGCAGTTACGACTACAACCTCACCGCCCAGCTCGTAACCGACGGCATAAAAACAGATCGATTGCCACAGTGGATCGTCGTCTCGGATGCATCCCAGGGACCGGTGTCCAAAGAAAATCGCGAAGTGATCGTCGACCACGCGCCCATGAATACGATGGAACTTCGCGGCAATCGCGCACAGGTAGACATCCAGCTCGCGGGCGGCGATTCAGCGCCGGAAATTGACCGCATCCAGCTCTTTGTTGTTTCACCACTCCAGGCATCGCCCGCCGCGCTCAACTTTACGATCTTTGTTTCCGACGACGGCCGCACATGGACAGTGGCCGGCACAACTTCAGCACCGAAGCCGGCTTCCACCGCGGGGTATCCGCCGGATTTCTGCGCTCCAAATCACTTCTTCACGCCCTTCATTTCGCTCAACTCCGTTAGCCGCAGCCGCTTTTATCGCGTCGAGTGCGCAATGGGTTCCGGAAATAATCCCATGTCGGTCTTCAACACGACATGGAAACTCGGTCAGGTGGCATTCTTCAAAGGCGATCAGCGCATTGAAGTCGGTGGCCCATACAGTTTCACCAGCGCATGGATGAGCGCGGGATCGGGTGAAGAATGGGTTTACGTTGACCTCGGTTCCCGGTGCGAATTTGATCACGTGAAGCTCTACTGGATTGCCCGCGCCACCGAAGGCTCCGTTCAGGTTTCTGACGATGCAGAGAATTGGCGCGATCTTCAGTCGCTTTCCGGCTTGTCCGGCGCGATCGACGATTTCAAACTGCCGCAGCCCGCAAGTGGCCGCTACGTGCGCGTCCTGATGAAGCGACCAAGCTCTCCAAACGGCTATATTCTCAGCGAAATCGAAGTTCTCGGCCGTGGCGGGTTTACAGCCAAGCCCAAACCAGCGCCTCAATCAAATGCAGACCAGAAACTTGTCCTCGCCGGAGGATCGTGGCGCATTCAAAGGGCGAACCTCGTCCAGGAAGCAGGCGACGCCCTGTCAAAGCCCGCGTTCCACGATGCTGACTGGCTGGTCGCCACCGTGCCGGGAACAGTTTTGAGTTCCTATGCAAATGTCGGTGCGATTCCTGATCCAAACTTCGGCCAGAATCAACTCCATATATCGGATTCCTTTTTCTACTCCGATTTCTGGTACCGCACTGAATTCACCGCTCCTGCGAAGTCTCCGCAGCAATTCGCATGGCTTAACTTCGACGGCATCAACTGGAAAGCAGAAGTGTTTCTGAACGGCGAGAAGCTGGGTCGAATTGAAGGCGGCTTCATGCGCGGCCAGTTTGATGTGTCGCAGAAAATCCTGCCCGGCCGTGTGAACGCTCTCGCCGTCCGGATCGAGAAAAACGCGACACCTGGCAGCGCCAAGCAAAAGACATTTGAGGTCTGCGCCAAGAATGGCGGCGGACTTGGAGCCGACAATCCCACCTATCACGCCTCCATCGGATGGGACTGGATTCCAACCATGCGCGGGCGCAACATCGGCATCTGGGGCGATGTCTCTCTCGCAGTCACGGAAGCCGTAACAATCGAAAACCAATTCGTTTCTTCCAAGCTTCCGCTTCCGGAAATATCATCCGCCGACCTCACCGTCCAGGCAGATCTCATCAATCACCAGGCTCATCCCTTCAGTGGCGCGGTGCACTTCCAGATGGGGGATATCCGGGTGCAGCAGCGCATACAGCTTGCCGCGGGAGAACGGAAGACCGTCACGCTTGAGCCGACCTCGGCTCCTCCACTTCACCTGAAAGATCCCAAGCTGTGGTGGCCCGTCGGTTACGGAGATCCGTACCTCTACGACGCACAGATCTCCGTGGAAGCCGGCGGAAAGACGGTCGACAAGAAGGCCTTCAAGGCAGGCATTCGCCAGATGACCTACAGCGAAGACGGAGGCGATCTGCGTATGTGGATCAACGGACGCAGATTCATTGCGCGCGGAGGCAACTGGGGATTCGGCGAGTCGATGCTCCGCTATCGTGCCCGCGAATACGATGTTGCGGTGCGTTACCACCGCGAGATGAATTTCACCATGATCCGAAACTGGGTCGGCCAGATTGGCGACGAAGCATTCTATGAAGCCTGCGACCGTCACGGCGTCGTGGTGTGGCAGGATTTTTGGCTTGCCAATCCGTGGGACGGCCCTGAACCGAATGACAACGAGCTTTTCCTGAAGAACGTGAACGACCTCGTCCTCCGCATCCGGAATCATCCTTCCGTCGGACTCTATTGCGGGCGCAATGAGGGCTTCCCTCCACCGCCGCTCGAAGAGGGGATTCGGAAGACCCTTGGCGACCTGCATCCGGGCCTTCACTACATTCCGAGTTCCGCAGACAAAGTAGTCAGCGGTCACGGCCCTTACTGGGCGAATCCCGCCAGCTTCTATTTCACGTCGGCCGACAAACAGTTGCACAGTGAAATCGGAGCGCCCAATATTCCATCGCTCGATAGCGTGCGCTTGATGATGCCCGAAAAAGCGCTCTGGCCGCAGGCGCTCGATTGGGGCCTGCACGACTTCTGCCTTCAGGGCGCGATGGGCGGCGCCGGCTTCCGCGCCATCATTGAGAACAGCTTTGGCGGCGCGACCAATGCCGAGGAGTGGATCAGGCTGGCGCAGTACGTGAACTACGATACCTACCGCGCCATGTTTGAGGCGCAAAGCAAGTACCGCATGGGCGTGCTGCTGTGGATGAGCCACTCCTGCTGGCCATCGTTCGTTTGGCAGACGTACGACTATTTCTTTGAACCGACAGCGGCTTACTACGGATGCAAGAAAGGCTCGGAGCCTCTGCATATCCAGTGGAACTGCGCCAATGAAACTGTCGAAGTCGTCAACTACAACGCCGGCAAGGTTGCCGGCCTCACGGCGTCCGTCGAAATCTTGAACATGGATGGGAAGCGGATGGACCTGAAGACTGCGTCGCTGGATAGCGCCGAAGACTCCACAACAGCCTGCATCAACATGAAGTATCCTGGCGGATTGTCGCCAGTCCACTTCCTGCGCCTGGCACTCAGCCGCGATTCCCAGACAATCTCCTCGAACTTTTACCTTCGCGGCTTGCGGCAGAACGATTTTCGCGCCATCCGCGAGTTGCCTGCGCCAAAGCTGAACGCTACAACCTCCACCGTCCGCAAAGGGGACCTCTGGGAGTTGTCAACAAAACTGGAGAACACTGGAGCCTCGCCTGCCCTGATGGTGCGCGTGAAAGCAGTACGGGAGAAGACCGGCGACCGCATCCTGCCGGCGATCTACTCCGATAACTACGTTGCGCTGATGCCCGGCGAAACTCGTACCATTCTCACCGAGTTGAACGAGGTAGACACGCGCGGCGAGAAGCCAACCATTGTGCTCGGTTGATCTGCCTGATAAAGAGAAGGCCAGCCGCATCTTGCGGCTGGCCTTCTGTTCTTCTGATCGCGATCGCAAACATAGCCGCTCAGAACTTGAATCCGTCCTTCAAGCCGCGGACATCCTTGCCGGAACGCAAGGGCTTGAAACGGCGGACGGTATCTGAACGTCGTTGACAAAATTCAGTGGTGTCATGCAGAACAGACAATGCGCCTGCTGAATCCCTTGGCCAGTCTCTTCTCCGCCTATCCAGGAAAATATGCGCAGGCAGTCTGTGCACGTCAGCTGCCATGCTCGATTTCCACTTCCATCTTGAATGCGCCGGCCGGTCTGCACCCTTGATGTAGGAGCAGGGTGATAATTCGTCGGGCGCGCCAGCGGCAGATGCATGAGGTCTGAAGCCGTTCGCATCAACTCATCCGGCTGGCAACGGCACTTTGGATAGAACGCATCCGCCATCACTTCCGCGGGCAAGAATTCCTTCATATCAGACGCGCCGCTGATGGCGATCACTGGAATCGCGGGGAACCGATGGCGCACGACCGACAAAAATTCGACGCCCGACATCCGAGGCATTTGCAGATCCGAGATGATGAGATCAGGAACGGAACTGCGAATCCGCGCCAGCGCGTCAAACCCGTCCGTAGCTGTAGAGACTTCGTATCCTTCTTCCGTGAGGATCATCGCCATCAGTTCGCGCATGCATGGCTCATCATCAACAAAGAGGATTCTCGCTTTAGATATATTCTTCACGTCCAGACCTCGCAAAATCTGAAATGGCACCGCAAAACCAAAGATTGCTTTAAATAGAAAATAAGGCGGGACGAACAGCAAGATCCAAGTAAACAATAGGATGCGCTGACTAGGCTGCTGGATGTCCGCCAGCTTCCAAGACTTTGACAATCGCTCATTGCCTGGTCTTGCCCGCTCGGCGCGCATATTATGATTGCCCCATGCCGAACCGACATTCAGATGTTCCCAGGCTCACGGCGGCGATAGCCTGCCTGCTGATAGCCGCCTCAAGCCACGCCCAGGCACCCCTGTCGCACTCCTCGCTCGACGGATTCCGCCCTCAATTCGAGGCGGTGCTGAAGCAGCATGGGGTCGTAGGTGGCGGATTCGCAATCGTGCGCGGCCAGGGTCCAGCGCAGACCCTCGCATTTGGAGAGGCTAGACGCGATACGCATCAAAAAGTCGACGACGCAACCGCCTACAACTGGGCATCGATCACCAAGACCATGACCGCCATTGCGATCCTGCAGCTTCGCGACCGCGGCAAGCTCTCGCTCGACGATCCGGCCGTGCGCTACGTTCCCGAACTGCGCAATGTTCACGATGCGTTCGGCAACGTCGACACCATCACCATCCGGCATCTGCTTGCGCACAGCGCGGGATTCCGCAATCCGACCTGGCCATGGGATTGCGACGACGCCTCCAACTGCGACTGGCAGCCATTCGAGCCAACCCACTGGTCGCAGGTCGCTGCAATGCTGCCGTACACGCACGTGGCCTTCACGCCCGGCTCGCGCTGGAGCTATTCCAATCTTGGCTATGTCTTCCTCGGCCAGATCATCGAGCGTCTCAGCGGCGACGACTTTGAAGTCTACATCGACAAGAACATTCTCAAGCCCCTTGGCATGGCGAATAGCTACTTCGACGTCGCGCCATATTTTCTCGAGCCGCACGGCGCCGCCAGCTATCTTCGCGCCGGTGTAAAACTCACTCCCCAGCCTTTCAATTACGACACGGGCATCACTACATCGAACAGTGGACTCAAAGCGCCGATCACCGACATGGCGAAATATCTGCGCTTCCTCATCGGTGATCCCGGCAACCCGCTCTACGAAATTGTGTTAAAGCGTAGTTCGCTCGAAGAGGCCTGGACAGGCGGTTTACCCGCGACGGAGCCGGGCCAGCCCGCAACCGCATATACAGCTGGCCCTCATGGTTCGCAGCCGAAGATGGGACTCGGATTTTTCGTGGTTGAATCCGGCGGTCATCGTTATATCTATCACGACGGGGATCAGGGCGGGTTTTCGTCCGAGCTGCTGATCGACCCGGCGGATCACTGCGCCAGCATTCTCGCTGTGAACACAACGGATACCGGCGCTCCACCTTCTACACCCGAACTACATCCGCAATCGAACACCGAACCGGACGCAAAAACCGACCTCCGCCAGACGCTCAGAACAATTCTCATCGAACAGGTATTTCCGACTCCAAACTGAACCGTGGAATGGGTCTAGTCTGAGCCTTTGCCGATGTCCATCGTCGGCGAAATCGGGTTGCGCTCGTCGATGTACTCTTCAATCGTCTTTTGCAAAAGCCCCTTAGCCTCAAGAATGAATTCGACAGCATCCCGTCCCGCGCCGTACCCGCCCGCATTCGGCGTGACGTAGTGCGCCTCGTCCTTTACCTGCTGCCGTGCATTGGCCACGGCAACCGCAAATCCGCACTCCCGCATCACGGGTAGATCGATTACATCATCGCCGACATAAGCAATTTCTTCGAGCGTTACGCCTTCCTTCGCCATGATCTCGCGCACGGCCTGCATCTTGAACGCCTGCCCCATATAGACAAACTCCAGTTTCAGGTCGCGCGCCCGCGTGGCCACCGTCTCGCTGATGCGCTTCGTAATCACGCCGCATTTCATACCGCCAAGCCGTGCCAGCGAAATTGCAGTTCCATCGTGCGCGCTGTAGCCCTTCGCTTCCATCATGGTCGTCGAGTGAACCCCAAAGCCAACCTGTCCTTCGTGCTTTGAAAGGTGCGACTGCGTGTCAGCGCTGCTCGATGCGGAATTGGGAGCGGGAACAAGCCAGATGGTGCCATCAGTCAACACGCCGTCCACGTCGAAGAGAATGATCTTGATGCGGCGAGCGCGATCTTGCGCGGTCAATGTCATACTTCGATTCTAAATGTGCGCGTGTGGGTCAGGTCGTGGACGAACGCCGTCGCATCCCCGAAGGAGTCTGAGACAATTCGAAAATGGAAGAGAGCGATTCCCCGGCGCCGCCAACGCATGTGCCAAGCCTCGATCCGGAAGACTATTACTTCGATGGCCCCTACACGGTCTTCACCGCGACTTATCTCCTCAAGCGCGGCACGTGCTGCGGATCGGGTTGCCGGCACTGCCCTTATCGCGGCACAGATCGTGACCGCAATCCTTCCGCCTGACTCCGCCGCTTAGATTTCGTCCTGCACAATCCCATCTTTCGGAGAATCCCCTTCATCCGGAGAATCCCCTGCTTCCGGGGAATCCTCGACTTCCTCGTCAGAAGTTTCCGCTCCGAGAGCTTCGAACTTTTCTTCCTCTGCTGCGTTCACGGACTCTCCAACAGATCGTTCCTCTGCGCCAGGCAACTCATGTTCCGCCTCCGCTTCCTGTTTCCCGCTCCCCGCCTGCTCGAGGACGAACAGCACCATGCGGGCAAAATCTTCCGGCTCCAGCGGATATCCCGATCCCGCGCCATCCGGTGCGATCTCCCAGCGATGATGAAGCCCACTCTTAACCAGCCCCGGCTGAATGCACGATACAAGGACATCGCCGTCGCCCAGTTCCGTGACCAACGCATCTGAAAGTACTTCAATCGCGCGTTGAGTCGCAGCATAGGCCGTTGGCCGCGAACTGCTGCCGAGGACACTTGAAACATTCACCAGGTGCCCAGACCCTTCGGAGACAAAGTGCTTCACAAACACATATGCAAAGCGGAACGAGCCCTCGACGTTGACGCGAACCATGCTGCTGAGACGTTCAATATCAACGGTCTCGATAATTCCTGCTTCAAAGAGTGCTCCATTATTGAAACAGATATCGCACCGCCCGAAGCGGTCGAGTGCCGCATAGAGCAACGTCTCAGGCAGGGATTCATCGCTGAGGTTCCCTTCAATTACCGTGCAGGGACCCTTGAGTTGCGAAGCCAGTGCACTCAGCTTTTCCATCGAGGGTGCCGTCAGCACGAGCGAATAGCCCGCCCGGGAAAGAGCTCGCGCAACCGCAGAACCCACGCCTCCGGTCGCTCCCGTGATCACCGCAACACGCCCTGGATTGCCGCCCGCCATTTCACCTCTCCGCTTCAGAATACGCGGATTGGTCGAGCAGAACTGTTGCAGGATTTGAGTCTACTTCTGCCCGGACGAACCCAAACTTGCCGTACTGGGGACCGGCTCCGTGGGAGTTGGCGCCGCGGCGGCTTCACGCACCAGAACCGCAAAACGGGGAAAGGCGAAGCTGCCCCCGGCATCGTCGATTACATTCAGCTGGCACACATAGGGGCCTGGTTTCAGCACGGTCAGCGGCACATCCAACTCCACGGCCACCGCATCCCGCCCTTCCACGTTCACCGCTTTCGCCTGCACCAGCGGCGTCTCGTACACCTTCGTCGAGCCTTGCATCAATTCCAGGCTGCTGAGCAGGTTGATTCCGGCCTTCGTTCCCCTGGGCTGGCCCTCTGGCAGCTTTTCCCGTGCAGGTCCATACACCTCATACAACAGGTAAAGGTGCTGATCCTGGTGGAAAACATGGCTGATGTTGGGAACGTACTCCTCGCCCGCCCTGATAAGGGGCGAATTCTTCTTGCTCGGCTGCCGTAGCGAAGCAAGAACAATGGAGCTCATCTTCAGCGGCTGCTTCTTCATGTCCGGCAGGGTGATGTCTGTTTCGAACGAACCCATCCGGCCGGTCTGGTTCTCCCGCACCACAAATTTCAGGTGATATTTGCCCGGCGGCAAGTTGAAACTTGTGGTGTACTCGATATTCTTCTGCCGCGCCTGTAGTGCCGGATCGAGATTCAGCTTCACGGTCTCCCGCGCATTGCCGATTGGCCGCTTCACCTCGTCAATCACTTCGCCAATAATGTCGAGCGTAGCCTTGTCCTTATCCCCGCCCTTCACAAACGGAATTTGCGAACCCGGCACGATCAGCGAAACCGGCACAAAGAATCGATTCTCATCCAGCCGGAAGTACATCGCATCCAGATACACGGCCACGTCCGTCGCCGGCAGGTCGCTCGTCAGTTGTTCGTCCAGTTCGCGCTCGCGGTCTTCGCGGCCTGAATGCTTGAAGTCGGCTGGGGCGTAATAGCCCGGGCGGTACTCCAACTTCATACCAGGCTTGTTGATCTTGATGGTCAGCTTCCGATACTTCCCGTCCCGTGCCGGATTTGTCGAGTGGAATCCAATCGCATAGTAAGCAGAAGTATCGCGCTGCACCTGAGCAAACGCCGGAGCAAAATCGTTCGAATCGAAGAATGCCTTGCCGCCGGTATCCGAACTCAGCGTCGCCATTACTTCCTGCGAGGCGAAGTTGGCGTTCATGTTGTTCGTAAGCGCCGCGCCATTGAACGCTCCTGATCCTCGAATGCTTCCCGTTGACGCATCGCCGAGGGGCGAGATGGCCTGCAGGCCGCGCGTATCCACGCTATAGATTGAAAGATTTGCCCGGACCGCCGAATTGATGGCCGCGCGCAACGACGCCTGATTTTCAATTCCATCCCGCGAAATGCCGCCAGAAAAATACAACAGCGATTTCTTTTCCGTAATCTTTTCAAGCGACTTTGAGATCGCGCGCAACGCGAACAATTCGCGATCTGTGTTCAGATCGTTGTACTCACTCTCATCGGGCGTGTATCCCGTCGTATCCTCCACCTGGTTGGTGTTTGCCGTGGCGCCCGGTGTGAACCCCTGTCCCTCGGTCCCGTTGTAAATACCAACTTCGTTCGCCAATACTGCTTTGTCCGAAGTAAAGTCCTGATCCACCTTGAGCGTCTGATCCAGTGAAACCAGCGCAACCAGATCTGCAGCCTGCATCTTATTCGTCAGGAAATCCCGCGCCGCCTTCACGCAGCGGTCCAGATCCTCCGGCTGCATCGATGTCAGATCGAAAAACATCACAATCAGCCGATGGTTGCGCAAGTCTTCAGGTTTCGCGACAACCGCGGCCTTGGTCCCCGGCGCATTTACACCCATTGCCAATCCACTAATGGTGGCCTCGTTCAACGGCGTTGCCATTTCGACCGTCTGGAAATCAAACGAGGAAATCTGCTGCGCCTTTCCATTCTCTGAGACGGTGAAGTCGCTTTGCTTGAGCCCCCGCACAAACTCGCCGGTCTTCGCATCACGCACCACTACGTTGGTCAATACCAGTTCGGCATTGGCCTTGAAGACATAATTGTTTTGCTGCGTGGTGCTGGCATCCTGCGCCGTCGCAACCGGTACGGCCGGTAACGCAAGGGCGCACATAGCCACAACGGCAACCGTCTTTTCCATCCAATTCACCATCAAAACCTGAACCTCGAAGTGAATTGGAAAGACCGCATCGCACCCGCGGAAGTCACCTGTCCAAACGTTGGCGATGCCACATTGGTGTCAACGCCCGCGTACTGCACCGTATTGAAAACGTTGTTAATGGTCGCGCGAATCTCCAGGCTGCGTGTCTCGCCCAGTTGCATCGTCTTCGAGAGTGCCATATTGTTCTGCACGGTCCCCGGCCCCATGAAGAAGCTACGCGGCGTATTTCCAAACACACCGCATGGATATGGATTCCCCACCGGATTCGAAGGCTCGACAAATGCCGCAGGACTGAACCATTGTCGGCCCGAACTAAGATTCAGGGGCGTTCCGGTCAGATTCGGACGGAACGTACCTGCTGTGCCGCATGCCACGCTTGTCGTTCCTGCTTGAAAGATCGGGGTCAGTGGTGTGCCGGTCGCAAATGTGAAAGTGCCCGAGACCGAAAGACCCTCCAAAATATGCGAACCGGTGCCCGTCGTTACCCAGCGCTTGTCCTGGCCGAGAGGCAATTCATACACATAATTCCCGCTCACTTTATGCCTGACGTCGACGCTCGAGTTGCCTTCCTCGTCCTGCAGGTTCGTCCAATCCTGCGCACCAACACCATCCACTCCGCCCACGATTCCCGCATTGTCTATCGCGTGCGAATACTGGTAATTGGCGCCCACCGCTACCCCGTTCGAAAGCCTCTTATTCACGCGCAGCGTGCCTGCGTTGAATTTGTAAAACGCAATTCCCTGCTCATAACGGAACAGCAGATTCGAAGGATCAGTGGCTGGGCTGGCCTCTAGCGCACGCGGCGCGGTAACGATATCCAGATGGTTTCCCTTCGACCCGTTGTAGCCGAGATTCATTACGATTCCCCAAGGTAGCGTCTTCTGGATATCGAGGTTCCATGTCTGCACATACGGCAAATGGAAGTGCGGATCGACCGAGTAATTTCCTACCGTCGCTGGGGCGGGAAATCCTTGCGCGAGCGTCAGGCAGGTGCCGCTCTGCACGCACGCCGCAGTCGGGGCGCCTGTTGAAGTGATCTCCTGGTTTGTCTGCTGATTTGAAAATGGCGGTTGATGAGCCATCGTTGTTGCAAACGTGCTGTATGACCCAACCGTATAGTTCATTCCAAATCCGGCGCGGATCACAGTCTGCTTCAGCTTTGGGGTTCTCCACGCAATTCCCACGCGTGGCGCAAATGCCTTGGTGAACGGATACACCAGCGAAGCAGGCAGTCCGGCTTGTCCCGATTGCACCTGCGTCTGCAAAGTAAATGCTTCTGCCGGATTTGTCAGAACCTCCGCGAGCCGTCCGTACTTTTCTGTGTATGGCGCGAAGAATTCGTAACGCAGACCGTAGTTCAGCGAGAGACTCGGCAGCCAGCGCCAGTCGTCCATCGCAAAGCCGTCAATGACGTTGTCGCGCAGGTAAGTTTTGTTCACCGCGGAATTAAGCGCTGTCTGCTGCGGAAGTCCCAGCAAAAAATCGGCGACCGAAAAACCCGTGTTCGGGTCGCTCGTCGCGTTCTGGGTAAACAGGCCGGTGAAGG
This sequence comes from uncultured Acidobacteriaceae bacterium, assembly GCA_963832035.1. Classification (GTDB taxonomy): domain Bacteria; phylum Acidobacteriota; class Terriglobia; order Terriglobales; family Acidobacteriaceae; genus Telmatobacter. Next base: position 1,437,876 of record CAWHSK010000005.1, on the reverse strand, counting down.
CAAACGTCCCGGTCGCGTTCGAACTCGATAGAAAGTCGTTATGTACGCGCCGATAGTCTCCGCCGAAACGCATGTTATGTTTGCCGTGAATCCAGCTGAAACTCTCAGAAAAAGAAATCGTCTGGGCGACTGCAATTCGCGGCTGCAGTTCGTTCATGCCCGCGATATTGCTCAAGACAATGCCCGGCAATCCATAATTCTGCGACGTCAAGTTCAGCGGGGTGCTGTTCGGCCCGAGAATTCCAAGCTGCGTCTCAATGTCTGGCCCATTCGTAAAGAAGTTGGTCACATTGGTGTCTGATCGATTCCAATGCACGTTGAACACATTCGTGAATTTGTGATACCCCACCGTATAGCCCGCCTGCAACGAGTTCGAATCGGACGACGTCTTTCCGCCGAGTTGCGGAAAGATATTTACGTTGTCTGAGGCGGCGTGGCTCCAGTTGTAGTTGGCATTCATGCTCTGCCGCAACCCCTGGTTCTGCTGTGCTCTCCGCCCGCCTCCGCCGCCTCCGCGACCACCACCCATTCCGAACGGCGAGGCATTTGCACCGATGCTGCGCATATAGCGGATGCCGGCCTGCGTCGAGTTGGATTGCGCCGTCGTCAGCAGGTGATAGTTCTGGACTGAATTCGAAATATTCGGTTCCGGATAGAACGGCTGGCAATTCGCCCCGCTCGAAACAGGATTTGGACATGTCAGCAGCGCTTTGGCCTGTTGTGAAACGCGCGCCGAAGGAATCACATTCAAAATCCCACCCGATGAGAACTGCTGCTGCGTTGTCGGATCGAAGATCGGCGGCAGACCTGCGGCCGAGAAATCTCCGGCGCGTTCGGCATCCGTCGGTACCGTCGCGTACTCGTCCACCGGATTGGAACTACGCGATCCCGACAGCGTTAGAAATATCGTGTCCTTCCCGCTGGGTTTCGTTAGCTTCGGAATATACGGAGCGCTCATGAATGTGAGCCCGAATCGATTCGTGCCCGAGGCCGGCTGTTCCTGCGGCTGTCCGTACAGGCTGAAGGGCTGAGCGTTCAGCGCGGAGTTGCTGCCCATCCAGAAGATTGAACCGTGTGGCTGTCCCGGATTGAAACCGCGGAAGTTGCCGCGCCCCCCGCCCCCACGGCCGCCGCCGCCAAACCCACCACCGAATCCTCCGCCAAACCCTCCTCCGCCCCCACCGGGCCCAAATCCTCCACCTCCGAATAGGCCTCCGCCGGGTGCGCCGTCCACATTCATGCCACCTTGTGCGCGCATCGTCTCCATGGCATCGCGCAGCCGATCCATATCAACGCCCGCCATCGGACTCACCGAGCCTGACTGTCCGCTGATCGCAACCGATTGGTCGCTGAAGTCCGAGTTCCCCGCAATCGAAGGCAACGCCGCTCCAGCCGCAGCCGTTGCCCCGCCCTGCGTCTCGGTATCACCGCTCAACGCGCTCACCAGGTTCAGAGCCTGCGCCCCATTGCTCGCCAGTTGTCGAATCGCCTGCGAAACTTGCCCCGTTTGCGCATCTTCGCGTTGCTGCTGCTGAGCCGCCCGCGAGGCAAGCATTAGTTGAAAATCGACCGCCTGGTCGTGGCTCTGCGCATTTAGCACCGCCTCCTGAGCGCCCTGGGCAAAGGCGGCAAATTGGGTGCGAATCACATAGCGCCCGTTCTGCGGAATCGTCAGCGCCCACGCACCGGTCAAGTCGGTCGTGGTGGAGTAGCGCTTGCCGGTGAGCGTGTTCTGGGCCGTAACGGTCACGCCAGGCAGCGGAATAGTGCCGCTCTTTACGTGCCCGTGGAGTTTACCGCCAGTAATCGTGGATTGAGCTTCGGGAGCTTCAGGAGCGGTCGGCGCAGCAGCCACTGCCGGGGAATTGGCCGTCGAAGCGGGAACAGGGGCCGGTGACTGAGCCCAGGCGCTGATGCCTGCGACTACACAGAACGCCGCCGTGATCGCCCCGCGTGATACCCCTCGCTTCATCCATGCTCCCGCACTCGAACCTGTATTCAGACAGACGAATATCGAGCTGTGAAGGTTGACGTCAGAAATACCCGGCGGACTTACAAGGCCACATCCCGCGCATTTCGCGGTCCGACCGAGAACAACTGCCGAAAAACGGACCTGCTGTTTACCATTTGGTTTACATGCAGGTTACCACCGGAGTTTTCAACATCGATTTCCGCTTGCGCACCCCGAGATAGCATGTTTACTCTTACGCCAATAACTCAGTGGTAGCTACCGTGGGTACCTCCAAGGCACGGGAAGCGTGAAAGGCACTGGCGTGATGAAGATCGGCACCACCATCCGCGCGCACCGACTGCAAAAGGGGCTTTCCCAAGGCGACATCGAGAAAAAAACGGGCCTGCTACGTTGCTATCTCTCGCGGGTTGAAAACGGCCACACAGTTCCCTCGCTCGACACACTTTCAAAAATTGCACTCGCTCTGGACTTACCAATTGCACAGTTTTTCGCCGAAGACTCTCTGGGCGGCGCCGTCAATACACACCACCTCACCGACGACGAACTGCGTTTCCTTACGCAGATTCGCCGCTACTCAACAAACCTCAATGACAGCGATCGCAAACTGCTGCTCGCCATGGTCAAGAAGTTCGCTTCGACAGCAGTGCGGTAGTTTCAAGGTTTCCAAGGCCACGCGGGGCTTCGGGCTTCATGGCCAGTGACGCACCAGGCCCCGTTACGCATCGTTCCCCAAATGGAAAATAGGCTCGGCTCCTTGAGCGCCCGCGAGCAGCGTGCGCTCTTCGTGCGCTTCCAACGGCTTGTAGCTCTGCGCCACATCCATCGCCAGCCTGAAATAACGTTCATCCCCCGGCGGAATCGCCGCCGTGATTGGATGCCCCAGCGTCCAGCGCAACCCCATCGACGCTTCGTCGGGAAACCCTGCCGGCTTGTACCAGCACTTCGGCTCGGGATGGTCCTTCTTCTGATCGTCAGGCCACACCGACTTTGCCATGCCCTTTAGCGCCAGGATTCCCATCTTTTTCTCCTGCGCCTTTTTTAGAATTTGCGGCCCAAATCCCGCCTGCGTAAACAGTACAAAATTCAGCGGAAACAGAATCGTGTCGAAGTTATACCTGTCCATTGCCGCCACCGCCGTCTCCGCCGAATGCACGCTGAATCCGATGTAGCGGATCTTCCCTTCCTTCTTCGCCTCCTCCATGGTCTCCATCGCACCACCGGGACCGAGCACCTTATCCAGGTCCGCCATCTTGGTCAACGCATGGAATTGGTAGAGGTCCACGTGATCCGTCTTCAGCAACCGCAGCGACTCTTCCAGTTGCTTGCGAGAATCATCCTTCATCCGGCCTTCCGTCTTGCACGCCAGAAAGCAGTTCTTGCGGTACGGCGCCAACGCCCGCCCGAGCCGCTCCTGCGCGTTGCCGTAGCTCGGAGCAACATCGAAGTAGTTGATCCCGCGGTCCACAGCTTCGGCCACAATGTTCGAGGACTCGCCAGTGGTTTCGTTCATGACGACAATGCCACCAAACGCAATGATCGAAAGCTGTTCGCCCGTTCGCCCCAGCGTGCGCCGTGCAATTGGATTTGTGGGAGTTTTAGATTCAAGTTGGCTCGAAACAGCCACCGTCGCAGCCGTAACCGCCGCTTGCTTCAGAAATTCACGACGCCTCATGCTCTTCCTCCTTCAGGGGGATTCGACGAGCAGCGTTCAATCAGATTTTTACATGATTCGACGAATGGAGCTCTCTTTGGATGCGACCCACCCAATTTCTAACCGGTCACCACAGTGATGAAAAAACCGAACAGCACCAGGATGCCCACAATCATTCCCACAGCGATCTGCAGGCGCGTGCGAAACATTGGCTTGGGATTGCCCAGTTGAGGCACCATCGGCATTGCAAATAACATTCCGCAGAGGACTCCGCCGAGGTGGGCCGAGTTATCGATGCTGATTCCGGTGCGCGAGGCGACGACGTTGACGCTGACCCCAAGGCCGATCACAAGATTGATCACCGCGAAGTAGATGACCGACTTGCGCAGCTTGCTCAACTCTTCGGGTGGCACTGGCAGGCGCGGCGACTTCAGCAAAATGATCAACGCCCCGGCAATGCCGAATACGGCACCGGACGCTCCCGCTCCGGGCGGGAAAAAATCCAGCGGGTTGAATGGCTGATGCTGCATTTGCTGGTTGAATAACCCGACACTAAAATGTCGGGCATTCCAGATCACGGAGAGCAAGTTGCCGGCCGCACCGGTCAAAACATAACAGGCGGCGACCCCGAACGAACCCATTAACGGTTCTGCCAGCAGCCCCAGGTTCCAGAGACACCACATGTTCGTCGCCAGGTGGATGATTCCCACGTGGACGAACATGGCCGTAACAATCCGCCACCACTGGTCGCTTATCAGGACTGATCCGGCGTTATTGGCACCCCATTGCATCAATTGTTCGGCGGTGGGACTGAGAAGACCAACGCCCCTGAGCAACATTGCCACGAACACAGCGCAATTGATTCCCACGAGCACGTACGTTGCCGGAGCAGTTGCCCAGAACGACCGTTGCCTTCTCACCACCGGTTGCGGAGTCGGAATGTAGCCCGCGGCTGGACGAAGAATCTCCGGCCCGGCGTCGGGTCCCACTCGAAACGGCCCGGTTCCCTGGGATGGAGGGGGAACGCTACTCATATCTCAACTCTACTGCATCGCCACGATCAGGTTACGCACAACCAAACGCGGGCGCGACCGGTGCAAATCACTGCACAGATTTCGCCGAGCCTTTCGATGTAGTCTGTTCTTTGATCTTCATATCCTGCGCCCCGCTCGGCGCAGAAATCTTTCAATGAAGATCGCCGGGGAGTTGAACTGTGAGTGCATCGAGTACGACAAAGACGATCCGCCGGGCATTGCTCAGCGTGACTGACAAAACCGGCCTGGTTGATCTGGCCAGGGTCCTCGCAGGCTTCGGCGTCGAATTGATCTCCACGGGCGGCACCGCGCGCGCACTGCGCGAAGCGGGGTTGAACGTAAAAGACATCAGTGACCTTACCGGCTTCCCCGAGATGCTCGACGGCCGCGTAAAAACGCTGCATCCTCTCGTCCACGGTGGCCTGCTCTACATTCGCGGCAACGCCGAACACGAAGCAGCCGTCGCCGCGCACGGCATCCAGCCCATCGACATGGTTGTCGTCAACCTTTACGCCTTCGAGAAGACTGCTGCGCAACCTGGAGTTGCCTTCGGACACCTGATCGAGAACATCGATATCGGGGGCCCCTCCATGGTCCGCTCGGCCGCAAAGAACTTTGAAGACGTCGCCATCGTCACCAGCGCTTCCGATTATCCCGCTCTCATCGAAGAATTAAAGACCAACAACGGCGGTCTGAAACGCGAAACCCGCTGGCATCTCGCTAAGCAGGCCTTCGCCACCACCGCCGAGTATGACTCCGCGATCGCCAACACCCTCGATCAGATCGCCGAAGCCCCCGAAGCCACTCGGCCTATCGCGCGGGAGACACAATCAACTGCACCGCAGGCGGCGCTTCCAGCAACGCTGCGGATTAACATGCCGCTGGCGCAGTCCCTGCGCTACGGTGAGAATCCCCACCAGCGCGCCGCACTCTACAGCGATGGCACCGGCCTCGGCATTGCAGGTGCAACCCAACTCCAGGGCAAAGAGCTCAGCTTCAATAACCTCGTCGACCTCGATGCCTGCTGGGAACTCGCGCAGGAATTCGACGAGCCTGGCGTCATCATCGTCAAACATACCAACCCCTGCGGCGCCGCCACGGGCCCCACGATTCTCGAGTCCTACCAGAAGGCACTCTCATGCGATCCCGTCTCCGCATTCGGCGGAGTCATTGGTATCAATCGCCCGGTCGACGCGGACGCAGCCGCCGAAATCTCCAAGCTCTTCGTCGAAGCCATCGCTGCGCCCGCCTTCACGCCGGAAGCACGCCAGCGCTTCGCTGCGAAGAAGAATCTGCGCCTCGTCGAAGTCCGAACTGCGCCGCCTCGCCCGGTCGTCAAGAACGTCTCCGGCGGCTTGTTGCTTCAAGACGCCGACACCGGGCGCGTCACCGAGGACGAACTCAAGGTTGTCACCTGGCGCCCGCCCACAGCTGAAGAACTTCGCAGCCTCATCTTTGCCTGGCGCATCTGCAAGCACGTCAAATCGAATGCCATTGTCTACGCGCGCGACGGTCAGACAGTGGGCATCGGCGCGGGCCAGATGAGCCGCGTTGACGCAGCGCGTTTCGGCGCGCAGAAAGCCGTGCTCCCACTCAAAGGCACGGTTGCCGCGTCTGATGCCTTCTTTCCGTTTCCCGATGGACTTGAAGCTGTCGCCGCCGCCGGCGCAACCGCCGTCATCCAACCCGGAGGTTCCGTCAAGGACGATGACGTGATCGCCGCCGCTGACCGCCTTGGCCTCGCTATGGTCTTCACCGGGATCCGGCATTTCCGCCATTGATCTCGTACCGAAAGTTCAATCCATGACGGCTTTCGCCAAGTCCTCACAAAGCCTGCGTGACAAACTCCTCGCAGTGGCTCGCCAAATGGATTGGTTCCGAGGCCTGCGCGCCGCCGTAGCCCTCTGTACCCCCCTCGTCATCGGCGATCTTGCAGGACTTCCCATCCTTGGCTGGGCCGCGCTTGGCGGATTCGAAGCCACCCTCGCCGACACTGGCGGACCCTACCGTTCGCGTCTTGCCGGCCTGGCAACGCTTTCTTTCGGCGGTGCCGCAGGGCTCTTTCTTGGCTCCATCGCCGGAAGAAGTGTGATCTGGGCGCTCCCGGTCACCATCGCGTTCTGTTTCTTCTGGAGTTATCTGGCGGTTCTCGGTCAGCCATTCAGCTCGGCCGGCCTGCTCGTCCAGGTCATCTACATCTGCGGCATCGGTGCGGCACCCGTCGCCTGGCATACCGCATTTGGATGGGCGATCGCTCTGTTTTGCGGTGGAGCATGGGCGGCGGTGCTTTCGCTTCTTCTCTGGCCGCTGGACGCCTACAGGCCCGCGCGCCTCGCCGTCGCAGACTGCTACAACGAACTGGCTTCTTTCCTTGGTTCCGTATATGACCTTGCCACGCGCGAACAAGCCAGTCGCCATAAACCTACGGCGTCCCTCTGGCATCGCCTGGCGCAACACCATCAATTCCGTATTCGCCGCGTCGTCGAGCAAGGCTGGCAGGCCATCGCCAATGTTCAATCAGAACATCAGGCCGACTCAACCCTTGCTCGTCAACTTGTCGTACTGCTCGAACATGCTGACTTGCTCATCGCGAGCACCATCGCGCTCGCAGAACACCTCGAGGCGCAATCATCCGGTGACAGTCCGTGCTTTCAGCATGGTCTGTCGACTCTGCCTGATCTCCGCTCCGCTGAGCTGTGGATCGCCTCACTCCTGGTGCGCCGCCGCAGATTAACCGTCGCGCACGCCCGTGCGAAGTGGAGCGAGATGGACCGGCTTCCGCACTATCTCGCCGGCTGCCTTGACTCCTCCGCTGCGAGTGATCGATTCCTGCTGGCTCAGGTGGCAGAATCGTCCTCCGTTCTCCAGTCTTCCATTGAATGCGTATCTTTGCTGCGGATCGGCCAATCTCCTGAAACCACCGGAGACGCGCCGATGACAACCGAGCATCCAGAACACGTCCACCACCGGCTCAGGCAGGCACGCCTGCGCCCGAATCTCGACCTTCTCGCCGCTAACTTTAACGTTAGCTCGCTCGCACTCCGCCACGCCGTGCGCGTAACAGTCGTTTGCGCCCTCGACGTTGCATTGATCCTGATATTGCATATCGACCACGGCTACTGGCTCCTGCTCACCTCCCTTATCGTGCTGCAGCCGCACGTCTCCGGCACACTGCGTCGTGGGCTTGAACGCGTTGGCGGCACTATCGGTGGAGGCATCCTCGCAGCGTTGCTTGCCCTCGTGCTTCATTCGCAGTTGGTCATTGCCGCTGTGCTATTTCCACTTTCGCTCCTGGCGCTTGCTGTCCTGCCGGTCAGCTACGCGGCCTTCGCGTTTTTTCTCACGCCGGCCTTCGTCTTGGCTTGGCTCCCGTACTCAGGCGACTGGCAACTCGCCCTCATCCGCGTCTTTAACACGTTCGCGGGAGCAGTCATCGCCATCCTCGCCATGATGTTCCTCTTTCCCATCTATGAACGCGACCGTTCGCCGGCCTTCCTGCGCGCAAGCCTCATTGCCGATCGCCTCTATCTCGAACGGCTCTCCGAAGCTTGGAGAACCAATTCTCCATCAGTGCGTCAACTCGCGGGTGCCCGGCGCCGCACCGGCCTCGCGCACAACGACACGGAAGAGTCTCTCCAGCGAATGCTCGCCGAGTCATGGCCAAGACGCCTGCCCTTCGCCCAATTCGCAACCGCATTCGTTACGTACTTGCGGCGCTTTGCGCAAAGCATCACCACGCTCACCATGTTGCGGGGCGAGTCGGAGTGGAAGCAATCCATTTCCGTTCAAGCCAGGCTGGTTCTGCTTGAGCAACGGCTTCAATGGCTCGAAATTCAATTCGATACTTCAACGCCAGCCTGCGGATCCCCTTGGCCCCAGCAGCATACCAACTCCCTTGAGCCGCTCAATTCTGCTGAAATCCATCCAGGCGAACGGCAACTTGAGCGTATGGAGCGGCAAGCTGAGGTGTTGCGCCGCCAGCTCAACTCCCTGCGCGAGAGCGGCTGGTTCCCCGGTTCAAGTGCCTGAGAACTCAGCTTGGCATTTATCCGGCCTCTGCAGGAGACCTGTCTGATTTAACAGCGGGCGAAAACGTTCGAATCCGATGGCTTGCTGCGACTATTCGCGGGTAAAATCGTCTTTAACAATAGTTGGGCTGCGCAGGTGTACTGTCGGCATCAAACTTTTCTAAACCGGCCACCCAGAGTGGGGATCAAACCGTCCCCTCCAGGTGGAACACGTTGGATCCCCGAGGATCATGAAAATAAAGAGATTATCTCCCTCTCTGTGGCTGCCTTTTGCCGCTTCCCTTGTCGCGGCAACGACCCCTTATGCGCAATCTCAGAGCACGCCTGCAAATCCTCCCGCTCCATCAATTGCAACCAGTTTCGCAAGTGCAAACACCGATCATAAAGCGGACCCTGCTTCCACATCTGCCGCCGAGCCGGATCGCGCTCAGTCTTACTATCACTCCGCCCTCGCTCACATTTACGAGGAGGAAGCCATCGCCTCCGGTCGGCCCGAATATATGAGGCATGCTGTCGAGGAATATAAAACCGCGCTGAGTGCCGACCCAAACTCACCGCAATTGAATGACGAATTAGCCGATCTGTACTTCCGCACCGGCCAGGTACGCGAGGCTGAAGCCACCGCCCGCGGCCTTCTCAAAACTTCACCCAACGATATCGAAGCGCATCGTCTCCTTGGCCGCCTCTACCTCCGCCAGTTAAGCGAAGCGCAGAACTCGGTCTCTTCTTCGTCTCCCACCGGCAACACACTCGATCTGGCCATTGGCGAATTCCAGAAGATCGTCACACTCGATCCCAAGAGCGTCGAAGACCGAATGGTTCTGGGCCAGCTTTACACCGTCAAGCATCAAAACGAAAAAGCGGAAGAACAGTTCAAAGCTGCTCATGATCTCGATCCCGATTCAGAAGAAGTTGTTCTGAATCTCTCCCGACTCTATGCCGAGAACGGCGACCTCGCGCATGCCGCCAAGGTTATCGAAGCTGTGCCACCATCGGAGCGCAGCCCAAAAATGGAATTCGCGCTGGGAGCGGTTTACGACCAGTTGAAGCGCCCCAAGGACGCGATCGACGCATACAAGCGCGCGGCTGACCTGGATCCCGAGGACGCGCACAGCATGGGTGCGCTGGCCCAGGCACTTCTCAACGACAATCAACTTGACGAAGCCCTCAAATTATACAGGCAGATGGCTGAAGCAGACCCTGAGGATGCGAGCACCAGCATTCACATTAGCGAGATTCTGCGCCGCCAGGGAAAGTATGAAGAAGCGCTCACAACCGTAAAGAAGGCGCTTAAAAAAGATCCCGATTCGCTCGAAGCTGGCTACAACGAAGGATTACTGCTTGACGTCCTCGGCCGCTACGACGAATCCGCGCAAGTCTACGAACACATGGTCGATCTGACTTCACACGCCAACGGAGCGTACACCGCTGACGAAAAGAACAATCGCACCATCTTTCTTGAGCGGCTCGGCGCCGTCTACCACGAGCAAAACAAGGTCGACGAAGCCATTGCCACCTATCAGAAGATGATCGACCTAGGTGGCGAAAATGCCTTGCGCGGATACCAGAATCAGGTAGACGTCTATCGCGATGCCAGGATGTACGAGAAGGCCATCGAGGTTTCGCGCAAAGCGGTCGAAGCCAATCCTAAGAATCGCGATCTCAAGCTGATGCTCGCAAGCGAACTGGTTGACCAGGGCAAAGAAGATGAAGGCATTGCCATGGCCAGGAGCATGCTGAATAACTCGGCCAGCGACCGCGAGGTGTGGGTTGATTTGGGACAAATCTACACACGCATTCACAAGTGGAAAGAAGCAGAAGAAGCGCTGAACAAGGCCACACCCCTCAGCACCAAGAAAGAAGACAATATCTATCTGTTGTTCCTGAAGGGCAGTCTTGCCGAGCGGCAGAAGCACTACGAGCCGGCTGAACAATACTTCCGCCAGGCGCTCGAGCTCGACCCGAATAACGCCGCAGTCCTTAACTACCTCGGTTATATGCTTGCCGACAAAGGCAACCGGCTTCCTGAAGCCCTGAAGATGATCCGTAAAGCAGTGGAGCTCGAACCGCTGAACGGCGCCTATCTTGACTCACTCGGCTGGGCCTATTTCAAGCTCGGGCAATACGAATTGGCTGAAGAGAACCTCCGCCAGGCGGTCCAGCGCGATCAGACCGATCCGACCGTCCACGACCACCTGGGCGATCTCTACGAGAAGACTGGCCGCATTCGGCTCGCCGCCAGCCAGTGGGAGCTCTCGCTCTCTGAGTACTCTAAATCCGCTGCGCCCGATGTTGAGCCAGCCGAGGTGGCCAAGGTTCAAAGGAAGCTGGAAACAGCTCGCGTGAGGCTCGCGAGGCAGGAAAATTCCACGGGACAGAACAAGCCCGAATAGCTCAAAGCATTTCTGAAGCTGAATAGCATTAAGGGCGGCCCCTCACTGGGCCGCCCTTAATGTTTGCCGCCGTTGGCTGAGGAAGCCCGGCACGCGCTATGCTATTCCAGCAAAGCGGGCCGTTTCACTGGTGGGCAATTTTTCAGCCGGGGGCGGAAGCGGTTTGCGATGCGTCAACGAACGTTTCACAATGAAGACTTCATCCAGATAGAGACGCGCATTCCCCTCAAGATCCAGAAATCCTGTATTGCTCTCTCTGCAAAGCGCCTGCGCCTCTTCCGAGAGCTCCTGAGCGATCAGAACCGGTGTCGTTTTACCCGGGAATCGCGCATGCAGTTTTCTTAATTCGAGGAACGTCCTCTGCAATTCCGTCGGGTTGCAATTTTGCACCACTTTGCAAACAAGGCTGTGCGCGTGCCCGTAGATCTCAACGATCGCGATAATGGTTTTGTCACCCCGGTGCCGGTGCGGTTCAACCTTGATTTCCTTCGTCTTGACGACTGAAATTTGTCCCAATGTCTGTCGAAGTGCCTCTATAGCCTTACTCTCAAGATGCGATTTCATCAAAACCACACTTTCGCAGCGGACAAGTACCACTGCTGATATTCGTCCAAAATCGGCAACTGAAAACGCGAATGATCGCCTCATGCAGGCTCAATTCCCTGCCGAGAGCCCTCAAATCAGGCTGCAGTAAGCGGCTCTATGCCGGCCATACCATCTCGCTTTACTGCGGAAGACCTCAGCCTGAAAATGTTTGTGCCGGCCGGAGTCATTGCTAATCTGACTTCCTTCCGTTCACCCATGCGGTGCCCAAGCTTGAAGTCCAGCCATTCGCATAGACGAGGATCGTGGATCTGCGGTTCTCCGTTCCAAAACTCTGGCGACAACCCGCATTGGATCTGCAAGTGATCCAATTGCAGTTCAATTGTGCGAGTAGCCTTCGGAAAATACCTGCGCACGTTCCTTACGCCGACGTAAAGGCCGGTGACTTCACTGCCATTGAATTGTGTCTTGACCACCATCGCTTACCCGCATGCTCGTCGAAAAACTCGCCGTATCGAGCTCGGTCCCTACAACATCGATTGGTGCGTCCTATTCCCGACACACGGGCCGGGCCTACGCTTAATAGCCCATTTGCTGCTTATGTTGGACCCAATTTCTGCCCGCGTCAAGGACCATGAGGAGCGCTTTCGGGAAATATTTTTTCAATCGATTTAGCAGTACGTTTACATTCAGAACACGATCGCTATTGCAATTCCATTTCCCCAAAAAAGACGGCAACTTTCACTTCCATGAAAGTTGCCGCTTTCGATTTTTCAGTCAGACCAAAGTTTTTGAAACCTGCCCGAATGACCTGATCGATCCTACTGATGCGCCTCTGCCGATGCAATGTATGCATCCACGTTGCGCTTGTCTACCAGCGATGTGCCAGTATCGACAAACACAGGATAAGGAGAAAACGCATCCTGGTTGTAATCCGTCGTCAACGAAGTCGCCGGTGCATGAAAAATCTCGTCGAGGGACCTCAAGCCTATGAATCCCATCGTGAAGGGCTTCTGCGCAACGGTCGCGTTGATTGTTCCGCCCTTGATTCCGTCCAGAGTGTCCTGATTCACGTCCCAGGCCATCACCAGCCGGTCCGTCGTATTCGTCCGCTTCACAGCGTCCGAAACCATCTTGCCCGACGCGGACTCCAGGCAGATAAACGCATTGATCTTCTTGGGGCCTGCAAGCGTCATCAGTTCCTGCGTCTTGTCAAAGGCCGTACGGGCATCGCTCTTGATGTCGATCACGTCAACGATGTGAACGTTCGGACGTGTCTCAAGAACGTCCTTGAATCCCTTAAGCCGCTCTTCCATATTTGGCTGACCCGAAATAGTGAAGAAGACCACGTTTCCAGAGCCACCAAGCTGCTCAACCACGCGATGGCCGCCCATTCTTCCAGCCTCCAGGTTGTTGGTGCCGATAAAGAACAGCCTCTTGCTCCCCACTGCGTCCGAATCAATCGTGATTACGGGAACTCCGGCGCCAATTGCCGCATCAATCGCGGGGCCAAGCACCGAGACATCCGCAACCGAGATCAGGATGCCTGCTGGCTTCGCCGCAACCGCCTTCTGCAACTCCGCTAATTCCGCCTGCGGATCATAGTTCTCAGGACCCACAACCTTCGCGGTCACCTTGTACTGCGCTGCAGCCTTGTTGAATCCCTGGGCCGCTGTTTTCCAGTATGGCAACGTCATGTTCGACGACACCATGTAGAAGACTTCTTTATTCGAATGCCTCTCGCAGCCGGTCGTGAATGCAACTCCAAAGGCCACCAGGGCCAATCCCAAACACTTCATCGCTTTCATTCTTGCCTCCTGTCCGAATGTAAAGAATATCGGAATGCGGGAAATTAGGACGCCTGCGTGCACAGTTTGTAAAATCGGCAGGATGGTACTCCCGCACCCCGGTAATTGTCCATTCTTGTCGCAGGAAAGATTTTATAGCACTGTGCATGGTCGACAATGGTGACTCGCGACACGTCCCTCGCAGGTTCGTTCTAAAAATTCCGCTCCGGACTGTCTGCCTCGTTCCGAGTTGCCGTGCACGCGCCCGCTTTGCTGCGGTATAACCAGACCAAGACTAAACCGGATGACTTCACAAGCGAAACTGGCGAAACTCAATGATCCGTTGCCTGGCAACATCACCGTCGAGGACAGCGGTCCCCTCTCCGTCCGCGTGCATCCCGAACCGTCCCATCCGTATCGCACTCCCTTTGCGCGCGACAGCGCTCGCATCCTCCATGCGCGTGCCTTTCGCCGCCTGGCGGGGAAAACCCAGGTCTTCTCTCGTTTGGCGCGCGATTTCCCCGGCGACCATTTCCGCAGCCGCCTCACCCACACCCTCGAAGTGGCCCAGATCTCCCGCACCCTCGCCTCAGCTCTCGGCTTAAATCGCGAACTTGCAGAAGCCCTTGCCCTGGCCCACGACATCGGCCATCCGCCATTCGGTCACGCCGGCGAAAAAGCGCTCGACTCCGCGTTACGTGAGCACGGCCTGCGCTTCGACCACAACCTGCACGCCCTGCGTATCGTCACCTGGTTTGAAGAGCGCTATCCAGCCTGGCGAGGACTCAACCTTACCCTCGGGCTTCGCGAAGGCATCATCAAGCACTCTCGCGATTACTCGAGCGCGACACATCCCGAACTCGGCGAATACTTTCTCGATCTTCGCCCTCCGCTCGAAGCGCAACTCATCGACCTCGCTGACGAAATTGCCTATCTCACAGCGGATTTTGACGATGGTCTTGCCTCTGGCATTTTGGTCGTCGCAGATGTTTGCCGCCATGTCCCGCTCTTCCGTCGTTTCCACGACGACATCACGGCGCAGTACCCGTCCGCGCAACCTAAGCAGGCGGTTTATGAAACGCTCAACCGCATACTCAATGCCCTTGTTACCGATCTGATCGAAGAAGTACGGACTCGTGTGGCGGATCTCGGCGCCACCACGCTCGATGACATCCGCCGTGCGCCCGCGAGAATCGCGGCTCTCAGTCCCGCCATGGAAGCCGAACGCGCGGCCGCCAAAAGCTATCTCTACACAAACTTCTACAACTCCCAGGGAATGGAAGAAGAACACGAACGCGCCGCCCGTCTGGTTCAGGAACTGTTCTCGGTTCTGATGGCCGACCCCGGCCTTCTTCCGGCCGATCACCAGGCCCAGATTCCAACCGAGGGCCTCGCCCGCACAGTAGCCGACTATATCGCCGGCATGACCGACAGCTACATCGAGCAGTTGTGGCTCCGTCAGTGCCGGCATTAAGAGCCGTTCGTCACTCGTTTGCGGTTGGTGCGCTTTTGGGGGATACCGAACGGAGTATCATGACTTCAAGTTTCTGGCCCTGATATGCGTATAGATCTGCTCGTTTTGGCGAGCGTCGCTTTGTTTGTGCATCCGCCGTTGCTCATCGCAGATCCTCAGACAGGACAAACCTCATCCAAGGCCGACGCCGGGAATCATGACGCTCAGAATTATCCGGAACTCACAACGTTGCGCGTCACCACGCGAGAAGTTCTCATTGATCTAATCGCCCTTGATCGTCACAACCAACCCGTCCTTGATCTCAAACCTGACGAGCTTCAGGTGTCTGAATCCGCCGAATCTGAAAAGAAAGAGAAGCACAAAAAACGGGAGAATCGTGCGAGCGCATCTGCGTCACCCGAGGCAATCACCAGCCTTTCCATCGTTGACCCGAACAAGACACCTTCTTCGGCAGACGAGGCCCGAACGGGATTTCGGATTATGGCGAGTTGTCTTGAGCGCTCCACGCCCCACTATCTGCTCGCATTTCACCCAGGACCCGACGGCTGGAATAGCGGTCACCACCGCATCGCTGTTGCAACAAATCGCCCCGGGATCAAACTTTTCTATCGCCACGAGTACTACGTTGGACTTGCTACGCCCGCCACGGACCATCCCACTCTCGAAAGAGAAAAGGTCGATAAACTCCTCCAGCAGTCAGCCTGCTACTACCCCGTGACCCCGATCTCCATCATGCTTCGCGCCCGCGTTATCAACACTGGCAGAACTGACGTGTTCCGTTACCTGGTTTCCGTCGACGCCAGTTCGCTCTCGTTTCTAACCCTCAATAGCGACTCCACTGGGAGAGGGCTTGCAGGGCTCGACCGCCGAGTTGAGCTCGATTATGGAACATGCAACTTCGACGAACACGGACAGCCTCTGAATTATTTCCTTGCGCCGCTTGAGCAGATGCTGACCTCCGCCGATTACGCCCGAACTCTCGATCGTGGATTCCCTCACATCCTCGAGTTCCCCGCGTCAGAGCACATCGCCATGACGCGAGTTGTTCTGCGTGATCGCGCGACCGGCAATCTTGGCGCCACCGATGTTGTGCTTCAGCATGCCAACCAGCTTCCGACTTCGCAGGGATCACCTGCTGCCCCACGAACCGAGGCAGACCTTAGGACCTATCAAGATTTGCTGGGTATCCGCTGGGCAAGAGACGGTCACAAGCAACCCTCTGCCTGGATACCCCCGGTTCCAGGGCCCATCGGTTCATTTGGATCCATCGTCCCCGCCCCGCACTCGTTCTGCGGTGATGTGTACGAATTGCCGCATGCCTCCGGCTCACTGCCCGACTTCCGCGAACTCGATCCAATCGGCTCAATTTACGCGTCTTCGCTGGATGTACCGAACCAGAGCTTCTCGAACACGAGCGGAATACCAGGTGTAACCCCACGCACAAACCTCTTCGGGATCGACTATCACGGCACCTTCTCAGTGCGGATTCCCGGCGAGTATCAATTTCTGATGGCTTCCGACGATGGAGCGATTCTTCAAATCGACGACCAGAAAGTTATCGATCTCGACGGATTGCATTCAGTCAACGCAGCCTCTGCCCGCATTCGCCTTGAAACAGGTCTCCATACAATTCACGTTCCGTACTATCAAGGCGCGGTAGATTCTGTTGCCCTCGAATTATGGGTCAAACCGCCTGACGCAAAAGACTGGACGCTCTTCGACCTGAACGACTACGTCGCACAAACGTCTTCCGTGAAGTCCGGCAATTGACCGCCATCGCGATCGTCTCTCGTCACAATTAACTCGGCAGCGGTTGACACAGCCCGTCTTACGTTGATATCAACAACTCTTGATCCTTGAACACCGCGTAAGAGCGGAGTCTGCATACAGGAGAATCCCCCATGTTTTCCCCAAAAGGCAAATTCAGCTGGTACGAACTCATGACCAGCGACACCAAAGCCGGCGGCAAATTCTATTCGGATGTGGTCGGATGGAACACCCGCGAAATGCCCAGCCCCGACGGCTCACAGTACACCACGTTTAACATCGGCGACGTCGGAATCGCCGGCATGTTGAACATCCCCGGGCACACCGCCTGGATCGGTTACATCTCAGTCGATGATGTCGACGCTCACATTGAGAAGATTGTCGAAGCTGGCGGCAAGCTCTGGCGACCTGCAACTGATATCCCTGGCATGCTTCGCTTCGCGGTTATGTCCGATCCTCAGGGCGCGGCTATCGTAGTCTTCACTCCCGATCCAGCGATGCCCTCACCCGTGCGACCCGCGTCACCTGCTGTGGGAACCATCGGCTGGCATGAGCTCTACACAACCAACGTCGAGGCGGGCTTCGATTTCTATAACAAGATCTTTGGCTGGTCCAAGGTCAGCGATATGGACATGGGACCGATGGGCATCTATCGCCTTTTCGACGAGGGCGACCATAAGGAGATGGGCGACGGCGGCATGATGAACAAAGCACCCAACATTCCCGTGGCGTGCTGGAACTTCTATTTCAACGTCGATTCCATCGGTGCAGCAGTCCAACGCGTCAAAACCGGCGGCGGCAGCGTTCTAAACGGCCCAATGCAGGTACCCGGCGGTGGCTGGATCATCAACGCCCAGGATCCCCAGGGCGCCATGTTCTCCCTCGTCAGTAACAAGGAATAGCAAAAGCCGTCGTCATCCTCAGCTCTTCCTCGCTCGGGATGACGACGACTTTTCTCTAGATTCCTGCTTCTACTGGACCGTCCCCTGCGGCCTTAGCCTTCGCAGGTCCAGCGCGCACTCCACCGCATTCTGCGCATAGAGCCGCAGATTGTCTGAAGCCGCCCACAGCCAGACCCGAGCCGATTCGTTCGCGTTACGCGGCCCCGGCTCCAGGCGCATCCGCACCAGCACATCGTTCTGCCCCGTCGCAGCCAGGTTCGAAGGCGAATCTGTATCTTCGAGTACCAGGTCCAGGTGATAACCGCTCATCGCATCTTCCAGCGTCGACAGATCTACCGGCCGCTCCAGTTCAGCGAAAACTGAGAACCCATGACCGTGAAACACCGGTGCACCGATGGTTTGAATGGCAAGAACCGGCAGGCGTCTTCCCGCCAGCGCGCTGTACTGGCGACGAATCCTCGCGTCGATTGCGTTCAAATTGGCCTTAGCATTCTCGCCGAAACCACAAACCAGGTTGTAAGCCAATTGCGAATCGAACGTAGCTCGCGGAATCGATTGGAAACTCAGCAGGTTCACTGTCTGCTGGTGAAGCTCATCCATCCCCGCGCGACCGAACTCGCTCGCCGGCAGCATGATTGTCGCCGCGGCACTCCGCACCGGTGCAGCCTGTTGCAGCCGCTCCATCAATAGCGCAAGAGCCAGTGCGGCCGGATGCGCCGGAACAATGGCCGGCGTAAACAGATCTGCTGCGACATCCTGTTCTCCCACCCAGGGCGAGCGCACCAGCACTCCCGTTTCCTGGTCCAGCGCGCCCGAAAGATCCAGCACAGTCGACCCCGCTCGCAGTGCCTCACGCCAATGTTTGCGGGTCAGGCTCTCTGTGCCGCAAAAGAAAGTGAAGTCCACGTGCTCGAACGAGTCTGCGCTGACTGCCTGCACAAACGTTACCTCGTCGCCCACCTGGTCGAGTTGGCCGAGCGCCTCGTCTTCATCAAATAGCAAAACATCCGATGCGGGGAGCGATGACTCCGCCAGAGCCTCTTTCAGCTCCTTGCCCAGTAATGTCGAGGCTCCAACAATGGCAATCTTGTACACAGTCTTCCTTCTTCTCGTTTGTACTTAGGAGTGATGCAGTGGATCCGGATCGGCGTTCGGGCCGTCGGCCAGCCCTTCCGCGTCGCTTCTTTGTCCCCGGCGGCGCCTGCGCGACCAGCCATAAGCCGCTCGTGCCCAGATTCCCGAAAACATGTAAATCAGCGCAATGGCAAACAGCACCACCTGTGAATACCGGATCATAATGTAAAGCACGATCGCCATCACAAAAATCAGCCGGAACGGATGACTGCGACTGAGATCAATCTCTTTGCCCGACCAGAATCTCCAGGTGCTCACCATCAGGAATCCGGCAAGCCCAACCAGGATCAGCCACGGTATCGCCACCCACCAGGCCTGCACGGGAATTCCGTAGAAGAAATGCACCGTCGCCGCCAGCAGCCCCGCAGCGGCGGGAATCGGCATCCCCACGAAGTACTTCCGATCAGGCCTGCCTGGATTCCTCGGCTTCGGATCGTGGCTGATATTGAATCGCGCCAGCCGCGATGCTCCGCCAATCAGAAACAGGAAGCAAAGAAATGCTCCAGCCTGGGATAGATGTTGCCGCAGTTGCGGATTGATCGTGTCGGGCAGAAAATGGAAGCCCCACACAAACGCCAGCAAACTCGGCGCCACACCAAACGTAATCACATCAGCAAGCGAATCCAGTTCCCTGCCAAAATCGCTGGCCGTATTCGTCATCCGCGCAATGCGCCCATCCAGCGAATCGAATGGTATGGCGATCAATATCGCAATCGCCGCCCAATCCAGGTGCATCTGCGCGCCGTTTGTCAGCGCGCTGCTGCTGGCAGCCTCAATCGTCTGCGTAATCGCAAAATAACCGGCGCCGATATTCATCGCGGTAAACAGCGAAGGCAGGATGAACATCCCGCGCCGCAACCGCGCCTGGTTCCTGGCCTTTGCAAGCGCCGCATCAGAGGAGTTCAAGCTTCGTCTCCTTCTTGAATCTCCGGCTCGACACTCGCACTGGCCGTCTTCCGCTGCGTCGTCACGCCAACAGCGAGTTCAGACTCCGGCATCTCCGCGATGATCGAAGACCCGCCCTTCACGCGCTCGCCCGTCTTCACCCGAATCTCCGCCTCTGCCGGAAGAATGATATCCGTGCGCGAACCAAACTTGATCAGTCCCACACGCTGCCCGCGCTCCACGCGGTCTCCCGTGCCATGATTGAAGACGATTCGCCGGGCGATCAGTCCCGCAATCTGCTTGAAAACGATCTCCATCCCCTCGCCATGAACGGTCACAATATTCTGTTCGTTGCGGTCGGCGCTCTCCTCGTTCATCGCATTCAGAAATTTCCCTTTCTGATAGCGAACAGCAGTGATCTCTCCCGCGATCGGCGAGCGGTTCACATGCACATCGAAAACATTGAGAAAAATGCTGACGCGTTGGCGGGGCCCGTTTTGCGTTTCAATCCGCACCGTCTCTGTTACAAGCCCGTCGGCTGGTGAAACCACCAATCCTTCGCCCTTGGGGATGGCACGCTGGGGGTCGCGAAAGAACCACAGGAAAAATGCGGCTAGCAAAACGGGCACGATGCTCCACACCCATGTGCCGGTGGCCCAGAAGAGCACTCCAGCCACTGCCAGCAGACTCAAACCGTAGATGTAACCGTCACGAACCATTGTCCCTAACGATTATACGGTTGAATTCGACACGAAGATATCGACAGCAGACTCTCGTCCTGCGCACGGCCTGAACCGTGTGGCTCAGCCGTTCCTTTCATCGTCATTTCGGCCTGCAGACCTGAGACTTATGCGATTGCCGGGGACCGATGATGCTCGAGAGCATAAATCAGGTCCTTGGCATGCAGTTTCAGCTTCTTCAAGCGTACTTCTTCGAGTTCCTCATCGGTAGAGAGATAAGGCTTCTGAAGCAATTCTTCCAACCGCTGAGCGTAGCGACGATGTTCGGCCTGGAGACGGCCTATTTCTTCGCTCAGCGTTGCCCCGTTTATCTCATCCATCAAGCACCCCCGTCCTTCTTAACCCAATACATATAGTCCTCCGAAGCGCCTTCGGCAAGCGGGAAGACGAGGAAAATGACTTCGATCTGTGGATTTCTTAATCGTGGCGTAACAGGTGTGACAAAAATCACATTTCAATCCGGTCATACGCCGATTTGCTTGGGATGTGCGACTAGACAAGCTTTAGTCGCATGAGAACGGCATCCTCAACCGGGTCAGCATAGTAGCTCTTTCGCAGGCCCTCTTCGGAAAATCCAATTGAAGCGTAGAACCCTCGTGCAGCCTGGTTGGACCCCCTCACCTCAAGCAGCACTTCACACACCTGGGCGTGACGCAGCTGGACTGTCATCGCTTCAAACAGCCGTCGCGCCACACCCTGCCGCTGATATCCAGCCGATACCGCGATTGACTCCAATTCCGCTTCCGGTGGCACCAGGCCCGCAACAACAAACCCCACGACTCCAATTCTTGAGTCTTCGGCAATCAAAGCAATGCGCTCTGCAGAGGATGGCTCGAGTACAGCTTCAAAGGTCCGGCGCGGCCATTGAGGTGCATCCTCCAACGCTGCGGTAATTTCGATCACTCGATCGAGGTCCGCCGCCTCCATCGAGCGAATGCGGACATCCGGTTCGACAATCATGCGTGCCGAACCTTTGCCGATGCCGCATCGTCGCCAAAAATCTCCGCGTCCGAACGTCTCAGATAATGCCCATCCAGCAGCGCCAGATCGGCGAACTTTCCCGCGACGATCTCCGGCACGCAAATCTGAATCGCATCCCATGCAGTTGGCGCCTCACACCGAACAAGTTCCGCTCCCAACCATGCCGATCCGACAATCGACGCTGCCTCGTTATCGCAGACCGCAACCTTCGTCGGCTCGAGATCCGCGCCAAGATCCAGGCTCTGATCCGGGCTCTGAGCCAGGCCCGCGAGTTCCTCCGCTCCCGCCAGCAACTCCCGCGCGCTTCCGTCCGCACCCGCCAGCCGCAAGAAGACCTCGTGCCGGTGCGCATCCAGCGCGGCCGACGTCACCTCCGCTGTCGCCGCCAGCACCGCCAGCCGCGACACCGCCACCACTGGAATCTGGCCCGGCTCCGCCATCCCCTTCACCGCGCTCAACCCCACGCGAACCCCGGTAAAGCTCCCCGGCCCGCTCACCACAACCATTGCGCCGACATCGGTGAGTTTCGTCCCATGCTCCGCCAGCAACCCTCCAACAGCCGCCACCAGCGTCGCCGAATAGCTCCGCCCCGCTAGCTCTTTCATCCCCAGAAGGTTCGCCGAAGCCCCCTCAAGCCGCGCCAGCGCCACTGACCCCGTTGATCCGCACGTGTCTACCCCCAGCACGAGCAAACCCGTCTCTGTCCGAATCTCCGCAACTGATTGACTTGCTGGCATCTCCCTCTCAGGATTACACACCCGCTGCTGTCGCCTCAGGCGCCCAAGTTCCGGTAATCTGGTGTAAGCACCCCCATGCTGCCAACGGCGGCTAAACGAAACATCTTTGACTCGAAAGGACCAGGCGTGGCCGCCGCGGCGACACCCACATTTCACGAGACGTGGCGACCCCGTGCCAACCCATGGGTCATCGCCATCACCGTCACCATGGCCACGTTCATGGAGGCGCTCGACACTTCCATCGCCAATGTCGCCATGGTCCATATCGGCGGCTCCCTCTCCGCCAGTCCGGACGAAGCCACATGGGTGCTCACCAGCTACCTGGTCGCCAACGCCATGGTGCTGCCAATCAGCGGCTGGATCGCCAACCGCATCGGCCGCAAGCGCTTCTACATGAGCTGCGTTTTCCTGTTCACGCTCGCCTCCTTCCTCTGCGGCATCGCACCCACGCTCGGAATCCTAGTTTTCTGCCGCGTCCTGCAAGGCGCAGCAGGCGGCGGCCTGCAACCCAGCGAGCAGTCCATCCTCGCCGACACCTTCCCCCCCCAGAAGCGCAGCATGGCCTTCGCCATGTATGGCGTCGCCGTGGTCATGGCCCCGGTTCTCGGCCCCACCGTAGGCGGTTGGATCGTGGACAACTACAGCTGGCGCTGGATCTTCTTCCTGAACATCCCGGTCGGCATCCTGTCGCTCTATCTCACTAATCGCGTGGTGGAAGACCCGCCATACCTTGCCGAGATTCGCAAGCGTCGCGAAGGCGTGGACTACTGGGGCCTCGGGCTTCTCATCGTCGCCATTGGCGCTCTCCAGATCATGCTCGACAAGGGCCAGGAAGACGACTGGTTCAGCTCTCGCTTCATCGTCACCCTCGCCATCACCGCCACGATCGGCCTCGCGCTCTTCTTCTGGCGCGAACTCTCGATCGCTCACCCCATCCTCGACTTGCGCCTCTTCAAGCGACGAAACGTAGCGACCACGCAGCTCGTCATGTTCATGGTCGGATTGTCGCTGTACTCCTCGACCGTGCTCATACCCCAGTTCCTTCAGGAGATCATGGGCTACTCTGCCCGGCAGGCCGGCATGGCTGTATCTTCCGGTGGACTGGTGCTCATGTTTCTCTTCCCCGTGGCCGGCGCGCTCGCTCCTAAATTCGACCCGCGCAAACTCGTCGCCATGGGCTTCGTGGTCACCACCTTTGGTCTCTGGCGCATGACCGAGATCAATCTCAACATCAGCTTTGGTATGGCTGTCAGCTGGCGCGCCGTGATCGCCCTGGGATTGCCCTTCCTGTTCATTCCCATCAATACTCTGTGTTACGCCGGAATCCCGCAGGAGAAATACAACGAGGTCAGCGGACTCACGGCACTCATGCGCAATCTCGGCGGCAGCGTCGGCATCAGCTTTGTCACAACACTCCTCGCCCGCCTCAGCCAAAAACATCTCGCCATGCTGGTGCCCAAGGCCGCAGCGGGCAACCCTGCGTATGACCAGATGCACGCCGGCCTCGCTGGAGCATGGGTGCAGCGCGGCTCAGCCATGCCCGACGCCATGCACCACGCCGGCGCACAGATCTATGGCATGGCTCTTATCCAGGGCCGGCTGCTGGCCTATGTCGATGTCATCTGGGTGATGGTCGCCGTGACCGCAGTCTTGATCCCGCTGCCCTTCTTGATGACCCGCCCGAAAAAGCTCCCCGCCGCCCCCATCGGCCACTAGAAAGCTTCCAAGCTCGTCGCCACTCAATCGGTCATCCTGAGCGACCAACGGGAGTCGAAGGACCTGCTTCTCGGGAACTCTCGATCTGCGACACGCGTGGGTGCCCCATTCATGCGCGTTTCTTGCGCATGAGTGGGAAAGCACGATCCCAACCAAGCCACTTCTCACTTCACCGCTCGCGCTCTTCCAGCAGCCGCACGATCTCCTGTTGCTCCAATTTCGCTTCCTCTGAGCCTGTTCCGCCCCGCCCAGTGTTCAAGCGCGCCAGCAGCAGCGGCGTCGATCCGCTTTTGTTTTTCAGTGAAGGGTCGGAGCCCAGATCGAGTAGCGCTCGCACAGCGCCTGCACAACGTGTTCTGACGGCCTTGTGAAGCGGCGACACCCCGCTTTTATCCAGTGCATTCGGATCGGCCCCAGCTTCAATGAGCCGAACGATTGTTGCCGCCTGCGCCGAAGGATTCCAAATGGGCGAACCTGGAGATCCGCACGAAGCAGCATGCAGCGCCTCTTGACCTCGACGATTTCGCGCATGAACATTCGCGCCGGCCGCAAGAAGATTGCTCACCGACTCTGTCTGATACGCTGCCGCGGCAACATGCAATGCGGTATCGCCCGCGTAGACATATCTCCCAATTCGATCGAGAAAGAACCGCTCTGCGGACTGTCGCGTCGCACCTGTTTCAAAGCTGGCTCGCGCCAACTGCGGCGATTCCAAAAGAAGACGCGAAAGGGCCGCGACATCACCGGAAATGATGGCCTCGACCAACCGACGGAGTGCAACATCGGATTCGACCATTCGCGAACGGCCTCTTCAAGAGAAGTTACCCAAACGGCTCGCCGAGTATCGCCTGCTTGGTGCCCCCGGTCTCGCTTTTGAGACCGGGGAAAGCTCGGAACTCCCGATCGCCACGCGATCCGTCGAGCCCAGCACCTCAAACTATTTACTAAGTTCTTGACTCTGCATAGCAAATGCTGCCACGGACTAAGCCCTTTAACAAGAAACTTCTACAGCTAAGTCTTTTGCCTTGAAATCTTTGGCGGCATACCCTCGCTGTAACCGGATGAAACAGAATATTTCTTCAAAGAGACCGATATAGGGGTATATGAGCAACCAAATCGTTGCATATCGTCGAACTGGCGAAATACCTCGCTCACGAGTTACACCGCCGGGTACCCCATTCATGCGCGTTCTTTGCGCATGAGTGGGAAACCACGAACGTTGGCAGCCCGAACAGAAAAAATCACACCGCCCGTAGCGCCTGCTCCAGATCCGCGACCAAATCATCCTTGTCTTCGATCCCTACTGACAACCGCACCAGGCCCTGCGTAATGCCAACCTTCTCCCGCTCCGCATCGGTAAGAGCAAAATGCGTCGTAGTCGCCGAGTGTGAAGCCAGCGATTCCACTCCCCCCAGCGACTCCGCATTCAGGAAAAGTTTCACGGCCTTTAGGAACCGCTCCGCCGCATCGCGTGATCCCAGGTCGAAGCTCAGCATCGATCCAAACCCGCGCTGCTGTTTCTTCGCCAGCTCGTGTTGCGGATGGCTCTTCAACCCCGGGTACGCCAGGCGTGTCACCTTCGGTTGTGTCGATAAAAACTCCGCCACCGCGCGCCCGTTCTCTTCATGCTGCTTCATACGCAACGGCAGCGTCTTGATGCCGCGCAGCACCAGAAAGCATTCAAACGGCGAAAGGATGCCGCCTGCCGCCTTCTGCACCAGCAGGAATCGATCTTTGTGCTCCGGCTTCGATCCAATCAGAGCTCCACCCAATCCATCCGAGTGCCCATTCAAAAATTTGGTCGTCGAATGCATCACCACGTCCGCACCCAGCGCCAGCGGACTCTGGAGCGCAGGAGACATGAACGTGTTATCCACGCTCACTTCGACACCCTTCGCATGCGCGATCTCGCACACCGCCGCAATATCCGTCAGCACCATCAGCGGATTCGTCGGCGTCTCAATATGCATGAGTTTGGTATTCGTCTTGATCGCGGCCTTCACTGCATCCAGATTCGCTGTATCGACATACTCAATCTGAATTCCGTAGTGCTGCACAATCTGGTTGAACAGCCGCGCCGTCCCGCCATACACATTATGCGAACAGATCACGTGGTCCCCCGCATGGAGCGTCGCCACGAGCGCGTAAATCGCCGCCATGCCACTGGCAAATGCGTGGCCCGATACGCCTCCCTCCAGCGCAGCCAAAGCAGTTTCAAGCCGCTCACGCGTGGGGTTTCCGGCGCGTGAATAGTCAAAACCTCTGTCGCTGCCGATACCGGTCAGCTCAAAGGTGGAAGAAAGATAGACGGGAACATTGACAGCCCCGGTCAGCGGGTCAGGATGTTGCCCTGCGTGCACGGCAAGAGTGGCATATTTCTGATCAGGCATAGTTTGCGCTTAAGCGGCGGACTCCTGTCTTCTAGCTTATCGCGGACCGCCCAAACCGCCTGCTTCCCTCAGCATCCCTTTGTGTCGACCCGGCATCGAAATCGTCTATGCCCGGAATGCCTCAGAAACCCGGGTCTGCCGCACCGAGGAGATAACATGGCTAACGCCCCCAAGAAATGTGCAAACCCTGCCTGCAATTGCGTCCCGGACGGAAAAGAAAAGTACTGCAGCGCCCACTGTGAAGGCATTGGCGACAAAACGGAAATCATGTGCACCTGCGGCCACGACGGCTGCTCGCACTCCAGCATGAAAGCATGATCACAATATGAGCCAAGTCATTCCTGCGCGCCTCGTAAGAGCGGATGAGGAACAGCGCGATCCAAAGGTTATCGGAATTGGAAAACCGAAGTGCAAGAGCCAGCGATGTTTACTAGTCCTTAGTCGCTGTCTTATTCGAATATCTTCTTCGACAAATACCGCTCCGCCGAATCAGGAATGATCGTCGCTACGCGCTTGCCGGCACCTAGTTCTCGCGCAAGCTCTGCAGCAGCATGCACAGCAGCACCCGCGCTCGATCCGCCCACAAGCCCCTCTTGCGCCGCGAGCCGCTTCACCATCGCGAAGGCATCGTCGTCACTCACCATCATCACCCGGTCGCAAATATCGCGATGAAACGTCTCCGGAATGAAGTGCACGCCGATGCCCTCCACGCGATGCTTCCCAGGAGCCCCGCCCTGCAGAATCGAACCCTCTGTCTCCACCGCCACCGCAATCACCGCCGGATTTTTCTCCTTCAGAAACCGCGCGACTCCCGAGAATGTTCCGCCCGTTCCGACTCCGGCCACAAAGCCATCCACTCGGCCCTCCATCTGCTCCCAGATCTCAGCTCCCGTTGTGTCGTGGTGAAACTGCGGATTCGCCTGATTCGTAAACTGCCCCGCCATGAAAGCGCCCGGAATCGCCGCCGCTGTCTGGTTGGCTTCGCGAATCGCGCCCGCCATTCCATCAGCCTCCGGCGTGCGAACCACCTCGGCGCCAAAGCCGCGCATCAGGATGCACTTCTCTTCCGCAAATCCTTCCGGCACAAACAGCTTCACCTTGTACCCGCGATTCACTCCGATAAGCGCCAGCCCCACGCCGGTATTTCCCGCTGTCGCTTCCACAATTGTTGAGCCCTGCTGCAGCAGGCCCTTCGCCTCGGCATCCAGAATCATGCCCAGCGCCGCGCGGTCCTTGATGCTGCCCCCGGGATTAAGAAATTCAAGCTTGGCAAACACCGCCGCCGAAGAAATTGGAACAACTCGGCTAAGTTGAAGCATCGGCGTATGGCCAACAAGTTGGGTGATATCGGCCGCGATGCGGAGGGGAGAGGATGAAAGGCTTTCAACTGCCATGGCAAGCAGTTTAGCCTACCGTGCCCGGCTATTTCTTCTGCGCTGCGCTCTTCTTCGCTACACGCGTCGTCGGAAAGTATCCCGATTTCGTGCGGACGGTCAGCTTGCTCATGCCTGGTGCCTCGGCCGTCACCAGCACGCGGCGGAACCCCGGTTCCGTTGTCGCCTTGGTTGAGTGATAGCCAATGGTGTATTGGCTTCGAATGTCGCGTGCGATCTCTGCCGCGATTTCATCAACCTGCTCAATCGATTTCGGAAAAAACGCAATTCCACCTGTCTCGTTTGATAGCAATTCCAGCGCGCGCCGCGCATGGCGGACCTCGGCGTGGCTCATCTCATCGCCAAACAGCAGCCCGATCGTATAGATCACCGGCCCTGACAGCTCCTGCACGCGCCGGATCGTCTGATCCAGGTTCAGCGTCGAGGCGTTGTCCTCGCCATCCGTAATCAGAACCAGCACCTGCTTGGGGCGCTTGGCATCTGCCACCAGCTTGTCTGCCGACGCAACCACCGCGTCATACAGCGCCGTACCTCCGCGCGATTCAATGTGCCCCAGCCCGTCGCGCAATTTGTTCACATTTGAGGTGAAGTCCTGGTCGATGTAGGCCTCGTCGGAAAAATTCACGACGAACGCTTCATCTTCGGGGTTCGAGGCTTCCACGAGGTCCAGAGCTGATTTGTTCACCGCGGGACGCTTCTTCGACATCGATCCCGAGTTATCCACCACAAACCCGATCGACACTGGAAGATCAGTGTGCTGAAAGCTGATGATGCCTTGCTTTACTCCATCTTCAAAAACCTGGAAGTTATCCTTCTTCAGCGTCTGCACCAACTGCGTGCCCTGCAGCACCGTGGCGTTCAGAACCACCTCCTCCACGTTGGTATGGAGAACGTAGCCTTCACCCTCCTTATGCAGCGGTTCCCCCGCCGGGGTTGCGGGCTGCTCAGGGTCTGGCGAGCGTACCGGGTCGCGATCCACCGAGAGTGGAGCCGCCTGGCCCGGCGCGGAAGGCGGTGCAGGCTTCGACGCCTGTTGTGCGCCCAGCGTGAAAGTCGAAAACAAAAGGAGTGCTGCAAGAACTACGTTATTGCAAAGGCGCATAGTATCCGGTTCGAGCATGGACTGTGAGTGGAGGCAAACCCGATGGTGGACTCAACTTCACCTTCACTTTACGCCACTTACCGTCCCGAGACATATTTTTGGGCGTGTAGCCGATCACATATTGGTTGCGAAGTTCGGTTGAAATCTTCTCCGCAATGTCGCTCATTTCAGAAATATCGTCGACCCTGAAAAGCCGTCCGCCGGTCTCTTCGCAAAGCTCATTCAGCAAAACTGGCCCGGTACGCTCCTCTGGAGTGGCGGCATAGGGATCGAATATGCCGATCGAATAAATCTCCACATCCGATTCGCGGACCTGGGCGCGCACCTCGCCCTCTGTGTATCGCGATCGGTTATCGCCGCCGTCCGATACCACGAGCAAAGCCTTCCGCTCATGCTTGGCTTCTTTCATCTTGGTCACACCGTAATAAATCGCATCCAGCAATGCCGTTCGATGTCCGCTGCGCACCGTCGCCAGCCTAGCCTGGATATCTTCCACCGAACTCGTGAAATCTTCAATGAGCTCCGGCCGGTCGTTGAATCCGATTACAAAAAATTCGTCCTCGGGATTGGCCGTCTTGATGAACTGCAGAATCGATTCCCGCGCCCGAATCAGCTTCGAGTTCATCGACCCCGAAAGGTCCATAATAATTCCGATCGAGACCGGGGCATCCTCGGCAGCAAAGCTGCGAATCTTCTGCTCCCCGTTGTTTTCATAAACCTGGAAGTCTTCCTGCTCCAGTCCCGTCACCAGCCGGTTCATGGGATCCGTCACCGTAATCGGTACAAGCACCATATCCACGTTCATCCGGATGAGTGAGCCCGGTTTTGCCTTACCGGCAACCGTTGCTGCAGGCGCATCCACGCCTGCCGGTGCCCCAGTCGCCGGCGTCCCCGCGGTGGGCGGCGGCACGTGCACCTTGTCCAGGGGATTATCCTGGGCCTGGGTCGGCCCAGCACTGAAAACAGCCAAGGCAAAAGCGCACATACCCGCCAACCATCGACTGCGGACTCTCTCGTGAGGCGCTTCGACCCGATTGGGGAATGAACTCATGCGCTCGTACCTGGGCTCGTACCTTGGAATGATGGCGAGTTTAGCACGGTCGGCTCGCGCCCCGCGTTCCTCCACTCACCCCTTCGCTTTGTTTGACGCCGCCTCACCTGAATCCGTGATCGTCGCTGCGATACAATCGACTCTAAGCGACAGTCCCGGCGGGACTTTACCCGTGTGGGGCCGCCGTGTAACTTGCATTACCTAAAGGGAGCAATACCTTCCGCATGGCGAGTATTTATCCATTCCGCGCTTGGCGCTACAATCCGTCGGCTGTTCGTCTGGATGACGTGGTCACCCAGCCCTACGACAAGATCTCACCAGCCATGCAAGAGGCTTACTACCAGCGCAGCCCTTACAACCTGGTCCGCATTATCCTCGGGCTGCCCGAACTCTTTGATGCTGAGCGTGGAGAGAGTGTCTACACCCGAGCCGCCCGCGATTTCAAGGCGTGGCGCGAGCAATCCATCCTTGTTCAGGAGCGCGATCCAGCCATATTCGCTTACGCCCAGCGCTTCCGCGTCCCCGGATCCGGCGAGATCAAAGAACGCCGCGGCTTCATAGCTCTCGGCCGTCTCCATGAATACGCCGATCAGGTCGTATTCCGGCATGAGCAGACTCTCTCCAAACCGAAGAGCGACCGGCTTAACCTGCTCAAGTCCACCCATGCCCATTTTGGCCAGATATTCATGCTCTACTCTGACCCAGCCGGCAGCGTCGAAAAAATCCTCTACGACGGCTCAGGCCCAGCCGACGCCGAAGTCACCGACGAGTATGGCGTCCTCCACCGCGTCTGGCGAGTCAGCGACCCAGCCGTCATCCGCCTGCTGACCAGCACCATGGCCGACAAGAAGCTCATCATTGCCGACGGCCACCACCGCTATGAGACGGCGCTCAACTACTCCAAAGAACACGCCCCCGCCGCACTACCCCGGACCGAGCACAACGCCAACGAACTTCCGCATCCTCCATATCCCGAAGCTGCCGTCATGATGACCTTCGTCAACATGGACTCGGATGGCCTCGTCATCCTGCCCACGCACCGTGTCGTGCACAGCCTGCCCGGCTTCGATCCCGCGGCCTTTGCCCGCGAGGCCGAGCAGTTCTTTACCGTAGAAAAGCTGCCAGACAGCCCGGCAGCCTCCTACATCGACACGCTGCGCCAACAAGCCGGAACTGCCTTTGTCGCCGTAACGCGCAGCGGCGCTTTGCTTCTACGCTCCAAACCCGATGACGCAGAAGCCGCGCTCGCGTCGCTTCCCGAAAACCAGCGACAACTCGACCTGAGCCATCTCCACACCATCATCCTCGACAAGCTCCTCGGGCTCGATGCGGAGAAAGTCCGCGAGCAAACCAATTTGCGCTATCTGCGCGATGCCGCCGAAGCAGTGGACCAAGTGCAGCGAGGCGAAGCCGACGTCACCTTCCTCACCAATCCCGTAACTATGGAACAACTTCGGGAAGTCGCCTTTGCCGGCTCGGTTATGCCGCAAAAATCCACTGATTTCTTTCCGAAACTCCTCAGCGGCCTGACCATCTACGCCCTGGAGTAAGTGCACAGCTAGAGCGCTCTGGTGAACTCTTATGCACGAACGATATTCCGGTCGGCAGAAATTCGAAATCGAAGTCACCGATGACCGTCTGGAAGCACGGTGTAATCTGCCATTCGGCCCAAAACAAAATCGGATATGGTTCAGCACCCTTTTGATTGGACTTTCGGCCTGGGGAATTTACCGGACATGGCTGTCGCAAGATTCAATTGGATATAGCAATTGGTGGCGTCTGGCGCATCACTACTCGGTGCTTGATTTCCGGGGGGTTGTGACGGCCAGCGCTGTCTTCGGTTTGTTTCTGCTGCTTGGAATCCGATTTCTTTGCCCTGCTGGCGCAATTCTCGTCTGTGATCGCAATAAGGTCACGACAACACGAGTTCCCTGGTATTCCTTCACGGGGCGCTGGGTAACACGCACCTATGACGCGTTGGATGTATCGGGGTTTCGCCTCAAATACTACCGGCTCCAACAAGGGACAGAGCGTTTAAGGGATCAGGTTTTTTGTAAATGGCCGGGCGAAGTCGATCTTCCATGGAAGCATCGAGCCACCCGAAGCCTATCGAATACTTCTTGGGCTTGAGAGCCTCGGACTGGATGTCGCTCCGGACCCGAAGCTGCCCTCGCGAGTCAAAATGGGGCTATACGATCGCAAAGAAGAGGAGTTGGATCGCAGGATGAGGGGCTGACTGTTCCATTCTTAACGGAACGCCGGTTCGAGCACTCCGGTTGTTCAGTGACTCCTTTACCGGCGTGAGTAATATAGGCTAACAACGATGGTTTTGGCATGGCGGACGACAGTTCTTTGGGGCGCGGCGCTCGCAATCGCCCTCCCCTGCCTCGCACAGCAGCCCCCGACTCTATCCCCGGCGCCCCAGTCAGCGCCGCCTCCCGCCCCTCGCTTCGTAGTCGTCCTCGACGCGGCCCACGGCGGTGACGATACAGGCGCCCATCTCGACAGCGGCCAGTTCGAGAAATCCGCCAACCTCGCGCTCAACGTCCGCCTCCGTTCCCTGCTCACCGCCCGCGGAATCCAGGTGATCACAACGCGCGAATCAGATGCTTCCGTCGACCTTAACAGGCGCGCAGAACTTGCAAACCACGCCAACGCCGCGGTCTGCCTCAGCCTGCACACCAGCGAAAACGGTTCCGGAGTTCATCTCTTCGCATCTTCGATTGCGCCCTCACAGCCCACGCGCTTCCTGGCCTGGAAGTCCGCCCAGGCCCCATGGATCACGCGTAGCCTGGCTCTCGCGGGAGCAGTCAACTCCGCACTGACGCATGCGGGGTTCAACGTCACTCTCGGGCGGATCCCTCTCCCGGGCATCGAGAGCATGACCTGTCCAGCCCTCGCTATTGAAATCGGACCCGTGCGCGATTCCGACAATACCATCGCCGCCGAACCCGACAATCCCGACTACCAGACTCGTGTCGCAGCATCGCTCGCCGCCGCTGTGCTTGAATGGCGATCGGATCCCAGCCGCACGGAGGCGCGCCTGCCGTGATTCCTCGCTACCAGAAGATCCTCGTTGCCCTGCTACTGGTCGCTTCGCTCGGCTTGGGGTTCCAGCTCTGGCAACTTCGCAATCGCGCCCACAAGCGCCTTTTGGCCGGCGAAACCACCGCTCCCACCAAGGCTCCAGACATCGCTCCCGCCGAGCAGGCTACCCTGGTCGCCGCAAATGACCTCGATAATTCCCTGCTTCCCCAGATGCACTCCCTGCCGCTTCCCGCTGACCCAGGAGCGCGCGCCCGTGCCGTACTCGGCAAACTGCTTGATCTGTACGCTGCCACAGACTCCGCCCACCCTGTCCCGGGCGGATCAGCCTCTGTCGCCCAGGTCTTTCTCCTGCCCGTTCCCGGATCGAAAGCTACCCAGGCGTCCAGCGATCAACTCGCCGTCGTCAATCTCACAGGCACATTCGCGGCCAGCCATCCCTCGGGGCTCGAAACCGAGTCGCTCACCGTGCTTTCCATCTGTGCGACGATCCGTGCCAACCTTCCCAATGTCACCGAGGTCCGCTTCCTCGTCGACGGCCAGCCACGCCCCACGCTCGCCGGTCACGCCGACCTGACCCGCACCTATCTCACTTCTGACGTCACACCAGTTGAGGGAAACAGGCCTTGAAACAAGCCTCGCCCGAGAAGACGTTCACACGGCCCACGATCGGCGTTTTCGATTCCGGCTTCGGCGGACTCACCGTCCTGCGCGCCCTCATCGCACGCGTACCGCAGGCGCACTACGCCTTCATCGGCGACACTGCGCGCCTGCCCTACGGCTCCAAATCCCGCCGCACCATCGCCCGCTACGCCGCTCAGAGTGCGCGTTTCCTCGTCGAGGAGCAGGGCGCCGACTACCTCGTCATTGCCTGCAACACCGCCAGTGCCCTCGCCCTCGACGACATCAAGGAAGCCGTACCTTCCGTCCCCGTCATCGGCGTCATCGAGCCTGGTGCGGAGGCCGCCCAAAGAGCATCCAAAACGCGAGACGTCCTCGTCATCGCCACCGATGCCACCGTACACAGCCATGCTTACTCCGCCGCTTGCCAGAGCCAAGGCCTTCGCGCCCTCGAGAAAGCCTGCCCCCTTCTCGTGCCCCTCGTCGAAGAAGGATGGCTTACCCCGTCCCCTGCCAATGAACCGGATGCGGCGCAAGCCGAGTCTTCTGCACTGCAGGCGGCCGTCACGGCTGAGGTCGTGCGCATCTACCTCGAAGAGCTCAGCGCCCAAGCCGTCGCCCAAAGCATGAACCCAGACACTCTCGTCCTCGGATGCACCCACTATCCATTGCTCAAGCCGATCATCGAACGCACAATTCCTTCCGGGATGAAGATCATCGACTCCGCCGAATCCACGGCCGACCAACTCGTCATGTATCTCTGCCGCGACCTCGGCGCACCACCTCAACCGAGCCCGGCGGATCCAGTCCTCGGATTCTTCGCCACCGACTCCGTCGAAAAATTCGAGCGCCTCGGCTCCCGCTTTCTCGGCCGCCCCGTACGCAACGTCCAACTCATCGACCTGGGTGGCTGAACAAGTTCTCATCTCGCGCGAGCACCCCCACACCGGCTTGGTATCCTGAATCGGGCATAAATTTCCCAATTCCAAGGAAGTGTCATCCTGAGCGAACGGGGCCCAGAACGCTTTTCAGTTCGGGGGGTAAGCGAAGGATCTGCTTTTCGCGACGCCTGCAACTGGAAAACAAGAAAGACGCGCAACCGGAGGAACTACACAAGCATGATCAATCTGGCAGGCAAAACGGCAGTGGTCTTCGGGCTGGCCAACAAGCGTTCCATCGCCTGGGGCATCGCCCAGAAACTCCACGCAGCCGGAGCCACCCTGGCCATCTGCTATCAGAATGAGCGCATGCGCGCCGAAGCCGAAGACCTCATCCACGAGCTCCCCGGTGCTGGCGGATTCCAATGCGACGTCTCCAGCGACAGCGAAATCGACACCCTCTTCGCCACGCTCAAAGAGAAGTACGGCAAGCTCGACATCCTCGTGCACGCCGTGGCCTTCGCTCCCGCCGAAGACCTACGCGGAGACTTCCTCAACACCAGCCGCGAAGGCTTCCGCATCGCGCATGAAGTCAGCGTCTACTCGCTCATTGCCGTCACTCGCGCCGCTGCCCCGCTGATGACCGATGGCGGCAGCGTCATGACGCTCTCCTACTACGCTGCCGAAAAAGTCGTTCCTAATTACAACGTGATGGCGCTGGCCAAGGCCTCGCTGGAATGCACCGTCCGCTATCTCGCGTGGAACCTCGGCAACCGCAACATCCGCGTCAACGCCATCTCCGCCGGCCCCATTAAAACGCTGGCCGCCCGGGGCATCGGCGCCATGGGCGACATGCTCAAGGCCGCTGCCGATCGCGCCCCGCTCCATCGCAACGTAGACCAGCTCGAAGTCGGCGGAGTAGCCCTATTCCTAGCCAGCGACCTCTCAACAGCAGTAACTGGCGAAACCCTCTACGTGGACTGCGGCTACAACATCATGGGCTTTTAAACACAGTCGCTCGACTCACACAATCCACTCAAAGCGCGGCTGTCATCCCGACCGCAGCGGAGGGATCTGCGGTTGCCTTTCGTTACTTCCGCATCGGCCGGGTGCCCCATCCATGCACGCCGTTTGCGCATGAGTGGGAAACCAGATCCACTTGCTTTGAGTTGAAAGCAGCGGTCCGATAGCTGATACCTGTTCCTCACAACACCTTGTGTTCCAGGTCTGAACTCTCCGACCCGGGAAACCGCAAGACGCGATATCAATAGCTCGACGAATCGAGGCCTCTCGAGACGGCTGCAACATGTGCATTCAGATCCTTTTGCCCCTGCGATTGTTACCCCACCGCAGTGGAGAGACGACCTTGAGTTGCCTCCGGCGAAACTCCGCTCGCTGGGCAGATACTATGAATGGCCTCCAATTTGAGCGTTCCATGTCTCATTGCCCACATCGCTCCTATCATTACGTCTATTCCGAGAGGGGACTAATGGTGTCAACCACGTTGCTCGCTATAAATTCCGGCCGTTCTAGATTCAAAACTGCTCTCTGGATTTTCCTCGGTCTCACTGCGCTCTTCGTCTTCATCACTTCAGAAGTTCTTCTCGTCACCGATTACCCGATGTACCACGCATACCGTCTGCAGGTCATCACCGACCGGCATCTCCTCATCCCGCATACGCTCTGCGGCGTCATCGCTCTTCTGGCAGGCCCGGTGCAGTTCTCGTCGCGCTTTCGCCAGCGTCATCTCAAATTCCATCGCGTTCTCGGTCGCATCTACGTCATCTCCGTTGTTACCGGCGCCTTCACTGGGATTGCCTTGGCCGCCGGTCGCCCCGGTCTGCCAGGCACCTCAATGCAGGCAGCCGCATGGATCGTCTGCACTACCGCCGCCTTCATCACCGCCCGTAATCGCCAAATCGTCCAGCATCGCCAGTGGATGGCCCGTTCCTACGCCGTCACCTTTACCTTCGTCTCCAGTCGCGTGCTCAATCTCTGGCCCCGCTACTGGAGTCATCTTGGCGACGTCTTCGCCGCCGTGGGCGTCATCGCCTTCACCCTCGTGTCCCTTCTTCTCGTCGACCTTGGCCTCAACTGGCGCGAACTCACAACTCGCCGCGCCTGATCACGAAAAACCTGTTAGGACGTCCAATTTGAATCGGGTTACTTTGCAAGACAAAGTTCTCATCGTCGGTGGTGGAGTCGCAGGTTGTGCCGCTTCGATCGCGCTCGCCCGCAAAGGTCGAAGCGTTACGCTGATCGAGCGCGAGGCCTCGCCTTGCCATAAGGTCTGCGGAGAGTTTTTAAGCGGTGAAGCCCTTGAGGACCTGCACGCGCTTGGAATCGACGTGGCCTCGCTCGGTGCTGTGCCGATCGACTACGTTCGCCTAGCCGCTGCCCGCCGTGCTGCGGAGGCTCCGTTGCCTTTTCCCGCGGCCTCCCTCACCCGCAAAGCGCTTGATACAGCGCTCATTGCGGAAGCCCTCGCCGCGGGAGTTCTCCTGGAGCGCGGTCGCAGCGTGCAGTCACTGACCCGCACAACGAGCAACATCTGGCAGGCTGCGCTGGACGACGGCACCGTCTGCGAATCCCCAACGGTCTTTCTGGCCACAGGCAAACACGATCTCCGCGGACACGCGCGTCCGAAGGACCCGGATCGATGGGTCGCATTCAAAATGTATTTTCGCCTCGCGCCCGCACAGGCTGCTGAACTTGAGCGAGCCTCCGAGCTCATGCTCTATCCCGGAGGCTATGGCGGTATCCAGCCGGTTCAGGGCGGCATAGCAAACCTCTGCTGCGTAGTGCAGCAGCGGTATCTCGCGCGTGTCGGCCACCGCTGGGAGAACTTCCTCGCGAAGATGCAGCAGGATTGTCCACACCTCGCTATGAGGCTTGCCGGCGCGGAGCCCTTACTCGACAAGCCGATCGCCATCACCCACATCCCATATGGTTACGTCCGCCGCACGTCGCAGCACGGCCTCTATTGCATCGGCGACCAGGCAGCCGTCATCCCGTCGTTCACCGGCGATGGCATATCCATCGCACTGCATACCGCCCGTTGTGCCGTCGCTGCCTATCTTGCCTCGGAACCCGCGCCGATCTTCCAGGCCAAACTGCGGTCCGCGCTGCTGCCACAGATGCGGCTTGCTGAGTTCGCAGCAGACGGCTTGAACAACTCGCTCGCTCGCGCTGTATTGCCGTTTTGCCTCAGGATCTGGCCCGGCGTGATGCGTGTTACGGCAAGGCTGACGCGCGTCGCCCAGCACACTGCCGCTGCTTCACCTGTGATCGCCAGCTAAATTCCGGACGTATAAAAGCGACAACTCGCCACTTCCTGAGAAAGATGAAATGAAATCCTTAGCAACCTTCGCCCTTACGGTGATACTGGCTCCGGCCGCGTTCGCCCAGCATCAGTCCTTCGTCGTCAATCCCGATGCCAGCGAGGTCAAGATGACGCTCAAAACAACCCACGAGATCGTCAACGGCACCTTTCATATCCAGTCCGGATCGATCGAGTTTGACCGCAGCGTTCCGAAAATGTCGGGGTCGGTAAGCGTGCTCGCGGGCAGCGGCAAGACCGGCAATTCCAGTCGTGACAAAAAGATGAATAAAGACATCCTGGAGGTCGAAGGGCATGGAACTATTTCGTTTGAGCCCAAGACCTATACGGGCACCATCGCTGCTTCAGGCGACTCGACCATCCAGGTAACTGGAGTCTTCACCCTGCTGGGCATGCCTCACGAAATCACCGTCCCCCTGTCGGTGCATCTTGAGACTGCCAAAGCAACTGCCAGGGCCCACTTTGTAGTGCCCTACGTCCAGTGGGGACTGAAAAATCCAAGCTTTCTGTTTTGGAAAGCGGATGATGATGTCGCGATCGATCTCGATCTTGTAGGCGCCATTTCGAAGTAATCCGCGGAGGCGATCGCCGGGTACCCCAGGTCTCGCTTTTGAGACCTGCGAAACCACAAACGCCGGGTGCCGCCAAAGCCCTAAGTCCCCTCCTATTTCGCCCCCGGCGCCAGCGCTCCATTCAACTGCACCTCGCCGCTCACCGTCTTCGGATCAACAGTAATCTCTTTCAGCTTCGCCTCCACATCCGCTGGCACGTCTTTCTGATTGCGGCCACCGAGATATTTCGGCAGGAATTCCTCCATCGCCGTCACCATCGCGAGGTTATTGATGGGCCGCGCAAAACCATGTCCCTCATCCGGAGCCACGAGGTACTCGACTGGCTTCCCGTTGTCACGCACAGCCGCCACAATCTGGTTGCTCTCGCGAATATTCACGCGCGGATCGTTCTTCCCCTGCACCACCATCAGCGGTGTCACAATATCCTTCGCCTTGGTCAGCGGCGACTCCGCAATCAGCAGCGCCTTTCCGTCAGGGGTTGTAGGATCGGCCATACGTGCATACATCTGCTTCCTTCCCGCCTCCCAGTACGGCGGAATCGCGTCAAGCAGTGTGAGCAGATTCGACGGAGCAACAATCGCCACCGCCGCCGAATACACACTTGGCGTAAACGCGACGCCCGCAAGCGTTGCATATCCGCCGTACGACCCGCCCGCGATCGCCACGCGCTTCGCATCCACCGTCCCGTCGGCCACCAGCGCCTTCACGCCCCAGGTAAGGTCGTCCTGCATCGTGCGTCCCCATTCGCCGTTCCCGGCATTGAGAAACTTCTTTCCGTATCCGGTAGAAGCGCGGAAATTTGGCTGCAGCACCGCGTACCCGCGATTGGAGAGGAACTGCGCAAACGTGTCGTATCCCCAGTAATCACGCGCCCACGGCCCGCCATGCGGAAACACCACCAGCGGCAGATTCTTCGCCGGCAATCCCTTCGGCAGCGTCAGGTAAGCATGAATCTCCAACCCATCAGACGACTTGAATTTGTACGGCTTCCGCTCCGAAAGGGATTCACGCGGCAGTTCCTCACGAATCTTGTACTGCAAATCCAGGGTATTCGCCTTTCGATTCCACACGTATGTTTCGCCGGGCTCTGTGTCACTCGCTGCGCTCACGATCCAGATGTTCTCGTCCTTCGAACGGGCGCCAAAATTAATCTCCTTGCCCGGTAGCTTCGACTGCAGCCACTTGTACTCCTTCTCGAAATCCTTGTCCTTGAAGTACAGCCGCGAGCGGTCGTCCTCATAACGAGTGAAAAATACGTGATAGTCCACATCCGACTGCAGCAGTCCTTCCACGTCTACGCGATTCTCCGGATCGCTCTCGTACTTCTTTGTGCTTCCGGTCGACCGGTCCAGCAATTCCACTTCCGTCAGATCCACGTCGCCCTTGTTCGTGATCAGATAAGCCTGTTTGTTGGTCGCGTCGAAATCCGCCACACCACACGACTCCAGCACCGTACAACTGTAGATCTTCTTGAAACCGTTCGCGTCTACAGCCAGGATTTCCGTGTCACCCGCCTGGTTCGTCCGCTCCGCCAGCTTCAGATTCCCGTCGTGATCGAAATCCCATCCCGCTATCTGCTCTGTGTTTTTGCGGATAAGCTTTTTCTCGCCCGTCGAAATCGAAAGCTCGTAGAGGTCATGCCACTTCGGATCGCGATCGTTCAACCCGATGTACAGCGTGTCGGGTTTCGCATTCGGCGTCGCATAGATCATCGTGCGCACGCCTTTAAAGTTTGTCAGGGCGCGGGTCGGCGGCGTCCCGGTTGCTGGATCTGCCTGCCGAGTCGGATCGATGGCGTAGACATTGAAGTTCTCATCGCCGCCCGCGTCCTGCGCGTACAGAATGTACTTCGAATCGCGGCTCCAGAAGTATTGCCGCACCGGACGCGTCGTCTCCTTGCTCATGGGCCGCGCCGCACTGAAAGGCTCGCCTGCCTTCTTCACCCAGATGTTGCGCGTCCCTTTGTACGGCTTCAGAAACGAGAGATACTGCCCGTCGGGAGAAATCTGCGCCCCGGCAATCTGGATCTCGCCAAAGAAAGCTGCTCGATCGATAACAGGCGGCTGCTCGGCCACGGCCGCGCAGGCTGTGAATACACCGAAACCTGCCACAACTGCAAAAACAAAATTTCTCATCGCTCGCCCTCCAAGACGCAAAGCTCAAGTTCGCTTTTGAAGATTACTCCCGCGGGCGACATTCCCCCAAGCGTCCTGTGACCAAAGGACACCGGTGCCACATTGAGATTGTTTCTGGCAAGCACTTGAAAGCGTTCAAGGGTTCCCGGCAGATCTGTATCAGGCTCGATGTCTGCCTACCAGGTCCCCATACGCAGAACCAGGCCCCAGCTGAGCTTGAATCCGTTCCGGTACTGAAGACCGTTCATCGGCGCCAGCCAGGTGTGCTCGTAGGAAAGGTCGGCGACCCGCAGTTCGAATGCGCTATTGAGACGGACATTGAGCCCGCCCCCGGTGTGCAGAGTGAACCCATTATCGGCCCAGTCGGTGGCGTAGTAGTTGTGTTTCGCGATCGACTGTTGTTGAGTTTTGTCGGGAAATTGTTTCGCCTCGGCCTCTCGAACAGGGTCCTTGTACTCCTGCGTGATCTTCATCCCGCCCGCAAGAACTTCAAAGTGCGGAATCCAACGGTCCGACTTCACTACAGTCCACCGCGGGCCGGCAACATAAGAAAGATTATCGCCACTCCAATTTGCTTTCCACTCCACCATGCGGCAACCGCCAACTTCAGAAATCAACTGCACGTTCTCGGCAATTCTGAAGCCTGCGGTAGCTCCCCCGCCAACACAGGATCCCGCATCGGTATTTCCCAGATACCGGCTGAAATTCAGGTTCCAGGCAAAGTCAAATGGCGCAACACCAGGCTGCCTTTCACTGGCTGCGTCATCCTTCACTCTCGGCCTATACGCGAAGGCTGGCGCGGATTCCGGGCCGCGGCTGAACATTCCGGGACGATCATCCCGGCTCCAAGGAACTCTTCCGCTCATCATGTTTGCAAAGGAGCGCGCCGGATTAAGTCCGCCCCGGAGAAACACACGAGCAACGGGATTGGTTACGCGAGTCTCTATTCGTTGAACAATCATCCGGTCGATCGCATCTTCGCCGATGGCCCAACCCGTGCCGATCGTCGGAGTGACCACAATATCCACGAGACCAAATTGCGGCCAACTGGCCTGAATGTTTCCAAGTGACGCTTCACTGATGGGCCCGATTTCAAACTGGGTGCTGTAAGCGAAGGCAAACGCCATTCCGCGCATTTTGGCTTTCCAGTAGCGGCGGTTACGTCCGAATTCCTCCGCTCGATACGCACGGTCGTCGTGCTGCCACATGAAATTCGAGACTGCGCCCTGCATGGGATGACCAACATAGTTGACCATGAACTCGTCGCCGTCGCCCCAGCCGTGCAGGCTAGTGACCGAGTCCACGTATCCATCCAGCGACAAGCTCTGATCACGGGTCGCCTCTTCCGTTGCATACCGGAACGAGTGTTCGACGGCGAGAAAATTAAGGGATGAAAAAGCCAGGTTCTTCCAGTCGATCCCTCCCTCCACCTTCGGTGCCGGGCGAATAAAAAAAGCGCTGCCGATCCCGGTCGGAACCGGCCGCAAAAGATGGTCCGCACCCGGCTCTCTTGGCACTTCCAGCCGCGGAGTCGATGCCGCCTCCGGCCGCGGGGTCGACAGAGATGCGATCTCCTCCGCCTGGCCACCCGCGTAATCCTGCGCAAAAACGCAATTGGGCAGGCCAGAAAGAATCGAGCAAACCGCGACCAGAAAACGTATGAAATGAAGACCCAAAGTGACCACCGGTAAGCGCTACCGAAGAAAATGACGATCAATTTGAATTGCATTCCAGAATGGCTTCGGAAACAACTGGCAGTTTTTGCAGTTCCCATTAGCCGACGCATCAGCTAAGGCGCTTGCGTCTCAGCAGGGTCGGCCGGTCCCTCCGCTCGCTTGCGCGGTCAATCGAGCGTGTTCTGCCGCCCTAAGTCCCCTGACCTGAGATATTTCAGTCGCGCTTACGAGCGTGCTCGTCCAGATCCCACTGCCCAATTGTTGGCGAGATTAACTGCGATCACCGCTTCTATATAGATCAACTCGATCCGGGATGCTCACGTGCCGCAGTTTTCCAAGTGTGGGTTTCAGGATTGGGATTCCAATGACAGCATGCACCACGCGCTGCAAGTCTCCGCGCAAGTTCATCATGCTGAGCAAGGTGGTCAGAGCGACGAAAGCCGACGCACCTGCAGTGCTTTTTCCGCCGCCACCTTCAGATCTGACCTGTGAAGATTTCAGCAAGCTGAACCGCCCGCGCGCGGGCTACTTCAGCGTCTTCACGAACTCCGCGATTGCTCCTGCTTGGGTCTCGTCGACTCCTGAGATGCTCTTGCTATGTGGCGTTTTCTTCTGCGGGTCACCTTTGGTGAGGAACGCTACGATTTCATCCGCGCTTTTGGATGTACCCTTCAGAGCCGGAGCTTTCATTGCCGGTTTGCCTTCGCCGCTTGTGCCGTGGCAGGTAGAACACTTCTGTTTGTACAAAGCCGCTCCATCCGCTCCCCAGGCAAACGGCGAAGATGCCATCGCCAGTGCCGCAAGAACCAATCCGATACTCAGCGATCTGTTCTTCATCTGAAACGCGTCCTCCTCGGAGTTTTAATGTCTGTCTACCATTGGATGCCACTTTGCGCGGCATTGGAACTGCCAAAAATAATAGTGACATCAAGCCGAACTATGCACGGTCCCGCATCGCGGTCCTTACATCTTCAAAATCTCCTCCCACACCCGATCCTCGACCGGCAATCCGAGCCTCCGATT
The DNA here is from genome assembly GCA_963832035.1 of uncultured Acidobacteriaceae bacterium. GTDB lineage: Bacteria > Acidobacteriota > Terriglobia > Terriglobales > Acidobacteriaceae > Telmatobacter. The sequence continues at coordinate 1,394,905 of CAWHSK010000005.1, read as the reverse complement.
CTCTTCTCGCAACCACACCGTATTTTCTCCCGGATATCGCACCGTCTTCCCCGCCTGCACCGGCCGAGAGCGATGCACAGACTCCACCACCTCATCCGCAATCTGCTCAATCCGCTCCGCATCCCCCAGCGCCGCCGGATTCATGGCCACAAACATTTGCGACAATCCATTCTCTCTGAGCGGATCGTTTGCTATCGCATGCGTTGCATTTCCCAGCGAAACCATCGCCGCCACCATGTCTAAAACAACCGCCAGGCCTGACCCTTTCCAGAATCCCACCGGCAGCAGCCGTTGCGACTTCTCAATCTCCCCCGGATCGCGCGTCAACTTCCCTCCCGCATCGAACCCACCATCCACCGGCAACAGTTCTCCGCGCTTGCGATAGCTCTCCAGTGCCCCATACGAAAACTGCGTCATCGCCATATCCAGCACAACGTGCCCTTTCGCACGCGGCACCGCAATCACCAGCGGATTGTTTCCGATCGCCGGCTCAACTCCGCCCCACGGTGGCACGTTCGGCATCGTGTTCGTCCAGCACATCCCGATCACGCCCGCATCCGCGGCCTGCCATCCATAAGTCCCGCCGCGCATCCAGTGATTCGTGTTCGCCATCGCTACGCAGCCAATCCCATGCTCGCGACTCATCGCAATGGCCTGCTCCATCGAGGCCCGCGCATTCAAATTCCCCGGCCCGCGCTGCCCATCCCACCGCTCCAGCGCTCCAAACCGCGCCACCATCCGCGGTTCTGCTGCTGGATCCACGCTCCCGTTCCGCACCATCGCCACGAATCGCGCGACCCGGTTCAGCCCATGCGAATACACACCGTCGCAAGTAGTCTCCGCGAACAGCCGCGCACACACTTCCGCCCGCGCGTGGCTGAATCCAACGGAACGCAGAACGTCTGCCAGCCTGCTTTCAACATCTTCAAAGCGGATTCTCAGCATGCCGTTTCACAAACTCCGCGAACACGCACGGAGCGCGGCTAACTCCGCTAACTCCGCTAGCTCCGCTCTTTCGCTGACTATTGTTCCCAGTTAACTGCTACTTGTGATAATTCGGATATGCCGGCTTCTGAACCTCCGGGTGCGGCGACTTACCCAACTCCTCCAACGCCAGCGATACCGCCTTCTCCAATTGCGGATCGTGTCCCTCGCTCACCGCCTTCGGATCCTGCTCCACCACGTAATCTGGCTCTACGCCGTGATTCTCCACGTCCCACTCACCCTTGGGCGAGAAGAACGCTACACTCGGCGAGGTTACGTGTCCACCATCCATCAGCACCGGGATCGACCCGATACCCACCAGCCCGCCCCACGTCCGCTTGCCCACCAGAGGACCAAGCTTGGCCTGCTTGAACAGCCACGGCAGTGCGTCGCCGCCCGAGCCTGAGAATTCATTTGCGATCATCACCTTCGGCCCATAGATACCTGCGTTCGGCGTGTGCTCAACCTTGCCGTACCGCGGCGCCCAATACGATTCGACGCGCCGTCCCAGCACTTCAATGAAATAGTCGGCCACCTGGCCGCCGCCGTTGAAGCGCTCATCAATCACCGCACCCTGCTTATCAGTCTGCGCAAAGTAGTAGCGATTGAAATTGGTAAACCCGCCTTCACCCGTGTCCGGCAGATACACATACGCAAGCTTGCCGCCCGAGAGCTGGTCCACCTTCTTCTGGTTGCCTTCGATCCAGTCGACATTTCGCATCGCCGCTTCGCTTGCTACCGGCGTCACCGAAATATCGCGGGGATTTCTGCCGTCCGCGCCAGCAATCCGGACGCTGATCACCTTGCCCGCGGTTCCCTCGAGCGGCTGTTGAATATCGACATCGGCCGTCAGTTCCTGTCCGTTGATGTCGAGAAGGCAATCGCCGACCTTCACATTCAGGCCCGGTTGTGCCAGCGGAGCCTTTTCGCGGGGATTGAATTCCCCGCCCGTATAGATCTTCGCGATGCAGTAGCGATTGCCCTTGATTTCGTAGTCCGCTCCGAGCAGTCCACCCGGCACCTTCTTCGCATCCGGAATCTGCCCGCCGTTCCCACGCAAGTGCCCCACTGAAAATGCGCTCAGCATTTCCTGGAAGATGTAATTCAAATCCGCACGCGACGCGATCGACGCCACATACGGGTCGTACTTCTTCTCGTCCGCGACCGTATTCGTTCCGTGGAAATTCGCGTCGTAGAAAAATGCCCGCTCGATCCGCCACACTTCGTGGTACATCTGCGCCCACTCTGCATGCGGATCCACACGCATCTTCACATCGCCAAACGACAGCGCGCCTTCCCCGGGCTTCACCGGAGCACTCGCAGGCACAATCACCCACGTCGGCTTGCCGCCCCCCGGAGGCATCTGACCACCTTCCAGCCGCGGATTCCCCAGCGCCAGCAGCATCTTCTCGCCGTTTGCGGAAAGCTCGAACGCCTCAACATGTTCCGCAAGTTTTTCCGTCTTGCGTTCTTCCGGTGTCCAGCGGCTCAATGTTGCTCCGCGCTCCCCAAACCGCCCCGAAGCGACAATCTCCGTGAAGTACACGCTCCCCTTCAGCCCTCCCGCCACGCTGGTGTACACACTGGTCGGTAGCGGCATCGCCACGATACGCTTCTCGATTCCGTCCAGATCCACCTTTACCGGCTTCGGCGCAGGCTTTGCGTGCGTCTTCTCGTCGCCACCGCTTTCCTTGCCTTCCGCTGGTTTGTCGCCAGCCTTGTCGTCAGTCTTCTTGTCGTCACTCTTCTTACCTTCGGCTTTCTCCTCCGCAGGAGCTTTCTCGTCCTCCATCTCCGGCGCAATCGGCGACGCCGTATCCGCCGCCAGCGTCAATGCGTAGATGTTCGAAGTTACCTGGTAAAGATCGCTCGTCATGTCGAGCCCGTCTGAAGTCGCGCCTTCATTGGTGCTCGTCAAGAAGTAGAGATACTTCCCTTCGCGATCGAAGGCCGGAGTGCGCGAATCCCCCATCGCACTCGTCACCTGCGTCGACTGTCCCGAATCAACCGAGTAAAGGAATATCGCATGCTGATGATTCGCCATCGACCGTGCATACGCGATCCACTTCGAGTCCGGCGACCATGCAAAATCAAAAGTGTTGCTCGAAAATCCGCCGTACACGTTCTTGTCGTTGACAGTCGTCAGCTTGCCCGTCGTCGTGTCAACCATGTACGTAATCATCCGATTGTCATAGAACGCAATCTTCTTCGAATCCGGCGACCACGTTGTGCCAAAGTAGTAAGCTGGCTCCGCTGCCAGAGCAAACTTCTTCACCGCCGCCGCACCTGCCACTGCGCTTCCCGTCTGCGGCGCAACGTGCAGCGCATACATCCCCGACTCGTCTGAAAAATAGGCAATCGACTGCCCGTCCGGCGACCATGCTGGCTCGCGCTCCATCACCCCCGGCGTATTCGTAAGATCGCGCGTTGGCCCATGCTTCGCCGCTACCGTAAAGATGTCTCCATGCGCCTCAATTACAGCGCGCACACCCGTAGGCGAAATCGAAGCATTCTCCAGTTCGTCTCCCACGCTGTCAATCCGAGGCCGCACCTCCGGCAGATCCGTATCGATCTCGATCGGCACGAGTTTGCTCGTGCCCGACTTCGTGTCATAGAGATAGATTTCATCGAGGCGGTCGTACACCAGCGTGTCGCCTTCTCCGTGCATGGATCGAATATCCGGCCCGTCATTCGCAAGCGCCTGCGTTACACTCTTCGCCGCCGGGTCGTATTTGTAAATCGTCGCCTTCCCTGTGCGTGCGGAAAGAAAGTAGACCTTGCCTCCCGCATACACCGGCGAAAAGTCCGACGCCGTCTCATGCGGAATCTGCACCGATTGGAGTCCCGGTAGCGTTGTAATCCAAATCGTGCTAGCGCGTCCCCCGTGATAGTTGCCCCACGCCACGTACGTCATGTAATCGAAACCATACGCCGGCGGCAGTGGCGAATAGGCAATTTCCTTCCCATCCGGCGAGAACTGCCCCTGATACGCCATCGGCAACGGCATCGGCTTGGCAATCCCACCTGTCGCCGGAACCTCGTAAAGCTGCGTGTAGCGGCTCTGCGAAATCCGCGTCGACCTGAACACGAGATCCTTCCCATCCTGCGTCCAGGCAACGGCAAAATCTGCCGACGGATGATATGTCACACGAAACGGCACGCCGCCCGTGGCTGGAATCGTGAACACGTCTGTGTTGCCATCGTAGGCGCCTGTGAACGCAATCGTCTTGCCGTCGGGCGAAAAAATCGGATCGGTCTCGATGCCCACTCCCGTCGTCAATCGCGTCGCCACACCACCCGTACGCGGCACCGTCCATAGATCACCCGCGTATCCAAACGCAATCAGATCCTTGCTCATCGCGGGATGCTGAAAGATGTGAGGCTTCGTAGCCGCGCGTGCTTCGGCCGGTTCAACAACCACTCCAATTGCGATCAGGATTACGACAAGACAAGCCAACAAAGGCAGGCGCACAGCACGCATCAGGACCCTCCGGGTAACCACTGCTGAAATGGACTACAAGGATAGCCAACATCTTACAGCCCCGATTCGCATGCCGTTCCGAAATTTAGCATCCAGGTGCAGGCGCAGCCTTCCCCGCGCCATGCGCGCCTTCCCTCCACAATCAGTAGCGGCACGGCCACCAGCGCCGCCACCCTATCTGCCCGACGAATCTGCCACATCGCGTAAACCACCAGCCCTGCCAGCGTCACACCAGCCAGGTAGGCGCACGTCGCGGATTGCATTGCATCCGCGGCCAGCGCGCGATTGTTCATCTGCTGCGCCTGTCTCCGCGATGCCACCTGCCGCGGCAACACCGCAGTTTGCTCGCCCGATCCGCAACACGCATCTCGAACATTTGTTTGCATCGAAAAAAAAGACCCAAGCTCTAATGCGCGTCAGGTTGGTATTCGGTTCGCCTCGGCTGCGGGGAAACCACAGCAGTAACCCTCTGCCCGCTGCCGTCCGCGCTCTTCGCATCACCGCGTCCCACGGCCGTAATGCCGGTCACCACGGTGTGCTTGTTCCCACCGACAACTCGCGTGTCGCTCGATTGAATTGCAACCACGACAGGCCGCTTTTCGTCCGATCCTTGTCGACCGTTGTCCCCGTAGAAGTACTCTGTGTCGCTCGCGGTTCCGTTCACCACTTCGACCCTCAACGGTGCCGGTGCGTTCGTCCCCGCCCGTGTACCCTTCGTCGATTCGCTGGTTCCCTTATCGTCGTGGAAGACAATCTTCTGCGTCGACGCCCCGTTCATTACCTCCACGGAGTTCTGCGTATACTCCGGCCGATACGCAGGTCGCTTTGCACGTTTTGGGGTCGAGCCTTTCGAGCGCTTGCCCGTTGCAGACCGATGATGGGTGGCCTTTGTTTGAACGCCCTTCGCGTCTGCGCTCTGCGCCGTCGCAGACTTCTTCTCAACCTGCGGAGCCTCTCTCGTCGTTGTCACTGGTGTCGCTTGTTGCCCAAAAGCCATCGGCGAGACAACGACCAACAGCAGAACGCAGCTTGAGAAAGTCATCCGCATCATTCCACTCCTTGTTGATCGCTCTAGTCCTTCGCCCGATTGCGCAGAGTGTGGCTATTCCTTCAGAGTCACCGAAATCTTTCGCGCGTCGCCGCCTGCTGAGGTAATCGCAATCTCGCCCGTAGCCTTCTTGCGGATGCTCTTGAACTTCTCGCCCCACTCCACCAGCACCAGCGCATCGGGAGTTAGCAGTTCATCCAGCCCCAGCGTCTCCAGTTGCCGCTCGCCCTCAAGCCGGTAGACATCCAGGTGGAACAGCTTCACGGGCTTGCCTTCGCGCGTGCCGTCGTACTCATGCAGCAGCGTAAATGTGGGACTCGTTACCTCGTCAGGCTCGGCTGCGTCCAACGCCTGTGCAATTCCCTTCACCAGCGTCGTCTTGCCCGTGCCCAGGTCTCCGCGGAGAATCAACAACTGCGGCGGTGCAAGCAGACTCACCAGCTTGCGCCCGACATCTACGGTGTCGGCGCCGCTCTTTGTTACGAATTCGTGAATCCGTCCTTCGGCGACTGGGGCTTCCTTGCTCATTCGGCCTCTGAGGAGCGCATGCCTAGCTTACCTGCGACTGGCAGCCCCTGCAACCAAACATAACCTCTTTGAGCGCCTTTCGAAAAGCGGAAAGGCCGATAACGAAACGCACGAGAAAAATATTTCAAGCTGTCGGTCGCAATCAGAGTGTGCTCATCCTCATCGTGCACCGCGAGATCCGCAGCAAATCCATGCAGATAAACCGCCGCCTCGACCGCACGCGCAACGTCACTCTTGAACTGCGCCAGCATCGCAGCGATCACGCCGGTCAACATATCGCCACTGCCGCCCTTCGCCATTCCCGGGTTACCCGATGTATTCACCGCGACTCGTCCGTCTGAATGCGCAATCAGCGTGCGCGATCCTTTCAGCACCAGCGTCACACCCGTTTCGGCAACAAATGTTCGCGCGGCATCCAGACGATTCGCCTGAATCTCTGCCACGCTCTTGCCTGTCAAACGCGCCATTTCACCTGGATGCGGGGTCAATACTACTGTTCGTCCAGCCTTCGCAACTTCTGTCATCTTCTCCATCAGAAAAGGATTGGCGGCCAGAGTATTGAGTCCATCCGCATCGATCACAAGGGGCAGCTTCGTATCCGACAACACCGCCTCTAACAAAATCTCCGTCCCCGGGCCCTCGCCCAAACCGGGCCCCACTGCAATCACCGTCTTGCCGCCAATCAATTTTTCAAACTGCTGCGCGGTCACACCTTTGCTCGCCATCTCACCCGTCGGACTCGCTTCCATCGGACACGTCATTAGTTCCGGGGCAAAGCTCGAGACCAGCGACACAATCGAGCTCGGTACTGCCGCCGTCACCAGGCCTGCTCCCGCTCGCAGTGCAGCCATCGAAGTCATTGCGGGCGCGCCCGACTTCCCTACCGATCCGCCAATCACCAAGACGTGACCATACTTGCCCTTATTTGAATCCGTCGCACGCGGCTCCTCTACCAAGGCGTGTGAACTCCCTGCCCAGGTCAGCCGTTGCTCTGAAACAATCGCTTCATCCGGGGAACCAATCGGCGCAACGATAATCGGCCGGTCCCATCGGCGCGTCATCTCGCCAAAAACATGTGCCGCCTTGGGAGCCGTGAACGTGATCACCGCATCCGAAGGAAATGTCTTCGGCTCAATAGTGCTGCTCGTCGCATCCGCCGGCCAACCTGAAGGCACATCGACCGAAAGAAATGGCGCTGCACTCGCGCTTGCCCACTCCATTGCCGCCAACGCCAACCCCTTCATCGGCGGCTTGAAACCGGTTCCCAGCACAGCATCAATGATCAGATCTGTATCCAATACCGAGCTGTGCGCCCTCAGTTCAACTGCTGAGCTGACCTCGTACAAAAATCGATGCGGAGACATGCTCAACTCACGCCAGGCCGTCGCAGCATCTCCTGTTAATTCGTACTGCGATCCCAGCAGTAGGGTCGTTACCTCGAGTCCTGCCTTCGCGAGCAACCGCGCCGCCATCATCCCGTCGCCGCCGTTGTTGCCCTTTCCGCACAACACCGTCACGCGTCTCGCTCGCGGAAATTGCTCTCGTGCAAAGACGTCCACCGCCGCCGACGCTGCTCGCATCAGTTCAATCGACGGCACGCCAAAGTGCTCCGTCGTCACGCGATCGCATGCCTGCATCTCCTCTGCACTAAGAACTTTCATCGCAACCATCCTATCGCCCTCGCCTGCAACCTATCTGTGCGTCATCCCACAGCGGGGCACCGCCCGCTGCGCTGAGCGCAAGGTGTCGCTTTGTCGATCAGACTCGAAACATCTCGGTTGCGTTCGGACGGGCGCATAGCCCCCACCTAGAGTGGGCCTATATCTCGAAAAGAATGTGAAATTGATCTACTTACAGATTGTAGGGTCAGGGTGATGCCAGATTTGAAAGGATTTCGTGGGCCGGTGCTCCCCAGTTTTTAGCCGCGGCATGAACTGCCACAAGTGCAACCACCAAAAAAACGGCCCCCGTCATTAACGGGGGCCAAGTTGCCTTGGTTCTCTCGTGTTGCGAGAGGTCTATTGGCGGCCAACGGCGGGGTAGCCGTCGGCGCGGAAGGGAGCCTCAGGGGGGTGGCTACACAGCATTACTGCTGCTCCGCACCGGACGAGGACGCCATACCATGGGGGGATGTGGAGCCCTGGGCCGCCAAACTGTTTTCCATCAACTTGATATACACGGTGCTGGGAACCTTTTGGCGATGAGTCGGCGCCGGCTTTGCACCAGGCTGATCGGCCGGGGCATTATTGCTGGCAACTTCTGTATTCGCCTCGGGCATCTCGGCATTGCCTAGAGCCACAGCGTGCATACGATAGACGGGAACATCGTGTTCTGATACAAGGTAGCGCTTGACTGCCTCTGCTTCGCGCTGTGCGCTCGCAATACCGGCTGATCCTGCGGCAGGCGAACGAGCTTCGATTTCAATAATGTAGCCCGTACGACCCTGAAGGCTCTTTGCGATGTCATCGAGCTTTGCTTTAGAGTCCTGCGAGAGTTCTGCGCTGCCGCGACGGAATGGAACTTCGACCTGGCTGATCGGCTTGTAAGTGTCGAGGCCGTTTACTTCGGTGTTCATCGAATTGATGCGGCCCGACGCCGTCATTGCCGTGTCGTTCGCCTTCTTTGCCTGATCGCCAGCTGCGGTCGCTGTCTGGTTAGCCGCATCGGCCGAATCCTGCGCCTTCTTGATGCCGGCTTGCGCACGCGCATCCACATCCTTGATGTCGGAGGCGTTCTTCGCATTCACCTGGTCGAGCTCGGTGAGGCGATCATTGATCGGATCGAGCCGTTTCTTCACCCACTTCTTCCGGGCCATCGGATTGATGCGTCCCCAGAATCCCTCTTGCGCATCCGGAATCGGTTGCGTAACCGTTGCCGGAGGAGTTGAGGTTGGTGTCTGCTGTGCGGCCGCCGGAGCACTCTGGGAACTGTCAGGCTGCTGCGTCTGTTGGGCCATCGCGGGCATCGCGATTGCCGAAGCCAAGGCCAGAACAGCTACCTGGCTGGGGAACAGAAGTGTAGCTTTAATTTGATTTTTCATTTTTGTCTAACCCCTGATATGCGATTGCCGCATCATTCTGCGGGTGAGCCGTAGTATCGCTCGCCCTTCGTCATTGCATGGGGCATGCCAAAGCCGAGCATCACATCTGGCAATTAGACAGTTTGTTGAATTGATTATGGTTAGCTGGTCCGAACTTAACTTCTGGAGTTTTTGTACCTGGATGCCCGGCCCGGAGCGCAAAGTAATTTTTACCGCGAGCGGTAACTCTTACCCGGTAAATCCAGATAAGAGGCTACTTTGTGTCGATTCGAACGATCCGGATCTCGGGGTAAACCCCATTCCAGTCTGGCGTCACCGCATCGAAAATCAACCGGAAATCCCGGTTATCTCCCGCCTTCATTGGAGCAGCCGATACTGGCTCCAGATCCACATATGGGTCGCGAGTCCTGATCCACTTCAAGGCCTGTGTCTCGTTCTGCGCCACTTCTTTCGCCGCATTCCTGAACAGCACCTGCGCCGACACACCCGATACGGTTTTATTCCCGGTGTTGGTGATGCGTCCGTCGATATAGGTGACCTTGCCGCCCGCCAAATTGCTCGACTCGCTCATCACCACATTCGTGATCGGCAGGCTTGCAGCATACGGGTCTGGTGCCGCAGAAATCGGCGTGACCGTCGCCGGCCCTTTGCCGCGCTCCATGGTGAACACAACGATTACGGCAACTATCAAAACCGCAGCCGAGGCAATCACCAACGGCATCCAATTCCGCTCGCGCGGCTCGGTGGGTGGAACGAGTTGAGGTCCGTTACTCACGAGCGGATTCTACACCTTAGCCGCAGCGCTCTTCACGGTCCGGCAATAGTTTCCGCGGCTTGCGCCCAAAGCGCGAGAATGCAGGCGACGGATCCTTCACGTCCTAAAACGCTCCTGCACTTCTACAGAATTCCCAGAATGTGACTCGGGTAACGAAAGTCTTAGCACTTTTAGTTGATTCACAATCCAATCGAGGTGAATCTATATAGGTCATAACGTTCTACGGACTCCTGCGACGTTTGACTAAGCGGGCAGCGTGGAAAGGCAAGAGAAATGCACTCCTCCCCCTCGGCAGTCCCATTTCGGCTTCGCGGCAAAGAGGACTTGGTCTACCAGGTCGTCACGGTAGCTGCGATGGTTACAATGCTGGCCAGCGTCTGGATCTTCTAGCCGCCTGACGCCGCACCCCGTGCCGCCTCTCCGCGGTCGCCTTTTATCGCAAATTTTGCATCTGTGTCACTGGATCGATTGACTCCGCGCGCGCCTTTGCGCCACGAATCATCGTCGTTAAACGCCAGGCCGCCGTCGAAAAAACCACCGCCATGAACACAGGAATCATCAGCGGCGAAAGCCGGAACTCGTTCTTGCGCGCGGCCTCGATGATCGACCACTGCAGATAGGCAAACAAGCAGAGCATCTCGCACTTGATCCACACCACCATGAGGCTGGTCTGCTCCTGAATAAACGGGAGATTAGCGGGCGTCACCGCAACCGGGAGGTTATACCTGCGAAATCGAATGGCCCCCAGAGCTGTCAACAGCAGGTAGATCCCGGCCGCGACGGCGGGCAGAAACCACAGAAATCCGGGTGAACCCCAGGCATTCGGATGACCGGAAATATCAAAGTGTGTAGGGATCCGATCCGGCAGCCGCTCTGGCCCGTTCAGTGCCGCATAGGTCATCCAAAAAAGAACAGCCAGCATTCCCAGACAAACAGCTTCCATAGTCTTGCGCATGCTAACCCCTTGCGATTGATCTCATCCCCGACAATAAAACCTACGCGAAGATAGCCCTTCCAGTTCCCGAACGGCGATTGATCAAACTCTCCAGCTCGCTGCTGAATCTGCACCATCTGAAACGCGGTTAGCCTCTGAAGGTCTGCACCAGCAACCACCCGTTCAGTCCTGCGATCACCACTGCCGTACTCCAGGAAAGCACCTTCATCCACTGCGGGTTCACAAACTCGCCCATCTTCGTGCGGTCGCCTGTGAAGATCACCAGCGGTATCACTGCAAAACTGAGTTGCATCGATAAGATCACCTGGCTCAGGATCAGCAGTTTCTCTGTTCCCCGCTCACCATTCAAAGCCACGACAATGATCGTGGGAATGATCGCCAGCCCGCGCGTAATCAACCTGCGCAGCCAAGGCGATACCTTCAGGTGAATGAATCCCTCCATCACGATCTGACCCGCGAGCGTTCCAGTGATCGACGAGTTCTGCCCCGACGCCAGCAGCGCCACTGCAAACAGCGTACTCGCGAAACCTGCGCCAACCAGCGGGCTCAGTAATTTGTACGCGTCCTCAATCGCAGCCACTTCGATGTGCCCGCTTCGATGAAAAACCGCGGCCGCCACGATCAGGATCGCGGCATTCACAAAAAGCGCTAGGGTCAAGGCCAGTGCCGAATCCACACTCGCCATTTGAATCGCTTCGCGCTTGCCCTCCGGTGTGCGCTTGTATCGCCGGCTTTGCACAATCGAGGAATGCAAATAGAGGTTGTGCGGCATTACCGTCGCGCCCAATATCCCGATCGCGATATACAGCATTGCCGGATCCGTCACGATCGCGGCCGAGGGGATCAGCAGACTCCTGAGCGCCAGCAGGTGATCGGGCCGCGACAAAAATACCTGCACGGTGAACATCGCCAGGATGATACCGATCAGCGCGATCACCAGGGCTTCAACGTAACGGAAGCCCCACTTCTGCAGCAGCAGGATGAGCAGTACGTCGAGACCCGTGATCAACACGCCATACAACAGTGGAATATGAAACAACAGTTGAAGCGCGATAGCCGAGCCGATCACTTCGGCCAAGTCGCACGCGGCAATCGCAATCTCTGCTCCTACCCAGAGCGCAAAACTGGCCTTGCGTCCATAATTCTCGTGGCACAACTGAGCCAGGTCCCGCTCTGTCGCCACGCCAAGCTTCAGCGCCAGGCTCTGCAAAAGAACTGCCATCAAGTTCGAGAGCATGATCACGAACAGAAGCGTGTACCCGAAGCGCGATCCGCCGGCAATGTCCGTAGCCCAGTTTCCGGGGTCCATGTACCCCACTGAGATCAGGAACCCGGGTCCGAGAAAACCCAGCAGCCGCCTCCAATAGTGCGGCGAACGAGAGATCCGCACGCTCGAATGCACTTCGGGCAACGAGGGCTGCTGGAGCCCGATGGAATTGGAAGTCTCTGTAGCCATAGAGGCGAACCGGGGAAGCTCGTACAACTACCTGCTAACTTGAGTATGCCATAAGTTAACTATAGTTAACATTTATTTCTTATTTCTGATTACTTACGACATATCCCGCTTCAGCCAGACCGCCGCGGCAGCCGGCCTTCCTAGAATCGAATTTCCCGTAGGTAGCTCAATTGAAACAGTTTGGTCGTAATTCTGACTTAGAACCCGCAGGGTCTTGTTCGGTCCGATACCCATTCGATGCAGGAAAAGCAGCAGTTGGGAATCCCGTTCATGCAGGCTCGTCACCCGGTACCGCTCTCCGGCGCGCGCCTCTGATAATGGCACCTCACCGCGTTTCTTCCGCTCTTCCGGTTTCTCTGGCAGCACGGAATTACCGTGCGGACATGCGCCCCCTTCGCCGAGTTTCTCTTTCAGCTTCGCCTCGAACGCCGGTGAAACGGCATGCTCCAATTTCTCGGCCTCGTCGTGAATCTCGTACCACTCCATGCCGAAGACCTCGGTCAGCATGCGCTCAATCAGGTGGTGCCGCAGCGCCGTCCGGTAGGCTGTCTCCCGCCCTGTTTCGGTGAGAAGCACAATGCCGTCATTGCTCATTTCGACATACCCGTCGCGGCGCAGCCGCTTCAGCGCCATCGTGACCGCAGGAGCCGACACCTCCAACCAGTGCGCCAGCATCGCCGGAATCACCTGGTGACCTTCGGCCTCGGCCTCCAGGATGGCTTTCAGATAATTCTCTTTCGAAACCTGAATCGCGTCTTTCATAGACTCTCATCCACTTTAATGCTTTTTCTCGAACGCGAAGCCGCACATCGCGCGAGTGGGATCGAGTATTTTGGGAGTTGATCTTTCCGAAGGGGACGATCCCGAATGAAAGCTGTCGGACTCACCGCATCCGGTTTGCTCGACTCTTCCTTCGTCCTCGTGTTTCTGTTTGTCCTGAACTTGCAGGGCCAACAAGCTGCCTCTGCTTTGCGGGAAGACGGACATGCGACGCCTCTGCTCGTCTATCAGCCGGCTACCCACACCGTGGGTGTGCGCCGCTTGCCATCATCTCCCACGGTGCTGGTGGGTCCGAGAATGGTTATCGCTATCTCGCCGAGGCCATGCAGGAGGCGGGATACATCACCATTGTCATCGGCCATCGGGAAAGCGGCCTCGACGCCTTGAAGTCCGACATGCGGACCGACGGAATGAAAAATGGCATCCGCGATCTGGTCACAGACCAGAATGCAGAACAGGCACGGCTACTCGATGTCTCTGCCGCGCTGCGCTGGGCCGATGGGCGATGCCGCGCGCCGTTTCGCGTTCTCCCCGGACAACCGCAGATCCTTCCGCGCGTCAGGATGACAACGCTCGAGGAATTCGAAGCGGTCGAGTATGCTCCAAATACGAAGAGCCATTCGAACCATCTCTCAGCTTATTGGGCCACTCCCCAGGAGCAGCCAGACAGAATTCTGCTTTCAAGCAAAACCAGCTCTTCGATTGAATCGAAGAGCTGGCTCAATTGAGAACAACAAGCTAAAAGCTGACGTTGAGAACTGGTGGCTGAAACCTTATTTCACCCTGACCTTCGGCTCAACGCTCAAGCCCGGCCGCAGCGCGTGGCTCGAATCTTCCTTGTCGAGATCGTCGAAGTCGATCCTCACTGGCAACCGCTGCACCACCTTCACGTAGTTGCCTGTCGCATTCTCCGGTGGAAACAGCGACAGCACCGAACCGGTCGCGCCGCCAATCTGCGTTATGTGTCCGTCGTACTTCTTTCCCGTGGCATCCACGCTGATCTCCACGTGCTGTCCCGCGGACATGTGCTTCAGCTGCGTCTCCTTGAAATTCGCGGTTACCCACAAATCTTCCAGTGACACCAGGGTCAGTAGGTTCTGCCCGGTGGAGACATTCTGATTGATCTCCACGCTCTTCCGCGTGACGATGCCGGCCACCGGCGCCACAATCTTCGTGTAGCTCAGGTTCAGGTTGGCCTGGTCAAGCTGCGCCTGGGCCTGCGCCACTTGTGCCTGGGCCTGCCTGGCGCGTGCCGTCTGCGCCGCCACCTGCTGCGGCCCAGTCTGTGCGTATTTCAACTGCGCCTGCGCCTGCGAGGCCTTGTCATTCGCAACACGCACTGCATCTCCAGCAGCACGCTCATTCGCGTGCGCGCTTTCAACCGCGGCCTTGGCCGCATCCGCTGCAGCCACCGCCGCGTCGTATTGCTGCTTGCTGATGACATCTTTCTCAACGAGCGGCTTATAGCGAGCCAGGTCTTGCTGTGCCTTCAAAGCATTGGCCTCCGCCTGGATCACCTGGGCGTGCGAGGCTGCCGCTTGTGACTGAGCCTGAGAAATCGACGCGGTTGCGGCACTCACATCCGCTCCGGCTGAACTCAGATTGCTGCCGGTGTTGATAGTCGTAATCGGGATATTTACGCTCGCTGCCAAAGCAGCGGCCTGCGCACTGGCCAAGGCTGCCTTGGCATTTTCGACCGCGACCTGGTAATCCCGCGGATCAAGCTCCGCGATCACCTGGCCCGCCTTCACCTGCTGATTTTCATCGACCTCGACCTTGGCGACCTGCCCGGCGATCCTCGAACTGATCTGGATCAGGTGCCCATTGATCTGCGCGTCGTCTGTGTCTTCGTAATACGTCGAGTGCCAATAGAAGCCGAGCCCCGCCAAAACCAGCACCAGCACCACCGCGATGATGATGCCCTTGCGACGAGAAGGAGGCTGCGTCACCTCGGTGCTCTCATCCCGAGGCGCCTGCACTGTTGTTGTGGTTGTTTCCGCCACGTTTACTTCCCTCCGAGGTATTTCCTGTAGTCCTGCCCCGCACCCAACGCTCTTGCCAAACTCAGCTTGGCCACGTTGTTTCGATAGAGGCTCGATACATATTGATCATTGGCCTGCGCCACCGACCTCTGCGCCTGACTCACCGCGAGGTTGTCGTCAACGCCGTTTGCATAGCGCTGCTGAGACTCGCTCAATGCTTCCGTTGCCAGGTCCACGCTGGATCGCGAGACCTCAACTTGTTTTTGCGCAGCTTCTATGTCCAGCAGGGCGTCGCGCACATCGGCATCCACCTGCGCATTCAAGTCGCTCAATTGCGCCTTTTGTGTATCCAGTTGCGATTGCGCAACCTCTGCCTCGCCGCGGAGCCCGTATTCCCTGAAGATTGGCATGCTCAACGTGCCCGACGCATTACCGGTGCCGTGCGAGGTCCCAAGGTTAACTCCGATGACGCCGTAGTCGCCGTCGAACACCACTTTCGGATACCGATCCGCCGTAGCCGCTTTGCGCTGATCCACTGCCGCCTGGGTTTGCTCCACCATCGACGCCAGATCCTTGCGATTGGCATGAGCTTCTTTGATCATTGCGTCAACGTCGACCTTGTCGAAGGCCGCGTATGGCTCCTTGTCTGACAGATCAAAATTCTGCTCCAGCGGCAAACCGATAACCCGCGCCAGTGCCAGCTTGTCTTTGTCGAAGGCGTTTCGCGCCACAATCAACTGCTGCTGCAGCGATTGATAATCAACCTGCGCACGCAAGACGTCCAGTCTCGGCGATGTTCCCGCATCGTGGTTTGCATTCGCCTGGTCGAGAGAAACCTTTGATGTCGCCACCTGGGCCACGAAACTATCCACCAACCCTTGATCGGCCAGCACTCTCATGTAGGCATTGCCGACCGTCAGCACCACCATGTCGCGCGCATCCTGTGCCGAGAGCGTGGCTGCCGTGAACTGATGCTTTGCCGCCATATATGTCCGCAGCGACTTTAGATCCAACAGCGACCATGTCAGATATCCGCGCAGATCTGTATAGCCAAACGGCCCAATAATCGTCGGGAAACCGGGAATCCGTAATCCCTGCGCAGCCAAATCCACCTGCGACACTGCCTCGTGGGCGTTAAACTCCACATCCGGCAACAACGCCTGCAACTCGGTCAAGCGCTGCGCCCGCGCCGCATCGGTCTGGGTCCCGCTTAAAATCAGGCCCAAGTTGTTCTTCAGGCCGCGCTGCATCGCATCGTCGAGCGACAAGTTCAGCGTCTGCCCTGTCGCCTGACCCGCAGTAACGCTTCCCTGAAAACTGCCTGCTGTGGGTCCCGCACTCTGCCCAGGTATTTGCGTCGGCACCTGCTGCTGCGCGAGCAGCGGCCGAGCCATCACGGCTCCTACCATGAGTGCCAATCCCGCACAGGCACAAAAGTGATTTAGGTACCTTCTACAGTCGTCTAAGGACATCGGTTCGTCTTTGAAATCCTGGCTATGGATTCTGCCGGAAAGATGTTTGCACTCCAATAGATGCCGGATCCCGGCAGGGAGGTTCTTTATCTAGTGTACCGAACAAAAAGAGAAAGGCGGTGTATCCCGCGACACGTTGCCGCGGAGACTCCTCATCCTTACTTCATGTTCCCTGCTTTTATCGCGTTGTCGCGTGAATTAGCTGAGAAGCGAGTGAACACAGCCCCTGGCGGAAGATCTCTCGCACGGCTTCCGCATTCCATCCATCGGCGCCCTTTCCGCCGTGCCCGACCAGCATCTCCGCGGTCTCGTTTGCCGTGAAACCCGCCACCGCCCGAAGCACAAAAATCACACGCGTTTCAGTCGGAAGGCCTTCAATCCAGTGCTTCACGTTTTCGCGATTCTCGCCTGCCAGCATGCCTTCCAGCTCGGCGCGAGAAATTCCCACAGAATCCAGATCATCATCTTCAATGCACGTAGAAGCATGAACCAGCCCTGCCGGCGCGGCCAGGCTCCCGGGCTCGCGCGACTCTATCAGTTCGATCGCCGCCGCACACAGCGCTCTCCGGCTGCTCCTTCTGGCCTCTGTCGCATCGCTCGACCCAGAGATATCGGTTTGCGCCACCGCCGTCTCCACCAGCCCGATGCTGTCCTCACCTTCTCCCACAAGCATGGAAGCCATGCTGTACAGCCCGGCTGCGATCCTGTCCAGCATGTCATCCATGCCTTCCAGGGCCCTGCTCACCGTCGCCTCGTCCTTCGGCTGACCGTCTAGAAGCCCTTTCACTTTCTTTGAAAACTCGTCCGCTCCGGCAGGAATCGGCTCAGGGGGAATCAAGCTGTGCTCGGTATTCATCGAGAGAGTCTCCTCAATTGGGAAAAAATGCGCGGCCGATAAACCTCTATCCTCCACCCGGCGCCAGTCTCGGGTCAATCCATTGCCATCTCTTTTGCAACGCCGTTCCTCCCTTTTCGCACGCCTTTAATCTTTCGCACCCCCCACTTCTGTAAGCATGATCTCCTGAAGATTCCCTCCCCCGAATTCCCGTTTCCCAACAAACGCTGTAGACTTGCCAACACGGTTCGTACATCACGCAAATGGCCAGAACGAAACAGAAACAAAAGCTCTTTACCGGACGCGACCACTCGTGGATGCAGTTCAATCGCCGCGTTCTGGAAGAAGCTGAAGACCCCTCCAATCCGCTCCTCGAACGGGTCAAGTTTCTTGCTATCACCGGCTCCAACCTCGATGAGTATGTGGAAATTCGCCAGGCCGGCCTCATGCAGCGCATCGAAGACGGCTATCGCGAACAGGGCTACGACGGCCTTCGCCCCGACGAGTCTCTCGCCTCTCTCACCGGAGAAATCCACACCTTTATCGAAGCCCAATACCGATGCTGGAACGACCATCTCCTTCCTGAACTTCGCAAGCAGGGCATCCGTCTTCTCGAATGGGATGAGCTTGACGAAGACTCTCGCGCCTACGCACAGGCCTACTTCCAGCGCGAAGTCGATCCGCTCCTCACTCCAATCGCCATCGACCCTGCGCATCCCTTCCCCCGCGTCCTGAACAAGGCACTTTGCCTCGCCCTGCTGCTTCGCCGCAAGCGCAAGAGTTCGGGCCCGCAGGTGCTCGGAGTGGTCACCGTTCCGCGTGCTTTGCCACGCTTCGTTCGCCTCCCTGCTGAAGACGGCAAGTTCGATTACCTCCTGCTGCAGGAACTCATCGCGCAGAACCTGGGCGGCATGTATCGTGGCTACGAAATCCAATCCCGCGCAGCTTTTCGCGTCACCCGCAATTCAAACCTCTACTTTGAAGAGGAAGAAGCGCGCTCGCTGCTTGAGACAATCCGCGTCGAGCTTCACAACCGGCGCAAAGGCGATGCCGTACGCCTGGAAATCGAAGCCGGCGCCGACCCTGAAATCGTCGAACGTCTCCGCGTCAACTTTGAACTCGACGAGGACCAGGTCTTCCGCGGCGATGGACCCGTCAACCTCTCACGACTGATGTTTTTCTATAGCGACATACAGCGTCCCGATCTCAAGTTCGAATCCTTTGCACCGCGCCCGCTTCACCTCAGTCGCAAATCAACCAACATTTTTGACGAGCTCCGCCAGCACGACATCGTTCTCCATCATCCCTACGACTCCTACGACCCAGTCGTCGACTTTATCCAGCAAGGCGCTGAAGATCCGGCCGTGGTCAGCATGAAGCAGACGCTCTATCGCACCAGCCAGGACTCGCCCGTCTTCTCCGCGCTCATTGAAGCCGCCGCCACCAAGGAAGCCACCCTGGTGGTTGAGCTCATGGCCCGCTTCGACGAAGCCTCCAACATCCGCTGGGCGCGCAGTATGGAAGACGCCGGCGTCCAGGTCTTCCACGGCGTCGTAGGCCTGAAGACGCATTGCAAGCTGGCCCTCCTCGTCCGTCGCGATGAAGACGGAGTCACCCGTCGCTACTGCCACCTCGGCACCGGCAACTACAACCCCATCACTGCGCGCTTCTACACCGATCTGAGCCTGCTCACATGCGATTCGCAGATCACCGAGCGCGTGCACATGGTTTTCAACTACCTCACGGCCCATGCCGAGATCGACGACTATCGCCCGCTTCTCGTCGCTCCCCTCACCATGGCGGAAAGCTTTCTTGGCCTCATTCGCCGTGAGACGGAACATGCTCGCGCTGGCCGCCCTGCACACATTGTCGCCAAGATGAATGCGCTTCTCGAGCCCAGCGTGATCGAAGCTCTCTACGACGCCTCGAGCGCCGGTGTCGAGATCGACCTCATCATCCGCGGCCTCTGCATTCTGCGTCCGGGCGTCCCGGGGATGTCCAGCCGGATACGCGTCCGCTCTGTTGTCGGCCGCTTTCTCGAGCACTCCCGCATCTTCCACTTCGCCAACGGGGGCGACGACGAAATCTACCTCGGCTCTGCCGACTGGATGCCGCGCAATCTCTTCGAGCGCTGCGAAGTAGCCTTCCCTGTCCGCGACCCGGCCGTCAAAGCACGTATCCACGACGAGATCCTGCCCGCGTACCTCGCCGACACAATCAAGGCCCGCATCCAGCAGTCCGATGGTACCTACAAACGCGCTTCGCAAGTGCTCAAGGGCGAACCAGCCTTCTCAGCACAGGACTTCCTCATGAAGCTTTCCGAAGGCAAGATGGACATCGACGCCATCCCCGATACCAAGCGTGGCACCCCACCCAACAAGCGCGCTAAAAAGCCGGTTTCCGAACCCGCCAACGCTGCCGACTAGTTGTTATCAGATCGATTCGCCACATCATCACTTTGTCTGCGCATTCACACGCGTCAGCTGGGTGGCCACCGATATCCACTGACCGTCGCGTTTCACCCAAACGTCGAGCCAGTTGTACGTTCCGTTATTCGCTTTTCCGTCATAGGAGCTGATTTCGTCATCCGCGCCCTGCAGGATCGCAACATCTCCGAACACCCGCACGTGCATGTCATGAAGATTGAAACTGCTGACCACGAGCCGCCTCGTCTTTACGTCATCGATGAAGCCAGCCTTCGTCCCCGTTGAGCCGCCCTCGCTCTGAATCGTCCAGTCATCGGCAACCAGCCGCGACAGCGTTGCAACATCCCGATGGATCATCGCCTGACCCAGCGCCTTTTCATTCTCCAGAATCCTGTTATCCGGCGACGCCTCTTGCGCCTTCGTCGAACCCACGAGAACTAAAACCGACGCAAACCACAAAAGCCACCGAGTCATATCGACCCTCCTATTCTCTGCTTTCTCACTTTTTGTTCCCAGATTCCTGCTGCCCGCCTTTTCGTCGCGTGTAGAACCGCTTCGCTTTGGCCCTGCTGCCGCAATCGTTCATGTCGCACCAGCGACGCCGCTTTCCCCTGCTATCGTCGACAAAGACCCAACCGCACAGCCCCCCGTCGCAGACGCCGATGCGCGATGCATGCCTCGAACAGAACAGTGACAGCGCTTCGGCCGCCAGCAACGAGCACAACTGCTCCCAGCCTCGCGCCAGATCGGGCTTCCAGCGAAGGCCCTCGGGTTCGCGAACAATCTCCGGCTTCGGACCGTTCGCCCGGACCTCAATGGCCAGCAGGTCTTCCTGCCCGACCACTTCATGCCTCGCAAGCGCAAGGGCCACCCGGTAAATCGTCTCTCGCAACTCAACAATTGGATCCATGGGGAACGAATTCCGCGCAAGTTTCCCGTACAGTTCTTGCCCGATCATTCCAACCTGGGTGCACCAGCGCAGGAACGATTCACTATCCACGAGCATCTCGTCTGGCCTGGGAGCAAGATGCTCCCCAGCCGTGTTGCAGAAGTCCAGCGCCAGATTCCCGGCGATTTGGTGAGCGATCTGCTTGAGAGTTGAAGCGAGCCCACCACGGAATGAGGTGCGATCCGTCACGAACGAATCTTACCATCTAACCAGTTAGATATAATAGAAAAATTTTAAATAATAATTTGGGCCAAGTCCAGTTCTTCAAGGAGCTGAACCCTCTTCGCCGGACTGGCAACTATTCCAACTTGAATTCATCTACTGTAAAGACGGTGCTCCTCTTGGCATCTCTGCGACACTTCTTCCAAGTGAGGGGACGATTGGATCGCTTTTTCAGCACGCGACGACCGAACCTCAATGCCTGCTCATGCACGGCACGATCTTTTACGTTAATTGGCAGGATTCTGCTGTTTTTCACGGCCATATCGCTTTGCACCATGCCATTCACTCAGCATCTCTGGACCTGGGATCATTTCCTTTATGGAGGCCGCGACTTCGAACTGGGCATGCTGATGGTCCTGTCGCTGCTCTCGCTGATGCTGGTGCTCGCAGAAAGCTGCAAGGAATGCCTCCATGCGTTGCTCTCGACCTGGCAAAATCTTCGACACACATTCCATAACTCCGCATCGCAAGAGAAGCTGCTGCACGGGACATTCTCCCTCTTCCGCGTCGATCTGACGGCCTGTCGGGCCTCAAGTCTCTGCAACCTTCCGCTTCTGATTTAAATGTTCCGAACTCCGCACGTATGTCAGTGGCGGCTCAATTCTAGCCCGCCGCTATCCGTTGATTTCCCCAAACGGCACGACCGACACGGAGCAAAAATGAAGAGATCCGAAGTTCTCCAGGCATGGGCCTGTATCCTCGCCGGCCGCGCTCCTTCCGTCTCCATCGAGATCACCAAAGAATGCCCCTTGCGGTGTCCCGGTTGCTATGCGTTCGACGCGGCCCATCTCGGCGGCGCGACTCAACTGCGCGAACTCTCCGACTTTAAAGGCGACGACCTTGTGGCGCGCGTGCTCGCGGTCATTGATGAATTGAAGCCGATTCACCTCTCCATCGTTGGCGGCGATCCGCTCGTTCGCTATCGTGAAGTCGACGCGCTGATTCCGCAGATACAAAGCCGCGGTATACACCTTCAGATCGTAACCAGCGCCTTCCGGGAAATCCCCGCCGCCTGGATGAAGTTCAGCAAGTTAAACATTGTTGTCTCCGTTGACGGTCTGCAGCCGGAGCACGATGTGCGCCGCAAGCCCGCCACCTACGACCGCGTCCTTAAGAGCATCAAAGACGCCCGGGTCACCATTCACTGCACCATCACCTCTCAGGTCGCGGGGCGTCCCGGTTATCTCGATGAGTTCCTCGCCTTCTGGACCGGCCAACCTGCAGTGGCCCGGGTGTGGTTCAGCATCTTCACGCCCCAGCGCGGCGCACACGATCCGGAGATACTCACTCCCGCTCAACGATCCGCGCTGATCGCCGATCTTCGCCAGTTGCGCCTCAAATACCCCACTCTCGAGATGCCTGAACCCCTCATTCGCGAGATCGCAGCCCCTCCCGCAAATCCCGGAGAATGCATTTTTGCCAGAACCACGCAGACCATCTCCGCCGATCTTCGAACGCGCGTGACGCCATGCCAGTTTGGAGGAGATCCTGATTGCTCGCAGTGCGGGTGCATCGCATCCATGGCCCTGGCCGCGGTCGGCCATCACCGAGTTGCCGGCCGGCTCACCGCTGGACACCTTTTCATGGCTTCCGATCGCCTGGGTAAAGGGCTGAAAAAGTTTCGTCGAGCTTTCTCATCAACGCCCGCGGCCCGTGCAACGCCTCAGCCATTCAAAATCCTTGCGCCTTAGCTTCCAGTAGATCCAATCCCGCCAATGGCGCTCCCACTTTCGCTCCGTCAAAGGTATTAAGAGAGGACTCCTAGACTGAAAATTTGTTGCAGCCCTTCCTGATCCGGTTCCCACAAGCGTCTCCGAGGCATCCAATCACGCGAGGAACAAGCCATGCCTGAACAGCCGCCCGACCCGCTCCACTATGACATGCGAATCCCGCCTCCACCCGATCCTTCCAAACCGCGCAAAGCCGGGAAGCCGTCCTCCAACGTAGACGAATCAGAATCCAGCGCCGACAGCGACAACAAGGCAGTTCCTGTCGACGACAAAGAACAGGAAGGCAAAGGGCTCAAATAGCCGCCTTTTCAATCGGCCAACGATTGACGTATCGTTCTTCGCCCTCAGACACTCTCATTGGAAACGTGCGCGCGACCGTCTCGGTGCGCGCGCATCCGAGGGAGGAATAAATGATTGGGCGCAGAATCAGCAGACGTCCCGCCGAATGGACCACAATCCGCAGTGAGATCAAGCATCCGTGGATTGTTCCTCTGCGGCGCTTCGAATGGATATTCGAGTGGGCCGCCTACGGGCTCAGCCGATGGAGTTTCCTCGAGGTGCTTGAATACCTCGGCAGCCTCTCTGTCTTGATCGGCGTCATCTTCTACTTCAGCGAATCCGGAGACCGCATCAAGCAGCGACACTACCAGGCATGGCAGGTCATAAACACCGCTCAGGGTAAGGGCGGCAGTGGTGGACGCATCGAGGCGCTGCAGGAATTGAACGCCGACAGGGTTCCCCTGGTGGGCGTTGACGCGTCCTCCGCCTTCCTCCAAGGCGTCCATCTCGAACGTGCAAATCTTCTGCGCGCTGACCTTGGAGCCGCCGACCTTCGTGGGAGCCAGTTTCGTTCTGCCGACCTCTCTTACGCCGACCTCCACTCGGCAAATTTCCGCGGCAGCGATCTGCGAAACTCGATACTATCCAACGCAAACCTCACCGATGCGGACCTGGTCGGAAGCAATCTCGCCGGCGCAAGACTCGACGGCGCCGACCTCACGTCGGCAGATCTCCGCAACGCCGATGTCCAGTCGATCGCCTGGCAGCAGATCGCCGCTCTCAAGTCCGCCAACATCGCCGGCATAAAGAACGCGCCAGATGGCTTCCGCGAATGGGCGTTGAGGAATGGCGCAATCGAGAATCCGAATCCTACGGACTGAACATCGCATTCCGTTGGCCGCTTCGAAAGGTGCTTTTCTTTGTACTGATCAAGTTGCACTTATCTCCGCCGATGAACGGGTTGGAAGGACCGTGGAATGGCGGACCGTACGGAGTTGCTGGAATCGGCACTGGACAGCCTCGCAGAGGGCGTGGCGCTCGCAGATCACGAGGGATGCGTGGCGCTTTGGAATCGGTCTGCTGAAATCATTTCAGGATTTGCGAGCGGGGAGATCGTTGGTCGCGGGGTGCGGGCAATCCTGGATGCGCTCGTGGTGGGCGGCGCGCAGGACTGGGTCAGCCAGACAGACGGTGAGAAGGATTCCGGCCGGGGAGCCCTCGTGCAGGTGAGGCACAAGATCGGGCACGAAGTTCCGCTGATGGCACGCGTAGTGGTGCTGCGCGACGGCCTTGGTGCACAGATCGGGACGGGAGTGGTGTTTCATCCGGCGGAGGTTCTCGACGCACTGCCTCATGGTGAATCCGGCGCGAACTCGAACATCCGTAAAGACCAGATGGAGATTGAAGACCGGCTCGCGGCGGTGCATGAGGATTTTCTACGCAGCGACATTCCGCTGGGCGTGCTCTGGGTGACAGTGGACCAGGCGCACGAATTACGACGAACACACGGAGCAAGGGCTTGCGAAGCAATGCTGGAGAAAGTGGAGAGAACGCTGGCGAGTGGGTTGAAGCCGGCCGAAGAGATTGGGCGGTGGGGCGACGATGAATTCCTGGTGCTCTCGCACGAGCGCAACGCGGCAATGCTGGCGGCGCATGCTCAGTCTCTCGCGGGGTTGGCGCGCACGACGGATTTTCGCTGGTGGGGCGATCGTGTTTCGTTGACGGTCAGCATTGGAGCCGCACAGGCAGAACGCTGCGAAGCACTCAGCGGCTTACTGGAGCGGGCCCAGGCCCTGATGTTCGCGAGCGTGCGGGCAGGGGGAAATCACATTACGGCAGCGCAGGGGAGACCGGTATGTTTGCCATCATAGGCATCGTTCTCGTGTTTGGCGCGGTGATTGGCGGCTTCCTGATGGAGAAGGGGCACATCGCCGTACTGGTGCAGCCGGCGGAGTTGCTGATTATTGCCGGGGCGGCGACAGGGACGCTGCTGGTAGCGAATCCGCTGCATATCCTGAAGGGAATTCTCGCGGGGTTGAAGGGCGTTCTGAGCGGTTCGAAATTCGGTAAACAGCGTTATCTGAATCTGCTGAAGATGATGTACCTGTTTCTGAACAAGGTGCGCAAAGAAGGATTGCTGAGCGTTGAGAACGATGTGGAGAAGCCGAATGAGAGCACGATCTTCAAAAGCTTTCCGGATTTTCTTGCTGATCATCACGCGCAGGCGTTTGTATGTGACACGCTGCGAATGGCAATCACCGGCGGTGTGGATCCTTTCGACATGGATCAGATGATGGAGCTGGATATGGAGGTACATCATCACGAAGCTACACAGCCAGTTGCAGCGCTGACGACCGTGGCGGATGCCCTGCCGGGATTGGGCATTGTGGCCGCCGTGCTGGGCGTGGTGATTACGATGGGGTCGCTGGGCGGGCCTCCTGAGCAGATCGGCGAGAAAGTGGCGGCAGCGCTGGTGGGGACGTTTCTCGGCATCCTGCTGTGCTATGGGGTAGCGGGCCCGCTGAGTTCCAATATGGCGAAGACGGCTGATGAGCACAATGATTATCTGCATGTGATGCGGGTGCTGCTGCTTGCATTTTTGAAAGGCTCGGCGCCGATGATTGCGATTGAGCTGGGGCGACGCGCGATTCCCGCACGCGTGCGGCCTACCTTCGACGAGATGGAGAGGTTCTGTAAGGGGCAAAGCGGAGCTGTTGCGGCACCGGCCAAGGCCGCATAGAAAGGCAACTGCGTGACGGCAAAGACACAACCGATTATCGTGATCAAACGCAAAGGCGGACATGGCGGGCATCATGGCGGTGCATGGAAGGTGGCGTACGCGGATTTTGTGACGGCAATGATGTCGCTGTTTATTGTGCTTTGGTTGATGAACTCAAACGAGAAGGTGAAGAAAGCAGTCGCGGGATACTTCAACGATCCCAAGGGCACCGGCGCGATGATGGGGACCACGCTCTCCGGAACCGGCGAGACGGTAACGGTGGCGAGTGCGGATAACATGCAGAAGCTGAAAGAAAAGCTGGAGGAGGAGATTCGGGCCAGGAAAGATTTGCTGAAACTTTCAAAGCAGATCGAGATCACGATAACGCCGGAGGGATTGCGAATCGAATTGCTGGAGGACAAGAACGGAACGTTCTATCAGAGCGGCAGCGCACGGCTGAGCGACAGCGGACAGGAGTTGCTGGGACTACTTGCAGGGGAATTGAAAACGCTGCCAAATTCGCTGCTGATTGAGGGACACACAGATGCAACGCAGTATTCCGATGACACGAACTACAGCAACTGGGAGTTGTCGGCGGACCGGGCCAACGCTTCGCGAAGATTGCTGCAGCAGGATGGCGTGCGCGGGAACCAGGTGACGCAAGTGCGCGGATATGCGGATCAGTTGCTGCGCGTGAAAGCGAATCCGTACGATCCGTCGAATCGAAGGATTTCGATCCTGGTGAAAAATCAGGAAGGCGCTTCGGTGCTCAAGAGAGCGCACGAGGTGAAAGAAATGCCAGTGCCTCCTAAAGTCGAAACAGTGAAGAAATGAGAACCTCGCCCAGAGGATTCCGCGCACGATGCAAAACCCCGGACCACAAAGTTCCCCGAGGGAAACTCGAGGAAAATAGCCCAGGGTCGAGTTCGCCATAGCAACCGCCAGGGTGCGGAGTTTCCGATGCATCTGGGTGTGGTGTAGTCTGGTGCACAAACAGGAAAGCGTTTACGCGGGAGTATGCAATGGCCGTGGTAGCCGGGGTTGATTTCGGCACGTTAAGTGTGCGTGTGACATTGGTGGACAGCCAGTACGGACCGATCGGCACCGCTTCGGCTTCGTATCCGTTGCATCGACGGCGCGAGGATCCGGACTTTGCAACACAATCGCATGTCGATCAGATGGCTGCGCTGGCTGTAGCCATGCAGGATGTCCTGGCTGCTACAGGAATCAGCGGCGGCAATGTGGAGTCCATCGCGCTGGACACCACCGGGTCGAGTGTTATCCCAGTGGGCGAGGGACTTGAGCCGCTGGATGAGTATTACCTGTGGTGCGATCATCGCGCGCACGCCGAGGCGGAAGAGATTACAACGAAGGCACACGCGTCAGGTCTCGAAGCGATCGATTGGTGCGGCGGCGTTTACTCGCACGAGTGGGGATTCGCAAAACTGCTTCATTGGCTGCGGCACAATCCTGGCAAGCGGGATCTGTTTGTGACGGCGCTTGAGCATTGCGATATGGTGGCCGCAACACTGTGCGGCGTAAAGAGTGTGCATCAGCTGAAACGCAGCGTATGTGCGATGGGCCACAAATGGATGTGGAATCCCAAATGGGGCGGACTGCCGCCTGAGGAGTTTCTGATTTCAGTCGATCCCCTGCTCGCAGGTGTGCGAGCGAAGATGGGAGGCGAGTACCAGACGAGCGACAAGGTTGCCGGCCATCTCTCCGCAGAGTGGGCGGAGAAGCTGGGATTGCGCGCAGGAATTCCGATTCCGGTGGGCGCCTTCGATGCGCACTGGGACGCAATCGGCTCACACATTCGCGAAGGGGATGTGGTAAACGTCGTGGGCACCTCGACGTGCATCATTGCGATGGCGCACGATGCTCAACTAGTGCCCGGGGTTTGCGGAGTGGTGCCGGGCAGCGTGCATCCAGGTTACACGGGTATTGAAGCAGGGCTTTCGGCGACGGGCGATATCTTCGAAGCGATTGCCCAGCGCGCAGGCACGCGGGTGTACGAGCTTTCGAAGGGGTTGGAGTCATTCAAGGCCGGGCAGACAGGGCTGCTGCGACTGAGCTGGGATAACGGAGATCGCACCGTACTTGTGAATCCAGAGCTCGGCGGAGTGACGCTCGGCTGGAACCTGATGAACACGGCGCAGGATGAATTGTTCGCCGCGATCGAGGGCACGGCATTTCATACGCGAATCATCCTTGAACGAATGGGGGAGCACGGCGTGCGCGTGGATCGCGTGATTAATGCAGGCGGAATTCCGCAGAAGAATGAAGTACTGAACCAGGTGTATGCCAATGTGCTTAACAAGCCTGTGCTGGTGCCGGCGGGGATTCCGACGAGCCTGGGGTCGGGGATCATAGCACTCCTGGCTGCGGGCATTTACAAGACGATCGAAGAAGCGCAGAAGGCGGTGTGCCTGCCCTTGCGAACTGTTGAGCCGGATCGGCGGTCAGTGGAGGTATATGAGCGTCTCTATGCGCTCTATAAGGATGTTTACTTTGCGCTGGGAGAGAGGCATGCACCGGCGCTTCCTCTGGGCCGCGTGTTGCCGGAGTTACGCGAGATTGCGGCGGAAGCGCGGTCGGTTGTTTAGGCGATCATTTCTGTTGATGACCTAAAGAGACAAGTCACCCACGCCGGTCTTGCGCTTGCCATTAGACGAGGTTTACCGTGAACACAATCCCTGTTCAATGAGGACCGCTGTGCCCCTTCTCGCGTTGCGCCGTTTTGTTCTGTGTTTTCTCTCCCTGGTATTGTCTTGTGTTGTGGTCTCCGAATCCCGCGCCCAGGAGAACCCGCAGCCATGGAATGCGAAGCATTTTTCTGTTTCTGCAAAAGATTTGTACCAAGCCGCGTCGGCTGGGGTCACAGCCGATGGAGCGAACATTGCGCTATTCGACTTCGACGAGAGCTTCACTTTTGACGAAGCGGGCAGACTGACGCATGAGGGCCACTACATCTACAAGGTGCTGACATCCAAAGGCGCTGAGGGCTGGGATACCTTGTCGGTTGGCTGGGATCCGTGGCACGAGATGCGCCCGGTGATTCGTGCTCGCGTGATCGAGCCCGACTACTCGGAACACAATCTCGATCCAGGCGCCATCACCGAAGAACCGGCGCGCGGAGGCGACTACAAAACATACGGCGACGGCAAGAGGCTGCGAGCACCCCTGCCGGCGATCGGTCCGGGCGCGGTGGTGGAGGAGGAATTCCTGGAGCGTGAGACCGAACCGTTCTTCGCGCCGGGACGCGTTGGACGCGCCTTCTTCGGGCATGAGCAGGTGCCGGTGGCGCACAGCAGCGCAGTTTTCGAGGCCCCCTCGTCCCTGCCGTTGCGCATTGAAGCGCGCCTTCTGCCGGGCGTAATACCGAAGCGTGTTGAGATAAATGGGCTGGTCACGATCACCTACGAAATTGGATCGCTGGAGGCTGTCGAATCGCACGATGCAAATCTGCCGTCGGATGTGTATCTCTTTCCGGAGATCGACTATTCGACAGGCGCATCGTGGCAGGCGCTGGCAACCGAGTATTCGAAAATCGTCGATAGCAAGGCGAAAGCAGATTCGGTGCAGTCAATTGTCGATGGACTAATTTCAGGAAAATCGACGCAGACCGAGAAGATAGCTGCGATTGTCGATTACGTGGATCAGCAGGTGCGCTACACAGGAATCGAATTCGGAGAGGCGGCGATAATGCCGCACAGTCCAGCTGAAACGCTGGCGCTGAAGTATGGTGACTGCAAAGACAAGGCAACGCTGCTGGTGGCTATGTTGCGTGCGGCAGGAATTCCCTCGTATGTGGCGCTCCTGAATGCGGGTTCGCGGCTCGATGTTCCGGCGGAGTTGCCGGGCATGGGCTTGTTCGATCACGCAATCGTGTACGTTCCGGGAAATCCAGCGCTCCACCCCGGCGGCGCGGCTCTCTGGATTGATGCGACAGATCAATACGCTCGCGTGGGCCAGTTGCCGATCAACGATCAGGGCCGTCGGGCATTGATTGCAAGGCCCGAGAGCACAGCGCTGACAGTTACGCCTGAGTCGACATCTCGGGAGAATGTGCTGCTTGAACATCGGGAGATTCGACTGGGTGACAATGGGCCGGCAACGGTCGTGGAGAAGACTGTGCCCACCGGTGTTTTCGAATCGCACTATCGCGCGTTCTATGCGGATAAACCCAACAAGGAAACGCGAGAGGGACTCACCGCCTATGTGAAGGCGCAGTATATGGCCGACAAACTGACGAGCGTCGAACGAAACGATCCCGGCGACTTGTCTACACAATTTGAACTGACGCTGCAGTGTGACAAGGCGCGGCGCGGATATACGGATTTGGATAGCGCAGTTGCGGCAATTCGTGTGGACACATTGTTTCAGCAGTTACCTGAGGAACTGAAGCGCAAGGAAGACACGGACAAAAAGAAAGACGACCAGGACAAGCCGAAGAAATCGCGCACTGCGGATTGGGAATTGGACCAGCCTTTCACTGCGGAGTGGCGATATAAGATCGTACCGCCCGCGGGATTTGTGCCGAGGGAATTGCCGAAGAACGAGAAGATTGCGATGGGGCCGGCAGTGCTGACCGAAACGTTCCTTAAAGCAAAGGACGGCACGGTGGAAGCGACCTTGACCTTCGACTCGGGAAAGCGGCGATACACGATGGCTGAGGCAACCGAAGTCCGCAACAAAGTGGCAGAGGTGGTAGCGGGACCGGCCATCTTTGTAAGTTTCGAACCGGAGGGTGAAGCGCTTCTGCACGAAGGCAAGGTGAAGGAAGCTCTCGCCAGCTATCGCGGACTGATTGCCGCTAATCCAAATGACCCCCTGCATCATCTGCAGGCCGCACGCGTGATGATGCAGGCCGGCATGGGCGAGGCGGCACGCGCAGAGGCACGGGAGGCAGTCAAGCTCGATCCAAATTCGGCGCTGGCGGAGCGCACTCTGGCGGACATCCTGAAGCATGACCTGGTTGGCCGCGATCTGCGGCCGGGAACGGATTGGGCGGGCGCGGCCGAGGCTTACAGGGCAGCTGCCAGGCTTGATCCAGAGGAACACACGGCGCAGGCAAACCTGGCGATATTGCTCGAGTATGACTCGGCGGGACGCCGCTACAGCGGGAAGGCAAACCTGAAACAAGCGGTGCTGGAGTACGAGAAGCTCGGTCAGGACAAGCTGGTCGAATTGCAGATTCCAAATAATCTTCCCTACGCGAAGTTCTACAGTGGGGACGCAGAAGGCGCGATCAAATCGGCGCAGACATTGAATCCGCAACCGGTGGCATTGATTGCGGCGAGTCGAGCTGTTTCGGATGGGAGCAAGGAGGGCATGGCGGAGATCAACAAGCTCACGACCTCCGACTCGGCTTTCAAAGAGACGGCTCGCACGACCGGCGAAATGCTTATGAATACGCGGCATTACGCATTGGCAGCGGACTTTCTGCAGGCGGGTGCCGGTGGCGACAACGCTGCCCAGACGATGGGACTGGCGGCAATGTTGCGCGACGCGAAGCGGCATGAGGATCTGCAATTTGACAATACTCCGACAGACCTGGTGAAGCATGTGTTCGTGCTGACTATGGATCCGGATTTGACCGGGGCGAAGCTGATGGCGCTGGCGAGTCGCAACGCCGTTGCGACGATGCAATCAACCGATCCCGACGACGTGAAGAAGTCTCTCGATGCGGCGAAGAAGCTGAACAGCCAGCTGGCTCGCAACGGCAATTCACTCGATGTGACGCTTGACCTGATGCTGCAGGCATTCGATCCCAAGACTGATGGTAACGATGCAACGGGATATCGCGAAAAGGTTCAAATTCCCGGCGGACCGAACCTCACGTTCTTTGTGGTGAAGGAAGGTGGCCAATACAAGTTGTTAGAGGATACGGTAAGCAAGCCAAACTCCATCGCCCTGGAGACGCTCGACCGCATCAAGGCGGGCGACCTGACTGGGGCGAAGGTGCTGCTGGATTGGATTCGCGAGG
The DNA here is from genome assembly GCA_963832035.1 of uncultured Acidobacteriaceae bacterium. GTDB lineage: Bacteria > Acidobacteriota > Terriglobia > Terriglobales > Acidobacteriaceae > Telmatobacter. The sequence continues at coordinate 1,363,255 of CAWHSK010000005.1, read as the reverse complement.
ACCAGCACCTTGGCGGTGGGGACGACACACTGGCAGGACCTGTGTTTCCGCGGTTCTGGATTAAAGGGGAGGCGGCTGATGCGCAAAAGATGACGCTGGCCGCGGCCTCGTTGATGGTTGGCACAAAGCCGACTGCTGCGCAGGGCGTAAAGCTGCTGGAAGATGCGCGGAAGGGCACAACCACCAATCGCGAGAAGCTGAACATCGATATTGCGCTTGCTGAAGGCTATGCGGAACTCGAAAACTTCGCAAAGTTGTTTGAGGTTGCGTCGGAGCTGGTGAAGGAGGTGCCGGAATCACGCAGCGCGTTCATGACGAATGTAGAAGCACTAATGGGGTTGAAACGATATGACGAAGCGCTGGCTCTGGCGGATGCGCGCCTGAAGCTGTTGGATGAGGATGCCGATGCGTTGCAGGCGAAGGTGCAGATTGAAGCCAGCCGGGCAAACTACGTTGCAGCGCGAGGGTGGATCCAGAAGCTGATCGATCAGGGCAAGGGGAACGCGGGACTGCTGAATTCAATGGCATGGTTTTCGCTCTATACCGGCAAGGTGGACCAGGCAGACGTGGCGGCCGCAACCAAGGCGGCGCAGATGGATCAGAACAGCCCCGCGATTCTGCACACACTGGCATGCGTGTATGCCGAGACGGGCAAGACCAAGGAAGCCCACGATCTGCTGCTGCGCGCGATGGATGAGCTGAATCTGGATGAGCCGGACGATGACTACTGGTATGCGTTTGGCCGCATCGCAGAGCAGTACGGCGAGCGCGATGTCGCGATTTCAGATTACCGCAAGCTCGCGAAACCGAAGGATACAATTTCGATTTCGACTTCGAGCTACCAGTTGGCGCAGAATCGCACCAAGGCAATGGCCATCGAGGAAACCGCAACGGGTAAATAGCGAAGGCCAGCTGACGAAGTCGGAAATAAAAAGCGCCGGAAGAGCGAGGTGCTCTTCCGGCCTTTTGTCGTTGTTGGAAGCTTAGAAGTCGAACCGCAGGCCGAACTGCATGCGGCGGGGAACGGTGAGGGTGTAGGGTGCAATGCCCAAGTTGCCGCCGGTCAGGCCCGTACCGATGTAAGCCGGGTCAAAGCGGACGCTATTGGTAACGTTGTAGACCTCCCACGCGAACTTGAGGCTTCCGTATTCCCTGATCTTCCAGGTCTTGGAAAGACCGGAATCGATATTGAAGTATCCGTCGCCACGGAAGTTATTGCGCTGGCCGGCTTCACCGGGGTAGGGCAGCCTCATGTTCCCGCCATTGCAACCACCGCAGTAGACGCCGCTGTTGATCGCGTCGGGATTATCGAAGTACTGAGGGTTGCCGTCCTTATCGTAATGCTTGTGCACTTTGATGGGACCGGTCTGCACACCGAAGCTCTCGATCTCCCAGTTGGTGGTCCAGCCGGGCTCGGTGAAGGAGAATGGAAATCCACTGGTCCAGCGATTAAGACCGGACCATTGCCATCCGCCCACAAATGCATCGACCAAAGCGTTGCTGCTACCGAGAACGGCCTTTCCGCGACCGAAGGGGAGTTGATACAGCCAGTCAATGGTGATGAGGTTGCGCGTATCGAAATCTGACGCGCCACGGTTAAGGTAGGGCTTCCAGGTGTTGAGGATGTAGGAGAAGGCGCCAGTGTTGCGCAGAGTAGAACGCTCGGCGTCGGATCCCATGTCGATGGAGTGCGACCACGTGTAAGCGAAATCCACCAGCAGGCCATGGCTCATGGGGTGCCGCAGGGTGAGCTGGCCGGCGTTGTAGTAGCTGGAACCTACGCTGGCGAGAACATAAAGCGTCGAGAACTGATCCTGCCAGAAGTGCGGTTTCCAGCCGGGCGGATTGGGATACCAGCCATTTTCAGGAAGAGCTGAGTAGAAGTCCACGTCGGAGAGGGAGGTGGTTGCGCCGTAGTTGTAGCGATAAGGCGCCCATTCCCACGAATACAAGGTCTGGGTTGCGCTTTCGCCCTCGTAGTCATAGTTGGCGAGGAAGGGGAAAACGTTCTCGAAGTACGGGATGGCCGGAACAGAAGCATTCTCATCGCCGCCATTCTGGTCCACTAGCTTTGAGAGTTGTGTTCCCGCGGCATAGTAATCGCCGCCGCCCTGCGGATCGACGTAGTCAACCGGTTCAGCGAGGTCGAGGTTTTGCAGAAGTCGCTTGCCCATTCGGCCGACATACGCCATCTCAAGAGTGAAGCCGCCGGGAAGCTCCTGCTGCAGGGAGAGGTCGAAAGCCTCCGTGTAGGGAGTCTTGATTCGGCTGTCGAGCCCGGACTGAATACTGAAGGAATTGTTCGGATACAGGTACGGAAAGGTGGTCGTGTTATCAGGAGTTGGCTGATTTGGAACGGTCGGCAATGTGTTGCGTCCCACGAAGCGAGGTGCACCGGGGTGGCTGCAGCCTGTGGCGCAATCGCCTTCGATCTGGTAGATGCCTGCCGACGGGTTGGTCAGGGCCGAACTCAGGCCGAAGGAGCCATGCGAACTCACGTCATCAGCCAGGGCCTGGCCGAAGTGATCGTAATACATTCCGAAGCCTGCGCGAATTGAAGTCTTAGGGTTGGGTGCGAAGGCGACGGCGAGGCGCGGAGCGAAGTTGTTCCCATTCGCCGGGTAATAGCCCGGTTGGTTGTAATAGGGGCCGCTGGGAGCAAAGGTCAGGTCCTGTTCATAGATCTGGCCGGCCTGCGCAGCCTTTTCGCGGTTGAGGTACCAGGCATGAGTGTCGATAGTGGGGGCAATCTGTTGTCCCTTGGTCTCCCACGGCGTCTCCAGATAGGAGTAACGAACTCCGGCGGTGATCGTCAGGTTGGGTAGCACACGCCACGCATCCTGAATATAACCTTCATATTCATTGGCTTTGAAGTGGCGATCGATTGAAGTGCCATCTGCCAGCAGGGTGCCAGATGTGGCGCTGCTGATCTGGTAGTTCACAACATCGGTACGCGATGGTGTTGTGCCTACCATGTTGGCAAAAGCAATGTCGTAAGAGTTGAGAAATCCGCCATCGGCTGCGTCAGCGCCAGGCGCATCGCCGTTAAGCCAATAGGGGTTGGTGCTTGCACTGCTGAAGGAGTTTGCATTTGTAGAACTGTTCTGATGGACAAGCCGCCAGTTGACGCCAAACTGCAGGGAGTGCCTGCCTTTGATCCAACTCAGGTTATCGATAAGGTTGTTGACCGGGACACTATTGATCGAGGACCGACTCTGCGACGTCGGATTGTCAAGGAAGCGGAACGAAGTGTAGTCGCCCTTGCCGACACCTGCTGAGCTGTAACCCTGCCGAATGTATCCGTAGCGGATATCGTTGATGAGGTTCGAGGTAATGGTCCAGGCATCGCCACCGATGATGCCCTTGTTATTGGAGGAGTCGAGGGTTGACGGGCCTTGTCCTGGTAATTGCTCCACAGCGCCGCTGTCGTCTTTCTGCAACTGGCCACGAATAAAAACGTGGTGTTTGGCGGAAGGAACAAAATCCAATTTGGCAATGTAGGTGTTCGTATCGAATGGATTGGGCGAGGAGAACGAGTAGGAACCTTCGTTCAATCCGTCACCAACAGCTGTGCCATTGGCGGCTGGGTACGTATTGAAGAGGGCAATGGCATTTGGATTTGGCCCCGGAGGATTGGAATAAGGCGCGATGTTGCAGACCTGGCAGCCGGAATCGAGCGCCGTGATGTCGCTCGACGAGAGCGTGGTGTTGCCGCCATCGGCGTTGGGGAAACTGATCTGCCCGTTCTGGTAACCGGCTGTGGGCACAATGCGAGTTACAGAGGCGGACTCGCGCCGCCGCAGCGCTTCCCAGTTGCCGAAGAAGAAGAGCTTGTCTTTGAGGATGGGACCGCCGAGATCAGCGCCATAGATGTTGCGGATGAGTTTGCCAGGGACGTTGGGTTCGTCGTTATTGAGCTGGCCTTGCTTCACGAACCAGTCGTTGGCAACGCCAAGACCATTGCGGTTGTACCAATACCCCGCGCCATGAAATTTGTTGCCGCCGGATTTGGTAACCATGCTGACTTGAGCGCCGGAGGAACGGCCGGAATCAGCGTTGGAGTTCGCGGTGACCACGCGGAACTCCTCGATGGAGTCCTGAGTCTGGCGGAGGACGCCAGTGAAGGCGTAGCCATTCACCTGGTCATTGTCATCGATGCCATCGACGGTGATGTTGCCCTGATCGGAACGGCCGCCATTCACAGCGCCGCTGCGGGGATCGTTCGCGGTTAGCTGGGACGCGGGAAGGAAGACCACACCGGGCTGGAGAGAGAGCAGATCGGGAATATTGCGCTCTTCGGAAGGGAGTGCCTGAATTGTCGCGTTGTTGGTGGAGTTGCCGAGCGAAGCGTCAGTGATGTTGAGAGTTTGAGCACTGGCAGAAACGTCAACAGTGACGGTATTGGCTTCTACCGTGAGTGCAAAGTCGATCGTCGCGGGCTGGTTCACCAGCAGTTCGGCAGTCTTGGTCTGATTTCCAAACCCGCTTGCCGTAACCAAAATCGTGTATTTCGCCGGAGTGATCTGCGCGAACAGATAGGAGCCAGCGCTATCGGCAACCCTCGAAATAGAAGTACCACTTGCGGGGTCGGTGATGGTGATCTTGGCTCCAGGCACCAGGGCTCCGGAGGGATCCTTGATTGTTCCGCGGAGTGAGGTGGTAGCGAGCTGGCCAAACAGGGGTGCGGCGAAGGAAAGGATACAGAGAAGTACCCATCCCAGAAGGGACTTTTTCACGACTGTTCCTCCAAAAAAACAACTGCCTTGGGTGGTCGTAAGAAGCGACCTTTTTTTCTTTGCACGAACGGTCATGGCCGCCCGCGCAGTGCCTGAGTATTTCGAAACCTTCACTCTCAGGGGGTAAGAGCAAGTGTGGACCGCGAGACTCAACCTTCAGCTTTGGAACAATTTCAGCAAAGCCGGCTTCGATCGCCGGGGTGAGGGAATTTCACATAATCTATTAGGTCACCTAATAAGAATTCAATAAAAAAACACATTTTATCTTCCAAAACAAGCATTTCATCCCGCGAAGCCAGCAGTTCGTCTCATTGTTGCTGCTGCATTTGCTGCAGATCGATGAGGGGCTGGGGGCGTTCCGGAGGCTGCTGAGCGCGTTCGACGAGGACCGACCAGTCTTCAGGGATAGGCATCTTGCGATCGAGGGCTGGGGGCTCCTCGCTGGCTTCTACGTGCACTGCGACGTAGAGCTCGCTTGAGGTTTTGCCCCGAAAGATGCCGTGGGTAGGCGGGACGTCGGCATAGTCACGGCCAACAGCGGTACGGATGTGGCGATGGTGGGCAACAAGGTTGTTGGTGGGGTCAAAACCAACCCAGCCGAGATGAGGAAGCAGCACGTCAACCCAGGCGTGGGTTGCGTCGGGAGTGGAGCGGTCGTGGTCTTCACGGCTTCGATAGAGGTAGCCGGAGACGTAGCGGGCCGGAATGCGGACGAGACGGAGGAGGGCGATCATGGTGTGGGCAAAATCCTGGCAGACGCCTTTTCCACTGACAATGGCATCGTCGATGGGTGAGTCCACGCGGGTGGATCGTGGCACATAGTCGAAGTAGTCGAACAGACGCTGATTGAGTTCCTGCACGAGCATCAAGGGATCGTCACGGCGGCTGACTCCCATCTGCTTGGCCAGCAGGGTGAGTGCCGGGGTTTCGGCTACAAATTCGCTGGGCAACAGCATCTCCCAGTAATCGCCTCCTTCGATCATGGCGTCGAGGGCCTGCCATGCATCGGGCGACAAGAAGCCAGGGACGTCTGGCATGGGCTGCTGTTCCACGACGGATTCGGCAACAATCACGAGCTGGTTATGGTCACTGGGAATGTCGAAGTGGTGGACGTTGTTGCCAAAGTGATCGCGATAGGTGAAGACACGGCAGCGCGGGCTGACAGAGAGCGAAAACGTGAGACAGTGCTGGTTTGAGTCAGAGCGCGGATGCATCCGCGTTTCCATGATGCTCTCGCTGACCGACTGCGAATAGCGATAGCGCGTGAGGTGCCGGATTGCGTAGCAGTTCATGCGGTCAGATCCTGAGATCAGATAGCCAGTGCGGACTGGATGGAGTACTGGATGTAATAGCGGTACATGATCTCGTGGATGCGCATGCACTGCTGGCGGATGGTGTGAAGGAATGCAGCGGCATCACCGCTCAGGATCTCGTTGATGGAAGTGAAGCTCAACATGGCGTGAAGGCGGCCTATGCCGGCCGTGAGTTCATCGGGCGGGCGGCGGCCGCCGGTGTGCTGGATGGATTGAATGGCTTGGCGCACGCCGTCAACCGAGTAGCGGATGGCGTGGGGGAAGTCGCGATTAAGCAGGAGAAACTCGAGGATGCGGTCAGGCGTGAGGTCAGCGGTATAGACCTGGCAATAGGCTTCGAAGGCCGTACAGCAGCGGAGGAGTCCAACCTGCTCAAGATACAAATAACCGGAGTGCTCGCGCTCAGACGGATGCGAGAGCAGCGGCTGATAGACCTCGAGAAGCGTGGCGATAGCGTAAGCTCGTTCGAGATAGCGGCCGAGGCGGATGAAATGCCATCCCTGGCCATGGATCATGGTGGTGTCCGTTACGCCCTTGAACAGGTGCACGGCGTCAATTAGTGACGTGAGGACATCATTCATGTTGGAGTGGAACTGTGTTTCGGTGTGCGGCGCGTGCATCTGGTGGTAGAGCCGGTTGAGGCGCTGCCACTGTTCAGTGGAGATCTCTTCGCGGATCTGGCGGGCGTTTTCGCGGGCGGCGTCGATACAGCTGGTGACCGACGCCGGGTGGTGTTTGTCGAAGACAAGCGTTTCGGCGTTGGAGCCGGGGTCGCCGGTCCAATCGAGGCCAGCGGGATTGCCGAGAGAGGCGATAAGCCGCTCCCAGTGGGTTTCGGCACTGGCACCGCCGGAGTCGAGCATGAGGCTCATCGCGACGTCGAGCTGGCGCACGGTGTTTTCGGCGCGCTCGAGGTAGCGACTCATCCAATAGAGGCTGTCGGCAACTCGCGAAAGCATTTTGGTACTCTCCCGAAGCGTCTGATTAGGTGCTATTCCAGAACCCATGTGTCCTTGCTGCCGCCGCCTTGCGAGGAGTTGACTACGAGTGAGCCCTTTTCAAGGGCCACTCGGGTAAGTCCCCCAGGAACGATATTGATTTTGTCGCCAAAGAGAATGTAGGGCCGCAGATCGACGTGGCGGGGTTCAAGACGATCGCCGATGAGGCAGGGAGCTCGCGAAAAATCAAGAGTCGGCTGAGCGATGTAGTTGCGCGGATTTGCCTTGATGCGCGCGGCGAATTCTTCCCGCTGGCGTGCGGTGGAGTGTGGGCCGATAAGCATGCCATAACCGCCGCTCTCGCCGACGGCTTTGACCACCATGTTGTCGAGGTTGGAAAGGACGTGCTGGCGTTCCTTGTCCTCGGTCATGAGGTAGGTCTTTACATTGTTGAGGATTGGATCTTCGCCGAGGTAGTAGTGGACGATGTCGGGTACGTACGCGTAGAGTGCCTTGTCATCGGCGAGTCCTGTGCCAAAGGCATTAGTGACGGTGACGTTTCCTGCGCGGTAGGCATTGAACAGACCAGTGCAGCCAAGAATGGAATCGCCGCGAAAAATGAGCGGATCGCTGAAGTCGTCGTCGACACGGCGGTAGATGACGTCGACGCGCTTGAGGCCGTCGGTGGTACGCATGTAGACCACGTTGTCGTGAGTGACGAGGTCGCGGCCCTCGACAAGATCGATGCCCATCTGGCGCGCGAGGTAGGTGTGTTCGAAGTAGGCGGAGTTGAAGACGCCGGGCGTGAGCAGAACGATGTTCGGTTCGGGGCGGCCTTCAGGAGCGAGTGAACGGAGAGTCGCAAGCAGCAGTTGCGGATAGTGCTCGATGGGACGCACGCCGTAGCTATGAAAGAGCTCAGGGAATGTGCGCTTCATGACGCGGCGGTTGGTGAGCATGTAGCTCACGCCAGAAGGCACGCGAAGATTATCTTCGAGGACAACGAATTCCCCGGTGTTCAGACGGAGAAGATCGGAGCCGACTACGGAAATATAGACGTTCCGCGGCACCTGTAAGCCACGCATCTGGCGGCGGTAGTGCTTGCAACTGTAGACAAGCTCGCGGGGAACGACATGGTCGTTGAGGATTTTGGCTTCGGAGTAGACGTCGCGAAGGAAGAGATTGAGCGCGGTAATGCGCTGGGTGAGACCGCGTTCGATGTGATCCCACTCCTTCGAGGTGACGAGACGGGGAAGCAGATCGTAGGGAAAGATTTTCTCGGTGCCTTCATCGCGTCCGTAGACGGTGAAGGTGATGCCCTGGGTGAGAAAAGATAGTTCAGCCGATTGTTTTCGGCGCTGCAATTCCTCCTGCGGCAGGCGCGCAAGAGTTTCTGCCAGCGCGCGATAGTGGAGACGGACGTCTCCGGTCGACTCACGCATCTCGTCGAATGCGGGATCGAGGGTATAGTCGCCGTAGAGAGTTTCCACTTCCGCCATGGGCCCGGCGCTCATCCTTTGATCGCTTCTTCCCGATACAAATTCAGGGCTTGGAAAATGTGGTGTCTACGCAAAGTGCCGCGATGAAACGCTGCAGCCCAGTAGCCCGTAAGCCTGTACCCTGTTCCTTAGCTTTATCACGCTGGACATAAAGGCACAATCAGGGAAACAGGACGCCTGGAGCTCTCTTCTGATCTGGACCGAAAATTTGAAAGCTCCGCGACGCGAGTCAGGGCGAGGGAATAGCATCACATCATGAGCTACGACCTGATGGTCTTTGAGCCGGATGCAGTTCCTCCCGGCCACACTGAGTTTGTGCACTGGTGCGTGCAGCGGACAAAGTGGAGTGAAGATCATGGATACGACGATCCGGCACTCAGCTCTGAGCACTTGAAGGCCTGGTTCGAAGACATCATTCGGATCTTCCCGCCGATGAATGGACCGGCATCGATGGTGCAGCCTCCGGAGGACGAGGCGTCCAGCACGGACTACGCCATTGGCACGGATTTTATTTACGCATCGTTTGCTTGGTCAAAGGCTGAGGCCGCCTACATGACGGTGGCCCGGCTCGCGGAAAAACATCAGTTGGGTTTGTTCAACGCCAGCTCGTCCGGAGAAGAAGTATGGGTTCCCAAGGACGGGAAAATGATACTGGTGCACGATAAGGGTCCGACGGGAATTGTAGGTCGGATCCTGGATTTGCTAAACATGAGATAACGCCTGGCTGTAGGCTGCGATTGTTGCCGCAGTTGCTGCACCAATGGACAATCGCTTTTCACATGGCGATCTTCGAGCGCCAGCCGTGGGATAACCTGAAATCTTTCAGGAGGCATTGTCTGGATGTTGACGTTGACACGCTGTGCCAAGCACTTCCCTGCCCTCACGCTGTTTGTCCTGGCTGTCTCACTTACAAATGCGCAAAAGGGGCCGATCCAGATCACGGCTGATCTTTCGGATGCGCCGCGCAAGCTTTTCCATGCGGATCTGGATTTTCCAGTGTCGGCGGGACCGTTGATCTTGATCTCACCAGAGTGGATTCCAGGACATCACATGCCTTCAGGGCCGGCGTCTTCGTTTACAGGCGTGGTGTTTACCGCGAACGGAAAAACTCTGGAGTGGCGGCGCGACGACGTGAATCTTTTTGAGTATCACTTGACGGTGCCGAGCGGCGTAAAGACGGTGCATGCACATGTGGATGCGATCGTCACGCAGCGCATTTCGCAGCGGATGGCGGCCCTGGAGTGGGAAGCGCTCATGCTGTATCCGGCAAATGTGCCGGTGAAGGACATTCCGATTCAGCCAGCCGTGAAGGTTCCGGTGGGATGGGGGATCGGGACGGCGTTGAAGCGGGTAAGCGGCGGGGCTTATCCAGTGCCCGCGGCGGGAAGCACGACCAAATTTGCCGCGACAACGGTGGAGCAGCTGGAGGATTCGCCGATTTTGACGGGACTCTATTTCCACGAGTACCCACTGGCGCCGACGATCAAGCCGCAACACTATCTGGATGTGGCGGCGGATGAGCCGGAAGATGCGAATATGCGGCCCGCAGTGTTGGCCGAGGTGGCCAACCTGGTGCGCGAGGCGGATGTGCTGTACGCGTCGCACCATTACAACGAGTACCACTTTTTGCTGACGCTTTCCGACGTGGCCGGCGGGATGGGATTGGAGCATGGGCAATCTTCAGACAACGGAGTCGGCGAGAAGGGATTTGCGGATGACACACACCAACTGCCCGAGTCGGACTTGCTGTCGCACGAGTTCACGCACTCGTGGAATGGCAAGTATCGCCGACCCGTTGGGCTATATCAACCGGATTTTGCCACTCCGATGCAGGGCGCGTTGCTTTGGGTTTATGAGGGTATGACGGAGTATTGGGGAAATGTGCTTGCAGCGCGCTCGGGATTGAAGAACGCGCAAGAGTACAAGGATGTGCTGGCAGCCACCGCGGCTGAACTGGATTACACACGCGGGCGCGAGTGGCGGCCGACAGTGGATACCGCCGTGGGCGCGAGTATTCTGCGCGGCGGAAATCCGGCGTGGTCGAACTGGCGCCGGGGGCAGGACTACTACTTCGAGGGAGAAGTACTGTGGCTAGACGCGGACACGCTCATCCGCAAGATGACACAGGACAAAAAATCTTTGGACGACTTCGTGAAGATTTTCCTCGGCAAAGGCGGGAATACAGGACCCCTGATTGTGACCTACAACTTCGATGAACTGGTGCAGGATTTGAACCAGGTAGCGCCGTATGACTGGGCAACGTTTCTACACGATCGCGTAGACAGGATAAATCCGCATGTGGATGTGACGGGGATCGAGCGGGGTGGATACAAGCTCGTCTACAAAGAAAAGCCAACCAAGTCAGAGCGAATGATGGCAGCGGCCGAGGGACGGCGGGGTGGCGGCGTGAATTGCTGGTACTCAATCGGGCTGACCGTCGGTGCCGATGGAACCATTGCCGACGTGCTGTGGAATGGGCCTGCGGACAAGGCTGGGCTGGCACCGGGCGAGAAGATCATGGCGGTGAATGACAAGATCTACTCGGGCGACACACTTCGCGAGGCGATTCGGGAAGCGAAGGATCCTGCGAAGCTGATCCGCCTGATCGTGCAGGCCGACTCGTTTGTGTCGACGATGCAGATTGATTATCACGATGGAGAGCGGTACCCGGCACTGGAGCGCGTGGAGGGAACGCCGGCGTATCTCGATGACATCATCAAGCCGCTGACCACGCCGGAGAAGGCTCCAGAACAAAAGAAGGACGACGAGTGAGGGTCTTGAGCTGATGAAAACGAACTCTAAACTGGTGCTTGCATTGATGGTTGGCGCCTCGATCGGCATTATGGGCGACATCGTGATCAAAGGTCAGCAGGCGAAGGCGGCCCCCGGCTATGTGATCGCCGAAGCCGAAATAACCGACCCGACGGCGTTGCAGGATTATGGCAAGAAGATTACGGAAACGCTCGCGCCGTTCAATCACCGTTATGTTGTCAGTACGAGCAATATTCAGGCCCTGGAGGGAGATCCGCCAAAAGACCGGGTCGTAATAATCGAATTTGACAGCGTGCAAAAGGCACATGAGTGGTACGACTCGCCAGCCTATGCGGCAATCAGGCCAATCAGGCAAAATGCAACAAAGAGCCGCATATTCATCGTGGAGGGCGTCGCATCGCAGTGATTCGACAAGCCTGCTTGTTTATAGCGCGCGAGCGTGCATTTTGTGTCGAATTGATTTACCTGCTGTTCGTCACAAATCGCGTCTTGTTCGCACTTGCGCCGTCCAACTAGCTGATATCATCGGGAATTCGGTCACACAAAAGCTCGGAAAACAGTTAGGCCTCCTCCACCTCGACGCGGACGAACTTCGAGCAACGAGATACATTTTCAAACGACCGTATTACAACGATGGAGCCCGCTCAATGCGGGGTTAACCATGAGCATTAAAAGGTTCTTTGGTCGCTCGGAGCGCGTAGGGATGCGACCTATCCCGTTCCTCGGCAGCTTTCTTATTGTCGGTCTTTTATTTGCGCTACAGCAGTGGCTCGGCATGCGGATCTGGTATCCAAAGTCCACCGGCAGCCTGTGGCCGGCCCTCGCAGCCTGGGAACTGCAATATTTGCTCTGGGGCATATTCTGCTGGTTTCTCTGGCTTTGGCTTGGAGAAAGCCTTCAGAAGGCAGGATGGCGATACATCCTGTTGCGCATCGTTCCAATCAGCATCTTGATGAGCGTTGCTGTCGAAATGGCTTTGGCTGCCTGTTTCCCGCAGTTTCCCATGAGAAGCAGGCCGATGACTTTCTGGCAGAGAGTGGACTTCAGCCTCGCCGAGGAATTTCTCGAGAACACGGCGGTGTTCTGGGGAGCTTTCATCGTTATCCGCGGCATTGGCTACTACCGGGAATCGCGACAGAGGGAAAGGGACTTGTCGCAGCTTGCCGTGGAGTTGACAGAAGCACGAATGCTGGCGCTTCGCATGCAGATCAATCCCCATTTTCTGTTCAACACCATGAATAGCGTTTCAAGCCTGATGTACTCCGATGTTCGCGCAGCGGACAGAATGCTTGAGCAACTCTGCAGCTTGCTTCGTGTCTCTCTGGAGCGAGGACCAAAGCAATTGATCTGTCTCCAGAAAGAGATGGAGTTTATCGGGATGTATCTTTCGCTTCAGGACATCAGGTCTGCAGGCCAGGTGCGCCAGGGAATCACCGTTGAACCCCGCCTGTATGATGCTCTCGTTCCCACCATGATTCTTCAGCCACTGGTTGAAAATGCCTATGTTCACGGGCTCTCACGGTTGAGCGACGGACTGATTGAGATCGCCGCAAAAGAAGAGGATGGCCAGCTCAGCATCGCGGTCAGAAACAGCGGAGTCGGATTGAACCCCTCGAAGGGACAGGAGTCCGGTGGGATGGGAATAGGTCTCACTAATGTAAGAAATCGACTCCGGTTGCATTTTGGAGACAGAGGCTCCCTGGCGATTCACGAGGTTTCGAACAACCTTGTTGAGGCCAGGGTGAAGTTCCCTCTCGTTTTTGCGACATTGGATGACGATGTCTGTGCCGAGAACGAGATATCAATGCCAGACAATCGCCATGAAGCGCAATACCTGTAGAAGTCAACCGAAGCGGGCGCGTTTTACTGTCTGGCGGAAGTCTTCGCCGGTGACCTCAATCTTGACGCACATTTCTGCGAGGCGTGAGCGCATGCGGTCTCCGATGCGATCGCCGAGCGTCTGCTCGCGGGCTGCGCGCTCAACATCGGACTTGGCTCCGCTGCCCGCAGCCTGATCGGGATAGTTGGTGGTGATGATGGTGGTCTGCTTGTCGTTGTAGCGAGTGTTGAGAATGAGGGCGACCGTGTCCCAGACCCATTCATTGGGCTTTTGTGCACCGAGGTCGTCAAGGACGAGAACTTCTGCCGCGAAGACGGGCTTGAGCAGTTCGAGTTCTGTTGTGTTTACCTGCGTGTTGTAGCTGTTCTGGATGTTTTTGAGCAGTTCACGGTAGTCGCAGAAAAGGCCTTTGCAACCCTTCTCCTGAATGAGTCGACGGAGCACGCCGACAGCGAGGTGCGTCTTTCCAACGCCGATGGAGCCAGTGAAAAGCAGACCTTTTCCGGCAGTATCGACGGGGTAGGCCTCGACGAATTTGCGTGCAGTGAGATGTGCGCGACTCAGGGACTGGTCCGCCCCGCGGAATGCGGTTTCGTAACCATCAAGCGTGTATTGGCGGTAGCGCTCTGGGATGCGCGCGCTGGCGAGGCGACGTTCTTCACGATCCGCCTCCTGACACTCGCATGCGCGCGACACCCACAAACCGGCCTCGGATTTAACGCGGACTAAGCCTACGCCGCTGCAGATTTCGCATACACTCATGGCTCTTTCAAGCCTAGCGCAATCGCCGAGGGTTCGTTGCGGTGGGAAAGGCGGGTGGCTTGGTGGAAATTGTGTGCGCCCGGATGCACAACCGAGACCGCAGTGCAGCGTTAAGATGGGATTTCGTTTGGTTTCAGTGCTAAGGGAAGGGTGTGTCCTTGTGAATCGGATTTTTTTGCGCGTTGTTGTCGCTGCTCTCGCTCTATTTTCGGGAATGTGCTCGATTAGGGTCGCTGGCCAGGAACCAGGAAATGTGCCTGAGACGAAGGCTCCAGCACCAACGCAGGTCGCGTCGAAGCATCCTGACAACGACTATTGGCGTAAACACGATCAGCAATTGCTTACGGATTTTCCGTGGCTGGAGCGATTCAAGGAGGCTGACTTGAAACTCGGAACACCAGTGGCCCGGGAAAAGCGCATCGTGTTTATGGGAGACTCGATCACCGAGGGCTGGCACTTTGACGCACCGGGCGGAGTGTTTGCCGCGAAGCCGTACATCAATCGCGGCATCAGCGGGCAGACTACGCCGCAGATGGTGCTGCGTTTTCACCAGGATGTGATTGCGCTGCAGCCCAAGGTAGTGGTGATTCTTGCCGGGACCAACGATATCGCGGGAAATACGGGGCCGATGACGCTGGAGGAGACGGAAGCCAATCTGGCGGCGATGGCGGAGATGGCTACCGCCAATCACGTTCATGTAGTGCTGTGTTCGATCTTGCCGGCGTTTGATTATCCGTGGCAGCCTGGGCTGACGCCTGCTCCGAAGATTGATGCCATCAATGCGTGGATCAAGGGTTATGCCGCGCAGCACGGATACGTGTATGTCGACTACCACTCCGCGATGAAAGATGATCGCGATGGGCTGCCGGCGAATTTGAGCCACGATGGAGTGCACCCGACGCAAGCCGGTTACGACGTTATGGCGCCATTGGTTGAGGCTGGGATCGCCAAGGCGATGAAGAAGTGAGAAGCGCGAAAAAGTAAACCCAGGTCTCAGGAGCGAGACTTCCATCCCATCGACGAAAACCTGTCGATGGGGACCTTCAACCTGGGGCCACACAGCTACTGTGGACTGATCGGATAACTGATTGCTACACAGCAGTGGCGTTCGCGGTGTGGGAGATTTCTGTCAGCAATTTGTCAGCGTGCTTTTCCTCATCCAGGGTTTGCTGAAGAATGGTCGCGTGCTCGCTGAGGCCGAGTTGCTCGGCCCAGTCGCGGGCACTGCCATAGGACGCGATTTCGTAGTGCTCCACCTTTTGCGCGCTGGCGATGAGGCCGGAGTCACGCACGGCGCCGGAATCGGTTTCCTTGGTAATGTTCTCGCCGGAGCCGACGATTGCTGCGAGGATTGGATCCTTCTTGTCGGTCGGATCGTTCATTAGATCGCGAAGCAGGCGCTGCAGGCGGGTGACATGGTTGCGCGTCTCCTGCAGGTGAGACTGGAATGCCTGTTTAAGCTGTGTCTCCTCTGCATGTTCAATCATTTTGGGAAGCCCGTCGACAATCTGGTTCTCGGCGGAAAGCAGATAGCGTAGTTGCGCGGTGTAAAGTTCACGCAGGTTTGGAAAGTCGTTGGGCGTAATGAATCCCATATAGAAATTACCTCTGGTTAATTTGCGTGCGTTCGTGCACCCCGTATTGGAATGAGACTTCCCTCTGTGCGTTGTCCATCGCGAGGCTTCCAGGGCGCTTTTTCCGTGCGCAATTTCGATGCCAGAAAACTGGTTCAGAAAAGAGTGGAATTGATCAGACTTGATGCAAATCATCGGTCAACATGGGCATCACAACCTATGAGCGCATAAGTGTCCAATTCCTCCCTGTCCTCAATACTTTTCGCTCTGCTTTTGCTTGTGGGGCTCGCCCAGCTGCTTGGCGCGCTTTTCGTGAAGTTGCGCCAGCCAAAAGTGATTGGAGAAATCCTCGCGGGAATCGTGCTAGGCCCGGCGTTGCTGGGAAGGCTCCCATATTTTGCAGGGATTATTGGAAGCGCAATGCACAAGAGCGATGTGCTCGACTTCCTCTATTGGCTGGGCTTGCTGCTACTCATGTTTCTGAGCGGCGCCGAAACGCAACAATTGTTTACCCGCGAGGAGCGGCGTGAAGTGGGCTGGCTGACGATTGTCGGTACCGGGCTGCCATTCGTCATTGGACTCGTCTTCGGACCGGCACTGATTCGACCTTCGCTGGAAGGGCCGAACGGGAATAACATTTCGCTAATCATCATTCTCGCTGTCGGCGTAGCGGTTACCTCGGTTCCGGTGGTCTCGAAGATTTTCAGCGATTTGAAGATCCTTCACACGCGATTCGCGAGGCTGGTGCTCGGCGTTGCGGTTCTTGAGGACATTGTTCTTTGGCTGGCATTGGCGTTCGCGACCACCGCTGCGGGAAAACATGCTCTTGATCCGAGGCAGATGTTCACGCATCTGGCTCTTACGGTTGCATTCTTCGGACTGGGCCTCACTGTCGTGCCGCGGATGGTAAAGCGTATCAACAAGGCTGAGATCAATTTCCTCGCCAAGTCGAGCCCTGTTGCATATGCGATCGCGGTGCTGCTTGCTTATTGTGTGGTTGCAGGGGCCCTGGGCGTCAGCCTGGTTTTCGCGGCATTTTTAGCAGGATTTGCCGTCGTCCATAAGAAACGCCGGTTGTTTGCCGAGGCGCTCGACTCGATCGGCAAGGTGGCGTTTGCCGTGTTTGTACCGACCTACTTTGCGATCGTTGGGCTGAAGCTTGACCTTATCCACGGGGTCTCATGGGGCATGATGGCGATATTCATACTTGGCACGTGCGCCATCAAGATTTTCTCGGTTTCCCTGGCCGGGCATTTGGCTGGATTTCGAGGGTTAGACCTGATCAATCTGGCAATCACAACTAATGCGCGCGGTGGACCGGGGATTGTGCTGGCGAGTGTGGCCTTCGATGCGGGCATTATCAGCTCGAAGTTCTACACAACATTGGTGGTTGCCGCCGTCGTGACTTCACAGGCTGCCGGAGCCTGGCTGGACTTTGTGTTGCGCAAGGGCTGGCCGTTGCTAAGTCCTATGAAGAGCGCACCGAGCCTCGATCCGGAGCCAGAGAGGCCATCTGCCGCTGCCTGAATCGTTTGCGCTCGATGATGAATCTCAATACAATAGACAGGGAAGATTGTAGGAAAGGTTTGTCTTTAGCGATGCCCAAGGAAAAGATCCATCCAAACTATGCTGCGGTGCGCGTGATGTGCGCCTGCGGAAACAACTTCGAGACCCGTTCGACCCATAAAGGCGACATTCACGTGGAAATCTGCTCAAACTGCCACCCTTTCTTTACCGGGAAACAACGCTTGGTGGACACGGCAGGACGCGTGGAGCGGTTCCGACGCAAATACGCCAAGGCTGCCGAGACTTCTCCGGCGAAGTAGGCTTGGAGCGTCGGCTGCGAAATCGGGCCTCCGCCATGGCGGAGGCCCTCGTATGTTTAGGAAGCGAGTTATCTGTTTTCAGTTCACGGTCTTCAGTTCAAATGCCGACCTGTGAATTGAGAACTGACTGAGAACTGAAAGCCGCATTTTATGGCTGGCAAGGGATTCACGGTAAAGAAGGACTGGGACAATCCCAAGGAGCACGCGATGCCCGAGGGCGTTCGCGTGCCGGCCGAGGTGCGCATCGGGCCGGTGCTGGTTGCGCCGGCCACAGTGCTGGCTCCAATGGCGGGCGTCACGGACACCGTCTTCCGGCGCTTTATTCGGCATGCCAGTGTGTTCTCGAATGATCAGCGAGCTGAAATCGGAAATCAGGAGATTGCGGCAGTCGAGGCGTCCGTCACCAATCAGCAGTCTGGGTGCGGGCTGCTGATGACCGAGTTCACTTCGGCTGATGGGCTTTCGCGAATGCGGGAGGCGAAGCGCCGAAGGTATCTGACGTTCTACGACGATGAGCATCCGATTGGAGCACAGCTGTTTGGCTCGAACGCAGAAACGCTGGCTGAAGCTGCGCGCATTGTGCAGGATACGGGCTTTAACACGGTCGACCTGAATCTCGGCTGTCCAGCGAAACGCGTGGTTGGATGCAATGGAGGCTCGGGGCTGCTCAGGGACTTGCCGAAGATCGGCGAAATCTTCCGAACGGTGCGGCGCGCTGTCACGATTCCCTTCACCGTGAAGTTCCGTATGGGCTGGAATGATGCGGCGATTGTGTGTGTGGAACTTGCCCGGATGGCAGAGGCCGAAGGGCTAAATGCCGTGGCACTGCATGCACGTACGCGCGAACAGGGCTATAGCGGGCAAGCCCGGTGGGAGTGGATTGCGGCCATAAAACAAGCGGTGGGAATTCCGGTGATCGGCAATGGCGATGTCCGCACTCCTGAGGATGCCGCCGCGATGGTGGCGCAGACAGGATGCGATGGGGTGATGATTGGCCGGGCTGCGGCTGCTAACCCATGGATTTTCAGGCAGATTGCGCAATACACGACTACGGGAACCTATGATCAGCCGACGTTTGCCGATCGGCACCATATGATTCGGGCTTACTTCGAAATGCTGCTGGCAGAGGCCGAAGCTACAAAGGACCTGCCTCGCGACGCGCGCCTTGGTGAGACTGCCGGCAAAATGAAGCAATTTGCCACATGGTTCACGCATGGCGTGCCGGGGGGCGGCCGCTTGCGGAAGTCGATCTACCAGGCGAGGACAGGTATGGAAGTCCTGGAGCATGTGAATGCCTTTTTCACGGCTCCAGCACCAGCCACCGACGTTACCGAAGACATCGGCTCTGGCATCTTCCCTGAGAGCTCCCTGGTCTGCGACTGACGCCATCATCGGCAGAATCATTCTCTTAGGACAAATGTCCACTTTCCAATCAATTTCAGCGCGATAGTAACATAGCCATGTTACCTCTGCACCTTTGTCTTACAATAACTTAGACCAAAGTGGCATGGCTGGAAGGACGGCTCAAGGCTATTCTCGGATTACTGACGAGCGAGGAGACTGGAGTCGTAAAGTTTAACCCGGCCCTGGATTAACCGCATATGACTTTTCATTAAGGAATTTCCCCCGCTTCACCCATTCCGAGTGCCGAGAAAGACGGGACCTTGAGGAATTGGAACATCAAATCGAGCAGAAGGTTGTGGCACGCGGCGGTGGCCGCCGCGGTGCTCTGCTGGATTTGTGTGCCAGGCTCGGCCCAGCGATATAGCTTCCGCGAATACATCCAAGGCCTCGGAAATCCAAACATCACATCGATCCAGCAGGACCGGGTCGGATACCTGTGGATGGGCACGCAGAACGGCCTCTATCGTTATGACGGGAGCAAATTCCAGCGTTACGGCGCGGAGGAAGGAATTCCCGACCGCATTATCGACAACGTCTTTATCGGTCTAGATGGAACACTTTGGGTTGGAACGACATCAGGTGTTTACTTTGAGCGCAAGGATGGAAGATTCTCAGAAGTACGGCTGCCCTACGCTCTGAACGAGTTTACACATCCAACTGGAACCACGTTTACCGCGATCAAGCAGGACGAAGTTGTGACGGCATCGAGCAGCCACGGCGTGCTGCTGAAGCGCCGCGGTACCGATGACTGGGTTGCAGAGCCGCTCGATCTGAAGGGCGGATTTGTGTGGAGCGTGCTTTACGGGCCGGATGGTTCGTTGTGGTACGGCTGCGAAAAAGACCTCTGCCGGTTGAGCGGCGGCCAGACAACACAAGTAGGCGCCAGGCTCGGGCTTCCTGAAGAGCATTGGCCGACGATGATGGTCGCCCGCAACGGGCACATCTGGTTGCGCAGCAATCTGCATGTTGTGGAATTGCTACCCGACGGCAGTCATGCTTATTTGCGAGATCTGCCTGGGGAGATTACTTCAGAGGCGTATCCAACTCTTGCCGAAGATGAGCAGGGTCGCATTCTGACGGCGAAGGGCTCTGAACTTGCGCTCTGGGAGAAGGACCACTGGCGGCTCGTGACGGAGCACAATGGTCTGTCGCCGTTTGAAGTGCAGGAATTGTTTGTCGATCGCGAAGGATCGATCTGGATGGGAGTGGTGGGCCACGGGCTGCTTCGCTGGGTGGGTGAAGATCGGTGGGAAGGCTACACACAAGCTGACGGATTAAGCGACAACCTTGTTTGGGCGGCAGAGCGCGATAACCAGGGAAGACTCTGGATCGGCACTGAGTCAGGACTCGATTGGATACCTGCCGGCGGGAATGCGCCGAAAGTCTGGCAATCACCAGGCTTGAAAGTAGCGCGCGCCGGATCGCTTGCAGTGGCTGCGGATGGAGCAATCTGGATGGGCAGCATGGCGGGGAGCCTGACCAGGATCGAGCCAAAGTTTCTGGCAGGAAGGCAAGTAGCATTGCCGGCTGTATACCGGATTCTGACGGATGGCCCGCATCGTATGTGGGTCGCTACCGTGAGCGGAATGTTCCAGTTGGATCCGACCGGTGGTGACCGGGAACCACATGCAGTGATTGATCCCGCATTTCCGAAAACGACGTTGCGTTTTACAGATATGTGTCTGGATCAGTCGGGCAATTTGTGGGTGACATCGGACGGCGGGCTGTTCAAACACGATGCCAGCGGGTGGCATGCAATTGATCCGGGAAAGTCAGGCGCAAAGGCTGACCTTATTACAGTCGACCGGAACGGAGATATCTGGGCCGCAGGCCCATCGCAGGATCTGATGCGCCTGCGCATCAGCGGGTACAGAGTGGTGCAAGCCGATCACATTGGGCGTCCTCCGCTAATGTCGGAGGAGATTGTGTCGCTGATGGTGGATCATCGTGGGTGGCTGTGGGTCGGCGAAGACGCTGGCGTCACAGTCTACGACGGGCAACGCTGGCGGAGCTTTACGCAGGATGATGGGCTGATCTGGAACGACACCGACAGCTTCGCGCTTACCGAGGATCGCGACGGAAGTATGTGGATTGGCACTTCGGGCGGCTTGAGCCATCTGATCGCTCCGCAGGATGCACTGGCGGGGTCGCCCCCTCCGCCGGCAATTTCACAAGTTATGCTAGGCGCGCTCCCTGTCACGGAAGGCGGTTCCGTGAAGTGGAGTTCGAACCAGTTGACCATTTCGATGGCTCTTTTGTCGTTCAAGGACACGCAGGACATCGGCATCCGCTATCGCCTGATCGGCGAGCAGGATTCAGGATGGGAAGAGACGCGCGAAATGACACTGCATTATCGCCATCTTGAGCCGGGCTATTACCGCTTTGAAGTTGCAGCCGTAAATGGCGCAGGCAGCACGGTTTCGCCGGTGGCGTCCTTCTCATTCACGATTCTTCCGCTGTGGTGGCAGGACAAGTGGATCAAGTGGGAGTTGGGCGTGCTATGCCTGGTGCTGGCGGTCTGGACGTGGCGCCGCCGCGTGGGCCAGTTGATGCGGCAAAAGCGGCAACTGGAAGAAGCTGTGCAGGGCCGCACCCAGGATCTTGAACGGGAGAAGACAGAACTGGTGCGGACGCGCGAGCAGATGCGCCATTTTGCGGAGCACGACGGTCTGACGGGATTGTGGAATCACCGCATCATCGTGGAGCGGCTGCGCGGCGAAGTGGATCGTTCCCAGCGGGACGGTGCGCCGTTGAGCATCATCCTGGTAGATCTGGATTACTTCAAGCGTGTCAATGACGCGATGGGCCATATTGCTGGCGACTTTACTCTGCGCGAAACAGGCGGCATCTTCCAGCGCGCGGTCAGAAGTTACGACTGGGTGGGCCGTTATGGTGGCGAAGAGTTCCTGCTGATTCTGCCCGGGTCAGATTATGAAGCGGCACGTGATCGCGCGGAATATCTGCGCGCTACGGTCGAGGCGGCTCGTCTCGGCGAAGGGGACAGGACCTTCTCGGTGACGGCAAGCTTCGGCGTTGCCGGAGGTTTTCCGACGAACTACGAAGAGATGATCCAGATTGCGGATGCGGCGCTCTATCGCGCCAAGAATGCGGGACGCAATTGCGTGATGGCCACGGAAATCAAGCCGAACGTAATTTCGATCTCCGCCGCCGGCTAAATTTACGCCATCGGCAGATGAATAATCGCACGCGCACCTGGTCCATCCTCACGATTGACAAGCCGGATTTCTCCGCCATGCGCCCTGGCAATCTGCTGCGCCAGTGCGAGGCCCACACCGCTGCCTTTAGGCTTTGTGGTGTAGAAGGGCACGAAGAGATTTTCTGTATTGGCGATGCCGAGACCACTGTCTTCGATGCCGACCACGACGCTTGATTCAGCGATGCGCCATCCGATGCGCACAGGTTTGGCGCCGTTCGCCAGCGACGCATCCACGGCGTTCGTGAGCAGGTTGATAAACATCTGCTCAAGCTGGTCGGGATCGGCGTTGAGCAAAACCGGAGGGCCGGCGTCTAGGCGCACGGGCACTCTCTGCTCAAGAAGCGCAACCCGTTCGAGCAGGGGGCCCGCCTGCACCGGCTTGAGATGCGGTGGTGGTAGCTGCGCGAGCAGGCGATAGGATTGCACGAAGCGATGCAGAGAATCTGCGCGACTCTCAACGACGCTGAGACCACGGCGGAAATCGCGAACCGTGGCTTCATCTCCGCCTATGCTTTCAGCGCGGGCAAGCAGGCTTCCGGCGATGGACTTAATGGGTGCGAGTGAGTTGGAAAGCTCGTGGCCGAGAACGCGAATCAGACGCTTCCACGCGATCTGCTCTTCTTCCTGAAGCGGCTGGCTCACGTCGGCAAGCAACAGGAGGGTATGAGGAGCGCCATCCTGGCGAAAAATTGCCTTGCGCAAGAGCCAGCGCGATGGCTTGTTGCCAAATGAGTGAATCGACTGGTCGGCGGAAGCGAGCAGACCATCCAACCCGAGATCATGCGCGCTGTGGCCAAAGCAACGCGCCAACTGGCGACCAAGCAGCTGCGCGCCGGCATTGTTAACAAGCTGCAGGAGGTCTTCGCGGTCGAAGGCGAAGAGCGGTGCATGCATCACCTCGAGAATGCGGGCTAGCAGTGCGGTGGCTTCAAGTGAACGCACACGCTGCTTCTGCAATAGATCCGCGAGAGCGTTGATCTCCGATGCCAGTTCGCCCAGCGCATCGGACGAGTTTGCTCCGCGGGCACGGAATGAGTAGTCTCCTTCGCGCAGAGACGACACGACGTTAGAGAGCGTCTGCAGCGGGCGCATGAGGCCTTCGATAAGAGAGGCTGCAATAAGCACAAGATAGATAAACAGGCAAAACAGAAGCAGGAGCGCGGGTGCGGCCGTCACATGCTGCTGCCACAAAAGAATGCCTGCAAAGAGAAACGTGGGCAATGCCAGCAGAAAACAAAACAGCCACGCCCGGCGAATTGCCGAGGGCTTGCGTTTTCTCACGTGCCTTTCATAAGCCATATTTTTCGATGCGGCGATAGAGCGCGGCCCGGCTAAGACCGAGAGCTTCAGCGGCTTGCGAGATGTTGCCGTCGCAACGGCGCAGGACCTTGCGGATAAGCAGAGCTTCGACCTCGTCAATACTCATGTTCTCAAAGTTAGGGGCAGAGGATTTGGCTGTGGTTATCGCGAGGTTGCCCGGCTCGATTTCTTCGCCACGGCATAGCAGTACGGCACGCTCGACGGTGTGCTCGAGTTCACGCACGTTGCCGGGCCACTGGTATTGAATCATCTGCTGCATGGCAGCCGACGAGAAACCGTTGACCTGCTTGCGATAGCGCGAGCGATTTCGATTCAGGAAGTGCATCGCAAGCAGGGGTATGTCTTCGCGCCTGTCCCGTAACGCCGGGATATGAATCTCGACGGTATTGATGCGAAAGAGGAGATCTTCGCGAAAATTCCCTGTCTTGGCCTCTTCCGGCAAGTTTGCGTTGGTTGCCGACAAGACCCGCACGTCGACGCGGCGTGTTTGAGAGGAGCCGACGCGCTCAAGTTCGCCGGTTTCGAGTACGCGAAGAAGTTTGGCTTGTTGGCGAAGCGGAACGTTGGCAATTTCGTCGAGAAACAGCGTACCGCCGTTGGCCAGTTCAAATCGTCCGACGCGATCGGAGCGGGCATCCGTAAATGCGCCTTTGACGTGGCCGAAGATCTCGCTTTCGAAGGTCCCTTCCGGCAATCCTCCGGCGTTCACGGCGACGAGGGCCATGCGCGAACGCGGGGATGCGGCGTGGAGAAGCTTGGAGACAATTTCCTTGCCGGTTCCGTGCTCTCCGGTGATGAGGACGTTGGCGTCAGATGGTCCGACCTGGCTGATAAGCTCGAGCACCGGCTGCATGGAAGGAGCAGCCGCAACGAAATCGGGCATGCCTTCTGCGCGGAGCAGACGATTTTCAAGTTCGAGCTGACGGGCACGACGCAGCGCCTTGTGGAGTTCGGCGTGGACGCGAATGAGCGAGATGAGGCGCTCGTTCTCCCATGGTTTCTGGATGAAGTCACGAGCGCCGCGCTTGATGCTTTCGACGGCGAGGTCGATGTTGCCCCACGCCGTCATGACAATTACCGGCATCCGAGGGTCGATTTCCTGCAGACGCGCCAACAGGTCCAGCCCCTCTTTTCCGGAGGTGGTATCGCGCGTGTAGTTGAGGTCAATGAGCAGAACGTCGTAATCGGTCTGACCTAGCGCCTCAAGCAGCAACTGCGGGGAGCGCACGCAATCCACATGAATGCCTTGCGGCTCCAGCAGCAGTTCCACGGCTTCGAGGATGTGCGGTTGGTCGTCGGCAACTAAAACCCGAATTAGTTCCTTTTTACGAGGGTCTGCCATTTAGTGATTGTCCGCCTCTGTGACAACGCCTGTTTTTGCATCCGCGATAGAGATTCCGTATTCGTCAAGCACGGACCCGGTTGAACGCTTCAACTCGATGCGCGACTTTTCGTACGCCGTTTGTGCGGTCACGAGTGCTGATTCGGCTACGGCAAGATCGTGCTCGGCTGAGAGCGTTTGTTGATTGGATCCTGCTCCCAGTTTTTGCTCCTGCTGCATGATATTGAGCGTACGCTGGGCAAGATCACGAGCCTGTTTTGCGGCGCCGACTCGGCTAGCGCCTTGTTCAAGCGCATAGCGCGCGTTGCGGACTTCAATAACGATGTTCTTCTTCAACTCTTCAGCGTACACCTGCGACTGCCGATACTCGAGCTCGGTGCGATACTGGTCAGCCTTTGCCTGGCGATTGCGCAGGGGCATCTGGAGTTGGAGGCCAACCTGGTACTCGGGAGAAGAGTTATTCAGAGCGTTCTGGAGAGTGCCACCGTAGTTTGAAGGGGCCTCGACGGGGCCGCCAGTGAAGTCTGGATTAGGGGTGCCACCGTATCCAGTGCCGGTATAGAAGCCGTAAAGGCTGAGCTGAGGCAACAGCGCATTGCGAGCAGTTTTTCGGCTGAGTTCCCGGTTAGTGAGGTCGAGCGCAGATATCTGTATATCGGTACGATTCTTAAGAGCGTCAGTGATGCTCTGCTGTACGGGCACGGTTTCCGGCTGGATCTGGGTTGCGAGATGATCCGTCGGCACGACTGGCAACTCCTGAAGTACCGGATCGTCGAAAGAACGGGTGATGGCGTTCTTCATGTAAAGTTCCTGGAGCTCAAGGTTGGTACGAGCGACTGTCAGGTCCTGCTGGCGTGTAGCCACTTCGCTCTCAGCCTTCAGCACATCCATCTCCGGAATAGCCTGAAGGGCAAGTTGTTTGCGGCTGGTGTCAAGAGTCTCGGTGGCAAAGGCAACCGAGCGCTCCCCAACCTGCTCGGTGTCGTAGGCGTTCACAAGGTCCCAGTAGATATCGCAGATCTGAGTCACGGTCGCGATGATCTGCGCTCTGAACGCGATGTCTCCAATCTTCTGGTTAGTCCTGGCTATTCTGAGAAAGCGCAGGTTCGGCCCGGTTCCGAATCCGGCGAGCAACTGTTGTTGAACGATGAACTGCACATTGGCATAAATCTGCGGGTTCAGAGTGTTGTTCGGACTATTCGACGTTGTCCGGTTGTTGTTCCAATCAGTTTCAAAATAGGTTCCGGTTGGAAAGAACTGTTGATAGCCGAAGTTTGCAAGGTTCTCGTTCTGGTGCGCAACGGGGACGCCCAACACGGTCTGGTTCGGCACAACTTGCGAGGTATGGTCGTTGTAGACCTTGGCAATGATGTAGGGATCGTAGCTGGAAACATTGGTTCCGACGCCGAAGGTGGATTGCACGAGGCCGCCGCTTCCGGCGCCTGCGCCGCCGCTCCCTGTGCTGGTGCCGCCGGCGCCGCTGCCAGTACCGGTACCGCTTGCCGCGCCACCGGGCGTGCCGGAGACGACACCGGTATTTACGCCTCTCGTGAATCCGCCCGCCTGGGTGCGCAGAATATCCATCTGCGCGATAGGCAGGTTATAGCGCGCAATGACGAGGTCGAGGTTGTTCTCGAGAGCGAGATCGATTGCGTTACGTAGAGAAAGATAGAGCTTGCCGTCGCGGACGAGTGAGTTGAGGCGCAGGGAGTTGGCCATGCTGGGGGGCGGCACAATTTTGCCGCGATAAGCGTCGAAAGGGTTGTGAGAGTGCTGCAGCATCTCGTTGAACGGCACCGGTTGAGTCGTCGACTGCAAAGTTGTTGCAGGCGGGGGCGCTGCCTGCGCCGGAGAATTCGTCGATTCCGACTGAAGCGCAAACGCCATGTTGGCCTGGAGGAGGATGATTGCCGCACCCGCGACAATACGGGTGAAGATAGGAGTGCCCGGGTTCTTTTTCAATGCGTTCACCTGTAGGTTCATCACTGTGCGCCGACCTCCGAAGTCGTGGTCTGCAGGTTTTCATCGCGAGTCATCCAGCCATCGCGCAGTTCGATGATGCGTTTGCCAAAGCGCGCGTTCTCTTCGGAGTGCGTGACCTGCACGATGGTGGTGCCACCGCGATTCAGTTCGCAAAATAGTTCCATGATCTCGCGCGCTTGTGTGGAATGCAGATTGCCGGTGGGTTCGTCTGCCAGCAGAAGGGACGGCGCGTGCACAACGGCGCGTGCGATGCCGACCAGCTGCTGCTGTCCGCCGGAGAGCTGGTTCGGAAACAAGTCTTTCTTGGCGACGATGTTGAAGCGATCGAGAATGTCCGCGACCATTCCTGCGCGGTCCTTCGAGGGCAGGTTCTTGTACGAGAGCGGAAGATCGATGTTCTCCGCTACAGTGAGATCGTCGAGCAGGTGGTAGCTTTGAAACACCATGCCGATGCGCTGGCGTGCGAGGTCGGCCCGCTGCTTGCGATTGAGTGAGTGTACCGGCGTTGTGCCAAACCAGTATTCGCCCAGCCAGCTGTCATCGAGAAGCGCCAGCACATTCAAGAGCGACGACTTCCCTGCCCCCGATGGGCCCATGATGGTGATGAACTCACCTTCCTGGATGGTGAGATTGATGCGGCGCAGCACCCAGGTTTCGGCGTGACCGGTTTTATAACTGCGTTCGATGTTTTTCATGTCGATCATGTGTTTTGTTTACTCCGATCTCAAAGCAAGAATTGGGTCGACTGCAGCTGCGCGGCGCGCGGGCAACCAGGCAGCTAAAAATGAGGACGCAGCAAGCACAACGGTGACAGCCGCAAAGGTGAGGCCATCATGCGGGTAGACACCGTAGATGTAGCTGCCGGCAAATCTGACGGCGAACCAGGCGAGGGCGCCCCCAAGCGTGAGACCGATCGCGACCAGCACAACAGCGCGGCGCAGAACAAGAGCAAGGATGCCGGCCTGCTGTGCGCCAAGCGCCATGCGGATACCGATCTCACGCGTGCGCTGGGCAACTGCGAACGAGAGAAGGCCATAGAGTCCGACGGAGGCGATCATGAGAGCAAGCCCGGCGAATGACTCAAGGAGGTAGGCAGTAAGCTTCTGGCTACCGAAGGAGTCTTCGACGGCTTGATGGATTGTCTTGACATCCGTCGTTGTCGCGTCGGGTGCGACTTCGTGCAACACCTTGTCAAATTGCGTGCGCAGAGCATCGGCCGGTACACCGGCGCGGATGGCTACCTGGATGAAGGCAGTTGCAATGCCGTAGAGGGGCGTGCCGGGCTGGACCTGCGTAAGACAGAAGTAGACCTCGGGCTTTGGAGCATCCGTAACGTTGAGTTGTTTTACGTCCGCAATCACCCCAACAATGTGGATGTCATGGAATCGGCCCTTACCCATAGAAAGGACGTGACCGATAGAGTCCTGTCGCGGCAAATATTTGTCGGCGAATGCCTTATTGATGACGGCCACGGGAGGCGAAGTTGCCGTGTCTTCGTCGGTAAAGAAACGACCTCGCACCATCGGAATTCCAAGGGCTTCGACCAGCCCCGGTGAGGCGATGCGGCCATAGCCGTTCGCATCCTTGTCGTGGTCGATGGAGGTCATGATCGTGACCATCATCTCTGAGCGCAGAGGTAGCACGGAACTGAGAGCAGCTATGCGAACTCCCGGGATGGAACGGAGACGACCGAGAAGCGGTAGGTATGAATTGGTGACAATGCTGCCGGAAACCGAAGCGGACTCGGCTTCGTCAAAGTTGCGCTCGCTGCCGTTCAGAATGACGCCACCGGTGAGGACATTCTGCTGAGTGAAGCCGAGTGGGACCTGGCGAAGTGCGTGGATGGTGCGAAGGAACAACCCTGCACCAACGAGAAAGACGAGCGTGAGTGCTAACTGTCCAACCACGAGAACTTCGCGCGTCCGGTTTGCGCTGGCTGAAGCAGTTGAGGTGATTCCGTTGAGGCGATCCCGCACGTCGGGGCGCATAGCCCGGAACGCGGGAAACAGGCCGGCAACGAGAGCTGTGAGCAGGGTGAGGCTTACGAGCAGCAGCATCACCCGCCAATCGACATGGATGGTCTGGGCCAAAGGCAGCTTTCGCTCAATCTGACGCCAGAGCAGCTTGATGGCAGATTGACCGAGCAACATCCCAACAGCTGCGCCCGCGATGCTGAGGAGAAGGCCCTCGATGATGGTCTGCTGAAGGAGCCGGCGGCGAGTTGCGCCGAGAGCTGCGCGCACAGCATGCTCCCGCGTGCGCGAGACCGCACGGGCAAGCATGAGGCTCGTCACGTTAAGGCACGCAAGCATCCAGATACCCAAGACAACCGCGTACAGGAGCCATAAGGGCTTGCGAGCATCATCGATAAGCGAATTTTGATAGCCCGTTATCTTGACGCTGGTCGGCAACTGATCGCCGGTGACTTCCTTTGCAATCAAAGCCTGCGTCCGGCTTAGATCGGCAGCCAATTGCGCTGCCGTCATGTCATTCGGAAGACGCGCATACAACGATCCCCCGATGCTGTCCTTGCCGGACATTGCCGAGCGCGTGGCCGGCACGATTTCAGCCGGAGACCAAACTGACATTTTGTCGGCGTACCAGAAGAAAAATCCTTTGGGTAGGACGCCGATTATGGTGTAGGGCTCGTGACGAATGGCCAGACTTTTGCCGATTACGTTTGGATCGGCGTTAAAGACTTTGTGCCAGACATCATCCGCGATCATGAGCACGCGGTTTCGTCCGGGATCGTTTTCTTCTTCACGAAAGCCGCGTCCGAGTATCGGTTGAACGCCGAGCATGTCGAAGAGTCCCGCAGTAACGGCTCCGTGGGTGACTTGGTAACGGCCTCCGGGCCCAACGATGCTCGCATAGGTCGATTCGCCATTGAGGACTGCGCCGATCTGCAGCCGTGGGCCGACGGCATCGCGGAGTTGCAACATGTTTGCGTAGGTCAGGTTGTAATAGGGCACCGGGCCGCCGAGTTCCACGGAGACGATGCGATCGGGGTGTGCGTACGGAAGAGGGCGCAGAAGGATTCCATTCAACAGCGTGAAGACTGCGATGTTGGCGCCGAGGCCGAGGGCGAGGACCGCCACGACTGTCAGCGCAAAGCCGGGAGTACGTCGCCACTGGCGAACCGTGTACCGCGCGTCCTGCATCATCGATTGCAACATGCTGCCCCTTCCTGCGCCGTGCGCTATTCCGTGCGTAATGCTTTCATGGGTTCAACTGCCGCGGCGCGCCGCGCTGGTAGCCAGCTTGCCAGAAGCGATGCAGCAAGCAGAACAAGCGCAACTGCAGCGATTGCACCGAAATCGAGCTTTCCTATTCCGTAGAGCGTGTTTTGCATTGCCCGCCCAACGAAGAAGGCGGCAACCAAACCGATTCCCAGGCCCGCGATAGCCAATAGCATCGCTTCTTTGAGAACGAGCTGAACGACTCTGCCTCGACTAGCGCCAAGCGCCATGCGCAATCCGAGCTCATGTTCGCGCTGGGCAACTGTGAAAGCCATGACGCCGTAGATCCCGATGGAAGCAAGCAGCAACGCAACCCCGGCGAACGCGGCGAAGAGCGACATGGTGAACCGGTCGTCGGCGAGCATCAGGCTTTTGACTTCATCCAGCGTGCGCGGTTCTGCAAGAGCGATCTGCGGGTCCACTGCATGTACAGCATTGGCGATGCTTCGCGTCATGGTTTCGGGATCGACAGCGGTGCGTACGCCGATTACAGCGGATGGCCAGGGTATCTGCCAGAAAGGAATCTCGATTTCCGGAAAGTCCTGCCGAAATCCGCCGGCTCGCACATTGTGGAAGACGCCGACGATTTGCCATTGAATGTATGGCCCCAGCTTGGTGACACCGGGAATCAACTCTTCTACATTGATCCGCTGCTGGAGCGGGTCCTTGCCCTTGAAATATTTCTGGACGAATTGTTCATTGACCACGGCGACGTGGACCGTGTTGGCCGTGTCCTGATCAGTGAACGCACGGCCGCGCGCGATCTGAATTCCGTACGTCTTGAAGTAATCGGGCGTCACCATGCCAAAGGCTGAGCCGGGGCGCTGAGAAGGATCCGCGACGTCGGGCTGGCCTGCGATGGTAAAGGGCATGCCAAATCCAGGACCTTCGAGCGGCAACCCGACGGAGACAGCTGTATCGAGCACGCCAGGAACGGACTTGAGACTCGTGAGCATTTGCTGATAGTAAGCGATGATTAGTTTGGGATCCTTCGGGCGCGCATCGGGAACCGGAAGGCTGAATGTCTGCACATGCACCGTGTTGACGCCGAGATCGACGCGAGTGAGATTCCAGAAGCTGTGGATCGCAAGGCCGGCGCCGGTGAGCAGCGCGAGTGCCAGTGCAAATTCGCCAATTACGAGCACCTTGCGCACCCTTTGGCGTCCCGCGCTCGTTCCCGATCTACCACCCTCTTTCAGGATTTCCCCGGGATCGACACGAGTGGCATACCATGCCGGCGCGGAACCAAACAACAGGCCTGCGAGCGTTGTAGCCGCGAATGAGAACAACAAAACAGGCAGATTGAGACTGAGATCGGCTTCAGAAGGAAGAGTGCCCCGCGGCATAGATGCAACGAGCCAGCGCAGGACCGCGGCCCCTACGCCTACGCCAAGAATTCCGCCAAGGCATGCCAGAAGCAGATTTTCCGTAAGGAACTGCGCGAAAATGCCTCTGCGCGAGGCTCCGAGAGAACTGCGGATTGCAATTTCTTTCTGTCTTGAGGTGCCTTTCGCAAGCAACAGGTTTGCTACGTTCACGCATGCGATGAGGAGTACAAAGCCGACGGCGCCAAGAAGCATCCACAAGGTCTGGATACGCTCCTTGGGCAGGAAATCGTTTTTCAGCGGCTCGACGAGTGCTCCCCAACCTTTGTTGCTTTTCGGAAATGCCTTGGCAATGTTGTCGGTGACGGTGTCCATATTGGACTGCGCCTGCTTCATTGTGACGCCAGATTTCAGACGGCCCATCACGAGCAGCCAATGGAAGTCATGATTCAGTTGCTCTGGTTTGAAGACGAGCGGGACAACCAGCCACTGATTCAAGCGATCTGCCTGCCCTGGCGCCATGA
Organism: uncultured Acidobacteriaceae bacterium; assembly: GCA_963832035.1. Classification (GTDB taxonomy): domain Bacteria; phylum Acidobacteriota; class Terriglobia; order Terriglobales; family Acidobacteriaceae; genus Telmatobacter. Next base: position 1,331,641 of record CAWHSK010000005.1, on the reverse strand, counting down.
CTCCGACTACGGTGTATGCGGTTCCATCGATCTGGAGGGGCTTGCCAATGATATTGGGATCGGAGCCTAGACGCTTCCAAAGTTTATTCAGCAGAATGACAACATGATCCTTGCCCGCGACTCCCTCTTCCGGAAGAAAGTCGCGGCCATAGCGAAAGGGCGCGCCCATCATGCGATACATTCCAGGCGTTGTGAACTGGCCTTCGAGATACTCCGGCTGATCTTTGGTTGCAAGGTTGAAGCTGCCGCCGGTGAAGGCATTCAGATCCTGAAAGACGGTGTTCTGATTTTTCCAGTCAAGATAATCCTGCGCCGCGATGCCGTTACGGCCTCCCTGAATCTTTGACCACACCATCACGAGCTGGTCGGGCTGAGGATACGGCATCGGCGCGAGCAGCGTGGCGTAGACAACCGTAAAGATAGCAGTATTCGCACCGATGCCGAGGGCCAGGGTAAGGATAGCCGTTGCAGTAAAGACGGGAGACTTGCGCAACTGGCGCATCGCGTATTGCAGATTTCGAAGAATCGATTGCATCCTGGCCTCCCCTTCTTAATTGGCTATTCCGTACGCAAAGCTTGCATGGGCTTAACCGCCGCGGCACGACGCGCGGGCAGAGCCGCCGCCAGCGAGAGCATAAATACAGTGAGAAGCACCGCTCCGCAGAGTGTAATCGGATCGAATGTGGACACGTTGAACAATTGGCTCCGGAACAGGCGGCCCAGTGCTACGAGAGATGGAAGAGCGACTGCCGTAGCAACGGCGGCGATGACCGCCATCTCGCGGACGACCAGAAGGACTATTACGGACCGAGGCGAACCAAGGGCCAGCCGCACCCCAATCTCGCGCGTGCGCTGCTCGGTGGAGTAGGCGAGCACACCGTAGAGTCCCACCGCCGCGAGAATCAATGCGAGCCCTGCAAAACCGACGGCGAGAAACGCAAGTGCGCGCTCATCGGACGCACTGCGATTGACCTGTTCTTCCATCGTGCGCAGGCCGTCAACAACCAGTGTAGGGTCGAGTTGGTGGATGGTTTGTCGGATCGCGCTCTCCAGGGTGCCGGGAGGAGGCGATGTCTGCACGTAGACCGTGACGCCCCCCGGATGTTTCTGCTGAAAGTAGGGCTGATAAACAGCGGGGCCCAGAGGAGTACGGAGGTCAGTGTGCCGGATATCGCCGACGACGCCGACGATGGTGATGTTGAAGTTTTCCTTGTCGCTCGCGCCTTCCATCAACTGGCGGCCCACGGCATTCTGTGGTGATCCAAAGAAGCGTTTGGCGAAAGCAAGATTAATGACGGCAACGTCGGGCTGGCCCTTGGTATCGGCGGCTGTAAATTCACGGCCCACGAGAAGCGGCTGATGAATTGTGGCGAAGTAGCCAGGCGTGATGCGAGGCTCCTCGAAGTTCATGCGCTCATCTTCTGCCGGCTTGTATCCCTGCACCGAGTAGTTCGAAGTCTCAGTATCACCCGTCAATTCCGGATCGTTGTTAGCGGCGACGGAGACGACACCCGGAACCCGACGCAGAGCCTCAAGCGAATCAGTTACGATTTGCGCGGAGCGATCTTCGCCGTACCCCGAATTCGCGGGATTCAGAGAAAACGCAGCAAGGTTTGCGGTTTCGAAACCGATCGACTGGTGGCGCAGATTATCGAGAGTGCGCAGAAAGAGACCGGCTCCGCCCAGCAACAGGACGCTGAGCGCAATCTGAGTACCCACAGCGAACTTTCGGAACCGTTGCGAATCCTTTGAGAGAGTGCCGGAATTTTGCCGCAGTGCACCCGCGAGGTTTGGACGAAGGAAGTGAAAGACCGGCGCGATGCTGAAGAACAGTGTAGCGAGCACCGAGATTGCCAGCGTGAAGAGCAGCACCCGGGTGTCGACCGTGGCCGAGTAGGGCTCGGTTCCCGGATCTGAGCTTGTGAGAATGCGCACCAATGCGGTTGTAACCATTGGCGCCAGCAAGATTCCGGCGACCGCTCCCGTAAGGCCGAGAACCCCTCCCTCGATCATGAGCTGCCAGAAGATGCGGATGCGACGCGCGCCAAGGGCGTACCGCATCGACATCTCGCGACCACGATTGGCGGCGCGCAATAGCAGTAGGGTGGCTACGTTGATGGCGCAGAGAACGACGAGCAGGCAGGCCATGCTCATCAAAATAAAGAGGGGCTTCTGGAGATCGCTGCGGTTGGGGTTGAACCCCTTGGAATCGTCAACCACTTTGAATGTAGTCAAGTCGAGAAAATTCTTGCGAAAGTGCTCGGACTTCGATTTAAAAAGGGTGAGTTCGTAGGCCCGCAACGAATGCCAGAGCGGTTTCATGCTGGCATCTGCCTGCTGACGCGTGACGCCCGGTTTGAGACGCGCGACCAGCGTGAGCCACACCGACTTGTGATTGTTGAGGTCGTCTATAGGAGCTCTCCACGGGATCGCGATATCGACCATGCTCGTGGGAACGAAGACACTGGGACGATAGCCGCCGATAGCGGAATCGAAGCCGGACGGCGCAACCCCTATGATGGTGAAGCTGTGGCCGTTGATGAGGAGAGTCTGACCAATGACGTCTCGTGACGCGCCCAAATGAGTGCGCCAGTAGTTGTAGCTGAGCACGGTCACAGGGTTTGAATCTTTTGCCGTATCATCCTGAGGCGTGAAGAGGCGTCCTGCCGCTGGCTTAAGCCCGAGAAGTTGAAAGTAGTTTCCGGAGACAACTTCGGCGTCATCGTTTTCAGCCTGGTTGTGCCACGAGACTCCAACCTGGGCCTTATCTGCCGCAAGGATTCCGCTGAAGACCTGATTCTGATCGCGCAGGTCTTTATACATCGGGTAGGAGAAGTAGTTTGAAGTATCGCCGCCGAAACTGCTCATTGACCCGCTGAAAGCGCCGGTCCACTCGAAGCGAACAAGTTCTTGCGGCCGCTCGACGGGCAGCACGCGCAGAAGAACCTGATCGAACAAGGTAAAGACAGCCGCGTTGGCGCCAATTCCCAGCGCAAGTGTAACGACCACCGTGAGGGTGAATCCCGGCGACTTGCGCAACTGGCGAAACGCGTAACGGAGATCCTGCATAAACGAATTCATTCTGACATCTCCTTATTCAGTGCGCAGGGCCTGCATTGGATCAATGGAAGCGGCACGGCGCGCGGGGAGCCATGCTGCAAGTGTGATTGCGAAACCGAGTACACCAATTGCACCAATCAGAGAGAGCGCGTCAAGTGGATGTACTCCGAAGAGCACTGAGGTTTCAAGGCGCATGGCGCCGATGGAAAACAATATGCCAAGCACGAGGCCGATGGATGCCATGTGCGCGGTATCGCGGAGGATGAGGAAAGCGGTTGACTCGCGCGACGCTCCGAGGGCCATGCGAATACCTATCTCGCGACGACGCTGGCTGACGCGGAATGCGAGGAAGCCGTAGAGGCCAACGATCGTAAGCGCGAGACCGATGAAGCCCAACGCGCTGACGAGTTCAGCCATCATCTGGTAGTTGCCGGCGGAGTAGCGGATGAGTTCCGGGAGCGAAGTTATCATCATCGGATCAAGCAGCGGATTGGTGTGAATCAACAACTGGCGCGTTGCCTGTGCCAAGGTCATGGCGTTCTGCTTTGTCTCGAGCGCAAAGGTGATCTCGCCCATCTGCGACAAGTGGAACGGCACATAGATATAAGGTTCCGGAATCTCGCCGATTTGATTGATTGGTGCGTCTTCCGTTACTCCGATGATGCGCGCATCGACATTTGCCGAAGAACCCGTGTTGAACCCGATGAGCTGAACGACTTGTCCGATGGGATCTTCGCCAGGCCAGTATTTCCGTGCCATGGCCTGGTCGATAAGAACCACAACTGGACCTGCCTGATCGTCGGATGATGCGAACCCGCGCCCGCGAAGAATTCTTGTTCCGATGACATCGAGAAAGTTGGAACTTACTGCGTTGTATTTGATCTCGATGGGATCGTGTATCTCAGGATGGCTCGGCAGAATCGCCTTTAGCTGAATGCCGCCTTCAGAGAGACTGAGCGGAGCGCGTATCGCATAAGCGACGCGATCTACACCGGGCATGGCCTTCATCTGCTGGACGACGGCATCCCGCATTGGGGCGTCGGGCTCCTGCGCCCAAGCGAGCAGGACTTGGTTTCGCGTGAGTCCGATGGATTGTTCGCGGGTATTGATGAAACTGCGCACTAGCGCGCCGGTTGAAACCAGCAGAGCAAACGAGATTGCAATCTGCAGCCAGATGGCAACACGCCGCATGACCGGCGATTTTGCTGCTGTTCGCGTTACGGAGCCTGACTGAATGACCGGCAGTAATTCCTGTCTCGCTGCCTGGCTCAACGGCACAAATGCAAGCAGTAACATTGTGAGGAATGCAAGCGCTGAGGCAAAGAGGAACACTCGCCAATCCAGCTGGAAGCCGTTAGCACTCGATCCAATGGCGACTAGCATTGCCGGCTCGCTGACCATCAGCCGTGGCAGCAATCCTGTGATTGCCGCTGCGAGCGCGATACCGGCGGAAAGTCCGAAGAATCCGAGAAGCAGGTTTTCGATCAACAATTGGCGGACGATGGTAACGCGACGCGCGCCCAGTGAGAGACGAAGAGCAACCTCGGAACCGCGAGCGAGCGACCTTGCCAGCATGAGTTGAGCGAGATTGACGGTTCCCAGAAGAACGACGCAACCGACGATCGCAAACAGCACTATGCCGGTTGTACCCGCCTGTGCCATGCGGTATTTGAAGTCACCGACTGCGCGTGCTCCGCGTCCACGATTTGCCTTCCGATCTGCAGTTTCAAGCGCCTTAGCGATCGCCGTGACCTGCTGGTTGACCTGAGCTACCGTAGCGCCGGGGGTGAGACGGCCGATCACTTTGAACCAGCGAAATTCGCGCGACGTAAGCTCATTCGGATTGGCGATCGCGGCCCACGTGTCCGTCGACATCCACAAGTCACGGTCCATGCCGTTATCAATTTCACGGAACGACGGCGGCAACACGCCCCAAACGTCTACCTGGCTGCGATGATCTTTCCCGCGCAGGATGGATATCTGGCGACCGACAATGTTGTTGTCGCCAGAAAACTCGCGTTGCCAGAAGCCGTAGCCAAGCATCACGCCTGGATGTGTGCGCAACTGCGCAGCGTCGGATGCTTTATAAATGCGGCCCAAAAGAGGCTTGACGCCGAGGCCCTCAAAGAAATTGCTGGAGACCACATTCGTCAGCAACAAGGCTGCTGTGCCGTCGGTACGTTCCATCATGCTTCCACGACGGCCCAGAGCGTAGGCGCCTTTAAGCGCCGTGGCGCGTGCGGCAATGGCCTGATATTCGGAGTAGTTGAAGTAAGTGTCTACGCCCTCTTCCGCGGCGGGAGACTGTTGCGTAGTAGCAAAAACTCGTACCACTTCGCCCGGATGCGGAATGTGCATCGGGTGAAGCCAGAGTCCATCGATGAGGCAAAAGATGGCGGAGCTGGCGCCGATGCCGAGGGCGAGTGTGAGGACAGCAGTCGCTGCAAAGCCCGGTGCACGGCGCATCTGGCGAAACGCGAAACGAAGGTCGCTGGCCAGTTTGTTCATCTTCCTCCGTCTCCTTTCGTCTACTCAATACGCAGTGCGCGCATAGGTTCAATGGAAGCAGCGCGGCGCGCGGGGATAAATCCGGCCGCTACGGCACAGAGGGCAAGAATCAAGGGCGCGCCAACAAGAGCCAACGGATCGTAGCCGGCCACACCGTACAGCAGGCTTTTCATCAAGTAACCTGCGCCGAGCGCGGCTGGAATGCCAATGCCGAGCCCGATCAACACCTGCCAAAATGCGCTCCGCATTACCATGCCAAGAACACTTGACCGGGTCGCACCCAACGCCATACGGATGCCGATCTCGCTCGTGCGGCGGGCCACAAAGTAGGACATAACGCCATAGAGGCCTACGGAGGCCAGAACCAACGAGAGAATTCCAAACAATGTGGTGAGACGAGCAACAAGCCTGTCCTGAGTAAAGTTCCCGGCAACCTGCGCGTCAAATGTGCGAATTTCTATCACCGTTAGATTGGGATCAATCGAAGCTAACGTGCGTCGCAAGAGCTCATCCGCATTTTGCTGCGGCACCCGGAAGTTCACGATGATGGCATCGATAAACATGGATTGGGTTTCACCACCCACGATGGCATCGACGAACGACGGCGGCGGTCCATTGCCGGTCCATGTCTTGTAGCCCTTGTAGTACTGCGCGAGAGGCCGAAGAAAAACGGGGCGCGGCAGATCGCGCGGATTGTTCATCTTGAAATCGTGAAAGACGCCAACAATCTCGAAAGCACCGGAATACTGCGGGAGATCGATGCCGAAGTGCTTGCCGATTGGATCGTCTTTGGGATAGAAGCGTTTGACGAATTCCTGATTGACGATTGCAACTGGCTGCGTGTCCTGCGTGTCCTGCTCCGACAAGTCCCGGCCATGCACGATGGGCACCCCGATCGTCTGAAGAAAATGCGGGCTGACGCGGTCCCACGTTGATCCGCATTTGTCATTCGGCCCGGGAGCGGGATGGCCCTGCTGAATGACGCACTCTCCCCAGTTATCGCCTTCCAGTGGACTGTAGAGTGCCATGCTGATGTTGGCTACGCCGGGAAGCGAGGAGAAGCGGTCCTCGATCTGGCGATAGAGTTCAGGGAGCCAATCGGTTTTATAACCGGCGCCGGCGGGATCAACCTGAATCACGTATCGGTTTGCAGTTGCGATGCCGAAATTCTGGTGTTCCAGATTATTGAGCGATTTGGTCATCAGAATGGAGCCTGCAAGCAGTACCAGCGACAGGGCGGCCTGAAAAATGACGAGTGCCCGCTGCGGCAAAGCGGAACGGTCGCGCGTGGAGCGATTGACGCCACGCAGAACCTCCGCCGGCTGCGCATGGGCTGAGAACCATGCGGGCGCGAATCCGAATGCAACGCCAGTTGCTAGAGAAACGAGAAATGCAAAACCTAATACTGCGAGCGAAGGACTGGCATCAATGGGGAGGTTACGGGCATCGGGAAATGCGAGCGCGAGAATCGTCCGCGACCCCATGTAGGCAACAGCCAGTCCAACGAGGCCGCCGATGCAACTGAGGAGAACGCTCTCAGTCACGATCTGCCGAATAACCCGCGCGCGTCCGGCTCCAAGCGCCATCCGGACGGCAACGTCTCCGCGGCGCGTTGTGCTGCGTGCGAGGACCAGGTTGGCTATATTGGCGCACGCTATGAGCAGCACGACCGAGGAAAGGATCATGAGCATCTTCAGGCCCTTGCCCGTCTCCTGCTGCATGCTCTGAATGCCGCCGCCACCGGGCACAATGACTACGTGCTGCTTCGGAATAATGGAGGAGCCGCCGTGCTCAGTGTAGGCAGGACGCGTGGAGAGCCAGTTGCGCAGCGCCACAGAAAGCTTCTGCTGAAGCGTCGAAATGTTGGTTCCCGGCCGGACACGCCCAAGGGGGTACAGCCAGTTCTGCTCGGCGTGATGCAGGATTGTGCTGGCATCACGCGCGTATGGCTCCTGGTTCAAAGGCATCCAGAAGTCGGGTGGACGATCTGAGACACGATCGCCAAAGAATGACGGTGGCGCGATTCCGACGATCGTGAACGGGTGCGTCTGGATCGAGACGGTCTGGCCGATGATTGTTGGATCGGCGCCGAACTCGCTCTGCCAGGAGCGATAACTGATGACCACTACAGGCGCGGAGGTCGGCTGGTCGTCGGAGTCGTTGAATACTCTGCCTGTAAACGAGCCGACGCCAAGAGTGGAAAAGTAGTTTCCAGTGACAAATTCGCCGTGCATCTCCCTCGGCAGCGCATTGCCCCGACGAACACTCCATTGCCACTGACCCGCCTGCATTGCAGCCAGAGATTCGAATTCGGGCGCGGAGTTCTTCAGGTGCTGATAGAGGTCGTACGAGAATATATCGAAATCGCCATTCTCTCCAACGAAACCGCCGTTGACGCAGCAATTGTCGGTGTCCCCAATGCGATAGAGCTGGCCCGGATCGCTGACCGGCAGGCTACGCAACAGGATTCCCTGCACCAGCGTGAAAATGGCGGTGTTGGCTCCGATGCCAAGGGCGAGCGTAATAATAGCCGTCAGCGCGAAGCCCGGCGATTTGCGCAGCTGGCGCAGCGCGTAGCGGAGATCCTGCAGCGTGTTTGTCAGGGCTTGTTTCATCGCAATTCAGCTCCGAAGGGGAGTCGGTCTGGATCGTGCCTTTTCTACTCGTTCCTGAGTGCTTGCATCGGTTCAATGCTGGCAGCGCGGCGCGCCGGCGCGATGCCGGCAACAATAACCGTGAGCACCAAAGCGAGAGCGGCGACGCTGAAGCTGAGCAGGTCAAAAGGAGCAACATTGAACAGCATGGAACGCAGCAAGCGTACCGCTGCGATCGACCCGAGGCCCCCTGCGACAAGCCCAACGAGAATGACGACCGCACTTCCCTGCAATACCAGTCGGAAGATTCCCCGGCGCGAAGAACCGAGCGCCATACGTAAAGCAAACTCGCGATTGCGTTCGATCACGGAGTATGCCATTACTGCATATAGCCCCATCATGGCGACAAGCACGCTGCAGATGGCGTAAACGCCGAGCAATTCCGCCGGAATGCGCGACATCTGATATTGAGCACCGGTAATATCTTCGAGTGTGCGAACGTTCTCGATGGGAAGAGATGAATCGAGGCCGGTGATCGCTTTTCGCAGCTGCGCTGCTACGGAATCTGCGCCGGCACGCGCATGCACGGCGACGATGGCGTAGCCGTATCCGGACTTTCCCTGGAGCATTGGAAGGAAGACGACAGGGTTAGGATCAGTGTTGTCGGGGCTGTGATAAGCGAAGTCACGGACAACGCCGACGATCTGGCGCTGGATCTTGTTTACAACGATATTGCTGCCTAGTGCATTTCCCTTCGGCCAGTAGCGGCGAGCCATCGACTCGTTGACAACCGCCACCTTTGGGGCATCGTCATTATCGGATGCAGTAAAATCGCGGCCCTGCTGAAGTTGAATGCCCATGGTGCGGAAGAAGTCAGGGCCATCGAAATCCGTGACCACCGACGTATCATCACCTTGGGCTGGGACGTAACCTGGGATGCTGAAGTCGCGCGTGTTGCCGGAGCCCCAGTCACCCATCGGGAGGTGCGTGGTCAGTGTTGCTGAGGCAATGCCCGGTGCGTTGCGCAGGCGATCGAGTGCATTGCCAAGGAAGAGGCGGGCGCGATCGTCGGCGTAGCCGGCGCGGGAAAGATCGACGGTCGCGGTGAGCGTGTTGGTTCGATCAAATCCAGTGGGGCGATTGAAGATGTTGAACGCAGAGCGCGTGAGCAGACCGCTGCAGGCGAGCACGATAAAGCAGATGCCCAACTGAACGCCGAGCAGGATGCGCTGACCAATTCTCTTGCGGCTCGATCCGGCCACGGTCAGGCTGCCTTCATGCAGGGCTTCGCGCTGGGAAATGCGCAGAGACTGACGAACGGGGTACATGCCGCAGATCAAAGTGACGGCGATAGCAATGGCGACGACGAATGTGATAATGCGCCAATCACTATGCAGATTGAAGGTGAGCGGCATGCCGAGGTCGGGCAACAGGACGTAAAGCGCCCTTGATATCCCCACATTCACAGCCCAACCGACAAGGGCTCCGGCAAATGCCAGCAGACCGGTCTCGATAAATACTTGTGAAGCGATGCGTGCGGGCTTTGCGCCAAGAGCAGTGCGGATAGCAATTTCGCGGCGCCGGCGTGCCGCGTGCTGGCCGAGCAGAGAAGCTATGTTGACGCAGACCAGGAGCATCAGCAGGCAAGACGCACCAAGCAGCACGGGCAGTACCTGGCCAATCACGGAAAACAATCCGCGTTGGAAATGCGAGGAATCGTAAAGGTTCAGATCCCAGCTTTTGTATTGATCGTTATGTTGCGCGAGGGCGAAAGACCGGGCCAGAGTGTGGATCTCAGCCTTGGCGGTGGAATCGGAGACATCGGGGTTGAGGCGAACAACAGCCTGCAAGCCCCAACGGGCCAAGATCAATGGATCGGGCGACGAATCGGCGGAGAGATCGCGCAGTGCGGAAAGGGGAACCCAGGCAGCTTCAGCGATGCCGCCGTAGATCCCGGAAAAACCCGCAGGGGCTACACCGATCACTGTGAAGACGTGGTGGTTGACGTTGATGGTGCGACCGACAACGGAGGGGTCTGCGTTGAATCGGTCGCGCCATAAGCCATCGGACAGGACGATCGCATCCATAGAACCGTAGGCGCGATCGTTTGCATCCGGCCGGAAGAAGTTGCCAACTTCCGGCTTGACTCCAAGGGTTTGGAAGTAGTTTGCAGAAACAGTTCCGGCCGTGATCGCCTGCGGCTGAGCATTCGGCAATGCGAGGTTGAGCGTAGTCAGATCAAACGCCGCCACATCGCCGAACGAACGGGCCTGCTGATGCAGGTACTGAACCTGGTCGTAATGGACGGAGTAGCCATCGCTGCCGAGCACGGTCGCTGAAATGAAACGCAGCGAGCGCGCATCCCGCACCTGTGGCCAGGGATTGAAGAGAACCGCATTGGTCCACGTGGCAACCGTGGTCAATGCGCCGATGCCCAACGCAAGCGTGAGCACCGCCGTCAGCGTAAAGCCAGGCGACATGCGCAGCTGGCGTACAGCGTATCGCAAGTCCTGGCCGAACACCTTACGCCTCCACTTCTTCCGTGAGCTTCTTCAGCTCGTCCTCAGACACAACCTTGCCGTCGAAGAGGTGCACCTCGCGCTCGGCGTGCTTGGCAAAACGCGGATCGTGCGTAACCATGCAGATGGTCGAGCCTTCGCGATGCAGGTCAGCTAGCAGATGCATGACGGCCTCACCATTCTTCGAGTCCAGGTTTCCGGTTGGCTCATCGGCCAGCAGGATCGATGGAGAACCTGCAAGGGCGCGGGCCACGGCGACGCGCTGCTGTTGACCGCCGGAGAGCTGTGCCGGATAGTGCCGCATGCGATGCGCCATGTTCACACGCTCCAGAGCTTCCTTCACGCGCTTCTTCCGTTCTGCGGAAGGCATGCCGGCGCGATAGGTCAACGGAAGCTCAACATTCTCTTCCACGGTGAGATCGCCGATCAGGTTAAAACTTTGGAAGATAAAACCGATCTCCTGGTTCCGAATGCGGGAGCGCTCGCCGAAGCTCAGGTTCTCTACCGGCTTGTTGTTAAGCAGGTATTTGCCACCTGTTGGTGTATCGAGCAAGCCCAGGATAGACAGCAGCGTGGATTTGCCGCAGCCCGACGGGCCTGACATAGCCACATACTCGCCACGCGAAATGGTGAGGTGAATGCCAGAGAGCGCGTGGGTTTCCACTTCATCGGTGTAGAAGACCTTAATCAAGTCTTCAATCTCAATCAGCTTGTCGTTTGCCATCCAATCCCCCTCTTAATTTCAGTTGTCAGTTTCAGTTGTCAGTGATCAGGACTAACTTTCACTCCTGGTTCCTGGCCGGTTCCTGAAGATTGATACTCTATTCGCCCAACGCTTACTCAAGGCGAATGCGATCGACGTTGTCATAGCGCGACATGTCGGAAAGAATCACGGTGTCGCCTTCTTTCAAACCGTCGAGCACCTGGATACTGTTGACCGAAGCGCGACCAACTTTTACTTGAACGCGCTCGGCACTCTTGTGGTCCGGAGACTCCTTAAAGAGGCTCAGCGTCGAGTTTTCATTTCCCAGAGCAGGCCGACCGACATTGAGAACATTGTTCAGTTTCTCGAGATCAATCGTGCCGTCTACGCTCAAACCCTTCACCGCCCCGGGAGGAAGTTCCCCATCAAGTTGTACGTCAACGGTGCGCGTTCCGTTCAAAACTGCGGGATCAATGCGTGTTACGTGCCCAGGAACAACGCCATTATGCGTATCGACTGATGCAGGAAGTCCGATCTGAATGTCGCGCGCCTGAGTTTCGGCGATTTGCAGAGCCGCCTTCAATTTGCCAAGCTGCACAACCTCGGCGAGTGACTGACCTGCCGTGACGTGCGAGCCCACCCCCAGTGGAACCGGCAGCGGATCAACCTCGCCTCCGATGCCTGCACGCACTTCGAGAGCCGCGGTCTGCTTCTCATAGAGAGCGAGAAGAGTCTTGGCCTGGTCGATCTTGGCTTGCGAAGAAGCGAGCTGAACTTCGATCGCCTTTTCGTTCACATCGAGTTGCTGCTGACTGAGTTGGCGCTGAACTGCCAGTTGCTCGGCCATACCCTGCGATTTCGCGCAGGCAATTCCGGCAGTCACACCTAAATCGCAGAGGGCCTTGTCGGTTTTCGCTTGCAGCTGATCCTGGGTGTAATCGGCGTTGATTTGTGCGGCAGCCGTTTTCTTGTCCATCAAGGTGCTTTGCAAGGTCGCCTGAAGGCTCTTGTAGTCTGCTTCGGCAGCCTTCACGGCCAACTTTGCATCGAGCAACTTCTGCTCGACCTCGGGCGCAGACAGATCCATCAATATGGTGTCGGGCTTGACGATGGTGCCGGGCAGCACACGGATGCGAACGACTGTGGCATCGGTAAGCGCCGGGATGAGCTCAATCGAGTCTTCGCGAGGGATCAAAGTGCCCGTAGATCCGCGAACCTGGCGAATCATGTCGCTTCGTTTCACAGTGTCCGGCCAAACAGTTGATGCATCGACCGTGGGAGCCGCCGGCTTGAGCCGGGAAACCAGGACCACTGCAACCGTTAAAACCACCACTCCAATGCCGGCCCAAATGAAGAGGCGGCGCCGTTTTTGCTTCTTAATGTCTGGGCGTGCGATATCCATCACTCCCGGATGGGAGCACTTGCCGTGCCAAAGAGTACTGCCTCCTAGATATTCGAATTAAACGGGTTAGGAGGCCTAAGGCTTTGAGGAGATGAGAGTTGAAGTGACCGCTGGCGGGGTCGATTGTCCGATATCGGACAGTACGCTGCAAAATCCGCTGCTACCCGACTTCCTTCGATTTGAGGGTTGCGTGTCACGGAAGTTCCACGGCCAGCGCAACTGCGCCTCCGCCACCGAGACATAGCGACGCGATGCCTCGCCCGGCTCCGCGATCCGTCATGGCGTAGATGAGCTTGACCAGAACAGCCGCGCCGCTGGCGCCAATGGGATGGCCTAACGCGACGGCCCCGCCATTGACGTTTACGCGGGCCTCATCGAGACCGAGTTCTCGGATTACGGCGAGGGCCTGCACGCTGAAAGCTTCGTTCAATTCGAACAGGTCAACGGACTCGAGAGACCAACCAGCTTTTGCAACGACTTTGCGCACCGCGTCGATGGGAGCGAGCGAGAACCATTCGGGAGCGCGGCCGGCAGTAGCTTGCGCGCGAATGATCACCATTGGCTTCAATCCCAGTCCCCTTGCCCGGTTGGCGCTGGTGACGACCAATGCTGCGGCACCGTCGCTTACTCCCGGCGCATTGCCTGCTGTTACGGTGCCGTCTTTTTTGAATGCCGGCTTTAGTTTGGCAAGTATCTCCGCTGTAGTGTCGGGCCGAATGGCCTCATCGGCATCGAATGCGCGCGGTGCTTCGCCCCTTTTCGCTGGCGGCACTTCAACGGCCAGAATCTGTGCACGGAAGCGGCCCTCCGCAGTGGCTGCGGCGGCGCGGCGATGCGACTCAGCAGCGAAGGCATCCTGATCTGTCCGGCAAATGTGGTATTTTTCCGCCACCATCTCCGCAGCTGCGCCCATATGGAATTCGTTATATACGTCCCATAAGCCGTCGTTGATCATGGCGTCGACAAGCGTGCCATTGCCCATGCGATAGCCGTTTCGCGCCTGGGGCAGCAGATAGGGAGCGTTGGACATCGACTCCATGCCACCGGCAACGACGATATCGGAATCACCCGCTTGAACTGCCTGCGCCGCAAGTGATACTGCGCGAAGGCCCGATCCGCAGACCTGGTTCACGGTAAGCGCGCCCGCTTCAGGTGGAATGCCGGCAAAGATCGCGGCCTGACGAGCCGGCGCCTGGCCTACGCCGGCCTGTAAAACGCAGCCCATGATGCAGTCGTCGACCTGTGCGGGCTGAATACCTGCGCGACGCACAGCTTCCCTGACCACGAGCGCGCCCAACTTCGGCGCGGAGTACGACTGCAGAGAACCCTGGAATCTCCCGATGGGCGTACGCACGGCCGAAACGATCACGACCTCAGACATGGATGACTCCGGATGAATGAATTACAGCGCACCTATATTACGACGCCAACCTTTAGATGCGCCCCGCCTCGCGAAGTTCGCGAATCTCATTGTCGTCGAAGACGCGGGAGCGGATGAGGAAGCGCACACCCTCGGCGTTATCGAGTGAAAACATGCCGCCTCGGCCGGGAACCACGTCGAGTGTGAGATGCGTGTGCTTCCAGTATTCGAACTGGCTGCGACTCATATAGAAGGGTTCGCCATCGACTTCGCCTAGCTGTACGTCGGAGTCGCCAATCATGAATTCGCCCCGGGGGTAGCACATCGGGGAGCTGCCGTCGCAACAGCCCCCCGACTGATGGAACATCAGCGGTCCGTGTTTCTCGCGGAGGACGCGGATCAGGTGGACGGCGAGATCGGTGGCTTCGACTTGTTTGGGTGGCCCTGACATAACCAGGAAGCGCCTCGGCTTGTCCGGATGAAGATGCGTTGTTGATGCATCCCATCTCAAAACTCTGAAGTTTTGTGCTATCCCACCCATGCCGCGATGAATCCGCGTCATGGATGGGGCACCCTGGGTATCCGACCAGGACACCCTTGTTTAGAAGAAGCCGAGCTTCTTCGGGCTGTAGCTTACCAGCATGTTCTTGGTCTGCTGGTAGTGGTCGAGCATCATGCTATGCGTTTCTCGGCCAATACCAGATTGTTTGTATCCGCCGAACGCTGCGTGGGCGGGATAGGCGTGATAGCAGTTGACCCAGACACGTCCTGCCTGGATACCGCGGCCGAGTCTGTGAACACGATTTACATCGCGCGTCCACAGGCCGGCGCCGAGACCATAGAGCGTGTCATTAGCGATTTCGAGCGCGTCGGCTTCGTTCTTGAACGTGGTGACAGAAACGACCGGCCCGAAAATCTCCTCCTGGAAGATGCGCATCTTGTTGTGGCCTTTGAAGACCGTTGGCTGGACATAGAAGCCAGTGTCGAGTTCACCGCCGGGGTGAGCGCGCTCGCCACCCGCCAACACTTCAGCGCCTTCTTTTTTGCCGATATCGATGTAGCTGAGGATCTTCTCCAATTGCTCGGTCGACACCTGCGCTCCGATCATGGTGTCGGTCTCCAACGGGTTGGCCTGCTTGATTGCCGCCACGCGCTTGAGTGCCCGCTCCATGAACTTGTCGTAGATACTTTCCTGAATAAGGGCGCGGCTGGGGCAGGTGCAGACTTCACCCTGATTGAGCGCGAACATCACGAATCCTTCGATGGCTTTGTCGAAGAAGTCATCATCTTCGTTCAAGACATCAGCGAAGAAGATGTTTGGTGATTTGCCGCCGAGTTCGAGCGTGACCGGGATCAGATTCTGGCTGGCGTACTGCATGATGAGCCGGCCGGTGGTGGTTTCTCCGGTGAACGCTATTTTCGCTACACGCGAGCTTGATGCCAGCGGCTTGCCGGCTTCGAGGCCGAATCCGTTGACGATATTGAGCACGCCGGGAGGCAGGATATCGCCGACCAATTCAGCCCAAACCAGAATGCTGGCAGGCGTTTGCTCGGCGGGTTTCAGCACCACGCAGTTTCCGGCAGCGATTGCGGGAGCGAGTTTCCATGTCGCCATCAGGATGGGAAAGTTCCAGGGAATAATCTGGCCGACAACCCCGAGCGGTTCGTGGAAGTGGTAGGCGACGGTGTCGTGATCGATTTCGGAGATTGTGCCTTCTTGCGCACGAATGCAGCCGGCGAAGTAGCGCCAGTGGTCGATGGCAAGCGGTAGGTCTGCGTTCACAGTTTCGCGGATTGGCTTGCCGTTGTCCCATGTTTCGGCGAGCGCCAGGATGTCGAGGTTGTCTTCCATGCGCTGCGCAATCTTGTTCATCAGGATGGCGCGGTGCGTAGGACTGGTATGACCCCAGCTCTCGCGGGCGGCATGTGCTGCATCGAGGGCCCTTTCAATGTCCTGTGCATTGGAGCGCGGAATCTCGCAGAATGTCTTCCCGGTAATCGGCGTTACGTTCTCGAAGTACTGGCCGGAAGCGGGCTCGACCCACTTGCCGCCAATGTAGTTGCCATAGCGTGGGCGGAAGCTCACCTTGTCGCTGAGCTTGCCCGGAACAGGTTCTGTCATTGTGGCCATCGAAATTCCTCCGGGGGATAAGCCGCGCGAACTGAGCGGGGGAGCGCGGAGCAGGAATCATACTACCGCAAGTGCACGAATGGGCAGCCCGGAGCGTAAACAACTTGTACAAAAATGGGGCGCTCATTGAGACGCCGCCAGTCAATTGGCGATTTACGGGTGACAACGCGAATCATTCTTATCTGCCGAACAGTTGAAGCGGCAATGTTCAGTCTGCGTTTGGATTTCAGGGGTCTGCCGGGGTAGCGAAGGCTCAGCTGGCAGCGCCCATGGAAAGAATCTCGAACAGAGCGGACGCCTTCCGGCTCTGGAAATCCATTTGATCCGCTCTGAGAGGCTTGCTGAAGAGGAATCCCTGCACATCGTCGCACATTTGTTCGCGCAGGAACTGCAACTGCTGCTCATTTTCGACACCCTCGGCCGTGACCCTGAGATTCAGGCATTTTGCCATCTGAATAATCGCCGCGACAATCGCCACGTCATTGCCATTCCGGTGCAGGTCATGGATGAAGCTGCGATCTATTTTGAGCTTGCCGACGGGAAGTTGCTTGAGGTAACTGAGGCTCGAGTATCCAGTGCCGAAATCGTCGATCGCGAGCTTCACGCCGAGCGTCTTGAGTTGGCTGAGGACTTCGAATCGCATATCTTCGGTTGCAAGGAGAAGGCTCTCGGTAATCTCCAATTCCAGGTATTCCGGATCCAGGTCCGTCTCTTTCAGGACTCTTCTGACCAGATCGCAAAAGCCAATCTGGCGAAATTGCACGGCCGAGACGTTTACAGCCACGGGGACTTTGTTGCCGATGCTGTGCCAACCGCGAGCATGATGGCATGCTGTCCTCAAAACCCATTCGCCGACGGGAACGATCATGCCGGTGGCCTCGGCGATCGGAATGAATTTGTCGGGAGGAACCAGGCCCAGATCTGGGTGTTTCCATCTGATCAGGGCTTCCCAACAGGATACGGCGCCGGTTCGAAGATTGAATTCGGGCTGAAACACGAGGTGAAACTCGCCCCGGTCAAGCGCCCCGCGCATGCAGTTCCCGAGTTGAAGACGTTCAATCGCCTGCGCCGTCATGGCTTCAGAGAAAAAACTGAAGGTGTTGCGCCCGCGGCTTTTTGAGGCATACATCGCCGCGTCTGCGTGCTTGATGAGTGTCTCCGCATCTGCGCCGTGATTAGGGAAGATGCTGATTCCGATGCTGCATGTGACGCTGAGTGAATTGCCGTTGAGATTAAACGGCGGCCTGAGTTCGAACGCGATTCGTTCCGCTACCACAGCTGCGTCTTCGTGCGAGCCAATTGGACCGAGCGCGATCAGGAATTCATCGCCGCCCAACCGCGCCACTGTGTCTTCTTCACGGGCACAGGCCTGCAACCTTTGAGCGATGGCCTGGAGCAGCTCATCGCCTCTCGAGTGCCCGAGACAATCGTTAATAATCTTGAAGTTATCGATGTCGAGGTGCAACACTCCGAGCTTTTCGCGCTTCCGCTTCGCTCCGGCTATACCCTTGGATAGTCTGTCTTGGACCAGGCTTCGATTTGGCAGACTAGTCAGGGAGTCGAAATACGCCAGAAACTGGATTCTTTCTTCAGCGAGTTTCCGTTCGGTGATATCGACCAGGGCTCCCTCGAATACCTGATTGCCGCCCTCTTCGCCAACCCCTCTAAGGCTGCAGAGTACCCATCCATGCGTTCCATCAAGACGGTCGATCGATTGCTCGGTACCAGCAGCGAAACTAGCATCGGACAGGCTTTCATGAAATTTTTGAACGATTTGTTCTGCGTGGGTACTATTGCCCAGCAGCTCGCCACGCCCGCTGTATCCCAGAATGCGCGCGCAGGCATCATTGCAGTCCAGAATCTTGCCGTCAGCAGCTGCAACATACAGCCCAGTCAGATTGCGTTCAAAGATATTCCGATATCGCTCTTCGAGAGCCATCTCGTTCTTCAGCTTTTCGGTAATGATCACAGTCTGCTTGCGGATGCGCCTGCGTAGAATAAAGACCCAGACAATCACTGCCATGGTCGAGAAAATTAGTCCGGAGAGAATGTTGGCCGCAACCTCAGCATCAAACCACGCTCCTGGCCCGATCGGCCGAGAAGAATCGGAGAAGGCCGGGATTGCGCTACAAATGAGGACCATCGCCAAAAATCCTGGTCGTAGCCGACGCAAACCACCAGAGTCCGGGACCGGCGCGTTGTTCGTAACGACTCTGCGGTGAACGGCAGACCTTAGCATCCCAATTCCTCAATCACCTGATCGTCCCGGCGGCATTTAGTTGGCTGAGCATGGACACACTTTTGGGCGTTTTCTAAAAGTGTGGTTAGCCTAGCACAGGTTTGGCGCCAAGTAACTTGCTCTTCCAGGGTGACGTGGTTACGTTTGGGATACCACTCGATTGCGCAAGTCAATCTTTCAATTACACTTAGGATCTTTTTTTACGGTACCGCTGCAGCGACCTCAAACGAACTCCGAAGCGAAAACCCATGGCTCGGTTTCCGCGCTGCACCATTCGTGGGGAATTCTTTGTGCTCGTATGAAACGGCACAGAGCCAAACAGCACTATCCCTCGTACATGAAGTCAAAGGGGACACATTTGTTTGCTCATTCGGCTTTCCCTTCTCGAGAGGCGGTTGGTGTCGTGCGAGTGCCCAGCGACCAGAGTGTCCTGCAATTTCATTGATTGTGAGGATTGGAAATGAACTCCCCTGCAGTTACGTCGTTCGCTCCATCGGCCCAGCCCGCGCTGGAACTGATCGCCCTCGCGCGGCTTGCTCCCGAACAGGCTCGAAAGAAACTCCGTTCGCTTTTGCTGGCCAACCCAAACTATTTCGGAAAGGTCCCATCGAGATCATTCATCGCCGTCCTCAAGATCCAGGAGGACACAACCTACGAATGTATCTCCCGGATTGGCTACGATCCGCAACGCGAACAGCTTTGTGCCACGATCGACATCAAACAGGCATTCGGTTACTCTGGCGACGCCTTCATCCATGGTTCTGAGGAGTTTGTCCGCTTTTATCTTTCATACGACGGCGGTTCGACGTGGCTCGACCAGGGAATGCGTTCTCTGAGTGTGTTCAACGCACAATTGCCGAGACCGCTCGCGCACACCGTGACATTAGAAGTGATCCCTCGAATAGAGCTTTGTTCGGAGAAGTTTCTTGCCAGGATCCGGGCCGTCCTGTCATGGAATTCGCCCCCGCCCGCAGGTGCGCCAAACTGGACTCCCGTCTGGGGCAATGTCGTGGAGTCTGAAACAGCTTTGGCAGTTCCAATTGCCGCGGTCGCGAATCCAACGATTTCAGCGCCAATATCAGCATTTGGCGCTCCGAACCGGGATCGAAAGTCCTCCCCCAGGCAGACGGAGTTTTCGACGGTTGGGGGGCTCCGTCTGCAGCCCCGAAAGGGTTGAGTCGCGACACAGTGTTTAAAAGTGCACAAACCTTGAGCGTTGCTGAGTTCGCGCCGGCAGGTTGGCAGGTTGAGCTTCTAACTGGCGCGGAGCACGAGGGGTTCCAGCCTGTTACGGCTCAACTCAAGAGCATTGCCATTGCAAGATTGAAGGCTTGTATCACTGATTTGACCTTTGGTTCTCTCTACCTCTATCGATCTGGCTCACCAGGGCTGGGTTGGACTGATTTTCCACTGGCGGGCCATCTCAAGAATGGCCTGCCAGATGGAAAATGCCCCGATGAAGCGAAACCAGCTCCTTGGGCCATGTGTCTTCCGCTGGGCGGAATCGACATGCTGCAACAAGAAACAAGATTGAGTTCAATTGAAATCATACGCCTCCTTGACCGATTTCTCGGTGGCGAACAGAGTTGAGATGAAACGGGCATCCATTCATAAAACGGCTTCACGGAACGCGTTGCCAAGCCAAAATCGCAACCGCTCCCTCGCTCGCCAACCACGGTGTCACACTGCGCAAGTGACGCCAATGCTATACTTACGTCCTCTCAGGTTGGCGGAGACTTCATTGCAATTTCGTGCGTTCGATGCAAGTTACATCGAAAACCTGTGTGCGGGAGACCGGGCTACTCAAGAGCACTTCGTCAGTTATTTTACGGAACTGCTCCAACTGAAACTTCGCTCGCGGCTCCAGTCCCCGCAGGCCATAGAAGACGTGCGCCAGGAGACTTTTGCCCGGGTGCTCGCGACGCTGCGCAGAGAGAACGCGCTACGCCGGCCGGAATCATTCGGGGCCTTTGTCAATACGGTTTGCAATAACGTCCTCCTGGAACACTACCGGTCTTCCGGCCGAAGCCAGTCACTGGATGAAGAGGGCACCCCGGAACCACAGGCCACCGGTGTGGACGTTGTGAGCATGATCGCGGCGACCCAGTTAAAGGCAAAAGTCAGGGAGATTCTGCTGAAGTTGCCGTTGCGCGATCGCTCGGTACTCAAAGCCGTATTCCTTGAAGAGCGCGATCGCGAAGATGTCTGCCGCGAGTTTGGTGTCGACCGGGAATATCTCCGTGTCCTCTTGCATCGTGCCAAGCAGGAATTCAAGGTCGAATATCTTAAGCGGATGAATCTTGGGATGAATACAAGGCCGGCTGAAACGATTTGATGACCGCGTTCACCATGTTGTAACACCGGGTTTGCGGCGCGTTTGAATTGGTCAATTGAGGTACTGGTTCGATGGATCATAACGAAGCAATCGAACAAATGGCGGCAGAGCGATATCTACTGAATGAGCTGACGCCCGAGCTCCGCGATGCTTTCGAGGAACATGCATTTAATTGCCCGGAGTGCGCTCTCGATTTGCGGGCAGGGTCCACTTTCATCAGCCTCGCCAAAGCCGAACTGCCGGGGCTTGTCGAGGCTTCTCCAGGTGATTCACAACCGGAACCGACGCGGCCACTCAAGAAGAGAATCGACTGGCACTCCTGGTTGCGGCCGGCGTTTGCCATTCCCGCCTTTGCCACACTGTTGGCGGTTGTTTCGTACCAGAATCTCTCCACAATCCCATCGCTACGTAAAGCCGCAAGCGAACCGCGCCTTCTGCCGTCTGTGTCCTTTCATGCCGGAACCAGGGGGAGCGCCCATACTTCTGTGGGAGCGGATCGTACGCATGGGGCTGCACTTTCGATTGAGCTTCCGCAGGATTCCGGCTATGCTTCCTATGCCTTCGAGTTATACGATCCTCAGGGCAAGCAGCTTTGGGCAAGAAGCATAACCGCATCCCAAGCCGGATCGTCAGGGGATGGAGCTGTTTTCCTCTCGATTCCCGGCGTGGAACTGGTGCAGGGCCCATATGCGCTGACTATTTCTGGTACGGATTCCAAAGGAACGCGGACCCAGATTGACCGGCGCGTACTCGATATTCACTTCGACGAATGAGAGCTTCGAACATGTTTTGGAAAAGAGAGGCCGCAATGCCAGACCCACAGAGATATCACGACTACAACGCAGAAGCTGAGGCCCTGTCCGGCAATCTGATCCTGCCACTCATGCAGGAAGTGAAACCACCGACATTTGTGAAGCTCAACGAGCGTGGCGGGTACGTCTCACAGCACGTGGAGAACTACCGCCTCGGCGGAGTTGTCTCATTCCGCGCAGCCTATACCCAGGTGGCTGGCAACCCTGACCCGAAGCCCGGCCACGGCTGGAATACATTGACCACATCGGTGCTTGAAGGCCTGAATGTACTGGACATCGTAACGGCGGACCGCATCGTTTGTCAGATATCCACTGATCACCCTCCTCTTGAGGGATACGTTCCCACTGTAACCTTCCTCGGCACGCGTTTTGAAAATCTCCGCATCGCCGGCCATCAGGTGAAGCTGGACTTGGATTTGGATATATTGGGCGCGAAGCCAAAGAAAGACGCTGGGTATTTGAGTGATCGGGACTTTCAGAAGCGCGCGAGCGCCCAGCGCGAACGACTGAAGGGCCAGAAGAATCTTCCGACGGATATCGCGAAGTATTACAATCAAGGCTCATCCGACGCAGGTAAACCAGGACCGATCACATGCTCGTTGGTCAACCAAGTGGAAGGCGGGTATCCAGGCAGAAGTTTCGGACATGCGATCGACGTGCCGAACTTCGGCAAGATCTATCTCGCGACCCTGACCGTCGATCAATCGGATTACGACACCCCGACAGGGGCTCCAAGGAAAACCACCATCACCCTCAAGATGATCGAAATGGTGATGGGCTGTGTGGGGGTCGGAAACCTGATGGGCGGCGGCGGCAAGACCAACGGAACAAGCTATCCATAACCCCGAGTGAGTCACCTAACAGCGGCCATTGTCGATCGTCGACAATTAGAGCCCGATTGTCTGCGAGAGGAGCTATGGTCCGGTTCGGTGGTGAGCGGGCGATTGGTGTTTTTGTGCGTCAGCTGGATCGCTGCTGCTCATTCCGCTCCGGGATTCGAGTGGCGCGACTCCTAGTGCTCAGTACAACAACGCCCAACTCCTCTTCGTGCGTGGGCAACTCGAAAAGTGCCAAGAGCGCGCGGAGCAGGGATACATTCAGAATCGACCAGGCAATCCTGCAGTTGGGCCGCAAAATTTCAACTTCTGGAGGCAGAGGTACTGCTACTGGCGAGGCAATTACGACGAGGCCTTGAGTCTCCTGCGCGCTTCTCGTCCCCTCTCGGAAAATCAAGAGGACACAATCCGGAAGTTGGTGATTGAGAGTGTATCTCTTACCCGCCTGCAACAATTGTCTTCGGCAGATCAAAAACTCACGCAGGCCGAGAATCTCTGCAAAGGCATGATCGATGTAGCCTGTGGTGAGATGATGCAGGCGCGCGGTACCTTGGCAGTTTCGATGGATAAGCTGCCTGAAGCACGGTCTGCTTTCCTCAGTTCCTTCAGCATTGCGCAATCACTTCACGATCGATACCTTGAATCCACTACAACTTTGGACCTTGGATGGTTGGCGCTGCAGGACGAACACTTCGACGAGTCGGTTGATTGGTCAAGGAATGCGTACAAGACTTCGATTGAACTCGGCGCAGAAGATCTGGCGGAGAGTATCTCCGGCAACCTGGGCTGGGCCTACTTCCGCCTGGGCGATGCTGAGAGAGCATTGAAATTATTTCTCGAGGCGGAACAGCGTGCCGCAAAACTCGGCAACATTCGGAATGAAGTCAAATGGCTTACGGCGTCGGGGGACGTGTATTGGAGTGCAGGAGAATTCGCCAGAGCGAGGAGGGTTTACAGTCGTGCTCTGAATCGTGCCAAGGAGATGAAGAGCAACGAAGAGGTCGTCAATACGCTGGAAGATCTTGCGCAGGCCTCGATCGACGAAGGCAAACTGGAGCAAGCGAATGGATATCTGCAGGAGCTGGCTCCATTGTTAAATACCAACAGCAATCGCCTCGACGTGCTCGATGTAACGCTTGCACAAGCCAGGATCGCCTCCGCCAGGCGCAACGACAAGGAGGCCGAATCGCTCTTTCTCGTTGTTGAGAAGGACCCGGCGAGCCAGACTTCAATGAGGCTCGAGGCAGAGCACGAGCTAGCCCTTCTCTACGAAGCAGCAAACAGAACCGCTGACGCTGATCGAATGTACCGGACCTCGCTCGGAACCTTTGAAGCGGCGCGAGCCGAGCTCAAGAGCGATGATTCAAAGCTTCCCTTCCTCGCGAACGCGACCAGCGTCTACGACGATTACATTCACTTTCTCGTGGTGCACCACAAGACGGACGATGCCCTTGTCCTTGCTGACCGCAGTCGCGCTCGAACGCTGGAACAGGGCCTTGGAGCCACCTCCAACGTTCGCTCATCCATGAATCTTCCGCTGCACCCTAGCGAGATCGCGCGCAAAACAAATGCGACCCTGCTCTTTTATTGGCTCGGCGAACGCGAGTCGTATCTCTGGGCGATTACGCCGGCAAAGACCAGAATGCTCACGCTTCCGGCGCGGAAGAAGATCGAGCCGATGGTTGAGCGTTATCGCAAAGCGCTGCTCGGCTTGAGCGATCCTATTCAAATTTCTAATGGCGATGGCGTTGCCCTTTTTCAAACGCTGGTCACGCCGGCTCGTGAACTCATCCCGCCCGGATCGACCGTGATGATTCTGGATGATGGAGCGCTAAGTCAGCTCAACTTCGAAACCTTGATTGCTTCTGAGCCAGCTCCGCATTACTTCATCGAAGACGCGACTCTTATCTCCGCGCCGTCGCTTCAAATGCTCGCCTCTGCAAAGCCAGTCGTGCGAGGCGGAAATAAGCTGCTCCTCGTGGGTGATGCCATTTCACCCAACTCCGATTACCCAGAATTGCCGAAGGCAGCAACCGAGATGAAGCAGATCGAGCAGCATTTCTCCCGTTCGGACGAAACGATCTTTGCGCGCGAGGGTGCTACGGCGGATGCCTATCTAGCCAGCGTGCCCCAAGAGTTTGCCTACATTCACTTTGTTGCCCACGGCGTTGCCAGCCGCACTGACCCGCTCGACTCGGCGATTATCCTCTCGCGCTCAACTGCAGAAGAAGACTCATTCAAGCTTCACGCGCGCGACATCATGCAGTATCCAATCAAGGCGCGCCTTGTGACGATCTCCGCCTGCTATGGAAGTGGAACGCGTTCCTACGTTGGAGAAGGCATGGTGGGCCTAGCCTGGGCGTTTCTGCGCGCAGGTGCGCACAACGTCATTGGCGCGCTGTGGGAGGTAAGCGACGAATCCACGCCACGGCTGATGGGTTCGATGTATCAGGGGCTGGAAAACGGATCGACTCCCGCCGTGGCGCTACGACAGGCCAAGCTTGAACTGCTCCATGCAAAGGGCGAGTTTCGGAAACCGTTCTTTTGGGCTCCGCTGCAGATCTACACCGGACTTTAGGTTGCTACCGCTTCTGCATTCGTCGACAGGTCTTATAGCCAGAGTAAGAGAAGAAGCAGAAGCAAACCGCCTGAATGAAGACAAGCTCGGAATGCAACATCCCATCTATCGCGTTCGGCCATAGATGATCGACCTGATGTTTGATAGACCTGATCCATAGTCCACTCCGCCGCGGTCGTCAACCGCCCCATTGGTCGATTAGATAGTGAGAGGACTAGCCGGAACGTATCCACACTTTTCGCCGCTTGGCGGCGTTGAGACCGGATTCGACGCCCACCGAAGATAGCGAGTTGTGGTGTCCCATTTCGGCGCCGTTAGTCACGACCGGTTGCGGCAATGGCGAGACGACGAGCCTTGATGTCGCGCATCGGAGGTTCGCCGAAAAACCGGCTGTACTCGCGATTGAACTGACTGGCGCTTTCATACCCCACTTCAAAGGCTGCGCTTGCCGCATCAAGACCTTCGCTGAGCATGCGCTCCCGGGCAACGTGCAAACGTAATTGCTTCTGGTATTGCAGGGGACTCATCGCGGTGAGCGAGCGGAATTGATGATGCAAGGTCGATACACCCATGCGCGCCATGGTCGCAAGATCCTCGACGCGCAGCGGCTTGGCGTAATTCATCCGTAGCCATTCAACAGCTTTGGCGGTCCGATGACTTTGCTCGCCCAGCGTAGCAATTGCGCGGAGGTGCTTTCCCTGCGGGCTGCGTAGCAATCGATAGATGATTTCGCGCTGGATCAGATTGCTCAGAATCGGAATGTCCTGCGGAGCGTCAACGAGATCGACAAGCCGGGAACATGCGTCGAGGAGTTCAAGCGAAGTGACGCCGACGGCCATGGCGCGAGCGTCTGCCGATTCCTCGCGCAGATGAAACTCCTGCTGCGACAGGATCTCGCGGACTGCCGGCATTTCGAGTTTGAGAATCAAGCCAAGGAGCGGCTCCTTTGCTGTTGCCGAAATCACTTGGCTGACAACCGGAAGATCGACAGAGGTCAGAAGGAAGTTCGATCCGTCACATGTATACATCGTCTTGCCAACGTTGATTCGCTTTTGTCCTTGCAAAAAAACAACGAGGCTGGGTTCATAGGCAGCTGAGGCGCAGGCAGTGGTCACGGTTCGGCGGTAGAGGCGCAGGCCCGGAACCTCGGTGAGAGCGTCTCCTTCCGCGCTGGTGCGATCGGCAATCTTGCGGGCCAGTTCTTTGCGTGCCTCGATTAGGTTTCGATTTTCGGTCGCGGCCTTGTGTTTCAAGCCTTTCACAAGCTCTAACCCTCCAGAATCAAGTTAACGCCGAATTCATCAGGCCGTGCTCAACAATCCATCCTTCGACAGGATCAGGCAATAGATTGGCAGAATCAGGATACCGCTCCGGTGACCCGATTTCGTAGTCTGATTCGGAGCGGGATGCTCGCCAAAATCGAAGAAGTCGAGGTCATTCCATGTACAAAGCAAAAGCTTATTCCGTCGCCAGCGCGACGTCTCCGTTTACCTCCACCACAATCGCGCGCCGCGAACTGGGCGAGCGCGACGTTCAGGTCGAAATCCTGTTCTGCGGTATCTGCCACTCCGATCTTCACCAGGCCCGAAACGAATGGAAAGAAGTGATGCCCACGGTCTACCCGTGCGTTCCCGGCCATGAGATCGTCGGCCGAGTTACGAAGGTCGGCTCGGCCGTTACCAAGTTCAAGCCGGGAGATCTTGCCGCGGTCGGCTGCCTTGTGGACACCGACGGTACCTGCCCAGAGTGCAAGGCGGGCTTTGAGCAGTTCTGCCCGAACATGACGCTCACCTACAACTTCCCCGACAAGCATTCGGGAGGTGTCACCTACGGCGGGTACTCCGACAGCATTGTTGTCACTGAGAGGTTCGTGCTCCGCGTTCCATCAAACCTCGATCTCGCCGGCGCCGCCCCCCTGCTCTGCGCGGGTATTACGACCTACTCCCCGATGCGGCACTGGGGAGTGACCAAAGGCAAGAAGGTTGGGGTGGTCGGACTCGGCGGACTGGGCCACATGGGCGTCAAGTTCGCGCACGCTTTCGGAGCCCACACAGTGGTGTTCACTACTTCGCCCGGCAAGAAGGAAGACGCGCTTCGCCTCGGCGCGGATGAGGTTGTCATCTCGAAGAACGCCGACGAGATGGCGAAGCACGCCGGCAGTTTCGATTTCATTCTCGACGCCGTAGCCGCCGAACACGATATCAACGCTTACATCCAATTGCTTCGCCGTGATGGCAATATCACCATGGTCGGAGCGCCGGATAAGCCGTTGCCAGTGGCCGTTTTCGGGCTCATTTTTGGACGCCGAAGCCTTTCGGGCTCTCTCATCGGCGGCCTGCCCGAAACCCAGGAGATGCTCGACTTCTGCGGAAAGCACAACATTACGTCTGACGTTGAAGTGATCCCCATTCAGAAGGTGAACGAAGCCTACGAGCGGTTACTCAAGTCGGACGTGAAGTATCGCTTCTCCATCGACATGGCCTCGCTGAAATCAGAGTAAGCAATACGAAGCGAATCGAGAATGTAGTGATCTGCAGGAGAGACAGATGCAACAACGCACATTAGGAAAAGGCAATCTGGAAGTATCAGCGCTCGGGTTCGGCTGCATGGGGATGAGCTGGTCCTATGGGCCACCCAAAGACAAGAAGGAGATGGTTGCCCTTCTTCATGCCGCGGTCGATCGAGGAGTCACATTCTTCGATACCGCCGAGGTATACGGCCCGCTCGCAAACGAAGAACTTGTCGGCGAAGCACTCGCTCCGTTTCGCGGAAAAGTTGTGATCGCGACCAAGTTCGGCTGGGAAGCCAATCCGAATGACAGAGGCAAGTGGAACACGCTGAACAGTCGGCCCGAGCACATCAAGAAGGTGGCAGAGGGATCGCTCCAACGCCTCAAAGTCGACACCATCGACCTGTTCTACCAACATCGTGTCGACTTGAACGTTCCGATCGAAGATGTGGCAGGCGCGGTCAAAGATCTGATTCGGGAAGGCAAGGTAAAACACTTCGGTCTGTCTGAAGCAAGCGCAAAGACCATACGTCGCGCCCATGCAGTGCAGCCCCTAGCCGCGCTGCAGAGCGAGTACTCGTTGTTTTGGCGGGAGCCGGAAGAAACCGTGATGCCTACGCTTGAAGAGCTTGGAATTGGTTTCGTCCCTTTCAGCCCACTCGGCAAAGGCTTTCTTACAGGCAAGATCGATGCGAATACGACGTTCGATAGTACGGACTTCCGCAGCACTGTGCCAAGATTCAGCCCGGAAAATCGCGAGGCGAATCAGGCGTTGGTGGACGTAGTGAGCTCCTTCGCAGAAGCAAGGAACGTCACCCCTGCACAAATTGCACTCGCCTGGCTGCTTGCAAAAAAGCCGTGGATCGTTCCGATTCCGGGAACAACTAAGCCGTCTCGATTGTCGGAGAATCTTGGCGCGACAAACGTTCAGCTAACTCCTCACGACGTACATGACCTCGAAGAGGTTTCGTCAAAGATCAAGCTTGAAGGGGCGCGCTACTCGAAGTTTCATGAACAACTGGTAGGCCGTTGATGACCGATCGGCGGGAGAATCGAGAATGAAATCCCTGTCTTTTGGCTCCTTGGCTTTTTTCATAGCATTCACCGCTCTTTCGCAAGCCCAGTCTGCGCAGAAGCAAATCAACGACCGGGAAAGGCTCGTAGGAGCCTGGCACCTTGCGCACATCGATTCGCCGGAACCTGTTGGCAAGTCCGCAGGCGCCGTCCAGCCACTGGGCATGTTGATCTACACAAGCGATGGACACATGTCGGTACAGCTCATGTATCCCAAGTCGGCAAGTGCACCATCGAACGAATACGTTCAGGATGGGTACGAGGCTTCATTTGGCAGCTACGATGTGGACGAGACAACACACACAGTGACTCATCACGTGCAGGGGTCGAATACACGCGAGCTTCTCGTTGGCAAAGACCTTCCACGCATTTACGAGCTCACCACTGACGGACGTCTCATCATTAGATCCACTCGTCCCGATGAACACTGGTCCGTCACGTGGGAGCATTATTGAATAGTGAACCGGGTTGCGTTCGGGCTTGAATACCGACACAAAGACATCGCCATTGAAGGGAAACACAATGCAAATGCGCAAGCTTGGAACGAGTGGCTTGGATGTCTCAGCCATCGGATTAGGCTGCATGCGGATGAGCGCAGGGCACGGTCCGGTTGCGGGC
Source organism: uncultured Acidobacteriaceae bacterium (assembly GCA_963832035.1). Lineage (GTDB taxonomy): Bacteria > Acidobacteriota > Terriglobia > Terriglobales > Acidobacteriaceae > Telmatobacter. The sequence goes on along the minus strand of CAWHSK010000005.1, from coordinate 1,302,363 downwards.
AGCAAGAAAGACATGATTGCAGTCATGCGCGGAGCCGTCGACCGCGGCATCAACTTCTTCGACACCGCCCAAGTGTACGGTCCGTTCGTAAATGAGGAGGTGGTCGGGGAAGCGCTTGCGCCAGTACGTGACCAAGTCATCATCGCTACGAAGTTCGGCTTCCAATTCGATTCGGATACCCATCCCCATCCAACGGGTCTGAACAGTCGACCGGAGTACATTAAACAAACGGTCGAAGGCTCGCTCAAGAGACTTCGCACGGACGCCATTGACTTGCTTTATCAGCACCGGGTTGACCCCGAGGTGCCAATTGAAGAAGTAGCAGGCGCCGTAAAGGACCTGATTCAACAAGGCAAGGTCAAACACCTCGGATTGTCCGAGGCTGCAGCGCAGACCATTCGCCGGGCCCACGCCGTTCAGCCGGTGACGGAATGTTCTTGCGGAGACAGCAGACACCATACGCGAAGATTATGACAAGGTGATGGGCATCAATCTTCGCGGTGTATGGAATTGCATGAAGTTTGAGTTGCAACAGATGCGCAAGCAAGGCAGCGGCGCAATCGTTAACTGCTCGTCGATTGGGGGACTTGTGGGTGGCGCAGAGCGCGGAATCTACCACGCCGCGAAACATGGTGTCATCGGTTTCACAAAGAGCGCAGCGCTGGAATATGCTGCGCGCGGCATTCGGATCAACGCGGTCTGCCCGGGACTTATCTGGACACCGATGGCCGACCAGATGGTCGCCGCTGGCCAGGGCGAAGCCCTCAACGCTATGTTGAAGGGCGTGCCGATGGGGGCGCTACGGTCGTGCTGACGAGATTGCTGATACGGTTCTGTGGCTTTGCAGTTCCGCATCAAGCTATGTGACGGGTCAGTCCATGTCGGTCGATGGCGGAATCGTCATGCGCTAACTCGCGACGCCACAAGGTCACATAGGGCGTGCTCTTCGAACCTACCCGACATCAACACACGGAGGTTAACAACTTGCCTGCATGGCCACAACACGAACTGCGCAAGATCGCCGAAGCGGACAACTTGCACATCGCACCGTTTCGCGAAGATGGAGTGACCTACTGCACACCGACGTGGATCTGGTCTGTCAGGGTCGACGATCTTTACGTCCAGGGCTACAACGGGCAAAAGTCTCGTTGGTACAGGGCTGTCATACGCCAGAAGGCGGGACGCATCATCGTCGCCGGCATGACGAAAGAGATAACGTTTGAAACGGTCGACGGGCCGATCAACGACCGCATCGACGACGCCTACCGCGCGAAATACAAGCACAGCCCGTACCTTCGATAATGATCAGCGAACCGGCGCGCTCCGCATCAGTTAGAATCACGCCGGGAGACGGCAAGGGCTGATCCAACGATCCGTTGCTTCATGTGCTTTACCACTTAGCGACTTCAAATCAATCTATAGACAGAGGACAAATCCATGGAGATAAAAAGAGCGGGCTCCCAACCTTCCGGAAAAGGCACGGCAGAATGGTTCACAGGCACGGTTCGCGTTGACCCTCTTTTCACCGCACCCGAACCCGCGCGTGTAGTCGGTGCGCACGTCACGTTTGAACCTGGTGCACGAACCGCGTGGCATACACATCCGCTCGGTCAAACACTCATCGTTACTTCTGGCTGTGGCAGGGCTCAGCACTTCGGTGGCCCCATCGAGGAAATCCGCCCGGGTGATGTGATCTGGTTTGCACCCGGAGAGAAACATTGGCACGGTGCAGCACCCACTACCGCAATGACGCATTTCGCCATTCAGGAGAAGCTCGACGGCAAAACCGTCGATTGGATGGAACAAGTGAGCGACGAACAATACCATGGCCTAGGGCGTGCTGGTTGAATGCGCACTCCAGCGTTTCCGAAACTGCTTCGACCGTGCTTGCTCACTCGTACTTTCCTGAGATGCCTTGGGCGCTGAGGAATCCACTTGTCTGAAGCCTCCTGCGGTCGATTACAATTCCTAGCACCCGGGCAGAATAGGATCGACTACATTCCTTTCCAGTAGTTTGTCGATTTCTACGAGCCTCTCCGGCCCAAAAACACAACGGTGCAGCAGAGAAGCATTGCAAGAGGAGCGACTCATGGAAATCGTTTCAGTTGGACCCGAATGGTCACAGAAGGTCGTCTGCGGGAGCTGTAAAAGCACACTGAAAGTGGCGCAAACTGACCTTGGCTGGTTCAAAAAAACGAATTGGGATAGAGGACACCTTGGTTTTCGTTGCGGACATTGCAAGACGGCAATTCTGTTTGAATCGAATCTTGTGGATGGAAAAGACCGCGAGTGGGTTTTCGCAGAATGTGACTACCCTCCAATCCACATCGGTCAGTCTCTCAAAAACAAGAAGGTCGAAAGCATCTAACACATAGCTGAATTCATCAACCGCAAAGAGTCGACGCACGTTGCAACGTGAACGCGATGTTCGTGAGTCAGATTAAGGCACTTTTCCAGGAACCGCGACTGCGGGAAATCTGCATTGACAATTATGCACAAGCCATACGCAGTTACAATTTTTCCGTGACTCAGACCGATCGCCTGTTGCCGTGAAGGCGTCGCGGCCCTTCTTTTCATGACGCCCGCTTGCCACGCCCAACACAATCAAAAAGTCCACACCCGCATAGAACGTTCCCGGCCGAAGAATCGGAAGCCGTCCCCAACCAGCCGCCGACAATGCGCAGGTGGCCAGCAACATCAGTCGCCGATGGTATTCCAACTTCTTGCGCCACGCTATCGGGGGCGCGAAGCAAACCGCGAAACATCCAATATCCCAAAGCGGAATTGCAAGCAGGTTTGTAACCTCGCGGTGCAGCTGCTGCGTGTCGAAACGGGCCATCGTCAATGTCGTCGATATTCCAAGGGCAAAGATCCCTACACCGAGTGCTACGCCAAACCAGCCGACGTTTTTGTGCCACCGGACGCTGCGTGCCCGAACCAGCGCCGACTGCAGAATGAAGAAGAAAAGCCAGCCCGAAAACACGATCCCGTGCATCCATAGAATCCACGGCCGGTGTATGGCGGGGTGAACCAGATTCTTGTTCACCGTGAAGCTGAACCCGTAGAACACGACCACGGCGATGAATACGGACATGAAGCAGTAGAAGTACTTCTCGATTGCGCGAATAATCGCCGATTTCCCCGAAACTGCTATCAACGGAACTGGTGCGGTAATTGCCATCGCATCCTCCTTCAGGTTCCCTGCGAGATCAAATGCGCACACGAAGGGCGCAGACGGGGTTTTCGTCGCAATTGGGAACCCGGCTGTTTTGGTTGCTGGGGCCTCTGTCCTCGCACCGCGTTCGATCACCGCAGGTGCAAGGGCATTCAGTCAGTAACGCAGAATCTCATCGAAAATCGGCTCGCTGCAGATTCTGCTTTACTGTTGACCCGAAGGTTTTCTCAGACAGAAGCTCTTCTTAGATAGGCTTCGCTTCAAGCAGGCAGAGCAGCGATTTCGTCGGGATGATTTTTTCTAGACGAAAGCCAGCAGACTGCAGCAGATGCCAGAACTCGTTGCGAGTGCGCTCTCTGCCTCCGACAAACGTCATCATCTCAATATCCAGTAACCTCCCGGGATGCGGGTCAGCGCTGTCGTCGATGACGGCTTCTGCCAGGATCAGCTTTCCGTTAGCGGGCATCACGCTGCGGATATTCCGCAATAATTGCAGTGCAGATCCGTCCGCCCAGTCGTGCACGATGTGCTTCATGAGGTAGCAATCTCCGCCGGCCGGTACCGCTTCGAAGAAGTTGCATTCGGCAGCCTCGCAGCGGCTCGCCAGCCGATCCTCGGCGATTGCCCGTTTTGTCACGGGGATCAGTACCGGCATCTCCGCAACGATGCCCGTCGCGGCCGGATTCGCATGAAGGATCGAACGCAGAAGGGCGCCATGCCCTCCCCCCACGTCCACGATTTTCTTGAAGGCGCTGAAATCGTAAGCCTCAAGGAATGCCGGAATACACATCTCACTGATGCTGGTCATGGCATTGTTGAAGACCTCCGCCTCATCCGCGTTTTCTGATCTTGAAATCCAGTTGAAGAACGGCTCCCCATAGACTCGGTCGAATGTCGTACGGCCCTCTACCACACTCTCTTTCAGCTCGCCGTAAAGCTTGAGGTGCAGTGGATCGGCGATCCACTCAATGCAATCTGACATTGAGCCCGCAACTCCGCGGCGAAGCAGTTGCCCCGCATCAGTCAGCTTGTAGCTGCGCGGAGCGGTGCGAGTTACAATCTGGCTCACCTCAAGTACCCGCAGAATTCTGAACAGATGGTCAGGATCCGTTCCCGATTCGAGAGCCAGGACATCAACGTCCTTCGGGCCGCTGCCGATGAGGGTCTGGGATCCCGAGCCTGACTGCCGTGTTGAGACAGGCCGATGCAATATACGCCAATCCCGTCTGCAGAAGAATTTCCTGGGGACTCCTGGTCACCGTGGCGTCTGCTTGCAACACGACTGCCGGAACTGAATTGAATGCTTGTTGCGCTGTGATCGTGGACATGTGCGTCTCCTTCAAATTGGATTGGCTGGATTACCAGCAGTGGAAGTGGGAAGAGATATGTGTTGCCGGTCGAAGATATGCGGAGATCAGATTCATCACGGTTTCTTTCGCGTGACTTGCATCGATGCCGGCCTGCGGTGTGCTTCCTGAATCTGAATTGAATGTGTCGTTTCCCTTGGCTACTGAGCCCGCCTCCTTTGCGCGGCGCATCAACATCCATGCCGCGGAAAGCACAGCTTCCTGACTGATATTGGCCATTTCTGTTTCTCCTGGAACCGTGGAAAGAACCGGATCGGCGAATTCCATCGGCACTCGAATTTGCGTTCAGTTGTTAGCGCGCAAACCCTGCAAAAACTGGCTCACTCGATCGGCGTTTGATGGATGCAGATCCATCTGACGCCTCGGCTCGCTACTATTTGGTATCCGATTCCTACCGTCTCGGGGATGCGCTGCTCAAATCGTCAAAAATGGGCGAGGCAGTTGCCGAATACAAACTTGCGGCCACTCTGGCAGAAAAGAATTCACACTCCGATCCTGAAAACGCCATGTTGCGTTCGGAATTGGCCCGCGTATATGCCAAGCTTGCAAGAGCGCACCTTGCAGTCGCAACCGCGGGTTCTCTCAGCGGGAGACAGAAACAAGCCACCCTGGCCGCAGCTCATTCCAGCTACAGCAAGAGCCTCGCCATATGGCTAGATTTGCAGAAGCGCGGCGCCATCCAGAGCAATGATCAGAAAGAACCGGAGAGAGTTGGCGAGGAGCTTTATGCCTGCTCGCTGGAGATGCAAAAGTCTTCGTGAACAGCGAGTCCAGGTCGACTGTCGTGCATTTAGTTTGGGCTTTCGCGTTTAGTTCGAAGATCACCCGTTCAGATCGCGCATCAGCCACGCCTTCGCCGTTGCCCAGTCTCTCTTTACCGTGGCAGGCGAGATGCCGAGCGATTCGGCGGTCTCTTCGATCGACAATCCGGCAAAGAATCGCATCTCCACAATCTTTGCCTGTCCTTCATCCAGTTTCGCGAGCCGATCCAAAGCGCCATCCAATGCAATCACATCCAGGTCTCTGGCCTCGGCGATCGCCATCCCCTCGTCCAGCGTCACCTTGAGGCCTTCATTCCGTGCTCGCGCATGGTCCACAAGAATTCGCCGCATCATCTGCGCCGCAATTCCGAAAAAGTGCGATCGACTCTGCCAATCTACATTCTGATCGATCAGCCGGAGATACGCTTCGTGAACCAAGGCCGTGCTCTGTAGAGTGTGCTGCGCACGTTCCCTGTACAGATATCCCCTCGCCAGCCGGCGAATTCGTCATAGACGATCGGAAGCAGCTCATTGATCGCACCGCTATCGCCGTTCTTCCAGCGAAGGAGCAAGACGGTTGCGGAAGATGTCGGAGAAGCACCCATATCCTCACATCATCACAAACTTGATCCCGAAACTGCTCAAGATCCTTCACAATAACAAATTTGGAAACAACTCGAGAGGCTTGCGCATGCGTACGCAACACCGGCGTATTCGAAGGAATTTTGGCAAAATTATTGCCGCAATTTGCCGCCGGCCCGACGCTACAGGCGTTGTTCCGGACGTGCTACTATTCGGTAACAATACCATCAACCGCATCACCAGCGAGACCTGGCCTGTGTACTGGAGCGTCATCGACGACGTGTCAAAGGGTTCCCGAATTTGTCCAGCACTTCTTCGAGGTCGTGTGCCCAATCTACAAGGTGGCTGATGTCCTAATGGCGAGCCTTCATCTATGCGCCATGTTTGAGAATAGCGGCCGGGATATGCGTGAGGGGCAGCACTTTGTGCACGCCATTCAGCTTGATTGCCTCCTTGGGCATGCCGAAGACAATGGAGCTCGCTTCATCCTGCGCAATATTGAAACCTCCAGCCTGCTTCATCTCAAGCATTCCGCGCGCTCCGTCGTCTCCCATGCCGGTGAGAATTACGCCGACAGCATTCGGTCCTGCGTAGCGCGCAGCCGAGCGGAAAAGTACATCAACCGACGGCCGATGGCGGCAAACGAGTGGACCATCCTTGATCTCGACGAAGTAGCGCGCCCCGCTGCGACGAAGCAGCATGTGATGATTACCCGGGGCTATCAAAGCGCGGCCGCGCAGCACGGTGTCGTTGGTCTCCGCTTCTTTCACGGTGATCGCGCACAAACCATCAAGGCGGCCAGCGAAGGCGCGGGTAAATAGTTCGGGCATGTGCTGAACGATGACGATTCCAGGCGCATCGGGGGGCAGGCTTTCAAGTAGGGATTTCAAAGCTTCGGTGCCACCGGTAGAAGCGCCAACGACGACCACTTTTTCGGTGGTCTCATCCATGGCGTGCGTTGCCTGCGGCAGGATGACGTCGGCGGTGAGCTTGGGCTGAACATGATCGACCCGCAGCATACCCAGCCTTGCACTTGCAGCAGCCTTCACGATCTCGCAGATAGAAGCCCGTGAGTCTTCGAGATACTGCCGTGTTCCGAGGCGCGGCTTGGTGATGATGTCGACAGCACCGTACTCAAGCGCGCGCAAGGTGCTTTGTGCGCCTTCATCTGTGAGGCTCGAGCAGATCACCACCGGAATCGGATGTTGGCTCATGATCATTTTCAGGAAAGTCAGCCCGTCCATGCGCGGCATCTCGATATCGAGCGTAATCACATCGGGAATCTCTTCGGCGATGCGATCAGCGGCTACGAAGGGATCGGCTGCGGTTCCCATGACTTCAATCCCTGGGTCGCTGGATAACAAGTTGCTGAGCGCCTGACGAACTACCGCCGAATCGTCCACTACGAGTACACGGGTTTTCTTAGCGCCCATCCTGGACCTCACTCCTTACGTCCGCGCTCAGGTGCGCAGACCAATCCCTGCTAATTTGCGGAGGAGAACTTCTCCTGTATCGGTGTGAAATTCGATGAAGACGCCACGGCTTCCGCCAAGATGCGATGCGAGTACCTGGAATCCCTCATCCTCAAGGACGAGCAAGGCGGTTTCGGCGTTCATTCTGCCAACGGTTGCGTTTTTTCGGGAGGATGCCAGAACGTCAGCGCCACCGAAGAGTTTCACTTCTACTTCGCGGCGCGCTGTCCCCAGACTGTCGAATGAGTCCGCAACTTCGCGGATCACGTAATCTACATAGCGCCGTGCGGCAATCGGGTCAATGCGAACGCAGGGGTTCGTAGTGTGCGTCGGCATCATGGGGTGACATAGAGCCGAAACGGCGAGGCGGGGCGCATGAAAGGTGATGCCGACGCATGAGCCGAGAACGGTTTTCAAGATGGATGGATTGCGTACGATACGCAATTCACCCGGCTGAAGATAAAACTCAGGTAGATCAGTTGCGAGGGCGAGCATAAGCCTTCCGGTAAAGTGCGGGAGCCACCGGCACGACGGGCAGATCCATGTCGTGCAGGGTCTCGGAGTGACCGACGAACAAATAGCCCGAAGGCGTGAGGTTATGGATCAGCTTTCGCAGGATGCTTTCCTGTGTGGCGCGATCGAAGTAAATAAGAACATTACGGCAGAAGATGGCGTCACATTTGTCGGCCAGCAGATAGTTGGCATCCATAAAATTGAGGCGGCGGAACTCAATGAGTGTTCGCAACTCCGGCGCGATGCGAACGCGCGAGGATGCGGAGTCGCGGCTCCGCAGAAGGTACTTGTGCTTGAGAGCGAGAGGAATTGGCGCAACGCATTCTGATGAGTAGATGCCCGCCTCCGCCTTTCTGAGTACTGCGGTAGAGATGTCAGAAGCCAGAATGCGGAAGCGAAAGCCTGGGTGCTCCCTGGCGTATTCGCTGAGCACCATAGCCAGTGTGTACGGCTCCTCCCCGCTCGAACAACCAGCACTCCATATGACAAATGAACGATCACTTGCAGCCAATTCCGGGAGTGCTTTCTTGGCGAGAAATTCGAAGTGGAGTGGTTCGCGGAAGAAGTCGGTTTTGTTCGTGGTGATGACGTCGATTAGGGAGATCAGTTCTTCCTTCATGCCCTTGCTGCCGAAGGCAAAACCACAGTACTCGGCATAGGTCGCCATGTTCAAGGCCCGCAGTCTGCGCTTAAGGCGGACCTCGACCATGGTTTTCTTTTCCGGGCTCAAGAAGATGCCAGTTTCGATATAGATGAGCTTGCACAAACGCGCAAAGTCACGTGTGGAAAGCCCTTCTTCCGCAGTGGCACCTGCAAAGGTCACGATTTTCTCCGTTAGGCAGCCAAGGCTGGTTATGCAGCTGTTGCTTCGATTGATGGTTTTTCCTGGGAGTGGAACGCGGTGAGCTCCCCGGCCGAAAATACGCGGTCGATGTCGAGAATCATGATGAAGTTGTTATCGCGTTTGCCCATGCCCTTGATGAAGTCCACACGGATCTGCGTACCGATGCGAGGCGCAGGTTGAATTTGATCAGGCTCGAGGTCGATGACTTCTTCAACCGAATCTGCCAGGGCCCCAATGACCGTGGGCTCATTTTCGAGCAACACCTCAACGACCACGATGCAGGTATTGCGCGTACTTACTGTCCGGGTCATTTCAAAACATATCGACGACGCCGGCGAGGACGATGCGCCGGACTCCATCGTTGTTTTCGGTGCAGATTGCCACGGATTCACTCCTACGAGATACACATGTTCCTACCATCAAGCACGTAGTCGAAGCTCGTCGCGTGAGACAGTTGTGCTACTTGTTTTGTATCGGTCATTACCATGCAAAGGATCAGCCAAATGCAGGTTGGGTTCGGTTGGATTCCTCTAACGAGGGCCCGCGTTTAATCGCAGGCTTCTGGAGTTCAATTCGGGAATGCCGGGCACTGAAAGGATTAGTGCCGCCCTCAGGATTGGCGAAGCGAATGTGCAATCGTGAACGGCAAAGCGATCCCATCGCAGGACCGGGGGTTTGGTCTAGCGCACGAGTTTCTGAACGACCACCAGAAGCTGATCGGCATTAAATGGCTTGACGATCCAGCCGGTTGCTCCTGCCCTGCGGCCCGCATCCTTCTTTTCTGGATGGGACTCGGTGGTCAGCATGAGGATAGGTGTGAATGCATATCCTTGGAGGGTCCGCACGGCGGTGATCATCTCGATGCCGTCGATATTGGGCATATTCAGATCGGTGATGATCATGTCGAACTTTGCCTGGCTTGCCTTGGCGAGCGCATCGCATCCGTCGCAGGATTCTCTCACTTCGTAGCCGGCTTTACGCAAAGTAAACGACACCATCTGCCGCACGCTGGGCGAGTCATCGACGCTCAAAATTCTCTTCATCGAAGAAGCCTCCTTTTCTACATCCATCGAGTCGATGGTCAATGGCAACTAGTCAGAACAGTTCAATTTCATTCCCACGTACTGCCAGGCTTACCTCGGGCAGCGGTTCACCATGCAATACGGCGTGCAAGATGTGGCGCTCCAGTTCGCTGCTATACCTCACAGCGCACTCTGTTTCGATACCGAGGCGAGCTTCATCGGTCAGTTTTTCAGCATTCAGGGAGACGCCTTCTGCATTTCTAAGCTCGTTCTCTGCCTCTTCCAGGAGGGCCACAGACTTCGCGAGTCGTTCTGCGGTGTTCCCGAGAATCGTGCTTTCATCCTGCATCGCCATAACGGCCGTTTTGACCTTGCCGCCGTTACAGTCTGCGATGGCGGCCGCCATTGAGAGCGCTACAAGGCTCTCGTTGCTGTCGCTACGCGCTTTTCCAAGATCTTCCATGCCAAGACGCGTTCTTATTCGATGGGCTTGCTCGGCGTTGACCGAGGAACTGAGCATGGCATCCAGCGTCTCGCTTGAGCGATCTGTTAACGCGGACCAGCCGGTCGAGATATGGCCGATGTTCCGGGTGATTTCAAGGAGTGCAGCTGCATCGCCGAGGTTGCACGCCTCGACCATGCAGTTGAAGTTCAACAACTGCATGCGGTCCCGTGCAAGCTCCGACCGGTTAAGGTAAGTCCTGGTGAGACACATGATTTCACCGATTCCCGCAAGGCTAGCCTCAATTTCCACATCATCGGCGGCGCATTCCTGCTCGAGGCATTCGAAATGTGAAAGTTGCGATGATAGTACGCGCTCCTGTTCCAGAATTTTTGCACCAATGGTTAACACATCGGATGACCCAACACGCAAGATACCGTCCAGGCATTGATGCACTTGCTCGATCCATTCTTTAGTGCTCCTGCGGGCGTTCTGAATCTGGAATGCCTGCACTTTCAGAATCATGTCCAGCCTCGGATCGGAATTACGACCGTTGCGGATCTCAAACTCGTTGGATGTCTGGATGAGGATATCCCGCACATGCTCCGTCTGCTGGCGGGTGATGTCCTGCCTCTGTATCGCTTCCACCACCTCGGCAATGTTTCGGGAAATGAGAGCTAAGCACTGCTGAAAATCGGTAGTAATGCGGGCGAAGTCGAGGAGCGCGGTGTTCATGGAGCCAATTGAATTACTAAGTTGGGCCTCGATGCTCGTGAAGTGCTCTGTTCGATACTGAAGGGCAAGGTTCAGTTTGCGTCGGCGTTCGAAAAGGGTCGTGCGGCGCTGTTCGGCCTCCGTCTGAATTTCCGAGGCTCCGGCTGAAACCATTGCGGAAAATTCATCCAGTTCGCGCGCCATATATTCAAGGCGGCACCCGGTCCCTCCCAACCGGGCAACTTCAATGCTGGCCAAAACTCGCAGCGCCCATCCTTCGCGCGCGATGGAGCGTTGTTCTTTGGTCAGAGCCAACACCTTTTCGAGCAATTGGGCCTCATTGGTGAACCCGCCGCTGATGGCAGCAAGAGAGCGGATGCGGTCCTCAATGAAGTTTCGCGCGGATAAGGCCAACGCCTGCGCCGTGGGCACGATTGACGCTACCCAATCCTGCTGAATGCAGTCGACGATTTCGAAGGTAAAATCGAGAACGGTCTGGACTTTCCGGGCCAACCTCTCAAATTGTGTGGCTACGGCATGGGTGTCCTCGCCGCTAGTTGTCAGCGCTGTATCGAGCAGGGCGCAAGCACGCTCGACTGCGGCGCGCGGGGCGCGAGTACTCTCCCAGCCATATTTGTTTGCCGCAGAAAACATCAGTAAACGGAACCTCAGCTCTGAACAATGCCACGCATACAAAGCACAAGAGAGGAACAGTCCGTATGTTGCAAAGGCGGTCCTTGATTCATCTCTATCTAGTTATCGTCGCTTGAGGTCGATTCGTTAAATTGACGCTTGAGGTCGAGCAAACCAGATCGTCGCACTCGGAGCATGTCGTTGGTGCCGCCAGACTGGCGGGTCGATGAGTGGCCGGGTGATTTATCGCCAACTCAATACAGTCACATACTTTTACGCGAACTCGCCAAGGCCGAGAAGGAGCGGAGTCTGGCTAACTAAGACAACTGACGCACGATGGTGGGGTCCTCGATCTTCGTATCGCTCACCAGCAGAAGCGCCTTGCTGAGAACCAGGCCAAGGATGCGGTCGCCCTCAAACGGCAGTGGTAGATTCGACGCCGTATCACCCGGACCATGCACGATGCACAGATAGCGGCTGCCCGGCTCAATGAGTACATTGGCGCTGCCGATGTGTATGCGATACTCGTGCAGGTCTCCGCGAACCACGAGGAATCGGCCATCCATCCGGCACCGGTCTCGAATGGCCAGTTTCGGCAGCAGACTTTCAAGAACCGTTCTCCGGTTCTCTGAAGCCGTATTCAAATCCCCGAATGCGAATTGCTGCCAGTAATGGAGATTCGGATCGTCCGCGTGATCACGGCCCCAGGCTGGGTCCGTACCAATGCTTGTTACGCCAACGAAGAGGTCACAGTCACGCATCACCTCGGAGAAGACTAGCGCGGGGATCTCCTCGAGCCGAAGCGCCGCCGCTCTGCGGAGACCAAGAAACTTTCTCGGCAACTGCATCCCGAAGGGTCCGCTTTCCGCGCGATTCGGCTCGGCAGCCTTGAGCGAAACGAATTCAACGCGGCCCGTACCGATGGCCAGATAGACGCCATGCGCGGTGGTGGATTCATCGTTGCCATCCTCTGCCTCTGGGAATTCCACGTCGAATCTGGCCGCCAGCTTGTACTGGCTGAGTTCAAGGGACGGCGTATTGTGCGAGTCCCAGGAGCCCATCGCTTTGAACTTCCAGCCTCGTTCCCGGCATAGCGAGACAAACTGGTGCTGGCGGATGATGTGCGAGGCAAAACGATTGGAGTAGGTCCCGGTTTCGCGTTCGGCATCGGTGAGGAGGTAGACCTCGCGATGGGCCTGCTTGAAGGGTTGGCGCACCTCATGGTCCTCAAGCCAACAGCGCCAGCTTAGGATCGTCTGGACATCGGATCGAATCGGGTGCCACATCCGTACACGGGATTGCGAGGATGGCTCGACGGCACGGCTCGACCAATCCACCAGGCCGCCTTGCCAGGGGATGGCGATTTGCGTCACGCCGCCATCTTCAAACTCCCAGATGATTCGAGCTGCGAAATGGGCGACTACCGGATGATCCAAATACCACTGCTTCCAACGCTCGATCGAGCACGTGCCCTGCGAAAGCAATTGACGCTCCAGCCGGAACCGCTGCGCTGCTAGTTGGCCTTCGAGCTCTTTCAGGCAGCGATTCAAATCCTTGAGGAGCTCGGGGTGATCTTCTTTCACTTTTGCAGGCACGGTTTTCAGAGCCTTGTCTTCGCGGCTCCAACTGAGGGATGCTCCTTCACGCCCAATTGCCAGCCTTGCCTCGCAGTCTCCGGCCTGCTCTTTTCGGACGCCATCCGCATCGAGGCCAAAAGTTGGAACGGCCATTGCTTCGAGGTCGTCGCGCGATACATGATTCCGGTCGGCGGCCTCGTTCATCGCTTTTTCGATCAGCCTGAGGGCCACGTCGTATTTGACCTTTCCCGCCAGCCGGCTCAATTGCGATACACCCGCAAGACCCGGCATGGCGGCAAGCGCGTTCACGCAGGCATTGCCCACCCGATGCGAGACGGCGCCGATCATCGGTATCTTCCGAAAACAGCCGAATGCGAAGTCCGCGATATCCGGTGCGATGGAAACATCGCCGAGCGCACCAAGCACCCAAATGAATCCCTTCTGGTAATCCGCCTCCGCCTCGGGAGTCTGGATTGTCGTTTCTCCCGGAGTTGGCCCCAACGCCAGCCAACGCCGAGCCGCGTCCAGAACCTCCGTTGGTCCAATTCGCGAGGTCAGATTCATTGCTTCGCTCTGCCACTTCTTCGATGCCGTACTCTGGGTGAGCGATCGCGCGTGAAGCAGAAGCGCATGCCAGTCAAACTTCTTTTCAGATGCGGCGACTTCCACGAAAACGGTTTGACTCCACGCGCCGGCGGGCACAACCGGTCTTTCCCTGGGCCCGCCGATAAGAACGTCGATTCGCTCGTGGATCTCCTTCATCTCGGGCTCGCCGTGATAACGGGTGACGCAGCCACGCAACCGATACAGGGCCGTGACCAGGGCTGGGTTCCTGGGAACGCCATCGATTGCCGATAGGATTGCTTTGAACGGAAACGGCAGGTTCGGCTTCGAGACGAGTTCCACCAACCGAACCGCCTCGAGAGAGTTCAGATCCACACCGCTTCGCAGAAGAGTAGCCGCAATAGTCTTCAAAACCATCTTGAAATGGAACGCCTGGCTATCGATGATCCTGTTGAGCGCCTCAAAGGCAAAGGCAACGCGCACCTCCGATGGCTCGGCCTTCAGCCGGCTCACCGGTGCCTCCGCCAACTTCAGTACATCTCGCTCCCGGCTGACGAACGGATTGGAGCCGAAAATGCCAACCAGTTCGAGCATCCAATCGCTTGAGTTCGGGGGGACTTCAGGCGCGGGAAATTGGGAACGCAAGGCCCGCTGCAGCGCTTCAGGATCAACCGCCATTTCATCCTCCGACGAGCGGGACCAGCTTGATGAAGTCAATCTCCGAATTCTCTTTTAGATCGAACCGCTCGTCCAGTTCGGTCACTTGCTTTCCATCGACAAGCACAAGAAAACCGTTCTTCTCGAAACTGAAGTACGCGCGGCGGCACTGCACTTCCCAATCGAGGGGCCGCCTGGTCTTCAGCCGGAATCCGTTCAGAATCTGCTCCGATTCTTCGGGCTGTACCAACCCTTGAAAGGTCTCCGGAAGCGTTTGGTTGTAGCGGTCCACCTCTTGTTGGAGCCGCTCCCGGATCAAATCCCGAAGCGTCACCGGACCCGCGCCCAGCTGAATCTTGCCGGCAGCTGTCCGCTCGCCCTGAAGGGGTGCGTCGAAGATCAAGATCGCCATGAGCCTCCCCAATTCAGCCCAAAACCTATGCGAAAGACAGGACCACACATCGACCAGGCATTTGCGGAACCGAAGTTCGCCGGAAACTGGAATTCAGTCTATCGCAAAGACATGTCCCGGAATCAGTAGGGATGAGTCGGGCAGTATGAAGGAGCTATTCGGGTCGATTAGTATTCTCGGCAAGTGGACGAAAAACGGCTAACCCGAAGTAAACCCAAACCAACCGGCGCGCCAAAGGAAGTCTGAAAGTCAATTAACGATCAACGCCCGGCTGTTCACCTTTGATGCCGCAGACGTTTAGGGTCGCCGATCTCGACGATATACCTGTTCGTCCCGGCGGTATGAAACCTCTTACTTACTGGGGCGCCGCAGCCTGTTCCGCATTGAACGGATCAATGGTTGAGCCGCCCTTCAGGCACTCGGGCCCAACGGAAACTCCGCCGGCGGTTGCGCAAGCCTGGTCCTGTACGCCGCCATGTTTGCGCATCTCGGCAGCGACCTTATCCGATTCGCCTTGTAGACGCATGCCTGCCGCTTCCATCTCAGCGTAGCGCTGGCCCTTGGCGGCAGCGCGGTCGAAAAGATCCATCGCTTTGGGAATATCCTGCCTGACACCGCGTGCGTGTTCATACATGAGGCCAAGGATGAACATAGCGTCAATGTTGCCTTGCGCGACGGCCTTGTTGAGCCAGAAGAGCGCGGTAGCGTAGTCGCGGTTTACGCCTACGCCCTCGTAATAGGCTTTTCCGAGGAGAGCTTGCGCGTTTGCATCGCCTTTTGCCGCGGCCTGCTGCGCAGCGTTGATGGCATCCGCGTAATGCCCAGATTGCCAAGCGGCTGCAGTGGCAAGATTCCCAGGATCAGAGGTGGCTTTGCGCGCCAGGTTCTTATCAGGACCAGCCTTGACCTGGGCACGCAACTGCGCGGCGCGCTCGGGATCGCGTGGGCCGCCTACTCCGGCGTCGTACATGATCGCCAGATTGGCCATTGAGTAGAGATCGCCTTTTTCAGACGAACGCTCGAACCATTGCCGCGCTTTTCTGAATTGCCCTTCGGCTTGTGCTTGCAACGCCGGAGGGATTGGAGCGTTGTTGATTCCTGGGTTAATGCCGCCCGCGATGGATACGCCGCTGGCATAGTAATAGCGCGCGAGGAATTCCATGCCCCTGGGATTTCCTTGATTCGCGGACTTGAGTAACCATTGCTCGCATTGCGCGTAGTAGCCAGTGCCGGGCGGATTCATGTGGTTGAACAGCATCGCGCCGAGCCCGAATTCGCCGTCGGAATCTCCCCTCTGCGCGGCTGCCATGAAGTTGCGCCAGGCGCTGCTATAGTCCTTTCTATTCATCGCCGCGAGGCCCGCACTGACCTCAGCCGAGAGCGACGAGTCTGGGACCGATGCATTCGGGCCAGATGCAGGCTGCGCGCCAACCGACGGCGGACCACCCGGATTTAGACGCTCCGTGCCGGGGCGGGTGCTGGGAGGGACATACCCTGTCGCATTATGCGCTGCGACGTTGGCGTCGATGCTTGATCCGATTGGCTTCGGCTCTTCGGTTGCCGACTTGACGCGCTTCCATGTGACGATCTGTCCCGCTAAGTTTGTGCATATGGCGGTGTCGTTGCCAACGAAATGATAGAGGCCGCCGTCATTCGGAAAGCCGGCGCTAGTTTTGTATTTTCCGTTCGCCGCTGAGAACGTGCCTTCGCCTGCCGGCGTGTCACCGCCGTCAGGCTGACGCACGAAGTTCTTGTACCCATTGGCGTCATGTACCGAAATGAGCGTAACTGTTTGCCCATTTACGAGAACGTACGCTTTCCATGTCCCGTAAAAGCGCGCGGTGTCATCTGCGGCATGCAACGCGGGGGCCAACGTGAAAACGGAAAGCACCAAGAGGGTGGTTATGAAGGAGTGTATTGAAATTCTCGTGAAGTTCTGGTTAGTTCGGGCAAGAATGGTTGCCATTGGTCCCCCAGGCAATTTGATAGAAAGCGAAACTGAGTTAAATCAATTCACAGTGAGATTCACCACGGTCGTCTTTGTAATAGATCCGGCAGTGCCCGTTACCGTGACGGCATAGCTTCCCGCCGTTGTTCCAGCGTTGCCCGAACCGCCTCCACCACTTTTGCCGCTCTTGCCACTGCCGCAGCTGAGCACACCGCTGGCGAAGAATGCCAACAGGAAGAGAATGCCGAGGATGCTCCGGAAGCGCCGCCGGCGCGCTGGAATTCCGACGAGCACCAAGCATGCCAGTGCGGCTCCGCCTGCCGCGTACCAGGGGCTGTCAGTGACTTTGGGCCGGACCAAAGCTCCGCTGGTTGCCGCAGTGGTGAGAACGGTGAGAGTGCCCGTTCCGGCGGTTGTGCCTGTAATGCTCACAGGCGACGTTGTGCCGAAGCCGAATGTCGGCAGATTCGATGCTCCTGACGGACTGGAAGAAAGAGCCGCAGTCAGCATCACGCTGCCCGTGAATCCTCCACTTGGCGTTACTGTGATCGTCGATGTGTTGCCGGTAGTGGCTCCTCGGCTCACAGTAATGGCGCCACCGTTTGTCAGAGCGAATGAAGCGGGCGCCGCGGCCACGTTCACGGTTACGGTTGTGGTTTGCGTGATTGCACCCGAGGTGCCAGTCGCCGTGACCGTGTAGGTTCCAGTCGTCGTGGTGGATGTGGTGGCCACAGTCAGGGTGTCAGTCAGTGCCGTCGCGCCGGTGACCGTAACCGTGCCTGACGCAAAACTACAAGTTGCCGGGCTTGTCGCTCCTGCAGGTCCCGTAACCGCGCAGGTCAGATTGACTGCACCGGTAAACCCGTTCGAAGGCGTGATCGTAATCGTTGATGTGTTGCCGGTAGTGGCTCCTGCCGTGACGCTGATGTTGCCGCTATTGGTGAGAGCAAAGTTGGGAACTGGCGCGGCTGAAACCGTGACGACGACCGCATTCGACGTGCTCCCAGTGAAATTGGTGTCGCCCCCGTAGACGGCAGTGATGCTGTCGGACCCTGTTGGCAACAAACTAGTCGAATACGTACCGACCCCTGCGGTAAGCGAACCGGTGCCAAGAGTGGTGGTTCCGCTCTTGAAGGTGACGCTGCCGGTGGGCGTTATGGTGTTTCCGGCTGGTCCAGTGACGGTCGCGGTGAAGGTGACACTTTGTCCAGCTGTGACTCCCGTGGACGAGGCGGCAAGCCCAGTGGAAGATGCGGCCGGGCCAGTAATCGTAGTGCCATATGTGTTGAGCAAGACAGTGTTGCCGACCAGGATGTCTGGCGCTGAACCTGTAGACAGATTTGCTGCGACAGCAGGGCCCGACAAAGAAAGATTGATCAGATCCTGTGGTATGAGACTTGGCGCAGAGGCCGTGCCAATGTTGACTGAAGTGAATGTGCCATTGCCGTTGCCGTAGAAGATTCCGCTGAAGGCTTCGGAATTGAAGAAGGCAAGGTCAAGGTTGCCATCGCCTTTGAAATCGCCCACGGCGAGGCTGGCGCTTCGTATGGCATCGCCGCCGGGAAGATTGAGGAAGGTCGGCGTGGCAAAGGTGCCGTCGCCGTTACCGAGGGCAATGACAATCTGTGCCTGACCGGCAGAGGTTTCGGCAATGAAGGCAAGATCGAGCTTGCTGTCCTTATTCAGGTCAGCCACGACAGGCAAACTGTAGAGGTCGGGTACCGCCGCGAGGGGAATGGGAGTCTTGAATGTACCGTCACCGTTTCCCAGAAAAACTTCGAGCTGATTCTGGAGTTGGAAGTTCGTGATCACCGTACCGGGAATATTAACGAGCAGATCGGAATTGCCATCGCCGTTGAAATCCGCTATCGCCACGATCTGGGGCAGAAACGCGGAAGTTGGAGCGGTGGCGCTGCTGTACGTTTTGGTGATAACCGGAGCCTGGAAGGTCCCATTGCCGTTGCCGGGAAGGACGACGATTCCCTGGTTGTAAGGGTTCACCCCTGTACCACCGGCAATCTCCTTGAAGGCAAAGATCAAGCTCATGCTACCGCCCCTTTTCAAGTTGGAAATCTCAAGACTGCCGACGGCGTTGGAAATGTCGAAATTAGCGGAGGGTGCAATCTGCGGAAAGGCAGCGGGGATCGGAGCCTGAAACGTTCCATCACCATTGCTGATTGCAGTGAAATAGACGGGAGAGGAATAAATGCCGTTGTCTGCGAAAACGAGGTCGGCCTTGCCGTCACCGTTAATATCGCCGACGGCGAAGGTGTCTGCGCCAGTTTTGTCGGCGCCGGTGACTGTCGTTCCATTCAGCAGGAATGAGGCTGGCGCTGTAATGGTGGCGCCGGCGGGACTAAATGATCCCTTTCCCAGTGCCGAGCTGAACAGTAAACGCGGGAACGATTGTGTCTGGATATCCGTACGGCGTGTTCACCGTATTTGTAATTAAATCCAGCGTCCCGCTGCCGGTTACATCGGCGAGATTGTTGCCGGTATATGCTCCAGAGCCGATTTGCGGCGCACCTTGGAAGCTCCCATTGCCGTTGCCCATGAGAGCATAGGCGAGGTTTGGAGAGCCTTCGTCACCACCATAGAATTCCCCGTCGCCCAAACCCACAAATACGTCGGCATTTCCGTCTCCATCTAGATCATCGACCGAAATAAATCCATCAGTGGGAATTGTCGCGTAGCTCTTGCCCTGAGTGAAAGTGCCATCCCCTTTACCCAGCCAGGTTGCGATCGTACTGCTGTTGTTTACGACGACGTCGATCTTTCCGTCGTTGTTCACATCGCCGCTGGCCAAACTTGGCCCGCCTGGATTAATCGGATCCAGGAAGTAAGGAAATGCCGGCGTGCTGACCGTCGTGAAGGTTCCGTTGCCGTTGCCCAGGAGCACAAGCCCGTTCGAGCAGATGATGTCCCTTTTTCCGTTCCCGCGCAAGTCCGCTGTAATCAAGTTGACAATCGGCGTAGAAGCGGCGCTGGTGAAGCCGGGCAGCATCGGCGCGGCAAAACTTTGGGCGGATTGAAAGGTGCCATCTCCGTTTCCGAGCAAGACAGAGATTTGCTGGTCGCCCGAAACGGCGACGATGTCTAGCTTACCGTCACCGTTGACGTCGTCAATGACAGCCGCGACGGAGTAGTTGCCCGCGATCGGATACGCGACACCAGTCTTGAAGGTACCGTCAGAGTTGCCAAGCAAGACAGTAACCTGGCCGGTGGTAGCAGCGGCGCTATCGAGAATGACCAGGTCCCCGTTGCCGTCTTTGTTAAGATCAGCCGCGGTCAGATTGCCCGCCGGAGAGTCCTGGAAAGAGGAGAGCGTGAAGCTCGTTGTTCCTTTCAGGATGTAAATGCCATTTGTGAAGGATGGATAAATCAGTCCAAGGCCGGCGAATATTTTTATTCCGGTTGTCGTCGATCCAACAAACACTCCGGGCTGCGAACCGAAACCGGCGGGCGGTTGCATAAGACATCCCTTTGGGAAAACGTCGGGGGTCGTAGACAGTTGCGCTTCAGAATGCAGCAAAAGTTCGTAATGCGGGGTGATATTCGTTTGCGTATAGGTGAGAACGCCGCTGTTGATCGCGTAGGTCCCTGTCGCCAATCCAAGAGAACAGTTCGGCTGACGGCCCAGCGCGAGCGCACCCGATGGAGTCGAAATGGCAGTAAAGTTGCCAAAGAAATTCGCGATGCCTGTCTGGGAGCCATCGACGCCGCTGATCATCGGCTCGGCTGATCGGTGTTTCGTGTGCGGAGTTGGCCGATTCGTGATCTGCGCATTCAGCAACGCGGCCTGTCCAAGCGAGCTACAAAGAAGAACCAAAGTCAAAAGCGAGGAGAACGCTGCAAGCACAGCCTTCTCTATATATTTCCTCTCGCAGCAAACCCGTTGGCGCTGCACAAAGCCGGTATCGCATCGTGAGTCAAGTCTCAGTGAGAGGTTGGTGCGAAGGCTGAAGACAGATCGGGGAAGCTGGGACATTGCACGGCTCCTGAAAGACATTCATCCTGGGAATTGAACGAGCATCCTCTTGAGAATTGGAATTGATTAAGAAAGCCGATTATGAATGGGCGACCTGACCGAGCTGCTCCGTACAGCCACTACGGTTCCCAACGCGACTGGGGGCTTGTGCAATTGGGAAGAATACTGAGACCGTTTATCGCATCTGTATACCACATTCAATGTAGGCATGTGGATGAATACTGTCATCGCACCACGTGCGGGAACATTTGACAATTAATTGCATCATTCGGGCTCGAACGCTTTCGGTTCAAGTGTTCCGATCGGATCACCGCTACAGGGATGTCTCAGGATGAATCAAGTCAAGATAATCTTGCGAGCTTCCCCCTCTGGATCGTCGGCCATCCTACACTCGTTATCCCAGATCATCGTCTTGTTTGTTTCCGGATCGGTTGGTGCCCACTTCAGATTCGGAATACTCGGGTTCCCCGTCGCTGCAAATGCAGCCCACGAGGACGCCATCTTCTTCGCCAGCGCCTGCGCCTCCAGGGTATTGCCAGTCCCCTGCTCGCACCGCTTCGTATTGTCGAAGCAGAATTGAAGGTCTGCAGTGTGCCACGAGCCCGCCACACCATCGAGAATCTGAGTCTGCCATGTGAAGTAGTATGCATAGGCCGGCGCGGCCTTCAGCTCATGCTTCAACCGCGCCATCTTCACCACGTTGTTCCGCATTCCAAGCCCATTCAATCCTGGAGTACCGCTGCACATGTACGACAATGTCTGAATCTTCTTCTGCGGATACGCCTTCGTCAGCACTGCGACAATCGCCGTTGCTTTTTCCGCGCCATACGTCTTTGAAAGATTTGCGTACCACTCCTCCTCTGTTGGACGCGAAGACATCTGATTGCCCTCTTCGCTGACCGAACCCACCACCATCGGCACATTCTTCGAGACCTCCGGAGCAGCATCGAAGAATGACCGCATGTTGATCAGTTTCCCGTCAACGCACGGCGACCACCCTACGCGCGGTGTGCCTGGCGCCCCAGGGCCCATCATCGGCCGCCCCGGCGGATTGATCTTGGCAGCCGCAGCATTGCCCGCCGCAAACAGCTTGGCCCAATCCATCCTCTGCAGAGACCGGATGTCGTTCACCGCAAGACCGAGTTCTTTCATTACCTGCCGGCTGAGCTCCTTCTGCTGATCTCGGCTTGGAATGTTCCCGCCGCCGCCGGACTGCGCCGCCGCACGATGAATCAGACCGACAGCTGACGGCATCCCCATAAGCGTCGTTACCTTCGATCCACCACCCGACTGTCCGTAGATCATCAACCGATCTGGATCGCCCCCAAAGTTCTCGATGTTCTCTTGAACCCACTTCAGCGCCGCAACCAGGTCCGTCATCCCAGCGTTCGCGGAATCTTCATACGCAGAGCCCCCGATCTCCGCGGCATCGAAGAATCCAAGAATATTGAGACGGTGATTCACCGACACCTGCACCACGTCATGATGGCGCGCCATCTGCGCACCTTCGTGCGATGGCAGTTCGTACGACGATCCGAAGCTGAACCCTCCCCCATGCATGTAGAACATCACCGGACGCTTGCCCGTCAGGCTCGGCGTCCAGATGTTCAGCTTCAGCATGTCTTCGCTCTGCCAGCCGTCGTCCCAGTCGAAGAGGAACGTCTGCTCAATGCTTGTCCATGGATGCAGATTCTGCGGGCAGTTCGCGCCGTACGCCAAAGCCGGGTACTCGTCCGTCCATGGCTTAGGCGCCTTGGCCGGCAACCAGCGATTCTCTTCTGCAGTGGTCGCCCCGTATGGCACACCTTTGAAGGTCAGTACGCCGCCATCCACAAAGCCGCGCACCTTGCCGTATTGCGTCTTCGCAACCGCCGACCGCGGCGTCGAGACATTGCCCGGTTCCTGGTGTGCTCCCGTCTTGACGCTGTCAGAGCCGAACACCGGCTTACACAGCGCCGCACCCAGCCCAACGGTCGTCGACAGAAGCAGCGCCTCACGCCGCGTGAGAAGGCGGGAATCGTTCGATTTCGACATGAACAGTATCTCCTCTCGAGTTTGCGATGCGATCAGTGGTTTAGGAATCGCGCTGCTCGCTTGAAAAGCGCGATCTTCTATTCCGGCAATGCGTACTGTCCATCTACGTGGAACTTTCCGGTCGCACCCGGCGCACCCGTATCCGGCTGCCCGCCGCCGATGGCGATTGTGTAATCCCCTTGCGCGATGATCGGGTTTCCATCCTCCGTCACCATCCCCAGATCGCGCGGCTTCAGTTCGAAGTGAACCTTCTGGCTTGCGCCTGAATCCAGGTGAATCCGCTCAAACCCGCGCAGAGCCACAAGCGGCGCACCCTTCACCTGCGGAAACTTGAGATAGACCTGCACCACCTCATCGCCTGCGATCTTTCCTGTGTTCGTCACCGTGATGTCAGCAGCAACCGGCTGTCCGGCAGGAATGGTCTGTATCGGGACGGTGAGATCTGTGTAGCTGAATTTCGTGTAGCTCAGTCCATAGCCAAAGGGATATAGCGGCTTTCCGTTGAAATAGCGATAAGTCCGGTTCGCCATTCCGTAGTCTTCGAAGTTCGGCAGCTGGTCGACCCCTTTGTAAAACGTAACCGGAAGCCGGCCCGCCGGATTGTTCTTCCCACTCAGCGTCTCCGCAACTGCCGCACCACCCTCTTCGCCCGGATACCACGCCTCGACGATCGCATTCGCATGTTCATTGATCCAGTTCACGGCCAATGCGCTGCCATTCATCAGAACGACTGCAAACGGTTTGCCCGTTGAAGCAACTGCTTCCACGAGATCTTCTTCGGGCTGAGGCAGGTCGATGCTGGTACGATCTCCACCCAGGAATCCCGGCTCGCTCACCGGCATCTCTTCGCCCTCAAGTTGACTCGTGATGCCTACAACGGCAATGACGGCATCTGCATTCTTCGCAGCCGTGACCGCCTCCTGCGATGGAGCGCTATTGTATCTCGCCCAGATCAGCTCTGCGTGGGGTTTGCTGTTTCGTGTTCCATACGAAACTTCGATCGCGACCTTGCGGCCTTTCTCCAGATGAACGCGTCCTACCGCCGACGAGAGGCCTCGCGTTCCGCCGCCGAAGGCCATTGCGACCTGCTTGTCATCCACCGTGACTCTGCCGAATCCCTCGCAGCGAATTCCAATCAGGAAGTCGCCTGATTCGGTCGGTGTCAGGGACCCGGACCACTGCGCACCAAACGTCTTCTTGCCCGCCACCTCTTTGGGAAGATTGTCCTCGGTGAGCTTCACGTTTGCTTCGGTCCGCGTCACGATCGGCGGCGTGTTCGAAGCTTGGCCTGGTCCTCGCCGCATGCCCTCGTTGTATTCGGCCTTCAGACCAGCCTTTCCATCCGGAGTCGTGAGCAATGCATCTGGCACTGGCGTACCATCCGTCCGCAAGAACTGGGTCCCCGGCACAAACGTGATTGCCGCATTCGGAAACTCGGCTTTGAGTCCATCAAGAATCGACACGATATGAGTCGGTTGTCCCGCGTAATTTCCAATCAGCGGTCGCGTCTGATCCGCAAGAGGCCCAACAACTAAAACCTTCTTGATCGTTGGCTTCAGCGGCAGCAGGCCATCATTCTTCAGCAGCACCATCGACTCGTCCGCCAGCTTCCGCGCGTGCGCTCGGTGTTCCGCGCTGTCGAGTTCCTTCTCATCAATCTTCGCGTAAGGAACCATCTCGGGAGGATCGAACATTCCCAGCTTCATCCGCGCTGTAAACAGACGAATCAGGGCATTGTCGAGGACGCTTTCCGGCAGATATCCCTGCTGAACTGCGTCGACGTACGCTTTCTCTACGGGCTCGCCAAACCGCGACGTGAATGTCACGCACTCGTTGTCCATTCCGCGAAGGACAGAGATCGCCGCGCCCTGCGCCTGCGTCGGACGATAGCGATGGTTGGCCGCAACGTCCCTCACCGCATCGCAGTCCGAAACCACATAGCCCTGAAATCCCCACTTGCCCCGCAACTGATCCTGCAGCAGGAATTGGTTCGCGCACGCCGGTTCACCGTTGATCGCGTTATACGCGCACATGATCGAGCCAGCTTTGCCTTCAACGATTGCAGCGCGAAATGCCGGCTCATACGTATCCACTTGGTCGTGTTTACTCACGTCCACATCCGCGAAGTGTCGCGTCGGCTCCGGTCCGCTGTGCACCGCATAGTGCTTCGGCGTCGCGATGGCGAGGTAGTACTTGGGATCGGTGCCCTGCAATCCCTTCACATAGGCAACACCCATCCGCCCCGTCAAGAAAGGATCTTCTCCGTATGTCTCCTGCCCACGACCCCAGCGTGGATCACGGAAGATGTTTAAATTCGGCGACCAGAAATCCAGCCCGCCCATGATGCCCGTATGTCCTTCACGCGCGTTCTGCACATGCTTGATACGCCCCTCAATTCCAATCTGCGCCGCCATCGTATGAACACCCGGCACGTCAAACGTCGCAGCCAGGCCCACAGGCTCCGGATATTCCGTGACCCCTTCATTGATCACTCCGTGAAGAGCCTCGCTCCACCACTGATACGCAGGAATCTTCAACCGCGGCACCGCCGCGGAGTTGTTCTGCATCTGCGTCGCCTTCTCCTCCAGCGTCATGCGGCGCACAAGGTCCGTTGCGCGCTGCTCAGGAGAAAGCTGTGGATTCATGTAAGGAAGACTCGCTGGCTCCTGGGCGACTCCAATTTGCGATAAGCCCAGGAAGAGTCCCATACAAGCAACGGTGCATTCGATTATGTGCGTAACGCGCGCTTTCATACATTTCTCCGAATTGAACTGAGAGCAAGACTTTTTATCTGCACGATGCGGTGAAACACAGGTTTTTACTGAAGAACGGTAGTACGTGGTTCTGGAAGCGATCGGCAACTGCGCTGACGTGGGTGCCGGAGTAGATCTCGAAACTGTTTGCGATTCCGTAGTTGTCGAGCATCGTGTGCAGTTTGATCGCGTCGAAGCGCAGTCCGTCCTGGTCGCCGACATCCATCGAGATAGCGCGATATTGCCTGAGGTTTCCGATGTATTGGTCCACAAAGGCCAGCGGTGCGTTCGCACTGTATTTCGCGACAATCTCTGGCTGCGGAACGCCGTCTTTCGTCGGCAGATCGAAGTAGAGCGGGGGATTCTTCGGGTTTGGGGCCCATGCTGCCGCTGTTGCGTACTGGGCTGCACCGAAGCCGGGTGACTGGGCTGCAAGATCGCCGGGCGACTTGGCAGCCGCGACCTTCTTCTCGCCGGCGATAGCACGCTCCTTTATCTGATCGGCTGGTCCGGGACCGCCGCCAGTCATTGGAGACATGCAGCATGGGCTCATGATGTAGAGAGCGCCGAAGACGTCGGGATGCTTCATGCCGATGCGAGACGCGCCGTAACCGCCCATGGAGTGGCCGACCAGGCCGCGGCTCTCGCGCTTCGGAAAAGTGCGATAGTGGGCGTCGATGTAGGCGACCACGTCGTTCCAGATGAACTTCTCGAAGTCCCCCGTCGTGACGGAACTCGAGTACATCGATCCGTTATAGACCGTTTTGGAGTCGGGCAGGACAACGATCATTTCCCGCGAACCTTTTGCAAAGGCACCCTCAACGGTCTGAGGAACATGAATCTCGTGCGTCCATTGCTCGGCGCCAATGGAGTAACCGTGCAGCGCATAGACGACTGGATAGAGGCGCTTCGTTTCCTCTTGATAGCTGGGCGGCAGGAACACGATCACGTCACGATCGACAGCGTCGCCTTCGAGATTGCCTTCAAGTGCGACGCCATGAACTTTGATGTGCTCGACCTTCACTGGCTTCGCGCCCGGGACGACTGTGGGAACATTGGTTTGTACCTGCGCAACGGACGGAGCGATTACCATCACGATCGAACACGCCATCAACAGCTTCGCCACTCTCATTCGAACCTCACTCCGATATTCGTCCGGATCTTCGCTTCAGAACTCACGTCACTCTGGCATCGACCACCAAGAGCCGGGATACGTTATCTGCTGACGCGGATTTGTGCCCGAATGCGAGGTTTCTCTCATCCGCAAATCAGCACCAAAGCTGCAGATTCCCCGGGATCGTCCCGAGGGTCTTTCCGGAATCCCCGAATATACATAGTCCGAGGTGGAATAAACAAGCTATATAAATCGCTTTACTCTACGGGGGCGGTAGGCTACTATCCCGAATTGCCCGCGAACCGGAGATGGAATCGCCTCAAAATCTTGTCCGGTCCGGAAAACGTTTAACCAGGAGAAAAGCAATGCGATCGATCGCAATGGCGTTGCTTCTGAGTGCGAGTGTCTGTCTTGCTCAAGAATCAGGGGACTTCAAGCCTGCCACATCGAACGTTCTGGACGCACAGTATCCCAAGGTCGACAGCAGTTCCCGGGTCCAGATTCGTTTCAAGGCACCAGATGCCAGCAAGGTCCGGGTGAATTTCTGGAGCGGTCCCAAAGCCGACATGGAGAAGCAGGCGGATGGTTTCTGGACCTTCACCACGCCGCAGTTAGCTCCCGGACTTCACTACTACACCATCATTATGGATGGCGCTGAGGTCAGCGATCCCGGAAGCACGGCTTACTTCGGCGGCAGCAAATGGGCGAGCGCTGTCGAGGTGCCCGAGGCCGGTGCTGATTATTACCTCACCAAGGATGTCCCGCACGGCCAGGTACGTCAGATCTGGTATCACTCCAGCGTGACCGGAACATGGCGAGACGCGTTTGTCTACTTGCCGCCTGACTACGACAGTTCCAGGGCACGTTATCCGGTTCTCTACCTGCAACACGGTGGAGGCGAAGATGAGACAGGCTGGATCCGCCAAGGCAAGGCAAATTTCATTCTCGACAACCTGATTGCCGGCGGCAACACCAAGCCGATGATCGTCGTCATGGCCAATGGCTATGCGACTCGCGCCGGGTATGTGGTGCCTGACCTCACAGGCAAACCGTTTCTCGGGCCTGACTTCATCAAAGTCATGCAGGAGCGGATGGGCGCATTCGAAAATGACATGATTCAGGCGCTGATCCCCTTTGTCGATAAGACATTTCGCACCATTGCCGATCGCGATCACCGCGCCATGGCCGGACTCTCCATGGGCGGAATGGAGACGTTCCAGGTGACATTCAATCATCTCGACCTGTTCTCTTACATCGGTGGGTTCAGCGGCGCGGGAAATCCTTTCCTGACGGGTACCAGCTTCGACGTCAAGACCGCGTACAACGGAGCTCTGGCCGACCCATCCGAATTCGCAAAGCGCGTTCATCTCCTGTGGATCGGCGTAGGCACGAATGAGCCCGAACGCATGAAGTCTGGATTGGAGAGCCTGCACACTTCGCTTGACGCGGGAGGTGTGAAGCATGTCTTTTATGAATCGCCTGGGACCGATCATGAATGGCAGACCTGGCGGCGCGACCTGAATGATTTCGCACCGAGGCTGTTCCAATCAACGAACAACCGAGCGGGCGCCGCGCAGGGAAAGTGACAGTTTCCGCCGTAGCCTCCTGCGGCGCTTGTGGCATCTCCGCCATTCAGGCGTCATCTGGCGCATTGTTGCACTTGGCTCCTGTTGGGTTTTCGCACTTGAAAGGCGTGATCTTTTTCGACTGCCACGTTTCCCTCCATGGCCCGTATGCTGCTGCAGGCGGGCCATCTTTTTACGATCCTCTTCGGACGTCAGTCATCGCATAATCGCCAACTCACTAACCGTCAAACGATAGGTATCGAGAAGTCCGCCAGTGTTTACAAGTCCGATCCACCTGGACGTAAAACCGTCTACCAGGACAACTGGCTTTTCAGTACTCCGGGATGGAATCGGCAGGAGGACAGGTGTCCGACAAGGCGACTATACAGACAAGTGGAAATAACCTAATGGAAGTGTGAACAATAGCCAGTTTCTAGGGACGAATTAGCATCTCTGTCGAATTGATCCAATTCACATCATTAGTGATCCGAACCAGTCATTTGCCACCATTGAGAAGTGACGTTCGCTTGCTGAGCCGGCGGGCGCGTCAACGAGTCGGTGGGAAGAGGCTGATTCGAGATTGAGGGCATGTTTGGCAACTGTTGGTTATCGGCATAGACGGGACTGCCTCGTTGTGGTGCAAGGTATAAGATTCTAAGAGGTTGTCAACAGTTGGTCGGTCTACGGCGGGTCCAGCTGAGTTGGCGCTTTCCCTGGCTCCACGCATTTTCTGAGACTCAACATGAGCGACTCCACGCGGTCCGATAAGAAACCTATCCCCGGACAGCCCGGCCCTCCGGGCGTCGGAACACCGTTTGCCGGTGAAAGTTCCGCTGGAAACACCCCAAGTCCCGCAGAGAAGCGACCTAAGTTCGATCCCAACGCCACGATCATCGAGACAACCTCCCAATTTGTTCCCGATGGGAAGTTGGTGGATGCCGACGCCTTGCCCGCTGCGTAATGGTGGGACGTTCAAAGACAGTCGGTGGCGAAGGCGGGTAATTCCGCTCAACCAAGATGCATTGCGTGCTCTGGTAGAGTGGCACTCACGATTTAACGATCCCCAGCCAAGCCACTTCGTTTTCCCTTCGGAGAGATAAGGGTTGGATGGTGAAGCGGGTCATAAGAACGGCGCGGTGAAGGTCTGGAATCGCGCCCCGGATAAGCCAATTGGAAGCAGGAAAGTGGCATGGTCGGCCTGCCGTCGTTCCGCTGGAGTCTCTTGCCGCCTCCATGACTTCCGCCACACGTTTGTTTCCAGACTGGGGGATTGCGAAAGTGGCCGACTCAACTCTCATTTCTCGTCAGGTTGGATGAGTCGGAAGATGCTCGAACGGTATTCGCACACGGAGAATGAGGCAAAGCGAAAAGCCGTGGAACTTCTCAGCAGTTCCAAAGGAGAAGGAGACTCCCCACAATTTTCTCCACAGCAACAAGGGAAGGAATCAACGAGTTATCAGTAAATTACTGAAATTAAATGGTAGGCGAGGCGGGAATCGAACCCACAACCCCCGGCTTAGAAGGCCGGTGCTCTATCCGATTGAGCTACTCGCCCGCTTTTCTTCATTGTAGCTTTGAATGACGACGCGCGGAAACTAGGTCCGTCGCGGTCGGATTGCTCATCCTGGCACCGGCACGATCGCCTGAGAAAACAGCGAGAGACAGTCGGCGAGCCTCGACTTCGCATCGCTCTCCGTTTCGCCACATGCCGTCAAATATGCAGTCACGCCCAGGTCATTCTCGTCGGGCCTGTTGTGGGCGCGCCGAATAATCATATCGACTCTGCAACGCCGGAGCGGTATGTCTCGCAGCCGGGCGCACAACTCTCGACAAGCCCTTTCCGCTTTGAGAGGAATATCCCACTGCCGGTCGTCGCGCGCCAGAACGTCGACATAGCATGCGATCTTATGAGACCCCTCTACACGTGACGCGTCGAGTTCGTCTGGATCAATCTGGTCGGGCACAAAGACGTCGGTCTTGCATGTCCACACCGGCGATTCTGTGGAATTCAGCCGAGTGAGCACGTCAGCAAGACCTGGCAGCTGCGATGCTTCAGCGAGGCCACCTGCGCGACTCGGGTCGGCGCGCAAATCCACGAAGCCTTGCCATCGCGCCTCTATAACCGGAGCATCGCCGCCGATCTCGAACTCCCAATCAGCTTCCATCTGACTCGATTGCCGCTTCAGCGGCACCTGCAAACTGCGTCAGGTAGCGGATGATGCTGACCTCGGCCCAATGAATGTCGTTGCCTCGGTCGCGCGAGAGGTAGGCACAGTGACCGCCATGCTGTGTCTCGATCAGCAGAATGTTGGGATTTGCGAGCAGAGCGGCGCGGGTCTCCGGCAACATGCGAACGAAAGGATCATCCAACGCACGAATGATCAGAGTGGGGACTTCAATTTTATCCACGACGCGCGCGCTCGCTGCCCGATAGTAGTAATCGTCGGCATCGCGAAATCCGCAGTAGCGGGCCACAATCCTGTCGTCAAACTGCCGCAGGGAGCGAATAGGGCCAATGCCATCAGTTGCGTAGATATTTGGGAAGAGCGCGGCCTTGCGATGGAATCGCCGCATCAGTCCGCGCAGGAAATGCCACTCGTACCCTCGATTTACTGGCTCGTGCAATGCGTCGGAACCCGCGGCCAGATCGATGGCGGGGCACACCGTCGCAACGGCGCACAGCGGCGCCGCGCTTAACCACTCACCTGCCAGTTTGAGCACCAGGTTGCCGCCCATCGAGTAGCCAATCAGCGCCACGCGCTCCAGCCCAAACTCTTTCGCATAATGACGCATCACCGCACCGACGTCCGATGACAAGCCGGAGTGATACAGCGTCGGCGTCATGTCATCGGTGCCGCCGCAATTGCGCATGTTCATGCGCACGACGTTGAATCCTGCCGCCCATGCCCTGTCTGCGATTCCCTTGATGTAGCGCGACTCCGACGAGCCCTCAAGTCCGTGCACCAGGATCACCGTCAGTCGATTTGCGCGAACAGATTCCGGTTGCCAGTTGCAGAAGCATTTCACACGGCTGCCGTCTGCCGAATCGACTTCAACTAACTCAGCCACAGACGGGCATAGAAATGGTGGTCGCGGCAGGTAATTGCCAAAGATGGTCTGCAGGTGTCCGTTTCTTAATCCCTTGCGCGGTTCGAACGGGCGCAATCCCGCCTTCAACATCGCGGCCGCATTGGCATGGATTTCATCTTGGGGAGATTGAAGGCTCACGCAGGCTCGAAAGTCCGACCACCCAGGGCTTTGGGAGTGTGCACATTGAGATGGCTAGTGGGAATCAGTCCTTTGAGCCTTTTAGCCATCGGCAACTTGCAGAATCTACATTACCACAGTTGGAAATCTGCCTTTCGGGGACCAAATTCAGCGAGGAAGTGTCTCAGTGAGATTGTTCGATCTTTGGGAACTCCTGAGAGATCCATGAAGGACAAATAAGAGCAACGCAGCAAATCCTGCAAGAACTGCGTTGAAGTTGAAGACAAGGCCGTATCCATAGCGAACGACGAGGAGGCCGGTCAGCGCAGCCGAGCCCGCACCTGAGAGTGCCCCAACAATGTTCTGCACTGCCGAAGCACTGCTGCGATCTGTTTCGGGAACGCGGCTCATCAGCAGGCCATAGAAGCCGGGAGTGGCAGAAAATTGCACGGCCGTGTAAAAGAGGTACCACGCAACGGCAAATGGTGCACTGTGGCTGAAGCCTAGGGCAAACATCGCAACACCGGCGACGATCTGCGCACAGATAATGCCAACGATTGAGCCGGCCTTTCGATAAAGCAGCGGGGTGATGAGGACCGCACAGACCTGAGCGAGCTGCGAAGTTGAAAATAGAAGCCCGACATGCTGCAGCGACATGTTGAGATGTTTCTGAAAAAAGACTGGCGCGAATGGAATGAAGGATCCGCTGACGATGCTCCAGATGGCGAATGGGGGCAAGAAGCGAATGAGAAAGGGATGGAACAGCGGACGGTTGTGGCGCTCAGCCTTTGCGGGGGCAGGAGGTTTAAGCGTCGCGATGGGCCACACGCCGAGCATCCAAAATACGCAGGCCCCGATGAGAACCAGCCGCATGCCACCGGAAGTGCTGTTTACGCCTTGGACATGCGACACAATTTGAGGGATTGACCCGCCGACCAACCCGGAAAGCGCTCCCGTTCCGATGCCAGTGGCGAAGACGATGCTGAATGCGAAGACGCGATTGGTTTCAGTGGTGAGGGCCGCCACCGTCGGCGAAAAACACACCGGCCAGATGCTCAATGCAGATCCTGCAAGAAACGCAAGACCGATCTGCGCCGGCATCCAGAGAAACGCGGTGCGGCAGATGAAAATAATGGGCGCCGCAATGAAGCAAAATAACAGGAGCTTTTGCAATCCCACACGCCGTGCCAGAATGCCCACTGGAACTGTTCCCACAACGTTGCCCATCATGAGCGCGCCGGCGATGATCCCCATCGCGCGCTCGTTGAAATGCAGATTCAGCAAGAACAGATTGAAAAGAAAGAAATACAGGCTTACACCCAAATCGAAGAAGAATGCCGCCACAAAGAACGTCCAGAACGAGCGACCGAGTGTGCTGAATGACCAGTTTGATCGAAGGCGCGCTACGACCCCTGAGGCTTTTACAGAGGGCAGGCCCGCGCATTCGACAGAAGAATCCACTAACAACCCCTCTCGGCAAGCTGCGTCAGTCGTTCGATCGCCCAATTCACGTCGGTGTAGCGAAGCTCGAGGGCGCCAGCGTCGAGAAGATGATCGATCATTGCAGTCTGCACCTTCCGAGTCGGAGGCAAGCTAAAGAGCACCTGCTGCATGGAGTACTTCGCCACTTCGGTGGGAAACTCCACAAGTTCCTGGCGCTTCACGTTACGCCTGTTGAGAAAAACGACATGGTTAATATGTGAAGTGAAGGAGACAGAGATTCCATTGACGGGCTGAATGTTCAGCTCGATGGACGGTTTGCCTACCTGCGATCTCCTTACAATTTCTTTCCCGGTAAGTTCAGAAAACAATTCCACCGCAGAGGGCCTGAAGCGAGCCTGGTTGCAATTGCCCACGACCAGGCGGTCGGTGCGATCGTTGATGAGAAAGCTCGCATCGTCGGTAATATATGTCCATCCGGCGCGAGCACAGGCGTAGGAAAGCGATGACTTCCCTGCTCCGGAGTCGCCGCAAAGCAGCATGCCGCAACCTTCATGTTCAACACAAGCAGCGTGAATTGCAGTAGCGTGCGAAGCGGCGAGAACAGCCATTGCCGTCGATTCCAGAAAGAAGTAACGAAGATAACCACGATTGGCGACGGCCGCCTCGGTGAGCCAAATTGTAACGAATGCCTGCGAGATATCTGCCGTCGAAAAATTATCTGAATCGGCAACGTTCGAGACAAGATGCTGCTGAATACGGGAAACGGGAGTTGGAGGGCAATCTGATGAACGGCCGCTTGACACATGGACACGGACGCGAATCGGAACGGTATCGAAAAGTTTGACGAACCCCTGCCAGCTGGCCGCTGCGGAAATTAGCACTTCATCGCAGTTAGTCTCGATATGGAGTGGGAAACCGAATGGGTAAAAAGTTTCGCGCAGCGGCATCTTGATCTGCGAGAGGTAAGGATCGGCAAACTGAACCGGCTCTGACCCGGCACACGAGGCGCGTATTTCTTCGATGCTGAGCATAGTTGCGATCTCTCTCGGGCAGACTTGGTCTCAGAACTGTAACTTCAAAGCGAGTTGAATGATGCGCGGGTTGGTGGCCGTTGAGGTGATCACGCCGAAGGCCGGGCCGTTGCTCAAATTGTTGTTGGGGTTGTTGAAATTCGTGGAATTGGTGAGATTGAAAAACTCTCCGCGAATTTGGAGGTGGTAGCGTTCCGTCATCGGAATTGACCGCTCCACAGCCATATCAATGTTGCGTTGAGACGGCCCGCGCACGAGCCCTTCACTGCTATTCCCAAAATCGGTGTCGCCTGCGCCGGTTCCGTTGGGAGCTTCGGGAGCTGATGTAAACGCGGCAGGGTTGAGATAGGTGCTCAATACGCGCGAGTACATCGAGCCGGAGGTAGTTGGCTTGATTCCACCTGCGAGTTGGGCGCGGTTCTCGAAGGGATAATTGCCATAAACGGTGCCGGCACTATCGTCGACGATAGTGATGGGAGTGCCGCTCTGCGCCACCGCGACAGCTGAGACCTGCCAGTCTCCAACGATGCGTGACATCGTGGGAGTCATGCGATGCGCGAATGAGGTTTTGTATACGAGACTCAAAACGGCTCGATTGGTGCGGTCAAAGTCTGTTGGACCCCATGCCTGCCTGAAGTTGGTCTGATCGTTGGTGATGAGATGAGTCTCATACAATCCACTTCCATTCGATCCGCTGGTCTGGTCGAAATTCCTTGACCACGTATAGCTTCCCAGGAACTCGAGACCGTGGCTCATTCGCTTGGTCAGGCTGGTCTGCAGGGAATTGTAGTTAGCGTCAAAGGATGATTCGCAGAAAAGTGAACCAGGGCTGATTCCCGCATAGGGAAGACGTTGGATAACATTCGCCGCGGAGTTTGTCGTCTCTCCGTTCACCGGATTTGTCGGACTGGCAAGGAGTGACTGGTTGAATTGGGTACAGCCAGCCACATGAAAGGAGTGCGTGCCGACATATCCGATCTCAAGAAGATAGTTTCGAGCAAGCTCGGTTTGTAGATTCAGGTTGTATTCGGCAGTGTAGGGATTGGCCATGTTTCTGGAAATTGCAGTAAGACTCGGGCCGCCACCGGGAATACGCGGCACAAACATGGGGTACGACTCGTTGGGCGGCAATTGGGGAGCGAATGGTTGCTCGAGGGTCGCGCCACCGTTTGATGACCCTGTGAAGAATTGAAAGACAGCGAAGGGCTCGACAGCCAACAACTGCACAGCAAGATTTCCAGAAAGCCTGTCGAAGTAGAGACCGTATCCACCGCGAAGCAGGACGGTTGGACGATCGGCGAGGCGCCAGGCGAAACCGATGCGGGGTTGAAAGTCGAAATACCGCGTCGGGAATAAGCCCGGGATCGACGACTTTAAGACTCCGTCCGGAACCTCTCCCTTAAAATTGGAAGGAACAACAAAACCACTCAAAGTTCCATCGGGTGGCGCGGATTTGGTCGCAATTTTCGGATCAAATGTGACGAGTCGGCCATTGATGTCAGAGGGGGCGCCGAAGATTTCATAGCGGAGCCCCGCATTCAGCGTCAGACGGCTCGAGAGCTTGATGTCATCTTGAACGAAGGCTGCGAAGTCAATATAACGCTCATCTTTGCGAAAGAGTCCCGAACTCCCATTGCTGAGACTGACGTTGCTGCTGCCTATAGGACTGCCGTTTTGAGTGGCACTCTGGCCAAGGAGAAAATCGCTGAACGTGCGGATATCCAGCAGCCCATCAATTGAAAAGGGTGCGGTCACATCCACCTGATGTCTCTTTGCTTCTGCGCCGAAGCGGAAAGCGTGATTACGTTTGGTGAGCGAAACCGTGTCTTGCCAGATAAAGCTGTTCGTCACTTGCCACTGAAATGGAGTGCCCGCATCGCCGACAGTAAATAAGCCGTCGATGGTGATTCCGGGTGCAGGAATTTTCCCACCGGAAGTGCCGGTAGGGGATTGCGTTCCCAGGTCTGATGCAAGAATCGGGTTCTCAATCGCAGCGTCTCCGTCGAATCGCATGTAGCCGAACCGAGCAATGTTTACGAGCTGCGGATTGAAGACATGCGTATCGGAGAGCACAAGCATCGCGTTCTGATCAAGCTCGGTGGTTCCCCAGCCGGGAACCGTCGCCGCATTCGGTGAAAACGGCTCGATCGTTGGGGCGTGCGAATAGAAGAATCTGGCGGCGAACTGGTTCTTCTCTGAAATTTTGTCATCGATGTTCAGCGTGAATTGGTCTTCGTTGTAAGAAGCAGGCGTTGCAAACGTGGACTCTCCGATCGGCATTTGGCCGGGCCCACTCGAAGGAAGCAATATCTGCGGGTTGGGCACGGCGTACTGGCCATTTGGGAATTTGAAGTTGAGCAGCGCCAACGCTACAGGATTGATGTTCGATCCATCGCACGCGATTTGCGTGCCTCCCGCAGATGTGGGGTACGCGCAGAACTGGGCGCCGAGGGTTTGGGCCGATCTGTCTGAAGTCAGCTGCGGTAAATTGACGGTGACCTGGTCGCCTTCTCCATTGCTGGAACGTAAACCTTGATAAGCTCCGAAAAAGAAAAGTCTGTCGCGCAGGATCGGTCCACCGATCGCACCTCCAAACTGGTTCTGTTTCAGCACCGGACGAGGCTGATTTGTCAGCTTCGAAAAGAAGTTGTTTGCATTAAACATGTCGTTGCGAAGAAACTCCCACATTGCTCCGTGGTAGTTGGTTGTACCGCTCCTGCTGATGACGTCAACATTCGCGCCCGTGCCTCTTCCGTAAGTGGCGTCGTAGTTGCCGGTCTGAACCTTGAATTCTTGAATCGTGTCGGGCGCAGGTGTGGCTACTCCAACTTCCTCTCCCGCGTTTGCGGCTGAATTCTCCTGGAGATTGTTGGCATCCACCCCATTGAACTGGATGTTGTTACCAGTGGTCTTGTTTCCGTTTGCCGTCACGTTCTGGGTTCCTCGACCCAGCGCGCTTGCGTTTGGCAGTTCGACTACGATCCCCGGAGAGAGCGAGAGAATTTGCGTGTAATTTCGATTGGAAAGGGGGAGAGCCTCGATGGTCTGCAGATCGACTGCACGTCCTAACGTCGAGCTCTCGGTCTGCGCGAGTTCGGGGCTTGGCTCAACCTGGATGCTGGTTCCGACACTTGCAATCGATAGGTGAAAATCGACCACTCCGGTCTCGCTGACCACAACGCCGACATCTTTTGCGGTCCTCTCGGCGAATCCTGCGGATTGAACAGTAACTGTGTACGGACCGGGAGCAAGCAGAGGGAACGTAAAGGTACCCCCCGTATTCGTCGACGCTGTTCTTGTCGCTTCGGTGGTTTCACTCAACAGCGTCACATGCGCATTCTGAATGGCCAAACCCGATGGGTCATACACTGTTCCGCGTATGGCACCTGTCCCCGGAGCTTGTCCTAGGACCGTGCTCACGAGGAGACCGGCGGCTGTGATCGCGAATGTGCTGCGGCGCAACAGAATGGATTTCATTTCAGTCCTCTCGGCAGGAAGGTGCATCGGTCGACGACGCGGTTATGCTCTTGGGCAGTTCACTGAGGGTTGAGGAAGCGGAGGATTTCGCGTGCATCTTTTTCACTCAGTGAGGCACGCACTCGCATGTGGCGCACAATCGTTCCCGATATTCGGGGAGAAAAACTTTGCGGGGCTTCATGACAACGGGAACAGTTCTGCTTGAACTTCTTCTCTCCCTCGCTTACGTCCGCCGACGAAGCCTGCGCCTTTTCGGGTTGCTGCGCGGCAGGTTTAGAGTCCTGCTGCTGCGACTGCTGCGCGGAGATGGCCGGCAGAATGGAGAGAATTCCGAGCCCGGCTATCAGTGCGATGCAGAGTCTGATGTTGTTTTGCATCTTTATTTGCCTTTCCAAGTTGGAAACAGGAATCGGTAGATGATTCCGGTTTGCCACGCGTTCAGGTTGCCCGAGGACGCAAACTGCCGCGAATAGCTGCTGTTGATTCGGAAGTTATGAGGGAAAAGAAAATCTAGACCGAAATCCGCCCGATTCGTGTCTTCAGGGGGCAGACCATCGGTGGAGTCAGGGCTATTTCGAAATGCCTGTTGCCACCGGACCACTGGCACAATTACGCGTTTTACAACATTCGCATCGGGTGAACGGGTGAGGTGAAATTCGTTCTCCATCCAATAACCCTGCGAGTGCTGGCCGTGTGCGTACTCCGATCGGAACTTGATTAGGGCATCTGCAGGTTCCCACCACAGATGCACTCCTTCGAAGTTCTGGTGTTGGCCCTCCAACAGGCGACCATAGGAACTGCCTATTTCGAGATGTGCCTGTGGGAAATAAAGGTCCGCCCTTCCCCCAGTGGAACGTCGGGAGTTGAACTGTTCGTTCGTACTCGCCGCGGAGAAGTAGCCGACATAGTCAAGCGAGACCTTTCCAGTTGAGATCGCCGATCCACGCAACATGCCCCCAACACCAGAACCAGTTTGCATCGTGCCAAGCGGAAGAATTATGGGAGCGCTTTCAAAGTTGCTGATCCAGATCGGTGTGAGTCTCTCGTTGTACGTGCCAAATGGATTTAGAAACTCACCCCCGACAACCGTCAGATGCCGGGTCGCGAGGTAATCCAACTGCAGATATGAGAGACCAAGGAACCACGAACTCGAATATCCGCTTTGCCCGTTACCCTTCGGGGAAAAGGAATTGAGGATGGTTGCGCGACTCTCCACCAGCAAGTGATCGCCCAGCGGAGCTGCGAGCAAGGGATTGATGGTCGGCAGGTAAGTAGTGTTTCCGCCGTTCGTAATGGTGATGAAGCCGACTCCTCCGGAAATCAACGGAGTGTCCTGAGCGAATAGCTTCGCACACCCAAAGAAACAAACCGCCGATAGAGCCCCGACCGCTATTGCACGAATCCAGGAGCCGATAAACCGATGCATGCTTGCCAACATGTATTCACCGTAGAGGCGGATGATTCTCGATGTGTCAGTGGAGAGTCTTCTCTTTGTCAGTGGAATGTCACCGGATTGGATTTTCAGGTTGCTGGTCCTCTGAATGAGCTATCGAGCAACGCGGGAATCCATGCCAATTCGGCAATTTGGAGGGCGGCGCGACAATCTCATGACAATCCACTGACACATGTATGACACGCCAAATCTGTGGACTCGCTAGGTTAATGGCAGTTGTTAGTCAATAAGACAATTCATGATCCGGAGTCTTCGTGTTGATCAACATTCATAAGCAGCTCTGCAGTCCTGGACAAGGCTATTCGGTTACAAAGAGCAAAGTTCATAGGCGACTCAATTTCGCATTGCGAGTATTGGGAACCGCGTCACTCGTAGTTTGCATGTGTACATCCGCCGCGAAGCCGGCAAGTCCCCGGCGCGTGGAAGTGACGGCAAAGAGATTCGCATTTGAGCCGGCCGAGATCACGCTAAAGAAGGGTGAAGCGGTTGACTTTGTGCTGACAAGCAGCGATGTGGACCATGGAATTCGTATTCGCGAATTGCACCTCGACCTCCGGGCGGCAAAAGGAAAGAGCTCGGATGTCACTCTCACTCCCACTACGACAGGAACCTTTGTCGGCCATTGCTCGGTGTTCTGTGGTTCTGGGCACGGCAAGATGACACTGACAATTCACGTGGTGGCATAGAAATGCGCTGGTGGATCCTAGTTGCAACGCTGGCCTTTGTGCTTGGTCTCGTGGTCGTGCCTTTGTCGATTCTCCTCCGTGGGGTGAAGGCGACGCAGCCCGGCAACCTTGAGACTCGCATGTTGTGGAAAGCGAAACACAACGTATTTGTTGGAGACAAGAACGTGAAGAACCCATTGTCGACAACTGCGGACTCGCTGGCGGATGGCAAGGAAGCATTCTCACACTACTGCGTCGCGTGCCATGGATTGGATGGACAGAATACAGGAGTGCCGTTTGCCGACAGAATGTCGCCTCCAGTTCCATCGCTGTCTTCGGCGGAGGTTCAAAGTTACACCGACGGTCAGTTGAAGTGGGTGATCGATAACGGCATCTGGCCTTCGGGCATGCCGGGGTCAAAAGGGACACTCAGCGACGAAGAAATCTGGTCAATCGTTATTTATCTACGCCATCTTCCAACTGCCGGCAGCCTGGGCGAACCAGAAATGTATAGCCACTGAGGTCCCATGAACATTGGCCCGATCGAAATCGAAAGCAAGCAGCACACTCGGTCTCTGCGATTGAAAGAAGCCGTGTTCGCGAGCTTCCACGAACCAGCGCCCTCAATTCGCGCTCGTCTGGGAGAATTTGCTGCTCGAGACTGGGAGCATGCAAAAGACTGGCTCGATATAAGCGGCCTAGCTCTATATTTTCTCGATCGACTCGTTACGCTGAATCTGGATGCCTGTATACCCGCCCCTTTTCTGAATCAACTTCAGACGAACCTGGCAGACAACCGCAAGCGTGCCGATTCTCTTTTCGACGAGATACTCTTGCTGACCCGCGCACTGCAACAGCGAAACATCAATTGCTGCGTGCTGAAAGGCGTTACGCTTCCCCCTGAGTCCGTTCCTGACATTGCATTGCGCAACCAGACGGATCTTGATTTGCTCGTGCGAGAGTCAGACGCGGAATCGACCAGGGAATGCCTGGGTCAATTCGGATACCGTCTTACCGCCGTGAGCGGATCAACGTGGGAGTTCAAGGCCGGCCCGTCGGGTACCGCGTCGCTCAAGAACTTGTACCAGGTGCGCCCCGAGCGAGCAGTTGATGTACAGCTTATTGCCGGTTCGGATGCAGCTTTGAAATCGAATCGCCTGACTCGGATGCAACCGCGGTCCATACGTGGCCACGGGCTTCCTGGGCTCTCACCTGCGGATATCTTCGTTTTGCAGGGCCAGCATCTGTTCAAGCACATCTGCAGCGAACACACCCGGGGCTCCTGGCTCTTGGAGTATTGGAGACATGTCTGCGCGCGGCGAAATGACGCAGCATTCTGGCATGAAGTGCAATTGATCGCAGCACAAGAGCCCGGATCCGACATTGCGATCGGCGCTACAACTCTACTGGCCTCGCTGTTCTTTGGGCCGTTCGCGCCGCCAGAACTATCGCGCTGGTCGACGGACCGGTTGCCTCCTGCAGTTTGCCTTTGGATCCAGCTCTATGGACGCCGTGTTCTCATGTCGGACACCCCATTCAGCAAGCTCTATCTCTTGCTGCGCAAAGAACTGAATCCAAATTCGCCGGAAGAATACGTTGCACGTAGACGACTAATCTTTCCACTTCACCGGCCACCGCGGATTACCCGGCCGATTGGCGGAGAAGGAGGCTGGACGCGGATTCGTCGCTACAAATATGAGGCACAATTTGTGATTCAACGTCTGCGCTTTCACGTCGCAGAGGGCGTTGGGTTGGCTATCGAGTCACTGCGCTGGCAGCGCCGGCTTGGAGGTGTTTCGCAATGAACGAAGGGCGAAGCGATCTCCATTTTCGAGTTATCTTGTGCGCGACTGCCGTTGGCCTGTGTCTTCTTTCAAGTTCGAGCGCCGCGCAAACCTTCCCCGGTGTATCGACGGCCGCACCTGACGCCAACACAGTTGATCGCGTGGTCAATTCCGAGGGGTCTGACTCTGGGGATATTCCATCGCAGGTCTCGCTATCAGCGTCTCAGATTATTTCGATTCTTCAAAGCAGGCCTGAATTGATGGTCGAGATGAAAGATCTGCTGGCTCGAACGCAACACGAGGACACCGTAGTCCAGGCAGATGCCATCACGGACGAGATGGTGTACACCCAGATCATCTCGGATAAAGATCTGCGCCAGAGCATCACGATATTTCTAAGGGCTAGAGGGTATGTGAATGACGATGATCTGCAGCGTGGAATGGCACGCGGCCACAGTACTATTGATCGCCAGTCCCTATCGAGCCAGGCGGAGCCCCTAAGCGAAAAGACCGAGACGGGCCAAGTTGCCAATGCGCAGTCCGGAGGAGAACAGCTTGGGGATTTGCAATCAAACAAATATCCCTACGCGGTGCCGCAGAGTCGGTCGGCTTCGTCCAGGATTGAAAACGGCTCAGCCCAACCTGATCGCGAGCCTAGCAATATAACGAACGAACCGTCGGTTCTTCGCCGTCCGGCCCCTTATAACCTCACTTCGCTTCGCGATCTCTACACACAGATCCCGGACTCTTCGGACAAATTAAAGAGATTCGGATCGGAGGCATTTGTCCGTCGCGATCGAGCGGTTGCCGGGTCCGTTCCTCTTGATGTCCCGATTGGGCCCGATTATGTTTTGGGCCCGGGCGACAGTCTCACGATTGACCTCTGGGGTGGAGTATCGCAGACGCTCTCACGCGTGGTGTCGCCCGATGGACACCTCAGTCTCCCAGAAGCAGGCGACATTCAGATCGCGGGCCTCACGCTCGAAAAGGCACGATCGCTAATCCAGGACGACCTGAAAAAGCAGTACAGGAACGTTCAGGTCTCGGTGATGCTGAGCAGACTGCGAACGATCCGCGTCTACGTTGTTGGCGATGTGCAAAGGCCCGGCGCATACGAGATCAGTTCGCTTGGATCGTCGCTGAGCGCCCTGTACGCCGCGGGCGGCCCAACAGCAATTGGCTCATTACGTATCGTCAAGCACTATCGCGGCAAGCAACTCATCGGCACTGTCGATCTCTACGACTTTCTTCTGCGCGGAGTACGCGAAACTGAGAACCGTTTGCAAGCCGGTGACACGCTCGTGGTGCCCGCCGCAGGTCCGCAGGTTGCGATTTGGGGTGCGGTAAAACGGCCAGCCATATATGAACTGAACGATGAAACCAACCTTGCTGCGCTGCTTGACGCCGCGGGCGGAGTCACGGTTGCAGCTTCGCTCGATCATATTTCCGTCGAGCGAATTGATGCGAACCAGCTTCGCGAAACAATCAGCATCGGTACCGGCGCGAAGGATCAGAAGGCGCTTTCCGAGTTTGAAGTAAAGGACGGGGATCGCATCCGTATTGCTCCAATTGCTCCGAATAGCGGGCGCGTCGTTTACCTTGAGGGCCATGTAGTGCGGCCCGGACGTCATCCGTATCACGACGGCATGCGCCTTAGCGAACTCGTGCAGAGCTATCAGGACTTGTTGCCAGAGCCGGCCACGCAGGGCGAGATTATTCGGCTCATTCCACCTGACCTCCACGTCGAAACCATCGACTTCAATGTGCCCGACGTATTGATCGGAAACGGCAATCTCCCCTTGCGGCCTTTTGATACGGTCCGTGTACTTGGCAGATATGACGTCGACGCCCCCAGAGTCGATATCCACGGAGAGGTGTTGCGTCCGGGCTCGTATCCGCTTTCGATAGGAATGACCATAGCTCAACTTGTGCGCATGGCCGGTGGATTTAAGCGGGACGCGCTGGTCGAAACGGCAGACCTTATCAGCTACCACGTCGTGAACGGCACAAAGGTAGAAAGCCAGCGATTGGATGTGCGAATTGGGGACGCTGTGGATCGCAGCGACAGCACTGCGGATCGCGAACTGAAGGCGGGCGATGTGCTCACCATCCATCAGATCACAGGATGGAACGATATCGGCGCCTCGATCACCATTGAGGGCGAGGTGGCACACCCTGGAAGCTACGGATTTCTAGAGGGTGAGCGTCTCAGTGATGTGTTACGGAGGACAGGAGGCTTTCGCGAGACGGCCTACCCGGCGGGCGCAGTCCTGATCCGCGAGCAGGTTCGTGAACTCGAAGAGAAGAGCCGTGTGGAGTTGGTCCGGCAAATCGAATCGAGCGCGGCTGCAGCTCGCCTGTCCGCAAACATTTCAACGACAGACCAGTCTGGGCAAGGGCAGGCGCAGCTTATCCAACAACAGCAGGAGCAGATCCTTTCGCGCCTCAAGAGCCAACCTGCGACGGGTCGCCTTGTCATTCACATCTCATCCGATATCGACTCATGGGCGGGCACCTCGGCGGACGTCGAAGTGCGCAGAGGAGATGTGCTCCGCGTTCCCAAACGGCCCGGGTTCGTTCTTGTGAGCGGACAGGTTTACAACGCATCGGCAATTACTTTCACTCCCGGCAAATCAGCTGGTTGGTATCTCCAGCATGCCGGTGGATCCACAAGCGCGGCAAATCGGAAGGAGATCTTTGTAATTCGTGCCAACGGCTCGGTTGTCGGCAGACGTTCAGGTGAGTGGTTCGAGCCTGATGTGCTCTCAACGCGTCTCGAGCCTGGCGATGTGGTGGTTGTGCCGCAGAAGATCATCGGTGCCTCGTTGTTTTGGAGGAATCTGTTGAGTACCGCGCAGATCGCCTCATCC
This sequence comes from uncultured Acidobacteriaceae bacterium, assembly GCA_963832035.1. Classification (GTDB taxonomy): domain Bacteria; phylum Acidobacteriota; class Terriglobia; order Terriglobales; family Acidobacteriaceae; genus Telmatobacter. The sequence continues at coordinate 1,258,296 of CAWHSK010000005.1, read as the reverse complement.
ATAGCAATCACCGCGGCAGTAGCGGGTCTCTAGATTTTAGTTCTGCCGATCATTGAGGATTCAGATGCAAACGGAACAACTCATAGCAGCGCAATACGAAGGCAGAGAAATCGCCCCCAATTGGGTGACGAACGCCTCAGTTCTATGGGCGCATCGCCGCGTTCTCGGCCGTACCGCTGCCGTAGCGGTGTTACTAGCCCTTGTGATTACACTCGTCATTCCCAATCAATATGAGTCGACGGCTCGCATCATGCCGCCTGAAACTGCCGGTGGAACTACAGCTTTGTTGGCGGCAATCGCTGGCCGCAGCGAATTTGGTGGATTAGGTGGCTTGGCCAGCAGCCTGTTGGGGGCTCGCAGCAGTGGCCCGTTGTTCGTTGACCTTTTGCGAAGCGCCACTGTGAGCGGCGATCTTATCGATCGATTTCAACTACAGAAGATTTACAAGAAACACTACCGCGTCGACGCCGCGAAACGGCTGGCGCGAAGTACGGCCGTTCTCGAAGACAAGAAAAGCGGAGTAATCTCCATCACCGTAGAAGACTCTGACCCGCAGCGCGCGCGCAGCTTGGCGCAGGCGTACCTTGACGAACTGAATCTTCTGGTCAATCGTACCAACACGTCGTCCGCCCGGCAGGAGCGCATGTTTATCGAGCACAGACTGCAAGGTGCGCATGCAGACCTCGAAAAAGCTCAACAGGAGATGAGCGAATTTGCAAGCACGCACACTGCAATCGACATGAAGGAACAAACGCGAGCGACAGTCGAAGCCGCGGCCAAGCTGGAAGGACAATTAATCTTCGAGCAATCCGAACTGAACTCACTAGAGCAGGTCTACGGCGATGAAAACGTGCGCGTGCGCTCGGCACATGCTCGGGTGGACGAGCTTCAGCGTCAACTCGAGATGATAAGCGGCACATCGACGCCGCTTGTAAGGGATAAGACCGGAAACCCAGATTCGGCTGCAACGACCGATCGCACCGTCGCGGATTATCCCTCGCTTCGGCAAATTCCAAGGCTAGCGGTTCCCTATGCGGATATCTACCGCCGCGTGCGCATCCAGGAAACCCTGTATGAAATGCTCACGCAGCAGTACGAACTGGCGCGCATACAGGAGGCCAAGGATGTCCCAGTCGTTCGGGTGATCGACTTCCCCGGGATTCCGGAAAAGAAGTCCTTCCCGCCACGTGCGATGTTCACGGTAATAATCACCGCCCTCATTCTGATTGCCGCGTGCGTCCGAATCCTTGTTCTTGATCGGTGGAATCAGCTAAGCCTGCAAGATCCTAGAAAAGAGCTAATCGGCCAAATTGCAGCGGATGTGAGCCTTAAAACCAGGCGCTTCAGAAAGACGTCGGAGTACACGCCATGACGACCTTGACCTTTGATGACACAGCTCTGAGGCCCCGGACGCTGACAACGTTCTCATCAATCGTTGGCTTCTATCTGGCATTTCGTCTGGTTGCAGTCGTCATCTCGGTGAGATTGTTTGACGCAGATCCACAGATTGGAGTCTTAACAAGTCTGGCGCTGAATTACCTGATGTTTGCTTCCGCGGCTTTCCTGTCATTTGGCCCTGGCCTGCGCAATTATTCCTGGTTCTATCGCATTGGTAGTTTTCGCTGGTCACTCGTGTTTGTGATTTTTTCCGGTTGCAGTCTTCTATGGACAAGCAGTGCCTCGTTATCGTCGGCAACAGCGTTCTGGTGCGCGATGACATGCGATTTTCTTACCGTAATTACGCTGCTGCGGATTGGCTCAGTCGATGAAACGATTGCAAGGTTGATGAGTGGGTACGTTTGGGGTGCATGCGCGATCGCCCTCGTCGGCTGGATGCTGCCCTCCCAATCAGACTTGCGTCTTGGTGACGAAGACTTTCTTGGCCCAAACCAGATCGGGTATGCCTGTGCGTTTGCTGTGTTCCTTGCGCAATATCTCATGCGGCGAGGCGAAAAGGGATTCGCGATTCCAGCCTTGTTTCTGGCGCTCACCCTTTTGCGCAGCCTCAGCAAGACTACGCTTATCGCCTTTGTCGCCGGACAGACACTGCTGCTTTTTCGAGATCGGTCACTGAGCAGGAAGACGAAGTTATACATCAGCTTTTCCGGCGTCCTCATAGTTACTGCGTTCTGGAGTCTTCTCACGGAGTACTACGACGTCTATACCCACGCAGGAAACCAATCTGAGACCCTGACTGGTCGAATTGGAATCTGGGCTTACATCCTCAACGAGGCCCTGCAGCAACCGTGGATTGGTCATGGCTTTCATTCCGTTTGGAAAGTAATCCCACCGTTCGGCCCATTCGAAGCGAGACACGCGCATAACGAACTTTTGCAGCAGTTTTATGCATACGGAGTAGTTGGTGTGGCAATCGTGCTTGCTTTGTACTGGAGCGTCTATCGCGACATACGCAAAATCTCCATCGATTCTTTGAAGACGCTCTTTTTCGCCATGCTTCTATTCGTCCTGGTCCGCGGACTCGCAGATACAGAGGTGTTTGATTTGTCTTTGCCTCTTTGGTTCCTCGCGCTCATTGGTTCAACGATGATCAGCCACAACACCCGAACCGAGGTTCACCCATGAAACCAAATGTTCTGGTTAAGGTACTCGCTGGACTCTCTCGATCGGAGGTAGGCGCGAAATGAGAATCGTCGTTGCCGCCGTCTCTTCAAATCGCAGTATGTCGGGAGTATCGCGCCATGCTGCCAACCTGGTAAACGGCCTTCTCACCCGCGGAGAGGTTTCTGCGCTTCATCTTCTCGTCGCTCCCTGGGAACACAAATATGTTTGCGAATCGATTGCTCGGGCTGATTCCAGGCTTCACGTCCATGCCGTTCAACTGCGACCGGGGACAATGCATAGAAATCTCTGGTATTACCGCACCCTTCCGCGCATTGCCGAACAATTGCACGCGGATGTCGTACATCTTGCCTATCCTTCACCGATAGATGCGCCTGCGTTTCCTTGTCCCACGGTTGTCTCGCTACATGATCTTTATCCGTACGACATTCCATCGAATTTCGGATTTCCAAAGGTGCTTTTCAACCGAATGATTTTGCGGCAGTGCCTGCAAAGCGCGAATGCAATTGCCTGCGTTTCAGACAGCACCAGGCTTCGGCTCGGGGTCAAGATACCCGAAGCAATGCTCAAGGCAGTCACGATTTGCAATTGCGTAGAGGGCGGCCCCGTACCGGTGAAGCCTTCTTTTGTTTCGACCTGGCATGAAGCGCCATTTTTGCTTTGTGTGGCCCAACATCGGCGCAATAAGAATGTCATGGTTGCTTTGCGCGCCTTCAGGCGACTGATCGCCCGCAACGAGATTTCGCAAGATACGAGACTCATCGTTGTAGGAATGCCCGGCCCGGAGTCTTCGCACCTATACAGGTTTGTTCGTGATGCACATCTAGCTAAGCTTGTTGTGTTTGTGAGCGGCATCTCGGATGCAGAGTTGCAATGGTGTTACCGCAACTGCGAATTACTGCTGGCTCCGTCGACTTTGGAAGGGTTCGGCTTGCCCGTGCTGGAAGCTCAGTTTGCCGGATGCCGCATTGTCTGTTCAGATATTCCCGCTTTCCGTGAGGCGGGTACACGCGGCTGCAGATTCGTGGAGCTTGGTGATGATGCCGAGGAGCAGTTTGCACAAGCCGTAGTTTTGAGTCTTCGTCAACCCAGACCGGCACCGGCCCCTTTGCCCCATCTCGCTCCGGGCCATGTTTCACAGGAATATGTGCGGCTGTATCAGGTATTGCTTGCCGCGTCACAGACTTCGGGAGTCTCGACGGCGATGAAAGGCGACCCTTCGACATCTGGAGCCGCATCTTCTCTTGCAGATAAGGTGCCATCACCCTTGCGTTCCTGAGAGGAAATGTCAAACAATTGTCATTTATCCTGTCGGGCTTGTTTACGTTCAATTCCGAGTGCAAAATGAACCGTATGGTTAATAGTCAGGAGCAATTTCTGGACGAGGTTGGTGAGATACAGGCGGTAAAGCCTGAATTGGGAACGATTCTTGTGGTCGAAGACGACCCGCGCATGCAGAAGGTCCTGAAGCGGATCTTCACCGAAGAGAGCTACTCGATCGACATTGCGGGAGACGGCAAAACTGGACTTGAGCTTTTTCGCTCGCACCATCCGGTAGCAGTTGTGCTCGATTTGATCCTGCCGCAGATCTCTGGACGAGAGCTTTGCCAGACGATGAAGTTGCTCGCTCCGGATACGCCGGTAATCGTGCTGAGCGCGATCACTGAAGTTGTGGACAAGGTGCTCCTTCTGGAACTCGGCGCTGACGACTATGTCACCAAACCCTTCAGCCCCCGCGAACTCATGGCACGGGTCCAGGCCGCCATTCGGCGCAGAAAGCGCCCGACGCAATCAGCCGTGTATCGATTTGGTGAGTGCGAAATTGATTTTGAAAAGATGACAGCGAAAAGGGCTGCGGTCGTCGTCGCCCTGACATCTCACGAATTCAAGTTGTTGCGATTCTTTACCGAAAATCCCGAACGCGTGCTGAGCCGCGAGCTACTCTTGAATGAGGTGTGGGGGTATAATTCGTATCCGACCACGCGCACAGTGGACAACCAGATACTGAAACTGAGGCAGAAACTGGAGCCTGATCCGGCGAATCCAACACACCTGCTCACCATATATGGGGCCGGATACAAGTTTGTCCCTTAAGTTGCATCAGATGGAACTCCGAACGAAGCGGGAGTAGCGTGCATGGGCGAGAACAGAGGGATTCGGACCCGCGTGCTACTGGTCGCCGCGATGGCGCTGATTATCGCGGGAGCCACGTTTGGCAGTCTGCTCATCGTCCGACATCAGCTCCAGGATCAGGTCAGCAACGACTTTACCAGCGATCTGTCACATTCAGTTACGACGTTTCAGAATCTCGAGACTCAGCGCCTTAATGCGTTGGAACGTGAGAATGCACTGCTCGCCGATCTGCCTACCCTGAAAGCGCTGATGACCACTAGCGATAAAGCGACCATCCAGGATGGCGGAGTTCACTTTTGGAAAGTCAGCGAAAGCGATCTATTTGGATTGGCTGACAACCGAGGACGCGTGGTTGCAGCCTATGCAAAGGACATGCGCGAAACCGAGCAGTTAGCAGTGGACTTTACACAGCTTTTCAAAACTCCGACGCCGCTCTATCTGGTCAGTTCTAATCGCCTCTATGCATGCTCCGTGCATCCGCTCTACTTTGGCCGGGAAAAAGACAGCATCTTGCTCGGCTACGTGATCAGCGGCTTCGTGATTGGCCCCGATCTTCTCAAACAGATAAGCCAGGTGACGGCAGTCGACGCGGTATTTCTAAGCCAGCGTCACTCCCTTGCAAGCACTCTCGACGAATCAACAGTGCGCCAAATCACGAGTACCGCGATCGTAGACGGACACGATCTCAATACCCCCGTTACATTGAAGCTGGGAAATGCGCGTTACATTGCTGCCACGCGTGATCTTTCGGCAAGCGCCCCGTTTCCGCTTCAGCTCGTTGTACTCAAATCTTTTGACCGGGCGGAGCAGTCGATTCGGCAGATCGACCATCTTGTCCTCTTTGCGGGTTTTATCGCTTTGATAATAGGAACTGCGTCGATGATCTGGCTCTCCAGGGTTGTGACTCGGCCGCTCGAAGACCTGGCGACCGGTGTTCGCGCCTTCGGAGAGGGAGACAGTTCGCACCTCCTGCCCAGCAACGGCACGCGCGAGGTTCGAGAATTGAGCCTCGCCTTCGCCCGTATGCGCGATGAGATCATGCAGACGAACCAGGCATTGCTCGAGTCTGAGCGCCTCGCCACCATCGGCCGAATGGCAAGTTCCGTTTCACACGACTTGCGGCATTATCTTGCCAGCGTCTATGCGAATTCGGAGTTCCTCGCGTCATCACCTCTCTCGGAGCACGAGCGCAACGAGATTTTATGCGATATTCGGATGGCGGTTCATGGCACCACGGAACTGATCGAATCAATGCTGATCTTCAGCCGCACCGGCGCAGCCATACGTCGATCCCACGAGTTGGTTGCGACGTTGCTGGAACGCGCAATGACTTTGCTCCATGCACACCCAGACGCGGCCGGAGTGGTATTGACGGCACAATGTGGCGACCCCGCAGACTCGGCTTCGCTGGTCGATGGCAAGCAAATAGAACGGGCAATCTATAATCTGCTTCTGAATGCCTGTCAATCAGCACGGACCGGTACCGATGAAGCGCGAGTGGAAGCGCGATTGAGTATACGGGATAGTGTGATTTCCATCGAAGTGGAAGATAACGGTCCCGGTGTCGCTGAAAGCGTCCGCAGCAGTATGTTCCAGCCATTTGTCAGCGAAGGAAAACAGAAGGGCTCAGGGCTCGGACTAACTCTCGCGAACTGCATCGCTGCTGAACATGGGGGGGAAGTCATTCTGGTGGCAACCCGCCCTGGCCAGACGATCTTTCGCATGACCATCGCCAGAGGAATGGTACAGCATCTGGCGCCCGAAAACGCCAATCAGAAAAGGTGGGCAGCGGGATGAGCCAGCACCGCGCATTAGCAAATCCTCAGCACTGCATGGTACGAATCGCTCCTCGCGTAATCGTCTGCCTGCTCTGCATAGTTTTCGCGACAAATTCGGCGGCGATAGGTCAGCAAAATCCGGATGACACACTGACATTAAAAGTGCAGAGGTTGACCGAGGCCATGAGCGAAACTCAAAAGCGCCTGGATGAGTCGCAACACGAAATGGAGCAAATGCGGGCACAACTCGCGGCCTTGCAACAACAGATGGAACAAACTCATTCTCCTGAGACAGTGCCTTCCTCAGCGGCTCAGCTTTCCGCCGCAGTCGAACAGATTCGCGAGCAGCAGGCCCTTGAAGAAGCCCAGATCGCCACCCACGAGCAGGCCAAGGTTGAGAGCGAATCAAAGTATCCCCTGAAACTGAGCGGCCTCATATTGCTTACAGGATTCGTGAATACAGCCCAGGTTGACGACCCGGTTACACCAACACTTGTTCTCGAGGGACCGGGCTCCACGGGGGCGTCCCTGCGGCAGACAGTGCTGGGTATCGATGCTCGCGGGCCGCGTGTGTTTAACGCTCGAACGCATGCTGACGTCCGAGTCGATTTTGATGGCGCCTCACTCTCAAACAGCACAGCCTCTTCCTACGCGGGAGGGTTACTTCGGCTGCGCACGGCTCATGCCTCTCTGAACTGGGAGCACACAGAGGCATTCTTCTCCCTCGACCAGGCCATCGTTGCCCCCACTTCTCCAAGTTCTCTTACTGCGGTTGCGGTGTCCGCGCTGGCATGGTCGGGCAATCTGTGGACCTGGAATCCCCAGGTAGGGATGACGCAGGATTTTCCGTTCGCATCTTCAAAGCGCTTCAGAATTCAGGGTGCACTCATTGACGTTATGAACCCGCCGCAGATTTACAACGGCGCGATTGCGCCTCCTTCGACCATCGCAGTCCCCACGACAGCCGAGATGAGTCGCTGGCCGGGAGCGGAAGGCAGAATCGCTCTTCTTGGCGGTAAAGAAGAATCCGGCTTTCAAGTCGGCTTTGGGGGCTTGTATGCTCCCCACCGGACATCGGGAGGGACACCTTTCAATTCATGGGCTGCCACCTACAATTTCCTCATTCCACTTCCCGGGCGAGGCGAATTCAGCGGCAGCGGATATTGGGGACAGGCTTTGGGTGGACTGGGTGGAGGTGGCTACAAAGATTACGTTTTTAGTCTGACTCCCACCTATTCCTTCCGCACTCTCGATGATCTTGGCGGATGGGTTCAGTGGAAGGAGCGAGCAAGCGAACATCTTGAATTCAACGTTGCTTTCGGAACGGACCAGGTTCCCGCCGCCCAGTTAAGACCGTACGCCGGCCCTGCCGGCGCATACTACCTGAACCTCGCCCGTAATCGTACCTACATTGGCAACGTGATCTATCGCCCCAGTGCCTACCTGATGTTCTCGCTGGAATATCGGCATCTTCAAAGTTCTCCAGTGAACGACTACACCGCGACAGGCGACGTCATTGGAATCGCGACGGGGTACCGGTTCTGATGGAAAGGGCTCGACTAGTCCCGCGGTTGGTCTTATTGCTTTTGTTGGCCGCGACATCGGCCGGGGCGCAGGCCTTGTCAACCGTCGAAGTAAGTATGCGACTTGCGTTCCCGAAATCCGCCGCGAAGCACGCTGCGCCATCTGCTGTCTTATGGCTGAAGCCATTGCAGGAAACACCGCCGGCCCCTTTTCTGCCCGAACATAACTACACACTCCTGCAGAAGAACCGCATGTTCAAACCGCATGTCCTGATTATTCCTGTCGGTAGCGTGGTGCAGTTTCCCAACGCCGACCCTTTCTTTCATAACGTGTTTTCTCTTTTTGATGGAAAGCGATTTGACCTGGGACTCTACGAGGCAGGATCGACAAAGTCGGTCACCTTCTCCCGCGAGGGCGTCTCTTACATCTTTTGCAACATACATCCGGAAATGAGCGGAGTCATTCTGACGCTTTCAACTGCACTTTATTCGAAAGCTGATGCAGGCGGTATATTTCATCTCGCGAATGTCCCTGCAGGGGATTACGAGATGCATGTTTGGATCGAAGGAGTATCGCAGCCCGATTTGAATCGTATGGTTCGCCGTGTTCATCTCACATCGGGTTCTGGCGACCTGGGTGCAATCCCGGTTCCTGCTGATCTTCTGCATTCGACGACTCACACCAACATGTACGGGCAACCCTACGATCGAGATGTCAAACCCACCTACTGAGACAGGCCGCCATCAACCGTCATAATCTCCCGCACAAAAATCATTGCCTGGCTCTCTGAGGCGTTGAAATTCTCTTCGGATTGAATCTGAACCGCCAGCGGTTTCGTAGGCCCTCATTCCCGCCAGTTGCAAAGCAATGTGCCAAATGAACGCCGGGTTATTGCGCACGTAGCGCCATAGAAGATGACGAGGATCCTGTACCAGGCGATGAAGCCATTGGAGGCCGGCTCGCTTGATCCATTCTGCGCAATCCCTGATACGTCCGGTATGAAAATCAAATGCAGCACCGACGCCAAACATCAGGGACGTATCCAGATCAGGAAGATACCTCCGCATGAACATCTCTTGACGAGGAGTACTGATACCGACCCAGATGATATCGGGCTTCGCTCTGCTGATCGTCAGGATCAATTCCCGCTCCTGCGCCGCGGTCAAGTCGTGAAACGGCGGAGTGTAGGTGCCTGCAACCTGAACCCATGGGAATCGCCGCAATAGCTTCGCCGCAAGTTCTTCTGCGACGCCGGGCTTGCCACCGTACAGAAAATGGCGGTATTGAGCAAATTGCTTCCGGCGAAATACTTCGAGCATCAGGTCAGGCCCGGTCAATCTCCTCATCGATCGCAAGCCCTGCATCCGCCCCACCCACGCCGTCGGAGTTCCGTCGGGGAGCGTTAAAAAGGCGTCCGCGAATGCCTCCCGAACAACGGGATTCCGCTGCGCCTCCATAATCCCATGCACCCCAGCCATGCAAATGTAACCCTTATGGCGCGTGACCAATGCAGTTTCAATCCGCTTGAGCGCCGCTGCCATGTCGAGCGTTTCGACCAGCACTCCAAGCACGTTCGCGTACGATCTCTGGGCGGCCGATAGACGTGCGATCTCGACGTCTCTTGTTGGCAATGAATCAGCGGTTTGAATCAGATCCAGCACCTCTTCCCGGGCATTGGTCTCCGCGTATTTAGTCTGTGCTGTCAAGCTTCCTCCACGGCTGGTTCGCGAGGAGCCAGACCCCTTAGGCCGAATGCGCCTGTGCGGAATTCGCGAAGCAGAGGAAAGTAGACGAGCAAGGAAACGACTCCAAAACTGATGCGTGCCCAAACAATTGCCATCACTCCAGAACTACGCAGAGAGAGAACAATCACGAAGGTGAAGGCAACCGTTCCCGCCAAATTGATCAAGGTCACCGGACGTACGCGGCCGAGCGCAAGCATGGCGTAGCATCCGGAAACACTGAGTGCCAGCAGCACGGAGCCGGAAAGTACCGAAGGCAAAAGAGAAACAGAAACACGGGCGATATACTCAGGTGCCAGCAGGCGGAGGAGTCTGCCCGAGAAGGCAAGCAGAAGGCCTGCTCCCGTGAACACGAGGAGAGCATTCATGGAGATCGCCATCAATAGAGTCCGCCGCAGCTCGGCGGGAGCGGCCGTGGCGCGCTGGCCGGCAAGATGCGGAAACAGAAAATGCAACCCCGCAGCGGTTAGGCCGTAAACCGGCTGCGACATCTGCGCGCACAACGCATAAGACACGACGGCAGTCGCGCCCATCGACGCTCCTGCGATCAGTCTGTCGGCTTGGCTGAACATCACTCCGGTAGCCGAAAGCAACCATGTGAAGATTCCGAATCGAATCAGTTCTCTTGTGGCGACTGGATCGAAAGACGGTGTCAGGGCTTGATAATCCAACAGCTGTCGCAGTCTGATTAACTGCGCCAGCAAGGCCATCGCCGCAAATGCTGCCGTCGCCAGCATGATGTACACGACGTCTCGCGTGAAGGCGGCAAGGACAGCGGCAGCGGCGAGACTCAGCATGCGTCCAGCGACGCTGATTCTTACCGCGGCGCCATATCGTTCAAATGCTCTTTGCGTGCTGATGCATACGGTTTCGATGGCGCGAATTATGGTGAGAAGCGCGGCGATGCGGATGCACGACAGGCACGCTTGATTCAGCGTGGCATCAGCGATTGATAATCGAATCGCCAGGAACGGCGCGAATACCCACAGCAGGAGAGCCACCGCGGTCCCGAGAATGAGATGGATTCCGAACGAGGCCCGTACCACTCGGAGTAAGGAGTCCCCATCACCAGTACTTCTTCGAGTTGCAACCTGCTGGATGTTTGCATCTCCGAATCCCGAAGCCACGATTGAGCCGAAGCTCACGATCGCGGTTGTAACGGCCCAGACGCCGTACTGAGCAACGCCCAGGTGTCGTAATACGATCGGCGCCAGTGCGAGCATACCGAACGGATAAGCCGCATAATCCAGCAGACCGTAAATGGAGTTGGAGATCTGCCGCCTCATCTGGAACCTGCGTCATCCGACATGCTTCGACGCTAAGCGGCGTGGCTATGACAAGTGTCAGGCCTCGGTCAGGCGATTGTCATTTGATTGTCAGTCTCACTGAAAGCTCTGCGGCGCATAAAGATGAGTTGGTGCATGGGCGCATTTCTTGAAGAAGTTGTAGTGGAACGAATTCAATGACGCGACTCCTCTGGAAACTTGTTCCTTGCTGCTCTCAATCAATCCATGCGTAATGGAGATAAGACAGAGCGCCCTGACAACAGTTCTCTTCCAGCAATGCAATGACGACGCAGTGACAATTGTGTGACAAGTTTTCTCAAGCGCGCGCTCTAAGGTGATGGAGCGCTCGATCCCTCCCCTAGCTCATTCGAGTGTCACAGTCGTCCGCAACTAAAGGAGTCCCCATGAACACAATTCGAGTTCAATCCTTCCCTCAGCTCTCGCGCTTTGCATCCGTCGGTCTTCTCGCAATTTCTTCGATGCTGCCGGCGCAACAGGCTCAACATTACAAACAGACAAACCTCATCTCCAACATCCCGGGGATGGCTGCGGCAACAGATCCGAACCTGGTCAATAGCTGGGGTATCTCCCGCAGTTCCGGCTCACCGTGGTGGGTTTCTGACAATGGAACCGGCGTTGCTACCCTCTACACGGGGGCTGGCGTCATCAATTCGCTGGTGGTCACGATTCCCGCCGCCGACAGCGGCTCAGGCACCCCAACAGGTACAATCTTCAACGGCAGCCAGGATTTTCAATTAGCACCGAAAACGCCGGCCCTATTCCTCTTCGTCACTGAAGATGGGACTCTCTCTGGCTGGAATCCTGCCGTTAAGGCCACGTCGGCTGTCATAAAGGTCAACACCCACAGCGCATCGGTCTTCAAAGGTATGGCTGTGGCAACCGTCGATGATCGGCATGCAGGTTCAGCAAATTATCTCTACGTGGCGGATTTTCGAAAAGGGCGCATCAACGTCTACGACACGAACTTCTACCCCATCTCCATGCATGGGGATGCCTTCCGGGATGAGCGAGTGCCCAAGGGATTCGCGCCCTTCAATATCCAGAACATCGGCGGCAATTTGTATGTGGCCTTCGCGAAGCAAGACAGCGCGAAGCATGATGAGGTAGACGGTGCGGGTCTCGGCGTCGTCGATGTCTTCTCGCCCACAGGCCGTCTGCTGCACCGGCTTGAGTGGGGCAAATGGTTTAATGCTCCCTGGGGTATGGCCCAGGCACCCAGCGATTTTGGCATCTACAGCCACGACATTCTTGTAGGGCAGTTCGGTAGCGGCCAGATTCTCGTTTTCGATCCCGTAACCGGCGACTACAAGGGAAATCTGCTAGACGCAAATAGTGCGCCAATCACCATCAATGGGCTTTGGGGAATCTCGTTCGGCAGCGGTGGAAATTCTGGTTCAGCAACAACCCTCTATTTCGCGGCTGGCCTGAATGACGAGAAGGACGGTCTCTTCGGTTCGATTGCGCCGATTGAAAATATCTTCGGGGGCGATCTCTAGGGCACGTACCGGCCAGCGCTTCGCATCAACCAACGGAAACATTGGGAGAGAACTTCGGGGTTGCTGTTGGCAAGCAGATTGCCCGGCAGCCCCGTCTCTAACAACTCTAAAGTCGTGTGCCTTCTAAACAACGCCCTGGCAGCGTTTGCACGCTGGATCACGTTCAATTCTTGTTTGATTGGGGCGGCTAGAGGGGATCGAACCCTCGACATCCTGAGCCACAGTCAGGCGTTCTGCCGCTGAACTATAGCCGCCATATACCTCTAAGATTGTAGCATCGAACCAATAGGCCCGAATCCGGCCGCCAAGCTGTCGATGCCCAATTCCGAAGCCAAATCGCGCCGCTTCAAGCCACCGTCTTCCGAGCTTAAGGCGGCCAGTGTCCCATCCGGGCGCTGGATTCGCGGCACAGGAATCTTCAGCGATGAGACATTGCATAGACTGAAATTCCTGCTTGATGAAGCGTTTCGCATCCCTTTCACTCGGATCCGTTTCGGCATTGACGGAATCATCGGCATATTCCCGGGTCTGGGAGACGTCGCAGCTGGCCTGCTATCGCTGATTATTCCCATTGCCGCGTGGGTGCGCGGTGTTCCCTACATCACACTGGTCCGCATGACAGTAAACATCTGCATCAGCGTTCTCGTCGGCACAATTCCGATTGTGGGAGACGCTTTCGACATCGCGTGGAAAACCAATGCTCGCAATTACAAGCTATTACAACGCCATCTCGGCGAGCCTCGACGCCACACATGGAAGGATTGGGTGTTTCTTCTCGTTCTGGCCTGCTTGATTGGACTGGTGTTTGCGATTCCCATCGTGCTTATTATCTGGCTGCTCGAACGGGCCATACACCCTTAATGCGGAGTCTTCAGGGTGGGAGGCTCAAGCCGTTCCGCGATACAATCAGAGAATAATGTCGGGGCGTAGCGCAGTCTGGTAGCGCATCTGCTTTGGGAGCAGAGGGTCGGGGGTTCGAATCCCTCCGCCCCGACCATTCAACCTTATGGGCGTTTGCGTATCCACTCAAACGCGGTCTTCCCCGTTCTGCAACGGACGATTGCCTGCTGATACGTCGTTCTCTGGGCATGGGGACGCGAGAAGATATTTGTTGCGCCATCTTCGCCGTTAGGACCTATCGAGAAACCTGCTCATCCGCTTTCTTGAGATCGTTCCAAACAGATCCCGTCCTTCAATTCCCGTGCTACTGAAACGTAACGACGACCTCAATCGAACCTTTGCCAGAATCCAGACCTCCGAGCGCTTTTCCGATCACCGCTCCCAGCATCCGATTCCGATCGGTACCCTTCATCGCATATCCTGGCGTCGACGAGGTCACCAACAGATCTCCGGGATGGATTGCTCCGTTCTCCGCCGAAACATTCGTTGGAACAATTCCCATCATCGCCATCGGAACTTCATCGGCGACCATCGGCGTTAGCTGGCGCCGACCCACCGTGCCCGGTTTCGTAGAGTAAATACCTGAGACCGCGGCTGAGTAAGGCTCGGCGGATTTCAGGAATTTGCCAGGCGATTTTGAGTCGATCACGAGCACATCACCCGGCTCATATCTCGTGCGGTCGCCCGTCACATCCACTGACTCGGCATAATCACCGCCCTTAAGGACCGCTGGCGTCAGCCCAGTAAACGCGGTCGTCTGCTTCGTTCCATCCGGAAATGTAATGCTCCCCGCGCTGCCTTTTGTCAGCATGATGTTTCCGTTCACTTCAAGTTTGGCGCCCGGTAGAACCGTCCCCAGGCCCACGTTGCCATTGGCTCCCGCAAATAGAGCAAGTCCTCCTGCCGCGTTCATAAAGCCCGATCCCCCGATATAGACATTGTCGGAGGCATCGACTGCAAAGTTGTACCGGCCGGTTTGCGCGTCGAAGATGTACATATCCTGATTCGAGAGTTCTCCGCCATCGGAATACATACCCTCAATGCCAACTCCCCAAAGATACACGGCAGGAATTGCAGCAGCCGGGTTGCGCAGCCAGTAGTTTGATTCCGCGAATCCGTAGTCGCCCTCGCTCGGTTGAACCACCCCCAACATGCCGATCCCGCCTCCGTCTCCAGAAATTGACGTAACGATTAAGGGGTCAAACGCTGTCAAATTCGTGATTCCGATTCCGATCCGTTTTGCGTTCTCCGTTATCACTGAATTTCCAATGGTGGATGGCCCCCAGAACTCCGGAATGTGCCCACCTTTTCCTCCCGGGGTCACAACTGTTGAGGGCGTCGTCGTCTGCGTTGTAGAGGGCGTCTCCTGCGCAATCGCCCCACATGCTGCAACTGCTATACACACAAAAATGCTGTTCCATCTGGCTCGCATGATTCGGTGTCTCCTCTCCGCTCGCAAGTTAAGGTCCGAAATGGATCGTTGATCTTGCTGGCCGTGGAGATCGCTACGGAGCTGCTTTCGAGCTTATGAAACAGCGACGGGACGCCGTGCAGGTTCGGAGCGAATCCAATGGCGACTGAAGTTCCGCTATCTTTCTGCTGGATGGGTTGTCGGCTGTCGTAATCAGGGAACCGGGCTCGCAGTAAACAGCCGGGATCGACCTTTGCATCTCAAGCTAGCGGGCCAGCCTCTGACCGCGTGGTCGTCTACCGGGAAGGGATGGGAGATGCACCGGATTTCAGAGCCCGTGCAAAGTGTACCTCAGACGAGTTCCGCTGAGAACCCAAATTGTCCTCGCAGGCCAACTTGTTCCTTCAAGGCGCGCTCGATATGAATTTCGGTCGTCTTGCTGGATGCCATCCACTCCTGCTCCAGCACTGGCAAAAATGCTAGCTATCGCTGAGCTTTGCGTAGGGCTCATCCTTGGGCAGACAGGGTCATACATAGGCGGGATTTTTGTCATGAAACCCTGGCAGTGCCCGGCCACAAACAGTCCTCGACATCCCTCAGCGAGGCGAGCGGTCTCCTTGCACGAGCGACACTAACGTCGTCATGCTGTTTTTAAAATCCCTGCGTATTCCTCGCGCATGCGTCGCCGCCGGGTGGGGCACTGCCTGAACAATCTTCGATCAAGCGGAATCAGTGATTCCGTCAGGGTGCAATCATCGAACTTCGCTGCGACGGAGAGCTCTGGAAAGTCGCTGTTCTTGTTTCAATCTAAACGAAGTCCACTGCCGCCCGACAACACGCAAACAACGCATATTAAACGTTTTATTATTCACTCCTTGGGGTTATCTAAAACAGAGATACGATAATTGAATTCGACCACCAGCGGCACTGGTAAATGACCGGTCGAATTCGACCTAGACCAGATTGGCCCGAGCGATCGAACTCGATGGGCTCTCGGCGATCGATGGTTTCCTCTGCGCGCGGCGAACTCGTTGAAGTAGAAACGCTTGCGCTGAGTCCCCGATAGCCAACCAAGCCTGCGTAACGCGGCATCCCTTGTGACAAGCAGTGGATGGTACGGCATCTCCCTAATGAGTGAGGCCAGCTATGCCTGAAAACGTGGGAGAAGGAAGAATTCTCATCGTTGAAGACGAAAAAGTTGTCGCGGACACGTTGGGGAAAATCCTGTCATCCAACGGCTACGACGTTCGTATTGCCTACTCGGCAGAGGCCGCCATGCCGATCATTTCGCAATGGGTACCGGACGTTGCCATCCTCGACGTGATGCTTCCGAAAATGAACGGAATCCAATTTGCAGTTCGGTTGAAGAGCCAACTCGCGGACTGTCAAGTTTTACTGTTTTCGGGCCAACCCTCAGCCGAGGGACTCATGCAACAAGCCAAAAGCGAAGGTCATAAATTTGACATCTTGGCCAAGCCAGTCCATCCAACGGTGATGCTGGATACGATTTCGAACCTGCTTTGCCAAAACAAGCCGGAACGATGCCATCAGATCTGAAGGACGGCGATCAGAGAGCATAGGTCCTGACCACGCGATCCCATGCTAAGCCTGAGCCCGCACCAACAGACACGTTATGTTGTCGTGGCCGCCAGCTTTTTTCGCAGCGTCGACAAGCCGGGCCGAGAGCGCTTCGAGCGTGAGATCGCCCGCAAGCAACGTCTGAATGGTCGAGTCAGGCAACTCGCGCGTCAGTCCATCAGAGCAAAGCAGGAACAGATCGCCGGGTTGCGCTTCAAATTCGAAGACGTCTGGCGTCACATGAGATTGTGTTCCGAGCGCACGCGTAATCACGTTCTTTAGCGGGGACTGCAATGCTTCGCGCGGTGTCATCCGTCCAAGCCGCACCTGCTCTTCCACCAGCGAATGGTCGTGAGTGAGTTGCTCCAGTCGATCCTGGCGGAAGCGGTAGCATCGGCTGTCTCCGATGTTCAGCACCCATATGTGATGTTCGTGCGTTGCCAACGCCACGAGGGTTGTACCCATGCCACTCAGGCGATGATTCCGTTGGGCTCGCGAAAAGATAGCCTCATTCGCAGCGTATATCGCATTCTGAGCCGCATCGGGCAGCGGACCGGCCCTCTCTGGACCAAGGTGCGTCAGAAGACGAAGCATCTCGTCCACTGCGATCGTGCTGGCAATTTCACCCGCGGCCGCACCGCCCATGCCGTCGCACACGACGTAGACCCCCGCCTCGACTGAGAAGCCATAGGCATCCTCGTTCGAGGGGCGCTTGCGTCCGCGGTCCGAGACCGCCGCAGCCGTATACCGGACGACAGCCGTGGCCAAGAAAAACCTCCGCAGGCAAGTTTACACGTCAGCAGCAAGCCCTGAATACCCCGTGCGACTCAGTGTGCGGGCGATACATGATCCGCCGGCGCTGGCAGTTCATACACTTGGATGGCGCCAGCATCAAGAACGGCCACCCTCTGCGCCGACGGAGAAATGGCAACGTTTCCGCCTCCGTCAAGTATCGGACTCGCTGGAGCAGTCAAATCCAGCTTCCCCGTTATGGCATCGTAGACTTCCACCAGTTGGCCTTTCACGTCGTCAAAGCTGAGCGGCGCGAAAGTGTCTATTTCGTGCGATACGGAAAGAGTTTCCCGGGCGAGACGCAGCCCGTTAGGCGCCATGATTAGACGCGGCCAAATCTGGGTCGGCGGCTTCGCGGCATTCCACAATCGCTTGCCATCTGTCGACATAGCCACCATCCAGCGACTGTTGTCAGGATTGCAGGTGGTGACCAGGATCTCTGGATTCGAGATGAACTCAACCGATGGAGTGCACATCGAGTCGAGGCTTCCCATAACGCGATTGCCTCCCTTGAAATAGTGCAGGTTCAGCACCCATTCATGTCCCCTGCCGCGAAGGGTCTCGACGAGCCCCTCGGAGTTGATTGGGAGATGCACCGTTGTTCGCGTGCGGCTCACAAGCATCACCTGGCCAGTGGTTCGCCGCACAATGCGAAGGACGATGTCGGGTTGCGCATACGACTTCACCTCGTCCGTCGTAACCCAGGCTGAGGCTATCTGTGGGTTGGGTACTGCGCCCGGTTGCGGCTTTGAACCTACGGGCTCGCGCGAGTCGGTCGCAACGAGATCTTGCGCCGGGTCCATCTCCAGCCACAACAGCGGTCCCTGGAATCGCAGCGAAGGCTTCAGTTCAAGCGAGGCATCCCCAAGTTGCAACTCTTGCTGATCCCGCAAAAGAAAATGACCGTCATTGAGCATCCATAAGTAGCGGCCCCTGTCGTGGACGGTCCACAAAGCCTCGGCATCTACCGTGCCCGTGGGCAGTCCAAGCACGATTGCGCGAATCTGGCGTTCATTATCCGCGGCTGGATTGCCTTCTCGGCGGATCAGACCCGGCGCGTGAAAAGTAAACAGGAGATGGTCTTCGTCCAAAAAATCCAGCGAGACGAGACTCTCGCGCTGGCCTTGATAGATTGCGCCCGGGGCAAAGAATCCCAGTGGCTCGACTGGAATTGTGAATGAGGCCTGCTGCGAAGCTGGGTGTTGTGTCTTCGTGGGTTGGGCCGAAGGCGATTCCTTGCTATCCCTCGTATGGTGTCCGAAGAGCTGACCCTGCGCTGCCGAAGTTAATAACGCTGCAGCGAGTACCAGAACCCTACCTAGGCACGCATAAGCCGCGCACCAATCAATCCCACAAGATTGCCTTACCATCTCTCTACTTATTCTCGCCGATTTGCGACGTTTTCACCCATAAGAACGTCAATTTCTGCAGGCGACGGATTCTCCCGATTCCTGACACACGCCGCTGTGGCCCTAACGTAGACAACAATCGATTCGCAAACGCGAACGCCCGTGGCGTGCAATCCGCGATGCGGAATGCACACAACGGGCGCTCTCAAATGCAGACTCTTGCCGCTACTTTCTAACACCACCGCCGCTGGGAGCCGATGGACCGGGACTCATACTCACGCGACTGCTGACTGGAGCAGCCGGCGCTGCGACTGGCCCGCCGCCGCTGCGTCCCATGCCTGGCGAGGGGCTATAACCATCCTGCGAGGATGGCATCGAATTCGGCGGAGCAGAACCCCGATGAACAGAAGTCGCCATCGACTCCGACATTCGGCCGTCAGCTCTTCCCGCCTCCGGGACATGCATATAGACAGGAGTCGTCGCAATGCCATGGCTGAGCGCCTGGTTCGAGAACTTGCCTAGATGCCCCAGCGTCTCTCGTGGC
This sequence comes from uncultured Acidobacteriaceae bacterium, assembly GCA_963832035.1. Lineage (GTDB taxonomy): Bacteria > Acidobacteriota > Terriglobia > Terriglobales > Acidobacteriaceae > Telmatobacter. The sequence continues at coordinate 1,239,162 of CAWHSK010000005.1, read as the reverse complement.
ACACCCATTCCCGCCGAGTCTTTACGGAAGACAAAGGACGTGGGCGATGCAATCTCCGAGGTCGCGAGCGGCTTGTTGTTAACCGCAATCACCGATGCTCCGTGCGGAAGCGGCGGTTGAGCCGGCATGTGCGGCCCCCTGCCTGGACCGCTCCCTATGGTGCGCTGAATCGCAGGGTTTTGCGTCGGATCCGTGAGCCCGGCAAAACTTGCGTTGTTGAGGCCATTCCATCCGCCGCCGGGCATCCATCCCCAACCGACGTTATCGCAGTATGCCCAAGAACCGGAATGATATGGAGTCCAGGCCCAGGGATATGGAGACACCCAAGAGTAGCCACTGCCCGGATACCACGCCCACGAACCGTTCGAATAGGGACTCCATGCAGCGCTGGCAAAGTACGGCCGCCACATTGAGCCGCATCCGCCGGCGTTCATAAAGCTGCCGTAGTACCCCATGTCGCTGGTCCCGTACGCATAGGGGGAATTGAACGCACTCATAGCCCCCACATTGGAGTGGTAGGAAGCCGCCGTATGATCCCATTGATCGAACGGAGTCTGCTCAACATCCTTCGCGACCACCGGCCCGGCCTGATCGAAGACCTCAAAGGTCCCGGTCTTCTTTTTGGAAATAATGGTCTCTCCGTTCGCATCGGCCACACGAACAGCCCCATCCAGTACGGCCAGTTTTGCCTTGGTGCCCTGAAGTTCCAGCCTCACGTGTGTTGCTGGATCGAGAGCCAGCTTGTGCGTACCAAATATCAGTTCAAACTGATTCGGAGACGCCTTGCCGTTCTGCGGCTTCACCAAGCTGATATACGCTGTCCCTCGTATCACGTGCACAGAGGAAATAGTGGCGCCGGTTGCCGCGCGCTCGAGGCTCGGGAACTCCACACTTGAGTTCGGCGTCAGGCGTAGCGAACTGTTGTCTTCAAACTCGACCTCCGCGATTCCCTCGCCGGTGCGGAGCTGGTTTTGCTCAACAACCGGCAGATTGGCAATTGCCGGTTCGAAACCTCGTCCGATGCTGCGATCGATGTCGACCGCGCCTTTTATTTGGCTTAGGCGGACAATCCGTACCTTGGAGCCGCCGGGATTTGAAGTCGTTGCGTCATTCGCCTGTGCGAGCACCGCAGATGATGCCAGCAGCGAAAGCGAAGAGAAAGTGATGGCCTTGAAAAGGAGAGTAGATCTCATGTTCGCATCCTCTTTTTCTTCAGCGAACGTCCTGAAGACGCCTTGGAAGAAGGGATCGCCCAAGGCGCACCGTGGCAATGATGCTAGCACGAACCTGGACGGTCTGACGAGGCTCAAAGTTCCCCTGACAATGCAATGACATTTGCCGGTTCAAAGCGGAGGACTCCATCCCTACCCGGCCAAAGAGCATCTGGGAGAGAATAATTAAGTGAAGCGCTCTGGCACCGCCGATCTCCCTCTGCATGCCGGTCGGGTGCCGGCGTGGCTGGCCGAGCGCATGACCCAGCTCGGTACAGCCATCGCCGAATGCGTAGTTCAGTCCTATGGCACGCACGAATTCCTGACGCGCATCAGCGATCCCTTCTGGTTCCAGGCGCTTGGCTGCGTGATGGGCATGGACTGGCATTCCTCGGGCATCACCACCTCGGTGATGGGCGCATTGAAACGAGGGCTCAATCCGCGTTTCGCCGAACTCGGGATCACCATTTGCGGAGGCCGCGGCAAACACTCTCAACGCACGCCAGCCGAACTCCTTGATTTCGCCGGCCGCACCGGTCTAGACGGCAACGACCTTGCCGGTACCAGCCGTCTCACCGCCCGCATTGATAACAACGCCATCGCCGATGGCTTCCAGCTCTACCTGCATTCCTTCATCATTGATAAGACCGGTGAATGGGCCGTTGTTCAGCAAGGCATGAACGAGGAAAGCCGGCTCGCCCGACGCTACCACTGGCATTCTTCCGCTGTGCGCGATTTCGTCTCTGAACCGCATACGGCTATCGTGGGTAAGCCGCAAGGGACGATTCTGAACCTCGTCGACCACCGCGCTCGCAATGCGCAGCGAGCTTTGCTGACCATCGCACATGAACCAATTCAAACCTCCCTCAAGCAAATTCGCAGACTGATCATGCCATCGCATCACGACGTCCGAGAGGCCGACGTCGATCTCAAGCGGCTTGGCGCAGTGCTTGCCGTCGCGCACGAGCAGGAACTTCGCGACTTCGCCTCTCTCCTTCTGGTTGAAGGCCTCGGCCCGCGCACGCTGCAATCTCTCGCCCTGGTCGCGGAGGTTGTCCATGGCGCGCCTAGCCGTTTTGCCGATCCGGCTCGCTTTTCCTTTGCGCATGGCGGAAAGGACGGCCATCCCTTCCCCGTTCCGCTCAAGACCTATGACGAATCGCTTGGCGTCCTGCGCCGGGCTCTCGGTGCAGCAAAGTTAGGCCACACGGAAAGGCTCGAAGGTTTTCGCCGCCTCGACCGCCTGACGCGTAATGTCGAATCCAACATGGAGCCCCTGGCCGATTTCAGCGCTGCAATCGATCATGAACGCAAGATCTCATCCTCCATTGGCGGCAGAACCGTGTTCGACGATGCTCGCGCGCCGAAAAAAACAGCCTCGAATCAACAGCTTTCCCTCTTCGGCGAATAATCAGCCTTTCATCAGGTGCAACTGAAGGCATTGCGCCGTGCGACAGTAAAAGTAAGACATGCCCGAACCCTCAACATTGACACCGCGCACCAAATTCCTGGGCTATGGCGCATGCGCGGTTGCCGGATGCCTCTGGGGAACGGGTTTCTATTTCGGCCGCCTCGCCCTGAACGAGATGAGCGTGGAGCATATGGTGCTCTACCGTTTCCTCTTCGCCTGCGTAGGTCTGCTGCCAGTAGCCCTCCTCAACCGGGTGCGATTCACCTGGAGCGAGGTTCGCATCATTCTCATCTCCTCAGCGTTTGGTATCCCTATCCAGTTCCTCATCCAGTTTCACGGCCTTGCCCATACCACGGTCAGCCACGCATCCCTGATGGTTGGCGCAATGCCCGTCCTCCTTGGCGTTGCCGCGGCCATCTTCGCCGGCGAGCGCCTCGATTACATCGGCTGGGCTGCACTGGTGGCCTCCACGATCGGCGCGGCCTTGATCGTGCTCGGCGGACATCGGGATCCGGCAGCGTTGGGCGAGCCGACCTTGTACGGCGACTTGCTGGTGGTTTTATCCCTTTGCACCGCGCTTAGCTGGATTCTCCTCAGCAAGAAGCTGATGCAGACGCATAGCCCCGTCGTGGTCACGGCTTACAGCATCGTCGTAGGAACCATCATGCTGGTCGTCTGGGTTCTGGGCCCAATGCTGCTCAACCCCTGGCGCTTAGTGAGAGTTAAGCCGCCGCCCTTTGCACACGTCAGCACTACCGCCTGGATAGCTCTGGCCATCAGCGGCCTTGCCTGCACCGCCACCACTACCTTCCTTTGGAACTGGGGCATCCATCACGTCCCGGCTTCGCGAGCCGGTGTCTTCCTCAACATCGAACCTGCCCTCGGCTCCTACCTTGGCGTCAAGCTGCTCGGCGAACACCTCGGTCCCTATGCATGGTTCGGTGGGGCACTCATCCTTTGCGCCGCCATCGTTTTGACCACTCGAGGCCACGAACCTCAGCCCGACGTGATCCTGGAATAAACAGCCCCGGGTAATACATCTGAAGTCACATCTCCAGTCAATCCAAAGTCTCATGCCGGCACCACCATAGCGCCATTGAGACTTGCCGCCGCGCGACTAGACTCGCACTTGGTTATGGAGGTAGGTGTGACCCTGTTGACGTGGAGTCACGAGTGTATCGTCGGCGTCGAAGCCATGGACGATCAGCACGGGATCCTGATGGACACGCTGAACGTGTTGCGCCTCTCGCTCCTCCACGGAAGCGACCGCCGCGCGATCTGCCTGCAACTCGAGCACCTCATCGAGTTCACAAGGATGCACTTTGAATGCGAAGAACTGCTGCTGCAACACCAGGGCTTCCCCGGCGCAGACGAACACCAGAGGGCCCACAAGCATCTGCTGGCAAGGCTTTATACAGCGCTGGAACAGTTGAACCATGATGACTTCGTTCAATTCAGTTCCCTTCTCGAATTCCTACCCGCCTGGTACCTGGAGCACGTGGAGCAACTCGACCGACCCTATGGCAAGTGGTTGAACGAGCGGGGTGTCTACTGATTAAGCAGTTCGCGCCTGCACACATCCTGAGAAACCAGGCAGAGAAACGACGGATCGTCGCTCAACTCCGGGCTGATGGGCGCCGATATCCTAATTGCCGGCGATTTCGGCAGGGAGAAAATCGGAATGCCCCTCATGACCTGGAACAACACATATTCGGTAGGCATCAAGTTTGTCGATGATCAACATGCCGGTTTATTTGACACATTGAATGAGCTGCATGCGGCAATGCTCAAAGGCCAGGAAAAGTCCGTAATAGGCGGTCTGCTGCAGGACCTTCTCGCGTATACCCGAAGCCACTTTTCCGCCGAAGAGTTGATGCTCGCCAGGGCGAAGTATCCCGACCTCCCAGCGCATCGCCTGAAACATCAAAAATTGACGGCAGAGGTCGCAGAATACGCTGAACGCTACAAACGCGGGGAGGCTGCACTCAGCGTGCACCTTATCCACTTCCTTTGCGACTGGCTTGCGCAACACATTCTGCGCGAGGATCGCGCCTACAGCGCATGGCTCACGCATGCCGGCAGATAAGGATCTGTCGAGACGGATCCGCGCCGTCGATTCGGTTGCAACTCGTCTTGTTCAGACTTCGAGCGATAACTGCGCCGTTGCCCAAGGCGAAAGCACTGCTTTCGCCTCTGAGGCTAGGTCGTAGACCAGCCGCTCCAGAACCAATCGCTTGTCCGGCGGCGAAGAACGCAGTTCAAGATCGGCCCGCGCAATCAGCCTTAGTGCCCGCGTCAATTCACGGCGGCTTTTGTAACGACGTGCCTGCCGAATCAGATCATCTGCGGCAAAAGGGGGCATCCGAAAGCCTTGCCACAACGCCTGCCAGATCGCGCGAGAATCCCGCACGTTCTTCTCGACAATCACCAGCATCTGCCGGAACGTCCTTGCCAGCATGTATAGATGACCAATTGCCGCGTCCTCGCCCGCATCCGAACTGTTGAGCAGCCCATGGAGCAATGCCAGAGCACGTGCCGTATTGCGGGAACTGATCGCGTCAGTCAACTCGTAGAGCGATCGCTGCTTGGCGGCAAGGACCATAGTCTCCACGTCGCCTAGAGTTATGCGGCCACGACCAGACGTGTACAACAGCAGTTTCTCGAGTTCCGATGCGATCAGCATCATGTCTGCGCCCAGCGCATCCACCAGTTCACGCGCCGCATCTGGCTCCAGCTTTGTATCCGTGGCTTGAGCAGTTGCCACCGCCCAACGCATCGCGTCTTCTTCGCCAACGCGCGCCAGCTCAACCATGCCGCAATGTTCGCCCAGCGTCTCAGTCAACCGCTCAAAGCGATTTTTGTCGTCCATTTCCATCCGCCGCGTATCCGTGGGTATGCGTAAAAAATCGGCAACAAAGATAATGAGCGCCTGAGGATTCGGCGATTTGAAATACCGATCCAGCGCGGCAAATTCGTCCTTCTTCGCTCCACGGGTGTACAACTGCCGGACATTGCGCACGAAAATCACCTGAAAGGGAGCCATCAGGGACGGCGTCTGCGCGCGATCGAGCACATCAAATATTGGAGTCGAACTCAGGTCAAGATCAGAAAGGCAGAAGTCCTTCAGGTCTGGCGCGACAAAGGCTTTCAGAACAGCCTCGCGGCATCGATCCAGGAGGAATATCTCATCACCTGCAAATACATAGCCGGGCCTCAGCGATCCCTTGCCTGCCGCCGCGGTCTCAACTTCCGCAACGAACCGCCCGACGGCGCTGAAACCTGCACCCCAGCGAGCTCCGGTCATCGCATCAAGCTCCAGGTTGGCCGCAAAGCAAACATATGGATACAGATTATCAGCGCAACGCGAACAAAAACTGAGGATTAAAGGGTGGAAACCTCAACTGCAAACCCCACTGCAGCCCCTTGTCTCAACCGGTCTGCGCCTTGCATTGCGGGTTCTATTCCCTATTGCCCATTCCCTAATCCCAGTTCCCTGCTTTCTTCACATTCCTTCGAGCACATCCGCCACGAGCGCTCGCGCAAAATCGCGAGACATGCGGTAAATCGCCGCTGGGCTCTCATCCAGAAAGGTATGCAAATCCGAAGTCGACTGGTACTGGTTGCGAAATACATAGTTTTTGTTCTCGAAGAGCACCTTGCCTTCGCGATCGGTCAAGGTGACCGACACCACGAGCGTGATCAGAAAGCTCGAGGATTGCTGTGTCGTGGTGTTGTAGGTCAGCGGCACAACCGTTTCATTGAGGACGATTCCGTGCAGAACTACGTCCGGATTGCCGCCGCCGGCCGGAGTGACGCGCATCCGCGAACGCGCCGCGAACTCACGGATCACAGCATCGGTGAGGGCAGTTTCGGTGTGGTAGGTCTCCGTACGCGTCGAGAACATCGGCACGGAAAGACTTCGCGCGTCCGGCGGCAAATGCGTCGCCGCGCCAACCGTGTGGTAGCCGCAGCCGGAAATCGCGCCCAGCGCCACCGCGACCGCCATCCCCATTAGCCTGCGAATCATGCTTGCTTAATTGTATCTTCGCGCCTTACAGCGCCATCACACCCACGCCGTCACGAGCATGCCCAGTCCCAGAGGGGACAGCGTCAGCCCATCCGCGCGATTGTTGAAGTAGAGATCATTGAGCCGGGTGGAATCCACCTGCTCAACGCGTTTGAACCCCGCCCCTCGAACCTCGGCCTCCAGATCTTCCGGCGTGAAAAAGAGCTGGAATGGCTCTCCGGCAGCTGCCACTCGTTCAGACAGCCTGTCGAACGCGATGCGGCCCACCGGGCTCAGCGTCTCCGGCGCCACTGCATAATCGAAGCTCATCGCACTACCGGCAGGCATCTGCGCCACCACGCCCAAAGTGGAGCGAAACGCATCGAGCGTCAGATAAGGTACGACACCAAGCCAACTGAAAAACGCCGGCCTGTCCAGTTCCAGATCTCCCTTTGCCAATCCCTCTGCGAGTGTCTGATGCTCAAAATCCAGCGCCACAAACTCAAGATTTGACGGCAATGGGATCGCGGCCTCCTCCAGCATCGAGCGTTTCCAGACCTGAGTGGCCGGAAAATCTACTTCAAATACCCGCAACGCCGGAAAAGGGTTTCGATAGGCGAAGGTGTCGAGCCCTGCTCCGAGCACTACATACTGTGTCACGCCATTCGCCACTGCTTCAGCCAACCGGTCCTCGGCATAACGGCTCCGCGCAGCCATGAACCCTCGAAAATCCCTCCCCACCCGATGCAGCGCTCGCTCCATGAGCCGCGGATATCTTTCGCCAACCAGACGGAGCCCAATGGGATCGTCCAATACCGGAGGTTTGTCGGCCAACTGATGTGCAGCACGTCGAATCGCCACACCTAAAGCAGTTTTGCTTGCCCGCCCAGTCTCCATGAAATCCAGTCTAGATGAACACCAACGCACCCAATCCGCATAACATGATTGCTATGACCTGGATTGGATGGGCGCTTTTATCCGCATTGTTCGCCGCCGCAACGGCCCTGCTGGCCAAGGTAGGCGTCGCACATCTCGACTCAAACCTCGCCACCGCCATACGCACCACCGTCGTTCTGGTATTCGCGTGGGCTATCGCGCTCGCACTCGGCAAGCATGGTGAGATCCGCCAGCTCGACCGCCGTACACTCCTGTTTCTGGTTCTTTCCGGAATGGCCACAGGATTATCGTGGCTCTGCTACTTCCGAGCGTTGCAGCTTGGGCCCGCCTCGCGCGTAGCTCCGCTCGACAAGCTTAGTGTGCCGCTGGTGATGGTTTTCGCGTGGCTGCTGCTCGGTGAAAAACTGACCGCACCCACAGTCGCCGGTGGCCTGCTCATCACGGCGGGCGCCGTCGTCATGGTGCTGGGATAGCCGCACCTTCTTATACTGGTCGTAGAACCTCAATTGAAATAGACCGGAAACTTCCATTGCCTTCAGAGAATCAAAATTGGCAATCCACACCGCCGAGCCGAATCGTTCTCACCGGCTTCATGGGCTCGGGCAAGTCGACCGTTGGTCCACTCATTGCCGCGCGGCTTGGCTGGCAATTCGTCGATGTGGACAATGTGATAGAAGCCGAGACCGGCGCCACCATAGCCGACATTTTTGCGCGCCATGGCGAAAGCGCCTTTCGCGATCTCGAACATGCGACAATCTCCCGTCTTGCGGCCGGAGTAGGGCTAGTCCTCGCCTTGGGAGGCGGGGCCATTGAGCGCGAAGCCACGCGCGAACTCCTGCTCAATGCATCGGGCACCCTGCTCGTGCATCTTGAAGTGCGGCTCAACACAACGATCGCCCGCTGCAGCGGCACCGAAGACACCCGTCCCGTCCTCGCGGATCACGCTAACCTCGCCGCACGATATCAGCGCCGCCTGCCGCTCTATCGCATGGCGCACGTTTCCATCCATGCCGACGCCCTTACTCCCGATCAGGTTGCGGCCGCAGTCCTGAAAGCTGCCGATCTTCACGTTGCGTGATCGCAGCTAATGCCTTCGGGTCTAATAGCCTGGGTGTCTATTCAGCCCGCAAATACTCTGAAATATATTGATTTGCCTCAACATAACCAGCAACCCGCGTCCCCCTTGATATCATCAGGACAGGTGTCCGCGCGCTTCCGCGCCCCCACCGAGGTCACTTTCCACCCTATGACTCCCGTCTCCCAGGCTGCCGCCTCCACTGATTTCGCTGCGCAAGACGCACGTCTTTCTACTGAGCCGGTTCCTGCGCATCCAACACATCAAATTCATGCTCCGAGTCCGGGCACCACGGCCACGCTGATTAACGATCTGCGCGAATTATTTAAAGTGCGCGTCACCGGGATGGTTGTGATTACCGGCTGGGCCGGCTTCTACCTGGGATCGATGCAGTCGGGGATATCCAGCGTTCAGCGCGGCCTGCTCGACACCCTCATCGGCATCGGCCTCGTCTCAGCCGGAGCGAGCGCGCTCAATCAGGCTCTGGAACGCACTAGCGACGCCAAAATGAAGCGCACCGCCGACCGCCCCATCGCGGCGGGACGCATTTCGCTCCTCCAGGGCATCTCGGCCGGCATCGGCGCACTCGCACTCGGCGGAGGGTGGCTGCTTCTGCATACCAATCTGCTCACCGTATCTCTGGCGCTCCTCACGGCGTTTTCCTACGTCGCAATCTACACGCCGCTTAAACGCGTCACTTCTCTCGCCACATTCATCGGCGCATTTCCGGGAGCAATGGGTCCGCTGCTCGGTTGGACCGCTGCCCGCGGCCGCATCGAGTGGCCCGCCGTCGCGCTCTTCGCCATTCTCTTCGTGTGGCAGTTTCCTCATTTCATGGCCATCGCGTGGCTCTACCGCGAAGACTATGCGCGTGCAGGCATCCGCATGCTTCCGGTCGTCCAGCCAGACGGATGGTCCACCTTCGTCGAAGCCCTGTTCTACGCCATCGTCATGATTCCGGTAAGTCTGCTCCCATGGCGGCTCGGTATGGCGGGCAAGGTTTACGCGTTTCCCGCGACGGCGTTGGGACTTTTTTATCTCGCGTACACCATCCGCTTCAGCCGCATCCTGCGCGCCACCAGCGAAACCGAAAGCCGCATGGTGGCTCGGGATCTGCTCAAGGTAAGCGTCATCTATTTGCCCTTGCTGCTCACCACATTGATGGTTTGCGCCATAGCCAAACACTGAGGAAAGAATGGGCGCCACGCTAACAACATCGCAGTCTCGCGCAAATACGCGTCCAGCCATTCTCACCATACTGGCCATTAGCGGAGCCGCATCCCTGTTCTTATTCTGGCTGATCTACGAGCATCCAGCTGCCGACGTTTCCCGCGCAAAATTGCCTTTTCTTCCGGCTCTCAACGCCGTTCTCAACGGCCTCTGCGCGACGGCCATCCTGATCGGCTACACCTTCATCCGCGCGCGTAAAGTTGCCGCCCACCGCGCGTCCATGATCACCGCATTCATCTTCTCGACGCTCTTCCTGATCAGCTATATCCTGCACCACTACCTCCACGGCGATGTACGTTACCCCCACGACGCCGCCTTCCGCACGGTGTACCTGTCTCTTCTCGCGAGTCACATCGTCCTCGCGGTAATTGCGTTGCCACTGGTCCTGGTGACGTTTTTCTTTTCGCTGACTGGCCGGTTTCCACAGCACCGAAAAGTCGCGCGCTGGACATTTCCGCTCTGGCTCTATGTTTCGGTCACCGGCGTGATCACATACGTGATGCTGCGCCTCGCGCAGGGATCGTGAGCAGCATGCCTGTGAGCGAGCGCATCTCCGAATCGGCAAAACACATTGCTTCACCCAATGACGGCACCCGCCAGCTTTTGCAATGGGGTTCGTCCATGGTGGGCGCCGGTGTGCTTGCCGCGATCCTGCTGCAGACGCTCCTCGGGGGATTCGGACCTACCGGCGCAAGCACCAACACCGGATGGTTTGCCCTTATCATCGCGCTTATGTGCCTGCCCTTCGGCGGTTTGTTGCTAACACTGGGTATCGCCAAGTGGTTCCGCAATCGTCGCATTCGGAAATCAGACACGCATCTCAACTAACGCACTTTGTCATCACCGAATTGCCAGTAGATAAGAGCCGAATGCAATTTCCGGCTTCCCTTTGGCGTTTCACGATGTCGTACCCATCGCACCTAATGGTTCATGCTCTGCCGAAGGTCGACAAGAATCTGATCGGTTGCGTCCAGGTGAATGAACAAGCCCGCACGTGGGTATTCATAGTCGAGAACTATGAAGATGGCGATGGTTAGAATAACGGCGAAACCCAGCTCGTGAATAAAACTGCGGCCCTTCTCTGCGGCGTCGTACCCGGCCAGCAACGAACAGATCCAGGGAAGAATGCCGAGCAGGATGAGCACGGCCCCCGGCGGATGCGTCCGTAAAGCTACCATCCGATTCGTCGTGATGTCGATCATTGAGTTCATCGATGACAGAACCAGGGTGTTCGTGGGATTCACGCCCACTTCCTTGCATCCAACAATGGCCTGGGCCCAGATGTCTCGTTGCAAAGCCTCGGTTCGCTCCATCTCGGCCGCAGCGGCCTTGCGATCTCCGATCATCTGATAAAAGGCAAGCCTGGAATCCAGATACTGACGAAAGCTCTCGCGCATCTTCCCCTGTCTGGCTGCCGGCAGCAGGTCGATTCGCAGATAGGCTGTTTCGATGGCGTTTGTTTCAGTGACAATCAACTGCCGCTTCGTCTCGAACCGCGCGGACGCACCGGCAAATGAGAACGCAAGCAACAGGCCCATCAAAGCAAAGACGGCTCCGGATAATGGCGTGAACGCCTTGCCTGTGCCACCCGCGCGCCTCCCAAGCAGGAGACCAATCTCCAGAAAAGCGAGCATTCCGGCAAATAAGACAACAACAATTAGAACGATAGCGAGCGTAGTCAAGTAATTGCCTCTTGCAGCACTAGTAACAGCTTTCAGATCATGGGCACACTGTCAAAACCCACAGTCTGCGCAGTCGCGTGTGCCGGAAAGAAACTTGTACAATTACCAGTTTTCTTCGACGCTTACGAGGTGTACTGTGATTCCTGCCCAAGCCTTAACGCCAGGTTCAAGTCACCGTGATGCCAGAAAAGTCCAAAGCACCACAAGGTAAACCCGGACCGATCCTCACAGAGTCGGTGTCCAGGCTGACCATTCCGATCCTTGCAAGCTTAAGCCCTTCTGAGATCGCGATCGTCATGGATCGCGGCCAAATCCTGCGGGTACCTCGAAAAACCCGCTTGTGCAGCGCGGGCGACAGGGCTGATCAACTCTTCGTAGTTCTGAGAGGACGAGTCAAATACAGTCGACTGACCGCCGACGGAAACGAGATCGTTCTTCACCTGTTCACACCGGGAGAATGTTTTGGGTTCGCGACTCTTCTGCCGGAGCCACTGAACTATTTGGGCACCGCCGAAGCAATGGTCGCGAGTGAGTTGATCGCTTGGGATCATCAGCAGGCTTCTCAACTTTCCGAGCGATACCCGATGATCAGGACGAACGCGTTGGGAAACGCTCTTCTGCTCTTGGGAAAGTTATCCGACAGACACTGCAGTCTTTTTGAAGGTGTCGCGAGTCATCGCATTGCGCGGGCGCTCATTGACGTTGGTCGGCGAAGTGGTGGGATCCATCCCGGAGGAATCGATGTTCACATCACCAACGAACAGTTGGGGTCCTTGGCGGATGTAAGCCGGTTTACTGCAAGCCGTGTATTAAGCAATTGGAACAAGACGGGCGTGATCACGAAGGAACGTGAGACCGTCCGCATCCACTCTCCTGAAGCCCTTCTTGCCGGCTGAGCCGCTCAGTGCGCCATCGCAACGACGTTTGCCACCTGCGGCATCTAACCTGAATTGATGTCATCCGCGAAAGAGAGATAGTGGAAAGCCCCAATTTCAGTCCTGCACTTGTGCGCATTCTTTTGGTAGACGATTTCGAACCCTTCCGAAGGTTCGTTCGCTCGCTCATTCAACTACGAAGCGAATGGCAGATCGTTGGCGAAGCTTTCGACGGATTGCAGGCGGTGCAAACCGCCGAGGAACTTCAACCCGATCTCGTTCTACTGGACATTGGGCTCCCGAAGCTATCTGGAATCGAGGCTGCCCGACAAATCCGCGTGCTCTCCCCAAAGTGCAAGATACTTTTCGTAAGCCAGCAGTCCACATCTGATATGTTGCCGGCAGCCCTTAGTGCAGGGGCCTCCGGCTACGTCGTCAAGGTGCATGCGGGGATCGAACTGGTGGCCGCCATAGAAGCGGTGCTTCAGGGAAACCAATTTTTCAGCCAGGGATAACGATCCACAATTTCACGGACGCGATGGATTTGCAATGTTGCCGCTCTACACTGCACAGCGGCCCGCAGATCGTTCCGGCCCACGTTCCGCTGGCGAAATTCGTCATCCGTCAAGTTCATTGTGGACGTTCAGCTCACCTCTGAAATCCTGGGTCTTGTGCTCTGCTTAACCAACACCCGGAATCGATGACTTTCGTCTGACACCTGCTCGCTTTCAGAGGATCAATTCCAAGACGGTGCGCCGTCTCAGATGCAGGAAGACTAGCATTTTTCCTAGTTCCCTTGGGCAAATGGCTCCTCTACGATTCAGTCGTAACTGTTGTGTCTCAATTTCACACTAGATTCCCGCTTAAAGCCAAACGAAACCGGGCAAGAAAGGAAAAGACCGATGAGCCGCCACACGGTCGAAGAGAAAGAACCTCTGGAGAGAGCCGCACCTATAACAACGCAGGCCCTTGAGGCCCTTAGAAACCAATACGGCTGCGGACCGGTTCAATTCTCTGGTGGAGAGGGCGCTCTATATGAACGTCATCTCATCTTCGACAACGTCCTCGCTCCGGCCGATACTGATGCGCGTACGCGTTTTGAGGCCTTCGCCCGCGCTGTTCGGGACATCCTCTCCCAACGTTGGGTGAAAACCGAAGAGACATACAAACGCGAAGATCCGAAACGTATCTACTACCTCTCGATGGAATTCTTGATCGGCCGCTCGCTGGCCAATAACGTGACCAACATGCTGCTCGGGAATATCGCACAGCAAACGGTGCGGCAAAAAGATATCGACTTCCTGCAACTCCTGGAGCAAGAACCGGACGCCGGACTGGGGAACGGAGGTCTCGGCCGCCTGGCTGCTTGCTTCCTCGACTCCATGGCGACCTTGCAGTTACCCGCTATGGGCTATGGCTTGCGTTATGAGTACGGAATTTTCAGGCAGACAATTCAAAATGGATTCCAACTGGAACAACCCGACAACTGGCTGCGTCGCCCGGATCCCTGGGAAATGGCCCGTCTTCACGAGACCGTGGAAATCAAGCTGAACTGCTCATTTGAATTGCACGGCGGAAGATTGCGGGCACTCGTTGGGCAGCCATCCAGTTTGATCGGTATCCCATATGATCGGCCGATCGTAGGCTATGGCGGCAAGACGATTAACACGCTGCGCCTGTGGGCCGCCGCGACGCCAGATTATTTCGACTTCCAGAAATTCAGCTCCGGCGATTTTGTGGCGGCACTGGCTGAGAGCCTCGCCGCCGAATCTATCACCCGCGTCCTTTATCCGGACGATTCAACCAGCAGGGGACAGGCACTCCGCTTCTTGCAGGAATATTTTCTCGTTGCGGCATCGCTCGCGGATTTGGTACGACGTTTCCGGCGCAACAACGACGATTGGAACTTGTTGCCGGACAAAATCGCAATTCAACTCAATGACACGCATCCCTCTCTCGCAGTTCCCGAGTTAATGCGCATCTTGCTTGACGAAGCCCATCTCGGATGGGAACAGGCCTGGAATATAACGCAACGCACGCTGGCTTATACGAACCACACACTGCTTCCGGAAGCACTGGAAAAATGGCCGCAACCGTGGTTTGAAATGATGTTGCCTCGCCATTTGGAAATCATCTATGAAGTCAACCGCCGAATGCTCGATTCCGTTCGCGAGCGCTTTCCCGGCGATGTCGGCCGCATCGAGCGGATGAGCCTTGTCGAGGAAGGTGCGCCGCATAAAATTCGCATGGCAAACCTGGCCATCGTGGGATCGCACAGCACAAACGGCGTAGCTGCGATCCACTCCAGGCTGTTGCGCACCATGACGGTCGCAGACTTCTCCGAGATGTTTCCTGAGCGATTCAACAACAAGACGAATGGTGTGACTCCGCGGCGATGGCTGCTTTTGGCTAATCCGCCTCTCGCTCAGGTGATCACAAATGCCATTGGCGACCGTTGGATCAGCGATCTGAGTGAACTGAGCAAACTCAAACCACTGGCAGACAACGAGAGTTTCAGGAAGAATTTTCAAAGCTCTAAACAGCGGGCTAAGGTGAAGTTTGCAGACTGGCTCAAATCCACGACGGGCCTGATCGTCGATCCAAATACCATCTTCGACAGCCAGGTCAAGCGTATCCATGAATACAAGCGGCAGTTGCTCAATGCCTTGCGAATTGTGATTCTGTATAACAGGCTTCGCGAAAATCCGAACCTCGCGATAGCGCCGCGAACATTCTTTTTCGCTGGCAAAGCGGCGCCAGCGTATGTGCTGGCCAA
This sequence comes from uncultured Acidobacteriaceae bacterium, assembly GCA_963832035.1. Lineage (GTDB taxonomy): Bacteria > Acidobacteriota > Terriglobia > Terriglobales > Acidobacteriaceae > Telmatobacter. The sequence continues at coordinate 1,223,999 of CAWHSK010000005.1, read as the reverse complement.
GTTGATCGTGAAGTTCATCAATAATCTTGCCGAGACCATCGACAACGATCCCATTGTGCGCGGCCGCCTGAAGGTCGTATTCCTGCCCGATTACAACGTTTCCCTCGCTGAACATCTCATTCCCGCCACTGATGTTTCGAACCAGATATCAACTGCGGGATTCGAAGCTAGCGGGACAAGCAACATGAAGTTCATGATGAATGGTGCACTCACCATCGGCACCCGTGATGGAGCCACCATCGAAATGGCAGAAGAAGCTGGTGAAGAAAACTTCTTCCTCTTTGGTCTCACGGCTGAGCAAGTGGCTGATAGTCGGGCTTGGTACAACCCTCAGTGGCACTATGACAACGAAGCGGAAACCCGCGCGGCGATTGATCTGGTCGCCTCCGATCACTTCAGCCGCAACGAACCAGGCATTTTCACTCAACTCTGCGACACGCTTTTAAAGAATGGCGATCACTACATGCACCTGGCCGATCTCAAGTCTTATCTTGATGCTGATCAGCGGTTAGTCGAGCTATACGGCAACCCTGACGCCTGGACGCGCATGGCCATCCTGAATGTGGCGAGCTCGGGCAAGTTCTCGTCAGACCGGACCATCGCCGAATACGCTGCTGATATCTGGGATGTAAAGCCGTGTCCCGTTCCATGAAGCCTCGGCTGAGAGCAGATCATTCAATCAGCGCAAACTCGCCCGGTATCCGCGGTCTTTGCGTAAGTTCGAGCTTACGTAAGTTCGAGCTTATGCTTTAGCCACAACCACCCTCTCAGATGCCGCTCCAAGCTGGCTTCGGCGCGCCGATCGAGCAAACCACGCCGCTGCGCCAAAAGAGACTGCAACCGTGGCAATTGTCGCAATCACCAGCATGACCATAATTCTCTGGTCGCCACCTGCTCCGACGATGGCGGCCGCCGCTCCAATATTCCGCGTGCATATTCCCAGGCTCATTACGGACCGTTGCTCCCGGGGCAATCCAGCCCCAATCCAATAGCCCCCAACGGTAAGGCCAGGCACAAACAAGAGCTGAGCAAGAAATGCGCGACTGCCGATTGCCCCTATAAAGCCATGGAAGTTCAGGACCAACACAACCCCGAGGAACACAATCGTCCCGACTCCGGTGATGACTTTGACATATCGATAGAGCCAATCTGCCGTGTCAGGCAACCGGTATTTCACTCCTAATCCCACGGCTAAGGGTAAGAAAATCAGGAACAACAAGGGTCTGGCGATCCTCCATGCGCTGGCCGACATACCCGGAGCGATTAGTGGAACGCCCAAGGGCATCACAATGATCGTTCCCAGCGATGCCAGCAGCATCAGTCCGGCGGCCGCCGCAAGATCCCCTTTCGCATTCTTCACCGCCAACGGCAAGAATGGAGCCGCCGGCGCCAAACCGAGCAGCAGTATCCCGATAGCATACGGACGCTCCATCGGGATCACTCGGGTCACCGCGAACGCCAGTGCAGGACTGAACACGAAGCTCGCAATCAGGGTTGCGAAGACAAATCGGACGCTCTTGAGAGGTACGATCGCATCCGACACACGGAGTTGCAGCCCCATGGCCAGCAAGTTTCCCACCATGAAGATGATTAGCGAGAATTTGAAAACGAGTTGGAGAAAGTCATTCACTGTCGATATAGGTTGAGTAGCACAAACACTATCAATCCATGCGCTCTGCGCCGATGCACCGGCTGGTCATCTCCATCGGCGGCTCAGACGGCCGGCAGGTTGGCAGATTCAATGCGCCTACAACCACAGCGCGATCACGACTGCAAACGCGATCAGCGTTCTTTTTGCTACCCCTATCATCGATACTCGCTGCGATACCGCGTGATGCATGAACAGCCTCAAAGCACCGTACCGCAGCATTCCGCTCTGTGGAACTATCAGATTTAACAGTAGGCGGCAGAAATCACGCCATCTCCGCGGGACGTCAGTTGGAGGTTAGTGGATCTCCAAAGGCCGCGTTGACATCCCCACGAATATCGCGCTTAAGAAATCCACCGGTCCGCGGTTTACTGCGGAATAGGCGCGGTTGGGATAAACACCCGACCGGCATGCACGGCGTTTACTGCAACACAGAGATCGCTATTCATGCGGGACTTGAACACATAGCCGGAGGCGCCTGCATCAAAGGCGGCCCGAATGAACTGCAGTTCCTCATGAACTGTTAGGAAAATTATCTTTGAGAGACAGTTCTCCTTTCGCAACCGGCGCGTAATCTCGAACCCATTCATCTCTGGCATCGAAATGTCGAGAATCAGTACATCCGGATTGAGTTTGGGAACATCCCGTATCACCAGGCTTGCCTGATCCAGCAGGCCTGCAATCTGGAAGTCTTTTCGGAGCAATTTGCCGGCGATATCCAGAATCGTTGGATTGTCATCGGCCAAAACCACTCGAAGACGCTCGCTCACGGTAGACTCCAGCTAACCCACGGTTGTTGCAACCGTGGTCCTTGAGTCATTTTCGGAGACGAAGGCGTGAGAGGGTACTAGCTAAATTAGTGGTAACCGCTTGCCAAAACGCCAGTCTTTCTACTGCGATACCAAATGATGCTTGATCGCATACTCGATTAGCGCAGCGTTGCTATTGATGCCAAGGGACTCCATCATCTTGTACTTATGAAAAGCGACTGTACCTGGCTTGAGGCCAAGGATATAGGCGATTTCCTTCATCGACTTGCCTTCCGCGAACAATTGGAGCACTTCGCTCTGGCGTCCTGAGATGTGCTTTTCTTCCTCGAAAACAGAGCTCGATCGGAGAAGGTACTGGACCGTGTCCTTGGTGATAAGTGGCGAAAGGTAGGATTCCCCGCGCAGAACCCGGCGCACGGCGACTCCGAGTTCCTCGGCGGTGCAATGCTTAACCAGATAGCCGGATGCGCCACGCCTGAAAGCTTCCGCGGCAACATCGGGCCCTATCGCCTGGGTCATATAAATGAGCTTTATAGCGCGGTTTTTCTGCTTGACCTGTTCGCCGGCGTCCAGCCCGTTGAGCTCCGGCATTGAAATGTCCAACAGCACAACGTCCGGTCGCAATTCCAGCACAGACTGCACCAATGTGCGTCCATCGGGAAAAATGCCGACGACCTGGAACTCCGGTTCCAGGAGTCTTTTGCACGCTTCCGCAAACAAAATGTGATCGTCTGCAATAACAATTCGTGCGCGATGTGGCTTTTCCATCGTAATCACTCCCGCCCGAGAAGTCGGGCAATTTGGATTCTTGGGCTCCGGGACCGAGAAGCGTATTCTTCTTTGCTTAACTGGTTGTGATTTACGTCACAAAAAAGGAAACCGAATGAAGACATCTTACCCTTACTTTTTCCCTTTTCGGTTCTAAGATTCGAGAAAGTCGATTAAATTGCGACTGTTGCGATCAGGCAGGTCCCGCGACCTTCTCCCGAAATAACCTCCAGCTTCCCGTCAATCAACCGCAGCCTTTCGCGAATGCTCACCAATCCAAGGCCCGGTGTGAAGCGCATTTTTTCCGGATCGAAGCCGACCCCGTTATCGACAATTTTCAAGATCAACTCGTTGTCGCGGCTCACCATTTCAACCGCTACGCTAGTTGCACGACTGTGTTTTGCGACATTTTGAAGCGATTCCTCAAGAATCCTATAAAAACACAAGGACTTCGCCGGATCTACATCTGGAATGTCCCTGACCTGATAATCGATGTCGATGCTGTGCAGACTCGCAAAATCACGACACAAGCGGTCAGTTGCCGCCAGCAGGCCTAGAAAAGTCAATTCGGATGAGTGAAGCCGATGGGAAAGCTTGCTTACTTCAAGGGCGATCTCTTGAATCCCCCTGTAGATCTCATGCATATCGGCATGCTGCTCGTGATTCGTAATGCCTGACTCAAGAATCTGTGCTCGTACGCTCAGGACGGCAAGCTGTTGGCCAATGTGATCGTGCAGTTCACGCGCAATGTGGCTCCGTTCCTCTTCCTGGGCCGATATGAGTCGGCCGCTGAGTTCCCGCAGCAGGCTTTCTGACTGACGTATATCCGTAACATCAGACGTCATGCCAACTATTTTGCGCAATTTTCCATTCGAATCAAAGATTCCGTGCCCCGACTCCTCCAGCCAGGTTAACTTTTGATCGCGACCTTTAAAACGAAAGACCACCTTGTAGCCTGGTTTCTCGGGACTCAGCGACCGAATTGTCCTCAGGTAGCGGCCCTTGTCCTCGCGATATATTCGCTCGATCAGTTCCGCCTTGGTGTGCTTCAGATCATCCTCATAGATGTCCAAAATGGTGGCATATGCCCCCGAACGCTGAACCGCGTCGGACTCAATATCCCATTCAAACGCATATCTTTTACCCGAGAGGATTGCGATTTGCAGCTTCTCTTCGCTGTCGCGCAGAGCCACTTCCGCACGCGTGCGGTCGGTGATATCCACTGCCATGCCGAGCATGCAAGGTTCACCCTCGATATCTATTAAGGAACCAGAGCCAATGGCGGCTCGCTCTTCGCCCGTCTTCGTGCGAAAGACCAACTCAACGCGGGCACTCCCCTTGGCCACCAGCTCTTCTTTCACTTTGAGTCGTTGCTCCGGGTTTACCCAGATTCCGAGATCCTGTGGCGTTTTACCAATAGCTTCGTCCCGCTGGTACCCAGTCGCCTGCAGGAAGGCTTCGTTCACATCAAGATACCGATCGTCGATCAGGCTTGTAACCATGATCGCTAACGGGCCGTTATTAAATACCTTGGAGAATTTCTCTTCCGATTCGCGTAAGGCACTTTCCATCCGTTTTCGGTCGCTGACATCATGTGCGAATACAACAATTCCGAACACGGACTCATCGTCGCGAACAAGGCGGCGCGCCACGACGTGAATCGTCTGCCCTGTCTTCCGAACCAGGTGATCGAAATCAGACTCTCCATGGCTCAGTACATTCCTGTAACACTGCTCCATTTCCTCGGCAATTTCCGGCCCTGTCTCCGCTAAAGACATACCCATACGGGCAGAGATTCCATAGGCTCCGAGAAGGAATTTCGCATAGGACTTGTTGAATGCATCCAACCGAAAGGTCTCTGGATCGACTGCCCAGACACAATCATCGCTGGAGTCAAACATCGCCGACAATAACGCATAGGACTGCGTCATTCCCTCTTCTGTGATGTTATGTTTGCGTGTATCGAGGATGGTGCTGGAATAAGCAGCATCGGAGCTTTGATCTCGAGGTGTGGCTGCGAGTCGCAAATGCCCTTCCTCTTTGTCCCTCATAGCTCACAGGCTCCAGGCTAATTTGGACCGCTAAATTCCACCTTTTTCCCCGCTTTCTTAGTCCCAAGGCCTGCGGCCAAGTTCTCAATTTATGAACAGAACAGAAGCCATACCTTGATTTACCCCGACCTCCAACACAGACTACGCCTTTGCAATAACAAATGACATCCAAGTTAGAAACTGAAGCTTAAATAACTTCGATCCCGAGTTTTACGGTAAGCCGCGCAAGTATCTTCAGCAACTGTCAGTATTGCCAGTTCATCGAATTGACACTTAAGCGCACCGTTCCGGTTAGAGAGAAAGACAACAAAACACAGTGGATCGCAGACCCACCTCTTGGTCTCGATCCTGACGTCTCACGCCTTTCCTGGCAAGATCTCATGCACTACCGGTGAAGAAGCGCTCTCCGACTCGGTTCCATTTTTGAGGTGGACAGTATGAACTGGATAGGCAATCTCCGCGCCGTTCTTGGCGATGATCGCCATGATCTGCATCAACAGATCTTCTTGTATCTCGAGAAAGTGGTTCCATTCGCGAGCAAGAACGTACGCAAAAATCTCCAACTCGAGACTCGAACCACCGAATCGCAGCAATCGAACCCGTGTAGATGAGGGCAGCACACGCCCATCCTGATTGAGCAAGCGCCGCACGTCGTCCAAAACTCGGTTCAACACTGAAGGCGGCGTGTCATAGCCCAAGCCGACCAGATGCCGCAGCCAGAAGCTGTCGCGCGCAGAAAAGTTCTCCAGGACCATAGTGGCCATGAGGCCATTCGGGATAGTCACCACGGTTCTGTCAAGTGTCCGCACTCGAGTTGAACGAAGTCCGATTGCCTCGACAGTGCCCAGGACGTCTCCCATTTTGAAATAGTCTCCGGCACGAACCGCCTCGTCCATAATCAGTGAGGCGCCGCCGATCACATTCTCCAGGGTCTTCTGAGCCGCCAGCGCCACCGCGATTCCGCCGACTCCCAATCCAGCTAATGCAGTAGACGGGTTGACGCCGAACGTATGTAGCAGGAACATGAAGCCGATCAGGGCAGCAATAACATCCACAACACGTCGGGCAGGTGCCAAAATTGCCGCCGTACCGATTCGCCCACGACGTTCCATCCTTTTCCTGAGATAGCCCTCGCATTTGAAGTTGACAAGAATCACGATCCATACCAGTGCCACAATTGTCAGAATCATGGCCGTGGTTGAGCCCGCCTGCCGCGCCACAAGAGGCATGCTGTAGTGGAAGAGCAGCCACTGGATCCACGCGGCGATAATCAGGAGCCGGGCAGGGTGCGGAAGTGCTGTTGGATTCGTGATATCCGGTCGTTTCGTCATGTGCCGCAACGCGAAGCCGATGAGGGGACTAAGAACCCTGTTAGCGGCACTGAGAGCTAGATAAGAGAGTGGTAAAAGGACAAGGAAGAATATCCAGCCAAATAAAGTGAGCCCGTAAAACCTCTGCAGCAGAAAGTCAGGCAAAACGTTTTCGACTTTGACAGCATCCACTTCGTCGTAAATTTCGGGAATGGCCGCGAGCGTTTGTCGCGAGAAAAGCCAGATGGAAACTCCATTGGGACGATCCACACGTTCGAGATAGATGTCGACGCTTCCGTTCTCGCCCTGAACGGTTCCTACGTGCTCACGGCGGGAGTCGAGTGGATCTGACATTGATCCAAGCGGATCATTGCTAAGGTTATTCAGCTTTGCAGGCAGCCGCCGATCCAGGACCTGGATAAGTTTCTCCGCCAGCGATTTGGCATCTTTGTCACGCGGACGTGTGTCCAGATATTGGGCAGCGACGGCATAGTTGTGACCATATGCGGCCGTGAGAAAGCCGAGGACAGTGCCGCGCGGAGTGGTGCGGCCCAGGGGATCCTCCGGCACCTGAGGTATCGGGCCTGGCGTTGGCTGGCTGGTCGTCGCGACAGCAGGCTTCGGCAGCTGGGCTTGCATCATGTCAGACCAGACTCCACCGATCATCAATCCTGCACACAGCCAGTGCACTACCCGCCAAGTTAACTGTGAGGACTTCCCTTTTCTGCCGATTGATCTTGATAAAGACAATGCATTCTCTCCTGGCGCGCACGTTGATTGCCGTCCGAGGAGAGATTGAGCATCAACGTTCGCGTTGCACGGGTTCGGCAGGTAGCCGTGCCGCCTTCAGGATGCAAGCTAACAGCGCACATGGCTCAGAGTAACTAGCAGTTTTGCCAGCAAAATGAACCGGTTTGATGTGCGAGCCGGGATTGAACAGCCTCTACCGGATTTCGCTACGAGCGCAGCGAAGATTTGGAGAGCGATCGCAAGGGAATTCTTGCTAACTAATTGCTCGCAAGGCACTAGTAATTCTCGCAGTACCTTTCGCCCTTCCGCGCTTTCTACACTTTCAGCACGTAAAGTAAGCCTCGGCAACCCAATCGGCTGGCGTGATGGCGGGATACGCTGGCGCCGGTCGGGGTTGATCGGGTGGCCGTACGTGACATTCGCATCGCAATGGAAGGGGATTGAATGCCCACTGTGAAATTCAGACGTTCGCAATTTGCCTCATGCAAATATGCGGGCCGTTGCTTTGTTGCTATTCTCTGTTCTCTCACGCTTTTGCCAGGTGAGGCAGTTTGGGCTGCGGTGGGGCCACAGGAGCCGGCGGCGCAAGATTCCGCAGCAAAACTCCCGGCCGACCAACTCGATGCGTTGGTTGCGCCAATCGCGCTCTACCCGGATTCTTTGCTCAGCCAAGCGCTCGTTGCGTCCACTTATCCACTTGAAATCATGCAACTGCAACAGTGGCTCGAGAAAAACAAGGGCCTCAAAGACAAGGCGCTGACGGATGCCGCCATGAAGCAGGATTGGGACCCAAGCGTTCAGGCCATGGCGGTCCTGCCCGACATGGTGAAACAGTTGGCTGAAAACATCAAATGGACGACCGACCTGGGAAATGCGTTCCTGGCACAGCAAAGCGACGTGATGGATGCCGTTCAGCGCATGCGCGCTAAGGCAAAGGACAAGGGAAACCTGAAATCGAGTGATCAGCTGAAGGTCGAAACACAGGTTGTTGAAAGCAAGCAGGTCATTGTGATTCAGCCTTCAAACCCTGAAGTTATATATGTGCCGAGTTACAACCCCACGGTTGTGTATGGCGCACCTGTCTATCCTTATCCTCCAATCGTTTATCCACCCGTTGGATATTATGCCGCGGGCATGGCGCTCTCCTTTGGCGTAGGCATGATGGTTGGAGCGGCTTGGGGCGGCGGTGGGTGGGGCTGCGGCTGGGGCAACAACAACGTCAATATCAACGTCAACAACAACTTCGTCAAGAACAGCAATATTAATGGCGGCAACAGAGTCAACGGCGGCAATAGGGTTAACGGTGGCAACACGTGGCAGCACAATCCGCAGCACCGCGGTGGCGCGCCCTATTCGGACCGTTCGACTGCGAACAAGTACGGCGGAACCGCGCGTGGCGATTCAATGCAGAATCGCCAGAACAATGCTCGCCAGAACCAGTCTCGGCAGAATACAGCTGGGAACCGCGGTAATTCCCCGTCCGCTGGAACGATGGATCGAGGCGGCGGCAATCGTGGTAATTCGCCGTCGGCCGGAACCATGGATCGCGGCGGCAATAGCAACAGGGGCTCCTCGGGAGCCGGCGGCGGCGATCGCGTCGGCAACCGCGATGTCCCAAGTTCCAGAGGTGGGGGCGGCGCTTTCGGCGGTGGTAGCGGTAGCTCAGCGCGCGCCAGCAGCTCGCGCGGATCTTCAAGCATGGGCGGCAGAGGTGGCGGGGGCGGCGGAGGCCGCAGGAGATAGCGAAACCAATGATGGCCACCAAGGTAATCACCCCGAAAGGATTTAACACCATGAGACGCACGCTCCTGATAACTGCATTGGCTTTCTCCGTTCTCAGTTTCCCTGCGGCCCACGCACAATCGCAGACGGAAACAGGAAGCCTCACCAAGCCAGTCGCTCAGCTTATGTTCTCTACGCCGCAAGCGGCAGTCGACGCGCTCATTCAGGCCCTCAGCGACTATGATGTCCCGGAATTGATGAAAATCTTCGGGCCAGAGGGGAAGCAAGTAGTCGCTTCAGCGGACCCCGTTCGCGACAAGAACCTCGGCGTCGCCTTTGCGAACGGCGCCCGCCAGAAGACATCTATACAGCCAGATCCAGAGAATCCTAATCGACAGATTCTGGTTGTCGGTGATGACGACTTCCCTTTCGCCGTTCCGCTGGTTAAGAAGGACGATAAGTGGAAATTTGACACTTCCGCAGGGGTCACTGAAATGCTTTACCGGCGCATCGGCACGAACGAACTGGATGCCATCCAGGTTTGCCGTGGCTATGCCGAGGCACAAAGACAATATGCTTTGACCATCCATGACAATTCAGGCGTAAATCAATACGCTCAGAAACTCATTAGCACTCCCGGAAAACAGGATGGCCTGTATTGGGTGAACCCCGATGGCACACCCGGAGGCTCGGTCAGTGAACCGGTGGCAAAAGCTCTTGCGGAAGGCTACACCCTCGAGAAGAACACAGCCTACCATGGCTACTATTTCAAAATCCTGAAAGGCCAGGGACCCGCTGCTCCACTGGGCAAGCTTGACTACGTGATCCAGGGAGCAATGATTGGCGGCTTTGCACTCCTCGCAGTGCCGGCTGACTACCGCGTGACCGGCGTAAAAACGTTCATCGTTGGGCCGGACGGAGTGGTTTACCAGAAAGACCTGGGGCTACGTTCGCTCAGGATCGCGAAAGATATGGAGCTCTTTAACCCCGATAAAACCTGGCACGCGACAGACGATCAGTGGCCGTCCGACTTGGATCTCACTACCGCAGCAAGCGTTCCGAATTAGGGGCACGCGGTTCAATCATTAATTAGAGGTGAAGGAGAATAAGGGATGCTACATATACAGCATCTCTTATTCTCCTTTGGCCGATTTAATCTGCCGCTCTCTGTGCGGGAACGGCTACTCGATCGACGCCGGTACTAGAACTTTTCCGGCACGAAATGGCGTCCCTTCAGAGGTGATTGGTCGTCATACTTGCCTTTGAGACTTCGTGGCGGGAGTTTTACTTTTTCGCGGGGCACTTTCTTGTAAGGGATCAGGCTCAAAAGATGCGTGATGCAGTTAAGGCGAGCCTTTTTCTTATTGTCTGATCGGATAATGTGCCAGGGTGCATCCTTTGTATCGGTCGCCTTCAGCATCAGATCTCGCGCATGCGAGTAGTCGTACCAGCGCTTCCACGACTCTATGTCCATCGGACTCAGCTTCCACTGCCGCAACGGATCCTTGACCCGCGCATTAAATCGGCGCTCTTGCTCTTCCATTCCAACTTCCAACCAGTATTTGATCAAAATAATGCCGGACTCTTTCATCTGTTTCTCAAAAAGAGGGCAGAGATCAAGGAATCGCCGATGCTGCTCTTTGGTGCAGAAACCCATTACATATTCGACTCCTGCGCGGTTGTACCAACTTCGATCGAAAATCACGATTTCGCCGGCTGCGGGAAAATGCGGCATATATCGCTGAAGATACATTTGGCTTTTCTCGCGATCAGAAGGAGCGGGGAGAGCCACAAGCCGAAAAACACGTGGGCTTACTCTTTCGGTAATTGCACGAATCGTGCCACCTTTTCCTGCGGCATCACGACCTTCGAACACCACGACTACTTTTACTCCGGCAGTCTTTACCCAGTCCTGTAACTTGCATAATTCTGCCTGCAGGTGTCGTAATTCCTTCTCATAATGACCGCCGGTCATGCCGTTGTCGCCCTTGCTACCTTTCTGCCGATGGCTTGCCATCATTATCGCTTCCTTCCTCGGATGATCGTCATTGTTCCCACCCGCCGCCTAAGGCCCGATAGATCTGCACATAATTCTGGAGCTCATTGTTCCATGCTTCTGCGAGCGCCAATTCTGAGATGAGATACTGCTGTTGCGTCACGAGGACTTCCAGGAAGCTCGTCGAGCCCCCCTTAAATCGCACATCCGCTAGCTGGGCGGCTTCGTAGAATGTCGCGTTCTGTTCCTGAGTTTTGGTCCGGAACTTCCGCGATTGCTCGTAGCCGATCAGGCTGCTCGACACATCCGATACAGCAAGTTGTACCGATTGTTTGTAAGCAAGTTCGGCTTCATCGCGCTTCGCCCAAGCCAGGTGGTAATTCGAGCGAATGCGGCCCCCCTCGAAAATTGGCTGTGCAAGCTGACCGGCCAACGACCAGAAAGTCGCTGGACCTTCGAGAAATGCCAAAATGGAAGTACTCTGCGCACCGAATGAACCCGTGAGCGCGAATTGCGGGAAGAACTGCGCCTTGGCGACGCCAACGTTCGCATTGGCCGAAACCAGGAACATCTCCGCCTGTCGCACATCCGGCCGGCGCTCCAACAACGTAGAGGGAAGCCCCGAAGGAATATCAGGAAGGTGCGGCTGTTCTGTAAGGCTGATACCACGGTCGATCGGTCCCGGATTTCTTCCGAGAAGAATGCTGATCGCATTCTCTGTCTGCGCAATCGACTGTTGAATGCTGATGATTTGCGCCTCCGCCTGCTGTACCAGGATTTGAGCTTGCAGGACGTCGGTCTTAGGGCTCTCCCCGCCCTTGAATTTGATGGTATTCAACTTGAGCATTTCCTGGTTGGCCGCTAATGTCTTCTGCGAATACTCGAGTTGCGCATCATAACGGCGCAGACTGAAATACGCACTCGCTACATCGGAGACCAGAGTGGTTCGTACGACCTCCTGTCCAAACTCCGAGGCCGTCAGGTTTGCGCGCGCGGCTTCGGTTGCCCGGCGATACTGGCCCCAGAAATCGAGGATGTACGATGCTTGAATCGCGAGGGTATCGAAAGTGGGTCCGCCTGGGAAAGTTCCGGATCTCACCTGCTCAATACCAGCGGAACCACTCACCTGCGGAAACTGATCAGCCCGAGTTACCCCTAACGAAGCTTGCGCCTGCAGCACTCGAGTTGCCGCGATGCGTATATCGTAGTTGTTGACGAGAGCTTCGCGGATCAGGGCTTCCAGGGTCTTATCCTGGAACACAGACCACCATTTCATCTCGCCGAATGCAGGAGTTGTATTCGGGTTGGAGATCTCCGGCGCCAACTGGCGGTACTGGTCTGGCAGCGTCACCGCGGGCCGGCTGTAGTTGGGTCCTACCCTGCAACTACACAGTGGTAGCAACAACAGGAGAGCAACCAGCGACGCGGCCCGGTTCATGCGTGTACTCCCTTCGTGTCTGATTCAGGCTCACTCGTACCCTCTGGCTGTGGTTTGCTAAGACCTATCCAGTGACCGAATCTCTCGATCACTACGAAGGAAACGGGTACAAAGAATATGGCCAGAATTGAGGCCGCCAGCATTCCTCCGATTACCACGGTTCCAAGCACCCGGCGGGATACGCCGCCGGCTCCGGTCGCGGCCCATAGCGGCACACAGCCCAGGATGAATGCGAACGCAGTCATCAGAATCGGCCTGAGCCTCAACTTGGCGGCGGTCAAAGCCGCTTCAACAATGGGTTTGCCTTTGTCGTACTCCATCTTCGCGAACTCAACAATCAGAATTGCATTCTTTGCAGCCATCCCTATAAGCATCACCAGTCCGATCTGCGCATACACGTCGTTCTCCAGGTGACGGGCAAACAAAGCCAGAAATGCTCCAAAGACGGCGATTGGCGTTCCCAGCAAAACCGCGAAGGGCAACGTCCAGCTTTCATATTGCGCGGCCATGATCAGAAACACGATGAAGAATGCCAGCGCAAAGACAACCGCCGGACTTACCCCTTCAGCGGCTTTCTTTTCCTGGTACGACATGCCCATGTAGTCGAATCCCATTTCCGCGGGCATTGTCTGTTTGAATGTGTCCTCCAGAGCGGCAATTGCCTGACCGGAACTGAAACCGGGAGCCGTCGCCGCATTCAACTGGACAGACTGAAACTGATTGAAGCGCATCGTGAACCCGGGGCCGCTGCGGGGTTCGATACCAGTGACGGTGCTTAATGGAACCATCTCGCCTGTAGCGTTCTTCACGTAAAACTTGCCCAGGTTTCGAGCATCCGTGCGGTAGTCCCCGTCTGCTTGCACGTAGACCTGCCACTGCCGGCCGAAGCGGTTGAAGTAGTTCACCAGCGAACCGCCCATGAACGCCTGCAAAGTTTGATAAACGTTTCCGAGATTCACTTGCTGGGTCAGCACTTTGGCCTTGTCTACCGTCACTCCAACCTGAGGAACGCCAAACAATGCGGTGGTCGTAACACTGGCGAGTTCCGGCCTCTTGCGTGCCGCCGCCAGGAAAATCTGCAGGTTTTTCGCGAGGAACTCAATGTTCTTTCCAGATCTGTCCTGCAGAACAAATGTCACTCCCCCTGACGTGCCGACGCCCGGGATTGCCGGTGGCGGGAACGAAAAAGCAATGCCGGTGGTTACCTTCGAAAGCGCTTTGTTGACATTAGCCTTGATGCTTTCGTAGCTCTCTTCCTTGGTTTTGCGCTCTTCCCAGGGTTTGAAGCTCACAAAAAAGAATGCGTTGAACGTACTGTTCACACCGCTCAGCATGTTGTATCCCACAACCGTGCTGACATGCTCGATTCCGGGCGTCTTCAGAATCAGATCCTCAACCTGCTTCGCGGCTTCTGAGGTTCTCTGCAGAGACGATGCATCGGGGAGTTGCAAACCGGCGTAGACGAATCCCTGGTCTTCATCTGGAAGAAAGCTCGTCGGTATTTTTTTGCCGAAGAATCCCGCAGCCAGGGTAAGCGCGAGCAGCAGGATGAATGACAATCCGACTTTTCGTATCAAGTGATCGCATGCAAAGACATATCCATCTGTAGCTCGGCCAAAGATCTTATTGAACCATCGAAAGAACTTGGCCAATAGTCCGCGTCCCTCTTTCCGCGGCTTAAGCAACATCGCCGAGAGCGCCGGGCTTAGCGTCAGCGCATTGAATGCTGAGAAGATCACGGAAACAGCAATTGTGACGGCGAATTGTTGATACATCCTGCCGGTGATTCCCGGGATGAACGCCGTCGGGATGAACACGGCCGAAAGGATCAGAGCGATCGCAATGACTGGACCGGATACTTCATCCATTGCTTTGACAGTCGCCTCCTTCGGCGACAGTCCGTGTTCGATATGATGTTCTACCGCTTCCACCACGACAATGGCATCGTCAACCACCAATCCGATCGCCAGTACCAACCCGAAGAGCGAAAGAGTATTGATGGAGAATCCCAACATTGGGAAAACGATGAAAGTTCCAATCAACGAGACAGGGACCGCCAAAAGCGGAATCAGCGTGGCACGCCAGCCCTGCAGAAAAATGAAAACGACCAGGATGACCAACCCAATGGCTTCAAACAGTGTGTGCTGAATCTCTTTCAGACCCTCGGTTACTGCGAGGGTCGTGTCAAGGGGGATTACGTAGTCCAGACCTTGTGGGAATCGGGTCTTGGCCTCTGCCATCAAGTCGCGCACACCCTGCGCAGTCTTCACAGCATTGGTGCCGGGAAGCTGATAGATCGCGAGAAGGGCGGCCGGTTTTCCATTCAGCCGGCCCTGGAGAGCATAAGTCTGTGCGCCCAGTTCAATTCGCGCGACATCCTTCAGCCGTAGAATGCCTCCGTCGGGCTGAGCCCTGACAATAATTTCACCGAACTCCTCTGCGGAGGGCAGCCGTCCAGGTGCTCGCACCGTATAGGTAAAGGCCTGCCCGCTCGGAACTGGCTCGCTTCCGATCTGGCCGGCGGGGTTGACCGTATTCTGGGTCTGAATCGCATTTGTGATTTCCGGAACCGTGATTGCAAAACTCGCCAGCTTATCCGGGTTGACCCAGCAGCGCATTGCGTACTGGCCCGCCCCAAACACAGTCACCGACGCAACCCCCGGTACCCGAGTCAAAGCGTCATTGATATTGATGATGCCGTAGTTAGCAAGAAAAATGTTGTCATAAGCATTGGTAGGGGAGAAGAGCGCGACCAGCATCAACGGCGCGGATGTCGACTTCTGCACGGTCACGCCGTACTGCACCACCGAACTGGGAAGCTGCGAGTTCGCCTGGTTCGACCGCATCTGCGTCAGGATCTGATCGGTATTCGTCTCAGTGGCAATGTCGAAGTTGACGGTCAGCTTCAGCGATCCGTCGCTCCCGTTCAACGAGTACATGTAGTTCATGTTGTCGACGCCAGCCATCTGTTGCTCGATGGGTGTGGCAACGGATTGAGCTACGGTTTCAGCATCGGCCCCGATGTATGTCGTGTTGACTTGAATTTCCGGAGGCGCAATCTTGGGAAACTGTGCAGTTGGAAGGCTCAGCATCGAGACGACGCCCGCGATGATCATCAGAATCGAAATGACCATCGCCACAATCGGACGATTAATGAAGAATTTGGACACGGTTACCTGCTTTCAACTGCTGCCGTTTGCACGAAAGGCGCGACATTGACGGTCATCCCATCACGTACTTTCTGAAATCCCTCGGCAACCACCTTTTCGCCCGCTTGAAGTCCCTCAGTGATCACCCAGTTGTTGCCGATCCTTTCGCCAACCTTGACCGGTCGGAAGCTCGCCTTGTTATCTGGACCCACCACGACTACCTGGTAGGCAGACTGCACTTCCATAACCGCAGCCTGAGGTATAACCAATGCATTCTTGTTGTCCCCGGTCTTGATGCGCACTCGCCCGAATCCGCCCGGACGCAGAATTCCTTTTGCATTGGGAAATTCTGCGGCAACCTGGATCGTTCCGGTTTGCGAGCTTATTTCGCGGTTCACGAGGATAATGCGGCCCGTACTTGGATACGCGACCTCGTTTGATTGGATATATTCCACCTTCAATCCGCTGTCAGTCGCGGTACCTCTCATCACCGCCGCAATTCTCTGAGATTCCTCCAGGTAAGCATTCTCGCTGATCGAGAAGTACGCCCGAATCGGATTTACGTTCGAGATAGTGGTCATCTTCGAGGTCGGACCAACCAGGTCACCTACCTGCGAGGTAGCCACCCCGGCGATGCCCGAGATCGGTGCGTAGACCTTCGTCCAGTCAAGGTTGAGTTTCGCTTGCTCAATCATCGCGTCAGCAGCTTTTACCTGCGCTTTCCCCGCAGCTTCGGCTGAGATGTCGTTATCCAGTTGTTTCTCGGGGATTGCATTCTGAGCCGCCAGAGGTATATCGCGAGCCTTGTCGGTCTGCGCGCGCGACAAGTTAGCCTCAGCAAGTGCCAGTTGCGCTTTAGCCTGATCTAAGGCAGCTTCAAACGGCCTGGGATCGATTTCAAAAAGAAGCTGCCCCGATCTAACTGGGAAGCCATCTTTGTAGTTCTGTCTCAACACGTATCCCTGAACTTTGGGCATGATTTGAGCATTCGTGTCCCCGTTCAGCTGCGCCACCCATTCCGAATAGACAGGAACATCCTGCTGAACTACATCGGCCACTTTGACATCTGGCGGACTGGGAGGGGCCGCCGCCTCTTTTTTCTCACAGGCCACAAGAGAGAGAACCAAAACGCTGGCCAAAATTGCCGGGTGGAAGTGCTTGACACACAGACTCGATGATCCATTTCGGCCGACTTGGCGAGTTTCCATTGGGTGCACTCCGCTCCTGGCGACTTTAGGCGTCGAGTCAGAGCTAAGTCGGTTTTAAGCTCTAATAATCGGAAAAACCACTAGCAATAGTTACAGTCATGAATAGTTAGCACTTTGAGGTTGGCTCGGAGCGAAAAACTGATATGAAACGCCACTTTGGTGCCCGCCAAGTCCAGAAGGTCGCGCTTGGGTAGCGGCGGCGGAATTCCAACGCCATCAGCTAAGCAATGTGACAATGATCGTGCCCCACGTCGTCAGAAGGATATGTCCGATTGCCGCGGTGTACGAGTAACCCAGTGTCGCGATCGGACTGTCGGACTTTTCCTGGATCGCTCCAACCCCAGCGATCATTGTCTGCGCTCCTGCAACACCACCGAGAAGTTGGACAGGTTCGAGCCGAAGGACGTACCTCCCGAATAGGATCCCCGACAGGAGAGGAACAAGCGTAACCACAATTCCGCCAAGGAAGAGAAGATAACCAGAATCCCTCACTGCGCTGATAAAAATCGGGCCCGCCTTGAGGCCGACCATGGCTACGAATGCGGCCAGGCCGAGTGAACGCATGAATAAGATAGCGGAATCAGGAAATCTGGCAAACCAGGGACGCGTGGAGCGCGCCCAGCCCACAGTCAAGCCGACAAGCAACGTGCCTACGCTCGTTCCAAGTGTGATGTGCATCGATCCCAGAGGAATCACGATCGAAGCGCCCGCCAATACTCCGATAGCTATTCCTATACCCAGTGCGGAGAGATCGCTATCCTCGTTCGGATAAATCTTCCTTCCGATGACGGGAGCGAGATTTTCAACGTGGATCTCAGGACCGGTGACATGCAACGTATCTCCGCGCTCCACTATCACGTTTGCTCCGACCGGCAGATCTCGACCACCTCGCGAAATCCCGCGGAGCATAACGCCTCGAGCTTGTTTCACATTATCGGCCAGTTGCTGCAAGGTCTTGCCTGCAACATCTCTCGAGGTCACATATAGATCGTACGAAGCGATCGGGATTTCAAGCAGCTCAGAATCGGCGCATTCGGCTGACTTCGGGCCGAGCACTTCGACAAGCGACTCGGTCCGGCCCAGCACCGCTACCGTATCCCCTTCTTCGATAGCTGTTTCGCCTGACGCAACCAGGATTTCTGCTCCGCGTCGAATCCTCTCAATGAAGAGTCTGCCGTCGGTCACCGATTTTTCTGCCGCTTCAACCGTCCTTCCCACAATCGGTGCTCCCACCGGAACCTTATAGGCGCGAAGCCCAATCGGCTGCCAGCCAGACGTTATGCCCAGTTTGTTCCTGCGAATACCGAGCGTCTTTTCTTCCTTCTTCGCTTCTGTCTTCAAATCAATACGCAGTAACTTTGGCCCAATCGTGCCGCAGCAAAGGATCACTCCAATCGTCCCGAAGATATAGCAAATGGCATCTGCCACAGCGACGTGCCCAACAAGCAATTGTTTTTGCTCCTCTGTGATCGCCAGTCCCCGAATAGCCTCGCTGGCCGTACCGATCGCAGGCGATTCTGTGAGCGCTCCTGAGAGCATCCCCGCTGAAAATCCAACATCAAGCTTAAGCAGGCGCGCCATCGTGTAGGCGGTCAAAAGGCCGACAGCGGGCACAAAAACTCCAAGCACAGCCCAGCGCCAGCCCTCCCCTTTGAGGTTCCGAAAAAAGCTCGGCCCCACACTATACCCAATTCCAAAAAGGAAGAGCAGGAAAAGCATTGCTTTCGCCTGGTCTGAAACCGAGACGTGAAACAAGTTACCAATGAAGATACCGGCTAACAATGAAGACGTGACCACGCCCAGCCCAAACCCTCGAAATTTCAAGCGGCCGAGCAAATACCCGATACCAACCGCAAGATAGACTCCCATTTCCGGATACTTCTCAAACAGTTTCGCCAGCCACTCCATGCTTTCTCCTCTTGTGTGGCTTTCACGAGGCCGCGCAAGCTCTTTGCTGTTCGTCTCCGGTTGCTTTGACTAGCGTTGCAAACTCCCGCCGGCGTTTTCAAGGTCAGAATACTTCGAGTGTGATTGAGATTAGGTTTGGGGAGGGCTGCTGGCGAATCCCCGTTGCGCAAGCGCGCCCCGAGGGCTTTTCGCCAACAACCCGCCCCATCGAGAGACCAAGGCTAATCGCCAACCGGCGCGGCTTCTTCCTCGCGTTCCTTCGAGGCTTCAAATGCCTGCCGGTACCCTCTTGCGATCGATCGGACGCCACGTCCTATCTCCTCATAGGCTTCATCGTCCAAATTTGCCAATGACACACGTAAGGACCAGTTCGGCGCCTCGAATCCGCCACCGTTCAATAAGACGATTCCATGGTCCTCGGCGAGTCGGAACGCCAGATCCAGAGGATGAACGTGCTTCTTCAGCCACGCAACCGCATCCTCACCGATGTTCTTCTTCGCCCAGAACTCGAAATCGATCAAAGCGTAATAGGCATCGAAGTTCGGATTGGGAGGAACCTCCAGGTCCAGGCCCTCAAGTATCGCGTACAGACGACGATAGACGATCTCTCTGCACGCGGTCTGGTATTTCTTCTCGCTGTCCATCAGCTCACTCAATGAGAACAGGCTCATCATCACCTGTTGCGGCAAAGAGAGTCCGGCAGTATGGTTAAGGGCCACATCGCGGCTGTCCGCAACGATGCGATCAATGAACTTGATCTTGCGCGGTTCGAGCGTCAAAGCGCCGTAGCGTTTATCAAGTGCCCGCAGGTCGGCATCAGGAAGCTTGGCCAGCATCTTGTCGTAGATATTGTCTTCATGAACGCTGATTACCCCAAGCCGCCATCCAGTACAGCCGAAGTACTTCGAATACGAGTACACCCCGATAGTGTTGTGTGGCAGTTCGCCGAGCAATGAACGGAAACCCGGCACGAACGTGCCATATACGTCGTCGGTCAGCAGCATCAAATCGGGTCGCTTCGTCCTCACCAGGTTGGCGATTTTCGCGATCGATTCAGCGCTCAGCGCCATCCCCGTTGGATTCCCCGGGTTAACCACGAAGAACGCCTTGATCGCAGGATTCTCAAGTTTTTTGATCTCCTCGTCTGTGGGCTGAAAGCGATTTTCCTGGGGAGATGCGATGGTGACCATCTTGAGGTCGTAGTCCTCGAGATGGGTCATTTCAAGATATGGCGTGAAGATCGGAGTGCCCAGCGCGATTGTGTCGCCGGCATGCAGAAGTCGATTCGCCTTCAGCGATTTGAAGATGTAGCACATAGCGGCCGTACCGCCTTCGACCGCATAGAGGTCAAACTTACCCGCCGGTCTGGGTTCCCCGCACATCGCCCACATCAGGTATTCGTGCGTGATTCGCTCGTTGTGGACCAGCATGCGATCGGGCACCGGATAGTTGTCACCGATGATGGAATCGACGAGTTCATGAACAAAAGCATCCGGATCGAAACCAAAGGTCTTCACCGCGAACGGCACAAGATCGGTAAGAAAGGACGCACCGGGCATATCTGGATACATGGCAAGCCATTCGTCGAGCCTGCGAGCAATACCTCGCGCCTTGGGCATGCCGCCCAATCCTGCCGGATCCTCCATCGCACGCTTGCTCTCGGTCACTGCGAACTGACCGAGAAGGAAGAAGCCTTCACGTGGGGTGGTTGCGATCCAATTAGGATTGCCTCGGCCGGCGTTCAGAAAGGCAGACTGGGTTGTTTTTGAAGTCTTCTTCGCGAGTTTGATGAGCTCATCTTTGATTTCGAATGGGCTCAGCTTCTCGAAGCTTTGTAGGTTTAGATCAGCCATCGTGGTATCTCCTTGATCACTCAGACCTTTTCATTAGCTCAGCATCAGAATCAGGACCATGCCCCAAATCGTCAGCAGCGTGTTGCCCACCGCGTACGTAACTGTGTAGCCAAGCGCCGGAACCTGGCTCTTCCCCAAGTCGCAGACCAGACCAAGCGATGCCGTTGTAGTGCGCGCCCCCGATACGATTCCAAGCGTCAGCGCGTCGTGGAAGCGGAAAAGGTACTTGGCTACAAACATGCCGAGGACGAGTGGAAGTGTTGTCGCGAGAGCCCCCCATATGAACAGGCCGGCACCCTGGGTCTTAAGGCCGTTCACAAAACCAGGACCGGCGGAAATCCCAACAATGGCAATGAAAATGTTGAGGCCTACAGAGTTCATGAACCAGATCGTTGGAGTGGGGATACGGCCGAAGGTTGGTCGTATCGAACGGAACCAGCCCGCCACGATTCCTGCTATGAGCGCACCGCCCGCGGTCGACAGCGTAATTGGTACTCCCCCAATCTTCAGCACCAGCGAGCCGAAGAGCGCGCCGACCACGATGGCAGCGCCAATGAATGCGACGTCGGCAACATCGGTCGCCCGGTCCGGGACGCCCAGCGACCTCGTTGCTGCCGCGATATCCTGTGTGCGGCCAACGATGTTAAGAATGTCACCGCGATAGATCTTTGTGTTTGGCAGAATCGGAATCGCGGTTGCAACAGCACCACGCGTGATTTTCCTCAGAAACACTCCACGAACCGCTGGTAGCTGGGCGATTTCAGCAAGCGTCTTCCCGTCAATCTCTTTGTTTGTCACGTAGAGGTCGAGTCCTTCGATCGGCATGTTCAGCAACTCACGATCGTCAATCTCTTTCGGCGGGGAGACTTTAATCACATCCACGCCACCACCCGCGACTGAAGTCCTTCCCGCGCGGGCAGCCGCCAGAACCCCCTCCATCTTCGCTCCGGTGCCAAACACGTTGACGAGCACATCGCGCGCGCCTACCACCGCCACTATTTCGCCTTCACGCAGGACAGTATCCGCGGTTGCATCCTCGATAGTTCCATCAGCATGGCGTACGCGGAGAACAAACACCCGTGCGTCTGGAATCAACGACTCGGCTTCAACAGTTCGCAAACCATTGGCGATCCCACCCTGCTGCACCTGAAAGGCACGTGTTTCCCAGCGATGCCACGCGGAGCCGGCACCCCCATATTCCTTGAGGCCCCCTTGTTTTTCCTCGTAGTCCTTGCAAGCCGCAGGCAGATTGATACGCAGCAACAACGGGCCAAGAAGGGCGATCACAAGTGCTGAGCCAACGGTGCCAAACATATAAGTCACGGCGTAAGCGATCGGCATCGAATCGAGCATCAATTTGGCCTGATCCGACGCCATTCCCACTCGGTTGATGGCATCTGTCGAAAGGCCCATTGCAGCAGAAATCGTTTGTGAACCCGAATACAGGCCCGCCGCGTAGCCCATATCGTATCCAGCAAATTTCGCGATCCCGAACGGGATAACCAGGCAAAAAACACATTGCACCGCTGCGAAGAGAGCTTGTGGCACCCCATCTTTCGCCACACCTCGAATAAACTGCGGCCCTACAGCGTAGCCGACCGCGAACAGAAACATGAGGAATACTGTCGCCTTAAGAGGCTGCGAAATCGTGAGTCCGATTTGCCCCACGAGGACGCCCGCGAGCAGTGTGGCTGTAACAGATCCCAGCCCGATACCCTTGAAGGTGAACTTGCCAAAGTAATACCCGAGCGCGAGCACCAGGAAGATCGCAATCTCCGGGTACTGTTTGAGGGTCGTTGCGAACCATGTAAACATTGTTCTTCTCCGCTCACTTTCGATTTGGACGGTCGATCAGATTCCTTCCCCACCGCTTCACAAAATTCGCGTTGTCGAATCGGAGCTGCTGATCTCAACAGTTTCAGCAGCTCCCGATTCGCTTTATGCGTGCGCTAATTCGGGCTTCTTATCTCGACTCGCATTGAGAGACTTACCCTTGATCGAAGCGAGGAAAGACGGTTTCAGAAGTTTCAATCCCAGCGTCGCTTCGTAGCCGTGAATTTCCTTCACATCGAGTTTGCGCATGAATTCAATGGTTTCAGCGTTGATCACCTGGCCGGGGACCATAATCGGGAATCCCGGCGGATACGGAATGACGAAATTCGCGGAAACCATCTCCGGGCCGTCCTTCAATCGCGCGTCAATCTCCGGGCTGGCGAGCTTCACATGTTCGCATTGCTCTTCCCGATAAGCGCCGAAGAACGCAGTCCGCATATCCCCTTCGCTTGTCAGGCTCTTGACGTTCTCCCGGAATGCCGAATGGAAGCAACTGAAGTTCGGTAGGTTGGGCACATCGTGCATCAGCGATTGCACGCGTGCTGCGAACGCCTTACTGCTCCCTCCGTGGGCGAGCTTCGCTTCGATCTTCTGCGAAATCTCGACCAACACCTTGATCAGGTGAGCAATGTCGCTGCGCGTGTTATTGATGTTGGTTTGCAGCAAAACACTGTTGCGCGATGTCTTGTTCAGCTGGATGTCATATTCGGCAGCAAGGATATTCTTAAATTGCGTGCCGTCAAATCCGGCCGTACCGCATACCAGGGTAAGCCTCGTAACATCCAGTGCAAACTCATCTTCATGCAATGCCTTCGCAGTGTTCGCCCAATTCACGCCAGGCGCCAAATAATCCACAAATCCCGAGTTTCTGAATTCGCTCGGAATCAGCTCATCAGCTCCGAGTATCCGAAAATATTTCGAGATAAGCGGATGAGTATTCACTTCGCGCCTTAGGTCCAAAGCCAACTGAATGGCGCGATTCACCAGTTCGTAGCCTTCCAGTTCCATCTGACGTCGTGCCACGTCGATTGACGCGATGATTTGAAGATTCGGCGAGGTGGAGGCGTGCGTAAACACAGCCTCGTGGAATTGCTCTTCCACCGTGTGATAGTCCTGATCCTTCACCAGCACGATCGATCCTTGCCGCAAGCACGACATCGATTTGTGGATCGAGTTCGTCTGATAAACCCGGAGGTGCACCTTTTCTGGATTGGCCAGCAGCCGTGTTTCCAGAAGGCTCTTGTCCTTCGGGTCAAGCGCTTCGCCAAGTTTTGGGGCCTGCGCCTTGTACGCGGCCAGATATCCAGGATCCTTGAACTTCTTCTCCAGCTTGGCGGCGGCACCCATCGCCGTGCGCCCGCGATAGAAGGGACTCCAATGCGCGAACCCAAACCACGCTTCATCCCAGAGGAAGATGAGATCAGGTTTGATCGCCAGGCACTCCTCCATCACCCGTTCGACGTTGTAGATATGGCCGTCGAACGTGCAGTTGGTCAGCACCAGCATCCGTGCTCGATCAAGCTTCCCTTCGGCCTTGAGGTCGAGCAGGGCCTTTTTGATGGTCTTCAGTGGCACCGCACCGTACATCGAGAACTTGGTGAGAGGGTAGGCCTCCACATACAAGGGCAGCGCACCCGTGAGGACAGCACCATAGTGGTGCGATTTGTGGCAGTTTCGGTCGACCAGCACGATATCGCCAGGAGACAGAAGCGCCTGCTCTACCATCTTGTTCGAAGTCGAGGTGCCGTTCGTTACAAAGAAAACACGATCGGCGCCGAAGGCGCGCGCTGCATAATCTTGCGCGACTTTGATGTTTCCCGTGGGCTCCAGCAGACTGTCCAATCCGCCTGTTGTCGCGGATGACTCGGCGAGGAACAGGTTCATCCCATAGAACTCGCCCATATCTCGTATCCAGTTCGATTTGAAAATAGACTTGCCTCGGGCAACCGGAAGCGCATGAAACGTGCCGATTGGTCGTTGCGCATAAGTCTGGAGGTTGTCGAAATACGGAGTGGAATACCTGTCGGCGATCCCATCCAAAATACTCAGATGGAGTTCCAGAGGCTCCTCGACCTGGTAAAAGATGCGACGGAAACACGCCGCTTCTGCGCTTCCCGCTGCTTTCTCCACCTCCCGGTCGGAAAGCGAATAGATGTCTAGTTCCGGTCGGATCAGCTTAAGCGCCTCTGCAATTGTCGAACCTTTCTGCAGCGCGTTCACCTCAGTTCCGCTGGCGCTCAGGTAAGAGGCAAGGAATTCCCGGAGTACTGGATTGTTGCGCTGCGACGCGAATGGCACATCATCGTATATAACTACGGCCTCTATGCCGCCATTCATAACGATCGCCAGTACAGCATCTTCAAAACTATCGACAAAAACGGATTCGTAAACAAACTTGTCCTGTCGTCTACGCAAGCGGCGAAAGTCTTCTCTGAGTTCCCTCCATGCCGCTTGACGAGCGGGACTCACAATCAGCACTTCAAAATATGGACGATGTGCGTTCCTCTGGTCTCCGCTCAGGGGTAGTCGATCGGCCAGAGCGGGGACGACCTCTTCCTCTTTCTCCCACTCTCCAGCATTTTCACGAAAAGAATGACTGACAATTGCGGTACTGATCATGCGGGCCAGACGCGCGGTTCCAACCGCGTCTCCCGACTTGGCACGTTCGCTCAGTGAACCCAGCAGAGCATACCCCGGGTAGGCGTAGAAGTCCTCCCATTGCTTCAATTCTTCGAGGCTGCTCACTACGCGAGCACGATGGGACTCCTCGGGCGAACGCTGACTCGCCGCCGATTCCCATTCCCTTGCATACTGCAAAAGCCTGCGCCATCTGTCGTACCTGGCTTCGGTTCCGGAAAAAAAGCGATCGACCTGACTAACTTGGGGGTTTTCAGTTTTCATACAATTCCTCTCCATGCATGGCTTCTACAGCTCGCAAATCACTTGGCTTTTTCGGGTCCGGTTCTGATGAAGTTGTACTTTGCGCTGAATATGAAGCGCGAAGCTGTGGCTCGTTCATCGTTTTTATCTATTCGTTCGCCATACAGAAACTCTGTGCCCAGGTTCAACGATCTAAATGAGAATGGTGCCCAGATGAGGTTCACGGCCGAATAATGGCTCTTGTGATACGTGGAACCCGGCTCAAGATCAGTATTCTGCACCTGCACGAAGCCGTATACTGCCGACGAACGCAATGCTCTGTTCCAGTAGTGTTGATAGCCTCCGTAGGTCGCTACCATCGGCACTGCGACGAGATGCGGATCTGCCGGATTTGCTGGAGCTGCATCGATGCCAAGTCCCGAAGTATCGTTTACGTACCTCTCCATACCCGCACCATAGGCGCCCTGATATACAAAAACGTCCCTTCCAAAAGTCTTGAGCGCTCCTGTAACGTCAAAGCCCCAGCCAAACACCGTCTCGCTCCTCCCATCCGGAAGATAAGCCGACGGCGAGCGCAGCAATGCTGAAAGCTGAAGGTGCCCCTTTGTGAAGTCCTGCCGGAACTTGATCGCGCCATCTGGAGAAGGATTGTTGGGCAAGGAATTAAATAGCGGCGTCGAGAACGAGACATCCGAGGAAGCCTTTTCGACTGAGAAGCTTAAATTGCTCTTTTTGGCAAGCAAGAAACTGTACCGGAATTGCGGATTGCGAATGGACACCTGTGCGTTGGGTCCTTGGAAATCCAACGTGTCCGGTCCTGAGTCTGCATCCATGAAACCGGAGAAGGTTTGACCTAGCAGAATGTTCTTCACCTGCGCGTACGCATGGCGCAAGCGTGGCGTTGTGGCGTTCGTACCAAACATGTCGAACTCGATAAAGGTACGAACGCTTGTCGTGGACACCGGAATCAGAAAATCCAGATTTATGCGCGTCGGTCGAACCGATACCGTGCTGCTGTTTACCCCTGAAACGCTGGGGATGGGAAAGCTCGACGGAATGAAGCTGTCGGCGTTACCCGCGGGTTTCAAATCGTAGATGAAATCTGTTTTAAAATAACCGCCGATCCTCAACAGGGTTTCCGTTCCAGGTAGTCGAAAATATCCGGGAAATCGGGGATCCAAAGGCGCGTTATCGATACGAGGCGCAGCGATCTGATCCTGTGAGGTGGTCTGATAGTTTCTCGTGACGGGATTTACCTGGCGGGCCGGAGTCAGCCTTGATTCAACCGCCTGTGCGTCTGCATTTTGCTCAGCATTCAAAGTCGCGGTGCCTGCCGCTTGAGTGGTTGTGCCGGATGCAGGCGTAGTAGTCGCCTTTGAAGACTTGGCCCCTGAAGCCGCCGATGAGAGAGACAGAGCGTTGATTTCCGCCTGTACACCCTGCATCTGGGCTTTCATCTCATCAAGTTGCCGTTGAAGAGCTTGTATCTTCTCTGAACTTTGATCCGTGGATTGTGAAACGACGCTCGCCGGAATCCCTAAAACCAGGCAAATGCAAAACAGAATGAATGCGCGCCGCAAATCAAGCATATGGACCACCCCGAGGGGTCAGATAGACTTCTTCCTGCCCCATAACCTACGCTGGGTCCTCTTCGTAGCCCACTATGAGAATTACTAGCAAGGACGTCGTAAACTGCAGCACGGCAGCCCAACCGCTTCGCGCATCATTTCGTCCATATCTCGTTAATACTTGACTCAAGGACTCAGTCAAGAGAACGCAAGACATTCCGTTCTTTATCCAGGTTGCCCGGCGGCGGTATGCCAAATGCGATCGCTGCGCGTGAGGTGATCTGTCTGCTCGTCCCCTCATTATCTGCATTTGCGAAACATGATCAATATCCGACGCGGGGTGGTGAATCAAAGAGATGGAGAATTTGTCATCTCCCGGTTTCCTGAGAGGCGCCCGTCACGCAGAGTCAAGGAATCAGGGGTATATCAGCAGCAAGCTGAACGTTGATAATCATCGTAATTCGATTGTCGACCTGGTAAAACTTCGCCGCCCGTTTGGAGCCAATCGCAGTTTCGAATTTGGGCAGATAGCTTTTCCTCAAAGCTTGAGTGTCGTCTTCAATCTGAAACATGCGTTCTGTCAGGCTGTTGGCTTGCGCATCGGTCATCGTGTCGACGTTCTTTGCGTAATCAAGTATCACAGCAACGCGTTTATCGGCTATTGAGTGCTGCTCTGCCGCATACTGCTTGTAGACAGGCCAGAAAGCGGCTGCTTCAGGCTCCGTAAATTGCATTGTGTCGCGGATGACATCGTTCTTGATCGCCTGGACATCCTGGCGAAACAGTTTGATATCTTCATCCGTTATCGGCTTTGCCTGGGTCTGGGCGGTCTGTGCAAGTCCTGGAATCGCGCTCATAAGCATGAGCGCAAAGATAAGCCGTGTTGTTTTCACTCTATCCTCCACTGACGAAATTTTCGTAAACGCGTACGGAGCCTGCTCTCGAAGGGTTCCAGAGCAAGCACCGAGCGTCGATCGACAGATATATAGTCGCGTTTCGTGCCGGTTTCGGGAACTGCAGAAACTACTAGCGCAGGTCGCAGACAGTTCATGGACAACACCCCTGACACTCAAGGTGACTTTGAATTTCTCCTACTGGTTGCTGAGTCCGGTTTTGATATTGGCCTGCCCAGAGGCTTACTGACCTCCAGCGCTAGCCGCACCGAGGCGTTCCCCAATGAAGATTCTCAATCCCCGCTGAATCTTCTAGTTCTCCGGATCTCCAACAGGAATTGATGTTCATGAGATGATTCAGAGACGCCTGCTTCGACCAGCAAAGCATCGAAATTACGCTATTCAACGCACGGGTTGGAACAACCAAAGCGAGGAGTAAGCCGTGAAGACCAGCCTATCTACCCTTCTTCTTTCGACCGTGTTGTTCTGCGCTTTCCCCCTCGCACAGGCACAAAAGTACGAGGCCACGGTGAACTACTCGCTCATGGTCTACAACCCTGCCAAGAGTTTGGCGGGAGACCGCGATTTGAACGGAGGAGGAGGATCCTTTACACGCAATCTTGGAGATTATTTTGCCCTGAAGGCGGAATTGCAGGGCTATGCCACTACCACGCTGACGTATCACGTGACCGCGACTCCCGGTGTGGTCCCCGGGACCGGAACATTTAGCACGCAGGCAAACATGTTCACATATCTTTTCGGTCCCCAGTTCAATTTTGCTGCAAGTCGAGCACGCATATTTGGCGAGACGCTTTTTGGTGGGGCTTATACGAATGCATATGCAGACCTCTTCAAGGCCGCGGGGGTTACGAGCCTGTCAACCGAAAACAATGGCTTCGCAATGGCATTCGGAGGCGGTATCGATGTCAAGATTGGCAGGCGTACAGCCCTGCGCCCGGCTCAGTTCGACTATCTACTGACCCGCTATGAATGGAAGCCGATTGGAATCAATAATCAAAGCAATTTCCGTTACCAGGCGGGTGTGGTGTTTGCCTTCGGTGGCTCTTAGCCCCTATCTCGCTGAAGTGGTCTCCGACGTGCGCGCCTGGTGCTTGGCTACAGCTATTTCGAGGTTGAACTGCATGCCCTCTCTGCCAAGGTCTTTGCCGAGTTGTGTCCTGCGCACCATCTCTAGCACATGCGGATTCATCCCAACCAGCCACAGTTCCGTGCCTTGATGACGATACCGTCTCTGGGCGTCAGCTAATGCCTTCAACGCTGAGTATTCGATATCTGTAACTCCGCTCATATCAAGCGCCACAATACTTGGCCTGTTCTTGTCGACCAGCGGTCTGATCTTTTGCGCAATCGGTCCCACATTGGCGAAGAAGATCCGTCCTTCTACTCGGATAATCAGCAAACCCGCGAACACCTCGTCATCGGGATTCGAGTCCGATCTTGGTCGAAATACATTCGTGCCCCGCTTGCGTCCGAGGATGTACACGGGCGGATCGGCGACCTGGTAGGCAAGTGCAAACAAAGAGACGATAATCGCAACGAGAATTCCTTTAAGCGTTCCGATGAGAACGACTCCGGCGAACGCAACGACTGCCCATATGAACTCAGTGCGCCGAATGCTGAGGATCGCTCGGAACTCTGCGGGCTTGATAAGCCCGATGGAATAGACGATGACCACGGCTGCAAGTGTGGCTTGTGGCATAAAGGCAATCATCGGCGCCAGCAGGACCATCACGATCAAGGTGATCGCCGCGGTTACCAGCTCTGACATCTGAGTTTCTGCGCCCGCGAGGCGATTGACCGCTGTCTGTGTGGTTCCGCCACCGCCCGGCATTGCCCCTAGAAATGCGCCTCCCGCGTTGGCGATCCCGGTGGCCAGCAGTTCGCGGTTGGCCTGTGGATTCGGCTCACCCTCTTTTGCGAATGCGCGACCAACTGCAATTGTCTCAGTGAAACTCATGAGGGCAATTCCGAGAGCGCCGGGCCAGAGTTTCGCCGCCAGCCAAAAGGCGGGAACAGTGAGGGAGGGCAGCCCTTGAGGAATATGGCCGACAAGTTCGACACCATGAGCTTGCAGGTTGAGCAGGTAGGCGCCCGCGATGCCGAGGCCAACTGCGAAAAGAGGCGCCGGGAGTCTGGGCGCAAAGTGCTCAAAACCAACTAGAGTCACAATGATCACGATCCCAACAGCCAGGGTGATCAGAGAGGTATCGGGAAGATGCTTGAGCAGGGATATCTGCGTTCTGAAAAAGCCGCTCTTTGCGAAATGAACTCCGAAGATCTTCGGA
Organism: uncultured Acidobacteriaceae bacterium; assembly: GCA_963832035.1. GTDB lineage: Bacteria > Acidobacteriota > Terriglobia > Terriglobales > Acidobacteriaceae > Telmatobacter. The sequence goes on along the minus strand of CAWHSK010000005.1, from coordinate 1,193,948 downwards.
AGCTGGTCCAGAACAATAACAAGTCCGATGCCCGCCTTGAATCCGATGAGAACCGGTTCGGAAATGAAATTCGCCACAAAACCCAGCCGCAGGATAGAGGCCAGCACAAGCATCGCTCCCACCATCAACGTCAACATGGCAGTAGCGGTAATCAGCGTTCCGGCATCGGCTCCAGGCACGACTTCATCCAGCTCGGTGGCAGCGAGAATTGCAATGGTTGTCGTCGTAGTCACGCTGAGAGCCCGCGAAGTACCTAAAAAGGCATAAATCACCATCGGCAGAAACGCTGTATAAAGGCCAACCTGAACCGGAAGTCCCGCTATGGTGGCATAGGCCATCGCTTTGGGGATGATCACGGCCGCGGTAGTCACGCCCGCGATCACATCGGGCCGAAGCCATTCCTTTCGGTACGATGTCAGCCAATTCGGCAGCACCGAATAAGACATTCTGTTTCCTCTTCCCTTACCTCACGCTCGCGCGATGCGGCCGTCTGCCCGGTTATCAGCGCAACCGCTTGCGGCGCGATGTTGCATTCCGTGCACCGTACCAGAACGATCAAGCCGGGGGAAACTGCCAAAAGTTCTAGGGTGTCTGACACGGAATCTAGTCACCACCACGATCACCCGGTTTCGCGCAGTTGTATTGAGTCACTCCGTTTGCTAGTTTGGCCTAGATACCGATGTTGCAGCCGATATCGCAGCCGCCGAATGTGCCCGACGAACTCAGCAGAACCATTGAGACCCTTTACCGGTTGGAATCGGGCCGGGTCCTGGCGACCCTGGTGCGCCTGCTCGGAGATCTGGACCTGGCCGAAGAGTCGATGCACGAGGCGTTCGCTGCCGCTCTCGAGTCCTGGGCGCGGGACGGCATTCCGGCGAAGCCGCGCCCGTGGCTTATTTCAACGGCACGCTTCAAGGCCATCGACGCGATGCGCCGGCGCGCGCGGTTTGATGGAGCACAGAGAGATCTCGTTGCCCACATTGAATCGCGCGCCAACGACACTCCTCTTGAAGATGAAGAGATCGAGGACGATCGCCTCCGTCTGATTTTCACCTGCTGCCATCCCGCTCTGCCACCGGAACAGCAGGTTGCGCTCACCCTCCGCGAAATCTGCGGCCTGACAACGGAGGAGATTGCCCGGGCATTTCTGGTTACGCCGGCAACGCTCGCACAGCGCATCGTGCGCGCCAAGACAAAGATTCGAGAGACGCCTATTCCATACGAGGTGCCGACACCGCAGGAGTTGCCGGAGCGGCTGGACGCGGTGCTTCGGGTCATCTATCTCGTCTTTAACGAGGGTTACTCGGCTGCGGCGGGCGCGGAGGTAACGCGGGCCGAACTAACCGGCGAGGCCATTCGATTGGGCCGGTTGCTGACCGATCTCCAGCCGCAGCCGGAAATCGCAAACCCGGAAATCCTGGGCCTGCTTGCCCTCATGTTGCTACAGGAATCCCGTCGCGCCGCGAGAACCTCGACGACCGGCGAGCTGATTTTGCTGGAAAATCAAGACCGCTCGCTCTGGAACCGGGAACAGATCGCGGAGGGAGTGGCCTTGGTGGAGAATGCCCTGACCTCCCGCAGCTTTGGCCCTTATACGCTGCAGGCTGCGATCGCGGCCGTTCACGCCGAGGCGGAATCGCCCGCTGCAACCGACTGGCGGCAGATCGTTGCGCTTTATAACCAGTTGGTACGAATCCACCCTTCGCCAGTCGCACATCTAAATCGCGCCGTGGCCATTGCCATGCGCGATGGCCCAGAGGCAGGACTGCGACATATTGACGCAGTGTTGGCACATGGCGAATTGGCAAATTACTACCTGGCGCATGCAGCGCGTGCCGATATGTACCGCAGGCTCGGCAGGACCGCGGAGGCCCGTGCTTCTTATGAAAAAGCGTTGGCGCTAACCCAACAGGACCCAGAGCGCCAATTCCTGCAGGAGCGACTTCGGCAGTTGAAATAAAAGTTGCGACAGCTGTCGATTTTCCGTCTCCCCAACGACTATAGGACAAAGAACGATGCGCTACGGCTCCTGAGTGAACAGGAAACGAGTCATCGGAAACAACTCAAAGAGACCAAGGAGAAACGTAATGCCCCAGTATTTGGTTTGTAACTACATGCCCGACGACTTCGACCCGTCCACCGTAACCGAAGCGATGATGGAACAAATCCACGCGCTCAACCGCGAAATGATTGCTGCCGGCGTGAGGAAGTTCGCCTGCGGCATTGCCCCGCCCGTCGCCGCGAAGACACTGCGGACCCAATCCGACGGCAAGGTGCTCGTCACCGACGGGCCCTACACCGAGACCAAGGAGCACATGGGCGGCTTCTGGATACTGGAATGCGCCAATATGGACGAGGCACTCGCCTGGGCGAAGAAGGGCGCCATCGTCTGCGATGTGGCCGGCGAGGTGCGTGAGCTTCTCTTCTTCCCGGCCCCGGAATAAGCCCCAGAATCGTCTCACCCGCCCCGACTTCGGAAACCGCAGTGGAACCGGATGCATGAACAATCAGCGCAGGCATTCATCATGAGGAGAAAAACAATGAAATACGTCTGTTTGGGTTACTACGATAAAGGCAGAGTCGACGGCATGACCGAGGCCGAGCGAAACGCCATGTTCGATGCATGCTTTGAATATGACGACCATCTTCGCGCCAACGGCCACTGGGGTGGCGGCGAAGCACTTCAGGAGCCGGAGACCGCTCTGACTCTGTCCTGGAAGAACGGCAAAGGGTCAACCACCGACGGTCCCTATGCCGAAACCAAAGAACAGCTCGGCGGCATTCTCGTCCTTGAGGCGCGCGATATGAATCAGGCTGTTGAACTCATCGGCCAGCATCCGGCTCTCACGTTCGGCACCATCTTCGAGATTCGGCCGGCGGGGGACATGAGCGAAATCATCAAGGCAAGCGAGCAGCGACGGAGACAGGTCGTTGCACGCTGATGGCAGTTCTAGAGCCAAACTAGGGTTGTTGTTTCCTGTTAGCCTTTGTGCGGGGTCGGGGCTGCGCCCAACGGCATGCCCAGACCCTGGCCGTTTCAGAAAGTAATCAGCACAATTGATGGATTACACTCGCCGACGCTAGTGCGCGGGCTCCTCAATGGCGAGAATCTGGTCAGCGGCAACATTGTGCAACACCTGACGGATCCCGCTTGGCCAACGGATTTCAATATCCTTGATCCGCTGATTACCACCCAGCCCAAAGTGCACCCGATTGTCACTCGACGACGTGTAACCTACCGCTGTCGTCACTTCATTCCACTGCTGGCGTCCATCTTCACTTGTAATGTGAATCTGCGCTCCGATTCCCATGCGATTACTTTTCGTTCCTACAAGCTTCAAAAGAATCCAATGGTTTCCAGTATTTGAAATGTTGCGAAGAAGCTTGACTGGTCCGTTGAGCACCGTCACCACGGCGTCGATATGTCCATCGTTGAAGATGTCGCCAAACGCAACCCCGCGATGAGCTGCCGCTAGTTGGAAATCGGGTCCAGCCGTGCTGCCTACGTCAGTGAACTTCCCATTGCCCAGGTTACGAAACACTGTATTAGGCTCCGGATATTTTCGACTCGGTGTCAACTCGCTGACATTATCCAGCACATTGGCCCTTGCTACGAAGAGATCCTTCCATCCGTCATTATCAAAATCGTAAATTCCATTACCCCATCCCGACATCTCGTTGGTCGATTGCAGTCCGCTGGTGTGAGTGTCATCATCGAAAACACCGCCTCCCGTATTGATCAACAAGGGAAACATCTGATGCTCTACGGCCGTGTACCAGATATCAGGCAATCCATCATTGTTTACGTCCCGAAAATCCGATCCCATTCCTGAAAGCGTGAAGCCCTCAGGAGAGTACGCCACGCCCGCCGTATTGCCAACTTCTTCGAACTTTTTGCCACCGAGATTATGGAAGAGAAATGCGGGAGTTGTGTCGTTCGCCACGAAGGCGTCGAGAAATCCATCGCCGTCATAGTCTGCAAAGGAGACACTCATGCCCTTGCCCATATGCGCCGCGATCCCTGTCTCCTGCGAAACGTCGGTGAAGGTTCCGTCGCCGTTGTTACGGTATAGGGTGTTATGAAGAGAGGTGTAGTTTTTGGGATGACAGTAGGCCCGCACTCCGTCTTTCAGCAGGCATACCGGATCTTTGTTAACCTCCCAGCCGCAGTAATTCACCACGAACAGGTCAAGCAAGCCATCGTTGTTGTAGTCAAACCAACCCGCCCCGACAGACCACATTTTCTTGCCGTTCATCTCACCGCCGATCAACCCTGCTTTTGCGGTTACGTCTGTGAACGTCCCATCCCCGTTGTTGTGGAACAGCTGGTTGCCGGTAACGTTGGCAAGAAATATGTCCGGCCTTCCGTCGTTGTCAAAGTCGCCGACAGCAACGCCCATTCCGTAGCCCGCGCCGGCGACCCCGGCACGTTCGGTGACGTCGGTAAATGTTCCGTCGTGATTATTTCGATAGAGACGGTTCCAGTATTTCGGAGAGTCTTTCTTTAGCGAGGGTATGGCCGCGCCGTTCACCAGGTATATATCCAGCCACCCGTCTCCGTCATAGTCGAGCAGCGCGACCCCGGCAACCATGGTTTCAATCTGATTTTTGTTTGCAGTCGCGGAATTTTCAGTGGTGAAGTGCAGACCTGCCTTGTCAGCAATATCCTCAAATCGGATGGTGCCCGAAGCCGCCGAGGTTTGCGCGGAGGCATTCGACGTGACCAAAGCTGGCGTCAGAGCGACCGCGGCGACGAGACCGACCGCTAGTATCACGGTTAGAAAACGCATTATGAGTGAATGGGCCCGATAGTTCGTTGGCCGATATCCTTCCGCAATTCGGTGCGTCAAAATAATATCCACCTCTGACGGGTACAGCGGGCTTCTCTTGCTCAGTGGCGCGTTTCCGCGCCCGTAACCTCTCGGCGTTGTGCCTGCACATCATCTGGAATTACGACTGCAACCCATGGCGTATCCGCGGAGATAACGCGCGCGTGCCACACGGCCTGTTGAACTTTGTCAGGTGTTAGGTCAAGTCTCAAAGCTGATTGCTCTCGCACGGCGAGATTATCGCTTCGAATCGAAAACGCATGGGGACCCGCCCCTTCCGCAGACACTCGCACCAGGATTTCATTCTGTCCTAAATCCTGAAAGGAGACTTTGAAATCGAGGAAGTGCTCCGCGCGCAGATCTATCGTGTCGATAGCCACCGGGTAAGACCGTAAGGCTGGTATGAACTGAGCCTTGCCGAACATCATAGCGGCCTTCCGGCAAATGGAGGCTGAAAGCGCCGTCGATTGGTGTCGTCGTCACTACCTGGCCGCTCCCTTGTTCCCGAAACTCTACCGGCTGATGATTAGACGGAGAGACTACTCCTTTGACCGTGGCGGACACCGCGATATCCTGCATTAACCATATCCACTGCCCAACCGGCTGTACCCAGACCTCTTTATAAGTCCAGCAGATTTGTGTTGGCCAATAGGGGGCGTCGTCCATCCCCTTGGTTTCGATTCCGACCGGAAGGGCGCCTACCATTTGACCGGAGCGCACGCTGTAGAGCGGCGTCCAGTCATAGCCTTCTCCATACATCAGGCTCGTGGAAAAAGGATTGCGGCCGACCAACCATTGCGCCTGTTTCTGAGCCAGATCTTCAGCATCCAGATCACCTCGCAGCCGCCCGGCGGCTGACAGTGCCTTGGCTTGCGATAACAGAACGCTGGAATTGCCTCGATAATCGAACCAAACCGGGAATCTGCGCAGATAGTAGTTGCCGCCGAGCGGAATCCCTTTATGAACCTCCTGCACATAAGAATCACGATCGGCGGCGCGCAGCGGGGTCCAAGTTTTGGATTCGGGAATGAGGCTGACTTCACTGTCGCGATAGACTGCGGCAGGCAACACACCGTAGGGTTCATCGACGGCTGCCGCGACCTTTAGATAATACTGCGAGTGCAGCACAACCGCCGAGTACCACTTCATCCATTTGTCGTGGTTCGGTAATGCTTCACAGAGCCGGACCAAAGCGATGATCGGCTCTTGTTCTTGTCCAATATGAAAACGATGGAACAGATTCTCTCGTTTGGGGCTGGTATAGAAATATCCAGTTAGAGGAATGCTCCACGGCTGGAGTTTGCGTTCCTGCGACGCCAGCACTTGATCTCCCAGGGAAACAGCCTCATCAGCGTATTGCTGCTCCCCGGTTGCATTGTAGAGTTCGATCGATGCCACGACTCCAAACGAGAGTCTCTCCAGTTCGTCGGATGCGCCATACACTTCGGGAAGTGGCGCAGCAGTCTTCAGCCCTTCCACCGCATACTTCCAATCTTCTTCCGCAGTTGCCAGGCTACGGATGGCCAGCTCCGGATCCGTGTCTTTGAACACCCGCGCTGCCAAAGCTTCAACGGTCGTCACACGGAAATTCCATTCCGGATCGTTGACAGCTTTCCCGAAGCGATCATCTGCGGTTCCCATAATGCCGTCAGTCCAATAGCTCACGTTCTGTCCGGTGCTGCGATAGCCATCGCCAAAGCGCGTCTTCAAAACCCAATTCAAACCCCACCGCGCTTCTTCCTGCAGGCGAGCAGTTAAAGCAGGATCTTCGTCCTGGCGTTTGAGGGATTCGGCCAGAGACAGCAGCGCATATGCCATCGCGGGCGTATGTCCGGTAGCGCTCAAGTCTCCGGCATCGTGGTATCCGCCATTGACCACGATTCGCTGGTCTCCATGTGTTGTATAGAGGTCCTGGTGGCAACGGTTGTGGATGCCGGGAATTTCTGTTCCGCAGCGCTCGCTGTACATGAAGTTGATTGCTTTAAAGATACTGCTGCGCCACGCGTCATCGCCGATTCGGAAGGGACGAGTCACGGTGTTTCCGGCTCTGATCGCATACGTGCCTGGCTGGCGGAACTCAGAAAAGTCCAGTGTCTGATATTTGCCCAGCGGAGTAGTTGGCTGTTCGATAGCCTTTGTGAAAACCACCTGACCTGTTTGTTGATCTACGAGCGAAAACTGACGTGCCGACAGATCGCTGGCTATTGCAGACTTCTGCGTGCCCACGGTGTACCCGCTGTGGCTGAAAGCGATTTTGCCGGCGGCGACGTCCCAGCCTTCGACGTGATCAGGCACAACAGTCTGCAGCTCGAGCCGATCAATATCGAGAGACGTACGGTCGCCCGGATCGGGAATTTTCTTGGGAAGACTGTAAGCGAAGTCGACCGCCGTGACGCGGTCGCGGTCGAGAGGGGCGATCTCCCACACGATCTGGTTCCACTCGTGATTCTTGAGGGGGATAGATTCGTGGCGGCCCTCGTTATAGCTGTCGGGTAGTTTGTGCTTGCCGTCATTGTGGAGCACAAGTGTGCAGGAGATTGCAGGAGCGCCTACCATGTTGGGATATACCCACAGTGAAATGCGGTTGAACTGAGACCAGTCCTCATTTGCGAACTTCCGGGTGGCCACCAGGTCTTCCCATTCCTCATCGCCGCCGGCTCGTGCCGCATTCGTGCTTGAACGGATCCGCAGAGCATGCTTTCCATCCTGCGCCCGATCTGTAGTTAGCGTCATCTCGCCATCGCCTGCGAAGGACCATGTGGAAAGGTCCTCCATGTTATCCAGCGCGCGCGAACTCAGTACTTGCTTGTGGAGCCAGCGAAATTCGGCGCCGTCTTCAGAGCGCGCGTGCATGGGCATGATGGGCGCCTTTTCCTGCGCCCTCAAAGATAAGGCAAGACAAAGCAAAAACAGGACTGAAGCCAGCCTGAATTGGAGTGTCTTTGTTCGGATGGAGGACGGTTCGGATCCGTTTCGCATGAACTTCCTTGCTTCTGAACGGGCTCAAGAGCCAAGCGCAACGTTCAAGAAAGTTGATTAAATTTTACAAGGCAGGAGACGCTCCTTTGCGTATATTCTTCGGGGGAAAGACGGCTTTGGCGCATCACATTTCGAGCTTCGCGGCGCGACTCGGCGCACTTGGAATAAATCTGACACCACTGTTGCCGGGGCGTCGATAATGGCGGGGGTGCCAAAAATGATGCGCCTAAGATTTCTCCTTGCTTTTCTGCTTCTTCCTTTATGCCACGCAACGGCTCAAGTCCGGGTGTGGCAAGGCACTCTGACCCTACCTACTTATGAAGAAACAGCGCCCGATCCCAATCCACCATTTGATCAATACGCGAACGACCGATTCAATTATCCCTATACGCTTCGCACGAATTTGACCAACCAACGAACCGATCATGCCTGGCGCGCTATTTTTCTAGAGAATGAGTACTTGAAGTGCTCGGTGCTGCCCGACCTCGGAGGCCATCTTTACACCTGCACCGATAAGATCAGCGGCCAGCCCATGTTTTACGCAAATCCGTCTATTAAAAAGGCGGCTATATCGTATCGAGGCGCCTGGGCGGCGTTTGGCATCGAGTTCAATTTTCCGGTTTCCCATAATTGGGTGAGTCTTTCTCCTGTCGATTTTGCTTTCGGGCAAAAGGACGACGGCAGCGGGTTCGTTCAGGTGGGCAATATTGACCGCGTGTACGGAATGCAGTGGTCGGTGGAACTCGTGCTCCAGCCTCATTCCACCGTTCTCGAGGAGAGAGTCACGCTCAACAATCGCAGCGACGTTCGGCACCGCTTCTACTGGTGGAACAACGCGGGCGTTCAAGTTTGGGATGACTCGCACATTCAGTATCCGATGCGATTCACGGCAAGCCACGGATTCAAAGACGTCGAACCCTGGCCGATCGAGAAGGACGGCGCCGCTGACTTGAGCATTGTGAAGAATCAAACAAGTGGCCCTGTCTCTCTATTCGTGCATGGCAGCCGCGAGCCATTTATGGGCGTTTGGAACCCGCATATCAACACGGGCGTTGTTCACTACGCCGAGTACGCGCAACTTCCTGCGAAGAAGATCTGGTCCTGGGGCACCGATCCGGACGGATTGGATTGGCGGACGGCCCTGTCGGACAACAACAGCGCGTACGTCGAAGTGCAGGCAGGTCTTTTCCGTAATCAGGAAATCTATGCCTTTCTCGAACCGCGGCAGACCATCAAATTCTCTGAGTTTTGGATGCCGGTGCGTGAAATTGGCGGAATTTCCAGGGCCAACCTGACAGGGGTCGTCCACCTTGACCGGCAGCAACAAGCGATGGTTACCGGGCTTAACGTGAATCATGCAGTTCCCCAAGCCACTCTTCGCATTCTGGCCGGGGATCATGAGGTTTTTCAACAGAAGACTGATCTCAGTCCGCAGCAGACCTGGACCCATCGAGTCGAAAAGGCCGAGGAGCAACAGAAATACACATTCGAGCTTCGCGACAGCAAAGGGGCTCTGCTTCTGCGGCAAACCGAGGGCCAATACGATTGGACGCCGGCGGAACAAATACGAACCGGCCCACAACCTTCTTTCAACATCCCAGACCGGGAGCATCGCACGGAAGATGAATGGCTCCAACTGGGAAACGAAGAGGAACTCAACGGTGCGCTCCTGTCGGCCCTCAAAACTTATCGTGATGCCCTCGCCCGATTTCCAGAGAGCATGCAATTGCGCAAAGCTGCAGGACGCCTGTGCGCAAGTTTGTTGCGATACGAAGAAGCCAAGCCCCTTCTAGAGCCGGTAGCGGCTCGATATACCACCGATGCTGAAGTTTCCTATTATCTCGGGATTGCATATGAGGGCCTGGGGCAGAATCGCGAGGCGCGCGAATCCTATGAAGTTGCTGAGCGGCTGCCGGCTTTTCGTGCGGCAGCGGGAGTGCGTTTGGCCGAACTTTCAGCCCGCGCGGAAAATTTGCAGCAGGCGGAATCTTATCTGCGATCGGCAACACGCTCTGCTCCGGATGATCCCCGCGCTGCAGAAGAGTTGTCGGCAGTCTTGGAGGCTGAAGGACAGAGGGAAGAGGCTCAGAGCCTTGCTAACGAATGGCTGGCGCGATTTCCGCAGCGTTATTTTCTGCTTGACCAAATCGGCAAGCCTGATCTGCAACACCTTGGTGACGACGCTGAGCGCGTATTGAATATCGCGTCTGAATACATGCGTCTCGGTATGTATCCCAGGGCGCTGGAAGTTTTATCGCGCAATTATCCCGCACCGGTACCCGATGAAACTGAACCGGGAATGCTCGCACCAGGCAAACACTCGATGGTCGCCTACTACCGCGCATATTGTCGCGAGAAACTGGGCCAGTCCTCCTCAGCGGAGTTCAATGCTGCAGCGCACCTTCAAACGAATTATGTATTTCCCAACCGCCCGGAAGATCTAGAAGTTTTGGGGATTGCTGTCCGTCTCAATCCGCAGGATGCGACGGCACTTTATTTGCTCGGAACCCTTAACTTTTCACGAGGTCTGACAGGGGAAGCTCTCTCTGAGTGGGAGCAGGCCCGCATGCTGAATCCGCAGATTCCGGTCTTGCATGCCAGCCTGGGGCGCGCATTACTACACGAAGAAGACGACCCCGAAAAGGCTTTAAGCGTGTTTCAGGAAGGTCTGCGCGCGGATCCTGCGAATATCGAACTCTACACAGGGATGGACCAGGCGCTGAGCATCCTGCGACGCCCACCTCAGGAACGTGTGGCGGCCTTGGAACGATATCCAGATCATGCCCAGATGCCTTCCAGTCTCGTTTACGAATTGATTCTGAATCTGGTCGAGGCCGGAGAATTCGAGAAAGCAGAAGCGCTGTTTCACAATCGTTTCTTTCCCCGGGAAGAAGGCGGCATCAATGTGCGAGAAGTCTGGCTCGAGCTGCAAGTGCAACGCGCCACCTCATTCGCACGAAGCGGACGATGCGGGGAGGCGGTTGGACTTGCTGATCATCTCGCGGAACCGGTACCAGGTCTGCCGTTTACGCAGGATGGCCTCGAGCCGTTCGTGCGCTCCGCCAGATCTAGCTATCTGATTGGGAATGTGTACAAGGTCTGCGGCGCACATGAAAAAGCCCGAGCCAGCTTCGAACACAGCGCTCAACAATCTGGTCTTGGAAACGCAGTTTGGTCGTGGAAAGCATCGAAGGAACTACCTGATTTCGATGAAAGCGCCGACAGACAGAAACTGAACGACATTCTCGAGCGCTCGAACAACGATGGAGAGAAAAGCGCCTGGTGGCTCTACAATAGGGCGATGCTCGATGGCTCTGTCGGCAATGATCAGCAGGCGCAGAAAGGGTTTCGAGAAGCACTTTTGGCGCCTGACCACCTGATGGCATATCACTTGACGCGGCTTGCAGTGTCGAGCAATCCCTAGGCAGCGAAGAATGTTGGGATCAAAACTCTCCGTGATTGGCTTCATTTGTATCTCCACGATTCTCTTCACTTGCTTTGGTGAAGTGCCCGGAGACGATCGGATCATTCAGAGCAACTGGGCCGATTCCGATCCAGATCTTGGCACGAATCCCGCGTCCCTATTTTGGCGAGATTCATCCGCCGCCTATATGGACACAGATACTCATGGAAAGCCTGACCCAAGGTATCGAACGGAAGTTCGAACCCGGTGGACGGCAAAGAATCTGTACTTCCTGTTCCTATGCCCATACGAAGAGCTCAACCTAAAGCCAAAACCCAATCAGTCAGCCGAGACAAACGAACTTTGGAACTGGGATGTGGCGGAAGTTTTCATCGGAGCCGATTTCACAGACATCCGGCGATACAAGGAATTTGAAGTTTCTCCGCAGGGCGAGTGGATCGACCTGGACATCAATCTCAGCAAACCGCACCACGAGGATGGCTGGAAGTGGAACTCCGGGTTTCAGGTTTCAGCGCGAATCGATGAGGCTGCCCATGTTTGGTATGGGGCGATGAAGATTCCCTATTCTGCAATCGATAGCCGTCAGGCGGCGCAGGGCAATATGCTTCGGATCAACCTGTTTCGAAGCCAGGGGCCGGCATCTGCTCGGCATCAGATTGCGTGGCGCTCGCCCATGAGCGACAGCTTTCATGTACCGGAACAATTTGGCCTGCTTAGACTCGTGAAGAAGTAGCGATGCGGACATTCAGTCGGCGCGGGTATTGTCTCTCTATTGCGGGCTTTCAGAGCCTCGCCCAGAAGTGAGACTACGGTGAATGGCGAATTCCCTCTCCGCTTCCTCTGTGTGTCCAGATCTCTGGAGTGCCGTAGCAAGCGTGTGGTGGACCTCCGGATTCCCGGGCGTGAGACGCTCCGCGTTGCGCAGGGGGGGAATTGCCTCTTCGTATTTCTTCAAACTCACGAGACAGAGCCCCTTGCCGAGATAGGCTTCCGCAAAGTTGGGATTGAATTTGATCGCCTCTGAGAATTGTGGAATTGCATCCTCGCATTTCTCATCCCTTCGCGCAAGTTCTCCAAGAATGTAGTGTGCACCGGCATTACTCGGATCAATTGCAATTTCCTTGAGGAACTCTTGCCTGGCACGTTCCGCGGCCTCCGGCCCTGCATCCGGCCGCGAAAGAATCAGCCTGCCCAACAAGAAGTGGATGCCGCGAACGTTCGGGTCCTTTTGGATTATCGCTTCGTACTCAAGCTGAGCAGCTTCCCACTTACCTTGCATTTCGAGAGCTTCAGCATTCAACTTATGTGCGGCGATGGATTGCGGAGCATAGTGACCAAGATCCTGGGCTGTTCGCGTTGACAGGTCCGAATAAGCGTGGACTATTACAAAGAGGACGTCCGGGTCCTTGGGAAATTGCCGGGTCAACAACCGGATGAATTCATCCGTCGCATCACGGTCATCCATGGCCAGGGAACAACGAACGCCGAGCACGCCCGCCTGTTTCCGTACCTCAGCAGCGACGGTGGCCGCCATTGCATGTTTCAGTGCAGAGATGCTTTCGCCGCAGCGTCCCTGCTCCGCCAGGCTGATTGCTTTCTCGGGGGTTAGAACAGGCTGCGAACTGGGAACTGAGGATTGCTGAGCGAGCAGAATCGACCCGTGCCAGAAACAGCCAAGTAAGGCGGGAATTGCAGCGGCCTTCGCCAAGTATCTACACATCTGGAAGTGAATTTCGAAGGTCCTTCTCTGAGAAATAACGTAAATGATGCAGGCGAGGTTTGCTCGCCTGCATCATTATACGTGCCCTATTTTCAGTAGTAGAGTTTCAGCGCCAACTGAATGTTCCTTGGGGGCTGGGCACCTGTAATCTGTCCCATCGTGGCTCCAAGACTCATGTTGGGTGCGTTGTATTGGACATGGTTGAAAGCGTTGATGAAGTCGGTTCGGAATTGCAACCGGAATCGCTCGCGTATTGGGAAGTCTTTATGCACGCTCAGGTCGACGTCCGTGTAATGGGGCGAACGCAGGTTATCGAGTTGAGGTGAGCAGTTGCCGAAGGTGCCGGCCGCTGGCTGGGTGAATTGTCCACTGTTGGTGAACCACTGTCTACCAATTCCGTCGATCGCTGTATTCGTAATCGACGGGACGCCATTGCAGTTTGCTCGCGCTCCGCGGCCGAATGTACCAGAATTATCCTGAGCTCCCTGAACCGGCAATGGCCAGCCCGTACGGAAAGAGACGATAGGGCTAACCGCCCATCCTCCAATTACCTGATTGACCACCCCATTGACGTCTTTCCCCACCGCCTTTCCGCGCCCGAAGGGAAGGTCGTAAACCGCATACGCTGAAAGAACATTGGTGGCATCGTAGTAGCACGGCGCCCACTCCGAGCGCTGATCGTAGACGTTCTGCCAGTAGGCTGAGGCACTCAGGGCATTGTTCCACGCGCCGTAATACCCCGTATTGTCAGACATGCATTTGGAGAAGGTATACGAGACTTGATATTGCAAACCATGGCTGGCCTCTTTCTGCAGCACGGCTTGCAACGCGTTGTATGTCATGTTGCCATTGGACTTGGTGCCTGAAACAGTCGCACCTTCGCCATCTTGAGCAGGGTTGCCCAAAACATCGTATAGCGTTTTGTTGGCTGCAAAATAAGGGCTGTCTGCTGTGGCCCCACCCGATAACAGCTGCCTCTGGGCATAGTCGAATGGCACCATCAGGTGTGTTCCCTTCTGTCCTACATACCCGACTTGAACCGTCGTATTACCACCAAATTGGTGTTGGACCGTCGCATTCCATTGATCGGCAATAGCAGGCTGCACATTGGGATCCCAGACCCGGAGGAAAGCCTGAGCGTAGCAAGCATAAGCTGGTGCTGCGCAAGAGGCAGCCGAAGCTGAACCCGCAATGCCATCTGTTGTATTGGTCAGAGGTAGCGAAGTGCCGTTATAGATGGCGTTGATTTCTGCCGGAGTGAAAGGTGGATTGAGTGTCAGACGAAGGTTCGTGCCGGTGCCTTCCAGGTACGACGAAATTGTGAAGGCGCCGCGGATCACCGTGCGCCCGCCCAATGCACCCGGAGTCCACGCGAACCCGACGCGGGGTTGGAAGTCCCTGCCTCCATAGAAGCCGTTGTAGAGAGCGCGACTGGCCCCGTTCTGACCGGCGAGGTCAATATTGCCGGTGGCGATGTTGTAATTCGCCTGTTCGTTATTGGTTTCCGTCCAGGGGGTGTGCGCATCGTACCGCAGACCGAGATTCAACGTTAAGGTGTTCGTAACGCGCCACGTGTCTTCCGCATAAACTCCGATGACGTTGCTGAATTGCTGCCAGGTTTTCCCGGTACTTACTCCACGACCGTATTGATAGTCGAGGCCGAGGACAAAATCGGCGCCACCGTCACCTCCGCCACCTTCACTAGTGGGACTGGTATATCTTCCGTCGAAGTCCATGAGCCCGAGTTGACCGTTGTTGCCGGCGTAGAAGGTCTTGATAGTCTGGTTTAACAACTCGCCGCCGAACTTGAAGTTATGTCGGCCATGGCTCCAGCTCAACCCATCTGAGAACTGCCAGACGTGATCATCGAAGCTTTGGGTTTGCTCAGAAGCTCCTAAGTTGCTAACAGCCGTATTGCTGAAGTTGAGCGCAAGCAGCCCATCGAGAGTTCCAGGATTGCCGTTCCCAATGCCCAGTGTGTTGCCAAACTGCCCAACGCCGGAGGCCCAGGCGTTGCCGCTATTCAACGTGATGTGGCTCCAACCAACGCGGGCATCGTTCACCAGATTGGTTCCGATGGTGCGAGACCAGTCGCCAACCATGTTGTAAATCGGCGTCGATGAGTAGCCATCCGACAACAGTACCTGCGAGTTGAAAGACGGATTGTTTTGATAAGCCCGGGTGAACCGATACGAGATGTTGTCTTTTTGTGAAGCCTTAAAGTCTATCTTCAGATCGCCCTGGTCCACATTGAAGGCTGAATTCGTCGTATTCACGGCATTGTGTTGCAGCGCGTTGTTGATGGGGGTTGGATACTGGCTTGACTTAAATAAGTTAGCTGCTACGGGGCTGATCATGACAGCTGGAATCACGTTGTTCGGAAAGGGTTGGCGCGCCGGAGCGGGCGTCGATGAGGAAGTGCATGGCGCCGCAAAAGACGCGCACGGGTTATATAGCTGGCCCGACCCTTTGCAGACCCCATTGGAAAATCCGCCCTGACAAAGAACGCCAAAATCGCCGCCACGCTCAGCAGCGGTGAAGACCGAGTTGAAACTCGCCGAACTTGGGATGTCAAATCGCTGTCCCTGATAGTCGGCGAAGAAGAAAAGCCTGTTCTTGATAATGGGTCCGCCGACTGTGCCGCCAAACATATTCCAGCGCAGCGCAGCCTTGGGAAGAGCAGGATCGACCAGCTTATTCGACCAGCTGTTCGCGTTTAGAACGTCGTTGCGGAAAAACTCCCAAATATCGCCGTGAAACGCATTGGTGCCGGATTTGATCGTCGCGTTGACGATTCCGCCTTCGAAATTGCCAAACTCAGCCGGAGCGTTATTCGTAATCAGGTTGAACTCCTGGATCGCATCCGGAGCCGGCGTGTAGCCGAGAAGATTATCCGAAACCTGGTTGTTGTCCATACCGTCGAGCATGAAGTTGTTAGCCTGCTCGCGATTGCCGTTGATCAGCGGGCGGCCACCATAACCGCCGGTATTGTTACCGTTATTGAAACTGCTCGGATCAGTCGACACCGCACCCGGCGCCAGCAGCGTCAGTTGCACGTAATTGCGCGAAGCCAGTGGAAGATTGTCGTTAGTCGCAGAATTGATGACGGTGTCGACCTGTGTCGTCTCCGTTGCGAGGACGGGCGCTGAGCCGCTTACTTCCACCGTCTCGCTTGCCTTACCGATTTTCATTGCCACGTCTATACGGGCTACCTGATTCAACGTGAGCACAAATGCCGGATAGGAGGCCAAAGAGAAACCGCTTTTCTCTACTTTAACGGTATAGGTGCCCACGGGAAGTTGGGCGATCCGATAAAGACCGCTGTCGTTCGTCAGGGCGGTGTAAATCTGACCGCGTTCTTGTGACGTTGCCGTCACCTTAGCTCCTGGCAGAGCCGCGCCTCCTGGATCCGTTACCGTGCCGGTAATGGATGCCGTTACTTCCTGACCCCAGCCGGAATGACAAATTCCGGCTACAGCCGCGATTAGAAGGAGTGAACGGAACAACGCAGAAAAACTCCTCATTACATGCCTCCCTAAAATTTCAACAAAACTTCATACGCAATGCTATATAGCGGACCGCGTCGTGAGTCAAGAAAAAAACTGCATTTGTGATCCCAAAATCTATTGAAACGATTTACTAGTCGCCGGGTTCGACTCCAGGCGCAGCAAGGATTGCAATCTGAGCATCCGCCCCAAATAATTGATCAAAAGAAGGGAATTCTCATTGATTTCTGACATATTTTCATATATGCACTAGTCGCCTCGCGAGACACATCCCGTCACCGCCAGCCCACGCACTGGTGTGTAGCTCTTCTGGATTCTGCTGACTGTGCGCGTATACGATTCTTGTTGGAGCACTAGAGCACTTTGTAGTAAGGTGCACCTTCGTGGGGAGCGTTTAGTAATGTCGAATGTCCGGAAGAACGGGCTGCCTGCGTACAAGCAGATCCAAAGCGAGATTGTGAAACGGCTGGAGCGCGGCCTCTTAAGGCCCGGGGATCTTGTAGACTCGGAGCGCGAACTGGCGCGGATTCACGGAGTCAGCCTGATGACTGCCCGGCATGCTCTCACCGCTCTGGAGCGCGAGGGTATGGTAGTGCGCCGCCGCGGCGCTGGAACTTTTGTCGCTCCACCCAAGATCCATTTCAACAAGTTGATGAGTTACACAGAGCAGATGTCCGGCCGAGGCATGGCCGTCTCTTCAAAGTTGCTCTCGCTCAGTGTCACGCATACAGAGCACGAAATTGCCGCCCGGCTCTCGTTGCCAGCCACAGAGCCGCTCGTGAAGCTCGAACGCCTGAGACTCAGCGGAGATGAACCATGTGCTGTAGAGACGTGCTACTTTTCCGCTGACGAGTTTGCAGGGCTCAAGCAAGTCCGGTTGGACCGAGTCTCGCTGTTCTCCATACTGGAGCACGACTATGGAATCCAGATCGGCCATGCCGACGAAGAAGTGGACGCCACTACTGCCGATGCTCAAACGGCCCGTCTTCTGGAGATTCCTGTGCATGCCGCGGTTCTTCGGATTCGTCAGAAGATTTACTTCACGACAGGCAGGCCGGGGTTGTACGTGCTCGGCCTTTATCGATCAGATCGCCACTCTCTCTTCATTCGCAGATTCCGCTAACTTCGCAAAAACACTAACGATTTCACCGCTCACTCGACAAGCGATAGCGGGATTCACTGTGGGATTTCCGCAATCGGCGTCACCCAGGGCTCGCTATAGTTCGCGGCGTAGGCATGGCCAGAACTTTGATCTACGGCCACGGCGTAGGGGTGGCTGCCCGCGTTGCGAACTCCGACGACGGCATTCGTGGCGCCGTCAATAACCGTGACGCTGTTCCCATGCACATTCGCGACGTAGATGCGATTGGATTTGGAATCGACGGCCAGCCCTTGCGGGTGCGCCCCTACGGGTAAAGTCGCAATCGTCTTTCTCGTTTGCAGATCGAGAATGCTAAGGGTTTCGTCGCCGTAGTTCACCACGTAGAGCCGGCGCGTGACAGGATTGATGGCCAGCGCACAGGGAATTCTGCCCACTGGAAGTGTGCGAACGGCATGGGTCTTCTCGTCGAGCGCGACAATCTCGGCGCCTGCAGCCTGAGTGAAGAAAAGTGTGCCCGAGGGCTGATCGAACACCATGCCCCAGATATGGGGGCCGACGCTGGCCTTGGTAACTGCGCCGGTTGCTTCGTCCACAAAGCGGATCGAGGGTTCTTCGTAATGGGAGAGAAAGACTGTGCCAGTGCGAGGATCGACAGCGATCCCGTCGGCGTCGCCAACTTTGATTTCCCGAGCGGTATGCGAGACGCCATCGATAACTGTCACTGAACCGGCGTAGGTGTGGGTCACATAAACCTTGTTGGTCGTTTCATCCACAGCCACGGTATACGGAAGCCGCGCACTTGTTACAGTGGCGATCACGGTATCATTTGCGCCGTCGATTACGCTGACCGATGCGCTGCCGTCATTGGCGACATAGATCCGATTGGTAGTGGCATTGATGGCTAGCGCGATCGGCTCCTTGCCGACTGCCACCGTGCGTATGGCGCCAGTTGCAGCATCGACAACAGTGACAGAGCCCGTACCCTCATTGACCGCATAGATCTTGTGCGTGGAAGGATTGCACGCGATGGCGGCGCTGGTGATGAGACGCCCCCATGCAGCATCTTCCGCAGCTGGACATTCAAGTGGCGACAACGCCGCCAATACAATAGTGGCGCAAATACAACGACGCGAAAAGCCTGCAGGAGAGATCGAAACGCAAGGAATCATATTGTGGTTGAGCCTCGATGGAACTATATTATTAACCATTACAAAGTCCCGGTCGAGTGAAATTGCGGTCAGGCCCGGAAGAAAAGGTTTCTCTATGATTCGACACGCGCGCCTTGTCTGCTGGCTTCTTGTCTTGGGTGTAGCGGGAGTTGCCGAGGCAAAGCCGTTTCGCGTTCTCGCCTTTTACTCAACGAACGTGGAGCAGGATCACGTGGATTTCGCCATGCAGGCAATTCCATTTTTTCAGCAGATGGCAAAGCGTGACCACTTCGAGTTTAAGGCGACGTCAAACTGGGACGATCTGAACCCCACGGTGCTGAAGGATTACCAGGTGGTGATGTGGCTCGACGAGTTTCCTTCGACTCCCGCACAGCGCAAGGCGTTTGAGGAGTACATGGAGCACGGCGGTGGCTGGCTGGGTTTCCATATCGCGGGTTGGACAGAGAATCGTGAATTCTGGCCGTGGTTCTCAGACTTTTTGGGCACGGTATTCACTGGCAATAGCTGGCCTCCGCTACCGGCCACACTCACGGTGGACGATACGACGCATCCGGCGGTGAAGGGACTGCCGGCCAGCTTCGTCTCTCCAGACAACGAGTGGTATAGCTGGGAGCCCACTCTGCGCGGCAATCCGAAGATTAAGGTTCTGATGACGCTTGCGCCGTCGAATTTTCCGCTGGGATTCAAGGACACTCTGGGCGGCGGCGATATCCCCGTGACCTGGACGAATACGAAGTACAAGATGCTGTACACGAACATGGGGCACGGAGGCAAGATTCTGAACAGCGCAACTCAGGACCTGTTTTTCGAAAAGGCCCTGTTGTGGCTCGGCGGCCAGAGTTGACGATACCAGCTCGTTTGCCCGGTGGAAGTGGTTGAGACGCGAACCGTGATCGAACGCGAACCGCTTGCATGGGTCGCATAAGCACAGACAGCAAGCCCGCAGGGCTGGAATGCCGGGGGACTAAAATGCAGGGGTCCATCCTGAACAGATCGTTGGTGCAATTCTGCAAACGCAAATCGATAATGGTGCTGCTCTGTGCGGCAGCAGTTGGGGCAGCAGGATATGGCGAAGCTTGGGGACAGGCGAGAATTCCGGAAGCCGCCTGGAAACGGCCCCTGGGTCTGCCGCTCGAGAACCCCGGCAAGACGCGGACGCCTGGCGACATCGATGACGGCTACTGGCAGGGCGTTCCGGTGGGAGGGTTGGGGGCAGGCACGTTCTCTCGCAGCTACCGTGGAGACTTTGCACGCTGGCATATCAAAGCGGCGGTCCATAAATATGAGCCGGTGTTCGCCAATCAGTTCGCGATGTTCCAGCAATCTGAGGGGGACGCCACCGGTGTGGCGCAGGTGCTGATGAACGGGCAGCCACAAGGCGCCGAATTGTCGGCTTGGCAATGGAATTACCCAGTGGGCGCGGGCAACTACTATGCGCTTTTCCCAAAGGCTTGGTTTGACTACCAGTGGAAGCGCTTCCCTGCTCACGTGACGCTGGAGCAATTTTCGCCCGTGATACCTGAGAACTACCGCGAGTCCAGTTACCCTGTGGCGATTTATCAGTGGCATGCGGACAATCCGACAGATAAGACGGTGATCGTCTCGGTGCTTCTGTCATGGACCAATATGGCCGGATGGTTCAGGACCTTCACGCGCGATTTTGCTGGAACGCCGAACCAGGGCAACCACAACGACTACCACAGCGAGCCAATTGCAGGCGCAGGCACGATGAGGGGGATTGTGTTCAGCAGGAACCGAGCGGGCGCGCCAAACGAGTGGGATGGCCAGTTCGCGATTGCGGCGCTCGATAGTCCCGGCGTGGAAGTGACCTATCAAACCACTTGGCAGGCGTCGGGCGATGGGAAACAAGTATGGGCGCCATTCTCCAAAGACGGGCGGCTCGCCGACGATACGAAATCGTGGGTCAGCGACAAGGAAAAACTGGCGGGCACGATCGCCGTACGATTCACGCTGCGTCCCGGCGAAAAGAAGATCATCCCGATGGTGCTGGCATGGGACTTCCCCATGGTGCAATTCGGCGGAGGAAGAAAGTGGAATCGCCGGTACACGGATTTCTATGGAACCTCGGGCAATAATGCGTGGAAGATCGCGCGCGATGGCTTGCAGCACGCCGGGGAGTGGAGCGAGGCGATCGATCGCTGGCAGGCCCCCTATATCAATGACCAGAGCAAACCGCTATGGTATCGCGGCATGCTCTTCAATGAGTTGTATGCGATCACAGATGGCGGAACCTTCTGGGGCCGCGAGGCCGGTTCCGATCCGAAGGCCGCGGCAAGATTCGCGCTGCTAGAGTGCTTCGATTATGCGTATTACGGGACGCTCGACGTGCGGTTCTATGCATCACTGCCGCTGTTGAGGTTCTGGCCGCAGATCGATAAGCAGGTGCTGCGCGAGTTCGCCGCCACCGTGCAGAAGGAATGGCCCGAACAGGGTCTGTGGGTCTGGAAATCGCAGCAGACAGGGACGCCGGTTACGCACAAGCGAAAAAAGATCGGTGCGGTGCCGCACGACCTGGGCGTGCCGGAGGGCGATCCGTTCATCGCCGTCAACGAACCTGGCTGGCAGGATACAAACGACTGGAAAGATCTGAACTCGAAGTTTGTGCTCATGGTATATCGCGACTACGTGCTTACTGGAAGGAACGACACAGAATTCCTTCGCGAGTGCTGGCCTGCGATGCGGGCGGCAATCGAATACCTGCGGCAGTTTGACCACGGCGGAGGTGTGCCGGAGAATAGCGGCTATCCCGACCAGACCTACGATGACTGGGTGGTCAGCGGCGTAAGCGCCTACTCCGGCGGGTTGTGGCTTGCAGCTTTGCGGGCTGGGGAAGAGACGGCACGCGTTGTGGGTGACGTGAAATCGGCAAGCGAATATCATGCTCTGTTTTTGAAGGGACAGAAGACCTACGTAAGCCAGTTGTGGAATGGCGAGTATTTTCGTTACGACACAACCAGCGAGTCCAAAGATGATATTCAAACGGACCAGCTTGCCGGACAGTGGTATGCGAATCTGACTGGCCTGGGCGACATTGTGCCGCATGCGATGGAGCAATCGGCGTTGAAAAAGATTTTCGATTTCAACGTAATGAAGTTCGATGACGGGCAGATGGGCGCGGCAAACGGCATGACGGCAGATGGCAAAATCCTGACCAACGCCGAAGCCAAAGAGGTCTGGGTGGGCACAACTGAGGGCTATGCCGGGCTGCTGATGAGCGAAGGAATGCAGGACGAGGCGTGGAAGTCGACCTGGGGCCTCTACCACGTGATCTATGAAAGCAAAGGCTACTGGTTCCGGACGCCGGAGGCGTGGGATGTGACGGGGAACTTCCGGGCAGGTATGTACATGCGCCCGATGGCTATCTGGGCGCTGGAGATGACCCCACCACGAGCAAAATGATCGCTGGAGAGACTATGCGAATCGCAGGCATGGCTTTATCGCGCAGAACACTTCTTTGGATGGGGATCCTGTTGCTGGTTTCAGCAGTGGCCGCCAGAGCAGCGACGGTTGAGGATGCAACTCCGCGATTCAGGGTCGTGGCGATTGCGGAGGCGGGAGGAATTCATGCGCCGTTCGTGGAAGCCGCGAAGGTCTGGCTGAATCAGCTTGCGGCGAAGGATCAGTTTGCCGTCGACTACATTCAAAACACAGATAAAATCGACGACGAATTTCTCTCCCATTATCAGCTCTTCATTCAGTTGAACTATCCGCCCTACAACTGGACGCCGACAGCACAGGCTGCGTTTATCAAGTACATCGAAGAGGGCCGTGGCGGATGGATCGGTTTTCACCACGCAACGCTATTGGGGGAGTTTGACGGCTTCCAGATGTGGCCGTGGTTTTCGCAGTTCATGGGCGGGATTCGGTTCAAGGAGTACATCGCGACATTTGCCGACGGCGTGGTGACGGTCGAAGACAAAGCGCATCCCGCGATGCGGGGAGTGACGAGTCCATTTCCGGTTGCGCACGAGGAATGGTACACATGGGACAAGTCGCCGCGACCCAATGTTCACGTGCTTGCCAGCGTAAGTGAGAACAGCTATAGTCCGGATTCGAAGATCAAGATGGGCGATCACCCCGTGATCTGGACCAATGAGCATTACAAGGCCAGAAACATCTATATTTTTATGGGGCATCATGCCGATCTCTTCGAAAACCCGGCGTTCGCCACAATCTTCCGCAATTCCATCTTCTGGGCCGCGCACCAGTCACCGGCTCAATGAAAGTGCGCTGGTCTGTTTTATTCGAACTCGATAGCAATCATTGCCTGTGCAGGATCCTCTCAGTGCTCTTCACTTAGTTTTCAACCCAGTATTTTTGGAACCCGATATATGCAGCGGGCACCGAAGCCAGGATTTTGCGACGAAGTTCGAGCACATCCACTGAGCCTGTACTGCTGAAGAGCACCTGGCCCCCAGGAGCGAGCAGCACAGTGTAAGGCACAGCCGACTCCCATTTTGGATCGAAGGCCTTCTGCAACGAGGCAGTGTCGTCGGAGGCAAACAGCAGGTTACGGCTGGTCGCGTGTTTGCGCTCAAGAAACTTCTGCACGCTGTTTTTCTCATCGGGCGCATTGGCCGATACGGTCACGAGATTGAACCCCCGGTCGCTGTACATGCGGAGGGTATCCTGCATGTCGGCAAACTCCGCCACACAAGAACCGCACCATGTAGCCCAGAAGCTGACCAGCGTATAAGCATCGCCGGCGTTGGCGCGCAGCTTCTTGAGGCCCTCGGCATCTACCATGTCAAGCGTAACCGGCTGCGCGTTCAGCTTGCGCTCTGCTTCCTCGCGAAGAGCCTCTTTCTCCTGCCACTTGGTGGAGCAGCCGAAGGCGGCCGTGTGGTCGACGGGCACTGGTTTACCTGCGAGCAGTGCGTCGACCGCGTTCCGGGCGTCATGAACAGTCACCTTTTCGATGCGGAAGTTATCGTCGAAGCGGCCTTCGTAGCGAAGGAGGCGGCTTTTATCGAAGACGAATACGTGGGGCGTTGCCTGCGGCCCGTAGGCGCGTGCGATCGATTGCGTGGCGCCGTCATAAAGGTATGGGTAGTGCAGGTGCTTCCACGCGACACGGACTTTCATTTCGGCAAGGGTATCGCTCGTATCTGAGGAATCGAGTTCATCGATGGTCAGTGCCTTGGGATCGTTGCCCTGAATGGCCACAACGGAAACGCCGCGCGGGCCATAATCCTTGTAGAGCTTCTCAATACGCTGCTCGTACACCTGAGCGACCGGGCAATGATTGCAGGTGAAGACGACCACCAGTACCGGACTCGCGCCATAATCGCTGAGCTTGTGGATCTTCCCGTCAACGCCCGGAAGACTGAAAGGGGGTGCAGCCGATCCGAGGGCGAGAATTGGATGCGCTTGGGCACGGAGAGACGCAGCCATCATCGACAGCAAAACAAAGCTCAACAGTTTTCGCATGATATTCCTCCCGCGCGAACGTCCACAGGATTGGCGATTCAATTGCCGGGCAGCGAGTGGGCGGCCAAATCGTTTATAACGTTTTATTACAAAGTCGGTCGCGTCCGCAAGGACGAAGATTTGCGGCGAGAAAGCTCACAACACAGGCTGCGGAATCAGGACCGACGGAATGGCGTCCAGGGCAAGCGAAATGCAGCCCCAGAGCACCGCGCGCTGCCTCGGTAGGCTGGATTCAATTCTGGTTACTGCAAACTCTCCTCCCTTCAGATGTTTCTGGACAAAATCAATCAACACCGGATGGCTGCCAATCTCTCCGCCCAAAAGGATCAGGCGAGGATTCAAGATGAGCGATAGGTTCACGATGATGTCCGCAACGATGGCAGAACGCTGCCGAACAATCTTGACGGCGCATCGATCGCCCGACTGGGCCAGGTTCAGAACCCCCACCACGTCGATGTCCTTGTTGTCTGTTCTGCGTAGAGAACGGGAACAGGTCTCGCGCCAGCTCTTTAAGATTCCCGGACCGGACAGCACAGTTTCCAACTCTCCAAACTCATGGATCGCTGGCTGGCGGCGGGAAATTGAAGGAAGATGCAGGTATGCAATTTCTCCTGCTGACCAATCGGCACCGTGATGAATTCGCCCGCCGAGGAAAATGCCCGCGCCGACGTTGGTGCCTATATGGATGAGCGCGAAGTCCCTAACGTTTTGCGCGGAGCCGCAATAGTATTCGCCCTGCGCGGCAAGATTCATATCGTTTTCAATGATCACGAGGCAGCCGACGATCTTCGTGAGCATGGCTCGTAGGGGAACTGAACGCCAACCCTCAAGGGTACTGATCGAAAGCACGCTGCCCTCATCCACATTTGTGATGGCAGGCACTCCGACCACCAGCGCCAGAAGTTTGTCCCGGCTTCTCCCGTGTTTGCGCAGAAGCTTCTTCAACTCGTCGCCAATCAAGGCGCAGACCACTTCCGGGTTAGTCTTTCGCTTTACCAGCGAAAGCTCTTCCCTATCGAGTTCGCTGCCGTTCAGGTCGGTCAGAAGAAAGGAGACGCTTTTCGCGGTGATTTCCACGGCAAGCAGACAGCCTCGTTCCGCTTTGAACCGAATCATGTCCGGCGGTCGTCCTCCATTGGACGAACCCTCGCCGAGCGGCTCAACCAGATCCGCCGAAAGCAGGTCTTTCACAACGTTCGTGACAGTCGGTGCGCTTAATCCAGAGGCGCGCACCAGGTCTGCCTTCGAGCAGGAGCCGCACTCGCGCAGCAACTTGAGAATACCGTGGGCATTCGTATGACGGAGGACAGAGGGCCTGCCGATTGGAATGGGTCTCTTCTTCACTGTTCTGTGGCAAGTATATTCGCCTTGCAATGAGCGCTGCCAGCGCACGTCGTCATGTTGAGTTCGCCGAAAGAAACTCTTGCTTCTGAGGTCTGCCGAGAATGATACTAAATAAACATTACGAAGTTGGGAATTTGAGTTCGGCTTTTCGGTTCAACAGCAATCATGAAAGAAGCGAAGAAGAATGAACCGCGGTGGATCGGAGGAGTTGAGCCTCCGACTGCGCTGCTCACCGCTACCGGCACCCAGATTCTGGAAATCGAATGTCGGGAGCAGCCAACGCGCCTTCGCGACCTGATTCAGGTCTATCGCAGCGATCCTGAGATTCGTGCCGAACTCATGAAACTGCGTCAACTCGCGCGCCGGCAAGGCCCAGTGCTTTTCATCGGAATGGGCGCGTCTTACTGCGCCTCCTTCAGCGCATCGGTTCTCCTTCAGAGCCATGGAAGGCTTTCGTTTTCCGTGGATGCGGGGGAGTGGCTGCACTACGCGCAGTCGGCTTGGAAGGATACCGCGTTGTCGGTGCTTTTGACTGCGTCGGGAGAGAGCGCCGAACTTGTCGAGCTGTTCCGCGCAGGCACAAACCAATCGCTCGGTCTGATCTGCAACAACACGAACAGCATCTGCTGGCGTTTGGCCGAAAATCGGCTACCAGTTCTGGCAGGACCGGAATACGGTAACGCAACCAAAACCTATACCAACACTGCCGCGGCTTCGATTGTGCTGGCATCGGAGATGCTGGAAGTACCGTGGCAGGAAGACGCCGAGCGCACGGTCGACCTCTATGCGGCCTCATTGGATCGCATCTTCGCCTTGCGCGACGCATTGGAGGAGTTCTGCAGAGGCGCGGCTAACATTGAAATTATCGGCCGGGGCGCGGCCTATGGAGGCGCCGTAATGAGCGCCCTGTGCATCCGGGAGATGACCGGCTTTCGCGCGGCGGCGTACACGGGCGCAGGCTTCAAACACGGACCAAATCTGGATGTGGATGGTACGCATGTGGCGATCATCTTCGCCATCGGACGCGTGGCCTCGCTGGGATTCAAGCTCAGCGATGAGTGCATTCGGCGCGGGGGCAAGGTAGTGCTGGTATCCGGAGAGGACCGTCCGCCCGCTGAGAAGCTCTTACCGATTCGCGTGGATGCCGTACCGGAACCGTGGGAAGGGATCAGTGTTTTGCTGGTGCCGCAAGCACTCACGCTGGCCATGGTGGAAAGAAGCGGCTGCCGGCTGCCACCACGTTTCCAGTACGGCCCGATGGAACAGTAGACGAAGGAGACTTGTGAACCGCGAGTTTAATCCAGCGAATCGAAGCTTCACGGAGACGCGGGTGAACCGCGCCTTTCTATTGCGCGTTTCATTCACTGCCGGACTAGGCGGCATTCTATACGGCTTCGACATGGGCGTGATCGCCGGCGTGATGGTGTTCGTGCAAGAATCTTTCCCGCTCTCCACGCGCATGCAGGAGATCGTGGTAAGCGTGGTGCTGGTGGGCGCCATGCTTGGAGCCGTCGCTGGCGGCAGCATCGCAGATCGCATTGGAAGGAGGGCCACGCTGCTATGGGGCGGCGTGATTTTTCTAGCCGGTTCATTGCTCGCCTTCTGGTCACCCAGCGTAACAATGTTGATCGTCGCTCGCGGGTTGCTGGGAATTGCCATCGGCTTCACCTCAGTCACTGCACCTCTGTATATTTCGGAGCTGGCGCCGCCGCAATCGCGAGGCCGGCTAATCGGTCTCTACCAGTTCGCCCTCACGATCGGGATCGTGCTGGCCGATCTCGCTGGATACTGGCTGGCCGCGCAGCACGCCTGGCGATTAATGTTCGGACTGGGAGCCTTACCTGCGGCGTTGTTGCTTGCGCTCGTCGTCACCCTTCCCGAAAGTCCGCGCTGGCTCTATGCACAAAATCGGATGGCCGAGGCGCGGCAGGTGCTCAGCTGCTATACCGATGAGGCAGGAGCGCAATCGCTCATCGAGGAAATTCGCGCGGCCCTTGCCATCCCGGTAGAGCAGCGCTGGCGCGAACTTTGGAGTCCTGCCGTTCGCACCTCGCTGTTCATTGCGGTAGGTTTCACCGTACTGCAGCAGGTTACCGGCATTAACACGATCATTTACTACGGACCGCAGATTTTTGCCTTGGCGGGAATCACGTCGAACAGAAACGCGATCTTCGCTACCCTGCTGGTGGCCGTCACAAATATGCTCGCCACTGTCATTGCGCTTCTACTAGTGGATCGAGTGGGACGCAAGCCGCTGCTGTATGCCGGCCTGGGCGGAATGACGATATGCCTGGTTCTGCTGGCGTATTCATTTCATGCGCCTGCCGCATTCGGAGCGGGGCCCGGGGTAGTTGCAACGATTTGCCTGATGGTCTACATCACCTGTTTCGCATTCAGCATGGGACCCATCGCGTGGATCCTGGTATCGGAGGTTTTCCCCCTGCGCGTGCGCGGGCGCGGCGTGGCCGCAGCATCGCTGGGTTCCGGCGCAGCCAATTT
This sequence comes from uncultured Acidobacteriaceae bacterium, assembly GCA_963832035.1. Taxonomy (GTDB): domain Bacteria; phylum Acidobacteriota; class Terriglobia; order Terriglobales; family Acidobacteriaceae; genus Telmatobacter. The sequence goes on along the minus strand of CAWHSK010000005.1, from coordinate 1,165,925 downwards.
TCTGGTCTCAATGACGTTTCTTTCGCTGATCAAAGCCGCCGGCTCTACGTCGACGTTCCTGATTTACGCAATGTTCTGCGTGGTCACCGTGCTCTTTGTGCGCTTCATCGTCCCGGAGACACGGGGACGTGAACTGGAGACCATTAGTTCGGAGGCCAATGCGGCGAAGCCCCGAGCCAAGGAACAAGGGACGTTCGATCATGCCTGAATCTAACAATCCAGAAGCTTCAGGAACCTTCAAGGAACAGACAGATACCCCCGCTATCGAACAACAGGGGCTGGAGGAGAAGGGTCCCGCTTATGTGGTCGGCGTCGACATCGGGGGAACGAATCTGCGACTGGCGTTGGCTGATATGTTGGGCACCATCGTTGCAAGGTGGTCTACCTCTACGGTTGGCATGTGCGATCCCAAGATGGTGATCCGCCTCATACTCGACGGCGTGAACAACGTCTTGTCGCAGTCCCAGGCATCCTCGAATGCGCTTCAGTCGATTGCCATCGGTGTACCCGGCGTTACAGATGTCGAAAACGGAATCGTCGTTGCCACCTCATATTTGATGGGCTGGCAAAATGTGCCCCTGCGCGCGCTCGTCGAAAAAGAACTCGACATACCGGCGGTTATAGATAATGACGTGAACTTCGCCGCCATAGGAGAGAGCTGGACCGGCGCCGCAATTGGTGTACGAGACTTCGTCTTCCTCGCGATCGGAACCGGTATCGGGGCCGGTATATTTCTCGACGGTCGGCTTTATCGTGGAAGCTGTTGGGCCGCCGGCGAAGTCGGCTACATGCTGGTGCCCGGAATAATCGATGCCGTCGGAAAGCCCCACGATCCGGGTCCGCTGGAGAACATGATTGGCGGCGAGGGCATCAGGACGGAATGGCAGAAACGTTGGAGTGCAGCCCGAACATCTCTGCCAAGAGAGCTGAACGCAACCGAGATATTCGACTTTGCGCTGAATGGAGATTCCGAGGCACAGACGGTCCTTCGACAATCGGCCACCATGCTCGCGCAGGCCATCTACAACATCTCGCTGGTCCTGAACTGTCCGCTCGTTGTGCTGGGCGGAGGCGTGGGCGCGCATCCTGCACTCTGTGATGCAACCCGGAAGATTCTAAGTCAGTGGAACCTGCGTGGAGCTCCCCGTCTGACCGTCAGTTCACTGGGATCCGACGCTCAATTGCAGGGTGCCGTTCGCGTGGCTTTAGATTTGACAGGCGGGCGAAGATGCCCCGACAGCCTGAAATTTGTGCATTAGATCGATAATTGCTCAGGGAAACGCGGACATCCTGCGCCGCCGCTTGCTGCGGCATTTCATAAATGCCAAATCATGTAAATGGTCTGGCAAGTAGGTACGAACCCACATCAATTTTGAGCCCTCAACCTCGGTACCTGCACATCAGCCGCTGCCCTTAAAAACCTGGGTGCCAGAACCATTTATACTAGCGAGGTCTGAAGAGAAATCAAGGAAAGGAGTCCGCGGCAGGCTCACTGGCTGGGCATCGATATTTTTGGCTCTACGATTGTGACCGCAAAAAGGAATAGGCGGCCTTGACAGCTGAAATCAAGAGGGGCCGACAGCCCAAAATTCCCAGTGAAAGCAGAAATTACCCGCGGACAGAAGAAAAGAAGGAATAAGCATATGGCAAAGTCGGTAAATAAAGTCATTCTTTTGGGCAACGTTGGCAAGGACCCTGAGATCCGTGCCACGGGCGGCGGCACCATGGTCGCAAACTTCACGCTAGCAACCAGTGACCGCCAGAAAGACGCGCAAGGCAACTGGCAGGACCGTACCGAGTGGCACAACCTGGTCGCCTTCACGCGGCTCGCCGAGATCGTTCGCGATTATGTGAAGAAGGGTTCAAAGCTCTATGTCGAGGGCAAGATCCAGACCCGCAGTTGGGACGACAAGGAAACCGGGGCCAAAAAATACCGCACCGAGATCATTGTCAACGATATTTCTCTGCTGTCCGGCCGCGAAGATGGCGGGACAACCTCCGGCGGATACAGCCGTCAGTCCGGGGCATCGAATAACGTCGATCAGCGCCCTTCCGCCGGTCACGACGACTACAGCCAGGCAGCCGAAATCTCCGACGACGACATACCCTTCTAGGGTCGACCTGCTTAAACTGCCGCGTCAAACCTGGTTCCGTGGTATAGAACTCTGAATAGCCCCTGTGCGCGATTTCGAGAAAACACGAACCGAGTTCCAGGAGATACTCGCCAAGCCCATTCGCGAACTCGGGCTTAAACTCGAGGGTTCTCCGCTCGAACGATTCGTGCAGCAGCTTTATCGTGAACTGGACGCCAAGGGCATCCACAAATTCCGCCCTCACTGCTATCTCACGGATGAATGGGGGTGCCCCTCCGGCGAGCCAGTTATCGGTATTCCGTTTTATCTCGCGAATCCTGACCTCGCTCAGCTTGAGCGTGATATGAACGACCTGGAAGACGCTCGCGAGATCATGATGTACATGCGTCATGAGGCCGGACACGCTTTCAATTACGCATACCAGCTCTACAAGTCCGCCGAGTGGCGCGACCTCTTCGGCCCCTTTCGCCGCGCATATCGCGACAACTACCGCCCCATTCCGTTTTCAAGGAAGTTTGTTCGCCACATGGCAGGGTGGTACGCACAGAAGCATCCCGATGAAGACTTTGCGGAAACGTTCGCGGTCTGGCTTACGCCCCGCTCGCAGTGGCGCAAGCGCTACGAAGGCTGGGGCGCTCTGGCCAAGCTCCAGTACGTCGACCGCATCGCGCACAAAATCGGGGATATCGAACCCACCCGGCGTCGCGGCCGCACCGACATCACCGTTGATGAAATGGAGTCAACGGTCGGCGAGTTCTATCGGCTTAGCCTGCCCGAGGAAATTCCCGTGCAGGAACTCGCATTGGACACCGATCTGGCGGACATCTTCAATGTTTCCCTCAAACGTCACAAGGGCGTTCGATCCGCTGTGGAGATGTTGCGTCAACATCGCAAACCAATCGTCGACAAGGTCGCGTATTGGAGCGGAGTCCAGCGTCCGATTGTCAAAAGACTCGTGGAAGCCATCTGCAAGCGTGTTGAGGAACTAGGTCTGCGCGTGGATATTCAGCGCGAGACCGAGTACCTCACGGAGTTCACCGTTTACACAACCGCACTCTCAATGAACTACCTGCTGCGGGGGAAGTTCATTCATTCCTGAAGAGTGATGGAAGCTGCCATCATTCTGATTGGAGAACGCATGACTGGATCGAAACTGAAAGTCACCGTGCTGTACGACTTGTGGGAAGAAGAACCCGTTGAGGCCGAAGAAGACCTTCCCGTACCACGCAAACGCAAGGGCCAAAAGAAACGAAAGAAAAAGCCCGTAAAGCATGACCGCGAAGAGATCTTCGAAGCCCTGGAGAAGCTCGGCCATGAGCCGTCATATTACGTTCTCAACGGCCGCCCACAATCGCTTCTCGGACTCGCCAAATGCGGCGCCGATCTCATTTTCAACCTCACGGAATCCTACGCGGGCGATGACACCAAGGAGATGCAAGTCACGGCTTTCCTCGATCTGCTTGATATCCCCTACACCGGTGCGGGGCCCCACGCACACATTCTCGCGCAGGACAAATCCATCGCCAAGAAGATGTTCGCCTTCTACGGAATTCAATCCCCCTACTTCGCAACAGCCTATCGCGGCACCATCGACCACGCGCACGACATCTCATTCCCACTCATCGTGAAACCCACCTCCGAAGATGGATCCATCGGCATCGATGCCACTGCCGTCGTCACCAGTGTGAAGGAACTAATGGAGCGCGTCGCCTACATACAAACCGAGTTCGATTCTCCTGCGTTGATCGAGGAGTACATCGAAGGGCGCGAGATCTACGCCTCCATACTCGGTAGTTACGAAAGCGCACATGCACTTCCGCTTGTGGAACTCGACCTTTCCAAGCTTCCCAAAGGCGTGCCCAAGATCGCCAGCCAGGATGTCAAATTCGAAAAAGACACTGAAGCCTACAAGCTCACAAAATCTGTGATCGCCGAAGATCTCGATGAAGAAACCGCTACCAGGCTCACCGAGACCGCGATCAAGGCATATCGAGCGGTCAAGCTTCGCGATTACGGCCGCATCGATATGCGCGTATCGAGCAAGGGCGAGGTTTATGTGATCGAGGCGAATCCGAACCCATGGCTCTCTAGCGGACAGGAGTTCGCCATGGCCGCAAAAAAGTCTGGCCTCTCCTACACCCAGATGATCGCGGAGATCGTGGACCACGCAATGAATCGGCAAGCCTGAGCAGACGACCTGAATAAAGCGGGCCTCTATCGCCAAGCCAGTTCAAACTGTTCTCTCGTTACCAGCGATAAACAGTCAGATTGTCCACGTACACCGAGGCCGATCCGTATCCCCCCAGCCCGTCAATCTGGAAGTTTGTCAACAGCGTCGATCCCCAGCCCAATGCAAATGCCGAAGGCGTAGTCTCGTTCAGCGTCTTCTTAGCGCCATCCAGTCGGGCGCACCACCCCTTGCAGGTGCGCCAGGCAGCCCTAAAACAGATCTACTCGACCCGCAATCTCAGGATTCTTGTCTTGAAATTAAGCGAGCGCGCGACATGCGTCAATGACAGAAAGCACCAATCAGTCAGATCGAGTGACCAATGTCACCAGAAAAGGCGAAGTCCGGGAGAAAATCACCAAAGTTCCATGCGAGAACCCGCTGCGGGGCTCAATCGCGCGACTATATCTCAATCCGTGGTGTAGCGAATCTCCAGTCGCCGCATCCGATAGCACGTATAAGTCAGCACCACCACAATCAATGCCAGCAGACCCAGCACTGCCACCCACGCCGACACCGGCTCTGTTTCCACCGTGAGCAGCGCAAATATGCCCTCCGCGGGTACGCTGACTGGCATCAGGTGACGAAGGTATGAGGCGACACTGAACTTCTGCAGCAGAGAAGGCAACACCGGATTGATCGCTTCCCACCCCAGCAGCAAAATCGCACCCGGCATGGGATTGCGAAACATCAGGCTGAGCAACAGAAAGATCGCGCCGTATCCAAGGCACGCCAGGACGACGATCAGCAGATACGCCTCGAGCTGTCCCAGCCCAGGTCCGTGCAGCATAAAATCACGTCCCGCTGCGCCGTAAGCCGCGTACATCAGGACAAAGTCGGCAATCACCGCCGTGCCAAACAGCACAACCGCGCTGACAGCACCCGCGAAGAACTTCGACAGCAGAATCACCTCGCGCCGCACCGGCGACAGCAGGTAATAATGCAGGCTCCGCTCGATCATCTCGCCGCGAATAAGCCTGGAAAAAATCCCCAGGCACCCAAAGAAAATCCCCAGCCGCACGTAATACAGTTGCACCACGCCGGCCAGCACCATCGTGTCATCGCTTATGCCTTCGCGCGAATCCCTACAGCAAGTGACCAAGAATGATGACCGTCGGAATGAATGCAAGAAAATATATCCACCACGCCCGCCGTGTAAACAAGTTCCGCCGGATCTCAATACGCGTCAGCCGCTGGGCCTGAATCCACCACAAAGACCATGGTTGTTGCCGCAGCATCGTAATTGCATGACCAAAACTCTGCTGCGTCATGAGGCGCTCCCGTCCGAGCCGATCAAGTATTGGTAAATGGCATTCGCATTGTCGTCGGCCGGTGCAACCGCATCGATCTTGACCAGTCCTTCAACCGCAATCTCATTCAGCAACTGATAAAACTGGTCGATATCCCCAGTGCGCAAAAACACACCGCGCCCATCCGCATGCATTCGCGCCTCCACGCAGTGATTCACGGCAAACATCTTCGAGGCGAGAAGCTGAGGGCTGTCGCAGCGGATCAGTACCTGCATCGGCTTGTCGCGCACTTCACGCCGAACCTCATGGATATTCCCCTGCGCGATCAGGTAGCCGCCTGTAATCAGCACCACGCGATCCGAGATGCGGTCGACCTCATCGAGAATGTGGCTCGAGATCACCACGTGCATCCCCTGCCGCCCCAGCTCCTGAAACAACGCCAGCGACTCCGCGCGCGCCATCGGATCAAGCCCGTTCAGTGGCTCATCCAGCACCAGCACCCGCGGATGATGCGCTATTGCCTGCGCCAGCCTGATCTTCTGCCGCATACCCTTGCTGTATCCCGCGATCTTGCGATGCGACGCTTCGCCATCCAGTTGGACCCGCTCCAGCGCCTCAGCCGTCAGGTGAAAAGCATCCTCCTCGCTCATGCCATAGAGCATCAGGCTGTCGAGCACAAATTGAAACCCTGTCAAACCGCGCGGAAACGAGTCGAATTGAGCGCAATAGCCCACGTTGCAGAAAAACTCCGTTGCATTCGACGGCTCCAGTCCCAGCACCGAGATTGTCCCGCGCGAAGGCTGCGCTAGCCCTGTCATCAAATTCATCAGCGTGGTCTTTCCTGACCCGTTCGGCCCCACCAGCGTCGTGATCCCCGGCGAAACTGAAAGTGAAATACGATTCACCCCAAGCACTTCGCCGTAAAACTTCGAGACATTCTCGAAACGAATTGTGTCGTCCGCCGTCATTCATCCGCGCACCACCTCTCGCGCACGAATGCGTGCATTCAACACCGCAACGCACAACAGACACGCAATTACCAAAACCGTCGCCATCGCGAAAGTCGGCAATTCCATCCGAACACCGACAATGGTCGGCGCGCCAAGCATCCGCTGCCACAGCTCCGTCATCACCACCGGCAAATTCAACAGCAGTCCCCACTTGGTCCGCAGAATCGCGCTGGCGATTCCACCCACACCCGCCGGCACAAATACCACTGCAAAAATTGCGCCAACCGCAATCACACGCCATTTCACCCACGCCGATACCGCAAGACCGACCATCGAAAGCAGCACGATCCAGATCACCGCGCCGACGAAAATGCCGAGGCCAAGTGATAGATGCGCCATCGCCCACGGCTCCGGCGATGCATAGCACTGGTAAAGAAACAGTGCGAGGCAAGGGATCCACGTGACGTACGACAGCGACAGGATCAGCGCGAGAAACTTGCCCAGCAGATATCCGAAGCGTGAAACGGGATGGCTCAGCAAAATCGGCAACGCGTTGTCACCCAGGTCAAACGACACGAGTCGCGGCGCAATCCAGGCTGCCAGCGCCAACGCGCACCAGCATTGCGTCTCCAGAACATTCAGAAAGAAGTGCTCATTGATCGCTAACGGAGACTCCGCAGACTGCCCACGCAGAATCAGCGCCCGGGCGATTGGATTATCTGCGACATAGATAATTAGCAGTTCCACCAGGCACGGTAGCAGCGAAAACACGAAAAGGCCGATGGAGATCTTCGACGACCACGCTTCATGCAGCGCATAGCGCGCCAGCACCAGCGGACGCGATCCCAATGGCGTCAGGCGCCCTTCGTACGGCCGGTAGTCATGATTAAACACCGACATGGTCGACTCGGCCTCCTTCGTATTCCATTGCGCGCAGGAAGATGTCTTCCAGCGAATCGCGACGCAATTGAATGCGCCGAATCTGCACGCCAAACTCCGCTGCCGTCGTGTACAGGTCACGGGAACTCAGCGCATCCGGCATCACCAGCTTCACGCGGCCGCCGGCAAAGCTAGCGCACTCGCATCCCAGCGAGCGCATCTTCTCCGCAAATCCGTCCGTGCTGCCGGTCATTTCCATCTCGATGAAGTTGCGGTGCGAACGCCGCTCCTCTTCAATATTCGAAATCGCGGCAATGCGTCCCTTGTTCAAAATCAACACTTCATCGCAGGTCTCATCAATATCGCGCAGCAAGTGCGAAGAAATCAGAAGGTCCGTCCCACCCTGCTTCCGAATGTCCTTGATGAGCTGAATCATGCGCTGCCGTGCCGTGGGGTCGAGGCCGTTGGTTGGTTCATCCAGAATCAGCAACTTCGGCCCGTGCGCCAATCCCTGAGCCAGCTTGATCAGCTGCTTCATCCCCAGGGAATAGGTACTGATCTTGCGATAGCGCACCTCGCCTAGTCCCACGTAAAACAAAGCTTCATGTGCGCGCTCCAGCGCTTCGGCCGGTGGCAGCCCGGCAAGCTCCGCCATGTAGCGCACAAACCGCACACCATTCATGTTGCCAATGAAAGAGTCGTTCTCTGGCATGTAGCCGACGCTCTGGCGGATACGCATCCGGTCCACGCGCGCATCCAGGCCAAGTACCCGTGCGGCCCCGCTGGCCGGCTCATGAAACCCAAGCAGCGTGTTGATCAGCGTCGATTTTCCAGCGCCATTTGGACCGAGCAAGCCGATAGCGTGACCGCGCAACTCGCCTGTCAGTCCATTGAGGACGGTGCGGCCGCCAAGCCGCACCTCCAGCCGATCAAGTTCAATCACGCCCATGTGCTCTCTTACGTGAAGACTGTTACATTTGTTCCGGAGCAACGACACTTCCCTTGTTCTCAGAGTGCAACAGCCTGCCGAGCGTAAGGAAATCAAACCCGAACAAGTTGCTGTTGCTCGCCGCCTCAATCCCGGCATCCTTGCCCCACGCGCAGATCGCCGTGGGATGCGAGTCCGATGCCAGCTTCTTCAACGCATCCGCTGACTGCCCGCTCATTTGCGACAGCAGGGGCGTCAACACCGGTCCGAGATTCTGGTAAGCCACAGCCGAGTAGTTCTCATTCTGATCTACAGGAAGCAGCGCCTTGAAGCTTGCCGAATGCCCCAGCGAATCCCCCGTGGCGTGGACGCGGAGCGCATCCATCAGCAGCGCTCGCGTTGGAGCAACGATCATGTAGCCATTGGCATACGTGTACTCGGCGACCGCGATTCCGGTCGACGAATTATGCACCGTATGGAATGTCTGTCCACCAGCCTGGCTGGCATCAACCGTGACGCCATGCGCATCCTTGCCCTGCAGATGGCTGTTCACTGCCTGCACCAGCCGCTCGAGCGTTGCCTCGAACCGCGCCGAGTCGCGCACTTCGATCACGGCCTTCCACGACGGCGTCGGCAGCACCGGACCATCCAGAGCGAAGAGGAACTCACCGCCAAGATTCCCAGCCAGGTCATTGCGAATATCGACACCAAGCTCCGACTGTGTCTTGTTCCATTTCTCCATCCCATTCTTGTCCGCCGACATCATGGCCATCAAGTCATCCACAATTGCCGTCGGATCCTTGGAAACTCCCGCTACTGCCAGCGCAGCATTCGTCGAAACAAAGTCCAGAGAGCCTACCGGTGCAGGAGCGCCCAGCCACGAAGCCACGCGCTGACGAGTTCCGGAGAACTGGACGTTCAAGTGATTCTCTGGAGTTCCATTCGACTCGCGATGTTCCGCAATCAGGTATCGCACATCCGCCATACCCGACGCCTGCAGAAACGCATCGCTCTGCTTGCCGCCATGATTGACCGTTCCAGCCAGCATCTGTTGCAGATTGGCAGCCAGAATCACGCCCGCACCCCGGTCGTAAGCAGCCTTGATCCTTTGTCCAAAGTCCGATGCCGCAAATCCGCTCGAGCCGGCATTCATCTGTGCATCAATCGTCTTCAGCGTGTCTATGCTGTTTGAGAAGATAGCCACCTTCGATCCCACCAGCGCATAGCCGCCGTTCCCTTGTTTGTCGCCCGCTGCGCTGTGCAGTGCACTCTCATCGAGCACGGTTAACGCGCCGTGCGCTTCCGTGGCGAATTGTTGCTTTAAGAGATCTGCCAACCCGCTGCGTTGCACATCGGCAACCACCGCGAATCCGCCGCCATTCTCCTCTTTCAGCGCCACGACCACCATCTCATCGCCCAGGTACTGGCTCAGATCGTGAAGCTTGTTCACCAGCGCATCCAGTTCGGCGGTCTTATCCTGCTTGCCGTTGGTCCACCACTGTTGCAGTACCGGGCTCTGCTTGAGTTGATCTTCAAAAATGGCTTTAGCCTGGCTCACAAAATCCCCAAGATTCGGGATGCTGACGTACAACTCGGTGTTCCCAGGCATCCGATCAAGAAGGTCGCTGCCGTAACGTTGCGGTATGGGAATCTGCCCGATGCGATGCTGCAACACCGAAAACTGAGCCAGCAACTCAATGTACTGATCGCGATTCGGGCTCCATGCAACCTGCTCGCTCACCGGCTCGGGAGCCAGATTCTGAGTGGTCGTGAACTCGTTGCCCGCCTCGATCGTTGACTTCACGCCGGCGTGCGCGACTTCTACCGCTCCTTGCAACACCGCCACGCGCGATCCCTTGATTCCCGAATTCACTGAGAACACGGTGCCTGTAACCGCAACGCTGCAATCATCGGTCTTCACATACAAATGGCCGGAAGTCCGGTGTACCGCCTTCACGATCACCGCCCCATGATCGAGATCCACCGTCAAGTTGCGTCCGCGTGCGCCCACACTCACCGCGCTGCGCTCATTCATCTCAACCGTCGAACCGTCAGCGAGGAGCAAAACCGCATGCGATCCGCCCGATGTCCGCAGTTGGTCGCCTTCCATCAGCTCTGCGCCCGCCGCGAGCAAACGATCCCCTGAATCCGTGATCAGCGAGGCCGATCCGTCAATCGATTCCACCTCAGCCCGCACTCCGGCTGGAACCTGCCAGTATGCCTTGTAGAGAAACAGGCCTGTTGCCGCCAGCGCCAGAGATGCAGCCATCGCCCACGTCATCGCCCACGGCCGCACAGGCTTCCGCGCCGCCATCACCTTGGGCGCCGACCAATCCACGGCTCCAGATCCCGAGTGGAATCTGCGCAGGCAAACTCCGCACTCGCGAAGATGCGCCTTCACCAGCAACGACCGATTCTCAGAAAGTGTGCCCGCACGATAAGCGGTCAGCAATGGCCGCACAGCCTCGCAGCTCTCAATGGCAGCGTCTTCCGCAAACGCGATTCCCAGCCTGCCCGCCACCTTTTGGGCAGCACCAGAAATTTCGCCAGCTCCCGGTTCGGTCTCGCGCATCGACCGGATTGACTCATCCAGCATTTCGTCGTGATTTTTCATCGGTTCCCCCGTTCCATCTCTGCGAGCCGCTTCTTCAGCCTCGCTCGCGCCTGGTGCAGCGTAACTGCTACCACGGCCTGCGATGTGTGCATCAGCGCTGCAACCTCGCGATTGTCCAGCTCCTCCACATAACGCAGCGTGAACATCTCCGCAGCTCGCGGGCTCAGTTCGCCAAGCGCCGCGCGCAACCAATCCACCAGCTGGCTGCTCGCTGCCTCGGCTTCCGGCCGCGACCCGCGCCCCTGCGAAGCCACGCCCGACGCCGAATCCAGAGGTTCGCTTGCCGCGGCAGTTCTCCTCCGCAACAAATCGAGTGCTCCATTGATGGCCGCGCGATACAGGTAGCTCCCCGCATTGCTGACCACGAAGTCGTTGCCGCCGGCCAGCCGCAGAAACACGCTCTGCGCTACATCCTCCGCGTCTGCCATGCTGCCTGTAATACGATAGGCAGCCATCAGAACGCGGCGATGATGCAATGCAAACAGCTCGGAAAGACACTGTCGCGTTTCCACCGGATGCATGGTTAGGCTGGCGATTGCCACGGGCTGACCTTTCTCGCTGTTCATAGAGATGACGTTGGAACCCGCCGAATATTAATCCGGCTGAATGCAATTACGCGAAAACACTCCGAAAGGTTCAGAGCCGGCATAAGTTAGCCTGTATGAGTTTTTCAGCGGTCCAGCACCCAGGAATGCAGACATTGAGGGTCTATTGCACCTCTGAAAGCTCCCTTGCCTGCCGCCTACTCCGTCTTCGCGAGCGTTCCAATCAAGGTATCCCGGTTGCGATTGGCAATGGAATCAGCATTCCGCAGCACGCGCAGCCAAACCATCAGCCCAACTCCCGCCATGACCAGAAGACTCGGTGCCGCCAGCCAGCGCTTATCGAAGTAGGTGCAAAGCTCCAGAATCGCCAGTCCACAGCCGATAACAACGGCCTGGATAAGCATGCTCACCAGCGCGCTGGCCTGCGATCCGCGCTGCCGCGAGATCCGGCCGAGATTCACGCGATACGGCATGGTTAGAGAAAGCACGTTTCCCGCCGCCAGGTTCATCGGCAGCGCAAACAAAACCCAGGCTGCAGTTGTCGCAATCAGCGTAAAATCCGGTTCACCTAAGCGAAACGCCGCCAGGATCCCCGCAAGGGTTGCCACGAGCGCGAAAAGCAATCCATGCAGCAGGTTTTTCGCCAGCAGCACCGTTCGAATCGGCGTAGGCGAAAAGAACAGCATCTGAATTCCGGCTCCCTCTGCGCCCAGGTTGTTGAAGATCATCTGCGTAAAGCCCAGCAAGGCGTAACACACGCAAAGTGGAAACGCTAACTGGAACGGGCGTCCGCCCACCGCTGTATTACGAAACACCGAACTGAGGACGAGCACGGTCAGAAGCGGCGCCCCCATCGCGAACAGCAGCGGCATCGATCTCGGTATGGTCCGAATCTCCTTCTCCATCACCGCGGCAACCGGACCCGAACCATCAATCAGCCATTTGCTGTCGCCTTCGTTCCTCTTCCGCGCGGCTGGTGCCTCGCTAAGTCTCTCTCCACGAAATTCCGCACGCAGACGCACACCCAGCACCACACCGCTGGCCAGGATGTAGAGACCCAATGCCCCAAGTGACTCGAATGCCGCCGGGCTCTTCCTCACCGCATTCATGTCGACACTTCGAGCAGCCACACCCGGCGGCAACCACGGCACCATGGCAATTACAGGTTTGGTCCATTCGGGAAGGTCGTTGAAAAGCTCGCGCCCCGGCTGCCCATCGACCGGATTTTTCGCACCTCTGTACATATATTGCTGATGGAGTGCCGGGTTCAGCAGTTGCAAACTCAACATCAACAGCAGAAAAATCGCACTCACGACTTCGCGCGTCCTGCGCTTTGCCAGCCAGCGGTCCACCCATGCCAGCACGGCGCGCGCCGCCAAAATATTGAACAGCGCATAAGCCACCAGCACCAACGCCGTCCAGCCGAACAACGCAGGCCGCGCAAGCGTCATCCCGGCAAGAATCCCAACACAGCAGATCCCGCCCAGGATCGTCGGCACATCCACCAGCCCGAACACCAGGTTCAGCAGATAAAACGAGCCGAAGTTCACCGGAAACCGCAACAGGCCGCTTAGATCAAATTGCTCCTGAAACGATGCCAGTGCAATCGGCAACACCTGCCAGACCAGAAGCACGGTCCAAAATAGCACGGGCAAAAACTCCAGATGTCCGCCCGACACCAGCGAGTAGGCGCCCGCACCAAGGCCAAAACCAAGCGCGAGGCCCATGATCGTGTAGATGATAAAGGCAACGCCGCGCGCGCCGAATTCGAATGCGCCCTGCACCGAACGCACACTATTGGCCACCATGTGCCAGCGCATCGCAACCAGCGCACTGTACTGCCGCTGGGCCATCCAGCCAAACGGCCCGCCCTGGCCTTCTACAGCCTCTTCACCCCGGGCTATGCCAGCCATGACAGCTCCTGTGCCGATTCCTGCCCGTTCGCTCCTACGATCGAAAGAAACATCTCCTCGAGCGTCAGCCGCTGTCCGCTCTCAGCGCCTGGCAGAGTGCTGGCCACGCCGGCTCGCAGTTCCTCAAGCGCTCCATTCGCCACCAGCCGTCCCTGGTGAATAATAGCCACGTGGCTGCAAAGCCGCTCCACAATCTCCAGGACGTGCGTCGTCAAAAAAATCGTTGCGCCGCGATTGATCATCCCCTGCAGCATGGTCTTCAGCATCCCCGCAGCAATCGCATCAACGCCTTCAAATGGCTCGTCGAGAAACAGTACCCGCGGTCCGTGAATCACCGCCGCTGCCAAAGCCAGCTTTTTCTGCATGCCATGCGAGAAATCCGTCACCAGCTTGCGCCGCTCATCCGCCAATTGCATGAACTCCAGCAATTCCTCGGTACGGCGATTCACCGTTTCGCGCTCCAGCCCGTACATGCGCCCAACAAAACGGAGATATTCCGGCGCCGTCAACCGGCCCAGCAGCGCCATTCCTTCGGGAACCACGCCAATCTGCCGCTTCAGGTCGAGCGCTCCGGCACTGAAAGGCTTACCCAGAATCTCGATCGTGCCTGCCGTCGGTTCCAGCAGCCCGGTCAGCATCTTGATCGTGGTGGACTTGCCAGCGCCGTTCGGCCCGAGAAATCCGAAAAACTGTCCGCTGGCTACCGTGAATGTCACATCCTCAACCGCCGTCAGCGCGCCGAAGCACCGTGTAAGTCCCTGGGTTTGAATTGCCGCAATTTCCATGTGGGGCAAGGATAACAAGGTCTGCTTGCACGGCGAAATTAGTGAGGTCAGCTCCCAATCCCCTATTTCATGGTCCCTGCTCCTTAATCCCTGCTCCCTGCTTTTTCCAGCGGGTCATTATCGCGATCGGTCACATCCACAATCGCCGCTACCTGTGCCGCCAGTCGCGGCCTCCAGCTTCCCTCCGGCACGCGCCAGCTCCAGTTTCCGTCGGGCACCGCCGGGGTATTCATCCGCGCCTCCGGCCCCAGTTCCAGAAGATCCTGCACCGGCACAATCGCGGTTTCTGCCACACTTCCCGCAGCCGCTCGAATCAGCGGCCACATCGGACGATTGTTCACCGGACCAATCAACGCCTCCACGGCCGCTCGTTCTTTCTTGCCTAACGTTCCCCACCAACCAAGCGTCGTGTCGTTGTCGTGCGTGCCCGTATAGGCCACCATTCCCGGGACGTACTGATGCGGCAGATGCATGTGCGCTCCCTTGTCCCCAAATCCGAACTGCAGCACCCGCATTCCCGGCATGGCCAATTCCAGCCTTAGCGCATCCACTTCCGGCGTAATCAGACCCAAATCTTCCGCCACCAGCGGCAGCGGCCCCAGCGCAGCCTCAAGCGCACGAAACAACTCCAACCCCGGCGCTTTTACCCACTCTCCGTTGATTGCCGTCTCTTCATCTGCAGGAATCGACCAGTACGATTCAAATCCCCGGAAATGGTCGAGCCGAATCAAGTCATACAGCTCCCGCGAACGGCGGATGCGATCGATCCACCAGTCAAACCCCCGCTCCGCCAGCACATCCCACCGGTACAGCGGATTTCCCCAGCGCTGTCCCGTCGGCGAAAAATAATCCGGCGGCACTCCAGCGATATGAATCGGCCGCAGATCCTCATCCAGCTCAAAAATGTCCGGATGCATCCACACATCCGCCGAATCCATGTTGACGAAAATTGCAACATCGCCAAGAATTCGAATCTTATGCTGTGCCGCGGCTGCCCGCAGATTAGTCCACTGCACCGCAAACGCAAACTGCAGCGCCTGCTCTTGCGCCAGCATTCTTCCTGACTCGGCCGCCACCTGTGCCAGCGCCTTCGGCTCGCGCCTCCGGATCGCCTCCGGCCACTGGGTCCATGCGCCCGTATTAAAGCGGCGCCGCAACTCCGCATACATCGCGTAATCCGTCAGCCAGTTCGACTCCGCGCTGCAAAATTCCTCAAAGCGCTTCCAATGCGCCGCAAGCTCAGGATCATGTGGGCCGCGATCGAGAAAATTCCCCGCCGCCTCATGAAGCAACGGAAGCTTCTTCGTTTCCACCTGCCCGAAATCAACATTGCCGCCGCGCCCCGCCAGCCCCGCAATCTTCTCTCCCGCGATCCAGCCCCAGTCCACCAGGTACTCGAGGCTGATCAGGTAAGGATTCCCTGCAAAAGCCGACGAGCCCGCGTAGGGCGAATTGCCATATCCCGTCGGACAAAGCGGCAGCACCTGCCAAACATGCTGTTTCCCGGCCGCCAGAAATTCAATGAACTGATGCGCAGCCGGACCAAGGTCCCCAATTCCTCCATAGGAAGGCAATGAACTGATATGCAATAAAACGCCGGACGACCGTTGAAACTCCATAGCCGTATTATCTCCGACGTTTTGAAGGCACGCGGTTCTAGAGGTCTGCGAAAGCCTAACCTGTGCATACGACTGAAAGGGCGCACTCCACAGGGGGCACAACTCCATCGTCTATAGAGGGACTTGGATTCTCAAAGCGCGGAAGAATTACTCCTCTGCGGCCCGGAGGGAGCGTGGCGCTTTTAGCCCCACGAATGACGACCAAGCAATCGGTGGGCTTTAGCCCGGGCCCGGTTCGTATGATCGTCCACCTCAGCCGTCCGAGGAACGTTCCTGCTATCCAAGCCACAAACATCAGGGCCCGCTTCCACTGGGAACGGGCCCTTCCTTTAAAGGATCAGCTGCCTGAACTACTCGCCCGGAAGCGGACCCTGCGTCTTGGCGTTGATGCGCACGCGATTGTTCTTTTTGTATTCCGTGATAATGTTGTTCGCAAAAATCCCGAAAGCCTCCTGCCGTTTTTGGTCAAGAAGCTGATCCCGAACCTGGTCAAGGTTCTTTGCAATCTCCGCATCGCTCGGCTGCTGCTTATCCACCAGCTTCGCAACCACTCCGGTACGGCCGGCATTGATCGGTCCGCTGATCGCGCCCGGCGTCATATCGAACAGTTGCGGAGCTACCTGCCCCACCGCGCCCAGTTCCGGCACCTGCCCGGTCTGGTCGACAAGATCGCTGGTCTTCAGGCTCGCGCCCATCTCTTTGGCTGCCTTCGCAAGGTCGTTCCCCGCCTTGGCCTTTGCGGCTAATTCCGCCGTCTTCTGGCTCATCAAGGCCGGACCCTGCTCGTTGCGGTAATCGTCCGCGACATGGCTCTTCCAGTCCGCAAACGACGGCGCATGGGCAGGAATTACGCTCTTCACCTGGAACACCGCATAGCCTTCGCCTGTCGCCGCGGACTGTGGCGGATCGCTCACCTTCGCCCCAAATGCGTGCGCAATCAACTGCGTTCCATCCGGAAGTGCCGGAATCACACCAGACGCATTCACTGGCGGAGTAGTTACCACCTGCAGATGATGTGCCGCCGCGGTCTTGTCGAGCCCATTCTTGGCCGCTTCTGAAGTCAGCGCGCGCGCATAGGCATCCTGCGCTGCTGTCGACTTCTGACGCATCAACGTCGCCTGGATCGTAGGTAGAACCTCAGCAAGCGACTGCGAATGCGCCGTCGTCCGCTCCTCCACCTGCACAATGTGATAGCCGTATTGCGTCTTCACGATCTTCGTGTCGCCGATCTTCTGCGTGAAGATTGCCTGGTCAAACTCCGGCACCATGTGCCCGCGCTGCGC
The DNA here is from genome assembly GCA_963832035.1 of uncultured Acidobacteriaceae bacterium. Lineage (GTDB taxonomy): Bacteria > Acidobacteriota > Terriglobia > Terriglobales > Acidobacteriaceae > Telmatobacter. The sequence continues at coordinate 1,148,839 of CAWHSK010000005.1, read as the reverse complement.
AAAACCAAGTTCTCCGCCCGTGTCCTTGCTGCCCGGGTCGTCTGAGTTCTTCTTGGCCAGCTCGGCAAAGTTCCCGCCCTTCTGGATCTGCTTCAGAATGTCCTCGGCCTTGGCCTTTGCCGCCGCATCCGCCTGCGCGTTCGCACCCGGAGCAACCTGGATCAATATGTGCCGCGCTTTGGCCTGCTCCGGCACCGAGTACTCGCTCTTGTGCGCGTTATAGTACGCCTCGATCTCCTGCTGCGTCGGCTGCTGCACGCCACCAGGTACATCGTTCGGCGTAAATGCAAAGTAGCTGATCGTCCGCTCTTCCGGCACGGCATTCGCATAGCGAGCCGCATTCTTCTTGAAGAACGCTTCCAACTCCGCATCCGTCGGATTGATCGACTTGCGAACATCGTCCGCCGAAATCACTGCGTATTCAAACTTGATCTTTGTGCCGCTCTTCAGGAATTGCTCGCGCGCTTCCTTTTCGCTCACTGACTGCCCGGCCGTAACATACGCCCGCAGCCGTTGAATCGTAATGTCGTGGCGCACGCTCTCTTCGAAATCGGCAACCGACATATCGAACCGGGTGCTGATCAGCGAAGCGTATTGATCCTGCCCGATGAACTTGCCATTGGGAAACAGCACCTGCCCCGCCTGTCCCTCATGCAAAAACTGGGCCACATCATCGCTGTTTGCCGAGATGCCAAGCTTCGCCGCTTCCGCCAGCAGAATCTGCTGCTGCACCAGCTGCTGACCAACCTGCTGCTCAAACAGGTTCACAATCATCGGATTCGAGGCATACTGCGGATTCCGCTGCTGCAGCTGCTGCCGTGCCTGCGCCGACACTTTCTCCTGGCTGATCGTGTCGCCGCTCGCAAAGAACTTGCTGTACCAGTGCGGGTACACCACGGCATATGTGCCTGTCGATACGCCGCTCTGTCCGGTCAACCCGGGAATCAGGTAAACAACCATCGAAACCGACGCGAGGCCGATGATCACGACAAAAAGTGCCTTGACGACGCGATTGTCCTGCTGAAGAAAACGAATCATGGGTGGGTTTAAGCCTTCTACTCTCTACGCGCTTGCAGTGAAAGCCTCGCCGCCCCGCTGCTCAAAGACCAGCATTCCGGGGCGCAAATCTCTCAAAAAGCGCAATTCTCGCACGTTGCGATGCACTCCTATTATAGACGACTGTGGCTCCATTTCCTCCCTGCCGCCCGTCCTCCGGGCCCCACCGTCGGAACCGCCCCCTATCCCACTGCATCGCGGACTGGATGAGGCCATTCCGGCTCGATTCTGGGACAAGTAGACTTCTATCATCGCGCTTACGATGTCCTTTGAGGTGAGATGTCCTTTCTCAGCAGACGAGATCTCCTGAAGCAGGTTTTTGCGGCAACATCGTTTCTGGCCCTGGATAAACGTCTGGTCGCGCAGACACCCGGCGGCGCTCGCCGGCAGTTTTCAAACGCAGCACAATTGTTTGGCTTCGTGGATGAGCTGACGATTCCCGCGCGGCTCGTCCTGGAGCAAAAACGCAACGGCTCAACAATCTACCGCGTGCGCATGAGAGAAGGCCTGCACTCGATGCACTCGTCTCTGCCCCCCACGCGGATATGGGGCTACGAAGGCCGGTATCCAGGACCCACAATCGAGGCGTTTCGTGGCGAGCGCGTTGAAGTCATCTGGCAGAACCAACTCCCCACCGCCCATCTCTTCAAAGTCGATCCGCATATCCACGGCGCCATGCCGCCTGCGCCCGAAGTTCGAACCGTGCCGCACCTGCATGGCGCTCGCACCTCATCTGAGAGTGATGGCCTTCCCGAGAAGTGGTTCACGCCGGGCAAGAGCGTTCGCTATATCTATCCCAACGATCAACAGGCCGCAACGCTCTGGTATCACGACCATGCCGTGGGAATCACTCGACTGAATGTCTATGCCGGACTCTCCGGCTTGTACCTGCTGCGCGATGCCGATGAGCAGCGCTTCGATTTCCCCGCCGGGGAGTACGAAATTCCCCTCATCGTCCAGGATCGTAATCTGGACGATAAAGGCCAGCTTGTTTATGCGCCAATGAACGATGACGGTATTCCTCTCGCACCGGGCATCTGGGGACCGGAGTTCCTGGGACAATTTCCGGTCGTAAATGGCAAAATCTGCCCCTACGTGAATGTCGAGCCGCGCCTGTATCGTCTGCGCGTCTTGAATGCCGCCAACACCCGCTTCTTCGACCTCCGACTTAACCTGGCAAGACGAGCAGTCGATATTCCTTCCCTGGTGACGTTTAAGCAGATCGGTTCCGATGGCGGCTTCCTGCCGAAACCGGCGGATATCAACAGTATCTTGCTGGGACCCGCGGAGCGCGCCGATCTCCTCGTCGATTTCACCGCGCTCGAAGGCAAAACAGTCACGATGATGAACAATGCGCAGGCGCCTTATCCGGGCTGGGCCGCTATGGCGATGCACGCGCCACGATTGGACGAGTTAATGCAATTCCGCGTGGTTCTACCGCGAAAGGAATCTAAAGCGACGTCAAAAGCATTCAACATCGGGATGACTTTACCGTTCAACAGGTTTTCAGAAGGCGATGCGGTGAAGTCGAGAGACTTTTTGCTGGTCGAGCACATGGATCAGAATGGCCGCTCGCTAGGGGTTCGTATCAACGAAAAGGGCTACGACGATCCCGTAACGGAGATCGTCAAGCTCGGAACATTGGAGAAATGGCGGTTCATCAACACAACTGAAGATGCGCATCCAATGCATCTTCACCTGGTTCAATTTCAGATCCTTCATCGTCAGGGATTCGATGCCGGGGAATTCACCAAAGGCATTTTGAAACCAGTAGGCCCTCAGCGTCCTCCATCACCGGGAGAAGAGGGCTGGAAAGACACAGCCGTGGTTTCACCAAACGATATGCTGACCATTCTCGTTCGTTTCGAATCCTACACCGGCCGATACGTTTTCCATTGCCACATGCTTGAGCACGAGGACAACGACATGATGCGGCCCTATGTGGTGATTCCCTGAGAACTGCTTCTCAAAACCGCGTTCACGAAACCGAGTGCTTGCTCCGGCGCGCATCCAGCTCCGTCGCAATCTTGCGGCTCACCTCGCGGCTGACAGGATAAAAGAACATGCACGCAGCTACCGCGAAAAAAGCTAGCCCCGCATAGATGCTAGCCGTCAGCAGGATGCCCGACTGTGCTTGCGCTGTTTGAACTTGCGCATCCGACACGAATCCATAGAACGAGAAGAGCCAGCCTGCAATAGCTCCGCCCAGCGCGAGGCCTGCCCACAGTGCGAAGACAACAGCGGCAGTAACAGTGCCGCTCGCTCGCCGGCCGGTCTTCCACTCGCCATAATCCGCCACGTCGCCCATCATGGCCCACAGAATTGGCCCCGACAATCCAAAGGAGAACTGGCGAAGCACTTCAACTCCGATAATGAGCGCCGTTGCATGCGTCGGAATCACGAACAACGCCATATTGAAGATGCCTGCAAAAATCATGCTCCCCATGAAAAGCCGACGCTTGCCCACCCGCACAGAAACCGCCGTCGATAAGGCGACCCCGATCAGCAGCGCCGCCAGGCCGAATCCGTTGAACCATGCGAACAAATCAACATTGCCTGCGACAAACCGGAAGTATGGCAGCATCACGTTGCCGCGCACCACGATCGCCGCAAAGTAAAACAGCGTGGCCAGAAAGAGCATGACCCACGGACGATTCTTAAAAAGGTCCGATAGATCCTGCGTGAGCGAAGTCTTCTGCTGCGGATCAGGTTGAATTCGCTCCTTGGTGCAGAAGAACGCAATCACAAAGAAAACAACGCTCAGCACTGAGAGCAGGCCCATGGTGAGCTGGTAGCCGCGCGCGTCATCCCCGTGGCCGAAAAACTTGACCATCGGAATCGCAAGACTGGCGACGATGAAACCTGCGGAGTTGGCCGCAATCTGCCGGTAAGACGCAATGCTCGTGCGCTCGTCAGGATCCGACGTCATCACCGCCGTGAGCGAGGCATACGGCACATTGTTCACCGTATAAATCACGCGCAGCAGGATGTAGGTGACCCACGCGTAGATGATCTTGCTCGCCGGGCTGATGTTCGGAGTGGTGAAAGTCAGCACCCCAATCACGCCGAAGGGCAGCGCCGTCCACAGCAGCCATGGACGGAACTTGCCCCAGCGGCTGACGGTGCGGTCGGCTATCATCCCCATCACCGGATTGAGAAACGCCACGCTGAGACCGACCACCAGGAAAAGAGTTCCGGCCTGCGCTGCTGTCAGTCCAAACGTGTGCGTATAAAAGTCCAGTTGCAGCGCAAGCATTGCCTGAAAGATAAAGTTCGCCGCCAGATCGCCCAGGCTGTAACCGAATTTCTCTCCGAATGTCAGTGTTTGCCGCATACGTGCCTCGTCTTTCGCCGACGCCTTTACTTCGTTACTGTGAGCTTCAGTTTCGCCAGATCGGCGTCGCGCGACGAAGTGCCGACCATGATCTCGAAATCGCCCGGTTCCACAACGTACTTCATGTTCACGTCATAGAACGCCAGCGATCCCGGGTTGATATCGAGCGCAACAGTGGTGCTCTCGCCGGGCTTGAGCCACACTTTTTTGAAAGCCTTCAACTCCTTCACCGGCCGCGTCACAGAACTGACGAGGTCGCGGATGTAGAGTTGCACCACCTCAGACCCTTCGCGCTTTCCGGTATTCGTAACATCCACTAAGACCTGTGTCGCCCCATTGCGCGCGATGCGCTGTTTCGTCAACCGCACATTTTCAAGCTTGAATGTCGTATAGCTCAGCCCGTAGCCAAACCCATAGAGCGGCGACACGTCATCAAACAGGTAGCCGCGCCGCGCCGATGGCTTGTAGTTGTAGAAGACAGGCACATGGCCAGCTGAGCGCGGCACGCTGATTGGAAGCTTGCCACCCGGGTTGTAGTCGCCAAAGAGCACATCGGCCACGGCGCGCCCGGTCTCCTGCCCCAGGTAGAAGCACTCGAAAATCACTGGCACATTCTCCGCAACGTAGTTGATCGACAAAGGACGGCCATTGAAGAGGAAGACAATTACCGGCTTGCCCAGCGCGACCATCGCCTTCACCAGTTCTTCCTGCCGTCCGATCAGGTCCAGGCTCGTCCGGTCGCCCATGTGTTGCAGGTTCCACGCCTCGCGTGATGTCTGTTCATTCCCGCCGATAGCCAGCACGATGACATCGGCCTTCTTCGCCACCTTAACGGCCTCGACAATCGCTTTCCGATCCTCTTCCGGGTCGCTCGCCGTCACCGCGTCCTGGTTCCACGAGCCACCGATGGTGATCTTGCAGCCTTCGCTGTAGAGCACCTTGGCACGCTTCCCAACCTTCGCGCGGATTCCCTCCAGAACCGTGACCTCCTGCTTGGGAACACCGCTGTACCCACCCAGAAGAGTGCGATCCGCATTCGGCCCGATCACCGCAATCGTCTTGATCGCATTCAAATCAAGAGGAGCAGTCTGATTCTCGTTCTTCAACAGCGTGATGGCTTCGCAGGCAGCCGTCAGCGCCAGATCGCGATGCTCGTCGCATCCCACCACTCGGTCTGCCTCATCAGCATCCACATAGGGATCGTCAAACAGCCCCATCTCGAACTTCCAGAAAAGCATTGGCGCAACCAGCTCATCGAGCTGCTTCTCCTTGAGCACACCCTTCTTCACCAGCTCAACCAGATGCAGGTAGCAGTCCGGATCAGGCAGTTCGATATTGATACCCGCCTCCACCGCAAGCTGGCAGGACTCCTTCTTGTCCTTGGCCACAAAGTGACCATGCGTATCCGGCCGATAACCGAGTTCCCAGATGGCGTAGTAGTCCGAAACCACGAAACCCTTGAAACCCCATTCCTTGCGTAGCACATCGTGCATCAGCCACTTGTTGGCGTGCGAGGGGACGCCATCGATCTCGTTGTAAGAGGCCATCAGCGTCACTGCCCCGGCCTCGCGCAACGCTTCGCGGAAGGTGTACAGGAACGTCTCGCGCAGCACGCGCATCGAGACATTCGCCGGTGCGCAGTTCATGCCCGACTCCGGCTGCCCGTGGCCAACAAAGTGCTTCAACGTGGCCAGCACATGCCGCTTGTCCCGGAAGTTCCGATCACCCTGAAACCCCTTCACCGCGGCAATTCCTAGCCGCGACACCAGGTATGGATCTTCGCCGTATGTCTCTTCCACGCGTCCCCAGCGCGGTTCACGAGCCACATCGACAACCGGCGTCAATGCATGATGAGCGCCGCGAAGACGGGCCTCCAGAGCGGTCATCGTAAACAGCCGTTCCACCAACGCAGGATCGAAGGTAGCCCCCAGCGCGATCGGCTGCGGAAAACTGGTCCCGTCCGGCGCCGCGTGTCCGTGCAGGCACTCCTCATGGAACATCACCGGAATCCCAAGCCGGCTGTTCTCTAGGAAGAAGCGCTGAATGGCATTCGTAAGTTCCGCCATGCCACGCGCCTTCTTGCCGCCGCCTGCGTCGCTGGGTCGCCCCACCTGACCCAATCCACGCTTGTTGCGAAAGGCCTTCTTCGCCTTCGCCAGATCGAAATCTCCTTTTTCGTCGACAAGCGTCTCCGCCTTCTGTTGCCAGATGCACATCATCTGCGCAGCCTTCTCTTCCAGCGTCATGCGCGCGAGCAAATCCTGCGTTCGCTTGGCCGAAGTCGCTTTTGAGTTCTTGTAGACGGGCGTTTCATTCTTTGATCGAGTGGCAGTCGGAGATTTCTTCATGGAAGGACCATTCTTTCGCTAAATCGAGATTGTTCGCGCCATGGCAGTGCGGGCGGAAAATCCCTAGCGCGCAGGCATCTTCCGTAATCCGGTGACGGGCAATTCTTGCATAAGAGAATCGATTTAGCTAGCTGCTGTGATCATAATTACAAGCAGCTGGCTAAGACTCCAATCGAGTCAACCCCGATTGAGGTCTTTGAGGATACTGGAGAGGCTTTGTAGCGAATGGTTTCCTGAGGATTGGGTCTCAGGCAGAGTGGCCTACTTTGACTCTAAACTCGCGGTGGCTTCGGTCTTTTCTCTCTCGAAGTTGAACCGAAGTACCCAGACACTGCGTTCGGCATTGCCGTTCCGGGTGGGCGGCGTAAACGTCCATGACTGAGCCGCTCGCTGTGCCTGCCTGGCAAAATAGTTTCCTGGACCCGGCGACACGTACGATGCGTCTGAAACCGCGCCTTCCCGGTTCACCGAAACGCGTATAACGACCTCTACTGGCCGTCGCATCCCCGCAAGTGCGCCGGGCGCTACATTAGGCATTACTCGCTTTGCGACGAGCCCTTCCGAATTCTCTCTATGCTCCACACGAATCGCGCTCGAATGTGTCGCTGTCGCTGGCGGCTCTAGAGTGGGCGCCTTCTTAACCTCAGTGCGCGGCGCCTCCTTGGGTTCCGTTTGTGGGACAGGCGAGCTGGCCTCAGGCGCCTTTAGAGCCTCCGTCGGAGGCGTGCTTTCTGGTTGCGCCTGCGAGACAGGTGACCCTGCCTGGGTCTCCTTTCGATCCGGAGTCGATTCAGTTGGAGCGGGAGTTGGAACAGCTGACTGCTTCTCTGCATCCGGCGTGCTGGCCGCGGGCGTCTTCTGGCTGCCCATTCCGGCCGGAATCTTGATCTTGCCTGCTCTAACCAGCAGGAATGATGCGAGCGCAAGGACAGCGAGTAAAACAAATCCATACCCGACAATCCGTAACGGGCCCCCACCCGGTTCTCCGAAGTGCGTTAGCGACTTGGAGAAGATGACCGGTTCAGAAGGCGCTTCGGTTTCGATCTTCTCCACCGGAGGAGGAGGAGGCGGAGGAATTCCTTCCGGCCCTTCCGGGATTCGAGGCTCTTCGGTCCGCACCTGAGAGGCTGCCTTCGGGTGACTAGCAACCTCGGCCGGAACCGGCTCGTCGAAAAGCGGGAGAGTCTTGCTCTCCTCCAATCTCTCCTGCTTACGCTCCTGGGGCGGCTCCTGCACCCGCTCCTGGACGGGCCCCTCGACGCGCTCCTGCACGCGCTCCTGCATCCGCCATTGAATGTTCTCAATCGTCGGCCGCCGCTGTGGATCTACTCTCAAACAATCCTGCACAATTTCGCAAAAAGGACCAGGCAGTGACTTCGTCACCTCTGGTTCTCCTTCTCTCGACGAATCCCACGACGGCAGAGCCTGCGTCATCGCTTCGCACACGATCATTCCGACTGACCATGTATCGCACGCCGCAGTCACCATTCCCTGCGTCAACTCCGGAGCATCGTATTTGCTCCGTTGAGAGATGCTCCTCTTCGCTGTGCCCGCTATCAGTAAATCGGTCACAGAAAGTTTCGGCTTCATTTCGCCGAACTGAATGTTCGACGGATTCACGTGCCCGTGCACAATACCGTTCTTGTGGAGATAGGAAAGCGCATTCAGGATCGGCTCGAAGGTCTCTCTCGCCGAGTCTGCCTTGAGCGTTTCAGTTTGAATAGTCTTCGCAAGAGTTGAGTTGGAACGTTCTGTGACGACATACACCAGGTCACTTTGACCGATGACGCACCGTCCCTCCGCGAGTATCTTTGCCAGGTGCGGATGAGACAGCGTTTTTGCGAATTCCCACTGGGCAATGTACGCGTTCGCCTCGGCGTCATTCGTCGAAATCAGTCGAATGACCGCTTCCTGCAAACCCTGCAACACCGTCAGAAACGAAACGCAATTTGCGGAGCCTTCCAATCGTTCCAGGAGCGGAAACCGTCCCTCGACAACGCGCCCCTCCCACCCGTTGCCAAAACTAGCTGTCTCCATGCGCACCAATTCTATCCAATGCCACAGCGATCTCCAGCCGACGGCCCCTCTTCGAACGGTACCTTCGGTCAGGTGTCATCTGGAATGCTCAAGTTTCTGACGACAAGATTTACGCGAAGTGGCCATCTCACGAATACCAGACATTATTGTCTTGTCATACGAAAAACCAACGGGCACCCCAGTTCAGGGCGCCCGCCGTCTTACATTCCCTATTTTATGTCTTACAAACCCACCGCGTGTCTTACGGAATTCCTGTTTGTCCTACCTGCCATCTCACACCGTCTTACCGCCAGTAGTAGTACCCACCTGCGTAGTAATACGGCCGGTAATACACGGGCGCGTACGCATACGGGTATGGACGATACCCATACGGAGTCGCGTAATACGGCCCCCGACGATACAAGTTCGGCCCACCTGGATTAAGTCCCTGCGCTAACCGCATCGCTTCCTGCGCCGTAACCGGCTGCACCGTCACCGGCAATGCCAGGTGAAAGCTCACCAGTGCTTCCGCCGGAATCCACACACCAGGCCCCGAAGAAGCAGCCGAAGCAACCGCACCCGCGCCGCCGCCTGCCACCGCACCGATCGCAGCGCCTTCACCATGGCCGATCGCGCCGCCAATGATTGCGCCAATCAGCGCGCCGCCCACCACATTTCCAGCCGAGCGGCCACCTTTGCCAGGTCCTTTCACCTTGAACATGTCCGACTGCAACGGATAGCTCTGCCCCATCAACTCCAGCGAAGTCAGTTCCAGCGCCAGCTCACTGCTGCCTGTAAGCGCGCCGCTCTCAGGGCGCTTCACTTCCGCAATCACGCCACGCACCGTCGCACCGCGCGGAATCGCCAGCACTCCGCCGAAGGCCACATCCTGGATCACCGTGAATTCGATGGGCTCTCCACCTCTGGCGCGCTTGCTGTCCACCGGTCCATTCGTCCGTACCTGGATCGAAGTTCCCGGGGGAACCGTAACCGGCCCCCTGGGCATCGCATACCGCGGAGGTGGCGGACTCTGCGCATAATCCGGCCGCTGGCCGTATGCCGGTGGCGGAGCCTGTCCATGCCCCGGAGGCGGAGCCTGTCCGTAACCTGGTGGCGGAGCCTGTCCGTAACCCGGAGGCGGAGCCTGTTGCCCGTAGCCCGGAGGCGGAGCCTGTCCGTAACCCGGAGGCGGAGCTTGTTGCTGTCCATAACCAGGCTGCCCGTACGCAGGCTGCTGCTGGTTCTGATCGCCCCAGTTCGGAGGCGGAGCCTGGTTCAAGCTCGGCGAATTCTGCTGAGGCGCATTCTGCTGCGCCCCCGCCTCCTGGCCGGCGCCTGCATACTGCCCGTTATCCTGCGAACCCTGAGCCGGAGCCTGGGCATCCGCCATATCGTTGCTCGGATCGTTCGCTGCCGCACCCTGGGCATTTGCATCATCGGCCGGATTGCCGACCTTCAGGTTGTTGTGAACCTTCGTCACGCCCGGAACCGTTTTCGCAATCGACTCCGCCAGTTGCTTCGAAGAGTCGCTCGAGACCGTCCCCGACAGCGTCACCTCGCTTTGGATCGTCGCCGCAGTAATCAGATCGTTCTTCAGAGCCTCTGAAGCGTCCAGCGCATGCACCACATCCATCTCGATCTGCCCGTCACTGCGCGCGGCACTCGATGGACCTGCATCCTGTGCCAGCGCCATCGCACCCGCCAACGCAATCACTCCGACAGAAGAAAATAAGCCAAATATCAATGATTTCTTCATTCTCAGATCTCCCGCACGCCAGTCTGTGCAGCCTTGGTGCTGATGTCCTTTATTTTGACGGTGAAGCACCTGTCCCGTCATTCCTGCTAACACGGGTCTAGGGCAAAAGTTCCGTCTTTGGTAATGGATCTTCGAGGTCGCATTCCGACTGGTACACCTTGATTTGTTGCACCTTAAGCCTTTGCCGTCGCCCGCTCCTCTGACACCGGCCCGCCCGTCAGTTCCTCGTTGTCTGGAAAGAATATCTGGAACACCGTCCCCGAGGATCCGCCATCCGCCGCCGCCCGGCTCCGCAGGTGGATAATTCCGTGATGTTTCAGGATGATTTCGTGACTCACCCAAAGCCCAAGCCCGGTGCCCGTCGCGCCTTTGGTGGTAAAAAACGCCTCAAACAGCCGATCCCGCACATCTCCGGTCATGCCACTTCCCGTGTCCGCGATCGTGATCCGCACCCCATCGCGCTGCGGATGCACCCAGTCCCGCGACCGCCGCGCGCGCACCATCAATCGACCCCGGCCCAACGTTGCATCCATCGCATTGCTCACCAGGTTTGAAATCACCTGCCGGATTTCACCCGCGAAGCAGTAAAGATCGAGCTCTGGCTTATACTGCCGCTCCAGCGTCATTCCCAGCGTAACCATCCTCGCGCTGTACATATCCAGCACCGAATCCAGCAACTCCTCCATCGTTGCCCGCGCAGGAAGTGTCGATTGACGATAAAAGCGCAGCGTCTGCTGCGTGATCTCCGACATGCGCTGCACTTCCTTCTCAGCGATCGTGACGTAGTCCAACGCAGAATCATCCAGGTGGCAGAACCTGCGCAGCAGGTACAGCAGGTTCGTAATCGCCTCGAGCGGATTGTTGATTTCGTGCGCGATGGATGCGGCAAGTCGTCCGGTCGCAGCCAGCTTTTCTGTTCTGCGCAGCGCATCTTCACTCCGCTTGCGCTCGCTCACATCGATCACAATCGCGCCCACCCAGCGCAACTGGTTGGGACTCGGCCGCACTGGATATGCCGTCACCAGCCACGTCCGTGCCCCAAAGTGCTCGTCCGACGGCGCGTCCAATTCAAGGTCGTGCACCGTCATCTCCGACTCGATCACATGCCGTACCGCTTCTTCTAAACGTTTGGCGATGCGCTCCGGCAGCACCTCCGGCAACGTCTTCCCCAGGTGTCGGCTCAGAGTGACTCCCGACATCTCCGCAAACACCTGGTTCACGCGCACAATCCGGCATTGCCGATCAAAAAAGACGAGCCCGATCGGCGCATTCGCCAGCATTGAATCCAGCAGAGAGAGCGTATCGTTCAATCCCGTCCGCTGCTCCTCGAGAGCGGCCACCATCCGGTTAAAAGCCTCGATCAGATCGCCGAATTCGTTGTCCACTGTCACCGGCAGAGGAAACTTCGCGTTCGTTCCCGGCCCTTCCATCAACGCACGAGTGCCGCCTTGCAAAAGGCTCAACGGCCGCGAAATCGAACGCGACATCAGCAGCACAAGCAATCCCGAAGCGCCAATCCATATCAGTCCAAAGGAAAATGAACTGCGCATCACCGTGTCGATTTGCTCGCTGTCCCACGTGCGATCGGTTTCAACCCACGCATAGCCACGCAAGTTCTCGCCATCGTAGATTGCCTTCACGCCTTCCCATCGACGATCGCCAAATGAAAACACCAGCGGCATGTGCTCGTGAACCTGCGCGATCTGTGCCTTCTCCGCTGGGTCCAGCACAAACCGAGCCGCATCTCCGCTGCTCACGAAAACAACATTCCCCGTTTTGTCTGTGATCTTCGCAAGCGCTACACTCGGGGCTTCCCCCATCATGCGCAATGAAAGAAGCAGCAAGTCCGGGCGCTGCTGCCGGTAGGCCTCTTCCGCCTGCAAGGCAACGGAAGTAGCCTGGTGTGCCAGCCGCTCCAGCGCATGCCGGCGAATCTGCTGACCCTCGGTCTTAACGAGGATCACCGCAAACAGCACGACAGAGAGCGCCTCCAGCAGCATCAACCAGAGAATCAGCTGCCATCGGACAGTACGCGGCCACCACCGCATCAATTCGACCTCGATCTCATTTGGAAGAGCTCGTGTCCTAGAGTTTACCGGAAACGCAATAAATTGCCATCCACCTAAGTCTGCAGCAATGCCCGCGCAATCTGCCCGCCGTGAAACCTTCCGTTCTCTATAAAGATCTCGTTCGTGCGCGATCCGGCCACAATCACACCCGCCAGATAGATGCCGGGCACATTGCTTTCCAGCGTCTCCGCATTGCACACCGGCAGCTTATCGGGTCCCTCGAATCGAACCCCCATGCTCTCCAGAAAACTGAAGTCAGGATGATACCCGGTCATCGCAAACACAAAATCGTTCTTGATCGTCTCGGTTCCCTGCGGCGTCTTCACCACCACGGCGTCCTGCGTAATCTCCACCACGTCGGTATTGAAGTACGCTTTGATCTCGCCGTTCTTGATGCGATTCTCAATGTCCGGCTTGATCCAGTACTTCACGTGCCGATGCATCCCATCGTGCCGATGCACCAGCGTCACCCGCGCTCCGCTCCGCCATAATTCCAGCGCCGCAATCGCTGCCGAATTCTTTCCGCCAATCACCACCACGTCCGTGTCGAAGTAAGGGTGCGGATCGTTGTAGTAGTGAAATACCTTGCTCAGCTTCTCGCCGGGAATGCACATCATGTTCGGCAGATCGTAGTAGCCCGTAGACACAATTAACTTCCGCGCCCGCAACGCCCCCACCCGTCCAAACCGATCCTCCGTATGCACATTGAACGCGCCATCTTTCCCCTCCACGCGTTCCACACGCTCATACTGCCGCACATCCAGCTTGTAGTGCGCCGCCACCAGCCGGTAATACTGCAGCGCCTCATTGCGCGTCGGCTTGGGATTAGGACTGGGAAACGGAATGTTCCCAATCTCTAGCAGTTCCGGCGTCGTGAAAAACGTCATATGCGACGGGTAATGAAATAGGGAATTGCAAATGCATCCCTTGTCCACCAGCACCACGCTGAACCCGGCCTTCTGCACCTCGATCGCGCAAGCCAGCCCCGTTGGACCAGCGCCAATCACGAGAACATCAAACAAACCGTCTGAAGCCTTCGCCTCATCGCGCACCAGCATCGACGAGGGTTTAGCATCCGGTACAGAATCCGCAGGATAATCCGCCATCCCTCTAGCTTAGGACACGACACCGACTGTGTACTGTCCACTCATTTCGTGAGCGCCGGGTGCCCCATCCATGACGCAGTTTTTTTGCGGTATGGGTGGGAAAGCACGAACCTCCGTCCCTCCGCTTTCTGCTTCGGCGATTGGGGGCACTGCAAGATCTTGCGAATCGGTCCAAGGAGGGGCCGCCAAAATGTCACACTGGCCTGCGCTCATGCCCGCAAATCACTCAGATCTTCTCCGCTAGTCTCCCGAATCATTAGCAACCCCACAAACGACACAATCGCCGACGCCGTCAGGTAGTACCCCACAAACTCCAGCCCGTACTTATTTGCCAGCCACGTCGCAAAGTAAGGTGCAACAGACGCCCCCAGGATGCCCGCCAGGTTGAATGCCAGCGACGACCCGGTGTATCGCACTGAAGTTGGAAACAGCTCACTTACCACCGTCCCCAGCGGCCCATATGTGAATCCCATCAACCCAAGACCAATCACCATCGTGGCCAGTGCGCCGCCGGGACCAGCCTCGAACAGCCGAGCCATGAACAGGCCGAACACCGCAATCATCACCGTCACCCCAAACATCACCGGCCTGCGTCCGCGCTCAGCCAGCCACGCCGACAGAGGAATCGTCAACCCGAAAAACAACACCCCGATCATTTGCAGAAGAAGAAAGCTCGACCTCTGGTAATGAAGCGCAGTCGTTCCCCACGAAAGCGCAAACACGGTCATCAGGTAAAAGAGGACGAAGTTCGCCATGCAGACCAGGATCCCTGCAAACACCGCCCGCGTGTGATGGCGAAACACGGATGCAATCGGAAATCCCACCGGCTTGCCGCGTTTCAGCGCCGCTTCAAAGACCGGGGTCTCCGTAATCGACAGCCGAACATAGAGACCAAGCAGCACCAGCACCGCGCTAGCCAGAAACGGCAGCCTCCATCCAAACGCAAAAAACTGCGCGTCAGTCAGGCACCGCGAAAGCAAAATAAAAATTCCGCCCGAGAGCAGGAACCCAACGGGTGCCCCCAGTTGCGGAAACATTCCATACAGCGCGCGCTTCTTCGGCGGAGCATTTTCAACCGCCAGCAGCACAGCCCCGCCCCACTCGCCGCCCAGCCCAATCCCCTGCCCAAACCGGCACAGCGCCAGCAACACCGGCGCCGCCAACCCAATCTTCGCGTAAGACGGCAGCGTTCCAATCACGAACGTCGAAATGCCCATCGTCAGCAGCGCCAGCACCAGCGTCCGCTTGCGCCCGATCCGGTCTCCGAAATGCCCAAACAGCGCCGACCCAATCGGTCGCGCCACAAACGCAATCGCAAACGTGGCCAGCGATGCCAGCACCGACGACGCCGGATCCGTCGCCGGAAAGAACAATCGCGGAAACACCAGCACCGCCGCCGTCGCATAAATATAAAAATCAAAAAACTCGACAGCCGTCCCCACCAGGCTCGCAAACAAAACCTGGCGTGGCGTATTGATTCGCTTTTTCTGTACAGGGGAAAGGTTCACTCGGCTTGTTGCATTCTAATCAAGCAACCCGTCCGTCAATGATTGCCTTCTGAACGAACCGCAACAAACCACTGTGTCATTCTGAGCGAACAGGGTCCCGAACGCACCGCAACAAACCACCGTGTCATTCTGAGAGTAAGGGGCCCCGAAGAGCGTTAAGCTCTTTGGGGCAGGTTCGGGGGTGGTGAGCGAAGAACCTGCTTTTCAGCTTCAACGCCAGGTCACTGCTCCCGCAAAACTCCTGTCTCGACTACAAGACATAACCACCGTGTCATTCTGAGCGAAAGGGGCCCCGAACGTATCAGGGGCCCCAAAGAGCGCCAGCTCTTTGGGGTAGGTTCGGGGGTGGTGAGCGAAGAATCTGCTTTTCAGGCCTTTCCATCTAGTTCCGAACTACGATAAAGCTGTGGCGCTCAACATCCTCTTCACCATCGGCCATTCCACCCACTCCATCGAAGAGTTCATCGCATTGCTGGACGCGCACAACGTGCAACATCTCGTCGATGTCCGCTCCATCCCCAAATCCCGCCACGTCCCGCAATTCAACACCGACGAACTCGCGTCCTCGCTCCGAGCAGCCAACATCGAATACACCCATCTCAAAGCCCTCGGCGGCCGCCGCCACAGCCGCAAAGATTCCATCAACACCGGCTGGCGCAACACATCCTTCCGCGGCTACGCGGACTACATGTCCACTCCGCAATTCGCCGAAGGTCTCGCCACCCTCACGCAAATCGCAAGCACCACCCCAACAGTCATCATGTGCGCCGAAGCCGTCCCCTGGCGCTGCCACCGTTCTCTGATCGCCGACGCGATGATGCTCAAAGACTGGCAAGTCCGCGACATCCTCACAAAGGCCCCCGCCGCCGAACGCAAACTCACGCCCTTCCTCAAAGTAGCCAACGGCCAACCCACCTACCCCGATCCCGACCAATCCGGCACGCTGTTCAGTGGACCCCGCTGACTTGCTAACTCGCTTTGCGCGAAGCGCACGCTGACTTGCTAAACCCAAACCTGAATTGTCACTTTGAGCGGAGATCCCCTCCGACGGGAGATCCAAATATCCGCAATACAAATTCAGACCCCAGAACGAAGCAAGGGTGCCCCATCCAAGCTCCGCTTGGGTGGGAAAGCACGACCCTTACCAGCTATTTTCATTCTCTTTGGGTTCCAAGCGCGCGGAATCAATCCAGCGAGCGCCGGGTTCGGAAAGGAATGAATGATTAGAAAAGTTATGCAACGCGGAATCCGATACCGATGACTCGATCTGTGCGGGCTCTATCACTCTCCCGGCAGTTTGAGCGACCCGCTAACGATAACCTCGCCGACACGAAGCCGCTTCACTTCCAATTCCTCAATCTCAAGAGACCCCACGGCTGCGGTCTTGATCCGCAAACGGCCGATGGCAAGTCGCCCAATCGCAAATGCGCCAATAGCCACGAACCCCATAGCAGCGGCGGCCGTCGCCAGACCGACGAGAGCCAGAGACTTCGTTTCCTTCGCACTTTTGGCTTCTTCAATCACGGGTTATTCCCTCACCCACGACAGTCTACCCAATCGCACCCTGCCAGGACTCTCACGAATCCTTTACCCTAGAAGGTTCGAGGAGCAACACCCATGACCGTCATCCGCCAGGAAGATTTCATCCGCAGCGTCGCCGGCGCGCTGCAATACATCAGCTACTACCATCCCACCGACTACATCACCAGCCTCACCAAGGCCTACGAGCGCGAGCAGTCCCACGCCGCCAAAGACGCCATGGCGCAGATCCTCATCAACAGCCGCATGTGCGCCGAAGGCCATCGCCCCATCTGCCAGGACACCGGCATCGTCAACGTCTTCGTCAAAGTCGGCATGGATGTCCGCTTCGAAGGCCCCGAGGGCGGCCCGCCCACGCTCGACATGCAAGGCATGTGTGATGAAGGCGTCCGCCGCGCCTACCTCGACCCCGACAACAAGCTCCGCGCCTCGCTCCTCGCCGACCCCGCCGGAGCCCGCAAGAACACCAAGGACAACACACCCGCTGCCGTCGTTGTCGAGCTCGTCAAAGGCGATAAAGTCGACATCACCGTCGCCGCCAAGGGTGGAGGCTCCGAAGCCAAAAGCAAATTCGTCATGCTCAATCCCTCCGACTCCGTAGTCGAGTGGGTGCTTAAAACCGTCCCCACCATGGGAGCCGGATGGTGCCCTCCTGGCATGCTCGGCATCGGCATCGGCGGCACTGCTGAGAAAGCCATGCTCCTCGCCAAGCAAGCCCTGATGGAGGACATCGACATCCAGGACCTGATCGACCGCGGTCCCAAAACCACCGCCGAAAGACTTCGCGTCGAGCTCTACGACAAGGTCAACCGCCTGGGCATCGGCGCACAGGGACTCGGCGGCCTCACCACGGTCCTAGACGTCAAAATACTCGAGACTCCAACCCACGCCGCCAACCTGCCCGTCGCCATGATCCCCAACTGCGCCGCCACCCGCCACGCGCACGTTGTCCTCGATGGCTCCGGTCCGGCCTACCTCGATCCGCCATCGCTCGACCTCTGGCCCATGCTCACCTACGACGTCTCCCGCGCCAAACGCGTCAACCTCGACACCGTTACCCGCGCTGAAGCCGCTACCTGGGAACCCGGCGAAGTTCTTCTGCTCAACGGCAAACTGCTCACCGGTCGCGACGCCGCCCACAAGCGCATGACCGACATGCTCAGCCGCGGCGAGAAACTTCCCGTCGACTTCAAAGACCGCTTCATCTATTATGTCGGCCCCGTCGACCCAGTCCGCGAAGAAGTCATCGGACCCGCCGGCCCCACCACCGCAACGCGCATGGACAAATTCACGCGCCAGATGCTCGCTGAAACCGGCCTGCTCGGCATGGTCGGCAAAGCCGAACGCGGACCCACCGCCATCGATGCAATCAAGGAATTCGGCGCCGTCTATTTAATGGCCGTCGGCGGAGCCGCATACCTCGTCTCCAAAGCAATCACCAGTTCCCGCCAATTAGCCTTTGAAGACCTGGGCATGGAAGGCATCTACGAATTCGAAGTCAAGGACATGCCCGTCACCGTCGCCGTAGACACCAAAGGCACAAGCGTCCACAACACTGGCCCCGCCGAATGGCAACAACGCATCGCCAATATTCCGATCCTGCAGTGAGAGGCAAAATAGTGGTGCCACCAAGCACCTGGAGTGTCATCCTGAAGCGCCGCACGCTTGCGGCCCCGCTTCTTTTGCGGGGTAAGCGGCGCGAAGGATCTGCTTTTGCTTATTTCTGGCTTGCAGAACTGAGTCGCAACGCCTCAGAGGTGTAGTCCATGCACGAAGTCATCCTCAAGCAATTTGAAAAACCCGATGAAATCCGCACCTTCGAAAAGGGTAAATTCGAACTCGTCCATCTTGGCGGTATGACCATCGGCCGCGCCACCTACGAACCAGGCTGGAAATGGTCGGAGCATGTAGGCAAGGCACTGGGCAAGGAATCCTGCGACGTCTCCCACGTCGGCATGGTCGTCTCCGGCCGCGCGACCGCCGCCATGGAAGACGGCCGCATTTTCGAAATGAAGCCCGGCGACATCTTCTATATCGAGCCGGGCCACGACAGCTGGGTTATCGGAGACGAACCCTATGTCTCCATCCACATGATGGGCGCCGCCGACTACGCCGCCCACAAGTAGAAACGACCCACCAGTTCAACCGGTGAGCCGCCTCTTTCTATTCCCTGTTCCCTAGTCCCTATTCCCTGCTTCTTTACCGCTTTCCAAACCGATACACAACCCCGTACGTAAACCCGATATCGTTCTGCCAGGACGAGCCAAAGCCTGTCGCCATATACTCCGGCGCCAATCGCAGCGAAAGATTCGGCGAAATATTCGCCTCGCCGATAAAGGTGCCTTCTAACGCATAGGTCGTTCCATCTGGAAACAGCCCCAGCACAGCGGTGCCAAATCCATTGGTGTCGCCCGAGAAATTGCCGATCGCGATGCCGCCCTTCACGCTTCCCGCCAGTGAATACTTCGGCCGCATCCTGAACCGGTAGACCGGTCCCACCAATACGTCGTACATGCTGATCGCCGGCCGCGTTAACGATGTCGAGTTCAACCCCACATACGCCGTCCCATAATACCCGCGGCCGTCAAACGTCAGTCCCAGCTTCTCGCTGTAGTAACGCGTAACCGCCGCATCCCATGAGTACATTGTGTTCCGCTGCAGGGTCGGCCCCGGTAGAAAGCGCTGGTAGCCTCCCCCTACAAACACCTCGTACATATTTCCGTATGTGTCGTGGATGATCTGCGCCCGACGCGCTTCGCGCCGCGCCTTGATGCGCGCCTCCACCGTCACCGGAGCCTGCTGGCTCTGATTTGTCGTCGCAGGGGCCTGCGGCTGCGTCTGATCCTGCGCCGGTGGATTACTACTGGATCCCGTGCTCTGTGCCAGAACACCAAAAGAAAAAAGCGAAATAACCGCCAGAACAACTACAAAACGGCGAAAAGAATACATCGGTCTTGACTTACCTCCAACTTGCCGGCGTCCCCGCGGACAGGTCCTCGTCCGTGGGGTGAAACACTGTACGGAGCCGAGCGCACCCCTTCTGTTATTTAAACATCTCAAACCGGCGATGCGCGGGGCTGACATCCTTTGGACGCGCCACGTCGGTTTTCGCCTTTATCTCCGCCTTCATGCAATACGATGAAAAGCGACGGAGGCCGCAACACCTTATGCGATTCCTGCTTGGACTCATCTTCGGCATTGTCCTCGTTCCTCTCGCTGTGCTTGCGTTCCTCACATATGGCAATGTGCCCGTCGGTGTCTCCGATCAGCCGATTCCGCACGAGGCTGAGCTCGTTCATATCCCGCTCAATGCACGCATTCAAAAGGAAATGATCAGCACGCGCATGCAGCCCGATCTGCCGACCCTGACCGCCGGCGCCCGCATCTACACTGAGCGCTGCGCCTTCTGCCATGGCCTCCACAACAAGCCGGCCGCAGTCGGCGTCCACATGTACCCCGCCGCACCCCAACTGCTCCAGGCACACCACAATGACCCCAATGTTGTAGGCGTAAGTGACGACCCGGTTGGCGAAACCTACTGGAAAGTCGAAAACGGCATCCGCCTCACCGGGATGCCCGCCTTCAAGTCCCAGCTCAACGACACCGAGATGTGGCAGGTCAGCGTCTTTCTCGCCAACGCCAACAAACCCATGCCGCCCGCCGCCCTCGACATCCTCAACCGCGCCCCCGCCCTTCCCGCCGAGGCGCCCATCCATCCCGCTGCCAACGCCACACCCGAACCCGAACCCGCCACCGAGCAATAGCCGGGCCGCCTGCGGATCCCCCACATCTGCCCTGCGTGCGCTATCGTTGAGACAGGTATCCGAATGAGCTTGGCAGGTTCGCTTCGCAAAGGTCTCCGCTTCCTTCTCATGAGCTTCGGCGTCTCCAGCCCAACGAAGAAGCCCACAGCGAAGCCCAGGCCAAAACCCGCCACCCCGCCACAATCCTGAACCGCAAGACTCGATTCTGCTATCTAAAGCTGAGAGGGCGAGGTTAGGTTTCGTTATGTCACCGACAACGAATAAGGGACTCTTCCGCGCATTCTGGGACTGGTTCGTCCTCTTCAGCGGCATCTCCACCGCCTCAAACCTCTCCCGCACCCGCCCCGACCCCGTGCAGCAACGCGGCCTGTTCCTCTTCCGCAAATCCAAACGAAACTGACCCGGTTCCTTGCACTTCTATCTCGCCGGGGTCCCCATCGACAGGTCTTCGTCGATGGGGTGGTAGCAGCGCGGCCTGTTCCTCTTCCGCAAATCCAAACGAAACTAATCCCCGTTCCTAATCCCTCGACCCCTGGTCCCTATTTCCCGTTCCCCTGTAAACTGTCTCTATGTCGCTGACCCGCCAGCAAGCCCTCGATTACTTCAACTCCCCTGACCTCATCGGGCTGGGCTTCGAGGCCGACGCCGTCCGCCGCCGCCTCCACCCCGAGGGCGTGGTCACCTACATCATCGATCGCAACATCAACTACACCAACTTCTGTACCGAATACTGCACCTTCTGCGCCTTCTACCGCCCCCTCCCCAAGGAAGGGAAAGTTATCCCCCGCTCCGACGAGGGCTACATCCTCTCTCTCGAAAAAATCTACGAAAAGATCGCCGAGACCCAGGAGATGGGCGGCACAGGCGTGCTGATGCAGGGTGGCCTTCATCCTGATCTGACAATCGACTGGTTCGAACGCCTCTTCACCGGCATCAAGCAGCGCTTTCCAAAAATCTGGCTCCACTGCCTCAGTGCATCCGAGATCCTCGCCATCGCCGAGTACTCCGAACTCGACCTGCGCACCACCATCGCCCGTCTACGCGATGCCGGTCTCGATTCCATCCCCGGTGGCGGCGCCGAAATCCTCGACGACGATGTTCGCAAGCGCATTGCGCGCCTAAAGTGCCGCACTGCCGATTGGGTCGCCGTCCATCGCACCGCTCATGAACTCGGCATGCGCACCACCGCCACCATGATGTTCGGCGTCGGCGAAACATTCGACCAGCGCATCAACCACTTCGAAGTCGTCCGCAACCTGCAGGAACAAACCGGCGGATTCACCGCCTTCATTCCCTGGAGTTTTCAGCCGGGCAACACTGCCCTCGGCGGTCGCGGATGGGAAGAAGCCACCTCGGTCGAATACCTCAAAGTCCTCGCCATCGCGCGCCTCTACCTCGACAACATCGAGAACGTGCAGGCCAGTTGGGTCACCCAGGGCCTCAAGGTCCTCGAACTCGGCCTCCACTTCGGCGGCAACGACGTAGGCTCCGTCATGCTCGAAGAGAACGTCGTCAAAGCCGCAGGCACCAGTAACTGCACCACCGAAGAAGAACTCCGCCGCATCATCCGCGACGCAGGCTTCAAACCCGTCCAGCGCGACACCCTCTACCGCACCATGTTCCTCAACTAGCGCAGCTTCACACCGCACAAAAATGGGTGCCCATGTCTCGCGTCTGAGACATGAGAAAGCAAGACTTCCGATCAACGCATCGTCATCCTGAGCGACCAACCAAGCCGTCATCCTGAGCGAAGCGCAGCGCAGTCGACGGACCCGCTTTTTGCTCTCCTCCTATGCGACCACCATTGCCGCAGTCTGCTGGGACCCCCGATAACTAAAAATCCTTCTGGTTCTTCTAGCACTTTTGCCAGTGCCGGAAGATTGACTTGCGGCTGTAAAACCGATGCCAATGTGCTGGAAAGTAACCGGCACATCGTAACCCGAACATGGGAACGCCTGAGGGGTGCGACGCGGTCCACTCCTGCAATCGGCGAAGATCAGCCCCTTCTGACACAAAAACGATAAGCGTCCGGCCCGTTTGTGGTTCCTAGTCGCAGACGAAGCACTGCAAAGGAAATGACGTTCGGCCGACCGTCATTCCAGACAGGAGAATCATTCGAATGAAACTCAAGATGATCGCCCCAGTCGTCGCCCTGGCGCTCCTATCGCTCAGCGTGGCACGCGCAGATGATCCCGAAAAGGAGAAAACAAAGATTCGTCAGGCGGCAACACAAACGCTTAACGACCTTTACAAGCTCCAACCTGGAGCCCAGGCAGCAATTGCGAAATCCGCCGGTTATGCAGTATTCAAGAACTTCGGAACCAACCTGCTGGTGGTAAGTACCGGAAGCGGAGCCGGCGTTGCCGTTAATAACCAAACCAAGCAGGAAACTTTCATGAAAATGGTCTCAGCCGGCGCGGGACTCGGTGTGGGTGTGAAAGACTTCCGTGCCATCTTCGTCTTCGGAACCGACAAGGCGTTTAGCGACTTCCTGAATTCCGGCTGGTCGGGTTCGGCCCAGGCAGACGCCGCAGCCAAGGCCGGCACATCCGGCGGTGCCTACTCCGGAGCCGTAGAAGTCGCCCCAGACGTATGGGTCTACCAGATCACCAAAAACGGCCTCGCCCTGCAACTGACGCTTCAGGGCACCAAATACTACAAGAATGATGATCTGAACAAATAGAGCGTCTTCGATAACGACCAAAGTCCGGCTGACGGTTGCCATACTCCAAATGGCAACCGTGCTGACCGGATGGAGTTGTGTGCTCTTTGCCGCCAGCGGAATTGATCCTTATTACGCATCAAATACCCTGGATCTAAGCGGCTTCTGAATTCAACTCAAGACCCACGCCCGCCGTGTGCTATCCTCCCCGCGTGCCAGTCACTTCCTCGCCCAGCATCCAAGCCTCACAGCGACATACTGCGCTCGTCCGCGTCACGCATTGGATCACCGTCATTTCCTTCATCACCCTGCTCGTCACGGGGTGCGAAATCGTGATCTCGCACCCGCGATTCTACTGGGGCGAAACCGGCAACTCCGGCACCACTCCCCTCTTCCAGATCCCGGTCCCGGCATCGCGAGTCACAGTACCAACCGGCTACAACTACATGTGGCCCGATCAGAATGGCTGGAGCCGTTATCTCCACTTCGAAGCCGCATGGGTCCTGGTAATCACCGGCCTCATCTACGTGGCCGCCGGCCTGGTCTCCCGCCACTTCTCGCGCAGCATGATCCCTGCATCGGCCGATAGAAAATGGAAAGCCTTCCGCGAAGTGTTCGCGAAATATCTGCGCCGGGCGCCGCCCGATCCAGCAGACAGCCATGCCTACAACGTGGTCCAGCGCACTGCGTATCTGTCTGTCATCTTCATCCTTTTTCCCCTCGTCATCTGGACAGGCCTCGCGCTTTCTCCCGCATTCGACTCCGCGTTACCCGCCGCCGTCAATCTCCTCGGAGGCCGTCAGTCTGCCCGAACCCTGCATTTCTTCATCTCTGGATTTCTTCTGCTCTTTCTCATCGTCCACGTTGCGATGATTTCCCTCGCCGGATTCTGGAGGCATATGCGGGCCATGATCACCGGTCGTCTCGTCGTACCCTCGGAGCGCCGCCCATGAGCAATTTTTCTCGCCGCAAGCTCATCACCACCGGTCTTGCCGCCACTGCAGGCGTGGCAGGTCTGGCCGCCGCTTCCCGCATCGCGCGTCAATATGGCCTCGTCCCACCAGACAGCAGCGGATTCTTTGGTCCAGGTGAGACGCTCACATACGCCTCCCAGCGCGTGCTCACCCGGCACTCACTCGCGCGCGAATTCCCGCGCAGCATGATCTCGGCCAAGCCGTTCGGCAACTTTACCGCGCCTCCTGACGACGCCTTCAAGCGCCATCAAACCCTTGGCTTTTCCGATTGGAACCTCTACGTCGACGGCATGGTCGCGCATCCCACGTCGTTCTCGCTCTCTGACCTCAAAGCTCTTCCCACCCACAACCAGATCACCGAAGTGGCGTGCGAAGAAGGCTGGTCTTACATTGCCGAGTGGATCGGAACCCCGCTGCACAACGTGCTCGACGCCGTCGGCGTTCTGCCCCAGGCGCGATACATCGTCTACTTCTCCATCGAGCCCGACTGGTGGGAAAGCATCGACATGGCCGACGCTACACATCCCCAGACCTTCCTCACCATGGGTATGAACAACGGCGACCTCCCCGTCCAGTTCGGAGGCCCGCTCCGCCTCCGCCTCCCACGCCAACTCGGATACAAGAGCGTGAAGTACCTCAACCACATCACCGTCACCGACTCGATGAAACACTTTGGCCAAGGCCTCGGCTCCGCATCCCCTGAAGCCGGCTACGCCTGGTACGCCGGCATCTGAAAACCTCTCGTGCGGTCCATTTGCGATTGCCCTGAATTTGCGGACCGTAACTCGCGCGTCTCGCACCCGCCTTGACAGGCATCCGTTTTTTCCGTACTCTACGAAAACTCGACGCGATCATCTTTCGCTTCGAAACGGAAATTTAATGGCTCACTTCTTCACACCCGCGATTTGTATGTGCTGCTGTCAGAGCGGCTCTGCGCGGGCGCGTACAGTGGGCTAGATTCCCAATCAGGAATTCGAATCCCAGTGACCCACCCGCCTGATGGCGTGGTGGGTTTTTCATTTGTTGGCGATCTGTGGTCAAGATTTTCGAGATCGCCTTTGACTTTCAATGGGCGCCGGTGGCGAAGTGGCTAACGCGCGGGTCTGCAAAACCTGTATTCGCGGGTTCGATTCCCGCTCGGCGCTCCAAACAGTCATCAAAGAAATCGAACTCCGGGGAGATTACACATGTCGAATAGCACTACCACCTCTCGCAAATTTCCATCGCTCGACGTCTACGCCGTCGCTCTCGCACTTGCCCTGGCCCTGCTCGTTCGCTTCAACCTCATTCCAGCGATCAAGTGGTGAATCCTCCGCTGATCGAAGGCGCGACGAAAGGTCAGTGCTTTCAAAATTGGGTTAACCCCCAACTTCGTAAGGAGACCGAAATGGCGACTTCCAGTTCTGCAGCCAGTTCTCACAATATCGAAGACGCTTTTTCGCCAGTCCGCCGCATCGGCGCGCTGGTACCCGGCCTGTTGCTGCTGGCAGCCATTGGCTACGCCGGAAAGTTCATCGAGCAGTCCATCGCCGCCTACACAAAGTCCCACCACGTGACTTTTCCAAATATCGAATACGTTTTGTGGGCGATTGTGATTGGGTTGGTCATCTCCAACACCGTAGGAATTCCACGCGTCTTCGAGCCCGGCGTCGCGACCTATGAGTTCTGGTTGAAGGCGGGAATCGTTCTGCTCGGCTCTCGTTTCTTGCTCGGCGATTTGCTCCATCTTGGCGGCATCTCCATCTTGCTGGTCGTCATCGCCATCACGCTTTCGCTCACCTTCATGCATATCCTGGGCCGCGCCTTTAACCTTAATCCCAAACTCACTTCGCTTCTCGCAGTTGGCTCATCTATCTGCGGTGTTTCCGCAATCATCGCCGCCAAACCCGCCATCGATGCTGAAGATGAGGACGCCTCCTACGCCATCGCTGCCATTCTTGCCCTCGGAGCAATCTCGCTGTTCACGTTTCCCCTCATCGGTCATTCGTTGCATCTGAGCGACAAGGCATACGGGTTGTGGGCAGGGCTGGCGGTAGACAACACTGCGGAGGCCACTGCCGCCGGCGCTCTATATTCCGACGCCGCCGGTAAGGTCGCCGTTTTAGCGAAGACTACGCGCAACGCCATGATCGGCTTCATTGTGCTCGGATACGCCCTCTACTGGTCATCGCGCGGGCAGGCTCATGCGGTCAGCAACAAAGCTGTCTTCTTGTGGAACAAATTCCCGAAATTCGTCCTCGGCTTCCTGTTGATTTCGCTTCTAGCCACATTGGGATTCTTTGCCAAGCCCCAGCTAACTAGCCTTGCGAATCTTTCCCGTTGGGCATTCCTGCTGACGTTCGCAGGTGTAGGACTCCGCACAAAAATCGGCGAGCTCGGGAAACAAGGCTGGCGTCCATTCGCTGTAGGAGCCATCGGCGAGGTCTTCATCGCTCTGATCACACTCAGCCTGGTTTACGGCGCCGACCGCTTCCTCGGGCTTTAAGTGACTCGATTCCTGACACTGCGAATGTCGTGGCTGCAGCATCGCGCATGGTGGGTGACTTCTCCACGGCGTCGAGGCCAACAACTGTCAAGCCCCCCGCCCGCCAGTCTTGCCGCAACTCCTTGAATTGATTACGAAAAACTCCGCCATCAATTTACAGGTAATTTCTTCCCTTTAGCGCACAATGGAAATTGAACCGGAACCACTATGCTTCGAACTCAGAGCGTTTTTCTCCGATACCTGATCTTCGGTCCTTAGTTTTGTTTCTAACTCCTTTGTTGAGACGACTCTGCGGCTAAAGTCCTCTTAAGACGACTTTAGCGGAGGTGCTGCCGTGCTAAGTCATTCAAACTCAGGACTTTGTTCACAGAGTAGGGGTGGGTACACCCCCCAGGCTAAGCCACGGCAAAGGGCCATTGCCCCAGTCGCCGTGCGCGCCACAGGTAGATCACTGTCCCCGACACCGCAATACCAGCAGCCACCGCCAGCCCGCCCAGCGCATGACTGCGATTTACAAGGATGAACACAAACCCCGCCATCGCCAGCACCGGCGGCAACGGATAAAGAGGAATCCGAAACGGCCGCTCAAGTTCCGGCCTCTGCACACGCAACAGCATCACGCCCACATGCTGAAGAAAAAACTGAAGCAGAATGCGCGTAACCACCAGCATCGTGATCACCTGCTGCAGGCTGAAAAAGCAGAACACCGTCGCCACCAGCCCCAGCGCCACCAGCGACCGGTGCGGAATCCCGTGCTTCGGATGTACCGCCGCCAGAAACTTGAAGTAATTCCCGCTCTGCGCCGCCGCAAACGGCACGCGCGAATATCCCAGCAGCAACGAGAATACTGATGCAAACGCCGTCCACATCACGAGCGCCGCAATCGTGTATCCCGCCCACCTTCCAAATGCCGACTGCGCAATCTCCGCCACCAGTTGCAGCCGCAGAATTGCGCTCTCCTTCACATGAGTCGCGGCCTCGTGCATCGAAGGCAGCGCCGAAAAATTCATCACGACATAAAACGCGGTCACAAACAGCACCGACAGCAGAATCGCCCGAGGAATCGTCTTCTCTGGCTGCTTCACTTCGCTTCCGAGAAACGTGATGTTGTAGTAGCCCCAGTAGTCGTACGTCGCAATCAGCGTTGCCTGCGCCAGCCCGCCAATCGCCACGGCGGCAGACTGCGCGGGAGAAGCCGGCATATGCCATCCACCCATAGCCGCCGCATGCGCAAACCCGGAAGCAATCACGCCCGCCATTGCCGCCATCACGCCTGCAAACAACACCCAGGCCAGCCGCGTCACCGAACTCAAATTCCGATACAAGAGGGCCGTCACCAGCAAACAAGCCGCTGCCGCAGCAAAATTCGCATAGTGCAGCGCAGGCAGCGCCGCAATTGGAGCCAACTCAAGTCCCGGCCAGAACCACGCCAGAAAACTCGACAGCCCGATGCACCCCGACGCAATCGATAGCGGCGCTGAAAAACTCAGCTGCCAAACATACAAAAAACTAAGCCAGTTCCCCGCGCGCTCCGGTCCATAAATCTCGCGCAGAAAGGCATACGATCCGCCAGCGCGCGGAAAGGCCGCGCCCAGTTCCGCCCAAACCAACCCGTCCATCACCGCAATCGCCGCGCCCAGCAGCCACGCCCACACGCTCAGCCTGTAGCCCGCCGCCGCAATCACCAGGGGCAGCGTGATGAACGGCCCCACGCCGATCATTTCCAGCATGTTGAACAGCACCGCCGACCGCAGCCCAATCCGCCGCTCCAGCGTCGCAGATGAATGAGAGGGGCTGATCAATCCGCCAACGCTCGCAAGTCTGCGGGCTTTAGCCCCGGCCTCGGCCAGATGCACATGAAAGAACCCGAAGTGTCAGGGCAGGACTCAGGGAACCCGCGTAGCGGGTCGCGCGGCGAAACAGCGTCAAAAAAGGAACGGACTTTAGCCCCTGAGCGATCTGCAAACTTCATCATGTACGCAGCTTCTAACGGATTTCCGCTCACCGGATTGTACACTGACGAGAACCATGTTCTTTTCTCAGGGAGCACACCACTTACGCGTCAGCGCTGCCCTCGCAGCCTCGATCTCAACGGCCATCCTCGCACTCGCCGCTGCGCAACAACTCCCCGCGCAGTCCGCGCCTGCGGCCCAGTTGCCGGCATCCGAGCCTCACCTCGTCGCGCTCCCGCTCCCTGAAGATCGCGGCCAGGCCAAGCTAGAGCAAACTCTAAAACAACTTGGGACGACCGCCAGCCTGATGACAATCGTCGCCCATCCGGACGACGAAGATGGAGCGCTGCTGACCTACGTGTCGCGTGGCATGGGCGCCCGCGCCAGTTCGTTCACGCTCACTCGAGGGGAGGGTGGCCAGAATCAGATGACCGCCGACACCTACGACGCGCTCGGCATCATCCGCACGAATGAGCTTCTCAACGCTGACCAGTACTACGCGGCAAAACAGCTCTGGGGAACGGAAGTCGATTTCGGCTTCTCCAAGACACAGGAAGAGGCATTTCAGAAGTGGGGTCACGAACGTGTTCTGTACGACGCTGTGCTTGCTGTGCGTCGGGAGCGCCCGCAGGTGATTGTGTCGACATTTATCGGTGGAATCACAGATGGGCACGGGCAGCACCAGGTCTCCGGCGAAATCGCGCAAGAGGTCTTCAAAGCTGCTCCCGATCCGAATGTGTTCCCAGATCAGCTGAAGCCTCTTTCGGAGGGCGGGCTGGGATTGCAGCCGTGGCAGCCTCTGGCGGTCTATTCAAGAACGCCGTTTGCACCAGTGACAGACAAGGGGATGTTCGACTACGCCACGGGAAAATGGTCTCCCGCCCGGTTTCATAACTACATAACCGGTGAGTGGACCACCACCGTTCCCTCCTCTGACGCCCAGCTTCCGGTCGGAACACTCGATCTGACACTTGGCCGCACGTACGCACAGATCGCACACGAGGGCTGGGGCGAGCAAAAATCGCAGTACGGTGGCGCGAATCCGTTGCTGAGCGGACCCGCGACGGGTAGCTACCACCTATGGGCGGTTGCCCCGCAAGCACGCCCTGGCAAAGATGACATTGTCAGCACGAATGGCAGCCTCTTCCGCAATTCCAGGGTAGATATTGACACGTCGGTTGCCGGCTTGGTGCAACTTGTAAAAGCTCCTGCACCTGAGTGGCTTTCGAGTGGGCTTAAGGCGCTCGACACCGATATTCATGAGCTCGAATCGAAGTGCCCATGCAATTCCGGCCTTCCTGTCGCAAAGCAACTCGCTCCGATTTATCGCCAGACGCTCGCTCTTCGCGAGAAGGTTGCCGGAAGCGCTCTCGATGCACGGGGCAAAGCCGGGCTACTGCTCGAACTCGATACGAAGATCGATCAGTTTCAGGCCGCGCTCAGCAACGCGCTGGGCCTCGATTTGATTGCGTTTCGAAGCAATGAACCCCATGCACAAGGTGGAGGATTCCGCGGCGCTTCCGCGGATGAGAGCGCAACGAGCGTTTCGCCGGGCCAGCAGGTTTATGTCCAGGTTCATGCCTCGCAAGCGAGCTCGGAAACGAAGCTCGCGAAGGTGTGGCTGGAAAGCCGGAGCGGAGGCGAGTGGAAGAACAGCATCACAAGCGGGACGGTCGACCCGGCGGGTGCGGTCTCCGACCCTGTTTTCAGTGTGCACGTCGCAGAAGACGCCCAATCAACTGCACCATATTTCACACGCCCCAACATCGAGCAGCCCTACTATGACATCGCCAACCCGCATTGGCGCGAGCGTTCCTTCGCTCCTTACCCGCTTGATGCCTGGGCCGAGTTCACTTTCGAAGGTCTCCCCATCCGCTTCGGAGAAGTCGTGCAAACCCTCCAGCGCATCACTGGACCCGGCGGCTTCTATGAACCCCTCGTCGTCACCCCCGCCATCGGCGTAAGCGTCACGCCGCAGGCCCGTATCCTGCCTCTCGATGGCAGCGCCCTCCCGGTCCGCGTCACCATTCACACCCAGGCCGCAGCTGACGGAACGGTCACCCTCAAGCTCCCCGACGGCTGGCACTCCGAACCCGCACAAGCCGACTTCCATCGCAAGACAGCCGGAGACACCGATCCAATCCTTTTCTCCGTCACTCCAGCTACTACGCAAACAGGCGCCTACTCCATCAAGGCGGTCGCTCAGTCCGGCGGACGGACCTACGACTCCGGCTGGCATAGCGTCGGCTATCCCGGCCTCCGTCCTTACAACCAATACGCAGCTGCAGAACTCCAGACTCGCAAAATCGACGTCAAACTCGCTCCCGATCTCCACGTCGGATATGTCATGGGACCCGGCGATCTCGTCCCCGACGCACTGGAAGGCATGGGAATCACGCCGCAACTTCTTTCCACCTCAGAACTCGTATCCGGAAACCTCAGCCAGTACAACGTCATCCTCATCGGCATTCGCGCCTACTCAGTCCGCCCCGAGCTAGCCAAGGTCCAGCCCCGTCTGGAGGACTTTGTTCGCAACGGCGGCACCCTTGTCGTTCAATATCAGAGCAATACCTTCCCGGCCCCGCTTCCGTTATCAATGGGCAGCCGCCTCCCGGAACGCGTTGTCGATGAGCAGTCCCCCGTCAAGCTCCTCGACCCTTCCAACCCCCTGCTCAATTTCCCTAACAAGATCACCACCGCCGACTTCGATGGATGGGTCGAGGAGCGCGGCCATTCCTTCCTCGATTCGTTTGACCCGGGTTACACCGCTCTCACCGAGACAGCTGACCCCGGACAGGATCCGCAACGCGGCGGTTTGATCGTCACCCATCCCGGCAAGGGAACTTATATCTATGTTGCCTACGCGCTCTATCGCCAATTGCCCGAGTTAGTCCCCGGCGCTTATCGAATCCTTGCCAACCTGGTAAGTGCCGGCAGAAATCAAAACGCCACTCGCTGAATTCCGTAACCTCGTCTAAATTGATCTCTCGCCTCGCGCTCCACGTTCTCGTGGAGCGCAATCTAACTTATTCATTTACTCCATGGCGATATGAATAGATCGTGAATTTACAATCCTGTAACAAAGATTAAGTTGCGATACCTATCTTGTTAAAAGTATGTGAATTAGTCAAATATTCATCAAACTCTGAGAGTGTGAAATACAGACGCAACGAGGACAAGCCCTTTCTCTGTTTCCTGCTATTTCGCGCGACATCCTCGCCTGCTCGCATCTCGTATTGACTCATCACAGCTTCATCTTCAGTGCGCTTGCAATGAACCACTAAAGGGTGCCAGGGATACTCAAGCGCCCGAACGATTCAACCTGATCTGAGAGGAAAGACGCCAAATGAAATTCCAAATGAAAATGGTTGCCGCAATACTGGCAGCCAGTCTCGTTGGTTCCAACGCTTACGCCGGTGACCCCCCTCCGCCTGCGAAGAAAACCGCAAAGAAGCAGCCGCCCAAACCCACCGTCGAAGACCAGATCAACGCTCTCCGTCAGGAATTCCAGGGCCAGATCGATAGCTTGAAGTCCGATCTCGCGACCAAGGACGCGCAGTTGAAGCAGGCGCAGCAGACTGCTAACGATGCTCAGGCAGCAGCCCAGAAGGCCCAGGCCGATGCAACTGCTCAGCAGAGCGCCGTAACTGAAAACGCCGCCGCTGTTTCAACCCTCCAAAACACAGTTACCGATATGAAGACGGTCAATGCGACCGTCGTCTCGTCGCTCTCAGATGAGACGGCTGCGATTAAAAAGTCCATCAATAGCCCCAGCACTCTTCACTACAAAGGTGTCACGTTGACGCCGGGTGGCTATCTGGCGGGTGAAACAGTGTGGCGGTCCAAGGCAACAGGCGGCGATATTCCGACGGCCTTCAGTGCGCTCCCCTATGAGCACGCAGACGCGTACACCCTCAGTGAGTTCTACGGCAGCTCTCGTCAGTCGCGCATAGCCCTGATGGTTGAGGGCAAGCCCGACTGGGGCACGCTGCGCGGCTACTACGAAGCTGACTTTCTCGGCACCGGCATCACGTCAAACAACAACCAGTCCAACAGCTATGTGCTTCGGCAGCGGGTACTCTGGGGACAGGCCGAGACGCACAATCATTGGGCATTCACCGGCGGTCAGATGTGGTCGCTCGCAACTGAAGACAAAAAAGGCCTCTCCAACCTCTCCGGCGACATCATGACTCCCCAGACCATCGACCCGAACTACAATGTGGGCTTTGTCTGGACTCGCCAGTGGGGCTTCCGTGTAACCAAGACGGGCAAATGGGCTGCATTTGGCGTCGCGATCGAGAATCCTCAGGTTCTTTACACCGCCTCACTCGCGGGTAACACTCCCTACGCAGTGCTCGGCAGCGCTGGTCAAAACGGCGGCAACTATAACGCCGCAGTCAGCACCGTCGCATCCACTACCTACGTCCAGAACTACACACAGGTGCCGGGATCAACAGCATACGTTCCGGTCTACAACACCGTCACAGCCAACACGAACATCGCAAACTACTCGTTCAACTACGCACCGGACCTCATCTTCAAGCTCGCACTCGATCCCAAGTGGGGCCATTACGAGATCATCGGAATCGGCCGTTTCGCCCATGAGGAGATTTATCCCGGTGTCACCACGGACACAACGAAATACGGCGGGCAGAAAGACGTCGTGACCGGAGCGAATATTGCTCCAGCCTCGACAACTGCCGGCGCGTTCACCAACAGCATCAGCATGGGCGGCGTGGCGGGCAGCTTCCGCATTCCGTTCGCACACAACAAGATATCCTTTGGTGCTAAAGGCATGTACGGCCCTGGCTTGGGCCGGTACGGAAATTCAACTCTCGCCGACGTAACAGCGAACAATTGGGGCGGTCTCTCTCCGATCCACAACACCTCTGCCTTGGGCACGCTTGAGTACAACCCGACACCACGTCTGTTGATCTACGGCAACTACGGCATCGACTACGCCAGTCGTGTTGATTGGGCAAACGCAGGCACGACCACGCTCGGTGGGCCCACGGCAACATTCTGCCCGACCGGGTTCACTTCAGCTTCGCAGTGCACAGCTAAGCCAACATCTGCACAGCTTGCCGCCGGTGGCACATGGGGTGGGCACTGGGGAGCACCCGCGTTATCACCCGTCGGCTACGGTTCGCGGCTGACGAGCAACTCAGGCTGCCTTGCCAATACAAACCCCGGCTTCAACGGCGGCTCGACGGGTTACTACCCCGGCGGCTCCTGCGGAGACCAGACACGGAACGTGCAAGAGTTCACCGTTGGCTACTGGTATGACATCTACCGCGGCGAACACGGTCGTCTCCGCCAGAGCATCCAGTACAGCTACGCTGAGAGGTTTGGCTGGTCTGGCGTAGGTGGCATCCAGGCAAAGGGCATCGACAACATGTTCTGGACCTCCTTCCGCTACTACTTGCCGTAATCGCACCATCAGACTTAAAACACAAGGGCAGCCAAATCGGCTGCCCTTTCCTTTTTGGTTCTCTCACAATGCTTGGAATCAATGCACTCGCGGTTCTCCTGTCTGAAGAAAAGCCATTCCCGCCACCGCGTCACCCGATGCCAACACATCGCGCAGCCGTTCAGGATTCGGCCCGCTTTGCTCAACCGCAGCTTTCACGAGACTGAGAGCGGTTGCCGGCTTTGTCCCTTCCGGCAGCCGGAAAATCCATGGCACGTTCGTCGAAGTGAGCGCCTTGTCGTTGCTCAGCGCGACCACCGGCACAAATGCCTTCAGCGCAAGTTGCTCCGCAAGGTGTGCTGCATTCCGGTCGAGCGCCACAATCGCCAGCGCATGCTCATCCATCAGAGCGTGCACCAATTGCGTCGAGGCCGCGCCCCAGTTCTGATCGCTGGCTACTGGCAGCAGTGCCCATTGCCTGGAAACATCGCGAAGCTGCGCCTGCATCTCCGGCGACCGAGCAACTATCTCGGCATTCGGCCCGAACAGCACCACCTTCAATGTCCCGGCCGGCACATTCGCTTGTTTCGGCCCCGTGTAATCGACCCCATCTTCGCCCACCTGCGCGTAAGGAACCGGCGATGAGACCGGCTTTGCATCGGCCGCGGTCTTCTGCGGCGCCGACTTCTCCATCGTTGCCTTGCGATACGATACAGCCCCGTCGTGCACGGTGCCCAGATACATGTGCGCCACGTTCTTTTGGTTTGGATCGAAGATCATGTGCCCGGTGACGCCATCGTATTCTGCAATGTCGGCCAACGCATCGTGAATCCGCGCACGATTCAGCCCCGCCTTGCAGATTGAACCCAGCAGCGCATTCATCGCGTCGTACGCAAGAGAAGCAAACTGTTCCGGCTTCTCTTGAAACCGCGTTTCATAACGCGCATTGAATTCCAGCCACGTGGGATCCTTGCGCGTTGGATCAAAAGGAAACACTGCTTCAAATCCCTCTGCCGCATCTCCCGCCTCAGCCAGCATCTCCGGACCCAGCGTGCGGTAAGAGCCAAAGACGCGCTGCTTCATTCCCAACGCTTTCATCTGCTTCAGAATGTTCGCTGCCGGAATCTCATCGGCCCACAACACAATCGCGTCCGCTCGCGACGACTGGATGATCTTCAGCGCCCGTGTATAGTCCGTGTCTCCCGGCAGAAACTTCTGTTCGATCACCACTGGATGTCCCAGCCGTCGCGAAGCATCTCGAAATTTGATCACTCCAAAGCGTCCGTAACGGCTATTCACGCGTAGCAATGCAACACGTTTCAACCCCAGCTCTGAGTAGATGTGCCGCGCCAGCGTCAATCCCTGCACGCGATCGTCCTGCAGATCGGTGAAGTACCAGGGAATATATGTCTCGGGAATTGTTGGATCTGTCGATGCAGAATTGACGATCGGGATCTCCGCCTTCAACGCCACTCGCAGCGCGATGTGCGTCGACTCGGAACTGATGGAGCCAAATATCGCCCAGTCCTCGTCGTCATACAACATCTTCACCACTTCATTCGACGCCGACCCCCAGATAGTCGGATCAGTCGCGCGGTCTTCTCCATAAACCGTTTTCGCCTGCCAGTTGTCGTAGTCGTTATGCAGCATCAGCTTGAACGGCTTGCCGCCATAGCCGCCTCGCGCATTCGACTCTTCCACCGCCAGTTGCGCGCCATGCAGCATGCGCAACCCAAAAACCTGCTCGGGACTATGCTCGATCGGACCGAAGAATCCGATGCGAACTTCACTCAGATCCTTCGGTTCCGGAATGTCACGCCCCGCGCCGCTATAGATATTCGGATGAATGTAATTCAGATCATATGGCTTCGCGAACTTCTGATATGGACTTAGGTCTTCCGGTTCCCCCGCATACGGTGTAACGATGCGATCTCTCGGTGGACCCGGCGGATGCGCGCCGCACTCGCAAACTTTCTTGCTCGTTCCCGCTTCCTGTCCTGCCAAACTCATGGTGCCGGCGGCAAATACACCGGCCGCCATCATCAACCATTTCCTGCGCATCACACTGCTCCTTACTTGGCTGTCTTCTCCGTGCGGAACATCGCGATCGCTTCAATCTCAATCAGCAA
Source organism: uncultured Acidobacteriaceae bacterium (assembly GCA_963832035.1). GTDB lineage: Bacteria > Acidobacteriota > Terriglobia > Terriglobales > Acidobacteriaceae > Telmatobacter. The sequence goes on along the minus strand of CAWHSK010000005.1, from coordinate 1,112,731 downwards.
CTCAGGCCGGCAAAGGTGCGCCTGAATTCCCGTCGACGCCGGCAGAGGATCGAGTTCCTGCGCTTTGAAAAACTCCGTGCGCTCTTCGTTAAACGCGTCATAGTCGCGATCAATGTCACGCAGGTAGCAGGAGGTGCGCACAATGTCGTGCCAGGTACAGCCTTCGCTTTCCAGCAGACCGGTAATGTTATCCAGCGTCCGCTTCATCTGCGCCCGAAAATCGCCAACGTGTACGCTTACGCCGTTTTCGTCGATTGAAGCGGTGCCCGAGATCAGCAGGATAGTCAGTCCGTTCAAATCAATTCGCATACCGCGCGAAAAAGAACTTGGCTTGGCATAGGCATAGGCTTCGTTGAGTACGCCATGGTTGGTCATGGCGCGCTTTTGGATCGGTGCGTGTGCGATGGTCTCCAGAATTTCTGATAAAGCAATCATTTTTCTATGGCTCCTTATGTCCTTATGGCTGATGAATCCCGTGGCTTAAACCCTTGGCAGTGGCAACCCAGATATCGTTGCCCTGAAAATCAATTCCCAAAACATAGTTGTGCGCCGGCGCTGTACTCACAGCGACAGACGAAACCTCCCCTTTTGCATCGCGCACCGTCATCTCCGGCTTCCCTGTAATAAGAGACGGACGGTAGACAGCCCAGTTGACACCGTCGTAATACGCAAGTCCCTTATCCGTGCCAAACCACGCACGCTTGGCATCTACGCCTTTCACGACATTGGTAAAGTTCGAGGGAAGCCCGCTGTCTTTGGTCAAGAAGTTGTGCCAGTAGCGGCCGTCGTACCGGCTGTCGCCAAAGTACGTAGCCACCCAAAGAATATTATCCACATAACTCAGCGAAGTCGTAATCTCGTGGATTAACCCCTGATCTTTGAACAGCACCATCTCCGTCTCGCCGTCGGGGTCGTCGTATTTGTCCCATAACTTCTTCTGCTGGTCATACTCCAGCACGCCGCTGCCCCACACCGCGTAGTACACCTTCGTCGGAGTCGCTGCCACACCGTATACCCAGATCTCCGCCATCGGCGTGTTGCGTTCGTTGTAGAGCGACCACTGTCCGGTGTGCAGATCGAGCTTGCACCCTCCTGCGGCCGTCGCCACCCACACGTTCTCGCCTTCCACTGAGACGCCATAAACCACGTCGTTGCTTAGTCCCGAATTCAGTTGCGTGAATGAGTCGATGCGCCCACCGGAAATGCGGCTCAATCCGCCCATAGTTCCGGCCCAGACATCCCCCGTGCGTTTGTCGAGCGCCAGCGACAACACCGCTCGATGCGCGAGTCCATCCTTGGTCGTGAATGTCTTCCACTGATGATTCTCGTAGAGACCCAGCCCGTTCTCTGTCCCCGCCCAGATCCGATCCCTGTCGACCAGCACGCTGAAAACGTGATCGTCGGGCAGCCCGTTTGCCACTGTAAAATTCTCAAACTTGAAGTGCGGCATCGCAGGAACGGACGTCTTCGCGACTGAGGCCGCTGCTCTGTGTACTTTCGGAGCCAGAGCATTCGCCTGCGCAAAAGTTCTGCCGGGCACTCCCAGCATTGTCGCCGCCATTGCGATCGTAAGAATTGCTTTCATCGCGTCCTCAGGTACTCGATCAGGTCGTTCAGTTCGTCTTTGGTCAGGTCGTTGGTACGCCCGTGCTTATCCTGCAGATTAAAAACTGTCCAAATCTGCTCCAGCGTTGCCGCAGATCCGTCATGCAGATACGGAGCGGTGATAGCGATATTCGTCAGCTGCGGCGTATCCAGCATCCCGATGTTATCGGTTGCCTTCCTCGTTCCCACATCAAAGGACTTTTGATTCGTGCCCTTTTCGCCGCTATGGCAGAACGCGCAGCGATTCGTCTCCGGAATCGCATTGCCGAACTTGTCCTTATCACGCGCAAACAATACACGCCCCCGCTCCTGCGCTCCCGTCAGTTCGCCACCCGGCGCTCTCCAGCGATTTGGCCGCGCAGGCAGACTGCGTACGTACTCCACCAGATCGGTTAACGTCAGATTGTCGTAGTTCTCCGCTCGCCAGAAATACTTCTCCGTCCGAGGTCCACACTCGGTCGGTAGATTCGGATTTCCGCCATTCCACTTGAAAGGCTCCGTATCCTTCACGGCCTCGATCGGACGGTTGTCAACAACATCGCGCCCAAACCCGTCAGGTTCCAGATCCCACGTCAGTCCATCAAAGGTCGAATCGATATGGCAGTTCGCACACCCAATCTGTCCCTGAAACGAGTACCGCGATGCATAAAAGGCCATTTCTCCGCTACGCAGCACTGACAATTTCTTTGGCCCCGCCAGCCCAATCGTGGATGCCGTGCGATCAGTCTTCGTATCGATCACGGTGATCGTGTCTTCCAGCCGATTCGCTACCAGCAGTTTCGTACCATCCTTCGTCAGCGTCAGGCCTCGCGGATCATGTCCCACCGCAATCCGGCCAACCACGTAATTTGCGCTGGCCGACAAATCCTGCGCATTTAACCCCGGATGCGCTCGCGCATACCTGATCAAACGCGGAACATCGATGATCGTGACCATCTCGGATCCGCCGCAACTGATAAACATCCGCGATTTGTCGGGCGTGATCGCAATCCCGAAGGGCCGCACCGCATAGAGTTCCAGCTCATCCAGCGAAACCTCCACAGGCTTGCCCACATCCGCGCCAAACAATGTCAGCGTATCCGCGAATGCCCCACCGTGCTCCAGATGCGCCAGTGGGACCAGGTTCTTCGGATGCAATGTGGCCGCAACACCGAGCCGTCCATCCGCCGAAAAAGCCACATGAAATCCATGCGCAACATAGGGCAGGACAATGCGGTCCGCCACAACCGCGCGCGCCGTATCGATCACCGTAATCTCCGACTCTGGCGCCGTGCGATGCGGAGTCGCGTTCGGATAGACGTGCGTCACAAACAATTTGCTTCCATCGGGAGAGGCGGTGATATAGCTGGCTCCGCGTCCAGCCGCCAGCCGCTTTTCTTCAACTCCGGTCTGTGCATCCAAAACTGCAACGTCGTTCGAAATCCGATTCGCCACAAACAGATGCTTGCCTGCGCGGTCCTCCACTACACTCGAGGGCTCCGATCCCACCGGCCATGTCGACGAAACCTCCAGCGTCTTCGTGTCGATCACGGAAATCGTGTCGTCCCACGAGTTCGCAACGAACAGCCGATCGCCCTTCGGCGAAAGCGAAAAGCCGCGCGGCACCAACCCGACGCTAATGTTCTTCACTGGCTCGTAGCTCTTCGCATCCAGTACGCGCACCTGCGCACTTTCCTGGCAAAGCACATACAGCCGCGTTCCATCCTGAGAAAACAATGTCTCCACCGGCGATACATATTCCAGCCGTTCGCCCGTGCGCCCAGTTGCAACGGATGCGCGAGCCGACCCGCCGTTCCACGCACACAAGCCCACCGCCGCCACACACACTGCCGCCAGCGCGCTCAACGCTTTTGCCGTGTTGTGCCTGCGTCCGTTCACTTAGGCTCCGCCACCGTCAGCACGCGATCCACGCCCTGCTTCTCCAGCGTCTGCTCGCGCCCGCTCGGCCACTTCACAACAATCTTGTCGATCACCGTTACTCCGCCCATTCCGAAATGTAACCGCCCATCATCCTGCGACAGGTAGCCGGATTCAGCGACGCGCTCCGCCGTCCAGCGTCGGGTGCCCGCATACACCTCGACCCGTGCGCCTATACCATCTCGATTGCTTTTCGCTCCGACCAACTTCACAGCAACCCAGTGCCCGCTATTCGCCGAGACGTTATGAACCAGCGTTCCCTTTGCGCCCAGGTTCACCAGGAACGCATCTACTTTTCCATCGTTGTCGTAATCCGCAAAACACGCACCACGAGCCACCGTGCGCTCACTCAGCACCGGCCCTGCACTCTCAGAAACATCCGCAAATCGACCGTTGCCCAGCCCGCGAAACAGCGTATGCTCTTCGGGAATCAGGTGAATCAGCCCGCCGTGAAAAATCAAGATATCCGGATAGCCATCGTTGTCGTAGTCGTAAACGCCGGTTCCCCAGCTCACATACTGCGCGTTCGTTTGCGAAACTCCATTCGACGCGCCGATATCTTCAAATCCCTGCTTGCCGTTGTTCCTTAACAGCCGGTTATAGTGCCCGTCCGTCACCCACAAGTCCAGAACGCCGCGCCCATCGAGATCCGTGAACACCGGCCCCATCGATGAAGTCGATTCGCCATTCTGTCCGAACGCAGTTCCCGTGTCGTTCCCAACTTCTTCGAACGTCCCGTCATGCTTGTTGTGGAAGAGGAAATTCTCCGTGCGGTCGTTGGCAACATAGATGTCATCCCATCCGTCGTTGTCAAAATCCGCCGCCGTCACGCCCATCGTCCGTCCCACAAACGCGCCGATGCCGGACTTCTCCGAAACATCCGTAAAGGTCCCATCGCAATTGTTGTGGTACAGCTTGTTCGTCTCGCCTTCGTAGTCCAGCGGTCCCGGATAGTTATCGGCCGCGTAAAACGCGCGATACTTCGGATCGAACTTCACATAACGTCCGACAAACAGATCGACGCAGCCATCCTTGTCGTAATCCAGCCAAGTCGAACTGATCGCCCACCCATCGACCTTGATCCCGGCCTTCGCGGAAACGTCCGTAAAGTGGCCATTGCCATCGTTGTGATACAGAACCGTCTTTCCGTATCCGGTCACCAGCAAGTCAACGAAGCCGTCATTGTCGTAGTCCGCCGCCGTTACCGCGACTGCATACATTTCCGGATCGAGCCCGGACTTCTCAGTCACATCCGTAAAGTGCCCGTCGCCGTCATTGCGATAAAGATGATTGTGCGGGGGAGGCACTGGTTTGTCTTTCAGCGGATACGGATGCATCGCGTCATCCAGCGGCCTTCCATTCACTACGTACAGCGAAGGTTTGCCGGAATTGTTGTAATCAATCCACACGCACCCCGCGCCCGTTCCCTCAAGCAACGAGCCCAGCTTCGCCGAACCAAAGCTATGCGTGTAGTTGATCCCCGCTTTCGCACTCGCGTCTTCAAATCGAATTGTCGACTTCGCATCAGCGCCGGATTTCGCACTCGCTGAGAGTGCGGGGAATGGTGCACTCGTCTGCGCCACCGCCATGGAAGCCGTACTCAACCAAAAAAGAAAACTGCGGTATGACACTCAGTTGCCTCCCCGCTGTGATTGCTGGCCCGATCCAGTCAGATCCACGGGCGTTGTCGTGCGCAGCAGAACCTCCGGCACACGATTCTCGGCAGCGTGTTCCGGCCCCGCATGACATCCCACACAAATCCGCTGCTCTCCGCGCCGAATCCAGAACCAGCCATGTTCCTGCCGTAGAACCGCACCTTTCGCATCCAGCAACACAAACCGAATTGCCCGATCTGCAGGCGCCTTCACAAAAAACGACCCATCCTGCTCCACTGGAGCCGTCCCCATTCCTACCGGCTTGCCGGCCGCATCCTGCGTTTCCAGCCGCACGCTTGCCGGCACACCCTTCAGAGCGCCATCGCGTGAAATGCGCGCATCCAGCGCCAACAAATTCGCGTAATCCCAATCGTGCAGCGCGGAGGGATGCCGCCTGGGCCGCTCGTGCGCAGCCGCCACAACCGGCTCGACAAGATCGGTCCCGGTCTTCGCAAGCATCGTCCGCATCATCGGCGCACTCGGTCTCCAAAGCTTCAGAGCGAACTTCGCGTTCGCTGGTTCGCGAACGCTTACCAACCAGTCGCCCGTCCTTGTCTCCGCAATTCCGCCCGCATAATCGCCGCGAGGAGCAGTCACCCGCTCCTCATGTGCCAAGGGTGAAGTAAATCTCGCCAGAGACGCGCCATGCGTAAACACCACATCGCCCGATCTGAGTTGCTTTCCACCCCATCGCGCGCCCGCAGCGTTCGCCGGATGATCGCAGCGATACGACTCCGCTCCAGACCCATCCGAATACACAAGAAACATCTCCGGCGTCGCGCCCTCACCCAGCGGAAATCCCGCCTCAAACAATATTCGTCCATCCTCCATCACATCCGTGGGCACTGCGTTCGCCCCCACATACGTCAGCGGAAAACTCGCCTTCGCGCCGGAGCCCTCAATCTCCTCAATCGCCTTCGACTCCATCAGCCGCGCCGACTGCAGCTGAAAACCCTGCGGCGTCCGCAGCGCGTAAACAAAGCGCCAGCCGGGAAGATACAGCGGGCGGATCGCATCTTCTGATCCGCTGGTCACCTTCCGCACCTTGCGATCAGCAAGCGTCAGTTCAAAAACCTGCCATGCATCGCCTGCCGCTCTCTTCCCAGCAAACAAGACGCTGGCACCGTCGAACGAAACGCTCGCATCCGCGCTCGCCGCAAAATCCGCAACCAGCAACTCCGCGTTGCCGTCATGGATCAGGAGCAACTGCGCGCCATTCGGGAAACGCTCTCCGCCGTGCAGAGCGGCAAGCGGCTCATAAGCTGGAGCTGCCGTGACGATCACGTCCGACCCGACCGATTGTGACATCGAAGGTGCGAATCCACACGTCAACATCAGCAACATGCAGGAGGCCGCAATCCCGGGCACTCTGAAACCCAATCTCATCCGACCGTCTCCCGAGTGCGGGCTGCTGCCATCGCCGATCCGCGCAATGCGATATACGGCTCGAGCGCTGCCATCATTTCGTCGAACTCCGCAAAGTCCAGCGATTGCTCGCCATCGCTCCACGCCTTCTCCGGCGTTGGGTGTACTTCCACGATCAAACCATCCGCCCCCGCCGCCACACCAATTCGCGCCAGCGCCGGAACCAGCTCGCGATGCCCGCACGCGTGGCTCGGATCTGCAATTACGGGCAGATGACAGATGTGCTTCAGCAGCGCGATCGCTGCCACATCGAACGTGTTGCGCAACGCAGTATCAAAGGTGCGAATTCCGCGCTCACACAAAATCACATTTGGATTCCCGTTATCCAGCACAATCTGTGCCGACTTCAGCAGATCGCCGACCGTCGCCATCATGCCGCGCTTCAGTAGAATTGGCCTTCCCGAATGCGCTGCCGCCTCAAGCAGCGTGTAATTCTCCATGCTGCGCGAGCCGATCTGCAGAATGTCGGCATACTCGGCCACCAGCGGCACATCGTCTTCGCTCATCACCTCGGTGACAATCGCCAGACCAGTCTCCGCTCGTGCTGCGGCAAGCATCTTCAGCCCTGCCAAGCCATGACCCTGAAATGCATAAGGAGAGCTGCGCGGTTTGAATGCGCCGCCACGAAGAATTCGAGCGCCACCCCGGCGCACGCAATGTGCTGTAGAGAGAAGCTGGCGCTGGGTCTCGACCGAACATGGCCCAGCCATGGTGATAAAGTCGCGGCCACCAATTTCGAGGTCCAACACCCGCACGATTGTCTGCTGGTGTTTGTCGCTCTTCAGTACATCACTAGCCTCGGGAAAACATTCCTGCCAACTTGCGCGCACCCGCTGCGCTCCGATCCGGGGAAGCGTCAGAGTACCGCTCCCGGTACGCTCTCGCCTCAATCCAAAGGTTGAGGTGCAGAATCAGCAACTTACCACACCCACCACTCTGGTTCTAAACGTGAGCAGGATCACTTGTCTGTGACGGATAAACTTGACTGCATCGTAAACATCCGCCATCCAACTCGGTCCGATCGCAATAGGACCTCTGGTGCGCGTGATCAAGCACCCACAAAACTTCGATCATTTTTTGGAAAAAGAACCTGCTGTCCTCGCTCTGCGAACCGCCGCCCGAAAAGAGAGTGCGCCATCGAAGTTTTTGTTGGATGGGAAAGCACGATGTAATCATCAGCCGAGCCATCTGATTCACCGCCCGCTAAGCGGTGGTTTCTCGGCACATCTCCGGTGCTCGATAGCCAAATGCCGCATCCACAACGGCCGCAATCCCCAACACTGTCTCATCTTCAAATGGCCGTCCAGCAATCTGCACCCCGATCGGCAACCCCTCCGGCGAACGACCGACCGGCACCACCGCTGCCGGCGCGCCCAGCGTGTTGAACCACTGCGTATATTTCACTGCATCCAGGTACTCGATTGTCTGCCCATCGATCGACCAATTTCGTTCTCCATGCTTCCACGCGGGCACACTAGCCACGGGACATAGCAGCACAGGAAATTCCCGCATTTCCTCAAGCGTCTTCGCCCGTAGCAGATTCATCTCCGCCCACGCATTCAAAAGTTCCGTTGCAGTCAACGGTCCCGACATCTCGGCAATTTCCAGGAACTCGCGGAAAATCGGACTCAGCTGGTCGCGCCGGTCTCGCACTTCGGGCTCGTAGAACATCGCGCCGCACTGCACAAAAAATGTCCACCACAGCTTGCGCAGTTGCTCCAGCGTCCGCGGCCGAAATTGCTCCACGCAAAATCCTGCGTCCCGCAACGCCGCCGCTGCCTTTCGCACCGCGGCTCGCGTTTCAGCCGTCACCAGAGTCAGCCCATCATCTTCGAAGAATCCGATCCGATTCTGCCGAAGCTCCAACTCGTTCACCACGCGAAGCGTCACAGGCGGGCTAGCCGGATCCGCATCATCCTGTCCGCTCAGCGTCCGAAACATCACTTCCACGTCGGCCATCGTCCGCGCCATCGGCCCAATCGCACCCAGCGTCGCAAACGGCCCCACGCAAGGCGGCAAATGTCCGCGCCCGGGAATGCGCCCCGGCGTTGGTTTCAATGAACAGATCCCCGTAAAGTGAGCTGGCACGCGCACTGACCCGCCGCTGTCCGAACCAAGCCCCGCCGCCGACATCCCCGCCGCAATCGCCGCCGACTCGCCACCACTCGAACCGCCCGGCGTTCGCTCCAGGTCCCACGGATTCCGCGTCTGACCATGCAGAAGATTCGCAGTCTCATACGCCATCAGAAATTCAGGACAATTCGTCGTCCCCAGAATCAGCGCACCCGCCGCACGCAGCCTCGACACTACCACTGCATCCTCGCGCGGAATCTCGTCCTTGTGATTCAGGCTCCCGATCTCACACTTATATCCCGCCGTCGCAATCGATGACTTCACCGTCACCGGCAACCCATGCAATGCCCCGCGCGCATTGTCCGGCGTCGCATCCATCACGCGCGCCAGCGACCGCACCCGCTCCGCATCGAAATCCGCAAATACATTCAGCTTCGGATTCAACCGGTCGATCTGCGCGACATGCGCCTCGGCCAGTTCCGTCACCGAGATTTCGCGTGCCCGCAGCATCTCCAGCTGCCTTACAGCCGGCTCCATCACCAGAGGTTTCACGGACGCCAAGATCCTCTGGCCGCGCAAGCGGCGTCTGCCGCACCGCAGGTGCCGTCATCGGCCGGCGTTGACGGCATAAGTTTGTAATCAAACCGGTACGACCGCACCGGCTCGCCCGAATCGAATCGATCATTCCACTTCAACTGATACTCAATCGCATCCGCATCATCCGGAAACTTCTCGCTCACCGGATACGGATACGCACTCATCTTGTGGAACGGCAATTGCGCTACCGTAAACGGCATCGCATCCCACCAATCCATGTCCTTCACGTATCCGTTCGCGTAGAAGAAATAATCCCGCTTCCATCCCATCGGCAACGCCGGAAGCTTCGTCGCGTCGAACTCTGTCGCAATCTCCTCGCCGCTTCCGAAGATCGCATACCGATCATCCACACCCTTCACCAGCGTCGTGACATCACCGAGATGCGTGTAGTTGCCGCGTTGATGCTGGAACGGCCCGGTCAGGCTCACGCGATCGTAGTCATAGTCCAGATCACCTGGGCTCTTGCCGTCAATCTGCTTCGGATAGCCGCGGAACCGTTCGGTGGCCAGCACCATCGGAACTTCTGTCGTACGCGTTTCGGCATCGGAGTGGTTATCGATCAACACCTGGTCCCAGTAAATCTCGAGATTGCTCACGAGTCTGATCTTCCGCGTCCCCTCCGGCAACTTACCCATCACGTCCACTACAATCGTCCGCTCCAGTCCCGCAGGGAACCCGGCCTCACCCGGTATCGTCACCCAGGTCCCATCCGGCCTCTGCGCCTCTAAAAACGGCGAAATTGGCTTGATCCCCGCCTGCCACGCGGCATACAGCGACGTCGCACTGAAGTAGTTCACATACCCGGTCATCAAGAGCTTCAACGGCGCCCTCGCATTCACATCGCCCAGATCCAACGTTAGCGAGTGCGAATTCGCGAACCCGTCAAACGGTGTCGCCGTAAATCCGCTTGCGAACTTGTGATCGCGCCGGCTTAGCACATCAAGCACATCACGCCCATCGCCGTCCCACGCACCAACCGGCAACCGCGCTCCTTGCGACGCCACCACACGCCCCGAAGCAAACGGCGGATCGTCGAGGAACCGCTCATCCGGATTTACTTCCACGTCCTCCGGATGATCCACTGCCACCAGCCGCAACTGGTCGATGTAATTCACTTCTTCCATCGGCTCAATGAACCGCAGGCTCAACTTTCCATCCACGCTCGCCAGTCGGTCGCCATCCACCTTGATCCACTCGCCCGAGTTTGGAATATTCCGCCGCGTCGGCGTAAACCAGTGTCCCACCACCGCTGCGCCAATCACATCCGTCACGAGTTTGTACTTATGCCCATCCCATGCAAACAGCACCGGACACGAACTCCCGCGCCGATCCGCTTCCTTCATCGCGATCACCTGCGTATGCGGCAGATCGATCTCGTCCTGCAGAATTCCTGTTGGCCACAAAATGCGCAGCAGATCGACATGGTCTGCCTCTCCCAACCCGACAAGCAACTGCGGCGGAGCCTGCGTCGCCAATCCGGACGCACCTGCCAGTTCCCACTTCTGCCACTGCCCGTCGGCAAATATCTCCACCTTCGATCCAATCGCGGTCTTGTTGTCCGCATAGCCGCTAAGGTCCAACCGCACAAAATGATTCTTATTGCCTCCCACGTTGCGCAGCAGCACCGGAGCAGCGTTCACCTGAGTCACAATCAGGTCCGGAGCGCCATCCCCCTCTACATCCGCCGCAATCAATCCGCGCGGATCTTTCAGGCGCAGCGAATCCAGTCCAAGACGAGAAGAAACATCCTCAAAGCTGCCATCGCCCTCGTTGCGAAACACCTTCACCCGCGGCCCCGCACTTGTCTCCACAATCGCCGCCAGGTCAACCCATCCATCGTTATCGATGTCGACCGCCGTCACACCCCATCCCCGCGTCGCGCCAGTGATCGGCAGCATCACGTTCTCAAAACGCCGCCCCGCAACGTTGCGCCAAAGCGTCAGCCCCGCTGCTCCAGCATGCGTAACCGCAATATCCATCCAGCCATCTTTGTTGTAGTCGAGAACAGCGATGCCCGCCGTCGGCGACATCCCACCAAACAAATCGCTAAATGCTGCACTTTTTGAGTCATCGCTTTGTTGTCTTTTAACATTTACGTTGGAGCCATCGTGTCCAAACAGCGACTGGATCGGATACTTTCCTTCGCGCGGATTCACAAACAACACCGGCGCAGGTCCATCACCTGTCACCGCAATGTCCACTGCACGATCGTTGTTGAAGTCCGTCAAAATCGCGCTCTCGGTTTTTCCGAAACCACCCAATCCGGTCTCAGCGGTCCACTCGGTAAACGTCTTGTTCCCGTTATTCCGCCACAACACATTCGGCGCATCGCCTTCTTTCAACCCGGCGCCCGTCAGAAACAGATCCAGATCCCCATCATGGTCGTAATCCACAAACGTGATCCCCGTCGGCTTGTTCCGCGCCGCCAACCCTGCTTCCGCCGTTACATCCTGAAATTTCCCCTTGCCCAGATTCCGAAACAGCCGCACGCCATCATCCAGCGCCACCGCCAGGTCGTTCAGGTTGTCCCCATCAAAGTCACCCACCGCGCACGCGACCCCGCGACCAGACGCATTCAATCCCGCAGCCGCAACATCGACATCCTCGAACTTGCCGTCACTTCCCCGATGCAGCACTCGGATCGCGTGCGCACCGCTCTCCATCAGCACCAGGTCCATCTGTCCCGACCCAGTCACATCCAGCATGCAAGCCCCGCCGGTCCCCGTCTCCGAATTCGTGGTTGCCCCATCCATTCCGCGCTTTTGCGGCATGGGTGGGATCGTACGACCCATCGTCTCCGCCACCAGCTTCACAGGGATCATGACCCGCTGCCGTGCCTGCGGCTCCTCCACCGGGGTGACGGTCGAATAATGCCCCTGCTCGCCATACGCCAGCCCGATCGCCGCCGAAATTTTCGTGCTCGTCATGCGCTGGAAATTTTTAAAGTGCTCCTTCGCCTGCTCCTTGTCGCCCAGTGCCTGCAATGCCCGGGCCAGTGCAAATTCAGATGAAGCATGTAGCGGCTGAATCGCCAGCGCCTGCTTCAGCACCTCGACAGCTTTGTCGAACTGCCTCATCTCCCGATAGCAGACGCCCTCGAAGTAGTAGGAGTCCACATCCCGCGGATCGAGCTTCACCGCCTGCTGAAAACTTTTCAGCGCGTCGTCCAGTTCGTTGTCAGCATGTTGCGCCAGGCCGAGGTTGTACCATGCCTGTGCACTCTTCGGATCAATCGCAATTGCCGCCTGCAACGCCTTCTTGGCATCGTCAATCTTCTGCAGCGTCAGCAGCGCGATGCCGTCATTGATCGCGGCCTGCGCCAGTTTCGGGTCCTTCTTGAATGCCTTAGCAAAGCTTTGCTCGGCCTTCTCCGTGAATTGCTGACCCATCAATGCCACGCCGCGATTGTTCAGCCGAATAGCAGCGGCATCGAAGCGCGCCTGCGCCCCAGCGGTAATGGTCATCGCCACAAAAGCCATGGCCAGAGCACAGCCCATTCGCATAAACTTCATTCCCAAGCCCGTCTCCCGATCGATCGGCATATCGCGCATTGCAACGCAGTGGAACCTTTTAGTGTATGCGAGCCGAGCACCAACAATGAACAGCGGCTTTCGCGCACTTCGACCCAACAAACGGCCCAGCCATCGTTTTCCAGTCACACTGAACCCGGCAACCGAGAACGCGCTATGGATACCCTCAACCAGCCCACCACCACCCGTCACGAATACCGAATAAAGTCCTGGTATCGCGCCATTCTTCTCGTATTGGGTGCACCCGCCGTTGCAGGCAGCATCGTGATGAGCACGGTGGCACGTAATGTAGCCAACTCTACTTGGCCGCTCGTCATGACCGCCGCTTTTCTGTTCTTCGGCGTTTACCTCATTGCGCTTGCCCTGCGCTCCCGCGTCATCATCGACGGGAGCCGCATCGAGATCCGCGGCGCCTTCACTGTCAATTATGCTGACCGCAACGAAATCGAGGGCTATCGCACCATCAGTTCCCGCAATGGCAAGTACACGCAGCTCTACATGAATAACGGCCGGGGCACCCTCACTCTTTACAACCATTTCGATAAGGACGGCGCTTTCGATACATGGATTCGGAAGATTCCTGATCTGGATAAGCGCGATCGCGACAGCATCCTCGAAAAAATCTCTCAGCAGGAGGAACTCGGCTCAACCCCGCAGGAACGGCTCGCCGCCCTGGCCCAGGCAAAAACTTACAGCATTTTCGCGCTCGTCATTGCCATCGCCGCCGCCGTTGCAGCCAACTACGGAATCCCGGCTCTATACCTACCGTTCTCCGTCGCACTCGCTTCGGTGCCCATCGGTCTTGCCTTCCTCCTCCATCGCTCTCCGCTTCTTTACACTGTCTTCAAACGAAAAGACGATCCGCGTGCGGAACTCCTTTATGCACTCATGGCGAGCAGCTTTGGGTTGCTCATTCGCGCGCGCGGAATCCACTTCGTCTCTCTTGAGTCCGTCGGCGTTGTCATAGCGCTGATCACCCTCGCGTATATCGCCGCGTTCTATCACTCTTTCTTCGAAAGTCCTTCACCTGCGCGCACCTTCTTCGCGCTCCTTCTCTTCGGCATGCTCTATAGCTATGGCGCCGTCACGATGGCAGACGCAGTCGGAGACGAATCCGCACCCACGCGCTTCGTCGTTCACGTCATCGGCAAGCACTACACCACCGGCCGCTCGCGTTCCTATTACCTCTCACTCGAACCCTGGGGTCCAGTGCAGCAGCCAAACAACCTTGGCGTTTCCAAAACCATTTACGACAATGCGACTCCAGGCGATCAGGTCTGCCTCGAACTCCATCCCGGCCGCCTCAACGCCGCCTGGTACACCCACGTCTCCTGCTCCAATGCCCCGCTCGATTAACAACCCTGCAACAGCTCCATCCGGCACCCATAAAGCTCCACATTTATACTTCGATCTGTGATCCCCTCCCTCGAGACCATCGACTGGCACAGCTTTCTCGCCCGTCCGGAGCTCCCCAAACCATCATTGGAGACGGTCCCATCGTTAATTCAGCAACCCATTCTCATTACCGGCGCCGGCGGGTCCATCGGCTCAGCGCTCGCGTTACGACTCGCATTGCACGGCGCGCACATCATTCTTCTCGAATCTTCTGAAAACAATCTCTACGGCCTTCAGCGAGACCTCGCAAATCCTGCATCTTCACCCCGAGCGACCTTCTATCTAGGTAGCGTCGCCGATCGCTCTCTCCTCGACGAGATCTTTTCCCTTCATCATCCGCATCTCATCTTTCATGCCGCGGCTTACAAACACGTCCCCATCATCGAAGAGCATCCCCTCGCCGCCATCGCCAACAACATCTTCGGAACTCAATGCCTCTGCGACGCAGCCTCGGCCCACCGCGCGCGCGTCATTCTGCTCTCCACCGACAAAGCTGTCTCACCCGCCTCTATGATGGGCGCCACCAAGCGCGTGGCTGAACAAATTGTCCTCATCTCCGGCGGAACGGTTCTTCGCCTGGGAAACATCCTCGCCTCGCGCGGAAGCGTCACAGAAGTCTTTGCCCGCCAGATCGCCGTAGGTCTTCCACTTACCGTCACCGATCCCGCGGCACGCCGTTATTTTTTGACGATTTCTGAAGCCGTAAACCTCCTGCTCTCCGCATCCGCCGAGCCACAGACACCAGCCCTGCTGGTGCCTCAAGTTCCCGCCCCCCACTTCATCGCTGACCTCGCGCGCTTCATGGCCCGCAGCGTTGCCCCGAACGGCGACGCTTCGATTGAATTCACCCAGCTTCGCGCCGGCGATAAGGAAACCGAACAATTGTGGTCCGAAAACGAAATGCCGCATCCTGCAAATGCGAGTGGCCTGCTCCACCTGGATTCGCCGTCAATATCGCGCGGCCAACTTCAATCCCATCTCGCAACTCTGCGCGAAGCCGTACACCTTCGCGATCTCTCTGCATCACTCGAAGTTCTTCGCATCCTCGTCCCCGACTACGCACCCAGCAGCACCGTTCTCGATTCGTGCTCTACCGCGGCTCCGCAGGTCTCCGATGAGTAAGCCTCGCAAAGACAGAAGAAAAATCGCCGTCGTCACCACCTCGCGTGCCGACTATAGCCACCTCTACTGGCCCCTCCGCGAGTTAACCGCCAACCCCGACGTCGAACTCGGCGTCATTGCACTCGGTCCGCATCTGTCTCCCGAATTCGGTAACACCATCGCTGAAATCGAACGCGAAGGCTTTCCCATCAAGGCACGAATCGAGTGCCTCCTCAGTTCCGATACCGATACCGGCATGGCCAAAACCATCGGCGTCGCCATCCTCTCCCTTGCCGACACGCTCTCCGCATGGCGCCCCGACCTGATGCTACTCATCGCCGATCGCTACGAGATGATGGCCACAGCCAGTGTCGCGCTTGCCCTGCGAATCCCCATGGCGCACATCGAAGGCGGCGAAGTCAGCCAGGGAGCCATTGACGATCAGGTTAGGAACGCGCTTACGAAACTCGCCCATATTCACTTCACTTCAACTGAGACCGCTCGAAGGCGTGTCATCTCCATGGGCGAAGAACCCTGGCGAGTTCACCACGCTGGCGCACCCTCGCTCGACCATCTTCGCCGCTCAAAGCTTCTCGACCGCCCCGCGCTCGAATCCCGACTCGCACTTACGTTACAGCCGCCCACTATCCTCGCAGCGTGGCACCCGGTCACCATCCTTCGCGATACCAATGCTGAAGCCGACGCGTTCTTCCGAGCGCTCGCTGAAGCGCCCGGCCAAATCATCTTTGTCTACCCCAACGCAGACGCGGGCAGTTACACTCTCATCGAACGCACCCGTGCTCTCGTCGCCTCTCGTGCCAACACGCATATCTTCGTCAACCTCGATGCTGTCACCTACTGGAGCCTCCTCGGCCAGGTCGACGCGATGATTGGCAACTCCTCAAGCGGCATCATGGAAGCCGCTTCGTTCGCACTGCCAGTCGTTAACGTGGGCATGCGCCAACAAGGCCGCGAACGCGCCCGTAACATCCTCGACACACCAGCCGACAGCAATGCCATCACCGCTGCACTCAAACGCGCACTCACTCCCGCATTCCGCAAAAAACTCCACGGCATGACGAACCCCTACGGCAATGGAGCCGCCGCCAAAACAATCGTCAAGGTCCTGACATCCGTTTCCCTCGATAATCTCCTCATCAAGCAACCCGCACCTCTTAGGTGCCCAAAAGCAGGCGCAAGGAAGCCATATTGATTCACCCAAAGGACACAATTCTGGGTGGCGTAGAGACGCTGAAACGAGTCCTTACGCCCAACGGTTTTCGGTTCTGCTTCCGCGGCGAGGAAATTGGATCTGGCGGAGCCTTTGCATCGGGCGAGTTCACGAAGGATGATCGCAGATTTGAACTGCATTTCCGATTCACTCTAGGTCTTGTCACATATCACTTCGCCGAGAAATCCGTCCACCATGAGACATACATGCGCGAGCTCGGCGTATGGGAACAATGCCTGTATCCCGGTTTCTCCGAGAATCCTCTCGGCGCGTTTGATCATCTGGCGCACGATCTCAATTATGCCCAGGATTTCTTGTCGGGCTCAGGCGAGATCCTGCTAAGGGCAGAAGTACATGAAGTAGCAGAAAATGCGAGAAGATCTGAGCAGCTAATGGCTGCCGCTGTCGGTGACACACGAAATATCGAGCAAATGAAGAATCTGTTTCGGCAGCATCGCTACGGCGATGTTCTAAAAACCGCCGCAGAGTTGAAGTACCCCGCGCGACTAACCGCATCTGAGAAACGAATGATAGATATCGCCGGGCTCAAGTTGAATGGACGGATTGGATGAGATTCAATTGACCATCCCCCTCAGCGCGCCCGACATCACTGAAGCAGAAATCGCAGCCGTGACCGCCGTCCTGCGCACTCCCCACCTCAGCCTCGGCCCCGAACTCGTCGCCTTCGAATCTGCGCTCGCCGGCTATCACTCCGTCCCCCACGCCATCGCCGTCAGCAGCGGCACCGCGGGCCTTCACATGGCGCTGCTCACGCTCGGTATCAGAGAAGGCGACGAAGTCATCGTCCCATCCTTCGCCTTCATTGCTGTCGCCAATGCCGTCCTTCAAGTCCGCGCCACGCCCGCCTTCGCCGATATTGATCCCGTCACGCTCAACCTCACGCCCGAGACTATTGAACGAGTGCTCACCCCGCGAACCCGCGCCATCCTGGTCGTCCACACCTTTGGCATCCCCGCAGACATGGTCGCTCTTCGCGACCTCGCCACGCGCCACAATCTTGTAATCATCGAAGACGCTTGCGAAGCCATAGGTGCCGAGATTCATCAGCGTCGCGTCGGATCATTCGGCGATCTCGCCGTCTTCGGCTTCTACCCCAACAAGCAGATCACCACCGGTGAAGGCGGAGCCATCCTGGCTAACACCCAGGTCAACGCCGACAGACTCCGCAGCTTACGCAATCAGGGGCGAAGCCCAAATCCCATATCGACAGTCGAAATTCTATCTTGCCCAGACTGGCTCCATCACCCCGACATCGGATTTAACTACCGCCTCTCCGATATTGCCTGCGCCCTTGGCCGCGTCCAGCTCAGCCGCATCGACGAAATCCTCACCCTCCGTCGCGCCGCCGCCGAACATTATCATGCTCTCCTCTCCGGCATCCCCGATCTTGAGTTACCTCCACTCAACCTGCCCGACAGCACCATAAGCTGGTTCGTCTTCGTCGTTCGGCTCCCCAAATCCTCTAACCGTAATCGAATCCAGGCGTTCCTCACTCAACATGGAATCGCGACGGCGACTTACTTCGAACCCGTCCACCAGCAACCCGCATGGCGCGGTCGTTTTGAGCGCCGCTTGCATTTACCCGTCACCGAATTCATCGGATCGCGTGTTCTTGCCCTCCCATTTTTCACCCGTATTTCTGCTGCCCAGCAGGAACAAGTTGCCTCCACACTGCGCAAAGCCATGAATTTGAAGGCCTAGAAGAGTCACCCCTTCCGACCCTGGTTAGACGCCATGAGATTTAGCCAGAAATTCTCTTTCGATACACAACCTCATAGCCGATAGAGCGCATCATTACTCTTTGAGTGCGTGCGCCAGCGATTCCGCCATTTGCAAGGCATTCCCTACGTACGCGTCCAGATCCGAGCGAGCGCGCCGCTGAAAAAACGAAGCAATACGGCCCTTAGCCCAACTTGGTCTTTGCAAGTCGTTACTTCCCGATGAGGAACAAATGCCCTCCGCGAGCGATCTCGGATGTGGCTGTTCCACTGCTCGTAGATTTACTCTCACCCAATACTCAAAGCAGGTAACACGATGGTTGTAAAAACACACAGCAAAGGTCACGGCCTCACCGGATTGCACGTCGGATCCGATAATGTCCGCCGCTATTTTCCGAAAGGCACCCAGAACATTGAACTAAAGCTAGGTCACCTCAGCATCCAGTGCGGGCTGAAACCCGACTTCTGGCAAGGCCAACCCGAAATCTACGATCCCAGGCTCTGTGCCTGGCTTGAATCCAAAAATCTCCACGGCATGGCCAATCGCGACATCCCGCTGGCCATGATTCCTGCCGGCAACAACTCCTTCAAGCTGCAGCCGATGTCCGACGCGCCTCGGCCTCGTGCCAAGGTGACTTCCGCCTCCGCCGCGTAAACACGAACTGCCTATCTCTTCGCAAACGGCGCCTGGTCCAGACCCCTTTGGCGCCGTTCTTCTTCTCCCTTCAGATGTGCCGCGCTTGTTCGAAACTCCGACTCGGGAACCTGTGCCTTGCCGGCTGTCGTAGCTTGTAGCATTGAGAAATGGATCCGAATCAACTCGAACAGGCCATTGAGCACCACTTCTCCGCCGGCGCCTCCGCCATAAACGACCCGGCAGCCATGGAATCCTTCCTCGCTCTCCGCGAAGCGCTCGAACATGGCCTGCTTCGTTCTGCCTCACCCGACCCCTCCGCCCCCACCGGCTGGCGCGTCAACGCCTGGGTCAAAAAAGGCATTCTTCTTGGCTTCCGCATCGGCACCCTCCAGGACTTCCCCGCGGGTGCGCTCTCTTTCGTTGACAAGCACACATATCCAGTCCGCCATTTCACAGCAGATGATGGAATTCGCGTTGTGATGGGCGGCTCCTCGATCCGTGCCGGCGCATACATTGCTCGCGGAGTTGTCTGCGTTCCGCCCAGCTACATCAACACCGGCTCGTGGGTCGACGAAGGCACCATGGTCGATTCCCACGCTCTCGTCGGCTCCTGCGCTCAAATCGGCAAACGCGTCCACCTCAGTGCCGCCGCCCAGATCGGCGGGGTCCTCGAGCCCATCAACGCGAGCCCTGTCATCATCGAAGACGACGTCCTTGTCGGCGGAAACTGCGGCGTCTACGAAGGCACCATCGTTCGCACCGGAGCAGTACTTGCCCCAGGCACAATCCTTACCCGTGGCACTCCCGTCTTCGATCTCGTCGATGGAACCACAATCCGCGCCGCCGCCGACACGCCTCTCATCATCCCGCCCAACGCCGTCGTCGTTCCCGGCTCCCGTGCCGTCGCCAAAGGCAAAGGCCACCCCAACGCAGAAGCCTGGGGCCTGTCTCTCTACGCCCCGGTCATCGTCAAATATCGTGATGAAAAAACCGACCTCAGCACCACCCTCGAAGACTTGTTGCGCTAGCGTCGCCTCCCGCACCGTCATCCTCTGAGCTAAGTCGAAGGACCTGCTTCCGCCCTCGTCCATATGCACGATCCCTCGGTGCCCCATCCATGACGCGATTTTGCGCCGTGGGTGGGAAAGCAACATCCATTTCTTCGATCATCCTGACTGAGCAACTCGCTAAATCACACCCCTCACGCGCTACCCTGTTCCCGTGCCTCCAACCCAGCAACTCGTTCGTTTCGGCATAATCGGTCCCGGCCGTGCCGCCACCCGCTTCGCCCATGGCCTTCAGGCTGTCGAACACACCACCGTCGCCGCTGTCTGGGGTCGCAACCCCGACCGCGCCATCGCCTACGCGAATAAATTCTCTGTCCCCGGAGTCACCCCAACTCTCGAAGCTTTGCTCTCCGAAGTTGACGCCGTCTACGTCGCAACCCACCCCGATACCCATGCCGAACTGTCAATCAGCGCACTCGGCGCCGGCAAACACGTCCTCTGTGAAAAACCCGCCGCCCTCAACGTCCGCCAACTGGAACAAGTCCTTGCCGTTGCTCGCATGCACGACCGCCTCTTCATGGAAGCCATGAAGCCCCCCTTCTTCCCCCTGTACGTCAAATTGCGCGAGCACCTGCAAGCTGACCCAATTGGCCCCATTGGCTTCGTCCGCGCCGGCCATTGCGACTCAACGCTCTCCCCCGACTATCCGCTCCACTTCCCCGAGCTCGGCGGCGGCGGAATCATGGGCATCGGACCTTATGAAGCATTTCTCGCCCTCGACTGGCTCGGGCCGCTGAAACGCGTCCAGGCAATGGGCCGCCTCAGCCCTTCCGGCGTCGATAACTTCGCCATCTTTCAAACCGAACACGAACACGGCATGGCGCAGCTTCACACAGGCATTGACTTGCTCAGCCGAGGCGATGCCCTGCTCTGCGGGCCGCGCGGATACGTCCTCATCCATGCCAACTGGTGGAACCCCGCCCGCGCCACCATCCACTACCTCGACGGTCGCACCACAGAGTTGCACCAACCCTACACCGCAGGCGGCTTTAACTATGAGACCGCCCATTTTTGCGATCTGATCCGCAAGGGACTTCGTGAAAGCCCCATCATCACCCACGCGCTTTCGCTCGATATGGCCCGGCTCCTCGAAGAAGCGCGTAAATCACTCGGCGTCCGTTTTCCCAATGAAAATGCGCCCCCGCATGCCTGAGCAAGAGCGATTTCAAGACCGACCGTAGCAAAGTTGGCGAAGACCGTATCCGAATAAACGACCCATTGCGTGTTTAGAACTTCCCCGCTCCAAGGCCACTGTCTATCGCCTGCAGCAACGTCCCGTCGGGATCCCCAAAATACTCCCAGAACATCACGCCTCCCAGCTTGTGACTGCGCACATAGGCACACTTCACCGCCAGCGATTCCGGATCCTCATACGACACAAAAATGCGTTTCTCAGCGTTGTACAAATACGGTGCCTTCGCCGCATCATCCCAGTAACGCGTGAATCCCTGCCCCAGCATGCCTGACACGATCGCGCTGTACTGCGCATTGACTCCCGCGATTGTTTTCCCCGGCTGAAACAATCCATGATTCGTATCCGGGACATCACCCCAAGTTCGTCCGTAGAACGGCACACCCAGCAGAATCTTCTCCGCCGGCACTCCAGCCTTTTCGTAAGCCCGCACCGTGTCATCTGACGAGGCATGCTTGGGATCCATCGGATCGGCAAACAATGGCGCATGGTGCCCAGTCGTTGGATCCGAACCGGCCTCGTAATAGTCGTAGGTCATAAGGTTCACGGTATCCACATACTGTTGAACCTTCTGCATCTCGGTCTGCGCAATCACATCGTCGCCCGCGCCCATCGCGATGGTCAGGTACAGCCGCCGAGCTGTCTTTTTCTTCACGGTATCGAAACGCGCACGCAATTCGGCGAGCAGCGCTGTAAAGTTCTGCTTGTCCTCCGCGCGAAACGGATGCCCCGCCCCCGTCAGCCCCGGATACTCCCAGTCAATATCCAGCCCGTCCAAGTCATACTTAGCCACGAATTCCATCACGCTGTCTTCAAACGTGCTCCGGCTATCCGCAGTCAGCGCCATGTCTGAAAAGTTCGTCGACCACAACCATCCGCCAACTGACACCAGCACCGTCAACCGCGGATTCGATTTCCGCAGCGCCGTCAACTGTGCATAATTCTGCACGTCTGAAGGCGCACCGATCACCATGCGTCCACCTTGAATATTCGCAAACGCATAATTAATGCGCGTCAGATACTTCGCATCCACTTGTCCCGGAGTAAGGGCCACACCACGCGTGAAAACGTAGCCCGTCACTTCCAGTTTGTCGGGCTTTCGCGAAGCGCAAAAACCTGAGGTGACAAGCGCAGCGGTACAAATGAGAAGACACGAAAATCGAAACATATGGTTCGCCCACAATCAAGCTGTCAGAGCGTTTGAAATCGGAGGATGCGCAGCGGAATGAGCTGCCTTACGGCCTCGCTCCCATCGGCTTCTCGTGAAGCAACATCCACGATGTACCAAACTTGTCGCGCAACTGCGCAAACCGCGATGCGAAGAATGTCTCCTGGAGCGGCATAAATACCTCGCCGCCATCGGCCAGCAATGCAAACAGCCGCTCCGCATCTGCATCGCTCGCAAGGTTGAGCGTCAGATAAGCGCTGCGCATCGGCTTCCATCGATCCGCAGGAACATCACTGGCCATGATCATCGAGTCCCCGATCGTGATCGTCGCATGCAGCACGGCATTCTCCATGCCGACGATCACCTTACTCGGATCGGGCATATCGCTGTGCTTCATCATCATCCCGATCTTGCCGCCCAGGTGCTCTTCATAAAAACGAAACGCCTCAGCACAATTTCCACCGTAGTTCAAATAAGTATTCAGTTTCATGGCAAGAACACTCTCCATAGATCTTGTGCTTCGATTGAACGAGTTCGTACGACGGCTCCCACTCAAACTACGCCACAACAGAATACGCGCTCATTCGCCCGATGCGGCAACAGCACCCACCAGGATGATGGGGGCGGTCGGCGTCGATGCGCCTTCGGCCTTTTCAATCGTCACACCAAACGCCTTGGCCGGAACGCCCTTCGGCAGCGGAGGCAATACAACGCTGGCATTCCCCGCAGCGTCAGGGCGGAAGAGACCCGCTGGAATCGGGGCTTGCCCATTCGCCGGGATCACCCACAATTCGTAGGTCTTGTTCTCCGCCAGTTGTCCCAAGTCGTTCGCCTGGAACACTAGTCCGCCGGTCTCTGCCAGATAAATAGCGCGTCCCGTCGGTTCAGGCTTGGCCTTCGCCGCCGTCAACAACACCCGCTTCGCACCCGGAGCCGTCAGCACGTCCAGCACCTGCTGCGCTCGCGCATTGGCCGTAGCCTGTTGCATCGCGGCTTGCTGCTGCTGTGCCAACTGGTCATTCAACACTCGCACCTTCTGCTGCAGTGAAAACGCAAAGAAAAGCGATGCGGCCGCCGCAATCCACCCGATCCATAGCGCAACCATGCGCGCCGGCCTCTTCGACTCAATCGATATCACGGGCGATGCAACAGCGTTGCCCTTTAGCGAAGTATCCGCCGTCAGTCTCTCTACGAATCGCTGTCGCGCACCCTCAGGCAGCGGCTTCTGCTCCACACTCATCGCCACCAGCGCAAGATCGCCGCTCACTTCGGCCAGCGCTCGCCTGCACTCCTCGCACCCGTCCAGATGCAGACGCACCGCTGCGAGCTCATGCTCCTGCATGGCCTGCATTGCATAGAGAGCCAGATCCTCCTGCGGTATGTGTTCGTCCTGCATCATGCGCCAATCGCCTTTCTCAAAGTCACTAACGCGGATCGTATCCGCGTCTTCACCGTTCCCAGCGGATCGCCCGTCCTCGCCGCAATTTCCGAATGAGTCAGCCCCTCAAAAAATGCCATCTCCACTGATTTTTGCTGCTCCAGCGGAAGATCCTTCAATACCCCTCTGACTTTCTCCATCATCCGGTTTCGCTCAACCTCTGAACCGATGTCCGACTGCGATACCAGCACCACGTCATCAACAGAATCTGTCGGCCTTCTTCGCCGCAACGAATCGATCGCGCGATTTCGCGCCATCACCGCCAGCCAGGCTCCCAGCGAACCGCGCCCTGACACAAATGCATTGGGATTTCGCCAGACCTGGAAAAATATCTCCTGCATCACGTCTTCGGCTTGTCCCGGATCGTTCAACACACGCAGGGCTATCGAATACACCATGCCGCTGTATTGATCGAAAAGGTCGGTCATAGCCTGCTGGTCGCCACCCTTTGTGCGCATCAAAAGCAACTCATCGCTGGCGGCGCGATCGGCGGCGCTGCGACGCGTTGCATCCCCATCTAGAGAACGATGTGGCTCCGCTGCCGGATTGGAGGGGTTCTCACTCACAGGTCAAAATCAGGTAACCACAGCCGGGCAAACCGTATTCTAGTGAGCGTAGGCATCGGTGCCTAGACAATTCCCGCATATTCTCTAACAACTTCGGTCCCAACACGGCCGCATTCAGGTACGCATATAGGTGTTAGCATCGAACCTGACAGATGCAAACAAATAAACTGAAAATCATCCCTCTTGGTGGACTCGGCGAATTCGGCATGAACTGTCTTGCGATCCGCTGGGAAGACGACATTATCGTCATAGATGCCGGCCTCATGTTCCCGGAGTCGGAACTTCTCGGTGTCGATATCGTCGTACCCGATATCACCTACCTCACGGAGAACCGGGCGCACGTCCGCGCCATCATCCTCACTCATGGCCACGAAGACCACATCGGCGGACTTCCATGGATCCTCAGCGAGCTCAAGGTTCCCGTCTACGCAACCGAATTCACGCTGGCCTACGTCGAAGGAAAGCTCGAAGAGCACCAACTCCTCGACGAAACCACGCTCATCGAGATCACGCCCAAAGAAAAGTTCGCTCTCGGCCCTTTCACGATCGAGCCGATCCGCGTCACCCATTCGCTGGTTGACTGCGTAGCCCTCGCCATCGAGACTCCCGTCGGCGTCATCATTCACACCGGCGACTTCAAAATCGATCTCGCGCCCCTCGATGACAAGGCTTTCGACCTGCACACCTTCGCCGAATACGGCAAGCGCGGCGTCCTCGCCCTCCTTCAGGACTCCACCAATGTCGAGCGCTCCGGCTACACACCAAGCGAGCGCGCCGTAATTCCCCGCCTGCACGAAATCTTCTCCCAGACCAAGAAGAAGCTCTTCTTCAGTTGCTTCTCCTCGTCCATTTACCGAATTCGCATCGCCCTCGAGCTCGCGCGCAAGCATGGCCGCAAGGCTGTTGTCCTTGGCCGCTCTATGATGGAGAGTACCGAGATCGCGCAGGACCTCGGCTACATCGAAGTCCCCCCCGGCCTTGTCATCAATCCTGGTCAGATGCGCGACTATCCGCCCGACGAGCTCATGATCCTCATCAGCGGCACACAGGGCGAGCCCATGAGCGCCCTCAGCCGAGCCGCCGTCGACAACCACAAGCACGCCCACATCGATGCCGGCGATACCGTGGTCCTCAGCTCGCGCATCATCCCCGGCAACGAAAAAAGTATCTTCCGCGTCATCGACCACCTCAGCCGCCGCGAAGCCAACGTCATTTTCGATGACGGCTCCCACGGTCTCATTCACGTCAGCGGCCACGGATGCCAGGAAGAGCTTCGACTCCTCATCAATCTCGTTCGTCCCAAGTTCTTCATCCCCGTTCACGGCGATTACCGCAACCTCCGCCGCCACGCCCAGCTCGCCATGGAAACCGGTGCGGTCGAGCATGCATTAGTCATCGAAGACGGCGACGTACTCGAGCTCGACGCAACCGATGCTCGCAAGAAGGACAAAGTCACTGCCGGCCGCATCCTCATCGACTCCGGTTCTACCATCGACGTCGTGGAAGACCTGATCGTCCGCGATCGCCGGATTCTCTCGGAAGACGGCATCGTTCTCGCAATCCTCGCAATCAATAAGCGCTCAGCCAAAATCGAGCGCGAACCCGAAATCGTCATGCGCGGTTTCGGCGGCGCCGACATCACCGAAGAAGCCCGCCAGGCAGTCTTGAAGACCATCGACGCCCTCAGCAGCGAACAGAGAACCGACTACGGCATGGTCAAAGAAAAAGTCCGCGTAGAGCTTAAGCGCCTGATCCAGAAAACCACCGGCCGCCGCCCCATGATCATGCCCGTAATCCTCGAAATCTGACCAATCAGTTTCGGCGCCCAATCCACAATCCTGGGTGCCCCATCCATGACGCGGCATCATCGCGGCATGGATGGGATAGCACAAATCTGCGCCGTCATCCGGAGTGAAAGGTCTCATTTCTTCCTTGGAATGGGTCTTCAACGCCCTCGGCGTGTCATCCTGAGCGCCGCACGCATGGGGCCCCGTGGACGAATGTCCGTGGGGTAAGCGGCGCGAAGGATCTGCTGTTGTCTCCTCTTCCCATTCCTGAAATGTGTGCCCTATCCATGACGCGGTCTCATCGCGGCATGGGTGGGAAACCACGAACTCCCAATTGTCGTCCTGAGCGAAGTCGAAAGGTCTCGTTTCTCGGACCTTGGAATGAATCCTCAACCTGCGGCGTGTCATCCTGAGCACCGCAGGCTTGGGGCCGCCCCGTGGACGAATGTCCGTGGGGTAAGCGGTGCGAAGGATCTGCTTTATCGCTATGATCGCAACATAACAAATTGTCCAACGCACGTTCCGAAAATAGAATTGCCGGAACGATACACCGCAATGAAACTCACCTTCGCCCTCGCCACCCCTGTCGATGCCGCCGAACTCGCCACGCTGCATTCCGCCGCATCCGAGGATCTGACGCGCCGCTTCGGCCGCGGCTTTTGGTCATCTTCACCATCGGTGCGCGGTATTCTCGCAAACATGCGTCTGCCCAAATTCTCGCGAGTCCTCATCGCACGCTCCAACCGCCGCATCGTCGGCACCCTGCGTCTCGCCACCAAGAAGCCCTGGGCCATCGACATCTCATATTTCACCCCAATAGACAAGGCGCTCTATCTGACCGGCATGGCCGTCCATCCCAACCTTCAGCGCAAAGGTATCGGCCGCCTGCTACTGAAACAAGCCGAAGAAATCGCACGCGCGTGGCCCGCCGATGCCATCCGTCTCGATGCATTCGACGACCCAGCCGGAGCCGGCCCCTTTTACGCAAAGTGCGGCTACCGCGAAGTTGCGCGCGTGATTTATAAAAAAGACCTCCTCATCTACTTCGAGCAAATCCTGTCCAGTTGATCCCTGAGATCTGAACCCTGATCCAGCTTGTAAAATCCCTTCATGCGCCGCACTCAGCTTTCTCTCGCACTTGCCGCCGCACTTCTCGCATCCGCGCTCCAGGCCCAAACTTCCACTGTTCAAACAACGCCAGCCGCAACCTGCCCCCCCACCGCCACACTCGACGACCTCATCAAGGCCATCGACTCCGCCGTCAGCGGCCCCGCCAGTCAGGATCGAACCTGCTTCCGCGCCCTCTTTCTCCCCGATGCCCGTCTCATCCCCATCCGCATCGCTCCCGACGGCACTGCCACACCCCGCATCCTCACCGTAGAAGACTGGATCAACCTCGTCGCCAAGCGTAGTAGCGCTGTTTTAAGCGAGCACCAGATCAAGGTCAAGACCGAAACATGGGACCACATGGCTCATCTGTGGAGCACCTACGAAACCCGGGTCACTCCCGACGGCAACCCGCCCAACGGCAAAGTCACAGAAGGCCAATCAATGGATCGCGGCATCAACAGTATCCAGGCCATCTTCGATGGCAAGCAGTGGCACATCATTCAGATCATCTGGGAGGCCCAGACCCCCGTCAATTCCGTCCCGGAGAAGTACCTGCCATGACCGTCGCCACTGACTCTCTCGTCTCGCTTGATGCGATCCGCGCTGCAGCCGATCGCATTGCCAACATTGCCGTCAAGACGCCTCTCGTACGCGCCGGTTTCCCCGATGTTGCCGGAAAAGTCTGGCTCAAGTGCGAAAGCCTCCAGCCGATCGGCAGCTTCAAGCTCCGTGGCGCCGCCAACAAAATCCTCCAGCTCACGCCGGAAGAAATCTCTCGCGGCGTCATCACCTACTCCAGCGGCAACCACGCCCAGGGCGTCGCCTATGCAGCCCGCGCGGTCGGTGCTAAAGCAGTAATTGTCATGCCATCGAACGCCCCCACCATCAAGCGTGCCGCTACGCTCGCCTACGGCGCTGAGATCGTCGATGTCGGTGTCGCCTCAAGCGAACGTCTCGCAAAGGCTGAAGAGCTAGTCAGCAAACACGGCTACGTAGTCATCCCGCCCTACGATGACGAGCAAATCATCACCGGCCAGGCCACCTGCGGCCTCGAAATCGTCGAGCAACTCCCCGACGTTGATCTCGTCCTCGTCCCCGTCTCCGGCGGAGGCCTGCTCAGCGGCGTCGCCACGGCCATTAAGCGCCTGCGCCCAAATGTGAAAGTCTTCGGCATCGAGCCCGAACTTGCCGGCGACACCGCTGAAAGTTTCCGCACCGGCCAGATCGTCACCTGGGGAGCCGAGCTGACCAGCCGGACCATCGCCGACGGCCTCCGCACTCAAAGCGTCGGCGAGCGCAACTTCGCCCACATCCAGGCCTTCGTCGATGGCATCATCACCGTCACCGAAGCCGAGATCCGCGCCGCCATACGCGCCATTGTCAACTCTGCGCGCATCGTTCCCGAGCCCAGCGGAGCCGTCTCCTCCGCCGCACTTCTCTTCCACTCTGCCCAGCTTCCGCCATTCAAGAATGCAGTTGCTGTCGTCTCGGGCGGTAACGTGGATCCCGGTTTGCTTGCCCAGGTGCTCACTGAAACCGGTGCGTAACGTCGTTCGACTATGATCTTTCCTGTGACACATTCAACATTTCGCGCAGCCCCACTACTCTCACTCTGCCTCACTCTCTGTGCGTTGCCCATGGCAGCCCAGAAAAAGAAAGACAACCTGCAGAAGCCCGTGGCAGGCCCGCGAGCCACCGCTCTTCGCGTCACATGGCTCTACGTCTCCGCCGATCTCGGTGCGCAAAAAGTCGGCCGCGTCCAGATAGGCCGGGAAATAGTGGTTGCCGAGAATAGCAGCAACTGGCTGCGCGTCTTTGCCAACACCGACATCGAGGAAGAACACTCCTCCGACGCTCCCATCTACGACACAACCGAGATCCCGCCTCCCATCTCCGGATGGATACAGGCCAAGGGCGTTGTCATCGAAGGCACGACGCCCAACGGGGACCAGATTCTCATGGGCGCGGCTGCAGACCAGGAAGCTCTGGCCTCCGATCCGCGTGGCCCGGTGAACGCCGCCCGCACCGCGCACTTGCTCTACCGCCGTCTCGTTGAGATGTTTCCAAACTCCCCGCTTGCATCCGAAGCCGCTTGGCGAGCCGCCGATATCCGCTGGCAGATCCAGAAGGCTGACGCGGCCACCCGCCCTTCCGCAAAGGAACAGGCGCCCTACATGCGCGAGCAGATGGATGAGGACGGGCTCAAGAAGGTCATCAAGTTTTACCCCGGCACCCGCGCGGCCGATTTCGCTGCATTCGAACTCCTCGACAACAAGCTTTGTGGCGACTGGCAAGGACAGGAAAAATGCCCCGAAAAAGAATCCGAGATCTACGAGAAATTTGCGGCTGAACATCCCGATGGCCCGCGCACACCGCAAGCCCTGTACCTCGCTGTCTACCGTCAGGCCGTTCTCACCGATATGTATTCATCTGATAGCAACGACAAAAAGAGAGATGCCGCGCACAACCGAGCCCGCGAGCTTGCCGCTAAACTCAGAGAGAAATTCCCGCAGGCGGACTACACAGCGCGAGCCTCGATGCTCGTGTTCAAATTGGATCAGGGAATCGCGGTCTACGGCGTCGATAAGGAATAGGCGTAAACAACCTGTTCTAGCTCGCGGAGTCCCTCATACATACCGGAGGCTTTTTGAACGTCTACATTCAGTCAGTACTTTTAGGCATCGTCGAGGGCCTCACCGAATTTCTTCCCGTCAGTTCGACCGCGCACCTTCGCATCGCCGAAGCCGCCATGCGCATCC
The DNA here is from genome assembly GCA_963832035.1 of uncultured Acidobacteriaceae bacterium. GTDB lineage: Bacteria > Acidobacteriota > Terriglobia > Terriglobales > Acidobacteriaceae > Telmatobacter. Next base: position 1,082,739 of record CAWHSK010000005.1, on the reverse strand, counting down.
CGCTCGACGATGCGTATTGGAAGATGTACACCATCGTCATTCAGGCGGGCGCTATTTTCGCTCTTGTTCTTCTCTACCTCGAACGCATCGTCGCCTTCATCAAGAGCTTTCCCCGGGGCGAAAGCGGAGATCGCACCTGGAAGAATCATCCCATCTCGCTCACGCTCATCGCCTTCTTCTTCACCTCCATCATCGCGTTGCCTTTGCACAAATTGAGTGAGAAGCATCTTGCCAGTGTCGCCGTCATGGCATGGGCATTGCTCATCGGTGGCGTCATCATGTGGGTCATCGACGCACGCGCATCGCGCTACGAGCCGAACACGCTGCATGTTGAAGAGATGAGTCTCGGCCAGGCCATCTGGATCGGTATTTGCCAGTCGCTTTCGGCCATCTTCCCCGGCACATCGCGGTCCATGTCCACCATCGCCGCCGGCCAGATGGTTGGGCTCGACAGGCCTTCTGCACTTGAGTTCAGTTTCCTGCTCTCCATCCCTACCATGATCGCTGCCACGGCGTGGGATCTTCTCAAGTCCATTCATCCGAGCAAGTCGGCGATGGCGGCAGGAGCGATTCCCGTTGCTGAGGTTCACATGACCAGCCAGAACTGGGTAGTCCTCGCCATCGGCTTCGTCGTCTCCTTCATCGTCGCTCTCGGTGTGGTCGAGTGGTTTCTTATGTGGGTCCGACGCCACGGCTTCACCGTCTTCGCCGTTTATCGCATCATCCTCGGTATTCTGCTTCTGATCCTCGGCAACAGGCTCTTCGGCAGCTAGGCTGTCCTCAAGCGGGCCCGCGAAATCCGATGCGCGCCATCAGGCCAAACCTGGGTCCCTTTACTCCGGTTGCTGGGTATAAATTTAATGTTTGCAGTGGATTACAGCCCGCAAAGCCATCTGGAAATCATTCTGAAATAAAGAACCCGGAGTCACCAGGACTCCGGGTCACAGAGCAGGGAACGCACGAACTATTTCGATCTCATTGCGATCTCCGTGTTTTGCTGTTTGCCGTGTGCCGCAACCAGCCGCTGGGTTTCCTTCTCGAGCTTTGATGGCTGCAGGTCCAGGGTGAATTCGCCCAGGCCGCCTCTAACTTCGTGAAGAAAGTACTGGTCGCCGTACACATTGAATACCAGCACGTGGGGTTTCTGGCTGACGTAGGCAGTGGCGGTTGCAGGAACCATTATCGTGACGTGTTTCTCCCAGTTTCTGAGCTCAATCACTCGGTCCGAGACATTCGAAATCGAGTATTGGCCAGCTGGAAGCACCTTCTGGCCGATCGTGAACTCAAAGGGGATGTTGGCCCGCACAGGGGATTGAGCATATCCGAGTACGGATGCCGACAGGCAAGCGACCGTCAATAGCACGGTTGAGAAGCTGATTTTCATGGGGAACCTCCTTGTTGTCGGGCGCAATCTCAATTGCGCCTTCACCGACTAATGCGGATTCATTCGCGAATTCCCGACAAGCCCGGGAAACATCGTCGTATGATTCTCATCAGCATTGAGGCGGTTTGCGGGATGACCGGAGATGTCGGCGAAGTGACGGTACTGCTGAACGCCATGAAGAGTGGCGACGCAACCGCTGCGGATAAGCTCCTGGGCTTGGTCTACAAGGAATTGCATATGCTCGCGAAGGGGTACATGCGGCGGGAACGCCCGGACCACACGTTGCAGCCCACCGCGCTGATCAATGAGGCCTATATGCGCATGGTGGGCAATGGCACCGACTGGCAGAACCACCAGCACTTCATCGGTGTGGCGGCCAACGTGATGCGTCGAGTGCTGGTTGATCACGCAAGAGCGCACAATGCGGGCAAACGAGGCGGCGACCTTCATCGAGTGGAGCTTGAAGAGGGATTGGCATTTTCGAGCGAGCGTTCCATCGAAGTAATTGCTGTGGATGACGCGCTCTCTGAGCTTCAAACCCTGAATCCCAGGCAGGCGCAGGTCGTTGAACTGCGCTACTTCGCCGAGCTTTCTGACGAGCAAATCGCGGCGGTTCTGAATATCTCAACCCGAACGGTACAACGAGACTGGTTGCTCGCAAAGGACTGGCTTTCCCAGCGAGTTCGCTAGCCCCTCATTTGGAAAATTAGCATGGCAGATAATGCCGACAAAGACGAGCGGGTGATGGCTGTCGTGTCGATTGCCCTAAGGCGCTCGGCGACGGAACGCGAGTCCTATCTGCGCCGCGCCTGCGAAAGCGACGAAAGCATGTATCTGGAGGCTGTTGAGCTAATGAAGCGACAAGAAAGATTGGGAAGCTTCATGGAGCACTCCCTCATCCAAGATCAGCGGCGCCCCTTTGAGATCGGAGAGGTTATCTCCAATCGATTTGAGATTCTCCGAGAGATAGGCGAGGGAGGCATGGGCTTCGTTTACGAGGCCTTTGATAGAAAACGCAATCAGCGAATTGCCATCAAGGCGGCGAAGCCCGGCTTTCATCGTCTTCTTTCGCCGGAACTTCAGGGCGCGTTGCAGGTCCGCCACCGCAACGTTTGCCTCGTGAATGAGATTCATACCACTGAAACTGCGCACGGCGAGATCGACTTTCTCACAATGGAACTGCTCGAGGGAGAGACCTTGGCCGCGCGCCTCGTCGCAGGCCCCGGGCTCCCAGGTAACGAGGCATCCGAGATAGCCCTCCAGATATGTTCCGGCCTGGCCGCGGCTCACGAGAGCGGTGTCGTTCATCGCGACTTGAAACCCGGCAACATCATGCTTTGCCGAACCGCTAACGAAGGTCTGCGGGTTGTCATTATGGATTTTGGCCTGGCTGGCGCGGTTGCTTTGGATTCGACCGAAGGCGGTACCCCAGGTTACATGGCGCCCGAGTTGACCAAAGGCGAAAAGGCGTCCCGCGCCTCTGACATGTACTCGCTGGGCGTGATCCTGTACGAGATCGTGACTGGTCGATTCCCAATTCAAGAAAAGACGTCTAATCCCGATAAACCGAGCCGTTTTGTGGCTCCGTCCACCCTCAACAACGAGCTCGAACCAAAATGGGATAAGGTCGTCCTGTCCTGCCTTAATGCATCACCTGCACTTCGCCCTTCCAATGCGCAAGAAGTGATTGCCACGCTCGGGAGAAAGCCCATTCGCAAAGCCCCCTTTGTTGTGGCTGCCCTGATCTTTCTCTCGGTTCTGGCGGTGCCCCAGGTGCGCGAGTGGTTGAGCGACTCTTTGTGGCCTCCGCCCAATGTGCGCCTGGCCATTCTCCCGGTCGAGGGTGCCGCAAATGCTGCAGACATCAGCGGTGGAATTTTGCAGGACGTTTCCGATCGCATCCGGCAGATGACGAGTAAACATCGCAGGGTCGCAGTGATTCCGCCGCTGGAGGTCCAGGAAAAGCACGTTCTGACGTCAGAGCAGGCACGCGATGTGCTGCATGCCACCCACGTTCTGCAAGTCAAGTTGAAGAGCGAAGGCGAAGAATTAGTCGCACAAGGCGCTGTCATCGATTTGGCGACCCAGGCTCCCCTGCGGGAATTCACAGGACGTTATTCGCCCGCCACCGTTGGCAACCTGCCTGCGGCGTTCGCCGGTGCAGTCTCACTGGCATTGGGATTACACGGCCCTGCAACACCGGAAATGATCTCTACGCAAGCGACGCCGGCCTACGACAGAGGGCTCTACCAACTCCGCAAAGATGAGGACAGTTTCGAAGAGGCGATAACATCTTTCGGGGAAGCCGCCCGGCTTGATCCTCGATCGCCACTCCCGCTGGCTGGCCTGGTCGAAGCCAAGGTCATGAAAATCGAACAGACCGATAAGCCGGGGATTCTCGAGGATGCCCGCCGTGATCTGGACGCCGCGGAGAGTCTGAATCCCGATTCGCCGCGAGTGCGCCTGGCCGCGGGCCTGCTGAAGAAGACCGCGGGCCAGTATGAGGAAGCCCTGGATGACTACCGTAACGTGCTCGCTCGCGATCCGCAGGACGCAGACGCTCTGCGGCGGATCGCTGATGTCTACGACAAACTGAAAATGCCGGCCCAGGCGATCGCAGCCTATCAGAAAGCGATCCAGTTCGATCCCGATTACTACGCGGGATATCACGGACTCGGGGTTTTCTACTACAACCACGGAGACTATGCGCAAGCCGCCGAACAATTTCAGAAGTCCATCGAACGAGCTCCCCGCTTGTTCGATGAATACACCAATCTGGGCGCCGCTCTCGATGACCTCGGCAGGGAGGCCGAGGCTGAGAAGGCATTACTCACCTCATTGAAGCTGCACGAGACCCCACGGGCGCTGAACAGCATGGGCGTCGTGCGCGCGTACCAGAACAAGGACGAAGAGGCGGTTTCTTACTTCAGACGCGCGGTGGCAATGGATCCCGCCGAGTATGTGTACCTTGAGAATCTCGCGGATGCCGAGCGACGTCTCGGGCGACAGCACGAGGCCGACGCTGCATACCGGAAGGCCATGGACATTGCCCTGTCGGCGCTCGAGCAAGACCCCAGAAAGGGATACGATCGGGGATTCGTTGCCTATACTTCAGCCCGCCTTGGAGACCGGAAGCGAGCGGAAAACGAAATTGCACAGGCTTTGCAGATGTCGCGGGGCGAAACAAAGGTCATTCGCAATGCGGTTTTGACCTATGAAGCGCTCGGTCAACGCGACCGTGCGATCCAGCTTCTCAATGGAGCCAAACCAGAACTGCTGCGGGAAATCGCCCGCAATCCCGACTTGTCGGACTTTCGCAATGATTCTCGCTTTAAAGAATTAGTAGCTGAAAATTCAAACGGAGGGAAATAACATGGCAGCCAATCACTTGATTCACGTCAACCTTGAGAAGGATTCGCATGGTTTGCACGCTATTCCACGGAACATACCTCGCGTCATACACGTGGGGGACACGGTGCAATATACTAGCACGGCCGGCGAAGTCACAATGAAGTTTGACAAGCAGGACCTCACTGACAAATCAACACGCAAATCACCCTTCGACGACGCAAGTGGAAAAGAGAAGGACTCGGTCAGCAGTAGCGATGGTCCGACAAAGGCCAAGCACGAGGGTGCTTTCTTTGGGAAGTGTTCCCTCACCCCTCACGGGCAACAGGCGAGCATCGGCTGGGGACAAGGCAGTCTGCTGTCCGGTGTCACTCACGTAGTGAAGAATCAAGGGAAGCCTGCTTGAGACGGTGTAGACGCAGAAGGGCCAATTCACGTTTCCAGAAGGATGGTCTGCGGAATGGGCAGATAAACTGCCGATGTTGAGCCGGCACGATCAGCCATAACGCCATAACGTTGACCGTGCCTCTTTTCTGAATACAAGCTTACCGTTTCGCTTGGCTAGCCGCTGGTCTTCATTGCTTTCATGTACGCCTGTACTGCACGTGCACCTTCTCGATGGTCCCGTTGAACTTAAACGGCGCCTTGTCACAATAGTCAAGGGACACGGGCGAACCGAGCGCAATGCCGATGTCGAGGCAGTCGTTGGCCGTGAAGATCAGAGGCGCGGATATGGGCACTTGGCCTGAGGCGACCACTTCATCATTGACCCTCAAGGTGATGTTCAGCGGTCCCGCTGGCCTGGGCACCGCATACACGGTCTCGACCTCGATCTTTACTTTGCCCACGGGAAGCTTCTGCTTGGCGCGGATCTTTGTGCGCTGGATGATGAAGAGGTTGTATTCGTAGCAGAGAACGCCTTCCTCTACGAAGCAGGTCAGCCCCCCGGAGTTAGCACCCAGTTTGTAGAGCACACCCTCGGCAACGGCGGGAATCTCGGCGTCAATCGTGACGATATTGGGTTTGTTACCGAGAGCCGGCGCGCAGAATTCCGGTATGCGAACCGTATCGCCAGAGAAATTCCACTCGGAGTAGGGAGGGGCAATACGCATCTCGGGATGCAATACGGGAACCCAGAGGCCACCCCCGATGGGAAGCGCCTTGTTCTTTGTTGCCTCGATGAGAAAGACCTCTTTCAATTGGGCCAGTTTCTCAGGCATTTCCTTGGCGAGGTCGCTTGCCTGCGTCCAGTCTTCCTTCAGGTTATAGAGTTCCCAGGCGTCTTTGTCCGGTGTCCACTCTTGAATGCCTGGGGGAATGCCCGGTACCCATGGGAGGCGAGGTCCCAGTGCGGAAGCCATCCAGCCGTCGTGGTAAATTGAGCGGCTGCCCATGACCTCGAAATACTGCGTAAGCAACTGTCCTTCGGCCTTTGAGTCGTTGAAGCTGTAAGCGAAACTCACCCCGTCAATCGGATCTTGGGGAACGCCATTAACCACCAGCGGTGGGGTGATGCCAACAATCTCGTAAATGGTCGGGACGATATCGTTGCAGTGATGAAACTGCGGGCGTGGCGTGGAATCAGGTCTGATTTTCGCTGGCCATCGGATCGCCATCGGGTTACGGGTGCCTCCAAAATGCGAGGCGAGGAGCTTGGTCCCTTTGTAAGGAGAACTGCCAGCCCAAGCCCAACCCGCATGATACTGGTTATCCGTCTTGGCGGAGCCAAGCACATCGAGTCCACCCAGTCCATCGAGCGCCTTGATGTGCTGCTCGACCGTAGTGGGAATGCCGTTTTGCGCTAATAACTCGCTGATTGTGCCGTTCTGACCCTCAGCCGAGGACCCGTTGTCGCCCCAAACATAGAAAATGAGGGTGTTGTCACCATAGCCGAGGCGGTCGATCTCATGAATGATGCGCCCGACTTGAGCGTCCACATGTTCGGTGAAGCCGGCGGCCACTTCCATCAACCGGCGCTGGAAGGGCTTCTCCCCGTCCGGGATGTTCTCCCACGAATCCATGGTTTCGTGCCGTGGCGTGAGCTTAGCATCAGGGGGGATCCAATTCCTCTCTTTGGCACGCTTGAACACACGCTCACGGTAGGCATCCCAGCCATCGTCGAACTTGCCCTTATACTTGTCGGCCCACTCTTTCGCGACTTGGTGCGGTCCGTGGATTGCACCGCTTGCCCAATACATGTAGAACGGTTTGTCGGGCTGCAAGGCTCGGTGCTGCCGCAACCAACGGATGCTATCGTCCGCCAGATCTTCGCTGAGGTGGTAACCCTGCTCCGGGCTCTTCGGCGGCAGGACGATGGTGGTGTTCCGCACCAGATTGGGCTCATACTGCGACGCCTCGCCTGCAAGAAATCCGTAAAAATATTCGAAACCTAATCCAGTGGGCCAGTTTTCGAACGGGCCCACAGCCGTTGTTTCCTCTGCGGGTGTGTTGTGCCATTTTCCCCAGGCGGCAGTGCTGTATCCGTAGTCCTTCAGGACCTCCGCTGCCAGCGCGCTGCTTTTAGGAATGCGGCCCGAGTATCCGTCCCAGTCGTTCGCTAACTCTGCGATCTGCCCGTTGCCGACCCGGTGATGATTCCGGCCGGTCAGCAAGGATGCCCGGGTGGGCGAGCACATGGCAGTCGTGTGGAAACGGTTGTACGCGATCCCTTCGTTGAAGATGCGATCCAGAGTCGGGGTTTGGACCTCGCCTCCAAAGGTGGACGGGAGGCCGGGCCCAGCATCATCGATGAGCACAATGAAAATGTTGGGAGAGCCAGCGGGCAGACGACGAGGGGCAACACGCCGCTTGTAAACCGATTCTTGCATCGTGCGACCGGCAATGCTTGCCGATGGCGTGGGTGGAAATGGCAAGGAGTCCTGCCTGACTGCTCTGTCGTCGGCGCTCAATCGTTTGCTCCTCTGATGAAGAATGAGCGCTATGCAGCCCTCGGACAACTAGCAAAACTGTCAGCCCGCATGGGATCAAGTGAACTTCAGCGTGTGCCCGGATCACTCCGAGGCAATTCCGCGCATGACAGGCAAAGTTGCCTTGGCACGCCGTGGCTGATATCCCAGAAGTCAATCCCTCTCCGCCGGGGGTGGATTCCGTGGTTCCCCCTGCCTTGTTTTGGCCGGAAGCCGCTCTTGCCACCGGGGATAATAAAGGCTGCTCTGGGATTTCTCGCCCGCCTCGGCGGCCTGATCGCAGTGATTCCGACGATCGTGTCGATTGCGGCCGAGCCAGCCAGCGCGGAGGCGTCCCCTCAATGAAGCCGATTCCGATTATCTTGTCGCCGACGCGCAGCCGGGCGTTCAATATGTTCCTGGGCCTGGTGCTCTCACTCGTTTCCGTCCTTCTCTTGCTCGCGCTCGCTACCTACCATCCATCCGATTCATCCATCAATACTGCCTCCGGCGCGGATCCGGCCCATGCCGTCCAAAACTGGATCGGTCTCTTCGGTGCCTATCTCAGCGACATCCTGCTCCAGGCCTTCGGAATCACGGCCTTCCTCTTCCCGCTCTGGATCGGCGGTCTCGGCTGGAGTTGGATCCGCTCCCGATCGGGCGGCTCGGCAATCCTGCGCTGGATGGGCACGGCGCTGGCTATCACCTTCGTTCCCGCGGTTTTCGGCCTCTTGCCGTGGCACTGGCACTGGATGCACGCCGTCCCGATCGAAGGCGTAATGGGGCGGGTAATTGCCGGCGCACTCGTGGGATACCTCAACACACAAGGCGCATGGCTCGTGGCATTCGTGCTGGCCGCTGTTGGCGTGTACTTCGCCTCCAATATCAATTTCTGGGCGCTCAAGACACAGATCGAAGATCGCTGGCTCAACCTGGTCGCCTGGCACGACCGCTACAGCAACTGGCGCGAAGAGCGTGCAGAGCGCAAGCGCGATTTGGAAGAGCGCATTGCCGAACAGACCCAGCCCGGTCCCGCACAGCGGCTCTTCTCCGGAGCTATTGGGGACGCGCATGAAGAAGTGACTGAGATGCCTCCGCCGCGCCCGAGCCGCCTTGCCGCTCTCTTCGGTTTGAAGAAGCAGGCTGCCGATCCCGACCCTGTAGAAGAGATTCCCGCCTTCCAACGTGCCGCCAAATCCACCGACGAGCCGGGGTCCACAGCGACAGGTCCTGGTCGCTGGAGTGGAGAACCGATTCCATCACGTCGCACCAGCATCTGGGAGCGAACGGTAGCAGATGCCGGTACTCCCCCAGCCTCCGTCCCTGCCATGACTGTGCCTGTGGCAGCCGCTCCAGCTGTTGCCGCACCAGCACAGCAACCGGTACCGCAACCCGCACCGCAAACGGTGGTCGAAACCCGTGCGGCACCAGCTCCCATTCCCACGCCGGCGCCCGCTCCAACACCGGCTCCCCCGGCTCATGCCTCCGCGCCTAATGGCATAGCCATTCACGAACGCGCCGACGCCGATGAACGCACCGTGACCGTCGCTCCCAAGAACGTCAGCGGATTCCGCCTGCCCCCCAGCACCCTTCTTAACTCCGGCTCCGGTCCGCAGGTCGTCCGCGAAGATGAACTCCGCGACGAAGCCCGCGTGCTGGTAGAAAAGTGTGCCGAGTTCGACGTGCGTGGATCTGTCGAGCGCATCAATCCCGGTCCGATGGTGACAACCTACGAGTTCAAACCCGAAGCCGGCGTGAAATACAGCCGCGTCACCGGACTGGCCGAAGATCTTTGCCTCGCTATGCGCGCGGAAAGCATCCTCATTGAGCGCATGGCCGGCAAAAGCACCGTCGGCATCCAGGTTCCGAACCACGAACGCGAAACCATCCATCTGCGCGACGTGCTCGAATCCGAAACCTTTGCCAAGGCCAAATCGCGACTCACCCTCGCCATGGGCAAGGACATTAACGGACGCATCGTCACCGCCGATCTGGCCTCAATGCCTCACGTCCTGATCGCCGGCTCAACCGGATCGGGCAAATCCGTCGCCATCAACGCGATGATCATGAGCCTGCTCTACCGCACGACCCCATCGCAGGTTCGCCTCATTCTCGTGGATCCCAAGCGCGTGGAACTCGGCATGTACGAGGGCATTCCTCATCTCTTCACGCCCATCATCACCGAGCCCAAGCTGGCAGCCAACGCCCTCCGCAACGCGGTCCGTGAAATGGAGCGCCGGCTCAAACTACTCGCAAGCCGCAGCGTCCGCAACATCGACCAGTACAACAAGCTCTTCGAAGGCGCAATGCCTTCTCTCTTCGACGATGGTCAGGAAGAGCAACCCCTTCCCTTCCTCGTCATCATCATCGACGAGCTGGCCGACCTCATGATGCTCGATCGCGCCAATGTTGAAGAATCCATCACCCGCCTCGCCCAGATGGCGCGCGCCGTCGGCATCCATCTCGTTCTTGCCACCCAGCGGCCCAGCGTCGACGTCATCACCGGCCTCATCAAGGCCAACATCCCTACGCGTATCAGCTTCCGCCTCGCCACCAAGGTCGACTCCCGCACCATCCTCGACACCAACGGCGCCGAAGCGCTCCTCGGCCGTGGCGACATGCTCTTCCTTCCCCCCGGCACCAGCCGCTTGCTCCGCCTGCATGCCCCCTACGTCAGCGAGAAAGAGACCGCAGCCGTGGTCGCCTTCTGGAAAGACCAGGGCCAGGCCGAGTACGTCGAAGGCTTCCTGGAGTCGCCACGCGACGAAAAACAGAGCATGGAAGGCTCCAGTAACGACGGCGACGACAACGACCCCATGTTCGACGACGCAGTACGTTTGGTTTTTGAATTTGGAAAAGCCTCTACATCTCTCCTCCAACGTCGCCTTAGAATTGGCTATGGTCGAGCCGCGCACCTCATCGACCTGATGGAACGCGACGGCCTGGTAGGCCCCGCCGATGGTTCCCGCCCCCGCGAGTTGCTCAAATCGCCGGGCTGGCTCCACGAAATATCCGTCGCACAGGAGTAGAGACACACTACCGCTAAAAGGCAGAACGACATGCTCGGCATAGGTGAAAAGCACGAATTATCTACCATCCTCTTGATTGACGACGACCTCGTCAGCCGAGAGGTGATCGCTACCGTGCTAACCCTGCACGGTCATATGGTGCACAGCGCTGAAGACGGAAACCAGGCTCTCCAGATTCTCGAAGCGGGAGCCGTGGCACCCGGTGTGGTGTTGCTGGACACGCAGTTGCCGGGCCTGAGCGGGCCAGAGCTCATCACGAGGCTTCGGCAACTTGGCCAGGACGAGATTATCCTCATCAGCGGCACCACCCCCGCCGACGATCTCATCGCCGCAGCGGATGGCTTCCTGCTCAAACCTTTCGGTCCTGAGGACCTGCAGAAGCTGCTCAATCAGCACCAGCCCAAGATCAACCAGCCGGAGATCACCGACGCTGAAGACCTTGTAATTAATCCCGTCACACTCGATCAGTTTCGCCAGCTCATGACAGAGCCCACCGTCCGCGAGATCTACACCGCCGTCGTAACCGACCTTCACAAGCGCCTCGCGGCACTCGAAAAGGCCATCGCAGCCGGCAACAGGGACGAGGTCCGCCGCATTGGCCACGCCATCAAAGGCGGCTGCGGAATGGCAGGCGCCATGCAGGCGGCAAAGCTGGGCGCCTTCTTCGAGTCCAAAAGTGAGCCAGAGTTCGGGATTGACCAACTGGATAACTTTAGGGCCGCACTACAAGAGTTGTATTCGGCGACACAAAGGCTGGAGAGTATGCTTGAAAAGGAATTTCCAGCGTAGTTCAGGTTTGCCTGGCTCATTTGAAAGCAGAGCTGGAAACATGTTGTTGAATGCGGGCCGCTTAGGTTGCCTGTACGTCATTTTCGGCTTTTCGGAGGTATAGGGCTCTCGTGGAACAACAACCCATCCGCATCGTACTCGCCGATGATCATCCGGTAGTCCGTATCGGTGTGCGCAACATGCTCACCGAGCGCGACGGCTTCGAAGTCGTAGGAGAAGCCGACGATGGCGATGAGGCCATCACTCAGACCCTGGAGACGACACCCGACATCCTCCTGCTCGATGTCCAGATGCCGCGCCTGCCCGGACTTGAGGCGATGCGCGCCATCATGAACGGCTCGCCAACTGTCAAGATCATCCTCCTCACTTCTACCATCACCACTCAGCAGATCATTGAGGCTCTCCACATCGGCGCACGCGGCATCGTCCTCAAAGACGCTCTCGCCGGCGCGCTCCACACCTCGATCCGCACCGTCTATGCCGGTGACTATTGGATTGGCGGCAAGCGTGTAGTCAATCTCGTCTCCGCCCTGCACGATCTCATGCGCCAGGCCCAGCCGCCACAGCGCAAGACCTACGGCCTTACCCCCCGCGAACTCGACGTGGTCGGCTGCATCGTTGAAGGCTGCAGCAACCGCGACATCGCCAAGCAGTTCACGCTAAGCGAGGAAACCGTAAAACGCCACCTGTCCAACATCTTCGACAAGACCGGCGTCTCCACCCGCCTCGAACTGGCCCTCTTCGCCATCGCGCACCAGCTAGTCGCGCCCCAGCAGCAGTAAATTCGTTTTTCCGCTCGCACTGTCATCCTTGGGCGCAGCAAGCTTGTGGCTCCATGAGCGACAGAGTCGAGCATGGGGTAAGCGGGAACCCCACAGACAGGTCTTTGTCTGTGGGGTGAATATGCGCTGCGAAGGATCTGCTTTGCTCGCCAATCAACTGTCGTTGTTATGGCTGCGGGAATCCGAACATCAACCACGACTGATTGGCTACCCAATGCGGGTACAGCTCCGTCATCTGAAGACCTTTTCGTAGTAGTGAGCCGACCGGTTGATGTCGGCGACGGTGAGAAAATGTGCGATGCTGAGCCCCTCGCGCGGAGGCATCTCATAGCTCTTGTGTTCGACTTGTACCGCGTTCATCGATGGCTCCTTTCGATCCGGTGCTCGTTACAAATACGATGTTCCGAGTCCCGCTTCCATTCATTAAAAATCGATCGGCGTCAGCTAGTTCAGGAGGGATTCCCAGTTGGCTGGGACCCGTCCTGCTGGCCCGGGAGTAGGCTGATTTCTTGGGTGCGAATGCGGCGGAGGCAACTCAACACCCTTGATCATCCCCTGCTTCTCGTAATCGTAGAACCAGTCCTCACCCGGCTCAAAGCTGGTTATGATCGTGTGGCCTGTCGCCGCCGCATGCTTGGATGCATGTTGACTCGGAGAACTGTCGCAGCATCCAATGTGCCCACACTCGGCACACCGGCGGAGGTGAAGCCACCAACCTTTCGGCGACGCCAGGCATTCCACACACCCGTCCCCACTCGGTTTCGAAGCAGGATTAAGTCCGCGGCGATCTTTTTTCATCTCGATTTTTCCTTTAGTCGTCGCTTGTCCAGCAACGAATTCAATTCAGTTCTTGGTAAACGCCGTTCGACTCCGTCACTTGAATCATAGAGAAAACTATTCGATTCGCCCTCCTCTATTTGCGGCGCGCGTGGGAGTTGGGAATACGGAGGGAGCAGCAGCCTTCAGGCTGCTGAAATCCCAACAAAAGCTACGGGGCCTTTAGGCCCGGACACTTCAAGGCATTCTCACAGTTCATGTTGTCGGGTGCAATTTCTTGCCATCCCACTGCAAAGAATGCAGGATGCTCTCAACGGAAAGAGTAATTCCCAAATCACGCTTTTCTGGACCGTTTTGCCTTGAATATCGTTTTCCCCGAAAGATACAATCCGAGGCTCCAGGAGAATGCATGCACATTCGAAAGATCGTTCTTTCCGCGGCCCTGGCGGTTGCGGGATTACTTTGCGCAGTGTCTCTCGCCGCGCAGGAACCGGGGGTTTCTGCGAACAAAGCAGGCAATGAAAAGCCCAACATTCCCCCCAACAAGGGCGTCAGTGCGCCCTACGGAATGTCCACGGTTCCTTCGATCTATCTCGTGAACTTCCTTTTCCTGTACGTGGCAGATCCCAACATTGCCGCCGACATGCCGGCTTACCGGACGCCCATTCCTCAACCGGTCTACGATTGCCTTCTTCAAAATCCGAGCGGTTGCTCGTACGCTGAACTCGAGCCATTTTTTGCGGAGGACCCCAATGTCGGTGGTGGTAAAACCGATTGGCCCAGCCAATGCCAGGAGGATCCGAAATGGGAGCGCCTGGCCCCGACCAAAGCCAGGCAGGCTGAGCAGATCAACGAGCCACTCGGGATAGAGCGAGCGGACCGGATCGCCCGGGCACTTGGGATCGATGCGCGCATGGTCCTGACGCCGGCAGAATACCAGTGCCTGATCGGGGCACCTGAAACGCGCACTCCAGACCAGCAGACAATCTACAGCTGCGTACAGGACCTCACCAATTCAAATGGGAACGCAGACACCCCCCTTTCGAGCTACGGGATTTACATCAATGACGGGGGAAATGCCCGCAGCGTTTGCGCCCCCGATGCCCCATGCCTGAAATTCAATGCGTTGCTCGCCGGACCGTTGGAACAACTTGCGCGTCAGTGCGGATTCCTGCACAAGCTTGCGCGCTTGACAACGGAAACTCCATTGCTCAAGTTCGTCAGAGATGCAGATCCGTGCCAAAAGAGCGAGGAACCCACGTGCATCGTCCCAGCGACTGATCGAGGAAAGGGCGCGAAGGAAGCAAATGCCGCGACTCCGACGGCAAAGGGCGACAGCCATTAGCTCGCAAAAGATCTAGCTGGCGTGAACTGGTAGAGAACGGACGCCCGGTGCCCCATTCATGGAGCAGCCTCACATGACGACTACAGTTCTCCTGTTGCGAAATTCAAGCAACGAAAAACGGTGTCGCTTCCGAATCGTCCACATGTCGGAATTATCGGCACTGGTCAAAGTTTGCAAGTGCCGAATTATCGCTTTAAAACACTACACTCGCCTGCCAAAGTCACTGTCATCCTGAGCATAGCGAAGGATCTGCGTTTGTTCTTGGCATCCCATCAGCCCGAAACTTCTCTATCAGGCACAATTCGACAATGTCATGGTCAGCAGAAGCGCCAGTCGTCGTGTACTATGGCGGGAACTATGCAAGCGGAAGTGGCAGCTATTATCCAAAGACTCGTGGATGAACTCCCGCCCGGTACCGCCACCATCGAAATCTCCCCGGCGGATCACAAGCGACCAACGGTCATCAGCTTGAAACCCACGACGTCATCGGCTGCTGAGTTTGGAGTTGTTTGCGATGATCTGGAGGTAGACAGCGTTGGTTTCGGTCTACGAGCATACTGGGAGTTCCCCTACGAACGACGATATCGAAAAGGCGAGAAGGATGTGCTTACAGAGATAGAAGAGATGGCTCGCGCGGTCATTGCGGGGATGTGCGAGGAAGACCGGGGCTGGTTTTCCATAACGGGCAGAATCACGGTTGGAGATTACACCTACACCGTGACGAACATGCCGTACTTCTCCAAGCCGCCATTCAGAAAGCTTAGGTACGCGCCGTATGCAGAGAGGAACGCATAAGCGCCCCCTTCTGTCTGGCCAGTTTAAGGCTAGGGGACGAGTGACCGTCAACTCGGAAGAATCAAAACTCAGAAGTCTGCCAACCGCTCTCTGTATTTTCTCCCATATCACAAATCCAGAAATTGCTTAGCCAGCCGGTCCATCATTCGATCGGTCTCATCGCAAACGCCCGTATGCACCGGCGACGGCTGAATGATCGTGCTGCGCGGCGAGATGATCCAATGAAAGCGCTCGCGCTGCGAAAGCTTCGCAATCGGCCCCGCCGACGGATCGCCCTCACAGATCCGCCGCACCGCCTCCAGATGCTCCCGCGCCAGTTCCACATCCGCCTCAGGCCAGAGCGCCTTCAGCCGCGATTCATCCAGATGAATCCGCGCCGCGAGATACTTCTTCTCAAGACAAAAAGCGACAACACCGGCGTTGATAAACTCCTGCCGCTCCACCCGCGGCACCACGCGCAAAATCGCGTAATCAAACGAGGCGGGACTGGGCACCGATCGCCTCCTCTTCAAAAACTGCTGAACTCTCAAGCCTCCGCGTAAAAAACTCTATGTACCCGGCGCGCCTCTCCGACCCGCTCACATCGCCCGGAATCGCCTCAAACCATGCATCCGGCACCATCTCCACGATCGCCCGCAGCACCGGCTCCGTCAGCCGTTCATGCGCGATCTCAGCAGCCTTCGTTATCTCCGTCGCCCACGGCAGCAATATGTGCTGCTCAATCTCCGCGAACGGCGCTGCAATCTTCTTCTCCCGCGACGGCCAGTCGTGATGGAAAAACAGCGCCGCCCCATGATCAATCGGATAAAGCTTACGATGCCATACCAGCAAATTCGCATTTCGCGAAGTCCGATCGATGTTCTGCGTGAACGCGTCAAACCACGCCATCATCGAAGCCTCGTCCACCGGAGCCGTATCCCGCGCCGCCGGATCGAACATTGTGGACCCCGGCAGATAGTCGAGCGCCAGATTCACACCCGTACTAGCCTTCAGCAATTGCCGTATCTCGTAATCCGGCTCGTTCCGCCCCAGGGCCGCATCAATCTCCATGAACACAATCTCCGGCACGCGAAGCCCAAGCGCCCGCCCAATCTCTCCCGCCAGCAACTCCGCAATCAGCGCCAGAATCCCCTGCCCTGCCCCGCGAAACTTCACCACATACAAACCCAGATCATCGGCTTCTACAATCGCAGGCAGAGAGCCCCCCTCGCGCAGTGGCACAACATAACGCGTCGCATTCACAGTTCGCAGCATCGATGATTCAGTCTATCGCGCGTCTCGCGGACGCTTGCAGTTCGACCGCACTCCAGTGACAAGATAATGGTGCGGGGAGAAAAATATGAAAATCGGATTTCTAGGAACCGGCCAGATGGGCGTACCCATGGCGATGCGCCTGCTCGCAGCCGGTCATGAATTGAGGGTGTGGAACCGCACCGAAGGGCGCATCGAACCGTTGCTCCGCGAAGGAGCAATAGCAGCGGGAACTCCCGCAGAAGCTGAACTCGGCGCCGACGCCGTCATCACCATGCTCTTCGACGATGCGGCTAACGAAGAAGTCCTCTTCGGCTCCAACGGCCTCATGGACGCGCTCGAGCCCGGCGCCCTTCACATCTCCTGCAGCACCATCAGCGTCGCGCTTAGCGAAAAGCTCACGGCCGAGCACGCCCGTCGTGGCGTCGATTTTGTTGCCGCCCCCGTATTCGGACGTCCCAACGTGGCTGAAGAAGGCCGCCTTTGGATCGTAGCCGCTGGAACCGACGAAGCCATATCGCGCGCGCGTCCGGCCCTCGAGCCCCTCTCGCGCGGCATCTCCGTCATCGGCCGCGAGCCGCGCCAGGCCCACGCCCTCAAGCTCGGCGGCAACTTCCTCATCAGCACCATGATCCAGTCGCTCAGCGAAGCATTCGTCTTCGCCGAATCGCAGGACATCGCTCCGGCCGTCTTTCTCGAAGCCGTCAACAGCGCCCTTTTCCGATCCCCGTTCTACGCGGCATATGCAAACGTGATGCTCCACCCACCCGAGCACGCTGGAGCAAGCATCAGTCTCGGTGCCAAAGACACTCGCCTGCTCCGGGAAGCCGCCGCCTCCCGCAACACCCGACTCAGCCTCGCCGACAATCTCGCCGAAATCTTCGAGCAAGCCAAGCAAGCCGGCCTCGCCAATGAAGACTGGGCAGTAGGCCAGTACCGCATAGCCCAGCGACGCAGCATTTTAAAACCCTGAGATTCCCTTGCGGGAGGGAGCGTGGGGCTTCCAGCCCCACGAATCGAAGCAAAAAAGTGAAGTGGGCTTCAGCCCCCAGGGCATTCCCGCCAAGATGGACGGTCATTGGCCCCGGGGAAAACTTGCTGTGCCCCATTCATGGCGTAGTCTTACCGCGCCATGAGTGGGAATCTGCTAACCATTCGAGCGGTCCTTCGTTTCCGTGGAGGTTCTCAGCATCGGATCGAAAGCTTCCACACCGGCCAGTAACAGCCATCACGTCTCCACACACCCGAATTCGCTAGGATATTTTCATGAGCCTTAAAGGAAAGATCGTCTTCATCACCGGAGCCAGCGCCGGCATCGGCGCAGCCACTGCCCTCGCCTTCGCCGCCGAAGGAGCCCGCCTCCTTCTCGCCGCCCGCCGCGCCGGCCGTCTCGCCGATATTGCCTCGCGCGCCATGGAGCGGGGCGCTCCCTCCGTGCACTCCATCGACCTCGATGTGCGCGACCATCGCGCCGTGCAGAACGCCATCGACGGCCTGCCCCCCGAGTGGTCCGAGATCGACATCCTGGTCAACAACGCCGGCCTCAGCCGCGGTCTCGACAAACTCTACATGGGCAAAATCGAAGACTGGGACGAGATGATTGACACCAACGTCAAAGGCCTGCTCTACGTCACCCGCTCCGTGGTTCCGGGAATGGTCGTCCGTGGTCGCGGCCACGTCATCAATCTCGGCTCAACCGCAGGAGAACTCGCCTACCCCAACGGAGCCGTCTATTGCGGAACCAAAGCAGCGGAGCGCCTGATTAACGACGGCCTTCGCCAGGACGTATTAGGCACACCCATCCGCGTCACCAGCGTCGACCCTGGCATGGTCGAAACCGACTTTAGCCTTGTACGCTTCCGCGGAGATACCGAACGCGCCGCCAAGGTCTACAAAGGTGTAAAGCCCCTCACACCCGAAGACGTCGCCGAAGTAATAGTATGGGCCGCCGCCCGACCCGCCCACGTCAATATCGCCCGCGTCCTGCTGACGCCCGTCCAGCAAGCCAACTCAATCCTCTTCCACCGGAACGAGTAGCGACAGCGGCACTCAAGTTTGTCAAGCGGGAAGGAGCAGCAGCCTCTTCAGGCTGCTGAAATCGTACGCAAGGAGCTTCGGGGCCTTTAGGCCTGGACACTCCGGCCATTCGACATCCTCACGGTTTCAGGGGAGCATAACCCGCACCAATGCGGTTGCTTCTTGCTCGATCGCAGACTCAATCTCCCGGAGGGAGGACCGACAATAGCCCAGGGTGAAACCCTGGGTTCTGCCAGCCACAAGCTCTCGCGCCCCGGAGGGGCGATGCGAACCAGACTACGATGGCTCTCCGCCGCCTGGCGTCCCAAACAATCTCTGCGCCACTACTCCAGCGCTGAAATCTGTGCCTCAATCTCCGACAAAGCCGCCGCCAGCGCTGTCCGCCGCGCCGGGTTCGATGTCCGCTGCGAAAGAATGTTTTCGCGTTGAAGGTTCAGTGCCTGTTTGCGCCGCTCGTTCGCGGCACGCTGGTCGGCCGCCAGCCGACGCTCTGCTTCAGTCATCAGTACCTCACCGGGGCGCGGAGATCTTTGTTCAGTGGCACTCGCCATTTGCTCTTCCACCGATTTACTTTCCCAACCGCGCGCCATATCTTCATTCTACGGGCCCCTGCAAATGTTCGTACCGCGATGGCGTGCTTCCAGTAAAATTTCCCGAGCATCCATCATTGGAGATTCCCCCATGCGCGTCTGGCAGTTTGCGTCTTTTGGCATTGATTCTCTTGAGCTTGTAGACCGCCCCACTCCTCAGCCCGGCCCCGGCGAAGTTCTCGTTAAAATTCACGCGGTCTCGCTCAATTACCGCGATTTGATGATGGTCAAAGGCTCCTACAATCCCAAACTGAAGCTGCCGCGTGTCCCCTGCTCCGATGGCGCCGGCGAAGTATCTGCCATCGGCGACGGCGTCACCGATTGGCAACCCGGCGATCGCGTCTGCGGCACTTTTTTCCAGAACTGGATCGACGGCCCTCCCACTCCCGCCAAAATCAAAGGCGCCCTCGGCGGCGACATTGACGGTATGCTTGCCGAATACGTCCTTCTCAAGCACAGCGGCCTCGTCCGCATTCCCCACCACCTCAGCTTCGAAGAAGCCGCGACTTTCCCCTGCGCAGCCCTCACCGCGTGGAATGCACTCATCGTTGCAAACATCCAGGCAGATTCAACCGTCCTCGTGCAGGGCACCGGCGGAGTCTCCGTTTTCGCACTTCAGTTCGCAAAGCTGAAAGGTGCGCGCGTCCTTGGAATCTCTTCAAGCGACGCCAAGTTGCAGCGCGCCTGTTCACTCGGTCTCGACAAGGGTCTCGACTATGGCGAAACATCAGAGTGGGACCGATGGGTCGTCGAACAAACCAACGGCGAAGGCGTCGATCTCGTTGTCGAAGTCGGTGGCGTTGGCACCCTGCCGCGTTCGCTCCGCGCCGTCAAAATGGGCGGCTTCATTGCGCAGATCGGCGTACTTTCCGGCCCCGCCGAACCTATTCAGATCCCATTAATCCTGCATAAGCAAATCCACATTCAGGGAATCTACGTCGGATCACGCGAGCGCTTCGAGGAAATGAACCACGCCATCGCAGCCGCAAAGCTGCACCCAGTCTTGGAAAGCCGCCCCTGGACCGAAGCTCGCGAAGCCTTTCAAGAAATGATTTCAGCCACCCACTTCGGAAAACTGACTCTAAAGGTCCAATAACAAATCTGCCGACCAAGCCGGTCTCATAAATGGCAAAGGGTCGGCAAATCCCAGGCAAACCCAACCGTCCCAGGCCACGCGTCCCGACGTCAGAAGCGGTTTACAGCAGTAAGAAACTGCTGTTGATCCATAAATCCAATTCCGCACCAGTAAACCGGCCAGTTCGCGCTCGAGATGGGGTTCGAGGTCTGGTTGCCGGAATAGAACGCCCCCTGGTATTGCTCCTGTGCCGCATTCGATGCCAGCAGCGTGGGAAACAACATAACCAGCGAAGTGGCGAGAGGCCCTTCGAGGTCATAGGCTTGAGAGAATGTGTAATAACTGTTGAACTGCGAAGGTGCCAACGGGAGATTGCAGTTCAAAACGGAATAGTCAGTAGGCGTAAGGCTCAAGCTATCCAATGTGAAAATTTTGTAGGCCGGATTATTGCCAAACACCGGACTGATGCCGGCAGTAATCGCCAGCGCGTTGCCCGGCGACAACAATCGGAATTCGTCCATGTGCGTATGACCAGCAAGAGACATAGCAATAAGGCCGGGATACTTTTCAATGATGCCCATAAACTTGGCCTGATTCATGTCCACCCACATCATCGTGGCTGCCGTGATCTTGCCGTTGTCATTGCCTGCCTCGCCTGTTGTCCCCTCATCGGCCCCCGGAGGCGCATGCATCAGCAGCCAAACCTTCTTGCCGGCCTTACTAGCTTCTGCCAGTCGGGCGTCAAACCACGCAAACTGTGTCGCAATCATGGCCGGATCGGCAACAACAAGAGGCGAAAGTGCGATAGTGTTAAGCCCAATGATCACCAGATCCATTCCCGCCGGCTCAACAGAATAGTATCCGCCATTGGTAATGCTGCTGATAACATCCTGCTCATTCCCAGCGCCATTCAATGCGAGCCTGTATAACTGCTGTGCGTTACTCGCAAGAAAATTGGCGTCCGGCCCATATCCGGTATAGGAATCACAGTTGCCTAATGCGAAATAGACCGGAATCGAGCCCGCAGCCGCTCTGATCTGCTGCAAGACAAATGTGAGTGTCTTATCGACAAACGCTGCTGCTTCGGCGGCCGTCTTGTTCACCGAATACACCGAGTAAAGTTGGTCCACACCGTGCCCGAGAAAGTCACCTGTAAAGAGAATCGCCGGACACATTCTCAGGTTCTGCTTGATGCTGGCGAGCGCCAGGGCCAGCAACGCATAATTGGTATCGGCCCCCGGCGCGGACAACTCGTGGTTCGCGGCATTCGCCACCCCCTGAAAGATCGCCGGCCATTGGGATGTATCCGCAGCATCAAGTTGCCCGACCAGCGCCATATTCGCTTCCAGTGTCGTGGTAATTGGTGCATTTAGCGGTGAGGGCGGAATGAACGGTTGGAAATGCACATCGGAGAAAACCAGTACCGGAAAGTGATCCGAGCCGGTCACCCTTGTCGCTCCTCCGCATCCGCCAACGAGCCCGGCGCCTGCAAGGCTTGCTATCTCGATAAAGGTACGGCGTGATAGTTGTGGCATTCGGGTTTCTCCTTCTCGATGTTGTCGTTGGGCCGGCGCTCTCGTTGTTGCTCAGGGCCCGCTGACGACGAAAACAATGTTGTCGTTGCCAAATGCAAGGGGCCCGCAGAGACTGCAGGCTTCGATGTGGCCTCGCGTCCGATGAGCAGTGACCGGGAGAAGCAAGAATCGACGACGATCGGCATCTGAGATCATCTGGGACCTCCACGAAGCTGGAATTGGCCGGCAAGAGTCTTATCGGCACTTGCTGGTCTGCGCTCCAGTTCCCGCTCATGGTCAATCAACATCCGCCACGCGGAAACCGCGCAGGGGCGTCGCGACACCTCAGTCTGAAAACCATCGGGCACAGTGCGGCCGAAGCGCACTGGGACTCAGATGTGTGCGTTCATTTCTTCCGCGGTCTAACTCAATTGAATCCAAGCACAGGATGCGGCGCATATGGCTCTTCAAGCGCCGCAATCTCCTCACCCGTCAACCTCAACGACAATGCCGCCACCGCGTCTGTCAGATGATGCCGTTTCGTCGCGCCCACGATTGGCGCGGTCACAACCGGCTTGCTCAACATCCACGCCAGAGCAACCTGTGCACGCGGCACACCACGCTTGTTAGCGATCTCGCCCAGCCGGTCGACAACTCTTTCGTCGTCCTCCTCGGTGCGCGAATACATCGTGTTGCCAAAGCGGTCAGTCTCTGAGCGTTTCGTTGTCTCCGACTGCCACGCCCGAGTCAGCCGTCCACGCGCCAGCGGACTCCAGGGAATCACCGCAATCCCCTCATCCGCACACAGCCCCATCATCTCCCGCTCTTCTTCCCGATAGAGCAGGTTGTAGTGGTTCTGCATGCTCACGAATCGCGTCCATCCATTCAGTTCCGCGAGATACAGCGCCTTCGCGAATTGCCACGCATACATCGACGACGCACCGATGTACCGCACCTTTCCGACCTTCACCACATCGTGCAGTGCTTCCAGCGTCTCTTCAATTGGTGTTTCATAATCCCAGCGGTGAATCTGGTAGAGATCCACGTAATCCGTTCCAAGCCGCCTCAGACTCTCGTCAAGCTCATACAGGATTGCCTTGCGCGATAACCCTTTCCCGTTCGGCTCATCCCGCATCACGCCGTGCACTTTTGTTGCAATCACCACAGCCTCGCGCTGCGTGTTCGCCTTCAGAAAATTGCCGACTACCCGTTCGCTGTCGCCGCTTGAATATACATTGGCGGTATCGAAGAAGTTGATTCCGAGATCCAGCGCCTGCCGCAAAAACGGCTGGCTCTCCTCTTCATTCAGCGCCCACAAATGCCGTCCGCCTTTCAACTCACCCGGTGCTGGCGGCTTGCCGTACGTCATGCAGCCAAGGCAGATGCGCGAGACCTTCAATCCGGTCCTGCCCAGATTCACGTATTCCATTTTTTCGGTCCTCAAAGGAAATTGAGTTCTTTTGATAGATGCTCCAGCCGTCAGATTGATGCGCGAGACGGCTCGGCCAGAAACTGTTCATAGATCGCAAAGGTCTGACGATCGAAACAGACAAACCGAACGACCTCAACTCCGCTCGCATCGACACGCTCTTGCACCGTATCGATTGCAATGCGAGCAGCGCGATTCCGAGGAAAATGATAAATTCCCGTACTGATCGCCGGAAATGCGATCGATCGCACGTGGTGCTGCATCGCCAGTTCGAGACATCGCTGGTAGCAGCTTTTCAGTAAATCATCTTCATGATGCTCGCCACCGTGCCAGACAGGCCCAACAGCGTGAAAGACCCACTTCGCCGGAAGATGAAATCCCGGTGTCGCCTTCGCGTCACCAGTTGCACAACCGCCCAGCTTCGCGCACTTCGCCAGTAACTCTGGCCCAGCCGCTCGATGAATTGCACCATCCACGCCACCGCCGCCTAGCAGCGAAGTGTTGGCAGCATTCACAATCGCATCTACTCTCAGCTCTGTAATGTCGCCCTGCACGGCGATCAGTTCAGCCATCGCGATCGGTCCCCGAACCTTTCGCTTTGACGATACATCAAGGATGCGGGATGTCTGGACACTGTGAGCTGCGGCCAGGCGGGATCATTTACTGAACGACGTACATCACGGATGCACTCGACATTCGCAAAGTCCCTTTGGGCGCGAAAGGAATGTTGTAGGGATAGACATAGCTCACGACAACCTGCACCCGGCTGCCTGGGTTCTCGTTTCCGTCGGGATAAGTTGTGCTCACGCTCAGCGTGCCATTGCCCAGATTGGGCCAGCCCAAGTGCTTCACTACGTCGTTAATGGTCGACGCCGATGCAGTGCACGATCCGCCGGTGCCGGTCTGGCAAGTGGCCCCGCGTACAATTGCATACCGCGTTCCCTCGCGTGCGGACTCCGAAATCATGCAGTAGCTGTAGAAAGCAAGACAAAGCTCAATCATCATGCATGTAAATGCCGCAATAATCGGGAGCGCCAGCGCAATCTCAACGACTGCCTGCCCCCTCTCGTTCTGCTTCTCCCGGTGAGGATCGCATTCCGCCCGATCAGAGCGGCAGAAACTTCGTAACCAGACTTGCCCTCTCATTGTCATTCCTGAACTTCCATCACCGATGTTCCGCTTACCGTCCACGTTTGCGGCAAACCGGGAATCTTGACCGGTGGGTTGATGCTCATGCTCGAAACGACCCTCACGAATTGCAAATAGTGATTGCTTGCGTTTGCAGGGCAAGCCGCGGCCGCAGCGGTTTGCGTCGAATACTGCGTTCCATCCACCGCGCTCGAACATGCATAGTAGGTCACCGGCGTTACCGTCACGCTGGTCCCAAAATCGCCGGCCTCTGCTTGCGCAGCCTTCCGAATTCCCGAAACGTCCGCGGCAAAGGTCGAACTCATCATTCCGTACATCGCCCCGGCATGTGCGCAATTCGACAGCTCAATCGAGTCATAAATCACCAGTGCCAGCTCAGAGGTGCCCATCAATAATGGAGTACCGAAAATTCCGAAGGCAAACGCGAGTTCCAATGCCGCGTTTCCGGCGTTATCCGCGAGCCGCTTGCGCATCCACGTGATCATGGGGTGTTGGAGAGATTTCAAGATCATGTCTATGTCCTCATTCCGCTAGTTTGGCAACAGACAGGTTTAGAGTTCCCAAAGCCGATGTCGCATAACTGTTCATCGTAGCTCCGCCCGACATCGAAAGCGTCTGTGACACAAAATCCATGTTTAAGGTCGTGCCTGTCCCGTTATTCAGGGTTACCGCGGCGTTCGGTGCGTAGACCAGGCCGGAGAAGCTGGAAGTCGAGCCTCCTTGAATAGTGACGCTGTTGCCCCTCGCGTAGAACAGTGTCTGCGGAACCCCGCTTACAGTCGGAGCTGCAAGGGTCGCGGTTACACCGTTGGCAATGTTCACATTTCCGCCGGTATAAAACACAACACTGTTCCCCGAGACGGGAGCGCCCCCGCCCGTCGTAAAGTCTCCCTGGATGTAATAGGTGTATCCCGGCGAAAAGGTCACAGAAGCAGCGTTGCTTGTATTCAGGCTCGTGTAACACACCGTGTTACTCATCGTGGTCTGACCCGCCAGCGGCAGATTGTAGACACCGGTGTAATTGTTCGCGGCATTCCAGCCCTGAATCGGATTGCTGTAGCAGGGAAGCCCGGTGGGAAGCGTAGGGGCCGTAAGAACCGGCTTGCACTGTGTCGCGATCCCTTGAATCACCTTGGTCGACGAGGTGATCAATCCATTGTTATTGATGTTGCTGTTATTGTTCCAGGAGTTGGAGACGGTGCCCAGCGACAATGCATTCAAAGTCGCGCTTCCTACCACCCCCACCGCATTGCTTCCGCTCGAGTCCACGGTGACGCCGCACTGGTTGGCATTGAGCCCTGCGTTGTTGCTCATGCCAAGGCCCTGTCCACTCGGTGCCTCAAGGCAAATGCAGGTAGGGCTGCTCAACCCACCGCCCGCAACCGCTCGAGCCGAAATCGTCAGGTTGGTCGTGTTGTGCTCGAAGACGGAAAGAAAAAAGGTCGGAATCGGTTTGGACACGTCCGCCTCAATATAAGTGGAAGATCCCGAATAGTTGCCTGAGATTGGCGTCTTGAGCGTAACTGTGGCGGGATTCACAGAAGCTCCTGGATCAAAACCGTTCAACTTCGCCATGGCGTTGGCAACCGTCTGTTCGTTTGCGGTGTTTCCGGAACTTGATTCCTCCGCGGCCGCAACAGCGGCGGCGTCGGCGGCTGCCTGCGCCATCCGTTTTTCGTGGAATAGGTACCCGACATCCAGACCCAATGCCAGAAAGCCAAGCACAAAAATTCCAAGAAATATCGAAATTACCATGGCAGCCTGCCCACGATCATCCGTAGCCAAATTTTGACCGAGCGTAAAACT
This sequence comes from uncultured Acidobacteriaceae bacterium, assembly GCA_963832035.1. Lineage (GTDB taxonomy): Bacteria > Acidobacteriota > Terriglobia > Terriglobales > Acidobacteriaceae > Telmatobacter. The sequence goes on along the minus strand of CAWHSK010000005.1, from coordinate 1,056,733 downwards.
ATGGCGCATCAATGCTCTGAACCCAGAAATCTTCAAAGCCAACCTCCAGCCGGTCGGATAGCTAAGCTATTCTTTTTGTGCATGTTATGTAACAGTAACAGAACAAAAACTCTAAAGTACTCTTTTTTAGGTTACTTACGTCCAGCGACGGTGTCAATTCAGGACACTGGCACTTTTGCGGTAGTGTTGGTTTCACTGGTGAACACTTCAAGCAGAACTGCGAGGATGTTCCGAGCCACAGACCGCCCTTACCCGCGACACGCCACGACGGTGACTCGGAGTACTTTGGACCCTCTGGATGCGCCGCCGAAAAGTTTGGATCAACCACGGATGCGCTACCCTTAGAAGGAGCAGAGTTAGTCGCCACTATGCGCCGAGTTTCTGCGTGCCTTTACCACTGAGACATTGCTGCGAACCATTCAAATCACGAGACAAGTGTCGCTCCCCGGCACGAAGGCCGCCGCCTTTCGCCGGAGCACGTGTTTTTGGCGATTTTCTTCGTTGCTCCTGATGGCGGGCTTGGCCCTCATCGCCGGATGCGGCGCTGGTCCGGTAACCGCAAGGTCAACAAACCTCGCTTTTTCCGTTTCCCCCGGCTCGGCTGTCATCGACACCAGCTGTACCAGCTGCAACGCCCTGAATGTGCACGCCAGTCCCGTTCAGCAGTTTTCTGCCACCCTCGCTGGCGGGGCAACTGCTTCCGTAATCTGGACCGTCGACGGTGGAGATCCAGCTTCAGGCCCCGGAAAGATCAACGATCTGGGCCAGTACACGCCCCCTGCTTATCTCACCACTGACCGAGCTGAAGTCCAGATCACCGCAACATTGAAATCCGACGCCGCCCAGCGTGCCACTTCCTCTCTGACACTGATGCCCGGTTTCCTGCAACCGCTTACTCCCGAAAACGCTGCAGTTGGACCGAACGGTTCCGTCACCGTAACCGGCTATCTGGCGGAAGCCGGTGGAACCCGCGAAATCCACTTTGCGCTTTCCGGCACGCCGGGCGGCGACGTCGCCGGCCAGGGAACGTTGAGCGCAACCACATGCCAGCGTGTCCGACACGCCTTCACCACCTGCTCTGTCACGTACACCGCTCCATCAGTGGTTGCCTCCACAGACGTCACCTACGTGGTGGCAAAAGTTCCCGGTTCCTCGGCAAGAATCGCGGCCGCCGTCCTTCTCAATGCGCCGGGGGTGATGAGCAACCCAGTGAGCCACCAGCAAGCCCTGTCCGGACCCATGCTGCTCGGCAGTTCTGGAGGCAACAACAATGACTTCGACGAAAAAGGCAACATTGTCGTCGACTGCTGCAGCGGAACCCTCGGAGCGCTCGTCCAGGATGCAGGCGGCCGCCAGTACCTGCTGAGCAACAACCATGTTCTTGCTCGCAGCGATCGCGCTTCCGTCGGCGACACGATCGTGCAGCCTGGCCTCATCGATAACAACTGCACGCCCAACGGCGATGGCGCAGGAACGGTTCCGGTTGCTGCACTGACTGCATGGCTGCCCCTTCGTTCCGCCCAAACCAACGTCGATGCAGCCATCGCACAGGTTGCATCGCACACGGTCGATCCAGGCGGGAGCATCCTTGAACTCGGTTCCCGCCAACCGGACGGCTCGCTGGGGGCCGCGCCACCCGGTATTTCTTCGACGGGCGGACAAGGCGAACATGCAACCCTTCAGCTGCGCGTTGCTAAAAGTGGCCGCACTACAGGCCTCACCTGCGGCCGGGTTACAGCGCTTGATCTCGATGTTGCAGTGGACTACTATCGCGACTGCGCCGAGACCAAGCCCTACCTCACCAAAACCTTCGCCAACCAGATCGCCGTCAGTGGTGACCGCTTCGGCGACGCTGGCGATTCAGGCGCCCTTCTCGTCGACGCGGCAAACGCCGAGCCAGTCGGATTGTTCTTTGCTGGAGGCATTGATGCTTCCGGCGTAAGTCACGGCATCGCCAATCCGGCGCCCGATCTGCTAAATGCCTTGAGCACGCAAATGCCGGCGGGTACCGGCTTCACCTATGTCGGTGGATCGGATCACGAAGTCAGTTGTCTCAGTTACGGCGACAGCACCATCTTATCGGCGCAGGCCCATCCATTATCCGAATCCGAATCCGTGCGAGAGCAAGCGGCGCTGGCCGCGGGCCGCACCTTGGTCAATCCTTCGGCCGGCGTTCTGGGCATCGGGAGCGGAAAGAGCAGCGATCAGCCCGGCGCCGCTGCGTTGATTGTGTATATCAATGAGAATCTCGCACCGGTAATTCCTGCGGCGGTTGATGGTGTACGCACCATCGTGATTCCCACCACCGCCCGATCGCTCGCGCTCGGTTCCGCGCCTTCCACGACAACAGCAGCTGGTCTTCCCCTCGAGGCCTCAGCCGTCGCACCCGCCCTGGCGGCTAAGCGCCAGATCGCTCGCAGGCTTATGCAGAGAAATCCCGCATTCTTCGCCATCGGCGTCGGCCAAAGCCTCGACAACCCCCGCGAAGCAGCCCTCGTCATCTACGTCGACAGAGAACACATTCCCCCACAACTGCCTTCGACAATGAGCGGCATCCGCACGCGCTACGTCTTTATGGATCGGCTGCACGTCACGCGATCCTACGCGACGGCCCTTCCTGCTCCTCGTCATTGCCTGCCGCACACAGCCGGTACAGCCAACGGAGATAGTCTGTTTACACCGCCGGCTCTCAACTTGCCTTGATCAGCCTTGGAATGTTCTCAACGTAGATCGATCGGCGTCTCGCCTGCCTCGTCAATTCGAAGATTCGACTCGAAGATGATCTGGCGCCCTCTTTCCGCATCCCCTGGCATGCGGAAAGAGCGCCTGTTCATCGCACCCTCTCTATTCAACTGTGAGATCAGCGCGTGGTTGCCGAATCTTACTTCGACGACCGCAACCCGAAGTCATATACCGCTCCAAATGAGAATCCGTTCGGAGTCAGATCGTTGGGCCCGAAAATCTCGTGCCAGTACTGGTAGTTGTACTCACCTCGTACCGAAAAATTATTCCAGAAACGCACATCGGCGCCCCCAGCTGGCTCGTACACCGTGCGCGTGTCGTGACTGTAGGTCGAGTCATTTGGAAAATCGATGCTGCCAATTCCTATCAAATATTTTGCGTAAGGACGAATCCATTTGTTGCGCCGAAACTGATAGATCGGACCGCCCAATGCGGTGTCCATTCGATGGCCTGGAATATAGGATGGCGTCCCCCACTGCACGGTACGACCTTCAAATTCGACTCCCAACCCGCTCAGCACTGACGGCAACGGCGGCCGCCAGTCAATCCACACCGTGATCCCGATCTGGCGTGGATTCTGATATCCCCAGTCGTCCGAGAAATTCGCAACACCCGCGCCAACGGTGAAAGGCTGCTTTCCTTGCTCGGCAGAATAGGTCACCTGTGCACGCCCAGACAATGTCGCAAAGACAAAAAATAAAGCCAGAACCGGTACTACCATTGGCTTCCGTTGCATGTGGTTTCTCCTTCTCGGAATTTCAACTCTCCCAGCCCGTGGTTGGAAGCGGGAATGCGTTTCAACACTTTAGGCTTGGCTGAACGACTTCGGAACAGGGGCTGCAAACCGCATGCCAACTTCGGCTGCGGCCTGGAATCTACGGGCTAATGAAGCAACTCGCCCGCCTCATCGTTTATGGCGGATAGAAATGAGCGTAGCATCTCGGCTCTTGATTGAGCTATCGTCTTTGACCGTATCAGACGCGTTTGGTTGGCCAAATCGTCAGCCGCATGATTCAATACTGGCAAAATTGCGCTGAAACTTGGGTAACGCGTATCGCGCCCCACTTTCACCACTGCCCGCAGGATACCGACTGCACCGAGCTGTTCCAGAATGTCGGCATCTCGCAGCAACGTCCCCTCCACGGTTGTAGGCTCGTCCTTCGCCTGATGTGTCCGGATCGCCTCCGCGACTCCTTCCAGTTTCTCCCCAGGAAATCCCCATCCCATCAGAAGTTCCCGGCTCCGGCTTATGGTGTATGGAACGTGATCCCACCGGGAAAGTTGCTCAGGATCCCGCGGACGATGACCTAAAAACACTCCTAGATCGTGCATCCACGTCGCAGCAAACAGGACGTCATCGTCGTAGTCCATCTCTTGCCCAATCGTCCGGGCCAGCGCATAGAGCCTCGCCTGATGGCCAAACTTGTCTTCCGGCAGGGCCTCGCGTCGTACATATTCGATAACCGATTCCCGCCAACTCTGCTCCGTCATGCAGCCGGCCCCGGCCATCGCGGTGTGATGCGAATCAAATCCAGCCCGCCCATATCCTGAATCGCGAATACCGGCGAGGCCGCGGGAATCGCAATAATTCCTCGCGCTGGAAGGTCCACACCACCGAAGCTCGGACTCGACACCCGTCCGCTCCCCTCCGCTGCGAAAAGGTAAGCGAGGCCTGCCTCCGATTCATCTTCCCCGAGCAGGGTTGTGCTCGATCGGCTCACTTCCACCGGGATCCGCTCAACCGTGAAGTAAGGACTGGCGACGAGGATTGTGCGGTCCTCCAAAACCCTCGGCACTACTTTGCCCGCCTTGGTCTTGAGTTGCGTAGCCTCCAGCGATTTCTCGATGTGCAACTCGCGCCCGCGCCCGTAGTCATACATCCTGTATGTCAGGTCGCAATTCTGCTGTGTCTCCAACAACACCGATCCCGGCCAGATTGCATGCACCGTGCCCGCATCTACATAGACCATGTCTCCCGCGCGAATCGGGAGCATCCTGAGACTTTTTTCCAGTGTCCCGCCCTCAATGCCGGCTCTCACCTCGTCCATCGTGACGCCCGGTTTCAGCCCCGCCGCCACTTGCGCCCCTGCTTCGGCTGCAAGCGCGTACCAGCACTCAGTCTTGCCTCGCGGCTGTCCGTACTTCTGTGCCAGCCGATCATCGGGATGCACCTGCACGCTCAACTTCTCCCGCGCGAAAATCACCTTCATCAAGAGCGGTGAATCACCCGAGGGCGCATCGTCGCCCAGCATCGCCTGCGGCATCTCGCCGAATATCTCGGCCAGAGTCTTTCCGGAATGTGGCCCCGTCGCCGCCTTGCAATCATCCCCCGTGAGCCATACCTCGCCGATCGGTTCTTTCTTCGCAACCTCGTCATACCACGGCCGCAGGTCCTTCGATCCCCACACGCGGCCCACGAAAAGCGGTTCAATGCGAAAAGGAGTCATCTCGACAAATATCGAGTTCCGAGGCGAGTTCATGATTTTAGTTTGTACCCATTGATGAATTTTGACCTGCATTACTCCCGTATGAATACCGACGACTCTGATGGGGATTCTATCGTAAACCTTCCGCCTTAACGCCCTTGCAATTACACTGCGAAGATTGCTTGCCTGCCCACGGCATCGACGTATGCCACAATCCCGAATTCACACTCCCGCAACATCGAAATTCGACTGTCAACGCCACAAGTCGCTATCCTCGCTCCATGATCCTCACACCGATATCCGACAATATGTTCCATCTCCACCTTCCGTTCCTCGAGAAGCTCCTGCGTCCGGTCGTCGTGTACCTTGTGCTCGTTTTGCTCCTGCGCCTCTTCGGCAAACGCGAGCTTGCGCAGTTGAATCCCTTCGACCTCGTCGTCCTGCTCTCTCTCTCCAATACCGTGCAGAACGCCATCATTGGCGACGACAACTCCGTCACCGGCGGCATCATCGGCGCCTTCAGCCTTCTTGCCATCAACTACCTTGTCGTCCGGTTGCTCTTCCGGTCCCCTCGCCTCACGCGCCTACTTGAGGGCCGTCCCGTCGTCCTCATCCGGGAAGGCCAGATCGATCTCAAGGCTCTAAAACGCGAAGCGCTCACCCAGGAAGAACTGATCGAAGTCATCCATCGCCAGGGCTTCGAACACATCCACGAAGTGCATCGCTGCGATCTCGAACCCAACGGCTCTTTTTACGTTGAAGCCCGGGACCCCTCAATCGCTGACAAACGTCATGTTGAGCTCCAGACAAACCACAGCGAGCTGCTCGCGCGCCTTGATGCACTTAGCCAGGAACTCGCGGCCCTGCGCTCTCGCCCGGCAACAACCTAGGGATCTCTGATGGAATTCAATCTTTGAAGCAGCACAGTTTCAGGCTGCAGAGGAACCGGGTCCCAAGCCGATTTTGTATCAGGGAATGACTTGAGTCATGCCGTAAGCATCCAAAAAATGTGCCCGGTTTTAGCCCCTGAGGGATGCTCTACCTTAATTTGGGCTTGTTACCCAGGCTCGCGATTCGCGCTGACAGCTGCCTGATAAGTAGAATCTAAAACGCAGGAGCCCTCATTGATGTATTCCCCCGCCCGCTGCCGTTCCTGCTTCGTTCTGATAACGGCAGCCTTGGTTCTCGCTCCATTTACCTGGGCACAATCTCTTGATCACCGGCCCCCCACGCCAAATCCTGAACCGACCAAACTCGCATCCGGCAAGCCCGTCCTCGCCAAAGGTACAAGCCTCCAGGTCGAAATCAGCCGTCACTATCCGGTCAAAGTCGGGGAGCCCATCGAGGCTCGCTTGATGCATCCGATCTATGCCGACGGCAACCTCGTCGTTTCGCAGAACACCGCGCTTGAGGGCCGCGTAATCGCCCTCCAGGCAGACACCAAGACCCGCTGGCACGGCCGCCTTCGCGGGGATTTCACGCCCTTCCACACCGTCCAGGTGCAGTTCGACAAACTCGAACTACCTTCGGGACCAGTTCCCATCGCAGCTACTCCGGCGACCAACGGCGCACCCGTGCTCAAGCTCAGCGCACCCGGCGTCTCTCCGAAGCGGTCCTTCATCGCGCGCCGATGGGCCGATGCCAAGGCGAACATGCGCGACCGCATAGCCTATTTCACCGCGCCCGGTAAAACCGACCGCGCACTTCAGTTGCTCTATCACCAGCTCCCGTATCACCCCGAGCGCATCGACGCGTACACCGCGTGGTCCTTCGAACTCGCAGAGTCCGTCGACCTCCCGCAAGATACCACCGCGCTGGCCGCCCCCACTCCCACGGTTTCCAATTCTGGCAAGTCTGAAATCTGGGCCGTCAACGCCACCCTCTCGCACGATCTGACCTCAGCTACAGCGAAGCCCGGCGATGTAGTTGAAGCCCTCGTCGTCGAGCCGGTCTACGACAAAGACAAACAGCTCGTTGTTCCCCAGGGCTCGAAGCTCGTCGGCAAGGTTGCGGTCGCCAAGGCAGCCCGCTCCTTCAGTCGCAATGGAAAACTCCGCTTCACCTTCCAGCAAGTCCAGTTCCCCGAAGGCTATAACCGCGAAGTAGAAGGCGCGCTTGCCGGCGCCGCTACTGAAAAAACTCAGAACCTCTCGCTCGACGCTGAAGGCACCATCACCCCGCGCAACAAGTCCAGCGTTATCGCTCCCCTGCTGCTGACCATGCTTGCCGGGCGTGCCCTCGACAGCGACGGCAACCTCACCCTCCAAACGGGCGTCGCCTCCAACGGATTCGGAATGATCGGCCGCATTGTCGGCATAGCGCTGGGAAACCGCAACATTGCGGCGGGCCTCGGTTATTACGCGGCCGCGCTCTCCATCTACGACAATTTCCTGCGCTCCGGAAGCGACGTCGTCTTTCCCCGCAACACGCGCATCGAAATCGAAACCACGCCGCTGCGCGCTCCGGTCATCAAGCCCGAGGGGCAATAACCCGAGCTTCTTCGATCTGCTCTTCGATCACGCGCTTCAAATTGGCCGGTGAATACGTCGGCGCCTTGATGAATTTTCCATCCTCGCGCTTGTGCACTTTCAGAATTGCGCTCCAATTTCCGCCATGCGAATCGACGCCGTCCGCATGGACCAATTCCTCACCGGCACCGCGCACCAGCACCGCATCGCACGCGCTGCAATGAGGCCACGCCTTGCTCATATTGCTGCGCTGCACTTCATCCCACGCACTTTGCGCTTTCACGCCCGCAGCATTCAGCGCCCCATATGTAACCACCAACTGATCGATACATCCATCCACATATTCCGTAAAGTCCGGCGATTCGTTGGCATCAACAACCACGCCGATCTCGTCGATAACCATCGCTGTGGCGCCATCCGATTTCGTCATTTCAACCGTGCAGCCGCAAGCCCTCACAAACTCGAGCGCCTCCTCAAACACCAGTCGCGCCCGCAATAGGCGCGTCGCCGCATCCGGCAACTCTGGCGCGCCTTTTACTTCTTGTTCAAACTGCTTCATCAACGTAACGATGTCTTCCTGCGGCAGATAAACCTTATCCGTCATTCCATCCTCAATTCAATGCGTACGTCTATTAAAGTTCAGGCGATCTAAGCGAGCCACACGAGCAACTCTAACTGAACCGCCTCGCTCCCGACCCCTTGCTTCAGGTGGAAATCTCGGCCTTCATCGAACCATATGCCTCACCTGTCACAGGAACCGCCAAGGCCGCACATGTAGCATTCGGATTATGCATCCGCGCATCCTTGCCATCTTCTTGTTGATATCCACGTGTGCATCACTTGCCCAGGCCCCACCAAGTACTGCCCCTGCAACCGACTCCAGAGAGTGCGGGATTAAAGCCATCCAGATTTGTGCGCTTCACGTCGCGCAAGACGAAGTCGGAATCGTAACCGCGCCCTTTCGAATGCGCCAGCGCGACTTGCCGGCGTTAGCCGTTTTTGGCGCAGGCACCGGCTTGGCGCTCGCAACCGACGTCGATGCAATGCAGGCTTTCAGTGTCAATCCGAGCCAGGAACACAATGCGAGCAGGTATTCGGACTACGCCGGCCTCTACGCACCAGCCGCCGCAGTCACAGCTGGATTCTTCATCGGAAGCGCCAAGCACAACCATCGTTTGCAGGAAACTTCGATCCTTGCCGAAGAGGCGATGGCTGATTCGTTCATTCTTAACACCGGCCTTGGCTACGCGCTCGACCGTCAGACGCCATATCAGGGAAACGGCAAGGGAGACTTCTGGCCCCATGGCACAAAGACATGGCCAGATGGACAATCCATGCCTTCCGATCACTCCATCCTGGTGTGGTCCTTCGCACATGTGGTCGCGTCGGAATATAACGGCTGGGCAACCAAGGTAGTGGTCTATTCGCTCGCTACCAGCGTCTCAGCCGCGCGTGTCATTGCACGCAAGCACTTTCCATCTGACGTCTTTGTTGGTGGAGCGCTTGGATACTACATCGGCGGTTACGTGGTTCATCGCCGCGCCACTGAAGTTTCGTGGAGCAACAACTTCAGTCTTGCGCCGTTTCGAACCCCTAACGGCAACGGAATCGAACTGTCCTACAGTTTCGCCCACTGATTGCCCGCCCATCGGCCCAACGCCGCCAAGCCCAGAACCACAATCAGCCACCACTCCCCGCGTCAAAACCTGAAGCGATCGGCACCGGCAAGAATGGCGCCGAAGGCGCGGCTGCCTTAATGGCAAATTACTCCCACTCGATGGTGCCCGGGGGTTTTGACGTGATGTCGTAAACCACGCGATTGATACCGCGCACTTCGTTCACGATCCGGCTTGAAATCCGTTTCAGCACCTCGTGCGGCAGCGGAGTCCAATCGGCTGTCATCCCATCTTCCGAGTGCACGGCGCGGACTGCACAGGTGTAGGCATAGGTGCGCTGATCGCCCATCACGCCAACGCTCATCACCGGCAGCAACACCGCGAAACTCTGCCATATGCGCGAGTAGAGCCCCGCCGCCTTGATCTCGCCGACCACAATCTCGTCGGCCTCCTGCAGCAGAGCGACGCGGTCCGCCGTTACCTCGCCCAGGATGCGCACCGCCAGCCCCGGCCCCGGGAACGGCTGCCTTCCAAGAATGTCTTCCGGCATCCCCATATCGCGCCCGATGCGGCGGACCTCGTCTTTGAACAAATCCCGCAGCGGCTCGATCAGCTTCAGCTTCATGCCAATCGGTAGCCCACCCACATTGTGATGGCTCTTGATCGTCTGGCTCGGCCCCTTCACGCTGCTCGACTCGATCACATCGGGATAAAGCGTTCCCTGCACCAGCCAATCCACGCCGCCCGACTTCTGTGCGATGCGGTTCGCCTCATCGTCGAACACCGCGATAAACTCCGCGCCAATCCGTTTGCGCTTGGTCTCGGGATCGGTAACGCCGGCAAGCTGTTTCAAAAACCGCTCGCTCGCATCCACGGCGACCACGTTCAGCCCCAGTTTGTCGCGCATGTTCTTCTGCACAGTCTCAAATTCGTTTTTGCGCAGCACCCCGTTGTTCACAAAGATGCACGTCAACTGGCTGCCGATCGCCTTGTGAACCAGCATCGCCGCGACCGACGAATCAACCCCGCCCGAGAGGCCACAGATCACATGCCCCATGCCGACTTTTTCGCGGATTCCGGCGACCGTCGTCTCGATAAAGTGCGCCGGTGTCCAATCACCCTTCGCGCCGCAAATGTCGAACACAAAATTTCGGATCAACTGCGGACCCAGCGGCGTGTGGTGCACCTCGGGATGAAACTGCACTGCCCACATCCGCCGCTCTTCGTTTGCGATGGCCGCCAGCGCATTCGACGTAACCGCCGTCCGCCGAAATCCCGAAGGCAACTCAAGTGCTTCATCGCCATGGCTCATCCACACCTGGATTGCTGCCGGTAGTCCCGCGAACAGCGGCGTTGAGCTGTCTTCGAGCGCCACCTCAGCGTGCCCATATTCGCGCTTGGGAGCCGTGCGCACCTTGCCCCCCAGGTGATGCACGATGAAGTGCAGCCCGTAGCAGATGCCGAGTGTCGGCAAGCTTCATTTCGAGCAACTTGGGATCGGCATTCGGCGCATCCGCGTCATACACCGACGACGGCCCGCCCGACAGGATAATCCCGATCGGCTTGTATGCCTCAACTTCCGCAACGGGAACAGTGCAAGGCAGCACGACGGAAAAAACGTTCAGCTCGCGTATCCGCCGCGCAATCAGCTGCGTGTACTGCGAGCCGAAATCGAGAATAACGATGGTTTGGGTGTCCACCTTTCAGTGTGGCAGGGCGACTGGCGGCATGTAAAGAACTTGTAACGCCTTGCCCGTAGCAACTCGCTTGCAGATGCGCTTGAAAATCTCCACTGCCGACTCCCTATTCAACTTTTTACGCATTCTGCCGATATTTACCGTGCAGGAGTGCAAAAAGCCGTGGAATCATGCATTGACGTTGAAGTTCGGCCTGTCCGATACGCCACTCGCCAGCCGGTCTTTGCCGCCGACGGAACCGTTATCGGCTACAAACTGCTCTTTCGTACCGACGTAGTGAGCCATTTCTCGACTGGTAGTTCTGACGAGTCTGGAACCGCCGCAATCGAAGTGTCCACGCTCCTCAGCCTCGACACTCTCTGCGATCATCGTATGGCCTTCATCGGTTGCAACCGTGAGGTCCTGTTGCAGCACGGCTTGGCCTTGCTCCCCTCTGAAAAAGTCATCGCCGAAATCGAGCCTGATGTCGCAGTCGACGACGTGATTTACCAGCAGTGCTGTGACCTCAAAAACGGTGGCTATCGGATCGCCCTGGCTGATTACTCTCCTCAAGACCCACGCGAACCGATTGCGCACCTCGCCGACTTCATCTTCATTGACATGCACCGGACCGGGTTGGATGAGATCAAAAGCATCATTGGCTTCGCTCGCTGGCGGCACTCAGGCCTTGTTGCCACTAATGTGGAAACCCGCGCAGATGCTGACCTGGCACGTAAGGCCGGCTTCCAGTTCTTCCAGGGCAACTACTTTCGCAAGCCGGAAGCGATGCGCACCCGGACTGTCCAGACCAATCGTGCCATCTACCTGCGACTCCTCCAGGCCGTCTGCCGGCCGGAACTCGACTGGGATTGCATTGAGGATCTTATCAAGAGCGATGCGACGATTTACTACCGCTTCATGCGGTTTGTGAACTCGGCCGGAGTCGGGATCCGTTGTGAAATTCGTTCCGCGCGCCAGGCGCTTGGCCTGCTTGGAGACGACGAGATTCGCCGCTGGTGCCGTCTTTCAGGGATGTTTGAAATGTCGCAGGGTAGGCCCGGCGACATCTTGCTCTCCGCGCTGGTCCGCGCCCGATTTGCCGAGTTGCTTGGCCCGCGCATCCAGCATGAAAGGGCTGACTTGTTTCTACTGGGCCTGCTGACGCTCATGGATACCATCCTCGAGATTCCAATGAGTGCCATCGTTGACGGCCTGTCGCTTGACGACGATTCCACACGTTTCCTACTCGAACACGAAGGTCGCCTTCGACCGATTTTCGAATTGGTCTTTGCGGTGGAAACCGGAGCATGGAAGTCTGTTGTCCATTTGTGCAATGAACTTCGCGTGGAAGAAGAATTCGCAGCCGCTTCCTATTCGAGCGCCATGGCATGGGCACAATCCTTGACCGACTCCATCTGAACCCCATCTCCCCACGGTGTCGGGTGCATCAGTTCCGCAAGAATTCGTCTTACCTGCCAGGACTTCCCTCACCCTTGTAGACCACGCCGCCCTTCATCACAAATTTCACGTCCTGAAGCACGCGTACATCCTCCATCGGATTCTTTTCCACCCCGATAATGTCTGCCCACTTTCCCGGCTCCAGCGTCCCCGTCTTCGCCGTCCAGCCCATCAAATCCGCCGCGTTCACCGTTGCCGATTGCAACGCAGCCAGTGGGGTCATCCCCATCTGACTTACATACACATCCAGCTCATGCGCATTCAATCCGTGCGGATAAACCGCCGCATCGGTTCCCAGCGCGATCTTCACACCGGCCTGCATCGCGTGCTTTATGTTCTGTTTCGCTACCGCGCTCACATCGACCATCTTCTGGTGATACAAAGCCGGCAGATTCCCCTTCTCCACTATCCAGTCTTCGAGATAGAGCGTCGGCACCAGGTATGTTCCGCGCTTCTTCATCTCCGCAATCGCTGCGTCGTTGATATAGCTCCCATGCTCGATTGAATCCACGCCGGCCTCGCTCGCCCACAGAATCCCCTGCGCTCCATGAGCGTGTGCCGCCACTTTACGCCCCAACCGGTGCGCGTCCGCCACAATAGCCTGCATCTCTTCCAGCGTGTACTGCGAAGCCTGAGGATCGTCGCCCTTCGACAGCACGCCGCCCGTCGCGCAAATCTTGATCAGGTCCGCTCCATATTTAATGTTCTGTCGCACCTTTTGTTGAACTGCTGCGATTCCATCAGCCACACCGTCGCCCACTTGGTGATACTGCACTGGCAAAAGGTTGTCGTCGCAGTGCCCTCCCGTAATCCCCATCGCCGGACCGCTCACCAGCATGTGCGGTCCTGCCACCTGCCCCGCATTAATCGCGTCGCGCAAGTCCACATCGGTGAAATCGCCCGCGCCCACGTTCCGAATGGAGGTAAACCCTGCCATCAACGTCGTGCGCGCATTCACCACGCCGTTGATCGCCTCTTTCGCATCCGTGGATATCAGTTCGCGATACGGATCAAAGTCGGTATTCATCGTCACGTGCGTATGCACATCGATCAGCCCCGGCATCACCGTCATGCCGCCCAGGTCCACTACCGTATCGCCTGCCCCAGCGCTCACCGAGGCTGTTGGTGCGATCGATTGAATGGTGTCTCCCACCACCACGATCGTCTGCGCATCCGCGAGCTTGCCCGTCTTCACATCGAGCACATGCCCGGCGCGCACCAGCGTCCGCTTTGCTGCTGGATTTTCATCCTTTTGGGCCGTTGCCACCGTAGAAACCGCCACGCCAGCCAACGCAAGGCACAAAGATACCGCAAGCATATGTCTCAAAATCATTCTGTCCTCTCCATTTTGGGGGAACCGTCAACCGTTTCGGGAACTGTTAGCGGAGTGTAGCAAATCCGCTCTGCGAGCCGTCCAGCACCTTCACCGCGGGTTGTAGGAACGGCCTGCCGCCCTCGTCTGATAATCTTCTGATCGACGCAGCGGCGTTCGATCCTGCTGCACCTTCTCAGGCCTCCTCTTCACTTCCTTCGCCGAACGAGTGCGGCCTGTCAATTTCACAATCCAGAGGAGAAATCATGAAGCTCATTCAACTCATTCCGGTTGCCTTGATTGCTACCGGAATGGCAGTTGCGCAATCTCCCGCCACATCCCCCAGTGACAACTCCAAGCCGACTCCGCCGCCCGCAACCAAAAGCTTCGATCTATCAGCCATCGACAAAACCGCCGACCCCTGCGACGACTTTTATCAATACGCATGCGGCAACTGGGTCAAGGCCAATCCCATTCCAGCCGACCAGGTCCGCTGGGCACGCTCTTTCTCGCTGCTCGGCGAACGCAATCGCTACCTGCTCTGGCAGGAACTCGACGCCGCTTCGAAGGATCCAAAGTCGCCGCTCCAGAAAAAGTACGGCGACTACTATGCCGCCTGCATGAACACCGCCCTGATCGAGCAAAAAGGGCTGGAGCCAATCAAGCCCGCTCTAGACCGCATTGCCACACTCGATGACACAAAGACTCTTGCGACGCTGATCGGTAGCCTTGCCGAGCAGGGCAATCCCGCTCCGCTCTTCCGCTTTGGCGTGCAGATCGATGAGAAAGACGCTTCAAAACAGATCGCCAGCGTTGGTCAGGGTGGACTCTCGCTCCCCGATCGCGACTACTACATCTCCGATGCCAAGCGTTTCCAGATCATCCGCCAGCAGTATCGCGAGCATGTAACCAAAATGTTCACTCTGGCCGGCGACTCGCCAGAGGATGCGGCGAAAGAAGCTGACGCGGTGATCAAGATCGAGACTGCCCTCGCCAAGGCTTCCACCAGCCGTACAGCCTTGCGCGATCCTGAGAATCGCTACCACATATATACCGTCGCCGACTTCCAGAAGCTCGCGCCGGACTTCGATTTCGCGGTGTACTTCAAAGACGTCCAGGTGCGCCCCTTCGACTCTCTCAACGTGGCCACTCCCGATTTCTTCAAAGCCCTGAACGACCTTGTCGCCTCAGAGCCAGTCGATTCCTGGAAGGCCTACCTTCGTTGGCATACGATTCACGCCTCAGCCTCTAACCTGCCCAAGGCCTACTACGACGAAAACTTCAACTTCTTCGGAAAGACGCTCGCCGGCCAGAAGGAACCGACCCCGCGCTGGAAGCAGTGCACCTCCGAAACCGATCGTGCCCTTGGCGAAGCAGTCGGCCAGGATTGGGTAAAAGAGCACTTCCCGCCAAAAGCCAAGGCCAGCATGGACCAACTCGTAGCCGCACTTGAAAAAGCTCTCGCCGCCGATATCGAGACCTTGTCCTGGATGAGCGACGACACCAAGAAAGCCGCCGAGGCGAAGCTGGCCCTCTATCGCAACAAAATTGGTTATCCCGAAAAGTGGCGAGACTACAGTGCGATGATCGTCAAGCGCGATGACGCCCTCGGCAATGCACATCGCGACGCCGTTTTCCAACGCAACTACAATCTGAACAAGCTGGGAAAGCCTGTTGATGAGAAGGAGTGGGGCATGACGCCGCCAACGGTGAACGCCTACTACAACCCCTCAATGAACGATATCAACTTCCCCGCAGGGATTCTCCAGCCTCCGTTTTTTGACCCGGACATTGATCCGGCTGTCAATTTCGGCGGTATCGGCGTGGTTATCGGCCACGAAATGACCCATGGATTCGACGACGAAGGCTCGAAGTACGACGGCCACGGCAACCTGCGGGAATGGCAGACCGCCGATGACCGCAAGAAATTCGTCGAGCGCACTGATTGCGAAGTGTCCGAGTATGGCGGGTTTGAAGCGGCTCCGGCTCACGGCGACGTGCCGCAGGCGAAGCTCAATGGCAAGCTGACCTTGGGCGAAAACACCGCTGACAATGGCGGACTCCGCATCGCATACATGGCTTTGCTTGACGTCCTGGCCAAAGAAGGCAAATCCATCAGTGACAAGATCGACGGCTACACGGAGGAGCAGCGCTACTTCATCGGATTTGCCCAGGTCTGGTGCCAGAATGAAACCGAACAGGCCTCTCGCCAGGGGGCCATGGTCGACCCGCACTCGCCAGGCCGTTGGCGCGTTAACGGTACAGTGCAGAACTTTGACCAGTTCGGCAAGGCATTCGGATGCCACAAAGGCCAGCCAATGTACCCCGAGAATTCCTGCCGCGTCTGGTAGACCATCCATCCTGTTGAAGCCGCGGCGACTAGCCGCGGCTTCGGCGGTTTAGCCCGCGTTCGCCTTCTCAGCCTTGGAACTTTTTCCCGACCACCTTGATGACGGTGACGTTGCGGGCATTTCTGCGTCCAATCCGCATCCGTAATCCGCACCCGATTGGCACGAGGGCAACATGCTTTCTCACGCCGCGTTACCCCGCAATCTGCCAGGCTCGAACGCCTTGGTTCGGCTTATCTTGCGCCGAAACTAGGCATAATAAGCCCTCGCCTTTTACAATGCATCAGGGACCCATCCCAACCCAGCTCTGCTGCGGAATCAGCACACACTTGGCGGCTCTCGCCTGACCAGGATGAAGGAATCGCATGAAGTTCAGGAAATTCGGCAAGGCTCTTCTGATGACCGCCATCTCGGGTGGTGTGGTCTTCGGCATCTCGTCTTGCGTACAAAGTTATTCAGTTGGCTTTCTCTATGTGACAGGGACCCAGACCGCCTCAAGCACGGGTGCGGGCATCATCAGCGGATTTAAAATCGATCACAACACTGGCAAGCTCACAAATATCAATGGGCTTCCCATCAGTTCCGGCGGAGCCAATCCTGGTCGCGCCGTCCTGCTGACAGGGGGGAGATTCCTCTATGTGCTGAACCAAGGCTCCAACTCCGATGGTTCCCCCTGCGATCCCACACATGTCTGCTCCAACGCGAATATCACCCAATTCTCGATCGGCGGCAACGGCATTTTGGCTCCCCAGGGGACCTACTTCACCCAGGGACATAATCCATTCCGGCTGGTAGCCGACTCCCAGGGTTCGCACATTTTTGCGCTCGATCACGATGCCCCCGACGGTGCTGGTTGCTCGCTTGTCTTTGGTCCCGCGGTGACCACCTGCGGCGATATCACAGCTTTTGCGGTCGACTCAACCACCGGGCGTCTGAGTTACGTCCTCAACTCGCAAGTCACCTCGGCCAGCGGCTCGCCGCTCCCCTATTTCCCCGTCCCGGCGAACCCGATCGACTTTACGCTCGCGTCAAGCTACTTCCTTACTCTCAGCGGAACGCCGGCAATCGGGGACTCGGTCTTTCCATATGCCTACAACGCCGGAAACGGCCAGCTGACCATCAATCAGAACAGCCCCCAGCCGTTGGGCATGAACCAGGGAACGGCCATCGTTGTGGCCGGTGGCGTCACCTATGTACTCGACAATGGCGCCAACACCAATTCGCCGTCCTCAAACGGGCAGATTTTCGCCTATTCGCTTCAGTCGGGAGGGTCGCTTCAGGCTGAGCCCAATGGGTATACCCCCGACAACGCCGCCTACTCCTATCCGAACTATGCAATCAGCTCGAATAACGGCAAATGGCTCTATGTGCTGAACCGGGGTGACAACACAAACACAACCACGGCCCAGAGCGGTATCGCGGCGTTCATCATCACCACCCCGTTCCAGCTGTCGCCGATTTCTGGCCAGACTGGCGCGATTGGCGGCACCGGTGCAGGTCCGATGTGCATTCTTGAGGACCCGTCAAACCAGTTCGTGTATACCGCCAACTACAACAGTTCTACGGTCACGGGCCTCACGATTGACCAAAATGACGGAAATCTCACGCCGTTGAGTCAGTCTACGAAGGCAAAAGACAGTTATGCCCTACCCGGTCCCGCGGCATGGTGTGTCGCCACCGGGCGCACAAGCTAACCTCGTCGCATCGTTGCTTTCGGGCGGGAATGACTCTCCTGGTCATGCCCGCCGCGAACGCAGAGGCTCCGCATGGTGCAGGATGCGTGCCAATTTTCCTGACAGGTGCCATCCGGTTTTGGCGTCAGGCGATTCGACACATTGATTAGATTTTTTATGGTCACGAAGTTGGCTCCAACACGAAAGATGCGCATGAAGTTCAACAACCCGATTCAGTTGCTGGCGATATCCGCGGCGAGCCTGCTGGCAGCCTCACTTCTTTCCGCCTGTGCCACGCTCACGGTGGACTTCGTCTATGTGAGTTCCGCCAAGGCGGCCGGCCCCAATAATTACGGAGAGGTCAACGTCTTTGAAATTAACTCCGAATCCGGTCGCATGCGCCAGATCACCACTTCGCCCTTTCCTTCCGGCGGGCGCAACCCCGTGGCCGAAGCCGTTTCGCCAGATGAGGCTGACCTCTACGTCGTCAATAGAGACGACAACACCATCGTTCAATTCATAATCGGAAGCGACGGTAAGCTGTATGGACAGAACACCGTGAATACGCCCGGCATCTTCCCCTTGGCCGTAACCGTCTCCGGCAAATATCTGTACGTGGTAAACACTTATCAGCCTCTGCCGACCTGCAGTCCGGCATCGCCTTGTTCGGGATCCGTTGCGGTGTTTCCCATCCTGACCGCTGAGCAGGCCGGCGCCCTCAAGCCGTCTCAACCGGCCAACACGCTGGGAATCCCCGTGGTGAACACCAGCATCAGCGCCAGTTATTGGCCCCTCCTGCTGCCGGGCGCAAGCGCCTCTGACGTCTTCGTTCCCACAGCGGTCACAACCGCCGCCTCAGGCGCTTTCGTCTATGTCACCGGCTACGATTCCGGCACAAACGTTGGCTATGTCTTCGGATTTGCGGCAAACGCTGACGGAACGCTTACAGCGCTTGCCAGCTCCCCGATGGCTGTTGGCACTCATCCCAGCGCTGTCGCCTCCGATTCAAACGGCGCTTACCTCTACATTACGGATGCCGCGCAGAACATGGTTTACGGTTTCAAAATCAACGGGGGGAATCTGTCGGCATTGAGCGGCAGCCCGTTTCCCACGGGCAGCCAACCGACAGCTATCGTCATCGACGCAACTTCCAAGTTTGCCATGATCACGAACGGGCAAGACTCCAACGTGGGCGTCTACTCCGTCGGTTCAGGCAGCCTAAGCCGGCTCGGCACGTATACGACCGGAACGCAACCAGTGGCCATCGGCATAGACCCTTCCTTGAACCAATACGTATTTACCGCAAACTTCCTTGGTAACAACGTTTCGGGATTTCAGTTGAATCTCACTGATGGTTCGCTCCTGAATTCGCAGTTTTCACCTTCGGCGTCCAATGCCAATCCAACGGCGGTCGCAGCGATTACGCATGGCAGTAGCAGCAAATAATCCTGCGAAGTACCGGCGAAGCGGCCGGTGTGCTTGGCAGAAGCAACAATCCGGCCTGAAGCCGCGGCATGACAGCAGCATCCCTTTCAACCTTTTACAATGGCTGAGAGGAACCTCAACCAGCACTCTCTGGGCTAAACATTGACGGCCCGTGACGAAGGAAGCGCATGAAGTTCAGCAAATTGAGACAGCTCATGCTGGTCTCTGCCATCGGCCTTGTTGTGGCCACACTCTTTTCCGGTTGCTCACTGGTGACGATCGACTATCTTTTCGTCTCCACATCCGCAAGCCAGATCGGCAAAAACCCCAGCGCCTGTCCCGCCGGTGAGATCGAAACCTACGCCATCGATTCGCAATCTGGCGCAGTTCGTTCCGGCGCTGCGCCGGTATGCTCTGGCGGCACTTCGCCAGTTGCCCTCGCCATCTCTCCCGGCGAAACCAATCTCTATGTCGCCAACCAGGCGGACATGAATATCGTCCATTTTGCAATTGCCAGCAATGGCGTTCTGACGAAGAAGGACAGCGTCACTCTCCCCACGGCGCCCGTCGCCATGGCCGTCAGTTCCGATGGCAATACCCTTTATGTGGTTTCCGGAACCACCTCTGCAACGCTTTCGTCCTACACGCTTTCTTCCGGCGCTCTGGGTTCCGTCTCCAGCACCATCAGCCTCACCATTCCTGGTTATGAGTCCGATTCTGTTGTGCCCACTAACATCACTGTCCTCAAGAGTGGCGCTGCCGTCTACGTCACCGCATATGACCTGTCCTCTTACAATCCGGGCGGCATCACCACTAGCACCGCAAGCCCCGGCTGGCTCTATGGGTTCGCCACCGGCTCCGGCGGTGCCTTGACACCAACCGCTGGAAGCCCTTACAGCGCAGGCGTTAAACCCTCCGCTCTTGCCGCCGATCCGACCAACCGCTTCGTTTACGTCACTGACTTCGCGTCGAACCAGATAATCGGCTACGGCATCTACAGCGGCTATACCGTCAGCTTTCTGCTCAACGGCCCATTCAAGGGCGGCGGCCAGCCCACCTCAATCGCCATCGACCCGCGCGGCAAGTTCATTTACGCCTCCAACTCGCTCGATTCGAGCGTGAGCGCATTCGTTATCGACTTGCCCACCGGCACACCCTCCGCCGCTGTAAACACCACTGGCTCGCAGACCAACGCTACTGATACGCAACCAGTATCTGTCGCCGTCGATCCGGCGCTGGGCCGCTACGTTTACACGGCCAACTTCCTCGGTAACTCAATCTCGGGATTCAGGCTCGATCCGACAGCCGGAACGTTGAAACAGACGCAGGCAACTCCCTATCCCGTAGGGATCCACCCGACGGCCGTCGCTCTCGTGCCACACGGCAACCACGCCATACAAACCGTTACTCCCTAGCGCAAGGTTTTGTGATTCGAGGCAGAAGCCCAGCTAACCAGCTGGGCTTTTTCTTTCCGGCCGCAACCCTACAGCTCGCAGCTACCTTAATCGTTTTACTTGCGCCTAAGCCGCCGCTATACTGGCTCCGCATCGGACGCATGCCAATCGTCGTGCGCAAACGCAAGGAGTTCCTCCGTGTCTCGTCAGTTCACTTCGCTTACCGTTCTCCTCCTGCTTGTCTCTTTCTCACGTTCTCTTGTTGCCGCTCCCGCGCCCGAGCATGACCAGTTTCGTGTCGCCGTATACATCCCGGTCTTTGTCGTGCAGAAGATGAAGGATCCCGCCTACCTTCAAAAATCCTGGGACGATCTCTCCAGCCAGGTCAAGGTCGACAAGGTCTACATCGAAACCTACCGCAGCGGAACCATCGCCGACGACGCCAACCTCGAACAAGTCAAAGCCTTCTTCGCCTCCCACAACGTGCAGACCGCCGGCGGCATCGCCTACGTTGGCCGCGGCGACACGGCCGGCGCCGACGCGCCCGATGATAGCGGCGGCCAGTTCGTCTCCATGTGTTACACCGACCCCAAACAGCGCGACTACGTGAAGCACATCGCCGAAATCACCGCGCGCCATTTCGACGAAATCATGCTCGATGACTTCTTCTTCAACAACACCAAGTACGATTCCGACATTGCCGCAAAGGGTAATCAAACCTGGGACGCATTTCGCCTCAAGCTCATGGGTGGCGTCTCCCGCGACCTCGTGCTCGCTCCCGCGCGCGCCGTCAATCCCAGGGTAAAAGTCATCATCAAGTTCCCCAACTGGTACGAGCACTTCCAGGCCAATGGCTATGACCTTGAGCTGCAACCAAAGCTATTCGATGGAATCTACACCGGTACAGAAACCCGCGACCCCGAAGACAACGACCAGCACCTGCAGCAGTACGAAAGCTACGAGCTCATCCGCTACTTTGACAACATCGCTCCGGGCCGCAACGGCGGCGGATGGGTCGACGTCTACGACAGTCGCTATATCGACCGCTACGCCGAGCAGTTGTGGGATACCATGCTCGCCAAAACTCCGCAGATGATGCTATTTCAGTACAGTGATCTGCTCCGCCCCGCAGAGATGGGTGCACGCCAGTCTTGGAGCAACTTGCCAACCACATTCACGGCTGCCGGCCTCGACAAGTGGCACTCCGCCTCGGCAACCAGTGCTCCCATCTCCTATGCCACGGCCGCGGGGTACGCGCTCTCGCAGGTCAACGCCGTACTCGGCAAACTCGGCAAACCCATCGGCATCGCCAGCTACAAGCCCTATCACTCCACGGGCGAAGATTTTCTGCAGAACTACCTCGGCATGATCGGCATTCCCATCGACATGCGCCCCGAATTTCCAACCGACGCGCACACCGTCCTTCTTACTGAACAGGCAAGCTTCGATCATGGCCTGGTCAGCAAAATCCGCACCCATCTCGAACACGGCGGCAACGTTGTCATCACCACCGGATTACTGAAGCAACTGCAAGGCAAGGGCCTTGAACAGATCGCCGACATCCGCACCACCGGTAACGTGCTGCGCGTAAATGCCTACTGGGGCGGATACGGGGCAGGCAGCGGCGCAGATCTCGGCACGACCTCGGAGATTCTCGTGCCCGAGATCGCGTTCCTGACCAACGATGCATGGCCCATCGTTCGCGGCACTGCCAACGGACGAGGCGCGCCGTTGCTCCTCATGGACCGCTACTCCAGGGGAATTCTGTACGTCCTCACCATTCCTGAAAATGCCAACGACCTTTACGCACTCCCGCAGCCGGTGCTCACTGCGATTCGCCGCTACATCCAGTCAGGTTTCCCATTCATCCTCGACGCGCCAAGCAAGGTCAGCCTCTTCGCATACGACAACCACACATTCGTCGTCGAGTCCTTCCTCGACACCTCTACTGCCATAAAACTTTCGCTTTCCGATCAGTCGTCGCATCTGCGCAATCTGGCAACCGGCGAAGAGATCGAAGGCAAACCCGCCGCCGCGACTCCCGGCTCGCATCGTGCCCCACACGTCGAATTCCAAATCACCATTCAGCCCCACAGCTTCCTCGCCTTCGCCGAAGAACGATAGCAAACAGGTGTGAACAGTGCTCGAATCACCTGAAGATCTGTCCCCTGGGACAGTCAGGCGAAACCCAAATCATCTTACTTTGCCGGACTTATCTAACCTCGACGTGTGAAACTGCATCAATGGATCTCGGTCAGCGACGATCTGAGCGCGATTGAATTGGAGCTTATCGTGATCGTTCGTGAACTCGTTGTGATATGTCATGCCGGCAAGACGCAGCGTCTGGAATTTTTCTCGATGGCAAATACATTCCGGTCGTGGCGAATTCGGAGATGAAGAGGCTGGAATTCACCTTGGACAGCAAACATGTTGTATGGGCACAGGCGGTGTCCGGACGAGATGCCTTCCGCATATTCGTAGGCGGAAAAGCAGTCGTTGGAGACGATGCAGAGGTGGCAACGAACTCGAAGGAGGGGTGGTGGGATATGGCGCCGGATGGTAGCCTCTCGATTCTCGCTCAAGATGAAAACAATCTGAAGCGAATCCCAATCAGACCTTCTGCCGAGCCAAGCGTCGCCAGCTTCGGTGGCGGAGGAACAACCCTTGCCGCGCTATCGGTGACCACCATCCTCATTGAACCTCACTCGCCGCAGTTTGAGCGGGCTCGGCTTTGTTGAATACATCGTAGAGCGGTTGCGCAGAACGTAGCTCGGGATTCTCCTCAGCGACGGAGATAGCGAGAATACGGATCTTGTCATTGTCAGGTAGAGTCAGAGCTGTCTCGCCAGCCGACAGCTCAATCGGATAGGCAAATAAATAAGAGTAATGATAAGGCTGATTCAGACCTGCGGCCGTGTGTTGATGCGAGCTATACCAGGCCAGTGCCGCGGTCTTCACATACCCTGGCTTCAGCCCAACGTAATCTTCCGGATAGCGAGGCGAAATTGGCCGCCTTTCTCGCTCTTGCTCATCGGCGGGCGGCCATGGCGCATGATTTGCCGAGATTGCCCAATCACGTTCCGACTCGTTCTTCCACTGGCGCGTATCCCACTGTCCGATGAACCCGCTCCAATCCTGAATGTTCAAGGTGATTTTCCTGCCGCCGATAAGAAACGTGGCATTTTGGTCGCCGTCTGCGGAAGCTGCCAAAAGGTAAACACGGTTGTAGCGGCCTGCGGGCAGTGGAATTGTCTGCCCACGCGCAACGATCGCATTTGGGCTACCGGTCCTGGAAGGCGCCAGCTTGAACTGTACGTCGTGATAATCGATCGTCGTTGGCAGCATCTCAGCCGGGAGCGCGTTTCCCTTACCATCGAAGCCGCCGCCGGTTGTCGTCGTATCGTCATTCGTCGCAGTGGCGAGATCAAAGCGAAGATCGACGGGCACCGACTGGATCGCCGCGAGCTTCGCTTGCGGTGGGCTAAGTCGCAACGCAAAAGTACGTGGCTGATATGCCGTAAACGAAGTTGTCAATGAGCCATTGTCGACAGCAGCCGGTCCGATGGGTCGCTCCTGGGCGTCGACCTCCCGAGCGCTGGCAACAGGACCAGAAAAGGAAATGCGAACATCCTTTTGTGCCTCACCATCGAGTTCAACCATGCGCAAAATTACCTCGTCGCTCGCCTCCGCTTTCTTTAGAGCAAGTACGCGAATGCGAGAGTTACTTACTCGAACGAGAGAAAAGCTTTTCCTAAGCGATCCGGGATGCTTCGCCGTCTGGAAAGCGATCAATGGATCGTTGAGTCGATAAGCTTGCCAGTCCGTCTGAGCCTGTTGCCAACTGCCGCTGTGGCCCGCCAATCCAAACACAAACTCATGGTGACCCCAATCCTGATTAGCCTGGTCGGTGTATGTCTGCGGTCGTCCGTTGGGTGGAGGCTGCATCCCGGGCGAGCGCATCAGCGTCAAGCGAAGCGTGTTGTCATTCGGCTTGTCGGAGCCATTTTTGCAATCGGTAAGAATGGTGGTTCCGAAACGGCCGGTCTTATCGGTTAGATCGATCCAGCGGTGAGAAGCAACCTCAAATTGACGCGCTTGAGCATTGGGCCTTTGAATCGTGCCGATCTCCCAATTGTAAGTTGCATTCTCATTCGAAGCGGCCAGCGAGAAAGCTGCTTTCAAGTTCGCGGACAACGTTCTCCAATCGATAGCATTGCCAAATTCCACACGATTGCCGGCGTCTCCTGCTGAAAGGCTGATCGTCTGGGCGAACTTGGAACCTTCCGTCTCGCGCGAAACTTCGAGAGAAACCCGAACTGGGCCGTTCTCCTTGATCCGAATCTGGGTTGGACCTTCGACGTAAGAACGCGGTGCTGCCTGCTCCTGTTCGAAGTCCATATTCCAGGCTGGGTAAACCTTCGGCGCGTCGTTTGAAATCGCGAGCCTGAGTGGCGCTGCGAGGAGTTCCCGCTTCAGATCCTTGTCATAAATGCTGGAAACATCCCCCTGTTCATTGAGACGGACCAAATATCGGTCGTTCTCGATCGATGACTTCGTAGCCTTAAGTGTTGAGAGACCGTGAGACGCCTCTGCAGGCTGCAGGCCGTAAACGGCGTACCCTACAGAAGGCACTTTGGCGACAAAAAGGACCCGCCCTTCCTCAAGTTGCGAAGGCACCTCACGGCCTTCGGCATCAATCACGCGAACTGCCTTGGGAGTTCCATGCGGAAACGCGACGGTGGCAGTAACAACATCTTCGCGCGCAATATTAAGAGGATTGAAAATGACTATAGGTATTCCCGCGACCTCAGTGTTGAGATCGGAAGCGACCGCCTCCGTTGCATCCGTCAAGATGCCGGCAAACTGATTTGCAACGATTATGTCGTCATTCCAGGCGTACTGATATGCGCGGGGCGTCGCGGTTCCGGCGCCAGTATCGTGGAAGTGTCCAGCTAATTCGAGCATCCAGGCATCATTTATCCGTTGCTGAGGATAAGTTCGACCACCCATCCACGCTGCCGCAATCGATGCCTTTTCCGCTGCGTCGGCAAGCAACTCGTTCTTGAGGATCCATCGCTTGTGATATGCCTGGGATGTGAGTGAGCCGGCGGAGTGATTAATCAGTTCGAGGTCGCCTTGGTATAGTGGCAATCTCGACGCCATCGCGGGGTTGATGTCGTTGAACATCTGATCTGCGGCGGATTCGATAACGTGCACTGGTCCCTCACCAACTCTCACTTCTGATCCGGTCGGTTCTGATGTTGGCGCCTCTCCCATTGCAAATGCAGTCGTCGGAGGCGATGGCAGCACGGTTTCGCTCTTCGTGGCGATCGCTTCCAGAAGCTTCACCGTGGACTCCTGTGTTGCGCCTCCGATATCTCCAGTACCCACATAGTGATAGTCGGCGAAGACGCCCGTCACCGTGCCGTTCAAGTTGATTCGCTGAACCCAGTCCTGCTCCACTGGCCGCTGACGCGCAACTGCGTTCGCCTGCTGTGGGGTGAGCCGCGCCCTCTCCTCGCTTGTCAGCTGCGGTGCGGATGCAGACGGAGGCGACGCAGGTTCCTTGCTGAGGTCGGTGTATACATTGCTGCCATAGCCGCCGGGATTCAGCGCAGCAATCACCCCCTTTCCATCGGGGCCTACCCACATTCCAACGTTGAAGGGAATTCCTTCCGGTGTGTTTTCCGGAGAACCAGGGCCTCCTATCTTCGGCGCAGGCTGCCACTGCGCGTTGAGCTTCTGCGTCGAAAAGCCTTTCACGCCAGCGTGTGCAAGAATGCTCGGAAGAGATGCGGGGAATCCGAAGCAGTCTGGCAGCATGTACTCCTCGCTCGCTTTGCCGAAATCTTTTCTAAAATATTCATTTCCATAAAGGATCTGGCGAAAGATTCCTTCGGCGCTGGGGAGATTTACGTCTCCTTCCTCCACCGATGAGCCCGCCGGATACCATCGCCCGACGGCTACGTACTGCTTCAATCGTGCATAGTCCGTTGGGAAGTACTCCTTCATCAGGCGATATCGATTTGCCCCGGTCCAATTGAAAACGTAGTGAGGGTATCGATCGATGTAGTCGAAATTCACACGCATCGTCTTGAGCAGATATTCGCTGATGGTCTGCGGAAATTCCCAACGCCATTGCGTATCCAGATGAGCGTAAGGAACGACGTACAGTGTGGGCGTGCTTGTGATGTCGGGAGCCTTCATGGTTTGACTGCGAGCTGCGACAGGCAGGCCGCACGCCACAAGTGCAAAGACAAGCGCGGTGAATCGATTGAAGTGTTTTCTCATATAAGTTGGAGAGACTGTGTTGGTGTGGAATTCGAATCCGGTGAGCGATGCTCGCTGAGATTTTTCGTTGACGAGAACTCCACTCCCGTCGTGGGGTGGAGTTCTCGGCGAAGTTTACATCACTTAAAACAGGAATTTCAGACCAACCTGGATATTTCGCGGATTAGTCGTAGATTTCTGGGTCACCTGGCCAAACGTGCCTGCGGTCGGATTTAGCTGGAGACCGCCTGCTTGTCCAATCTGCGCCCAGTTGGGATGATTGATGAAATTGTAGGCATCAGCGTTGAACTGGAACCCAGCTCTCTCGTTGATGGGGAAATTTTTCTTGAGGGAGAGGTTCCAGTTCTGAAAGCCAGGACCGTAGATGCTGTTGCGTACGCCCTTTTGCAGATTGAAGGTGCCTGCTGCCGGCTGGGTAAAGAGAGGCGAACCATCGCTGTTCGTGGTGGCGAAATATTTGTTGTTCTGTTGACCGGGATACCCCGAAAACTTCTTAAGGATCTTCGGACTTCCATTCATGACCCAGAACTGCCCCTCAGAGGTATTGGTCCCGCAACCGAAGCTGCCGACCTCGCCAACGCCCGCGTAGTCGTTGTTCGTTCCAACGCCGCATGGCTGTCCTGTCTGGAACTGTGAACTTCCACTCAGTTGCCAGCCGCCAATGAGCTTTCCAGTGATGGTGTTCTGATTCCGGAAGAACGGCAGGGCATAGAGGTAATTGACGACTGCCACACTGCGGGCATCATATTCAGACGGGCCCCAGAGGTTACTAGGGTTGTAGGTGTCGGGAACAATGTCGCGATAGTTCGAGCTGTCGTCCATGCTCCTCGACCATGTGTAGCTGACGCCGAACATGAAGTTATTGACAAACTGCCGGTTCCAACTAACTTGCATGGCGTTGTAATTTGCACCACCGTTGCTCTGTTCCTGCTGAATGGCAGCAAAGCCCAGGTACGGACGAAGATAATTAGCATTCTTGCCTGGGTTTGCTTGAAGTGCGCCGGCTGTGGGCTGATTGATGTCAAACACGCGCCAGTTGTGGTATCCGCGACCGCCGACATATGCGAGCGTGAACGTTGAGCTAAATGGAAGTTCACGCTGGAAAGAAACATTCCAGTTCCAGCGGATTGGAGATTTCAGGTTGTTGACGAGCGAAGTAACCGTCAACGGAGGAGCTACGGTCGGGTTCAATGCCACGCCGGGATTGTCCACCATCGAGGCGAAACTGCCTGATACCGCCGCCACAGTGACGAACGGCTGGAAGGGAGGGTTGCCGCCTGGGAAGATATTGTCGAGCAAGCCCATGCGTGTGGCGAATTCACCTGCGCCCGCGCGTAACACGGTCTTAGGGTCGAGCTGGAGGGCAATGCCTAGACGCGGTTGAACAGTGGTCGCGATGTTCACGTAGCCTTTATTGAGATTGGGAGCAAACAGAGCCGTGCAGGGGCCGCCCGCGCATGCCGTGGAATTTGGCTCCGATCCAATCACACCGTGAGCAGCAGCTGAGCTGGGGAACTGGCTGAAGCCCGGGATGACGACCCCGTTGTAGGGGTTTCCAGTTCCGAGGGTTATGTTACCCGTAGTTGGACTCACGACCGGGACCTGGCTTTTGTCGTACGACGCCGGGTCGAAGTACGCTGCATTACCCCACGCTGGTTTATACGGGGTGAGACTCGTTACGCGAATCCCATAGTCAATGTGCAGCCTTGGAGTTACTTTCCACGAATCTTGAACGAACCCCTCATACATCTGGCCTGTCCAACTTGTGTATGCTCTCGGTCCGATCTCGGTGTAGCTGTCAGCCAATCCCAGCGCAAGGTTTGCGATGCCTGCTCCGCTGGTGCCAGCCAGGCCGCTTCGGTTGTCGGTAAAAACGAAGGACCCGTTTTGATTGTTTGCGCCTCCAGGGACGGTCGCCACGTTGATCTGGTCGTTATCGTTTTCTCCCTGATAGTTTACGAAGACACCACCCTTGAACGTGTGATTGCCCCAGACCTTTGTCACACTATCGCTGATGGTGTAGATCGGGCCTTGAGAATGGGAAGGATAAGGACCGCCGGCAAGACCGTAAAAGTTCGGAACGGTGACCGTCGGGATCTTCTCCTCCGCTGATTTGGGTCCCGGAATAATGTACGGGAAGTCGATTCCCAGCGTGCCGCGGTTGAAGCCTGCCAGCGCCGTATTTACCGGGATATATACGCGATCGATACTCACCGTACCGCGCAGCTCATTGATGAGGGTCGGAGAAATTGTCCACGTCCATGCAAGAACGTTGGTTTGGTTGGGACGATTGAAGTACTTGCCTGTCAGGCCTGAACCCTGGTCAAAAGGCTGGTATTCAAAGTAGGTCGCGTATTGACGCCGGAACTCAAAGCGGTGGTTCGAGGTTAGAAGGAAGTCAACGTTGATAATCTGCTTGGTTTGGTTAATGGGGTGGGCCGCCTGCCCGATCCAGTTCTGCGTGCCTGACAAGTAGCCGGGAGTCGGCGCGGGATAGGCATTCAGAATCGCCATGCCGTTAGAACTCAATTGTCCCCCGGGAATCACGTTGTTCGGATATTGGACGCAGCCCGCTCCGCCTTTCACAGGGCAGGTTGTCGGGTCATATATCTTGGTTACGCCGGAGTACCAGGGGTTTGGACCCAGCAACTCGCTGAAGTCTCCCTGCCGCATGAGCGTGGTGGGCACAGCTTGAGTCTGAGTGTCCGTGAAGCGGTAACGGATCCATTCCTGATTGAAAAACCAGAAAAGCTTTTGACGAAGAGGGTCAGTCCAATGAACTCCGGGAATCCAAACCGGACCTCCTACGGCGAAGCCAAAGTTGTTGTAGCGGAATGGAGGTGCAAACTGTGTCGTTGGGCTTTGATTTCGAGTCCAGGTGTTGGCGTTCATGGCGGAGTTTCTCAGATACTCATATAACGAGCCGTGAAAGTTCTGTCCGCCACTCTTGGTGATGAGACGCACCTGGCCACCTGCTGCACCCCCGTATTCGGCCTGATAGTCCGCGGTGAGTACCTGCATCTCTGCGGTTGCGTCAACACTGGCAACGCCGATGACTGCTCCGCTGCCGCGGGTGCGGACTGCTGGCGCACCATCGAAGGTCACCAGCGTGTCCTGTGTGCGTGCTCCGTTGATCTGGAAGGGAACGCCGCCGCCGACAGCAAAGTTAAAGTCGCCCAGGGTAGAGCCGCTGCGAAGTCCGGGCAGCAGAGATCCCATGTACAACGGATTGCGGCCATTCAGTTCCTGATCGCTGATCTGTTGGCCGGAGACCTGGTTTTGCACTGATCCGGATTCGGTTTGAAGAACAGACGCGGTAGCGGTTACCTGGACGGTCTCGCTTGTCGCGCCGACCGCCAGGTCAGCATCCAGCGAGAGCGCTGTGCTGGCGTTCAGCTTGTTATGCGCACTGGTGAACTTCTTGAACCCTTGCGCCTCGGTGCTCATGGTGTAAATCGCAGGGCGCAAGTTCGTAATCGTGTAGTGGCCCTGCGAATCGGTGGTCACCTTGTGAGACTCCCCGGTGCTCTCATTGAGAACTTCTACCTGCGCGTTCGGCACTCCCGCTCCCGATTGATCTCGAACAAATCCACTGATTGTGCCCACATCGGATTGAGCGAATCCATGGGCTGGGAAGAAAAACGCCATCGATAGGACGGCGCAAAGGCTCCATATCTGGATCTGAATAGCTTTCCGCATGGCGACTCCTTTGGAATGAGAAATTTGGATATCACTGGCCTTTGGGGATAGCGCAATCTATACGCACAATTGCACTACGACGTGACGCAACTCTGTGCGCGCTTCGGGTGCCGCGCTGTCAATTTGCAAAACAGAGTTTTAAGAAGGTCCTTGCCGTAACTGACGCCGAGTCTCGCCTACGTCCATTGCCACTTCGACTTGACGGCCATCGCCGGGATTCACCTGCACATCACCGAGCGTTGTGGTATCGAAGTTCGTTGCCGCTGTGCCAACGGTATAGCTACCGCCTTTGTTTGTGAGGTTTGTGCGGCCGATCTGAGTCCCCGCATCGTTGCTCACAAAAATTCTGGCGTTAGAAAATGCGGCGCCAGATGTGTCTGTGACGGTTCTGGAAAGAGATGAGGTGTTGGGCTGAGGGAGAGCTTTATTCCAAATCGCGAACGTGCAAATCGCGATTAAGAGCAGAAGGATGCGATTCCCAAACTGATTGACTTTCACTTTGACCTCCAAAGCGAACCTCGTTCTAGGAAAGGCTTATGATTGCGCTATCACATCGTTTGATTTATCTACACAACCAAACAATACTTTGTCAACTGAAGGTTATGGTAAATTTACAGCTAAATCCCGGGCCCTGATTGGAAACTATGGTAGGGCAACCAGATAGACGAAAACGATTGCGCACACCGTTACCCGGCAAACGGGCAACACTTGAGGATGTTGCACGCGCTGCCGGGGTGGGACCGATGACTGTCTCTCGGACGATCAATGGGCATCCGTACGTCTCCGCCGCTACTGCAAAGAAAGTGCGCGCTGCAATTCGCGAGCTCCACTACCGTCCGAATCATGCCGCGCGCATGCTCACCGGGCAGCTATCCAGATCAATTGGGCTCATCGTTCCCGACATCGCAGACACCTTTTTTTCCGTCGTTATCCACGCTGTTCAGGAGACTGCGAGACAGAATGGCTATCTCGTCTGGTTGGCGGCTTCTGGTGAGGATCCCTCCATCGAAGCCGCGCAAGTCGAAATGATGACACATCATCCTGTGGATGGCATTTTGTTGGTTCCGGCAGACTCCCGTCACAGATATTTGAAACCTGTTGCTTCGGGGTCGCTCCCCGTCGTCACCATCGACCGGCCAATTGAAGTTGCAATCACAGACACTGTCGGCGTTGAAAACAGAGCTGGCGCGCGAATGGCAGTCGATCATCTTATTCAGCACGGAAACAGGCGGATCACGTGCATTGCTGCGAACTCTCACCTGCTGACCATCAAAGAGAGAATCAGCGGCTATCGAGAATCGATGAAACGGGCGAAACTGCCGCGGGCCAGAGAGGTTCTCTTATCGAGTCAATCATCTACAAATTCCGTACTGTCAGATCTGCTCTCAGCCCGCAATCGCCCCGAAGCGCTATTCACAGCCAACAATGCCGCCACAATCTGGGTGTTGGATGCCCTCAAGGAAATGAAGATTGCAATAGGCAAAGATGTGGCACTCATAGGTTTTGACGATGTCGATTTCTACACCCTGATAACTCCTCCGATCACATCTGTGCGTCAGCCCGCTGCAGACCTTGGAAACATTTCTGCGCGGCTGCTCTTGGAAAGAATCAAGGGCTTGTTCACAGGTCCCAGCCTCCGGACCGTTCTCCCCGTCACGCTGATTATTCGTGAATCCTGCGGTTGTAAGAGGCCGCTGAAGTAAACATCTGATTGTCGGCGGAACCGCCGATCGTTCTGGCATCGATTTCACCGATCAGGAATCAATGCAGGCCGCCATTTGCTTCCCCACGACGATAGGTGAGGCCCCATAACAAAATGCAGTGTGGTTCCAGACTGAATTTGTTCCCACGTGATTAACGGAATGTCGAGCGGTTTGCTATCGAGTGTTGCCGACTGTATGTAGACGTTGGTTTCGGAGTTGTTCTCGGCCTCCACACGAAATGTTTTGCCGTTGCTCAATTTCAAACTGATGCCTCGGTATAACGGGCTGCCAATCATGAATTCCCCGCTGGCTGGATTCACCGGGTAAATGCCCATTGCGGTAAACAACAGCCATGCCGACATCTGTCCGCAATCGTCATCCCCATCCAGGCCTCCAGAGTCATACCCGTACTCCGCTGCAGCGATCTCCCGCACTTTCGCCTGTGTTTTCCATGGCTGCCCCCCGAAATCATAGAGATATCCATAATGGTGGCTCGGCTCGTTCCGGTGCACATTGTGGCCGCCGCTGAAATGCAGGTCCAACTTGGAGTCATAGTTTTCGGCGCCCCCCATCAACTGCAGCAAACCCGCCTGATCGTGCAGTGGCGACCATGTGTACACCCATGCATCGCCTTCGGTCCAGCCCGATTTCGACCGGTTGGTTGGCGTGTCTTCCTCTCCGCCAAGGGGCGCCCACTTTCCGTCCGAAGTCTTCCCGTTCATCAGGCCAACTGCTGGATTGTAGAGATTGCGATCGTTCAATGAGCGATGTAGAAAGAACCTGTAGTCCTCATCGTGGCCCAGCAACTTTGCAATCTGGGCCACGCACCAGTCGTCATAGCTGTCCTCAAGCGTCCTCGACGATGCCTCATCGGTCTTGTCTGTCGGAATGTAGCCGAGTTGTTTGTAATACGTCAGGCCAGCCCGCGCTTCGTAGGGCGTGTGCTCCTCGCGATCGAACCACCGTCGCGTGGTGTCGCCATCCGGCGGTGTCATCGCATCCTTATAAACTGCCTGCCACGCCAGATCACGATCAAAGCCACTGAATCCCTTGCGCATGGCCTCGCTTACGAGGGAGTCGGCATGGGTCCCAATCATGATGTTTGTATAGCCGGGATTCGGCCACTTTGGCATCCACCCGCCCTCTTTATAGTTCTGTAGCAAAGCCGTGATCATGCCGTCCACACGCTCGGGCGCAAGCAGGGTCAGCAAACTGTTCTCTGCCCGGAATGTGTCCCAGATTGAATAGGCCGTGTAGCTTTCGCCCTCGTGAACGTGATCATCAAAGGCGCTGTAATAGTGGCCCCCTTCCGAGAAGATCCTCGGATATAACAGCGCGTGGTAGAGCGCAGTATAAAGCCGAGTTTTCTCCTTCTCCGTCGCACCATCGATTTGCATTCGGCCCAGTTTCTCGTTCCATGCTGCGCGCAGCCGTTGCCGTACCTCGTCGAAATCCCACTGCGGCATCTCGTCTTTGAGGTTCTCGCGCGCCTGATCGATGCTCAGAAAGGAGGTGCCGATTCGCACCTCAACAGTTTCACCTGCTTTGAACTCTGCATAGGCTCCACGGCTGGAGGCCACATTTCCCGGCTCCATGCCGTATGTCTTCGCATGAAGAGGGGCTTGTCGAAACTGGACGACAAAATAGCCCTTGAAGTTCGGAAGCCTGCTCGGCCCAAGGTGGGCATCCATGCGATCCGGGTTGTACCCAGTTATCTCATCAGACTGAGCGTCAATCGCGGCATACCCTGGCACGCCAGGTCGCGATGCCTCCACAAGCACGCGCGCAATGCCGCTCTTTGGAAAGCGAAACTTGAACATTGCGCATCGCTCGGTCGCCGTCAACTCTACCCGAAGGTCGTTACCATTACCGGCGTCAAGCGAAACTTCGTAATAGTCTGGTCTAGCCTTCTCAGTGCTGTGCTTGAATGGCAATTTACGGCTGTCAGGTGTTGTGCGCAACGAGCCTGTTTGCGGCATGATCGTCACATAACCGTAATCCCCCATCCAGATCGCCGGCTGGTGCGTGCCGATAAAGCCGGAGATCGCCTGATCGTCGTAGTTGTAAGACGTGATGCTGATCTTGTTCTGCCTTGTTTGCGCCGTCCAGTCTGTCATGCCGAATGGCGGCGCGACAAACGGCATTGTGCCACCATACCCAATGGCACTTTTTTGCGTACCAACCAGCGTATTGACATAGGAAATCGGATCACGATCTTCTGCATGGAGAACAGCAGAAAGCGGGCATATTGCAAGAGCACAGAGAACAAGACTGCGCATGATGCTCAGTATAGAGATCGCCCAGATTCCCTCGCTACGGACGCAGGCTCGCGATGGCCCTTTGTACTTGCCAGAACCCTTGTTGCAGTGGCGCGAATGCCCCAGCGTCTCCGACCGTACCCCAGTGGGCCGTCAAGCCTCCATTCCCTCATTACCGCCTAACTCGCTCGAAACAAAAGGCAAAAGTTTCCCCCTTATTTGCAGGCTATTTCGCGGATTCGACTAGGCTGAATCTATGCGAGCGCCTCAATAGGTTTCAGCCGCCCTGCCGTTTCACAACTGGAAGAGTTTTAAGCCACTTAAGCATGGACTAGCGCGCCAAAATCTGCCAAAAAGCGCCAAAAAAACACGTAAATAAATCGTTAACTGTAGTGTTTACTGATACTTACCCGCTGAACCGTCGATTTTAAAGAAGGGACACGTGAAATTGGAACCTGTTAGGGAATGAGGAAACAACAAATCGGAATGCCCTCGGTTGTTACCGCTTGATATTCCCAGCTTCTAAGTTTTTTGTTTAGAATAGCCGGCGATTAAAGTCGTTTGCTGAGAAGACCCTGCAGCAGCAGCGTCTCCGTAAACCGATAAACAAGTCTACCGAGTGTGGTGGGTCGGTACTATGCAACCAGGCGGTTGCATATGGACATAGACCTGATAGAGGTTACACGACCAAACCAGTAACAGTGTCCCGCGCCTATCTCCACACATGCATCCACCGGCGCAAAACACGTTGCGCCGGCTTTTCCACGAAATGCAGCGCCAGAATTGCCAAGGCGATCAGGAGCACGTAGCTGATCCATGGGTCGAACCGTGCCAGTCCCAGATGATCAAGTACATGCGAATCGTGAATCATGTTCCAAAGATTGAAGTGTAGTAAGTAGAGACAGTAGCTCGCCTCGCCCACAAACACCAGCGGACGCAACCCAAGTAGCTTCGACAGCGGATTCACGCCTGCCAGTCCAAGAATAATGCAACCAAACAGTGGCATGAAGAACCCGTCGTGCAATAGCGAATAGGGCAGCCTCGGGGCCTGCGTAAGCGCCGCGAATGTAGCCGCAAATCCGAAGATTCCCAACACCAGTCGCCGCTTCCCCATGCGCGGCACCATCTCATCCAGATTCGCCAGCATGACGCCAAATACAAAACTCGCCAGGTGCGGAATCGGCGTATATTTCAATGCCTGCAGCCACTTCCCGTAGCTGAAGCGATCCACATGCGCCAGCCCATCAGGATTGAAAATCACATATAACATTCCCGGAATTAGTCCGAGCGCCCACACCAGTCCCATTTTCGCCAGGTGCGGTCCCACTTGCTCCGGCTTCTTCCAACGCGCCATCCACGGAAAGAGCACGTAGTAAAACGACTCAGCCGACATCGTCCACGCCGGAGTATTTAGAAATGTCGCAATCTCAGGAATCCAACCCTGCAGCAGCAATGGAGACAGCACCATCCCCGTCCAGAACATTCCATGAGTGTGATCCCCCCACTCCAGCGGAATCATTTTGAACGCCAGGATAAGGCTCAACAGATAGATCGGATAGAGCCGTGTAAATCGCGCCTCATAGAACCGCACGTTGCTCAGCTCACCGGAGCGTGCCTTGGCATTGTAGTTGTAGCCCAGCACAAAGCCCGAGAGCAGGATGAAGAAGCTCACCGAGGCGTAGCCGGCGTTCACCACCGGCGCCATCGGGCCGAACCAGTTTGGATTGGAAAAATGAAAGAGGACAATGTTGATAGCCGCGAAACACCGCAGCCCGGTGAGTGCGTCAAGCCGCGCTGG
Organism: uncultured Acidobacteriaceae bacterium; assembly: GCA_963832035.1. GTDB lineage: Bacteria > Acidobacteriota > Terriglobia > Terriglobales > Acidobacteriaceae > Telmatobacter. The sequence continues at coordinate 1,020,446 of CAWHSK010000005.1, read as the reverse complement.
CTTCTTCATTTCCACTTGCTGTTTAGACGTCAAAGTGCCGCCAGCTGACGCAACTACCGAAGGCCCAGATACCTGAAGGCCCGCGAACTTCTGACCACTGACAACTGATCACTGACACCTGTTTTTCAGGCCGTCACCAGCGAACCAACCTTCTCGCCCATCACCACTCGCCGGATATTTCCCGGCTGGTTCATATTGAAAATGATCATTGGCAGGTTGTTGTCTTTGCAAAGGCTCACTGCGGTCAGGTCCATCACCTTCAGACCCTGCCTCAGAATCTCCATGTACGTAATCTCGTCGTACTTCACAGCGTCCTTCACCAGCACTGGGTCAGCGTTGTAGACGCCCTCGACCTTGGTCCCCTTCAAGAGCACATCTGCCTTGATTTCCATCGCCCGCAGGCTTGCCGCCGTATCGGTCGAAAAGAACGGATTCCCGATTCCAGCCGCGAAGATCACCACGCGGCCTTTTTCCAGATGTCGCACCGCTCGACGCCGGATATATGGCTCCGCTACCTGGTTCATAAACACCGCGGTCATCACCCGGCACTGAACACCGCGCTGCTCAAGTGAGTCCTGCAGCGCAATCGCATTCATCACCGTCGATAGCATGCCCATGTTGTCTGCGGCAACCCGGTCCATTTCCTTCGCCTGCTGGGCTACCCCGCGAAAGAAATTGCCGCCACCTACCACGATCCCAATCTCCACACCCAACCCGTGGATCTCGGCGATCTCCTCGGTAATATCGGCGACTTTACCTGCGTCCAGTCCAAACCGGTTCGGACCCGCCAGTGCTTCTCCCGAAAGCTTTAGAATAATCCGCTTATACATGCTTTTTCGAGTATCGCATACGCAGCGGGCCTCCTCGATTGCTTTGCTCGTAGAGGCCTTTAGAAGGTGTACACGCGCGCGTCCCACGCGGCCAGCTTGAGCGTAGCGCCACCCGTCTCGGGCGTGCCGGGCAGATTGGCCAGCACCAGCTTGCCCGCTGTCACGCCCTCGGGAAGTGTGTAATCCAATGCCTTTCCGCCAAAGTTCAGCACCACCAGAAACCGCTCATCAGGTTTGCCAGGCACACTCAGCGTCCGTGTGTATGCATACACCTGCGCGTTATCCGGATCAAGGTCTTTGTAGTCACCGTACACAAAGGCCAGATGTCCATGATGAAGCGCAATCGCCTCTTGCGTATAGTGCAAGATCGACTTCGGATCGGACTCCTCTTTCGCGGCATTGATCTCCGGATAATTCGGGTTCACCGCCAGCCATGGCTTTGCCGCAGCCGTCGTGAATCCTGCATTGCGCGCGCCGCTCCATTGCATCGGGGTGCGCGAATTATCGCGACCAAAGCGCTGCGACTCGGCGATAAACTCTGCCTCCGTCATCTTTCCCCCGAGCACCCTCTCCTCGTATGCATTTTTCACTTCGATATCGTTGAACTGATCCAACCTTGTAAACGGATAGTTCGTCATTCCGAGTTCGTCGCCCTGGTAAATAAATGGCGTTCCCCGCAGCGTCAACAACATCGTTTCAATCAATTTGGCTGAGCGTACTCGGAACTCCGCTGTCGACGTATCGCCGAAATTCGAAACCAGCCGCGGGTTATCGTGGTTGGACAGAAAGACTGTGTCCCAATCCGTCTTGCTCAGAGCCGTCGCATGGTGATCATAGATTGCCTTCAACTGCGGCAAAGTCCACTTCCTTTCCGAGTAGAACTCGCCGCGATTCACCCGCACAGCATCGAAATTGAACACCATATTCAGTTCATGCCTCTGGCTGTTAACGATCTTCGGCTCTTCTTCGAGCGTAATCCCGATCGCTTCTCCAACCGTCATCACGTCATACTTCGACAGTACCTCGCGATTCATCTGCTGCAAATACTCGTCGCGATGTGGCCCGTTGGCCCACAGGCGCGGCGGATCCTTTAGCTGCTCAGGCGTCAGGTCGGGCAGTCCCGGCTGCTTCGAAATCAACGGAATCACGTCCATCCTGAAGCCATCTACGCCCTTGTCGAGCCAGAATCTCATCAGGGCGAACACATCCTCACGCACCTTGGGGTTATCCCAGTTCAGATCCGGCTGCTTCACAGCGAAATAATGAAGATAGAACTGCTTCGTTGTCTCATCCCACTGCCAGGCCGACCCCGAAAAGAAGCTCGGATAGTTATTCGGTGGCAGCGGATGCGCCGGAACCGCCGGATTCGGCTTGCCATCGCGCCAGAAATAATAATCACGATAGGGACTGTCCTTCGACGATCGCGATTCCACAAACCAGCGATGCTCGTCCGACGAGTGATTTACAACCAGGTCGACGATCAGCCTCATATGCCGCGCCTTGATCCCCGCCAGCATGCGATCGAAGTCCGCCATGGTGCCGAACTCCTTCATCACCTTTCGATAATCGCGAATGTCGTACCCGTTATCGGCATTCGGCGAATCGTAATGTGGCGAGAGCCAGATCACGTTCACCCCAAGCTTCTTCAGGTAATCGAGGTGCTGCGTGATCCCATTCAAATCACCAATGCCGTCCCCATTCGAGTCCTGAAAACTCCGGGGGTAGACCTGGTACACGACGGCTTCCTTCCACCACATCGGCTCGTATCCGTTCACCAATGCGGTGGAATGCTGTCCCGTTTGCTCGGTTTTCGCGGCGCCCGTATCCCGCTGCGCTAAGGTTTGGTCAATTGAAATCGCGGCGAAGACAAATGCAAGTGCAAGTACAACAGTTGATCTTTTCACGGGCCAAATCATATCGCACTCGGCTCGCATCTGCCCGGTCACGAGCCACAAGTGTTCGATCCGTTCTTTGTCGCCGTAACCCGCACTTCTGTCCGGACTTAGGACAGAACACCGTAACTCTAACGGCTCCCGTATCAAGCTCGTAACTTGACAGCCGCTCATCGTTGGTTTACTTTGCAACGTAAAGTGAGTCTCCGATGAGTTTCCCGCTCCATCCTCTCGACAAGGCGCTCGGTGATATCACCAGCATCCGCCGCCAGGTTGCGCGTACTACTGAATTCCGCGGTTACGGCGCTGCTACCCTCGCCACCACCGGCGTATTTGCCATCCTCGCCGCGATTACACAAGCCTTCGTATTGCCCAATCCGGCCAGCAACATCGGCAACTACCTGCGCATCTGGATCACGACTGCCATTCTCTCCGCCGTCTTGATTGGCATGCAGACGCTTACGCGCACGCGCCGCATCCACTCCGGCATGGCCGACGAGATGATCCTCATGGCCGTTGAACAGTTCCTCCCATCAGTCGGCGCTGGGGCGCTCATCTCCGTTGTTCTCGTCCGGTTCGTCCCTGGCTCAGTGTGGATGCTCCCCGGTCTGTGGCAAATCACCTTCAGTCTCGGCGTATTCGCGTCGTGCAGATTCCTGCCTAAGCCGATGACCGCTGCCGGCTGCTGGTATTTGCTAACTGGCCTCACCTGCATCGGCCTCGGCGACACGCGCGCCCTCACTCCCTGGACCATGGGCATCGCCTACGGCGGCGGCCAGTTGCTCGTTGCCGCAGTTCTCCTCTGGGGATCGAAGGAGGATCGCGATGAAATCTAAATCTTCCAGCGCAGAAGGCCGCTTTGCCTACGAAGGTCTCGATCGTGTCATCCACGAACGAGCGCGTCTCAGCGTACTAACCTCGCTTATTACTAACCCCAAAGGCTTGCCATTCAACGATCTCAAGCAACTCTGCGCACTCACTGACGGCAATCTCAGCCGGCACCTGAGCGTTCTTGAGGATGCCAAGATGGTCGAGATCATTCGCGGCCACGACCGCAACCGTCCGCAAACCATCTGCCGCATAACCACTTCCGGCCGCAAGCGCTATCTCGAATACCTCGCCACACTGGAACAAGTGGTGCGCGATGCTGCCGGTGCGGCCAAGCCCGATGCAGCCGTCTCCACGTTGCTACAAACCCTCGCACCTTCTCGAACCTAAAATTTTTTGCCCGTCAACTTTGCGCTGCAAAGTGTTATCTCCAAGCCCAGGCTGACTGAACAAGATCACGCAAGGTAACTTTACAATGCAAAGCAAATCGAACTCCGGCATTCACGTGGCAATCATCATGGACGGTAACGGCCGCTGGGCCACCCAACGTGGACTGCCGCGCGTCACCGGGCATCGTGCCGGTGTCTCCGCGGTCCGCCGCGTTGTCGAGCACGCTCCAGGACTTGGCGTCCGTGCTCTTACCCTCTACGCATTTTCATCGGACAACTGGGCGCGTCCCGCAGATGAAGTGCAAAGCATCTTCTGGATCATCCGCGCCTTTCTTCGCCTTGAGTGCGAGCGTCTGCGTCAGCAAGGCGTGCGTCTTGAGGTTATCGGCCGCCGCGATCGCCTCCCTCGGCTGTTATTTCGCGAGATCGAACACGCCGAATCTGCTACCGCCGAAGGTCGCAGCCTTCATCTTCGTATCGCCATCGACTACTCGGGACGATCTGCCATCGCGCAAGCCGCCGCCGAAGCGTTTGCCACGCTCCCGCCACTCTACGCAATTTCTGCGGATCAATTGCGCAACATTGTCACACATGAGCTGGCTTCTGACTGCGGCAATGTCGACCTGCTCATTCGCACCGGCGGAGAACAGCGCCTCTCCGATTTCCTGCTCTGGGAATCCGCATACGCTGAACTCGTCTTCACTCATCGCATGTGGCCCGACTTTGATGAGGCCGATCTCGCATCGGCTCTCGGCGACTTCAACCACCGCGAACGACGCTTCGGCGCTATCCCGACAACTCCGGTTAAATCTGCAAATTTACTCCGGGAAAATGCTCAATGATCGCTTCGCCTCAAACTTCACCTCCGCGAACACGCAGTCTCCACGCGAAATTCATCCTGCCGGCGCTCACTGAGGCAACCGATCCGTACTGGCGTCCAATCAAGTACTCGTTGTTCCCTCCCCTGGGACTCGCTACGCTCGCCGCCTATCTCTCGCCTGACGATCGTGCTGTCATCATCGACGAGCATGTTCAACCACTGACGCTGGATGACACGCCAGACCTCGTCGTTATCCAGGTCTACATCACCAATGCTTACCGTGCTTACAAGATTGCCGATCACTACCGCAGCATTGGCGCCTTTGTTTGCCTGGGCGGTCTCCACGTTACGTCTCTGCCTGCGGAAGCCGCCCCTCACGCCGATGCCATCTTTCTCGGTCCGGGCGATCAAACATTTCCGCAATTCCTCAAAGACTTTCGCGCAGGAGTTCCACAGCCTGCCTACACGTCAACGTCCGGCCGCACGCTCGAGCGCATTCCGCCCATTCGCCGCGATCTCATCCGCCGAGCTTCTTATTTAGTCCCCAATTCCATCGTGGTCACGCGCGGATGTCCGCAGCATTGCGACTTCTGCTACAAAGATGCGTTCTTTCAGGGTGGCCGTGGTTTCTACACGCAGCGTGTCGACGAAGCTCTCGCGGAAATCGATCGCCTGCCTGGCCGACATCTCTATTTCCTCGATGACCATCTCCTGGGCGACCGTCACTTCTCTGAAGCGCTCTTCTCAGGAATGAAAGGCATGCGCCGTCTTTTCCAGGGTGCAGCAACCGTCGACTCAATCCTTCGCGGGGACCTCATTGAACGCGCTGCAGAAGCCGGACTGCGCAGCATCTTTGTTGGATTTGAGACCCTTACGCCCGACAATCTCCGCCGCAGCAACAAGCGCCAGAATCTCGGCCGTGACTATAAAGCTGTAGCCGATCGCCTGCACTCGCTCGGCATCATGATCAACGGCAGCTTTGTCTTCGGTATGGATGACGATGGCAACGATGTCTTCCGTCGCACGGTCGACTGGGCCGTCGACCACGGCATCACCACCGCCACCTTCCACATCATGACGCCGTATCCCGGCACACAACTCCACGCCCGTATGACGCGTGAAGGTCGCATCGTCACCAGCGATTGGAATCTCTATGACACTCGCCACGTCGTCTACCGGCCTGCAAAGCTCTCGCCCGAAGCTCTCAAGAGCGGGTACGACTGGGCCTATCGCGAGTTCTATCGTTGGTCGTCCATCGCTCAGGCATCGCTGCATCACGGCGCACTCAAGCATCAGCTCAAGCACTTCTTCTACGCATCAGGATGGAAGAAATTCGAGCCGCTTTGGGACACGCTCATCCGAGCCCGTCAGCTTACACGCATGACGCCACTTCTTGAGGCTGTACTCTCGCGCGTCACCGGCGCCGAGCCGCAGCCCGACGCAAAACAGGCATCCAGCCCGTTCCCGATCATTTCGTCCAACGTTCCAACTTGATCGGAAGCAATCCTCAAAAAACAAAGGCTCGGAGCTTGCGCTCCGAGCCTTCGATACTTGCTTTTTCGTTACGCCATTTACTCGGCAGCTGATTCCGTGGCCTTCGTCTGCGATACGGTCCAGTCGGGTGCACCTACCTTGAAGCGCGCAAAGCGCCGCACGGTAATGTTCTCGCCCAGCTTGCCGACTTTCTGCGCAATCAGTTCCTTGATGCTGATTGCCTGGTCCTTGATGAACGGCTGGTCAAGCAGGCAAACCTCTTCGTAGAACTTCGCCATCTTGCCTTCGAGCATCTTCTCGACGATGTTCGCGGGCTTGCCGCTCGCGGCTGCCTGGGCGCGATAGATGTCTTTCTCGCGTTCCATATCCTCGGCGCTCACATCCTCAGGCTTGATGTAGCGCGGATCGCTTGCTGCGATGTGCATCGCAATATCCTTCAACAGTTCCTGAAAGTCGTCGGTGCGCGCCACAAAGTCGCTCTCGCAGTTCACTTCCACCATCACGCCGATTTTGCCGCCGGCATGGATGTAGGTTCCCACTGCGCCCTCATTCGTCGTACGCGCGGCCTTCTTCTGCGCGGAGGCCATGCCGCGCTTGCGCAGCACTACGAAAGCCTCTTCGATGTTTCCCTTCGTCTCCTGCAGAGCCTTCAGGCAGTCACCCATGGGCGCGCCAGATTTCTCGCGAAGATCCTTCACCAACTTTGCATCTATCTTTTCTGCCACAGTCATCTCGCTTCCTTCTCCTGACTACAATTCGAATGCGATGCCACCCAGATCTTCAGCGCCAAAGGCGCGGTCAGCCACACCGCAGGTGTCAAAAGAAAAGCGTGGCAACCAGACTGCGCGGCCACGCTTGTCTCGGTCTGATAAAAACTTACAGGGCGCGTTCGACCACTTCTTCTTCGTCGATTACCGCTTCAGCCGCTGGAGCCTTACGAACTCCTGCGCCAAGGGCAGCGTCAAAATCGACATCCTCTGCCGGAGCCGCGTCGGCCGCCACAGCAGCTTCACCTTCGGCTACTGGGGCTTCTTCTGCCGCGAACGCCTTGTCGCCCACCAGGTTCACGCCTTCGGCCGCCGAATCGGCGATCTTCGAAGTGAACAGGCGAATCGCACGCAGCGCGTCGTCGTTGCCCGGAATCACGTAATCCACCACCGTCGGGTCGCAGTTGGTATCCACCACCGCCACCACCGGGATGCCCAGCTTGCGCGCTTCCTTCACCGCAATCGCCTCGTTGTTCGAGTCGACGATGAAGAGCGCATCGGGCAGGCGCTTCATATTCTTGATGCCGGCCAGATTGGCTTGGAGGTGCTTGCGCTCGCGCTCCAGCCGAATGACTTCCTTCTTGGTCAGCAGTTCGTAACGGCCGTCCGTGGCCATATCATCCAGTTCCTGAAGGCGCTTCACCGACTTCTGCACCGTCACCCAGTTGGTCAGCAGTCCGCCCAGCCAGCGCTGGTTGATATACGGCATGCCCGCGCGGTTGGCCTCTTCAGCCACGGCGTCCTGTGCCTGGCGCTTGGTGCCGACGAAGAGAATCGTCTTGCCGCTCGCGCACAGCTCGGTGACAAACTTCGACGCGTCCTTGAACAGCTTCAGCGTCTTCTGCAGGTCGATGATGTAAATACCGTTGCGCTCGCCGAAGATGTATTCCTTCATCTTGGGATTCCAGCGCTTCGTTTGATGCCCGAAGTGAACACCAGCTTCGAGCAGCTCCTTCATTGTGATCGTGGCCATTGGCCTCCTTCGTGGATTGCATCCGGGCTAACCTTCGTCTGGCCCGGATTGAAACCCGCTCTCGCGGGAGATTTGAAACCATGAGACTAGGGAGTAGTAAGTAGGGAGTAACAAACCAAGCCAAAACAGCGGGCTGTTTACTCTCTATTCCCTGTTCCCTATTCCCTTCGAAGCGCTTAGCGCTTCGAGAATTGGAACCGCTTGCGTGCGCCCTTCTGACCGTACTTCTTGCGTTCCTTCTGGCGAGCATCGCGCGTCATCAGGCCTTCAGCCTTGAGCAGCTTGCGCAGCTCCGGGTTGAAGAGAACCAGTGCGCGGGCAATGCCCATCTTCACCGCGTCAGCCTGCGAAGATACGCCGCCACTCGAAACCGTCGTGACCACGTCGAAGCTCGAGGCCAATTCCGCAACCACAAGGGTGCGCTTTGCGGCCACACGCTGCTGCTCGGTCACAAAGTACGTCTCGAAGGGCTTGCCGTTCACCTTCCACTCACCGGTGCCCGGACGCAGAAAAACGCGGGCAATCGCCGACTTGCGGCGCCCCGTCCCGTAATACTGAACCAGATCTGCCATTCAATCCTCTTAGTTCTTGTTCGCTCTCAGCCGTCAGCTCTCAGCCTTCAGCTAGTTTTCAATTCCGATTCGTTCCTGCCTCAAACCGTTGCTCAACAATTCCAAACTGAAAGCTCACGGCTGAAAGCTAAAAGCTGCGCGATCCAACTTCCAAAGCCACCGGCTGCTGCGCAAAATGAGGATGCTTGTCGCCGCGATAAACCTTCAGCTTCGATCCCATCGCGCGGCCCAGCTTGCTCTTCGGCAGCATGCCCTTGATCGCCTCTTCCAGGATCTTCTCCGGCTTGCGGGCCAGCAGGCGCGTAAATTCCTCTTCGCGCAGTCCGCCGGGGAATCCCGTGTAACGGCGATAAACCTTGCTCTGGGCCTTGAGGCCGGTAAGGCGAATCTTCTCGGCGTTAATCACGATCACGTGGTCGCCCATGTCAATGTACGGCACGTACTTCGGGTTCAACTTGCCGCTCAGAACATCGGCCGCCTTGGTCGCCAGGCGCCCCAGAGTCTGGCCGCTGGCATCCACTACATACCACTTGCGGTCAATATCCTTGCCGCTCGGAACAAAGGTGCTCATCTCTCTCCTGCCTCTATCACTTCAAAAACTACGGCGCAAAGCGCCTTTGCCCATGGCATCCGCGCATGGACTTAAATTTCCACCCACTTCCAAACAATCCTGTTCGGGTGAGGACTGCGACGCTTGCCCTCAAAAAGGGCCCTGACTCTGCTGGACTTAGCTTGCTGTCCCAGCCGAAGGTGCCTGTTCCGGTCGAATCCAATAAAGGGGTTCAATCAGCCGGGTCCGGGCTAAACTTCTTCTCCTCATCGACTTGACACCATCGCTGAGGGCCCCACATCAGACCCCAGGCGCAACACCGCACAAGACCCTTAGGATAACCGAATCAAGATGCAGAGTCAACGAAATGCAGCAAATGGTAGTGGGTCAGTCTGCAAATCAGTTGTCGAATACCGTAGCTTTGATCACACCTCTACAACCAGCACCAATAACCAGGGTTCTTCACAATTTGCACACGAGGATGCAGATCTTTCAGTCTTCCGGCGTCGGTTTTTACGTTCAATTCCAGAGTGAATTGGCCATTCCTCTTGCCTTCGAAATCACCAAGAAAACAACTGGTTGATGATTCACTCCACGCGCCAGCTCTGATTGGGTTAGCTGGCCAGTTTTTAACCAGCGTCGTTCCATCCCAAATCCTCCACTCCAGATCGAGCAGAGGTGGAGCGTTGCACTGATCTCCAGCACGCGGCGGTCCCAGTTCGCAATCAAGTTCTTCCAGCGGCATCCGCCGGTCTACATCGAGCCAGACATGGTAATCGTGTTTTCCGACAGGGAACTCCTTACTGCGCCAAACTCCCAGACTCAATGGCACCGGAAACTTGGGAGAGGGCGTGCAGTCAAGCGATGTGGCCCCTGCGCTTGCCACCATGCAGTTCGAAAGGGCACCCCACCCCAATGCTGTCTGGATGAGTTGTCGCCGAGTCATGCCGTCATCCCCTCCATTCAATCCCCCGCTTTCAACCCAAAACCCCGCTTCATCGGATGAGCCTCAGTATTAAAAACCACCGAATCAAACTCCAGCGTCGACTCCGGCGCGAACAGCAGGTAGAGATATTTCAGCGTCTCGGCAAAGAAGAAGCTCTCCATCGCCGGGTGCCCCATTCATGCGGTTTCATCGCATGAGTGGGATTGGCTCACTCAGTCCCCCGCTTTCAGCCCCAAGCTCCGCTTCATCGGATGAGCCTCAGTATTGAAAATCACCGAATCAAACTCCAGCGCCGACTCGGGCGCGAACAGCAGATAAAGATACTTCAGCGTCTCCGCAAAAAAGAAGCTCTCCATCGCATCCTTTTTCTGTTTGCTGCGAACATCGGCTAGCGCAGCATACGCATCTTCGGTCCGGCAATACTTCACCAGACCATCCAGGTAGGTCCGCCCCATCGCCAGATACTTCGCGTCATGCGTGTAGTGGTAGAGGTAGTAGGTCGACTCGATGATCTCCGGCCGCAATTCGTAATTCGGACTCGTGATCTGCATCTTCGCGTAGTCCAGCGTCTCCGGCTCAATGCCCGCCACATTCCACATCTTGTAGCTGGAATCCTGCAGTTCCGCCGCACGATGGACGTCGTCGCCCAGCGCCAGCACCGCTGGAAAGAACGCATCGAGCGCGCCGTAGTTCGGTATGCGTACGCTGCCCGCTGTTCATATCCGCCTGCCCATACCAAAGGCCGGTCGGCTGTTCGTCAGCCAGATACTTGTCGACAGCCGTCACGCTCTCCAGCCACATGCGCGCACAATCCTTGTCACCAAACAGAATCGATGCCTTCAACAGATACTCATAATAGGAATCGATGCCGCCCATAATCCCAGCCGTAGGATCGGTCCACTTCCCCGTCTCCACATCGATCTCCGACCCCACCAGCCCGATCGCCGAACGCCTCTTGTACAACTCCACCAGCGCCCGCTTGGCCATGTCGTAGTAATTCTGCTTGCCGGTCAGCCGCGCCAGCATCCCGTATTCCAGCAGCAGCGTGCCGATCTCCGCAGGATTGCTCTTCGTTCCCCGCACCGCGCCGGTACGCAGATTCACATACTCATACGGCATTCCCGTCGGCGAATCGAACATGGGAGACATCCGCCGCCCCAGATCATCGGCCAGTTCCAGCAGGCGCTTGTCCCCCGTCATCTCGTAGCAGGAGATCAGGCTCCCCAGCAGTCGAATCGTGATCTCGAAATCCTTGACGTAGATGTCCTGGTCGAGATTCAGTTTCGTATCGATCAGCGTGCGCGCGTCGTCTGCCTGTTCTTTCAGCCCCATCAGCGTCAGCGTGTCCAGTGCGTCCACCGGCGTCATCAGCAAGCTATGCCCCTCGCCATACCAGTCGAACGGCTTCTGACTCAGCGGCTTCAGAGCATCATGTCCCCACGCGTACTTCTTGTAGCCATTCCACGCATGCAGGGTTTCCGCGCGAACGCGTTGCGCCATCTCCGCTCTTTTCCGCATCGCTCATCGGCTTCACAGGTGCAGTCGTCGATGAAGCGGCCGCAGCTTTGCCCGGTGCAGCGCTCTGCGCAAAAAGTACGGACCCCAAAAAGCTCGTCAATAAAACAACAACCGGCAAACAGAACTTCGAAGCCCGCATCGGCACCTCTAAGACACCGAAAACATCATACGGAATGAGGCTACAGACCTCAGTGTCATCCTGAGCGGAGCAGCTTGGGGCCCCAATGAAGTTGGGGTAAGCGAAGCGAAGGATCTGCTTTGCTTTGGTCTTTCGCTAGTGCCAAAACAAACTCCGCAAACAAAACCACCCGGAACCAACTTCGGTTCCGGGTGGTTTAGCTGAAGGCTGATGGCTGACAGCTGCTTCTTACGCCGCGCTCTCGCCCATCGACTTCACTCTGAACCGCTTCATCTGGATCGACAGTGTCCGCTCAATCTTGCGCAGATCGCTGCGTTCTGCTGGTCCAGCAAAGGTGGAAGCAACGCCGCGGGCAGAAGCCCGGCCGGTGCGACCTACGCGATGAACAAAATCTTCAGCCAGCTTCGGCATGTCGAAGTTGATCACATGGGCCACATTCGCCACGTCGATGCCGCGAGCGGCAACATCCGTAGCAACCAGCACGCGGTGATGGCCCTCAGAGAAGCTCCGCAGTGCCGAGTTCCGCTGCGACTGCGAGCGGTCCCCATGAATCTGTGTCGCCGAATAGCCTGAACGACTGAGCCTGCGCGCCACGCGATCTGCGCCGTGCTTCGTCCGCACAAACACCAGGAAGCTGCCATTCTCTGAATCCAGAAGATGCTCGAGCAATTCCTGCTTTTGATCAGCAGCCACTTCAAAGGTGCGCAGTTCCACATTCTCCGCCGGCTTCAACACCGAACCGATCTCGACGCGGACTGGATTGTTGAGATACTTGCGCGCCACTTCCTTTACCGCGCCTTCCAGCGTGGCGGAGTAGCAGAGCGTCTGCCTCGACTGTGGAAGGGTTGTCGCAATGCGTGCGATCGCAGGCTGGAAGCCCATATCGAGCATCCGGTCCACTTCGTCCAGAACCAGCATCTGGATCTGGTCCATCCGCACCAGCTTGCGCTTGAGGTAGTCTTCAAGCCTGCCCGGCGTAGCCACGATCAATCGCGCACCGCGGCGAATCGCGTCCAGCTGGGGGCGTTCCTGCATCCCTCCAACCACCAGGGCCACGGTCTGCTGCGGGCTGGTCCGAATCACCTTGAAAGCCGCCTCGACCTGCATCGCCAGTTCGCGGGTCGGCAACAGAATGAGTGCCTGCGCCGCATTCCGGTCCTGAGCCTTCTGCAGCATTTCCACGATCGGGATTAAGAAGCCAAGCGTCTTGCCGGTTCCGGTCTGCGCCGTTGCCAGCACATCGCGGCCTTCGAGAGCCGGAGGAATGCAGCCCGCCTGTACCGGTGTAGGAGTTACAAAATTGTTTGCGTTGAGCCGCGCCATCAGCGGGGCCGAAAGATTGAATTCCGAAAACTGTGTCGTCAAAATATATTCATTTCCTGGGCTCCGGAGCCTCGCTTTCCCTGAGGCCTGCAATCGGAACCCGACCTTGCAGCCGCACACACGAATCTTGTCAACGTGCGCGCCTGCTCTTCAATTTATGCGTAAGGGAGAACCAAATACGTCCCGGGGACTGACCATCAGACTTTCAAACTTGCTCTGAGGTCCGGACCTGCCGCACGCTACCTTGTATCCGCCGGTTCGGCTCATTGCCGTCCGGCACCACACTCCACAATCTGCTGAGAGCACACTGCTCCAGCCGGAGGTGGTTACGCTGTAGGGGCTTGGGGGAAATCTGTGCCAGGCTGAATTGCCTTAATACGAAGGGGCAAACCGCCGCTCACGTCCAAATCACTGAGCGCAAAGCTAGTATAGCACGTTTCGCTTTTTTTCGGTGTTATAGCCTGAGCGCTGTGTCTGCTCGACTTACCGCTCTTCCAGCCGCGACACCACCTGCCGCACCAGCTTCTCCAACTCCGGATTTACGGCGAGATTTGCGGCATCCGGCGCAGGCAGCGGCTCCATCCGCGCGTCGGGAAATCCTAGCCGTCGCTTCAGCGCGAGAATCTCCTGAATCTTGTCCTCGGGAATGTGTGTCAGCGGCTTCCCGATCTGCTTGGCGATCAGGTACGTCTTGCAGTACGACTCAAGGATCTCTGTCAACCACTCGGCGTGCGTTACCGTGTCGCTCCAGCAGACTACCCCGTGATTCGCCAGAAGAATCGTGTTGTGATTCTGGACAAACGGCAGTACGGTCTCGGCAAACGCATGCGTTCCCGGCGTCTCGTAGCGTGCCAGGGCGGCCGGACCGATGAAAATCTCGTATTCCGAAATCAGCCCGATCGGAGGCGTGGTCCCCGTCAGAGAAAAGGCCGTTGCATACGGCGGATGACAATGCACAACAGCGCGCGCACGCGGGTTGGCACGATATATCTCCAAGTGCAGCAGCAGTTCGCTGGTGCGCAACCGATCCCCGGCCACGATGTTGCCATCCAGATCCGACAGGCAAATGTCAGCAGGTTCCAGATCACGTTTGCTCATCATGGTCGGCGTGCATAGCACGTACTTCGTGCCTAGCCGGCAACTGATGTTCCCGCCGTTGCCGTCCACATATTGCCGCTCCCACAGCTTTCTACCCGCGCGAATAATCTCCGCACGCAGGGCTTCGGCCTCAAAAGAACTGGATGCCGCCGATGGGGAAAGCTGGTCGGGCCTGGGCACGCGAAGAGCCTCCACAACGGCCTCCACCACTTCCCTCACCTGTTCTGAGATTGGATTCGCAAGTTGCTCCATGCCTGACCTCGTTGGGACAGCTTCGGCGCGGCGCAGACACGCCCCACGCGCTCGAACTCCCACCTCTACATATAGGTCCGGGCACTCATCACTGTTAGTGACATGGATCACTCCGCAAGCACGTGGCAATTTCGCACCGATGGTTCAAGGCTGACTAATCTGCCGCGACCAGCTTTCTCTGCAGCGCCTCAAGCGTCTGCCCCTTCGTCTCCGGATAGGTAAACAGCACGGTCAGGAACTGCACCACCGTCATTACCGAGAAGAAGACGAAGGGCACGCTCTGCCCCAGATGGGATGCTACCCACGGAAAGCTCAAAGCGATGATGGTGTTCATCGTCCAGTGGCTGGCATTCCCCACGCCCTGGCCTTTGGAGCGCACACGGTTTGGAAACACTTCGCCGATGTAGACCCAGATCACCGCGCCTTGCGACATCGCAAAGAAGGCGATATACCCAATCAACAGCCACACCAGCATTCCCTGGTGCGCGTTGCTGCGGTAGATCCACGCCACGCCTGCCAGGCAGGTCGCAGTGCCGGCCGCGCCGATGAGCAGCAGCGTCTTGCGGCCGAGCCTGTCAATCATGCTCATGCCGATCATGGTGAAAATCAGGTTGGTGAACCCGATAGCAATCGCCTGCTGGTCGCCCGACAGCTGGCTGAATCCCGCCGCCTGGAAGATGTCGTTCAGATAGTAAAGAATCGCATTGATCCCCGCCAGCTGATTGAATGCGCCAATCGTGATTGCCAGGAACAGCGGATAGCGATACTTCCATCGGAATACCGGCTCGTGCGCGGCTGCATGCTCTTCTGCAAGAGCTTTTCGAATGTCAGCCAGTTCCGCTTCAGGCTCCGGTTCACCCATCATTTTCAGCACTTCCAGAGCTTCATCGATGCGGTCGCGCGAAGCCGACCACCGCGGACTGCGCGGAATGCCAAACAGCAGCACCAGGAACCCCACCGCCGGAACCGCGGCTACGCCAACCTGCCAGCGCCATTCTGCCGCGCCGAGGTGCAGCAGCCGGATCAGATAATTTGAGGTGTATGCGACGAGAATGCCGAAGACCACGTTGAACTGGAAAGCGCCCACCAAACGTCCGCGCCACTTGGCCGGGGCTAGCTCGGCGATATAGACCGGGCCCAGCACCGAGGACGCACCGATACCCAGGCCGCCGATGAATCGAAACACCATCAGCGAGGGCCAGTTCCACGCCAAAGCGCTGCCCAGCGCCGAAAGGATATACAGCACGGCCGTCAGCCGAAGCGTTTCGCGGGAACCCAGCTTGTGCCCTACGACTCCTGCGCTGAACGAACCTACCACCGTGCCGATGAGCGCGATTGCGACGGTCCAGCCTTTGCCGGCGTCGCTTAACCCGTACAGCTTCACAACGGAATCAATGATTCCGGAGATCACGACCGTATCGAAACCGAAAAGCAGGCCGCCAAGCGCTCCCGTAAGAGTCGCTTTCATCAGGTTCAGGTTGGGTCGCATGTTCTCGCTGTCCTTGCTCGTTGTCCTTGAATGCCCAGAACATCCTACAGACGCAAACCAAGAGCAGCAAATTTCCGAGGCCGGGCAAGTCAGGCTCGTCTAGACCCGATCACGGGCATTACTTCTCGTCTGGACGCCCCGGCGTCACTACCAGTGTGCGGCATCGTTCCGTGCCTCCCGCGCTCCACGCAATGGCCATGTCGCTGTCCATATATGCGCAGTCGCCGGTCTCCAATACCTCATGCATCCCGCCGGAATCCAATTGCAACTCCCCCTCAAGCACATACACTACGCTGCACACGGACTGCCCCACTTCGGACATCACACCAGTCGCTCCGGGAGGATACTCGATCATCCGTGCCACGAGCCGGGCATGGGTGTTCAAGGCGTGGAGCAATACCTGTTTCACAGCTTCCTGACTTCTCCCGTTTCCGATCAAATGGGCTTTTCGTGTGATTGCCAGTGTGTGCTTCGCGGCATCGGCAAAGAAGTAGCTCAGTCCAACCCCGTAGACCCTGCATATATTCGCCAGCGTCGGCAGAGTTGGAATCATCCGGTCGGTTTCAAGTTTTGACAGCAGCGCGGTTGAGAGGCCGGTTTCTACCGCCAGCCGCGAAAGAGTCAGATGTTTTTGCGTCCGCAGCGTGCGCAACTTCATTCCGATGCTGTAGGGCTCAAGCGCCCACCGCGCATATGAAGGTCCATTCGTCATTGGAAACTCCTCGCAACAGCAAGTCTTCCGCGAATCACTCTTCCATCTGCTGAAGGATTTCGGAAAACTGACAGCTAGCGCATTCGCCGCCAACGCTTTAGCATAAGGTCAACTTCGTACAACGTTCGTTTTTTGCAGGATTGAGAACAAAAATTTCTAAAAGGATCACCCCCATGACCCTCCCTCCCTCTGTCCTTCTGCGCCGCGCCATCACTTTCCGCCCAGACAACCACTTCGCTTTCGCCGTTTTGACAATCGCCATCCTGCTCTTTCTGCAGGAAGGTCCGTTGCGGCTCGCGGCACAGACGGCAGCCGCACCGCCTGATGTTCTTGTCCTGAGCAATGGAGACACCCTTCACGGAAAATTTGTAAATGCCATTGATGGAAAGGTCACATTCCATTGCGATCCACTGGGTGACGTCGTTCTCGAGTGGGACAAGATCAAGGAACTTCACACCGGCGGCAATTTCGCCGTGTTCGACAAAACCGTAAAAATACACGGGAAGAAAGGCGCTGCAGCACTTCCCACAGGCACGCTTGAAGTGGCGAACAAGTCGCTCACACTGCATCCCGAAAATGCGGCAGCTCCACCGCCAATGCCCGTCGGCAACGCGGAATTCATCATGGACAAAGCCACACTGGATAAGCAGCTTTATCATCATCCGGGCTTTTTCAGCGGGTGGAATGGAGCGGCCACGGCCGGCGCATCCCTTGTTTCGGCAACCCAGAATTCTTACGCTTTCTCCGGCGCCATCGATCTAGTGCGAGTGGTGCCCACTGCGACCTGGCTGGCACCGCACAATCGCACATCCATCGACTTCATTGGCTCCTACGGAAAAATCACGCAGCCGTCCTACACCATACCGGGAACGGGGATCACGCCGCCGATTTTTGTCCCCGAAGTGGTCACCAAGTCTGCCCTCTACCACGCCGGAGCTGAACGCGACGAGTTCATCACGCCGCGTTTCTTCGTTCTCGGGCAGATTGCTTTCGATCACAACTTCGCCCAGGATCTTGCACTGCAACAGATCTACGGTGGCGGTTTCGGCTATACATTCTTGAAGACTCCCACACAGGAAGCCAACGTGAAGGCCACGATTCAGTATGAAAAGCAGGAGTTCATCTCCGACTCAGCAAGCAACCTGAATCTGATCGGATCGACGATCTCTCTGTCGTACATACTGCATCGCAAGTTTGTTACTTATACGCAGGATCTGGCATACATTCCAGCCTTTAACCACCCCGACGCATATTCCGTGAACGAAACCAATACGCTCGCGTTTCCTGCATACAAGAACTTCGGCTTTTCGGTAGGAACGCTGGATAGCTATCTCAACTTCACACCAGCGTCAGAGCCGCCCACCAAACACAACTCGTTCCAGTTCACGATGGGGCTCACATATGCAGTCAAGTCGAAGTACTAATTCTGGTCAGTAATATGCTTTCCTCTTCTGCATCGCCTCTGAGACCTGCCAACCTGGCAGGTCTCGCCTTTTGACTGAGAGTTGGTCTGTCAGTGCGGACCGAATTCAAGCGGCATATGTTCGTATTTCGCAATAAACATAGTCCTGTTTTTCTTATTACGAAATTCTCAAAATAACTTAGTAACACGTTACTAATACTCTGAAGAAAACTCTTTGTTCATCACACGTGAATGTTGCAGTTTAGATACATAATTGGTGCGCGATCCAAAATCCTCTAAGAACGGAGGAGTTGTTGTTCCTTGTTCTTCCCTGCCGGTTTCGACACACCGACCGATATCGCAAACGGAGGTCACCTGCTCTTGGAGTTCCATGAATCCCAGACTGCAGGCTGTCCGAAACTCTGAGGAAGATGATGATTCAATTCCGTTCGGCATCAAGTTCTCCCGACTTACCCGGTCGCACGTTCACATTCGGAAACCTCCACCTCGAAGCTGACGGCACACTTGCGCGAGGGGCAGAGGTAATTCATCTTCCACCAAAAGAGTTGGCTGCCTTGAAACTCCTGCTGGAGCACGCCGGCCAGATCGTGACGCACCAGGAACTGAAGAAGATGTTGTGGGGTAATGTGCACGTAACCGACGACAGCGTGCCCAAATGCATGTCTTCTCTCCGCGAATTGCTCGCACCGGATGATTACATTCAAACCGTCTACAAGCGCGGTTACCGGCTTTCTGTGGATGTACGCAAGAGCGATCTCGAGATGTCCGAAGCTCGACCGCGCCTGGTGATTATCCCGTTTTCGGTTGAGATGAACGGGCCTCATTACCTCGGATCGTCCATTGCCGAAGAAACCATCGCGCTCCTGACCGCCGACCAGCTTTGCCCAGTTCACGTGCTTGCAAGAGATTCAGCTTTTTCTCTTTCAGCGCGCGGAATGACCGCGCATCAGGTGGGAGAAGCTCTTGGGGCAAACTTCGTTCTCACCGGTACCCTTCGTTCGTTGCCTTTGCACTTTCGCCTGCGCGCAGAGATGATTCGCGTTGCTGACGGCACGCAGATCTGGGTCGAAGACCTGTTGGTTCCGCAGGCACGAGTAGCAGGGTTGGAATCAGAGTTGGCAAACCGCCTGTTCTTTCGCCTCGGCACTTATGATTCATTTCTGTCCCGGCGTCATGCGCTCTCTGCAGGTGATACCGAAAATCCTGGCCGCCGCGAAGCCTACGAACTGTTTCTACGTGGCCATCACGAATGGCAGACACTGCAACGACACCGCATGCAGGACGGCATCGCGCATTTGACGCGTGCCATCGAACTCGATCCATCTCTTTATGCCGCGCAGATCGATATTGCCAACGCAAGTGTCCTGCAGACATTCTCAGGCTTTATCTCACCAATCCAAGCATCCGAGCAGGTGAGGAGCGTCGCGGAATCCATGCCGACTTCGGTGGAAGGCGCCGATGCGATTCTTCCGCCGCTCGGTTGGATCCACTTTCATGTTGATCGCGACCTGCCGGCAGCATTGCGCGCTTTCTCTGCCAGCGCGCATCTTCCTCACGAAACTTCGATCACGCGGCTTCGCTCAATGTTTGCGCTGAGCCGTCGTCGCTTTTTCGATGCCATTGAAGTGATCAATGAAGCACTTCATTCCGATCCCTATTCCCCCTGGCTGAACGCTCGGCTGGCATGGGCGTATCACCTGTCTGGCGAAGCGACAAAAAGCATCGTGCAAACTGAGCACGCGCTCGGTATTTTCCCCGATCACGAGAGCACAAACATTTACGGATCGATTATCCTCGCGTTCAATGGCGAGACGGATCGCGCCATTGCGGTCTCTGAGAATATGGTCCGGCGGTCACCGTATCTTGACCCCGCGATGGCCGTTCATGGCTACGCTCTTGCCATGGGTGGCCGCACTGACGAAGCTCGTTCCATCCTCGAACGATTGCAATGGCTGAGCCGCGAACGTTTTGTTTTGAACTCCTTCACGGCGGCGATCTGTGTGGCTTTGCAGGACACGGAAGAGGCGATTGCAGAACTGCACGCCGCTTCCGAATCTCGATGTCCGTGGTTCTTTCAAATGCTTGCGGATCCCCGATTCGAACCGCTGCGTGGTCATTCCGAATTTGCCAGAATGGAAAAAATCCTCGAACGCATGGAGAGCGACGCAGAAATGAAGCCGGAATAGGGGCTCACATCATCTGCAGCCCTGCGGATGGGGCCGCGTGAACCGAACAACCTAGCCAGCCGCCGCCCCAACCTAGTACATTTTCTCTGGCTGAACACTTTTTCTCGGGCCAAGTCATGACTGCGCGGGCGTGTGTTTGTCGCTGTAGTTTTACCGTCGCAATGTTTGCCGTAAGAGAAACCGGTCTGCTCACAGAAGCGGCTCGGGCGCAGCCAATGGAGGAACGCCCCAATGCCGTTTTTTCGCCGACTCTCTGTTTCGCTTTTGTCCTTTGCCCTGATCGCCGCAAGCTCTTCGGCGCAACAACCTGCGTATCTCAACACAAATCTCTCTGCCCAGGAACGCGCACACGATCTGGTGGGACGCATGACTCTGGACGAGAAAGCTGCGCAGCTTGAAGACTGGGCAACGGCCATTCCAAGGCTCGGCGTTCCCGACTACCAGACATGGAATGAGTCTCTCCACGGCGTAGCGCGCGCTGGATATGCAACCGTCTTTCCGCAAGCCATCGGGATGGCCGCTACATGGGATCCGGGAATGGTCCACAGCATGGGCAACATCATTTCCGCCGAAGCCCGGGCGAAGTACAACCAGGCGCAGCGCGAAGGGAATCACCGCATCTTCTACGGGCTGACCTTCTGGTCGCCAAACATCAACATCTTCCGCGATCCGCGCTGGGGCCGCGGGCAGGAAACCTACGGAGAAGACCCGTTCCTCACAGGCCGCATGGGCGTCGCTTTCATCGGCGGAGTGCAGGGTAACGACCTCCAGCATCTGCGCGCCGTCGCCACCAGCAAGCACTTCGCTGTACACAGTGGCCCAGAGCAATTGCGGCACGGCTTTAATGTCGATCCCAGCCCGCGCGATCTCGAAGAGACCTATCTGCCCGCATTCCGCGCCAGCGTCACTGAGGGCCACGTGCAGTCAGTGATGTGCGCATACAACTCCATCGACGAGTGGCCGGCCTGCACCAACAAGATGCTGCTGAAAGAGCATCTCCGCGATGCGTGGGGCTTCAAGGGCTTTGTTGTTTCCGACTGCGGCGCCATTGTCGACGTGAACCAGGGACATAAGAAGACTCCCGATATCGAGCACTCCGCCGCTCTCTCGTTGCAGGCGGGCACAGACCTCTCCTGCAGCATTTGGGCGCCGGGCTT
Source organism: uncultured Acidobacteriaceae bacterium (assembly GCA_963832035.1). Classification (GTDB taxonomy): domain Bacteria; phylum Acidobacteriota; class Terriglobia; order Terriglobales; family Acidobacteriaceae; genus Telmatobacter. The sequence continues at coordinate 999,088 of CAWHSK010000005.1, read as the reverse complement.
CAACACCCTGGCCGACGCGGTGCGGAAGGGGCTCGTAACCGAAGACCTGGTCACACAGGCAGCTGAGCGCCTCTACACTGCGCGCTTCCAGCTTGGCATGTTCGATCCTCCAGGCTCCTCGCTCGATCGCATTCCGTTCTCCTCCGTTGCATCCGAAACGAATCGCCAGACATCGCGCAAGGCAGCGGAAGAAAGCATCGTACTGCTCAAAAACAACGGTGCGCTGCCGCTAAAAGCACCACAGAAGATTGCGGTCATCGGGCCGACGGCGGATTCACTGCCTTCGATTCTTGGCAACTACGTGGGAACGCCGCTTCACCCCGTTACGCCGCTTGACGGCATGTTGGATCAGTTCAAGAGCACCCCCATTCTTTACGCGCAGGGCTCGACTCTCGCCGAGGGAATTGGGGTGCCCGTTCCTCGCACGGTATTCGGACTCAATAAAGGTCTGAAGACAGAGTTTTTCGCAACCGATAATTGGACCGGCCGGCCCGTTGCCACGGAAACCGAACAGCTGGTTCAGGCCGACTGGGAAAACGCCAAGCCGGCGCCGGAAGTTGATACCCACAACTATTCCGTTCGCTGGAGCGGCACCATTGCCGCGCCTGCTCCCGGTCACTACATCTTCACGCTCGAAGTTGGCGATAGTTTTCCCTACTCGCCCGCAGAGAGCTATCGGCTGACGCTTGACGGAAAAGTGCTAGGCGAAGGCAGTCTTCGGGCAAAGCTTGACCTGTCGACGATGGGCAATTTCCATCAACAGGCCGGCGCGTCACCGACCGCTCCCGCGGTGATGAACTTCGAAAAGCCGACAAAGATTGAATACGACTTCGCCGATACAAAAGAGCACGAATTCAAACTCGAATATTCTCACTCGGCCGATCAATCTGGCGGCGGATTGACCCTGAAATGGCAAGCGCCAGCCCAGGCTCAGATCGACGAAGCGGTGGCCCGCGCCAAAGAGGCCAGTGTTGTCGTGGCCTTTGTCGGCCTCTCGCCCCAACTCGAAGGGGAAGAGATGCCGATCAAGATTCCCGGGTTCAGCGGCGGCGATCGCACCAGCCTTGACCTGCCCGCGCCGCAGCAGAAGCTGCTTGAGGCAGTAGCCGCCACCGGCAAGCCACTGATCGTGGTGCTGCAAAGTGGCAGCGCTGTCGCACTCAACTGGGCCAATGAGCACGCCGCCGCAGTTCTCGCGGCCTGGTATCCGGGCGTCGATGGGGGCGCAGCGATTGCCCGCACGATTGCCGGACTCAATAATCCAGCGGGACGCTTGCCGGTCACGTTTTACTCCTCGCTTGACGGGCTGCCTTCATTCACCGACTACAGCATCAAAGGGCGCACCTATCGCTACTTTCAGGGCAAGCCGCTGTGGGGATTTGGCTATGGCTTGAGCTACTCCACTTTCAAATACGGACCGGTAAAGCTTTCGTCATCTAATCTGAAAGCGGGAGACCCGATCACCGCCTCAGTCACCGTGAGCAATACCGGCACCAGGAGCGGAGACGAAGTCGTCGAGGCATACATCAAGACTCCGCAGGAAGGCGGGCCGATCCACTCGCTCGTTGGATTTGAACGCGTCACGGTCGGAGCCGGCGCGAGCAAGGAAGTGGTTCTGAAGATTGATCCCCGCTCGCTCTCAAGCGTCGACGATCAGGGCAACCGCTCCATTCTTGCAGGAAACTACACTCTCACCCTGGGCGGGGCACAGCCGGAAGAAACCAAAGCCAAATCTGAAGCTGGCTTTACCGTGACCGAAACCACTCCGCTTCCGAAATAGGATTGGGAACCATATAACTTGTCGTTGCAAGACCGGGTGAAATTCGCCGGGTTCGGCGGAAGGGTTGCACTCATGGGGGGTGTACCCACCCCCTACTCTGTGCCTAAAGTCGTGTTAATAATCAGGTTATGAGTGAGGCGTTGCTGCAAGGTCTTCCTATGAAAAGACTTACCCCGCAGAGTCGTCTCAGCAAAAGACTTAGGAGCATTTCGGGCTCAAAGTCTTCCTGAGAAACGACTTAGAGGCTGGAAAACCAGAGTTGGTGCGGGCATTCTGATCCTTCTAAAATAGAGATCGACTTCGAATCTATTGTGCGCCAAACGCTGGAAATTGACGGCAAACTGCGCGGATCTTTTTGATATTTAGAATGTGGTGCTTAGAGGGAAAGTGCGGAAGAATGGAGTTGACTTCGCGTGGGTGTCGCAGCCCGCGGCAGGGGCGAGGGGGAATGTTCCCACAGCCTGACCAGGGAATCTGCGTAATTGCGAAATCACCTTACTCGACTGGCATCCAGGTCTTATCGGGATTGTATTCCGAAATGGCCACCGCGACCTTTGCCGTATCCGGCCCAAGATCCTTCTGAAATGCCCTGCCATCCTGGTTAACTATGAATGTCATTACACCGGAGGTTCGGTATACCGCGGGATAGGCAAGAAACGCGACGCCACCGGTCAGAACGCCATTCACCTTGTAGTCGCGGGCACCGCCCCTTGCCGCCGGTCCCTGGCGAGTGAGGAGGCGAAAGACGTAGCCATGAAACGGGGTCGGCTCAGCTGCGTTCCGCGTATAGCCTTCCTCTGACGCGCCTGCAAGCAGCGGTCCTACGGGACTGGGAGGCTCGTTGTCGGAGGTCTTCCAGTAGAGCCCGTCGTGCTTCCCTTCAGTGCTAAAGACCTTTCCGGCGTAGTGCTTCACTTTACTCTCGTCGTGCGTGGTGGAGGCATACTCCTTCTGAGCATCGATCAGCGTTTCCAGGACTTCGATGGCGCCGTTCTCGTTATTGCCGATGCGGCGGTAGAGGATCTCCTGGATTCCGCTCTGGGTGTCGAAGTACCATGACCCGCCTGTGTTCTTCACCAACGAGATGGGCATAGGCCAGTTGTCGGCACCGATATAGAGGGTGGCAGTCTGGTCGGGCTCAATGACGACCCGATGCATCTGCTCATAGTGCGAAGCAAACTTTGTAATCAGGTTCTTGTCCGCCACGTCGTCGCCGGTATGCAGGACTCTGTCTGCATTCGAGCCGAAAATCGCGCTCAGGCTGCTGGAGTCATCGGACTTCGCTGCCTGGTAGAGTGCCAGCACCGCGTCGCCGGGAGTTGAGAAAGTCTTCTCATTCGCCGACTGCGCACCGGAACCGGAAGGATAAGCGAGACACAGCAGGATCAAGACGGCAAGACACAGCGCTACGGCGCCCGAGTGATCAGGCCTTAAGTGAAGTTGCAAGGTGCGTTTCACTGAGTTCCTCCTACTTTTGGGGTTGCGGATAAATCCTGCACCGTAATATTGACTGCCGGATCGGCGACATTCACCTGCGGGCATCACTTTCTGGGACGGCCACCGCTGCTTTTAGCGCCCCCGCCGCCGCGACTGCCGCCCCCTCCCCCTCCGCTACGGGCCTGAGCTGTATTGCCACCGCCGCCGCCACGGGCTTGGGCAGTGTTGCTTCCTCCGCTATGCGTTTGGGCTGTATTGCCGCGGTTGGCGCCGCCATTCACACTCTGCTGGCCGCGGGCGCTGTCGTTGCGGGCACTGCCACCCTGCTGGTAATTCCCCATCGCGCTGTTACTGGCTCCGCGGTTCGGCTGACTGCCGTAACCCCGTTGCTCTGTGCGCTGGTTGCCGGGGCTCTGGTTTCGGTTACTGGCGCTTTGATTGCGATCGCCTACTCCCTGATTTCGGTTACCGGCATTTTGATTGCGGTCACCGACGCCTTGGTTCCGATTACCGACGCCCTGGTTGCGATCGCCGACCCCCTCATTCCGGTTGCCGACACCCTGATTGCGATCCCCAACTCCCTGATTCCGATTGCCCACTCCGTCGTTCCGGTTGCCGACGCCTTGATTGCGATCGCCTACTCCCTCGTTGCGCCTCTGATCGAACTGCGGAGTGGTGCCCCGGTTCAGGTCGTTGCGATTGACGTTGTTTGCATTGATGTTGTTTCGATTGACGTTATTCCGGTTTACGTTGTTGTAATTGGCATTGTTGTAGTTTCGATTAACCGTGTTGGAGTTGGAGATGTAGACATTCTTGTTGTAGTTCACGCTCGCGTTATTCCAGCCAGTGTTCCAGGAGTTATAGCCCCATCCGCAGCAGTTATTGTTGTTGTTGATTGCCGCGCCCACCATCATGCCAACACCGAAAGAGACCAGGCCGGTGGTCACCATGGCTGCGGTGGAGTAACCGGGCGGTGGCGGCACGGGAGCGCCGTAAACCACGGTGGGATTGTAGCTGGGCACATACACAACGTCGGGCTGCGCCGGCTGGATCACGATCGTCTGGGGCGGAGACTGCACAACCGTGACCTGCTGCTCCCCTCCGGACGCTGCAACGGGCTCGCTTCCCGCCTGCTGATTTTCGACCTGAACATTCTGCTGCGGCGTCGACTTCAGATTGCCGGCCTGGTACGCCCTCTGGCGCATCACCTGCACGGCGTTCATCACGTTTTGAGACGCGTTGAAATAGGCATCGCCCAGGGATGCGGTCCACGAAAGGTTAGTGGCCATCTGCTCCAATACGTCAGGGAATTGGGTAAGCCCTTTGACGCTGGCATCCCACGGCTGCTGATCGACTGATTGCATCAGCTGCGGGCCCTTGAGCCCTCCGTTCTGCTGCGTCCACTGCCAGGCTGCGGTGATCTGGTCCGGGAAGGTCGAACTCGCAAGGACTATGGCCACCAGATTGTCAGGGAACAGGGCGATTGGAGCCACGAGTTGGTAGAGCTGGTCTGGGGTGGGCGTGGCGTAGGTAGCGGCAGGCGCCTGGGCCTGCTGCCCAGTGGCTTCCGCTTCCTTTTTCTTGCAGCCATCGAGCCCCATCGAACTGACTACAAAAGCCACGGAAGTTATGACAGCAATGACTCGCTGGAAGTTAGGCATCGAAGTTCCCCTCGGAACGGAAGATACTCGCAATGGGAAAGCTTGCAAGCTGCCAATATTGCTAGGTGTGATTTGCTTGCGTTTAAGGCAGAGGGCTGTATGCGGACGCAGTGAAGCACCATCGGCAGCTGGGACGGAGGTTTGACCTGACACCCCGCCCAAAACCAGCCTTCCGAGGGCTGCGGGGCGGGTATTGGCGGTAGTTCGCGGGAAACTGACTCGCTGCGTATGATTCAGGTTTGACACCTGAGAAGTTCCCCACAGGAGTTCTGAGATCAGCGGCTCACCAATCTCTGATAAAGCAGCCGAACGAGGCGCGAGCCCCTTCGAGCCCCTTTCTGTCAGTCGAATTGCGCAAGCCAGGGATCGGGTGCTAGTTGGCGCAAATGGCAGGGCTGAACAAGGGAACAGACCATTGGGGCGGGCCATGAGAGCAAACCATGAGATCTGAAGCGCTCGCAATCTATCTGCTTGGGTTCTCATTGCGCGCCGTTTTCGGCCAGGCTCCTGTTATCCCGGTGCAGGCGGAATTCCTCAGCCCTGTGCAGGTTCACAGCGTGGCAACCGGAGCGACAGTATTTGCGAAGGTCACAGCGGAATGGAACGGACCAGGGTGCGTTTTGCATCCCGGAGCGGTACTGGAAGCGAAAGTGGAAACCTCTGAGCCACGGAAAAAGAGCGGCAGATCGATGCTGGCATTGTCGTTTGAGGGTGCCCAATGCAACAGCAACGAATTGCAGCCTTTCCCGCTAGTGTTAGTTGCAGCGGCGGCGCCTCCAGACGACTGGCGCGACGTTCCGGACGTGGAGATCAATAGCCCACGCTTGCGCGCGCACCCCGGAGGCGAACCGACGGCACCGAATGACCAGCCGACGTTTCGATCAACCGGTCAACATTTGGAATTCACCGGCGTTGCGCATCATTTTCCTTTCAAAGCGAACCTGCGGCCGGGCGACATTGTGGGCATTCGTGGATTGAAGCTTGAAGTGGGAACCGGCCCGAACCGCAGTTCGGTCTTCTCCTCAGAGCACGGGGATTTGTCCCTAAAGGCATTCACGCAGATTCTGCTTAATCCGCCCTCGGTTGCGTTTATTCCGGCTGCTGCTTCGTTGCCGACTTCGGCGGGCGGCGCCACAAAATCGCTCCACAGCAGCGCGCATCCTGCACCAGTACCGATAGACACACTGGAGATGTGCAAGGCACCGGCTTGTGTAGTCGATCGGCCATTGACTGGGGCAGATCTGAACGGCCAGGCGCGGGGGTCCATTGCGCTGGGACCGCTCGGCTATGCGCGGCGCTCGCAGAGATTGCTGGCGGATTTCGAACAGGACACGGCTCTGGCGTGGCTAGGACCGGATGAGGTGCTGTTCGCTTTCAATTCGCACCCTTTGATTCGGCGAGGCAGCGAGTCTCCGGGGACAACGCGCATGGTTCGCGCAGTGCTTCTGCGAGCTTCGAACCACGCCGTTCTTGCGTCGACTGATTGGGAGATCCACGATTTTGAGAGGTTTCTCTGGCAGCTGGATGCCAATCGCATTCTCGTGCACGTTGGCGACGAGTTGCGCGTTTACGGCAGCGGGTTGGAACTGGAGCGGACCATCCGCATGGGTGGAGCGCTGCGATTTCTGCGAGCGTCTCCCAGTGGAGATTCGATCGTTTTTGGCACTCTACGCGAACGGCACTCGCAAGAGCTCCATGCCCACCTGCGCGATGAGTCAGGAGCCGAGCCAGAAGAAGATGTTGAAATCACGATGCTCGACAAGGATTTCCAGATCGTTACATCCGGCATCGTAGAGCCCGGGATGACGCCGCCCACCCTCTTAAACGAAGGACAGGTGAGCGTGCGGCCCCAGCCGGAGGGCGACTATCGCATAGCAATCCAAAAATGGGAGAGCACAACGGCAACACTGGCGCGTTTCAAGTCAACGTGCGAGCCCCAGGTTTCCAGCATCTCGCCGAACCTGCTTTTTCTGGTGTCATGCGTGACCAACATTGGCGAACCCGAATACCGCGTGCTGCACGCAGACGGCACGTCGATGCTGCGCGGGCGGCCAGGATCCAGGCAAATGTGCATGGAAGCGGCTGGTAATCCTCGACGGTTTGCAGTGAAATTTGTCTCGCGCGTTGGAGACGCACCGCCGGGCTCAAGGTTTTCAGCCTCTGACCTGGAGTTCACGGAGATTCGCGTCTATCGGGCAAAAGACGGAAAGCGCATCGGCGCGGTGAGGGTGGACGACCCGCCCACAAGTTACAGCGGCTTTGCGCTGTCGCCCGATGGAACGCAAATGGCCGTGTTGTCCGGTTCCGAGATCAAAGTGTTCGCGCTGCCGGAGGATTAGGAGAACATCCGCGCCTCGGGGATTTCTCAATCAGTAATTGCGGTCATTTATCAACCCGGGGTGACCAACATCACACGAATGCACCCCTGTTTGGTTGAATAATTTTTGAGGATGACGCGGCGCGCCACAGCGCGTACCGTTGTATTCGACTAACCCCATCCATCTGCTGTGGAGGCAAATTGCTTTTAGGCATTCTCAAGGAAACCACTCCCGGTGAGACTCGTGTCGCCCTGTTGCCGGAAAACCTTAAATCGCTACTGGCCCAGGGCATCACCGTCGTGGTCGAATGTGGCGCGGGCAAGGCGGCCGGAGCCTATGACGAGGCTTATTCTGCCGCTGGCGCCACGGTTACTGGCGACCGGCCTTCCATTCTCGGTGAAGCGGACCTGATCCCGGTGGTCAATGCTCCGAGCGCGTCTGACCAGGCGCTGCTCAAATCGGGCGCTGTCGTCATTGGATTTCTGCGGCCGCTCGATGCGCCCTCAGCGCTGGCAACTGCCATCGCTCTGCACGTGACTTTGTTCAGCATGGAACTGGTGCCGCGCATCAGCCGCGCCCAGTCGATGGACGCGCTTTCTTCCATGGCCACGGTCGCGGGCTACAAAGCCGTCATCAATGCTGCCGGGATGCTGCCGCGCCTTTTTCCGATGCTGATGACCGCCGCCGGGACGATTCCGCCGGCACGGGTTTTTGTGATCGGCGCTGGAGTAGCAGGGCTGCAGGCCATTGCCACCGCACGGCGACTGGGAGCCGTCGTGGAAGCTTACGACGTGCGCGCCGCCGCTGGTGAGCAAGTTCGCTCCCTGGGCGCAAAGTTTCTCGACGTCGATCTCGGCGGTATCAATACTGAAGGGGGCGGGGGCTATGCAGCCGAACTGAGCGAGGAAGCTCTCGATCGCGGCCGCGACCTGATCGTCCGCACCGCAGCACACTCCGACGTGATCGTAACGACAGCGCAGGTGCCCGGTCGCCCCGCACCGCGACTCATTCGGCGCGATGCCATTCAGGCAATGCGCCCCGGCTCTGTAGTCGTCGATATCGCCGCTCCCGCGGGCGGCAATTGCGAACTAACCATTCCAGGTCTGACGCAGACCCTTGGGGGCGTGACCCTGATGGCGCCGCTGAATTTGCCTGCTGAATGTCCAGCAGACGCGAGCGCGCTGTACGCGCGCAACATCCTCAACTTCCTTGGCCTGATCGTGAAGAAGGGTGAGCTGAGCATCGATATGGGAGATGAAGTGCTCGCAGGCGCCTGCGTCGCGCACAAGGGCAGTCCGGTAAATGCTCGCGTTGCCAAGCTGCTCGAAACATCAAATGCTGTCGGTTAACTGAAAACCCTGGGTGCCCATGTCTCGCTTTTGAGATATGGGTTACTAACTCCGCTAACCGGTGCGCAGCACCGCTGACAAAACCAACTCCACTGCTTTTCTGGAACGACCATGACGCCCGCTGTTCTTATCGCTTCGATTTACGTCTTTGCTCTGGCAGCCTTTCTCGGCTACCAGGTCATCAGCCGCGTGCCACCGCTGTTGCACACGCCGCTGATGTCTGCCACGAATGCCATCTCCGGCATTTCGCTTATCGGCTCGCTGGTGCTGGCAGGGGCGGCGCACTATCCCCTCTTCGCGCACATCCTCGGATTTGTTGCCGTCACCACCGCCACGATCAATGTAGTCGGCGGATTCGGCATCACCGATCGCATGCTGAAGATGTTCAACAAGCGCAAGGAAGTGAAGCCAGTGGAGAAGGCGGTGGCGAAATGACCCTGTCCACCTACTTCATGGAAGCTACTTACCTGATCGCTTCCATCCTTTTCGTCTTCGCGCTCAAAGGTATGTCGCACCCCGAGACAGCGCGCAAAGGCATGTTCCTCGCTGAAGGCGGAATGCTCGCCGCCATCATCGGCACTCTCATTGGCGCCCACATCGTGACCTGGGTGTGGATCATTGCAGGTCTATCCCTTGGTTCGATCATCGGCGCGTGGATGGCGATCTGGGTTCCGATGACGGCCATGCCGCAGCGGACCGCGCTCTCTCACGCATTCGGCGCACTGGCGGCGGCCCTCGTGGGTGTCGGCGAGTATCTGGTTCACGCCAACGAGATGCCTGGCGTGACCCGTGCCGCACTTGGCTTTGAAGTGATGCTCGGCGCGCTCACCACGACCGGATCGCTGATCGCGGCAGGCAAACTGCAAGGCGTCATTCATGGCAAGCCGATCCAGTTCAAAGGGCAGAACGTTGTCAATGGATTGATCTTCCTCACCATGGCGACGTGCTTCTTCATTTTCATCGCCCATCCTGAAAAGACCTTCGTGTTCTACGTCATGCTGGGCCTGGCTTTTGTCTTCGGCGTCATGCTCGTCATTCCAATCGGATCGGCGGACATGCCGGTCGTCATGTCGCTGTTGAATTCCTATGCGGGCCTCGCGGCCGCGGCCACAGGGTTTGTTCTCGGCAACAACGTACTGATCATCGCCGGCACCCTCGACGGCTTCTCCGGATTCATTCTCTCGGTGCTGATGTGCAAGGCGATGAACCGCTCCATCACCAACGTCCTGTTCGGCGGATTCGGCGCCGTCATTGCTGAAGCCACAACTGATACCGGCGGAGTGATGCGGGAGATCAGCCTGGACGATGCCGCCATGCAACTTGCCTTCGCCAGCCGCGTTGTCTTCGTTCCCGGCTACGGCCTCGCCACTGCACAGGCGCAGCATGCCGTTCGCGAACTTGCCGAATTGCTGGAAGAGCGCGGCGTCACCGTGAAGTACGCGATTCACCCTGTCGCCGGACGCATGCCAGGACACATGAATGTACTGCTGGCCGAGGCGAACGTGCCCTATTCCTCGCTTTACGAAATGGAGCAGATCAATCCCGAATTTCCAACGACTGACGTAGCCGTCGTCATCGGCGCAAACGACGTCGTGAATCCCGATGCGCGAGACAATCCCAAGTCCCTTATCGCCGGCATGCCGATTCTGGAAGTCGATCGCGCGAAGAGTGTGATTGTACTCAAACGGGGACAGGGACGCGGGTTTTCGGGACTTGAAAATCCGCTCTTTTTCAAGTCCTGCACCTCGATGCTCTATGGGGACGCCAAGGCCAGCCTCGCTCACCTGGCGCAGGCGGTACAGCACGTGTAAAAGCAGGGACTAGGGACTAGAAATTGGGGACGAGGAACGAGAGGCTTTGATTTTGGGCTAACCGGCAGCATGTTGGCACAAGTCGAAACTTCCGGATTGGCCACCATGGGCTCGGAATCCTGCATCTGGAGCATCGGGGACTGTATAGTGAACGGAATCCCCTCGGTGGCTACACGCTAGAATTGACTGCATGGCACTCTTCACAGTGGAACTAGATATTGGATTCTCGGGTTTTTCCTGATATTCCTCTGGACAGTGGGCGCTAAGCTCCGACAGCCCGCGAGGTTGGAAGTAGCCTTAGGTCTCGACAGGCCCTGAACTGCAACAGTTCTGGAGCAGTTAGATATTCCACTGGATTGTAGACGTCGTGCTCCTCCCGCCTCATGTCTTTACAAGTCAACTAAGACGTGAGGCCGGCACGGAGTCAATGTTCTCGCCTTGTCTTGCTCGAACAATATTGGAAGAGTACAGTCTTCTGGCGAAAGAAGTGGGGTTTCTTCTGGCATTTGCACGACTCGACCGAAACGGCCCGACCCGATGTACGATTGTCAGGATCTCAATAAAACTCCTACAACTGCAGAATAAAACTAAATGACGAGACCTTGCCCATCAGCATCACTCTCCTGTGGGTAGCCGGTGCGGTCGTGCTTACGTCCCCACTTTTCGTGCTGTTCAAGCTCTTGATCATCCCGGAAATGGACGAGTCGGCGTGGTTCACCGCATTCACGATCGTCCTCGCAACCAAGGTGCGCTGGGAATTGAGCAGGAATGGATGGTTCTGGGCGACGATCGCTGCGATTGTTCTTCGTCACGTGCCGTTCCTCCTGTTTGTGCCTTGGACTGCTCAGTGGGTTCCATCGAAACTTGTAATCACCCGCCGCTTTGTGTTATTGGATGGAGTTGCAATTCTCGCTATAATTGCAGGCCTGTGTAGAGAAAGCCGGATGAGATCCCAGTCGCAGAGTTCTTACATTCGGCGAGCTGAGATTTCGACTGTCGTTTCGTTGCAATCGCGTGATTGGTCCGAGTCACCGTCGATGCGGACATTTCGACAATGGAACGTAGTCCCCTCGTCCCCAGGTCGCCCCCATTCCCGGCATTACAAATCCCGGCATTACAAAAATTCGGCGGCAGGAGCCCTCCCCTGCCGCCACCGGTATTGACTAAAACCGCATTTGCTCTCTGCTTACACTTCCAATGACGGGATTTCTACGCTACTGGTTTACAGGTTGCGCAAAAGATTTTTCTCCGGGGCCACCGTCCTCCAGCATTCCCTGTGGTCCGGGAGGCGGAGGAGGCGCGGTGCTGTCGCCGCCGGCGCCCGGTCGGCCCTGGCCGCCACGCCGCATTGGCCGCATCCCTTCGTGGCTTTGCCGGAATTCCTGCACCTGCTTCCACTGGTCCGGTGTTAACTTGGCACGCAACTCAAACAGGAAGCGCGCGTTCGCCTTCTCCAGCTCGGCGCGCGCCTGGGCCACCTTGTCGATCTGTGCCATCACGGCCGCTTCGTTCGGCTGATCGGCTTTCACCAGCGGATCCATCTCAATCTCGGCCTTCTCCACGGTGGCGCGCAGATCCACCAACTGCTCGCGATGCTGCTGGAAGATGGCGTCCATTGACTTTTTCTGATCATCCGTCAGATTCAGCTTTTCAGCGATCTGGGGGTTGTTCCACCAACGCCCGCGATCGCCCCGCATCGCCCTCTCCATGGGAGGCCGATGGTCTCCAAATCCTGGTCCACCCTGTCCGGGTGCGCCTGGTCCCGGTGTTTGCGCAATCGTCGTGTCAGGTCCCTGAGCGAACGCCGTTCCCGCGGCAAAAAGAGCCGCCATCGCGATTCCCAGCCTTACTGCCATCAAAACTTTCATGTCTTTCTCCTTCGCTGAATTTCCTCGATTGAGCAAGTAGTTCAATTCCCCTGAGCCTCGTCCTCGGTCATCAATGTCGCCAGCGGCTCCAGCGCGCTCGGAACTTGCCGCGCCACGTCGCTGTCTACATTCGCCATCAGATCTTCTTCGTCCACCTTTGCAAGCTTGGCGGCTTCCATTTCGCGCTGCTGCGCGGCGATCCGCGCCGCTTCAACCTTTGCCGTTTCCAGTTGCTGGTGATTCTGATACAGACCACCTGAAACCGTTCCCGCGAACACCACGCATCCCAGCGCCCACTTGATCACCGGGCTCCAGTTTGTGCGAGCCGGGGCCTTCGCCTCGCGCGGGCGGCTGATCATCGCCTCGCTCCACGCATCCACGCTCAACTTGAAATTGCCCAGCGCCTCGTGCAGTTGCGGCTCCAGCATCTCCGGATTTTCTGTCTGCAATGTCAGCTTCACAGCTTCGTCCTTGCGGTTCATTTCCTATCTCCAAATTCCTTTCGAATCCTGCTAAGCGCGCGCGAAAGATGCGCCTTTACTGTTCCTTCCCCCATGCCGGTCGCTGCGGCAATATCTTTCAATTCCATCTCTTCTACAAAACGAAGCAGAAAGACGGTGCGTTGCCGATCGCTCAAATTCTCTACAGACCGCCAGACCTTGGCTACCTGCTCGCGCGCCAGCATCCGCTGCTCCACCGTCCGCTCGCCGCTTGGCAACCAATCGCTGGCTTCATCCAGATCGACCGAGTTGGTGCGCGTCAGCCGCCAGAACTGCATACGCCGATTGCGCCAGTGATCCTTCTGCAGATTGATCGCGATGCGCATCAACCATGTCAGCGCGCTCGATTCACCGCGGAAGCCCGACCAGTTCCGGTGTGCTTTCAGAAAGCAGTCCTGCGTCAGCGTCTCAGCCAGGTCCACATCGCGCGTGGAAGCAAGCAGAAAACGAAAAATCTGCGGCCGGTGGCTGCTGACAATGCTCTCGAAATCCTGCGCGGCAATTTCTTCCGCCGAGGCCTTTATCATCGGTTCCAATGCTGTGCAGGCAGCCATCACTCTGGTAGACGCCCCGGTGAGACCCGGGTTTACAGCCGCCCTGCCTTTTCTGAATTCAGGTGCATACTTCTCAGTCCTTTGACGAGTCGTCGAGCCGGAAAGCCTCTGAACCAGGGTCCCCGCTGTCTCTTCGAGAGGGTCACGAAGAATGTTTGGGCGGCAGGCTCCTACGTCCCGGGTCCAGATCCCTTGACCCCAATTACTAATGTTTCCCTGTGACTGACTGGGTATTTTCGCAGTCGACATACATCTACTGGACGCACATATTCGAGGGTGAGCCGGTAAATGAGTTCACGGAGGATAAACCATGAAGCTTGGTGCCAGATGGATTAAGACGGGACTGTCGCTCGCTAGCGGAATACTCGGTCTTGCATTTGCCGTTCAAACCGGCGCGCAGGTCCAGACGACAGAAACGACAACGGCGGGCCCGAGCAGCTATAAAATTACGGTCAACCGCGGGGAAGTTTACGCTGTGGACGGCAATGATTTGATCGTGATCATGGAAGATGGCAGCTACCGCCATTTTCCAAATGTTCCCGAGTCTGCCAGAGCCACAGTTGATGGAAAACAGCTTGGCATCCACGACTTGAAACCGGGCATGAAGCTCCAGCGTACGATCACTACCACAACCACTCCGATGATCGTCACCACAATCCAGACCGTGACAGGCAAGGTCTGGTATGTCAATCCACCAAGCTCGGTGATCCTCACGCTCGAAGACAACACAAACCAGCAGTTCAAGATTCCTAAGGACCAGAAATTCGACGTCGACGGCCAGATGGTCGACGCCTTTGCCTTGAAGAAGGGTATGAAGGTCTCCGTGACGAAGGTCGTCGAGGTTCCAACGACAGTCGCGTCACAGCAACAGAGTGTGACTGGCACGACGCCTCATGTGGCCCCAGCGCCGCAAGAGGGTGGAGCGAAGGAGGTCGCGACCGAGCCGCAGCATGTGACAGGCACGGTCCCTCCCTCTCCGGCACCCGACGCTCCTTTGCTCGTCGCCGAAGGAGTGCCCACTCCTGCCCAAGTCGAAACACCTGCTGCTCCTGCCGAATCGACTTCGCAAAAGCCAAACTACCTTCTTTGGGTCGGTTTGGCCGTGCTTCTGGTTGTAATTGTGTTCGTGGTCAGAATGCGCTCGAAGTCCAGCAAGTAGAGAGGGTCCAGCGTCAAATGGGTTCACGCTTACCTACTTTCCAGCACCACGCGGTCGTTTAGAGGCTGAGTCGGTCGGGCATCGTTTCTGTATAGTTTCGAGAACTGCTCAACCGTCCACCCGAAATAACCAAGTAGTCAATGCGTGCGCGTGGTGTTATCGAAAAGGTAATTTCACGATTGCCCACTAACCTGCCCGCAGAGTGCTGATCTTCTGGGTGTGAAAGCCTCAACTAACCGGCAAGAGCGCAAGCCAGAGCGCTCCGCTCTCTCAGCCGATTCTTCTTCGTTCATGCATGGCTGAACACGCCGGGATTCCTCCCGGCTTTTGCCAGCTTGTCTCAGGGGATTTTGGGGGAGGGTCAACGCAGATTGCATCTTTTGGAGGGATTAGTGATTCGGGGAGTAGTTGGAAGAACTGGCTGTTGAAAAAGATCCTATCCGCATGGCCCGGGTTCGAAAACTGTCAAAAGTGCCAGTTGCGGTGCAACTGCCCTTATGGCAACCATTTCGCCGCTTGCGTCCTTTTAATTTGCTCTCTTCGCGCATTCCGGACGACGGATGGGCGTTCTTTGGTGTGGTTGCCATGCAGCAACGACTGCTTTCGTCGATCATGCGACTATCAGCACATCCATTTACATAAAATTGATCCCTTTGGGGGCGCAGAGCGCTGGCTGTCTCTGCCTTCGCGACGGGCTATGAAAAAGGGGAATCGAGTTTTGATGCTACCGGTATTGACACTTTTGCTTAAAGACATAAAAACGCTTGAGGACTATGCCCGAGCCTGCCTGTCAAGGGAAGAAGAACGAATGGTGCTCGTCACCCGGGAAGAGGCGGACGTATTAGAGTCGTTCCGCCGCTTTAAGAACCAGGATCACGATTGATAGTTCTGCTGCCCATGAGACGTGGAGAATTGAGGAATCGACCCGTCGTCTGTCATTTTTGCCAGTAGCACGCGCAGGCGATCTGAGGGAAAAAGGTTGTGCTGAAGGGATTCGCCCGAAAACGGGCCATGGCAGCGGCGAAAGCTTCGGCACATCCCCTCAGCCCGGAGAGATTCCATGCGCACAAAAGATGCACACAAGGCCCTGTCGGTAGCGCTCAGCGCTCTGCTTGTGGCGGCCTCGCCCCAGGTATCGATGGGATATCAGGCCCCGAGCTCAGATGCTACGCACGACGGCGGAAGTGCAACCGACTCGGCACCCCAGAGTGCAAGCCAGTTGCAGGCGCTGGTCGCGCCGATCGCGCTTTACCCTGACGCGCTGGTGGCGCAGGTCCTTGCGGCTTCTACCTTCCCAGACCAGGTTGCGGTTGCTGAGTATTGGATGGAGCAGAACAAGAGCCTGACAGGCACGGCGCTGATGCAGGCCGTTGACAAGCAATCGTGGGATCCGAGTGTGAAGGCGCTCACGCAGTTCCCCTCAGTGCTCGATAACCTGTCAAAGAATCTCAGCTGGACTTCGTCGCTTGGGGAGGCTTATCACGACCAGGCAGCGGACGTGATGACCGCGATCCAGACGCTGCGCACGCAAGCCAAGGACAAGGGTAATCTCAAATCGACCTCGCAGATCACGGTCGTGCAGCAGTCGCCGCAAACGATCGTCATTCAATCTGCCAATCCGCAGGTTGTCTACGTTCCCCAGTACAACCCGGCGGTGATTTACGGCTACCCCTACGTGGTTCCGAGCTATGTGGCTCCCGTCTATTCCACCGGCGACATGGTTGCAGCGAGCATGCTTTCGTTTGGCGCGGGGATCGCGGTCGGAGCAATGATGAGCGGCGGCTGCTGCGGCTGGGGATACAGCAGTTGGAACTGCGGCTGGCATGGCACGGCGGTCATCTATCACGGCGGAGGCTACTACGGTAATTCAGCGTGGCATGGCGGCTACTACAACGGCGGCTACCACAATAGCTACGGCTACAACAACGCCTATAACCACTCAGGAAACAATTACAGCAACTACCACGGCGGCAATACTTACAACAAAAATACAGTCAACGTGAATCACCAGAGCGCGCAGAACTTCAACTCCGACCACACTTCGGGTTCGAACTCCTGGGCGCAGCACGATTCGAGCGCCGGGAAATCGACCGCTTTCAGCGGCATGAGCGGACGTTCGGGCGGCTCCAACGGGTGGTCTTCGCGAGCGGACAGCGGCCGAGGCTGGGGGAGCATGCGATCGAGCGGCTTCAGCGGCGGCCGATTTGGCGGTGGTGGAGGCGGCGGCTTTGGCGGCGGTGGTTTCCGGCGCTGATCACCGGCGGGGTTCTATCGCGAAGAAATAGAAATCAGGTTTGGAGGAATTGGTATGTTTCATCGGACTTGGACACTTGAGAACGCGCTTAAGCGTTCCGCAGCGTTTCTGGGGTTGCTCGCGTTGCTCATCCTCTTTGCATCCTGCAAGAATTCAGCAGAACCCAAGCCAGCTGCCCAACGAACGTTCGCAACACCCGCGGAAGCGGGCGCAGCTTTTCTTGACGCTGCCAAGTCGGGTGACCAGCAAGCGTTGCTCGCGATCTTTGGCCCCGATGGCAATGACGTGCTCTTCTCCGGAGATCCCGTGAAGGACAAGAATGGGCTTCAGGATTTTGTTGCCGCCTATGGCCAGATGAATCGGTGGCGAGAGATCAAAGCAGGCGGCGAGATCCTGTATGTAGGCACTGACAACTATCCGTTTCCAGTTCCACTGGTTAAGAATTCTTCGGGGCAGTGGTCCTTCGACACGGCCGCAGGGAAGGATGAGATTCTTGCGCGGCGAATTGGCAAAGGCGAATTGACTGCGATTGCAGCATGCCTTGCGACCGCCAACGCTCAGCAGCAATATTTCAGCGGGACACACGACGGCGATAGTGTAAAGCAATACGCCCAGAAGATCGTCAGCGATGCTGGTAAGCAAAACGGGCTGTATTGGAATGTTGCGGCGGGCGAGAATGCGAGCCCTCTTGGCGATCTGGGCGACTTCGCGAAGGCCATTGGGTACACCAATGCAGGTGATAAGCCGCAGCCGTTCAATGGCTACTACTTCAGAATCCTGACCCGGCAAGGCGATAAAGCTCCGGGTGGCGCGAAGGACTATATCGCTAACGGGAAGATGACAGGCGGCTTCGCTGTTCTGGCTTATCCGGTAGAGTACCGGAATTCGGGAATCATGACTTTCGTGATCGGCAAGGATGGGGTCATCTACCAAAAAGATTTAGGGGAGAAGACCGCCGATCTTGCATCTGCAACGGCGGAATATAACCCCGGAGATGGCTGGAGCCTGGTAATGGGAAAGGATGAGCCCAACTCCAAGACCTCAAATTAGGAGCATGCAGATTTTCGCCGCTGTCCCGAAGCGGCTCCTGGTGCATGCTTCTTAGTCCATTTGACGAGGCGCCACCCTAGTCACGATAGTTCACTCGCACGACCTGGTAATCAGCCGATGGCGTTCTTGAGTGCATGGCGACGGTCCCCGGTCGATCGTGAAAAATGAGGCTGACTAGTTCTGGATCGGTGATACGCACCAGAATTGCCCCGTTCTCTACCGTTACTGCTATCCTGGCGTCCGGCAACATCTCTCCGCGCCCTTCAGCATTCTCCTTGAACACGGAAGCCTGGCCGGCCCTTAGCAGATCCTGAATTTGACCTCGTCCTTCATGTGATCCAGGGTACTTGTACAAGTAGAAGCCGAAGGAGTATTGCGCCGTTCCGTTTTTGGCGGTAATGGTCCAAGAGTATTCGATGGCGTTATCTGGAGTGTCGGCACGATTCCAGATCCAGACTCTGTCAGCGGGCTGTTGAAGTGGAATTTTGAATTCGGCGGTGGCTGATGTGACGGTGCCGGTGGCAGTCGGGGACTTGCGAGCAGCGCGAGGGCGAGAGTTATTGGCAGAATTCCCATCGGTCACTCCGAAATTCGAAGTTTGGTGAAATACGCTTCAGTTCCCATGCCGATCCACAATGCTACGGCACCTTTGCTGTCGCCGAGTTTGAGATCGTTCACAATCAGCACGGGCTGTGGGGAATCGTTGACGTAGAGGCGCGCTTTAAGCCGTTTACTTCCACTTTAATTTTCATCCATTCGCCGGGTACGATGTCCACGTACGATTCATACTGTCCCGGCGATTCCTTGCGCAGCCTGGACCACGGGTAGTCGGGCATGGAGATGTATTGCGTGGAATGATTCCGTCGAAGCTGGTCTTCGGCACGGCCATTGGTGGGGCGGATGTAAAAGCATTCGTATTTTGAGGAGTCAGAAGATACACGAAATGCAATGCCCACAAATCCCCGTGCATCGCCTGGGGCTCCGGCCCGAGGCTTACCTGCAACTTCAATCTCGATCGTGCCGTTGTGGAACGCGGTGTATGAAACGACAGCGATTCCGCCTCCCTCGCCGTTTTTCTGCGCTTCAATCTCTGCATCGGCGGCAACCGCGGGAGTTAGACGGACGGCTTTGCGGTCGCGGTAAGTCACCGCCTCGACCGCCACGCCGTGGGGCTGCAATCCCTTTGCGGAGTCGAACGGGAGCATTTGCGTCCATGCTGAGCACGGGAAGATGAGGCCGGCAATCAGGCTGGCAGTTAGACCGGCAAGCATCAGCGGGAACTTAACCTTGCTATGCATGCAGGCCAGTATATCTATCCCATCACTTACGCGACGGCCGCACGAGCTTCCAACCGCCGAATGGCTTTACTGTTCCGCAGCTTGGCCCGCCGTCCCTTCCAGTCCCTGGAACGTGCGCTTCAAGGACTGCCTGGGAATCATCCGCAACCTGATTGATGATTTCCGAAGTAATCCCAGTGAGCGGAATCTTCAGGCGCCGACTCCAGGTTGTGTCCGTTTGGCCTGCACAGGCGCCAATATCGAGGTAAACAAATCTCGCATCGGGCGGTCCCTGAACAAATGGACCAAGCAGATTCGGCTGCGCACCTTTGGCGGAAGCCTTTGTTCGCAGGCTGAACTCAAAGCGCAGATCGCCGGTTCCCGATCTCTGCTTCTGGATCGTCTCGTGCGTGCCGCCCCGGCCCTTCTGCAGAGCGAAGTCCACGCCCCCGGGTGGTTTTTCCAAGATGATGCGAAACGTCAGTTCCCTCTCCATAATCCCCGTCCTTTTCCCTCCAACTCTTCAGACATTGTGCCGGATTTGCCCGGCGGGCTGGAACTTTGCAAATCGCGGAAATTCACTCCGATCCGCGCAACCAAACCGCGGCTGTTAGACTGTCGATGATTTCAACGAGAGGGATTTCTTCAGCCATATTCCTCCGCAACAGGAAGCAAGAATGCTCCTCGACTCATTACGCCGGCAGGTTCTTGAAGCCAACCAGGAAATCTCCCGGCGCGGCCTTGCTCCGCATACTTTCGGCAATGTCAGCGGCATAAGTCGTTCCGGTATCGACGGGTCCGGCGCTCAGCCTCTTGTCGTCATCAAGCCCAGCGGGGTTGACTACGCCACTCTTACCGCCGGGGACCTGGTCGTTACTGATCTCGACGGCAAAATTGTCGAAGGGCATCTACGCCCTTCCAGCGATCTCGACACGCACACCCTGCTCTATCGCGAGTTCCCCCAGATTGGGGGCATCGTCCACACCCACTCGGAGTTCGCGACCGCGTGGGCTCAATCGTGCCAGCCGATTCCCTGCTTTGGAACCACCCACGCCGATTACTTCCACGGCCCCGTGCCGGTCACGGAAGCACTCACCGCCGAAGAAGTCTCCTCGGGCTACGTCCGCAATACCGGCGCGGTCATCGTCCGCCGCTTTCGCTCCGGGAGCCTGGATCCAGTGGCGGTGCCCGGGGTTCTTGTCGCGGGGCATGCACCCTTTGCGTGGGGAAAAACGCCGGCTGAAGCAGTCGAGCACGCAGATGTTCTCGAATACATTGCCCGGCTCGCCTTCCGGTCTACGCAGCTGAACTCTGCCGTCGGACCGATTCCGGCCCACGTGAGCGAGCATCACTACATGCGCAAGCATGGCCCCAAGGCGACTTACGGCCAGCGGTGATTTTCGCAAACTGCCGGATCCCAGATCTTCTATTTGCAAAGCCCGGCCTGCACTTTCCGGCCCCAATGAATAGTGAGTTAAAGGGATACCAATTTCAATAGGGCAATCCTTGTGCATGTATGCCGCCTATTGTTTTCTGCATGTTTCCTGGAAATCCACATGACCCCCTGCTCACATCCCGAGCGCGAAAACGTCTCCATCTTATGCATTCGATGTGATTTGCCGGAACGGTATCGATGATTGAAGGTCTCAATCGGCATGGCAAGCCGCGTGCTTTCACTCCACTGAAGCGCGACTCTCGACGTATGGAAACAAGCTTATTCAATCGGTTGCAGGCGACGCTGCTGGCCCTGGTTACGGTCGGTCTAGTGCTGCTTGCCTTTTTGAATTTCCGGCAGGAGAGCCAGTTTCAACAACCCGATGATGGTGTGTGGTGGGTTGAGGCACATGGCGGGCTGGAGGCAAGCAGGGTTATTCCGGACAGCCCAGGGCAGCTTGCGGGAATTCACAAAGGCGACCTGCTCACGGCAATCAATGAAGTTCCAGTGTCTCGCGTGGCCGATTTCGAGCGCGAGCTTTATCATCGGGGTGCTTACCTCAAGGCTCAGTACTCCATTACACGAGATGGAGTGGCCCTGGACACGCCAGTCGAGGTCATTCCCGAGGCAAAGGATCGCAGCTCGTACCTGGGCTTGCGCCTCATTGGGCTCATTTATTTAGCCATTGGCGTTTACGTGCTCTTCCGCCGCTGGACCGCTCCGCGCGCCCTCCACTTCTATCTTTTCTGCCTCGTTTCTTTCGCGCTGAACGCCCTTAAGTACACAGGTCAGTGGAACTTCGTTGACAAGACTGTCTTCTGGTCGAACATCATCGCGGGAGCGCTTCAGCCCGCGCTCTTCCTACACTTCGCGATCAGCTTTCCTGAAGAGCGCTGGAGGGACGCCGGACGCCGCTGGCTTTTGGTCGCGCTTTACGCGCCAGGGATCGCGCTGTTTGGCCTCTGGGTCACGGCGATCACCCGCTGGCAGGCAACCGGCATCCTGCTTCACAGGCTTGACCAGGTCAACTACGGCTACATTGCCGCATTTTACGTTTCGGCTGCGACCCTGTTTTCGATTAGCTATGCACGAGCGAACACGCCCCTGCTGCGTCAGCAATTGAAATGGCTTTACCGCGGCGCATGGCTGGCCGTTGGCCCCTTCACGCTTCTGTTCGCGATTCCGTTCCTGCTCGATGTGCGGATGCCCAGCTTACTGACCAGGCTGGCTGGGCTTTCTCTTGTCTTTCTCCCATTGACGTTCTGCTGGGCCATCATCCGCTACCGGCTGATGGACACTGACCTGATCTTCAAACGCGGTGTTGCTTATACGCTGGCGTCCGCTACGTTGCTCGGTGCCTACTTCGGCATCATTGCAATTACTGCGGATCTGGCTCATCAGCGGCTGCCAGACTCCATCCGAGAATGGGCATTGATAATCGCCATTCTGGGTACCGCCGCCGTCTTTGATCCGCTCAAGCGCCGCCTTCAAGGTTGGGTGGACAAGGCTTTCGATCGTCAGAAGTACGACTACCGCAAGGCTCTCATCGAATTTGGCCGCGGTCTCAGTTCCGAGACGAACCTCGACGCGCTGCTCGATTCTATTGTTGAGCGCCTGCCTCGTACGCTGCTGGTTTCGCGAGTCGCTCTTTTCCTTGCGCAACCGGCCGGAGGATTGCGCCTCGCCGCATCGCACGGTCTGCTCTCTTCAGCCTCAGAGCGCAAACTGGCCCTCGGGTTCCTCGACTTCGATCGCGCCGCGCATGACCACTCGCACATCTTCCTCGAGAATGCCCAGCAAGCACTCCATCTGCCTCCGGAACAGCAGCGCACCGCTGCCTTGCTTGACCTGAATTACTATCTGCCCTGCCGCGTTCAGGACGGCGCGACCGCGCGCACCATTGCCGTAATCGGCCTTGGCCGTACCATCGGCGGCGACTTCCTCTCCAGCGAAGATGTCGAGTTGCTCGAATCGCTTGCCAGCTACATCGGCATCGCGCTGCAGAACGCAAGCCTATACGCCCGCCTCGAAGACAAGATCAGCGAGTTTGAGCGACTGAAAGAGTTCAACGAGAACATCGTCGAATCCATCAACGTGGGTATTCTCGCTCTCGATCTGGAAGATCGCATCGAGAGCTGGAATGCGCAGATGGAAGCAATGTACGCCGTAAGCCGCGGGGAAGCCCTCGGTCAGAAGCTTAGTGAAGTCTTCCCTGACGACTTTGTCTCTGCGATTGAAGGATTCCGCAACGAAGCGGGCATTCACAACCTGTACAAGTTCCACCTGACCACCAAGGCAGGCGAGCAGCGCACCGTTAACATTGCCATCGCCCCGCTGCTCTCACGGGACTTCGTCATTGTCGGCCGCATTGTCCTGGTTGACGACATCACCGAGCGCGTGTCACTCGAGAACCAGCTTGCACAATCTGACAAACTCAGTTCCATCGGGTTGCTTGCCGCCGGCGTCGCGCACGAAATCAATACACCGCTTGCGGTCATCTCGTCTTACGCACAGATGCTGTCAAAGCAAATGCGTGGCGATGCGCGCCTTGGCCCAGTGCTTGAGAAAATTACGCAGCAGAGTTTCCGCGCATCTGAAATCGCAAACGGCCTGCTTAATTTCTCGCGCACCTCCACTACGGAGTTCCGCGAAACGAACCTTAACCAGGTCATTCGCGATACGCTCTCGCTGTTGGAACACCAGTTCAAAACCGCGCAAATTATCGTTGACGCCGAACTGGTGGAAGATCTGCCCAGCATTCACGGCAATCCCGGCAAACTGCAGCAGGTGTTTCTCAACCTCCTGCTGAATGCCAAAGAGTCGATGCCCGGCGGTGGCCGACTGCGCGTGGCTACGCTGTTCAATGGCCATGTCGAAGCCATGGTCTCTGACTCAGGTTCTGGCATCGCACCCGAACATCTCAAGCGCATCTACGATCCGTTCTTCACGACAAAGACCACGCCCAGACCAGGCGAGAGACGTGGCACAGGACTTGGACTTTCCGTTTCCTACGGGATTATTCAGGAGCACGCAGGCAAGATTCATGTCGAGAGCGCCGTTGGCTCCGGCACAACCTTCCACCTTGAATTCCCGCTTTTAAGGAAGTCGGTACATGTCTGAAGTTGATCAGTCTCTGAATTTCTCGTCTTCCGGTTCAGTCTTCTCGTCCGGTTCGGCAGCAGGAAGCATTCTCGTCATCGACGACGAGGGGGGCATCCGCGAGTCACTTGAGGTTCTGCTTTCACTTGAAGGCTACTCGGTGAAAACAGCGCCGGACGGGGAACAGGGCCTGCGCATGCTCGAAATGGAGAGCTTCGATCTTGTCCTGCTTGATCTTGCCCTGCCGGGCCAGAGCGGTCTTGATCTTCTTCCGCAGATCAAGGAGCGCCAGCCCGAAACGCCGGTCATCATGATCACCGCTTATGGGACCGTGGACAATGTGGTCGAAGCCATTCGCGCGGGCGCTGAGAATTTCGTCCAGAAGCCCTGGGACAACGAAAAGCTGCTCGCTGACATTCGCTCCGCTGTCGCTCGCTACAAAGCTGAAGAAGAAAACCTCCAGCTCAAGCGCACGCTCAAGCAGCGCTATAACTTCGCCAACATTGTCGGCAAAAGCGAGATCATGCTGCGCGTCTTTGACCTCATTTCGCAGGTTGCGCCCAGCCGCTCCACGATTCTCATCCAGGGCGAAAGCGGGACCGGCAAGGAACTGATTGCCAAGGCTATTCACGCCAACTCACCGCGGCGCGATAAGCCATTCGTGCCCATCAATACCGGCGCCATGCCGACCGAGTTGCTCGAGTCCACGCTTTTCGGTCATGTGAAGGGTGCGTTCACTTCTGCGATCGCCTCGAAGAAGGGCTTGTTCGAAGTTGCCAATGGCGGAACGCTTTTCCTGGACGAGATCGCCACGATGGGCATGGACACGCAAGCTAAGATCCTGCGCGTGCTGCAGGATCGGCGATTCATGCATCTCGGCGGGATTCAGGAGATCCAGGTCGACGTTCGCATTATCGCCGCGACCAATATCGATCTGCGCCAGGCTGTTCGGGAAGGCAAGTTCCGCGAAGATCTTTTTTATCGGCTCAACGTGATCACGGTCGATTTGCCACCGCTTCGCTCACGCCGCGAAGACATTCCACTGCTGGTCAACCACTTCCTCGAGTTCTACGCCAACGAGAACGGTCTCTCGCCGCGACGGCTCTCAGCTGACGCGCTGCGCGCGCTTATCGATTATGAATGGCCCGGCAACGTCCGCGAGCTTGAGAATTCAATCGAGCGCGGGGTTGTCCTCTCAAACGCTCCCATCATCGGCTCCGAGCTCCTCCCCGGACACATCACTGGCCGCAGCTTCCAGGATGCGCTCCTCGAGCACAATCCCAACGCCTCTCTCTTCGACATCCTCGAAGACATCGAGCGCCGCATTATTGTTGAAAAGCTTGAGCGCTGCAACTGGAACCAGACGGATGCCGCCGAGCAGTTCCACATTCCGCTCTCCACGCTTAATCAGAAGATCAAGCGACTGAATATCGAGATCCGCAAACGCGGGCGCGAATAACGCCGCCTTTTCTGGTCCGACTGATTGCGCGACCGTTGGCAGCAGCCTCTCAGCCCGCGGCCAGAAACCGCTGATACTCTTCACCTGGTTGATTCACTGCCTTTTCCCACTCGCGCAGGAACCACCGCAGGCCATCTGGCGGTTGCAGCCATACCTGCGCGGCTGTCTCACGCCACGCGCGCCGCATCAAAACGCTCAAGTGCGGATTCCGTAAACGGTTCACTGCGCAGAAAGCAGACTCGTCGGTAAGGTCGTCTCCCACGTAAACAACGGGTGTGTCTCTCTCAGCCTGATCCGCGATGGCCTCGACCGCTCCACCTTTGTCGCGGCCCACGCGCAACTCCACGCCTGCCTCAAAGTCAAGCAGCGACAGCCCGCTCACGAGCGCCGCAGGCTCGAACAGGGTCCGCGTCTTCTGCTCAATAAGCTTCGCTTGTCGAGGAGTGTGACCGCGCCAGTGCATCACTACCGCATTTGGCTTGTCTTCAAACAGCCCGCCAAACGGATCGCGTCGCAGTTGTTCCCGCAATTCATCCAGTTTGTCGCGTGCTTCGGGCGGGGCATCCTGCATCTCGCGGCTGCCGTCGGTAAACAACCGCTCCGCCCCGTGCAATCCCCACACCTCGACCGGCTCCGGCAGCGTCAGCATGGGGTTGATTTCGCCGGCGGGTCTGCCCGTAATGATGATGAGGCGCGTGCGATTGTCCTTCTGAATCACTGCGAGCAGTTCGCGTACGCCAGCCCAAGGGCGCGCTTCAAATCTATTGATGCGGAAATCGGCAAGCGTCCCGTCGTAGTCCAACAACAATAGGGGAGCTTGCGCACCATTCAGCGAGTAAAAGAAATCTTCCAGTTTTCCTGCTTCTCTCTGATTCAAACCGATTCGCCTTTTAAGCCATTTTTCGGTAAGGGTCGATGGAGATGACCGTTTCTGACGACGGGCCGGCGTACGTCTCCGCGGCATCCGGAATCTCCAGCCGAACATCGCGCAGATCGCCCAGGATCATCGCCGCCCAACGATAAATATTGTGTTCCATCACCTGTTTGCGCATCTCCTGCATGCGCAGCCTCCGCTCCTCGCGGGGCATTTCCAGACCACGATGAATTGATTCGCCCACCTCTGCAACGTCGTAGGGATTCACAATTAACGCATCGCGCAACTCCACGGCCGCACCTGTGAATTTACTGAGCACCAGGACGCCGTCTTCATCGTCGCGCGCCGCCACAAATTCCTTCGCCACAAGGTTCATCCCATCGTGCAGCGAAGTGACGAGGCAAATATCGGCAATCCGATACCAGCGATTCACCTCCTCGTGATTGCACTGGCGATCGATGAGGACGACCGGCTTCCATCTCGATGTCTGGAAGCGATGATTGATTCGCCGCACTTCATCATCCACTCGTTTTCGCAAGTCAGCATAGCTCGGAATTCGAGTTCTGCTCGGCGCCGCAATCTGTACCATGGTGAGCCGTTCGCGATGCCACGGATGCGCGGTGAGCAGTTCTTCAATGGCCAGCAACCGCTCAATTATTCCCTTCGTATAATCCAGCCGGTCGACACCGACTGCAATCATCTCGGCGCGCACGTTGAACTCCGAGAGCAACGCACGCCGTTCTTCCGCGCGATCCTCTTCCCTGTCTGAAACGATCACGCGCAGCGAGGTTGGAATGCCGCCGCTGAACGCGACGCTCACGGGGTACGGGCGGATCATTGTCGTGTGTCCCAGCCGCCGCGCTGTCATATGCTCGCGATCCGTTCGCGACTCCAGCACCCTGTCCACCGTTGAAAGAAAATTGTGACAGTGCTGGGGAATGTGGAACCCGATCAGGTCCGCACCCAGCAGCCCATCCAGCAGTTGTGCCTGCCACGGGCAAATCCCGAATGCCTCGGGGTTCGGCCACGGAATATGCCAGAAAATCGCCACGCGCGCGTCGGGTCGCGCCGTTTTGATTAGCCGCGGCAACAGAGCGAAGTGGTAATCCTGCACAAACACCAGCGGCTCTGCACTGTCCTTCATCTCTTCAAGCAATGCAGTTGCGAACCTCTCATTTACCCGCTGATAGGCTTCCCAGTCTGAGGCGCGAAAGATCGGTCGCGTGTGTGCGATATGACAAAGCGGCCACAGTCCTTCGTTGGCGAACCCGTCGTAGTAGCGCGACTCCTCTTCAGCCGAGAGCCAGACGCGCCGCAAGGTATACTTCGGATCCTCCGGCGGTACACGCAGCCGGTCAAATTCATCCACATTTTCCGCATCGGCATTTCCGCTGCCACTCGCCACCCAAACGCCGTCGCATGCGCGCAGAACCGGCTCGATTGCCGTTACCAATCCACTCGGCGGTACGATGCAGGTCGTCTTGCGGCCGTCGCGAACGTGCATGTAAGGCTCGCGGTTTGAAACGACAAAGATACGGCCGCCAGCCTTGTTCCTCATATGCACGGCAAGTCGTTCGGGCGTCCAGAAGTGCTCTCCGGCATCGCGCAGCCGAGCCTCTGCCGCGGCCGCCGCCCGAGCCGCGATGAGGCTTTCTGCCATGGTCTCCACTTCGCGAGCAAGCGGACTGAAGATGCTCATTTCCGCGGAGCCCGGTGAACCTCTCTCGAAGTGTCCCATCCGCAATCGACGCAAGCGCTCTGCAACCCGCGTCAAAGGCCGCATCAGGAACCACCGCACCATCAAAAACGTTACGGTGACGATCAACACTACGGTTGCAAGAATCCACCAGAAGCTTCGCCACCAAAGGTCGTAACTTTGATCCCTTATGTATCCGGAATCGACGAGTATGACAAGTGCGCCAACAAGGTGGTTGCCATCATGGAGGGGAAACACCTCCTCGAGCCACTGGGTGTTCCCTGTGTGCCCAAAGGCGTTGACCTGAATTCCCTTTTTGAGCGACCGTTCGACGTGCGTGCGTGATAACGACTCGACTGGCGTCTTCCTGGCCAGAGATTCAAAGGGTGGATGGGCCAGGGCCTGAAAAACGGCAGGAACTCCGGCGGATGAAATGAGTTGACCCTGAGGGTCGTACACTCCAACCCCTAAAGCTCCCGTCTGGGCCTTCGCATCGGTCACGAGGGCCGAGAGGCTACCTGTGTTTCCTTGCGCAAACGCCTGGACCATTTGCGGCTTTAGGCTCTCGCCCATCCAGCTTGAGCGCCATTCGAGCTCTTGCCGAAGAATATGCTTATGCTCGAGCACCTCGAAGTAGGTCGAAGCGACCGAAAGCAAAGTCACGCCTGCAATAAGAGCAAGGATCAGTCGCAAGCGAAACGAATGCATCTGATATTCCCCCCTGGAATCTTCTTCAAGGTTAGATGCATAACCCGTGCTGCTGGTCACGCAACCGAAGAAAGTGCCATTCCATTCAAGAACTTACCGTGTTCCGACCAAGGCGAGGAATGCAATTCGTGCAGGTAGAGGGTGTAATTCTTGCGCTGCCGGCCCAACCGAAATGCCATACAGAAGGCGCTGCGAGATGCGCTATTCTGTGCAGAGAGGACAAGTAGCCCGTATCGTTTAACTTACGGTGCAAACCCCTGAATGGCATTCCCTTCGATCGAGAATACAGCCAAGAATATCGTCGCAACGGTGCAGGATTATTCCCTGTTTGCGTATCGCGGCGCCACGAATCTCTTTCGCCCGCCGATCTACTGGCCTGATTTTCTGGTGCAGTCTGACATTATCGGGTTCGGTTCGGCTTCGATCGTGTTACTCTCCGGCTTCTTTACGGGCGGAGTTCTGGCCCTGCAGTCTGCTGCTACATTGTCTCAGTTTGGGGCCACCGCCGTCACGGGAAGGTTTGTGAGCACTTCGATGATCCGCGAACTCGGCCCCGTGCTAACCGGCATCATGGTTTCGGGCCGCAACGCTTCCTCGATGGCGAGCGAATTGGGCTCAATGGTCGTCACGGAACAAATCGATGCTATGCGTGCCCTTGGCGTCGACCCCATGCGCAAGCTTGTAACGCCACGCATCTTTGCCTGCGTCACTATGCTTTTCTTTCTCACCATCGTTGCCAACTTCTTTGGCATTCTCGGCGGCGCGGCGGTCACCGTCTTCATGAATCATCAGAACGGCACACAATATTTCTCCATGGCCTATGAGTACCTGCATGTCGGGGATATCATGCAGGGTCTCATCAAGCCGCTCTTCTCGGGATTCATTATTGCCAGCATCGGTTGCTTCTATGGCTTGCGAACGACAGGAGGAACCGAGGGTGTGGGCCGCTCCACTATCAAAGCTGTGGTCGTCTCCTCCGTGCTCATCATTTTTGTGGATTTTCTTGTCACCCAGGTCATGCTGACCATCTTCGGCTGATGACAAACCTCGACGAATCCGCCGCGCCCATCGAGCACAACGTTCCCGCAGAAGGTGGGCCGGTTCTAGAATTTCGGAATGTCTCAATCGGGTTCGAGCACCCAGTGCTTGATGATGTCAGCTTCTCGGTGGGTCCGGGCGAGACTCGCATCCTTCTCGGCCCCGCCGGTGTTGGCAAGAGCGTTCTTCTCAAACTCGCCAATGGATTGCTCCGTCCGGATTCGGGCTCCATTTACCTCTTCGGCGAAGAGATCTCGCGTATTCCCGAGGAAGAGCTCTTCCGCCTGCGCACCCGGACCGGCATGGTGTTTCAGGAGGGCGCGCTATTCGATTCGCTGACCGTCCGCGATAACGTCGCCTTCCAGTTGATCCAGGACGAGATCCCCGACGAAGAGATCGACACCCGCGTGCGGGAAGCGCTGCGCTTTGTAGGACTCGAGCAGACTTTCAGCCTCTTCCCCGGAAGCCTTTCGGGCGGCATGCGGCGGCGGGTCGCCATCGCTCGCGCTCTCATCAACAATCCCCATCTCCTGCTATACGATTCCCCGACCGGCGGCCTGGACCCGGTTACTTCCACCACGATCATCGAGCTGATTGTGAAGCAGCGCGACGCTTATCACAGCCCCTCGGTTCTCGTCACACACCGCCTGCAGGATGCATTCACCATGTGCAGCCACCGTTTCGAATCTGCGGAAGACCGAATGGTGCCATTGCCCGAGAAGCAGACAGACTCGAAGACGACGTTCCTGATGCTTGCAGAGGGGCATCTTATCTTTGATGGTTCGCTGCACGAGCTTGTTTCCAGCCAGGATCCCTTCGTACGCGAGTTCATCGAGTAGACACCGGATGAAACGCGAACCGTCCAGGATCTTTGCGGTGCTGTTGCTTATTGCTTTCTCGCTCTGGCCACGAACCGCGTCTGCTTACTCACTTCTCACCCACGAACAACTCATCGATCTTACGTGGAAGGACTCCATTGTTCCCCTGCTCCTCAGTCGTTATCCCAATCTCACCGCGGCCCAACTCGATCAGGCACGCGCCTATGCCTATGGCGGTTGCGTTATACAGGACATCGGCTACTACCCATTCGGCGATCAATCGTTTTCGAATCTAACGCACTACGTTCGCTCCGGTGACTTTGTGGTTAACCTCTTCCGGAATGCGCACGACGCGAACGAGCTGGCCTTCGCTATCGGTGCGCTCTCGCACTATATCGGCGATTCTTTCGGCCACGCGGACGCCACCAACCTTGCTGTTCCAATCGAGTTTCCCAAGTTGGAGGCAAAATACGGATCGTCCGTCAGTTATGCCGAAGGCAAGCACCAGCACGTTCAAACGGAATTTGCCTTCGACATCAACGAGATCGCACATCATCGTGTTGCCCCGCTTGGGTTTTTGCGGCACATCGGCCTCGCTGTTTCAATGCGGCAACTTGCGCTGGCGTTCTATCAGACTTACGGCATCACCGAGAACTTCGCAGGACGGGCACGCATCAACGTCCGCGATTATCGTTTCGCAGTGCGGACGTTCATTCCTCGGATCGCGTACGCGGTCACTCTCCTTCATCGCAGCCACGAACCGGCAGATCCCACGACTCCGGAATGTGTTGAGCTTCAGAAGGAAGCTGCTGAAGTCGATCGGGAAAACAACTGGCAAGCGTACCGTCACAAAGCCGGGATCGAGACATATCTGATCGCCGGATTCGTTTTCATCCTGCCCAAGGTTGGCCCGCTCACAATGGTCTCGGTCAAGGGACCAACGCAGGAAACGGAAGCGGAGTACGCGCACAGCGTTGCCGTCTCAACGACAGCCTTGCGGCGAATCCTGGCGAGCTTCACGCCGGAGGCTGCCCGCTATCAAGGCCCTGCCCCGCCGCTCGGGAGCCTTATGCGCTCGAACGAAGTTTTGCCTCAGTCGCGCGAACCGCTCCATCCCCTTGCCAATCGCGACCTGGACACCGGCCGTGTGGTTCAGCCCGGAGGCTATCCGCTCACTGACTCCACCTATGCGAGCCTTCTGCACAAGATTGTGCAGAAGCCCACGCAACCGATTCCGCCAGGCATCAAGGAAGATATCCAGAAGTACTATTCAAATCTCGATCTGCCGATTACAACCAAAAAAGATCCCAATGCGTGGAAACAGGTGCTCGCCGACCTGAACACCCTTGCCGGTATGCCCACGAGTAGAGCGCCCGAGCCTTTCCCCACTTATGGCGACGAACAGAGCAGCGACCAATAGCAACATCACCATCAGCGCATTGTTTTCTTTTCACCGATTCGATGATTCGAGCCTCGCTCAGGTATCTTCGAACCCCTGCGATCATTACCGGCGGGCCGCTTCCTGCATCCAAGCTTTTCAGAGTTTGAGCAGCAATGCCACGGCAAATGCAGGGGCCATGTCGTCTATTTCCGAAACCATCCTTGATCCAGTCGAGTCTTCGCGCTTAGCCGGCCTCCGTTACATGACTGACGCCAAGCCCGGCTTTACACGTAGACGCCGCGGCAAAAGCTTTCAATACTTTGATCCCGACGGTAAACCCATCCGCAACAAGGAAGAGATCGCTCGCATCAAATCGCTCGTCATCCCGCCCGCGTGGACTAACGTGTGGATCTGCCCGCGCGCTAACGGACACCTGCAAGCTACCGGCCGCGATGCCCGAGGCCGCAAGCAGAGCCGCTATCATCCGCGCTGGCGCGAGGTCCGTGACGAAAACAAGTACGAGCGGATGAAGCTCTTCGGGGAGACGCTGCCAGTCATCCGCGAACGCGTGGAAATAGACCTTGCTCTCCCTGGACTGCCCCGCGAAAAGGTCCTCGCCACCATCGTGCGCCTCCTCGAAACCACCTTCATCCGAATCGGCAACGAGGAGTACGCCAAGGAGAACCACTCTTACGGCCTCACCACTATGCGCAACAAGCACGTGGATGTAGAAGGCGCCACCGTCCGCTTCAAATTCCAGGGCAAAAGCGGCAAGCGCCATATGATCAACATCAGCGACCGCCGACTGGCGCGCATCGTCAAATGCTGCCTCGACCTGCCGGGCTACGAACTTTTCCAGTACGTGGACGACGATGGATCGGCGCACTCTGTCGACTCATCCGACGTCAACGAATACTTGCGCAGCATTACCGAGCAGCCATTTACCGCAAAGGATTTTCGTACCTGGGCGGGAACCGTTCTAGCCTGCCTGGCACTGCGGGAATTTGATGTTTTTCAGTCGGAGACTGAGGCTAAAAGAAACATCGTGCAAGCCATCAAGAACGTGGCTGAAAAACTCGGCAACACGCCTGCCGTCTGCCGTAAGTGCTACGTCCATCCGGCTGTGTTGGAATGCTATACCGCCGGCGAACTCCTCAAGACCCTGGAGTCTGCTGGCATCAAAGCTTCCAGGAGCGGGCACGCTCTCCGCCAGGAGGAGGTGGAGCTTATGTTCCTTCTCGAATCCCGCCTGAAGGCCGCCGCATGACAGGCTGGCCTGCATGGCCCGAGGACCTCACTGCCGCATGCAGCACAATCGTTCTATACTTTCCGGTCGATTGATTCAGTACCGGAGACACGCATGAGTTCGATTCGTCGCTGGCTCGTGACAATGATTGTGGGCCTTATCGCACCGCTTCTTGCAGCGCAGGATTTCAACCTTACCGTCGGCAAGCACGAGGCCCTGCAATCCAAGGTGCTGGGAGAAAAACGCGACATCCTAGTCTCCGTTCCAGCGCAATCCAAGCCGAACATGCCTCTTCTTATCGTGCTCGATGGCGAATGGACTTTCACCAAGGTCGCCGTAATCGTCGATCACCTGGTCGGAAACGGCCGTCTGCCTCCGATGGTGGTCGCTGGGATCGTCAATACCGACCGCGGCCGGGATTTCACTCCTACGTTCGAAGGCAGCGACTTTGCGGTCGGACCATCGGATCGTTTCCTCTCGTTTATCGCCGACGAACTAATTCCACACCTTGCCGGGGAGTATCCGGTCGGCAAGTACCATATTCTCGCGGGACACTCGAATGGCGGCATGTTTTCACTCTATGCGTTCATGAGGCGCCCCGAAGTGTTCCAGGCCAACATCGCTTTAAGCCCTAGTTTTGGACTCGATGACCGGTTTGTGTCGCTTCTGAGTCGCGCAATTGCCAAGCCGAATGCTTCGCCGCGTTTCGTCTTCATTGGCGCGGGCGGAGACGAGGAAGCCGATATTGCAGTCGGCGCGATGCGCATCGCGAAAACGTTCGAGAGCAGCCCGAACGCTGATCTCGAATATCACTACGAAATTTTTCCAGGCGAGACTCATGGTTCCGTAGGCCTGCGCGCGTACTATAGCGCCCTTGAAACACTTGCTCAGCCCGACGTCCGCGTCTCCTATGGACCCCCCCGCTACTTGACTGAGGCGCAGCGCCGCCGTCACGCTTGGGTTCGCCGTTTCGGCTCCAGCTTCGCAACCGACACTCTACCCCAGTTCTCCGTGGCGCGTCCTATGCTCGATGAGCTTTCCTCACCCGATGCCGCAAATCTCGCCTCATATTGGGCGCGGCTGAAGACCGAGTATGCTGACGATTTCCGGTTCGATCCCGTCGAACGCCAGAACCTGATCGCGTATCTTGACGCGGGAGGACGCAAGGAGGACGCGAGACGTTTGCGTCCGCTGCCAGACTTCGCACCCGCTGAAGTTCCCGGCAATAACTACGGAGCCAGCCTGAATCTCTCTTCGGGCATGGTGGCCGATTTGCCTCTGCACGGCTCGCCGGTGGATCTTTGTCATCCGAACGCGATGCCCGCGATTCACGGAGCGGTGCCCACTCCCGATCGTCACGACCGCCCCAACATGGCCTACCGCTTCAGCGGAGACAGCGCCTCAATCGAGATTCCCAAAAACGCCGATTACGACAACGCCGGCTCCATCAGCGTCACGGCCTGGGTGCGGCCCCACAAACCAGCCGCCTACTCCGCGTGGGTCTCGCAGGTCGGACCACGCTGGGGTTCGCAGTGGCGTCTTGGCTTCGGACCGAATCCAGCAACGCAATGGGGTGCTACTATCTTCGGCACGCGCTGGACTGACTACTGGGTCAGCGGCGACGGCCTGCCCGTAGACATGTGGACACACACCGCCGCTGTGTTCGACCAGACTCTCGGCGAACTGCACCTTTACGTGAACGGCAAGGAAGTCCGGACCCTCCACGACCTCGGTCCGTGGGGCGCGAGCCCTGGCCCCATTCTGATCGGCGCACAACGAGACGACGGCCTCTTCTTCAACGGCGATGTCGGAGAGGTACGCGTCTACCGGCGGACTCTGAACGCCGCAGAAGTAACGGCGATCAGCATGCTGGACGAGAATTCGGCAAAGGCGTCTTGCGTTCAGTCGACTTCGAAATAGGAAGCGCTCTCACCACCGAATGCCGAATGTCAGCGGGACGATATCCGTGGCCACCTTGTGAAAATCGGCGTGGTGAAACCTGGCTTCGGCATAAAACTTGACGGGGCTTTCACCAAAGCGATACGTGAGACCACCGCCGATGTTCTCTCCAAATGCGTCCGCGCTTGTGCTCCCGGTGACAATGTTTACCTCGCCAATGGTGCAGCCGTACCACCACGACCAGTAGGGGTCACAAACAATAGCGGCGCCCGGCGTCGTTGTTTCACCGGAGCGGTGGTACCAGCCGATACCCCCGATTGCATAAGCGCCGAGCTTATGTCCGAGCGGCACGTTAACCACAGGGTCGAAGGTCACCGCATACTGCCGGGCCGATGCGCCGGGAGTTTGCAGGGCCTCCTTTGTCGACGAGTTAACCGGCAGATCCTGCCACATGAACTCGCCATTGGTGCTCAGCCACCTGTTGACCTTGTAGCCCCCGCCCGCGACAAAATTCGCTCCGGAATTGATAAAGGAGCTCAAGTCTCCCGTAGGAAAGCCGATGCCGCCTCCGATATTGAAGTTCCATCTTCCGTCCTGCGCGCACACCGCGCACGCCGAA
The DNA here is from genome assembly GCA_963832035.1 of uncultured Acidobacteriaceae bacterium. Taxonomy (GTDB): domain Bacteria; phylum Acidobacteriota; class Terriglobia; order Terriglobales; family Acidobacteriaceae; genus Telmatobacter. Next base: position 963,798 of record CAWHSK010000005.1, on the reverse strand, counting down.
CACAGGGTGAGCAGCGTCATCGCGAGAGGCTGCAGATATTTGGTTAACCGATGCCGTGTGACAATTCTGGTTTCCATGCTTGCGATCCTCCAAAGAAGAAATGATCGTGCACCTACCGCGAATTGGTGTTCCAGCGTGCTCGGGAAAACGGGAAATTCCGAACCGAAAAGGCGCGGTTCAGGAACTCGTATCGACGATGGTGGCGGCGAGACTATCAGGGGAGCCGAGCCATACCGCGACTTGAGAGAGCCATCGTATCCCCGATTCAGATAAACCGGAAACTGGGAAAAGTACTAGGTCAAAGGGCGGGAATCTGGCTGTGGGACCGTTAAACTGTGCAATCTGAACCAATTCTGGGTAGTGGGTCAGACCCACTGCCCAATTCTGCCAGCGCTGGTATCGATCAGCCTCCATCTGCTAGCCTTGCAAGTTTGGACAACACAGAATGGTAAGGTGCAATCATGGCTTTCAAGTTTCAGGGCGTTGATTTTCTTCATCTTGATGCAAGCTTCAGCGAGGATGAACTGCTGGTTCGCCGTACCGCCCGCGATTTCGTCGAAGATAACCTGATCCCGATTATCGAGGAGTGCTTCAGAACCGAGCGTTTTCCGCGCGAACTCGTCCCGGTGATGGGTGAGCTCGGTTTTTTTGGCGCAAATCTTGAGGGTTACGGGTGCGCCGGGATGTCGAACGTGGAATACGGGCTGGTGATGCAGGAACTCGAGCGCGGCGACTCCGGTTTTCGCAGCTTCGTGAGCGTGCAATCGGCTCTCTGCATGTATCCCATTTACACTTTCGGCTCCGACGAGCAGAAGAACACCTGGCTGCCTGCGATGGCCAGCGGCCAAAAACTCGGCTGCTTCGGGCTCACTGAACCCGGCTTCGGATCGAACCCTGGAGGCATGACCACCACCGCCCGCAAGTCTGGCGACGGATATATTCTCAACGGCGAAAAGATGTGGATCACTTCAGGCAATATTGCCGACGTCGCCATTGTCTGGGCAAAGGTCGAAGACGAAGATAATCTTGTTCGCGGATTTCTGGTGGAAACAAACCGACCCGGTTTCCGGGCCTTCGAAGTGCACGGAAAGTGGAGCCTGCGCGCCTCTATTACCAGCGGACTCTCGTTACAAGACGTTCACATACCTGCCACCAATCTTTTGCCGGGCTCCGGTGGTCTCAAGAGCCCGTTGATGTGTCTGAATCAAGCGCGCTACGGCATTAGCTGGGGCGCAATCGGGGCGGCGATGTCCTGCTACGACACGGCGCTTCAATACTCATTGGCGAGAAAGCAATTTCACAATCAGCCTATCGCCAGCCACCAGATTATCCAGGACAAGCTTGTGTGGATGCTGTCTGAGATTTCGAAGGCGCAACTGCTTTCGCTCCAGGTCGGTCGCCTCAAGGACTCGGGGACCGTCGGCCATCAGCACATATCCATGGCGAAACGGAACAACGTGTGGATGGCGCTCGAATCCGCCCGCATCTCTCGCGACATCCTTGGCGCAAACGGGATCACGGAGGACTATCCCATTATGCGTCACATGATGAATCTTGAATCCGTAAAGACTTACGAAGGCACGCACGACATCCACGCGCTGATTCTCGGCCAGCACATTACTGGAATCGCAGCCTACTAGGCGGCGGTGATTTCGCCACGGTCCGCCGGTTACGCGGGTAATCGTGCGGGCCGGCGCCTCTTGACGGCCCGCACGGCCTAAGCTAGTTTCAAATCAACGGATCACACCTGTATGGCACAATTTTGGTCGACGCAACATGCAAATGCGCTTTGACCGGAAGACATGGTCTGCGCTCAGTTCTGTTCTTGCTGATCCGTCATATCACTTGCCGGCCTGGGTAGTGTCGGATGAGACTCCTCAATGCAAACCCGATTTAAGCGCTTCAGTGTTATCGGCGGATTCGTAATTCTTCTTGCGATTCTCATTGCCGACGCTTACGTAACAAAACGCCAACTGGATCAGCAGATCGAAACCGGCCTCTGGGTCACTCATACCAGGCAGGTCCAGCTCCAGATTAGCGAGGTGCAGTCGCTGCTGAAAGACGCTGAAACGGGCCAGCGCGGCTTTCTCTATACCGGTGAGGAACAGTATCTCGCACCCTACAATCAGGTAGTCACAGAGATCGATTTGCACGTCAACGCACTTGCGGAATTGACATCCGACAATCCGCGACAACAATCTGCGATTGGAGATCTTCGCGTTCTGGTTCGCAACAAGCTCGACGAACTGGCCAGCACCATCGCCCTCTACCGCTCAGGCAAGCAGAATGAAGCTCGACAACTCGTGCTCAGCGATGCGGGGCTGCTCACGATGAACAAGATTCGTGCCGTCATTGCAGGCATGGAAGGCGAAGAAGACGCCCTGGAAGCAAAACGCAGCGCGGCCTACAGCAAGAACATTTTGCTAACCACGATTTGCATTTACCTGACCACGGCTCTCGCCGTGATCGGTCTCATTCTTCTCGCCTACTACATCCTGCGCGAGATGGATCTGCGGGAGCGGCATGCCCAGGAGATGCGAGCAAGAGAAGAGTGGTTTCGCATCACTCTCACCAGCATCGGCGACGGAGTGATCGCGACCGATCAGAATGGAAACGTCACTTTTCTGAATCCGATCGCCGAGGAACTCACCGGCATTACCACGGCGAGCGCCGTGGGCCGGAACATCCTCGAAATATTCCCCATCTTCAACGAAACCACGATGGCGCCCGTCGATAATCCGGTGGCCAAGGTGATTGCGCTGGGTCGCGCAATGGGACTCGCAAACCATACAGTGCTTCGCAAGCCGGATGGAGCCCTCACCCCCATTGACGACAGTGCCGCGCCAATACGCGACGACAACGGCAAACTGATCGGCGTGGTTCTTGTGTTCCGTGACATCAGCAATAATCGCAAGACCGAACGGGTTCTTCGCAATGCCGAAAAGCTTGGCGCAGCAGCCCGCCTCTCCGCCACCGTAGCGCACGAGATCAATAATCCTCTGGAGGCAGCCGTCAACCTCGTCTACATTGCGAGAATTGATCCGCAGGCACCTGCGACGGTAGTTCAACAACTCAGCCAGGCGGAACAGGAGCTGGAACGCGTCGCGCACATCACGCGCCAGACGCTTGGATTCTTCCGCGACAACAATGATCCGGAGCCCATTGAGCTTGAATCGCTGGTTGGCTCGGTCTTCCGTCTTTACTCAAACAAATTCGTCAGCAAGAAAATCAGAATCGAGCGGCATTTTGGCAAATGCCCGCCGATTCGCGGAGTGCAGAACGAGGTCAAGCAAGTCCTATCGAATCTTATTTCCAACGCGGCCGATGCAGTTGCAATTGGAGGAACAATCATCGTGTCCCTGCAGTGCGTGGAAGATGCTGATCGAACCACCGTGCACATGATCGTTGAGGATGATGGGCCGGGCGTGCCCGACGAAAACAAGGAACGCATCTTCGAGCCGTTCTTCACGACGAAGCAGGACGTTGGCACGGGGCTTGGACTTTGGGTGTCCCGTGAAATTGTTGAGCGCCATGGCGGATCGATCGAACTTGCGAGACGCGAAAACGGGTGCCGAGGAGCGGCATTCAACGTCATATTCCAAGCGCTCGCTCAAAATGCGTGAAAGCACTGATATCAAGCCCGCGCCTATCCGAATCCTGGAGAGCACTCTCGGTTGACCGGCACTAAATGTCCCATCGACAAGGCCGTCTCAATACGGCATATTCGTAACCATGTTCAATTTGAGTTCGAGTCGGCGTATTGAATTTTGCATCTTCGCCTTTGCTGCATTCTGCCAGCTCCTTTTCAATCAATCGGTCGTCGCACAGCAGCCAGTGTCGGCGAAAGCACTGATCGTATTGCACGCAGCGCGCCTTCTCCAGGTTGACACCGGCGCTATTCTGCAGCCCGGCGAAGTGCTTGTCGAAGGCAATCGCATTCGCGCTGTCGGAACGAGCATAGAGCACCCAGCGGGCGCCAAAGTTATCGATCTCGGCAATGTGACTCTTATGCCCGGCTTGATCGATGCCCATATTCATTTGTTCCTGCATCCGGGCGCCGAGGACTTGCAAACCGTCGTTGAATCCGTTCCGTGGCGGACGATTCTTGCCGCAAAGGCAGCCAAGGACGATGTGATGGCAGGCTTCACTGCCGAGCGCGACATGGGCACCGAAGGCGCCGGATCGGCGGATACATCCGTCCGCAATGCCATCGACCAGGGCCTGATTCCCGGCCCGCGCCTGCGCATCAGCGGGAACGCGATCGATTTACTGGGCGGACACGAGGATGCCAATCGCTACAACCCCGCTCAGCACGTGCTTTCAAACGCTGACTACGCCAACTCCGCCGAACAGCTGATTGAAGTCATGCGCGAGCAGCACAAGGAAGGCTCCGACTTCGCAAAAATCTACGAGACTGGCAAAGACAGCATGATTGACGGCGTGCTGCGCACGCCCTACCAGTACACGGCGGCCCAACTCTCCGCGGCGGTTGAAGAAGGGCACCGCCTCGGAACAGTTGTCGCCGTCCACGCGATGGGCGAACCCGGAACCTTGTACGCGGCGCAGGCCGGCGTGGCTTCAATCGATCACGCCACGCAACTGAGCGATGAGACGATTCGCTTGATGAAGGAGAAAGGCATCTTTGCGGTGCCCACCTTTACGATCTTTGACTACTTTGCGCATCACCGCGAATCGCAGGACCAGGCGGCTGCCGAAGCTGCAATGCTCGAGTACAAAATAAGTGAATTTAAAAAGCAAGTTGCCGCTGGTGTTCCCTTCGCAGTCGGTTCGGATGTTGGACCGTTCCCGCACGGAACGCAGGCGCGCGAACTCACGCTGATGGTGCAGTACGGCATGAAGCCGCTCGCCGTGCTGCAGGCTGACCTGATCAATGGCGCGAAGCTGCTTGGCTGGCGGGGGCAAATCGGCGAGCTCAAGCCTGGCTACTTCGCCGACATCATCGCCGTTCCCGGCAACCCGCTGGATGACATTTCAACCTGCGAGCACGTCGGCTTTGTCATGAAGGATGGCGTCGTGTTGCGGCAATAACCCTGTACCTGCGAGAACTGGCGTTGCCGATGCATTCAGGCGCCAGCGCAATGTACTAGCGGAGAGTGGCAGAATTCTGCGCCGACGGGGACTTCTTCTCGCGCCGGGTTTGAATCTTCTTGATTGCTTCAACAAATCGCCTTGGCTTGTCGTCTGCCAGGGAATCGGCAACCCCTTTGCGGTACCCGCCGAGGTAGATGGAATACAGGATGGCGAGCGAACAGCCGATTCCCCAAAGAAAGCCGACGCAGAGACCCAACAGACCATACGAGCTGAAATCAGACATGCAGGACCGGTCTTTCTTCTGGACCCTATACCGCTACGGTAAAGGTATGCTCATGGCGCGTCACTGCGTGATAGAGCGTGTCGCGTTCGACGGGCACGCGTCCTGCCTCGGTGATCAGCCTGCATAGCTCCTTGCGCGTCATGCCCTGGGGAGTGGTGGCGCCCGCGTCGTGGTAGATTTTCTCTTCGATTACGGTGCCGTCGAGGTCGTCGGCGCCAAAGCGCAGAGCAATCTGGGCGATCTTCGGCGTCATCATCTGCCAGTAGGCCTTGATGTGCGGGAAGTTGTCGAGCAGCAATCTGCTGACTGCAATCTGCCGAATGTCTGTTAGGCCCGTCGTTACAGGAAGATGATCGAGCGCTGTGTTTTCAGGATGAAACGCCAGGGGGATAAACGTCTGGAACCCGCCGGTGTCGTCCTGCAGTGCACGGAGTTTCAGTAAGTGATCGACGCGGTCTTCATCGTTTTCAACGTGTCCGTACAGCATGGTCGCATTCGATTTGAAGCCATGCTTGTGTGCGAGCCGCGCAGTCTCCAACCACTCGTCGCCATCGATTTTGTGATCGCAGATGATGGAGCGCACGCGCGTGGCAAAAATCTCCGCGCCGCCGCCGGGCATTGAGTCCACACCGGCCTCGCGCAATTTCACAAGCGTCTGATCGATCGTGAGCTTCGCGCGCCGCGCGAGATAGGCGACTTCCACCATGGTGAAAGCCTTGATATGCACCTTGGGAAACCGTTCCTTGAGTCCGCTCACCAGATCGAGAAAGTACTCGAACGGAAGATCCGGGTGCAGGCCGCCGACAATGTGAAACTCGGTAACGGCCTCGCTGTAACCGGAAGCGGCAGTCTGATACGCCTCTTCCAAGGCCATCGTATAGCCGGCCGGATCGCCCTTTTTGCGTCCAAAGGCACAAAGCTTGCAGGCCGCCACGCAGACGTTGGTCGGATTGATGTGGCGATTGACATTGAAGTAGGTTACGTCGCCGTGCATCCGCTCGCGCACGTGGTTTGCGAGCCAGCCAACCGCAAGTACGTCGCTGGAGCCGTAGAGAACGAGACCATCTTCGGCGTTGAGACGCTCGCATGCCTCTACTTTGACGGCAATCGATTCGAGCCTTGGGTCGTAAGTGCGAAAACCGGGAATAGGCATGTGTTGGGCGGCTTCTGCCTGCATGTATTGATGATACAGAATCTCCAACTGCATTGAAATCTGACAGCCGGTGCGTGTACACATGCGCTCAAAACGAAGAGGTTGACCGGGATTCCGGCCAACCTCTTTTTAAGTGGAACTGTGTCCCGGAACCGGCCACTGAAGGCTGGTTCCGGGGTTATGCTACTTCTTCTTAGGTGCGGCCGGCTGCTTCTTCGCGTGTGCCTGAGCCTTCTCGCTGAGAAGGGTACCGGCATCGTGCGCGTTGAAAGGATAGAGTTGCACCGACTGCTGACCAGTGTTGGCCAGGGTGATGTCGACGCGACGATTCTGCGCGAGGTAAATGGTGGTCAGGTTGCGCAGGATCTTCTTTCTCTCGTCATCCGTCAGTTCAGGATTTGTCGTGACTAACTGCTTCACTTCATCCTTCGTGAGAGGATGCTCATCGCCCATCGCTTGCGTGTCAATGGAGGCCTCGGGAACACCTTGTTGGACCAGGAAGTTCTTAACGGTTCCAACGCGGCGTTCAGAGAGCGCCATGTTGTACTTGGCACTACCGCGTGGATCTGCGTGACCGGTAAGGGTCAGGCGCGCATCCGGCTTAACCTGCAGGTAGGCCTTGAAGTCCGTTGCCAAGGTCATGAGGATCTGATCCTGGCTGTCTGCCAAGCCCTTATCAGGACGCTTCTCATTCGGCAGAGCGGTCGGGAAGAAGACGCTGTGGAGCAAGAGGCTCGGTGGCGGTGGCGGCGGCGGCGGCGGCGGCGCTTGAATGCTGACGCTTGTGCTGCACGTAGCCGAGTGTCCCTTGTCATCCGTTACGGTGCCGGTTATCTGCACCGGGCCGGAGGAAGCACCCGTGGAGGAGTATGTTGCCGTGTTTCCGCTTCCGCTGATTGTGCCACCCGAAGCCTGATAGCTGTAGGTGAGCGGACGATTCTGCGGGCTGACGCCCTGGGCTGTGATTGTGGAGGAATCACCCGGCTTCAGATCTGTCGGATTTGCGGAGCAGCTCAGTGTCGGCGGCTCGAATTCCTTCACGGTAACTGTTGCGGTGCACGAACCAGTCTGCCACGGCTTCAGACCCTCTTTGCCGGGCTTGCCTTCCTTAACGGTGCCGTTCACGGTGTAGGTACCGGGCGCCAGGTTGGTGGTGTCCAACTTTGTCGTTTCCTCGGTCCCCGTCGCTCCCTGGCCTGACCAGCTATAGATCACGTGTTCCTTGGGAAGCTGGTTCCCAACCGTGCTCGAGATCGTGACAGGCTCGCCCGCGAAAACCGAATTGGGCTGGGCCGAGCACGCCATGGTGATGGTCGGCGGCGGCGCCATCGTGTCGAAGCTGAGAACAATACCCGTGCTCAAACGCGCCATGTTGAAGTTGCCGCGCGTAACCGGATACATGTTGTCGTGAACATACTGATAGTCCGCCTGGAATACGCGGATCTTCAGGCGGTGGTCGATCCAGGGGGTGTTGTAGTCCATACCACCACCGGCCGTCAGCACAATTCCCCACTTGTTGCTCGGGTAGTAGGTGCTGCTGACGCTTTCTCCGCCAACCAGGGCATGCACAAACGGGGTGATATCTTCCGTTGGATAACGGACAATCAAGCCGCCGGACCCGCCAGAAAACTGATTATGCACAACGGCCGTGTAGTTGCCGCCATCCTTGTGGAAGTCGCCTTCAGCCTGCACACCCACATAATTCGTGAAGTAGCGCGCCACGCTGACGATCGCGCAGCAGCTGACTGACTTCGCACTATCCTGCGTTGTCCCGGTGATGAGATCGCCCTTGGGGGCCAAATAGCTATATCCCGCAAAGAGGTCCCATTTTGATGGGGATTGGGCCGAAGGTGCATTTGAAGCGGCCGGAGCCGGCTTCGCAGAATCCTGGGCTGCCATGGCTATTGGCATCAAACTTGTGCATGCCAACGTCACCGCCAGGCGGGTAAATTTTGAAACTCGCGAGTACATGCGTTTCTCCTCCGCAATCAAAAACTGAAAGGTTGTTTGGAAATGGCGCTTCTTGAGGACCATTTTCCGGTCAAAAACCAAAAGGCATCCGTGCAAATTACACAATCCGAATCAAGGGCAGACACCACCAATAACCGTAACATAGGTTCACGGAGCCAGAGTGCACTTTCTGAAGGGGTTTACCAACTGGTATACCCTCGGTGGCCTGTGCAAAAGACCGTGCCGAGATGGACCGAAATGGTCCGAAACAGAGAAATTTCCGAGTACAGATCCAAGGACAAAGTAGTAGCTCCAGGACCTCAATACAACTGGAAGAATTGACAGGTAGGCCTGCGCGATTGCGGCTACTCGACATTCAGAGTCTTCATCAGGCTGCGCGGTTCACGCTGAATCTTTTCTTGAAGAAGCGTGATGGCGTACAAAAGCTGCTCGGGCCGCGGTGGGCATCCGGGGACGTACACGTCGACGGGGATGACCTGGTTTACACCCTGCACAATGGCGTAGTTGTTAAACACGCCGCCCGATGTTGCGCACGCACCCATCGAGATAACCCACTTTGGTTCCGGCATCTGGTCATAGAGGCGGCGGATCACCGGCGCCATCTTTTGCGCGACCCGGCCGGCCACGATCATCAGATCCGATTGCCTCGGCGAAGGCCGGAATACCTCGGCGCCGAAGCGCGCGATGTCGAATCGCGATGCACCCATCGACATCATCTCGATGGCACAGCAAGCGAGACCGAAAGTAACGGGCCACACGGAACTTTTGCGGACCCAGTTCACTGCAAAATCCAGGGTTGTCAGAAACACACCCTCTGGCTGCTCAAAGCCATAATTGACTTCCTGCAGCTTGGCGCGATTCCTGGCGCTGCTTTCCAGCGCGCCAAAAAGATAGCGATCGCGTTCCTGGATAGGTCCCATTCCCGTATCTTACCTCTTCGCCCCCTTTGCGGATAACTCGAGCTTCGTCGGAAACCCACCTCACGCGAGGCCCCCAACCTTCAACTCAGGAATGCGCGAATGGTTGCTGCGGGGCATGGCGGGAAACCCACCGGTTCTGCATGAGTCAGGTGTGCCTCGATTGCGATATTCTTCCATCATCACGAAAATCATACGAGCTTGGCCAAGCGCAAACAACGCGACAGCCAAGGTGTACGAAGAATCCAAGGCTTTCTTGGCCTTGCGATTTCGAAAGCCGGGCATAAACCTGTTATCGGAGTAGGCATGTTCAATATTCGTTTCAGGGCCGTTCTCTTGTTTTCGCTTTTTCTGCTTCCCTCTCTCCTGGTTGCACAGGCTCCGACGCTGTCCACGCAAGCTGCCGTGTCTCAGGCCGATCTGAAATCTCTTCAGGACGCGATTCACGCTGCACAGATGAATGCCGACAACGCGTGGATGCTTGTTTCGGCCGCGCTGGTGCTGCTGATGACAGGCCCTGGACTGGCGTTGTTCTACGGGGGCCTGGTGCGCCGGAAGAACATTCTCGGCACCATGATGCAGAGCTTCGCCATGATGGGCCTGGTAACCATTTTGTGGGCGGTTCTGGGGTATTCACTGGCTTTTGCGCACGGCAACAGCTTTATTGGCGGATTCGAACACATTTTTCTGCGCGGAGTGGGGCTGACACCCAATCCCGACTACGCAGCCACAATTCCAGAGCAGACCTACATGGTCTACCAGCTCATGTTCGCCATCATCACACCGGCTTTGATCACCGGCGCCTTTGCTGAGCGCATGAAATTCAGCGCGATGGCCGTGTTTCTCTCGCTGTGGTCGCTGATTGTCTATAGCCCGATGGCGCACATGGTGTGGGGAGTTGGCGGATTGCTGAACGCAAACGGTGGCCACATTCCCTCTCTCGACTTCGCCGGGGGCACGGTCGTCCATGTCACTTCCGGCATCTCGGCTCTCGTAACAGCCATTTATTTGGGCAAACGCATCGGCTATCCGCACACCAATATGCCGCCCCATTCCATGGTGCTGAGCTTCATCGGTGCGTGCCTGCTGTGGGTGGGCTGGTTCGGGTTCAATGCCGGCAGCGCTTTGGGATCGGGCCCTCTGGCTACCAGCGCCTTCATCAATACGCACTTTGCGGCCGCCGCCGCCGCGCTTGGCTGGACCATTGCCGAGTGGATCCACAATGGCAAACCCACGGCTCTCGGCGCCATCTCCGGAGCAGTTGCCGGACTTGTGGCGATCACTCCCGCTTCGGGCTTCGTCCAGCCGTTCCCTGCTCTCCTGATTGGTTTGGTTGCCGGCATCTTTTGTTCATTCATGGTGTTCAAGGTCAAGAACTGGTTTGGCTACGACGATTCACTTGACGCCTTCGGCGTGCACGGCGCCGGCGGAACCCTCGGCGCATTGCTTACCGGCCTGTTCGCAACCAAGGCGATCAACGCGGCCTTCGGCCCGAATGCGGCCACCGGAGCGATCGACGGCCATTGGGGTCAGTTATTGAACCAGGCTGCTGGAGTTGCGATTGCCTGGACCCTTTCCGCCGTCGGCACGCTGATCCTGCTGTTCGTCGTCGATAAAACGATGGGGCTTCGTGTCTCGACTGAGGACGAGAGCACAGGCCTCGATCTCTCTCAGCACGGTGAAGAAGGTTACGACCTGAATTCCTGATGAAATGTTCAGGCCAGATGGAGGCGACCCGGCCATCCGGCCTGATAGGCTACCAGACGAGGCAATCAAGCATGCTCAAGATTGAAGCGATTATCCAGCCTTCCAAACTCGATGCCGTCAAAGACGCGCTGCTCGAAGTCGGCATTGAAGGCATGACGATTCTGGAGGCTCGCGGCCACGGCCGCCAGAAGGGCCACACTGAGTTCTATCGCGGCCGCGAATACACGGTCGACCTTCTTCCCAAAGTGAAGATCGAGTTGGTGATCCTGGACGACATGAAGGAAAAAGCGATCGCAGCGATTGGCTCCGCCGCACGTACCGGGCGCATCGGCGACGGCAAAATCTTCGTGAGCCGGATCGAAGAAGCAATCCGCATTCGCAACGACGAGCGCGGCGAAACGGCTCTTTAGCTCACCGGACCATCATCTTTCGCTGCAGGTCAAGCCAGATCGCCGGCCTGCAGCGTTGCCATCCTGAAGCCCTGCGATTGACGCCGCCGAACTTCCACGATCTCGGCTAATCGATCCAATTCTCCCGCCCCGCTGGAAAATCGCTTATTCTGTTAAAACATCATTAAGCGTCGGCGAAGCCCTTCAAACTAACACTCATGAATCCAGTCGCTTTAGCGGTTGACGATCTACGGGATCAGTATCTTCGGGAGATGGCGCTTGTCCGCCAGACCTGTGAGCGCACCGGAGACGGCACCGCCGCGATCCGCCGGCGCTCGGCTGTGGTCGACCGTATCCTGATTGAAATGTGGCGACGGGCCTTTGCCGGGCAGCCCGCGCAGAATGTCTCGCTGCTCGCTCTGGGCGGCTACGGACGCAAAGATCTCTTCCCCTATTCCGATATCGACGTGCTGTTCGCCTTCGCCGACGAGAAGACCGAGGAGCAGACCAAGGAAGCCGTCCGATCGATCATTCAAGGCATGTGGGATATCGGCCTTCGGGCCAGCCCAAGCTCGCGCACGGTCAAAGAAGCAGGCCGGTTCGATCCCGACAACCTCGAATTCACGCTGGCCACGCTCGACCGCCGCTTCCTCGCCGGCCAGTTCCCTCTCTACCAGCAACTCCACCAGACAGTTTTTCCCGGCCTCGTTCTGAGCGAGTGGAACACCATTACCCAGAAGCTGGGCGAGATTGCCCGCGCGCGCCACGCAAAGTACGGCAACACCATCTTCCATCTCGAACCGAATCTGAAGGATTGTCCCGGCGGCCTGCGCGACTATCACCTGGCCGTCTGGTTTGCGCTGCTCTTCCACCTGAAGGAGACGAAGGAATGGCCCCGGCAGCGTGGCGGAGTCTTCCAAAGCGCCCGCGGAGATGCTGAAGCCGCCTTTGATTTCCTCGCCGCCGCGCGATGTTTCCTTCACTTCCGCCACGGGCGCGACGACAACACGCTGGACTGGCAATCGCAGGATGAAGCCGCGGCGAATTCCATCGGGCTTGAGACGCGCGGCACGGCCGATCCGGCCTACTGGATGCGAACCTATTACCGCCATGCCCGCGTCATCTATCGCCGGGCGGCGCTGCTGATGGAGCACCTGCCGGCGCCGGTCAGCTTCTACCGCCAGTTCCGCCGGCGCCGCACCCCCATTGCGGGCACCGATTTCATTCTCGACCAGGGCCGCATCGACATTCTTCCCGGCGCGCAGTTCAGCGATACCGCGGCAATCCTGCGCATCTTCTCGCTGATGGCGACGCATGGCTACGCGCTATCGCAGGCTGCCGAAGACCGCATTACCGATGCGCTTGCCCGCGCTGGCCATTCATATTCCCGAAGGTCCGTATCTGTGGAACGCGCTGCGCGAGGTGCTGCTGGGGCCGCACGCGGCGCACGCGCTGCGCACCATGCATGCGCTGGGCGTGCTGGAGATGCTGATCCCGGAGTTTCACGGGATCGATGCGCTGGTGATTCGCGACAGCTATCACCGCTACACGGTCGACGAGCATACCTTCCTCACCATCGACAACGTGCACAGCCTGCGACAGCCGGCGCACGACTACGAACAGCGGCTCGCGCAGTTGCTTGCCGGAGATCGACCGGCTCGATCTGTTCCTGCTATCGCTGCTGCTGCACGATACCGGCAAGGGCCGGCGCAGCGGCGAACACACGGGTCAGAGTGTCGAACTCGCCGACAGCTTTATGGCGCGGCTCGACTTCGATACTGAAGAGCGCGATCCAGGTGCTGAAGCTCATTCGCATGCATCTGGAGATGTCGAACGCACTGCGCAGGGACATCTTCGACGCGGAAAATGTTCGCGCCTTCTCTGAAAAGATTGGCAGCCCGGCGATCTTGAAGATGCTGACGCTGATGACTTATGCGGACATCAAGGCCGTGAATCCTGAAGCGCTGACGCCGTGGAAGGCAGAAAACCTGTGGCAGCTCTACATGGCCACGGCGAACTTCATGGATCGCAGTGTCGACGAGGTTCGCTATCATGCTGCCATCGATCCCACGCTGCTCAATCGCATTCGATCGATGGTGCCGCCAACCCAGTACGACGCTCTACGCCAGTTCCTCGAAGGGCTTCCGCAGCGATATCTGCAGACCCGGCTCCCTGAGCACATCCGCAACCACTTCCAACTCGCCGCCGATCTTGACAAGAATCCCGTCCAGCTTGACCTTCGACCGCATCGGCAGCTCTTTGATCTCACGGTCATTGTGCGCGACCGCAGCCGGCTGTTTGCCGACGTGGCCGGCGCGCTCGCCGCCTGGGGTATGAACATTGTGAAGGCCGGCGCATTTTCAAACGACGCCGGCGTGGTGGTTGACAGCTTCCAGTTCACCGATGTTTTTCGCACGATCGAGCTGAATCCGAGCGAGAAGGACCGCTTCCTCGAATATGTGCATGACGTCGTTGCGCAGAAAGTCGCCGTGGAGCAGATGCTTGACGCGCGTCGCCACGCGAGCGGCCCCGGCAATGTAAAGGTTGAAGTCGCTACGCGGCTTCAATTCGACTCGGAATCATCGACGCATTCGACGCTGCTGCAAGTGGTCGCGCAGGACGTTCCGGGCCTGCTGCGCCAGATCGCTCTCACCCTCAGCACCCATAAATGCAACATTGAGGTTGCGCTTATCGATACAGAGGGCGAAACGGCAATTGACGTCTTCTATCTGACGCAGGGCGGCGCCAAGCTCAGCAACGAAACACAGCATGCGCTTGCCGCCGACCTGACGGCTGCAATCAATCAGCTCCGCGCGCCTGTAGGCGCTTGATTGCCTGCTCCATCCGCTAGCACCGAGACTCGCTTCCTTTTACTGACACTCAGGACTTTCCTGCGTGATCTCCATATTCCCAGTCGTAGGGAACGCCGGTGTCTCCCAGGATGAAGCGGACCAGCTGCGCAAAGCCCGCTTCAGCGCGAACGTCGTTGGCGAGGATCAAAACGCAGCGCTGACTCTTCTCGAGGCACACCAGCGTATTGGCTGTCTGCCCGTCGTGGCCGCCCTTGTAAAAACCATGACCTTGGGGGCCATCAAATACGATGACGCCCAGTCCCGCATACAAGTCTTTGCGCTGTTCGCTCACGGGCGCATCAGGGAGAAAGAGCGGGAACAGGCTTGCCGTCGGTATGTGCAAGACGGGTTTTGTCATCTCGGCTCGCGAGGCCGCGGTGAGCCCTTCGCCGCGCACCAGAGCAGCAGTAAACGCGGAAAGGTCAGTGATCGTCGTGTTCATCGAGCCCGCGGCGCGCACCTTGCTGCGCTTGTCGTGGGGTTGCGGCTGGCCCTGGTCGTTCCAGCCGTCGGCTACGTTGGGGTCCTGACCGTTCCGCCACGTCAGGCTGGTGCGCGTCATTCCCAGGCGGTCGAAGTTAGCCTTGGTCAGATCGCCAACGTCCAGCCCCAATCCCTGCGCCTTGCGGCCATGCTCAACCACGAATTGCAAGCAGGATGAAGCCTTCGCCTGAATAGCTGAAGCGGGTGCCCGGTTGAAAGTGGATGTGCAGCTTCTGGTCGGGTTCGATGAACCAGAAGTTGCTGAAGCCGGTGGAGTGATCGAGGCACATCCGCGGCGTGATCGTCTCCCAGCGTGGGTCGTCAGCCAGATCCTTGTATGGCCCGTACTTGTCTGGAAACACCGGATCGGGACCATAGGTGGGCAGTGGATTGTCGAGATCGGTCTTGATGGGCTCGTCCAGCTTCAGCTTGCCTTGATCGACCAGTTGCAGCACGGTATACGCGAACACCGTCTTGGTCAGCGACGCGCCATACATCACCGTGTCCGTGGTCAGCGGATCTCCTTTTGCGTTGCGGATGCCATAAGCGTTGACATATGCGACCTTGCCATGATCGATGACCGCAACAGCCATGCCTTTGGCGTTGGTCTGCTGCATGATCTTGCCCACTTCGCCATCGATAGCGGCGCCGTTCGGTATCGTCTGCGCGAAGGCCGCAGCGGGAACATAGGACGCAGCAACGAACAAAACAAAGAGCGGATGAATCCTGTTCCACATTCTCATGGGTTTCCTTTTAGAACTGTATCCTGACGAGCCATAGTTCCGGAGGGGTGCTGGACGGACTCAGGAACACTACGCACCGAAGCTCAAGAAAGTTCGAACCTGGTTAGCGACTGCGCCCTGATTTCTATCTCCGAGTCGAGAGAGAGTTTCATCGCGCTCCGTCCCGGGCTTTGGTTGGGATCCTCGCCGCTCAAAGCTAAAATAGCAATATGGCTGCCCTGATTGACGCAATTGACATCAAGCGCAAGATGTACTTTGAGCTTGAAAACACTCCTTACTACTGCCTCGACGTGGACGTTTCCACGCCCACCGCGCGCGGCGGACAGACGCTGGTTCGGCTGAAGATGCGCAACCTGCTCACGCGCGCTGTCTTCGACAAGACATTCAAAGCTGGCGAGAAGTTCAAGGAACCGGATCTGGAGACGGTTGAGGCTTCCTACCTCTACTCCGATGCAGACGCCTCTTACTTCATGGACCAGGAGACTTTCGACACTATTCCGCTGACGCCGGAAAAACTCGGCGATGCGCTGCAGTTCCTCATCGAAGGTGTCATCATCAAGATCGACAAGTTCAACGGCAACCCTATCGGACTGCAGTTGCCCGAGAAGGTGGAATTGGCCGTGGCTTATACAGAGCCGGGAGCACGCGGGAATACGGCGAGTGGTGCCGTCACGAAGCACGCGAGGCTTGAGACGGGCCTCGAGATCAGGGTGCCGTTCTTTGTCGAAGAGGGCGAAAGGGTGAAGGTCTACACCGAGACGCGTGAGTTTGCCGGCCGCGCGTGAGACCGATTTTACGTAGCCAGTCACTTATCTATTTCAAATAAGCGCGCACGAGGTCAATGAGGTCCTCGGCGAGTTCGGGCGCGATCTGTTCCTTGGCGCCGTCGACGAGATGGAAGCGAATATGCGTCTCCATTATCTCGCCCATCAGGCTGTTCACTGCGCCGCGTACCGCGGCAAGCAGCATCAACTGGCCGCCACAGTCTTCGTCGGTGTTAACCAGGCGCTCAACAGCGTCGAGTTGGCCGCGCAATCTGCGCACGCGTTGGAGCAGCTTAAGCTTCTCGCGATCATGCATGGACATGGAAAATCACCTGCCGTTTGCTCTATACCCATCGGGGGTATGGTATAAACCATATGGGGGTATATCTGCTTCTTTTATCTTAGCGCCGGAACCCTTCTGAAAGGTTCGAAATGTTCTCCCTCATTCAGCGCCGTTTTTATACCGTTCTGCTGATGGCCCTGCTTTTCGCTTCAACGGCCGGCGTTGCCGTGGCACAGTCCTTTGAATCCATTAGTGCTCTCCCCGCAGAGCCGGAACCGAATGGCCCAACGCCGACGTGTGTGCGCAGAGTTCACCGACGCCTGCCGCCAAACCGGCTGCCGATCAAAACGCGCCAGTGGATCCGGAGGCGAAACCGGTTCTGATCATGTTTCCGCATCCTGAAGACGCGCGTTACTGGATTTCAGGTCAGGCGAACATCATCTTTCAGGGGCGGATTCCGTTTCACTCGCTGTACGAAGGAACGAACAGCTTTCGCAACTCGGCCGAGTACAAGACGTCCATGGTTGGAACTCTCTACACGGCGCTGCGCAGGAATCGCTCGATCCGGTACAACACCGACTTCATTTTCGATATGGAATTGGCGGCCGGGCGCGGGCTGAGTGAGGCGTTGGGACTGGCGGGATTTACGAACCTGGATGTGGTGCGGAACCCCAATCTTGGTTCAACTCCATACATAGCGCGCTATGAGATCCACCAGGTGTTCGGGCTGACGGACAAGACGATAAGCCAGGAGGCGAACTTCTTTGCGCTAGCGCCGAGGGTGCCGGAGCGGCGGGTGGAGTTTCGCATCGGCAAGATGACGCTACCGGATTTCTTTGACATAAATTCGGTCGGGTCGGATAGCCATCTGCAATTCATGAACTGGACGGTCGACAACAATGGCGCCTGGGATTATGCGGCCGATACGCGTGGCTACACGGTTGGCGGATTGGCCGAGTACGACGATCGTGCGTGGAGCATTCGCTACGGCATCTTTGCAATGCCGACTGTGGCGAATGGTATCGATCTGGATTGGGCGTTCAGCCGCGCGAACGGACAGAACGGCGAGTTCGAGCTGCGCCACAGTTGGATTCCGCAACGCACGGGCGTGACGCGGCTACTCTTTTACGCTAATCACGCGCACATGGGAGTGTATCGAGAGGCGGTGCAGGCATACCTTGATGGGACTGATCCGACCCCGACCATCACCGCGCACGAGCATTTTGGCGCGCTGAAATATGGCGTTGGCTACAACATGGAACAAGAGTTGACGACGAACCTGGCGGTGTTTGCGCGATTCGGGTGGAACGAAGGTCAACACGAATCTTTTGCCTACACCGAGGACGACCAGACGGTGGAGGCCGGAGCGAGTTACGGAGGCGATCGCTGGCACAGGCCGCAGGACAAGGCGGCAATTGTTGTCGTCTCGAACGCGATCAAGAAGGACCATCAGAATTATTTGCGGCTCGGCGGCCTGGGGTTTCTGCTCGGCGACGGCAACTTGAATTACGGGCGCGAGAACATTGTGGAGAGCTACTACACCTGGCACGCATGGAAAGGATTGTTCTATTCCATCGACGTGCAGCACTTCAACAACCCCGGATATAACCGCGATCGCGGGCCGGTGTGGGTTGGGTCTGTGCGGATGCACGCGGACTTCTAGTTGCGGCCGTGATCCATGGCTGGTGCGCTTTTTCCGCGAAGCAAGTCGGAGAGATCGTCGATCCTTTCATCAAGCAGATTCAACTTTCGCGACATCGTCTGAATCTCGGATTCGGCGCGGCGATTCACGTCGAAATCGAGTTCGCCGCGCAATCTGTCTTTGGTGTCCTGGCGATTCTGGCTCATCATGATCACCGGCGCCTGGATGGCGGCGAGCATGGAAAGAAACAGATTGAGCAGGATGAACGGGTAGGGATCCCACGCCTTTCTGTCGAGGAAGATGTTCGCCAGCGCGTACGTCGACAGGACGATTCCGAATGTAATGATGAATGTCCACGAGCCGCCGAAGCTTGCGACCGCGTCCGCGATGCGTTCCCCCGTAGTCATTTCCTTTTCGATAATCTCGTTGGGATTGCGCGTGGTGCGACCCCTCACCAGTTGATGCGCGGCGTGAAACTGATGGCCCAGTGTCGTAAGCAGATCCATTCCCGCCATTGGTTTTCGTTGAAGAAGAACTTCGATGTCGTCCCGCGATACCTCGAGGCATTCTGACTCCTCAATGGCGATTGCGCTGGTTTGATGGGGCAATTGTTCGAGCATCGAGGCAAAGCCGAAGAACTCGCCTTTGCCCGGTTCGTCGACGACAACTTCCTGCTGGTCTTCGTCGACGGTTGTGACTCTGACTCTGCCTGAAACCATCACGTAGGCCATGCCGGGGTCGCCGGCCTTGTAGATGCGCTGTCGCGCGGCGAAACTTTTGACTTCGACTTGTCCAGCGAGAACCGCGGTCTCCTCATCATCGAGCAGCGAAAAGAGAGGAACACTTTTCAGGACTTCGGGCTTGCATGCCATGGTGATCTCCATTGCGAAGGGGTTGGTTTCAACTGATTCTCAGAAGTGTGGCTGGTTGCCGTCGAGTGCCGGGCGAGAGGGAAGTCCATCTCGAAGCCGACCTGGCCGCCGATCGCTGGACTAGCGATATGGCTGCCTCCCAGCACGGCGAAGGTGACCGCCATTCGAGGGTTTAGCTGGTACTGGCCGCCAACGAGGCCTTGCAACTGGTCTTTGCCCAGGCCTTCTTTGTCGGCGATGGCGCCATAGAGTTCCGCACCGAGGGTTACACGCGGGTTGAAGTCGTGCAGAAGAGACATGCCGCCGGTGTAGACGTTCCCGCGGATGGTTTGAATGCCGAGGACACCTGTGCTGGTGTTGCCGGCAAAGACAAATCCGAAGTTGGCGTTGAGTCGGGTCTTAGCCGTAAACGGCTCCTGTGCGATGAGATTGAGCCAGTAGTCCGTGAGGCCTGAGCCAAGGTTCTGCTTCTCATCGCCGGTTGGGAACTCGATGTACAGGCTGGCCGAGAGGTCTGGATAGCTGAGCGGCCGGTTGGATTTGCGGAAATTCCACTTGATGCCCATGTCGGCATCGCCGTTTCCTTGAGTGTTCTCCGATCCGGGCGCGCGATAGATGGTGAGATAGGGAATATCGAAATCGAGTTCAAGACGGTGCGGAAGACCGTAGTTCACTTTGAAGTTGGCAGTGTTCTGGCGGAGATCGGGGTATTGGGCGGACTGGAGGCCGTCGTATTCGTTATAGATCTCAAAGTGAAGGGTTCCCTGATCGGTGACGTCGGCATTGTCGGTATAGAAGGGCATCTGCGCCATAAGCGACTCAGTCGAGACAGTGAACAAAATAAGTAGAAGAAGCCGCCCAAATGGATACATGGGATGAGATTGATTCCACTATAACGATTTGCCATTCACGGGGAATGTCAATGGAAGGTTAATACCATGTTTGGGTGTCGCAGGAATGATGCTGCGGCGTTCCAGGCCGCCTGCGGCACATCCGCTTACAATGTTGGGAGATTCCGAAGCGAGGTGAGTTTTGAACCCGGGTGTTGATCCGTGCGTGTTGGTGTATGACGTTGGCGGCAGCCATATTTCGGCGGCGGTTTGCTACAAAGAGGGGTTTCGACTGGGTCCCGTCGTGCGGGCCAACCAGCCTGAGGAGCAGTCGAGCGAGGCTTTTGTCGAAGTGTTGTACTCGCTGGGAAAGAAGGCAGCTGAAGGCGTTGACGGTGTCGAGGGGGCAGAGTTGGCGATGCCTGGGCCATTTGACTACGACAAGGGCATCAGCTGGATGGAGCACAAGATGCCGTTTTTGTATGGCGTGAATGTGAGTGAGGCGCTGGCGGCGCGATTCGGATGGAAGGCGAGCCAGGTGCGATTTCTAAATGACGCGGCGGCATACCTGCTGGGCGAGGTTGGCGCGGGGGCGGCGCGGGGCGTGAAGCGGGTGGTTGTTTTCACCCTGGGAACGGGTGTTGGTTCGGGCTTTGCCGTGGATGGCAAGGTTGTGACCGAAGGGAAGGGCGTGCCACCGGGCGGGGAGATTTGGAATGTTCCCTATGAAGGCGGCATCGTCGAAGACAAAATTTCTACTCGCGCGCTGCAGGGCGCTTATAAAGAGCGCAAAGGACAGGAGCGTGAGGTAGCGTCGATCGCGCACTATGCGACCGGTGGCGAGCCTGTGTCGATTGCTGTCTTCGCGGAGTTCGGAAAGACTCTCGGAGTCGCGCTGAAGCGGCTGCTGGCCGACTTTGCGCCGGATGTCGTTGTACTGGGCGGCGGGATTTCACGGTCGGCGCATTTGTTTTTGCGGGCGGCGACAGCGGAATTGGACGGCACCGGTTTCGAGGTGCGGACTGCTGAGCTGTGGGAGAATGCTCCGCTGGCCGGCGCGGGGGTCGCGTGGTTCAGAAGTTAGCGGTTAGCTGGCTTTCGGCTTTCTGCGATCGGCCGGTGCTATTTAGCGCCTTAGCACCCTCTGCTCCTCCGAGAACCTGCATATACGTTTAATTTATTCAATTACTTACAGGAACATCCCAATGCAAAGCCTTCCTTAAGCGCTTTGTGGGAGAATCCGTTGAAAGGGAGAAGAAGGGGTGCTCATGGCACTCATGGGGCCATTTCATCCAGTTCGGCAGACTGTAGCCGATCTTTGTGTCTATTATTGTGCGAGGTCAAATTACAAAGAACAATGAAAGCGCCACCGAATCACCAGAGAATCGAAAATGTAGCGACTGTGGTGGGGTGGATTTTATTTATCCTCGCGGCCCTGGTTCTGGTTGGCCTGGCTCTCGACCTGAGATGGTTGCAGAGCTTTATTCCAGAAAAAGCGGGTATCAAGGCCAACTCGGCCGCCGCAATGATGCTTGCGTCTGTAGCCCTGTTGCGCCGCAGAGATCGCCTCCTGCTACCTTTGCTTTCGAGCGCGGTGTTCCTCACTGGAGCGTTGACCCTATGCGAGTATTACTGGCAGGTTAATTTAGGGATCGACGAGTTTCTCCTGCGCGATAAGGATTATGTTTTTTATCCCGGACGGATATCCCAGTACACCAGCGTTGGATATATGCTTCTCGGGGCTTCTCTCCTGCCGATGAACTCGCGGCATCGTGTGTTGCGGCAGCTTTCGCGAGGCTTCGGAATGTTGACGGGTGCTCTCGGCGCCCTCGCGATCGTGAGCCACGCTTACGACACCCATGTGATGAACCTGATTCGCCCGCAGAGTAATGTTGCAGTTCCGACTGCCCTGGGTTTTCTGATTGGCGCTATCGGGGTGCAATATGCAACGCCGTCTGAGGGTATCGTTCGTCTTTTCCATGCCGACAACGCTGGGGGAGCTATGCTGCGACGCCTGCTTCCCATTGGAACCCTGCTTACATTCGTGCTTGGCTACGCAGTCAGAGGTGGACAGATACACTACCGCTGGGAAAGCGGTTTTTCGCTGGCGCTTGTTGGTCTGGGCGTAGGTGCGTGCCTTCTTAGCGGGATCCTGCTCACTGCGGTTGATCTGGAGCGGCAAGATCTTTCACGGCGGGAGAGTGAATCGCGCTTTGTATTGGCCGCAAAGGCGGCTCCAGTAATGATCTGGATGTCGGGCACCGACAAGTTGCGCACCTATCTGAGCGATTGCTGGTTCGAATTCACGGGTCACCCTCTGACGGCTGACGCGGGAAACAGCTGGGCGGAACGTGTCCACCCGGAAGATTTGACGCGGTGTTTGGATACCTACGCACAGTGCTTTGATCGGCGGGAGCAATTCAGGATTGAGTATCGTGTTCGGCGGTACGACGGGGCGCATCGATGGATTCTCGACTTTGGAGTGCCGAGGTTTGATGAGGATGGCTCCTTTGTCGGTTTCATCGGAATTGCCGTCGATGTGACCGATCGCAAGCTGGCGGAAGAAACACTGCGGCAGAGCGAGACGCGGTTCCGGGACCTGGCGGTGCAGAGCCGCACCACGCATTGGGAAGTGGACACCCACGGCTTGTTCACATATGTCAGCCAAGTGTCCGAGGCCTCATGGGGATACCGGCCGGACGAAGTCATGGGCCGGATGTACTTCTACGACATCCATCCCGAAGCAGGGCGCGAGGCGTTCAAGGCAGGTGTTTTCGGCATCATCGAGCGGAAGGAGCTGTTCCGGGACCTGGTCCACGCCATCGCGATGAAGGATGGTCGCATCGCGTGGGGTTCCACCATCGGCATCCCTCTTCTGAACGCCGACGGAACTTTGCAGGGATATCGAGGCAGTTGCACCGACGTGACCGAGCGCAAGCTGGCTGAAGTTGCGCTCTCAGACATGAGCCGCAAGCTGATTGACGCTCACGAACAGGAACGCACCCGGATCGGGAGAGAATTGCATGACGACATCGTGCAACGACTCGTCCTGCTCGCGATACAATTCGACGGAATTCAAAAGTACATTCCTGACTCCGTATCTGAGTTCAGAAGGCGAGCCGGCGATCTACGAAATCAAACCACCGAAATAATGAACGATATCCAATCGTTGTCGCACGAATTGCACTCTTCAAAACTGGAATATCTAGGCATCGATGTGGCTGCAAAGAACTTCTGCAGGGAGTTTGGGGAGCATCAGGAGGTGGAGATCGATTTTCAGAGTCACGATTTGCCAGCTACCCTGCCGACTGAACTTTCTCTTTCCCTGTTCCGAGTTCTGCAGGAAGCCCTGCGCAACGCTGCCAAGCATAGTGGGGTGAAGCGCTTCGAAGTGCGCCTATGGGGAAGCTCGAAGGCGGTTAATCTGACCGTCAGCGATCAAGGGGCAGGCTTTGAACAAGAAGCTGCAATAAAGAGCACAGGGCTCGGCCTCTCGAGCATGCAGGAGCGCCTGCGCCTTGTGGGTGGAGAGCTTTCAATCAACACACAACCGAGCGTTGGCACTACGATTCACGCTCGCGTTCCTTTCAGTTCGAGCAGCGACTTTGAACGCGCATCGGGGCAGGAAGCAGGAGATTCTCAAGGGGTTCACCAGGGACTTTCGGTCTGAAAAAATGGGCGAATGCCGTTCATTCACCTCAGGGCACCTGCGAAATAAGCCTTGGATCAATTCGCCCTGCTGGTGAGCCGAATTCCATTCAGAATTCGAGGGTCTGAAACGGGCGCTCGAGGCTCAAGCTGGTGTCTGTGCGGCCATCGCACTTTGTTCAAAGTGCTTTGCGATGAAGCCCTTCAAAACCAGAGTCAAGGGGATCGCGGTGATTGCGCCGGGGAGTCCCAATAAAAATGTCCAACCAACCAGCGATAGCGTGAATTCGAGGAACGAGATGCTCATCGCCTTCTTCGCGAGGATCGGCATCACCACATTTCCGACGATTGCCTGGGTGAAGATCAGAACACAGGCCACCAGGAGGGCTTTTTTCCATCCCAGCATCAGCAACGCCAGAAGGATGGGAGGAACCAACGCAATGAAGGGACCGACAAATGGGATGAAGGCCAGAAAGAAATAGAAAATGCACCAGAGGAATGGGGTTTCCACGCCCATCGCGATCAGAAAGACCAGGTTGAGGAGGGCATTCAATCCTGCGGATTTGGCGGTCACGACCACATAGCTCCTGGCGTAGAGCTCCGGGCTGTGCAACGCGGAGGCAATTGGTCCGGGCTTGACTCCCGCATCGGGCAACATCTCAATCACCAGCAGCGCTGCCAGCAGACAGATCAGGAGCGTTTCGGAAGCGATAGCGCTCGCCTGAGGGACAATCGACATAACCATCGTGCCGAGTCGCTGGGATGTGAGCAGGTTCTCAATTGACACGTTCTGAAGATGAATGAACGGAAAACGGCTGAGAAGAACCATGATTTGATCGTAGAGACCGGTCCAGTGTTCCTCGAAGACCGGCACTCTTTCAGCCAGATGAGAAATGCTCAGCTGCAGGGTGAACAGCGCCAATAGGCCGGCGGCGGTGAGTGTGACAGCCGTCAAGCTTGTTGCCCGGCGTTTCGACAGATTGAACCGGTGCATGAGCCAGGTGGGAAAAGGGAGCACAGCATAGGCAAGCATAAGGCCGAGAAGCAGCGGCCCCAGTATCGAGGATCCGGCCTTCATTCCCCATAAAAGGATGACGATGCAAGCGGCGGCTTGAAGTGAAGGCAGGAGCGATGAAGGCGAACTGTTATTCATGGTCCGCCTCGGATTTTCGGTGTTTAATGTCAGCACTTGGTTTCGGCGGTCTCTGCGCCACGTATCTCAAAGGAAGATCGCTTCCAGCGCCGGAGAGGTTTTTCTAACCGGGATCCTATGCATCAACTTAGTGAGGAACACTATTTCCATACAACTGTAAGAAATGCCAGTAGCCAGTGATTAGCCAACGCTCTAGATTGGCAGGCTCGCAGGATTTTGTTCGGCTCGACGCTGGCTTTCCCACGCGGATGCTTCGTTCCCGCTATCGTTGTGTCGAAACAAACCTTCAAGGAGGACGATCAATGAGAAAACTTCCTATGGTTTCGCGGCGTGACTTTTTCACGCTGGCTGCGGCGGCGGCCTGGAGTGCCTCGAATTCCCATGGGTTTCTTGCCGAGGCGCTCGAGAAGGCGGCTGACAAAACGGTCTCGCCGGTCAACCCCGACCAGGCATTGCACGACCTCATGGAGGGCAATCAACGCTTCAAGAATGGAAAGACCAAGGGTCCCAGGCGAAGTCCTGCGGATTTCAGCCGGCTTGCTGCAGCTCAGTATCCTGAGGCGATCATCGTCAGTTGTTCAGATTCGCGCGTGGCTCCGGAGATCTTGTTCGATGTGGGCGTGGGCGACATTTTTGTAATACGTGTAGCAGGCAACGTGGTCAGCGGCGCGGGTGTAACCGTGAAGGGCAGCATTGAGTATGGGGTGGCTGAACTGAATGCTCCTCTCATCATGGTGCTGGGTCACAGTAATTGCGGAGCGGTGAAGGCCGCAAAGCAGCATATTGATGCCACAGATTCGCTGCCGGGTGCAATTGATGGCCTGGTTGAACTTGTGAAACCCGCCGTGGCCAAAAGCAAGGGCGAACCGGGCGATCCGCTTGAGAATGCTATTCGCGAGAATGTTGAGATCGGCGTTGAGAAGTTGAAGACTCTTGAGCCGATACTGGCACCGAAAGTGAGAGACGGCAAGGTCAAAGTAGTCGGAGCGGTGTACGACCTGAGTACCGGAGAAGTGAAACTGGTTTAGCAAACGAGACCGGGCAGAGGCCTCAATTGCATGCGCGGTCGTCGTGGAACTGCCCGCTCGGAAGCATGGTGCCGAGGAACTTCGCGCAGGCGGTAATCTTCTGGTAGGTTTCGTCGTTAGCCAGTGCGTTGGGGTCCAAGGAGTACTTTCCGGTGCTCATGGATTTTCTCTCGGCAACCAGCTTGTCGTTCCATTTGCTAACGGTATTGAAGTGATTGGTAAGCAGCCGAAGTGCGTCTTCATCCGATTGGTTTGATGCCGCAACCTTTGCCAGTCTCAATTGGTGGACGGCACGGTCGTGAAAGACGACGAGGCGGCTGCCGTCTCCTGGGACTCCCCTTTGAATTGCATGTGCGAGCGTGGTGCTCCATTCCTTGAGGATGGATAGATCTTGCAGGGCAGCATTCATGAAGTCGTTGGTCATTCCGGCAGTCGCGTGCTGGTTAGAAGGGTGAATGCCCTCGGCAGAGAGCGTAACGATAATCTTGTCTCCGCTGAAGCCGATTGAGCCATTTCCGATTCTGGCCAGCGACTCCAGATCAACGTAAGCTTTACCGCTGATCGTATACACCATTGCGGTTCCGGTGTGACCGTTCACGACAAGCGTGCGCTCGTGAAATGCGTCCTGGGCCGCCATGACCCCAGTCAGAGTGAGAAAAATGACAGTGATGCTCGAAGGCAATGATCTAGAGCACATGGGATGTCCTTTCCGTCGCATCTTATCCGTCGCACTTGTATCCGTCGAATTTGCAAGCGTTGGCCGTCGCCTCGCGATTGGGAAAATTATGCTACCCCGCGATCACGATGCGAACTGTCAGTATTGCTAGTGTCGGTCAGACCCGAGTTTTCAGCGGCCAGGGGTGGGGGAATGGGATGGCGATTGGCTGTGGGGATCCGGCGGCAGGGTGTAGATGACTTCGCCGGGCTTGGCGTAGTGAAGCTTTTCGCGCGCTTCGTGCTCGATGGCGCCGGGGTCGGATTTGAGACGATCCACATGATTGCGCAAGTGGGCGTTCTCCTGCTGCAGATCCTGGATTTCGTGCTTGAGCTCTTTCTCCTGGTTGCGTTGCTGGTACCACGTCGACACGCCGTGACGGCCGTTGACTACGCTCCAGGCGAAGAGGAGGGCAAGAGCGACGGCAAAGAGAGTGCCGGCCGGCCGCCAGCCCTGCTGCACCCACTCGAGGACGCGCTGCCGAAATGGAAGCGGCTCGTTGGCCGCTTCCTTTTTTTCACTGAACAGATTTGGTTGTTGCTGCATTCGGCCTCGAGCACCTGTAAAGGTCAAAAGCTGATCCTTCGCTCCGCTTACCCCATCGCGCATTCCAAGCGCGGCGGGGCCCCAAGCGTGCTTCGCTCAGGATGACAGTTTCAACTTGCATACTCACGGCACGACTAAAGCCATGCCCTGATACAAACAACAAGAACCGGCCCGCATTTAACCTTGCACGAATTTCTCTGCTGCCGAGCGAAGCGCGACCATGTCTTTCTCGTCGCGAGCCTCTGTGTAAGCCCTTACCACGGGTTCTGTTCCTGAAAGCCGGAAGCAAACCCACGAGCCATCGTCGAGGATCAGCTTGAGGCCGTCGGTGCGCACCACGCTGGTGACCTTGCGCCCGCCGAGCTCGGTGGGATCCTTCTTCAATTCTTCAGTGAACGCGGCCTTCCGTTCCGGGGTCAAGTGGAAGTTCTCACGAACGGGATAGAAGGAACCAACCTTGGCAAACAGCTCCTTGAGTTGGCGGCCCAGGCTCTTCTTGCGTGCGGCTACCATCTCGGCAACGAGCAGGCCCGCGATAATGCCATCCTTCTCCGGGACGTGGCCGCGAATGGTGAGGCCAGCGGATTCTTCGCCGCCGATGGCAATCTTGTCGGCGATGATGAGTTCGCCGATGTACTTAAAGCCGACCGGCGTCTCAAAGAGTGGCACCTTGTGGTGCTCGGCGAGGGCATTCACGAGGTTGGTGGTGGCGACGGATTTGGCAACGCCGTTCTTCCAGCCGCGGGTTTCGACGAGGTAGTCGAAGAGAAGCGCAATGATGTAGTTGGGCTGGATGAAGGTGCCGTCTTCGTCGACGATGCCGAAGCGGTCAGCATCGCCATCGGTCGCGATGCCAATTTTGGCGCCGATCTCCTTCATCTTCTTTTTGCAGTCGCCCAGCAGATGGTCGTCGGGCTCGGGGGCGTGACCGCCGAAGAGGACATCGCGGTAGTCGTGAACGGTTTCTACTTCGACTCCGGCCTCGCGGAGGATGTGGCAACTATAGCCGCGACCAGCTCCCCAGAAGGGATCGAAGACAATCTTGATGTGGGAGGCGGCGATGGTTTTGAGATCTACAAGTTCGCCGAGACGGTGGAGGAACCCGGGCTTGACGTCTTCGGTCTCAAACCCGCCGTCGGGCGGATTGGCGTGAGGGATGTCTCCTGCGGTGTTGGCATTGATGGCGGCTTCGATCTGCCTGGTCACTTCGGGCAACGCGGGGGCGCCGTCGTGGGTGGAGAACTTGATCCCGTTGTACTCCGGCGGATTGTGCGAAGCGGTGAAGTTGATGGCGCCGGAGGTCTTGAGCGCACGGACCGCGTAGGCAATGGCCGGGGTGGGAGCGGCGTCTGGGATGACGATGGGGGTGATGCCTGCGCCGGCAAGGATGCTGGCGGCTTCGGCGACGAAGCTTTCGCCGAGGAAGCGCGGATCGCGGCCGACGAGAACGCGATGCGGCTCGGGCTGCGTTTTGACATATGCGGCAATGCCTGCAACGGCGAGGCGGATGTTGGCCAGCGTAAATTCGTCGGCAACGATGGCCCTCCAGCCGGAGGTACCAAATTTAATGACAGAACTCATCGATCGTTCTCCTGTGCGGTCTTGGATCCGCAGAATGTATGAATTAGGATGCGCGAGCCGCAAGGAACATACTGCAACACCGGGGCGAAGTCGGCAAGTTCAGGAAAAGGACTCCAGAAGCCAAACCTGTGGGTTGGGCAAATGGGTCAATTTGATTCATTCGGCGAAAATTGTAATCGGAAGTGACGGCTTCAGTTCGTACACTGGACGCGGGAGAAAGAAATGCTCGAATCGAACCCGCAGGCACGGATTGTCCTGACCACCGAAAGCACGTTGGATGAAGCCAACAAACTGGGCCGCACACTGGTTGAGGAGCGGCTCGTGGCATGTGCCACTCTTCTGCCAGTTGTCCAATCGATTTATTTCTGGAAGGACCACATCCATTCCGCTCCTGAAACCATGATCATGCTGAAGACCAGTGCGGATAAGCTCGAAGCGTTGGAAGCACGCATGCGGGAGCTGCACAGCTATCGTGTACCGGAGTTCCTGGTTATTCCTGTGGAACAGGGCAGCAAGATCTACCTCGATTGGCTATTCGGAACCCTCGCCGAGCCTAAGTAGCGGGTGAACTCACTGGTTTTTCCCACCGCGCTCTCACCCGGGCGCGGGCCCGGGCTATTTCGCATATCTGATATTCTGAGCTTCGGCTGTTATGCGTTGGTTAATCATCGCTCTCTTGATTTCCGTAGCCGGATTGCTGGTAGCGGCTGCCGGCGTAGTACGGCATATCCTGCGACAACGCACAATGCCTCAAAGTCAATTGCCGGATGGCGAGGCCGCAAGGATCGGAGAACCCGAAGCATCCGACCTTGAGTCAGAAAGTTAAGGACAAACGTGGAAAACGGAATTTCGAAGCCCGTGGCTTCAGAGATCGCGTATCCTGTCGTCTCGCATGGGTTGCGCACCGCCGGAATTATCGTGGCGGGCAGTGCCCTGGTGGCGGTATGTTCGCACATCACTCTACCCCTTTGGTTTACCCCGGTTCCGTTGACGCTACAGCCGTTTGCCGTAGTGCTATTGGGATTGCTGCTGCGACCGCGCGTGGCCGCTCTGACACTGGGAGCGTATTTGCTGGAAGGCGCAATGGGACTGCCGGTGTTCGCACCCGGATTGGCCTTTGGGGCTGGCATTGCGCACCTCCTGGGACCGACCGGCGGATATCTGATGTCGTATCCGGCAGCGGCAGCCTTGATCGCGTATCTGTGGAGACTCAGCGAGCGTGGATTTTCGGCTGCATTGTCCAGCGCGGCCATTGGCAACGTGGTTATTCTATTGTGCGGATTTGCATGGCTTGCGGCGTGGACGCATGGTTCTATAAGGGCTGCTTTCGTGCTGGCGGTGCTTCCCTTCCTTCCGGGCGATGCTCTTAAGGTGGTGGCCGCCGCGGCCATTGCAAAGGGACTCGAACGGGTTCGCCGAAACCGCTAACTTAACCTGATCGCCAAACGCATCCCTGTTTTGTTGAAAGGATTTTTGTCTCCGTGAGCAACAAGCTTTCTGAATCAGCCGTTATGAATCCGACTCGCGAGATTTCTATTGCGCACAGTCCCGACTCAGATGACGCCTTCATGTTTTATGGCCTGGCTACGAACAAGATTCGCGTGCCGGGATACAAGTTCTCCCATACCTTGTGCGATATCGAAACACTGAACCGTCGCGCCCAAGACGAAGCGTTCTATGATGTGACGGCGATCAGCTTTCATGCCTATCCCTACCTGCAGGAGACCTACGCGCTGATGGGGTGCGGCGGCAGCGTAGGCGAGGGTTACGGACCGATGGTGATCTCGCAGCGGCCGATTGCGCTTGACGATCTGAAACGTGTAAAGGTGGCGGTACCCGGCACCATGACGACGGCTTACCTCGCGCTGAAGATCTTCAATCCCGAGATTGAGACGGAGGTCGTGCCCTTTGACCAGATCATTCCCGAAGTGTTGGCTGGAAAGTACGAAGCGGGACTCATTATTCACGAAGGCCAGCTGACCTACGGCCGAAGTGGGCTCCACAAAATCATTGATCTCGGTGTGTGGTGGCGAGAAACGACGAAGCTGGTACTGCCTCTGGGCGGAAACGCGATCCGACGCTCGCTCGGCGCAGAGTCGCACCAAATCATCTCGAAGGCGCTGCGCGACAGCATCCAGCATGGGCTCGATCATCGGGAGCAGGCGCTGGAATATGCCATGCAGTTCGCGCGGGATCTGGACACGAGCCTGGCGAGCCGTTTTGTAAGCATGTATGTGAACGAGCGGACTCTGGACTACGGGGCGGATGGGCGTGAAGCGATCCGCAAGCTGCTGGATCTGGGTTACGAGCGCGGGATCATCCCGATCGCGCCCAAGGTTGAATTCGTCGATTAAGGGCGAGCAGGTTCAAATCAGGTAATTTGAATCTGCCAATTTTTCTGAAAAGATTGTGAAGATTTCCTAATCTCGGTCGATGCATTGGATATTGGGGCAGCCGATGCTATTGAGCCGCGACGACCTTGTGTCTGTGCTTTTTTGTGAGACGGACCGTGCGCAGCGCCTGAGTATGCCGCTGGCGCTGATCCACATTGGATTTCCGGATTGGGTAAGCGGACAATCAGCACGGGAAGACGCCCAATTCCGCAGAAACGGCATGCCTTATCGGTGAGCGATTGAAAGGATTGTTGCGCTGCTACGATTCCGCAGGGCGTTTCGCCGATGGGGAACTCATCCTGATCTTGCCGGGATGCAGGCTCATCAATGCAAAAGCTTTGGCCGAGCGCATTCGCGATGGGATATTCGAACAACCGATCGAATGCCGCGGTCAGGAGATGCGTCTGGCTGCCTGCTTCGGGGTCGTATCGAGCGGAGGACGGTCACCTTTTGTGGTCTTGCGTGACTGCAGGAAAGCATTGCAACGCTCACTTGCATCGGGACCGGCAACGATTCATTGCCTGGGAGCCGAGGATGAACTGAATCCGGGCAGGTTACTCATTCCTTCTCTGCTGGACGAACTGCCAGAAAGGCAGCTCGGAGGGTGAGCGGGCGTGTCGTTGTGCGGCGACGGATGCATGCGGCACTGCGGAATCAAGGAATTCCTGAAAGACATCGTTCGAAAGCATGCGGCCCTGGGCGGTGAGTCGTGCAGTCTCACTGTCGGATGTAAGCAAACCGCGTTCCGTTAGCGATTCGACGATCTCGAGCGCGCGGGCAACCGTTTGGTTGCCGAACTCCTCGCGAAGGGCGGAAACAGAGACTCCGCCGTTTAGACGAAGGCCGAGAAACCATGCCTCTTCATGCTGGCGCTCCGGTGAAAGCCACGCGGTCTCGGGCGGCTGCGGGCCTTCGAGGTAAGCCTTCAGGTCGTCGGTATTGGTGAAGCGCAGGATATGGTCGGGTCGCGTGTCGTTCGGTGACTCCGCAGACGCGTGCAGCATGGACGAAGCGTCGAGTCCCAGGCCGAGATACGGTCTACGCTGCCAGTAGCGCAGGTTATGTCGCGATTCGCCGCCGGAATGCGCGAAGTTGGAAATCTCGTATTGGGGCAATCCTGCACCGGCGAGGCCGTCGATGGCGCTCTCGTACATGCGCGCGATGGAGTCGTCACTGGGAACAAGCCCGGCGTGGTAGCGCGCTCCACCGGCAAGTAGTTCGCGGCCGAGGCGCGATTCGTCGTCGACCTCGAGCATGTAGAGGCTGGCATGGGGGACGCCAGTGTCAACTAGAGTTGCAACGGACTCCTGCCAGGACACGAACGTCTGGCCTGCGAGGCCCGCGATCAGATCGATGTTCAGGTTGGTAATTCCGGTGGCGCGCAGACGCTTCAGGTCATCAATCACAATGGCGCGGCTGTGGAGTCGACCGCTTTGATGGGCTTCGCTATCGATGAAGGACTGAACGCCGAGGCTGACGCGATTGACTCCGGCCCGGGCAAGGGCTTCGAGGGTAGGGTCAGCGATCTGACCAGGGGCACACTCGACTGTGATCTCGGCATCGGACTCGACCGTAAATTCCGCGCGAATAGCCGCGAAAAGCTGCGCAATCAACTCGGGTTCGAGAAGGCTCGGTGTTCCACCGCCGAGATAGATGGTGTCAACGCGGGCAGGCAGGTCCGCACGGAGTTTTTTGCTCCATTGGTGCGCGCCGCGCATCTCATCGATCAGGCGTTGGATGTAGCGGGCATGTTCGCCGGCCGGATAGACCCCTGATGCGAAATTGCAGTAGGTACATTTGGAGCGGCAGAACGGAATCGAGATGTAGATGCCGAGTTGTTCGCTCGCGGGTGCTGCCATAATCTGATTCTTTCATGCCTCCGGGAAACCGCACAGACCCGCACCGGGCTGGCGCCACGAGTGTAAGAGGAGACGTTTTTTGAAGGCCTGGCCACTTCTTGCCATCTCAATTGTTCAGTCATTCCTATGTCTAGCCCATTGGTTCTTGTATCGCACCTGGATCGACTTCTGGTGGCCAATGAGCCCTACAGCGGCGAACGCATTGCAGATCGCTTTTATCGTGCTCTCATTCGTATTCATGACTGCGACCCTCCTGGGTTTTCGTTCTTCCAACCCTGTGGTACTGATTTTCTATAAGGCTGCCGCGCTGTGGTTGGGGCTGGCGAATTTCCTCTTCGTCGGCGCGATAATCGCGTGGCTCGTGGATCTGCTGTTGCGCATTCTCGTTCCGGCGGCAACAAGAATCTCCGCCAGGCCGTACCTCGCAGCGGTGCTTCTCTTAGCCGCAATCGTGACCGCCGTGTATGGCCTCGTGAATGCCCGGAATATCCGCTTGCGACGGGTCACCGTGCGGTTGACTGGCTTGCCGGAGAGCTGGCGAGGGCGGCAGGCGCTGCTGGTGAGCGATCTCCATTTGGGGCACGTCAACGGGCTCGCGTTCGCGCGGCGGATTGCGCAAATGGTCCGCGACTTGAACCCCGCAGTCGTCTTTCTTCCCGGAGACATGTTTGACGGTAGCAAGGTCGATCCACTTCAAGTGGCCGCGCCATTACTGGAGTTGAAACCGCCCCTGGGGTGGTACTTCGTCGGCGGCAATCATGAGGAGTTTGGCGGAGCAGCACATTTTGAAGATGCGCTGCGGGAGGGCGGAATCCGTGTGCTGCACAATGAGTGCGCTGACGTGGATGGGTTGCGTGTTGTCGGCGTCGCATACGGTCACTCCACCTATCCGGTGCAGATGTGCGCATTTCTTGAAGGACTACGACTGAAGGATGGGCCCGCCAGCATTCTGCTGAATCATGTGCCGAGCCGGCTTCCGCTGGCCGAGCATGCCGGGGTGAGCCTGCAGCTTTCCGGGCACACCCATGGAGGCGGCCAGTTGTTTCCGTTCAACTTCATTACACGGCGCGCCTTCGGCAAATTTACCTACGGGTTGCAAAGATTTGGCGAGATGCAGGTCTATACGTCGAGCGGGGCTGGGACGTGGGGTCCGCCGATGCGGGTTGGAACTCATTCCGAGATTGTGTTGCTGACTTTCGCATAGAAGTGTTCTCATAGTCCTTCCGTTTCAAGCGATCGTTTTGTTTTCGCGAAAGGTAGCCATGAGACTGTTCAGCAAACGCTTTCTTCTCTTACTCGTCTCCGCGTCTCTCGTAACATTTGTCGCCTCAGCTCAGCAGGGGCACACCGAAGCATCGACGCCGGCGCAGCAGACGCTGGATTTTCCAACGGTTCTGTACGGTGCGGCTTACTACAACGAGTACATGCCGGGGGATCAGGATGCGCGGCTGACGAAAGATATAGCGATGATGAAGGCCGCGGGGCTGAACGTCGTGCGCATGGGCGAGTCGACGTGGAGCCTGTGGGAGCCGGAAGATGGCCGATTCGACTATGCGTGGATGGACCACATCGTCGACGCGATGGGAAAGGCCGGCATCAAGGTGATTCTCGGCACGCCGACGTATTCAATTCCGGCGTGGATGGCGCACCAGCATCCGGAGATCCTTGCGGATCGCATTACGGGCGGAAACTTCGGGGGGCCGACTCAGCCCGCGCAGTACGGCATGCGACAGAACATGGATACCGATTCGCCCGCATACCGGTTTTATGCGGAACGGCTGATCCGGCATATCGTGGCGCACTACAAGGACAACCCCACGGTGATCGGCTGGCAGTTGGACAATGAAACATCGAGCTACGACGCGGCGAATCGCGACGTGTTCATTGGCTTCCAGCATTATCTCGAGAAAAAATTCGTAAAGCCGGAAGCGTTGAGCAAAGCGTGGTTCCTGAACTACTGGGGTGAAAACCTGCACACGTGGGAAGATCTGCCCACACGGAACGGCGCGCAAAGCACCGGCTACAAGCTGGAGTGGTCGCGCTGGAGCCAGATGCGGGTGACGGATTTTCTGCATTGGCAGGCTGAGCTGGTGCGAGAGTGCGCGGCGCCGAGGCAGTTCATCACGACAGACTACGGCGGCATGATGAAGCGTGATGTGAACGAAGAAGCGATTGCCGAGTCGCTGGACATTGTGGCCGACAACATCTATCACGGTTCGCAGGATCACTTCGACGGCGCATCGCAATCGATCCAGGGTGATTTCTCGCGCTCACTGAAACACGGAAATTTTCTGGTGACCGAGACCAACGCGCAGTCGACGGACTGGACATCGGCGCACCAGTATCCACCGTACGATGGGCAGTTGAGGGAGGACGTCTACACCCATCTCTCGAACGGCGCCAACATGGTGGAGTACTGGCATTGGGCATCGATCGCGGCAAATCAGGAGACATACTGGAAGGGCATTCTGTCGCACGATCTGGAGCCGAACCGCCCGTATGCCGAAATGTCCCGCACCGCGCACGAACTGGAGAAGATCGGCTCGCACCTTGTCGGCCTGAAGATTCACAATGATGTCGCGATCCTGTGGAGCCGTGATTCGGCAAACGCGATCGGCTTCATGCCGTTCACTTCTTCAGGACCACAGTGGAGTTTCGCCGGCCCAACAGCAGATTACTCATCCCTGGTGCAGCAGATACATCGCTCGCTCTATGACTTGAATGTTGGCTCGGATTTTGTGTTTCCAGAGACCGGGGATTTCTCCGCATACAAACTGCTGATCGTTCCGGCACTCTACATTTCCGATGATGCTTTGCTGCAACGCATCTCGGATTACGTAAAAAATGGCGGTCACGTGGTGATGACGTTCAAGAGCGGATTCGCGAATGAAAACTCCGCCGTCCGCTGGGTTCGTGCGCCTGGACCTTTGCGCGAAGCCGCTGGCTTCAGCTATCAGGAGTTTTCCAACCTCGAACATCCGCTCGCGCTCAAAGACGATCCGTTCCACGTTGACGAAACAGGAAAGAACGCAAACCAGGTGAGCTACTGGGCGGAATTTCTGATGCCGGAGCACGCAAAGGCGCTGGCTTATTACGATCATCCGTTTTTTGGAAAGTGGCCTGCGATTACCGAGAACCAGTTTGGTCACGGCACTTTGATTTACGAAGGAACCTATCTCTCTGGCGCGCTACAAACCGCCGTGCTGAAGAAGGCGGTGGAAGAGGCCGGTCTCATCGGGCCGGATCAGCAATTGCCGGCGTCGGTGCATGCCACCCACGGTGTTAATCGCATGGGAAAGCGCGTTCATTATTACTTCAACTACTCGGGTGTCGATGTGAAAGCGAACTATGAGTATGTTCCAGGGACGAATCTGCTGGATGGGAAGGCGGTATCGAAAGCGGATGCATTGGCGCTCGGCCCGTGGGACTTGGCGATTGTGGAGGAAAAATAAAAGCGCGAGGGGTAGGGAGGCAAACTCCGGTTCAAAATGCTTCGCGCAAGTTACGCGGGATGGGTGCCGTACCGCGGCATTTTAGCACCATTTACGGCCATTGCAAGCGTGAATATGCCGAATATAACCTACATGAATTCAATCGCTTACAGGGATTTAGAACTTCCCGTCCGATTCCTAAAATCGGACAACTGCGGGTATATTCGGGGCATCCCAGTGAAGGCCGGCGTTACGTACGCGTACGAGGTGCAGCGCGGCATATACAGGAGCAGTTCAATGGCAAACCAACAAGGCTCACAGCAAGGACAGGGTTCCGGCAGTGGTACTGGCAGCAATCAGGACCCCTCCCAGAAGAGCGGCACAGGCCAGCAGCAGGACCCCTCTCAGAAGGGCGGCGCCGGCCAACAAGGTAAGCCGAACGATATGAACAAGAGCGGCAACCAGCCCGGCAGCGGCAGCCAGCAATCCGGCGGCTCGGGAAGCAGCAATCGTTAACCCAGACTCTGACGTCAGGGGCGAAGCCTGATTGGCGTCTCCAAACCTAATGTGAAAAAGGGCCCACGTTCTCCGAAAGGGGCGTGGGCCTTTGAAGTTTTGGTCGTCATCGCACCCACCGTCCTCAAAACAAACACGATCTCACAAAAGCTATCCGTATTCATGCACCCGCAAAACGGTGTTGCATGCGTCACTGCCTCGTTTCTCCCTTTTTGGCTATCATCGGTGAATTCTGAAAGGCTTTGGAATATGATTTCCCCGATCGGAAGACGAAAGAGGGCTTCACGTGAACGAAGCATTACAGTCCGTCCCCGCCATCCCCGATGAGGAAGTAGAGACCGTCCGCACGCGCCTGCACGGCGTCGATCTGCTATCGAACCCGCGGCTCAACAAGGGCACAGCATTCACTGAGGACGAGCGAGATGCGTTTGGGCTACACGGATTGCTCCCGCCGCACATCGGCACGCTTGAGGATCAGCGCCTGCGCCGTAAGCGCGTGCTTGATTCGCGCGATACCGCATTCGGCAAATACAGCAACATGCGCGATCTTCAGGACAACGATGAGACGCTGTTCTATTCGATGATCGAGCACTACACCGAGGAGCTGCTGCCGATTGTCTATACGCCGGCGGTGGGCGAAGGCTGCCAGCGTTTCTCGGAAATCTGGCGACGACCGCGGGGGCTGTTCATCGGCTATCCCAACCGACACAGAATTGATCAGATTCTTTCTGACACGCGCTACGACAACGTGCGATGCATCGTGGTCAGCGATGGTGAGCGCATCCTTGGGCTCGGCGATCAAGGCGCAGGCGGCATGGGAATTCCCATCGGCAAAATGGCGCTTTACACCGCGCTCGGCGGCATTCCGCCGGAACACTGCCTGCCCGTCCTGCTTGACGCGGGCACCGACAATGAGAAACTGCTCAATGATTCCATCTACGTCGGCTGGCAGAGTCATCGCGTGCGCGGGCAGGAATATGATGATTTCGTCGAAGCATTTGTCACCGCGGTACAGAAGCGCTGGCCGAGACATTCTGCTGCAGTGGGAAGACTTTGCGGGAACGAATGCGGCGCGGCTACTCGAGCGCTATCGCGACCGCCTCTGCACTTTCAATGACGATATTCAGGGAACGGCGGCAGTAACCACGGCGACCCTTCTGGCCGCGGTCAACGCGACGGGCGTTCCGTTATCGCAGCAAACGATCGCGATGTTCGGCGCCGGAGCCGCAGGAATTGGCATCATTGATCTGCTGATTGCAGCAATGAAAGAGCAGGGGTTGGATGAGGAGCAGGCGCGCGGCCACATCTATGCATTCAATCGTTATGGGCTACTGGTCGAAGGCGCGCGTGGCATCAAGGAAAGCCAGCAGCCGCTTGTGCACAAGCGCGCCGATATTGCCGGATGGCAGATCAGCGGCGGCGAGGATGTGACACTGCTCGACGTTGTTCGCAACGCAAAGGTGACGGTGCTGGCCGGAGTGTCTGCGCAGGCCGGCGCCTTCAGCGAAGAAATTGTGCGCGAGATGGCGCGGCACACAGAGCGGCCGATCATTTTTCCGCTGTCGAATCCGACGTCGCAGGCTGAAGCGAATCCTGCCGACTTGTTGAGATGGACAGGAGGCCGTGCGCTGGTGGGCACGGGCAGTCCGTTTCCGCCCGTCGAGATTGATGGCAGGCCGATAAGGATTTCCCAGGTGAACAACTCGTTCATCTTTCCAGGCCTTGCGCTTGGAATCCTGGTGGCCCGAGCGCGGCGTGTGACCGATGGCATGATTATGGCGGCAGCGAAGGCCCTCGCTGGATTATCACCCTCGTTGATTGATAAGAGTGCGCCGCTGCTGCCGTCGATTGCGGAGTCACGCAAGGTTGCATTGGTGGTTTCAGAAGCCGTGGCGCGGCAGGCGCTCGCCGAGGGCGTTGCTGCCATCGATGATGCCGCTTCCCTGTCTGTCCGGATTCGCGCTTATACGTGGAATCCGATTTATGTTCCTTACGAGCGCGTCGACCACGGAGGCCGCGCAACCGACCGGGTTTAGCCTCATAGCCTTGAGAAAAACGCTTGCCTTGGCCGTTTGTTGATAGTATGGGGGACGGCCAAGATAAACGTTTTATCAAAGAGGGAACTATGAACCAGACTCCTGTGCGTTCCGGGATCAGAATTCCGGCGATGCTGCTCCTGTGTTTCGCGTGTGTGGCGATGACAAGCTTTGCGCAGCGCCCCCAACCCAAGCCAAAAACGACCGGCCCGTGGATGAATTCGAGCCTCTCGCCCGATGAGCGAGCCGACCTGGTCATGAAAGAAATGACGGTTGACGAAAAGATTGCGCTTCTGCACGGCGTCGGGATGCCGACAGACGATGCGGTTACGCCCGAGAACGCTGCATCAAATCGCGGCGTGGGTTACGCGGTGGGCGTTCCGCGGCTTGGCATTCCCGGCATCGACATGAGCGACGCGGCCTATGGAGTGCGCTCAAGCGGCGTGAACGGACGCTATTCGACTGCGCTTCCGGCCAACGTTGCGGCAGCGGCAAGCTGGGATAGCGATGCCGCCTATGAATATGGCGCGCTGATCGGACGTGAACTGCGAGCGCAGGGATTCAACATGTCGCTCGGCGGCGGCGTAAACCTGACGCGCGATCCGCGCAACGGCCGTACATTTGAATATCTTGGCGAAGATCCAGTGCTGGCCGGAACCTTGGTGGCACGGCTTATTGAGGGAACGCAGTCGGCCAACGTGATTGGCGACATCAAGCATTATGCGCTGAATGATCAGGAGAGCGGCCGAAACTCGGTCAATATCACGATTAGCAAGCGTGCCGCACGCGAAAGCGATCTGCTGGCGTTTGAAATCGGCGTGGAACAAGGCAAGCCTGCGGCGGTGATGTGCTCTTATAACCGCGTCAACGGCGATTTCGCGTGCGAGAACGAGTGGCTGCTGACCGACGTGCTGAAGAAGGACTGGAAGTTCCCCGGCTTCGTCGTGTCGGACTGGGGTGGAACGCACAGCGATGTGAAGGCCTCTGCCGCCGGCCTGGATAACGAGCAGCCGGGCAGGTTCTTTTACGAGAAGCGCTTCAAAGATGCTCTCGATGCCGGCAAGATTCCGCAGGCAGAACTCGACGACCACGTTCGTCGCATCCTGCGATCGATGTTTGCTGTGGGTGCTGTCGATCATCCGCGGCAGCGCAGCGTCATCGATCCCTTTGCCGGTTTTGAGACTTCGCGCAAGATTGAAGAAGGTGGCATCGTTCTCTTGAAGAATGAGAAGGCAATGTTGCCGTTAAGCGCTACAAAGCTTAAGACCATCGTGGTGATCGGATCACATTCGGACGTTGGCATGATTTCAGGCGGAGGCTCGGCGCAGGTCGATCCCATCGGTGGAAACGCCATCAAGCCTGCAGGACAAGGGCCAACCCACTGGATGGAGGAGATCTGGTTCCCGACTTCACCGATGAAGGCGATCCAGGCACGCGCTCCGCACGCAACCGTGAAATACGATCCTGGCACCGATGCCGCCACTGCGGCTGCCGCGGCCAAGGGTGCGGACGTGGCGATTGTGTTTGCCTACATGTGGGCCAGCGAGGGAATGGACCTGAAAAGCCTGACCCTTCCGCACGATCAAGACGCGGTGATTGCGGCAGTGGCAGCAGCCAATCCGCATACGATCGTGGTGCTCGAAACGGGTAATCCTGTCACGATGCCGTGGGTAGACAAGCCGGCGGCGATTCTTGAAGCCTGGTTTGCAGGCAGCGACGGTGCGAATGCAGTGGGCAACGTTCTGTTCGGTACGGTGAACCCGAGCGGCAAGCTACCTAACACTTTCCCGAAGAGCGAAGCCGATCTGCCGCATCCCACGATCACCATGCCGCCGCCGGAGTCTTCGCACTTTGATGGAGCCGCGACGCCTGAGAAATGGGCGATGGGGCTCCCGCCCTTCCAGGTCACTTATGACGAGGGCGTGAAAGTCGGCTACAAGTGGTACGACGCGGAAAACAAGAAGCCGCTGTTTCCATTTGGCTACGGCCTCTCGTATACGACTTATCGCTACTCTGGCCTACAGGTGACGCCGGGAGATAAGGTGAAGGTGACGTTCACCCTGACCAATGCCGGCGCACGCGAGGGATCCGAAATTGCGGAAGTTTACGCCGCTTTGCCCACAGCTGCACAGGAGCCGCCGAAGCGCCTGGTCGGGTTCAGCAAGGTCAAGCTGAAGCCAGGAGAGAAGCAAACCGTGACTGTCGAGATCGATCCGAAATATCTGTCGATCTTCGATGAGCAGAAGAATGACTGGTCGCTGCTGCCGGGCGATTACTCCATTATGGTGGGAGGGTCGTCGGTAGATCTGCCGCTGAAAGCGACGGTCAACCTGAAGTAAGACGCACACGTAAAGATGTACGCCGGCGGGTTTGCTGATCAGCAAATCCGCCGGTTCTTTTTTCGCTCAGGCTTTCTCAAGCAGCTCCGGATTGGTCTTGTCGAGCTTGAGAATTAGTTCGCCGAACAGCGTGTTAGCCCATGCAAACCACGCACGTGTGAAGTTCGCGGGGTCGTTTTTGTTAAAGCTCTCATGCATGAAGCCGGTTCCGGCGTGCGTGGCCTTGAGCCACGCAAGGCACTGCAATTGCTCCTTTTCGTCGTCGGTGGTGAGCGCGCGCATGATGATCGCCATGGGCCAGATCATGTCCTGGCCGATGTGCGGACCGCCAACGCCCTCGGCTGCAGTGCCGCGAAAGAAATAGGGATTCGCCTCGCTCAAAACGAAGCGGCGCGTTGCCAGATACACTGGATCGCCCGCGGAGCAGGAGCCGAGGTATGGCATCGCCAGGAGGCTGGGCACAT
Source organism: uncultured Acidobacteriaceae bacterium (assembly GCA_963832035.1). Taxonomy (GTDB): domain Bacteria; phylum Acidobacteriota; class Terriglobia; order Terriglobales; family Acidobacteriaceae; genus Telmatobacter. The sequence goes on along the minus strand of CAWHSK010000005.1, from coordinate 922,148 downwards.
TGGCGTCATCCATGCAGACAGCATTGCCGAATCCGTCGATTTCGTATGCCCAGATTTCGCCCGCCGCTGAATGATGCACGCGCGCATGCGCGTCGAGGGCGGCCTCGATCTCCGTACGGAGAAGGCTGGCCTCGCTTGCTGCGACACTGTCGTGCGCAATCTCTGAGAGCATCTCTTCGATTCGTTGCAGTGTGATCACGGCGAAGAAGTTGCCGGGAATGTTGAGTGAGTATAGGCAGGCATCGTCGGATGGGCGAAAGCCGGAGTAGATGAGCCCGATGGGCCGCGCCGGATTGCCGTAGCCGTCTCCGCTCAGCGTGTCGTAGGGCGAGAAGGCTTCGCGCTGGAAGTGATAGGGTCCGTGAGAAGTTTTACGCTGTTGCGCTTCGAACGTATCGAGGATGGCGTGAATTGCGCGAACCCACTCTGCGTCGAATGTCTTGGTGTCATGGGTGATACGCCAGTATTCATGTGCCAAGCGCACGGGATAGCATAGCGAATCGACTTCCCACTTGCGCTCGCCCACGCCGGGTTTCATTTCGGTGCGGTCGGTCTTGCTCCACGAGAGCGGCTCGCGACTGGCGAGGTCAGGCATGAAGGCATTCGCGTAAGGATCGGTAAGAATGCACCGTGTCTGCCGCCGGATGACTCCTGCGATGAGTTGCGCAAGTTCGGGATCAGCAGCGACAAAAGGCAAGTACGGCCACACCTGCGCGGAGGAGTCGCGCAGCCACATGGCGGGAATGTCGCCGGTGACCACGACAGTGTCAGGGCCTGCAGCGCTGTTCGTGAATGTGACGGTGGTATCGAGCGTGTTGGGCAGGCAGTTGGAAAAAAGCCACGCCAGTTCAGGATTCCTCATTTTTGCGGAAACGGATTCGATGGCCGCATCGACCGCTTTGCTGCGAAACCGCCGAGCAGATGGCGCCGGACGTCTAGAGACGAAGTCGGTTTGCGCGAATGCAAGGCGCGGCGAAATTGCCACCGAGCCGACGAATCCAGCTGCGCCGCCGAGGAAGTCGCGACGTGACACGCTGATATTTGAGTTCATTCACAACCCACAACGGAGAGATTTAAATTCGTCCTTCATCATACGGCGGAGATGGGAAAGGAACGTGCGGAGTTTCCGATGTTGCTCGGAATGGGCCATGGAAAGGTCCCGCTATCTCAAAGCTGCTTTTCGAGAATCACAAACTCCAAGTCGTCTCGGAGTGGAGTGCCAAATCGGTTATCGCCATAAGGGTAGGGTTCCGTGGTGCCGGTGCGCCTGTAACCTCGCCGCTCGTACCATGCAATGAGCGCATCGCGCACACTGAGGACTCCCATACGTATCGAGCGGGCTCCGCGGGCTTTCGCAAAGTCCTCGGCTGCGCTCAAGAGCTCGCGGCCTAGATGCTTCTTTTGCAACGCCGGAACTATGGTGAAGAGCCCCAGGTACCACGCATCCTCGTTTACCGGCTCCAGCCATACGGTTCCGATGATCGCGCGGCTTTCAGGATCGCGATGAACGAGAAAATGCGCATCCGGTTTCGCGGCGAGGTCCTCTCTCAGCAAAGAGTCAGTTAAGCGGGTGCCCTCGATGATTCCTGATTCGATGTTCCAGCTCTCGACAGCCCCGTGTCCGCGATAGGCGGTGTTGACGAGGTCGATGATGGCGGGATAATCGGGCTCACTGGCGTGTTCAAGGAGCATGCAGATCACTCCGCGTCGGGCGGAACTTGTTCGAGCAGACGCTTCCAGGTTTTCTGATTGCGGCGGAAAGCCTTTTTCAAGTCTTCGAGGATGCGCTCAAAGTCCGCATTGGTCCGCAGATTATTCCACGCGGGGTTTTTCTGAAACCACGAATAGTTCTCGTTGCCAAGATAAATAGCGCGGCGGAGCCAGTGAAGGGCTTCGCTGGAATCGCCTTCGACGGCGAAGTAGGTTGCGAGACGGTAGGCCATCTCGCTGTCGGCTTCGGCTGCGGCGAGGGTTTCATCTTTGAGCAGCGCGGCCGCATGGGCTCGTTCGCCCACCTGCACGTAGCACATGGCAAGCGTAGGTACGGCAATGCGGAGCGACGCATCATCACGTATGACGCCTTCGAGAATCTTGATAGCCTCTTCGAGGTTGCCGACGCGCATCTGCTGGTAGCCGGATGACGTGCGCAGAAGCGGATGGCGCGGCTCGAGCGCAAGACCCTTCTCGAGTTCGTCGCCGGCAAGTTCAAGCTGATTCTGGTATTGGTAGACGCGCGCGCGGTGATTGTAGAGGATTGCCGCGTTGGCGGGATTGAGCTTGAGCGCACGGTTGAACTGGAGCAGGGCTTCGTCGTACATGCCGTCGCCGCGCAACGCGATTCCGGCGACCATGTGGACGTTCCAATCGTTGGCGGCGCCGGCGAGCAGGTTGGCAATGCCGTGGCGGGCCGATTCCTTTTCGCCGCGCGAGAGCAGCATGTAGATGCGGTAGAGATTCGCCTCCGTCGCCGCTGGATCCAGCTTGAGCGCCTCATCGAAGGAACGCCGCGCGTGCATTACGTGAATCTGTCCGCCGAATCCGTGGCGCACATATTGCAGCTCGGCAATGCCGAGGCCGCTCCATCCCGATGCAAACTCCGGATCCTTCGTGGTGACGCTTGTGAAGAGGGCGTGGGCTTTGTCGAGATCGGCTTTGGAGCCGGTGCGCACCATAAAGGAACTGAGCAGCGCACGGGCCTGCAGATACTCTTCGCTGACCGGGCCAGGCAGCGAGCCATCGCGGAGTGCACCGCGAGGCGCATCCATCTGGTCGGCAGCACCAAGACCATGCAACGCGGCAAAAACCTCGTTTGAAATTTCTGACTGCACCGCGATCAGATCGAGCGATGCAACCCGAATGGCCCCGCCGGAGCGTACGCTTTGCGAGCCAATATCGAGCAGTTGCCAATTGAGATCGAATCCGTTTTCAGAGCGAAAGAAATTGCCGGCCAGCACGAAACTAACCAGCAGCCGCTGACCGACGGAGAGAGGATCCATCTGCGCAATGGGCAGCGACATGAGCGCGCTCGACGGCCTGACCACCAGAGCAGGAATACGCGCGAGGCGGGCGGCGATGGCATCAGCGAGTGCGTAGCCATAGAGCGGCGCAACCTCCGTAGCACCAAGATTCGCGAACGGGAGCACCACGAGGGAATTCTGTTGTGCGCCGTCGACTGCAGACTCGCGAAACCGCTCGGCCAGCATCGAGAGAAATCCGGTCGCGCGCTTCTCCGCTTCGGCTTCGGTGGTCGGAAGGTTCGCCGCAGCCTCACCCGGGATCGCTCCTGTCTCGATTTGCAGCGCCTTCATGATGGTCTTCAGCGCTTCGCGAACCTCGGCGGCGGAGGCATAACGCGTGGCCGGCGTCTTTTCGAGACAAGTCGCGATCACGCTTTTCAGTTCCGTCGAGATATCGGGGACGATCTCACTGAGATCGACGGGATCGGAAAACTGGATGGCGCGGATGGTCTGGAAATCCTCACCATCCGGGCGCGAAAACGGATGACGACCGCTGGCAAGTTCGTACAGGATTACGCCAAGTGCCCACACGTCGGATTGCACGCTCGACTGGCCAGTCACAAACTGTTCCGGCGCCATGTAGCGTATGGTGCCGCCGCGCGCGGTATACGTCGCGGCAACCGATGCATCCCTCGCAAGCCCGGGTTTTGACGGATCGAAGCTCGCATCCTCGGGTCGCAGGCGCCGCGCCAGGCCAAAGTCAAGAATCTTTACCAGGCCGCCATCAGTCAGCATTACGTTCTGGGGCTTCAGGTCGCGATGGAAGATGCCGAGTGAGTGTGCAGCCTGCAGACCGTCGGCGATCTGGATGCCGACTGACAGCAACAACTGCGGAGTGGCAGGTCCGCGTGCAATGAGCTGATCGAGCGACTGACCCGGCACGTACTGCATGACGATGTAGCCTTCGTCGCCGGCTTCGCCAACCTCATAGATGGCGCAGACATTCGGATGTTCAATTGCGGAGGCGAGACGCGCTTCGCGCAGAACGGTCGTACGCAGTTGTTGCGCCGAGAGCAGGCCGGTACGCAGAATCTTGAGTACAACGGGGCGCTGGAGGAGGGTGTCGTTGGCAAGGTACACAACGCCGCTGCCGCCTGCGCCGAGACGGCGGATGATCTCATAGTGCTCAATGATCTTGCGTTTCATCGCTGCCTTAAGTGTAGTTGCAGCGCCGTGAGGACTGTATCAATTTACGGAGAGGAGGGAGTGGACAGGCGGCCATATGAGTTGATTCTTAAATGGAAAAGAGTAATCGATGATTCGTTGCTTTCCTACCCTTGCTGCGCAAGGATGGGGCACCCGGCATTTTGCTATTGCCATTTCCCTGGTCCCGATTCCCTGCTTTAATGCCCTCGCCGCACTTCGCCTTCTTCTGCCGGAGGTGGCGGCTCTTTGGCGAGACGGCGCTGTGCGCGCTGGCCGAGCAAGAACATGGTCAGCCCGAAAACTAGCAACACCAGTCCCCACCAGAGATTCGCGTTGATGCCAAGGCTCTTTGCATAGAGGTCGGTGTTGCCGTTGGTCTTGATACCCCATGTGGTCATGATGGCGCCCGTGAAGGTGAACATCAGTCCCATGGGGATGCGTAAATCGAGATTCATGGTGTTCCTTCCGCTCAGGCGAAGAATATGTTGAGTGCGACGGCTCCCAGGAGAACTGCGATACCCAGCGCCTCGGGGCTCTTCCACCAGCGATCGTGCGCGCGGGGCGGCTTGGGGGTGAGCGAATGCACAAGGCCAACGAGCTCAGACTCAGGCCTCGGCTTCGTAAACAGACTCACGATCACAGTGATGATGAAGTTGGCGCTGAAGGCGAAGATGGCTCCCCAGAAGTTCTGAGCCATATCGCTCGGGTAATGGTGAACAACCGTGATCCAGCCGCCGTGAATACCGGGGTGCGCTTCGATGGGAAGCGTAAGTCCGTGATGCAGCATCGCGGCCACAGTGCCCGCAATGAGCCCTGTGAATGCGGCGTGACCTGTGGTGCGCTTCCAGAACATGCCCAGCAGAAACGTCGCGAACAGCGGCGCATTCACAAAGCTGAAGACAAGCTGCAGCGTGTCCATGATGTTGTTGAAGTTGATAGCGGCATACGCTGTAGCGATCGAGAGCAGAATGCCTCCGACCGTGGCCCATCGACCCACCGCCATGTAGTGTCGGTCAGTGCCATTCTTGTGAATGTAGGACTGGTAGAGATCGTACGTGAATACGGTGTTGAATGCCGTCACGTTGCCCGCCATGCCGCTCATGAAGCTGGCGAGCAGCGCAGTCAGACCGAGTCCGAGAATGCCGGTGGGGAAGTAATGCAGCAACATGTTCGGTGTGGCCATGTCGTAATCGAGCAGCGGGTGGCCGCTGGCATCGAGCATCGCTTTGCCGGTTACCGGGTTGATCTTGGCCGGGACCAGTCCCCTGCCCTGTTCTATCTCGTGCGGCACTACATTCGTGGTGTGGTAGATGACGCCGTTCTGTTCGCGCACGGTGGTGGTGGTGTGCGGTGTAGTCAGCGAGATCGCGAGCAGCCCGGGCAGAATCACCAGGAACGGAAACACCATCTTCGGCACGGCAGCGATGAGCGGAACGCGGCGCGCCGACTCCATATTCTTCGAGGCCATCGCCGTCTGAATCACGAGGAAGTCGGTACACCAGTAGCCGGAACCGAGCACGAATCCGAGGCCCATGCCGATGCCGATAATTTCGATTCCCATGGGGTTCGTGCTGGAGTGCATCACACCTTTCCACTCGTGCATCATGCGCGGATCGACGGCGGAGACCGCTGTTCTCAGTCCGTTCCAGCCTCCAACATTCTTCAGGCCGAGCAGCACCAAGGGCAAGAAGCCGGCGATGATGAGAAAGAATTGCAGCACCTCGTTGTAGATCGCGCTGGTAAGGCCGCCGAGAAAAATGTAGAGCAGCACAATCACGGCCGACATCACGATGGAGAAGGTGAAGATGCCCTCCGGCGCCCAGCCCAGGGAGCGGAACAATCCATCGAACACGTGCAGCGCCTGGATAAGGCGAGCCATCGCGTACATCGAAATGCCGGAGCTGAATACCGTCATCACTGCAAACGAGCATGCGTTGAGTGCGCGCGTCTTTTCGTCGAAGCGCATGCGGAGAAACTCCGGCACCGAGCGCGCTTTTGAGCCGTAGTAGAACGGCATCATAAATATGCCGACGAAGACCATGGCGGGGATGGCGCCGATGCCGTAGAAATGCGCTGTCTCCAAACCATACTTCGCGCCCGAAGCACCCATGCCGATGACTTCCTGCGCGCCGAGATTGGCGCTGATAAAGGCGAGGCCGCATATCCATGCGGGCAGCGCACGCCCAGCCTGGAAGAAGTCCTTGCTGGTTTTCATGTAGCGCTTGAGGGCAAAACCGATGCCCAGCACAAACACGAAATACAGCAGCATGATCAGCCAATCAACAAAGGTCAGTTGCAAAACGGCTCCTCAGATTTGTCGGGCACACGCATGGACACGGCGGTCTCAAGAAATCCAGACGATTTTCGCCGCGTTGATGTCGGTGCTTATGATACGCAAACCAATCTACTGACGGCAGGTTCGCCTCGTCCACAGGAAAATGAAAATGTTTTCATTTCCGGAAACGCTTCGATGTCCAGCAACACTTCTAATGCTATCCGGCGGAATTTCATCCGGACAGATTCCTCTATCTTCAGCGAATGACCCTTGCCAGCACCGGCCCGAAGATTGCCATTAGAAGGACGTATGCGGCGGCCAATGATCCGAGGCGCGGTTCAATGCCGGCGCCAAGGCCGGCGATTACGATCGAGAACTCACCACGGGCGACAAGGGTCAATCCGGCACGAATCCGTGATCGCCTGTTCAGCTTGCCGCCGCGCGTGGCCCAATAGCCGGTAAGGATCTTCGACAGCGTTGTCGCAACAGCGAGCGCCACGGCAGTCAACAGCACCGGCGGAAGACTTCGCGGATCGATCTCCAAGCCGAAGAAGAAAAAGAAGGTCGCGGCAAAAAGATCGCGCAGCGGCGCAAGCAGCCGATGCGATTGCTCACTGATCGGGCCCGAAACGGCAATTCCCACAAGAAATGCGCCAATCGCAGAGGAAACACGCAGATGCTGTGCAATGCCTGCGACAAGAAGGACGGTACCGAAGACGGTAAGCAGAACTATCTCGTCGGACTGATGCGCGACGAATGAGCTGAGCGAAGTTCCGTATCGCGTGGCGACAAAAAGCACAAGGAGAACTGCCGTGCAGGCGATTCCTACCGAAACAAGAATTTTGTTCGTCCCCCCACCGGCTAAAAGTACGGCAACCAGGGGAAGATAAACGGCCATCATGAGATCTTCGAGCACGAGAATCGAAAGCACGGTCGGAGTTTCAGGGGAGTTCATTCGATCCAATTCCGACAACACTCGGGCAATGATTCCAGAGGACGAGATCAAAGTGACGCCGCCAAGCAGGAAGGACGGCAGGAGCGACCAGCCGAGAAGAATTCCCGCGATGAAGCCAGGAGGGAAATTCAGTAATAGGTCGATGCCGGCGCCAGAGAGTCCCTTGCGCAGGCTCTCCGTGAGTTGATCTCCGGAGTATTCGAGTCCCAGCATGAAGAGGAGGAGAAGAACACCAACTTCTGCTCCAAGCTGGATGAAGTCCTTCGTAAGGTTCAGCGGCGCGATGCCGCCCTTCCCAAACGCCAGTCCGGCGAGAAGAAAAAGAGAAATTGCAGACAGCCCCAGGCGACGAGCCAGGCGGGCGAGTACGGCCAAGCCAACCGCAACGCTGCCTAGCTGAATGAACAGGAGTGAATAATCATGCACTGGCTCTGTCAAATTGGGCTCTCCAGAAGTCTGCGGACCGGTCTCACTCTGCTGCCAGTCTAGACGAGGGGTTTGGGCCCGATAGAGAAACAGCCAGAAGCCATTTACACTGGGAGAGCATGATTCCTACACTCGCCTGGACCCCGGAAGGCGTCCGATTTATCGATCAAACCAAGCTTCCTCTCGAGGAGAGCTATGTGCTGGCCACCGATTACGAACAGGTGGCCGACGTTATCGTCACCATGGTTGTGCGCGGCGCACCGGCGATCGGCGTATCCGCGGCTTATGGCGTGGCGCTCGGAGCGCTGCGCAGTAACGCAAAGACGACTGGCGAGTTCGCGGCCGAGTTTGACAAGGTCTGTGGGCGCCTGGCCGGAACGCGACCGACGGCGGTGAATCTATTTTGGGCCATCGACCGCATGAAGCGGGTGTTCGCTTCTCTGCTGTCGGCTGGCGCGAGCATGAAACAGGGGCAGGACAAACTGCTCGCCGAAGCCCACGCCATGTATGACGAAGACATCGCTGCATGCAAGGCGATGGGAGCTTTTGGCGGCGAACTGCTGCCGGAAGAAGGCGGCGTGCTGACGCACTGCAACGCCGGCGCATTGGCTACTTGCGGCTACGGCACGGCACTTGGCGTCATCCGCTCCGCCGTGGAGAAGGGCAAGCGTATTCACGTCTACGCCGACGAGACACGGCCGTTTCTGCAAGGCGCTCGGCTCACGGCATGGGAGTTGATGGCCGACGGCATTCCGACGACGGTGATCTGCGACAACATGGCAGCGAGCTTGATGCGCGCAGGCAAAATCAAGGCCGTGGTCGTGGGGGCAGACCGTATCGCCGCCAACGGCGACTTCGCCAACAAGATCGGCACATACAACGTGGCAATTCTCGCCAGGGAGCACGGCATCCCGTTTTACTGCGCCGCACCGTGGTCAACAATCGATACCGCAACGGCCACCGGTGAGGCGATTCCCATCGAGGAGCGCTCGGCGAAGGAAGTGACGCATCACGGAGGCAAGCAGCTTACGCCGCATGGGGTCGGCATCTGCAATCCCGCATTCGACGTGACTCCGGCGAAGTATGTAACGGCCATCATCACCGAGCGAGGTGTGCTGCGCGCGCCTTATGTCGAGTCGCTCAGGGAGATGGAACTGATGGCAAGGTAGCGGAAGCAGTTTCGAGATACGCGACTGCTGTAACGGTCTAGAGTTGTAGGAGTCGTGTTTCCCCGCCTCTCCATTTTCCGGTTGCGACAAAGGTCTCTCGTGCGTGGAATCGTGCTCTCGCTCAGCGCTTTCATCGCAAGCCTGCTGCTGGCCGGGTTTCCGCATATTGAAAATCTTCACGGGTCGCCGTGGCAGTTTGCATCTCTCCTCGTCGCTGCCTGGGGCATGGCGGAGACCGGCCGCTGCCTGCGCGGCAAATGGAGCCTTTACCACGCGGGTGTGCTCCTCCTTCTCTACTCTGATCTCATGATTCTCACCCTGATTGTGTTTCTGGTCGCTTATCCGTTGTAATTCCATTTTTTCACCCGCGATCACATACGTTTTTCCACGAGGCTGTGTAAGATAGGCAAACACGTTGCGGCATCCCCGGCCAGAAATTTCTAATTCCAGATGAGTAGGCCCGTCGGGTAGCATTTGCGCAACGACTTTCAGGAGGTAGACATGCTGAAGGGATTTCGTGATTTTGTTTTGCGCGGCAACGTCCTCGATCTGGCAGTTGGCGTCATCATCGGCGGCGCATTCGGAACGGTTGTAACCTCTCTCGTCAAGGATGTATTCACTCCGCTCATCGGCAATCTTGTAGGCAAGCCGGACTTCAGCGCTATTCAGTTCAACCACATCATGATCGGCAACTTCTTGAATGCCGTGATCGCATTCCTCCTGGTGGCGGTGGCTGTCTACTTCTTTATTGTGGTCCCGGCCAACGCCCTGATGGCCCGGTTCCACAAGCCGGTCCCCGATGCGCCGCCGGCAACGAAAGCGTGCCCGCAATGCCTCAGCGACATTCCAGCTGCTGCAAAGCGCTGCGCACACTGCACCCAACCGGTGGCTTGAGTCGTTCTTCGCTGCCTAATCCAGTTCGCGCAGCGGTTGCGAAAAAACAAAGAACCCGATGAACGACAACAGCGCCACGCTGGCCATCATCGCCAGCGCGTGGCCTGTGTCGATGTGACGCGAGAGTTCCCCTGCGACAAGCGCGCCGATCGGCGGCAAGCCCAGGAAGCTGGTGGCGTAGATGCTCATCATGCGGCCGCGCATCGCGTCAGACGACAGATGCTGGATCGAGACGTTGAAGCAGGAGATCATCAGGATTCCGGTAAAGCCCTCGAAGAACGCCAGCGCCTGCGAAAGTGCAAAGACGTGAGAGTAGCTGAAGCCGATAATCGCCGCGAAAAACACTACGCCGCAACCGGTGAGGACGCGACCCCTGTGACGGATCACACCGGAGATGGCAATCGTCATCGCGCCGAGCACCGAACCCACTCCAGAGCACGCCAAAAGCCACCCCAGGCCGCTTTCGCCGGCATGCAGCTGCATTCTCGCAAAGTACGGAATGAAGGTAATGAATGGGAATCCGAAGAAGCTTGCGAAGGCTGTCATCCAGATCATGACGTACATCTGACGATTGCTGCGCAAATAGGCGAAACCGCCCTGAAGACTGTCCCACATGCTCTGGTGGCGGCTCAGGTTTTCTTCGGGATACTCGATGCGCACCAGCGCCCACAACACAGCTAGAAAACTCAGACCGTTTAAGAAGAAGTTCCCGGCCATCCCGAAAAGCGCCATGGCATAGCCGCCGAGCGTTGGCCCGAGGATGCGCGACATATTGAATTGCGCAGAGTTGAGTGCGATTGCGTTGGTCAGATCTTCGCGCTTCACCAGCTTTGGCACCAGCGCCTGATAACTGGGTGCGTTCATGGCCATCGCCACGCCGTTCGAGAATGCGATTGCGGCCACTCCCCAGACACCGATGGCATGGAAATATGTGAGCCCTGCCAGCAGAAACGCCAGCAGCATCATGATGGTTTGCGTCACCTGCAGCAGGCGCCGCTTGTTGACGCGGTCTGCGATGACGCCGCCAAAGAGCGTGACGAACAGAAATGGAATCGACCCTGCGAAGCCCACCACGCCGAGCCAGAATGCCGAATTGGTGAGCGTGAGCACCAGCCAACCCTGCGCCACGTTCTGCATCCACGTGCCGATGTTGGAGGTGAAGTTGCCGGCCCAGAAGAGGCGGAAATTCGGATTACGCAGAGCGCGAATCGCCTGCGGCAACTCCGTCGTTTCAGGTTCTGGAAGAGCTTGTACGATGGCCGAGGGCTCGTCGGACGCGGCGGCCAGGTTCTCTTCATTCAATTTGGGTCTGCTGGGCAGAGGGGGGTCTCCCGATTCTAGTGTAGCTTCTGGCTGCTATCTCCTGGCAGACATGGGGCACCCAATTACACTGTTGTCTTGTGCTTTCCCTCTATTCTTCTGCAAAAGGATCTATTGAATGACTCTGCGCCTTGCGCTCGCAGTTTTGCTGGTTTCGTCTGTTCTGGTTCCAAACACAATCACGGCTCAGAAGCCCGGTTTGGCGGGAAACAACCGGGTATTTGGGTACACGGATTTCAGCAAGGAAGCGGGAATTGAGCAGAAGTTCCTCGCCGTGCCAAACGCGAAGCTTGCCGGCGAACACCTGAAAACGCTGACCGCCGAGCCGCACATTGCCTCAAGCCCTGAAGACTACAAGACAGCGGAATACGTGGCGGAGAAGTTTCGCGCCGCTGGGCTGGACACCGAGATTGTTCCTTACCGCGTGCTGATGAATCAGCCCAAGGCGGTCAAGGTTGAGGCGTTCGACTCAACCGGAAAACAACTCATGTCCGGCCCCACGCGTGAACACGTCGAGGGCGATCCGTTCGACGGCGATCCGCGGGTGGTGATGCCGTTCAATGGATCGTCAGGTTCGGGCGATGTGAGCGGCGAAGTGGTTTACGCGAATTACGGACGGCTTGAAGACTTTGACGAACTCGCGAAACAGAAGATCGACTTGCACGGCAAGATTGTGGTGGTCCGATACGGCGCGAACTTTCGTGGCGTGAAGGTTTATATCGCCGAACAGCGCGGCGCCGCCGGTGTCATCATCTACTCCGATCCGCAGGATGACGGCTACTACAAGGGCGACCCCTACCCTAACGGCCCCTGGCGTCCCGACAGCGGCGTGCAGCGCGGCTCTGTGCAATATCTCTTCAAATATCCCGGCGACCCCGAAACTCCTGGCATTCCTTCTCTTCCCGAATTGCCGGATTCGGCACGCGTAAATCCTGACGGCAACCAGCCGCAAATCGTTTCCATCCCGCTCAGCTATGAAGACGCCGCACCGATCCTCCGCTCCCTGAGAGGTCCCAGCGTTCCGCAGGGCTGGCAGGGTGCGCTTCCCTTCCGCTACCACCTCGGACCGGGCGGCGTGCGGGTGCATCTCGTCTCGCAGCAGGATTATCAGCGCCGCACCATCTGGGACGTGATCGGCAAAATCAAAGGCACAGATGATCCCGAAAGCTGGGTCGTCGTCGGCAACCATCGCGACGCGTGGGTCTACGGTGCCGTCGATCCCAACAGCGGCACCGCCAGCATGCTCGAAGCCGTGCACGGTGTGGGCGCGCTGATTCACGAAGGTTGGAAGCCGAAGCGCACGATCCTGTTTTGCAGCTGGGATGCCGAAGAGGAAGGCCTGATTGGCTCAACCGAATGGGTGGAGCAGCACGCCAAGCAACTCACCAACGCAGTCGCTTACTTCAACGTTGATGTGGCCGTCTCTGGGCCGGACTTTTCAGCCTCCGCAGTACCTTCGCTCAAGAATTTCATGCGCGAGATTTCGAAATCTGTGCCCAGCCCGATGGGCGATACGGTTTATCAGGAGTGGCGGGCCAATCGACACGGAAATGAACACCGGGCCAGCAACGCTCCGGCACAGACTGGCGCCGAGGTGCATGTCAGCGATCTGGGGTCCGGCTCGGACTTCACACCTTTCCTGCAGCATATTGGAGTGCCGTCCACCGACGTCGGGTCAAGCGGACCGTATGGCGTGTATCACTCAGTTTTTGATAATTACGCATGGTTCGTGATGAATGCCGATCCGCATTTCGAGTATCTGCAGCAGATGGCGCGAGTGCTCGGCCTGGAGGCCCTGCGCATGGCCGACACCGATGTGCTGCCCTACGACTACCAGGCCTACGCACATGAGGTAAAGTCCTACATCGAGGCGGCCAAGCGCAAGGCTGGTGACGACGGGCTGACGGGGATCGATTTCACTGCGGCGTTGGCTGTCGCGACCCACTTGGCCACCGCCGCAGACCACGCACATCAGTTGCAGCTGAATCCGCCCGCAGATGTCGCTCAATTCAACGCGGTCTTGCGCGCGACCGAAACGGCGTTGCTTTCCCAGGAGGGCCTGCCCAACCGTCCCTGGTACAAGCACACTATCTACGCCCCGGGCGAATACACCGGCTATGCAGCGGTCGTTATCCCCGGCGTAAACGAAGCTATCGAAGCCAAGGATGCGGCAAGAGCTTCGGCGCAACTGACGGTGCTGGCACAGTGCCTGGAACGGGCGGCGCAAACCCTTGAAAGCGCTCACTAAATGTGGCCGTTGCCCGTTTTTGGGGAGTTTGAAAACTGCGGTTCAAAATGTGATTCAGATCACGCATGTTGGGCTTCACCATTGACCCGCTCCATCGCTCCCCGTATCGTTAAACTCAAGTTATGAAGAAGTCTTCCAATTCGGTGCGGATCGGTATCGCGGTCGCCATTATTCTCGGCACGATTGGCTGGCTGGCCTTTACCGGTTACGGCTCCAGCAAGAGCTATTACGTCACGGTCGCCGAACTGGGCAAGATGGGCGAGAAGGCCTACAGGAGCAATCTCCGCGTGGAAGGGTTCGTTCAGCCCGGCTCGATCGAGCAGAGCGGACCACACGTCACGTTTGTTCTGAATGAGTTCGAGAGTCATTCCCCCAAGGCTCCCAGTGGTCGCAAGCTGACCGTGATTTACAAGGGTTCTGAGCCGCCACCGGATACATTTAAGGACGATTCGCAGGCGCTCGCCGAAGGAACCATCGGCCGCGATGGCGTATTTCATGCCACGGCATTGCAAGCCAAGTGCGCTAGCAAATACGCCCCGGCGACGCCAAACGGACAACCCGGCGCCATGCCTGCACAACCGGCTCCGGCCAGCTCAAACCCGCGCGCGAATGCAGCGCCGGCTCCCCAACCGGGTAGCGCCCCCGCTGGAATCGCCACGAACTGATTCCATGACAGCGCAAGCCCCGGAGGCCATCAGCTCTACCCTTTGCGCCCACCTTGAAAACGTTTCTAAGCTATTTGGTTCGTTTGCAGCGCTGCGCCAGGTGTCCGTCGACCTTGAGCCGGGCAAATGCTATGTCTTGATCGGCGAAAACGGCGCTGGCAAATCGACGTTACTGCGCATTCTGGCTGGCCTTTTGCGTCCAACCGGTGGCAAGGTCACGGTTTTCGGTGGCATGGAACCACACGACGCGCGTGAACGCATCGGCTACATGAGCCACGCGCCCATGCTTTATGACGAATTCACCGGACAGGAGAATCTGCGCTACTTCGCCAGCCTCTACCCCGGCCGCCAATGCCTAGAACCCGCTGAAGCACTGCGCCAGGTTGGCCTCGACCCTGAACTCAACCGAACGCTCGGACAATATTCGCAGGGCATGCGCCAGCGCACCTCCCTCGCCCGCGTCTTGATGCCGGTACCGGAATTGCTGCTGCTCGATGAGCCTTTCTCTAACATGGATATCGAGTCAACTCGCCAGATGGTCGAATTGCTGGCCGGATTCCGGCAGAAGAATCGCACCATCGTGATCACCACACACCAGCGCGAGCATGCTGCGCCAATCGCTGACTGGATACTGCGGCTGCAGGCTGGACGCGTTGCCGACTTCGCCCCTGGGAACCCAACCTTATGAAGACCAACGGCGCACGCTTCCTCGAATCACTCGGCATCCCCTTCGAACTGCTGGATTACGAAGTCGACCCCGAGGATCTTTCGGCCATCACCGTCGCGAAGAAAATTGGCATGCCGCCGGAGCAGGTCTTCAAAACGCTGCTGGTCACTGGCGGCCCGAACATCTACCGATTCGCCGTGGTACCGGGCGATGCCGAGCTCGACTTCAAGAAACTGGCTCGCGCAGCAGGCTTGCGAAAAGCTGAAATGGCTCCCCTCAAGGACGTGCAGCCGCTTACCGGATACATTCGCGGCGGCGTGACTCTGTTCGGCTCAAGAAAGGTCTTCCCCGTCTACATCGATGAGACTGCAATTCTGTTCGACAAGATCAGCGTCTCCGCGGGTACTCGCGGTACGCAACTGATTCTCAGCCCGGACGATTATCTGAAGGCCGCGCAGGCGCTCGACGTGGAAGTGCAGACCGCCGATATTATCAAGGACGGCCCAAGGCTGACCGCGGAGGGACACTCCGCATGACCGCAGTCTTGCAACTCAACACGGACCCAAACATTCTTTCTGAACTAACCACGAACCTGGGTGCCCCATCCATGGCAAGAGCTTCATCGTTGGCATGGGTGGGAAACCACGAACCTCAACAGCAGGGGGTCGCATGAGTTCGACTCTCTGGACCCATCTCGCCAAGGACCTGCGCATCGAATGGCGCTCGAAAGACGCCATCAACTCCATGCTGTTCTTCGCGCTGCTGGTGGTGGTACTGTTCTCCATTTCGTTTGACCCGCGCGGCGCCTTCGCGCAGGAAATTGCCGGCGGCGTACTTTGCGTGGCGACGATGTTCGCTTCGGTGAGCGCGCTGAACCAGGCCTGGGCACGCGAGATTCGCCACCAGGTGATGGATGCGCAGCGCATGGCCCCGACATCGGGCGCCGAGTTATTCCTCGCGAAAGTTCTGGCCAACTTCATCTTCGTCAGCATCGTGCAGATTGCTTTGGCTCCGGTATTTCTGGTGATGTACAACCTGCGGATTGCAGGACAGGCGGGATTGCTGGCGCTGGTGTTGCCGCTGGGCACGTGGGCACTGGTCGCAAACGGGACATTCTTCGCAGCGCTTGCCATCCGCAGCCGCAATCGCGAACTGCTGCTGCCGCTGATTCTGTTTCCCATTTTTCTGCCTGCGCTGCTCGGCATGGTGCAGGCCACCCGGAACATTCTGACCGGCGAAAGCGATCCCTGGCTATGGATCAAGATGCTGACCGGCTACGACATCATCTTTACAACCGTAAGCCTGCTGCTGTTCGATGTGGTGTTCCATGCGGAATAAGGCGTCAACCCAAGGATCGAGATTGCCGCTCAAGTTGCGGCGTAAACTTAATTCGTTCGCACAGGATTCTGTATGAAAAAAGTCCTACTCACCCTTTTTCCCTTGATCACCGTTCTGCTCATGGTGCAGGGATATCATCAGGCCATCTACGTCGCGCCGGATGATGCCATGCAGGGCTACGTCTTCCGCATCATCTACTACCACGTGCCATCGGCCTCGGTAGCGTTCCTATTCTTCGCCATCAGCCTCATCGGTTCGATAGGCTTTCTCACCTTCCGGCGCAGCAGCCCCAATCGCGCACAGATCGCCGATGCATGGGCGCTGGCTGGCGCTGAGGTTGGCGTGGTCTTCTGCACCGTGGTGCTGACCACCGGCCCGCTGTGGGGACGCCGCGCCTGGGGCATCTGGTGGACGTGGGATGCGCGCCTGACGACGACGCTCGTACTCTGGCTCATCTATGTCAGCTATCTGCTGCTTCGGCGTTTTGCTGCTGGTCCGCAGATGCAGACGCTCGCCGCTGTACTCGGCATCTTCGGCGCGCTCGACGTGCCGATTGTCTACATGTCGAACCGCTGGTGGCGCACGCAGCATCCCGCGCCGGTCTTCGGCGGTGACCAGGACTCCGGTATGAAAGATCCAACCATGGTTCACGCGCTGCTGTGGAACATGCTGGCGTGGTTCTGCTGGGGAATGCTGGTGCTCTTCCTGCGTTACCAGGTCGAACGACGTCACCAGCAATACGCCGCGCTCGAGGCGCGGGAAGCTCTCGAAGCCAACGTCTGAGGTCGCAACAGATTTAGTCCAAAATGAGGAAAACAATGGACGAACGGAACATTCTCGATCACCAATTCGTTGTTGCTGCGTACACCGTGACCTGGGTGATTCAGCTCGGTTACCTGGCTTGGCTCGGCCTCAAGTGGCGCACTGAAAAGCGGAACGCTGAGCGAAGGCCGCACCGAACACGCTAGCTCGCACGGCGCAGCCAAGCGCCCCAAACCCGGCCGGGATCACAGAATCCCGCCAATTGCCGTAAACTTACAGTGAGGATCCAGTGATGTTAGTTGTGATGAAGGCGCAGGCCACTGCGGAGCAAATCCAAGCCGTCTGCGCGCACATTGAAGCTTTGGGCTACCGCGCCCACCCCATGCCCGGCGCGCAACGCACCGCCATCGGAATCACCGGCAACCAGGGCGAAGTAGATCGCGGCAATATTGAAGAGCTTTCCGGCGTCTCCGAAGTCATCCGGGTTTCCAAGGCTTACAAGCTTGCAAGTCGCGACGTTAAAGAAGAAGACACGATTATCCGCTTCCCTGGAACCGATGCCACGATCGGCGGACGCAACCTCGCCATCGTCGGTGGTCCATGCTCCATCGAAAGCCGTGAACAGGCCTTCGCCATCGCCGAGCAAGTCGCGGCAGCCGGCGCACAGTTCTTCCGCGGCGGAGCCTACAAGCCACGCACGTCGCCCTACGCCTTTCAGGGACTCGGCGTAGACGCACTCAAGATTATGGCCGAAATCCGCGATCACTTTGGACTCCGCATCATTACCGAAGCCATCGACAACGAGACGCTGGAGTTGGTCGCCGAGTGGGCCGATGTCGTCCAGATAGGCGCGCGCAACATGCAGAACTTCTCGCTGCTCAAACATGCTGGACGGTTGCGCATGCCGATCCTGCTGAAGCGCGGCATGAGCGCGACTCTCGACGAGTTTTTGATGGCTGCCGAGTACATCATGAGCGAGGGCAATTACGAGGTCATCCTTTGCGAGCGCGGCGTGCGCACCTTTGCCGACCACACGCGCAACACGCTCGACCTCAGCATCGTTCCTGCCGTGCAGAAGCTTAGCCACCTGCCGATCCTCGTTGACCCCAGCCACGGAACAGGCAAGCGCGACAAGGTTCTGCCCATGGCGCGCGCAGCGGTAGCTGTTGGAGCCGACGGCATCCTCGTCGAGGTACACCATCAGCCGGAAAAAGCGCTGTCCGACGGGCCGCAGTCCATTTATCCCGACCAGTTCGCGCGCATGATGGACGAGATAGAACAGATTGCCCCTGTTGTGCATCGCAAGCTGCCACGCGGGATTCATATCGAAGCCGCCGCAGCGGAATCGCATGTCGCCAAAACTAAGTAACTCCGGCATGACGCATAAAAGTTGGGTGCCCGAGGTCTCGCGGTTGAGACCTCGGATCTTAGTTGTCTCCCTGATGGCAGCATTCGTGCTCACCGCCTGCCGTCCGCACGACTTTCCGCAATATGACGCAAGCCATCGCGAATACGCCTACGTCACCAACGGCGGAAGCGGAACAGTCTCGGTCTACGACGTGGTGAATGTGCGCGTTGATCGCGAAATCCCGGTGGGACAAAATCCGGTTGCCGTTGTTGCCAACCCCGTGCGCAACGAAGTCTACGTGGTCAACTCCGGCGCAGCGAACACGCAAGGCTCCGTGGCCGTCATCAATGCAGAGAACAACTCCGTTGGCGCTACCATCCCGGTCCACAAGCTGCCGCTTGCCATCGCAATCGATCCCAAAGGCGATCTGGCATATGTCGTCAACTCCGGCTCCAACAGCATCTCCGTCCTCGATTTGAAGGCACACCGCGAAGTCGCGCTAATCGGTGTCGGCGAGATTCCAGCAGCAGCGCGCGTAGCGCCTGACGGTAAAACCCTCGTCGTCGCAAATCGCAGCGGCAACTCTGTGAGCATCATCGACACCACGACGCGCAAGGTTCGCACTGTCGTGGAAGGCTGCCCCGGCGCAGCAGACGTAGTCATTCTGCCTGATTCATCCAAGACCTTCGCTGCCTGTTCCGGCGGACACCAGGTTATGGCCATCCAACTCGCGCACGAGGCCCGGCCTGACGGCCGCCCCGCGATAACCGATCGGCTTGAATCCCTCCTCGACGTGGGCCGCGCCCCGGTGCAGCTCGCGCTCAAACCCGATGGAGGCGAGGTCTTCGTCTCGAACTCGTTATCGAATTCGATCTCCGAAATATACGCCTATACCGACGATGTGGCCGGCGCGTACCTGATGGGCGCCAATCCTGTGCGCGGCCTTGTCTCCGCCGACAACACCCTGCTCTATGTCGGCAATCTGCGCTCCCAGGAAGTAACGGTTTACTCGATCGAAGACGGCAAGCGCATTGGCTCAATTCATGTGGGTGACGGACCCTCAGCGTTGGCATTTTCTACCGCCGGCCATCTGCTCTTCGTGGTCGATGCGCGCTCGGGAGACGTCGCGGTAGTTCGCACCCTCAATTGCGCCATATCCGGGCCTGCGCGACTCGGTTGCCAGATGTTTACGATGCTTCCTGCCGGCCGCGGGCCGAATGCCATCGCGGTAAAGGCGTTCAAAGTCTCGTAGATCAGCGCTCGCGCTGTCGCCGCTGCAGTTGCTCCTCCATTGAAGATCCAAACCAACGAGCACAGCGGAATTGTGATCACCAGCACAACTCAATGTTCGTTCGTCTGGAAACGCGAACGCATCCTCTTGCTAAGCCGTACTATCGCGTGGAACCAATTCAACCAGGAATTTGGGAGAGACGCGATGCGCATTTCTGTGCAGTTTGTTTTAAGTGGTGTTCTGTTGATGGGGATGACGGCTGTCGCCTGGACGCAGGACATAGGGACTCAGGCGGATACGTACCTGACCGCATGGGCAAACCAGGGACGATTCTCCGGCGCCGTACTCATTGCGAAAGGCGACAAGGTCCTCCTGCGCAAGGGGTATGGAGAATCAAACTACGAGTTGAACGTCGCCAACACTCCTGAAACAGTCTTTCGCATCGGCTCCATCACCAAGAGTTTTACCGCGCTCAGCATTCTGCAGCTTGAAGAAAAGGGAAAGCTGAAAGTAAGCGATCCGGTGGCGAAGTATGTGCCGGAAGTGCCGGCTGCGTGGAGCGAGATCACGATTCACCAGTTGCTCTGCCACAAATCCGGCATCCCGGAGTTCACAGCCGCGAAGGCATATTCTGATCTCACAGACAGCCGCCATGTTGAGAACGCGCTCAAGGAATATGCCGACAAGCCGCTGTTGACAAAGCCGGGAGAGGTTCTGCGCTACAGCAACGCAGGCTACATCCTGCTGGGGCGCGTGATCGAGATCGTCACGGGCCAATCGTACGAGGAATATCTAAACGCGAACATTCTCAAGCCGGCCGGAATGATGCACACCGCTTTTGATTATTCGGTAGATGTGGTACCGGATCGCGCGAGCGGCTATCGATTCGACGGGGAAACGAAAATCAACGCACCCAACGGCGACTCGGCGTATGGAGGCGCTGCCGGCGCGCTGCGATCGACGGTGGACGACATGTATAAATTCGATCGCGCATTGAAATCGGGAAAGCTATTCAGCAAAGCCATCACCGCAAAGGCATGGAAACCCTATGGGCACTTTGTCGCGCCGCCGCCACTTCCAATTGAAGCGGAGTACGGTTATGGCTGGCTGATGGGCGAGGACTTCGGCCATAAGTACGTGGGACATGGCGGTTGGGTCAACGGGTTTGTTTCCCAGTTCACGCGTTATCCTGACGACGATGCGGTCATCATCGTGTTGTGCAACTTTGAGGCCGTAACCTACGTTCAAATCAACAAGGATCTCTCCGCAATTCTGTTTGGACAAAAATACGAGACGCCGATCGCGCGAAAAATTGTGCACCCTTCGCAGGAGACCCTCGCCCGCTACGTAGGCGACTACCAGCTTGGACCGGCGGTCCTGCAAATCACGATGCGGAATGGAAGGCTCTATGCCTTCGTCAAAGGACAGCCGTCGCCGTACGGCCTGATCGCCACCTCCGACACCGAGTTCTACCTGAACGATGCGCCGACTGAGGTTCGATTTGTGGCTGACGCGGATGGCGCAGTGAACAACATTAAGCTCAAGTTCGGAGATCAGAACCTTTCTGCCGTTCGGGCTACTGCGCAGAAGTCCGGCAACTAGAATTCGAAAGCTAGCCGGCAATTTTGAGGTGCGGCCGAGGGTCGCACCTCTTCCGTTGGAGAACCCCGTGGGCTATAGGTCTTCCACTTTCAAAGTCACATCGGCGCCCTGCCAAGCCGTATCAAACTGGTGCTTTACCCATGACGCATCGTAGTCACGTTTTTGCAGGATGAGAGCCTCCGCCAGACCATACAGCGATCGCGGATTGCGCGGATTCTGCTGTAGGTCCTCACGAAACACCTGCTCCGCGCCTTTGGCGTCACCAGTTTGGAGGAGCATGCCGCCAAGGGTTTCACGCACCGGGTAGTACCAGTCTGTCGGCTCGTCGTATAACAACTGATCCTGATTCGCGACGGCATCGCGCAACAGGCTGATCGCCGCTGCTTTGTCTCCTTTTGAAGCTGCGATGCGTGCGGCAAGAACGTCGCCGGCGATGTGATAGATCTGCCACGAGTGATTCTCCACTGGCGGCGAAAAGATGTCATCGCGAGGAGTCGTTTTCTCCAGCGCGGCGAGCTGCTTTGAGAGTGATTCAGCTTCGTCGGCTTTGCCGCCCGCGGCCAGGGCCATGCCCCGGCCATAAAGCCAGTAAGCCTTGAGCGTAGACGTCTGCGCCGGGGGCTCGCTCATGGCGAGCAGATCGTCCCAGCGGCCGCAGCGTACGGCTATCGCAAACTGCATCCCGATAAACGGCTCGACCATCGGCATCTCCTTCGCCATCGGTCGCAGGTTCTCTGCGAGTTGATCGGCCAACTGTTTCGCATCTGCGCAGCGACCCTGCATGCTGGCGGAAACCGCGCCAAAGTGCAGGTTGTGCGAGTAGTACATCATCATGTACATACCCTGCTGGCCTGTCGATGCGGCGAAAGCCTCATCAGCCTTGGCCGCTGCCACATTCTGCGCGCGGGCGCCATTGAAGTTTCCGGTGCGTTCGTAGATATGCGCCGGCATGTGCACGAGGTGCCCTGCAGACGGAGCCAGCGTGGGGATGCGGTCAGCGTAGGGCAACGCGCGTTCCGGATTCGGTGAGGCCTCGACGGCATGGATGTAGAGGTGCATCGCGCCGATGTGGTTGGGATCGCGACGCAGCACGCCTTCGAGCGTGGCGACGATCTCGGTGGTGCCTGGCGCCGGGGTTCCGTCCGCGTTCCACAGCTTCCAGGGACGAAGGTTCATCAAGCTGTCGGCATAGAGTGTCGCTGCATCGAGATCATCGGGGTACTTTTTCGTCAGCTCCGCCATGGCCTTCGAATAGTTCATGTCGAGCTGGTGGTAGTCGGGCTTTGGATCGCTAGAGAAGCGCTGCGCAATGGCCTCGATATAAGCTTTCTCGTTCGATGAAGCACCCGCGCTCAGGGCTTTTGCCTTGGCGACTGCTTCGACGGCGATCTTCTCGTGTTCAGGATCGACCGGCAGGTTATAGTTGGGGCCGACTGCGAGGGCCACGCCCCACCATGCCATTGCCA
Source organism: uncultured Acidobacteriaceae bacterium (assembly GCA_963832035.1). GTDB lineage: Bacteria > Acidobacteriota > Terriglobia > Terriglobales > Acidobacteriaceae > Telmatobacter. The sequence goes on along the minus strand of CAWHSK010000005.1, from coordinate 899,619 downwards.
GTTGCGGATCGAGCTCGGCAGCTCGATGAAATGATCGCGCCGCCTCCTCGTGGTTGAAGCCGTAGACGAGACACAATCCCTGATCGAAGAACTGCTGCGCCTCGGCGTTTTTCGTCGACACCGGATGATGCAGGTTGCCCAGGCCTCCCATCAGAAAAACGGGTTTGGGATCGACAGGCTTCTGTGCGAGGGCCACGCAAGCTGCCAGAAAAACACCAACGGCCACAATGTTCTTCAAAGGGGGACCTCCTCAAAGATCGGGGATTTGGGACACAGGATACCTCTGCAGGATTGCAGGAGTAAACGGCTATCTGATCGCGTGCCCTCGCCTCAGGGAGACACCGTCAATTGGCTCTTCAGAGTCATCGGATGCTCGTGTCCACCTGCCGCGTGGGCTTCAAAAAAGACCCTGATAAGATGGGTGCCGGGCTTTAAGTTCAAATTGCTAAGAGTGAGTGGAGCGGATGCGACCAATCCCCGAATATCTGCACTCGTGATTGCAAGGTTCGCCGGCGGCCCGCTGTCCACAACCGCATATGCTTTCCACTGCTTCAAGATCAGCGCCGCGACTTTTTCACTCGGCGGATATATCCGCACAATACTGTGGGCTTCTGATTGAGAGAAAAGCCTGCTGATGCAGAGGGCGCCAACAGGCATCCGTCCACCAGCAGAGGATCAAGCAGATTCGATCGTCCCTCGCGCTCTTCCTCGTCAAGACAGCGATCAGCAATCACAACGGCACCGAAGCGTATCGCAGCACCATTCGATCGATTTACTAGAAATGAGTACTCTCTTGTGCCGATCTTTCTGGATGTAGAGTCCATCGCTATGACCCGCAGTGTGTAGGACCCGGGATACAGGGTGGCCTCCCGCTGCCAATGAGCGGGTTGGTATTGCCCAGCCGTCATCTTCCAATCCCGCTCAGAGAGCCACGATCCCACAACGCGCCCCATGGAATCATCAAAGAGCTGGGCGAAGATCTGAATACGTGAGCTTTGAGCGGCACCCTCGTTCTTTGTGGGCCAACTCAGATCCGCAGCCATCACCCCTGTGTGAACTCCCTGGGCATCCGGGAACAGCCATACATGCGCTGCCGCGTCTAGCCGTGTGGTGCTGGTTCCCTGCTTGAGTGCCTCAGCGATTGAAATTGGGATTTGCCGCCTGCTCTCCGCGACGGGCGCAAGATAGTATCCCGGACCTCGTATACGCGCGTTGGGAGCTCGCACTGAAATCGAAACCGGATGCCAGCCTCCGTCAAGTTCGATCGGCTTCGCTTGAAATGCAATTTGATAATAGCCGGTGCCGTCGGATGCAATATCGGCGAAGGCATCTTGCATATCGCTCGCGACATGCCCCCCTGTCTGTTCGGCTGCATATAGAAAATCACCACGGAGTTCGCCGAGGCCGACAGTCTGCCGATTGATGATCTCGGCAACTTGCTCTCCCGATCCGGAGTACTGGGACTCAGCCGCTCCCCCAAACGGCACTACCACTCCCGGCGCTGAGCCCTGCAACGTATACATAGCCGCCTGCGCATAAACTGCTGCACCAATGAAGGCCGACGGGCCAATGCGTAAAGGGGGACGCCAGGGGTTAATAAATATCGGATCCGATACGTTCGATTCGAAATCGGAGGCAAAGACAATGGCGTGCCTTCCAGGTCTGATCGCCAAATCCTCGATTGCGCGACTTGCCTGAAGAACCCAGGGTCCGCCTTGAAACTGAGGTGCACTCACGTGCTTCGCGAGTTCACTGATTCTGGATCGAAGTGCCTTCAGGTCCTGCCCAAACGGAACAAAGGTCCCTTGGTCGTCGAACATTGCAACGTGCCACTTGTCTGCGCCGGCCTGGTTGAGAAACTTCAGAAGTCCCGCGATTGCGAAACCTCTGCCTGAAGCAGACATGGGAGCCAGCACCACCAGCACCCAGGTCGCTGCATGTGGGCCTTGCGTCACTTGGGTTGGAGCAACTGGCTGCGGATTGAATGATTCGATGGGAGCTTGCGAACCGTTGAAATCGGGTCCGGCGAGGCTAAAAACTTCCACGACCTTATCTCGCTCACCATGTTCTGTCAGGATGAAGTCGTCCGCACCGAGCCCCGCGATCGGATTCCCGCGATCATCACGAACCAGAGCTTGAATCGTCGCAGTCCAGTTCCGCGCCGAATCCTTTGGAGGATCGAGAGTTTGTGAGGGCAGAGGAAGCGCGAGGAGGGCTGAGACGAAAAAAGCCGCTGATGTGTCGAATCGAAACTTCATACGATCGTCTCAGATCAGGATCGCCACGATAATACACCCGCTGAATCGCTGAACCGAATTCAGTTCTTTGCAGGCTTCTCCATAGGAGGAATCGCGCTGATCTGCGCACCGGCGAAGAGGATCAGCCCTGAGATGTAGGCCCAGAACAACAGACCGACGGAAACGTAAAACGGTCCATACAGAGCCTTCAGATCGAGGTGCGGCAGCACGGCGACGAAACCTTCCTTCGCGGCCAGCCAGACGACTCCCGTGATGATCGAAGTGCGAATGACCTGGCGCGCCGGAATCCTTCGATTGGGCAGACAGCCAGTAAATGGAGAAGAAAAAAAGAACGGAGGCGACGCCGGTGGTCGCCGCCAGCCACAGATAGCTTATCCCCTGGAAAACGAAATTCTCGGTGTGATGGAAGAAGACAAAGCCCAGGAGCTGACGCTGCCAGGTGCTCAACAAAACGCTTGCCATCGCAAGAAACACCATCCAGATGGCCAGCCCAAAGGCCACGACCTGGTTCCATAGATAGTTGCGGCTCTTGGTCACTCCCCAAGCCTGGTTCAGAGCCACTTCGAGTGGGAGAAAGATACCGGTGCAGGAGATCAGAATCATTACCAGCGAGAGCGCCTGCACCCCGTGCCGGCCGGATGTCTGAGCCGCCCATCTTAGCCAAAAGGCCAGGAAATCCTCGCTGCCCTGTTTGGCCGTGGTGGGCAGGAACTCCTCCACGATCTTGTTAACCACGGTGACCATTTCCTGCGAGTGAAAAACGGAGAGAGCGATGGTGTACAGCAACACGATCAATGGAATGAAGGAGATAATGGCATTGGCTGCAACGCTGAAGGCAAAAGTGTGCACCTCGGCGTCGAGCAGGTAGTCGGCAATGGCCACACCCCTCTTACGCCACCGGTACCACTTTGAAACAGCAACCGGTTGGTTGTCGCTGAACCCTCCTGCAGCCGGCAGCGGCTCAGTCACGCACGTATCGGGTTCTGAAACGTCGTTCACCAGGATCTCCAAATGACAAAGGTACAGAACGGGCGCTCGTACCGTTGTGCTCGCTCTCACGAGACAATGTGCAGCCCATTTCCGTCCTGAAATGTAATGTATCTTTATTTTTCCATAGCCCACGATTGGCAGTGGTTACCTTGCGGTACGGAAGTCAATTTTCTCCTTGCTTTTGGGGCAAGTTCTCTGCCATAAAAGGAGCACGGTGCGCCGGGAGGCACACCGTTGCAAGTTCAGGAAGGCCATAGCATTGGAAGTCTTGGTGTTTGGGAAGCACAGCCCCAATTCTGGAATTAGATCGAGCTGCCTCAACGCGACCGTTTCGGACGCGTCGGCGGCTCGCGGCATTTCTGGGTTGGGTTGAGCCCGGAGTCTACGTTTCCTGCGGATCAAAAAAGACAGGAACGGCGCGTTACGGTTTCCCCACTGTGCTCACCATCAAAGAAGGAGAAGGTGAATGAAGGAGCAGGGCGTAGTGAAGTGGTTCAACGGTGCCAAAGGATATGGGTTCATTCAACGGTCGAGCGGCGAAGATGTGTTCGTGCATTTCTCGGCCATCATGGAGAACGGATACAAAACGCTGAACGAAGGCGAACCAGTGGAATTTGAGTGCCAGCAGGGGCCCAAAGGTCTAAGCGCCGCCAATGTCAGCCGCGTAATCGGTTAGAACTTTTGGGGACCTCAGTTTTGAGGTCACTTTGCGTTGCTGATTGCCTTTGGTGGCGTTTCGTCCCTTGGGGTCAATTCAAAATTCAGCTTGGCAAGCGCCCATCGCGCGGCGGCGCGGAGACCTGCGTCTGCCGCTTCGGCCCAGTCCTTGAGGCGCGGTTCGAACGCTTCGTCGCCGCTGTTGCCCATCGCGATAGCAGCGTTGCGCCGCATCCCCAGAAAACCTGCGCGGCGCACCGGCGATCCATTGAAGGTGCGCTCGAAGCTCTGCTCGTCCAATGAGGCCAGCCATTCGAGCGCAGGATTCACCAATTCGTCCCGCGGCTCGAGTTCCGCATCGGACGCAATCGGTGCTTTGCGATTCCACGGGCAGACATCCTGACAAATATCGCAGCCAAAGACCTGGCGCCCCATGCCCGTCATCAGCTCAGGCGCAATCGTTCCCTTGTGCTCGATGGTGAGATACGAGATGCACTTCGTCGCATCCATCTTGTAAGGCTCGATCAACGCGCCCGTGGGACACGCATCGAGACATCGCCTGCACGTCCCGCAATGATCTCGAATCAGCTCTACTGTTTCGTCTTGTGGGCTGGCTTCGAGGCTAGTCAGAAGCACCGCGAGAAATCCAAAAGACCCGAGCTGCGGATGAATGAGGCAAGTGTTTTTTCCCGTCCATCCCAGGCCTGCTGCTGTTGCCAACGCGCGTTCGACAACTGGTCCCGTATCGACGTAAGCGCGCGATTCAAACGCGCCAAAGTTCTCACGCAATTTCGAATCGAGAGCCCTGAGGCGATTTAGCAGTACCTTGTGATAGTCGCTGGGGCGGCGTTCACCTTTTTCATCGACGCGGCTGGACCATGCGTAACGCGCGATCCATCCACGCCGTGGATCTTGCGTTTCGGTGGAAAGTGGTAACGCGGAATGGTAGCTTGCGAAGCAGACGATCGCTGATCGCGCCCATGGAAACGGAGTGGCAACGCGCGCACGAACAAGTTCACCGCCTTCATTCGCGCGCTCGAGATAACGCATACTTCCCGCGCGACCCGATTCGATCCATGATGTGAAACGGCTCGCATCGCGAGACTCTTCAGAATGCGGTAGAGCTACAAGGCCGGCGTTGGTGAAGCCGCACTGCTTCGCCAGCGCACAAGCTGTTTCGCCATCGAGAGATGTATCTTCCGAATCCAACTTCGCACCCGCTTCATCAAATATATGGAACTTCTCTATATCCTCATTGCGTAGTGATGAGCATGATCGCCCCAGCAAGCAAAGATCACTTGCCGGGGACCCCGACAGACTGTTCGAATGTGGACGCGAAACAGGGATTTCGAACAGTTCGCGCATTAAGCAAGTTGGAAGCGCCGCTCGTATCAGCTGCCGTTTCAGTGATTTTGCTCAATCGCTACTTTGGCGGCTCAGGTGCACTGTAAGAGGATGAGAAGCCGAAATCCCCGTTTCCTCGGCTTTTCCTGCGGACGCCGCAGATAGGCGTTTCAAAGGAGGTTTTTTATGACACGCAATTATCAAAATGTTAATGAAGCGCCGGTCACAGTTCAAGGCAATCTGCATGAACTGGTGCGCGGCCAGGAACAGCGACTGTTGAAGGACCTCGAACCTGTCGTGCGTCAGCAGTCAGTCACGCTCGACATGCGCCACATCGAGCGCATCGATGCTGCCGGTATCGCGGCGTTGATCTCGCTCTATGGTGCAGCTCACATGGCCGGTCACGAGTTCGCAATCATGAACGCATCGCACCGTGTAGTTGAGATTCTTGAGCTCGTCGGACTCGACCGCATTCTGATCTCTCGGAATGCACAGAATGTAATCCCCTGCCCCCAGGGCGAAAACTGCTACGAGATGCCGGCCGCGTAAAACCTGACGCGGCCCGTCTCGCAACTCGCTTTGAGCGGCTTCGCCTGCTTCCTTTCAAGTAAACATATTCTCGCCGTCAACGGAGACGTTCGCACTGTGCGCGTTGCTCCTGGCTTTTTTCATCCGCTCCCCGCTGAATGTCCAGTTCGCCCGGCGACTGAAGATCGTTTGCCTTTCAGGCAGAAGTGCGTCAAACTGGCACGGTCAAAGCAGAACGGAATCCCATGTACGCCCGGTGTATGTTCGTCATCGCCGCGATCCTCGTCTCAAACGAAGCCGGTTTTGCACAGTCAGTTGGTGGCGCGGTCGCGTATGCCATCACTTGCGGGCAACGTTCTCGACCCCTCCCTTTGACCTTCACTGCGAGTTGGAAGGTGACTAGCGTGAAGAAACGTTCGGAGGGACTCGTCATCACAAATGTGAGGACAGTCAGAGCTGCGAACGACAGCGTGGGTAGAGTGTTCAATGAAACGCACTCCACGGTTTGGAACGGAGGCAAGCCCGCTGGCCCAGGCACCATGATTGCGTCTGTAGGCGATCCGTTGCGCCATGTCACGATCACGTGGAATTCCGGATCCAGAGAAGCTGTCATCTTTCATGCTCCCAGGCAATCGCAGGAGCAGGCCGAGACTGCGAAAAACCTAATTGAACCCGAGCCCGAATGCCCGCAGACGCCAGCGACTTTATCGCCTCCATCCGAATCTGCAGTCGAACATCTGGGACCGAAGATGATCCATGGAATGGAAGCCACAGGAAAGCGTTTCAGAACGGTTCAGCCGGATGCCGACGGCAACGGGAAATGGACGCCGGTGATTCAAGAGTCCTGGAATTGGACAGACTATGGGGTTGAAGTCCTTCGCGTCGTGCGATACCCGAACGGGGAGTACGAAAAATCAGAGTTGTTGCGCTATGAAAAGGGAGCGCCGGACCCTGCGCTCTTTGAAGTTCCGGAAGGCTATACAGCGCGAGACGTCTATCAGGAGGCTCCTCCTCACTGATTTTTCGAAAACGTTAAGTACAACGTAATTGACCGATCGGATTCGAAGGCCGCCTTCGACTTGAGGGAGTCGCTCTTCAAAGAGATTCGAGACAGAGGCTGAAGAGCACTCCGTGATCAACGGCATCCGCGTCATCCCGTAATGCGGTCTGCCTTCCGCAATCCGAACCCGATCCGCACTGCCGACTGCGTGTTGAAAATGCGAGCCATCCCGCATCCCCTTTCACCACGCGCATCTGCGTACGTGCTCAAGGAAAACCGAGGCAAAAATCGGCGCAAGTCTTTGCGGATGTTGAGGGTCTGTGATGACTGGCACAGGCAAGTGTATACTTGCCGCGCTATTTGTACTTGCGACTAAGGAATAGCCGTAAGGCACAATCCTGTGCCGGATGACCGCTCGCACTTGGTTTTCCAACCGGTTTCAAAGCCATTGAGCCAAGCCCGCGTTCCGCCCTCCGCCATCGGTGTCGCCGTACGGATATTCACGGTGCAAATCTATATCGGAGGCTTTATTCCATGACGCAGGGCGTAGTGGATCAGCAGCTTGCCGGACCGGCAGGCCCGACTTCAACGACAACCCAATATGTGTACTTCTTCGGTGATGGTAAAGCGGACGGCCACGGCCGTATGAAGGACGTTCTTGGCGGCAAAGGCGCAGGTCTCGCCGAGATGACGAATGCCGGATTGCCTGTACCTCCCGGGTTCACTATTCAGACAGAAGCCTGCCGCGAATATATGCGCGGGGCCCTCAGTCCGCAGATCGATGTCGAGATGCATGATGCTCTCGCGCGCCTGGAAAAGCTGCAGGGGCAGAAGCTCGGCACCGGCGAGAATCCGCTGCTGGTTTCGGTTCGCTCCGGCGCGAAGTTCTCAATGCCCGGCATGATGGATACGATTCTGAACCTCGGCCTGAACGACAAGGCCGTTGAAGCGCTGGCCAAGCGCAGCGGTAATCCGCGTTTCGCATACGATTCCTATCGCCGCCTCATTCAGATGTTCGGCGATGTGGTCCTTGATGTTCCGAAGAAAAAGTTTGAGCACATCTTCGACTCGATCAAGGAGCGCGAGAAGGTCAAATTCGATTACGAGCTTCAGCCCAAGGCGCTGCAGGACATTATTGCGGAGTACAAAAAGCTGGTGCGCAAAGAAACCGGCAAGGATTTCCCGCAAGGCCCGCTCGAACAGCTTGTACAAGCGCGCGACGCCGTTTTCCGGAGTTGGAAGAATGAGCGCGCGAAGACGTATCGCCGCATCAATCACATCGATGACTGGCTGGGCACAGCGGTCAACGTGCAGGCCATGGTCTTCGGCAACCTCGGAGAAAACTCGGGCACAGGCGTCGGCTTCACGCGCAATCCCGCGACGGGCGAAAAAATGTTCTTCGGCGAATACCTGATGAACGCGCAGGGCGAAGACGTGGTTTCGGGAGTGCGCACACCGCTTTCGATCAGCGAACTCGAGCGCGCCATGCCTAAGGTCTACGACCATCTCAAGGCGATTACATGGAAGATGGAAAAGCACTACCGCGATATGCAGGACTTTGAGTTCACCATCCAGGATGGCAAGCTCTATATGCTGCAGACCCGCAACGGCAAACGCACCGGACTTGCTGCCGTCCGCGTCGCCATTGACATGGTGCGCGAAGGCCTCATCACGCAGGAAGAAGCCATCTTCCGCGTAGAGCCGAACCAGCTGTATGACTTCCTGGTTCCGCGCCTCGTGGAAAAGGGCGAGAAGATTGAAGTGCTTGCCACCGGCCTGCCGGCATCACCCGGCGCGGCTGTTGGACAGATCGTCTTCACCGCTGAGGATGCTGTGAAGTATCACCAGAACGGCGCCTATCGCACCATCATCCTGGTTCGCGGCGAAACCACTCCTGAAGACATCGCGGGCATGGAAGTTGCAGCCGGCATTCTCACCTCGCGCGGCGGCATGACGTCACACGCTGCTGTCGTCACCCGCGGCATGGGTAAGTGCTGTGTGGCAGGCGCCGGCGATTGCGTCGTAGATGAAAACGCCAAGGAACTCCGCGTGAAGGGACACACCTTCAAGCAGGGCGACTGGATTTCGCTGGATGGCACAACCGGCCGGGTGATCGCAGGCCAGTTGAAGACGCTGCCCGCACAGCCCGACGATCAAGATCTCGTGAAGTTCATGAGCTGGGTCGACCCGCTTCGCAAGCTGAACATCCGCGCCAACGCCGACATCCCGCGTGATGCCAAGCAGGCTCGCCTCTTCGGCGCCGAAGGAATTGGCTTGTGCCGCACCGAGCACATGTTCTTTGCAGAGGACCGCATCGGACACGTGCGCGCCATGATTCTGGCCAACAACGAGAAGGACCGCCGCGACGCGCTGAAGAAGCTGTTGCCGATGCAGCGCGCCGACTTTGTTGGTCTCTTCAAGGCCATGGAAGCGTTGCCGGTCACCATCCGCCTTCTCGATCCGCCGCTGCATGAGTTCCTGCCCAAGCGGGAAGAATTGCTTGTCGAAATCCAGCACCTCGAAGACACCAAGCCGCGGTCGCCCAAGCTGAAGGAACTCCGTCCGCTGCTGGCGCGCGTGGAAGAGCTACACGAGATGAATCCGATGCTCGGACTTCGTGGATGCCGCCTTGGCATCACGTTCCCCGAGATCACCGAGATGCAGGCGCGTGCGATTCTCGAAGCCGCGGTTGCCGTCAAGCTCAAGGGCGGCGATCCGCACGTCGAAATCATGATCCCGCTCATCGGCTCCATTGAAGAGATGCGTCACCAGGCCACCATCGTGCGCCGCATTGCCGCAGACGTTTTCAAGGAGAAGGGCGAGACGGTTGACTACATGGTGGGAACCATGATCGAGTTGCCGCGGGCTGCCTTGACTGCCGATCAGATCGCAGAAGAGGCCGAGTTCTTCAGCTTCGGCACCAACGACCTGACGCAGACGACCTACGGCATCTCGCGCGACGACATCAACAACTTCCTGCCTGCGTACCTGAAGGCCGGCATCTTCAAGCACGATCCGTTCGCCACCCTGGACCAGGCTGGCGTGGGCGCGCTGGTAAAGATGGCCACAGCCAAGGGACGCAACACGCGGAACAACCTCAAAGTCGGTATATGCGGCGAGCACGGCGGCGATCCAGAGTCCGTCAAGTTCTGCCACAAGATCGGCTTGAACTACGTGTCCTGCTCACCCTTCCGTCTGCTCACGGCACGCCTCGCGGCCGCCCAGGCAGCGGTGGAAGAGGCGACCGGAACGACCCATACCAACAAGTAATTCTCGATTGGCCAGTGACAAAAGGGCGTCCGCTTCGGCGGGCGCCCTTCCGTGTTTAGGAAGAAATCAGTCACATTCCATACGATTGCATCTAATAGCGTGACGGCCGGAATTTCCCTGCTCGGACTGGATTCATCCCTTAAACAGCCGCCAAACGGCATTCCGTAGATTAGAGGCACCCACCTGATGCTGATTCGCATAGGTTACGACATACAATTCGATATCCCTGCATCCGCGCCCTTGGTCACATTGCTCCACGTTCATCCCTCACGCGACAAAGACCTTATCGAGCCCGACACCCTGCACATCGAGCCCCAGGTCGACGCAACCGAATACATCGACGGCTTCGGCAATCGCTGCACTCGCTTCGTCGCCCCCCAAGGCCGCTTGCGCCTGCACAACTCCACACTCATCCGCGACACCGGACTCCAGGACCAGATCAACATCTACGCTCGCGAGGTTCCCGTTGGCGACGTGCCAACCGAATTCCTCTGTTACCTCCTCAGCAGCCGCTACTGCGAGGTCGACCGCTTCTCCAACATCGCCTACGAGCTTTTCGGCCACATTACCCCCGGGTGGTCGCGTGTGCAGGCCATCTGCGACTGGGTGCACGGCAAGGTGACGTTCAGCTATCCGCACGCGCGCCCAACCAAGTCAGCGCTCGATGTCTACACCGAGCGCATCGGCGTGTGCCGCGACTTCCAGCATCTCGCCATCACCTTCTGCCGCGCCATGAACATCCCCGCGCGCTACGCCACCGGCTATCTCGGCGACATTAGTTGGCCGGTCTCAGGCCCAATGGACTTCAGTGCATGGTTTGAGGTGTATCTCGAAGACCGCTGGTGGACCTTTGACGCGCGCCACGCCACTCCCCGCATTGGCCGAGTGCTGATGGCCGTGGGCCGCGACGCCTCCGATGTGGCCATTACCACGTCATTCGGCCAGGCGAATCTCAGCCACTTCACGGTAATCACTGACGAGGTGACCGAGGCGGCGCTCGATGCGTCGGCGCTGGCCGAACCGGCAATGGAGCCCACCGCAAACTAGTGTGGCGTCCCAAAATTTCAAGATGAAAATTGAGGTGTCATTCTGAGCGAACGGGGCCCCGAACGTCTTTCAGTTCGGGGGTGGTGAGCGAAGAATCTGCTTTTTTGAATGCCACACATCGACAATTCTCGGGATACCGCACTAGAAGGACGTCAAAGTTGAATCCCGCAGCCCATCCCCTTACTTCGAGTCCTCGCCGCCCGGCGCGTAGTAGCCTTGGCGCGTCGTCACCGTGAGATCGCTTTTGCTGGCTTTGACCAGAACCTTGTGGTATCCACCATCGTTGTCGACCTTGTCGGGCGTATAGGTCAGCAGATACTGGTTACGCAGTTCTTCGGCAATCAGCTTGTAAATCGCATCAAGATCTTCGCGCTTCTTCGCCTCGTAGGCGTGGCCGCCGGTGCGATCCGCAATCTGGGCCATGATCTTCTTGCCGTCAACTGCGGGCTTGGAGTCGCCGCCGCGACCTTGCCCGCCGCCGGGATAGCCGCCTCCTCCACCTGGGTAGCCGCCACCGCCGCCGGGATAGCCCATTCCCCCGTGCCGGTTATTTCCGGGGAAGCCGTAATTTGAATCCCGTTCCTGGCCTTTGAAGTAGATCGTGTAGATGACCACGTTCGCACGATCGGCAGCGTCAATTGCGTCGTTCATGGTGTCTTTGCTGCCGCGGTCCACGCCATCGGAGAAGACAACCAGCGCCTTCCGCCCGTCTTTATGCTTCATCACTTCTTCTGAGGCCAAGTAGATGGCGTCGTACAGCTGCGTTCCGCCGCGCGGATGCGTCGGCCTTTCGCGCTCATCGCCCGTTGTCTCCGGACCCTGCGAGTCGTCGCGCGTTTGGTGCGTGGCGCCCATGTCGTCGAGTTCGTGGTGCAACTTCTCACGCGAGGTGGTGAAGTCTTCAAGCAACTCGACCTGCCGGTCAAAGTGGATCAGGAACGCTTCGTCGGGATCCTTGGCGCGCGGTTCGGCCGGGAGCATCGCGTCGATGAACATACCTCCCGCCTTGCGTTCGTTTTCAAGGGCACCGGATACGCTGCGGCTGGTATCGACCAGCAAGCCGATCTTGTACGGCAGATTCGCCTCATGTGTAAAGCTTTTGATGTTCTGCGGCCGTCCGTCCTCGGTGAGGGTGAAGTCGCTCTTGTCCAGGCTGGCTACAAAGGCGCCCTTCTTGTCGCGGACCGTAACCGGCAGCAGCACCTCGCGGGCCTGGACCTTAAGGGTGGCAACCGGCTTATCGTCAGAGGAGGCGGCGGGTTGGGTGTTCGAGGCTTGCTGGGCAGGCATCGCAACCGACAGAAAAGCCAGCGCCAATGCAGGAACGGCGACTTGCGTAAAGAGCTGATTTCGCATGTTGATTCGCTTCATCGGGATTCAAGCATACTTTCAATCAGTTAGACGCCGCAACCCGCCGAGTGTTGACTGCCAGGTCTTGTGAACGGGGAGCCACACGAGCAGACCGAACCACCAAACCCAGCCAACAAAGGCAATCAATGCTGGCAATTTTGCCAAACTGTCGACGACAGGAATGATCGCAATGCAAGCCGCAACGAAGTTAGCGGTGGTAATAAAGGCACCCGGTTCTCCCCACCATCGATTCGACTGAATCAGAGGAAAACTGCCGATCAGGAACCATTGAATTGCAATCAAGATGCAAAGGCTTACGTCTAGCCGGTTTCTCGCTTCAAGATTGTTCGAAAAGACTCCGTTCGCTCTGATACCCAGCATGGCCGCTTCGGACCATCTCGGAGGACAAACGACGTTCCACTGGCTTAGCACAAACGCCGGAATGTTCCCAAGCTGCACGGCGCTTACCTGCGGGGGATAATGGGGCCAAAGTCCGCAGGGGCTGAAGGTGACCGTCCGCTCTTCCTGAACTTGAACGAAGTTGGTTGGCGCTGCAGAAATCTCGCCGGAACTATCGATCCGCAGCCCTTCCTCATTTGCAGACCGCTGCTCCCGCTCTTTCATGTATTGCGCGTCTCTAGCCGCCAGAAGACAGATCAGCGGCACAGCAGCCAATAGATTCATCCCAGCCAGCAAAAGTCCGCGCCGCCAATTCATGCCAGCAAGATTACCCGGCTCCGCTTCAATGGCACAACCGCCACCCATTTCGGTCTGCAGGCGCGATCTACTGCCCCGTTCCGAAGTGCGGAACATCGTCGTTCATCGAGAACACATCCTTCAAATCGCTCTCGAATGGAAACACGTGAATCATCCACGTAAACATCACGGGATAAAACGTGCCACCTTCCGCCTTGCAGGCATCCGCCGTCTTAATTGAACCGAACATGCCGAACTTGGGATGCTTGCCCAGATATTCCTTGATCTTGTCAGCCGGTGCCGCGCAGAAGTTGACGTGTTTGTGCCAGCGCACAATGCTCAGCGGGATGCGTGCGTTCAGTTCATCCTCACTCGCATTCGGCGGAACCGTGAACATCACGCCCTCCAGCTTGTAGCGCTGGGTCGGGGTCTGAAAATAGAGCAGCGATGACGGCCTGGTCGGGTCGAAGTGCTGTTCCGCCTCCTGCAAATTGGCCTTGTTGTTGAAATGAAACTGCGGCTCGTTCACCTTGGGATTGGCGATCACGTATCCGTCTTCAAGCGCCTTGTGATAATCGCGGTAGCGCTCGATCGAAGCCTTCACCTGCGCGATAACCGCTTTAACCTTCTCCTCGTCGCCAGGCTGCCTGGGTCGCAGCTGCGTCACGTACATGTGCCCCGACATCGCCTCCATACTGGGGCCCATGTCTTTCATATCGCCACTCATGTCCATGCCGGCCATGCTGTCTTTGGGTGTGCCCTGCTGCTGGCGCGCATCGAGCGGCGTCGAAATCACCGACGCACCGACCAGCACGAGAAGTGATGTGCAGCGAAATACCTTGCGGTTTTTGGATTCTTGAGTGAAAAACGAGGTGAAGCGATTGAATGGGCGCAGCGGGTCTGGAAACCTCATGCGCGCATTCTAGCGGCGCAGCGGCAGCCACGGACCGTCGATGTTCCCGAACGGACAATCAGGTGGTCCAACAGGTTTAGTGGGATTTGGAGGGTACGAGATGCTGAGAAGCGATTGGCTGGTTGGCCCGGAATGTATCGGGCCCGTTCGATGCAACAGCCCTCAAATCGCGTCGTGGCTCATTTCTGTTTTCGTGGTTTGAACAAGCGTCTTTCGAGCGTTGCCAACAACTACTATGCCCAGTACGCACACGGTGATCTGAACTGCAATCATGATTGGGACAACTGCGGCTTGAAGTGCGGCGGGCGAGTTCCCTGAGGAATTTCGAAAATAGCTCTGAATTCCGCTCACGGAGGAAAGAAACGTAAGGCCTCCCCACGCCGTTCCGATCCAGAAAATGATGGACAGGACGGTCAACATCCGCTTCTTGAGTTTCTTAGAGTTCATGTTCAGTTCCTTCATTTGAAACTCTATGGCAAAAATGGCTTTCTGCAACCGGTCGGCGCTCACGCCATGTTTCTTAGGTAATGCATACGCCTCGACACAACCGGTGCGATCCGGAGAAGCTCGAACGGAAAAACCCATGGAATGAGAGGAGAGCCCGCGAAGTATCTTGGTTTAACGGATGTCGGCATACAGGAACGCCGCGCGGCCCGACGAAAAGACAGCCTGAAACAGCAGCTGTTACGATTCGAGCTAATTTGTACTGACCATGGGGGGTTCATTGAGGCGTGGAGTTGGACGGAGCGTCATTCTATTGACACTCTTCTTCGCCGTTTGTATGGGCCTGGGCTACCCGACACTTAATCGCTACGATCCCAGGGCGGTTCCGGGTCTCTACGATTCCAGGGCATACTACGCGCTCGTGACCGGCGATCCACTGCAGGACGATCAGCAACAGTTCTCACACAGAGCACTTGTTCCGTATGTTGCGAAGCCGATTTTTTGGCTTGCAAAAGACCACCTGCACTCCTGGGATCCAGTATTCTTCGCGCTCCTGGTCTCGAATTCCTTCTTTATCGCAATGACCGCGCTCCTGCTGGTAGACGTTGGCCGTCGCACTACCGGGAACGAAGCAGCCGCTCTCGTGAGTGGGCTCCTCTATCTCACCAGCTTTGTTGTGGCGAATTGGAATCTTTCGGGCTACGTGGACTCCGCTGTGAACTGCATGCTGATGGCGATCGTGTGGACGATGCTTACGGAACGCTGGTGGCTGTTGCCGCTTTGGGGTGTTCTTGGAGCCCTCGCTAAAGAGACATTTGTTCCCTTAGCCGCGGTACTTGCATTGGGATGGTGGCTGACAACCATTCGACGCGGGTCGCTCAAACTTTCGCAACTTGCGTGGATCGGAGCCATGGTTGCAGTTGGTTTCGCGGTACTAATTCCGCTGATGTCGCATCGCCCATCCGACGCCTCACTTCTGAGCTTTGCGGCCGACTCAGGTTCCGGTTATGCCTTCCTTTCGGGTCTAGTCGGATGCCTTCTTGCGCGAGAGTTCCTGTATACGTTCGCATGGCTGGTTCCGCTGGGGATATGGCGGCTGGGAAGCCTGCCAAAAGCATGGGTAGTCGGCTCGACATCGGCGACATTGGCCGCCCTCGCAATGGGTGCATATGCCGATGCACTTGGCGGCGCCGCCAGAGCGTTGTTCAGCGCGTGCGGGCCATTGCTAAGCTTGTCGGTCTCCCTCCTGCTCATCGAAACCGCTAAGGATCGCGGTTCGGAACCGCTTGCGGGTTCCGGCACCAAAAGCGAAGTCCGTTAGAATAGCGGGCCCCCGGCAATCCAAATTGGTAGCCCTGTGGGATTCTTCGCGCTGGATGACCAAGGAAGCCACGGCCAACCAATTTGTTAAGGCCGCGCCAGCTGTCTCGGGGCGTCGTTGAGCACTTACGACTGACGCCGTTGTGTTGACTGGCTCGGCCGCTCTCTCCAGATCATTGCCGACTCGGAGAATTGGTCACTTAGAGTTCGTGCTCCGAATCACTCAAGTCAACTTCGCGGAAAATGCGATGCCCACGGATCACAGGCTTCCGCGGTTGAGATCGATCATCAACGGGTTAAGAAACCGCATTTGAAAGAATCGCAAATCATAAAACAGGCTTAATGGTGTGAGCGAAGCGTGATCCTAATAACTTTGAGCCAATGAAGGCTTGGTAGCGCTAACGGGAATCGAACCCGTGTTTTAAGATTGAGAATCTCACGTCCTAACCCCTAGACGATAGCGCCACATATGGAGGGGGCAGCCTTGGAGCCGCCTTCTTAATCTATCAAAAAATCAATGGTATGCCAAAGCCGGTCAGGCCGGGAGAACCACGTCAAATCCCCAGTTTCCGAACCTCATCGTTATAGTACTTGCGGTAGAGGATCTCCCACTCCTGCGAGCCTTCAAGGATGATTTTGCGCTGCGAGGCAATCTTTTGACGTGCGGCCGTATCGATCCGGGCCTCTTCTGTCAGCAGGCCTTCCAGCGCCTTGCGCGCCTCCTGGCGGATGGTGTTGCGGTCCTCATTGAAGCCGACGGCATCGAGGTCGGCCAGCGTGTCCGCCACGGTGTGAGCCAGCTTGTTGAGCTTGTCGCGGTTAATCCTCATAGCACCGCCTTGTACTTCTTGGCGAGCTCGGTCTTCACCTTCTTGAACATCTCGGCGTATTGCGCACCCGATTTGCGCATTTCCTCGGAATACGCGTCGAGGATGACGCGCACTTCTTCGTTGATGCGGTCCTCGAGCGCAAGCTCGTCAGTGAGGCCTTCCGTGACGCGCGCCTCTGTGCCCTTCAAGTCACTTGTGGTGATGAGCTTGGCATCAATGAGGTGCTTGACCGTACGGCGGGCGAGATACCCAATGTATTCGCGAGAAAAAATCATGTGCTAAATTTCAGGATACCGCATCGGACCACTTGGTGTACACAATGCCAAGTTCGTCCGCTAATTCGATTAACTGCGATGCGGGCAGGTCTTCGTATTGATGCACGCATCGGCCAGGCGCAGCCTCTCTACCGGACGGCCGTTTACCAGATGCTCCTCCACAATCTCCGCGGCATCTTCGGGCTTCACATGCCCGTACCAGACAGCCTCGGGATACACAACCACAGTGGGTCCGTGCTCACACTGGTCGAGACAACCGGACTTATTCACGCGCACGGTACTTCCCAGGCCGGCGGCCTTGGCTAGTTGTTGCAGTTGCGTGTGTAGTTCGCTTTTTCCATCGCTCGTGCACGAGGGCCTTGGAGCACCTTCCGGACGGGTATTGTGGCAGACAAAAACGTGGTGTTCGAACAGGGGCAAGCGTCGTTCCTCCAGCATTCAGCTTACAGGGACGAACACGTCGCAAACTTTCCACATTTGCTCCTGCCTACCCGACCCCCATCTGAGAGAATGATTGCTTGACTATGAGCACGGACAATCTTCTGTCGCTGAAAGACGATATGGTGGCCTTCATCGAAGGTCACGGTCTCGTGCGACTTCCAGGGTACGTCACCGAAGACATTCCATCGGTCGTATGGGAAGGCGAAAGCAATCCTGACGCGTGGAAAGACTTCGTGGAGATGGCCAAGCGCGTTGGCGCGCCGTTCGTAACGTTCAGCGAAATGCGCCTGGACCGTGAAGAGCTCGATCACCTCATCGAAGAGGCTGGCGAGATGAACTTTCCCGACGAGGAAGCTTCCGAGCTTGTTGAAGCGCAGTGGCTGCGCAAGTATGCCGGCATGGTCGGCTACATCCAGCTGGGCTTCATCTACCAGGGGATCGTTTTTCTGCATGAGACCACGACCGAGTGGTACGAGCGTTTCCAGTCGCTGCTTGAAGATGTCGAGAGCTTTAATGACATCATCATCGACGACCACGATCACGAACACGACGAAGAGGACGAGTAATCGCGGTGAGCGCTACGGGCGCAGTTCAGAATAGCGCCACATTTCACTCAACGCCGCGCCAGCGCTGGATTCTCGCTGAGCCTCATCGGTTGGAAGCCGCTGCTCTCGCAGAATCAGCCCGCATCCCCGTTGTCCTCGCCGAACTCCTTATCGCTCGCGGCATCGCCACCTCCAGCGAAGCCTTCGCGTTTCTCAATCCTGAAATCGCTCAATTGCACGATCCGTTGCTCATGCTGGGAATGAACACCGCCGTGGAACGCGTTGAAGCGGCCATCTCGCGCAAGGAACCGATCCTGCTCTACGGTGACTACGATGTCGACGGCACCACCGCTGTAGTGTTGCTCAAGACCACGATTGAGTTGCTCGGCGGCGAGGTACGCTTCCATGTGCCGCATCGTCTGCGCGAGGGGTACGGTTTGCAATCTGCCGTACTTGAAGCCGCGTATGCCGAGGGGGTTCGCCTCGTCATCACTGTAGACACCGGTATGCGCGCTTTCACAGAAGCAGAAACCGCGCAACGGCTCGGCCTCGACCTCATCATCACCGACCACCATCTGTCGCGATCTGACGATGCCGTTCCGATTGCACTGGCCATCCTCAATCCCAACCAGCATAACTGCGGTTATCCTGAAAAATCGCTGTGCGGCGCATCTATCGCTCTGAAGCTCGCGCAGGCATTGCTGGAGCGCCACGACACCGACCGCACGCGCGACAAACTGCTCCCGAGTTTTCTAAAGATGGCCGCCATCGCCACCATCGCCGATGCAGTTCCGTTGCGCGGCGAGAATCGCGTAATCGCCGCGCTGGGTCTGCGGGAACTGCGCAAACCGGTTGGTGCAGGCCTCCGCGCGCTCTTCGCGGCAGCCCAACTCTCTCCAGCAACCAAGCCGATCACCAGCTTCGATATCGCTTTCCGCATCGCGCCGCGCATCAACGCTGCCGGTCGCATGGATGTAGCTTCAGAGATCATCGAGCTCTTCTGCACGCGCGATGCAGCCCGCGCCACGGAACTCGCCAACAAGCTTGAGCGCCTGAATCGCGACCGCCGCGACACGGAAGCAACTGCTCTTGCGGCGATTGAAACGCGTCTGGCGACCGATGAGGAACTTTCTGCGGCACGCCTCGTGGTTGTGGATGGCGACGGCTGGCATCGCGGCGTCATCGGCATCCTTGCGTCGCGGGTGGTGGAACGCACCGCCAAGCCCGCGCTCGTCATCAGCGTGGAAGACGGCATCGCGCACGGTTCGGGCCGATCGGTTGATGGTTTTCAGCTGCTCAATGCCATTGAGACCTGCGCTGACCTCTTCACGCGGTTCGGCGGCCATGCCTTTGCTGTGGGCTTCGCGCTGCCCGCTGCTTCCCTGCCCGAACTCAAGCGCCGCCTTGCCGAATGCGCTGCCGAACGCCTCGCCAAGCGTGAACCGGAACGCGTGCTGACGATACACGCGGAACTCGCCCTGCATGACATTACCGCCGTACTGGCCGGATGGTTGCGCAAGCTGGAGCCGTTGGGCCACGGCAATCTCGAACCCATCTTTGTTGCGCGCAATGCCCGCCTCGTCTCCGCACCGCGCGTCATGAAAGAGCGCCACCTCCGCCTCGAGCTGGTACAGGAGGACGGCGCGGCGGCAATTCGCGCCGTGGGTTGGGACATGGCTGCCCGGTCCGTAGAGCTTGGCCTCGCACTTGGCTCGTGCGTAGATATCGCCTATCGCATCCGCGAAAATCTGCATCCCGACTTCGGCGGACTTGAAATTGAAATTGCCGGGCTTCAACTACCAGGGACTGATCCGCTGCTCGGCTGAAAACCCGCATCTGGAATACACAAAAGCCCACGGCACAAACCGTGGGCTTTCATCGTTACTGCAATACGGACTACTTGTTGTGCGGCTTGTCCTCGTGCTGCGGATGCCCCTGACCACCACCATGTTCCTGGGAAGCAGTCCGCGCCTCGTTGTGAGGTTGTTCGTGGTTGCCGTGCGGCTGCTGAGCATTCCCATGTGGCTGCTCATAGCTGCCGTGCGGCTGCTGAGAGTTTCCGTGAGCCTGTTCGTTGTTGCCGTGCTGCTGATATTGCTGCTGATGTTGCTCATGCTGTTGTTGCTGATATTGCGGGCGGCCCTCTGCGCCGTGGTTGTTGAACGAACTCGGCTGTTGCGGCTTCATCTCGTTCTGGGCGCCATGATTATTGTTGTTGTAGCCCATGGGGCGCTCCGTAGCCACGTTCTGCGGACGTCCGCCATTGTTCTTCGCGTAGAAGCTGCGATCGGCACGGGCGGCCTCAAAATGCTGCTGCTGGAGCGAAGTCGCCCCGATGTGCTGCTCGTGCATTGCATGCAATTCTTCTGAGGAAGGATCGTGCCGGATTCCGCCAGGACCGCCGCTGAAGGCCACACGGTGTTCGTTCACGATCGTGTTGCGCTCCACCACGGTGCGATCGACGTAGGTGTTGTGGATGTAGACATTGTTCACGTGCACGACTGCGGTGTTGTATTCAAAACCATGGTTGTGCCACCTGCCGCCCACAAAGCCAACGCCCATGTATCCGAATCCGTAGTTCACGCCACCATAGAAGCCGACGTGCGGTCCCCAGTATCCGGGATGAAATACGTAGGCGCCGGTTGACCATCCCCAGTAGGGTGGTGTCCAGAGCGCGCCTTCATAAGGTGCGGGAACCCACGCACCCGGAACCCAGTAGTAGCCCTCATCGCCGTAGGCCCAATAGCCAGGCGTCCACATCCACCCAGGCTGCGGGCAAGCTGGCTGAACATAAACGGGCAGCACCGGCGGAGCGATGCCGACGCTGATCAAAACACCCGCGAAAGAAGATGCGGGAACCAGAGAAAGCAGAAGCGCGAAAAACATCCAGCGCGATTTGCGAAGTAAACCCATGAAACCTCCTTGGAGTTAGCCCGCTCACGAGCGGCATCCATCGTTCGCCACTCATCGGGATTGTTCGAACTTGCGCGACATCAGGCTGCACTGTTGGGAACCGGTTACACAGACCAGCCCGTTGCCAACCCAAATTTTCAGGGCTGGTTCATAGCAGATTCAGCTTGCCGCATATTCAGACTACGCAGAGGTAAACCCAGGGCGCCATGGAAAGTTGCACCCTGGTGGGACACTTTAGTTATGCATTCAGTTATGCCGATTTAGATAGGTCGCAGAGGGCAGGTGACTTAGCAGCCTACCCTCTCAGTTCGAGGATCCGTTCAATCAATAACGGTAGCTCAGGCCTGTTCCGAAGACGCTGTTCGCTTTCAGATCGATGGGAACGACTACGAACGGTGGATTTGGAATACCGGTTGGAACAGCCGTATGGCCGATCACTCCCGCGACGTGACCAATGCCGATATCAAATGCAAAGTGCGGATTCTCTTTTTGCGTCACTCGAACCGCGTAGTCCATCGTGGTTGGAATGTGCGCGCCGGAGCCGGGAGGATAGAGGATCGGACCGAGGTTAACCACGTTTGGAGGCTCCTGGGTAAATCCGATCGCGGGCACAGCGGCCAGGTTATGTCCGAGCGGAATGGGAATACCGAGACCACCGAAGAGCCGGCCCATGAACCGCGTGGACTGACCGCCAAGCCCGAAGATCGACGCGTTCGTCATCTTGAAGCCAAAGTTCAGCAGGAAGGGGACCGGTGGCTTCAGATATGTTTTGGAAGCTGCCACGTACACATCTTCATTGGTGTAGGACTTCAGCTCACCATAGAGCTTCTCGTTGAGCGCGCCGCTTACAAACTTGTCGCCAGTACGCACAACCACTCCGCCAGCAAAGCCCGGCGTCCACTCGCCCCATTGTCCCTCTTTGATTGCCACCACTTTGCCGTTGAAGACATTCATTCCGTCGTAATCCCACAGGCTGCTGAATGCCGGGCTGTTGCCTTTGAAATGGACGCTGCGCGTATAGCCAAACTCAGCACGGTTTGCAATACCCTCTTCGATCGAAAACGTGTTCACGTATCCAATCACGCTGGAAGCATTCACAAAGTGGTAGCCGACCGCTGGGTGCGACCACACGTGGTCCTTCTCAGACAAAACCACATAGGAAGTTGGCGTGATAAACCCGCCAGTTTGGCCCTCCAGCGTAAGGTTCTGCGCGTTGAGACCCTTGGTGGCAAATAGAGCAGCCGCGATGGCTGCGCCAGCGGCGAGCCTTTTCAATAAAGAGAGCTTTAGCATTTCAAATACTCCAATTGAGCACGATAGAGCGCCCGCAATCTTCCTGATCGTTCGAAGCGTGTATCGGGATTGTGATGTCTGCGGGATTTTCAGTCAGCCGGGCACCCCGGCGACTGCAGTAGTGGTCGAAGGGGTAGGCCCTCATCTGCTGCAAAAAACCTGCAGCAGAGCCGAAGAAAAACCGTGCGGCACATCGAGAGTCCGCGGGATTGCTCCGCCGTCAAATTAAGAATCTCCTGTTTGTAACATAAATCTGGCGGTATCGTCACCGCCCTCCGACACAGGCAGCGCATTACGCACAGGTGGTAGACTCTCGCCATGCCGCGCGGATTATTCATCACTCTTGAGGGCCTCGACGGCTCCGGCAAAACCACGCAAATCAAGCGGTTGGCGGCGTGGATGCAAAAACGCGGTCTCAGTCCGGTCATCACTCGGCAACCGGGCGGCACCGCGACCGGCGACCGTATCCGAGCCTTGCTGCTCGACTCCGGCTCTACCTCGCTAGCGCCCATGACCGAAATGGCGTTGATGTTCGCCGACCGCGCCCAGGCGATTGCGGAAGTGATCGAACCCGCCCTTGCGGCCGGCAATGTGGTCCTTTGCGATCGCTTCACTGACTCGACGGAAGCCTACCAGGGCGGCGGCCGCCAGCTCGGCTCCGAGCGTGTGCTCGACCTGCACCGTCTGGTCTGCGGAGATTTGCAGCCGGACCTCACGCTGCTGCTTCTGCCCTCGCTGGACTCAAGCCTGGCCCGCGCTCGCAATCGCAACGAACGCACCGCCGCTCAAACCGGCAAGGACGAAAATCGCTTCGAGTTGGAGCAAGGCGAATTCTTCAAACGTGTCTGGGAGAAATACCGCGAAATCGCAACGCGTGAACCGGCCAGAGTCGTCCTGATCGAAGGCAACCTCAGCATCGATGAAGTCCAAGAGCAGATCGTTGAAGCCGTCTCGGAACGGCTGATCGCCAGCTCACCCGTTCGCTGATTTCCTCTCGAACGTCAGTCTTTTTCCGCAGCCGTGTAGCCCCGGAACCAAACAAGCCGTCAAAACGTATGCACTCACACTCTCAGCCGCAGGTTGAGCCGCAACGTAGCTTGAGCTCAGGAGGTTCATGCAATGTCCCCACATGCACATCCGCCGACGTTACGTCCTGAATTCCCCTTCCTCACAACCGTCGCTCTGGCGATTCTTCTAGTCACGGGCGCGGCGCACGCACAGACCTCCCAGCCGCGTGCCTCCCGCCAGGCGGAAATGTCCGGCGGAATGGCGCACATGTCCGGGCACATGTACATGACGACCCTGCGGCAAAGGCAGCCCGGCGATCAGGCGAAGGCTGACGCCATCGTTACCGCGGCCAAAGCAGCCATGGCTCCGTATGAGGACTACCACACTGCGCTCGCCAACGGCTATCGCATCTTCCTTCCGAATATTCCGCAGCCTCAGTATCACTTCACAAAAGCGGCGAACGGACTGGCGGCTTGGAGTCACTTCGACCCGCTGAAGCCGACCTCGCTTCTCTATCGCAAAACTGCTGACGGCGGTTACAAGTTGATCGGAGTTATGTATACAGACCGTGTCAATGCCACCGAAGATGAGATCAACAGCCGCGTCCCGCTCAGCATTGCGCGCTGGCATCAGCACATCAACTTCTGTAAAGCACCGGACGGAGAGAAGGCCGCATATTTCGGTCCCAACGCAAAATTCGGACTACTCGGTTCCATTCATACCCAGGAAGCCTGCGATGCGGCCGGCGGAGTTTTTCTTCCGCATGTCTTTGGCTGGATGGTCCACGTTTATCCGTACGAAACGGATCCAGCCAAGGTCTGGTCAGTCGACGATGACGACAACGGGCACGACAACATGGATCATTCATCAATGCCGGGCATGAAAATGGATTAGTGCATCGATGACCTGTGTGCCTCATTCATGGGACGTCTTTTAAGTCCCATAAGTGGGAAACCACCAAACTCCAGCCATCTCTTTTGATCGGCTGTTGAAGTTCAATTGAACTCCATCAACGAAGTTTGAAACGCATCACCAATCCCGGCGAAAGCTTCTCTCCAGCCTTCACGTCGCCATGATCATCGAGCACATCCCATCCGGAATTCGCGATGTAGTAAAACCAGTCGCCGACTACAACTCCGTGGGTTGGATCGCCCAGCGTAGCTGTGGATCTTTCGATAATTTCCTCTGAAACGACGCTCGTCATCGATCGATCGAGCTTCATGCGCACCACTCGTTCCGGAGATGTCCCGTTCTGCGTCAGGATCAACGCACCGTCAAAATAGTAGAGCCCGTCCACGCCATTCAGCGCCGCCTTCGCGCCGCCGTGTTGATTGAGCCAGCGAACCTGGCCGTTTCTGAGATCGAGAATCCCGATTCCGCGCGCATAGTCGGGAACGGCCACTAGATTTTCGTCCGGAAGCATGGCCGGAGTCTGCGGCGAAATGAAGTCTTTCCCGTTGATCAGCACGAGCCGGCCGCCTTCGACCTTATAAACTGCTCCGCCACCATCGCTCACAATCGGAATTCCATCCACCGTTAGAGCCATATCACCGAGCGCTGTGTGCGGTGGACCTTCAATCCGGTTCAGCAGCCTTCCTGCCAGGTCAAAGCACAAGACCGCCGACTTTCCCCAGTCGCTTTTCGGTGCGCTGGTGAAGCCATCGAGTGCAACCTCGGTTGCCCACACGCGGTTGTGCTTCGCATCCACCTTGATTGCCAGCATCGGCCATCGGCTCGGAGAAGACGCGAAGGCTGACACCTGTCCTGAAGAGGTAACGCGAACGATTTTTCCTTCGCGAACGCTCGTAATCAGAAACGCTTTCAACTGGGGATCGAAGTCAATGTCTTCAGGAACGAGGCCGGCGTCGGACAAAGTGAACACCCGCTCGGA
Organism: uncultured Acidobacteriaceae bacterium; assembly: GCA_963832035.1. GTDB lineage: Bacteria > Acidobacteriota > Terriglobia > Terriglobales > Acidobacteriaceae > Telmatobacter. Next base: position 874,606 of record CAWHSK010000005.1, on the reverse strand, counting down.
CCGCGCGACAGGCGTCTTATTCTGCTGAAAATGCTCAAGAATAGATTTGTATTCGGGAAGATCATGAAGCGCGACGAACGCCTTGTCCGTCCCGGCGAGCATCGCATCGTCTGCCTGCCCCATGGCTGCAAACTCGTTCAGAGCCGCGATGGCGTGTTGATTGTCGCCGTCAGCGGCGTAGGCGCTCGCAGTTGCCTCAACCGCATCAGGCGCATCATTCAACAGAATGCGAACCTTCAGGGCCGCATCAAGGTATCCGCGTTTATCTCCGGCAACGCGTGCTGCATGGGCCTGCTGCCGTAGTTGCGCAAGCTCTTCAACTGCGCTGCTTCCAGCTTGAGCACTCAGGATGACTGCCAGAAGCGCAGCAATGAGTGAAGTTCTTACCATGTCCAATTCTCGGCGGAGCGGCAACGTTCGGGCGGTGTTTTGCTGTGCACACTCTACGTGATGGGATCAGGCTTGTCTTGAAAAAGTGTCGAAACGCTAGTTCCAGGCGCCGAGTAGCCGCCTGAGCAGCACCAACTGTCCGACGTGATACGCATTGTGGTCCGCGACAAGCAGCGCTTCGCGCAATATCGTCTGCCCATCGCCATGCGGAATCTTCGCGAACAGATCCGTCTTCGGGTCCTCGACCAGCGCGCGAATCTCTTTCAAGTCTTTCTTGAACGCGCGCACGCTTTTGACCCATGCCTTGTCGTCCGCCGGAGCCTTCTCTTTCGGCCAATAGTCATCGGGCCATTTCAGTGCGTGGTATTTCTCGTTGCGCGAGAAATCGAGGATGTCCCACTGCGCGAGGCGCAGATGTTCGAGCAACTGCCAGGGGGAATGCTCTGCTCCCTTTGGCACCTTCCCCCGCAACTCGACCGGCAGGTCTTTCACCGCCTGGTCGAACGTCGCATGGGCATGGCCCAGTGTCAAAAGCTCGACCACGTGTTTCCGTAACGCCGCATCCGTCTTATCCGCCATCAAACCCCTCCGTATCAACGGATTCCAGTTTGGCGGGAAAGATTCCGAAATCCCGTCTGAGGTCCTCAAAATCACAGCATTTGGCTGTAGACTTCGCTGCCCACTGATGTCCCCGACGCAGACTCTGAACTGCCGACTAACAACTTCGAACTCACAGATTGCTATACTCGACCCAGCAGGTTTCGAAATGAACGCATTTCGCCAGCAGCGGATCTGGTTCTGGATAGCGATCGCGGCCATTGTGATTGCTTTCGTCGCGCTGCTCGTTCCACACGGATCGAGCACAGACGCTCCCGCCTGGATGGCGCTTCTCCCCGCGTTCTTCGTTGGGCTCCTTGTTCCGTTCAGTCTGCTGCCATTGTTGCCGGTGCTTTCGCTCGGCCACACCCCCGAAGTTCCATCGCTGGCCCCATCCTTCCAGCGCCCTCCGCCCTTCCGACTCGCTTAACTTCTTCAATCGGTCCACACACGCAGGCACCTGCGGTTCATGCTGCAGGTGTTCTGTGATCCACCGACAGCGGAGTTCTGCCCCACATCGGAAAGGTCATCTTTATGGACACCGTGTACAGTGCAATCGCTGCACTTGCTTTAGGCTCGCCGTTCCTGTTGATTCTTGCGATTCTGGCTTACTACTACCTGTTCCGTGTTCCGTGGCGCCACAATCGGAAATTGGGACGACGGTCGAGGTTTTCCCCCTCCTCCGAGGGCTTGGGAACTGTGCTTCTGGGCTTGACCCTCATTTACCGGCCCCGCATTCATTACGCCATTGAAGCGCAGCAGCGCCAGGTTGAAGACGCCGACGAAGACGATAACGGCGACCCCGACACGCCAAAGAGGCACCTTTTCCGCCAACTACGCCGAATTCGGAGAGGCGAGCACGTCGAAACTCTGTCATTGCGCCTCGAATGAGCCACGCCAGACCAATTATCCGTGCCCCTGCCTCCGCCGTCGGCACAGCCATTTGTGGCAAAATATGAGATGGACCTTAAAATGCCTTGGACTCGCAACAGAAACGCTTGGATGTGGGTGGCAATTGCCGCCGTCGCGTTCACCTCTGTTGCCCGCGCTGAGACTCGACAGCAAAACGCCAAGGCCTTTGCGCATCCGGTACTCGAGTTCCTGGCGCGGAGTCAGTCACAAAACCCCGCGGCGCACGCCGGTGTCTCACGGTTTGCTCATCTCAGTTCCCGGCTACAGGCGCGATCCATCTTGCGCGACGCAGGCTCCGGCGCATTGATCGCGATACTGCCCGTGTTGTTTATCGGGTTGGTTTCGCCCCTCACTCTCGTTTCCCTCGCGTCCATCCTATGCCTGGGCCGTGCGCCTGCAGTGCCACTGCTTTCCGACCTCTTCCAGCGCCCCCCGCCTTGCCTCGCGTGATTTCTCGGCGCTAACGCAGAGTTTGCCGCCAGGTACTCGGTCGCTGCAATTCACGACATTCACACTGGAAGATTGGAGTTTTCCGTGTTTTTCGATAAGGCACTCACGAAAGTATTTGGCACCGCCAACGAGCGGGCCATCAAGAAACTGCTTCCCATTGTTGGACAGGTCGGCGCGTTTGAGCCGGAGATGGAAAAGCTTTCAGATGAACAACTTCGGGCCAAGACCGTCGATTTCCGCGCGCGCATTGCCTCCAGGCTTCAAGGCATTACCGATGCCGATGCCCTCAAGACGGCTGAACGTGCCGTCCTCGACGAGATTCTGCCTGAGGCCTTTGCCGTCGTCCGCGAAGCCGGATGGCGCGCCGTCAAAATGCGTCATTTCGATGTGCAGCTTATAGGCGGTGCTGTTCTCCACCAGGGCAAGATCAGCGAAATGAAGACCGGCGAAGGAAAAACCCTGGTTGCGACCCTCGCCTGCTATCTCAATGCGCTCGCCGGCCACGGCGTCCACGTAGTCACTGTGAACGACTACCTGGCCAAGCGCGACGCAGAGTGGATGGGCAAAATCTACGAGTTCCTTGGCCTCACCGTGGGCGTTATCGTTCACGACCTCTCGGACGACGAACGCCGCCAGGCCTACGCAGCCGACATTACCTACGGGACAAATAACGAGTTTGGCTTCGACTACCTGCGCGACAACATGAAGTTTGAGATCAAGGACTGCGTGCAGCGCGGCCACTATTACGCGATCGTTGATGAAGTCGACTCCATCCTGATTGACGAAGCCCGTACCCCGCTTATCATCTCCGGCCCTACCGAACAGACCACCGACAAGTACGCGCGCGTCAAGAAGATCATTCCGTTGCTCGAGCTTGGCGAGGAGATCGAAAGCCTTGAAGGCAAAACCTTCACCGGCGATTACTTCGTTGACGAGAAGCACCGCACGATCGGAGTGACGGACGAAGGCTGGGTCACGATCGAGAAAGCGCTCGGCATCGACAACATCGCTAGCGCCGATAACTGGGAACTCAAGCACTACGTTGAAACCGCCATCAAGGCACACTCGCTCTACAAGCGCGATGTGGACTACGTGGTCAAAGACGGCGAGGTGATCATCGTCGACACCTTTACGGGTCGACTGATGCCTGGCCGCCGCTGGAGCGATGGTCTGCATCAGTCTGTCGAAGCCAAGGAAGGCGTAAACATTCGCAAGGAAGACCAGACCCTTGCGACCATCACTTTCCAGAATTACTTCCGCCTCTACAAGAAACTCAGCGGCATGACGGGCACCGCCGAAACCGAAGCCGCCGAATTTGAGAAGATCTACAAGCTTGAGATTGTCGTGATTCCCACGAACAAGCCGATGCTTCGTAAAGAGAATCCCGACGTCGTCTACCGCACCGAAAAGGAAAAGTTCAAAGCCGCCGCCGACGACATCGGTATCCTGCATGAAACGCAACAGCCGGTACTGGTTGGCACCGTTTCGATTGAGAAATCTGAACGCCTTTCCGCCATCCTGCAGCGCAAGGGCATCCGACACGTCGTGCTCAACGCGAAGCAGCACGAACGCGAAGCCGAGTACGTGGCGCAAGCCGGACGCCTTGGCATGGTAACCATCGCCACCAACATGGCCGGCCGCGGCACCGACATTCTGCTGGGCGGCAATCCCGAATTCATGGCTCGCCAGGAGATGGTCAAGCAGGGTCGCGCCCGCGCACTTTCTGTTGCCGAAGGCGCCATCAATCCCATGGCACCTCCCGGATTCCAACGCTTCTACTACCAGGGCCAGGAGTTCGAAGTCGCTGAACCCGACTGGAACGCCACTTTCTCCGGCCACAATGAGGCTGCGCAAAAAGAACACGAAGAAGTCGTCGCCAAGGGCGGCCTGTTCATCCTCGGCACTGAGCGCCACGAGTCACGACGCATCGACAATCAGCTCCGTGGCCGCGCTGGCCGCCAGGGCGATCCCGGTGCCTCGCGCTTCTATCTCTCGCTTGAAGACGACCTCATGCGCATCTTTGCCAAGCAATGGGTCAGCACCCTGCTTGAGAAACTGGGAATGGAAGAAGGCGTTCCCATCGAGTCAAAGATGATTTCGAATCGCATCGAGGCCGCGCAAAAAGCCGTCGAATCCCAAAACTTCGAATCGCGCAAACACCTGCTCGAGTACGACGACGTAATGAACAAGCAGCGCGAAGCCGTCTACGGACTGCGCCGCCAGCTGCTCGAAGGCGTCGAACAGCGCGAGCTTATTCTCGAAGACTACGTGGGCGGAATCCTCAGCAACCAGCTCGACGAGTTCGCACCCGATGACAAGCACCCCGACCAGTGGAACCTCAAGGGGCTCGATGAAAAGCTGGTGGGCCAGTTCGGCATTTCGCTCGGCAATGCCGGCATCAACGCGGCGAATCGGCACGATCTCGGCGAAACCATCTTTGAAAAGCTGAAGGAAGAATACGAAACCAAGGAAAAGATCCTCAGCGCGCCCCAGATGCGCTATCACGAACGCATGGTCATGCTCAGCGTGATCGACGGCCTCTGGAAAGACCACCTCCTCGCCATGGATCACCTGAAAGAAGGCATCGGCCTGCGCGGCTATGCGCAGCAGGATCCACTGGTGGCCTACAAACGTGAGTCCTTCGACATGTTCGAAGCCATGATGGCCAAGTTCCAGGAAGACACCGTTCGCTTCCTCTTCCGCATGCAGATTCTTGGTCCTGATGGCCGTCCGATTGATTCGGCTCCGGAACCCCGCAGAGCGGTTCCGCCCGCGCCCCCCGTGGCCAGCGCCGACCAGTTGACGCTGAATGGCGATGGCCAGCCCCGGATGCTCGATGCCGCGTCGCGCGAGATCGCCATTCCAACCCGCGCGCCATCCACGACCATCGACCAACTAGAGAAGGAGTTCGCCCGCAAGAAGCAACGCGAACTCGAAGCCGCCACCCGAGCCGGAGCCGGAAACGGCACCGAAGCTTCTCAACGCCGCACCGGCGAGAAAGTCGGCCGCAACGACCCCTGCCCATGCGGCTCAGGCAAGAAGTACAAGAAGTGCCACGGCGCGGAAGCATAGGGCGGTTTCGCTTCTGCGAGAAGCAGAAGCGAAACCGCTGAACCCGCGTCCCCGGTTCTCGGCGCTACTGTTCCATAGCGAAGCCCACGTCTACGGTGACGGTGGATTCGCTATCCCCTTGGGCGAACTTCCACTTTCTCACGGCATCTTCAGCGGCTGGCGCAAGCATGTGGTTGCCGCTGATGGTCTTCACATCGGTGACTTTGCCATCTGCGGAAACTGTTGCCTCAACCTTTACAATGCCCGCGACGTGCAGGCGCTTGGCGATCTCTGGATAGACGGGAGAAACTCGCGTCTTGATTGCGCGATCACTCGCTCCCAGACAAGGAAGGGACAGTATGAGCAATAACGCCAGCGCGCCGGCAAGCCTGCTTAAGGGCACCGCCCGCGAACTCAATCTTGAAAACATCAGATGCCAACGAGCCATAATCTTCTCCACGCAGCGGGAGCTGCACGTTGAAGTTATCGGCGACCCGCCAGCGACGATCATGTGCCAATTTCGGTCAAATCTTCAGGTGTCGCTGATGGCTGGTATTCAGGCATTCCCAACGGACGCTTCGATCGCCGCAAACGTGAGATCGTTTGCATTTGAGCGACGTTCAGCGCGCCACAACTCGAAGAGCCGACCGTAGCTGAGCGTCAGATAGGCGGAGCGATCCACACCAAGCCGATCCGCTGCCCGGTCGATCCATTCTGGCGTTCCTTCCAGCTCTGCGTAGTCGCCAATCGGCGTCTCATCGATCACACAATGGCCCTCGTCGTCAGTCCACTCACTGCGCCATTTTTCATAATGGAAGGCTTCCACGAGTCCCAGCGACTTGAAAATCTGCGCCAGCACGTCGCCGTCGGACACCTCGGTTTCTGTCTCCACGCGGTGCTTGTGCGCGTCTTCGCCAGGCCCGACGTCTGGCAGGCGCTTGTGCGTCACCACCCATCGCCCCGCATAGCTTCGGATACGCAGAATCTCAGTCCTGGCCCGCATCTTCCGGTCAGGAGTGTCATACAAGACGTTGCTTTCAAATGTGCGCGGCGTCTGCTGCCGAAACCCCGCCTGGCGAAGCTGGCCTTCCAGCCCATCCACGCTTGTGACTCGGAATTTGATCTCCGTCTCAATAGCCATCGTTAGTCAGCGAGTATACGCAAGTGGCGGCCACCGCTTCAAACGGCGACAATAAGTGTGTGAAGACTCTGCGCTTTTCGGTTGACCCCGCCCGTCTGGAAACTGACGCGGCACAAGCCGCCATCGCTGAGGCGGCGGAGATCCTTCGCTCCGGTGGACTCGTCGCTCTACCCACTGAAACCGTCTACGGCCTTGGCGCCAATGCTCTCGACGCTGCCGCGGTCGTCCGCATATTTCAAGCCAAACAGCGGCCCTCGTGGGACCCGATCATCGTGCACATCGCCGGGCCGGTCCTTCAAAGTCCAATGTTGAATCAGCTCGTGACGGACGTTGCGCCAGCCATCCACAGATTGATGGAAGCCTTCTGGCCGGGGCCGCTGACCTTGCTCCTGCCACGCTCCGCAGCAGTTCCCGATGTCGTCACGGCGGGTCGTCCGCTGGTTGGCATTCGCATGCCCGCGCATCCTGTGGCGTTTGAGGTGATCCGGCGGGCAGGAGTTCCGATTGCCGCGCCGAGCGCCAATATTTTCAGCCATATCAGCCCTACCACCGCGGCTCACGTGCTTGAAGATCTCGACGGCAAGATCGACGCCATCCTCGACGCCGGGCCCACCCGTCATGGGGTCGAATCCACAGTTCTTGATCCGACGCAGAGTCCAATGGTGATCTACCGCCCCGGCGCAATCACGGCGGAACAGATCAAGGAAGTGGCCGGTCCCGTGGTTTTCTACGAAGAAAGAATGCTTCCTGAGGCCGCCGCTCCCGAGGCGCTTCCTTCACCGGGCGTTGGCCTGCGGCACTACGCGCCGCGCGCTCGGCTGATTCTTGTCGAGGGCTCGCTCATGGACCTCCCCGCACGATTGATGGAGGCAGCTCGTCACTATGAAGAAGACAGAATTGGAGTAATGCTTCCCGCAGAGTTGGCGCCGACCAGGTTTGAACCGCCTCTCCGGGGAGCAGCCGAGTTCCTCTGGGGACATTGGAACGTGACCGAAGAGCTGGCAGAGAAGCTTTACGCCGGTCTGCGGGTACTCGATACCGAAGGGTGCACGGTCATCCTCTGCCCGGTACCCCAAGCCGCAGGTATAGGCGAAGCGATTCGTGACCGCCTGCGCAAAGCTGCTTATTCTGCCAGAGGATAGTGCGGTAGTTCTACTGTCCGACTTCGCCGAGCTTATACATATACTTGATTGCAGATTTGTAAATTAGAGTCTTGGCGCGACCGCGCACCTTCAACACGCCGCGATCGTACCATTCGATTTGACCTTCCACACGCTCGCCATCTTGCAGAACTATCACCATCGGCGTCTGCGCCTGAATTTGCTTTTGAAGATAGAACTGCTCTGCCTGCCGGGAATTCTCATCAACCTCGTAATTTGTGAACCGGAACGACGGTGCGGCGCCTGAACTCTGATTCCTGCGATGCGTCGGGAAAAAAGTCTCGGCGCGGCGCTGATTCTCCACTCCCGGCACAATTGGCTGACTATTCATAAAACCTCCAAAGCAACACAACCTGGTTCGCACAGATGCGGAACAGATACTTCAATGCTTGACGCAGAAAACGAGGTGGTTCACTCCCAGAGCTCGTCAAAGTGGAATGACGACGAACTCTCTGGATATCTGGACATCAGACTCTACTTGGTCTTTTCCTGTGAGAGTCTTTTGATTCTACCCCAAAAGATGCCCTGCGCAACGGCGTGGTTGCACACCTCAGCGGCTATATCTGTGAACGTTGTTTGTTATTTTTCTTGCAGACTGACAGCCATTGCATCAATTGACAGTGAGCGCAACAGATTGCGACGCATACCTTGCTCGACCTGAACAACCGCACGCGATGTTGCCGCGATCCAGTCGACAGTAACTCCCTGCGCCATGCGTTCCAGTTCGGCGGAAAGATCAAGGTTCCGAATCAACTCCGGCGTGCCGGCAATCATCATCAGCAAGTCTTCAAGCAAGCTGCCGAGTGCGCGCAGCAGGCGGATCGTTTTCTCCTGTCCGTCGGCCCCCCCGCGATATGTTTCGGTCACGTGAAAAAGCTGCGAGTAGTCCGGCTCCTTCAATGCAGTCCTCAACATCAGCAAAGCATCCTGGCGGCTGGCAAGATAAGACTCCAGATCGATCGTCAACGCCCGTCCCACCGCACCCTCGGCGAGCCTTGCCGCAAGCGATCTTTGTGTGGTTTTCAGCTCCGGTCTACGCTCGGCAAGCAGCTGCTCAATCTCTGCTGTCGGCAGTGCACCCAGCCTGTAGAGAAGGGCGCGCGAACGAATGGTCGGCAGCAGTTCGTGTGGATTTTCAGTGAGCAGAATCAGCGATGTGCGCTCCGGCGGCTCTTCGAGCACCTTCAGCAGGCTGTTTGCCGCTTCTTTCATAAATGCCGAAGTCGTGAAGATTGTAAACGCCCGATGAGCATTTGCCGGCGGCCGGTAGTACGCCGCGTGAATCACGGCGCGCACCTGCCCCATCTTGATCAGGAGTTGTGGAGGATCGGGCGGCACAATCAAAACGTCAGGATGGGTCTGGATAAGGATCCGCGTCTCTCGTTTGTCCGCATCGCGCATTTCTTCGCGCGCAGCTACAGCTTCTTCAACCCGCTCTTCCAGATTCGCGGATTCTGCGATGCGCTGGCAGTTTGAACAATGTCCGCAAAAGTCTGGCAACCCATCGGTTTCAATCGGCTCGAGGCAGTTCACCGCCCGCGCAAGCATCAGCGCAAGCGTGTACTTGCCTGCGCCTTTGGGTCCGGCGAGGATCAGCGCCTGTGGGAAATGCCCGCTTCGCAATCCCTCCCGCAGGTGCCGGACTGTCGTTTCATTGCCGTGAAAGCTCTGGAATCCCACTCTTCGAGTCTACGGCATTATCTGGATGGTTCCTTAATGTCTCGGAAGGACCTTGACGTAGATCCCGTTTTGGGGTCGTAAAGTGATCTTCGGCTGCAGTTCGATCTTCTGGCCCGCGATAACTTCAACTCGCCAGCGCTGCGCGATTGTAGCCAGAGTCAGAATTGCCTCCATCCAGGCGAACGACTCCCCGATACATTGCCGCCCCCCTCCGCCAAAGGGAAAGTAAGCGAACCGCGGCCGGCCAGCTTTGGCTTCGGGCGTAAATCGCTCGGGGCAGAACCGCTCCGGTTCAGGGAACCACTGCGGATCACGCTGGACAAGGTACTGGCTGAAGAAGACCATTGTCCCTTTGCGAAGCCGATAAGGCCCGATCGAGACATCCTGCAATACTTCGCGCCCCATCGCCCACGCAGGTGGATAGAGTCTCATGGATTCCGATAGCACCATGGCTGTGTACTCGAGTCTTGGAATATCCTCGAACGTCGGCAGCCTATCGCCGAGAACCGCATCCAGTTCGGCATGGAATCGCGACTCGGCCTCGGGATTCTGCCCGAGCAGGAGCCACGTCCAAGCCAGCGCATTGGCCACCGTCTCATATCCGGCAAGGAACAGGGTTAAAACCTGGTCCCGGATCTGCTGCGGGTCGAGCTTGTGCCCGTCGCCTCCCGCCTGGTCGTCTCGTGCCGCAACCAGCATGGAGAGCAGATCGCCGTGCCGCTCGAGACTTGCCTCTCCATGACCTGCCTCCGCACTTCGCGCCCGGATCATGCCGTTCACAACGTCATCCAGCCGCTTCTTGGCCGCACGAAACCGCCGCATCTGCGGCAATGGGGTATTCAGCAGCAGTTCGGCCCGCGGCAGCGTCACCAGAAAGTGATAGAGATCCATGATGATGTTGACCTGGTCGTTGATCTCGTGAATTTCTGATGTCACTTCGGTATCGAACAGAGTGCGCGCCGTGATCTGCAAGGCCAGCCGCATCATTTCAGCCGCGATGTTGAGTTCCGCGCCGGGCTGCCATTGGGCGCAAAGGCCGTCGGCAAGTTCCACAATTTGTGCGGCGTAGCGCTCGATACGTCGCCGATGAAAGGCAGGAGCGGCTATGCGGCGTCCCCGGTTGTGATTTTCGCCATCCGAAGTGATCATCCCTTCACCCAGCAGGATCTTCATGCGCTTCTGCGTACGGTCCTTGCCGAAGAAGGCTGCCTTGTCGATGAGCACTTCGGCGATGTCAGCAGGGTCATTCAACAGCACGACATCATGCAGGAGGATGCGATAGTGTGCAGCTCGCCCGTAGCGCTGAAGGTGTTTGAACAAAAGAATGGGATTGGTTGGATCGAAGAATCCATGAAAACGATAGAAGGGCAGATTGAATCGAAGGCCCGGAGGATACGCATATGGCCCGCGCTTCACCACTTTTGCTGGTTCGTGCTCATCGGTACAGTCAAGGACAGAATCGGCAGACTTCACGGTTCGAGTCTAGAGCATCGCATGCGCGATTCGACCCCACCCATTTGATCACGCTGAAATCGAAGGCTCCGGATTCCAGTGCCCCGGAGCCACTGCACTTTTTCACTGATGAATTCCCGCCTGAGCCAGCATCAGCAGAAACTGGCGCTGTGTGCGCATATCGATAGCGGTCGCGACCAGCTTGCCTTCGCGGTCGAATAGAAAGCTCTTCGGAAATCCACCATCCACGTGAAACTGGCTCGCAACCTTTGAACCCGGATCAAGCAGTACGGTCGGATGAAAATTCATGGGCTCGACGGTCTTGGCGATCAGAAAAGGATCCGAGGAAGGAACTTCTTCGGGATCAATTGCGAGCACGACCAGTCCCTGCGACTCCAGATGCGTATAAATTGCATCAAGTCCTCCCATTTCGGGCCGGCAAGGGACGCACCACGTCGTCCAGAAGTTCACCAGGACAACCTTGCCACGGAGTTGAGACAACGTGACCTTCTTCCCATGCAGATCTTTCAGCGTGAAATCGATCTTTTCGATATCGGCGTCGTTCTTTGCGAGAGCTTCAGACGCTTTAACAAAAAGCGGGTCGGCGAGCGTTGAAGTGGCATGCTCGTATCGGACGAGTCGCGCCAGATCAAAGTAAGGTGCCGGTGGCCAGTCTTTCTTTGCGGGAATCGGCGTCTCGGCCAACGCCTGCGAAAGCGTATCGGCGACGGCCTGAATCGTCTCAGCTCCCTGGTCGCCTTCGGTGGCCAGATGAGAAAGATCGTCGGCAAGACCGACCTTGGACTTCCCGGCCGGCAGCGCCCGAATGTCGGCGGCCAGTTTGACGATCGTAGGTGGTCTCTGCGCCGGCGACAGATCGCGAAGGCCGGCTATCTGCTTCTGAATTGCGTCTTCTGGTCCTTTGGCAAAGGCCAGCGGGGCGACAAAAAGGAGGGCCGCACAAAGAAATACCCGTCGATTCGAGATCATCTTCTCTCTCTGACTGAATGAACCAAGTCCATTCAAATTGTGATTTTGATTTCGCCGGGATTATACCGATATTCTCACCGCCATGATTGTGATCCTATGCACGCCGGAACGCCCCCGCGGATCAAATGTACTGAGTCTTTCCTTAAGTCCTTTGCAGACCGCTCTTGCGTTTCAATTAACAGTCTCCCCGTACAATGAAAAGGGAAGCCTGTTTTTGCGAAACCATGGCAAAAGACGCAGAGAAGTCGCGCGAATCCAATTCGAAACCAGCCGGTGACAGCAAGCCGGAACTTCGCAAGTCCGATGAAGATCCGGTTGGCAAAGTCTATGACTCCCGCCTGATCAAGCGTCTTGGGCATTACCTGCGCCCTTACTGGCTGCAGGCCACCATCTCGTCCGTCTCCATTTCGCTGAAATCGATGAGCGATGTTGCCGGGCCCTACCTCGTGATGGTCGGCATCGATCGCTACTTCCCCACGGACAAAGGCTCTGGAACCGCGATTTTGAACCATGAAGGTGGGCCCACCGCTCTTCTCCTGCGTCATTTGCCGACCAATCCCATGCAGGGAATCACGCGCCTCGCATTGATCTTCCTTGTTGCCCAGGTCTCTGCCTACCTTTTTGAGTTCATCCAGACCTACCTGATGCAGTGGACGGGGCAGAAGATCATGTTCGACCTGCGCCGAGACATCTTCAGCCACATGCAGCGTATGCACGTCGGCTTCTTCGACACGCATGCGGTGGGTCGCCTGGTCACACGCATTACGTCGGACGTCGATGCCATCAATGAAATGTTCACCGGTGGCATTCTTGCCATTGTCGACGACTTCTTCACGCTGACCATCATGGCGATCGTGATGCTCAACATCAACTGGTGGCTGGCGCTGCTGGCGTTCGCCGTTCTGCCGCTGATCCTCGTCGTCACGCGTCTCTTTCGCAACAGCGTTCGCGAAAGCTATCGCCGCGTGCGCGCTGCCATCGCCCGCATCAACAGCTTTACCCAGGAACACATCAGCGGCATGGCCGTAGTGCAGCTCTTTAACCGCGAAGAACGCGCCTACAAGGACTTCGAAGACGTTAACCGCCTGCACATGATCGCCTTCAAGGACACGATCTTCGCGTACGCGCTCTACTATCCAGCGGTTGAAATTCTGTCTTCGATCGCCATCGCCCTTGTCATCTGGCGCGGTGGATTCGGCGTGCTTGCGGGCACTGTGACAATTGGCATGCTGGCCGCATTCAACATGTATTCGCAGCGCTTCTGGCGACCCATCCAGGATTTGAGCGACAAGTACAACATCCTGCAAGCCGCGATGGCGGCGTGCGAACGCATCTTCAAGTTGCTTGATACCGCACCGGAGATCGTCAGCCCAGCCAATCCACGCTCTGGCGACGGCTCGAATCGGATTGAGTTCCGTCGCGTCTGGTTCACCTACCAGAAGCTGACACCCGCACAGAGAGAGCTTGTAGACCGCGTCGCCGAATCACCCGAGCGCGCAAAGGAACTCGCCGCGTTCACCGACATCGAATGGATCCTCAAAGACGTCTCATTCACCATCGAGCCCGGCCAGACCATCGCCATTGTCGGGCACACCGGCGCGGGCAAAACCACCCTGACCAGCCTGATGATGCGGTTTTACGATGTGACCGCCGGGTCGATTCGACTCGATGGCGTTGACCTGCGTGAGCTCGACCTTGCCGCGCTGCGCAGTCACTTCGCTGTAGTGTTGCAGGACCCATTTCTCTTTACCGGCACGATCGCCGAGAACATTCGATTCGGTAACGAAGCCATCACCGACGCAACGATGCGCCAGGCTGCCCGCGACGTTAACGTGCTCGACTTCATCGACTCACTGCCTGCGGGATTTGACGAACCCGTTCGCGAACGCGGCAACTCGCTCTCCACGGGCCAGAAGCAGCTCGTCAACTTTGCCCGAGCTCTTGCCTACAATCCCCACATCCTCATCCTCGACGAAGCTACTTCCAGCGTCGACACGGACACTGAACTTCGCATCCGGGGCGCCCTCGAGCGCATGGTGGAGGGCCGGACCAGCGTGTTGATCGCGCATCGCCTGTCCACAATTCAGCGCGCAGATACGATTCTCGTCATGCACAAAGGGCAATTGCGCGAGATGGGCACGCACCAGGAATTACTGGTCAAGCGCGGACTCTACTGGAAGCTCTACCAGTTGCAATACAAAGACCAGGAAGTCAGCGTGGGCACAATTCCCCACCGCGAGCGCTCCATTGCGCCCGCAACTTCCTAGATCATTATCCAGATCACGGCCCAAGGCTCTGCGGCAGGCAGGGATCATAGCCCAGTGACGATGGCGTCTTCGGCACGGGCAGGTTGGTTGGCGGCGTGGCCCACGGCTTGCTGGTGAAGTCGAAGAAGTCCAGCAGATTGGGCTGCGCCGCATCGCGATTGGTCAAATGCGCGGAACTTCCAATAAAGCGGCTCTCCACAAACTTGATGATAGCGGTGTGGTCCATCGGAATGTGCGAGACGTAATGTTTGCGCGCGAACGGTGAGACGACAAAGTTGGGCACGCGGAACCCGAGTTGCGCTGCGAATCCATTTACGGCTGCCGCATCGCCGGCGTGAGCGCCGGGGTCATTTGAACGCAGATCGCAGTGGATCGTGTACGCGCCCGGTGTTGGCGGAAGGCAGGGGTTGAATCCGTCCGGGTTTACCGCTATCTGCGTGATGTCGGGAATAGGCCCCATAGACGCATCTGTGTTCTGGTTCGAGTAACCAGGCACCGGTGGAACGTGATCGTATGGGCCGCCTCCCTCGTCATAAGCGAAGAAGAAAACCGAGTTCGTCCACGACGAACTCGCCATCAGCTGGTTAATGAGATTTGCGACCTGAGATTGGCCGTTCAGAACGGATTGCTGCGAACCCGGATGCTCATCGCCGTTCCCCGAATTAGACTCAATGAACGCAAATGCCGGCAGCGTGTTGTTCTGCAGGTCCGTGGTGTACTGGGAAATTGGCGCTACATGATTCGGATCGATGCAGAATGAATTGGTGGGATCTCCAACCACGCTTGAAGGCTTTGTCGTACCCGTGCAAGCCGCGTTGCTGGAATTCAAATATAGCCACTGATTGGCCCAACCGAATTGCGAAAATATCGTATTGGGATAGTTTGAGGTCGTCGTCATGGGTAGTAGATTCTCCAGGAGACGCCGGCGTCATTCAGTTTCTGGAAGATTGTCTCCATGCTCTCCTGCGGGAGATGTTCGTCATTGCCACGATCAAAGACGAGCCCTCCTGTGGTTCCGCCGGCGAAAGTCGCGATTCGATTGAGAGTGCTTTTGCTCGAAACGGGCGAGAACCACCGGTCTGAAATCGCAAACTGCGAGGCCATGTAGTAGTAGTAATTCAGGAAATCCTGATCGTAGTAGCCCATCGCTCTCTGGCCGGTGAGGTCTGTGTAGGCGCCACCGCACTTCCCGGAGTTCGCGCAACTCTTGGCGTAACCCTCCGCCGTATGTACAAATCCATCCATCTTGATTGGACGCGCAGTGAGGAAGTTGTATCGGTTCACGTCTCCGTAGCTGGCCAGCCAGTCTGAGGAGTCGTCGTCAATGCACGTGGTTCGGAACTTGTAGAGGGAGTACGATGTCCCTTCATCATCCTGGTTGCTGATGGTGTTGAGCTTGTCGTCGATACCGTCTACATCGTAAGTCTTGCCGTCATCGCCAATGTCCCACCCGTTGGCGTGGCGGTATGGATTCAGCATGCCGAAATAATTGTCGAAAGTATGATTCTCCTGCAGCATGAAAATCACATGCTGGATCGCGGTTTCGCCTGCCGCCGATCCAACGGTCACAGTCGTCTGGGCCGAAGCCGATGCTCCCGCTGCGTTGCTTGCCTCTGCCGTATAGGTAGTGGTCATGAGCGGAGCGACCGTCAGTGAGCCCCCACCGCCCGAAAGCGTATAAGAGCTTCCGTCAGATCCGGTCACCACAACTCTTGTGGCGTTCGTCGCGGTCACGGTCAGCGCGTCGGAACTGCCTTGGCTGATTGAGCTGTTCTGTGCCGAAATCGACACCGTGGGATTCGGTGTATTCACCGTCACCGTGATGGTCGTCTGGGCCACTGTGTTGCCGCTTGAGTTAGTCGCCGTTGCCGTATAGGTGGTGGTGGAACTTGGGGATACGGTGATGTTTCCCCCTGAATAGGGCAGGCGGTAGGAAGTGCCGTTGGATCCTGTGACAGTGACAGAGGCGGCCTTGGATACTGTCACCGTCAGGGTGTCGGACTGTCCGGATGAAATGGTGGCAGAACTAGCTGTGATCGAAACAGTGGGAGACGAACCTGTGGTGCCTGAATTCACGGTGATCGTAGCCTGGGCACTTGCGCTACCGCTCGAGTTCATAGCGAACGCCGTGTAGGTAGTGGTGGAGGTCGGTGTTACGGTGATCTTCCCGCCGGAATAGGGCAGGTTATAGGAAGTCCCGTTGGATCCCGTCACACGAATCGACGCAGCACTTGTTTCAGTGACCGTCAGGGTGTCGGTCTGTCCGGAAGAAATACTGCTGGAACTGGCTGAGATCGAAACCGTGGGAGCGGAAGCTGCGGCGCTGGCGGCAAACGCTGAAATTGCAACCAAGGTAAGAAAAGGTGCAAGGGAAGGAATTGTTTTCACGGGGCCTGCCTTTATCGCTTATACGGGGTGGCGTACGATGTGTCGCAGGGAATGACCAGACTTTCCCGTTCGTTCGATGCATTTAAAGTGTCGATGAGTTGGCGGGTTTGGGAGATTTTGGTTTTCTGCCCCTCTCCCTGTAGAGGGCCCAAAGAGGGATGGCCGCCCCGCAAATGCGGGGCGGCCATCGAGTTTTTGCTTCAGAGGTGAGTAATCGCTAGCGGGCTGCAGCCATCGACGGGCGCGTATCCAGCGAACCGTTCGCGTAGCCCTTGGCGATCTCGGTGATCGGCATCGGCTTATAGTCGCCAGCGTGTCCGGCCTGGCCGAACTGCGTCATGCGCAGGGCAACAACCTTCTTCATTGCTTCGCGTGCCGGCTTGAGGTAGTCGCGCGGGTCGAACTTCTCCGGTGTTTCCGCGAAGACCTTGCGGATGGCGCCGGTGATGGCAAGGCGGTTGTCGGTGTCGACGTTGATCTTGCGCACGCCGTTGCGGATGCCGAGTTGAATCTCCTCAACCGGAACGCCCCAGGTCTCCTTCAGCTTGCCGCCATATTGGTTGATGACGTCCTGCAAATCCTTGGGGACGGATGAGCTGCCGTGCATTACCAGATGAGTGTGCGGGAGGCGCTTGTGGATCGCGATCAGCACGTCCATCTTCAGCACCGAACCATCCGGCTTCTTGGTGAACTTGTAAGCGCCGTGGCTGGTGCCGATGGCGATGGCTAGCGCGTCAACGCCAGTGCGTTCTGCAAACTCGACTGCCTGGTCGGGATCGGTAATGTGCTCGAGGCCTGAACCACCGGCTCCGTGTCCATCTTCAACACCACCGAGAACACCTATCTCGCCTTCGACCGTTACGCCGCGCTCGTGAGCATACTCAACAACCTTGCGGGTCACTTCCACGTTTTCTTCAAAGCTCGAAGGGGTCTTGCCGTCTTCCTTCAGCGACCCATCCATCATCACCGAGGTGTAGCCCAGTTCGATGGCGCTCTTACAGGTCTCAAAGCTGTTGCCGTGATCCTGGTGCATGGCGATCGGAATCTCAGGATTCAGTTCTGCGGCGGCCTGAATCAAGCGGAAGAGGTACAGGTCTTCAGCAAACTGGCGCGCACCGCGGCTGGCCTGCACGATCACCGGCGACTTGGTTTCTTTCGCCGCCATCATAATGGCCTGAATCTGTTCCATGTCATTGACGTTGAATGCGCCGACGCCGTATCCGCCCTTGGCGGCCTCGTCGAGAAGCTGCCGCATGGAGACTAAAGGCATAGTAATTCTCCTTCTTGATATCTTTCCGGAATTCAGCCGCCGGCAGGCTCATACAGGCTTATCTTGCGGCGGGAACTGCAATCGTCCTTATGGTAGCAGAGCCGCGCAAGCTAAAAGTGTGCCGTTGAACACATCATCACAACTCGTTTATTGCACAGGATATGCCCAGAGCACCCGACTCACCGACTGGACGACAAAGCTGCCTCCTCACAGGTTTTCGAGTTGTGACATTGTCCGGTGACCTAGTAATCTGCATCTCTGTTCCCCACATATCTTCCAAGAGGTCCGTTGAATGACCCGTTCTCGAAGCAGCATCGTGCTTGCGTGCGCCGCCGCCGTCACATTTCAGATCTTGCTGCCTTCCAGGATGCTGGCACAGCAGAGTCCCGCCCCGCAGTATCCCAACTATCCGAGCGAGATGCCCGCTCAACTTCAGCCGGTAACTGGCTCCTTCGACTTCGAACGCCGCGAAGCCATGATCGCCATGCGTGACGGAGTACATCTGCACACAGTGATTCTTGTCCCAAAGGGCGCTTCGCATGCGCCGATCCTGCTGACGCGCACACCTTACAGCGCCGACCAACTCACCATGCACTCGGCCAGCGCTCACCTCGGGCCGAATTTGTATGGCTACGACAATGCCCTCGACGTCATCGTCGACGGCGGCTACATCCGCGTTATTCAGGACATCCGCGGCAAGTATGGGTCCGAAGGCGACAACGTAATGAACCGGCCCAATCGCGGGCCGCAGAATCCAACGTCGGTCGATGAATCAACCGACACGTACGACTCTATCGAGTGGCTTATTCGCAACATTCCTGAGACCAATGGTAAAGTCGGCATCCTCGGCATCTCGTACGATGGCTGGCTGCCCCTCACGGCGCTCGTCCATCCGCACCCCGCGCTCAAGGTCGCGGTTCCGATGAATCCGATGGTCGATGGATGGATGGGGGACGACTGGTTCCACAACGGCGCCTTTCGCGAACAGAACATGCCCTACATCTACGAGCAGATCGGCACCCGCGAAAATGACCCGAAGTACAAGTGGTGGACCGCGCATTTCGACGACTACGACGAGTACATGTCCGCCGGCTCAGCAGGAGAATTGGGCCGCCGCCACGGTCTCGAACAGATTGGATTCTGGAACAAGCTGATCGCGCACCCTGCTTACGACTCCTTCTGGTCCGATCAGGCAATGGACAAGGTACTCGCGAAGGAATTCAGCGCCAACGGCATCCCGGTTCCGATACTGCTCGTTCACTCGTTGTGGGATCAGGAAGACATCTACGGCGCACCCGCCGTCTATAAGGCCATCAAGCCGCTCGACAAGGGTAACGACAAGGTCTTCATGGTGCTAGGCCCCTGGCACCACGGACAGGAGATCGAACCCGCCGATTCACTCGGCGCTATTCGTTTTGGATCTGATACGGGTACATGGTTTCGGAAGAATGTGCTCGGGCCGTTCCTCGCCCACTACCTGAAAGACGGCGCACCAGCGATGGACATCGCTCCCGTGACCGCTTATGAGACGGGCAAAGACGAATGGCAAAAGCTGCCGACGTGGCCCGTTGCGCCCGCAACCAAACCGCTTTATCTGCAAGCCGGATTCAAGCTGAACTTCTCCGCTGGCTCCGCTAACAACCCTAACTCCACCAGCCCTGCTAACTCCGCTCTTTACGATGAGTACATTTCCGATCCCGCCAAGCCGGTGCCCTTCCGCACCCGTCCCAGCCAGCCCGTTGGCTACGTTTTGCCGCTCACCTGGGCGCAGTGGCTCGTCGACGATCAGCGCGAGGAATCCGGCCGAACGGACGTGCTCACCTACGCGTCGGATGTTCTGACGGCACCGATCCACATTACCGGACAAGCGATCGCCAACATCGTCGCCTCGACCTCGGGGACCGATTCAGACTGGGTGGTCAAGTTGATCGATGTGTATCCGGATGAAGTAGCCGGTGATCCGGATCTGGGCGGATACCAGTTAGCCATTGCGATGGACATTTTCCGCGGACGCTACCGGGAGAGCTTTTCCAATCCCAAGCCCATCGAATCCGGGAAGCCGCTTACGTATCGATTCCCGCTTCCACCGACGAACCACGTCTTCTTGCCAGGGCATCGCATCATGGTGCAGGTGCAGTCGAGCTGGTTCCCGCTCTACGATCGCAATCCCCAAACATACGTTGAGAACATTTTCTGGGCCAAGCCCGGCGATTTTCAGAAGGCCACCCAGCGCATCTACCATTCGCCGGATCATGCGAGCGCGATTGAACTGCCGATCGTGCCTGCAAGCTGAGCGGAAGGTGTGACCGGAAATGCCAGGCCTGAGGCTGGCTGCAAATCCTCGCTAACTCAGGCCTCCAGTACGGCTCGCTGCGCAGAGAAAATCTCCTTGAGGCTGCTCTCTGCCAGATCGATCAGCCCGTTCAAATCGCTGCGCGAGTAACTCCCCTTCTCCGCTGTGGCCTGCGTCTCCACGAGACCCCCGTCGGCAGTCATCACGATGTTCATATCGACCTCGGCCTGCGAATCTTCTTCATAGCAAAGATCGAGCAGCGGCACTCCACCAACGATGCCGACTGACGTTGCCGCCACGAGTTGTTTCAGCGGCGACTTCTTCAGGGTACCCGCCTTCACCAGCGCATTCAAAGCAATCGCCAGCGCCACCGCCGCCCCTGTAATCGCCGCCGTGCGCGTGCCGCCATCGGCCTGGATCACATCGCAGTCGAGAATCACTGTGCGTTCGCCGAGCGCCTGCATATCCACCACGCCCCGCAGGCTCCGCCCGATCAGCCGCTGAATCTCGTGGGTGCGTCCGCCTATTTTGCCGCGTTCACTTTCCCGCGGCGTCCTCGTCACCGTGGATCGCGGCAGCATCGAATATTCCGCCGTCACCCAACCCCGGCCCGAGTTGCGCAGCCACCCTGGCACGCCCTGCTCAATGGTCGCGTTAGTCAACACGCGCGTGTTCCCAAGCGATACCAACACCGAGCCTTCCGCGGTTTGCACAAAATTGGGAGTCAGGGTTAAAGGGCGAAGCTGGTTCGGCTTGCGGTCGCCGGGGCGGAAAAAGCTCGTATTATCTGGCCGGTTCATAGGCCGATTGTACGAGACCAGCTCAGTTCAACCCGAACGGGAGTTCCATTCCGGGAAGGACCAATTCGGGAATGATGCGTTCACATTCCTCTAACTATCTCAATCAATGAAATCTACGCTTGATTTCGGTAACCAGGTCCTCCCATTCCGGGAATTCGGAAGCGGGAATTAGGGAGCTGGTTTTTCCTTTACCGCTCAGATTAACTCCCTTTATTCGTTTTGCTTAAGACAAGTGTCCGAATTTGGCACGCTGCGTGTAAGCAGAGAAGGCGACGCATGGTTAGATTTGACCCGGATTGAAGCGGAGAAGAAGAGAAAGGACCAAAATGCAGATCGAGGAATTGAGCGAATTGGGCGACACAGAACAGAAGCGGGTTGACACCGTCGTGGACACCCTCTCGGCCTTGACGACCCAGGGCTATGAGGTTGCAGAAATCGCACACGACGCCCGCAACATGGTGACGGCACTTGATCTCTACTGCGATCTGCTCCAGGAACCAGGTGTGCTTGCCTCGCCCTTCACTCATTACAGCGGAGAACTGCGGCTGGTTGCCGCCGCCAGCCGCCGTCTCATCGACAAGCTGGTTTCGATCGACAGCTCGAATGAGCCCGAAAAACACGATACGAGCGGGGAAATCAGTGCGGCGCACATAGGCCTGCTGCGAGCTACTGACCGCCATCCGCGTCAATGGAAGTCCGTTCCCGCCGAGCCGATCAAGAATCTAGCTGAAGAACTTTTCGCGAATCGCAGCCTGCTGGCATCGCTTGCAGGTCCTACGATCGGTCTGACTGTCGATGCACAAGATGGCGCGGTTCCGGTGCACATGACCAGTGAAGACCTGACCCGGATCCTGATCAACCTTGTGAAAAACTCTGCAGAAGCTATGTCGGCCGTTGGCAGAATTCACATTTCACTTTGGGAGAGCTGCGGTGAGGGAAACACACGCTGGATAACTCTGAACGTAGAAGACAACGGGCCGGGGCTGGGGGACAAAATTATGGAGAAGATTTTCAAACCGCGCCCGCTCAGTCAGGATGCTTTTGCAGGCGGCGAATGGCCGGTGCCACACCGCGGCCTTGGTCTCTCCATCATCCGGTCGATTGTGGAAGCAGCAGGAGGCATGATCCACGCGGCAAACCGTGACCCGGTGGGGGCCTGTTTCCAGATCGAACTGCCGATACAGATCGCATAGGCCTTCCTGTCCTTCCAACACAAACGTGACCTGGCCCACATAGCCCGGGTCAACAAGGCGAATACCATGCTTGCAACGTTATCTCTTTCGAGAACCATGAATTCTCTCCCTCAGATTTCGCCTGAGCTTTCGAGGCTCAACGTGCTGGTTGTAGACGAAGATGAGGCAGCTCGCTCGGCCTGCATCGAGATTGCGGCAAGCCTCGGTTACAAGGCCCACGGAGTCTCAAAGCTGGATCGTGTGCGGTCAACGCTGTTCGAATTTCCGACCGACATAGTTCTGATAGATCTACCCAGGAGCAGTGATTTCGGGCTGGAGACCGTTGCGGAGATCAAAGCGCTTTACCCGCGCATCGCCATCATCGCGATGGCGCCGGTGAACTCCGCCAGTGTGGCGCTGTCTGCCGTACATTGCGGCGCCTCCGACTACCTCAATAAGCCATTTACTTTGGACGAGCTTGCATCTTCGCTGGAGCGTGCCGGGGGGCAGACACGAGTGGATGCCCAGGCACGCCAACTGAGAGAGCGCCTTCGCCTGCACGAAGGCATGGGGCAGATGATCGGTCGTACGCCACCGATGGAAAAGCTCTATCGCATCCTGTCGAAGGTGGCGCAAACCACGCATCCGGTGCTGATCCTGGGCGAGAGCGGCACAGGAAAAGAACTGATCGCGCGTACCATTCACAACTTTGGTCCCAGTGCGGAAAAACCCTTTCTCCCGGTAGACTGCGGCTCGCTTGTGCCCACGCTGGTGGAGAGCGAGTTGTTCGGCTATGTAAAGGGCGCGTTCACCGGAGCCAACCATGCCAAGGATGGCCTTCTTGTTGCAGCTGGAGGCGGCACCGTGTTTCTGGATGAGATTGGAGAACTGACCCTCGATCTGCAGGCCAAGCTGCTTCGAGCGCTGCAGGAGCGCGAGGTACGGCCGGTGGGGGCCACGCACCGCGTGCCGATCAAGGCGCGCATTCTGACCGCCACAAATCGCGACCTGGCCGCAATGGTGGACAATGGCAGCTTCCGCAAAGATCTCTACTACCGGCTGAATATCGTGAACCTCCGCTTACCACCCCTGCGCGACCGCCGGGACGACATTCCGATGCTGGTGGCGCACTTTCTAAACAAGATCAACAAGGAGCATCCTTCCCGATTCAGCATTCACGACGAAGCCCTGCGGGCGATGATGCATTACGACTGGCCGGGCAATGTGCGTGAATTGGAAAACGCGGTTGAACATGGCGCCACCATGACCACCGGCGGGGAAATCCAGCTGGGACACCTGCCAACGCAACTTCATCAGGAGCCGCTTGCCGCGCTTCATGCAGCAGCTTTAGCAGGCAGAAAAAAGGAAGAGACTTCGGAGGACGACGAGATCGTACCGCTTGCGGTCCAGGAGAGACGAGCGATTCTCAGCGCCATCCGGCTCACACATGGCGACAAACTTCGTGCGGCCAAACTGCTCGATATTGGCAAGACAACGCTCTATCGCAAGCTGAAGGAATACGGAATCAGCGATCCAATGCGAGAGAGCTAGAACGCTTTCACACGAGTGGAGTTGCGCTGCCAAGTCGGACGTTGTTCCGCCCAACAACAAGAGTGTCTGCTCGACGCCCAATAACGATGTCGAGGTTGAGGAAGATATGAGCATTCTGATCATCAGTGGCATCGAAGGTGTTCGCAATTGCGCAGAAGCGTTTTCGAAACAGCTTGAGATGAAGATAGAAGTTGCAGAAGGCCGCCGCGCGGCCCTGACAGCCCTGCGGCGGAAAGAATTTACTGCCGTTGTGGTTGACGAGTCTCTCGCCGAGTGCGACCCGGCCGGTGCCGACGCAATCTGGGATCGATCCGGATTGGCCATTCCGCTGCAGATCAATTTCGCAGTCTCTGGCGCTGCCAGAATCATTCGCGAAATCCGCGCTGCTCTGCACCGGCGTGAACGGGAACAGGCGAAAGCTCTCGAAGCGGCCGCAGCGACTATCGAGAGAGACTTGAAGAACACCGTCTCCGGGCTGCTGCTTCAATCGCAACTGGCTCTCTCGCAAGGCGGCATTCCTGCGGCAGTCGCCGAAAAACTGCGCACGGTCGTGGATCTGGCGGGGACCCTTCGTCAGCAGCTTTCAGCTCCGACCCAGCAAGCAGATGGCCCTTTTCGATCTGCCCATTCCTAAACTGATGAGCAAGGGATTCAGGGTTCTGGGCAGCCTGGAACTCGCGCCGCACCACTAAAATTCGACGGATCCAGCGAAGCGTTAGCGGCGGCAACATTCGTAATTACCTGCGCTCTCACGAGATGGCCTCTGTTGCCAAAACGGTCCAGAATTGTTGCGAGATTTTCGAGCTAAAGTACGCGACCACTCGCCAAGACCCGTGGTATTCTCCACCTCCAGGGCATCGAGCGATTCAGCCGCTCAGGCGGGAGGTCAGGATCGTGGCATCGCGGCTCGCATTCCGTGCATTCTTGCTTGGATTCGGAGTTCTTGCCCTCACGCGTGCCCATGCCGACACTGCATGTCCCGCAGGCATCTCCGCCACTCACATCCTTTTGCTCGAATCGGCGCAGATTGCCGTCCCCGTGGACATCAACGGCACCGGCCCGTTCAAATTCGTGCTCGATACCGGCTCACAGCTCACCGTGCTCGAACCATCTCTGGCGGATCAGCTTGAGCTTCCGCACATTGGCTCCGTTGGCATTGTTTCGGTCGCGGGGCGCTCCACCGCTACTCTCGCCGAAGTGGATCGTTTGAGGGTCGGGACGAACGAGATCCGTCAGCGCCGGGTCGCCGTCCTGGATCTTGGGGCGATCCAGAGGGTGAATCCCGAGGTCCGCGGCATTCTCGGCCAGGACTTTCTCGCTCACTTTGACCTGCTCATCGATCCTCAGCACATGCTGCTCTGCTTTGACCAGACTGGCCGCATGCAGCACAAATTGAACGGGGAACACATTCCGGTACTCAGGTCCTCTACCGTTCCAACTCCCAAGTCCTTTACTGAGCCTGTGCTCATCGCCGCCCACTTTGAAGGCAGTGGCTCTGATCCGGCGGTTCTCAAGCTCGATTGCGGAGGCAACGTACCGTTACTTTTTCAGAGCCCCGTGCGCCTCGAGAACAAGCAACACGGTGGCGCGCGCTCCAGCCAGCTTCGCGAGGGCTCGGCTCTGGGACGGCGAACTACACTGTCGTTCCATGCCATGGCGCCGCGCAGTGTCGTGATCGGCACGCGTCGGCTGCGCGGCGTCACATTCTTCACTCCAGCCTCGGCAGGCACCGCGCCCCGTGCGGGCGTGGATGGCCTGTTACCCATCACTCTCTTCAAGCGAGTGTTTATCAGCAACCGCGACCGCTACGTGATTTTCGACCCACATTGAACCACACGTGAACCGGGTCGCGCCGGCCATAGCAGTTTCGGAATTGGTGTAGACCAAAAGCACGCGGTTAAGCAGCTTTTCATCAAGGAAAAGCTGCGCTTCACTGCGCTCAAACTATCGACGTGTATTCCGAAAACTGCTCTAGGCCGTCACCAGCGCGTCGGCAATGCCGAGATGCCGATCGAGCGCGTCGATGCCGAAGTCAATTTCTTCCCTGGTAACGATCAGCGGTGGTGCAATGACGAAGTGACTGACCCAGGCCTGCTGCGCTACGCCATCGGCCATCATCTTCGCCGCGATCTGATCCACGACCAGCGGCTTGCCTTCAACCTTGTCGCGCATGGTGTTGAAGGACTGCTTCGTCTTGCGGTTCTTCACCAATTCAACCGCGAAGAAGAGTCCTAGCCCGCGCACATCGCCGATGGAAGGGTGTTTTTCTTTCAGGGCTTCGAGTTTCTGCCGGACGTACGGCTCCAGTTCAGCGGAGCGCTCTACCAGCTTCAGCCGCTGCATCTCTTCGATGGTCGTGACCGCGGGCCCGAGCGTGATGGGATGCGCTTCGTATGTGTGCCCATGCGAGAAGTAGTGCTCCTCGAAGTGGTCGGCAATCTTCTTCGTGGTCGCGCAGAGGCCGAGCGGGACATACGCCGAAGTGATTCCCTTCGCCGTGACGAGAATGTCCGGCTTCACGCCCCAGTGGTCTACTGCGAACCACTTGCCGGTGCGGCCCCATCCGGCCATCACTTCATCGTCGATCATCAGCACGCCGTGACGATCGCAGATTTCGCGCAGACGCGGGAAGTATTCGGGTGGCGGAATCAAGACACCGTTGGTGCCCACGACAGGCTCGAGGATGATCGCCGCCACATCGCTTTCGTTCTCAATCATGTGCTCGATGTAGTCGACACACGCGATATTGCAACTGGGATAGGTGTGCTTGATGGGGCAGTCGTAGCAGTTTGTTTCGGGTGCGAAGACAACGTTGTGGATTTTGCCTGCGGGTTCCATGGCCCAGCGGCGTGGATCGCCGGTGGCGGCGATCGAGCCGGCTGTTGAACCGTGGTAGGAACGGTAGCGCGAGATGATCTTGTTCTTGCCCGTGTACATGCGGGCGATCTTGAAGGCAGCCTCATTCGCTTCAGTCCCGCTGGTGGCGAAGAAGAACTTCTCGAGCCCTGCGGGCAGCACTTCGAGAAGCTTGGCACTGAGCCTGGCGCGGGCTTCCGTCGCATATACCGGGCCGACGAAGGCCAGATCGCGCGCCTGCCTGGCGATCGACTCGACGACGGCCGCATTCTTGTGGCCGAGGTTTACGCACATGAGCTGTGCGCTGAAATCGAGGTAGCGCTTGCCCGCGCCGTCAGTGATCCAGCAGCCTTCGGCATCGGCGATGTAGAGTGGCTTCCACGTCTTCTGGAAGCGCCATGTGCCGTAGTTGGTTTGGCGGGTAAGGCTGCTGATCTCTTCTGCGGTTAGCGCTGGGGGAATGACGGTGTCGGCCATGCTGGACCTCGCATCGGGAATATTCCACCTATGCTAAGGCATTGAGCCAGGGCGGGAACACGGAGCCAGCTAGCCGGCGACACCCGTATGAGAGTCTCCAGTTCTTCACGCGGCTCTCGGGTCGAGCCGCATGTTCTCTGCAGGGGAGTACCCCCCCTCCCTACTCTGGGAGTAAATTCCTGCGGCACACCAAGCTAGTGCGAGAATTTCGCCGCGGAATCTTCCAAGAAAAGGACTTGGCCGCAGAATCTTCCCAACAAAAGACTTAACGGCGTCTTGGCTTACTATCGCGCAATGGACGACTTAATCGCGTGAAACCAGAGTTCGCCCTTATTCGCGAACTCGAAACCCAGAGATTTAACTTCGAACTTATTGTGCGCCAAACAGGAGAAATGGACTGCAAATTTCGCGGATCTTTTTGCCTTCTAGAATGTGAAGCCTAGCGAGAAAGTGAGTGGGAAGGGGTTGACCTCACTCGAAGGGTACAGATCGGGGCCGGGCCATCCAAGTGGTTCTAGCCACGCCTCCACGCGTCTCCGGGCATGATTCTCTTCATGAATTCGTCGAACAACGGGACGGTGAAGGCTGTCTCTCCGTGGGTCTGGCTCCAGATCATGCCTTTGGCGATGAGGCCGGAACGGGTGGGGGCGAGAGAGGTGACGACGCGATCGAGCTGATCCGCGATATCGCCCGAGCGTTGGGGATCAGGACCGAGTTCAGCCATTGCGCGAAGATATCTCTTTTCAGTCGGTGTGAGGCGATCGAAGCGAACGCGGAAGAAGCTTTCGTCGAGCGCGGCCACGGCTTCGTCTGAGGCGTTTACAACGTCGTCATAACGGATCGGGCTGACTGGAGCAAGGTCCCAGGCATGTTTGCCCCATTCCTGAAGGAAGTATGGATATCCCTGCGTCTTGGTGATGATGAGATCTACGGCGTTTTCGTCGATGAAGGCTCCTTCACTTTCAGCCGGTCGAACGATGGCTTCGCGAGCGTCAGGCGGAGCGAGTGGTCCGATCTCGGGAAAATCGAAGAGGCGTTCCGCGTACGATTTTGCTTCGCCCATGCGCCCGCGCAATTGCGGAAGGCCTGCTCCGACGACCGTGACCGGCAACTGCTCTTGCGCGCAGCGGTGCAACGCCTGTATCAAAGCCGCCATCTGCGGTTCTTCGACGTACTGCAGCTCGTCGATGAATAGGACTACCGCGGTTTCGGCTGCCCTGGCCGCTGCACCTACCTGTACGAGGAGCGTGCCGAGGTCGAGTTCAAGATCGCCGTTGTCCGCGAGGCCCGGCTCGGGATCGTAGTCGAGGCCTACTTCAATGTCGTGGTAGTGCACTTTCAGCTTGCTTGCGAAACCAGCCAGCGCCTTGAGGCCCCGGACGGCGAAAGTCCTTTGCCGCCTCTTTCTTGCTGAGGTGGAGAAGAGCGAGCCGGAGGGCCGGAGCGAGAATGGCCGGGAGGGAGCGGTGCTCGGGAGCCTCAATCCGCACGGTGTGGATGCCACCAGCTTCGGCATCGCGGCGCATCTGGTCCAGAAGCACCGTTTTGCCGACTCCTCTGAGCCCAATCAGCATCATGCTTTTGGCTGGACGGCCTAATCGGAGGCGCTGGAGGCGGATCTCGATGTCCTTGCGGATTTCGTGGCGTCCGGCGAGCTCAGGCGGCGGGCTGCCGGCTCCGGGGGCGTAGGGATTGCGGACTGGGTCCATAACTATAGGGAGTTTAGCAGGTTTATGCTGATTTTATAAGATTTGTAATTTAGCTATATATAGTTGATAGCGCCGACTCTGACGGAATTGCGGGATATGTATGACCATTGCAGAAGTACGCAGCTTACCTGTCAATTTAAGAGACAATTCGTATCCGCAAAATTGGAGCTAGTATTCGATTCGTAAGCCAGATCGCGATTAGAGCTTATCGGCTATGCTCTGAGTGCCATCGTGGCTTCGGCATTCTATGTGAGTTGGATCGCAACTGTATTGCCGGGTCCAGGTAGCTCGTTAGATCGTCTTGCTGGAGCGTTCATCTTTTACATAGTCGGAGGCTTCTTAGCGGCTTCAGTGCTGATGTCCTTACCTTGGACATTGATCGTATGGGCCTACAGCAAGGTTCGATTGCCCGGGTCGCTGTATTTCTGTTGTGCCGCAGCAATTCTAATGATTCTGATCGGCTGTGTAATGTCTTCTGTGTCACCAAAGCCCTTGTTCATTGAAGATCAAACATTCCTAGAGGGCGCGTTGATCGCTCTCCAGCGTCAGGGAGTCGGTCTGGCACTAGCTGGAATGATCATCGGTCTCGGATATTGGTTTTTCGCTGAAAGAACTATTGTCGTTTTCCGAAACGCCACGAGTCACGGTCAATCGGCCAGTAATAGCCATTCAGTTAATCCAAACGGGTAAGCTGAATTCACAGAGTTCGGCGTTTTCAAAACCAGCTGCGATCACGTATATCGCTCCCCGCCACACGGCACATGAGATTGGTTGAGAGAAGCAGATTCTTCGCTTACCACCCCCGAACCTACCCCGAAGAGTTTCGCTCCTCGGGACCCCTGGTACGTTCGGGGACCCCGTGCGCTCAGAATGACGGGGTTGCTGCTGGAGCGGGGTTCGCGGGGCAAACAAAAACCCCGGCGGGTTAGCCGGGGATTTGAGTTTCCCCATGTCTCAAAAATCGAGACTGAGGAACCCAGATTCGATGATGATGCTTGGCTGGCTTCATGCGCTGTAGAGCAGAATGCCTGCTGGTTTTTCTTCGGTCGCCGTTTCGTCGGAGCTTACCGGGCGATAGAAGAGCTGGTTGTTTTCTAGGTAGACCTCGAGGAAGGCTGGGCGTTGCTGAATCTGTCCAGCAATGAGCGCCTCCGACAGAGGATCCTCAACGTAGCGCTGCAGGGCACGGCGCAAAGGACGCGCACCGTAGCTGCGATCGCCGAGGGTCTTGTCGAGAATCCACTTCTTGGCTTCCTCGGTGACGGAGATGGTGATGGCTTTCTGTGCCAGGTTGGCGTTCAAGCTCTGGACGAGCAGCTCGACGATCTGGATGAGGTCGGCGTCGGAGAGGGACAGGAAGAGAATGACCTCGTCCAGACGATTGAGAAATTCTGGATTGAAAGTCTTCTTGACTTCCTGCTTGACCAGTTCTTCAACCTTGTCATTGACCAGGTCTTCGCGATCGCTCTGGAAGCCGAGGCCCTGCTTCTTCTGCAGGTGGCGGGCGCCGATGTTCGACGTCATGATGAGGATGGTGTTTTTGAAGTCGACCGTGTTGCCCAGGCCATCGGTCAACTGGCCGTCTTCAAACACCTGCAGCAGGATGTTGAACACATCCGGATGCGCCTTCTCGATTTCGTCGAGCAGGACGACCGAATACGGAGACCGTTTGACGCGTTCGGTCAGCTGGCCGCCTTCTTCGTAGCCGACGTATCCCGGAGGCGAACCGATCAGCTTGGAGACCGAGTGCTTCTCCATGAACTCCGACATATCGAACCGGATTAGCGCCTTGTCCGAACCGAAGAGGAAGTTGGCGAGGGTGCGGGCGACTTCCGTTTTGCCTACACCGGTAGGCCCGAGGAAGAGGAAGCTGCCAATCGGCCGCGCGGGCGACTTCAACCCAGCCCTGGAGCGGCGAATGGCGCGGGCCAGTGCGGAGATTGCCTTCTCCTGCGAGATGATGCGCTTGTGGAGTTCTTCTTCCACGCGCAGCAGCTTCTGTGTCTCTTCTTCCTTGATGCTGGTTACGGGAACGCCGGTCCAGCGGCTGACGACATCTTCGATGTCTTCCCGGCCCACGATGCCAGCGGCGGAGTCGTCGAGGTGATATTTGTCGCGAAGAGCGCGCAGGTTTTCACGCTCTTTGCGTTCCTCATCGGAGTAGAAGCGGGCCTTCTCGAACTCGTGGTTCGCAATGGCCGAATCCATGCGATGGACGATGAACTTGATGCGCTTCTGGACTTCGGTAATCTCCTCAGGCAGCGAGGTCTGGCGCAGCTTTACGCGCGCGCCGGCTTCGTCGATGAGGTCGATGGCCTTGTCGGGCAGGAAGCGATCGGGGATGTAGCGGTTCGAATGCGATACAGCGAACTCGATGGCGGCATCGGTGTAACTAACTGCGTGGAATTTCTCGTAGCGGTCCTTGATGCCGTTGATTATCCTGATGGCATCGGCTTCGTTCGGTGGCGGAACCTTGACAGCCTGGAAGCGGCGCTCGAGCGAGCGATCCTTCTCGATAGACTTCCGATATTCAGCGGGCGTAGTAGCGCCAATGCACTGAATTTCGCCGCGCGATAGTGCGGGCTTGAGGATGTTGGCGGCGTCGAGCGAGCCTTCGGCAGAACCAGCGCCCACGAGAGTGTGCAGCTCGTCGATGAAGATGATGGAGTTTTGATTTTCCATCAGCTCTTTCATGATGGTCTTGAGGCGCTCTTCAAATTGGCCGCGATATTTGGTTCCGGCCACGATGAGCGAAAGGTCGAGAGCGAGCACCCGCTTGTCTGCAAGGAAGCTCGGCACTTCTCCA
Source organism: uncultured Acidobacteriaceae bacterium (assembly GCA_963832035.1). Lineage (GTDB taxonomy): Bacteria > Acidobacteriota > Terriglobia > Terriglobales > Acidobacteriaceae > Telmatobacter. The sequence goes on along the minus strand of CAWHSK010000005.1, from coordinate 843,194 downwards.
TCTGCGATGCGCTGCGCGAGGCCTTCAACGATGGCTGTCTTGCCCACGCCGGGTTCGCCAATCAGAACAGGGTTATTCTTGGTGCGGCGGCACAGGATCTGGATCACGCGCTCGAGCTCGCCGTCGCGACCAACGAGCGGATCAAGCTGCCCGTCCATCGCGGCCTGGGTAAGGTCGCGGCTGAACTCGGCCAGCAGGCTCGATTCGCGTTGACGCGCTTGCGCGGGCGCCTTCTCCTGGGTTACGCGGGCAAGTTCGTCGCGAATTTGCGCCAGCTTGAGGCCGCGCTCCTGCAGAATCTCGGACGCGAAGCACTTTTCTTCGCGCAAAAGGCCCAGCAGTAGATGCTCGGTACCGATGTGCTTATGCCCCAGGCGCTCGGCTTCTTCCGCTGCATACGCCAGAACCCGCTTGCACTCGTTCGAGAGGGGAAGATCGACGCTTGTCGACACCTTCTCGCGAATCGTAGTGTGCGCTTCAATCTGCTTGCGGATCGACTCCACCGAGGCATGCGAACGCAAAAAGCGATTGGTTAACGCCTTGTCTTCGCGCAGAAGTCCCAGCAACAAGTGCTCGGTCTCGATATAGGGCGAACCAAACTGGCTGGCCTCGTACCGCGCGAAGAAGATTACGCGTCGTGCCTTCTCTGTATAGCGTTCGAACATACTGATCTCCTCTTGCAGCAGGCTTTCGGTAGAAGTGGCCGTCCGATTTCTGGATACCCCAGACGCCCCGACCGGTCGCTGGGATTTCGATTCGGATTCAGCCCGACTTGCCGCGCCCTTCTTTGAACTTACGCTGCCGGAGGCCCCGGAAAATCTCTAAACTGCCCCGAACAGCTCTTTTGGATGGACCGGACGGTTGTTGGTTATCCGGTCGCCCCGGAGATCGTCTTCCGCAGCACCCACCCACCGCTCGTGAGCCGGGATTCGATTCCAGACCCACTTATACAATCAGACTCAAAAACCACCCGGAAAGGTGCTTTTCCTACAACCCGCCGGGGTGAATTCCCGCTGTTGGAGCGACTCCCGAAGTAGTAATTCCAACAGCATGAAGGCGCCCGCCCTCCAGGCGCAGAGTCCGCGTACACCGCGCGGCCAGATCCAGGTTATGGGTCACCAGAATCGAAGTGAGCCCGTGGGTTACGTGCAATCGTTCTAAAAGGTCAAAAACTTTCCCGGCAGTTGTCTCATCCAGATCGCCTGTAGGTTCGTCAGCCAGCAAAAGCCGCGGATTGCCGACCAGAGCCCGGGCCAACGCCACGCGCTGTTGCTCTCCCCCTGAGAGCTCTCCCGGACGGTGCTCGCTGCGGTCTTGCAGATCGACCTCCCTAAGCCAATTAGATGCATCATCTAGCGCCTGCCGGCGATTAATTCCGCGGGCCATCAACGGCATGGCCACGTTTTCAAGCGCTGAAAACTCGGGTAACAAGTAGTGAAACTGCCAAACATAGCCGATCTCGCGATTGCGAAAGGCCGCAGCTTCTCGAGCGTTAAGAGTTGCTACGTTGGTTGATGCGCAGTGTACAGTGCCCGCTGTTGGCGCATCAAGAGCACCCAGAATGTGCAAAAGTGTGCTCTTTCCTGTGCCGGATTGGCCCACAATGGCCACCAGTTCTCCGGCAGCAACGGTCAACTCAAGTTCTTTGAAGAGGGTGAGCGCTCCACGGGCCGTCTGGTAGGTCTTTTCGAGATTGCGAACTTGTATGATCGGAGAGCTTTCCTGAACCAGCGAGTTCGACTGCCGCATGAAGCAGAAAGCCGGGCTGGCAGCCGCTGGAGTGGATTGCATCATTCGCTGCTTTTATTTTATCGCGAAGGTCAAATGCGTCGCGATCTCGAAGGTCACCTCCGGGCCTTTTGACGTCCCGAATTTGCAGCCGGCTGATACGGATTTTCGTTCCTGCTCAAATGAAGACGCTATTCGACGGTCATCCACATTGGTTCGACCTGACAATAGTGCCAGTTTTCGCCGGAACTGCCCTGTGGTTTAACTGCACTATCAACGTGGGACAGATGAGATGGATCGATGATCAACGACAGTCAGACCAATAAGTCTCCACAAGCTCAGAACACGCCAATCGACGTCATCACCAGCCCGTTCGTTCGTTTCGCCCACATGGAGGCGGCGGGTGGGATTGTTCTGCTGGCCAGCACTGTCCTGGCGCTTGTCTGGTCCAATTCACCCTGGCAGCACAGCTACCAGCAGTTCTTTGAAACTCACATTTCGATCGGGTTCGGGAAATTCGTACTGACAGAAAACCGCCATGAGTGGATCAACGATGGGCTTATGTCGATCTTCTTTTTCCTGGTCGGGCTCGAGATCAAGCGGGAGATCCTGGTCGGAGAACTGTCGTCTGTTCGCAAAGCCGCGTTTCCGATCATGGCAGCCCTTGGAGGCATGGTTGTCCCGGCGATTATTTACGTCGCTCTCGTGCACAATCAGGCTTTCCGGAGCGGCTGGGCTATTCCACTCTCCACCGACATCGCATTCACCCTTGGTCTGCTTACGTTTTTCGGCTCCCGAATCCCGGTCACTTTGAGGGTCTTCGTCACCGCGCTCGCCATTGTGGACGATATCTTTGCGGTCGCCGTGATTGCGATTTTTTATAGCAGCGAGATCCACTACGTGACACTGGCGATCGGCGTTGCCTGCGTGCTCGTCTCGATGGTGATGAATCTACTGGGTGTTCGAAAACCAGTGGTTTACGCAGCCATCGGCATTGTTGTGTGGTGGGCGGTGCTCAAGTCGGGCGTACACGCCACGGTCGCCGGCATTTTGCTGGCCTTTACTATCCCCGCGCGGACTTTCCTCGAGAAGTCCGAATTCCTGAAGCAGGGGCGTTGGCTGCTTGACCGCCTGGAAGCGGCGCCGCCAAATTCCTTCGAAGAGCATTCCGTCATTCACACTTTGGAACTGAACGTTCAGTTGGTGGAATCGCCTCTCCACCGCATTGAGCACGAACTGCAGCCCTGGATCAGTTTTTTGGTTATGCCGTTGTTCGCCCTGGCGAATGCCGGCGTTGACGTTACCCATAACTTGATTGGCGCCATGAAGCATCCAGTCAGCTTTGGAGTTCTGTTCGGCTTGTTCGTTGGCAAACCCGTGGGAATCCTTCTGTTCTCATTTATCGCAGCCAAGACGGGCCTCGGGGCGGTGCCCGAAGGAGTTTCGTGGCGGCAGATTTTCGGCGCCGCGTGGCTCTGCGGAATTGGTTTCACGATGTCCCTCTTCATTGCAGGACTGGCATTTGATGATGAGGGATTGCTGAGCGTGTCCAAAATCGCTGTTCTGGCCGCATCTCTCGTATCGGGCATTTGCGGATGCCTGGTGCTGGCGTGGTCGCGCGAGACAAAGGCACGGGCGAGCGCTGGCGTGACTGAGTTCGAGACTGTTTGAGTCTCTGGATTCCCGAGTCAATCTCCGGTCTGATCACTCTCTGAGTTGCCTCCGCTGAACTCGAACAAAAGAGACAGCAGTGTGGGCCACAGCACACGAGTGCCGCTGATCACTTCGCTCCTCTCTCCGATTTTGTAGAAACAACGCATAGGTTATGCGTTTCAAATTTCTCCAATGGACTCTTCTCATTTCGCTGCTCACAAGCGGCGGAATCTGCCTGCACTCTCAATCATTCGGTGAGCACAACAGCGCCATGGCAAAGCTGCAGCCGGCACTGATAACCCCGCTGATAACGCCCGATCCCCGCCTTGTCCAGTACTATCGATTCTCCGCCTCGCACGAATACACCGCTGCCGGAACGGAGACGGTGAATTATGGCAATGGAAAAGGCGGTGGCATCATCGTTGGAAATCGTTTTGAATTCGACTTCATTCCGCCGCCCTATATTCAGCACAACAGCACTGCGGACGATGGATTCGGCGATACTTCATTGCTGGCAAAGTTCCGCATCGCATCCGGGGACGCGGAGAGCGGCAACTTCGACGTTACCGCGGTGGTAGGTCATTGTTTTGCAACCGGCAGTCACAAAAATGGCGCGGCGACCGACTCCTACAGCCCGGCGATCACCGCCGGCTACGCCTTTCGGCGCCGATTCGACGTGATTTCTTCGCTTGGTGGGACGTTGCCCACCGGCAAGATCTATCTACAGGGAAGATCCATCGCCTGGAACGCCGTGGCGCAGGCGCATGCCACCCCGCATGTCTGGTTCGAAGTGGAGAATAACTCGACGTTTTATTTTGCGGGCAGCCACGACGGCAAGATGCAGAACTTCGTTCTTCCCGCCGCGTTTTATGTGGTGCGACCCAAGGCATGGAAAGCCACGCATCCGTTCTTCATCATCGATGGCGGCATGCAAATCGCAACTTCCGGTTTTCACACCTACAATCACAATTTCATCACCGAAGCGCGCGTGCTTTTTTAGTGGGCGCTTTTGAAGCGGTTCACGTACTGCTGAGCGTCACAAAAGCAGATTCTTCGCTCACCACCCCCGAACCTGCCCCAAAGAGCTGACGCTCTTTGGGGTCCCTGTTACGTTCGGGGACCCGTTCACTCAGAATGACACGTTGGCTTAGCGTGAATTGATCTGACTACATCAGCGCGTTTCGGCGGGGTTTTCCGTTGCGTTGATCAGTGGTGCCGCAGCTGGTGCTGAGAGCCGCATGAGCAATACATAGATGAGGCCGGCGGTGAAGAAGCCGACGAACCAGGCGTAGTCGTATAGGAATTGCAGGGGTTTGACGGCGAGACCTACCAGTGCAAGGGCAACGCCGATCACCAGCGCCACAATTGCGCGCGGGTTGATTCCCTTGCTGTAGTAATAGGCGCCTTCGGAGTGGTAGAGCGAGTTCACGTCGAGCTCGGTTTTGCGAATGAGGAAGTAGTCGGAAACCATGATGCCTGCGACTGGCCCAAGCAGGCCGGAGTAGCCGACGAGCCAGCCGAAGATGTAGGCGTCGGGTGTGGCCAGTAATTTCCAGGGGCACATGGCAAGGCCGAGGAATCCGGTGATGATCCCGCCCGTGCGGAAGCTGATGAGCCGCGGATAGAGATTCGAGAAGTCATTCGAAGGCGAAACGACGTTGGCGCCGATGTTGACGTTGAGCGTGGCGATGAGGATCGCGATCAGTGCGATGAAAGCGACGACGGGTTGATGGAATGCGCCGATGAGTTCAATGGGATTCCAGATGGGGCGGCCAAAGAGCACCGTGGACGCTGAGGTGACGGAGATGCCAACGAAGGTGTAAAGCGTCATCGCAACTGGCAGACCGAAGGCCTGCCCGTATGCCTGCGCGTGCTGCGATTTCGAGTAGCGGGTGAAGTCGGGAATGTTGAGGGCGAGCGTGGCCCAGTAGCCGACCATCGCGGTGAGTGAGGGGAAGAAGACGGCGAGGAATTCGCTGGTCGAGTGAAACTGGCTCGGTGTGGAGAGCATTTCGCCGAAACTGCCCGCCTTGATCCGCACCCAGATGAGCAGCGCCGCGGCCATGATGAACATGAAGGGCGCTCCAAATGCTTGCAGGTGGCGGATGGATTCAACGCCGCGCCACACAATCGCCATGTTCAGCAGCCAGAAGACGAGGAAGCACGCCCACTTTGCGAAAGCAGAGCCGGCGGTTGCGGGCCAGATGACCGCGAGCATCGAGTGGATGGCCGTGCCGCCAATCCATGACTGAATGCCGAACCACCCGCATGCGACAACCGCCCGCAGAATCGCCGGCAGATTCGCGCCACGCACTCCAAATGGCGCGCGAATAAATACTGGGAATGGAATCCCGTATCGTGCGCCAGCATGCGCATTCAGCAGCATCGGCACAAGCACGATGAGATTTCCAAGCAGCACTGTGCCCACTGCCTGCTTCCAGTCCATGCCCTTGGCGATCAGCGATGAAGCAAGCTGGTACGTCGTGATCTCCATCGACATGGAGAACCAGAGGGCGATGTAGCTGTAGGTGGTCCAGGTGCGCTGCGCGGGCGTAGTCGGCGCCAGGTCGCGATTGGATAACGTGGGGTCGACAGTGCTCAAACGGCCTCCGGGTGGAGATAGATATACAGGAAGGACGATGAGAAGGCGATAAGGATCTTGCCTGACGGCGCGACACATTGATCATTGCTCAGGGCCGTCTCCAATCGAAAAAAACGGACCTTAGAGATCGTCGATCGAAAAGCAACCTCAGATCCCTCCACTTCGATCGGGATGACAGCTCGTTGGAGCGGAAGTTGTTCTAGATGATCTAGTGCGGGCGCATCGTCATTTCCACGCGCCACCACGAGCTTCGCGCCGCAGATACTCTCCGCGTCCCGGCTTGCCGATGAACTGGCCCTTCGACACGATCAGTTCGCCGCGGGAATAGACGTCGCGGGCATTGCCGCGCACTTTAAATCCCTCAAACATCGAGTAGTCCACGCGCATGTGGTGTGTGGCGGCGGAGATGGTGTAATTTGCTCCGGGATCCCAGAGGACGAGATCGGCATCGCTGCCCTGCGCGAGTACGCCCTTCTTTGGATACATGCCAAAGATCCGCGCGGGGGCGGTGGAAACGAGCTCGACGAAGCGGTTTATAGAGAAATTGCCCTGACCGACGCCGTGGTGATGAAGAAGCTGGAGGCGATTCTCGATGCCGGGGCCGCCGTTGGGGATTTTGGTGAAGTCGTTTTTGCCGAGGGCCTTCTGGTCTTCAAAACAGAATGGGCAGTGATCCGTCGAGACGACCTGGAGGTTGTCCTTGCGCAATCCTTCCCAGAGTTTTGGCTGGTTGCGCTTCTCGCGCAGGGGCGGCGTGAAGACATACTTCGCGCCCTCCCAGCCTTTATCCGTCATATCGTCGTTGAGCATATTGTCTTCAATGGAAAGCAGCAGATATTGCGGGCAGGTTTCAGCAAACGCCGGAAGGCCGCGGTCGCGGGCTTCGCGGACCTGGTTTAGCGCGTCTTCGCTGGAGAGGTGGACGATGTAGACGGGGACGCCGGCCATCTCCGCCATCGCGATGGCACGATGGACGGCTTCGGCTTCGGCAACAGTCGGCCGGGTGAGTGCGTGGTAAATCGGCGCGGTCTTGCCTTCGGCCAGCGCCTGCTGGACGATTACATCGATTACCGATCCGTTTTCGGCGTGCATGCAGATCAATGCACCGTTCTTCGCTGTCTGGCGCATGGCTTTGAAGATCGTTGCGTCGTCGACCATCAACACGTTGGGATATGCCATGAAAAGCTTGAAGCTGGCCACCCCCTCGCTCACCATGTCGTCCATATCTTCGAGGCCGGCGTCGCCGAGATCGGTCACGATCATGTGCAGGCCGTAGTCGATGCAGGCTTTACCCTCGGCCTTCTTCCACCAGGTGTCGAGCGCGGTTCGCATCCTGGTGCCACGTGCCTGGATAGCGAAATCGACGATCGTCGTCGTCCCGCCGATGGCCGCCGCACGCGTGCCGGTTTCGAAGTCGTCGGCTGAGTAAGTGCCTCCAAAAGGCATGTCGAGGTGGGTGTGCGCGTCGATACCGCCGGGGAGCACCAGCAACCCCGATGCATCGACAACTATCTCTGCTGCGCTCGCGGGGATGGCGGCGCGCACTTCCTTGATGACGGCGCCGTCGATCAGGAGGTCGGCTTTTACCGTTGAGTCGGCATTGACGATGGTTCCGTTTTGGATGAGGACCGAAGGCATTCGGGATCACTTGATGGAGAAGTTGGTTTTGGTTCGTGCTTTCCCACCCTTGCTGCGCAAGGATGGGGCACCCGGTGTTGTTGCGAAGTTAGGACAAAAGCAGATCCTTCGCTTACCACCCCCGAACTGAAATGCGTTCGGGGCCCCGTGCGCTCAGGATGACACCTTTTTGTATTTTCGTACCTATTCATATACGACATGCCGGCGATGCTACGAACGCTGTGGCTCCGCTGGGCACTCTGCTCCATGCGTACGCTGGTCCCATGTTTCCGCGGGAACGCCGGAATCCACGCGCACCATCGTGATGCAGTTGTCTACCGGGCACACCAGCGCGCACAGGTTGCAGCCTACGCATTCTGTCTCATCTACGCGAGGAATTTTGGCCAGCGGGGTGGGATAGGGGCCGTGCTGCGCCGCTGCGGCAACGCGTTCACTGCGCGTGACCGGCGTGGTAGCGATCGAGGTGCGCGTTCGCCACTCCACGGTAGGCGGCCCATCGTGCAACTCGACTTGCCCGTTCACCGGACCCGACGCTCGATCCATGTGGATGCATTGATGCGCGCCATCCCAGCAGGCAATGTGGCAAAGGTCGCAGCCAATGCACGTCTGCTCATTGATATGCGCAACGATCTTGTAATTGAGATTCAGGTTCTTCCACTCGGTCACCTTGGGCACGGAAAGCCCGCGGAAATCCTCGATGGTCGCGAAGCTCTTGGACCGCATCCAGTTCTCAAGGCCTTCGGCCAAGTCTTCGACCACGCGATAGCCGTAATGCATGACGGCAGTACAAACCTGCACGGTCCCGCAGCCGAGCAGCATGAACTCCACTGCGTCCTTCCAGGTGGAGATGCCGCCAATGCCTGAAATCGGCAACGCGGCTTCAGGATCCGCCATGATCTGCTGCACCATGTTCAGCGCGATCGGTTTGACCGCAGGCCCGCAATAGCCACCGTGCGAGCTTTTGCCATCGACGTTGGGACGGGGCACAAATGTATCGAGATCGATGCCGGTAATCGAATTAATGGTGTTGATTGCGGAGAGTCCATCGGCCCCGCCGCGTTTTGCAGCGCGCGCAATGACGCGAATGTCGGTGACATTGGGCGTGAGTTTAACCAGCACCGGAGTGCGCGCTTTCTCCTTCACCCACGCGGTGATCATCTCGGTGTACTCGGGCACCTGACCAACGGCGGAACCCATGCCGCGCTCGCTCATGCCGTGAGGACAGCCGAAATTCAACTCGAGCCCGTCGGCTCCGGCGTCTTCTGCACGCTGCACGATCTCGTGCCAGGCCTCGCGCTTTGATTCCACCATGAGCGACGCGATGATCGCGTGGTAGGGATAGCGTTTTTTCACGTCAGCCAACTCGCTGAGGTTTTCTTCAACGCTGCGATCGCTGATGAGCTCAATATTGTTCAGGCCCATCATGCGCTGGCTCTGCCAATCCGTTGAGGAATAGCGTGAGCAGACGTTGGTGATCGGCTCGCCAATGGTCTTCCACACCGCGCCGCCCCAGCCCGCATCGAAGGCGCGCATGATCTGTTCGCTGCAGTTCGTGGGTGGAGCGGAAGCCAGCCAGAATGGATTCGGTGCATCAATCGATCCGGCAAATTTGTGTACGCGAATATCAGGCATAGGCTGCCTCCGCGATCTTCATGATGGCCTGCGCGGCGCGTTTTCCATCGGCAACGGCGTCGACCACTTCCCTGCCGCCATTGGCACAGTCGCCGCCGGCAAAGTACCGGGAATTGCCGGTCTGGCCGGTTTCAGGATCGGTGACGATGACTCCGCCGCGCAGTTCGATACCGCGAAGCTCCTGCACCAGCTGCGCAAAGTGAGACTGCCCGACGGCTGGAACTACGTAGTCGCATTCAATGGCGTATTGCGAATCGGGCATCGGGAGCAGAGCCTTATCCACTTCGCTCACCTGGACCGTATCGAGCAGCAGCTTGCCGCGTTCGTTCGCGCGAATCGCATAAGGCTGGCGCCGCCACAGGAACTGAACGCCTTCCTGTTTAGCGTGTTCGTACTCAAAGTCGAATGCCGACATGTCGCGCTCACCTCGACGATAGAGCAGGTAGACCGTTTCCGCGCCCAGGCGGCGGGCCGCATTTGCCGCATCAATGGCAGTATTGCCTGCTCCGACGACGACTACCGTGCCGGTCAGTTCGCGAAGGCGACCGGTCTTGTACGATGCGATGAATTCGAGCGCGTTGAGCACGCCCTGCTGATCTTCGCCGGGAATATTCATACGCTGCATGGCGCCAAGGCCAACGCCGAGGAAGATGAAATCGAACTCCGACTCCAACTCTTCGAGCGCTTCAGCGGTTTCGATGGCGGATCCGGTGCGGAACTCCGCGCCCATGCGGCGAATCATCTCGGCTTCGCGCAGGCTGTCGGCGGCGCGAAGCTTGTACTCGGCAACGCCATAAGTATTGAGGCCGCCAAGCAAGTCCTTCCGTTCAAGGATGGTTGCCGACGCACCATGCCGGCATAATTCCGCTGCGCAGGCAAGAGATGCAGGTCCGCCGCCAATACATGCAACCTGAACGTTGCGCGATCCGCGCGGGGCAGTGAGCAATTCTTCACCGGTTGCCTGAAATGAGTCCATTGCGTAACGCTGCAGGCGGGCAATCTGGATAGGCGCGTGATTATAGCGGTGCATGACGCAAGCGCCTTCACAGAGCACCTCAACCGGGCAGGCTTTGGCGCAACTGCCGCCAAGAATATTGGCGTCGAGAATCCGCAGAGCGGAGCCGCGAACGTTGCCGGTGCTGATTCGCTTGATGAAGCCCGGAACGTCGATATGCGTGGGGCAGGCGCCAGTGCAGGGCGCGTCGAAACAATTCAGGCAACGATTTGCTTCAATCACCGCCGCCTGGGGCTCGAGTGGCGGCTTGATGTCGCCGAACCGCTCGCGCAGCAGTAGATCATCGGGTAGTGTTGCGGTACTCATTCGGACCTCGGGAAGCTCTTTTGTTCTCTGCGTTTTGGTCTCGGCTATTCTGCTGTCTTTTTATCGATTGACGAGGGTTTTCGCTGCAGGATCCGTCAAGACGCGACCAGCGGCCCGTACATGTCTGGCCGGCGGTCGCGGAAAAACTGCCAGGTTCTGCGCACTTCTGCAATCTGTTCAAGATCAAGATCGGCGGTCAGCACCTCGTCCTTATCCCGCGATGCCTCGGCAACAATCTGGCCGCGTGGGTTGGCAAAGTAGCTGGAGCCGTAAAACTCGCCGATATTCCAAGGCGCCTCGGTGCCGACGCGATTGATGGCCGCGATGAAATAGCCGTTGGCGGCGGCATGGGCGGGCTGCTCAAGTTTCCAGAGATACTCGCTCAGGCCGGCCACGGTTGCCGATGGGTTAAAAACAATCTCTGCCCCGTTAAGCCCCAAGCACCGAGCGCCCTCGGGGAAATGCCTGTCGTAGCAGATATAAATACCGATTTTTGCGAAGCCCAAATCAAAGACGGGATAGCCGAGGTTGCCGGGGCGGAAATAGAACTTCTCCCAAAAGCCGGGAGCTACATGAGGAATGTGGGTCTTGCGATACTTGCCGAGATAGGTGCCGTCGTTCTGCAGTACGGCGGCAGTGTTGTAGAAGATTCCTTCCTGTTCCACCTCGTATACCGGAACCACCATCGCGATGTGTAGTTCCCTGGCCAGTTGCTGCATCAGCTTCACGGTCGGGCCGTCGGGCACTGGCTCGGTTGTCTCATACCATTTTGTCGACTGCTCGGCGCAGAAGTAGGGCCCGTTGAAGATCTCCTGCAGACAGACGATCTGGGCTCCGTCACTGGCTGCCTTACGGATGAGACCCAGGTGCTTCTCAATCATCGCCTTCTTCTGGGTCGCAAGCGGCTCAGTGGCGGCGACTGCATTGGAAGCCTGGATGATGGAACATCGAACTACGCGCGGCATTCGGCGGCGACTCCCGTCGGAAAGGGGATGAGTATTAGACGTTACCGCATGCACCTCGCAATGGGCAACGGCTATGTTACCGGTCGGAATCCCTTGAAATTGTTTCGCTTCAGCGGATTCCAGCCAAGCTAGTATTCGATTTTGTTTGGTGAGGCAATCCATGCGGCGAAGCTTGACCATGCCTCATCGCGAAGGTACTGACGGGCCGCGAGCGACCGGTCGGGTGGGTCCTTGCGGAATTCGTCGTAGAGATATGCATCGTCGAATCCCGCTTTAGCGGCGTCTGCGGCTCCCGCGCCGAAAAAGACCGCGTCGAGCCGCGCCCAGTGCGACGCCGCCAGGCACATGGGGCAGGGCTCGCAACTGGTGTAAAGCTCGCATCCAGCTAGAGTGAACGTGTTCAGTGCCTTGCACGCGGCGCGGATGGCCGTGACCTCGCCATGAGCTGTTGGATCGTTCGTAGCGGTCACTATATTCACGCCTTCTGCGATAATCTCGCCGTCTCGCACAATCAAAGCTGCGAATGGGCCTCCTCGGCCGGAGGCGACGTTCTCAGTGGCCAGTGCGATTGCACGGCGCAGAAACACGAGATTGGGCTCGGGAGACATACATGCTTGCCTTCGGCGCTTGCGAAGGTAAAGTAAACACAGTATGGCACAGGCTTTACGGTCAACTCGCGTCCTTTCAGAAGACGGACTCAAGCCCGCCGTGCTGATCGTCGATGGCGAGAAGGTCGTAGCGATTCGCGCCTGGGATGATGTTGCCGATTCCGCGGAGCTTCACGACTTCGGCGACCTGCTTCTTCTCCCCGGACTTGTGGACTCGCATGTCCATATCAACGATCCGGGGCGAGACTGGGAAGGCTTCGACACGGCAACACGGGCCGCGGCCGGCGGCGGCGTTACGACATTGGTCGACATGCCTCTCAACTGCGTGCCTGAAACCGTCAACGTCGATGCCCTGGAGGCCAAGCGCGCCATTGCCGACGGAAATGCCTGGGTCGACTGGGCCGCGTGGGGCGGCGTAGTGCGCGGTAATGCAGCGGAACTGCCCGCCCTCGCCAAGGCCGGCGTTCCGGGATTCAAATGCTTCATGACCCACTCCGGCATCGACGGCTTTGCCTGGGTGGACGAGAACGACCTGCGGTCGGCGCTCCAACGATTGCGCGGAACGGGCCTGCCTCTGCTGGTTCATGCTGAGGTTTCAGGTCCGGTCGAATCGGCAACCACCGTACTCAACAGAGAAGGTGCAGACTGGCGCACATATGCGACCTATCTTTCTTCGCGGCCCGAAGATGCTGAAGTCGAAGCGATACGGCTGCTGATTCGGCTGGCAGAGGAGTTTCACACACCGATTCACGTGGTGCATCTTTCCTCCGCAAAAGCGCTGCCCATGCTCGCCGAAGCGCGCAGCCACGCCATACCTATCACTGTCGAGACTTGTGTGCACTACCTCTCGTTTGACGCGGAGCAGATTCCGAATGGCGCCACCGAATTCAAATGCGCGCCGCCGATTCGGAACTCGGCCAATCGTGAACAATTATGGGGCGCCCTTGAATCAGGATTGATTGACTTTGTTGCCACCGATCACTCGCCCTGTACGCCTGCCATGAAGCGCCGAGAGGAAGGCCGCTGGGACCTTGCCTGGGGCGGGATCGCGAGCCTCGGCGTTGCTTTGCCTGTATTGTGGACGGCGATGAGTCAACGCGGATACAACACGAATGAAGCCGCGGAGAGGATCGCCAAATGGATGTCCGCAGGCCCGGCGCGTCTTGCAGGCTGGCTCGGCCGGAAAGGAATGCTCGCCGTCGGCGCCGACGCAGATATCGCCATCTTCGATCCCGACGCCACCTGGACCGTCACTGAGAAAGATCTTCACTTCCGCCACAAGACTTCCCCCTACCTCGGTGCAATGCTGCACGGGCGGGTCGAGGAGACCTGGCTGCGTGGCGAGCGCATTTTCTGCTCGAATCAATTCGCAGGCAAGCCACGCGGCAGAGAGTTGGTTCGCGGATGAGCGATCGCGCGAAACGAGCCATCGAAGAGTGCCGCACTATCGCTACGATGAGCGAAGATGCTGGCCGCACCACGCGCCGCTTTCTGACTTCGCCATTTCGCGAGGTTCATCAGCATCTGCGCACGCGGATGGAAAGCCTCGGCATGGCGGTGAATGTCGATGCCGTTGGCAACCTTCACGGCCTCTGGAAGCCGACCGGAGCCTTCAGCAAGCGCCTGCTGCTCGGTTCCCACATCGATACGGTGCCTGACGCGGGCGCCTTCGATGGCGTTCTTGGAGTAATTCTCGCCCTCGACTTAGTTGAATCCTCAAAACGTCTCGACCTGCCTCTGGCCCTCGAAGTTATCGCCTTTTCTGAGGAGGAAGGCGTTCGCTTCGGATTTCCTTTCATCGGCAGCCGTGCAGTCGCCGGGCGCTTCGACCCTTCTATGCTCGCGCACAAGGATGCGAATGGAACAACGATCAGGCAGGCCATCGAAGATTTTGGTCTTGATCCGGGCAAGATTGAAGAGGCGTCGGCCGACGAACATGCCGTGGGATTTCTCGAAATTCATATTGAGCAAGGGCCGGTGATCGAAGCCGAAGGTCTCAGCGTAGCCGCGGTCACAAGCATCGTTGGCCAAACCCGGCGCGATCTCAGGTTCATTGGCCATGCGAACCATGCCGGCACCACTCCCATGCGGCTGCGCCGCGATGCGCTGGCCGCTGCCGCCGAATGGATCACGAAAGTGGAAGCGCTTGCCATGAAGACCGACGGCCTCGTGGCCACCGTCGGCAAATTGGATGCTCACCCGAACGCCGGAAATGTTATCGCGGGATTCGCGGAGCTGAGCCTGGACGTTCGCCATCCCGATGACACAGTGCGCAGGACTGCGGTGAATGATCTGATTGAAACAGCTGAAGCAATCGCGACGCGCCGCGGGCTGAGGCTCGAATGGTCGAAGAGGCTCGACGAGGCTTCTGTGCCGATGGATGAGCGCCTCACCGCGTTCATGACGGATGCGTTGGAGACGACGGGCTTTCCCGCGAAGACCATGCCGAGCGGCGCGGGACACGACGCCATGATCATGGCAGGCCGTATGCCGACAGCCATGCTTTTCCTGCGCAGCCCCGGCGGCCTCAGCCACCATCCCGACGAAGCAGTTCGCGAAGAAGATGTTGAGGCAGCACTGCGCGTTGGCGAGAAATTCCTGGAACGACTTGCTGCCGAGGTTAGGTAGAATCGAAAAACGCAGCGCGAGCGAGGTCACCATTGCATCATCTGGGATTAACCCGAAGCAGCCTCAAGCAGGATCATCTGCTGCAAACTCCGAATACCTTTGTGCGCATTCTGCTGCCGGGCGCCTCCGGAGTCGAGTTCATCGTGCATGCTGGACCTCAACTGGGTGCAAACTTCAGCCAGATGACGGCCGAGTTTTCGGCGGGAGGTGCGCTCGGCCCCGCCCCGGCACAGCGTTTCATCTATGTGCTGGCAGGGGAGGTGGCGTTAACGATCGGCGAAAGGAAACATCTTCTGGGGCCTGGCGGGTATGCTTACCTGCCGACCGGCACTCAGCACTCCGTGACTGCAATGGCCGTTGCGAGAGCTGCGGTGATTGAAAAAATCTATGAGCCACTGCCGAATGCACCTTCGCCAGCGGTTGTTGTTGGACACGAATCATCTGTCAGCGAGGTTGCCCTGGCGGGCGATCAAGCGCTGCGAGTCCGCTCGCTCTTGCCCGACAACGATGCATATGACTTCGCCGTCAACACGATGACGTACGATCCAGGCGCCGGTCTCAGCATGGTCGAGGTTCACGTGATGGAGCACGGGCTGCTGATGCTCGAAGGCGGTGGAATCTACCGGCTGGGCGATTCGTGGTATCCCGTCGAAGCGGGCGACTTTATCTGGATGGCTCCCTACTGCCCGCAATGGTTCGGCGCAATCGGAAAGAAGCCTGCGAAATATCTGATCTACAAAGATTGGCGCAGGCATCCGCTCGGAGCATGAACATGGATTCGCGCTCAACGCTCTCGATTGACCGGCTCATCGCGGAGCTCAATTCGCTCGCGCAAATTTCCGAAGGCGCTCCGCCGGTTGTCACGCGGATCCTGTTCAGTGAAGCAGATCTTCGCGCACGTGCCTACGTCAAAGGCCTCTGCCTCAAAGCTTCGCTTGAAGTGCACGAAGACGCCATCGGCAACACTTTCGCCCGCTGGCAAGGGACCGAGCCAGACCTTGCACCCGTCGCAACCGGCTCGCACATCGACGCCATTCCCAATGCCGGCCTCTACGACGGATGTGTTGGCGTGCTGGGCGGCCTCGAAGCTATCCGCGTGCTGCAGCAACTAGGCTTCAAACCACGGCGATCGATCGAGCTGGTAATCTTCACCGCTGAAGAGCCGACCCTTTTCGGAATCGGGTGCCTCGGCAGCCGCATGATGGCTGGCGTGCTTTCGCCGGAAAAGGCGGTTGCACTTCGCGACAAGGAAGGCCGCGGCCTTGAGGAACTGCGTGGCAACGCAGGATTCAGAGGCCCGCTCGAATCGGTTGCCCTGGCGCGCGGACGCTTCCACCAGTTCGTAGAACTGCACATTGAGCAAGGCCCGCTGCTCGAGCAGGAAAGTATCGATCTCGGTCTTGTCACTCACATTGCCGCTCCGGCCAGCATGCGCATTCTCGTTGAAGGCGAGGGCGGCCATGCGGGTGGCAAGCTGATGCCTGGCCGTAAAGATGCCCTTGCTGCGGCCGCCGTTCTCATCCTTGCGCTTGAAGCGGCTGCCAAATCCACCGACGCAATCGACACCGTGGGAACCGTTGGTGTCTGCGAGGTCTTCCCCGGTGCCGTCAACAGCATCCCTTCCCGCGTTCGGCTCGAAACCGACATTCGCGACATCGACGCAACGAGACGCGATGCGGTAATCGACAAACTGAAATCCGCCTGCGAAGAAGTGACAGAGCGACGCGGAGTTTCCATCAAGACCGAGATGGTGAACGCCGATCCACCGGCGACTTGCGATCCTGCAATCCTCGACGCGATGGAGCAAGCGGCAATAGCGGCAGGCAAAAGTTACAAGCACATGGTCAGCCGCGCGTACCACGATTCGCTGTTCATGGCGCGCATCGCTCCCGTCGCCATGCTCTTCATTCCCTGCCGCGGTGGAGTGAGCCACCGGCCCGACGAGTACGCATCGCCCGAGTGGATCGGCAGCGGCGTCAACGTACTCGCTCGCACTCTGGCCACTTTGTCCTCTTAGCCCGCTGGCTTTCAAAGTTCGTCGTGCCGTTGTATGCTATGCCTCAACCCGTAGGGCGTTTGGCATTTCCCCAACCATGAGCGCGCTTGCGAAAAACCGCATCGTCGGCACCTCCGTTCCCCGCAAGGAAGGTGTAGACAAACTGCGGGGCACAGCGCGCTACGTCGACGATATCCAGCGTGAAGGCATGTGGCATGGGGCCACGGTGCGCAGCGCCGTTCCGCGCGCGTTCATCCGCCGCATCAGCTTCCATCGCAAAATCGACTGGAGTGAATTCACCGTCGTCAACGCCGCGGACATTCCCGGCGAGAACCGGATTCGGATGATCGTGGACGATCAACCCTGCCTTGCCGACGGCCAGGTGAATCATTGCGAGGAAGCCATTCTGCTGATCGCGCATCCTGATAAATACAAGGTGCGCGAGGCCGTAAACGCCGTTCACATTGAATACGATTTGATGCCGCCCGTATTCACTATCGAAGAGAGCGAAAAGCAGCAAACGGTGGTCTGGGGAGCGGACAACTGCTTCAAGAGCTTCCTGCTCGAAAAAGGGGATGTCGACTCAGTCTGGGCGCATGCCGCGCACATCGTTGAAGGTGAATATCGCACAGGCGCGCAGGAACATCTTTACATCGAGAACAACGGAGTCATCGCCGAGTACAACGCTGAAGAAGGCTTGACGGTGTGGGGATCGCTGCAGTGCCCTTTTTACGTGCACAAGTCGTTGCTTGCGGTGTTCAATCTGCCACCAGAGAAAGTCCGCGTCATCCAGACTGAGACGGGCGGAGCGTTTGGCGGCAAAGAGGACTTCCCTTCCGTGATCGCCTCGCACGCGGCTCTGCTCGCGATGAAGTGTGGACATCCGGTAAAGATGGTCTACGACCGCATGGAAGATCTTGCTGCGACAACCAAGCGGCATCCCTCGCGCGTTCGCCATCGCACTGCGCTTGACGCCAACGGCAAACTACTGGCGATGGATATTGATATTGCCACGGACGGCGGTGCCTACTCCACGCTTTCCTCTACTGTACTTTCGCGCGCTACGCTTCATTCGCCAGGGCCTTATGTCTGCCCCAATGTCCGTGTGCGCTCCCATGCTTGGGCAACAAACACGGTACCGTACGGAGCCTTTCGCGGATTCGGCGCGCCGCAAACAATCTTCGCCGTTGAGCGCCACATGGACGAAATCGCCGCTGCCCTCAAGATGGATCCAGTCGAACTACGGCGCAAGAACTTCATCCACGAGGGCGAGACCACTGCGACAGAACAGTTGATGCGGGAACCGGTGATCCTCGACAAACTGCTCGATCGTGCGCTTGCTGAAAGCGACTACTACAGCAAGCGCAGGCGATTCGCGGAAGAAAACCGGCACGCCGCGATCAAGCGGGGTATGGGCATTGCCGCCTTTTATCATGGGTCAGGATTCACAGGCTCAGGCGAGCGCTACCTGGATTCACTCGCCGGGATCGATGTTATTTCCGAAGGCAAAGTGCGCGTGCTGGTTTCAAGCACGGAATTTGGCCAGGGAACCAACACCGTGTTGGCTCAGGTGGCCGCAGAAATGCTTGGAGTGGACTATGAAGATGTCGTCATGGCTCCGCCCGACACCGGCGTAGTGCCCAACAGCGGACCGACGGTGGCCTCGCGCACAGCCATGGTCATCGGCCGGCTCATTGAGCGCGCATCGTTGCAGTTGCTCTCGACGCTGCGCGAAAATGCCGGCTTGCCCGAGCAATTCTCGCGTCAGGAATTTTTTGCAGCTTGCGAACATCTCCGCACCCAGATTGGCGAAGTCGTCTCCCTATGTCGTTACGAAGCGCCACCCGGCATCTTCTGGGACGACCAGAAGTACCGCGGAGAAGCCTATCCCGCATATGCGTGGTCGGTCCACGTGGCACAGGTCGCAGTCGATGCCGTTACCTGCGCAGCGGAAGTCGAGGGGTACTGGTCAGTGCAGGAAGCAGGCCGCGTCATTCATCCGGTACTCGCAGCGGGACAGATCGAGGGCGGCATCGCGCAGGGTATCGGCTACGCGCTCTACGAAAAGGTCGTCCTGCAAAATGGCCGCATGGCCAACAACCAGATGACGAACTACATCATGCCTACGGCTGAAGATGTGCCGCCCATTCATGTTTTCTGGGAGGAACTTCCTTTCCAGCACGGCGGCTTCGGCGCTAAGGGCATTGGCGAACTGCCGCACGACGGGCCTGCACCAGCGATTCTCAATGCAATTCGCGACGCTATTGGTGTCTGTTTCAGCTCCATTCCGCTATTGCCCGAAGATGTGTTTGCGAAGTTGAACGCCCACCGCGATGCTGAGGAGCCCGCAACCGTATGAGCGCCGACAATGCCACAATTCAGTTCAGGGTGAACGGCGAAACTTTTACGATGACCGTTCCTCCGATGAGACGCCTCCTCGACGTGCTGCGCGAAGATCTTCATCTTACCGGCACGAAGGAGGGATGCGGCGAAGGCGAATGCGGTTCGTGTTCGGTGCGCATGAATGGCGAGCTTGTAAACAGCTGCATGGTTCCTGTACTGCAAGCTCAAGGCGCATGCATTGAAACGGTGGAAGGACTCGCGTACGACGGAGTACTTCATCCGTTGCAAACAGCGTTTTTGCAATGCGGCGGAGCACAATGCGGAATATGTACACCCGGCATGCTAATGGCCGCTAAACATCTGCTTGCGCGTAATCCTCAGCCATCGATCGCGGAGATTCGCGAAGGACTCGCCGGCAACCTGTGCCGCTGCACCGGGTTCATTCGCATCTTCGAGTCCGTCTTGTCTGCGGCGACAAGTACCGCGAGCCCCGATCAGCAGGACACGCATGCGCGGTGACCCAGCCGAACACGAACTCGTCGCGCCCGGATCGTTGCCAGCGGTGCTTGATCTGATCGCCGCTGAGCCCGGGCAGTGGACGCCGATTGCCGGCGGGACGGAACTGATGGTTGCGTTTGCTGCGGGCCGGCTCACCGCCGGCAAACTCGTGAACCTCTGGGGAGTCGAAGAACTCCGCTTCATCGATAGCCAACCAGAGAGAGTCATCATCGGAGCCGGTGCAACTTTCGGCGATCTGCGAGCCAGTGAAATCGTCGCTTTGGAGTTCCCTGTTCTCGGCAAAGCTGCGAGTTGGATCGGTTCAATCGCCAATCAAACCCGCGCCACATTGGGCGGCAATCTCGTCAACGGATCTCCGGCAGCCGACTCCTCCCCGGCACTGCTCGTCTATGATGCGGAAATTGAGCTAATCTCAGTCCGCGGCAAACGTCGCATTTCCTATTGCGAATTCCACACCGGTTACAAACAGAACGTGATGACCGCCGATGAGTTGCTTTACGCGGTCCACCTGCCGAGGCGGTTCGCACAGCATCGGCAGTATCTGCGCAAAGTAGGAACGCGTCGAGCGATGGCAATCTCTAAGGTTGCACTGGGCGCAACTGCACTGATAAAAGATGCCGCGATCGCTGAGATTCGCGTAGCCGCCGCAAGCCTTGCGCCGTTCCCTGCGCGGCTCTTCAAGACCGAATCAACGTTGGCCGGCAATAGACCGACTGAAGACGTGATTGCAGCGGGCCGCCAATCTCTGCTTGCCGAGGCGCAGCCGATCGACGACATCCGTTCAAACGCCCAGTATCGTAAGGGTGTTGGCGCAAATCTGCTCGAAGAGTTTCTGCTCAGCTTGAGCCGGGAGCCTGCGGCAAGATGAATCCTGTACTCGAGGCCTGGAATAATGCCGGTTTAGTTGAAGCTACGGATGCAATGCTGGCCTGCTGCGGCGCACCATGCTGGGCCGCTCAAATGGTCGGCCTGCGTCCCATCTCAACCATCGTTGCGCTAAGCGAGGCAGCCGATCTCGTGTGGGCGGCGATGAGCGAATCTGACTGGCTTCAGGCATTCGCCTGCCATCCCCGTATCGGCGACCGCAAAGCAGCCGGTTCCGAGAGGTCCGCAGTATGGTCCGAAGGTGAGCAATCGGGCATCTCCGGTACAACAGACATCACCTTGCGCGAACTCGCCGACGGGAATGCGTTTTACGAGCAGCGATTCGGCTTTACGTACATTGTTTGCGCCACTGGTAAAAGCGCTGACGAGGTGCTTGCTATCCTCAAGCGCCGTCTCGCCAGCAATCGCGTGGCAGAATTGAAAGAGGCCGCAGAACAGCAGCGGCAGATCCTGCAGATTCGTCTTGGAAAGTGGTTGCTGTCATGAGCAAGATCACCACACACGTTCTCGATTCGGTACTCGGAAAGCCCGCACCAGGTGTTGGAGTCAAACTCGAACGAAAAGAAAGCCAAGGTTGGAACGCTGTCGCGCAGGCCGAGACCGATCAGGATGGACGGTGCCCGAGTCTCGCGGTTGATGCAGAGCCGGCCGTTTATCGACTGACCTTCGTGATCGATGAATATTTGTCGCGGCAGGGTCGAGCCAGCATTTATCCGGAGATCGCTGTCACGTTTCGATGCGGTAATGACGCACACTATCACCTCCCGCTGCTTTTGAGCGATAACAGCTATACAACCTACCGAGGAAGCTGATCGATGGCCAGACTGGGTGAGAATCAATATGGAAAAGCCCGTGTGCGTTTGTCGCGAATCACGCGATCGGCAGACCTGCACGACTTCAATGAATGGACTGTGAAGGTGTTGCTGCGAGGAGATTTTGAATCGAGCTTCACCAACGCCGACAACAGCAAGATACTGCCTACCGACACGATGAAGAACACCGTCTACTCCATCGCGCGCGGATCAAGCGCAGGCACCATTGAACAATTTGCAATGGAACTGGGCGATTACCTGCTCAGCAACAATCCCCAGATTTCGAAGGTGTGTATCGAGATCGACGAGAAATGCTGGGAGCGTCTTTCCATTGACAGTGAGCCGGAAGCGACGACATTCAAGATGGCCGGCCCCGAGATGCAGACCGTGAATGCGGAGCGCGAACGTAGTGGCGGCTGGGTCATCACATCCGGCGTGGACGGATTGACGATTCTCAAGACGACCAAATCTGCATTCACCGGATACGTCAAAGATAGCCTGACGACGCTGAAACCTGCGACCGACCGCATCTTCGGGACTCGGGCGACGATCACATGGGATTATGTTTCAGCTGCACAGAATTTCTCCGAGGTACGAAACCGGATCATCGCCGCGCTGCTCAAGGAATTCGCCGCGCACCACAGCATGAGCGTGCAACACACGCTGTTCGACATGGGGAAAGCAGCGCTCGCTGTTACTCCCGAAATCGCGCGGATTCATCTTTCCATGCCAAATCTGCACCACCTTCTGGCGGACCTCAGCGCATTCGGACAGGACAATCCCAACCACATCTTCGTCCCCATCGATGAGCCTCATGGCTACATCGAAGCAACGATCGAGCGCTGAGCTTCAGCGGATTCCCTGCAGATCGTCCGGAGTGTCGATATCGATTTCGCCATCTGCAAGGTGAAGCGAAATCACAGGCCATGGCGACTGTTGAAGCAACATCCGTGCTCCCGTGTCACCGCGAAGAGCGAGCAACGCCGCTTCGGCCTCTCGCGGAAATATCGCCGGGATGCCTCGAACGCCGGCGTAGGTCGAAACAATCAATGTCGGTTCCGACTGACTCTCGAACTTCTCGATCATCTGGCGCACATGCTCTACAGTCACACGCGGCTGGTCGCAGGTCATCAGAAGTACGCCTGCAGCGCCTGCAGCAGCCCTCACGCCCGCGCGGATGGAACTGGCCAGGCCATCTTCCCAATCCTCATTCGCAACGATTGCCGCACCACGAAAATCAATAGCGTTCTCGATGAGCTCACGATGTGCGCCGAGCACCACAAAGACCGGCGATGCGCCGGCCTCTCTGGCACATCGAATCGCTCGTCGCAGCAATGGTTCGCCACCGACGACCACCAGTTGCTTGGGTTGTCCGAGGCGGGTGCTCGCTCCGGCGGCGACTATGACGGCAGCGACATGCATCGGCATCAGTCTACGCCGTTCACCTTGACTCAAACCCGAGGTGCAGGCAAGACTAGCTCAATCAGGAAAAGAGATCGCAGCGAAAGGCTGATCCATGGGCGACTCGAAAAGCGCGACAGCCGAAGTGTCTCCGGTGCAGGGGACCAATGAGGAATACGGTCTGCGGGCAGGCGCTCTCGGTCCGCTCGAGACGCTGGCTCAATCGGTGTCGGCGATGGCGCCCTCCACTTCGCCTTCTCTCACGATTCCGCTGGTCTTCGCCATCGCGGGCAACGCAACATGGTTTGTTTACCTGCTTGCCACCGGCGCCACGTTGCTGGTGGGATTCTGTGTAAGCCGTTTCGCGCGCCTTTCTGCATCGCCGGGTTCACTCTATACCTACACCTCGGATACGTTGCCGCCGGTGTTCGGCGCGGTTGCCGCATGGGCACTCCTGCTGGCCTATCTGGCAATTGGCGCCTCGGTCGCCGGCGGGGCGCTCTATTACACCAACCTGCTTTCGCAGCAGTTTCTTCACTGGACGCCGCCGTCGCTACTCGTACTTGTTATGGCCTGCGCGGCTGCGGGTCTGGTCGCCTATCGTGATGTCAAGCTCTCAGCCGAATTGATGCTTTGGATTGAAGTCTGCTCGGTCAGTCTCATCTGTATCATCCTCGCGATCATGCCGATCCACATCGGACTCCATCTCGACATGGATCAATTCGCGCTGCGCGGCGTTTCGTTTTCCTCGCTCGGCCCCGCGCTTGTGCTCTCAATGTTCAGCTTTGTCGGCTTCGAGAGTGCGACCACTCTCGGGGGCGAAGCGCGCAATCCCCTGCGCACCATTCCGCGGGCTGTCATCCAGTGCGCGATTCTGGCCGGCATCTTCTTCGTATTGTGTTCTTACTCTGAAGTGCTTGGATTCCGGGGCGAATCGGGAAGGCTCAGCGACACTACCAGCCCGATGCATCTTCTCGCCGACAAGGCGGGCGTGTCACCATTGGGCACTGGCATCGACTTTGGCGCACTCATCAGCATGGTCGCCTGCGTGCTCGCCTGTGTCACGGCCGCGTCGCGAGTACTGCTGCGCATGGGACGCGAGAGGTTGCTACCGGCTCTATTCGAGAAAACCAGCTCGCGCCATGGCACTCCGGTTACCGCGGTTGCGTTCTCTACGTGCGCGGTTTTCATACCAGCGGCCACGATGACCATGCGCGGCGTGAGCGGATCAGACGTATACGACCTGGCGGGATCGCTTTCGGTGTTTGGCTTTCTCACTGCATATGGCCTGGTGGCCGCGGCGCTGCCCTTTGCGAGGCGAGCACGCGGGCAGCACTCGCACTTCGTCGTAGCGGTGAGCGCGGCGGCGGTTCTTGTAGTTGTGCTGATTGCGGTGTTCGATTTGCAATCTACTGCTGACGCCGCCCACGCGCGGCTGCCATATATCTACCTGCTCTATATCGCGGCGGGGCTTGCATGGTTTGCGGTTCGACGCAGGCGGATCTCGCTCCCGATTGGGTGAAGCGTTACGGCTGCGTGTCGGTATCGGGCTGCAGGATCAACAGAAGCACGAGTCCGACGATCACGAACATCCGGAATGCTTCTGCCTGACCATTCCATATGTGCGACTGCCACATCAGGAACCATTCTCCGCCCACATCGAGAAAGGCAACGAGCCACATCAGCAGCGAGAGAGTGAGCGCCACCACGGCCAGACGCTTCGCCGCGATAAAGTCGCTTGCTGGCATACGCAGGGTTCGGACCAGATGCACGAGTCCCCACAACGCGAGAATCGTCGTCACGACCTCCCAGCCGATGATCAGCCAGTAGAAGACAAGATGGACGGTTGGTGATGTCAGTGCCCGCCACATTCCGTGATTACCGGGTATTGTCGAATCCATCGAGAGCACATGCCGAATGAATTCGTAGTTCGAGCCGAAATCGGTGAGGTTGTTGAACACGACGAGCGTGTAAAAAAGCGCGATTCCTGCCAGCAACAACAGCTTGGCGCAGCGTGTAAACATCGGCGGAGCCTCTGGATTGCGAAGGTTGCGAACTACTTCACGAAGTTCGAATACGTGACGGGAAGCGAGGGAGATTTCGGTATGGACCATCCTAGCGCCTGATTCGCCGGAATCCTTAGATGATTTTTATGGAAAGATTGCTAGTCTGGCGCCACGCTAGA
Organism: uncultured Acidobacteriaceae bacterium; assembly: GCA_963832035.1. Classification (GTDB taxonomy): domain Bacteria; phylum Acidobacteriota; class Terriglobia; order Terriglobales; family Acidobacteriaceae; genus Telmatobacter. The sequence goes on along the minus strand of CAWHSK010000005.1, from coordinate 818,278 downwards.
ATTCCAGACTCCGTACAAACCCTACCAATCGATGTGTATCCCGCAGAGGATTCACATTCAGCTTTTCGGTGATTCAGTAGCTCTGAAGTCATCTTTGAGTGCTTTTCCAAATTGAGAAACTCCAGGAAAACTCTTCCGAGGCCAGCAAATTGAAATATTCCATGCGAGTTCGTTCATTCGTGTCCTCCCGGCTGTTCATGTTCGCATCTGTCGCAGCGTTGTGTTCCGTACAAGTTTTGGCACAGCAAACGCTTGGTGGCATCACGGGCGACGTGACCGACGCATCCGGCGGAGTCATTCCCAACGTGTCGATCACCGTTGTGGACGAATCGACGTCGCTCACGCGTACCACCACAACCAACGCGTCCGGAACGTACACGCTGGTGAACCTGCCCATCGGAACTTACACGTTGACGTATAAGGCCGATGGATACGATTTGCAGAAGACGCAGCACATTACAGTGCAGGCCAATCGAACAGCCACCGTAAACGCAGCGCTGAGGGTCGGACAGACCACAACAACTGTCGAAGTGGAAGCGTCACCGCTGATGAATGCCGTTGACACCACGATGGGCTATGTTCTGGACAAGACAGAGATCGAAGCGGTGCCGCTGGCGACCGGCAGCTTTACCGGCCTGGCTACTCAGTCGAGCGGCGTCAGCGCGGAACTGGGGGGTGGAACGGGATCGAATTCCGGCCTCGGCAACGCGCCCATCTGGGCTAACGGCCAGCGCGACACTTCAAACAGCTTTCTGCTGAACGGCGTCGATGCGAGCAATCTCTTCAATGGCAAAAGCACGAGCCAGGTGTCCTCGGCCCGCGTGATCAACAGCACCGGCGTTCAGACGAGCCCAGGTGGTGGCGGAGGTACAATCCCTTCCGCAGCTTCTGTCTACCTGTCGATCGGTAATGCCATTCCCACGCCCGCGCCGGAGATGATCGCCGAGGTCCGCGTAAATGCATCGATGTATGACGCGACCCAGGGCTCAACGTCGGGCGCGCATATCGACTTGAGCACCTCTGCAGGCACAAACAGCTATCATGGCGCTCTGTACGGACGTCGCGGCACGGACTGGCTCAACGCTGCCCCGTTCTTCTTCAACCAGGATCCGGCCGTTCCGGCAGAAGACAAGGTTCCGGAGTTGCATCGTTACGTGGTCGGTGGCACGCTTGGCGGTCCGATCCTTAAAGACAAGCTTTTTGGCTTTATCTCATATCAGCATCTGCACGTCACAGACGCGGAGATCGGCGACTCTTTCCTGGATGTTCCGGTCGGCCTCGGCGATGACCGTTCAGCAAGTGCTCTCGCGGATCTGACCAACAACTCCTTCGGCGAGAACATCGGCAATCCGAACGTTGCAGCGGCAAATATTGATCACAACGCACTCGTACTTTTCAATTCACCTGCGCTGCCGGGCGAACCCGGCAAGTATTTGGTCCCCAACGACGGGCTTGGGGGCGTTCCTCCTACGATCACACACCTCGATAACGCTTTTATTCCGGGGACGGCGGAATTCAAAGCGGACATGGCCGTGGCCGATCTGGACTACAACGCCACCAAGAAAGACACGCTCAGCCTGAAGTACTACTATCAGCACGATCCGACCATCGCACCCTACACCTACTCCAGCGTTCCCGGATTTCCCGAACACCTGGACTCGGGAGCGCAGGTCGCGTCCATCACCAACAGCTACCTGGTAAAGCCGAACCTCAGTACCACCGAGACTTTCGGATTCATCCGCGAAAAGAACTGGGCCGACAACGAGCAGGCATTCGGTCCCAATTCCATTCCTGGTGGCGCGGCGGGCACGGGCGCAATCAACATGTTCGGGTCCACTTACTTTCCGGGCATTTCGATTTACAACGTCCTCGGCCAGTATCAGCCCAGCGGGGTCAGCAACGTTTACTTGAACATCGGCCCCAATGCCGAAAGCCAGTCTTCGAACACCGGCGTATTCCAGAATCGGTTCGCTCCTTCGGGCAGCGCGATCTGGACGCTGGGTAAGCACACGCTCAACTTTGGCGCGAGCTACTCCTACACCCAGCTCAACACTATCGACAAGCGCACCGGCACCGGCACGATTGCCACCTCTGACTTCAGCCAGTTCGTGCAGGGTTTCGTTACGCCGGGCAGCGCGGCGACCGGCTTTTATGTCACTTCTTTCCTGCAAGGCGATGCCAGCCGCTACTACCGCTCGAACCAGCTCGGAACCTATGTGCAGGATAAATTTCAGCTCTCCCCATCCATTTCCGTTACCGCCGGAGTGCGCTATGACTGGGACGGCGGACTCACGGAGAAATACGGCCGCATTTTCAACTTCGATCCCGAGTCGTATAGCTACAATGCCGCCAATGACACCATCGAAAGCGATGGCCTGATCATTGCGGGCAATAACCAGAACGGCACCAAGGGTGTAAGCGCGACAACTCTGACCGGCCGGCAGTGGGGCATTGCTCCTCGCCTTGGCGTTGCCTGGCAACCGGAGATGTTTCACAGTAAAGTTGTCGTTCGCGCCGGCGCAGGTATGTACTACGACCGCGGCGAATTATTCAGCTATCTATCTCCAGGCTATGCCATCGGAACTGTGACGGGTGGACCGTTCGGCGTTAACCAGCAGCTTCCGTTTGTAAATGCCTCCACGTGCCCCACATCTTCGCAGTCGCTTTACGGTTCTTACGGTACGTACTACATTCCTACCTGCGGCGGAAACGGCGGCTACGGTCCGCCAACCGCGCTGCCAACCGATCAGGAAGGCAATCTCGAAAATCCCTACGGTACGACGCTCCAGCATTCTGCACCCTCGAATCCGAAGGCCTCGGACCTTTCCAACTACCTGCCAAATGCGTACAGCATCGAGAACTACGGCGACGGAGCTCCCGACGTGATCAACAACGGTCAGCCGATCTCGCTCGGGGTTTACAACCGCAACAACAAGCTGCCCTACACATTCAATTACACGCTGGATGTTCAGTGGCAGCCTCGAAACGACTTGGCGATTCAATTGGGCTACGTGGGAAATCTAGGCCGTCACCAGGTTATTCCCGTGCCATTCAACCAGCCCAAGATCGCGACCGCGGCCAGTCCTGCGCTGGGCGGCGGTTCGTATCAACAGAACTACAGCTATGGGTACAACGTGGTGGGCGCAAGCCTGCCCAATGGTGACTTTTACCAGGCCAACTACGAGGGCGGCAACGTAGATCTCCGCGTTCCCTACATCGGCTACGCGGCTGAGTCGATCTCTTATGTTGCGGCCGGCGTGGATTCTTACAATGCCCTGCAGGCGCATCTTGAGAAGAGAATGAGCCACGGCATCCAGGTAGGCGCATCGTACACCTACTCACATGCACTGGATGAGCAGAGCGGGCTGGGCCTGTTCTACAACGGCAACAATCCGTTGAACCTGCGCAGTGGCTACGGTTCGTCGGATTACGATCGCACCCACGTTATTACTTTCAGTTACATCTTTCAGCTTCCGAAAACGGCCAGCGAACACTCACTCCTCGGCAAGTTCGTCGATGGATGGTCGCTGGTTGGCTTGACGGTTTTGCAAAGCGGCCAGCCCTACAGCGTCATCGACTTCTCAGGCGCAATCGGCAGCATCTATTACTCTACTTCAGACGGCATCACCAATCCCATTGTGCCTCTTGCCCCCGGATGCACGGCCAAGTCCGCGCTGAGCGGGCACTCAGGGGCATGGACACCTGTGCTTGGTCCGTCTGGCGCAGCATTGAAAGCTTCGTGCTTCACGCTTCCCCTGCTGCCAGCGGGCGGTCTCGGCGGGGCCATTCCGGACTCGGATCCCTACGAAACAGGATTTACGACGGGGCAGCGCAATATCTTCCGACAGGCCTTCCAGCGCCGTGCCGACGCTTCGCTGGTGAAGCAAGCAAAACTGACGGAGCGCTTTAATCTCAAGTTCACGTTTGATGTGTACAACCTGACCAACACCACGAGCTTCGATATCCCGGGCAACGAGGTTTCCCAAAACGCCTTCTACAACCCGTTCCCCGCCGCCGGCCAGCCTGTGTTGCCCAGCGACTGCAGTGGAAGCGGAGCTTGCGAATCGCTCTACAGCTTCCCATCGGGATTGGGCATCGTGACACATACGATCGGCAGCCCACGCCAGATACAAATGTCACTGCATCTCGATTTCTAGCTTCGTCTTGAACGCAAAGGCGATCGCTTCGGCGGTCGCCTCTTTTTTCACGGAGGGAGACAAAGAAATCCCCGCGAGGCTTCCATCGTGCCGAAGGGTTAAGCGCGCCGCAGGGTGCTCAACTAGCCCGTTTCACTTCAACATGAAGACAATGCCTGCCGCCGAGCCCAGCAGCGCCACGGAACCTGCCAGCCTGAGAGACGTTTTGAACCCAAGCTGCTTTCCCAATGCGCTGAGCGAATAGATGCTGATCGGGCCAAGCGTGCACAACAACGCAACCACGTACGGCGTTGGAACTCCGGCACGGTAGAGTACCCAGGCGAGCCCTACATCCAGTGCCATCGGGACGGGAAGCAGTGTTCCCAAAACCGCGATCCCAATCACACCGAGCACTGAGACGGGAACATGCGTTCCGTAGGCGGGAATCAATTCGGCAGCCAATGCTCCGAGTATTGCCGCGAGCAGCATCCACGGCAGCGTGAGCAGTGTGAGCCGCAACAGATTGCGCAGAAAATTGATGGCTACGGCGGAAACGGGCGTCCGCGATTTTTCTGTCCAGTCAGGGATGGTCACGGCTCTAAGTGTCGGCTTCGATTCACTGACAAGCCAGGGAAGAGCCAGCAGAAGCAACAAGGGAACCAGCACCCGGGCAGCCGCCATGGGCAATGGAAACAGCAGAAATGCCATGGCCACTACCACTGGATTGAAGCTTGGCGAGCTGACCATTGCGGCGACCGTCATCCGCGTGCTCGCTCCGGAAACCAGCAGGCTTTGACCGATCGGTGTGGCGCAATTAGTGCACACACCCATGGGAGCGCCCGCAACCGCACCGCAAAGCACATTGGCCGCTGGGTGCTCAAAACGTTTTGGCCGCTGGGTACGGGCCATAAACGTCATCAGGGCTGCTCCAAAAGGAAGGGCGAAATACATGCCGAACCGATTAGTCCAGAGCCAGTTCACCGACGTGCGCCCCACACGCTCTGGAAGCGACATGGTCGGTGCAACCGGCAAGAGCGCGTCGAACGAGATGGCCCCGCTGACCTTTAGGGACTGTCCGGCGTGTAGCTTCTTCAGTAAAGCAGGGTAGCGCTGGCCGCTCCAGAAGATGCCGGCAATGGCAATCGCGAGGAGAAGAGCAAGGGCGATCTCGAGCCTGCGGCGGTCTGTCGGCGATGGAGACACGGAGGCCGGGGAGGCCGGGGAAGTCTGGCTGGCGCTCATGGGCTACGAATCTACCCGAAGCAAGTCGTGAGCCGCCTCCACCCTTCGATGGAGGATGTTGGTCTCTATTGCTCAGACAGGGTAGTCGCAAACCGCTAAAGTCAGGAGCATAGGGATAGACAGATAGATAAAAGGTCATGCCTTCACCCCGAAGGCAGATCGAAACCGACTCAAAATCCTTATGGCAGCTGCTGTTGCCGGGTTCCTCGTTACGGCTTCACACAGCATCCCACGCACTGCAAGGAACCGCAGACACCTTAAGGGGGTCATTTTATGCGCGGACTCAAGATCTTAGTTTCAACTGCAGCATTGCTCGCGGGGCTCGCGATGGCGCCAACGGCACAGGCCCAGATTTCAATCAGCATTGGAGTCCCGCCGACCTGCTCTTACGGATATTACGGATATGCCCCATACGGATGCGCGCCAAGGGGCTATTACGGCTCGGGCTATTTCTATAACGGAGTTTTCGTGGGTATGGGCCCGTGGTCCGGCTATGGCTATAACCACGGCTGGGGCGGCCATCGATTCGTCAGCGATGGCGGTGGAAGATATCACGGCGGAGTTACCCACGCGACCTACCACGAGAACCAAGGCAACAAAGGGTCGAATAAGAACGACCCGCAACATGGCGGTGGCTACGACAAGCCTCATCCTGGCAACTCCGGAAATCACGGTGGCAACGACAAGTCTCACCACGACAACGATCACAACTAATCCGCGGACGTTGAATTGCGCATCAGACTATGCAGCAAGTGGCGGAGCGTACCTGTTCCGCCACTCTGCATTTCTCGAGTAGTTGAATGGAGATTTCATGAAACCCGCCACAATCGTGGGCATTTTGCTTATTGTCGTCGCTGTAATCGGCTTCGCCCTGGGTGGAATCAGTTTCACCCACGAAAAGAAAGACGTTGATTTGGGGCCTCTTCAGGTCTCCCACAAAAAGACGGATACTTTACCGATTTCGCCGATTCTCAGCACCCTCGCGCTGCTTGGCGGTGTTGGTTTGGTGGTAGTTGGCGCACGCCGAACGTAGCGGCTGATACGATCGTTGATCCCCGGCAACCTCTCAGCCGGTACCGGAATCCGTTCAGCACGCGGCCTACAATGCAGGCATGAACTTCACTTCCATCCATAGTGTGCGCGAGGCTCTTGCCAAGGGAGAAGTTGGACCATCGGCACTTGCCCAGCACACTCTGCAATGCGCGAATCGAAATGCGGGCAAGAATACCTACCTCTGGCGTGATCCCAACTGGACGATGGCAGAGGCTGCTCGCTCTGCCACCATGCCCCAGACGACTGATGGCCGATTCCGCGATGGGCGCAGCAACCTCTGGGGTATACCCGTTTCGGTGAAGGACTGCTACGATCTCGCGGGAGCTCCTACCAGCTGCGGCGTGCGGTTCTATCGCGAGCTGAATGGAATTGCTGAGCACGATTCGTGGCTCGTCGAACAACTCCGGAAAGTCGGGGCTGTCATCACGGGCAAAACCCACCTGCATCCCCTGGCCTACGGAATCACCGGCGAAAATCCTGAATTCGGCGATTGTGAGCAGCCAGGCAATCCCGGTGCCCTGACAGGCGGATCCTCGAGCGGCGCAGCGGCTAGCGTTCTCGAAGGCTCATCGCTGGCCGCCATCGGCACCGATACGGGTGGTTCTGTCCGCGGGCCCGCCGCACTCTGTGGACTTGCTGGTTATCGCGCTTCAATCGGACGAGGCAACTGGTGCGGCGGCGCGCACCTGGCGCAGTCCTTCGACACCATGGGATGGCTGTTTCGCGAGCTTGAAGATGGACCGTTGCTGGCTGATATCTTCGTTCCAGCCAAAACACCCTCTCCCCGTGAATTCAAAAAGTTCGCCGTCGTTCACGATGCGTTTCTGAACGATTGCGAGCCGGCTATTGTCGATGGTCTTCGCAAGGTTGAACGTGAACTGCATTCGCTCGGGCTCGAAAGCACTCGAGTGGACGTGAGCTGGTGGGCAGATTCGTTTGAGATCTTCGCTCCTATCCAGGCATGGGAGGCGGCGCGCATTCATGCCGGACACTTCGACAAAATCCAGCCCGCCATCCGTGAACGGCTGGAGTGGGGCGCACGTATTACCGATGCTGAACTGGCCACGCTGCGCGAGCGCCATGCCGAATTTCGCGCTCACATCGACGAATTATTGCTGGAACATGAACTGCTCCTGCTGCCCGCCTCGCCTGTAGCACGATTGGGTCTCGGCGCGGACAATAGCCAGGCGCGCAGCCGGATCCTTCGCTACACTACGCCGTTCAGCCTCGCCGGTGTTCCGGTCGTCAACATTCCCTGCTCGGTTGGCGGCATGCAACTCGCCGCGGCTCGCGAGAATGACGAAAGCCTTCTCGAACTTGCCGCCAGGATTGGGGCGCGGCGCAAGCAACACGCCTGAAACGAACCTATGCTTGGCCAGTTGGGCGAATCAAATCCAAACGTCAATTGCGCATTGCGGGCAATGCGTTTCAGTGCTTCGTCCAGCCGTGCATTCCCGCCTCAAAGCTACGGCGGTCGAGCCGGGGTAATGCCCGCGCAACCTTATCGGGGAAGAGCGGGTAGTGCCGAGCGGCAATGAGCAAGTCAGGAACGCACCAGACGTCTTCCTCTGAAGTCATCCAGTGTTGGCTGTCAAGACGTGCGAGGTTCACCGGACCCGAGTAGGAACGCAGAGTGCGTTCACCGCGTAGATTGTAATAGGACTCAAAGTAGCTGAGCGCCAGTTCGCGCGGCGTGCGATAGATCGGCGCGCGAAATCGAAGCCCCGCGAAATTGGATTTGGCAATGCTTCCCCATAAGCCGCCTTCACGGTAAAGAGCCAGCACGTGGTCGTCATCATGCACTGACTCCAGGTCCATCAGCAGCGGAGGGTGCCCGTTGATCCGCAAGGCTGCGGCGGCCAGCAGCGCTCCCTCCAGGCAGTGCCCCTTGCGCTCGCGCAGCACGCGCAATGGAGACAACGCAGTGTTTGCGTATTGGTAGGGCACCGCGTCAATGAATTTTTGTATTTGCGACGGCGTCTTTAGCCCACGCAGCGTGCGCACATCTTCCGCCGATAATCCGAAGCTTCCGCGTTTATCTGTTCGAATTCCGTTTCTAGGCAGTTCTCCTCCTCAAAATGCGACGCTCATCATCAGCAGCTTTGATTTGAATATCATCTCACCGAAGACAGAGGCTTATCCGGGCGCGTGTTGTCTTCGTGCCTGGCGCGGTGAGGAAAACCGAGAGGATCCAAACCCTGATTTCGATTTGCCCCCGTGGGCTTTCCTTCTTTCAGTGCGGCGCAGCCACGACCTCCGCTCCTGTCAGTTTTGCCAGTTCTTGAATCCTATAGAGGTTTCGTAGAATTTGGGATTGATGGATCACAAAATGAGTCAAGCGAGTGACACGACGCTCTCAGCACGCCCGAAGGAGATCGTCCTAGAAAAACTGATTGGAATGGTGCAGCGGCTCGCAATCATCGCGCTGTCTGGAATGCTGATTGTGGTCATGTTGCTGTCCACCGCCCACTTGGGCTTTCTGATCGGCGAAGAAATCTTGAAGCCCCCACGGTGGCTGATTCCCGTGGACGGCCTGCTTGATATTTTTGGATTCTTCCTGCTGGTGCTGATTGGGGTTGAGCTGCTGGAAACGATGAAGGCGTACCTCAGGAGAGACGTGATCCACGTTCGCGTTGTGCTGGAAGTTGCACTCATCGCCATGGCTCGGAAGGTCATTATTGAAGAACCGAACACGGTGCCGAGTCTAACCCTGCTCGGGATTGCGGCTTTGATTCTAGCGCTGTCGGTCGCGTACTACTTCGAGCGGCGGGCAAAGGCAGAAGCCACCGCGCACGCGTGATGTTACGCGGCATTGGCTCGCGCTGAACCAGCACTCAAACGTATGGCTTACGCAGGCGAACGGGCGTAGCGGATTTCCGAACGCGAAGGTTAATCAGTTCCACAAAAACCGAGAATCCCATCGCAAAGTAGATATACGCTTTCGGTATGTGCATGCCGAGCCCTTCGCCGACCAGCGAAAGGCCGATTAGCAGCAGAAACGACAGGGCGAGGACTTTGATTGTCGGGTGGCGATTAACGAAGCCGCTGATGGGCTCCGCTGCAAACATCATGACGGCGACGGCCAGGATAACCGCTGTAATCATGATGGCAATTTCTCCTGACATGCCAACCGCTGTAATCACTGAATCCAGCGAAAAGACGATATCGAGCAATGCGATTTGAGCAACGACCGCGGCAAATTTCGGGCGCACCCGCGTCGTGCCGCCGCCTTCTTCGCCTTCCAGACGTTCATGAATTTCTGTCGTAGCCTTCGCGAGCAAGAACAAACCACCGCCCATCAATATGAGATCCCGTCCGGAGATTGGGCGTCCCAGGACAACAAAGAGGGGAGCCGTAAGCCTGATGATCCAGACGATGGACAACAGAAGCAGGATGCGCGTTGCCATCGCGGCCAGCAATCCAATCCGTCGGGCCGATCCTTGCTGCGACTCCGGAAGCTTGCCGGAAAGAATCGAAATGAAGATAACGTTATCGACGCCAAGGACGATTTCGAGGAATGTCAGCGTGGTGAGCGCAATCAAACCGGAAGAAGTAAACAATGCATCCATCGTGACCGCCCTTCCTGGAATTGACGCTAATCTAAGGCCTGGGCTACTGCCTGCACTGGTGGCAGGCAATCGGCCGAAGTTCACGTCGGCAGAATCTAAATTTGCGAAGCAGCCAGCGGGCTGAGCACAAGATTGGTGATGTTGCTGACAATCGCTTCAAAGGCGAATCGCGGATCGGCTGAAAGCTTTTTCCACGCCGGGTCATTCCGAAATACAGCCCACTTAGCGTCGAGTTCCGCCGAATCGGCAAAGCTGAGCATGTAAGACAGGCTGGGCATGCGCTGGCCGATCAGCGTGTCTCCAAAGAAGACCATCTGGAAGCCGGCGTTTTTGAAAATCTCGAACTCGCCGGAATGGAACATCTGCACCTTCACAATGTGATCCCGATAGCTCGGGCTCTCGTAAGTTCGGAGCTGCAAGATGCGCTTGCCTTTCGCGGGCGGCGTAATCCGCGGCCATCCCTCAAACGCCACCAGAAGCGAAGAGTCGATCCGCAGGAACGCCGGCGACGCTGCCGGTGCGCTCCAGAACGGTTCTGCCGCCTTCACATAGTCGGCGTCCTGCGCGAGTTCAAGCTCGAGTGTCCCGGCCATCGCCGGCGCAAGAATCGGAATGAGGACATGGAACGCCGGCGTCTCCGGACCAATATCCAGCCGAAAAGCACCGACCGGTCCCGATTTTTTGGCCAGTGCCGGAATCAGCGCTTCGCTGATGTACTTCTCCGTCATCGCCACCTGCGGGCCAGACTGCAACGCGTAGCGGCGCAGCTGGTAGAACTCACGCGGCCGGCTAATGGGAGTTTGCGTTTGGGCGGCAGGTGTTACGGCCAGGGCAGAAGCGGCGACGCTCCCGGCGAGAAATTCGCGACGATCCATCCAGTCCTCCACTAAAGCGGCTTACGCGAAATTGAGCTACTCTTCGCCGATGTCTTCGTTCCATATCTCCGGGTGTTCGGCGATATAACTACCCAGCAGCTCGCGACACTCTTGGCTGTCAAGATCGATGACCTCCACGCCATTCTCGCGCAGCCAGTCCAGACCACCCGCAAAAGTGCGGCTCTCCCCAACAATCAGGGTGCCAATATGAAACTGCCGCACCAGGCCGCTGCAATACCAGCACGGGGCGAGCGTGGTAACCATAATCAGGTCGCGGTAGCTGCGCTGGCGGCCGGCTCGGCGAAAGGCGTCGGTCTCCGCATGCATGCTGGGGTCGCCCTGCTGCACGCGGCGATTGTGACCGCTGCTCACCAGTTCGCCCGTTCTCTTGAAAATCGCGGCACCGATGGGGATACCGCCTTCCATCCGTCCGTAGCGCGCTTCCTCCAGCGCAACGGCCAGCATCTGTTCATGGACTTTCAAATCGCTTGCCATAGTCGATGTTGATCATACGGGATCACCAGGGACCAAATGCATCGAATGGCATCATCCAACATTGGGCAAGACGGGGAGCCGCCCGCCGGGAGTCTCTCGCAAAAGCGAGGATTGCCCTAGTGGGGATCGTGGCTCCTTTCAACACCGAAAGGTTCCCTGCCCAGGACCCTTTTCGTCGCACTTTCCCTTAAGAATTGTTAAGTCCGCAATGGGTGCGCGCTGCTGGTTCCGCTCGCTATCTGCTTGAAAAGGCGAAAATTGGAACGGATTTTGAAGCATCTCCTCTCTGAGATGTCGTATAAACAGTCTGAATTGAGCCGTCTGCCTCTATTGACTTCGAGCGCACTCAAGGATGTACGTTGGAGCTGTGAGAGACGCTGGATACACCATCCGCAGCATGGCAGAGAGATGCGGGATGACCGCGCACACTCTGCGCTACTATGAGCGCGTCGGCCTGATCCAACCGGTTGGACGCGCGCGTAACGGTCATCGCCGCTATTCCGAAGCCGACGAGGCGTGGCTCAACTTCCTCCATTGCATGCGAGCCACCAACATGTCCATCCGAGAAATGCAGCGCTATGCCGAGATGCGTGAAAAGGGCGAAGCCACATCTCTCCAGCGGCGGAAGTTATTGGAGGATCATCGGGCCGCCATCGTCGCGCAGATTGCCGCGCTCGAAAAGGCGCATGCCTTGTTGAACCACAAGATCACGAACTACAAAATGATCGAGGAACGAATTGGTATCGGTGGCTCCCAGCCTGCCGAAGAGGATGTTGAAAGCGAGCTGGCCACGGCGAGCTGACTCGGCCCGTTTTCATATGGCCCGGCAGAACCGAGAGCAAACACCGGTGAAAGACGTTTGCATCAAAGAAATCGGCGGCCGGTCCCTGATCCGGCCAGCGTAGACCGCACTATTTCGGATGGGCTCAAACCCCATTTCCCAGGTGTCAGGGGATTTGGTTAGGATAGCGGCACGGCGTTTCCCCGTATGTGGCCGTTCCTGCTGATCCGATACGCCGGCTCGCCGAAGACAATACGAAGGCAGTCCTGTCCCAAGGAGGTCGACCTGTGGCAGACACGATTGATATGCGCATGAAGCATTTGCGCTCGCGCACCCCTCTCAATGTAAAAGCTCAGAACGTGGGAGATAGCCTGGCGCCCGACCAGCAACCTGTGGACCTTGAACCCCTGACGGAGCCGTTTGTTCCGGAGACGGAGGGCAGACGCGGGTTCAGCCGCAGGTCATTCTTGTCGGGGCTGGGTGCCACAGGCGTTCTGGCCGGCGCAGCTCCGCTGGCCGCGGCCGCCCCGGTCATCGAGCCAGCCCTGCAGGATCAGGCCGAATCCAGCGGCACAGGCAGCGTCACGCTGCGCATCAACGGCAAGGAATACACCCTGCGCAATCTCGACGCGCGCGCAACGCTGCTCGACACCTTGCGCGAGCGCGTCCACCTTACCGGGACGAAAAAAGGTTGCGACCACGGCCAGTGCGGCGCTTGTACCGTTCACGTGAACGGCCGACGCGTCAACAGCTGTCTTTCCTTTGCAGTGATGCACGAGGGCGACGAGATCATCACCATCGAAGGCCTCGGCCAACCCGGCAACTTGCACCCCATGCAGGCGGCCTTTGTAGAACACGATGGCTACCAGTGCGGCTATTGCACCAGCGGCCAGATCATGAGCGCCGTCGCCATGTTGAAGGAGCCCATCGGCCCCTCGGACGAAGAGATCAAGCACGCCATGGCCGGCAACATCTGCCGCTGCGGCGCTTACACCAACATTGTTGCCGCCGTACGACAAGTGCGGTCGCGGGCCTGAGGCGCTGCGCCTGAAGGAGGAAAGACTATGGAAACCTTTAGCTACGTCAAAGCTCCGAGCGTCGACAAGGCGCTGGCAAGCGCTAGCCAGGCGAAGTTCATCGCCGGCGGCACCACCCTGGTCGACCTGATGAAGCTAAGCGTCGAAACCCCAAAGACGCTCGTCGACATTAATCTGCTGCCGCTCGACAAGGTCGAAAAGCTGCCCAATGGCGGCTTGCGGATCGGCGCGATGGTACGCAACTCCGACCTCGCATGGAATGCGGAGGTGCAGAAATCCTATGCGGTCTTGTCGGAGGCGATTCTTTCCGGCGCCTCTCCGCAGTTGCGCAACATGGCAACCACCGGCGGCAATCTGCTGCAACGTACGCGCTGCGCATATTTCCGCGAGCCAAGCGCCGGCACGCCGGGAGGCTATGGCTGCAACAAGCGCACGCCGGGAACGGGATGCGCGGCGCTCGAAGGATTCAACCGCACGCACGCAGTCCTAGGCACCAGCGAGCACTGCATTGCAACCCATCCCTCAGATATGTGCGTGGCCATGGCGGCTCTCGAAGCAGTGATTTACGTGGAGGGGCCAAAGGGCAAACGGACTATCGCCTTCGCCGATTTCCATAAGCTCCCGGGCAATACTCCCAATATCGAAAATGCGCTTGAGCCGGGCGAACTGATTACTTATGTAGAGTTGCCCAAGCCGGTCGAAGGAGCGAAGTCAACCTACCTGAAGCTGCGCGACCGCGCCAGTTACGAGTTTGCGCTTTCGTCAGCGGCGATCGTTGCACGTGTCGAGGGTGGCCATATTCGCTACATCCGTGTAGCCATGGGCGGTGTAGGCACCAAGCCCTGGCGCTCGCATGATGCGGAAGCCGCCCTGATGGGCAAGCCGGCAAATGCCGCCACTTTCAAGGCCGCAGCTGAAGCTGCGCTGGCCAAGGCAAAGCCGCAAAAGGACAACGCGTTCAAAGTGGAACTGGCCAAGCGCTGCCTGGTGCGCTCGCTCAAAACCGCAACCGCTTAGTTGCTTAAAAGGAGACTTTATGGCGACGGACACACTTCCTCACGCGAGCATTATTGGCGCGAATGTGCCTCGCATCGACGGCCCTTTGAAGACCAGCGGAACGGCACGCTATGCCGTGGATCATCACTTCCCGGGCCTGTTGCACGCCGTTGCCGTGCAGGCCACGATCGGCAGCGGGCGCATTCATTCGCTTGACGCTTCGGCTGCTGAGAAAATGCCGGGCGTGCTCCAAGTCTTTCATTACGGTAACAAGATGCAGGGGGTCTATCGTGTCATCCCGCATGTGGAAGATGGCACGATGAGCGAGACACGCCCTCCTTTCGACGATGACAAGGTTTACTACTGGGGCCAGTTCGTGGCCCTCGTCGTTGCAGAAACGTTGGAACAGGCCCGTGCCGGGGCGCAGGCAGTCCGCATTGAATATGAGACTGATAAGGCGGATGTGCGGACAAACCTTGGGGCTGGCTTCGCCGGGCAGCGCCAGAGCAGTTGGAAACGCGGCGATCCCGACCAGGCTCTTTCAACCGCGGCTGTTGTAATCGACGAGACCTACTCGACGCCCGTTGAAACGCACAATCCCATGGAGATGCACGGTACCGTCGCGGTATGGGACGGCGACAACGTCACGCTTTACGAAAGTTCGCAGGGCGTAGTCAATCACCGCATCATCATGTCAGAGGTGCTCGGCGTTCCAGTCGAAAATGTGCGGGTGATCTCCCGCTTTATCGGCTCCGGCTTCGGCGGCAAGCTCTTTCCCTGGCCGCAATCGACTCTGGCCGCAGCGGCTGCGCGCCAACTCAAGCGCCCTGTGAAACTCTCGGTCGATCGCCGCATGATGTTTTCCAACACGGGCCATCGCCCACGCACTGAGCAGCGAATTCGACTCGGCGCAACTAAAGACGGCAAGCTCACCGCCATCCGTCACGATTTCCTCACGCAAACCTCGCAGCTTGATGACTTTATCGAGCATTGCGGAGAACAGACTCCGTTTCTCTACAGTTGTGCGAATCTCGAGGTCACCACCGGCATGGTTCGACGCAACGTCGGTGCTCCCGCGCCAATGCGTGGCCCCGGCGCAGTGCCCGGGCTCTTCGCGCTCGAGTCCGCAATGGACGAACTCGCCGTGAGGCTCAACATGGATCCGCTTGAGCTTCACATCAAAAATGATGCCGACCGCGATGAAGGCAAAAACCTCCCCTTCTCTTCCCGCCACCTGAAGGAGTGCTATACCGCCGGCGCCGAAAAGATCGGATGGAAGCAGCGAACGCAGCAAGTGGGCTCAATGCATCGCAACGGCAAGATCATCGGCATGGGTATGGGGTCCGCTTCCTGGTCCGCCGCGCGCATCCCGTGCAGTGCCAGTGTTGAACTGTGCCAGAATGGCCGCGTGTGCGTTCGCTGCGCCACCCAGGACATTGGCACCGGCACTTACACCATTTTCGCCCAGGTTGTGCATGCGCGAACCGGCGTGCCGCTCGATCGCATCGACGTCTTCCTCGGCGATACCTCGCTCCCGGCTGGACCAACTTCGGGCGGTTCCATGGCCACAAGCGCCGTGTTGCCGGCCACCACCAGCGCGGTAAACGAGGCGGTGAACCGGCTGCTGCACATCGCGACATTAACCCCCAAGTCGCCGTTCCACGGACAGAAGCCCGAAACACTCGCTCTCACCAACGGTGTCGTGCATGCGAAGGAGCAGCCGAAGGTCGTCGGGGCTGCATACCACGGAGACGGTCAGCTCTCCGTCAACGGAGTTCCCTTCGAAGAAATACTTAAGGTGGCCAATGTCGGCAACCTCATGGCCAATGGGAAGACGAATCCCTCGTTCGATGATCCCAAGGCGAAGCAGTATTCGCTGCACTCCTATGGCGCTCATTTTGCCGAGGTGGAGTGGGAGTCCGACATTGCGCGTCTGCGCGTGAGCCGCATCGTCTCCGTCTTTGACTGCGGCCGCATCATCAATAAGGGAGCGGGCACGAATCAGATTCTCGGCGCGGCAGTCATGGGTGTCGGCATGACCATGTTTGAGGGCACAGTCTATGACCCTCAGCGCGGCCAGCCCATCAACGGAAACTTCGCTGACTATCTGGTTCCGACCTGTGCCGACCTGCCTGATCTTGACGTCATTTTCCTCGACTATCCCGACTACATCGTGAACGAATACGGTGCGCGCGGCATTGGCGAGATCGGGATGGCCGGAGTTGCGCCCGCGATCGCAGGGGCGGTCTACCATGCCACCGGTGTGCGTGTGCGCGAGTTGCCCATTCGCATCGAAGATCTTTTGAAGTCGGATGTTCGCGAAGCATAAGGGTTCAAAGTTGCAGAACGAGGAAAGAAACGTATGAGCACGACTCCGGCGTCGATCATTGGAACGCCAACACCCCGCATCGACGGGCCGCTCAAGACGAGCGGCACCGCACAGTATGCTGCGGACTTTCACTTTGAAGGCATGGCCCATGCCGTGCCGGTGATCGCCTCAGTTGCCAGCGGTCGCATCCGCATACTCGATACGGCTGCTGCCGAGAAAATGCCGGGGGTCCTGCTCGTTCTGCACCACGGGAATATCGGCCCGTTATACCGGACTGTTCCAGGCGACGAGAACGCAACCAACAGTGAAGTGCGGTCGGCCTTTGAAGACGAGATTGTGCGCCACTGGGGCCAGTACATCGCGTTGGTGGTCGCAGAAACACTGGAGCAGGCCACCGCAGCAGCAGCGGCTGTGCGCGCGCAATACGAGACAAAACCTGCGAAGTTGCGGCCGAGCCTCGATGATTACTCCGGCGAGCGCAAAACGGGCAGCGAACGAGGCGACTTCGATGGCGCATTTGAAGATGCACCGGTAAAACTCGATCACACTTACATCACTCCGAACGAAACGCACAATCCCATTGAGTTGCATGCTTCAGTCGCGGTATGGGATGGCGACCGCGTCACGATGTACGAAACCACCCAGGGCGTAGTGAATCATCGCGTGGTCATGGCGCAGACGCTCGGCATTCCGGTGGAGAATGTGCGCGTCATAACCCGCTATCTGGGATCGGGCTTCGGCGGGAAACTGTTTCCGTGGCCCCACTGCGCAATGAATGCCGTGGCCGCGCGCAAGCTGGGACGTCCCGTAAAACTCAGTGTCACCCGCCGCATGATGTTCTCAAGCGTCGGATATCGTCCACGCACTGAACAACGCATCCGCCTTGCTGCTTCGAAGGATGGCAAGCTGCTTGCGCTCAAACATGACTATTTGAATGTCAGCTCGATGCTCGACGATTACGACGAAGGATGTGGCGAGGCCACCCCATATCTCTACAGCGTTGAAAATCTCGAAGTGACCAATGCCATTGTCCATCGCAACCTTGGCGCGCCCATGTACATGCGCGGACCAGGCGCGGTTCCGGGATTGTATGCACTCGAAGCTGCCATGAACGAGTTGGCGGATGAACTGAAGATGGATCCGCTCCAACTCCGCATCCTCAATGATGCCAAGACCGACGAAGACAAAAAGATACCGTTTTCGTCGCGTCATTTCCGCGAGTGCTTTGAAGTGGGTGCGAAGAAATTCGGCTGGGAAAAGCGCACGCCCCAGATTGGCTCCATGCGCCGCGACGGCAAGATCCTCGGCTGGGGTCTAGCCGGCGCCAGTTGGGTTGCGCTGAGGCTGCCTTGCACGGCAAAGGTGGAACTGCATGTAAACGGTCGAGTCTCCGTCCGCTCAGGCACACAGGATATCGGCACGGGCACCTACACGATTTTCGCGCAGGTGGTCCATGAGAAGACGGGCATTCCGCTCGATCGCATCGACGTCATTCTCGGCGACAGTTCCCTTCCCGATGGGCCGATGTCCGGCGGGTCGATGGTGACCGGATCCGTGCTGAACGCGATTGCGGCGGCCTCTACCGAGGCGATGAAAAAGATGACTGCGCTTGCTATCAACACAGAAGGTTCTCCGCTGAAGGGCGCAAAAGCCGAAGACGTGATCTTCGCGGATGGCCGTATCCGCAAAAAAGATCCGACGGCTGGTGGCGACCCTGAGTTCGCTGACATTCTCCACATGGCTCACCTCAACGGATTGAGCGCGGAGGGCAAAACAACACCTACATGGGAGGATCCGAAGGCAAAAGGCGTTTCTCTGCATTCGTACGGCGCGCAGTTTATCGAAGTCGAATGGGAGCCGGATATTGCCCGCCTACGCGTGAGTCGCGTCGTTACTGTCATTGACGCCGGCCGCATCATCAATCCCAAGGCTGCCGCAAACCAGATCTCAGGCGCAGTGGTGATGGGTGTGGGCATGGGGCTGCTGGAAGAGACGCATCACGATCAACGCACAGGACAGCCCATCAATGGAAATATGGCCGACTACCTGATGGCGACCTGCGCCGATTCGCCTTCGATCGACGTGACGTTCCTCGATTATCCCGACCCGGCGATGGGTGAATACGGTGCGCGCGGCGTGGGAGAGATCGGCCTGGCGGGCGTAGCTGCAGCAATCACTGCTGCCGTCTATCACGCGACAGGTGTCAGGGTCCGCGAACTGCCGGTTCGTATCGAAAATCTGCTCGAGTCGAAAATACTGGAAGCTTGAGCGAGAATAGGAGTTCATGACCGATCTCGAGAACATTCTGCCGCTGTGGCATGAACTGGAAGCTTCGGGTTCAGATTACGTGCTGGCCACGGTCGTGGACGTCGATGGTCCCAGTTATCGCAAGCCCGGTGCGCGCATGTTGATTGCCCCCGACGGCCGGCGTGCAGGTACCGTAAGCGGGGGATGCCTGGAAGCCGAAGTTGCGAAACGCGCATTCTGGCTGACCGAGTCGGGGCCTCAAGTGCACCGCTACTCTACAGCGGAAGATGATGGCGACATGCCGTACGGTTCCGGCTGCGGCGGCGTTGTGTACGTGCTTCTTGAGCGGCGTGCAACGGCTGCCTCGCTGTTGACGAAGCTTGAATCGGCTTTTCATGCGCGATCGCCAATAGCGATTGCGACAATTCTCGATGGTGCAGACATCACTACCCGAGTGTTCGCCGGACAGACTGTGCGAGGTGATGGAACTGGACAGGGCGAGAGCGAATCGAGTGCAGCGATTCTTCGCAATCTCGCCGCGCTGGCACTCGACCGGATGCAACCGATCGATCAACGCGTCACAGTTGCGGGAATTGAAACGCGCGTCTGGGTCGACTATCGTGCCGCCCGGCCCGGCTTGTGGATCTTTGGGGCGGGCGACGATGCAAAGCCGCTTCTTCGCCTGGCACGCGAACTCGGATGGTTCGTTTCGATCGCGGATGGACGCAGTCATCTGGCTTCGAGAGATCGCTTTCCCGCTGCGGATAAGGTCACGGCAATGCCGATCTCGACGTTACCCGAAGCAGCAGCATCATTATTGTCAGATGTGAAATCAACCGATGCAGCCGTGGTGCTGACTCACAGCTTCGAACAGGATTCGTATCTGCTGGCGAGCCTGCTTGCACGTGAAGTGCAGCCTGCTTATATTGGCGTGCTCGGTCCCCAGAGAAGAACGAGTGAGGTTCTGGCCGAGGCGGCGAAACTTTTGGGACTGGCTGACCCAACGCAGCGTGCCGAAGAATGGCTGCCGCTACTCCACGCGCCCACCGGTCTCGACCTCGGCGCGGAAACCCCTGCCGCCATTGCGCTCTCGATCATTGCTGAGATTCAACAGACCTTGAACGATGGTTCGGCGCTCCCTCTTCGGCAGGTGCGCGCGGTGCATCCGGCGATCAGCGAAGTGTGAGCTGGCTCAGGCCGCTTCTTCCTTCAGGTGCGCTGCCAGCACATCCAGAAATTTTGCCAGCCACGCTGGATGCGCTGTCCACGCTGGCCCCGTGACGAGTTTGCCATCAACCATAGCATCGGCGAAGTCCAGCGAAACGAAGGTTCCTCCTGCAAGTCCGACTTCTGGTGCGCACGCTGGATAGCAATTGATCTTGCGGCCCTTCAGGACTCCGGCTGCGGCAAGAATCTGCGGACCATGGCAAAGCGCGGCAATGGGCTTGCCTTCTTTGTCGAAATGCCGCACGAGCTCAAGAACCTTCGGGTTCAGGCGCAGATATTCAGGCGCACGACCGCCGGGAATGACGAGGGCATCGTAGCTGGCCGGATTCACGTCATCAAATGTCGCGTTCAGAGTGAAGTTGTGGCCGCGCTTTTCCGTGTAAGTCTGATCGCCCTCAAAGTCGTGGATGGCCGTGCGCACTTGTTCGCCCTTCTTCTTTCCCGGACACACCGCATCCACTTTGTGGCCCACCATCTGCAAGGCTTGAAATGGAACCATGATTTCGTAGTCCTCGACGAAGTCGCCGGCTAACACCAGGATTTTGGCTGATTTCATTTGAATATTCTCCGGTTGGAAGTCTTCGTGGTTGATCTCGGCGTGAACGCGCTTGGGGTCCGGCCTCGCTCACGCCGGAAGCAGTTAGACACATGTTATCTGATGGGCGGGACGCGATGAAGATTCAAGCCGAGTGGGCCTCGTGTGCAGGCGAAGTCCGGCCAGTTGGGGGTATAACCTAGTACTTGCCATGACCGCTTCCCCGAAGTCGCTTGCGGCTCTGAATACGCAGATCGTAGCCTGCCAGCTCTGTCCGCGTCTGCGAGAGCATTGCATTGAGATCGCACGAGTGCGTCGGCGCGCTTACTCCAGTTGGGAGTACTGGGGACGGCCTGTGCCTTCCTTCGGCGATCCTGAGGCGCGGGTTCTCGCGCTCGGTCTGGCGCCAGGCGCACATGGCTCCAACCGTACTGGCCGCCCCTTTACGGGTGACGGCTCCGGCGATTTCCTCTTTCCGGTGTTGCACGAAGCGGGCTTCGCCTCTCATCCGCGGGCGAGTTCACGGGACGACGGCATGTCGCTAACCGGACTTTGGATTACGTCTGTGGTCCGCTGCGCTCCGCCGGACAACAAGCCATCACCGGCGGAACTGCGCAATTGCGCGCCATGGGTGGATAAGGAGATTGCGCTTCTCAAGAATCTTCGCGTCGTCGTTTGCCTCGGACGGATCGCGTTCGACGGCCTGCTTACGCATGAGCAGCGACGCGGCACGGCGATCATCCGGTCCAGCTATGCCTTTGCGCATGGGGCAGAGTACACGCTGCCGAGCGGTCTGAAAGCAATTGCCAGCTACCATCCCTCGCTGCAGAACACGAATACGGGAAAGTTGACGCGGCCGATGTTCCTCGAGGTATTCAAGCGCGCGAGGCAACTGGCCGAAACGAGCTGATTGCCTCCCGAGCATGTCCCGCTGGGAGGAACGGGTGTTTCCGACAATCTGCGTGGGTTCGATACATTGAGTTGAGCCGGGCTGAGCGAAGAAAATGCGACGAGGAGAAGGTTAGAATGCGGAAGGTTGTCAGCAGGATTTCGGTTTCCTTACTAATGGTGACTGCAATGGGAGTGTACGCACAAACGATGAAATCGGATCACTGGTCCACGGCAGAGTTGATGGAGCGCGCCAAACATCTGAAGGAACTGGCGGCAAAGGGCGACGGCTCAGCCAGCGAAACCCTCGAGAAGTATCCGCACCATTACACGATGCTCGCGTATCGGCAACACAGCGGCGGCGGCGAGGTGCACCAGAATTTCGCTGATATTTTCTTCATCCTGGATGGGCACGCAACGGTCGTAACCGGAGGAAGCCTCGTCGAGGCAAAGACGACTGGTCCGGGCGAGATGCGTGGCAAGTCCGTCGATGGCGGCTCGCGCCAGGAGCTAAGGGCCGGCGACGTCGTCCATATCCCGGCAGGCATGCCGCACCAGACGCTGGTAGCGGACGGCGACACCGTTGTCTATTTCGTGGTGAAGGTGGAAGAGACCCGGTAAGTGAAGTGGTTAAGGGGAACGGCTCACGCCTAAAGCATGGAGCAACAAAGAGATCAATGACGGCCCTTGTTGATGCCGTGAGGCCACAGAATCGCCCCGATCAAGACGCCCTGCAATCGAAGAAAACTCTGGACCGAGAATGCGAATCTCTGTTTATATTGCAGTTGATTGAGTGAGGCTTTATGCAAGGCTTTTCCCCGGGTTTTGGCTCAGCCAGATTCATCCTTTGTACGCTGGTGCTTTGCGCTGGAACCGCTTTCGGGCAGAATCCCAACCCGCCGTCCAGCCACGTGATCATTCCCAATCCCACTCCCCGGGAGCCCGATCTGGAAAAGGTCTACTCCGATAATTCTGCGGATCAGAAAAAGCAACAAACACTTTCGCTTCAGAGTCAGCTTCGAGCGCGAGAAATCTGGCTTGAGTCCAATCAGATTTTGTTGCTGGCACAACAACTACAGCAGGAAATCGATTCCGGCAAGAAATCGGCTTCGATGGCCTCGAATGCCGCCAAGGTTGGAAAGATTGAAAAGCTTGCGCAAAGCGTACAAGAGAAAATGAAGGAGCATTAGCATCGATTCAGACGGCCAGGACAGGCACGATCTTCATTGTTGTTTCATTAGGAAATCAACCATGCCGAGGACATTCGAAAATTTGCAGCCAATGCGTTCGACCATTCTCTTTGTGGTCCTGATAATCGCTTTCGCCGTCCCGATGTATTCTCAGGCCAATCCAGCCACCCCGGCCACTGACGAACCGAAACCACAAGCCAGCCCAAGCGTTAGCGAATCACCTTCCACGGATACTCCCAACGGTGAAGGTTCGGTTCCGTCCACGCCAGAAGAGATGAGACAGGCCCAGATTGAGGCGGACACAAAGAAGCTGTATCAACTGTCTGCCGAGTTGCGGGCGGAAGTGGCAAAGACCTACAAGGAGAGCCTGTCGGTGACAGTGCTCAAAAAGGCTCAAGAGCTGGAGAAGCTGGCGAAGAGCCTGAAGGCAGAGATGAATCAGCAAGTGGCCGCTGCCAAACATCAGGATCGGTGATAACCGATTTTCTGGCGGTACTCAGTATTATCAAGTGGGGGCCGCGCAGAATGTTCGGAGCCAAATTCGTTTTCATCTCCGCGCTTGCTGGATTTTTTTTCGTACCGTTCGAGGTTAGTCTTGCTTCACCGCAAGAGGCAAGTCACGCGGTAGATCGTGCCGGCTATGCAGGCGATGCGAGCTGCGTATCGTGTCATCGGCAGCTAAGCCAAAGTTACCTGCACACCGCTCACCACCTTACATCTCAGCTTCCCACCGCCAGTTCGATCCTTGGATCCTTTCGCAATGGCTCTAACACCCTCACGATCGTTGATACAACTCAGTCCGCTCAACCGGGATTGCGGTTTGTTATGGAGTCAAAGGGAAGCGGCTTCTTTGAGACGGCGACGACTGGGTGGAGCTCCGAACTTTCCCGGAGGACGGAACCCATTGATCTTGTCACGGGGTCCGGACAACGTGGTCAGACTTACTTGTATTGGCAGCGCGATCGGCTCTTTGAATTGCCGGTAAGTTATTGGAGTGACGGACATCGATGGATTAACAGCCCCGGCTACATCGACGGCACCGCCGATTTTTCCCGCCCGGTGAACCCCGCCTGCCTGGAGTGCCACGCCACCTACATACGGGCCCTATCCACCAACCCGGCAACGAATCGATATGACCGAGGCAGCCTTGTGCCGGGCATCTCGTGCGAAAGCTGTCACGGTCCCGGCGCGAACCATGTTCGGCAGCAGACGGAGCATAGAACAACGTCGAAAGACGCTCCCCCGGATAGCATTCTGAATCCAGCGAAGTTTTCGCGTGACCGGCAGGTCGATTTATGCGCAGAATGCCACAACGGGATTCAGCGAGAATCGCTGGCGCCAACTTTCTCTTATGTTCCGGGTCGGCCACTCAGTGATTACTTCAAGCCACTTCCATCCCCCGATGTGGAGCATCCCGATGTTCACGGCAACCAGGTCGGACTGCTTCAGCGCAGCAAATGCTATCGCTCGTCCGCACAGATGAGCTGCTCGACCTGCCACGACGTGCATTCAGGGAAACGGTCGGCCGAATTCTATTCGCAGAAGTGCCTGACCTGTCATCAATGGCAAAGCTGCGGCCTGTCCAAGACGTTGGGGCACCAGATCGTGAACCAGTGCATTCATTGCCACATGCCAACCGAAGAGACCAATGTAATCGTCTCTCAAACGGCAGGACAGGTTGTGCATGCAAAGATGCGAAACCACTGGATCAAGGTATATGCAAACGTGCGCCTGCCAGAGAGCGCTGGAACCCCGATCAATCCTTAGTGCGGACTCTCCGTCGCCGAAGAACACAATCAAGGAGCCGGGTCTTCAATTGAGTCGATCATCTCCTGAAGTGATGGAGGCTTCCGCGCCGGAACAATCTCATTCGTGGCTGATGCGGTGCGTTGTTCACTCTTTTTGCCCGTCGCCTGGAGTATTTTGTCGATCTCACGATGCGTTTCAGCATCATCCGGGTCAAGCTTCATTGCTAGCCCCAGTTCCCTAATTGCATCATCGTTTCGGCCGGCATTCGCATAGATGATGCCAAGGTCGCGATGTGCAAGTGGCTCCGATCGATCGGTGGTGGCAAGCTCTTCCAACGCGGGACGAGCTTTCGCAAATTCGCCCCGCTGCACCCACGCATCTGAGAGGTAGATCAGTGACATTGCGTGATGAGGATCATTCTCCAGTTCCAACTGAAACTCCTGGGCCGCTTCTGACCATCGATTCTGTTTCCAAAATAGATAGCCGAGCCCAAAATGCACATTCGGCTCCTTTGGATTTATTTGCACAGCGGCCCGCAATGCTTTCTCCGCGGCTGCACTGTTTCCCATCTGATCGAGGGCTTCGCCCGCAAGCATGTCGGACTCGGCGGACTCTCCGTTGAGGGCAAGAATCTGTTCGTGTACATTGAGGACGCATTGATATTGCTTGCTACCCATGCAACTGTGCGCCAATGCCATACGAAGGGGAATGCTCTGGGTCTCGCGCTCCGTCGCGCGTTGCAGATACGGAATGGCAACGAGGTAGTCCTTCATTCCATAGTGCGCCATGCCGAGCAGTATGGTGAGTCTGAGGTCTCCGGGGTGCTTTTTGATCTCACTCGAGAAGGCTTCGATTGCGGCCGGAAATTGAGCGGCCTTGAACAGCGCCAGTCCCATATTCATCAGCAGACCGGGTAAATCAGAATTGATCGCCGCGGCCCGGCGATAATAATCGATTGCAGCCCCAAGGTGTTCCTGCCGCGCCTCAAGCAAACCGAGATGCGCCAGCGCCTCAGCGTCTTGTGGATCGGCTTTGGCAATGCCGTCCCAGATTTGTTCGGCCTCGGCGTTTAGTCCCTGTTTTTCCAGGGCCATTGCCTCGATTCGAATTTGCGCAGGATCTTCCTGCTGTCCCATGGCTGGCATGACGATAAGCAGGACCAGGACGATGCAGACGATTCCTGGTTTGGATTGACTTTTATTGCCTCTCGCCATCACTGAAGAATCCATGCTCCGGTCTTACGCGCAAAATGAAAAAGCGCGGCAGTGGTAGCTGCCGCGCCTTCCATTATTACTTACTACTTCAGGCTAGAACGTCAACCTGCCACCGAGCTCAAGTGATCTCGGATCATAGTAAGAGGTAACCTGTCCGAAGTTCCCGTTGTTCAGCGAAGCGCCTACTCCGTTGGGTTCCGTATGGTTGAAGGTGTTGAAGGATTCAAGGCGGAACTGGAACTGTGCTCTCTCCTTGATGGAGAACGTCTTGTACAACGACGTCGTGAAGTTCACACGGTTCGGTCCGGCGATGGCATCCTTGCCGGCGCTGCCAAAGCCCTGGTTGGGGCCGCCTGCCCACGCTGGGGTCGGAACACTGAACCCAGTAGTGTCAAAGGCAAGCTTGGTGCCGCTCAGCTAAGGTTCCCGATACCTTCTTAACCTTGCCGGATACGTTCGGACGGTTGGTGTAACCGCCGCCCAAACCGACTGGGTCGAAGTTGATTGACATGCGAGGAGTGGTGGGTACACCGGTCTCATCGATGACAGTGCCTGCAAGTTCCCAGCCGCCAAGAATCGAGTGCATCAGACCCGGTTCTCTGAAGATGGGTAGCTTGTAGATGTAGTTGATGCTCAGGATCTGGCGACGGTCGAAAATTCCCGAGCCCTTGTTGTACTTGATGTTGAATGGATTGTCGATGCCGGCGTCATCCTGACTGGTGATGTCGATCTCGTGCGAATAGGTGTAATCGACTTCGCCGCTCAGGCCCCAACGTCCCTGTATACGGAGACCCGTCTGGAAACCGTTGTAGTTGCCGTTGGTGTTATTTTCCTGGTTGTTCAGAGCCCCGAGGCCGTCGAAGTTGCGCATCTGGTCAGGAATCGGGATATTCGTTCCGCCCGGGTTTGTGCCCGAACGGTTGTTCGGATCGCCAGCATTGGCCCGCGAGTATTTCAGGAAATCGAGGGGGTTGCCGCCTGCGACGTTAAACGCCGGATTGTTGCCAACCAGCAGTGGAGTGTTGAGCGAGTAGTTGTTGATCTGGCGTCGAATATTCTGATGCCATGCGATGTTGCCGACATACTGAACGACCAGAATCATCGACTGAGCAATCTGGTCCTGAAGGCCGAGACTGAACTGGGCAACAGCAGGGGCCCTGAATGTCTGTGCGATGGGAGTGCTTCCCTGCGCAAAGAATGGGGTTGCCGCAGCAAGTCCAGAAACGTAGCTGGTATGGGGATTCGACAAGTACACAGCGCTCGCACTTGGCGTGTTGGCAAACGGGGCAGCGGTAGCGGCATCGTAGATGACGTTGCCCTGCATCCGTTCATAGAAGGTTCCGAAGCCTCCGCGAAGCACGGTCTTGCCGTTGCCGAACAGGTCCTCAGAGAAGCCAATGCGGGGTTGCAGTGTTTTGTAGTCGTTCTTGACGAGCGAAGGCGGTGTTCCATTGACCCCAGCTTCACGTACGCCATTCAGGTAGAAAGGCGTGCCATTGTAGTTCTGGAATCCAGGTCCTGTCGGATCCATCGATCCATTTTGCAGCCAAGTGGGCGCCTGAACGGCCAGGTAAAGAGCCGGATCAAAGGTGGCCACCTGGTTGTCCCGCTCCCATGCCTGCGGCAGCGCATCGTACCTAAGTCCAAGTTGCAGACTCAGACGAGGACTTACCTTCCAGGTATCCATCACATATGCCGATGGAGTTTGGTTGACATAGTGGCGGATCGGCGCAGCTTGTGACTCGGAGTAGCCGCCCGTTGACAGGCCCAGAACCATGTCCATGAACGGATCGCCCGTCGCACCCGAGAAGGTGTTGTTACCCTCCGCGTTGAGGAAGAGCTTCTGGTTCTTGGTGTAACGGTTGTAGCTCACGCCAAACTTCATGGCATGCTTGCCTGCTGTATAGGAAACATCGCCCTTGGGCATGAGGTCTTGAGCAGCGTTGTGCCAGGGAGCCGATCCCGGATTCTCCTGAACACCATAGATGCCCGTCCAATTCATACCCGGAGCGGACGTCGATCCGTTGTTGAAGAACTTGTTGACCGAGTAGCCGGCCGGCAGGTCGCCCAACGGACTGTTGACGATGTTGATGATGTTGCCGTCGTAGTTGAAGCTTGCTTCAACCAGCAGGTTGGGACTGAGGGTTGCCGTCAGCTTGACAGCCGCGCTGTTTGAAGGGTTGTCGAGAGTGCTGCCGATGGTTGGCCAGCTCCCGGTGGACCATCCCAGCATCGGTGCAGGGAACGCCTGCGAAACCGAGTCGTGGATATAGTGGGCAAGCAACTGGTACTTGTCCGTGATGCGCTGATCAAAACGAACAACGTCATCGCGAACGTCGATGGGAAGGCTGGCCTGTCCCAGGAACTGATCGTTCGCCGTGTTGGGCTTGGGAACGATTCCGGAAGCCAGGTAAGCCAGGGCATTCGAGTCGAACAATGCCGCGGGAACCACCTGATTAGGCCAGGGCTGACCCTGTACGCATGTCGGGCAAGCAGCGGCCAACTTCGCAGCCCATGCCGGATCTCCGACAACCGGAACATTCAGAGTGACCGGGGCCTTGACGAACTTGGGAGAAACATACGCCAAGTTTGAACCCGCGACCGGGAAGTCCGCCGCCGGCAAAGTGTTCACCAGCGAAGGAGGATTCCCCTGGATCAGTTTTCGCCACTCTTCATTCCAGAAGAAGAATGACTTTGTCTTGTCCTTGTTGTAGACCTTCGGGATGAAGAACGGGCCGCCGATTTGGAAACCGTAGATGTTGTAGTTCAGCTTCGGAGTCGGTGAGCCATTCTGGTTGTTCTGGTAGGTGTTCGCGTTGAAAGCTGTGTTGCGGTTGAACTCCCAGAGTTCTCCGTGGAACTTCTGTGTGCCGCTCTTCAGTGAGAGGCTGATCGTTGCGCCGGAAGAGATGCCATAGTCCGGCGGATAGTTTGAAGAAAGGGTCTCCAACTGCGCGATGGCTTCCTGAGATGGAAGAATGGAGATGCCGCCTGCACCGCCGCGGTCATCTGCTTCGCCGCCGTCGATCAGCCAGATGTTGTGGCTCTGACGAAGCCCGTTCACGCTGATGTTTGAACTGGAACCAACCGAGGTTGGCGTGTTGTTGTCCGGCAGTGTGGAACTGACGCCGAGTCCAAGCGCGACTAAGGCTGCAAAGTTCCGGTTCTCTGTGGCGATCGACGTGATCTGTTCTTCGCTAACGAGCGTGCTCACTACGTTCGAATCAGTTTGCACGGTCAGTGTATCGGCTTGCACAGTTACGGTTTGGTCAACGGTACCGACCGCCATGGCCGCGTCAACACGTGTGGTCTGTGAAACGTTGACCACGATCCCTTTCTGCACATAAGCACTGAAGCCTTTGGCAGTGACCTTGAGATCGTAAGTTCCAACGTTCAATCCGGGGAAGGTGTAATTGCCGCTGTCGTTGCTGATGCTTTTGGTCACAAAGCCTGTGCCCTGTTGCGTGAGCATTACCTCTGCTCCCGGAACCGCTGCACCGCCTTTGTCCAAAACTGTGCCGGTGATTGTTGAATTCTGCTGGGCGTGTCCCGCCAGGCAGACTAGTAGCAGAACGAGCGATAGCAGAATTCCTCTGTATCTCGCAGGTGTCGCTAAATTCACTTTCATGCGTCACTCTCCATTGAAGCTGGTTGTTGCATTATTTTTTGACGCCATGTCGGATGCCATCGAAGGCACTCGCATTGCGCCGCGGTGTTGGTCCCGCTTTTTCTCCGCTCAGGACGACCGTAACTTAGTCGCCGATCCAAGCGATTACAGATCCCGGGCTGCAGTTGAGCCATTTTGTCGAATCGAAAATTCGACCCGCGTTTCACAACCTGAATTCGTTACGACCTCTAAACCGAAGCGCATTGGGGAACGCATCGGGTATTCAGACCGACAGAAAATCAACCACTAAGCCTCAGATACAGGCACCCGGGGAAGCTACTGAGGCCAGTTGAAAGCAGGATAAAACGCTTTACTGGTTCGGTCGGAATATTATTCAGGTGCATCATGAGGTGTCAATAGGGAACTTGATTTGTACCGAGGCAGTACCCTCGGCGCCCAGTCGGTTTTGTCGCGAGACAGCAGGTAACCGCTATCCTGCCAGCCCGGTTTACAACTTGATGGGCTTGATTGTGCAGCAGCTGTCTCGTTCAGTAAACATTTCTAAGCAATCGGGTTACCCATCTCAACTGAGGTTTCTGGCAGCTACCCTGGCGAACCATCCTGGATCGGGACAAGATCAACCGCCGACGCCCAGGAAGGAAACCCGCCTCCCATCGGCAATATCGCTCTG
Source organism: uncultured Acidobacteriaceae bacterium (assembly GCA_963832035.1). Classification (GTDB taxonomy): domain Bacteria; phylum Acidobacteriota; class Terriglobia; order Terriglobales; family Acidobacteriaceae; genus Telmatobacter. The sequence continues at coordinate 788,417 of CAWHSK010000005.1, read as the reverse complement.
ACATTGACATCCGACGGCCTCATGCTTTGGAGGTCAAGATTGGCCGGGCGCGAGTTCGGCCTTCTTTTTCCGAAGACCAGAGTTCCTGCTTTTCTCCATGCCGACTGATCGTCCGGATTTTCCGGTGTTGCGATCGAAGGTGCAGTTGGATTTCGAATGCTACTGTTCTAGCAGTCACATGAGTCGACATTTCGCACTCCTTTTTTTCTGCCTCTCATCCGCCGCAATCTCACAGCAGCCTGCTCGGGTTTCAGACTCCACGGCGCTCTACAAGCAATCGAACCCGTCCATCGAAGATCGCGTACGCGACCTGATCGCGCGAATGACCGTCGAAGAAAAAGCTCGGCAACTCGACATGTATGCAGGGGTGCCTGAACTGGTCGACCAAGCATTGGACAAAACTCACGCGGCGGCGAATGCGAAATTTCAAACTCTGAATGCGGATAAGTTGTTCGGCAAGCTCGGCGTGGGGAGCATCCACGATCTCTATCCGAGTGCAGAGCTGTCGAACGAGATCCAACGGTGGACGATCGCGCACACAAGACTCGGTATCCCAGCCATCTTCATCGAAGAGGGACTGCATGGTTACAGCGATGGCACTGTCTTTCCTGCTCCGATCAATCTGGCTGCGACCTGGGACCCTGATGTTGCACGAGGCACCGGAGCAGCAATTGCAGGTGAAATGCGCGCAGCAGGCGTGGATATGGTGCTGGCTCCTGTGCTGGATGTGGCACGCGAACCGCGGTGGGGCCGCGTGGAAGAGGACTTCGGGGAAGATCCCTTTCTGACGGGGCAACTAGGCCTGGCTTATGTGCAAGGCGCGCAGGGTGAATCGCTAAGCAGTGACCACTCTGTGATTGCCGAACCCAAACACTTCGTCGGTCATGGCTCGCCCGAGAGCGGACTCAACACTTCGCCGGTGCACATCGGCGAACGCGAACTCCGCTCGATCATGCTGAAGTCCTTCGAGCCGGCAATTCGCGAGGGGCACGCAATGGGCGTTATGGCGGCGTATCACGAAATCGATGGCATCCCTGTTGCATCTGATCCGGAACTCTTCAACTCCGTTTTGCGTGGGGAGTGGGGATTCAAGGGTTTCGTGCTTTCAGATCTCGGGGCAATCCGGCGTCTCTGGCAGGACCACCACACCGCCGCCAGCGCCAAAGACGCCATCGTGCAGGCTATCAACGCGGGTGTCGATATGCAGTTCTACGACTTCAGCCATGAGGAGTTCCAGAACGCGATCGTATCGGGACTGCAAGACCACACGCTTTCGCCAGATGCTCTCGACCGCGCAGTGTCGTCGGTCCTCAGGGCTAAGTTCGCCCTGGGGCTTTTCGATCATCCCTATATTGATACGTCGCTGACTGCTCAGGTGAAACGCAGTAAGGAACATCTGGCACTCTCGCTTCAATCGGCACGCGAATCGATGACGCTGCTGAAGAACGATGGGCATCTGTTGCCATTACCGAAGACTCTGAAGCGGATTGCATTGATTGGGCCGAATGCGGCGGTTGCGCGGTACGGAGATTACGAGGACGAGAAGAACGGACTGCACATCAGCATCGCCGAAGGGTTGCGGACCCTTTTGCCGAACACGGCGATCGCGGTGGATAACGGCTCCGACATCGAGAAAGCAATTGCCTACGCCAAAGAATCGGAGGTGGTAATCCTCGCTTTGGGTGAGTATCAAGGCGTCTCCGGAGAAGGATTTGATAGACAGAGCCTGGATTTGCCGGAGAGTCAGGAGCGGCTCCTCGAAGCAGTGGTCGCAACTGGGAAATCCGTTGTGCTGGTTTTGGAGAACGGTCGCCCACTGACAATCGGATGGGCGGTGGAGCACGTGCCGGCCATTCTGGAAGCCTGGTACCCTGGCGAGTTTGGCGGTCAGGCGGTGGCGGAGACACTCTTCGGCGACAACAACCCGGGCGGAAAACTCACCATCACTTTTCCACGGAGCATCGGGCAGTTGCCCTCTTTTTATAACTTCGACCCGTCAAAGACCAACAAGTATGCAGACGGCGATTGGACGCCTCTGTTCCCATTCGGATTTGGTATGAGCTTCACGAGTTTCACGTACGGCAACCTTTCTGTCCAGCCACCGGCGAGTGGCAGCGCAGACGACGTAGTTGTGGCCGTAGCCGTCACAAACACAGGAGCCGTTGAAGGCGACGAGGTGGCGCAACTTTACCTGCATCGTGACGTAAGCAGTGTTGAGGTGCCGGACCGGGCGCTCATGGGCTTTTCTCGTGTACACCTGAAACCGGGCCAATCAAAACAGGTGGAGTTCCACATAAAACAGGCCGAACTTGCGGTGTGGGGCCGAAATCATCAATGGGTCATTGAACCCGGTACCTATACTGTGTTCGTCGGCGGCTCTTCCGATGCAATGCTTTCCACGAAGTTCACGATCTCTCGATAAGAGATTGTGCGCCGCAAGAGGCGGTTCAGAGTTGAAGACGTACCCTGGCTCGTGTCAAAGCTCCAGCAATCGCCAGCATGAAGAGAGTGAACGCAAGTGTCTTCACCACTCCGGCCGCGCCGGTCGTGAAGTGCGCATCGAGCCATGTGAACCCCGCCGCGCTCAGCGCGAAATACCAAAGATCGGGCAGCAGATACGTCAGAAGGGTATTCGACCCTGCAGGCCTGATGAGGAATGCCCAGCGCTGCCACTGCTTCACATCACAAATCCAGTACAGCAAGGTGAACAAGAGAACAGCCGCGCCGATGCTATAAAGCGACCAGGTTGGTGTAGCGCGAATCTTCGAGATGCCGAGCGGCGTCAGCAGCAATCCCGCGGCAAACATCAGGAGACCGAAGCCCGCAGCCAGGTAAATTGACCGCCGCGGGGTATGGCTGTGTGATGTCGAAAGAAAGATTGAAGAGGTGACGGCGCCGCCCAGGATGATGCAACACAGAGCGCCATTGCCAAACGGCCAAACATAAAGAGGGAGGCGTCGAGGAAACTCTATCCATCGGGCAGTGGAGAAAGCACATAACGCGACCAGCAGCGCAAACCACATGGCGGGTGCCCAAGCCCAGCGGCGAGTTGGAATATACAGAATCGCAACGGCGACGTAGCTGTATCCGATGAGGCCAAGTATCTCCGGATAGGAACCTTCGAGCCACGCGACCTGGCCGTCAGCTGCGGTACGGCGGAACAATGCAAGCAGCAGGATCACTCCCGCAAATCCTACGACGCGAAGAATCCGGCCATAGAATTGGGAACGCTGCGATTTTCCATAGACATTCAGATACAAGGCTGCGCAAATCAGGCCCAGAAGTCCCCAGGTGCTGCCTTGCATTCCCATCCGCACCGCATCCGCCTTTTCAGCGTTGGCGAGGATCTCGCCGAGCACAACCAGCGCCAGGGCACGCATCGCGATGTGTGCCCACAAGGCTACGAGGGAGGGTTTGCGCGCGAGTCGTTGCGTTATCGACAGGGGCAGAGACAGGCCCACCGCAAACAGGAAGAAGGGAAACACCATGTCGACGTAGGTCATGACGTCTTCTTTGGCATGGGCGTGATAGGTCCACCAGGGCAGGCCGCGCACCTCAGACAACGCGTTGACAAAGATCATCACAGCCATCGTCAAGCCGCGAAAGATATCAATAGAGACGACGCGCGTGGCGGGTACTCGCGTTGTCTCCGACTGGCGTGCCACTTCGTTAGTCAATGTGCCGTGGGATGGGTTCATTTTTCAATCTACATCGCTTCGTTCGACCCTTGCACCGCGGGGTCCTGTGCACGAGCCGCGCTCGGGCGTGTTCTCCATTGCTGCACTTTCGTTCGTCAGCTAAGGTGATGGAGGAGATTCATGTTGAAAGTCTACCTCGTTGACGGTACTTACGAACTGTTTCGCCATTACTTTGCCGTGCCGAAGGCTCGCGACGCAAAGGACCGCGAAGTAGGCGCAGTGCGCGGCGTACTCGCGTCAGTGTTGGCCATGATGCACTCCGGTGTAACGCATGTGGGCGTGGCCACGGATCACGTAATCGAGTCGTTCCGCAATAAGCTGTGGGCAGGCTACAAGACCGGAGAAGGCGTTGAGGCCGATCTGCTTTCGCAGTTCCCTATCCTCGAGGAAGTTCTCACCGCAGCCGGAATTGTCGTGTGGCCGATGGTGGAGTTTGAAGCCGATGACGCCCTCGCAGCCGCGACGGCGCTCGCCTTGAAAGATCCTCGCGTCGAACAGGTGGTTATCTGCACCCCCGACAAGGATCTTGCGCAATGCGTTCAGGGATCGCGGGTAGTGCAGTTGATCCGGCGCACCGGGGTCACCATCGATGAGGCAGGTGTCATCGCCAAGTTCGGCGTTCCTCCCGCATCGATCCCGGACTATCTTGCGCTCGTCGGTGATTCCGCCGACGGCTATCCGGGCCTTCGCGGCTGGGGAGCAAAATCGACTTCGGCAGTACTCGCCAAATTCGGCCATATCGAATCCATCCCGGAGTCGGCGCGGGAGTGGCATGTGAACGTGTTGAACTCAAGTTCGCTGGCCGAAGTCCTTGTGCGCGAGCGGAATCTTGCGCTGCTCTTCCGGAATCTCGCCACGCTCAGAACCGACATTCCTCTTTTTGATAACGTGGACCATCTACGCTGGACCGGACCTCAAGCGAATTTTGACGCCATCGGGCAACTCCTCGATAAGGCTGTAACCGAGAAGAAGCCGAAGTCTAGGACGGCGAGAGTCGGCGCTTCGGCTCGAACCAAGAGCTCCGGCGAAATCCAGTAAACTTGCGCGTGCTTGTCGATCGCATCGCCTATTGAACATACTGTTCCGGCTTTACAGATGCGGACGCCGGCGGAAATTCTGCGGTTGTCGAACCAATGGAGGTATTCGGCACGTCGCCCATAACAAGTTCCAACGTGCCTCCATTTGCGATCTCTGCGTGCCGAAACCACACCTGGTCCAGTTGTCGACCATTCAGCTTGATATTTTGCACGTACTTGTTGGTACGTGAATTGTTGTGAGCAAGGATGACGAAGTCTTTTCCGTTCTTCAGATGAATCGTCGCCTTGTCGAACACCGGACTTCCAATGTCGTACACCGGAATGCCCGGCGTGACCGGATAAAAGCCAAGCATAGAAAAGACAACAAATGCGCTCATGCCGCCGCCGTCTTCGTCACCAGGAATGCCTTGAAGTTCATCCGTGAAAAACGATTCCAACAGCATGCGAATGCGCTTCTGCGTCTTCCACGGTGCGCCGAGCCGGTTATAGATGTACGGAATGGCGAAGCTTGGTTCATTCCCCATCGAGAACTGGCCCACCATGGATGTTGAATCGGGAAACTTCGCTTGAAATTCATATTTCGATCGCCCCAGCGGCTCGCGGAAGAGCTGATCCAGATTCCCTTCAGCCTTGCCCGTGCCTCCCATCAGCGCGATCAAGCCGTCGAAGTCCTGCTGCACATCCCACGTGTACGTGTAACCATTGTTCTCGTCGTAGTAGTCGCGGCCGCCCATTCCTCCGTCGAACTTCGGATCCATAGGTTCAATCCATTTTCCCTCGTAGTCCTTGGGCCACATCATCCCCTTATCTGCTCGAAAAAGGTTCTTGTAGTTTGCGCCTCGCTTCAGGAACAGTTGCTCGTCCTCTGGCCTCTTCAACTCGCGCGCGAGTTGAGCGATATTCCAGTCGTCGAAACTGTTTTCCAACGTGACGGGAACAGGCTGGCGCTTTTCGAAGGGATGGACCTGCGTGTAGGTTTCTTTCTCGCCTGGCCGAAGAGCCGGCATATATCCGTGCTCGTTGTAGAAATCATCCAGAGGAGTCTTAGGGTCAAGCCGCCACGGAAGCAGAGTCATCTCGAGCGATCGCTTTCGCACGCCCTCATAGGCAGTCGGCAAATCGAAGTTCCGCACGCCCTTGAACCATGCATCCGCAACCCACGGAGCAGCGTGATTGCCGTTCATGCACGCGTAGTTTCCGGTAAGAATTGCGAACGTCGGCATTACACCCGATTGCTGATACATGCGGACATAGGACTGGATCTTGTCCCCTTCCATCTCCGGATTGAGCAGCGTCTGTAGCGGCTCCAACGCGCGAAAGGTATCCCAAAGCCAATTGTCGACGTAGAATGGACGCCCGTCCTCATGAACCTTATGGTCGAATGCGCTGTAATAGCGGCCATCCTCGGTAATGTTGATCATGCGTTCGAAACAACGATAGAGCGCCGTATAGAAGATTCGCCGCTGTGCCTCAGTGCCGCCTTCCACGGCAACCTGACCGAGTGTCTCGTTCCATCGGTTTCGTCCCGCATCCTTTACTCGTTCAAAACCCCACGCTGGAATCTCCCGGTGAAGATTCTTCTCCGCCTGTTCGATGCTGATGAAGGAGATGCCGTAACGAAACTCCAGCATTTTGGAGCCGGGGCTCGAGACAACCAGATGCGATTTGGCGCCGGCGGTTTCAACTTTGAATTTGACTGGCGAGTTGAACTCTCCATAGACAAATGCGGCCATGTCGTTGAATTGCTCCTCGCCGACGACCGCGTTTCCCTGCGGACGCAAATTGCCGGTGAGCCGGTTCGCAAGCACGACAGAAGCATTGCCAGTCGGAAAAGTCAGCCGGAAATAGCCGCAACGCTCCGTGGCTGAAAACTCCGTGTGAATGCGCGAATCACCAAGGTAGACGGAGTAATAGTAGGGTGTTGTTGTTTCCTGATCCCAGGCGGCCGGTGCGCCGTCTTCACCCGGCATCAGGCTGAACAGCTCCTGAATCCGATGAGAATTGATCGTGAGCGGAAACGACTCGATGCGATCATCCATGGCATCCGACCGCATCGGGTACACGCGAATCATGCTGTTTGGCATGTACACGGTTGGACGCGTCGGCACAAGGAGGATCCCGACGTTCCCGATGGTGTTGTCAACGTACTCCACCTGCCCAGATGCGTGCAGCGCGATCGTTGCTGTCGCGAACACGAGTGCAGCTTTCAGGAAAACCGCCCGGCGTGTGCTCTTAGCCGAAAGGCAGAACGTATTCAATTTTGACAAGAGCGCGACTCCATTCCAGACACCTTGGCTCATTCACCCCTTTGCTAACGGGCAAAGTCAAGAATAGCCGAACGCACGGCTTGATCTGGTTTGGGAGAACCTGAGGTGTCAGGAGCCGACAATCGCCTTACCAATTGAAGGGGATCAAAGTCGACAGAACTAATTCGAACCTGCCCCTGGAGCTACACTTGCCGAATCCTCTGGGGACCGCGCCGTACCGGGCAGCAGTCTGTAGCCGTCACGAGTTCGAATGTGATACTTCTGCAGATCCTTGCCTACCAACTTTACCTTGATGGAACGCCATCCTCTATTCGGGTTCGATTGCGGATAGTAGCTCAACGTGTAGAGGTGCACCAGATCTTCACGGATCGAAGCGAAAGCCTTTTTTTCCTGCCGCCAGTCTTTTGCAAAATAGGCCTTGCCTCCAGATGCTTTACTGACGCGCTCGAAGGCAGCGGCTGATGCTGGATCGTCCTGAGCCTGGCGCGTGCTGAGAATGTAAATAATCGTTCCCGTCGATTCAGCCAGCTCGGCCACGTCTTCAGGAGGAACCGAACTGGCGTTATCCGGTCCGTTGGAAAAGACCACGACGGCCTTTCGTCCCTTCAGTGGGGCTGCATCTTTCACCGTCAGCAGCAGACTGTTGTAGAGTGCCGCGTCGTCTCCGGCCACAGATGTGCGCACACCGTTGATTACCTGAAACGGGTCGGGAGTGAGAGCTGTTGCGCGGAGAAGATTCCGACTATAGGAGTAGAAGGCGATCCTGCTCGATCCGTCCATCGAACGGATAAAATCCGCGATTGCATCCTGGGCAAAGACGAAACTCCTGTACATGTAATTACTGGTATCGAAGAGAATGAACATATTCGCTTCAGTTGTTTTTGGAGTTGCGCTGAGGACAGATTTCGGCGCATTCCCTGGTTCGCTATGAGCCGTCACCACCCCCTCGCGGCCGTTTTCGCGGCTCTCTTCGAATGTCGAGACGTTTTGAGTGATGTTGTCCTCTGTCACCGAGAAGTCTTCCGGACGAAGACCGGTGACGTAGTTCCCGTGGCTGTCGGTCACGGCCACGTTGAGCTGAACAAGCACGACGTTCATGCGGAGACGCATCGGATCGTCTTGAGGCGTCAGCTGAGTTGAGCCCACCGTCATGTAAATCAAGCACGAGAGGCTTCCGAAGATTGCGAAAGATTTTGGGGTCATAAATCAATCCAGTGTGCAGTTGTTGAAAAACTACTTGAGAGCAACGGTACTTGCGCCCGCGACTGTGATCTTTCCCGTCCGAAACTCGTCCCCTGTTTCCTGCATTGCTCGGAATAAGGCCGGCCAATCATCAATAGTGCTGGCAAAGATGTTGACTACCATGCGGCGGGTGAGAGCAGGGACGAGAACATTGAGCATCACGGGGGGATAGCCCATCTCATCCGCGAGCCGCGCCCAATAGAGATTGTTTGATTCCCACGATTGCGCGAGGAGCCTGTTGGCGTAGCCACCGAATGCTGGAGGAGGTTTCATGTTGAGCAGCAAGCGGGAATTGCTCAGTAGCAACACGGAGTGCGGCACGCCAAAATCAGCTGAGATGCGATTCGGGTTGGTGTCAGCCGGGCTTTCTCGAGCAAGATCGCTCAGTTCCCGGTTTGCTTGTCCCAGTCCAGAGGTCTGGTCCGGATACAGTGATCGGAACGTGACAGAAAGATAATACGTTTCGGAAGGAAGAATTCCGGAGGCAGCTGAAGAAGCGGTTTGAGGCCTTTCAAGGCTCCGATGTAACCAATCGAGTCGATCCGGTGTCATCTGATCCGCGAGAATTTCCACGACCCTCGATCGCAATTGAGGATTCGACGCTGATGCGGTAAGCATCTCTTCCCCGGCACGCTGATACAGGGCTGCAGCGTGCAATTCGGTGCGGCTCGACGTCCACCAGCGCGGCAGAATCGCATCCAGCAGAAGATCCGGGACGGCTTCCTTCCAGATCAACGCCTGAACATTTTTAGGTGAAATCAATTCGCCTTCAGTGGCCGCGAGAGCGTAAGGCAAATTCACGAGCGACCCTACAAGGTACGCGCCGCCGCCGGCCGTGGCGCCAACACCGATCAGTATTGAGTCGCCCCAGATGTTTCCGATTCCCTGAATCGACACCGACGAGAAATCATGGGAGCGCACTAAAAGCGGATTCGAGTGCAGAACCGCAGCTCCCGGCGGCTCATAGTAAGCGTAATTGAGGCCAACAAGGGTATCTCTCAAGAATGGCGTCAACTGCGCGCGTGCGGCTTCAAACTGCGCGGGGGTGTGCGCCGATTGAATGATCTTTGTCAGGTTGGTCCGAATCTGCAATTCGGCATGCCTGCTGGTATAGACCAGGGGAGACCAGTCGCTCCGTTCGCCACCCGTGAAGATGGGGCGCGGCATCTCAAATTCTTTCAAGTTACCGGCGAGAGAGAGCAAGCTATCGCCGACCTTGGCGCCATGCGCCATCTGAGTCAAACCATCATAGAGGCCGAATAGAGTATCGAGAGAAACCAGCCGCTGGTCGTCCATTACAGCGCGAATTCTTTCAGCGAGTTCCTGATGTACGCGCCGGCCATCTGGAGTTTCCTGAGTTGGGCCTGCGAGAGCGTCAATAATCTCATCCTGCGAGAGGTCCGCGTGTCCAGCGGAAGCAGTAAGAATTGCTTGAAAGGCAATCCGGGAGGCGTCGAACAACTGCAGCGAATTCGAAATGCCGGCGAAGGGCTGTACCGTGCCTTGCCACGATGAATTTTGTTTTTCGGCGGGTATCTCACCTTGCCGGGCGAGGATCTGCCAGATGCCAACCTCCGCCTGAAATGCGCCTAGCGCATTGGAACGGAGGGCTAAATTTGAAATCCCATAGATCCGGTCGCCTGCTGTTACAAACTGCTTGATCGCCGTATCGTCCAGCGATGGAAACTCGGCAAAGATCGGGAACCAACGGTTATATTGGGAAAACTTGCTGGCGATCAGTTGCTGGGTTTCGTTTGACAACTGCCGATCAACTGGCCTTGCGGCATTGACTGCGCTTAACGTAAGAAAAAGCGCGGTCGGTCCGGTTGCGAATTCGTATCGAGAGGTTGCCACCAGCGCTTCGAGCGTTCGCTCGGGCATGTCGCAACAGTGAGCCAGCTTTGCACGCTCGCGTTCATCGATGTCCTTTCTCGAAAACACTTCCTGCCAAAACTCCTTTGTTCCTGGAATCTCTGGCTCACCCTTGGCGTTCCACCTCATCGAGGCCAGCAATATCAGCAGATTGGCATTCCGCGGAAATATCCCATACGCCGCATCTTTGTTTGCTGTGGATCGATACGCCGTATAGAGACGCTTGAGACGAGGCTCTTCAACGATGTGCGCTTGTTGCATTTGATTCAAGCGAGAGACAACATCGAAATAGGCGGCAAGCCAGCCGTGATCTCGCGAGAGCAAATGGGTCACGAAAGCTTCTGGCGAGCCTGGACTCTCACCTACAAGGTCATGCCAGCCCTTTTCGGATCCCGGAGGCAGATCGACCGATCCTGAATGGATACGAATCTCGCCTCCGTACATCTCAAACTCCGGCGCCAGGGTCAGCAGCTTATTCAGACCCAGTGACTCCTTCAGCGCGGCCCTCGTTTCTGCGTCGCATCTGGAGAGAGCCCAATAAAGGCGATCCAACGTCCGATCGTGCAGCAGCACGTCAAGCAGATCCGCGCCAGGCTTCTTTTTCGATGCCGCGAGCACCATCCAATCGTTTTCCGTATAGATGATCGGAACCCTGGAAGCCGGGAACTCATACTCAAACGGTTGGGATTTCTGGAGCGCTTCTTCAAGCGCCGTGAGCGGGAAACCTGAGTCGATAGTCAGGAAAGCTCTTTCCGCATCCGCAGTAACGAAAGAAAAGTCACGCTGTCCGCATGTTCCTCGGGTCCGGTAACCGAGAACCACGATAAGCCGGCTCGCATCCGCACAGCCTGCGATATGGATCGTGCCATTCGCGTCCGAAAAAGTTCGCACCTCTCTTGCGAGATGGACATAGTGATCCAACAGGTGAAGAAACTCGGTTTCATTTCCGGCTTTGTACCCCTGCAAAGAGATGCCGTGCGCCAGCATCGGCATCACTTGATCGGAAGAAATTTTCTGGCTTATACCGGCCATGCGAAGAAATGATCGCAACGGGCCGGGAATTACAACGGTTTCGACCGACGGGGCCGGAGACCGTTGACCGGCAGGACCGCCTTGATTCGCGCCGGGAGATCGCAGACCGCTATCTGGCTGTGCACTGACCGAAGCGAGCAAGCAGAATTGAAATACGAGGAAGACGGTCGCGCATATAGACCGGGAAGGATGAGGGACACTCATGAAGATTCACCCCCTTCAACCTGACGTGTACTCCACTTCAACAACGTTGGTCCGCATCGGGGAACGCACGAAGGCAGAACGAGAAGGCTGGTTATCTGGCGGTTGACCGATTACTCGATTTCGATTGTGCGAGACCAACGATCGTCTTGACCCAGATCCGCTACGGCAGGTTGCAATGGGGAGTTCCGTAGAAAATCCGATCCGGTGGCTCCGGCGTGGTAACACTTTCCAGGAGTTCCCCAGGCAGCGTAAAAGACACCAGGCAAACCGGTGCATCATCATCGCAAAACCCGCCGAGTTCGGCAAGCGAAGTTTTTCGAGAAGCGCAAGTTCCCTGCGTCATCCGGTGCGCGAGATGGAAATCAAGTTGTTCTTGAGATGGAAGACCTGCTCGAACACAATCGTTTGATGTGTTTCGTCAAATTCCAAACGATTGTAGAACAATGCTTTGCTCGGTTCATTTGAAGCAGAGACAATTCAGTGACAATTCGACCGCTCACCGTCGCGTCGTATTTAAATAGTCAGGTCCGAATCCGCCTCTGTCATGAAATCCCAGTGCCCGCGAGGGCCGGTCGAAAAAGTTTTGGATAAATCACTGATGACGCCATCGCAGTTCGGGCCACCTTTGCAAGATCGCGATGCTCATCAGCAAGGGGAGCAGGCTCTCTTCGGGAACCAAATTTCTTTGCAGAGGAGAGAACCCTCAGAGCGGAAACCCAAACTTCGGTTTCCCGTTCTCGTCTGAAGACACTTTGATTGGGACCTCCGTCCCCCATCCATGTTTTTTAAAAACCGGATCAAGCGGCTTTAGCAAGAGACTCTTCCATTCGGAAGCCACCATTTGTGAAACCTCCGCCTTCGTCCGCACCTTACCTGTGAACTCATATTTCCGCCCGTCCATGGCATAGTGGCCAGTGAGGTGCACATTCCCGCCGGGCAGAATGTAGTCGAGTTTTGAAAACGCAAGCGCCCCATCACGCATTGCAAACTGTCCCTTCATCGTCGAAGTCACGTCTGGAGCGCCGGGCCGCAAATCATCCGTCTTTCCCTGAGCTCGCAAACTCATCAGATCGACTTTGTCCTCGATTGACGGATTCGTGAAATGGATCTGTCGTAGCGTGAACCCGCCCTGGAGTGTCATCTTCTGGCTCACGCTCTGCTTGCCGGGAGGGATTTGCAGTTTTGCCTGAAGGGTCAGCAGGCCGGTCATCGGAGTTGGACTGGCTTTGACCGCGAGTCCAAGAAAATCTGCGATCTGTCCATTGGGCACATCCGTTTTCACATCGATCTTATGTCCCTGCCCTTTCACATTGATCACCGTGCCCTGACAGGAAAATTCCGAGATGCCCAACTTCGCTTGAATGTTTTCGAGGTATGTATCGCCGCTCGTCCCGTCCACAATGGCCTGGAACTCAGTTGAGAGAGGCATGGGGTGATTCGCGGTGTCCAGCGAGAAATCCGGGATCTCTGTTTTTCCACGCACGGCGATCCGATCCAACTGGCCGTCAAAGCTGCCCGTTGACCTCAGAACGCCGCCGATCCCTTTAATCGTATTCATGTCCACGTTCTCGAAGAGGTATTTCCCCGCCACCTTGGAATCGCCCGGGCTCTCCGTATCCCATGGGCCGAATGTTCCCGATGCGTGAATCTCCCCTTTCGGAATTGGGTTGGTCAGAACCGCGTCGAACGGCCACGCAGTTCCCGGCCCCAGATCCCTCAAAACCACATGCTTCAGGAGAAAGATGCGGGGATCCTTGTCCGGCTTGTCCGTGCCTATCACCAATTGCGAATCGTCAAGGACAATCTCGTCCACCCTAATCATCACGTTCCCTGGACTTCGGTTGTGGCGGGTTTGTTTGTGGCGCTGCTCTGCCGGAGGAATGTTGATTTCAAGGCCGCGAACGTTCACCTGGCTCACATGAGTCGGCTTGAAGAACAATCCCAGCACCGATGCTCGAAAGTGGAAATGCCCGACGGCGATCAGCGGTTTGTTGTTCCCGACTACCCGCTGATCATTTTGCGGAAAGATGCGCAAACCATTCCCAGTTACTTCGACTCCGCGAGCGATGCTTATTTGCAAGGCATCCAGTTGTACCTCGCTGTCGAACCGGGCTTGCAGCGTTTCCACCACCCGGCCCTTCAAAATTGGGTTGGCGCGCGCCAACACGATCGGGACAACCACGAATAGAACCACGGCTGCCAGCAGGGCCGGAATTCCCCAGTGCCACGCTTTTGATGCGCGCGCGCTCTTCCGTTGGGCGGATTGCTGGACCTGGTTGATTATCAGCCTCTTGGAAACTACGTCCCTTCGTAAGATGCGCCGACGGCGGAAAATTGTTGTCATTGATTTTGATGTCGCAGATTTCGCGATGCGCACACAGCCGGAAAGATACGAAAGCTCCACTCTGCGGTTGTCACAAACTCTTATTTTGCGCGACGCGGGAGATATGCACGTTTTCTTGTCGCTCCGCATCCGATCTAGCTGGAGTGAAATTCAGGAAGGAATTGAAACCAGAAGGCAACGGTAGAATGCCGCATAGCGCGAGAAGGCCGATGCGTGGCATTTCTATCAGTGAGTGAGCGGTAGTTGTTCCTTGATATCGGACCCTGCCGTTGATGATCTGGAGCGGGAGACCGGGATCGAACCGGCGACATTCAGCTTGGGAAGCTGACGTTCTACCACTGAACTACTCCCGCCCTTACAATCATTCGCTTACCCTAAGTTAACCACTGTCCAGTTCACTCTCTATCTGTCTGAAATTTTGCAGCCGGAGGGGGCACAGTGAGAAATAGTCATAAGCAAGTCAATCTGGTACAGTATCGCCGACTCGGCGACCTCTGGCAATTCGTCCCTGGTTTCCCCCAAAGAATGCGAGGAAAACAGAGACATGTACTCATCCAGCGATTACCGACTCAACTCTCTACTTCAGCGTTAATCGAAAATGGCCTGTTGAGAATTTGTGGTACTGCACCGGCCGGAACGGATTGCGTGCCGGGATACTCTTTTGTCCGCTTCGGCTGAGGCCACGCTGGCGACGAAACTTCGTATGTGCGACCGATCGTGCCGGAGAATGCGGTTCCGGGTTTGTATTCCTTGAGAGCCATGTGATTTCCTTTCGTCGCGGCGATGTCGGATTGGTTCGTCGAACTTAACGGCAGTTGCGTCGTCCGCTCAGACAGCAAGCTGCGTATGCGCTTGCTCCGAGGCTTTGATCTTGCGGCGTCGCCAGAATATGTATGCGGCGGTAATGATCGTGCTCAGCAAGAGGTAAAGAAGAATTGCGCTGAATACGTTGTGTTCCTGAGGGAGGTTTGCGGTTGCGAGCGCAATGGCGAGTGCTGGATGACGGCATGCGGTTGAGAACGACAAGGTGAGGCGCTCATCGGAGCCAGGTCCGCCCAGAAGGTGGCCAACAACCAAGCCGACAACGATGAAAGTGGCTAGAGCCGGTAAAGTCCCGTTGCCGATGAGGGACAGCGATTTGGGTAGCGCAAAGATAAGTGTCGCGAGTAGGCACACCATCAGCAGGATCTTTGCAAACAATCCTGTGGGTTTCGCGATTCGCTTTGCCAAATCGGGGACGACCCTCTGGAAAAGCACGCCTGCCGCTATCGGCAAGAGTACAGACATCAGAATCAGTTTCGCCACCGTTTCCGGTCCCATCGCAAAAGACTTATGGAAGTAGCCGCCAATTAACCGGACAGCCAGCGGGATGAACAAGATCGATATGGTCGCCGCTGTGACCATCAGCCCCAGGCCGTATGGCGCAACGCCCCCTGCCTTTCCAATTTTTCGAGGCAGGAGCGGCGGCACGGGCGAAATAGAGAGCGCAATCAACGCAATCATGACTGGCAGCTGGAAGTGGAATACGGACGTCAACGTGATTGCTACGATTGGCATGATCACGAACATAGCTATCAGTGAACGCGCCATGAGGCCGGGCCGCCGCACCAAATAAAGGAGGTCATCGCGAGTTGCCTGCAGACCGAAGCCGAACACGGTGAGCACGATGCTCACCTTCAGTGCTCGACCGACGATTTCTTGAGGAGTCACACTGTCACCTGTCTATCGGTCACTATCTGTAAGTTCTTTGAGCATTCAATCCAGGATGCCAGGGAGGTTTCGGAATGCCAATCAACGCTCTTCGATCGGAACTTAGTTGGCCTTCCCATGATTTCGATACTGGCAAAACTACCGGGATGCTATCCGATACGGTTCGGAGGCTACAGCAGGTGCGATTCAACCGACCCAGAAATCTACCGGCGCTTGTCTATCTTCTGGCGTCAGGGGTCCTCCCTCGGCCAGCTTTTTCATATTGCGAAGCATCTTCTCGAAGAGCGAGCGGTAGGTTTCCACCTGCTTCTTCCGCGAGGCGTCGTCTGTCTGCGTCGAGCTGTCCCACACCAGCGTGTAGTAGAGGGTTGTGCGATCAGAGTCGAGGGGACGGGCCTCCAGCGTTCCGTGATACATCGGATACAAACCAGTGGCGCGCAAAGGTTGGGTGTACGTGTAGCTATATTGCGTCTGTCCGACGATGACCGAATGGCCGATGGTACGGACGGCGCCGACTTCGCCCTCTTTGCCAGAGATCAGATCGCAACTCCTGAAGCCCCATTCTCCGATGTCGCAGTATTTGCCGACGCGCGACCAGACCTTCTCGACCGGCGCATTCACAACCGTTGACATCGGCAGACTGGCATAGTGCGGGTTGGGATTGAGCAAGGGCGTGGTGATCGGGGGACGGAGCTTCCCTGCCGGCTTCGGCGGAAGCTTGCCTCCCTCGGCAAGCACCTTCATGTTTTTGAGCCACTCTGAAACGCGTCCGTACCGAGCTTCTTCATCCCGCTTGCGGGCGGCATCATCGGGCAGAATCGAAACATCCCGCAACATCGTGTAAGTCAGTCGCGTGGTCGTTGGACTGAGAGCTTCAGCAGCGAGCGTTCCGTGAGCCAGGTTGTAGAGCGTGTCCTTCCGGGGCGGCTGGGCATATGTGTAGCTGTACTGCGTCTGCCCGACCAGCACTTCATTCACGATCGATCGCACGCTTCCGGGACCACCTTCACCCTGGAGGTACTTGCAGTCCTCCCATTCCGGTGAATTCATCCACTCGGTAATATCGCAAAAGCCACCAACGCGTTTCCAGACCTTGTCCACTGGCGCGTCAATGACGATCGATTCCTCCACCGTTGCATAGCGAGGATTCGGAATCTGGAGAGGGCTCTCGGCGGGAAGTTGCTGTGCACGGCACGGAGCAACTAGGAGGATGATCACGGTTAGCAGATCGATGCATTGCATTTTCATCATGACCCTGCCTCCTACTTCCACCTGGCTACGATCCATGATTTTGGCCGCTGCCGACCTGCTCCATCCAGTGAACCGTTTAGGCAACCGACGCAGTCACGAAAACCGCTCCAATCAGAAGCTTATCGAAATTTCGAGCCGTTCCGTCGCAGCCGACCAGGCTGACATGTGATTCAAATCACTGTCATCCGAGGCACACAGGATGCATATTCATTCCAAGGGCAGGTATACACTGTGCGAGTGGGAACCAAAAGCGCATTGTTCATGCTGGCGATCGTGGCGATCTGGGCTGCAATTCCAGGTTTGGCCTGTCTCGCGCCCGCATCACACCATGCTTGCTGCCGGCAAATGACCGAAGACTGCGGATTATCCATGACTGCGGCCAATCCATCGTGCTGCAAGGTCCACTCTTCAGATTCAAACGTGCCGCCCGCACAGGCCTCTCGCTCAGAAGGCACAAGCCTCCTGGACCACGTCTTCGTAGCCGCGAATTTGCTTTTCGCTCCGCCTGAAGTCTCCGCGGCTGCGTCAACCTCCGAAACTCCGCCCGGGCCTCCCGCTTCAAGTCGTATTTCCATACTGAGAATCTAAACAACTCCCTCTTCTTTCTGAAGTCAGCGTTCGTGTGCCCAGACCCTTGTGTTGGGCGCGAATGACGTGGCCGGAGATCGACCGGCCCTTGAGGGAGCAATGAAAACACTACGTATATTGATAGGAACGCTCAGCCTCGCGCTCTGGTTGCCGGCATGCGATGGGCAGACTGCGGAAGACGTAGCCTCTCTTAGAAATTTGAGCGCACTGCTCGGCAGAGGAAGTGCCGACACGACGGCCAGCCCCGCGCTGACCTTGGATGAAGTTGAGCGCATTGCGCTTGCTGAGAACCCAGAGATTCACGTCGCAGCACGCAAGGTTGCCGCCGCGGAAGCGCATGTTCCGCTGGCAGGCGCGCTCGACGATCCGCAGGCGATGTATCGCGGATGGCAGGTACCGCTTTCGAAGCCCTGGGACTACAACGCCGCGCAGAACATGTTCATGCTGGGTCAGTCGTTTCCAGGCCGTGGCAAGCGAGGATTGCGCACCAACCTCGCGCAGTCTGACGTTGAGCTGGCAAAGGATCAACTCGAAGCAGCGCGCCTGCGAGTGCACGTTGAGGTGCGTAAAGCCTTCTTCGACATGCTGCACGCACAGGATGAAATCCGCATTCACGATCAGCACGTAGGAATCGCGCAGCAGGCCATTGAAGCCGCGCGCATCAAATACAGCGTCGGCAAGATTCCGCAGGTTGAAGTTCTGAAGGCACAGGTTGCGCTCACGCGGCTGGCGGAGCACATGATCCGCTTCGATCGAGATGCCGAGGTGGCACGTGCGCGCTTGAACACGCTGATGGGACGTCAGCCCGACACTCCGATTCAAGTGCACGGCGAATATGCAGTGGCAACGCCCCTCCCCGCGTTGGAAGCCCTTGTTACAACCGCGATGCAGAGTCGTCCCGACCTCGTTGAAGCTGCAGCCGACGTAGACAAGAGCCGCAAGCAGCAGGACCTGGCGAAGAAGGCGATGGTGCCGGACTTCAGCGTCGCCGCCGGCTACATGCTCATGCCTTCAGGTCAGGATCCACGCAACAACTACATGGTGGAAGGCTCGATGAGCTTGCCATGGCTGAGCCGCCGCAAGCACGACGCCGAGGTTAGTGAAGCCGCGATGGCAATCACTGAAAAGAGTGCGGAAGTCACGGCCATGCAGGCCGCCACTGTAGGCCAGATTGAAGAATCGCTAGCCGAGGCACGCGCAGCACAGCGCCTCGCTCGCGTGTACGAGGATTCGTTGAAACCGCAGGCCGCACAAACGCTGCATGCCGCCGTCGTTGCATATGAAAACGATCAAACGTCCTTTCTCGATCTGCTCGACAGCCAGATGACCGTGATCGACATCGACCTGGCAGCGGTTGATGCACTTGCGGATTTCAACATGAAAATGGCGGACCTGGAGATGGCCGTAGGCGCACCCGTGGCTGCGCAGGGAGTAACGAAATGACGGAGAGAACCTTAAAAAGCGCGCTCGCCGTGAGCGCATTGCTATGCGTGGCGCTCGCCTCGGCTCTGGGGTATATGTTTTGGCATCGCTCGACGCCCTCCGTTTCTCTAGTCGACGGCGGTCCGGTCGTGGCGCGAGGTCCTGAAGCTCCATCGCCGACCAGCGTCGATTCCGGTGCTGCCAAATCCGAAGAGCCCGCGCTCTCGGCGCTTCAACTCTCACCCCAGCGCATGCAGGAGATCGGTGTCACGACCGCAGTCGCGGAGATGAAAGACGTAAGCGATGCACTGCAGGCTCCGGGCAGCGTTGCCATGGACGAGCAGAGGATCTCTTACGTACAGACGCGCTTTCCGGGCTGGATTCGCAGCGTCTTTGCGAATGCAACCTATCAGTACGTAAAAAAGGGCCAGAAGCTTTTCACCATCTACAGCCCTGATCTGGCCAGTACCGAGCAGGAATACCTGCTGGCAAAAAAGAATCAAGCTTCTGTTTCTCAACACATGCATGGTACTCCGGCGGAAGAAGGCAACTGGCTTTTGCAGGCCGCTACGGAACGTTTGCGCCGCTACGACATTCCCGATTCGGAAATCGCACAACTCGAAAAAACCGGAACTGCCAGTCGCGAAATCGGGGTCGAGTCTCCCGCATCCGGATACATCATCGAACGGAACGCCTTTCCAAATGCCTATGTACAGCCGGAGACAAAGCTGTACACGATCGCAGATCTCTCCACGGTGTGGATATACGCGAATGTGCCGCAAGTTGATGTCGGTCGGCTCAAACCGGGAGATCGCGGAGAGGTATCGGTTGACGCTTACCCCGGACGCAAATTCAAGGGCCGAATCGACCAGATCCTGCCTGACGTGGACGCCACAACACGAACCGTGCGCGTTCGCCTGGTCATGAGCAATCCTGGCGTTGCGCTGAAACCCGGTATGTACGTCAACGTCACAATCGCCGCGCCGCTCGGCCGTCAGCTCATGATTCCGGCTTCTGGTGTTTTGCAGGCAGGCACGCGACAAATCGCATTCATCGACAAGGGCCAGGGATCGCTGGAACCACGTTTAATCGAAACCGGTCTGAGGCTCGACGATTCGATTGTCGTATTGAAAGGGTTGAAGGCTGGCGACCGGATCGTAAGCTCCGCGAACTTTCTTGTGGACTCCGAAGCACAGTTGCAAAGCGCCATGAGCGGATACATGCCCTCATCGTCGCAAGGCGTGAGTTCGCCCCAACAGGCAACTGAGCAGTTGCAGATTGAATTTACGACCGAACCGTCTCCTCCGCGCAAGGGAACGAACACCTTACGCGTAAAGCTGATGGTTCCCAACGGAAAGCCCGTAATCGGGGTCCAGGCGACGGCAACGTTCTTCATGCCCGCGATGCCCGCCATGGGCATGGCTGCTCAGCATGCCTATGCCACGCTCGTCGAACGCGGAAATGGAAGCTACGAAGGCTCCCTACAGCTCGATTCCGGCGGCTCCTGGCAGGTAACCGTTGCAGTTCAGCGCAGTGGCAAGATAATCGCCACCAAAATGCTCAGCGTAAATGCCGCGGGAGGCATGTGATGATTGCAAAAACCATTGCATGGTGTGCGAGCAACCCTTTCCTCGTCATCATGGCCGCCATCCTGCTGGCGGTTGCGGGCGTCTGGAGCATGACGCATGTGCCCCTCGACGCGCTGCCCGACATCAGCGACGTACAGGTCATCATCCACACGCAATGGGCCGGAGAGCCGCCAAGCGTCATTGAAGATCAGGTGTCGTATCCCATCGTCACTGCGCTGCTGTCGGCTCCTCGCGTGCGAAGCGTGCGCGCGCAGACGATGTTTGGCGACTCCTACGTCTTTGTCGTCTTTCAAGACGGTACCGATCTCTACTGGGCGCGCTCCCGCGTGACGGAGTATCTGCAGCAGATCGCAGGAAAGCTCCCGGCAGACGTACATCCCGCAATCGGCCCAGACGCCACCGGCGCAGGCTGGGTCTACGAATACGCCATCGTCGATCGCACCCATGCGCGCAGTCTCGCCGATCTTCGCGCGCTCCAGGATTGGTATCTGCGCTATCAATTGCAAACTGTGCCCGGAGTCGCCGAAGTGGCGAGCATCGGTGGATTCGTGCGCCAGTACCAGGTAAACCTCGACCCCAAAAAGCTCTTCTCATACAACATTCCGGCATCCATGGTGATCGACAAGGTCCGCCAGAGCACGAATGAAGTTGGTGGCGACGTACTCGAGATGAGCGGCGCTGAATACATGATCCGCGGCCTCGGCTACATTCGGACCTTATCGGATCTTGAAACCGTGCCCGTGACGACAAAAAGTGGAACGCCGGTCCTCGTGCGCGATCTTGGCACCGTCTCATTTGGACCTGACGTGCGACGGGGAGCCGCCGACTGGCAGGGCCAGGGTGAAACGGTCGGCGGAATCGTGGTGATGCGCGATGGCATGAATGCGCTCGACGTGATTCGCGGCGTGAAGCAGCGATTTAGTGAACTCGCCCCATCACTCCCACCCGGAGTTGAAATTGTGACGGGCTACGACCGCTCATGGCTAATCAACGAATCGATCCACACATTAAAGCGGGACCTCATTCTCGAAGCCATCATCGTCAGCTTCGTCAGCATCGCATTCCTTTTTCATTTCCGTTCGGCGCTGGTTCCAATTCTTACGCTACCCATCGCCGTCGTCTCCGCTTTCATCCCGATGTATTTCCTCCATGTAAGTTCGAACATCATGTCGCTGGGCGGACTTGCACTCGCCATCGGGGTGCTCATTGATGCAGCCATAGTCATGGTCGAGAACGGATATCGCCATCTCGCCGAGCGCACAGAGCCTGCAACTGGCGAAGAACGGCATCGCATCCTCGTTAGCGCTGCACAGCAGGTCGGCCCGGCGCTGTTCTATTCGCTAGTCATCATCGTCGTTTCTTTCCTTCCAGTTTTTCTTCTCGAGGCACAGGAGGGCCGCATGTTCCGCCCCCTTGCCTGGACAAAGACGCTCGCCCTGGTCTTCTCTTCCCTGCTCTCCATCACGCTGGTGCCGGCGCTGATGCCGCTTTGCCTCCGCGGCAGACTGCGGCCCGAGTCACGAAATCCCGCTGCGCGCATCACCCAGGCCATTTACCTTCCCATCCTGCACTGGTGTCTCCGCCATTGGAAGCTGGTCGTCGCGCTCAACCTCATATTCCTTGCCGCGACCATTCCGTTGTACTTCCGCCTCGGCAGCCAATTCATGCCGGCGCTCTACGAAGGATCATCGCTCTACATGCCAAGCGCTCTGCCCGGAATTTCAGTAACGCAGGCAGTCACCCTCATGCAGCAACAGGATCGAATCATCAAGTCGTTTCCTGAAGTTGACACGGTGTTCGGAACTGTGGGCCGTTCAGACAGCGCCACCGATAATGCACCGCTCGACATGTATGACACCACAATCATGCTCAAGCCGCGCGCCCACTGGCGAACCGGGATGACCTACGAGAAGCTGATCCACGATATGGACGAGAAGCTGCAATTTCCAGGCCTGACCAACACATGGACGATGCCCGTTGAGAATCGTCTCGACATGGAACTGACCGGCATCAAAACGGCGATCGGTATCAAAATTCAAGGCCCGGATCTAGCTCGCATCCAGGACATTGGCGCGCAGATGCAACAGGTCCTTTCCGGCATGTCCGAAACAAGCTCCGTTTTTGCCGAGCGCGTATCGCAGGGATTCTATCTGAACGTGGAAGTGAACCGGCCCGAGGCGGCCCGTTATGGATTGACCGTCGCCGACGTGCAACGCGTCATCAACTCTGAAATCGGCGGTGCCAGCATCGCTGAGAACGTCGAAGGCCGTCAGCGCATCCCGATCGCGGTCCGCTATCAGCGCGATTTTCGCGACAGTCCGCAAGAGATAGGCAAGGCTCTCATCCCGACTCTGACCGGCGAGCAGATTCCCCTCAGCCAGGTTGCACGCGTCTCGTTTTCACGCGGACCGGCAATGATTCGCGACGAAGATGGCGCGCTTACCGGATACGTCTATCTCAACCTGAAGACTAATGACTACGGCGGTTATGTGGATCGCGCCACTCGTTCGCTCGAAAAAAACGTTGTGCTACCGGCGGGATATACGTGGCATTGGGCGGGCGAGTATGAATTCGAACTCCGGGCCAAACAACGCCTCCTGATCATTCTCCCCGTCGTGTTTTTTGTGATCTTCCTGCTTCTCTACCTGGTCTTCAAATCCGTGGCGGAAGCAGCCGTCTTGATTTTTCCAACCTTCTATGCGATGTCCGGAGGCCTGCTGTTGCAGTGGGCGCTCGGCTACAACTTCAGCGTGGCAGTCTGGGTTGGCTACATCGCTCTCTTCGGCATTGCGGTTGAGACGGGCGTTGTGATGGTCGTCTACCTGCATGAAGCCCTGGAGAATCGCCTCAAATCCGGCCTCCCCCTCACCGAATACGACTTGGAGAAAGCCACCATTGAGGGCGCCGTACAGCGCCTGCGACCCAAGCTCATGACGGTGACGGCGGTCGTTCTGAGTCTCGCACCAATCCTTTGGGAGTCCGGCATCGGTTCCGATGTAATGAAACCGATCGCCGCGCCAATTCTTGGCGGAATGATCACCTCGACCATTCACGTGTTGATCCTCGTCCCCGTCTTCTTCCTGCTGATGAAGCGGCGCGAGATGCGTACCGGCCGCCTTCGCGCGCATTCATCGACCGAACCCGCTGAGCGATTGACAACGACACATTAGCATCGCAGATTGGTTTCCATTCCATCGCAGTACAATTGCGCTTGCCGGATATTGACGTCTGAGAAGACCGGCGGAAGATGGTAACCATGGTTCACGAACGCATCGTATATCCAATTCGAGAAGATCCACCAGTAAAGCGCCACGGCGCTTTTATTTTGATTGCATTCATTTTTCTTGTCATCCTCTTCAGCGCGCGAACCGCAATCTCCTACTATGTCGACTCGCTCTGGTTCTCATCCCTCAGCTATTCAGAAGTGTTTTGGAGAACCCTCCAGTTCAAGTGGACAGCATTCGCTCTTCCCTTCGTTCTGACGTTTCTGATCCTCTACGGATGGTTTGCAGTGCTAAGGCGCGGATGCCGCGATGAACTGCACAATGCTGGAACCATCGTCCTCGGCAATCGCACATTCGAGCTTCCCGTCGATCCTGTCTTGCGGATAGGTGCGCTCATCGCATCGGCGTTCATTGCTCTCCTAGCCGGTGCGAGTTTTATGGGCGAGTGGTCTCGTTTCGCCCTGTACTGGTTTGCAGGATCGAACAGCAGCGGTGTCCACGACCCCATTTTTGGCAAAAGCCTTGGCTTCTACTTCTTCACGTTGCCGGCTTTGGAGTTCGTCTTCGGCTGGCTGCTCATGCTCGGAATCGTTGGCTGTGCAATCGCTGGACTCTTTCTCGTACTAACCGGCAGCGCACAACTTCTCAAAGACCACACTTACGGCGTCTCCTCGTTCCCATGGCGTGCGCTTTCGGCCTCTTTCGCGTTTCTTCTCGTCGTGGTGGCAATGCGAACATGGCTTGGCCGCTTCGATCGCATCCTCACCGATTACACGATTTTCGGCGGTGTCACCTATACCGACGATCACCTCGTTCTTGGTGGAGCGCTGGTTATCTGCGCCGCGCTCATCCTGGGTGCCGCCATAGCCGCCACCAATGCCGTCCTTCGCCCCCGCGTGAATCGCCTCATCTCCGCGCCCGTACCCGCGGTGCTTTGTTTCCTTGTGATCCAGGTCTGCGCCTGGTACATGACCAGCTTCATCGTCAAGCCAAACGAACTTGTCCGCGAGCAACCCTACATCGGACACAACATCCAGTTCACGCGCCAGGCCCTTGGCCTCGACCAGGTCGCGCAGCACGAGTTTCCCGCCGAGGTCACTGTTGAGGCCGCCGATGCCGCGAATAATCAGCCGACGCTGCAGAACATCCGCCTGTGGGACTGGCATGCGCTGCAGGATACGCTGCGTCAGATCCAGGAAATTCGCACCTACTACGACTTCCCCGACATCGACATCGATCGTTACCAGATCAACGGTGAAGAACGCCAGGTCATGCTGGCCGCACGCGAGTTGAACGTCGAAAAGCTGCCCGAGAGCAGCCGCAACTGGATCAACGAGAAGCTCATCTACACGCACGGCTATGGCATCACCATGAACTCTGTAAACGGGTTCACACCCGAAGGATTGCCTACCATGCTCCTCAGCAATATGCCGATCCAGAGCACGGTACCGTCGATCCAGGTGAAGCGGCCGGAAATCTATTTCGGACAGCTTACCAACGGAGACGTGTACGTCAAAACTCGCCAGAAAGAGTTTGACTACCCGCAGGGCGAAACCAACAGCATGACCTCGTACGAAGGAACCGGCGGCATCGAGTTGGGAGGATTTCTTCGCCGTGTCTTGATCGCGTTCGACCGCGACGATATAACCAAACTCCCATTTAGCGACGACATCAACGCGCAAAGCCGCTTACTGATGCGGCGTAACATCCTCACCCGTGTAAAGACCCTCGCGCCGTTTCTCACCTTTGATTCCGATCCGTACATCGTGGTCGGCGATGACGGAAGGCTATCGTGGATGCTGGATGCATTCACGACATCGGACAGCTACCCCTACTCCACTCACTTTGGATTGGGCAACGATCAGATTAACTACATCCGGAACAGCGTGAAAGTTGTGATCGACGCGTATGACGGAAATGTAAGCTTCTACGTCTTCGATCCAAGCGATCCCATCATCACGGCCTATCGCAACATCTTTCCTCAATTGTTTAAAGACGCCTCGACGATGCCCGCCGATCTTCGCCGGCACGTCCGCTATCCCGAATTGCTCCTGCGCCTGCAGGCCACAGCATACGGCCTTTATCACATGACCGATCCGGTCGTTTTCTACAACCGCGAAGACTTGTGGACCGTCGCTTCCGAAGTTGGAATGAGCCAGTCTGGCGAGCAGGCTACACAACCGATGGAACCGAATTT
Organism: uncultured Acidobacteriaceae bacterium; assembly: GCA_963832035.1. GTDB lineage: Bacteria > Acidobacteriota > Terriglobia > Terriglobales > Acidobacteriaceae > Telmatobacter. Next base: position 762,740 of record CAWHSK010000005.1, on the reverse strand, counting down.
CGTATTGATGAAACTGCCAGGCGAATCGTCTGTGGAGTTCGTTGAGATCCTTCCCTTCACGCCGTCAAATCGCAACAACCTGATCGGTTGGATCGCCGGCCGCAGCGATGGCGCGCACTATGGCACCTCCGTCGTCTACAACTTCCCAAAAACACGCCTCGTCGACGGTCCTCTCCAGGTGGAAGCGCGCATCGATCAGAATGCGCAACTTTCCGGACAACTCTCTCTGTGGAATCAGCAGGGATCCCATGTCCGTCGCGGCACACTCCTCGTCATTCCATGCGGGAAAGCTCTCATTTACGCTGAGCCTATTTATCTGCAAGCTGAACGCAGTCCCATGCCGGAGTTGCGTCTCGTCGTACTCGCCCTGCAGGATCGCCTCGCTTACGGCTCAACCTTCGAAGCCGCGCTGCGATCCCTATTCGGCGGAGAAGCCTCAACCCTCTCCTCGGAATCATCAACCGGCGCTCAGCCTCAAAAGATTACAGCCTCAACGAGCTCTGCGGGGCAGTCAGACGATTTCAACACGCTCATCCAGGGTGCCGCCAGAGACCTCGAAGACTATCAGCGCCTGACCGCGCAGGGAAAACTGGGCGATGCCGGACAGAGGCTCGAACAGTTGAAGAGCAAGTTGAACGCACTCAACAGCAAGCGGAAGTAATCCCCGTTGCAGCTTTAACGGAGCGACACGCAACTGTTCTTCATCCGACGGTCGGGTGCCTTCCCCCGTCCAGTCAGCGTCGAAATGTGTTGACGCTGGAATTTTGGAATGATAAAAATTGGCTGTGCGCAATCGATTGCGCTTCGAGGCTCGAATTCAAACCACCTCATTCGATATTGAGCCTGAGCACTATAGGAGTGCTGTTTTGAACGATCCATCCTGGCAATCTATGACCCGCCGACAGATCCTGCATTCGCTTGCCGCAGCCGGCGGCTGTGCGCTTTTGCCTTCGAAGCTGCTGGCCTCGACATTCTGGCAGCCAAAGAGCGGCGACCTGGCCTTCCTCGACGACCTGGAACGCCAGGGCTGTCTCTTTTTCTGGGAGCAAGCCAGCGAGAAGACCGGGCAGGTGCGCGATCGCGCACGCAATGATCTCGGCGGCCGCCGTGATCCGCGGCGCATGGCCAGCATCGCCGCAACCGGCTTCGGACTCACCGCTCTCTGCATCGCCGACAAACGCGGCTATCTTCCGCACGCGCAGATCGTTGAGCGTGTCAGAACGACGCTCGATTGGCACCTGAACAAGTTTCCCGAGGTACGCGGCTTCTATTATCACTTCAGTGATATAGAAAGCGGCGAACGCGTAAAAGGCGTCGAGCTCTCCTCCATCGATACTTCGCTATTGCTCTGCGGCGTTCTCACTGCGCGCGCCTGGTTCGACGATCCGAAAATCAAGTCGCTGGCAACACAGATTTACGAGCGCGTCGACTGGCCCTGGATGCTGAACGACGGAAAGACATTCTCCATGGGATGGCACCCGGGCGAAGGCTTTATCGATGGACGATGGGAGCATTTCTGCGAGCTCATGATGATCTACCTCCTCGCCATCGGTTCTCCCACGCACCCCGTCCCCGGCGAATACTGGAAAAACTGGACGCGCCCCGTCATTCATTACAACGGCTTCACATTCATCAGCGGTAACGATCCCATCTTCACCCATCAGTACTCGCACGCCTGGTTCGATTTCCGCAACAAGCGTGACGACTACGCCAACTACTTCGACAACTCGATCACCGCAACGAAGGCCCACAAGGCGTTCTGCCTCTCATATCCCAAGTGGTACAACGAGGACTACTGGGGCATTTCCGCATCGGATTATCAAGAGGGCTATACCGCTTGGGGAGGCCCTCCGCCGCAGGGACCCATCGATGGAACCGTCGTTCCATGCGCGTCGGCCGGCTCACTCGCTTTCGTTCCCACCGATTGCATCTCCGTTCTCCGTGCGATGCGTGACAAGTGGGGCAAGCAGGCATGGGGCCGTTATGGATTCGTGGATGCGTTTCATCCCACCGCCAACTGGTATGACGCCGACGTGCTTGGGATTGATCAGGGAATTTCAATTCTGATGGCAGAAAACCTTCGAACAGGTATGATCTGGAATACCTTCATGCGTAACCCTGAAGCGAAAACCGCGATGCAGCGCGCCGGGTTCCATGCAGGCGCATGATCGTGTAAGCAGTTCCGGGAGCAGAACGACTTGGCCAAGGCACCAATCAAGCCGATCACGCTGAAAGAGCTCGCTGCGATGCTCGAGCTCTCGCAGTCCACGGTCTCCCGCATCATCAACGGCGAGGCGACCGCACATCGCATTGCTGAGGAAACGCAGCAGCGCGTTCTGCATGCTGCCGCCCTCAACGGATACATCGCTAACACCATGGCACGGGGCCTGCGCCAGAAGCGCACCTACACCATCGGCGTCATCCTCCCAGAAATCAGCGAAGGCTACTCAACCACAGTTATCAGCGGAATCGAAGATGAGTTGCTCAAGGACGGCTTCTTTTACTTCGTCGTAAGCCATCGCCATCGGGCGGATCTCCTCGAAGGATATCCGCGCATGATGCTTGCTCGCTCTGTCGAAGGCATCATCGCTGTAGACTCGCCCATGAATGAAGATCTGCCGGTGCCGCTTGTTTCCATATCCGGGCACGAGCGCCGCGATGGAGTCATTAACATCGAACTCGATCACGATCAGGCCGCGCATCTCGCGCTATCGCACCTGAAGTCGCTCGGCCACAAACACATCGCATTCATCAAGGGACAGGCCTTCAGTTCAGACACTGTCTTGCGCTGGCAAGCAATTGTGCAGGCCGCCCGCGACCTGCATCTTGAAATCGATGAGCGTCTTGTTGTTCAGTTGCAAAGCCCGGAACCTGGCCCCGCTCCCGGGCAGGAAGTGACGCGCCATCTGCTGCAGGGTGCTCAACCATTCACCGCAATCTTTGCGTTCAACGACGTGACTGCCATCGGCGCCATCTCCGCACTGCGCGAGGCCGGATTGCGCGTGCCCAGAGACATCTCCGTTCTTGGGTTCGACGACATCATGGCTGCATCCATGCACCATCCGCCACTGACCACCGTCCATCAACCCCTGCGCAGCATGGGCCAGGTTGCCGCCAGCACCTTGCTCTCTCTTATCCGCAACGAGATCCCTCATCCGCAGCCCAAGGCGATCACCGTCTACCCAAGGCTGGTCGTCCGCAAATCCACCGGACACACCACATTGCATGCCGAAGCCGCAGGTCAAGTTGGGATGCTAAGCCATCCGTCGTCAGAAGACGCCGGCTAACCAGCTGATTTGCGCGCGACCGTGGCGCGTGTGGCACCAGTCGAGATGCCGCCATCCACCAGCAAAGTCTGTCCCGTAATGTAGCGGCTTGCCTCCGACGCGAGAAATACCACCGCGCCGTCAAGATCTTGGGGCAGCCCCGGCCGTTTCACCGGAATGCGATCGGTGAGATAAGCAACCCACTCCGGGTCCTCGTATAGTACCTTGTTCTGTTCTGTCTTGAACCAACCGGGCGCAAGGCAGTTAACCGTAATTCCGTGTTGCCCCCAATCATCTGCCAGGCTCATGGTCAACTGGCGAATTCCGCCGCGGCTCGCGCAGTAAGGTGCCAATCCAGCGAATCCAAAGACGCTGGTTACCGATCCGATGTTGATCATGCGGCCGTAATTGTGCGCGATCATGCCGCGAGCAACTGCCTGGGCTACGAAGAAACTCCCGCGCAGATTCGTGTCGAGCACCAGGTTCCAGTCGTCCCATGTGACGTCGAGTGCCGGCTTTCGCACGTTGCAGCCCGCGTTGTTGACCAAGATGTGAATCTGCCCGAACGCCGCTTCGGCTTCCTTCACCATGCGCTCGATGCTGGCCTGGTCGCGCACGTCAAGTTCGAGTGCGACGCTACGCCGCCCGAGGTCTCGTATCTCTGTTTCAAATTCGTGAAGGGATTCGCGGCGCCTGCTCGTCAGCACGAGGTCTGCGCCTGCCGTCGCCAACGCACGCGCAAAGTACTGTCCAAGCCCCCGGCTGGTTCCCGTCACAATCGCAACCTGGCCGGTCAAATCAAAAAGCGAATCAGTCATTGAGGCAGCCTCGCTTGGCTGGCTTCAGCCCTTTTCATCCGGACAGAGCACAATCTTCATCAAATTCGGCTCCTGGGAGTGCAGCCGATCAAACCAGCTCGGCCCCTCTTCGAGCGGCGCAACCGCCGTGATCATCGGTCGCACATGAATGCGACCGCTTGAAATCAGTTCGATCGCTTGCGGATATTCTCCCGCCGAAGCATTGGTTCCCTGGATCTTGATCTGCCGCGAAACTACTCTCTGCAGCGGCAGAACAACTTCCGGCTCTATGTTTCCGATCAGCGTAACCGTACCGCCTTTGCGAACACTGTCAATCGACTCAGCGACTGTCTTGGCGCGCCCCACAGCGTCAAACACCGCATCCGCGCCCACGCCGCCCGTGCGCTCCAGCACCGCCTTGGCGATTTCTTCGCCGGTTCCGCGCAACGCCTCGTCCGCGCCCAGCAGTTCGCCAAGCGTGAGCCGCGTCTCATCGATGTCCGCAATCATCACGCGCCCCACACCCGCCGCGCGCAACGCCTGCATGGTCAGCAGGCCGATCATCCCCGCGCCGACCACCAATGCCACGTCTCCCTGCTTCACGCCGCTGACCTTCACCGCATGAAGCGCCACAGACGTCGCCTCCAGCATCGCCGCCTCCGGAAACGACATCTTGCTCGGCAAGCGGTAGAGGATGCGCTCCGGCACCGCGATATATTCCGCGAAAGCGCCATCCCTGCGATAGTCCCCGCACGATACGCCAATCACCTCGCGTCGATCGCAGAGGTTCATCTGTCCGCGTTTGCAATAAATGCAGTCGCCGCAGTAGACCGTGGAGTCGAAGGTGACGCGATCGCCCTGTTTGTATGCGCTCACACCGGATCCGACCGCGACAATCACTCCTGCGGCTTCATGTCCCATGATGAGCGGCGGAATACGCCGTCCAGAAAATCCATCGTAGCCGTGGATATCGCTGCCGCAAATGCCGCACGCGGCCACGCGCACAAGCACCTCGAGTTCGCCCGGCTCCGGCCGCGGCACATCGGCAATGGCAAGCTTTCCGTACTCTTCCAGCAACAACGATTTCATCGAAGGCCCCGGTCTACTTTCAGCTCCAGGCCGGTGCTGAAAGCACTCTGCATCTTTTCCGATTCTATCCGCAGGGGGCTTCGTACGGGACGCGCGGTGTCCCCGCAACAGCTCACGCTGGACAAATAACACCCGCCCAAACACAAGTTGGCCCTCCCCGCCGGGAGGGCCAGCCTGGCAAACCGCATCTAGAGTTAGTTCACCGTCACGGTAAACGTTGTGGTCACCGCAGGCGTAACCGCCGGATTTCCTGTTCCCGTCACGGTGAAGGTATAAGCTCCCGAGGTCGTTCCAGGGTTCTTGTTCCCACCACCGCCGCCGCTTGACCCGCCACCGCCACAGGCAGCGAGACTGCCGAGCGTTGCCAGCAGAATGAACGCGCCAAGCATCGCGCGCCATGCGCGACGGCGAGCCGGTATACCGAAGAAGAAAAACAGTGCCAGCACGGCTCCGCCTTCTGCTTCAGCCCAAGCGCCAATGCGCGGCCTCTTCATTGAGGCGGTCGCCGCCGTTGTGGATACGGTAACCGAACCTGTTCCACTCGGCGTTCCGGCTGTCACGGTGATCGTCCCTCCGCCTGCCGCCGACGAGCACGTTGGCAGGTTCGAAGCGCCGGCCGGGCTCGTGGTCAGCGCGCAGCTAAGCGTCACGGTTCCGGTATAGGAGGTGCTCGATGTCAGAGCAATCGTTGCGCTTGAGCTGCCACCTTTACTAACGCTTGCTGCCGCCGGTGGCGTAAGAGCAAAAACCGATGCCGCGACCGTCACATTGGCAGAATTGCTACCTGCCCCATACACTGCGTCGCCGCTATATGAGACCTTCAGGTTATCCGTCCCCGCGCTCAGGCTGTTTGCGGGAATTGCAAACGTATAGGCCCCAGCGACCAACGTCTGTGCCGTGGAAGTGTAACCACCCCCTGAGAGTGTCACACTGCCCGTGGGCGTCGCACCTGACCCCGTCACAGTAGCTGTCACGTTCAGGCTCTGCCCTGTATCGATGCTGCCTGATGCCGGTGTCACCGCCACCGTCGGCGTCAGCAAAACAGGAGCCGTCACCGTCACCGTGGTCGTTCCGCTTGCCGCGGCAAAGGTAGTATCGCCGCTATAACTCGCTGTGACTGTGTCGGTGCCCACCGCTAGCGCGCCCGCCGCCAGGTTGAACGTGGTGATTCCACCGGAAAGGCTGTTCGCCGCCGAAGTGAAACTCCCGCTCGTCAACACCACGGTTCCAGTGGGTGTGCCGCTCGCACCGGTAACTGTAACTGTCACGGTGGTTCCCTGTGCAGTTGTGATGCTCGACGGCGAAGCCGAAACGCCTACCGTGGCCGTCGCCGTGCCTATCACCGTTGCATTCCACCCGTTCACGACGTTGGCAACATTCAGTGAGCCCAGACCCGTGGCCTCGTCGTAGCCGGTTACGCCCGCAAAGCCGGAGAGGATTCCAACTGTATCGCCACTTTTGGACACGGTGCAGTTCGGCGATCCCGAAGCGCATGGCATCGCAATTGTTCCGCTATCGATGTCGTTGAAATAGCAACTACTCGATGACGAAGTCACCGTCTCAGACGAGCAGCTTGAATAGGTTTGCTTCCCTGCGAGTACATAGAGCTGAGAATTCGGATTGCCCTGTGCTGATCCAGCCTTCTGGTTAATCAGCGCCATAACCCCAGCCATCGCCGGACTCGAAGCCGAGGTACCGCCGATCTCTCCGACCGCCGGCTGGGTTGTCGGGATTGGAGAAGTAATACAAGCTCCCCAGTCCGATACGCAAATAAGGTATGCGCTTCCAAGGAACCCATTTCCCGCGAAGAAGGAGACATCCGGAATATCGCGCTTACTGTCATTTGGAATGCCTGTTACACCCGCCTGCCAGGACGGCTTCGCATACCCTCCTGCACAAGTCGCGGCACTCGCGCCATTGCTGCTGGTGCAGTTGCTGCTTCCGCCACTACCGCCGATCGTGTCGATAGCCGAGGAAATGTCTACGCCCGCCAGCGTCTTCACGTTCGTCCAATATTTCGCAACGAGATTGCAGGCCGACTCCGCATCTGTTGGGTTTGGAGCGCTCACACTGTGGTTATTGAGGTAGGTTGCAATCGATTGAAAATAGGACAACGCCAGTGGATTCGTGCATGAGTCATTCCAGGGCGCCTCGGGCACATAGCCTTTCGCCGTGGAACCATTCGTGGAGCTATTCGTCGTGTTCCAGTAAGGCGCCGCTGTGGTGCCCCAATTGAGATCGGTGCCTCCCACTGCGGTATTGAAAGGGGTCGATGCGATTCCGCTGACTGTCAAACCGTATTTCGCAGGGTAAGGAGTACCGGCGGAATCCCCGCCCTGATCACACGAAGGCGATCCGGAATCTCCCGTCGCCGTAAAGACCGCTATGCCTTGCGTGGAAGCGCTTTGCCAAAGATTGTTGTACGCGGTGTTTCCGCTGGTTCCCAAAAAGAGCTCGCACTGACCATAGCTGATGTTGATGATTGATGCAGTCTTGTTTGTAATAACGTATTGCGCTGAATCGTAGATCGCATCGTTAGCATTCGTCTGCTGCGTGACCACCAGTACGACCGCCGCCTTGGGCGCAACCGCGCCTGACCATTCCACGTCCAGCGCATTTTCAATCTGATCGTCCAGCGTGCAAAGCGCCGTGGGCGCGGTCGAGGTGCAGTAGCCGGGATCAACGGTGCCGGTCTCAAGGTTATGAATGGTATTGAAGCTCCCGCCCGTCAGACCGAACGTGCTGCGAAATGAAGTGACGTCCGTGGCTCTAACATCGCTTCTGCCCGCGATTGCAATCGTCTGTCCTGTTCCGTCTATGCCACCGCTCCACAGCGGAGCAACGTTGTAGATCGCCGCGAAGTCGAACGGCGCGACGTCCTCGAGTTGGCAGGAAGCCCCGCAACTGAAGCCAACCTCCGGGCGCAGGCCGGTGCTCGCCACATCGGGCGTTGCGACCCGCTGCCACTTGCCCGTCTCGCGATTCAGTGTTGCCTTGCCGCCCGTTCGGTGCAACGGCCGCGGAATAAAGTTATGCAGCGCCTTCGGCCCAAGTACAACCGGGTCCAGCGCCATGGGGATCTGCGGATCGCTCATGTTGGAAATGTGCGGCTCGCCCTTCACAACCAGGTTGTGAATCTCGGTATGGAAAGCTGCCTGCACCTGCGCGGCCCTGCCGCTGAACCGGATCGTCATGCGGTCCTTCGAGACTTCATCAACCGCAAGCCCATGGCTTCCCAGCCACGAGGAGACCGTCGCAATGTCGGCGAGTGCGGGACCAAACTTCTCCCCCACCTCCTCCGGTTCCAGCCAATGATGGAAATTCGGCGAGGTCGGGTCATACTGGCTGGCGACAAAGGCGTCGAATGCTTCCTGCTGCTCCGGGCTGCGCTGCAATACCAGCACCAGGCCAGACATGCTCATGGCAGGGCTCACCGCGCCGCGGTCGTTCTGTTCTGTCGCTGCAGGCGGCGTATTGCCCCTTAGCGTTACCAGTTGGTTCTCGTTCACTCGCTCAACGATCAAGGGTTTCGACGCAATCTTCTGCGCACTCGACAACACTCCAGAGAGCAACACCAGGGCAAAGCAAGGAAGTGCAAACCTATGCAAGGGGAGCATTTCTAACCGGGAACCTTTCTCGAGGTGTTTGCCCCGAAGAGGCGAAGCGTTAAAGACAAGACGGGAGCAGTTGCAAAGTGGGGTACACCTGCTCTGAACGAGCGTTGCGACACAATGAATTGCTCGAATTGTACCGTTACCCCGGCACGATGCAATATCACTAATGCCCGCAGGCGTGGTTACTTTTCTGGTATGAGCCCGCTTAGGGGGAGCCACTTTCAATTGGCAGTTTAAAGACCCTCGCTTTCTTGCAGCCGAAATCACTGTGGACCCTGGCGGAGCCGGGTCGTGTGAGTCGATGACTTTGCTGCTGTTCCATTTCCGCCTTCGCCGCGCCGTGCGATGTCGTAGAATGAGGCCGCTTCCGGAATACGCTTTCATGGGCCGGGAAAGCATCGGCCGCAAAGCATTTTCGGAAAATCTGAACGCGTTCTGGGATGGATCGAGATGAAGCTTTTTACACGCACCTATGTTCTTTCCTTTGTTCTTCCGGCCGCTGTGGCAAGCTTGGTAGTCATGAGCATGCAAGCCCAGGCCCCCACCGAGATCGGCGGTCAGAAGATCGTCACCCTCACGCGCACCGCCACCAGCAAAACCCAGCCGGAGTTCACCAGCGTAACTGTCATGCCCGGGCGTGGAATGGAACTACTCCAGATCACCGCCAACTTTCCTGGGCGCGGAAACGTCGACGTCCTGGCCTCTCCCGATCTGGCTGCTGCTAAGAAAATGCTCGATGGGGATGACAACGCCAACGGCGATCTCGCCTATCGACTCGGCTCGGTGTTCCTCGTGCCCTATCCCAATCGCATTCGCGGCAAGCTATCCGCGGACGGCAAGACCCTCACCACCGAATGGCAGGGCCACACCATCACCCTGCCCGCCAACAATATCGGCAAGAACCCCGGAGCCGAGCAGCACGCGATGCACGGCCTCATCCTGAAGTCGAAAACCGATGACGTGACCGAAAAAGATATCCATGGCGGAAAAGAAGTTTCAGGTGTGATTCATGCCGGCGACTTCGGCGGCCACTGGCTCTCCAAAACCGACCTGCACTTCACGATCACCCTCACCGCTGATGCCGTAGACGCTGTTGTGGTGGCGAAGAACGTCGGCACCGAAGCCGAGCCCATGGCAATCGGATGGCACCCCTACTTCAACATTCCCTCCGGAGACCGCACCCAGGCTCGCCTGCATGTCCCCGCTTCCATGCTGGCGACCGTCGACAACTACGACAATGTTTTTCCCACCGGCAAGCTCGTGCCCGTCAGCGGCCAGTATGATCTCCGTGCGGAAGACGGCAAAGCGCTCGAGAAGAACTTCTACGATGACAACTGGAGCCACCTCGACTGGAAAGACGGCGTCGTCACCGTAACTCTGACCGATCCCGCTGCCAAATACGGCGTAAAAATCGAAGGCGTCTCGCGTGAGATCAAGACGATCCAGGCCTACGCTCCGCCCGCAAAGAACTTCGTTGCCATCGAAGACCAGTTCAACTTCGCCGATCCCTTCGGCAAGGAATGGGGCTCCATGGACACCGGCATGGTCACCCTCAAGCCCGGCCAAAGCACCAAGTGGAACGTCCGCATCAAAGTCTACGTGCCGTAACAGATTTAATATGCTGGGTGGCCCGGATTCCCACAAGATCCGGGCCTTCAAGTCTCCGAACCTTGCACTCCCTCGATCTTCGAGGTTTCGCTAAATGGAGCGAAATCTCCGGCAATCTCGTCTTGCAAGCAACTCTCTCTCCTCGGAGAGCTTCCTCATTCCGTATGCACAAAGACTCAACCTCGGCGACAGCCGGTCAGCCACACACTCCGATCGATGCCTCGGCAGAGGCCCCGGAACTGATCGATTATCTTTTGTCGGAAGCGCTTGCACTGAGCGCCTCTGACATCATCCTGGTCAACGGGTCGGCTCCAACGCTGCGCGTGAACGGTGCGCTCAAATCGATCCCAGGCGGCGAACTCACGCCCGAAGGCACCTGGCATCTGTTAGCGCCGTTGCTTACGCCGGCCCGGCGCGAAGAGTTGAATAGGCATAAGTGCCTGGATTTCTGCTTTGAACGCGGATCTGCCGGAAGGTTCCGCGCAAACCTCCATTTCCAGCGTGGAACCATCGCCGCCTCGATCCGTGTCCTTCCCAGTCGGATCCCGACGCTCGAGTCGCTTCACCTCCCGCAGTCGCTCGCTGTTCTCGCCGAGCGACGCCAGGGACTCATCCTTCTCACCGGGGCCACGGGCTGCGGCAAAACCTCCACCATGGCGGCCCTGATCAACGCCATCAATAACACCCGCCATGACCACATCATCACCATTGAAGACCCAATCGAATTCCAGCAACCGAATCAGCACTCGCTCGTGGAACAGATCGAAGTAGGACCGGACACGCCCGGATTTGCCCAGGCGGTGCGCGCCGTCCTGCGGCAGGATCCCGACGTCATCCTCATCGGCGAGATGCGCGACAGCGAAACGATGGCCGCCGCATTGACCGCCGCTGAGACCGGCCACCTTGTGCTCACTTCGCTCCACACCAATGATGCCGCCCAGACCGTCTCACGTATTCTCGATATCTTCCCCTCAGGCTTTCAGTCCCAGATGCGGCGTCAGCTCTCACTCGCTCTCCTGGCCGTCATTCATCAGCGGCTGTTGCCCGCCATCAATGGGGTTGATCGGTATCCCGCCGTTGAAATCCTTATGGCCACCAGTGCAATCCGCAATCTTATTCGCCGTGGAGACGACCATCAGCTCAGAGCCAACATTGAAACCGGCCGCTCCGAAGGCATGCAGACCATGGAACAGTCCTTGGCTGAACTCGTCCGTAATAACCGCATCTCCCGCGATACGGCCTACGCCCATTCCAGCCACCCAGAAGACCTCCGCCGCCACCTTGGCGAATAAGAACAGCACCTCGCGACTTAAAGAAACGACGTCGACAATCATTTAACGCAAGGAGCGTAGGGCTTCAGTCCGGGACTTTTCCCAGCATCGCTCTCTGGCATCTGATCGCAGTAGTATCCTTGCCTCGAATCCGGAGGGAGCTAAATGAATCGCAGGGAGTTTCTGGGCGAAGCCATCGGAGTGGCAGCAACCACGGCGGTCGCTCGAAATGCAAACGCAATCGCAGCCCCCGCCAAACGTCCCCGCGCCATCACCATGTGGGAGTTCTCGTGGATCGAGCGTCGCTGGCCCGGCGCAGGCTACGAAGACTGGGATCGCGCCCTGGATGAATTGAAAGAGCGCGGTTACAACGCGGTGCGCATCGATCCCTTCCCGCATCTGCTCGCCGCCGACCCGCATAAAACGTGGACGCTATGGCCGGAGTGGAACACCCAGATGTGGGGATCACCCGACGTGAATCGCATTGTGCTCGTCCCCGCCCTGTTTCAATTCATCGGCAAGTGCCGCGATCGCGGAATCAAGGTCGGCCTCTCGACGTGGTATCGCAAAGACGATGCTGATACCCGCATGACCATTACCGGTCCCGACGTCATGGCCGCCAACTGGATCAAGACCCTTGATCTCATCGCGCAGGCGGGCCTCATCGACTCCATCCTCTATACCGACCTCTGCAACGAATGGCCCGGCGAAGACTGGGCTCCGTTCATGAAACCGCTGACATACGGCGACTGGGACAAGCCTGCGTCGCTTGACTACATGCAGAACGGCAATTTTGCTGGTTCGCGCGAAGTATCCGGCGATGCCTTTGTTCTTTTCAGTCGCATCAGGCAACATGCAGAGCTATCTCGATCACGACCTCGGCGACTTCGACCTGCTCGACCCGCATATATGGATGGTTCAGCAATATGGCGGCGAGTTTTACAAGCTGGCTGGATACGCCTATGAGCGCTTCGATGCAAAGGGCTACACAAACCTCAGCCTCAAAGCCGAAGACGTGTATCGGGCCCGGCCCGCATATTGGCAGAAAGGGCTTGAGAACGGAATCGACGCATTCGCCGAAGTCTCACGGAAAACTAAACTGCCCCTCATCACCACTGAGTGCTGGGCGATCGTCGACTACAAAGACTGGCCCTTGCTGAAGTGGGATTGGGTCAAGGACCTGTGTGCAATCGGCGCCCGCCGAGCCGCCGCCTCCGGCCGTTGGCTTGCGATCGCAACCAGCAACTTCTGCGGCCCGCAATTCGTGGGCATGTGGCGCGACGTGGCGTGGCACCAGCAGTTGACGCGAGCGATCAAGAGCGCTGAAATCGCGCCCGATCTCCGTCGCGGCCGCCTTTATGAACGACTCCAGTCTTAATCCGTCGCCGAGACGATTATCTAGCCGGCGACGGAATTAAGCAGCACGCTCTAACGACCCAGTGTCGCTTTGATTTTTGCCAGATGGTGATAGCTGTGGCGTACCGCATGATCCTCCAGCATGAACTGGCAGGTAAGCGGTGCATCACTATTCAGCGATAGCGGCGCGGCGCTATCGAGTTGCTCATCGCTGAGCGCGCGAATGGCCGCCGCAGCCGCCGCACTGTTAGTTGCAAGAAGGCTGAGCGCAGCTTCCTTGGTTACCCCGTCATTCGTATCGCCATGCTCGTGGTTCATCTTGTGCACTACATCCCACGTCACACCCGTTACGGCTTTGCCAGCCGCGAGCGCCTGGGCAAGTTGAATTTCGATCGGGTACACGCTCGCCACGTGATGGACCACAACGCCTATCTTTCGGCCGTCCTTGGGAACCCGCGTCTGCCACTCTGAGTCCGTGAGGGTGGATGCAAAGGAGGCCAGGGCTGATGCGCCGGCCTCCAGACGTTCTGCGAGAGCTTCACTTCTTTTCTTCATTTGGGCGACACTCCACAACTATTGATATCGCAAATGCGCCTCAAACCCTGACAGTTACCTTCAAAAAAGTTGCGGAAATTGAGGTGCTGCCATGGTTGACCGCATTCTGCGACTCGGCCAGTTCCACAAGCTGGGTGTGTAGTTCGTCCACTTTCCCGTTCTTCTCAGCGGCCTCGTAGGCGTTCATTGTGGGGCCATAGTATCGCCGAAATATCTCGATAATCTGTTCCGGCTTCTTGTTGGCGGCGACAAAACGAAAAGTGTCCCGCGTCATTGAGATTTTCTCTCGAGCCACTCCTGCCTGCCCGAAGCGCTCGATAATGTGAGTATCGACACCCCAGGCCATGGGGCTGACGAAACCTTCCGGCGGCGGAGGCGTATACGCCGAGCTGATCTTGAGAAGCTGCGCAACGAAAGTCGGATCACTCGGAATCCAGTTGCCCATCACGATGCGTCCCCCAGGCTTCGTCACCCTCACCATCTCCTTCGCCACATCGAAGGGCCGGGGTGCAAACATCGCCCCAAATACAGACAAAGTCAGATCAAACGAGTGGTCGGCGACGCCTTCGAGGTTGCTCGCATCTCCCTCTTGGAATCTGAGGTTCTGCAGCCCAGCCTCCGTGGCACGTCGGTTCCCGGCCTCCACCAGGTTTCTGGCGATGTCGATTGCCACAACTTCCGCGCCCGTCCGGGCCAGCGGAACGGCCGTAGTGCCATCCCCGCTGCCCAGGTCCAATGCCCGAAGGGGGGGCCTGACGTCCAGCGACTCCACAAGCGCTTCTCCTGATTCGCGCATCAACGTGGCAATCGCGGTAAAGTCGCCCTTCTCCCACAACGCTTTGTTCGGATTCACGACGGCGGCTTTGCCGTCCAATTGCTTGGTGAGTAACATGTGTTGACCTCCTGGTCCTTATTGGCTCTCCGCAGAAGGGGATTCTCGAAGAGCCTTGTACGACCTTGAGTGTGCCCTACAACCGTTCGGACAACCATGCCCGCGCGTCGCTATAATTTGCTCAATCGGCTTCCCCAGTCCGATCCGATTGCGCAGCGGCCAGCAAACTTTGCCGCACGTCCAGAAGTTGCCAAGAGGTCGCCCAGAGGTCCCATGGACGCATTCTCCGAGATCCTGAGCGCGGTCAAGCTCAACGGCGCCGTCTACTTCACCGCGGAGTTCACTTCGCCCTGGGGGTTTTCCGCGCCAGCCTCCAATCGATTGGCCACGACCCTCTCTCTCGGCGTCGCGCATTTGCTTGTCTACCATCTCGTGCTTGAAGGCGGAGCGGTCGTCGAGTTGGAGGACGGTCTATCGCTGGAACTCAAGCCTGGCGATGTTGTGATCTTTCCCCACGGAGATGCTCACCACATCTTCAGTGGCAAGGAAGCCACCCGGCCTTATCCCAACTACGGCATAACAGCCAAAATCAAATCCCGCGACCTCAGCCCTCTGCACGCCGGCGGAGGCGGTGAGATTGCGCGCTTCGTCTGCGGATACATGACCTGCGATCCGAACCTGAGCCGGCCGATCCTGTCCGGATTGCCGGCGGTATTCAAAGTAAATCTCCGCGCCGACCGTTCCGGCCAATGGCTTGAAAGCTCCATCATGCACCTCGTCGAAGAAGCGGCTTCACAACGGGTCGGTAGCGAAGCCATGCTTGCCAAATTATCTGAGGCCCTCTTTGTCGACACCTTGCGGCGCTACGTTGCTGCCTTGCCCGAGCAGCAGATTGGCTGGCTCGCCGGAGCGCGTGACCCCATCGTGGGCAAGAGTCTTGGCCTGATGCACAGCCGCATCGCCCACCCGTGGACCATCGCCGATCTCGCCGATGAGGTTGGAATCTCCCGGTCCGCTCTTGTCGAGCGCTTCACCCGCTACGTCGCCGAGCCTCCCATGGCCTATCTCACCCGCTGGCGTCTTCAACTAGCCGCGCGGTCGCTCGAGAAAACCTCCCGCGGCGTCGCGGAGATCGCCGCTGACGTCGGATACGAATCAGAAGCAGCCTTCAACCGCGCCTTCAAACGTGAGTTTGGCAGCCCTCCCGGACGATACCGCGGCGAGCATCGAACTCTAGCCGCCCAAAGCTCCGCCGCTATCTGACAGGCCGGATAACCGCTCACGGGCAATCTGATCAATTTGCGAACCTCTCTCCGGCTTGATCGAATGGATTATTTGCGCTGGACCGGGTCATCGCTCAGGTCAATATTCAAAGTCCCGGCGTTGCCGGAATTCCAGTTATAGACCGCTGTCACAAGATGCACATCCATAGGAGAGGGCAGATCGATTTCAAGATGAATTGGAAAACCTGTCTTCTGGATCGAGCTGTACTGATCCGGTTTGATGTCCAGGTTCTCTTCATCGCCCTCCCAGTTGACGGCATTGCCATCGCGATCGTAGGCCTTCAGGCCAATAAGAAGTTTGCCGCTCCGTTCCCCTTTTGTGTCGGGCAGCAAAGCTAGATCCTGTTCTCGAATGATGAAATCTACTTCGAAACGTGTGAACGGCACTTTGAGCTGCGCATTCTGTCCGGCGCGTTTCGCATCGGGTGCAGGCTGAATCGAGGAAGCCTTCACACTGGCCCCATACAGGACCCCGGTGGCACTCGGCATCCCAAACTGCAAAAGCGGCTCAAGGGGATTGGAGCCCGAGTCTCCCCCGGACGCAGGCTTATCGTCGGCATTGTAGCCATGCCGGTAAGCCAGCTTGTACTTCCCTTTTTCGACCTTCACTTCAATTTGACGATAACTCCCGTCCATCTTGCTCTCTGTAGGCGAATATCCAATCGTGTAGTAATTCGATCCGTCGCTGATCGCGTGCCGCATCGCCGCATTCAGATCGTTGGTGTTGAAGTAAGCCTTGCCGCCCGTTGAGGAGGCAAGCTGCTCCATCGAGTTCATGGTGTCGGCTCGTTCCGCGGCGCCTGCGTTGTAAGCGGATCTAGCTGAGTCAATACCCTGGCCGCCTGCGTGCCCTGCTATTCCTTCAGGGCCTTCACCGCCGACATTGGCTTCGGCGACGTGCTCCATCATCATTCCCTCGGCGTTGATGGGATACACCGCAATCCTTGCCAGTGTGAAAAGATCGCCGGTCGTCCTCACCTTGTCCAGATAACCGGGAGTCGCAGTGTTCTGCTTCATCGTCGCTCGCTCTGCCCCGGTGGGAAAGATGATCACCGGAAATGAGCTTGCGAACCAGATGAGATTCTTGCGGCCGGGGACACCCGCAAGATAGTGGCCAAGATAATTGAGAGCCTCGAAAGTCATGGCGGCCCGCGTGCCAGAGTTGTGGGCCCGGGAATCGGCCTGCGCCTGTTGGATTGCCTCGATGGCGAATGGGGAAGCCTGCATCACCTGCAATTGAGCGATGTCTGCGGCATCGTCGGCTTCATCGCTGCGGCTGCGCGCGCTGTGATCTTTATGCACATTCATGCCGGTTTGTTTGTCATTGAGCGCCGCAAGCAAAACGGAAGTGTCTGTCGTGAACCCTTGGACGAAACGAAGCTTTGATCCAAGAAGAAAGATCGCGACGCGTGTCCCCGGCTGCATGTGGGTCAGGAAGTCCATGACCTCTCGATGCATATACGCCTGATCCTGAGGCTCGGTGTTCAAAGTATCGAGCAGCAGAACATTCACCGCATCCCTCTCCGGGGCCGGTGGAGCGTTGGTGCGCGTTCCCGCAGGCATGGGCGGCATTGCCGGAGGCGCGCTGAGTGCCGGATCGCCTGGGGTACGCCCCTCAAAAAAGTCGATGCGCTGGGGCTTGCCGTTTTCCATCAGCGCAAAATCCTGCTTGCCGAGGCCGATAACCGGGTCTCCGTTGCCCTTGGTTACCACTACATCCACCAGGACCGCGCGTGCCGCAGTCCTCAAGATCGGAGCCTGGGCAATCTCGGTCTCCTGCTTTATCGGTCTTGGCACTTCTGCAGGCAATGGCGGGACGGTCGGGGCCTCCGGTGGAGTCGCTTGAGCCGCAGCGGCGGAGTCAGTCTTCTCTGACGAAGCCTCGCTCTCGGGTCCGTTCGGGTTCGGTTGTGGGAACAGGTGCGTTTGCGCCCTCTGTGCTGTTCGGGTTCGTCTGCTTGCCGGCTTCGCTTTCAGGAAGCACTCGCACATCCGCCCTGAACATGTGATATTGCTCAAACACAACTTCGTTGAGCAACGTTTTCGATGGCCGCATCGCAAATTCCAGGGGCTGGTGGTTTCCGTCCTGTGAATACTGGATCTCCTGTGCGATCGACATCGACAGACTTCTCGTGGGACAGATGTAGGTCGTTCCTCCAATTTCAACCGGCCCGTACTCCACAAGCAGAGCCGCGCGCGTAATTGGGATCGGCAGGCGTCAAGTCCGCTTCGACACTGAGTCGAACGATGGTTCCATCCTGAGGATTGATCGCCATCTCCCCGTGATAACCGGAAATCTGGCGGAAGGGCTCCAGATGGCCGGGTTCCATCTCATCCTTCGGCGTGCAGCAGTAATTCACCTCGTAGTGAGACGATGCCCGTGGTACTGAATAACTGAACACGGCCTCCGTCCCGCTGGAACCCTTTTCCCAATGGCTCCAGGCCAACTTGCTTCTCGCCGCGTCAACCAGAACGGTTCCAAGAATCGGGCCGAAGGCACCCCAGGTAGTGAGTCCGCGCGGAGCCGCTGTTTTTTTGCTCGGCCCCGCATCGACTTCTTCGCGGCCGTTCCGGAAGAGCACTGTCACGCTCGAGGCGCGAACAAAGTGAAGCGGCTGGTAAGGAGTGCTGCCGAAGGTTTTCTGCAATAGCGGAGTATCTTCAAAGTGCGTGGTTTCGCGCGTGGCAAAGAAATTGGGTAACTGCGGAATGGTCCGGGTCACGTAAGCAACAGCAAGACTCATGATTCTGCGCTGCTCCGCAAAATCGGGCGCGGGGATCGCAGGAATGTCAGATGCCGGAGGTGCAAGGAATGCGGACCGATCAGAAAGGATCTGCAGATTCTCTGCGGCCTTCTTGCCCGGCATGGCAGCCTTGAATTGCGAAAACCTGTCCGCGCTCAGCCTTTCCGTCAGTTCCAGGTCGGATATTTGCTGCGCAACCTCCGCGTCCGGCTTTCCCTGGGTAGCGGTCAGAATCTGTTCCAACTGCGAAACGGTAACATGCTTCGACGCCAGCGCAGGAATTGTGATCGCAACCAAAAGGAACAGGACCGTCAATCTGCCCACGGCAAAGTCTCCACTATTCCCCCAGACGGTTCAACTTGACGCTGCGTCCCGTCCGCGCCGACTCACGCGCCGCATCCAGAATCTGCATCACAATCACGTTTGTATCCAGCGCCGTCAAATCTCCCCTGGGCTCAATCTCGCCGCGAAGCACCGCCGAAAGATACGCAAGCGAATCGCGTTCCCGCGCCGGCAATGCCTGAGCTGTCGACGTGTGCTCTTCGGAATCATGCTCGTGACGAATGCGAATCTGGTCCGCAGCGACTGTGATCGCGTAGCCGGTCGCACCATAGACTTCCATGTCCTTGCGCCCGAACGGCCAGTTCCACGATCCCATAATCACGGCCTGCGCATGCGGATACTGCAGAATGATCGTCGAATCGTCATCGACCTTCGGATAGATCTGCGGCTTGTCATGATTCACCACAGCCGTGACCGTCAGCGGCGTCGCGCCGTGCATCAGCCACGTCGTCAGGTCCGCCCCATAGCATCCAAAGTCGTAGAGCGAGCCAGCGCCATTCTGTGCGGGATCGGTAAGCCAGTTGAGAAATTCCGGCGGCACGTTAATTTCCTTGGGCCCCTGGTGGCCGTCATGCACAACCATGCGCCGGATTTCGCCGATGCGGTTCTCGCGAACTTCATCGTAAGCCGCCCGGTTGCTCGCGTACCATGTCGTCTCGTAGTTCACCAGCACTTGAATCTTGTGGTCATGCGCGATCTGCCGGATCGCCAGCGCATCATCGAGCGATATGGTCAGCGGCTTCTCCACCATCACCGACACACCATACTGCGCGGCAATCTCGATTGCGGGCCGGTGCTGACCGATCGACGTGTACACCAGTACCGCCTGCGGATGAGTCCGCTCGATCATGTTGGCTTCACTCTTGTAGAAGAGCGTGTCCGCCAACCCATATTTCTTCCCATACTTCTGCCAGAGCGTCGTGTCCGCATCTGCAATGCCCACCAGCTGAACATCGCTGTGCTTCGGAAGCTGGCCCAGAAAGCCCTCCACATGGCCATGCTCCAGACCCACAATCGCCACCTTCAGCGGCTGCGATTCGGCACGGGCACCCAGCAGTGCGACGGCGAATGCCATCATGAAGATTGCAACGAACGGACGAAAACGGCGAGAAATTAAATTGCACATTGAGATCGGATTCCCCCTGCGGCCCTGATTCTACAGGTCGTGGCTTTTGGTATCTGGAGTACTGACGCACAACCGTCAATGCAGGTTCTGAACCACCCGCAAAGAAAAGACTGTAAACCGGCAGACGCCAAAACCCGTCAACCTCGGCATGGGGACGGCAGCGATTCATTTTCGATGCCTCCTGTTGCGGCTACAGGACTCTAGAGGCGCCCAGCACACTCGCCTTGTGTCCAGTGTGCTGGTGGGAGGACGATGGACAGGAGGACGACAACGCCTCGGATGTCCGAAACACCGTAAACGGCGAACTGAGCCTCAGCGAGGCCCGGATGCACTATTCCCAGTGCGGCGCCGCCCACCCCTGTTTTTTGCCTTATGTGCGAAAACCAGGGGTCTCTGAGCAGTAACGTGCCTTCTACGGTGCAACAGGCAACCCTTCCGACCCGGCCGGTTTGACCGCCCTCGCAAACCCTCTTACCATGAATTGAGGCAATCCCCCGCCACACGAAGCTGTTACCCCTAACCGGCGACAGCCCGCTGTAGCAGTAAGAATTGGCGCCTGTCGCGCCCGGAAGGCAAAACGTTGAGCACCGCTGACACTCTCGAAACCAATCCCACCTCGGGCGCACCCGAGGAGTCTCACAACCACGAAGGCCACGATCACGACCATACCCACGAGCATCAACACGGGCCGGTGCTCAATCCCGAATGCACGCGCGAACTGGTTCTTGATGTCCCCGCCGACGACGTCACCAAGGCTTTCCGCAGCGTGACCCGCAACTATCAGAAATACGCGAAGCTTCCTGGCTTCCGCCCCGGCAAGGTGCCTGAGGCAGTCGTTCGCCGCCGTTTTGCCAGCGAGATCCGCAAAGAAGTTATCGACAGCCTGCTGCCGGAGCGCTTCAGCAACGGCGTCCGCGAGCTTGGCATCCGCCCTGTAGGCCAGCCGCAGGTTACCGAGCTTACGGTCGAAGAAGGTCAGCCGCTTCACGTGAAGGCTGTATTCGAATACCTGCCCGACGTCTCCATCGAAGGCTACGAGCAGGTTACGGTAGACAAGCCTTCCGTCGAAGTCACCGAAGAAGAGTTCAACCACGAACTGAACCAACTGCGCGATTCGCGCGCCGTGGTTGAGCCCGTGGAAGAAGACCGCGCCATCGTTGACGGCGACTGGGCTGAGATCTCCTATAACGGCAGGGTTGCGGATGACGCCGAAGCCGCCCCGATCACCGGTCAGGACTCTCTGGTTGAGGTTGGCGGTAAGGAAACGGTTGAGGCGTTCACACAGGTCCTGCGTGGCGCCAAGCCCGGCCAGGAACTCCAGGCCGAAGTCATCTATCCCGCCGACTATCCAGAAGCAAACCTGCGCGGTAAGACAGTTGCCTACGACGTAACCGTCAAGGGAATCAAAAAGCGGACCCTTCCCGAACTGAACGACGACTTCGCCAAAGAACTGGGAAATTACGAAAGTTTGGACGATCTGAAGTCCCGTGTCCGCGAACACATGGCCAATCGCAAGCGTCGCAGCGTTGAGGCCGAAACCAAGGACCGGCTCTTTGCCGTCCTGGTCGAGAAGTATCAATTCCCGGTCCCGGAAAGCCTTGTACAAGACCAGATTGACACGCGCCTCGAGCGGGGGCTGCGCGCCCTTGCTGCCCAGGGGATGAATCCCGAGCAGATGCGCAACCTCGATTTCGGCCGGCTGCGTGTTGCCCAGCGCGATTCCGCGGTCGCCGAGGTCAAGGCCCACCTCCTGTTGGACCGGATCGCTGAAAAAGAAGGTGTTACGGTCAGCGATGAGGAACTGGACAACGAATTACAATTGGCTGCACTTCAGTCACGCGAACCATACGAAACCCTCCGCCAGCGTTTGACTGACGACGGTGGGCTAGCTAGAATCCGTGAACAATTGAAAAGAGAAAAAACTGCGAGCCTACTGTACGAAAGGCTGCCTGCGTAGTTGCTGCGTTAGTGAAACCGCCGTGTGGAAAGGGACTTGCATCAACCCAGACCCCGCGGCCATCAAATAGTACGGGGCAAACCCCGCGAGGGACAAAACTCGAATGGCATTGGTTCCCATGGTGGTTGAGCAGACGAGTCGAGGCGAGCGTGCCTACGACATCTATTCCCGTCTGCTTCGCGATAACATCATTTTCCTAGGCACACCGATTGACGATCAGGTGGCCAATCTCATCGTTGCCCAAATGCTGTTCCTCTCTGGCGAAGACCCGGAGAAGGACGTGCAGCTTTACATCAATTCTCCGGGTGGTTCCATTACCGCCGGGTTGGCAATTTACGACACGATGCAGTTCATACGGAACAATGTGGTGACATACTGCATAGGTCAGGCAGCCAGCATGGGTGCATTCCTGCTATTGGCCGGGACCAAAGGCAAGCGGTTCGCATTGCCAAACTCGCGCATCCTCATCCATCAACCTTCGATGGGCGGGCTGAGCGGTCAGGCAACGGACATTGATATTCATGCACGCGAAATCCTGCGCATCCGGGAGATTACCAACACCCTGATGGCGAAGCACACAGGCCAGCCACTCGACCGCATTGAACGCGACGTGGAACGCGACTTCATCATGAACTCGGCGCAAGCCAAGGAATACGGCATCATCGACGAAATCATCGACCGGCCGCGCACATAGCGGCCGGCAAACTCAGCCATCTCGAGAAGGCCAGTCCAAAGGGAGTAGAAAAATGAAAACGCGCACGGGACCTGAAGAAGCGCTGCGGTGCTCGTTCTGCCACAAATCGCAGGACGCTGTAGCGAAGTTGATCTCGTCGCCCAGCGACTATCCACGGGCATACATATGCGATGAGTGTGTCGCTGTCTGTAACTCCATCCTTGAGGACGACCGCGGAGACTCCACCCATCCCGCTACAGCCGCCGGCCATCTGCCCAAACCGCAGGAGGTCAAAAGCTTCCTCGACGACTATGTGATCGGGCAGGACCAGACAAAGAAGAAACTGGCAGTTGCCGTGTACAACCACTACAAGCGCGTGCAGATGAACCGCATGCGCAACAACGAAGTCGAACTGGCCAAGTCCAACATCCTGCTCATCGGTCCTACCGGCTCCGGCAAAACTCTGCTGGCCCACACCCTGGCCAAGATGCTCGACGTTCCCTTTGCCATTGTGGATGCAACCACCCTCACTGAAGCCGGCTATGTGGGCGAGGATGTCGAGAACATTATCCTCAAGCTCCTCCAGGCCGCTGACGGCGATGTAACCCGCGCCCAGCAAGGCATCATCTACATCGACGAAATCGACAAAATCGGCCGCAAGGACGAGAACCCGTCTATCACCCGCGATGTCTCCGGTGAAGGCGTGCAGCAGGCGCTCTTGAAGATTCTCGAAGGCACGGTTGCCAACGTTCCTCCTCAAGGTGGCCGAAAGCACCCGCACCAGGAATTCACCGCCGTCGATACCACCAACATCCTCTTTATCTGCGGCGGCGCCTTTGTAGGTCTCGAGCGCGTAGTAGGCCGTCGCATCGGCAAGAAGGCTCTCGGCTTCAAGACTGTGGATGCAGAAGCGGATGCAGCAACCACACGTTCGCATCGCGACACCGAATTGCTGCGCAAGACCGAGCCGCAGGATCTGATCAAGTACGGATTGATTCCGGAGTTTGTCGGACGTCTGCCCGTGATGGGCATACTCGATGAGCTGGACGAGGCTGCTCTCGTTGAAATCCTCACCAAGCCGCGCAACGCGATCGTCAAGCAGTATCAGCGCCTGCTCGAATATGAGAATGTTCGCCTCCACTTCACCCAGGAAGCCATCGGCGGCATCGCACGCGAAGCGCTGGCCCGCAAGGTTGGAGCACGCGGTCTGCGTATGATCCTCGAAGAGCTGATGCTTGACCTGATGTATCACCTGCCCAGCAACAAGAAAGTCCGCGATCTCGAGATCACCAAGGACATGGTGGAGCGTCGAGATCTGTCGCTGTGCCTGCTTGAGAAGGCCGGCTGATCTAAATCACAGCGCTCCGTTTTCCCGCAGCCCCTCCCCCACGGAGGGGCTGTTTCTTGCCAGCAATCGATTCAGGCGCATCTTGTCCGGACTTGCTCTCACGAGCTGCCAACACCTATCCTCAATCGCATGCGCTTGCCGCATCTCATCGTGCTTCTCGTCCTGCTGATTGTCACCCCGTATGCCCGGGCGCAACTCGCTTCACCTTCGTTCGAAGTTGCCTCGGTCAGGCCCAGCCAACACCAGGTCGGCCCGGACTACAACGACCAGATAATTTACTCGCCTTCCGCATTCACGGGCAGAAACGTCACCCTCAAGCGTCTCGTCGCCGAGGCTTGGCAATGCCAGCTCAATCAAGTACTCGGCCCATCGTGGCTCGACCAAAACGAATACGATATTGCAGCACGTGTGCCCGAAGACGCGAGCAGAGAGCAGATCTCCCTGATGCTGCGCAATCTTCTCACCGATCGATTTCAGTTGAAGTGGCACGACGCAACTCGCCCGATGCGCGTGTACGAGTTGCTGACCGCCCCAGGTGGCCCCAAAATTCATCCGGTCGAACCGGGAGCGGCAGCGATTTCAGGATCTGGTTTTCACTTCCGCGGCGACATGCGCCAGCTTGCCGACCTCCTTGCGATCCAATTCTCGATCCCCGCTCCAAGCAGCCCCGGCGTGCCGGTGAAGGCCGGAGGCGCTGCAACTCCTGTCCTGGACAAGACCGGACTGGAAGGCATCTATGAATTCAGCGCAGACCTCCATCCAGAACTAGGCACTGATCTGTTTACCTCGTGGAAAAGAGTTTTATACGATCAGTTGGGTCTGAAAATTGAAAGCCGAAAAGGTGACGTCGCCGTTGTGATCGTCGATGACGCAGCAAAGATTCCCACCGGAAACTGACCTCGCGCATAATTCACTTTCGTATACTCAAAGGTCACGTCACCACAATGGATGTGGCCTTTGAGTCTCCAGGCATTCGATTTCCCTCCTGCTGCTGATTCCGCTGTACAATCCCAACAAGACACGCAAGATACTGGAACCTGAAGTGTTGGTCGTGCGTCTAAGACCCATGGTGCTTTTATGACTGTTTCGAAAGAAAAGAGCGAGCCGCGCAAACTTCCCATGATGCCCATTCGGGACATGGTGATCTTCCCATATATGATGACGCCCTTTGTCGTCGGCCGCCTGTCCAGCGTTCGCGCGCTTGAAGAAGCACTCAATGGCGATCGCAAGATTTTCCTCGCCACCCAGCACGACGCTTCCATCGACGAGCCAAAGGCCAAGGAGATTTTCCAGGTCGGCTCGATCTGCAACATCGTGCAGAGCGTCAAAATGCCCGACGGCAATATCAAGGTTCTTGTCGAAGGCGTCGAGCGCGCCAAGTCAACCGAAGTGAACGACAAGGATGGCTTCTTCGTCGCGACTGTGCGAACCGGCAAGACCGATTTCGAAATGACGCCTGCCGTTGAACAGCTGATGCAGCGCGTCACCTCGCTCTTCGAGCAATACGTAAAGCTGCAGCAGTCGCTCAACTACGAAACCATTATCGCCGCGGTGCGGATGGATGAGCCTGCAAAACTCTCCGACACTATCGCTGCAAATCTGCAGTTGGGCATCGAAGAAAAACAGGAACTGCTGGGCATCTTCGATCCCGCAGCGCGTCTGGCCCGTATCGCCGACGTGCTCGATGTCGAAATCGAAAAGCTCGATCTCGACCGCAATATCCAATCCCGCGTAAAGCGGCAGATGGAGCGCGCCCAGAAAGAGTACTACCTCAACGAGAAGATCAAAGCCATCCAGAAGGAACTCGGCCGCGGTGAAAAGAGCGAGTTCGACGAACTACGCAAAAAGATTGAAGCCGCTGGAATGCCGAAGGAAGTTCTGGAGAAGGCCGTCCAGGAGCTCAAAAAGCTCGAAGCCATGCCGCCCATGTCGGCCGAGTCCACCGTGAGCCGCAACTACATCGACTGGCTGCTCGCCGTGCCGTGGAAGAAGAAGTCAAAGGAAACGCGATCCATCGATTTCGCCGAGAAGGTGCTCAACGAAGACCACTACGGCCTCGAGAAGATCAAGGAGCGCATTCTCGAATTTCTCGCCGTCCGGCAACTCGTCAAGAATCCGAAAGGCTCGATTCTCTGCTTCGTCGGACCTCCGGGCGTGGGCAAGACCTCGCTGGGCATGTCGATCGCCAAGGCCACAGGCCGCAAATTTGTCCGCCTCTCGCTTGGCGGCGTGCGCGATGAGGCCGAAATTCGCGGTCATCGCCGCACCTACATCGGTGCACTCCCCGGCCAGATCATTCAACACATGAAGCGCGCGGGCACCAAGAACCCTGTTTTCCTGCTCGACGAAGTGGACAAGATGGCCTCCGATTTCCGCGGCGATCCGGCATCGGCGCTGCTTGAAGTTCTCGATCCCGAACAGAACACTACCTTCCAGGATCACTACCTCGACGTCGACTACGATCTCTCCCAGGTGTTGTTTGTTGCCACGGCAAACGTGTTGCATACGGTTCCTGCTCCGCTTCAGGACCGCATGGAAGTGCTGCGTCTGCAGGGCTACACCGAACAGGAGAAACTCGAAATCGCCAAGCAATACCTGGTGAAGAAACAGCGTGAGCAGACCGGCCTGAGCGACAAAAATGTCGGCTTCACCGATGATGCGATTCTCGAAATCATTCGCAGCTATACCCGCGAAGCCGGCGTTCGCAATTTAGAGCGCGAGATCGGCAACGTTTGCCGTAAGGTTGCGCGGCGCGTCGTGAAGAAGGGCGCGAAGCACAAGGAAGAAGTCACCGGTGCGAGCATCAGCGAGTTTCTCGGCGTGGCGCGCTACCGTGATTCCGAAGTGCACGAAAAGAGCGAAGTCGGCCTCGTCACCGGTCTTGCATGGACCGAAGTAGGCGGCAGCATCCTCACCACCGAAGTCACAGTTCTCGATGGCAAGGGCAAGCTCACCATTACCGGCCAGCTTGGCGACGTGATGCAGGAGTCAGCCCAGGCCGCTCTCGCTTACATTCGCGGCCGCGCGCAGGCCCTGGGGCTCAGCCGCGAGTTCTATCGCAACGTTGACCTGCACCTGCACGTGCCCGAAGGTGCGATTCCCAAGGATGGTCCATCAGCCGGCATCACCATGGCGACCGCCCTTGCAAGTGCGCTGGCAAAAATTCCGGTGCGCCGTGACATCGCGATGACCGGCGAGATCACGCTGCGGGGCAAGGTCCTACCCATCGGCGGGTTGAAGGAGAAACTCCTGGCTGCCCTGCGTGCGGGAATCTTCGAGACAATTCTGCCCAAGGCCAATGAGAAAGACGTTGCCGAATTGCCTGACAACATCAAGAATTCCATGAAGCTCCACTTCGTGGACACTATGGATGAGGTGCTGGCACTAGCGCTTGAAAGCCCGTTGCCCGCTCCCGTTGCCGATGCGTCTGAAGTACTGACAGCAGTCCCGCCAGCTTCGGATGTCGTAACAGGTCAGGTCTCCCGGCAGTAAGAGCCTTCGAAATGAGCAACAGAAAAGGGGAGGGCATGGCGCCTTCCCTTTTCTCGTCAAGCTCTGACCGCATTACTTGCTCTGAATGTCCTCGAAAGCATGCGCCCAGGCATTCATCACATCGTCAAAACTGAAGCCGGACTCGACCTTGCAGTTTGAAAAGGTGTCGCCCTTCTTGTCACACTGGGCAACTCGCTCGCCCTTTTCGTTGTACAGCGTGAGGCCGTTCGGGCCCTTGGGGATCTTGACGAGCGCTGGTTGCGTTACCGACGGCTCAGTAAGGTTGACGTTGTGGACAAACTGCCCATTGGCAGATGCAGTAAATAGCCAGATGGCGAACAGTGTATGCACATTGACTCCAAAACCTGGGAAGATTTGAGAAGAGTATAGGGCAGTTTCTGCGCGAGAATCGCATCAATTCTGGTGTCGTTTGTCACACCACTTCGATGTTCGCGAGTCAGGGGCAGACTCACAAAACCTGGAGCGCGCGCGGCGGCATAGCCTCGATCTTGTATCCTCAAGAAAATGAGAGACTCGCACGTGTGGAGTCGAGAGATTGAGATTTGAATGCCTTTGATGCGATACAGCACGCAGTTCCTGCTCTCGGCACTCGATGCGGCACAATTTCCCCCGCCAACCGTTGCGGAAATTGCATTTCTGGGCCGATCGAACGTAGGTAAATCGAGCCTGTTGAATGCGCTCGTGGGCGAGAAGGCGGCGAAAGTCTCGCAGACGCCGGGGCGTACGCGCGCCATCAATTTCTTTGCCCTGCTTGACCCGCGCCAGCAGAGCAAGCTCATTTTTGCCGACCTTCCCGGCTATGGCTACGCCAAAATCTCAAAGTCAATTTCCGCCGAATGGCCTAAGTTTATTGACCCCTATCTCGCCGAGCGCGAAACGCTGAAGCTCTGCGTCTGTCTTGTCGATTCCAACGTCCCTCCGCAACCGAACGATGGAAAACTTATTGATTGGCTGCGGCACGTGGGGCGGGACTTCCTCATAGTTGCGACCAAGATAGATCGGCTTAGCGGCAATGCGCGCACACGGAACCTGCTTTCGATTCGGAACGCATTCGATCTGGATGAACTGTTGCCCGTATCGGCAAAAACGGGCGCAGGCATCAAGGAACTTTGGAACCGTATCGAAGCTGCAGGCTGCGAAGCGACAGCCTAGGCAGTTGTAGCGGGCGCAAGCCGAAACACTTCAGTCTCGCCGCCGATTGCCATGCCTGCAGATACTTCCGTTTGGATTTCTCCGTCCCCCACTTGTGCGGAAAACCGACGGATGATCTGCCTTGCCGCATCCGGCGCGCAATAGACCACTCGTCGAGCCTGTGCGCTGCGCCCGCAGTAAAGCGGAGACAAGCGGATCCAGCGCTGCGCCCGCCGATCTGAAGCCAGGCAATCCTGTGCAATCGCGTCCAGTTTCGGCATCCAGCGCGCGGCGGCCTGAGTTGCCTGCCACGTCACGAAGGCCAGGCCCGCATCCGGCGCGGTGAGTTCAACTCCACGGCTCGATCCGAGCACTGCCCCGAATTCCGGCATATCCCGTTCATCGCCAGGCAGCCCTTTGAACACAAGATCCGGCAACACGCCCCGTTCAATCATTTCGCGTTCAACCGTGGCAGGCGCAGCCCCAACACAAACCGCAACCGTCGCGCATTTGCGAACTTCGTTTTTGAGAATCCGGAGAGCCTCATCCAGCGACGTGACAACAAAATCGACAATGCCATCGCGAATGATCAGTTTTTGTATGGTCGAGTCCGCGGTCGCCGCCAGCGTGGCACCGCCGGAAACATTTCCGGCAATCACCATAGCGCGCCCATGCGGATCCAGTTCGCCCGCGTACAAAAGCTTGCCCCCGAGCGTCGGCTCCTTTGTCTGATCGCCTCCATTTGCGCCACTCACCAGGGCACAGTAGAGGCCGCATGCTTCAAGCTGCAACCGGTCTGAAGTTGCAGAAGCGGGATCAGAAGCCAAAGAGTGTCTCCACATTGCCGGCTGTTCAGGGCAAACTATCCGGGTCAGTCCTTGATCTGTTCCATCATGTTCTTCTCGCGCACGAACAGGATCAGTTCACCCGGTATGGCCGTGGTTTTGAACTTTTCGTTGACCTTGGGCTTAGCGCAGCCATTTTCAGTGACTGTTCCCTTCGACATGATCTGCGGCACAAGATACCAGACATCGCCAAAGGCATTCTTCGCCTTGTCGCAGTTGATGTAGAGGTCCATGGAGTTGTTATACGCAAGATGGAGCGCAATCTCGTGCGTGTCGGCGGGAATGGTCAGTTCGGCGGTGCCGTCCTCATTGGCCTTCACCCAATCAGGGTGCAGCATGGTCTGGTGGTCTACGCGCACCTGGAATCCTGTCGGCACGAGAGGCTTCAAGGACTTTCCGTCGAATACTTTGATAATGATCGTTTTCGTGAGGTCTTGGGCCCGAAGCACTGCACCAAGCGTTACCATCCACATCAGAAGCAAAATCCCAATCGTTCTCCGAGCCATTCTTTCCCCTCTCGCGATTACCACGCAGAGTACGGCTGCCCGTCAGATCCTGTGTCTTGCGCTCCTGAGTGCACATCGTCGATGCCTGGATCGGTTTGATCCAGTGAGTGCAAAGAGTCACTCGTGCCGGTGACCCAGGTCTCGCGCGATTTCGTCATCGGATCTTCGGGGATGACCTTCAGGTACCCCTCCTGCACCAGGTCATCGAGCGATTGAGGCGCTTTCTGCTTATCCATGGTGTAGGAGTCAATTGCAGTACGCATGACGCGCAAGTCTTCCTTGAGCACAGCTTCCTGCGCGGATTTGATCGCAGCTTTGAAACTCGGAATGGCAAGCGTCGTCAAGATGCCGATGATCATCATCACGATCATCAACTCCATCAGCGTGAAGCCCGCTTCCTGCTTTTGTCTGCTGCGCATCTGTACTTCTATTCTCCTACACTCATCGTGTCGCGTTCCCCATTTATCGGGGACAAGCCTACCATTCGGAATACTTGGTACCATCCAGCGCGGTACCCGTCGACTTCGAATACACATCGAAGACGCTATTCCCGCTATACGAATCCGACTTGGGATCATCCTGCATCGAGTGCAGCCCCCACTCGGCCTTGCCCGTCATCGGATCGACAGGGATGCGGCGAAGAAACTTAACTTTCTTGCCCTGGATATCCACCCCGTTCACCAGCGTGTCAAGATCGGGCGGATAATTCTGGCTGTCCACCTTGGTCTGGATCGCTCCCTTGTCCGCAGCGTCCTTATAGTGGTCGATAGCGTCGCGCATCTCCCACAGGTCGCGTCGCAGCTCGCGCTCGTTATCCCGTTTGACCTTGAAGCGGGCAATGGGGATAGCCGCCGACGCAAGGATCGACAGGATCGCCACGGTCACGATCAGCTCAACCAGCGTCAGGCCGCGCTCCGAATATTTCCGGATTGGCCGTCGAGCTTTCATCTGTTCGGTGCTCCTACTGCACAACGATCGTGGCTTGCGAGGTTTGGGCCTGTAGCGGCTTGCCCGCGCTGCTCATAGCGCCGGCACGCGTGATGCTGATGTCGCTCTGGCCTTTCGCCGTCGCCTGAAATGTTAAGACGCAGACGACGCCCGCCCCGCTCACGCCGGGTGCTCCCGGCGGCCGCGAAACATTCAACGTAAGGCTGCCCGGGCCGTCGTCGCGGTGAGCCATCGATACAATCTGCCCGTCGCGATTCAACAAGTCGCCATCCCCCACATTTACCAGGGACATCTTCGACGGATCATATTGAATCTGCAAAGGCACAGACGATACATCCGCTCCGCCGGTCAAGACCACCGGAACCTGGAACGTGGTTCCGCTGATCACTGTTCCGGGAGAGTTCAGCATCAAGTTGACCTTACCTCCGGCCGGCTGCGCACCGGGTGGTGTCCCTTCGGTAACAGCGCGATTCACTTCCGCGGCTGCCCCAGTGGAATTCGCCGACGCGCGCATTTGTGCAAGAGCCGTCGCGGCGGCAGCCTCAGCACTGGTTGCTCCTTGCACCGTCCCTATGGTTGAACGATTCGATGGAGCTGCAACCGGCGCCATGGAGGCGGCGCCTCCGCCATCCGACACGTGACGCAATTCAACGGAACTCGTGCCCGGCCCCGTATCAACCGTGCTTAAATTCGCCGCGGTAAGCTCCTGGGAACGAACCACGTGCGGAATCACGAGGAAGACGATCTCGTCGTCTTGCCTGATCTTGTCCCGCGATCCGAAAAGATAGCGGAGGATCGGAATGGAGCTGAGCCCCGGAATGCCGCTAAAGTTGTCCTGTATCTGCTGCTCCTGGATGCCGCCCAGGATGTTGGCTTCGCCCTCACGCAAGCGAATCGTCTGCTCTGCGACGCGCTGGCTCAGAATCGGTTCCGTGACACCGCTGATCGTCACCGAGCCGCTCTGCGCGGAGACGTCGATTTTGATCTTGAGCGTCACGTCGCGATCAAAGTGAACCGTCGGCGTGACTTCGATGTTGACGCCGACGTCCTGGTACTGGAACTGCGTATTGACCAGCGAACTCACCAGCGCAGTGGCCGCGCCAGTCTGATAGGAGCCGGTCGCAATCGGAATGCGCGAGCCGATCTTCAAACTTGCCTTCTGCTGGTCGGCGGCGCGAATGCGGGGGTTCTGAAGAATCTTGGTGTTGTTGTCAGTCAGCAGCAGGTTTGCGGTGACGGCTCCCACTGTAACTGCAAAGTCATTCGAAGTGAGGTGCGCAAGATTGTTGAGGGTCAGATTGTTGTTCGTAGTGCTCGGCGTACAATTCGTGCTACCAGTCGGACAAGTGGTTGGGCTAGTCACATTTGGCCCCACAAGCTGAACTCCTATGCTGCCAGGCCACGCGATGCCGAGATTTCTCTCCCAGTTCTTGCTGACCTCAAGTACGGCAATATCGACGACAACTTCCGGCCGGGCCTTGTCGAGATCGTTGACGAGCTTTTGCGCAAGCAGCAGCTCATCGGGCGTCGCTCTCATCACGATCGCATTCTGACTGGCCACGCCGTAGACCTTCGCATTGGGCATGACGTTGCGCAGGGCAGTCTGAACGTCCTGCATGTCGTTCTGCTGCCATGCGTTTGACAGGTAGAACGTCTGCACTGCCTGCTCATCAAGTTCAGAACGCTTTGAGCGCGTATTGGCGGCGACAAAAATTGTGTTCTGTGTAATTGGCCGCCAGAACGTCCCCGAGAGAGTGCCGACGATCCGCAGGGCATCGAGCAGCGAAACATTGTTCAGCTCAACCTGAATGCGTTTTGAAATGTAATCCGGATCAAACAAAACATTGATGCCCGCGGCCTTGCCGATAGCTTGATACACCAGCTTTGAATCTTCTGACATATGCAGAGAGAGCGGCTCGTTCGACATCGGCTTCAACTGCGCGGGTGAGCCGATAGCTTCGACGTCTCCTCGAGTCTGCACGCTCATAGGAGCGGTTGTCTCAACAGCCGGCCGCTGCCCGTGGCTAGCGCGAATTTTGGCAATCTCCTGCTGAGCGGCTTCGCTGCTTGGATCGATCTCGTTGGCGCGTAGCAGTTCGACCAGCGCACCCTGTTCATCGCCGGCGGCCAGCAGGTTGCGGCCCTTGGTCACGTGCATCGCGGCGTCGGTGAACCGGACACGATAGTACGCTGTTTTGTACGCCTCGTTTTTGGGTTGCATCGAGAAGGCCTTCTGGAAGTTCTGATAGGCCGCATCGAAATCGTCGCGTGCTTCGGCAGCTTGCCCCTGCTTGTAATAGGTGTTCGCCGATTGTGCGAACAAGCTGGCAGAACCAGCACCAAAGAGCGCGAAAACTCCGGCGAGAAGAATATAGCGACGGAATTTCGAAAGAGAGGGGACGCGGCGTGCCGAAGACTCTAGACGGCTTTTCATCGGACTCCCAGGCGCCTGCAAGGACTGGCCATCATCGTCAGACCCACGTGGGCAGACCATGGTCCCTTCGACGCTAGCATTGACATAAATTCCGGTATGCTTGCTTCCTGCCAAAACGATGCCCCATTCTAGCAAAGCCCCAGTGCAATATGGGGGTTAGCGTTACGATGCTACGATGAAAGTTTAAGGGACTTTTCCCAATGGCGCGCCAAACCAGCCACACTATCGTACCTCCTGATCGCACCGGTCCCCCAAAACAGGCCCGGCCGCGCGACCCCGTGGCTTCCGGCGAGCGCGACGCCGCCCATAACCGAGTCGCCAGCCACAATTACTTTCTGCTGGAGAAATTCGAAGCCGGCGTTGCCCTGCGGGGAACCGAGGTCAAGTCGATTCGCGAAGGAAAGGCGAACCTCAAGGACTCCTACGGCCTCATCAAGGACGGAGAAGCCTTCCTGCTGAATCTGCATATCGGTCCTTACTCGCATGGGAATATCGCCAACCACGACGAAACCCGCACACGGAAGCTGCTTATGCACAAGGACGAAGTTAGGCGGCTGATGGCTAAGACGCAGATCAAGGGACATACGCTCATCCCCACGCGACTTTATTTCAGAAACGGCCGCGTCAAGTGCGAACTGGCCGTCGCCAAGGGCAAGCAGGACTGGGACAAGCGCGAGACCGAACGCCGCCGCGAAGCCGACCGCGAGGCTCGGTCCGCGATCAACGCCAGCAAACACCGCATGGGGCGCTAGCGAATCCGGACAGACTTGTCACTTGTGGCCTGCAACAAAGTAGACCAGCAGCGTCCGCCCATCGGATGTGAATTCGCTTCCGGTTGCCGTCTTCGCTTTCAAAACAGGATCAGCGGGAGTCATGTAATCGGTCTTGACCACCGTCCCGGTCTGCATGAGGCTGTCGCGGATGTAGTCGCGTTCGCCGTCGGTATTCGCGTCGATTTTGTGCGTGATGCCGTTTTTGGTGCGCTGGTCGCGGTCAAATCCGATGTCGTGCGTGCCGGCTCCAGCCCACACTGTCTGCCCATCAAGATCGAATGGCGCCTTCCACAGGCGAAAGTGATGTCGCGATGCCACCACGCGCAGTGGGTCGGCCTGAGCGTAACCGAAGTCCTGGCCGCGCCCGTAGAGACGCAATTCGCTCATCGGCATGGTCACATAGGCCTGCTTTGAGAGTGAGGACAGCAATCCGCTCAGTACTGCGTCCTGATTGGTGCGGTCCACGACAACCCATCCAGCGGCCTTAAGCGCCGACTGCACTTCTTCCTGTGACCCGATCAGAATGAAATTCACCCTGTCGCCGGGCGCTCCATTCGGATCACTGACCCGCCGGGGAACCGAATCGATCAGCTTCTGCGGGAACGGTGGCACCTTTACTTCGGCTTTCGCCGCGGCGGTGGCTGGGGTCCGCTCAATCGTGACATGGTAAGAGCCGGTCGCGTTGTCGAACGAGGACTGGTTAATCGCGACAAAAAGGCGTCCATCGACGGGCGCCTGGCGCGAGACCTGTGCTCCGATCAGGAAGGGCCGGGCTGCGTCGCTGGACCCGATGCGGCCAATCAGCGCACCACGGCCGGCATCGTTGAACTGGAAGACACGCACCAGGTCGGCAAAACCGCGCGGCAGACCCTCGGGACCGTTGGGCTGGCGCGCATTGGAATACTGGAGTTGTCCGGTCGCGCTGACCTTCATCGTGTCTGCGGCCTTGAAGTCGATGCTTGTGTCGACCCACCCGTCAGCCGGCTTGAGATCGAGTTCGTGGGTCTGCGCGCTCAGGCGCGCCAAGCACAACAAGACCAGGCTAAGAGGGACTGTTCGGATCATGGTCACTTCCTCCAGATCACATCGGCAAAGCAGAAAAGCAGACGACCTCAGCCTTTTCGCTGCACCATCGACTTCGCTTTAGATCAGCGTCAACATGGTAATACGTCCCAAACCTGCCTTAGCACTCTCAGAATGTGACGATCTGATCGCACTTTTTGCTGGGGAGATTCACTCTGAACGCCAAAGGTCTGATGTGTTGCGAACGAGTTGCATCCCTTCGTCACGGCATCGGCATCTCACTTTTTACCTTCTGTCAGTGCGGCGACAAAGGCGCATTCAACCCGCCGGTAAGCAAGTTCGCTCTTTCATCTTTTAGCTACGGCGCCGGGGTCCCCGGCTGCGGAGATTTCCCATGATCACAAATCGTCTCCTTCCTCTTGCCTTGGTTCTGGGCTCGCTGACCCCTGCACAGGCGCAGTACAAGGCGATCTTCAGCTTTGGCGCTTCCGGAGACCCATCCTGCTCCTCATCCGAGACGCTCGCACAAACTCCCGGGGGAAGCCTCATCAGTACAGACCACAGCGGCTGCACCACCAACAGTTGGACAACTTCGAATAAACCTGCGGCATATGAGATTGGCTTTCAGGGAGCAGACTTTAAGATCCTTCAGCAATTCACTGAGCCGTGGGAGTGGCCGCTTGGGGGTCTAACCCTGGGCGCGGATCAACGCTTTCATGGAACCACGAATGAGGGCGGCTCGCGCAACCACGGAATGGTCTACCGGCTCTCGCCGAGCGGCGCAATCGTCTACCAGCATAGTTTCGAAGGGGGCGCGGATGGCGGCTATCCGTGGGCGGCGCCCATCCAGGGTGCGGACGGAGCTTTCTACGGAACTACCGCAGGAGCCTCCTCGGCTTACGCCGGCACGTGTACAAGATTGACCCTTCGGGCCGGTACTCAGTGCTGCATCTTTTCTCGACCACCGATGGCAGGGCGCCCATTAACTCATTGGTTCAAGGCACCGACCTCAACTTCTACGGCACCACCCTTAGTGGCGGCATAAACGGAATGGGCACGTTCTTTCGCATCAGTTCCACGGGAGATTTCAGCGT
Source organism: uncultured Acidobacteriaceae bacterium (assembly GCA_963832035.1). Classification (GTDB taxonomy): domain Bacteria; phylum Acidobacteriota; class Terriglobia; order Terriglobales; family Acidobacteriaceae; genus Telmatobacter. Next base: position 726,612 of record CAWHSK010000005.1, on the reverse strand, counting down.
GCTCTACAACTTTGACAGCACCGACGGCGGGTCCCCCGTTGGGCCTCTCATCCAGGCCAGTGACGGCAACTTCTATGGCGCCACCTCGAATGGTGATCCGACGAACAACGGTGCTGTTTTAAAGATGACACCCAGCGGAACCGTCGCCGTCCTTTACAAGTTTGCAGGGGGTCAGGATGGATCTCAGCCAGGCGGAGGGCTAATAGAGGCCACGGATGGAGATTTTTACGGAACGCTTACCCAGGAGGGAGCCGCGGGAGGTGGGACTCTCTACCGCCTCACGCCCGCCGGCATCTTTACGAAGCTCCACGACTTTCGCATCCAATCGGGCTATTTCCCGCAGAACACTGTGATGCAGCACACGAGCGGGAAAATCTATGGCACGACGTGGGCGGGGGGTGCAAATAACGACGGGGTGATATGGGAGTACGACCCGGGATTGGAGCCATTTGTGACTTTCCTCAATGTTTATGGGCAGGTCGGCGCGAAAGTCAACATTCTTGGACAGTACTTTGCTGCAGGTGTCAGCACCGTGTATTTCAACGGAGTGCCGGCGAAGGACCCGGTTATCACTCCCACCTACATCGAAGCCACGGTGCCTGCTGGCGCGACCACCGGTTTCATCACAGTGACGACAAGTAAAGGCACGCTGAAGAGCAACAAGCCGTTCGTCGTGCACTAGTCTCCTGGTGATTGGGCTGGCTTAGAATCTGAATTCGTTGAGATTTCGATCGGTGCATACAGTTTCGCTGTGCTCATCCAGCTTGAGTGCGCTCGATATTTCGGGTTCAGGGCCAATCGCAGTCCGCTCGGAACTTTAGCCACTTTCCCTGGGAGATAGCAATGTAAACCCTGCGCTCAAATCTCTCCCGTCTTCGCAATGAAATAATGGTCAAGTATGAAGACTGAACTTTCCTTCTCCCCCCTCGCCCAGATCGAAACCGAACTTCTCGCCGTCACCGCCATCGACACCCAGACCGCCAAGGGCTCCGAGGCTAAGCCTCAGCCGGTCCTGCTGACCAGCGACGAAGCGGTCCGCGCCGCCGCCGCTTCAGTCCTCTCCAGCGGCGAATACAAGGCCGGCACCAACGAAGCAGTTCTGTTGCACGCCCCGGCCGGACTGAAAGCCAAACGGCTCCTCATCGTCGGCCTCGGCAAGAAGACCAAGGCCACCGTCCATGCGGTTCGCAACGCCGCCGGAACCGCCGTGCGCCACACCAAGCCGCGCGCCATTCGCGAACTCACGTTTGCGCTGCCGGAAGCGCCGCAGGATCTGGGCCTGACGCTCCCCGCGAATGCCTGCACGCGCGCTGCCGTTGAAGGCGCCTTCGTCGGCGACTTCGACGCCGACACCTACCGCAGCGAGCGCAAAGACGTCAGCGTGCACTCGTTCACTCTCGCTGCGCCGGCTGCTGCCGATCAGGCCGCAATCCGCACCGCCTTCAATGAAGGCGCAATCATCGGCGAGAGCCAGAACTTCGCGCGCACGCTCGTCAACGAGCCCGGCAACAAACTCACGCCCACTGTCCTCGGCCAGCGCGCCGCGCAGATGTCCTCCGAAACGGGCCTTAATTGCGAGGTCTTCTCGACCGACAAGCTGCATGAACTGAAGATGGGCGCATTCTGGAGCGTCTCCCAGGGCTCAGCCGAGCCTCCGGCGTTGATCGTGATGAAGTATGAACCAGAAGGCGTAACCGATGGACCCATTCTTGGCCTCGTCGGCAAAGGCATCACCTTCGACACCGGCGGCATCTCCATCAAGCCCGCAGACAACATGGAGAAGATGAAGTACGACATGGCCGGCGGCGCGGCGATGATCGGCGCCATGCGCGCCATCGCGCTGCTCAAGCCCAAAGTCCGCGTCATCGGCATTGTCTGCGCAGCTGAAAATATGCCCGACGGCAAAGCGCAAAAACCCGGCGACGTGCAAACCGCCATGTCCGGCAAGACCATCGAGATCATCAACACCGACGCCGAAGGTCGCCTCGTCCTCGCCGACGGCATCACCTATGCTCGGAGCCTTGGCGCGACCCACCTCATCGACGCCGCCACGCTCACCGGTGCCTGCGTTGTGGCGCTGGGCATGATCAACGCCGGAGCATTCTCAAATGACGACGCCACGATTGAAAAATTCCAGGCCGGCCTCGCAACTTCCGGCGAGAAGTTCTGGCGCATGCCCCTTGCCGACGAATACTACGACATGATCCGCAGCGACATTGGCGACATCAAGAACACTGGCGGCCGCTGGGGCGGAGCCATCACCGCCGCCGAGTTCCTCCACGCGTTCGCCGAAGACACCCCGTGGATCCATCTCGACATCGCCGGCCTCGCATGGATCGAAGACAACAAGCCCTTCATCGCCAAAGGCCCAAGCGGCGTGGCAGTGCGTTCCATCCTCGAATGGGTCCGCAGCTACGAGTAGAGAGACAGACCCGGCTATTTCGATCGAGCCGTGTTCCTAACTCCGGGGGGGGTGTACCCACCCGACTCTGTGTGTAAAGTCATGCAACTAATACAGTTACGGGTCGATGCGTCGCCGCAAAGTCTTGATAGGAAGGAACTTAGCTCACAGAGTCGTCTCAACAAAGGACTTACGGGCTATTCTCTCCAGCTGAGCACGCCTTGGCGTTACGGGGACTCGATCCGATCTCCCGCGCAGGCAACAAAGAAGGCGCATTTGCTAAAAGCGGTGGAGAATCAACCGCATAGATTCAGCTTAGGCTAATGCACGAAATACCCTGCAAAAAGCGCAAGGATTTTTGGCGGTTGTTTTGAGTGAGTTAGGCGGAATTGAGGGCCGAGGGGGTTGACTGCGCTCGTGGATCGACCCCCGGCGGTTTAAACGCCGACGATTTTCCCCCCGTCGTCCACATCGATCGACATCGCCCTGGGGTGGCTCGGCAATCCCGGCATCAGCATCATGTTCCCGGATACGGCCACAACAAATCCTGCGCCCGCTGACAGAGACACGTCATTGATATTCAGCGCCCAGCCCGTCGGCGCTCCCATGCGCTTGGGATCGTCGGTGAGCGAATACTGCGTCTTGGCGATGCATACCGGCAGCCTGCCGAATCCCCATGCAGCATAGCGCTCAAGTTTCGTGCGCGCCACGTCGCTGAACGTCACTCCATCGGCGCCGTAAACCTGGATCGCGACTTTCAGGATCTTCACGTCGAGTGCATCTTCCAGCCCGTACACCGGCAGAATCTCCGGCGCTGGAGCTGCCTCGATCGCTGACACCACTTTGTGAGCCAGATCGGCCGCGCCTTCGCCGCCTTTCGCAAAAGCCTCAACCAGCGCGCACGGCACATCCTGCAGCGAACATTCAGTGGCGATCATCTCAAGGTCTTCAGGTGTGTCGGACGGGAAGCGATTGATGGCAACAACCAACGGCACACCATAGCCGCGGAGTGTTTTAATGTGGTGCTCGAGGTTGGCAAAGCCGGACTCCAGTTTGCCTTCACCCTGCGCGCGCAAACTCTGTGCAGTGACCACAAGAACCGCAGCCGCCGGCTCGATGCCGGACAAGCGCATTACGATGTCGAAATACTTTTCCGCGCCGAGATCGGCTGCGAATCCGCATTCGTTGACGACGTAATCCGCAAGCCGCACACCCATTTTGTGCGCAAAGATGCTCGACGTCCCATGTGCGATGTTCCCAAACGGCCCCGTGTGCACCAGCGCCGGCGTGCCCTCGGTAGTCTGCACAAGATTGGGCTTGATGGCATCATCGAGCAGCGCGAGCATGGCCCCCGTTGCTCCAAGATCACCAGCCGTAATCGGCTGCCCAGAACGCGATGGCCCGACGACAATGGAATCGATTCGATGCCGTAGATCCGCGCGGCTCGATGCCAGCGCCATGATGGCCATGATCTCCGACGCGGCGGTGATCACAAAGCCCGTTTCGCGATTCGCCCCTTCGGCCTTCACGCCCACACTCACCGTGACGTGGCGCAGCGCGCGATCATTCATGTCCATTGTGCGGGGCCACGTAATTTGCGCAGGATCGAGATCGAGTGCGTTCCCGAAAAAGAGATGCGAATCGATCATCGCCGCCAACAGGTTGTGCGCAGCCGTAATCGCGTGAAAATCGCCATGGAAGTGCAGGTTGATCTTCTGGCTCGGTTCCACCTGCGACAGACCGCCGCCCGCTGCTCCGCCCTTCATACCGAACACCGGGCCCAGCGACGGCTCACGGGAAGTTAGAATCGACTTGCATCCAATCCGCTCCAGCCCCTGCGCCAGGCCAATCGAAACCACGGTCTTGCCTTCGCCCGAAGTCGTCGGCGTGGTAGCCGTAACAATAATCAGCTTGCCGCGAACCGGAAACGCCGGGTTGTCCAGCAGACTCAGGTTCAGCTTCGCGCCATAGGCGCCGATCGTCTCGTATTCGGCGGGCAGAAGCGAAAGCTTTTCGGCGATTTCTTCAATAGGAAGGAGCATATGTGTTTGCAGCACGGTGTTATCCATAGCCTGACTTTTATTTCTGACCGTCGAGCAATATACTCCCGCTGCCCGAAGACCTGCTTGTGACGCAGGCTACACAAGCATTACCAGGGTTACATCGCTTCGGGGCTCTCGATGCCGAGCCATTCGAGCACTGTGATGAGTTCCCGCATGGTGATTGCGGCGGTAGCCAGGAGGAACATCCTGCGCTCCGGATCTAACTCCGTGAGGACGTGGTGTTTATGGTAGAAATTGTTGAATTCCTGCGCCAATTGGAACGCATGCTTGGCCAGGTAAGCAGGCTCAGACGTAGCGATGCATTGGTCGAGTACTGACGAGCGGCGCCCTGCTCGCAGCCAGAGCGACCAGATGTCTTCGCCCGCTTCGCCCATCAAGAACGCACCCGGATCGGAGCCCGCGAATTCGCGCAACACCGCCTCCGGCGTGATCGATCCTTTCCGGAAAATGTTGCGCGCGCGCACCACTGCGTATTGAATGTAAGGTCCGGTTTCGCCCTCAAAGCTGAGAGCGTCTTTGAAGTCGAAAGCTATCACTGAATTGCGCGTGTACTTCAGCATGAAGTAGCGGAGCGCGCCAATCGCAATCTGCTCGGCGATCACCTGCCGCTCCTGATCGTCGCGCGATGTCTGGCGGGTATCCACTTCGAAACGCGTTGCAGCTATGAGCTTGTCAATCAGATCATCGGCCTTCACGCCGAATCCCTTGCGGCCGCTTACCTCGATGTAGGGACGCGCGCTGTCTTCTTCGGCCACTTCGTAGCCGAGTTCGCCAGCACACCGCGGCGTGAGCGCAACCATTTCGTAGCCGAAGTGCGTGTAGTGGTCGGCTTGTTTGGTGTAACCCATTCCGCGCAGGGCCTGGATGACATTCGCCTGTGGATCTGCCTGCCGCGAATCGATCACGTTGTAGATGGCTTGCGCGTCGCCAAAGTGTGGATGAGGTTCCTCACCCTTTTCCGCCGAGATCCAGCACTCGTGATCTGGATAGCTGAAGAATTTGCGGTACCCAAAGTCGCGACCGAGAAGACCGAACTTCCAGAGGTGATAGGCAATGTCCTTGCCCACGTACGTAACAGTTCCATTCGAGCGGACGATCACCTTGGCGTCTTCATCCACTTCCTTCGCGCCGGCTTCGCCCTGTCCGTTGTTAGCCGTAGCGCCGGTTCGCGACATCACCCAGCAGCCCTTGTTCTTGCCCTCGTTTTCGAAATACAGCACGCCCTTCTGCTTCAACTGTTCGAAGGCCAGCGCCCAGAAATTCAGGTGAAGGATCTCGCTCTCGCGCGGTAGAAAATCGTACTCAATGCCGAGGCGCAGCATCGTTTCCAAGTGACGCCGCAAGACGGCGGTCGAGAGCAGGTCTGCAACCGCAGCCGTCTCATTGCCGCCCTGTTCTATTTCATGCAGAGTTGCATATCGTAACTTCTTGCGTTCTTCGTTCTCGGCATCGGTGCCGCTCGTGTACCACTGCGAAGTGCGCGCATACAGATCCCAGCAGTAGAAGTCGACGCGCTGGAAGTGGAGTTCGAGATCTTCAATGAGTGCGCGGACTTCAGCCAGTGATTTCTTTTCGAGATGCAGGAAGCCAACCACCACGTCCGCTACCTGGACGCCCGTGTTGTCGATATAGTTCTGCACCGCGACCTGCTGGCCCGCGGCGCGCAGCAGTTTCACGAACGTGTCGCCGAGGATTGCATTGCGCAGGTGTCCAATGTGTGCTGCCTTGTTGGGATTGATGCTGGTGTGCTCGACGAGCGCGTGTATATCGGACTTGACCGGCTGTGAATCTTCACCGCTGGTCATCATGCGCACCGCCACCACACGATCGAGATAGGCATTGATGTAACCGGCGCCGGCAATTTCGAAAGAAGCAAAGCCGCGCGGCGTGCCCAGTTCGGCAACAATCTCCTGTGCGATGAGTTTGGGCGCCTTCCGCAATTTGCGGGCAAGCTCAAAAGCGATGGGAGTAGCTAACTCACCGAATTTCAGATCCGGCGGAGTCTCGAGCGGAATGTTTTCGACCTCAAGGTCGTACTTGGCTTTCAGCACATCGCGCAGATGCGACTCCAGCCGATTCTTCAGTTCCTGGTACACGTGTCAGCACCTTTAAAATGCTTGATTTTCAAGGCGATTCTAACAGAGCCGGAGTGGCGTTCGCGTTTGACGCACCCTATTCTGCAACCTAAGATGAAAGAGGTACATAGACGAACATCATTGCGCTTCAAACCAACGCGCTGACCGAAAGCAAACGCCCACCAATGACGAACCCGAACTCAAGCCCAGCCCGCTTTTACCTCACCACGCCCATTTATTACGTCAATGCGCGTCCGCATCTCGGGCACGCGTACTCGACCATCGTGTGCGACGCAATCGCGCGCCGCAAGCGGGCCATGGGCATCGACACCTGGTTCCTCACTGGAACCGATGAACACGGCCAGAAAATTGAACGCTCCGCAAAGCTGGCTGGCCTAACGCCGCAGATTTTCGCCGACAAAATCGCCGCCGAGTTCCGTGCTCTATGGGATCGGCTGGGCCTAACTTACGACGACTTCATCCGCACGACCGAGCCCCGGCACAAGCGAGGAGTGCAAAAGCTCTTCGCTACTCTTCGCGATCGCGGATTCATTTACAAAGGCTCCTACACCGGCCAGTACTGCGTCTCCGATGAAGCTTGGGTCGACGTGCCTCCCGGCGCGCCATGCCCCGATTGCGGTCGCATTACCGAAACCGTCAGCGAAGAGAACTACTTCTTCAAGCTCTCCGCATTCGAACGCAAACTGCTCGAGTTCTACGAGGAGAATCCCGGCTTCATGCAGCCGGAATCCACGCGTCGCGAGGTCATCTCATTCGTGCGCAGCGGACTCAAAGATCTCTCCATCAGCCGAAGCAGTTTCAGTTGGGGCATTCCAGTCCCCGGCGACGAGCAGCATGTTGTTTACGTCTGGCTCGACGCCCTCGCGAACTACATCACGGCTCTTGGCTACGGATCAGACGATCCTGTAGACCAGGCCCGCTTCCAAAAATTCTGGCCAGCCGACATTCACCTGATCGGCAAGGAGATCAGCCGCTTCCATTGTGTCTACTGGCCCGCGTTTCTCATGGCTGCCGGAATTCCGGTTCCACGTTCAGTGAAAGCCAACGGCTGGCTGCTGTTCGATCAGGGCAAGATGTCCAAATCGCGCGGAAACATCGTCCGTGCCGACACCGTGCGTGAAGTGCTGGGAGCCGACGCTCTTCGCTACTTCCTGCTTCGCGAGATCCCCTTCGGACAGGACGGCAACTTCAGCTTCGACGCATTGGTCCAGCGCTATAACGGAGACCTGGCCAACGGTTACGGCAACCTTGTGAGCCGCGTTGTGAACATGGTCCACAAATACTTCGGCGGAGTCGTGCCAGAAGCTGGCGCTCCCACGCAAGCCGAAACCGCGCTTCAAGAAAACACGAACAGCGCGATTGCCCAGTTTGTGCCAGCCTTCGATGATCTCAATTTCTCCGAGGCGCTCAAAACTCTATGGAACCTGGTGGCCGAAACCGACGGCTACCTCACTGCCAACGCCCCCTGGAAGCGTCCCGGGGACCGCTCAGAAGCTGACCACACCGCGCTGCAAGCCCGTGTGCTGGCGACGGCAGCCGAGGCTATTCGGGTTATTACTGCGCTCGTCTATCCCATCCTGCCCGAGGCGGCATCCAAGGTGTGGCAGCAGCTTGGACAAGGCGAAATTGCAGACGCTGCGAAACAGTCATTTCTCACCAACCTGGCGTGGGGCGGATTGAAGGCCGGAACACACTTCGGCGAGCCCGCACCGCTCTTTCCGCGCGCTGAAAAGGACGCAGTCACCCGTATGCAAAACCTGGAAGACGAGAACAGCAAGAACGCAGTAGAGGCCGCCGGCGATCAGGAGAATGCTTCCAAGACAGCCCCGGAAGCTCCGACATCCGCCCTCGGCATCAATCCTCATCCCGATTCCCAGCAGCCCGGCCCTCAGCCGCCCGCCAATTCGATAAAAGTCGCTCCCGCTGCTACTTCCGTTCAATCGCCCTCAAGTACCGAAGACGGTCCGGCAGGCACTGCGCCAACCCCAGCCACCACCGCTCCGGGCAATCCGGCTCAGCCGGTTGCCACTGCGCAGGTTCACGCTGTACCGGCCGAACTCATCAGCAGCCGTCTCGCTTCAACCCCAGCGCAAGCCCCGGCCAGCAAGCCGCTCGATGCAAAGGATGCAGCGCAGGAAAATCCCGCTTCGCCGGCAGAACCGGCATTCATCACCATTGATGACTTCACCAAGGTGGAGTTGCGGGTAGCGCAGATATTGGTGGCAGAGCGGATTCCCAAAGCCGACAAGCTGCTCCGTCTTGAAGTGGACCTCGGCTACGAAAAGCGCCAGATCCTCGCCGGAATCGCGCAATACTACGAGCCCGAAAAGCTGATTGGTCGCAAAATCGTGATCGTAGCCAATCTCGCGCCTCGCAAAATGCGTGGATTGGAATCCAACGGCATGCTGCTCGCCGCCTCCTTGCCGACCGATGGCGCACCTGTACTCGCAGGCTTTCTGGAAGACGTACCTCTCGGGGCGCGGCTAAAGTAAACACGTATCTACGAACATCGGAGTCTGGGTGCGTTGAACAGACCTCCCCAAACTTCCCGGAGGCCCCGCTGTGCTGATCGATTCCCACGCGCACCTCGACAGCCCCCGTTACGCCGAAGACCGCGAAGCCATGCTGCAACGCGCCTCCGAGTCGGGCGTCGGCGCGGTACTCGCCATCGGCATAGGCGAGAACCCAGCCGAAATGCATCAGGCCCTCGATATTTGTCGCGAGTTCAACGGCAAGCCCGGCATGCCCCGTCTTTACGCAAGCGCGGGAATCTATCCGCACAATGCCGCCGAAGCCGATGACGCAGCCCAGGCCAAGCTGGACAGCCTTCTCTCCCAACCCGAAGTCATCGCCTGCGGCGAGATCGGCCTCGACTACTACCACGAAGGCGCCGCCCATCCCGTTCAACGGGAGGGGCTTATCTGCCAGCTGAAGATCGCCGCTGCGCGTAAACGACCCATCCTCATTCATTGCCGCCCAAAGGATGGCGTGATTGATGCCTGGGACGATCTTTTCGAGGTCCTCGACGAACACTGGGCTTCAACTGGTCTAGGCGGCGTAATGCATTGTTTCGGCGGAGGTTGGGAGCAGGCGCGACGCTCCCTCGATCTCGGTTTCCTGATCTCGTTCGCCGGAAATCTAACTTATCCCAAAGCGCAACCGTTGCGCGACGTAGCTGCGCGCGTTCCGATGGACGGAGTACTGGTTGAAACTGACGCTCCCTGGCTCGCCCCCGCCGATTTACGCGGCAAGCGGAACGAGCCTGCTTTCGTGACCCAAACGGCACAAAGCCTCGCAGAGCTTCATCGCGTTTCGCCCGAAGAAATCGCCGCCGCAACCACCAAAAACTTCTCCCGATTGTTCGACCTAAGGGTCTGACGTGGGAAACTGATAGAGTTGCACCGCCAATTGAGAGCGGGCACAGGCACCAACTCAGGTATCTGAAGGAACGGGAATTATGGCCCAGGAAAATTCATTCGACATCGTCAGCAAAGTCGACATCCAGGAAGTGCGCAACGCTATCGACCAGGCGATGAAAGAGATTCGCCAGCGGTTCGATCTCAAGGACTCGCATTCCGAAATCAATCTCGAAGGTGCCGACACCATTCAGATGGCGTCCTCAAACGAGTACAAGCTCGAGGCCATCAAAGAGATTCTCGGTCAGAAACTGGTGAAGCGCGGAGTCTCGCTCAAGAATCTCACTCACGGCAAGGTTGAACCCGCCATGGGCCAGAGCGTGCGCCAGAAGATCACCCTCCAGCAGGGAATACCCGTTGAAAAAGCCAAGGAAATTGTGCGTATCGTCAAGGATTCAAAAAAGAAGGTACAGGCAAGCATTCAAGGCGATACTGTGAGAATATCGGGCAAAGACCGCGACGATCTTCAGGCCGTCATGGCAACATTGCGAGGCAAAGACCTCGGCGTAGAACTGACCTTCACGAACTACCGCACGAACTGACAAGCGAGACTCGGAGACCATTGAGCACTCTGGCAATAGCGACGGCGAAAGAGGTTTTCGAACTGCTGCGAGAAGACCTCGTGGCAATCGAGCAGGAGCTAGGGCGCGACGCCGCCTCCAGCGTCAGCACCATCACCGAAATTGCCGAGTATCTGCGCGAGGGCGGCGGCAAGCGCATTCGTCCTTCGCTGCTGCTGCTGGCCGCGCATCTGCTTGACTACACCGGGCCCAGCGCGATTCGCCTCGGCGCGGTTGTAGAGATGGTGCACACCGCAACGCTGGTTCACGACGACATCATCGACGGCGCCTCGACCCGCCGCGGACGCCCGTCTCCCAATACAACCTGGGGCAACGAGAAATGCGTGCTCGCCGGCGACTGGCTCTACATGCAGGCCTTCAAGGTTGCACTCGAAGAGAAGAACCTCCGCGTACTCGATCTGCTTATTTCGCTGACGCAGCAGATGGTCGAAGGCGAATTGCTGCAAATTCAAAAGCTCGGCAAAGCCGTTTCTGAAGCCGAGTATTACGACCTCATTTTCCGCAAAACCGCATGCCTCTTCTCAACCTCGATGCGTCTCGGCGCAGTGCTGGCCGGTTCCACCGAAGCGCAGGAAGAAAAGCTTGCAGCCTACGGACGTGCGGTAGGTCTTTCATTCCAGATTGTCGATGATGTGCTCGATCTCACCGCAACCGAAGAAGTGCTCGGCAAGCCCGTCGCCAGCGATCTGCGCGAAGGCAAAACCACGCTCGCCGTCATTCACGCGTTCGATCACGGCACCGCGCGTGAGCGGCAGACAATTCAGCGCGTCCTCGACGATCGCAGTTTTGAGTATGTAAGCCGCGAGCAGATTCGCGAAATTCTGCGCCGCAACGGCTCCGTCGAATACGCCATGGCCGCCGCGGATCGGTACGCCGAACAGTCACGGCAGGCGCTTGCTTCCCTGCCCGACTCGGACTTCAAGCGGGCGCTCCTCTGGGTTCCGGATTTCGTTGTCGCACGCGACAAATAAATTTCCAAGCTAAACTATTGCTTGATTCCCCGGGGGTGAGCCTTGCCCAAGAAAGCAAACGAAATCTGGAAACAAGTCGACCGCTACTTCGCCGATGCATTGATCCCCGCCGGCGATGGATTCGACGACGCACTCGGCGCCAATCGCAAAGCCAATCTTCCCGCTATCGACGTCACTCCCCTGCAGGGCAAACTCCTCGAATTATTCGTGCGCGCAACAAATGCGCGACGGGTTCTCGAGATTGGTACACTCGGCGGATACAGCACCCTATGGATAGCTCGTGCAATTCCGGATGACGGACTCGTCGTCAGCCTCGAACTAGAGCCACGTCACGCTGAAATCGCTAAACAAAACCTCGAAGCGGCCGGGCTCGCGAAACGTGTGAATCTACGCATCGGCAACGCCTCAGAGTCGCTTGCCGTACTCGCCAAAGAACACGCCGCCCCCTTCGACTTCATCTTCATCGACGCGGATAAGGCCAGCTACCCCGAATACCTGCAATGGTCACTGAAACTCTCGAGACCAGGCACTCTCATCGTTGCCGACAACGTAGTGCGCGATGGCAAAGTAATTGATCCGGAAAATCCTGATCCAAATATCCAAGGAGTGCGCCGCTTCACAGAGATGCTCTCCGCCGAATCGCGGCTCACTTCGACGGTATTGCAAACCGTGGGCGGCAAGGGTTACGACGGATTTGCGATCTCAATCGTTTTGCCCTGAGAAGCAGAATCGCCGACCAGCATCGCAAATCGCAATCTTTTCGGATCATTGTGCGAATTCGAACAGTAGGCAATTATTCGCGCTAAACGGCTTCTGCCGCGTGTATCCTCAGCACGTCCGCAAATTCGCTGGCGCGCGTACGATAAATTGCGACCCGGCACAACGAAGGAAATTCTCAAAAATGATAATTCCTGCTTCATTCGGTCTTCGCCCGACAATTCTGTTTGCCTCGTGTTCTTTCGCGTCCATCCTTTTTGCGCTGGTCACGTGCGCCGGACATCTGAACCCAGTTCACGCCCAGGCTGCGTCCGCGCCCGCTCAGGCCGCGCCCACTTCGCCGCACGACATCGCTGATACATGGCAGGGCACGCTTCATGCAGGCCAGGACCTTCGCACCGTCGTCAAAATCACCAAGGACGATAAGGGCGGATATAAGGGGGTCTTTTACAGCCTCGATCAGGGTGGCAACCCGATCAATCTCGACTCAGTCATCCTTACGGGTCAGGACGTAAAGATGGTCCTCAAACTCGCAGGTCTTACGTACGAAGGAAAATTAAGCGCCGACGGAAAGACCATCGACGGAAGTTCCAGCCAGGGCGGCAATTCGCTTCCCCTGGTACTGACGCGTGCCACGCCAGAAACCGCATGGGAGATTCCCAAACCGCAGCCGCCTCCAAAACCCATGGCTGCCGATGCCGATCCGAGTTTTGAAGTAGCCACCATCAAGCCCAACAACACCGGCGCAACCAGCATGCAGGGACTGGTTATTCGCGGCCGTAAATTTATGACGCGCGCTTCATCGCTGGGCGACTTAATCTCCTTCGCATACGAAGTACAAGCCAAGCAGATCGTGAACGCGCCCGATTGGTTAGAAAAAGACCGCTACGACATCGAAGCCGTTCCCGAGCAGGAAGGCGTTCCAAACCCGGAGCAGATCAGAATCATGATCCGCAAGCTGCTTGCCGATCGCTTCGGTCTCAAGTTCCACCACGACAAGCGCGAAATGTCAGCGTATGTGCTCACCGTCGGCAAAGACGGAAACAAGCTGAAACCGACACAAATTCAAGGTAATCTGCCCGGCATCGGCATCCGACCCGGCACCGGGGGCATCACGCTAAACATGGTCAACGCAACCATCAATGACTTCACCGGCTTCCTGCAGATCCTCGTGCTCGACCGGCCAGTTGTCGACAAGACTGAAATCAAAGGCCGCTACGACTACCAGTGCACCTTCACGCCCGATGACTCGCAGTTTGGCGGACATCCGCCACCGATGCCCGCTCAAGGCAGCAACAACGGTTCAACCGACACGGCCGCCGCCGCCGCTCCCAGCCTCTATGACGCCATCCAGCAGGAGCTTGGGTTGAAGCTTTCGGCAGAGAAGACGGCTGTCGATGTCATCGTCATCGATCAAGTGGAGAAGCCCACAGCAAACTAGCGGCCCGGGGCGCTCGCGCGGGAAATTACATTTCGTCACAATTCGGTTGACCCGAAACAAACACCCGTGGTACCTATTACTACACATGTAGGAGATCAGGTGCCGCAACCAAAACTGTCCAAACTCGAATTCAAAATCATGGAGACACTCTGGACCCGAAGCGAGTGCTCCATCCGCGACATTCAGGAATCTTTTCCGCTGAAGAAGCGGCCTGCGTACACGACTATCCAGACGACGGTATACCGGATGGAAGCCAAAGGCATCGTGCACCGGCTGAAGAAGGTCGGGAATTTTCATATCTTTTCGCCGGCGATCTCACGGGATGCGGCGCAGCGACGTCTAATGGACGACCTTCTGTCCCTCTTTGGCGGGCGCGGACAACCTGTAATGACCCACCTGATTGAATCAGGCAAGCTGTCGCTGGAAGATGTGAAAGATGCAGAGCGGCTGTTGCGCAATCTCAACAAGGAGCGGGAATCATGAACTTACCGGATCTCTTCGCGCCCGGCTGGACGGCCGTCCTGGTGAATCATCTGTGGCAATCGACGGCCGTTACACTTCTTGCATGGCTATTGACAATTGCGCTCCGAGACAATGAGGCGCGTATTCGTTACGCGATCTGGATGATTGCTTCGATCAAGTTTCTGGTGCCTTTCAGTCTTCTGACGCGCATCGGCGAACATTGGGCAAAGCCGGTATTCACCAAGCCGGGAGCGCCTGCGGTGTACTCGGTCATCGAAGAGTTCGGCGTGCCATTCCGGCAGTTTCCGGCTCCGGGTAGCGGCAGAGTGGCAGCGTATTCAATGCACGCGGATCTATCTTCAATTGCCTGCGCATTGATTGCGGGGATCTGGGTGTGCGGCTGTTTTGTGGTGCTGGCCCGGTGGATCTTGGCGTGGCGCAGGACCGCGGCATTGGCGCGAGAGGCAGAACCGGTTTCGGAAGGACGTGAGTTCGATGCGCTGCGGCGCGCAGAGCGCAGAACGAATATTCGTAGACCGATTGCCCTGGCGTTTTCTTCCCGCGAGATCGAGCCGGGAGTATTCGGCATGATTCGGCCTGTCTTGCTGTGGCCGATTGGTCTCTCGAACCGGCTGGATGACGTGCAGATCGACGCAATCATGGTGCATGAGGTGGAACATGTACGGCGCCGCGACAATCTGACCACCGCGATTCATGCAGCGGTGGAGGCGCTTTTCTGGTTCCATCCCCTGGTGCGATGGATGACGGCGAGGCTGAACGAAGAGCGCGAGCGCGCATGCGATGAGAGCGTTATTGAGCGTAATGCAAAACCGGAAGTCTACGCGGACAGCATTCTGAAGGTGTGCGCATTCTGCCTCGAGCCCGCGACTCCGTGTGTTTCGGGCGTTTCAGGCGCAGATTTGAAAGAGCGCATCCTGCGGATCATGACGAAGCGGTCTGGAGTGGCTCTCGGCCTTGGTCGCAAATTTGCGTTATGCGCCGCTGCGGGGCTGGTTGTTTTGGTGCCGGTGGGCTTTGGTGTTCTTCACGGACAAGAAGCACAGTCACCCACGGCGACCGCATCGCAACCGTCCGGATCGGCGCAGGGCCTTCCGAAGTACGAAGTGGCGACGGTCAAACCAGCACCCGAGAATGATGGCCGGCACGTGATGATGATGACACCCGGCGGAACGACTCTGAAGGGTGTCCCGCTGCAAATGGTATTGCAGCAGGCATTCGGTGTCGAAGAAGACCGGATCTTAGGTGCGCCAGGATGGGTGAAATCGAACCGCTACGATATCGAAGCCAAGGTCGCACCAGAGGATGCTCCTAAGATGGAAAAGCTCAAGGCAGAGCAGCGGCGCCAGATGCTCCTGCCTGTTCTTGTAGAGCGATTCAACTTGAAATACCACGTGGAGAAACGGGAGCTTCCGATTTATGCGCTGGTGATCGCAAAGGGAGGTCCTAAGTTAACCGAGTCGAAGCCTGACGATAGTGGACCACATGAATTCCCGGACCCGAAGGCGGGACCGGCCGCACCCGGACACGAACCGCCGGCAAACGCGGGTCCGACCAGGCCTGGAAGGGACCCGATGGGAAGACGCGGGATGGTCTCGATGGGGCCCGGGCGCATCGACGCGCACGGCGGAGGGATGGAGTTTTTGACACACACCCTCTCTTTTAGTGTGAATAGAACTGTTCTGGATGAAACGGGGCTCAAGGGGAAATACGATTTCGCCCTTCAATGGACGCCTGACCAAGGAACGATGCCGACTGGCGGACTCGGAGGCGAAGGCGGACCGGCGCACGGCGATGTGGCAGCAGACGCGGGAGGACCATCGTTGTTCACCGCTCTCGAAGAGCAACTCGGGTTGAAACTGGAATCACAAAAGAGCAAAGTGGATGTGATCGTGATCGACCACATCAATCTGCCGTCAGAGAACTGACCGGGAACATCGGCGAACCCATGGTGTCTAAACCATCAGGGGTCCGTCGAATTCAATATTCGATACCTTTCGCCGAATTGATTTCTTGCCGAGTGAGCGGATGACCCTGTGGCGCCGGTTTGCGAGATGGCTAGTCGCCGTGCTGCTTTGTCTCTCCACGGTGCCGCTTGCCCGTGCCTCTGAATACTTCGGACAAATCACTTTCGGCGGCCTGCCCGTTCCCGGCGCAACCATCATCGCGACGCAGGGCTCGAAGGCTTTCAGCGTCACATCCGACGAGGGTGGAGTCTTCCACTTCGACGATCTGCCCGACGGACGGTGGAAGATCGAAGTAAAAATGCTCTGCTTCGAGACGATCGACGCCGATGTCGTGGTTGCGCCGAAAATGACGGGCGCAAAATATGAGCTGAAATTGCTTCCCACAGATCAATTGAAAGCCCTGGCCACCGCGCCTCCGCCGCAGCCCACAGCACCGAAGCCCGCTTTGCAGGCCGCAACTGAAAAGAAGCCTGAAGCGGGAGGGACATCGGCGGAAATGCCAAAACCGCCGGACGATGCGAATCAGCAAAGCTCTGACGGATTCCTTGTCAACGGCAGCGTCAACAACGCCGCTACTTCGCAGTTCTCGTTGAATCAGGCCTTCGGCAATCGCCGCTACAACACCAAGAGTCTTTACAACGGCGGCTTCGGACTCATTTTCGATAACGCACTGCTCAATGCACGGCCCTACTCGCTGACCGGATTTGAAACTCCAAAGCCTTCTTACAATCGCATCACGCTTGGCTTGACGCTCGGCGGCCCGCTGAAGATACCGCACTTGCTTCCGCGCGGTCCAAACTTCTTTGTTGGCTATCAGTGGACGCGTAACAACACTGCACAAACTAATTCGGCACTCGTCCCCACGTTGGAAGAGAGAGCGGGAATCGTCGACGGGGCGACCTATCCCGTGAGTCCGCAGTCGGCATACTTACTGCAGCTTTATCCACTTCCCAACTTCAACGGAAACCCGTCCTATAATTTTCAAATTCCCGTGCTGAACGGCAGCCACCAGGACAGCTTGCAATCTCGCCTCGATAAAACGTTAGGCAAGCGCGATCAGCTCTATGGCAACTTCAACTTCCAGAGCACCCGCGCGGACGACGTCAATCTCTTCAGCTTCGTCGACACCACGGACACGCTCGGGTTCAACGCGAATGTCAACTGGTCGCACCGCTTGAACCAGCACCTCTTTCTCTACGCCGGCTATCACTTCAGCAGTCTGCGCACGCAGGTGACCCCCGAATTCCAGAATAAGACCAACATATCCGGGGAAGCCGGGATCACCGGCAACGATCAAACCCCGGCCAACTGGGGCCCTCCGGCGCTGAACTTCTCCAGCGGAATCGCGGCGCTCTCTGACGCGCAAAGCGCGTTCAATCGGAACCGCACCGACGGTTTCTCAGCCTCAATCGGCCTCTATCACGGACACCACAACATCACGGCTGGCGGCGATCTCCGCAAACAGCAGTACAACGATCAGTTTCAGCAGGACCCGCGCGGCAGCTTCACATTCACCGGCCTCGCAACCGGATCTGATTTGGCCGACTTCCTCATCGGCATTCCCGATACCACCTCGATTGCCTTTGGCAACGCTGATAAATATTTCCGGCAAACCGTCTACGACGCATACGCCACCGACGATTGGCGCGTGTTGCCGATCCTCACAATCAACTTCGGCGCGCGCTGGGAGTACGGCACGCCGATGACGGAAACGCAAGATCGTCTCGTGAATCTCGATGTGACTTCCGGCTTCACTCAGGCAGTTCCCGTGCTGTCTTCCGATCCCGTCGGGCTAGTAACCGGACAGACCTATCCGAGTTCTCTCGTGCGTCCCGACTACCGTGGATTCGAGCCGCGCATCGGATTTTCCTGGAGGCCCATTCCAGCCTCGACGATCGTAATCCGTGGAGGCTACGGTATCTACCACGACACGTCGGTGTACCTCACTCCCGCCCTTCAGCTCGCACAACAGGCGCCGCTCTCGAAGAGTGGCAAACAGCAGAACAGTGCAGACTGCCCACTCACTCTCGCCAACGGCTTCACGCAGTGCGGCATTACTACACCCCAGGTTTTCGGCATCGATCCCAACTTCCGCGTAGGTTACGCGCAGACATGGCAGGCCTCCATCCAACGCGACCTGCCATGGGCACTGCAGATGACGGCGACCTATCTCGGCGTAGAAGGAACACACGGCGTTCAGCAATTCCTGCCCAACAGCTATCCGCTCGGCGCGGACAATCCGTGTTCTGGTTGCTCTGTCGGATTCGTATACGAAACCTCCGGCGGAAATTCCACGCGCCAATCTGGCCAGCTTCAGTTGCGTCGGCGCCTCCGCGGCGGCTTTGCTGCGTCGCTGCTCTACACCTACTCAAAGTCGATCGACGACGACGCTATGCTCGGCGGCCAGGGGCATCAATCGAGCGCTTCGCAAACTGATTTTTCAGCCAGCTCTTCCTCGCCGTCATCGGGAAATGCGCAGATCGCGCAGGACTGGCTCGATCTGACAGCGGAACGCTCGCTTTCCTCTTTTGACCAGCGCCATCTCCTCAATCTGCAAGCGCAATACACCACCGGCCAAGGGCTCGAAGGCGGAACATTGCTCGGTGGCTGGCGAGGTCGAGCACTGAAAGAGTGGACACTGCTGATGCAGTTGAATGTGGGCACAGGTTTGCCGGAGACGCCGCTCTTTCCCGCCGCCGTTCCTGGCACTGGCTGGCTAGGTCCACTGCGGCCCAGCCTCACCGGCTCGCCGATCAGTGGCGGGCAGAATGGCGCACACGTCAATGCGGCCGCCTACACGTCACCCGCACCCGGCACCTGGGGCACTGCAGGCAGAAACTCCATCACGGGACCAAACCAGTTCAGCCTTAATGGCGGAATGCAGCGCACTTTCCGTCCCAGCAAACGCTTCTTCCTCGACGTACGCATCGACGCGACGAACTTGCTGAATCATCCTGTCTTCAGCAGCTGGGTCACGACACTGGAAAGCGCGCAATTTGGGCTGCCGGAATCGGCGGACGCGATGCGCAGCCTGCAGGCCACAATGCGGGTGAGGTTCTGACCATGCGCAAACTTACAGCCCTACTTCTCGTATGCTTCTTCGCCGCTTCGTCCACCGCGCAGCAAGTCGGTCAGAATCGTCCAGCTAACGCGCAGGATAACTACACGATGTCGGTGAAGGTGCAGCTCGTCGTCGAGGCCGTCGTCGTCAAAGACAAGCAGGGAAATCCCATTCGCGGCCTCACGGCAAAAGATTTCAGCGTTACCGAAGACAACGTGCCGCAGACCATTAAGTTTTGCGAGCACCAGGACCTCGCTGAAACTGCAAAGCCGCTCCCGCCTTCGAAACGCAGTGAAGAAGACCTGAAAATCTACAAACGCCTCGCGCGCGAAAAGATCGCACCAGAAACCACCGACAACGAACGCTACAAGAATCGCCGACTACTCGCGCTGTATTTCGATATGTCGGCCATGCTGCCGGCAGACCAGATACGCGCTTTGCAGGCGGCCGAGCAGTTCATCCGCACGCAGATGACCTCCGTCGACCTGGTGGCGATCATGCGCTACAACACCGGCTCCGTCGACATTCTTCAGGATTTCACCCAGGACCGCGATCGCCTGCTCAGCATTCTTGAAACCATGATCGTCGGAGAAGGCCAGGACTCAGCCGAAGAAGTCGATGACGCAAGCGCGGCCGACACCGGCGCCGCCTTCGGGCAGGACGACAGTGAATTCAACATCTTCAATACCGACAGGCAGCTCTCCGCATTACAGACTGCCGCTCACATGCTCGGCCAGCTCAATGAGAAGAAGTCGTTGATCTATTTTGCTGGAGGCATGCGGCTCAATGGCGTGGACAATCAGGCGCAGATGCATGCCACCGTCGACGCGGCCATCAAGGCTGGCGTTAGTTTCTGGCCCATCGATGCGCGCGGTCTTGTCGCGCAGGCGCCTCTTGGCGATGCGACACAGGGTTCGCAGGGAAACTCCAGCATCTACACTGGCGCCGCAGCCAACGCGGTCACAGATCGCTTCCAACGTTCGCAGGACACGCTCTATTCTTTGGCAGCCGACACCGGCGGCAAGGCATTGCTCGACACCAACGACCTCGATCGCGGCATTCTACAAGCGCAGGATGCAATCTCGGATTACTACATCCTCGGCTACTACACGACGAATCCCGCGCGCAATGGCCGCTTCCGTCGCGTCAAGATCGCGCTCAACCAGGATCTCGAAGCCAAGCTTGATTATCGCCAGGGCTACTACGCCGACAAGGAGTTCAGCAAATTCACCGCCGTCGACAAGGAGCGTCAACTCGAAGACGCGCTGATGCTCGAGGATCCCGTGACCGACCTCTCCATCGCCATGGAAATCGATCACTTCCAGTTAAATCGCGCCGAGTACTTCGTACCCATCGTCGTCAAAATCCCCGGGCGCGAACTTGCCTTAGCCAAGCGCGGCGGTGCCGAGCACACGTTGATCGACTTCGTCGGCGAAATCAAAGACATGGTCGGCGGCACGACCGTCTCGAACGTGCGCGACTTTGTAAACATCAAGCTCTCCGACGCTACAGCCGCCGAACTCGCGCATCGCCCCATCGAATACGACACCGGGTTCACGCTCCTGCCCGGTAAATACATGATCAAGTTCCTCGCGCGCGACGACGAAACCGGCCGCATTGGAACGTACCAGACTACGTTCGTGATTCCCAATCTCAACAAGGAAGACAAACGCGTTCCCATCAGCTCTGTTGTTTTAAGCAGCCAGCGGGTCGAACTGAAGGATGCGATCTACGATGCGGCCAAAGCGAAAGATCGCGCCAAGGACGATGCGGTCAACCCACTGGTGCAGGATGGCAAGAAGCTCGTGCCCAGCGTAACCCGCGTCTTCAATCAGAACCGCGACATCTACGTTTACCTGCAGGCCTACAAACCGCCTGCCGCCGCGCCGTCGACCGGCACACCAACCGTCCCGCCAGCGCCCGCGCAGCCTGTGATGGCATTCGTGACTCTGTACGCCAATGGCGTTGAAGCATTCAAAACACAGCCCATTGCCGTCGCGCCGAATGCTGCGACGCGCCTTGGCGTGACGCCTCTCAACTTCAACGTGAGCGCCGCCAGTCTCAAGCCAGGCCGATACGATTGCCAGGTCACGGTGCTCGACCCATCGACCGGGAAGGCGGCCTTCTGGCGCGCACCGATCGTAATTGCGCAATAGACTAGGCCGTCAGCAGCCTTGCTCCATCACTCGTCACAATCAGCGTATGTTCAAAGTGCGCCGAGCGCGAACGGTCGCGCGTCCGCACGGTCCAGCCGTCCTTCAGCGTAATTGTCCGAGAAGTGCCGACGGCAATCATGGGCTCAATCGTGAACACCAAACCTTCGGTGAGCACATCATTGCATTGCCGATCGTATTCATTCGGAATCGTAGGTCGCTCGTGAATCGTATGGCCGATGCCGTGCCCGGTAAGATCACGCACAACTGCATAACCAGCCGCACTCACAGCTTTGTGAACTTCTCGCCCGATGTCGAAAGCGCGCGCGCCCGGTCGCACCACGGCCACACCCGCCCAGAAGGCACGTTGAGCGCAATTCATCAGCTGCCTCGACTCATCGGTAACGGCGCCCACTGCGACGGTCTCACATGCATCGGCCATGTAGCCGGCGATTTCAATCGTCACATCCAGTTTCACCAGGTCACCGCTTTGGAGCCGCCGTCCTCCGGGAACTCCATGGACAACTTCATCGTTCACGCTGATGCAGTTGTACCCGGGAAATCCATACACGAGCTTAGGTGCCGATCGCGCGCCAAAGCTTCGCATCGTGGTGGCACCAATTTCGTCCAGTTCGCGCGTGCTGATGCCCGGCCGTACCGCAGCCTTCATCGCTTCCAGCACAGCCCGCGTCACTTTTCCTGCCCGCTCCATTCCCGCGAGATCTTCAGGCGACTCGATGGACATAATCCTCCTCCCCACCCCACATTTCAGCCATGATACGTGAGGTGTGACCAAAGTCGCTGCACGCTATCTCCGGTCGAATTACTTTGAGAAGTAAGAGAAACGCCATGGCCACTCAACCCGCCCAACAGATACAGGTTCAGAAGCTCAGGAAGGCATTTATCCGCCGCTTCGCCCCCGACCGCTCCCAGCGCACGCGCCACATCGTGCAGGGCTTGTTTCTGGTGGTGAACGGCTGGCTCGGTCTCCAGTTCTACGTGTGGGCCCGCTACTTTGAGCGGGGCGGCGTTGGCATGAGCGTCGCGCGACCCGCCGGAGTGGAAGGCTGGCTGCCCATCGCCGGGTTGATGAACACGAAATACTTGCTCCTCACCGGGCGCGTGCCGCAAATCCACCCAGCCGCGATGTTCCTCTTCATCGGCTTCATGCTGATGAGCCTGTTCCTGAAGAAGGCTTTCTGCTCGTGGCTCTGCCCCGTCGGTACCTTCTCGGAATTCCTTTGGAAGATCGGCCGCGGCGTCTTCGGGCGCAATCTGCGCCTTCCGCGCTGGTTCGACATCGGCCTGCGCAGCCTGAAATACGTGCTGCTCGGACTTTTCGTTGCAGTTATCGGCGCCATGTCGGCCGAGGCGCTTGAAGACTTCATGGCGACACCTTACGGTCTCGTCGCCGACGTCAAGATGTTGAACTTCTTCCGCGATATCGGGATCACGGCAGCCATCGTCATCGGCTTGCTCATGCTTCTTTCCATGCTTGTGCAGAACTTCTGGTGCCGTTATCTGTGCCCCTACGGCGCGCTCATGGGGCTGGCATCGCTCCTCAGCCCGGTTAAAATCCGCCGCGATCAAGAAGCCTGCATCGACTGCGGAAAATGTGCAAAGGCATGTCCGGCTGGGCTAGCGGTCGACAACCTGGTCCAGATTCGCTCCGTTGAGTGCACGGCTTGCATGGAGTGCGTAGCAGCCTGCTCCGCGCAGGATGCACTGCAATTCGCGCTCCCACCGCGCGGCGCCAGTTCACCGGCAGATCGCTGGCGCCGTCGCGTGCTCACGCCTCTCACCGTCTGCGGAGTCCTTGCGTACATCTTCTTTGGACTGGTTCTCTTCGCGCGGGCAACGAATCACTGGCAAACCATCCTGCCGCAGTCTGTCTATATGCAACTGGTCCCCAAGGCTAACTCACTGACGCACCCCGGTATGTAAGAGACCTCTGCAGCATTGAATTGGAAAGCGCCAGTCTTGCCAGAGGGTCTAGAATGCTCTGCAATGAACCCGCGCGTCGAAAAGATACGCCAGCTTTTGGCCGAGCTAGAGGCGGAGACCGCAACCACGCCGAAAGGGGATGCCGGCTTCTCTGCTCTCGAACTGCCCGACATCATCGGCGAAATCGTCGACGACCTGCAGCCGATCCTCACGGCCTACGATGCCGCGTTCTACTGGTTTCTCTTCCGTCATTCGATTGCGAAGGACGGCAATCCGCACATTCGCGTCAGCCGCAGCAGTCTGAGGCGTGCAGTGGTCAAATCGTCGTACACCAACGCCGCTGAAAATAACATCTCCATCAGCAAAGTGCAGGACACGCTGCACGCACTCGAAGAGATCGGCGCGATCCAGAAGCTCGGCGAGCCAAATCGCCAGGGGACTCTCTATCGCGTCCTCATCCCCGACGAGATCGAGGCCTGCCGCAAATTCCGCGCCGAACGACTGGCCGAAGAACTGGCATTGTTCCCGGTTTCGAATAAGGGCGCTCACGAAAAACGCATGCAGGTCTTCGAGCGCGACGGCTACAAGTGCCGCCGCTGCGAGAAGCAACTCACGCGTTTCACAGCAACGATCGATTTCGTGAAATCGCCCGCCGAGGGAAGCGACGACGACGAGAATCTGATTACGACGTGCGCCGACTGCAATACCCGAAGCCAGAAGCAGGCACCTTGATTCTCAACTGAAAAGAAGAGCGGCGACTCGGCGTTGAGGCCTAGTGCGCTTGGCGCTCAGGCATCAGATTCCGCAGCGCAGCGGCGTAATGCTCCGGGAGGGCTTTGCGCTTCAACTGATCGTCGCATACCACGTGTACCGTTTCGCCTTCCGCCAATAGCGTAGGTTCTTCGCCGTTAGCGCCCTTGCGGAGGATGCGATAGGCGAATTTGATTACCGATCCGCGCAGCAATGCAGGCCGCGTCTCAATCAGAATCTCGTCATCGTATTTCGCGGGAGAACGATACCGGCACGAAGCCTCCACCACCGGCAGAATGCACTCGTGCTCTTTCTCCAATTGGCTGTAAGCAAGACCGAGTGAGCGCAGTAGCTCCACGCGCCCCAGTTCAAACCAGACCAGATAGTTGGCATAGTAGACAATGCCCATCTGGTCGGTCTCCGCATAACGCACTCGTACCTGGTGGGTTATCACTGGCATCGCACGCGATCTTTCATTGCTGTTCTGACCACTGATCACTGACCACTGTTCTACGGCTTGAGGTGCGAGAAGATCTGCAGCTTGCTGAAGTCGTTGAACATGACGAATGCGAAGAACGCCACAAGCACCACAAACGCGGCCTGGTAGATACGCTCCTTCACAATCATGCTGATGTCGCGCCGCATGATGCTCTCGATCAGCAGCAGCAGGATCAGGCCTCCATCCAGAATCGGGAAGGGCAGAAGATTCAGGATTCCGAGATTCAAACTGATTCCCGCGGCCAGGTCAAACTTCGCCAGCCAGTAGCGCTCCTTCACAGCCTGCCCAGCCGCTACGGCGATGCCGACGGGACCGGAAAGCTGCTTAACTGAAACCTGGTGCGTCAACACCTTCTTCAGCACATTGACGATCAGTAGCGAACTCTCAGCGCAGAAGTCGCGCGATTCGGCCACGGCGCTCGAAAACTTCATCGGCTCGGTGCGCACCGGCACGTCAGCCGGACCCGATGGAAGAAACCCAAGCCGCCAGCCACCCTCCTGCACATAAGGATGAATCACGATCGGTGGGAGCGTCGCGCCTTTGCGATCCACCGTCAGCGTCACTGGCTTGCCCTTGCCCGATTGCATGTAATCCACCAGGGGCAGCACTGTATGGAAGTCATGGCCATCGACGGAAACAATCTTGTCGCCCGACTGCAATCCTGCGCGCTGCGCCGGCGAGTCAGCGCTTACCTGCTCAATCTGAATCGGGCTCTGGGTGTACTGCACAAAGATCCCGGCCTTGCTCAGGTCATCGTGCTGCGCGTCAACGCTGCCCGGCAGGTGAATCGAAGTCTGAATCGTCGCGCCATTTCGATCGACGCTGACGGGGACGGTCTTGTTTGAGTTGTCCCCAACAAGGTCGTGAAACTTCTGGTAATCAGGATGTGCGGCGCCATCGAATGCGGAAATTACATCTCCAGGCTGAAGGCCGGCCTGTTCAGCCGCCGAGCCAGGCGTTACCCACTCAATCTTCGTCGTCCGAATGTCGGGAACTTCATTGATAAAGGTGAAATAAACCACCATCAGCACGAACGCCAGCACAAAGTTGGAGAAGGGACCGGCCACACCGATGAGCATGCGCTGCCAGCGAGGATGGGCCATAAATGACCCGGGATCCTGCACGAGTTCCTCGTAAACAGGAGCAGCAGGCGCGTCATGGCCGCCGAGTTTCTCCGCTGCCTGAATGGCCACTGGCGTCCCGGGAACCATGGCAACTTCCCCCGGATTCTCGCCCGTCATCTTCACAAATCCGCCCAAGGGCAACAGGCAGACCTTGTAGTCGGTATCGCCGTACTTGATGCCAAACAGGCGCGGACCGAAACCGACAGAGAAAGCTTCCACGCGCACTCCGCAGAGCTTGGCGACTATAAAGTGGCCAAATTCGTGGACCACGACCATCACGCCAACCAGGACGATAAAGGCTACTGCGGATACGAAAAAATCATGCATAAACGAGAGAATCCAGACCTCACAATTGGCGCGGCACTATGCCGGCAAAGCGTTCAGGCTCAACCAACAAACGCATGAGCCATTAGACGCGCTTCCCGGTCCGATGCAAGCACCTCTGCGATGGTTGCGGGGTGCGACTCGGGCGTGGACGCAAGCACTTTTTCAATTGTACCCGGTATGCCGTTAAAGGGGATTTTCCGGTCCAGGAAGGCCTCGACAGCCACCTCATCGGCGGCATTCAGCGCTATGCAGTGGGCTCCGCCCTTCGCGGCTGCCTCATAAGCAAGGCGCAAACAGGGGAATCGTTCAAAATCCGGCTCCTCAAAATCGAGATGGCGTAATGCAGCCAGATCGAAGCTCAAAGTCGAGGCCGGACGCTCCGGATACGCGAGCGCATACAGGATGGGCAACCTCATATCTGTCACCGAAATCTGCGCCAGGATCGACCCATCCACGTACTCCACCAGGGAGTGCACCGTCGACTGTGGATGCACCGTAACTCGCACCTTTGCGGGCGGCACATCGAACAATCGGCAAGCCTCAATAATTTCCAGCCCCTTGTTCAGCATGGTGGCCGAGTCAATTGTGATCCGGCGTCCCATCACCCACGTCGGGTGCTTCAGGGCCTGCTCCGGCGTGATTCTGGCAAATTCGGTCAGCGGGGTTTGCCTGAATGGGCCGCCCGACGCCGTCAGCCAGATGGTTTTCACCTCGGCATGTGTGCCAACCCGCAGGCACTGGTGCACCGCATTGTGTTCGCTGTCGATGGGCAGAATCGGCACGTTGCGTTCCCGCGCCGCAGCGGTCAGGATTTCGCCCGCCGCCACCATGCACTCCTTGTTGGCGAGGCCAACGGGCTTTCCAGCGAGGATCGCAGCATGCGTGGCCTCAAGTCCCGCGACTCCCACAATGGCCGACACCACGAAATCGGCTTCAGTGTGCGTGGAACAGGCCACCGTTCCTTCGGCTCCGTAAACTACCTCGATGCCGTTGACTGCTGCCTGCTTCAGCCGGGCACTCAACTCGCCCGCAAGTTCTTCGGTGGCCATCGAAGCCATCCTGGGCCGCCACTTCGCCGCCTGCGCAAATGCCTCGTCAACATTGCGCCCAGCCGCCAGGGTCGCTACCTTGTAGCGATCTGGAAACTGCTCAACAATGGAGAGGGTGCTTTGGCCGATGGAGCCAGTAGAACCGAGAATGGCGAGTCGTTTCAACGTTCTGCTAAGTCCAATACTTACAGCAACAAGCAAGCAATATTTCGCCCATCTAGAATCTCAGGCGGATAACCTGAGCGTACCACAGCACCGGCGCTGCCAGCAGCAGGGCGTCAATGCGGTCAAGGATGCCCCCATGCCCCGGAAGCAAGGTGCCGGAATCTTTCACGCCAGCCGAGCGTTTCAGCGCAGATTCCGCCAGATCGCCCACCTGCGCTGCCACGTTCACCATCACGGCAAGCATCAGCCAGTACCACCACGGCGCATCGGCAAACGAAAGCTTCACCGAGTTCCATTGCACCAAGTAGGAACTCAGTCCCAGCAGGATTCCCGCCACCGCAACTGCCCCCGCCACCGATCCGATGGCCCCGACCCAGGTCTTGTTGGGGCTGAGATTGGGCGCCAACTTTCGCTTTCCGAATGTCCGCCCGGAATACATCGCCACAGAGTCGCCGGCCCATACCGTAAGGAACAGAAATGCCAGCAACGACGGGCCGTTGCTCTGCGCCCGGAGCATGGGAATCGGGATTAACGTCAAGCAGAGATAGAACAGAGCAAATACCGACGAGGTTGCGTCGGCAAGGGCGCGATCAACCGGAGAACGGAAGGCACAGTACACAAGCAGAATGACGCTGAACATTCCGAATAGCGTGATTGTTTCTTCAGGCGATTGATAATTGCCCGCAAAAAGCAGCCCGATACACCCAAGAGTCAGGACTTTTGGCGGCTTGGCTCCACGACGCTCCGTCAGCGCCAGAAACTCCCAGGCGGCCAGCATCGCAACAACGGCAACCACCAGCGTAATGAGCCACATGGGGCCGAGAAACACCAGCGCAAGCACCAGGGGCGCCAGAATGAGTGCTGTCAGAACTCGTTTCATTCCAGCGTTGAGAATACACCGCCGGGGTCGGGCAGGGAGACTCGGCTGCTCCCCTAGCGCACCGGCCACTCCCACTTCGGGGTGCTGAAAAGGGTCCGTCCCGCGAGCACCGTCTCTCCAAACGTCTTTTCCAGGTGCAACCGGCTGCATTTCCGGTTCTCTTCCAGAGCCCTGATCAGAGGCGGCGAATGAGACACCACCACCAGTTGCGTACTTTCTGAGGCGTGGGCGATCAGCCTGGCCAGCGCCGGCAAAAGATCGGGATGCAAGCTGGTTTCAGGTTCATTCAGGACCATGAGTTCCGGTGGCCGAGGCGTCAGCAAGGCCGCCGTCCAAAGCAGATAACGCAATGTGCCGTCTGATAACTCTGCTGCCGACAGCGGCCGCAACAGCCCGTGCTGCCTGAGTTGCACCTCGAACCGACCTGCCTGCCCATCCACTTCAACGCGACTGCCCGGAAACGCATCCTCAACCGTACGATCCAGCGCTTCCCCATCCCCAAACGCACGAATCGTCGCGAGCGCCGCCGGCAAATCCGTTCCATCGTTATTCAAGACAGGCGTGAACGTACCGACCTGCGGAATTCGCACCGGCGAAGCCGCATCCGTCCTGAAGCCCTCATAGAATCGCCAGCCCCGAATCGATTCGCGAACTGCCAGCATTTCCGGAGCCCGCTGCGGATCCGCGATCGTTGCCAGCATGCTGTCGGTTGAGCTCAGTTCCTTAGTCAGAATCAACGGCTCTTCGTGCTTGCCGGTCTTGCCCGGTGCAACCTGCACCAGTCGATTGTTGCGGTCTACCAGCACCGACGCTCTTCGATAGATCCCGCCATGCCAGATGCATTCACGCTTGATCGCCGGGTCAAGTGGGAACGCCGCCTGCGCCGGCGGCGGATAGCCAAGATCAATGCAATAACTGTAGGGATCGCCCGCGAATCCGAGTTTCAGGCTGACGGACTTCTGCCGCGGCGTGCCTTCAACCGCGTGCTCTCCGTGCCGAACGCTTCGCGCAATCTTCTCCGGACCCGCCCACAACGTCGACGGCAATCCGCCTTCGCGAGCCAGCGACGCAACCACTGTATTCAGCGCCGCGTCACCCAGTAGCCGAAGCGCGCGATACAGGCTGGACTTTCCCGTCCCGTTGGCTCCCGTCACCAGGTTTAGCTGCCCAAGCGGCAGCACAAGATCCCGTAGAGAGCGATATCCCGACACCGCCAGCGTATGGATCATCGGAAAAAGGATACGTGTTTACAGGGGATTCTTGCGTGAATCGAAGGTCAGCTAGCTATGATCTTGATCTGATCGGGGTCTTCTTCGACCTCGCCGACACTATCGCTAAGCCCACCATAGCGGCGCTCACGACGCTGGAATGCTGCGATGGCTTCCAGCAGGTGGATGCCGCGAAAGTCCGGCCATAGCCGCTCGGTCACAAAGATCTCGGCATAGGCGATCTGCCATAACAGAAAATTGGAAATCCGCATCTCGCCCGATGTCCGAATCAAGAGATCAGGATCCGGCATGTGCGCTGTATAGAGATGTCGGTGGACGTCCTCTTCGCAGATGCGATCAGGACTGAGTTTCTTCTGCTCTATCTCCCTGGCCAGCGCCCGGCATGCGTCCACTAACTCGGAGCGCGCGCCATAGTTCAGCGCGAGTGTGAGAGTCGTGCCGGTGTTCCGGGCGGTTTCCTCTTCCGCCCATCGCATCTTGTCCTGAACTTCACGCGGCAACTCGTGCACGCGGCCGATGTAACGGATGCGCACATTGTTGTCGTTCATGCGCTGGACATTGTTTTCGAGATAGGCCTTCAGAAGCCGCATCAGGAAGTTCACTTCTGCGCGGGGGCGACGCAAATTATTCTCAAGCGAAAAAGCATACAGCGTGAGCCAGGGCAGCCCAATGCGCGAGGCCGTCTCCGTAACCATCTGGACGCTCTTGGCGCCCTGCTGATGGCCAAGAAAACGCTTCAGCGAACGGTGGCCCGCCCAGCGGCCGTTGCCATCCATGATGATGGCGACGTGTTCGGGCAGCCGCTCAGGCTTGAGCGTGTTATAGATCGCGCGCTCTTCTGAGGTCAGCTCATCGATCCGTAGCATGCCAGTTGGATGCAAGGAAATTGCCTCGACAAAATCTATTACGCTTCTCAGTCGATGCCCGTTCCGCATGTGCAAGATTCGGCAGGAGCCAGCTCACAAGCCCAACGCGCCTAAAGGACACCGCATCAACGTCAACCAATGAAAAATCCCCGGCGGCCGGGGAAATCTGGCGACATATTCGAGCCTAGCATAAACCGATCTGCGCTGATTCAAAGCCCCAGATGAACCAATCGTCATCTTGAATATGCGGAGACCGGGCGAACCTGCGCAATGCGCCGTTCGCCCGCTCGTGAAGAGACGAAGTGAGATCGCTAAGAGATTGCAGCCTAAGCCGTTCGGCGCCGTCCCGCGGCCATATCCCGCAGCGACCCGTACAGCAGCGTCCGGTGCAACGAATCGAGATGCGGCAACATCGACGCAATCTCCGCCAGGAATGGATCGGACAGAATTGCCGAGACCTCTTCCTCACGACGGCTGCGCGAATCGCGGACCAACTGGCGCATATCCACTTCCAGTGCGGAAGCCAGACGCTCCAGCGAACCCAACGTCGGAATCGCCTTGCCGTTCTCGATTTTCGAAATGTAAGTTCGTGGCACCTGCATGCGACCGGCAAGCTGGCGCTGGCTCAGGTGGCGCGCACGACGAATCTCGCGTACCTGTGCCGCAACCTGCAACCCAGCCTCAGCAGAGGCAATCGCTGGTGGCATCGTTACCAGTTGTGGGGTTAGGGGTGCAGGCTCCTCGATATCAAGGGGCCTGCGACATTTTCTGCACATAGAATTGGTGGTTCTGTACTGCACCAAACTGCAGAAATCGCACCGCACGACTTCGCGTGTCTCCACGCTAATTAGAGTGGTAGCCATTGGGTAATGCGCGGAGTGCCAGAGCGGGTACTCCCGGGTGTTTTGCACCGCGATAAGTGCTACTTTCTGCCGGTGAACCATAATTGTCAAGTAGAAACTTAGGGTCAACCCGAAGATTCGCATACGAAACCTGAAGCAACCCGAAGAAACGCGAACCAAGGTGTGCAACACGTAAAATTCTGAGATGACTTTGATCGAAGATGGCGAGAAGAAATTCGGCCGCGAACAGGCCTGGCAGTTGCTCACTGAGTGGACACAGAGCGAGAGTCTTCGCAAGCATGCGATCGCTGTGGAGATCTGCGTGACCGCCTGCGGCGAAGCGGAAGCCGACCGACTTAGCCTTACCGGCGACGAGCGCGCTCGCTTCCTCGAGCTCTACACAACCACCGGCCTGCTTCACGATTTCGATTACGAGCGCCATCCCACTGCGGAGGAGCATCCCTTCGTGGGCGTCCGCGAACTCGAGCGTCAGGGTTGGCCCGTTGAACTTCGCACCGCAATCCTCGGCCACGCGCAATACTCCGGCGTTCCGCGTGTCACACATTTAGATAAAGCTCTTTTCGCCTGCGATGAACTCGCGGGCTTCCTGACAGCCTGCGCCCTGGTCAAACCCACGAAGGCCATCGCCGACGTCGAAGTCTCCAGCGTGAGAAAAAAGATGAAAGACAAAGCGTTCGCCCGCGGCGTCAACCGTGAAGACGTAATCCAAGGCGCCGCCGAACTTGGCGTAGACCTTGATGAGCATATTGCGTTTTGTCTGGGAGCGATGAAAAAACGCGCCGACGAACTCGGCCTTTAGACGCTGCGAAGAACTCGATGCAGGTTCAGGAACAGCGGGCCATCATGCCCGGAGCCATCACCGTCCTTGCCGAACCGAGTCGCAGAGGTCAAGATGAGAACAATCCGGAGGCAAAGACGATGAGCATCTACGGCGGAAAAGAATTAGGCAGGCAGTTTCGGACCGTACGTCAAAACACGATTCAGATCGCCGAGGATATTCCCGAGGAGCAGTACAACCATGTCCCGGCTCCAGAGTGCCGTACCGTGGGGCAGATGCTGGCGCACATCGCTGTGGCGCCACAGATGTGGGAGGAAATTCACGGCAAGCAGCGCGCGATGACCCTGGTTGGCTTCGACTTTCCAAGTCTCGCAGCACGCGTCAGAAGCGAGGAATCGAAACCCAGGACGAAAGCGGAGATTCTTGAGTTGCTACGCAGCCGCGGCGAGTCCTTCGCAGCGTGGCTGGAGTCGCTGCCCACGGGCATTCTGGACGAAATGACGACGGTAGCGGACGGCAGTGGCGCCAAGTCTCGGTTCGAGCAATTGTTAGGCGCTAAGGAGCATGAGATGCATCATCGCGCACAGCTCATGCTCATCGAGCGGCAGCTTGGCATCGTTCCCCATCTGACAAGGCAGTTCAACGAACGTGTGGCAAAAATGCGTTCCACCCAAACCGCCTGATCGTACATTGGAACCTTCCTTGTGAATCTATACGTTTCACCCTTTATTCAGTAACCCTTCGCTAGGGGTGGGTGGCTTGTTGCTTCTCCGACTCTACGACCATCTTGTGGAAGGCCTCAACCGCTGGCACCGACGGCGATGCGAGCGCATCCTTCCCTGAGTACCGCCAGACCGCCGGAGCCTCGAGGGGAGACGAGCTCGGATCATCCTTCTTCCCGCGATAGACCACGAACATATCCTGCGAAGAGCCAGCTTCGACCTGCGGTCGGGGAGTGCCTGGCTGGCTTCCGGCGCTGGAGGGGTCGTTAGCGCCGGGGTCGCCCCAACGACCACCCGCACGAGTGGTAGTTTGGGTCGGCGAGGTGGTCGAGCCCACGCTCACGGGAGGAATTCCATTGATAGGAGTGCCACCTATCGTGGTCTGCACTACTTTGCCGTTACCCTTTCGCACCACGATCACGAGGTCTGCTGTGGATCCCTCCTGTACAAGCCTGAAGCGCCCCCACCGATTCAGGGCATCCTCCACGGCCTGGCGCGCGGCGCGATTGGCGTTTGGGTCCGCTGCGTCCACACCGGCCTCTGGATCGATTACCACAAGCGCTGTCTCGGCTTGAAGGACATCCGCAGGGAGAATCGCCTTTTTCTTGTCTTTGGCGGGAGCAACAGCACAGAAAAGGATGATCGCGGAGAGCGCGAGGAGTTTGCGAAAAGACATAGCGGTCCTCCGGCTTCGGCCAAGTTTACTCCTCGCGATAGACGCTGACGAGCCCCTTCAACCCGCGAAGACGTAATCCAATGACACCGCCGAACTGGGCGTCAACCTTGACGCGAACATTGCGTTTTGTCTGGAAGCGATGAAGAAGCGGGCCAGTGAACCTGGCCTGGAATCGATTGGTCTATCTGGCCCATCTCAACGCGAGCCACCGCGAATGCGATCTGACTGAACCTGCTGCCTGGGTACTGGAAAATAGCTTCCGGCTAGGCGGTCACTCGACCGCAATTACAGTCCGGGCTTATTTTCCCCCTGAAAGACGCACGCATAGCGCACGTAGGTTGCCTGTGTAACCGGGAGGATCCTTCCAGCGCCTCCCGTGGGGGAAATCGTATTCCCATGCGTAACCAGTACTGTGCCCGCGATCATCAGGCACCCGATTGCTGCTCCACTCGCGAGCGCCTGTCAAAAGCAATCCTCCCTTTGCCCTTCCAGCGAGCGCCGCGTGAGGGTTAATGAAGCCACTGCCGTCGTAGATACCGCCTAACTCATCGACCGTTGGCAGTCTCCAGTCGGAGTATCCAGCCAAGCGCAGGTTGCTGCAGGTTGCTGCAGTACTTTATCGCCTTGCCCCATGCAATGTCCGCGCCGTTGTCTCTCGCAGCCCACATCAGTCCGGTGGGAAGGATCAGCCCAATACTCCCTTGCCCGTATCGACTGTGCCAAGCTCTGATCTTCTGTCGGAGATTGAGCACCCGCGATCATGGTCAGGACAGTGGTGGAGGCAATTAGTAGCGCGACGCATTCTGCTTTCATTGCGATAAGTCTACGTCCGAAAGTGCACTTCATCGGCACGAAGCCATTCTGGTTGTGTGGTGGGCAAGTGGAAGTAACTCGTTTTTGGGATTATGTCCCTTGCAAAAGTGGCGAATCGCTTGAACTGGTTGCATAAATGCGGCCAGCCAACTCTGGGAGTGCTGAAAGATCAAAGCGCCCTTGTTCTATTGGGCTTCTGCGGCACGACTAAAGTCGTGCCCTGTTACAACTATTTATGCAACCGGCTCTAGGAAGATCGGGAGGCAGATTGAGCAGCTCATTACTATGGGAAGTCTTGTTCTATGGCTGGACCGCCTCTGAGATTTACGTCGCCATTGCCACACGCACCAGGCGTGGCCGCGGGAAGCGGCTCGATCGGGGATCGATGGCAATCTTGTGGGTGACTATCCTGGCCTCAATTTCAGCCGCAGAATGGATTGCAGGTACATCGCCGCAAAACATGTTCGGAGGGGCGCACTGGTTGAAGGTGGCCGCCATCGCCATTTTGGTTGCAGGCCTAGTTATACGCTGGACGGCGATCCTCTCTCTGGGCAAGGCTTTCAGCGCGAACGTCGCCATTCGAGATTCACAAACGGTCTATCGGTCGGGCCTGTACCGGCTCGTGCGGCATCCGTCTTACTCTGGACTGCTGCTGGTGTTCGCCGCAATTGCGCTGCACGAGCGCAACTGGCTGGCCGCGTCGGTCGTGATGGTCCCCACCACTGCGGCTCTGCTTTACAGGATCCATGTTGAAGAGGCAGCCCTGCATGAAGCGTTCGGGGCTCAATATGAGTCGTATAGCAGCACGACGAAGCGCCTTATTCCGGGCATTTACTAGTGATGCTCAATGGGTCTCCCCACTCTCTTTTCCATCGCCTATGCAAGCCGGCGGATCAATTGGTAAGATTCGCGACTAAGGACAACTCGTGGACAACTATCTGAAGTTGGAAAACCGCCATACTGGGGAGGTTTTGCTGATACGCCGCGTGCGCGACGCGCAGGGACAAATCATCCTTGCCCTGGATGGCACCTTGCCGCCAGGAAAAGGCGGACCGCCTATGCACGTGCATTTCCATGAAGACGAGAAGGGCACTGTAAAAACGGGAACACTCGGCACTCAGGTCGGACCGGAGAAAATCGTCGTACCTACCGGCGGAACCGTAATCCTGCGCAAAGGCATTCCGCATCGATGGTGGAACGCGGGCGACGATCTGGTCGAGTTTAGCGGCCATGTAGTTCCAGCGGTGGACCTGGATCGCTATCTCCAGGCAGTGTTCGCTGTTCTGAATGCGAGTTCGAATCGTAGGCCACCGATCTTCTATCTCGCGCATGTGCTCTGGCGTCATCGCGACACGCAACTAATTGCGGTTCCGCCCCCACCAATTCAGAAAATCGTCTTTCCTATCCTGTTGTTGATTGGCCGCATCCTGGGCAAATACCGCGGGACGAACTGGCCCGGTTCGCCCGAATCGTGCCCTGGGGCGCCGCTTGTGGACGCCAGAGCCTAGGTTTGCACTGTCGCCGATTCGGCAACAATCCAAATCTTCGCTTTTTCGGGATTATTACCGAGTAGACGGTGATCGTCTCGCTTTCCGAATTGTCCTTTCGCGTTGTCATCCTGACGCGCAGCGGAAGGATGACAGCGTCGTGGAGTGAGACTTACTTCCGATTAAGCGAAACCGGAAGAAATAGGAGAACCGAAAGCACGCCTGGTGGCGCTGTTCTCAACTGGCTTTTCGCAAATCCCATCTTCTAATTATCGCTGGGAACCAGTGTATTTTCCCTCTACGGCAGAGTTGTGGTTGTGTAGTAGCCAATCGGAAGTGACCTTTTCGAGAACTGTCAGAGCATCGAGTTGTGCGTTACTTCATCGGGTTCTTCGCCCTTAGCTCGGCCACAATCTCCGCCGCGGCCTGCCGCGCTTTGTCGGCCTGGTCTGGCGGGAAGCTGATCGCTCCCACCCGCGCATGTCCGCCGCCGCCGTAGCGCTCACACACTTGAGCCAGGTTCACCATCTTCGCAGGGTCCGCCTTGGTCCACGGATTCGAACCTACTGACACCTTCGTCCGGAAGCTCGACTTCGAAAGCCCGATGGAATACGTCGCCTTCGGATGCAGATAGTACGGGATGAACTTGTTGTATCCCTCCACCTGGCGATCCGTGATATCGAAGAAGATCGTTCCATCCACTTCTTCGCTGCGGTTGCGAATCAGCTCGATGCCTTCCTTGTGCCGCTCCAGTAGTGGCGGCAGCAGAGACGCCACAAATGGCTTGGCCAGCACTTCACTCAGCGGCATCTCTGTCAGCAGCGGAATCAGCTTGGGAATAAACTCGGGGTCTTGCGTGGATTCAATGATCAGCGTCAGCTTCATAGCCGGCGCCGCCATCTCCACCGCGGCCTCGGGGCTTTCATACAGCGCGCCGTCCACAATGTTGGCCCAATGAATCAGGTCCGCCACAGGCTCCGTATTGAATCCGAATTTCGTCGACCCGATATGTGCCAGAAAGCTGGTGCATGACGTGTAGTTCGGATCGAAAAACTTTCGCGACCCGCAAACGGGGTCCTTCTGGCATGCCAAAAAATTCTCGTGATCCTCCGGCGTAAGGAACGCCGAAAGATGATGATCGAACCACCAGGTGATCCTGGGAGACGCCGAATATTTGAAGTCGACAATCGCGTTCTCATCGCCCGTAAACTCGCTCTCGTCAAAGAGCGCCCCGGCTCGGTGTACCAGCCCGTGGTAATCGTACGCCGCGTTCTTGTCGATGCACTCGCGATGAAACCGCGTAAACAGCGATGCGGAGCAGGCTCCGTCAAAGCACTTGTCGTGATAGAAGACTTTAACCCGCAACCGCCACAGCTCCTTGAGCGAGAATCCGGTAAAGCCGGAAGATTAAGAATCATGCGGCAGGCTGATTGTGTCAAGGAGCGGGAATACGGATCCTGAAGCAAGGAATTGACTTGAATCCGATGCTTCTGCCCATCAGTAACACCGGTCCGGTAAAATTCTTCCAAACGAGATCGCGACAAATCGCGGCAACACTACAAGGAGCACTCATGGATCCGGAAAATCAGCCCCCCCCCCAGCCAGTCGAACCCTTTGAACAAAACCTGCCTGAGCCCGTCTCCCCTGGCTTTCCAGCGGTGGCACCCGAAAGACCCTACCGCGGCTTGAAATGGCTATTCATCGGCCCGCAGGGCCTGCGCGCCGGCTGGTCGGTTCTGATTATTGTGTGCCTGCTTTTCCTCCTCGGGCGGAGCCTGTCTTACGTCGTCGCCAAGCTGCACCTGGTGGCCAAAGGCGCCGCATTTGGCCCAAGACAGGCATTCTTTGGCGAATTATTCCAGGTGATCCTGCTGATTATCTGTGTAGGTATCGTCGCGCTTATCGAGCATCGCAGTATTTTTGACTACAACCTCCGCGGACCAAATCGTGTAACGCACTTCTTCAGTGGGCTGCTGGTTGGCTTTGTCGCGCTCTCTGCGCTTGTTGGCTCGATGGCCTGGGGCGGATGGCTGCATTTCGGCCCGGTCGCGCTCCAAGGCTCGCAGATCCTCAAATATGCCGCCATATGGGGAGCTGTATTCCTTCTCGTCGGCTGCTTCGAGGAAGGCACGATGCGCTGCTACCTGCAATACACCCTGACCCGCGGCATCAACTTCTGGTGGGCTGCCAGTCTGATTGCCCTGATGTGCGGCGTGCTGATCTTCCGCATCAAAGGCAACGGCGCGTGGGGCGTCTACGCCATCGCGCTCCTCGGGCTTTTTCCCTGTTTCCTGCTGCAGTTGAATAAGGCGCCGAGTTCCGGCTTCTGGCAGGCAGCCTGGTTTACATCGACTCTCTTCGGCTTCGGACACACCGGCAACAACGGGGAAAACTGGATCGGCATCTTCGCTGCAGCATTCATCGGCTTTGTCTTCTGTGTGAGTGTCTGGCTTACAGGGTCAGCCTGGTGGGCCATCGGCTGCCACGCCGCATGGGACTGGGCTGAAACCTATTTCTACGGCACTGCAGACAGCGGCATGGTCGCCCCCGGCCATTTGCTCAGCACAACCACCCTCGGCAATCCGCTGTGGAGCGGAGGCACTGACGGACCGGAAGGAAGCCTTCTGATCATTCCCATCGTGCTGCTCATTCTGGTCTGGCTGCTCGTCATCTATCGTCGCCCGAAGCCTGCGCAATTCTCCGCACCTGCTATCACGGAGCAACTGGCAAGTTGAAAAGAAACTCACGCTGGTGTGTGGCCGGAAAAATCGTCTAATCACGCAGGAGTCGATGCAGAGTTATCCTGTTGAAGAGAGATGGCCCACACTTATTCAGAAACTTCAACGCCAGTGACGGACGGCGAAGATCGTCCGCGCTCCCGTAGGCGGCGCTGGCCCAGGTTGGTTTTCTTCACAGTCGTTTGGCTGCTGACGATCCTTGTGGTGCTGAGCGGGGGCTTCGTCCTCTGGCTTCGTTCCGCCGCCAAGTCTGCGCTTCCAATGCTCGAGGGCGATATCCATCTCACATCGCAAGGCGCGCCCGCACTCTCCGCCCCTGTCACCGTCCAGCGCGACCAGCATGGGGTCCCCCATA
The DNA here is from genome assembly GCA_963832035.1 of uncultured Acidobacteriaceae bacterium. Taxonomy (GTDB): domain Bacteria; phylum Acidobacteriota; class Terriglobia; order Terriglobales; family Acidobacteriaceae; genus Telmatobacter. Next base: position 688,000 of record CAWHSK010000005.1, on the reverse strand, counting down.
TCGATGCCGCTTCGCAGGAAGACATGTTTGTTGCGCAGGGTTACGTCACCGCGCAGGATCGACTGTGGCAGATGGACGCCTATCGCCGCAGCGCCAACGGTGAACTCGCCGAAGTCATGGGGCCGTCCCTTCTACGCCACGACATGGCGCAGCGCATGTTCCAGTTTCGCAACACTGCTCACCGCATCTATGCGAACCTGCCGCCAGAAGAGCGCGCCCGCTACGAAGCCTATGCACGCGGCGTGAATCTCTACATTACTCAGCACCAGGATTCGCTACCGCCTGAGTTTGGCCTGCTCCATTACAAGCCGCAGCCCTGGACCGGCGCCGACTCCATCAGCATAGGCATGATGATGGTCGACATGCTCGACACGCACTGGCACACCAAGCTGTCGCGCGAGCGCATTGCCGCGAAGCTAAACAACCCCAAGCTTGAATCCGATCTCTATCCCGTTGGCTCGTGGCGCGATCATCCACCCACCGGCGAGTTGCTCGATCTGAGCCAGCCTCATCCTCAGCCGGCCGGCAGCCCCGACGACGATGACGACGAACGTACCCAGACTGGCGCTTTGCCCATCACCGATCTGCGCGCAGTTCGCGAAGCTCTCGGTCTTCGCGAGTGTGATGATTGCATACCCGGCTCAAACAACTGGGTCATCGCCGGGAAACATACCGCCAGCGGAAAGCCTCTGCTCTCGAACGATATGCACCTTGGCTTTAACGTGCCGAACATCTGGTACATGGCCGACCTGCGCGCGCCCAACTTCCACGCCGCCGGCGTTACGCTCCCAGGTATGCCCTTTGTCATCGCCGGGCACAATGAACACATCGCCTGGGGATTCACCGCACTCTACGCCGACGTGCAGGATCTCTATATCGAACAGCTTGACGGAAAAGGCAACTTCCAGGTTGCAGATGGAAACTGGCATCCGCTCAACCTCGATCACGAGACCATTCGCGTCCGCGGCCGCAAAGACGTCAACTACGATGTACGCCTGACAGACCACGGCCCGCTCCTCGATTCCATTTTCACCCGGGATTCCCGCGCGATCGCGCTCAAATGGACGCTCTACGACACGACCCTGAATTCGATTCCACTCTACGCGCTGAACACCGCATCGAATTGGACTGAATTCTCATCGGCGCTCTCGCAATGGTGCTGGCCTACGCAGAATGTCGTCTACTCCGACGACCAGGGGCACATCGGCTATCACGCTGTAGGCCGTCTTCCGCTTCGTCCTTCAGGAATAGCCGGCATGCCCATTGCGGACACGGCACACGAGTGGCAAGGCTACATGCCCTTCGACGACTTGCCCAGTGCCTTCGATCCGCCATCGGGCTTTCTGGCCACCGCCAACTCGCGCGTCACATCCGACAAGTCGAAATACTCGCTCACCAATGATTGGGCCGATCCCTACCGCATCGAGCGCATCTACAAGCTTCTCCAAGGCCGCGACCAGCTCAAGCCCGCCGACATGCTCGCCGTGCAGACTGACATCTACAGCGAGATGGATCAGGAACTCGGCCATCGCCTCTCCTATGCCATCGACCACAGCGCAAACGCCGACGATAAGCTCCGTAAGGCGGCGGACCTCATGCGCAGCTGGGATGGCCGCCTCACCGTCGACTCCGCAGCTGCTTCGCTCGTCACCCAAACCCGCTACACGTTGCGTACCATGCTTCTCGAGCCGAAACTCGGCAAAGAGGAAGCCGGAGAATATCAGTGGTCGGAATCCAACTTCGCTGAAGAGGAGATCGTGATGCACGGCGGTCCTGACTGGCTTCCGCCCGGCTACAAGGACTGGGACGCGTTCCTCACCGACGCCGTTCGCCGCGCCGTGAAAGAAGGCAACGCTCCCGCAGATTTGGCCCAGTGGACCTACGGAACCTGGCACGTGGTCGACCTCGAGCATCCGCTGTCCAGCTTTTTGCCCGTCATCAGCCGAATCGCCGGCACCGGTGCTCAACCGCTCAGTGGAGACACGACGACTGTAAAGCAGGTAGGCCGCGTCTTCGGTCCTTCGCAGCGCTTCACCATGGACTGGAACAATGTCGACGGCTCAACCGAAAACATCGTCCTCGGTGAAAGCGGCAACCCCTACAGCCCGTATTTCCGCGACCAGTGGGACGACTACTACAGCGGCCGCACCTTCGCGCTCCCCTTCACTCCCGCCGCTGTCGCCGCCAGCGCGCAGCACACCCTGCGCCTCCTGCCATGAAAGAACAGGGACCAGTTGAATAGGGAACAGGGATCAGTTGCATCTTCGAGCTATGGAAACTGGGTGCCCCATGTCTGGATTTTCAGACATGGGAATCCGATCCGATGGCGCCGCTTCCTCGGACCCGCCATCATCTGCCTCGCCGCCCTCATCGCCACATCCCCTGACCTCATTCGCAAAACCTCCTGCGGGCATGATTTCGACTTCCATCTGGCCTCATGGCTCGACGCTCAAGCAAGCTGGCGACACGGCCTTATTTATCCGCATTGGGCGCCCAGTCCCAACTACGGCGCAGGCGAGCCGCGTTTCGTCTTCTATCCACCGCTCACATGGATGCTCGGGGCCGCGTTCGGCTTGATCTTGCCCTGGAAGGCCGTCGAACTCGCCATCCTGTTCAGCTTCCTCGCCGCTACCGGTCTGGCCACACGCCTTCTGGCGCGTCAGACACTTGGGGACGGGCCCGCAACCCTCGCCGGATGCGCCGCACTCTTCTCCGGCTACTCCATGTTCACGGCCTACGAGCGCTCCGCATTCGGCGAACTCTCCGGCGGTTTCTGGATTCCATTGCTCCTGCTGCTCGTCTTCCGCGACCAGAACCCGCAAGGCTCCCTCTGGCGTCGCACCTGCGATGGATCCGCCGTACTGCTCGCTCTGGTTATCGCCGGAGCGTGGCTTTCCAACGCACCGCTCGGCGTCATGGGCAGCTATCTGCTCGCCGGCGTCGCACTCACGGTCGCTCTCATTCAAAGGTCATGGGCGCCGGTCTTACGATCGTTCATAGCCGTTACTCTCGGTCTCGGGCTCTCAGCCATCTACCTTGTTCCCGCCGCCATCGAACAGCGCTGGGTGCAGATCCGCCAGGCCACCGACGACCCCGGCCTCGCCATCGAGAACAGCTTCCTCTTCGGCCGCCACGCCGATCCGAATCTCGAATTGCACGACGTTGAACTCTGGCGCGTCTCCGCCATCGCGGTCGCCATGATCGGCCTGACCATCATCTGCGTCTTCATCGCGTGGCGACGCGGCCTGCTCCGTCAGCGTTCGTGGTGGATTCCCCTCGCCCTCATCCCGCTTGTGGTTCTGTTTCTGCAACTTCCTTTCTCCCTGGCCCTCTGGAACAGTCTACCCAAGCTGCGTTTCCTGCAATTCCCCTGGCGATGGCTCGTAGTGCTCGAAGCTCCACTGGGCATATTTTTTGCGTCAGCTATCTGGCCGACAAGACGTTCATTGCGCATCGTAGCCATTGCCATCTCTTTCGCGGCATTTCTTTCCATCACTGCCGTTACTACGCTCGTCTTCCACCAATACTGCGACGAAGAAGATAAGGTCGACGGCATGTTGAGCGCCTGGCGCAGTGGTCAAGGTTTTCAGGGCACTGACGAGTACGCGCCGCCCGGCGCCGACAACTCACTGATGGCCATAGGCCTGCCTGACGCATGCCTCGTCACCAATCCCGCTGTTGTGCTCGCCAGCTCAGACGACGGCAACGTCCCTGCATGGGATCCGGCGAACGGCCATTGCGATGAAATCTATGCGTGGCAAAAACAACGATTCCAGCATGCGCCCGAGCATCTGCGCCTCGCCGCTGATACGCCGCATGGCGGTTATCTTGTGCTTCACCTGCGCGACTACGCCGCATGGAAAATTGGCGTCAATGGTGAAGTAGTGGCATTGGGCGCGAGCCCGCTCTATGCTTCGCTTCCCCACCGTGACGATGGCCTGCTGGTCGTGCCTGTTCCACAAGGCGTGGTGCAACTGAACGTGGACTGGACCATAACAGGCGACGTTGTAATGGGGCGTCTGCTGAGTCTCATCTCACTCGGCTGCCTTGCGGTCCTCTATTTAATCGAGCGAAAGCTTTCCGCATCGCGACAGGTCAAAGCCGAACCTCGGTTATCATAAAGAGGAATGCCAGTTGACGTTAAATCGATGATCCAGGAAGGCGCGGAGCTCACCGATCGCGCGCTGGAAGCACTTATCCCAACGGTCGACACTGTCCCGTCGTCGATCCACGGCGCCATGCGCCACTCCGTCTTTGCTGGTGGCAAGCGGCTGCGTCCGGTTCTTGCCATGCAGGCCGCGGTTACCATTGCCGGTTCGCTGCCGAGCGGCATTGAGCGACTCGGCGCAGCCATCGAAATGCTGCACACCTATTCGCTCATCCACGACGATCTGCCCGCGCTCGATAACGACGACCTGCGTCGCGGTAAGCCCACCTGCCACGTGGCATTCGGCGAAGCCATTGCCATCCTCGCCGGAGACGCTTTGCAAACTCGCGCGTTCGAGATCTTGGCCGGACTCGACACATCTCCAGCTGCTACCGTCCAGATCATCGGTCTTATCGCCAATGCGGTAGGAACTGTCGACGGCATGATCGGTGGCCAGGTACTCGATATCGAGAGCGAGGGCCATAAGCCTACGCCCGAACTCGTCGAATCTATCCATCGCGCCAAGACCGGCGCCCTCATCCGCGTGAGCGTCGTCACGGGTGGTGTCTACGCCGGCGCCAGCGCAGACGATGTTGCGCGGCTCGACACCTTCGGCCGCAAAGCCGGCCTTGCTTTCCAAATCGTCGATGACGTGCTCGACATGACGGTCGACTCGGCGCACCTGGGCAAAACCGCCGGCAAAGACCAGGCCACTGAAAAAGCCACGTGGCCTGCCGTCTACGGCATCGAGCAGAGCCAGCGCGATGCCGCGACGCTCATCGAAGAAGCCTTTGCCGCCCTGGCCCCTTACGGCAGCCGCGCCGACGGTCTCAAGTCCGTAGCCCGTTACCTGGTCGAGCGCAAGAACTGAAGAATTTTCGCTCCAACAGCACAATCGGGTGCCCCATCCATGCGATTGCATGGGTGGGAGAGCACTAAGCTGGTTCAGCACGAATAAGCTAGAGGCTAGAAGCAAGTAGCTAACCATGCTCACCGAACCCGACATTCTCGCCGCACTCCGCGACTGCTTCGATCCCGAAGTGAAGTTGAACCTGGTCGATCTCGGCCTCATCTACTCCGTTGAGACCGGTCCCGACCTCGACTCCGCGCCCGCATGGCCGCGTCAATGGGTCAAGGTCACGATGACCCTCACCACGCAGCAATGCCCGGCATCAGGCCTGATCTTCGAGCAGGTTCACAACCGTCTCGCCACCATCCCCGACGTCAGTAAAGTTGAAGTGGATCTAGTTTGGGAGCCCAAGTGGACGCCGCATCGCATCAGCGAAGCGGGAAGGAAGCAGTTGGGAATCTAGCCTCGTTACGAGCGTCGCAACACGCGGCGCAGTGATTCGCCCTTTTCCGCAATATTCTCCACCACGTCCTGCACCTGCCCGAGCATATGTTGTGCCCGTTCAACATAGCTCGGCGCGGATTCCCACAAATTCCGCAACGTGTCCTCATGATCCAGCAGGGCGAGCGCGGTGCCGGAAGCTGCCATCACCAGCCCGGCGCGCTTCTTGCCGGTCAATAGCAGCAGGCTCCCGGTGATGAGCGATCCGCACGCGGCGACCTTCACCCAATCAAATGACTCTGTGTCGCGCATCTCGGTGATCCCGGGGATCCGGTTCTTCCGGTTTGGAAAAATCGCAACGTCCATGAGCTCTCCTTTTCTGTAATCAGATGCAACGCCAGGAATTCTGGCAGCCAGGGAAACCCAACTCGAATCGCTCAGTCCAGATCAGCCACTCAATCCAGATCGAAATCGCGCAATGGCTTACCAGCCGGCGCATCCTTCGCCTTGCGCAGGGCCTCTGCAAACTTCTTGTCAAACAGGTCTTCCTTGTTCTTCTCCGCGTCAACCGATTGACGGAAGATCGACTCCTTCCGCTCATCCTGCTCGCGCATCGCCTTGGCCGCAGTTTCCAGATCCTCGAACATCCGCTTACGCGGCGCCGAGGTGTGACTGATGACCAGTCCGGTAGACGCATCCACCACAATCATCGCCCCGCAATCGGGGCATGCAACCTGAAAAGTTTCTTCCTTCAATTTGCCCATAACAGGCCAATTGTAGGCCCTTCGGGTGAATCAGGAAAGCCCGCCGACCCAACGCGAATGTCGCTACCAGCACTCGGATTTTCAAACTTCGGAGGCTCCATCCGGGGTACCATTCTCATCATGTTGTCCTCTGAATTGCGCGGATCTCTCTCCGCGGCAAGGAGATTCATGAAAGGCATGCTTCTCAGGCTCTCAATTCTCGCCGTAACGGCCCTGACACTCACTTCCTTCTGTTCCGCCCAGGCCAAGCTTGCCGGCGATTGGCAAGGAACCTTCGACCAGAATGGCGTCACCTTCAACCTCGTCTGGCATGTGACTGCCGCTTCCGACGGAACCCTCACCTCGACACTGGACAACGTCACTCAGAGTATCTTCGGCATAAAAGCCAAGACGACTACCGTCAAAGGTTCCGAAGTCAAGATCGAGGTTGACGACGTGATCAGCCCTAACGGGCAGCCCATCAGTCTCAAAGGCTCTTTCGCGGGCACGCTTAACAAAGAAGAAAACGAAGTGACCGGCACCTGGACCCAGGTCGATCCGCCCCAGGATCCATTGCAGATCACCTTCAAGCACGGAGTGGTGCAACCTCCGACGATCTCTCCTGCTGCGGCCGTCCCCTTAACGCCGTCCCAAATCGATGGAATGACGCAAGGCGTGCTCAATGCTCCCTGGTCTGTCTATTGATTTGCCGCCGTCCCATGAACGTGCAGAATCACGCGGCGATACGAAGTCAGCCGCGGTGATCCATCGTCGGTTACCGCCAGGATTACGTGCGCCACCCCGTCTCCCCTGCATGGAATCATAGGAAGCCAGAAAGGACGGCATGTTGCGTCTGCGCGCACCGTTACACGCGACGTATCGGCCCCCGTCAAGGTCAGCGCCGCCAGGTTTCCATCTGCAAGCCCAGCCTCGGCATAGTTGAACCAGTGAAATTGCAGTTTCTGCCCATCGGGATCGCTGCTTTTCGAGCCGTCTAAATTTAGGGTCTTCCCAACCTGCACATCCATCTCAATCGGAGCGGTCCCGCCTTGCCCATTCACTACCGCAACCGGGTTATGGTTCGCGTGCGCAAAGTCGGCGACGGTCCACGTCATCCTCGCCGCGAAGTCGTTCTGGAAGGCATCGCGCCAGCGCCATATCGTCGCCTGGTCTGACGTGTGTTCCTTTCCGTCGATACCCACCACCGTATCCCGTGAATCCACGCGCTTGAACTCATCCCCGCCCTGCGTCCAAATCGCATGCGTCTCTCCATAAGGCTGCCGATAGACATAGCGCCCGCCCCACCCGCCCCAGTCCGGGCGTCGAAACGCGTTCAATCCGTTGTCGATGAGGCCAAGAAATGAGGGCGTATCCCCCTCCATGATGAACATGAACTTCGGATACTTCTTTCCCAGCGATCCTTTGCTGCGAATGTTATCGTCGAGCCACTCGTTCGTTACCGTCGTAAAATCTGCGCCGTCACCATTGCGGTAGTAGCGATCGCCGCTGATCCCCGTCCAGGTAGCGGAAGCGTACTCGCCGCTGGTCGGCGTTGATGGCGAAACAATATAAAACAACTCGGGATATTGTTTTCGAATTACCGGGCCGGCATCGTCCTGGTCCGAAATGGAATAGACACGGAGCTTCGAAATCAGCTTCGCAGCTTCCTCGCTCGAGTGCACTGCCGACAAATCAAGAAGGGCCTGGACCAGCGTGCCTGCCCCGCCCCAGATGCATATCCACAACGGCCTTGCATCGTTCCGTTCCAGAGCCTTTACGATTGCCTTCGATCCCTCCGACGACTTACCCGCACCAACCGCTCCCATCCCGTAAGCGCTTTGCCCCGTGAAGACGCGCGCATCCAGTTCACTCGCTTCCGGCCATCCCTTCGCATGCAGCAGCAGATTCGACCGTACCTGTCCGTAAGCCTCGATCAACTGATGCATCGTCTCGGCGTGTGTCTTTGCTTTCTGCCAGGTCGATGTCGTGGCAATCATCGCCTCAACGTCGAATTCATTCGAATAGAGCACAAAGCGCACGAACGACATCTGATCGTCCGGCTCATTGCCGATATCGCTGATGATCACCACGCGCGGCTTTGCAGTGAAGTCGTCGATGTGAGGGGCCGGCATTCCCTGTGCGACAAGCAACGACGACGAAAGCAGCGCAAGTGCGAACAAACCTGTCCTCAGAGAAATACACATTCGGCTCATTCCCCCTGAAAGATGCGAGAAGATCATTTTCATGCAAGGAGCCCATCCTATGCTGGAAATATGGAAGAATTCTGCGGACTCGGCGATCTCGTCACAAATCGGTGCATGGCCACAACCTTTCTCGAATCTCCGTGTCCCTGCTACAGTGAGTCCGCGCAGCTCTTTCGCGGAACGTTTGACCCAGCATCGAGGACACGCACGATGCATTGCCTTCGACCAGCGATAGCCGCGGCTGTTTTCTTTTTCTCCTGCTTGTGCGTGTCACAGACCAAAAGCCCGGCCCCGGAAAGCCTTCCCTCCGCTGAGTCGGTAATGAAGCGCGTCGCAATCAACCAGGACACAGCCGAAGCAGACCGCGCTCACTACGTCTATGTCCAGCACGCCAAAATGACATCCCGTCGCGCCAAAACCGTGATGTGCGAAGAGATCACCGACTACCGGATCACGCCATCCACCGACGGAACCGATCAGCAGTTGCTCAAGGTCGATGGCCGCTTTCTCAGAGACAAGAACTACGTTACCTACACCGCGCTACTGCCCCGCGACGAAGACAAGCCGAAAGATTCAGACAAAGAAAAAACAAAAGATAAGGACAACGGCAAAGAGGCCAAAAAGGAAAAGAAAGAAAAGGACCCTACCTTCGATCCCAATAGCAACGAAACCATCGACCGCGACATCGTCGAAAACATGCGCTGGAACCTGATCCACGACAAGTCAAAAGACGGGTATAACGCCCGCCTTTTCCCCCTCACCTCTAAGAATCAGGCCGACTACGCCTTTCGCATGGTTGGACGGGAACGCCTCAACGGCCATGACGTCTACCACATCACCTTCCGCCCAAAAGACAAGAACGACTTCGGCTGGAGCGGCGATGCCTATATCGACACCACTGCATTCCAGCCAGTCCTCGTCACCACCGCCATGGCACGCAAGATTCCCTTCGCCGTCCGCACCCTGCTCGGAACCAACGTGCCGGGTCTCGGTTTCACCATCACCTACGCCCCGCAGCTCGACGGCGTCTGGTTCCCGGTAACGTTCTCTACCGAGTTCAAAATCCACCTGCTCTACTTCTTCCACCGCGAGATCATTCTCGACGCCCAGAACCGCGACTTCGAAAAGACGCATGTAACATCCCGCATCGTCGGCGAAGCCACGCCGGTGGAGCAGAATCAACCCTGACTTAACGTACGAAGGCCCTGCTCACTTGAGCAGGGCCTTCAGTTTGTCCATTCTTCGAATGCTGGTTCTAGTGCTTTTCCTGTGCCGTAGCCAGCTTCGCTTCGGCTTCGGCGATCCGGTGCAGCGCTGCGGCGTACTTCTCTTCGCTGTCGCCCGCTTCGTTCCATTCCTTCTGCCCGCGATCGAGTTGCTGTTGCGCGCGTGCCACATCAATCTCTTCGGGCTTCAGAGCGTCGTTGGCCAGAATCGTGACGCGATCCGGCAGTACTTCCACAAAGCCCCAGGACACGTTGTAGGTCTGATCGTCGCCTTCGGCTCCACCATGCACGCGCACATCGCCTGCACCCAGTTCAGTTAACAGCGGAGCATGCCCGTACAGCACCTCCATGTAGCCGTTCTTTGCAGGCAGCTCTACTGCGCTTGCCCTAGTGTCAAACAGAATGCGCTCCGGGGTCACCAGCCGAACGCGCAACTGACCTGTATCTTCCGCCATAAATGTCCTTCAGGATTCAGGTTTCAGTTTTCAGGGATCAATCTGAAGTCTCGAATCGCCCACTGTCTCAACTGATCCCTGATCCCTGTTCTCTGATCCCCGCCTTTTACGCCGTTGCCTTCAGCTTCTCGGCCGTCTCAAGCACTTCTTCGATTGCGCCCTTCATGTAGAAGGCCTGCTCCGGAATATCGTCGTACTTGCCTTCGATGATTTCCTTGAAGCTGCGCACCGTGTCCGCGATCTTCACATACGCGCCCGGGATGCCCGTAAACTGCTCGGCCACGTGGAACGGCTGCGAAAGGAACTTCTGCACCTTGCGCGCGCGAGCCACTGTAAGCTTGTCTTCTTCCGAAAGCTCGTCGATACCCAGAATCGCGATGATGTCCTGCAGATCCTTGTAGCGCTGCAGAATTTTTTTCACGCCCTGCGCCACGTTGTAGTGCTCGTCGCCCACAATGCGCGCCGACAAAATGCGCGAAGTGGACGCCAATGGATCGACCGCCGGATAAATGCCAAGCTCAGACAAAGGCCGGCTCAACACGGTGGTCGCATCCAGGTGAGCAAAGGTCGTTGCCGGCGCCGGATCGGTCAAATCGTCAGCGGGCACATACACTGCCTGCACCGATGTCACGGAGCCCTTGCTGGTGGACGTGATGCGCTCCTGCAACTCGCCCATCTCCGTCGCCAGGTTCGGCTGGTATCCCACGGCTGAAGGCATGCGGCCAAGCAGCGTCGAAACCTCGGAACCCGCCTGCGTGAATCGGAAGATGTTGTCGATGAAGAGCAGCGTGTCTGACCCTTCCACGTCGCGGAAATATTCAGCGACCGTCAGCCCGGTCAGGGCCACGCGGAGACGTGCTCCGGGCGGCTCGGTCATCTGGCCGTACACCAGCGAGCATTTTGAATGGGCAAAATCGCCCGGCTTGATGACACCGGACTCCGTCATCTCGGCCCAGAGATCGTTGCCCTCGCGGGTGCGTTCGCCTACGCCGGCAAACACAGAAAATCCGCCGTGGTTCTTGGCAACGTTGTTGATGAGTTCCATGATGACGACGGTCTTGCCCACGCCGGCGCCGCCGAAGAGGCCGATCTTGCCGCCCTTCAAAAATGGCTGGATCAGATCGATGACCTTGATGCCCGTCTCGAACATCTCTTCGTGCGTCGACTGCTCGTCAAAGAGCGGAGCAGGACGGTGAATCGGCATGCGCATCTTCTCGCCGATCGGGCCAAGCTCGTCCACCGGCTCCCCGATCACGTTGATCACGCGGCCCAGCGTCTCCTTGCCCACCGGAACGCGAATCGGCCCGCCAAGATCGATGGCCTTCATGCCGCGCACCATGCCATCGGTCGCTTCCATCGCTACCGTACGTACGCGCCCCTCGCCCAGATGCTGCTGGACTTCGAGGATGACCTGAAATCGGTGTGGGCACATTGAAGCCGTCGCTGGTTACGCGCAGCGCCTGGTAAATCGGCGGCATCGTCGCTTCTTCAAACTGCACGTCCACCGCGGGACCGGAAATCTGAATTACCTTGCCAATGTTCTCTGCCATAAACTCTGCTTTCCAGTGCTAATTATGTGAGTGCTAAACAGCGGCTGCACCGCTGACAATCTCGATAATTTCCTTGGTGATGGCCGCCTGCCGCACACGATTCATCTCCAGCGTGTAGGCGTCGATCATGTCGGATGCGTTGTTGGTCGCCGAATCCATCGCCGTCATGCGCGCCGCATGTTCCGCCGCAACCGACTCCGACATCGCGTGATACAGCATCGCCGAAATGTATTGTGGCAGCAAGCCGTCAAACAGCTCCTTCTTAGGCTCCTCGTAGATGTAGTCGACGTTCTGAGTGCCAAACTTTTTCGACTCTTCGTCCGCTTCGGTCGTGTCGGCGGGTTCGAGTGCGATTCCGGCGCTGGCGGCAGCCTCTACGGCACGTTCGCGTTCCGCCTCAGTCATCTCAACGGCGCTCGTAATCTGTGGAATGCCGATTTTCAGAATCGGCAACAGCCTCTCTACCACCACGCGCTGTGAGATCACCGATTTGAATTCGTTGTAGACGATGTAAGCGGCGTCAATCTCCTCGTGAACATACCGGGAGATGATGTTCTCGGCCATTTCGAAGACGCGCGAGACCTCGAGCTTGAGCAGCATTCCGGGGTGGTCGCCCGTGATCTCGACAGCACCCTTCCGTGCCTGGCGAACTTGCCGCGTGTGGCCGTTGTCGTCAGTCTGCTCAAGGTACTCCGCGGGCGAAAAGCGGCGGCGCGCGAGATCGCGACCCTTGCGACCCACTGCCTCCACATCGATTTCCTTGTCCGTATTGCCGGTGATGAATTGATAAGCAACCTTGAAGATGTTGGCATTGAAGGCACCGGCAAATCCTTTATCGCCGCTAATCACAACCAGCAACACGCGCTTTTCGGGCCGCACGGCAAACAGCGGGTGACACAGATTGCCTGTTCCCTCGTCAAAAGTGTCGATGCGCCGCGTCAGCGACTCCAGCACGCTGGTGATCATCCGGGCGTAAGGCCGCGCAGCCAAAGCCCGCTCCTGCGCGCGACGCAGCTTCGCCGCCGAGACCATCTTCATGGCCTTGGTGATCTGCCGCGTGTTCTTCACGCTGCGTATGCGCCGCCGTAGATCGAGTACGTTTGCCATAGTTTTTCCAGGGGTCAGCGATCAGGGTTCAGGGATCAGTTCAAAGAACCTTTCGCCTTCATCGCCTGCAGAACCCCAAAAATCATTTTCCCCACTTGATGCGGTAAACCTTCTACATCATCGATCAATTTGGAATCACCCGTACCTAATGCACGTGCGATCTCAAGTTGCGTTTGTAGCTCAAAATTAGAACCACGAGCGATACCAAGAAACTGCTTGTACTCGTTCGGCCCTAACCGACCATGCCCTTCGGCGATGTTGCTCGGAATCGAAACCGCCGCTCGCCTCATCTGACTCGGCAGTCCATAAATCTCGTGTCGAGGAAAACCCTGCGTCAACCGATACACCGCAACAGTCATCTGCATCGATCTCTGCCACACTGTCAAATCTCGAAATGACTGCACCATCGTTCTGACCCCTGATCCCTGAAACCTGCCCCCTTGCCTCATCCCTTGGCTGAAGCAAGCTCCGCCACGAAGTTCGCCTTGTACTCTTTGAGCGCCGCATGTAGCCGGTTGCGCAGATCGTCGTCGAGCGATTTCTTCTTGGTCATCTCTTCCATCAGCGCAGTCTGTGCACTGTCGAAGTACCGGTACAGGCCATCTTCAAACGCGCGAATGTCGGTGACATTCAGATCATCCAGATATCCCTGCGTGCCAGAGAACAGAATTACCACCATCTTCTGCCAGGTCAGGGGCTGGAACTGGGGCTGCTTCAGCAGCTCAGTCAAACGCTGGCCGCGATTCAGCTGCTTCTGCGTCAGCGGATCGAGGTCCGAACCGAACTGCGCAAATGCCGCCAGTTCGCGATACTGCGCCAGGTCCAGCTTGAGCGTTGAACCAACCTGCTTCACTGCCTTGATGGCTGCCGAGAATCCTACGCGTGAAACCGATAGTCCCACGTTGACCGCCGGACGGACGCCGGAGTTGAACAGATCGGTTTCCAAAAAGATCTGTCCATCGGTAATCGAAATCACGTTGGTGGGAATGTAGGCAGAGACATCGCCTGCCTGGGTCTCAATCACCGGCAGCGCGGTTAGCGATCCGCCGCCCTTCTTCGCGCTCATCTTCGACGAGCGCTCCAGAAGCCGCGAGTGGAGATAGAACACATCGCCGGGATACGCTTCGCGGCCCGGCGGACGGCGCAGCAGCAATGAAATCTCGCGGTATGCCATCGCATGCTTCGAAAGATCGTCGTACATCACCAGCGCATGTTTGCCATTATCGCGGAAGTATTCGCCGATGGCGGTCGCCGCGTAGGGCGCAAGATAGAGCATTGGAGCAGGCTCTGATGCGGAGGCGGCCACAATGATCGTGTGGCCCATGGCGCCGGCTTCTGTCAACGTTTGCACGACTTGCGCAATGGAGGAACGCTTCTGGCCGATCGCGCAGTAAATGCAGATCAGATCGTTCTTCGCATTGTTGATGATGGTGTCAAGCAGGACTGCAGTTTTGCCGGTCTGGCGATCGCCGATGATGAGCTCGCGCTGGCCGCGGCCGATCGGAATCATGGCGTCGATGGCCTTGAGCCCCGTGGCCATGGGCTCGCGCACTCCCTGGCGGTCGATGATGCCGGGGGCCAGCCGTTCGACGGGCAGCGACTCGGTGGACGCGATCGGCCCTTTGTCGTCAATTGGCGCTCCCAACGCATTCACAACACGGCCAATCAAGGCTTCGCCCACCGGCACGCTCAAGATCTTGCCGGTACGCTTGACTTCGTCGCCTTCGCGGAGTTCGGTGTAATCGCCCAGAACCACCGCACCCACTGAATCCTCTTCCAGACTCAGCGCCAACCCGGCAATGCCGTGCGGGAAAGCAAGCAGTTCGCCCGCCATCACCTTGTCGAGCCCGTGCAGGCGCGCGATGCCGTCGCCAAGCGAAGTGATTGTGCCGACTTCGTCTACCTGGACCTTGGAGTCGTAGTTCGCGATCTGTTCGCGAAGTAGTTGCGTAATCTCGTCTGCCTTGATCTGAGCCATTCAGTGCACAGTGATCAGTGATCAGTGGTCAGTGGAAAACCGCCACTCGTTTTGCTGATCTCCTGCCCCCCTTGTCGAATCCAAAACTTGTTTTCAATCTTGATCGGACACTGATCACTGTTCACTAACCACTGTCCACTGTTGCGGGCTTCAGCCCGCAATCAACGCTTCCTTTAATCTCTCCAGCCGACCCCGAACCGACCCGTCATACACGGTTGATCCGATTCGCACCACAGTCCCGCCGAGAATCGATTCATCCAGCTTGAACGTCGGCTCGACGCGCGATCCCGCCAGCCTGCCAACCCCAGCTACAAGTTCCGCGCGCTCCTGCTGGCCCAATTCCCGAGCCGTCACAATCTCAGCCTGGCGAATACCGAGCCGCTCCTGCATCTCCGCGCGCCACGCTGTCGCTACTTCGCGAACTTGGCCGATGCGGTCGTTGTTGATGAGCACCGCCAGCAGGTTGCGCAACTCCTTCTGCAATCCCATCTTCGCGTTCAGCTTGTCGAGGATTGAGACCTTTTGCGTCGCCGGAACCGCCGGATTCATGAACAACTCGCGCAATTCGGTGCTGCCATCCCAGGTGCCGAGAAAATCATTAAGTTGCCGATCAAGCGCCACTGCATCCAGACGGGCCGAAGCCACCACGTCCGCAAATGCACGTGCATATCTTGCAGCAAATACGGCGGCCATCAGTTCTTCCCTCCGCCGCTTCCGTCGCGACCCGCTTCACTCACAAACTCCGCAATCAGCGCGCGATCCGTCTCGGGCGACAGAACCATTTTCTTTACGGCCTGATCGATCGCCAGGTCTGCCGCGAAGTGCCGAAGTGAGCGCTTGGCCTGTGCTGCCGCTGCGCCGATTTCCTGCTCCGCAGACCCAACAATCCGGGCGCTTTCTTCTTCGAGCGCCGTTTTCGCCCGCTGTTCGTCCTGCGCGATCTGTTGCTCCACCTCGGCGCGGAACCTTGCGATCTCCTGGTCCAGGGTTGCCAGTTTCGCCTCCACCGCGCTCAATCGCGTGTCGGCATCCTCTGCCGTCTTGCGTGCCGTTTCGAGGTCGACCCTAATCTTCTCAGAACGCCTGCGCAGCAACTTGGGCATAACCCGCATCAGTGGAATCCCGATTCCAAATATCACCACACTGACGTTGAATATCTCGAATAGCCGCGCCGTAAGCTCAACATTCAGGTGCATCAAACGCGCCAGAGACTGAATGGTGGGCGAATGCCTGTATTGGTCGTGCTCGTTCTGTTCGGCTTTTTCCTCGGCATTGGCAAGGTCTGCAGCAGGCGAATTCTGCGTTGCGAGGCTCGCCGATCCACCAGCCGGTTGAGCTGACGGTTCCGGACTTTGCTGGGCCATCCCATGAAGGGGGGTAACCGCACCCGCCAGGATCAGCACTGCCAATAACATGGCCCCCAGCAACCGGAAAGAAATTCGTGATTGCACTCGACTCTCTTTCAACGGATACTCCCGGCAGCCGTTGGAAGCACAGCTCGAACCACCTGATTCGCGAGTTCACCCGCAGAACCCTGGATCGTGAGCCTGGCGCGTTCCGCCTCGGCGTCGATCTCTGTTTTCGCCTGATTCACCTTGGCTCCTGCTGCCTTTCGCGCGGCATCCAGCGAACTTTCCCTCGCGGCATTCTGCTGCTTGGCCCGCTGCTCTCGCATTTTGAAAATTTCGGCCCGCGCCTGGCGCAATTTATCGGCATACTCCGCCGCCTTGGCTTCCGCCTGCGCGATTGCTTTATGAGCGTTTTCGACCGCGCCTTCCGTCCGGGCACGGCGCTCGGCAAGTGTCCGAGTCAAAGGGCCTTGCACCAGCAACTGATAGGCCGAGACCAGCACCACAAAAAGCACAATGGTAGGGACCGCGCCGAGCAGAAGCGCACCGATTTGTTGAAGAATTTCATTCATGTTTGTGCTCGGTTAACTCGGGCAGACGGGTATTTTCAACGCGCGTGGAACACCTTTTTGTATCAGGGGGAAACCCTTAAGGTCAACGCCGTTCGGCGCTATGTGAGAGGGTCTTGTGACCGCTGTCACGAATCGGGAATTTGTGCCAAAAAAGAACTTGCTTTCCGTTACAACAGGCCTAAACTAAACATACCACCTAGACCCGGTTCAGGGTCCAGCGGGCAGTCGGTTCCGGGAATCTTCCACTCCCGAAGCCGGCTCGCCCGCCTCTAATTTTTTCGGCTATATTTCACTCAAATTCGCGTCCATCCTCATCCCACCCCTCCAATTCCCGTCTACCTACCTGAACGACTTCCTGGCAAACCATTTTGCCGGGGAACACATCCGAGGAACGCAGTCCCCGGTGCCGCAAAATGGCGCCTGTTCCTCACCGAGAATCGGAGGATTCATTCAAATGCAAATCAAACTCATTCCCCTGGCACTCAGCGGCCTGCTCGCCTTAGGCGTTACCGCAGTTGCCTCCGCGCAAGATACCCCTCCCCCACCCCCCGATCAGACTCAAGCCGGACCGCCGCAGGGCGGCCGCGGCATGCGTATGGATCCCGATCAGCAACTCGCGCATCTGACCAGCGCCCTGAGCCTCACAACCGACCAGCAGAGCCAGATCAAGCCGTTGCTCGTCGATCGCCAGCAGAAGATGCAGGCACTCATGCAGAACGAATCTCTTTCACAGGAAGACCGCCGCGCCCAGGCACGCACGATCTCCCAGGGAACCAACAACAGCATCAAGGCAGTCCTGACGGACGAACAGAAGCAGAAATTCGACACCATGCAGGCAAACATGCGCCGCGGAGGTCAGGGCGGACCGCCGCCTCCTCCCAGCGGCTCAAGTCCCCAACCCCAGAACTAAGCGGGCGAGAAGCGCCGGGGCCCAAACCCCGGCGCTTCTCGCCTTGCAATCCGCGTTTAAAGAACCTTGTAGCCAGAGACGAGCGGCAGCCAGCCTACTTCGCTGCCTTGTCGATGAATCCTGCCAGATCATTCTTTAGCTGGTGAAGCGCGTCAGTATTCAGATAGATCATGTGCCCCGACGGGTAATACCCCAACTGCACATTCCCTCGCAACTCCGGCTCCAGTTCCATATGGTTCAGGTCATACTCCGTCGCAAAGAACGGCGTCGCCAGGTCGAAATATCCATTCGCTGAAAACACCCTGAGGTGCGGATTTTTGCGGATCGCCGCTCCCAGATCGCCCGCCACGTACGGTTGCAGTTGCTCGCCCCCGGGTCCGGGCGCCGCGCCTGCGGGCTTGTGTTTCCAGTCCCATTGCCCGATGTTGCCCGCGCTCGGCCGATACGTGTCGGTGCTCTCGTACTTCAACTCACGCTCGAGATAGTCGTGAATCGTCGCCACAAACGCGCCGGTGATGCCGGTGTCTGACGCGTCATAACTGGGGTTCTCGCCTGCCGCGTCGATGTCTTCGCCTTCAAAGCGCATGTCATATCGCCCCAGGGTCTTGCGATCGCTGCGCATCACTTCCTTGCGGAACCGCGTCGGAGAAACACGCAGATTCGCTTCCTTGATGTAGTCCACGCTCAGACCCGTGAGCCTGCTCATCTCCTTCGCAACCGAGTCCAGTTTCTCCGCGGGCAGATTGTGTCCCTGGAATAGCGCCTCCGCATATGGCCCCGCCGCAAAATCCCGCGCCTGCTGAACCCAGGTCGCCACGTCCGGCGGTTTGTTCTGCACCTTGTTGAAGTACCACGCCGCCGCAGCGTAACTTGGCAGGTTTGAAATGTAGATGGTGTCGTATCCCGGCGCCCGGACCGCATAATTCAAAATCGACGAAATCAGCACAATGCCATTGAGCTGAATCCCATCGCTCCCCAGCAAATCGGACAAGCCAGCCGACCGCGTCGTTCCATACGACTCGCCGATCAGGAACTTGGGCGAATTCCATCGCTGGGTGACCGAGATGTAGCGCGCAATAAATCGGTCAAAGGCCTTCAGATCCTGATCGACACCCGTGAAATCTTTCGGCTGTCCCTTGCCCACTGCACGCGAATAACCCGTCAGGGGTGCATCAATAAACACCAGGTCCGTCTTGTCGATCAACGAATACTGGTTCGGCACCAGCTTGAACGGTGGTCCCGCGGTAGCTTTGGGGCTGTCGGTCTCAATACGCACCGGCGAAAACGATCCCATATGCAACCAGAGAGTTGCAGCTCCCGGTCCGCCGTTATAGAGGAAGCTCACCGGCCGCGTTGATGGCTCGGCGCCATCCAGCGTGTAAGCAACATAGAACAAGCTGCCGTATGGCTTGTCTTCCTCATCGCGAATCAGCAAGGTGCCAGCCGTCGCCGTGTACTTCAGCGATTTGCCGCCCATCGAAAGTTCATGATGCGTCACTGAACTTTTCTCGGGTGGAATCGGCGTATCTTTCGGAGGCTCTTTCGATTCGTCGCCACCCTGGCGATTCTGCGGTTGCGCCTGCTGTTGAGGCGCCGACGGATGTTCCTGTGCGAGAACGCGCAACTGTAATATTGGGAAACCCAGAAGACATAGCGAGGCTGCCGCGGCAACCTCAGTGAGAGCAAAACGACGCACTGCTATCATGAGCGCAAATCCTCCAGAAAAGGGTCGAACATCAGCCCGCAGTCCTCTGGGGAATAGGGATGCGGTATCGATACGTGGATTCTATTGTGACGAGCAAATCGAATCTGGGGACGCACAGATTTTGCAGGAGGCCGCAATGACAATTCTGGGGGTTGCTCCCATGCTGACCGTGGTCGCAATTCAACCTGCGATCGAATTCTATCGAGATGTTCTCGGGTTTCAGTGTGTCTCCGCCGCGGATGCCTGGGCCTGCATGAGCCTCGATGGAGTCGAAGTCATGTTCGCGCTTCCCAACCAGCACCTGCCATTCACGGTGCCAATGATGACCGGCTCGCTCTACTTCAAAACCGATGACGTCGATGCCTTGTGGCTCAGCCTGAAGGACCGCTGCCAGATCGAATACCCGCTCGAAGACTTTGAGTACGGGATGCGCGAGTTTGCCATTCTCGACAACGCCGGCTATCTGCTCCAATTTGGCCAGGAGATCGGCTAGGCCAAGCTCAATTCAACGGACCGGCCGCGATCCCGGCGCCGTTTGATCCGGCGTTAACAATCCTTGCGCTCGCAGCCAGGTCTCTAGCAACTCAGGCCACTGATCCATTGAAACGTCTCCTTTGCCGAGCCCAGTGCCATGGGGACCTTTCGCAAAGATGTGCCCTTCCGCCGGCACTCCGGCCTTGATCAGCGCTTCATAAAAACGCAGACCCTGCTCCACTGGCACCGTCTGATCGTTCGCCGTGTGATACCAGAAGGTCGGCGGCGTTTTTGCTGTCACAAACAAGTCTGGAGAGTACGCCACGCGCAGCGACTCGCACTTGTCCATTACGTTGAACAGCTTGCAATAGCTCAGGTGTGAAGTGTCGCTCGAGATTGCCCCGATCCAGGGATATCCCAGCACTAGAAAATTTGGTCGGCTCGACACGCGCTCAATCAGATCGACGGCCTCCGGATTGCCTTCCACCGGTTGTGTCGCGGCCAGCGCAGCAAGGTGCCCGCCCGCCGAGAACCCGATCACGACGATGCGGTCGGGATTGACGTGATAGTCGCTTGCCCGCGCTCGTACCATCTGCACCGCCCGGCGCGCGTCCAGTAACGGAACTGGCAACAGATACCCATTCGAACTGAGCCGATAGCTCAGCACAAACGCCCGGAATCCCCGCGAAGTAAACCAATCCGCGATTTGCCGGCCTTCCAGATTCGCCGCCAGATGGGTATATGCTCCACCCGGCAGCACCACCACCGCCGAACCGTTTTCATGGCCCGGTTGCGGATCGAAGATCGTCAGCGTCGGCGTATCTTCGCAAGCCGTTCCCTTGGCCTGTGGAGCCTCGCCGGGCCATAGCCGGATCGTCTGGATTCCCAGAAACGCATTGTTCTCACCCGGCACTGCACAGGGATCCTTCTGCGTCTGCGCCACACACGTCATCCCGCACAATGCCGCTACTGCCAGCAAACGCCTCATCGCCTGTCTCCGGTCATTCCGGTGGAATTATACAAGTGGCTTCCATTCCAGCCCAGTGGCACTTTTCCCCAACCTCTTCGGGAAACGTTATGCGCTTCTTAGTAATCTTTGGGGCAACGTTACCGTAGCACCTTCGGCATGGCTCCCACACGTCGACCAAGGTGGCACACTCAAGCAATGGCGTTCTGCCCGCATTGTGACGAGCTTAAAGATTCCCTGAGCTTCGACAAGCCACAGGAGTATCTCGAATTCGCTCGCCGTCTCTTGAATTCTGTGAATGAGGGCGCCTTTACAGTCACCGAAAGCACTTGTCCCCTGCAGGACCTTTTCAACCCGGAGTGGCCCGGCGATCTGGTTGAACACAACTTGCAGTGCACCGCGTGCGGCCGCACGTACCAGCTCTTCGCCGACACATACCACGGCCACGTAGGCTGGGGACTCACCGGCCCTCCGCGCCCCAAGCCAGAACCCTCGCCGGAACCAAAATCAGAGATGGGATCCTGGATGACTGCCCCGTCCTCCGGCGCTAAATGAACAAAGCCCGAAGAGCTTCCAGGGAAGAACTGCTCACCTCGTCCTTAATCTTTGAGCTCTGAACTCTGTTCCCTGTCTACAGCCACACGGCCTTGTGGCCAGGACACGGATCTCCTGCCAGCCCCGTCAGAGTCTCCGCGAGTTCGAAGCCATATCGAGCGAAGTAGTAGGCTGCACCATGCACGCGCTCCTGGAGAACGCCTCCGGGGTTGAGCGCACGCTCGATCGTCTCCGCATGGCGCCGCAGCGATCCCTCGCGCTGCAATTCGAAGTTCGCCGCAAGCCGCCGCAGCCGGTTCATCTGGTAGCGCATTTTGCTCGCTGCCGTCTCCGCCGACCGTCCCAGGCCTGCATCCATCGCTTTCATGTACTCGAGCAGCGGCACGAGTTCCGCATCCAGCGCGGTTCCTGCCGCAGACAGCTTGCGCTTGGCTTCGACAGGCATCGCTCGCGCTGCCAACAGTTGTGCCAGCGAATCTGCTGTCTCGGCAAACACCCTCTCTATGCCTAATTCATGCCTGTGCAGCAGTTCGCCGATGGCCGGCTCAATCATCGTTGCCGAAAGCCTTGGCTCCGCTGCGGTCGTCCGGCCCAGAATACGCTCGTAAAGTACCGCCGATTGCGCAAAGTACGCAACCTCCGCAGGGCCGCCTACAATCAGCGAAGTTCCCAGCAGATAATCCTGAAACACAGGCCGCAGTAGCGCTGCCGGCGAAATCCGCTCCGGCTCCGCTGCCAGAACGCCCACCAGATCCGCGGTCGTATACTTCTCTCGCCCAGCCTGCCACATCCCATTCGGCTCCCCGACCGTCGGCACATTCCGCTTCAGCGCGACACGCGACCCACTGCGCTCATCAATTAGAAACAACAAGCTCGACTGCGGCGCGACCGCAACCTGCGCATGATAACCCGCCGACTCCAACAGCTTGTTCCGTTCGAGCAACGCGGCATGCAGTTCATCCGCGCGCTCAATCGCCGTCTGCAGAACCGGAGCACCCAGCCGATGCACTTCACGCCCGGCGGCATCCAGCACCAGCAGTCCCTGCGCGGCGAAAGCCTTCGAATAGAATTCCGCAAACGCCTGGCCGAAGGTACGACCCGGCTTGTACGCAGCCACCAGGGCATCCATCGCCTCCGACGCGCCCAGCAGTTCCCAGGCTTGCTCCATCAGCGGCTCGATCGATTCATCGAGCACAACGCCGCCCACCGGCACGGGATTCGCCGGCGTCTTTGCATAAACAAGTTTGCGAAGTTCTTTTCTTGAAGGGAAGGTGACGTGATTGATCTCGGCAAAATCGTGGTCTTCTGTCGCCAGCCAGAAGATGGCTACATGTGGCTGTCCCGCATTCGTTGCCTGCCGAGCGCGCGCAAGCGCGGTTGTGGCCTTGAACGGCGTATACAGCGGTCCGCCCAGTAACCCAACCTGCTGCCCGGTCAGTACCGTCCCCGCGCCGCCCCTCAGCGCCTTCAACGCCGGAGCCGCCGCAGCCGAAGCATTCTGCCCAGCCAGCAGCTCAACCACGTCATTCCAATGGTCTGCTAATGGAGATCGCGTCTGCCATCCCGTCTCGCGCGGCAGAGAAGAATAGAAGGGCCGTGCTTTCGGATCTCCGGCGCAGAAGTCCAGAAACAGCCGGCTCAACCCGGGAACCACGTCGATGGGATAACAGTCTGAACTCGGCAACGCTTACCTTCCGATACATTTGGCTTGGCTGAACCCCGGGGGGGGGACCCCCGGCTCCTGGGGCTCGAACAGAATTCGCTGTGATAAGGATGCCACGCCAGACGCGTTCGATGCAGAACTGCATTCGGATCGGTCCCTGGCTGTTGCGGTTCGGTCACAGATTTTTGTTCGCGGCTGCCTCGGCACTGACACGTGCTCGTTCCATTAACAGCGTTCTTTCCCGCTCGTTCCGCGTGAGTGTCGCAGCCCGTTCAAACTCTGCAGCCGCCTCGCGATGCCGCGAAAGTCTCGCGAGCAGGTCGCCCCGGACGCTTGGCAGCAGGTGATAATTCCTGAGCACCGGCTCGGTCAACAGCGGTTCCAGCAGTCCCAGTGCCCGCTCTGGCCCCTCCGCCCTACTCACAGCCACCGCGCGATTGAGTTCGATGACTGGCGATGGCATTACGTGCGCCAGCTCGTTGTATAGCTCAACAATCCGGCCCCAGTCCGTCTCCGCAGCCGTCAAAGCCCGTGCATGACAGCCCGCGATCTCCGCCTGCAACAGGTAAGGGCCGCGCACACCAGTCAGGTTCCTGGCACGTTCCAATGCAGCCAATCCCCTGTCGATCCGTGCCCGGTCCCACAAGCCCCGGTCCTGTTCCAGCAGCAAAATCGGCTCTCCCGTCGAACTCACCCGTGCCTTCGAACGGGACGCCTGTATCTCCATGAGCGCCACCAGCCCGTGAACTTCCGCCTCCCGGGAGTCAAGTTCCGTAAGAATGCCTCCCAGTCGGAGGGCTTCGTCGCACAGGGATGCGCGCATCCACTCCTCACCCGCAGTCGCAGCGTAGCCCTCGTTGAAAATGAGATAGACAACCTCGAGCACCGAGGAAAGACGCGCCGCCAGGTCCAGCCCGCGCGGAACCACGAATGGGATATTCTTCTGCGTCAGCGTCTTCTTGGCGCGCACGATGCGCTGGGCAATGGTCGGCTCCGGAACCAGAAATGCGCGTGCGATCTCGTCAGTCGTAAGGCCGCCCACAACCCGCAGAGTCAGCGCTGCTCTCGCCTCTGCCGACAAAACTGGATGACAGGCGACAAAGATGAGCCGAAGCACATCATCGCCGATCGGGTCGTCGATGGCCGTAACAAGGTCGGGCGTTGTGCGCTCCAGATCCAGCAGCCCGCGGCCTAGTTCCTGATGCTTCCGTTCGCTCCGTTCCGCGAATCGAAAGTGATCGATCGCCCGCCGTTTGGCCGTCGCCATCAGCCATGCACCGGGATTTGGCGGAATTCCCGAGTGAGGCCACTTCTCCAGCGCGGCGAGAAGCGCTTCCTGCGCAAGATCCTCCGCAAGATCGAGGTTGCGCACCATGCGCATCAGTCCCGCAGTGACCCGCGCCGCTTCGATCTTCCACACGGCTTCGATTTGGGGATGGATGTCGGCGCCGGACATGATCTAGAGATCACACCATGTCCGGTTCGCCTGGGGCAACACGCCAACTTTTTCAACTGATCAAGGAAAACAACGAAATGACTTCTCTTACGAGACCGTCTGCGCCTCACGCGCAGCAGAGAAGTCCTGAGGAGTGGAATTGGCATCGAAGACCTGCCTCAGTTCACACTCGCCTTGCCCTACCGCTTTCAGAAATTCCTTGACATACTCAACGGCAGCTTCTCTTGACGGAGCGTCGATAAGGGCGAATCCGCCGACAACCTCTTTCGATTCAGTAAATGGTCCATCCGAAACCGTGAACTTCTCGTTGTCGATGCGGACCCTGGCGCCCATGGCACTCGGATGGCATCCCTCGGTTGCCAGCAACTTACCGCTCTTCATACCTTCTTCGATCAGTTTTCCCATCCGGGCCATCTCTTCAGGGGTTGGTGGCGTGTTGCGCTCGGGGCATTTGTAAAGACTCAGAAATCGCATTGGGTGAAACCTCCATGGTTGGATACCGGAGAATCGGAAGAACTCTGCCGGCTTCATGAATACAACGAACATCCACCCCGGAGATCGACAAACTTTCCAGAATTTTTCGAAACGGCGGAATTCGACCCTCAGTCGGTCGCGTTTTCAAATGACGGCCTGCCTCCCGCGACATAGAATGAGGCGACTCTCATGCGCCTGAAAACAGCAGCACTTGTCTTCGTTCTCGCTCTTGTACCGACCGGTCTTCCCGGCCAGTCTTCCAAGCCTCCTGTCACGATCAAAGTCGACACCACCCATCCAGGTGCGGCGATCTCCCCTGAGATGTTCGGAATTTTCTTTGAGGACATCAACTTCGGAGCCGATGGTGGCCTCTATCCCGAACTCGTCAAGAACCGTTCCTTTGAATTCAACGAGCCGCTGGCTGGCTGGCACGAGGTGCTCGGCTTCAGCAACAAAGGGCTCGATAAACCCAAAGGAGAACTCGACATCCGCACCGACGCACCGCTGAATCCGCACAACCCGCACTACCTGCGAATCCGCGCGGTCGAGCCGGGCTATGCCCTGTGGAACGCAGGCTTCCGTGGGATGGGAATTCAGGAGGGAGCCGAATACAGGTTCTCTGCCTATGTGCGCACCCACGGGCCTAAGAGTCTTCGCGCCGTTGTGATGGACGAAAATCGCAAACCCATAGCCACCGGAAAACTAGAGGGCTTTGACGAACACTGGAAGAAGTACGAGACCGTTATTCGTGCGACGGGCACTGTCGAGAAGGCCCAGTTGAATCTCTTCCTCGATGAAGCCGGCTCCGTCGACGTTGACATGGTTTCGCTTTATCCGGTGGACACCTGGAATCACCGTCCCAACGGCCTGCGCAAGGATCTCGTGCAATTGCTCTACGACATGCATCCCGGATTCATCCGCTTCCCCGGTGGCTGCATCGTGGAAGGCCGCCGCCTCGCCACGCGATATCAATGGAAGAAAACTGTTGGCGACCTCGCGGAGCGCCAGACGCTCGTCAATCGCTGGAACGATGAGTTCGATACGCGGCCAGCGCCCGATTATTTCCAATCCTTTGGTCTGGGATTCTATGAATACTTCCAGCTTGCCGAAGACATCGGCGCACGTCCCTTGCCGATTCTCAACTGCGGAATGGCCTGCCAGTTCAACTCCAGTGAAACAGCGGCACTCAATGAACTCCATGAGTACATTCAGGACGCACTCGATCTGATCGACTTTGCGAACGGCCCCGTTACCACTCCGTGGGGAAAGCTGCGCGCCCAGATGGGACACCCCGCGCCCTTTCACCTCACCATGATCGGCGTTGGCAACGAGCAGTGGGGAGACCGTTACCTTGAGCGCTACAAGATTTTCGCAGCGGCACTCAAAGTGAAACATCCCGAGATCAAGCTGGTTGTAAGCGCTGGCCCATTCCCCGCCGGCGAACCGTTCAACAGCATGTGGACCAACTGGCGGAAGCTCAATGCTGACCTCGTCGACGAGCACTACTACATGAGTCCGGAGTGGTTCCTCTCCAATACGGCCCGCTACGACCACTACGACCGTTCGGGCCCCAAGGTCTTTGCCGGCGAATACGCAGCGCAAAGTGTCGCATCAACCAGCCCTGCGAACCGCAACAACTGGAAGACTGCCATTTCCGAAGCTGCGTTCATGACGGGATTGGAGCGCAATGGGGATGTGGTGCAGATGGCTTCTTATGCTCCTCTGCTGGCGAATGTCAATGCATGGCAATGGACTCCCGACGCGATATGGTTCGACAATCTCCGGTCCTTTGGCACAACGGATTACTACGTACAGAAACTCTTCGCCAATAACTCCGGAACCCGAGTCGTGCCCTCAACTCCTCAGGTCGAAGACGGACTGTACACGAGCGCCGTGGTCGATGATCGCTCGAATGAACTGATTCTCAAGGTCGTCAACTACGCGTCCACAGAAAGAACCGGAACGATTCAGCTTGGCGAACCCCAGGCATCCGGAACCGTCAAAGTCACAACGCTCTCAAGCGCCGATCTGACCGCAGAAAACAGTTTCGCCCATCCGCAGAATGTTGCGCCGGAAAGCACGACCGTCTCCGCGAACTCCGGATCAATTCCGCTTAACGTCCGACCCTACTCCGTAACTGTGTTCCGCGTCCCAATGCGCTGACTCTCGTTTTTCCTTGTCCTTTGGTCCGTTGCTCGGCGGCTCTCTCATTTTTGCTCCTGCCCCATATACTTCTATTGACTGCTACACAGGAGATGAGCACGCGCATGGCAAAGAAGGTCAAGCAGGACAAGCCAGCCAAACTCAAGAAGTCCGAATCCCCCAACCCCGGGACGCCCGGGCAGGACGAGACCCCGGGTCAAGACGAGACGGGCGCGCAAGCCGCGCTGCCCGCCGTCAAGACTCCCACCCTCGATGCTTCCACCGTCGAACCGTCCGCCATGAAGACGCCTCCAGCCGACGAAGGGGAGGTTCTCATCAGCTCCGAAGTCGTGTATCAGGGTCCGCTCTTCCGCGTTCTCCACGACAAGCTCCTCGAGCCGGGCGGCAAGCCTTCTGAGCGCGACGTCATCCGTCATAACGGCAGCGTCGTCATCCTGGCGGTCGACAAGTCCAAAAGCAAGCGCGACCCCTGGATCGTGATGGAGCGCCAATACCGCCACGCCGCGCAGCAGTATCTCTGGGAATTGCCAGCCGGAAAGCTCGACCCAGGCGAAGACCCGCTCGTAGGGGCCCAGCGTGAACTCGCTGAAGAGACTGGCTATCACGCCAGAAAATGGAAACCACTGGTTGAGTATTACGG
The DNA here is from genome assembly GCA_963832035.1 of uncultured Acidobacteriaceae bacterium. Lineage (GTDB taxonomy): Bacteria > Acidobacteriota > Terriglobia > Terriglobales > Acidobacteriaceae > Telmatobacter. The sequence continues at coordinate 660,371 of CAWHSK010000005.1, read as the reverse complement.
CAGCCCCGGCTTTCTCGGCGAATCCATGAAAGTGTTTTTAGCGGAAGGCCTTGTGGCCGGCGATGCCCATCCTGAAGACGATGAGAACATCGAATTCCGCCTGGTGAAGCTCTCTGAAATTGTCGAGATGATTGAAAAGGGCGGAATCAAAGACGGCAAAACTCTCTGCAGCGTTCTGCTCTACGCTCGCCGCATCGCGAAAAAACGCAAGAAATAATTCTTCGAGATTTCTTTCAGCAACCGATTCAATAACTTCCACACAGGCAGGAGCAAATTTGCTCCTGCCTGTCCCATTTTGTGAATTCTTCTCGATACTTTCAATAAACCTTTGGACTCCGATGAGCGTCATAGTCCGTAAAGGTGGGCCATTCCCCAAAACGTGCGCTCACCAACCCCCATTAAAGTGGCAAGAAAGGCAAAACCCTGTGGCTCAGTACAAAGGCAAGGTCAAGTGGTTCAATAACGCCAAGGGCTACGGATTCATCGGACGTGAAGACGGGCCGGATGTTTTCGTTCACTACTCGGCAATTCAGTTGGATGGTTACAAAACTCTGAAAGAGGGCGATGACGTCGAATTCGACATCGTCCAGGGGCAGAAAGGCCCCCAGGCGGACGGAGTTGTCCGGCAGAGAGACGCAGCCACACACAACGCCGCCTAGTGATTTAGAAGACTCTGTAGCGTTCTCCCGACCCGACAAAAGGCGGGCAGGAGGGGTTCGCTCCGATTCCAATTCCCCCAACGCTCCTCCAACAATCATGGGGCCGCCGAAATTGGCCCCACACTCCTTCCCGTCTCCGTTCAAAATTCCAGCCGCACACTCCCCGGAAGCGTGGATCAGCGCTGACTCTTGATCGGCGTCCCTCGCCGCAGCAAGGCCATTTTTGCCGCCTAATCCGACATAACTGGACACCTGCTCGTCAGCCGATGGACACTTGACCATGTTGCTCAAACCGATAGACCTGCGGAATGCCGCTGGTCTGCCGGCCTCCAGCTAACTCCTTCTTCCCGGAGACCGCTCCCATGGACAACGTCACCATGGCCCGCCTGCTCAGCGAGACTGCTGACCTCATGGAGATTAGTGGCGCCGACAGCTTTCGCGTTCGCAGCTACCGCAACGCTGCCGACGCCATCGGACAAACCACGGTTGACCTTGTCGTCGCTTCATCCGATACGGCCCAGCTTCTCGCCATACAGGGCATCGGCAAGAGCATGGCCGCGAATATCCAGGCCATCGTCTCCACCGGCACCACCCCCCTGCGTGAGGAACTCCTCTCCAAATACGGCGCGGGGTTGCTAGAGTTGCTCAAACTTCCCGGCATGGGCCCCAAGACCATTGCTCTGCTTTGGGATGCAGGGCGCATCGGCAGCATCGATCAACTTGCCGAAGCGATTGATGCTGGACGCCTCAAGGGCCTGCCGCGCATGGGCGAGAAGCAGATCGAGAAGATCCGCAAAGGCATCGAAGACTACCGCCGGTCCTCGGGGCGGTTTCGCATCGACGAGGCCGAAGACGCCGCTGAACGCCTGACCACCTACTTGCTGGCTTTCAATGGTATCGACCGCGTCACGCCTGCAGGCTCCCTCCGCCGCGGCCGAGAAACGGCAGGCGACCTCGATCTCCTCGTGACCGGGCCCGCATGCTCTCCGCAAAAGACTGAAGCAGCCGTCGAGTACGTCGCCGCCTACCCCGGCATCCACGACATGATTGCGAGAGGCGAGAACAAGGTCAGTTTTCACATCGCCACCGGTCTTCAGGTCGATGTTCGCCTGCTTCCCTCGGAGTCCTACGGCGCTGCATTGCAGTACTTCACCGGCTCCAAGGCCCACAACGTCTCTCTCCGTCAGCGTGCTCTCAAGATGGGCTACACCTTGAGCGAATGGTCCCTAGCGCGACTCGACGACGAGTCCACTGTCGCCGCCGCGACTGAGGAGGAGATATATGCCGCCCTCCAGATGGACTGGATGCCACCCGAGATGCGCGAAAACCTCGGAGAGATCGAAGCGGCCGCGAAGCGCGCACTGCCTCGTCTCATCGAAACCTCTGACATCAAGGGCGATGTGCACATGCACACCACGGCATCCGACGGGCGCAATACCATCGCCGAGATGGCCGAAGCTGCCATCGCCCGCGGCCTCCAATACATAGCAATCACCGATCACTCGAAAAACCTGGCGATGATAAACGGCCTCGACGAGAAGCGCGCCCTCGAACACATCACGAACATCCGCGAAGTCGATAAGCAGATGGAAGGCCGCATCCGCATCTTCACGGGCATCGAGGTCGACATTCTCGCCGACGGGGCCCTCGACCTCGACGACGAAGTGCTGGCGCAGATGGATGTCGTCATCGCCAGCGTCCACACGCGACTCGAGCAGTCGCGAGACGAGATGACGGCCCGCATCCTCCGCGCCGTCGAGAATCCCAACACCCGCATCCTTGGCCATCCCACCGGTCGTCAGCTTCTGCGCCGGGAGCCCTATCCACTCGACATGGGTGCCATTCTCCGCCGCTGCGCCGAACTCGGCGTCGCTGTCGAACACAACGCCGCTCCCGAACGCCTGGATCTGAGCGATCGCGACCTGCGCCACGCCAAAGAATGCGGCTGCAAGATCGTCATCAACACCGATGCCCACGTCACCCGCGTCGTCGGCGAGTGGAGGTATGGCATCCGCCAGCTGCGCCGCGCCTGGCTCACCGCATCCGACGTGCTCAATACCCTGCCGCCCGCCGAATTCCTGGCCGCCCTTCGCCCACGTGCCTGAGTGAAATGCAGCTATCGAGCGGATTTCCGCAGGCAAGCATCAAATCCACAGCGCAAGATTGCTAGATTGTCTGATTGGTAAAGGCATAAGATAGGTGCGTCATGAGCTTGCTACAACAAGAATCAAAGGATCTGGCCGCCGGCGAGTCCTACACCAAGGGTACGAGCCACGTCATTGTCGCAACAGTGGTTGCCACCGTGCTTGTTTCGATAGCCGTGGCGGTCTATCTCTTCATCGGTGAAAAGCCGCCTGCCTCAACCGGCGAAATCCTCGACGCCTGGGCGCATCCTATGCACACTGAAACCTCTGGCTGGGATGCCAATGGCGCTGCGATTCCGAAGGAAGAGATTGACCAGGTCCTGGTCTTCACGCACGTGCGCCTGCACAACCAGAGCAAGCAGCCGATTTTCCTGCACCAGGTTGTCGCCAATGCCACGCTGGCCGATGGCATCCATTCCAGCTACGCTGCCACCCCGACCGACTTCGAGCGCATCTTCAAGGCCTACCCGCAGCTCATGCAGTGGCACGCTACTCCCATTTCGCCCGATCTCACCATCCAACCGGCCGAAACAAAAGAAGGCACATTCGTCTGTTCGTTCCGCATGACAAAAGCCGACTGGGACTCGCGCAAGAGCCTGGACTATTCATTCAACTTCCAGTACCTGCCGTCTCTGACCCTGGCGCCCAAAGGCCCGATTACTGAACGCTAGGCGGAGCGGGCGCACCCTTCGGCGTCGACAGATAACCCGAAACCGTATTCTTCGACCCAATGGTGTTCACCACAATCTCGTAAAGCGCCGGGTCTTTTCCGCTGTAGAACTGCAGCGGTTCGTCGACGTTCCGGTCTTTCTTTTCGTAACTCCGGTCGTCGGCGTAAACCACCACCGTGAAGCGGCTCTTCTTCATGTCTGCTTTTTTCAGCTCCAGGCTCACCGTACCTACCGGCTTCTTCTGTCCCTTGGTCAGCGTGAACTCGTAATAATTCCGGTCACCCTTGTGCTTCAGCACTTCCAATTCGGTGCCGTTGCGTGCAATCAAGCTGGCGTGATTACTCAGATCGCCCTTCATCGACGTGAGCTGGCTTACGGCCGTTGCCAGATCTCCCTGCGTCTTGGTCAGATCGGTCTTTACCCCGCCAACATCGGTCTTCACGCTTGAGACGTCACTCTGCACCGCGGTGACCTGCTGCGCTGTCTGCTGCTGCGCGGTTTCTAGCCTTTTGTTCTCCGCAGCCTCGTGAGCGATGATCTGCTGTGCGCGGGCGTCCATCTGCTTCTGCGTCATTCCGACGCTCTTGCCCAGCTCGTCGGTCGCAACCCGCAACCGCGCGTTGGTTTCGCGCAACTGCGCATCCAGCTTGGCATTCTGCTGATTCGCCTCAGACAGCGCCGCCTCCTGGCGCGACATTCGGTTGCTCAGCGCATAACTCCATACGAGACCGCCCAGAGACGCCAGTACTGCGAGTGCAATTGCGCCCAGCAGCGCACCGCTATACGAAGGCGTCGTCTCCACAACGGTGGTTCTATCGTCGCTCATGCTTCCCTTCTCCTCCGGAGCAGTTCTCATGGAACCCGCTCCACACAATCTTTCGGCGCGGGCCTCATTTCTTTAGACCCGGTTCGCCGGTAATTCGCAATCAGTGCCAATGCTTGAATCCCCGCCTGCCCACACCCGGCAGCACCCTCAGCACCTACTATCGAACATCGCTCAAGGGTTACGGGAGACTACAGAGACTATAGAAGAATCCGGCTGGTTTTGGTGAAATTGCTGCGTCTCCCCGATCCACATGCGTAACTTGCCTCTTTCCGCCGCGCTTGTCTTTACCAGCCCGCTGTGAATTCCATCACGCCCAGACAGACGCCATCCTAGGGGCGGCAACAGACCAAAGTGTGACACCGAAGCGCGCCCGGTCCGTGACAACCGCCGAATCCCTCATTTATAAAGAGCATTACCGCTCTTTTCACCGGACCCAGCTTGAAGTCCGCACGAACACGAGAAGCGCATTGATTTGAGGCACCCAAAAGAGGGGAGTTCCAAAGGTTATGTCCACTGCAGTCGTCGCTGGAAAGGGTCTTGAAGGAATTGTTGCCGCCAATTCCGGAATTTGCTTCATTGATGGAGAAGCGGGCGTTTTAGCCTACCGCGGCATCGACATCCACGAGCTCGCCGAGCGCTCGAGCTTTGAGGAGACGACCTACCTTCTATGGAACGGCCGCCTGCCCAGCGAACTCGAGCTGCGCGAATTCTCCTCACAGCTCGCCCTTGCCCGCCGCATCGATCAGCGCGCCGTAGATATGCTTCGCACCTTTCCTGCATCCGCCACGCCAATGGAGGTCCTTCGAACTACGGTGTCGGCGCTCAGCTTCTACGATGCCGACGAAAAGGACAACTCGCACGACGCAAATGTCCGCAAGGCGTACAACCTGACCGCCCAGATCGCGATGATCGTTGCCATTTACGATCGCATTCGCAAGGGCCTCGAAATCGTTCCTCCCGATCGCTCCCTTTCTCACGCCGGCAATTTCCTGTGGATGCTCAACGGCGTCAAGCCTTCTGAAACGGCCACACGGACCCTCGATATCGCCCTCATCCTCCACGCTGACCACGAACTCAACGCCTCCACCTTCGCCGCCCGCGTCATCGCCGCCACACTCTCTGACATTCATTCAGCCGTCACCGGCGCTATCGGAGCGCTCAAGGGCCCCCTGCACGGCGGAGCCAATGAAGGCGTGATGCGCCTGCTCTACGCCATCGACAAGGCTGGCGCCGATCCCGTCGAATACGTGAAAAGCATGCTGGCCGCCAAACAGAAAATCTCCGGCTTCGGCCACCGCGTTTATAAGACCGAAGACCCGCGCGCCACACACCTGCGCCGAATGTCTGAGCAACTCGGCAAGGACTCCGGCCAGCCCAAGTGGTTCGAAATGTCGCGTGCCATCGAGCTGCACATCAACAAGGACAAGAAGCTCAACGCCAACGTGGACTTCTACTCCGCATCGACCTATGCGACGCTGGGCATCGACATCGATCTCTATACGCCCATCTTCGCCATCAGCCGCATGGCCGGCTGGGCGGCCCACGTTATCGAGCAGCTCGATGACAACCGCCTCATCCGCCCGCGCGCGGACTACATCGGTCCCGTCTACCCGAGCCATTGGATCCCGATAACCGACCGCCCCTAGAGCGGCTGAGAGCAGTCCGGGTGAAACCCGGGGAAACGGGCATGCTCTGGCTCGCGTCCCGGACGGCCTCCCGAATGCATTCTTATCTCTCTCGAAAATTAAACGCGCCATGAACGTTTCTCGTTGCCTTTCTTAGCGACGCGTTCCTCTGGTTTTGGAATTAACCCCTGTGCTAATCTCAAGCTCTCGAAGCCTCCCATGCCTGAACTCGAATATTCAGGCTTCTTCGAAAACGGGTCCCGCAACACATCATCGAAATCCCCATCCTTTTGTTCGAGCTGACACTTCTCCACTGTGAAAGGACACCATCATGATTCTTGGCATGAGTTTGAGGACGTTTACTCACCTCCATGTGTATATAAGTTTGATTGCCATCGGCGCTGGATTCATCGTTGTCTACGGCATGATCGCGGCAAAACGCCTGCCCATGTTGACCTCCATCTTTCTGTTTATGACCGCGCTTACCAGCCTCACTGGCTTTCTGTTTCCCTTCAAAGGTGTCACCCCCGCTGATGTGCTTGGAATTCTTTCGCTCATCGTGCTGGTAATCGCGATCATTGCGCGCCGGCGAGACTGGCGAGGCACCTATGTGATCACGGCAATCCTGGCCCTCTACTTCAATTTCTTCGTCTTGATTGTGCAGTCGTTTCAGAAAATCCCAAGCCTGCACGCACTGGCCCCGACCCAGACAGAACTGCCCTTCAAACTCGCGCAATTCATAACGCTCGTCGTCGTCATCGCCCTCACAACGGTGGCGTTCAAAAAGTATCGCCTCGCATAAAACAAGCGCGGATCCCCGAAGGTCTGGATTTTCAGACCTGGGAATCATTCCCAAACTTCCTGCGCCTGTTTGAATCGGTTCGACATCCAACGCACATGTCGAATCTCAGCATCACCGTTGATCGCCGTGTCGTTGTATCCTCCCGTAAATTTGACGACGTCCTCGCTTCCATCCACGCCGCCATAGGACATCCAGACATGCACGCATTCTGGAAAGAGATCGCCGCCGCTTCCACGCATCCCGAAGTTGAAGCAATCGTTCGTCGCGCCCTTGGCCCTTCCGGCTTCATGGAGTTCACGCGCTTCGACCACGGCCAGTTTCTGAAGAAAGCACAGAGCACCACTACATCCAAACCGACCCCGAGAATCGTCCGCATCGTTCTCGGAAATCCGCTCATCATGATGGCGATGGCCACGCACGTTCACGACGCAGGCTCCTACGCGCCTGTCACGCTCCTGATAGATGAGCGCGATGGCGGAGTGCGATTGTCTTACGACACGATGGCCAGCTTTCTCGCAGGCTACCAGCAGCCGGATGCCCTACGCGTCGCGCGGGACCTCGACTCCAAAGTCGAAGCTCTCATGGTCTCCGCCACCGGTCAGCACTAGTCCGTACCTCTCCGCTTTTGCCAACTCACGTACAGGCCCCATGCCGCAACCGTCGAAGAGTCGCGGATCGCTCCATCGAGAATCATTTGCTCAAACTCTTCGAGCGATCTGGTGTGAATCACCAGGTCGTGCTCCTCGTCGTCGGGATCGCGCTCTTTCATCGTCAACCCGGTGGCCAGAAACACATGCTGCTTCTGCCGGCAGAATCCGTATGCGATCCATATGAATCCGAGGTAAGTCATCTCGGCTGCGTGCAGGCCGGTCTCTTCTTTCAGCTCGCCGCGCGCCAGTTCTTCAGGATCGACATTCTCCGTCTCCCACCCGCCCTGGGGCAGCTCTAACGCGCGCTCCTGGATGGTGTAGCGATACTGCTCGACGAGCCACACCTGCCCATTTTCAATTGGCAGGATGATGGCGCAGTCGTCTTTCTCGACGACGCTGTAGATGCCTTCTTTGCCGTTCGAGCGCAGAATGCGATCTTCACGCAAACGCATCCACTGGTTTCGATAGACCTCGCGACTCTCAAGCGCTGTGATGGACTTGTCCTGCTCACCGCTGACCGGGTTCAACGTACCTCCTCGTGTCCTCGGTAGCCATCAAGTCGCCATCGTCACGCAAGCGATACTTCCGCAGACGACCGACAAGCGAGGCGGGCCCGCTGACAGCGAGCCGGACAAGGTTGCCTTCGTAGGCCCGCGAATGGATCACCATGCCGCTCTCGATCGCCGCCAGCGCCGCGCCATCGCTCTGCGGAACGCGCAACTCAGCCTCAATTAAAGGGTCGGAGAACAGAGCCTTGTCGATCGCCGCAAGCAATTCGTCAATGCTCTCCCCCGTCTGGGCCGAGACCATCACTTCTGTTGGATGTCCGTCGTGCTGCGGCTGCTCGCGTGCAGCCAGACCTTCCCGTTCGTGCGCGTTGAGCAGGTCGATCTTGTTAAGCACTTCGATGCGCGGCTTGCCGAGTGCTTCGAGTTCGCCGAGGACCTTCTCCACCTGCGCCTTCTGTTCCTCGCCATAGTTTGACGCGGCATCGCGCACGTGCAGCAGAATCTCGGCCTGCTCCACTTCTTCGAGAGTCGCTCGAAAGCTGGTGACCAGCGTATGCGGCAGGTTGCGGATGAAGCCGACCGTGTCAGACAACAGCACGCGCCGCCGGCTGGGGAGTTCAATGGCGCGAAGCTTGGGATCGAGCGTAGCAAACATGCGCGCCGACTGCAGCACATGCGCGCCCGTCATTCGGTTGAACAACGTGCTCTTGCCCGCGTTGGTGTATCCCACCAGCGCAACCGCGGGCACCGGGACGGATTCGCGGCGTTGGCGCTGTTGCCGACGCACGCGCTTTACTGCATCAAGATCGACCTTCACCTGGTCGATGCGGCGCTGGATTTTGCGGCGGTCGGTTTCGAGCTGCGTTTCACCAGGGCCCCGCGTTCCGATGCCGCCGCCAAGCTGCGACATGGCTTTGCCCCGCCCGGTGAGCCGGGGCAGCATGTACTCAAGCTGCGCCAGCTCCACCTGCAACTGGCCTTCGCGCGTGCGTGCATGCCGGGCGAAAATATCGAGGATGAGCTGCGTTCGGTCAAGCACGCGGCACGGAAGCGCGGCCTCAAGATTGCGGAGCTGCGTTGGACTCAGATCGTGATCGAAGAGGACCAGGTCGGCGTTGGTGGAGGCAGCGACCCCGGCAATCTCTTCAACTTTTCCCGCCCCAATCAACGTTGCAGGATCGGGGCGCGCGCGGCGCTGCATTAGTTCCGCCGCAATTTCGCCGCCGGCGCTACGCACCAGTTCGCGAAATTCAGCCAGAGACTCATCTGCATCCAACCCCGGCGAATCGGCTGTCGGTTTGATTTGATCTGTTGAATCCGCCGAATCCGCGGACGAATCGTCACCGCTCGGACGCAAAGCCGCTCGACGCGCACCATCGAGACCGCTTCGACTCGCGCGCTTTCGAACCGTAAAGTCCACACCGACCAGGACCGCACGCTCCGGCTTGTCCCGCCAACGACCGGAATCCGTCGTCGAAGAGACCCGACCTCTGGCACCGCCTTCAACTGCCAATTGAGGGCGCTCCCTGTCCTATCGCTGCTCCGCGTTTGCTGCTGGAGTCGCGGGAGGCGGCACTGCTGCCGGTCCCATCCCTGCCATCGCAGGGCGATGCTCAGTGTGCATCACGCTCCGGTTGCTCACCACGGTTGAAATGGCGTGCTTGAAGATTAGCTGCTCCTGACTGTTGTTCTCCAGTAGGACGGAGTACTTGTCGAAGGAGCGGATCTTTCCGGTGAGCTTGACGCCGCTGACCAGATAAATCGTGATGGGGGTCTTGTCTTTGCGAACAGTGTTCAGGAAGGTGTCCTGAATGTTCTGTGCCGGCTTGTTCTCCATATGCCGATCTCCTGCTTCTTCTCAAGATGTTTGGATGCAAACGTGCTGCGCCCGTGTGATAAGACAAATCCGCGAGGACGTCGCCGGAAGCCCCGGAGCCGCCAAATCCCGCAATGTGACAACAATATAGAGGTTCTCGCAGCTTTTCAACTCTCACCCTCCGAATTTACCTTGCGCCAATCTCCGTCAACACCGGTTGGACTGAAAAACCCACCAATCCCGCGTCGGTTTTCCGGCGGCAAAAGACCCGAATCCCGACTGCTGAATCCACCTGAACCGCGGCAGCGGAAACGGTTGGAAGCCCTTCAGCATGTCCTAGAGACGCAGCAATTCACTCTTGGCGAGCAGGTTGCGGTTCCAACCGCCTTCACGGGACGGAAGTTTTCGGGCAGGCTTTGGAGCTTAAGCTTCTGCGCCACAGAACCAGTTCCCCCAAAAATGTGAGTCGTGCATCCACCGGTAGCCCGACGCCAGTCACGGACGACGCCGCTGCACCACATGTCTACCAAGATGCACTTCGTCAGCTCCTCACACCGAGTACTATCCGGATTCGGACTTCTGCTTCTTCCTGTCTCTTGAAGTGCTGACGCAGGCTTTTCTGCGAACTGCGCAAAGAAGAGGCCGAGGCCATCAGGTGCGACCCGTTGAGTTTTCTGGGCAGAGCTGCTATTCCCGAAACCATCAAGTTTTGACTTACTCTCGAGAGGCTCGCTTATTAGTTGATGTTCGCTAAGTGTCACTTATTACCCCATCTACAGAGGGAGGTGAGGCAACCTCCGTTTATAGCGCTACGTCCAACTCGCTCAGCGGGGAATCTAAATTATGAAAAGTATCCTAAAGATATTTATCTGTGCGGGCTTGCTGCCCTGCGCGGGGATTTCTACTTAGGACATCGACAAGATGTTCGTTCACTTTCCGGCTAAAAAATAGCGAAACTTACAGGAAAAAATAAATACAGTAACTTATCGGACGCCTCCTCCACCGCTTGAGCGGAGCCGCTAAAAACGGCCCCGCTCAACTGTTGTCAGGGATCTGACAAGGCCATTCGGAACGATCCAGTTCGATACCGTAAAATCTCACTAGAATGAAGTGCCCCTACTGCGGATATCTGCAAGATCGCGTTGTCGACTCGCGTGAGAGCAAGGAAGCCGATTCAATTCGGCGCCGGCGCGAGTGCGAGAAGTGTGTCCGACGCTTTACCACCTACGAGCGCATCGACGAAATCCCCTACATGGTCGTGAAGAAAGACGGCCGCCGCGAGCGGTTTGACCGGCAGAAGATTCTAAGCGGCCTGCTACGCGCCTGCGAGAAGCGCCCCGTCTCCTCAACCCAGTTAGAGGAGGTGGTGGATGCCACCGAGAGCTACCTGATTGACGCACCGGAGCGCGAGCGCACCACCAGCGAGATCGGCGAGTTGATTATGCAGCACCTCAAGGGCCTCGATACGGTCGCGTATATCCGGTTCGCTTCTGTGTATCGAGACTTCAAGGACGTGCGCGAGTTCAAGGAAGAGTTGGAAGACCTGCTGGAGAGCCATCGGACGGGCAAGGGAAAGAAGTAAACTGCTTTCACTTTTCAGTCTTGGTTTAAGCGTCGGTTTAGTCGTCTGACCGTCGGAGTTGGGTTATGTCGAGTGAAGAAACTGCAAACGCATCGAAGATAACCTTGCACCTGGTCTCAAGCCTTGATGGCTTCATTGCGAGAAAAGACAACAGCGTCTCCTGGCTCGATTCCTGTGGTAGCGTTTACGAGCGCGGGATCTCCATCTCGGAGGAAGAAACTGCAGCCTTCGTCAGCAAAATAGATTGTTACGTGCTCGGTTCTCGCACCTATGAACACGCACTCGAACTTGGCTGGCCGTATGGCGACACTCCGACAGTCGTGTTGACCCGCAGGTCTTGGCCATCGACGAGGGCGAGCGTCGAGTTCCATTCGGGCGACCTCGAAACTCTCGTTAATGCGACACTCACCCCGCGATTTCAAAACATCTGGCTGGTGGGCGGGGCGTTGCTAAGCCAGCGTTTTCTCGAATTAGGCCTCGTAGACGAAATCAAATTGGTTATCGCCCCGGTTCTGTTGGGTGACGGACTCCGGCTATTTGGTACTTCCCCAGCGGAAACAAGGTGGGATTTGAAGAACGTGGCCGCTTACAAGAATGGCTTTGTCGAGCTGACCTACGTGGCTACTAAGCACCTGCACGATAAGCTAGAAGCTGAAGCCAGGAGCTAGAAGCTACTCATGTCTGAGACGAAGACGCATAAAGTTACGCTGATTCCCGGGGACGGCATCGGTCCCGAAGTTACACAGGCTGTCGTCCGCATCCTTGAAGCCACCGGCGTCAAATGGGAATGGGAGCGCTTTGCCGCCGGTGCCGAGGCCTTCGAAATCTTCGGCGAGTACATTCCCTCCGACCTCAGCGACTCGATCGCGCGCAACAAGGTGGCTCTGAAAGGCCCCGTTACAACGCCAATCGGCGGCGGATTCAAAAGCATCAACGTCACCCTCAGGAAACAATTTGACCTCTTCGCCAATTTCCGCCCCATCAAGAATCTTCCCGGTCTTGAATCGAAGTGGCCCGGAGTCGACCTGATCATCGTCCGCGAAAATACCGAAGGCGAGTACGTAGGCCTGGAACACGAAGTCGTTCCCGGCGTTGTGGAAAGCATTAAGGTCATCACCGAAAAAGGTTCGACCCGGATCGCGAAGTTTGCGTTTGAATACGCGCGCAAGCATGGGCGCAAGAAGATCCACTCCATCCACAAGGCCAACATCATGAAGATGTCGGATGGGCTGTTTTTGCGCTGTGCGCGCAAGGTGTCTGAGGGGTTTCCTGAAATCTTTTACGGCGAACACATTATCGACAACACCTGCATGCAGTTGGTGATGAATCCGTATCAGTACGACACGCTTCTGCTTGAGAATCTCTACGGCGATATCGTGAGCGATCTCTGTGCCGCGTTTGTGGGAGGCCTTGGCCTCGTTCCGGGCGCGAATCTCGGCCATGAATGCGCGATTTTCGAAGCCGTGCACGGATCGGCGCCGGACATCGCCGGCAAGGACCTGGCCAATCCGACAGCACTGTTGCAATCGGCTGTACTGATGCTGCACCATCTCGATGAAACAGCAGCGGCAAACAAAGTGCAGAAGGCGCTCGAAAGCGTATACGCTGGGCGCAAATGTCTGACGCGGGATGTTGGCGGGACTTGCGGAACGACGCAATTCGCCGATGCGGTCTTGGCAGCGATGGAATCCGCTTAAATCAACGCGCCGGAGGCATCTCGGTTTCATCTCAAAGGCGAATTTCCGGCGAATATCATTCATATTCTGTTAACCCGAGCGATAATCGCCGCTAAGCTGATTGCAAATTCGTTACCCCCGGCATCCGCGCTATCAATCTGATTTCCCAATAGTTTGTAAATCCATAGTTCCAGGAAGAGGATATTTTGAGCGCAGTGTGGCTGAATTACCACACTGCGCTTTTTGTATTTAGCGTCTAATCTTGTGGTTACACCCCCTGAACGTTGAATCTTTATTGCTTTGGAGTTTCTAGTTGGGACAGATTGCACATCTGGAGCAGACGATTGCGGCCCCCCTGGAGTTCACTGGTGTGGGACTGCACTCGGGTGCCCCTGTGACGATGCGGTTGTTGCCCGCACCGGCTGGTTCCGGCATCGTCTTTCGACGCACAGACCTCGACAATTTTGAAATTCCCGCGACGGGACGAAACGTGGCGAAGGTGAGCTACGCGACGAGCCTGATGCGACAGGGCGTTTTGATTTCGACCACCGAGCACCTGCTCAGCGCGCTGATCGGCATGGGTGTGGACAACGTGATCGTAGAGCTCGACAACCTGGAGTTGCCGATTCTGGATGGAAGCGCGCTGCCTTATGTCGAAGCGTTTCGCGAAGCCGGCATCAAGACCCAGCGCAGAAAACGCGAGTGCATCAAAGTACTGCAACCTCTCGAAGTACGCGATGGCGACAAGTTCATCGGAGTGTATCCCGGATCTGGATATCGAATTCAGTACAGGATCGACTTTCCTTCTCCCATCGGTCAGCAGGAGACCAGCATCGATCTGGCCGCAGAAACATACGGCACGTTCATCGCACCTGCCCGGACATTTGGCTATAAGGCCGACGAGACGAAGCTACGCGACATGGGTTTGATTCGCGGAGCCAGTCCAGAGAATGCAATCGTTTTGGGGCCGAAGGGTCCGGAGAACGGGCCACTGCGCTTCAGCGATGAATATGTGCGGCACAAGGTGCTGGACCTGATTGGCGACCTGGCATTGGCGGGACGGCGAATTGAAGGACTTGTCGTGGCCGAACGCGCGGGGCATGCGATGCACACCGCACTCGTGTCAAAGCTGATGAAGGATCGCTCGGCCTGGGAGATGGCGCATGTTCCGGCTGCTGCGGCGGAGCCAGAAGATGAATCGCTGACGGTCGCGGCGATGCGACGTCCGGCGCTAATGGGCGCCTAGACTCCTTCTGGAATTCTTCTGCTCAGGCTGGGACTGCCTTGATGTCTATCGGCGGTCCCCACATACCAACAAACACAATGCACATTGGCGTTGGACACGCGACCGTCTTGCCTTCGTTGGCGAGTTTACCGCTGGATGTATCGCGGGAGAATACGGCGAGATTGTTGGAGTTCTGATCGGCCACCAACATCCAGCGCTCGGTGGGATCGAGGGTGAAGTTGCGCGGAGTTTTTCCGCCGGAACTGGTCCTCTCGATTGGCGTCAGTGCCCCTGTCTTGGGGTCTGACGCAAAGCTGAAGATGAAATCATTCCCTCGGTTGGTGAAGTAGACGTTGCGGCCGTCTTTGGAGATGACGGTGTCGCAGCCCGTGTTTCCCTGCGGCGCGTCCTTCGGATTCGGAACTGGAGCGTTCGGCTGAAGAAGATGAACGGTGTCGATGCGGGTCAGGCTGCCGTCGCCCTTGTTCCACTTCAAAATATCGACGGTGGAGTTCAGCTCGTTCATGCAATAAGCCGTTGAACCGTTGGGATGGAAGTGCAGCGTGCGCGGACCTGCGCCGGGCACGGCATTGTAGGCTCCTGCATTTTTGAGGACTGCGGTTTTTGAGTCGAAAGAGTAGATGTGGATCAAATCGCCGCCAAGATCATTGATGTAGGCAAAGCGATTATTGGGCGAGAAGGATGCGAAATGCGCGTGCGCTGCTTCCTGGCGGTCGGGGTTTGGGCCATGCACGGTGTAGTGCTCGCTCCACACAAGCGGGCTGAGTCTGCCGTCGGTGACTTTGAAACTGGCTGCGCTGCCGCCGCCGTAGTCGGCTGAGAGAAGAACTCGGCCCGTGCGATCGATGGCGCAGTGGCATGTGCCCTTGCTTGCGGAGTTCTGACCGGACAGGCGCTGCAACTTGCCATCGTCAATGCGAAAGCTGGCGACTTCGCCGGTAGGTTTGCCGTTGAAGCTGTCGACCTCGCATGCTGCGAACAGATATCTTCGATCGGGCGAAATGCAGAGCCAGTCCACCGTCGATATTTCGGCCGCTACGCCGACGCTTGTGAGTTCGCCTTTTGCGGAATCCCAATCGAAGGAATGGATTCCATCGGGTGTACCGGAGGCGACGAAGACGCGTTGAGTGCCGGATGCGGCGAAGCTTTTGGTTGCGACAACGGCGAGAGTGGCGGCGGAGGCGGACATCAGAAAGTCACGGCGGGAAACGATTCTCATGGCACCAGCGATTCTCGCCGATGGACCCGCAACTGCGCCAATGGAAGTAGATGAAAAACATCAGGCGCATCTGGTTGGATGCGGTTGGACGCGCCTGAACAAAAACGACGAGATCCGAATCGCGCCGGTTTCAACGTTCGAGTTTGAAGATCACATTCACCGTGGTTTCAACTTCGACCGGCTGCTCATTCAGCAGATATGGGCGATATCGCCAAGTCTTGACGGCATCAATCGCTGCCTGTTGCAGCATCGGCGCACCGCTGATGACCTGAAGGTTCTCGATTGTTCCGGACTTCGAGATCGTGGCCTGCAGTACGACAGTGCCTTGTTGCCCCGCCGACTTGGCGATCGCTGGATACTGCGGGATGCTCTTGTAGATCAGAAAGCCTTCGACAAATTTTGAAGGAAGGTGCACGGATGCAGGAACTGGCGGTCGGACGATGGTGGCAGGTTGAGCCTTTCCGAAGGGACTGCCATCGCCTCCGGGAATGCCGGGACCAAGATCTGCCAAGTTGGACGCAAAGGCGGGTTCGGGGCCGGTGAACTTTTTAATCCCGATTGGGATTATTGTCGGCGCAATCAATTGACGTCCCATCATTTCGGAGTAGTCGTGGGGCGCAGCGGCACGGACGCGGACGGGCTGCGGCGGGTCAGGGTGCGGCGCGGCTGGCACAACGAGAAGCGGAGGAATGAAGTGGCTCGGCAATGCATCAGGGTAAATGAGCGGAACGAGAACCAGCATAACGAGAATGGAGCCATTGAGGCCGAGAGCGGCGAACATCCAGCGGCGGCTGCGGGTCTTGATTCTGCCTGTCGATTCAAACGTGGAGTCTTCAAACATGGCGTGCCTCCCAGGGTGAGATCAGCCGCGCCGGGGGAGGCGGAGAGCCTTGGAGCGCAAGCGGCCTCAGCCGCTCGATCGCGCTGGTTGGCGCGGCGTGCGGTGTTCAAGGCCCACCGTTTATCCCCATCGGAACCACTGTGCTGATGTAGACACCGGCAGGTTGCGGAATGTTCCTGAAGGTGGTCGATTGGGTTGAGTGGGGGTTCGCTTTAGGCTGGATTGAGGTTCTGCCTTCCCACCCTTGCGACAAAGGCGTCGCAAGGATGGGGCACCCACATGATTCGATTCTCTTCGCCGATATCGAAGAACAGAAGCAGGTCCTTCGCGACGCTTACCCCATCGTGCATGGCTGCGCGATGGGGTCTCAGGCGTGCGTCGCTCAGGATGACACCTCATGAAAATTCGCTTCTCTGCGCGGGGAATCCGGTGCGGCCGGGCGTTTTTCACGGATGGGATTGATTCTCCATCCATACGCGGGTGCGGTAAACTCCATAGCATTCGCCGCTGAAAAGAATCGGAGCTCGAATGAAACTGCTTCGCTTGTTGCTTGTATTCACCGCAATCGGGATATCAGTCGCTCGAGCGCAGGAAACGCCGCAACCCGCGAGCGCGGCTCCAACCACCAGAACGCCCGATCCCGCAGCAACCCTCGCCTACATTCACGACGCATGGACGACGCTGACACGATCGATGACGGATTGTCACTCGCTGGTCGACATCAAAGTTACCGCGAATCCGATCCTCTATATGCCGGTTGAAGTACCGCCGCCTGCTGACGTCTCCGCGCTGAGCGAAAAGTGCAACGTGAAGATAGCGACGCTGCCGAGGCGCATCGAAAAACTGGGCGATGTGCGGCCGGAGGAACTGCCGGCGGAGGGCTTACTCTACCTGCCTAATCCCTACGTGGTCCCTGGCGGCCGCTTCAACGAGATGTACGGGTGGGACAGCTACTTCATCCTCCTGGGCCTCGAAGCCGATCATCGCGAGACGCTGGCGAAGGGAATGGTGGACAACTTTCTCTTCGAGATTGAGCACTATGGCGCGGTGCTGAATGCGAATCGCACCTACTATCTGACGCGATCCCAGCCGCCGTTTCTGACGGCGATGATCCGCGCAGTCTATGAGAATCCTGCAAGCTTCCCCGCAACTCCCGCTGGACGCACCGAAGCGCGTACATGGCTCGCACATGCGTATGCCCTGGCTGAGAAAGACTACTCGACCTGGACCCGACCGGAACACAAGGCAGGAACGACGGGCCTCACTCGTTACTTCGACTACGGCACGGGACCTGTCCCCGAGATGGCAGACGACAGCACCTACTACTCCGATGTAATTCGCTGGCTTGAGGCGCATCCTCATGCGGTGAGCGCCGAAGAGGCCGGTGCACCTTACCTGGTAAAGGGCGCGGAGCATCCCGACGATGCGGAAGTCGCGCGCTTGAAGCAGAGTAGTTGCGATGTCAAGGCCAGCGTCGTGTGCATGCACGCCTATGCCGATGGGTACCGATTAAGCTGGGACTTCTATATCGGCGATCGTGCGATGCGCGAGTCGGGATTCGATCCGAGCTTTCGATTCGGGCCATTCGACGGCTCGACGCATCACTATGCTCCCGTGTGCTTGAACAGCCTTTTGTATCGCTATGAGCGCGATCTGCAGCATGTTGCGCTTCTGCTGGGCAAAGGCACAGAAGCGGCGCGCTGGGGGAAAAAGGCGCAGGCTCGAAACGCAGCGATCCATCGCTATTTGTGGAAGCCTCAGCAGGGCGTGTTTGCGGACTACGACTTTGAGAAGCACAAGTCGTCCGGCTATGCGTATATCTCGTCTCTTTATCCGCTGTGGGCGGGCGTGGCGTCACGCGAAGAGGCAAAGAAGGTTGTCGCGAAGCTGAACCTCTTCGAGCGGCCGGGCGGATTGTCGATGAGCAACACGGATACCGGTATGCAGTGGGACGAGCCGTTTGGATGGGCACCGACAAACTGGGTGGGTGTGTCGGGACTGCAGACTGCCGGGTTCCGCGACGATGCGAAGCGCCTGGCGATGAAGTGGGATGCGACGGTGGATCAGGGATTCGCGCATGACGGGACGATTCGCGAAAAGTACAACGTCGTGTCGGGTAATGCGGACGTGCAGGTCAGCATGGGCTACAAGACCAACGTGATCGGATTCGGATGGACGAATGCTGTTTATCTGAAGATGAGGGAGATCATGGCCGTTGGGGCAGAGAGCAAGGCCGCGGACTGAAGAGCGAGCCGGATGAGTTCAGGGCATTGCTTTCCCACCCTTGCGACAAAGGCGCCGCAAGGATGGGGCACCTAGGTGAGTGCCGGCGAAAAGCAGGGCGCTTCCGAAGTGGAAGCGCCCTTGTTTTGCTCTCTTGTTGAACTATTCGGGCAGTTTCTGCGTTCCGTTGACGTGGAAGTTCTTTGTCAGAGTTTGGGCCGACGTGCCGGGCTGTCCGCCACCAACTGAGATGGCGTAATCGCCCTCCGCGATCACCGGATCTCCTGCTTCCGTAACCATGCTCAAATCGCGATCCTTCAGGTCGAAGTGGACCTTTTGGGATTCGCCTGCGGCGAGATGTATGCGCTGGAATCCGCGCAAGGCACGCATTGGTGCGCCGGGCGTGTTTGGAAATTTGAGATAGAGCTGGACAACTTCGTCGCCGTCGCGACTGCCGCTGTTGATGACCGTTACATCGGCTGACACCGGACCGCCCGCAGCGACAGTCTGTGTTGGCACATCGAGATCGCTATACGAAAACTTCGTGTAGCTGATGCCGTATCCGAAAGGATAGAGCGGCGTGCCGGTGAAGTACCGATAGGTGCGTCCCTTCATTGCATAGTCTTCGAACGGAGGAAGCTGATCGGCACTCTTGTAGAACGTAACCGGCAGCCGGCCCGCCGGATTGTTCTTGCCTGAGAGTGTCTCGGCAACAGCCGTACCGCCCTCCTCGCCCGGATACCACGCGTCCAGGATTGCATTGGCGTGTTCATTTGCCCAATTCACAGCAAGGGCGCTGCCGTTGGTGAGGACAAGGATGACAGGTTTGCCCGTCGCTGCCACTGCTTCAAGCAGGTCCTCTTCAGGTTTTGGAAGATCGATGCTGGTGCGGTCGCCGCCTTTGAAGCCGGGGATGCTTACCTGCATCTCTTCGCCTTCGAGTTCGCTTGTGATGCCGAGAACCGCGATGACGACATCAGCATTTTTGGCTGCTTCGACGGCCTCTGGCTTCGGACTGAAATCGTTCTTTGACCAGACAAGTTCTGCCGTCGGCTTCCCGTTTTCGTTCGGCGCGTAATCAACTTTGAGCGCGGCGGGCTTGCCTGCTTCAAGGTGAACACTGCCAAGCCTGGGATCATAGGGATCGCCGCCGAAGGACGAGGTCACACTTTTGCCGTCGACCTGCACGCGGAAGAAACCGCTGGCCTTCAGACCAAGGTTGTAGTCGCCAGTTTCCGGCGCGGTGATGGAGCCCTCATAGTGAATTACAAGCGGGTGCACACTGGTGGCCTCGGGCGGAATTGGCTGAGCTCCAGCATTCAGGGTGGATTCGATGCGCGTGGCAACGGGCTTCGTCGCCTCCGGATTGTTGATGTTGCTCATGTCGAACTTGGCGAAACTCACCTTGATGCCGGGCTTGCCATCCACGGTAAGCGCAGAGGCGGGCACCGGCACAGCATCGTGTCCAAGGAACTGCGTTCCGGAAACGTAAGTGATGGTATCGCCGGAGAACTCCTTGAGCAGCCCATCGAGGATGGAGACCGTGTGTGTAGGAGAGCCGTTGTAATTGCCGAGAAGAACCTTGGTCTGATTGGCGAGCGGGCCGATGACAGCGATCTTCGTGCCGCTGGTTTTGAGCGGCAGAATGCCGTCGTTCTTGAGAAGCACCATCGATTTGTTGGCGATCTCATGGGCGAGTTGGCGATTCGCGGCGCTGTTCAGCTCATTCTCATCAATTTTTGAGTAAGGAACGATCTCCGGCGGATCGAACATGCCGAGACGCATGCGCGCGGTGTAGAGGCGCACCAGCGTCGTGTCGATTTCACTTTCTTTGAGAAAGCCCTTCTGCACGGCTTCGCGATACGCCTTGTAATCGCTGTCGTCTTTGACGAGGAATCCGCCATCTACGCACTCATTGTCCATGCCACGCTGAAGACTGATGGCTGAGGCCTCAGGCTGCGTGGGTTTGTAGTGATGATTCCGGTAGATGTCGACGACGGCGCCGCAGTCGGATACCACGTAGCCCTGGAAGTTCCATTTACCCCGAAGCTGATCCTGCAGCAAAAACTGATTTGCGCAGCCTGGCTCGCCATTGATGCTGTTGTAAGCGCACATGACGGAGCCGGCCTTGGCTTCAGTCACCGTGGCCCGGAAAGCCGGGAGATACGTGTCGAGTTCATCGTGCTTGCTGACCGTAACGTCGGCCGTGTGGCGGGTGTACTCAGGTCCGCTGTGAACGGCGTAGTGCTTGGGCGTAGAAATCGTCTTGTAGTACTTGGGATCATCGCCCTGCATGCCGGTTACAAAAGCAACGCCCATACGCGCGGTCAGAAATGGATCTTCGCCGTAGGTTTCCTGTCCGCGGCCCCAGCGGGGATCGCGGAAGATGTTGATGTTGGGAGCCCAGAAGTCGAGACCCTGAAAGAACATGTTGGCGCGGTGTTCACGGACGGCCTGGATGTACTTGATGCGCCCCTCAGTACTGATGACTTCAGCCATCTTGTGGATCGCGGTCGGATCGAAGGTGGCGGCCAGCCCGACGGGTTCTGGGAACTCCGTGGTGCCGTTGTTGATGACGCCGTGTAGCGCCTCACTCCACCAGTCGTAGGCGGGAATGTCGAGCCGCGGAATTGCGCGAGCCTGATTGACGAGCTGACTGACCTTCTCGTCCAGTGTCATGCGATGAACGATATCGGTAGCGCGCTGTTCGGGCGGAAGGCTGGGATTGAGATAGGCGGCCTTTTGAGCTTCCTGCGCGTGGGCGGCGACGGCGGAAGCGCACAGAGCGAAAATTCCAGCGAGCGATCGAATTTGAAGTTTGTTCATGGAGTTCCTCGCGGCAGGAAGGATCGCTGGCAGCAATTTGGCGACAAAGAAAGCGTTATCCCCCCACCGGGAGCCAACGGTAAAGCTCCGGGCGGGGTCTGGTCAAGCCGTAACAATGCGGAAATCGCACTAAGAAAATCGGTTTTCTTAGAGTGAACTCTCTGGGTGTAACCTTCCAGCGACGCCCTGCGTAAGAAGGGCAGAAGGGAAAACGCAGATGCAGGACGAGGGAAGCAGCGTCCTCGACAGGTTTCGGCAAGGCGACATTGACGCCTTTGAGACGCTTTTTCACATGCATCAGCGGTCTGTCTTTGGCTGGGTGCTGCGTATTGTCCGCGACAAGGGCGCGGCGGAAGATGTCACGGTTGAGGCATTCTGGCGGATGCATCGGGCTCATGCCCGATTCGACTCGGCGCGTGGATTCGAACCGTGGGCGCGGCGAGTAGCAACGCATGCCGCGCTCGACTGGCTGCGCAGGCAGAAGCCCGAGAGCAGCGTGGCGCCGGAGATGTGGGTGAACGTGGCAGCGCCTTCGACTGGAGATGCTGCAGTGGCCGCGGATATCCGGCGAAAGACGGAACTGGCCTTCGCGAGGCTGCCGGCAAAGCTGCGGCTGGCTGCGGTGTTGGCAGTCGTGGAAGACAGGCCCCACAAGGAAGTTGCCGAGGCTCTGGGAATCACGGTTGCAGCTGTGAAGTTGAGAGTGTTTCGAGCGCTGCGTTTGTTGAGAAAAGATTTGCAGGAACAGGGGATCACACCATGACGAAGGACAGGGATCAGGGATCAGTGGTCAGGGATCAGGAAGAACGGACAAAGCAGATGCTGCTGGATGCATTGCCGCCGCTTGGAGCGGGTGCAGAACCGGATCACGATTTGTGGCCTGCAATGCTGCGGCGAATGGATGAGCAGGGCGCGCGAGGCGCAAGTTCGATTCCGTGGTTCGACTGGGCGCTTGCCGGCGGATTGGTGGCGTTTGCGGCGATCGCTCCAGGCACCATTCCGGTGATCCTCTATTACCTGTGAAACGCGCGGGACGGGCCCGCGGAAGTGGAGGTTTCCGATGAACACGCATCCTTATTTACGAGCATTTCTTGCGGGCATCCTGGTGCCAACGCTGGTGCTTCCACTACTGCTGCTCGCCTTTATCGTGCTCAGGCTGGGCATGCAGATTACATTCCCGATCGAGCGCGGGCTGGTGTTTCCCATGGCGTTGGTGCCGGCCCTGTGGGGTGTTTGGAGCATGTTGTGGCAGGCATCTAGAGAGAGCACTCACATGCCGTTGGGTGCACACGGAGCAATTCTGCCGTTGCTGATGGTGCCGGTTGGTGCATTTATCGCCACCCACGTTGGAGTGCTGCATCTGGGAGCATCATCCGTGACATGGTTCAACTCAATCTCCATTCCGTATGCGTGGATCGCCTGTTTCGTCGCCGTCGCGATCGCAGCGTATTACCTCGCGTGGAAATACGTCGTGGGGTTTGTGAACCGGGTGCTGGGGATCGCGTAAGAGCGGCCGTTAGCTACTAGCTGGTCTCTGCGTAGACGGATTTCTTTAGCTGGATCGCGCCATCAAAGAAGCAGGTTACGCTGTCGACGCGAAGAAGTCCTGCAGACCCGCCCGGTGGGCGTGGGCGACCATGGTGGACTGAATCTCCAACGCGAGTGCAAGTGCATCGCGGCCCTGGCGTGCAGTAACCAGCGGTTCCCGCCGCGTGCGAACCGATTCGAGGAACGACTGAATCTCAAGGCGGAGCGGCTCACCCGGCGTAACTGGCGGTTTGAGAAACGACAAGCCCGGGTTGGGGCTGGCGGCGAGGCCGGCAACCAGGGACGGGTTGGCCGCGGCAAGTTGCGCCATGAGGGCTGGATCGACGCGGCCGCCTGCAATGGCCGCCGCGATCTCGGGCGTGATGCTGGCGTCGAGTCGAATGACTAGCAGGTCCTGGCGGGCGTAATCAATCGAAACATAGCTGCGCGGCTGAAAGAAGCGCAGCTTGCGCACGCGTTCCGTGGAAACGCGCGAAGCCGTGAAGTTGGCCACGCAGCCGGACTCGAATTCGACGCGGACGTTGGCAATGTCAACCTTGGGCGAGAGAATCGGCAATCCGACAGCGCGCACTTCGCGGACTGGTGAATTTGCCATCGTCAACACAATATCGAGGTCGTGAATCATCAGGTCGAGCACGACATCGACATCAAGCGCGCGCGGCGTAAACACCGAGAGCCGATGCGCCTCAAAAAACATGGGCCGCCGCAGCTGAGACTGCACAGCGAGCACAGCCGGATTGAAGCGCTCGAGATGCCCCGGCTGCAGGATGCGCTTGTTCTTCGCGGCCAGGTCGAGCAGTTCGTCAGCTTGATCAAGAGTGGCGGCGAGGGGTTTCTCGACAAGCAAGTCGAGTCCGGCCTCAAGGAGCACTGACGCCGCAGAGTGGTGCTGCACGGTGGGAACTGCGACCGTTGCCGCATCCAGGTGGAGATCCGCCGCAAGCAGCTCGTCAATCGAGGAGAATACCGGGATCCCGTAGGTAGATTTCGCCTCGACAGCGCGTGCACCGTCCGGTTCCACTGCTGCAACCAGAGCCACGCCCTGGCCGGCGGTCTCAAGTTCGCGGTAGACACGAAGATGATTGCGACCGAATGCGCCGGCGCCGACGACGGCAACCCGAACATTGCCTTCGCTTGCGATTTTGCTACGCCCCTTTGCCTTCCACAGCCTTCAGGCAGCGGGTGTAGAGCTGCAGAAGCTGGGCCACATGCTCCTCCGGCTTGAGAGCCGAGGCTCCACTGAAGCCGGTGGCACCCGTGGCGGGACGGCCCACGCCTGCGGTTCCAGCGACAAATTTGAGCAGATCGAGAGCGATATCTTCATTGCGTCGGGCGCCGAGACCCACGTTGTTGAGTGCTTCCATGCTGATAAGTCTCCGAAGACAGATGCTACCAGATGCGGGTGACGAAATTCTCGCGTCCGAGTACGCGCAATGAGCACGATAACCTAAGAGAGGCGTCCCGGCGCAATTCTGAAAGTGCAAAAAAAGCAGATTCTTCGTTCACCACCCCCGAACTGAAAAAATTCGGGGCCCCGTTCGCTCAGAATGACACCGCCAATTTCTATTGTGAACTTCAGGGGAGGATACTTAGAGAGATGCCGCACCGGTCAAACATGAGCATTCCGATCGCATGAATCATCGAGTTCGTCTCTGGTTTCGCAATCCGATTTTTCTTTTGTGCTTAGTTGCGGGGCTGACTGCGTTCGTGGTGCAGTCGGGCGAGGTTGGCAGCGCGGACACGATGCATCGGCTGCAATCGACGCACGCATTCTGGACTTCGGAACCA
The DNA here is from genome assembly GCA_963832035.1 of uncultured Acidobacteriaceae bacterium. Classification (GTDB taxonomy): domain Bacteria; phylum Acidobacteriota; class Terriglobia; order Terriglobales; family Acidobacteriaceae; genus Telmatobacter. The sequence goes on along the minus strand of CAWHSK010000005.1, from coordinate 635,720 downwards.
TCGGTGTTCCCCAGCGAATACCCGGAGTTTGGTGTGCACGGGCGCAATGGCTCGTTGCAAAGCTGGTATGGCATCGGGCAATCGCTGCTAATGCTTCCGCAGGACATTCTAGGCGCCTACATCGAAAGGCTGCATATCTTCGATCGCTATGGGAATACGGATCCCACTGTGCGCGACATCGTCGTGACTTATCTGACGCAGATTTTCATTACGGTATTGACGGCGCTGGTGTGCTTCAAACTCTTGCGTCAATTTTCATTCAGCGTAAATCAATCCATCGCCGGCGTGCTGGCGTTTTTGCTGGCAACGACGCATCTGCACTACACGCAGAACATGATGGAGAACAATTACATTTGCCTGCTCACACTGGCAGGTTTTGCATTTGAGTATGAATGGCTGAAGACGGGCAGCCGACGGGCTTTGGTGATCGGCACGGGAGCGTTCGGGCTGAACCTGCTGACACGGCTGACGACGGGATTGGATCTGCTGGCTGGCGTGTTCTTTGTCCTGCTCGTTTTCTGGTTCGAAGGCGTGCGCGGACATGCGTTGTGGAATCGGTGCCGAGAGTACGCGGCGATTGCCTTTCCGGTGTTCTGCTTCTTCGGATTTCTTGACCGGCTGTATCAGTTCAATCGATTCGGCTCGTTCACCAATACTTACGTCAGCCTGGTGGCGAAAGAAACCATCGCGCGTGACCCGAGCTTGCCAGCAAACTATCCGTGGACGACGCCCTTTCATAAGGGGCTTATGGGTGCGCTGTTTGCGCCGGAGAAGTCGATCTTTCTCTTCGATCCTCTGATCATTCTCGCGTTGGTTCTGTTTGTTCTGCATTGGCGGAGGCTTGCGCCGCCATTGCGCTCCTACGCGATTGCGACCTGCCTGATGCTGCTGGCGTACCTCAGTTTTTATGCACGATACTTCGCGTGGGCAGGCGACTTCGCCTGGGGCGACCGCTACGTCTCGACCGCCGTGGAACTGGTAGCTATGATGGCGATTCCTCTGCTGCTGAAATACCGGCGCGAGGCTGGACGGGCAGTCTGGGTCATGGGAATGGTGCTGCTGGTGGCGAGCTTCCTGATCCAAGTTGAATCGCTGATGTTCTGGCTGCCGCTCGAGATCTACCAGGAAGAGACGCTAGGCGATCCGACTTTTGTTATCGCGTTACGTGCCAAAAATATTGGCGCTTTCGCGCTCGGCAAAATGGACGCCTGGGGGCTGAACAATGTTCCGATGACGCAGGATCCGTGGGACTATGTGCACATTACGTGCTGGAATTTTCTGCCTTTTCTCCTACGACGTGTTGGCGAGGCACCGGCATGGGCGGTGAGGATCGCCTTCGCGGTATGGTTCACCGCTGTGGCGGCATTGGCGGCCTCTCTGATGCGGTTGCGCCAAGTTGCGAGGCAAATACGACTGCCTTAGTCTGCAGGCCGAAAGGCCGAGGCAGGCAGATCGGGGTAGTCTAAACGGATGCTGACCGCGTATATTGCGCTTGGCGCGAACCTAGCCAGTTGGGCAGGCCCGCCGGAGGTTACGCTGGCGGCCGCGGTTGAACGCCTTGGTAGTCTGGGGCGCGTAACGGCCCAATCGTCTCTCTACAGCACTGAGCCCGTTGGATTCGCCGAGCAGCCACGGTTTGTGAATGCGGTCGTCGCGCTGGAAACAGCTCTAGAGCCGCGCGAAATGCTGAATAAGCTGCTGGGGATCGAAAAGGAGTTCGGACGAGACCGTTCGGCGTCGATTCTTAATGGTCCTCGGACGCTCGATTTGGATATTCTGCTGATAGGCCATCTTCAAGTCAATGAGCCTGGGCTGGTGCTTCCCCATCCGAGACTCGCTGAACGCGCATTTGTACTGGTTCCCCTCTATGAGATCGCCCCAAAGCTGCAAATTACTGATAGTAGAAACACCGTTGAAGAATTGTTTCGGTCCCTGCATCTAAGCGATAAAGGTGAAACTGATGCCGTGGTGCGAATTGAAAGCGATCATTGGCGTGCTCCGGCGCATTCCTAGGCCTGCTTCGGCAGTCGTTGGACTGCTTGCGGCTACGGTCCTTTGGGCGCAGAAACCCGTGCCCATCACGCTGACTGTTGTCGACCAGTCGAACGCCGCCATATCCGGCGCGAGCGTTCAAGAAGCCAATGGCCCCTTGCTGGGCCGCACTGATACCAACGGGCAGGTAACGGTCCGCTGCAATATCCCTTGCCATCTCCGTGTCGAGGCGCAGGGATTCGCAGGGAAGTTTGTGGAAACCAGTGCGAACATGACCGTTCAACTCGACCCGGCCAGCGTCAACCAACAGGTAATGGTGACGGCTTATCACACACCGCTCGGATCTCTGGAGAGTCCGGCGACAACGCGAAGTCTGTCAGCATTCGCATTGAGCACGACGGCCTCGATAAGCCTGGATGGGCAGGTACGACAGTTGCCGGGCGTCGAATTGTTCCGACGATCGAGTTCGCTCGTTGCCAATCCAACGTCGCAGGGCATCAGCATGCGTGGATTGGGCTCGACAGCGGCCAGCCGCACGCTGGTTATCGAAGACGATGTTCCACTGAATGACGCGCTGGGCGGCTGGATCCACTGGGAGGAGCAGCCGGAACTGGCGATTGATCGCGTTGAAGTGGTGCGGGGCGGCGCCAGCGATCTCTACGGTTCGAGCGCAATCGGAGGCGTGATGAATGTGCAGGCCGTGCGCCCCACCACTACACAGGGCATTGTTCGCTCGAGCTACGGAGGCCTGGGCACCTATGACGCGAGCGGGCTGCTCGAGACGACGCTTGGCGCATGGGGACTGCTTGCTTCCGGCGGCGCAATCGGCACCGACGGTTTCATCCAGGAGGCTCCTTACCAGCGCGGACCGGTGGATACGGTTTCAAATATGCACGGGCAGAATGGATTAGTGGACGTGGAGCATGATCGCGGGCCATTGCGATTGTTCGTGCGTGGCAACGTCTTCAACGAAGCGCGCGCGAATGGCACGCCGATCCAGCAGAATGGAACACGGCTCTGGCGCTATGCGACCGGCGCGGACTGGCGGGCGCCGCGTAACGCCTCGGCAACGTTGCGCCTGTATGGATCGACGGAGAACTATTGGCAGACCTTCTCCAGCATCTCCAATGCGCCGACACCCGCCGATCCGACCTGCTCGTACCGTTGCGGAGAAACGCCGACCAAATTTACGCAGGCGCCAAACAATGAGCTTGGCGCGGTCGCGCTCTGGAGCCAGCCGATAGGCGCGGAGTTCCTTGTGATGGGCGGCGCCAATGTACACGACGTGCGCGTATGGGACCGCGAGCAGAGTTATGGCCCGGCCGCTGACGCTAACGAACTTGAGCGTTCACCAGCGCGACCCGGCGATTTTCGCGGAAGTAATGTGGACTCATCATGCGTGGACCGCAACCGCATCGAGCCGGCTGGACTGGTTTCAGAATTATGACGCCAATCTCGTTGTGTGGAATGGATCCACATGGGTGCCAAGCCCCGTCCAGCCTCCGTCAAGCTACGAAACGCTTTTCGATCCCCGCATGGGTGTATCGCGAAAGCTAGGAAGTCACTGGGCGTTATCGGTGTCGGGATTTCGTGCATTCCGCTCCCCAACACCAAGCGAGCTTTACCGTTCGACGCAGGTAGGCAACAAGCTTACGCTGGCAAATTCCTCTCTCTTGAGTGAGCGCGCAACAGGATGGGAGATCGGCGCTGCAAGTGAATGGCGTTGGGGGACGATTCGCACCAGCTACTTTGATACGCAGGTCAATCGGCCGATCGTGGCACTCACAACCAATCCAAACTCGTCGCCAATTCTTCTGAAGCGCGAAAACCTCGGACAGATCGAAAGCCGCGGCGTCGGGCTCGACTTCGAATTGGCGCCGAAGCGCTGGCTTGCAATCGACGGCGGCTACCAGTATGCGCACGCAGTTGTGTCTCGCGGAACGCAGGATCTGGGGAACTGGATTCCTGAAGTGGCGCGCAATATGGGGACCCTGAATGTGCGCGGGTTTCTTGCGCGGCTCGGCACGCTCACGTTACAGGGCCGGATGAGTGGCATCCAGTACGACGACGATGCGAATCAGTTTTTGCTTCACAGCTTTTTTCGGCTCGATGCGTACGCGTCGCATCAATTCGGCTCGCATCTTGAGGTATTCGCTGCCGGCGAAAATCTCTTCGACCGCAGCATCGAAGTTTCGAAGACGCCCACCACGACCCTCGCAACTCCGCGAGTGGCGCGTGCGGGACTTCAATTGCAGTTTGCGAAAGCGAAGTAGCCCGGCCTTCCCATTCAGCAATTCTTAAGGAATCAATTACTTCTCAACAAATCTTTACACAACGAAACTGCAGATGCGGTGTTTCAGCGAGTGTGAGTAGGCCAGGAGCGAAATCAGCCACAGCCGTCACAGAAGGAGAAGCACCATGAGATTCATCAAGCTCGTACTTGTGGCGGCACTCACTGCAGCGCCCGCCATGACATTTGCGCAAACCACCACCGCGGAACAGTCGAAGAAACCGATTGTGAAGCACGAGTTCAACCAGCAGCAGCGACGCATCGGAAACGGAATCAAAAACGACCGTCTCACTCCCCGTCAAGGTGCCCGCCTCGAGCGCCAGCAGATGCGCATTCATCGCCAGTTCCGCAGTATGCGTACGCGCCGCAACGGTCGCCTCACGATGAGGGAGCGCCGCATGATTCGGCGCCGGCAGATGTTCGCATCGAGCAGCATCTTTCGCGCGAAACATCCTTATCGGCGCATTGGGTAATGCGACGAACGCCGCAGAGAGTTTCTCGACGACTCTCTGCGGCATTTCTGCCCAATATTTACCAGCTAGAATGACGAAGTGAGCCTCGCATTTAATCTGCTCAATACCACGGCGGACGGTGGACGTCGCGTGCAAATGCAGCTGCCCCACCAGACCGTCGAAACTCCTGTCTTTATGCCTGTGGGAACGGCAGGCAGCGTCAAGGCCGTGCCCCAGGAAATCCTCGAAGAACTCGGCGCGCAGATCATTCTCGGCAACACCTACCATCTCTACCTTCGCCCCGGACATGAACTCATCCGCAGATTGGGCGGCCTGCATCGTTTCATCAGCTGGCCCCGCGCCATGCTCACGGACTCCGGTGGCTTTCAGGTCTACAGTCTCGCCCATTTGCGCAAAGTCACCGATGAAGGCGTGCGCTTCCGCTCTCATCTCGATGGCAGCAGCCATTTATTCACGCCAGAACACTCGATGGATGTACAAATCGCGCTAGGTGCTGACATCTGCATGGCGTTCGACGAATGCACGGAGTATCCGGCGGATCGCGCGCGCGCTGAGGAAAGTCTGCGACTCACGATGGCCTGGGCGCGCCGCTCACTCGATCATTTTCACGCGCATCGCGATGAAGTGGTCTGGCGCGAAGAATTCCACGGACAAACGCAAAGCCTCTTCGGCATCGTGCAGGGCGGCATGTATCGCGATCTTCGCCGCGAGAGCGCAGAGCGCCTGGTAGAGATGAACTTCGACGGTTACGCGATCGGCGGTCTCAGCGTAGGCGAGCCGCGCGATTTGACTTTGGAAGTCATCTCCGAAGTTCTGCCTTTACTTCCCAAAGACAAGCCGCGTTACGTGATGGGCGTCGGCTTTCCTGATGAAATCGAGCTTTACGCACGCCTGGGCGTCGATATGATGGACTGCGTGATCCCGACCCGCGCGGCGCGCCACGGTTTGCTGTTCACGAGCCAGGGACGCGTCAACATCAAGAACCGCCAGTACGCCGAGGATCAAGGTCCCGCCGATCCTGCATGCGACTGCATGGTCTGCCGGCGCTACTCACGCGCCTATCTGCGCCACTTGATGCAGTGCAAAGAGCCGCTGGGCGGAACGCTGAACACTATTCACAACCTGGCCTATTACCTCGGCACCATGCAGCGAGTGCGCGCGGACCTTGCTACAAGCGCGAACGTACCGGAACCGACTAAGCCGTGATCGCCGAACCGAGTAGTTGCTTCAGGGCTTGCACATATTCGGTTAGCGCCTGACGGCCGCTGTCGGTTATGCGGTAAATGGTCTGCGGTTTTCGAGCTACAAACTTCTTTTCGGCAGCAATGTAGGTGGCCTCTTCCAGTTTGAGCAACTGCGCGCCGAGGTTTCCATCGGTAGAGCCAGTTTTCGCGCGCAGCCAGGTGAACTCCGCCTCTTCCACTCCGGCCAGCAGTGAAAGCAGCGCGAGCCGCAACTTACCGTGAATGACGGGATTGAGTTCAGGCAGCTCAGGCATGGGCCACAGCACACTGTCTGCGCCGACGCGATTCCTGCATCATCGCGTAGATGCCGAAGACGATCTGGCACAGAAAGAGCGCCGACAAAAAGACCACTGTCAGTTGTGTCTCAGAACCGAAACACGCGGCGACTGTTGTAATCCACCAGATTACTGCGCAGCCACCCTGAGCCTTCCATTTCAGGATCATTGCCGATGCGCCATTTGCAATTCCCAGCATGCCGGCCACGATGGCCACAAACGCGTGCTCGTCGAGCCTGCCTGACGCCGCTAAAGCCGGGAAGATAAGGATCATCGATGTGCCCACTGAAATCCAAATCGCAATGATGGCCCGCGCAATCGTCGTACCCGGCTGCCCTTTTCCCTTGCGCATGCCAATCGCCATCGTGAGCAGCGCTGCAGAGAGCATCGTCACTGGCCACGCTACGGCTGATCCTGATTTGCCCCACACCGACACGGCACCGCCCTTCGAAGCCCAGAGAATGGCAACCATGTACGCAACGCCCCACAGCAGGAACGTCCATCCCCAGCTCTCCGTCTTTTTGCGGCCCTCGCTGATCATGCCTTCGATCAAACTCAGCCGTTCCCTCAAATCCATTTCCATCGATTGATCCTGCATTTCGCCCTCCTTCATCACGAATTACCGCGAACAAGGAGTACTCTATATTGCAGAGAACTCTGAGTCAAGAGAAATTTTAAGCCTAGATTTCCTTTTCCCAAGTGTCTCTGTGCCCGTTATTTACCCAACTGCTTTACAAAAAAATCGGCCATGATGTGGTTGGCTTCTATGGCCTCCGGCAGTTGCGGGTTATACCAGAAGGCATGCGGCAGGGCGTCGTAGACGACGAGGCGCGCATCGACGCCGGACATGAGATAGGCGCGATGGAGGTTGATCGTGCCGCTCAGGAGCAGATCGCGGCCGCTGGTGACGAAGAGGGTGGGTGGCAGGCCGTGCAGGTCGCCGTAGATTGGCGAGAGGATAGTGTCCTTGGGATCGGTAGAGGCAACGTAGAACGGATCGTGTGCGCCGGGCTCGGGCGGATCTAGATGCCCGGCCAGCCCTCGCAGCGCATACATAGCCATTGAATCGCCGTCGCGGGCGAAGTCGCCCATGCCGCTGAAGATGCCGAGAGCCGCGGGCATCGGCAGGCCGAGTTGCTTGATCTTCGCCGCAACCTCGGCCGTGAGGATGGCCCCGGCAGAAGTTCCGTAGATGACAATGTGGCTGGGTTGGTAGGTTTTCAGCAGATCCTTGTAGACGGCGATGGAATCGTCGACGGCAGCGGGAAATTTAACCTCAGGCGACAATCGGTAAAGAACCGCAACAACCTTGATGCCTGTGTAGCCGGCGATGGGAATTGATTCTGTGTAGGAGCCGGAGTCGGAATTGAACCCGCCGCCGTGGAGGTTCAGCAGCACCTTGTTCTTGTTTTTGTCGGACAGACTTTCCGGCGTGACGATGCGGACCGGCACGCCCGCGATCTTCCCTTCGACAATGGTGTTGGGGCAGAGCTTCGTCCACTCGACGCGTGCGCGGGCGGTGTAGGCGTCGGTCATCTTGCGACGCTCTTCGAGCGGCTGCGCCGGCCCCTGGTCGGGCTCGGCGCGGCTGATGGATTTTTGAGCCTCGGGGCTGACCGTCTGCGGGACGGGCACCACGCGGGTCACATGCGCGGTGCCGTTGGCGTCGATGTAGCTGGTATCGCTTTTGGGAGCATCCGCAGCAGTGGTGGGATGCGGAGCCGGTTCCTGCGCAACGGCAAGAGAGAACGAAAGCATGAGCACGATTCCAAAATTGCGGGCCATCAACAGCATTGAGTCTTTGCCTCCGAAGAGAGTTGGGCGGCTGCGCTACGTATACGCGGCCGAACCGTCCACCATAGCAGACGGGCTGCCGCGAGCTGGCGTATTCTTGAGCGTCATAGCAGTCTTTTCCAGCCTCTTCATGATCCAGAGCACCTTAACAGTTCTGAAATTGGGAGGAACTCCGAATGATCGCAAGAATCTGGCACGGATATACCAAGCCTGAGCACGCAGACATCTATGAGGCGATGCTGAAGCCGGAACTGCTTCCGGGAATGAACAAGATCCCCGGATACAAGGGCGGCATCGTGCTGAGGAGAGTCCTGGATGACGAGATCGAGTTCATCACCATCATGGTCTGGGAATCGGTCGAGAAGCTGCAGGCTGTGGCTGGGCCAAACTACGCGGTAGCAATTATCCCTGAGGACCGCCTGAAATACCTTTCCCGATATGACAAGCAGTCAGCGCATTACGAAATTCGATCGCTGCAAGGCCTTGCGGGGCTTGTCGGGTGACGAAGGGCGGATTCCTGCTACCGTCTTTATGCCTGGTGCGTTACATTGAATTTCCATGACGGCTATTGCTTCCTCGTCCATTCACAATCTCATCGGCGGCAAGTGGATGACCTCCACGAGTCCGGCCGGAATTGAACTTCTGAACCCTGCAACCGGCGAGCCTCTGGGAAGTTCGCCTGCCGGATCAGCCGCAGAGGTGGATGCCGCTGTGCAGGCCGCCCACACCGCCTTCTCTTTGTGGCGACGCGTGCCCGCAGTTGACCGCGTGCAATACCTGTTCAAGTTGAAGGGACTGCTCGAGGAGCATCTCGACGAACTCGCCGGCCTCATCACAATCGAGAATGGCAAGACTCTGGCCGAGTCGAAGGCCGAACTAAGGCGCGGCATTGAAAACGTGGAAGTCGCATGCGGCATTCCGGTGCTGATGCAGGGCTACTCTCTCGAGGATGTAGCGCCCGGCATTGATGAAATCATGGTGCGGCAGCCGCTGGGCGTTTGCGCGGTGATTACTCCGTTCAATTTTCCGCTGATGATCCCTCTGTGGTTTTTGCCCTACGCGATCGCCACCGGCAACACGGTGGTGCTGAAACCAAGCGACCGGGTTCCCTTCTCTGCGGCGCGCCTTCTCGAACTGATTCAGGAAACGGGATTGCCCGACGGCGTCGTGAACCTGGTGAATGGGGGAAAGGCGGCGGTGGATGCGCTGCTCGATCATCCGCTGGTGCGAGCCGTGAGCTTCGTTGGCTCGACGCCGGTGGCGAAGCATGTGTACGCCCGCGGCTCAGCAAGTGGAAAGCGCGTGCAGTGCCAGGGGGGCGCCAAGAATCACGTTGTAGTGCTTCCAGACGCAGACCAGGAGACCACGACAAAGATCATCGCCGACTCGGCGTTCGGGTGCGCGGGACAGCGTTGCCTTGCCGTCAGCGTTACCGTCACCGTGGGCGAAGCGAAAGACTGGTTCCGAGATTCGATTGTGGCCGCAGCCGGTTCGCTGAAAGTGGGCAATGGGCTTGATCCCGCTACGCAGATGGGACCGGTGATCACGCAAGCCAGTCGCGAGCGCGTCGTGGGGCTCATTGGGCAAGGCTCTGAGCAGGGCGCGAAGACCATTGTGGACGGGAGACGCGCCAACGGCAACGGCGCCGGCTCGTTTGTCGGTCCAACGGTGCTCGACGGATTGCCCGCGATGAGCCCGCTGATGGAGACAGAGATCTTCGGTCCCGTGCTTTCGGTCGTCCATGCAGACACGGTAGACGAGGCTGTCGCCATGATCGAACGCTCTGCCTACGGGAATGCCAGCTCGATCTTCACTTCGTCCGGCGCGGCAGCGCGCAAGTTCCGCACCTCCGTATCGACGGGCAATGTCGGAATCAACATTGGCGTGCCTGCGCCCATGGCGTACTTCCCGTTCTCGGGATGGAAGGGCAGCTTCTTCGGCGTGATGCACGCACAAGGTCGCGATGCCATTGAGTTCTTCACCGACAAGAAAGTGATTGTGGAGCGATGGCCAAAAGAGTGGTCACGGAAGTTCTAACGCGATCCTGAGCGTTCAACAAAAGGGGAACGCAATCAGCGCTCCCCTTTTGTTGTGGCAAGTTCCCGACTATGAAGGCGGAAGGATCAACAGGTCCGATCGCAGGAGCAACTCGGTGAGGCTGTCGAGTGCTTGCTTGTATTTGTAGGATATGGCGCGCTCGCTTACTCCAAGGATGTGCGCTGCTTCTGCATAGGTGTACTCCTGCAGGACGATGCGGCTCAGAATCGCCTGATGAACGGGCGTCAGTTTTTTGATGCATCGCTCGATATCGAGCACGAAGATAACGGCGTCTTCAAATGTCTTCACTTTACGGCTCGAAACCCACCCGCGCCCGATCGGCTCGCCCAGAATGGCCGGCGCCCGGCCCACCAGCATCGACGCATATAGATAGCGCCGTAGCATCTTTTCGGTGTGCTTGCGATAGAAGGCAAACCTGACGCCGGCAATGGATTCTGAAACGTCGTTCTCCGGCTGCAATTCTGCTTCGTAGTGCGCAAGAGGCGCGATCCTGCGAACATGTCGCCATTGTTGAATGATGGTTCCCGTGGCCCAAATCGACGGCAGTTGAAGGGCTGCGCTCACTCGGCACCTCCGGCTTCCGTAGCGGCTGCCCAAATATTCAAGAATGGCGTTCTGATTGGACGCCCGCGGCGTTTTCGCGTCTCGGGGCTTGGAAACTTCTTTAATTCTGTTTCACATCGATTGCAATATACAGTCCCCTGAGCGTAGCTGCGGTACCAAAGACATCCGCAGCCCTCGCAAATCTTTAATTGCACGCACAATTCCATGACCGATTCCCCAAATAATCGCTTTCTCCCGCTCGTTCAGTTTTGTAGTTTCTGTGAGGCGAGGTGAAAGGAGCCAGGCTGCTGCACTCAGGGTTCTGGTGCCCTGATATGCGCTTGCCGTCTGTGCTCGAGCTGTGATTGTCATCCTGTTGAACGCGCAGAATCCGGAATCGCTCGACGGGTTGCCTTTAAGGCGGGTTGCAGAAGTGCCTTGTAGATCCCCGAGAATAGGCCTTTCATGTCGGCCCATGAGCTCAAACGGGTGCGAACGAGGTAGCTACAACCCTCGTTCGATTGCGCGAATGAACCGCATCCTCGAGAATTTCCAACAACCTGTGCGAGCTGGAGTAAACCCAATGTAGAGAGCTGTATCTTCTGCGTCAACGCTGCCAGGCATAATTCTTCATTCGTTCTGTTGGAAGTGCACAAGAACCGGGAGAATGAGGCCCGAAAGACGCAAATCGGTTTGCTGAAAGAAAACTGCGACCGATCGTCTCCGTGGCTGCTGGCGGACTTTCCACTGATGAATTTTACCCAGATGCAAGAACGGCTTCGTGTGGAGTTGCTGCGCAGGATACAGCGCGGAACTCTGAGCGTCTCACTGCTGGCGAGACAGACCGGTTTTGGCAAGTCGCACTTATCCAACTTTCTTCACGCGCGAAGACAGCTCTCGCTGGAAGGCATTGATCGTATGCTGACGGCTCAGCATATGGCGGCCGAGGATCTGCTGCGCCTCGGCGCGCGCGCAGAACCGCCCCAACCGCATGACGATCCCGGCCTCGTTCCAGTTGTCTCGCATGGCGCGGCGCTGTTCGAGCCCTACATCCGGCCGGGCGCCGTACAAATGATGCTTCAGTTACCGCCCGGAGCCCTGCATCTGCTAAAGGCGCGCCCTGTTGCATCCCGCCGCTCCTGGCAGCGTTTTGTGGCTATCCGCGTCGCTCATGCCGATGCGCTGCCAATGGATCCCTTGCTGTTTCCGGATGCACTTGCGGTGATCGATCGGCACTACAACTCGCTAGCGTCGTATCGCGCTGGCCGGCCCAATCTGTACGCCGTCCGCAACGGTGCGCACCTGAAGCTGCGCTATGCCGACTACGCGTCGGCGCGGCTGATGTTGCGGCCTTTGAATATGGGCTTCCCGGTTGATCTGATTGAGATCGGTCCCGAAGCTTCTCCTGGGGAATTCATCGCCGGACGCGTGGTGCTGACGATCAACGAGCTGTGATCAATATGTTTAGACTGCGTGCCGGACCCGGGCCTTAGTCATCAATCATCGTCGTGCGAAATTTCCGGATTCTCAAAGCGCGTGAACCGCGAAATGAAGTTGAGGTGGACGGTGCCGGTGGGGCCGTTACGTTGCTTGGCGATGATGATCTCGGACTTCGCGCGATCGGAAGCCGACATCTCTTCGTCGCGACTGTAATAGGATTCGCGATGGATGAAGCAGACAACGTCAGCATCCTGCTCGATTGATCCTGATTCACGAAGATCGCTTAGCAAGGGACGCTTGTCATCACCGCGGCGTTCACTGTTACGGGATAACTGCGACAACGCGATCACGGGCACATCAAGTTCCTTGGCGAGCGCTTTGAGGCCGCGCGAAATCGCCGATACCTCCTGCGTACGATTCTCATAACGCTTGCCGCCTGAGGAAGGCAGCGTGGCCGACATGAGTTGCAGGTAGTCCACCACGATGAGGTCGAGACCGCCGACCGTCTGCTTGAGGCGGCGCGCTTTGGCGCGCATCTCCGCCAGCGAGATACCCGCGCTGTCGTCGATGAAGAGCCGCGACTCGACAAGTTGCTCAAGGGCGTTCTGCAGCTTCTGCTGATCTTCGCGACCCAGGAAGCCGGTTTGAAGCTTGCGCTGGTCTACCCAGGCCTGCGATGCGAGCATGCGTCGCAGCAGCGACTCTTTGCTCATTTCCAAACTGAACACAGCGACGATCGCCTTGCTTTTGACTGCGGCGTTCTCTGCGATATTGATGGCCAAAGCGGTTTTGCCCATCGAAGGCCGCGCGGCAATGATGATGAGTTCGCCTTTTTGAAGGCCGCTGGTGTCGTTATCGAGTTGCGTGAAGTGGGTAGCAAGTCCGGTGACGGCGTGGCTGTTCTTGTAGAGGTTATCGATCGAACCGAACGAATTCTGGACGATGAGGTCCAGCGGCTCAAGGCCGCGAACAATTCCCTTCTCGCTGACCTCGAGCAATTGCGACTCGGCTGCGTCGAGGACTTCAAGGGCAGTCTCGCTCTGGTCCGCAGCGCGGGCGATGGCCGCCGAGCAGATGAGCATGAGCTTGCGCAGCAGGCTCTTGTCCTTGACGATGCGGATGTAGTCTTCGATGACGGGGCGGATCGGCAGACCCTCGGTCAGCGACGCCAGGTAGGCCACTCCACCGATAGCCTCGATCTCTTTGGCGCGGGCCAGCTCGTTTGACAGCGTAACAATGTCGACAGCGCGCTGCTCGTTCATCAGCTCAGACATGCGCACAAAGATGCGCTTGTGCGAGTCGAGGGAGAAGTCGTCGGCCTCTAGCCGCTCGGCAGCCTCAGAGTGAGCGGCGTTGTCGAGCAGGATGGCGCCAAGGATGGTCTTTTCGGCGTCGATATTCGCAGGCAGGCCGGCGTCGAGCGAAGCAATGTCAGGCAGGGTGGCCATACCTAGAGTGTAGGGCGAGAGGAGGTTGTTTACGGCATGTGAATTGCCGCGTCTGAATGTGGAGAATCAAGCCGGCAATGACAACCCGCGCCGGAAATGTTGCGTCGGCCGTTATGTAAAGAGATATTGCGGCACGCCGACAGACCAGAGAGGTCACGGATCTAAACGGGAGGCAATATTCACTGCACAATCGTCATGCTTGAGACGCTGCTCAAGTTAATCGTGTTTTTCTTGACGAATGGAATGATCAGTGGATAGGAATACGAGACGGTCACCTTTACCTGGTTGCCGGGTGTGTTGTTCTGGGTAGTCGAACACGACGTCCATGTGGCTGGTATAGCTGCTCCGTTGACGCACCATTGTGTCGTAGCGGTGACGCTCCCGGAATACGGGTAACCCAGCGATTTCACATACTGGGTAATATCATTTCCGTCCGCGCCGGTTCCGAGTGCACTGGCCGGAGAGCAGTATCCCTTGCCAAAAAGGCCATTGCAGTTCGCCCCCCGGACAATCGCCCACCGGGTCGCCTCCCTGGCCGCATCCGCGGCATAGTGGTAGCAGTAGAGTCCGATCGACAACTGAACGATCCCGAACAAGACAGGAATCAGAATCAGGCACGAAAGCGCCATTTCCACGAGGGACCCGCCTTCCTCACCAAGAACCGAAGCGGCCCTGAGGTTCTTTGCCAGATGTAACGCACTCTTGTTCATTAGTTCGACACCACCTGCGTCGATTGCCCATGCAGCGTAAAACTAAGCGCTCCTCCAGGCACGTGGATAAGCGGCGTAAAGGTAGCCTGAGTCTTAACGGTTACAGCCGTGATCATCGAGGTATTGTTGTTTGTGCATGTCTGATTGTCATTGCAACTTGAAGGTGCATAGGTCGTATCAGCGCATGTACAGGCCGTAGTAACGGATGTCACCGATACCGCGTTTCCTGCCAGGAGGTTTCCCGAGTCCGAGGTGGCCGCATTGCTGATACCGCCTGAATCTGCCGACGCCGCTATGCTGGAAGACCCGTACAAAGCTGCGGCGTGGGCCGCGTTCGCCACCTCAATCGACGCATAAGAGAGCCTGGCAAACTCCGCGGCTCCCAGCAGCATGAGGGAAAGCACCGGCAACGAGATTGCGAGTTCCACCAAAGCCGAGCCTTCTTCGCCGAGCCGAAGAGCCCTTGAAAGACCTCTGCGTCTGAGCATTTTCATGATCATTTCGCTAGCTCCTACTCCACCAATGAGATGTGCAAAAATGGCGTCGTCGTGGGGTTGTACGTGCTGTAGTTGGTGAGGTTTATCTGGCCGTTGATGTATGCCTGGCCCACAATCAGTGTTGTGGCGTTGACGGCGCCACCCTGATCATGGAGATCCACCGCTGCAGTCGGGGCATATACGGCTCCGTCAAAGATCGAACTGCCGCTGCCGAACTGCAGCAGGAGCTGATTCGCATTCGAAGCGGGCTGGTAAATTGCAACTCCGTTATACGTGCCGCTGGTGGGGGCATAATCGTAAAAAGTTGTCGCGGTGCCGCTGTCGTAGGAGCCGTTGGATACGACGACGGTCGCGCCGCCGACCTTGGTTCCAATGGTGGTGGCACCTTTAATCGTGACACCGGTTTCAAAGACATAGATTCCGTCGCCAAGTGTTGCGCTGTTAAGAGTCACTGGGGTGCACGTGGTAACACCTTTTTTAACGGTGCAGGCGCCGTTGGCATAGCACTGGTATTTGCCAGCCCCAGGCCCTGCGACCGTCGTTGAGAGCGTGGCAACGTTAATCACGGTGGAGCAGCCGGTTGTCGGGTCGGCAGGTATGTTCGCGAACGTGGCGGGAAGGCTCTGAACTCCGGAGTAGGTATTCACGGGAAACGAGCCTGGACTACCTTTGCAATTGCCTTTGCTGCCTTGGCCACCGTTCACGGCAATCACAGCCACGTCGGACTTTCCTGCGTTCCCAGTAACACAGAGTGCACCCGGGTCATTCGAGTTGACGTAAACGCCACAGCCCGGTGCATTGATATTCCCCGCGCCATGGATCCAGAGTGTACTCGGGTCAGTAGGATCCATGAGATACATGCAGGTTTGAGAGGCTCCGGGTGAGCCCGCCACTGCATTAGCCGATACGTTGATAGAACTGAAGTTGGTGTTGTAGAAGACCACCCTGCTCATTGCGGCCATGAACATTGTCGGATTCGGCGTTGCCAGACTAACTTGAACGCAGGATGCGCAGGCTACTCCGCCCGTAAGAGTCGGTGAAACAGTTACATTCACGATGTTCCCGGCTGCGGCCGGATCTACGCCCATCCCTTTGGCGGCGGCCTTGGCCTTCGCCACCACGTTCGCAGACCCGTTGTAGAACATCTCCGTGGCGCCGGCCATCGCCGCTGCGTCTGCAGCTGCCTGCATGTTTCGCCGCGCGTGAAATAACACACCGACATCAACTGCCAGGCCGAGAGCGCCGAGCAATATTCCCATGCAGAAGAATGTCATCACCAGAACTTGACCTGATTCGTCACGCAACCACTTCATCGAAGACCTCCGTACGGCGTTCCGAAGTCACCAGATCCTCGCGGACTTGCACTCCGCTGATTCGGGGCCCCTGCGACAATTGCGTCGACCTTCCGCAAATCTCGTCACACTGAATTGGAAAGCCTTTGACCACCGCGACAATTGTGACCCACTGACCGTGAGTGCAATGGGATACCTCTACACCACCGTGGGGAGATTCGATTATCTGACGTGCTTGATTCGAAAAGCAATCGGAATGTAATAGATAGAATTCCGCAAAGAGCACTTTGCAGTACCTAGAAACGAGGCGAAAAGTCACATGCCCGGAGGTTACCTACAAACGGTCTAAGCCGTGCCGACTCTGCTATTCACTTGCGATATATCGACTTAATCTCTCTCAGCGGATGTCGCTAGCTGGTTGTCGGTCTCCAGCGCAGGATCGGCTTCCGCGCAGCCTGCACCTCGTCGAGCCTCGAAACGCGGGTGGAGTGAGGTGCGGATTTGACGATGTCGGGGCTCTCTTCAACTTCCTTCGCGATTGAACGCATGGCATTAATGAAGAGATCGAGTTCCTCGAGCGACTCGCTTTCGGTTGGCTCGATCATCAGCGCGCCATGCACAATAAGCGGAAAGCTGACCGTGTAGGGATGAAATCCGTAGTCGATGAGCCGTTTGGCGATATCACCCGTTTTCACGCCCCTGGCTGCCTGCTTCTTGTCGCTGAAAACTACTTCGTGCATCGACGGAGTCTTGTACGGCAAGTCGTAGAGGTCTTCAAGATTCCTGCGAATGTAGTTCGCGTTGAGCACCGCGTCTTCCGTGGTTTGTCTCAAGCCATCCGGCCCATTCGCGAGAATGTAAGCCAGCGCGCGGATAAACATGCCGGTGTTTCCGTAGAAGGCACGCACCCGGCCGACAGAGCGGGGGCGATTGTAGTCCCAGTGAAGAGTGGACAATTGAGGTTCGTGGTTTCCCACCCTTTCGCCTGAAAGCTGGCGAAAGGATGGGGCACCCGAATTCTGAGGTGATTCAGAAGATTGCTTGCGAACGAGGACCGGGGTGGGTAGGAAGGGCTCGAGGAACTTCTTGCAGGCCACGGGACCAGAGCCGGGACCGCCGCCGCCGTGCGGAGTCGAAAATGTCTTGTGCAGGTTCAGGTGCATCACGTCCACACCGAAGTCGCCAGGACGCACCTTGCCCACCAGCGCGTTCATGTTGGCGCCATCCATATAGAGAAGCGCGCCCTTGGCGTGCAGGATATCAGCGATCTTGTGAATCTCATTTTCAAACACGCCGAGCGTTGAGGGGTTGGTGAGCATCAACGCAGCGGTGTCTTCGTCCACCTGGCGCGAAAGTGCTTCGAGATCGATGCCACCGTCGGCGTTGGACTTGAGGTTCTCAACCTGGTAGCCGCAGATGGCCGCGGTGGCGGGATTGGTGCCATGTGCGGAGTCGGGAATGATGATTTTGCGGCGGGCGTTGCCCTGCGACTCATGCCAGGCGCGAACAAGCAGGATGCCGGTGAACTCTCCATGCGCGCCGGCCGCGGGCTGCAGGGTAATGGTATCCATGCCGGTGATCTCGATCAGGCAGCGCTGCAGCAGATCGATGATTTCAAGCACGCCCTGCGCGAGCGACTCGGGCCGATAGGGATGCGCTTCGGCGAGCCCTTCGATCCGTGAGACAAACTCGTTCACACGCGGGTTGTACTTCATCGTGCAAGAGCCCAGCGGATACATGCCGAGGTCAATGGCGTAGTTCCAGGTGGAGAGACGCGTGAAGTGTCGGATGATTTCGATTTCGCTCAACTCCGGCAGCAGTCCAGCAGTCTTGCGGTGCGCATCACCCAGCAGCACTGCCGCGTCCACTTCCGGCACGTCGAGCGGCGGCAGCTTGTACGCCTTCTTGCCGGGGGACGACTTCTCGAAAACGAGGCCTTCGTTCTGCGTCTGGTGGGGGCGAACTTTACCAATGCTGCGATTGATCTGCGACTCTGTTGTTGCCATTTCTATGCCTCCACCGGCGCTGCAGACAGCACCTTCGCCGCGTGGTCGATCGTTTCGCGGGCTACTACTTCGGTCGCGCACCAGAGGGTTGCGTTTTTCAGTTCCGGATACCAGCGATTCAAATCGATGCCGCCGACGATCTTCTCATCGAGGAGCCGTTGACCTAATTGCGCGGGAGATTCCTGCGTCTCTAAAACAAATTCATGAAAGCGTGGAGCACCATTGAAAAGCAGGTTCGCGCCGGGCTGTGCGCTCAAAATCTTCGCAGCGTAATCGGCCTTGGCAAGGTTGTGCTCAGCGAGCTCTCGAATTCCTTCCTTGCCATAAACCGTCAGAAAGATTGTCGCCATCAGCGCAACCAACGCCTGATTGGTGCAGATGTTCGAGGTCGCTTTTTCGCGGCGTATATGTTGTTCCCGGGTCGACAGGGTTAAAACGAATCCGCGGTTCCCATTGCTGTCGACGGTCTGTCCGGCGAGGCGACCGGGCATCTGGCGCAAGAATTGCTCCTTGGCCGCGATGACGCCGCAGAACGGCCCGCCATAGCTGAGCGCCACGCCGAACGACTGCGCTTCCATGCTGACGATATCGGCCTCGACCGGCGGGCGAACAACGCCCAGCGAAACCGCTTCCGCAATCGAGACGATGAGCAGCGCGCCCTTCTTGTGCGCGATCTCGGCGATGGCGGGAATGTCTTCGATGACACCAAAGAAGTTCGGGCTTTGCACGAGCACTGCTGCTGTCTCTTCGGTGACGGCGGCCTCGAGTGCCCGAAGATCCACACGGCCCGTCGCAGCGACGTAGCCGATCTGCGACGTCGGCAGATCGCGGAATTGCAGATACGTGTGCAGAACTTCGCGATACTCGGGATGCACCGTCGCGGCGACGACCGCCTTCTGCCGTCCCGTGACGCGCATCGCCATCAGTACAGCTTCCGCCGCGCCCGTCGACCCGTCGTACATGCTGGCGTTGGCCACATCCATGCCGGTGAGCTCGGCGATCATGGTCTGGAACTCGAAGATGGCTTGCAACGTTCCCTGCGTGATCTCCGGTTGGTAGGGCGTATAGCTCGTCAGAAATTCGCCGCGCTGTACGAGCGAATCGATGATCACGGGGCGATAGTGGCGATAACAGCCCGCTCCCAGAAAGCTCGCGTAGTCAGTGGCATTCTTCTGTGCCGCAGCCTTGAAGTAGTCGATGATCTCGCTCTCGGCCTGCTGGCGTGGCACATCGAGATCGCGCGTAAGCCGGTATTCGGCCGGAATAATGGCGAATAGATCATCGATGGCCTTGGCGCCGATGGCCTTGAGCATCTGTTCGCGTTCCGCGGGAGATTTAGGTAAATAACGCATATCAGCTTCTAGCCTCTAGCTTCTAGCTCCTAGCCAAAAGCCGGTGAATCGAACGAATTGGAATTTTGAAGACAAGCAATTCGAAGTTGATGCTGTCGCGAGCCACTGAAAACAAGCTAGGAGCCAGGAGACTCGCAGCTGTTTACGCCCCCGTCTCTTCCGAAACGAACTTCTCATACGCCGCCGCATCGAGCAGTTTTTCAAACTCCGACGGATCGGATAGCTCTACCTTGATGATCCATGCCTCGTGGGGCGCCTCGTTGATCTTGTCTGGGCTGGTCTTCAGTTCCTCGTTCACTGCCGTCACAGTTCCGGTGACAGGAGAGTACAAGTCGCTGACGGCCTTCACACTCTCCACTGAGCCAAAGGACGCATTCGCTGTGATTGAGTCGCCGACCTTGGGCACATCCACGTAAACGATGTCGCCAAGGGAGTTCTGCGCGTAGTCCGTGATGCCGACGGTTCCGATTTTGCCGTCCCGCGAGATCCACTCGTGCTCACGCGTGTAGCGGTAGTTATTGGGATAAGCCATAGAAGAACATGCTCCTTTGGAAAGCAAATGAAGCTACAGTGTACGACCTTTGAACGGCGTGACGGATGTGAGGAAAAGCGGGCATTTCCTCCATCAAAATCAGTGGTCGACGTCGGTTGAAGGCTATTTCACCGGCGCGAAACCGGCGTACGGTTCGAGCGGAACGAAGGCGACAATCTCCAGCATTCCGGCTTTGAAGATGGGCAGGCTCTCGCAGGCTTGCCGCACCTCGGCCTCGCCGGCTGCCTCCCACACGATCGCGGCACCCGGCATATCGCCCCGCCGCCAGACCTGTCGCAGGATGCCGGTCATGTAGAGTTCTTTGACGCGCTGGCCCTCCTGGGCAATCAACTCGGGGGTAAAGGCTTCCGGTGGAAACGCATCGGTACGGCGGCGCGAAAGCGTAAGAAATTGCATGGTTAAATTGTACGAAAAGTGGCAAGCCCGTTCGGCTTTTGAGCTTTCAGGCAGCACTGGTCTCTGGATCGGTCGTGAGCCGACGAAAGTCGAACAACATCTTTGCCCGCCAGATCACGATCATGCCAAAGGCCAGGATGAAAAAGATGCCGGCCGTTTGCTGCGTCGTCAGGATGGTGTCGAAGTAGCCACGGGCCAACAAGCGAATGGCCGCAAGGAGCAGAATGACAACCAGAAAGGCGCTCGAGCGCTTCATTCGCACGGTCTCTCCCTGGAGTTCAAGGCGCGTGGTTAGCAGCAGCGGCCATGCCAGAACGGCGGCACCGGTGAGGAATGCGACCGCCGCCCAGGACCACGGAACTCGGAAAGCCGAATCCACAAACATCGAGAACCCGGTTGCCATGCCAAGCGGAGGAATGATGATTTTTCTCAAGGAGACGGCGCCGCGGGCCTCGCGCAGCCGCCACATGATGACGAGGACCGCCCCTGCGCCCGCGGCGAGAACCGAACCGGCTGCCTTCGCGACGAACGGAGGGATAGGGGGAAGCGCCATGATCGCCTATTTTATTGGATTCCGGGAGCTCACGCGAGAGGAGCGCGAGATTGTTCGGGTTTGCTTCGCGTTTTCCTTACTTCTTAAAAAACTCCCCATGCCCGCCATTCGCCCATGGATCATAATGCTCGGCAAACTCCGCCCTCTGCTGTACAGAGGGGTGGCTATAAGACCAGAACTCCACGAATGCGTTGGGATTGGGGTCGTCGAGCCAAGCCTCGCCGAGGTGATTGAAAGACGAGACAGCGGTCTTCTGTGGATCGGCCACTAGTCCCTGAACCGCCTCCTGTCCGTAGACGTCCGCCTCATGCTCAAAGTGCCGGCTCACTGTGTTGCCCACCGGCGTCAGCACTAAACCCGCAATTGAAAAAGCAAAGAACAGCGTCAGGAAGCCGGGCTGGCTGGCGACCGATTGCACACCCCAGCGCTTGCCGAAGCGGCGCACCATTCGCTCTGCCAGATTTGCGCAAACCCAAAAGACGAAGAACAGCCCAATGATCATGCCGGCAAGCATTTTGGGAATGTGGTTAAGCACGTAATGGCCGCTCTCATGACCAAAGATGAACATGATCTCGTCATCGGGCATGCGGTCAGTGGTCGTGTCCCACATGACAAAGCGTTTGCTCGAGCCAATACCCGTCACATAGGCGTTGATGCCATTGCTTTTCTCGCTGGCCTTCATCAGGAACATGCGTTCAGGGGGAATCGCGGTTCCGGTGCGCGCGACGATCTCTTCAAGCCTGCCGACCAGCGCCGCGTGGGCTTTCTCAAGCGGTTCAAACCTGTTGAACAGCGGATCGATCACGAGAGGCGCGACAAATACCGAGATCAAAATCAGCGGAAGAGAAATCAGCCATAGCCACACCCAATAGTGTCGAGGCGATTTGCGCACGATCCGGTTGAACAATAGGGCAACCGGTACGCCGACGGCGAGCGAGACGCCAAGGCCTTTGCTTTGGTCACCAATCCAGCTCTGCCAGCCCTGCACACTGATGCCGTAATGCAGGCTGGCTGCATGCCCGATAACATCCAGCGGCAGATTGGCAACTGCGAGAAAGATTACGAGTGCCCCAAAGAACGCTAACCCCTGCAGCCAACGCCGCGTTATCGTTCCCCGCGTCCACGCGTCTAACCGCACAGCCGTACCGGAACTAAGCAACCACCAGAGCAGGATCAGCCCCCAGAGGCTCCCGGCGATATCCAATGAAACGCGGATCTTGTTGAGCGCGATAGCCTGGGCAAGCTTGTCTGGCGGCAACGAGTAGGCCTGTTCGGAGTGCACCTGGGGACGACTGGATGCCTTGTCGGACGCGATTTCCGGCGTGGAGCTCGCATGACCGGCAACCGTTCCAAAAACTGCCAGCAGCAAGACAGTCGCGATACCGGCGCGAACCACCCGGGGGAGGATTGCCATGAATTTCCCTTCCAACACACAGGAGTTTGAGACAATCAAGTTTACCGATGTTTTCCGCTGACACCACACAAACAACACCCGAAATCCCTCTGCACAAGGGGCCGCAAATGGTACGTTTGGCGAAAACCCGCTTGCTGATCGCCACCCTGCTCAGCTTCACACTCGTTGGCGCCAGCGCGTCTGCACAACGAAAAGCAACATCCATCCAAGGTTCCGTCAAAAGCGCTGTCAACGATGCCGCTCCATCGTCCTCTGTCCTGCTCGACGCGATGACCGGCGAGTTGCAACGCGCCTTCACGTCGCTGGGCAAGGCCGGACCGAGTCAGAAAGACGCCGACAAACAATTGCCGCCTTACTTTCTCAGCTACTCGGTAGCAGACGCGACCTCGGTTTCCATTCGCGCCCAATACGGTGCACTGGCCGATAGCGCCAGCAACCAGATACGCGTAGCGGATGTGCAGGTTCGCATTGGCGACCCCAAGCTCGACAACACCCACGGCGGTCATCGCGGCACTGCCGTGAACAGCCTTCAAATGCCGTTAGGGGATGATCGCGCAGCCCTGGCGCGTACGCTCTGGCTTGCCACTAATGCTGGCTACGGCAGTGCGCTTGAGAATTATCTCCGCGTCAAAACTGAAGCCCAGGTGCGCGCGAAAGAAGAAGACACGTCGCCCGACTTCAGCAAAGAGTCGCCGCAAGTCTCGATCTCAAAACCTGCGCCGGCAGTTGTTGTCGATCGAGCAGCATGGGAACAGCGAGTGAAAGCGTTGAGCGGGATCTTCCGCGATTACCCCGATGTCTATCAGAACCTGGCGATGCTCACCGTGCAGAACGAGACCGACTACTACGCTTCCTCTGAGGGATCGCGCATTGTCGCGCCGCACATGCAGGCTCGCGTGGTGGTGTTTGCGGTGACACGCGCTGATGATGGCATGGACCTTTTCCGCGCCCAGACCTTTGAAGCTGAAACCATCGACGGCCTGCCTTCCCAAGCAAGCATGGAAGCCTCGGTCCGCGAACTGGGCAAGAGCCTCGAAGCGCTGCGCAAGGCTCCGGTAACTGAGCCATTCAACGGCCCGGCAATTCTCTCCGGCCGCGCGTCTGCCGTCTTCTTTCATGAGGTGCTGGGCCATCGGCTTGAGGGCCAGCGCCAGCGCGGCGACGAAGAGGGCCAGACATTTACCAAGGAACTCAATAAGGAAGTCCTCCCTCCATTTCTCTCGGTCGCCGACGACCCCACAATGACGACCTATGGCAAGACCTGGCTGAGCGGCAGCTACACATACGACGACGAAGGCGAAAAAGCGCAACGCGTGGAACTGATCCAAAACGGCGTTTTGAAAACGTTTCTGATGTCGCGTTTGCCGATCGCAAGTTTCGCCGCCTCAAACGGACATGGCCGCGGTCAGACCGGGCGCATGCCGACCGGCCGCCAGGGCAACCTCATCGTAACTTCAACAAATACGGTCGAAGAAACAGAACTGCGGAAGAGGCTGATTGAGGAAGCAAAGAAACAAGGCAAACCGTACGGTCTTTATTTCGAAGACATTTCTTCAGGATTCGCGGTAACGACGCGCAGCGCCCCGCAGGCCTTTCAAGTCATCCCGCTCGTCGTGTATCGCGTGTACGTTGACGGCCGGCCAGATGAACTCGTCCGCGGCGTCAGCATCGTAGGCACGCCACTCGCGGCGATGAAGCGCATTGTCTCTACAAGCGACAAGCCCGAAGTCTTCAACGGCGAGTGCGGCGCGGAATCCGGCACAGTGCCGGTGAGCGCCGTAGCCCCGGCAATGCTCGTAAGCGAGATTGAAACCCAGCGCCAGCAACAGGGCACGCAGCGGCCGCCGATTCTGCCGATCCCCGGGGCTCCGGCAACTCCATCGACAAAGGAGGCACAATGAAGCGTCCTCGCCGCCTCGGAAAGCTCGTCTCAGCGGGACTTCTGTCTTTCGCCCTCCTTGCACCGCACCGCGCAACAGCGCAGAACACGCGTGCCGACGCCGAAAAGGACCCTGTGCTGAAGGCCATGCTCGACGAGCTCGATCGCAGCATGGCACACCTGCAACTGCCCGGATTTGAGAAGCCCTATTTCATCGAGTACCGCATTGAAGATGTGCGGGACTTTGAAACGCGCGCCAGCTACGGTGCTAGCCACGGTTCGCAGCACAGCCATGCGCGCATAGCACGCATCAGTGTCCGCGTCGGCGACTACAAGACCGACAACTCCGGCCCGCGCGGCGACGGCGCTTTGCAGTTGACTACGATTGATGACGATCCGATTGCCATGCGGTGCTCTCTCTGGAGCGGCACCGATCAGGCCTATAAAGCCGCCCTTGCCGCGTACGCGCAGAAGCAGGCCGAACTCAAGCAGGTGCAAACGCCCCCGCAAGCCGACGACTTCAGCAAACAGAAGCCAATCATCTCGCTTGCCCAGCCCCTGAAACTTTCAGTCGACGAAAACGCCTGGGAAACTCGCGTCGCACACGACAGCGGCCTCTATCGCACAGATCCGGCCGTCAGTGCAGCGCAGCACGAGATTCAATACTCGACTGCCACCTTTCATGGGCGCGTCACCACCACCTGGATTGTCTCGAGCGAAGGCGCAATCGTGCGCAAATCAGCGAGTAGTTATTCCGAATCCTTCGGAGTTGGCACGCAGGCCGACGATGGCATGCATCTGGATCGCTCCTATGGCACAAGCGGCCTGGCCGTGAGCGATCTCGACAACGCCGAGGTGTTCAAGAAACACGCGCTCACGCTCATTTCGTCGCTGAACGATCTCCGCAAAGCGCCGCTTGTCGAAGAGGAGTATCACGGTCCGGTGTTGTTCAGCGCCGATGCCAGCGCTGACACGCTGCACCTGCTGCTTGCCGCGGGAGTGACTGCCACACGGCCGAAGCTTGGAACCGAGGCGCGCACCAACGGGCCATTTGCCTCTAGCTACCACGCGCGCATCTTGCCGGAGTTCCTCACCGTGATTGATGATCCCGCACTGAAGACGTGGGACGGCAAGGATCTCGTCGGCTCGTACTCCGTAGACGACGAAGCAGTGCCGGCGCAATCGGTGAAGCTGGTTTCCGATGGTCACCTCGAGAACTACCTAATTGGTCGCACACCCGTGCGCGATTTCCCTGAGTCCAACGGGCACGCGCGCGCAGGCGTTACCGGGCCACCGCGCCCCGTGATCGGCGTCCTGAAGGTCACGGCGCAACAGGGCCTGACAGAGGAAGAGCTGAACCAAAAGCTGTTGGGGATCGCGAAAGATCGCGGCCTGAAAAGCGTGTATTACGTTGAGACGCTCGGTGCTGAAGCAACACCACGGCTGCTTTTCAGGATCGACCTCGATGGCAAGCGCACCCTGGTTCGAGGAGCCGTAGTGGATGATCTCGATCATCGCGCTCTGCGCTCAGGGGTCGAGGCCGCGGGCAAGAACCTCTGGGTAGCGAACTACGCGAACGAGATTCCCGAAACCGTACTAGCCCCGGCGCTGCTATTCAGCGACGTCACCGTGAAGCGCGCCAACGAAACCAATGACAAGCTACCCTACTACCCGCCACCCGACTAAATCTCACAGTGAGCTAAGGTTGTTGCAGCCTCACCCCGGTACGAACCAGGCTAAGAGCTAAAAGCTAATAGCTTCTCAAGCCTTCTTCTTCCACGCGCCCACAATCGCCCCCATCAGCGTCATGCCGAAGAACCAGTAGCCGGCATTGACGAGGAACAGGCTGATCGGCCGAACCTCAAAGATGTACTCGGTCGACCAGGTGGTCAGCTCAAATCCTGCCCAAAGCAGAGCGCCGACCTTGATTCCGCGTAGTGCGGTCTGCTTGCCAGTCAACTGGATCACGCAGGAGATTGCCGTGGCCATTACTCCGGCCATCACCAGCGCCGTTCCATACTGGATGGCCGGATTCATGCCGCTGCTCACCAGCCATTGCATGCTGCGGCCGATCCCGTTGAGCCAGGTATTCATAAATGCCGAATACCACCCAGCTTCAAGAAGAAAACAGGCAATCGCCGCCACAACGATTGCCAGATAGTTCTGGCGAACACGCGCCATTTGCATCACAGGGACTCCAACTGCCATTGCGCCCTCCCGTGCAGACTGTGCGATTCACATTATGTTCAGCGCGCCCCTCCCTGCAACCAAAAAGTGACGACGAGCCCAGTTCAATCGGACCATCGTTTCCGGCATCGACTCAGAGTCCCGCTACGAGCTTGCACCACGTATGCTTCTCTCTTGGGGTCAACCGGGCTGTCGCATCTTACCGAAGCAGAGGTTCTATTGATGAAGCAGAATTTCGCCGCAATTATCCTCGGGGGTACAGGGCAAGTCGGTGGTGCAGCCGTTGCGGAGCTGCTGGCAATTCCGGAATGCCGGGAAGTGGTGATGGTCACGAGAAAGGCCACCGCGCCACGATCGCGGGTCCGCAACGTCGTTCTTGAAACCGGCGCTGCTGACTTTGCCGAGCGCACCGCCACACTCTCCCGCGAAGTCCTAAGCCAGGGTCCCGTTAGCGCCGTGAGTTGTGTGGGTGTTGGTTCCGGATCGGCACGCTGGAGCGAAGAAGAATTGCGACGACTTGAGCTCGGCGTCGTCGGTGCCTTTGCGCGTGGCTGCCACGACGCCGGAATCGCCCAGTTTTGCCTGCTTTCTGCGGCAGGGAGCACAGCTCGCAGCCGCTTTCGCTATGCGCGGGTAATGGGCATGAAAGAAGACGCCGTGCGCAGCATCGGATTTACCCGCCTCGCCGTATTTCGTCCCGGCATTATTGTCGGCAACGCCCACACCCCGACCTGGGTCGGTTGGCTGGGAAGCCTCGTGCCCGGGCGGTTTGGCAATATTGATCAGCGAATTCTCGGTCGCTCCATTGCCGCAGAGATAGCTTTGCACAATCGAGAGACTGGTGAAGTGACTCTAGAAAATGCGGCGATGAAAAGACTCGCTGCGCAACTCATATAGTTCACTGTGAAATTTAGCGTCGGAACAAAATCGACGATGCACTCACCAAATTTATGACCCCGCCGAAAGAAAAGTACGCGCTGTCCCCTTCAGTCCAGCCGTGTGAGGTATGCGACACCCTCATCCGGCCGCAGCCGCCGTGCCATCTCTTCGGCCTGCTCCCGGTTATCCCCTTGCGGGCGGATGCGTACCCAGTAGCTGCGTTCTCCAGCAAACTCGATCACCTTCGACCCCGTGTATTCGTCTAGCAGCTTCGCTTTGAACTTGATCGCCTTCTGCTCGCTCAGAAACGGTCCGATCTGCACGCACCACCGGCCTCCCACATCCATCGGCTTCGGCGTTTGGTAGACATCAACGCGCACGCGATCCGTCCCCGAGCGATATATCCCGATCGACTTGGCCGATGCAATGGTCAGGTCGATGATTTTGTTCGGAACGAATGGCCCGCGGTCGCTGATACGCATTGACGAGGCCTGGCGCGTTCTGAGATTTGTAACCACGATCAGCGATCCCATCGGCAACGTCCGATGCGCGGCGGTCAGGGCATCATCGCTGAAAACCTGGCCGTTGGCGGATTTTCGTCCCTTGTAGGGAGCCGTGTACCAGGTCGCCGAACCTTCTTCGCTGTAGATTGGCCGATGGCTGAGGATGAATTCCTTGTCCTCGGCGCTCACGCCTCCTTCGGGAACCGGCGTGACGGGAATACCGCCGGTGCTCGGTCGGACAGGAGCGGGAGCCGGATACGATGGCGGCGCGTATACAGGCGGAGCAGTCGCGGCAGGTGATGGGGGTGACTGTTTCTTGTGGCCGCAGGCAGCAATCCCGCTCGCGGCAATCAGCAGTGCCACCAGGCATGCCGAACGACGCGCACACGCGCGAGGCAAATCGCCCATCAGCCCTGCGGGCCTTGTTGCTGTGATTTGTCCATGCGATCCGCGAGATTACGCAGCGTATCCGACATCTTGCGCATCGCCACAATCGATTCGGAGCGTACCTGCGGAATTACAGCATCATTCACGTAAGCAATCGCGTGGCGCAGTTCCATCTCAATCAGTTCCATGGCTTCTTCGATGCGATGTCCTACGCCCGGGCCCGGAGGTGGTGGAGGATAAGAGCTCATTTCACAAAACCTCGCTTTCTAGTCTCGATGGCGCGATTTACCCACGTCAATGCCGTGAGCACCCTGACAACACAAGCTGTGCCTGCCAAAACAACAGGCTTCGGAAGTGCAGGCAAACTCCAGACAGCAATTCTTTCCCACGTCTGAAGTCACTTTTTCTGAAAATCTTGCGTCCGAGATAGTAGGGCGATAACGGTTCTTCATGTTGCCGAGCTATCAAGCCGCTCAGGTCCCAGTGATTTACGAATCTGCACGGGAAAAGTTCCATTCTGCGAGTGTCTGCTTGTTGCGGAGTGACGGAGAGCGCCAAAACACCGGTCTAACTGACGGGCTCCAATCAAGAAGCAGCTGGCGCTGGCTCATGTATTCACGAACCCCCTGTTTACGCCGCCTCGCGCTCTCGACACTTCTCCTCTCGGCCACCGCGACCGCATACGGCCAGGTGCATCCGGTAGGCACTGCGACTCCCTTTCCAGATGCGCCGCTCCCGATCATCAAACATCAGAATTCGAAGAGCGGACCATGCCGCGTCATGCCTAAAAGCGAGTCGGCGGGAATCACGATTACAAAAACGGGTTCTGCCTTTGTCGCGACACTTGCCGATTTCCCGCCAATGGAAGTTTCGGCAAAGCCCGCTACCGATGGAAGGCCGAACGAAATGGCCAACCCGCTGGAGATACCCGCATGCTCTCCGCCGCCTCTCATCAATTTCTACGAGCGATTCATGAACGGCCCGGAAGTCAAGCCGTTAACACCGAGAGAGAAAGGCCGACTCGCAATCCAGAATGTTCTCGATCCGTTCAATGCCGTCACCATCCTGGGAAACGCGGCAGTTTCCGTCGGATCAGACTCGCATTCGCCCTATGGGCCGGGCATGCGTGGCTTCAGCAAATTGGTCGGCGTCAGCTACAGCGAATACATGACCAGCGAATTCGTCGGCACCTTCCTCATATGCTCAATCGTCCATCAGGATCCGCATTACCACCGCATGCCGCGCGCAGCCTTCAGGCGCCGCATCCTCAATGCCATTATTCAGGTTGGATGGACGCAGGGAGATAACGGCCGGGGCATGCCGAATTACGCCAACATCTTTGGCTTTCCCATCGATGCAGAGATCGCGACTCTCTACGTCCCCGGCATCCAGACCGATCTTCGTTCAACTGCGGCCCGCGTCGGCTCCGGTTGGGCTCTGGCGCCGACAGACAACCTCATCACCGAATTTCTGCCTGACCTTGCCCGGCACATCAACGTGCGCATCGTCCTCGTCCAGCAGATAATCAGCCAGATTGCAAAAACCGAACCCATGGGCATGCCCTAGAGGGGAACCAAGTAGGTAAACCATTGCAGACGAAAGCCTTTATGGGAGTCTGATGGCTAGTTCAACCCTGCCATTCGGCCCCCTTCAATCGCCATTCACCCCCCAATATCCCCGTTCGCTGCGCCCCTGTTGGATTGACCAGCCAGCCTTATTACTCTTGTACTGAGTTTTCAGGTTCCGGCGGTACCGTGGCCGGTCCTCACAGAGAGCCAGCGCATTCTTTCTTAAGGAGATCGCACCATATGTCAAAGACGATGAAGTACGCCGAGAAAGCCGCCGTATACGCGGCCAGGGGCGCGTGGGTGGTATTTGAGCGGTTCAACCGCATCAGCCCCAACCCGTCGTTTACCCCGAAGTGGAGCGAGAAACCCCTACTGAAGAGCTATCAGAAAGAGAAGCCCCCGCTGGGCTGGCCCCGCACCACAGACTCGCTTTGTCCCAAGTGCGTGCCCGAGATTCGCAAGCAGATCCTCGATGGCAAGCTGCCCCACGAAGTCCTTCTCAATGAGAAGGTTGGCGAAATCAAGGCCCAGATCATCGAGCGCGACGGCAAAATCCTGATGGTGAAGGATTGCCCCAAGCACGGTCACTTCGAAGACGTCATGTCCATCGATCCCGCCTTCTTCAAGCACCTTGAAGAGAGCTTCCCCGGCCGCGACATCCGCGCCCATGGCGATGGCGACAAGAAGCTCCACAACCACGGCACATCCACCGTCACGCACGGCCGCGGCTCGGTGCTCACCATCGACCTCACCAACCGCTGCAACATGATGTGCGACCCCTGCTTCATGGATGCCAACCAGGTCGGCTTCGTCCACGAGCTTACGTGGGATGAGATCAAGACCATGCTCGATAACGCCATCACGATGAAGCCCCGTCGCCAGATGAGCGTTCAGTTCTCCGGTGGCGAGCCCACCTTGTCGCCCTACTTCCTTGACGCTGTCGCCTACTCGCGCAAGGTTGGGTACAACTCCGTGCAGGCTGCTTCGAACGGCATTGAATTCGCGAAGAGCAAAGAGCTTTGCCGCGCCGCTGCTGAAGCCGGTCTCCGCTACGTCTACCTCCAGTTCGACGGCATCGGCAACGCTGCCAATTCCCATCGTAAGGTCGGCAACCTCTTCGACGTGAAACTGCAGGCCATCAACAATCTGCATGAAGCCGGCGTGGATATCGTCCCCGTGACGACCATCATCAACGGCATCAACAACGAGCAGGTTGGCCGCATCATCGAGTTTGCACTCGACAATCCCAAGAAGATCAGCTTCCTGAGCTTCCAACCCGTTTCGTTCACCGGCCGCGATGAGGACATCTCCGAAGAGCGCCGTCTTGCACAGCGATACACCCTCTCGCACATGGCACACGACGTCAAGAATCAAGTCGGCCTCGGCGTTCCCGAGCGTGACTGGTTCCCCATCTCCTTCATGTCCACCTTCTCTGACTGGGCCGATCTGGTGCACGGGCCGACAGCCGAGTGGGGTCAGCTCTCCTGCGGATGCCACCCCAACTGCGGCATCGGCATGGCGCTCATGAT
Organism: uncultured Acidobacteriaceae bacterium; assembly: GCA_963832035.1. GTDB lineage: Bacteria > Acidobacteriota > Terriglobia > Terriglobales > Acidobacteriaceae > Telmatobacter. Next base: position 604,458 of record CAWHSK010000005.1, on the reverse strand, counting down.
CGACAAGGAAACCAAAGAAGCGGCGCCCGTCACCGCCTTCCTTCACATGGACCAGGTTGCCAAGGATCTCGCCAAGGTCAATGACGCTGCCCGCGGCAAATGGCTCTCGGTTATAGGATTTGGACTCGCGCTGCTGCGGAACTACGATCCGTTCCAGGCGCCCACCCACTTCAAGATCACTGACATGCTCAAGAAGATGGACAAAACCTTCAACGCCACCGGGAAAGACTACGGCTCGGTCAAGGGCGACCGCACCATGAAGGACATCGAGAAGCGCCGGTCGGATAGATGGAATTTCCTCTTCATCGCCGGCATGTGGTTCCAGGATCTGTTCAACTACGACTTCCGCCGCACCGAGCAATGCATCATTCCCTACGCCACGCAGGAAGGCGAAATCAGCTTCTGCGCTTACAACACCGGCGTGGGCTGGCGGAACATCATCGAGAAGATGCACATGACCGCGACTCTGACCAAGTGGTACGAAGAGCATGGCCGTCACGAGATCTTCGCAGGTGGCAAGAAGGTCGGCATGGGTTACGTCGGCCATGAGCTCAAGCTCAACATGGAGCACGTGAACTCTGAAGCCAATCACACTCTTGATAATCTGGGCATCGCCAAGAACGCCCGCGAAGAAAAGATTCGCGCCCGCGACACGAAGATCAAGTCGGACGCAGAGAATGCGAAGATGGCCAAGCTCTATCGCGAGCACGTGCTCGGCGAAAAGCCGGTCGATGGCCTCGTAAGCCTCGACTCCATCCGCCCAGCGACCAACAACGCCGCCTCACCCGTCAACCGCCACAAGGAATCTGAGCCAGTCGCCGGAGACTAAGGACGAATAGTCCAGGCAAGGCTGCTCAGCCGCATCATGGTTCTCTCACACCAAGGCCGTCCCACACGGGACGGCCTTGGTGCGTTGCCCGGCCACCTGTGCCGCCCTGATCTCGTCAAACGCGGTGTATGATGCTTCCTGAAAAGTTACAGGAGGGGAGCCTCATGGACGACAAGAATGCGGCGCTACCGCAAACCGGTGGCGTCAACATCGGCGGCAATGTCACCGTTGGGGGAGACATCGTCGGCCGCGACAAGATCGTCAACATGATTCCTGCTGCTCAAATCGACCAGGCATTTCGTCCGCTGGACGAGGCTGTCGCGCATGTCCCTGAAGTAAAACAGAAGGTGCAGGATCTCAAGGCTGAGGCCGCGAAGGGCAAGGATGCCAATGATTCCCTTCTCGCCAATATGATCGAAGGTGTCGTCGCACTCGTCCCTGGGGCGGTCACAGCGGTTGTCGGCGCATTTGGCGGACCCATCCTTGCGGGAGTCGCCGGGCCCGCAACCAAATACGTGCTCGGCAAGTTTCAGGGCAAATGAGAACCACATATCGCTTCAACGAAAGGAGCGATCTTGCCTGAGAACGAGTTCCCTGAGCAGCACGGCGTTGTAAACATCGCGGGGAATGCCGCCGTCGCTGGCGACATCGTGGCCGGAAACAAGGTTCTCAACTTCTCCGTCTCCCTTCCGCCCGCCGGTATAAGTGCGCTGCATCAGCTTCCTTCGCCGCCGGCAGACTTCATCGGACGAGCCGACGAACTTTCCAACTTGCGCGATATTGTTGAGAATGGCAAGCGCCACATCGTCTCAATCTGGGGGATGGGCGGCGTTGGCAAGGCGGCATTCGCACTGAAGTTTGCCGCGGAGATCAAGAGCCAGTATCCCGATGCGCAGTTGTATATCAATCTGAACATCGACAGTAAGAAGCCCATGAGCCACTCGGAAGCTATGGCCTATGTTGTGCGGGCCTTCCATCCGTCCGCTCCGCTTCCCGCAAATCTACCGGAGCTTGTGGCACTCTACCGCTCCGTTCTCGATTCCAGGCGAGCGTTATTGTTCTTCGATAACATCCACAATGCGGACCAGGTCGAGCCGCTCGTTCCGCCGTCCAGTTGCCTTGTGCTCATCACTTCAAGGCTGCGCTTCCTTCTCCCCGGCATGGTCGACATCAAGCTGGAACAGCTCTCCGGGCCTGACGCGATCGACTTCCTACGTCGGCTTGCCCCGCGGTTGAACGACAGCGAGGAGAAAGACCTCGATGAGCTTTGCGCCCTTTGCGACTACTTGCCACTGGCTCTGCGGGCCGTCGGGGGATCGTTGCATATGCGAAACCATCTATCGGCGAGAGACTATGCTCGCCAACTCGCAAGCTCTCAGCATCGGCTCAAACTAACAGCGATTGAGACCGCCTTTGACGCGAGCTATGCTCTTCTCGATCAAGATTTAAGACTCAGGTTTCGCACTCTGTCTGTTTTTCACGACACCTTCTACGAGACAGCCGCATCGGAAGTCTGGCTCTGCGATACGCCGGAAGAAGCTGCGGATATCCTGAGCGACCTGCTGAATTACAGCATGATCAACTTCGACGAGTCGTCGGGCCGATACGGTCTCTCCGGCCTTGTACGCCTCTTTGCCGACCGGCTAGTGACCACCGAGGAAAAAGACGATGCCCAGCAACGTCACGCAGAGCACTTCAGAAGCGTGATCACCGTAGCAGAAGCTCTTTACAAAGAAGGCGGAGATTCGGGTCCGCGCGCCTTCGCCCTTCTCGACGTCGAACGAGCGAACATCCGCGCAGGACAAGCTTGGGCCGTTAAGAACGCCGACCGCCAGGCCGGTGCGGCTGAATTATGCATCGATTATCCAGAGTGCGGGACAGAGTGCCTTCACGTATGGCTCGATCCGGTTGATCGCATTGCGTGGCTCGAAGCCGAACTGGCGGTGGCGCGCCGCCTCAATCGACCCGATGCTGAACTCAGCGCCTTGGGCAACCTCGGCGGGGCTCAAAAAGACCTATCTGAGTACCAGCGGGCAATTGAATATTACGAGCTCGCTGCCCCTCTGGCCCGGAAGCTCGGAGATGTCCGGGCTGAAACGATCATCGCTGCCAGTCTGGGCCAGATCTATGGAGAATTAGGACAACCTCGGAAAGCGATAGCACCCCTGAGGAACAGGTTGAAGCTTGCGTGCGAACAGGAGGATCGCGAAGCAGAAGCCTATGCTCTATCGAATCTGGGCTATTGGTATAACAGCCTTGGCAAACGCAGGATCGCGTTGAAATGCACTGAAGCTGCGATCGAGATCAGCAGGGATCTGGGCAACCGCCTTCTCGAAGGAATGGACATCGGCAACCTCGCCAATATCTATCTCGATATCGGTGACTTCCAAAGGGGCATCGATTGTGCGCGACAATCTTTGGACATCATCCTGGAGTTCGGCGATCGTCGCGGTGAGTTCCTCGCCTTGAATGCACTTGGACAGGGATATCGCGGATTGAAGGAATACGAGAACGCAATCGAGAACTATGATCGAGCCCTGGATTTGGCGGATCAGCTTGGTGACAGGACGGAAGCAGAACGAATCCTCCGCAACAGCGCGCTCGCAACCGAAGAGATGGGCAACCGCACAGAAGCGATTCTCCGCGCTGAATCAGCGCTGCAGCGAGCCCAATCCGTTGGACTACACGATGAGGCCGCTTACCTCCGCGACACGTTGGCCCGATGGCAGGATCCCGAAGTCCAATAATCGGAATACGCGGCGTCCAGGAGCGATTGCAGCCATCGCGGCCGCACCTCCTTCGAAACCTAAGCCAGCCAAAGCTATTCCCCGCCTTTTTGGTGCATTTGCAGTTTCATCACCGCAGTGCATTGATCCCAGGCAGGCCGCTCTTTTCCGGTCGCTCGCCGGACCGCTGAGCCGGCTCCAGTTGCGCGATTCGGCGACCCACTTCGCCCGCTTCTCCCGCGCTCCCGACTTGCGTCAGCAAACTCCGGTATTGCTTCAGCGCCGCAACGTACGTCGGATGTCCCCACCCAAGCTGCTGCTGCATCTCATCAATCCCGCTCTTCATCAATGCCGGTGCCTGTTTGAGATCTCCAGTCTTCCAGTACGCATATCCGAGCAGAAAATCCAGAAACCCTACCGGCACGCTGTTCGCCTGATAGTTCGAATGCGCCAGCCGGAGCGCTCGATTCAATTCCGGAATCGCGCCGGCACAATCTCCCCGCGCACATTTGATGAGCGACAGATCGACCAGCGCCGACATCTTCTCTTCCGGGGTCGCTTTCGTTCCGGCTTGATCCATCGCATGTTCGGGAACCAGCAGACTCACCGCCATTCCCGCGTCGGCATCCGCTGTCGTCAAATCGTGCCGGCCGTAGGCAAGCAGGGCAAGGTGCATGTAGCTCGCTCCAATTGCCACACTGTCTTTCGCGTCCTCGCGAATCCCCAGCGCCTTCTTCTCCAGTGGTTCAGCTTTGTCGAACTTTCCACGCTCCACGTACATCGTGCCCATGTGGTCCAGGGCATCCGCATAAAGAGCGCGGTCCTTTGTCTTCAGCAGACGAATCGAGCGCTCAAATGCGCGTTCTGCATCGTCGTACCGCACCGCGTCATGGCACAGAATTGCCAGTTTCAGCCATGCCGCTCCATCGTCTGCGTGCGCCGCCGTTGCAACAACGATCTCCTGATCACGAATCTGGCTCGCGAATGGATTGTCCCCATTCCGTTGTGCCAATCCGCCGATACTCGCCATCGCAACGCCAATCACCACCGCCACCACCTTCATCTCAGCGCGCATCTCGTTGATCTCCCTTCTCCGCTGAGAGTAGGGCGAACGCACATCTCATTCCTATTCGAATGGGCCCAATCGATCTTTGCCGGGTTGAATCGTCAAGCGCATGGGGCGAATCGTAATGGCGCTCTTCCTGCTTTACGAATCCCTATCCATCCCGCCACAGAGGTTCTATAACCAACAAAGAGAGATTCGATGCCCTTCTCGCCACAACTTCCATTTCACGCTGCGAGCGATCGCAGTTGGTTCCGTCTCTATTTCCGCTATCTCCCTCTGTCGCTGCTGTGCTGGACGGGATACGTGCTTCTCGAGAGCAGCGAGGTCTTCGTGGGCGATGCATCGAGAGGCTACGTACTTCCAACCGCGCACTATCTCTCGTGGGCCATCTTCAACTGGTATATCTTCGCGTTTCTCACGCCCTTGATCTACCAGCTCGGACTGCGTTACCCGATCACCGGACCGAATTGGCCGATGCGCGCCATCTTCCCGCACGCGGTCGCCTGCATCGGCTGGATGATGGCGCAAGCCTTATCCCGCGGTATCGCAGGGTCGATCTACACCGTGCATCATGAAACGCCCGCCTCATCCATTTCGCTCGCCTTTGAATGGTTCGAGCAGCGCGGCCTTCTGGGGCTTATCTCCTACTGGATCATCGTGATCATCGCCGCCTTCGCGCACATGCGCGAGCAAGTCCGCCAAAGAGAGCTGCGTGAGGCCCAACTCGAGTCCCGCCTCGCATCCGCCGAACTCGAAAAGCTGCGCATGCAGATTCACCCCCACTTCCTTTTCAACACCCTGCAGGCCGCCATTACCCTCGTGCAGGAGGATGCCCGCGCCGCGGAAGATGTTCTGCTGCGGCTCAGCGAGCTGCTTCGCATATCCCTCGACCAGATCGAATCCAACGAAATCCCGCTTGCTCGCGAACTCGAATTTCTTGATCTCTACACCGGCATCCAGCGCTGCCGCTTCGGCGATCGTCTCTCCTTCGATATCCACGCCGACCCCGAGACGCTCAATCTCCTTGTGCCTCCTCTCATCCTTCAGCCGCTGGTTGAAAACGCTATCCGTCACGGCATCCAGAAACGCAAAGGCGCGGACTGCGTCCAGATCTTTGCGCACAAGCAGAACAACGACCTCCAGATCGAGGTGTGGAACTCGAACAGCGTCGTCGAAGGCCCTATAGACCAGCTCTTCCTGCGCGGCGTGGGTTTGCGCAATTCGCGCGCAAGGCTCGAGCAGCTCTACGGAACTCGCGGCCAGTTGCTGTTTCGTCCTCTCGCGCGTGGGGGAGCCGGCGTCGTCATCTCCATGCCCTCGCGGCAATCCGTCTCTACCACCACGGAAACAGCGGCCCGAGTCGCCCCATGAAGCTGCGCGCTCTCATCGTCGACGACGAACCTCTCGCGCGCACCGCCCTGTCGCGCCTGCTCAAGCGCGAACGCGATATCAGCATCATCGGCCAATGCGGCGACGGAGAATCTGCTGTGGAAACCATCCGGCAGGCCCGGCCCGATCTCGTATTTCTTGATGTGCAGATGCCAGAGATGGACGGTTTTCAGGTAGTCGAGGCCATTGGCGCCGAACACATGCCCGTCCCCGTCTTCGTCACCGCGTTCGATCGCTACGCCATCCGCGCTTTCGACTCAAATGCCGTCGACTATCTGCTAAAGCCTTTCGCCCCGGACCGTCTGGCCCGTGCTCTTGCGCGCGCCCGCGAACGCTGCCTCGGCCGCCAGGATAAGGATGCGGCTCAGCGCCTGTTTGCGTTGCTCGACACGCGGCTCCAGTCCGACTACGCGCAGCGCCTCACCGTTGCCCACGACGGCCGCATCCTCTTCGTTCCCGTCGCCGATATCGATTGGATCCAGGCGGAAGGCAACTACGCCCGCCTCCACGTCCCGCGGAAAATCTACGACGTGCGCGAAACCCTGCAGGCGCTGATGGAGAAGCTCGATCCCCGCGAATTCATCCGCATTCATCGATCCACCATCGTCAACGTGCGCCGCATCCGCGAGGTCCAGCCATGGTTTCAAGGCAGCCACATCGTGGTGCTGCAAAGCGGCGAAGAACTTCGCATGTCCCGCTACCAGCGTGACGCTGTCGACAGGCTCCTGGGCAAGTAAAGCAGCCTCGCACTCGAGCCGGCGCGCCAAAGCAAACCAGTTATTGAGGCTGCAAGCGCTCGAAGCCGCACTCTGCTGACAAATCCGGCCAGCACGAGGATTTCATCTTCCGTCCACAAGACTCGGCGCTATCATGTTGGCTCGGAGTTGGACTATGTCTCAATACGTCTACCACTGCCAGGACTGCAACGTAGAATTCACCCAACACCTCCACATTTCCGATGTCGAGAGAGCGGAGATCAAGTGTCCGCAATGCGGCAGCAAACGCGTCGGCCAACTGGTTTCAAGTTTTTCAGCGGTGACTGCGAAGAAGAGTTAGCCTGCCGACGCAATAAGCGTGATCGCCCAGTTGGGGCTCCAAGCAGGTCAAGCATTAGAGCCTGGCCTGTCGTGCAGGATGCGTCCGCCCTGATATCCTCGGCGAGAATGAAAATCCGGCAGGTTATCTTCCCCTTACTGGCCGCTGCATCCAGCGTTGCCTCCATCGCCCAAAGCACGCCTTCGCTGTCGCCCGAAGAAAAAGCCATTGTTGCCTACATCGATGCCAACGAGCAGGCCTCGAATGACATGCTCCAACAAATCGTCAACATCAACAGTGGTACCCATAACCTTGAGGGCGTCCGCGCCATCGCCGAGATCATGCAGGCTCAACTCACTGACCTTGGCTTCAAGGTCCGGTGGATTCCGATGGAGCAGGTACAGCGCGCCGGCGTGTTGATGGCCGAGCATCCCTGCCCCGAGCCGGGGAAGTGCGGCAAGCGGATCCTGCTGATCGGCCACATGGACACCGTGTTCGAAAAGACCAGCCCGTTTCAGACCTACGGCGTCAAAGACAACATCGCCACCGGCCCCGGCGTCAACGATATGAAGGGCGGTCTCGTCGATATGCTCTTCGCACTCAAGGCCATGCAGGCCGCCGGCGTTCTCAAGCAGACAGAAATCACCATCGTCCTCAGCGGCGACGAAGAGGCGCACGGCGAACCCGCCAGCATATCCCGCCGAGACATGTTTGAAGCGGCAAAACACAGCGATCTGGCGCTCGAATTCGAAGGGACGCCGCGAATCGAAGGCATCTTTTACGGCAGCGTCAGCCGCCGCAGCTCTATTACCTGGCAAATCAAAACAACGGGCGAGACCGGCCACTCTTCAGGCATCTTCTCACCGAACATGGGATTCGGGGCGATCTATGAGCTGACGCGGATTCTGGATGCTTTTCGCGTGCAACTCCCGGAAGCGAATCTGACCTACAACGTGGGCATGATTGTCGGTGGCACCAGTGTCCACGTCGACGAAGCCGGCAACAACGGCACGGCGACGGGCAAGGACAACGTTGTCGCCCCCGTCGCCTACGCCAGCGGCGACATCCGCACCATCTCAAACCAGCAGACTGCGCGCGTCGAGAAAAAGATGCAGGCCACTGTCGCCCAGCATCTGCCCAAGACTACCGCGACGATCACCTTCGGCGAAGGTTATCCAGCCATGGCACCCACGGCACAGAGCCGCGCGCTGCTGGGCATCCTCAACCAGGCCAATGCGAGTCTCGGTTTCAAAGCGATGCCCGAGCTCGACCCGATGAAACGCGGCGCCGGAGATATTTCTTTCGTTGCGGATATCATTCCCGGCATAGCAGGCGTAGGCGCCACTGGCGAAGGCGCGCATGCTCCCGGCGAAACGATCGATCTGTCGACGCAGCCGATCAACACCAAGCGGGACGCTCTGCTGATGTACCGTCTGAGCCAGATCGACCAGAACGCCGATCTCACCAAAGCCGTCGCGAAATAGCTCGCTGCAAAACATTGCCACTCTGCCAATGGCTCGTTGCTTTCCCACCCTTGCTGCGCAAGGATGGGGCACCCAGCAGACTTCTGCCTGTAAATGACCAGGTCGCGCCGTATTCGCGTTTGACTTACGACTATTCTTTCGGTCCACCGTTCGGATAATCCACGCGCACCGTTAGGATCTCGTACGGATGAATCGGCGCCTTCACCACATCGCCCGTTACCGTCAGCGCGCTTCCCTCTGGCGCCTCCATCATGTTGGTCACCGTCGCGCCAGTCGCACCCGGCGGCACGTGGAACTCCACCGTCGATTCCTTCCCCGCCCACTCGTACACGCGGAAGATCAACCCCTTCGCGTCTTCCGCCTTCTTCACCGCCGTCAGCACCACGTTCTCGGGCGTGACCGACGCAAAAGAATGCGAAGCCGGAAGCGTGCCCGGATGAGCCGTCGTAACCACCGCCGTCAGCGGGTAGTTGTACTCAAATCCGTGGCGAACCGTCATCGCGTCTTTCCACGTCCCCGCATGTGGATAGAGTGCGTAGTGGAAGTGATGATGACCCATGTCCGCATCCGCGTCAGGCCATTTCGGCGAACGCAGCAGCGTCAATCGCAGCGTATTGCCGACGGCGTCATACCCGAACTTGGAATCATTGATCAGGCTCAGGCCGTGCTTGCCGTCTCCGAGATCAGCCCACTGCTGCGCCGGAACTTCAAACTGCGCCTTCTCCCACGAGTTATTACGCGTAGTCGGCCGGTCAATCGTTCCGTAAGGAATCTCGTAAGTAGCAAACGGCCCCGAAGCAGCCAGCGGGAACGCTGCCTTCAACAACACATGCGATTCGTGCCAGTCGATTTCGTTCTCGATGTCAACATAGTCTGCTGCCGGGGGAACGGAAAGGATCTGCACGAACTTAGAATTTTGCCAGTGACTGGTCATCCTGATTGCGGGCTCGCCATTTGCGAACGTCGTCTTTTCCACCGAATCCACCTGAGAGAGCGTGGCGGGAGCGGCGTCGAGAGTGCCCGGATCGATATTCCACGCATCGTAGTCGCGGGGTGTGTCTTTGAAGAATTGGAACTGGTTGCCACACGAGTTTGAGGCAAGCGTCTCGAAATGAGTTTTCTCATCTTGCAGGCTTGTGATGCAACCGGTAGATTTATTCACGACAAAGTGAACGTGTTCACCCCTGAAAGTAAAGGTGCCCCCATCGTCGGTAATTTGGGCAATGCGGTGCAGCTCTTCCGTCTGCTTGTTGATGACAAACCCGGTAGGCAAATGGATGACCTTGTAGCCCAGCGCTGGAACCTGATCCGCATGCAGCGTGATTTCGCTAGCCTTCGCATCCGCTCCCTGAGCGCGGATGCGAACATCGCCGGAGCGTTCCCATCCAAGCGGATTGTGGATAAGAACCGGAACCCCGGCTCCCTCGGTGTTTACCTTCTCATCCACGTGCGCCATCGACTTGTCGGAAATCTCATTCGTCGACCAGCGCACCACGTCGTAGTCCTTCTGCGCATCCTTATAGATCACTCCAATTCCCGATCCCGCAGCTAAATCGTGGAACTGATTGAACAGCACCTTTTTCCAGTCTTCTGTCAGTTCTTCCGCCGGATATTTCTGCCCGTCGAGCCATGCGAGGGATGCCCACTTCTCCGCGTTCAGTGTCTCAATTGACGACTCGCGCATGTTCCTTTTGTGATTGGCCTGCGAGGTCATCACGCCGCGGTGGTACTCAAAGTACATTTCGCTCTTCCATGTCGGAATCGAAATCTTGCCCGGCACCGGCGGTGGCGGAGTGTATCCCGTGGCCATCGACTGGTAGTTCCACTCCTTGCTCTCCGGCGCGATCTGCTTCTCAACGTTGGTGAAGTAGCTCTGCGCAATGCCGAACTGCATCTTCGGCATAACTTTCTGCGGCTGCGACGGCGTTGCCCAGTGGAATCCCTGATCGAGAACTGCCCGCGTCGGTCCGCCGCCATGGTCGCCGATTCCGTAAAGATCCATGACGTCTGTCATACCGGTGGCGCGCTGCCGCGCCTGCGCCGTATCGGCGGCCAGTCGCGTCGGGCTCAGATTGTCGTTCGCATAGTCGTGCGGGAAATATGCCAGCACTTTCGACCCGTCGGGCGATTCCCACCAGAACAGCTTGAACGGCAACTGATTCGTGTCGTTCCACGTCATCTTCTGCGTCACGAAATAATCGACGCCACTCTTCTTGTAGATCTGCGGGAGCTGCCACGTGTATCCAAACGAGTCCGGATTCCAGCCGATCCGCACATCGACACCATAGGCCTGCTTGTACCAACGCTTGCCTACGAGCAACTGGCGCACCAGCGATTCGCCATCCGGCATATTCAAATCAGGCTCAACCCACATTCCGCCGACGATCTCCCAACGTCCTTCTTCGATGCGCTTCTTGATCTCCGCATTCATGTCGGGATACTTGTCAGCCATCCACTCGTTGTAGGCAGCGGCACTCTGAGTATAGGTGTACTTCGGATACTCATACATCAACTGCAGCGCCGTTCCAAACGTCCGCTTCACCACATCGACCGTCTCCGTCCACGGCCAGAGCCACGCCGCATCGATGTGTGAGTTGCCGGTTAGGTGCCACGTGGCTGTCTGCATCAGCGGCAACAGGGCTTCGAGCTTGCCGTGTGCGGATTTCAGGCTCGCGTCGAAGGCAGCCTGATTGTGCGAAGCGAGGGCTTTCAAGTCAACTGCAGTTATGGCGCCATTGAGCGTCGCCATCTGCGAGGCGTCACCCGGCGCAAGTGTCGGAACCAGCACGGCTGCCGAGAGAAATTCGATGCGGAGATCTTCCGGGCTCGGACGGCTCTCTGGGAAATCGATCTTGAGTGTTGCGGCCCTGATGGTCTTGGTGTCCACCGTGTGCAGGAGCTTAACGGCAACCGTGACTTTTTCACCGGGCTTGGCAGCGTCAAAGAGCACCACGGGCTCCAGGTCATCGCCCAGCGCAACGCGTCGCCCATTGAAATACAGAATCTCCGGCATGGGACCGTTAGCCGTGGCATGAAATTGAAACCAGATGCGCGCACCGGTCAGGTCGTATCCGCCGAGCGTCTCAGGTACGGTATAGGTCTGCCGGAACCAGACTGCGTCGTTCGACGCCTTGCCGGGTATCGTTATCGCTTGCCAGCCGGACTCGTCGAGGTTGACGTCTTCACCATGTGCCAGGTCGCCGCCGTGCATCTTCCAAGCGGAACTGGGAAGTTCACGCAGCATGGTGAGGCGCGTGATGACCGTCCGCGACTCCTGCGGCAGATTCGACGCGACTCGATCAATCTCCGCGGCAACTTTCGCCTCTTCGACCGCAGTCTGAGCGGTGGCGCGTGGGCTGAGAACTGTGGCGGCGAAAGCAAAAGCAAGAACTGCAACGCAAGAAACAAATCCCTGTCGTGCGAATGGAAACGCTGGATACATGGCAATGAGCTCCCCGAGAAATCTTAAGCCATCGCCCCGGGTCGGCCTTTTAACTTCCCTTCGCGTCTTCGGCGCACGACACCGGGGTCCCGCGCGACAGGTCTTGCTCGCCGGGGTGGTCTACACCCACCCGCCATCCACGATGTAGCTCTGGTTGGTAATCGCGCTCGAATCGTCGGCAGCCAGAAACAGCACCAGTCGCGCCACATCTTCCGGCAGAATGTCCCTCTTCAGCGCCTGGCTAGCCATGATCTCCGCCTTGTACTCCGGCGTATAAACAAGCCGCCGCTGCTTCTCCGTCGCAATCGCCCCCGGCAGCACCGCATTCACACGAATGCCGTCTCGCCCAAGTTCGTGAGCCAGCGTCCGCGTCAGTCCGACAATCGCCGCCTTGGCAGCGATGTACACCGGCACGCCCGTCGATGGAATCATCCACGAAATCGACGACATATTGATGATGCTGCCGCGTCCCACCGCCTTCATTGCTGGCAGCACGGCCTGGATCATGAAAAACTGCGGCCGTAGATTCACTGCGATTGATGCGTCCCAGTACTCCGGCGTGACGTCCTCAATTTTGTGCCGCTGATCGTTAGCCGCGTTGTTCACCAGCACATCCACGCCGCCCAGCGCAGCCACGGCCCTGCCGGCACTATCCCTCAAGGCGGCAATATCGCTGAGGTCGCAGCGAAAATACTTCGGCTCGGAAACTCCCTCAGCCTTCAGCCCCGCGATCAGTTCCCTTGCCGCCTCGTCCAGTACGTCCAGGAAAGCCACGCGCGCGCCCTGCCGGCCAAAGTGCGCCACGATCGACGCTCCGATCCCGCTGGCCCCGCCGGTCACCACCACGGCGCGCCCGGCAAGGCTCGGATAGTTCGCATACCTTGGGCTCGACGCCATACTCGTTTCGGCCATTCTGTCCTTCTATAAGGTCTGTTTTGAATCGGTCCAAGTATAGAGCCACCGTGCGCATTCCTTTTGTCCTGGGCTTCCCGCCCGAATCCCACGCACTGGTACACCCTGATACACCGTCTCGCATCGCGGGTGCATACTGATGTATAGGCCGTTTTCACGGGCAGCTCCCCCTTGGGTTACTCGCGCAATTCCGTTCTGGCAATTAGACTTAACAAGGGAAATTGGATCGGAGCCGCAGTCTCGACCGCGGTCAGCAGAACCAATCAAACCAGGCACTTGCAGCCGCCGATGCGCAGAGCCGCAAGCCTGGGATGAATCAACCGCAGGTTGCGGGACCGTTGCGGCCTTTCGATGGCTTCACGCCGAAAGCCTCCAGCAACAGCCCCTCACCGAGCGGAGCAACAAGCAAGATCAGGACGCACGGAGGGGACATCATGACGGAAGCCGCTCGCTATCCCGGCATTCGAGTTACAGCCAACGGAAACCAGCTCGTCTCGTACCACACCGAGACCCGCATCGCCGATGCCGGCGTTTTCTATCCCATTACGCCTTCCACCGAAGGCGGCGAGCTCTTCCAGCAGGCCTACGCTGAGGGCAACCTGAACGTCTTCGGCCACAACACCATCGCCATCGAGACTGAAGGCGAACACGCGGCCCAGGGTGGCGCCATCGCCCACTCCGTCTGCGGCAAGCGCGTTGTCAACTTCACCTCCGGCCAGGGCGTTGTCTATGGCGTCGAGCAGTACTACCACGCTCCCGGCAAGGGCTCGACCATGGTGCTCGAAGTCGGCGCGCGCGCGCTCACCAAGCACGCCCTCAACGTCCACTGCGGACACGACGACATCTACGGCGCGCTCGACACCGGCTGGATCATGGTCTTCGGCAAAGACGCGCAGCAGGCCGCCGACCAGTCCCTCATCCTCCGCCGCGTCACCGAGCTCTCCCTTACTCCCGGCATGAACATCATGGATGGCTTCCTCACCAGCCACCTTGAGCGCACCTTCTATAAACATGAATCGGATCTGATCCGCGAATACCTCGGCGCCCCCGAAGACATCATCGACTGCCCGACGGAAGCGCAGCGCGTTCTGTTTGGACCCACCCGCCGCCGCGTTCCCAAGATGATGGACCTGACCAACCCTGTCCTCCTTGGCCCCGTTCAGAACCAGGAACACTACATGAACGGCATCATCGCGCGCCGCAACAACTTCGCCGAGCCGATCCTGCAGTTCCTTGAAGACGCTTATAAGGATTTCGGCAAGCTGACCGGCCGCCACTACGGTCTCATCTCGAAGTACAAGTGCGACGACACCGACACCGTCTTCGTCTCTCTCGGTTCCGCCGCGGAAAACATCGAGGCTGCCGTCGACTACCTCCGCCAAACCCGCGGCGTCAAGGTCGGCTCCATCCACGTCAACGTCATCCGCCCCTTCCCCGAAGCAGCCATCGTTGCCGCGCTCAAGGGCAAGAAGAACGTCATCATCCTCGAGCGCACTGACGAAGCACTCAGCGGCGACAACCCGCTCGGCCGCGACATCCGCACCGCGCTGTCGAAGGCGATTCAAACTGCGGGACACGGCGCCTCGGAAGGCCTGCCCGCGATGACGATGGACGAAGTGCCGCACATCTATTCCGGCAGCTACGGCCTCGGCTCCCGCGACTTCCGCCCCGAGCACATCATTGGCGCCTACGAATACGCCACCGCCGGACGCGCCCGCAAAGACGGCAAGACCGCAGCCGATGGCGTCAGCTTCTTCGTGCTCGGCATCGACCATCCTTACGCGGTCATCGGCGACGAAATGCCTTCCCTGCTTCCCGAAGGCGCGGTCGCCGTCCGCTTCCACTCCATCGGCGGATGGGGCGCCATCACCACCGGCAAAAACCTCGGCGCCATCCTCGGCGATCTCAACGATCTACTCTACGAGCGCGACGGCCTGGTCGACGACAAGGGCAATCCCAAGGAAGTCATCCACGTCAGCGCCAACCCCAAGTACGGTTCGGAAAAGAAGGGCGCGCCCACCAGCTACTTCATGGTCGCCGCCAAAGACCGCATTCGCGTCAACTGCGATCTGCGCCACGTCACCGTAGTGCTCTGCTGCGATCCCAAGGCCTTCACGCACACCAATCCGCTCGACGGCATTCAGCCCGGCGGCGCGCTCATCTGGGAATCCGACGCCGAAGGCGAGCGCGCGTGGGAGAACCTTCCCCTCTGGGCGCGCAAGCAGATCATCGAGAAGAACATTCGCGTCTACACCCTGCCCGGATTCGAAATCGCCCGCAAGGCCACCGACCGCGCCGACCTTCAACTCCGCATGCAGGGCAACGCCTTCCTCGGCGCATTCTTCGCCGTCAGCCCCATGCTGCAGGAGTTCGGCATCACGCAGGAGCAGTACCGCGACGTCGTCATGAAGCAGTACGTCAAGAAGTTCGGCAAGCTCGGCGAAGCCGTCGTCAACTCCAACATGGAAGTCATGACCCAGGGCTTCGAGCTCGTCAAGGAAATCGAGATCGGCGAAATGGCCGCGGCCGACAAGTCCTCCCTCCGCGGACAAGCGCTGCTGCCGATCCTCGAAATGGCCACCGTCGGCAGCGGCGACTGCAACACCGGCGGCTGCCGTTCCACACTTCCTCCCGCTGGACAAGCTGCCCGTCCGCCGATCGCGACCATCGACGCCTTCGACGCCGAATTCCGCGCCAGCTTCGGCTACGACCAGCCCGCAACTCCTCTCGCAGCCATGGGCGTCATCGCCGCTGCCACCGGCGACACGGCCTCCAAGTACGTCGCCCGCCGCGAAACCCCGCTCTACATCCCCGAGAACTGCACCCAGTGCATGGAGTGCATCTCGGTCTGCCCTGACACCGCGCTGCCCAACACCTCGCAGGATCTGGGCACGGTGCTCACCATGGCCGTCTCCCGCTACGTCGCCGACGCCGGCGAACGCACGCAAGATGATGGCGAAGCTTCCTGAAATCGAGAAGCAGACCCGCCAGCGCATGGTCGCCGAAATGAAGACCGGCACGCCGCTGCCGAAGATCATCCGCGAAGTCACCGAGTCCGTCGACGGCTTCTCAGCCGAAGCGAAGACCCAGTTCTACTCGATCATCGACAAGGTGCCGATGGCCTATCAGAAGGTCAACGCCATCTTCTCCTCGCCCGAGCGCAAGGCCCCCGGCACCGGCGGCATCTTCTCCATCTTCGTCAGCGACCTCTGCAAGGGCTGCGCAGCTTGCGTCACCGCCTGCGGCGATCACATGGCGCTCAAGATGGTGCAGGAAACCACCGAAGTCAACGCCGAGCACGAAACCGGCACCGCCTTCCTCAACCTGCTGCCCGACACATCGCAGAAGTACCTCGGCCTCTTCAACGCCGCCAACCCGGCCGACTCCAAGACCGCAACGCTGCGCAACATGCTCATGGTCCGCCGCAACTACGACGCGCTGGTCTCCGGCGACGGCGCCTGCGCCGGCTGCGGCGAAAAGAGCGTGCTCCGCTCCATCGCGGCGGTCACCGAGGCGTACATGCGCCCCGTCTTCCACGCCAAGGCCGATCGCCTTGTCGCCAAGGCCGGCGATCTCGAAAAGACCGGCGTCGCCCGTCTCGAAGCGCTCAAGGCGAGCAATCCCGAAGACTACGCAACCCTCCGCCTCGCCATCTCGCACCTCATCCTCGGCCTCGGCGGCGAACAGACTGAAGACACCAAGTCCCGCATCGCCGCGTACGAAGAAGCCAACGGCCCCATCACCGACGCCCAGCTCATCGAAGCCCTCGCCGCCGTCCTGCTCACTGAGGCCTTCAACCACAAGAGCCTGCAGCCCGTCGATGGCCGCCTGGCCAATGGCATGAGTGTCATGGCCATGGCCGCGCACACCGGCTGCAACACGGTCTACGGTTCGACCTCGCCCAACAACCCGCATCCCTATCCGTGGATGAACTCGCTCTTCCAGGACGGCATCACCGTCGGCTGGCTCATGGGCGAAAGCTTCATCGTCGACCACGCCCGCCGCTCCGTCATCCCCGAGCGCCTCACCGACGTGATCCTCACCCGCGAAGGCAAAGGCATCACGCCGCGCGAGTACTACGAGTTCACGCACTTCACTGACGCCCTGATGACCGACCAGGAAATCGTCGAACTGCCCAAGGTCTGGGTAGTCGGCGGCGACGGCGGCATGGGCGACATCGGCTACCAGAACATGTCCAAGGTGATCCTGCAGAACCGGCCCAACGTCAAGGCGCTCATGCTCGATACGCAGGTCTACTCCAACACCGGCGGTCAGAACTCCGACTCGACCCCGATGCTCGGCGGCAACGACATGAACGTCTTCGGTTCAGCCACGCAGGGCAAGAACACTGAGAAGAAGACCGTCGCCGAAACCTTCCTCGCCGGACACGGATCGCCCTTCGTCGCGCAGGTCTCCATGGCCAACGCGCCCAAGCTCTACCGCGCAATTCTCGATGGCCTCGAATATCGCGGCACCATGTTCCTCCAGTGCTTCACCACCTGCCAGCCCGAGCACGGCGTCGCCGACGACATGGCTCTCCACCAGGCGCAGCGCGTACGCGACTCGCGCGGCGTGCCCGAGTTCGTCTTCAATCCGCGCCTCGGCGAAACCTACCAGGAAGCGCTCGACGTCACCGGCAACCCCAGCAAGGAACTCGACTGGTACGAGACCAAGCTCAAGTCCACCGGCGAAACCATGCGCTACACCGTGGCTCACTGGTGCACGACGGAAGCCCGCTTCCGCAACCACCTCAAGAAGATCAAGCCCGAGGCGGCCGAGAAGCTCCTCCACCTCGACAACATGCTGGTGCGCATCACGCAGCAGGATGTGGTCTACCGCCGCTACCTCGACCCGGCGCACCGCTCCTTCATTCCCGACTTCGGCGTCTACATCAAGTACGAGGAGAACGGAAAGATCGAGTACCGCGCCCTCTCCCGCCAGCTGGTCATGTTCTGCGTAGAGCGCCGCAAGGCATGGCGCATGCTGCAGTCCAAAGCCGGCGTAGTTAACAAGGAATACATCGCGCAGAAGGCACTGCTGGCCGAAGTAGACGCGGGCAAAATCGGGAAAGATGAGTTCTTTGCCCACGCGCACGAAATGCTTGCGGAGAAGCTAGGCACAGCAAGCCCGGCCCTCGCCAAGGCTTAACCACTAGCTTCAATTGCCAAAGACAGAAGACGGACCACACCCGCCTTCTGTCTTTGGTATGGCTAAAGCTATTCGGTTCGGAGCGCCTGGACCGGGTCCACCGCTGCCGCCCGCCGTGCCGGCAGATAACACGCAACCATCGCCACCACGCACAGTACCGTCGCCACCGTTGCATACGTGAACAGATCGGTGGCCGCGACGCCGATCAGGACCGTACGCAGGAAGCGCGTAACGAATCAGCGATACCGCCAACCCGATCGCCAAACCGGCAACCGTCAGAATCAAGCCCTGCCGTAATACGTTCCGGAGGATTGCACCTTTGCCTGCTCCGAGAGCGAGGCGGATGCCGATCTCGTGTGTCCTCTGGCGAGTTGTGTACGAGACCACGCCATAGATGCCCACCGCCGCGAGCAACAGCGCCAGCAGTCCGAACGAACCCGCGAAGGTGACAGCAATACGCTCGAACACGCTTCCTAACTGCATCTTTTCCTTCAGCGTTGTCACGCCGTACAACGGCAGATTTGCATTCAGGCTATGGATGGTTTGCTCAACCGCCGGCGCCATCGCGATCGGTTCGCCGCTGGTGCGCACTTGCAGAGTCACTTCGCTCTGATAGCGCTGCGTGAGAGGCGTCAGAATCAGCGGAGTGGGATCGTAGATCAGGCGGCGATATTTCCCGTTCGCGATAACGCCCACTACCCTTCTCGGTCGTCCGGAAAACTGCACCTTCTTGCCGATTGCCTGTTGCCCCGGCCAGTACCGGTCGACAAACGCCTGGTTCACGATCGCGACTCTGTCACCGTTTGCCGTATCCGAGTCGTTGAAATCACGCCCCGCCAACAGTGGAGTGCGCAGCGTCGTCAGATAATCCGTGCCCACGTCCCCTCGATCCGTGTCCATATCCTCATGCACGCGCGGCACGTAGCCTTCCGGGACAACGCCATCAGAATGGATTGAGAACGTGAGCGGCGCGAAGTCTGCCATTGTGGCCGATTGCACTCCAGGCAATTGCCGCACCTTGAGCAACACCTGGCGCTGAAACTCCTTTCCCGTCTCGTCGGTATAACCCATCGGGCGCAAATCGAACGTGACCAGGAGCATGTGGTTTGCATCGAACCCGGGATCTGCTCTTTGTGCTTTCTCCAAGCTTCGTACAAACAAACCTGCGCAAGTGAGAAGCAGTAGAGACAGCGCAATCTGCGCGATCACGAGTCCGGAAGCCAACCGCGATTTGTGGAGCCCGCCCGAAGTATTCAGTGCCTCGTCTTTGAGGACAGCGCCGGGTGAGAGGCTGGATGCGCGAAGGGCAGGCACGACGCCAGAGATCAGCGCCGTCAACACCGCGACCAGCATCGTGGCCGTCATTACGCGTCGGTCCAACTGCCCGTCGAGGGCCAAGGGGAGCACGGCAGAGGACAAGAACGTACCCAGAGTCTTTGCTGTCCACACGGTGCAGCAGAGGGCGATGGTTGCCCCAGCTGCCGCGATAAGAAGGTTCTCCGCCATCAACTGGCGCACCAGCGTCCAGCGGCTAGCGCCCATCGCCAGGCGAATCGCAAATTCCCGGCGCCGCCCCACCGAACGTACCAGAAGCAGGTTGGCGACATTGGCGCAGGCAAGCAGCAACAGTACAGCGGCCAGCGCCAGCAGAATCGGCAGCGTACCGGCCATATAGACATTGGCGCCGAACGGCGAGCGCCACAGCGGATCGGTCGATATCTGATTCGCTCCACGGTGTTCCGCCGGATACTGCGCAGAGATGCGCTCCATCAGCAGGTTCAATTCGTTATCGGCCTGGTGGGGATCAACGCCCGGCCGAAGGACGCCCAGAACGTTGAGCCACGCTACACCACGATTGCCTATCCGGTTGTCGTCCCAAATCGGACCATCTGCGGCCAGGGGAAGAAAAATATCCGTGCGCAGTCCGCTCTTGCAGCCGCGAAAATTCTTGGGTGCTACGCCTACGATCGTGTAGGGATGAAGATTCAGCTGGATGGTCTTTCCAACAATGCCGGGATCACCGGCAAAATGATTCTGCCACAGGTTGTAGCTCAGAACCACGATCGCCGCGCCTGCCCGCTCGTTGGCTTTCGTGGATATAAGGGTCCGGCCAAGATAGGGCTGCACGCCCAGCACTTCAAAATAGTCCGCGCTTGTCAACGCTCCGTAGATGCGCTCAGGCTTGGCCGATCCGGTGATGGAAATATAGTCATCGTGATAGCCCAGCATCCCGGAGAAGCTCTTGTTGTTCTCTCGCAGATCCACGAAGTCTGGATAAGAGAACGGAGGGCTGGGATGCTCGCTGCGTTCGCCACGCTGGATAGTGAGCATCCTGTCGACGTTCTTCGCATCTGGAATGGGATTGAAGAGTGTGGCGCTGATCCAACTGAGGATTGTGCTGTTCGCGCCTATCCCCAGGGCCAGCGTGAGTATAGCCGTAAGCGCAAAGCCCGGTGAGCGTCGCAATTGCCGCAATGCGTATAGAAAGTCTGTGAGCAGCTGATTCATCGGCCCCTCCTTTGATTCCGAACGGAGGCCATATCGTTCACAGGTGTTGTAGCACGATTTCGGCCAGACAACCTGCTGTTTCCCATGTTTTTGAGTGATGCCAATCACATTCCCGCAGGTTCCGAGCACGGATGTGTCCGGTTTACGGAATCGAGTGTTCGCAAGTGAACATCGAATCCGACCGATTCATACAGTCGCAGTGCGCCGCTGTTTTTCGGGCTCACTCCCAGACTAAATGCGACGGGCCAGAACGGTTGCTCCTGCTCAAGATAGCGAAAGAAACTGCGGCCTATTGCGCGATCGCGAGAGCCGGGATCTGAAGCCTATGGGCTTCAGCCTGTACAACACTTGATCTACCTCACTAAAAAACAGAAATGCGAAACGCAAGGTCCGCATTCTTGCTCCCATTGCTTTATCTGTATCTCTCGTAACTCGCGAGCATCAGTACAGCCCGGTTATCATTCCTGTGCAATCAACGCTCATTTGAGGACACATGCCAAAGCTCCTTTCGCTCGCAAC
Organism: uncultured Acidobacteriaceae bacterium; assembly: GCA_963832035.1. Classification (GTDB taxonomy): domain Bacteria; phylum Acidobacteriota; class Terriglobia; order Terriglobales; family Acidobacteriaceae; genus Telmatobacter. The sequence goes on along the minus strand of CAWHSK010000005.1, from coordinate 583,400 downwards.
TGGTTTTCTCATCTCGGCGATCGTACTGCCCTGCTCTTTCTCCACAGCACAAGACACACCCACCTACAGGGCCGGTCTCAAATCCTTGGCCATTCCCGCCCCTTCATCTGAACTGGTTGAAACCGGTTCAGACTATCGTGTCCTCTTCGAAAATCTGGCCCCCACCACGAATCGACTCATAGCCGTCTTCATCGAAGCACCTGACCTCGACAGTATTCGCTCTCAGGGCTCAACCGCACTCAATCGCTATGCACTCGTAGAGGTACCCCGGCGCGCCGAATTCGCCAATGTCACAACTGACCTGTTCAAAGAGATTGCTAATTCGCTTGCCTCGCAGCTTGGCGTCAAGGTCGATGAAAGCATCAAGGACCAGCAAGATGAAATCAATCGCCGACTAAAGGCGCTCGGTTCAAACCTGGCCGAAGTCACCCTCGAGAAACCGGTCCAGCTCGGCACACTCTTCAGCAAGCCCGATGCGTGTGCCTACGGAATGATCATGGCAATCTCATCCGGCGGCAAGACCAAAAAGATGATGATTGGAGTGACTGCTGTTCGCGTCCAGACTCGCGTGCTTCTCATCTATACCTACAACGAGTACAAGGACGAATCTTCTGTTCAGTGGATTCGCACCACTGACGAACACTGGGCCGACGCGATTCTCGCGGCAAATCAGTAGAACTGGCGAGGCCACTCTTGAGTGAGACCATCCCTACGAAGCAATCTCCTCGGCCATCTCGGGCGCGGGAAGAATCACCACGTTACTGAGTTCGTTCTGTAAACCTTCCGGCTCGGCTTGTGACTCGGCCTTCTCTTTCTTGCTCGGCTTGTGGACGTCGATGGCGCCGCTCAAAACCGCTCCTTCTTCTACGAAGATGCGGCGCGTTGACATGTTTCCGATGAGGGAGCCGTCGCTGCGAATCTCCACTCGCTCGCCGCCCTCGAGGTTGCCGACCACGTCGCCCATGATCACGACTTCGCGCGCCGAGATGTCGGCTTTCACTTTACCGTCTTTCCCAACGGTCACCCGGTGCGCCGGCGCGGAGATCGAACCTTCCACCGTCCCATAAACGTAAAGAGGATCGGAAGCCACAATTTCGCCCTTGATCCTGATCGACTTCCCGATCATGGAATATTGATTCGTTCCGGAGGAGTTCACCGGTCCGGGCGTTGGCATCTCGGCGAGAGATGAAGCGGGCTGCTGAAGAGATTTGGCGTCGGCTGACTGCGTGGATGAACCCATATAAATATTGTCCTTTCGTCCCTCGTCTGGAACCTCTGGGCCTGAATGAACCGGGCCGGATCCTGCGCGATTTCGTCTTGCCGGCACGCGGAAGGCAACCCCGAGTCACTCAAGTTTGAAGAGTTCCACGATTGTAGCCATCGAACAACTGCGGCGAACGATTACTTGAGTATCGGCAGGTGATGCGACTTTCGCGGGCTTGCCTCCAGGCGGATCCTGATTTTTAGCGGCATGGCCACGTGCCGCCCAGAGCGATACGCAACCACACGGTTGCGGAAGGGTGGGGGGTGTACCCACCCTACTCTGTGAATAAGTCCCTGCGGCTCAGTGGGTTACGGGCGATGCGCCGCCGCAAAGTCGTCCTATAAAAGGAACTTAGCCGCAGAGTCGTCTCAGGAAAGGACTTAAGAATGGATGACGTGGGGACCACACCCAGAGGACGGAGAATAGTGATGGGAACTGGATTTTCAAAGATCAAAAATCGATGACCAAAGTCAGAGTCAGGGATCAAGGACTACCCGCGCTCTCTTGAGTTCGCGACCCAACTTCATTGTGCACCGAAGGCAGAATATTACCTGCAAATCGGTAGCCGGCTTTTTCGCTTTAGATTCAGATGGTTGGAAGGAAAGAAGGCGGGAAGGGCTTGACCGTTGCCGGACTATTACCCGCTCATCGCGATACAACCGCGATGAACGGGGCACAGCGCTCGGTATCGTGGATCGCTCATCTAAAACGAAAACGCGGACCGTGAGGTCCGCGTTTGGATTGTGGGAGGGTGAATACGGCTAACGGGCGAACTTCACATACTTCCGTCCCGCATACAGGCGGAAACCGCCCGACGGGTCGGCCATGATCTGCAGGGGCATCGGCCGCTTCAGAGCATCATCCGACGAAGTCGCCGCTGAAAAGACATCGTGCGCGCCTACGTCGGTAATCACGAACTTGTCCCCGACAAAGCCCACTCCATAAATACCGGCGGGCAGGTTATCGCTGCCAAACTTGAGAGGGACTTCGGTGATGAAATAGGCCTGATACTTCGAGGCTACGTCGCTCGAGTAGCCGCTGGTGTCGACCATTGTCGAAAGCAGGTAGTAGCCGTCGGCAAACTTGATGCCGGTGGAGTTCCGCAATTGCGTAGGAGCAGACTGGGCCTTGTAATACACGCTGGCGGGCAGCAGTTTCTGCGTGTCGGCAGGCTTCAGAACCGTGTCGCCGCCCTGGGCCGGTGACTGCACTGGTGAGGCCATCACGGCCAAAGCCAATACCGAAGTGCCCGCGAAACTCATGATTGTTTGAAAACGCATGGTGGAGCCTCCCCTGAAAGTGGAATCGTCCCGGAGTATACAGCATGGTCGTGTGGACAGCCATCCATCTACAGGTTGAAGTCGCTCAAAGAGTTGGGCGACTCGGGGCAGACCTGCCCGGCAATCACCGCATCCAACGCCAAAGGTATAATCGCACTGTGTCGACGACGCCCGACATCACGCTCGATCCCGTGCAAACAGCGGCCAGGCTGCGCGCTCTCGAGGATCGGCTTCGTGCCCTCGGCAGCGTAATGGTTGCCTATTCCGGCGGCGTTGACTCGGCCTTTTTGGCGGCGACTGCGCATAGTGTTTTAGGCGATCAAATGCTGGCTGTTCTTGCCGATTCGCCCAGCCTGGCCCGCCGCGATATGGAGCAGGCCAAGGCGTTTGCCGAAGCTCAGGGCATTCCCCTGCGCGTGATTCAGACCGAAGAACTGGAAAAGCCCGAGTACCAGCGCAACGACGCAAATCGCTGTTTCCATTGCAAGACCGAACTGTTTGAAGGAATGAAGAAGCTGGGCGCTGAGCTTGGGTTCGCGCGGATTGCTTACGGCATGAATGCCGACGACCGCCGCGACTACCGCCCCGGCCAGCGGGCTGCCGAAGAGCATGAAGTGCTGGCGCCCCTTGCCGAAGCCGGGCTTACGAAGCTAGAGATTCGCACGCTGGCCAAAGATGCCGGTTACACGCTGTGGGATCGCCCGGCTGCGCCATGCCTTTCGTCGCGAGTGGAATATGGCCGCACGGTAACGCGCGAAGTGCTGGAGCAGGTGGAGCGCAGTGAAGAGAGCTTGCGCCAACTTGGGTTCCGCGAGTTTCGCGTCCGCCATCACGGAGAACTGGCGCGGGTCGAGATTTCGCGTGCAGAGATGGCCCGGGCGCTCACTCTCGACATGATGGACAGGATCTCCGCGGAGTTGCGAAAGGCAGGCTTCCAGTACGTGACGCTCGATTGCACGGGGTTTCGTTCCGGATCCTTGAATGCGGTGCTGCCGGCAGAAGTGCTGATGCGGCGCGGCGCATAGGTACAATTTCATTTCCATGCGAATCGGATATTTGGAGTGCTTCTCCGGCATCAGCGGCGACATGCTGCTTGGCGCGCTCGTGGATGCGGGCGTGCCGTTTGCCCTGCTTGAAGAGACAACTGGCGCACTGAACATCGGCGCTCGTCTGGAGATGCGCAAAGTAAGCCGGGGCGGGCTGGCCGGAATCAAGGTCGATGTTGTCATCGAAAATGCTGCTGCGCATGATCATGCTCACGACGAAGCAGAACACCCGCACAGCCACAGCCATCATGAGACGGCGCATGCGCATGAACATGCCTCTGCGCATTCGCATGAGCACCGGCACGCGGACGGCACGGTTCACGCGCACGACCACGAGCACGAACATGAACACACGCACCAGCCGCATAGATCGCTATCCACGATCCTTGAGATCATTGATCGCGCGCCGATTGCCGATTCAGTAAAGGCCCAGGCAAGCCGTGCGTTTCGACTGCTGGGCGAGGCTGAGGCGCGGATCCATTCCATGCCAATCGAAGATAGTCCATTTTCACGAGGTGGGAGCGGTCGACACGATTGTCGATATTGTCTGCTCTGCGGTCGGATGCGCACATCTCGGCGTCGATCGCTGGCTGGCGTCTTCGCTCAACGTCGGCAGCGGCACAGTTGACTGTGCGCACGGAACATTGCCGGTGCCCGCACCTGCAACTTTGGCGCTTCTGGGCGATGCTCCCGTGTATGCGGCAGGCCCGCCAATGGAGCGGGTCACGCCTACAGGCGCCGCTATTCTCCGCATGCTCGACGTGCAATATACGTCGCTGCCGGCGATGCGAATTTCGGCGTCGGGATACGGCGCAGGTGGCCGCGATACGCCGGGACAGCCGAATCTGGTGCGGCTGCTTGTAGGAGAAGAAGCTGAGCAGCACTCCGCGGCCGAGCCAATCGCGATCATGGAGACTGTTATTGACGACTCCAGTCCCCAGTTGATTGCGTATGTCAGCGAGCTTCTGCTGGCGGCGGGCGCATGGGATGTGTATCGCGTTCCCGTGCAGATGAAGAAGGGCCGCAGCGGAATTCAACTCACGGTGCTATGCCATCCGGAGGGCGTGCCCAACTTGCGCGATCTGCTGTTTCGAGAGACAACAACCATCGGCCTGCACTGGCGCATCGAGAACAAGGTATCGTTGGCTCGCGAATTCAAGGAAGTGCAAACTGAGTGGGGTCCGGTGCGTATGAAGATTGCTCGCTGGCCTTCGGGCGAGATCGCAAATGCTGCGCCGGAATACGAAGACTGCCGGCGACTCGCCGCGGCAAATTCTGTTCCACTGAAACAGGTGACAGAACAGGCAAAGCGGATGTTTGCCGCCCACATCGAGGAGGAGCGCTGATGGATCGCTCGCAAATTGAAGCGCTGCTCAATCAAGTACAAGCGAAACAGACCTCCGTTCCTGATGCGCTGGAGCGGTTGAAGGATCTGCCGTTTGAAGACCTCGGCTTCGCCAAGCTCGATCATCATCGCGCGCTTCGCACCGGAATGCCTGAGGTGATCTTCTCTGCCGGAAAGACGCCCGACCAGGTTGCGCGGATTTTCATGCATATGGCCAAGGCCGGCGGCAACGTGCTAGCCACGCGCGCTTCGCGGGAGTGCTTCGAGGCGGTGAGCAAGTCGCAACCAGGCGCGGTCTATCATGAAGCGGCTCGTGCCATCACCCTCGAACAGGCCAAGCCTCCCGCGGGGCGCGGAACCATCTGCGTGGTCTGTGCCGGAACAAGTGATTTGCCGGTTGCCGAAGAAGCTGCCGTGACTACGCGTCTGATGGGAAATACCACTGAGCTGATTGCGGACGTGGGCGTTGCCGGAATCCACCGTCTGCTGGCGCAGAAACAGTCGCTTCAATCCGCTCGTGTGCTTATCGTTTGCGCCGGAATGGAAGGTGCGTTGCCGACCGTGGTCGCGGGACTGGTGAATGCGCCGGTGCTGGCTGTGCCGACGAGCGTGGGCTATGGCGCTTCGTTTGGCGGCGTTGCGGCGCTGCTGGGGATGCTGAACACGTGCTCGCCCAATGTGTCGGTCGTGAACATCGACAATGGATTTGGCGCGGCTTGCATCGCCTCCCTTATCAATCACATGGATTAATGCGTGAATTGAGCGCTAGAATCCGCTCAAAGTGATGACAATCACTGTCCTCTGACCCCTCGCAAGCGAATGATTCACATGTATCTCGTTCGCCTGCCCGGCGTGTTCACCAACAACCCTGAACGCTTGCCGGCGCAGACGCCAACTGGGCGAATTCCTGTTGGCGCAGTCGCTCGCAGGCGCATAGGGGAAGTTCTTGGCTGGCTCCAGATTGCCGCTGTTGCGCAGGATCTCGCAGATTTTCTTTCTGCTGGTGTTTCTTGCGCTGCTTGTCTTCACGTCGATGCGGCCCGCTTCGGCGAATTCGGGCGACATCCATATGCGCGCGCCGGTGCGCATGTTTTTCGTGCTCGATCCGCTAGTTGCGATCACGAATGCGATTGCAACGCATGCCTTGTATCGCGGTCTCCTCTGGAGCCTGGTGATTCTGCTGCCGACGCTTTTTCTCGGGCGTTTTTTCTGCGGCTGGATCTGCCCCATGGGAACGCTGCAACACTTCGTTGGCGACATGCCTTCCGAGGCCAAGCGAGGCAAGCAACGCATCGAATCGAACCGCTACAAGCGGTGGCAGACAGTTAAATATGTCGTGTTGATTGCAGGACTGGTGGCCGCGTTCTTCGGATCGATGGTGATTGGCGCGCTCGATCCTTTCAGCTTGCTGGTTCGTTCGATTGGACTCGCGTTGTTGCCGGCATTCAACTTCGCTACGCGAGCAGTGCTTGTACCGATGGAGCACAGCCATGTGGCCGCGATCAGAACGAGCGGCGAATGGCTACACTCGATCCTGCAAGCCACGATCCTCGACTTTCGACAGGCTCATTTCGCACAGAGTCTGGTGCTGGGCTTGTTGTTCCTCATCATTCTCTGGGCTAGCATGCGCGTTACGCGTTTCTGGTGCCGCGCAATCTGCCCGTTGGGAGCGCTACTTGGCGCGGTTTCGCGTTGGTCAATTCTTGGCCTGCACAAGGATGCCTCGAGTTGCGACAAATGCAGTCGCTGTCTTCTGAACTGTCAAGGCGGCGATGATCCGATAGGCGGCGTGCCGTGGCGCAAGTCCGAGTGCCTGATGTGCATGAACTGTGTGGGCAGTTGCCCGCATGGGAGTTTGCAGTTCCAACTTTTTCGCAAGGAGCGTGAAATCGCTTCGCCTGATCTTGGCCGGCGACGCGCGCTGACTGGCCTGGCTGTTGGGGCTGCAGCCGTTCCGCTGTTACGCGCCAATACGGGCCTCGGCAAAAGCCGTCACGACAAACTACTACGGCCACCGGGCTCTGTGGATGAAAACGACTTTCTTTCGCGCTGCATTCGCTGCGGCGAGTGCATGAAAGTCTGCCCAAATAATTCGCTTCAACCCACGTTGACGGAAGCTGGCCTGGAAGGCCTTTGGACGCCGACGCTGGTTCCGCGCATCGGCTACTGCGAACCGAGTTGCGTCCTGTGCTCTGAAGTGTGCCCGACCGGCGCGATCTGGCAGATCACACCGAAGGACAAGGGATGGGTTGTGGGGGTCGGCGGCCGGCAAAATCAACCAGTCCGCCTCGGTACCGCGTTTTACGATCGCGGCCGCTGCCTGCCTTGGGCACTTGCTACGGACTGCATCGTCTGCGAAGAGTGGTGCCCGGTTTCGCCGAAAGCTATCTACGTGGAAGAAGCGCAGGTGATCGACTCGGCCGGCAACATGAAAACGGTAAAACAGCCGCGTGTCGATCCGAGCCGATGCGTCGGTTGCGGCGCATGCGAGTATGCATGTCCGCTGCAGGAGAGGCCGGCTGTCTACGTCACCAGCATCGGTGAGAGCCGTTCGCCAAGCAGCCAGATCCTGCTGAACAGAAGTTAGAAGGGACTGAATAGAAATGAAGCACTTGAATTTGTTGTTTGTTGGAACTCTGGTTGTTCTCTTGCTGGCCGCTGCCGGCGTCTCCGGATGCAAGAAGAAGAACACGAATTCCTTCCCGGCATCGGCTGCGGTTGCGGGATGGGAGAAATCCAGCGAAACGCGGACCTTTGAGCCCAAGGATCTTTGGCAGTACATCGATGGAGATTCCGAACAGTACATTCAGGCGGGCGTAGTTTCAACCGCAACTTCCGACTACAAGTATCAGGGGCAACTCGAAGCCGTTGTTGACGTATACACAATGGGCGGCCCAGATGGTGCGCAAACCATTCTCGAGCGCGGACAAACCAAAGACGCACAGAGCGTTTCCCTTGGGGACGAAGGCCTGCAATATGCGCAGAGCGTGAGCTTCCGTAAGGGGCGTTACCTTGTGCGCATCGTCGCATACCAATCTTCTGCATCCACTCCGCAGGCGTTGATGGCGTTGGCGCACGGTGTTGAAGCAAACCTGTAAACCAGTGCGGTGAAGGAAAAATCCGCTCGCACACATGGAAGGGAAACAATGAAAAGCCGTCGTGAATTTCTCAAAGGCGCCGCTACAGGAGCAATGATCCTGGGCGCAGAGAGCAGTCTTGCATTGACCCGGGCGGTTGACCCCCAGGGCGAGAAAGAAAAAGCGAAGGTAGTGATTGCGCGCGATCCTGCGCTGCATGGGCCCGATGGCAAGCTGGATGAAAAACGGGTGGGCGAACTACTGGACAAGGCGATTGCTTCTTACACCGGTCGCGCGAAACCAGTGGATGCCTGGAAGCACATTGTTGCCGAGGGCGGTGGTAAGGATAAAGTTATCGGACTCAAGACCAATGGGCTTGGCGGTAAAGGCATTTCCACACACGCTGTGCTTGTTTTTGCAATTGCAGAACGCCTGCAACAGGCAGGCGTGAAGCCGGGCAACATTCTGATCTGGGACCGCAATGCCCGCGATCTCGAGGCCTGCGGATTGACAATCAGCACTGACCCCAGCCGCATTCGCTGCTTCGGCTCGGACGTCTCTGGATTCGAAAGTGTCGTGGAGAACTGGGGATCGTCGCACGCGCGCTTTTCAAAGATTCTGACCAGTGAATGCGCGATGGTGATCAACCTGCCGATTCTGAAGGATCACAGCATGGCTGGCGTTACCTTCGCCATGAAGAACATGTACGGCGTCGTGGAGCATCCGCAAGATCTGCACGGCGGCGGGTGCAATCCGGGAGTCGCCGATCTCAATGCATTTCCGGTCATACAACGGAAGATCAAGCTGACCATCGGCGATGCGATGACATCGGTATACGAGGGCGGCCCGGGGTTCAGGCCTGAGCACCTGTGGCAGCCGAACGCGCTGATCGTGGGCGAAGATCGTGTGGCGATCGATCAAATTGCGTGGGGAATTCTCGAAAAGAAACGCGCTGAAGCCGGGCTGAAGACTTTGGAAGCCGCCGGTCGTCCTCCTCGCTACATCGCTACGGCAGCAGATGCGACGCACGGGCTAGGCATCAACGATCTGCAGCGCATCAAGCTCGTCGAGGTTTAAGCAGAGGAAATCCATGGTCTGGGAAAACGAACAGTTGCGTCAGCACAAATCTTCCGGTTCTGCTTCTGGAGCCTCGGAGGTTGCTCATATCTCGCGACGCGAGGCCCTGCTGCAGCTTCTGCGCGTTGGAGGCATCGCGGCCGGCGCGGCGGGCACTGGCGTTTGGCTCAGTCAACGCAGCCAGCGCCCTGTTGCCGCGGCGGCCGAGCAGGCGCGCAGAGATCATCGCATCACAGCCGACCAGCAATGGCCGCACCTCACTGTGACGCAATATGCAATGGATGGGAGCGGCCCGCAACCCGGAGAGGCACGCGCCCTTGTCCAGAAGGCTCTTGAAAATCTGGGCGGCATGGGCCGCTTCATTGCGCGACAGGATGTTGTGGTTATCAAGCCCAACATTGCCTGGGATCGCACGCCCGAGCAGGCAGCCAACACCAATCCTGAACTCGTTGCCGAAGTTGTGCACCAATGCTGGCAGGCAGGGGCCAAGCGCGTGATCGTCACGGATGTGAGCTGCAATGAGGCGCAGCGGTGCTTCCATCGGTCCGGAATTGAAACGGCGGCACGGGCGGCGGGCGCTGAGGTCATTCTGCCCGATCCGGAAAAATTTCGCGAGGTGGACATGGGAGGCGTGGTGTTGAAGAGCTGGCCTGTGTTCATGCCATTTCTCGAAGCAGACAAGATACTGAATCTGCCCATCGCCAAGCACCACGAACTTACGGGCGCGACGCTGGGCATGAAGAACTGGTACGGAATTCTCGGAGGTCAGCGAAATCGGCTGCATCAGCAGATTCACCAGAGCCTGGCCGACCTTGCCGCCTTCATGCTGCCGACGCTCACCATCATGGACTGCTATCGCATTCTGCTGCGCAACGGACCGACAGGCGGCAACCTCGAAGACGTCGCGTTGAAAAAGACGGTCGTTGCCGGAACCGATCCGGTGGCTCTGGATGCTTATGTTGCGAAAGCTTATTGGAACCTGGATGCCGAACACTTGCCGTATCTCCGGATGGCAGCGAACCGGGGACTAGGCACGGTGGAGTTTGAAAAGCTGGCCATCAAGACAAGTCAGCTGAGTTAGATCAACTGCAGAGCGCTCGCGGCGAACCGCGCACTCGCAATCAGGAAGAGGAAATAAATGAAGGTATTCAATTCGGCCATAATTGGAATATTTGCTGTAACCCTTCTGCCGGCTCTTGCGCTCCAAGCAACCGCACAGACGGGCAAGATTCATGGGCACGTGACCGACTACACTGGCAAACCGCAGCCCGCGGGAATGATCGGTCTCTCGACTGACGCCGGCGTGACGTCTGCCTATACGTTTCCAGTGGACTCGAAAGGCGATTACTCGGGCGAAGCGGCTGCGGGCAGATACCTGCTGATCTATCGCATGCCGGATACGCCGCCCAGCCTGTTTATTGACTCCATCAGCAATGTCGTCATCGACGCAGGAAAAGATCTGCGGCAGGACGACGACATGAGCCGGCAAGCGTTCATCGATGAGCTGCCCGACGAGCAGAAGAAAGAGCTCGAAAGCCTGAAGAAACAGAACGCAGCGGCGCAAGGTCAGGATTCGCTCGTCAAGACTATTAATGCCGATCTTAACGTTGCATCGCAGGATCTGAAGGAATCCGATACGGCTCGGACCGCCGCTATCAAGGAGCTGGGCAAAACAGCGGAGGCCGCGGACATTGATGCCAAGGCCGCGGCAATCAAGAGCGCCAAGTGCGCCGAAGTCGAATCCCTGATGCTGAAGGATCTGCAATCGATCAAGGAGTCCGGATTGAGCGCAGATGAATCGACATTGTGGGAGAACCTTGGCCGGGCCCAGGTTGGCTTGAAAAAGTACGATGAGGCAGAGAAATCCTACAAACGGATTCTCGAAATTCAGACAGCTAGCGAAAAACCCAATGGGACGGCGCAAGCATTCGCAAATGCTGGTTTGGGCGAGATCTACGCGCGCACCGGAAAGGCGGCGGAGGCGGCCAAGGCTTTCGACCTGGCTGTTCAGCTTGACCCATCACACGCTGCACTGTTCCTGAAAAACGAGGCACTGGCATTCCTGCAGACCGGCGATTCGGAAGCCCAGGTTGCGGCCGCAGACAAGGCCATCAAAGCCGATCCAAGGGATGCGCTTGCCTATTACATCAAGGCGAACGGGCTTCTCAAGAAATCGGGAGTTGACCTGGCGGCCAAGCATTTCGACCTGCCCTCGGGCTGCGCTGAGGCCTACAAGAAGTATCTGAGCCTGGCGCCCGGCGGACCTTATGCCTCAGAGGCGGAAGCCGTTCTGCATCGAGCGGAAAAGGGAACGAAGGCCGCGAAATAGTGCAAGGCAGCGGCGCGCGGTAGAATCCATCCGGGAGCGCTGATGTCGATCAACCGGAACCAATCGCGCCGCAGTTTCCTTAAAGCCAGTGCCGCCATAACCACGGCTGCAATGGTTCGTTCGCGCGCAGGATTCGCAGCCGACGATGTTGCGCTCCAAATCACACCGCCCCTTAACCAGTTCGGCTATGGCGACGTGTTGCTGCTGGAAGGACCGGTCCGCGAACAATTCGACCGGAATCACGCGTTCTATGTTGCGCTTGATGAAGACTCGCTTTTGAAGCCATTTCGCCAGCGTGCGGGATTGCCCGCGCCGGGCGAAGATATGGGCGGCTGGTACAGTTGGGCGCCGCTGAGCGATCTGGGCAAGCCCGGCAACAACGGGTTTGCTCCATGTCACAGCTTCGGGCAGTATCTCTCTGGGCTGGCGCGCGATTATGCAGCCACGGGCGACAAAGCTACGCAGGAGAAGGTGCATCGTCTCGTGGACGGATTTGCTCCGGCGATCACTCCGCACTTCTGGGATGAGAACCGCTTCCCTGCTTACACCTATGACAAGATCTCAGTCGGCATGATCGACGCGCACGAGTTCGCTGGCGATCCCCAGGCATTCAAGGCAATGGATGCTGCGCTCAATTCTGTGACGAAGTATCTGCCACCCGGACCTCTGTCGCGTGCAGAGCAGGAGGCGCGGCCGCATAAGGACAACTCCTTCTGCTGGGACGAGCCATACACTTTGCCTGAGAATTTCTTTCTTGCATGGCAGCGCGGCGCGGGCACCCGTTACAAGGAATTGGGCGCGCGTTACCTCGCTGACAGCTGGTATTGGGATCCGCTGGCGGCGGGGGAAAATGTACTCCCCGGCAAGCATGCTTACAGCCACGTAAACGCCATGAGCAGCGCGATGCAGGCGTACTTCGTGCTTGGCAATGACAAATACCTGCGAGCAGCTCGTAACGGTTTTGATTTCGTGCGCGCGCAGAGCTTTGCCACGGGCGGCTGGGGTCCGGATGAGAATTTCCGGAAGCCCGGCAGCGGCGAGATCGGTGAGAGCCTCACAAAAACCCATTCGAGTTTTGAGACACCATGCGGCTCGTACGCGCATTTCAAGATCACGCGTTATCTGTTGCGAGCCACGAAAGACAGCCGCTACGGGGACAGCATGGAACGCGTGCTTTACAACTGCATCCTTGGCGCCAAGCCGATCAAGGAAGACGGCCATGGCTTCTACTACTCCGATTACAACAGCGAGGGATCGAAGTTCTATCACCCCTACAAGTGGCACTGCTGTACCGGAACGTTTTCTCAGGTGACGGCGGATTACGGCATCAGTTCTTATTTCCGTGATAAGGACGGTCTATACGTGAATCTCTTTATCCCATCGCGTGTGACATGGAAGCGCGGCGGCGATCGCGTGGTGCTGACGCAGCAAACCGAGTATCCGCATCGGCCGATGACGCAGATTGAAGTTTCGACAGACAAGGCCGCGACATTTGCGATCTTCGTGCGCATACCGGCGTGGGTGGGACCGAAGAGCAGCATCGCCGTGAACGGCAAGCGTGCTGCCACGAGCCCCACGCCTGGCCAGTTCGCGCGCATTCACCGGACATGGAAGAAGGGCGACCGCATCGAAGTTGAATTCGACATGGCGACGACTCTCGAGGCTGTGGATCCGCAGCATCCGAAGTTGGTGGCTGCGGTACATGGGCCGCTGGCACTGTTTGCCGTCGGCGAGATTCCGGCGTCGGTGCGTCCACAGGAGTTGGCTGCAGTCGCACAGGTTGCGGCGGGCTCAACTATCTGGCAGTCGAAAACATCTTCCGGCACGATCACGATGCGGCCGTTCACGGCAATCGAAGATGAGCATTACCAGCTTTACCTCAACGTTGAAAGCTGATGCGCTGAAGAGCACGGACAACCTGCAGGTCGACGAGGCTGTTGACGCGGAAACAAATCCCGATCTCGATCCATAGAAAAGGTGTCGCAGTGACCTTGAGCGTACAAGAGCAGTTCGGGCAGATCGATATTTATGTCTTCGACCAGATCCTGCGCGGAAATATTGCACCCGGGATGCGTGTACTCGATGCAGGGTGCGGTTACGGGCGCAACCTGGTGCATCTGCTGCGCGAAGGGTGTGAGGTTTTCGCACTGGATCAGGATGCCGAAGGTGTCGATCATGTACGCAAGCTGTCTGCATCGCTGGGGACAGGATTGCCGCCGGAGAATTTTCGAGTAGGACCGATTGAGCGGATGCCATTCGCCGATGGTTTCGCGGATGTCGTCCTCTGTTCTTCCGTGCTCCACTTTGCGCGGGATGACGAACACTTTCAAAGCATGCTGGCTGAGCTCTGGCGAGTACTGAGGCCCGGTGGGATGCTGTTTTGCCGGCTCGGATCAAGAATCGGAATGGACTTTGAACGAGTGGGCGGGAATCGCTTCATCGTTGGCGACGGTTCAAAGTGGTATCTCGTGGACGAAGAGATGCTCATGGACCTGGCCGAAGAAATGAATGCCGTTCTGGTGGATCCGTTGAAGACAACGATCGTGCAGGATTATCGGTGCATGACGACATGGGTGTTGAGAAAACGAAAAGGCTGAAAGCAGCCCCAATCAAAACAAGGGGGGTACCCACCCATACTCTGGAAGCAATTTCCTGATGCTGAAAGGTTTAGGGACGGCCTCCCGCCGCAAAGTCATCCTACAAAAGAACTTAGCCCCAGAGTCGTCTTGTATAAGGGCTTACCGTGACGCTCGGGCAACAGACAAGACCAGCGGGGGGCGATCCTTGTTTCTGGTTTGAGGATAACAATGTGGTCGGTAATTGCCTGCAAAGATGGTGCCGGGATTTTTCGTTATGAATCAGTGACTTGTGTAAGCAGATCGAAGGGGCACGCTTGACAGGATTCGAGACGAACCCATCGGACCGACAACTCGAAGCCATCGCTCAGGGCTAAAGCCCCCGCGGATTTCAGGAGCCTTGCGGCACGACTGAAAGTCGTGCCCTGACAGTTCGCGCCTCAACTGGGCTGTCGTACAGTTTCTTGCCTCAATGACGTGGTTTTACTATTTTGTTGCGACGACTGGACTATTTCGTACTTCAGGGCCGGTCGTAGAAGCGGAAGAACAGTGACGGCTTGGCGCAGGGTTCGGCCTTCGCAACTAGTTCGGTCTGCTGCTTTTCGTTGATCGGCGTGAAATTGCGCGCCAGTTGCACATTATCTTCAAGCTGCGCGGTGGTATCGCATCCGATGATCACGGTGCTCACGGGGCGGGAAAGCGTGTAGTACATTGCTTCGCGCATGGAGAGTGTACCGGGCTTGTCGGTCTGGATGGTCATGCCTTCCCATGAATGCTTCTGTTGCTCGATGGGCGGCGGAGTCCACGTGGAGAGGATGCGGCCGCGGCCGGGGATCTTCATGCCGATGATGCCCATCTGCTTCTCAACGGCGAGGGGAAGCAGCGCATCGTTGAAGCTGTAGTGATGCGGATCGGCGGCATTCATCGCCATCAGGATGGCATCAAAGTCGTGGCGGTGGATGCACTCGATGAGCGCCTCGGGACGGTAGTGCCCGGTGATGCCGAGATAGCGCACCACCTTCTGCTGCTGCATGTCGAGCAGCGCCTCCATGGCACCGCCCTTGGCGAAGATCTGGTCAACGTCGTACATGGTGCCAACGTCATGCAGTTGCCAGAGATCGACGTGATCGGTCTGGAGCAACTGGAGCGACTTCTCGATCATGCGCATCGAGCCTTCGCGAGTACGTTCCTTGGTCTTGGTGGCGAGGAATGCCTCGTTGCGGCGTTTCGCCATGACCTTGCCGACGTACTGCTCGCTCCAGCGGTCGGGTCCGCCGTAGATGGATGACGTGTCGATGTAGTTGACGCCAAGATCGAGCGCGCGGTCGATGATGGGCACAGCGACATCGAAGTTGTTGGCCTTCTCAAGCGCAGCTTGCCCGCCGAGCGAGAAGATGCCTACCTTGTATCCAGTCTTGCCGAGATTCCGCGTGGGCATGGCGGCCGGCGTGCGCGGATTCGATGGCAGGTTCGGCAGGGTCGTGTTGGGCGTTACAGCAAATGCCGAAGGCGTGAGCAGTGCAGCAGTGGCTGCGCCGCCGATCTTCAAAAAGTCGCGGCGGCCCTGATTGCGGGGCGATACAGATTTCTTTTCGCTCATGGGTTGCTCCTGGATCGATCAAGATGGGCGAATCCATGATAAACCCGCCGGCTAAGTACTGGTTTCGAGCCGATCAAAAGAAACCGGCTGGAATACGCAACCGAGACTGGGTGGTACTCGCCGGGAGAAGGCGGGCGGCCCGTCTGATTTGCTAATCTAATTTTCAGGGAGCTTTAACGAATGATCACTTCCCCGTTTCTGGTCGTACCGGTTATTGCGTTCGTCTTTCTGGCGTGCATCCTCTGGGCAACCGGTGGCACGGCCGATGGAAAGACCGAGGACCATACCGAGCACGGCGCGCACTAATCTTTCCATCCGGTTAACGGTTCAGGCGATTCACTGTTAAAAGCCGCCGGATTCGAGCACAATTCTGAAACAAAGAAGGGCCGCTGCGTCGATCGCAGCGGCCCTTCTCTACCTGCGAAATGCTCAGTCGTGTTTCTTGTCGTCCTTCTTTGGCTCCTTATGATCATTCGGCTGCGGCTTGTTCTGCTGCGGAGGAGGAGCAACCTGATGACTGGGCTGCTGAGGGGCGGGTCTCTGCGGAGGCGCAGCCTCGTGTTGGTGTTGAGGCGGCGGGGTCTGGTGTTCCTGCGGCGGATTGTTGGCGGGTTGCGGCGTTGCGTCGTTGTGCCTGGCTGGCTGCTGGGGTCCCAAATCCTGGTGGTACTGCATTTCAGAAGGATTTTGGGGCCGTGGCCGGTTTTGCTGTTCCCGCTGATTTTGCGGCTGCTGCGGCATTTGCGGCTGGGGCTGCTGGTAGTTCGGCTGCTGATTGTGCGGTCGATCCTGCTGCATATTCTGAGGCGCGGGGATGGGCCGGCCTGTTGGCTGCACGCCGGGCGCTATAGGTTGCGGAGCCTGTTGGCGTTCGTTGTTGTTCGCCGGCGGATTCGCCTGAGGGTTGCCGGGAGGAGGATAGATTGGCCGCTGACCTCCCTGCCCTGGAGCGACTGGATTGGCGCGAGGCGCGCCGCCGGGGTACGGGGCGTTCGGCGCATTGGGCCGGTCCTGCTGCATGTTCTGCGGCGGGAGTGCTGGGCGGCCAGATGGCTGGACGCCGGGGGCCACGGGTTGCGGCGTTTGTTGCTGGCGTTCGCGGGTATTCGCCGGATTCGGATTGGCCTGAGGATTAGTGGGCTGGGGAGTGCCGGGTTGCGGATTGAAGGGCCGCTGAACACTCTGCACCGGAGCAACCGGGTTAGCGCGAGGTGCGCCACCGGGGTAGGGCGAGTTCGGTGCGTCGGGCCGCTGGTTCTGGTTGCCTTGCGTTGGCGGGAACTGATTTCCGCCGACACGATTTGGAACACCATGCGCGGGGGCAGCAACAACAGTGCGTCCCGGCAACGGTCTCACTTGCGGTTCATTCCTGACTGGCGCAGCGACCGGAACAGCTCCCGGTTTGGCCGTGATCTGTTTGCCTTGTTGATTGATGAGAATCGGCCTTTGAACCGAGACCGGCACGGGACGAGCCACTGGGCGGCTAATAATCGCTCGCGGTGAAGGGGTAACGTTGGGCTGCTGGAGCACCCGCGCCTGCTGCATCTCACGGGGATCGACGCGCACGGCAACATTACGGCCCGAGCGGCCGGAGGCGAAGTCATCATGCCGCATTCCGGTCCCGCCATGCGCCTGGTTGATGTAGGTAACGTTGGTTACGTTGACGACGTTGACGTAGGTTCTCTGCACGCGCACCCGCGGTGCTTCGCGGATATTCGTGATGTTCACCCGGTCGATATAGCCTGGGCTGCAACGGTACCAGGGACGATAAGCTTCTCCGGGGCCCAGCGGGAACCATACCGAAAGGTTGGCGTCGCCGCCGCCGGCGAAGACCACCAGAGCAGGCGACCAGACTGGCCGCACATTCACCGGCCCGGGCACCCAGCCCCACCGGTTGTTGTAGCTGACCCAGCGGCCATAGTGGAATGGCGCGTAGCCCCACGACTCATCCTCGACCCAAACCCAGCCCCACGGCGGGCGATTGATCCAATGGCCATAGCGATAGGGTTGCCAGTCTGCCGGGACGTCGCGCGGAAACCAGACGGCTCCGTATTCGGTTTGCGGCTGCCAATCTCCGTGGGAGTCAAGATCCGCCACTCCTGGGATTTCGGGACTGGCGTATTGGTATGAGACTACCCGGGCGAGTTGCTGGTCGCGCTGCTGGCTCCAGGAGTCGAGAGCATCGGGGCCGGCTGGCTGCAGCCACTGAGGGTAAACCGGATTGGAACCGGCGAGCTCGAGCGACTGGCCGTTGTCGAGCTGCTGGCGGAAATCGCCCGCAGCAGTGATGTCGGCAAATTGCCCGAGATTGGTGAACACGGTTGCGCCGTCGGTGGGCAGGACATCGACGCGCAGATCGCCAGAATTTGCGAACTCGGCATTTCCGTTTGGCGTGCTGACGTCGAGGAGCTGGCGGGGCCATAGGCCGAAGCTATGCAACCGGATCGATCCCTGGGCAACGCCGACGTGGATGTTAAACGTTGAATCATCGACCAGCGTGACGTCGGAATTCGGTCCGATGCGGAAATAGGTCTGGCCTATCTGGATCTCGGCGCGCCCGTCGGAGTCAGTAAAGATGCGGTCGCCTGGACCGACCGGCAGGTTGGGATAGGCCTGGCCCCAGTCATCTGAGGTGACAGCCTGCACTGAAACATTGCCGGAGATATAGGAAATTCGGCCGGCTTCGGAAGGAGGGTCGTCGTCCTGGGCCAGCGCCGAAGGTGCTATGACCAGCGCAACTGCGCAGAAGACGATAATCGCGAACTTTTTGTAAGAGCTGAGAGCAAACATATAAGTACATCCTTTCATTTTTATCCCGCCGGTTTCGCCTTGGTCGGGCCACGAACCGGTCTTCTAGGCTCAAACTATTGAGAATGCTAACCCCGGTCCCGGAAGAAAGTAGTACAAAGAGTGGTGGCGTGGTCACATTGAACCAACGGGCACCTGGTACCGTATTACGGTTTGTGAGGGTAAATCGATGAATCGGACGGCAATCTGCGTTTTGGTGGGAACGGCTTTGGCTACAGGCGTATCGGGATGCAGGGTCCACGTAGATAAGGATGCGAACGGCAAGGAAAAGAATGTCCAGGTCGATACACCATTCGGGGGAGTTCACGTGAATACTGACCAGATTTCAGCGGCCGATTTGGGGTTGCCCGTGTATCCCGGCGCTGAAATTGTGAGGGATAAGGAACATGACAAGTCCGCCGATGTGAACATGGGCTTCGGCGAGTGGAGCTTGCGCGTGCGTGCCGTAAACTACTCCACGATCGATTCCCAGGAAAAGGTGACAGCCTTCTACAAGAAGGCTCTGGGGCGCTATGGCGACGTGATTACGTGCCAGGGAAATTCCCCTGTCGGGACACCGGTCTCGACATCAGAGGGTCTCAACTGCTCCGACAGCGGCGGTCATGGAAACGTGAAGATCGACGAGAAGGATTTCGCAGTGCACGGGGGATTCCAGCTCAAGGCGGGATCGAAGCGTCATCAGCATATCCTCGGCTTCGAAGATCCCCTTGAACGGCAAGACACGATTTGCTCTCATCGCGCTCGACCTGCCGGCAGCGGTGGATGGCGGCGGCAAGTCAGACTAGCCTGCTTACTACGGCTGGAGGGCTCTCGAGGGTAGCGAGCATTATTTGCGGGCAATGGGTGCGGTTGATGCCATAGAATTTCAGCACAAGTATCACAACCCATCCCATCGGAGCCCGAAAAGATGCGCATCTCATTTGTCCGCCTTTCCCCGGCGGCGCTGCTGGCTGTTGCCACCGTTTTTTATGCAGCCGACAAACCAAAACAGACCCCCGCGCCCGCGGCTGTTGATCCTTACACTGAAGTCCAGCCTGCCACCGAATCCCTTGATATGGCGATGTATCAGCGGATTCGCGATGAAGGGCTCAACCACTCGCGTGTGATGGAGTTTGGCTCGGCGTTGATGGATGGCATTGGCCCGCGCTTGACTGCGTCGCCCAACGCGAAGAAAGCCAACGAATGGACGCGCGACACGCTGACCAAGATCGGCTTGGAAAATGCGCATCTCGAAGACTGGGGTGAGTTTGGCCTCAGCTGGCAGCAGATGAATACGTGGGCGCGCATGGTCACGCCCGATACGGCCGTGCTGATTCTGCAGGCAACTCCATGGTCCCCGGCAACACCCGGACCCGTCACAGGCGACGTGGTCTTTGTCAGCATTCAAAGCGATAAGGATTTCGATCAATACAAGGGAAAGCTCGCCGGCAAAGATCGTTTTGTACGGCGCAATGCGCGACGTTCCACCGGTGGACAAGGCGCTCTTTGAGCGCTACACAGAGAAGGAACTCGAAGACATCGCTGCGTTTCCTGTGAGCAGCGCGGGCGGCGTTCCCCCGGAGATGCAGGCCCGCATACGCGCGTTTACTGAGCGCATGCGAATGATCGACAAGGTTGCGCAGTTCTTCTCGGATGAGAAAGTGGCCGCAGTGATCGAACCGAGCCGTGACGGCAAGAATGGCGGCGGCAGCGGCGGCACACTGTTCGATGACAACGGAGCGACGCTTGGGCGCACACCGTACCTGGCCGACAAGCGCGTCAAGATTCCCGTGGCCGTTGCGACGATCGAGAGCTACGGCCGTCTCTATCGCCTCACGCAGGCGCACGTGCCCGTGACCGTGGAGATCAATATCGATACCAAAATCACGGGTGAGCACGAACACGCCTACGACACGGTTGCAGAGATTCCCGGCACCGATCCGAAGCTGAAGGATCAGGTTGTGATGGTGGGCGGACACCTGGATAGCTGGATCGCAGGAACGGGCGCAACCGACAATGGAGCGGGAACGATTGTCGCCATGGAGGCCGTTCGCATCTTAAAGGCGCTGGGCGTCAAGCCTCGCCGCACAATCCGTATCGCGCTCTGGACCGGCGAAGAGCAGGGTCTTCTCGGATCGAAGGGATATTGCAAGCAGCACTTCGGCTCGGCGGCTCTTTCAACAGCGCCCGACCAGATGGCACTCCCTGAATTCTTGCGACGCGCCACGGGTCCGCTCGAGGTCAAACCCGAACAAAAACTCATCTCGGCATATTTCAACGTCGATAACGGCTCGGGCAGGATTCACGGAATCTATCTGCAGGGCAACGCGGCCGTCTCTCCGATTTTTGCGCAGTGGATGGCGCCGCTCAAAGACCTCGGTGTTACGACAATCACGATGCGGAACACCGGTGGCACCGATCACCTGAGCTTCGATGCGGTTGGAATCCCGGGTTTCCAGTTTATTCAGGATGATCTGGATTATGAGAGCCGCACACACCACTCGAACCAAGATGTCGTGGAACGGCTGCAGCCGGCAGACCTGAAGGAGATCGCAACGGTGGAAGCGATTTTCATCTACAACGCAGCTCAGCGCGACCAGATGATTCCTCGCAAACCTCTGCCCGATCCCGCTGGTGAAGAGAAGCGCCGTGCGCCGCTCGAAGGAATCTTCCCTGGCGCTGTTCCTCCGGCTGCTGCGGAGAAACAGTAGATTCGCTTATCGCTTTTTTGAACAAAGCCCGCCAACGAATAGTCTGGCGGGCTTACTTTTTGCCCGACAAAGCAGGCAATTCTCGAGCGCTCCTAAGGCAACAGGACGCAAAGATAGTTGATCGAATGCGGTGTTGGCGCAAAAGGCGGGTCTGGGGCAATTCTGCTACACTTAGCAAAGCGCATCAAGCGGGAAAACGCACCAGGCCGCGCCCGATGATACGCATCCGCAAACCAAGTTCGGGGAGTGGCTCAGCCTGGTAGAGCACCTGGTTCGGGACCAGGGGGTCGGAGGTTCAAATCCTCTCTCCCCGACCATTAAATCCCGCAATTTCAATTAATTAGCGTGTTACTCATTTCCGGCCAAACCGGAACTTGGGTCCATTTGGGTCCAATAAGCTTTTCGACGTTCTCGACAGCCGTGCGCGCGTTCTCGGGAACTGACCCGATGTAAATCCCGCTCGTCACTTCTGGCGAAGCGTGCCCCAAGAGAGCCTGCACCGTTCCTAAAGGAGCTCCCACGGAATCGAGCAACGTGGCATGGGCGTGCCTGAACCAATGCCAGTTCGCTTCCGGCATCCCCAGTGCTTTCGCAGTGGGACGAAGTTGCCGGTTGAGCAGATTCCGCCGACTGAGAGGTGAGCCATTGCGCGCCGAAAAAACCAGCGCGGAGGGATACACCCCAGGTTTGCGCAGAGATGTGAAAATCTCTGCACACACCGGACCTAAAGGGAGAGTTCGTTTGCTTCGCTTGCTCTTGGGAACATCGAAATGACCTTCATAGACCGTTTGACGTACCGAGAAAAACCCCTTCTCAAAGTCGACGTCCTGCCAGCGTAGCGCGAGCAATTCCCCCACCCGCAGCCCGGTCATCGCGAGCAGTGTCGCGATCGAACGGGAGGGTTCAGGAAGCGCTTCGAGCAGAGCACGTACGGACTCAGGTGAGATCTGAATCGCGTCTTCGATGGGGGCGCGTCTCGGCAGACGTGTCTTCCGGACTGGGTTCGAGGTCAACAAATCGTCTCTGACGGCTGCTTCGATGATCCCTCCAAATGCGGTACGGATGAGTTTGACCGTCTTCCACGAAGAACCGCTTTGGGCCTTCGCGTTCAGGAAACTCTGTACCGCATCCTTCGTGATCAATCGAAGCTGCGTGTCACCGAAAACCGGAATGAGATGAGTGTCGACCATGTTGTCGTAAAACTTCTTGCTTGAGAACTTCAATGTGGGGTACAGATCCGGCTTCCAGCGATCCTCAACAAAACTCTTGAACGTTAAGATCGCTTGAGGCCGATGTTCGCCGCTGTTTGTTCTGCGCAACAGATCATCGAGCAACTGCTGCGCTTCACGTTTGGTTGGGATTTCTGCGATGGTCCCGAGAACCTCCGAGCGCCTAATCCGCTCGATTTTGTTTTCGGAGCCAATCGCTTCCTCCCACCAACGGGCGACCCACACTTTCTTGCGCGTACCTCTTTTGAACAGTGAGCCTTCTTGATGACACCTTCTACGAGACATTCGTCCTCCGAATGTTGCTCGCTTGGGTGGTGGTGCGTCTGCTGGAAGAGTATTCCCTGCGGGCCGATCCATCAATAGCTCCTTAAGCCTTCCAGCCAGGTGCGCACGGCAGCAAGTTCGAACCGCAGGTACTTCCCGAGCTTGATGTGGGGCATGCGATCTTTGCCCCGTCTGCCGTGTACGTTCATAGACCCAGGAGACAGGGACGTGCAGTACACGTGCTGTCTCCGCCACATCCATCAGTTCGCTATTCCACTCATTTCCCGCCATACGTGCCCCCTCTTACCCCCGACTCAAATCCTGAAACTTTGGCGCTGTCCCTCGCGCTGCCCCACGAGCGCCCACGTACCGGTGACGTGCACTCGTTTCATGCCCCCAATTTGCATCGCGTGTGTGCCCCCACGCCCTGCCCACGTGCCCACGCACTGCCCACGTACGCCCACGTACGGTGACGTGCACCCCGTTTCATGCGCCCATTTGCATCGCGTGTATGCCCCTTGCACTGCCCATGCACGCCCACGTACCGGTGACGTGCACCCGTTTCATGCGCCCCATTTGCATCACGTGTATGCCCCCTGCACTGCCCACGTACGCCCACGTACCGGTGACGTGCACCCCGTTTCATGCGCCCATTTGCATCACGTGTATGCCCCTTTGCACTGCCCATGCACGCCCACGTACCGGTGACGTGCAACCGTTTCATGCGCCCCATTTGCATCACGTGTATGCCCCCTGCACTGCCCACGTACGCCCACATACCGATGACTAGACGCTGTGCTGATTCACGTCGCACACCCGGTTTTCCAATTGAGAAAAAGCTCGCTCCGCAAACATCACAGACCGCACGTTAGAAACAGGCGTTAAATCCTCGAGCGTTGGCGAATCAATGAATGCCTCAAACGCCAACAAATACCCGTCCGCGTCAGATTTCACAGCCGTAACGCGCCCCGCGCACGTGTCTAACAATTGCGTTATGGGAACGCGAGTCAAAACCCACGCGCTATAGTCCCTTGTTTGCTCGTTTGGCTCGTTTTCGAGGAGCTTAATGTCGCGCGATGTGGTCACACGTCGCGCGCGTGGGGGAGCGCATTCAATCATTTGCTTGGTGAGGTACTTCGATAGGTAGTGAGAGATTCGATGCATGTCCACCATGCGAATATCGACAATGCGCCCGCCACCAACCGCAGCCCACGCCTCAGACACCCAACCTTGATCCAGCCAGCAATTCACGAGAATGTGCAGGTGAGCGTTGCCATTTTTCTGGTACTCCAAAACGCGGATATAAGACGGAGTACGCCCCAACTTCCGCCGCAAATAGACGCGAAAATCGGCGAATACTGCGTTGATGTACGTCGTTGAATCTTCGCCCTGGAGCTTCGCCGGATCGAGGGTCAGAGTGAGGAGCTTGTTCAGCTTTAGACGCTCCGCCGTCTTAGCGATCCGGATGCAGTACATTGACGCCCGACGAGGCCCGCAGCCGGAGCAACCCCAACATTTGCAGCCGACTCGACAGAAACGAAACTTCCCCGCTTCCTTGGAACTTTCACCACGAACCGAAAAGCGTCCACAGTTCCGCTTCCACCCTTTGGGTCTGTCACGATTAGTCTGTACTTTGTCAAGTAAAGAAGGCACGCGCGCTGCGCGCCCGATGAGGACTCTGTCCTCAAGCTCCTGGGACAGCTTTTGATCCTTACCGGCAGGGAGGGGGTTGACTCCCCCACCCGCCGCTTCACAGGATGCGACGTGCCGTCTAAGTCGCGGGTCGGAGCTGTCCAGGAACCGGCGCCCGCCCTGGTTATCGTCGCATCCTGCAAACTTGTCGTCGGGTGTTGATGATTGAGAATGACCAATGCGCATAGCGGAGTCTCTCTTTTCAGAGATCTCTCGCTGGCTTTGCTGACCGTGCCGTTCGGCACAAGCTGGCTACTGGATCAATTAATTTTGCGAACTTCCGTCAACTTTTTTGTTCAACACTAGGCCGCCCTGCTTCGTCACGATCAGAATGTACTCCTTAACTTGGCCACCGTGCCCTCGCAGTCGGATTGAAATGGGGCGAGCATTGTGTGTGAGTTCTAAGAAATTGTTCACAGTGCGAGTATGCGGCTTTGCGCTTCGCGTATGAGCGACAAATAGACGTTAACCCACTATTTGTCTGTATTCCCCATCTATGAGCTTCTGCGCTCTTTGAAAATGCGAGCGAACGCGCTTCGTCATTGCGTTGCGAGTGTTGAAGTTCTTCATCTCCTTCGGAAACAGTTGGAAGGCGATTTGCTCAAACGTAAGGTCCTGCCGCCTCAGGTCCCACACTTTTAAATAACTGTCGTATTCTTCCAGCCTTGTCCGCGAGCGCTTCCGAAAATCTGCGATTGGTCCGAAGTGATGCCTATACCGTGCTCGCGCAAGCTCGATTGTCTCCTGAAGTTCCTCAAATATTTTCTCTTGCGGCTGCGCTATATCGATCTGCGCTTGGATGAAGCGCAGTCCTTTCGGGGTAAGCGGTACGTCTCCGAGAACGCGGGAAAAGTAGTCCCACTTCTGCGACTCAAGCGCTCCCTGTTCTTCCTCCCTTCGTGCGCGAAGGTTGTCTTCCGCGAGAAAAAGTGGGCACACCTCCTCCCCGTCGAACGGTCCAGCCGGGTCGGTTGGATCAAAAATGTGCCATTTTTCGGTTATCTTCCATGCCGCAGGGTCAACGTGCTTGTGAAAGAACGACCATGCTTCTGGATTATCCTTTTCCTCGAATCTCGGAGGAAAACGGGTGAATAATGGCATCCATTCCCCAAATTCATTTGTGAACGCTGCATAATCTAGTTGGTATTCTTCGTTTCGTCGCAGAAATTCCCATTTGTAGAAGCGAAGCCTATGTTCCTCATTTAACTTTTCCAGCCATTTGCTTTTATTCATTGCTCGCTTATCCGCTCGCTCTTCTTTAAACAACCCTCAATAATATCGGTTCGAAATGGGCTACAGCACATTGCTGCATCGATCAACGTCCGTGTGGTAAAAGCGAATCCATGTCCACTGTTTATGTGTTTGGTGCCGGAGCGTCGCGCCACGCAGGTTATCCGCTCGCCTCAGCGATGGGCGAGTCACTGTTGAACTCAATGCTTCACTCTTCGAGCAGTCTACATGTGGCCGCTGCGGAGTATCTGAGCGATCACTTCGGCGAGCCAGTCGATTTTGAAGATTGGATCACACGGATCGAATCCCGCCACGCCGAAGCGCGGAATGACCCGACAGCAGAAGGAAAGCAGGAATACCAGCGACTAGGTAATCGTTTAGCTTGGCTGAGAACTGGGATCAATGAATGGTTCTACCGAGTTCGCGACAACTCGGCCGCGCCTTTATATGCCGATTTCGCAGACCGCATTGTGCGTGCGGGAGATTTCGTCATCACTTTCAACTATGACGATGCGCTCGACCGGGAACTGAAGCGAACGGGGAAGTGGGATGTTTTCTCGCAAGGCTACGGCTTTCCCTTCGGCATTGGAGAGCGTAAATGTGACGTCCCATTGTTGAAACTTCACGGCAGCATGAATTGGGTGTGGAACCCGTTCGGCGGTTCGCGGGGTGGCTCTGTCTTTTTGTGGAGCGGGCCTTCGTTGGGAATGGTTCCTGTCATGCTCCCGCGTGACTTGAATTTCCTTGGATACGATGCCCCTTCCGGCCCCGGTGTTTTTCAAGGCGGTCCTGCAGTGAGTAGGTTAATTCTTCCCGGAAGGAACAAACAGTTCCAAGTCGAAACTTCGTTTGGCATTGAGCTCGCGGATTTCTGGGACCTTCTCTGGTCGCAGGCGCGAGAGGCTCTCGGAGCCTGCAGCAAGATCGTCCTTTGCGGTTACAGCCTGCCTTCTGCAGATGCGCACGCCCGAGATTTGTTATTCGATGCGCCGCCCAAGGCCGCGAGTATCGAGGTTGTTTCTGGAGCCGATAGCGAACGCATCGCTTCGGAATTCAGGGGCGCAGGATTCTCGAACCCTTCCTCATTTGGCAGAGGGTATTTCGAAGATTGGTTAGCTGTGACGTCTGCGTAGCACGAAGCCGCCGGAGCGAGGGGCCGATCTAACGGAGAAATGCTTCTTTTGTCACTTCTTCTGAATCTCGGCGAACTGGCATTCTAGCGATGTAAACCAAAACACCCTATCGAACTGAGACGGGACGTGCCAAGCCTCTATGTCGTCTGGAATCGGCATGCTCCGCGCCACTGTCACTCCTGAGTAAAGCAAGAGCCACAGTTCCGCACCATCGGGCAAGTTTGAGCGATACGTATCAACGAGACTGTTTTTTGCGGCTATTCGGCTTCCACTTGATTGCGAATATCTGCTACGGTAACACCGCCAACTTCGCCGCTCCACCAGTCTCTGGGATTTGACTGGGCCACAATAACGACCCAATCGAAACCATTCGGAGTGTCCTTGTACCCGAAAGGCGCAATCGGATTCGCACGATGGGCATTCGCTTGAACGAATGTCGACAGTGTGCGGGCCAGTTCGTGCTTGTTTTGCGTTTTGCCCCTTGCGCTCGTGAAGTACACATTCACATGAACCGGATTGGCATTCGGTGTAGCGTAGTAGTCCCTTTGGGCTGCTTTCGATGATTTCTCGGTGAAAAGATTCCTCCTCAACCGGAGAAATACCGTGGTTGCTGCTCGCGGGTCGCAATATCTCAGTAAGCTCTATCCCCAATGCGCCGCTCGTCGTGTGAAATCTGAAATCAGGTTCCTCGCAGGCGAGTTCTCCGGCAGGTATGGGCACGCCCACATTTCGGGCAGCGGCGAGATACCACGATTCGATTCTCTTCTGCTCATAGCTACTGGTGGGCATCGGCATCAAGTTTAGAACCGCAATTACTCAACCCAGAAACAAAGGTACTGGCTCTGTTACTCAACTGGTAACTGACGGTTAGACGGTGATACAACCGGAGTTCAATAATTGGAATCACGGACATGGAAGAGACACCGATGACTGCACACTATTCGACTGCCGGGCATTAAAACGGCGACTTTTTTCTTCTGCAAAATCGTATAATCCGCTCCATTCCCAGGACGCCACCTCATGACCCGATCTCTGCTCGCCGTCTTCTATCTCTTTTCCGCTGCGCACGCACAAACGCCACCGCCCGATCAGGTGTACACCATCGACCCCAAGATCGTTCATGCTCCCGTCCCAATCGTACTTCCCGAAGCGGATATGCCCAATCAGGCGAGATATCGGCAAGTCAATGGCCTTTGCGCCGTTGACGTCGTCGTCGACCGAAAGGGATTCCCTCAAAATACTCGCGTCGTTCGCTGCACTAACCCTATCTTCGCCGAAAGCTCCTTAAATGCCGTCAAACGGTACAGATTTAAACCCGCAACCACCGTACAGGACAACAAACCCGTGGCTGTCCTCATGCACATCGAGGTCAATTACAGGTTTTCGCGCGATCCGATCCGACTGCCGCAGCCTCATATCCGGCTCGACTTTCTCATTCCATCGCAGCCCATTCCCGCTGAACCGAACAAGGCGGGAGTCTATACACTCTCGCACGCATTCGATTCACCCAATTCGCATCCCCGTCTGCAAAGCATCGCTGTCGCAGGCTTCGCCCGGGCCGCATTCGCATTCGAAAGCGGCCTCGGCTGCACCGCCGACATTACCATCGACGCGACAGGACACCCGACCGACGCGCAGATAACCACGTGTGATAGTGATAGTCGCAACCTCGAGAAATCCGCACTCCAATCTCTGCTCGCATCCGACTTCGCACCTGCCATACTCAACGGAAAACCAGTCCCTGTGCGCGCCTCCGTGCACCTCGTTTGCGAAGGCTTCGACCAGTAGTTGCTGTTGGGGATGTGTGGTGGGCTACTCGGACATAACCCTGTCTTTGGGGTTACTTCCGAATTGGCGGTGATTCGACCGCGACCCCTCGTCGTATCCTCGATACATGGCTTTTTCTTGGAGACGCCTCATAGTGGGGTCCTGTCTTTTCCTGTTGTTCGAACCTTTCGGAGCGTGGGGAAAGACTGAGAGAGAGCAGACCTCGTTCGACGCCGATCCTTCAAGTCCGATCACCCGTGCCGTCTCTTTACCTGATTCCGCGTTACAGATTCTCGCGCAGGACAGCGAGGTCGTGGCATGTATGAAGGAGAACCCCATTCCTTCAGAAGCCTCACTGGCTTCTTGGTTCGTGGCCTCGGAAATCCACTTGGACGGAGCAGATGAGGCGGACTTGGTTGTGTTGCCCGTCGCTCAAGAGAATCGCTTTATGTGTTTTCACAGCGTCGAGGGAATCGGCTGGTTTTGGGTGCTTCGTAAAGTTGATGCGCATTACGAGCTAGCTCTAAAGACTGCCGGTCTAGGCTTGATCATTCTTGACACATGGCATCACGGATATAGAGACATCCAGAGTGGAACGGCGTTTGGCACGCATAGCAGACAAACTACCTATCGCTTCGATAACGGCAAATATGGTGAGTATCGAAGCGAGGCGCAATAGATTCGGACGGTGCTTGGCGGTTCTTGCCCGGCTATCCGGAAATACCCCTCCGTTTTGCCGTTTCGGAGTTACTTCCGAATTGGCGGTGATACGCCCAAAATCCATCCGAAGAACCGGTTAAGGATAATCGACTTTCGGGATCTGATACTCCACCGAGAGTGCCTTCCAATGACGACCTTGATAAAGCACCGACGAGATACGCGGGATTGAAATCCGAACCTTCCCAGGTCCAGCCACTTCTATGCGCGGGGTTTCAGCAGGGTATCCCGGGTCGTAAGAAAACAGCAGCGTCTTACGGTGAATTAGCCGATCTAACCAATTGGATCGGCTTCCTGAGTCGTAGACGTACACGTTTACCCATTCTTCTTTGGCGAGAGTGTCGGAGTTTGTGTAGATCACGTCGAACCCTGCACCATTCACATCGTTCAGCACGAGCATCGTTTCAGAGATATTCGCACCGGGTATTGGCAACAATCCGAACAGCACCAAGCCGCCATAGATAATGGCTATTCCTACAAGCGCAAACGCACAATATCCCAATCGCCTTAGGTGCCTCATAACTGGAATTTTACGCTCTTCGACACGGATCATGGGCGTGTGGTGGCCTACTCGGAAGTTATGTTTTCGTTAACAGTTCGCGCTGCTGTTGATCAACGAGTAATTTTCGAGTTGGGGTCATTGGCTCAGAACTTGGCGATGCGGCCAATCTCTTGGATTCACCTGCAAAACCGCTGTCGCGTCGCGGCATGATTACGAGAGTTTCATTCGCTTGCGGGAAAAAAGTTCCCCGTGGTATACACATGGTTGCACTCCGCAAATCACTGGGGTTAGCACGACTCTGAATTCGCCCCGACTCGTTCGACCTGTACTCCTGCCGTGGAGGCGAGATGAAACTTCGCTTGCGTTATTGGTTCTTTTCCGGTTGCCTGTTCGTCATCTCCGGCGTGTTCGCTTCGGTTTCCGAAGCGCAAACCAGCGCAACACGAATCAAAGATCGAATTATTGAGGCCTCGCGGTTCACTCTGCGTGGAAATACTCTTCCCTCGATGCGCCTGGGGAGCGAAGTGGGTCCTGCTGATCCCGCCGCACGCGCAGATCGACTGCTGCTTATTCTTCAGCGAAGCCCCGATCAGAACGCGGCCTTGCACGCGTTTCTCGATTCAGTTCAAGATCCCCGCTCGCCCAATTTCCAGAAGTTCCTAACTCCTGAACAGTTCGGCGCTCGGTTTGGCGTCTCAGAGAGCGATCTGAACACAATCTCCGGATGGCTTCGCGGACACGGATTTCAGGTCGGAAGTGTTAACAGAGGCCGGACCGCTCTCGAGTTTTCAGGCACCATCGGTCAGCTGCAGGAGGCGTTTCACACTCCGATTCGAGCCTACAACATTCGCGGAGTACATCATTGGGCGAATGCTGCCGATCCGAGCATCCCGGCTGCCTTATCCGCCGTCGTGTCGGGAATCGCGAATCTGAATGACATCAAGCCGCGGTCGATGACGTTGATGGGGCCGGGCGGCGCATGGAGCGAAAGCGCACACCGCATCGTGCCCGATCTGACCGTTCCCCTTAGCGGTCAGTCTTACTTGTTTGTGACGCCTGGCGATGCAGCCCACTGTTTACAACGCTCCGCACTCACTAAACGCCAATCTCTCTGCCGGTCAGACACAGTACGATGGCACAGGAGTGACCATCGGTGTCGTAGGGAATGTCTTTCCCGATTTCTCAGGTATCTTGAATTACCGTTCACTATTCGGACTTCCCTCAGGCCATTGGACCGTCGTGCGCGATGGCGATTACGGAACCTTCGATCAGTCCGCCGATCAGACCGAAGCATTGTTGGATAGCGAAGTTTCGGGTGGTGTAGCGCCGGGCGCAAATGTCATTCTCTACACCGCAGGCGACACCCTGTTTCAATCCGGTGTGATGCTCGCCATCTATCGCGCAATCGACGACAATAATGTCGGCATTTTGAGCGTGAGCTTTGGCGAATGCGAGCATGATCTCGGAGCAGCGGGCAATCTTCAAATTCTTCAGGCTTGGGAACAGGCGGCCGCGCAAGGCATTGCAGTCGCCGTCTCATCTGGAGACGCTGGTTCCGCTGGCTGCGACGATTTTAATTCCGAGCAGAAGGCTACGCATGGCCTTGCCGTCAGTGGCTTCGCCTCCACGCCTTACAACGTTGCCGTCGGCGGCACAGATTTTGACGCCCTCAAGAACGGCTTCTCGAGTTACGTATCCTCAACAAACTCCGGAAACTACACCTCAGCGCTCAAATACATTCCGGAGAACCCCTGGAATGATTCGACCAGCACCAACGGCGCGCTCTCCTCGAATGCTCCACTCACGAATAGCAAAGGCCAAACCAATATCGTGGCCGGCAGTGGCGGCGCCAGCAGCCTTGGTGCAGTCAGCGACTCGGGTAGTTCCATTCCTTACTCGAAGCCGCAATGGCAGCAGAATTTCTCTGCCAGCAATCAAGACTCCGTTCGTGACTTACCGGATGTTTCCCTGTTTTCAGGTAATGGGCTGTATCAGGCAGTGTGGGCCGTCTGCGAACCCAACGACTGTAGCGGCGGGACCCAATGGACGGTATCCGGTGTTGGCGGCACGTCGGCATCTGCCCCTGCATTTGCCGGCATCCTGGCCCTTGTAAACCAGAAGATCGGTGCATCTACACGTCTTGGCCAGCCCAACTGGATTCTCTATCATCTCGCACAAAGCTCGCCGAGCGTCTTCCATCAGGTCGTGACCGGAAACAACTCCGTCTACTGCAAGTCAGGAACATCCAACTGCAACAACAATAGTTTTCTTTCCGGCTATAATGCGGGCTCGAGCTACAGCCTTGCGACCGGACTTGGTAGCGTCGATATTTCCGCTCTTGTCAACAACTGGAGCAGTACCGCGCTCACTTCCACCACGACGACACTAAATCTCGATCAGACCAGCTTTGTTCATGGCGCGCCGGTCAATTTCACGGCAACTGTATCTCCGTCCAACTCCACTGGAAACATCGCCATTGTGAATGACTTCGCCTCGCAGCCCAATGGTGTTTCTACCAACACCGGTTCAACGGTCACGCTCAGCAGCGGCACAGCCACCGGATCCTTCAACGAATTTCCGGGTGGAAAGTACAACCTCTATGCAAACTATGGCGGGGACGGCACGCACGCCGGCAGCACCTCGCAACCTGTCGCAGTTAATATTAGCCCCGAAAACAGCACCCTGCGGCTTTCCGTTTATTCCCTCGACTCGCAGGGGCACGCCAGCAACGCTTCCGGACAGACATTGCCGCTTGGCACTTTCATCAGCATGAATGCCCAGCCAATTGGCCTTTCTCAATCCTCCGCCTTGAATCCGATAACGAACGCCACGGGAACGGTGGGTATCTACGATTCCTTCATCGGCGGCGCGCCGCTGGGCGATGGGCAGTTGGTTTTGGATTCAACCGGGACTGCCGAATTTAACAGTCAGAATTTCCAGGCGGGCGCGCACGCAATCACCGCCAATTACAACGGCGATTGGAGCTATAACGCGAGCACTTCTTCGACGGTGACTTTCAACATTGCGCCGGTAACCCCAACGATCTCACTCAGCTCCGATGTTTCGACCATTTTCAGTGGTTTCGCGAACCTCCATGCTTCTGTCGGCGCGCTCGTTCCTCCTCTATTCAACATGTACGGTACTGTCACGTTTACCGACACCACGAACAACACCGTTCTCGGGACCGCCACGCCCTTCTCAGGTTGTCCCGGAAGCGCAACCCAATGTGGACTCGCCGTGCTCGCCGCCAATGTGAACCAGTTCGCCGTGGGCGACAACAATATCGTTGCCAGCTACGGTGGCGACCCCAATTTTGCCGCCACAGGACCATCCTCGGCAATCACCGTCACTTGCACCGCTGGATGCTCGAATGGTACCGGGCAGACGCTCGGCTTAGCTTTCTATGCTTCGACGCCCAGCGGCCCGCTTTCCGCAGGCAAATCGAGCACCACGCCTGTTTCGGTCTCACCGGGTGGAGGATTCACCGGCGCCGTGAACCTAAGCTGCAGCGTCACGGGCAAGAACCCGGCCGACCTCCATGTCCCAACCTGCAGCTTCAATCCAATCCAGATCAGCATCACCGGAACAGATGCAGTCCAATCGACACTCACCCTGAAC
Source organism: uncultured Acidobacteriaceae bacterium (assembly GCA_963832035.1). Taxonomy (GTDB): domain Bacteria; phylum Acidobacteriota; class Terriglobia; order Terriglobales; family Acidobacteriaceae; genus Telmatobacter. The sequence goes on along the minus strand of CAWHSK010000005.1, from coordinate 550,156 downwards.
ACGACTGCTGGAACTTCTGCCGCCGTCCGCCGCGGGCACTCTGCCTGGGAATCTGCTGGCGCAACTCTCGCACTGCTCCTGCTCTGCTTCGTGCCCAGCCGAAAGCGGAGATTCCACGCTTGGCTTGCCCTCATTTTGCTTGTCTCAATCACCGCGTGGATCACAGCATGCGGCGGCGGATCTTCGCCCGCCACAAACAGCAGCGGAGGAGGCAGTGGCGGTAACGGCGGTAATGGAGGTGGCAGCCCCGGCACAACGCCAGATACCTACATCGTCACATTCAGAGCCGCCGATGCAGCAACCGGCACTGTAACCGCCCAGAACTACTTCAACTTCATTGTGCAATGATGTCTGGGTTGCGATTGAGATTCACGCGACCCTTGGACAAGGAACTTGGGTCCAACTTGGGTCCAATAACTGCCGAAAACCATATAGTTGGGTCCTACTAGACACACCACCGGCCCAAACGAATCAACAACTTAGCAAATCGGTTGCTGCTTCGGGACCAGGGGGTCGGAGGTTCAAATCCTCTCTCCCCGACCATTGATCGTTTTCCACCCTATTCGCAATCAGGTCAAATGGTGATCTGTAAGTAGGATAAAGACTTACAGCATCTATCGAGCAGTTCAAAAGTACGGATTTGAGCATTTCGCCTTGTTCCGCTGGTTTGCGCGTAAGGTACAAAGAATGAGCGTTTTGCGCGAGTTCTAAAATCCTGTGCACGTCGATCAAGCGTTCGTCGAAATTCGGCTCCTTTAGACTCTGAATCTGTGTTGTGATCCGCGCCTCTTCAGTCTTCCAATCTGCCTGTTTGCGCTGCCAAAAATCTTCAGCGATCTTGCCATCTAGTTTGTCTATGTACGCGCTATCCATTCGACGGCGAACGTCGTCAAGAGCGCGGGTGAGACGGGCACGCTCGCGCGCGACGTGTTCATGCGCGTTTGCATGATCGTCTTTTAGCTCTTCCTCGATCTGTTTAGCAATCTCAGGCGGGATGGTGACGTGCTTTAGAACATCCCCTAGCTTCTCTGCAACTTCCTGTTCGCGGAAGCGGGGAAGGTCACAGGGGCCTCGTCCACCGCTACAGCGGTAGTAAACGTACTTCTCCTTCTTCACTTCGGCAGTAACCACACAGTGGTCATGGGCGCACGTCAGCAGGCCACGGAACGCAATATCGCGCTTGCTGTATTTCGGTTTGTTGTGACCGTGCAACACAGCCTGCACTTGAGCGTAAAGATTGGCACTGATGAACAACGGTTGCGTGCCGTGGTAGGCGTGCCCGGACCATTCGAATTGTCCGATGTAAAACGGGTTCGTTAGCATCTTGTGTAGGTTGGCTTTCGAGATAGCCGTGCCCTTGAGTCGCAATTCTTTAGATATGGCCAACAACGAGTAGCGCCCCGACGCGTACATCTCAAACACGCGTTGCGCTATAGTGCTCTTCTCCGGGTGGATTTCAATGGCACGCGTAGCTTGGTTATTGCAGTATCCATAGGGCGCACGCCCTGGGTACGCCCCCTGTTCGGCCTTCTCTTGCATGCCCTTTTTGACTTCTTCGCGCAAATTCTCTGAATAATTTCGCGCCATGGCGAGGCGAATGTCATGCATGAACTTCACTTGTGACTTGGAATCCTTGGAGAGAGTTTCGCCCTCTTTCACGAAGTGAATGTGTACGTCCAGTTCTTCCAAGGTAAGAGCGTCCCGCTGATTGCGATACAGTCTGTCCGTCTTTTCAACGAAGAGAATCCGGCAAGATCGATTGCGTTTGAGGTACGTCACCATCTCCGCAAATTGCTTACGTCCGGCAGCCTTGGCAGACTCAACCTCAATAAATTCTCGTACGACCTCAATTCCATCCTTCGATGCGGCGGCACGCAGGAGTTTGACCTGGGCTTCAATGGAGTAGCCCTCTTCTCGCTGTTCCCGGCTGGATACACGTGCATAGAGAACCGCTGTACGTGGGGTCATTTCTTGCCTTTCATTTGCTTAGCTTCTTCGGCGCGTTTTGCCCAACGTGCTTGCACGGCCTTACGTGCCTGTTCACTTCGTTCTGAGGCGCTGAGATTTGCGGCGCGGGTGCGCCCGCCGATGCGCCCCTTCTCGCGGAAGAACGCGAGGGCTTCTTTCGGCATCTTCGAAGGAGGTTTCATACGTAGGGGTAAAGTATACACGTACCTATTGACGTACACCTCTTTCTTGCATTCGTCGCGATTTGCCCATTGTGCCCTCCGTTTGCGCCCTCATGTGCCTCCAGTGCATGCCCACTGTGCGCCCCTTGTGCGCCCCACTGTGCGCCCCTGACCGCCCATTGTGCCCAATCTGCCCACAGGGCCTATGACAAACGACCATCCCGATCATCATTTCTGGCCTTGCCCGATCGTATCGATGCGTTACCGGTTCAAATTCGTCGAACGGGGACAACGAATTTGCGCCCGTGCTCTTTTTAGGGAAGGTTTGCAGCATGTAGAGCGTCGATAAGATTCCCGTAGCCCTTCGAGTTGTTAATGGCTGACAATTCATCGAGTGCCAGTTCGAGCAAGGGGAATATGTTTCGTGTATCGCGCCGATTCCCCGCCGGTTTCCATTCAGCCATCGATTGAACTCTGAATGCCCATTTGTCGCGAATTCGCAAATGAGCGTGCCAAGTCAATCCAATTGCTGCCAGCCAGTTTCGCATCGGAACTCCATCTGGCACAGAGTTGACGTCCATTGACGAGGCTCCAATCGGAGTTGGTGAACGGATCAAATCGGGAGACTTGACAGTTGTCACCAAGTCGTTTGCATGCCCTCGGAATCCTCCTCCTCCGATCTGGCGCTCAATCCTCGTTAGAATCGGTAGTCGTAACCTCGCGACCGGCAATACTCCTTAAAGTCGTGCATGCATCCGAAGTGCCGCTTCCGTTAATCATCTCGCTTAGACGCTGATTGAATCGTTTAAGTCTCTCCGACCTTGTCGTATGACCATCTGACCGACGTTTGGTCTCTTGCCCGCAGTTAATGGTCTGGGCGATGGCGGTTCCCATGCCGACAAATTGAAGTTCCATTCCTGAGATTTCTCGATACGCGACGAATACTGTTTCGATTTACATATGCATGATCCTTGAAGAACCAGGACACAGGCGCGCCATCCACGTCTGCGGCCAGGTCGACTCGCATCAGTTCGAGATCAAGAGGATCTTCGAAAAGGCTCAGGACTATCCGAGCGATTTGCTCAACCGTTTTTTCTCCCGCATCCACAATCTCGACTTTGTGGTTCGGGTTTGCCGAATCGGAATGATAGATGGACTCATCCGCATCAACTCCGAAGTGGTCACGAAGATCACATGACATTTTTGTAATAGCGGGAAGAACGGAAAATTGGGACGGCTCCCGTCTTGAGTTGCTCAGGGGTTTCTCGTAGTGACGAGGGCCGGGACGCGCAGACTTGGGATTCGGAAATCGGCTTGTCGATCACTTGAGGCGACCCCCGTGACCGGCGAGCTTCCTGGGCCTCGCGTAAATTTACGTGAGTTGCAGGCTATTAGACAGAGCCTGCAACTCAGGGCGGCGAGCCGCCCTGGTGGACCGCGTACAGCGGTTGCTGTTGGCTGAACGCGGTAAGCTTGGAGGGAACGGTGCGCGCAAACGCCGACAGAAATCGCTATAGCGGTCCTCTGAGACGTTTCTGAACCTTGGGCGAGGCAAAGGTACTTGGAAATGCAAGAGCAGACCTCCTGCGGCGATTAGCCACGAACAAAGATTGATTGGGGGAATTGAAGAGAGATTTCAGATGCGCGCGCTGAGAAGCGCGACGGAAACTGATCTGGAGGAAATGGCCTACATGGTGTGGATTCCATGCGCCTCCCTGTCCCAGCGATCTAGGGTCTTGATGAACTCGGCCAGTGCTCTGATTTGAGATTTGTCGAGAGGGGTAAAGGAGAAGACTGAAGATCGGGGATTGAAGGCAAGAAGCCCAGCGCTTCGCGCTGGGTCGATATGGCGGGGCTCTGCCCCGCGCCCCGGCCAATTTTAGGCTGAGGGAGGCCCGCTTCGCGGGCCGCGTTTGGTCGTGCTTTCCTTGGAGAGATGGGCGGGCGAGCCGCTGGCTTTCGGCCAGCCGTCACTGGAGGTGTAGGCCTTCTCAGCCCCGGATCGGATTGGCTAACCGACTGCCCGGATTTTGGTCGGACCGCACTCCGCTCGCCCATGTATTTGAAGGTGCGCTCGACCCGAAACCTCAACAATCACCGACAGATTTGGCGCTGGGGTGACAAAATGGTCGGTCGGGTTTTGGCGGAGGAAAAGTGGACGAGAAGTTGCGAGAGCAGATCGTGGTGGCGATCGAGAAAGCAATGAAAGCCGTGGGCGCTGAGGGCTATGAATCAGGAATAGAGCAAACAAGAAAGCTGGCAGCTTTCGTTCATCAAGGCGCTGAATCAATGAAGACGCTTGACGATTTGCGAGTATTGCTCGATCGATTGCCGCCGCTCTCAAAACGGGAAGAATTAATCATTTCCATGATTTCCCGGAATTTGCCAGGCATCTTACGGCTCGGATTCAAACTCGCCGCAAAGAGGGCGGCAGCTGATTTACCTGCGCTGAACAATGGTCGTCCTCCCGCTCTTTCGAGTCAGCAAGCCTATGAATCGTTAGATTACCTTTCTAAACTCAACCGCCAAGGCTGCCCTGTTGAGATCGCAAAATCACGGACTGCTCAAAAATTCGGTTGCTCGGTTAGGACACTTGAGCGACTTTGGAAAGACCGCGCATCCTTCCTGAATGACCAGGGAGAGGCAGATGTGACCATTGACGAGGCCATTGGTTACATTTCCCAGGACAACTAATCACCTTATCGGCCACGGCTGTATTGAACCTGATTCGGTGCCTGCGAATCCGCGCACCGACTCGGCACAACCGGAGAGCTCGATCGCATTTACGAGCACCTATGACGGGGATGGCCGATTGCGAACGGTCTCGAGCAATACACCAACAACAATGTCTATCCGGCAAATCTCTTTTCTCCGCCAACAGGTCAGGAGCCGACACCGTGTGCCGGAACGCTTTCAGCCACCGCCCAGTATTGGCCATTCGGCGGTCTGATGAATGCGCTTCTTGGTAATGGGATCACGCTGAATCGTACCTACGACAATCGATTACGGATGAGCTGCGAAAACGATACGGGGAGCCGCTAGTGAAAAGACTTCTAGTGGCACTGACACTTGTTTTCGTTCTGGCGGCCATGGGGGTGCAGAAGCTAAGCGCCCAGATCACGCTCGATGGCTCCAATCATTGCACCAGTTCTGGACATCAGGTCACGTCGGTCAGTTGCACGCTTCCTAATGTGACTGCCGGGGACTTGATCACCGTGGAATTCGGCGATCGCAACGGCTACGAGACCTCGATTTCAGACAACAAGAACGGGGCGCACACCAGGATTTATTACGTCCCCGATTCAACCGATCCGAACTACTCGGGGATGGCGTACTTCGCAAATTCTGCCTCCGGTAGCGTTACCGTTCAGGTTTCCCTATCGGCCACTGACTGGTGGGCGGTGGTGTCGGTTCAGGCATGGAAGGGTGCAGCCACCAGTTCCGTCCTCGATACCGGCGCTATTACGCAACATCTGACCAGCACGTCATCCACTGCAAATGCCAATTGCGGCACAGCGCAGACGCCCGGCGCTGCTGGTGAACTGATCCTCTCCTACATGGTTGCGGACGCTGACTTCTCCGTCACCCCCGGCACGAACTATACCCTGATCGATCTTCCGAACTCACCGGACAATCCGGCCTTCCCTGAATACTGGATTCAAACTACGGCTCAAGCCACAAATGGCCCCTTCACTAGTGCGGCGGATGACTGGACCGTCGGATGCGCCGCTTTCAAACCGGCGTCAGCCCTGCCGACTCCGACACTAACCGTATCTGGCCTGCCAAATCCATCAACCTTTGGCCAGTCGGTTACTTTCACGGCCACCATTTCGAGCGGGCCAACAGGGACTATTACCTTCTATGACGGCGGCGCTTCGATCGGCACAGGATCGATCAGCGGAACCATTGCAACGATCACTACAACTTCTCTGGCAGTAGGGTCGCACAGTATTACGGCCTCGTGGCCCGGAAATTCCAGTTACAACCCTGTGACTTCAAGTCCAGTCACTCAGACGGTGTCGTCCATCACACCTACGCTGTCGTTGTCGAGCTCGCTGAATCCGTCTCCATTGGGAACAGTCGTGACCTTCACGGCCACCATCTCAAATGGCCTGACTGGTATCGTCACGTTTTATAATGGCGGCTCTTCGATCGGCACAGGATCGATCAGCGGCACGACCGCGACATTCACCACAAGCGCTCTGCCTGCGGGTAATGATTCGATTACCGCGTCCTGGCCGGGAAATGGAAGCTTCGGCCCGGTGACTTCCAGTCCGCTCATCGAAACGGTCAACCAACCGGTATCCGGATCTATTTACAACTACAAGGCGGGCTACGACGGAGTCGGAAATGTCATAAGTTATACTGACTCCGTTATGGGTACCATGACCTTTGCCTATGACACGCTGAATCGGCTCGTTTCCGCTACTCCCACGGCCGGCCCGTTCAGCAACCAATTCGGATGCTGGTCCTATGACTCATTCGGCAACCGAATGAGAGAGGCCTTTTCTACTACACCCTGCACAAACAATCCACCATTGACGAGTTGGGCGACATACACGGCTTCTAATACCAACCGCATGGATTCGACCAACTTTAACTCGAACCAAATTAAAACTATGACGCATCCGGCAACATCCTCGATGACGGGAAGTATCAGTACCTCTACGACGGTGAGGGTCGCCTTTGCGAAGTCCTCAATCCTCTTGCCGGGACCGTGACCGCCTACATGTACGATGCCGATGGTCAACGGGTGGCCAAAGGCACGGCAGACTGGGAAAGCTGCGATCCCTTCGTAAACGACTTCCAAGCTTCGAGCGATTACGTGCTGGGGCCTGCGGGCGAGCAGGTGACAGAGGTGACCGTGAACACTGGACTTCTAATACATACAAATGCCTGGGCCGGAAGCATGCTTCTGGCGACCTATGACATGAATGTCCAGCCTCATTTCTATCTGACTGATCCATTGGGTTCACGGCGAGCGCAAGCGAATTATGCTGGCGTGCTGGAACAGACTTGCCAGAGCTTGCCCTATGGCGACGGTGAAACTTGCATCCCGACTCCAACCGAGCACCTGTTTACCGGCAAAGAACGTGATACCGAATCAGGAAACGACTACTTCGGGGCTAGGTACTACGCCGGTTCGAGCATGGGACGGTTTCTAAGCCCGGATGATGTCATTATCACGCCGGAGAGATTGACGAATCCGCAGCAACTCAATCTCTATGCCTACGTCGCAAACAATCCGCTGCGCTATATCGATCCGACCGGCGAGATTTTGCAATGCGTCGGTGATGCTAAATCGCAAAGTCAGTGTTTTTCGGACCTGCAACAGATCGCTGGAGACGCTGCAAATCGACTATCGATGGATGCGAAAACAGGGGTCGTTAGTTTCGACACCACAGACCTTGACATGAGCAAGAATGAGGGCGCATCGCTCGTTAACGATCTTGTCGGTAGCAAGAATACGTTCGACTTCAGTGTCGGGCCCACGATCATGACGGATAAGGGACCCGTCAGAGTTGATCATATTGGTCTTGATATGGCGAATCTTCCAACATTTGGCGACCAACGCCAAGATTGGAAATCCTCCGGCTGGCGTCAGCGATATCCTCGACCTCTACCTCAACAATCCGAATATCACACGAGTATCAAATACCAATCTCCAGGTAGCCCCAGAATGGACAGTTGCGTTTCACGAGCTTGCCGAGGCCTTCGAGAAGATCGATGGCGGAAAGGGCGGGAGCTACGAGGCCGGTCACAATGCGGCCTTGCAACGAGAACTGAAGTTGAGAGATCAACGTCCCTACCTTAAGGGGTACAACACCGGTTCTGGAGGACCAGCGAACTCTCCAAATCCTCAAGGGAAGAATCATCATCAAGAAATGACTATGAGAATCCTCAAGCAGCTTGCATTTCTGACGCTGGTCCTCTTTCTTGGCGGAGGCAGACCGGGTACGCGACCGACTCTTGTCGTGCAAAAGGAAATCTCCGTGAGTCGCGCCTTGGCGGGGCAAGTTCTCGTTAAAGGAACAGACGAACCAGCAAACGGAGTAACAGTTGAACTCCGTAGCTCTGACTGGAAGACAGTGCTCGCGTCGACGAAAACCGATGCGAAGGGGCACTTCTCCCTTGAACCTCCGAAGAGCGGGAAAGCTCTTCTACATCCGAGTGTCGGCACCGGGTATGGATATTTACGAGCTTCGAGTACGCATCAAGAAACAGGCAGCACAGGAACTGACCATCCGTCTCAGTGTCGCTACTTAGTAGGCCGTCCATCTATTAGCAAGCCAACCGCAAGCCGTCCTCCGGGGCGGCTAGCTTGCGTCTGGGGCTTCATCCGGCATCCTCGGCGCGACGGGCGAAGGGCACGGTGCTTTGCACCGGGAGTATAGGGTGGTACAGGGTGACACTCCACCCCTGAAGCATTCCTGCTGGCTGATTTGCTGCTGGACTGCTTTTTGTGTCATCATCACGGATTCTGCTCTCGGCTCACTATGCCGCCCCTTGAACGGTGCCATGACCTATGACCATGGTCTATGACTACCTATGGCCCCAAATCTGTAGAAACCAACCTTGAAATCGTATTCGGAGCTTCGGGGCGAAACAGGCAATGATCAGGTAATCAGGCCGCCCCAAGCAGAAAAGTCCTAAAATCGTCCACCAGCGCCTCCGGCGGAAATTCCACCGTGACCATCAACTTCAGCTCATACAATATCCAAACAAACTTCGGATGCTCTCTAGTTAACGAGTATGTCGCGACAGGCCAATATCTGGTGAGTTCCATCGTGTTTCCGGATAGCTCGTCTTACAGCGTTACTTACGAGGCAACGCCGTTGAAGAGCGGATACTACACTGGTCGGATTGGCTCGGTAACACTCCCGACAGGCAATACCATTACCTATACCTACCAAGGAAGCAATAATGGAATTAATTGCGCAGATGGCAGCACTCTCGGAGTCAAGAGGCAACTCAATTCTGATTCCCTCTCCACAGCGTCTACCTGGAGCTATCAGCGCACAGTCGGATCAGGCACGAGCCACACGGAAGTAGTCGACGGGCTGGGGAACTATAGCGAATACGATTTTGTTAAGCCAAGCAACGCGCCGACATCACCCTCTGCACAGTACTTCGAAACGTATCGCCAAGTTTATCAGGGTGCTACTACCGGGACACTTCTGTTCAAACGATCCACTTGCTATAACGGCGCCTCTGCCCCTTGTACAACAAGCGCGTTCAGTGTGCCGCTCTCGCAGGTTGATACATATGACACCCACGACGGCATCCAAATGAACGGGACCACGATCAATTACGACGGTTACGGCGACCAGACCCATAGCTATGTGTACGACTTTGGAGGCTCCTCTTCACGCGGACCACTGCTGCGGCATGAACAATGGACGTATGGCTACTCTGTGCCAAATCTCCCGACCGTGGACGCCGTATACGACGGGGGTGGAACCCTGTCCGGCAAGACAACATATTCGTACGACCAGACGACTCCGACGGCAAGCTCCGGAATTCCGCAGCACATAGCGCCGTTCGGTCCGAGAGGCAATCTTACAACCGCGACATACTACGCGAGTTCAGGTGTTTCGTATAACCAGACATTCACATACGAAGACACGGGCTCGAGGCTGACCAGCACGGCGCTGGGCGCGACGACCACATTCCAATATGATCCAACGTTCGTATATACCAAGGAAGTTGATTATCCAACGCCGTCGAGCGGAGTAGCAATTTCGCAAAAAGCATCCTACGACACCAGCTACACCGGACTCCTTCAAAGCTCGACCGATCCTAACAATCAGGTTAGCCAGATAACCTCCTACGATGGAATGCTTCGGCCAACGCAAGCCACGTTCCCAGATGGTGGAAAATGGACCTGGAGCTTTTCGCCAACCAGCGTGACTCAGAACGTCTATCAGACCGCCAGCATCTTCAGCACCGTCGAATCGCAATTCGACGGGTATGGGCGGCAGAGCCGTAGCTTTCTGAGTAACGGCCAGAGCACGAATCCGTGGTACCAGCGGGATGTGTGCTATGACGCGAACGGCAATCAAAGCAATGTCTCCTACCGTTATCAGGGGTCCGGAACCGGGAGCGCGAAACAGTGCTCCGGATCATCTGGCGATGTCTACACCTATGACGCGCTCGGAAGAATTACAAAAATCGCCCATGCAGACAGTACAAATCAGGTTTTTGCTTACAGCGGCAGAGCTAGCTCGATCACAGATGAAAACGGAGTCAAGCGGATCACTCAGGTGGATGGATTGGGGCGTCCAACGATTGTGTGCGAGGTTTCGTCCAGCAATCTTCCCGGTTCCGGCACTCCTTCAAGCTGCGGAACGGACATTACAGGAACTGGCTACCTGACGACATACAGCTACGCTCTCGCCACCGGAACGACAACGGTCACTCAGGGCGCACAGACGCGTACGTTCCAGACGGATTGGCTCGGCCGAACGACGTCCACTGCGGAGCCCGAATTTGGCGCCACCACCTACGCGTATACCTACAACTCGACCGGTTGGGTGGTGACGCGAACAAAACCGAAAGCGAATCAGACGAACTCAGGCGTAACGGCCTCAACAGCTTCACAGTACGATTCACTTGGTCGAGTCGTGAGCATTACATATTCCGACGGTACGCCTACCAAGCATTACGCGTACGACATATCCAACCCGTGGGGTGCGGCGCTTCAGAATCCGAAGGGACGATTGGCTGAGCAGGACAGTGGCAATGGACCCTCATCAATATTTAGCTACGATCCGATGGGGCGCATCGTCTGGCTCTCTCAATGCACTCCTTCGACGTGTGGAACAAGCGCCTTCAGTCAGTCCTATTCCTATGATTGGGAAGGCAATGTGATAAGCGGGAGCGATGGGTTTGCCAACTACACCCGCACCTATTCGACTGCAAACGAACTCCTTTCGATTACGGGTTCATGGAATGATACAAATCATCCGCCAAATCTCGTGTCCAACGTTCATAACGGGCCATTTGGTCCGCTGAATTGGCAACTTGGGAATGGCCTTGCAGCGGTGCGCTCCTATGACGGGCAAGGAAGGGTGCAGGGAGGATGGGTATGCAGCGGTAGTTCCCAGCCCTACTGCACTGGCGGCACCCAGCTGTATGGCTTCTCGGCGGTCTGGCGCGGAGTAAATCCGACGAGCGGTTGCGATACAGTTCTCCAGCAATGCAACTCCTATGGCTACGATGAATTTGGTCGTCTCGCGACGTTGGCAGTCAGTTCCGGTCCTGCCGGTAACTACACCTACACTTACGATCGCTGGGGTAATCGATACAGTCAGACCGAAACGAGCGGGAGCGGAGGTCCACAGCCGAACTACACTTTCAATTCTTCTACCAACCAAATCGTGGGATTCAGCTACGACGCAGCTGGAAATATGATCAACGATGGCTCTCACAGCTACACTTATGATGCCGAGGGCAATTTGGTCAAAGTGGACTCAGGGAATACGGCGACATACACCTACGATGGCCTTAATAACCGCGTTCGCATCGATCGCGGATCCAACTGGGCGCAGGAGTATATTTTTAACCCGCTTGGGCAGCGCGTCTCCGACTGGGATCCCGTCAACCACTGGGAACAAGCCGGCCGGGCCTACTGGGGCGCACTGCCTGTATCGCTCTACGACGGCGGAACGACGCAGTTTGAGCATCAGGACTGGGTTGGTACGGAGCGAGCGCGCACCTACGTCAACGGAACGATTGCCGGAACCTACACGTCACTTCCCTTTGGTGACGGATACAGCTTTTCAGGAACCGACTGGACCACGAATCACTTCGCGGGTTTGGATCATGACTCCACAAGCGATGACCATGCCCAATTCAGACAATACTCAAATATGGCTGGACGCTGGATGAGTCCCGATCCCTACCCGGGAAGCTATGATCCTTCGAATCCGCAGAGTTTCAATCGGTATGCTTATGTGACAAACAGTCCATTGTCATATCTTGATCCAACCGGTTTAGACCAGACATTGTGCCAACAGATCGTCCTTGTGTCATCAGGAGATGACTTATGGGATGTAGTTGCGGGTGGCGATCTGATGCCCTGCGGATATTCCTACTACCTTTGGTCACCATATGGCGGAGGGGTTGCAGGATCGGTCGGTGGCGGAGGTGGCGGAGGTGGCGGAGGTGGCGGGAGCGCCCCAAATAACGGGCCTAGCTATACCCACGCAGATGTATGCGCTGCAAGCGCCGTCCTAAACAAGGGACTACCAACTTTGCTCGACGCCCTAGGAATGATTCCCGGTGAGGGGACGCTCCTCAAAGGGCTTCAATGGGGCGCCAGCATATTGTCTGGAACAATGATCGACAACCCTGGAGACGCCGCCTTGTCCGGAGGAGGTCTAGGTCTTATGGCGCTAGACTCTGGCTTAAAGTCCCAAGGACGAGAGGTCACAGCGAAGGTTTTTGGTAAGACTGTGGGCGTACTTCCAATAGCAGGCATCTTGACTTCTGGATACGCGACGTACCGTGATGTCTACGGTTCAAACGGAATGAACGCTTACTACGACAACTGTCTTGCGGGAAAGAACTGATGGCGCTATTTGACGAGCAAGAATCTACCAAACAAGAGGCTGAGGAGCCAGATGGGGGTAAGAAACTTGGCCTCTTGATCTTCCTTTGCACCCTTCCCGTATTGCTGTTCTTTACACACATCGGGAAAACGGATCTCGGACTCTCTATCGGCATGTGCCTGGGAATGAATACGTTGGCCGTCGGAATTTGCTGGGATTTGAGAAGGCATTTGTGGTTTTGGGCTGTGGTGGGAGTTGTGCTTTTGCTCCACGTTCCCCTGATATTGATGATTCAGTGGCCTCAAGAATGGGTCCCAAGAATGGCCCTTTTGCCGATCGGGCTTGCAGATATGTTGATCACAGTCGGAGTGGTCCGATTTGTGCAGAAGTTCATCGTGATATCCCCTCCGCCAGACGAGGAAGTGTGACCTATCGCTACGATGAGTGCCACGGAGTGTACGATTCAGCTCGCCGCTAGTGCATTTGGTATTGCCCCAAATAACGCGCCTCTATCGCCGCAGGCACAAACTTGTGAAAACAAGATTCAAGGGGCGGTCAACAGTGCGCTGAATACAAACTCAACCTATCTCGGCCCAACGACCGGTCCCGGCATGAGTCCGATGGGCTACAGAAACGGCGCTTACAACTTCAATTACTTTGCGCCCGGCGTGACGAATCCGGTTGCGGGGTCAAATGGTGGAAGCGGCAGATTCCCTGGTTCTGGACTGCATATTCCTCTTCCCGGCGGAGCCGATCCGACGATTTCTCCCTGGGGCTATAACGCTGCTGCGGGAGGCTCTTACTTCACTGCGCATTTTGATTCGGCCAATCCCACTGATGATCTGGTCAGTCTCCTCATCCACTTCTTCGACGACGTTCTTTTGCGTCGCCCTCATGGGTGCTGAATATGACAATGCGATTAACCTCATACCTGCGTTTTGCGGTGGCATTCACCATGCTTCAGCCAAGTCTTAACTGGGCGCAAACAAATGCCTCTTACGCGCTCGAAACCAGAATCGACGAATCCGTACTGAGCAGCCTCATTCCAAGTCCCAGCGTGGAATCGTTCGACCTGTCGCCAGATGGAAAGACTGTTGCTCTTCTCGTAGCTACGAGCTTCAAAGCGCAAGCTCCGCTGTGGCTGGTTACAGAGGAGCTTGCGACGAAGCGGTTCACTACGCCTCGCCAGATCGGACATCTGACGATCTTGAATAGCAACTTCTCTCCGCAAATCCGATACACATCCGATCAGCAATACCTAGTGGTGCAGGATTTTCAAACGATCCGAGTCTTCGACAACAAAGGTTTTGAGCCAGTTCGAACGATTTCCTCTCCGTCCAGCGGTGCTTCTTGCTCCCTCTTTTCATCACGGGGGCGAGCAACAAGGAGGTTTTTGTGTGTGCGTTCGGTTCGGAGCAAAGCCTGAATCCTCGCTTCCACACGACGGCTGTTCGAGTCGAAGTAGTCGATGTCTCGTCTGGAGCAGTTCTCGGGGAATGGGCATCTGAGGATGTTCCACAGGCCATCTCGCCAACCGGCGAATTGGTCGCCGTCTCTTCGCTACAGGCGCAACACGGACTGTTGCCGCTGGCTGTTGTCGATATCCACGGCAAGAAGGTGGCCGAACTGACGGGCGGATACTCGTTCAAAGATGCAGATCAGTCGAAAGCTGTCGGGAGAGTCATCGGGGTTTTCTGGGGTGCTCAAGAGTTGCTACTGACGCCAGATGAAAACGTGGATCAAACCGGGCATCACTCTGGCGACAGTGTGCAACTTGTGAGCATGACAGGCAAGGTTGAGCAAAGCATAAAGCCCCGGCACTATGGGCCAACCGGTGAGCTTGCAGCTTCCGCAGGCCAGAAAACAGCTCTGGCACTTAGTTGGTATGAACCGGCACGAGCCTTGGCGCACGAAGGGGCACTCCCGGCTTCTAAGCCTGAGATGGTGGTCCTTGGTCGAGGTACGAGCCTGCACCTGGACTCTGCAATCCCGATAGAGGGGCTTGGACTACGGGGTAGTGGATGGTTAGAGAACCGTCGTCCACGACTCTCGTCGGACGGCTCCGTAATCGCTGTTGCTCAGAGAAGCGGTGTTACGGTCCTTAGCCGAAATCCTGTTCCCGGCCAACATCCATAAGAAACGGCAGGTGGCCCACTCATCGGGTCTTCACTCTAAATCAGCCGGGAGTCTGTGCCCCATTCATCGCGGCTTTTGGCGATGAGTGGGTCTCGTAGCCTAGCCGTCCACTCAGACTCGACTGACCTATTCTCCTTGGCACCATAGAACCAAGTATGACTTTATCCTAGGAAGAGGGAGAGTGTGATCATGCCCCTCCAAATAGAAAAGTCCTAAAATCGTCCACCAGCGCCGACCATATTTATTCTGGCTTCAAACATCAACCTACAAACCATACGGCATGGTTCTATCGTAACCGTGGTGCGACCTCGGCCGAGGACCCGCTCATCGCGATAAGCCGCTATGAACGGGGCACAGCTACGTAAAATCCACGGCGCATGTTCGGATTTGATGAGTGGGCCACCTGCCGCGTCATTTCTGGCGAAGCATGCCCCGGGGAGAGGGGCCGCATTTGCGAAATCCTGGTGATTCAAGCCAGTATGTCACTCATCTGCGCCTGTCCTGCAATCGCAGCTGCGGCGAGGCCTAAAACGCATACCGGTATTCGGTCCTGAAAATCTCGTGATACCACGTATTCGACGTTAGCGCGATGCCATACCCAACGTAAATGGACTGATGTCCAGCGAAGCTGATGCGCGGGCCTATCTTCAGGTTCACGATATTCACGCCATCGGTACTTGCCGGCGGAGTCACCATTCCACCCTGCACATTCCACCCAACCAGCTCCAGTACACCTGCCACGCTCGTAGTCTGGTGCTGAACAAACTGGTAGCTGCCGCCGACGCCATAGGTGAGTACATCGCCCGCAAATCCGCCGCTCAAACCTGGAACTCCCTTCGAGGAGCTCAGCGGATGCGTGTCGCCAAACTGCGCCTCAATCGACGCGCGGCTCCCGAGACTCTGGTAATACAACGCCATCGGCTCAATGGTTGCATGATTCGTGCCAAGTCCTTTCGCGGGATCTCCTGAAGGCAGGTGCGACGCAAACTGGAACGTGAGGAAATGCGTCTCTGATTCAAACAGCGCGAACTTCGCTCCAACCTGGATGTCGCCGATACCGCCGCTACTGGGGAAAGCCTGCGGCGTACCTTGCGCTTGCAGCCAGCGGAAAGGGAGTTGCCCAAAAAGTGAGTAACGACGGGACGGCGCAAACTCACCGTAAATATACAGCTGCTGAAAATTCACATACTGCGGAATTCCCGGCCCCGGCCCAGGCGCAGTTGGATCATACGCAGGATTCGCCGGTGGCAGCCCCCGATAACATCCGCACTTGGCATAGAAGAACTCGGCCCTGTCCGGCGTGTCGTCGTGTTCAGCCGCATCAAACCTCAAGCGGATCTCCGATTGAATGGTTGCCTCGTCGATATATCCCACCATGCTCGGATCTATCACCGGCCTCTGTACAGGCTCTGGCTCAGGCTGCGGCTTCGGCTTGCTCTTCTGGGGGTCCGCCATGCCGGCCGCCAAGAAACTCGCACCCGGCGCGAACCTCATCAGCTCGTCTTGTTTGAATGCGCCATAGGCAACCTGAGGCGCAAACGAAGTTTGAAACAGAGTTTGCAGCGAGGCCGCGGATCCTGTCTCGCCGTACGGTTTCGTTTGTCCATCAACTCTAGTGGCGGTCAAGGAAATAGAAACTACAGCGATCAGGAAGGTTTCTTTGCGCATAGGGGAATGCTCTCCTTTGAGGTGGCGCTGAGTTAGTGTCTTTCACTTTCCCGTGTCCTTGTACAGCGCAGTATGTAACTCTTCGTAATGACCTTTAAATGAGTTTCTTTGTGCCTCGGGAATGTACAGCATCGCTTCCTGGAGGCGGGCAAGCGCGGTTCGAACGAGGGTCCTGTCATGATTCGCGAGCGCGCTCTGGCCCAGTTCCAGATAGTTCGCCGCAATATTCGCATATAGCGCATCCAGCGATCCCGGCTTTTGGCTGCCCGCTTTATCCAAATCGCGCAGCAGCGCGAGTGCCCTGTCCGTCAGTACAATTCCTTTTTGCGGATCGCTCACGCACCAGAGCTGCCCTTTCAGTTCCAACGCCTTTACCATTGCAAGCGTCAACGCAGGCGCCGGCTTCTGCAACTCCTCAAGCAGTTCAAGCGCGCGCTCGCCGTGCGTGTCCGCTTGCTCGAGTGCGCCGTTATCGGCAAGCAACCTTGCATCATTGAAGGAGTATTGCGCCAGTTCCGCCTTGTACTCTCGATTCTGCGGTTGTTTTGCCACAAGCTGCTCCGCCAGCGCAATCGACTGATCATAGTACTTCTCCGCGTTAGCGGTATCTTTTGCGAGAGCCAGCTCAACTCCGTAGTTGTTGTACACGCGCGCCAGGTCCTGCGTAGGCTCGCGGCTTGCCTCGCTGGTTGAACCAGTTCTTGCCTGTGCATTCAGCGGCTCCAGCAGCGCAATTGCCTGCAGAAAATCGGCCTTCGAACCCGCCGGATTGCCGGCATAGTATCGATTGATCCCGCGATTGTAGAGTGTGCGCGCGAGCTCCTGCCGATACGCAGAGTTCTGCGGCAACTCGCCATGCAACGCCTCCTGCAGGCGGATTGCTTCCGTATATTCGTTCTCCGCATCCTTGCGCGTGTACTGCAAAAACTTTGCAGTCCGGTCGAGCGCGCCTCGAATCGCTTCGCCCAACCAGTTATGCGCGTATCCCAGGGACGCACGATACTCCAGCACCTTCGGATACTTCTTCACCAGATCCGTAAAGCGATTGATGGCATCGCTGTACTCCTGCGCCGCTTCTGCATCTTTTCCCATCAGCCTGTTGATGTCGCCGAGCCGCGTGTGTGCCCGAGCCTCCTCCGCAAGAAAGTCCGGATTGTTTTCATTTTGCTTCGCAAGCCCCGTGTAAAACACCTGAGCCTTGTCCAACAGCTCTTTGCGAAACGCCTGAACCTCCGGCAGATCTCCAACCATTCGCGCCTGCTGCCGTCCCACGGACGAAAGACTCTGATCCACGGCGCTCATCGCGATTTTCAAATTCTCTTTTGCAAGGCGACTCTGCCTCAGAGCGATGCCGGCAAGCACCAGCGTGAAGAGAAACAGCGTGCCCAGAATTCCAGCCGTCCACTGGATTTGCCGGAACTTCCTTCTTCGCTCCGTTCTCTTCTCTTCCACCTCCCGCTGATACTCCGCTTCGCTCCGCTTCAGAAAACTCATCGCCAGCGGAAACGTCGAGTTGTAGCGCCGCGCCCACGCTTCCGCCGGCTTGTTCGTCTGACTCCATCGCAGTGCCATCTCAAGCTCAGGATTCCGCCACAGCCCCACGCTGCCTTCCGCGTGCCACTGCGCCGCGTCTGACAAACGCGAGTACACCTCCGCTGATCTGCGTTCCTCTTCGGCCCAGTTCACCAGCCTCTGCCAGCAGCGCATCAGGCTCTCATGCGACAGATCCACTACGCACATCTTATTAAGCGGCACATTCGGAGGGGGAGTCAGAAACGATCTTCCCGGCCGCCGAAACAGTTCGATTACACTGGACACTTCCAGCTCTTCCGCGTCCGAAATCGCCGCGAGATCACGGACCGAAGTAGGCCTGCGAATTCCGCGCGGATCAGAAAACGTGTCAGTCAACCCTTTAAACACCTTCTCCACAATCCGCTTCCGTTCCGCGGTGCCGGCCTCTTCGAATGCCTCCTCGGCGTGAAGATTCAACGCATTTTTGATCGTCCCGATTGCTTCGTAATCTTCAATGTCGATCTCGGGTGTTGGAGGCGTGCGCATCTGCCAGTGATCCCACGTACGCATCAACGCGTGCTGCAACACGGGCAGTTGATTGATGTCCTCGCCGAAATCATTCAGTAGCCGCAGCACAAGCCGCTTCGCAATTTTTCCGCCGCCCACCGCTACCGGTCCCGTGATTGCGAGCCTCAGTTCGTCGCGCGTCATCCGCGGCACAAGATATAGACCGTCGTTCACCGCCTCCGGGAGACCGGCAAACTCCATGCAGTCACCGATGAAATCCGAACGCATCGTCAGCACAACATAGATCGGAACATCGCGCTGCTCGGCCGCTTCAAGCAAGCTCTTCACAAACGCCACAGACTCGTCGCGCGCATTCTCCACCTCCGCATTCAGGCGAAAGCGAAACAGCTCTTCGAACTGGTCCACCACCAGCAACAAGTTCTGCCGCGCCGGCATCCGCGCCTGGCGCACAGCTTCAGCCAGCCCGCGGCTACCGCGGCTCAGCGTCGCTTCAAGGAGCACCCGGTTCGTCGCTTCCAGTTCTCCCTTGGGGCGCAAGGCTTCCGGAGCATTCAACGCCTGCGCAAGGTGTCGAGTAGGACACTCGCCGGGGCGCATAATTGCGATCTTCCAGTCAGAACTTGTGTCTGACATTGCTCCGCCGCTCAGCGAAGGAATAAGCCCCGACCGCACCAGCGATGATTTGCCGCACCCAGACGTCCCAGTAATCGCCAGAAAACGGCTGAACCGCAGCCGCCGCAGCAGATCGTCGATCTCTTTTTCGCGACCAAAGAAGAGGTTATCTTCGTTCGGTTCAAATGGCCTGAGTCCGGGGAAGGGGTTGAACATAGAGCGGGGCCTATCCACCTCCGGGCTTCAGAAGTGAGAGAAACGGCGCCAGTACTTCGGAGCTGAACTCGCCAGCTGCGGTAATCACCGTGCAATCATGCGTTCTGAATTGCTGCTTCTCGTCCGTCATCGGCGGTAGCGAAACGATCGAGACAACCGGCAGGGGGTCGGTTCGGCCATATCCCACGCTCTTCTCGATTTCGCGCAACTTTCTGCGCACCCACGCCTCGTTCGTCGCGCCGTAGAAAATCAACGCACCCTTGCAGACACGCAGATTCTCCTCGTGCGCCTCTCGCACATCAGCCTCATCCGCCTGAAACGTAGGCCGCAGCACCTCAAATCCGTCATCGAAAAGAAAACTCCCAAAAGGCTTCACGGCACCCGCATCCCGCTCATCGTAGATCAGGTAAATCTGTCCGGCATCAGCCGCTTGTCCAGCCGCGCGCTCGCTATCACCGTTGGTCACTTTGACCTGATCATTCTTCGGCTCGTTCACCGGCGCAACGGGCGTGGGCTTCTTCAGCCTGTCGTAGATCACGGTTCGCAAATCCTCGAGAGACGTCTCCAGCAGATCGGCTCCGATCTGCAAGCTCGGATTCGTCCTCAGCTGTTCCACTAGCGCTGCCTGACGCTCATCCTCAAAGCGCTTCCCAGGCGGAATCCACAACAGCCGCACAAATCCGCCTTTCTTGCCTCGCTCAATCGCCAACTCGTTCTGGATCTCCATCAGCGACTTATCGCTTCCCTCAGGAATAAACCCGTACCGTGCTCCAATCGGATGGATCGACAATCGGCACTGCGCCAAATCCTCCGCAATCGAGGCCTTCATGTCGGTCGCAATCATGGGAAGACCGCGTGATGGCAGCACCGTGTAGCCATGCTGTTGCAAATCCCGCCGTGTCGCCTCGCGATCGTCCTTCAGATCTGCCGTCGTCTCAGCCAGATACACGGCCTCTTTCGCTGCGCCTGCAACCTCGCCCGCGCCTCTCGCGTATTCCCGCCGCAGAATCTCCAGAAGGTCTGTAATGTCATGTGCCAGATCGTCCAGCTTCATCCAGTAATCTCGCTGCGCCGACTCTCCGAACACATCATCCAACTCGTGAACGCGTCCCGTCTCAGAGTCGAATTTGAAGAACTCGTAGCCCAAGAGCTGGGTTAGCTCCGGCAGGTCGATATTGCGCGGGACGGGTGTCTTCAATACTTTGAAAATGCGAGCTTTATCGTGAAAGCGTACGCCACCTTGCGCCTCGGCTGCCTTCCAAAACTCGATCAGTTCCCGCCGAGTCCATTCCGACTTCAGATACGGCGGCGAGACCACCGCGATCAGAACGGCCACATGCTTCAATTGTTCAATCAGCGTGATTTCGAAGACGTCATTTCCCGCCAGCTTGGGATCACGCCAGAGGTTTGGCTTCTCGCCCAGAAGTTGCGCAATCCTTATTTCCAAGGCGCGGTGAAGATTGGTGATCCAGCCCTTTGACCCATCAATAAGTCCGATGTTGTCGATATGGCTGTAGCTAATGAAGGCATCGCATTGGAAGCTCATGCTGGAGGCCCCCGGGAATGATCTCCACCAATATGGGTACTAGCCCGAAACTGTGTAATGAACTATATTGACATCCTCCGGTGATGTCTATTCCCTTTTGAATGCGGCGTCCGCTCGCGCTCATGCGAGGACACTCCCTCTATGCAGGCGGGTCGCAAGATAGTTTGAATGCGGAACTCACTCCTCAAGCGCCTCGTCAGCCTTCAGCTGACTGATCGTAACGAGGCTCATTCAGAGGCTCTCGGCACGAGGGGAGAAGCAACCTGAAACCCGGATAACTTGATCTGCAAGTCGATACGACGTTGAACGAGTGAACAATTGTGGACTCGCTCAGGTCTGGCAGTTCTGGAGCGCAGATCGATTTTGCCTTGCGGCAGTCACGGCGTGATAGGGCTTGCTGTAGTGGGTGGACCACTCAACCAAATCAGCGTTGAGAAAACGCCAACTGCCGCCGACGGGATCTATTTCGAGCAGCATGTAAGCGTTCGGGTCGTAGCGAGTTGCGGCCATAATGTAGTGTTGCGGGCCATAGGTGTGGCCAACGTCGATCCATTTGTGCACGTGCCCGCTGACGACTAGCTGGATGATGTCCTGGTGCTTGCGCAGGAGAGGGTGTAGTCCGAGGTCGCCAAATTCCGTTGGGCGAATGGCCGCGAGCGGGTAATGGACGAAGACGAACGTTGGCATGCCCTCGGTAAGCTGCGCATCGAACCACTGGAGCTGCTCTTCGCCGAGAGATCCGGTGCCGGGGTTGAAGTCGGCAGCTTTGTTGTCTTGTGTTGAACCGAGAAAATTGTTCAGGTGAACAAATTTGTATCCCTTGTAATTGAGCACCCAGTAAGGATCGGTGTTGAATTTGGCCTTGAACAGCCGATGGCTCATCTCGCGCGGAACGTGCTTGACGTCGTAGTCGTGATTGCCGAATCCAATGTGCACCGGCATGTGGAATCCGTCGGTGATGGCCTTGGCATTGTCGAGGCGCGTCTTGTTCTTGAAGTAAAAGTCGTAATCGGTAGAAGGATAGTTGTGAAAGTAGTCACCCAGCAGAAACACCTGTTCGATGCCGGGTGTGAGGGAGTTGATGAAATCGCGTGCGGCAGTGAGGCGCGACGTAGTGGCAAGGATGCTTTCGTTGTCTTCCACTCCGTTCTCGCTGCCCTTCACGTAGAAATCATCGATGATGTGCGAATCAGCAACGAGGGCAATATAAAAACGGTTGCCCGCTGGAAGCGTCCCCACCTCACGCGCCCAGAGCGAGCGCGTAAGGCTTGAGACGAGCGTGGCTGTGGTTAGAGCGCCAAATCTGCGTCTTGTGAGGTACGTCATCGAAGGCCTCTCTACGTTAGAAGGATAGCTTGCCGGCCACCTGCAACTGGCGTGGCGGAAATGCCGAGGTGATCGATCCAAAGCTTCCAGAGCTGCGGTTTGAGTTTGGCGCCATGTAGTTGACTTTGTTGAGCACGTTGAAGGCTTCGCCGCGAAGATCGAACGAGGAGTGCTCGTTCCACAGACGGAAGCTCTTGTGCAGACCAAGATCAAACTGGTTGAACGTCATGTCGCGCAGCGAGTTTCGGCCAGCGTTCCCGTAGGGATGGTTGGCGTCAGTGGGATTGGTGACATTGGCAGTGCTCAAATACCCATTCAGCGATGTGCTCGTCTTAATCCAGCTTGCCTTTGGATTGATGGGATTGCCTGAGACATTGGGGCGCTGGTTGAGCAGCGGGCTCAACTGAAATGCAGCCGAAGGGCTGTAGATCAGATTGAACGGCTGTCCGCTGGTATCGGTATTGATGGCTGTGAGTTGCCATCCGCCGAGCGCCATATCGAGAGCGCGCGGCATTCTCGATGCGAATTTCCGACCGTTGCCGAAAGGCATATCCCAAACCACGCTGAGAGTGTTGTTGATCGGTTGATTGTAGGCCGACTGTCCGCGCTCGCCATTCAGGTTAGCCAAATTCACTCGGGACGTGTCGTTGTTGGGCGTGTCGAGATGGCCCGAAGCATTGTCGATGGCCTGGGACCATGTGAACGAGTTCAACAGGTAAAGTCCGCCAGAGAAGCGATGCTCAAGTTTTGCCTGGGCCGCGTTGTAGGTCAAAAAGCCGGCGGGGATGGATTCCTCAATCGTGGTGAATGTGGGAATTGGCCGACGCGCCTGAACGCTCAGCGTTCCGCCCGTTGCGTTCGCCGCAGCCTGGTTGTAATCGGCGAGCGCCCAGATATGCACGCCATGCTCACCGATGTAGGATGCGGTGAAAACTGTGTTTTTTGTAATCTCGCGTTGCACATCAAGATGCCAAGCCTGCACATAACCGGTAGGAATGTCCTTGGGAATGTAGCGTGTTTGCGCGATCGTGGTATTGAAGTTGCTGGCATCGACGAAGTTCGATGGATAGCCCTGCGCAACAGTACGGAAGCAACCTGTGTAGTTTTCGCCAGTGCACAACGGCTGCTTGGTGCCGGTGAATGCGAAAGGTGCTACCTGGTTCACGGTGGAGTTGATGATGTACGGGCCGTTGTAAGCCAGCAGGTTTTCTCCACCTTCGCGGTTGAACTGGTCGAAGCTTAGGCCGTACGCTGCGCGTATCACCGTCTTGGCATCAAGTTGGAATGCAAATCCGAGACGCGGCGCAAAATCGAGTTTTGGCATGTGGACCAGGGCCCGGTTGTAGAGCGAACCGCTTGAAGCCTGGATGAGCGTGTTGGTGGATGGATCGAAGTTAGCCAGATAGTTGCCGTCGACCCATTGCGGCGTTACAAGTTCGTAGCGCAGGCCCATATTCACGGTGAGCGAAGGCAGCATCTTCCAGTCATCCTGAAAGTAGAAGAAATTCATGTACTGGTGATAGTTGACGATTCGAAAATTGTTGAGCTGATAGCTGTCGCGTGCGCCGGTGAGGAAATCGGTGAGGTAAGCCGCAGCCGCCGCACCAGCATCGCTGGTGCCACCCCCATTTTGGCTGAATCCCTGGCTGAAGGTTTCGCCGCCGTATACCGGGTTGAAATCATCAACTTCGGTATTGATGGCGAGAAATTCCCAGCCGAACTTCATGCTGTGGCGATTTTTGATCCACGAGTAGTTGACTTTGGGATCGATGACAAACGGATTTTGGAATTGCGGGTTTGAGGTCTGCGCCCCGAACGTGCTGAAGTTTTTGACACTCTCGTTGCTAAGCCGCCGAATGACTGCCGGATCTGTTGGAAAACCAGGAATGCCCGCATCAACGTTGATGCTCTGTTCACCCGCGAGGTAGGGCGTTTTGCCGCCGTGCGTCCACGTGAAGCCTATGCGCGCATCGAGCATCGAACTTGGACTGAATGAATGGGTAATGCCGGCCGCGATCTGACGGTTGTAAGCGTGGATCGTGCCGTTGCCGCCGTCACCCGCATCGCCAGGTATAGAAGTGGCATCGACGATATCGCCCTTATGGTCGCTGTAGCGGCCGAAGACTGCGGTCCTGGTGCTAAGAACCCAGTCGAGCCGACCGTCTCCCTTGTTATCGGTAAGTGTGGCGCGGGGGAACGACGCATAGTTGTTTGTGAAGCCCGAAACATTGGGCTCGGGTAGCGCGGCGATCACGAGCGTGGCCAGCGGCGTCCAGTCTGACTGCGGCACGACGCCATTTGCGTAGAGGGCGCCTGTAATCGGATTGCGAAGTGACACCGGTGCGCCGGCGCTCGTCTGGAAAATTCCCTGACGTTGCAGAATCGTTGGAATCGTTGCCGAGGCGTAAGTCGCCTGAACCTGGCGGTTGCCTTCGTAGTCGGCGAAAAAGAAGAGACGATCACGCAGGATAGGTCCACCAACTGCCCCACCAAACTGATTGCGATTCAGTTCCGGCTTCTGCGACTTGCCCGTGAGCTTGTTAATTGGAGGGGCAAAGGGGCCAATGGCATTGAAAATCGTGTTGCGGTAATACTCCCAAACGCTCCCGTGGAACTGGTTGGTGCCGCTGTTGATTGAGACGTTGACCACCGCCCCAGATGCGCGGCCGAACTCGGCAGAATAGTTGTTAGTCTCGATGCGGAACTGGTTGATGGCATCGGGCGACGGCGGAATGGCCTGGTTCGAGAAGCCCTGGTTCGAAGTGCCATAGGCGTTGTTATCAAGTCCGTCGAGAAGGAAATTATTAAACTCCGAGCGCTGGCCATTGACGTTGTAAGACGCGTCACGACTGGTGACCGACTGGTTCTCGAGGTTGTTGCGTCGCACGCCCGGAGCAAGCGACATCAAGTCGCCATACGCGCGACCGTTCAGTGGCAAATCGTGCACCTGGGTCTCAGATATGACTGTGCCAACGGAGGATGTCTCGCTCTCGAGTTGAGTGGCAGCCCCGGAGACTGTGACACTTTCCGATACACTGCCCGGTTTCAGCGTCAGATCTACGCGCTGACGAGTATTCACGTTAACGGCGAACGGGTCGGTGACTGAATCGCTGAAACCAACAGCTGATGCGGAAACCTTGAAGCGCCCGATGTGAACATCCGAAAACTGGAAGTGGCCTTCGCCGTCGGTGGTGGTCACCAACGAGACACCTGTGGCGAGATTAAGCAGCGTAACCTTGCTGCTTGCGAGCGGCGCACCAGATGAATCCCGGACGAATCCGACAACGGCCGAACTGTCGAATTGCGCCAGGCTGAAGGGCGCGCTGAAGAGGAGAAGAAGGACAGAGAGTAAAACGCTGCGTCTCATGAATTGCTCCAAAGAGTTTTGATGTTCAAGCGGGTCTGATGGGAAAATCTGTTTGGGAAAATCCTTAATCACTTTACGGAGCACGTATGAATACTCTGTAAACGTATCGCAGGGAATTGAGGGTGAGCCGATAAGCGCGGCGAGGTATACCTGCTTAAGAATCTGATTGGCGGTGGCGTAATGGGGAAGCTACTCCATCAGTATTTCCCGGGGGGAGCACCGATCCCGGCTTCACCGGGTTACGGTGGATATACCGGATCACCATCGAAGAGCATCTCCTTTGAAAACACTTGAGCACAGGTCGAAGCTTCCTATATAGAATGCGGTATGCTCCCGGCGCAGAACGTGCAATTTACCGGCTCCAAGGCCGCGACGACTCTGTACTTCCAACGGTTTGCATCGTCACGCTCGACGAAGAATTCCTCGAGATACTGCGGACCGAACTGCTGCCGTGGGTCCAGATTGTCGTTCGCGACACCTACGAGGACCTCGCCCGCTGGACACGCAACAAACAGGTCTCCGCCGTGTTGCTCGACATAGACACCCAGGGAGACGATCCGTACGGAGGACTTCCTGTTCTCACCGAACTTCGCAGGCTCAATAACGATTTCGCCCTGCTCTCGATGAGCCGTGCCCACGCGCGCTCTGTAGAGAAAAACGCCCTCAGCGCCGGCGCTGATGCCCACTTCCGCAACCCGGTTGACGTGTCAGAACTGCGAATGATGCTTCTCGACACCATGCGCCGCCGCAGCGAAGAGGCCGAACGCGAGCGGTCACGGCTGCAGGCGCTCGAGGCGAGCCGCTTTCAGGATTTTATTGGCGCCAGCGAGCCGATGCGGCTGATTTACGATGCGATCCAGCAGATAGCCGCAAGCAATATCAATGTCCTCATCCGGGGTGAAAGCGGCACCGGCAAAGAACTCGCTGCCCGCGCCATCGTTGCGCTGAGCCGTCGCGCCAACAAGCCGTTCGTCCGGCTTAACTGTGCAGCGCTTCCCGAGAACCTCATCGAATCGGAGCTGTTTGGCAGCGAACGCGGAGCGTTTACCGGCGCCACTGAATCCCGCCCTGGGCACATTGAAATGGCCGACGGCGGCACACTCTTTCTGGATGAGATCGCGACCCTCACCCTACCCCTGCAAACCAAGCTGCTCCGTGTTCTCGAAGATCACCAGGTTCAGCGTCTCGGCGGCCGCACCCTTCGCAAGATCGACTTCCGCCTCATCTGCGCCACCAACGAACCCCTGGAAGAGATGGCTAGAACCGGCAGATTCCGCGAGGACCTCTACTACCGCATTCACGTCATTCCCATTCAGCTTCCACCGCTGCGGGAGCGGATCGGAGACATTCCGCTTCTATGCGAATATTTTCTTCAGATCCACTGCGCTGCCAATGGAGTGCCTCAGAAGCGAATTAGCGCAGACGCCCTGGCCGCGCTGGAAGAACATACCTGGCCGGGCAACGTTCGCGAGTTGGAGAATCTGATTCAACGGCTGATCATCACGACGCGCCACCAGGAGATCGGGCCGGCCGATCTGCCGCCTCGCGTAATTGAGCGCAGCCTGGCAGCCAATGAAGCTCTTCTGCTTCCCGACGGTGGCACAGACTTCGATGAGCAGGTGAGACAGCTCGAAGTCGCATTGCTTACCACCGCGCTTCACCGGGGAGATGGCAGTAAAACCGCAGCCGCACGCCTGCTTAACGTAGATGTCCAAAAGATGAAGTATCTCTGCCGTAAGTATTCCCTCTGAATTAAGTCGAGGTTAAAAATTAACCGATGAAAGTTTAATTTTTAAACTAATAGAAGTCGTTCTTGGTTTTCGCACAGATCACGCTTTTCGTAAAACTACATTCATATCAGCAACTTACGGAAATTTAAGGGCGATCCTAGGGTTTGGCGCACTGAATGCAAATTAGGTTGACGTCGGCAATTCAAAAAATCCATTTCCTGGGGGATATTACGATGGCAGTCACAAAGAAGTCTCTGGTTGGCAACTCCCGTACTTCCAAGTCAACCTCCAAGTCCACGGCCAAAATCGCCAAGCCAACCTCATCGGCCAAACTGGCTACCGCACAGCGGACACTGGCAAAGCCTCTCGTCGCCGCCAGCGCGAAGACCGCATTCAGAGTCGCACGAAGCGCCGGCCTTATCAACGCCATGAGGCCTTCCTAGGCTTTTCATAGTGCGCGGGAGGGACTTAGTGCAGGTGCGCTCCCCCGGAAGAGATGAACGGCGGCCATACGTTGGCCGCCGTTTTCGCGTTTACCAGACGTGCGCTCTGACGAGATTCGAGATCATAGCGGCCGCTCGGCCAGCCACGCTGCGTCTCTCTCCGAAGATCTTCGCTGTGCCTGCCAGGCCATACAACGGGCTTCCAGCAGCAGTCGGCAGTGCGATTCGCGAACTGTAGAACACAGGCGATTTAAATCCCTGATACTTTTCAGCGGACACCAGACCGGCCGGAAGCGCAACCGGTTCACCGGCCAGCGGCGCCAGCCTCAGTCGAATTTGGGAGAACTGACCCGGCAGAGCGAAAGCCACTTCCGAATTGGCTGAGAGCCGGTCCAGCGCCGATGTGGGGATGTATACCCTCACCATGCGCGCCCCTTCGGCCAGTTGCAACAAGGGTTGGCCGTACGCGACGTCCTCGTTCACCAGCAATGCCGGATCGGCGGTCAAGATCGTACCATCTGCCGGCGCCGTGAGTTCGAGGCCCGACTGCGCTTCTTTCGCCAGCACCGTCATCGTCTGAGCTTCTGTCTGATCGGCTGCAGCGGACCCAATGCTCTGTCCCTGTATCTGCGCGTCGAATGTCTTGAATCGAGCACTCCGGGTCTGGGCTAGAGCCGCGGACCGCATCGACGCCGCCTCATGACTCGTCATCTGAAGCAACGGCTCTCCGGCGCGCACCTGTTGGCCCTCTCGCACCAGCACCGTATTCACTCTGCCAGGGACCGCAGCGCACACGGCATGCAGTTCCGCGGGCTCAATCACGAAGAAGGCATCTTCGCGGTCCCGCCACAGCGGCACAAACAACAGTGCAACCAATCCAATCCCAGCGACAATATACGAGGAACGCCACCGGAACCTGGATTGAGAATTCTGTACCCGAATCTCCTTGGCGACTTTGCCAAGCGATCGCAGTCTCGAACGGAATAACGCAAAGGCAAACGCAGCCGAAGGAATCAACGCGAACTCTGCCATGAACCTTGAGCCGAGCCGATAGGAGAGCCGCACAACGAAGAACAGCAACACATAGCTGTAGAGTCCCGACACAAAGGCGTAGATCCCGAAAAGCAGTGCTCGCCGACGAGGCACGACCGGGACCTCGACGGGCAGCCGAAGCACTTTTGCCTGGAACCATCCCGTCAGGAAAGCAGTAGATCTCTCCTTCAGGTCCGGTATCTCGATGATCTCCGTCGCAAAGTAATAGCCGTCCAGCTTGATCAACGGGTTGAGGTTGATAACCACCGCGGCGATTCCCGTGAGCAGGATGACCTCGTACGCAACCTTGTGAACCCAGCTTCCAGGAGGCGCATTCAGCCAGAAGATCATAGCGACGCCACACATCACGAGTTCAACCCAGATGCCGGCCATGATGGTGCCCAGCCGCTGGATCTTGGTGGCGGAAACCCAGCTCTCCGTGACATCCACAAAGAAGCACGGGACGAAGTACAGAAACATCAGCCCCATGCTGTGCACCTCTCCGCCGAAGTGCTTGCAGGTGAGCCCATGCGCAGTCTCATGACAAAAACCGACCACGAGGATTAAAAGCCAGAACTCTGCAAAATCACCCCAGCTCTTCTGCGCGAAATTGAAGAAGAGTACCGTGTCCGGGCTGATGAACCGCCAATTCTCGATGACGACAACTGTTTCAAAAAGGAGAAGAATCGCAACGGCCAGGGCACACCAGCCGCTGTAAATGAAGCGGCCTATCCTGCGATCGAGCCAGCCGAGGTAGCGGTCCGGATCCCAGGCCGAGAAGCTGATGTGGGCGACATTGATCTTGGACTTCGTGCGGCGTCCACGCTGCGCCAGAAGCTTCTCACTCATGGCGAGATTTTTCTCCTGGTAGGTCTTGAACCAGAAGTCGAGCTCGTCCATCTGATCGGCGAAAGATCGCACTTCCGCGGTTTCGATCGCGACGCCGGTTTCCGTGACAAATGCCTGGGCAATTGCCTCATGGGTGCGTTCACCGTCGAAAAGCTGCGCGAGCATCCATTGAGAAGGCGACAGGCGAAAATAGTTGTTCTTGCCGCGCTGCAGAACTCCGACGAACGGCTCGCCGTCGAGCACTCCATCGCGAATGATCAGCTCCGGGTCGAGTTGCGGCGGACGGCTGCGTGACCGTCGCTCCTTCGGAATGTCCGGAAGTGCCGCATCGAGAGCTTCGCTGAGGTTCATGGCGCCAGTCGCACCTGCATCGTCATGCCGGGCTTCAGCAACGATGACGGATGTGCGACGGCCCCTATCACCTGCACACTGCCGCTGGCCGGATCAACCACCGGGCTGACGCGCACGATTCGGCCCGACTGATGCAGTCCTGGATAATCTGCCGTTGTAAGATCCAGCGGCTTGCCGGCTGCAAACGCCGACATCGAAGTCTCAGGCACGGTGAACAGCACCTGTAATGGCGCCTCCGCGGTAATCCAGAAGAGCACATCGCCCGGCTTCACCTCCTGCGCAGGGCGCACCGTGCTGCGTCCAACCACTCCCGCGAACGGCGCCACAATGCGCGACTGTTCCAATTGCAGGTTGGCCGTGCTCAAGTCCGCCTCAGAAGCCGAGGCCTCTTCGCGGAATCGCGTTACCTCATCGATGGTTTCGTCGACCCTGTATTTCGCGTGCTCCCAATTCTCTTCGCTGATGATTTTGTTTTCCCGCATCGCATCGGCTCGCCGCAGATCTGATTCTGCCGTTAGCTGTTCGGCCTGCCACTCATGCAGCTGCGCCTGCGCCGAGGCCATTCGCGCCTTTTGCGAGGCGCAAGCTGAGCGCAGTGCTCGATCATCAAGTTGTGCCAGAATCTGCCCTTTTATAACGCGATCGCCGATGCGTACATCGATGCTCACGATACGGCCAGCACGCTCAGCGGCGATGTCAGCCTGTTGCTCAGCCACCAGCGGTCCCGTGGTCGAGAATGACTTCGGGTCTGCAGCCTCCGCTGTCGGCTGAGGCTCAGGCGCCCGCTTCGCCAGCGGCACTGTGGCTGCCGGCGTGGCCGCGCTCGCGTCCATTGCAGCGGAACGGGAATCGCATCCCGCGCTGAAACATGCCAGGACAACCGTGGCAATTACCACGCACGGCGAGTGAACGAGGTGCCGAAACGCATTGCTCATACCGTTACCAACCAATCCCGTTCCAGAGTGTCTGCCAGGCCCACAGTGCAGGATGCCGGAGCAGAACGTACCCTGCAGGTTTCCATCCCAGAGAAACCTTCGCTCGCCCAGTCATTCCGGCGCGTAAACTGGCGTCCGCATTCAAGAGGGGCACTTCCACCGTGAAGGTGCGATCTCCCTGTCCCGCCTTCGCCTCGGGGCTCACGATCGAGATGGGTCCACGCCACGTGCGCTGCGGATAGCTTTCCAGCTTGATAGCTACATTCGCGCCAGGATGCATCAGCACCGTATCCCGCTCGGGAATCGAAACCTGCACAATCGCCGACGATAGATCCAGTACCTGCGCAAAGGCCGTTCCCGCATCCAGGTGCTTTCCTGCAACGTTCTGGAGATCAGGCGTCACCACGATCCCGTCAATCGGGGACCGCAGCTGCGCATCCTTGATGCGGGTACTCGCACGCGTCACTTCGGCACGAAGAAACTCTGTCTGTGCGCGATCGGCGCCCGACTGCGCAGACCCATGCGCCAGGTCATTTTGCATCACCAGCATCGCCTGCTGATACTTTGCCTCAGTAGAGGCCAGATCGGCGCGCCATTGCCAGTCATTCATAGCACCGAGCACGTCACCGGCTTTTACCCGCTGCCCTTCATGTGCGTAGACCATCGTGACGTTGCCGTCGACGGGCGCGTCAATCGTGACCATATGTTGAGGCGCCACCACCGCATCGCCGGCAACGCGCATCGGCAGCGGAAAGAACGACAGGAAGAGCGCGCACTCGAACAGGATACCGATCGTCATCCACCGGCTCCGCTGGTTGTTGAGGAGAGCCCGCTTCTTCCTCACGAGAGGCTCGATCAGGCCTATCAGCGGGACCTCGCGATAGAGCAGGGCATTGCGAATGGCAACTGTTGCCTGCCCGGCGAGAATCTTGATCATCTCGACGTGGGAGACATCGAGAAACTCAGGGTCGCTGCTCTCATACATCAGCACTCCCACGCGGCCCTGATCGTCGGCGAGCGGAATGGCGTACAGCGCGCGAAATCCCGTTGCGGCAAAATACTCCGCGACAGGCGCTGGAAGATCCTCCTGCTTTCTTTCGTTCTCGTTCTCCAGCCGTCGCAGGTGCACAAGTTCGGTCTGCTCGGAGAGCCATCGCGCCAGCTGATTGAGCCGCTCCACCGTGATATCGCCCAGCGGAAGCGCAGCCATGCCCGAAACAGCCTTTAACTGCAGCTTTCCTCGATGATCGAGCGCAATGGCGCAACGCTCGTACGGCAGCACGTGCTGCGGACTGTTGACGATGATCCCCAGCAGCCGATCGAGTCGAAGCGTCGAGGTGATTTCGGTACTCACGTGCACGAGCGCCTTGAGGATTTCCAGCTTTCGCTCGGCAAGCATCAGGCTTGCGTTCTTGAGTGCGCTGGAAATCGTCTCCGCCATCGACATCATCAGGAACTGATCGTCGTCGTCGAAAACACCATCCTTTTTGTTGATGGCCTCGAGCACGCCAACCTCTGCGTCATCCTGCATTAGCGGGACCAGCAGCGCATTCGTTACCGCGGCAAGTCCCAACTCGGCGCCGGCATGGGCATTTCGAAGCTTCAGCCTCTCGTCCTCAGCATCGGCAATCAGCAGCGAATCACCCTCCTCGGCCATGTCTGCCACATAGCCCTCGCCGGGCGATTGCGTCGTGCCGACCTCGATGGTGGCGTCCTCTCCATGAGTCGAGATAAGGCGTAATATCTCCCCGTCGAACAGCCAAAGGTTCATGGCCTGGCACGGCAGCATCGCCGCCGCTTTCACCGGGATCAGCGCGGTCACTGCATCGAACTCAAGGGTCGTGTTGAGCGACTTCTCCAGGTCATAAAGTTGCGACATGCGGTGCACGGACTCGAGCAGATCCTGCCGCTGCGCCTCGATGCTTTCGGCTGCCAGAATTGCGGTCGAAGCGAGCTGCACGATGGGCGAAATCGACTCAAGATCCTGGAGTCTGGGGCTTCCTGAAAAGGAGAGAATCTCAATGGCGCCGGCCAGTTCAGTTTCCTGAAGAAGGGGGATGTAGGCGATCGACGAGACAGACCGCGAAATGCGCAGATGCGAATAATCTTCCCGCAGAATATCGGCGCTGGAATAAATGAGTGGCTCAGGCGATTCAAGCAGCAAAGGAGCCATCAGCCGGTTGCCAGACCCGGTCGAAGCCGGTTCGAGCGAGATATCTCCGGCCAGACCGATTACTCTCCAAGCGCTCTCTACATCCTCATGATCGAATCGGTGAACAGCGCAGGCGCAGTTCGGCAATTGCTCCACAATAACCGAGGCAACGATCGAAGCGCGGGAGGACGCGTCGGGCGTAGCTAACAGAAGTGTGCCGACTTCGAGCGCGACCTCGTTGACAGGTGAGATCATTGGCGGCCAGGGGCTTCGGTAAAAGTTAGCTTGACAACGGGGAAGATGGCGTTAATTCTCAATGGGTTGAGTCTTGGAGATTAACAAGTAGAGCCTCTCGTGTAAAGCGAAATTTCGACTGAAAGCTGGCAGCCGTGGATCTGGATATAAGGGAAAATGGAGCCGTTTGCGTATTGAAATTAAAAGGCAGGTTGACGAGCGGCGAGGCCGTCAACCAGTTTGAAACCGCCTTTCAACAGGCGCTCGCCAGCGGACACATCTTCCTGCTGCTCGACCTCGAAGCGCTTCCGTATATCGACTCGTCCGGCATCGGCTCCGTTGTGAATGCGCTTCGCCAGGCCAACAAGCTTGGAGGCTCGGTCAAGCTTGTAAACCCGGCCCCGTTCGTCGCCAAGACGTTCAGGATGGTCGGGATTCTCTCTCTTTTCGGAGTATTCGATTCCGAATCGGCAGCACTTGCAGCCTGCGGCGCCTGAGCCGCTCGTTCTAGTTGAATTCGCCCAGCGGCAGCGAATGGCTCAAGAGATTTCCCTGGAATATGTGCACCCGAGCTTCGCCAGAAACGCTCGCTGCTCTTATGTCTTCACGCCGTAAGCGATCACTGGGAGTCCGATTGCGTTGCCGCATTTGATGAATGGGCCACCTGCCCGTGAATGAGTCAGACTTTGCAAGGATTCTCATCCGACGAAATCTGTGTTTCTCGCGTGAGTTGACACCTTTGAAGGCTTCGGGCAGACTGGCAACAGTTTCGGCTTCTGATTAATTCCCCAAGAACGCCTTCCCACATTCAAAAAGATCAGTGCCCAGATGAGCAAGTTGTAAGGCTCTATTGCGCGGATGACAGACGACGCGGAGGTCGCTGAACAAAATGAAGGTCTCTTCCCTTCCCCTTTCCCTGTTGGTCGTAATTGGTATTTTCGCCTCCGCACCACTCACCAAGCCCAAAATTCAAGCCAACTGTTCTCTCCTCTCAATGTGCGGGCGTCTCAATCAGGGGCTGGCTATGGCGAGAGCCAGGTCATCTTCAATACAAATACCCTCAATCTCACCTGCCCGGATTCTCCGATTGCGGTCCTTTCCTCAGCAGCGAGTGCATCCCCCGCAAATAGCTCTGCCAATCTGCTGGTTGATAACAACATTGACATCACGAATCTGACCAGCAGTAATGGACCGGTGAACGTCTGCAAGGGTGGTGTGAATGGTTCCTCCCAGGGGCCGTTTGAGAATTGCTTTAGCTCCGCCTATCAGAACGCGGCAAGCGCAGGCAGCCTCACCGGGCAATCGCCTGATTCATTTGTCGCCACCGGCGGAGTGCCGCCTATCGATATCAGTTCTTTGCTGATCCCTGGCGCGCAGCAAGTCAAGATTGATCTGGTAGATGAAGGAGGGTACGTTGCCAATTCAAGCGTGTTTCTGAATACAAACTGCACAGCGGGAGGGGTCACAGGCCCTGCATTGATCTCGGGCAATACGATTCCAGCGACAAACCCTACTACGCAACAACTAAATCAAGACTTCACCTTCAATACCGGCAACGACCAGATGATCGGCTTCGAATACAACTTGAGCGGAGCTCAGACTGCTGGATCGCTGACGATCAATCCAAATGGCGTCAATCCTCAGGTTGGCGATTCGGCTCTTGAGTCTCTAACGGCGTATCCGCAGAAGGTGAGCGGAACGTCTTTTGCAACCTCGATGTGCCTGGTCCACAATGGCGAACTGGTTGATGGGCAACCTGCCTGCAAGCTATACACGCTAACGTGCACCACCGGTACCGGCAGCACGGCAACGGGAGCACAATGTCCATCTTCAAGTCTGTCGAATGAAGAGCTTCATGATGTCTTCGACGGACCCGCTTTCGATTTGAATGACATTCCAACTCCCGGAGGGCCGACATTCCACGAGGGAATGGGATTCCTGATGGCGAGTGAAGGATGGGAGCAGGGGCCATGCACCTTCGATCCCGCATCATCGTTGCAGGACCTAAATTGTCCGCAGAATCTGCTTACCAGTTTCACGGGGCCTGGACTTTACGACGGCAAGTCTCAGACTACTCGACCGAACTCGACCTTCATCTCGATCGCGAAGGTGCCTGAAGATCTTACGAGCGTGACTGTGACCGACGGTTCGGGGAACCCTGTCGCACTGGGGCCTGGAAATTGGACGAACAACCCCAATCCATATTTCAAGTTGTCGAGTCAGCCGCCAAATCTGGCTGGTACTGGTTTGCCCGGAGCGGCAAGCTTTGTTGCGTCGCCCATTCGAAGCATCACCTATGGCATCTCGGCCGCCAACAACGTGCCTACACCAAGCGCAAACATTGCAACGGACACCGTTCTAGCCAATACCCTGCAATGCCCTGATAACCCGCCCGCCGCAGTATTTACTCCGCCCGTGCAGTCTCTGACCGGGCTTGAAGACGGGAGTTATCTGCTGCACTATTTCGCGCAGGATTGCGCGGGGACACAGGAGTTGAAATTCGCCAAGGATACCTCTGGCAGTTGGATTACAAGCTTCTTTACCTTTCCCATCAATGTAGATACCGTTCTGCCCGAGGTCGTATCCGGACCAACGTTGACGCCCGCGGGACCCTATTACCAGGGTCAGATTGTGATGGCCACCTACAGATGCACCGATGCTCTTTCTGGAATCGTCCAGTGCGGCAGCCAGACGTATGGCTCTGGTGTTGCCGACACAGGAACGTTAACGGCCACCGTGCCTACTTCCTCATCTGGATTGCAAACGTTCAGCATCGTTGCGAAGGATGCAGCGGGTAACCAGAAATCTCAGTCGTTAACTTACCAGGTCGACGCAGTTGATAGCCAGATTCATCTCACGGTGTCGCCAGGCACGGTGACTTATCCGCTGGGAACCAACCTGACTGTTCAACTCGCAAACATCAATGGGCACGTGCCCACAGGCACAGTAAAGATCGTTGATAAAGGGTCGGTTCTCGTGACTCTCAATCTCAGTAGCGGCGCTGCCTACTACTACCTGAAGAATCTTCCCGCAGGGACGCACACCCTATCGGCTGTGTATTCCGGAGACCGCTTTAATTCCGCCGGAACTTCAGCACCTGTCACATTGAACGTGCAGCCTGTTCCTGTGGTTCTGGCGATGTCCTGCTGGAACACGCCTTACCCATATGGCGCAAACTTCCAGTGCGTCGTCAATGCCAGTTCGAATGCGGGGGCGCCGCTGGGATCGATCACCTACGTTTACGACGGGAATGCGCCAGTCACTGTTTCACTTGCTTCCGGCGCAGTGAACATTACCCTGCCAAAACCTCCGGTCGGGAATCATAGCGTGACGGTAAGCTACCCAGCCCAGACAAACTACGCCGCAGCCGGCCCGAAGGTGCAGAATTTCATTGTGACTTCCGCTCCCGTTGTAGTGCAGTTCACTCCTTCGGCCTGGTATGTAACTGGAGGAAGCCTGACCTTGTCGGCTTCCATTCAGTCATGGAGCGCGGGCCCTCCCAATGCGACGGGGTCAGTGGCATTTAAGAACGGCGCTAACGTGATCGCAATTGTGCCTGTGAATGCGATGGGCGCGGCAAGCACGACTGTGCTGGTTTCTTCGCTTCCAAAAGGCAGCGACGTAATTACTGCCATTTACAGTGGAGGAACTAATTACGCAACTGGCAGTACGTCCATCACGGTCCAGGTAGCTCGATGATTGAAGGTCACCCAGTGCATCAACAGCCTAGGTCCGCGCCGGAACATCATCCAGAACCGGCGCGACGATTTGGGTGGTTGATTCTTCTCCGGCTGCCAACCTTGTAAGTGTGAGCACAGTGATGTCATCGTCCTGACCGAAGACGCAGGCAGCCTGACTCGCTTCCTGCGCTGTGGGCCTGCTCGCAAACAAAGTGCGAAGACGCTCAAATCCGAAGAGTTCACCGCTTGGATTCCGGGCTTCGAGCAATCCATCTGTATAGAGACTCAGTTGATCGCCGGGTTGCAGGCGCACTGTAACTTCTTCGTAGATGCATTCCCCGACCAATCCCAGGGGAAGAGAAGGTTCGAGAGAAAATTCTTTGCCATTGAGAAAGATCGGCAAATGGCCGGCGTTTGCAATGGTAGCCTCGCCGTTCGAGTTCAGCCGAAGGACGATGCTTGTGGCAAACCCACCCTGCATGCGCCCCGTAAGACACCTGTTGAGCGTGCCGAGCATCTCTCCGGGGCTCGACGTATTTGTCGCCTCTGCGCGAAGGACACCGACAATCGTAGCGACGTTCATTGCCGCTTTCAGACCCTTCCCGCTTACGTCCCCCAAGGCAACGACGGTCGTGCCGTCGACATTTGCGAGAATCTGAAAGAAGTCCCCGCCCACCTCTTGTGCCGGGGTATAGGCACTGGTTATTCCGTATCCCTCAAGCGAGGGCAGGGTTTCGGGAATAAGGACCTGTTGAATCTCTCTCGCGCTTTGCATCTCCTGCTCGAGAGCTGTCTTTCGTGCCTGCTGCTCGAGAACATAGTGATAGACGGCAAAAAGGATCGACGCGAACAGCGCCAGTGAGGTTACCTTCTCAAATTGAAAGTCCACCCCTTGAATTGTGAACAGAGGCGTATCGACAAGAGCGGTGAACAAAGTCCAATGCGTGAACCGCTGGCCGAATGCGCTTATATCCGCGATGGAATGAAGAGCCTGCAATAGGAATGCGGTGAGCGCCACCGCCCATCGGGATACACCCAGCCGATTGCGCAACCCAATGGCAATCAGAAAAAACGGGACAACCTCGAAAAGCAAAATGATGCTGGTGAGAAACCCGTCGGTCCACTTCATCTTCGTTGCTGCCGAGCCCCAAACAAGCGCAAGCACTCCGTCTGCGGTGCCAGCAAGGATGCTCAGGCCCGCGAATACTCTGGTCCACCAAACTACCTTCCGTCTCTCATTGAGTTGCAGCAGCCAGATGAGAAGAAACCACAATGAGATGTTCGAAACTACATAGAGCGGTTGATTGATGCAGCGCGCCAATCCGTAGGGGAATGGGATCAGGAACATGCCCTGCAAAACATGCAGAGCCACCGGCGTTATCGTGAAGATTCCGACCCAGATGAAGAACTTCTCCCGGCGGTTATGGCTCCAGAGCACGACGCACAATACCGCAATGAACAGGCGCAAGAGCACGAGGGAATACTCGAACAGCTCAAGTTGAATGTACTGCCAGGTGACCGCCCGTTCGTACAGGGAAACCGTGTCTGGATCGCCCACGATCGGAGTTGTAGCGAGTCCCCCGGATTCCGCCGTCGAGAAGATATCCAGCGGCGCCTTCCAGACGCGAATTGCGAGCACGCCCGACGTGTCGCCGTTGAGTAGGAACGACCGGGGAAACACACTGTAGAACCAAACGGGATGAGGCGGCAGCTTTCCGTACTGCCCAATCAGACTTCCATTCCAATAAATCTCGTAGGCGTCTTCAGCGTTGGGGATGAGAATTCGAAGTCTGCCGTCGGTATTGGGTGCGGGGACAATCTTAAGATGGCGTCGATACCAGGCGACTCCAGCATAGGAAGGATGGCCTTGCGCACCCCACGGCGCGTCAGGGCTAAGCGTCTCCCAGCCGGAATCATCGAACGACAGCTGCGCCCAAGCAGGATTGTCTCCAATATGAAACTGCCACGGGCCGTCGAGATCTGCTTTCCCATGCCCCAATCCTTCGATGACGAGTGTGCGGTCCTGGTGCTCGGTTGCTGCATTGGCGTTCAACGCGCAGCCGTAGACAACGGCAACCAGGACGAAATTCTGCAGGCAGGAGAGGATTATGCTCCGGGGAAGCATGGACAAAGGATACTCCGTGAAAGCATATTCCAGTAGCCAAGATTAGGGGTATGGCAGCGGGGCGATGGTCCGCAAACCACTTTGAGATATCAGAATGATGCAACCTGGTTCAGATGCAGAAGAAACGTTTCTGGCGAGCTTCAAGGCAGGTTCGAAGGGCGATACTCAGGATTTCCAGCTATCCGCTGCGCAACTGTGGGATGGATTGAAGAACCGGGCGCGATATACCGAGGCGAGGCCAGCGGCAATTCCCATTTCCATGCAGGAGGTGTAAGCCTCGTATCGAAGTGCCTACGGGGGAATATCTCGAGGATCCACCACCAGCCTTTCAGGGAATTGTGCATGACGGCGAGGCAGTCTGGTTTGGCCATATTGGGATCTGTAAAGCCGAGGACCTGATTCTTGAGCACGTCATCCACAGCAAGGCCTTTCGCTTCCGCCTCCTCAAGCATCCACTGGAGCGTGATCTTTGCCAATCCGCTTTCAGGTTCGGGGTATCCTCCGCCTACGTCAGAATGGACGCCTGCAAACCAGACCTGCTGGATGTCCTGGGGATAATCTGGATCCAGCGCCCATAGATTTTGCCGAAAGGCGGCGCGCCTTTCATCGATCGAAATTGCCTGGCGAGCAATTTCTATGTCGGGGTTGGTTCTCGTGAAAGGCAGTGACAGTGGATCGTACAGCCAGCCGACTGAGCTCACCGTATCCCACACGCCCACGAAATGCATCTTGCATTGGCGCGAGAAGGTGGCCTTGAATTGCTCGGCCAACTGGAAATCGGCATCAGTCCTCTTCTTCTTCGTGAACATCTTCAGGATGTATCGAATCAGCGGCTCATTTCCCTTTTGCATCAGACCATACATGTGCACCATGGCGGCAAGCGCCCGTGCAACATATGCGCCGCGACTAAATCCAAAGATGAAGATGGTGTCATTCTCTTCGAACTTCTCCATCAAATATGTGTAGCAATCTTCCAGGGCGCCACTGAGACCGTAACCGAACGCGAGGCCGCAGGTTTTGGTCCACCATTGTTGGAATTTTGTTAGAGCGTCGGGAGCGCCCATGGTGCCAAGCCCGGGATGATAGAAGGTAATCTGCGACGCGTCATCTCGTTTCAGCACGGAATAAAGCTTAATCACGTTTGAGTTATTCGCGCCAAACTCATTCCCTGTCCCATCGATGCAGATGACGATATTTCTGGCCATTAGTCGTCCTTCGTCCTGTTCGCCCAGTCACGGCCACTACAAATTCATTTCGACATTGCGAGACAGTCAATCGGGGTGCGAGGTTTCGACGGCGGGTTGTCCTGTTTGATTTTCAGATATTCGATGATGTCCATTCGCTCGGCGGGCGTTAACGGCGGCCCAATGACACCGGTTGCAGGGCCGCCGGATGTGAACTCGTGG
The DNA here is from genome assembly GCA_963832035.1 of uncultured Acidobacteriaceae bacterium. GTDB lineage: Bacteria > Acidobacteriota > Terriglobia > Terriglobales > Acidobacteriaceae > Telmatobacter. Next base: position 509,626 of record CAWHSK010000005.1, on the reverse strand, counting down.
CCCGTATTTCGGTTGCCGGGAATTGTCGTGTCGTACCAGAAGCCATTCGTGGTTCCCTGCGCTGGTCGAGTGACGTAGCCAACTTTTACTGGATCGAATTCGCGGCGGCCGACGAAGAATCTCTTCGATCGCTCGGCAACCGGCGACAACATCTCGTAGAGGTTCGGCACCGATCCGTTGTGGAGGAAGGGCGGGGTTGCCCACACTCCTGCAAGCGGGCGCGGCTTGTAACCGTCGACCACCTGGGGGAGATCGAGGGTATCAAAGCCGGCATAGCAACCCTGCAGGGCCTTAGACATGTGGTTGTCTGTGTAGTACCGGTTGCGGATAATCAGGCCGAGCATATTGAGGGCCTCGCCTTCATCCACAGCTCGAAGATCGATGCCATCGAGCTTTTGTTCGATGTACTCATCGGTGACCGGACTGGCATCCTCCAGTTCCTGTTGATACTCGCTGAGCGTGGCAGCGTCGGCACCGGCGCTTTTGCGGCGCGCGATTTCCTGCTGCAATGCGGGGACGAGCACCGCATCTCTGGCTTTCTCGGTCTCGTATTCGGCCTTGAGCAATTGCTTGACTTCTTCGAAAGTGATGCCCGTGCGCGTGAGGTCGACTGTGTTGTTGACGAAGTTGCTGGCTGCTGCGGGATCGGTGCCGACCACCTGAATGGGCTTGTAGCGAATGACCCACATGGGGTCGTCGGGCAATCGTCCGGGAGAGACGTTTTGCTTTAACGCGTCGGATGCCACGCTGGGACCGTGACAGCGGATGCAATGCTGCTCGAACAATGTTTTACCGCGATCGGCAGAAGCCTGGTTGATCTTCCCCAACAAATCCTCGGGCCATGTGGGTGGAGAGAGTTTTTGAATGGTCGTTTCGATGCGCAGGAGGTTATCAAACGAAACTGAAGTGCGATAGCGATCGCTCAATGGAATCGGACGCCCGTAATCATCCAGGAGGTTGAAATCTGCGCCCACGCCGAGCGCCTCGCCGACATTGCGCGCCATCGGCTGGCTGACAGATGCGCCGTATTGCTCCCAGTCAAATTTCCAGATATTCCACATGTAGGGATAACTGACCGGACCGTCCCCCGTATGTAGATTAGTCCGCGAGATGTGGTCACCGAATACAACGTTGGCAATGCGAGCTAATGCGTCGGTGCGCCCGTAGCCCTCCTGCACCGGATAGAGGTGTGGGTTGGACGAGCCTCTAACGACTTTGCCCAGTTGTCCGACGACAGAGGTCATATTGCGCCAGAGCGCGATTTTGTTCTTGAGGGTATTGTTGTTCGGCTCCAGGACCCGCGCCGAAAATCGGTTGAACTTCAGCGGATTGACGAGAGTTTCCGCGAGAGAGAGTATGAGGTCCACCTGGAAGCTGCCGGGTTTTACGTCAGTGAACGCGGTCATCGCCGCGCCACCGTCGATCCGGATGGCCGTTGTCCTGCCGTTTTGGGTTACGTTGAGCTGACCGGTGTGGCAGGCGGAGCAGGTAATGTCGACCACGTTGTCGTGGATCTTTTCGTTGAAATGCCGCGTAAATCCGATGGGAAGCAGATCTGGATTTGAGGGAGTCGGAACAGGATCGACAACGAAGTCGAGCGCGCGCATGTGGTCGGGATCGGTGAGGCGCACGCGGCTGAAGGGCTGCTCAAGGTTGACGAACCAGCTATAACGCACTCCATGCATTTCGGTGCCTTGCGGGGTGTAATAAAAGGTTTCCCGGTCAGTAGAATCTCGATCCAAGCCCCAGCCTTGATTCAGATAGCGATTGTCATCAATGTGCTGCGGCGCAGGAATGTTTCGAGCAGCCAGCCGGTGGTAAACGAAGCCCGAAATGAAATAGAACGCGAGAATCGCGAGTGGCAACATCGCCGCCAATTTGATCAATCCTGTGAAACGCGGCCGTGGAGCCGGCGGAGCGATGGGCAGTTCTTCCAGAACCGATTCAACGGTCGCTTTCTCGAGGCGCACTTTGCGACTGGCGAGCTCCGCAGCAAGCCGAGCGCGGTTGATGCTGCCGAGCGGCTGGGTATCAGGCGTCGAGTGCTCCGTGACGTCGATGAATTGGTGCTTGCAAGCCTCGGGTTGAAGAACCGATTTGGGCAGAAGCGTCAGCCGGCCAACCACGTAGTAGGGCGCCTGACTTTCCTTCCATTCGACACTTGCATTTTCGACCCAGAAGCTCGCGCTTCGGCGAAATCCCCAGCGCGTCATGCGATCGGTGTCGAGAAGCTGTAGTGCAAAATCGAATGAACTCATCCGCGCATCCTCGTTCAAATGGCGGATAAGTTCATCCTGCAAGTCATTTGGACCCTCTCCCAATTCATGAGCGGAATTGTCAGCAGAAGGAATCGCGGCATACTTTACGGCTTCAAAGGGGCCGTTACGGAATGGCACAGTGCTCCAATAGCGCATCTGCTGATAGGCGCGCGTCTTGCCGTGTTGCTGAATCGCGCCACGAACGGCGGCCCCGAGGAAAGCGAAGAGATCGGGAATCGATAGCGACCAGATTGCTTTGAGCTGCTCTACTCCCTTGGCGGCGCTCAGAACTTTCATGAGCACGGCAAAAGTGTGCGCATCATTGATCGGAAAAGTCGTGGCACTCTGCAGCGAGTAGTCCTGGTAGGAGGATCCCGTGCCCGCGCCAGGTGTCGTGTCTACAGAGAAAGAGAGTGCACGAAGATCAGGCTTGCGGTCGGAGAGAATAGTGGACGCTGCATTTGCAAATCGCACCGTTGCGGGATAGACACCCGGCTTGGCATAGATGCCCTGGGCCAGACGCCCGGCCAGTGCTGGATCGCCGAATTTGCGAGCGATGTCAAAGACCTCAAATGTGGCCTTTGCGCAAGTGCCCTTGGTGTGAGTTCCTCTGCCCAGTGGCCTGTGTTGTTTGGTCGCAAAGGCAGCCTGCACCTTCAAAATACCGCGCACTATATTTGCGGCATCGAGCTCTTCGGTGGGAAGTTTTCGGTCAAAGTTTACCAAGGCAAATTCATCCGATCTCAGACAGTACTGTCCGTGCGCTCACCAGGTCCGCGGTGTTGTGGCCCTCTGTAAACCAGTCGTAGACAGGCGTGAGAATTCCACGCGCCTCATCTCGCTTCCCTTGCGCAAGCAAGAGCTTTGCCAAGGCTGTTGCTGTGCGAATTTCGAAGGACTTGGTTTGTTGTTTGGAAGCGTAGTCAAGGGCCTTGCGTAAGCTTGCTTCGGCCGCTTCCGTGTCTCCGCGCCTCAGCAGCAGCTCGCCGCGGACCCTGTGCAGCTCGGCTACGTAACCGCCCTCAAAATTGGATTCGGAATGGGCGAATCCCTCTTCGATTGCCTGCAGGCCCTCTTCAACGTGGCCCGACTGGCGAAGCGCATCAGCCAGGAGAGCGAGAAATGCGGAGCGGACCAAACCCGCAGAAATGGCCTTTTGCTCGGCTAGACTTTCCTTCAAAACATTAATGCCTTCGCTGTGCCGGCCGAGGAGATACAAAGCATATCCCTGGAATCCTTTGCTCCAAGCAGCCTCTTGCGGCAATTCATACTCGCGACACAGCGCCACGAGTTCCTCGCCAATTGCGAGGGCCTCGGCGGCTTCGCCACGGTAAAGATGAATACCGTGAATCACGACGAGAGCGAATGCGATCACGGTCGGCATTTTCTGCGAGCGGGCGATGGCAAGCGTCTCAGTGGCGCGCTCTATCGCGCGATCGGGATAGCCAAGTGCCCAGAGTGGACGAGCCGACATTGCGCGTCCAAGCGTGCCCGGATCTTGCCCGTAGGTTGCGGCATTGATGCGGCCTTCCGCCGGATTATGCAACTCGCGGCATCGTTCGAGCAAGCGGCTCGACTCGACCATGTCGCCGATGAATTCCCGGACGACACCTGCAAGGTGATTGGCGGCCATGATGTAGGACTGGACACCGGAGCGCTCAGCCTGGCGCATCAATTCGTCTCCGCGTTCGCGGCACGCAATCAGCTCTCCTCGAATAAGAAGGAAGAGGGTTGTTGCCCAGAGCACGGGGATGAGTTCCGGCGGGTCATCCATGTCCTGGCAGAGTTGCCGCGCCTTTGTAAAGACGTCCTCGATTTGTTGTGTCGCCCATCCGCTTGTGGAGCGAAGCGCGATGCCCTTCATCATCTGCAGTACGAGCTCCTGCTGTTTCCGGGCAGGTCCTTCGGGCAGGGCGCTAACTGCGTTCAGGCCGCGTTCGGCCAACGACAATGCTTCGCGGAAGGCAAATAATTCAGCCGACCTCGCGGCTGCGATATAGAAGTATTGCGCGCAAGCCGAAAAGTCGCGCGCCGCTTCGAACAGAACGGCCACGCGGGCAGCCACCGCAGCGACCTGGTCGCGGTAGCGCGCGACAAGTGCACGCGCCACCCGACCGCTGAGCGCTGCACGTCGCGTCGGCTGCAATGAGTCGATTAATGCGTTCTGATACAGCACGTGCACAAACTGGTAGTTCAACGTGAGCGAGCGATCGGGAAACTCGCTCTCTTCTCCGCGTCGAACAAAGACATGCACCCTCTCAAGTACGTCGAGACGATCTTCGACTTCGGCGGGATCAATCTCAATTGCTTCGGCGACCACTGCCGAATCAAACTCATGTCCTTGAATACTTGCCACCAGGAGCAACTTAAGATCGCGCTCATCGACCTGCTCGATTTTGCGCTGTATCATGCCGCGAACCGATGCCGGCAGATGGCGCGGGGCTTCAGACAATCCGTGAGCAAGGGTCCATGTACCTTGAGCCTCGACGATTCCACCGGTATCGCGGAGATAGCGCACGAGGTCGGCCATGAAAAGCGGACTTCCCTCTGTCTTGGAGTGAATAACTGACGCAAAATCGGCCGGGAAGTTATTTTTCGGAAACTCGAGTTCGAGGTAGCGTTCCACATCCTTGGCCGCAAGGAACGGCAAAGCAACTTCCTGAAAGAGCCCTCGCGACTGGAGATCGTTACGAATTCCGAGGAAGGGATTTCCGCGCAACGCCATATCTGACGGACGAAAGCTTCCAAGTGCCAGGAGGCGAACTTCAGAGAATCGACCAGCAACGTAATTCAGAATGTCGATGGTTGATATGTCGGCCCAATGCAAATCATCGATGAAAAGGATGAGCGGCTGGGAGCGCGAAAGCTCCTGGCAAAGTGCGCTGAATTCGCGTTTCATACGTTCCTGCGAGGTGGCGGGAGCGGCCTCGCGGGGTTCGCCACTCGACGACGTGATTACCGAGTCCTGAGCGACGAGGCCGTACCATGTCGGCGCGATAGCTTTCATGACGCCCGCAAAGCCTGATCCCGCGTGCGGGTGAAGCAAACTTTCGAGCGCCTCGAGGATCGGCAGATAGGGCTCTTCGCCGGCCAATCGCTGAGAACAGCGGCCACGCCCGATCACTGGATACTCGCCGCGGATAGGAAGTTCCGCGAGGAAATCCTCGAGCACGCTGGTTTTGCCGATTCCTGCTTCCCCGGTAACGGCAAGAATCAATCCGCGACCATCTTTTACGCGACTGTATCCGCGCCAGAGAAGTCCGCGCTGCTCTTCGCGCCCAACGGTGATGCGGGCGGCCACTGCCGGAGCGTGCACGATGGAAACCGATGACGACCTCTCCATGAGTTGGCGCGAGATTTGCTCGAGTGCGACTCGAAGCTCGACCATGTTCTGAAAGCGATCCTGCGGGTTCTTGGCCAGGCACTTGGCAACGATTGCCTGGAGTTCGGCCGGTTCCTTGAGCGGCGGGGGGGAGTCGCGAAGAATGGCGGTAAGCACCGATGCGACCGATTCTCCACGAAAAGCGCGATTGCCCGAGAGCATTTCGTACAGAACTGCACCAAAACCAAATACATCTGAGCGTTCATCGGCTGGCTTCCCCTCAGCCTGTTCAGGCGCCATATAGGCGACGGTGCCCATCACTGTGCCCTCGAACGTTTTGGTGACATCGGGATCGATTTCCGTCGTACGTTTGGCCAGTCCGAAATCCAGCAGTTTGGCCGCACCCTTTGAATTGACCAGAATATTGGCGGGTTTCAAGTCTCTGTGCAATATGCCGCGGCCGTGGGCCTCTTCAATCGCGCTTGCGATTTGCAGAGCCAGCTTCAAGGCTTCCTGCACGTTTAGAGGGCCAGATATCGGTTTGCCGTCGATGTATTCGAGAACCAGATAGTCTGGTCCAATGTCGTATATCTGGCAAATATGAGGATGATTGAGAGCTGCGATGGCCCTTGCTTCTGTCTCGAATCGGATGCTGAATTGCTGGGCAGAAACCTTGATGGCAACATCCCGGTGCAAGCGAGAATCCCGGGCGCGGAACACCGCTCCCATCCCTCCTAGACCGATCGGAGCGAGGATTTCGTAGGGACCGAGTTTATCGCCCGGGGATAGGGACATGGGGTAGCTAAGCCAAGTCTACCCGAGAAGATAGCAGAGTGTGCGGGGAACGCGATGCATTGTCTGAAGTTGGCTATCATTTGCTCAAAATCTCCCGCCGCATTATCCAACTTTGGGGTCTGAGCTTGCGGTGCATTTTTTGAGAACCCAGCCCCGCATGGGTGACAGGTCAGCAAGAGATTTGCGAGGAAAAATTACCCGGTTTGGAGCGCGAGAGGCTGATCCGGCTTCACGCCTGCGAGAAACACCTGGAAGATTGTTCCGCTCTTTTCTGCGCGGTCACAACTACGGAAACGAATAGTCCCATTGTGATTCATGACCAGGATTTTCGACACCCACAATCCCAACCCCGACCCTTTCAGTTCCTTCGTCGTGAAGAAGGGATCGAACAAATTGTCCCGAATGCCTTCAGGAATTCCGGCGCCGCGATCATGAATTGTGATGAGTGCACCTTCCACGCCGCGTCGATGGGCAGATCTGATGCGAATGAGGACGTCGGTGCCGGGAAATGCTGCCTCGGCGGCGTTGCGAATGATGTTTGCGAACACCTGGCTCAATTGGCCTGGATACCCGCAGATTGTCACGGGCATGACCGAACTGGCGACCAGTCGGACATGGCGCCCGGCGACCACTCTCTCCAGCATTGAACAAACATCCGCTACGAGGGCACTGATTTCGACCAGTATTGGCGTCTGGGAATCTCGATGGAAGGAGAGGGATTGCTTTGTGATTTTTGCGATGCGCGCCAGTTCCTTGTCAGCGCGCGAAAGAAATTCGCGGGTGGAATCGGGGGATGAGGAGGACTGTGCCAGGTAAATCAGGTTTGTTAAAGCTTCGAGCGGATTGTTGATTTCGTGCGCAATCGCATTCGCCAGCTTGCCAGTTGCAGCAAGTTTTTCCGCGGTGCGAAGAGCATACTCGGCGAGCTTGCGGTCGGTGATATCCGTCAAGATGAGGATCTTACCTTCTCCGGAATGTCCTGCCTCAACGGGATTGACCGATAACTGCACCGTTCGTTTGGCAATGACGAATTCACCGCCGTAACGTTGTCCGTTTCTGTGCATCGGCTCGCTTGTTCCCAATACGCGTTCAAGAAGAGAAGTTGCGTTTTCGCCGACTTCAATCGGGCTTCGTGATCCACAAATCTCACCAAACGCACGATTCCATCGAAGCAGTCGTCCGTCCCTGCCGACAAGAGCCAGCCCTTCGTGCATTGCATCAAATGTCGATTGCCAATGCTCGGCGGCTTCGCGCGCTACAGCCTCAGCGGCCCGAAGACGGAGGAGTGCACGGACAGTTGCCACCAATACCATGCGATCGATGGGGTGGGTGAGATAGCCATCGGCACCGGCTTCGAGCGCGCGGACACGGTCATCGCTGGACACGAAGGACGCCGAAATTTGAAGAACAGGAATGGAAGCAGTCCGCGAATCGCGCTTGATCTGCTGGCAAACTTCGTAGCCGGAAATGTCGGGAAGCCGCACATCCAGGATTATGAGATCAGGGAGCGTAAGCGCGATCTCCAGAGCCTTATGGCCACTGCCGGCCTGTGCGCAATCGAACCCAGCGCCTTCGAGTACACGCGAGAGAACATAGCGGTTCTCCTCTCGATCGTCGGCAATAAGAATGCGGGGGCGAAGTCCGTCAGGCATTCTGGCCTCTGGCCCCGGTTTCAAGAGAAAGCCCGACCGATCTTACCCAGTCAAGGAATGGCTGCGCGGAGAGCCGCGTGGTGATGTCCTCCTTACGGATGACTCGGGCTTGCCAGGTGTCCAGTTGCGCCTTTTCAGCTTCGGAAAGGACCTTAGATGAATAGATCAGCACTGGCAGACTCTGGGTTGCCGATTGCGTGCGCAAATGCCTCAGGACATCGAAGCCGCTGATATCGGGCATCAGCAAGTCGAGAATAATCGCATCAGGCATGTTTTCGTTCAGCAGCGACAAGGCTTCGGTTCCACTGGCTGCCTCTTGAATGTCGAGCCAGGGCTGCGCCAGCAAGTCGCGAAGGATGTAGCGCGAAACTTCATTGTCGTCGACGAGAAGAATTCGCCTGGTACCCGTTTGCGCGGTCAAGCGGCGAAGCTCGCCAAGAAGGACCTCCTTCTCTACTGGCTTGGGGAGGAAGACATTGACTCCCTTCGATTGCGCAGTACGCGATTCATCGTGGACGCTGGTGGCGATCAGTGGCATTTCTGGCAAACGCTCATGAAGACGTTCAATGAAGTTCCATGACTGCTCGTCTCCGATATACACATCCGCAACGACCGCAGCAGGTAAGTGACGGGCTATCCAAACCTCGGCTTGCGCCACCGTTGACGCCAGGATTGGCTGGAACTCTGTGTCGCGCAGGTACGATTCGAACAGATGCGCGGTCTCAGGGCTATCTTCCAGGAATAAGATAGGGGCCCGATAAAACTCGGGAGCCGGCGGAAGGCCAGCATCATCAGGCTGACTCGCTTCACCCACATAGACGGCGGGAAGCCTTACGAAGAACGTTGACCCCTCGCCCGGGGTGCTCTCGAGCCAGATATGTCCGCCGAGCAACGTGGCGAGGTTTCGGCAAAGAGGGAGCCCCAGGCCAGTGCCGCGATAGCGTTCCTGCAGGGGGTTTTCAACCTGGCTGAATTCTTTGAAGATTGTTTCGTGATGTTCGGGCGCTATTCCTATCCCTGTGTCTCGAACCGTGAACAGGACTTCACGCGTATCGAACATCCTTGCTGAAACAGTTACCTTTCCATCAGGAGTGAATTTGAGTGCATTCGAAATCAGGTTTCTGAGGATCTGCGACACCTTGCCTTCATCGGTGCGCAAAACAGGCAAGTCCGGTTCAACTTCAAATACGAGATCAACTGAAGTGTTATCGGCCAGAAGGGGCTTCAACATCCCTTTCAGAGCACTAAACAGCTCGTGCACCTCAAACCGCTTAGTGCGGATACGAATTTTGCCCGCCTCAACTTTGGCCAGATCGAGCAGATCGTTGACCATCTCCTGAAGGTCACGCGCCGAAGATTCGATGTAACGAACCTGCCTGAACTGTTCGGATGTGAGTTCGCCATCGATCCTGTCCATCAGCAATCGTGCCAGTGAAATGATCGAATTCAGGGGCGTGCGAAATTCGTGAGAGACGTTGGAAAGGAATTTGGTTTTGAGTTCGGACGCCCGGCGGAGGTAGTCGGCCCGCTCATCGAGCTCCGCATAGAGTGCGACCACACCGCGATTTGTGTCCTCAAGTTCGCGATTCAGAAGTTCCAGTTCTTCCTGCCGCGAGCGCAGTTCCTGGAATGTCTTCAATAATTCCTGGTTCTGTTGTTCGATCTCTCCATAGGGGCTCTCGGGGGATCGCTCCTGGATTTTCCGGCTCAGGTCTTTCGCGGTCCGCAGAGTCCAGGTATCGCGATGATGCGGAATAGCCTTCGCCATCCGAACCGTCGTGCCTTGAGGCGACGTCTCGATCCGGAATTCGTCCATCAGCCGTCGAGTGCCGATCAGGCCCATCCCGAGACCGGTTTCTGACCGGTAGCGACCTTGAAGGATCTCATCGAGATTGGGAATGCCCGAACCTGAATCGGAAACAGTCACCGCGAGGCGCTGTGGCGATTCGAGTTCCAGCGAAAAAGTCACCTTGCCATTTTTGGCGTAGCGGAACGCATTACGGGCAATCTCTGAGGTTGCCGTGGCCAGGCGGATCTGGTCCTGGTTATCGAGGCCGAGCTGGGCGGCCAGTTCGCGGGCGCGTTGCCTGGTTTGAACGACGTCGCGTTCGGTAAGCAGAGCGAGATTGAGAATTGGAACTGACATGGATCATCCAGCCTTCATGACCAATACGCTGGCGTCGTCGCGCTGACGGCGAAAATCGCGGAGTAGAACGCCTGCAATGATCGCGGGGTGTTTTGACAGCAGGCCGGAGTGGCCGGAAAGGTCCCATTTGGAATGAAGGCCGTCAGAATGAAGTACGAGAATCGCGTCAGACGGCCATTCGACGCGGAACTCCTGAATCCTTGGAACCGTCATTCCAAGCGTGCCATTGTGGGACACAAGGCTTCGTGATCCGTTGGCGCTCAGTACTACGCCGGAGATGTTTCCGACGCCGGCGTAGATCAGCACATTCTCGCTGGGGCGAATCTCCGCAACGGCTGCAACCGCTCCGCGCGTCTTGCGCAGAGCGTCATGGATGTAGCTCAATATTTCGCTGGGAGCTGATGCGACCCGCGCCCGGAACGTTGCAATTGCTTCCTGAGCTGCTTCTGCCGCGCCCCAACCGTGGCCCAGCCCATCTGCGATCACTGCCAGGGTACGACCGGGTGAATGGTAGCTGGACCAATCGTCGCCGCAGACACGCTCTCCGGGGTATGGCACAGCTATGCCAGCAATCTGAAGCTTCTCGATGTGAGTTGCTTTCCCTATTTCAATCAGGACGATGGTTCCGCTGCGGCCAGTAAAAATTTCGAACCTGGTTGCAATACGCTTCATCGCACCCAAGCCTCCGCCCATGGTTCCGGCCGTGGAATACCCGTCGCTCATCGCATCCGCAATATTGGCGATGCCCGCGCCCTTGTCGATGGCCAGAATACGAGCGAGCGGGGCATTCTCTCCCGGGATTCCCGCCACAATGACCTCGCCGCCATTTCCATGGATCAGAACGTTACGCGAAACTTCCGTGGCCAGAAGCGCGAGTTCTCCAGACTGGGTTTCGTCCAGGCCCATCCGCTGAGCGGCGGATTGCGCAGTCCGTCGCACTTCGCCGACGGAACTTGCGTCGGTTACCGCTACCCATTGGGAGAAAGCTATCTCCATCGCGCAACTGTGACCCGCGTCCCCTTCCCGATCTCTGATTCGATGCTGAATTCATTGACCAGGCGTTTACTACCTCCAAGGCCCAGGCCCATACCCGTTCCGCTTGTGAATCCGTCCTTCAAAGCTTGTTCAATGTCGGGGATCCCCGGGCCCTGATCCTCGAAAATGAGGCGAAGGCCAGAACGTACACCCGAGTTCAGCAATTCGATGGTCATTTGCCCCCCTTTGCCATGATCGAGGGCGTTACGCGCAAGTTCGCTGGCCGCGGTCACCAGTTTGGTTTGGTCCACGAGGCTGAAGCGCAGTTCCGTTGACCATTGCCGGACCTTTTGACGGGCCAAGACAACATCGTTTGAGTTTTTCAGTGGCAGAATTTCACGTTTGAGGATGTTCATCGCCTGATCCCGACTGCGCCAGGGCTCCCGCCCCAAAAAGCAGTTCCATTCCTGCTTCCACGCTCAACGCCGTGCGCACCCCCGGCAATGACATGCCTAATTCAACCAGCGTGATGGCCACAGCCGGCTGCATCCCGACGACCACAGTGTCAGCCCCCAGAACCCGAGACATGGCCGCGATATTCGCGAGCATCCGTCCAATGAATGAGTCGACGATCTCGAGAGATGAAATGTCGATCAGGACGCCGGTCGATCCCCATTCTGAGATGCGCTCGGTTACATCGTCCTGAAGTTGAAGGGCCAACTTGTCATGCATGTCGACCTGAATTGTGATCAGCAGGAGCGAGCCCATGCGGAGAACCGGAATTCGTTCCATTTACTCCTCCCGCTTTGTAAACAGTCCACTGATAGGACTGAGTGGGGCCGATGCTTCGCGCACAACTTTGCGTCCACTGCGCTGGAGAGCCAATGCAAATGCATCGGAAAGCTTTGCCTTGGTAACGACATCTTCGAGATTAATGCCGAGGTGGACGATGGTCTGGGCGATCTGCGGCCGTACTCCGCTGATGATGCACTCGGCGCCCATCAGCCGGGCCGCCGTGATCGTTTTCAACAGGTGCTGCGCCACCAGCGTATCGACTGTAGGAACGCCGGTGATGTCGATGATGGCAAACTTGGAGTTGGTCGAAACCACCGTCTGGAGCAGGCTCTCCATCACTACTTGTGTGCGCGCACTATCGAGTGTCCCGATAATCGGGAGAGCCAGAATACCGTCCCATAACTTCACAACGGGCGTTGAAAGCTCCAGAAGCTCTTGCTGCTGGCGTGAGATCAGTTCCTCTCGCGCTGCCATGAAGGCTTCAGACGTAATGAGAGCGAGCCGGTCGAGCATTTCCGTAGCGGTCCAAACCGTGTCGAAGAGCTTGTCCTGGCTGCTTGAAAGGTCGCGCCGAACTGCTGAGAAAACAGGCTGCTTGAGCGAGAGAACGAAGGTTGCGACCTGGCTGGGAGAGAAGCCCTGGCGGGCCCGCGATGTTGAGATCTCTCGCAACAGATCGCGCGCCGAGTTCCAGCCAGCACCACTGATGTCAGTGGGACCGCTGACCCGGACCCCCGCAATCACGGCTGTCAGGATGGAGCGACATTGTTCTTCCAGTTCGGTTTTGCTAATCAGGTCCGTTCGCTGAACGGATTTCTCCATGCCCCGTATCCACTCCGCCAAGATCTGCGCTTCATTTTTGGAGAGAATCTCCGTCAATTCATTCATTGCAAACTCCTGTCACTCGGGTTTGAAAGAGTGTCAATAGGGCCATATTGCTAAAATCGCGCAGCAGCGCAGCATCCAAACGGCTGAAAAGTAGCGGGAAGAAGATTCAACGGTATTAGATGCAGGAATTTAACGCGTGGAAAGTGAAATGAGGGGAAATTTCACCTCAAGAGGAAGATTGATCCAAACTGGCTAGAGCGTCTCGAATGGCCGCGCCGCCTTCCCATTTGCCCACGTATTGCTTCACCTTGAAGAGCTTGCACATTTCCACGTGTTCATCCCCAAGAATGGACCAGACGATCACCGGAATAGTGGCCAGCCGCGGCGTCGAATGCCAGTACCGTAGCAGTTCATAGCCGCTGTCGTACCCAAGATCGAGGTCCAGGAGGATTCCATCAGGCAGCGAACCCTCTCCCTCAATGCCTTTTTCCAAATAGGTCCGGGCTTCGCCAATGGATGTTCGCGCAACTATTTCCGGGATTCCAATTGAGCGGGCAGCCTCCTCGGCTACTTTGATGTCCTTGGGCTGATCTTCAACCACCAACAATCGATTTAACCGGTTCATCACAATTTCCTTGATCCAGCAAAGTCTACATTAGAGGTAAACGGCAGTAAAGATAACTCTTATCAAGTCGATCACGGGAACAAGTCCATCTGTCAGCCAGGGACATGTTCAGGCAAAGAGGCGTCTCGATCCAGATCCGGAGTTGAATTTGTCGTGTTATTCAGCGTGTTGGACGCTTTTTTCGATTGCGCCGGTCTTACGAATAACGCCGAAATTGGGCGACCAGGATCTGCGCTCGGAGGCAGGTCGCTCGATCAGCGAACCGCTCTGATCTCGCTGGCCACGAGATCATATTGGTCCGAGGCAAGAAAGTCGACGTGTGCGGCGATTGCTGCCCGCCAGCGTATGCGTGCGGCGTCGAGTGAACCGAAGTTATACGCACGAAACCAGCCGTGGCAGCTTAGCTCCGATTCCGTAGCTCCGTCGAGCGTGTAGAAGCGGATCCAAAGACCGTTCGCATGCGCACGCTCAACCAATGCGCGAAGTCGGCCCATTTTCTCGGGCGTCCATTCGCCGGCATGCTGTTGACCAGCGGCTTCAACCACGCGCCAAGGATTGTTCCACCACCGGCGGTAATTGCTGGCTTTCTCTGAATCGAGGATCTCCGGCGCGGCCTGAGGGTTTTTGCCTTCGCTGTGAACGGCGCCAAAGGCAAGGACTCGATCGCCAAGGTTGAGCTGGTCGTAGAAAACGGCCTGCTGCGCGTCGGCTTCCCCGGTGAGAACCAGGATCGGTTTGATGGCGAGTGGCTGCGCATCGTCTATATGCTCGCCCTTCGCGGCCGAGCTGATCCACGGCTCATATTTGCGCAAGAGCGAGAGGACGGCGGCGAGGTGTTCCGGCTTATTGTCTTTGAAGTCAAGATTGAGAGTGATCAGGGGCCAATCACCATGATTCCCTTCCTTCAGCGCCTTCTCCACGATGGGCCGCACGCGCTCAAAGAAGTACTGATCCATCGTTGGTTCATGGCCGCTCATAGGCTCGCCATGCGTCACAACGGACCAGCTCTTGCCGGTGTGCGGGTCGGTGTACCAGCCGAGATCCTGTTCAATGGCGAGCGGTGCGCCTGCGGAGAGCGCCCGGTCGATCCTGTCACCCCACCACTCAAAGTAGGGATAGCAATTGTGGGCATCCATCAACGTTCGCGAGCCGGGCACTGGCGCGTTTTGGGCCTCTGCTATGGGCACCGAAGACGTGAGCAACATGTTGACTGCGACGAGAAATCCCAAACCACCAAAGATGCTTTTCATCGTGTGTTCTCAGTAACCGGAAGATTGATGTAAACAGGATTCGAGATGAGCAGCAAACTGCCATTCGAGTCTCGCACTTCGGCGCGGAGCCAGTGCGTATGGCCGTCGCTGGTCCATGTGAATGGTAGTTCCTCATCGCCTGCGCTCGTCGAGAGCGGCGCAAGAGCGGGCGTTGCCTGACCATCCAGAAACAAGTGAACCGTGGAGCGCGGGCATGCGGCAATGTGAACGAGAAAGACGACAGAATGACCAATGGGGGCACGCAGTACTCCACCCATGCGGACGCTTTCCTGTCCTGCGAGAGAGGAATCGTGTGCTTCTATATCGATCATCTTGTCGCGCGAACCAGTCAAGTCGACAAAGACCCTGCCATTTCGAATGCCCTCGAGAATCGCGGCAACAGAGAGATCTTTCGCTTCCACTACCGTGGTAGGAGAACCAATAGAGTTGGGTCGCCCCGGTTCCATCGTCCCACGGTGATTGTCGCTACCCCCGATTCCGGTTAAACGCAGGCCGCGCGCGAGTTGCTGGTCCCAGACATCGGTGCTAAGAATCTGCCCACCGTTGATCACTTCAATTCCGGTGAACAGGCTCATGTCCAGTGGGTAAGGCGGCTTCCAGCCACAGCCCATGCAGATCTCTCCATCAGGAGAGTCGGCATGGTTAATTGATGCAATTCCACCCTTGGCGCGAACGTCGCGCAGAATGGCGTTGACGTCGTGGCTGCCTGGAATAGAGCGATAATCGACGAACTGTGTGACGCCGAAGATGTTGAAGTGACCCCAGAAGGTAGTGATCTCGCGGCCCGGGATCAGCAGGAGTCGATCGAAATAGGGCTGCAGCTCTCGCATTGCCTCGTATTGTGATGTTGCATTGTGATCCGTGATTGCGATGAAATCCAACCCGCGCGCGACAGCCGCTTGCGCAGTAAGGAAGACGGGACATGGTACGGACTTGCCCGACTGGCTGGCACAGCTACCATCGCTATGAGCCGTGTGCATGTGCAGGTCTCCGCGATACCATCGGGTGCCAGTAGAGAGCGGGGCCAGCGTAAAGCCCTGGTCCTCAAGCATGGAGTTGAAGCGGACCTCGGCAAGATACGTGGCGTGCTCGCCCGGCCTGATGTTGGGCACCGAGATGAGCAACTTCCAGCGACCGGGCGGGATAACTCCTGGCAGATACGATGGCGTTGCGTCGGATTCGGCGATCGTGAAGTGACTCTTGTTTCCGCCGCTGTTGCCGCGAAACCGAAACGGATCGGCGATGCCAAGATCGAGAGTGGTGCGCTTCTCTTTGCCGGTATAAGTGAAGTCAACGCTAAGCCGATGCACTCCGGTGGGGACTTCAAAAGGGATCTCAAAATAAGTTTTGTTTTGCGATCCTGTTACTTCGCCATGGAGTACGAGATCGGCCGGCGAGGGCTGGCCCGGCGAAATGAGACTGGTACAAAGCAACAAGAGCAGTCCAAATCGAAGCAATCGACTTATCTCCAATCGTCTCCGGAGGGGAGACCCTTTGGCCTCCCCCCGGGTTAAAGCGCATGATGCGGCTAAAAAACGATGCGCGCAGAGAATTTTATTACGGTAGATCAGAGGCGCTATTTGCAGGCCTTTCGAAATAAATTATCTCGGGCGATACGCCCTCGGCCGATCTCGGGAAGGCGGCACCGGATCGTGCTCCTGAGCCCTTTCATCCGGCAACCTATGGTACAGAACCACGTTGAACAGCGACTTGTGGACTCGAATTCGGCCATCGTAATCAATGAAGCCGAGTTTGCGAAAGCGGTTCATAAAGATGCTGACGCGAGACCGTGTCGTCCCGATCATCTCCGCCAGCATTTCCTGAGAAACCTTGGGAATCAAAGGCTCCGGCGCACCGGGCTTGCCGAATTCCGCCATCAAGATGAGGATGCGTGCCAATCGTTTTTCACTGGAGTTGAAGAGTTGATCGATGAGGTCGGCCTGGATGCGCATGCTTCGCGCAAGCAGGAACTTGAGGAAAAGGTCTGAGAATTCATTTTCTTCGTGGATGACGCGGAGCATCTGTGCGCGTTCGATCCTTAGCGCAGTGCAGGAAGTGATGGCGACAGCCGTAGTCAAGCGACACCCGGACAATGCAGCCAGTGACTCTTCTCCTACGAATTCACCAGCGGAAAGGAGCGCGATGGTCGCTTCCTTTCCTGTTGGTGAAACGACTGTGACTTTTGCACGACCCTTTTGAAGATAGAAGATGGAGTCTGCAGCTTCTCCTTGCGAGAAGAAAGGCTGTTTGGGTTTCAATTGAACAATCGTGCGACCCAGACCCGCGACCGCAAGGAAGGTTGCGGCATCAAAGGCGGGCTTTTCGCGGTCAATCACGATATTGACTCCTGCGCGAATGTGAGCCGGAAATTCGGCGGAGGTGGCGCCCAGGCGATGCACTCAGTATGCGCCGCGATAGCCAATTCTGTTCAGCTATTCTCGGGCTTTTCTGAGAAGAGCGATGGCCGGACTCGTTGGGTTACTTAGAGAGTCTTTGAATTCATGATCAACGCAACCGCGCTGCGAAGACGCGCAATGTTTCCACCCCGGGCGGGTCGAATGCTTGGTGGCCGGACCAGCGCGAATCGGCGCATCTCGGCTTCAATCTCCGCGCCTGCCAAATCCCAGGCATTGGTGATATCGCCGACAACAACGATCTCGCCTGGCGCCAGGGCCAGAGAAATAATGTGCATTCCTCGACCAAGCGCTTTGCACATCATCGTCAACGCCTGTCGTGCCGCGCCGTCATCCGCTTTAGCAAGCTGAATCAAGGCGTCGAATGAGGCAATGGGTTTCTTTGCGATTTCGGTGTAGTAACGGAGTCCGGCTCGATTGGAGGCAATCGTCTCCCAACAGCCTCGGCCGCCACATCCGCAGCGAATCCCATCCGGATCAAGTTGAACATGCCCGAACTCGCCTGCCACGCCGGCCTCGCCGCGGAGGAGATGGCCGTTCGCAAAGATTCCGGTGCCAATTCCCTCAGAGACATTTACGACGACGAGGTCATGCATTCTGTCGCTATATCCAAACCACACTTCAGACAAAGTACACGCATTGGCAACATTGTCGACGACAACAGGAAGGCCAGTGGCTCGTTCGACACGCGACTTCAGCTGGCCGATGGGCCAGTCCACGTTTGGCGCAAAGATGGATTTTTCAAGATTGGGATCGAAGCGCCCCGGAAGATTGATGCCAATTCCTTCGAACGTACGGTTCAAATGAGCTCGAAGCATTTTATTGACGGAAGTGAGAATTGCCCCGATGACGTCATTGGGATTGGAGGGGAGCTCGACGGAATCGACGGATATGACCTTACCTACCAGATCGGTAACGGCCAGCATCGCATGGGCAGGATGTATATCGAGAGCAAGAACTCCGCGCTGGCCGTTGACGTTAAGAAACGTTGGCTTTCTTCCGCGAGGAATCTCGCCGGTCAATCCCTCGACAACCCACCTGTCTTCAAGCAGCTCCTCAACGATCAGGGAGACCGTACTTCTTTGAAGGCCAGATGTACGTGCCAGTTCAGCCCGCGAGATTGGCTGCTTGGCGCGGATCTGGTTGAAGATGAGATTCCGGTTGATCTGTCTGGCAATTCTATTCGACGCGCTGAGGTTCCCGTTGAGCATGAACCGTGACGTTGGCATCCCGGTCTTTATTCTCCATTTCAAGCAAAAAATGCAAAGCCGGCACGAGAGCAAAACAAACAAGCTTGTTTACAACGTATCCCGAGTCTCCGGGCTAAATAGTGGGGGCCCAACCCTTCTCATATTGCCGTCCCCACATCTTCATTGCTTCCGGGTCGTTTTGCGGTTTTCCGGAACTTGTGTCCAGTCGCAACTCACGGCCGACTTCCCAGGAGACATTGGAAAGCTGAAGCATGGTGACGGCGACATTCCCAACGGATACCGGGGCGTTCAGTTTCTCGCCTTTGCGGATTCCAGCAATGAAGTTGGCAAAGTGAGCGTCAGTCATGGAATCGCGTCCGGTCAAATCAGCGGACGAGGTTGTGCTGCCAACCTTGAATTCGTTTGTCTTGTTTCCCTTTAAATCATAAATCTCATATCCGTCACGATCAACGAGCACCGAGCCGTTCGTTCCAACGATGATCGATCCGCGATCGCGTCCGTAGTACTTCATTCCATCGCAGCATTTGCACTCCCACGACATCATCTTGTCGGCGTAGTTGAAGTTGGTCACAAGCGTGTCATAGAACTGCCAGTCGTCGGTGTAGTGATATCTGCCCCCCGACGATGAAATAGCGCGAGGGTAATCAACTCCCAGAGCCCAGCGGCAGACGTCTATTTCGTGCGTGCCATTGTTCAGGGTTTCGCCAGTGCCCCAGATTTTGAACCAGTGCCAGTTGTAGGGCTGCACGTTGTCTTTGTAAGCCATGCGCGGGGCGGGACCTTGCCACAAATCCCAATCGAGTTGCGCGGGCACGGGCGCTTCCTTGCCGACGCCGATCGATTTTCGAATGTTGCTGTACCAGGCTTTTGCGTAATAGGCCCTGCCTACCAGGCCATTGTGAATCTTATCGACGATCTCGATGGTGTGCGGGGATGAGCGCTGCTGGGTGCCCATCTGGACAAGCTTTCCATATTTCTGTTGCGCCTGTACGAGCAGGACTCCTTCAGCGGGATTATGGCTGCAGGGCTTTTCGACATAGACGTGCTTTCCAGCCTGGAGCCCAAGAATTGACATGGGAGCGTGCCAATGGTCCGGAGTCGCGATGGTGATGACGTCAACGTCTTTCTTCTGAAGAATGTGCCGGAAGTCCTGGTCCGTGGCAGGGGCGTAGCCCAACTCGCGCTCGGTGTTATCGGAGAACTTCTTCATCGTATTGATATCGACATCGCACACATACGCGACGCGAGCCGTATCCTTGTTGGCCTTCAACGCGGAAAGATGAGCATAGGCGCGCGAATGCAGACCAATGATCGCGAAGTTCAATCGATCGTTCGCTCCCAAAATCTGACCGTAGCTTTTGGCAGTCGAATTGATTGCGAGACCGACGCCGCCTACAGCAAGCGTGTCGAGAAATTCCCGTCGAGTGAGCATTGCTTCTCCTTCTCTCCTTGTACAGGCATCGATCTTGAGGGTGATCGAATTGACATCGCGCCCTAAGCGGAATTGGCGCTTTCCAGAGCTTGTTTCATTCCAGCCCAACTAATTCGTGTGGACTCTTCGGGCGTTCCGCCGCCGTGCCAGTGCGTCTCAAGGCTTACAGCGTCGTGATAGCCCATCTGTTTGAGTGCGCGAAATTGCGCTGCCCAATCGATATATCCTTTGTCGACCGGCGACCATTCGATTTTGTCTCCGGGTCCCTTAATTGCGTTTTTGCAGTGACAGTGGTGGATTCGTTCTTTAGGAATCAACTCCCACGCAACCGGGAATGCATCGAGTTCGCCGCGCATGACGGCGTTACCCGGGTCCCAGTTCAGAGCCAGATGCGGAGTCTGCACCGCATTCATGGTGCGCGCTGCTTCACGGCCGGTCGCCGTGTTGCAGGCAAACTCGTTCTCAAGCACCAGCAGGATTCCCTGTTTGCCGCATGTCTCCGCAGTTGACCTGAGCTTATCGTCGATTGCGCTCCGATAAGGCGCGACATCTTCCAACCGCCAGAAATCGAAGCAGCGGACCTTATTGGTGTCAAAATCTTTTGCCAAAGAGATCGAGCGCTCCAGGATTCCGTCCTGCTTTTTGAAGGTGACCTCAGGTGCTCCGTGCAGATCTTCTTTTGAACCGAACGGCGATCTTGGCGCTCCGGGCCAGTCCGTTTTAAAGAGTGGACTCGCAATGTCGGTTACCTGGAGTTTGTACTTGCTGAGGATTTTCTTGGCTTCGTTGATCTGGGTCTGATCGAGATCGATAACGTTTTTGCCCCACATGGAGCGAATTTCTATCCAACTCATCCCGAAATCGTGTGAAGCGACGTAGCATGCGTGATCGAAGTCCGGCGAGATTTCGTCGTTAATAACTGCGATCCGGAACGGGCCTCTCAACGGCTCAGCCCAATTGAGCATCGGCAACGCGGACCAGGCTGCGGTTGCTGCTCCAGCTCTCATGATAAATTCGCGTCTCGAACTGCGATTCATACTTCTCCATGTTCGCAAGGACTGGTCTCGACAGGACCTGGCGACTAACAATTTGTACGGCCGATAACCGTTACGCGATTACCGGCCGTTTGATTTGCATTTGCATTCGGCTCTTTAGAAGCTGAACTTGAAGGACCCCTGCAGAGAACGTCCTCCTCCAATTCCGTTCACGCTGCCTTGGCCGCTGCCCAGGGTAGTGGTGACCTGGCCGAAGTTCGCGGCTGTGAAGATTGATCCGCTGCCAGAATTGGGAAGGCCGAACTGAGGTGTATTTGTCAGCTGCACCGCGTCGATGCGAATTTCACTTGCAAATTCGTGGTACATCGTGAATTTTTTTGCAAGCGAGAGGTTGTTCTGCCAATAACCGGGCCCCCGGAACTGGTTTCTTCCGGTGTTGCCGAGGCCAGGGCTGTTGCAAGGTGACTGACCGGTGCAACCCGTTGGTTGGGAAAAATTGGATTTATCCAGCCACTGTTTGCCGGATCCGATCTGGTGGAGCACTTTGGGGCCGCCCGTGATGTTTGCCAGCAGCGCGGTTCCTGGTGTGTTGAGAACGCCTTGATTTGCATACACGCTGAACGGCAAACCAGAAAGCATGGAAATTATCCCGGAGATTCTCCAGCCGCCAAATACTGCGTCGCCAATGCCGGAGTTGAAGTATTTGTGACCGCGGCCGGCTGGCAACTCGTAGACAAAGCTCTGCTCGAAGTTCTTTGAACGGTCAAAGTCGGCCGGAGCATAGTTTCTGCGTTGGTTGATGAAGAAGACCATGCCGCCATTGTCATCTCCTCCGGTGGCGTAATTAAGCGCCTTGCCCCACGTAAATGCGGAGGTGAACGAGAGGCCGGCGGAGTAGCGTTTTGTAAGTTGGACCTGCAGGGCGTTGTAGTTCGAGGAGGCACCGAGGAAGTACTCGTTTGTGGCTGCGGTACGCCCTGTGGCGCCACCCGTGAATGCGGTGGAGTTTTCCGGCAGCGAAGCATTGCCGCCGCCGTACACGCTTGGCAGGTTGATGTTCTGTGACAGATTCATGCGCGAGCCATGGTTGCCGACGTATGCAATTTGCAAAGTGTAGCTGGGGCCGAAGGCCTGCTGAAGGGCCACGTTCCAGGCTTCCGCGTAGGAATTCCTGAAATTCAGCGGAATGTAGGTATAGACCTGGCTGATCAGTGACGGCGTGTTCGCAGCGATGATTCCGTTGCTGGGAATCGCTACCGGAACCGGGGCCGGGAAACCAGCCTGGAACGTCGCAACTGTCACGCCATCGGAGAGGACTGCGGGGCTGAAGGTCGATCCCGCCGGCTGATAGCTGTTGTTGGCGCGGATTGGGTAGTTATACGCATACGTGTTATCCGTGAACGGGATATAGCTCATGCCAAAGCCCGCGCGGATCACCGTGGCCTCAGTCGCGCGGTAGGAAAGTCCAGTACGAGGAGCGAAGTACTTGTACTGGGTCTCAATCCCGAGGTTTGAAGGATTGTTGCCGATACCGGCCAGAACCAGCGTGTTGTTTGTCGGGTTATAGTTTGAAAACCCGCCGTCGACTTTCGGCGTAGCAGGCGGATAGAATTCCCAGCGAAGGCCATAGTCAATGGTCAGCTTGGACGTTGCCTGCCACTTGTCTCCTCCAAAGGCGAAGAACCACCATTGCCGGTAGGCCGGGAAAAACGTGTTCAGATCGCGGCCCGTCTGGCTGGGCTGGTCGAGTAGGAAGCTTCCCATGAAGTTTGCGATATTTGTCTTCGCGCCAGTCGTAGAGGTCTGTAGGTCATTGAAGGTGAATGCGCCGCGAGGGCTGAAGGTCTGGTCCTGCAGGAGATCGTCGCGGATCCTGCGAATGTCGGCACCCCACTTGATGGTGTGGTTGCCAGAAACCCTTGTCCAGGTGTTTACTGCATCGATGTTTGATTCTGCGCGGATCCAAGGCACAGAGGCTGAATATCCAATGAGCGGGTTGGAAAAGCCACCGTTGATGGTGACGCCGACCTGTCCGGAGGTAAAAGGCTGGTCGGGAATATTGACTCCGGGCACGCCGATGGTTGTCGCATCGTCCGTGCCGTAGTCATTTGGATTTGCCGAATTGCGGAGGTGGGCTACGCCGACGCGAACCTCGGTTAACAGCCTTGGCGAGAAAACATGATTGTAGATGCCGCCGGTGCTGTAGGCCGTCTGAGTGCCCTTGGCCTCGAATCCGCCGCCCTGCGGACCGCCGAGGTAGTCGCCAAAGGCCGACGCCTGGTAGGTATTGGATTGTTGCCAACTGTAGCGGCCGTTCAGATGGTCTTTTTCTGTGATGATCCAATCCATTTTGACGTCGAAGCTATGCGCATCCTTGGTAAATGGAAGATTGGTGGTGTAGTTGTTTGTCGGATTCGATAGCGGCAAGGTCGAGTTCAGCTTTCCATAATTGGGATAAGCCGCGTTGAGGTGCTGGAGCATATTCAACGAAACAGGGTTGATCCGGCTGAAGGGAATCTGATTGTTTGGGAACGGAGTGCGCGGATGTGCGGCTGTGCCGTCGCCCGTGTTCGGGTCATAGATTTGCCCGGTCGTGCCTACGAGCGCGCCGCTCAAATCGACGCAGCCGGTCGGATCGGTGCAGCCCGGAGTGGCTCCGGCGTTGGTATACCAGCGAGCATCAGGGACGGTAAACGTGCTGCTAACCCTTTCACTGTCGGTCGTGCGGAGGTAGTCGCCGAAGAAAAACAACTTGTCTTTCTTAATGGGGCCGCCGATAGCGCCGCCAAAGTAGTTGTATGACAGGTGGCCAAGCGGGCCGCTGAAATAGGAGCGAGCGTTAACAGCGTTGTTCTGGATATACTCAAACGCCGAACCATGAAAGGCATTGGTGCCGGACTTAAGCGTCACATTTGTGATTGCGCCGACCGAACGGCCAAGTTCCGGCTCGTAGTTATTCGTCGAGACATCAACGGTCTGGATGGCTTCGGCTGGAGGAATCAGAATTTGCAGCAGGCCGGTGCGCTCGTCATCGTCGATGCCCTCGATCTGATAAAGATTGCTGACTCGCGGCATGCCGTTGGCTTGAGTCTGCAAAGAATTCTGCGCATTGAAGAACTGCGAATGCTGGAAGGTTGCGGGGCTGGCTCCGGGGACCAGGTTGAGAAGCGACTGGAAGTTGCGTCCGGTAGTGAGGGGCAATTCAGCCACGTTGGCCGCGTCAATCTTGGTACTGATGTCGGCGCGATCGGTCTGTAGCAAGGGAGGCGCCGTGGTCACCATACGGTCTCCGAGACGTTTCCCGGTGTAAACGTCATGTCGACGCGGACCGATGAGTTGGGTAGCAGATTGATGTTCTGCTGGGTAACCCTCTTGAATCCGGTTGCCTCCGCACTGATCGCATAGCTTCCCGGTTGGAGGTCAGGAAAAGAGTAGTTGCCGCTTTCGTTCGAGAGCGACTCGTGGACGGCACCAGTCTGGGCCGGAGGTTGCCAGCACTTTGGCTCCCGCAACGGTAGCCCCTGAAGTATCGGTGATGGTTCCCAGTAGAGTTCCGTTAACCGCCTGACCCACTAACGAAGGGGCGAACAGGCAAACGATTAGCGCGGTTAGAATTCCCAGGCAGGAACCCACCCTCTTACGTGATTCCATCTACAGCCTCCAAAAAGTCGATCTGAACTTCATAGCGCAATTGCTATATTGTTCGAACTCCGAACAAGTTATTCGTGGCCAATCGATCCTGTCAAGAAGATTTCAGTTCACTCTAAGGTTTATCGATTTACTAATTTGGCGCTCAGGCGATAAGCCAGACGTGCCCGTTGCGACGCGCCCTGAGCCCGAGAGCGAGCCCATCGCGGTGGTTCGTTAACATGAAAGCAAAGAGCCTTTGTCTCGATCCAAAGCAACCCAGCTACGTTGTCATCGGAATGCCATCAATATGAAATGTGGATATTGCTGCCTGAGAAGACCCGCGTCGCGGCGCGCGAGCAAACCGACCCGATTGGATTGGCGTGTCGAAGGCGGCGCTCAGGGTGCACCCAGGCAACCTGATGAACCCGGCAGCAGATCGTGATGGCGCATGTCGCGATCTGGGGCATCTCTGCCGTCAGCATTGCGCTGATGCTGTTCAGGCCATTCGGCATTCCGGAATTTGTCTGGACCGCTGCGGGTGCGCTGTCGCTCTGCATACTTCGTCTGATCCCGCTCGAACTCGCCGGCCACGCGATTGTCGAGGGATTGGATGTCTATCTCTTTCTAGCTGGGATGATGCTGTTATCGGAACTGGCGAAAGCGAATGGCGTTTTCGACTGGTTGGCAAACGTGGCAGTGAAACGGGCAGGGGGCTCGTCTCGGTATCTCTTCACGCTGATATACGGGGTAGGCGCCGTGGTGACCATTTTCATGTCGAACGATGCCACAGCTGTGGTACTCACACCTGCGGTTCTGTCGGCGGTGAAACGCGCCAGGGCCGAACCTATGCCGCATCTGATGACTTGCGCGCTGATTGCGAATGCGGCCAGCTTCGTGCTGCCGATCTCAAATCCGGCGAACCTGGTTGTCTTTCATGTTCGCATGCCGCCGCTTGCGAAGTGGCTGGCCATGTTTATTTTTCCCTCGATCATCTCTATTGTCTCGACGTACCTTCTGCTCGGCTGGTATAGCCGCAAAGAACTGGCCGTGCCCTGCAACGGATCGGAGTGCAGAAGTAAGCTCTCACGGTGGGCAAGGTAAGTCTGTGCGGCATCCTTGCAGTTACAGGTGTTCTGCTGATTGCGTCGGCGCTCAAGAAAGGATCTGGGACTTCCCACCTGCGTCGCTGCGATCGCAGTGACTTGCATTGTTGTGATCATGGGTCGTTCCAACCCTGTGCACCTGGTGCGCGAAATCAGTTGGAGCATTTTGCCGCTCGTCGCGGGATTGTTTGTGATCGTGGAAGCAGTGAAAAGCGCAGGCGCGCTTGCAGATGCTGCAAGGAACGGCTGAACACCTGGCGCAATGGCCGCGTCTCGAGAGTGCTTTTGTGCTGGCTGGAGCGATTGGGGTCGGGACTAACCTCACCAACAATCTACCCCTCGGGCTTTATCGCAGGCGCCGACTTTGCATAGCATGACACTGAACCCGTTTTTTTCTCAAGATTGTTCTCATCGCCATTGATCTCGGGCCGAATCTCTCAATCGCCGGATCCCTCGCCACGATTCTGTGGCTCATCGAGATTCGCCGCGAAGGAATGCATGTCAGCGGATGGCAATTTCTGCGAGTGGGCGTGCTGGTCATGCCGATCTCACTTATCCTCGCAATCGGCGGCGCGCTGTTATTCGGAGGGCATTGAAGCTACCCAAGAAGTCTCCGTTTGAAAAGGAACAGGAAACCAGGGTTGGATTCACCCTTTCGTAACGAATAAAGCTCAAGCATTTAGCCGTTTGCCGCTTTTGGATTCGCTTATGACCCATCGGTACTGTTGAGCGTTCAGCGAACCGGTGTCACCATTCCCGCATGCGAGTCAATCTGATAACCCGACCAGCCGACAACTCCAAGTCAGGACTTGGAACGATTCCCCTCTCGCTGACGATCCGTCCATCTTGCGGATTACCCGGCGACTATGAATGCCCAACCGACAGTGCCTCCCTGCTGCGCCTGCTTCGGCGTCAAACGGACCTGCCCGCATTTGTGCTCCAGAATTTTGAAAGAGATCTGGAGACTCCACTCGGGGCGCGCCTTCTGGGTGTGGACCTGAGTGACACTGTCCTCACGGATATTGGCTACTTCATCGACTAGCAGCAGGTCGCAGAAACAACGTTCCGACGGATGTGTCGGATCGGCTTGTTCCACTGCATCTGCCCGATTTGCTCCATGATGCGGCCGGCTCGGGCTAGTTAACCGAAGGGCTATCTTCTCGGCTCATACCCATCGTGTACCGCGTTCGGGATTTCTCGACTTTAGTGCCCCAAAGCGGACCCGACATCCTGGCGCAATCCGTCGCGCAATTAAGCGGGAACGTACGTCAACCTGATCACGTCCTCGCTAACGAGATCGCTGGTCACCAGGCGGAGCGGCGGCCGAGGGCCGGAAAAGAATGGCTTGCCGCGACCAAGCACGATGGAATGCAGATAAAGTCGATACTCATCAATAAGACCAAGGTTGGTCAGGCTTCCAGCCAGGTCTGGCCCGGCAACATCAATCTCCCCAACTAACTTAGCCTTCAGCCCGCGTATCGCCGGCTCGACGTTATCCACGACAAGTGTGGCGTTGGGTCCGACCAACTTCAATGTGCGCGACACCACCCATTTCGGCTTGCTCCGCCACGCCGCCGCGAAGGCGTGTTCCTCCGCGTCATCATCCGGACGGTCTTCATCCCAATAACGCATCACCTCGTACATACGGCGACCGTACACAATTCCCGCCAGGTCGCGAACTTGCTCTATGAAGTGACGAAAGAGCGCAGGGCTCGGCCTAAATTCCTGATGGTCGACGTAGCCATCCAAAGACTGGTTCAGTCCATACACCAGCTTTGCCATGTAAAAACCTCCATCCAAGGTTCTTCAGAATAGCTTGAGCCGACGTTCCTAAAAAATTAAATTGGACACGATCTGCGTACGGTTTCGCCGGAGTGATCAAGACGGCGCTTCTCACGGATTACGGAACAATGCGAAATTCCGCATGTTCGGCGGCCCGCGAACTTCCGCCCACCCACACCGTATAGTCAGTCTGCTCGATCATAGCCTTTCCCGCGTTGTTGTAGAACGACAGTTCCGGAAAGCCCAGTTTGAAAGTGACCTGCTTCGACTCGCCCGCCTTCAACGTCACGCGCTGGAAGCCTTTGAGACTGCGCACGGGCTGCTCCATGCTGGCGCCCAGGTTGCGTACGTAACACTGCACAACCTCCGTGCCCGCGCGGTTTCCGGTGTTACGAACTGTCGCGGTTACAGTCACAAGATTGCTTCCGTCGCTCCGATTTGCCTCCACAAAGGGCACCGCGCTTCGGGAGACAGCAACATTGCTATATGCAAACTGCGTGTAGCTGAGCCCATAGCCGAAGGGAAACAGTGCATCGTTCGGCACATCGATGTAACGCGAGAAAAAGCGCGAGTCGCCACCGGGCCGCTGCGTGAGATCAAGTCCGACCGGCGGACGCCCTGTAGGAAAGTGGTTGTAATACAGCGGCTCCTGCCCTACGGCACGGGGAAAACTCATGGGCAGCTTTCCGCTCGGCGCAACATCACCGTGAAGCAAATCACCGATCGCAGAACCGGCTTCGGTTCCGGGAAACCACGCTTCTAGAATCGCCGGTACATGCTCGGCTGCCCACCTCAGCACCAGAGGCCGCCCTGAAAAGACGAGCAGAACAATCGGACGACCAGCCGCCGCAACCGCCTCCAGGAGTTCCTCCTGGTTGCCGGGCAAATCCAGGTGAGCCCTCGATCCAGCTTCACCGCTCATCTCGCTCGATTCGCCCAGGGCAAGCACCACGACGTCGGCTTGTTTCGCCGCCTCGATTGCCTCCGCAAACCCTGCGTCAGACGCACCAAGAATTTCCGTGCCCTTGGCGTACACTACGGTTCCGCCGGTCCGTTTCGCCCGCGCCTCCAGAGCATCCTTCACTGTGACGACATCGGGATCTCTCCCGTCTCCTCCCCACGAACCCGTCATCTCTCCGCCGTTATCAGCAAGCGGTCCAATCAACGCAATCTTTTTCACGCTCTCAGATAGCGGCAACAGCGGCGATCCGCTCCCCGCTGCATCATTCTTGAGCAGCACAATCGCTTCTTCAGCGGCCCTCTTCACCAGCGGCCTGTGCTCGGCTAGTGCATGCGTAACTTCAGTTCCCTCAGCATACGGATGCTCGAAGAGTCCTAGCGCGAACTTGACGCGCAGAACGCGGCGCACTGCCTCGTCCACTACGCTCATCGGAACCTTGCCGGATTTCACCAGCCCCGGCAACTCCGCATCGTAGTAATGCGACATCATGTCGATATCTACGCCAGCGGTGATCGCCTTGCGAGCCGCCGTGGCTGCGTCCAATGCGATCCCGTGATTTCGCAGTTCCATCACGGCCGTATAATCGCTCACTACGAATCCGTTGAACCCCCATCGATCGCGTAGAACATCCTGCAGCAAGTACCGATTCGCCGATGCCGGCACGCCATTCAGCGCATTGAACGCACTCATGATGGTTGCTGCACCCGCTTCCACTGCGGCCTTGTACGGCGGGAGGTAGTCCTGTTGCAGCCGGCTCTCTGACATGTCTGTCGTGTTGTATTCCCGGCCTGCTTCCGCGGCGCCATACGCTGCGAAATGTTTTACGGATGCCGCCACGCTGGTTGGCAGCGAGAGATCGTCTCCCTGGTATCCGCAAATGTAAGCGCGAGCCATCGCAACTCCAAGATAGGGATCTTCGCCCGCACCCTCCTGCGTTCTTCCCCAGCGCGGATCGCGTGAAATATCCACCATCGGCGAGTAGAACCAATCCACTCCGCCTGTTCTCGCCTCCGTTGCTGAAATGTGCGCAAGCGAGCTCACCAGTTCCGGATCGAATGTCGCCGCAAGTCCAAGCGGAATCGGATAAACCGTCTTGTAACCGTGAATGATGTCTGCACCGAACATCAGCGGAATATGGAGACGGCTCTTCTCGACCGCCGCGTGCTGCAGGGCGTTCGTCCGGGCCTGTCCCACGG
The DNA here is from genome assembly GCA_963832035.1 of uncultured Acidobacteriaceae bacterium. Lineage (GTDB taxonomy): Bacteria > Acidobacteriota > Terriglobia > Terriglobales > Acidobacteriaceae > Telmatobacter. The sequence continues at coordinate 480,235 of CAWHSK010000005.1, read as the reverse complement.
TGTTCAGCATCGACCCCAGGCGTCCAGTTGAGACCAGTTGCATGGCATCGACTTTCTCCTTCGTCGAGGGATTCTTGCCCGGTGCTGCCGCCACCTCCGCGGCCGTCTGCGCCTGGCCATCGAACCCGCTATCCCTGTACTGCACCAGCTGCCCCAGCTTCTCGTCCAGGGTCATCTGTTTCAACAGCGCATCGACGCGCTTCTCAATCGTCTGGCGAAGCCAGTTGCGAATTCGAAGCAGGAGCATGGGGCGAGGGACTGGTTTGCGCGTGGCTCAAAGGACGGAACTGCCATTGAGCATGAAAATGCAAATGCCGCCAGGATGGCTACTACTATCATGCGATTATTCTCTTCTTCTCGAGAGTGTCAATCGATGTGGAGAGTTTTTCATCGTGCTGCCAGCTCCTCTTCAATCAAGTACGTCATTTCAAATTCGTGATCTCGATCAGCGCCAGTCCATTCACCGGCAACGGGAGATCCAGTTGGCCATTCTTCAATTCCGCGTTTTCGGGTGCCGGCAAATGCTGAAGCCTGATTCAATGCTGCGACTTGCTTCGTCGTCGGATACCGCGGGCTTCCCATCGACTTGTACAACACCATTGGATTGCCATGCGAGTCATCTACTCGCTCAATCGAGATCTTTGCTTGCGCGGAAACTACCCTTGAAATTCATCCGCATTGTCAGCGGAGATCCCTGCGCCAGCTTGTCCATATCCACAAGGTTCCACAGCCACAATCACAACGTTCCGTCGGAGCGCCGCGTCACCAAAACATTGTCGGCAGAGTTCGCCAGCCGCATGTCGCCGAGCCGGTGCAGAAGCGCGAAATCATAAAAGCTCGGCTTCTTGATCCGTCCCGGGCGCAATCAATCCGAATCCGCCGTCGAATGGCGTCGTCTTTACGCCGCCCTCTTCAAAGACGTCATCGAATGTCCAGTACGACATCATGTTCACGTGCCCATCGCACTGGCTGATATCGCGCGCCAGCGCTGGACCGACATACCAGTTATCGCGCGCATTGAGATCGCCATACGACGGGACATTCCACTCCGTCCACATCAATGGCAGAGACGGAAAAGAGCCGACGCCTTTATCTCGCCATCCACCTTTGCAATCGCCCTGCACACGCGGTCGCGCATGGGAATCTCTTCATGCGTGCCGAACATGTCTTCGACGGAATCATCGGCGTATCCATGCGTGGAAACAAAGTCCACCGGCACCTGCTGCTCTTTTGCATGACTCAGGAACTCTGGCACCCAGTGAGCCGACGATGTCGTGACCCACCCACACGTATCCGTGGACTCACAGCCTTCAGCGCGCGCGCGGTGTGGTCGTACAACTCAAAATAGGTTGCCTGCTTGGGATCGCCCGCCCAGAAGTCGATGTTTGGCTCATTCCACACTTCGAAATACCACTGCGCCACTTCATCGATCCCATATCGATCGACAAGATGCTGCGCAAACGCGTGCATCAGCGCATCCCACTTGCCGTAGTCCTTCGGCGGCGAAACATTCTGCTTGTACCAGAAAGGATGAATCGCTTCTTTCGCTGCAAGCTTGCGCGGCATGAAGCTGATCTCAACAAACGGTCTTACGCCGCGTTCGAGCAGCCCGTCGTAGATCTGGTCGACATAGGTGAAGTTGTAAATTGAATTCCCCTTGTCGTCTTCGTCGTAGACTCCCACTTCGTCATGCAGAATGGCATGAAAGCGCACATAGCGCATGCCAGACTGATCGTGCACGTCCGCAAGATCTTTGCGATAATCGTCGCGCAGTGCGAGAATCGCGCGACCCGATCCAAACGTCTGCTCCCAAAAATGCGGGAATGGATGTGCAGCAAGCGAGGCGTCAACCGTTACTTCCTGCACGGGGGTTTGCGCAGCCAAAACACCGGCCACCATCGTCAGACCAACGTAAACAACCAGGCTTTTAATCTTCATCTCGCATTCTCTTTCCCTGTATCCCGGTTTCTGCGTGCTCTCGCGCTATAACAGTAGTGGGGGTTCGCGAGTCATCCGGCATCCCCGCTCGTGAAAATGGCCGCTGATCGTATTTCGAGTTTTCAGCGCCGACGCCTCCTCCAGGCTCTCGGCCTTGTCACTGCATCTGCAATAGCTCCGCGCCGCCTCTGGCCTCTTTTCGCGGAGACGGGCGCAGCGCCAGCGTTTCCCGGCATTCGTTTCGAAGAGATTGCCAAGCAGGCCGGTCTCAACTTTGTTACTCGCAATTGCCCCACGCCCAACAAGAACCAGCCCGAAACCATGGTTGCCGGCGTTGCGCTGTTCGACTACGACAACGACGGTTTCCTCGACATCTATTGCGTCAACGGCGCCGAGATCCCCTCGCTCGAAAAAACTGCGCCTGCCTACTGGAATCGACTCTTCCGCAACAACCACGACGGCACATTCACCGACGTCACAGAGAAAGCGGGAGTCGCCGGAGCGGGCTACGGGATGGGCGTCGCCATTGGGGACTTCGACAACGACGGCAACGCCGACATCTTCGTCGCCAACGTCACCGGCAACCAACTCTTTCGCAACAACGGCAACGGCACGTTCACAGATGTCACTGCCAGAGCCGGTGTCGCTGGGGCGCACGCACACGGATAAGAAGATGTGGTCTGTCGGCGCGGGCTGGTTCGACTACAACAACGACGGGCTGCTCGATCTCTTTGTCGTCAACTACTGCCATTGGGAGGTCAACAAAGACCCCTACTGCGCGCTCAAAGAGGGGCTTCGTGCCTACTGCCATCCCAACCTTTACGCTGCCGCTGCACAATACGCTTTATCGGAATAATGGCGACGGAACGTTCACGGATGTCTCGCACGAAACCGGGATCGACGCCTTCTTCGGCAAAGGCATGGGAGTGAGCTTCGCCGATATCGACGGCGACGGATTTCTCGATGCCTTCGTCACCAACGACACCATGCCCAATTTCCTCTTCCGCAACGTTGGCGGAAAGAAATTCGAAGAGATTGCGGTCTCCGCCGGCGTCGCCTACTCGCCCGACGGTGACGCTCTTTCCGGTATGGGCTCGGATTTCCGTGACGTCAACAACGACGGTCTGCCCGACATCTGGCATGACGCGGTCGAGCACGAAGGCTTCCCGCTCTATATCAATCAAGGTGGCGGCACTTTTGTCGATGCCAATAATACGCAGCGGTCTCGGACCGCTCACCAATCGCATGACCGGCTGGAGCAACGGCATTTACGACTTCGACAATGATGGTTGGAAAGATCTGTTTGTTGCTCGCGCCAATGTGATGGATAACATTCAACAGGCGATCCCTGCACAGGCCTACCCTGAGCCCAACTCCGTCTTCCGCAATCTCGGAAACGGCAAGTTTCAGGACGTCAGTTCCAGTGCTGGCCCCAGCTTCCAAATCCCCGGTGCACATCGAGGCGCGGCCTTTGGCGACATCTTCAACACCGGCCGCATCGATGCGGTCGTCTCGCAGTCTCAATGAGCCGATCAAGCTCTTCCGTAATGTCGGCGCAGACGGGTCAGCATTGGATTCTTCTGCGCCTCGTCGGCACCCGAAGTAACCGCATGGGTCTTGGCGCGCAGATCAAAATCACTACTCCTGACAACCGTTCTCAATGGAACGAAGCGACAACGGCAGTCGGCTACGCGTGCTCCAGCGACCCTCGCGTTCACTTCGGCCTTGGCACGAACACTATCGTCAAGGAAATCCAGATCAGCTGGCCCAGCCGCACGGTTCAGCGACTCACAAACATTGCAGCCGACCAGATCCTCACCATCGAAGAGCCTAAGTCCTAAAGTTATTTCGGAGATAGCGCAGACAGACGCTCTCATTCGCCGTGACTTCAATAAGCGGCGGCCCTGAATGAAATTGAAGAAAGGATCGTTTCTCTTTAGATGTCCTGGCGTTTTCATTTCACTGCTTCGCTCTCGCATCCATCGCGTCTGTAATTTCCACTGCGCCCTCGGCCGAGGCCTGTTCCGCCTGCTTCTTGCGCGCAAACTCAGCCCGCGCTTGTGCCGCATCCTGCGTTCGGCCAACGTGTGCATACGCCGTCGCCAACGCAAGGTCGATTCTTCCTTCTTTCGGGAAAGCTTTGCGCGCTATCTCCAGTTCCGGTACGGCCTTGTTCATATGCGCCGGTATCCAGCAGCAGCAGGCCCAGCAGGTAATGGCCCAGCGGTAGATTCGGCTCCAGTTGCACTGCCTCCTCGGCATACTTGAGTCCCGCTGCCGAATCCACTTTGTACTCCGCGACCGCGATGTGCAGACGCGGCAGCACGCTCTTCGGCTGCTCAGCGATCTCCGCTTCGAACTCCCTTGATCGCTCCTGGGATGTCGCGTGCATCCACCAGCGCGCAACCATACGCGTAGTGCACAAGCGGAAATTGCGGCGCGAGCGCGATCACCTGTTCGAACTCCGCTCTTCGCCGCCTCGTACTCCTTCGCCCCGTTCAGGCAGGCTCCCGCGGCCCACGTGCTGCACCACCTGTCCGGCTTCGCCGGCCCGGGTCGGGCGGTGCGAGCATCGCGCATGCGGAGCGCAACCATTCCGAAGGTCCCCGCTAACTCAGGGCTGCGCACGCCGTTCAAACACAGCGACGAAAGCGCCGCTTTTGCAGCCTCAAACTGCCCGGCCCGCTGCAACAGTACGCCATCGTGATACATCACCACGTCACGTAATTGCTTGTCCTCGAGCACGCCCAGCGTCTTGCTTGCTTCGATATCCTTGAGTGCGCGCTCCGGCTGTCCCAGTTCAAACTCGCATAGCCCCAGCATCGCGCGTGCTGTTCCCTGCTTCGGATCCAGCGCCGCCACTTTTTCAAACGCCAGCTGTGCTTCGGCATACCTGTCGGCGTCGTAGTAGAAGCGTCCCCACCGACCACCATCCTTCGGTCCATTTCGGATTGAGCGCCAGCGCCTGGCGATACGTTGACGGCCTCGTCAAGCCGTCCTGCATCGCGTGCTTCATCGGCGCTTCTTGGCCAACGCTTCGAATGTCTTGGGGCTCGTCGCGGATGGTGCGCAGGAGAACTTCTTGGATTGAGCACACTGACGGGCTTGCCTCGATCGCAAAACTCATGGCAATCAGCATTGCTGCAACTGCAGCGACCACCCGCCCTGAACGTAGCTGAACCCGATCCCCGCATCGACCCTCGAAGCAGATTCGCTCTGTATAAATTCTCGGAACAACCTGAAGAAAAAGCCGTTGCCAAGCGTCTAAAGCGGCGCATCGCCAACGGCTAATGATTTCAAAATCTCCCCGCTCCGTAGAACGGGGAGAAAATGGAGAGGCCAGAGTTAGAACTTGAAGTGAAATTCGCCTTCAATCGTACGCGAACCAAGTGCATTGCCGGCACGCCCGAAGTTCGAGTCCGGAATGTTGACATCAATGTTGGAGAGATTCACCGTGTTAAGCAAGTTGAATGCGTTGGCACGAATTTCAATGCGAGCGCCTTCGCCCAGCACCTTCATCGTCGGCAATCCGAACGCCTTGGTCACCGCCAGATCAAGATCGCGGTAGTTTGGACCGACGAACGGGTTGCGGCCAAGTCCTGGAACGCCGGGCAGCTGAGTAGGAGTTGGAACGGTTGAGGTTGTACTCCACCCCGGTTGCGTATTGCTAACCACGGCCGGCGCCGTAAAGTAGGTCGTGCCACCGTTCGGGTAATGGCCAGCACTGGTTTTGAATGAGTCGGTTGATTGTCGCTACCGGCGCCGCCTTTATAGGAGGCCGGGCGCAGGTTGCAGTTGCCGCTGTTCGGATAGAACGCGTTGCACGCGATTCCGCCGTAGTTGGGGTTATACGGGAAGCCAGAGTGGAAGTTGAAAATTGGGCTGAAAGTCCAGCCGCCTGCCAACTTTTCTGCCCAGCTGTTGCCATGGAAAAAGATTGGACTCCACACGCCGAATAGCTTGATCATGTTCCGCGAGTCGAAGTCTGACGGATCCCCAGTTGTAACCGGGCAACCACTGATAATCCGGCTCAGTGTACGGGCCGGATCCACCGTCAAGCGAATGCGCCCAACGATACTGCACGTCCGCTTCAAATGTATGCGCAAACGTGTGACGTAAGTCGGCCAGCATCGAGTTGAAGCTGGATGTTCCCGTGTCTTCGTACCAGTCGATCGAGTTCACGACTGGATTAAAGGCAGCGCTTCCGGTGAGAATTTGTGGCGCGTACTTGTTGTACAGGTTGTATTGCAGTGGCAGATGTCGGCCCGAACTGCCGGAGTAACCCAGCGTGGCTACCCATGCATGGCCCAGGTCATACTGCCCCTCGAGTGAATAGCGGTACACGTAGCTCGTCTTGAGCTTGTTGTCGATCCCTGTAATGCCGATCGCAACTCCACCCGTGGGCAGGTTGGCCGAGTTGAAGCCTGAAATGAGCAAAGGATTGGCCGGCAGCGCTCCGTACTGATAGATGTCGGAAGCAGTGCCGTAGACGATCTCTGAACCCGTCAGCGTGTTGCTGTTGGTCAGGAACGGTGGATCGAAGCGCGTGTTGGTGGTAATCGCCTGTTCCAGTCCGTTGAAGCTCATACCGAAGCCGCCGCGGACCACAAGCCTGCCTCCGTCACGCTCCGGGCTCCATGCAAACCCGAACTCCGGTCCGAAGTTCATCTTCTGTGCATCAACCTGCGGCTGGTTCAGAACGATGGCCAGGTTGGTGAATGTCGCCGGGCCCCGCCCGAGATTGAGGCGCGGATTGTTGCCATTCTTCTCGGTCATGCCGGCAAAGTACTCCCAGCGCAGACCAAGGTTGAGGGTAAGGTTTGATCGAATCTTCCAGTCGTCCTGTGCGAAGACGGACGGAATATATTGCCGGTCATCCTTCCGCGAATCAGTCGGAATGCCCGTGAGCGGGTCGGCACCGGAGACGGTCTCCGTCGTGGGTGCATCGTTCAGGAAGTCCCAGTAGTTGTTGAAGTAGAAGTTCTGGCTTGCCGCCCAGGTCGCGGAGTCAAGCTGAGCCAGGCGCGTATATTGGCCGCCAAATTTCAAAGTGTGGCTCTTGTAAACCTTCGTGAGAATGTCCTTGGCGTTGTAAGTCCACTGGTCGAAGATGCTGCCGATGCTGGGGCCAAACCGCTGAGGGCCATTTCCTGAACCGCTGGTCAGGCTCGAAAAGGAGACGCCATTGTTGAGCGCGATGTAGTCATTGGGCAGGCCCAAGTGGCGATTGCGGATTGTCAGTCAGTTCGTTCCACTTCCAGCCGGCCATGTCCACACGCGCTTCGTTCAGCAGGCTGCCCGAAAATGTGTGGTTATACAAAAGCCCCAGCGAGTAGTTCAGAGCGTCGTGATAGAAGATGTTGGACGCGCGTTGCGGACCGTTGTAGGTCGTAGAGTTGACCGGAACATAGTAGATGTTGAACGCCACCCGGTCCTTGTCGGTGATCTGATAATCGAGACGGCCGTTGTATTGGGCGTTGATCGTGTTGTTCGGTCCCACCGTCGAAACGTAGAACAGATCTGCAGCACCATCCATATTGGCTGGCATAGTTGCCAGTGCCATCGCCACCCAGCCCTGGAGTGTAGATAGTGCCTGACGATGTCGTCGTCGGATTCGCGAATGAGGGATCGTGCTTGCCAAGCCCAATGGCTAGCGGCTTGCCCAAGTCCAGACCCTGTCCCTGGATCCAGTTGCAATTCACACCCTGGATCAACCCGATGTCACCGCATTGGTGGTGGTCGCCTGCGCCTTCCAGAATGCTCTGGTAAACGACACCTGCGCCTTTGATGGTTGTAAATTTGTTGGCGATGGAACCTGCAGGCGCTGAACTATCAAGACTTGCCGTGTCGTACCAGTCGCCGCCGATCGTGGTTCCGGTGTTGCGAATCGTGTCGTAGCCGAAGAAGAAGAACAGCTTGTTCCGCCAAATCGGGCCGCCAACCGTTCCGCCGTACTCGTTGTATTTTGCGTTGTTGCGTTTCGGATTGTTGTTCGGATCGTACTTCTGATAAGCGTTGAGCCCCGGGCGATCCAACTTGAAAAGCGCGGTGCCGTGAAACTGGTTGGTGCCGTTTTGCGAAATGATCTGGATCTGCGCCCCGCTGAATCGGCCCAGTTCGGCGTCATAGGGATTCGTGACGACCTTCATTTCCTTGATAGTGTCGGGATTGGGAGTAATGACTGCGGCCGAGCCCCATGTCACACTCGTCACCTGCACGCCGTCAATCGTGACGCCGTTCGTGTCGTTGCGTCCGCCGTTGCCGAAGACCTGCGGCTTGTTCTCGGTCATGTATGGGCCCGTGCTTGCGCCCGCGCTGCCATCGCCCTGGTTGCCGGGAAGACTGAAGGTGCCGCCGCCGCCGTTCTGCGAACTGTCACCAAACATGCCAGGCGCGAGTTGGGCCAGTTGCAACGGGTCGCGGCCAAAGTCTGGCATCTTCGCAAAATCTTCCTGGGTAATTGTGCCGCCGATACTTCCTGTCGCGGTATCGATCACCGGAGCATCTGAGGCGTTCACCGTCACCGTCTCTGACTTGCCGCCGATTTCCAATACGACGTTAAGCCCGTTCGCTTGTTCGGCAATGATGTGCACGCCGTCGAGGACTTTGGTTTTGAATCCGTCTCTCGACACTTCCAGCCTGTAAGTGCTCGGAGGAAGTGCGTTGAACGAGAAGTTGCCCGCCGCGTCGCTCGTCGTCGTGAGCACGTGGTTGGTTTCCTGGTCGGTAAGGACGAGTTGCGCTCCCGGAATCATCGCGCTTTGGGAGTCCGCAACCGTTCCTTGCAGGCTTGCTCGATACTGGGCTTGAACGGGCAGAACATACAGGGCAAAAAGCAAAACTACTATCTGCCACCACCCGCTCCATATGTGCACGGAGCCGCTGGATACCCTGCGGCTCCGTGAAGAGCTGTTTACGGCGTTCTCTCGCATCACGATCTCCTGAAAGTCAGTTACAGAAATACATCCACAAAAACAGGGACTACTTGCGCAAACGATTGCGCAACGGATTTATAGGTAACACCGCGCCTATGTCATTGTCAACAATCAAGCTTTTTCGGTGATGTAGATCACCAAAAATCAGGTCGGCGGACCCTGTTCTTACCCTGAACTAATTCGTTTTTGCGCAAGTTCTAACTCTCTAGATTCCGCGCCCACGCCCGGACCTCCGGGCCAAGTTTCGCCGCCCAACTCCGTCGGGGAGTTTCCGCGTGTATGCTGGTCCGCGGGATTGGCCATCCGCAATCCGACTCATGGGAGCAAACACGTTGACACCGGCAGCTTCACATTTTTTGATCAGGACATTCTCCAGGAAACTCATCTATCCAGCAATTTTCTGTTTCGCATTCATGGCCGTTGTTTCAGCATTCGCCGCGTCTCCAAGAACGCCGATCTCGCTTCGGCCCGACGATGTTCTGCCGACCGGCAACCAATGGATTTCGCTTCCTGATATCCGCGCCGAAGACGGTGCACTCGGAACCTTTAACGTGCTCTCGATGCATCATCGCGGATTGCTCCAGGTAAGCGGCGAACACGGCGGTCCAGTGCTGCAGCCGTATTTCAAAGCCAACGGAAAACCATTGGAATTTCGTAACCCCTCCTGGGAACTCATCGCATACTGGATCCCCAGCGCACATCTCAACGTCGCCGGCCTCGATGCAACTCTGACCTATTGCGCACCACCCGACTCGCGCGCGGCGTTTCTGCGCATGACCGTCACCAACCGCCGCACCCAGCCGGTTGAAGTCGCTCTCGGACTAAAAGCGACCTTCGGTGCCATCGATCGTGTCACCTACGTGCCCGTCGAACTGCGCGGAGAACGCACGGTCGGCGCCGCGCCATGGGTCGATCCTGCTGAGGTTTTCAGCTACATTACAAATGACACTGACTTCGCGTGGGCCCTGCTTCATCCGAGTTCAAAGGCCATCATCACGACGCCGCCTACGTCCGCAACTCCCGCCGTTGACGCAAGCCAAACCGAAACACTTGCACCCGGCGAATCTGTAGAATCGATCTTCGTGCTCGCTGCCGGAATCGAAGAGTTCAGCGCCGCACACAATGCGCGCGCCCTCAGGGAGCAGATTGATCGCAACGGCTCAGAAGCAATGATTGAGCAAACCGCTGCATGGCTCTCCGCGCGCACTCGCACCACGGATCAATCGGATCTCGATCTTCTTATGAATCGGAACTTCCTTTTCACCGAGCTCTATGCCTGGGGCCGTACCATCGACACGGAACAGCTTGTCGGTGTCACTTCGCGAAGCCCGCGCTATTACGTCTCTGCCGCTTATTGGGACCGCGACGCCATGCTCTGGAGCTTCCCTGCGCTGCTCGACATCGATCCGCCCATGGCGCGCGAAGCGCTTGAATACGCGCTCACCACGCAGCTCCACAACACTGGCACGCACAGCCGCTTCATCGACGGAGTCGTCCTCGAAGACGGTTTTCAACTGGACGAAGCGACGGCTCCAGTCCTAGCACTCGCCGACTACGTCAAGCGCACGCACGACACAGCGTTTGCATCCAAACATCTGGTCGCTATCAACCTGCTCCGCGATCGCCTCATTGGTCGCTTTGATCCCGCCACCGGTCTCTATTCCTCGCTACAGGACTCGCAGGACGAATTTCAGAAACTGCCCTTCATCACCTACGACAACGCGCTTGTGTGGCGTGCATTCACCGATCTCGCTGGCTTCTATAACCGACTGAACGATCCAACTACATCGCAGGAAATGGCAAAACGTGCCACCATGCTTCACGACGCAATTCTCGCCCGCTGCGTCTCACTCTCTGCTCCCAACGCCGGCGGCCCGATCTTCGCCTCCGCCACGGACGGCAAAAACTACATCTTCACCGAAATTCCGCCCGGCTCGCTATTCAAGCTGCCGACCATCGGCCTCATAGCTGAATCCGACGCAACCTTCGTGCGGACGTACCAGTGGCTGCATTCGAAAAATTACAAGTACTCCTACGCTGATCAAGCTTTCGGCCTGCCCGGAAGCTATCGCCTGCCCTTCACAACTTCATGGAGCATCGCCGACAATTTGCTGCTGACAGCAGGCCGCGACCAGGCACTTAAAATCCTTCGCGCGAGCAATTGGGACGGCGGCATCATCACAGAAGGCGTTGATCCCGCCACTGCTCAAATGGATCAGGCAGGCCGTGCCTTCGCCACCGCAGCCGGCTACGTTGCCCATGCAATCTGCGAACGCTCCTGCACCGACAAACCGAAACAGGAATGAAACTGAGTCGTCTCTTCCTATCAACTAAACGATTCAAACTTCGAGAGAGCGAAATCTATGAATAACTCTTTTCTATCGCCGTTGCGCGGATTTATACGCGTCGTCCTGCCATGTTCGTCAGCCGTAATCGCGCTTTTGCTATCAACGCCACTGAGTGCCGCTTCTGACTACTATCGTCACGTCATCTTCGATAACAGCCTCAACAAGGACGCTTATTACTACAGCCATGGTCAAGCGAACGGCCAAAGCTTCATCGAGCAACAGAATGGCCGCCTGCCTGTCGAGACCACCATTTTTCGCACGCCTCCCAATGCAATTCGTATTCAATGGCAATCCGCGCCTGACGGGGGATGGAACGCCGCGATCTCCATGCTCGACTTCCGTAATCGGCGCCCCGGCATCGATGGCCACGATCTCTACTTCTCCATCTATGCGCCACAGGCGATCGCCGCCGCTAACATGCCTATGCTCGTGCTCTCCACATCAAGCGATGGCCTGCAGGTTGCGGAATTCCCGGCCAGCTTCACCGCTCCCATCAAACTTGGCAAATACACCGGCGATGTGCCCGGAGGACGCTGGATCGAAGTGTGCATTCCGCTTGCTGAAATTCAATCCGCATCCATCTATTCGTTTCGTCCCGAATACATTCAGAGCCTCACCTTCTACCAGGGAAGCGCAGACAATACACGTCACACCCTCATCGTCGACGAGATTCGCGTAGCCGACGCCCCAACCGCGCACGCTGCCTTAGCCGCTCCCACCGATCTTCGCGCCACCGGCTACGACCGCCACGTTGAACTCGAATGGAATTCGACCGATCCCGACAGCCTCGCCCGATACGTAATCTACCGCTCCGAGGATGGCGGCAAATTCACCCCCATCGGCACGCAGATCCCGGAGATCCATCGGTACGAAGATTTCCTAGGCAAGAGCGGTGTGCGTGCTACCTACAAAATCGCCGCCGGCGACTGGAACTACCGCGAATCCGCGCAATCGAACGAGGCATCCGCGTCGACCCGCGAACTCAGTGACGATGAACTGCTAACCATGATGCAGGAAGCCTGCTTCCACTACTACTGGGACGGCGCTGATCCGCGCTCCGGCATGACCCGCGAAAACATCCCCGGCGACGATCGCGTCGTCGCCACCGGCGCCAGTGGCTTCGGCATCATGTCCCTCATGGTCGGAGTCGATCGCAAATTTATTACCCGCGCTGAAGGCGTCGAGCATCTCAGCAAAATCGTCAACTTCCTTGAGCATGCCCAGCGCTATCACGGCGTCTGGTCGCACTACATGAACGGCAGCACCGGCCAGATGATGCCCGTCTTCGGCATGCTTGACAACGGCGGCGACCTCGTCGAAACCTCGTTCCTCATGCAGGGCCTCCTCGCTGCACGCCAGTACTTCCACGGCTCAACTCCCGCCGAACAATCGCTCTACGGCCGCATTACTCAACTCTGGAACACCGTTGAATGGGATTGGAATCGCCAGACGCCGCAGAGCGATTTCCTTTACTGGCACTGGTCGCCGCAGTGGGCCTTTCAGATACACCACCCGCTCATCGGATTCAACGAAGTGATGATCACTTACCTCCTCTCGATCGCATCCCCCACCCACGGAGTTGCTGCATCCATCTACTACTCCGGCTGGTCCTCGCAGGCAGAGATGGCTCAGCAATATCGACAGGGCTGGTCGGGCACGAAAGATGGCAACCACTATGCCAATGGTCATACGTATTACGGCATCAAGCTCGACGTCGGCGTCGGCCCGGGAGGCCCGCTCTTCTTCACCCACTACTCATTCATGGGCATGGATCCTCACGCGCTCCGCGATCGCTTCACCGCTTCGTACTTCGACAACAACCGCAACATCGCCTTGATCAACCGGGCGTATTCGACCGCGAATCCAAAACACTATGCGGGCTACGGTCCCGATGCTTGGGGTCTCACCGCGAGCGATGGCCCACGCGGATATGCGGCGCAGGCGCCCGACGAAGCCGACGACATCGGCAACATCACACCAACCGGCGCACTCGCATCCTTCCCCTACACGCCCGGGCCTTCCATGGCCGCGCTCAAGCACTATTACCGCGACTTCGGCGACACGATGTGGGGCGTTTACGGCCTCCGCGACGCCATCAATCCCAGCGCCAACTGGATCTCGCCGATCTACATGGGATTGAATCAGGCACCGATTGTGGTGATGATCGAGAACTACCGCACTGGCCTCGTCTGGAAAAACTTCATGGCGAACCCCGAAATCACCACAATGCTCAAAAACCTCGATGCAGCCACCGCAAACCCTCAACACCCAAACCAATGAGGTGTCTTCCAAGCACCGCACAACTGGTGCCCCATCCATGTGCAGTTCCATCGCGCATGGGTGGGAAAGCACGGACCATCCCAATCCGCGAGGGGTCCCCACCTGAGAGCCTTAAAATCGATTGCATCGGTCCAAGGTCGCCCCCGACAACCAGACCGCAATACACCGGAGACAACGCGTGCAGGATTTTCGCAGGGACTTCTTGAAGATGGCCGGACTGACTATGGCCGGCGGCGCAACCACGCTTCTCAATCCTTCGGGCGCAATCGCGCTGCCGCAACCTGCCGCGTCGCCGGCCACATCGGCGAAGTCCGTCTACTACGATATCCGTGCATACGGCGCAAAAGGCGATGGAACATCGATCGACACACCGGCAATCAACGCAGCCATCGACGCAGCAGCCAACACAGGTGGCGGCACGGTTGTCTTCCCTGCCGGCGTTTACGCCAGTTACTCCATTCATCTCAAGAGCAATGTCGCGCTTTTTCTTCAACAGGGCGCCACCATCCTCGCTGCTCCCACTCCATATGACGGAATAACGACCGGCGGTTACGACGCTGCAGAGCCGCAAGGAGCGTGGGAGCCCTATCAGGACTATGGCCACAATCACTGGCACAACAGCCTCATCTGGGGCGAGAACCTCCACGACTTTGGCATCTTCGGCCCGGGCCTCATCTGGGGAAAAGGTCTCAGCCGCGGACACGACGAGAAGGCGCTGCCCAACACCACTGCGCCCGGCGTCGGCAACAAGGCCATCGCCCTCAAGAACTGCCGCAACGTCATCCTCTCTGACTTTTCCATCCTGCAGGGGGGATGGTTCGGAATCCTCGCCACCGGTGTCGACAACTTCACCATCGACAACGTCAAAATCGACACCAACCGCGACGGCATCGACATCGACTGCTGCCGTAACGTTCGCGTCTCCAACTGCACCGTCAACTCACCATGGGACGACGGCATTTGTCCAAAGAGTTCTTTCGCACTCGGCTACGCGCGCGCCACCGAGAACCTGACCATCACGAACTGCTACGTCACCGGCGTCTACGAGCTTGGCTCTGTCCTCGACGGCACCTGGAAAAGGATGGAGATGCCCAAAGGCCGCGTGGGCACGGGCCGCATAAAGCTCGGCACCGAGACCAACGGCGGCTTCAAAAACATCACCATCTCCAACTGCGTCTTTGAAAGCTGCCGAGGCTTCGCGCTCGAGTCCGTCGACGGAGCTGTCGTTGAGGACATCACCTTCACAGGCATCGCCATGCGCAACGTCAGCGCGCCTTTCTTCCTCCGTCTCGGCGCCCGCCTTCGCGGACCAAAACCGCAAACTGTCGTCGGCACGATGAAGCGCATCATCATCAGCAATGTCGTCAGTTCAAACGCCACGCAACTGCCTTCGATCATCGCCGGAGTAACCGGCCACCCCATCGAAGATCTCAAGATCAGCGACGTCTACCTGCATCAGATCGGCGGCGCAGGCGCGGACATGGCCTCAATTCAGCCGCAAGAGAACGCAGACAAGTATCCCGAGCCCACCATGTTCGGCGATCTGCCCGCGACCGGTATCTACGCGCGGCACGTGCGTAACCTCGAACTCAGCAACGTCGAAGTCGCCACCGAATCCGCCGACGCCCGCCCCGCGTTCCATCTCAACGACGTCGACGGCGCAGACTTCTTCCGGTTCAAGCTACCTGCGCAGTCCGGTCAGTTCCGCCTCAAGAACGTCTCCGACTTCCGAGTCTTCGGCTGCCATCACTACGCCGACGCCACAGAAGCGAACGCCGAAAACAAAACGATCTAGAGGTTCCGCGCGGTCGCATCTCTGCACGAATTCTCATTGACGACTGGACGAAGCACGATAAAGGGTGCCCCATCCAAGTCGCGTTCTTTGCGGCTTGGGTGGGAAAGCACGAACGTTCAATTCGAATGCAAAAGAGAAGCGCCGCGAAATTTCAGGAGGTGAAAGTCACGCCTCGAAATCCAGTTCCACCGGATCGATTAGCGGCACAAGCCATTTGAGCAGTGCCTGGTGCATCGGATGCGTGGTGTAGGCATCGGCGGCGGCCTTGTCAGTAAAGGTCATGAGCCCGACAAACGTATAACCCTGACCGCGCGGAGACACGTTGGGCCCAACGTGAACATCGATCAGCCCGAGGATATGGTCGCGAAAGGCTGCAATGTCATGAGCCGCCCGCGCCTTGTCGGCCTCGGTGGCTTCCGGTTTCCATCGAAATCCGAAGATATGAATAAACATTGTCTCTTGCTCTCTATTCCCGATTCCTGCTGCAATCAGCTTGTCATCGCGAACGCCCGCCCGCTCTCAAGCAGCTTCGCCACTGCTTCCCTCGACGTCGATTCGGTATAAATTCGCATCAGCGGTTCGGTACCACTGGCACGAAAAAGAATCCACGTTTCTGCCGCATTCGGCTTTGTCTTCGCTTCAGGATTATCGAGGTAAAACTTCACTCCGTCCAGAGTCTCCTGCCGCAAAATCGGCATCCCCGCAATCGAGGCATCGCCAACCTGCAGCCTTCGCGCCCGCGCAATCGCCGCATTCTTCAAGTAGTCGGGAATGTGCAGATCGATGCGTCCGTACTGGTGCTCGCCATACTCGGCCTGCAGATCGGCGACCAGCTGGCCTAGCGTTTTCTTCTCTTCCGCCATCACATTCGCCAACAGTAGCGCATTCAGCAATCCGTCGCGCTCGGGCAGGTGCCGCTGGAATCCGATGCCGCCCGACTCTTCGCCGCCCATCACGATCTCGCGCTCCAGCATGTAGTCGCATACAAACTTGAAGCCGATGCCGTGTTCGATCAGCTCGCGGCTATGTTTCGCTGCAATCCGGTCGAGCATCTTCGTCGTGTTGAATGCACGCGTCACCGCTCCTGGCCAGCCTTTACGGCGGAGAACCCAGCTCAGCAGCACCGAAAAGATTTTGTGTGGATCGACAAAGTTTCCATACTCATCCGTCGCTCCAATGCGATCCGCATCTCCGTCTGTACACAGGCCTGCGTCGCATTTGTACGCCACCGCCGTCTCGCCCAGCGCGCGAATGTGCGGCTCTATTGGCTCAGGATTGATTCCCGGAAACACTGGATCAACATTCCCGCGAATCTGCACGTGGTCTACGCCAATTCGTGCAAAAATGTCCGATAGAATCGTGAGCCCCGCGCCGTACATCGAGTCGATGGCAAACTTCATCCCCGACTTCGCGATCAGATCAAGATCTGCGAAGCTCTCAATCGCCTGCAGATACGGTGGCAGAAAATCGACCTCTTCAATCGCTGCGGGCTTTTCGGCCTTGGGCACAGGCTTGTCGAGATAGCTTTCAATTGCTGAAATGATCGAAGGCTTCCCCGACCCGCCGTACCACGCCTTGTACTTCACGCCATTCCACTGCGCAGGATTGTGCGACGACGTAATCATGATGCCGCCCGCAGCGCCACGCCCGCGCACGCCAAAGCTCAGGGCTGGCGTCGGCGTGATGTCGTTAGCCAGCGCGACGCGAATTCCGGTGGCAGCCACGACATCGGCGCAAGCGCGCGCAAACGCCTTCGAGCCAAACCGTGTGTCATACCCGATGCAAAGGCCCTTCGCCGGATCCTCCTGCGCGTGAATATACGCAGCAATCGCCGCAGCCGCCGTGCGCACATTGGCAAAAGTAAAGTCGTCGGCGATAACGCCGCGCCAGCCGTCAGTTCCAAACTTGATTTGTGGATGGGACATACAGAGATTGCTCTTTCCTAATAAACGTGTGTAATCAGCACAGCCGTAGTTGAACGCCGAGCCCTTCGAATACTCAATAAGATGCAGTCGCAGGCCCGCACCTGCGTACTTCAAAGTTTTTGCAGATTCTAGATCAACTCGTCGCGCCCCGAGAGCCCCAGTTCCTTTACTACCTTGCCCACATCCTGCGAGTGATCGCGATGCGCAATCAGCAGCGCATCCTCGGTATCCACGATGACAAGGTTTTCAACGCCCACCAGCGCAACAAATTTCTTTGGACTGTAGATGTAATTGTTGCCGGCTTCGATGGTCAGGTGCCCATCCGACTCGGCGACATTGCCGTCGCCATCGCCGCGCAGCCGCGTCTCCATCTGGTACTCGTAGAGCGAAGCCCACGAACCGAGATCGTTCCAGCTAAACTCGGCGGGTACGCAATAGAGATGCGACGCGTGCTCACCCTTGGCCGAACGAGGTTCCAGCACCGCGTAATCCACTGAAATGTTTTCGCACTTCGGATAAAGCTCGCGGAACACGTTTTCAAACTCCGGCTTGCCGAAGCTGGCGGCGATCTTCTCAAGCAGCGGAGCCATCTCCGGCAGATGCTCGCGGACAGCATTCGCCAGCGTCCTTGCCGACCACAGGAACATGCCCGAGTT
Organism: uncultured Acidobacteriaceae bacterium; assembly: GCA_963832035.1. Taxonomy (GTDB): domain Bacteria; phylum Acidobacteriota; class Terriglobia; order Terriglobales; family Acidobacteriaceae; genus Telmatobacter. The sequence goes on along the minus strand of CAWHSK010000005.1, from coordinate 462,358 downwards.
CCAGTAGTAATTTCCTGAAGCCACAAACTCCTGCGCGCGGTTCAGATTTGGCTTTTCGGTAAACCGGCGAACGCGGAGAGCAGTTTCCGCTCCATCATCCTCGCCAGTCTCGATGTAGCCGTATCCGGTCTCAGGCCGAGTGGGCTCAATCCCGAGAACGACGATATTGTCCCCCGCCGCCGCGAGTGCGATCCCCTTCTGGAGCGCCTTTAGAAATCGAGGCTCATCGGCAATCACGTGGTCCGAAGGAAAAACGCCCAGCACTGCGTTCGGGTTCTCCCGCTCGATCAGAAAAGCAGCCAGACCGCACGCCGGCGCGGTATTGCGGGCTACCGGTTCCTCGATGATCTGGTGGCGGGGAACGCCGGTAAGCTGGTCGGCGATCTCCTGCCCCAGGAACTCATTGGTGATTACCCAGGTTTTCTCAGGAGCGGCCAACGGTTTCAGGCGTTCCACCGTCTGCTGAATCATGGAGCGCTCGCCATCGAGCGCCAAGACTTGCTTGGCCCGGGCACGGCGCGAGCGGGGCCAGAATCGGGTTCCGCTGCCACCGGCAAGAATAACTGGACGAAAATCAATAGACTTCGGCATGGAAAACACATCCTACTCGACAGAAGCTAGGTTTGCACAGTGATGGACGATACTTTTAGGTTTATTGAGCCGGCAGAGACCGTGCCCAAGTGCGTAAAAAAAGAGTAGCATCCCTCCGCCGCCAAGGCTTCTCACTGGCCTGCTGTCGCCCCCCGTCAATCCCACCTCTTTTGCCCAAAATCCTGTGCTGCAGGGATGCAACTGGCGATATCCAGTAAGCTAACTGCATGTTCGGCACCGGCCAAGGCTCGATACATCTCTTCCGGCTCAAAGGAATCGACGTTTTTCTCAACTGGACGTGGTTCCTCGTAGCACTCTTTGAGATTCAGGCTCGGAAGGGCAGATACAGTTCCATCATCTGGAACGTAATCGAGTACCTGGCCCTCTTTGCCATCGTGCTGACGCACGAATTCGGTCATGCCCTCGCCTGCCGCTCCGTGGGCGGCACCGCCGACAAAATCATGCTCTGGCCGCTTGGCGGCGTGGCGTATGTCAATCCGCCGCAACGTCCGGGCGCAACCCTGTGGAGCATCGCGGCCGGGCCGCTCGTCAACGTCGTTCTGGCCATTCCATTGACAGCCGCGTGGTTAACGGCCCGCTCGCTCCAATGGCAATATTCGATGCCGGATGTTTACCGTCTGATTGTGGCGATCCTGTTCACCGATATCGTTTTATTGGTTTTTAATATTCTTCCCATCTACCCCCTCGATGGTGGCCAGATCCTCCGCTCCTTGCTGTGGTTTCCTTTGGGCCGCGCGCGCAGTCTCTTGATCGCGTCGTTTCTGGGTTTCTTTGGAGTTGCCGGCCTTATCGCTTTGGCTTTGTGGACCCAATCCATATGGACGGGCCTTATCGCCGCCTACGCAGGAATGAACTGCTGGAGCGGCTTCAAGACCGCCCGCGCATTGCGCAGTCTCGAAAAGATCCCCCGACGCCCGGGGTTTGCCTGTCCGAGTTGCCGAAGCGCTCCGCCCATCGGCCCAATCTGGCGTTGCAACAAGTGCGATACCCAGTTCGACACCTTCGAGACTGGTGGAGTCTGCCCGCAATGTTCCGCTCGCTTTGAAAGGACAACCTGCCTCGACTGCCATCAGCAAGCCCCGCTCACGGAGTGGCAGGCGGGCTATGTTCCCGGTGTCGGCGTCATAAATGGCGAAGTCCCCGCACGATAGGTCCCCGGAGGCCGCTCGAAATCAATGCAAATCTGACCCTGCCCGGACCGTCGGGTGCCCCATCCATGCGCAGCTTCATCGCGTATGGGTGGGAAAGCACAACTCTCCAAGCGCCCAAGGCAAAAGGCCAGGTTTCCCGGGCCCTTCGTTTCCGCATTCTGATTCGGAGAATCTACCCCAGCTTCCCCAGGAACTCGCCCATCCGGCGCGTCCCCTCATCAATGTTCTGCTTCGTCACGGGATACGAAATGCGGATATGCTCGGCGGTCCCGAAAGCCTCCCCCGGCACCGTGACCACATGCGCCTCGTGCAGCAGCCGTGTCGCCAGCTCCGTTGCCGTCTTGACGCCACCCTTGCCAATAAACGCTCCGATGTTCGGATACACGTAAAACGCGCCCTCCGGTTTGGTGCACGTCACGCCAGGAATCTCAGCCAGCTTCGCCAGCATGTAATCCCTTAAATCAATGAACTCCGCGCGAAACTGCGACACGCATTCCTGAGATCCTGCCAGGGCCGCGATCGCCGCCTTCTGCACCATGCTCGCTGCATTGGATGTCGATTGCGATTGCAACTTGCTCAGGTTCGCCGCTACCGGCTTCGCAGCGAGCGCATAGCCCGCGCGCCACCCCGTCATCGAGTACGTCTTTGAGAGCGACCCAAGGATGACGATGTGCTCCTTCGCCCACGTATACGAACCGCCTGAAACCGGCTTGCCCGCATAGTTCAAATACACATAGCACTCATCCAGCAGCAGGAAGATCCCGCGATCGTGAGCCAGATGAACAATCCGCTCCAGGTCCTCCGCCGACACAACCGACCCCGCCGGATTCGACGGCGAATTCAAGATAATCGCCTTGGTCCGCGGCGTAATCGCCTTTTCAATCGCATCTGCCGTAATGCGGAAGTTCTCAGCCTCGCTGGTCTCGAGGAAAACGACCTTGCCGCCGGCGTACTGGATGATGTCCTTAAAGCTGACCCAGTACGGAACGGGCAAAATCACCTCGTCGCCGTGATCCACCAGCACCTGGATGGTATTGAACAGAGCCAGCTTTCCGCCTGTGGTAAAAACGGCCTCGTCGATCGCGTAGTCCGACCCGAAATCGCAAGCATGGCGCTCCACGATTGCCTTCCGCACATCTGGGATGCCCGGGACAACGGTATACCGCGTGAAATTGGCTTCAATAGCCTCAATCGCGGCATCTTTGATATGCCGCGGCGTGGCAAAATGCGGCTCGCCGGCGCCAAAATCCACCAGGTTTGCGCCTTGAGCGCGCAGCTTGGCAGCCTCAGCGGCCACCGCCATGGTTGCAGAGACCTCAATACGGCCAATCCGGTCAGCGAAAACTTTTGCAGGAGCAGCAACAGTCATAGTACTTCTATCTTTACAGATTTTGTGGTTTGCATCCAATGGCCGCTTAAAGATTGGCGTTTTGCGGTGTCGCCATTCAGGCGGTCACTTGATTTCGTCACCACGAAAAATGCGGCTGTGGCCAGCGCGGAATCTCCCGGAGCAGGACGCGCCCGCTAGGTTTCATCGGAATCCAGTTCTTCTAATTTGATGGCTTGAGAAAATACTTCTGCCAGGAGAGACGCTGGATAAAAGGCGGCCCTGCCGTCGTCGAATTCGACCAGCACGCCGTCCCGCGAGCCTTCAGCGTGCGCGATCTTCGGATTCGTTGCATATCCGTCTTGGGATTTCGTTGAACTCACATCTGCTCGTTAACCGACATTGCCGCGCGAGCGGCTACTGGCTTTGTTGATACTGCTGTGGTTGCAGTTGCTTTTCCTTTCTCGACGCAGTGCCGGGCACAGTTGGCCCTTTACTCCGGTTCCCTCTTTGTCAATTCGACCAGCCTCTTCATTAACCCGAACGCAGCCGACAAGATCGGGCCGCCCATCGGGTCTTGATTCAACGCCTCCACAGGTCCGTTCCCTAGATGAATTCCGCTGGGGGTGAGCAGGTTGATGCGCGCATCACCGTTCTTCGGCTCGGGAGGCTTCGGCTTTGTCCAGGGCCCAATCACCTCGACCACCACTGTTCCCGCCTGCAGCAACTCGTCAATCAAGCCATCCAGCGAATCATCTCGCCGCTCCCACAACACTCCGGCCCCACTGTAGTTGAAATAGCGCGCGCGATGATCGCGATAAGCAGCCACAAGGTCGAGGCCTTTCGGCATTCCAATCTCGACAACCACGCCGAGAACCTCTTTCTCTTTTCCCGGTGACGGTTTGTCGCCGAGTTCCCTTAGCGTATTCCAGGCCTGAAGGCAGACGCGGGTGTCGAGTTCCGGCATCGCCAGGATCTCGCGCACAGCTTCCTTCGCCCCTTGCTCATCGCCGGTGTCTTTCAAATCCCGTGCACGCTGGAAAGAGGCCCACGGCTCTGCGAGTGGAACCTTCGGATGCGCCCGCACCAACTCGGCCAGCGGCACATCTCCAAACAGGGTGTTTCTGATCTCACGATGGATCGACGACGGCTTGAGTGCTACGAAGTCCGACAACCTGAACCTCCCGCGCCCGTGTAATGCAGCGTATACGGTTCAGCCTGCGCTGCCAATGCGACTGCGAAGGCGCTTGAGAACGTTGGGGGGAACCAGCCCGGCAACTTCACCGCCGAAACTGAAAACTTCCTTAAGCATGCGCGAACTTACAAACGAATACCGGCCTGCCGGCTGCAGAAACACGGTTTCAATCTCAGGCGCCATGCGCCGGTTCATCAACGCCATTTGAAACTCGTGCTCGTAATCGGAGATAGCGCGAATGCCTCGCAATACGGCCGTCGCACCAAGTTGTCGTGCGAAATCCACCATCAGCCCATCGAAAGTCGCGACGCTCACATTCCCGAGCGCAGCCGTTGACTCGCGCAGCATCTCCACGCGCTCTTCCACGGTGAACAATGGGTTCTTGATCGGATTCATCAGGATGGCAACGGTCAGGTGTTCAAAAAGCTTTGATCCGCGCTGGATCAGATCGATGTGTCCGTTTGTCGGAGGATCGAACGTGCCGGGATAAAGGGCTTTCACGCTCATCGAGTCTGCTCCGGTTTGATTCTACGGTATTTCCGGCGCGCCAACCGCGCATTGGGTTGACAAGCCAGATGCGTTTCGGAGCAATGTGCCAATTACTTGCGGCCTTCAAAGAGCGATCAACCTTACAGAAGGTCCGTTCTCGAAATGTCGTCCCTTTCCCTGGAATGAGAAGATGCCCTCTCTCCCGGAGGGAGAAGACGAGAATAGCCCAGGATGAAATCCTGGGTGTCGCAAGCAAAATGCACCTTCCGTCCCGTGAGGATGGAACGAAATGGCAGCGATCGATGCTGCAGGATCACTTGCTGTAAGCAAGCTCTTCGTTGCTAGGCTGCGCCGTTCGCGAAGAAAGGTAGAGAGAGACTACCGTGATATCGTCCGTCTGGCCAAAGCGTTGCGCCGTCTGCGCGATGTACCGCGCTGACTCATTGCTCACCTGCTGCGTGCGCTCGAATCCAAACAGCTCGCCCTCTCCGTTGGTCGCTTCCACCACTCCGTCGGAGAGGAAGACGAGCCGGTCTCCGCGATGTAGCTGAAACGTCGCCTGCTCGTACTCCACATCCGCGATCACGCCGAGAGGCAGACTCCCGGTGAGCGCAATCTCGCGGCCATCGCGATACGGATTCAAGTGTCCGGCATTGGCGATTGTGGTGGTGCCGTCGGGATACACACGTGCGCAAAGGCATGTGGCGAAGCACGGCGCGCAATCCAATTCCTTCACCGCTGTCCCCGGCGACGCTACCGCTCCGATCAACACATGGTTCAGATGATTCAGCACGGTGGCGGGATCGTGCGACAACTCGTTGCGCAGTGCGCCCACAAGCGTGCTCGAATTCATCGCCGCCTGCAGACCTTTCCCGCTTACGTCTCCCACGACGATCAGCAGCGAATCGTCTTTGAGCGGCAGCACCTGGAAGAAGTCCCCGCCGACTCCATTTACAGGCAGATATGCGCTCTCCAGCATGAAGTTGCGATTTGACGGCAGTTGAGTTGGGATCAGCAGAGCCTGCACGCTGCGCGCAGCAGAGATCTCTGCTGCAGAGCGCTGTTCTTCCTGGCTGATGCGCACAAATCGGTAAAGAATCACCGCGATCAGGCTTCCAAGGAAGACCGTGTAGGACGCAAGACTGGTGCTGAATTGGATCGGACCAAGTGAGAAATGGTGGGATGCGAAGGCGTCAGGCAGCCAATGCCTGCCCGCAGCAAAATCAAGAAGCGTATCGACTGAATCGGCTGTTGCCGCCAGGAAAAACGGCAGCAGCATCACGCCGGCCTCCGTTTTCCCATGGCGCCATGCACGGAAAAGCAGCACAATGACCACGACGCAAAACAGAATTTCGGCCGCCACTGAGAGGAATTGATATACCGGCACAAAGGGAATAAAAAATACAAATGGAATTATCAAAATTGCGATCTGCACGCCGCGAATAAACTTCCGCGATTTTGTCTCCGTGAAGTGGAGAACAAACTCCAGCGTGATCGCCATAAAAATGCGGCCGTTGAATGCGGTAAATATCCGGTAGAACCTCTCCGAGACGAATGCGAGCCCAAATGCGGTTTCGGCCGCTGCCTCCAGGCCAACCGCCAGACACAACAACGAAAGCCACAAATACTCCGGGTGATGGCGCTGCGCCAAATACAGGAACCCGCCGAGAAACGCCACACAAAGAAACAGGAACGACACGATGAGGGCTGCGGTTGCGTACTCATTCCACTGCCGGCCGATCGCCATCGCATGCCGCTCGGCCATATCGTTTGCTGCGCCAATCTCAACTCTGCGCAGCAATCCCTGCGAGACGGGCGTTCCCGGGCCGGCCCACGTGCGGATTGCAATGACTGTTGGCCCCGACGCCGCCGGATTCAGCTGCACCACGAACGGCGATGACCGGTACTCCGAAGGCGACTCCGTCATTCCCTTCGTATGGCCCGCTTCCGCGCCATTCACGAACACGTCGAGCTGCCCGACTGAATTGCTTGAAACCAACAGGGAAAGCGGCTGCCCTGAAGCAAAGCCGCTGAATTGCGCGAGCTGCTGCGGCTGAATCTTCAGTCGATACCATGCGAATCCGTTATAGGTATCGATCCCCTGCTCTACCAGCGACTGGCTCAGGTTCACTGTCGGCCAGTCGGAATCGTTAAAGCCCGGCTCTCCCCACTGCAAGTCGTCTCCGGTGTGGAAACTCCATTGGCCGTCGAGAATCGTCATTGCACGAATCCCGGCGACAGGTGCAGTTTCAGCAGGATTTGCAGAAGGAGCGGTCGACTGTGCAAACAGCGGCAGAGCGCAGACACAAACCACCATCAGCCAGCAGAAGATCTTCCGCGGATGAAGGTTCGCTAATGCTCGCCCAGGAGATTCCATTTGCCTTCCAAGTTTAGAGCACAGATCAGGGACAGTGAGGAAACCGCTCTCTAACCCTCATACGTTTGACAGCAAGCGAAGTTCCTTTGGGGTGGCCAGACGCGCTGTTATGTTGTCAACCGGGCCGTTAATGTGTCGAACATGACGCCTGAAATGATTTCTGCTTCAAAAGCTGGAGCACTTCATCCGTGCCAACCGCGTCGTCGAAACCCGCAAAGCGCGGCGGCAATGCAAAAACATGCTTCCGGTTCCGTCCCAGTTCCCTGGGGCCAATTGGCGCCGCACTCACGTTGAACTCACCGTTCTCTATCGAACGCCATTGTGCGGGAGTGAACACCAGGATCGGAATATCCTGATAAGGCTTCTCTACCGTCCAGCGCGGATTCCGGATGACGAGTCTTGGCCCCGATTCGCCATCCTTCCCATTCCCGCTCCAGCGAACGCTCAGCACCTTGAAGCCAGCCCAATCCGATGGCAGTGCCAGACAGAAACCGTACTTGCTATTGCTGTAAACCAGCGGCGTCTTTAGAGGCTTGGCAGGTAGAGATTCCTGGCAAAATCCGCCGACAGCAGAACACAGGGCCAGCGCAAGGACGACTTTGACAATCGACCGAACCCGCATGCCTGTCTCCCGGAAATTTGATCGCTGGTTAGCCCTTCCGGACGCGAACCGCTTCCTTGGCCTCAGCTGGTCCTGTCGCTGGAACCTCGGGCACATCAGCCCTGGCAGCGCCGATGCCGAGCTTCTTGCGAACCTCGCCGTCCATCTTCGCGAAGATGTCTTTGTTCTCCTTCAGGAAGTTGCGGGTATTCTCGCGTCCCTGCCCGATACGCTCGCCGGAATAGCTGTACCACGCGCCTGACTTCTCCACGATATTGTTGGCTACCGCCAGGTCCAGCACGTCGCCTTCGCGACTGATTCCCTCGCCATACAGAATGTCGAACTCAGCCTCGCGGAACGGTGCGGCGACTTTGTTCTTCACGATCTTGACCTTTGTCCGGTTGCCCGTAACGACATCGCCCTCTTTGATCGCGGCGATGCGGCGAATGTCCACGCGGACCGACGAGTAAAACTTCAGTGCCCGCCCGCCCGTCGTCGTCTCAGGGTTGCCGAACATCACGCCGATCTTCTCTCGAATCTGGTTGATAAAAATCAGAGAGGTACGCGATTTTGATACCGTGCCAGTCAGCTTCCTCAGCGCCTGAGACATCAGCCGCGCCTGCAGGCCCATGTGCGAATCGCCCATCTCTCCATCGAGTTCGGCTTTCGGCACAAGTGCCGCTACCGAGTCCACCACCAGCACATCGATGGCACCCGAACGCACGAGTGCTTCGGTGATCTCCAGTGCCTGCTCACCAGAATCCGGCTGCGAAACCAGCAGGTTGTCCACATCAACGCCAAGTTTCTTCGCGTACATCGGGTCCAGTGCGTGCTCGGCATCCACAAACGCTGCCAGGCCGCCGGCCCTCTGCGCCTCGGCAATAATCTGCAGCGTAATCGTCGTCTTGCCCGACGACTCCGGCCCGAAAATCTCGATCACTCGGCCCCGAGGAACCCCACCCACGCCCAGCGCAGCATCGAAGCTGATCGATCCGGTTGAGATAACGGAGATCGGAACCAGCGCTTCCCGCGATCCAAGACGAACAATGGACCCTTTTCCAAACTGCTTTTCGATCTGCGAAAGGGCTAATTCGACTGCTTTTGCGCGCTCATCGGCGATAGGCATAGATATTTCTCCTCTAGGTATGCTCGCTTGGCGCGGATTGTTGGGAATGACAGAAAACACGCGGCGGCTATTGGTATTTCGAAGGGATTGTAGCAGGATGCAACACTCAATAGATACATAAAAAGCGAAGAAAAGGTGAACCTTTGGGCACCCCTGTGGCCGCCATCACGATTCAGCTTTTTTCACACCTGAATCCACGTCGAATGGCGGAAAAACTACCCCAAAATCGTGTAGGCGCCGATCCGGGTCTCCCGCGACGTGAGCGCGTCGCAGGTCCGATCCAGCGACTCGTATGCGGCGTCATTCTCTTTCCGAAAACTCCGGAATGCGTCCTCGCTGGCCCAGCGGTCGATCGTCAGGTACGACCCCGAGATATAGGCATCGCGCAGCAACTCAGTCCCAAAATATTCAGAAGAAGTTCGAAAAAGCTGCGCCCAATTCCCCTCCGGCCCATACGCGGCCTCAAAAGCAGAAATCTTCTCCTCGGCAATCTCAAACTGCCACACAACCACAAACATGCGCCCTCAATTTCTTCTTCAATGTTAGCGCAAGTTCTGCGGCATCGATTTTGCAACAACCCAGTGCGACAGCGCGCACATCGTTTCCCGCAGCACACCATCAACGTCTGTGCGGCGACTCACTCCTCGCGCAGCAGCATCGTCGGATCGACCGACAGCGCGCGCTGAGCCGGAATCCATGTCGCCAAAAGCCCCAGCAGGCACATCGCCACCACCACACCCACCAGCACCAGCGGATCGCGCGGCGTTGCGAGGTAAACGATGAAAGCCAGCACGCGGGTCGCCAGAATTCCGAGCAGCAATCCCACCGCAGAACCAGTCGCCAGCAGCTTCAATGGGCGTCCCAATGCAGCCTGCAGCACTTCCTTGCGCCGCGCGCCGAGGGCCATACGAATTCCCAGTTCCCGCAGCCGCTTGCTCACAGAGTATGCGGCCATTCCAAAGATGCCGGTTAACGAAAGCATCGCGCCCATCAGCCCCAACACACCCAGCGCCACCGTCGCCACACGGGAAGGAAACAACGCTATATCCAATCCCTGGGTCCAGGTCTGGATGAACATCGGGAGACTGTCGTCCATTCCCCGCAACTTATTCCGGATAGCGGTCGCCAGTTGTTGCGGATCGCGCTCCGAGCGCACCACCAGGGTGGTCCCCCCGGTGGGAAATTGCAGAAATGGCAAAAACATCGCCGGCTTTTGATCCTCGGTCAGTTGATAGTACTTGCCGTCTTCCGCAACGCCGACCACCTGCACGCGCACGCCACCTTCAGTCTTGTAATACTTGCCCAGGGCGTTACTGACAGAGCCGAAAATCCTGCGCGCAAACAGCGCGTTCACAACGGCCACGCGCGGTGAGTTGCCGTCGTCCTGCCAGGAGATACCTCTGCCGTCCAGCAAAGAAGTGCCGGCTGCATGGAGGTATTCGGGAGATATCTTGAACACCGACACATTCGCGGCAGCATTCGACGTCCTCAAATCCGTGGTCTGATCGGTGAAGACATCCGCTGTCGACCCTCCACCGCCCAGTGGAATTTGACTCACGAATCCCACGCTCTTCACGCCGGGAATCGTCTTGAGCGCGTCGATCATTCGCCTCTGCATGGCGGGTATCCGGTCGCCGCTGTATCCGGCCATGCCGAGAGACGAATCCACCAGCATCGCGTTCTCAGGATTAAAGCCGAAGTTGCCATGCATTGATCGCGCCAGCCCGCGTACTGCCACCAGCGATGAAGTCACAAGCACGCCGCAGATGGCGATCTGGACCACAAGCAAAATGTCGCGAAGTGTAATCCGGCGCCCGGTATTGCCCGCAATGATGCCGGTTGATCCTCCCTTCACCACTTCGTAAGGATTCGTGCGCAATATCTGCCTCACCGGAACCGCGCCAAAAAGGAACCCGCTGGCCAGAGCCAGAAACAGCGCGACAAGATAGACATTCGCATCCGGATACACGGGAACATGCATCGGATATTCGGGAATTGGATGCCACGTGCTCAACTCGCGCAACAGCGCAACACTGCCCAGAAGTCCGAGAACGCCACCGACAAGCGAGATCAGCACGGCTTCGGAAAACACTCCGCGCAGAATTCGTTTGCGGCTCGATCCAAGCGCGAGGCGCAGAGCTACTTCGCGTGATCGATCCGCTGCGCGCGCCGCAAACAGGCTGCCCAGGTTCGCGCATGCGGCCAGCAGAATCATGCCCGCCAGCAGCATCAGCCCCGTCATGAAGCCCTTCACCGCTGGCCCAAGCATGTCGCCAATAAGGCTTGGACGGGCCAGAGAGTAGGTCATGTTGGCATCGTCTTTGGGATAGGTTTTCTCAAGGTAGGCCCCAACCGAGTTCAGATCGGCAATCGCTTGCGCAGGAGACACTCCGGCCTTCGTATGTCCGAGAACCATGAAGATGTTGCGCTGACCGCGATTACTCAGAAAAGCAGGCCCGTCCTCATGGCTCACCATCGGAAAAAAGAAATCAGGATAGAAAAACACCAATGTTCCGTGGAACTCGGGCGGCGTAACACCCAGGATCGTGTACGGATGCTTGTTCACCTGGACGACACGGCCAACAATGCCGCGATCATCCTGAAAATGACTATGCCAATAGGAGTACGTCAGCACCAGGTAAGGTGCGCTTTGGGGGCCATGCTCGTCGGCGACATGGAAGAAGCGACCCAGATACGGCTGAACCTTCATCGCGTCAAAATAATTCCCCGCCACCTCGTATCCCCAGACCTCCGATGGATTCCTGCCGGTATCCAGAATTACCTGTGTGAGGATATAAGCCGTCAGAGCGTCGAAGGTGCGGTTGCGATCGCGCAAATCGAGATAGTCGGGGTACGAAGTCGCCTGGTCCTTGAAGCCGCCGCGCTCAATCGTGTAGAGGCTTTGCGCATCCGGCACATTCAGCGGCCGCAGAATCAGCGCATTCAATACGCCAAACACCACGGCATTTGCGCCGATCGCAAGTGCCAGCGTCAATACGGCGGCAATCGTGAATCCGGGAGAGCGGCGAAGATTGCGCACGGCAATGCGCAAGTCTGCCCAGATGGATTCCAGTGTCGCCCAATGCCACACCACGCGGCTGCGCTCTTCCATCAATGCCCGGTTTCCGAACGCGCGGCGCGCCGTCCGCTGCGCTTCCTCAGCGCTCATGCCCTCGGCCATTAACTGCTCAGCCCGCTCTTCAAGATGCAGTTGCATCTCCTCTGAGAGGTCGTCGTAGATCTCGCGGCGGCGAAGGAAGTTCGGTAACCAGTCCATCGGAACCCTCCTAGCTGGCTGGGGATTTGCCCGGATTGAGGACGAGTGCAATGCCTTCAAACATGCGTTCAAAGCTGGAAATCTGCTTTTCGAGATGGCGCAGACCCGCTGCGGTAATCTGGTAAGTCCGCACGCGCCGATTGGTCGACGAGACGCCCCACTCGGCTTTTACGAGCTTTGACTTGAGCAGCCTCTGCAGCGCCGGATAAAGGGAACCCTCCTCAACTTGCAGAAGGTTGTTTGATCGCTGCTGGATGTGCTGAACCAGCGCGTAGCCGTGTGCCGGCTGCCGGCGCAACGACTCGAGAATCATCATCTCGAGTGCACCAGGAAAAAGATCGCGAGCAGAATTCTCAGTCATAGGCCTGTTTACTACAGGCCTAGAGTAAACAGGTATACAGGATCGATTGTCAAGAGGAGTCTTTTCCAGGCCTGAAAGCGTACAATCGGGCAGTAATGGAACCTGCCATAAGCGTGTTACATGCGCCATCACTGGCCTGCCTGTAGGCACTCACTGATGCAACAAAGGACAAACCGGCGTGACCATCAAGAGGATTGCGATTTGCACGGGTGGGGGCGATGCTCCCGGTCTGAATGCTGTTATTCACGGAGCGGTGTACGCGGCGCGCAGGCTCGGCTGGGATGTGCTTGGCATTCGCGACGGCTTTAACGGGATTTTCGAGCCGCAAAACTATCCGAACGGGGGTGTGATCGACCTCACGCGTGCGATGGTGCGCGAGATCTCTCACCTCGGCGGCACTATCCTAGGCACCACAAACCGCGGGAATCCCTTCCAGCACGTCGTCGACGGGCCGGAAGGAACCAAGGTGGTGCGCGATCGATCCGAAGACATCCTGCGCTACTTCGCCGAGAATGAGATCGACGCGCTCATCTCGGTCGGGGGCGATGGCAGCCTTACCATCGCCAATCAACTTTGCGAGAAGGGTCTTCGCGTCATCGGAGTACCGAAGACGATTGACAACGACCTTGAATCGACTGCTATGACCTTCGGGTTCAATTCGGCGGTTGAGTTCGCCACCAACTGTATCGACCGGCTGCACACCACGGCCCTCTCTCACCAACGCATTCTTGTTGTCGAGGTGATGGGGAGATACGTGGGATGGATCGCTCTGCACTCCGGCGTTGCCGGCCGCGCGGACGCAATCCTCATTCCGGAAATTCCCTACTCCATTGAGAAAGTCGCGGCGCATCTGAAGCGTCGTCATGCCGAAGGCAAGCCCTATTCGATCGTTGTGGTGGCCGAAGGCGCCAAGCCGGTGGGAGGCGACGTAATGGTGAAGGCCCGCGAGGCCGGCCGTGTCGAACGGCTGGGCGGCGTCGGAGAGGCCGTCAGCAAACAGCTTGAGGAGCTGACGGGCATGGAGAGCCGTTGCGTGGTGCTCGGCCACCTTTTACGCGGTGGGTCGCCCACGGCGATCGACCGGAACCTGGGCGTGACGTTTGGCGCCGGGGCGGTTACCGGCCTCGCGAATGGGATGAACGGAGTGATGGTGGCAATCCGACCGCCGCAGCTGCTCTATGTACCCTTGAAAGAGGCAATCGCCAAGCTCAAGTATGTGCCGCTCGACAGCGAAGGCATTCTCGTTTGTCGCGCGCTTGACGTGAGTTTAGGCGATGAGTGACAGGGTAAACCGTGAGTTGTGAAGCGGAGTCGAAACGTTCACGCTCGAGATTCGCGACTCGTCCAGCCATGAGCCTGCCTATTTCCGAACAGGCGGTACAAATCGCAATTTGAAAGCCAGCCGGTTGGAAGACGCGCTACAATTCTTGCACCATACCGCGATGTCCTGGCAGGACTTCGCCATTGCTCGCGGTGTGAAAGCCTCACGAATTTAAAGGGATGTCGACCTGTAGCACACGCGCTTTGTGACAAAACCCCATACGTTTCTGTAAATGCAGAGAGCTATGATGAAAGCGCGAATCCCCACGGCATTTCATCGGTCCTGGTGCGAAGGCATCAGGGGATCCCATCCAGGATTTTGTCTTTCGCTTCTGTGCGTTTTGTTTTATGCGTTCGCCGGCCGTGTGGCGATGGCGCAGCAGAATCCCAAAAACATACTAGTGCTGTACCCCTACTCTGCGCCGCCATCTTTCGACGTCCTTAAATCCACAATACGAGCTGGAATTCCGGGGCAAATCAACTTCTACACCGTATCCATGTCAAACCGTCGATTCGAGGATCCGGCTTATCAGGAGAGCCTCGCCGAAACCCTTCGCCGTGGGTACGGGGGGATGAAGCTCGATCTTGTGATTGCATCTACATATCCGGTTGTTCAATTTGCGGTGAAATACCGCGACAAGATGTTTCCCAGTGTGCCAATCGTGTTTTTTGACGTATATCCGTACGAAATGGAGAGGCAAAAGGTTTGGCCGGGAGCAACAGGTGTGGTCGTCCCGCTAGGAATGCGGGAGACGATTGATCTTGCACTCCGACTTCATCCCGATACAAACACGATCGCGGTTATCACAGGCGTGTCGGAGTGGGAGCGGGATTGGCTGGAATTGGCGCATTCCGAACTACTTCCCCATCGCAACAAGGTGAGAGAAATTGACATCATCGGCGCCCCGGACAACCAGATACTCAAACAGGTTTCCACTTTGCCCGCTCACACGGTAATCCTGTTTCAACTCGCGCCACACGATTCCAATGAAGCGACGTTTGGTTACCTTGAAGTACTGTCTGAGGTTGCACAGCGGATACCAACCTATTCTGTCTTCCCGGGATTGGGTTTGACCCACGGCGCTATTGGCGGTGCATACAGGGATATTCCGAAAGACGTTAGATTGACTGGGGAAATAGCCGCACGCGTACTCAACGGTGAGCCTCCTGAGAACATTTCGGTTGTGCGCGACTCCAACCTAAGACCCCAGGTCGGTTGGCAGGCGCTTCAGCACTGGCACATTCCGGAGTCGGCTCTGCCGCCCAGAAGTCTAATCCTGTATCGAGAGCCCACACTGTGGGAACGAGACCGGAGATATTTCATTCCGGCCATTGCGCTGATCGCCCTTCAAGCACTGCTGATCATTGGCCTGCTTTGGCAACGAGCGCGAAAGCGGAAAGCTGAGGCCGGCCTTCGCGAGAGCGAGAAGCGCTTCCGCGTGATGACGGATGCCACGCCCGCGTTGGTGTGGATGTGTGATGTGAATGGCAAGATCACCTATCTGAACGATCGACGAGTTGCGTTTACGGGTCCGAACGCGGAAGCGGGCTACGGCGACACGTGGATCACCTATGTTCATCCTGATGATCTGAATGGAATGCTGGAGACGTTCTACAGGGCGCTGAAGAAGCATCAGGCGTTCTCAAAGGAATACAGATTGCGCCGCAGTGATGGTGTGTATCGTTGGATGTTCGACGTAGTATCACCGCGAGTTAATGGAGACGGTACGTTTGCCGGATTCATCGGATCCGCGATCGATATGACGGATCAGAAACTAGCTCAGCAGGCGCTGGAGAAGGTGAGCGGCCGTCTGATCGAGGCGCAGGAGAAAGAACGAAGTCGAATTGCTCGAGAGCTGCACGACGATATTTGCCAGAGACTTGCGCTGCTGTCGATCGAGCTGGACCGTGCGAATCGTGCTCGAAGTGGACCGCCTGGTTCGGCCCAGACCAGTTTGGAAGAGGTGCGAAGGCACTGCGCTGAAATAGCCAGCGATGTGCAATCGCTGTCGCACCAGTTGCACTCGTCGCGGCTGGACTACCTGGGCCTCGTTGCAGCTATCCGGGGGTTCTGCGGGGAATTGGCGAAGATGCACGCGGTCAAAGTTGAATTCACTGATCAAGACGTGCCTCAGAATCTCCCCAAAGACATTTCTCTTTGTCTCTTCAGGATTGCGCAGGAGGCGTTGCACAACGCTGTGAAATATAGCGGGGTAAATGAATTCAAGGTGGAGTTATATCGCGCGGCTGATGAACTTCAACTTGTGGTCACCGACCGCGGCCCAGGCTTTGACGTGCAGGAGGCCCGGCATAAGGGCGGGCTGGGTCTGCTCAGCATGCAGGAACGCATCCACCTGATAAATGGAAAGCTTAATGTCGAATCGGCGGCAGGACTGGGAACCCGGGTCATCGCCACTGTTCCTGGCGTCGTTAACGATGAGAGCCCTATTGAAGGGCTCTCAAGTTTGACGCGGGCTGAATAGAAGGCCTGAACTCCCAATTTTCAATGAATTGGGTGGCCCGTCTTGAATTTACTTTGGCGCTTGAGCTGGCGGATTTTCGCTGGTCGGCGGCACGATACCTTTAAGACGCATATAGGTCACCATGTTTCCGTAGTGCTCATCTGTGTGCGCGGTGTTCAGCGAGAACAAAGTGAGTTTCGCGAGATTGAAGCCAAAGAGTTTTACCATTTCACTGCCCTTGGCATCCGTCATACTGTCGAAGGCCTTGCCGCAGTAAGCGACTGCGTCCTTCACGGAGGCCACGAGATCTGCCTTCGAAGTCTTGGTTTTCTCGACGTTCTTCATTGGATTCGCTTCGCCTGAGGCCTGCGAGCAGAACATGTAGTTGGCATCGGCCACGTGGCCGACGAGCTGGCCGAAACTGCGAACCTCCGGCGTCGGTTTGAAGGAGTAGTCCTCTTCCGGCATCTTTTCAGCCGCTCTGATTACCGCACTGCTCATAAACAAATAGAGCCCTTTTTCGCTTACGGTGATTGGGTTTGCGGGTGGAGCTGCAGGAGTCGCCGAAACCGGCGGTTTCTCCTGTCCGAGCAAACTCAGCGGAGCGACTACCACTAGGGCAAAGAGAATACATTGCTTTTTGTTCACAAAAAACCTCCGGTCAAATCATGACATATCTCAAAAGGCTTAACACCGGAAAGTGGACCGCGATACGATTGAATTCCGAGTGAGGTTCGACATGAATCCCAGCTCCGAAGGACTCCTCGAGTCATCGCTATACGTCAATGATGTGGCCGGTTCAGCCCGGTTCTACGAGAAGATCTTCGGGTTTCGTATCATCAGCGATTTTGGAGAACGCGGCTGCGCGATGCAAGCCGGCGAACGCCAGGTCTTGTTGCTCTTCAAAAAGGGCGCTTCGCGCCTAATCCAATCTCCGCACGATGGAAACGGCGAGCTTCACATTGCCTTCGCAATTCCGGCCTCCGAGCTTTCAGGTTGGGAGGCCTGGCTGGCGGAGAATGAAATCGGGGTGGAAGAGAAGCGGACTTGGGAGTTGGGAGGCGTGAGCGTTTACTTTCGTGATCCGGACCGGCATCTGATAGAAATCGCAACGCCCGGCGTATGGTCGATTTATTGATCGCCTGCTTCGGGAGAAATCTCAGTCTATGAACAGCCGCAACTCCGCGCCAGCAGCTCGGCAAAGTGCAACGCCTGCTTGTGACCGAGTTGCTGGATCTGTTCGCGGCAACTAAAGCCATCGGCCAGCAGCACCGTCGCATGGCTGGCCGCTTCGATGGCAGGCATCAGCCCGTCGTTCGCAATCGTCTTCGATACAGCAAACTTTTCAGCCTCAAACCCAAACGGGCCGGCCATGCCGCAGCAGCCTGCTTTGATCTGCTCCACGTTCGCTCCCGCGCGTCGCAGGAGTGCGATCTCGCTCGCTGGCCCACCGAAGACTGCCTTGTGATGGCAATGCCCGTGCACCAGGATATGCGCACCTTCGAGCCGGCTTGGCACCCAGGCCGGAGCACTAGCTTGGAGCCAGTCAGCAAGGAGCCAAATCTGTTTACTCATGCGCTGTGCACGATCGTCCTTCGGAAACAATTCGAGCAACTCGTCCTTGAAGACGCTGGCACAACTCGGCTCGAGAAAAATAAAGGGCATGCCCGCAACGATCTGCGGAGCCATACGTTCGAGCACGTCTTTGAGATACGCGCGCGCATGATCAAGAAAACCAAAATCATAGAGCGGGCGACCGCAACAAATGTGATTTGTCGCCGTTTCAACCTGGAAGCCCGCTTCACTCAAAACGGTTTCCGCCGCAACCAGAGTTTGCGGGTGATAGTAGTTGTTCCACGTATCCGGCCACAAGAAGACAGCCGAACTCTGCTGAGAGCCTTCGGCACGATTGAAGTCGTGCCCTGATACGAAGGTTCTTCGCGCGAGACGGGGCAATGCGCGCTGTTGCGCCACGCCCGCGAAACGCTTGATGATCGGGCCGGTAAGCGCTCCCGTGAGAATCGCATTCGTAACTCCCGGCGAAATTGAACCGAGGTGCGCCAGCTTGTCGGCGAATCCAAACACGTAATGTTGCAACGGATGCATCCGTCCCTTGTAGTGCTGCGCCAGAAACTCAGCCTTGTACGCAGCCATGTCTACCTGTACCGGGCACTCCGTTTTGCAAGCCTTGCAGCTCAGGCAAAGATCGAGCGCCTCGTGAACCGGCTCGCTTTGAAATCCTTCTACGTGCAGCGAACCCGCAAGCATCTCCCAGAGCAGATGCGCTCGCCCGCGCGTCGAGTGTTTCTCATCGCCTGTGGCGCGATAGCTTGGACACATCACGCCGCCAACGGTGTTTCGACAGGCTCCTACGCCGACGCATCGCTCTGTTGCATGTTCCATAGATCCGCCATCGCGCGTAAATGCGAAGTGCGGCGTGAAGCTCGCCTTGGAATCTTCATCCACGCGTTTTTCCTGACTCAGATTCGTCGAAGGAAATCCGCCCCACTGCGGGTGGCCTTTGCGCAGATTCTCAATCGGATCGTACACACGCACGGCATCGATCAGTTTGCCCGGATTCATGCGGTTGTCGGGATCCCACAACGCCTTGAACTCGCGAAAGGCTTGCATCAGTTCCGGCCCGAACATCTTCGGAAGCAGTGCGGCTCGGGCCTGGCCATCGCCATGTTCGCCGCTCAGCGATCCACCGAAATCAAGCACGACATCTGTCGCTCGATCGAGGAACTCGCGGAACTTGCGCAAACCCACTTCGCTGCGGAAGTCGAAGTTGATGCGCATGTGCACACAGCCCTGTCCGTAATGGCCGTAGAGCGGGCTCGAATAGTCGTACTCAGCCATCAACGCCGAGATGCTGCGCAGATAATCGCCAAGCTTCTCCGGAGGAACTGCCGCGTCTTCCCAGCCTTCCCAGCGATCCGGTTCTCCCGGCACAAAGACCACTGCACCCAAAGCCGACTCGCGGACGTACCAAACGCTCGCCGCTTCGGCTGGCGTGCAGATATGCGCGAGTGGCGGGTTGCGCCATCCTTGGCAATCGCGGGCGAGCGTTTCAGCCTTCGCCTGCGCTTCCTCCGCGCTCCACGCACCCATCTCCACCAGCAGAAATCCCACACCTGGGGGCAGCTGATCGAGCTCCTTGAGAGCCAGTCCCTTGCGGCGCATGAACTGGACAAGGAGATGATCGAATCCTTCAAGCCCGATCGGCTTGTGTTCGAGCGCCAGCGGAACAGAATCGGCGGCAACAAAGGGATCATCGAATCCCAATACAGTCAGCACGCGAAACGGTGGACTCGCCGTAAGATTCAGCGTGGCCGACACCACCGTTGCGCAGGTTCCTTCGCTGCCGACAAGCGCGCGTGCCACGTTGAAACCGTTTTCCGGCAGCAGTTCATCGAGATTGTAGCCGGAGACGCGTCGCGGAATCCGAGGAAATTTCGTGCGCACCAGATCTGCGTAGCGGTTGCGAATCCGCGTCAACCCGGCGTAAATCTCACCTTTCCGCCCGCCGGCGCGAATGATGCTTTCCAGTTGCTCAGGGTTCGTACGGCCCACCGTCATGCGTGTTCCGTCGTAGAGAACGATGTCGAGGCTGTCGACATTGTCCACGGTCTTTCCACCGAGCAGCCCATGTACGCCGCAACTGTTGTTGCCAATCATGCCGCCCAGCGTGCAGCGCGAATGGGTCGCAGGATCGGGCGCATACGTCAGGTGATGTCTTTCCGCGGCGTCGCGAAGTCGGTCAAGAACGATGCCGGGCTGCACAGCTGCAATCTTCGTTTCGGGATCAATTGAGGTGAGCCCGTTCATATAGCGCGAGAAGTCAAACACGACGGCTACGTTGGCGCCTTGTCCGGAAAGGCTCGTCCCTCCTCCACGCGGGAGCACCGCCGCTCCCAAGGCACGGCACGCTTCGAGCGCAGCTTCAACGTCGGCAGCGTCGCGCGGCAGGATTGCACCAACCGGCAATTGGCGGTAATTCGAAGCATCGGTCGCGTAGAGCGCGCGCGACCCTGCATCGAAAAGCACATCGCCCCGAAGGCGAGCCTTCAGCCGCGCCTCAAGTTCGCGGTGTGCGCTGAAGCCCTCGTGATCAAGCCGAGGTTGATTGAGAATCGCAAAAACGTCCACGTGGGAATAGTAGCGCGGTCAGGCGTCTCTAACTGGGAGAATGACCTTTGGCTGAATCACAAGTGAAGCGCCCTCTTCTCAATGAGAGAGCCGGTTTGTCTTCCCGCTTTAGCGCGTCGGCCACTCCTGGACCACAATGCCCAGGTCGTTCAGCTGCTGAATCGCAGCTTCGACATTGCGCCGGATCTTTGGGCGATCCTTCGAAGTAGCTCCGGGCAACTCCGCCACAGCCACTACACGGCCATACTGCCATGCGGCCTGGGGGACCGCGACCATTGCCTCGGCTAGATCCTTAGTACGGATCTCGATCTCCTGTCGCCGCGCGGCATCCGGACGGAGCATGGTGCCTTTGCCCACATCGCTGGTATTGGGGTCCGAAGGCATAATGCGCAATGTTATGGCCTCCGGTCCCACCGCAAGAAATGGATTCGTCCACGCGGAAGGCTCATGCACATCCACGTACATGCTCTTTGTCGGAAGCGGGACATGACTGAGCGCCTCGCGCTGCAGATCTCGGGTAGTGGCCCGAGCCTGTGCGGCGGCTTGCGCCTGGTGCTCGGCATTTACAGCGTTTTTAGCTACTCCGACGACGGCCTGCTCCTCTTTATGGCAGGCGACTAAGACGACTGTCAGAAGCGCAGTTATCGCTGCAATTGCAGCAGCTTTTGAGGAAGGGATCACACTGCAAGGATATCAGGGCACGCGGTCCGGGTGAAACCACTGGCTTCCCCTTCTTCAGAAAGGCGCTGGTTCCTCAGTTCGCAGATCTTTGCTGGAGCGATTTTCTGATCAGCTGGAGTTCAGCGGACGAAAATCGACAGTTTTCGATGGCTTGAATATTGCTTTTCAGATGGGTCGGTTGCAACATGGACGGAATCACAACAGACACGCCAGTGTTCTGGAGGATGCTGTTCAGGACAAGCTCGGGAAGCAGGCCTTCATCGCGCGCATCGAGTTTCTCACGGAGGGATTGAGGGGCTTCCGGGTCCTGGCGCATACGGTCGATTAGAGCGCGGCAACGATTTATCCCTTCAGCCCCGCCAAACGGATGATTGGCGATAAGCATCAGGGACTTCGCAGCTTCAGCGGTTTGCGATGCCAAATCCATCGAAAATGGGTTCATTGGGAATTGCGCTGCCTTAAATACACGAGAATGCTCTCCAAAGAGGGTGCGAATGACATCGCCATCCGCTGAAACGCCCGCCAATCGAACTTTCCCGGAATCGACCAATCGACGAAGTTCTTCGAGGATGTCTTGATCTTGAAGAGCGCCCGCCGGCGGACCATGCATGAGGAGGATGTCGACGTAATCGGTCTTCAACTCACGAAGGCTGGTTTCGAAACTGGATCGGAGCGTAGCAACCGAAAACTGACCGGGTACGAACTGATCGGCGGCATGTTTTCTTACTAACCCACGAAGCTGAGGAGCAACGCCAAGAACGGCGCGTGCGAGGGGCTTTACCTTGTTCTTCCACCCGCCGGGATTTCCGGGAAGGATTCCGAATTTTGTGCAGAGGACAACGGTGTCACGGCACCGGGAAGCAAAGAACTCTCCGAGGAGGCCCTCGCATGCACCGTACCCATAGGAGCGAGCGGTGTCGTAGAAAGTGATTCCCGCGTCGTAGGCTGCGGAGAGAGCAGCCAGCGACTCACGCCTTCCGGCTCTGCCGAGCATTGCCGCGCATCCCATCCCAAGAACAGACACGCCCTTCAAGGGTGTCGTTTGCCCGGCGATATTAATGTCGATTGCGCGCATCAAATTTGGATTTTATTGCCGACGGGCTGAATTTGCGAGGCGGTGTGCGAGACGCATGGCGAACGCAACTGCCAGCAAGGTTGAGTTTGCCTGACTTCCGCTGGGAAAGACCGCCGATGAGGCCACGCTGAGATTCGCCAGCCCGTGCACATTCAGATCCTGATCCACGACGCTGGTTGAGGGATCGGTCCCCATGCGGACCCCGCCAATTTGATGGAATCCGTCACTTGCGACTTCGGCGATCCATGCGCGAGTTTCTTCTGGAGACTTCCAATAGATGAGGCGCCCGATTCCGTTCGCCTGGAGAGCCTTATCCAGCAATCGGTGAGATTCGAGTACGCTTTCCACATCTTGATCTAAATAGCGCAGGTCGATGGAGGCACGGGGCATGCCGAATGCGTCTTTCTCTGCGGTCAGCGTGATTCGACTGAGCGCGCTCGGAGCCTGCTCGGCGTGGTAGTGCAAGGCATAGCGCCCACCTTTATTGGGAACGATAAAGCCGGGCTTTTTGGGTTTCATGATGAAGCGATCGCGCAACACGCGATACATTTCCAAAGCGCCGCTTGGCGCGCCGACAATTACATTTCGCAGATGCGCCGCGATTTTGTAGGGTCGGGGGCCAGTGTGAGCCAGGCGAATGGCTTCGCTCAGCAGTCGACGGCCCGAAGGCGGGAAGGCCAAGGCCAGAAATGTTGCGGACAATACCGCGTTGCGATGATCCGGATCGTAAAAGGGAGGATTATCGGGCCAAAATACCGCATTCAATAACTTGTTTTCGATCTGCGCTTCGGACGTGAGCATTAAACGCCGCCGGAAGTACGCCCCGCTGCCGTCGAGCTTGAAGTCAAGGTCATTTATCAGTTCCGGAGAATTCAATTGCAGGCTTGCGATCTTTCCCGAGAGGTGGCCCATGTAATAGCGCCCAAGGGGTCCATCCACACCGCCGAAGTGGGACGGATATTTTTGCTGAGACCAGAGCAAAAGCCGATTCGCCTCCACACCGCCAGTTGCCAGAATGAAATTGTGAGCCTTCACGGCGCGTGGGCCTGCTGAAGTTGCCACCTCAAGGCTTTCCACTCTGCTTCCATTGTCGGCAATTCTGAGCCCGACGACGGTGCTCCGCAGGCAGATCCTGATGCGTTGCGATCGCAGCAGCGCCTCGCGATGGACCTCTATTAGCCGAGGGGTAGTCGACCATCGTTCCACCGAATCCAATTTGAGCCCATCGGTAAGAGGAGTTCGGTAGGGCATCGTGAAGCCATCGTTGCCGCAGAGCAGATACTTCGAAGCGATTGCGTACCACGGCAGGATCGATTCATGCTGGACCGGCCAGCTTGCTTCCGGCACGAAATCCCTTTGTGCAAAATCAACGTCGTCGTAAGCAACGCAGCGCCCGCCCCAAGTCCATGACGTTCCTCCGAGGGCTCGGCAGACCGCGAGACTCATTTCGGCATGCCGTCGAGGATCGACAATCTCGGCTCGCGAGGCTTCTGAAACTTCGGGGAAGATAGCGAGGTCGCCCGATTCCAAAAGCAGAACATCACGGCCAAGCCGTTCAAGTTCCAGAGCTAGAGCCATGCCGACGGGGCCGGAGCCGACGATACAAAACTCAAATATCGACTGATCAGAGGGGAGTTGCTCAACGAGCATTAGGCGATTGCAATCCTTTAGGCGTGGAGGGCATCTTCACCATTTAGGTGAATAATAAGACATGACCCAGCGGATCGACGGTAAATTGTTGAATATAAAGCTTGAGGCGTCTGCTTATACTCTGGGCAGCGTAATGATGTGGTATATCGGAAAGCACAGCAAGAGCACGGCGACTACGATCAGTCCCAGGCGCACCTTACGAATCTTGAAGCGCTGACTGATCGCCATCAACAGCAACACGGTTGCCAGTGTCACGGTTACTCGCACGTATTGATCGGCTCGTTGCCTGCTTCGCGTGCCTTGATCGAAGACTTCTGTGGCTTGATCATTCAACCTGGACGCTCGTTCCGTGATGGAGCTTCGGTATTCCGCCATCAACTGGGGGCCCGCCGGAGCATTGGGATTGTTGATGGGGTCAGTCTTCTTCCAGGCTTCAAAAGTGGGACGAAACTCGGGAAGGAGACGTCGCTCAAAGAGGGCAGCAAGCTTATTGTCTCTTTCGGATTCGGCTCTCAACCACTCAACCACGGTCGCAGCGTTATACAAACGCTCCTGATTCGCGGATGTATTGGCTCCCTCAGCTTGAACGCGCAATTTGCTTGCCTGGCCGTACAGTTCTGACTGCCGACCTGTCCAAAGCTCCGCCTGATAGCCGCTCCAGGCAGTGGAGATGGCCACGATGGCGAGCACCAGAGCTTCCACAATCTCCAATATTTCCTGTCCCAGGAAGTGTGATGAGTCCTTGTGTTCGGTGAGGTGGTGGGCGATTTCGATGTTGGAACCCCCGGGTTCGGGCATGGAACATACCTCTTTCGCAAATCAAGGCTCACGGGACAAGCTGCTCTCAGTCGTATCGAACCTAAGTATTCTGCCTGGCCCCTCACAACTGTCAAAGTTGACAGCAAAATGGGTGGGCCTATTTCGGCGTCCTGTTAAGAGCGGCGATCGGACCAAGTATTTCGGGTAGCGGATCTTGATACGGATCCATCATGTGGGATTCGGCTGAAATCGAGACCATTCTTTTCAGAGCCGGAATCGCAGCCTGCACGTACTGTCGATTTAGCTGAGGCATTGCCACGGGCAAATTGGCGATCTGGCTACCAGGTGGGGGCTTTCTGAAATTGTCGCGGGTCGGTTATAGACTACGGATACCTTATGCTTCTCGAACGCATTCGCAGGATCACGCGCGACGGAAGATTCATCCCGGAAATCGACGGACTGCGTTTTGTTGCGATTACGAGCGTATTTCTCTTTCATTTGTCCCTGGAGCTTCAGCTCCGCAGCAGCCGAATCATTCCCGTAGAGTCTCGCTACTCGGGTCTCTTTCGGATCATTGGGAACGGCGACTGCGGGGTGAGCCTTTTCTTTATTGTCAGCGGATTTGTGCTTGCGTTGCCCTTCGCGCGTCACTTCTTTGCGGGCGCTCAGCCGGTTTCGCTTCGCAAGTATTTCATCCGCCGCCTTACCCGCCTGGAACCCCCGTATTTGCTTTCCATTCTGCTCTTCGTAACTCTGTTGTTCGTCTATACGCGCCATTTTTCTGCGGGAGTTTTGGCCCATGCGGCCGTCACGATGCTGTATCTTCATCGCCTAGTTTACGGAGAGCGTACTTTCATCAATCCTGTTTCGTGGAGCCTCGAAATTGAGATTCAGTTCTACATCCTGGCTCCGCTCTTTATGCAGATCTATCGGGTGCGCGGCAAATTGTTCCGTCGTGTCCTGATCGCGTCTCTTCTCATCGCTATCAGCATTTTTCAATTCGCAATTGTCGATAGTCCCCGCGCGTCAGAAAGCATCTTGTTCTACGCACAGTTCTTTCTCATGGGCCTGCTGATCGCCGATATCTATATCGTTGACGGAGATCGGATTCGCCCGTCGTTGCTCTGCGATGCGGCCGGGATTCTGGGGTTGATGCTTACATTCTGTATAACCCGATCGGACTTTACATCGCAAGTTGTGATGCCATGGACCATGGCTCTTCTATTTGCCGCAGCTCTTCGCGGGGTGGTGTTGCGCCGATTCTTTGCCAATCCCTGGATCGCAGCGATTGGCGGTATGTGTTATTCCATCTACCTTATGCACTTTCAGATGATCGCGGTATTCTTCAAACTCACGCGGAAGTGCATCGTTCCTGATTTCGACTTTCTCGGCAACTTCGCGATTCAGCTCCTGGTCACCGGTGTTCCGGTGATGGCTGTTTCGCTGGCATTCTATCTGCTGATCGAGAGGCCATGCATGGACCCCGACTGGCCATCGAGGTTCTGGCATTGGATCACGGGCCGGAGCGGTTCTGAGGCCCGGGCCTTCGACAGCGGCGGCATCTCGGGCTGAGAGTGTTTGCATCCAATGCGTTAGACCCCGAGTTGCATTTTGTGCGATGCTAGCCCCATTCGGCATTTGGAAACGAGGTCATATTTGCCGTCAGGAAAATTCGCTCTTACCTATACCGTGAAGAACGAGGCGAGGCTACTGGCGTCGGCGATCGAGTACCATATCGCAGCCGGCTGTTCGCGGATTTATGTCTTCTGGGATGGGACGACGGATGGTTCCCAGGAACTTGTGTCGGGATACTCTTGCGTAACGGCACGTGATTCGATTCGCGTCGAGGAGACCGACGATGCTCCCACGTGGATCAAGAACATCCTGGTCTGCTGGGAAAATGATATGGATGTGAGAAAGCGGATCAACACATACTATGCGGCGAAGGCCGCATCTGCGGAAGGTTTAGATTGGCTGGGCGGTATCGATCCGGATGAACTGGTGCTGATGTCACGTGACGACGAAGTGATCGAGAATCACATTTCAAGACACCTGGCCAGGATTCCCGATGAGTTCGACCAGATATTCCTGCCGAATCTCGAATCGGTTCCCACTTCCTCTACGTCTACAAATCCGTTTGCAGATTGCGTGTATTTTCTCAACCGGTTCCCAAAGACCGAAGCGATCTGGCGTTACTCCCGCGCGCTTCTGCTCAGGGTGTCGCGGTCGTCTGCGATTGTTGCCTGGTATGACTATCTTTTTTACCAGGTTCGATTTCTCGGAGCTCTTCCGAGACTCATCCGCGACCCGAGCGACGGCAGCACGATTCCGGCTGGTTATTTTCTGGGCTATAGCAACCAAAAGTCATTTATCCGCTTGAAGACCTTTGCCAACTTCGACTTTGTCACCCATTGCTGGCGCAAGTTTTTACGAGCACCGCGCAGCACTCGACTTGGAAATATTCTTCACTTCGACATGCTGGATGCGAACTACTTTGCCGCGAAGTTTCGCCAGAGGCAGCAGGGTATCATTCTCAAAGTCTTTTACCTGCGTTATCGGCTTGCCCATGTGGCTAGGAATTCGAGCGATGCGGAAATCAGGGAGTTTTTCGAAAGGTACATCGCAATTTCAGATCCGGACCGTATTGCTCTCTTGAAACGAAGAGGGATTCTGTCGGAGATTCATGCAGCGTCGAATTTCATGCTGAGCAAGCGCGAAGAGATGAGTTACGCGAGACGCTGAGGTGGCGAGGATTGCCCTTTGGTGAGGCAGTACAATCAAAAAACCTGAGTCCTTTGAGGAACTCCGGCTTAAAAATGGCGATCGCCCCTGGATTTCACGCGTTGCAAGCTTTGTGCCCATCCTCTTATGTCATCTAACTACGTAAGATCTCTGAAGAAACGCAGCAAGCTGCTGCTCAGGTCAACGTTCGAGCTGGGACAGCGACTCGGCTTCGATATTCTTCCGCGACATTTCTATTCAGAGATTCCGGATATGCGCGCTCTGAAAAATACGTCCGCGTGGAAGAAGCCGCGCAGTTTTTTCGGGATACAAGGCGACATTGATGTTCAAGTGGCATGGGCGGATCAATGCACTGCGAAATTCCGATCCGAGCTGAAAAATTTTGAGATTCATAAAGCGGCAGTGCGCATGAACGGCAGCGATGAGGGCTACGGCGAAGTCGAGGCGGATTTCCTTTATTGCTTTGTGCGTTCACAGCGTCCGGCGCAAATTGTCCAGATCGGTTGTGGTGTTTCAACGGCGATTTGTCTGCTTGCCGCTAAAGACGAGGGATTCAGTCCAAGGATCATTTGCATTGAACCGTATCCAACCGAGTTCCTTAAGCGTGAAAGCCAGGCGGGCAGGATTGAACTGGTGGAGAAGAAAGTAGAGGAAGTCGGCCCGGAGTGCGCCGGATGGCTCAAGGCCGGTGACCTTTTCTTTGTCGATTCCAGCCACACGCTCGCCCCCGCCGGAGAAGTGAATTTAATTGTCTTTGAGATGCTTCCAAGGCTCGTGCCGGGAAGCCTACGTTCATTTTCACGACATCCATTTTCCGTACGATTACAGCCCCGACACCCTTTCGACAGCCTTGTTCTTTCAGCATGAGACGGCGCTGCTCTATGCATTCCTGCTGATGAACGATCACTTCGAAATCCTGGCGTCCCTTGGAATGCTGCACCACCAGCGTCTCAGCGAGCTACAGCGATTCTTTCCCAACATGACTCCGAGGACGTTCGACGAGGGCCTTACTTCAAAAGAGGGACAGTTCCCCAGCTCGATTTTTCTTCGCCGCACGAGGTAAGAAGCTCAGCCGAGCAGTTCGGCAACGGCAGTTGGGGCAGCCTGGAGCGCGGCATCGATCTGCGATTGGTCTTTGCCGCCGGCTTCGGCAATGTCGGGCTTGCCGCCGCCTGAGCCGCCGACGAATTTCGCAACTGCGCCAACGAGTTTTCCGGCCTGTATGCGCTTAATCAGGCCCGGGGTTACTCCGGCGATGATGGCGACCTTGCCTTCGGGTTGCGCGGAGGCCAGCACAACAACGCCTTCGCCGAGCTTCTGCTTGAGGTTGTCAACGAGCGTGCGCAGTTGTCCGCGCTCGAGCTGATCGGCGCGATGAGTGAGGACTTTTACGCCCTTCACGTCGGTGGCGCGGCTGACGGCGTCGTCGAGGCCGCCGGCTGCGGACTTCATGCGGGCTTCTTCGAGCTCGCGGCGCAGGCGTTTCAGTTCGTCTTCCTGAGAAGCGAATTTTGCGCGCAGGCCTTCGGTCAGATTGTCGACGGACGGGACGTACTGCCCGGCCAGCTTTGCCACCTCGAAGTCACGGCGGAAGGTATCGAGCGAACCGAGACCGCTGATGGCTTCGAGGCGACGTACGCCCGAGGAGACGGCGCTTTCGCCGGTAAGCTTGAGGAGGCCGATCTCGCCGGTAGCCGCGGTATGCGTGCCTCCGCAGAGTTCGGTTGAGAAGCCGTCAGACAGTTTCACGACGCGGACTTTGTCCCCGTACTTCTCTCCGAAGAGCGCCATGGCGTGATACTCGTTTACGGCGACGTCGATGGGAACGTCGACGAGGGTCTCGACTTTGGCGTTGGCGAGGACTTCGCGGTTAACGATGTCCTCGATCTCTTGCAGTTCTTCGTCGGCAACCTGGGCGAAGTGAGAGAAGTCAAAGCGCAGGCGGTCAGGGTGCACAGCAGAGCCAGCCTGCTTGACGTGGGTGCCGAGGACCTGACGCAGAGCGGCGTGGAGCAGGTGCGTGCCGGTGTGGTTGCGCTTGATGTTGTCGCGTCGGGCGCCGTCGACGACGGTGTTGACGTGATCGCCGACCGCGATGTCCTGCTTGAGGACGGCTTTGTGGGCGCGCACTCCCTGCACGGGAAGAACGCAGCCGGTGATTTCGGCGATGGTGGTGTTGCCGTCGGACGAGGTGAACCAACCGGTGTCGCCGATCTGGCCGCCGGAGTCGCCGTAGAAGCTGGTGTGGTCGAGAACGATTTCGACCTGCTCGCCGGCTTTGGCTGAAGGCACACCTGCGCCGTCTTTCACGATGGCTAGGACTTCGGCGTCGTTGGCGTTGAGCTGCTTGTAGCCGAGGAAGTCGGTCTTGGCGAGATCGCGGAAGACGGGGCTGGCGGATTTCTGGCTGCCGCCTTTCCAACTGGCGCGGGCGCGGGATTGCTCTTCGGAGCGGGCGCGTTCGAAGCCTTCGTCGTCAAACTTCACGCCTGCATCGCGGGCTGCGTCAACCATGAAGTCGAGCGGGAGGCCGAAGGTCTCATAAAGGTGAAAAGCATCTGCGCCGGGAAAAGTCACTTCCTGCCTAAGTAGGTGATTTGTACCGCACTCGTCTCCCCAATACTCGCCACGGAATTCGGGGTACTTTTCCTGGATCACACCATAGAGGTCGTTGATTTTGCACACGTCGTCGATAGAAAGCGACGGTGTCGCCTTCTCAAGTGACACGAACTCGCCAAACAGCTTCTTCTTCTCGACCACGCGCGACAGTTGCTCATCGAGTCGCGTGAGGCCGATCTTGAGAACGCGGTCGAATTGCTTTTCTTCGGCTTCGATGACTTTCGCGACGCGGGCGGCTGAGTCGATCAGTTCAGGATATGCGCCCTGCATAAGATCGCGGACAGCGAAGACCATTTGATTCAGGAACGGCTTCTCTTGCCCGAGCAGGCGGCCGTGGCGGATGCCGCGACGGAGGATCTTGCGGAGGACGTACCCTCGGCCTTCGTTCGATGGCAGCACGCCGTCGTTGATGAGGAAAGTGGCGGCGCGGGCGTGGTCGGCGATGATTCGCAGGCTTGGGTTGGCGATATTCTTCTTGAGAAGATCGTCCTGAATTTGTTGTTCCTCGGCCTCAGTCATCGGCTGAGGAAGTGAGTCATAGGGCCCTGTCGGTTCCACGCGTGTCCGAGCCTTAACCTGCAGTCCAACCAGTTCCGCAGCTCTCGTAATCAGCGGCGTGAACAGATCAGTCTCAAAATTGCTAACCTTGCCTTGCAGCACAGCAGCTACGCGCTCGAGGCCCATGCCGGTGTCGATCGAAGGCTTGGGCAGAGGCGTTAGCTTGTAGGTCGTTGCCTTGGTTGCGGGATCGACGATCGCTGACCGATCGAATTGCATGAAGACGAGATTCCAGATTTCGACGTAGCGGGCTTCGTCTTTGCCGAAGGGGAGATCGACGCCGGGGGTTTCAGCGGCTTCGATGCCCATGTCGTAGAAGATCTCCGAACAGGGGCCACAGGGGCCGGTTTCGCCCATCTGCCAGAAGTTGTCCTTCAGGCCGTACTGGAAGATTCGCTCCTTGGGGACGCCGGTTTCGATCCAGAACTGCTCTGCTTCGTTGTCGCGCGGAACTCCGTCAGCACCTTCGAAGATGGTGACGTAGAGACGGTCTTTGGGAATGCCGAACCACTCGGGGCTGGTGACCAGTTCCCACGCGAAGGCGATGGCATCGCGCTTGAAGTAGTCTCCAAAGCTGAAGTTGCCGAGCATCTCAAAGAAGGTGTGGTGGCGGCGGGTGAAGCCTACGTTTTCGAGATCGTTGTGTTTGCCGCCGGCGCGGACGCATTTCTGCGACGTGGTCGCGCGGGAGTAGTCGCGGCGCTCAGCTCCAAGGAACAGATCCTTGAATTGGTTCATGCCGGCGTTGGTGAAAAGCAGCGTCGGATCGTTGGCAGGCACCAGCGACGAAGAGTGCACCCGGCGGTGGCCCTTGGTCTCAAAGAAGCGCAGAAACAGCTCGCGAATTTCGTTTCCCGTGTGGAATTGCATGACTCTTTCAGTGTACCGGGAATGAGCGGGTGCAGAAATGCGCCTGGCGCACATGCTGGACAATTAACGCGACTTGTTCTGAAAGTCTGCATCTTACGTGAAGACGTTTCCCTGGAGGTCCGCATGGACAAGGTTGCGATTCTGGTGCTGCTCACGGCCAAGGCCGGCAAAGAGAAGGAAGTGGAAGAGTTTCTGAAGTCGGCGCAGCCTCTGGCGGCGCGTGAGCCTGGCACGACTACCTGGTATGCGTTGAAAATCGGTGATAGCAAGTTCGCTATCTTCGATACGTTCAAGGACGATGCCGGCCGGGACGCACACTTCGCGGGAGATATCGCCAAGGCACTGTTTGCCAAAGCGGAAGAACTATTTTCGACTGCGCCGCTGGTGGAGAAGCTGGAGATTCTTGCTTCCAAGGCATAGTCGGCGCTGGTCGCGGCTTTCGAGTCCGGTTTCACGTCAAACAATGCATGAGGGTTTGCGAGCGGGGCGGAAGCCTGCTGTGGATTTTGTTGTTGGGTGCTTGCCTAGCCGTAGCGTTCGCCGCTTGCCCGGTGGCAGATGCACAGCCCGGCCACAACCTCACGATCGTTGCCTCGCGCGAACTGAAGATCGGCGGGGGGACGCTGCAGATCGATTTCGCGGCGGGTCCTCTGGACCTTTCGCAGGATGCCCTGTTTGAGCATGTGCGGGCTGCGGCTTCTGCAATCACTACGTACTACGGCCGGTTCCCTGTCGAGCGTGCGCGGATCTTGATTGTGCCGGTGGCGGATCGAAGCGGAATCGTACAAGGCACTACATGGGGCGACATGGCGGGATGGCCGGGGATGACGCGGATTCGCATCGGCCAACACACGACGCAGGACGACCTGAATGACGACTGGATGATGACACATGAGCTCGATCATCTTGCGTTTCCCTCCCTGCCCGACGATCAGCACTGGATGGAAGAGGGGCTGGCCACTTACGTCGAGCCGATTGCTCGCGTGCAAGCAGGAGAACTGAAGCCGCAGCAAATTTGGCGCGACATGGTGCGCGATATGCATAAAGGCGAGCCGGCTGAGGGCGACCAAGGCTTGGATCACACGCATACCTGGGGACGGACGTATTGGGGTGGCGCGTTGTTCTGCCTGATTGCGGATGTTGAGATCCGACGACGGACCGGCAATAAACGGGGTTTGCAAGACGCGCTACGGGCGATTGTGGCTGCGGGTGGAACTATCGATCATGAGTGGCCGCTGGACAAGGCGCTGGCAATTGGCGACCAAGCCACAGGAACGCATGTGCTGACCGAGCAGTATGCGAAGTGGAAGGATACGCCGGTGACGGTGGATCTTGAAAAGCTTTGGACGGATCTTGGGATTCGGCGAAAGGGCGATGCGGTTGAGTTTCTGGATGATGCGCCGTTGGCGAAGATTCGCGTGGCGATTGCGCATGCTGCGCGATGAATCTTTGGGTGATTTACAGTGGCGGATTTCCAGGCCTAAAGGCCTTTTCTTTCTAAGATCGTATTCAGGGGCCTGAAGGCCCCTGCTCCCTCCGGATGTTGAGGTTTGAGGTTTCCCACCCATGCCGCGATACAGCTGCGTCCTGGATGGGGCACCCACCTTCATTTGGATCGATGCGGCGCTGGAAACAGGTCCTTCGGCTTCGCTCAGGATGACACGTGCTCTTTTGAGCATCGTTCTCACTCGCTGGATGAGTCTTCTTCGAGGTTGTCCAAGGCGGTGAGGGACTCATCGGGGACGTCCCACTGGCGGAGGATTTTGTAGATCACGCTGGTTGAGAATCCGGCTGCAACTAATCGGCGCATGACGCGTGCTATGTCCTTCGGACTCTCGGGTTTTGGAAGGCGTTTTCGGCTCAGGTATTGGCGGGCGAGGGTTTCTTCATCGGTGTCAGCGTAGCGGGCTTCGACGGCTTCGGTGACGATCTGGCGAGAGACGCCCTTCTGGGTGAGGGACTGGGTGACGCGTCGCCGGCCTAGTTTTTCATTCTGCTGACGAAGGCGGGCGTAGATTTCGGCGTAGGCTTCGTCATTCACATAGCCGTTCTCCTTAAGGCGCGCGATGGTGGCGTCGATGATCGCGTGGCCGTGCTCTCCGGGTTCGACGCGCATTTGCATCAGGCGGCGGAGTTCAGCTTCGGTGCGCATATGGCGGCCGAGGGCCTTGATGGCGTAGTCGTAAAGGCCGGATTGATTAAGTTGGGGTTTGGGTTTCATGATTTGGACGTGATTGTAGTTGTTGCCGGCCTATACCAATTTTTTCGGGGGGGTGTACCCACCCATACTCTGGACGGAAGTTCCTGTGCGGCAAGAGGTTACGGCGGAGACACGGCGCTAAAGGCGTCCAAACAGAGACTTTAGCCGCAGAGTCGTCTCAGGACAGGACTTAGGAGATCTTTGCCGCGCATTCGAAACTCACGGTTTCTGATTGGCCCCTTTCACTTTCACTATTGTGCGCTTTTGACGGGGAATCCCCAGCAAATCGATGCGGTTGAATTTTCTCAGTGAATTGAGTGGTTTAGAGGTTTTTCGAAAAAAGAGGGGCTTGACATGCGGGAAATCAGCCGCCGTCGTTGAGGGACGATTGGGCCCGCAGAGAAGGGCAATCGAGCGGCCCTACGGGACGCAGGCAGAAATACTGCCGGTTCCCCGAGTTTTACCCGGGGCTACTCTCGATCGGCCCCGCTGGGGCGAATTCCAGTATTTCCCCACCCACGATTCGTGCTTATCGATGCAAGAGAAGCAGATCCTTCGCGGCGCTTACCCCACAGATCTTTCGATCTGCGGGGCTCCAGGATCACCCCGCAAACGAAGACCTGTTTGTTGGGGGACCCGATTCGCATGCGCCGCTCAGGATGACACACAATCTATACCGCAGACTAGTGCGTCTCTTTCGTCCATTGGTCTACCCAGTCGTTTACGGTTTTGTACCAGAGCTGGGAGTTCTGGGGCTTGAGGACCCAGTGGCCTTCGTCGGGGAAGTAGAGCATTTTGCTGGGGACTTTGAGGAGTTGGAGAGTGTCGAAGAGCTGGTAGCCTTCGCTGACGTCGAGGCGGTAGTCGAGCTGGCCGTGGATGACTAGCGTTGGAGTCTTGAAGTTTTTGGCGGAGAGCGATGGCGACCATTTGCGGAAGGGATTCTGGAGTCGGGTTTGCCGTAGTAGTCCCAGGGATTGCCTTTGAACTCCCACTGGTTGAACCAGTCTTCTTCGGTGGAGCCGAAGGCGGATTCGGCGTTGTACATGCCGTCGTGGGAGACGATGCATTTGAAGCGGTCCGTGTGGCCGAGAACCCAGTTGGCCATGTAGCCGCCGTAGCTGGCGCCGAGGGCACACTCGCGCGATTTGTCGATGAAGGGGTAGTGCTGTTCGGCGTAGGTGAGTCCTTGCATGAGGTCGGTGAAGGGCTTGCCGCCCCAGTCGCCGTTGACGCGATCGACAAAGGCTTGGCCATATCCCGTTGACCCGCCGGGATTGATCATGACGACGACGTAGCCGTTGGCGGCGAAGAGCTCGGCGTTCCAGCGGTAGGACCAGGAGTCGCCCCATGCGCCTTGTGGGCCGCCGTGGATCAGGAATTTGACGGGGTATTTTTTGGCGGGGTCGAAGGCCGGGGGCTTGATAAGGAAGCCCTGGACCTTGGTGCCGTCGGCGGCGGGGAACCAGAAGTCCTCCATCTTGGGGAGGTCGAGTTGGGCGAGGAGGGCGTCGTTGAGGTGGGTGACTGG
Organism: uncultured Acidobacteriaceae bacterium; assembly: GCA_963832035.1. GTDB lineage: Bacteria > Acidobacteriota > Terriglobia > Terriglobales > Acidobacteriaceae > Telmatobacter. The sequence continues at coordinate 427,226 of CAWHSK010000005.1, read as the reverse complement.
ATCAGATCCTTGGCTATGGGAACTCCGTAGACAGGTGGGTTCCAACGACGTGCTCTTTTTTGACGGAAAGATCGTCAATGATCGGCGGGAGAATCAACTACCTTGTCGAACGACCTCTCCGGGCTGCGCGACTGTCATTCGTGTCGCAACAAGCGGGTCATCGATGATCTGAAAAGCGGTGGAGATCGCTAATACTCTCCGCGACCTTGTTGTATTGTCGCCCAAATTGCCGCACGATCTCATTTGCCAGGTTCCGAGATGCTCGTAGATCGGAAGCTGCCCCGGTTGTTCCTGAAACGAAATAGATCAGTCTTTGAATCCTGAGCCCAAGCAAATTCGTCCACCCAGTTGTCGAACTTGGGCAGCAGGTCTTTGGTTGTCTTCGCGGTGCGGTCGTAGAGCAGCAGGCGGAACTTGTCGCTTTCGTAGCCGGGGCGGAGCTGGCTGCGCCATGCGAGGTATTTTCCGTCGGGGGAGTAGGCGGGGTTGAAGTCGCCGCCTTGGATGTGCTGACCTTGACTGGCTTGGCTGCGGGGTTGGTCAGGTCGAGGGTGAAGATGTCGGCGTTGGTGCTGATGGCGGGTTCGGGGTCGAGGTTCTCAGTGAACGCCAGTTCCTTCGAGTCGGGTGAGATGTCGAATCCGCCGCCGCCTTCGAGCGAGAAGGGCGGGACGTCGTGAGGATCGTTGGGGGTCAGGTCGCGGACTTCGCCGTTCTCGACCGAGACGAGAAACAGATGGGAACGCTTGTCGCCGGTGAAGTGGTTCCAATGGCGGTAGAGGAGATGGGTAAAGATCTGGGCTTTGACCTTGCTGTCGGCTTTCGCTTTGTCGTGGTCAGCGTTGCACGTATCGCCGGTCTTGGCATCGGCAACGGTGATGGCCGGGCAATCCGGATAGACGTCTGAGGTGAAAACGATGGACTTGCCAGTCCGGCGACCATTTTGCGTTGTCGGCTTCGGTGGAGATGGTTGTCAGTTTCTTCAGATTGGTAGTTGCGCCGGTGGCGGGATCGAAGTCGGCGAGCCAGACCTGTTGGCTTTGTTCGCGGCTGGAGAGGAAGAGGATGTGCTTCTCGTCGGGGGAAACTGGAGGCCGTCGTCGCCGGGTTGCGCAACCGCGAGCTTGATGGGATCGCCACCTGCGATGGGCTGAAGCCACAGCTCCGCCGTCTTTGTGTTTTGAGCTAGATCGACAGTCGTGACGCTGTAGCCTAACCATTTGCCATCGGGGGAGACGGCGGTTGAGCCTAGACGCTTCATGTGCATCATGTCTTCGAAGGTCATGGGTCGTTTGGGCTGCTGGGCGGTGGCGAAGGTGGCGGAGAGGAGGAGTAGATAGATGTGTCGGCGCATAAGTTCTTCTCGATTCGAGCTTCGCAATCCCAGGTCTCAAACGCGAGACCTGGGGCACCCGGTTTTTGGTGGGAATGATGCGAAGGAGAAGTTTACAACCGGGAGCTCGTCGCTAGCTATGTGTCGTGGTTTCCCACTCATGACGCGATGAGGCTGCGTCATGAATGGGGCACCCGGCGGCTAGGAGGAGTAGATAGATGTGTCGGCGCATGAGTTTCTTCTCGATTCGAGCTCGCATCCCAGGTCTCAGAAACGAGACCTAGGGCACCCGGTTTTTGGTGGGAATGATGCGAAGGAGAAGTTTACAACCGGGAGCTCGTCGCTAGCTATGTGTCGTGGTTTCCCACTCATGACGCGATGAGGCTGCGTCATGAATGGGGCACCCGGCGGCGAGGAGGAGTAGATAGATGTGTCGGCGCATGAGTTTCTTCTCGATTCGAGCTCGCATCCCAGGTCTCAGAAACGAGACCTGGGGCACCCAGTTTTGTGGGTTGGCGCGAAGGAGAAGTTTACAACCGGGAGCTTCGGACTGATAAGAAACAATCCGAGAGTAGGCCTGTGAGGTCGTGCTTTCCCACCCATGGCGCGATGAAACTTCGTCATGGATGGGTCACCCGGGCTTGTCGATAGGCGCAAAAAGAGCAACTGCAGATCCCTCGGCTGCGCTCGGGATGACAGCGCAACATGGAGATCGCGGTTTCCCGCTTATGACGCGATTGGGCTGGGTCATCAATGGGGCACCCGGGCTTGTCGTAGGCGCGAAAAGAGCAACCGCAGATCCCTCGACTGCGCTCGGGATGACAGTCTCAATCGGATGACAGCGTCAATTTATCAAGGGATCGGGATTAGGCGGCTTGGAGTTCTAACAGGATGCCGGCGCCTCTGGGTTCGAAGTTCATGGCGGAGGCTTTGCCGTTGTTCTCGCGGATGATGGAGGCGCACATGCTCAGGCCGAGGCTGGTGGAGTCGTCGCTGGCGGGCTCGGGGATGAAGGGGTCGAAGGCGCGAGCGGGGACGAGGAACTTTGCGCCGGAGTGGGCCACAAGGATCTGGACCTGGTTATTTTCGGCGACGGCTTCGAGACGTACGGTTTTCTCGTTGGTGGTGTCGAGTTTCTCGACAGCATCCATGGCGTACTGGAGGCAGTAAAGGACAGCCTGCCGGACTTGCTGGGAATTGCCCAGGATGCGAGGCAGAGCGGGCGCGATGTGTACGCGGAAGTCGATGGAGCGCTGGACGAATTCGGAGCGGTGGAGCTGCTCGAGGTCGTTGAGGAGCTCGGTAACGGAGATGGCGGCAACCTGGTCGCCCTGGGGACGCGACATACGGGCGAGGCTTTCGAGGGTGAGGCGCATGTGGCGCGCCTCGTTGAGGATGGCCTCGATGGCTTTGTGGGCCTGGGGATTGAGGTCCTCGGTTTCGTCGAGCAGCGACGCGTAGCCGAGGATGACGGTGAGGGGGTTGTTGAGCTGGCGGGTCACGTTGCCGGCGAGCTGGCCGAGACCGACGAACTTCTCGGCTTCGACGAGTTTCTCGAGCATCATGGTCTGGCCGCGAACGGATTGGAGGCGGGAGGCGAGAACCTCGAGCGGGAGCAAATCGACGGCGTTGATGGGCTCGGCGGGGTTTTCAAGGCCGGTGAGAAAGATGGCGCCCTCTGCGGAGCTGCGGCCGCGCAGGGGGATGGCGTGCACCGAGGTGAGTTTGAGACGGGCCAGATCGTCGCCGGGAACGAGGAACGGGGTGAGATCGAGGTTGAAGGCGAGGCTGTGTTCGACGGCTGCAGGACTGGACCCGGGATCGAGAAAGCCAGCGGCGGGGATGCGAGGCGCCATCGCTTCGAGAGCGTTGGCTGTTGCGTCGTCGAAACCGGCGGCCCCGGAGAGGTGGTAATGGCCGTTATTTTGCAGCAGGAGGAGGGCAGCCTGTTTGAATCGGCTGTTGGCGATGATGGACTGGCAGACGAGGGTGGCCTGGCGATCGAAGTCGTCGACGCGGCGGCGGGCGAGATTGAGGCGGCCGTATGCTTCCATCTCTTCGCGGGCGTGACGCTCACGGATGTGGCCTTCCTGGTTGATGGCGAGCTGATCTTCGAGGGTGAGGAGGATCATGCCGATGGCGGCGAGGACCTTGGACATGGCGATGGCACGAATGGCCCAGATGGTGGGTTCGCCATGATGAAAGAACGGGAGGGTCTGGCCGACATTCAGCGACCAGGCCAGAAAACCAAGACTGGCAAGAATGGTTCCGGCGGAGATGCGGCGGAAGACGTAAAAGACGAGGAGCGCAGTAACGCTATGAATGGCGCACTCGACAAAGGTGAGGGGCCAGACGCCTCCGACACGAACGCATATCCAGAGAAAAGCAGCGCCTAGCGTGATGCAGAGGGTGAGCGAAATAGCCCGAGGGAGGCCACGCTGTGAGAAGGCCCATGCGCACGCGGCGAAGAGTGAGAGGCCGCCAAGTGCCGGGAAGATGAGAAATGGAAATCCTACAGGGCTCTGACCGCCGTAAACACCGTAAATGAGAGATGCGTAGACAACGAGGGGGATGGTGAATGGGAGGGCATAGAGAATGCGGAACCGGCCTATCCGAAAACCCACCGGAGAGAGGGACGCGAGAAAGAGACCGGCGCTGATGAGAATGGACGATTGACCGATGGCCGCGATCCACGGGTGGGCAGTGGTGTCTGTGTAGTTCCACCAGCCCAGGTTGTAGAACTGCAACATGCGGATGGAGGCGAAGAAGAACCCTAGGAACCAGAGGAGAGTTCGGGTATCGCGGAAGCGCAGATAGAGCTGGAAGAACGCCGGCAGCAGAAGCACCGTGAGAACGAGCGCGGGGAAGTGGTAGCTGTCAGGCATGAAATCGAATATTTCTCCAATGACATCCGCATGGCAAAACAGCTGAGTCACCCTAAAGGACAGGCGCCAGATTTCAAGTGTCCCCAAGGCAGGTCTCGATCGTTAATGAGAGAGCTTAAACCATTGATGGCGCGAGGTAAATGGTGAGTTGAGGTGGAGGAGCCTTCAATCGCCCTCGCGCAGAATCCACCTTGAGGTGGGGCGGCCGCCTTGAAGCGACAGCTTTACCAGTGGACCATTTTGCAGCCACCCTGGCCGGTTGTATATACGTCTAATGTGGTAATGAGAAGTAGCGAGCAATTTGCGCCGGGGACGCGGGACAGGGTCCTGGAATCGCGGACGAGTCGCACGGGGGGCAAACGACGGTGAGGAATCGATGGTGGTTGGCGCTGGCGGCTGCAACCTTGTTGGGGCTGGCGGCGGGCGCCCAGGAGCACGACAGCTTTACCCCGATGGCGCTCGACGCCGGATTCGGGAAGCTGGATGTATCGGAGCCGGCGACTCCAGCCGAGGAGATTATCAAGAAATTCGCGGCCAAAGAGAGCGAGTTCCAGGAAGCGCTGAACCACTATACCTACCGCCGCCTGGCGCGGGTGCAGACCGTGGACGACGACACACATAAGGTGGATGGCGAGTGGTACCAGGTGGACGATGTGACGTTTGACCCGACCGGTCGCCGCATGGAGAAGACAGTGTTTGCGCCGGAGAGCTCGCTGCAACGGGTGATGATGTCGCCGTCAGACTTGCAGGATATTCAGAAGGGCTATCCGTTCGTGCTGACTACAGAGGTGATCGCGCAGTACAACACGAAGTATGTGGGTCGGCAGAAGGTTGACGAGGTGGATTGCTACGTATTCGACGTTGGGCCGAAGCTGATCGAAAAGAACAAACGGTATTTTCTGGGACGCATCTGGGTGGATGCGACCGACCTGCAGATCGTGGTGACGAATGGCCGGATGGTTCCGGACGACACACGCAAGGGGAAAGAGGATTTGCATCCGCCGTTCATGACGTGGAGACAGCAGGTGGATGGGCACTATTGGTTCCCTGTCTATACCAAGGGCGAGGGCGTACTCCACTTTTCAGGTGGGACCGGATATGCAAGCCAGGACGTTCACATCCGCGACACGATCAAGTACACGGACTACAAGCGATTCGGCTCGACGATCAAGATCATTTACGACGGGCAGGATATTACGAAGACCGGCGAACAACAGGCGCAGCCGGGAAAACCGGGAACGCCGGCGCAGCAGCCTAAGGAGCAGGGGAAGCCGCAGAACTAGCTGTTAGCTGTCGGCCTCCAGCTTTCAGCTAGAAACGCAACGACAGGCAGCTCAGGCCGCCGTCCATTTTTTGAAACTCGGACATGTTGAGGACCAGGGGATTGAAGCCGCGAGCGATCAGTTCATCGCGGAGGTGCGAGAATCCTTCGGCTACGAGGACACGGTCGTTCACGCGGACACAGTTGGCGCTATAGCTTTCGGCCGCAGAGACACAGATCTGATTGAAGCGGGCGAACTGCGGGTTCGCGGCCATCTCATCCATCACTATGAGGGTGTTGTCACCGATGTAGCTGATTCCGCTCTTGAGGTGGAGGATGGTGGTCATGGAGCGGATGTCGATCGTAGAGGCGGTGTAGCCGTTCGCGGCGAGATGCGCGGCGAGCTGGCGGGCTCCTTCTTCGTTGGTGCGCAATGAGACGCCGATGAAGAAGTGGTCTTCGGCTTCGCAAATATCGCCACCGTCGACGGTGCCAGGAGCGTCGATGGTGAGGGTGCGAGAGTAGAAGCGCTCGATGACTGGACGAATCGCGGCGACTTCGCCTTCGCGGCTGGCTGCGCCGGGGCGAGTGAGGATTGCGGCATGCGGCGTGAGAATCGCCGCATCTTCGACGAAGGTGGAGTCGGGGTGGCGGAGATCCGGTTCCAGGGTTGTGAGGTCGAGGCCGCACTGTCGCAGGGCATCACAATATTGCACGTGTTGCGCGAGAACTTCGTCGAAATGGGGAGTGCCGAGATCGACGGTGGTGAGGCCGTCAGCAAAGTTGCTGCCTGGAATGCGTACGATGGCGCGAGTGAACAAGCGCAAGTCTCCTGTGAATTGAAAGTGGCCGGTCGGGGATTCAGTATATCGTTCTGCGACCCTGCCGATTTGGAGAAGGAGTTCGCGGAGTCTGCGAGCGTCGTTTGGGGAGGAACGTAGTGACGAAGGATCTGTAGTTGCCCTTCATCACAGCAAGCTTTGGCACTTGATCGTACGATGAGTCCATGCACGAGAGTTGCTACTTCACGTACATCCTGGCGAGCCGCAGCCGGACGCTCTACATCGGCATCACCGGAGATCTGCTCAAGCGCGTTTTTCAGCACAAATGGAAGGAATACAGAGGATTCACTGCGCGCTACAACTGTGACCGTCTCGTCTGGTTTGAGCGACATCAGTATGTTCAGAACGCCATTGCGAGGGAAAAAGAATTGAAAGGTTGGAGCCGTTCAAAGAAGATAACGCTCATTGAATCACTCAATGCGGCTTGGGTGGATCTCAGCCGTGAGTGGTATGACTGCGAGCCTGCGGATTATATGCGAACTCTTGATCGACTGAACTCCTGAAAAGCAACTACAGATCCTTCTTCACTTCGTTCCTCTGGATGACAAGGTCTTGGCTTGGATGGCGGCCTTCACGCTTATCGAGTCCGCTCAGCTAACTTCTACGGACTTGCACTCAATAGAACAGGTATTTGCGCCAGCGGTCGTCGCCTCGGCCTAGCATGCGCATGATCTGGCGGCTGGTGTGGAGCGAGAAGGGACGCGGCTCGCGGAGCAGGATCATGTCGTCAAGTTCTGCCAACATGCGATTGCCTTTGCGCCGGTTGCATGCGTGGCAGCAGGCGACCAGGTTCTCCCACGTGGAGTTGCCGCCGCGCGAACGCGGCACGACGTGGTCGAGGGTGAGTTCGCCGGAGGGCAGTACGACGCCGCAGTATTGGCACTGGTTGCGATCGCGCAGCAGGATATTTTTGCGTGAGAGGGCGCGGGTCTGGTGCGGGATACGGCGATATTCAAGCAGGCGGATGACTGACGGCATGGCGATGCGGCTGCGCTGCGCGTGAAGGGTCAGGCCGTGCTCTTCTTCAGTACGCGCAATTCCTTTGAGCACCAGCACGAGGGCGCGGCGCGCTCCGCAGATGTTGATGGGCTCGTACGAGGCGTTGAGGACCAGCACGGGCATCTGCAGAATGTGGTTGGCGTGCACAGCCGTATGCGTGCCTGACTCAGCAGCATAAGCGGCAGCGCGGGCGGCGGATTTTTGCTTGCGTGCATGAATCATGGCTTTTCCGAGCGACATCTGGTCCCCTCTTTTTAGGAAAGTTGGTGAGTGGATGATGACGAATGCATGCCTGCTTGCTGGTTGGCCGGCTCGATGCCGGGTTGGGCGCGCCTCATCTCTAACGGATGGGTTTGCGGGTTATGGTTGAAGCGGCGTGCACGGGCAAGCGTTGCGACGTAGACAGAAGCCGCTCCTGCTTTGATGAGGGACTGCGCGGCAGCGCGAGCAGTAGCACCTGTCGTGAGAATGTCGTCGATCAGCAGTACGTGCTTGCCCTCGACGGCGGATGGATCGGAGACCCTGAAGGCACCGCGGACGTTGTGGCGGCGCTGGCGTGGGGTCAGTCCGGCCTGACTCTCAGTGGGGCGCAAGCGCATGAGAGTGGTGGGCGCGAGCGTCAGGCGCCAAGCGGGATGCGATTTGTGCAGTGCATCGATGGCGCACTTTGCCAGGGCTCGAGCCTGGTTGAAGCCGCGCTGTTTGTGCTTTGTCCGGTGGAGCGGAATGGGGATAACGAGCAGTTCAGCGGGAGCGTCGGAAACGAGCTGCGCGATCGCCGTGGCAAGTATCGCGCCAAGACGACGGGCGGCGGGATGTATCCGGTCGTACTTCAGCGCGTGAATGGCGGCGCGCATCCGGCCGTCGTATGTTCCAAACGACACGGCACGTGCAAAGGAAGGCGGCGCAAGGCGGCAGGCGCGGCAGAGATGGGAAATTGAAATTCGGTCGAGGGGCGGCTGATCGAGGGTGTCGCCGCAACGATGACAGACGTGGCCCTGATGAACGGAGATTTCAGTCCAGCAGGCATCACAAATTGGAACGGATGAAAAACGGGGCAGCGGGGAGCTGCAGAGGGTGCAGGAGGCAGGAAGGAGTGTGGAACCAATTGCGTCCAGAGGACTTCGGAGTACGCGCGCTATGGCGCGCCAACGGGAAGTATCCGATAGTGAACCGTCGATCGTCAGCGAACCGTAGTTCCTGCGGAAGACGCACCTCACTGTTGCCATGGCGGCTTCCTAAAAGTGAAGCGCCGCTGCGGCGTTACCTATATATCTATAGCGATTATGAGGATGATTAGCAAGCGAGGTGCCAGAAATGACACCGCATTTGCTGATTTTTTTGCTTCTCTCTATTATGCGGCGGGCCCAAAACCATAAGGCCAAGTCGCAGAAGAAGATGACATTGTATGAAGTTGTGGCGGCGGCGGGGCTTTCGACCGCGCCGCCTAGTTTCAAGCCGTGCAATCGCCATCAGGCAATCAGAACCTACTCGCGTTCCCGAACGGCTTCACGATCCAGGTTGTCGTCGATGTCGCGATCGGTTTTGCGATCGCTGTCGGCTGGGCGGTTGGTGGCGTTGTTGACTGCATCGCGGACATTGCCCACGACCTTTTCGGCCTTGCCCTTTACTTGCTGGGCAGCGCCCTCGATCTGGGTTTTGGTATCGCCGGTCCACTCGCCGACCTGGCGCTTGGCGCGACCTGCCGCGTCATCGATTGTGCCTTTAATGTCATCGCTGTTCATGTAACCACCTCCGTGGGGTAGGTCTTGCGTTTGGTTCAGAAAAAGAGCGCACACGTGTGCGCTCTTTTTGATTTTTAACAAAACATGGGCGCGTAATGCGCTCTATAGTGCAGCTCTTCGTCCGGAAATCAGTTGGATAACCAGAACGACGAGTGCCAGCACCAGCAGGATGTGGATGAATCCGCCAAGCGTGTAGCTGCTAACGAGGCCGAGCAACCAGAGGACGAGGAGGACCACAAAGATTGTCCAGAGCATTTCTTACCTCCCGAAACTTTACATATCTCTACAACACAGACTTGGACGACATGGGGAATGCTGCAGGTTGTTTGGGGAGCGCGGAATAAGGAATTAAAAAGCGGTGCAACTGCACGAAAGACATGCGCATCCGGTGAGTTCCAAAAAGGGCGCTCCGCGTGCGACGTGCACTCGCAGCTGCATACAGCGCACGAAGCGGGATTCTGCATCACAGGATGTGAGTTGTCATGCCTGAGGTATGAACGAAGGAGAGAACGATGCTGCTTATTATTCTGTTGGTTGTTCTGATTTTCGGTTTCGGCTACGGAGGTTATCGCGTTGGTCCCGGCCTCGGGTACTACGGCGGAGGCGGTCTCAGTCTCATATTGACGATCGTACTGATTCTGCTGCTGCTGCGCGTCATCTAGTCCTAGTCGTCGCTCTGAAACGGCGCCGCAAGGGTTGATTGACGGCCTTTGCGCGCCCTTGAGCCCATTCGATAGGCACACCGTCGATGCGATACACTTCAACCGTCAAGGGGGTCGTGTCTTTTGCGCGTTCGCGGTCTGGCTAGCTGTGTAGTATTTGTTGCATTGGTTGCGAGCAGAAGCACGAGTTCACCGGCACAAGCCAACCCTCCTCAACCATCCCAACAAGAACAGTCGCAGCCCGCCAAGCCAGGGATGAGCAGCGGTATTGCGTCGGGGGTTCAGTCTTCGCCTCAATATGACGCGCAAAAGCGGCCGATCACGGCAGGCGAATTCGTTGACAGCGGCCCTGTGGTCTTCCAAGACGTCGCCAAGGCTGCGGGCCTGTCGGGTTGGATCCACAAGATGGGCGTGCCGCAGAAACAGTTCATCGTGGAGACGAACGGATCGGGTGTTTGCCTGATCGACTACAACAACGACGGCTGGCTCGACATTTACCTGGTGAACGGCGCGACGTTCGACGCGCTGGACGGTAAAGAGCCGATGCCGCATGCGGCGTTGTTCCGCAACAATCACGATGGCACGTTTACCGATGTGTCGAAAGAAGCCGGCGTGCAGAACGACCGGTGGGGCTACGGCTGCTCGGTTGCGGACTACGACAACGACGGCTGGGCGGACCTCTATGTCGGTAACTACGGACCGAATCGGCTTTACCACAACAACCACGACGGTACCTTTACCGATAAGGCAGTGGAGGCCGGTGTGGCGCTGGGCAACTGGTCGCCGGGGTCGACATGGGGCGACTACGATGGCGACGGCAAGCTGGACCTCTATGTGACGGGGTACGTCCACTTCGACCGCAACAACCTGCCGATTGCGGGCACGAAGGCAGTGAATTATGCGTCCTGCCTGTATCGCGGAGTCGGTGTGAACTGCGGCCCACGCGGATTGCCGGGGGAGCCCGATCACCTGTTCCACAACGACGGAAATGGTAAGTTCACCGACGTGACCGTACAAGCTGGCGTGGAAGACAAGGACAAATACTTTGGTTTCGCCACGATTTTTGTCGACATCAATAATGACGGCAAGCCTGACCTCGTGGTGGGGAACGACTCGGAGCCGAACTTCCTCTACATCAATAAAGGTGATGGCACGTTTGATGATCAGAGTTACGTTTCGGGCTTTGCTCTGAACAAGGATGGCCGCGAGATTGCTTCGATGGGGATTGCCGCAGGCGACTACGAGAACAACGGACTGATCGATTTCTACGTGACGGACTTCGGCGACGACTACAAGGTGCTGTATCACAACGACGGCGATGCGAGCTTTACCGATGTGAGCTACAAGGCCGGTGTGGCGCAGAAGACAATTCCGTTTGTGGGCTGGGGCGACGGGTTCATCGACTACGACAACGACGGTTGGCTCGACTTGTTCCAAGTGAACGGGCACGTATATCCGGAGGTAGATCAGCACGACTGGGGCACGACCTTCGCTGAGCGGCCATTGCTGTTTCATAACGTCCCGGATGGCAAGGCGCGGAAGTTCGAGTACGTGCCTGCAGTGAAAGACTCGGGGCTGGCGGTGGTGGTTCCGGGGCGCGGCGCGGCGTTTGGCGATCTGTTTAACGACGGGAAGATTGATGTGGTGATTAACCCGGTGGATGGGCCTCCGGTACTGCTGAAGAATGTGAATCCCGACAAGCATCATTGGGTGCAGATGGGGCTGGTCGGCGGAACAAACCCGGCAAGCGGCAGATCTAGCCCGCGCGATGCGACGTGCGCGACGGTGTATCTGCTGGCGAACGGAATGCGGATGCGCCAGGATGTGCTTTCGAGCGGCAGCTACATTTCAGCGAACGATCGGCGGCTGCACTTCGGGTTGGGCGATGCGAAGGATGCGGGAACGGCGGAGATTCACTGGCCTTCAGGCGCGAAGGAGACGGTGAAGATTCCGGCGGTGGATCGGATCTACACGATTGAAGAGGGCAAAGGGATCACAGGCGCGTTGTGCGGCGGGAAGCCTTGCGCCGATCCGAAGGCGCCGGATGCAAAAGCGCCGGATACGAAGAAGTAGATGATGCGAAGAGCGCCGACCGTAATTGCGCTAATGTGGTGGCGTAGATCTGGAAGTGCAAGAAGCAGACTCTTCGCCCACCACCCCCGAACTGAAATGCGTTCGGGGCCCCGTTCGCTCAGAATGACACTTTCAACTTTTATCGTGGACTTCAGGGACAGGATACTGGTTGCTGCTGCGCTGGTTGCCTTGTATTCGCCTGGAGTTGGGGTGGCGCTACAGGCGGCACAGAAGCAGGGCCAGAACCCTAAAACGACAAATACGCAACAGCAGGGCGGGATGGGGGGCATCTCGTCGGCGGGGTCGTTTGCGCCGGTGTATGACGCGGAGAAGCGGCCGATTACGGCGGGTGGGTTCGTGACGAGCGGGACGGTGGTATTTGAAGACGCCACCAAGGCCGCGGGGCTGAGCGGCTGGCAGCACGTGATGGGAACGCAGACCAAGAAATACATCCTGGAGACCGATGGATCGGGCGTGGGGCTGATCGATTACGACAACGACGGGTGGCTCGATATCTACCTGGTGAACGGATCGACCTACGACGCTTTGACGGGCAAGAAGACTGCGCCGCATGCCGCGTTATTTCACAACAATCACGACGGAACGTTTACCGATGTCGCTGCAAAAGCAGGGGTGACGAACGATCAGTGGGGATTCGGCGTGGCCATTGCGGATTATGACAATGATGGCTGGCCGGATATTTTTGTCTGCAACTTCGGCAAGAACCGGCTCTACCGCAACAATCACGACGGAACGTTTACCGATGTGGGGGAGAAGGCCGGCGTGACGCTCGACAACTGGTCGGATGGCGCGACGTGGGGGGACTACGACGGCGACGGGCGGCTGGATTTGTTCGTGTCAGGGTACGTGCACTACGACCTGAATCATCAGCCCGATCCGGCCAACGGTGATATTCCATTCGGCGACTGCCAGTTACATGGGTTTCCAGTGATGTGCGGGCCGCGCGGGTTGCCGGGCGAGGCCGATCACCTTTTTCACAACAACGGAGACGGAACGTTCACGGATGTGAGCGTTAAGGCCGGCGTTGCTGATCCGGGGCACTATTACGGGTTCACCGCGATCTTTGTGGATGTGAACAACGACGGCAAGCCGGATCTGCTGGTGGCGAACGATTCGAATCCGAACTATCTCTACCTGAACAAAGGCGACGGAACGTTTGAGGATCGGAGCTATGTTTCGGGATTCGCGCTGAACAATGATGGGCGCGAGATTGCTTCGATGGGATTGGCTGTCGGCGACTACATGAATAACGGGCTTGTGGATCTGCTGGTCACGGATTTTTCGGACGATTACAAGACGCTGTACCACAATGACGGCGACGCGAGCTTCACCGAAGTGGGCAGCCAGGCGGGGATAGCGCGGATTCCGGTGCCGTTTGTGGGATGGGGCGATGGATTTCTTGATTACGACAATGATGGCTGGAAAGACATCATGATGATCAATGGGCACGTGTATCCGCAAGTGGACGAGCACGATTGGGGAACGACGTTTGCGCAGCGGGCGCTGCTGTTTCGGAATCTGGGCAACGGGAAGTTTGAATATGTGCCGGCGGTGAAGGGATCGGGACTGGCGACGCTCACGTCAGGACGCGGCGCGGCGTTTGGCGATCTGTTCAACAACGGGAAGATTGATGTCGTGATCAACCCGATTGATGGGCCGCCGGTGCTGTTGAAGAACGTTAATCCGGATCGTCATCACTGGGTGGAACTGAAGCTGGTGGGCGGGGAGAAGAGCCCGCGGGATGCGGTGGGCGCGACGGTGTATCTGACTGCGAACGGGATTCGGCAACGCGAGGATGTGATGAGCGGGGGAAGCTACATTTCTTCGAACGATCAGCGACCGCACTTCGGCTTGGGCGATGCGACGGATGCGGGGACGGCGGAGATTCACTGGCCGTCCGGCGCGAAGGAGACGGTGAAGCTGCCGGGGGTGGATCGGATATTCACGATCACCGAGGGAAAAGGGATCACGGGCGTGCTGTGCGAGAAGCAGCCTTGCGGTGCAAAGGCGACGCGCGTAGTGAAGGCTCAGAAACGGTGAGTGGCATTGAAGCGGGCGGGGAAACTTCGAGGTCCCCATCCCGTAATGGTAGCGCCGCCGAAGAGCAAAAGCAGGTCCTTCGGCTCCGCTTACCCCATGGACACTCAGTGTCCACGCGGCCCCAAGCCGCTTCGCTCAGGATGACGGGACCTGATGCTGCTATGCTTTCCAACCCATGACGAGGTGAAACTTCGTCATGGATGGGGCACCATGTTCGTGCGAATTTTATGCTGTGCGAGAATCGGGTACTTTCGACTCACTGCGTTCGCTCAGGATGACGGGCGCTTGTGGTGGAAAAGTCGTTCTGAGACGGCATCGCCGGGTGGATTCCGCCGCTTGCGATTGAATCCACCCGGCGCGCGCCCGGTTGGTGCCGGTGATCCCGGCCATTCCAGTGAAGCGAGTAGCCAGAGATCCCAGTGGCCGGTGATCCGGAGTTAGAAGACCCCTGCCAGGAAGCTCTCAGCCTGGTGCTCCCTGACATACGTGACGCCGCTCTCGGCAAGCACCGCCGGAGAAAGCGTGATGACTGGGCAATGGGAATGAGCCAGTACCTTGTAGACCACGCCGTGGCGGGTGATAGCAGCGAAGGCGGATGCGCCATGTGCTCCGAGGACAAGAAGATCGGCCTGCTGGGCGCGGCTCTGGTAGAGCAGTTCTTCAGTCGGATCGCCGGGTACGACGATGGTTTGGACAGAGATACGCTCGCGCAGTTCCAAGGGAATGAGGCAGAGCAGGTTAGATTCGATCTCTTCCATGGTGCGGCCGGCAAGCACCTCGACGCGGTCCTGCGGCCGAATGACGTGCTGGAGGATCAGGCGCGCGTTGTGCTGGAGGGCTAGTTCGGCTGCGAAAGTGGCGACCACGAAGCTGCTCTCAATAAAACTGACAGCCGAAAGGATGGTGCGGGTGGCGAAATTGCGATAGGCACCGTCGACAACCTCGGGGCCAACGATAAAGACAGGAACGTTGGCGGTGCGAAGAACGGCTTCGGCGACGGATCCAACAAGAAGTTTGCCGATGGGGCCGGGCGAGTGGGTACCCATGACGATGCGGTCGATGTGGCGCTCCCGCAGATAGCCGAGGATCTGGTCGGCAGCTAGACCGGGGCGTACGACCACTTCGCACTTGATTCCAGACTCGTGAGCGCGCTGAACCAGCGGCTCAAGATGTTTGACTTCGGCACGCGCGGCTGCGGCGTAATCGTAGTAGCGGATACCGGAGGTCTCAGAGGCGGCCACGACCAATGTGTCATACACATGAAAAAGAACGAGATCGGCACCGCATTCGCTGGCCTGTGCGAGAGCGAAATTGAAGGCGCGCTCGTTGGGGGGTAGCTCGGACGCAAAGAGGATGGTGGAGGGTTTGCTCCAACTTGGCTTGATGGCCATGGGGAACCTCCTTTGTGCCTAAGAATATTAGGCAGCTACGAACGCTCGTTCAGTGCCGTGGACCACATGAAACTGTGAGTTAAATCACAAGCTAAAAATTCGAAGCTGTGGCGGACAAGTTGCATGATCCTCGACCCAACGGGACGAACTTACTGCGCGGGAGGATCATCGTTTGACTTGGATTCTGGACTTGTTGCAAGAAGTTGTCCAGAGAGGAAAACGCTTGCCGGGAAAAAATCCGACATTATTCGGTGATCTGAATCACTGATTGACGTATGCCAAGGGTGCTCTTCTGTATGCGCAATGAGGCGTTCTCCGCGCCGAGGAGGTTGGAAGTCGCATGCAACAACAACCAATGCATCACATACCCGCACGTGGCGGATTGAACTACGATGAAGCGCCGTTTCTGGCGATCTGGGAGGTCACGCAATCTTGCGATCTGGCCTGTAAACATTGCCGTGCGGCGGCACAACCGATTGCGCATCCTGACCAATTGACGACAGCCGAGGGCAAAGCGCTGATCGACCAGATTGCGGACATGCATATTCCGATTTTTGTGTTTACTGGCGGCGATCCGCTGAAGCGGCCGGACTTATACGAGCTGATCCGGTATTCGGCGGAAAAGGGTGTGAAGGTGGCGGTAACGCCGAGCGCCACTCCGCTGCTGACCCGCGAGGCTATTTTCAAAATGAAGGAAGCCGGAGTGGTTCGGCTGGGCATCTCGCTGGATGGATCGTCGCCGGAGATTCACGACACGTTTCGGGGACTTCCGGGGGCGTGGGCGCGAACGATTCAGGCGGTGGAGTGGGCCGGTGAGGCGGGATTGCCGATCCAGGTGCATACCACGATCAGCCGACATAACGCGCAGGATCTCGACAACCTTTGCGCGCTGTTTGAAAAGCTCAACATTGTGATGTGGAATGTGTTCTTCCTGGTGCCGGTGGGACGCGGGCAGTTGAATGATCTGCTGAGCGGCGAAGAGTTCGAAGAGGTATTCGGAAAGATTTATGAGCTGTCGAACCGGGTTAGCTTCCAGATCAAGACGACGGAAGCGATGCACTATCGGCGTTATCTGCTGCAACACAATCTGCAGGAACGGAAGATGGGCCATGGAGCGGGTCATCCGCACGCGGTAGGGCATGAGTATGAGCCGGGCGCGCCTGAAGCGGACGCGAAGACACGGACTTCGAACTGGATGACGCGGCGCGTGAACGACGGCAAAGGCTTCCTGTTCGTTTCGCACATGGGCAATGTTTATCCGAGCGGTTTCTTGCCGATTCATGCAGGAAACATTCGCGAGAAGTCGCTGGCCGATATCTACCAGAATTCGCCAATCTTCAAGGCGTTGCGCGATACGAAGCAGCTTGAGGGCAAGTGCGGCGCCTGCGAGTACAAGGAAATCTGCGGTGGATCACGAGCGCGCGCATACGCGGTGACGGGCGATCCGCTGGCGCAGGAGCCTTGCTGCATTTATCAGCCGAAGAACTGGGTTCCAACCGATACGCCGACGAAATGCCAGCCGGAGTTTACAGGGCCGCTCGTGTCGTTGTAGCGACGAGGGGTTGTCTTATAGCTGTCGCAGTTCTAAAGCAGTTTTAGATTAGAAATTCTGGGTGGGTGGGTGATCGGGCCGGGACGAAGAGTCCCGGCCCGATCTTTTTTCAGTGAGTTTCAACGTGCGTATCCACTTTGCCTTTGAAGCGGCTGTAGACAAAGACCACGTAACCGATGGCGAGTGTCATGCCGAATAGCCACCATACCAGTCCCACGGCGAGGGCGTGGGGTCCGGAGAGGGCACGGGCGAGAGTGATGTCGCGATCGGCGCCGGTCGAGGCCGGAAGCAGAGTGGGGTAGACGCCCCAGCATGCTCCGGCGAGCATGAAGAAGAGATAGATGCCGGAGGACGAGAAAGGCTTTCACCGGGTGCTGGTTGCGATTGAAGAACCAGATGCCGCCGAGAGAAGCAAGAACTCCGACGGGAACGATGAACGTGAATGGGTAGTGGTAGTAGTTGTCGAGGCTGGCGGGACGCACTGCAATGGTGGCGATGAGGCTGACGATGGTGAGCAACGACACCAGTGCGAGAATCGGAGTGATGAGTGCGCAGGCGCGCTTCGCGAGATCGCCCGAGACTTTGATGGCAAGCCACAAGCTCCGTGAAGGGTGAGAGCGGCGAGGGCGACGAGGCCTCCGATGACCGTGTACCAGTCGAGGATGCCGGGGTGCGGGCCGGGCTGCCAGTTGGTCCAAAGGGGAAGGAAGAAGTAGCCGTCCGCCTGAAGCGGAACGCCGCGCAGGACGTTGGCCAGTGCTGCTCCGTAAAAGATGGCGAGCAAAGCGCTGGAGAGGCCGAAGACGCCATCGAGCAAAGCAGTCCACACGCCGACGTCGATGTGGTTGCGGAGCTCAAGACTGATGCCGCGCAGGACGAGCAGCCAGAGCACGATCATCAGGGGGAGATAGAAGCCGCTGAAGGCTGAGGCGTAGAGGAGCGGAAAGGCGAAGTAGAGTGTGCCGCCGCCGGCGAGGAGCCAGACTTCGTTGCCGTCCCACACGGGGCCGATGGAGTGGAGGCTGACGCGGCGTTCGGCTTCTGTGCGGGAAGAAAAAGGTGAAGGACGCCAACGCCGAGGTCGAAGCCATCGAGGACGACGTAGCCGACGATCATTACGGCGACAAGCCAGAACCAGATAAAACCCATCATGATGAAACCTTCAGCTTTCAATACCAACCAGTTAAATGCGAGGTGTCAGGGCAACGACTTTTAGTCGGCTGCGGCGATCTGTTGACAGTGCGACGTGTGCGCGGTTGGGCCGAGACTGATTTCGCGGTAGACGAGGACAGTGAACAGCAGGCCCAAGCAGGGCGTAGAGGCCCATGAAGCCTATCAGGGTAAAGAGGCCATTGCCGGCCGAGACTGTGCTGGAGAAGCCCTCGCTGGTTCGCATAAGGCCGTAGATGAGCCAGGGTTGGCGGCCGATTTCGGCAGTCATCCAGCCAGCGGTATTGGCGATGTAGGGAAATGGGAAGCTGATGAGGAGCAGCCAGAGAATCCAGCGCGTTGTGTAGAGTTTTTTGCGCCAGAGCAGAAACGCTGCGACGACCATGAGCACTACGAAGTAGGTTCCGAGGCCGGCCATGATGTGGTAGGCGTAGAAGAGCAGCGGCAGCGCAGAGGGCCACTGATCGCGCGGGAAGCTGTCGAGGCCGGTGACTTCGGCCTTGGTGGTACCGTAGATGAGGAAGCTGAGCACGTTGTTGACGACGATGGGGTTGTCGATCTGCTGCGTTTCTTCGTTGGGCTGGCCCATGAGAACAATGCCGGCGCCGGATTGGTGTGGAAGAGGCCTTCCATACCGGCGATGGCTGCGGGCTGGTGACGCGCGACGTATTTGCCGTGCAGGTCGCCGGTGGGAAAGATGATGAGGATGGTGGAGATAACGCCGGAGATGACACCGACGCGGGTGAAGATGCGTCCGTAGCCTTCCCTTTTCCCATCAAGCAAATAGAACGCGCCGACAGCTGCCATGACAAACGACGCGGTAATGACCGCGCCAGTCATGTTGTGCATGTACTGAAACAGACCCCACGGATTGAGAAGAAGTTGCCAGAAGCTGAGTACCTCAAATTGTCCGTTGGGCAGGCGGTCGTAGGCGACGGGGTGCTGCATCCAGGCGTCGGTGACGATGATGAAGAAGCCGGAGATCCACGAGCCGACGAGAACCATGACGGCCGAGAACCAGTGCATGGCTTTCGAAATGCGCTTCTCGCCGTAGAGGAAGAGGCCGAGGAAAGCCGACTCGAGGAAGAAGCTGAAGACGCCTTCCATGGCAAGAGGTTGGCCGATCACTCCGCCGGAGAGGTGCGCGAAGCGAGCCCAGTTGGTTCCAAATTCGAACTCCATGGGAATGCCGGTGACGACACCGAAGACGAAATTGATGCCGAAGATGCGCGCCCAGAAGCGGGAAGCCTGATTCCACTCGTCGTTTCCGGTGCGCAATGCGATGGTCTTGAGAACGACGATCAGGAGCGCAAGGCCCATGGTGAGCTGGGGAAAGAGGTAATGGAATGTGATAGTAAAGGCAAAATGCAGCCGGTGAATGAGCTCTGCGGTCATGTTGGACTCCTGGTTAAGAGCGAAGGGGAGCGACGCGACAGTTTATCGCGCGAGGCGATTCTGGGATAGTCGATTATCCGAGACGTCGCCGGGTGTCGATGTGATTTAAATCACTTGCTAGAGAGGATCAGGGGTGGATTCTGGATGTGGAAGACGGGCGGAGCGGGATAGAGGGAAATGGAGCTCATAACGGGTATGCCCGGTGTGATAAGAAGGGACTGAGGTCAAGGAATGCGGGTAGCAATTATTGGAGGCGGAATCGCGGGACTGGCAGCCGCCTATGAGTTGGAAAAGGCGCGCGCGGGGCGTGCGGATATTGAGTACACCCTCTTTGAGTCGCGGGATCGGCTTGGTGGATCGCTGGCATCAGAGACCGTGAATGGCGTAGTGCTGGAACGGGGGCCGGATTCATTTTTGAGCGAAAAGCAGGCGGGTGCAGAGCTTTGCCGCGAACTGGGTTTGACCGATCAATTGACGCCTTCAAACGACGCGAACCGCAAGACGTACATCGTGGTGAAGAACCGGCTGGTTCCGTTGCCCGATGGGTTGATGTTCCTGATCCCGACAAAGTTGGTGCCGACGGCGCTCTCAGGTTTGTTCAGTCCCGCGACGAAGATCAGGATGGCTTTGGAACTGCTGCTTCCGCCGCGGCCAAGCGAGCAGGACGAGTCGGTGGCTGCGCTGGTGCGGAGGCATTTCGGCCAGGAAGCAGTTGACCGGCTTGCGGATCCGTTGCTGTCGGGGATCTATGGCGGTGATGCGACGCAGCTAAGCGCACGGACGGTGCTGCCGAAGCTGGTGGAGATGGAGAGCCAATACGGTTCTCTGACGCGCGGCATGCTGGCGGCGCACCGGCAAATGCGTGCGAAGATGGCGGCGATGTTGAGTGCGAATGGTGCGCCCGCAACTACGCAAGGCGCCGAGAAGCGCCCTGGCCCACGCTCGATTTTTACAACTTTGAAGGGTGGCCTGCAGCAACTGGTGGATGCGCTGGAAGCGAGACTGAATCCGAAGTGGCTGCGAAAATCGACTTCGGTGAGTGCGCTGGAACACGTGGGCGACGGTTGGCGCGTTCGGGCCGATGGCTCCGATGAAACATATGACGCGGTGATAGTCGCTTCGCCGGCGTGGGTGGCAGGCGGTCTTCTTGCGACGGCAGATGCAGCGCTGGGCGATGAGCTGAGCGCAATTCCCTACTCTTCTTCGATCACCGTAAATCTGGTATTTGACGAGACGCAGCTTGGTGGGCTCCCGGATGGGTTTGGATTCCTGGTGCCGGCAGTCGAAGGACGTGCGATGCTGGCATGCACGTTTGTCCATCGCAAATTTGCGAGCCGGACACCGTCGGGCAAGGCGGTATTGAGGGCTTTTCTGGGCGGCGCTAAAAATGAGGCACTGCTGGACCAGAGCGATGAAGTGCTGGTGGCTACGGTGCGGCGCGAGTTGAGCGAGATTCTGGGTGCGCGCGTGGTGGGGCCGCATATTCCGGCGGAATCCACACAGGTTTCGCGGTGGCGGAGGGCGATGGCGCAGTACGCGGTTGGCCACCAGGACAGGATGACGCGCGTGAAAGAGCGCGTTGCCACGCTGCCGGGGCTTCGGCTGGCGGGAAATGCCTATGACGGGATTGGGATTCCGGATTGCATTCGCACGGGACGGAATGCGGCGAAGGAACTGATGGCGGAGAAACAGGTCGCGGTTTCAAGCCGCTAGATATTGCTCACCATCTCACGACGATTGAGGCTGGGAGAGCTTACGTTCCGCGAGAACGATAACTGCCAGCAACGCGAGGGCGAGGGCGCTGAGTGCTCTGCCGATCCAAACGTCGGGCGTCGTCGTCCAGTCGACTGCAACCATGACTTGCCCCTGCGGGATGGAAACAGATATCAACCCGTTCTCCTGTTCCCGTGTCGTGCCAGTGCTGCGACCGTTCACGGTGATGCGCCACGCAGGATAACTCCGCAGATGCAGAATCAGATCGCCTGCATGTTCCGCGGTTCCAGCGAAGACCTTGTGCTCGGGCAGGTCTACCATTTGCGAGAAGTTTCCGGTGCATGCCGGCGCCGTGTCGTGTCGATCTGCCTGCAGATCGTCGGCTGGAGCAGGCGAGAGATCTCTGACGTTTGTCACTTCGCAATTGCCAGCGACGCCGGGCTCCACAAGCGGGTGCCGAATACCAGCGGGAGAGTACTCAGGTTTGCCGCGAATTCCCTGGGTGTGTTCCACCAGCGGAATCGAATTTTCCACGTCGTGGCAATTCTGAAAGCAAATGCCCGATGTGACGCCCGTGATGACGAAGAATCCCACGGTACACGCAACGCAGAGCGCGATTTTGCCGCGCGGTTGGTTAACCCAGACCGCCGCTGCGAAAAAGACCGCAAGCGGAGCATTCATCACCACCAGCCATCGCCACGGAAACTGCAGGTAGCGCAGAGCTGGAAGCCAATTCCACAGCGGTTCAGAAAACGGAAAGTGCATGAGCAAAGCCCCAATAGGAATGAGGGCCAGTGGAATCCACCATGCTCGCTGAGCCGTCAGCTTGCCACGCTTCCATGCTATTCCCACTGAAGCCGCACAGAGGCCGAACATGGCGAGCGCGAGCCACGAGTGGACATCCAACATCATGTAAGAACGCGACAAGGCAGCATCGCTGCTGTGGCTAAAGAGCCATCCGTTCTCCACTAAATACTGAGGATCGCTTATTGCAGATCCGATATTCGCCCAGCCCCGCTCCCAGATTGCGGGCACAAGATAGACGGCGGCCAGTGCGGTGCCAATTACGAAGGCGATGGCCGCGCGCACCATCGGCTCCCATGATTTTCGGATCGCTGACGAGACAATAGCCGTCGCGACCAGCAGGTAGCTCGTCATGATGCCGAGCGGCCCGTTGGTCAACCAGATTCCGGTCATCACCAGGGTCAAGGGCACGACGCCTCTGAGCATCCGTTGCAGCAGGGTTCCGGAAACCGTGTTCTTCGTGTTGCTGCCCAACTGAAACAGCAGCAGTAGTGGAATCCAGAAGCCACCGGCGAGCTCTGCGAAGTCGCTGCGCATGTACACATCAACCAGCATGTTGCCCAGAAAGATAGAGGCGCACCCGGCAAGAGTGGCGGGGCCGTCGGCCATCATCTGCCGTGCGAGGGCCCGGTTCGCCAGCCCGGTCGCCGCCAGCAGGAGAAACGCCATTACGGTGGAGACCGCGCTCCAAGGGACGACCAAGCCAAGCAGCGCGCCCGCGAACCATGTCAGTGGAGGGTAGAACACAAACCGTGGCTCACCCGCGCCGAAGTTCGGCCCACTGGCCCAGTGTGGGTAAACGATGCCGTGAAGGAAGCTTCTCTGCGCCTCGATCCACGAGACGAGGTGGAAAGAGAAATCAGGCCCACACGATGGGCCCGTCCTGACGAGAGGCCAGACCCCCAATGCCGCGGCTGCCAGAATTATGATCTGCCCGGCGAAGCGCATGGGGGATCGAGATTGGTTATCCCGTCTTGCACGCGACTTGGTCTTTCGTTTCATTCCTAATCAGCCCATCCTCCGCAGGTAGCGCTTGGTCGCAATGAGATGAGTGCGATCATCGCGGCACGATGGGGAGGATGAGCGCGCTGGGGTGGGGCGCGTCGTGGTAGACGGTGTTGGTGGCTTTGACGAAGGTGGAGTCGTTTGATGCGGGTTTGCCGGTGTTGAGGTTGCGATCGAAGCGCGGGAAGTTGCTGCTGGATACTTCGAGGCGGATGATGTGGCCCTTGAGGAAGACGTTGCTGGTGGACCAGAGATCGATTTTGTATTCGTAGATTTTGCCGGGCTCGAGGAGTTTGGCCGGGCCGGTGGTCGATTCGCGATAGCGGGCGCGGAGGATCCCCTCGGTGAGGTTTTGCACGTAGCCGTTGGGCCAGACGTCGACTAATTTCGCAGTGAAGTCGGTGTCGACAGCGGTGGATGCGGCGTAGAGATCGAGGGTGACGGGGCCGGTGACTTCGACGTCGCTGCCGAGCGCAGGCGTGGAGTAGACGAGGACGTCGGGCCGGGTTTCAACTTCCTTCTGATCGCGCGGGCCGGCGGGGAGATGACCCGGATCGCAACAGAGTGGGCCGCCTGTCGTGGGAACGGGGTTAGCGGGATCGTAGGTGAATGTATCGGGCTTCTCGGATTTGGCGGAGGTGACTGAAAGAGCGCCATCGCCCGAGGATGAGTTGGCTTTGCCGGAGGAGTGGAGGAGGTAGGGTGTGGATTTGGCGCGCTCGAGGGGCCATGCATCTTCGAAGCGCCACTTATTTTCGCCCATGACGAAAATTTTTACGGGGTGGGTGGCGAAGTCGTTCTGCTTGCCCTGGAACAGGTAGTCATACCACTCGAGGATGACGGTGTTTTCGTCGTATTCGGCTGCAGCGGGGCCGAAGTCGACGGTGCCGATGTGGCTGCCGCCTCCGGCATGGCCGCCGATCATCATCAGCAGGTGCTGTCCGGAGCGCGCAGATTCATTTCCGGCGTGGGCCTTGAGGCCGAGATAGTTGCGCAGCGAGCCGCCCTGAAAGATGTCGTACCAGGCAGCAACGGTGAGCGCGGGGACCTGGATGTTTTGGAAATTCTCTTCGATGGACCACTGTTTCCAGTAGTTGTCGTAGTCGGTGTGCGCGGCCCAGTCAAGGAAATAGGGAGCGAGGGCTTGAGTGAGTTCAGTGCCTGTATGCGGTTTGGCGATGTTGAAGACGGGAAACTCCGTGAGAGGCAGCACATTGACGGCGTTGAGCGCGTTTGTGTCGCGGCGGATAGCGCGGTTGAGGGTGTCCTGCGCGAGGCCGGCGGTCCACGACTCGTTGAACCACTGCTCGAATGCTCCGCCCTGGTAGGTCCAGTTTTCGTGGTAGTTGCTGGCTGTGACGACGGGGCAGATGCCGGCGAGGTGGGGCGGATGACCGATGGCGGCGAGCATCTGCGTGGCCCCGACATAGGATCCGCCGAACATGCCGACTTTGCCGTTGGAGTTGGGGAGCGCGGCCGCCCACTCAATGGTGTCGTAGCCGTCTTCGGTCTCGTGCTTGAAGGGATACCACTCGCCTTCTGATGTGTAGCGGC
This sequence comes from uncultured Acidobacteriaceae bacterium, assembly GCA_963832035.1. Taxonomy (GTDB): domain Bacteria; phylum Acidobacteriota; class Terriglobia; order Terriglobales; family Acidobacteriaceae; genus Telmatobacter. The sequence continues at coordinate 402,781 of CAWHSK010000005.1, read as the reverse complement.
CGCGAACATCCTGCACAACGACGAGGTAGCCACGCGCCGCGGCGGTGAGGCCGAAGGAGGCGGTGTTGTTCTTGTCGTAGGGCGTGCGCTGAAGGAGGACGGGGTACTTGCCATCACCAGCGGGGTGGTAGATGTCCGCATGCAGAGTGACACCGTCGCGGGTCTTCATGGGGACGCCGTGTTCTACGGCGATGCTGGGGGCTTGCGCGAAGGCGACGGGAGCGAGACAGAGGGCGAGCGTTAACAGGATTTGTTTGCGCATGGTTTTTGTGTGTGCTGCGGGACGAGGACATTGTAGCGGGGTCGCGAGAGATCGTGCTTTCAGAAGCGAGCCCGAGGCACCAATCTTCCGCCAATTGATAATGCTGTGACCACGCCGGACAATCTCACAAGATATCCTCGAAATGGACTCCCGATCAAAAGACAAGCCGCAGTCCAAATGCCGTCAATTGTCTTGCGGCGCCGAGTTCCACTTAAGTTGCAGTGCGTCCGTGTCGCAAATCACTGTGCGAAGAAACGCTCGAATCCAAGCTTGATTGATGGGCCGTATGCCTCAAAGAGGTGATGGGAACCGCGAGCGGACTGGTATCCAATCGTAATGCAAATGCCGATAGGTTTTTAAGGACTGTGTGTGAGATGAAGGATCAGAGGATGGCGTGTCCGGACCGGAGTGCAGGTGGGGTCGGAGACGCCAGTCGACGCCGGGCAGGAACGATGGGGAGATCCTTCTTCAAAATCCTGGCGTGCGCCTTGGTTATGGATTTCGCCATTCTGTCCCCGGCAGAGTCCTCAGAGCCCGCAACGCTCAGGTCAGTGCACGCCGTCTACGCGCTCGACAATGCGCAGGCTGCCCATCGAATTCACGCGATCTTCGAGGCTACGGTGGTCTATTCGCGAGGATACGAAAGGCTGCTGTATGTACAGGACGGCAAGGAGGCCTTTTTCGTCTCCCCTCCAACCACAGCAGGTTTTCTTCCCGGAGACCGCGTCCTTATCAAAGGGGACACGCAACAGAGCTTTCGCCCACTGGTAGTTGCGAGTGACGTTACTCTTCTCCATCACGGTGATGTGCCTGAGCCGGTGCCAGCTACTTTCACCGATTTGATTCGCGCGCTGTACGATTGCCGGCTCGTCACTGTTCGCGCCAGAGTTCGCGCGGCTGACATGGTGACAAGTGGCAGCGCCGGCAAACGCAGCTCCCGTTTGCAACTGGTAATGGAAGGCGGCCACCTGGAAGCAAACCTGGACAGCGATGACGAATGGGACCTGATCGGCTTGCTCGACGACGATGTGGAAATCACCGGTGTGGCGGCGGGCAAGTTTGATGACAAGATGCAACAGACTGGCGCCGTCCTCTACGTTTCGTCAATTGCAAATGTAAAGATTCTCAAGAACGTCAACGCGCACCCGTGGTCACTGCCGCTCACTTCGATGGACCAGGCTCTCGCCGGTTACAACGTGCAGGATCTCACACAGAGGGTGAGAGTCCGTGGAACCATCACCTACTATCAACCCGGTGCGGCGGTGGTGCTTCAGGACGGTTCGCGAAGTCTGTGGATCGCCACTCACTCTCGCTTGCCCTTTCGGATTGGCGAAGTTGTAGACGCGATCGGTTTTCCAGAAGCACATGATCGTGCATTGAACCTGGCAGACGGCGAGATTCAGAGCACTGGACAATACAGTCCACTAAAGCCTAAACAGGCTTCGTGGGAACAATTGGCTTTCTGGAGCAGCAGTCGGCCGGACGGGCACCAGAACGATCTGGTTTCGATTGATGGCGAGGTTGTAACGGACGTTCGAGAGGCTACGCAGGACCTCTATGTCGTGGAATCGGATGGCCGCTTGTTTACCGCCATTTATCGCCATCCTCGCGAAAGCAGCGTTCTTCCACGGATGCGACAGGTGCCTGTCGGATCAAAGGTGCGGGTAACGGGCATCTGCATGGCGGATACGAATGGGGCCATTCCAGGGCAAGAGGTACCGTTCAATATCCTGCTGCGCTCGGTCGATGATATTTCGGTACTCGCGCCACCCTCGTTGCTCAATGTTCGGAATCTCATTGCCCTTATCGGATTACTTCTTCTGTTGCTGCTGGCTGTTGGAGCCAGAGGCTGGGTGATCGAACGCAGGGTGCGCCGCCAGAACGCCGCAGCGGCTTACATTGAGCGTAAGCGCGGTCGCATTCTAGAGGAGATCAACGGCTCGCGTCCTCTCGCGGAAATTATCGAAGAGATCACCGAACTGGTCTCATTCAAGCTTGATGGTGCTCCTAGCTGGTGCGAGATTTTCGACGGAGCGCAGCTTGGGAACCGCCCCGCAGAACTTTCCTCGTTCCGGATTGTCAGCGAAACGATTCCTGCTCGCTCGGGGCCGCCGTTGGGAACGATACGCGCTGCCTTTGATCCGCTTACACAACCGAAGGCTGCAGCGTTGGAGACGCTTTCCAGCGCGGCGGGGCTGGCCACTCTGGCTATTGAGACGCGGCGGCTCTACTCCGATCTGCGGCACCGCTCCGAATTCGATTTGCTTACCGACGTTCACAACAGATTTTCTCTGGAAACCTATGTTGATCGCCAGATCGAGGATGCGCGTGAGAATGCGAGCATCTTCGGATTGATTTACATCGACCTGAACGATTTCAAGCAAGTGAATGACGTATATGGACACCAGGTCGGCGACCTGTATCTGCAGGAAGCAGCGAAACGCATGAAGCGTCAGCTCCGTGGGGTCGACATGCTGGCGCGGCTCGGGGGCGATGAGTTTGCAGTGGTGCTTCCGGCGGTTCACAACCGGGCCGAGGTCGAGGAAATTGCGCACCGATTGGAACGTAGTTTTGATGCCCCGTTTAGCTTCGAAGGGCACGTCCTCAATGGGTCGGCGAGTTTGGGTATTGCTCTTTATCCCGAGCACGGCGCGACCAGAGACAGCTTGCTGAGTAACGCGGATGCTGCAATGTATGTCGCGAAGCAATCCAAAAAAAACGGAGATGTGGCGGCACGCGACAACCAGAAACAGGAAGTTACACACAGCGAGCGCACTTAGAGAGGCTGCCGGCCGGTACTGACGGCTTGCGGATTGACGCAGCGCGGGAAGCAGCTCCTTCGACTCCCCTTCACTTCGTTCAGGATCGCTCAGGATGACGACGCCGAAAAGGGCAGAGAGATTGCGTCAGCTGAAACGGCGGTAGGTCATGCGGCGAGGGTTTACGAATAGTCTTGCGGTGACTACGCCGAAGAGGAAGCCGCCGATGTGGGCCAGATATGCGACGCCGCCGGTTTTTGCCTGGGCGACTGCGCCGACATTGAAGACCTGGATAAGGAACCAGAAGCCAATGAGAAGCGCGGCGGGAATGAGGGTGATGCGGAAAAAGATGATGAAGAAGACGAAGGTGCGAATGCGGTCGCGCGGAAACGTGATGAGAAACGCGCCCATGACGGCGGCGATGGCTCCGCTGGCACCAAGGGCGGGGACGTGGGCGAAGGGATCGCCGAGAATCTGCGCGAACATGGCAACCACGCCGCCTGTGAGATAGAAGACGGCGAAGCGGATGGGGCCCATGGCGTTTTCGATTTCGCGACCGAAGGCCCACAGGTAAATCATGTTGCCGATGATGTGCATCCAGCTGCCATGCATGAACATCGAGGTGAGCAACGTGATGAGACTATGGCCGTGAACAATGCGAACGGGCACGACAGACCAAGTCCAAACGAAGGGGTCGCCGTAAGTCAGTTCCTGAAAGAAAACCCACACATTGAGAACAATGATGAAGGTGGTGACGATGGCGAATCGGCGCAGCGGACGCGAGGCATCGCCGAGAGGGATCAGGCCGCCCACTTACATTCCGCCCTTGCCGAGGAGAATACCGATGCCGTAGGTGACGGCACCTTCGACTGCGCCTACTACTGTCATCTCGAGGCCTGAGGACCACCAGGAGCGGATGGTGATGAGGCTCTTGGCTGCGCCGACGGCGAAGTGGGCGATGAGTGAGACAACGGCGGCCGCGATGACGGCGGGAAGGCCCTGCATAAAAAAGAAAGGGATGATGGGGATGATGGCGCCGACGGCGGTGGAGAGTGCGCCTGAAGTGGCCGAGACCATCGGGTTCGACAACGCTTCTTCAGATGTGCCGAGGCGTTCGCTGGCGAGAGCGCGAAGCATCTGCTCGGGATCGTTCGCGATGTGGTTGACCATGTGGTCGGCGTCAGCTTCGGGCAGGCCTTTGACCTGGTAGTAGAGCGAGAGCAGTTCGCGGGCCTCGGGAGCGTTCAACCGGATGGCTTCGCGTTCGCGGGCAATTTCAGCATGGTAGATTTCGCGTTCGCTTTTGGCGGCGAGATAGGCGCCGGAACCCATGGAGAGGGCAGAGGCAACCATGCCGGAAAGGCCAGCGAGGAGAACATACTTGCTGTCGCCGGCGGTTGCGCCGGAGACGCCGGAGACAATGCCGAAGATTGCGCCGAGGCCGTCGTTGACGCCGTAGATGGCATCGCCGATCCAGGCGCCGGGCTGCTTGCGGCCCTCGCTGCGTTTGGCCAGCAGCTCCTCGAGAACGGCCTTGGCGTCGACTTTGGGCGCGCCCGCCGGGGCCTGGTAATGGCCGCGGAGGAGTGATCCGAGTTCGCGGTGATGGTCTTTCTCGTCTTCAATGACGTGGTCGAGGATGGCGATGGAGCCTTCGTCGCCGAGGTCTTTCAACTGCTTGCCGTAGTTGGCGATGTGGCGGCTTTCTTCGATTTCGAGGCGACGCAGTGCCATGCGGACGCCGCCGGCGCGGTTGGCGAGGGAGTTGGCTTCTCCGCCGGGATTGCCGTTGTATAGCCGGTTCCGAACCGCCGAGTTCAATGATTCGGCCATGCCAGAGGGCGGCGTGCTCCCACTCAGCGCCGGCGAGGTGACGCAATACCTGGGCGCGGACGGGATCGGTGTCACGATCGGCCAGGGTTTTGTAGGTGTAGTAGCCCTCCATTTCGGCCTGCCAATTAGCTTCGAGGGCGGCCAGAACCTTCTTCAACTTGGCACTGCTGAGTGTGGTGGTAGCCACGGTGCGTCTCCTTGCGTTCTCTTGAGGATAAGGCATCTAACGGAGAACTCGCAGTGATGCGGACAGCGGAAAAAGGGCCGGAATTTCGCGATTGAGACAGAAAAAAGTGCCGAATGGGCTGGAATCTGCACCTGTTTGCCGCATCACTTCCCCATTTTGGGGTTTTACGTATAGTGTTGTGTGGAACAAATTGCGACCAATTGCGGGGTTATAGTTTGCGGTCGCAATCCTTAACCGTCGAATCATCATTTGTGCATGATCCAGAGTCCTTCACCCAGGACCGGACGACAGCCCTAACCGGGCAAAATTTTTGAGGAAGCAAGGGAGCAAACAACCTATGGCAACTCGATCGACGCCGGCAGCGGCCGCAACAACGCCGAACTACACCGGACCCTTCATTACAGTAGCCGTGCTGTTCTTCATTTTCGGGTTTATCACGAACTTGAACATGGCGCTGGTTCCGCATCTGCGGTCGATTTTCGATCTGCCGTATGCGTGGGCCATGCTGGCGGAGTCGGCGTTCTTCCTCGCTTATTTTGTGTTCTCGTCGCCGACGTCGAAGCTGATTGAGACGATTGGATACAAGCGGACGATGGTGGTTTCGCTGTTCATCCAGGTGGTGGGATGCCTGCTGTTTGTTCCGGCCGCCAAGATGGTGAGCTTTCCGCTCTTCCTGACCGCTGTGTTTATCGTGGGTGCGGGTGTAACCGCGCTGCAAACGGCGGCAAATCCTTACGTAGCGATTCTGGGGCCGGAACATAGCGCACCGGTGCGGCTGACACTGGCGCAGGCATTGAATTCAGTAGGCGGCACGATTGCTCCACTGGTCGCAGGCGCATACATTCTGACTGATCCGGCAAGCACAGCCACGCAAGGCGGCTGTCGCCAACACGGTGCGTGGACCGTACATTGCCATTGCGGCCGGGCTGTTGATTCTCGGGTTCGCGGTTGCGTTCATGCATCTGCCTCACGTTTCGCAGACGCAGGAATTCAGGCCGGCGAAGGAAGGCGATCCGATTCTGAGCCGGAGCATCTGGAGCTATCGTCACACGGTGCTTGGCGCGGTCGGAATCTTCCTGTACGTCGGCGTGGAAGTGGGATTGGCATCGATCGCCGTGAACTACTTCAAGACGCAGGGCGTGGACAGCGCCAAGACAGCATCGTTCCTGGTTTCGCTGTATTGGGGCGGTGCGCTGGTCGGGCGCCTGCTGGGGTCGTGGATATTGACCAAGATCCAGTCAGGCAAACTGCTGGGCGTTTTCGGATTCGCTGCTGCCCTCTTCGTGGTTGTCTCCATGGTTTCAAGTGGCCAGGTGGCAATCTGGGCTATCGTGATTTGCGGATTCTTCAACTCGATCATGTTCCCGAACATCTTTGCGCTGGGAATCAAGGGCCTGGGACCGATGACGAGCAAGGGATCGGGACTGATTATGACGGCGGTTGTAGGTGGCGCGATTGTTCCGCTCGCACTCGGCGCGGCGGCCGACAAGTTCGGCATTCAGAACTCGTTCGTGATTCCGCTGATTTGCTATCTCTTCATTGCCTATTACGGGCTGTGGGGATCCAAACCTACGCGGACAGTGACAGCGTAGGTGGGTTGGGGGCAGTAAAACTTGAAGGCCTTCCGGTTGCCCGGAAGGCCTTCGCATCTGCGAGGTTAAGTCGATATCAGAGCGGAACGCTAACCATTTTGGCATTTTAAATTATGAATACGTAAATATATTATTTTCATATGCTTACACCCGCACGAGGGGGGTAGAACTCCTCGGACTTGTTATGTACCGAACAGACGCAGAAATCTAGGATTTGCCAGAATCCGACATGGAAGATTCGTCTTGTCCGCGTATCGAGCACGCGCATGCTATTGATGACGGCGTACTTGTTTACTTCGAAGACGGCAAAGTAGCGCTGTATTCAGCGGCTCTTCTTCGCACCATGTTGCCGGATGCTGTTGAGATCGAGGTTACCGGCGAAGAGGACTAACTTCCCGCGCCCCCTAGGAATTAGAAATAAGTCGCGCGTTATCAGCGGCCTCCAAAAGCTTGATTGGAATAACGTCGATTTCTCTTGACGTATATTACAAATTGCGATATTGTTATTGCAATTTGCGATTGGCTTGTTGAATGTTTTGAACGCTGATCGCGGGATGCACGATGAAGCTCGGCGAAAAAATCAAATACCTGCGCGAGGTGGAAGGCAGCCTGCGGGGAATGAATCGCGCGATGAGCCAGCAGGAGCTGACACGGGCAATCGAGGCGGAGACGGGCTCGAAGCTGAGCCAGAGTTATCTTTCGCAGATCGAGAGCGGGGCGCGGCCCCACCTGACGAATACGACGCGGCAGATCCTGGCGAGTTTTTTCAAAGTTCATCCGGGATACCTGGTGGACGATCCCGAGGGCTATCACCCGGAGCTAATGAGCGAGGTTCGGGGGCTGGAAGACAAGCTCGATGTGTGGCTGGTGTCAGGAGCGGAGCGGTTCCGGCGCGATCCAGAGTTGAAGAGCGCGCTGCTGACTGTAGCGCAGCATGAGCGGACACGAGAGTGCCTGCTGCTGCTGGAGTCGATTCTGGAGACGCCGGGATTGATGGCAAGGCTGACCGAGGTGCTGAGGAAACAGGGATCAGGGGTCAGGGATCAGGGGTCAGAGATCAAGGGTCAGAGAACAGAGATCAGGGATCAGAAGACGGCGAAACGGCGCAGCAGGTAAGTGGGGGCATGGCGATGAACTGGGAGACTTTTTATCTTGTCTGTTTTCTTGCGGGGCTGATGCTTAGCCTGGTCTCGCTGCTAGGCGGGATGGGACATTTCGGCGGTCATGTGCACGTGCCGCATGTTCATGTGCCGCATGTTCCCGCATATGCCGCACGGCGGCATGATTCTCATGCGGCGGTAGCGGGGGCGGAGGTTCGGCGGCGCAGGGCGGGCCTGAGGTTCCGTGGTGGAACGCATTTTCGATCATGATTTTTCTCTGCTGGTTTGGCGCGGCGGGATATTTGCTGACGAAATATGGAAGCTTTGTCGCCGGGGTTGTGGTGGTGCTGGCGGCGATCTGCGGGCTGGCAGGGGGGATGATCATCTTTATGTTTCTGACGAAGGTACTGATGCCGCACGAACATGAGCTTACTGCGGATGAAACGGATGTGGTGGGTGTTGTGGGGCGGGTGTCGTCTCCGATTCGCGCCGGCGGAACCGGGCGAGATTGTGTATCAGCAACTGGGCGCGACGCGATCGGCCGTCGCGCGCTCTGAGGATGGCGAGGCACTCGCGAAGGCAGAAGAAGTGTACGTGATCCGTTATGAGAAAGGGGTCGCATACGTGAAGCGGTGGGAAGACATAGAGCAGGGACTAGGGACCAGGGACTCGAAACAGACGACTAGCCGCTAGCTTCCAGCTATTCGAAGGGCGAGCGGCGCAACGTGCTGTGCCCGGCCGAAGGACCGGGATTGCGATGACGAATTCAACCGTGCTGATTGCGGATATGGGCATCCTGGTGGGGATCTTTCTGCTGGGATTGCTGGCGAAGTTGTTTCCGAGAAAGACAGGGAACAGGGATCAGGGGTCAGGGATCAAGAATCGAGCTGGTTCGCGCTGACCACTGTTCACTGAACACTGTGAACTGAAGTAAAACCATCAACAATTCAACCCCTGTTGAAGGGACAGGGATCGAATGATGACGAATGAAATGATTCTTTTTGTCGGTCTGGGAGTATTAGCGCTGATCTTCCTGATGGGCATTCTGGCCAGGATGTATCGCAAGGCAGGGCCCAATGAAGCATTGATTGTCTATGGTTTTCGAGGGCCGCGCGTGATCAAGGGACATGGCACGGTGATCTTCCCCATGGTGGAGAACTGCCGCGAGCTGAGCCTTGAACTGATGAGCTTCGATGTGGCTCCGCAGCAGGATCTGTATACCAAGCAGGGCGTGGCCGTGACGGTGGAAGCCGTAGCGCAGATTAAAGTACGCAGCGATCAGGCTTCGATTCTGACGGCGGCCGAACAGTTTTTGACGAAGACTCCGCCGCAGCGTGAGGGCTTGATTCGGCTGGTAATGGAAGGCCATCTGCGCGGAATCATCGGCCAGTTGACGGTTGAGCAGATTGTGAAGGAACCCGAGATGGTGGGCGAGCGCATGCGTGCGACGTGCGCGGAAGACATGAGCAAGATGGGGCTCGAAGTGATTTCGTTCACGATCAAGGAAGTGCGCGACAAGAACGAATACATTTCGAATATGGGAAAGCCGGATGTGGCTCGGATCAAGCGCGATGCGGAGATGGCGACGGCCGATGCGGAGAGAGATACGGCGATCAAGCGGGCTACTGCACTGCGCGAATCTGCTGTTGCCAAGGCGCAGGCAGACCAGGAGCGCGTGATTGCAGAAACGGCTTCGGCAACACGGCAGGCAGAGGCGCAACGCGACCTTGAAATCAAGAAGGCCGAGTATGCGGAGCAGAGCCGGCGTCAACAAGCCACGGCCGACAAAGCGTACGAACTGCAGACCAACGTCATGCTGCAGCAGGTGACGGCTGAGCAGGTGAAGGTGCAACAGGTTGAGAAAGAAGGCCAGATCAAGGTGCAGGAAGCTGAGATCCTTCGCCATGAAAAGGAACTGATTGCGACGGTGCTGAAGGGAGCCGAGATCGAGCGTCAGCGCATTGAGAACCTGGCGTCTGCCGAGAAGTCTCGCTTGACGACAGAGGCAGAAGGCCGCGCGGCTGCGATTCGTTCGCAGGGTGAAGCGGAAGCCAGCATCATCTTCCAGAAGGGTGAGGCGGAAGCGAAGGCAATGAACGTGAAGGCCGAGGCTTACCAGGAATGGAACCAGGCCGCGGTGGTCGACAAGCTGCTGACTAACATGGCCGATGTTGTCCGTGCCATGGCTGAGCCGTTGAGCAAGGTGGATCACATCACGATTGTGTCCACGGGCAACGACGATGCCGCAGGTGCGCACAAGATTACCGGCGACATGACGCGTATTGCGGCGCAGGTGCCGGCATTGTTTGAGGCGCTGAGCGGCATGGACATCAAGCAATTGATGTCGAACGTACAGGCGATCAAGCCGGCGAAGGAGAAGCCGGTGAACGGAGATGCCGCGAAGCAGTAAAGCTGCAGTTGAAGTGGTTCAACAGTTGCGTGGCGAGAGTTGCAAAACGCGCTCGCCACGCCAACAGAAAGACGGCAAGGAGCACTTGATGCGGAACATTCATGGTGCCTTGGTTCTCTCAACAATCATCGGGCTTGGCTGTGTTCTGTGTGCTGCGCAGACTGGCCAGCCAAGCGAAGGGGCGCAGCCGGCAGGGCAGGCACAAGCCGCGCCGACGAGCACGATCCCTATCGATCAGCAGGCAACGAAAGAGCAATTGGCGAAGTTGTTCGAAGTGATGCGCATTCGCGGGCAGATGCAATCGATGCGGCAGATTGTGCCGGCGATGATCCAGCAACAGATCAAGACGACGATGAATCAAACCGAAGCTGAATTGTCGGCAGGAAAAAAGCTTACACCTGAACAAAAAGCGGCCATGGAAAAGGTGATGAACAAATATGTCGCGAAGGCCATGGATCTTTATCCCCCTGACGAAATGGTGGCGGATATGACCGTGCTCTACCAGCAGCATCTAAGCCGCGATGACGTAGATGGGATGATCGCCTTCTACAACTCGCCTGCGGGCCAACACCTGCTGGATGCGCAACCAGTGATTGCCCGGGAATATATGCCGCTGGTGATGAGCAGAGTGAGCGAAAGAAGCAAGGTAATGATGAAGGAAATGATGAAGGAGATGGCGGAGATTGTGCTGACAGAGGCACAGCAAGGAAGCACAAAGCCAACGACGAAGTAGTGCGATTTCACTGAAGAAGGTTTCGAGGATCAAAGCGCGGAAGGCGAGGAGGAATTGGTATGGCGTTACTGGATAGAGTAAGCACCCTGTTGAAAGCGAACCTGAATGACCTGGTGGAAAAGGCCGAGGATCCAGAGAGGATGTTGAAGCAGGTTGTGCTGGATATGGAGAATCAGCTTTTACAGGTAAAGACGCAGGTGGCGATTGCGATTGCGGATCAGCACCTGCTGGAGAAAAAGAAGATGGAACACGAGCAGCAGTCGGCGGAGTGGCGACGCAAAGCTGAGCTCGCGGTGCAGAAGGGCCAGGACGATTTGGCACGTGCTGCGCTGGAGCGCGCTCTGAGCCAGGACCAGCTTCAGATTGGCTTCACCACGCAGGCCGAGGATCAGAAGCACGAAGCGGATAATCTGCGACAGGCACTGCGCAAGCTGGAGCAGAAGCTGACGGAGACGCGCGCGCATTGCGAGATGCTGATTGCAGAGCATCGCCGTGCAAAGGTGATTGGGCGCGCGGCAAAGGCGCAGCACATTGTTGGCAACGACCAGGAAAACACGATTGGCAGGATGAAGAGCAAAGTCCACGTGACCGCGGCTGAAAACGCGGCGGCTACGGAAGTGTTGACTCCGGAGTCTCTTGAGGACAAGTTCAGGACACTGGAAAGCCAGGATAAAGTGGAGCTGATGCTAAAGGAACTTAAGAGCCGTCAGGCAGCTCAATAGAAGTGACCAAAGTAGTATCTGCCTGAATCGGGCCGGGAATTTTTTTGTATCTTCTTGTGGCAAACTACGTCTAAATCGCAGGTGATGACCCTCACTGATGATGCATCCGCCAACTGAATAGTGGCGGATGCACCCCCTGAGGTGTATTTGCTTTCGACCCCGATAGACGTGGATCGCGGCAGGTGCACCCAATTTCCCCCAAGGGTGAATGGATGCGCCATAAATATCTTTTTTTTGCCACGATTTTATCTGCAGCCATGTGCGTCGCGGGACGAGCTCAACAGCCGACGTCTTCCAGCGTGACGGTCGGCGATTCGAGTCAAAACACTTCTGCAACGGTGAACGCGCAGGCGCTGCTTCCTTCTGCGCCAGAACCTCGGGACAATGGCACGTCGCCATCTTCAGGCAATACGGACCCAGCCGAAGTAAATGGGACTGTGACCGACACCAACGGCGATCTGATTCCGGGAGCTACCGTTGTTCTGGATGGGGCTGCTCCGACCGATCATCGAACGGCTTCGGCAAACGATTCGGCATTCTTTCAGTTTGATGGACTGACGCCCGGCGTGCCGTACCACCTTACGATCAGCGCAAATGGATTTGAGAATTGGGTCTCTGAGCCTATTACGCTCGCAGCGGGCCAGTTTTTCGATGTTGCCGGAATCAAGTTGAAACTCGAGGCTTCCGTGACGTCGGTGACAGTGACTGCATCGACGGAGCAGATTGCCGCGCAGCAGGTGAGGCTCGCGGAGCAGCAGCGCGTACTTGGATTCATTCCGAATTTTTATGTCGTGTATGACTCGAAGAATGCGGTTCCGTTGACGACGAAGCTGAAGTTCCAGATGGCCTATCGGGTGTCGATCGATCCAGTAAGCATCCTTGGTGCGGCCACGCTGGCGGGGATCAATCAAGCGGCAGACAAACCGGATTATCAGCAGGGCGCTCTTGGCTACGCGCAGCGTTTTGGCGCAGCGTATGCGGATGGCGTAACGGACATCATGTTTGGCGGAGCGATTCTTCCGTCGTTGCTGCACCAGGATCCGCGCTATTTCTACCAGGGAACCGGAACGGTAAAATCGCGGATGCTGCATGCGATGGCGAACCCATTCATCTGTCGCGGGGACAATGGAAAGTCGCAACCCAACTATTCGAGTATTGGCGGGGATTTGATTTCGAGCGCGATATCGAATGCTTACTATCCGCCTTCGAACCGTGGGGCAGGGCTGGTGTTTGCGAATCTAGCGCTAAGCACCGGGGAGCGAACGGTTAGCAGCCTCGTGCAGGAGTTTGTGCTGCGCAAGCTTACTCCCAGCGCGAAATAGAAGAGGCTAGAGTATTTGCGGCGCGCATTGCGGTTCGAAGCAGATCAATAACTTAAAATAGGAGAAGAGGTGGGATTCAGGTTTCGCTGCAAAACCTGAACCGAACTGCGCTTCTCGGCGATCGATTGCTGGTATTTGGCAACCTAACGACAGTACAGAAGGAGTGGGGCCTTCAATATCCACTGCATCACGAATGGGCTTTTGCCTTTGGCGCACCCTGTCAGATGTGACAGTTGTAGGCTTGCATCTTTCTACTTAGTCTCAATGCCAGTGGAAGTTCTGTGATGCCAGGCGCCAATTCGCAGGACGGCCGCCGCACAAGTGCCCACTTTGATTTTTGCGCACAATCCCGCAGGCGAAGTTGGTACTAGAATGCGAGAAGTTAGACGTCTAATTTTTTGGGGCTTTATTTTATTTACACCGATTGCAATCTTTGCGCAGGGGAATCTGAGTCCGCGGACTTCGGAAGCTGATCCGACCGCCTCTTCTTACCTGCTTCCGGATGCGCCGAAACCGCTTTCCATTCCATCTTCAGCTGAAGGACTTGACGAGCAACCCGCAGCCGGACAGAGCCAGGGCAATTCGGGTGCCAGCCAAGCGGCGCAGGACAACTCCAAACAAAGTCAAACGCAAGATCCTAGCAAAGCAAATATCGGCGGCTCGGTACTTGACACAAACGGAGATGTGGTGCCCCGGGCGACCATCCTGCTTGAAGGGCCTAGCCCCGGAGACCGCCAGACCATGGTCGCCGACGAGAGCGGCGCGTTTCAGTTTGGCGGACTTCGGCCGGGAATCCCATATCAAATCACGATCGGTATGACGGACTTTGAAACCTGGAAGTCACAGAAGATTGTATTGACCCCGGGGCAGTTCTTTTTTCTGGTGGATATCAAGCTGAAGATTTCTGAGTCGGTCACATCGGTGACGGTGTATGCATCGCAAGAGGTGATCGCCGCCGAGCAGGTCAGGCTCGAAGAGAAGCAGCGTGTCCTGGGTATCTTTCCCAACTTCTACGTTACGTATGATCCCCACCCCGTACCACTCACGACGAAGTTGAAGTTCAGACTCGCTTTCAAGGCATCGACCGATCCGGTAACTTTTTTCGGAATAGCTTTCCTGGCCGCCATCTACCAGGCGGGGGACATCCCCGCATACGGTCAAGGGTGGGATGCCTACGGTCAGCGTGTAGGCGCCGGAATTCTCGATAGCACGACCGACATTTTTTTCGGTGGCGCAATTTACCCATGGCTGTTCCGTCAGGATCCGCGCTATTTCTACCAGGGCACGGGCACCAAGAAGTCTCGTACGCTACACGCTCTGGCGAGCCCTTATGTTTGCAAGGGAGACAATGGGAAGACGCAGCCAAACTACTCGAGCCTGGGCGGAGACCTGACGTCGGGAGCGATTTCAAACCTCTACTACCCTGACGCCGATAAAGGCGCGAAATTGGTGTTCCAGGGTTTTCTGATTACCACTGGCGTGCGTACGGTCAACGCGGTGATACAGGAGTTTGTCCTTCGCAAACTTACGCCCAGCGCGAGACATCACAATTGAGAGGCACAGCTCCGAATCGATTCTGAATTTCATAAAGGCCAAATGCCTGGGCAAATCGTCCAGGCATTCTTGTTTGCGGAACGGTTATACTTCGGACGCGAGTAAATCGGTTCACTCGAGAACTTCTGGAGGTATGGCGTTGCGGACGCAGGTTGGTTTGTTGGCGGTTGCGGTTGGCTTCTTGTGGGTTTCAAGCTCCACCTTGGCAGTGGCGAAGAAAACTCCTGAGGATGGGAACGGAGCATATGCGACGGGCACGTATCGCAACCTGTTTGCGGAGAACGGGCACTCGAAAGAGGAGATCCGCAAAAAGGTCGAGGCGGCATACCAGCAGCTTTTTCACGGTGACCAGCAGACGCAGGCGATTGCGTTTGAGGTCGGCAGCAACGCGAATGGTCCGCTGATGTACGTGACGGACTGGGCGAACCATGATGTGCGGACGGAAGGCATGTCGTACGGAATGATGATTGCGGTTGAGCTGGACAAGAAGGCGGAGTTTGACGCGATCTGGAATTGGGCGAAGACGTACATGTATGTTTCCGATCCCAAGGCGCCGAGTTACCAGTTCTTTGCGTGGTCGTGCAAGACAGATGGAAAGCATAACTCAGAGGGAGCGGCGCCGGATGGCGAGTCGTATTTCGCAATGGCGCTGTTGTTCGCTTCTAACCGCTGGGGGGATGGGAAAGGGATCTACGACTACCATGGCGAGGCAAACAAATTGCTTTCAGCGATGGTGCATCGAGCAGTGATATCGGCACCTGGACCGCGTGGAATGCACACGGTTGGTCCGATGATGAATCCCGATCCGCCCATGATTTTGTTTGTGCCGGATATCTCAGAGCAGATGTTCACCGATCCTTCGTATCATTTGCCGGCGTTCTATGAGTTGTGGTCACGCTGGGGACCGAAAGAGGATCGCGAGTTCTGGGCCAAGGCTGCGGAGACGAGCCGCAGGTTCTTTGTGAAGACGACGAATCCGGAGACTGGACTGGCGCCGGATTATGCAAACTTCGATGGAACGCCGCACGCGAATCGTTTTTCGCAATCGGACAAGTTTGGCTATGACGCGTGGCGTACCGCGAGCAACTGGGCTGTGGATTGGTCGTGGTGGCAAAAGGCTCCGGCAGAGCAGGAGCTGAGTGACCGGATACAGAAATTCTTTGCGTCGCAGGGGATCGACAAGTATGGGCCGGTGTACCCGCTGGATGGAAAAGGCCTGAGCCCTAAGCCGGGACAGACTCCTCCAACGGGGTTGGTGGGCACAAACGCAGTTACCGGACTGGCAGCTTTAGATCGCGCGCGGGCGAAGGAATTCACCGAGGCATTGTGGAAGGCGCACGTTCCGTCGGGGCAGTATCGGTATTACGACGGAATGCTTTATTTGATGAGCCTGATGCATGCGAGCGGGGAGTTTCGGGTGTGGGCGCCGAAGTAGGGGAGTAGATAGTAAAAAGCAGATCCTTCGCTCCGCTTACCCCACTGTCGTGGGGCCCCAAGCATGCTCCGCTCAGGATGACACTTCATTGGCACTTTTAATGCTGCCCCAGGCGCCCCCGCCGGGGGATTCTATGCGGATGCGGGTGCCTGCGGGAAGTTCGCGGGTGCATTTGCCGGGGAGAGATTCTTCTTTATTGTCGCGGATGACGGTGGTTCGGCCGGGTGCGCCTGGGTTACCGCCAGCGAGACCCCAGGGCTGCGTCTTGCGACGATCAGCTAAGAGGGTGACTTGCGCGTCGCCTAACAGTTCCCACTCACGAATGATGCCGTCGCCGCCACGATGCTTCCCTGCTCCGCCGGAGTCGCGGCGGATTGCGTATTGGATAATGCGGAACGGATAGGCGTACTCGAGCGCTTCAACGGGAGTGTTGAGGGAGTTGGTCATGTGTGCGTGATGTGCCGTGGCGCCGGGAGATTGCGGCGACGCTCCGTGACCGCCGGCGATGGTTTCGTAATACGTATACGGCTGGGCAGAGTGCGGGCCTCGGCGCGGATCGATCCCACCTATTGTGAGATTGTTCATGGTCCCGGAACTGGCGGCGGGAATGCGGTCGGGCAAAGCAGGCGCGAGCGAGCGCATGAGCGTGTCTACGATGCGTTGCGAAGTCTCCACATTGCCTCCGGCAACGGCTGCGGGCGGGCGCGCGTTGACGATGGAACCTTCAGGCGCGAGAACCTTGAAGGGACGCATGAGTCCTGCGGTGGCGATGGCTCCGGGCGGCAGCAGGCAGCGGAAGACGTAGAAGACGGCAGACCAGGTGATGGCGTAGACGGCGTTGATGCTGCCGGGAACTTGCGGATCGGTTCCTTCAAAGTCGACAGTTGCGCGGCGGCGCCTGGGATCGTTGGTGATTTTGACGCGAACGGCGATCGGGCCGGGGATTACGCCGTCGTCGTCGAGGAAATCCTCGGCCTGCCATTCGCCGGCGGGCAGAGAGGCGAGAACGTGGCGCATGAGGCGCTCGGAGCCGGCGAGCATCGCGTTCACTCCTTGAAGAATCGCGTGTAGCCGAAGCGGCTGACTAGCTCAAGCATGCGCAAGGAACCGATACGACAGGCCCCAAGTTGTGCAGTCAGGTCACCTTCACGCTCTCGTGGCGTGCGCACATTGGCGAGGATCATGGCGAGAAGTTGCGCATCCATTTTGCCCCCGCGCATAAGCTTGACGGGCGGGATGCGGATGCCTTCCTGCGCGATCTCGCGGCAAGGGCCCATGGAGCCGGGATACATGCCGCCTACGTCGGCGTGGTGGGCGCGGTTGGCGACATAAAAAGCAGCGCGAGTGCGACCGGGGAGGAAGACTGGCGCGACCATGGTGATGTCGGGCAGGTGCGTGCCGCCGCGATAGGGATCGTTGAGCAGAGCCACATCACCGGGGGCGAGGCGCAAGTCGGCAAGCACAGCGGCGACCGACATTGGCATGGACCCAAGGTGGACGGGCATATCGTCGCCCATGGCGATGAGGTCGCACTCAGCCGAGAAGACGGCGGAGGAGTAGTCGCGGCGTTCCTTGATATTGGGTGAAAATGCAGTGCGGCGCAGAGCAGCGCCCATTTCGACAGCGACGGAGTGAAGTGCGTGGCCGATGACGGCGATTTCGGCGGGATCGGGCTGATGGCGGATGGTCATCGGCGGGCTCCAGTTCCTGGCGTGAGAACGAGATTCGATAGCGGATCGACAGTGGCGATCCAGCGGGTGGGTAGATAAATAGTAGCGCTAAGTTCAGTAATGACAGCGGGGCCGCTGATGCGATTGCCGGCATTGAGCTTTGCGCGATCGTAAAGCGCGGCGGTGCGCCAGCGGCCTTCTTCGAAGATGCGGTGTGCGGAGATTTGTGCATGACGCGCGTCGGGTTTGTGCAGAGTTGCGCGGGTGAGCCGGGGTTTGGGCGAGCGCGCGATGGCCTGAACGCGGAGCGTCACAATCTCAACTGCGCGAGTGGAGTCAGCGTAGCCGTAGGACTGCGCGTGGAGGCGATGAAAACGCGGGACGGCATTGGCTGACCAATTCACGCGGAGTTCGAAGCCCTGGCCGTGGTAGCGCAGGTCGGCGGAGCGGGTGAGAACGGCGCGGGCGCCCTCAGCAGAAAATGCGCCGCGGGCTTCGGACTCGAGAGCGCGAAAGGCGTGTTCGATTTTTGGGGACCCGGGCACGAGCATCACAGTGCGGGAGAACTCACGACGCAGATCAGCGTCGAGGATGCCGAGCGCGGAGAGCGCGCCAGGGGCAGAGGGAATGAGAACGCGGCGAATGCCGAGGGCCTCTGCAAGTGCGCATGCATGCAGCGGACCGGCACCGCCAAATGCGAGAAGCGTGAAAGTGCGCGGATCGTGGCCACGTTCGACAGAGACGCGTCGCAGGGCTGTCTCCATGCGTGCGTTAGCCACGCGAAGGGTTCCTTCGGCTAGATGTTCGAGGGTGGCGAAGGATCTGGCGGAGATTGCGGAGAGAGCTTTTCTTGCTCGAGATTGCTCGAGGTGCATCGCGCCACCGAGGAAGTGATCGGGATGGAGACGACCGAGGAGGAGGTTGGCGTCAGTAACGGTAGCGCAGTGGCCGCGGCCATAGCAGGCGGGACCGGGAGCGGCTCCGGCGGATTGCGGACCCGCTTGCAGAGCACCGGCGGTATCCATCCACGCGATGGAGCCGCCGCCCGCACCAACGGTGTGGATGTCGAGCATGGGTACGCCGACGGGCAGGCCCGCGACCTGGCCTTCAGTGCTGGTGGGAGGCTCACGGGTTGTATCGAGAAGAGCGACGTCAGTGGAGGTACCTCCCATGTCGAATGTGAGAATGCGCTCGATCCCTGCGGCTCGGGCGACGCTGAGGGCTCCGATGACTCCGCCCGCCGGACCGGAAAGGATGGTGCGGACCGGTTCGCGCGCGGCAGATGTCGCGGAGAGAATGCCGCCGGAGGATTGCATGATGCTGAGGCTTGCGTTTCGTTTGGCGAGACCTCGTTCGAGCGCGCGAATGTACTGCTGCATTCGCGGGGCGAGATAAGCATTGAGCGCGACGGTCGAGCCGCGTTCGTACTCGCGGAATTCGGGAAGGATCTGATGCGAAAGCGAGATGGGGAGGTGAAGAGGTTCAAGAGCTTTCGCAACGGATTGCTCGTGCGCCGGGTTAGCGAAGGAGAAGAGGAGCGACACGGCGATGGATTCGGCTTTCGATTTCCGAATTGCGCGGCGAAGCTCATCGAGTGCCGAGTTGGTTGGTGCGATGAGGACTTCTCCGTTGGGACCGATGCGTTCCGTGACGCCGAAGCAGAGTTCCGTGACAGGCGCAGGGCGGTGGTGATTCCAGTCGTACAGATCGGGGCGAGCCTGCCGGGCGATGGCGAGAGTATCTTCGAATCCCGCGGTGGTGACAAAGGCAACGCGTGCGCCTTTACGCTCGAGCAATGCGTTGGTTGCTACGGTGGTGCCGTGGCGGACTTCAACCGAAGCGGCTGGGACGATGCTCGCGATTTTGCGAACTGCTTCAAGGATGGCGCGGCTCGGATCGTCGGGGGTTGAGGGAAGTTTGAACACTTCAATACGGCTGCCGATGCGATAGACGCAATCGGTGAAGGTGCCGCCTGTGTCGATGGCAATGATGAGGTGCGGGGCCACTGAAGAAAACATAACAGGCAGGGGCGTTTTCTACCGCTGAATAGCCCAGGCAAGGCCGTCGGGATTGGGGCCTGCGTCGATTTTTCCCGCAACTTCCAAGGTCTTCAGATCGATTACGGCAACGAAATTATCGCCGGAGAAGGCAACGTATGCGCGTTGACCGTCTGGCTGGACGAGGATGCCACCGCCACCAGCACGGCCGATTTTGAGGCGCTTCACTTCTTTCTGGGTGGCTACATCGAAGATAACGAGTTCAGCGCCTGCGGAGATCAGCGCTTTTGTGCCGTCGGGCGTGAATTTCAGGCGATTCGCTCCGCGCGCATTGGCCTGGAGTGTAGCTGTGACTTTTTTGGCGTCGAGGTCGATGACGGAGACCGTGCCGTCCCACGCATTGGCAACCCAGGCCTGCTTGCGGTCAGGCAAAACATCGAATCCCTCGGAACCGCGGCCGACCGGGATCACGGTCTCATTCCAGTCGCCACCGGGAGGTCCAGGCGGAGGTCCTCCGGGGCCACGCATGCCGGGAGGCGGCACTCCTGCGCCTTGAGGTGCGCCGGAGGATGGACCGGGCGGCGGACCACCGGCCTGACCCTTGGTGTGCTCCAGGACCGTGACCGTCGCAGAGCTTACATTTGTAGTCAAGATCTTTGTGGCATCGGGAAAGACGTAGATCATGTGGGTCCGATTCTGACCAGTGCCCATGATCCAGTCGATCTTGCCGCTGGCGGGATCGTAGCTGCCGATAGCCTTTGCTGCCTCGGCGGTGAACCATACTTTGCCCTGTTCGAACATTAACCCGTGAGGGCCGCGGAGTGCGCCGAGATCGATTTGCGAGGCTGGCTGCCGAGCAACCAAGTCAATCACGGCCAGGGTGTGAAATCGACCGAAGCCATAATTGGACACGTAGGCGGTGTGGCCGTCGGAAGAAGCGACTACCTCGTGCGGATCGTCGCCTACGGGTACGCGCGCAACGACGCGCAGATCTGCCGGGTCCACGATGGCAAGCGTGTGGTCCTGCTTTGACAGAACGAGCAGAGCGGTTTTCGGAGTCGCGGATTTTGGGGAGTTTGAAGTTGTCTGCGCGATTGCGAGCGCTGCAAGTCCCGCGACGCAAACGGACAAAACGGTTATTCGTGGAAAGGTCTTCTTGATCTTCATCGACGGTTGACGATTACACGAACATGTCCTGATCAGCTACGACCTCAGCCTGCTGATTGTGCCGCCTGCCGGTTGTCAGTACGTTGAAGAATGCTTTTGCGCCAGCTAATAACGCGGTCAACTGACGAACGGGTTTGCCAACGGAATCGACTACCACGTTGCTTGCGTGCTCGACGCCGTCCGCCATGTTTGTGAACATGTTGTCTACGCGGCTTGTCTGGCGATGAACGCGATCAAGAATATCGCCGGCAACCACCTGAAACTGGCCGCTTTGCCGTTTCAACATACTCGCAATCTCGGCCACATCGGCGGACACCGACTCGATCTTCGGCGCCACTTTCTCAAGCGTCTCTCGAGATTTACTCAGAATCGGCATCGCGGTTGTGCGCAGTTCCTGCACGTCTCCCTGCAGACCCTTGACGGCCTTGCGCATCATGAAGAAAGCGACCAGCATCACGATCGCCTGCACCGCGAAGGCGACTGCCGTGATGCCGACGAAAATCACCAGCAACGTTGTTTCATTGTTCATTTTGCACCGACGCTATTCTTTCTACCTGCACTGGCCTGTTCGGCGACTCCGCAGCACACAAGCTAACGCCGGTTGCGAACTAATGCGCCGACTTTCGATCGTCGCAACCGGCTCAGAGGTTCTAAAAACAATACGGCCTGAGCTCAGACTGAGCCCAGGCACTCGGCATCCGATCAGGCTGTGGGCTCTGACGATGGCTTGGCATTCGTCTGATAAGCTTCGCGCCCTGCGTCAACGGCTGCTCCAACACGGCTGGACTGGTCCTGGACCAGGTTCTTGCCGCGCTCGACGAAGTCTTCCCACTGTGCCCGGCCACGTTCCACAACCTCGCGCCCGCGTCCGACGTACTGATTGACCTGCTCCTTGCCCTTGTCGACCATCTGGCCTGCACGATCTGCAGCCTGGCGTCCGCGAGCGCGCAGGTATTCAGACCCTTCGCGAGCTCCCTGCGCGAGATCTTCGCGGGTTTCGCGACCGCTCTTCGGGGCATAGAGGATGCCAATTAATGCGCCCACACCTAATCCAGCCAGAAACCACGCTACTCCCTGGCCATTGTTCGAATCTTCGCTCATAACGTATTTCTCCTTCTGCCCAGTATCCAAGAAGCCTGAGCGTATCAAAATTCCATGTTACGCCGCAAATATGCCGCAGCGCAGAATTTGCGCCTGGCAAGGTTGAAACGACGAGGCGGATTGCCGAGAAGTCGTGGCGCTCACTCCAGTGCCTCCTCGCATTGGACGCCGTTCGATTGGAATCAGTTGTAACCCTTCGGCCACCCCATCATCGGCGATCGACTTCGGCGCAGCGGTGCGATGATATCTATTTTGGCAGGAGGCTGTGGGCAATCGCATCGAGAATGCCGTTTAGAAAATTGATGGATTCGGGAGCGGAGTAGCGTCGTGCGACCTCGAGCGCCTCATTAATCACGATTGGGAAGGGCGTCGATTTGAACTGCACCATTTCACCGACGGCCATACGCAGCAGATTGCGATCGACTGCCGGCATGCGCTCGAGTCGCCAATGGCGCGAATTGGCGCTGATTAACTCGTCGATTTTCTCCTGATGGGCCAGTGAAGAATTGAACAGATCTTCGGCAAAGCCGCGCACCTCGGGCTCAACAGTGTCTACCGATTTCCAGAATGTGGCGCGCACCTGGTCAGGGGTCTGCTTGCCGACGTCTGCCTGAAAGAGCATCTGCATCGCCAGTTCGCGAGATTTGCGTCGCGTGCCGGCGGTCAAGCGGTTCCGCCTTCCGTGAGCTTGCGTCGCAGGCTCACCATCTCGATGGCCGCGATGGCGGCTTCAAAACCTTTGTTCCCTGCCTTGATGCCTGCGCGATTCAGAGCCTGCTCCAGGGTCTCGCAGGTGAGCACGCCAAAACTGTGGGGTACGCCAGTCTCCTGCTGCGACTGCCCGATGCCGCGTGCGACCTCGTTGTAGATGGCTTCATAGTGCGCCGTCTCGCCACGGAGCAGGCAGCCGAGGGTCACAATCGCGTCGACCTTGTGCAGCTCAGCGATGGTTCGTGCAGCGGCAGGGACTTCCCATGCGCCCGGTACGCGGACTACTTCGATATCTGTACGTCTTGCGCCGCTGCGAATCAACGCGTCGAGAGCGCCTTCGAGCAAGCGATCAGTGATCACAGCATTCCAGCGAGCAACCACGATGGCAAAGCGCATGCCTTCCGAGGAGAGATCGCCTTCGATGGCAATGGGCTTTGCTTTTTCGGGGTCGGTCCAAGCCCAGAACGTGAATGGGAAATCGGGCTCAGGTTCGACAGTAAAAAGACGCGATTTCCAATGGGTGTCAGTGATTGGTGACAGGCGCGCAATCGCGGCTTCGCCGGCGAGGGCACGAAGCCACCGCTCCGCGGCCTGATGTGTTGCGTCGAGCGAGGTCACTTCCACCATGAGGTCTGCCACCGGCGGAAACTGGCCGTTTACGAATTCGAGGTTACCAAGCGGCGCCAGGAAAGAGACGCCAGTGCTTTCTGCCTCGTTCCATCCGGAACCTCTCGCGAATCCTACCGCTTCAAAAAAGCCAGTCAAACGCTCGGATACTTCGGCGTTTGCGGCGGGACGGAGGATGGAGATTCCCTTGATCATGCTTAATTCTATCGTGTTGCAATGGCTCATTTTCACAACCGCCGCCGCCCCGATCGGACACCGAATCGAGGCAGGAGAAAGACAGGAAAAAGGCCGGCACCATGCCGGCCTCGGAAGAGCGTTCGCTTGAAATTTAGGTGGACGAGCGGGGCTTCACGGCAATCGCGGTTGTTGGAACGATGCCGGAGGCGGGTGCGGGAGCGGTGTTGTAGATGCAGTCTGGATCCGAACCCGGAGTACATGCGGGCAGGCCGGGATTGATCTGCTTAGTGTCCTGGAATGTCGATGTGTCGATGAAGTGGATTAGGTCGTCCCCTGCCGTCGACACAAAGAACAGCTTGTTGTCGAGGGTGAAGGCTCCCGCAAGGGGAGCGGTAACTGCGTCGCCGCCGCTCATCGTGACATAGTTCAGCGTTCCCGCAGCTCCACCGGAGCCTGGCACGTAGTAGGGCAGCTTGGCAGCCGGCGTTGAGCCAGTGTAGGTGAGAAATGCAAGATTCGATACGGGGGATGCGACGATCTGGTTGATCGCTGATGCATTAATTCCGCCCACCGCCACCTGAGTTGGGGGATTCGGATGCTGAATGATCAGAGGATCCAGTGTGGCTCCGGACTGCGGGCAGGGTACAGGCAGATTCACCGGTTGGATCGATCCGCCGGTAGCGGAGCCAGTGCTTGAAACGAACGGTATCGACACGCCGATATCCGACAACTCGACTCCCCCGCCGGCGATGGATGCGCCGAGGATGTGCTGGCCGTCTTTTGTTGCAGCCAATGTGTCAGTCTGGATCGGCACCGAGTCACCCTGCGGATAGAAAACGAGGCTGGCGTAGTTGCTCGACGTGCCTGACGGGCACCAGGTATGCGCAACCGTGGGGCTGCCGCTGAGGTACGCGCCTACGCTCGGGATGGTGAGGGCCACGTTTTTGGCCCCCCCGGACGAGGTCAGATCGTAGGTGGTCCAGCCGGTGTTGCTGCTGTAGACGTACAACGTATCCGAGTGGTTCGCGCCGAGGGACGCGCTGTCACTGATATAGAGCGTTTTCGAGTCAGGCGTCCAGACGGCGGAATTACCTACACCAGTGAATGTTGCGGCGACGGTACCGGCCGAGTTGAAGACGTAAAATACGCGCCGTATCTGATCATTGATCAGAACCTGTTTGTCGTTCGGCGAAACCGCAAGCACTGTACCGGGAACCGACGTATTTGGTACCCCAGTCAGAGCGTTGTTTAACGTACTGAACATCATCAAGGCGTGCGACGAGCCGAAGTAGAGTGTGCTGCCAAGCTGATCCATGACCATGGAGTTGGGAACATAAGGCAGCCGCACGGTTGAGCCGAGCGCATTGGTGAGCAGGTTATAGGAGACGAAGTACTGCGATTGGCCCGGCGCTGAAAACCAAACATAGGAACTGGCGCTTCCCGGAGTGTTGATGTTGACGGCGTTGCTCGAGATCGACAGCCCCGTACCGAACAATCCAACCTGGTTGATTGGGGATGGATTACAGGAGGAAGGCTGGCAGATTGCGTACACAGAGGCCGCACCGGGGAAGGATGGCACAACCTGTCCGGTATTGCTGACCAGGATATCCAGCGGATTGGTGGACTGGTAGTCCAGCGTGAGCCCGGTGATTGGCTGATTGTTGGTGTCGATCACGGTTGTGACCAGGTTCTGCGTAACACCCTGAGTCACGGTAACGTCGGTGGCGCCGTTCAGTGTGACCGCGATCGATTTTGGCGGGCAGGTGGTGAAGTAGCCAGCCGAGGACCCAGAGCCAGCGACTGACGCGGTGATCGCTGTTGTTCCTGGTTGTGCGGCGGTGATTACGGTGGTCGCAGCGTTCAGCGACGCGACAGAGCCGGTAGAAACCGCATAAGTCAGGGTGCCGATCGAGTTTGAGCAACTGGGAACCGAAGTGACGCCCGGAGGCAGTCCACCCGGGCAGGAATATTGCGTGACGCCGGCGGGAGCGCAAAACTCATACTGCGTGCCGTTCGACGCAAAACATGCCTCTGAATCAAGGTTGGCGCTGGTGCCCTGCGAATAGCATTGTTGCGAGCCCGCACTTGTACCCGCTGTGTCCAGCGTGACCGAACTCACCTGTGCATGCACGAACACCTGCACGGGATTCGAGGTCACGGAGTTAGCAGAGGCTGAAATGAAGAGCGTTCCATACGGCAATCCGCCGGTTTTGGGAAGCGGATTCGGAGGGTTGCAGATGGTGTAATCCGGAATTCCGCCGCCAGAGTTGCGGTTCCAGGTGCCGGCGCACATGTTGCCCGAGGGAGTGATGTCAAGAAACTGGTTATTTGTGGTGGCGTAGCTATAGCTCGAAACACTGGCGCTTGTGCCCTTGCAGGTAGTTGCAGTGGGCGCGTTGATCTGACGAGTCTGTCCGAATGCCATGGAAAGGCCGGTCGTTTTGGGCTCAAGGTCGATCGCATAGACTTCTGTAGTTTTCAATCCATAGCCGAGACCATTGCAATAATTCCCTGCTGGGTTCCGAGTACAGCCGGAGAAGCCTATCCCCGCTGGAATCGCCAGAAATACTATGAAAACAAGCGTCAGATACCGCCGCATGAATCCTCCCCGCCCCGCCCGATCGAACCGCGGAACGGTCTCTCCGAATGCGTTAGAAAATATGGGTTAAAAGCGAGCCTGCCTTGTGGCCGGCGCTGGCCTGGACCCGGCTCAGTTTGCGCGGGCTACCGGCCATCGGCATTCGTCCACTCCATGCAGCCGGTCGACTGAACACGCTCGATTTGCTCCAAAGAAAAGTGTATCAGGACAGGATGGCTACTTTGCCAGGTCCCGCCCCCTTCAGATTGCTTTGTATTCATAGACTCACATGCTGCCGGATGGCGAGCAAATGCGGTCAATGAGTACCCGCGCTGGTTTGCGCAGTGGTCGAGGTCGCGGGCATGTATTTGGAGAACCACTCAACGGCTCGATCCATCACATCGCGCCGGTGATCCGGGTTCACAAATCCGTGTCCTTCGTTGGGATAGATGACGAGCTGGGTCGGCACATGTTCGTCGCGCAGGGCGTGCCAGAACTCGTACGATTGCGGGGCTGGACATTCGCCATCGCGATCGCCGACTACGACCAGCGTTGGCGTTTTGGCTTGCTTGATGAAGTTGATCGCGGAGCTTTTGGCATAGACGGCCGGATCGTCGTAGACCGACGCGCCAAAGTACGGAATCATCCACTGGTCGATGGAGTTCTCGCCGTAGTAGCTCTGCCAGTTGGAAAGGCCTGCGCCAGCAACAGCGGCCTTGAATCGGTCAGTCTGGGTAACAGCGAACATGGTCATGAATCCGCCATAGCTCCAACCCGTAACTCCCACTCGCTTCGGGTCAACCGGATACTTTGCCAACACCGTGTCTACACCCGCCAGAATGTCGCGAAGATCGCCATAGCCAAAGTCTTTGCGGTTGGCCTGGGTGAACGCCTCGCCCTGCCCGTAGCTGCCGCGCGGATTCGGCAGAAGAACGAAGTAGCCGAGCGCCGAAAATGCCGCTGCGCTCAAGCCGCCGCCGCTGCCCCAGCGGGACATCACCGCCGCTGCCGGACCGCCATGCACCTCGACAATCAGCGGATACTTCTTGCTCGAATCGTAGTCTTTGGGCAGCAGCAGCCAGCCCTGCACGCGGAATCCGTCGCTCTTCCAGCTAAGCGACTCGGACTTGCCCCAGGGAGGCTGGACGCCGTCGTTGAAGTGCGAGAGCTGTATTACGCCTTCCAGCCCGGATGTCATAACCGTGCCGGGCTTGGCCCCGTAAATTTCGCGAGGATGATCGAAGGAGCTTGCGCCGAAGACGAACATGGAGTGGTCCGCCGTGGCGGAAAGGCCCATTTCGAGGCGGCCGTCGCCGACACTGCCGGGGATCGAGAAAATCGGTGCGCCAAAGGTGACTTGTCCACTACCAGTGCGATCCCCCGAAAGCTTGTAGCGAATCAACTGGCTGTTGCCACCAGCGAGCTCACTCACAAATAGATAATCGTTGGCGCCCCACTCAATCCAGGCGGGAGATGTCGGCCTTCCAGCGGTTAAGTCGCGCGGCTCACCTCCGTCCGCCGACACAATCCAGACGTCGCCACCGGTAGAACCCTGGTCGCTCATCAATCCGCCGATGAAGGCGATGGTTTTGCCGTCGGGCGACCAACGGAGCACGGCGATCTGCAATCCATGAAGGGAACCGGAAACCTCGGCGGGCGCAAGGATTGGATTGGGCTGGCCGTCGAGGGTCTGGTTGTAGAGCTTGGCCACCCACCAGTTGTTCTCTCCCGGCGGCTCGGCTGCGATGTAGGCTACGCGCTTGGAATCGGGCGCCCAGTCAAATTCATAAACATGCAGATTTCCGGGCGTGACCAAGGTGGGCGGAGCCGCTTCTGCGGCTACACGCGCCATGGCAACGCGCTGGATCTCGACGCCGTCCTCGCCAATTACGCCGGATGGGGGCTTCATGGCCGCGAGAGCACCCGCCGGACGCGTTGCGCCTTCAACGTAGAGGAATGCGATCTTGCTGCCGTCGGGAGAAAACGCCGGATCTTGTGGAAGTCCCTTGAGGGCTGTCAGCCGCTTCGCAGGATTGCCGTCGAGCCGGGAAAGGTACAAGTCCAACTGGTGGTCCGAAGAACTTGAGCAATCCGAGAAAAATGCAAGGCTCTTTGAATCGGGAGCCCAGGCGAGTTCGCCTTCGCGGCAGTGCTGATCGGCTTTGGTTGCCGCTGTTACGCGCTCAGTCTTCGCGAGGTCATTCGGCGAAGCTACGCGAATTTCGCCTCCGCCACGGCCACCCTCGATCCAAGCCAGTTTGGCTCCGTCTGGGGAGATGGCCACCTGCCCAAAGCCCCGACCGCGATTCAAACCGCGCATAACTTCTTCAACGTGAGCACGATCGGGCGCGCCTGCGGCTGGTTCGGTTTGTGCATGAATGGGAGCGGCAGTTACAGCGGCCAAGACAAGGCAAGAGCCAAACGAAAGTGTGGCCTCAAGGGCGTTGCGAAGGGGAATCCTGAGCATGAAGAAATGCTATCAGGCGCGAGGGTTTGGTGGCCCCTCTTGCCTATGCCTATCCAGCCGCCGGCTTGATGCTATTTCTCGCTATCGAGGACCTGCATCTGATGCGCGTCGTAGCGGGTTCCGGCAACGGCGTCAGTGGGAATCGCCGATTCGATGGCCGCGATGTCATCGGCGGTGAGCAGGACATTGAGGGCTGCGAGGCTTTCATTGAGCTGAGTGCGACTTCGCGCGCCGATGACAGGAACGATGGAGGGATGTTTGGCGAGAGCCCAGGCAATGGCGAGCTGCGATTGCGCGATGCCCTTGCCAGCAGCGATCTCGGCGAGGCGCGCGACGAGTTTCTGATTCTGGGCCTGATTCTCGGCAGCGAAACGCGGGAAGCGATTGCGGATGTCGCCCTGACCCCGGTTGACCGATCCAGAGAGCAGGCCGCGCGAGAGGATTCCGTAAGCGGTGATGGCGATGCCGAGTTCTTCGAGCACGGGGAAAATCTTCGATTCGGGGGAGCGGCTGATGAGCGAGTACTCGATCTGCAAATCGACGATTGGGTGAACGGCTGCGGCACGACGGATAGTTTCGGGTCCGACTTCGGAGAGGCCGATGTGGCGGACGTAGCCTGCCTGGATCATGTCGGCAATGGCGCCGATGGTGTCTTCAATGGGCACGTTGGGATCGAGGCGCGCGGGGCGGTAGATGTCGATGTGGTCGACGCCGAGGCGCTTGAGCGAATAGGCGAGCGCGGTTTTGACGGCGGCGGGGCGTGCATCGTAGCCGAGCCAAGAGCCATCGGGTCCGCGCTGGGCCCCGAACTTGACGGAGATGAGGACCTTTTCGCGGAAGAAGCGTAGTGCCTGGCCGAGGAGCATCTCGTTGTGGCCCATGCCGTAGAAATCGCCGGTATCGATGAGGGTGACACCGGCATCGATTGCGGCGTGGATGGTGGCGAGCGACTCTGACTCATCCGCTGGTCCATACATGCCACTCATGCCCATACAACCGAGAGCGATGGGGAAGACTGCAGGTCCGGTGCGGCCAAGTTTGCGCGGCTGAATGGCGGATGCGATGGTCATGGCGGAAACCTCTCCGAGCGGCATGGTAAGCCTGCCGGTGACATGCGGCAAGGTGCCGCGAGCGAGTTGGCGCGCGGGTGTGTTTGGGATCACCGGGATTTCCACAAGGCACGCGGTAGCGGCAGCGGCGCATCACATTTCGCGGGAGCTCCAAGCATTTGTATAAATGGAAGTTATCGGTGCAGCTACTGATTCAAGGCACGTTGGCTTCCATTTTATGGTTCAATCGGAAGCCGTTTTCTGCCATACTTGATTGTGCCCACCAGGTACGGCCAAACCCAACAAACAAATAGCGAGGTTGCAGCGATGTCGGCAAAGTATGTCTTTGTAACGGGCGGAGTTGTGTCCAGTTTAGGCAAGGGCCTTGCGGCCGCATCGATCGGATGCCTGCTCGAGAGTCGCGGTCTTCGCGTAAACATGATGAAGTTTGACCCGTATCTGAACGTCGATCCTGGAACGATGTCGCCCTTCCAGCATGGCGAGGTTTTTGTGACCGACGACGGCGCGGAAACCGATCTGGACCTTGGGCACTACGAGCGGTTCACGCATGCGCCGCTGTCGCGGGATAACAACCTGACGACGGGGCGAATCTACGAACAGATCATCCTGAAAGAGCGGCGCGGCGACTACCTGGGCAAGACGGTGCAGGTGATTCCGCACGTTACCAATGAAATCAAGAACGCGATGCGGAAGGTCTCAGCCAATGGCCACGACGTAACGATCGTGGAGATTGGAGGGACGGTGGGCGATATCGAGTCGCTTCCCTTCCTCGAAGCGATTCGCCAGATGCGGCAGGAACTTGGGCGCGAGAACACGGTGTTTGTCCACCTCACGCTGGTGCCATGGATTGCGGCAGCGCAGGAGTTGAAGACAAAGCCGACTCAACACTCGGTGAAAGAACTGCTAGGGATCGGGATCCAGGCGGATGTATTGCTTTGCCGCAGCGATCGCCATCTGAGCCGCGAGATGCGGCAAAAGATTGCTGCGTTCTGCAACGTGGAAGAACGCGCTGTGATCGGGGCGACTACTGTTCCCTCGATCTACGAGGTGCCGCTGAACTTTGCGCAGGAAGGGCTGGACGGGCTGATTCTGAAGTACCTGCACAAGGAGGCTCCCGAAGCTGACTTGAGCAGATGGAAGGATCTCGTCTATCGCTGCTATCACCCCAAGGACGAGGTTTCGATTGCAATTGTTGGCAAGTATGTGGAGTACGAGGACAGCTACAAGTCTCTCAAGGAAGCGCTGACCCATGGAGCGCTGGCACATAATTTGAAGTTGAATGTGACCTGGATTGAGGCGGAGGGGCTGGAGTCCAAATCTCCTGAAGACACGAGCTACGAATCGCAGCTTGAAGGGTTTGACGGGATTCTGGTGCCTGGTGGATTCGGCAAGCGCGGCATCGAAGGGATGCTGAATGCAATCAAATTTGCGAGAGAGAGAAAGATTCCTTACTTCGGAATTTGCCTCGGAATGCAGACGGCTTGCATTGAGTTTGCCCGAAATGTGTGCGGGTTGAAGGATGCGAATTCAAGCGAGTTCGATCCGGCGGCACAGCATCGCGTGATCTACAAGCTGCGCGAATTGCTGGGCGTGGAGGAGATGGGCGGAACCATGCGGCTGGGAGCGTGGACATGCGTGATCCAGCCGGACACATTGGCGCATCGGATCTACGACGCGACGGAGATCAGCGAACGGCACCGGCATCGTTATGAGTTCAACCGTGAATATGAAGCGTTATTGACGGGCGGCGGATTGCAGATCAGCGGATCGACACCGGACTCGACCTATGTTGAGATTGTTGAGATTCCGGGGCATCCGTATTTCATGGGATGCCAGTTCCATCCGGAGTTCAAGTCGAAGCCGCTGGAGCCGCATCCGCTGTTCCGGGAGTTTATTGCGGCTAGCTATAGGAACCGGCAACTGCACAGCGGCCGGGAAAACCTGATTGAAGCGACGAACGCCAACGAGCGGCTTACCGCCTAGTTTCAAAAAAAGAGGTATTTCTCCAGGTTTCCCATCTGCTGGATGGGTCATCCGCTTTCTTGCGGATCGACGCGGATCTGGAAGCGGGCACTTCGACTTTGCTCAGGATGACGGGTGAAGGTCTGTGCTTTCCCACCCATGACAAGAGAAACTTCGTCATGGATGGGGCACCGTTCTCTTGCGGATTGACGCGGGGCGAAAAGCCGGTCCGTCGACGTTGCTCAGGATGACGGGGAGTGAGGGCAAACGAGCTTGCCGGGGATGTGCAAAGTCAGTCCTGTTTTTCGCCTATTCTTCCCGCTGATCATCGTTCTGATCTTCATTCTTAGCTTCGTCAGGTACGAATTCTTCGTAGTCGTCTTTGTCGATCTTTTCTGGTTTATTGCAGTTCTCGTAGTTGTCGCAGAGGAAGCAATCGAGGGGAGGTTCGCAGACCTTGACGACGGGTGCGAGTGCTTCCGTTTCGTTTCCGGAGGGGAGGTCGCGGACGCATTCGGTGGGTTCGGGCGCGGCGACGCGAGAGGCGAGGTGGGAGGCAAGATTGAGGCCGTATAAGAGGAGGCCGGCTCGGCGCGTATCCATGTAGGGCGAGTTGAGAGCCCCAAGAACTTGCGTGAGCGCGATCTGGATGCCCCTGGTGTCCTCAATCGCAGGCACGGGCAGCTCCTTGGCCGCGCGGCTGGAGGGGTCGGAGAGCCGGTGGAGATTGTTGTGGTAGTAGCAATAGGATTTGCTGCGCAAAGCCGGGGAGTGGCACTTCTTCCCGCTGGGCATAATATGCCGGCATTCTGTGTACATGGTCGATTCTCCCGGGGGTGTACCCACCCATACTCTGTAAGCAAAGTCTTGCGCTGCAATGATTTACCGCAGCGACGCGCCGCTAGAGTCTTGTCAGCAGAGACTTTAGCCCGCAGAGTCGTCTAAGGAAAGGGTTTAAGGGCAAGTTGGTCAGTGATTAATGGTCATTTATCGCTGCGATCGAACGCGGCGGCTGAAAATCTGAATGGTTTAAGGATAGGGATTTCGGGGAAATAACCTGCAAAAGTGGGTTGTCTGGAAGTGCCTGCAAAGAAAGTAGTTGCGAAAAAGTTTGGAGGGAATCGATTGACGTGCTTGAAACGTGGGCTCGATTGCGCACGCGCGATCCAGGATTTCGTTTTCGCTTGCACCATTCAGAGAGGTTGGCTCGCGCGAGAATCAGATTCGTGCTTTCCCACCCATGCGCGGTGAGACTGCGCATGGACGGGCACCCGCTTTCTTGCGGATTGACGCGAGGCTGGAAGCGGGTCCTTCGACTTTGCTCAGGATGACGGGTGGAAGTCTGTGCTTTCCCACCCATGCGCGGTGAGACTGCGCATGGATGGGGCACCCACTTTCTTGCGGATTGACGCGCGGCGAAAAGCAGGTCCTTCGGCTTTGCTAAGGATGACGGGTGGAAGTCTGTGCTTTCCCACCATGCGCGGTGAGACTGCGCATGGACGGGGCACCCAGTTTCTTGCGGATTGACGCAGTGCGAAAAGCAGGTCCTTCGGCTTCGCTCAGGATGACGGGTGGAGGTCTGTGATTTCCCACCCATGACCGGATGAAACTTCGTCATGGATGGGGCAACCAGGTTCTTACGGATTTGCGCGGCGGTAGAAGCGGGTCCTTCGGCTTTGCTCACGATGACGGGTGTAAGTGCAGCCTGATGGCCCGAGGGTTGTTATTGAGTGCAGGCGGCGGCGGATTTTTCGAATGGGGTGGTGTTGAAGCCGCTCACTTTGAGATTGCGATAGCCCTGAAGGCTAAGGCCGCATGCGTGCAAGTCTTTGATCTTCTGGAGCCGTTCGGGATCATCGGTGTGGGTGTTTTCGAGTTTCTGCTCGGCTGCGTCGTATTCGTCAAGCAAAGAAGTTGCATTGGGATTTCCGACGTCATCTCGATGCGCGAAGGCTTCTTTGTATTTCGAGAGGGCATGGTCGTAGGCGCTGTCCCAGAGAAATCCCTCCAATCCGAAGAAACCGAAGAGGCCCAATGCCATTGCTGCGGAAAGTATGAGGATGACGATGAGTATCCAATCTTTCAAGGCGGTCTCCTTTGCGATGGGGATGTCGCGGAAAACCTAGGAGTGCATGCGGGCTACGTCGCGGAGCTGGCGGGCGGTGATCTCCAGAAACGTTTCTACGCTTGCACCGGGTGGGGGTTCAAGTCCTGATTTGGACTGGATGGCGGCGGCAATGCGCTCGGCAAGCGCCTGGCGGGTGGCAAGGGGCATGTCGAGGCGGCGGGCGAAGAAGCTTTCGAGGACCTGGAGGTCGGGCACCGAGAGCTTGGCGATGCCGTGATTTGGCAGCGAGAAGCCGGCGTGAGGCTCGGGTGTGGGGACGGCGGGGGTGAAGATGTTGGCAGTGAAAGTGCGAGTGGACTCGGTGCTGATGGGCGCCTCTTCGATGCGGTCGCGGACGACGAGGGTGCCGGCGGCGAGATCGCCGAGGCGCTGGTGGTCGCGCGTGACGAAGATGGCGATGGCACCGACGGCGTAGAAGAAGGGGATCTGGTCAATGTAGCGGACGAAGTTGCGGGCCATGGATTCGAAGAGGCCGATGGCCCGTCCGGAGCGCTGGATGACGCGGATGCGGGCGATTCGCTTGCCGGGAGTGCGTCCGTTCCAGAAGGCTTCAAAGAGCGTGAAGTAGCCCCAGTTGAAGAGGAAGATCAGGAAGAGGTAGAGCGCGGTGGCCCACTGCGCTGATATGCGGTTGAAGGCGTTGATGCCGGGCAGGAGGAAAGCGAAGATCGATGCAACGAAGCCAATGCCGACGAACCAGATGACATAGTCGACGAGGAGCGCGATGAAGCGGCTCCCGATGCCAGCGAGGGGCATCTGGATGGCGACGAGTTCAGGGGTATCGATGCTAAGCTGATCTGAACTCTGGTCAGTCTGGACACTCTCGTTCATGGCGCCCATTCTATCGAATCAGTGGATTGCCAAGCGCCGGCCGCATTGGGACCGGCTGGCATTTTTGCTTACCCGGTCGGACCAGAACGGGCTGGGGAGCCTTTCGCGGACAGAACTGCAGGAGATGGCGCTGCTGTATCGACAGGTGGCGGCAGATCTCTCTGTGTTGCGGCGCGACGAGACGGCCCGCACGTACAGCGATCATGTGAATCAACTGCTGGCGCGGGCGCACCACATTATTTATTCGCGGCAAAAGACGACGTGGCTGACGCTGTTTCGCTTTCTGAAGGATGAGTATCCGGCTATCTTTCAGCGGCAGCTGCCGTACGTAGCGGCGTCGTTGTTGGTGACGATTGCCTGGGCGGTGCTGGGAGCGGCTCTGACGATGGCGCGGCCGGAATTTATGCGGCACTACGTGGGTCCGGCGATGATTGCGACGATGGAGCAGCACAAGATGTGGACTGACTCCATTGTGAGCGTGGCGCCGAAAGAGACCAGCCACATCATGACTAACAATCTCTCGGTGAGTTTTCTGGCGTTTGCCGGGGGCATCCTGTTTGGGGTGGGCACGTTCGTTCTTCTTTTCAACAATGGCATGATGCTGGGGGTGATTGGCGCCGCTTGCCATCAATACAGCATGTCATTGCCGTTGTGGAGCTTTATTGCGCCGCACGGATCGCTGGAGTTGCCGGCGATCATTATCGCGGGAGGTGCGGGCTTTCGCATTGGGCGGGCGATGCTGTTTCCGGGTGGATATCGCTGGAAGGAGTCGGTGGCGAAGGGCGGCATTGAGGCGACACAGCTGGTGGCGGGGGTGATTCCGATGCTGGTGGTGGCCGGGTGCCTGGAGGGATTTTTCTCGCCTTCGCACGCGCCGGTGTGGCTGAAGTTCACCGTGGGCGGGCTGTTGTTTACGCTGCTGCTGACTTGGCTGTTTCGGCCGGTGAAGGCAAAGCCGATTACTGCGTGATTGGTGTTCGATCCATCAAGGTTTGCTTTCCCACCCATGACTTCGTCATGGATGGGGCACCCCAGCAGTCTGGCCTAACCGAGCGCCGCTAGATACGTAGTGGTTGACCTGGCTGAGGTGAATCGGTTGCGGATGATATTCGATGTATCCGAGGCCGACGCGCATGTTGTGCAGCAGGGGTCCAGGAATGGTGACGGCGACGCAGACGCCGAAGATGGCGTGAGCGATGGCGAGCGGATAGACGTTGCGCGAGCGGACGAAGACGAGGCAGGCGGTGAGTCCCCAAATCAGAGTCAGCGGCGTGAGGATAGGGTTGGGCAGGTGGGCAAGTGCGAATACGCTGGCGGCAAGAATTGCGGCCAGATTTGCGCTGGGCACGATGCGCAGCAGACGCGCGAGGAAGTATCCCTGCAACAACAACTGCTGCGTGAGTGCCCAGATGGTGTAGCCCGCGAAAGCTTTGAGCCAGTCGGTTGGACCTCCGGGATGGTGGAGCGTGTGGAGAGTGCTGGCGAAGAAGGTTGCGATGGCGGTCATGATGACGGCGAGACCGACAATCCACGAGGAGCGCCAGAATCCCACGACCGAGCAGCCCATGGCCTTCCATCCCTCGAAGGAGAGGGCGATGGAGATGATGAACCATCCAAGGGCAATGTAGTAGAGCCAGTGCTGGAGAGGACGCGGCGTCCAGATCACGGCAAGGATGAGGCAGTACCCGATTAGCAGTTCGCCGACGCCCCAGACGATATTTCGGTTGCGTGACGGGGTTTGGGCGCAGACACGACTCGCGGGGGGATTCTCGGGAACACGCATGCGCGACCTCCAAGCCGAAGGGTGGAACGGGGGCTTCGGCGAATCCGGCGGTGAGGCAGATAACGGCTGCCGGTTGGGCAATCTGCTTGCCCAGGCTTTGTTGCCTGTTAGAGCAGATAGACGGCTAGCATACCCCGGTTGTTATCCGATGAGTAGTGGAGATAACACTTTTGTGAGGGACGCATTGGTCACCAGTGCCAAGGGGACTGTTCACACTGACAGTTGACTTCGCTGTCGTCTGCTACACCTTGAGGAAGATTTTCTTCCTGTAGAGAATCCAAACCGGGATGAAGCAAAAAGTTGTGAAGGAGACGGAGAAGGCGAATGCGGCCCAGTGTGGATCGGGAATGTGGGCGAAGGTGTTCTTGAAGAGCCAGGTCATGAACTCCATCGGCTTGCCGTTATCACCGGTGACGTGGAGGTTGTAGAGGATGCCGGGCGTGAGTTCGCTGAACATGTAGGCGGCGATGGCGTTGGAGCCGAAGACGATCCATGGCCATGTCCAGCCTTTGCGCCAGCCCATCTGCTCGATGGTGAAGTGAGCGAAGGTGAGGAGGGCAAGTGAGTAGCCGCCAGCGACGAGGACGAAGGAGCTGGTCCACATGTTTTTGTTGAGCGGAAATTCGAGGGACCAGAGATAGCCGATGGCGAGTGAGCAGATCGAAGCGATAGCGAGGCCCGCGGTCTTTGTCGCTGTAGATTTGGTGGTGCGCAGCCAGAGACCGGCGAGAACGCCCATGAGTGCGGTACCGATGGCGGGGAGATCGCTGAGCAGGCCTTCAGGGTCGCGCACGTTGTGATCGGGTGAATAGAGGTAGAGATGGTGGGGGAAGAGACCGCGATCGATCCAGGAGACGAGGTTGTTGGTCATGTCCATGAAGGGAACGTCGCGGCCGGGCATGCCGATGCCGGGGATGGGAATCCAGCGGAGGAGTATCCAGTAGCCGACGAGGCAAGCGGCGAGAGCGATCCACTTGGTGGAGGCGCGGTTGTCCCATAGATAAAAGAGGCCGACGACGAGGTAGCAGACGCCTATTCTCTGGAGCACTCCGTAGAAGCGCATGTGCGGCAAGTGGAAGTAGGGAAAATTGTTGACGATGATGCCGAAGAGGATGAGAACCATGGCGCGGATGATGGTGTGCTTTGCGAGTTGGGCGCGGGGAGCACCTTTGGCGAGGCGCGCGTCGAAGGCGAAGACGATGGACACGCCGACGATGAAGACAAAGGTGGGGAAGACGAGGTCGGTTGGAGTGAGGCCGTTCCAATTGGCGTGATTCATGAATCCCCAGGAACCGGGGCCACCGTTGTTATTGACCATGATCATGAAGGCGATAGTGATGCCGCGAACCACGTCGAGGGCGAGGATGCGCTTGACGGGATTCTGCGCGAGGGCGGGATTGATGACGGTCGTCTGTTTTTCAGTGAGACTTGATTGCATTGCTACCCCGTGGAAATTACTTGCACACTACGCTACGCGCTTGGGGCGGGGTGTGCCAAGTGGCACTCGAGCATCCACCGCTCATCGCAAATTGCTTGCGGGCAGAGATGCCGACTGCTACCCTCCCCCACAAAGGGAAGGCTAATGCAGGATTCCGCGGTTCATGAAGTTTCTGTCAGCGTCGGCAAGGGGCTGAGTTCCTCCGCCAGAGTCGCATCGCTGGATATCGTGCGCGGGATCGCGATGATCCTGATGGCCATCGATCACGTGAGGGTCTATTCGGGTGTACCGGCTGGTGGACCCACGTTCGGCGTCTTCTTCACTCGGTGGATCACGAACTTTGTGGCGCCGGCGTTTGTGTTTCTTGCCGGGACCTCGGCTTATCTTTACAGCCGGAAGTGCGCCAATCGGTGGTCGCTCTCGAAGTTTCTGGCCATTCGGGGTGTCTGGCTGATCTTTCTGGAACTGACGTTTCTGCGAGTCGCCTGGACCTTCAACTTTGATTTTCAGCACTACCTGCTCGCCGGGGTGATCTGGATGATCGGCTGGAGCATGATTGCGCTTGCCGGGGCCGTGTATCTTCCGCGGGTGGCGATCGCGACGATCGGCATTGCGTTGATCGCGCTGCACAATGTCACGAACCTGTTCCGGCCCCAGCTTGCACACACGTTTGGACCAGACGGCCCGAACTGGTTGCTGCGAATCGTCTATTTCGGGGGCGCCGTCGAGATTGGAAACTCCGGAGCGCCGCTCTTGATTCTGTATGTGCTCGTTCCGTGGGTTGGGCTGATGTTTGCCGGATACGCATTCGGGCGAATCACGGAAAAGCCAGTGGAGGCGCGGCGCAGAATCTATCTTTG
Source organism: uncultured Acidobacteriaceae bacterium (assembly GCA_963832035.1). Classification (GTDB taxonomy): domain Bacteria; phylum Acidobacteriota; class Terriglobia; order Terriglobales; family Acidobacteriaceae; genus Telmatobacter. The sequence goes on along the minus strand of CAWHSK010000005.1, from coordinate 364,305 downwards.
GCTGGGCGTCGCGCTATCTGCGATATTTGTGATTTTGCGTCTGATTGGCATCTACGGAGACCCCCGGCCCTGGGACCGGCACACGCTGTTCAGCTTCCTGAACGCGACGAAGTATCCTGCGTCCCTTGAGTATCTGTGCATGACGATCGGACCGATGTTTGTGGTGTGGGCCTTCGCTGAGGGTTGGACGGGCAGGCTCTCCGGGGTGATTGCGACGTTTGGGCGTGTTCCGATGTTCTATTACCTGCTGCACATTCCACTTATCCATCTTGCCGCGTGCATCGTCTCGCTCGTGCGGGAGGGGCATGTTGACCCGTGGCTCTTCACGAACCATCCGCTTGATCCGGGACCAGTGCCTGCCGGATATATGTGGAGCCTGCCCCTCCTATACCTCGTCTACGCTGTGTGCCTGGTGCTTCTGTATTTCCCATGCAGATGGTATGCGGAGCAAAAAGCCAAAAAACGATCGCGGCTCCTGAGCTATGTGTGAGGTAGAACGACCGTTATAGGCAACGCAAAAAAAGAATGCCCGGACCCTCGAAGAGTCCGGGCTTTTCTTGTTCCGGCGGGAACGGCTGCTATTGAACGGTTAAGCCTACGGTTGCGGTGTGTGTCTGTCCGCCGCCAATGCCGGTGATGGTGATGGTGCGGGCACCGGTTGCCGCCCTGCGGTTAACGGTGATGGTCATGGTCGAGGTTCCGGCGCCGGTTATCGATGTCGGACTGAAGCTTACCGTGACTCTTGTACCTGTGACTGAACCCGATAGCCCGATTGCGGAACCGAAGCCGCCACTCACGGTGGTTGTGATGGTGACTTTGCCGGTGTTGCTTCTGGAGACGGCGATCGAGGTGGGCGACGCGGCGATGGTGAAGTTCGGAGTTACTCCGTTGATCGTGAGTGTGACAGTTGTGCTTGCAACCGTGGTGCCGGAGGTTCCCTTGACGGTGATGGGGTAGGTTCCGGAGGCGGTGCCGGCTGCAACTGCGATGGTCATGCTGGTGCTGTTGCCGGCGGTGATAGTACCGCTGGTGAATCCGATTGTGACGCCGGCGGGCTGTCCGGTTGCGGACAAGGTTACGGAGCCGGAGAAGGCGCCGGTCACCGCACTGTTGATTGTGGTGGACCCATTGCTGCCTGCATTGACGGAAACCGAGGCGGGTGAGGCGGAGATGGTGAAGCCGGCAGCCGGAGGCCCGGTGAGCGCGGTGATCAGCGCCGCAGTCGGGCTGCCCCATCCGGTGACGAGGTCGAAGCCGGCGACTGCGGAGTAGCTGCCGGAGGTTCCGCTCTTCACGTCATGAAAGTCCGCGGCATAAGTGCCGGCGTTGATGTTCTGCTGGTAGATGATGGGATTGAGGAAGCCGACGGGGGGCTGGCTGCTCTGGGCGAGCCGCTGATTTACGAGGGCGATGTAGCCGGCCCACATGGGAGCGGCAAAGCTGGTTCCGCCGTAATAGTTGGCCTGGCAGGCTTGCTGATCACCACAGGTATAGAAGGTGAAGTTGGCGTTTGCGGATACGTCAGGACCATTGCGCAGCGTCGTTGAACCCTTGTTGCTGGAGTTTATGACGCCGGCGAGCTTTTGCCACGATGGAATGGCGATGTTGTTGGTGGTAATGCCGCCGCCACTATCGACCCACGCTGTCTCAGATGCCCACGGGCCGGCGGCGCCGGATGTGACCAGGTCAGTGCCACCCACCGAAACCACGTAAGCGTCATCGGCAGGCCACGGGGCGCTGGCGCCTCTTTTGGTCCAGGTTGATGCATCTCCGGATGCTGCGAAGAAATTCTGGCCCTGCGCCGCCATCCTCTGGAAGTAGGGATCAAGGGCGGCAGGGTCAGCGGGCGACCAACCCCAGGAGCAGCCGATGGTGGTCGGCAGCGGAGTGTGCGTGGTCATCGCGCTGATGATGGAGGTGTCAGTTGACCCGACATACATTGTCAGACTGGCGAGGCCCGGCGCCATCCCGATGGCCTGGGTCATGTCGAGATTCTGCTCGCCGTCATCGCAATTGGGGTAGCTACAGCTTGTGCTTGTGCCATCGGTGGATAGCAACGTGATGGGAACGTTATTGGTCTGGCCGGCATTTTTGAAGTAGGTGGTGAGGTCGGCGAGGTTGGTGCCGTAATACTCGAGCAGGCCGAGGTTCTGGCCGGCGCCGGTGAGTGGCCCAGACCCGTAGTATGCGGCGCGCATGTCGCTGCCCAGGAAGGAGGCAGACGGGCCGGAGCCGGTGGTGGCATGCGATACGACTTTTTCCGCATCGATGCCGTGAGCCTGGGCGAACTCATCGCGGCTGACGTGAAGCGGCTTCGGAATGGAGTAATTGTCGAGGCCGGAGATGTGCCACAGACTGAAGGGCAGGTCCGCGCTGGGTTCAACGTCGGGAGAATAGAAGTTGCGGCCTTCGGTCGGGTGTTTATACGTGCGCATGTTCACGTGGAACGCGGCTTCGATGTTTGACACAGAACCTTTTACCTGAACGAGCATGCCGTCGCGGGAGCCACCCACAACTTCGAATCCGTAGGTTTTGGCGAAGCGCAGAACGGTGTCGTAGTCGTCGGCGGAGGGACCAAAACGCGCGGTGAACTCGGACGGCGTGAGGAACTGATGATAGTTGGAACTCGATGGATTGTAGATGTCAGCGAGGAACGCCTTGAGGCCCGCGGGATCGCGGAGGGGCAAAACGAGGTCAAGCCGCAAGACCTGATTGCCGGGGAGCCGGCCGTTGGCTTGAGCGCTGCCATTCTTCACCGCATCGCGAACATGATGCGTCTTAACAGACTGGGCCACGCAGCTTGATGCGGAGAGCAACAAAGCTGCGAATATTGGCAGGAATTTCCCTGATTTTCGGGTCACGGGTTCTCCTTGAAGCGGGGATGGGGATTCGATTTGGGGAGGAGCGATTCCCCAGCGTTCATGCATTCTCAGACAAGTGTCGAATCGGTGTCTACAGAATTCCGCAAGCGATCTGGGGCAAGTAGTTACATAGGCATTGATCGGGATGCACCGGGGTAACTCATTATCCGATGGCATCCCGCAGGGTCGGTGTAGCCCGTCGACGGTTTTTTTGACAAATACAGCAAGTCAGCGATCGCTTCGCGATCAAGCGAGTTAGCGAGTTGGCGAGACTGTTCTGACGCATGCGGGATAGCCCAACGATTCCTTCGCCTGCCAAGACCCGAGTTTTCGGTGAAGGGTAAAAGCCGCCCCTTTCAAGAACCATTTGAGTAAGGTGTTTCAGACTCGAATGAGTAGGGTCAGGGTGATTAGGGCAAGGCACAGAAATTGGGTGGAATGACGTAAACTCGTCCCTTCAGGGAAATTACGGTTTTCGTTTTGCATTCTGTTGGAGGGAATCCGTGGCCGATTTTCAACCTTTTGTATCGCCAGATCAGAATCCGCCGGAGTTTACGGTTCGTGCGCTGGTATTGGGCTCCATTTTTGGAATTATTTTTGGCGCGGTAACGGTGTATGTAGGCCTGCGTGCCGGGCTGACTGTCGCGGCTTCGATTCCGATCTCGGTGCTTTCGATCAGCATTCTGCGGGCGTTTGGCCGGGCCTCGATTCTTGAAAACAATATTGTGCAGACGACTGGGAATGCGGGGCAGTCGATCGCCTCGGGCGTGATTTTTACGCTGCCGGCGCTGGTATTTCTGGGCTTCGATCTGGAGTACTCGCGAATCTTCATGCTGGCGCTGATTGGCGGATGGCTGGGCGTGCTGTTCATGATTCCGCTGCGGCGGCAACTGATTGTGAAGGAGCACGGCGTACTTCCCTACCCTGAAGGCACGGCCTGCGCGGATGTGCTGATTGCCGGCGAAAAAGGCGGATCGCTGGCCAGCCGAGTTTTTCTGGGACTGGGACTCGGCGGGATCTACACATTTTTCCAGAATGGAAATCTATTTCGGGCATGGCCGGGTTCGCCGGAGTTCCGGCCGGACTTTGGACCGCAGCATGTGCTGAAGGGCGCATCGATCAACGCTGACGCGACGTCGGAGTACCTGGGCGTGGGCTACATCATTGGATCGAAGGTAGCCGGCGTGATTTTTGCGGGCGGCGTTTTTTCATGGCTGGTGGTGATGCCGCTGATTTACTTCTTTGGAAAGGAACTGCCGCATCCGGTGTATCCGGGCCAGATTCCGATTGCGCAGATGGGGCCGAGTGATCTGTGGGCGGCTTATATCAAGCCGATGGGCGCGGGAGCGGTGGCTGCCGCGGGACTGATCACGTTGATGAAGACGCTGCCGACGATCTGGGGCGCGCTTGCGATGGGGCTGAAGAATATGAAGCCGGGCGCTGAGAAGGTGGAAGCGAAGCCGATTCGCACGGAGAACGATCTCTCGATGACGGTGGTGATGATCGGGTCGCTGCTCATCGTGGCTTGCATGTTTCTATTTCTGGAGTTCAAGCCGGTACCTGGAGCATTTGTGGGCTGGGCGGCGAATTTGGCAGCGGCGCTGCTGGTGGTGGTGTTTGGATTTCTGTTTGTCACGGTAAGTTCGCGCATTGTTGGATTAGTGGGGTCATCGGCCAGTCCGGTGTCGGGCATGACGATCGCAACGCTGATGGCTACGACGGCGGTTTTTCTGGTGCAGGGATGGACGGCTCCGGCGTTTGGCGCGCTGGCTATTACGATCGGCGGCGTGGTTTGCATTGCGGCATCGAACTCCGGCGACACTTCGCAGGATTTGAAAACGGGATACATTATCGGAGCTACGCCGCGGGCGCAGCAGATTGCGCTGATGATCGGCGTGGTGGTTTCGACGATCGTGATTGGGTCGACGTTGAACCTGATGAATACCGGGCTGCAGGAGTTCCATGCTGCCCCGGAGCCGTGGGACATCAACGCTGCACATCCGGGTGTCTCGATTCAATCGGATGTGAAGCACCTGCCGCCGCAGATTCGAGTGGTGGCGGAAGACAAGACGACCTCGTCGCACCAGGCGTCGGAGTATGTGGTGTTGAATGCGATCGGGTCGACAGAGTTGCAGGATGGGAAGTACCTCTACTCTCCGGCCACGAAGCAGATTGAAGTGCACTGGATCCAGGGGATTGGGAGTGCGGCCGCTCCGGCGCCGCAAGCGCGGCTGATGGCGACGGTGATCAATGGAATTCTGAGCCGGAAGCTGCCGTGGGGACTGGTGTTGCTGGGCGTGTCGCTGGTGATTGCGGTGGAGTTGCTGGGGATTCGCTCACTAACGTTTGCGGTGGGGGCGTATCTGCCGATTGGGACGACGCTGCCGATTTTTGTGGGCGGCGTGGTGCGGTGGATTGTGGACCGGGCGGCTGCGCGCTCGGGCGAGGCGGAGAGCGATATTTCGTCGGGGTCGCTGTTTGCTTCGGGACTGATTGCGGCGGGTGGAATTGCAGGGTTGATCGGCGTGGCACTGAAGGCGGTGGAAGCCACTTACATGGACAACCGCGACATTCTGAATTTCCCACGCGGAACGATACTGGATCACATGTGGGTGTCGGTACTGGGATTTGCGATGCTGGCCTATGCGCTCTACTACTTCGCGCGAAAGCCGTTGAAGAAGTAGCCGGCGCCTCTTACTCAGTGTGGTGAATTCGAAACGCAAAAGCAGATTCTTCGCTCACCATCGCCGAACCTGCCCCCAAAGAGCACCGGTGCTCTTCCGCTTTGTGTTGGAAGTAGCTCGGACTCAGAAGAGCCACAACCGTCTTTAGCGGGCCAAATGCCAGAAGTGCCAGATTCCGTAAGCCATGAGAGCCATGCCGGCTTCGAAAAGGAAAGCAGAGCGGACACCGCGGGCACACCCGAGCCCGTCGGAGTTCAGCTCGATCGTTTGATCCTCGGGTGTTCTTGAGAAGGCTGGGGAGTCGCAGATCGACACTACGCTTGCGGGTACCCAGTAGGTTTTAGAAGAGGCGACGGCGGTTGGAACTGCCCTGGCCCGGAACTCATATATAGCTTGACTAGGCACGGCTTAAATCCCCCACTCGTGGGGTACATGCCGGAGGAGCATGCACCCACGAGCAATCTGCTCTTGCGGAATAAAGCGATTCTCCCGCACTCTCTTCAGGAATTATGTGATTTATATCACTTCGTGAGATGAGGGCGACAAATAATTGCAGAGGAAAAACGGGTACAGAAGTAGCAAATCTCCACCCGGCAAATCGGGGGCGGTCTCGCACGGCGAATGCGGAGTGTCTGGACCTCAGTGTGGAACTGGCCGAGTCCGATGAGACTTATCATTTGGAACAGGGATCAGGGGGCCAGGAACTACGAAGATGACGAGAGAGATTGAGGATTTTGGGCAGCAGTTTGCGAGCGATAACTATGCGGGCATTTGCCCGGAGGCGTGGGCTGCCATGCAGCGGGCAAATCACGGGCATGCTACAGCGTACGGCGATGATGTGTGGACAGGGCGTGCGGCGAATGCATTTCGCGAACTGTTTGAAACCGAGTGTGAGGTGTTCTTTGTCTTCAATGGGACCGCAGCGAACTCACTGGCGCTGGCTTCGCTGTGCCAGTCGTATCACGGGGTGATCTGCTGCGATGCGTCACACGTGGAGACGGATGAGTGCGGCGCGCCGGAGTTTTTCTCGAATGGATCGAAGCTGCTGGTGGCGCAGGGTGTGGATGGAAAGCTGACGCCCGCATCGATTCGCGAACTGGCGACGAAGCGGCAGGACATTCACTATCCCAAGCCTCGGGTGGTGACGATTACCGAGCCGACCGAGACGGGGCGGGTGTACACGATTGATGAAGTGAAGGCAATTTCGGCCGCTTGCAAGGAGCATGGGCTTCTGCTGCATATGGATGGAGCGCGGTTTGCGAATGCGTGTGCGAGCCTGGGGTGTTCGCCGGCGGAGTTGAGCTGGAAGTCCGGAGTGGATGTGCTGTGCTTTGGCGGAACGAAGAATGGCATGGCGGTGGGTGAGGCGGTGTTGTTCTTCGACAAGGCGCTGGCGACAGATTTTGATTATCGCTGCAAGCAGGCGGGGCAACTGGCTTCGAAGATGCGGTTTCTTGCGGCTCCATGGGTGGGGATGCTGGAGAGCGGCGCGTGGTTGAACAATGGGAAACACGCGAACGAGTGCGCGCAGTATTTTGCGGAGCGGGTGGCGCGGATTGAGAACGTGCAGGTGGTTTCTGCGGTAGACGCGAATACGGTGTTCTTGAATGCTTCGGATGTGATTCTGGAGAGCCTGCGCGGGCGGGGATGGAAGTTCTACACCTTTATCGGCGGTGCGGCGCGGATGATGTTTGCGTGGGATACGGACTTGAAGCGAGTGGATGCGTTGTTGGGTGATTTGGAAGAGTGTGCGTGCGGGGCGGGGGTCGGCGTGACGGCGGCAACCGCGGTGGAATAGGTAGATCCTTGGCTATATCCGGATGCCGTCGCGCCGGACCGTCGCGGTAGAATCGGCTCGTGAGCCACTCCTTCGAAATTGGCCCTGTTCGTGTAGGCGAAGGGCAGTTGTTTCTGATTGCCGGACCTTGTGTCATCGAGTCTGAAGCGCATGTGCGCCGGATGGCGGAGGCCATTCAGCGGATTACGAGCGACCTGGGTGTTCCCTACATTTTTAAGGCAAGCTACGACAAGGCGAACCGGACGAGCGTGAAGAGCTTTCGCGGGCCGGGGCTGGTGGAAGGCACGAAGATTCTGGGCCGACTGGCGAAGGATACGGGCTTGCCGGTGCTGACCGACGTTCATGAGCCTGCGCACTGCGACGTCGCGGCCGAAGCTGTGGACGTGTTGCAGATTCCGGCGTTTCTTTGCCGGCAGACGGATCTGCTGGTGGCGGCTGGAAAGACGGGCCGGGCGATCAACATCAAAAAGGGCCAGTTTGTTGCGCCGTGGGATATGACGCACCCGGTTGAGAAGGTGCGCTCGACGGGCAATGAGCGCGTATTTCTAACTGAGCGCGGAGCCAGCTTCGGGTACAACACGCTGGTGGTGGATTACCGGTCGTTGCCGGTCATGCGCGCGATGGCTCCGGTGGTATTCGACGGCACGCACTCGGTGCAGCAGCCTTCGGCGGCAAATGGGGTAAGCGGTGGGCAGCCGGAGTTCATTCCGCTGCTGGCACGGGCCGCTGTTGCCGCCGGGGTCGACGGCATCTTTCTCGAGGTGCATGACGATCCGGCACATGCGAAGTCAGATGGCGCGAATGCGCTGAGGTTGGATTTGTTGAAGCCTTTGCTGGAGAGGCTGCTGGCGATAGCAAAGGCCGCCAGCAACTCGTAATCAAAAGCCAATACCTCTTAGCACCATTTCTTCACGATAGTTAATCCTTGCAATCGTTTAACCAACTGTGCAACCGAATGGTTGCGTTTTATCTTGCCTTCCGCGCCGCGACGCGGAAGGCGACTGAGGCGTTAGAAGTTGAACGTGACTGTGCCGGTGAGGGCGCGCGGGGTTACGTAGTGCGTTCCGCTGAAGGTGGAGAGAAAGTTGTAGAGGGCGTATTCGTTGGTCACGTTGACCGCGGTTAATTCGAGGCCTGTCTTGAAGCGGTCGGTGTGAAATACGTTGGTTTTGCCGATCGAGACATCGAAGAGGTTGCGGGGCGCGATACGGGCCGGGTTGTGATCGTTGTTGCCGGTACCGGGCGCCGGAATTTTGAGAAGCGATGAGCTGTATTGTGATGCCAGACAGACTGCCGGCAGCGGATCGTCCGGAGTTGCCTTCTGTCCGTTGCACATCAGTCCTGCCTGGAATTCCTGGTCGGCGGTGAGGCTGCTGAGATCCACTGCGGGTTGGCCATTGAGGGTCGTCGAGGTGTCTGCGCAGGCGGTGTTGGGATCGTTCGACAACGGGTTGTAGCAAGGAGCCTGACCAGCAACCTGACCTGAGTCGTACCGCCAATTGAAGCCGCCCCAAAGACCGTTGAGCATCTTTCCGCGCGAATAGGTGTATTGCACGTGCGTTGTCTGATTGAGCTTCTCGTCGTGATCGATGCGGAATGGCAGTCCCGTTTGACCGACGGTTGCGCCGGCGCCCGCGACTTGGGGCGGGTAGAAACGAGCCGCCACCGATGACAGAACGGTGTAAGCGGTTATGTTGTGGTAATTCGGCACGCTGAGATGCAAGGCGTAGCCGGGAATCTTCGAGTTATGCCAGGCAATTGGGAACGTGATCGGGGTATTGCCGAGCACGCTGAAGTCGAAGGCATTGTGCGTGTACTTCCAGACATACTCGCCGCTCAGGATAATGTTTTTGCCGAATGCCTGTTCAAGTCCCGCGTGAAATTCATTGCGGAAGCCGGGCACTTCGACATCCGACACACCCGGAGAGCAGTTGAGCAACGGTTCCAACACCGCGTCGCTGCAACCGGTGCTCGAGAGAACCAGGTTTTCATTGAAGGGCGTCTCAAGGGTGCGGGCGTAGGAGGCGCGGAGTACTGTCCCGGTTTGCTTGACGGTGTAGGCAGCGCCCAGGCGAGGCTCCGCTTGGGTGGCGCTGCTGAGGCCGTTGTAAATATCGCCGCGAATGCCGAGGCTCAACTGCCAGTTTCCGGCTTTGATCTGGTCTTCGACGTAGAGCGCTGTTTCTTTGATGTCGGCGCGACCGTTGAAGGTGTAGAAACCCCCATCGCGCGTGAGATCGTATGGAGCGAGCACCGGGAGGTAATTGGGATTCGCTGCCACTCCGCTGGCCGTGCATTGCGAGGGGTCGGCAAAGCCCGGAAGCGGATTGCCGGTTACGTCGACGCAAGGGGAATTGTAGATGGATTCGACTACACCGAGGTCGTCGTTCTCACGCAGGAAGGTATGCGAGAACTGCAGGCCGCCCTTGAAGGTGTGTATTCCCTTCGCGTAGGAGATATCCGAATGGATGCCGGTATTGGTCAGGGTACGATTCTGCGCAATGGATGAGGTCTGCAGGTTCGGAGGACCAAGGTCGGCAAGAGGATTGCCGCTGGGATAGTAGTTGTAGTCATCGTGCCGGACGAACGCGCCGAAGTTAAATACAGAGTTGTTGTTGATGACGCGCGTGTAGGTGGGGGAGATGTTGTAGGTGCCGATCTTGGAGTGTTGATCGGTGTTGCCCACAGACCCGAAGGTCGGAGTCGCGGTGGAGCCGCCACTAAGAACATTTTGCACATTGACGTTGTCAAAAGCGTTGGGCGTTTGAAACCACGAGCGGCTGTAGTTCAGGTCGACATGAATGGAATCGAGACCCGTGAAGCTGTAGTCGACGCGATCGAAGAAGTTCTGTTCGTTACCATTGTCGTGGAAAACTGTGAACTCTGGCGGATCAAGGAAGCGGCCCGTGTTCAAGCCATCGACTTCTACGAAGTTGCCCCAGGACTTTCCGCCATAGGAGAGATCGAACGCTCCCGTTACCGTGCCAAACGATCCGTATGAGCTGGTGACGCTACCGGTCGGCCGGGTTACTCCCTGCCCCGAGCGGGTGGTTGCCACGATTACCAGGCTTGTCTTATCTCCATATTCGGCAGGAGGGGCTCCCGCAATCACTTGAAGCGACTGAATGGAGTTGGACGGAATCTGGTTGGAAAACACTTTGCTTTGCTGGTCTGTGATCGACTGGCCGTCGACCGAGAAGGAATTGGAGGCGTGGTCGCCCATGCCGTGAAACAGACCGTTGGAGTCAGCTGAAACCCCGGGAGTGGTCGCGGTGACCAGGGAGCTGAGCGAAGATGTAGCGCTGTCGAGCGGAACCTTGATGAACAGATCGCGATCCACATCGGTGTGAAAGGTTGGATCCGTCTCGACCAGGTCCCCTGACGCTTGAACCGTTACTGTGGAGGCAGCGGCTTCAATTTGCAATATCAACTTCAGGTTCATGCCGACAGCGGAGCGAAGAGTGAAGCTTTGGCTCTGTGAGGCAAAGCCGGATGCTGAGGCGCTGACGTTGTAGTTATTGAACGGGACATTGTCGATCTCAAATTGGCCAGCACCATCGGTTTTCACCGAACGATCCAGGCCGCTGACAGTGTTTTTAAGACGGACCGTTGCATCCGGGATGACTGCACCAGATTGATCCGTGACTGTACCGCGAACCGCGCCGGCATTGCCACTCTGCGCGGCGTGACCGACGATAGCCGCAACAAAAAGGGCGGCGAGGGGAAGTGTCTTGAAAAGCTTGCCGTAAATCGACGGCATAGAAGAGTGCCTCCATTGGTTGACTGAAATTCCATTGCCCATGCAAAAAACACGCACGGCGCTGTCAGTACAACGGCGGCATCGTTTTGATCAGGTCAGGGCCAGAAATTTGATTTTTAGCCGATGTCGGCTATTTTGCGTCGTAACCTTCAGGCCGAGACGCAGGTCAGAACGAAGCCGCGGAGATGGGAGGAGGACGGATGAAAAGCTGGCGATGCCAAACCGTTCCTACGCGGCGGAAGGCAACAACCGGAGTGACCGCCTCGATCTGCACCAGCACGATGGCAAGCAGGACTGCCGCAATCGGCACTGCCGAGTGCAGGACGACACACAGCGGACAGTGGTCAGCATCGGTGTCGACCGAGTGTACGTGCGCCACCTGTACAACGGCGAGCAGCGCAAGAAGCACAAGGCACACCAAGACGACTGTAGTGAAGGCTCTAGGCCTTGCGCCGCGATCGCTGCGCGTCCATGGGTGGTGTCCGGTCAAACTCGACTTCCTTATGAGAGGGGCCTGCAACAAGAATACACAGGTTTAGATGCGCCAGGTCAGCGGATGTCACACGTCAAAAGGCATCCGAAGTAATGCGGCGCAAACCTGACGAAGGCAGAAGCGTCTAAACTATTGGGCAATGAAGGCTTTCGATGATATGGGACGGGTATCGATAATTGCGCTTGCGGCGCTGGTTTTAGCATCGAGACCGGGGTTTGCGCAGAGCCAGCAAGGGAATCCGGACAACAGGGCCACCCTGAAACCGGATGCGCCCGGACTGGCTCACAATCATCGTCTGATTCTGAAAGACGGAAGCTACCAGGTTGTTCGCCAATACCAGGTAGTTGGCGACCGCGTCCGTTATCTGTCGCTGGAGCGCGGGGGTGATTGGGAAGAGCTGCCGTACGACCTGGTGGACTGGGGTGCGACGCGCAAGTGGGAGCAAACCCACACCGGTCCATACGAGAGCCCTCAAGGAGCCTCGCCCGCAATGAAAGAGGCTGAGGAGATCGACAAGGAAGAGGCGGCGGCGCGCGATGAGATGAAGGCTCGCATGCCCGAAGTGGCAAAGGGGCTGGAGCTACCCGACCGGGACGGCGTGTTTGCCCTGGATACCTACCAGGGCACGCCGGAGTTGGTCGAGTTGAAGCCCTCGGATCTCAGCCTTAACCAGAAGAACAAGAAGGGGCTGGCGACTTTGAATCCGCTGGCCGGCGAGAAGGCTACGGTCGAGCTGGCGGGAGCGAATGCAAGGGTGCACCTGCATGTCAACGACCCGGCGATTTATCTCTCGCTCGAAGGGCAAGACAATGTGGAGCAAGTCGTGTCGCACGCCATGACCGTCCAAACCAACGGGGCGAAAGAAATGCCAAATCGGAAGCATGGCGCGCATTCGCCCAATTCTGGGTTTGCGATTGTGAAAGTCGATCAGCGCCGAGAGGTGCGGATTATCGGCGGAATCAATGTGAGCCCGACCGGCAAGGTCACGCAGAATGAGGACGTAATTCCGACAAAGGCGGAAGTGATGGCGGGCAAGCATTGGCTGAAGCTGACGCCCGAGACAACGCTGACGATCGGCGAATACGCGCTGGTCGAGATTCTTTCGCCATCGGACATCAGCCAATCAGTATGGGATTTTCGCGTGGATCCGCGAACCGGAGATAATCCGGCATCGCTGGGGCCGATTCTGAAGTGATTGGTGAGTGCAATGTTTCTGGTGTATAGCGTTGCGTTACGGTATACAATAATTCAAGATGATAAGATCGTTCCGGCATAGAGGAGTGGAAAGATTTTTCCTTTCGGGTACAAAGGCCGGAATTCAGCCCAGTCATGCCAGTAGGCTTAGCGATCAACTTACCGTCTTAAATATCGCGATGAGACCGGAGCAGATGAATATTCCAGGATGGAAGTTCCACGGATTGAAGGGAGAACTCGCTGGACACTGGGCAGTGAGTGTAAGTGGAAACTGGAGAATAACGTTTGCGTTTGACGGAGAAGACGCGATTCTCGTTGATTATCAGGATTACCACTGAAGGAGGTTAGCCATGCAAATGCATAATCCATCCCATCCCGGAAGAGTCCTCGCAAACTATTTGCAAGGCAGATCGGTAACAGAGGTCGCGCGGCATCTAAGGGTCACCCGCCCTGCCCTCTCGCGGGTTCTAAATGGCAAGGCTGGGATCTCCGCAGACATGGCACTGCGCATATCAGAGGCTTTTAGTACGGACGCCAGCTTTTGGCTGCGCCTTCAGGCGCAGCACGATCTCTGGATTGCTTCGAAAAGGAAGCGTGCCAAAGTCAAGCCACTCGACGAAGTTGCGGCTGCATAAGACAGGCGAGTTAGGGCGCTTCGCGGCGGGCGAGCTTGATGCGGCGCTGCTCCCACTCTTCACTCGAGAAGATGCGCGGGCCGACTTCGATGAGGCGGGGCATCATGTTGAAGACGGCGACGCGATTCCAGGGGCGGCCTTCGCGGGTGCGGAAGCCCTTTTCGTTAAGATCGCTGACGATTGCCGAGTAGGAGAAGTCCTGCGCGAGCAGGTCCATCATGAGCAGCAGGACCTGATTCTCGTGGGGATCGACTTCGAGGCGCTTGCAGTCTTCAGAGATGCGAAGACCATAGGGGATCGCTTCGCTGAAGGCGCCATCGGGCGGTGTTTCGGAATCGGGCAGCTCGCGCCGCCATTCAATGGAGACCATCTGCCAGCCACCAGCAGCGCGCTGGCGGATCACATCCGAACTGAAGGGCTCGGACACCACATCACGAATACGCTCGAAATAGGCCACGGGAACCTCCAAAGACACTGCAATGTTGGCTGTGTGGCAATTTTGAGGCCAGACTTTTCGAGGCAGGTTGGAAGCACAAGCCGCTGAACCGGAATACGTTATCAAAAAATCAGCAGCAAGCGATCTATGGACTACTCTGGCCATTTTTGCAAAACCCTGTTCAGTAATGGACAAGCTGCGGCGGTGGGGATGGCCCAGGCCCGATGCAGGTACCGCATTCGCGAGCGGTGCGAATGCCTTTTTCGCAACGAGAAGAAAGACTGTTACAATTCGGAATCCCCCAGGCAATTCGGTATCGAGTGTCGGCAAAGAACTAGAGAGAGAAAGACCTACCAGAATGATCGACTACTACGAGTTCCTGCAAATCAGCCCTCATGCTGACGCGGATACGATTCATCGCGTCTATCGGTATCTTGCGGCACGGCTGCATCCGGACAACCCGGAATCGGGTGATGCGGAGATGTTTCGCATGCTGAAGTCAGCGTTTGACACGCTCTCGAATCCCGTCCGCCGGGCAGAGTACGATTCGGCCTGCCGCCTGGAAGCGATCGACGTCAAGCCTCTTTCCAATTCTGTCGACTTCATGGATAGCGTGGAGGGCGAGTTAAACCGCCGGGTGGCGGTGCTGGCGGTGCTCTACTTCAAGCGCCGCTCGAATCCTCGCACCCCTGAGGTTTCTCTGGCAGAAATTGAGAGGCGGATGGGGTTCCCACGGGATTACCTCGACTTCACTACCTGGTATCTGCAGAAGAAGGGCTACATCACGAGGGCGGACAACTCCGACTTTACATTGACAGCCGAGGGAGTGGACTACATCGAGATGCAGCGCGGCAATCTACCAGTGCTGAACAAGCTGCTGACCGATGGCAAGGTGCACTTCGACAAGTCGGAGCTAGCGCAGAAGCAACGCGCGAAGGGCGCCAACGGGGCGAATGGATCGGCGGCGATTATTTTGCCTTCTTCGCTTTCGGCCTGGCAGGATCGGCGGCAAGGCCGAGATCGGCGGAGCGCGGTCACTTTGCGGATGCCTGGATCCGATCGGCGCGAAGGAGCGCGGGATCGGCGCGTGAACGTTGGCGATCGGCGGCAGAATAAGGAAGACAGGCGGTCATACGCGTTGGTGAGGGCACAGGGCGACTCCGCTTCTACTCGCGTACAGTGATGCCCAGGGTCTTCATCTTGCGATAGAGATGGCTGCGCTCAAGGCCGAGGAGTTCGGCGGCGCGGCTCACATTATTGCGAGCTTCTTCAATCTTCTTGAGAATGTAGTCGCGCTCATAGGCGTCGCGTGCCTGCTGGAGCGTGGAGAAATCTTCGGTTGAGCGCGAGTTGGATTTGTGCGTAAGCGGCGGCAGTTGTTTGCGCTCGATGCGCAGCGTGCGGGGATTCAGGATCAAGACGCGCTCGATGACATTCTTCAATTCGCGCACGTTGCCCGGCCAGTGATATTGCTGGAGGACTTCAAGGGCTTCTTCGCTGATCTCCATGCGCGGGCGACCGTACTGGCGGCCAAACTCAGCAAGGAACTCACGGGCGAGAAGCGGAATGTCCTGCTTGCGTTCGCGCAATGGCGGCACGAAAAACGGAACTACGTTGAGGCGGTAGAAGAGGTCTTCGCGGAAATTTCCCTTGGCGATTTCTTCTTCGAGGTCTTTGTTGGTTGACGCAATGAGGCGAACATCCACTCGGAGAGGCTGCGTGCCGCCGACGGGTGTGAAGAGTTGATCGTCAAGAGCGCTGAGCATCTTGGACTGTGTCTTGAGACTCATGTCGCCAACTTCATCTAAAAAGAGCGATCCGCCGTCGGCGCGTTCCAGAGTTCCGCGCTGTTCGGGCGGGCCGCCGGGTTGTACGCCATGACGGTAGCCAAATAATTCAGATTCGATATGGGCTTCGGGGATGGCGGCACAGTTGAGTTCAATGAAAACTCCGTCGCGCCGAAGACTCTCGGCGTGGATGGCGCGGGCGATGAGTTCCTTGCCGGTGCCCGATTCCCCATAGATGAGCACGCGGCCGTTGGTGGGGGCCATGAGGCGAATCTGCTGACGCAGCGCCTTGACCGGTACGCTTTCACCGGTGAGAACGGCGCCCACGCTGAACTGGCGTTTGAATTCAAGATTCTCGTTGCGAAGGCGGCGGGCCTCCACCGCATTTTTGAGAACAATGAGAGTGCGATCGAGCGAGAGCGGTTTTTCGAGGAAATCATATGCGCCGAGTTTCGTCGCTTTGACGGCTGCCTCAATGGTGCCATGACCTGAGATGATCACGACCTCGGGGCGTTTCTCAGCGGCGAGTGCGTGGATATCGCCAAGCACATCGAGGCCATCGCGATCAGGGAGCCAGATGTCGAGCAGTACGACGTCGTAGGGCGCATCCTCGATGAGCACGAGAGCCTCAGCTGCAGTGGGCGCGGTAGCGACGCCGTAGCCTTCTTCGGTGAGGATCTCTTCAAGCGAAGTTCGAATCTCCACCTCATCATCGACTACGAGGACATGGTTCATGGGCGCGCCCCGGTAACAGGAGTTGTGGCCGCGTTCGGTTCCTGCGCCTGCGGATCGGCGTGGTCAAGCAACAAAGGCAGGCGGATGAGGAAGCGTGCACCTTTCGGGCTGTTGCTCTCGGCACGAACGGAGCCACCGATTTCCTGGATGATCTTGGCGGCAATGGAGAGACCGAGGCCGGTGCCACGGTGCTTGGTGGAGTAGAAGGGCAAAAACAGGCGCTCGCGAATCTCTTCGGTGAGGCCGTGGCCTGTGTCGGAAACCTCAATTTCTACGGCAGCGCCATCTTCGGCGAGAGAACTGCGTACGCGGAGGACGCGGAGGAGACTTCCCTGCATTGCCTCGGCGGCATTGTCGATGAGGTTGGCGAGCGCACGGCGAATGGCTTCGTGATCTGCAAGGACCAGAGGTAGTCCGGCTTCGAGGTCGCGCTTAACGGTGATGCCCTCAAGGCGCCCTGCAAAAAGGGCGAGGGCCTCGTCGGCGACCTGGTTCATGTCACAGGGCCGCGGCTGTGGCGCCGGAAATTGGGCAAGTGCCGAAAACTGATCGACGAGCGTGCGCAGTGTTCCCACGCAGGCAAGAATGACTTCGCTGCATTTGCGAATGATGGAAGGCGAGTCGGGTTGCCCGCGGTCAAGATGCCGGCCGATGCGTTCGGCAGAGAGCGCAATGGGGGTCAGCGGATTCTTGATTTCGTGGGCTACGCGTTGGGCCACTTCTTTCCACGCGAGCTGGCGCTGAGCGCGGAGAAGTTCAGAAGTGTCTTCGACGACGAGGACCGTGCCGGGTCTGCCATGCGCCAGTTCGAGTCGAGCGCTGGTGACGGCGAGATGCATATTGCGGCCGTGGAGATGAAGTTCGATTTCGGTAGAAGCTGCGCCCATGCGCTGGCCGCGACGAATCACTCCGGCGAGTTCCTCCATCGAATCAGGCGGCAAGAGGACATCGAGCTTCTGGCCGCGAATGCCGACATTTTCGTCCTGACCCACGAGAACCGCAAACGCTCGATTGGCTTGCAGAACGCTTCCCAAACTATCGAGCGTGACGACGCCGGAGGGGATTGTCTCGAGAATCGTTTCAAGCTCGCGGCGACGCGCTTCGATGGCCTGGTTAGCCGCAGTGAGTTGTGCGGATGAAGTTTCAGCGAGCTTTCGGCT
Organism: uncultured Acidobacteriaceae bacterium; assembly: GCA_963832035.1. Lineage (GTDB taxonomy): Bacteria > Acidobacteriota > Terriglobia > Terriglobales > Acidobacteriaceae > Telmatobacter. Next base: position 346,762 of record CAWHSK010000005.1, on the reverse strand, counting down.
GGTGTCGAGATCGGCAGCCATATGGTTGAAAGAGCGGACTAGCTCAGACATCTCGCCAGTGGTGACGAGGCCGACCCTATGTTCATACTTGCCCGCGGCGATCTCATCCATAGCATCGGCCAAAGCTTCAACCGGGCGCGTGATCTGCTTGGACAGAAACAGCGCAAGCCAGACGCTGGAGAAGAAAACCACGACCGTGATGAGGAGGAGCATCAGGAAGAAGGTGGCGCGGATGCTGTTGCGGGAGCGAAAGAGGTCCCAATATTCTGCTGCACCCTGTCGGATACGGGCGGTGGTCTGGCTTAGTCCCTGCGGCATGGGGAGAACCGTGATTACGAGATTTCCCGATGGTGTTGCCGATTTGCCGAGTGCGTAATCCTGACCCTCGATGCGAATGACTGGTTCGTCATTGCGCAGGGCCAAGGTGAGAATGCTGCTAGAAAGCGGACCTTGCAGCGGAATGACGGATTGCGATTTGGGGTCGCCGGTTTTTTCAGGAAGCCAGGGAATGAGACTTGCTGTGGTGGTCTCTGGAGGAGCCGCGAAGCTGGAGATAACATGCCGGCCCTGGTCATACACAAGAACAAAGCCGCCCTCAAGCGTTACGCGATGCGAGGCGAGCACTTTTTCGAGGGCGGATACGTCGCCATCAGGCGTGCCTGTGGCCACGATCGATTCTGCTTCTCCGCGAGCATTGCTGGCGACATATTGGGCCAGCTCGAGCACTACGCGGGTTGAGTCGTCGCGCAGTTCGGAGGTGTTGGGCGAAAACCAGCGATCGATGGAGCGGTTCATGAGCTGGAAGCTGAACAGGAACATGAAAACCGCTGGAGTAAGCGCGATTAGGGCTGCACCGAGAACCATGCGCGTTCGGAGCCGCGCGCCCAGAGCACTGCTGCTCTGGTCAGCGTAGAGCTTGAGAATATTGCGGAGCAGCAGAAGGAGCAGGACGAGGAGGAGAAGAAAGACGACGACGGTTAGGCCGGTGAAGGCAAGCGTCTCACCAGAGGTTTCGGGATTGAGGAACCGAATGTTGGAGGTATTAAATGCTTGAAGTCCGCCCAGCAGTGCGAAAAACAGCAACACGCCGGCGCCGAGGAATACGACAGAACGTCGCCGCGAGCCGTCTTCAATGGGCATGGGGGGATTATAGATTCAGAGGACAGGGATCAGGGATCTGGGAATAAAGGCCCCGGTTCCACCGAAGGCGAGTTATCTGAGAAGAGAGATCAACGAGGGGTGGATCGAATCGTGCTCTATCCCAGGACGATGTCCGTTCCTGTCCAGGCACGTTTCTGGCTGTCGGCTACACCGCGATGCGTGAGGGTGCCGAGGTAGGTGTTCAGTCCTTCAGCGAAACCTGGGTCGCGCTTGAGTGCTTCCCGAGCGCCGAGGTTAGCGATGCGCATCAGGTAGGGGAAGGTGGAGTTGGTCAGCGCCAGCGTGGAAGTATGCGGCACCGCTCCGGGCATGTTGGTGACACAGTAGTGGACAACGCCGTCGACAACATAGCTTGGGTTGGAGTGCGAAGTGGGCTTGGCGGTTTCGACGCATCCACCTTGATCGATGGCCACGTCGACAATCACCGCGCCTTTTTTCATCGCAGAAACCATGGCGCGGGTGACGATCTTGGGAGCGGTTGCTCCGGGAATGAGCACACCGCCAATGACAAGGTCGGCCTCGCGAGTGGCCAGTGAAACGTTGTAACTGTTCGAAGCCAGCGTGTACAGGCGGCCGCTGTAGAGATCGTCGAGTTCGCGAAGGCGGTGGAGATTGACGTCGACAAGCGTGACCTTGGCGCCGAAGCCTAGGGCGATTTTCGCCGCGTTGCTTCCGACGATGCCGCCGCCAACGATGGTTACGTTGGCTGGAGGAACACCTGGAACGCCGCCGAGAAGAATCCCGCGGCCGCCGCGCTCCTTTTCGAGGTATGTGGCGCCGACCTGCACGCTCATGCGGCCTGCAACTTCGCTCATCGGCGTAAGCAAGGGAAGGGTGCCCTGACGATCGCGGACGGTCTCATAAGCGATGCCAATCACCTTGGAATCAAGAAGCTTGTTGGTGAGAACGGGAATGGGCGCGAGGTGAAGGTAGGTGAAGAGTACCAGGCCTTCGCGAAAGTAGACGTACTCCTGCTCGATGGGTTCCTTGACCTTGACCACGATCTCGGCTTTACCCCAGACATTGCCGGCATCGCCAACGATCTCGGCGCCGGCATCCTGATAGCTCGCGTCGGTGAATCCGGAGAGTTCGCCCGCATGGGTTTCGACCAGCACTTTGTGGCCGGACTCAGAGAGCGCCTTGACGCCGGCAGGGGTGACACCAACACGGGCCTCGTTGTCCTTAATTTCTTTGGGAACTCCGATGATCATCGTTGGCTCCTTCTTCCGGCTTAGTGTTTCAGTTGCTTGGGAGAGGGTGTCTGGAAAAGCTGCGCGCCGGACGTTTTGTCATCTGGAGGAGGGCATTTATCCGGCGCCGCTCTAACTGCTTGCTTTCAGTTGGACACATGCTAAGGCGTTTAGGGGTTCCAATGTGTGCAAATGTCGTGCTAAAAGATTTCGAAGAGCACGATATGTGAGAATGGAAGGGTATATATGCAAGAAACAACCAGTACGCCCGCAAACTTCGAATTGGATGAGTTGGACGCCTCAATTCTGCGCTACCTCGAACGCCATGGCAGAGCGACGAATTACGAAGTGGGCGAGGCCGTAGGGCTATCGGCTTCGGCGGCGTCGCGGCGGATTCAGGCGCTGGAAGGCGCCGGCGCGATTCGAGGCTATCGTGCGGAAGTGGATGACCGGCTACTTGGGAAACGGATGACGATTTACATCCGCGTAACTCTTGAGCGGCAATCTGCCTCAGTGCTCGCGGCATTTGAGTCGGCAGTGCGGCATTGCAATGAAATCGTCAGCTGCCACTTGATGGCCGGACAGTACGACTACATGCTGGTAGCGCGAGTGGGGGGGATCGACGATTACGGCCGCCTGCACCAGAACGAGCTTTCGCGGCTGCCCGGCGTAACGCGATTGGAAACGAGCTTTGCGCTTCGAGACGTGCTGGATGGAAGCCGCCTGTAGGCAACGCGCTGGCGAACCTAGGTAGTCACGTCGTTGATAAGACGATCTGAACTCACTGGGGGTAAATTGGGGTTACGCCGGTACTTTGCATTTGAGGTTACCAGCGTGGGAGAATTCCGGATGTCCTCCTGGAAGGCGTAAGTATGTTCGAGTCTGACCAGCACGAGTTCGACGAGGAGTATGCGGAAGCAAGCCACCCGGCGCCGCCTTCTCCTCCCAAGACCTCTGCTACAACGCCGCAGAAGACTTCTCCGGCATCGTCAGCGACTACCGCGCCGGCACGACCGGCAGCCACGGCTACAGCGGTGCGAGTGGCGGGGCCAACAGTGGCAGAGTCAGCGGCGGGGTCGGTGGCAGTCCACGAGCCGGTTGTCGAAGAGTCAGAGGATGAAGGACAGGAACAACCTGAAGAAGCGGCGGAAGATGAGGAGTTTGTCGACGCGGCAGAGAAGCCCGTGGTCGAGGCTCCGCAAAAGAAGAAGCTGAACCTGGTGCTTATTGGTGGCTTTGCGGCGCTCGCCATCTTTGCGATCTTTGTCTTGTTCACGATGAAATCTGGTAAGCCCGATGGTCCACCGCCGGGTGATTTGGGTCCTGGCATCGTTGCGGATGCGGGGCTGCGCGGGCATCTGAATACAAGGTGGGAGGGCGACGCCAAAACGGGAAGACTCGCCTATCAACTGCGCATTGAACCAATGGAGGATCGGTGGGACGCCGGTTTCACGCGAGCCATAACTGCTTCGCCGATGCCGATGTCAGTGAATATTCGGCTGCTGGACTCGACAGGGTTTGCATTGTGCGGGAAAGAAGTGGATTTCCGGTTTGATCCACAGCATGCGGAAGTGCCGGTGACCGTATCGCCGGTGGGCCCCAACGGGAAGAAACTCTCGCTGGCTGAGCGGAATGCCGCAGTGGAGGCAGCGCGGCAAATCCAGATCACGCAGATGCGGGCAGCGGAAGTGACACGAGAACAAGGGAAGGATCTTTTTCAAAATCAAACCACGGACGATGGACAAATAACAGCGGTAAATGTCCAGGGTGCGTTGCCCTGCTCGCCCGATCAATTCAAGCGCGCCGACTATTGGGACTTCAACACGAACTTTCCCACGCTCGCGCAGCAGGCTGAGTTGCTGGACCCCAAAGCAGGACAGCAGGCCAAGGAATCCGAGACTTCGGCACATCCTGGAAAACGCAATCTGGCGAAGCCACAGGCTGGATTCGTGATCCAGGGTGACGATCGAGTGAAGGGCTACGACCCGGTGCTCGGGTTACTGTGGGCTGAGCAAAAGACTTTCGCGATCGACAAGCGGTTCGGGGGAGCTGCTGCGACTGCATGGGCGAGCAATTACACGCTGATTCATTACCGCTGCGACCAGCAGGCAAACTGCGCACTTTCGGCGGCGGGCCAGGCGGCTGTGCTGCATGCGCGGCTGCAGTAAGTCACTGGAACACGCTGCATCCAAGCTTCAATCGGAACGATCGCTGACCTCACGATCATTGTTCGCGCAACGCCTTGACTGGATCGAGGCCGGATGCTCGACGGGCGGGTAACCAGGATGCGAGCGCGGAGATGGCCAGGAAGCCTGCTGTCATAAACACATAAGTTGACGGGTCCGTGGGTTTGATTCCGCCCACGAGCAGTGCGGAGATGACGCGACCCAGGAAGATAGAGCCGATCACTCCAATGACAATACCGGCAGCACTCAAACGCATTCCCTGCGCGACGACGAGGCGAAGGATGTCACCGCGCTCGGCTCCCATGGCCATGCGAACACCAATCTCGGAGGTGCGCTGCCGCACCGAGGTGGAGATCACGCCATAAAGGCCAATCCCTGCTAGTAACGCGGCAATGACCGCAAAGACCGAGATCAGCAGAAGCGAAAAACGCGTGCCGGCCTGCGAGTCATAGACAACGGAGTCGACTGTCTCCATTTTGCTGACGAGGAGTTGCGGATCGAGAGCCTTTAGAGATGAGCGGACCTGGTTCTGGTAGGAGGCCGGATCACTGCCGGTGCGCAGCGCCCAGGATTGAATTACGCCGGATCCAAGGAATGCGTCGGGGAAGTAGATCTGTTCGCGCCCGACCTCCGCCAACGACTTGACGCGCTGATGAGCGACGACGCCGATGATCTGCACCTTCTCCGCCTCAGGGGTGCGAATGCGAATGAGGATATGCTTGCCGATTGCCGACTCACCCGGAAAGGCCTTGGCAGCAAGAGCGTCATCGACGATTACGCCATCGCGTCCGGGCAGATTGTCGTCGTTTGTAAAAGTGCGTCCCGCAAGGAGGGGTGTGCGCATGGTTTCGAAATAACTGGGAAGAACGATTTGAAAATCGGTTGCCTGAAAGCGGCTCGGGTCGTGCGCAGCGTCCACTGTGCCCCAGCGGATGGGGCTGAACTGACCGGTGAGCGGAAATGGGAACGAGCCGGTGACGTTCTGAACTCCGGGAATGGATTTGAGCTGCTCAGTGATCACGCGCATAAAGGCGGCGCGTTCCTCAGGAGTCTTCCGGTTGAGGCGGATGCCTTGAAGCTGGAAGGTGAGGAGATGATGCGGATTGAAGCCGGGATCGATCTGCTGCAGCTTGAGGAAACTGCGGAACATCAATCCCGAACCGATCAGAAGAATGAACGAGAGCGCGACTTCGGCCATCACGACCGCATTGCGAAGGAAGGCTCCGCTGCCCATGCCCGAGGTGCGGCTGACGCCGCGCAGGACATTCATGAGGCCGGGGCGCGAAGCGCGCAAGGCGGGAACGATTCCAAAGATAGCCGCGGAGGCAAGGCCGGCAAGCGCGCTGTATGCGAGCACTGCGCTGTCGATGCGGACATCTTCGAGGCGAGGCAGATTGGCGGGCGCGAGTGCTCGCAACGCGAGGATTCCAGCCCAGGCGAGGCCGAGGCCGGCGACGGTGCCCATCAGGGCGAGCAGAACTGCTTCGATAAGGATGGGAGAGAGCAGTCGGGAGCGATTGGCGCCGAGAGCTGCGCGCACGGAGAATTCCTGTTGCCGCAGGGATGCGCGCACCAGGAGCAGGTTGCCGACATTGGCGCAGGCGATCAGGAGCAGAAAGATGACCGAGATGGAGAGGGTAAGAATTGCCGGACGCACCGCGGCTACGAGATGCTGTTGCATGGGAGCGAGGTGGATGTAATAGCCGGCGGTCTCGTCGATGGAAAACGTCTGTCGTGCCTGAGCGGCGACGCCGTCTGCCGCGCCCTGTACGGTTTTGAGCGACACTCCGTCTTTGAGCCTGCCGATGGGGAGAATGGAAAAGTTGTTGCGATTCGCTGAATCGTAATTGAGACGATTCGCGATGTAGATGTCAGGAGCGGGCTCCACGTTTGCGTCGGGCGGAAAGTAGAGGCGAAACCCGGGTGCCAGAACGCCGGCGATCACGGGACCAGGGAGGCCGGGAATAGTGATGCTATGGCCCAGGACAGCGGTGTTGGCTCCGTAGCGTCTGCGGAAGTATTCGTAGCTAAGGATGGCAGTGCCGGGCAATTGAGCAGGCTGGGCGTTGGCTGCGTTGTTGGCTGGCGGCTGCGGTTGTGGAATTCCGTCCTGCGCATTGAAGTCGCGGCCCAGCATGATCTTGCCGCCCATCACGTCGAAGAAGTTTGTGGTCGCAATGGCGATGCTGATCTCTTCGGGTGTCCCGTCTTCCTGGGCGACAGCGGTGCGGCCAGTGAAGACGCCAGCCATGTCAGAGAAATAGGCCTTGGTGCCGTCGCGCAGGTCGATGTAGTCGGCATTTGAGAAAGGCAGATCGTGGACATCGCGCTTGCGCAGATCCATGCCGGCGATGACCAGCTTGCCGGGATCGTGGTACGGAAGCGGCTTGAGCAGGACCGCATTGGTGACGCTGAAGATGGTGGTGCTGGCGCCGACGCCGAGCGCGATGGTCAGGACGGCAGTCAACGTGTAGCCGGGGCGCCTGGCAAGAATTCGCGCGGCGATGAGGACATCTTTCCATGTCATGGGCGACCTCTCGGTTGAGAGTGAAACCGGTAAATTGCGCGACTATCAATCAAGGGGCTAGGAAGCTGTCGGGGATGTGCGACTGTGACTGTCCGGGGAAAAGCTTGACAAATTGTATCCCACTCATCGCGATAAAGCTGCGATGAACATGGCACTGGTTCATTGTTTGATTCCGTTGCGCGGTTTTCTTTCAGCTCACTGGCACGAACAGGCTCCAGTTGCATCGGGGCGGGTGGAACATGAGCCTATCTCGACAGGCGGCCCGATGGCCTTGATACACGCGACGTGTCCCGCGGCGGCTTTGGGTGAAGCGACAGGAAGCTGACTGGCAGAAACACCGCTATCCGTAACGTTGCCGGCCGAATCGTAGCTGGGCACGTTTCCGCCTTTCCCGGTACCGTCGCTGATCTGAACCCGGGACCCGGCGCCGTGATAGCCATCAAGGTTCGCAGGTAACACCGTGTGTTGTCCGACCTGGAAAGAAGCGGCGCGCGCCGAGTTGTTCACCGTGAGGGCGTTGTCGATGGTGGTGGCGCCGTTCTTCTGGACGAGGAAGGTGTAGGCGTTGTTGGCAGCATTGGTGACGGAGAGCGCTGCGGCGGTTTCTCCATTGGCATCGGGAGTGATGCGGATTGCGGCTGCGTTCGAAGCGGGGAGGAAGACGTTACTCCCGTCGTCGCAGAACTGCTGGCGAAGTGCGGTCGAGAAGGTGTAGTCGTAGCAGCCGGCGGGATGCGCGGCTGAACTGGGCACGAACTGGCGCTTCAAAACTTCAAGAACCGATCCGTGGCCGTTCCACGAAGAGGCGATGTCGGCCTGCGGGATGCTGGCGAAGTTGCGCTGTGGGCTTGCGCTGCCGGTGGCGTTGGAGACTACGGACCATTGCAGATCGGAACCGCCGCCGACTGGTCCCGCCTCAAGAGCGGCGTAGATGGCTCGTTCAACCCAGAGGCCGTCGTACCAGTAGGAACCGCTATTTTCGTCGGTGACAAGAAAAGCTGATGTTCCATGGGTGATTCCGGGGTGATTGCCGGCGATGGTGGCTGCGATGCCGAAGACCTGGCTCATGGCGCGGGACGGTGTGGAGGGCGGGCCGGGATCGGATCCGGTTTCGTTGAAGATGTTGGCCTCTACTCCGTAGGTGAGGGAGTTTGCGCTGCCGTGGCGCTGGATGGCGATGGGATTGATGCCCCACACGCCGTTGTGCAGGTCGCCGGGATTGTTCTGCGAAATCATGAATGCGCCGACGCAGGGGGCTGCGGAGTTCGCTGCGGTGTAGTTGCAGTTGTGGTAGGTGTAGAGCGGCGCTGTGTCGTTGACTCCAAAGTCGGAAGACACGATGCGCGTAACGGGTGTGACGTAGGGATCGCCTTGCGCCGTCGAGGTCTGGACGCGCGTGGCGGTATCGAGAATGGACTGATTGAAGACGGGGCTGGTGAATATCAGCGGGGTCGCGGGCGCTGACGTGTAGTTCTGATTTACGCGGGAGGTTGGGTGGAAGGCATTGTTCAGAGTGAAGACCCCGGAGAGCCGGAACTCTTGCGCTGTGAGCAGGTTCTTTACGTTGAGGTTCTGATAGGTCCCTTCGTGGGGATCGAGGGATGACTGCGAGCAGGCAAACGTTGCACTGATAGCAAAGATGAAGAAGGGAGAAAACCGCTGAGATGGGCGCATAGCGTCGGGGAAAGACCTCCGGTGGTTGAGCGAGCTAGCTAGCGCGGCGCGCTACAACTAAGACGCGTTTTGGCAAGGAAGGGCTCAGGATCCGGGTTCCCTTCTCGATGCTTTCCAGCTTTCCCACCCATGCGCGATGAAACCACGCATGGATGGGGCACCCGAGCATCTCACATATGAAGTTCTGCAGCGTCTCGGTGGCGCAGCACAAAATTACGGCTCCAGGAGCAAACCCATGGAACATCCACAAACCCGCGAGGCAGCTGCGAATCCTACTCACTCGAATATTGACGCAATCGCCGCACTGGAGCATGACGCGCTTGGCCGCCGAAGTGCCACCGAGCGAATTAGCGATGTAATCACGAAAGTTGTCGGCAATGTCGGATTCCTGCTCGCGCAACTGGCAATGATCGCAGGATGGAGCGTGGTCAATCTCCGTCTGATCCCGTCACTCAAAGCATTTGATCCGTTTCCCTTTGGCGTGCTGGCTCTCATCATTTCTACCGAGAGCGTGTTTCTGACGATCTTCGTGCTGATCAGCCAAGGGCGAATGACCCGCCAATCGGAACGCCGCTCGCATCTGGATCTGCAGGTGGGCATGCTTACCGAGCAGGAGCTGACCACCGCTCTTATGATGCTGCACAAACTCTGCGAGCACATGGGAGTGAACGTCGACTCCTCAGTGCAGGAGGTTCGGTCATTCAGTGCGACAACCGATGTTCGGAAGCTGGCGGGTGATCTCGAAGACAAGCTTCCGGAGAAATAGAATGCCCGGTTGATTCTGATAACTCCCTCAAAAGAGAGCCAGACCCACGCGACGTTTCGTTGCTTTCCCACCCATGCGCGATGAAACCACGCATGGATGGGGCACCCAGCAATAGACGCTCGATGAAATCCCAAGTCTCAAAATCGAGACCTGGAGCACCCAGATAATTCATTATTGAGAGCTGGATTATTCGGCGTTGTCTATCTGTGCGCGCTGGAGTTTGTCGCTGTAGTCTACGTAGACGGCCTTCCACGTAGTGAAGAAGTCGATGGCGCCGTTGCCTTCGCGGTGGCCGTTGCCGGTGTGCTTTACTCCGCCGAAGGGCAGGTGTACCTCGGCGCCGATGGTGGGCGCGTTGATGTAGGTGATGCCGGCCTCCAAATCGCGAATGGCGGTGAAGGCGCGGTTCACATCTTTCGTATAGAGCGCGGTGGAGAGGCCGTAGTCGATGGAGTTGGCGATATCGATGGCTTCCTCGAACGTGTCGAACTCAAGCAAAGAGACCACCGGGCCGAAGACTTCTTCGCGGGCGATGCGCATGGTGGGCGTGACGCCGCCGACGACTGTGGGCTCGAAGAAGGTGCCTTTGGCGTGACCGTCTTTGGTAAGCGCGTGGCCGCCGCATAGAATCTTGCCACCGTCGGCAGTGGCGATTTCGACGTACCTGGCGGAAGTTTCGATCTGGCTCTTGTTTACCTGCGGGCCGACCTGGACGGATTCGTCGAGGCCGTTGCCGATCTTGAGGGCCCTGGCGCGGGCCACGAATTCGTTGGTGAACCTCCTTGCGATTCCCTTCTGCAGCAGGATGCGGCTGGTGGCGGTGCAGCGCTGACCTGTCGTTCCGAAAGATCCCCAGAGTGCGCCATCGAGGGCTAATTCGAGGTTGGCGTCATCGAGAACGATCTGAGCATTCTTGCCGCCCATTTCAAGCGAGACGGGCTTGAATGTGGCGGCGGCGCGCTGGGCAACGTGGGAGCCGACTTCGCTGGAACCGGTGAAGCTGATGGCGCGGACGTCGGGGTGTTCGACGAGGGCGCTGCCGGCGCCGCTGCCGCTTCCGCTGACGATGTTGACCACGCCCGGAGGCAGGCCGGCATCAACCAGGGTCTGCACGAGGTTGTAGACGGAGACTGGCGTGTCGGTTGCGGGCTTGATGACGCAGGTGTTGCCGGAAACGAGCGCAGGAAAGAGCTTCCAGCTGGGAATGGCCATGGGGAAGTTCCACGGCGTGATGAGGCCGACGACGCCTACGGGCATGCGGATGGACATGGCGAACTTGTTCTGCAGCTCGGAAGGAGTGGTCTGGCCGAAGAGCCGGCGGCCTTCACCGGCGACGTAGAAGGCCTCGTCGATGGCTTCCTGCACATCGCCGCGGGTTTCAGCGAGGACCTTACCCATTTCGCGGGTCATGTCGCGGGCGTACTGCTCTTTACGCTGCTGCAACAGGATACCGGCGCGGAGGAGAATTTCGGCGCGCTTGGGCGCGGGCACGAGGCGCCAGGTGGCGAAGGCTTTTTTCGCAGCGGCTACGGCAGCGTTCACATCTTCCGGGCCGGATGATGGGAAAGAGCCGAGGATGTCGTCGTGGTCGGCAGGGTTCACGTTGAGGATGGTTTTGCCGCTTGCGGCGGGCAGCCACTCGCCGCCGATCAGATTGTGGAACGTGGGGTAGGTCATGATGAGTTCTCAGTGGTCAGGGTTCAGGGGTCAGTGGTCAGAGAGCGGTGACAGTAGATCCGCAAACATCTGAGTTTAGCGCACCGGGCTAGCTGTCGCCGTGCGAACCCAGTTCATGAACCCCCGATGAAGGTTGTGGAAATGAGTCGGCTACGTGACTTACCCGTCAATGCCTAATTTCCATAACTTGACGGGGTAGCTAGAAAGGGTTATTTACAAAGCTCCCTCCTATCATGATTACCAACGGTGTTTTTCACTGCATTACCCGTTGGCCGTACAATCCTAATTGAGGTAGATTCCACTCATACATGTCTCAGAACGGTTATCCTTCGCGCACTTCGCGGTCACATGGCCTGCGCTCTCTCTTCAGTATGTTTTCGAGCGATCTGGCTATCGATCTTGGGACCGCCAACACACTGGTCTTCGCCGCCGGTAAGGGCATTGTTGTCAACGAGCCCTCTATCGTGGCCATTAACAAAAACACCGGTGAGGTGGAAGCGGTAGGCAAGGAAGCCAAGGACATGCTGGGCCGCACTCCTGGCAACATCGTGGCTATCAAGCCGATGAAAGACGGCGTTATCGCCGACTTCAAAGTCACCGAGAAGATGCTGAATTACTTCATCCAGAAGGCGCACAACCGCAAGATGCTGGTCCATCCGCGCATCGTGATCGGCGTGCCGTCAGAAATCACCCAAGTGGAAAAGCGCGCGGTCGAAGACTCGGCCTATCGCGCGAAGGCCAGCGAGGTGTATCTGGTGGAGCAGGCCATGGTTGCGGCGATCGGCGCAGGATTGCCGATTACGGAGCCGGGCGGCAACATGGTGGTCGACATCGGCGGCGGGACTACAGATATTGCAGTAATTTCGCTATCGGGCATTGTGTATTCGCGCTCTGTGAGAATGGCCGGCAACCAGATGGACGAGGCCATTACCAACTACCTGAAGCGCAAGTACAACCTGCTGATCGGGGAGCGCACGGCGGAGCAGATCAAGATCGAAATTGGGTCGGCCTATCCATTAGACAAGCCGCTGACGATGGAGATCAAGGGACGCAACCTGATCGAGGGCGTGCCGAAGACCATCTCCATCGACGACAGCGAGATTCGCGAGTCGCTGGGCGAGTGCATTGCGGTGATCATGAATGCGATTCGCGTTGCGCTGGAGCGGACGCCACCGGAGTTGTCGGCGGACATTTCGGATCGCGGCATTGTGCTGACGGGCGGCGGCGCGCTGATCAAGAACCTCGACAAGCGCATCCGCGAGGAAACGGGACTGCCGGTTTCGGTGGCCGATGATCCGCTGGCTTCGGTGGTGCTGGGCACCGGCAAAATGCTGTCGGACTTCAGGCTGCTGCGCAAGATCAAGATCGATTAACCAAAAGGGGTCAGAGATCAGGGGTCAGGGATCGGCATTTGGAATTTTGGATTGACTCAGACTTTCTTGAACCCTGAACCCTGAAACCTGGCCCCTGACCCTCATGGAATCGTTTGTCGTTCGGTATCGGAATCTGCTGGTGCTGCTGGCTTTGCTGGTAGCGCAGATTCTGGGTCTTGCCATGCAAGTGCGCCGTTCGAGCGGTGGGCTGGCGGGAAGTAATTCCGGCGATGCAAGCGGCGTGCGGCTGATTCGCTACTGGGCCAATTCGCTGGTATCCCCGCCGGAGCGAGCGCTTCATTCTTCAGGCTCCGGCATGTCCTGGTTCTGGAACAACTACATCGATCTGCGGCACGTGCGACAGCAGAACGCGGACCTGCAGAACACGGTTGACCGATTGCGGCTGGAGCAGGCGGCATTGCTTGAGGACGCCAAGCAGGGTCAACGACTGCAGGGGCTGCTTAATTTTCAACAGAAGTATATCTACAAGACCGTCGCGGCGCAGACTATCGGCACCAGCGGAACGGATCAGTCGCGGGTGTTTTACATCGACAAGGGGAAGGACGCGGGCATTGATCGCGATATGGCGGTCATCACACCGGATGGCATCGTGGGCAAGATTCGCGAAGTGTTTCCGCACACGGCGCAGGTACTCGCCATCAACGACCAGTCCAGCGGCGCGGGCGTGATCCTGGAGTCGACGCGCATACGGGGCATCCTGCGCGGCAATGGACTGGGGCGGCCCCAGATCGAAGATGTCATTCGCGACCAGCGCATCAAGGCGGGCGAGAAAGTGCTGACGGCTGGAGGAGACCAGATTTTTCCGCGCGGCCTGCCCGTGGGTGTGGTGGACTGGGTCGTCAACGATCCGGAGCGCGACGGGTTTGTGCAAGTGATCGTGAAGACGGCCGCACACCTTGACCAATTGGATGAAGTGCTCGTCGTGACCTCAACCGAGCCGCGCTTTCCGCCCGATCAGCAGCAGGACATCGCAACGAGTGAGGCCTTGAAAGGGGCCGAGGCAGAGAAGCAGAAAACGTCAGAAGGAATGGCGGAGAAACTGCCCGGGCTCATTGATCCGAATTTGCCTGCCGATCAGCAGCCGCTGAATGACACATCGAACCCCGCTCCAGTTTCCCGCCCGCCTGTGGCTGTGCATCCCGACCGGTTTACGCCGGGAGGCGCCGTGACACCAAGTCTTCCTGCGGCGTCGGAAAGCAACCAGGGTGTGGCGCCGGATCAAAACGCTCCGAAGAAAGTTACACCTCCAAAAGCGCCCCTGAGCAGCCCGACCACGACGAGACCGAGCGCAACGCAACCGGCAAAACCGCAAGGGGATCGCTAGCATGTCGGTCCTTTCAGCGGAGAGCCGCCGCGATTACGAGATCCATAGTTATCCGGTACTGATTTACGCGCTGGTGCCAATTGCGGCGCTGGTGTTGCAAGCGTGGCTCCCGCGGGTGCTGGGGCGCTTTGCCTGGTTCGATCTGCCGCTGGTGGTGACGGTGTTTTTTGCGCTCACCCGCCGCAATCCGATTCAGGGCTCGATCCTTGGCGGCGTATTGGGAATCTTTGAGGATGCGCTGACGGGACATGCGATTGGAATCAATGGCATTGCGAAGACGCTGGTCGGCTATCTGGCGGCGTCGGTCGGGGTGCTGGTGAATGTGGAGAATCACGCGATCCGGCTGGTGCTGACGTTTGTGCTGTCGCTGGTGGGCAGTGCGACTCACTTTTTTGTGGTTCGTTTTCTGCTGGGCATGACAATCGATACGAGCTGGCTTATGGAGCTTTACAAGGCACTGGGCAACTCGCTGATTGCGCTGGTGGTGTTTCCACTACTGGACCGGACCAAGATTCGCGACTGAGGAGTTCGCGATTGAGAAATTTGCGAATGAGTACGTTGGTTCGCGCGAGGCAAACGCGGTTGTCGCACGCACCAGCATGTCGGCGGCAGAATGCAGAGTAGGGGTATCCTGAGGTGAACTAAGGTATGACGGTATTGGGTAGATCGCGGGAAAGCAGATTCTTCGCTCACCACCCCCGAACCCACCCCAAAGAGCGATTCTCGCTCTTTGGGGCCCCTGAAACGTTCGGGGCCCCGTTCACTCAGAATGACATCGTTAATTGTGAGAGAAACATTCAGACTCGATACTGGTAATGGCTTCATATGAATTTTGACAAGGTCACACGCGGCGAGAAAGTCCCCACCCTCAAGCTGGCGGTGGTTCAGTATGCGATTCTCGCGCTGCTGCTGGGACTTACCGCGGGCTTGTGGCGGCTGCAGATCCTCGGCGCACAGAATTTTAAAGTGCTGGCGGAACAGAACCGTATTCGAAAAGTGCCAGTGCTGGCTCCGCGGGGCAAGCTATTCGACCGAGAAAATCGATTGGTGGTCGACAATTATCCATCGGTCTCATGCTTTCTGGTGCGCGAGCAGAACCGCAATGTGGATGCGGATCTTCCGCTGATTGCGCGCGGATTGCATCTTGATGTGGAGCAGCTTCGAGCCACGCTTCGCCACTATCGCAAGTCTCCTGGATATCAGCCAATTCCCATCAAGGAAGACGTGACCGCAGATGAGCAGGCATTTATTGAGGCTCACCGCAACGAGCTGCCGGAGTTGGAGACCATCGAGGGCGAGCGGCGGCTTTATCCGCGTGATGGGTTTGCCGCGCACCTGATTGGCTATGTAGGCGAAGTTAGCGAAGAGGATTTGAACCAGACGCGCTATGCGGCATACGAACCGGGTGATGAGGTTGGCAAGGGCGGCGTGGAGGAGATGTACGACCAGGTGTTGCGCGGGCAGGACGGATCGCGTGACGTGATTGTCGACAGCCACGGGCGCGAGGTGGGCTTTCTCGGAATTCAGCATGCGGTTCCCGGGCAGGACCTGAAGCTGACGATCGACAACGACCTGCAGAAGGCTGCGGAGCTGGCGCTGGGGGACCGTACAGGCGCGATTGTGGCGATGGATCCGCGCAATGGCGACATTCTGGCGATGGTGTCGCGGCCCAGTTTCGATCCCAATGCGTTTGCGGTGAAGATCGAACGGGCGGAGTGGAACAAGCTGATCACGGATCCGGATCATCCGCTGATGAACAAGGCAATTCAGGCACAGTTGGCTCCGGGTTCAACATTCAAGATCCTGATGTCGGTGGCGGGGCTGCAGGAAGGCGTTGCGCAGGACATGCACGTGAACTGCGCCGGCGGATGGGGGCCCTACGGCTACTTCCACCACTGCGATGAGAAGCACGGCGCCGTCGACATTCATAACGCGATTCCCTACTCGTGCGACACATTCTATTACCAGCTTGGCGACAAGTTGGGAATCGATCGCATCGCGAAGTATGCGACAGAGTTCGGGTATGGCCAGAAGACCGGGATCGATCTGCCGGGCGAGCAGGCGGGCTTGATGCCAAGCGTGCGCTGGCTGACAAAGAACTATCACCGCAGGTGGTACCCGGATGAGACGCTGGACGTTGCCATTGGGCAAGGCGCTGTGGCAGCAACTCCGCTGCAACTGGCGCGCATCATTGGCGGCATCGCATCCGGTGGACACCTGGTTCGACCGCGCGTGGTGTCTCCCGACCAGCTGCCCGCCGAATTTCGGAAAGACTTGATTGAGAACCTGCCGGGGTCTGGTGATGTGAACATCCCCATTGATCCTGAGAACTGGACGACCATCACGGACGGGATGGCCGAAGTGACGCAGCCGGGGTACTTCCACACGGCGGGATCAGCTCATCTTGAGGGAATCGATCTGGCAGGCAAAACGGGCACCGCCCAAGTAATGAGCCACGAAGCTCTTGAGCGCACGAACAAAGGTTTCAAGACGCGTCCAAATGTGTGGTTTGTAGGAGTCACGCCGCGGCGCAATCCGGAACTGGTGGTTGCAGTGCTGTGGCAGAACGGCGAGTTCAGCTACTACCCGGCGCGGCTTGGGGCGCGGGTGGTGGCGGCATACGTGGAGAAGCAGCGTCGCCTGGCGCACAACCTTGTTCCGCCGAAGGCTCCGGCAGCGCCTGTGGAAGTTGGCGCTGTGTGGACGACCCCCAGCGCAACTGTTGATGGCAAAGGCGAGACGACGGCAAAGCTGCATGCGGGCAAATTCCTGGTTGGGCAAAACGGCGTTGTACAGCCGAGTCCGCATAGCGGTGAGTCGGCCCGAAGCGCCAAGGCTGACCAGGCGC
This sequence comes from uncultured Acidobacteriaceae bacterium, assembly GCA_963832035.1. Lineage (GTDB taxonomy): Bacteria > Acidobacteriota > Terriglobia > Terriglobales > Acidobacteriaceae > Telmatobacter. The sequence continues at coordinate 330,015 of CAWHSK010000005.1, read as the reverse complement.
AGGGTCCGCCCATAAAAAACCAGACCGTAAAGAACGAAACCGTAAAGACAGCAAAGCAGGTACAGGCCGGACCGGATTCCGCAAGTGTGAACTCGGCAAAGTTGAACTCGCCTGCACTGCCGGGAAAAACTGCACAGGTGAAGCCGCAATGAGTCCGATGCGCCGCATCATGAGTTTTCGCGACTTCGACTGGACGCTGTTCGGAGTCGTGGCACTGCTGGGCACTATTTCAGTGCTGGAGATTTACTCGGCGACATTGCACACAAAATATGTGGGCTTCCACACCAAGCAGATTTACTGGATCGTTGGCGGCGTGGTCGTGATGTTTCTGTTTTCGCTGATCGATTATCACAAGCTCATCGACTGGGTTCCGTGGGCATACGGGGTCTGCCTGTTGTCATTGGTCGCCGTGAAGCTGGTGGGAACGAAGGTGCTGGGAGCGCGGCGCTGGATCAAGATCGGGCCGATGCATTTTCAGCCATCGGAGTGGGTGAAGCTGGTCCTGATATTGGTAGTGGCCCGGTACTTTGCCAATCTTGGTGGGAAGAACCTGACCTGGAAGGAAATTTTCAAGGCGTTCGCGCTGGTGGGGGTCCCCATGCTGCTGGTGCTGGCGCAGCCTGACATGGGCACTGCGCTCACTTATACGCCGATTCTGATTGCGGGGCTGTTCCTGGGTGGGATCAACTTGAAGCAGGCCCTGGTCTTGACCACTGCGGGTCTGGTTCTGGTGGTGGGGGCGTGGAACAGTGGAAAGGTCCTGAAACCTTACCAAAAGGCGCGGCTGACGGGCTTTATCAACCCCGACAATGACCCTAAGGGCGCCGGATACCAGGTTCTACAAGCCAAGATTGCGGTTGGCGCAGGGGGTATCTGGGGCAAAGGAGCTGAGAAAGGAACTCAGACCCAGGGGGCCTTCATCCCCATTCCGCATGCCGACTTCATTTTTGCGGCGTTCAGCGAAGAGCATGGGTTTGTGGGCGCGGTATTTGTGCTGCTGCTATACTTCCTCATATTGATGCGTTTGATTCAAAACGCTCAAACAGCCGCCGACCTGCCTGGCTCCCTTATTATTATGGGGATTGTGGCTGTGTTGACCTTTCAGATCGCGGTCAACGTGGGCATGGTCATTGGCTTTATGCCAGTCACCGGAATCCCTTTACCTTTAATGAGTTATGGCGGATCCTCGGTGTTGTTTACCTTCCTGGCGCTGGGCGTGGTGATGAACGTACGCATGCGCAGGTTTGTAAATTAAACGTTGATTCGGCCCCCAGGGCCGGAGGCAAGATTGCACGGCAACACCCTCTTGGGGACGCCGGGATTTTCCGGACCACAAGAGCAAAGATTGTAAGTACTACAGCATCGTCATCGATGCATGGCACGCGGGAACCTGTTGAGTTCAGTCGCAACCAAGAGTCGGCGAACTTGACGGGAAGGCGCGGCGCACGGCATTGATAAAGGTGCAAAATCCGGCCAAGGTCCGGGTGGACCGAGCGCCGGGCAGGATTGGGTTCAATGAGCACGCAGAGACGGGCAAATCGGGCGGCCGCATCGATCGAGGTTGATCGCGTGGGCGTCTGGTACGGCTGGATTCGAGGCTGCATGGAGCGCGCGGGAACTTCGGTTTCTGTTGCGCGGACCGGCGGCTTACTCGCCAGCTTAATAACGGCCCCGCTTATGTCGATCATCCGATTGGCATTGGCCTGGTTACGCACCTGCGATGAAGGATCGCGGGCGACAACCTTCAGGGTGGCCACAAACTCTCTGTATCAGGATTACTGTTTCGAAACGTTTGCTGGACTTGGAAGCCTTTCAGGTTCGCCGCCCCGCGATGGGGCAGGCGGACGCAGGTTGTCGGTTCCGCAGGCCACGCACAGGCCATCCCTTCCGCACATTCCCTTCCTCCCCGTCCGCACGCATCTCCACCCCACCTTGCCGCAGGCCCCAGCAGGCGAAGTCCGCTGGGCGGAAAGGCACGATGGCAAAAGAGATTTGTATTTCCAGCACGCCGCATGAGACGCGGCTTGCAATTCTAGAAGACGATCAGCTCGCGGAAATCTATTACGAACGCGAAAACGAGTACACGCTGGCGGGGTCCATTTACAACGGACGCGTCACGCGGGTTCTCCCCGGCATGCAGTCGGCATTTGTCGATGTTGGACTGGAGCGCGACGCTTTCCTGTACGTCACCGACTTCATGGAGTTGGAAGACCAGGAGGAGACGGACGAGCTTGAGAAAGCGGCGGTAAGCGGCGCCAACCAGGCACCTAGAGAAGTGCGCCACACGAATGGCAGGATCGTGCCGGGCAGGATCGTGCCGGGCAAGATCGTGGTGGACAGGATCGCACGCAACGCCAAGGGCGGCCTGAACAGCGCCCGGAGCGCGAGAGCCGTCCGACAATCGAAATCACTTCGGAATCCAACGACGGCGGTTTCGCGACTCCAAGTCAAACAACAGAGCAATCCGATGACGGACAAGGATCCGATGAGGGTGGCGCAAAACGCTGGCGCGGACGGCGTCGCCGGCGCGGAGGCCGCGGTGGCAGCAATGTTTCGGCAACTCCGGCGGAGAGCCAGGAGTTTATCGAGACCCATGTGAACGAAGCCTCTGAGCCCGAACCGGAACGCGCAAACGAGATCCAAGCATCGGCCGCACCAGCAAGGAATGCGCGACCTGAGCGCGGCGAACGGTTTGAACGGCCTGAACGTGCACCCGAGCCCTTTGTTATGCCGGGCGAATCGCTTAGGAAATATGGTGGGTCTGCGCCGGAGTCGACAGAGAAATCAGGACCTGAAGCACCCGCACCCGTTCGACCAGCTTCCACATACAAACCCGCCACTCTCATCGAGTCGCCAATCGTCTGGGATGGTAGCGGCTTACTTCCTGGTGAGTCACTCTCACGGCATCGGAGCCGTCAGCCGGAGACTTCCGCAGCAGAAGAGCGGTCTTCGAGTGCATTCGCGCCGGAGATTGATAACGGCTCGGCAGATGAAGTTGAAGAGCAGGAATTTGTCGAGGAGATGACTTCGGCAGCTTCAGAGAATGAGGTTGAGCGGGTGGACGAGCAATCGCACGTCCATCCGGCGTCAGTCGAGTTTGAAGATGATATGGAAGAGGAGAGCTTTGAGCCGTCTTCCAGCGAATCAGAATCTCACGCTGTTGCCGGCGAGCCGGTTAAAGATTCCACACGCCATGAATCGGAGGGGACGGAGAACGAGAGCGCTGAATTTGAGAGTGATCGCAGCGCATCGCATAACGTAGATCCTTTGCCGCCGGTGGAATTCCGGCTCTTTGGCCTGGGGGGTAAGAAGAAAAAGCCGGAAGACGAGCCGCCAGCGCCGGCGCTCGAAGAGCCGAAGCCTTTATCAATACCGGTTGCTTCATCGTTTTCACCGGGCAGCGGGCTAGTTGAGGAAGAACTGATTGAGGGTGAGGAATACGACACTCCGCACCATCACCACAAATCGGACGAGCACGATCTGGACGATTACGAGGAAGAAGAGAAGCTTCACACGCAGATTCGCTCCGGCGAACTGGGTGAGATGCTGCAGGAAGCGCACCTCGACCATCGCATCCAGATGAAGTTGGAAGACAAGAACGGCGAAGACGGTGAGGACACCCTCGAAGGCGAGGAAGAGGACGAGGAAGAAGAGGCAACCGCCGCTGGGACTCAACCTGCCGCCGACGGCCAGGCACCGCGCCGCGACCGAGGCGGACGTGGACGCCGCGGACGTGGAGATCGCACTGATCGCGGGGGACACCGGCCCGGAGATCGAGGCCGTCAATCACGGCGTTCCGCGCAGACATCGGACCTGCCGATCATTTCTGATCTGTTGAAGCCCGGGCAGGAGATCCTGGTACAGATTGCGAAGGAGCCGATCGCCAAGAAGGGCGCGCGCATCACCAGCCATATCGCACTGCCGGGACGGTTCCTGGTTTTCATGCCTACGGTTACGCACGTAGGTGTGAGCCGCAAGATTGCATCGGATGAGGAACGCCAGAGGCTGAAGCGGATATTGACTCACGAACGCGGCGAAGCGTCAGGCGGATTCATCGTTCGCACAGCGGCGGAGGGCGCATCGGAAGAAGAGTTGCGCGCCGATCTTCGCTTCCTGATTCACTTGTGGAACGAGATCAAGCAGCGGTCAGACAGTTCGAAGTCGCCGGCGTTGATCTATCACGACCTTTCGCTGATCGAGCGTATTCTGCGCGACCAGGTAAGCAGCAATTTCTCGTCGATCTGGGTGGACTCAGAAGCGGATTATGAGCGCATCGTGCGCTTCCTGAACCGCTTCTCGCCTTCACTGGTCCGGCGCGTGAAACTCTATACGAAGGAAACTCCGCTCTTCGAACATTTTGGTATTCAGGACGAAATCTCGAAGGCGCTTCGCTCCAAGGTGTGGCTGAAGTCGGGCGGATCGATTGTGATCAACCAGACTGAAGCGCTGGTGGCGATCGACATCAACACCGGCAAGTACGTCGGCAAATCGGCTCGGCTTGAAGACACGATTGTCAAAACCAATCTTGATGCCGTACCGGAGATCGTTCGTCAGATTCGTCTGCGGGACCTGGGTGGAATAATCGTCATCGACTTCATTGACATGGACGAGCGCAAGAACCGGTTCAAGGTTCTGGCCGCGCTTGAAGAAGCACTGAAGAGCGACCGCGCGCCGACCAAGGTTCTGCAGTTCAATGACTTTGGACTGGTGGCGATCACCCGCAAACGCGTAAAGCAATCGCTGGAGCGGACGCTTTCAGTTCCCTGCCCCACCTGCCAGGCTACCGGCATGGTGAAGAGCCCGGCCACGGTGTGCAACGAGATCTTCATCGAATTGCGCAAGATGAAGCGGCACTTTGAGGGTGCGGACGTGATGTTACGCGTGAACCCAGAGACCGTGAAGGTGTTGAAGGCCAATAACGGAAGCTGGATTAACGAGTTTGAGGAGCTTGTGGGGAAAAACATCCTGATCAAGAGCGATGCTACCCTCCATCCGGAGCAGTTTGACATTCAAGGATAGGAACCAGGTTTTTGTCACGCCAAAAGCGAAGGCCGGAGATTAATCTCCGGCCTTCGTTATCTGCACATTGCAAGCAACTTTGATTTTTAATTGGAGTCTAAGTTCTCACGGGGGTTGTTGATCTCCCACATACAGAACAATTTAAACTTCTTGCGAGGTACAGAAATGACTTCAGATCGCGGTCTGACCCTTTTCAGGCACACGACCTTGTTATGTGCAGCGCTTGCCTTCTCGCTCGGCTCCGCAAGCGCACAAATCGCCACGACATCCGATTCCTCGATTTCGGGAGCCGCGCCTTCAGCGGAATCCAGTTCTAATACGCTCCAATTTGTCGATGACGATGGTTCGTCCGGGTCGGCTGCACTGCCTGGAGCACCAGCGTCAAACGGATCGGGCGGCGGGCAGTACGATAACCGGTCTCACGGCGGAGGGGGCGGCGGAATCATGAGTCACCTGACTTACGCTGTGGGCGGCGGGTTCAATGCGCCAACCAGCGATTCCTCGCCTTACATCACCTGGGGTTGGAATTTTACGGGGAGTGGCGGCTACCGCTTCGACAAGCATTTCGCCATCAATCTGGAGTACCAGTTCATTCACAGCAAGCTGCCGGGCGCGATTATCGACCAGGCTGGAGCAACGGGCGGCTACGCTCACATCTGGTCATTCACGCTTGATCCTTACTACGATATCAATCCCAAGAGCGCGGTTGAATTCTATGCGACGGGTGGCGGGGGCTTTTACCGCAAGGTCACCAGTTTCACCGATCCGCAGCCACAGGTCTACTGCACGTATTTCTATTGCGGCATCATCACCCAAGATGTGGTTGTGGGGCATTTCTCCAGCAACCAGGGAGGCTGGAACGTCGGTGGCGGTATCCAACACCGGTTTGCGGGGTGGAACGGTGATGGCAAGATGAGGATCTTTGCGGAGGCGCGCTACCTTGATGTGCTATCGCCCGCGGTGACAACGGAACCGAATGGTCTGGGCACCACCACTGTGGGTGAGGGCACCAAGATAATTCCGGTAACCTTCGGTGTGCGCTGGTAGCGGGACCCGGGCTTCATTTCTGACCGGACACTGAGCCGCTCTGTTGATGATTCGACAGGGCGGCTTTTTGCGTCCACAGGATTGTGCGAATAGCTTCAGAGAATGCCGAGTACCCGGAGCCGGACGAGGCCTCCCGCCAACACGCCTAACGGAGTAAGTGCGACGAGCGCGAGCATGTACCACACCGGTTGCTGCCGGCGTTGCTGCAGGGCACTGAGCGCGGCCAGGAGCAACACAGTAATCGCCAGGACGAGGACGTGAACGAGCGGATTGTGCGCTGCGATCCACGCGGTGACATAACCACCTGCTGTCGCAGCCAGAAATGAGTAACCGAGATTGACGAAGATGTAACCCGGCTTGGGCGTGCCACTTTCGGCGACCCAGGCGGGAGTGAGTTTCTTGAGCAGCACCGCGATGAATGCGACGAGCGCAGCTATGGTCCCGAGGCCCGCAAGCAAAGCGAGAAACGCGTGCAGAGCTACCATGGCTTCCACGGCTCCTGTGTGGGAGTGCCCACCTGAGCGCGTTCGATGCGGGCGAGAAACATACGCGCCAGGCGCGGCTCGCCGGGATGGCTCTCGCCATGCATCGAGCAGAGATCGAGAAACTCGTCGCAGAGGGCGTTGCGCTGTTCCTGCTGGGCGAAGATGTTCTGCAGTGCGAGCGCGAGTTCGCGGAGTCGGGCCGCTTCAGGCCAGGCGCGTTCCTGCTCGTCGCCCGCGATAAGTTCGACGTCGGAGAACAAACCGCGGCGACCATGCGCACATTCTTCGAGGCAGGCCTGGAGCTGCTCGGAGAACACGCGGCCTAGTGTGCCTAGTTGTGGGAGCGGGTTCGTCGTGAGCGTCCATAATTGCTACCTGTTAGTTACTGTATGGCGGCTTTCAATGCGTTCAAGGAAAGCCTTCGCGAGCTTGGGTTCGCCGAGATCGTTCGGTTTATGGAAAGTACAGAGGCTCAAAAACTCTTCACACAACTCACTTCGCTCGCCTGATTCGCTTCGAGCGGCTTGGATAGATTTGGCGAGTTCACGGAGCCGATTACCCCCGGGCGACCAATTCTCGAATCCCGGCAAGGCATCATAAGCTCCAAACAATCCCCACCGGCCCTCTGCGCATGTTTGCAAGCATGGGATCAACAACTCCTGGAATTCCTGCTCCATCGCCTCCAGCTCCCGAACTCGGATTTTGTCTCTCTTTTTCATCGCTATCGTTTGTTTTCGCATTGCGGCTTCAACTTCTTCGGCCGTATGCGGCAGGTCTGCGTCGAGATCGAGGAGCTTGCCATCGGGCAGCACAAGGAAATCGCACTCGATGCGCACACCCAGCTTCTCCTCGGGGATGTACACACCGGGCTCGATAGTGAAAACCATGCCGGGCTTGAGGACCGCCGGATATTGCGCGGGATCGTGCACATCGATGCCGACCATGTGCCCGAGGCCGTGGAGCCAGTATTTGCCGAGCGGCTGGCCATGCAGATCCTTGCCATGCGTATTGATGTAGTTATAAGCCACTGTGTCGAGCGTGTCGGGATCATGGTGGTTGAAGTCGTTGATCATTGACTTGCCTGCGATGAACGCTTCGATGGCAGCCTTCTGCGCTCCCAGCACGACGTTGTAAATTTCACGCTGGCGTGCGGTGAAGTGGCCGTTGGCGGGGACGGTGCGCGTGATATCGGACGCGTACATCGAGTACTCGCAGGCCGCATCGACAACCACAACGTCGCCATCCGCAATGGTGGCGGAGTTCTCAGAGTAGTGCAGGATGGTCGAATTAATGCCGGCCCCGACGATGGGTGCATAGGACGGGCGCTCGCATCCCTGCTCGTACCATGTTGCCGTCATTTTGCCGGCGATGGTGCGCTCGGTCACCCCGGGCTTGACGGACTTCATCATCTCGCGCTGCCCGGCGGTGGACGCCGTTGACGCTTTTTTGAGCAGTTCAATCTCCCCGGAGTCCTTGACCTCGCGGAGCGACATCGTCAGCGCTGTCACATCGCGCGGGGCGGGCGCATTAGTCCCAAGGGTTGTGGCGGTGTAGCCGAGGAGAGAGTCTGCAGGCCTGGTTTCCGGCTGTGTCCAGATGTTGAAAGCGAGTCTGCGATCGACCGCGATCAGCTTGTTCAGGTCAACGGCCAGGTTCGCCATCGGCTCAACATTGTCGACACCGGTGGCTTTTGCGGCGCCAGGAGTAGCAGCGTCCATTTTTGCGCCAGTGTATGCTTCGGTCCGCAGATTGCGGGTTGGCAGGAAGAGTATCTCTTTGTAATCGCGCGAGTGAGCCGCCTGGCCGGGACGTTCGGACTCGTTGGCTGGACCGACAATCAGCAGGGCCGCGCCCGGTTCATTCCAGCCGGTCAGATAGTAAAAGTCCGAGTTCTGGCGATAGGGATCGAAATCGAGCACCGGTTCTTCGGCAGCGAAGAGAATGGCCACGCCCCCATGCAGCGCATTCCCCAACGCGACGCGGCGCATGTGATATTCGCCGGCGGGCTGTTTTTCGAGGGCTTGGGAGGAAGGGAGTGCTAAGGCAAGAAAAACTAGAACCGGTGCAACAAGCCGGACGATCTTCATTCAGCTATTGTTGCGCGTCATTGTCCTCTGTGCAAAATGGAATGACGCGCAACTATGGAAAGGGTTTGAGTGCGCAGCGTGCTAGAACGCGGCAACGGTAGCGCCGTCGGGAATTTCCGCTTCCCGCTCTTTAGCCAGACGCGCTTCTTCCTCATCGAGCATCTGGAGAAACAGGCGGGCGGGAACGGGGCGGCCGAAGAGCCATCCCTGCGCATGAATGCTTTGGTTGCTCGCGGCGAAATAGTCGGCCTGGGCGCGTGTTTCGATGCCTTCCACAACCACACGCAACTTGAGGGTCTCGGCCATAGTGAGAATCTGCGGCAGGATAGAGACTGTGACAGCGTCGGTTCCGATGGCCTTGGTGAATGCCTTGTCGATCTTGATGGCGTCAACCGAAAGATCGTGGAGGTAGGCCAGGCTCGAGTAGCCGGTGCCGAAGTCGTCGATGGCGACGTAGTGGCCTCTCTGACGCAAGCGGAGAATCGTATTTCTAGCTACCTGCTGGCGCGCTGTGTAGCTTTCGGTAATCTCAATGCCGAGATTGCGAGGCGACACTTCAGCCCCGGCCAGAGCACGATCAATCATGGGCAGGAACTCGCTGTCCGCGAGATCCGATGCGGCGATATTCACGTTGACGCGAAATGTCTGACGTGCGCGCATGGTCGAACCGAAGTCGCGTAACGCATGGCGGAGGACAAGTTTTGTAATCTGGCCAACGAAGCCACGCTCCTCGGCGATCTTCACGAATACGTCGGGACTGACCGCGTTTTTGTATTCGTCAGTCCAGCGCACCAGGGCTTCTGCTTCTACGATGTTGCCGGTGGCGAGGTCGACGATAGGCTGATACACCACAGTGAGGGCGTCGGCCCGGATCGCCCGAAGCAACTGCTGCTCCACACTCTTGTTGCGACTGTAGAGCAGTGGAAACAGTAGTCCGATGAGAGCTCCCGAAACCGACCCCAGCGCGAGACTCGCGATGGCATAATTGCGGGCAACCGCCAGCGCATCGGGAATTGAAATATAGGCCGTCAAGCAGGTTGCGCCGTCGGTAGAGCAGCGGGTGGCGTAGAGCGTGTTGCCCACCTGCATCTTGCCTTGGTGCGTCAGAATTTCCTGCCGCACGCTGGGGATTTCACCCAGCATCTGCTCTGCGTGACGAGTCGGCGTATCCACGGCCGTCGCGGTGAAGTGCATGGGGAGTGCCGCCAGCGAAGCCAGATTGTAAGGGTTGTAGACGACAAATGAGTTTCCCACTTGTACCGAGATCACATCCTGATCATCCACGCGAAAGGGAGAGAGGTTCTTGTAGACTCTTGTTCCGTCTTGCCGGGCGATGTTCGGGGTGTATTGCGATTCGGCGAAGACGCTGTTGCCGGAGGTCGTGGAACATTCGATTGTTCCATCGTGCATGCGGCCGGCGGCCTTCAGAAATTTCGATTGGAAGATGAGTTGACGGAAATACTCGATTTCTTCGTCGGAACAGACGTTGTACGTCGAGGAATTCATCGCGGCCAGGGTGGCGCGGGACTCGGCGGAGGAATTCACAGTTTCCAGCAAGATGCGATTTGCGTAATGATCCAGCCGGTCCTCGACCTGATTCAAGGCAAATGAGCGACCAACCAGAAATCCGCCCAGCCCACCTACAAGGGCGAGCAGGGTCGCGGACAGAATCGAAACGACGACGCGCTGGACGAAGGTGCGCATACTTTAGCTCATCCATTATTCGGCCTGGCACGATCAATCATCTGCTCCCCGATAGTGGTAGCCCGATACCCCGGCTGTGCTAACGAGGTAAGCGTCTGATTCGACAGCATCAGGTGTCCTAACTTTCGAATATCTCGAATGAGTTGAAAGGGACTGAAAAAGTAGCCTTCCGACTTAGGGTCCGGTAAAACAAGGGAAAGGCCAGGGATTCGAGCCCTTCCTGTAACGGAGGAACGTGGGCGGCTGGGGCGTTCGGGACTGATGGATTCGTGTTTTCTGATCGTCCGGAGAAGGCGATGCATTGAATTTCCGCACGAAACGCCGTATGCTAGGTGTTGCAGACGAGTTTGTCCGCCTGAGTTGCCGTGAGCAAGCCGGCTGGCGGAGAGATGAGTGGGCTCACAGCCCACTTTTTATTTGGTGCAAATTTCTCCCGGAAACGGCCGCTGATTTTGACCGGGAGCCCCTGAGTGAAGGGGCCAACGGGCGGGCTTCGAAGCATGGCGGCAAAGCTGAACGAAATTCGGGTAGCAGCGGAACGGGTGGCTGCATCTCATGGTCTGGATGTGGTTGACCTGGAATTCGTGGGCCCGGCTAAAGAGCGTATTTTGAGGATTTTCCTCGAGAAGAACGCTGCGGGTCGAGCTCAGTTGAAGGCCGAGATCACGGCAGGAGTTGAAGGTCTTCCCGAGCGGCTCGTGGAAGGCAAGTTGAGTGTGGAGCAGCTTTCCGGGGTAACTCACGAAGACTGCACGGAATTCAGCAGGGATTTTGGCGTTCTACTGGACGTGGAAGAGTTGATACCTGGGGAAGAGTACACGCTGGAAGCCAGTTCCCCTGGGCTTGATCGCAAGCTGACGAAGCCGGAAGATTTTCATCGGTTTGAAGGATGCCTGGTGAAGGTGCAGACATTTGAAGCGATTCGCAATAACCGGCACTGGAGAGGGCGATTGCTGGCGGGTTCGGGAGTCAATATCGCACTCGATCTCGCGGCTGTGCATCAGAACAGCAAGAGCCGCAAAACAGGCGTAGACACAGTAGAGATCGCTCTGACGAACGTTGAGAAAGCAGAGCTGATTCCAGAGATTTAGCCACGCCGTACGGTTTGGCACCGGAGGCGCAACGAAGGCCTCCTCAACGACAATTCAACGGTGCGACGTCCAGAATTCGGTCGGTCGCCGGAAACAAACCGAGAGAGTAAGAAAAGTATGGCCAGCGCTTTGTATCAGAGTATCGAACTCCTGAGTCGCGAAAAAGGCATCGAGCCACAGATCGTGGTGGGCGCGGTGGAAGAGGCGATCGCCCTTGCTACCCGCAAGTACTACAAAACCCAGGAGAATATGCGCGGAGAACTGAACAAGGATACGGGCGAGATTACCGCGTATATCTACAAGACGGTTGTGGCCACTGACGACGAGCTCGAAGACCCCGTGAATCAGATCACGCTGGAAGAAGCAAACGAACTTGCACCCGGGGTGGAAGTCGGCAGCGAGATCCGCATGTATCGAGACACCACGCCGCTGGGCCGCATAGCCGCGCAGCTTGCCAAGCAGGTGATCTTTCAAAAGGTTCGCGAAGCCGAACGCGACACCGTATTCAACGAATATGCACACCGCGAGAAGGAAGTGCTGAATGCGACGGTGAAGCGTATTGAGGGCCAGGACGTCATTTTCGATCTGGGCAAGGCTGAAGCGCGCTGCCCCAAGCGCGAACAATCGCGGCTTGAGCAGTTCACTATTGGCGAGCGCGTGCGCGTTGTTCTGCTCAAGGTGGATCGCGCAGCCAAGGGCCCGCAGGTGATCGTATCGCGCGCAGCGCCGGAACTGGTATCGAACCTCTTTCAATCGGAAGTGCCGGAGATTTACGACAACACAGTCGTTATCCGCGCGATTGCGCGTGAGGCCGGCGAGCGCACCAAAATCGCTGTTCAATCGCGCGACAAGGACGTCGATCCGGTCGGCGCCTGCGTTGGCATGAAGGGCATGCGCGTGCAGTCCATCATTCGCGAACTGCGCGGCGAGAAGATCGACATCATTGAATTCAGCGAAGAGATTACAACCTTTGCGGAGAAGGCTCTGCAGCCGGCCAAGGTCAGCCGCGTTTCGATCACCGATCTTACGGACAAGCAGCTCGAAGTGATCGTGGATGACACGCAGCTGTCGCTGGCAATCGGCAAGAAGGGCCAGAACGTACGGCTCGCAGCCAAATTGCTGGGCTGGAAGATCGACATCAAGAGCGAAGAAGAAAAGCGCCAGGAAGTGGAGCAGCAGATGCAGGCGCTCACGGGCGGACCTTCGACTCCGATCGAGCAGGTTACGGAGCTTGGCGAAGGCATTATCCAGAAGCTCGTAGCGGCCGGCATTACCACGGTTGAAGGTCTGGCCGATATGACTCCGGAGCAGCTCGAAGAAATTCCAGGTATCGGCGAAAAGACGCTGGAACGCATCAGTGTTGCGGTTCGCCACTATTTCGGCCATTTTGAAGAAGGCGAAGAGCCTGAGCCTTCCGCAACCGCTGGAGAGGCTGGAGCGCCGGAAGCCGAGGGCATTGATGAGCCCGCGGCACTTACGGCGGCGGCGGATACGGGCAAGATTTCGGAGGGCGAGTCAGAGATTGAGACCGCCGAGCCTGTGGTGGGTTCTTCGGAAGCCGAGTTGGAGAATGCGCAAGAGGTTCTAGAAGAAGCGACCGATGATCAGGACGAAACCGCAGCGGAACTTGCGGTTGACAACGTCCCGGACGCGGACGAAGGAATCGAAGAGAACGAGACAGAAAGTGAAGAGGGCGGCGCATAGGATGCGTCGCGCTTTTCAGCAGCGTTCAAGGGATAATGGTGATAACGCAACGAGCCAATGCCAAGAGGTTAGCTAATGCGCGACTAAAGGGCTTTGGGCAGGACATTCTGAAAAGAGGCGGATGAGCAAGGTTCGAATTAACGATCTCGCGCGTGAGATGGAAGTCAAAAGCCGTCAGATTCTTGACGTGCTCGGAGAAATCGGCCTCGGTGAGGGCAAGACTCACTCGAGTTCGATCGAAGACTACGAGGCCGACAAAGTTCGCGCGCACTTCCAGCACGGGCGCCAGGGAAGCCACGCCAGCGCAGGCTCATCGCGCACGGCGCAGGCCATTGCCCCGAAAATTGATTTGTCTCACGTTTCCAAGCCAGGGGACGTGATGAAGGCCATTCTGGCAAAGAAGCAGGAAGAGGAAGCCGAGGCTCGCAGGAGCCACGTACCTCCGAGTAAGGCTGCCGTCACTCCGCCGAAGGCTCCAGCAAAGCCCACGCCCCCGGTGGTGTCGGTTGCAGCGCCTGCGGCGGTTCCCGCCCGGCCTGAGCCGCGGAAGATCGTGCCACAGCCGCGCCCTGCTCCTGCAATTATTCCTCCAGCGGCTCCCGCCATTGCGTCGAAGCCACCAGCTGGGGCCGTTGTGGCAAAGGCGCCTGCAGGCGCAGCCGTCGTGCGCCCAGCCGTTACAGTTGTTCCGCCCACGGTGGTTGTAAAGCCTCCGGCGGCTCCGCCAGCGGGAGCGACGCAGCCCAAGCCTGCCGAGCCGACCGCGGCAGCCAAGCCGTCTGTCGCGGCAAAGCCTACACCTACGGCGCCCGTAGAGGCTCCGGTTGCAACTTCTGTACAGGAAAAGCCCGAAGCGGCAGCGCTAGTGGCGACAGCGTCAGCACCACTTGCTGAATCGCCGGTTGCGCAACCTGCCGAAATAGCGGCAAAAGCCAAGGAAACGCCGGCAATGGCGAGTGCGGGTTCGACTGAGCCCCCAGCAGCCGCTGCACAAGCGCCGGAGACTGCACCGGCACGGCCTGTGGTCGCACCGCGGCGAGTGGTGATGCCGCAAACAGGACCGCGCCCGGTATACAAGGCGCCAATTGTGGTTCCAAGCGTTACCCCACCTGCGGCGGCACAAGGTGGAGGCATTCAGCGCGGGAAGCCAATCTTTGATCGCCGGCCCCCCGGTGCCCCGGGCGGCTATCAGCAACGCACTCCTGGGGCAGGTGGCCCTCCAGGACAATTCCCAGGCGCCGGGCCACGTCCCAAGCACCCAACCCGCAGCGGATTTGCAGGTCCTGGCGGCCCAGGCGCACCTGGTGGACGCCCCGGATTTGGCGCACGCCCTGGCTTCGGAGCTCCGCGTCCCGGTGGATTTGGCGCTCCGCGCCCCGGTGGCGCTCCGCCTACGGGCGAGGCACCGCGCCCGCAGCGCGCGCCACAGAATCGCGCACGCCGCGGCGGCCAGCAGTATCCCAAGACAAAGGAAGGCCCAATGAAGGGCTTTGTGCCACCGCCGCGTTTTGGCGGTGCCACACAGTTCAGCGACGAGCCTTTGCCGATCACACGTGAGATCACGGTGACCGAGGGCATCAGCGTGAAGGATCTGGCCGAGAAGCTCGAAATTCGCGCCAAGGACCTGATCGCTGCCCTGCTGATGCGCGGTGTGTTCGTAACCGTGAACCAGTCGCTCGACGCGGCAATGGTGAAGGACGTTGCCGCCAAGTTTGGCGCCGGCGCAACCGTCATCAGCTACGAAGAAGAGCTGGCCAACGAAGCGATCGAAGAAGTACTTGTCGCTGAGAATACCGGCGAACTCGAAGTCCCGCGCGCACCAGTAGTCACTGTGATGGGTCACGTCGACCATGGCAAGACTTCACTGCTCGACGCCATTCGCGAGACCGACGTCGCAGCAGGCGAAGCCGGCGGCATCACGCAGCACATCGGCGCATACAAAGTGCGCTTCAACAAGGAAGGCTCGCCGGCTTCTGGCCGCGAGATTGTCTTCCTCGACACGCCGGGCCACGAAGCCTTTACCCGCATGCGTGCACGCGGCGCCAAGGTTACAGACATCGTGGTCATCGTGGTTGCAGCCGACGACGGCGTAATGCCGCAGACGCTGGAAGCCATTGATCACGCCAAGGCGGCGGAAGTGCCGATCATTGTTGCAGTGAACAAGATCGACAAGCCCGAGGCCAATCCGGATCGCGTGAAGAAGCAGCTTGCTGATCGCGGCCTGATCCCTGAAGAGTGGGCAGCCGGCGGAGAGGGCACAGTTTTCGTCGAGGTATCCGCCAAGAAGAAGTTGAACCTTGATTTGCTGCTCGAGATGATTTGTCTCGTTTCAGATATCAAGGCTCCGAAGGCAACACCGGGACGCAAGGCAGTGGGTTCGGTGCTCGAGGCCAAGCTCGATCGAGGTCGCGGCGCTGTGGCCACTGTGCTTATTCAGGACGGCACTTTACGACTCAACGACAGCTACATTGTCGGCAACACGTTCGGCAAAGTCCGCGCCATGTTCGACGATCGTGGACGGCCACTTGAAGAAGCTGGCCCGTCAACGCCGATCGAAGTGCTCGGTCTCGAATCCATGCCGGACTCCGGCGACACGTTCCTCGTGGTTGCGGATCGCGACAAGGCGAAGGGCATCGCGCAATACCGCAAGATGAAGGAGCGCGAAGCACAGCTTGCGAAGAGTTCGCGTGTTTCCCTCGAAGGACTGGCAGAGCAGATTCGCCAGGCCGGTGTGAAGGATCTTGCGCTGATCATCAAGGGTGACGTGACAGGATCGGTTGAAGTGCTGGCCGATTCGCTGGTGCGCATGTCGACCGAGAAGGTGCGCGTGAAGGTGATCCACTCGGGTGTTGGATCGATCACCGAAAGCGACGTGCTGCTGGCCACGGCTTCCAACGCCATTATCATCGGCTTCAATGTGCGCCCCGAGCGCAAGGCCGCTGAACTGGCGCAACAGGAAGGCATCGAGATTCGCCTGCATTCCATCATCTACGAGCTGCAGGATGAAATGCGTCTCGCCATGCTGGGTCTCCTCGATCCAACCTTCAAGGAGAACTACGTTGGCCGCGCTGAAGTGATCAACGTCTTCCGCATTCCCAAGGTCGGCACGATCGCCGGCTGCCGAGTGCAGGATGGCGTGATTCGACGCGACTCTGAAGTCAAAGTCATGCGTGGCACCGAGCAGGTTTACAAGGGCAAGATCGGCTCGCTCAAGCGGTTCAAGGATGATGTGCGCGAAGTGACCAATGGCATGGAGTGCGGCATCGGGCTTGGCGGCTTCAGCGATCTGAAAGAAGGCGATCTCATCGAAGCGTTCTCCACGGAGAAGTTGGCCGCCGATCTTGGTGCGCTGACGTCAGCCAAGGCATAGTTCTTAAGAAGTTCGATCCTTTACAGCCCGCTTCTCGCCATGAGGAGCGGGCTTCTTCTTTTTCGAAAACATTTTTGAACGCTTTGGCCTTCTCCAGGGTCTTAGGGTGTGTACATCGCGAACGCTGCGTCTGAGAATGATCTGCAGCCCGAGGGAGCGCGCGAGTTTTGACCATTGATCCAGATGCAGAGTTCACGGCACTCGTTCATCGTCAATCGCGTTTTGTGTTCCGGGTGGCCTACGCAGTTCTGCTCAATTCTCACGACGCCGAGGACGTGGTACAGGAGACCTTCTTGAGGCTTTATCGCAGTCGCGGATGGGAGCAAGCTGAAAACGAGCGCGCCTACCTGGCTCGGGTGGCGTGGCGGGTTGCGGTGGATCTCCGCCCGCGCCGCTCACAGTCCTCCATCGCAAGTGCCGAACAACTGGAAGCAGATGAAACGCCATCGTCGCAGCCAGGCCCGGAGCAGACGCTGCTCTCCGCAAACCAGGATTCGATCATTCACGCGATGATTGATGCGCTTCCGGAGGAACTGCGCGTGCCGCTCGCACTCTCGGCTTTCGAGGAACTTCGTTCGCCGGAGATCGGATCGATTCTCGGAATTCCGGAGGGGACGGTTCGCACGCGATTGCAGCGCGCACGTCAGATTCTCCGGCAGAAACTCACTTCAATCCAGGAGTCGCGCTATGCATGAAAAAGATCACATGGATCGGATGCTCGAGTCGGCGATGTCGAGCTATGGCGACCCTGGAGCAGACCATAGAGTGGAACTGGGACTTGCTGAACGTATTCTGGCGCGCGTCTCGAGCGAGCAGAGCTCGGATCGTTCCGCACCCAGATGGCGCGGTCGCTTTTTGCTGTGGGCTGCTCTTCCGGCAGCGGCTTGCCTTATGCTAACTTTCCACCTGCTTAAGTCTGCGGGCCCGGGGGATACGCACCAATCAGCCGGTTTGCCGCAGTCTGCGTCATCGAGCACCGGCAGCAAGGCACCCCGAGTTGAAAGCGTCACTACGCCAGCACCAAAAACTGTGCCAAAGACAGCCCGGACGGTGCATCGGACATTCGCGGAGGTTGCCGATTCTGCTGCACGGCCAAAGCAGGATGTATTCCCCCTTCCCCAGCCGCTGTCCCCTGAAGAGCAGGCTCTCATCGCAATTGCCACGGCTCCTGTAGCCTCGGGCCGTGAAAACCTCATCGCCAGTCAACACCAACTGGATGCGCCGCTCCAGATTTCAGCCATTAACATTCCTCCCCTCACCAAGCCCGACCAGGCCACCAAGTAAGGAGACTATTCATGCGCAAACTCGCTGTCCTCTGCAGCCTCTCAATCATTACCTTCTTCTGCGGCGCCAAACTCCCCGCCCAGGACGCAACAAACCAGCCTGCGCCGTCGAAGGTTGCCGAAGCGCCCGTGCACTTCTACCATCTTGAGTTTGTTGTGCAGGAGCTTGGCACCGAAGGCAAGCCAGTCAACAGCCGCGCCTATACAGTGGATACGAATACCGACCGCTCGAATCGAGGTGTCTCAGTTCGTACCGGATCGAGAGTGCCGATTTCAACCGGTGAACACCAGATCCAGTACATCGATCTGGGAGTGAACTTTGATGTGCACAGTACTCATGAGGTGGAAGGAAAGCTCGCTCTGGAGCTTACTGCGGATGTGAGCAGTCTCGCGAACCCGGCCAGCGCCGGCCAGTCATCAACTCCTGTGATCCGCAGTAACCGCTGGCAATCTCCGATTCTGGTCACGCTTAACAAGCCTACGGTGGTCTTCACTTCCGATTCGCTTGACAGTAAAGGAAACATGCAGATCCAGCTGACAGCCAAGCTGGTGCAGTGAGATTAAGGTCCACTACCCGCGTGGACGACGGCCGTCCTCCTCCTTCACCCCGGCAGTTCCGGCGCCAGCTTCTGCACCTCGGTGCTGTCGGCGCCGAGCCAGTCGGGATGACGCGCGGTGGTGTCGAAGTGCGAGGTCGTCTTGAATAGTTCGTACTTGCCATGCGCGGAGGCTTCTTCGGTTTTCGAAATCAACGTAGCAACGGCCTCCTCATCCATCGGCTGAAACGTCTTGACCGCGCTGAATGCCTGGTCCAGCAACATTTTTGAATTGATCCCCGTGATCAGCACAGAAACGGGCACATTGAGCGAGTAGCGCAGGCAATCCATCGGCTCGACTGCGCCACTCTTCAAGATGATTTCGTCTCCAAAGCATTTCATGCCGAGCACGCCGATGTTCTGACGGATCGCTTCAGGAACGACGAGTTGCGAGAAGCTGCGAAAGTGCGCGTCCATAATGTTGACTGGCATCTGCACGGTGTCGAAATGAAATCCATGCTTCTGCGCTACTTCAAGCATGTATAGATGAACATGCGGATCCTTGTGACCGGTGAAACCGATGAAGCGAATCTTGCCGGCCTGCTTTGCCGCGAGCACCGATTCCATTCCGCCGCCCTCATTGAAGATGCGATCGGGATCGTCGAAGCGAATGATCTCGTGATGCTGAAGCAGGTCGATATGATCCACCTTGAGGCGGCGTAGTGAGTCGTTAATCTGATTCGCAGCGACCTCTTTCGTGCGGCCATCAATCTTCGTCATCACGAAAGCCTTTTGCCGGTATCCACCTTGTGCAAGGGCCTTGCCAACCCGTTCTTCACTCCGGCCTTCGTTATAGTCCCACGAGTTATCGAGGAAGTTGATGCCTCGATCCAAACCTTCGTGGATCAGCCTTATGGCTTCGTCTTCCTGTACCGTGGCAAGGCCTAGGTGAGCGCCGCCCATGCCGATCAACGAAACCTCCACGCCAGTTGCGCCGAGCTGGCGATAAAGCATTTCGCCTTTCATTGTGCCGGCGCTGGTGACACGCGGAATGCGAGAGGCTGCTTGCTTCGATGATGCTTGCGTCGTGAGCATTTCTCTACTCCTCAGTTCGGTTTCCTGTTGTCCATTGATGCGCTGCGCACCCCATCCAGCTGCAGCAACCGCTGCTGTCGACAGAAACTGTCTCCGCTTCATTTTGTCTCGCTCAGCCTTTGCATTTTGGTGGCCATAATCGCCACCAGTCGTCAGTTATCAAGGGCCTCTGATGCGCTGTAAATACAAGGGTTTGCCTCATCTCGAATTTAAGAATCACGCGTTCATTCGATTGAAAAAACTCATCTTGGTTTTAACTTCAAAACGCGCAACCTCACCTCCCCGCTCAGCGTCCAAGTGGGCTGAACGAAGCCGAACGAGGCCCGACCAATGGAGGAATGTATGTCTTCAGATTTGAAGGGGAAGAAAATCGCGATTTTAGCCACGGACGGATTCGAGCAGGCCGAGTTGATCGACCCGCGCAAGGCGTTGACTCAGGCCGGAGCGACCACCGTAGTCATTGCGCCTAAGAACGGAGAGATCAAAGGCTGGAACAAGAAGGACTGGGGCCAATCCGTGAAGGTAGATCTACAACTCGCCGATGCCAATCCGCACGACTATGACGCGCTTGTGCTGCCGGGCGGAGTCATGAATCCCGACCACCTGCGCATGGATCCTGCGGCGGTAAATTTCGTTCGCCAGTTTGTGGCAACAGGGAAGACGGTTGCGGCCATCTGCCATGGGCCGTGGATGCTCTTGGAAGCTGGAGCGCTTAAGGGAATAACAGTTACCTCGTGGCCTTCGCTGAAGACCGACATCAAAAATGCGGGCGGCAACTGGGTTGACCAGGCTGTTGTTACAGACGGTCAATTCATCTTCAGCCGGAAGCCTGACGATATTCCTGCATTCAACAAGGCGATTATCGAGTCGGTTGCGCACGGTGTGGAGGCGCCTGCGTAATCCCAGGGGAGTTCATTCCAAAAACAGAAGCGGCAATCTCGCAGGAGATTGCCGCTTGCTGAGTCACCGTGATGCGCGTGAAACCTAGTTTCTGCTACGCATTTTCGAGAGTAACCGAAGAATCTCAAGGTACAGCCACACGAGCGTGACCATGATGCCGAAGGCGCCGTACCACTCCATGTACTTTGGCGCGCCGTAGTTCACACCTTGTTCGATGAAGTCGAAGTCGAGCACAAGGTTGAGTGCGGCGATGGCACAGACCAACAGGCTGAAAGCGATACCGATCGGTCCAGAGCCGTTGATCGTAACGAACTGGAAGTGAAAGAAGCCCAGAACCATTTGGAGCAAATAGAACAGCGCAATTCCGCCTGTGGCCGCGATGATGCCGATGCGAAGCTTGTTCGTCACCTTGATCAGGCCGGAACTGTAGACGATAAGCATCGTCAGGAGCACGCCAAAAGTGAGGCCGACGGCCTGGATGGCAATGCCTGGGTAGCGCAGCTCGAAGAAGGCTGAAATGCCGCCCAGGAAAAGCCCCTCGAGCAGCGCATAGATCGGAGCCGTAATGGGCGCCCAGCTCTGCTTGAAGATGGTGACCATGGCGGTAATGAAGCCGCCGAAGACGCCAATCATTAAAAGCGCGGACACGTCGGAGGGGTCGTGCGTCTGCATGAACGTGCGCCAGGTATATGCGGCTGTGGCAAATGCGCAGATCAGCAAGATGCCGGTCCGGTTAACCGTGCCGTTCAGGGTCATCCGGTTGGCGGCATCAATCGCTCCGGCATTGCTGGCCGCGTCTTGAAACGCCTTGTTACCCAAGGCAGGATTGGATGTCTTAAACAGGGCCATCAGAGTCTCTCCAGTACCACGGCGAGCCGGATCTCCTAAGATTCAAAGGGGAAATCGCGACCTCTATACCCATTTTAAATCCGATTGGGCAACCGGTCACGGGGATGGCAGATTCCAAGGGCAGCAGGCATTCAGGACCTCCATTTGAGCCACATTGCCGGGGGCTTGAAAATCTCTTGAATTTCTTTCTTTTCCCCTGTTATCTCGATGGTCTATAGTGACCGTCAACTCGGATGACCCCAGGAGGCACCTATGAAGATTAACGACACAATAGGCATCGTGCTCGGATGTCGACCCGAAAGAAAGGTGCTCTCCATCGATCCAGACCACTCGGTTTACGAGGCTTTGGAGATGCTGGCCAAATACAACATCGGTGTGCTGCTGGTCTGCAAGGACAATCGACTGGTGGGCATCTTCTCCGAGCGGGATTACGCTCGCAAGGGCATCCTGGGCGGCCACACATCGCGCGAAACCAAGGTCAGCCAACTAATGACCAGCCCGGTTATCTCCGTCAGCCCGAAACACACGGTCGACGAGTGCATGACGCTTATGACGGAGCATGATTTCCGCCATCTACCCGTGGTGCAGAACGACACCGTGGTAGGCGTGATCTCGATCGGAGACCTCGTGAAGTGGGTGATCTCTGGCCAGCAACAGACGATTCAGGCGCTCGAGGGCTATATTGCCGGAGCGTACCCGTCCTAATCACGCATTTCGCGCACACTCGGCACGGCTATCTCAGAGGCCTAAAGCGGATATCGCTCCAGTTGAACGCACTGCTTCGCAATGGCGTGGCTCAGCTGGACTGAGTCTGCCGGGGTGAAACGCGCCAAGCGCCGCAGAATCGCCAGTTGCGTCTTCAATTCATCGCCCTCGCTGCAGGCTGCCAGTACGCGCCGGGCGGACTGCTCGGCCAGTGCCATGCTTTCGTCGGCCAGCAGGCTCGTCATCGCGGCAGCTACGGCTGCTGAGTTTTTGCCAGCAGCAGCCAGCTTCCGCGCTCTGAGCAGGGACGATTCAAGAGCAAAGACCTGAGTGATGATGTCGGCCAGATCGGCCATGACTTCCTGCTGATCCTGCAGCGCGGCCATGTACCGCTGGCTCGAGACGCCGGCGCCAAAAAGCCCGATCTTGCGCACTGCGGCGAGGATCGCCGCCTCACGCTCGAGCACTTCGCCGGTGTCTTCGGCAGAATCGAACGATGGTGGTTGCATTACTTCGTCCATCAGGGACTTGATGGTTGCCATGAGGGGAAGTTCGCCGGCCATTGCGCGCTTCATCAGCCAGCCCGCGATGATCATGCGGTTGATTTCGTTGGTGCCCTCGAAGATGCGATTGATGCGCGCATCCCGGTAGAAGCGCTCTGCCGGGTACTCCTCGACGTAGCCATAACCGCCCATGGTTGCGACCAGTTCGTCGGATACCAGCGACAGCATTTCCGATCCGTAGACCTTAAGGATGGAGCACTCAACTGCGTACTCCTCGATGCGGCGCTGAATGTCGCGCGGGGCTTGCGTCGCTTGATCGCCTAACTGCTCCAGGCTGGCGTCGATCATGCCGACGGTGCGGTAGGCCATGCTTTCTGCGGCGTACAGGCGCGTCGCGCTCTCTGCGATCTTTCGCCGGATAAGGCCAAACTCTGCGATGGATTTGCCAAAGGCCTTGCGCTCCTTTGCATAGCGGGCCATGTGAGCCAATGCATAGCGTGCACCACCCACGCAGGCTACCCCCAGTTTGTAGCGGCCAACGTTGAGGACGTTGAAGGCGATGTGGTGCCCCTTGCCCGGTTCGCCAAGCAGGTTTGCCGCGGGAACTTTGCAGTCCTGCAGCACCAGGGGACAGGTGGAAGATCCGCGAATGCCGAGCTTGTGTTCTTCCGCACCGACGGTCAGACCCGGAGTGTCGCGCTCGATGAGGAATGCAGAGAACTTCTCGCCGTCGATTTTGGCGAAGACCGTGTAGAGTCCGGCGATTCCGCAATTGGTGATCCACATCTTCTCGCCGTTGAGGGTGTAGGTGGTGCCATCGGGCGAAAGAGTCGCACGGGTGCGAACATTCATGGCGTCGGAGCCGGAGGTGGCTTCTGAGAGGCCGTACGCGCCGATCCATTCGCCGGTGGCGAGTTTGGGCAGATAGCGACGCTTCTGCTCCTCGGTGCCGTACCAGACCAGTGGCAACGTGGCGATGCCGGTGTGCGCTCCGAATGCGGTCGAAAAGCTTGCCTGGATTGAGAGATGGTCGGCGATGATTGTGGAGGTGATCTTGTCCATCCCGAGGCCGCCGTACTCCTCTGGAATGTCGACCGAAGTGAACCCCAGATTCGCAGCCTTGCGGAGGAGCCCAGCCAGCACGCCGGGCTTCTTGGCGTCGATGTCATTGGAGGCGGGCAAAACCTCGTCGCGGGCGAACTGGGCTACGGTGGCCGCCATCTGACGCTGTTCTTCGTTCAAGTCCTCTGGCGTGAAGACCTCGGCAGGCGTCCGTGTCGAAATAAGAAAGCTGCCGCCTTTTGCGGCAACAACGGGAGAAACGGCTGTCGTGGACATCGGGAATCTCTCCAACAGTATGGAAACATTACGCTAATTCGGAGCCAGGGGGCAACCGTCGAGATGTGAATGTCCGCGCAGATAAGACGACGGCATCAAGAAGATCAGGTCCGCCGGAGCGCCGATCCCAAGTTTGAATACCGATAAGGGCACCACGTGCACAACGAGAGTTCATTCCCCGGAATCGCATACAATGCACTTATCCCGCTTATGGAGGATCCGCACTGCTCGCCGAGTTCAAAATGATCGTCAGTGTGGCTGCCGGGCTGCCCGCGCAGGCCGCTGTCTACCTAGCTGCTCAGCAGCAGAACACCCTCAAGCATTATCTGAAAATGCAGTACGCGGACCAGACCTTTCGCGGACTTTACCACTGGAACTGGTTCGATCTGGCGCTGCTAATTCCCTACTTCCTCGTAATGATCGTGCTGGCCATCTACGGCGTGCATCGGTACACGCTCTGCTACCTCTATTTCAAGTACCGCAAGAACTACAATCCCAATCCCGTCAAGTACTTCGAGGAATTGCCCCGGGTTACGATTCAGCTGCCGATCTTCAACGAGCAGTTTGTTATCGACCGGCTCGTGGAAGCTGTCTGCGCGCTCGAATACCCGCAGGATCGGCTTGAAATCCAGGTTCTCGACGACTCGACCGATGAGACGACGGAGGTCGCAGCCGGCATTGTGGCGCGCTATGCCGCACTAGGACACCCGATTGTCTATATCCATCGCACCAACCGGCATGGGTTCAAGGCGGGGGCGCTCGATGCAGGGCTGAAGGTGGCGAGCGGCGAATTCATAGCAATCTTCGATGCCGATTTTGTTCCACCGCCCGACTGGCTGATGAAGGTCATCCACCACTTTGGCGAGCCCGACGTGGGCATGGTGCAGACCCGCTGGACACATCTCAACCGCGACTACAGCATGCTTACCCGGATCGAAGCCATCCTGCTGGACGGCCACTTCATACTGGAGCATGGCGCCCGCGCGCGGACCGGCGACTTCTTCAACTTTAATGGCACGGCGGGCATGTGGCGGCGTCCGGCGATCTCAGACGGCGGCGGGTGGCAGCACGATACGCTCACCGAGGATACGGACTTAAGCTACCGTTCGCAGATGGCGGGTTGGCGCTTCAAATACCTGCCAGATGTTGAATGCCCCTCGGAGTTGCCCATCGAGATGACGGCCTTCAAGACGCAGCAGGCGCGCTGGGCCAAGGGTCTTATCCAGACGTCGATCAAGATGCTGCCGAGGATCTTCAAGTCGGATCTGCCGCGTCGCATCAAGATCGAGGCGGTTTATCACCTGACGGCGAACCTGAGTTATCCGCTGATGATCATCATGACTGCGCTGCTGATTCCGGCAATGATTGTTCGGTTCTACCAGGGTTGGTTCCAGATGCTGCTGATCGATTTCCCTCTGTTCGCGGCATCCTCGGCATCGATCGCGGTGTTCTATCTTGCAAGCCAGCGCGAGATCTATCCCAAGACATGGAAGAGGACATTCCTTTATCTGCCATTTCTTATGGCGTTGGGCATTGGCCTTACGGTCACCAATTCAAAGGCCGTGATGGAGGCGCTGCTGGGCATCAAGAGCGCGTTTGTGCGCACCCCCAAATATCGCGTTGCGCAAAAGGGAGAGAAGTCGCAGGCGGCGAAGTACCGCAAACGCCTGAAGCTGGCGCCGTGGATCGAACTGTTGATTGGCTGTTACTTCCTGCTTGCCATCATCTACACCTTTACGAATCACAACTACTTCACCGCGCCATTTCTCATTTTGTTTGTGATCGGCTACTGGTACACAGGGTTGATGAGCCTGCTTCAGGGCCGGTTTGACCGCTGGCGTGGCGGAAGCGCGGCGAACACGGATGAGTCCAGCCCGAAGCCGTTTCCGGTGGGCGTGTAGACGCATCATCCTGAACGACTGATATCCCTCCGCTACAATATTCATAAGCGCCTGTCGTCCCTGGATTCGAATCCCGGGGCCGCCAGGCGCATCAGAGCATTATGCTAGCCAAAAACCTGCTGGAAGCCCTCACCTTCGATGATGTCCTGCTGATCCCTGCCTACAGCGAAGTGGTTCCCGCGCAGGTAAGCACGCAAACGCAGCTCACCCGCGACATTACACTGAACACCCCGCTGCTCTCTTCGGCCATGGACACGGTGACCGAGTCACGCATGGCGATCGCCATGGCGCAGCAGGGCGGCATCGGCGTGGTCCATCGCAATCTCACCATTGATGCGCAGGCCGGCGAAATCGACAAGGTAAAGCGCTCTGAGAGCGGCATGATTGTCGACCCCGTGACCATCGGGCCCGATCAGCAGATAGCCGATGCGCTCGAAGTGATGCGCCGCTACAAGATCTCAGGCGTGCCTGTCACCAAGGGCACCAAACTCGTCGGCATTCTCACCAACCGCGATCTACGCTTTGAAACGCGCACCGATGTGCCGGTTGGCGACGTGATGACCAAGGAAAATCTGATCACTGTTGCGGTCGGCACCACGCTTGAAGAAGCCGAACTGATACTGCACAAGCATCGCGTTGAGAAGCTTCTTGTAGTTGACGATCAGTACAACCTCAAGGGCCTGATCACCGTAAAAGACATCCAGAAGAAACTGAAATATCCCAACGCCAGCAAGGATGAAAAAGGCCGGCTTCGCGTCGGCGGGGCGATCGGCGCAACCGGGGATTTTCTTGAGCGCGCAGAAGAGCTGGTGAATGCCCGCGTCGATGTGCTCGCGATCGATTCGGCTCACGGACACTCGTCGCGCGTTCTTGAAGCTGTACGCGAAGTGAAGAAACGTTTTCCTGGTGTTGGGCTGCTGGCCGGCAACGTGGCCACCTACGAGGGTGCGATTGCGCTGATGGATGCTGGTGCTGATGCGATCAAGGTGGGGATCGGGCCGGGCTCCATTTGCACGACGCGGATGGTGACGGGCGCGGGTATGCCGCAGATCACGGCAATCGCAGAGGCCGCACGTGCGGCGCATGAACGCGGGATTCCGGTGATTGCCGACGGCGGCATCAAGTACTCCGGCGAAGTGACCAAGGCAATTGCGGCGGGAGCAAGTTCCGTCATGATTGGGTCGCTTTTTGCGGGCGTTGACGAGAGTCCCGGCGAGACCATTCTCTACCAGGGCCGCAGCTTCAAGAGCTATCGCGGCATGGGGTCGCTGACGGCGATGAGCCAGGGATCAGGCGAACGGTACTTCCAAAGCGCCGAGGATCTTGCCAAGGAGATCGACACGGAGGGTGTTGTTCAGCGCGAACGCAATGGACAGAATCGCCTCGCCAAATTCGTTCCCGAAGGCATTGAAGGACGTGTACCTTATCGCGGACCGCTTGAGGCGATGGTGTATCAGCTTGTGGGCGGGCTGCGCTCCGGCATGGGATATCTCGGCTGCTCCACGATCGACGAGCTGCAGAAGAATGCGCAGTTCGTACGCATTTCAAATGCGGGGTTGCGCGAAAGCCACGTGCACGACGTCATCATCACTCGCGAGGCGCCGAACTATCACGTTGAGTAAACCTGCACAAGCGGCTGATCGGAAATCGAAGCGCGACTGGATCAGTGCGTGGTGGCCTGTCGTGGCAGGCATCTGTGTGATCGCTCTCGAATCGACCTCCTACCTGGGATCGGACCACACAACCGGCCCGCTGCGCTGGATGTGGGAACACCTCTTCGGCCCGGTCACCGACCCGGGCTGGGATGTTCTGCATCACTACATTCGGAAGACGGGACACTTCATCGGCTATGGAACGATGGGCGTACTCTGGCTGCGGGCCTGGCGGATGAGCCTGCCTCGGGCGGGTCTTCTGCTGGATGCCGTACTTGCGCTGCTCGGAACCGCGGTTGTCGCCAGTTCTGACGAGTTCCATCAATCCTTTCTGCCCAACCGTACCGGCGTCTCGGCTGACGTGCTTCTCGACTGCTGCGGTGCGATCGTGTTGCTCTTGCTCGCATACCTCTTCATTCGCCTGAGATGGCGAAAACGGCTTTCGAGGGCGGCTTGAACCCGTTTGCTCGGCCGAAAGCTGCGGTGGGCGAAATACGCCTCTCAGCAACACACGCGGGACCATTCTCACGAATCAAAGCAAAGCATGAGCCGCAAAGGCCGAATTCGCATTGGCATCTCGGGATGGCGTTACAAGGGCTGGCGCGGCACTTTCTATCCCAAAGATTTGGCTCAGCGGCGCGAACTTGAGTTTGCCGCGCAACACTTCGACACTATCGAACTGAATGGATCGTTCTACTCGTTGCAGAGGCCACAGAATTTCAAGCAGTGGCGTGACGAGACACCCGACGACTTCGTGTTCGCAGTGAAAGGCTCAAGATACATCACGCACATGCTGAAGCTGCGCAATGTGGAAGCGCCGCTGGCAAACTTCTTCGCACAGGGACTGCTTCGGGTGGGCAAAAAGCTTGGGCCCATTCTCTGGCAGTTCCCACCGCAGTTCACATTCCAGCCCGAAAAGCTGCAGAGCTTCTTTGATTTGCTGCCCCGAAGCCAAAAGGACGCCGCTGGATTGGCGACCCATCACGATCAGCGGCTCAAGGGCCGTTCCTGGCTGGAGATTGAGAAGGATCAGCCGATCCGGCACGCAATCGAGATCCGGCATCCCAGCTTTGATTGCCCAGCCTTCATTTCGCTGCTGCGTAAAAACCGCATTGCACTGGTGGTAGCGGATACCGTGGATTGGCCACTTCTGATGGATGTGACTGCGGATTTCGTCTACTGCCGCCTGCACGGGAGCGAGCAGCTCTATGCCAGCGGATACGAAGCGGACGCAATCGATATCTGGGCCCGTCGGGTGGTCGTATGGTCCGGCGGCGGCGAGGTTACGGACGGAAAGAGAGCGTACCCGAAGCCTGGACAGAAGCGGGCAACTCGAGACGTGTTCGTTTACTTTGATAATGATGCCAAGGTTCGTGCGCCTTTCGATGCGCAGAGCCTTCGCAAGCGAGTGGAACAAGTCATTGCGGAAGTCCGCGATCGCTCTTAACCCTCGATTGGTCGAGATCTAGAAAAAAACGAAGATTGACACCATCGGCTAGACTGGGGAACAAGAAATTCGATGAGCCAAGATGGCCAAATTCGTATTGGAATGTCCGGATGGCGCTACGACGAATGGCGCGGAACCTTCTACCCGGAAAATGTCACGCAGAAGCGCGAGCTTGAGTACGCCTCGCGCCAGCTCAATTCCATCGAATTGAACGGGACCTTCTATTCGACGCAGCGGCCAAACAGTTTTCA
This sequence comes from uncultured Acidobacteriaceae bacterium, assembly GCA_963832035.1. Taxonomy (GTDB): domain Bacteria; phylum Acidobacteriota; class Terriglobia; order Terriglobales; family Acidobacteriaceae; genus Telmatobacter. The sequence goes on along the minus strand of CAWHSK010000005.1, from coordinate 301,048 downwards.
GAGCTGGCGAAAGGATACACCCGACGATTTTGTCTTTTCCATCAAAGGCTCTCAATTCATCACGCACATCCGCAAGCTTGAGAATGTTGAAACCGCGTTGGCCAATTTTCTTGCCCAGGGAATGTTGAGTCTCGGCAGGAAATTTGGGCCGATTCTATGGCAGCTTCCTCCAAATTTCTCAATCGACCCGGCGCGTCTTGAGACCTTCTTCAAGCTTTTGCCGCGAACGCAAAAGCAGGCAGCAGCGTATGCACGGCAACGCGATGAATGGATGGCAAACCGTTCATGGCTGGAAGTCGAAGAAGACCTGCCGCTTCATCACGCTGTTGAAATCCGCCACAAGAGTTTTGCAGTTCCCGAATACATTGCGCTGCTTCGCGAGAACAACATCACACTTGTCGTAGCTGACACCGTCAAGTGGCCATGCATGATGGACGTCACCGCGGACATTGTTTACTGCCGCCTGCACGGCAGCGAAAAGATCTACCCCAATGGCTACACCCCGGAAGCCATTGATGTATGGGCTCGCAGAGTTATCGCGTGGTCGCGCGGAGAAGAAGTGACCGACGGCACGAGAATCCATCCAGACGCGGGCCCAAAACGAGACTCACGCGATGTCTTCGTCTACTTCGACGATGACGTTAAAGTGCGCGCTCCGTTTGATGCAATGAGCCTGAGTGCACGAATCGCCGAGTTGCAGAAAAAGTCATCATCTCCAACAGTCGCAAGTTAAACGAACATGAGCGTTCGCCGGTTGCGGACGCTCATCGACTGATTAAGTCTCTCAACTATTGGTGGTCGCTGGGCACCCATTCGCCCGGAGTGATTTGTTCTAGCTTTGGGTTGCCGAACGTGACATGTTCGGCGTTTCCGGCAACGTTCTGTTTGAAATTAGGTTGACGCAGGACCCAGAGATGGTCGGCCCGGCAAACCGGTATGCCGTTCACAAGCTCCCACGAATGGCCGCCTTCCTCAAAAGATATTCGGCTGAACGCAACATGTGCCTCGACTGCTCCCTTCATCGGTAGCTGTGAGATCAAGAAACGGCCCTGCCCGGGGATGTAGAACGCCGACGCCCGGAATGAGGCAATGCGCTTGTCGTCACCTTGGAGCAGGCAGCAAGAAGTCGAAAGCCGCGCTCCGTTCGGCGTACAGAAGCTGTGCAAGCGCGTTGCGCTCTACTTTCCTATGACGTCATGGATCGGGATGCCGGCCTTCGGGACCGTGGCGCGATAGTCTTCTCCGAGCAGGGCCGCGACGGTGGCAGCGATCTGGCTCTCGGTAACCGGCTGCGCTCGTTTGCGCTCGCCGAGCGGGGCTGTATCCGGTCCTAAAAACGCCATCCAGGTCTGCATCGACTCGGGAACTTTCTGGCCGTGATCGGTCCATTTGACGCCGTTGCCGCGGCCGTGATCCGGCAACACAATCAGCGTGGTCTTGCCCCGGTACTCCGGCATAGACTGGACCATCTCCCAGATCTGCCGCAGATAGTCGTCTGCGAGGTGCGCCGCATTCAGGTACTCGGCATAGGAACCCGCGTGAGCCCAGTCATCTGTCTCGCCGAGGCCGACAAACAGCACGCGTGGCTTTTTGGCCTCGACATACTCTATCGCCGTATGGAACGTGACTGGATCGAAGGGCTCGTCTGCCCAGATGCGCACCGTCTCCCGCTTCAGCGTGTTCAGCAGATCCAGCCTTGGGGTTGCAGGAATCGCAGTCAGAGGATCATATCCTGCATTGACCACAAAACCGCATTGCGGGCTCCGGAAGATGCCGTTGAAGACGTTCCAGGCGCCGAAGGCAGCCACCTTGCCGGCGAACTCGGGCTTTTGGTTGAGCCACTCGAACACGGTGGCATTGGGATTCGGCACATTGTCATTCGAATCGACGCGAGGATCTGCGAGACCCGTCAGCGTCTCGGAATAACCGGGATAAGAGAAGTTAAGGCCATTGATGACGTGGGAGTCCGAGCCTAGATCCCGGTTGCCGAAAAGTTGTCCCTGGCTCGAGATTACGCTCCACATAAACGGCATGAGCGCTTGCCGCCGCTTAGCCTCTGTGGGACGCGCGTATCTCTGGCGAGCGAGTTCCGCACGCTGCTTCGCATCGCCGGGCATATCGGAGCCTAGAGTTTCGAGAAGCTCTGGATCGGCACCGTGAAACACTTCCTGCCAGCGCATACCGTCGATCATGACGAGGACGACGTTTTGTGTCTGATGTGTCGCGGGAGCCTGGGCCGGAGCGGCCGGAATGGATGCGCTAACTGCGGCAACGAGCATGCCGCTGAAGAGGATGCGCAAAACTGCCCTTTTGATCTCCATAGGAAGATCTTGTCATAGCGGAAACGGTTGCGAGACTAAAGCAGAAACACGACGGGCGCATCCCGCGATGGGGATGCACCCGCGCGATCCAAGGATAGACGATGAAATGGGCCGAAGACGCCTACGCGGCTTCTTCGGCGCCCTTGCCTTCGTCCTTCTTGTTGTCTTCGAGCTGCTTTTCGAGTTCGGCGCGCTTCTTGGCCTTGACCTCGTCGCGCTTCTGACGCTTCTCGTCGAGCTGCTTTTCGGCGCCCAGCAATTCGATGAACGCCTTTTCGGCGCCGTCGCCCTTCTGGAAGCCGGTGCGGACAATGCGCAGATAGCCGCCCTGGCGATCACCGTAGCGGGGAGCCACGGTGTCGAACAGGCGCGTTACGGCCTTGTCGGTCATGAGAAAGCTGAGCGCCTGGCGCCGCGAGTGCACGTCGCCCTTCTTGCCCAGCGTGATCATCTTTTCAACGTGCGGACGCACAGCCTTGGCCTTGGCCACGGTGGTCTCCACGCGGTCTTCTATGATGACGGACGTGACCAGGTTGCGCAGAAGAGCGCGGCGATGGCTGGTGTTGCGTCCGAGTTTGAATCCTGCATTGCGATGGCGCATGGTGAAACTCTCTTTCGAATCAGTGATCAGTGTTCAGGGGTCAGGGGTCAGGTATTTCCGATTCGATGGATCGCCGGTCTTTCTGAACCCTGATCCCTGTTCCCTGATACCTGTCTTAAAAGTTCTCGGTCTCGGTGGGCAGCTGGAGATCTACCGAATCCAGCGGCTCGTCCTCGTCGTCGTAGTGGCTGTAGTTGGCAGCCAGTGCGGTCGCCGGCGGAATGCTGGTGGGTCCGGGAACGGCGTTGCCGCTCTCGTCGATCTTCATACCGAGCGAAAGGCCCATCTGCGCGAGGATTTCCTTGATCTCGTTCAGACTCTTGCGGCCGAAATTCTTCGTCTTCAGCATCTCGGCTTCGGTCTTCTGTACGAGCTCGCCGATGGTCTGAATGTTTGCATTCTTGAGGCAGTTGTAGCTGCGGACCGACAATTCCAGCTCTTCGACCGAGCGGTTCAGATTGTCGTTACGCAGCATCACGCGGCCTTCTTCGCTGCGCGATTCAGCTTCGATTTCTTCCTCGAAGTTGATAAAGATGTTCATGTGGTCTTTCAGCAGCTTCGCTGCCAGACCCACGGCATCGGCAGGAAGGACCGCGCCGTTCGTCCACACTTCCAGAGTCAGCTTGTCGTAGTCGGTGATTTGACCGAGACGAGCTGCTTCGACCACGTAGTTCACGCGGCGCACGGGCGAGTGGACTGAATCTACCGGGATGAAGCCCAGGCCGAGATCGGCGTCGAAGTTCTTGTCGGCGGAGATGTATCCGCGACCGCGCTTCAGGCGCATTTCCATTTCGAGCCGTCCGCCTTCAGAGACGGTGGCGATGTACACGTTCTTATCCAGAATCTCCACTTCACCGTCGGCTTCGATCATGCCGCTGGTGACTACGCCGGGGTGGTCAGCGCGAAGGTACAGCGCCTTGGGACCGTCGCCCGAAAGCTTGAAGGGAATCTGTTTGAGATTCAGGATGATGTCGGTCGCGTCTTCTACAACGCCGGCGATCGACTGGAACTCGTGCAACACGCCTTCAATGCGAACCGCTGTAACTGCGGCGCCCTCGATGGAGCTGAGCAGGGTGCGGCGCAGGGCGTTGCCGATGGTTGTGCCAAATCCGCGCTCAAAGGGCTGGGCGCTGAACTTGCCAAATGTTTCGCTGAGCGTCTCGGCATCGACTGCCAGGCGCTTCGGTTTTTGGAATCCTCTCCAAAGCATATGGTTATCTCTTTTCCCGCGCGGCAGGTACGTCGCGATGCATTTTGCGGCGGCCGCGCAAGTTCTCCTTCAGGTTAGGTTTCAGGAGTCAGGGGTCAGGGGTCAGTTTGATCCTGCCGGATGTCACCGGCTGATCCCTGATCCCTGGCTTTCTGATCCCTGTCGTTCTTACTTCGAGTACAGTTCGACGATCAGCTGTTCGTTGATCGGCAAATTGACATCTTTGCGTTTGGGCAGGCTGAGAATGCGCCCAGACATATTTTCAAAATTTGCTTCGAGCCACACCGGCACCGGGTTCTGCGCAGCATACTGCGTGCCCTGCTCGATGATGATCTGCTTTTTCGCAGATTCGCGAATCGCGATCTCGTCGCCCACGTTCACCTGGAACGAGGGAATGTTCACCTTGCGGCCGTTGACGGAAACATGGCCGTGACGAACAACCTGGCGTGCCTGGCGGCGCGAGATTGCGAAGCCGAGACGGAAAGCCACGTTGTCGAGGCGACGTTCGAGCTGCTGAATCAGCAATTCGCCGGTGACGCCCTGGGCGCGGTTGGCCTTCTCGTAGTAAGCGCGGAACTGGCCTTCGAGGGTGAAGTACATGCGCTTGGCCTTCTGCTTCTCATGCAGTTGCAGGCCGTAGCCTACAATCTTGGCCTTGCGGTCCTTCCCATGTTGTCCGGGAGGAAAGTTGCGCTTCTCAATCGGGCAACGGTCCGATAAACATTTGGTGCCCTTCAAAAAGAGCTTGGTGCCTTCGCGACGGCAAAGGCGGCATACTGCTCCGGTGTAACGTGCCATTTCTTCTCCTGACTTCGGATGTCGGCCGGTTTACATCTCCGGAGGAGATTCCTCCCGGCCCGATGTTTCAGTTGTACAGTGACAGTTTCTGACGTGCTGCAAACTACAGCCTCAACTGATTCCGCACCTGCCACTGCAAGTTGCCGGTCATTGTGAACATTTGATACTGCTGATCTCAGCACACAACCGATCACTGTTCTCTGACCACTGACTGTCTTTACACGCTGCGCCGCTTTGGCGGACGGCAACCATTGTGCGGAACCGGCGTGACGTCGCGGATTGAGCGAACGTCGATGCCAGCCGCTGCCAGCGCACGGATGGCCGACTCGCGGCCCGATCCGGGACCGGCAACGCGTACGTCGACTGCCCGCAGACCGTGATCGCGCGCCATGGATGCCGCATTCGACGCAGCCTGCTGCGCCGCGAACGGCGTGCCTTTGCGCGAACCGCGGAAGCCGAGCGAACCCGAGCTCTTCCAGCTGAGCGTATTGCCCACCTGGTCCGTGATGGTCACGATGGTGTTGTTGAACGAGGCCTGAATGTGGCAAATACCAAATGGCACATTCTTGCGCTCGCGTTTTTTGAATTTCTTGTTCTTGCCAGCTTTGCCGGCTGCGGCCTTCTGCTCTGGTTTCGCCATTAGGTCTTCGCCGTCGCTTTCTTCTTGCCCGCCACAGTGCCCTTACGCGGTCCCTTGCGGGTCCGGGCATTGGTGTGGGTGCGCTGTCCACGTACCGGCAACGACCGGCGATGCCGGTTGCCGCGGTAGCTCTGAATATCGATGAGGCGCTTGATGTGCATCTGGGTGTCTTTGCGGAGATCGCCCTCGACGTCACCCTCGTCCTCAATCACCTGGCGGATGCGGTTTACCTCTTCTTCGCCGAGGTCCTGGACTTTCTTGTTGGCTTCAACATTCGCCTTCTCCAGGATCTTCAGCGACCGGGGATTGCCGATGCCGTAGATGTATGTGAGCGCGATCCGAGCCTGCTTGTTGCGGGGCAGATCGACGCCAGCAATACGTGCCATTCTGAATCCTTTGCTACTTCTGTTTTGTGCCTCCGGCCTTAACCGGTTCGCACGGGTTGATGCGGTTAACTCCGGGGTTCATCGCAAGCCTTGACTCAAGCTAACTAGCCCCTAATCCAGGGTTCAGATATCAGTATTCAGGGGTCAGAAAATCCTTGTTGTACGAGCCGTTCTTAGCTGATCTCTGAATCCTGACCCCTGATCCCTTTCTGGAGTTTCCGCCCACTTGCCAGACTCGATTAGCCCTGGCGCTGCTTATGCTTTGCGTTTTCGCAGATCACCCGAACCACACCACGGCGGTTGATGACTTTGCACTTTACGCAAATCTTCTTTACTGATGCACGGACCTTCATTGCTTTACTGCCCTTCTCCGCGCATCTACTAACAACGCGGTTTGTTTCGAGCTTTCACCTATCAGCCTTCAGCTCTCGGACCGTCCAGCGTACCAGCACAGACAAACTGAAAGCTGATAGCTGACGGCTGACGGCTATTTGTAGCGGTACACAATTCGTCCGCGGTTCAGGTCGTAGGGACTCAGTTCTACGGCTACGCGGTCACCCGGCAAAATTCGGATGAAGTTTTTCCGCATTCTGCCCGAGACATGAGCCAGGACTTCATGGTTCGTCTCGAGCTTTACCTTGAACATCGCGTTGGGCAACGTTTCAACAACCGTTGCCATGACCTCAATCGCATCTTCCTTCGACAAACTGTATCCACTTCTGGGTGCTTGAAACACCCTTTTGTTTTGGACTGAAATTCCTATTCAGTCAGAACTTTTGATCCGGTGTCGGTAACCGCCACCGTGTGCTCAAAGTGGGCACTCATGCTTCCATCATCCGTTACTGCCGTCCAGCCATCGCGCAGCACGCGCACATTCGGCTTTCCGGCGTTCACCATGGGTTCGATCGCGATCACCATTCCGGCCCGCAATTTCATGCCGGAACCCGCCACGCCGAAGTTAGGCACCTGCGGGTCTTCGTGCATGTGACTGCCGATCCCATGGCCCACAAAATCCCGCACGACTGAGAACCCCTCGGCTTCGACCACTCTCTGCACTGCGTAGCCGATATCCCCCAGCGTCGCGCCGGGCTTCACCACCGAGATACCTGCGTGCAGCGACTTCTCCGTAACTTCGAGCAGCCGCGCTGTGTCAGGCGCGATCTTCTCACCTACGGGCACAGTAATGGCTGCATCGCCGAAAAAGCCGTCGACTATCGCTCCGCAATCCACCGAAACGATGTCCCCTTCTTTCAGGACGCGCTTCTTCGATGGAATGCCATGCACCACCTCATTGTTGATCGAGGTGCAGAGCACGCACGGAAATCCGTGATAGCCCTTGAAGGCCGGCTTGGCGCCCAGTTCCGCAATTCGCGCTTCGGCCACCTTTTCGAGGTCGAGAGTAGTCGCACCCGGTTTCACGTGGCTGCGCACCAACTCGAGCACCTCGCGGACAACCTTGCCCGCGCGGCGCATCTTTTCGATCTCCTGAGACGACTTCAACACGACAGCCACAAAAACAGCCCTCGGCTTTCAATTGCCTAACAACTACTAGCAACTCACGTCGAACGCACAAAACACCGTTCGCGCGCTGCGCTATTCGCGCAGCCGCTCAACGGCGGCAACAATTCCAGCCGCAATCGCGGCGATCGGCCCGTCTCCAGGCACTTCGATAAACCGGCCCAACTCCCGGTAGTGCTCAATCACAGGCGCGGTCTGGGCAGCATACGCACGCATGCGCTCTGCAAAAACCTTTTCCGTGTCATCGGATCGCTGGGTCAGTGCAGCCCCTTCAACGTCGCAAAAACCAGCCCGCTGGGGCGGCTTCGAGTAAACGTTGTAGATGGTCTGGCAGACTGGACAGTTCCTGCGCCCCGTAATACGGCGCAGTAACTGATTATAATCCACTTGAATACTGACGGCAACCAGGGGTAAAGCCTGTGTTTGCGCCGCCGGGGCTCCCTGCGATGACGACCTGTCACCGGGAGTTGCCATCGCCAGGCGCCCATCCAGCCAATGCGCCTGCGCCAGAGTGCGCGGAAACCCATCCAGAATGTAGCCTTTGACCGTGTCTGGTTGCTGCAGCCTCACAGCCACCATCTCGTTGACGAGAGAATCAGGGACCAGTTCCCCCCGGTGCATGATCTCCTTGGCCGTCTTACCCAGTTGCGTACCCTGGGCCACATTGGCACGGAGCAGATCGCCGGTAGAAATCTGGGGAATTCCCCAATGTTGTACCAGTTCTTTTGCCTGGGTGCCCTTCCCAACGCCCGGTGCACCCAACAAGAGAATCGGTCCAGGTACGATCATCCTTGCCGACCCTCGATCTCCTTCTACTGCTTCTACTGCACCTTCAACACTTGCTGCAGACAGCGACATTACCAGTTTTTCCTTCCGCGTATACGACCGGAACGCGGGGAAAAGCCGTCATAATGGCGCATGATCAGCTGCGATTCGATCTGGTTGACAGTGTCCATAGCGACACCCACTACGATTAGCAGCGAGGTGCCGCCAAAGTAGAAATTGACCCCCAAACCGTGTGTGGCCCATGTGGGCAAGCTCTCAAAGAACCTGCCGATTAGCCAGATCTTGTCAAAACGAATGCCCGAAATGAGGAAGGTGGGCACCAGGGAAATAATGATGAGGTAGATCGCGCCGACCAGCGTGATCCGAGTAAGGATGTCGTTGATGAAGTCCGAGGTGCGCTTTCCGGGCCGGATGCCGGGAATGAACGATCCGGATTTGCGAAAGTTGTCAGCGATATCGTCCGGCTTCATCACGATCGATACATAGAAGTAGGCAAAGAAGATAATGCCCAACATGTACAGCAGCTCATACCAGGGATAGCCGGGCGCGAGCGCCTGGATAATAGGCTGGAAGAAGCGGTTGTTCTGCACCCACTCCATCTGCCCGAAAAGCAAGGGGGCCGACAGAATGGAGCTGGCAAAGATGACGGGCATGACGCCACCCGAGTTCACTTTGAGGGGCAGATGGCTTGAAGAACCGCCCATCATGCGGCGGCCCACGATTCGCCGCGCGCTCTGGATGGGAATACGACGCTCTGAGCGTTCCACGAACACGATGAATGCAACCACCGCGACCATGCCCAGGGCCAGCAGGATGACAGCGAAAATGGTGAAGTTTCCCCATGCGCTGGTTTGCACCTTGCCAACTAGGTCGGCGATGCCGCGCGGGAGGCCGGCGATGATGCCGGCAAAGATCAGCAGGCTCATGCCATTGCCGATGCCGCGGTCCGTAATCTGCTCGCCCAGCCACATAATGAACGCAGTACCGGTAGTCAGAGTGAGAACCGTCATTAGGCTGAAGCCGATTCCAGGGTGCAGCACCAAGCCTTGCTTGGTGAGAATGGCCGCAATTCCGATGGATTGCAGTGCGCCCAGCACAACCGTCATGTAGCGGGTCCACTGGGTAATCTTTCGCCGGCCGAGCTCGCCTTCCTTCTGTATACGTGCCAATGGCTCATATACCACGGTCAGCAGCTGGAAGATGATCGACGCGGTGATGTACGGCATGATGCCCAGCGCAAAGATGGTCATTCTGCGCAGGTTGCCGCCGCCGAACAGATCCATCAAGCCGAGCGCCGATCCGCTCTGTGCATTGAAGAGGAGCTCAAGCTGGTGGGTGTTCACGCCAGGGGTGGGGATGAAGGCACCCAGGCGGTACACGGCAAGAATGCCTAATGTAAACAGAACCCGCTTGCGCAGGTCAGGAATCCGGAAGATATTCAGAAACTTCTCAAGCATGTGTGGTTTTCCGCTTCAGGCGATGACGCCGCTCAAATCTTGCCAAAATCCAGTGTAAGCGCGAAGGTCGCCACGTGTCCCTGAATTCCGCCGGATGCCTTCAGCTTTCGATCTTGGCAGCCTGGAAACCAGCTTGGCGGTGTTCCCGGACACAATGGGTGATCCGGATCTCGATTCCCTGAGACCCGGGATCGGTGTCCTACGCTGCCGCAGGCGCTCCCGCCACTACGGCTTTGCCGCCGGCCTTTTCAATCTTCTCGACGGCCGACTTGGAAAACTTGTGCGCATGGATGGTGATGGCCACGGTCAATTCTCCGGAGCCTAGCACCTTGATCAATGCTTTTTTGCTGGAAACCAGGCCCAGCTTCTTATAGTCATCAAGCCCGACTTCCTTGACAGAGAGTTCGGCAAATCGGTCGAGATTCACCACGCTATATTCTGTGCGGAAGATGTTCTTGAAGCCGCGCTTCGGCAGCCGGCGGTGCAGCGGCATCTGGCCGCCTTCAAAACCGCGCATAAGGCTAAAGCCTGAACGCGAGCCCTGGCCTTTGTGGCCGCGAGCTGAGGTTTTACCCATGCCGGATCCCATGCCCCGGCCCACGCGCTTGCGCCCAGTGTTTGCCTTCTTGGGCGCCCGCAAATTCGAAAGATTCTTTGCCATGATTTTCCTCGCTAATAGCGCCGGTGAAATTGAGTTCCACCGACTCGCGTTGCGTTGAGTTCTGAGTTCATTGTTCTACGTTCACAGTTTGCCCGGAAACATTTGAAATTGTGAACTCTGAACTTGGAACTGTGAATTCTGGAAAACTAGTTTTCCAGAATTCGTACAAGATGCGGCACCTTCTTGACCATGCCGCGAATCGATTCGTTATCCACGCGCTCGACGATCTGGTTGAGCCGCGTAAACCCCAGACCCTTCACAACCGCCTTGTGCTTGGCGGGTGTGGAGTTCTTGGATCGGTAGTACTCTATGCGAATCTTCTTGGTCTCAGCCATGATTAAAGCTCCTCAACCTGCTTGCCGCGTGCAGTGGCGACGTCGCTTTTATCGCGCAACTGCACCAGCGCATCGAACGTTGCCTTGATAACGTTGTGCGGGTTCGCGGTTCCCAGGCTCTTGGTTAGCACGTTTTGCACGCCCACCGAAGTCATCACCGCGCGCACTGCGCCGCCGGCAATCACGCCCGTTCCTTCCGGAGCAGGCTTGAGCAGCACATGGCCGGAGCCAAAACGCCCCAGCACCTGATGGGGAATCGTCGTCTCGGTCAGATTGATGCGAACCAGGTTCTTCTTGGCCGCTTCAATTCCCTTGCGAATGGCCTGGGGAACTTCCTTGGCCTTGCCCGATCCGTAACCAACCACGCCCGAAGCGGCGTCGCCCACCACGACCAGCGCGGCAAACGACATGTTCTTGCCGCCCTTCACGACCTTGGTCACGCGGTTAATGGAAACCACCTGATCCTTCAGGTTGTACTGGTTGGCATCGAGTTTCTTATTCAAGATCATCATTGCTCTCTCTTTTTCAGTGAACAGTGTTCAGAGAACAGTGTTCAGCTTGTCCCGTTCGTCTTGCCAAGATGTCAGCTCACCCGGAAACCAACTGATCACTGACTACTGCTTCTAAAACTCAAGCCCTGCTTCGCGCGCTGCTTCGGCAAGAGCCTTGATGCGGCCGTGATACAGAAAACCGCCGCGATCGAAGACCACCTTCTTGACGCCTTTTTCCTGCGCCTTCTCTGCGATTGCTTTGCCGATCTCTTTGGCCGCTGCCACGTTGCCACCGGTCTTCGATTTGCCGGCCAGGGTTGAGGCGGACGCGATGGTCACGCCCTTCTGGTCGTCAATTACCTGCGCGTAGATATGATTCAGCGAACGATACACGTTCAACCTTGGCCGCTCGCCGGTGCCGGCCAGTTTCGCGCGGATGCGCGAGTGGATCCGCTGGCGAATTTCATTTCTCTTGATCATCTTTGTCTCTTTCCTATCAGCGGAGCCGACCTACGGCCCCGTTCGGGTTATCCCAGGTTTCAGATGTCAGGGTTCAGGGGTCAGTTGAATTTGCGCATACTGTTCAGAAGTGTCTTACTGATCCCTGTTCTCTGCTCTTATTTCGCTCCGGTCTTGCCGGCCTTCTTCTTCAGCTTCTCGTCGGAGTAACGCACGCCCTTGTTCTTGTATGGATCGGGCTTGCGCAGCGAACGCATATCGGCTGCAACCTGCCCTACCTTCTGCCGGTCGATGCCGGAGACGGTCAGGTGCGTCTGTTTCGGATCGATCGCTACTTCAATTCCTGTGGGCAGAGGTACCTCGATCGGGTGGGAGTAGCCCAGCGTAAACACCACCATGCCCTTGCCCTTCAACTCTGCGCGGTAACCGATGCCGACGATATCGAGTTCTTTCTTCCAGCCCTCGGTTACACCGTGCACCGCGTTGAATACCAGGGCGCGCGTCAGCCCATGGACCGCGGCCTTGTCGTCGCTCGCGCGATTCACATGCAACGCGCCATCTTTGGTTTCAAGCGAAATGCCGTCGGCAATCATTGCCGACACCTTGCCCCTGGGCCCTTCCACCAAAACCGTGTTGCCCTCAACCTTGTACTTCACGCCGGAGGGCAGCGGAATCACTTTTTTTCCAATACGCGACATCGAATCAATCCTTCATTTGGCTTGCGAGTCCCGAAAAACCAGTGGTCAGTGATCAGTGTTCAGTGATCAGTGAACAGTGATTGCTTACACTCTCATTCGTTCCACTGCAGCCGTTGCCGTACTTTGTCCGGCAGCTATCAGCCTTACGCTTTCAGCTCCTAGCTCACTTCGCTTCCGCCAAGACCGTCAACTCACCACGAAAAAGCTGAAAGCTGACGACTGAAAGCTGTCCTTACCAAACTTCGCAGAGAAGTTCGCCGCCTACACCTTCGCGGCGCGCCTGGCGGCCGGTCATCACGCCCTTGGGGGTCGTCATGATCGAGATGCCAAGTCCACCCTGGACACGCTTGATCTCATCGCGGCCGATGTAGACACGGCAGCCGGGACGCGAAATGCGCGCGAGGTCACGAATGGCTGCTTCCTGTCCGCCGTACTTCAGGTACACGCGGAGTATCAGCTTGCCTTCCTCTTCCTGGGTCTTGTAGTTCGAAATGTAGCCCTCTTCCTTGAGGATGCGGGCTATCTCGGTCTTCAACTTGGAAGCCGGCACATCCAGCTTCTGATGACGCGCACGGATTGCATTCCGGATTCGCGCCAGAAAATCTGCTACTGGGTCGGTCAGACTCATTCCTTCTCCTTCATTCCCCGTTCGCTCCCGGTCTCACTTCAACAGGAGAACCAGCGGAAATGCGTACTGCAGGGTTCAGGTTTCAGCGGTCAGGGTTCTACAAGAATTCTTGCGTTTCACTCAGGCGTCAACGCTTTGAAGAACTGACCCTGATCCCTGATCTCTGATCCCTACTTCATTACCAGCTCGACTTGACGACGCCGGGGATCTCTCCCTTGAGCGCCAGGGCACGGAAACACAAGCGGCAAATGCCAAACTTCCGCAGGTACCCGCGCGGACGGCCGCAGAGCTTGCACCGGTTATGTTTACGGGAGCTAAACTTCGGCTTCCGCGCGTCCTTCACTCTCTTTGCAGTGGTTGCCATAATCCTCTATTCCCCTACGCGCCCTGCCGGAACGGCATGCCGAAGGCCTTCAGAAGCGCGCGCGCTCCGTTGTCGTCCTTCGCCGTGGTCACGATCGTGATATTCATGCCCTTCAGCTTTTCCACCTTTGAGTAATCAATCTCAGGGAAGATCAGCTGATCGCGCAGACCGAGCGTGTAATTGCCGCGCCCGTCAAAACTCTTGGTCGACACACCGCGAAAATCGCGAACCCGCGGCAGCGCCGTCGAAATCAGGCGATCGAGAAATTCGTACGCCTTTTCATTGCGCAGGGTCACCATCGCTCCGATGGACATGCCGGCGCGCACCTTGAAAGCGGCAATCGACTTCTTCGCCTTCGTCATCACCGGTTTCTGCCCGGTGATCTGCGTCAGGTCTCCCACCAGCGGATCCAACAGCTTGGTGTTCTGCGTTGCTTCGCCCAGGCCCATATTGATAACGACCTTTTCAAGCCGCGGAACAGCCATCATGTTCTCGATGCCCAGTTCCTTCTTGAGCGCCTGCTTGATCTCTTTGTTGTACTTCTCTTTCAGCCTTGCTGCCATTTCCTTCACTCTCTTTCTTCCGGTCTTCGGAGTGGATCGCCTTGATCCGTGTACCGCTTCGGAAGGTTTCCTGAAACCAGCTTTCAGCCTTCAGTCGTCAGCTTTCAGCCGTTCCCGCTTCAACCCAACTCTGCCGCTCAGCACAAAAAACTGAAAGCTGAGAGCTGATGGCTAATAGCTGCTTTTTACTTCTTCGTGGGCAACTCAGTCCCACACGTCTTGCAGATCCGCTGCTTGGTGGTGCCCTCAACCTTGTATCCGATGGTGGCCGTATCGCAGTTCGAGCAGATTAGCGCCACGTTCGATACGTTGATCGGCGACTCCTGCTCGGCAATGCCGCCCTTGGTGCGCTGGCCGCGCTTGCTCGAGACCGTTTTCTTTACCACGCGCACATGCTCGACGAGCACGGTGCCCTTGTCAGGAAATACGCGCAGCACGCGGCCCGACTTGCCGCGATCGGAACCCGCGAGGACCTTCACCATATCGTTACGACGAATATTCAAACTCGGCATTTTCTTCTCCAAGCTTTCAGCGATCCGCTGTCAGCCCTCAGTTCATGTTGCTGTCGCCACACTCTTCAACCCGGCACTGGACAAGCTGAAAGATGAAGGCTGAAAGCTATGCTGTTACACCACTTCAGGTGCCAGCGAAACAATTTTTAAAAACTTCTTCTCACGCAGTTCGCGTGCCACTGGACCGAAAACACGTGTCCCGACCGGCTCGTGCGCGTCGTCGATCACCACAGCCGCATTTTCATCGAAGCGGATATAGGTTCCGTCCCTGCGACGATGCTCCTTGCGGGTGCGGACAATGACCGCCTTCACCACTTTGCCCTTCTTCACCGTGCCATCGGGGGAAGCTTCCTTCACCGCCGCGGTCACAACATCGCCCAGACCGGCGATCTTGCCGAGGCCGCCGCCCAGGGGCAGAATCACTTGAAGCTTGCGCGCGCCGGAGTTATCGGCCACCGCGAGCATGGTTCTCATTTGCACAGCCATGGATTTATCTCCTTAGAACCGCTCCGCCTACTTGGCGGCTTCGACTGCAGCGGCTGTTCCAGCCGTGTCTTCAATTTGTGCCAGCGATGAACGCCGCACTATCTCTTCCAGAGCCCAGCGCTTCAGCTTGCTGGTTGGCCTGGTCTCACGAATGCGGACCACATCGCCGAGACGCGCCGAGTTCTGCTCATCGTGGGCGTAGAACTTCTTCGAGCTTTTCACGATGCGCTTGTACTTCGGGTGAGCTTTGCGCATTTCGACCTCGACCACGATGGTCTTCTGCATCTTGGTCGATACGACGTTGCCCACTTTCTCGTTGCGCCGGTTTGCGGGCGCCTGCTTCTCTGTTGCTACCGTCATTTGCCGGCTCCCTTCTTCTCTGCGCTGGCCGATGCGCTCTTCTTAGTGCTCTTTTTGGCGCCGGTCTTGGCCGTGGCCGATTTCGCGGTCTTTTTGGCGGCCTTCTTTTCTTCACCCGCCGGCAAAGTTGAGACCAGCTCATGAGTAGCGCCCCGAACGCCCAGTTCGCGCTCGCGCGAAACTGTCTTGATCTGAGCGATCTCCTTGCGCAGTTGGCGGAGCTTTTTCACTCCGTCGTTCTGCCCCATCGAGACCTGAAAGCGAAGCCGGAAGAGCTGTTCACCGGAGGTCTTCTCCTGGTGGAGCAGTTCTTCGTCGCTTAAACTACGAATCTTTGCGAGTTCCATACTCTCAATCTCCAGCGCCCTGCCAATTCGTTACCGAATCAACGGCGCGTCTAACCCTAATGCCGACTACTCGGCCGTTGCCGTCTTCTTCTCGGCCGATGCTGACTTTTCGGCGCCCGGACGCTGCACGAACTTCGTCCGTAACGGCAGCTTGTTCGACGCCAGGCGCATGGCTTCCTGCGCGATCTCAGGCGTCACGCCTTCCATCTCGAACAGGATCTTGCCTGGACGAACCACGGCGACCCAGTGATCCAGCGCGCCCTTGCCCGATCCCATACGGACTTCGGCGGGCTTCTTGGTGATCGGCTTATCCGGGAACAGCCGGAGCCAGATCTTGCCGCCACGCTTGATGAAGCGAGTCATGGCGATACGGCTGGCTTCGATCTGCCGGTCGGTAATGTAGCCGCACTCCAGGACCTTCAAACCGTACTCACCGAACGACAGAGAGGAACCACGCCACGCTTTACCGCGGCGCTTGCCCTTCTGCTGCTTCCGGAACTTAACCTTCTTCGGCATCAACATAGCGAAATCCTCAAATGCAGTGGTCAGTTGTCAGTGATCAGTGGTCAGTTTCTTCTTGCTTAAACTGACTTCCATCCTCACGTCCGGCAACCAGCCCTGGACAAATCACAAAATTTAATCCGGCACGAATCACTGACCACTGACAACTGATCACTGACAACTGCCTTTAAAACACTCCTGTGCCTGCGGGCGCGGGCTGGCGGCGCTTCTGCTCATAAATATCGCCGCGATAGATCCACGTCTTCACGCCGATCACGCCGTACGTAGTGTGCGCCTCGGTGAAGCCGTAGTCGATATCCGCGCGCAGCGTGTGCAGCGGCAACCGCCCCTGCAGGTACCACTCTGACCGCGCGATTTCGTTCCCGTTCAAACGGCCCGAGACACGCACCTTGATTCCCTTGCAGCCGAAACGCAACGCCGAGTCCACGCTCTTGCGCATTGCACGGCGGAAGCTTACGCGCTTTTCAAGCTGCAGCGCGATGTTCTCCGATACCAGCTGTGCGTCCAACTCCGGCTTGTTCACCTCGATGATGTCGATGAACACTTCGCGGTTGGTGCGCTTGCCGAGCTCGGTCTTGAGCTTCTCGATCTCCGCACCCTTGCGGCCGATGACGATACCCGGACGCGCAGTGCGGATAAGGAAGCGAAGCTTATTGCCCGGACGCTCGATTTCCACCGAGCTCACGCCGGCAGCCTTGAGCTTTTCGCGCAGCTCAGCCTTGAGCTTCACGTCTTCAACCAGGAGCTTGTCATAGTCGCGCTCTGAGAACCAGCGCGAACGCCATGGCTTGTTTACTCCGAGCCGGAATCCATAAGGGTGGACTTTCTGTCCCATGCTTTTTTCCTCAAAAACTTCCAGGCCTACTTCTTGGCCTTTTTCTTCGTTGCTGCAATCGGCTTCTTCGCCGCTGTTTTCTTGGGTGCTGCCTTCTTTGCAGCCGTCTTTTTCGCAGGCTTCGTAGCCGTGCCCGACTCGTCAGCCTTGGTCACCAGGTGCGAATTTCCGCGATCGCGTTCGGCAACGGACAAGATGATGTGGGTCAACCTGCGCTGGTAGCGATAAGCGCGCCCCATCGGAGCGGGACGAATCCTTTTCATGCGCGGACCGTCATTGGCAATTGCCGACTTGACGTAGAGGTTGTCGACATCGACATCTTCACCTCGTTCGCCCGACACATACTTGGCGTTATCCACGGCCGAAGTCAGCAGCTTGTGAATCACCGGAGCAATGCGCTTCTTGGTGAATGCCGCCGTCTCCAGCGCTTCTTGAACTCCTCGGCCCTTGATCAGGTCCAGCACCAGCCGCGCCTTCTGTGGCGACACCCGCTGGAACCTCGCTTCTGCCCGGTATTCTTTTGTCTCGACTGCCATTGGTCTCTTCCTCAAAATCAGCTATTAGCTTTCAGCCTTCAGCTATCAGTCTTCCTTCTCTGTTCTTGCCGTGTGCTGTGCACAGAAGCTGAGAGCTGAAAGCTATAAGCTGCTTCTCTTACCGCGGCCCTGCCGGTTTCGCAGAGGCTTCCGCAGCCTTCGATCCGCCGGTGTGCCCCTTGAACGTGCGCGTCGGAGCGAACTCACCCAGCTTGTGTCCCACCATGTTCTCGGTCACGTACACCGGAACGAATTTCTTTCCGTTGTGCACCGCGATCGTGTGTCCCACAAACTCGGGGAAGATCGTCGAGCGGCGCGACCAGGTCTTGACGACCTTCTTATCGTTGGCCGCGTTGAGCACCTCGATCTTCGTCGTCAGGTGCGCATCCACAAACGGGCCTTTTTTCGTCGAACGTGCCATAAAAACTCTGCTCCTAGCTTTCAGCCTTCAGCTCTCAGCTTGTTCCTTGCCTAAGCCAGCTTCCAGCGAATCCCTTGATAACTTCTGCGCCGCTTCTGGCTAAGAGCTGAAAGCTGATAGCTGAAAGCTGCCTTTTCTTACTTCGACCGGCGGCTGACGATGAATGCATCGGTCCGCTTGTTGTTGCGTGTCTTGTATCCACGTGTCGGCTGGCCCCACGGGGTCACAGGATGACGACCGCCAGAGGTCTTGCCTTCACCGCCGCCGTGCGGGTGATCCACAGGGTTCATCGTGACACCGCGGTTGGTTGGACGGATACCCTTCCAGCGATTTCGTCCCGCCTTGCCGATCGACACGTTCTCGTGATCGGTGTTGCCCACTTGCCCAACCGTCGCGAGGCAGTCAACAAGCACCTTGCGCGTTTCGCCAGAAGGTAGCTTCAGGAGCGCATAATCGCCTTCCTTGGCCACCAGCTGCGCCTGCGCACCGGCTGAACGCGCCATCTGCGCCCCCTTGCCGGGCCGCAACTCGATGGCATGCACCGTGGTGCCGGCAGGAATATTCTTGAGCGGCAGCGCATTGCCTACCAGGATGTCGGCCTCGGGACCGGAACTTACAGTCGCCCCAACCTTCAACCCAACCGGCTGCAGGATGTACCGCTTCTCGCCGTCTGCGTAGTGCACCAGTGCAATGCGCGCCGAGCGGTTCGGATCGTACTCAATGGTCGCAACCTTGCCGGGGACGCCGAACTTGTCGCGCTTGAAGTCGATGAGGCGGATCTTCTGTTTGTGTCCGCCGCCATGGTGGCGAATCGTCAGGTCGCCCGTGTTACGCCGTCCACCCGTGCGCTTGCGCACTGCCAGCAATGGCTTGTGCGGCTTGTCCGTCGTCAGGTCGTCATTGACCAGCGAGGTCTGAAAGCGCAACGTCGGCGTTATCGGTCTGTATGTCTTGATAGCCATCGTCTTTTGTCCTTGATGAACCAGCTTTCAGCTTTCAGCTGTTAGCTCTCAGCTCATCCGTCTAAACCAAACTTCTGTGACTTACTTCTGGCTCACCGCTCAGCCCTCGTCAATCAAGGGCTGATAGCTGAGAGCTGACAGCTAAAAGCTGTCTACAGGTTGCTCACGTACTCCGGCAGCTTCTCGCCAGCCTTCAGCCGGACGTAAGCTTTTTTCCAATCCGGTCGAAATCCGGCGAACTTTCCGCGGCGGCGTTCCTTGCCCGGCACATTCGCAGTCCGAACCGTAGCCACCTTCACCTTGAAGAGAGCCTCGACTGCCTGCTTCACTTCGATCTTCGAAGCATCCGGAGAGACGTCAAACACCAGCGTCCCCTCGGTTTCTTTTACGCTCAGGCCTTTTTCTGTAATCAAGGGCCGGCGAATTACTGAATAAAGAGTCGGCATTACGCGGCCTCCGTCTGCGCAGCATTGCGCTTCGAAACGCTCTTCACGAGAGAATCCGTCAACTGCTCAATCGCGGCCTTGGAGAAAATCGCGCGCTCGTACCGAAGCAAATCGTAGGGATGCACTTCGTTGTTGAGAACCAGCTCGACACCCTTGAGATTCCGCGCACCCAGCATCAGTGCCTGCGACAGCGTCTTGCCGTTTTCGACAATCAGCGCGGTGCGTGTCACGTCCAGCTTGTCGAGAGCCTGGCGATAGAGCTTGGTCTTGCCCTCTTTGATTTCCAGCGTGTCAACCACGGTGAGCTTGCCGTCGGCCAGCTTTGAAGCCAACGCCGAACGCAACGCACCTTGCAGCTTCTTGCGCGGGAAGGCGTAGTCGTAGCTGCGCGGCTGCGGTCCGTGCACGGTGTAACCATGCCGCCACAGAGGCGAGCGGACTGAACCGATACGAGCGCGGCCGGTGCCCTTCTGCTTCCAAAGCTTCTTGCCGGAACCGGACACTTCAGTGCGGCTCTTGGTCTTGTGCGTGCCCTGGCGCAGAGAAGCGCGATAGTGCTTCACCGCTTCCCACAGCAGAGCCTCGTTGACCTGGCCATAAACTGAATCGGCCAGTTCGAGCGAGCCCACTTTTTCGCCGTTCAGATTTACAACATCTACGTTTGCCATCGTCTTCTTCTTCCGCCGGACTTGCATCCGGCTCTGAATCTCTTCCGCCGGCAACTCTCTACCGGCTCTACATCTCGTGCGCCCCAGGGCGCGTTTGGCCCCACCGCAGGTGGTTACTTTCTCTTTGCGGTTGCCTTCTTCGAAGCCTTCAACGGATCGACCGTGGTCGAGCCGGCAAATCCACGACGCTCGCGCGGCGGAGTCTTGGCCTTCGAAATCAGCACGTATCCTTCACGCGATCCTGGAACAGCGCCTTCGACCATCAGCAAATTCTCTTCAAGATCAATGCCGCGGATGCGAAGATTGCGAACCGTGATCTGCGCCGCACCCATGTGACCAGGCATTCTCTGCCCAGGGAACACGCGCGACGGAAAGCTGGATGCACCGATCGATCCCTGCACCTGGAACATGTGTCCGTGCGACTTCGGGCCGCCGCCGAACTTGTGCCGGCGAACGACGCCAGCAAATCCGCGGCCCTTCGAAGTTCCAATCACGTCTACGAACTTCGCATCGGTGAAGATATCGACCAACACGCGATCGCCAGCCTTGGTCTCAGCTTCGCCTTCCGGGGATGCTTCCACGTCGACTTCCTTGATAAGCTTCACCGGCGGCGCTTCTGTCTTCGCGAAGTGCCCAGCCTGCGGCTTGGTCACGTTCTTGGTCTTGATGAACTCCACCAGGCCGATTTGAGCGGCATCATAGCCGTCTTTCGCCAGCGTCTTCAGCTGCGTAATAACGCAAGGGCCTGCCTGCAACACCGTTATCGGGTGCACATCGCCCTTTTCGTCGAAGACCTGCGTCATGCCGATCTTTTTTCCCAGAATCCCTGTGACTGCCATATCTTCCTCACCTCATCATGCAGAGAACTTGCCTCTGCACTGCCGGGGTCCTTCCGGACCTCTTTACTGCTTCGCGTTAGCCTGCAAGCCCTTGTGCGCCGCAAAGCGCGGTTGGCCGCACCGCAGGCGCCTACTTCTCGAACGCCTTGATCTCGACGTCAACACCAGCCGGGAGGTCGAGCTTCATCAGCGCGTCCACTGTCTGCTGCGTCGGCTCGAGAATATCGATCAGCCGTTTGTGGGTGCGAATCTCGAATGCCTCGCGCGACTTCTTGTCGACGTGCGGCGAACGCAGAACGCAGTACTTGTTCTTGATCGTCGGCAATGGAATCGGTCCCGCCACCGTTGCTCCGGTGCGCTTGGCCGTCTCCACAATCTCGCCGGTCGAGGTATCCAGCACGCGATAGTCGTATGCCTTCAACCGAATTCGAATCCTTTGACCTACCATTGGCTCTTCTTTCCAAGTGATCAGTGTTCAGTGAACATTGATCAGATTTCGCTTGCCGCGTCGTTCGTTGCGCTCGAAGGGCGGTCCGCCCGACGCGGCTAGCGTCTACTTGATAATTTCCGAAATCGCGCCTGCGCCTACCGTGCGTCCGCCTTCGCGGATGGCAAATCGCAGACCCTTTTCCATGGCTACCGGTGTAATCAGTTCAATCACCAGCTCCACGTTGTCGCCCGGCATCACCATCTCCGTGCCTTCAGGCAATTCCGCCACTCCCGTCACATCCGTCGTGCGGAAGTAGAACTGCGGACGATAGCCCTTGAAGAACGGAGTATGACGGCCGCCTTCTTCCTTGCTCAGCACGTACACGGTGCCCTTGAACTTGGTGTGAGGCGTGATCGATCCCGGCTTGGCCAGAACCATGCCGCGCTCCACATCTTCCTTGGGAATGCCGCGCAGCAGGATGCCGGCGTTATCGCCCGCCAGGCCTTCGTCCAGCTGCTTCTTGAACATTTCAACGCCCGTGCAAACCGACTTGCGGGTCTCGCGGAAGCCGACAATCTCGACATCCTCGCCCACCTTCACCTTGCCGCGCTCGATACGGCCCGTAACAACAGTTCCGCGTCCCGAGATCGAAAAGATGTCTTCGATCGGCATCAGGAAGGGCAGGGTCACCGCGCGCTCCGGCTGCGGAACGTACTTGTCCACTGCCTCCATCAGCTCGTCGATCTTCGCTTCCCACTTCGCTTCGCCGTTCAGGGCTCCGAGAGCAGATCCGCGGATCACAGGAACGTCGTCGCCCGGGAACTGGTACTTCGAAAGCAGTTCGCGAACTTCCATCTCGACCAGGTCCGTCAGCTCTTCGTCTTCCACCGCGTCGCACTTGTTCAAAAACACCACGATGCAGGGAACGCCAACCTGGCGAGCCAGCAGAACGTGCTCCTTGGTCTGCGGCATCGGGCCGTCGGTCGCTGCAACTACCAGGATGGCGCCATCCATCTGCGCCGCGCCGGTAATCATGTTCTTGATGTAGTCGGCGTGACCGGGGCAGTCGACGTGCGCATAGTGCCGGTTCGGCGTCTCGTACTCCACGTGCGCCGTCGCGATCGTGATGCCGCGCTCCCGCTCTTCCGGGGCGTTGTCGATCGAGTCAAACGAACGGAACGTGTTCTTCGGGTTGTGCTTCTGCAATACCTTCGTGATCGCCGCCGTCAACGTCGTCTTGCCGTGATCGATGTGACCAATCGTGCCTACGTTCACATGCGGCTTCGAACGATCAAACTTTTCCTTCGCCATAAGAAATCCAAATCCCTTTCAGTGGCTTGTACTACCTGTTGCACCCAGGGGCGCCGGCATTCCGGCTCCAGCCCCAAAACTCAGGGTCCAGGTTTCAGGTACCAGGGTTCAGTTCTTGCTGCTTTCTGATCCCCGATCTCTGACCCCTGATCCCTCAAATCACTTCCCTTGCGCACGGCCGATGATTTCATCGGCGATCATACGCGGCGCCTCTTCGTAGCGCGCGAACTGCATTGAATACGACGCCCGGCCTTGTGTCGAGGAACGAATCTCGTTCACGTAGCCGAACATTTCCTTCAGCGGAACAATCGCCTTGATGACCTGCGATCCTGCCGCGTGCTCCATGCCTTCAATCCGTCCGCGACGCGAGTTGATGTCGCCGATGATCACGCCCATGTACTCTTCCGGAACCGTGACTTCAACTGCCATCACGGGCTCAAGAAGCACCGGGTGCGCCTTGCGTGCGGCTTCCTTGAACGCAATCGAACCGGCGAATTTGAATGCCATTTCGTTCGAGTCGACTTCGTGGTAGCTGCCATCAAACAGAATCACCTTCACATCCACGATCGGGAACCCTGCAAGGATGCCCAACTCCAACGCACCCTGCACACCCTGATCGATGGGCTTGATGTATTCCCTCGGTACCGATCCGCCCTTGATTTCGTTGATGAACTCGTAGCCCTTGCCTGGCTCATTGGGCTCGATGCGCAGTTTGCAATGCCCGTAGTTACCCGAGCCGCCGGTCTGGCGAATGTACTTGCCTTCAGCTTCGGCCGTCTTACGAATCGTCTCGCGGAACGCAACCTTCGGCTCGCCGACGTTCGCCTCAACCTTGTGCTCGCGCTTCAAGCGATCGACGAGAATCTCAAGGTGCAGCTCGCCCATCCCACTGATAATCGTCTGACCCGAATCCTCGTCGGTACGCACCTTGAAGGTTGGATCTTCATCGGCCAGCCGGGACAACCCCATCGCCATCTTTTCCTGGTCAGCCTTGGTCTTCGGCTCAATTGCCACCGAGATGACAGGCTCAGGGAACGTGATGGCGCCGAGCGCAATCGGATGCTGCGGCGCGCTCAGCGTGTCCCCTGTCTTCAATTCCTTCAGTCCCACGCACGCGCAGATATCGCCGGCGTAGATCTCGGTGATGTCCTCACGCTTGTTGGCGTGCATTTTTACCAGGCGCCCGACGCGGTCGGTCTTGCCGGTGCGCGGATTCAGAATCGTGTCGCCCGTCTTCAATGAACCGGAGTAGATGCGGATAAACGACAGCTTGCCGAATGGATCGTTGATCAGCTTGAAGACCAACGCCGCCAGGGGCTCGTTATCGTCTGCCTTGCGAATCAATGTCACACTGTGATCGTGCGGATCGATACCCTCCACCGGGGGCTTGTCGAGCGGGCTCGGAAGGTAGTCAACCACCGCGTCGAGCAGCGTTTGCACGCCCTTGTTCTTAAATGCGCTTCCGCAGATTACCGGGAAGACCTTCAGATCGATGGTCGCCTGGCGGATACCCTTCTTCAATTCTTCAATGGTCGGCGTCTCGCCTTCAAGAAACTTCTCGAGCAGCACATCGTCCGTCTCGGCGATCACTTCGATCAGCTGGAGACGGAAAGCCTCTGCCTTCTTCTGCAGATCTGCCGGTATTGCCTGAACGTCGTACTCGGCGCCCATCGTTTCGTCGTGCCAGAGAACCGCCTTCATCTCGATGAGATCGACGACGCCCTTGAAACCTGCCTCGGCGCCAATGGGAATCTGCAGCGCCACGGGCCGCGCGCCCAGCCGCTTGCGAATGGTGTCCAGAACGTGCTCGAAATCGGCACCGTTCTTGTCCATCTTGTTCACGAAGCAGATACGCGGAACCTTGTACTTGTCGCCCTGCCGCCACACCGTCTCGGTCTGCGGCTGCACGCCGCTGACAGAGTCGAATACCGCAACCGCGCCGTCGAGAACACGCAGCGAACGCTCCACCTCGGCGGTGAAGTCCACGTGGCCGGGAGTATCGATGATGTTGATGCGGATGTCTTTCCACATGCACGTCGTTGCAGCTGACGTGATGGTGATGCCGCGCTCCTGCTCCTGCTCCATGTAATCCATGGTCGCGGTGCCTTCATGCACTTCGCCGATGCGGTGCGTGATGCCCGTATAGAAGAGGATGCGTTCTGTCGCAGTCGTCTTACCGGCGTCGATGTGCGCCATGATTCCGATATTCCGGCAACGACTTAGAGGTATGGTGCGAGCCACGGTTTTTCTTTATCCTTGCGAGCTCCATAGCTCGCCGTTTCCTACAGTTCGAAGCCCCATTCCGTTCCGGGACTTCGCGCCGGACCACCTTACTTGCCGGCTAAAACTCTTCCCTCGTACACCTCAACTACCAGCGGTAGTGTGCAAAGGCCTTGTTGGCCTCGGCCATGCGGTGCACGTCTTCCTTTTTCTTCATCGCCGCGCCGCGACCATTGGCCGCGTCAAGCAACTCGTTGCTCAACTTGTCGATCATGCCCTTCTCACCGCGGGCGCGCCCGTAGGTGATAAGCCAGCGAATTGCCAGCGAGGTGCGCCGATCGGCATTCACTTCAATCGGAACCTGGTAGTTGGCGCCACCCACGCGGCGAGTCTTGACCTCGAGCAGCGGTTTGCAGTTTTCGACCGCCTTCTTGAAGAGCTTCAGCGCGTCGTCTCCGCCGCCCTTCTCCTCAAGGTTCTTCATCGACTGATAGAAGATGCCCTGAGCTGTCGACTTCTTGCCGCCCCACATCATCGAGTTCACGAACTTGGTGACCAGTGTTGATGCATACACTGGATCCGGCGCTACTTCCCGCTTTGCAATGTGCCCTTTTCTCGGCATAATCTCTCGAAATCCTTCGCGCCTAAGCGCCGTTATGCTGCCCCAGTCCCGGTTCCGTCACTCCGCCCGGGCACCGCAATAACTACTTCTTGCCTGCCGCCGCGCCGCCCTTGGCACGCTTGGCGCCATACTTCGAGCGACTCTGCTTGCGGTTGGCCACGCCCACAGAATCCAGCGTGCCGCGTACTACGTGATAACGCACGCCTGGCAGATCCTTCACACGGCCGCCGCGGATGAGCACAATCGAATGCTCCTGCAGGTTGTGGCCAATGCCGGGAATATAGGTGGTGACCTCGATCCCGTTGGTCAACCGCACACGAGCTACCTTGCGCAGCGCCGAGTTCGGCTTCTTGGGAGTTTGTGTGTACACGCGGGTGCAAACACCGCGCCGCTGCGGCGAGGCCTGCAGTGCAGGGGACGCCGTCTTGTATCTAGGGGCCGTACGCCCCTTGCGGACCAATTGATTAAATGTCGGCAAACTGAAACTCCTTACCCCAAAAACCTTTAAGCCCAACCCACATTCAGCCGCGCGCAAGCCTTCCCGGCTCTTCGTGCAGTTGAGCGCACCATTTTGGTGCGCAAACGCACGAAAGCCCGAGTTCCTGCTTCGCGTCTGCCTTCGTTCCACTTCCAGACGAGAACCGAGACGGTGGCCGGTCGTTTTTCCGTTTTTAGGCGGTAAAAGCCAACTCCGTTTCGCCGGTTCCGGCCCGCATAGCCCTCCAAGGTGGAGAAACGCGCGAGCGCCGATGCGAATATCGCCTTCCCGTCTTTCCTTCACCCGGGTGAGCGATGTGTCCCTGCCCTTCGCAAGAGGAGAGCTAAG
This sequence comes from uncultured Acidobacteriaceae bacterium, assembly GCA_963832035.1. Taxonomy (GTDB): domain Bacteria; phylum Acidobacteriota; class Terriglobia; order Terriglobales; family Acidobacteriaceae; genus Telmatobacter. The sequence continues at coordinate 274,789 of CAWHSK010000005.1, read as the reverse complement.
TTTAGGACTGGCCGTGTTCTACTTGCTGACGGCCTCGGGTACGAATCCTCGCCAAACTTGCTGACCGGGATCCCCCGTTACGCACCAACCGTTTAGCACACACGGAAAGGCACGTTCTTGCGGAACCTTTTAAAGATAACAAGAAACCGGGATGGGGTCAACGAATACAACCCCATCCCGCGTATTTTTCATCGATTATCGGATCGCTTTGAGCACCCAGGCTCCGTTCTCGAGTGAAAAGTCCGCTTCTTTCTTCGAACTCAGCCGGTTCCCGGGATTGTGAGCGATGTCCTGCAACGTTTGCGGAACGCCGGTTAGATTCACGCTCTCGGTATACTTCCCTACTTTGGACGTGCCCATCTCGTCCTGAAGATCGCCCATATCCTTGGCTTTGAGGTGATTAGCCGCAACCGTCATCACCATGATCGTGTAGTCCTTGTCCTCCAGGCTTGCGGGACGCCATTCGATCACATCGCCTCCGCCGGGCAACACAACCGCTTTTTTCCCTTCAGCCGTCAGCTTGAAGTCGGCCCAGATTTTGTTGGGAAAGATCTTCGTACGATCCCAGAGTTTTGCCTTCGCTCCACTCATCATCCCTGGATCGTTGACCAAAATATTAACCCCCAGTGGAGGTGCCTGGTCATACTTTGCCTGCACCATTGACAGCGCCTGACCCGGTGTCAGATCTGGGGCAGATTTGCAACCCGTCACGATCAATCCCGAAATCCCCAGAAGCACCACACTCAAAGTCTTCCAATTCAGCATTTTTCTCTCACTCTCTCCCTACAATGCACGGGTAGGGTCAGATTCCCAACGACCCGCCATTTTTCACTTACTTTCAAGCGCTGTCAATGGAGTTGCATGTGACAACCGGCACATATCAGTGGATTTCCGGTAAATTCCCTGCGGATTCATTCCGTTGTTACTGCAAAAAACAATCTTTTCGCCCACTTCTTTATTGGGTGGCCACCCGCTGCATCAACAGATCCAGAAAGCCTTTTTCGTCCGATTGAAGACATACCTGCGCGTTTGGTACCCCTTTTCCCTGGGTGGTCAGGCCCTTGTCGTCGACATCAATATGCATAGGCGTGGCCGGACATAGGTCAGGACGAAATGTGTATGTGACTGCGACCGGATCGAACAGGGTGGGCGTGGGGCTGTGGTTTGGGGTTCCGCCGATCCACTGATGATAGAGCAGAGTCAACTGGTCTGTCAGCGGCGACCCATGCGCGAAAATTGCTTCCCGTTTCGCCGCATCGAGCGGGACCTGAGTCGAATCCAGCGGCATCATGATCACCGGCACACCCGATGCCAACAGCGCTCTTGCCCCTGCGGGGTCGCGATCGATATTCCACTCAGGCTCCGGCGGCTTCGGCTTGCCTTGCGCGTCGAGCCCGTAACCGCGCTCGATGCTTCCGCCCATGATCACTACGCGCTTCAGTTTCTTGAACGCCGCGGGATCACGCTCGATTGCCCGCTGTACGGTGAACAGTGGCCCGATCCCGATGAGCGTGATTTCGCCTGGATGATCCTCCGCCGCCCGCAGAATGAAAAGGGACCCATCGACATGATTCTTCCTTTCCGGCGCCTGCTTTGCATAGGCTGCCTGCGTCATCAGGTTGTCGGTTTTCGTCATCGGGCCGGCGAAGACGGGAATGTCGCTCCGCCCAACGGAGGCTAAATACCGATCCAGCAGCCTCGCGCGCATTTCGGTATTCCCGAAGGTCGTGGTTACACCGATGACCTTCAGTTCGGGGCTGTTCAACGCTAGCGCGAGCGCGAAAGCATCATCGATGTCGTCGCCGATGTCGGTATCGATAATGACCAGCTGCGGAGATGCAGATGTTTCGGTACTGCCTGCCTGCTGCGCCTTCATATCGGCGCCAAACGAAACAAGTGCCATTGCAACTACCAGCAATATGCACGATCTCTTCACACGAATCACCCGGTCCCTGCCCTTCCTGTATGCCTGAAACTGCAATCCGAGAACGAATTCGCACATTATTCCACCACGAGCAATCGTTGCGAATCGATTTTCGCTTCATCGAGTTGAATATCGAAACCCGCCCCTGTGGGCTGCCCGATATGTGCCTGCTCGAGTGTCATGGGATCCTTTTCGAAATGCTGATAATGCCGCATCTTCGTCACCAGGTACTCGCCCAGCGGAAATGTCATTGGCGACTGGCCGAAAATCACGTGCACCGCTGCGCGCAGGCTGTGACCATGTGGAATTACGCGGACATCGTGAAGCGACGCTACAGTGCCGATTTTTACAAGCTCGCTGGTGCCACCGCACCACTCCGGATCGGCCTGTACAACGGACACGGTGCCGGCCTGCAGATAGCGCTCGACTTCCCAGCGTCCGTAGAAGTGCTCGCCCGAGGCCAGCGGCACCGACGTCCCACGGCGGATGGCCGCAAAGCTTTCGATCTTCTCAGGATGGGTGACTTCCTCCATCCAGTATGGCCGGTACTGCTCGACCTGACAGGCCCATTCGAGCGCGTAATCCTGATCCCATCCGCTGTAGGCGTCGAACATGATTTCGTAGTCCTCGCCCAGCGTCTCCCGAAGTGTCTTTACGAGTTCAACATTTTTGCGCATGCCTTCCGGCCCCGAGCCTGGACCGTATCCCATGAACCACTTCTGGTAGCGGAATCCCTGGTTCTTCAAATCCGTGGCACGCTTCCTCACCGCATCCAGTTCCAGCGAGAAGCCCAGCGCACTGGCATACATCTCCACCTTCTCGCGCGAGGGGCCGCCGAGAAGACGCCAGACGGGCACTCCATAGAATCTGCCGCGCAAATCCCACAACGCATTGTCGACTGCGCTTATAGCCATCATGAAAATGCCGGCTCTCGATTGGCGGTTTGAGCGGTACATCTGGTCCCACAAGACCTCGCCCGCCAGCGCATCTTTGCCGATTAGAAAATGCTGAAGATCTTCGAGAACGATGGTTGCAGGCTCACGCTCAATCGGTCCGTAGAAGCCTTCCAATCCCGCCGCAGTACGGATCCGGATGTAGATTGCCTCGTACTGCACTTCGCGGGTTCCATCTGGCTTGTCCTTGTAGGGCGCTGGTCTGAGCGCGTCATACACGTCGAGCGGATTGACTTGCGGCTGATGGTCGATGCCGGCTTCTTCGGTGTAGTGGCCATGGAACTCCAACAGTTCAACTGCGTCAATCTTCAGCGTGCGAAGCCCATTGCTATTCGGGGGGCATTGGACAGCAGCGGCGATTGGTCCCGAGGCTGCTGTGGAACCGGCAATGGCGCCTGCCATTGTCAGCCCGCTCAGAAAATTGCGCCGGTTCATTCCCCCAGATCCCATCCCTATCCTCAATATGCAACTTTTGGGTTGCTTTTATCCAGCGCAGCCACAATCTTGTCGGTATCGTATACGCACCCGCCCCACACCCCGCCGCTCGCATCAACCAATGCGGCCCAGAGGCGCGTGTCGTCTGGGAGGTCCGGATGAGGCTGCAGGTCCGGTCGCGGCTTTCTCGCCGCCAGAGTGCGCGTGCCTTCCTCCGCACTGAACACGTTAGATTGATTGCCGACAAGGTTCACCGATCCCGTGAGCTTTCCCCGATCAATCGTGATCTCGATCAGATCGCCCTCCTGCACTTTGCCGATTGGACCACCTGCAAGCGCCTCCGGCGAGATATGCCCGATGCACGCGCCGGTTGAAACGCCGCTAAAACGTGCATCCGTCAGCACGGCGACATGCTTGCAGTGCGGCAGTTGCTTGAGCGCCGATGTTACCTGGTAAGTCTCTTGCATCCCCGCGCCTCTGGGGCCGCTGCATATCAGCACGATCACGTCGCCATGCCCGATAAGGCCCGTTTTAATCGCCGCGATCGCAGCCTCTTCTGTTGTGAACACGCGAGCAGGACCGCGATGGGAGTATAGGTTGTCTCCGCCAATCAACGAGGGATCGATGGCCGTGCTCTTGATGACTGCGCCCTCAGGGGCAAGGTTTCCGACAGGGAAGCAGACAGTCGCCGTAAGGCCGCGATCGCGCGCTCGATCGGGCGACATGATAACGTCATCGGCGTCGATGCCGTCGAGTTGCTGGAGTTTTCTGCGCAGCATTTGACGGCGTTCGCTGTCGCGCCACCAGTCGAGGCTTGCATCGAGCGTATCGCCGCCGACGGTCTTTACACGGGTGTCCAGTAGACCCGCTGAGCGCAATGCCAGCATCACCTCGGGCACGCCGCCGGCAAGGAATACCTGCACGGTCGCAAACCCACGCGGGCCATTGGGCAGGGCATCTACAAGCCGCGGCACCTCGCGATTCACTTGCTCCCAGTCCGCGCGCGTTGGCCGCTGCAAGCCTGCCGAAAACGCGATTGCCGGGAGATGCAGAAGCAAATTTGTAGAACCGCCAAACGCGGCATGCAGGACCATTGCGTTGCGCACTGCCGCATCTGTCAACACGTTGCGGACACCCAGTTTCAGTTCGTGCAACCGAATGATTGCACGTGCGGAACGTTTTGCCGCATCGAGCCAGATGGGCTGACCTGAAGGCGCCAGAGCCGTATGCGGCAACGACAATCCGAGCGCCTCGCCAACAACTTGTGCGGTCGCAGCTGTACCCAGAAACTGGCAGCCGCCGCCCGGCGATGCGCAGGTGCGGCATCCTACTTCTGCCGCGTATTCGAGCGTGATCTGCTGCTGCGCAAATCGGGCGCCGATGGTTTGAACTTTGCCCGCGTCTTCGCCGTTTTCCGGCAGCAGAGTCACTCCTCCAGGCACCAACACGGCGGGAAGCGGTCCGGCCGAAGCCAGAGCCATCATCATTGCGGGCAGCCCCTTGTCGCAGGTCGCTACGCCGAGCACGCCTTTACCCGTCGGCAGGGATCGCATCAGACGTCGCAGCACCATTGCCGCATCGTTGCGAAACGGCAGGGAGTCCATCATGCCCGTGGTGCCCTGGGTGCGGCCATCGCAGGGATCGGTGCAAGCCCCTGCAAACGGAATCCCATGCAGCGCCTTCAACTCACGCGCGGCCTCGGCAACCAGAAGGCCCACTTCCCAATGTCCGGTGTGAAACCCGAGCGCGATCGGCCGACCGTCCTCCGCGCGCAAACCGCCATGTGTGCTGAGAATCAGAAATTCCGGATCAAGCAGCCGCGAAGGATCCCAACCCATTCCCGCATTCTGGCTCAAGCCGAAGAGATTTCCCGACGGCTGTTTCAACAGCATTTCCGCCGTCAGCGGGAGCGCACCCGCTGGGCCTGCTGCATGCGTCGCGAGGTCGCGCAACTCCGCAGTGTCCGTCTCCAGCACTGACTTGAGCGAAATGTTTTGGATTACGACCTCCTCATTTTTTCCTTATATGGGAGTGGCCTTACCGCGTGCTCTGAGTTACTCCTGTCGAAGCTGGAATCAATCGGAACACGTGCGGCTTGGGCATCGCCGCCTCATAGATCGAGTCTTCGAGCGAGTTCTCGAACGCCTGCATCACGTCGGGTTTGCCGGCCTGCTCCCCCATATCCGCATTGCGCACGCGCATCCGCAGGTGAATGTAATGCGTTTCGTCCCGATCGCGCACCAGCCAGCTGACCCGCTGGGCCTGATGAAACATGGGCGTTCCGTAGTCTGCCAGGTTGATCCCGCTCTCGAGGGCTTCTGGGGAAAACGTGTCCACTACATCGCCATCTATGCTGAGCGTGTACCGGCCCGCTGCCAGTCCCGTTACATGCAGCATTTCCTGGTTGAGCTGCTGCTCGATGTTGGTCAAATCCATAAGTAGCGCCGTGGTCGCATTGCTCCGCGTCAGGGGCAGCGGAAGCGCATCTTCGAACTCAGTCCACTTCAACGCACCGTCAGTCTGTTCAACCTGACTTAGCGAAGCATTGCGTGCCTGCGCCACAGTCGCCGTATGCGCGTCCACAGTCACGTCAGAAACCAGGGCGGGTGCGTGCCAGCCTTTCAGGAGAGCCTCAGCCATGACCCAGTGGGCCAGTGGATCGGGATGGACGCGATCGGGCAGCAGAAGCACCGCCAGCTTTGGATCCATTGCGTCGGCTTTCTTGATTGCTTCCACCACCGGCGCATTCAGATTTACAAACGCGGCGGCATTCTTGTCGGCTAGAGACTGATCCACCTCAGCGAAGTGCTGCATCGCTGCGTTGTAGCCACCCGGAAAGGTCACCGGCCGCGTCACATCGTCATACGGCGAAGGCCCCAGCAGGGTCATCCGCACACCAGCAACATGATTGCGGATTGAATCGAGCAGATGCTGATATCCCTTAACGTACGTCTGCTCGATCTCGTCTGTTGTGGCCTGGTATCCGCCGTCATTCATTCCCAGCATCACGGTCACCACGGTCGGCTTCTCTGAGAAGACATCGCGCTCCAGACGCTGATCGATTGGACCGCCGCCGCCACCTGTTACGCGATCTCCGCCGACGCCGGCTCCATAAAAATGCACCCGCATCCACGGGAAACGCGTTGCCGTATACAGTTCCACCCACTGGTTGTAATAGTTCTGCTCGGTGATGCTGTCGCCGTAGAAGACAACGGTATCGCCTTTGTGCAGATAGAATCCTCGCGTATTTGCTTCGGCGCCGGGTGGCATTGCGATCGGGTTTGCGGCAACTGAGGTTGTGATAGGGCTTTCCGCCGCTGCAGGCATCTCGAGAGTGTCCGCGCTCATCGCTTCTGCCGGAGCCGTGGCAACCGCTACCAGCGAATCCGCGCAGCCGTAGTACAAGAACCACTTGCCATGAAAGAACACGAGCCCCTCGGCAAATGTCGTCCCCGCGGCGTACTGCCCTGTCTTCTCATACGGCAATTCCGGTTTCAATACTGGTTTGTCGGTTTGCGTGAGCAGGTGCGCAGGATTCGACGCTTCAAAGAGGGCTTCCCCTGCTGCATACGCATTCGGCCCCAATGATGGATCGCCGCCCGTTTCTGCATTCTTTCCGTTGTAGAGCATGACGATGCCCGCATTGGTCAACACTGGCGGAGGACCAGTCTCAGGAAACGTGCTGTCAAAATGTCCCGGCCTCGGCTTCAGAAGTTCCACGGGAGTGCCCTGCTGGTTCTCAACTGGGATCCAGTGAATCGCATCATCGGACGTCGACAGCTTGATGGCCCCCTCCCCCCAGTACATCCAGTAGCGCCCGGCGATTTTTGCTGCAATCAACCGTCCGTCCTTTAATTGCGTCGCGATTCCGGCGGATTTGTACTTCAGGTTGGCGTATTTGCCGCCCAATGCTGTCAGGAACGCCGGACCCTCTTTCGTCCAATGCTTCAAATCGCGCGACGTTGCAATTCCCACAGAATAGGTTTCGCGGTTCCACTGCGTGTAGGTCAGGACGTAGGTGCCGTCCTCGAGTTCCACGATTCGTGGATCTTCGACACCGCCAGGCCATTCTCTCGCCTTCTGGTCATCCTCTGACGGATAAAAAACGGGTTCGCCCGTGCGCTTGAAGTGGATGCCGTCGCCGCTCTCTGCCAGTCCCAGACGGGAGGTGTGCCCGCCAATCTCCATCGCACCTGAGTTATCTTCAGCGCGGTAGAGTACCACCACCTTGCCTTTGCGCACTATCGCCGCAGGGTTGAACGTGTGGAGCGCCTCCCACTGCACGGGCGCTTTCGCGATGGGGTCTTGAAACGTCGACGCCGCGTTGGGCGACACCACCGGGTTTCCAGTTGCAGGCCGCGCAAATGGCCCGATCACCCACTGCGGTGCGCTCTGCGCCCAGGAACCTGCAGTTCCAAAAAACACGACCAGCCCGGCAATGCATTTCAAAATGTCGTTCACAAGATGACTCCGTCTAATTCGCCCATCTTACGCTTGGGGTACATCTCTCCGCGCCGCACGAAGGTCCTGCCGTCTTCAATGTCAGAATCGGTTGAAGGCTACGAGTTCGTCGCTCTTCCATAAAAACTCAGCCCCGCGTCTCCCTGCTCCAAAACTCTCGTCCTGCGAAGCGTGCCGTATGCGTCGTCCAGCTTGTCTTTGCGCCGATGCTCCGCAATTACGATTGCTCCCTCGGCCAGGATTCCAGACCCCTCTCCGCCCAGGAGGCCCAACGCTGCGGCGTACTCATCTACCGCCTCGTAGGGTGGATCCAGAAACACGATGTCGAATAAGAGCGGCACAGTCTGCGGGCGGACACGACGCAGGAACGCCGCTACGCTTACCCCCTCCACTCGCACTGCAGCGCGGAGCCCAAGCTTCTCCAGATTCCCGCGGAGGACGTTCAATGCTGGTTCTGCCCGCTCCACCAGCACCACTTTCGTAGCTCCACGGCTCACCGCCTCAATCCCAACGGCGCCTGAACCCGCATACAGATCCAGGAACCTCGCGCCTTCGATTCGCGGCGCAAGTATATTAAACAGAGTCTCCCGCAGCCGATCGCTCGTCGGCCGGGTCTTCAGACCCGCCGGAGCCTCCAGCGTCCTTCGCCGCAGCGTTCCCGCAATCACCCGCATCGCGAACCAGCATATAAGAAACGATTGCCAAGGCTGAGCCACTACAATTTAGTCATGCGTGGCTGGACCATACCGTTGGGCCGTTGGATGGGCGTGGAGATGCGCATGCACGTATTCTTCCCAGCCCTCGCCTTGGTCTGTCTTGGCCTTAGCGCCACTTCCGGAATTCTCCGGGGCCTGCTCCTTTTCTTTATCTGCGTGTTTGCGGTGATCGTGCGTGAGACCGCGCGGCTGATGATGGCCGCCTATCTCGATCTGAAGCTGCGCGCCGTGCTTCTGCTACCCATCGGCGGACTCTTTGCTTACGCCAATCCTGAAAGCCAGGAAGCGGCTAACCAGGGCATCGGTCAGTTCGCAATGGCTTTTATCGGACCCGCCGCCAATGGCATCACCGCCCTGATGCTTGCCGCCGCCTTCATTGGTTCCGGCGGTGACGTGCATCTTCTGGCGCGCCCGCTCGTTACGGCAGATCACCTGGTGCGCAGCATGGTCTGGATGCAGGCTGGTCTCGGCGCGCTTCACCTGCTTCCGGCCTATCCGCTCGACTTCGGGCGCCTGCTGCGGGGCAACTTTGCCCGCGCCCACGGTTTTTCGGCTGCTGGTCGCGCTGCGACGGTCGGTCAGTTGATCGCAGCCGTACTCATGATCATTGGCATGCCTCTGCACGCGTATTGGATCAGCATTGCCGGCTTTTTCATCATGATTGGCGTGCAAGTCGAGGATCAAGGTGTTTTCTTCCAATCGGTGGTCGATACGGTGCACATGCGTGAAGTGATGCTCACCGACTTTGCGACTCTCTCGCCGTCAGACACGCTAGCCGATGCGCTTTTTCGCTGTGTTCACTCGCTGCAGGAGGATTTCCCGGTGGTCCGTGGTCCGCAGCTGGTCGGCATCGTCTCACGCCAGCGGATTGTTGACGCGCTGCACAACGATGGCAACGGCTATATCCAATCGATCATGTCGCGTGCTTTCCAGGTGGCACGGCCCGAAGACACCCTCGGAACCACTATCCGGCGCATCTCCGGAGGGCAGGGCCTCTCGCTCATTCCTGTCACGGAAAGCGGCAAAGTGGTCGGCATCGTCAGTGTGCAGAACCTGATGAGCTCCATGTCCCTGCTGGCCGAACAGCGCCGCATCGAAGCCGAAGACGCTTCCGAATAGCTCATTTCTTCCAAGAGACAAAAGCGGATCCTTCGATTCGCTTACCCCACTCGCGATTCATCGCGAGTGGGGCCCGAACGCGCTCCTCTCAGGATGACACGAGTGGAGATTACCAATCTCAACTAACATGTTCTAAGCAATGTCAGAAGAACTCGCCCCCGGCCTCTACCTGGTAGCCACGCCCATCGGCAATCTTGGCGACATCACTCTTCGCGCTCTTAGAGTCCTAAAGCAAGCCGACCGCATTGCCTGCGAAGACACACGGCAGACTCAGAAGCTCCTCAACCACTTCGCCATCGCCACGCCGACGACCAGCTATCACCAGCACAACGAGCGGCAACGCGGGACTGAACTCATCGAATCACTCAAGTCTGGCGCGCGGATCGCCGTCGTTTCCGACGCCGGAATGCCGGGCATCAGTGATCCTGGGTCGTGGCTGGTCGAGGCCGCTATTGCCGCCGGTGTTCCCGTCTTCCCCATCCCCGGCGCCAACGCAGCTCTGAGCGCTCTGATTGCCTCCGGCTTGTCTACAGGACAGTTTCAATTCCTCGGATTCCTGCCGGAGAAAGCCGGCGCCCGGCGCACCCGGCTCGAAGAATTAGCCGCACAGCCGCGCGACTCCGCGGAGACACTTATCTTCTACGAGGCTCCGCACCGCATCACCGACACCCTCGTTGATCTCGAATCCGTCTTCGGCCCCGCTCTCCGCGTCGTGGCCGCGCGCGAACTTACCAAGCTCCACGAGGAATTCCTGCGAGGCACCGTCGCCGAAGTGCGGAAACAACTCGCCAGCCGCGACCGTATCCGCGGCGAGTTCGTACTCCTTATTGAAGCTCCTGCCAAGACTATGGGTGCACCGGGTCTGGATTCTGAGAACCGGGAAAGCATCTCCGCCCGCGTTGCCCGTCTTCAATCCGAAGGCAGCTTCGACGAAAAGGAGGCCCTCAAGCGTCTGGCTCGTGAACTAGGGCGATCCAAAAGTGAGTTATATCGCGAACTTCAGCGTGAACGCGCGCGATGCAAATAACAGCCGCAATCTCGAGACATCGGATAGAAAGGAGCCGACCTTGGTGTCTCTATGCTTAGTCATCCGGTATTGGATCGAGCAAAATCACATTCAACAATGATTTGTGCACCCGGATGCGGCTCTTGTAATCGATGAACCCCATCTTGCGAAACCGGTTCATGAAAAAGCTCACTCGCGAGCGCGTGGTGCCGATCATATCTGCCAAAGTTTCCTGCGATATGGGCGGAATCAACGTCTCCTGTTCGCCGGGTTTCCCGTACTCCGCCATTAGCAACAGGATCCTAGCCAGTCGCTTCTCGCTGGAATTGAAGAGATGATCCACCAGGTCCGCCTGGATGCGAATGCTGCGAGCCAGCAGGAATCGCACAAACAGGTCGGAGAATCCGTGCTCCTCGTGAAGAACACGAATCATCTCCTTACGCTTGATCTGCATCGCGCTGCAAGCGGTGATCGCGGTTGCAGTGGATAATCTCAACCCCGGGATCGCCGCCAAAGCGCCCTCCCCGACAAACTCTCCGGCCGCGAGCATCAGAATGGTCGCTTCTTTTCCAGCCGCCGAAACAACTGTTACCTTGGCTCTGCCCTTTTGCAGGTAAAACACCGAATCCGCAGGATCTCCCTGGGAGAAGAACGGTTGTTTCGGTGCAAAGGTGACGACCCTTCGCCCCAGCCCCGCCTGTGCGAGGAAGAGGCCAGCATCGAACGGGATCTCTTTCAACTGAACCAACGAGGGCCCCCTTCCATCAGACAGGACGGTAAAGCTGCAACGCTCAAATCCGGCTAATCGGCTAATACCAGTATCTCTTGGGAAGTGAGCTTTAGTGCTCAGACTCGCCATCGAGACTCCAAATAGTATCGGAACTACCGGATGCGCTTTTCATACGCGTGAAGAACGAAACGCCCCGCTAAAGGTAGAAAAATGGTGTATCGCATGAAGAAAGTCATTACGTTCGTCGCACTCCTCAGCTTGACCAGCATTGGCTGGGCGGGAACCAATCGTGAAGCAACCAATGACCGGCTCGATCATGCCGGCAGAGTGCTCCACGAGATCATGGACGCGCCGGATAAAGGCATTCCTGAAGAGGTTCTTGAGCACGCCAAGTGTGTGGCCGTTGTTCCCCATCTTCTTAAAGGCGGCTTCGTGTTCGGCGCGGAAAATGGCCGCGGGGTGGCTACCTGCAGGACCGCGGAGGGCTGGAGCGCACCAATCTTCTTCACGACAACTGGCGGCAGCTGGGGGTTGCAGATTGGCGTCGAGGGCGTTGACCTGGTCATGATCATCCAGAACGAGCGCGGAATGCGCCAACTGCTCTCCAGCAAATTTGAGCTTGGCGCAGACGCTTCAGTGGCAGCCGGACCGGTCGGCCGTCATGCTTCTGCTGACACGGATTGGAAATTGAACGCCGAAATCCTCACCTACTCCCGAGCGAGGGGCGCTTTCGCGGGGATTACTCTCAAAGGCGCTTCGATTCGCCACGACGAAGATTCCACAAGGGCTATCTATGGCCACAACGTCTCAAATGCCCGGATACTCAAGGGCGAAGTGACCATGCCCGCATCGGCACATTCCTTCCTCGCCGCAGTGGGCAGTGCAAAGGCGCAGGCAATCGCATCCAAATAACGAGACCGTGTGAAGATCGAGGGCGTCTCTCCACTCAACCCTGTGGGACGCCCACGGCATTAAGAAAGGTAATCATGCTCTGGACAGTCTTTGTTGTCGTTCTGGTCTTGTGGCTACTCGGCTTCAGTTTCCACATTGCGGGCGGCCTGATACACCTGCTGCTCGTCGTAGCCTTGATAGTGCTCGTTTTCAACTTGATTAGCGGACGGCGCAGCGTCCTCTGATCCACCCTTCGCCGAGGTGCCCGCGTCCTTCATCCCCGGGGGAGGCGGGCTGCCTCGATCGAGGTGCCTGCGAACCGCGACTACATCTGAACGACTCGCTTCACAGCTTCTTCTGCCGTGAGCGCCACCTCAAGCAACTCTCGATTCTCCGCTTTCAAAAATCCAGCTTCCACCGCACGATCCAGAAACGCCAACAGCCCATCCCAATATCCAACTGTATTGATCAAAATGCAGGGCTTGTCGTGCAGACGGAGTTGCTTCCACGTCACGATCTCCATCATTTCGTCGAGGGTTCCATAGCCACCGGGCAGCATCAGGAAAGCGTCTGCAAGCTTTACCATGCGCGCCTTGCGCTCGTGCATCGTCGGCACCATCTCCAGCCGCGTCAGCCCGCGGTGGGCGATCTCGCTGCCTGAAAGAATCTCCGGGAGCACGCCGATCACATCGGCACCACCGGCGAGTGCTGCATCGGCAACCGCGCCCATCAGTCCCACGCTTGCGCCGCCGTACACCAAGCTCAATCCCGCTGCGGCAATGGCTGTTCCTAATGCGCTTGCTTCATCCAGATATGCCGGATCGGTGCCGCGTGTCGATCCGCAATATACCGCTACCCGTCCTGATTTCATTGTCTATCCAGAATACCGCCGGCAGGCATGACTCCATTGCCGTCTCATTGCTGCAAAACGCCCTCTCCACAAAACGGTAAACTGGAGTAGGAAGCCTTCCCGCCTGGACCCGCCGTGCCGTCGCTCACCGACAACCTGAACCCTGAACAGCGCGCCGCCGTTGAAACAACGGATGGCCCGCTGCTGATCCTCGCAGGCGCCGGCTCAGGCAAAACCCGCGTCATTACCAGCCGCATTGCGTGGCTCATCCAGGAAAAAGGCATCGCCCCCGATTCCATTCTGGCAGTTACGTTTACCAACAAGGCATCGGCGGAGATGGGCGAGCGCGTGGAGCGCCTGCTGGGACATGGATCGCTGACCAAGCCGCTGATTGCCACCTTTCACTCGCTCTGCGTGCGCATGCTGCGCCGCGATATCGAGGCGCTGAAGGTTGACGGTCAGGGCCTCACTCGCTCTTTCGCCATCTACGACGAGAACGACCAGCAGGCCATCGTGAAGCAGGTCATGCGGCGAATGGGCCTGGACACCAAGCAGTTGACGCCGCGCACCGTGCTGAGCAGGATTTCGTGGGCCAAGAATCACATGGTCGACCCGCAGGACTACTATCTTGGGTCGAAGGACCCCGACAGCGAGCGCATTGCCCACATCTACAAAAGTTACAAAGACGAACTGCGTAAGAATAACGCGCTTGACTTTGATGACCTTCTGCTCGAGGCGGTCCGTTTGCTGAAGGTTTCCGCGCCAACGCGTGAGTACTACCAGCGCCGCTACAGCTACATCCTCGTCGACGAGTATCAGGACACCAACCGTCCTCAGTACGAACTGATGAAGCTGCTGGCCGGCGAGACCAAAAATGTGTGCGCGGTCGGCGACGAAGATCAAAGTATCTATTCGTGGCGCGGCGCTGACATCCGTAACATCCTTGAGTTCGAAAAGGATTTTCCCAACGCGCGCATCGTCAGGCTGGAGCAGAACTACCGGTCCACGCAAGTTATTTTGGAAGCGGCGGGCGCAGTGGTCGCCAACAACCTTCGGCGCAAGGGAAAGAAGCTCTGGACCGATCGCCAGGGCGGCTCGCTGATCGGCTACTACGAAGCGCCGGACGGCGAGAACGAAGCGCTTTTTATCGCTGACCGGATCCAGAAGTTTCTACGTCAGTCAGTCGAAGCCGGCGACGACGCGCACTGCGCGGTTTTGTACCGCACTAACTCGCAATCGCGACTAGTGGAAGAAGCGCTGCGCCGTTACGGCATCAAGTACACGATGGTTGGCGGTTTCAGCTTCTATGAGCGCGCTGAGATCAAGGATCTGCTCTGTTATCTGCGCCTGGTCCGCAATCCTCACGATTCGATGGCGCTGAATCGCGTGATCAACACGCCTGCTCGCGGCATCGGCAAAACCACGCTGGAGACCCTCGAGCGGCTTGCGCTTGAAACCGGCCAGTCGACATGGGAGGCGCTCAGTGTGGCGGTCGCGCAGCGGCTTATCCCGACGCGCGCGCAGATGGCGCTTGAATCATTCCGCCAGCTGATTCTTGACGCACAGGCGATGATGGATCCGGACTTCGCGGGCAAGCTTTCAGCCGATGTGGGCACCGAGGACGCGGACACCGACTTCTCTTTCGGCGATGCAGCACCAGGGGTAGAAGAGACGCAGGAAGCCATGGACGCGCTGGAAGCAGCGACTGAGTTCAGCTTCGGCGATAACGAGAATCAGATTCCGCTGCTCGATCCGAGTCATTTTTCGCCATTTACGGAAAAGCCATTTGCGTCCAAAAAAGTGCGGCCATTTCTACAGATGCCCAAGCAAACAAGCCGGGCGCCGCAGGTCTCTGTTGGCAAAGATGTCGCGAAAAGCGATGGAGCATCGTTGGAAGAGAATCAGGAAGCCTTTCGCAAGCCCGGCGATCCGGCCACGCTTCCTGAGCTGATTCGCTTCCTGATCGATCGCACCGGTTACATCAAGGCGCTGGAAGCTGAAGCTTCACCGGAGGCCCTGAGTCGAGTTGAGAACCTCAGGGAACTGGCAAATGCCGCGCACGATGCCGAGGTTCGCGGCGAAACACTCGCCGAGTTCCTTGACCATGCCGCGCTTGCGTCGGACACCGACCAGTTCGATCCCAGCGCGCGCGTAACGCTGATGACCCTGCATGCGGCCAAGGGTCTCGAATTCCCGCTGGTTTTTCTCGCAGGACTCGAAGAAGGGTTGTTTCCCCACTCGCGCACGTTGATGAATCCCGAAGAACTGGAAGAGGAGCGCCGTCTTTGTTACGTGGGTATGACACGCGCGATGAATACGCTGATCCTCACGCGGGCTCACTATCGCCGACGCTACGGCAACGATGCGCCGGAGCAAAGCGTTCCGTCGCGATTCTTGGAAGAAGTCCCGAACCAGCTTGTCGAAAATCTCGGTGGGAGATCGCCGGCATGGTCTGTTCCCGCATACGGAAATGGCCGCGGAAGCAGCTATGGCGCAAGACAAAGGCAGGGACAATCGACTGAGTTCGACAGCCGGCACTATAACTATGAAGATGAGAGCCAGGAAGTGACAAGGGTCCCTGGCGGCCACAATTCCTCTCCGAAAAGCAAGAGCCCAGAGGGTGGGAATTCGATCGATAACATTGCGCGGTTCTTTGGTGGACAGGGTGTAAAGCCCGGCTCTTTTGTTCGACCGGCTTCTTCTCGTCCGAAAATGGATATCCCAGAGCCAACCGGCGCGGCGGGCCTGAAGAAAGGCCAGCGCGTCCGCCACAGCAAATACGGCGAAGGACAGATTGTGATGCGCGAAGGCGATGGCGATGAAGCGAAGCTCACCGTTTTATTTTCGCGACACGGGATGAAGAAGCTAATGGAGAAGTTCGCCAATCTCGAAAAGCTTTAGCAAATCGACAAGCTTTTTACGAATCGGCTCCGACTGAGGCGCAGTAGAATTCATGCGACGCTCTGTGCGTTGAATTCTGCGGGGCCTGACATGAACTTCCGCTCACGCCTGTTGCTGCTGGTCGCGATTGCTTCCTTCTCGTTGCGCTTGTTTGCACAGCCTCCGCAGCTCGCCCGGTTTACGAGCGGGGAAAGACAAGTCTCCTACGAGACCTTCGGCGCTGAATCGACAGGTCCCCTCATCATCATGTTGCACGGCGTTGGCGGCCCGGACGTTCCGCTCTATCGCGGCCTGGCGCAATACTTCGCGACAAAGAACTACACTGTGCTCTTCCTCCACTACTTCGACGCAGCCGACACCTTTCGCGCGTCCGACCAGAATTACCTCGCATGGGAAAAGGCCGTGAGCGACCTCGTTGACCAGTGCCGCAAGAATCCGAAGTTGGCCGCGCGCAAAATTGCGCTTCTGGGTTTCTCACTTGGAGCTTCTGTCGCGCTGTCTGTGGGGTCGCAGGATGTTCCCGTCGACGCCGTGGCCGAGTGGTATGGCAGTCTCCCGGACGAGTTCTTTTTCAAACTGAAGGGCATGCCGCCGTTGCTGATTCTGCACGGCCAGCACGATGACAACATTCCCGTCGCGAATGCGCAGCAGATCCTGCAACTTTGCAGCATGAAGAGTCTCAGCTGCGAGAGTCACATCTATCTCGACCAGGGTCATGGATTCCAGCCACCCGCCTACGACGATGCCGTGAAGCGAACGCTGGATTTCTTCTCAAAGCGACTGAACTAGGAGCCCGCATTCATCCGCATGGCGGACCGTTCGATCCACTTTAGCGGCAACATCATCCGCCTCGTGCCAAACACATTGCCGGAATCAAGCGGCCACCACGACCATCGTTCCACAAGGCCTTCCGGCACATTCTTCGAACTGAGGTCGCAATGTCTACCCCACCTGATTCCATTGAAGCGAAGACTGCAAGCCTTGCGCTCCCGATTCTTGTGGGCGGCGCCATTGCGGGCACGCTGGATCTGATCACTGCGTTCATTTCCTATGGCCCGAATGTTCCCCGCGCCATTGCTGCCGGGCTGCTGGGCCGCCAGGCCATGCAAAGCGGCAGCGTCCCGATCTGGATCCTCGGTGTCTTTCTCCACTACTTCATCGCATTCTCAGCCGCGACCGTCTATTGCCTCGCCAGCCGGAAGCTCGCGATGTTGAAAGACCATTTCATCGTCTGCGGAATCTTTTACGGAATCGGGTTCTTTCTCGTGATGAACCTGGTGGTGTTGCCGCTCAGCGCGCTCCACGCCACAGGCCCTTTCAAACTACACGGCTTGATTCAGGGTTTGCTGGTTCACATGTTCATCATCGGGCTGCCCATCTCAACCAGCCTGCGCAAGCTGTCTCGCTGATACAGAGACGCATGCGATCGCATCGTGTTGCAATGCGCGCCGACCTTGCCGGCCAAACACAATACGCAGATTCTGGCAGGTCGCTAGTGGCTACTTCCGCTCTTGAGTCCCCCACGATCCCTCAAGACCAACAACAGGTCCCTGTTGCGTGAGGCGAATGCCGAGCCGGTCCGTGTTTCCATGAATGCTGAGCCGAGTTCCCAACTGGTAGCCGGCGCTTAACTTCAAGTGGTGGGTTAGTCCAACAGCAACAGCGGCGCGTGTGGAAATGAAGTCTCCGTAGCCGCCGAAATACATTCCTTGCACGAATCCATCGAACGCCAAACGGTCGGAATCGTGCAGCGGATACCAACGGGCGCGAGGACCTAATACGGGGAGCGGAGCGAAGAACGATGAAGACGAGGTCCGGGTTGCGGCTTGATTGTTGACGACCACAGTTCCGGTTACAGATCCCTTCGTGTCAAGCAGGTAGAGCTGGACATCCAGTGCGACATACCCATGGTCGCGGCGAAAGAAGTCCCACTGATAGCCCGGAGAAAAGGAAAGCGCCTGGAGATCCGCCGATGCCCGCGTCCCGACGGCGTACACGTTTCCCTGGTAGGTGATCGTTCGGGCTAGAGTGACCGTGTGGGATTGGGAGACCGGACTGATACCGAACAACAGGTGATGCTTCCTTTTGAAATGCCAATCCATATATCCGGAGAAGGTCGAGTAATAGCCGAAGTCGAAGTCCTTTTGAAGATCAATCGTGCCACGATTTCCAGCGCTATTAAAGGAACCTGAAGGCTGCGAGTACCACCAATAGGCCGTGCCTCGCCATCTGTAATCGTCCAGATCCTGTGCACTCGCCGGCATCAGCGATAGCGTTGAACAGAAAAGGCAGAGGAGGAGAATGGTTTTCCTCCCATTGCGAGTGATCACGCTGATGATCTTGAGCATAGTCAACTCCAGCAGCTATCCCACTTCTGTTGTTCTCATCCATAGTTGGGTCGATATGGGACACCCGCACTCGCGTACGCACGCGATTTCAGCCCGGATTCTACGCATCGCGTGTCTTCGGCACATCTGTCAATATTGTCAGTTGCGAGCCGTTGAATCAGGTTTTGGCTGGCTTGTGGCCGATTCGTCAATTACCTGTCTGCCAGCCAGCACGAACTCCGAGAAATCGTTCAGCACGGCGAAGGTTCTGGTTGTTTTTCTGATTACTCCAGCCCAATGATCAGTGCATCTTTGTGAACCGCGGATTGAGTATGCGTTTCCAGTCGCCTGGCCTGCTCCTCGCCGTTGAGGACGCGGAAGACGCCTTCTGCCAGCGCCTGCAGCTCATCTTCGCCGGGATAGATGGTGATGGGCGCGATCCATTCGATGGATTTGCGCAGTTTGCTCACGAGGCGTTCGGAGTGCGCCATGCCGCCGGTGAGGAGCAGGGCATCGACGCGGCCTTCGAGGACGGCGGCCATGGCTCCGGTCTCTTTGGCAATCTGATAGATCATGGCTTCATAAACGGCTGCTGCTTTGGCGTCGCCTGCATCGATGCGACGTTCCACTTCTTCGAGATCGCGCGTCCCAAGGTAAGCAAACAGGCCGCCCTCGCCGAAGACCTTGCGGTCGAGTTGGGTCTCAGAGTATTCACCACTGAAGCAGAGCTTGATAAGTTCGCGGACAGGCAGCCATCCCGTCCGATCCGGCCCCAGCGGGCCTTCTTCGGGTGTATTGTTGTCGATCATTTTTCCGCCGCGATGAGCAGAGACGGTGATGCCACTCCCCATATGCGCGACGATCAGGCGCAAATCGGAATATGCGCGCCCGGTCGCGCGTGCAAATCTCCGCGCTACGGCCTTGATATTCAGTGCGTGGCCAATGCAGGATCGTTCAATTTGCGGCAAGCCTGAGATCCGGGCGCAGCCCTGCCATTCATCCACGGTGACGGGGTCGACGATATAGGCGTTCACGCCAGCAGCCTGCGCAAAGCGAAGGGCCAGAACAGCTCCCAGGTTGCTGGCATGCTCGCCGCGGCGCGCAAGCCGCAGTTCCTCGACCATCGCAGCGTCGACGAGGTAGGTTCCGCAAGCCATGGGGGGCAGCAATCCGCCGCGGCCGCCGACGGCAGCAAACTGGTTTGCGTCGTATCCTGCTGCGGATAGCGCTTTTTCAATCAGCGCGGCTCGATAGCCAGTTCGCGCCAGCATGGAGCGGCCCCGAAATTGCTCAATTTCCTCGTCGCCGTGGTGTACCGAACTGACCCATTCCGCCCCTTCGGCCTTGAAAACACCGAACTTAGTGGAGGTTGAACCGGGATTGATGACGAGGACGTGGTTGTTACCCTGGTGTGGCACGGATTCTCCCCTGCCATGCTACACTTTTTGCAATCCCAGAATTCGAGTAGAAGTTCTTGCCTGTTCCGAGTTACCGCTCCACACGCAACACTTCCACATTGCGTTCGCGGTAATAGCTTCAAAGGAGCATTCTCAAAATGGAACAAGGCACAGTTAAGTGGTTCAACGACGCAAAAGGTTTCGGCTTTATCACCCGCCAGAATGGCGAGGACGTATTCGTCCATCACACCGCCATTCAGTCGCAGGGCTTCCGCTCATTGCAGGAAGGCCAGCAGGTTCAGTTCAACGTGGTCAAGGGACCCAAGGGCTGGCAGGCTGAGAACGTCCAGGCTCTCTAAATCAGAGTCTCAAGATTTCTGAAACAGCAGAGGGACGGCTAACCAGCCGTCCCTCTCGTTTTTAGTGCTAATGCCGCGAACCTGGCAGGACACGATCAAGCAAGACATTGCCGTAACTTCTCAATTGGCCACCACCCAACCGGAGCAGTTTTTAGCTGCTAGATTGGTTCTGAACGATGTTATCCAATGGCTTATTCGCGTTGGGCTTTTCCGGCCCGCTCATTCTGTTTTGGCTTTGTCATACGCTTGTCGGCCTCGCTATTGCGTTGGCGGCATTGATCACCAGGCTTCGCGCCAATTCCGAGAGCAGGAAGATTGGGCGTCCGGGTCCTATCGTCTGGGCCATAGCGATTCTGGCATGCGCCGAGACAGCTTCCATCGTCGGGGCAAGTGTCCTTCATATTGACGCTTCTATCGGGAGCACTATTGTCGTTGTCGGACTTCTGGTGATGTGGCCAATCAGCGCAATACTCTCATTGATGGGTAAACGCGCTGTGGGACAGAAAGTGCTTCTCATTGGGCACGGGCTGATCGCTGTCGGGACCGGCGCATTATTTCTGGCCTGGTCATTGTGGAATCACGGCATGATCGGCGATTATTCGACGCATTGAAAGTATTCGTGCATTCAGAGCGAATCACCGTCTAACCGGAAGTAATCCCAAAATTGGGTTATGTCCGGATGGTCCATCATCCGACCGGAATCCTGAGCAAGCACATATGGGATTATCGGAACAGGGATTTCTGCACATGCTGCCGACCATCTATGAAGACGCATTAGTGCGACCGGACCTGTTTCACTGGTTTGGTGCCGTTGAGGCGGAGTTCGAGCGATGGCTTACCGCTTTTCCGCTTCGCGTTCATCCGGGCCTTGTGAGCTTCTGGCGACGCACTGGTGGCGGAGATTTGTTTGAGACTGAGACTCTCCTTGGCCCATTGGCCCCCGATGAAAACGACAATGTCTTGAAGGTGAGCGAGTTCCATTGGAACAAGGGCCTGCCACGCGATCTGGTGGTCTTCCATACAGGGCTATGCCTCTCGGCTTCTTCAGTAGATATGCGCCGTCATCGCAACCGGCTCGTCGTGATTAAGCCAGATTCCTTCGAGGTAGCGCATTGCTTCGACACCTTCAATGGGTGGTACCAAAACGTGCTGCGATCTGAATACGCGGAACGCTACGGGTTAGCCCCATGAAGGTTCCGGGTGTATTACCGTCCATAGGGAAGTTTAAAAGCCGGGCCGATTCTACAACGGCTGCCCCAACCGCTTCTCCAACTGGACTCGATAGGTCCTGCTCACGCGAGTGCGCGAGCCGTTCTTCAACACCGCCTCAAATTCCCCGTGCGAGATTGGCTCGAGTTGCAGAACGCTCTCGATATTGATCAGCGCTGAGCGGTGGACGCGCACAAATCTTCGGGGATCGAGCTTATCGGCCAGATCGTTCAGGGCGGCGCGATACAACAGCTCCTTCCCGCCGACATGGAGCGTTACATACACGCCGGCAGCTTCAATCCAGTCGATATCTATGACGCGGATGAAGCGCGTCGTTCCGCCGGCCTTTACCACCAGGCGGTCAAGCCTGCGCTCCGGCGCAGCCGGTGCGGCGCTCACCATCTTCATCACGCGTTGGCCAAATTCCTTCATGCTGCGTTCGTTGAGCCGCGCTTTGGCGCGCGTCATGGTTGCCTCAAAGCGCTCATCACTGAAGGGCTTCAACAGGTAGTCGAGCGCATTCGCCTCAAAGGCGCGGATCGCGTGCTGATCATAGGCCGTGACGAATACGGTGAGCGGCATCTGGGCCGCGCCGATGGCATCGACTACTGCCAGGCCATCCAGCTCCGGCATCTGCACGTCGAGAAAGAGCAGGTCGGGATTGTTGCGTTGAATCATCTCCACGGCTGTCTGACCGTCGGCGGCCTCGCTGACAGACGCCACCTGATCATCGCGCCGCAGGAGGTCCATTAGCCGCTGCCTCGCCGGAAGCTCATCGTCGGCGACCAGGACATCGATCGGGTCAAGCGTAGGCGCGTTCATTGGCTTCTTCTCCCAGCCGCAAAGGTAGCGAAACTTCGACTTCGGTGCCGCCTTCGGCGCGATTTCTGACTACAAAGCGGCTTGCGCCATTGGGATGTATTCCCGCGATGCGTTGGCGGGTGATCGAGAGGCCAAGCCCCTCTGAACCTTCGAGCGTCCAGCCCAGCGGCAAACCCACTCCGTCATCCATTACGCGGATTTCCAGCCGGTCGCCGAGGGGTTTTGCGCGGACTATCAGGGTCCCACCGGCTGCTCTGCGCGAGATGCCATGGCGTATCGCGTTCTCCACCAGCGGCTGAATAAACATGGAAGGGACGGCGGCGTACTTCACTTCCGGCGCAATATCCATCACCACCCTGAGCTGATCGCCGAAACGGATTTTCTGGATCTCGAGATAGTGTTCCAGAAATGCCAGTTCTTCCGCCAGGGGGACTTCCTGCCTGTCTTTGGATTCAAGGGACATGCGCAACAGGTCGCCAAGATGCTCAATCATGCGGCGCGTCAGCTTTGGATCGCGCTCGACATGGGAAGAAATGGTGTTCAGCGCATTGAAGAGAAAATGCGGGTCGAGTTGCATACGGAGCGCATTCAGACGTGCCTCGCTGTAACTGTGTTCCAGGCGTTCCAGGCGCAGTTCGCTGTTCATGTAGCGCTGGTAGTACTGGTAGGCCTGTATGCCGCCGAGAATGACCCAGTAGATGAGCCAGCACCATAGCTGCCAGCCGATCACCGAGGGGCTGAAGATTCTGGATGGACTCAGCGAACTCCACGGCGTTACACCGAAAAGGGCGCGAATGGTGGTGAACAGATAAAAGTAGATCTCCGTGAAGAACAGACTTGCCAGGATATGCGCCGACAGACGCCGACCGAGCGCTTTGCCCGCGTAGGGCAACCGCCGGTCGAGCCAGACGATTGCCGGTGTCAACAGCGCCCAACTCCAGAACTGGGCGAGGTAGATGCGCAGTTCGTTGTGCCAGCGGTCGGTTCCGAAGGCGGGCAGTGCAAACAGGATTCCAGCAGTTGTCGAAACCAGCGCTCCGATGATCGCGAGACCCCACCAGCTTCTTGCGAAGCGACTGACAGCACTGGTGCGCCGCTCTGCTTCGGGGTCGACCCATTCGCCGGGTTGTGGATTTGCTGCAGCCACGTTCAATCTCGCTTGCCACTGCTTAGCCGGACTATCGAGCTCACAATCAAGCACTGGCGCCCTTACCGGCGACCACATTATCTCGCAACGACTGCCCGTGCGCTCTGGCCGGCTCCAGAAGAAGCCACAGTCCGACAGCGAACAGAATCACCGCGCAACAGAGGTATACACACGATTTCAACTTGCTGGATGGGCCTTTCCCAGGAGTCAGCATATCTGCACCGTAGGCGGATTCGACCGTCAAATCCAGCCATATGTCGCCACCGGGCTGCATCGCAGTCCAAGACGGTTTCAAAGTTCTTTCAGAGGGCGCCGGCGCCTCTCGAATGAACCGCGCAAGTGGTTTGTATCCAATTAACGAGCATCAAAAAGCTCGTCAGGTTGCATGATGTGTTACACTTAGAGCAATCGTAGAATTCGATCTAGAAGTCATTGCCTGTTTCGCTTACCCGCTCACTCGCAAACTTCCTCATTGCGTTCGGACGGTAATTTGTATCAAAGGAACAACACACAATGGAAACAGGCACAGTCAAGTGGTTTAATGACGCCAAGGGATTTGGATTTTTGAGCCGTGAGAACGGCGAGGACGTCTTCGTCCATCACACCGCCATCCAGGCAAACGGCTTCCGTTCGCTTCAGGAAGGTCAGAAGGTCCAGTTCAACGTGACCAAGGGCCCCAAGGGCTGGCAAGCTGAGAACGTTCAGCCTGTCTAAATTCCGGACGAGAGTTCGAAGTGAGACCAAAAAAGGACGGCATAACAGCCGTCCTTCTCATTTTTATAGGTATGTATTGCGAAGCTGTCCCCGGCTATGCGGCGGGTTTCAAGGATTTTTCCGCGGGATTGTTCGCCGCCGGATGCATGGTCTTCTTGTCCGACTTGTGGGAACCCAGAAAATCCAAAGCACTGTTGATGGTGTCTTCGAACCGGCCGCCGGTCTTGTGCGTGGCTCTCACGCCTTTGGAAACAAGCTGGCACATTTCAAACCGGTTCATACCTTGCTTGAGGGCGCGATGAATCTTGTCAGAACGCATGAATAACTCCGTTCACGAGTAAGATGCCGACAGTTGAACCGACGACATGTGATTGCTGCGTGGGCTACGGAGCTCGTCTGAAGCAAGGGGAACGGCCAAAGGCCGAGCAGGCTGGGTGATACCAGATCGCGTCTTACCTCATTCTACGCGGAAAATCGCAAACCTCGCGTTAATTCGCACGGCGCGCAGCTCGAACGCATCAATTCTTCGCCGGTTTTCCCGTCACGCGGAGCTAGCTCTCGACTTTTCCCCGCAGTGACATCCCTGTTACCATAAAGTTCGCATCTCCCGTTCGTGCGGGACACATTGATTTGATTCAGTAAGAGAGGTTGTCATTGGCAAATACCAAGAAGATTGAAGACAAGTTAGAACGCAAGAAAGTGAAACGCACCGCCCGCAAGAAGGCCGCACCGAAGGCCAAGCGCACCACACCGCGCGGGTCAAACAAGAAGAAGCTCAAGAAAGCGGCGCGCGGCCAGTCGAAGCGCTAATCGGACGCGCATAAGATTCGGGTCGATCCGGACCGGCGCAAATGCCGGTCCGGGCCCTGATTCTGAAACCCCTCACCCAGACTGTCCCACCGTATCCCTAGCCCTGCCCGCTCGTCCAATCTCCATCATGTAAACTTCCGCATAAGGTTTCCCTTAGCTCACGGTAACCGCCTTGCTTAGCTAACTCTGCACGCCTGGAACGGACGAGGAGAACTGCCCTGCCAAGCCAACTGCTTGCCTGCAAATCCATCGATAAGCTGATACGCGAATCGGAGGAGCCCGAAAACGCGCTGAAAAAGTCCCTTGGCCCCTGGTCGCTTACCGCTCTGGGCATTGGAGCTGTCATTGGCTCGGGCATCTTCACGGTCATCGGCACCGCCATGGCGGGACAGAAATTCGACACCCCCGAAGTCAGCAACACGCCGCTGATTCACTATCTGCTAACGCATACCGCGATGGCTGGACGCCCTGGCGCGGGACCGGCACTTGCATTGTCCCTGGTACTGGTTGCGATCGTCTGCGTCTTTACCGGCCTCTGCTACGCGGAACTTGCATCGATGATTCCGATTGCCGGCTCAGCCTATACCTACACCTATGCCACGCTCGGTGAACTGGTGGCCTGGATTATCGGCTGGGATTTGATTCTGGAATATGCCTTCTCGAACATGAGCGTCAGCGTTGGATTCGCGGCGCACATCGAGGCGCTGCTCGAATGGTTCGGGATCCACCCCGCACTGAAATGGATCTCGCCCGCCTACCTGCCTACCGGATTGCAGGACCTCGGCGGCAAAGATCTCTACGCGCCCGGCTGGCATTTCGGATTCAACATTCCAGCCTTTCTTGTCGTTATGGTCTTAACTGTTGTTCTGGTTCGCGGTATCCGCGAGTCAGCCCGCACCAACAACATTCTCGTTCTGGTCAAGATCGTCGCTATCCTGGCTTTCATTTTTGCCGCTGCCAGCTTCATCAAGCCCGTCTACTGGCATCCCTTCATGCCCAATGGCTGGACGGGCATGCTCTCCGGCGGATCGATCATCTTCTTCACCTACATCGGATTCGACTCCGTTTCCACCGCCGCTGAGGAGTGCAAACAGCCGCAACGCGATCTGCCATTCGGCATTCTCGCCACTCTCGTAGCATGTACCTTGCTCTACGGCGGCGTAGCCATCTGCCTCAGCGGCATTGTGCCGTGGAACTCCATCATGGGCGACGGCGCACCGGTGGTGAACGCCCTGAAGCGCCTCTCGCTGGAACCGGGTGGCAGCAGCCTGCGCTGGGTCGAACTGGTCGTGCTGATCGGCGCCATGCTGGGCATGATCTCGTCGATTCTCGTATTTCAGCTGGGCCAGGCGCGCGTGTGGTTTGCCATGTCGCGCGACGGACTGCTGCCCAAAGTTTTCGGCAAAATCCACTCGCGCTACCGCACGCCCGCTGTTGCAACATGGGTAGCGGGATTCGTGGTCGGCATACCGGCTGGGCTGCTCGATATCGGAACGGTTTCGAATCTCTCCAACATCGGCACCCTCTTTGCGTTTGTGCTCGTCTCGATCGCCGTGCTCATCCTGCGCTATCGCGAACCCGAGCGCCCCCGCTCGTTCCGCGCACCGTGGGGACCGGTTTTCCCGGTATTGAGCATCATCTTCTGCATCATGCTGATGATGGGTCTTGAAGTCCTGACGTGGGAAGCATTTTTCATCTGGCTGATCGTCGGCCTGATGATCTACTTCTTCTACAGCCGACACCGGTCTGAGTTTGCTGGAATGAGATAAGACACAAATACCAACTCTTTGAGTTGTGTCTTCCCGAGCCAGTGCAACAAGTCAAGACCTGCGATTGCCTTTAGCGAGATCGCTCACAGCGCATGCTCCTGCATTGCAAGAACCGGCACATCTTCGATGCTGCTGTAAACCGGCAAACCTCTCTGCCGCGCAATGCGCACGTCTTGGTCGGCGCCTTTCGACGCTCCTTCAATGCGGAGCACCGCGTCGCAGCGCTCGAGCAACCGGCCCGCGACGGGGTAGAGATACTGTTCGGATATGGCATCGCCCAACGCGATTGAGCCGGCCTGCTTCATGACCGGCAGTGCCACCCATTCTCCAATCATCGGTATGTGTCCGGCCCGGTAGATGGGCAGCGCAAAGGATTCGAGCCGATCCAGGTTTTGCGCCATTAAATACGGGTCGTCGTTTGTGCCCGAGCGGTAGGGCCCGGCGATCAGGATGATGAGGGGTTTCTGCGTTTCCATTGCGGCCTCCATTTCCGCACCATATCAGAAAAATGCAGTTTCGTGCAATATCGTGCTATTTCGTGCAATTCAGAGTTGAAATATGCGATAGTAGCGGAAGTGCTGACCACTCATCGCAAGCAACATATTCTCGATGTTCTCCGCCAATCCGGCCAGATTGTTGCCAAGGATCTGAGCCAGGAGCTGGGACTCTCGGAAGATACGATTCGCCGCGATCTCAGAGAACTGGCGGCGGAAGGCCTGCTGCAGCGGGTTCACGGAGGAGCCCTTCCGGCCTCACCCGCCATCGGGGATTTCGCCGCGCGTCTCAATGTTGCAACGGACGAAAAAAGGTTGATCGGCGTGGCTGCGGCCGGAATGGTTCGTGCGGGACAGGTGGTCATCCTTGATGGCGGGACAACGGCTGTCCAGATCGCACGGCATTTTCCAGCGGATCTGAAAGCGACGGTCGTGACCCACAGCCCAACCATTGCAGTCGAATTGGTGGAACATCGGAATATTGAAGTGATTCTCATCGGAGGCAGGCTCTTCAAACACTCTGTGGTTGCGGTGGGAGCACCGGCTATTGAGAACATCGCGAGAATCCGCGCCGAGATTTACTTCATGGGCGTGACCGGGATCCATCCCGAGGCCGGCCTTACCACGGGCGACTTTGAAGAGGCGCACGTTAAAAGAGCACTGAGCGCCAGCGCTGCCGAAACCATCGTCCTTGCTTCACCTGAAAAACTGAATGCGGTCTCGCCTTATGTCATCGCGCCGCTCTCAGATATCACTGGCATGATTGTCGCTGCACAGACAAAGCAGAAGATGCTTGCGCCCTATACGCGTTTGGGAATCACAATCACGAAGGCCCCGGCCAAAGGTTGACCGCGCTTTGTCGCGCCATGAGTGAGCAGACCTTCCTCTGAACTCGCCTACACTGGACCTATGGACGATATTCAGGCGTTCATCCGACGCCTCCCCAAGGCCGAGCTTCATCTTCATCTCGAAGGCACAATTACGCCTGCCACACTTGTCGAGTTGAGCCAGCGCCATGACGCCAGACCGATCAGCCAGTCCGCCGCTCATGCAATTTACCAATTCACTGACTTCACCGGCTTCATTGAAGCCTTCAAGGCCGTGACGCACCAGCTTATTCACCCGGAAGATTACGAACTGGCGGCATGGCGGATGATGCAGCATCTCGCCGAGCAGGGCGTAGTACACGCCGAGGTATTCATCTCTGTCGGCGTGATCTACATGTGGCGCAATCACGACCCGGCATGCTTCGAGCCAATCTTCGAAGGCCTGGAGCGCGCGCGTCTCCATGCAGAAAGCGAACTTGGACTTTCGATTTACTGGATCTTCGACGCCGTGCGCCACTTCACGGTGCCCGAAGCCGAACGTGTATTTCAAAAGGCTGCCCAGATGCGCGCCGACTTTCCGTCGATTATCGGCATCGGTCTCGGGGGTGACGAGCGCCGTTGCGGCTCCGAGCCATTCCGCGAGCTTTACCAAAGCGCAAAAGATGCTGGCCTGCGCCTGACCAACCATGCCGGCGAAACGACCGGCCCGGAAGCCATCTGGGAAGCGCTCGACATCGGTTCCGAACGCCTCGGCCACGTTCTCTCAGCGGTGGACGACCCGAATCTCCTGCATGAGCTGAGAGCCCGGCGCATTGTGCTTGAGTTGAACCCAACCTCCAACGTGCGTACCGGGGTTTGTCCCTCGTTTGCGGCCCATCCGCTGCGCCGTTACTTCGATGCCGGGCTTCTCGTCACTCTCAACTCTGACGATCCAGCCTTCTTCGGCTCCAACGTCGCCAATGAGTATCTGCTCGCACACACACAGCAGGGGTTTACCCGCGACGAGCTGCGCCAACTGGCCGCAAACTCCTTCCGCGCCAGTTTTCTTCCTCATGCAACACAGCATTCATGGTTCAGCAAAATTGCGGGAACACACTAGCCAGTACCACTTTGGGACGCATCCAACCAAAGTTGTAGACTCACCTCTTGACGGGGGAGTGCGTCCAAAGAGCGTTGGGCTATGATTGATATAGGAGACCAGCTCAGTTTATGTCCGCCGAATGCCACAATCTGACGCTCCTCGACGACGAAGGGGATAGCAAAACCCTCAAGGTTATTGGATGGTTCTCTGTCGGCGTCACAGTCGCCGCACTCAGCCTCTATGTCGGACGCGAACTTCGCATGCGCTACAAGTTCAACAAGCGCACGCCGTATGATTTTTACGCGAACGCCGGCAACCAGCAGTCAAACGAATTCGGCGTCGGCATCTAAGGCCGCCCAGCCGCCCGAACGAAGTGCCGCCTCGAGCGGCACTTTTTATTTTTCGAACCTTCTTCCGACGTCAGGATTGGCTTCCTGGCTTTACGCGTAGTGTGGCCGGTTCGCGAGCGGGAAACGCGCTCGGAAAAATACTGCAATGGAAATTGCGTGAAGCTTGGTTCGTTCGCCGATGCAACTGATTTCAGGCGCGGTTTGCTTGCGAACGTCAGCATCGAGAATCCCCGCCTACGTTCGCAGTTCCTCTTCCTGATTCCCTGGTAAAAGAAACGTGCTTTGCAACGAATCATCTCTGCGGTCGGCGATTTCATGCGCGACGATCTTTGAACACCACACAGAGTACTCATATTTGCGCATGTGCGTAACCAACTCCATGGTTACTGCACACTTTCATAAATCAATCAATCCCAAATAAGTTCGATATGCATCCCGCAATGCGCGAGAAACATCACATGGAGTGTACGGGAGCGTATTTATATGAACTATTTATTGACTCACTGGCTGCTCTCCCTTGCTGGAACAATGTTTCTCGGAATTTCTGCGATGGTGCTTCATGAGTTTGGGCATCTCGTTACTTCACTGATGGTCGGTATCAGAGTGAAGAGCGTTGGCATGTGCATGAAGGGCATGTACATTGTGCGCGAAGCAGGATCACCGACGAAAAATCTGGTTATCTCCCTCGCGGGTCCGCTCACCAACGTTGCACTGCTCTTGCTGTTCTGGCATGTGTCAACGACCTTTGCGCTCGCGAATCTTTGCTTCGCCATTTGCAATCTCGCGCCTGTCAGAGGCTCGGACGGCGACCGCGCGTGGACTTGCTTCGAGCAGATGCAAAAGGAAGCTTCACCCGCCACTCAGTTACATTAAATAAATAGACGATAGAAAAATCTCGATCATGAAAGCCAGGAGCAATGCGCTTCTGGCTTTTCCATTTTTAGGCCGGATTTTTCCGGCATTCGTTAGTCTCTGTTCCCTGTTCGCCGTCCACTGATACCCTTCTCTCATGGGACGTATCCGTGTTCTTTCCGACCAGGTGGCAAATCAGATTGCCGCCGGTGAGGTGGTAGACCGTCCCGCCTCTGTGGTGAAAGAGCTGCTGGAGAATGCGCTCGATGCAGGCGCCAATCGCATTCGCGTTGAAGTGGAAGCAGGCGGCCGGAAGCTCATCCGCATCACCGACGACGGTCATGGGATGAATCGCGATGATGCGCTGCTTGCGTTTGAGCGGCACGCAACTTCGAAGTTGCGCACTGCCGATGAACTGCTCTCGATTTCCACGCTGGGCTTTCGCGGAGAGGCACTGCCGTCGATTGCATCCGTCGCGCGCATCAGCCTTGAGACTTCGCCGGGTGAAGACGAACCGGGTACCCGGCTTGGAATTGCGGGGGGCAGAATTCTTCACGTTGAAGACGGCGCGATCCCGCGCGGCACTACGATCTCTGTATCGGATCTCTTCTTCAATACACCGGCACGCCGCAAATTTCTTCGCGCAGAATCAACCGAGCTATCGCACGTCACGGCGCTGGTTACACATTACGCACTGGCGCATCCTGAGAAGCATTTCGAGCTGGTATCCGCTTCTCACACGCTGGTTTCCGCGCCACCCGTGAGCCGAACAGCTGAGCGCATCTATCAGATCTTCGGCAAAGACACACTGGCACAGCTTTTGCCCGTCGCTGCGGAAACGCAACTGGATCGAGCCGGTCTTCCTGAGCCTCCACCATGGAAACGCGACCCCGATGAGCCGGCGCGTAAGCCAGGTACAGTGCGGCTGTCTGGCTTTTACTCCAAGCCGGAGCTTCAGAAACTCAACCGCAACTCGATCTATATTTTCGTGAACAAGCGTTTGATTCGAGACCGTCTTCTGCTGCATGCGATCGCGGAGGCGTACCGGAACATCATTCCGCCAACAAGCTCGCCTGTGGTGCTTTTGTTTCTGGAGATGCCGCCGGAGGAGGTAGACGTGAATGTCCACCCGGCCAAGACAGAAGTGCGCTTCCGGCAACAGTCGTTGATCCATGATTTCGTACGCGACAGTCTCAGAAATGCGCTGATCGCTGCACGCCCGGCTGCGGGGTTCATGGCGGCGCTCGACTCTTCGCCGGCGGCTACCCCTTCGCTGATTCCGGCGCCAATCTCCCGGATTCCGGGCGCGGCGATAGACCTGCCAGCCGACAGCGAGGAGGGCAACGCTCACCCGTCGGAGGCCTTCCAGTTGACTCCGCGACCTGTTTCGCCTCTACCCGGCAAACTGCCCTTTGCGGAAAGCGAGATTGCCGCCCACCTGGCGCAGCAGGCCCTGGAAGAGCAGGCATTGGGCCATGTGGCCGCGGCCCTGATGGATGCAGCGCTGGACGCAAAAGGTCAGGACAACTGCGACCCCGACCACGCGAATGGGGCTTCAGGCCGGCAGACGGCCGAGGCTGGAGCAGCCCAGGTGGAAGCCGAACAGGCCGTCGCAAACCTCAATCAGCTCGGGTCATTGAAGCCTCTGGGGCAGCTCCGGGAATCCTTCATTCTGGCCACCGGAAACGAGGGGCTTTGGATAATCGACCAACATGTGGCACACGAACGAGTGCTTTTTGAAAAGATTCTGCGGGATCGGCAGGTGGAAAATGTGCAGCGGCAGCGCCTGCTGATGCCCCTTCTGGTGGAGCTAAAGCCGTGGCAGATGGTAATTTTCGCCCAAATTGCCGATGAATTAGAACGCAATGGATTCGAGGTAGAACCTTTTGGCCCTCAGACACTTGCGGTGAAAGCCGCTCCGGCGGGTCTGGAAGGCGCCGCCCTTGAACGCATGCTCACGCAGGTGATCGAGCAATCGGAAGGTCCGAACGAAGCCGTTTTGAATGAGAATCTTACTTCGCTGCGCACCCGGATTGCCGCTTCGATAGCCTGCCACTCTGCGATCAAGGTTAATACCCCCCTTGACCCGAAGCGAATGGAGTGGCTATTGTTGGAACTTGCAAAGACTGAGCATCCAACGAGTTGCCCCCACGGCCGTCCGATAGCTCTGCTGTATTCGTGGAAGGACATTCAGCGGGCCTTCCATCGAATTTAAAAGGCATTTAAGATAAAACATGGGTGGCAAGTCTGCGCTTAGGCGTGAGGGTTGCCGGGCGAGAACGCATTTTAGGAAATCCTGTGTCGAGTGCCGCGAGATCCAAGCGGCGAGATCAACAGAAGCACTGATCTAAACACCAGGATCAACATGGCTGCATGATTTCCTAAAATGCCGAAATGCCGACCCGGAAGTGAGGTTTTTCTTTGACATCGGAACAATTAGTACAGGCGCGCTCCGAACGGATGCGCCAAAATGGCCTTGGTACCCTGACTTTGGAAGAGGCCCGCACGTGGATTGAAGAGACCGGACTTTGTCTCTTTTTGCCAAGGCGGCAGTTTTCCTCTTCCGTCGCACCGTCTTTTGTTGAAGCCGTCGCTGGACGGCCGGAATCGACCCCGGATCCCAAAACGATAGCGCACGCGGAAGACCTCCTTGTTCGGCTTGAAAATGAAGGAGTTGCCGTAAGACTCAACCTGCATGGGCAGCCCGGCGAGCAGCCCGATTTCGTGGTAGCCGGATGGGTTCTGCCCTATGTGTACGCACTTCGTGGCGATCGCGACTGGCGCCGCAGTCCGCAATTGACGGGATCGCGTCAGGTTTCGCAACTCGCAGTGCATGTCTATAAGCAGCTTGAAAGTGGAGACGACAACGTCTCCCACTTGAAGCAGGCATTGGGACGTGAAGTCTCAGAGTCCGCCGTCATTCGCGCCATCACGGAGCTCTGGCAGCAGCTGCGCATTATCCCCGTGATCGCGGCCCGTGGGCAGGCTGCCAAATGGCAGCTTCTTCGCACGCGCTTTCAGAGAGCCATCGCCGAGGGTGCCTCAACCTCGCAGGTTACGGCAATCTCAGTACTTGCCTCCATCTACCTGCAGGCTGTAATCGCCGCGAGCATGGAAGATGTGGAGCTGTTCCTCGCTGCTCTGACCGCCCGCAGCAAGATAAGGGAAGTCATTCGCGGGCTGGTGGCGACCCGGCAAGTGCATACGATCTCTCTGGGACATGCTCCCCACTTCTACGTGGCAGGAACGCTGCCGGAGTTTGAGCCGATTTCGACTATTTACTCCAGCTCATCGATGCCCGCTTCCGCCTATTTTCTCCGCTCGTTTGAGCGGGACGAGGAATCGCCGAGCCCGGCGATCTCATTGCCGTTCGCACAGCAGAAGCGGCCTATTTCGCCGGCGCCAGTTCCAGTCAGCGCGCACGATGAGGTTGAGCCTCATGCCCAGCCACACGTGCCCGCAGAGCATCATGTTCCAAGGACGCCGGTTCGCCGACTTGCCACCAATGGAGCGTCAAACGGGAACTCGAACGGCCATTCCAACGGCCACGACCGGAAGCCAGCCAGTTCGAGCAGGCCTGCGAAGTCTGCGTCCAATGGACGGCCGGCACGCAGAGCTTCCGATACTCGCTCCGGCTCTACCCGGATTCAGAATGGAACCCGCCCGGCTTCCGGGGCTCGCTGGAGCGCATCGAAGAGCGGAAAACAGAATGGCACGCATGCTTCGTCGCATGCCGGTAACGGAGCGCGGCCGACTGGGTCTTCTTCGCGCGTTTCAAGCGGCAACGGTGCACGCCGTAGCGGGAAACCAGCGGGTCCTTCGTGGAGCAAGCGAACCGGCACCACCAAGAGCGTGAATGCAGTTGGCAAAACCACCTCGGCTCGCAAAGACGCACGGCCGGCTGCACGGAAAAGCCGCCCCGCGTTGGCCTCAGCCGGTCGAACGGGAACGGGCGGCAAACGGTTCTTTAACAGCCGCAGCAAGCAGGGGACGAAGAAGCGCGGATGAGGGCCGAGACTCCCGAACGGAAGGCCAAGCGAAACTTCGTTGTAGCCATCGACGGGCCAGCAGGTGCGGGAAAAAGCACCATCGCCAGGCATCTGGCCCGTCATTTCGGCTTGCTCAATCTTGAGACGGGCGCAATGTATCGCGCTTTTGCGCTGAAAGCGCTTCGCCTGGATTCTCCGCTGGACGATCCAGCGGCCTTGGAACGTCTTGTCAGCGAGACCGATATCCGGCTCGAATCAGGCGAGGAAGAAAATCGTGTCCTGCTGGATGGCGAGGACGTTACGGGACAAATCCGCAACCAGACCGTTACCGACGCGGCATCGCGGGTAAGCGTCTTTCCTCGTATACGCGCGGCAATGGTGAGACGGCAGCAAGCGATGGGTGCCCGGGGCGGCGTAGTCATGGAAGGTCGCGACATTGGGACCGTCGTCTTTCCGAATGCCGAGGTCAAGATCTTTCTGGACGCGGCTCCAGAGGTTCGCGGCATGCGCCGCTATGACCAGATTGGTCAACACGGGCGGAGCGGCCATTCGGAAGCAAAACCAGTTCCTCCTCCAGAAGAGGTTATCCGCGACCTGCGTGCACGAGACGAACGAGACCGAAATCGCGTCGACTCGCCGTTGAAACCTGCCCCTGACGCTTTTCTGGTGGATTCAACCAACCTTACGCTTGAAGAAGCCATCCAAGCGGCAGAAGATGCAGTAAATACGTGGCTGACCAAGTCTGAATACTCCGATTCGCGGCAGTAGGCAGATTCCGTCGAATCGACACTCCATTCGGTACCGAGAAGCTCGCCCTTCGGGGTATTTTCCATTCTCTCCAAGACAATCGGTTTGTCGCACGTCGTTTCTCATACAGCCAGGCTGCGTCAGGAGGCTGACATTGTCCCTCTATTGCCAGGAATGCGGGTCCAGCAATCTGCGTCGAGCTCATTTTCGCGCCTCTGACGTTTTTGGCCTGCTCACGTTGCGCCTTCCGGTTCGCTGTCGCCATTGCAAGACGCGAGGGTACGCACGTATCCGGCAAGCGCGCCGGTTGCCCGATGCGCCAGCCCGTCGAGTGATCGAGAGAGAATCGTAAAGTCATCCCGCGCCTGGTCTGCGATTCGTCTTAACTCAGAAGTAGTCCCGCCGAAAGCAACTTTCCCTTCCCAGATGCGATAGCCTAATCTGAGCATGGAGATCACCTGCAATCGCTGCCATCAAGTTGTTCCCGCGGACAGCACCTACTGCCCCGCTTGTGGATTACCTCAACTTGTCTACAGTGCTGATGGCGAAGGCGCGGTACCCGCGGCTTCGGATCGCCGGTCTGAGTCCGTGCGCGATGCCAGCTCCATCGACTGGAAACCGGGCTTGCGTGCAGCCCTGGCCATTGCAGTGCCGGCAGGACTGCTCTCATCGGGGATTTCGCCGCTGAGCGCGCTGGGCATCTTCTGGATGGCCGGAGGAGCAGCTGCGGCCGTAACGCTTTACCTGCGCAGCCAGAGGCCGGCGTGGATCACGCTTGGCGCCGGCGCACGCATCGGCCTGGTAACGGGCTTGATCGGTGGGTGGATCGCGTTTGGCGTGAGCGGGATCTGGCTCTTCGTACAGCGGGTCATTTTGCACCAATCCGGGCAGATCGATTCAGTCTACAAAGCTTTTCTGGACGCATTCGAACAGAAGGCACACGAATCAATGTCGAGCATGACAGCGACCGACGCAGCCCAGTTACAGTCCACGTTCGGAGAGATTCAGGCATGGCTCGCCTCGCCTGAAGGTCACGCTGCGGTCTGGACGTTCTCCATCGCGTTCAACTGCGCATTCCTGGTTTTGTTTGCAGTCGCCGGGGGCGCGCTGGGCGCACGCATGCTGGCGCGGCGACGGCAGCCTGAGGTGTAGAGCTGATTTCAACAAATGCGACCTAGAATGGGCACGGGCCTGCACCTTTCGTTGCGACGGATTCAGTCAGGGCCGCTGGTTCCACTTCTCCACACTTGCTCCGTAACCGTGGAGCCTTCTATCATCCGGCGAGAGAACACGGCACGAGAGAGCCTATGAGCGAAAAAACTACTGCACCTGCCCTGCGTGTGAAGGGGAGGCTGATGTCTGCCTCCGAGGTTGAGCGTACGCTTGTTCGCCTGGCCCACGAAATTGTGGAGAAGAGCAACGGCAGCGAAGACCTGACATTGATCGGCATCAAGCGGCGCGGTGTACCGCTTGCCCAGCGGCTGGGCAAGCTGATCGCCGGCATCGAAAAGCGCCCCATCGATACAGGGATGCTCGACATCCAGTTTTATCGAGACGACCTCTCCACGGCGGGTGTTCGCCCAGTGGTGACGCCCGGTGCAGTAGGCTGCGATGTGGAGGGCCGCGATGTAGTCCTTTGCGACGACGTGCTCTACACGGGCCGCACCATTCGCGCCGCTCTCGACGCCCTATTCGATTACGGCCGTCCACGGCGTGTACAACTCGCAGTCCTCATCGACCGTGGACATCGCGAACTGCCTATCGAGGCGACCTATGTGGGCCGGCATGTTCCCACCAGCAGCCGCGAGATTATCGAAGTGAAATTTCACGAGGTTGATAACGACGAGCAGGTGTTGCTGGTCGAGCGGGTGGACTGAAAAAGAACAGCTATTAGCCGTTAGCTCTTAGCCCTTAGTAAAAGCAAGAGCCGCGGCGAAGGCAAAAAACAGACCGGAAGACAGCCCGGTTCCCAGCGTGGATCGTATGACTGCTATCGCACCAACACCACCCGTACGTCGCCAGCTTCACACGCCGCAGCCTCCCGCATCGCCGTTCCCCTACAATCCCGGTTCGCTGCTTTCGGTGCAGGATCTCACCGTTGATGACGTCAGCCATTTGCTCTTCCGCGCAACGGTGCTCGAGAATCTCGATCCACTGATTCGCGACCGCATTCTGCTCAAACGCCGCGTCGCCCTGTTGTTCTATGAGTCCTCTACGCGCACGCGCACAAGTTTTGAACTGGCGGCAAAGGGGCTGGGAGCTGACACGACTCTGGTATCAAGTCTTTCGTCGAGTATCGAAAAAGGTGAAACGCTGAAAGACACCGGCCTCACCCTGCGCGCACTCGGCGCAGAAGCGATCATTCTCCGGCATAATTCCTCGGGCGCGCCCTGGCTACTCGAAGAAGTGACCCGCCTTCCCATCCTCAATGCTGGCGATGGCATGCACGAGCACCCCACCCAGGCGCTGCTCGACCTGCGAACCATCCTGGCACATCTGCGCTACGGCGTGGAGACACTTACTGGCGATACGCTAAGCGGCGTCACCGTCACAATCGTTGGCGACATTCTGCACAGCCGTGTAGCGCGCTCGAACATGCTGCTGCTGCCTCGGCTCGGCGCACGCGTTGTGCTCTGCGGTCCGCCTCAATTGCTGCCGGATTCAGCGGTGAACGCTGGCCCCGGCATTTCAGTCGAACGCGACTTCGATGCGGCACTTCGGCAATCGCAGGTAGTGATGATGCTCCGCATCCAGGCCGAACGGCTTGCGGGCTTGCAACTGGACCTTGCGCAATACAAGGACGCCTACCAGCTCACCGGGCAGCGCCTCGCCGCTCAGGCCCCGAGCGCCGTCGTCATGCATCCCGGGCCGATCATTCGTGGCCTCGAACTTACCGCCGGTGTCGCCGACGGCGCGCAATCCGCGATCCTCGAACAAGTTCGTCATGGCGTAGCAATCCGTATGGCGGTCGTGGAACGGGCGCTCGCCGCGGCAGCAAAGGAAATCCGCGCATGACGACCCTCGTGATTCGCAATGGACACCTCATCGATCCCGGCGCCGGCATTGACGCGGCCAAGGACATCCTCCTCAAAGACGGCCGCGTAGCCGAAATCGCGAGTCCAGGCAAACTGAAATCGACCAACGGGGCCACAGGAACCGACGTCCAGGTGTTCGACGCATCCGGCCTCACCGTCGCTCCGGGCCTGATCGACATCCATGTTCATCTTCGGGAACCGGGCCAGGCCTACAAGGAAACCATCGCCTCCGGCACGGCAGCCGCAGCCGCAGGCGGCTTCACCGCCGTCGCTGCAATGCCGAATACGACTCCCGTGAACGACTCGCCGGAGATCACGCGCTGGATGCTGGCGCCGGAGCGCGGCGCTTCAGTGCGCGTTTTTCCGATCGGAGCAGCAACGCGAGGGTCTAAAGGCGAAACGTTAAACGACTTCGCCGCTCTCAAATCGGCTGGCGCCGTGGCTGTTACCGATGACGGCCACCCAATTTTGAAAGACAGCGTGATGCGCGAAACGCTGGCAGCCGCAGCGCGTGTGGGGCTAAGCGTCATCCAGCACGCTGAAGATACGCGCATGACCCAGGGCGCAAGCATGAATGCAGGCCCCATCGCGTTCAAGCTTGGCCTGCGCGGGATGCCTGCTGAAGCCGAAAGCAGCCTCGTGGAGCGCGACATCCGGCTTGTTACCGAATTACGCGACGCGCGAGTACATCTGCATGTGGCGCACACGTCGACCGCAGCAGCGATTGCAGCGGTGCGGCAGGCGCGACGCAACGGACTCCGCGTAACCTGCGAAGTGGCGCCACATCACTTTCTGCTGACCGAGGAGTATGTTGGCCAGTACAGCACCAATGCGAAGATGAATCCACCGTTGCGCTCCGCCGCTGATCGCGACGCCATGATTGAAGCCATCCTCGACGGAGTTGTCGACGCCATCGCTACCGATCATGCGCCGCATGCGACGCACGAGAAGGAAGTGGAGTTCGAACACGCTCCCAACGGCATTACCGGCCTTGAGACAGCGCTGGGCCTCTGCCTGCACTGGCTGCACAAGGAGTGGAAGCTGCCGATGGGCCGCGTGCTCAGTCTTCTAAGCGCGCAACCTGCCGCGCTGCTCGGGCTCAAAGGTCGCGGCACGCTGGCGGTCGGCAGCTTTGCCGATGTGGTTGTCTTCGATCCCAAAGCCGAGTGGACTTATCACGCCAGAGAGACTCGCTCCAAGGCGCACAACACTCCCTTCGACGGATGGGCGATGCAAGGCAAAGTTCGGTGGACGATTGCCGAGGGCCGCGTAGCGTATTCAAGCCATTAAGAATTGGGAAACAGAATTAGCCCTTGCAATCCCTGCCAAATTGACCCTTAGGAAGCCTTGCCGCGTAACTCCTGCTCTGCGCGGAGCCAGTCTTCCGCATCATGGCCGTGCTGTCCGCCGCGTTCGGCCCAGAACTTGTGCGCGAGCCGTGCAATCTCTTCGTGCGAGATTCCGATTGAGGTCACTTTGGAAGCCGTGACTTTCCGTTTGGGTGCAATTGTTTTCGGTGCAGACGCAGACGCGCTGGTCTTCTTCCGGGTGGTCGGTTTTTTCGGGGTTTCTGCCATTGGACTCTTCTCCTTAATCAGGCCGGGGCCGACAAACTAGCCATCCTGTCTAGGTTACTAAATAGGTAAGTTGCGATAAAGCCCGAAGCGCCAGAGCGTACCATTTCTGCTAGATCCCCTTGTTGCTTGCTCTTCTCTGTTAACCGACTAGTACCGTAAGTGCATGATCTATCACACGATTGTCGACCCTATGTTCTTTGCTCTTCTGCTCGCCGTCCCTCTGGTGGAGTGGAAATGGAGTTGGCCTCGCTACCTGGCGAAACTAGCAAGCGGGACAAGCGACGCACGCCGCGATCGCTACCGGAAACTGATCGCCGGGGAGTGGATTTTGACAATTGGCCTTATTGTGTACTGGGCAGTTGCAGAGCGGCCGTGGACTGATTTGCGCCTCTCCGGTGACACTCCATTGCGGCTTGGCCTGGGCCTTGTCTATGTAGTCCTTTTGATCGGAGCGCTGGTATGGCAGCGTCGTGCCTTGCTCGCCCGCCCTGACCGCCGCGCGCGCGTGCGCAAAGCGCTGAAATTCGGAGAGCCTCTTATTCCACATACCGAAAGAGAGCGGCGTATCTTCTGGGTCGTCTCTGCAACCGCTGGTTTTTGCGAAGAGCTTTTCTACCGAGGGTTTCTCACCTGGTATCTGTCCGCCTGGGTGAGTCCGATCGCAGCGGTGTTGCTGGCTTCGTTGATCTTCGGCGTCGGCCATGTGTATCTCGGTGTTGCACAGGTGCCCAAGACAGCAATGATTGGCTTGATCCTGGCCATCGTCGTCAGCCTCACCGGATCGCTGTGGCCGGCAATGCTGCTCCACGCCGCCGTTGACTGGAACTCCGGCGAACTGGGTTTCAAGTTACTGGGAATCAACCCGCAAAGCGATCCTTTCGCTCCATAGATTCTCCACTTCCCTGTTGCTTCGGCCTGTGCCCTAAACCTATTCTTGTCGGACGCAGATGGAGTTCCTTCCTATGCGTGAGGTCAAAACCAAAAACATGAACAAGCGCGAGTTCCTCAAAACTTCAGGAGCGATTGTGGCAGGCAGCATGATTTCGCGGTTGGCGCCAGCGCAACAGCAGCCGGCTCCACGGGAAAACTGGGCGGGCAACATCACCTACAGCACCGACCATGTGCACACGCCGAAAAATGTCGATGAATTGCGCGATGTGGTGAAGAGTTGCAGCAAGCTCCGCCCGCTCGGGTCGCGGCACTCATTCAACCGCATCGCAGACAGCACGCAAAATCAGGTCTCTCTCCAGCATCTCGATCAAATTGAAATCAACGACACGGCCCGCACCGTAACCGTGGGAGCAGGCATCAAGTATGGGCAACTAGCGCCCGTAATCGACGCGCGCGGCTTCGCTCTTCACAATCTCGCATCGCTGCCGCACATCTCGGTTGCCGGGGCGATCGCGACAGCAACGCACGGCTCGGGAATTCACAACGGCAACCTGGCGACGGCGGTTCGCGGACTTGATATCGTCGCAGCGAATGGCGACGTCCTCCGTCTTTCGCGGGAAAGAGACGGCGACCAGTTCCTCGGCGCTGTTGTCGGCCTGGGCGCCGGCGGCGTTGTAACGCGCGTAACGCTGGATCTGCTGCCGACATTCCAGGTTGCGCAGACCGTGTATCAGAATCTCAGCTTCGATGAGCTTGCGCACAATTTCGATGCTGTCTTCGGCGCGGGTTACAGTGTCAGCCTTTTCACTGATTGGCAGCACCACCAGGCAACGCAGGTCTGGATCAAGCGCAAATTGCAACCGGGTGAAAAGCACGAATCAGCAGCGGAATTCTATGGCGCTAAACGTGCAACCGAAAAGTTGCATCCGATCACCGGCCACCCTGCCGAGAGCTGCACAGAGCAGATGGGTATCCCAGGCCCGTGGTACGAACGGCTGCCCCACTTCAAGATGAACTTTACGCCATCGAGTGGCCGTGAACTACAGACTGAGTACTTCGTTCCGCGTGATCGGGGATACGAAGCGATCCTCGCGGTCGAAAAGTTGCGGGACGAGATAACGCCGCGCTTATTCGTCACGGAGCTGCGCACCATCGCCGCCGATGATCTCTGGATGAGCACAGCCTACAAACGCGATTCGCTGGCAATTCACTTCACATGGAAACCAGAGTGGGAGATAGTGAAAAAGATCCTGCCGCAGATTGAGGCGCAACTCAAG
The DNA here is from genome assembly GCA_963832035.1 of uncultured Acidobacteriaceae bacterium. Lineage (GTDB taxonomy): Bacteria > Acidobacteriota > Terriglobia > Terriglobales > Acidobacteriaceae > Telmatobacter. The sequence continues at coordinate 233,129 of CAWHSK010000005.1, read as the reverse complement.
CCCTTCGGCCCACGCCCGCATTGGGCGAAGCTCTTCACGGTCCCGCCCACACAAGTGCAAGGGCAATACACGCGGCTTGCGGAATTCAAGGCGATGCTCAAGCGCCACGACCCCGACGGCAAGTTCCGCAATGACTTTATCGACAAAAACCTGTTTTCAGCCTAGTGCCGGGCGAGAAAGTTTCACCAGAGCTCCCCACCCCTAAGCTTTCTGGAGACGATCTGGTTCGCGCGGCAACGCAGATGCCACGGCAAGTGCTGATCCGGCGTAGAGCAAGGTGTCCGCGACGTAATTGAAGGCTAGATTCGTCTCCGCTTGGCCGTTGGCGAAGAGCAGCATAAGTCCATACAGGAAAGCCGTCAGGAAAGTCATCAACATGCCAATCGAGGCCGCTGCCAATCGGGCTTTCTTGTTCACAGCCAAGCCTATTCCGGCGACCAGAAGGATCGATCCGGCGAGGTAAACCCACACGCTCGGGAGTGGAACCCATGATGGCATCGACAATTCCAGAGGAACACCGGGCGCAGACTTCGGATGAAGAAAATGTTGTACGCCGTAGAAGACCGCGGCAATCGCCAGGACCATGCGCGCAAACAGGATCATCCATTTCGATTGCTGCGGCGAGGAATTTCGACTGTAAACTCCCGCGAGAGCCCAGGCACCTGCGCAAAAGGAGAGCTCTCTCAGAACGAAAGTCCAAGCCATTCGATTTTGCGGATGCTTGAGCGCAGACGGCAGATAGAGCATGCAGACAAACAGAAAGAACATCAGTCCGAGCAATGTGGACGAAAGGCGCACGTACTTCATCGCCGTGAGACTGGTAGCCGTCGCCAGCAGTGCGCACCCTACGAAATACGGCCAGAAAGAGGGCGCCGGCATATACGACGGGACCATGTTCCGGACAAACTCCGGGCCGCCGAAATGTTCAGGCGCGAACATCGCGAGTGAGACTGCGATGAAGATACAACTCAGAGCGATGAGCCTGTCAGCACCGCGAGCGGCGTCGGTATTTTTTCGATGGATGAGAACTCCGGCGAAAAGATAGATCAACCCGGCGAATCCCATCCAGAAGTTTGTGGATGAAAGCATCAGAGTCTCTTTCGCTGAGATGCTGCGATGGAGTTATTTCCTGGGCGCAAAAGCGTTATCCGTTTGTCCCCTTGTTGTGCACAATACATCGGAATCCGAGATGACTCATGCTGGTGTCGATCATCTGCGGCTGCCGAGCCGCAGGACGATAGCGCAGGCAATAGTTTGGCGCGCACAGGTGGGATCCGCCCTTGACGACTTTGCGGGGAATCCGAAACTGCGGCTGCGCGGGGTCGTAGCTTTTTTCAGGCGAGGTAATACGTGGATTGACGGCCGGGCCGCAGCACGGGGCCACTACTTCATCGGCATGGCGACGGACAAACCAGTCAGAGGTCCACTCCCAAACGTTTCCAGCCATGTCGTAGAGACCATATCCATTCGGCGGAAAAGATCCAACCGGCGCAGTTCCGTCGTAGCCATCCTCAAGAAGGTTCTGCCAGGGAAACTCCCCTTGCCAACTGTTCGCCATAGCCTTGCCGCCCGGAAAATGCTCATCGCCCCAGGTGAACGCCTTGCCGTCAAGGCCGCCGCGAGCAGCAAATTCCCATTCCGCTTCGGTCGGCAGTTCTTTCCCTGCCCAGCGCGCGTAGGCTTCAGCGTCTTCATAAGCCACGTGAACAACCGGGTGTCGCGCGAGGCCTTCGAGCGACGATCCCGGCCCACGTGGAAAACGCCAACTCGTTCCCGGCAGCCAGGTCCACCAATTGGTGTAGTTGTTTAGATCTACAGGACCGCGCGTCTTGTGGAAGAGCAGCGATCCGGGCACAAGATTCTCGGGCGGGGCGCCCGGGTAATCTGCGGCATTCAGTTCGCGCTCCGCGACCGTCTTATATCCGGTTTCCTCAACGAACTGCGCGAACTGCTCGCTGGTGACTTCGAGACAATCCATCCAGAAGCCGTCTACGCCAACTTCGTGAACTGGCCGCTCCTCTGGATAAAAGTCTTCAGAGCCCATGCGAAACGTCCCACCCGGGATCCAGACCATGCCTGCATGGGGCGGATTGTTCTGTGGATTGTTTGTCTGGCTAAGCTCCTGTGCCATTTGCGCATTCTACCTCCGCGGCCTCACCCTCGCCACCGTGTCTGGGGCGTGCCTTGGACGCTGCGCGGACTGATGACTAACTTCGGGATTGGACACCCACACACAGAATAGGCGTTGTTTCTTCCGCGGCTTAGGCGCTGGACGTTCGCGCTCTTACGAGCAACTGTGTTCGCCGATTATTTGCAGTCGTTTCGCAATACCGGTGCGCCAGCGATGTCAGTGTCGATGCAGGGAATGGCGCTTAGATACTCGTAGATGGCGCGGATGTCGTGCTCCGTCATGTTTTGATGAACGGGCCAGGGCATCACTTGCAGAACATCTCCGTTGAACGGAGGCAAGAGGCAGTTGCCATCGGGAGCTCCCGTACAGTTTGGATGAACTTGATCATAGTCTTTCCCTGTGCGCAGGATGGTGAGGAACTCCTCAAACGTGTGGCCTCCTTCGGGCCGCCCAGTCTTGTCTGGAGTTAAGTTCCGGGAGTAAAGGTGCGTCAGCTCTGACGCGACTCCAAACGGACCGAAGTCCCGGCCCCCACCCAGGTAGGTGGCCGGATTCACATGCTGGGTCCCGGTGAATGGACCATGGGGCGGAGACAGGAGGTAGGGGTTCCCCGGGCCAAGGTACTCGGTTTGCGGACCCTGGCTATGGCACCCGTTGCAGTCGGATTGTGCGTTGACGATGTAGCTGCCCAGTCCAACCAATTTTCGGTTTTTTCGTTCGAAGTTCAGGGGAACCGGTGCGATTTCCAAACCGATCTCGACCTTACTCTCATCCTGGTCGCGGTCAGATTCCGGCCTCGCGCTAACGCGGGAAGTCTTGAAGGACACTAATAAAACGGTGATTGCGACGAGAGCCGCAGAAGCTCCCAACAGTTTGAAAATTGGTTTCGATTTCGTAAACAGATTTGGAACTGCAAGCAATCTCACTAGCTTGTTCATACGAATCTCCTGCAGGCCGAAGGCCTGAGTCCGGTTAGGCGCGACTTGTCCGAGTTGCTGTCCGGCTTGGTTCCGACGCCGGCTACATTTGGCTCACTCGCAAATGACGGGGAAGTCCTAAAGCGACTTGCGCCGGATGGTAGGACTGATTGGACGACGATGTCAACAGGATTGTTCAGGCACTTTGCGCGCCGGCGAGGTGACTTCCGTATTACTGCCTACGCTGAAATAAGCAGTAAGCGCAATGAAGAAGCTGGCATTTTTCCAATTCGAGATGTTTGAAAGGCAACTGCAGTCGCCCATGGCGCGTTGGGCACCCGAAGAGGATGAAAATGCGGCTGGATTTGGACGTCGCTCCTGGACTGACTCATGTTCTTTGGCTATTGCCAGGGCTCCGCTGCTCTTCACCCTAGGCTATTTTCTTACGTTCCCCTCCGAGAACTTGAGGCAAGAATCCATCATCGATCCTGGGAGATTCTTATTCCATTCTTTTCGTGGGTTTGTGCGGCGAATCGGATGGGTTGCCGCTTGACATATCGAACGCTGTGGAAGGCCGCTGATAATTATCGCGAGGGCCGCGCGAAGAACCCTCTAAATCGGCCGTTACACTCGACACCGCCGACAGGCGTCGCCAAAGAAGAGGCCCAGGCGGCCCCTCGACCCGCGAGCTCAGCCTTTACGCCGGTAGAGGATCTGGAAGTCGTAGCCGGGGTTGGGTGGAAAGAGGCTGGCAAGGTGACGCAGACGCTCGGCGAGCGCGGGAGCGGCCAGCAAGGGATACTCGCGCTCGCGCAGGTCGTGGTAATCAAAATCTACTGCGAGGGAGAGCAAGTAGATGGCCAGGGCATCTGAAAATGCCGCGTCGTAGAACGCCGTGCGCGAGCGCTCGTCGATGGTCTTCTGCCCGTTTTGCGAGTCCTGTGCACGACGCCGTGCCTCCCAGGCGTCCTGGCTGGTTTCTCCCCGCACCTGCGCCTCGGCCTGCGACCAGATCAGGCGGGAGAAGCTCTCGGGCACGCCGGCGACGTCGGCAAAGTTGTGCGCCACGTTGATGAAAAATTCGAAGGCCAGCCCGAAGCGATCTTCGACAAGGCGCGTAGAGAGGAAAACAGCTTCGGTGGCGCCGAAGGTCGCATTGCGATGGCACACGGCGCGATCACCGAGTTCAACGGTGTACGAAGGTGCGATCATGGTCTCGCCTGTATCAGCGATGGCCAGTGGAACGAAGTAGTAGGCGCGGCTTTTCAACGCGGGAGCGAGCAGTGCAGGGACAGCACCTGCCAACCGGTCCAGATCAGCCTCGCTGATGCGCGTCTCACCCCACGCGGCGAAGTTGATGCCGTTGGCGGCATGGCCAACGCTGGCCTGCGAAGCCACCTTCTCGGCGGGCCAAAGCTCGATTTGCGCGGTGCTCGGCATAAGTCTGTATTCTAGACGAGAGAGGTCGCGACGATGCAAGCTGCGCATAGCCAGCGCCACCCCGGCGGCACATTTCTTGGGTTCCCCCTACAAGGATTCAGCTTGTTCCAGAGTCTTCTGCTGACATTTGCCTCCGCATTTTTCGCATTCTTTGCAGCGACGACCGCAAGCATTTTCGCCCTGCTCGGCTGGAATCTTATGGGCCATCACTCCGTGAACTATGCCGACAGCTATCTCTATGTCGGCTTCCCTGCTGGGTTGATCGTACTGCTCATCGCGCTGCCGGTCTTCGCTACGCTTTGGATCCGGGCCAAACTGGAGAAGTAGGAGATTGGTGCAAGTACAAACGGCCATTCCAGAAGGAATGGCCGTTGTGATTTTGGGACCGACTCAAAATGCCTAGAGGCCAGCGGGCTTGGGGTCTGCCGGATCGTATTTTGCTACGTGAATCTTCTTGGCGAGGCCGATCTTTGAAAGCAGCCAGATACCCCAGAAGTTGGGATCGATCTCGTACCACTTGAGGCCGTGGCGCGCTGAAACGGGATGGGCGTGGTGGTTATTGTGCCAGCCTTCGCCTCCCGTGAGCAGTGCAACCCACCAGCTGTTGCGCGAGTCGTCGCGGGTTTCAAACCGGCGGCTTCCCCAAAGGTGCGTCGCAGAGTTAACCAGCCAGGTAGCATGCAGCCCGAGGGTTACGCGAAGCGCTACGCCCCAGAGGACCATTGCTACGCCGTTGACCCATCCGCCCCAAATCCAGCCACCGGCCAGCAACAGCAGGCCGCTGACGGTGATGGGAAGCCAGTGATACTTGCTGAGCCAGAGATAAAATTTGTCGCGGCTCAGATCCGGCGAATAACGCTTCAGAATTTCGACCTGCCCATGCAGGGCCTCGCCGAACAGAATCCAGCCGGTATGCGCCCACCAGCCGCCTTCGCGCGGGGTATGCGGATCGCCTTCCTGGTCACTGAGCTGGTGATGGACGCGATGCGTCGACACCCAGAAAATGGGCCCACCCTCAAGCGACATGGTTGCGAAGATGCTCATGACATACTCGACCCACTTGGGAGTCGTGTAGCCGCGGTGCGTGAGCAGACGGTGATAGCACATGCCGATGCCCACATTGATGGCGAGCACGTAGAGGATCGCCATAACCGCCAAACGCTGCCAGCTGAAAAAGAAGAAAGCTGCGAGGGCACCAACGTGGAACGAGCCGATGATGGCCAGGGTTGTCCAGTTGATTCCGTAATCGATGGTCGCGGCTTTTCCCATCTTGACGAGGAATTTAGCAGGGATCCTACCAACAGGCGACGAGAGTTCCTGTTCCGTTGCAACCCGTTTGGTTGCTTCGTCGGGTGCCTTGGTGGGAGCGGGTGCGGAAACAATTGATGCCATTCGTTTGCTAAATCCTTTAAACAGTGGTGTGAAAAAGCCGGCTGCATTGCAATTGTATAGGAGGCCGGACTCTTCTTTCCGGGAGATATTCAGCAATGTCACGAAAGTTACATAGTAATTCCAGTGTGATGAAAAATCGCAGAGTTAGCCTGGTTCATCCGATGGGGTTAATTGAACGGTGGAAGGTGCATTGCCAGCGAATTTGGGGTCTCACCACACCGACGAATTAGGTGTTGATCGCCTATTCTCCGGGAGCGACGCCGAATTCGCCGCCGCCGGTCACGAAGATTTTCTCTGCCGTACCTCGGAGCACGCGATAGAGAGCGAACTGGCGCTGCGTGGTTCCGCGAAGTTCAAACAGCAACTCGCCACGATTATCAGCAAGCGCATCAACCGCGTCCACGAGTCGCATGCGCGGGGTTTCGTCGAGGTGAGAGGCATCGGTAACGCTTTTGAGCAGCACAAGCGGATTGCCGTAGAGATCAGGCTGAGCGATCAGCGTCACGAACTTTCGCTCGGCCGGGGGAGCATCCGTGCGAGCGGAGAGCACCATGGTTGCTCCGGAGCCGTAAGCGAGCTCGAAGACCCGGAACTTCTCGTCGATGAGAGGAGGCGGTTCAGAGGGAGGAACTGGTTTTGCGTGCGCCTTCGATGCGGCAGCTCGCCTGGGCGATGTGGGAGGCGGAGTCTTGAGTCCGAGTGCCTGTCGGGCGATTTCCTCCAGAGCACGTTTCATCTTCACTTCGTCTTCAGGATTTGCCCACGCGTAGCCCCACTGGTGTTCGGGGCGTTTTTTGGCGTCGGAGACCGCCACGGCCTGCTGCATATCCGTGGGTAAGCCCATGAGAGTCGGCTGGAGGTCAGAACTGGTGCCGGCAGGTTTGCCGCGAGAGAGAAGCGGGCGGTCGGGATCGGTGCTGCCGAGATGATCGCCATCACTGGAATTTGCTGAGCCTTCGGGGGTTTTGTGCAGCACAGGGCGATCCGGGTCGCTGTTTTGAGCGCTGCCGGAAGCAGAGGTTGAATCCTTGTGAAGCGTGGGCTGATCCGGATTAGGTGCAGGAGAGTCAGAAGCTGGAGAGGCGCCCGCGGTGGTTGAGTCGTCGCTGCCGGATTTCTTGTGGAGCGTGGGGCGGTCTGGGTCCTGCGACGGAGCAGGTTGCCCGGAATCCTGACTGCTACCGGAGTTGCCTCCGCCTTTGCGATGCAGGACAGGCTTGTCGTCGTTGGCATCGAAACCGTCTGTCAGCACGGGCTTGGGGGTCGCGAGTTTCGCGGATGGCAGAGGCTTCCATGCACCGTAACCTACCCACAGGCCTTGCTCCTGGCCGGCCTTCTTGATGTCGTAGAGACCGATGGGGCTGCCGTTCATCTCGAGTTGGTATTCCACCTCGTAAGCCAGCGCCATGGGCTGAGGGCGAGCCAGGTAGACGTTGCCGTCTTGCAGAGCCTGGCCATCGTAGACGGTGATGGGGACAAGGCGGCTGGTTTTCGGCTTGCCTTCGTCGCCGGTCCACTCAACGACGGCGATGGCGCGCAGGTCTGGCGTGTCTTTGGTCTTCTTGACCACCTGGCCGGGATATTGGGCACAGGCGGCCGTGGCCGCGACCAAGAGCGCGGCGACAAGCGATGTTTGTCTGGTAAAACCAGTCTTGAAGACCTGCGATGACACCAAACCTACCTCTCGGAAATAATGCACACGAACACGCCTTTTCAAGTCTCTATCCACCATACTGACGATACGAGGAATTTCTCATGGAAGTGAACCAGAAGGTCGCAGATTTCACGCTACAAACGGACGAGGACAAAACTGTAAGCCTTTCAGACTACTCCGGCAAGCCGGTAGTGCTTTTCTTCTATCCCCGCGCCGATACGCCCGGCTGCACGATTGAGGCGTGTGGTTTTCGCGATACCTTCAAGAAGATTCAGGCAGCGGGCGCGGTGGTGCTCGGCATCTCGCGCGATACGCCTAAGGCGCAGGCCAAATTCAAGGCCAAGTACGACCTGCCTTACACACTCCTTGCTGATGTAGACGAGAAAGTATGCAATCAGTTTGGTGTGATGAAGGAAAAGAACATGTATGGCAAGAAAGTCTGGGGAATTGAACGCACCACGTTTTTGATTGGGCCGGACCAGAAACTGATCCATATCTTTCCGAAAGTGACTCCGGAAGGCCACGCGGAAGGGGTGCTGGCTCTCGTTAAGGAATGGAAAAAGACACACAAATAAAGGCGTCGAAGACGGCAAGGGCACTGCCGGGGCGACTGGTTTCGCGCGAATTCTTCGAGGATTCGCCGGAAAGGGTCGCACCGAAGCTGCTGGGCAAACTGCTGATGGCGCGGAGCGCGGATGGCGGAGTACTGGCCGGGCGGATTGTGGAGGTCGAGGCCTACCTGGGGCCGCATAACGAGCAGCCAGATCCAGCTGCGCACACGCATCGGGGGCCCACACCGCGGAACCTGGTTCTATTTGGGCCAGCTGGGCACGCGTATTTGTATTTCATTTACGGGAAGTATTTTTGCGCAAATATCAGCTGCGAGCGCGAGGGACTTGGCGGAGGCATTTTGCTGCGGGCACTGGAGCCAGTGATGGGCATCGCGCAGATGGCGCGCAATCGCGGCCTGGATGAAGACGCCCCGCTGAGGATGATCGCTTCTGGACCGAGCCGCCTGTGCCTCGCGCTGGGGCTGACGCGTCCTCTGCATAATGGGCTGGATGTGACGAGCGCAAAGTCGATCCTGCAAGTGCGAGACGATGGATTCCCGGAGTCGAAAATGGTGATTACGCCGCGAATCGGGATAAGACATGCGGTGGATCTTCCGTTGCGGTTTGCTTTGCGAGGGCATACGTGTGTTTCGGGGCCGAAGCACCTGTCTGGAGCGTCAACCATTCGTTAGGGGTATTCGTCAGTAGAATAGAGGTCATCCTAAAACTGCGAGGAACTTTGCACTTGAAGCTTTCTTCCCCGTACCTTGCCACCACTTTTGCGGCCCTGGTTTCCGCGCTGTTTGCGGTCGCCACGTTTGCACAGACCCCAGCCGCCGAACAGCCGTCCGCCGGCGCTCCACCTGCTCATGAGCACGAGCATCATCCAGCGCCAACCAATCTGAAGGTGCTGCCGAAGACGATGACCGGCGAGCAGGTGCACGACCTGATGCACAAGTGGGAGGCGTCGCTTGGCGCTGAGTGCAGCACGTGCCACGCCGCAGATCCCAACAACATTGGACCGAATGGGAAACCGCGGCTGAATTTTGCGGATGATTCGAAGCCGGAGAAGAACACGGCTCGGCTGATGTACAAGATGGTCGAAGAAATCAACGCGAACTATATCGACAAGGTGGAGAACTCCGGAGTACCGGTGGCTTGTGGCACTTGCCATCGCGGCCATCTCGATCCGCCGATATTCGCGCCGCCGAAGGAACACGATCATGATCATCCGTCTCCGCCTGCGGGTGCCGAGAAGCCGCCTGCTTCGAATTAAGACGAGGTGACAGCCCGGTGAGCCTTTTGCAGAAAGATGTGCGGCACGCCCTGCGTGCTTTGGCCGCTGCGCCTGTGTTCACCGTGGCGGCGATACTCTCGCTCGCGATTGGGATCGGCGCGAATACCGCAATCTTCAGCATCGTTGACGGGCTGTTGCTTCGGCCACTGCCCTACGCGGATGCTGATCGGCTGGTCATACTCTGGAACCGCTCTCCGGGCCTGAACATCACGGAGGACTGGTTTTCGACCGCACAATACTTCGACATTAAGAACGGCCATCATGGTTTTGAGCAGGTTGCGATCGCCATTGGCGGCAACTACAACCTCACAGGCTCGCGCGAACCGGAGCGGGTCGGCACGATCCGGGTATCGTCGAGTTTGCTTCCGATGCTGGGACAGAAAGCAACTCTCGGGCGGTTGTTCGTTCCCGATGAAGATCTGCCGGGCCGAACTGCCACCGCAGTGCTGAGTTACGGAACATGGGCGCGGCGCTTTGGTTCCGATCCCGGCGTTCTTGGCAAAAAGATCATTCTGAACGGCGTGTCGTATGACGTGATCGGCGTGATGCCACGTTCGTTTTCGTTGGCTCGCGAGGTGATGCCGACGGTGGATGGCGCGGAGCAGGCGGAGATATTGCTGCCGCTTCCCCTACCTGCAAATGCCGCGCAGAATCGTGATCACGAGGACTACAACATCGTGGCCAAGCTGAAGCCGGGAGTTTCTGTCGAGCAGGCGCAGGCAGAAATGGATACGATAACGGCGCGCCTGCGGCAGCAATTTCCGGAAGTGTATCCGCCGAATGGGGGGTTGACGTTTGGCATTGTGCCGCTACTCGAGCAAGTGGTGGGCAACGTTCGGCGCACGCTGTATCTGTTGCTTGGAGCGGTTGGTTTTGTGTTGCTGATCGCGTGCGTGAATCTCGCGAACCTGCAACTGTCGCGCGCCATGGTGCGCCAAAAGGAAATTGCGGTGCGCACCGCGCTGGGCGCAACACGCGGGCGGATTGTTCGCCAGTTGCTGACCGAAAGCGTGTTGCTTGCGTTCGCAGGCGGCGTGTTGGGCATGGCGCTGGCCTTTCTTGCTTTGCGCTGTGTGCGGCTTCTTGGTCCGCAGAGCGTGCCGAGGATGCAGGACATCGGCATTGGCGCTGACTGCTCTTGCTTTCACATTCGCGATTTGTGTTTTGTCGGCGATTCTGTTTGGGCTGGCTCCGGCGCTGCGGGTTTCGCGAGTCGACGTGCAGACCGCACTGCAGGACACCAGTCGCACTTCGTCGGGCGTAAGCGCGATCTGGGGACGAGGGAACAGTTTTCGCCGCTCGCTGGTGATCGCCGAGATTGCGCTTTGCGCGATGCTGTTGATTGGCGCCGGGCTGCTGATTCGCAGCTTTGTTCGTGTGCGCGACGTAAATCCCGGCTTCAATCCTCGCAATGTGCTCACGCTTGAGCTGACGATGACGGGCGAGCGATACAAGAACAAAGAGGCGGTTCTCGCTGCTTATCACGAGCTTTGGCAGCGGCTGGAGAAATTGCCGGGAGTCACGTCGGCCGGGGCCGTGACGTCGCTGCCGCTGAGCCAGATGTTTGCCTGGGGACCGATCACTGTTGAGGGACGAGTGCCGCCGCCGGGCGAGAAGTTCATCAACGCGGATGTTCGCATGGTGAGCGGACACTATTTTCAGGCAATGGAAATTCCCCTGCGCGAGGGGCGGTTGTTTAATGACGATGACGTCGCCGACAAACCGCGCGTGGCGCTTGTCGACGACTACATGGCGCAACAACTCTGGCCAAACCAGGACCCGGTCGGCAAGCGGCTGCACATTGGCGGCATCGGCGACAAAGACTCTCCGTGGATCACGGTTGTTGGCGTAGTGGACCGGGTGAAGCAATACACGCTGGACTCGGACTCGCGCATTGCGTATTACCTTCCTCAAACGCAATACGTGACGCGCGCCATGAACGTGGTGATGCGGGGCAGCAGCGATCCGGCAGCGCTGGCCGGCGCGGTGAAGCAACAGATTCACGAACTCAATCCTGATCTTCCGCTTTATAACGTGAGCACGATGCAGGAGCGCTTCGACAAGTCTCTGGCGCGACGGCGGTTCACCATGCTGGTGCTCGGGGCATTTGCGGCAATTTCGCTGGGCCTTGCGGTGATTGGGATTTATGGGCTGATCGCCTACATGGTTGGCCAGGGCAGCCGCGAAGTGGGCATCCGGCTGGCGCTTGGCGCTACACGGGCGAACATCGTGACGCTGATCGTTCGCGGGGGCATGACGCTGGCCTTCTGGGGTGTTGGTCTCGGAATTGGCGGCGCACTGGTGGTCGGCCGGCTGATGCGCTCGCTGCTCTTTGGTGTTGGAGTCGCCGATGCCGCAACGTTTGTCACTGTTCCCGACTCTTCTGGCTTTGATTGCTTTTTCGGCCAGCTATATTCCGGCGCGCCGGGCTTCCCGGATTGACCCGAGCGTAGCGTTGCGGAGCGAATAAGAGCCCTGCTAAGGGCGCGATCGATGTCGGTATTTCAGATTCAAGGTCATGCGATGCGCTGAACCCACTGGCTTCGCCATGCGGGCGCCTCGAAGGGATCGGCGAAATACTGTGTCTCGTGCACGACCTTGCCGTTGCTGAACTCCATAATGCTCACGGTGTACGCCGATTGCCCCTGGTAGATGATTGTGTACTCCGTAATCCAGAGATCGCCTTTTCCAAGCATACGTCTGACTTCGAAGCCTGACGGCTTGCCGGGGTGATGACTTCGCAAGGCCTGAAGATTGGCTCGTCCGAGGATTCGCTCGCCTGACTGGGGATAGTCGCAAATGGCATTGTCATCGTAAATGTCGTGCTCGGCGTCGACATCACCGATTGCCGACGCACGCCAGTGCGCATTCAGGGCTTGATGGATTTGTTCCTCTTCCATGGACAGCTCCAATTCGGCTTCGCCGTTCGAATTGCCCAGCGTTACCACTTGAGGTTACATCTTTCGGCGAATTCTCTATCAGAAAGAAGGGGTTTGTGAAAGGCATTTGTTGGCTTCCCTTGACATTCGACAAGAAGAGGGAGATTCTGTTGTCGAACGTCATGGGGAAGGTGGCAGGGAAAAATGGCGCCGTCTACGGATTTGTTGCAGGGAACGCTGGACATGCTGATTTTGAAGACGCTCGCACCGGGGCAGGAGCACGGGTGGGCGATTGCGCAGAGGATTCAGCAGATGTCGAACAATGTCTTGCAGATCGGGCAGGGATCGCTGTATCCCGCGCTGCACCGGCTGGAATATCGCGGCTGGATTCGGGCGACGTGGGGCGCATCGGAGAACAATCGGCGGGCGCGCTTTTACGCGCTGACTGCGGCCGGGCGGAGACAGCTGGACGCGGAACTCGAGAACTGGGATCGGCTGACCGGCGCAGTGAACCTGGTGCTGCAGGGTATATAGGTCGCAGTGTCTGGGGGGAGAATTATGTTGCGTGAATGGTGGTCGCGGATTCGCTTTTTCGTTACGGGCAAGAAGCGCGCGGACGTAGATGAGGAACTTCGGTTTCACATGGAGCGCGAGGTGGAAGCCAACCTGGCGGTGGGAATGCCGGCGGAGGAGGCTAGACGGCGCGCTGCGATTGCGTTTGGAAGTAGAGAGCGTGCGCGCGAAGAGTGCCGAGAGGAACGGCCTTCGTTCTTTCTGGAGTCGCTGGGACGCGATCTGCGGTTTGGGTTGCGGGGATTGTGGCGGAATCCGGGCTTTACAGCGATGGCAGTGGTGACGCTGGGGCTGGCGATCGGGGTGAACGCAACCATCTTCAGCCTTTTCGACCAGGCGTTGATGCAGGCTCTGCCGGTGCGCAGCCCGAATGAACTTGTGGTGCTGAATTTTGCCGGATCACGTAACGGGCATTTGCATTCGGAGGGCGGAGACACACCGGGTCACCACCACCAATTCTCGTACCCGATGTACAAGGATCTGCGCGACCGCAATTCAGTGCTGAGCGGGTTGATTGCCGAGGCGGGGGATACGCTGGGCGTGACATGGAACAACCACGCGGAGTCAGTTCAAGCTGAGCTGGTGAGCGGAAATTATTTTGAGACCTTGGGCGTGCCGCCGGCGGTGGGACGGCTGTTCGGTGGTGGCGATGAGACGGCCCCGGGAGCGAATCCGGTAGCGGTGCTGAGCTTCGACTACTGGAAGTCGCATCTGGCGGAGGCGCCGGTTGTGGGCAAGACGATGCTCGTGAATGGAACTCCCTTCACGATTATCGGAGTGGCAGCGCCCGGATTTCGCAGTATGGTGTGGGGACACACGCCGGCGGTGTACGTGCCACTCTCGATGGAGCAGGTGCTTTCTCCGGAGTGGATGTATCTTGCCGATCACAAGTCCTACTGGATCGACATCGTGGGGCGTTTGAAACCGGGGGTGACACGTGCGCAGGCAGAGGCTTCGTTCAATCCGCTGTTTCGTGCGTTGCGCGTCGAGGAGTTCAAGCGGTTTACGGATCAGTCAGCGAAAGCGCAGCAGGATTATGTGGGGTCGGCGTATCTGCATGTTGATGCGGGTGCGAAGGGATTCAGTCCGATGCGCGGCAATATGCAGACTCCTCTCACCATCATTTTCGGAATGGTGATGCTGGTTATCGGTATGGCGGTGGTCAATGTGGCGAGCCTTCTGCTAGTGCGGGCAGCGGGGCGCGCGCAGGAGATATCAGTTCGCTATGCCCTGGGTGCCACGAGCGGACAGGTTCTGCGGCAACTGCTGGCGGAAGGAATGGTACTTGGTTTCTTGGGAGCGGCACTGGGACTGGCGCTTGCGCCGGAAGCTCTGCGGCTGCTGATTCACCGGTTGTCTTCGAGTATGCCGGATGGGCTGCCCTTTGCGGCAGTGCTCAACTGGCACGTTCTGGGCTGGTCCCTCTTGGTGACGATGGTGGCGAGCTTGCTGTTCAGTCTTGCACCGGCGCTGCAGTTTCGGAATCCGCGACTGGCGGAAGTGATGCAGCAACGGACGGGAACGAGCGGCGGCGGATCGCTGAAGTTTCGGCGGTCGTGCGTGGCGCTGCAGATCGGATTCAGCCTTCTGCTGATTGTGGCAGCGGGCATGTTCGTGAGGACGATCAGCAATCTTCGCAGTGTGGAGACGGGGTTCGCGACGGATCATCTGCTGGCATTCGATCTGGATCCGATGCTGGCTGGTTATAAGGGGAAAGATGTCGTGCCGGTTGAGCAGCGCGCGCTAGATGCGATCGCAGCACTACCTGGAGTGCGTGGCACGGGAGCGACCAACGATGCAGATTTATCGGATAACCAAATCCAGGGAGACATGGTTCCGGCGGGGTATGCAGGCAAACCCGATGACGAGTTTGATGTCGAGCTTCCGTGGGTGAGCAATGGCTATCTGCAAACGATAGGCGTGCCGCTGGTCGTGGGACGTGTTTTCAACGCAAGTGATACGGCGACGTCGCAGCGAGTGGCCGTGGTGAACGAGAGTTTTGCGAAGCACTACTTTGGCGGAGCACAGCAGGCGCTGGGACGCATCGTTGCGCGGCCGAACAAGCCGGGAACCGATGCTTCGATTGTTGGAGTGGCGCGCGATGTGAAGCACTCGAGCTTACGCGATGCCGCGATTGCCACCTGCTACACGCTTTTTTCGCAGGCGACCCGGCAGACGGGGCTTACCTTCTATGTGCGTACATGGCAGCCACCCGACGCAGCCACGACGAGCATACGCGCGGCAATCGCGGATATCGATCCCAAGTTGATCGTCAGTAACCTGCGAACGATGAGGGAAACGATTGATGCGAACCTGGTGGCGGAGCGGGCAATAGCGATGCTGGCCTCGGTGTTCGGCTTGCTGGCAACGCTGCTTGCTGGGATCGGGCTGTATGGAATTCTGGCGTATTCAACGGCGCAGCGGACGCGGGAGATCGGGATACGCATGGCGCTAGGCGCGAGGCGCACGACGGTGGTGGGACTGATTCTGCGTGAAGTGCTTCTGCTGGCAGGAGTCGCGATGGCCGTAACGATTCCGCTGGCGATGCTGGCGACACGGATGGTGCGCAGCCAGCTCTTCGGAGTATCGGTCGCCGATCCAATGGTGTACGGAGCGGGGATCCTGATCATTTGCGTAGTGGCAGCGCTGGCGGGATTTATTCCGGCGAGGCGCGCGGCGACTGTGGATCCGGCTCGGGCACTGCGGACAGAGTAGACGCGGTTCGCGCGTTCGGTGTCGCTCAAGTCGGATTGGTTTTCCTAGGAGGTCCCTTGGTGAGAGCGACGAGCATTGCGGGATCGTTGCGAACGTTGTCAGACTGAAGCCAGTCGGGATCAACACTTGCGCCGGCGGCCAAGAGTAGCGAGACTACTTCGCGCTGTCTTCCCTGATTTCCTTTGGGAGTGTTGTAGCAGCCGTGGATGGCCCAGCCAAGCGAAGACGATAGATAATTTGCATCCTTGAGATCGATGTCGGAGATGGGGATGAGTCTATGCGCCAGCCTCTCTTCGCCAAGCAGTGCGGCCCAGTGGAGTGCGGTTTCGCCGAAGATTCCTAAAAGTTTGGGATTTGCGCCGGCGTCGATGAGACGAAGGCCGACGTCTTCTGCAGCGAGGCTCGCGGCGCCGATGAGGGGCGTGTCACCCTTGCCGTCCTTTTGAAAATCGAGGTTCGCTCCGGCTTGAATGAGGGCTTCGATCAGGGGAAGCGCGGCCTCGCGTTTCAGGGTGTGTTGGAAGAGCATGTCGGATACGTAGTGGAGCGGATGAGTCAGTATGCTGTCGTTGTCGCCCCAGCAGATGAGTGCGTTGGCACGCGATGTATCTTCAGCGAGCAGAGTGGTGAGAGCCACGGCATCGCCATTGCGAATTGCGTTTTTACATCCATAACTTTTACATCCAGAACAGAGGTTGATGTTGTTCTTGGGGCATCGCGAGATTACTTGCGCTTGTAGTCGCCGGATTTGCCGCCGGATTTTTGTTCGAGCTGAATGTTGCGGATCACGATGGATTTATCGAGGGCTTTGGTCATGTCGTAGACGGTGAGGGCGGCGATGGAGGCGGCGGTGAGCGCTTCCATTTCCACTCCTGTTTGTCCGGTGGTGGCGGCAGTAGCGCGGATTTGGACTCCGCCGGCGACGATATTGGCTTCGACGTCGATGTGTGTGAGCCGGAGCGGGTGGCACATGGGGATGAGCTCCGATGTGCGCTTGGCGGCCTGGATTCCGGCGAAACGTGCCACTTCAAGCGGATTGCCTTTAGGGTTTGCGGGAAGAGCTGCGAGTACGGCGGCGGAAAGCTCGATGAAGGCTGTGGCTGCGGCGGTGCGCTTCGTAGCCTGTTTGGCGCTGACATCGACCATGCTGGCCTGGCCTGCGGCGTCGTAGTGGGAGAGACCACCCCTGCGACGAAGACCTGTCGCCGGGGACCCCGAGAGCTGCGATTTGGATGGCTTCGACATTCTGGATTCTTAATGTAGCAGGATGTGGACGGTGGTTCCGGCTTCGAGGAAGCTTGCGTCTTCCGGGATGACGAGGAAGCAGTTGGATTGTGCGAAGGCGGTGAGGTCGCCGGAGCCGTGCCAGGGAACCAGGGCGACTTGCGGAGGAAGCGCGATGGATGGATTGAATTCACAATAGGCAGGCAGGAATCGGGTGAGTCCGGGTTTGGTTTTGCGGTCGGTGTCGTGGGAGAGATTCGCGAGGACGAAGCGGGGATGAATTTCGCAGCTGCCGGTTAGGGCGGCAAGGATGGGTGCGGCGAAGAGGTGGAAGGTGCCGGCTGAGGAGATGGGGTTGCCAGGGAGGCCGAAGAAGAACTTCGCGGTTGGCCGCTTTGATTTTCCTTTTCGTGGAATTTGCCCGAAGACTAGCGGCTTGCCGGGTTGAATTTTGACGCCGGTGAAATGGAAGGTGGCGCCCAGCCGAGAGAGGGCGGGTTCAACGAGATCGAATTTGCCTGCGGAAACTCCTCCGGAGATGAGAAGCATGTCGGCCTGTATTGCCTCTTTGAGTGCGGCGTCGAGGGCTTGGGCGGTGTCGGCGGCGGTGGGAAGGACGATCGGCTCGGCGCCGGCGCTGGCTACGAGTGCGGCGAGCATGGGGGCATTGGAATTGCGAATTTTACCGGGTCCGGGTTGGGCGCGGACGGGAACGAGCTCGTCACCTGTGGTGAGGATGGCTACTCGGGGACGGACGTAGACGTTGACATGTGTGTATCCGCAGGATGCAGCAAGGGCGATCTGGGCAGGGGTGAGCCGGATCCCCGGGGGGAGTTGTTCATCACCACGGCGGGCTTGTGCGCCTTTGGCGACTATGTTTTCGCCGGGTTTGATTTTGCGCTCGGGGGCGAGGCGGATCGTGTTATCCGATCTTTCTACGTGTTCGAGCATGACGACGCAATCGGCGCCGGGGGGGACGGGGGCGCCGGTCATGATTTCCCACGCTTTGCCTGGGGGAAGCGGACCGGCTGGTGCCTGTCCGGCATGTGTGGATCCGGCGATGGGGAGTGTCTTGTGCGCGGATGCTTGAGCGGCGCGGCAGGCGTAGCCATCGCGGGTGGAGCGCGCGAAGGGTGGCTGATCGTCATCGGCAGCGATGGGGGCGGCGAGGATGCGGCCGGCGGCGTTGGCTAGAGGGATGCGCTCGGTGTGTGGATTTTTCTGCTTTGCGATTTTGCGGGCGTGAGCGGCTACGAGGGCAGCGGCTTGTTCATAGCTGGGAAGATCGGAACTCATGCTGGGAATTGTAGTGGTTGTGGGTTGCTTGATTCGGTTCGTCGACTGCCCATATTCGTACCGGTGCAAGCGAAGAACAAAAGCAGATCCTTCGCGCCGCTTACCCCACAGATGATGAATCATCTGCGGGGCCCCAGGCGTGCAGCGCTCAGGATGACACATTTTCGAAAGAGGCAGGAGATTGAGAAGACGCCGAGGCTCGTCGGATTTCCACTCATGCCGTGATAAAGCTTCGACATGAATGGGGCACCCATGGTTCGCGGGGATGCACGCGATTGACGGGAGAGGTTCGAGATTTCCCACCCACGTTCGTGGTCGTTGATGCTGCGCTAGTGCTTCACTACGCTCAGCGTGATGGTTGATGGATATTGGATTGAGTGGTGGACCTGGTTGTGGGCTACTGCTGGTTTGACTTCGTCGAAGTTGTTGCCGCCGGTGTTGAGGTTGCGGTCGTAGCGGGGGAAGTTGCTGCTGCTGATCTCTATGCGAAGCTCTTCGCCGGGGGCAAAGTACGTGCTGGTCTGCGAAGGCTGGAAGGCTACTTTGTAGACCTTATCCTTTTCCATGAAGACGGGTGGCTTGTCGTAGCCTTCGCGATAGCGGACGCGCTGGATGTTCTCGTCGATGTTGTATGCGGTGCCGTCGGGGAGGACCTCGATGAGCTTGAGGGTGAAGTCAGTGTCTTTGGCGTCGCTCGAAACGTAGAGCGTGAGCTCGACGGGGCCGGTGACTTCAAGGCCTTCGGCGAGCGGGCCGGTGGAATAGACGAGTACGTCGTCGCGCGCTTCGAGGGGTCGCTGATCGACAGCGCCGGGTTTGAAGTCGGCGCCCATGCAGCAGAATCCACCACCGCGCGTTGGAACGGGGTTCATGGGATCGTAGAGGAATTTGTCGGCTGCGTCTTTGGACGGCGCTGCGGAGACGAGTGCGCCGTCGCCGGCGAGGGAGTTTGCGTGGCCGGTTGAGGAGAGATAGAAGGTTACTGGCTTGGCTTCTTTGGGCGGCCAGGTATCGGACGATTGCCACTTGTTGAGGCCCATGGTGTAGTAGCGCACCTTGGGAGTCTTCTGGAGAAGGCCGTTGTCTTCGCCTTTGAGGAAGTGATCGAACCATGCGAAGGTGAGGGCGTCGTAATCGAGTCGTGCGTCGCCAAGATCGCGCTCGCCGACGATGGTGTGTTCGGCGGCGCGCTTGTAACCGCAGTGCGGGACGGGCGCGATGATGGCGTACTGCTCGTTGGCTACTTCGGGGCTGGCGGTGCTGCGGACGAAGTTGTAGGCGGCGAGGTTGGGAGCAACGCTGACGTCGTACCAGGTCATCATCCAGAGGCCGGGGACGTTGATGTGCATTGAGTCATTCCAGAGGCCGCCTTTGTACCATGCAGGATCGTTGGGCGTGCGTTCGATCATGCCGGGCTGGCCGGAGGGAGTTTTGTCGGCGAAGATGCCCGTTGGTGCACCGACAGCTGCAAGGATGTCTTTTTCCGGGAGATGCGCGAGTGCCTTGGGCCACCCAACAGTGGGAGGGTGGGCGTCGAGGTCCCACCATTTTGCGGCTTCGACGAGGGCCTGCTGCGATGTGCCGGGAGGAAAGTTGGGTTTGGCTTCGTTGGTCTGCAGGCCTGCATCGTAGAGCCAGGTTGTGAAAAGCATCTGCACGGCTCCGCCGCGGAACCAGTTGCCCTGCTCGTAGTAAGGGCCGACGCGACCGACGCCGGCGCCGTAGCTTTCAGGGATGATGGTGGCAAGCGCCTTGTTGCCGCGCGACGCTACGCTGAGTTGCCACTCTGCTGTGGAGGAGCAACCGATTAGGCCGACCTTGCCGGTAGACCAGGGGAGCGCGGTCATCCAATCGAATTCATCGTCGGCATCAGTGAGAGGGACGCCGAGAATGTCGTAGTCACCTTCGGAGAAGTAACGACCGCGCTCATTCATTTCGACGAAGGCGTAGCCATGTTTGACGGCGTCGAGTGGGGCGGTCATGTCGCGCGGTGCGCCTAGAGAGATGTCCCAGTAGTTGAAGTTGTATGGGGTGCGGGAGAAGATGACGGGATATTTCTTCGACTCGTCTTTGGGACGATAGATGTCTGCCTGCATGCGTTTGCCGTCGCGCATGGGAACCATGACTTTGCGCTCGATGATGGCAACGGATTCGAGTTCCTGCTCGATGGCGTTGCGGCGGGCAATGGTGGCCGCGTCGCCGGTGCGGGCTTGCGATTGCGCACGTGTGCAACATGCGAGACAAACGAGAGTGATGACCGCCAGCTTAAACCTGGGATGCATTGTGACCTCTAGGTGGATTGGGAAGAGTGGAACCCTTGAAGGAAGGATAATGCAGAAGGGCGCGCACCGTTTGGAAACCAGTCATCACTCGTTGCGCTGAAACCACCACTTATAGGAGAGGAAAAGCAGAAGCAGGTCTTTCGGCTCAGCGCTTACCCCATGGACATTGCATGTCCATAGGACCCCAAGCCGCTCCGCTCAGGATGACACCACTAGCTTGTGCTCTTAATAGTGCTTTCTCGCCCATCACGACGTGGGACTGCGTCATGGATGACGCGCCCCGCGGTAAAAATGGCAAGGGCGCACCCGGATCGGGCGCGCACTTGCTTGAAGCGTGAAAGATGAGTGACTACTTCTTGGTGGCCTTGTAGCTGGAGTTGATCTTCTGGCCGGCCGATTCGAGAATGCCCTTGACGTCAGCGGAGTAGGGTCCGGTGGGATCAAGTTGCAGATATTTCTCGTATGCCTCGCCGCAACCATCAGGCAGGACGATGCGAGAGGTCTTGGGATCGACGGTCGCCTTGCTGATGAGAGCCTGACCCTTCAGGTAGTAGGGCAGGGCGTCGTTAGGACTGGCGGCAATGGCTTTATCCGCAGCTGCGGCCTGGGCGTCATTGTTGCCTACCTGCGAATAGATGACCGCTTGATTCTTGTAGTAGAAGGCGGCCTTAGTCGGGTCAGCTTTGGCAGCTGCATCGTAAGCCGCGGCTGACTCGGCCACTTTGCCATTGCGGGCGTAGATCTCGCCGAGGCCGGAGTTGGCCAGGCCCTCGATTTCGGGGCGCGGCTTTTTCGAAGCGGCATCCGCGTCGATGGCCTTCTTGAAGGATGCTTCGGCTTCGTCGTACTTCTTGAGGCCCAACTGTCCCTGACCGAGATAGGCCCAGAGCACGGACTCTGTGGGACGAGCTGCGGTGTCCTTCTCCATGAGGGTCACAACGTCGGTGTACTTGGCAGTTTTGATTTCGGTCTCTTTGGCTGCGATGTCGGTTTTCGAAGCAGAAGCACCGAGTTGCTGAACTGCGGCGGCGTGAGCCGAGTCGGCATCCTTGATGTCGGCCATCACCGTCTTGAGATCCGCATTGAGGGTCTTAATGACGGCGTTGGCCTTCATTGCCTCAGCATTGTGTGTCTTCATTTCCGCGAGCTGCTTGCGGGTTTCTTCGGGGAGCGAGTCGATGTATTCCTTACGCGACATGTCGTCATCCGCAAGGGTGTCCTGACCGACGATGATCTTGATGTTCTCGAACTTGTCGGCCTGCTTGTCCTGTGCCATGCCAGGGGTGCGGTAGATCATGGTGTAGTTGCCCGGAGGCGCGGAGCCAGTGTAGTCACCGTTCGCGTCCACGGTGAAGGTTGCAACCTCTTTGCTTCCGCTGTTGAGAGTGACGGTACCGCCGGCTTGGGACGCGCCCGTGGGATTGGTCACATGGCCGTGAATCTTGCCTGTCGCCCCAACATTGGCGGGCGCAGTGGTTTGCGCGGGAGTTTGGGCAAGCGCGAAGGGCAGCGCGGCAAGCGCCAGCAATCCGAGAAGTCCGGTCCTGAGCGAAATCTTTCGTTTCATGTTCTTCTCCTTGGGAGCTTGGGCGAGCCAAGCAGCCCGCATGCTCGATCTAAAAAAATTTCAGAAACTCTCAAACATCAACAAATCCAAACACCCACTCGTCCGGTTAGATGCGTCCCTGGCGATTCACCGCACAGCATCAGCAACTTCGATGCTGAGAGAATCGACGGGCTCATCGATTACCTGGAAAAATGTTGCCCCAAGCGGTCGCCGCGGCCAGCCGTTGTCGCGGCAAGCGGTTGGTACGGCAAAGAGCGCTCTTGTCGGGCACGACCCAAGGTAAATCCAACGGATGCTTGAGCACAAGGCCGGAGGGCGACACAGTCTCGTATACCGACCCTCACAGCCCACTTCACGATGGTAGTTTGAGCCGGCTGCGAGTTCTTGTGGCCTGCATCACACCCTACAATATCGACATGGGGACCACGATTCGACCGGCGGTGGCGGAGGATGTGCCGCAGATTCTTGAGTTTATTCGCGGGCTGGCCAAATATGAGCGCGAGCCAGACGCGGTAACGGCAACCGAGGCGGATTTGCTGCGCGATGGGTTTGGGTCTAACCCCTACTATTGGTGCCTGATGGCGGAGCACGAGGGCAAGCCGGCGGGGTTTGCGCTTTGTTTTTTCAGCTACTCGACGTGGCTGGGGCGAGCCGGGGTCTATCTGGAGGATCTGTTCGTACTACCTGAGTTGCGCGGGCTCGGGATCGGCAAGGCGTTGCTGCAGCGGGTGGCCGCGGTTGCGGTGGAGAAGGATTGTCCGCGGCTGGGCTGGGAAGTGCTGGATTGGAATACGCCTGCCATCGAGTTCTACAGCGCTATGGGAGCGGAGTTTCTGGATACGTGGCGGAATGTGCGCGTGACGGGCGAGGCGCTGAGAAGACTGGCCGGGAAGGAAGAGCCTGCGCAGTGAGAATTCGTGTGATTGGCGGAGGACTCGCAGGGCCGGAGGCAGCGCTGACTGCGGCGAGACTGGGCTGCGAGGTGGATCTCTACGAGATGCGAGCGATGGTGGACGGAAAGCCGCGCCTGACTCCTGCGCACCAGACGATTGAGTTTGGGGAGCTGGTGTGCTCGAACTCGCTGAAGAGCGAGTCGCCGAACACGGCTCCTTGGGTGCTGAAGCAGGAGATGCGCCGGGCGGGATCGGCGCTGTTGCGGATTGCGGACGAGACCGCGGTACCTGCGGGCCACGCACTGGCAGTGGATCGCGTGGAGTTTTCGAAGCGGATTGCGGAGGCGATTGAAGACGAGCCGGCGATTCGGGTGATTCGGGAAGAGGTGACAAGCCTCGAGCCCGGTGAATATGTGGCAACGATTGTGGCTACGGGGCCGTTGACTTCGGGTGCGCTGAGTGAGGAGATTCAGCGAATCACGGGATCGGGGCACCTGGCTTTTTACGATTCGATTTCGCCGATTGTGGATGCGGAATCGATCGACATGGAGCGGGTGTACTTTGCGGCGCGCTACGACAAGGGCACGGCGGACTACATCAACTGCCCGATGAATCGCGAAGAGTATGACCACTTTCTGGATGCGCTGCTTGCGGCGGAGGCGGCGGAAAGCAAGGAGTGGGAGAAGCTAGATTACTTCGAGGGCTGTCTGCCGATTGAGGTGCTGGCGACGCGTGGGCGCGATACGCTGCGCTTCGGGCCGATGAAGCCGAAGGGGTTGAACGATCCGCGAACCGGCAAGATGCCGTGGGCGGTGGTGCAGCTGCGCAAGGAGAATGTGCGCGCGGACAGCTACAACCTTGTCGGCTTTCAGAATCATCTGAAGTGGGGCGAGCAGGCGCGGGTGCTGCGGCTGATTCCGGGGCTGGAGAATGCAAAGTTTCTGCGCTATGGACAGATTCATCGGAATACCTATATTTGTGCGCCGGTTTTGCTGGATGAATTGCTTCGCCTGAAGAGCGCGCCGTGGATTCTTTTTGCGGGGCAGATTTCAGGCGTGGAGGGATACACGGAGTCGATTGCGACGGGGATGCTGGCGGGGATTTATGCGGCTTCGCTGGCGCGGGGTGAAGAGCCGATGGCGGTGCCGCGGGGAACAGCGTTGGGATCGCTGGTGCATTACATTACGCACGCGGATGCGAAGGACTTTCAGCCGGCGAATATCACGTTTGACTTGCTGGAGCCGCTGGAAGAGGAAGTGCGGAAGAAGGTGCGGGACAAGAAGGAGCGGCACCGGATGGTGTGCGAGCGGGCGCTGGAGAAGTTTGAGGGTTGGTGGGGTGGGGTGGGGGTTGGTGCGCCTGTTCTGTATAGAGAGCTTGGCTGAACTTCCGGTTGGGCTACAATCCAGGATCGAAGCCTGCGATGGCTCATCAGGCTGTCAAACTGCGGTTTATCGATGATCTTCATGCTCGTGATCATCATCCAAAATTCCTGGATCGTCATGCTTCAATTTGTACGTGCTGTAAACAGTCAAGCTGCGTGGCGGCAAAGAATCTGACCAGCCGTTGCCGGGTGCCTGCAGAAACTCGAGTTCAGGGTTGACCTTCACATCTGCCCGATCGTATTGCAGCTTGTTGTACCGGTAGCGGAAGAATTCTCCATGCGGCGGCTTTGTTGCCCAAGAGAGCTTCAGCGCAAATTCAACCGGCGCGTCGTTCACAACAGCGATAGTGACACTTCCTTTTGGGCTGCGAAACGCGGCACAAAAAACGCGCTGCCATCCTTGTACCCGAGCATCACTCACATACGTAGCCAGGACAGTCGAGTGTTTGGCGGCGAAACGGCTGAGCAGTCCCACACTGAAGTAGTTATTCGCGTGCGGCGTGAACTCTTCGAGCAGCCTCTTGTGCTTTGCGTCCCAGGTATCTACGTATTGCCATTGGCCGTCGAGATCGCCTCGATTCAAGAAGCTCCAACGATTAAAGCCATCTATCCCAACGTTGGCGCCGCGAATCACAAACTCGCTCGCTGCCAGGACAGATTCCGCGCTGTTGCGGCGGGGATCATCGGGAGGTGCGGGATAGTCAGCGGAGCCGAATTCGGTGATGAACAAAGGCTTGCCATGATCATGGGCAAACTTCGCCCAGGTGGAGAAGTCACCGACCTGCTTTGTTAAGGATCCTCCACTGTCTACATCAAGCTTCAGGCTGTAGTCGTGGAAATCATAGGCCCCAAGCAACAGCGCATCGTCAGGTTTCAACGCCGCACGGAAGACTTCCATCCCCGCATCGGGTCCTGACAGCGGCAAGTTGAGGCCGCGCTCAGCGAGAGCCTTGCGCACAGCAGCCAAACCCGGCCCGATCGTCAACGGTTCGCGAGAGGCTCCCTGCCACCAAGACCAATTCGATCCGGGCTCGTTGGTAATGCTGAGCCACTTGATGCAGGTATAGCCGCGCTTCCTGATCAGATATTCCATCAATGTGGCGAGGCCGTTGGCGAATGCATCGAGATCGCGCGGAGCACTGTGAACGCGCAGGATGGGATCGCCGTTGGACCCGGGGTATCCCAGCCACGCGGCATTGACCCACATCTGCTGAAAGAAAACATCTGTTCCCTGCTTCTGGTTCCAGTCCAAAATGCGATAGAGAATCCGCATTTCCGGGCTATCGAATGTGAAGTGTTCACGTTCGGGCTCGTAGATGCGCTGCTCGATCTCAACGCGGTTCCAGTCGAGACCCAGCCAACTGGCGTGCTGGTAAATCTGCTGCCAGGCACGCTCATCTTCCGCAGGAGGGTAGGCGCCCCAACCGCTGCCGCCGTGCCCGTTCGGGATAGGCTGCTCTATTGCGTGCCAAGAGGCTCCGATGCCGCCGCGCATGGTGTTGATGATCTTGCCTGTGTCTACACTAATCTCGACTGAAGTTGAGGTCCTCGATTGAGCACCTTCGGCTACGCGCAAGGAAAACATCGCCGCCGCCACAATCAACGAAATGAACAGGCGTGAAAAGAGAAGGATTCGTGTTCTTAGACTATGTTTCATCCGGACGCGAACATCAATGAATCGCCCTCCGCATTTACAACGTAACTTTACACTCCCTTCCCCTACCGGTCGGGCCCCGCACAACGGGGTCGTCGCGGCCCCGGGGTTTCGAGGGGCGGCTATTATCGAATCCTCCTCCCGGGAGGGATCGCGATCGCACCATGCTAACCGGCTAACCGGGACGTGTCGCGATGGAACCGTAGAAGTGGGATTTGCGTAGTTGGCGTGGTAGGCTGGGTTCCCTGGAAAGGTCACGCGTATGCACGCAATGTCTGCCGCTGATGCTATCTCTCCCGCTGTTCTACGGACGAAGGATTTTCTTTTCAGGCCGTTTAGCTGGGGGACGTTTCTGAAGCTTGGGCTGGTCGCCTTGCTTACGGAGGGGCTGGGGAGCAATTTCAATTCGTCATCTTCGCGGTCAAAGGGTGGCGGAGGTGGCGGCGGGTCTTCGTCGAGCGGCGGGCTCATGATTTCTTCGCTGCGCGATATTCCTCCGATACGGATTGCAGAGTGCGTGGCGGCCGTGCTGCTGGTCTGCGTGATTGCGGCGGCAATTTTCTACCTGATCACTCGGTTGCGGTTTGCCTTCTTCCATTGCCTGGTGCACAACACCAAATTGATCAGGCCGGGATGGGAGCTTTATAAGGATCAGGCTTCGCGGTTCTTCTGGCTGAACATTGCAGTGGGCGTGTGTTTTCTGCTGCTGGTGGGGCTGATCGCGATTCCGTTTGCGGCGGGGTTCTGGCGCGTGTTTCATGACATGCAGCCAGGCGGGCATCCGAATATCCCGATGCTGCTGGGGCTGATCCTTCCCTTGCTGCCAATTATTTTTTGCCTGGTGGTGTTGGGAGTCGCGCTGGACATTGCATTGCGCGACTGGATGTTGCCGCACATTGCGCTGGAAGATGCTTCGGCGGGTGAGGCGTGGAGTTCAGTGTGGGCGCGGATCAGCGCCGAGAAGGGGCAGTTTTTTGTGTATGCAATTTTGCGCCTGATTCTGCCGATCGTTGCGTCGATCGCCATCTTCATGATCCTGCTGATTCCGGGGCTCGTGCTGGCGGCGGCTGTGGCAGGAGTGGAGCTTGGCATTCATTCGGCTTTCGCAAATTCGACGGGATCCGCAGTGGCGGCAGGCGTAATGTTGCAGGTGTTCTTTGGACTGGTGGCGCTTGGTTTTGCGGTTCTGGCGAGCATTTGCCTGGGCGGACCGCTGAGCACGGGAACACGCGAGTACGCGATTCTTTTCTACGCGGGCCGCTACAAGGTGCTGGGCGATTTGCTGTATCCGCCGGCTCTGCCGCAGGGGTCAATGCCTGAGGGTTTGCCGGCGGTGTGATGGAAAACGCCGCAGCGCGATGGAGAATTGCGGAAATTAAGATTGAAGTGGGTCAGGCGGTGGTATGGTGGTCGGCCCATGCCTGCTGCAGCATCGCAGCTGCTTTTGTAACCGGCATCGGGATCTTCTTTTGCTCATTCCGGTAGACGGCCCACGCAGCGACCAAAGCCGAAATTCCCACCACGTATAAAGACAGACGCGACATAGATTTCCTCCGTGATGCCGGGTTCGATGCTTGGCTTGCTGAGAGAGATGCAGACGAGTGCCGGCTGAGAAGCGAACATTTCCGGAGTTCGCGGTGTCAAAGAAGAGAGTGCTGACGCGCGGGGTGCCGGCCATTCACGATGGGGCCACGCGAAATAGCGACACCGTGTGAGTGGTAGCCTGAGACTGGGGAGTATCGGATGCGGTGGTTGGTGATGGCAGTGAGTGTGGCAGCTTTGGTAGGCGCGGAAATGCGCGCAGATGCGCAGCAGAGTGGCGCAGAGAAGCCAGCCCATGCCAAACCCGCTCCGATGATGGTGACAACCGGATCGCCTACTGCTCCCAAAGAGAAGCCGCTACTGCCCGAGGCCTTTGCGGGCTGGGTCGCGACAGATAAGCCGAAGGCTGTGACCGATGCGGCCGAACTGGACAGCGCCAACGCTGTGGCGCTGAGAGAATATGGCTGCGCTGGCGGAATGATGGCTGGTTACAAGCGTGGCGACGAGACGCTGAACGTGAAGGCGCTGAGGTTCCAGGATGTGAGCGGAGCGTACGGCGCGTATTCGTTCTATCGCCAGAATGGATGGCCGAAGGCGGAAATCGGCGCTGGCGCGACATCGGATAAGAATCACGTGCTGTTCTGGATGGGCGATACGGTGGTGGATGCGACGTTTTCGCATGTGGGGCCGATGTCGGCGGGTGAGTTGCGGGAACTGGCGAAGAATCTGCCGTTGCCGCAAGGAAACAGGGCGCTGGCGCCCCCGATTCTGGCCAGCCTTCCTCAGGACGCGCTGGATAAACAGACGACGCATTTTGCGCAGGGGCCCGTCGGTTATGCGGGCGCTGGCGGTGTGCTGCCAGCTGAACTTGTGGGATTTGATCGGGACGCGGAAGCTGTGACGGCGAACTACTCGCTCAATTCGGGACCGGCTACGTTGACGCTGATCGACTACCCGACGCCGCAGATGGCGGAGGCACAGGAAAAGCTGATTCGCGCGTACATCAAGGCTGGCAGCGGGGCGCAACCAGCGTTTTCCAAACCGTTGCAGGATTCAGACCAGGCTTCGCTCGAAGTGAGCCGCAGCGGGCCCATTGTGGCACTGGTAAGTGGAGACGCGATCCCCGATGAGAGCCACAAGCTACTGGCGCAGGTACACTACTCCGCCGACCTCACGAAGATGTCGCAGGGGAAGGACAACGAGATTGTAAAGACCAGCCGGTTCCTGATGGGCCTTGCGATGCTGGTGATTATCGGGTGCAGCGCAGCGGTCCTGCTTGGGTTCTTTCTGGGCGGTGGCAGGGCGCTTTACCGGGTCGCGCGGGGCAAGCCGGTGTCTGCGATGTACGATGTGGAATTCATCCGGCTGCATCTCGAAGACTGAAACCAAAGGGTGAGAAGAATCATTCGGACGCATCTGAACGGTAAACTTCGGCAATTATCCTGTGGAAAAACGGTCGTAAACCCTAGAAAACACCATGGAAACGCGGGAAAATAGGTGATTCAAAAGGCGAATATATGGCGAACATCGAGTGATGGTCTGGAAAATTTGCTTCGCTGTAAACTATTGTAAATAAGCGATTTATATCGCTCCTGATTTATTCTTGACACTCTGGTCCTCGAAACCTACTATGCAGCCAGAAAGTTCTGATGGTTTTGCCTCCGTTGGAACTATTCTCCCTGAGGAAGGAGCTGCCCTGTTGCCGGGCGGCTCTTTCCGTTTTTGGCGCTAAGTTGCGGGTCATGGGGTAGTTGGGTCTGGGACGGGGTCGGACCACGTGTAACCGCAGGACTCGCAGAGCCAGTTGTTGGAAGGTTCGACGGATTCGAGGGTGGGATCTTCGGCTTTGCACTTTGGGCAGGCCGGAAGCTCGTACGCGGGGGCTGAATCCTGCTCCTTGAGCTGGTCGATGATGTTCTGCGGGATGGGCTGCGCGATCACCGCACGGGCTTCTTCAAGCTGATCAGCGGGAACATTGAGTTGGATGTCGCCGACGCCCAACTCCAGCCAGGGAACGACGAAGCGAGTTCCGGGACGTTGAACCCAGCTCTCGACGCCGGCGCGACGCAACATCTCTCCGCGCTGAGCTGCTTCGTCGATTGAATCGCAGCGGCAAAGTCCGGTCTTCCAGGTGTATTCAACTGACCCGGTAGCGGGAACATCGCCATCAGCGTTCTGGCTGCTGTCTTCTTCAGAATCCCAATGAACTTGCGCTGAGTCATCGACCGATTCCCAGGCGCTCGAAGTCGATCTCGGAGATTTCTCGGAGAGGCCGCGCTTCTTCAATTCGTCGCGGAGGATCCGTTGTGCGGTGTCGGTGAGGTCGTTGATTTGAGCGGCGAACTCGCGGATTTCTACGTCGCCCATTTCGCTGTACAGCGTGGTAAGGCGGCGCCATTCTTCCATGGGGTCTTGTGGCATGGGGAGCAGTATAGCGGGTTGGATTGGGGACGAGTGGGGTCCGAGCTTTCCCACCCATGACGCGATGCAACTACGTCATGGATGGGGCACCCGAGTTTGTGGAGATTGATGCTATCCAGGGTTGGTGAATGAGGCCAAAAGCAGAAGCAGGTCCTTCGCCCCGCTTATTCACCCCACAAACGAAGACCTATTTGTGGGGACCCCGCTTACACCACGGACGATGTCCACGGGGCCCCAAGCTTGCGGGGCTCAGGATGACACTTTCCGGGAGAGGGCCTCTATACAGGCAGAGAGGCCGGAGAGGATGCGACGTCGAAGAGTGGCCTGTATTTTAGCGGAAGGTGTTCCAGCCTATGTCGGCTAGCATGGCGCGGCCTACTACGAGGGCGGTGACGATGAGGGCGGCTAGGACGCAGGTCCAGAAGCCCATGCGGCTGAAGGGAATGAAAAGGACGCTTTGTTTGCCGGTGAGGTTGATGCCAGCCTGGTCGGGCAAGAGAGCTTGAACAGCTACTGCTATTAAAAAACCTCCC
This sequence comes from uncultured Acidobacteriaceae bacterium, assembly GCA_963832035.1. GTDB lineage: Bacteria > Acidobacteriota > Terriglobia > Terriglobales > Acidobacteriaceae > Telmatobacter. The sequence goes on along the minus strand of CAWHSK010000005.1, from coordinate 202,784 downwards.
GCCCAGACGAGGGCGATTCTGAAGGAGAGCAGAAGGGTTAGGTTCATCATCGAATTGACTGGCTCCTCTCGCTGATGCATGTTGAAGGGACGCGGCGCACAGTGCTTTGGCTGCCTCCGGAGTCCAGCTTTACCGAATACCGGGCCAACGATACAATCGAAGGAGACACGAACCGTGGCACCCTCCGTGTGCCTGTTTCGCATCGGCCGACGTAGCTCAGTTGGTAGAGCAGCTGATTCGTAATCAGCAGGTCATCGGTTCAAGTCCGATCGTCGGCTCCATACGATTCCAAACGCAGCGATTCCTTCTACAAAGTTAGACACCAGACACGGTGAGCACGGGCAATTGTCGTGTTCGTCGCGTTCGAAGTGCGCGGCGAGGGTTCGTGGTTTCCCACTCATGACTCCGTCATGAATGGGGCACACTGGTTTTGTGATGCCACGGTATGTCGCAAGGAACGGACCGGCCTTTGGGGCCGGTCTTTGTGTTGGGGGTGTGGCGGGGTCAGACCTTGGGCACGACCAGGATGGTGATGGACTGCGCGGGAAATGTTGTGTTGAGTGTGCTGGTTGTGCTGCCGCTCGCGGGCGCATTCACCGGGATGTTGGGCTGGGTGACGATGGTATTGAGGTTGGCACTGCTGTAGAGAAATGCCTGGGCGGGTCCGCCGGCTGCGAAGTTGGCGAGGTTGATTGTGTTGGTGAAGTCGCCGTAGGTCTTGTTGATGACGACGACAGTCAGCATATTGTCTTTTGTGCGCAGAGAACCGTAGATGGAGAGCTTACCCTGATCGGTACTCGTAGAGGTGATGGCTTGGTCGCCGAAGGCAGCGCCGGCACCATTGTAGTCGCGAAATACTTCAAAGGCGATGAGGCCGGGGAGTTGTTTGACTGGATCGGGCGCTCCCCAAAGCGTTCCGATGTCGAGGCCTTCGCGTCCGAAGATGCCGAGGATGTCAGCCTGCGCGAGCGCGCCGCTGATGTGTTCCTGTCCGCCCCAGTTGTATTCAGTGATTGCGAGCTTGGTGCCGGGGTAGTCGCTGGCGACCCACTTCTTCATCATGGGGATGACTTGAGGCGCTTGAGGCGGCGTTTTGCAATTCGAGGTGTAGTTTGCGTCGGTGGTGTAGTTGGGCTGGGAAAAATTGGGATCAGTATAGGTTGGATCCCAGAAGACGCGAGTCGAATTTAGACGCTCCTCTTGTGTCTGCGTGTCGCCGCCGGTGCTGAAAGCGAGATTGTCGGGAGCGAAGTAGGTGTGGAGGTCGAGGTAATCGAGAAGGCGGGTGCCGTTCGTCTTTTGATACGCGGCGAATTGCTGGAGATAGTATTCGATGAGGGGAACGCCGCCGTGCGCGTTGCGATCGATGGGATTGCTCCACGGTTCGTAGCATGGACCGGAGCCCCAGCCGTTTTCGATGTCTTTTTTGGAATAGAAGTAGGCCCACCAAAAATCCATCACGGGGCCGCTGACTTCGGCGGTCGGATCGGCGGCTTTGATTGCCGCAGCGTGCGCGATGCCGTTGTTGGTGATTTCGTCGTAGGTGAATGGCGAGGGATGGACGTCACGATGGACGGCATCCCACCAGGTCGGCTCGTTGTCGAGGTCGTAGACTGCAACTCCGCCGCTCGCCGCGGTGCCGAACTTGCTGACGAGATACTTGACCCAGTTGCCTGTCCAGGTTGCATCGACCACGATGCTGGTGTCAGTAGCCTTGTTGCCGGTGATGTTGCATCCGCCGGAGTTGGTGCAGCTATTCACGCCATTTGCGTAGAGCCCATTGCCACAGCCGCGGCCTGAATCGACCTGCGCCTGATTGGGATAGGTAGCCACAGGAAAACTGCAGGATGTTCCGTCTTTTGCTACCCATCCATTGACCGGAACGGTTCCTATGGTTCTGGCGCCGACGGAAGCATCGGCAGTGACCTGTGCGTTGAAGGAGCTGTTGCTCTCGCTGCCTCCGGCGAGACCGTACTGGTTTTCGAAATACCAGTCGCTAGCCGAGCTGGTGACATCGAGCAGGTAGTTGTAGCGGGAGGTGGCGTCGCCGCCCCAGCGATCAATGCTTATCGCGGCGGCCTTCGCTGCAGAACTGTTCAGTGTGTACGCATTCATGCCATAGATGTAGGGGTTGATGGTGTGCATCACGGTTCCGACATCTACGGTGAGTGAGGGGCCGGAGGATGCGGTTGGCTGGGAGAGCGTCACTGTAGCGGTGCCCACGACGGTAGTGTCGGATGTGCTGGTCGCGGTGACCGTGACAGTGGCAGGCGCGGGATAAGGAGTGTTGTAGAGTCCGGATGCGCTGATGGTGCCAGGGCTCAAGGAACTGCCGGAAGGCGCTGCGATGGTCCAGGTCACGCCGCCAGTCACGCCGGTGGGGAGAGCCGCGTTGAACTGCACCTGCGAGCCGATGAGCGCGGAGTTTGGTGTGACGGTGATCTTAGGCGACGAATAAGTCGCAGTGATGGTGGTATTGGCGCTTATCGTTACGGTGCAGGTGACTGTGTTTGCGGTGGTGCAGCCGGACCATGCGCTGAAACTGTGGCTTCCGGCACTGGCCGGGGCAGTTATGGTTACGGCCGATCCGGAGTTATATGTGCGCGTGAAGCTCGCGCTGCCGTTGCCGGCGCCGTTGTTGTCGGCGGGTGCAACTGTTATTCCAACTCCGGCTGTGGGGTCAAGGGTGTTCACGGTGAGCACGTAGGTGGCTACCGGAGGAGGGGATGTGGTTGAGCTTTTGCCACCGCCGCCACCGCACGCTGTAAACGCTGACGCAAGAGTCACTGCCACCCAAAGTGCTGCATTGTGTTGCGAATTCTTCATTGAGGTTCTCCCGTGGAACTCGTGCACCTATTCGCTTTGTGGCTTTTCATAGAGGTGAAGCGTTTTCATTCCTCTTCGAGTCATGAACTGCGCGCACGCACAGAAAACCCCATCGAAAAACGATTTAGGACGCTTCAACCTGCATGGAATTTTCGAGCAATGATACCCCAACGGGGTCATATCGGGCACGATCATGCGGCGGGACAGAAGTGACTTTCGGGCGGGGTCCAAAGGAGGCGAACTTCGAGGATGCTATTCGTGCTTCAGGAAGAGCTTGAGTTCGGCGAGGAGGTTGTCGCGGAGAGAATGGAGACGGGTCACGGCCCTGGCGGCTTCTTCGGCGCGGGCTTCGGCATTGAGGGTCAGAATATCTGCGCCACACGTATGGAGATCCCGGTGCAGCGATTCGATCTGATGGAAGAGGGGGGAATCGGTCTCCGAGGAGCGACCTTCCATCCATGCGCCGAGGCGGCATTGCGTGGGATCGAGCGAAGGCGGAACGCGGCGCTTGCCATGCAGGAAGGCCTCGATCGCCGCGACCCACGTGTTGTGTTCTGCGCCAGCGTACAGCAATGGACGGTCAGCAGGATTGAGCACGGTCACATTGGACCACTGCGGATCGGGTGTCCACGCGGCAACCCATGCGGGCAGGTCTCCGGCGGGCATGGGCCGCGCAATACCATAGCCTTGCGCGACCTGGCATCCGAGGCGCAGCAGGAGAATACCCTGCTCGACGGTTTCGACTCCTTCGGCGATTGCCTGGCGTCGAAACGCAGAGGCGAGGCCAAGCATGCCTTCGACGATGGTGAGATCTTCGGGATCATCAATCATGTCGCGCACGAAAGTCTGATCGATCTTGAGCACGTCGACGGGAAGGCGCTTGAGGAAGGCTAGCGAGGAGTAGCCAGTGCCGAAGTCATCGAGAGCGAAAGAGACGCCGAGCTTACCGCAGTTGTGAATGACCTGCGAGACGAGCGACATATCGGTTAAGGCACTGCTCTCGAGTACTTCAATTTCGAGACAGGATGGCTCGACCGAGGGATGGGCAGCGAGGAGTTCGTTGAGGCGCGCTGCAAAGTCCGCTTCCTGAAGCTGCTGCGCCGAGATATTGACACTGACGGGAATGTCGAGGCCAGCGGCTCGCCACGTTTCCATCTGCTGGAGAACTCTCTCGATGACCCATTCGCCAATTTCGATGGCGATAGGGTGGCCATCAACGACGGGCAGGAATTGGCCGGGAGGCAACAGGCCACGCTCAGGATGCTGCCAGCGAATAAGAGCTTCAGCACCTTTGACAGCGCCGGTGGCCATGTTCATTTTAGGCTGGTAGTAAAGAAGAAACTCTTCGCGCGCAAGAGCCGTCTGAATCCGTTCGAGGTCTTCGTGGTGTCCGCGGGTAGAGAGCGCGAGGTGAGAATCAAAGAGATGGTAGCGATTTTTGCCACTGATCTTGGATTGATAGAGCGCCTGCGCGGCCTGGCGAAGAAGCTGGTCGGCATCGACATCTTCAGCCTGTGGATAGCAGGCAATGCCTGCACTGGCGGAAAGCTGGAGTGAGAGAGCACCGATCAAAACCGGCTTCGAGGCGGCATCGAGAAGCAATCTGACTGCAGGCAGGCTCTGTTCGGGACTCTCGCAGCCAATAAGGACTGCGACGAACTCATCTCCACCGAGTCGTGCAAGGGTATCGTCCGTGCGAATCGCATTCTTCATGCGGTGGGAAACGGTGGTGAGAAGTTCGTCGCCGATGGCATGGCCATGACGGTCGTTGACGGCCTTGAAGTTGTCGAGATCGAGACTAACGACGGCCAGTATGGTTCCACGGCGGTCAGCTTGCACGATGGCGTGTTGGAGGCGATCGCGAAGGAGCACCCGATTGGGCAGGCCGGTGAGCAGGTCGTACCGGGCAACCCGCTCGAGTTCCCTCTCGTGTTGCTTATCCGAGGTGATGTCAGAGAAGAGGGCGACATACTGTTGCGTTTTACCAAATCTGTCGCGTACGGCAGTAATGGTGAGCATCTCGGCAAAGATGCGGCCATCTTTAGCGCGATTCCAGATTTCGCCGGACCAATGGCCGCTTTCAATGAGGTCACGCCACATGTTGGCGTAGAACTCTTTGCCCTGTCGACCTGAACGCAAGAGGTTGGTGCTGCAACCTATAGCTTCTTCGCGGCTGTAGCCGGTGATCTGCGTGAATGCGTCGTTGACATCGAGAATGAGGCCGGCGGGATCGGCGATTACGATCCCTTCGGATGCATGCGTAAAGACACTGGCCGCCAGTTGCAGGCGCGTTTCAGATCGCTTGCGAGCGGTGATCTCCTCAGTAAAGATGATGATGCCGCCGATGGCGCCGGTTCCTGTGAGCCAGGGCCGCACCTCCCAACGGAGCCATTGCACCGAGCCGTCGGACCGTTCGAAGCAATCTTCCTCGTTCTTGACGGTTTCGCCACCGAGCGCGCGGCGATGTACATTAAGCCACCGAACAGGCATATCCGGAAACACTTCGTAGTGAGATCGACCGAGAATATCAGCGCTGTTGAAGCCGAAATCTTCGCACCAACGGCGGCTGACAGCGATGTAGTTCATATTCCGATCAAACATGGCCAGGGCAGCGGGCGCATGCCGCGTGAAGAGTTGGAACAGTTCTTCGCTCTGGCGAAGATCGGTTTCAACGCGCTTTCTCTCGGTGATGTCCTGGATCGTTCCTCGCATCAAGATGGCGTTTCCTGCACTGTCGTGTTCAACACGGCCCGTACCATGGACCCAGCGACCCACGTGATCGTTATGGCGGACAACGCGATATTCGCGATCGAAAATCTGGCCATGGCACAGCACATCTTGAGAAAAATGCTCGGCCATCCTATCGCGATCTTCGGGGTGAATAAGCGCGATCCATCCATCGACCGAGCGCTCGTAGTCAGCATCGATGCCGAAGATCTCATCTAGGACGTCGGAGGATGACCAGGACATGGTCGTGAGGTCGAGGGAGTAACTGCCCAGGCCAGCAATTCTTTGGGACTCAAGTAATGAGCGCGCAAGTTCGCGGAGTGTTCCGTCGGCGTCCGTACTGAGAGTCGGATCGTTCATGAGCTCGTTTCCGCATGCTTTGGCCAACAGAAAGACATAGCCTTGAATAGAGAGGCCAAAAGTACCATATCCAGTGTCGCAATACAAAGCGGCTTCGTTTGACTTGCAGTCAACTTTAGTGGGATTGCGAAGAGGTGAAAACCGCCCCATTTTGGGAAAAAGCGAGGCGCCAGAGGAGCAACTTTTTCGATGTGGAGAATGGTGCTTTTTCGACGATGAGACGGTGCAGCAAAAGCATGGAACCAAATGAGGTACCGGTTATCCACGCACTTTTTCATGCAATCTTATTTCGTCCCAGCTTATCCACGCATATTCTTGGCATAATCCAAGCTGTGATGTGACTTACGCGAAGCGAGAGCCGCAAAAGCCTGCACCTGGCGCGAAGCGGCCGGAATCGAGCACAAGCCACATTGAACGAGAGCGGTTCCTTCGTCGCTGATCCGAGCGCCACAACCGGGAGAAGAATCGGGAATGGACTTTTCAGGACCGAGTTCGAATCCTGCAGACCTGTGGACCACCGGGATGTCAACACCGGAGCATTGAAGAGTGAACAGCTTTAGCCGTCAGGATGTGTTGAGGATTCTGCAGATCAGTTCCCGCCAGCTCCTGGCGTGGGAGAGAGCCGGGCTTATCGCCCAGCGCGATACTTACACCTTCCAGGACCTTGGCCAATTAAGAACATTGCGCTCTCTGCGCGAGGATGACGTTTCGGCAGCGTCAATCCGTCATTCGGTTGCGGCCATGCAGGCTGTAGCCGGAATGTTGAATCCGCTGCAAGAGGCGTCTCTGGTACGCACGGGCACGCGGCTGGCATTCCGCTGCGATGGGGCGATGGTCGATCCAATCCGGCGTCAGCTGCTGTTTGACTTTGAACGCATCGAGCGGCAGCCAACGACCGGCGCGGTGTGCGCATTGCGCCAAGTGCAGGAAGATCTGCGTGGGGTGCAAGAGCTGTTTTTGTCTGCGGTGCAGGCGGAAGAAGCCGGCGAGAAGCACCGCGCTATCGAGCTTTACGAAGAGATGCTCCGAGTCGATCCGGACTACGCGCCGGGGTACATCAACCTTGGCACCATCCACTTTCATCTGCGGCAGTTTGTACGCGCCGAGGAATTGTATCGGTATGCAACGATAAAAGACCCAGGATACGTGCTGGCGTTTTTCGACCTGGGCAATGTGCTGGACGAGTTGGAGCGGCCGGACGAGTCGATCGCCGCCTATCAGCGGGCGGTGGAGCTGGCGCCTAAGTACGCCGATGCTCACTATAACCTGGCCCTTGCATTCGAGCGCAAAGGCGAGCGCCGGGCGGCTCTGCGCCACTGGCAGGCTTACGTGAAGCTGGATAAGGCCGGGCCGTGGAGCGAACATGCACGGGGGCAGATGCGCAAGCTGCTCGACAGTGAGAGGCTGTCGATATCGTGGCGCTCATCCGGGTATGTAACTCCGGCAAAGGGAATGGCTGCCCTGCAGTTGGTCGAAGGGCCGAATTGATTCTCAGAAGAGCGACTTCCGGGCCGGTCATGCGATGAGATCTATGGCTGGTCTACCGATACCTCCGAATTCGATTGCCTGGGGCATGCCGGGATTGGTAAACCTGTCTGCGCACTTGTAATTTGACCCTCAAGTGCCACGTTCACAACTTTGTGGCCCTTTTCGAGTCTAAAAAATGAGACCTGCGGCTGGAGAATCCTTCCACGGTTGTCTCAACACACGTTGCGCCTGGGCCTCTGGCTCAATTTCCCTCTCCACGAGGGATCTCCGGGCGTCTTGACATTGGCTTGACTCGAGCATGAGCTTCAGCTCACGTATGGTCTCAAACCTCTCCGTTTCCAAGGGTGACTATGATCAAGAAGCTGTTTCAAAGTCCAAACAGGCTTTGGCTATGTGGGTGTATAGCCGGATGTGCGTTGATGGCAACCATGGCGACGGCGCAGACGCCCGCCGCACGCATCCGCAACCAAGTCAATGACTCGCAGATGTCGCTGCTGAAGGGTTCGCAACACCCACTCGCGCGGGGCGAAAGCGATGCCGGACGGATGTCCGCGGATGTGAAGCTCAAGGGTATGAGCATCGTGTTTAACCGTTCAGCGGCCCAGCAAGCGGACCTGGAAGCCCTGCTCGCGGCGCAACAGGATCCCGCCTCGCCGTTTTATCACCAGTGGCTGAGTCCGGACCAGTTTGCGGCCAGGTTTGGAATGGCGCAGTCGGACATCGACAAAGTGCAAAGCTGGCTCGAGCAGCAGGGCTTTTCGATCGATTCAGTGGGGCGCAGCAAAAACCTGATCCGTTTCTCGGGCACAGTGGGCCAGGTGGAACAGGCTTTCCAGACGCAAATGCACTTTTACATGGTGGAGGGAGAGAAGCATTTCGCACCCGCCACGACGCTTTCTGTTCCTTCAGCTATTGCGGGAAGTGTTGCCACAATCGCCAATCTGGATGACTTCAGACCCCGTGCGATGCACATTCGCAGCAATGCCGTGCAGCCACGACCAGGGTTCACATCGGGGCAGTCAGGGAATGTGTTCTTTGCGCCCGGCGACATCAAGCTGATTTACGATCTGAACCCGCTTCTCAGTGCTGCGATCAATGGCGCGGGGCAGTCGATCGCGATCATGGGACAGTCGTCGGTGGCGACCAGCGATATCGAGAACTTTCAAACTGCGGCGGGACTCGCCGTCAAAGATCCCACGATGGTGATTGTGCCGGGATCCGGCAGCCCAACAGCCTTTCCGGGCGATCAGAGCGAATCCGATCTGGACCTGGAATGGTCCGGCGGGATAGCCCCGGGTGCCGAGATCTTTTTCGTCTTCACGGGCGGCAGCACCAATTTTGGCGTCTTCGACTCGATGCAGTATGCGGTTGACGAGAAGATTGGAACAATTATCAGCGTGAGCTACGGCGCTTGCGAACCAACTATTTCTGCGGCGAACAGGACCGCACTGGAAGCGATTGTGTCGCAGGGAGTGGCGCAAGGGCAGACGATACTGGCCGCCTCGGGCGACACCGGTTCGACAGCCTGCTTTGTAAGTCCAACGACAACCAGCCCTCCACTGGCCACGCAGCAGGCGTTGGCGGTGAGCTATCCGGCGAGCAGCCAATATGTAACCGGCGTGGGCGGAACGGAGATTTCGCAGACCAACTCGGCGTACTCCACGGCGGGTTCAGCTTACTGGGCAGCCCAAAACGGAACCAACGATGTTCTGACCTCGGCGTTGCAGTACATGCCGGAGGTTGTCTGGAACGACAGCCTCCTGAGTGTTCAAGGGGGCGGCGGACTGAGTGCGGGTGGCGGTGGCGTGAGTACGCTGTACAGCTCAAAGCCAAGCTGGCAGAAGAATGTTCCCGGTATTCCGGCCGACAACGCGCGCGATGTACCGGATGTTTCACTGTTTTCCTCGCCGGCATTTGTTCCCTATATCTACTGCAGCAGCGATACGTCGGCGTGGACGATGGGACAAGTAGCGAGTTGCAGTAACAGCACGTTTCGCGACTCGTCTACCCAAGACCTGACGCTGGCGGGCGGCACGAGTTTTGCTACGCCGATCTTCGCCGGAATGGTAGCAATCCTGAACCAGCAGAAGGGCTACACGACCGGCCAGGGTTTGCTGAACCCGATGCTTTACTCGCTGGCGTCGAACAGCACAACGTATGGAACGGCGTTCCACGATGTCACCAGCGGCAACAACGAGTGCCCTTCAAGCCTGGGATCCGGTTACTGCAGTGGCACCGCCACTTCAAAATACGCGGCCGGAGCCGGATATGACCTGGCCACTGGACTGGGATCGGTAGATCTGAACAATCTGGCGGCAGCCTGGCCGGCAAATACGGGAGCCCCGAAGATCGCAACGACAACGACGGCCACTGCGGCGACCACGGCGCCCAACGTGAGCACGAATAACGTCATCACCATCACCGTGACACAGGTGGGCGCCAGCGGCATTCCGACGGGCACTGTGAATCTCTCGATCGATGGCACCGGCTCGTCGTACTGCTCTGGTACAGGGGCCGCCTGCAACTTGACGCCGGTAACGCTGACTTCGAACGGCACGGTAACCTACACGTCCAATTTCTCAACCGCCGGTGTGCACACGATTGTGGCGCAGTACGCGGGCGATGGAACCAATGCTCCTTCGACGGGCAGCGTAGTGATCACCGTGGGCGGAACAAGCTCGGGCAAAGGCACTTTCGCGATGGGACTCGCTCCAGCCACACTGACCGTGAGCCAGGGATCGCAAGGGACTGAAACTCTGACAGTCACGCCCGCCGGCGGATATACCGGAACGGTGAACCTGCAGTACAGCACGTCAAATGACACGGCCCTGACGAACCTCTGCCTATTCGCGGGCACGGGTATCAACTCCAACGGCTCCATCACCGTGCCGGGTTCGGCGGCGGTGACAGGACAGATCACGATCGATACAAAGGCGTCTGACTGCGCAAGCGCTGCGGCCGTGAAGGCGCACGGCTTGCGTGTGATTCCGCATTCGCCGGGATCGATGAGGGCGAGCAACAACACTCCCCAGAAAAGCAACCCGATCCCGGCCGATATCGCCTTTGCGGGGCTGCTGCTTGCTGGCTTACTGAGACGGTCATCTCGCAAGCTGCGGCAACTGGCCTGCGTGATTGTGCTCGCGTCGCTGGGGCTGGCGCTCTCGGCCTGCGGGGGCGGATCCAGCTCGTCCGGCCCTTCCAATCCGGGTAAGGGAACGTATACGATCACGTTCGCGGGAGCGGATTCGAGCACGTCTACGATTAAGGCGCAGTCGTCATTCTCACTGGTTATCAAGTAAGCAGGTTGATTGATTGGAAGTTGGGGCAGACTCCACAAGGAGTCCGCCCCTTTTGTTTTGCCTCGATGAGAGGGACGGGAAGAGGATATGCAAGAGCGAGTTGCTGCAGGCGAAATTTGAACCAAAGCGGCGCTGCGGTCATCCGATACTGTTGTCTGATACACTCCGATGCCGGAGGCATTGATTTCCTTGTCTGACAAGAGCCACTCCCCTTCCCCGCTTACCCAACTGACTGAAGAAGAGCGGATGTTTTTTGCAACTGTGCGACAGTTCGCGCAGGAGACGATTGCGCCCCAAGTTCGCACCATGGATGATGAGCAGCAGTTTGCACCGGGATTGGTGGCGAAGCTGTTCGAGCTCGGGTTGATGGGCATCGAAATCCCCGAGGCGCTGGGCGGCGCAGGAGGCAGCTTCTTCGATGCGGTGCTGGCGATCGAGGCTATCGCGATGGTTGATCCCGCAGTCGCGGTCCTCGTCGATGTGCACAATACGCTGGTGGTGAACGCAATCCGGCGATGGGCGAGCGAGGATCAACGTGTGGAGTGGCTGTCGAAGCTGGCTGGTGGAACGGTGAGCGCGTACGCGCTGAGCGAGGCTGGTTCCGGGTCGGACGCTTTTGCGCTGCAGTTACGGGCAGCAAAGATTGATGGGGGCTATCGGCTGAACGGACGCAAGCTGTGGATCTCGAGCGCCAGGGAGGCTGGAGTTTTTCTGGTGTTCGCCACGCTTGATCCGGCGAAGGGGTATCGCGGGATCACTGCGTTTCTGGTCGAGAAAGGTACGCCGGGATTTTCCGTGGGGCGCAAGGAGGACAAGCTGGGCATCCGCGCCAGCAGCACTTGCGAATTGCTGTTTGATGGCTGCGTGGTTCCGGCCGCGAATCTGCTGGGCGCGGAAGGCAACGGATACAAGATCGCGATCGAATCACTGAATGAAGGGCGCATTGGCATCGGCGCGCAGATGGTGGGGCTTGCCGAAGGCGCCTGGGGGCATGCTGCAAAGTATGCGAAGGAGCGGAAGCAGTTTGGAAAACCGATTGCCGAATTTCAGGCGGTGCAGTTTGCACTGGCGGAGATGGCGACGGAGATTGAGGCTGCGAAGTTGATGGTCTATAACGCGGCGCGGTTGAAGGACGCGGGGCAGCCCTACGTACGCGAGGCAGCGATGACGAAGTATTTCACTTCGCATGTGGCGGAGCGCGTGGCGAGCCAGTGCGTGGAAGTCTTCGGCGGCAATGGGTTTGTTCGCGACTATCCGGCGGAGAAGTATTATCGCGACGCGAAGATCGGCAAGATCTACGAAGGCACTTCGAATATGCAACTGATGACAATTGCTAAACAGCTTCTTGGGTAGCTAGCTCTCAGCTTTCAGCTTTTTGTACCGACATTGGCTACTTCGCGGATATGGGCGGGGCGGGTGCGGCAGCAACCGCCGATGATCTGCGCGCCGGCGGCTCGCCATTGTGCGGTTTTCTCTCCATAAACTGCTGGGTCGCTGGTGCCAACCCAGCAGCGAGCCTGCCCGTCCCAGCCTTCTCCGGAGTTGGGATACACAACGATGGGCTTGTCGGAAGCCGCGCGGAGTTCGGTGATCAATGCGGAAATCAGCGAGGGGTGGGTGCAGTTGACGCCGATCGCTATGGTCTGCGGGAATGCGGCAACGGCGGTTGCGCATTGCCGGAGGAGTTCGCCGTGAGCTACGTGCTGCTCATCGCGGCAGGTGAAGGCGAACCATGCGGCGAGTTCTGGGTGCAGCGCGAGGGCCTGGCCGATGGCTTCTGCTTCTGCGAGGGATGGGAGCGTTTCGAAGGCGAGAAGATCAGGGGCTTCTGAAGGTGGTGCGGCGGCAAGCACCTGGATGCGCTTGCGATGAAACTCGATGAGATCGTTGAAAGTGCAGGTGTAGTTGCCGTGGTACTCGGCGCCGTTGTGGAGCGCTGCGCCGTAGGGACCGAGCGAAGCGGCGATGAGAATGCGCTTATGAGGAAATGCGGATGCAGCTTCGCGGGCCAGTACGACTGAGCGGAGCAATGCGGCATCAGCGCGCGCGGGATCGAGGCCGACTTCTGCGTAGCCGATGCGCGAGACCTGGTAGCTGGCGGTTTCGAGGATGTCGGCGCCTGCCTCAATGTAAGCGCGGTGTACGACTACGATTTTTTCGGGCGAATCTTCGAGGACGTGCGCGGACCAGAGCGGGCCGTCGATATTGGCACCGAGGTATTCGAGCTCCGAGGCCATTCCGCCGTCGAGGACGTGCGCGTTTCGGAGGAGAGCGTCGCGGTTTTTGAGGAATAGCTCATACGGACGTTGTGTTCAATGTTCTCAGCTGAAAACCTTCCAGAAGAATGTTAGATAGACGGCTATGGAGCAGAAGATTGCGCTGATGAGCCAGGTGAACCAGAACAGCCATCGCCAGGATGGGCGCAACGTTGTGAGTACCGCGAGAGCAAGGAAGCCGAACAGAAATGGGAGAGTACGAAGATCAGAGTTGTAGGCTGCCTGGCCGAGCTTGATCGGGCCTTTCACGAGATCGTGGAAGAGGCTGAAGCAGAGTGCAGCCGGGAAAAGGATCAGTAACCGGGTTGCGAATAAGCGCCTGCGCGCGAATTCGAGGACAGCACAGGCGAGAAGAAGAACGATCGTAAACCAGCAGAAGAGAGTCGCCACAGGAGTGCCTCCTGCAACTGCCGTTCTTGGAATGGTAAATGAGCGGGCGGTTTGAGCTCTGTGCTCTTGGTTCGCAGCAGGCCAGAAGCAAGGAAAACGCGACTGGTTGGAATCGTGCTTTCCCACCCAAGCGGAACTTGGATGGGGCACCCGACGAGGCTGGAGTGAAGAGAAGCAGATTCTTCCCTCACCACCCCCGAACCTACCCCAAAGAGCCGACGCTCTTTGGGGGCCCTGAAATGTTGGGGGCCCCGTTCGCTCAGAATGACAGTTTCAACCTTACGAGGGGCATTGAGGAACTCGCTTTTAGAGCTTTTGGGTGCGCTGGACGGTGCGGACGCCTTGGACGCGGCGGATGCCAAGGACCATGCGGTTGAGGTGGCGGAGGTCTTCTGCTTCAACGACGAACTCTATGACGGCTTCGCCGTTGTCTTCGTGTCGGATATCGACGCCGCGAATATTGGTGTTGTCATCGGAGATGACGGCGGTGAGCTCTTTCAACATGCCGGTGCGGTCGTCGCAATAAATGGTGATCTTGACTGGGTAGCGTTGCGCGCGTCCGGTTTCGTCGCCCACGCGTGACCACTCGACGTTGATGCGACGATCGCTCTCGTAGAGCAGATTCTGTACGTTGGGACAACTGCGTGCATGAACGGCGACGCCTTTGCCGCGCGTGACGTAGCCAACGATTTCTTCGCCGCGAATGGGATTGCAACATCGTGCACGATAGACGAGCAAATCGTTCTGGCCTTCGACCTGGAGCGAATCGGAGCCAGTGAGGTGCAGCTTGCGCACCGCGTCGGACATGGCCTGCTCGACGGTGCCGGGCTGCTGTGGTTCGGTTGTCTGCGAGCCATCGGGAGGATTGGCGTATCCGGGAGCTAGTTTGTTGAGCACCTGGTGCGCGGAGTGCTTGCCGGCGCCGAGAGTCGCGAGTAAATCCGCGGCAGTTGCAACGCCGTATTCGCCGGCGATGCGCGCGAGGTCCTGGTCGTCAATCTGGCTCATGGGGACCTTGAAGCGGCGCGCTTCGCGTTCTAGCAGCTTGCGGCCGATTTCGACGGCGCGACGGCGCTGGTCTTCATTGAGCCAGTGCTTGATCTTGTTGCGGGCGCGCGGACTCTTGACGAAGGTGAGCCAGTCGCGACTGGGCTTGTGATCCTTCTGTGTAACGATTTCAACGATATCGCCGGTGCGCAACTTGGTGCGCAGAGGCACCATGCGGCCGTTGACCTTGGCGCCGACGCAGGTGTGGCCTACCTCAGTGTGAATGGTGTAGGCGAAGTCGACGGGGGTGCCATCGGCGGGGACCACAACGACTTTTCCTTTAGGCGTGAAGGTGTAGACCTCGTCGGGATAGAGGTCCATCTTCAGGCTGGAGAGAAATTCGTTAGGGTCCGTCATTTCCTTTTGCCACTCGACGAGCTGGCGGATCCAGTTGAGACGCTCTTCGTCGCGGGCGGTGACGACTCCGTCTTTGGATTTGTATTTCCAGTGCGCGGCGATTCCCTCTTCAGCGATGCGATGCATCTCTTCGGTGCGGATCTGCACTTCGAACTGATGGCCCCCCTCGCCGATCACGGTGGTATGGAGGGATTGATAGCGGTTGGCACGAGGGATGGCGATGAAGTCCTTGATGCGGCCGGGCACAGGGCGCCAAAGCGTGTGGATGAGACCGAAGACGGCGTAACATGCGGCGACGTCGTGGGTGATGACGCGGACTGCGAGCAGATCGTAGACCTGATCGAAGGTGACCTTGGAGCGCTGGATTTTCTGGAAGATGGAAAAGTAGCGCTTGATGCGCCACTCAACACGCGCCTCGATGTTGTTTTCGCGCAACTGTTCGACCAAGGTGTCTTCAACACCGCGCAGGAACTGCTCGCCTTCCGTGCGTTGGGCTTCGACGGCTTCAGCGATTTTTTCAAAACTGACCGGATCGGTATAGCGAAATGCAAGGTCTTCGAGTTCTCCGCGGACCTTGCCCATCCCGAGGCGATGGGCAAGCGGTGCGTAGATGTCGAGCGTTTCACGGGCGATGGCTTCCCGCCGATCGGGCTGCAGGTGCTGGAGGGTGCGCATGTTGTGCAGGCGATCCGCCAGCTTAATAAGGACCACGCGCACATCGGTGACCATGGCGAGCAGCATCTTGCGAACGTTTTCAGCCTGGCGGTCTTCTCGGTTCGCGAACTGGATTTTGTCGATCTTAGTGACACCTTCGACGATATGTGCCACCTGGTCGCCGAAGTCGGCCTCGATTTGCTCGCTGGTGGCGGGAGTGTCTTCGACGGCGTCGTGGAGGAGGCCGGCAGCGATGGCCGTGGAATCCATCTTCATTTCGGCTAGAACTTCAGCAACCTCAAGCGGATGAATAATGTAAGGCTCGCCCGACGCGCGCATCTGGCCCTTGTGATGCTGGACGCAGAACTCCCAGGCTTTGCGTATAAGTTCAATATCTTCAGTGGGGCGATTGGCTTGAACGTGATGGAGAAGAGCTTCGATGCGGCGATCGATAACAGCCTGATCGAAAAGCAGACGGGCGGGCGCGACGGTCGCCGCCGACTCGGCGGTGGCGTTGGTGAGCTCTGCCTGAGTGGGCTGCCGGACTGTCGCCATACTTCATTATAGGCCGCAATGGTTACGCAATAACTCAACAGCTCCAGGCAGCAGCCTAACGCGGTGCAGCATGCTGCTCCGGTGGAAGTGAGGGCAGCTTCTTCGTCCGGAAGATTTGGATTGGGAGCCAAAAAAGGCTGGTCAGATTTTGCAGTCGATTCTTCCGCTAATTTTATAGAAAGTGGAATAGGCTTGGAAACTAATTATGTTATGTAAATGCGGATTTATGCTTTCGTTATTAAGTAAAACTAATTAAAACTTCATACTTTTAAGCGATTTGGTGTGTGTTTGCCATCACTGCCTGCCGTACATCAACCCAGAGTAAAGTGTCCCTCGGACTAGAGGTCCAGAACCGAGGAACTTATGCTGAAAAGCCTCTCAGTTACAGCTGTGGCCGCAGTGCTTGCGGCAAGCTTGAGCTTTGCAGACCAATCTCAATCGAAGGTAGTGATTCCAGTCAACAAAACCTCTGCGACCGATGGCAAGCAGATGTACACGAACTATTGCGCGCCCTGCCACGGCGCCGATGGAAAAGGGAACGGCCCCGCAGCATCTTCGCTGAAGGCGCAGCCAACCGATCTGACGGAACTACAAAAGGACAACCACGGGAAATTCCCCGACACGCATATCGTCGCAATTCTGCAGTTTGGTGCAAACGTACCGGCGCATGGATCGTCGACCATGCCGGTGTGGGGACCGATTCTTGGTAACATGAACCAGTTGAACGCCCAGGAAAAGCAGCTCAGAATCAGCAATCTGAGCCGTTACCTGGAGAGCATTCAGGCACGGTAACGGCCGGCGGCATCGCTCCCGGCAAGGGGACTGATGACCAAGGCAAAGAGACCGAGACCTGACAAGATGGAAAAGGCGCCAGAAGCAGCCATGCGGACGGCGCCTGCTCATCGAAGCGGCGACAAAGGGCGACCGGCTAAACGGAATACTGCAAATCAGCCCGCCGGGCGCGAGACTTCACGCAACCCGAAACGAATTCCCTACTCAGCGGACAAACGGACGGGCTATCCCGGCAATCAGGCAGCGGGGCAAAGTGCGAACTCGAATGCGCACGGCTTTGGTGCGCGTGTCAGCCGACGCGCGGCTGATCGATTGCGTGCCGGGCACGTATGGGTTTACGCGTCGGACGTGGAATCGCTGGAGCTGGGCGCAGGCGATGCGCCTGGTTTACTGCCGGTCGCAGACAGCCGAGGATTGCTGCTGGGGACGGCTCTCTACAGCCCAACATCGCAGATCGCTCTGCGGGTGGTTTCGCGTGAAGCAATAGGCAACACGAAGTGGCTGGAGCTGCTGGCTGAACGGCTTCGCGGCTCAATCGCGCGGCGCACGCCGATGCTAACCGATGAGACGGATGCTTGCCGGCTTTGCTTCAGCGAGGCGGACGAACTGCCGGGGCTGGTAGTGGATAAGTACGGCGGCTTGGTGATCTTGCAACTGTTGACAAAGGGAGTGGATTCGGCGGCGGTGCGAGATGTGTGTGTTCGCGTCTTGCGCGAGGAACTGGATCCGGCAGCGATTGTGGAGCGGCCGGACCCTCGCGTGAGGGAATTGGAGGGGCTTTCTGCGCCAAGTGCAGAGGCGCTCTACGTGCGGGATCCGGCATCAACGCAAACGAGTAGTACCAAAAAGCGGGCCGCGAATGACGAGACCACAAGCATGAGTTCGCAATTCAGGCTGAATGGGCTGGTGTTTCAGTTCGACGCCGATTCCGGTCAGAAGACCGGCGCGTTCCTCGATCAGCGTGTCAACTACGAAGCTGCACGTGCGTGGGCAGAGCGTCTTGGAGCCACGGGTCGCGCCCTGGATGTCTGCTGCTACCAGGGAGGGTTTGCGCTGCACCTCGCTGAAGTCTGCAAGTCGGTCACGGGAATTGATGCGTCGCGCGCGTCTTTGGAAGTGGCGGAGCAAAACCTTGTGGCGAATCGCGAGCGGCTGAAAGGTAAAGTGGACTGGGTAGCCGGCGACGCGTTTGAAATTCTGCGCGACTGGTCGGATGGCGGAGAAAAATACGACACCATTGTGCTCGATCCGCCAGCGTTTGCAAAGACGCAGCGCGCGGTGGAAGGTGCACTGCGCGGATATAAAGAACTGAACCTGCGCGCGCTGAAGATGCTGCGACCTGGCGGCCTGCTGATCACCTGTTCATGTAGTCATCACGTGGGATGGAAAGACCTGGTAGGCGCAGTGGCTGCGGCGGCGACAGATGCGCATCGGCGCGTGCGCCTTCTGGAGAGACGCGGGGCTGCGCTCGATCACCCGGTGGTGTTGAACCTGCCTGAAACCGAATATTTAAAGTGCCTGGTGCTCCAAGTGGAGTAACAAAAAGCAGGAATGGCGGCATGGAAGCCAAAATCCTGGTTTGGTCTTTGAGCGAGTGTCGCTTCACGACGCAACAGTTTAACGCGTCAACGGATTGAGGCTGCGGGTTTTGCGGGTGCAGGGCGACCCCAGCGGGGCAGAAGGCGAGAGCGCCAGTTGGGAGCCGGCTTCGGTTGTCGATGCGATTCGGGTGGGATTGCGGCTTTCATTTGAGATAACGCTTCTTTGACCTGGATGCGCAGGCTTTCCGCTTCGAAGATGCAAGAGCGCAGGTAGGCCGAGATGCTGAGTTGCGCGGCGGCGGCTCGCTCGTGGAGTTGGGCCTCCTCAGCTTTGGTGAGGCGGATGGTGATGCTGGCGGTCTTGCGGTGTTTGATACCGATGTCGGGAAGCGCCTTTGAAATGGCGGAGGCTGCGGCGAACGGTGGATCTTCTGGCGCAGGCGATGGCGCTCGTGCGAGATCGAGGGCGGGAACACGGCGATGTGAGCGCAGCGCCTGTTCGTAGCTGATGGTGGTCACGTCGTCGAGAAGCGCGCTGTCATCCCACGTCTCAATCGATTTTCGGGGAGCACCTGTGAATGATGCAAGCATGTTGGCGAAGGTACTCGCGTCCTTCGTCGTCGGAACCAGAGTTGGATCGGACATCGCATAGAAGCTTAATTTGATCGCTATGCAGCTTCAAGATTTCGGAGGCGATTCTTGCGAGTGCTTCTCCATCTTGGGACGACTGATCGAAGGCGTTTCAAAATGGAACGCAATACGAATTTATTCTGCGGGTGCGTGCGCCGGTTTGCGTGTCTTTGCCGAAGCGCCGGTTTCTGTCCATAAAAACGAGAGTTGATCGGCGTCGTCCTGGATCTGCTGCTCGACACTGACGCCTGCGGAGTGGCCGCCGGTCGTGCTGTAGTGCAGAAGAATGGGACGGCCGCTGGTGGAGACGGACTGGAGCAGGGCCGTCATTTTGCGGGCGTGCAGCGGGTCGACGCGGGTGTCGCTGTCGCCGGTGAAGAACATGATCGCCGGGTAATCGGCGCGGGGCTTGACGTTCTGGTAAGGCGAGTACTTGTAGAGGTATGAAAACTGCTTCTCTTTTTCGGCGGAGCCGTACTCGGTGGTCCAGTGGGGACCCTGCTCGAATTTCTGATATCGCAGCATGTCGAGCAGCGGGTAGCCGCACCACACGGCGGAGAATAGATCGGGGTGCTGGGTGATCGATGCCCCCATCAGTAAGCCGCCGTTGGAGCGGCCAGTGATCGCGAAGTGCTGCGGCGCGGTATATTTCTGGTCGATGAGGTAGCTGGCTGCGGCGAACCAGTCGTCGAAGACGTTCTGCTTCTTTTCGAACATGCCTTGTTCATGCCAGCTTTCGCCATATTCACCGCCGCCACGCATGTTGGGGACAGCGAAGTATCCGCCCTGCTGAAGCCACCAGGCCCAGGCGGGATTCCACGCGGGCGTCTCGCTCAGGTTGAAGCCGCCATAGCCTGTCATCAGCAGCCGGACCGATCCATCCTGGGGCAGGCCTTTCTTGCCGGCGATGAACATGGGGATCTGTGTGCCGTCCGTTGATTTGAATAAGACCTGCTTGAGTTCATATTGCGAGGTATCGAAGGGAACTTTGGGTTCGGCGAAGAGTTCGCGTTTGCCGGTGAGCGTGTCGATGCGGTAAATGGTGGGCGGCTGAATGTACGACTCGAAGCTGAAGAAGCCGTATCGATCGATGGGGCGTCCGACAACACCGGACGCCGAGCCGATGCCGCTGTAATCGATGGTGCCTGCAGGCTTGCCATCGAGCGTGTAGACGCTGGTTTCGGACTTCACATCGTGGAGACGCTTGACGTAGATTTTGCCGCCGACGATGGAGAAGGTTTCGATGACGTCCTTGCCTTCGGGCACGATGGTCTTCCATGCCTCGGGCATGATGCCCGGGTCGGCGCGGAGAATGCGGCCGTTGGGTGAGCTGTAGTCAGTGCGAATGTACCACGCGCCCTTGGTATAGATGGTGGCGAAACGCGAGTCGAGTCCCCAGACGAGAACTTCGAAGGGCGAACCGGGCTTGGTGAGGTCGCGGAAACAGATGTCGACGCGCCTGGCGGGGATGCCTCGCTCGATGGTAATGACGAGGTAGCGGGCGTCGTCGGTGATCTGGGCGCGGAAGAGATCGATGGGACCGAGCAGTTCGCCGTGGAATTCGCGACCAAAGATTAGCTTGTCGTCGGCGGTGCGGGTGCCGATGGCGTGCAGGTAGAGCAGCGTGCCTTTGCGGTCGGTACGCGCGTAGTAGAGACTTTTGCCGTCGGGGGTGAATTCGATGGAGTAGTAGATGCCGGAGGGGAGTTCGTCTTCCAGCGGCTTCTTTCTGGCGAGGCTATAGATGCGCACCGTGGCCTCGTCGGCGCCGCCCTGGCGCACCTGGTAGGCAAGGAACATACCGTCGCGGGAAACGTCGGAGAGGCGGACAGAAGTGTTAGGGTCGCGGCTGATGGCGGCGGGATCGATGAGTCGGTCGTCTTTGGGTGCAGATGGTTGGCCTTTTGGAGGAGTGCCTGTCCAGCCGCGGCGCATGTAGATGGAGGGCTGCTCTTCGCCGGCGAGGCGCTTCATGAAGTAGTAGTTGCCGGCGCGCTGGAGGGGGATTGTCCAGCGAGAAGTGTGCTCAAGCGGGTCAAGATCGTCGACGACCTGATTTCGGATGGAGTTCTGCTTCAGATAGCGCGTGGTGTAGGCGTTCTGCTGGTCGATGAAGTTGCGGGTTTCAGTGCTCTTGGCGTCTTCGAGCCAGCGGTAGTTATCGGTAATTTTCGTGCCGAAGTAGTTGTCGATGACGGGGGCTGCTTCGGTAATTGGTGGGGGTGGAAGTGCAATGCCGTCGCGGCTGTGGATGGATTGAGCGAAGACTTTGGAGCCGAGAAGAACAATGACGACTACAGCAGCGATGCGCCGCATCTGAAGAACCCCCTGCCAGACAGGATACTCGGGGAAACGGGCTGGCCGCGCGTTGCTGCGCCAGTTGCACAACGGTGAGGTGACGCCGTTGGCACCGCGTCTTAAGTGCGCTCGCATTGCGGCGCTCTGCAATCTGCATCCCCGGTAGAATCGAGATGGTGCCAGAATCACTGCCAACTCAACCCAGCGCGGGAGCGCCTTCGTTCGTGACGCGTGCGATGCGTGTGCTGCGGCCGACGCATGCGCACACGGCGTTTAGCGCGACGGTGATTCTGATGGCGTCAACGTTTCTGTCGAGCGTTTTCGGGCTGGTGCGGAATATGTACATCGCCTGGGTGTTTGGACGCGGCATGGAGGCGGATGCGTTTCTTGCGGCGTTTCAACTGCCGGACATGATTTCGTACTTCCTGGTGGGCGGAGCGGCGTCGATCACATTTGTCACGATTCTGACGCGCTATCGCGATTCGGGCCGGGAAGAAGAGGGCACGCGTTCGCTTTCAGTGATTTTGACGACGATGTTCCTTGTGCTGGGAGGGGCGATCGTTCTGGCGGAAGTTTTCGCTCCCTGGTACGTTCGCTGGTGGTTCAGCGGATTCGATGCGAAGAAGGCTGCCTTGTGCGTGAGCCTGACGCGGATTCTGCTTCCGGCGCAGTTGTTCTTCTTCTCCGGCGGGGTCTTTGGGGCGGTACTGCTGGTGCGCAAGCAGTTCAATGTGCAGGCAGTGACGCCGCTGATCTACAACCTGGGCACAATCATCGGGGGCATCCTGCTGGTGAAGCGGCTCGGTGTCTCTTCGCTGGCCATCGGCACGGTAGCTGGCGCGCTGGTTGGGCCGTTTCTGCTGAACGCGGTGTTTGCGCACAGGGCCGGAGTCCGCTACAAGCCGATGCTCGACTGGCATGACGAGGGATTGCACGAATGGGTGCGCCTGTCGCTGCCATTGATTATCGGCGTATCGCTGGTGACGGCAGACAACTGGATCATTGCGCATTTTGCATCGAATACGAGCGGCGCGATTTCACTGATGACGTACGCGAAGCGGCTGTTCACGGCCCCCATGTCGATGCTGGCGCAGGCCGCGGGCGCGGCTTCGATGCCGTTCTTCGCAAGCTTGTGGGCAAAGGAGAAACGATTCGAATTCGCGAGCTCTGTGGCGGATTCTGTGTCGCGCGTGACCTGCATGGGATTGCTGGCTGGATCAGCGATGATAGCGCTGGGCAAACCGGCAATTGATTTGCTGTTTGTGGGCGGCCGGTTTTCAGCAGCTGATGCGCGCGAATGCGCCGGGTATTTTGCGGTGTTTTCAATCTCGCTGTTCTTGTGGTCAGCACAATCCATTTACTCACGTGCGTTTTATGCAGCGGGCAACACGTTTGTGCCGATGGTGGCAGGGACGATCATTACGGTTATCTCGCTGCCAATTTACGCTTCGCTATTCAAGGCATATGGGGCCATGGGGCTGGCGTTTGCGTCAGACCTGGGCATCTGCCTGCAAACGCTGACCATTGCTGTTCTGCTGCATCAGCGGCAGATGGTGTCATTGGTGAGTCTGGATTATCGCGAATTGGGGAGATGCCTGGCCGCCGCGCTTACAGGCGGAGCAACCACGTGGATCGTGTTTTCGTGGGTGTCCGGAGAAGTTATGCAGAGAATGCATCTGGCTGTGCAAGGCCGCTTGTATGATCTGCTGGTGCTTGCGGTAGGCGGTCTGCTGTGGGGCACGATCGCTTTGTGGGTGCTGACCAGGACAGGATCGGCGCTCCCGCGGGTGGTGATGAAGCGGCTGCGACTGGCTTGATCCCTGTAGCGTGCGATTCGCAGGATTCCCAAGGCTGAAGCCCGTCAGAATCTTGACCGAATGTTCGTGAGTCTGAAGCCTCACGCTCCCGAACCACGTGGGCCTTGAGCGCTCGGGGATAAGCTCTGAGGTCTCGGGGGCAATAAGGCACCAGGACCCCTGCCGAGGCAGGGGTCCGCGCGGTTCGGGACAGCAGCGCCTTACGAGTGAACTGCTACTTTGGCAGGCTCGGCAGGGACAGCAGTCGGCTTCGAATCGGGCTTGCGGATGTCGATGCCGCCCTTGAAAAACGCACCGTCTTCAATGCTGATACGGGCCGCAGCTACGTCGCCGGTGAGGGCGCCCTCGGCGCGGATGTCGACGCGATCAGTGGCATTGACATTGCCTTTGAGCTTGCCGAGAACGACGATTTCGCGCGCGCTGATGCTAGCTGTGACGTTGCCGTTTTTGCCAACGGTGACACGATTGCCGGGGATGCTGATGCTGCCCTCGACCTTGCCATCGATGAAAAGCGATTCGGTGCCCGTGATCTCACCTTTGATTGAGAGACCCTTGCTGATGCTGGCTTGCTCGCCGACAGAAGATGATGCAGCGGGGCGCGGTGTTTCAATTGTGGGCTGCACCGTTACGGGGCGAGCGGGTGGCTCGGGGTTCGGTGTCGGAGAGGGTGATTGGCCTTGTTGGGTGGGTTTCCACATAGCGCTCAATGCAATTTCCTTTTCTGTCCTAACGGGACTGAGGGTGCCAAGGCACGGGCCACTACCGTGGACCCGAAGACTTTAGAATTCCTCGGACGCGGCCCTTGCTTGCCGGGGCACGTGCGTCCTCAATGTGATGTTAGTCCTTTGCTCGGACTTACCAAGCAGGGTTGTTGCCGTTATTGTAAGACGACAAGGCAAAAATAGACGAAT
This sequence comes from uncultured Acidobacteriaceae bacterium, assembly GCA_963832035.1. Lineage (GTDB taxonomy): Bacteria > Acidobacteriota > Terriglobia > Terriglobales > Acidobacteriaceae > Telmatobacter. The sequence continues at coordinate 178,816 of CAWHSK010000005.1, read as the reverse complement.
GCCGAGAGTAACGCGCGATTCCGGTTGCCTACAGTGACAATAGCTGGAGGCGCAAACCCGATGAATCGCGGTGATTTACCTACAAATCGCGAACCACGAAAGGAACCCATGCTTCGGATCGCCAGGAATCTAGTGCTGTGTGCTGTGGGAATGTTGGGCCAAATCTCCCTGTTTGGACAGGGGGCATCAGACCAGACGCCTTTCGATGTCGTGATTCTGCATGGGCACATTATCGATGGGACGGGCTCGCCCTGGTATTCGGGGGATGTGGGGATTCGCGGCGGACATATTGCAGCAATCGGCGACCTGAGCGCGGCACCGGCAAAGAAGAAGATCGACGCGCGGGGCAAGGTGGTGGCGCCGGGGTTCATCGACATGCTTGGGCAGTCGGAGTCGACGATCCTTGTGGATCCGCGGTTGCCTTCCAAGATCTACCAAGGCATTACGACTGAGATTACCGGCGAAGGCAACTCAGCGGCACCGGTGAGTGATGCGATGCTGGCGGCCGATCGCGCGGGGTATGAACATCTGCACATCACTCCGGATTGGCGGACGCTGCGGGAGTATTTTGCGCGGTTAGAAAAGCAGGGGATGGGCATCAACCTGGCGACGTATGTGGGCGCTACGTCGGTGCGGCGGATGGTGCTGGGTGATGCGAAAGTGGACCCGACGCCGGCGCAGCTTGAACAGATGAAGACGCTCGTCGACCAGGCAATGCGGGATGGCGCGGTTGGTGTATCGACCTCGCTGCAATATTCGCCGGCGCCTTATGCGAAGACCGAGGAACTGATTGCGCTGGCGCAGGTGGCCTCGAAGTATGGCGGCATTTACGCAACACACATGCGCAGCGAAGGCGATGCCGTGCTGGAGTCGATTGACGAGGCGACGCGGATTGGGCGCGAGGCGCAGATTCCCGTGGAGATCTGGCACCTGAAAGCGGCGGGAAAGGCCAACTGGGGGAAGATGCCGCAGATTGTGGCTCGCATTGATGCGGCACGAGCGGCCGGTGTGGATGTGAGCGCGAATACCTACGCGTACACGGCGTGGTTCAATACATTTTCCGCATTTGTTCCGCCCTGGGCGCACGATGGCGGCGACGCAAAGCTCATCGAGAGGCTCAAGGATCCGGCTATGCGGGAGCGGATTCGGAAGGACATGACGAGCAGCGGGAAGAACTCGGCAGGCGAGGACTGGGACAACGAATGGCAGGAAATTCCGGGGCCCGAAGCGATCCTGGTTGCGGTGGTGCAGAATCCTGAGTTGCTGCCGCTCCAGGGGAAAAGGCTGTCAGACGTGGCGGCCTTGTGGCATGAGGATTCGATTGATGCGCTGTGCGATCTGCTGATCAAGGACAACGCGTTTACCGAGGTCGCTGTCTTCGGCATGGACGAGCCGGACGTGGTGCTGGCGCTCAAGCAGCCGTGGGTGTCGTTTGACAACGACTCGCAGGGAACTGCGCCCGAAGGACTGCTGGGCAGCGAGCATCCGCACCCGCGGGCGTACGGAACGTTTCCGCGGGTTCTACGGAAATATGTTCGCGAGGAGAAGGAGTTGACGCTGGCCGATGCGATTCGCAGGTTCTCCGCTTTGCCGGCGCAGCGGATGCGGCTGACGGATCGCGGGGTGCTGAAGAAAGGGATGTGGGGCGATGTGGTGGTGTTCGATCCGGAGAAGATTACGGATAAGGCGACATTCGAAGATCCGAATCAGCTGTCGGTTGGGATGGATTATGTGCTGGTGAATGGGGTGCCGGTGATTGCGGAGGGGAAGATGACGGGCGCACTGCCGGGGAAGGTGTTGCGAGGGGCAGGATACGTGCAGTAGCCGACGGCCTGAACAGCGCGTAGGACTGCTTACTGGTTTGTTACTGACGGGTAGGCGGTAATCCAACCGCAATCGCTTTTGGTAGTCTTGCAGCCATGAACTGGCGGCGAGGACTGTTGTTGGCTGGGATCAATCTGGCGGCAGCTCTACCCATGATCTTCATGATGGAGGCCAGAGACAAAAAGTATGCGCTCACTTCAGAAGAGATCATGGCGAAGGGTGCCATACTCGCAGCCCCCAAGCCGCCTGAACCCCAAATGCCGAAACCAGCCCAGGCCGATGCTGAGCAGGCGGGTGAATCGGTCGCCTTCGACCCCTGCGGGATGTGGGTTCACTATCCGGCGCAGGTTGTTGTAGTGCAGGCAATCGATATGCCGTCCTTAGCTTTGACGGGGTGGGAAGATGATTGCCCTCCGCATTGGTCGCTTGCGGGGAGACTACGCGGAAGAATGACCTGGCCGCCAACGCCGTTGTGGATGGAAACGCAGCGGAAGATCGATGCCGGACTTTGTCTGTTCATCGCCATTCAGTGGTTTCTTGTGGGCGGATTTCCTCTTGCGCGAACCCAGAAATGGTGGGCTGACCCCGGGGCCTTCATCACAGCTTGCGCGGTTCTAGCGGGCACCGTCGCGTTGATTCCTGCCGTTGACGGCTCTGCGAGACTTCCCGCGTCAATTGCGATGCTGGGTTGGCTCTGGTGGTTCGGCTTTCTCATTTGGAGAACGCTTCAATTCGGATGGAGAATGACAGCTGCTTGGCGGGTGCCCCGTTCAAGTTAGGCACAATGCCACGTCTGCACTTCAGAAAACGGCGGCTGCGGAAGTGTGGTGATGAACTCGTCAGTTTGACGTTTCTTCGCCCCGGCCCCGGCGGGCCGCGACGAGGTTAGGGACGAGTCGGCGGTTATCCGCTCATTACCGCTGGCCACCGCAGACAAGAATGGAAGAGCTTGCCTAATAACCGGCCAATCTCCTCATCATGCCCGTATGGATTCAGTGTGACGTGAAGAGTGACGTCGGACTCTGCGTGCGGCTCACACCTTGCGTCATAGAAAAGCTCAGCATCGTTAACAGCCATGATCTGGATGCAAAGGTAGCCATTCTGAAACTGGAGAACGGATCGCATTCCTGATGCGCGATAGCTTGGCCAGTCCGTCAATTTCCCCTCGCGAAGATTCGCTTCGCGAAACGAAAACCTTTCGAGCGAGATTCTTAAATGGGGCACGACAGCCTCCCACGAGCTGTTCTCGACCACAATAGGAACGTCCTGCTCATATCGGATTCCGGCGGAGTTGAAATGCAGGGGCGCGATGATTACAGACTTGCCCTCAGTGGCGTAGATGTGGGCACTGCGAAGCGGAGGCGGCATATGTCAGCCAGTGTATGTCTTCGGTCGCATAGGCGGTCGTTGGCGTATTGTGGACCACTCGTCAGTAACACTTTGATTAACAGTGAAACCTATGCGTCGATTCTGACCTCAAACTCATCTCTTTATTGGAACGGAATAATACATACTGTATGGGCCATCCTCTTTTTTCTCCTTTTCAGCTTCGTTCTGTGGTGTTTCCGAATCGCATTGGCGTTTCGCCGATGTGCGAGTACTCGTCGGAAGACGGGTTCGCAAACGACTGGCACCTTGTGCATCTCGGTTGCCGCGCGCAGGGTGGTGCGGGGCTGGTAATGACAGAGGCTTCGGCAGTGACGCCGGAGGGCCGGATTTCGATCAACGACCTGGGAATCTGGAAGGACGAGCACATTGTGAAGCTCGAGCAGATTGCCCGGTTCATTCACTCGCAAGGGGCTCGGGCGGGAGTTCAGCTGGCACATGCGGGACGCAAGGGTAGCATGACCGCACCTTTTGGCGGAGAGCGGCTGCTGACAGAAGAAGAGGGACGCTGGGAGCCGCTGGGGCCTAGCGCGATTGCGTTTTCGCCGAACTATGCGGTGCCGAAGGCGCTGGATGTAGCGGAGATTGCCGGCGTTGTCAGCGCGTTCGCGGATGCTGCACGACGCGTCGATCGGGCGGGGTTCGATTTTGTCGAGATTCATGCGGCGCATGGATACCTGCTGCACGAGTTCTTGTCGCCGCTTTCGAACCAGCGCACAGACCAGTACGGCGGCAGTTTTGAGAATCGAATTCGACTGCTGCTGGAGGTGACGGACGCGGTGCGTGCGGCGTGGCCCGATCATCTGCCGCTATTTGTGCGCATCTCCGCAACGGACTGGGCCGATGGCGGATGGACGCCGGACGAGTCAGTCGCGCTGGCGCGGCGACTGGGAGAGCATGGAGTCGACTTGATCGATGTTTCGTCGGGCGGACAGGTGCCGCATGCGAAGATTCCGGTGGGTCCGGGATTTCAGGTTCCCTTTGCCGCACGGATTCGCAGAGAGGCTGGAATTCCGACTGCCGCTGTGGGCATGATCACTGAGCCACAACAAGCCGACGGCATCATCGCGAACGGGGAAGCGGACATGGTGCTTCTGGCGCGGGAGATGTTGCGCGATCCCTATTGGCCGCTGCATTCGGCTTCGGCACTGGGTGAAACGGCGAGCTGGCCTGTGCAGTATTTGCGCGCGCCGCCGCAGGGATCGACGGCCCGGGCTGCGCTTGAGCGGCCAAAGAAGGGCTGAAGTCAGCGATTATTGACTGATTTTCAACAGGATTCGTTGTCTGCTGAAGCAGCTACTGCGCTTTTTGCTTCACTTCTGGTGCAAGAGGTGGCCTATACTGCGTCTAAGCAGTGACTCCGCGTAAGCCTGCGGGGATTCTGTATTTTGCTATGGCATCGCATCCATCCCCGAAGCGCGCCGTTGAAAACCCGACTATCCCCGACCGTCTTTACTTCAAAATCGGGGACGTTGCGCGCATTCTGAAACTCGAGCCATACGTGCTGCGGTTCTGGGAATCGCAATTCCCCCAATTGAAGCCGAACAAGAGCGGCACCGGCCAGCGCCTCTATCGCAAACGTGACGTGGAGATTGCAGTGGAGATCAAGCGGCTGGTGTATGGCGAAGGATATACGCTCTCCGGCGCGCGCCAGGCACTTGGACAAGCCAAACGCGGTGAGCCGCAGGCCGCAATTGGTGCTCCGGCGCAGGCGAATGGTGCCAAGGCCACGAAAAAGGGCAACAAGGTTGCGGACGTGATTGGGCGCGCGCGTATCGAGCTGCGTGAGATTGCAGGGATTCTGGCCTCGCCGGCAAACGTTGCTACCCCTGCTCCGGTGCAACCCCTTCGCCGAAGGACTCGGCTGGCAACGACGGAGAGCGCGTCGGGCTCGCTCTTCGACGCGTAGCCTTTTCACCGGTGTTGAGCGATCCTAAAAAGTGAGAGCTTACAGGGATCTCCTCGGTCTAATCCGTCAAACGGGTTTCTCTTTCCGGGCTTCTCACGAAGCCGTGCTGATCACCGTTCGCGTCGTAAAACACACCGGTTATTTCCCCACTCGAATTCATTGCCGCCGGCACGGTGCGGGTTGCGTGCGGAACGTCGAATGTCTTTATGTCGCCGTCGGAATCCCGCAGGAATCCGTGAATCGCAGAGCTCGAATCGATGTAATATCCGGCAACCTGTCCTTTTGAATTGATCGCTACGGGCGCCGTGGCCGTGGCGCCGCGGACATGGAAGGCCTCTATAGATCCGTCTGCACGTCGCAGAAATCCGCCACCATGATTGGAGGAGTCAGTGTAGCTGCCAAGAATCCACCCTCTTCGATTGATTGCAACACCGGCTGTCGCTATCGCGTTTGGAACATCAAAAGTTTCAATTGCCCCATCGACCCGAAGCAGGAAGCCACGCGATTTGAAGTCAGTGCTGTCATCGAAATAAGAACCGGTGATTTGGCCGCTCGCGTTGGTGCCCAGAGCGTACGTTCCGTAATAGGTGCCGGAACCGACATCGAGTGAGGTGATTGTGCCATGAGCGTTTCGCAGGAATCCATGCACAACCTGCCCCTGATCGACCCAGTATCCAACAACTTGTCCCAGGGCGTTGATATCTTCCGGGAAAGTAACAGTTCCGGTGCCGCCATTGAACGTGTCCATCGTTCCGCCGGGATTTCGCAGGAAACCGAGCTGCAAGTAGCCGAAATCAAGGTTATCTCCGTAAAAGCCGATAATCTGCCCGAGCTTGTCTATGCCGGTCGGCAAAGTGTAAGTCGATCCCGGAGCATCGAACGAGATGAACTTGCCCTTGGCATTCCGCACGAATCCACGAACCGCCACCGCCTGCTGGTCCCCATAATAGCCAACGATTCGACCTGATGACGAAATTCCAGTCGGAGTTGTGGCCAATCCTTCAGGGAAGTCAAACGTGGTGATTTTCTGGGCGAAGGTGAGATGAGCTGTGAATGTGAAAAGTACGGTTAAACGCGAGAACCAGGTAAGCACAATGCGACTCTTCATGGCGTTGGCCCTTTCGATGGGGGAAGTCGTTGGGAACGTCAATCCATTTGTGTTCGGAGCTTTCAGCACGAGAGTAATCTCTCGTTGCAAGGCGAGAGTACCGCCATGCCAGCCGCACGTCAATGCATAATTTTGGGTCGGCATCTTGCACGAAAATCGCGCCGTGAAGAAATCAATCGAAGCGAAAAGAAGCCATTCTTAAAAGGGTAGATCAACCGGCGGTTTTCCCCGGGCAGCACACTATTGCCTGAAGTCAGGTTATTGCCGCGAAACAAATGACATTGATGCTCGATGAGCAGCTGATTCTGGCTACTTTGTGGGTCGCTATCGAGGTCGGCGCAGTGAACACAGGCGCTTCATCCCATTGCAACGACCGACTTCGGAATTAAGCCTAACGAATGCCTAGGCCGCTTCTATACTGGAACGTCAACTCAAACGACTCCTTTGATTGCATGGAGGACTAATTCCCATTGAGAAGGGATGGCTGATCATCCGTACGTTGAGGCTTCTGCTGACAATTTGTCTGTGCACGGTCTATGGCCACTCATGTTTGGCCCAAGTGCGCGTACTCGTGAATCAGGTGGGTTACGAGGCTCGGGAGTCAAAACAGGCGATTGTCTCGAGCTCTTCGCATGAAAGCCCTCGAGAGTTTTCGCTGGTCGATTCCGAAGCCGGAAAAGTCGTTCTGACAGGTAGTCTTCAAGCCAACGGGCAAGTTAACGCTTGGGGTGAAACGGCATTTTGGATTGCCGATTTCTCTTCGTGGAGAAAACCCGGCCAATACATTCTTCGATTTCATCGCGCGAGGGCGAGACAAGCTCCTGTCCATTCGCGATTGGCGAGAACATTATCGAGCGCGGCACTCTTTCAAACATCGTCTACTACCTTAAGGGTCAGCGGGCGAGCGGACTGATGGACAAAGCCGACCGACACCTGGAGGTCCCGGGAAGCCCGGGTACATATGTTGACGTGCATGGCGGTTGGTACGACGCCACAGGCGACTACGGTATCCATCTCTCCCATCAGAATCCGACTTCTTACTTCAACCCGCAGCAGACCCCCTTGGTAGTCTGGAGTCTGCTGCGAAGCTACGAAATCCTTAGAGAGCGGAACGACGACAATTTCAATGAGTATGAGCGCCGAATGCTTGACGAAGGCCTTTACGGCGCTGACTTCTTGGTTCGAATCAAGCGCCCAAACGGTTCCTTCTTTGAGTCGATAACCGCACCGGGAAAGAAAAGCTCGCACAAGATCGAGCAATCGGCAACCCGAACTGGCGCACCCGGATCAAGACCAAGACCACAGAATCCACTGAAAGTATTGACACCGCCGTGGGGCCGCACGCATTCGAAGCTAGCTTCCGCGCTGGCGGAGGAATGTCGATTGCCGCACTGGCACTGGCAAGCACCATGCCCATGGATGGCGACTATTCTCGGAGCGAGTATTTAAAGGCGGCCGAAGATGCTTTTCAGTTTTTGGATAAACACAACGTCGAACTTCTGAACGATGGAATTGAAAACATTCTCGATGACTACTGCGCACTGATGGCGGCGACGGAACTCTTCAACGCAAGCACACGAGGATATGTATCGTGTCGCTGCCGACCGGCGCGCCAATCAGTTGATGCAACGCCTTACGGAATCAGAATCGTGGAAGAACTACTGGAGAGCTGACAGCGGGACGCGCCCGTTCTTCCACCCATCGGACGCGGGCCTTCCTGTTATAAGTCTGCTTGAGTATGACAGCATCGCCACTCCCGAACAGCGCAGCAAAGTTCGGCAGGCGGTGGAGCGTTCGCTGCGTTTTGAATTGAACGTGACCGCAGAGGTCAACAATCCCTTCGGATATGCGCGCCAGCTCGTCAGGATGGGAGACGGGAAGCTTCGCACCGCCTTTTTCTTTCCGCACGACACAGAAGCAGCACCATGGTGGCAAGGGGAGAACGCACGGCTTGCTTCACTCGCTGCTGCTGCCAGGATGGCTTTATCGCTCTTCGCCGACAAGCCCGAATTCCAACTGCAGTTGAGGGATTATGCGTGGAACCAGTTGCATTGGATTCTAGGCCGCAATCCGTTTGATACGAGCATGCTGATCGGAACCGGTCACGGAGATGCAGCCTATATGTTTTTTCGCTCCTATAAGTACACAAACGCACCAGGAGGAATCGTCAACGGCATAACAGCGGGTTTGCAGAGCGAAGATGGCATCGCCTTCAATCAAGGATTCGCGGTCACGGGCAAGGACGAAGACTGGCGATGGACCGAGGAGTGGCTTCCGCACGCAGCCTGGTATCTATATGCAGTCTCTCTTCCCCATTAGTCGCGGGGCAACTTTGCGTGTTCCAGTCGCTCAGCAATTGACCTTGATCTCGGCGCGAATGCCTCTGGCCCGGGAGATCAAAGGGTTCATCATCAGCAACTACATGATTTGAGACTAGCGCGCGTAAATACAGCGATAGGCTCTAGAATTGAAAATCTCGCATCGAGCCAGGAGGCCTCACCATCCATGCACAGTGAAGGAAAAAGTGGAGCCAGTGTGTGGAGCGTCCCGGATCCTCGACCGGACCTCGCATTCCCAAAACTGACAGAGGATATGGTCGAGCGTCTGCGTCCCTATAGTCGAGAGGAGACTTTCCCGGCAAACACCCCCCTCTTCACCTTCGGCGAGCGGGGCGTCGATATGTTTGTAGTGCTTGAGGGGCAAATCGATATCGCTCTTCCCGCTACAAGTGGAGAGTCCAAAATTATCGCCCACCATCAAGCGTTCGACTTTTCCGGCGAGTTAAATCTTCTGAACTCTCAAGGATCGCTTGTCGAAGCACGGACCGCTGGGGAGAGCCACCTTCTTCGAATACCGCGCAGCAGACTGCAGCAACTCATGCGCGCAGAAGGGGACATCGCGAATCTCATAATGCAGGCGACCATCTGGCGCCGCATTGGGATCATCAGCGAGGCTGATGGCGGAATTGTGCTCAAGGGACACGCCGGCAATGCAGAGACGATACAACTCCAGCGCTTCCTTCTTCGCAACACGTATCCGCATAGGATAGTCGAGACGACACAAGAGGAATCGTCTCAGGTTGGTGATTCCCGATCAGGTCATGAAGCAACGCTGCCCGCTGTGATTCTCTCCGATGGCCGTACTTTGTATCGACCCACCATCGCGCAACTCGCCGATGAGTTAGGCATCACTGAGCTTCCTGACCCTCATAGGATTTACGACGTGACGGTAGTCGGAGCGGGCCCCTCTGGTCTCGCAGCTGCCGTCTATGCGGCATCGGAAGGGCTCTGCACCATTGTGATCGAGGGCATCGCCCCCGGAGGCCAGGCAGGAACAAGTTCCAAGATTGAAAACTATCTCGGCTTTCCGACGGGTATCTCCGGTCAACGCCTTGCAAGCCGCGCCCAGTTGCAGGCTTTGAAATTCGGCGTGGAATTCGCGATCTCCAGAGATGTGGTCACGGCGGAGCAGATCGATGGCATCCACAAACTGACACTGGCGGGTGGAGCTACCGTGTGCTCACGCTCTGTGGTGGTGGCCTCCGGAGCGCAGTACCGCACACTCTCGCTGGCAAACAATAGCCAGTTTGAAAATCGCGGAATCTATTATGCAGCGACCGCGATGGAGTCCCTGCTGTGCCGCGACAATGAAGTGATCGTGGTGGGCGGCGGTAACTCGGCGGGGCAGGCGGCAATGTTTCTGTCCGGCATCGCCAAACACGTGCATCACATCATCCGTGGTGAATCGCTGGCAAGCAGCATGTCACAGTATCTTGTATCCCGTATCGAGAATTCTTCTCACATCACGCTTTACACGAATTCAGAGATCGAGAAGCTCGAAGGTGAATCATCTCTGGAGTCCGTCACGTGGGCAAATCGCATGACCGGCGAGCGAACAGTAAAGCCCATAGGGAGCGTATTCGTGATGATCGGCGCAGAGCCGAACTCCGGATGGCTCTTCGGCACTGTGCGGCTCGATAAGAAGGGCTTCATCCTGACGGGAAGTGCGGATGGCTTCGAGAACACTCCATACGCAACCAGCGTGCCCGGCGTCTTTGCCGTCGGAGACGTGCGCTCCAAGTCCGTGAAGCGCGTGGCATCTGCGGTCGGCGAGGGCTCCGTCGTCATTTCGGATGTCCATCGCTATCTCGCGGATCACCATAATAGCTTTGCGGTGGAACCGAACTCGGCACTGGCGGCGCTAAGATCGGCGAGCGCCGCGGCCAAACCGCAAGGCTGACTCAAGCGCAATCTATCATCGTGCCCTATTTACGCGAGACAAATTAGGAGGAATGTCAACGACGGAACTGCCCTCTCACTGTAGTTCACACTACTCATACTTCATGGAAGTTTTTGCCAGGCACATTACTCCATTTCGAAGGCGACATATTGGATTACGGACTGGCGTTCCAGTGTAAGGACGACGGCATCGCCTGTCTTGAAGGCGCCAAGCTGCCGACGCAGGCCTGCTGTGTTGACGACTGGTTGCGAGTTGATGGAACGGATGACGTCTCCTTGTTGAACGTCGGCGAGTGTGGCGGGCTCTCCTTTGAGAAACGCAGCCACCATGACGCCCTTCCCGGAGCCGCCTGGGATCGACCCGGCAAGTGGTCCATTGAGGTCGAGTACAAAAACACCCAGGGGAGCCAGGAGATCTGTTCTGGGATTCATAAGATCGGCAAGGTTGTCGATTGTTGGAGCAGCGTCTGCGGGCATTACAGAAAAGGTGGATTCGCCACCACTGCGAATAACTTTAATCTGCATCGGGTGACCTGCGGCATGCAAGTAAAGAAAAGCCGTATATTTGGGCAGCGAGTCAATGAGGATTCCGTCTACAGAAACAACAATGTCTCCGGATCGGAGTCCACCTGCTTCGGCCGGGCTGCCCGGGTCGACATCAGAAATGATGACTCCCCAATCCTGGGGGAGTCCGAGACCCTTGGCCAGATCAGACGTGATGGTTTGAGCATGCGCCCCAATGGTGACAGGGTGAATGGTGCCGTGTGCCTTGATCTCCCTGTAGGCGAAGCGGACGATGGGTTCCGGGATTGCGAAGCCGAGGCCCTCACTCCCCCCGCCAGAAGTGTAGATGAACGTGTTAATGCCGACGAGGTTGCCGTCGCGATCGATCAGCGGACCGCCGCTGTTTCCTGGATTGATCGGGGCGTCAGTCTGGATGTAGACCATCGGACGATCAAGATCGGGCTGTCGTCCGACCGCACTCACGATTCCCTTGGTGAGGGTGTGGTCAAGACCTTCGGGCGAGCCGATTGCAAGCACGGCCTGGCCGAGGTGGACTCGGTATAGCTCATCGGGGAGCGAAATATACGGCAGGACTTTTTCTTCAATCTTAAGCACCGCCAGATCCGCATAGCGATTCGTGCCGATGAGTTTCGCGTCGTATACACGCTGCTTTCGCGCCAGTGATGTGTGATAAGGGACGATCTCAACGGTTGCGGGTGCCAGAGTGACGCGAATTCGCATCGCGCCGGCAACGACGTGATTGTTTGTGATGATGTAACCATCGGGATCGACAATGACTCCCGAGCCAAGCGATCGCTGGAGCTGCAGCACTTGAGAATTCTGATCGTGTTCTGGGGCTGCGTAGCCGGTAACATCGATCTCTACAACAGAACGCATCGCTCGCTCCGCCACCTGTTCGAGAGCCTGATCGTAAGCCTGCAGAACAGGAGGAGTTTTCGGCGCATCCTGGTTCTGGGAATAAACACGGGATGTAGAGATACACGCGAAGACGACAAGGCAGAGAATTCTTGTTTTCATTTTGGTCAGCTCACCAGGGCATTGGATGGATTTGAGGATAAAGGTCCGGATTGCTTTTTGGGATTCTCAACCTGCTTCCATTCAAGGATTTTCAGGTCGAGCACAAAGATTGCATACATCACGGGCACCTGCAGCTTGGTAACGACGGTTGCGATCAGCAGGCCACCGATCTGCGCATAACACAGGGGCTTCCAAAGCGGGCCGCCATGAATTGCAAGTGGAAAAAGCGCAAGTACGGTAGCAAATACAGTGATGAGCACCGGCCGCAAACGCAGAATACCGGCATCGATAAGAGCATTTTCAAAATCGTCACCGACTGCGTGACGTTCTTCGATGTAGTCGAAGAGAACGATGGAATGGCTGACAATAACACCCACAAGACTAGCCACGCCAAGGAAAGCCATAAAGCTAAATGCCTCGCCCATAATCCACAGGGCGAGGAACGCACCGATCATTCCGTAAGGAGCAGCCGCGAGCACCAACAGCGGCTTGATCGCGTTCTTAAACTGGAAGAGCAACGCGAGAAAGACTGAGACGGTGGAGATCGCCATCACGAGTGCGAGATTCTTGAAGCCGCTTTTGGTCTTGTCGTACTCGCCGCCAATTTGAATTTGATAGCCCGGAGGCAGAGAAGCCTGGAGGGCATCGATTTTCGGCATGACCTGCTTTAGAACCTCCGAACTCAGGTGTCCCACAGCGGGAAAGCTGCGTATGTTCATCGCGCGGAACTGCTCGTAGCGCACGATGCGCCCGGTTACAAGATCATGATTCACGCTGGAAATCTGGGAGAGCGGAATCTTCGAGCCGTCCTGGGAGGCGTAGACATAGAGATTTTCCACATCGGACAGATGAGCGCGATCTGCCATACGCGCGCGCACCACAATAGGAATCTGTTTCTGCCCTTCCTGCAGGACGCCAACAGTCGATCCGCTGATGGCGGCAGTCGAGGAGTTGGCTACATCCATGTTGGTAACGCCTGCAAGATTTGCACGATCAGGATCGACCGTTAATTCAACCAGGGTGTTATCGTCACCCCACTCATTTCGAGTGCGATCGGCGAGTGGAGACGAGCGAAGGATTTCTTCTACCTGGCCTGCGATCAGCCGCAAATTGCGAATATCGTCATCCTCCTGCCGTGCATCCACGTCCGCGGTGCTGGAGACCCGGATTTCGATGGGATAGTCGACTGGATTCGTCAGAAGCTGGCGCGCATCCAGGCGTGCTCCGGGAATGGACGCAGTAAGCACGGGCTGGAGTTCACGAATGAATTGCGGGGTCATCTCCTTGTCAGTGACTTCGATGAGCACTTGCGCGTAATTCAGCTGCTGCAGCTGCGGCGATGCGGAGAACCAGAAACGCGGTCCACCACCGCCGACGAAGGTGGTGATGTATCGGAGCGCCGGTCCCTGATCTTTGCCATGGTGCTCGGCGGAGAATTTCTCAGCCTGCTTGCGCACAATCTGTTCTACACGGAGCGCGGCTTCGTTTGTTGCTCCGAGATTTACATCGTTCGGAAGCCAGACATCTATATACGACCAGTACTGCACGTCTTCAGGGAAAAACGCAACTTTGAGCTGAGCGAAGATGATGCCGCCGATAACAAGAAAAATCAGGGATCCGAAGAAAAACTTCCATCGATGCTCAATAGAGTAGCGGGCGACGCGAGCGTACCAACCGTAAAAACCCGACTCGCGCATCTCTTCGATCGTTTTTTCGGCCTTCTTCTCGGGACGCAACAGGTAGTAGGCCAGAAACGGCAGAAACGTCATCGATACAAGCCGTGACGCAACCAACGCACAGGTCATAACAACGGGCAGGCTGTAAAGGAAGTCTCCAGTGCTTCCCGTCACCATAAGGAAGGGTAGATAAGCGACGATGTTTGTAACCGTCGCATACATGATTGCAGTGGCCAGTTTGGTGGGACCAAGCCACGCCGCGACAGAGTTCGGGTAGCCCTCTGCCATTGTTCGCTTGATCGAGTCACCGGCAAGCACTGGATCGTCCACCAAAAGTCCCAGGGCGATAATCAGCGTGGCGACCGAGGTCTGCTGGATATCGATGCCGAGCAAGTACATCGCGCCGAATGTCATAGCCAGGGTTAGCGGCATCGAAACAGCCATCAGCACCGCTGAACGCCATTCCCAGAAGCCCAGCCACGAGACAAGTACGACGAGTGCGATGGCCTCGTAAAGCGCGTCCATAAAAAGGCCGATGTTTTCCGTTACCTGTAATGGCTGATCAGAGGTGCGCGCGATGATCAAATCTTCAGGAAGGTATTGCTTGACCGCAGCGAGTTTCGAGTCGACGCTACGCCCGAACGCATCGATCTGCTCGCCGTCTTTCATCTGCACCGCAACAGTAACTGCGCGGCTGCGGTGCCATTTTCCCTCTTTGTCTACCCAGGTGAGATAGTTGAGATATTTCGCCGGGCTCTGATATCCACGGGAGATCTGCACGAGGTCACGCAGATAGACGGGACTCACTCCGGATGAAGAACCTGCGGCCGCATTAGAAGCCCCGGCTGCTGCCTGCGAAGTTGCTCCTGCTGAAGAAGTCGAAGAGGTGCTGATTATGACATCGCCGATCTGCCTGGGATCGGTGAATTTTCCGGAAGGATCGATCAGGATGTTCTTGGAACCAACCTCAAGCTGGCCACCGGGCAGCGTGATATTACGAGCTCCAAGGATATCTTTGAGGTTAGAGGGCTGCAACCCGTAGGATGCCAAGCGATCCTGAGAGTAGTTGAGGTAAATCTGCTCCGGAAGCACGCCTTTGCGATCGATCTTTGCCACTTCAGGAGCGCCCTGGAGGGTGCGTCCAATCAGGTCAGTAAAGTCGTCGAGTTGGCGATAGGAATAGCGGTCGCCGGCAACGGCAGCGAGCCGACTCTCGGTTTCGGAAGGATCACGGATGAAGACAGCGGGCCACGAGTCGGGATGAATTTCAGAGCGATTCAGATTTTCTCTGATCCATTGATCACCAAATACCCGCAACTGCTCCTCAGTCAGCTTAGAGGCTACATCCACACCAATAAATCCGCTGCCCTCAAAGAAGTGCGGATCAGAGATCGTTCTGTTTTCAACTCCGGCGAGAATGACTGCATTGAACGGCTCGCGAACCATCGCCGGCGCGACTGATGTTGGGAATGCTGAGATGATGCTGATTCGGGGCTGATGCGCGTTCTTCGCTTCCGCGGCGCGTGTTTGCTCGATGGCTTTCCGCATCGCCGCGGCCCGCAACGATATATCGATCGAGTTCGCGGGCGGACTCGCGACCGTAAGCATCAACGCCGCGGTATCGCCGAAATCGCTGTTGAATTGAATTGGTCCAGCCCCCTGCGGCAGTCTGCTGTTGAGCGCAATCAGTTTGAGATTGATGTCGGCAAACTGCTTTTTGGTGTCCGACACGTTGTCGCCAAGCTGCACGTAGACCAGAGACAGCCCTGGAAAACTGATGGAGCGGATTCCGAAATCGGAGGCAGTGGGGCCCTTAATGAATGCATTCTGCGCCATCGTCTGCTCTACCGGGCGCGAGACGAGTTGCTCTACCTCTTCAGCGGTTGCGCCAGGCCAGGATGTAGAAGCGACAGCCACTCGCACTGGAATGATGGGATCCTTGCGCTTCGGCATGTGGGCATAGCCGTACCAGCCCCAGACCGCCACTGCGATCAGAAGCACAAATGCGACCTGGCGATGCTCTGTAAAGAAGCGCGCCGTATTGTGCGTGTTGGCGATGTACTCGGCTTCTGACTTGTGGCTCATCAGGATCTTCCAATCGCTCCCTAAGGAATTACACGAACCTGGGCGCCGCTCTTGACGAGCGTCGCTCCGGTGGTGACAACGCGCTCTCCAAACTTCAAGCCGCCATTCACGCCGATCATGTCTCCATAGACCTCGCCGAGCTCCACAGGGCGGATCTGCGTCGACCGGATTTCTCCATCGCCCTGTACTGTGAGCACTGCAAAGCCATTTGCTGTTTGCGGGTCGTGAATCACTGCGGGCAGCGGTACTGCCATGACTGACCGTGGCAATGGAGCACCGTCCACTGAGAGGGAGGCCACCATGCCTGACTTCAATTCATTTTTGGGATTTGCAATCGAAACTTCGACTGAGAAAACCCGGCTCTTCGGATCCGCGGCTGGAGAAATTGCCGTGACTCGTCCCGTGAAGGTCTGGGGCAGAGCGTCAGTAGTTATGATCTGAGTCTGACCGACGCGCACGCGGTTGATAGAGATGTCAGGAACCCCAAAGACTGCTTTCACCGTTCGCGTGTCGGCGATGGTGAAGCCGTTGGTCGCCGGACCCACGAAACTTCCAGCGTCCACGTTGCGCTTCACGATCCAACCGTCGAATGGTGCCCGAAGCGAGCAGTAGGCGAGGGCTGTCTGCGCCTCACTGACCTGCGCCTGTGCGGCCGCGACCTGGGCAGCACTGGTGTCAAGCTGAGCCTGCGCCGAATCCAGCTCAGGCTTGGTTGAACTTTGCGAAGCATAGAGCGCCGAAACGCGATCGAAACTTAACTTGTCTTTCAGGTGCTGGGCCTGCGCTCCAGTGACTTGAGCTTTGGCCTGGGCAAGCTTGTCCTCATAATTCTGCTGGCTCACAATGGCCAGGACTGTCCTCTTTTTCACCCAGTCGCCCTGGTCTAAATTGCGCGCGCCTCCACTGGCGCTTCTTACCTGGAGGACGCCGTCCACGTACCCGCTGGACTGAAAGGCTAGGTCAACCTGCGTATAGGGAACGATGCTGGCGGAATAGCGAGCGGAATTTCCAACAGCCACGCTTCGGACCAACGCCGTGCGCACGGGCAATGGCTGCTTCTGGGGAGCACCTTCGTGTCTGCACGCAGAGACACAAACGCAGAGGACGGCCGCAGCCACCATCAATGTGCGTCGTGCGACTGTAGAACGTGGCATCGTACTACTCCTCTCCCAGCGCTTTTTCGAAGCTGGCTTTTGCGCTCCAGAAAGCCAACAGGCTCTCTTCGTACTCGTTCTCAGCAGTCGCGACGGCGGCCTGCTGCTCCAGCACATCGCGAAGCAAAACAGCAGACTGCTTGAATTTGTCGTTGACCTCACGCAACTTTTCATTTGCGGCAGCGCGCGCTGCTTCAGTCACGGCTAGCAAAGACCTACTCTCCGCCAGTTTGCGAAAACTGCTGTCTACCTCGAGCAGAATCTGCGACCGCGCCTCATCCAATTGATATTTGCTCTGATCAACCACGACGTCTTTTTGTTTTATCTCATCTCTGCGACGGCCCCATTCAAAGGGCTCCCAGCGAAACTCAAAACCCGCCGATGCAATATTCTCCGGCAGAATCGACGTGTTGAACGGGCTCGTGTAATGGAAGGCTGCACCGACGTCAGGAATGTACTGCGACTTAGCCAGCTTGCGATCGTAATCCGCCCGCCGGGTATCGATCTCTGCCTCTTTGATCTCAGGACGCTGAGATAGAGCAGTCTGCCGAGCTAACTTGAGATCGATCTCCTGCGCGTCTTCCGTGGGAACCTGCTGTGTTCGGAAGGGCGTATCGAGATCGCGACCCATCAGGAAATTGAGCTTCTCCTTTTGCGTCTCAAGCGTGTTGTTCAACTGAATGACCTGGTATTGAGCCTGCGCAAGCTTCGCTTTCACGTCGAGACTGCTCGACTTGAGCACGGAACGCTGCGCAACGTAATCGAGGACCACCCGGTCAGTTTCCTGATATTGCATGACGGTTGCCGTGGCGGCGTCGAGAGAGCTTTCGGTCTGCAGGATCGCATAGTATGCCTGCTTCACATCTGCGACGACAGACTGCCGCTTGCCTTCATATTTCTGGCGCGAGAGGTCCACATCCAGCTTTTGTTCCTCGATGGCCAGTCCGATCTTGTACAGCTGGCTGAGTGGCTGAGCTACCTCTCCGATCACGTATCCCGTAAAACCTTGAGAGAGGTTGATCTTTGTGTCCGTTGCGGGCACTGGCTGCTGGCTCGTTGTCTGGAATGTGTTGGCGGGAAAGTCCCAGGTGGGCGAAGTGAGCGTGGCGGAGCCAAAGAAGTAAGTGCTGAACGAAGGAAGCCGCTTCGTCTTTGTCGATGCGACGGCCCACTCGGCTTTGGTGATGTCCAACTCCAGAATTTTTGCCGGCCTGTTGCTAGCCAGGGCGATCTTGATAGCGTCAGAAAGAGGAAGCTCGGGCTCCTGAGCGAGGAGCCCGCCCGCTGCGATCAACACATATGCAAGAACGACCACTGGAAGCGTGCGCATGACCGTTGCCCCGATCTATCGGTGCGCTCCACCGCCACCCTGCGGTCCAAGACTGGTCAAGTCATCGAGCACCGCCTGTCGATCCTGCGGACGAAACTGCCCGGCGTTCATCACTGACTCGATCTGAGACTTCGCGCCATTGAGTGCACGCAAAGCCTGCAAAGGATGACCCTGGTTACTTTTTGCGGCCTTCAGCCCATTCAAGCTGTCCTGCAGTGTCTGAACTTGGACCTCTGTCGGATCGCCCATAAGGACAGCTCTGAAGATATCCTTGCCAAGTTTCTGTCCGGCGGAGGGTGGCGTCGCGGACGCGGGCTCTTGCTTATGAGCGATCACCGCCTGCAGGTCCTGGCGAAGCGTCTCGCGATCCTTCGCGTCGACCGTTGCCATAGTCTTCTTCATATTCGAGACGGCGCGCCAGGGAGTGAGGAGATCGACCGGCGCTTCAGGCGACTGCTCTGAACGCGCACTCTTAAGCGTTTCGGCATCTGTCTGCAACTGCTTTACCTGTGGAACCGTGATGCTGCCATTGAGCACGGCCGTTTTCAGGTCCTGCTGGAACTTTTCCATCGCGGGATTAGCCGTTTCTTGGGCACTAGCCGACACCGAAAGCAAAATCGCGAAGCTGAGCTGAACGGCAACGGTTCGAAATAGTTCTCGCATGACTTTCCCTTTCTCTGTTAGGTAGACCATAGAACGGAATAGCTGAAAGGATCGAGACAGGAACAGTGGACGTTTGAATCTGTTCAGGGATATTTCGTATTCAGGATGTTTCGTATCTGCGCGCCATTAGCTTACTCTGCATGCTGGTCCTACTGCTCTTCCCTCGCGTTTAGTGGCACAGCATCGATGCCCGAGGCGATCGCACAATCACCCGCGGTTGCGGCAGCAATCGCACGATGTGAACGCCAGTTTTGCTGCTCCGTCGTCGTTCCGTCTGAGCTTGTCGTGGCCTGGCAGAATTAACAGGGCGAGTTCTTGCCGTCGTGTAACATCGCGTTCCCAGGGAACCTCCTCTGGCTCGGCTGTCCAGGCTGGGTAGAACATGCATCCAGAAATCCATGTGTTCGGGAAAAGGGAAAAAAGAAACTGGGGAAAAGATATCCTAAATATCTGATTGAAAGAACAGGTATTTTTGAGAGGCGCGAGCAATTTCCGAAATCTGCCTGTGGTTACGGGAACTCGATTCTCTGCGAGGTGCGGGGCAACGAAATGATTTCCACGATTGCGGACCCAGGCGGCCTTGGCGCCAAGCGCCTGCGATGGAGCATTTTTCTGACGGGAGCAAAGAATCTTAAGACGTCCCAGAATTCTTCGGCGATTGTCTTCCGTCGGTCGGGATAATCACAGCAAGCGAGCAGCCCCAGGCTTCGCCAAGTACTGAATGACGCCGACGCATGATGTATTCCGATAGAGGTCGTTTACATCCACGAGAACGGTAACTCTATGCGTTCGCGCTTGGGCGGTCGGAAGATGCTTACCACTATAGCCATGTTCGCTTGGAAGCTTTGGATGTTGTGCAGATGGTTCAATACGTCCACGTGGGAAACTCAAAACCGACAAATCGAAGCGACTCCCCACAATTCCCCCCAACAATTTCGGAGGGAACCTCAAAGATGACTTTGCAAGTGGATGATTCTATTGGTCGGGACGGGCAGATTCGAACTGCCGACCCCTCGCACCCCAAGCGAGTGCTCTACCAGGCTGAGCCACGTCCCGACACAGTCGAGCCGGCTCGGGTGAGCCGGCCCATGGGGTTCTGATTTAGTTTACACCAGCGCGCGGGCACCCTCGAACGCTTGCTGTACGAGGCTGGTAGAAAGACGATGCCGGTTCGAGCAGTCGTTTCTGCGGCGGCACGAGTTAAGGTCCAATAAACGTTACCGGCATTCGCCCAATGACACTGAAACGTCGCAGTTAGTGCGATGGGGGCACGAACTCCGAGGGCAGCGCGGAGCCTTCGCCGAAGAAGAACTCTTCCATCTGCTCGACGAGGAACTGCTGCGCCTGCGGGGTCCAGGGCTGGAGGCGATACTCGTTGAGCAGCATCTTCTGGCGGTCGACCCACTCGCTCCATGCGGCTTGCGAAACATTCTTATAGATCTTCTGACCAAACTCCGAATCGAAGGGGGGCTCGTCGAGGCCCTCCATCTCCTTTTTATTGCGAACACAAAAAACCATATGCGCCATCGTTGCTGCTCCTAATTTCATTGTAAAGGGATGGTTTGCCGGAGGAGTTTATGCTTGCCTGCCGGTGCGGCACGCGCGCTATTCTCAAGCCATGTGCGGCCGGTTTGCCCGTCGATCAACACAAGAGGTCCTTGCCGACTGGTTTGGCGTGGATCTAGAGGATATGCCGTGGTTTGCGCCCACGTATAACGCGGCGCCGCAAAGCATGCAGCCGGTCGTGCGGCTGAACAACGAAACGGGAAAGCGCGAATTTGCACTGATGCGATGGGGGCTGGTTCCCTATTGGGCCAAGGACGCTAAGGTGGGCTACTCGACGATCAATGCGCGCGCCGAGGATGTCGCAGCCAAACCCTTGTACAGGGAAGCCCTTAAAAGGCGGCGGTGCCTGATCCCGGCGGACGCTTTTTATGAGTGGCAGCGAACAGACGCGAAGTCGAGGAAGCCGTTCGCATTCGGGATGCAGAGCGGAGAGCCCTATGCGTTTGCGGGGCTGTGGGAGAAGTGGAAGCCGAAGGAGGGAGAGCCGCTCGAGACCTTCACGATCCTGACGACCGATCCTAACGAGCTCGCCGAACCGGTACACAACCGAATGCCGGTGATCCTGGGGCGACGCGACTACACGCGATGGATTGAGGCAGCTGACCCGGCGCGGCTGCCAATGGATCTGCTGCGGCCCTATCCTGCGGAGAAGATGCGATCTTGGGCGGTGGATGAGCGCGTGGGCAATGTGCGTAACGACGATCCTGAACTGCTGACCGAGCACCCGACGCAGCCAATGCAACAGCAACTGTTCTAGTGGCTTCCCACGGTACTGCAGGACGGTCAATATGATGATTCCGCTTGACTTCGGTTCCCGCAGGCGGTTTCTTAGAGACATCTCAATCGATTTATTTGTCTTGCCGTCCAAGGCCGCGACCTGCTGGTTTTTCGCTTCTACGCGTCAAAGTCTGCGGTGCGCTGCAGGGATAGGTTGGGAACCAAAGGAAACGTTATGACCGTCGCGACACGAACCGGGATTTCAGACAACGCTGCCAGCGCAGTATCGTATTTCACGTTTCTTCCGGCTATCGTCTTTCTTCTTCTTCCTCCCTACAAAGACAGCAACTATGTTCGCTTTAACGCGTGGCAATCGGTGCTGCTATCGATGACCGCTTTTGTAATCGACATTATTTTCGGGATGATCGCGCTGCTGACGCTGTTCCTGGGCGGCGCCGCCCTCGCCTACACGTTCAGGATTATTTCCTTGCTTTGGCTGATTCTCTGGGTTGTGTGTGTCATTCAAGCGATGAACGGCAAGCGATTCAAGATCCCTTTGCTGGGAAGTATTGCCGAAAAGCTTGCGATGAAGTAGTCTTTTTGCCACAACAGGAATCTGTGACGCGGTTCGCTGTACCCCGCCCGCAGGGCCGTGCCTACTTCTCCGCATACATACGCTCTTTTCGTTGCAGTTCCGGGTCAATTCCCAGGTCCAAAGTGAAGGAGAGCAGCCATGTCTGATTCCCCGCAGTACACACCCGTTCCGCCGCAAGCCGCGCAGAGCGGCTTGTCTGATACCGCCGCTGGAGCGCTCGCTTACGTCACAATCATTCCCGCGATTGTGTTCCTGCTGGTCGAGCCATACAACAAGAGCTCGTTTGTGCGCTTCCACGCTTGGCAGTGCATCTTTCTCGGCATAACGGCGATTGCCATTCAGATTGTTCTCGGGATTATCCCCGTCATCGGCTGGATTATTCTGCCATTTGCCTCACTGGGCATTCTGATCGTGTGGATTATCGCTCTGCTGAAGGCATTAAAGGGGGAGAGGTACGAGCTTCCGATTATTGGCAAGTTTGCCGCACAGCAAGCCGGCGCATAGCCTTATCTCGCGATCGATTGCGAATCGGCGCGATTGCGTTCAGCGGCGCTTCTGCTTTCGGACTTGACGGTTCTTTTTCTTCGATCCGAAGGCAGTGTTCTCTTTGCGCCGATTGGCTTTCGACTTTGGCGGCAGTTTCGGCTGCTTCTTTCCTGTGAGAGCAATGCCTTCTTCCACTACGGAGAACTGGAGGCGACGCTCTTGCGCGAGAATGCGATCGAGGATGACCTGCACGCGATCGCCAGCGCGGAAGCGCCGGCCCCAGCGCTCGCCGATGATCTCGTGCGTGTTTTCGCGCCAGGTATAGCGGTCGTCGCGGAGCGTGTCGATAGGGACCAGGCCTTCGACAAACAGGTCGGTGAGTTCGACGAAGAAGCCGTACTTGGTGGGGTTGAGAACGAGCGCGGCAAATTCTTCGCCTACGCGGTTCTCCATGAAGCGCACCTTCTTCCACTCCATCAACTCGCGTTCTGCTTCGGCTGCGCGGCGTTCTGCCTGGCTGGATTCTTCGGCAATCTGCGCCAGCTCGGCTTCGGGAATCGGCGGCTCGCCGCGGAATCCTTCGCCGGCCTTCAGCTTCTTTGCGTGATGGACTACGATGCCTTTCAGCGCTTCGTGAGGGTGCGTCCACGGCGAGCCGTGGCGGCCTTCGGCAACTTCGGCACGGCCCACGACGCCGTCGCGCAGCAGCGATTTGGTAATGCGGTGCACGATGAGGTCGGGATAACGTCGGATGGGCGAAGTGAAATGCGTGTAGGTGGGTGCTGCGAGCGCAAAGTGGCCCTCGTTGATTTCGGAGTAGCGCGCCTGGCTGAGTGAGCGAAGCATGAGGTAACTGAGAATGCGTTCCTCGGGCTTACCTTCAATGCGTGCTGCCAGCTTCTGGTACATCTTGGGCGTAACGGCAATGTCTTCTGGAACCTCGTGGGTGCGGGCCTGTCGACCACTGCGTTGCGCATCGCGCCGGTCTCCACGAGTTTGAATGCGCTTGACCGGCAGCGCGCCGAGGCCGAGGGAGTAGCCAAAGCTGGCGGCGAGTTCTTCGAATTGCACAACTCGACGCGGTTCGGGCTTCTCATGGATGCGATAGAGCGAAGGCACACCGAGGTCTTCGAGCCACGTGGCAACGCACTCGTTTGCGGCGAGCATAAATTCTTCGATTAGGCGATTGGCCCAGGTTCGTTCGGATTTTGTGACGCCGCGCATCTGACCGTTCTCGTCGAACTCGATGACTGGCTCCGGCAGATCGAAGTCGATGCTTCCGCGCTCTTCGCGGCGCTTGTTCATCAGGCCGGCAAGGTGACGCATGCGTTCGAAGTCGGCGACCAGGGGAGCGTAGCGGGTGCGCGCTTCAGAATCGCCCTCGAGGATTGCGTGCACCGAGGTGTAGGTCATGCGCTCGGCAGATCGGATCACGCCTTCGACGATTTCGAAACTCTCAATGCGGCCTGACGAGCTGAGTTGCATGAGGCAGGTCAGAACGAGGCGATCTTCGTTGGGGCGCAAGCTGCAGATGCCGGTCGAGAGCTCCTGGGGAAGCATAGGAATGGCGCGGTCCGGGAAGTAGACGCTGGTCCCACGAAGGCGCGCTTCGAGGTCGAGGTCGGTGCCTGCGCTGACATACTCGGCAACATCGGCGATGTGGACCTGGAGCTCGTATCCGCCATCGGCGCGTTCCGTGACGAGGACCGCATCGTCAAAATCTTTAGCGGTTTCGCCGTCGATGGTGACGATGGGAAGTCCGCGGAAGTCGCGGCGGCGATTGACTTCAACGTCATCGAGAAAGGCGACGGCTCGCGCTTCGGCCAGCACTTTATCAGGGAAGACGCGCGGAAGCTGATGCTTGCGGATCATCATTTCCACGTCGACGCCGAAGTCGTCGGGATCGCCGAGCACTTCGATGATGCGACCGATGGGAGGACGGGTTGGCGTGGGCCAGCTTGTGATTTCGACATCGACGACGATGCCTTCGAGATCGTCGGAATGCGCGGCCGCTGCGGCCTCGCTGCCGAGGACGCGATGGGGAGTGGCTGGTTCGTCGGCTTGAGGCAACTCTTGACCGAAAGGAATGACGATGTGTTGCGTCATGCGCTCGTCAAACGGGACAACTCTGTCTCCCATCTCGCGATCCGACTTTGCGTAATGAAACACGCCGACAACAGTTGGGTTACGGCGTTCGAGGATGCGTGCGATGCGGCCTAGACGGCGGCCATCGGCGCGTGGAGGTGCCAATTCCACCAGCACCTGATCGCCCTGCATTGCGCCGTTGATCTCATCGGGTGGAATGAAGACGTCATCTTCTCTCTGGGTGCCCCGGCGCGAATTCGGCCGCACGAAGCCGTAGCCGTCACGATGCAGGTCGAGCCGGCCCGCTACGAGATTGTCGCGTGTACCGCCGCCGGATTTTTTCGGAAGGCTCCAGTGTTCGCGATCGGTTTTTGCGAGATCGCCGCGCGCCGTCATACGGGCGAGTTGCTCGAGCAGCAGCCGGCGTTCGCGGCCCCCACCGAGGCCAAGCTCACGCACCAGTTGCTTGTATCCGGCTTTGCCGCCGGCAGAGCGCGCAATCTGGGCCAGCAGTTCCCGATCGGTCATGACTTAAGAGTAGGACAACGAAGCGGCGTTCGGCGTCAAGCTTATCGAGATTCGGCAGGAATCCGAAATTCTCAATTTGAACGCAGAGGCGAAAAGCACAGGCCGCGCGGATGGAGCTGCGCGGCCTGCATCCCCCCATGGAGAAACTGTTTACTGCTTCTTGAGAACCGCGGTTCCTTTTTCGTCCATCAGAATCGTGCTTTCGAGCTTGCGGAAATCGGCAGCGCGCGCCGCGGAAAGCTCGACCTGGCGAACGACAAATTCGCGCTCGTAATGAAGCTGATCACCTTTCGCGGTGATGTTGGAGTGGTAGCTCGCGAAGTCGAAATCCAGATTCACAGGGTCCGGTGTTTCATCGACGACGTACCCTGGCGGCAGGGTGATGTCAAAACTGTCGTGCCAATGCCCTGTCGCATTCAGATCGATCGGCACGGTGCGTGGTTTGTCATTGAATGGAATTGCGTGCGAGCCAACTACGCGCGGCCGCACCAGCAGCAACGTGCCGGCCTGGTGGGCGTATTGCGAAGCGGTGAGCTTATAGTGCACCTCAAGCGGCTTGTCGAGTTCTGCGGGCTGAACAAATTGGAATGAGTTCAGGACGACTCCTGGCACATCGTGCGAGATTGCCGTCTCAAGCGACTCGCGCCGCTCTTTCTCGTCGGAGTATTTGAGGATCATGCGCATGTCTGCGCCCTCGGGGCCGGAATGCGTGGTGTCGACAAGTCCGCTGAGGGTGCCGTCAAGTGTGAGCGTGAATTCTCCCTTGCGGGTGGTGCCGTTGGCGTCCGGCGGCAGAACCGGCAAAGCGATGACCTGGCTGGCGGGACCCGCGGCAAGCGTGCCATAGCCGCCTTGCAGGTATGAAGGCAGGTTGCCGACGGGCGTGCGCTCGTTGGTGGGATCAAAGATGAGGTAGCGCTTGCCGTCGCGAGCCTTGATTACGGCCAGGAGGCGGGGATCGTTTAGGTCTGCTGGAATCTCAATCGCGGTGATCATGTGATTGCCGTAAAGCGAGGGATCGTCAGGATCGACGATTCCGCGGCGATCATCCACCGGAACGTAATATGCATTGATACCTGCGACGCGCAGCATCGCAATCAGCAGGGTGGTTTTATCTTTGCAATCGCCGTAGCGATTGCGGAAGATGTCGGCTGCGTGATTGGCCTGCAACCCGCCGATACCGCGCTCGACAATGAAGTAGCGGATGTTCTTCTGGATCGAGTCGGTGATACGGCTTAGTTTGGTATAAAAGTCCGGCGCGCCTGCAATGAGTGTCTGCGTGAAGGAAGTGATTTCAGGCGAGGGCGCGGGCCGGTCAGCCTCGAGCGTCGTCACCCATTGCCCGATAGCCTTCCACTCATTGTCAGTACCGTCCGCGGCAGCATCACCCCATTGCACACTCATCCGCGCCGCGAGGGCAGCCCACTCCGGATGGGATGGTATCTCGCGGAGATCGAGGGCAGGCATGTCCTTCAGTTCCCACCGCCAGTGATTGGGTGTGATTTCGACCCCGGGCACCGCCTTGAAACTGTGCCAGGACTGTGAATGCGGATGCCCTGGAGGCAAATCCACTTCCAGGGCCTGAAACACGATAGGGATTCCGGTCTGAATTCGCCAGACTTTCTCGTGAATGAACGGCTCGAGAACTTCTTCTGATTCGCAAAAGACCGTGGCTCCGACATCAACGGCAGGCGGATGAGCGACGCGCGCCTTGTAAGTAGAGAGCATGATAGGAACGCTGGTGTCGCCGACCTCTGCGAAGTCGGTGTCTTGCGCCATATACTGCTTTTCGTCGGCGGCGAATGTCCACACTCGGAAATAGTTGACCTTTTCATCGACGTCATAGCCTACCTCGCAAGTGTTGTGACGTCCCTGTGGTTTCAGGATCCGGATTGCTTCGCGCTCCCGCTCGGTCGCACGGCCATTTGCATCGATTGTCTCCACATACTCGTCGTAAAGGATGACCGCCGAGGCGTCCTTTGCGTACTCCGGTGTGTGGGTCTTGTTCGCCTCGATTGCCCAATCGGGCAAGGGCTGGTTTTTGTTGAAGGCTGACCCCGGCGTAGAGACAGCGGCCAGAAGGAGCACAGCTGCGGCAGGCCGGAGACGAAGGATCGTTCTGAGCCGATTCCACATGCTCAATTCCCTTTGGCAACTTGTGCGCGTGTGAGTACGAGTTGCTGTTGATCGGCTGTCGCGACCTTCTGATAGAAGTCGTGAAGATCACCGTAGTCTGTAGCGGGCAGAATTGAAAAGTTGAATGCGGCGTTGCGGGTTACGATGACATCGTTGCTGCTGACCTTGGCGTCGACCTTGAGAACCGCATGCGATGGCCACGAAATGGCAGCGGTCTGGGGCGTTGTCTCGACCGCAAATTCCGAAGGCAGATGGTACGTAACCTGGTCGACGTCTCCCTTCGGATAATGAACATCGATCAGCATCGTTCGTTTATCCTGGGCCACAAATGGATGACCTACGTGAGCTTCAAAAAAAAGACCCGGCAGGAAGAAGTGCTTACCCGTTGCAGTTCCCATGTTCCCGGAAACATCAACTACCGCGATGAGGTAGGAGCCGTAGTCAGGCAGTGCCAGGAAGTGATTGAGTTCCGCCTGCACGCCGTCGGGTATGGTAGCTCGCAAGCTCTCATTGAATTGCTTCTTCACTTCGCTTTCATCGTTGCGAATGGCAAGCTGACGCCAACGGAGCGCCTCCTGACCCATCAAAATTAAGCGCGCGGTCCCTTTCACGCTGCCGGAGCTGTCGATGGTGAGATCGGCGAAGCGCTGGGCACCGGATGCGGTGTAAGCGCCACCAGGCGTATTTGCCAAAACTGGTCCGCTATCGTTGAGGCGAAGACCCGATGCAAAGTTGTGCTTCCAGTGGAGGAGTCCGAAAGGACACATTTTCTGCCCCGGATCGAGGTAGACGTCTTTGCCATTCACCGCGATCACCGCGATGTAGTCGTCGAGCTGGCCAAGCGAGAGGTAGTTTTGATCGAAGACCGCCCGATCGCGGTTAACGACTTGCATGGGGTACACGTGCAATCCCGCGGCACGGGCCATGGCGACAAAAAGGAGGGCGAGATCGTCGGAAGTGCCGCCCTTTTGTGCCCACACATCCTCAGCTTTGCGGATTTGTTTCAACTTTTCGTTTTTGAGTTCCGCGCTGGATTTTTCACGGGTGAAGTCAGTATTGTCTAGCTTCATGACCTCGTCATAAAGCTTGCGCGCCTTCTGCTCGTCGGTGTCTGTGGGAGCGACAATCTTGGCTACTGCATCTTTCAGCGTCTTACTGGGATCAGCGAAGCGATCAGTTTCCTTGGCCCAGCGCTTGCCTTCTTTCTGCCAGAACTCTCCTCCACTCATGTACCCGCTGTAGTAGAACTCTGCGCGCCATTTGATGGTATTGAGCGGCGGCATCCAATCGTCACTGGGAGTGGGCGGGATGTCTTCGACGTCGAGGCTGTAGCGGTTCATAGCATCGCGCTTCATCTTTGCCCCATCGCACCCGATCAAGGCATACATCAGGTGGTTGGCCGAATCGCCACGTGAGTTTGTGATGGACTCGAGATCCTTTGTCGGCTCGAACACGTAATGCGCCTTGTGGACGAAATAGGGCTGCTGGATCTCCCATGTCGGCGAGGAAACGGTGTTGTCCTCATAGCGGATCTGGAGGTAATACTCGAGGATGCTGCCAACTTCGACGCTCGGCAGCGTAAACACCATGGTGTTGATCTGGTACTGCCTGGTCTTGACATCTGTCAGGTCGGTTGGCTTCGCAGTCAGCTGAACCACCGTTCCGTCGGGGTGAATCGTTCGCCCCTGGATGCCGGTCACCTTGAAATTGCGGCGTTCGTAAGGGATGCGCACGGTCGCCAATTCTTTGCCCTTCTCCGTGAGGACTTTGATACGCGCGAAATCGCTGTGGTAGTGGAGATTGTCGTCTGTCTTCTCTTCGCGGAAGAGGTAGACGGCATCCGCTCCCGGAGCCTTTGGGTCGGAGGTCATCTCCAACTCTTCTTTGGTGGGTGGCTGGAACTGGGCTCGAAGAAGGGTGGGAAATGCGAGTGTCAAACAGCAGAGCGAACAGACGACAGCGATTCTCGACCGCATGTGTTTAGGTCCCTTGAGAAGGAATGACTGGAAGTGTATCGCAGTTTCCCATTGCCTCATCGGAGTTCTTTTAACCCATTTGGGTCATTTTCATCTCTTCGGGGATCAGGAAATGGGGATTTTGCCCGAGCGGCGGTGGGCGCTTTAACACCACATGGGAGGTGACGACGGATGTGGGCGTTACACTTGATGCGTTTGGAATTCGCGCGAAAAAAGGAAACGTATTCAATGGATATTCGTCGATGGGTAGGGTCATTTTTCGCAGTTTGCGCCGTGGTTGGGACGCCAATTGCAGCCATAGCACAATGGAATCCGCCGAATCCCGTGGTGAGCTTTGAAAAGCAGGCCAAGGGGGTTGAGATTCATCAGAAGGATGGCGTACTGAAGTTAGAAGTGGATGCGCCCGATGTGCTGCACGTGACCTACTCTCCGCTGGATGCGAATCAACCGGCACGCCCGTCGGATCACGTGGTGATTAAGACGGATTGGCCGGCCGCAAGCTTTGATGTCTCGCAGAACGACAGGGCGATTGTGCTGACGACGGCAAAGCTGAAGGTTACGATTGAGCGGCTGAGCGGGTCGATCCACTACCAGGGAGCGGACGGAAAGCAACTGACGACCGACACCTATCGCATGCTTCATCCTGCCGAGGTGAACGGAGAGCAGACATTCCATGCGGAAGTTGCTTTCGGCATTTACGGTTCGCATGAGGGGTTCTACGGGCTGGGCCAACACCAGGCCGGTGTATGGAATTATCGCGGAGAGACGATTGATCTTTCACAGGAGAATACGGAGATCGCGATTCCGCTGCTTGTCTCAACAAACGGTTATGGCGTCTTCTGGAACAATCCTTCGCGCAGCGTAGTCAATAACCGGTTCGTGCACTGGCTATACATGAGCGGCGAGGTGGCCGATCGTGTTGACTATTACTTTATCTATGGCCCGGATGCAGACCAGGTGATTGGCCGTTATCGGGAACTGACTGGCGAGGTGCCGCTCTTTGGACGCTGGGCTTACGGCTTCTGGCAGTGCAAGAACAAGTACCAGTCGCAGGCGGAGATTGAGGGCGTAGCAGCGAAGTATCGCGCGCTGCACATCCCGGTAGACAACATCGTGCAGGACTGGTTCTGGTGGGTGACGATGGGCGAGATGAAATGGAATCCCAACTATCCCGATTCGCAGGGAATGATCAACAAATTGCACGACGAGCACTTTCACCTGATGGTCTCGGTGTGGCCCTATTTCAGGCCGGGCAGCGCTACTTATGATGAATTCGATAAAAACGGATGGTTTGTAGCGAAGACGAAGATGGCTGGCTTCCATCCACTGGGCCAGGCGCTCTACGATCCGACGAATCCGGATGCGCGCGCGCAATATTGGGCAAATATCAACACAGCGCTCTACCAAAAAGGAGTGGACGCGTGGTGGCTCGATACCGATGAGCCAGAGACCGAGGGGCAGCAGGACAACATCCTTGTAAACCATAAACTGCACATCGGGTCGGGCGCGCGCTATGCGAATATCTATCCACTCTTCCATACTGAAGGGGTGTCAGAGGGACAGCAGAAGGCTTCAGACAAGAAGCGGGTATTCATTCTGTCGCGGTCGGCGTATTCAGGGACGCAGCGACTGGGCGTGACGGCGTGGTCGGGAGACGTGCTGAGTGACTGGCTGACATTTGCGCGGCAGATTCCGGCGGGACTGAATTATTCCATCTCCGGCATGCCTTACTGGACGACGGATATTGGAGGATTTATTTCCGGCGGGAATCTCAACGATCCAAAGTTCCGCGAGCTGTTTGTTCGGTGGTTCCAGTTCGGCTCGTTCTCGCCGATCTTCCGCGTTCACGGGACCCGGAATCCGGACGAGAACGAACTGTGGTCGTATGGGCCGGACGCTCAGAAGATCCTGGTGGACTATGACAACCTGCGTTATCGCCTGCTTCCGTATATCTACTCGGAGGCGTGGCAGGTGACGAGTAAGCATGGCACACTGATGCGGCCGCTGGTGATGGACTGGCGCAACGACATCGAGGCACAGAACACGGGCGATGAATATCTCTTTGGGCCTGCAATTCTGGTGAGCCCGGTGACGACGCAAGGCGCGACGACGCGTACGGTGTATCTGCCGAAGGCGACCTGGTACGACTTCTGGACGGGCGCGAAGCTGGACGGGGGCAAGCGGATCGAAGCCGATGCACCGCTTGCGAAGTTGCCCCTTTATGTGCGCGCGGGTTCGATTGTCCCGATGGGTCCGACGATGGAATGGTCAACCGAAAAGGCAGCCGACCCGATCGAGATTCGCGTTTATCGGGGAGCGGATGGCGACTTCACACTCTATGAGGACGAGAACGATAATTACGACTACGCCAAGGGACAACATGCAACTATCCAGTTGCATTGGGATGATTCGGCTGGGAAGTTGACCATCGGTACGCGCGAGGGCAGCTTTCCTGGGATGATCGAGAAACACACCTTCAATGTGATTGTGGTTGGCGAAGGCAACGGAGTTGGCATCGGAGATGGCGCCGGACAGGCGCACGCGGTGGTATACAAGGGCGATCAGGTGGTGGTGAAACCGTAATAGCCCGCTTTGGATCTTTAGCTATTGGCTGCTAGCTTGCGGCTTCCAGCATTGTCGAGACAAGCGCCAGGGGAAGGCCGACTACGTTGAAGTAGCAGCCTTCGACGCGGGGGATCCATTTTGCGGCTAGGCCCTGGATGCCGTAGGCACCGGCTTTGTCCATGGGCTCGCCCGTCGCAACGTATGCAGCGATTTCTTCATCGCTCAGGGTAAGGAACTGCACTCCGGTAACTTCTGCCGCAACCTCTGTGCTCTTTGCGGTTACGACCGCAACACCAGTGATCACACGATGGGTTCGGCCTGAGAGCAGACGCAACATGCGTGCAGCGTCGGCGGCGTCTTCCGGCTTGGCGAGTATGTGGCTGTCGAGCGTAACCGTCGTATCGGCGCCCAGAACGATTGCATTGGGGTCGTTGACGTCGGCAAATACGGCCTGGGCTTTGTCGCGTGCCAGGCGAACCACGTACGCAATCGGGTCTTCGCCGGGGCGCAGGTCCTCGTTCACATGCGCGGGCTGCACTTCAAACGCGTAGCCGGCCTGCGTGAGCAGTTCGCGGCGACGCGGTGACGCGGATGCAAGAACCAAGTGGGGCATATCGGCCTCTCTAGGGTAGCGCGACACGGTGCCTACTGCGGAATGCTGAATGCATTTGCGGCATGTGCCGTGTAGGATCAGGAACGCGATGATCTTTGCGAATCTCGATTTGGCGAAGCGATTGGAGGGGGCGGAGGCTTTTGCCTGTGCGCAGTTCGCGGTGGCGCGCAAGCGGCTCTACCCTGATATCACTTCGGCATGGATGAAGTGTGCCGGTGCGACCGTGGTTTTTGACGGCATCGACGCACCGACGACGCAAACGTTCGGACTTGGATTGTATGAGGAACTCACGCCGACGGCATTGGACGAGATCGAACGGTTTTTTATCGATCGCGGCGCTGACGTGCTGCATGAGGTTTGTCCGTTTGCAGGTGCTGCAACTCTGGACCTGCTGTGTGCCCGCGGGTATCGACCATTTGAGATCAGCAACGTAATGTATCGCGCGGTCGAACCACCAACGGAATCCCACGCTGACGGCATCCGCGTGCGCATCGCGAGTTTGGACGAAGCACAATTATGGAGCGACATCAACGCACGTGGCTGGACTCACGAACATCCCGAATTCGAAAGCTTTGTGCGAGAAACCGGCGTTCTGATGGTCGTGCGAGAAGGTAGCCCATGTTTTCTGGCTGAGGTTGACGGCACGCCCGGCGCTGCGGGAGCACTGATCGTGCATGAAGGAGTCGCACTGTTCGGCGGAGCGGCTACCGTTCCCGAGTTGCGCCGGCGCGGATTGCAGTCGGCGCTTCTGCATGAGCGCATGCGCTATGCCGCCGAACACGGATGCGACCTGGCAATGATGGTGGCGGAGGCGGGCAGTAATTCGCAGCGCAACGCTGAACGGAAGGGATTTCGCGTGGCGTACACGCGGCTGAAGTGGAAACTGGTGCAGTCTTAGGCTAAAGATTTCCTGTTCCCTAAATTTTCAGCCCTGTGTCCAGCCCTTTTTCTGTCGCGAGCCCCCAAGCCATTGCCGGCGTGTTGTGGGCCATGCCGAATCGGCCGTCGGGGCCCAGGAGAATGATTCCGCCGTGGCCGCCGAGGCGATTGTGGAGATAGGTAATTGCTTCGCGCGCGGAGAATTCCGGCGCGCTGCCGGCCGCGACGCGATCGGTTGCCCACTTGCCAAGCACAAGCTTCATGATGGGCTCACCCCAGCCGGTGAGCGAGACTGCGGCCGACATATTGTCGGCGTAACAACCGCAACCGATGAGCGACGAATCCCCGACACGGCCGGGAGTTTTGTTGAGCGTTCCTCCGGTCGATGTTCCGGCGGCAAGATTTCCATGTACGTCCAGAGCGACGGCTCCTACGGTATCGTGCGAAGAGTCGATCACGCGTGGTATCGCCGTCTCCGGACCTTTGTCGTCTTCGAGCCCTGAGAACGTGGCGTCGGCGAGGCCTGCAGCCTGGCGTTCCTGGGCCAATTTCAGCCGTTCGCGTTCGCGATCGAGCACCAGTTCCGCATTGTCTATGAGCGGCATGCCATGCGAACTTGCGAATTCTTCTGCGCCTGTGCCGACGAAGTAGACATGTGGGCTCTGTTCCAGAACCAGCCTAGCGGCCTGAATGGGATTGCGCAGACGCTCCACGCAGGCCACGCCTCCAGCCTTCATGCGGCCGCCGTCCATGAGCAATGCGTCGAGCTGCACGCGGCCGTTCGAGGTGAGGAAGCTGCCGCGGCCGGCGTCGAAGGTCGGATCGTCTTCCATCACGGTCACGGAAGCCTCGACGGCATCGAGCGCACAACCGCCGCGTGTCAGGATTTTGTATCCAGCTTCGAGAGCGTCGCGCACGCCGGACAGGTGTGCTTCGGCAGCATCGTCAGGAATGGCCCAGGCTCCGCCATGAACCAGCATGATTGGTTTCCGCATCACCCGGTAATGTTAGCCGATCGAACCTGATTGCGACTGTGAGCGGCCACCTGGCGAAGAGTCCCAGGATCTCCGCATCCGAAAATCTCCGAGTCAAGGTCCGCGCAGATTCAGAATGACCTAAACTCATGAATTCATTGCGTAAAAGAGCTCGCGGGATTTTGCAGGCAATTTCGACGTATTTCGCTAAGCTTTAAGCATCAATCGCAATAGAGCACGAACGAGAGCCTCTTCGGCTCTCATTTTTTTGGACTCCTTCCGCGGAGAACTGGCCGCAGAGAAGAGCCTGATCAAAGCAAGGATCGACGCCCGTGAACTGTGCCCAGAAAAGACGGGTATTGCGGCATTGCGTCCAATTGACCAACGGGATCAGCGAGTTTCAATTCGTAAATCCTCGACGGTCAGGGGCTCCATCAGTGGAAGGCTGTCCGGGAAGGTCGGACAGATGAACGCACCAAAACCGAAAATTGTCCCTTTGACGAAGAAGACGAGTGCTCCAAAGCCGGAGCGCACCAGTGGCGCATCACAGATGCGGGAGGCGGCCAATGAGATTGTGGCCCGCGATTGCAAACCGATCGTCGAGGCTCTCTCATCGAACTCACAGAAAGGCCAGATGCAGAGCGCCAGGTTTCTGTACAGTCTGGCGCAAACGGCTGAAGCATCCGGTGAAGGCGGAGGCGGTGCAGAGATGTTCCGCAGCATCGCCTTGGAGTGGGCCAATTCGCCGGAATGGAAGGGCGAAACGGAAGCGGAAACGGCAGACGAAGAGGACGACGCGGACTAGACCTCCGCATCGACGCCTGCCTGTCATCCACCGTGTTTCTCATCAACGCAACTTTGAAAACGGGTGATGACCGTCAGCAGGTCGCTGGGTGTTTTGTAGAGCTAAGCTGACGGCCATGGCCCACGTTCCATCATCGTAAAAAAGGAAGAATCACGCATGAGCCTCATTCAAAATCACTCCATTCGCTGCGCCAAAGCTCTCGGAACGTGTCTCGTTTCGATGGCCATGGCTGTTGCGGTCCTTGCGCAGACCGTCGGCACCACGACGGTGCAGGGGACGGTATATCTAGCGAACGGCTCTCCGGGATCGGGCACGCTGCAGCTAAGTTGGCCCGCATTCACCACTGCGTCAAACCAGACCATAGCAGCAGGAAAAATCACGACGACTATCGGCGCGGACGGATTTGTGACGGTACCTGTCGTCGAAGCTGGCCGTGGCGGCGGGTCTGACTGCGCCGGCAGTCGAGCTCATTGAGGTGTCGAGCTGGCTGATCGAAAACACGTCCGAGCTCGAGATGGATTTAGGCCGGACGCGGCAACGCTGCCAGCCGGGGTTGCAGTTCGGATCACGCTTCGTTGGCGGTCTGATGCCGGGACAGGTTGTCGACTACTTGCCTGAGGAGCAGTTGTTGGGATTGAAAAATCTTGGAGAGTTTGCCGGCATTCTCGCCCTCGACAAGTGGACCGGCAATGCCAACGGACGCCAGGCCGTGTTTGTGCGCAAAGCCCGCGAACGCCGCTATCGCGCAGTCTTTATCGATTTCGGATATTGCTTCTTTGCCGGCGAATGGAAATTTGAGGATGCCCCCCTGCGCGGTGTTTACTATCGCAACGATGTCTATCGCGAGATCACTGGTTGGGATTCATTCGAACCCTGGCTCTCGCGCCTCGAATCCATGCCGGCCGAAACCGTATGGGCGGCGGCGAACGAGGTGCCGCCCGAATGGTACGGCGGCGATTTAGCTGAGATGGAGTCGCTGGTGGAGAAGCTGCTGACGCGCCGCAGCCGCATTCGGGAACTGATCACAGCATTCGGGAACTCGGATCGCAAGCCGTTTCCCAATTGGGGCATTCAAAACAGCGAAATCTCCGGCAGTAACTCGAATCCTGAACGCTGGGAGAATACCATCGTCGGCAGGGTCATGTAGGCCGTGCCTGGCGCCGATGAATGAGGTGCAATGATGACGACCGACCATCAACGACTTACCTGTGAGTTCCAGTTGCTGCGTTACGTGCCTGATCCGGTGCGCAACGAGTTCGTGCATGTCGGTGTGCTTCTCCGTGAGCAGGGCGCCGCGCAAACCGGCGCGCCTCCCATGGAGGTACGCTTCACTCGCGACTGGCGGCGGGTGCGTTGCCTGGACCCGGACGCTGATACTTCGGTGCTGGAAGGCATGGAGACGGAACTACGCAACCGGCTGCGCCACGACCCCGACGGCAAGATGATGCGAATCCTCGATGAGGCGCTATCTCTCAACGTTCAGATGACGACCCCGAAGGCCTACCTGGCGGAGAGCCTCCCGGCGGGCATCGAGGAGCTCATGCGTTTGTATGTGGATCCGCCAAAGCGCGAGCGCCTGCCGCGGCTGAGCGGACGCGCCGCCATCCAGTCCGCAATGCGCCGCGAGTTCGAACATGTGGGAGTGTGGGACCTGCTGCGCAAGCGCATTCCGGCCTCTGATTACACCCGGGCGGGTGACCCGCTCCGCTTGGATGCAGGTTATCGGCCCAACGGAGTGATCCGCATGTTTCACGCTGTCAGCCTCGAGCCCGGGTTGGACCTGGCGAAAGTGCTAGCTTACTCTGCAGCAGGTCTGCGCGAAGGCGTTGAGCGCGTAGAGAAAGCCAGCCTCGAGTTGACCGCGATCATCGAGCCCGCCACAAGGTTGGGCGCTAGCGATGATGATCCCGATCGCCTCGCGATGTATCGTTTTGGCATTGAGAGCATGGAAGAGAACCAGATTCGTGTACTCACCACCGCCGACATGTCTCGCGTAGCAGAAACCGCGCGCCGTGAGCTGCGCGTCTAAGTAGCTGTCAAGTTTTAGTAAGTCTTCAACCAAGAGATACCCTGCACTTACTACTGCTTTTACCATAACTTACCCTCGCTACGAAAAAGTTGCGAAAGTTTGCAGGTAATTAATCGGGCTTTTCGTAAGATAGATTTTGTTGAGAGCGAGATAGTCTTCTCGCGGCTGAGGCGGCTCGCGAAACAGTTCGGCTTCGCTGAGCACTATCACTGACAATTTTCACTGAACCAGAGAAGGCATAGTCCGCCCAGGATCATGCCTTCTCTGTTTTCAAAAAGGAAGGTAACGCGTGAATGTACGAGAGCAATTGCGCGCTGCGTGGCGGCGAGCTACCGGCAATCTGCACGTTGCGGTGGACGCGGCAGATGCCAATGCGGAACGGAAGACTTTGACGCTTCCGGCAATTCTGAGCCCTGTGGGGTTTCCAGGGCAGCCCTTGCCAAAACCCTCGCCAATGAATTTGCGCCGATTTGCAGAAACACCCGTGGTGCGGCGCGCCATCAATGTCATCAAGGATCGCGTCGCCTCAATGGACTGGCAGATACGGGTACGACGCGGTTTTGCAGCTGGCGAGGACAACGCACCGGCGATCTCAATGAAGTCAATCATCGCCTTCTTGTGTTGCGGCGCACCCTTGAAGAGCCCAACGCGGTCGACAGTTTTCGCACGCTGATTGAACAGGTCATTGAAGACGCGCTCACTGGCGGATATGGCGCAATCGAAATGGAGCCAACGGGAGATCCGGATCGCCCAGCGATGCTGTGGCCGGTTGACGGGGCATCGATTCGCATTCATCCCCGTTGGGATGGTCAGCCCGATTCGCCGCGGTATGCCCAGGTGATGTCCGGTCAATTGGAATCGAATGCAATCGAGCTTTGCGATGACCAGCTGATGTATGTGCGCATGAACCCGCGCAGCTTTACGCCCTTCGGGCTCGGGCCGCTGGAAGTTGCGTTTGAATCGGTGAACCAGTTTCTGAGTGCACATCGCTTCGCCGGCAAGCTTGCGGCCAACTCTGTCGCCCAGTATGCGCTGTGGCTCAATGAGGCCACACCGACGCAGCATGACCGGCTGATCCGCTGGTGGCAGGATGAGATCGAAGGCACCGGACGCGTACCGTTGCTCTCGACCGAGCAGAAACCCGAGGTGCTGCGCTTTGCACAGGGCACCGATGCCGATTTGCGGCTCGCCTGGCAGGAGTTTCTGATTCGCATGATCGCGAATGCATTTGGGTTGCCGCCGCTGCTGCTCGGCCTGGAGGGCGATGTAAACCGCTCCACAGCGGCCGAGCTGGCAGATGAGGCATTTCGCGGCGCGATCCTGCCGCTGGCGCAACTGATTGCCGGGCACATTACACGCGATCTCTTTGCCAAGTGCATCGGCTGGCGCGAGTTTGAATTTGTCTTCAACGATGGAAATGCGCGTGACGAGGCCAAGGAACTTGCGGTTCAAGTGCAGCTTCTTCAGGCTGGCGTTTTGACCGTGGACGAGGTCCGTGCCATGCGGGGTCTTGCGCCCTTTGTACAAAACAGTCCGGCGACCCAATTGGTTTCTCCTGAAGTGGATAATGAGCAGGCATGGCACTTCGGCCGCACCGCTTTGAGCGATGCGGCCATTTTTCTGGAGACAGGCGGAAACAACATGCAATTCGAAGCAATGGCGGTAACGATTCCACACGTCGAGGGGCATCCCAACCGGGTCCCGTTCGAAGGTGTTCTGACGATAGTTAATTCGGCCAGCGACAAGGCTCCCGCAGGTGCACGCGGGCACCGGGTCATTCTCACGCGCGAAGCAACGGCCAAAGCATTGCCTTCCCTGTTGGGAATGGCGGTTGACTACCGGCCGGGCTGGGATGGACACGACGCGCGACATAAAGTCGGTCTGCTGACGGAAGCCAACCTGATGGGAAATCGCCTGGTCGTGCGCGGCTACATCTACGCGCGCGATTTTCCAGAAGTGGCAAAAGCGATTCGCAGCCCACGCGCCGGAATCGATGGGAATGAGTTACGAGCTGGCCGATGCGCGCGTGGAAGATATGCGGGCTGAGATATGGAAGCTGACGCGCGTCACCTTTACCGGCGCCGCAATTCTTCTGCGAGAGAAGGCGGCGTATCGCGGCACCAGCTTTCGCATGGCGAGCTAGAGGGACCAATTTCCAGCTGTGAGTCATTAGCTTTTAGTCTTCGAGATCGGTTCGACGCAGCGCCGAAACAGAATCTGAAGGCCAAAAGCTAAGGACGAATGGCTGTTTTTAGAGAAAGGAAGGGTCATGGAAAATAACGATAAGCAGATCGTGGAGCGGCTCGAGACCGCGACGAGCATGCTCGAGCGAACACTGCGCTGGCTGGAAGAACGGCAGGACGCCGGTGAGGTGGCAAGGATTTCGGCCACTGTGGAGCAGGACCGGCGAGGGGTGAACTGCAGGAGAAGCTGGCGTCGGCTGAACGCGAATTGCTGAACTGAAAGCTGCAGCAGCTCAGTCCATTCTGAACCCGCTGCGCAGAACCGTTCCGGCCTCGACGTCGGAAATGCTGGCCAAGCACGGTATTGCCGAAGGGCCCGTTGACGTGCGCACACTCGATGCCGCGCTTGCTGGCCTCAGCCTCGAACAACGCATCGCGGTAAAGAGCCAGTTGCTTCGCGCCGGAGCAATCACCTAAGAACAGTGAACAGGAAATCAGTGAACAGTTCGCGCTGATCGCACGTCGCTGAGAATTGACCGCTGCCCACTGATCACTGTCCACTTTAAATTGGCCCCACGGAGGGGGCGAAACACTATGAATGCATCTTTCGCAGATATTCACGCGGCAGCCGATTTCATCGGGCCGGGCGCAATCGAAGTTCCTTTGTACCAGACCGAAATCTTCGACATCTGCCGCCGCTCCAGTCCGTTCGGCCAGCGCATCAAGCAGGTTCCGGCCACGGGGCATCCGTCGCGCTTCTTCGAAGAGACAGCGCTGCCCAATCCCGGCATGGCAGGGTTCGTCAATCCGCGCAGCATTGTGGCGCCGGTGGTCAGCCCCACGCGTGTCGAACGCAGCGTGCCGCTGAAAGCGATCGTGTCGCAGATCAATTACAACCTCTTCGACGTGGAACTCGGCAACCAGCAACAGCAATTCGCATACCTGCAGGCCAAGGACCTGGTCGATACCGTAAGCGGCGTGATGGTTTCGCACGACGTGGCCCTTTGGAACGGCAACGATACCAGCCTCAGTTCGCCGACTACCACGCAATATATGGGCGCCATTCCGCAAATCGTATCCGGTGGACAGACGACGACCATCGGCACTTCGGCCTCCATCGTCGACGGCATCAAGTCCGCGGTAGCGCAAATGGTGGCGAACAACGGGTATCACGTGCGTCCCACGGCGATCTATGCCAACCCGGTTCTGCTCGATCTGATCGATCGCGAGATGAAGTCTGAATTCAATGTCGTACTCAACTCGGATCAGATCACCGGCGGCTTCCGGGTGAAGATGCTGTCGACCCAGGCAGGTGATCTGCCCCTGATCCCCGACTGGAGCCTCAGCTATACCGGCACTCCAGGGTCAGGATCGGCAGTGTTACCTGCATACATCGTGACCGAAGACCTGATCGAGTATCACTGGCTTGGCGATCCAGCTCCGCGTATCTTCCAACTCGGCATGCCCGGCTCACTGACGCAGCAGTATGTTGCGGTCAAGTTCGGCGGAGTTGTTGTGAAGGGTGCCAACTACGCGCACTACCAGGTGCTGGTCGACCGCTAAAAAGCAGGTGGACAGTGATCAGTGGACAGCGGTCAGAACCAGTGCTCCAGGTTCTCTCTTCCTGCTATTCACTGTTCACTGACCACTGTTCACTGACGTCGGAGGAATACATGGCCTATCTTGAGCCAGTTGATTACTCGCATTACGGATTGCCGGATAGCACGACGGCCGATTGGATCACCGCGGCGACGGCGTTGGTTAATAGTTACTGCCGACGCCCGGATTTGAATGTCACTCAATATACAGAGCGTCTGCGAGTCGTCAGCGGAACGCGCGCGGTGCAGCTCAGCTATCTACCGCTCGCGTCACAAGGCAGCACCCGTTCACCGTTCGTGAGCATCGAGGGTCGGTATCCGCCGGGGTGGGAGATGCTTGTCTCCGCAACCAGTGTGCAGACGCAAATTGCCGCACTCGACGTTCCGTCGGTGCAGGCCTTGTTTTCCATGGCACTCGCGGTCACGGTCGGCGGACAAGACTATCTCATCGAATCCGTCGCCTCCAACGAAGCCTTCGGCCAGGTGTACCTGTACCGGCTCTCTTTGCGCGAAGCTCGGCCGCAGTCACTTTGATTGTTTTCCATGCTTATTCGGCCCGGGGGTCTATCCCGGAGATCGGGGCAACACATGGAGCAACTAACTCAAGATCAGATCCGGAAAGGGGACCAGGAGAAGTGAGGATTAGTGCCCGGGAAGCTTTGTATTCCCTGCCCTATTCCCTCTTCCCTGTCTTTATGCAAAACGCGAAAGATTCCTTCTATATGACGCTCCGCACGCGCCTCGCAGCTCTCAATCCTGGCCGCACGGTGCTGCTGCGTGGTTCGCTCCGCCCCGGCATTCTTGTCGAAGAAGCGGAAGCTGCGACGCCGCAATTCACCCCAGAGGTTTTTGTCATCCGCTGGCTGGGACTCGCTGCCGACATGGAACTCAGTTCCGCTATGGCGGCTGAAGAGTGCGAGATTCTTTACTGCACATGCGGCTCGCAGGCATTCGGCGGCCTCGATCGCGGGCGCAGGCTGAGTGCTATGGACGAGGAAATTCTTGCAATGTTGCAGCCCTTCCACACGCTCAAGGTCAACTACTCGGTTCAATCCCCGACAAGCATGCAGACACAGGTTTTCTGGGACGAGCCGACGTTCGCGCCCATCAACATTCAACGCGATCGTCTCAGCCGTTCCGTCAAGGTGATGGTCTACAGCTACCACGAGCAGGGGGAATAATGACGGCTACTTCATTTCCGGCACCAGCGCCTGTGGCACGACGCGTACGCGCTTACTT
This sequence comes from uncultured Acidobacteriaceae bacterium, assembly GCA_963832035.1. GTDB lineage: Bacteria > Acidobacteriota > Terriglobia > Terriglobales > Acidobacteriaceae > Telmatobacter. Next base: position 136,927 of record CAWHSK010000005.1, on the reverse strand, counting down.
CGCGCCCGTAAATCGCGCTGCGCAGGCTCCCGTGGTATTTGATCCTTCACAAATGGGTTCCTTTGATCTTGACGCACCACTGGCACCCTGGATCGACCTTGGTTGGATTCAGAACTTCACCCGCAAGTCCACGGGCAAGAGCGGACCTATCCTCACCGGCATCCCAGCTGCGTCGCTTGCGCAGACGCGCGAATCGCTCGAGGCGCGACTGAGTTTCGAGTTCCTGGGGTGGACCAAGCTCACGATGGCGCTGGCGACTGGATCTCAGCACATGAATCTTCTGGCTCCAGCGAGCGGCGCAGTGGCAGCAGCCGATGGAGCGAAGGCTGCGGAGGCCGTGATAGTGCAGAGCGGCTCGAGCGCCTCCGCGATCCAGCTGGCAGCAACAGACACAGCTAAATTCGCGCCCGGCTCCATGATCGCCGTCGATGCGGACTACGCGGGACAGACCGGCTATCTTGGTTCACCGATCTCCGGTTCTTACTTGCGCCAGCCGCTGACTGACGTTGATTACATCCGGCGCATCACCTTCAATGTAGGGCTTGTGCTAGGTACAAGTTCAACCACCCTGCTACTCGCGCAACCTTTGCCCGGTGGTGCTCCTGCTGTCGGCACAAAGTTACAGGCAATCACCGGTTTTGTCGATCGCGAAGGCGGCAGTTTCTACCACGAGTGGTCGGCGCTCTTCGTGATGCAGGGCAGCCAGGGCGATCGCATCTTCTTTCACTACCCTCGCCTGCAGAGCCTTGCCGGCACTGAAGAGACAGCGATGCCTCTCGACAGCAAGCACAAGGGCGGACTCGCGCGAATTCTGCTCAAGGGGCAGTTCCTGGCATTGCCGGTAACAGATCCACTCGATGGCGAGCGCGTGCTATGTTACCGAAGCTTCACGCCAGCCCCATACGCCCTTATCTAGTCTGCCGGGTTTCTCGTCAGATGCCCACTTACAAATCGATACAGACTTTCTGGACAAATCACGATGAAGATCACGATAGGCGGACGAGACTATACGTCGGCTCTCGACGCGTTACATCCCTTAACCATCGAACGCAGGCTAAACGAGCCATCGGTCTCTCAGTTATGGATCACCCTTTCGGGGAACGACTCCGCCGCATTGACGCGCAACCAGGCAATACAGATAGCCGGAGATGATGGAACTCTTTACTTCACCGGCTATCTCGCGGCCAGTCCAATGCCGGAGTACGCGGGCCTGGGCATCGAGGGTCCGCGCTACCGCATTGCCCTTCAAGCCATCAGCGATGAATATCTTCTCGATCAACTGACGATGGTTCCAGGCAGAGGCGCTGGGGGACTAAATGCCGGACCCCTCGTCGCATCCCTCGTCGCAAAAACGGGATCGGAAGCACTTTCGACCGATGCGCTTGTACTGGACAGTCCAGTCTCTAACTTCACACCTGCGCCTGGCGCATCGTTCAGCAGCGGTGCAGGGATGGTTTGCAATCAGGCACGCGCCGCGTATCGCGCTTTGAATGGAACGCTGACTATTGCATCAATTCCTGCAGCGCTGCATTCGCTTAGCGAAACAGACGGCACACTCACACTCGTCAATCTGACTGTGACTGGAGGCTCAAGACGCTCCCTCGCAAACGACATTACAGTCTGCGGGGAACATGAACCCACTGCCTACGTCACGGAATATTTTCTCGGCGATGGTGTCACCACGCAGTTCAACTTGTCTTCTGACGCCTTCACTCCGCCTTCTTCCAGAGCGACAATCATCCGCGAACTTTTCAACCAGGGTCAGATTGACCAACGCCTCTGGGGAAACCCCGGAAGCCATAACTACTTCTCTCTTGGCGCCGGCGGACTTAGCATGCAAGGCGGAACGGGCAAGGATGGAGATACCCAGCTAGCCTGGGTCGATCCGGTCGAGATGGGAGGGACGCTCCTGCTCGAAGCAAACGGAGTTACTCTCGCAAATGGAAGCGCTGGCATTCTCGCCGGCTTTTTCAACGGGGAGCAGATTCAGCAGGCTTGCACAGCAGGCTTTCAAGTTATCGCAAGGCAAGGCACCGGCGAAGTTTCTGTGCAGCCAATAGTTTTAGGCTCACCTTCTGGCAGTGTCTACCAGATCAATCCTGCAAACCAGTACACCTTGCGTTTGCGCGTCCATTGTCCGGAATGCCAGCGTGGACTGGCCGTCTATCGGAGTCATGGGGATGACGGTGCAATCAGCTATGGTGGCCAATGGAACCTGGCTTCTGCAAAATTGCAATTCGAGATTCAGGAATTCGTTAACGGCGTAGCGGGGATGCCGGTCACTTTGTATGACGGTCAGATCGCAAACCTGCCCGGCGCATGTACGGTAGTCGCGGCCAGCAGCGTGAATCTTTCAGGCTCGATACGTGCGATTAATCTCGTGAATCTCGGATCAAGCTGGGTCGTCACGAAACCCCTCAATGGCAGCCCCACAACGCGGCGTCTGGGATCTGCGGATCAGTCGGCGGAGTGCACTGTCGATAGCCCAGGCACGCTGATTTTCTATGCTGGATTTACCCCGCCGGCAGGGGAACAGATCGCGATAGGTTATCGCGCTGTGGGCCGCGGGGTCGGACGTGCCATAAATACGGCAAGTCAGCAAGCCCTCGCAGATGCTGATCTGCCTTCGGTTTCTACGTGGATCGGCACTGTTACGAACCCTGCCCCGCGCAGTTCGCAAGATTGCCGCAATGCCGCATTCGCTATGGAGCAGGCCGCCGCCAGCGTGAGCGCCCTGTGGAGCGGGACCTACAAATGCGCATCGGTCACACTTGACGCCGACGTATGGCCAGGCGACGCGCTTGTCCTGAATGTTCCGCCGGCTAACTTGGTTGCGCAGGTAATTGTCCGCAGCGTGAACCTGACTTATACAGCCAGTTATCCCGACCTGGTGCACTATGACATCAGGTTCGCGAATGACTGGGCCGACGATCTGGCAATCAGAACAAGCGCAACGGTCCCGGATGATGCATGGTTGCCTGCAGCAGTGTCACCGTCCTACTTGTCAAACCTGAGCGACCTTTCCGTAACTGCCATGAGCAACGGCAGCGTCACAATCAACACGGGGACCTCGGCACCAAGCGGAGGAGGATTCGAGATTCGCCGCCGCGAGAACTGCTTCATGCCCGGCACGGATCCCGACCTGGTGATGCGAGGCTCTCAGACCAGCATGACCTTCTCGCGAGTCTCGGCCAGCGACCGCTTTTATATCAGAATGTACGACGGTTCGAACCCGCCCAACTACTCGGAGTTTTCGGCGGCCCTGATCTTTAATCTGCCGCTTGCGTCTTGAGTGGCGACTGCGGAGAACGACGGATGCGAATGATGAACGAATTCGAAGCGCAGGTTTTGAGCGATCTGAGTGTACTGAAAGCGCAAATGAGCGGGCTGATGGGCGACGGAAATGGCGGGCGCATCGCCGACCTTGAACACCGCATGGAACGTCACGAGCAGAACTGGCAACGCGCCAGGGGATTCCTTACTGCCTTCAGCGTGCTCCTCGCCGTTGTTGAAGTGGCAGTCGAGGCATGGCATCGGCATTAAGTTTCGAATCGCCCCACTGCATTCTGTGGAATTGCCGCCGCGCTCTTATAATCACCCCATGAGCGACAAGCCCTTAGTAGGCGTTGTGATGGGCAGCAAGAGTGACTACGAGGTGCTATCTGGCGCCGTGGAGATTCTGCGCGCCCTCGACATTCCACATGAGGCGCGCGTCGTAAGCGCGCACCGCACGCCTGACTGGCTCTTCAAATATGCAGAAACGGCGCGCGAGCGCGGCCTGCGCGTGATTATCGCCGGAGCGGGCGGCGCAGCGCATCTTCCGGGCATGCTGGCATCAAAGACTCTCGTGCCCGTGCTGGGCGTTCCCGTCTCGGCAACCCAGCTCAACGGCCTCGATTCCCTTCTCTCGATTGTGCAGATGCCGAAGGGTGTCCCCGTCGGCACGCTGGCCATCGGCAAACCCGGCGCAGCCAACGCCGCGCTGCTCGCAGCTGAAATTCTCGCCGCAACTGACTCCGCACTCTACGACCGGCTCGCCGCCTGGCGCGCCGAACGGACCGCGGAAGTGTTGACGCAGGAGTTGCCTTAGTGTCTACCCAATCACTCCTGATCAAGAAGCCATCTGTCGTCGAACCCGGCGGCCTGATTGGCATTCTCGGCGGAGGCCAGCTTGGCCGCATGACCGCCATGGCCGCGCGCACCATGGGTTACCGCGTTCGCGTCATGGACCCCGAGTTCCGGTGCCCAGCCAGTTTCGTGGTCGACGAAACAGTCGTAGGAACATGGGATGATGTAGCCGCGGCAAAGCGAATGGCCCATGGGACCGATGCCGTGACACTTGAAATCGAGCAGATCGGTGTCGATGCGTTGAGCGAGGTTGCAAAACTTGCTCCCCTGCGCCCCGGCGTCGAGCCCATCCGCATCATCCAGGACAAGACCCTACAAAAAGCCTGGCTCGCTGAGAACGGATTCCCCGTCGGTCCGTTTCGCATCATAAACGACGAAGAGGAGCTTCATCATGCAGTAAAGGCGCTCGCTGGCCGCGTGTTTCTCAAGATCGGACGCGGCGGATACGATGGCCGCGGCCAGGTCCGCATCGGCATGGAGGCCTTGCTCAACAGGCAAATCATCACCGACGCCTGGACCAGCATTGGAGAGAAGCCTTCCGTCGCCGAGCAAGCGCTTGACCTCGTCAGCGAAATCAGCGTGATGGCGGCGCGCAATCCTGCGGGCGATGTTCGTACCTATCCCGCCGCGCGCAATCACCATGAGAACCAGATCCTCGCCTGGAGCGTGCTGCCCGCGGGTGTCTCACCCGAGGTCGAAGCACGCGCCGAAAAACTGGCAGCGGACATCATAGAGAAGCTCGGCATCGAGGGCCTTCTCTGCGTGGAGATGTTTATCACGCGCCAAGGACGCCTACTTATCAACGAACTCGCGCCGCGCCCGCATAACAGCTATCACCAGAGCGAACGAGCATGCGTGACCAGCCAGTTCGAACAACTGGTGCGGACAACATGCAATCTGCCGCTGGGCGATACGTCCCTCATTACTCCGGCAGCTATCGTGAACCTGCTGGGAGATGTGTGGCTCACGTCGTCGCCGAACTTCGCCAAGGCGCTTGAGGTTCCCGGGGTTCGCCTGCATCTATATGAAAAGCGCGCTGCAAAGATGGGCCGTAAAATGGGGCATTTATCGGCGACAGGCGCGACTGCGGAAGAAGCGCTGGAGCGCGTGCTGGAAGCGAAACGAAGGCTATAGCGTTTTCTCCAACTCTCGGCTTAAGACCGAGGTAGCCGCTCAACTAAAGAGTGTTTCGTTCGCCATCCAGTCACCCTACCTTAATAAAAACAACTTTAGGATTATCAGGGACCGAGCGAGAGGCGTCTTTAGGATTTACACGCACAGGAAAGGTCATTCCACCGGGAAAACGGTTCAGATATGCTGTCGCATAGTTGTCGAAGTAAAAGGGCTCTCCGTAAACCCCTTCAAAGCGTTGATCAGCATTGCGATATTTATAACGAATAACGACAACGCGACCAAACCCCCAGAAAAACTCTAACTGCTCTGATCTGGATATTGTCGCGTCGATGACCGGCCAACCGCTGGTGCCCATTCTTCGCACGAGATTCATAACCGTACGAATCACAAGCTCGATCAAGGTGAATAAGCCCGTACCCCACATGGAAGCAAGATACCATGCCTCCGCCAAGCGTTATCGGGAGTGCAGTACCCGCGAGCGGGCGCGCCTCACACTAGAAATTGTAGCCTTCAGATCCACACGTCGTTCGCGACGGTGCGCTCGCCACCTTCTTCGCCAGTGTTCTTCACACCGCGCGGCTCAATCAGCATCAGTTTCACTTCGAGTTCGGCGTATGGCTTGTGCTCCACGCCTTTGGGAACGACAAACATTTCTCCGGGGCCTACAATCACCGCGCCATCGCGAAAATCAATCCGCAACGTGCCTTCGATCACGATGAAGGTCTCGTCCGTATCCTTGTGATCGTGCCAGATGAAGTCGCCCTGAAGCTTCACAACCTTGAACTGATAGTCGTTCATCTCCGCAACGACCTTGGGCTGCCACTGGTCAGTGAACAGCCCAAACTTCTCGCCGAGATTGATCGCTTTGTAGCTCATCAACGTACCTATGAACTAAATTGCTCAGCCTTTTCCCACCGCTTGGGCCGCTTGTTAGCCTGCAGAGTCTTCTTGCGCAGGCGCAGCGACTTCGGCGTAATCTCCACCAGTTCATCGTCGGCAATAAACTCGATGGCCTGCTCGAGATTCAGCGTCTTGTACGGCACCAGTCGAATCGCATCATCCGCGCTCGATGCACGCATGTTGGTCAGCTTCTTTTCGCGAACCACATTCACGTCGAGATCGTTGTCGCGGGAGTGCTCGCCCACAACCATCCCCTCGTAAACATCTACGCCCGCACCAAGAAACAGAATGCCGCGCTCCTGCAATCCATTCAGCGAGTAAGTCGTCGTCAGTCCCTGGCGATCTGCGATCAACGCCCCCGTGGGCCGCTGCGGAATCTCGCCCTGGTACGGGATGTAGCCGTCGAAGAGCGAGTTCATGACAATCGTCCCGCGCGTCTCCGTGAGCATTTCACTGCGCAGTCCGATTAAGCCGCGGCTTGGCACGCGAAACTCCAGCCGCACGCGGCCTGAGCCATGATTGTGCATCTTCGTCATTTCGCCTTTGCGCGGCCCGAGCTTTTCGATCACCACTCCTGTGTGCTGCTCAGGAATGTCGATGGTGAGGTGTTCAACCGGCTCCATCCGAGTGCCGTCCACCATCTTGGTGACGATCTCCGGCCGCCCGGCCATCAGCTCAAATCCTTCGCGGCGCATCATTTCGATAAGAATCGCGAGTTGCAGTTCACCACGACCCAGCACCTTGAACGTATCGGGTGAGCCCGCCTCCTCAACGCGAATTGACACGTTGGTCAGCAGTTCCTTCTCAAGCCGCTCGCGCAGGTTGCGGCTCGTTACGTACTGGCCTTCCCTGCCCGCGAAGGGCGAATTGTTCACACTGAACTGAATCGCAATTGTCGGTTCATCGATGACAATCAGCGGCAGCGGCGAAGGTGTTTCAAGCGAAGTAATGGTCTCGCCAATAGTGATGCCCTCAACACCCGCGACGGCAACAATGTCTCCCATCGTTGTCTCGGTAGTCTCGGTACGCTTCAATCCTGAAAACGTGAACAGCTTGGTGATGCGCGTCTTCATCAGAGAACCATCTCGCTTTGAGATGTTCACATCATCGCCCGCGTGCAGCGTGCCCTGGAAGACGCGGCAGATGGCGATGCGGCCAAAGTAGTCAGAGTAATCGAGATTCGTCACCAGAATTTGCAGCGGCGCATCCACATCGCCTGTTGCCGCGGGAATGGTCGATACGATCGTCTCGAAGAGCGGCTGCAGATTTTCCCCCGGCTTGTCCAGATCTAGAGAGGCTGTGCCGGCTTTGGCCACCGCGTATAGCACCGGAAAATCAAGCTGCGACTCTTCCGCATCGAGATCGATGAAGAGGTCGTAAATCTCGTCCAGCACTTCCTTCGGGCGCGCGTCGGGGCGATCAATCTTGTTGATCACGACAATAGGTTTCAATTTCGCTTCGAGAGCCTTCGACAGCACATAGCGCGTCTGCGGCAGCGGACCTTCTGCGGCGTCCACCAGCAGCATTACGCCATCGACCATCTTCAGAGCGCGCTCCACCTCGCCGCCGAAATCAGCGTGACCCGGGGTATCGACAATGTTGATCTTGCCCCCCTCGAAGTTGACGGCGGTGTTCTTGGCAAGAATCGTGATTCCGCGCTCGCGCTCCAGGTCGTTTGAGTCCATCACGCGCTCGGCAACGTGCTCGTTGGCGCGAAAAGTGCCGGACTGGCGAAGCATGGCGTCAACGAGGGTAGTCTTACCGTGGTCAACGTGGGCGATGATGGCGATATTGCGTATCGTCTGGCTCACAGGCGTAGTGTTCCTTTTCTTCTAGGGCAAATCTGGATTTGCGCTCAGGTATGGCCTCAGCGGGCCATCAGGTTGGGAATGAATACAAGATGAATGGCCACACAGTGCGGCACTCTCTATCTTACCAGTAGTGCGGTTTTTGAGCCCGTTCAGGCAGTTTCCCCAAGCAACGGTTGGTCTTATACACTCTTCGGCAAATGCGAACCGCCGATAACCCGCCTGCCTATCCATCCCTCGTCACCCGGAGTTTCTTCCGCATGAGCCCCCTCCGGTTTCTCCTCTCAGCCAACGCTCTTGTGCTGATTTTGTTCTCTGCAGCCGCCGCGCAGGCGCAACCAGCAGGCAAAAATCTGACCATCTACACCGTCGATGTAGAAGGCGGTCAGGCCACCCTGCTTGTCTCGCCCTACGGCGGGTCGCTGCTTGTCGATACCGGCTGGCCGGGAAACAATGGCCGCGATGCGCAACGCATTGAAGGCGCAATGAAGGACGCCGGCATTTCAAAGATCGACAAGGTGCTTATTACCCACTTCCACACCGACCATGTGGGCGGAGTTCCGAACCTGGTCGAGCGCGTCAAGGTCGGCGAGTTCCTCGATCACGGCGAGAACCGCGAAGACTCCGACATCACGCGCCACGACTATGCCGCGTACATCAAAGCCATCGGCTCAACACCGCGCCGCACCGTGCATCCTGGCGACACCATCGACATCCCCGGTCTCAACATCGTCGTTCTTGCTGCCGACGGTGAACACATCAAGTCGGTTCCCGGCGTAAAACCGGAACAGAACTCATACTGTGCCAGTGAGCCAAAGTGGGAACTCGATACAACCGAAAATCAACGCTCTGCAGGAATCCTTGTCCGCTTCGGCAAATTCCGTTTCCTCGATCTCGGCGACCTGACCAAGGCCAAAGAGATTCCGCTGGTATGTCCCAATAACCTGATCGGCCATGTCGACCTCTACCTCGTAAACCATCACGGCATGAACCTCTCCAATGCCCGTGCCTTCGTCGACGCTATTCAGCCACGCGTGGCAATCATGGATAACGGTGCGCACAAGGCAGGAAGTCCCGAGGCGTGGCAAACCGTGCACGAGAGCCCCGGCCTGCAGGATTTGTACATGCTGCACTCGGCGGAAGGCTCCGACGCCGCGCACAACAGCGCCGATCCGCTTATCGCCAATTTGAAAGGCGGCCCGGACGGCGCGTACTTCAAAGTCGTAGCCCGGCAGGATGGCACCTTCAGCGTGACGAACTCGCGCACCGGACAGATAAAGAAGTACTAACAAAGAACCTGGTTGAGTGGGCCCGAAAGCACCGGGTGCCCCAGGTCTCGCTTCTGAGGCCTGGGAAAGCACAAACTGCCGAACAGACCCTACATGCTCGACGAACCCTTTGAGCTTTCTTCAACCGTGACATTGTGGCTCTTCGCGATCTGCTCAATCAGTTGCAGATGCTGCGAAATGATGCCCGAACCCTGCTGAGCGATCTGCTTCACACTAGGATTTTGGGAGCTCTGCGCCTCGCTGGTGAACTCCTTCAAATCCTGTTGATGGTCCTTCACCATGAAGAGTATGTATTCGCGATCGAACTCCTCGCCAGACAGCGCCTGCAATTTCGCGATCTCCTTCTTGTCTTTCTTTGAAGGCCCCTTTGGCTCAGAAACGCCGAGTTGCTGTGCGACAGGCTTCAACCACTTGTCGGCCATCTGGCTGTGGTCGTTCACCATCTTCTGCCCGAACTGCTTCACGTCGTTGCTCTGCGATTTCTCCTGGGCAAGTTGCCCAAGCTGCACTTCGGCTTGGCCGCCTTCGAGGGCCTTGGACACAAACGCCTTATCACCAAAGTCCTGGCCGGTCGGTGCAGTTCCGGGATAGGCGCCCGGTCCCATACCAGGATTCCCTGGATTCCCTGCGCCGGGATTTGTAGATGGCTGCTGTTGACTCGGCATACTTGGCTGTTGCGGGGTGCTGGGTGACTGCGCCAGGGCTACAACTCCGGCGAGTAATGCAGTGCCTGCGCCCAGAGAAACGCTATAAGCTATACGCTTCACATCCATATGGGATAAACCTCCAGGTACATGCGTAACCACGCATGCACCCACAGTCGGATGCCCACCTGACTAAGCCGAGTTGCCCCAGTGGCTTCATCCGCGCCGACAACGTAACTGTCTTGCACTTAGAGGTTTGCCGGGAATCTCGCGTCTTGCGATGGGTGCTTTATTCCGTCGAACTCAGCCTGAGGCAGCCCAAGGGTATACGCAAACGGAAACGGCCCTGGATCATCGGTGCGAAAATGCCATCAAAGAAACACAAATCCCACACTCGGCTGCGCGTCGTCATAATGCAGTCGACGATATACCTGCCGCATACGATGGATTAAGGCTGGCCTTTTGTTTTCGCGTACAGCGCTTCCAGCGCATCGCAAGCCGCCTTCACGCCGTCTTCGCCTCGTAGTTGCTGGGCAACCGCACGCGCCTTCTCAGCCAGTCTTGGATCGTCCAGCATGTTGCGCAGCTTCCGTGTGACCTTCTTCGGCGTGTAGTCCGCTTTTTGGATCACCTTCGCCACGCCCAGCCGCTTCATACGCCGCGCATTATCCGGCTGGTCGTGCGAATAGGGCATGATCAGCATCGGCTTGCCGGCGCGCAGGCACTGCCCCACTGTTCCCACACCGCCCTGGTGCACCACCAGCGAAGCTCGCGAGAACAGCGCGGAATACGGTGCATATTCCGCCACGCAAATCGACGCCGGCAGATTCTGCTTCGGCTTGTTGCGCGGATCACTCCCGATCAGCAGCACCGCGCGCGTCCCCAATTCCATTGCCGCCTTCGCAGACACCTCGTAGAAATCTCCCGCTGCCAGCACCGCAGCCGAACCGAGAGTGAACACGATGGGCGATTCTCCACCGGCAACAAATTCCTCAAGATGCGGCGGAAGTTTCGCATTGCCTGCGTCTGCGTCGTAATAGGCGAATCCGGCAATCAGCGTTTTTGCCGGCCAGTCCTTTTGTTCCGTTCCCAGCACGCGCGAAAACAACGCAAGCACCAAATCGGGTGAGTGCTTGGCATCAAACAGCGGATTCTCACCGCGCGGCAATCCCAGTTCCTGCCTCAGCGCGTAAATCGGCTCGGGCCACTTGCGGCTCACAAACCGCGCCACACGCTTGATCACGCGCCCGAACCCCGGAACCTTCTTGTCGGCCTTCGCGAGTTTGGGATACGGCGGCAGCACCGGTGGATCGAACGCCGAGAAAAACGACAGAGGCGCCAGCACGTAGCTCGCCCACCTGATCCCCGTCGTCTCTGCCACAATTGGCCCTGCGTAATTCAGCTCGCCAAGCAGCAGCAAATCGGCGCGCACGGGCTTCGTTGCCGCATCCAGCAGGTCGTCATACGTCTGTCGCAACGACGGAAACAGAAAATCGCGCAACCCGTGTTCCGTCCCATGCTTGATGTCGTACACCATCTCGACGAGAACATTGTTGGTGGGGTCGATGTCCGGCCGGATCGCATGGAATTCCAATCCCAGCGGTTCAAGCCTCGTCCGGTACACGCCTGGCAGCGCCATCACCGGAGTATGCCCGCGCCGCTTCAGTTCCAGCGCCAGGGCGATCAGTGGATTGATGTCGCCAAGAGTGCCGATGTTCGAGAGAACAATGCGCAAAGTCAGTTCCGTTGGTTGGATTGGAGACGCAACGATAAGAGTAATGCATCAAGGGGTCAGAAATGTTTCCATAAAGCGTTGGTCCCGCCGCAGACGGCTTCAGCCTCGTTTAATCTTGCTGCAACAATAATGGACAAGGAGAACTCCGCGTCATGCGCGTCCTGCTCGTTGAAGATGAAGTCCGGCTGGCTGACAATCTTGCTGCCGCCCTGCGCGACGGATCTGGCTTTGCTGTCGACTGGGCCGCCGACGGCGAAGCGGGCGACGACGCGGCGCGAAATCTCTGCTACGACCTCGTCATCCTCGACCTGATGCTCCCCAAGCTCGACGGCCACGGCGTCCTCCGCCGCATGCGCGCCCGAAAAGACGCGACACCAGTCCTCATACTCACCGCGAAGGAAGGCAAAGATGCCATCGTGCAACTGCTCAACGCAGGGGCAGACGACTATCTCGCCAAGCCCTTCGATCTCGGTGAACTCCTCGCGCGCGCCAAGGCATTGATCCGGCGCGGCAAGGGCACGCCCCATCCCACGCTCAACGCACTCGGCGTCGAACTCAACACGCTGGAGCAGACGGTTCACCGCGGCGCCACCCTCGTCGATCTCTCGCCCACCGAATACCACATTCTTGAATACATGCTCCATCATCCGCGCAAGGTCGTCAGCAAACAGGAACTCCTCGAGCACCTCTACGACTACAACTGGGAGCACCACTCCAATGTGATCGAGGCGCACGTCTCCAACCTGCGCAAAAAACTCGATGCCGCCGTGCCCGATGCCGAGCCAGTAATCGAAACTCTGCGCGGCCGGGGCTACCGTCTTTCGCCCGAGCCCACCGCATGACAAACCGCAACACATTCGGAAAAACCAGCATCGCCTTCCGCCTCATCGCTGCCGTGATGCTGGTGGAGCTGGCATCGGCAACGCTGGTCATCGTACTGGCATGGGGCTTCGAGCGCCACAATCATTTCCGGTCGTTTGACGTGATGGTGCACGGCCGCGCCGACTCCGTGCTTGGCGCTGTGCAGGACGCCGAAGACGTAGGCGATAACGTGATGCTCGATCTTGCCGACCTGCATGTGCCGCCCGATGATGTGTACGAAGTGTGGGACGGGCGCGGACAACTGCTGGGCCGATCGTCAAACTGGCAGGGCAGCGCCGGTATGCGGGTTCCCGACCACAATGGCATGTTCCGCACAAAGGTTCGCGATCGTGACTATGGGCTGCTCTTCATGCGCGGCACGCGCATCGTCGATCCTGGCTTGACCGGCGGCGGAAAGCTGCGCTTTGTCACCATTCTGTATGGCGCTCCGACGGACCGCGTCTGGCAGGCGATCTACGGCGCAGTCGAATTCTATGCAGCCGGCATGCTGCTTCTTGTACTTATCACCGGTCCCCTGATTGCATGGGTGCTGCATCGCGGACTCGAACCCCTGCGCCAACTCGCTTCAATGGCCGGCCGCGTCTCAGCAGATTCATGGGAGTTCTCTCCGCCCGCTTCAGCGCGCGAAACCGCCGAGCTCGCCCCGCTCACGCAGGCACTCGAAAGCGCACTCCAGCGACTTGAGCGATCCTTCACACAGCAACGCACCTTCGTTTCCGATGCTGCACATGAACTCAAAACTTCCGTCGCCGTCGTCAAGTCGTCGCTGCAACTCGTGGGCATGCGCCAGCGCTCACCAGAGGAGTACCAGGCGGGCAACGAGCGTGCTCTCGCCGACACCGCACGTATTGAAGAACTGGTCGCGAAGATGCTGACCATGGCTCGCGTAGAGAATAGCGCCGCTGCCTCGGCCTCTGCGGAAACGTGCGACTTGAATCAGTGCATAGCCCAGACCGTAGCCGAGCTCGAGTCCTTCGCCGTCGTCCGCCAGGTGGAGCTGGCTGTGTGCGATCTGCCTCCAGCCACATGCACCGTTCCACTCAACTCAGAGGACTGCAAACTCGTCCTATCAAACCTGCTGATGAACGCCATCCAGCACAGCCCTCCGCGTGGACAGGTTGAGTTGCGCGTCGCTACAGAAAACAGTTCAGTCGCCATCATGGTTCAGGACCACGGTGACGGAATCCCCCCCGCCGCGCTGCCCCACGTCTTCGACCGCTTCTATCGCGGAGACTCTTCCCGCGCTCGCGCCACCGGCGGCGCCGGTCTCGGCCTCGCCATCTGCAAAGCCGCAGTGGAGAAAGCCGGCGGCACAATCGCGCTGGCTAGCGAACCCGATCAAGGAACGATTGCCTCAGTCCTGCTTCCCCGCGCTTGACTCCCTTCCTGAACCTGAAATTGAGTTCCCCCCGGAAGATTACCGCCATGTTACGAAAGAGGCAGAGGCTGAATCCGGAAGCTCTCGGAGATCTTCAACGATCCTGAAAGTCCGCTTGTTACAGGCAGATCCCTAGTTTTCAGACTTGCCTGGCACTGGCTTTCATACCTTTCTCCAATACCCGTCACGCGTCTCGGTTCAAAGAAACAGCTCGAAAAGGCCAGGATGACGGCCGGTCAGTAACCAGCAGCCATTAGCCCGGTCATCTCCCAACTGAGTACAGACGAACCCCCCTCACGAACATGCGTGTTATTGCAACCCTCTCTTTCCGGGGTAGAAATGATCCATGCAAAGCGCGATGTCGGCGCAGTCTCCGGCAGACTTCAGGTTTAAACATTGATTTCCCCAGAGTCCGGAGCGTAAGGAGGGACTGACGATGATCCTAAAGAGTGGTTCCAGACCACAGCCAGTGACAGGGCTTGAGCCCACGAAGACACTCGACCAACGGGCGATGCGGCCCGCGAGTCGCTCCATCTGCAAACGGATAATCTCGGCGTTGGCCCGCGATGTTCAAGGCGGGGCACTTGTTGAGACGGCGGTCTCAATGCCAATGATTCTTCTCATGATGACGGGGATTTTTTCGTTCTCGATTGCCTTGCACCAGAAGTTGGCATTAGCCGAAGCAGTCAGCGCCGGTGGGCGTGTTCTTGCGGTTGAGCGCGGTGACACCGATCCCTGTAAGACGACCACCAAGGCCATCTACGCAGCTGCTCCTACTCTGTCGCAGTCAAACATGACGGTCAACTATGTGCTGAATGGCGTACCGGTCGGTGCCGGAGTCACAACATGCGCCAACACCTCGAATCTGGTCACGGGCGGCACCGCCCAGATCACGGCGACGTATCCCACCAGTATCGCTGTCTTCGGCAGAAATTTTGGCACCTTCAATTTGACAACGAATATCACAGAGGTCGTGCAATGAAACCCATTCAAAGATCGCTTTCCGCCAGGCTTATCGAGGACGAAAACGGGCAGATTCTTCCATGGATGGTGTTCTTGTCGGTCTTGTTCATGGGAGCGGCCGGAATCACAGTTGACCTTGGTCACGCATACGTTTGCTATCGTGAACTCCAAACCTCAACAGACGCAGCTGCCATGGCGGCCGCATATGAGCTCTCCCAGCCAACGGCCACGGCGGCTTCAGTAACAGCCGCAGCATCCAACTACAGTTCGATCCCCGGCGCGGTCAATATCAACTCCAATCTCCCCAATACGGCCATCGCTGTCAAATTGAATTGCTCAGCCGCCGTCGCCAGCCTTGGGATTTCCTGTTCCGGCTCACCAACTGGCTATAACGTGGTCCAGGTACAACAGACCGTCACCGAACCCACCTACTTCATTCGCGTTCTCGCAGTCCTGGGCATCAACGCGGCCAAGTCGATCCCGCTCGGGGCAGTCTCAACCGCCGCCGCGCGTGGCGCAACCAATTCGCAGTTCAACGTCGCCATCGTTCTCGATACGACAGCTTCTATGCAGACCAACGACAATGATGCATCCTGCGGCAACACCAGAATCCATTGCGCCCTGCAGGGCGTGCAAGCACTATTGACCTCGTTGTCCCCCTGCACGGCATCGGGATCGGGCTCCAACTGCGCGGGCGGATCTGCATTCGACACGGTGAGTCTCTTCACGTTTCCGAATATTGAGGCCGATCAGGCAAGCAACGATACGACCTGCCCCTCAAGTAATCCCAATATTCCGAATTACTACACGCCGGTCCGAGGTGCCAACTGGAAAGCTCCGACGGGAAAAAGCGCAACCTATCAGGTCACGTCTTACCTCTCTGATTACAGCTCCGATGGCAAATCCAATAGCACTGTGAACACCTCGTCGCCCCTCGGAATTGCAGCAGGGGCTTCTACTAGTAAGAGTTGTTCCGGATTGCAAGCGCCGGGTGGAGATGGAACCTATTACGCTGGTGCGATCTACGCCGCGCAATCTTCGTTGATGGCCGCGCAGATCGCTAACCCGGGTTCGCAGAACGCCCTCATCATTCTGAGCGACGGTGACGCGCAAAGCTCCAAAATCAGCGTTTCCGGAACCGTCCTGAAGGCCGGCACCGGCACTCCTCAATTGACCGTCGACTATCCCGCCTCGTCCAACCAGTGTCAGCAGGCCATCGACGCAGCCAACTTCGCGTCATCGCAGGGCACAACCGTGTATACCATCGCCTACGGCGCTTCAAACGGTGGCTGCTCAACTGACAAGGTCGGCCCACTCGCGGGCCTCTCCCCATGCAAAGCCCTCCAGTCGATGGCCAGTGCGCCAGGAAATTTCTACTCCGACGCGACTGCCTCTCAAAACAAAGGTGACTGCCTGTCTGCATCGAATCCAAACTTGAACCTGAAACAGATCTTCAAGTCTGTTGCAACCAGCTTCACCGTCTCCCGGATGGTTCCCAACACCTTCTTCAACTAGCAGTAATCAACGCGACCGTTCTCGGACTTCTGCACTCTGAGAAGGGTCGCGCAGACTCCTTCCGCATCACTCTGCTCTCTTCTCCAAAGCGCGCAGAAACGCTTCGAGCTCTGTTCTGCCCTCATGCCGTGCCCAATCCGCCGGTGTTCCATGCCACAACAAATCTTTGGTGTCCGCTCTCGCGCCTCGCTCGATAAGCAGCCGCACCAGCTCTTCGTGTCCAATCAATGCGACCTGGTGCAATGGCGTGGTGTGCGCGTGGCCTCCTGGGGGGTTATAGCGATTGGGATCCTCGCCGGCGTCGAGAAGCAATCGAACAATTTCAATGTGCCCAACCTGACTTGCCACAGCCAGGGCCAGATGCCTCTCCGTACCGTCCGCTGCAGGCAAAAGTCGGCGAGCATCCTCGACGCGATTCAGCACCGCCGCAATCGGCAAATCGATATGCGCGCCACGCGCTATCAATGCCGTCACCGTCTGGAAATAGCCGTGCAATGCGGCAGCATGGATCGCGCTGTCCGGATCGGCTCCGTAGTTGCAAAGCAGGTCGATCAGCGGAAGCTGCACGCCGCATTCATGCGTCACGCTGCCTGTCGCCACAAGCGCTAGCGTCACATTGCGCGAAGTTTGATCCGGCCCCGCATCGAGAATTACCTTCGCTACCTCGACGATATTCTTCGGCAGCGTTCCATGCCGAATTGGATTCTCCGCAATGAACTCCAGCAGCGCCGCGCTATGAAAGTAGTTTCCACTCTCGAATTCAACATGCTGTTGAACGAGCTTCGGATGCTGTTTCAAATAATCGCGCAGCCCTGCCGTGTCTCCCGCATCCAGCAATTCCACGGCATGACGAAACACCGCGTTCTCGATTCGCTCATGGTGCGGCAACTTCAAGCGGCCAGCGAGCTCCGGCGACTCCACATGAGCCTTCAGCCGCGCCCAGCTTTTGAAGCCGTACTCGCGCGCGATGGTGAACTGCGCATCGCTCAGCCGCGACGCACTCTCGAAAATCTCGGCGTCGGTAGCTCCCTTGAAGCGCGGGTTGAATTCCCGGATGCGTTGCGCAACTCCGCGATCGTGGGCGGCGTGCCCTTTGAGTAGATCTTTGGCTTGATACTTGAGGTGGTTAAGGTCGGGTTGAGACGGGAATTGCTTTGCAGGCATAACGAACTTCCTCTCGTGTGCCCAGGTCCGCATATTGAGGGCTGAAAGTCAGTTCGCAAATTCAGTTTGTAAGAAAAGGTGGACTTCTGTCCTTCCCGCGAACCGGATGCGCCCTTCAGCGCTTCGACGAGAGTAACACGAAACGTGCCCCGGTCAGACATAGCAAACTGCTCGATCAATCTTGCTCAATCACATGCCGCGTTTCGAATCGACGCAATAGTTCACCTTCGCGCCCCCGCACCAGCATCTCAGAATGTTTGCTCTTTCGTTACTGACGAGTAGACGGTGATTGGACCGGAACGAGAAAAATAGTAAACATAAGAAGCACCCGCCGGAGCTGGAATATGAAACTGCGCATGTTTTATCGGGCAGCAGTCTTTTGCTTCCTGTTTACGGTCGCGTTGTTGATTGCGTTGAATTTTGTGGAAGCAACTATGGGTGCTGAACGTTTTGAAGGCTGGACGGATGGTCTGTCTTTTCTCGTCCGAATTCCGTTTGGTGTCATTGGAGCATTCAGCGCCGTCGGCATTATCGCGCTCTGGTTTGGCATGATGTGGGACTGCTGGTTCGCCAGCAACATGCCGCATGCATCGAAATTGCGATGGACACTCCTGCTCGTGCTCACCAACATGCTAGGTGCGCTGATTTACTACTATCGTGTGTTCAGTCGGCGAGCAGTTGCAAACTATTGAGTTCTGAGCCAATCGTGGGCAATCCGGAAACTACCGATTTTCGGATTACTTCCGTATTGGCGGTAATTCGCCCAGGCACGTCAGTTTTCACTCCCAACATGCCCGATGATTCCAGCGAATGACTACAGCGTCTTGTTCGACAGTAGAGTCCTTCTGGCTCGACTTCTGTTGCGACGCATGTATTTCGATAGTGACGTTCTCGTAGCCGAAGGTGGTCGTTGTGGTGTCACCATCCAAAGAGGTCTCTTCGTGGTCTGTTCTGGCACCCCGCTCAGGCGCAAGTTCTGCAACAATCTCATCGATTTCCGTTCGAGACCAATCAGAGCCATGGCGGGTTTCCCTTCCAATCCACCCAGAGCCTCGGCGGACGACTTCGGGTGAATAGTGCAACTCTTCCAACCCGATCTCACACACTTGTCCCATCGAATCGTAGCGTGGCATCATCAGGACGCCGGGTCTAATCTCATAGGCTTCGACGGCCTTGTATCGCTTGAATAATTGGTGTTCCGTCTGCGGCCCAGCCCCCAACGTGCTGACAGCGGAACTCACCAACCCCACGACTGACACAGCGGAAAGAGCAGCCAAGAGCTTTGGCAGCATTCCATATCCCCCAGTTGAATTGGTGTACAGTATAGGCCCCGCGCATCTCAAGTTGGACTACTTCGTCAAACGCAACCAGATGGCAAACTTGGATCAGTCCCGAGTGGTGGACAACTCTTCCCTTTGACAAATCTTCGCCTTCGACCGGAAGCTTTTCAGCTGTTCACGCGATTCCCTGAAGGCATTCAGGGCATCTCCGCCCTCCCTTCAGCATCCCTTAATGCGACCGTGGAACAATGCTCTCGCCGGTCAATCGCAAAAACATGTTCCTCGCGATGTGCCGAGCCCACGCGGAGCCGAACATGAAAAATCGACGTTATCTCCCAGCCCTTGCGCGCACTCTTTTTGCCGCCGCGTTGCCGTGCACTCTCTTCGTCGCCACCCTCGCCGCCCAGGCGCAAGGACCGTACAAGGTCCTCGACCATTGGAAACTCCCCGACGCGGGCGGATGGGATTACCTGCTCGTTGACTCGCCTGCGCATCGCGTCTACATCACCCGCGGCGATCACGTCGACGTCGTCGACACCAACGATGGCAAGCTGATCGGCACCATCGGCGGCCTGCACGGAACCCACGGCGTGGCGCTCAACCCCGACGGCAAGCTCGGCTACATCTCCGATGGCGGCGGCAACGCGGTCGTAGTCTTCGACCGTTCCAGTCTCTCCGCCGTAGCCACAATTCCCGCCGGCACCAATCCCGACGCCATCATCTTCGAGCCCACCACCAAATCCGTCTGGGCCTTCAACGGCCGCAGCAAAGACATCACCGTCATCGACGCCGCTTCGCAGAAGGTCATCGCCACTATCCCCGTCCCCGGCAAGCCCGAGTTCGCCGCAGCCGACGGCAAGGGAAACGTCTACAACAACATTGAAGACAAGAGCCTCGTCCTCAAGATCGACGCGAGCGCCCACAAGGTCAGCGAAACCTGGCCCGCCGGCTGCGAATCGCCCTCCGGCCTCGCCATCGACATCGAAGGCAATCGCCTCTTCCCCGTCTGCGACGGAAACAAGATGAGCGTGATCGACGCCGCCACCGGCAAGATCCTCGCCACCCCCGCCATTGGCGATGGTCCCGACGCCGCCGGCTGGAGCGCCAAGCACAAACTCGCCTTTGCCTCCAGCGGTGACGGCATCCTGTCAGTTGTCGACGGCACGACTTACAAGACCATCCAGTCGCTGCCCACCAAGCGCCGTGCGCGCACCATGGCGTACGATGCAGCCAATGACCGCGTCTACACCGTCACCGCCGACTTCGGAACGCCTCCTGCCGCTACCGCCGAAAACCCGCGCCCACGCCCGCCGATGATTCCCGGCACTTTCGAAGTCATTGTCGTTGGCCGCTAATTCCGCACACCGACTCAGCTTGGAAATGACGCCGCCGCGGCCAACCCCGGCGGCGTTTTTCCCATCATGAATCTTGTGAGGCTCCGTTCATTCGCTCAATCCCCAAAGCGGGGTTTTAACCTCAAGACAGCCCTTCTCGCCGCCCTTCCGATTGAGATCGTGAACTTCTGGGTGGTCGGCTATCCGGCCGGCTCGAACGGCCTCATATCCGCCAGCCAGAATGCCGCCATCGCCCTTCAGTGGTACCTCCTCCATCTGCCCGGCGTCATTGCCAGCGATCGAAGCATCTTCCTGCGCACTCATCCGGGGGCATGCTCCATAGTCCTTTTCATCGCGGGCTTTATCGACACCACGATCCTGCTTGCTCTAGCCATCTGGGCCGCACGATTGGCGCTACGCACCCTAAGCAAGCTATCCTCCCCAATGAAAGCTGCCCACTGATCTCGGAATCCGGCGTACGGTTCTTTATTCCCTACTCCCTATTCCCTACTCCCTGTTTCTATGAAGCTCGCCCTCGCCATCCTCGCGCTAGTCGTCTTTGCCCTGTCCTTCGTGGCCGACTACAAATGGCGGCAGTGGATAGCCAGACGCCGCAATAACCGAGACGAGTGAAAAGCCCGCAATCCCAGCCTCACCCAATACTTTCGCCTGCAACTTTCCTCATTTCTCGCCGTTACAATAGGGATAAGGGAGTCGTCCAAGCCACCATGCACAGAAATCTTGCCCTCGCCCTTCGCTTCCCCAGCAGCCGCATTGCCCTTTCGCTGGGCCTGGCCACCGCATTGTTCGCCGCGGCACCCGGTCTGCGCGCCCAGTTCAA
This sequence comes from uncultured Acidobacteriaceae bacterium, assembly GCA_963832035.1. GTDB lineage: Bacteria > Acidobacteriota > Terriglobia > Terriglobales > Acidobacteriaceae > Telmatobacter. The sequence continues at coordinate 115,932 of CAWHSK010000005.1, read as the reverse complement.
TGCGCCGCCCACCACGCCCGTGCACGATCCCGCAGCCCTCAGGCCGCCTGCCGGCGCCCGCGTCGCCATCGTCGAGTTTGAAGACATGGAGTGCCCCGACTGCGCCAATGCCAATCCGCTGCTGAAAGAAGCTGCCGCCAAGTACAACATCCCGTGGATCCGGCACGACTTCCCTCTTCCCTTCCATGCCTGGAGCTTCCAGGCCGCCGTCAACGCCCGCTGGTTCGACACCAAGGGCAAAAAGATGGGCGACGACTACCGCGATGCCGTCTTCGCCAACCAGCGCTCCATTGAGACCCTCGACGGCCTTCGCAAGTTCACTGAGAATTACGCCAAAGCCCACAACATCGCCCTGCCCTTTGCCATCGATCCCCAGGGCAAATTTGCCGCCGAGGTCAAGGCCGACTACGCACTCGGCCAGCGAATTGGCATTGAACACACACCCACAATCTGGGTTACGACATCCAACAGTAAAGGTGCGCCGTTTGTAGAAGTGGTCGATCGCACCAAGCTTTTCCAACTCATCGACCAGGCAATTGCAGACACTCGTTCCACACCAGAGAAGACAGCACACAAATAAAGTCACCGCTTTTTCGGGGTCTTTCCCCATGTCAGACTTTCGCCACGTTATTGAAATCAATGTCTCGCCGGCTCGCGTCTGGTCGGTGCTGCTCGACGTAGAGCGTTGGCCCGAGTGGACCACCTCTGTCACCCGTGTCCAGCGCATGGACATCGGCCAGCTCACCCTCGGCAGCCGCACCCGCGTATGGCAACCAAGGCTGTTGCCCGCCGTCTGGCAGGTCACCTCGCTCGACGAAAAGCGCCACATCTTCGCCTGGACGACCCACCCCTTCGGCTTCAAAATCGTCGGCCGGCACCAGGTTGAGGCCGTCGGAGCCCACAGCCGCGTCACTCTCTCGCTCAACTACTCCGGCATGCTCGGAGCTATTCTGGCGCGCATCTATCGCGACTTGAACTGGGACTACCTCACCCGCGAAGCCAACGGCCTCCGCGCCCGCTGCGAATCATCCGCGCCGGCTCAGCGCGCAACGGCGCGTTGAGCCAGTTGTCAGTGATCAGTGTTCAGCCGGGTGCCCATCCTTACGAAGCAAGGGTGGGAAAGCACGAACCCGAACAACAGCGGGTGTCATCCCGAACGGAGCGGCCTGAGCCACGCGAACAAGAGTCCGTGCGGCAAGCGAAGTGAAGGATCCGCTTAAGCTCTTAGCCACCGCATCCACAGATAATCGGCGTGTCATCCCGAACGGAGCGGCTTGGGGCCCTGCGGACGAAAGTCTGTGGGGTAAGCGGAGTGAAGGATCTGCTTTTAAGCTTTTAACCCGCCGCAAAAGAAAAACGGAGGCCAAAGCCTCCGTTACTACTGATCACTGTCCACTACATCTGTATCTTCACCAGCTCGCCCTGCTGCCCCGGCGAAACCGTCTTCGTCTGCGGAGCCCGCCAGTGGTCGATGTGGCTGATCCGATGCACACACCCAATCGTGCAATTCGGAGCGCAGCTCTTCGCCGTCAAAAACTCCCGCTTCACATCCGCGGTCGTGTACTCCGCAATCGGGACACCAGGGTAGCCTCTCTGCTGCGAGCAGTAATGCACCAGCCCGTCTTCGCAGATGTAGAGATAGCGCGAACCCGCGCGGCAGCGCCACTCATTCTCGCGCCCCTGCACAATCGCTTCCTGAAACGCATCGAACTGCGCGTAGTTGGTCTTCTTCCGATTCGTCATCTCGAAGTAGACCTTCGCCTCATCCGGCTTCAGCGGCTTCAGTTGCCCGTCGCCGTCATGGATAATCCCGATCGTCGACTCGAACCCCAGCTCCAGCGCCCGCTTCCCAATCACCAGCGCATCATTCGGATCCTTGAAGCCCCCGCCCACCACCGAATTAATGTTCACGTGAAACTCGGCATGCTCGGCCAGCATCTGCAGCTTCTTGTCCAGAACCTTCAGGCTCTTCTTCGAAATCTCATCCGGCTCCAGATTATCGATCGAGATCTGCATGTGATCGAGCCCCGCCCGGTTCAGCCGCTCGATCCGGTCCACATTCAGCAGATAGCCATTCGTGATCATCCCCGCAATGGCGCCCGTCTTGCCGCATGCGCACGATGATGTCGTCCAGTTGCGGATGCGTCAGCGGCTCGCCGCCCGAGATCCCGATCATGGCCGTCCCCAGCCGCCCCAGGTGGTCGATCCGCCGCAGCATCTCGTCCAGCGGAACAGGCTCAGAAACCTTGTCGTATTCGTTGCAGTAAGCGCAGGAAAGATTGCAGAACCGCGCCGGAACTATCTGCGCCAGAACAGGATGCGAAGTAGACGCCAGCGCCCGCGCCACCATCGCGTACTCCCGCGCCTTGCGCCGAGCCGCAATGATCTTGCCTCTAACAGTAGATCTCCGGGGAACTGCCATTCTTACTATTGAAACATACGCGAGAAGGACTCGCAGCCCAAGCCTCGATCACGATCGCCCATCCTCAAACCCAGCGGTGTCATTCTGAACGAACGGGGCCCCGAACGTTTCAGGGGCCCCGAAGAGCGTTAGCTCTTTGGGGTAGGTTCGGGGGTGGGGAGTGAAGAATCTGCTTTTCAGAACAGGCCTGCATTTCCAAATCAATGCTTGACGGAGCAGCCACATCCGCGTTTACTTGTGTCCGCACACCGGACCGGCCTCCCCCCCGATCCCACTTCGAAACGCTCCATTTCTGAGCCATATGCGTTTCGTTCACGGCGTACTCAATCCCATAGCGACATCAAGGAAAAGGAGAACTACATGAAAAGACTGCTCACTTTTGCTCTCGCAACCCTGGTCATCACCTCCGCGGCGGCCGCTTTCGGCGCCGATAATTCTCTGGGAACCTGGAAGCTCAATCCGGAAAAGAGCAAATACTCTCCGAGTCCGTTCCCCGTAAAAAGCATCACGTCGGTGCGCGAAGCGGCCGGCGATGGCGTCAAGGTATCGAACACCGGCGAACGTTCCGACGGCACCGCGATCAACGCCACCTACACTGCCAAATACGATGGTTCCCCCGCCTCAGTCTCCGGTCAGGGAGCACCCTACGACACCATCACCCTCAAGCAGGTCAACGCCAACAAATTCAGCTATGAGGCAAAGAACGGCACCAACAAATACCACGCTCATGGCGAACTCGAGATCTCGCGCGATGGCAAAACCCTGACCCTGAAAGTAAAGGGGACAGATCGAGATGGAAAGCCCATGACGAGCGAAATGGTCTACGACAAACAGTAGTCGGGCCCATGCCCCAAAAGGCTAGCGGGTGTCATTCTGAGCGAACGGGGCCCCGAACGTTTCAGGGGCCCCGAAGAGCGTCAGCTCTTTGGGGTAGGTTGCGGGGCGGGGAGTGAAGAATCTGCTTTTCCAAACCTCGACCCCGAAGACGGCCCCAGTCGAGGTTTGGAAAACGGGGTGCCCCAGTTCTCGCTTCACAGACCGCGAAGGTCAAGTCCGCAGCGCCCTTCTTCGGCTCACCCCGCCATCCGGGGGATCTTCCGGTATCTCGGGTCCACAAAGACATAAATGACTACAAACAGCGCAACCAGAAGTGAAACGACAATGTTCGACAGCGGGTGCTCCGTGCCGTAGATCAGGCCAATCGCCAGCACAATCGATACACCCACCTTCATTCCCCACAAACGCATCGGCTTCAGGTGAACGCTCTTCCGCCATAGGCACTGCCACCAGATCTCGGCAATCAGCAATCCATAGGCCCAGTACAACATTGGCGCAGGCACGTTCGGAACTTCAAAGAGGCCCAGGAAATAAAAGCAGGCAAACATCAGCACCACTTCAACTGAATCGATGAGAAACGGCCCCCAGCCATACCATTCCCCCTTCTCATCGGTCTCCTGGGGTTTTTCAAACACCGATGCAAACGACGCGGCGAAAAACAGTCCCGCTGCAGCGGCGACCCACAGTGCTGGATCGGTCAGAGCGGCCATCACCGATGGCTCCTTTGTGGCGCGCTGGCCGCTCAGCACAAGTCCGGTGCCGAGCACCGCGGGATAAATGAGCCCGTACATCACATCCCGCAAAGGAAGAACCGGCTTCGTCTCCGGCGGCTTAGCTTTTTTCGCTGCCGGAAGCGAAACTGCAGGAGCGGGCGCAGCAGGAGCCTCGGCTTTTTGCGCCGCGTCGGGAACCGCCGGAGGAGGAGCATCGCCGTGACCTTCCGCGCCGGCAGTGCTCTCTGTCGGGCGAGCAGGGATCTCTTCAGCCATGGAGCAGCCTCCAGAAAGGATGAGCCGGCGCGGGGAAGCGACCATCCGTGGGATCAGATTAGTTTCAGCTTCAGCATAAGTTCCTTTCCACTGGAATGCCGCACATTTTTTGGAGACGAGTGGCTCCTCCCGGTCTTCCTAACTTGATCCAACCGACCCAGCCCTGTGCGCCGATGGCTGGCCCAGGTCTCGATAATCCCAACCCTGGGTGCCCCATCCTTGACCCTCTTTTGGTCAAGGGTGGAAAGCGCAACCCTCCACGGTGATAAACTTTGCACCGTCCGGGAGGCCGCTATGCGTCTCTGCACCTTTTTTGTTCTCTGGAGTCTCTCCTTCGCAACCGCACAGGTGCCCTCCGCTCCAGCGCAGCCACTCGGCAATTCCGTCGGACAGCAGCTTGTCGGCGCATGGCGTCTTGTCAGTATCGAGACTACGCGCCCCAACGGCGAGGTGATTTATCCCTTCTACGGCCGGCATCCTGAAGGTCTGTTGATGTATGACCCCAGTGGCTGGATGAGCGTGCAGATCGTTTCAGACCCCAAGCCAACTGTCCCGCGCACCAGCTCGCGAGAGGAATTCCTCCGCGCGCCCACTGCCGAGAAGACAGCCGCCATCGACGGCTATTACGCCTACTTCGGAACATGGAGCATCGATGCGTCCGGCTCTTCGGTGACCCACCACATCCGCCACTCGCTCTACCCGGGAGAACGCGATCAGAATGGCGTCCGTCAGCTCAAGCTCGACGGCAACCGGCTGACCCTGACTGCAAAGGCGCATGAGATGGGCGAGGATCATCAGCGCGTGCTCGTCTGGGAGCGCCTCCCATCCTCGCCGCAGTGAACGGCCAGGCAGTCACACCCTGGGTCAATTCTCCTTCGCCCAAAGTTGGCAGATGGTCTGAATAGCTCAGACAGCGCTTTTCAAACCCGCTACGGTCATCGTGTAGGAGTGCCGTATGGCATCCCTGCGAGGTTAAGGAGATCTATGAATGGTTTTAAGCTGGTAATGTTATCGGCTGTTGCTGGATGCTGCATGTTTGCGATCGCGCCCAAGGCAACGGCTCAAGCTCCGGGGCAAGTCCCTCTCACGCAGGAGCGGCCCGCTCTCCCTCAAGGGCAAGCCTCTCTTGATACCGGAATGGCGCCTGACTGTCCGTATGGCTACTATGAGGCTGCGCCGAATGCCTGCGCTCCCTACGGCTACTACGGTCCCGAATGGTTCACCGGCGGCGCGTTCGTTGGCGCGGGTTCGTGGTTTCATGGCCCCAGCGACTTCCACGGCCAGGTAGACAGCCGTCTCAATGTCGAGAACGGCTATAAAGGCAAGCTGCCGGAGCGCGGCGACAAGGCCGATCCGTCATATCATCTCGACAAGAACACCGACTTCAAAGGTAATGAGACGCGCGATGGCCGCGGCCACAGGAGCCCTTACCCAAAAGATGGCGATAAAAAATAGATAATCTGTATAGCTTTAGAGGGTGGCCCTGGGTCTCTTGATAGGGATGCGGGCCACCCATATAAGTCGATAAGTGCATTGTCGCTTCCAATTACTCGAGATATAACGTGCGTTCGCTGGGAATGAGCGTAGCATTAAGGGTGAGCGAGTTACTTATCTCCTCATTCAGATTCTCTGAACTAAGGCAGTTCTTCTGGAGTTATTCCCCTCTTAGCCCTTGATTACATGAAGGGTTTCCTATGATAGTCACTAAAGTAAAGACTCATTCAAAGCAAGTTAAAGTTATCCCCTCACAGCCTTCCGCAGCCACTGAAACAACAGCGTCGGGAATCCATGTTTCCATGGACGACATACGCGTGCGCGCTTTCCACATGTATCAGAAGCGCGGCGCCAAGCACGGACACGACATTCAGGACTGGCTGAAAGCCGAGCGCCAGATCACGCAACGCTAAGACCAACTCACTCCAACACACCTGAGTCCGGCCAAAAAGCCGGAAGGAGAAGTTATGCGTTGTCCAATCTGCAACGATTTCGCACGAGCCCTTGAGGATAGAGCGAGCGAATACCGTCAAGCCTGCTCAAATACTGTCTATTGCCACATCAGCTCGCGCTTTGTTGCTTACAGCGAGATAGAAATGTCGCGAGCTAAAAGCGAACTGGAAATACACCAATCAGTGTGCGCCGTGTGCCACAGGTGGGAAAAGCACGAACCTCAAACGGCCGTCCGCAGCCCTGCGATCTTCTCAGCCCGATAAGCGGGTTTGAGGCTCTGATACCATCTCGTGGGTATACTCTGCTCCTACCCGGAGAAGTCGTGAAAACACTCCTGACCTGTATCGCGCTGCTCGCCGCAGCCTGTAGTGTCCCAGCCCTTTTTGCGCAACAGGCGCCGGCGCCAACCCCTCAGACGGCGGCCGCCGAGGATGCCGTGCGGCAGGTGAATGCCGAAGAGATTCAGGCGTTCGTTCATAACGATCCAAAGGCGATGGCCCGCCTCTGGGCAGACGAATTCATCGTGGTCAACCCACTCAATAAGCTCATCAACAAAAGCCAGGTGCTGGCCATGGTCCAATCTGGCCTTCTCGCGGCCACATCCTATGACCGCCAACTTGACTACGTGCGAGTCGATGGCGATTTCGCAATCGTCGCCGGCATCGAGACGGTGACATGGGGCGGTAAGATGCCCACCGCCGGCAAGACTCAACAAATCCGTTTCACCGGGGTTTGGAAAAATCAGCAAGGACGCTGGCAAGAGATTGCTCGACACGCCAGCATCGTGGCCGCGCAATAGCATGGCAGGCAACTTGCCCCTTCACCCCGCCCGTTTCGCTGATATCATCACCTCGAATCGCCCTTCTCAGAAAGATTCTTTTCATGAAGAACCTCTGGCAACCCGAGACCGTTCAGGAATTGAAAGACCGTCTCGCGCAACTGCGCCCTGACAGCCTGCGCCTCTGGGGCAAGATGATGCCCGCGCAGGCCATGGCGCACTGCATCATCGGCATGGAGCTCGCTCTCGGCGACCGGCATCCGCCGCGCATGCTGATCGGCCGCCTCATCGGAGGCATCATCAAGCCGATGGCATTCAAAGAGCACGAACCCATGCGCCGCAACTCTCCCACCATTCCCGGCTTCGAAGTCACTGACCAACGCGACCTCGCCTGCGAATCGGAAAAACTCAGCGGCATCATCGACCGCTTTGCCGCCTGCGGTCCTGCCGGTTGCACCACGCATCCCCACAGCTTCTTCGGCCGCCTCACCCCCGATGAGTGGTCCATGTGGATGTACAAACACATCGACCACCACCTCCAGCAATTCGGCGCCTAGCCCACCCGGCCCTTGCGCCCGGCGCAAGACGTCGCAGCCCTTCCTCACTTCAGGGATACAGATCCAGCCCGAACGATTTCGAAATGTAAGAACCATTCGAAACCAGCGTCACGAAGTCGAAAGTTCGTGGAGCCTGGCGGCCATTCCCATACACCACGGTTGCCGTAGGGCTCACGGTCCAGCGACTGCCGCTCGGCGCGCTCATCCCCAGTTCCAATGTGCACCCCGTCAGTGCGACCTGCGGCAGAGTCTGCGCCATCTGCATGTTGCGATAGTGCGTCGATCCAACGGCCCACTGGTCGCTTTTCCGGTCGCCACTGCAGCACTTCAATGTGGCCATCGTCTGCCCTCCGCACACCAGCTTCCCGCGCACCTGCGCGTTCCACGGCTTTGCGTCCTTCTGGGTCAGGAAGCTGAGGGTGATGTCCTGGACGGACGCCTGCGACAGCGCTACCTGCGCAAAAATGAACATGAACGCCGAAACGACCTTGCGTATCAAGTGCACCTCCCGCTGAAACCGGTAGGATTGGATCCCGCCGCCTTCAGCTTAAATCCCCGGCAGTTGGCCCGATCATAGGATTTCTGAAAGCAAGGGCTGTGGTCGCGGCACTATCCCGATGGGACTCTCTGCGCGAGATCCCCCATCATTTCGTAAAGCGCAGAGTCCATTTCCTGGTGAGGCTGACTTCGCGTATTGCAAAGAGCCGCCCAGCAGGAGCCGTCAGGGTTGTGAACCATGAGCGAAGCTGAGCCCGGAAGGCTTCCGCTCTGCCACCAGCTTCCGTCCCCATTGCTGCTCACCATCCATCCACGCGCATAGCGCGCGTCGCCCTGCGGATAGGCGGGAGACGGTGTGGTCATCAGGCGTACAGTCTCCGGCTTGAGAATCGCGGGAATTCCCGGAGCACCCGCGACGTGATTGAGAAACTGGACAACTTGCGTAGACGAGGCAATCCATCCATCGGCCGAATCCATGCGGTTGATGTTGATCTTGTAGGGGTCTTCCGAGTACTGACCCACATATACAACTTCATTGGCAGCCCGCTGCCTCTCGCTGTTGTGCGCGATTTGCATGCCATTGATTCCGCAGGGAGCAAGAACGCTGGCCTGAACGTAAGCCTCGTAGGGCTGGCCCGTAACCTCTTCGATGATTCTTCCCAGCACGCAGTAGCCAAAATTTGAGAAGAGCCATTGCGTTCCAGGCGCGCTGGTCAGCACTACATTTTCGATGGTCGAAGCAATCAGCTTGGCCTGGTCCCATCCGATGTCATGAAGCATGGGATCGTTTTCGTCCGCTGCCCATCCGCCCGAAGTGTGCGTGAGCAGGTGGTCCACCGTGACATCTGCCACGTACGGTTTAAAAGGCGGCTTGCCATACTTCGTGCCGAGCACCGCCGAATTCCCAAAAACCTTGTCGTTCAGGTTGAGTTTTCCTTGCTCGATCAGCGAAAAGATCGCGACGGCGGTGGTGGGCTTTGAAAGGTCGGCGATGCGAAAGAGCGTGCTCTGCCCTGCCTGGGTCACGTGTTGACGGTCGGCCATCCCTCCCGCGTGATCGTAGACAAAACGTCCACCCTTCGATACGGCTACAGACATCGCAGGCACGCGGAACTGCCGCTGGAAGCTCTCGATATAGAAAAAGGGGCCACGCCCTGCATTTTGACCACCGGCTTGCGCGAAAACATCGAGAGCTGACGCGTTGATGGCCGTGGCAGCAGCGCCGCGAAGCAGGCTGGCCATGACCGACCTCCGGGTAAGTGCAGCATCTGGCATCATGCGGGTCCTTTATGTTCTTGGCAATGCATCATCACTGGGTGAGCTGACCTTCAAACGTCCCCGTCCCTCCACGATCGTGGAACGTCCCGGTAAAAGTTTTGCCCTGCACCACCCCGCTCATTCTTGGTCCATCGATTCTGCCGCGAAAAACAAGCGGTTCCCGGGTCTTGGTGCGAACCACGAGATGCTGCGCGTTGATGGTACCTTCCAGACCGCCTGATTGGTTGGGTCCCTTGAAGTGGCCTTTAACCGTATTGCCGGTTTGCTCGAGTTCAAGATACTTCGACGACGTTGATCCGTTGGGATCCTTGCAGTAGAGAGTCCACTTGCCGGCAACGTTCGCCGGAGCCGCGTCTGGCGGAGGCTGTTGCGACCACGAAACCACCGATGCCAGCAAAAGAAAGGCACAACAAATAAATCCACGCAGGCGATCACTCATCGCGATTCCTCTCAATCTGAAGTTAGCAAACAATCGAACTGAAACCTAAATGGAGCACTGCATGTTTCACTCTGTATTTCCAGCATCCCCGCGCTAGCCGATCGCGGCTTAAAAGCTGTTGGTAGGATCGTCAGTTGTCTCTTCTATTTCGCTGTCGGAAAACGCAAAACCGCGCACCTAATGATTGGGAAGCAGGCTGGCACAGAAACAGACTAGGGTAAGCCTCGCGCGACAGAAAGCATTTTCTTCATCAATTCTGTGGCCCGCTTCATCGAGCGCTACTTGCGCTTGAGAGGAAGAAGGCATTTTCGCCTATACTGACGTCGTGAAACTTCCGCTGCCCGGCCAGGAACTGATTGCGCTGATCGTCGCGGTGTCGTTCGCCGCTGGAATCAACGTGTACGCCACCGTGGCGACGCTGGGGATCCTGGCTCACACCGGCGTGCTGCCCCTGCCTGAGCCATTGCATCTGCTTGCAAGCTGGTGGGTCATCGGCGCCAGCGTTGCGCTGTTCGGGGTGGAGTTCTTCGCCGACAAGGTCCCCGCCTTCGACCTGATCTGGAACGCGCTGCACACCTTCATCCGTGTTCCGGTCGCGGCACTCCTGGCCTGGAAGGCCACCGCCGCTTTGACTCCGGGCGAGCAGCTTGCGGCTACGCTCCTCGGCGGGCTGATCGCGCTGGCGGCACACGGAGGCAAGACCGCCGCCCGCGCCGCTGTGACGCCTTCGCCAGAGCCGTTCTCCAACATCGGCCTCAGCCTCGGCGGAGATGCGCTCGCCATCTCCCTAACCTGGCTGGCAACCGTCCATCCCTATGTCGGCGGAGCGATCGCACTGGCACTGGTGCTGGCCGTGATCCTGCTGATCCGCTGGGTGTTTAGGGCGCTTCGTGCCCTGTTTCGCGGGGCCGAACATGCAATCGCCCAATGAATTTCGAGGCCCGAAACGCCCGAATTCCGTCTGTTACCCTCGTAGAGATTTTTTGCGGCCAAACGAAAGCGAGCGGAGTCTATACTTGTGAGACCGGGTTGCGCCACCCGAGGAGACAGCGACATTTTGCACGCCGAACCTTCTATCGCGACGACACTTGAGGCACACGCTCAACGCCCATCGCGGTCGATCGCGCGCGGGTTCGAGGTGCCCGTTGCGGTGAGGCAGTTCTTCCAGCCCTGCGTGCTTGCGGTTGTCGCACTGGCCGTCGTGGTTGGCGGCTGCGGCTACGGTTATAAGCTGTCCCAGTATTTCCAGCAGTCAGGGGTTAGCAAGGCATCGCCCACCCGCATGTGGGTCGATCATCGGGACGAATCTCACGCTGTGCCGGCGCAGCTTCACACGAAGCCGCAACGAATTCCCGGATTCGCGCTGTTCGCGTCATCCGCTGCACAGCTGCCGCGTTTATCGCGGGATCATGTTGTCATCACGCCGGCCCCCCCGCGCGTAGCGTTTGTCATCTCCTCGAACATTCCCTTCCGGGCTCCTCCCGCACTCAATCCTTCCCTGGCATAGTTGGCAATACCGGTCGTTATCGCAGATAGCGCAATTTTGACCGCGTGCATTGCCTTCTCGTCTCTTCATTCCAACCGAATGAATTTGAAATGCCCGCCCCAAGGAGAGGGTGCATATGCCAATTGCCTTGAGTGCAATGGAAATGGAAATGGACGCGCAGTTGCGCGAAGGAAGACTCAGCGAGTTTCTCGATACTGCCGAACGACGCCGCCCGCAATTGCTACGAATGGCTCGGCGCTTGACCAATTCAACCGAAGACGCAGAAGACATTGTGCAGGAAGCCTTCATGAAGGCCTACAAAGCACTCGCAAAGTTTCGCGGAGAGTCGCAAATGTCGAGTTGGCTCGGCGCAATCGTGCAGAACACTGCCCACGAGCATCTGCGCAGCCGACGCAATCGCGTCTTCGTGTCGATCGAATACTTGAACAAACAAGACAATGAAGTCGTTGAGATCGATCTTCCCGATCCCGGCAAGAATCCTGAAGAGACCTGGCAGAGCAGAGAGATGGAAGGCATCTTGCGCGAAGAAGTGAGCAAGCTCGGCATGGTCTGCCGTCGCGCAATTGAGATATGCGCTCTCGACGAAAGCCCGCAACAGGAAGCAGCCCGTGCACTGAACCTGAGCGTGGCCACCATGAAGTCGCGCGTCTTTCGTGGCAAGCGCATTCTGGGCCGCACCATTTCACGACGGCTTGCGGCTCGACATGGATCCATGGCCACGGCATCCGATCGCCGTGTAAGTTGCGAGATGTAGACGGGAACGTGTCACAAGGCTGATCGAGCTGCTCGCAAACTCCAGGCCGCCGTGTTTGGAGGTTGCGAATACGGAGGAAGCAGCAGCCTTCAAGCTGCTGAAATCATGCGCGGAGAGCGTCGAGGCCTTTAGGCCCGGACGCTCGAAGCCTCCAGCGTTTTCATGTTCTTCGGGTGACGCGGGCGTCATGAACGACTGCAATTTGTGCGCCGGTTCGCCGGCGCTCATCTTCCTGCTTCATCTTTTCGCGGGGTATTCTGCGCCACCACCCATGCGGCAGCCCCAATGGTCCACGAGATCCACAACGCCGTCCATGGCAGGCGCGCTCGCGGAGTGGCAAAGATGGCAGGCAGCCAGACCAGCAGAGTATACAGCGTGATCTGCCCGGCCTCGGCCCACGCTGCAACCCGGGGCAACACACCAAAGAGAATGCCAAATCCCGAAGCCATTTGCCCAATGCCGGTGAGGTAAGCCCATCCTGTTTTGAAGGGCAGCCACGCCGGGACAAACGCCGCGGTTTCCTTGCTGTAGAGGAGATGAGAGAGTCCGATGGGGATAATCCAGACCGCAAAGTAGTAGCGTGCGATGCGAACGCCGCGGTCTCCCGTCGCCCATGCAAGCCACGCAGGCGAGCGAACATCTCCGAGTTGTGCGAACAGCGTCCAGCCGCCCGCAAGAAGAACCGCCAGTTCACCGAAGCCCAGGTAGACGCCTTCAATCTTGGGGGCAACAAAGAGCGCAGGCAGCTTGAGCAATTGCCAGAGAATCAAATATGGAAACAGGATGCGTGTGGCCCAAACTGAAGTGGCGCGAAAGAAAAGTCCAATTCCGCAGATGAGCATGAGCACACCTGCCGCATTAGCCAATGCGGTTCGCGCTGGAAACCAGGGCGCCACTGGTTGCCACACCATTGCGAAATCCCCGACGCACAGCCCCAGAACGCCCAGACCGATCAAGCCGATTCCGAGCAGGCCAAGCGACGGCTGCTGCTCAAGCTGGAGTATGGAGCGCGGAACTGTGCGGGCAGCGAATTTGAGAACGGGCTGGGGGGAGGGCGTCATGTGAACTCGGAAGCTAACCTATTTCGAGCCCGATTCCAATTTAGAAGTGCCGCCCCGCTCGAAGAAGTTCTGAAGCGGACTGGAGACGGCCCTTGCCGGAATCCCGAAGATCGGCCATGGCGGTATACTTCCGCCACTGCATCTCCCGCGAGGTCACGACCGATGAAAAAGCTTGCATTTCTTCTGTTACTAACCATCCCCGTTTGCGCGCAGACCAACGACAAGAAACCGCCCACCACCCTGCGAGGCGTGCTGCTGGAGCAGTTGCGTACCACCCACAACCAGGAAGACTGGTTCGTCCCTGTCGGCATTGCAGTTGACGGACTAACCGCGCAGCAAGCCATGTGGAGCCCCGGAAAAGGCAACCACTCGGTTGGGCAACTCGCCTACCACATCTGGTACTGGGACAATCGCGCGCTTAACGACTTCAACGGCGTTAAGAATGAGAAGTTCGATGGCAACAACAACGAAACCTTCGACAACTTCACCGCTGCCCAATGGGATGACATTGTGAAGAAACTCAACCAGGTGATGACTGATTGGGAAAAAGCAGTGACCGATGCTGACGATGCCAAGCTCGCTGCAAATGCCTCGCTCATTGCCCATGTGGGAGCGCACAATGCCTATCACGTCGGGCAGATTCTCTACGTTCGCAAATTGCAGGGGGTCTGGAATCCCGATAAGGGCGTGAAGTAGAATTTTGGCGTTATCGGATCACTACGGTCGCGCGTCTAGGTTGCGTGGGCATTTCGGCTGCGCCCAGTTCCGCGCCGTGCTTCACAATCGTCCATATCCATCCGATGAACGTCAGCACCAGCACGGGATAGGCAAACATCGGCAACGGCCGCGTGATGGGCGTGAGCGAATTTCCCCAGAAGATGCGCACGGAGACCATCCCGAACAGAACAGCAGCCACCAGTCCTGTGAACCGAGTGATGAGGTTAAAGTCGCGTGGAACGCTGACCAGCGTCAGGCCCGCAGACCAGAGAGCAGTCCCCGCTGCGAATGCCGGCGCACTGGCCTCCAGCGACATCGGTGTACCGGTAAGCATAATGGCTTCTCCGATGGCGTAGATCAGGAACCCGGCGGCCACCTCCATCTTGCCGGCGCGCAGATAGCTGAGCGCCAATATCGCGGTAGCGACGATCACGCCTGTCGCGTCGATGGCCCAGCAGACAGCCCGGACGTTCGACGCGGCGACCATCGATCCGGCTATCCCCAGGACGCCGCCCAACACAAGACCGGCTACAGCCAGAACGCGAAGAATTCCTGTCATTGCTTGCTCCTCATTTTGTTTGGCGCGAGTTTCGGCACCCGCGGCAACCTGCTGGAAAAAGGGGCTTCGCACCAGGGGGAGGAGGTCGGCCGGAGACTGTTATTCAGTTGGGCTAGAGCTTTGGGTGAGTGTACACAAGCGCGCCAAGATCGCGCACTCGTTATTTTTGAGACTCCTCAAACGAGTCCCACCGGCCGCATCGCCTTGTCCGCCTCGTTGCCAATGCGCACGACGATTGGCAGTAGCGCTTCAACATCCTCGAGCGTGGTGCGGAAGTTGACGATGCAGGCGCGCAGCGCATATTTCCCGCCGATCACCGCGTTCGAGAGATAGGCCTCTCCACCCTGTTGCAACCGTGTGAGCAGTTCGCGATTCAAATCGTTCAAATAGCTTTCCACCGGTTCGTCTCCGCCTTTCAGGTCAGCTGGGACATAACGCAACGTGGTGATGCTCAACCCCTGTGTCAGCGCCTCAAGATCCGGATAGTTCGCGATGCTTTCGAACATGGCGCGCGACAGGCGAATGTCATCGGAGATCATCTGCACGTATCCCTCGCGCCCAACCTGTTGCAGCGCGAGCCACACCTTCAGCGCGCGAAAGCCGCGCGAGTTCTGCGGGCCGAGATCGAAGTAGTTGATGGCCTCGACGCCGAAGTGATAATAAGCCGGATGATACGCAAACGCATCGCGCAGCTTTGACACGTCGCGAACCAGCGCGCAGCCTGCCTCTATCGGGGCATAGAGCCACTTGTGAGGATCGACCGCGAGTGAATCGCATTCGCTGAGACCGGCAAATTCGGCAGGGGCGTCGGGGACAAGCGCAGCAAACCCTCCATACGCACCGTCGACGTGAAACCAGAGATCCATTTCGCGGCAGAGCGCCGCAAGTTCGGGCAGCGGATCGACAGCTCCGGTGCTGACGGTCCCCGCGTTTCCAACAACCATAAAAGGCCTGTCACCTGCAGCAAGATCGTGGCGGATTTGCGCACGCAGTGCGTCGATGTCGATGCGAAGGTCGCTATCGACCGCAATCCATCGCACCGCATCGGTGCCAAGGCCGCCGATGTCGGCTGCTTTCTGAATCCACGTGTGCGTCTCCTTTGAGCAGTATGCGCGCAGGCGAGTACCGTCAACGCCCTTGGTCCGTAAATCGCCGCCTGCCTGGGCCTGGCGGCCAGCAAGAAAGCAGACAATGTTGGCCATGTTGCCGCCGCTGACAAAGAGGCCGCCGCAATCAGTGGGATAATTCAGCATTTCCGCAATCCAGCGAATGGTTTGCGCCTCTATTTCACTGGCCATTGGCGAGAGCAGCCACGCTCCGCAGTTGGGATTCACTGCCGATGCCAGCAATTCGCCCAATGCGCCGATCGGTGCCGCCGAGGAAGTGACATACCCCCAGAAGCGCGGATGCGCATTGAACAGAGAGTGGTCGAAGAGAAGGCCGGCGGCATGATCCACCAACTCTCCGGGATCGGTGCCCTTGAGCGGCAGAGAACGATCGGCCGCGAGCGCCTTGCGGATTGCGGATGGTGATTCTCCCGTGGTTACCGGGCGCTGCGGAAGCGAGCCGAAGAAATCGGCGATGCGATCGATAAGTTGATGACCGGCAGCACGAAATTCATTGGAAGAAAGATTAAGCGGTGATATTCGCTTTGCGATTGTTTCGGCTTCCATCGGGAGACCTCGCAGGAATTCTACTGGACGCCCGCGCTGGCGAGATTCCCGGTTCTTGCTTCGTATGAGCGCATTCGCCTTAACCCAGGCTTTTCTGGCATTCCCGCAATTTTCATTCGACACCCTGTTACGCTGCGCCTGTACAATTGCCAGCATTCGGAGGTCAACGAATGAGCAAGTTCGAGAGCATTACTGGCACGGTCGGCAATACGCCGGTTGTGAAGATCAACCGCCTGGCGCCGCCGGACGTGAACCTCTACGTCAAGGTGGAAGCATTCAATCCGCTGGGGTCAGTGAAAGATCGCCTGGCACTGGGCGTGATTGAAGAGGCAGAGCGCACCGGGAAGCTGAAGCCAGGCCAGACCGTTGTGGAGGCAACCAGCGGCAACACAGGCATTGGCCTTGCCATGGTGTGCGCCGCCAAAGGCTATCCCCTGGTGGTCACGATGGCGGAGACATTCAGCATCGAACGCCGCAAGCTGATGCGTTTTCTCGGAGCCAAAGTGATTCTGACGCCCGCCGCGGCGCGCGCTGTGGGAATGGTCAAGAAAACCGAGGAACTGGCCGAGAAGCACGGCTGGTACTACACGCGCCAGTTTGAAAACGAAGCCAACGCCGATATGCACTCGCGCACCACCGCGCAGGAAATCCTGAATGACTTCAAGGGTGAACGCCTGGACTACTGGGTGACGGGATTCGGCACCGGCGGAACACTGAAGGGCGTGGCGCGTGTTCTGGCCAAAGAGCGGCCGGAGACGAAAATCGTGGTCTGCGAGCCAGACGATGCACCAATGCTTTCAAGTGGCATTGAGCAGGAGCGCAATCCTGACGGCTCGGCGAAGTCGGGCCATCCAAGCTGGAAACCGCATCCCATGCAGGGCTGGAGCCCCGACTTCATCGCCAAGCTGGCCGGGGATGCCGTGGACTCGAAGAGGATCACCCAGGTCCTGCGCATTGCCAATCCCGATGCCCTCAAATGCAGCAAGGATCTGGCAAAGAAGGAGGGCATCTTTGTCGGCATTACATCCGGCGGAACCTTCGCCGGTGCGTTGCGTGTGGCTGCCGAGGCACCAAAAGGATCGACGATTCTCTGCATGTTGCCTGACACTGGCGAGCGCTACCTGAGCACGCCATTGTTTGCCGATGTGTCCGTAGATATGACCGATGAAGAGTGGGAGATTGCCCGTTCGACGCCCGGCTGCATCCTGGAACCGCCGAAGCAATGATCCAATGCGGTGATCGCCGACCAACCATGGCGCTTCCGATCATTCGCTCTTGCGTGTGAAGCGCCACTCGTCGATATAAACCCATGAACGGCTGGCATCGCGCTCTTCGTTGACGAAGGAGAATCGTTCTGCATTCTCCTTCGTCCAGCGTATCCGCCATTCGCAGTTAAAGCCGACCATCGTCATCAGGCCCGTGAAATCAATCTGATTGTCCCTCCAGCCTTCCGGCGAGCGCAACATGCCGTACGCCCCGTTCATCAGCACGTAGATCCATTGTTTGCTGAATGGATCGAAGGTGATCTGCTGCGTCTCGCGTCCGTCGGGTGCAACCATGCAGACCCAGTTGTTCTTTTCGCAGAGTGAATACTTGCAGGTGCCAGAGTCGCTGTAGGCCGGATTGGCGGCCGTAGCGGGAACAGCGTTCTCGTAGTTCCACTCACCTGCAATCCAACGAAATTCGTCCATCCGGGTTGCGCGAAGCGCTGGAAGTCCGGCAACAGCACCCGGATTAAAGACACCCACCTGACGATCAGGGTCCGTCCGCGATGGCCCCATTCGCATCAGCCCCGAAGAGAACAACGTTTCCATCAGCATCCTGTGACCTCCAGCGCAAATATCCAAACGCACGAAAGGCGCCGACCCGGTAGCTCCGGCGGCGCCCACGATCTCAAAATAAGCTTCCCCGCTACACCATGTGGTGCAAGCCGAATGCCTGCATCTCTTCCAACTGGCGTTTCAGCTCATCCATTTGCCGCTTCAGTTCGTCCATCTGCTTGGGGTCAACCTTGAATCCATCCGCATTGAAGTCGTTGTTGAACTCCTCCATCTGCTTCGGATCAACACCGAAGTTCTGAACCTTGAAAGCATCGCGAAACTGCTCAGCCTGCCTCCGAAATTCTTCGGCCTGCTGCGGAGAAATTTCAAAATGAAAGCTGCCTGACTCGTCCTTCCACAGCTTCAGCTGATCTTGCAATGCCTCAGCTTGATCGCGCAAGGACTGCACGGCAGAGTCGTCGACCGCAAGACGCCCGGCCAGATCCTGCATCACAGAGGTATCGGCAAAGGCCATCAGCGGAGAATCGCCATCAGAAAAAATCTCGTCGAAATCCAGTTCGCTCTTCTTTTTTGAGTCCACCTGCAGCGTCAGCGTCTGTAGCCTCTTCTCGCGAAGAATCGTAATCTGTACGGCTTTCCCTTGATTGGCGCGCATCGAGCGATCCCAATCGGAGACCGTTGTAATTGTTTCGGGTCCCACCTTGAGAATCACGTCGAAGGCTTTCATACCGGCTGCGGCAGCTTCGCTCTTATGCGCCACCTGCTTCACCATCAAGCCATTCTGAACGCCGAGATAGTCAGCCATCTGCGCCGTTAGCGGTTCAACGAGCGCGCCCACTTTCAACGTGCTGTTGCCTACGAAGGGGATGTGAAATCCACCCGGAAGCGAAGTATCTCCACCGCTGCCGGTCCCCAGGATGGCATTGCCCTCCACGGGAGAACTGATGTCGCCGCCGCTGTTCAGCTTGTTCCAGATATCGGTGTCGAGCTTTTTGTGGTCGGCAAGCTGTACCGTGACCGTCTGCGTCGCGCCGTCTCGACTGATCAGTATCGTGACTTTGCGGCCCGGAGGAATATCGCGCATCATGCGCCCGAATGCTTCCGCGCTCTCGACGGTCTGGCCGTTGACTTCGAGCAGAACATCGTTCACGCGCAGGCCTACTTGCGCAGCCGGTGCGTCATGGTCAATTAACGTGATCATGGCGCCGTGCACGTCTTTCAGCTTCAGTTTGTTTGCTGAATCATTGTCGACGTCGCCGACAAGTACGCCAAGGTAGCCTTGCGAACTTGAGTGCAACAGAAGTGGAACAGGTTCTTCAAGGATTTGCCAGATGCGAGCTGCCTGCGCATTAGCTATCGCAGGCGCGAGTGTGATTGCGGCTCCGAACAGGATAATTCCGGTTTGGATGTACGGCCTCGTAAAGCGGTTCATGTTACTTTCCTCGTGTTCCTTCATCCAGGTCCGCACTCTGTATGGACGGCGTGGTTGCCTGAAGGTAAGGGTTGTTTATTGAAACACTGGAGTCCGGCTTAGCGCTTGCCGGGACACCGTACGGATATGGGGATTATTATCCGAATTGGCAACAGTGGACAATACACGTCTCACTCCTGTATCCGCCTGCACTGGTTCGAGTTCACTGATGGCTGCAGCCCGAATGCGCGGATCGCTGTCGTTCAAAAGAGCCTCAAGCACAGCATTGCGTACGCGTATATCCTCAGCGACGTAGGGTTGCAGGCCTTCCAGTGCCTTCAGCCGAACAGCCTCGCTCTTGTCGTAACGCAGCGCTACCATCAGGGCATCACGAATACCCTCACCCTGGCAGGCATGCCCTGCGCGGCACTCAGCCGCAAGTAAACCAACGGAATCATCTCGAACGCCCTGTGAAGACGCATTCGCCGAGGCCAGCATCAACAGCTGGCGGATCGACGGATCATCCAGCGAACCTTGAATGTGTTGCGGCACGACCTCGTTGTAGGTCACCTCCACAATTTCGCTGTTAGGCTGGCGAACGATGCTCGAAATGTTGGCAACCTCGGCCGATGGCGACGGAAGAACCGGCCCGGGGTCTTTGGGAACCGGAACTGCCGGGCCCCGGCCCCCGGCATGTGCAGCGCGGGTTTGCGCATACTCGTAGCCGCCCAGGGTTCCGGCGCCGGCCCCCACAATCAGCAGCAGCAGAGCCGCAACGGGAGCCGCCTGCAGGCTCGAAAAGTTGTTCAGGATCCTCTGTCCAAACCGCTCATACCAACGTTTCGGTGGCAGCGCATCCAGTGCTTCTTCAAGCCGCATACGCGAGCGAGTGATGAAATTGGGATCCGGCTCAATGACAGGGTAAGCCGTGGCGAGGGTCTTCAGCGCCAGAAGTTGTTGCTGGTCCTGGCTACACTCAGGGCAGGCAATAATGTGCCGGTCAAGCTCGTGTGCCTGTTCGTCGGGCAGCTCGCCATAGGCTGCCAGCACGATGCGCTCATGTGCAAGTTCGCAGTTCATCTCTTTACGTCCTTCCAGCCTCATAAGTGCTACTGCGAATCCAATCCAAAAGATTCGCCGCCCGCGAAGGGCCTAACGCAACCCCGCCAGTTGAGTTCTCAACTTTTTAGTCGCTCTGAAGAGCGTATTTTTGGCGGTTTCTTCCGTGGTGTTCAACATCTCTCCGATGGTACGCAGCCGGAGACCCTGGTAATGCTTCAATTCAAAAACCATGCGCTCACGTGGAGTGAGCTTGCCGAGTGCGGTTTGAATCCGCTCTCCCAGCACCTTGCGATCCAGCTCCTTGGCGGGATTAGAAAACGCGCGATTATCCGAAACCGATGCCAGAATGTCGATCTCATCGCCGGAGTGATCGAGCACCACCGCCTGGTCTTCGCGGCGTGTCTTGCGCCGGCGAAGCTGATCGAGGCAGAGATTGGTCACGATCCGGTAAATCCAGGTGTAGAACGAGCATTCGAACCGGAAATTGCCGATGTATCGGAATGCCTTGAGGAAAGCTTCCTGGTAGATGTCTTCTGCGTCGTGCTCAGAACCGGTGAGGTGCAGGGCCAGTCGCAGCACCTGCTGCTCATACTGGCGAACCAGCGCGTCGAAGGCTGCCCGCGATCCCGCCTGGGCCTCGCGAATCAGAGCCATTTCCGGAGCGCGCGCCTGTGCACGCTCCGCGGCGCGATCCGGTCCGTCCATTGCTCGGGAGGCCATACCTGCGGAAGATTGTATCCTCCTTTTGGCAGGCCATGCTGAGGAGCCGGCAAGAGCGGCCGATGAAGATGGGTAGCTAACTGCGTCCGTTGCCATCGAGATTTTCACTCCGGCGGTGCAGACCTAATCGCATATCTGTAGACTCTGGCGAAGCCCGTTCGTGAGCAGCATTTGCGGCCAGAACGATGCGAAGGTGACGACGATTACACTGAGAATGCATGAACGACAGTTTGTTTTCCGGAATGGAATCTACACGCGGCGAATCTGAAGGCTGGTACACCGCTCATTGCGACGGCGGTTCGCGTGGCAATCCTGGCCCGTCTGGCTACGGAGCCGTTGTTGAAGACCCGACCGGCAAAGTCGTGGCAAGGCTAAGCGAATTTCTCGGCCGCCAAACCAACAATTTCGCAGAATACAAAGGACTTCTGGCCGTCCTGACTTGGGCACAGCAACACCGTGTGCGCCAGCTCCGCGTGGTCTCCGACTCCGAGCTCATGGTCAAGCAGATGAAAGGCCAGTACAAAGTAGCCAGCCCCGGACTGCGCCCCCTGTGGGAGGAAGCCAAACTTCTTGCCCGCAACCTCGACCGCTTCGAGATGCGCCACACCCTGCGCGGCGGCAACAAGGAAGCCGACCAGCTCGCCAACGACGCCATGGACAAAGGAACAGGCCGCCCCGCAGCCGGCAGGCCAGAGCCAAATCCTGCCGCGCCCGGCGGCAGCAGAAATCTTGGCTCCGCGAGCCCAACCAACCAGGTCTTCGAGGGATACGTTAAAGGCGGCGTTGTCCACCTGCTCGAAGGCGAACTGCCCGATGGCACCTTCGTAAAGGTCACGAAAAAGTAACAGCCCAGCTTATCCCATTCGAAACCCAGGGTGCCCCACTCATGCGCGTCTTGTGCGCATGAGTGGGAAAGCAAATTGCAGG
Source organism: uncultured Acidobacteriaceae bacterium (assembly GCA_963832035.1). GTDB lineage: Bacteria > Acidobacteriota > Terriglobia > Terriglobales > Acidobacteriaceae > Telmatobacter. The sequence goes on along the minus strand of CAWHSK010000005.1, from coordinate 94,015 downwards.
ACCTGCTTTCCCTCCACATCAATCCGCACGACTCTGGGTGCCCCATCCATGACGCAGCTTCATCGCGGCATGGGTGGGAAAGCAACAATCTCATTCAGCAGAATTCTCATCCTGAGGAGCCCACTCGCATTCAGCGAGTTACGGATGAAATGACGCCTCTCGGCTCGGCCGATTTTGTTGAGGCTATGAGATGTGTCATGTTGAGCGCAGCGAAGCGGAGTCGAAACATCTGCGGTTGCTTTGGGCGAGCTTTCCAGCCGCAGAAATAGTCACTACTGGCATGGTCCGCCGCCTAAAGCCCCCCGAGGGTGTAGAGGTAAGCACAGGAGGTGTTCCATGGAGATTCGTACGATCGGTATCGATTTGGGGAAGACAGTGTTTCACTTTGTGGCCGTCAACGCACGTGGGCAAGTCGTGGCTCGCAAGAAGGGTTCACGAACTCAGCTTCTGCGCTTTACTGCGAACCTTCCTCAGTGCCTGATCGGGATGGAGGCCTGCGGAGGATCTCATTTTCTCGGCCGTGCTCTGCGGGAACAAGGCCATGATGTGCGCCTGATGCCGGCGCAGTATGTGAAGCCGTACGTGAAGACGAACAAGAACGACTACATCGATGCCGAAGCGTGTTCGGAAGCAGTAACCCGCCCGACGATGCGCTTTGTGCCGATCAAGACCGACGATCAGCTCGATCTGCAGTCGCTGCACCGGGTGCGCGAGCGTTGGGTTGTTCGCCGCACTGCAGTGATCAACCAGATGCGCGGGATGCTGCTGGAGCGCGGTATCACCATCCGCAAGGGACGCCACTATATTGAGGAGTCTCTGCCCGGCATCCTGGAGGACGCGGACAACAAGCTATCCGGTGCATTGCGCGTACTTCTGACCCAGCTGCGGATGGAGATGCAGTACCTGCACGGGCAGATCGAGGAAACCGACAAGCTGATCGCGCGCATCTGCGGCGAACTTGAACAGTGCCGGCGCCTGGTCGCGATCCCCGGAATCGGACCGATCACAGCTACCGCCACAGTGGCAGCCATTGGCAACGGTGCAGCCTTCAAGAAGGGCCGCGGATTTTCTGCCTGGCTGGGAGTGGTGCCCGGCGAGCACTCTACCGGAGGCAGGCAAAAGCTGACCGGCACAAGCAGACGAGGCAACAAATACCTGCGCAAACTCTTTGTGCAAGGGGCGCACACCGTGCTGCTGCAGAAAACCAAGCAATCTTCCGGCTTGAGTACGTGGCTGGTTAATCTCACATCCCGCAAGCGCCCTCAGGTGGCAACAGTGGCATTAGCCAACAAGATGGCACGCATGGCCTGGGCGGTTCTATATAAAGGAGAAGCTTATCGCCCGCCAACGGCAGCACGAGTGATCGCAGCCTGATGGCCTGCACATGGCGCCTGGCACATCGCGCCAGGCTTGGAAATCGCTGACGCGATTCCCACATATGCAGACCAACGACGACGACTGATCTGAGTTTGGAGATTCCTGCCAGGTTTGCTGGCGAAAACATGAGATGGCAAAAACGGTCGATCCCGGCGGTCTCGAGAACCTGTACCCGGAAAATGCCTTCGAAGGCAGCGTTACTAAAAAGGACGAGAGCGCAGCGCATCCCATTCAGGCTAGGAGTTCGCTACTCCGATAAAGGCCGAATACATTCGCGCAGACCAATTCTGTCATCCTCACTTTTTGCTTGCAAAACGGCGGCGGACCATACATTCCGAGTAGGTGGTAATCCACCCCGTTTCGAATTCCCTCGGTGTCATCCTGACGCTCAGCGGAAGGCCCTGCGGTTGACATTCGTTACTCTCGCATCGGCGGTGACACACCATCAATGCGAAATCACGGACCGATGAAGATGACAGAGGCTCTAATCCTCATCTGTTCTGCGATCTATCGAAACGGAGATGCTAGGGCATTCCAATCCCCTGAGTGTCGCCACTGGATCCTCAAGAAACCTTCCAGCAACCGACGTCTTCACTGCTCGCAAGATGCTTACTTTCTCCGGGATTAGGATTTCGCCTCGTCGAGTCAGGAACACACATTCAAGCTTCGATGCGATGCGACAATAGGTGTCGATCAACTCGTCCGAAACACATCGGGCATCGATGCATAGGCTGATCTCCTCAATCTTCGCCAGATTCTGATCCGCGTACGTGAGATACACTCGGTGGCCATGTTCATAGCCCCACCGTCGCATGTCAGACCATGGTTCCAGCGGTGGAAGGAGCGAGTTAATCCATCGTTCGAGTCCTTGCTGTGCCTCAACTTCGGACCACCACGGGAAATCAATCATTTCGACTGCAACCTTCGTTGGCATAGTGCTGTACTTCCGCCGGAGAATCACTTCTGGAATCAGAATCGACCGGAAATGCCAGATTGCCATGGGCGGCCTCGATTTATCGTTCTGAGTTTATCGTGGGCGATTCGGAAACTGCCGAAACTTGCTTCCCATCCCTGCACGTTGGGCAGGGATGCTCGCAAACCAATACTCCCACCCAACCCACGCCCTCTCACCCGATATTGTTCCGCCACACATGCCCGCTGTGCTCCAGCAGCCGATCCGCGCAGTCCGGTCCCCATGTGCCCGCGAAATAATTTGGAAACACCTCGGGATTCTTTCCCGCCCATGCTTCGAGAATCGGCGTATACAGTGACCACGTCACTTCCACGCCATCGCGATGCGCAAACAGCGTCTGGTCGCCAAGCATCGCATCTAGCAGTAGCCGCTCATATCCATTTGCCGTCGAGGTTCCAAACGCCGCAGCATAATCGAAGTCCATATTCACCGGGCACACCGACATATTGGGCGTGTTGGGAACCTTTGCCCCGAACCGCAGCGCGATCCCTTCATTGGGCTGAATGCGAATCGTCAGCAGGTTCGGCTGAATATCGTTGCACGGACCGCTGGCCTGCATGCGGTTGAAGATCAACAGCGGCGGCTGCTTGAACTGAATGCTGATCTCCGTGGCGCGCTTCTTCATCCGCTTCCCCGCGCGCAGATAAAACGGCACGCCCGCCCAGCGCCAGTTCTCGATTCCCAGCTTCACTGCCGCATAAGTCTCGGTCCCCGACTCTGGATTCACGCGATCTTCGTCGCGATAACCAACGACCTTCTTGCCGTCTATGACACCTGGCCCGTACTGCCCTCGTACCGCATCCTTGATCGGAATGCTCGGAATCGCCCGCCACACCTTCACCTTCTCGCGGCGCACGGCTTCCGCTTCAAAGCTCGATGGCGGCTCCATCGTAACGAAGCTCAGCAACTCCATCACGTGGTTCTGCACAACGTCGCGCAGCGCACCGGCCTTTTCGTAAAAAGGTCCCCGGCCTTCGACGCCCAGTGTCTCCGCAGCCGTGATCTGTACATGGTCGATGTAGTTGCGATTCCAGATAGGCTCGAAGATACCGTTGCCGAAACGGAATACCAAGATGTTCTGCACCGTCTCTTTGCCCAGGTAGTGATCGATCCGGAAGACCTGGTTTTCGTGAAAAACGGCGTTGACCTGGTGATTCAGTTCGCGCGCCGATTCAAGATCGTGCCCGAACGGCTTCTCGATCACCACGCCCACGCGCCCGTGCTCCGGCTGCGCCATTCCCTGCGCACCAAGATTCTCGATGATGGGTGCGAAGAATTCCGGCGCAGTCGCAAGATAGAAGAGTCGATCCGGACCGATGTTCTTCTCCTGCGCGATCTTGTCGAGTTCCTGCTTCAATCCCGCGTAGTGCGAAGCATCGTCGAACGTGAGCGCGTAGTAGCTGATCTTCCCCGCGAACTCCTCGAGCTTGGGATCGGCCTTGTCGACATCGCCAAACTCGATGATCCCTTCGCGCATGTCGGCGGCGAACTCATCGCCCAGGGGCCGCCGCGCCACGCCGACGATCGCAAAGTCCTTCGGTAGCAACCCACCCTGCTCGAGGTGGTAGAGCGCAGGCAGCAGCTTGCGCTTGGTCAAATCGCCAGAGGCGCCAAAGATCACCATGATCCCCGGATTCGGAATTCTCTCGCCGCTCTTGGGAACCTGCGACAAATCCTCAGGCCGAATCTTCATCTGTACAGTTGCTGATGCCATAATCTGACGACCTCCTGCTTTGCCGATCCCCTGTCTTCTGCCCCTGACCCCTTATCCCTGACCCCTAGTCCGTCTTCACCGCATGTCCGCCGAACGCATTGCGCATAATCGCCAGCATGCGATCGGTGAAATTGTTTTCCTCACGTGATCGAATCCGCCGAATCAAAGACTCTGTGATCACCGGTGCCGACACATTCAGATCGATCGCTTCGAATACCGTCCAGCGTCCCTCACCGGAATCGGCGACATACGCTTCGAGCCCTTCGAGCGTCGGATTCTTGCTCAGCGCATCCGCCGTCAGATCCAGCAGCCAGCTGCGCACCACGCTGCCGAACCTCCAGATCTGCGAAATCTGAGCCAGATCGAGGTTCAGCTCTTCCTTCTTCTCCATGATGGTGAAACCCTCGGCATATGCCTGCATCAGACCGTACTCGATGCCGTTGTGCACCATCTTCACGAAATGCCCCGCGCCGGCTGGACCCACGTGCCCCCAGCCCTGATCTTTCCCGGGAGCGAGCGTTTCAAAGATCGGCCGCAGATAATCAACGGCTTCCTTGTCGCCGCCAATCATCATGCTGTAGCCCTCTTTCAACCCCCACACGCCGCCCGATGTCCCCACGTCCACAAACTGAAATCCCTTTGCGGTGACTTCCTTGTAGTGCCGCTGCGAATCTTTGTAATTCGAGTTGCCGCCGTCAATCAGGATGTCGCCCTTGTTGAGCAAAGGCTCCAGCTTGGCAATCGTGTCGTCCACCGGCTTTCCCTGCGGCACCATGATCCAGATGGCCTTACGCCCTTTCAGGTTTTTCGCCAAATCCTCTAGCGAGCTCACACCCACATTGCCCGATGCCGTCAGCTTTTGCACGGCCTCCGCGCTGAAGTCGAATCCCACCACCTGGTGTCCGCCAAGCCGCAGCCGTTCGGCCATGTTGCCGCCCATCTTGCCCAGACCAATCAATCCCAGTTGCATATCGCTCTCCCTTCCAATCTCATTACAAAACTTCCAGAGCCTGCAAGTCGCGGCGCAATGCGTCTGCACCGGTAAATTGAATCGCCTCCATACCCACGGCTGCAGCACCAGCCACGTTTTCGAGGCGATCATCGATGAACAAGGTTCGCTCAGGGCGCTTGCCAACGATGCCCAGCGCCCTGCGATAGATTTTCTGATCCGGCTTGCGAATGCCCATGTAGCACGAAGTGAACGTAAACTTCAGGTACTGCCGAAGTCCAAACTTCTCCACTCGAAACTCATGCGTCTCGCGAGCCTCGTTGTTAAGGCAGCCGATCATACACTTATGGGATGCCGCGAGTTCCTTCAGGATGCACATCGCTCCATCGTCAAGCAGCTTCGACTGCTCGCACATAACAGCAAAAAACTCTTCGTGCGAAAAACTGCGCGGCTCATAAAACACAACCGCATCCAGATATTCCTCGAGCGTGATCTCTCCACGCTCCCACGACTCGAAGGCTTTCGCATGATGCGCTTCAAACGCCGCGGCATCGAGGTGGAACCGCTCCACAACCGCCGCGCGTTCGCGATGATCCCAGCCGTTGGTCAGCAGGACCCCGCCAATATCGAAGAGGATTGCGTCGAAGGGGAACATCGGCGTCTCTTAAGAAGAATGGTCAGTGATCAGTGAACAGTTGACAGCGGTCAGAGAGTGCCCGCCCGGAAGGGCGCTGCAAACAAACAGCCGACTTATTTGGAACCGCATTGATACTTCGCTTCAATCGCCAGCACTTTCTTGAAGCGACGGGTAAACCGTGGCTCGTTGGAAATGAACTTTGCCTTGATAAATGCGTCTACTAGTTCGTAAGCAAGGGACGGCCCCACAATGCGCGCGCCCAGCACCAGCACGTTCATGTCGTCGTGCTCAACGCCCTGATGCGCCGAATAAGTATCGTGGCACATTCCCGCGCGAATGCCCGGCATCTTGTTGGCGGCGACGCTCACGCCCACACCCGATCCGCAAATCAGAATTCCGCGCGGCGCCTCGCCCGCTATCAGCGCATCTCCCACGCGTTCCGCAAAATCGGGATAGTCGTCCTGCGGCTCAACCTTATATGCGCCCAGGTCGAGAATCTCGTGTCCTGCGCGCATGAGGTAAGCGCGTACTTCTTCCTTCAGTTCAAATCCCGCATGATCCGATGCGATAACTAACTTCATGAAACTCCTTCAACGAGAGAGAGCAGGGGAGAGTGAATAAAGATTAAAAAGCTCGCGAAGTACGTCGATTGTTACTCCCTATTCCCTAGTCCCAAGTCCTTATCTCTTCAAAAGCGCCTTCGCCCGCGCCGCCACATTCTCCGGCGTGAATCCATACTCCGCCATCACCTTCGGCCCCGGAGCCGACGCGCCAAACCGATCGATGCCCACAACGTCGCCATCGAGGCCAACATATTTCCACCAGCCGAGCGTTGCACCGGCCTCCACTGCCAGCCTCGGCACTCCCGCCGTCAGCACGCTGGCCTTGTACTCGGCCGATTGTTCTTCAAAAATGTGCCAGCTCGGCATGCTCACTACGCGCGCGGCGATTCCCTCGCCCGCAAGCGTCTTCGCTGCATCAATCGCCGTCGAAACCTCAGACCCGGTAGCGATCAGGATCACCTTTGCATTCGCCGCATCCTCCAGAACGTATGCGCCTTTGCTTACGCCGCCGTAAACATCGTGCTTCGATACATCAATCACCGGCAGATCCTGCCGCGTCAGCGCAAAGAAACTCGGTGTGGTGCGATCGAGCGCCAGCCGCCAGCAAGCCGCCGTCTCATTCGCATCTGCGGGACGGAAATCCGTCAACCCAGGCACCGCGCGCAGCATCATCAGCTGTTCAATCGGCTGATGCGTCGGACCATCTTCACCGAGACCGACAGAATCGTGCGTGAACACAAAGATCGAGTGAATCTGCATCAGCGCCGCCAGCCGCAGCGCAGGCTTGCAATAGTCCGAGAAGGTAAAGAAGGTCGAGCCAAACGGCACCAGACCACCGTGAACAGCCATGCCATTCACCGCCGCGCACATTCCAAACTCGCGCACACCGAAGAAGACATTTCGTCCCGCCGGATTAACATGGAAGCTTTCGCCCGGCTTGAATATAGTTTTTGTAGATGAAGTCAAATCAGCCGCGCCACCAAACAACTCCGGCACGCTATCCGCAATCGCGTTCATAATCGCGCCGCCCGCGTTGCGCGTCGCCTGCTTCTTGTCCGCTGGAAACGAAGGAATCGACTTCTCCCAATCCCGTTTGCGGAGACCCTTCTGTGTGCGATCGAATTCAACTGCCAAATCGCTGAAGTCCGCCGCATAACTCGAGAACAGCTTCTTCCATTCAGCCTCTGCCGTAGCTCCGCGATCAGCAGATTTACGCCAGTTCTTCAGCGCGTCGTCGGGAACATAAAAGCTCTGGTCTTCCGGAAATCCGTAAAATTTCTTCGTTGCCGCCGTATCCGCCGGCCCCAGCGCCTCGCCGTGCACTTTGTTCGTGCCGGCCTTCGGACTGCCGTAGCCAATCACCGTGCGAACAGCTATCAGCGAAGGCCTTGCCGTTTCCGCCTTGGCCGCTTCAATCGCGGCTTCAATCGCCTTCAGGTCGTTGCCATCGGCCACGTGCTGCGTGTGCCAGTGATAGGCTTCAAAGCGCTCCATCACGTCGTCGTTGTAGCTAAGTTCGGTAGGCCCATCCAGCGAAATCAGGTTGTCGTCGTAGAGCACAATCAGCTTTCCCAGCGCCAGTGTGCCCGCCAGCGCGCACGCCTCATGCGAAACACCTTCCATCAGATCGCCATCGCCGCATAACACGTATGTATGGTGATTCACGATTTCGATAACCGGGCTTGTTGTAGACCGCGCCAAGATGTTTCTCGGCAATCGCCATACCCACGGCCATCGCTAATCCCTGGCCCAGCGGACCAGTCGTCACTTCGACACCATCCGTGTCGCCATATTCCGGATGCCCCGGCGTGCGCGAGTGCCACTGCCGAAAGCCCTGCAGGTCTTCAATCGTCACCTTGTAGCCGGAGAGATAGAGCGTCGCGTACAGCATTGCCGAGGCATGTCCGTTCGACAGTACAAACCTGTCGCGATCCGCCCACTTTGAGTTCGCCGGATTGTGCTTCATCAGCTTGTGAAACAGCAGATAGGCAATCGGTGCGCATCCCAGCGGCGCGCCCGGGTGGCCGCTATTCGCCTTCTGCACCTCATCAACAGCGAGCAGACGCAACGTGTCAATCGATAATTCGTCGAGTGAAAGATCCGCGAGTGTAGCCATAAAACTCTGATCCGTTTCCTTTCGAAAAGCTGGAAAAAGTTAAGTTTAAGTTCGGGGCTCGATGCTGATCTCAATGTTGTAACCGAGCCAGCGATTCTGCGGCGGCCAGTGGAAAGTCCATGATAGACCACCGCTCGCCTGGTTTGGAGCGGTGGAAAGATCCACGTAGTAGCCAGCGCTCCCAAGACTGCGGCCCATAGTTGATTGCGTTGTCTTCCACTGGTCCGTCGACCAGACCACTTCAAACGGCGCGTCATCGAGAATCCGGAGGGTGTCTCCGCCAGTGATTTTCTGAATTGGCCGCCGTTTGCTGTAAAATTCCAGGTTGGCGCGCAGCCGCTTTCTGCCCTGCGGTTCACAGTAGCGTTCGTAGACACTATCGATGCGGTCGAAGACCTTGCCGTCTACCGTCGAGCGCAGAAGCTTCAGGTATTCGGCGTGAGCCCACACCAGTGGAACCGCCGACCCCGCCGGCTTGCCCTTTTCAAGACTCGGCCGGTCTGCCTCGTCCCACACCTGCTCTGGCATCATCTGGCCCAGCGTGGCAAAGCGCTCGTACGCCTCGATCAACAGAGCAGGATCCCTGTCGGCTGCCAGTTCATAGTGAGCGCGCTCGCCTGTAAACAGCGGCCACACCCGCCCCTTCCCCCACCCCGTAAACGGCCCGCCGTCGGGACGCTGCCCATAGCCGTCAAAGTTATACCGGTGCCAGCCCGGCCCCTGCGGCAGATCGGTCTTCAGCACAGCATCCACCACCTTCAGCGAATCGATCACCAGCGGATCATCGGCGCGGCGTACTCCATAACGGACCAGCTCAAGAAAACCCGCGTCGATGACCTCGCGCGCTTCAAACTCGGTGCGCTCGCCCGGAGGCCTGTTGTTAATGTGGATTATCTCGGTTCCGCAGTCTTCGCAGGCGTAAGCTTCCCCTTTCTCCGGCGGCCGGATACGCATATAGTGCCGCTTGACCTCGGCCAGCAGCACGCCATTATTCGTAACCGTCCAGTCCTCCAAGTGGCGCTCAATCCAATCTGCGAACTCCTCGAGGAATACGGCCAGCTCTGTCGAGTCGTGAGCTCGCGCCATCTCTGCCGCACAAATAAGGCCGCTGATCACCGCCGCGAGCGTCGAGGGCGAATAACCGGCGTTCTCTTCCCACCGGTCCTGGTGGGTGATAGGCGCATGCTGCACCAGGAATCCCGCCGCCCTTTCGATAAACGGAAATATTTCCATCTCACCCAGCGCGTTGGCCTTCCACAGCCGCCACGCCAGAATGATGGGGAAGGCCACCTCGTCCAGTTGTTCGCCAGACCAGTAAGGCCGCCCGTCCACCCAGAAATTCTGAGCGAAACCTCCATCCGGCTTTTGCGTGCAGGCCAGATAAACCAGTGCGCGACGCGCCGTTTCGGCACGTCCGCAGGCCAGCAGCGCCGTCGCCGTCTGCACCATGTCCCGCGTCCATACCAGGTGATAGCCGCCCAGGTCATCGTCGCCGTGCGCCTGCCCCCACGGAATCGAAGCCGAAGCTACAAACGCGCCGGAAAACGTCTTGTCTTCGTGCGCCAGCAGCACGTTGTGGCTGGCCCGCATCAGCTTGCCGCCGTCGCGCGACTTCGCCGCCAGCCATTCGGGATTGGCCAGCCGGTGCCATTGCACAATGAACCGGTCGCGATGTTGATCGAATGGCGTAGCCAGCGCGCTTACCGTCTTCTGCAGCGCCGTATGGTTCCCTTCGCCAAGACCGAAGGCCAGCGTGAACTCGCGCGCGCCGTCCGTTCCGGCCGCACCCAGGTTCAGTTCGCCAAACATGGCGATATTGCCGTTTGTGGCCGAACCAAATTCCCAATCCATCTGGTAGTTATTGCGCAAGTCGTGCCAACCGTCGCTCGAGCCAACAAACCCGCAGCTCACGCGAGAAAACCCGCAACTGGCGCCCATCGCCAGCGACCACTGATTCTTGAAAGCCAGCAACATCTTCTGCCCGGCGATATCCAATGCGCGGGCAGTATTCCCTGCGCCTCCGCCATCCAGGTGCGGCGCAAGCAGCGCGTAAACCTTGAGCCGCGGGATCAGATCCTCATGCCCTTCCAGCCGAACGCGCTGCAAAACGACACTATGATGCGGATCGCAGATGATCTCCTTGGTCAGCGTGTAACGGCCACCCGGATCGCGATTGATGTAGCGCACCCCCAGTGCTTCGGGATGAATGTACTCAAACGTCGACACCAGGTCGCGCTTCTCCTCATGCGTAAACGTCTCGCCGTCGGTGATCAGGAACCCCATGTCGCGAATCTGCGCGCTATCAATCGTCGGGTGATAAATCTCGTTGAGAATGCCATGGGAGCACGTAAACCACACCCGGCTTGAAGCCGAGTAGGCAGTTCCAATGGCGTCTTTAACGCTGGAGGTCCACCGCGGCAGCAGTCCGGGCGCGCCAAAAGCTTCACCCTGCTGGTCGAGCCAGCGGTACGACAGTCGATCATTCATGCATTCACACCGGTTGTTCGCGTAGGGAAGCTCAGTTTCGGGATCCAACATGTTAGGGATGTCCCGAACAGCCTCAAGGTTTCCGTTTTCCCCCGAATACTTCGAACCCTGCCGGGGACTTATCGCATCCATCCAACCATAGGGCACCGCCCACGGACGTGAATGGTTGGTTTCATTTTTACTTTGTCTTGCCGGAGTCTGTCGCACCGGATGCCCCTCGCAAAGACCCCACACGGCAACCCTCCACTGAAACAGTACAATCCCAACTGAGGAGATTTCCCCGATGGCATACGAACTTGCACCGCTTCCTTACGACTACGCCGCTCTCGAGCCTTTCATCGACGCGGAGACTATGAAGCTACACCACGACAAGCATCACCAGGCCTATATCAACAATGTGAATGCCGCGCTGGCCAACCATCCAGATCTGGCCGCGAAATCTGTGGATGACCTCATCAGCGACCTCAATGCGGTGCCCGAAGACATTCGCGGCGTCGTGCGCAACAACGGCGGAGGCCACTCCAACCACTCCATGTTCTGGACCATCATGGCATCGCCCAAATCCGGCGGCGGAGGCGAACCAACCGGCGCTCTCGCTGATCAGATCAAAAAAGATTTTGGCGATTTTGAAGCCTTCAAGAAAACTTTCAATGAGACCACCGCCAAGCAATTCGGCTCCGGCTGGGGCTGGCTGGTGAGCCAGGGCGGCAAGCTCAAGGTCATTACCTCCGCCAACCAGGACTCGCCCCTCAGCCAGGGCATCTACCCCATCCTGGGCAACGACGTCTGGGAGCACGCCTACTACCTCAAGTACCAGAACAAGCGCCCCGACTACCTCGCCGCCTGGTGGAACGTAGTCAACTGGGCCGAAGTCACCAAGCGCTTCGAAAAGGCCAAGAAGTAAATCGCAGTCCTCAGCCATCTGCTGAAAGCTGACGCACTCTGTGCCCCATTCATCGCGGTTCCATCGCGATGAGTGGGACCAGGCTCTCGCCACATTCCCCCATCTCGACGTGCTGTCATATCTATCTTTCGGATGTGATGGTCAAGATTTACGCGATACTCACTGCTTCCGCCGCTGGCTGGTTTTAAAACGTTCGGTGATACACTTCGTCGCAAAGACGACGAATCCATGAAACCACCATCGAACGTTAAGACGCCGACGCAATATATCGCCTCACTCCCCGCCGATCGAGCGAATACGATCGCGATAGTGCGCGCATTCGTGAACAAGCACATTCCGCGCGGCTACGATGAGTGCCTCGTCTGGGGCACGATCGGCTGGACGATTCCCCTGTCTCGATATCCGGATACTTACAACAAGCAACCGATCTGCTACGTCGCGCTCTCGTCGCAGAAGAACTACTGCTCGCTCTACCTGATGGGCGCGTTTTGGAGTGCAAGTCAGCTCGAGCAGCTGAGGGCTGCGTTCAAGGCGGCGGGGAAGAAGCTCGACATGGGAAAGTGTTGCGTTCATTTCGAGTCGCCGGAAGATTTGCCGCTCGAAGCGATTGGCAAGCTGATCTCGGCAATTTCAAGCGAGAAGTGGATCGAGATGTATGAGCAATCACGCTTGAAGACCAAGGCGGGACAGGCGCAGAAGGCGAAGCAAGGCGCCCCATCGGCAAGCAAGCTTGCTGTCAAGCGCGGCGACACCAAACGTCGGCGGTAGACTTTCCCGTCGACATGACTCAAGTCCGATGAAACCTCTGATTACTGATCGGCCGACACTGCCTCTTAAGTCCAACATTAAGAAATATCTACTCCGTAATAGGCTTAGGCTTTTCACCGGAACCGCAGTCCGCTCGCAACCTGACTCGCGCTTCCGTGTCTAATGGATTGGAAAGAAGAAGATGCGTTTTCGCTCCCTGATCCCGTCCTCGGGACTTTTTGCCTTAGTTCTTCTCGGCGCTACGGCCGCGTCCATGGCGCAATCGGCCAGCTTCGCCGTCAGTCAGAATGGCAAATCCGTCGGCACCGCAAGCTTCAACTTTGTCTCGAAGCCGACCGGATACGACTCAACCTCAATCGTCCGCGTCGACATGCAGGGTTTGAACTACCAGCTTTCGAAAACCGAACAGCTCTCTGCCTCCGGCAGCCTTCTTCACGTCCAGATCAGCGCCATCGTCAACAACTCCGCCGTCAGCGTCGTAGCCAAACCAGACGCAGCGCAGATCCTGTTGAACATCTCTGCCAATGGCCGCGCCAGCACCACGCGCCTCGATCCCCATGACCGGGCTGTCTTCCTCTCCGACTTCGATCCGGGAGCCCTCGAAACCCTCCTCACCGTTGCCGCAAGCAGCAACAACCGTGACCTCTGGGCCATCATTCCCAAGCAGGCCGGCTCCATCCAACCCATTCAACTCGCTACTTATCCCGATGAGCAAGGCACACTCGACGGCAAGCCCATTACCGTTCACCATCTTGTTGCGACTATTGCCGGGAATGCCACCGACCTCTTCGCCAGCCCGGAAAACCAACTTCTCCAGGCCGAATTGCCGCAGGAAGGCTTCGCCCTCGTTCGCAACGGATTTGTGCTCACCCCACCCGCCAGGCCTCAGGCACCCCCGCCGGCTCCGCCCGCAGCATCCCCTTCACCAACGGGTTAAAGAGATCTCAGAGTCGATTGCCATCAGCTCAGAATAGGGAAACACCAACAACCGCAATCCTCCTGTCAGATTTGCCAGTCCCAGCGATGCTTCTCTCCGCCCTATGATCTTCTCGTTCAGCTAAGGAGATACCCATGAGAACCACGCTCCGGCGAAGCCTTTTCGTAGTGACCATCGTTTGCGGCCTTAGTTTCACCTCCACTATCGCTCGCGCCGCCGATGCGCTCCCGTCCTGGGCAGAAGGCAAGACCAAGCAGTCCATCATGGATTTCGTAGCAGCTGTCACTACTCCTGGTTCGCCAAGCTTCGTTCCGGTCACGGATCGCATCGCCGTATTCGACAACGACGGAACGCTGTGGGCCGAGCAACCAATGTATTTCCAATTCATGTTTGCCATGGACCGCATCAAGGCGCTTGCGCCGCAGCATCCGGATTGGAAAACCCAGGAGCCGTTCGCCTCGCTTCTGAAGGGAGACGTCAAGGGCGCCCTGGCTGGCGGGGAGCCGGCCATCGTGCAGCTCCTTGCACCTGCACAATCCGGAATGACAACTGACGAGTTTGAACAGACTGTCCGCGATTGGCTCGCAACCGCAAGGCATCCCACAACCAAGCGGCTCTATACCGAGATGGTCTATCAACCGATGCTTGAGTTGTTGGCGTATATGCGCGCAAACGGTTTCAAGACCTTCATCGTCTCCGGCGGAGGTGCGGACTTCATGAGAGTCTTCGCCGAGCGCGTCTACGGCATCCCACCGGCACAAGTCATCGGCAGCACCGGCAAAGTCAGCTTTGAACTGCGCGACGGCAAACCCATACTCATGAAACAAGCCGCCATCCAGTTCGTTGACGACGGACCTGGCAAGCCTGTTGGAATCCATCAGTTCATCGCCCAGCGGCCAATCGCGGCCTTCGGAAACTCCGACGGCGACCTCCAAATGCTCCAGTGGACTGCCGCCATCCCAGGCAAGTCATTCTGCCTCTTTGTCCACCATGACGACGCCGTGCGGGAATGGGCATACGACCGCAACTCCAGCATCGGCCGCCTCGACCAGGGGCTCGATCAGGCGGCGGCGCACGGCTGGACCGTAGTGAGCATGAAGAACGATTGGAAAACTATCTTCCCCTAATCTTGTCCCTGCAGTTAGCGATAGAAACAGTTCACGATTAAAAGCAGTTCCCGATAAAACTTGGCAGTGTCATTCTGAGCGAACGGGGCCCCGAACGTTTTAGGGGCCCCCAAAGAGCGTCAGCTCTTTGGGGCGGGTTCGGGGGTGGTGAGCGAAGAATCTGCTTTCTTCGCACTTCCAGACCAATGCCCAAATCCGCCTCCGTCAAGCTCACAATCCGGCCCAAATTTCGTCTCAATCAATAGCGCCGGGGAAGTTATACGGAATACACACTAGCTAAACTAAAGTCCGACCACCCTCGTGGCCGATCTGTGGAGTCGTTTAAGTTGATTTTGGCATTAAAAAATCTGCGCAGCCTGTCGCTGCTCATGTGTATCGCCGCGTGCGGAATTGTGTGTTCCGCCGCCGCAGAGACAGCGTCTCTTCCCGCAGCGCGAAATCCCTACGAGTTGCACTTCTTTCATACTCATACCGGCGAGCGTCTCGACATCGTCTACCGCGACGGCAAGGGATACGATCAGGAATCGCTCGACCGGCTCAACCACTATCTGCGCGATCATCGTACCGGCGATGTTCGCACCTATGATCCACGCGTCTTCGATTTGCTCCACGATCTGACTGCCTCCCTCGGCAATCCGAATCTCGAGATCGATGTTGTCTGCGGTTACCGCACCCCGTGGAGCAATGAATACCTCCGCACACACGGACACGGCGTCGCCCTTCACAGCCTCCACATGCAAGCGATGGCGATTGACATCCGCATCCCCGGCGTTTCCACCGCGCGCCTGAGAGACGCCGCCATGGCCCTGCATCGAGGCGGAGTGGGCTATTACGCAGACTCAAAGTTCGTGCACGTCGACGTAGGTCGCGTTCGCTACTGGTAGCGAAACCTGACCGAGCGTCTTGTCTCTGAGGCTCACGATAAAGTTGGTGGTGTCATTCTGAGCGAACGTGGCCCCGAACGTTCTTGGGGTTCCCAAAAAAGCGATCCGCTCCTTGGGCAGGTTCGGCGGTGGTAAGCGAAGAATCCGCTTCTTGAGACTTCCAGGCTTAAGCCAATCGCACCTGCTCTGGTCCCACTAGGTCAACTTAAAAAAGGGGTGTCATTCTGAGCGAACGGGGCCCCGAACGTTTTTGGGGTCCCCAAAGAGCGATCCGCTCTTTGGGGCAGGTTCGGGGGTGGTAAGCGAAGAATCCGCTTCTTGAGACTTCCAGGCTTAAGCCAATCGCACCTGCTCTGGTCCCACTAGGTCAACTTAAAAAAGGGGTGTCATTCTGAGCGAACGGGGCCCCGAACGTTTTTGGGGCCCCAAAGAGCGATCCGCTCTTTGGGGCAGGTTCGGGGGGTGGTGAGCGAAGAATCAGCTTCTTTTGTCAGAGCCGCAGCCACTATGGATACGGATATCCCTTGGCCAGCGCGGCCGCCAGCTTCGCATCAAACCCGTAGATGTCGTCGCTGAAGTGAACCTCGCCGTTCGCGTATGCCAGCGCAGTCCCATACACGATAAAGACCGGCACAGGCTTCGCGAGCGTCACAGTGACGTTGTCTTTCCCGCTCTGCATGCCCTGCTGCACTTTCTCCAGCGTCCATCCCGGATTATTGCGCAGAACCCACGTAGTAAGTTCAGCAGGCTTCTCGACGCGAATGCATCCGTGGCTGAAGTCGCGGCGCGAGCGCGCAAACAAGCTCTGAGAAGGTGTGCTGTGCAGATAGACATTGTTCTCGTTCGGGAAGATGAGTTTCACAAGACCCAGCGCATTGGTCGGTCCCGGCTTCTGCCTCACCATCAGCTTGCCCGCCTTGAGTTGCGCCAGCACTTCGTCTGAAATCGTCCCGGAAGTGACGACCTTCCCATCGAATGTGGTGACCTCGTAGTTCTTGCTCGCGATGTAACCCCGGTCGCGCTGAATTGCCGGAACAATCTCTCCACGAAGAATGCTGGGCGGAACATTCCAGTACGGGCGCAGAACCACGTAAGTCATATCGCGCGAAAAAACAGGCGTCTCGGTGCGCATCGCTTTGCCCACGACCACCCGCATGTCGAGCGCGGGATTGTTGTTTTCATCCAGAGCGCGCAACCGGAAATCGGGAATATTCACGATGATAGGCGGCGCTGAGAACTCCTCCGGCAGCCAGCGCCAGCGCTCCAGCGTAAGCTGCAACTGGAGCACTCGGTCCGCAAGCGGCACGTTCAGCTGCTTGATCGTTCCGGCGCCGAGACGTCCATCCTCATCGAGGCCATGGCGACGCTGGAAGCGTTTGACTGCATCCACCAGCGCTCCACCGTATACACCGGCATCCTGCGATCCGGCCGCATCCTCCGGCAGGTCGCCTACGAGGCGCAAAAACCGGGCGAGCCGCGCAACTCCCGCATAAGGCTGTCCCGATTCGATTGCCTTGGTGACCGCGGGAAGCTTTTCGCCGTCATCCATTCGCGCCAAATCTTTATAACGTGCCAGCGCCTGTTCACTCCGGCGGTATGCGGGAAACGGCGGTTCAATCCCATCAATCGTCGCCTTCACATTGTGAGAAGGGATCAGCTTGTCGCGCAGGAACTGCGCCAGATCATACTTCTTGCCTTCCACGCTCAATCCGTACTTGAAGTGTTGCGGATTGATTCGCCCGATGCGCAGGTCAGACACATAGCGCATCGTGCAGACGGTCATCGCAACATCAAACTGAGCCACAGCCGAGGCATCCGATGCACCTTTCAGCGTCTGAATCCGATCGGCCCAGCGCGAAGCATCGTAGTCCTCCGGGTTGAGTCCCTTCTGGCCGGCGTTGCGAAACTGCTCAACCAGCGAAAGCGCCACCGGCGACGGTTGCGATCCCACTACCCACGCAGGTCCAAATCCCACCGGTTCATAAAACTTCTGCAGCCAGCTACGATAGTCAGCGAAGTTCGGCCAGCGCATGCCGTCCATCTGTCCGCTCGTAACGAGCCTCTGAATGTCGGCTTGTTGTCCGATAGCCGGACAAGCAAGGGCTGCCAGAAGAAGTGCGAGTCCAAAGGCGATGCGCTTCCGATTCCCGGCAATCTGCACGATTAGCTCTCTCTCCATGGTTCCGTGGTGTTCGGCGGGGCCGGGTTACGGCTTCATCAGATGGTCGTAAACGAGTTGGTATGCATCTGAGCTCACTGCGAGATCGCCGATGAAAGGCCGATCCAGAGCGAAGGTCATAAAGATGACCACCCCGATGAAAATCGCGAGAAGCATAACCAGAATCACATGAAGGCGCACATCCTGAACGCTGAAAAAGAACGATGCGCACAGGCTGATGATCGCGCCCAGTAGAATCACGATCCACATCACTGCCGGCAAATGAGTCAGCACGGCATCGACTCGCATGCGGCGCGCCTGTATCAGGTTGTTATAAGCCCTGAGCGTCTCCGCGTGGACGAGTTTCTGGCCCTCCGTAGCTGGTTCAAATGTGACCAGTATGTCCTGAAAGTTGTTCATCATCTCGACTCCCCTGCTCGGTACTTCCCCATGTGCCTGCAGAGGCCACGCTTCGTGAATGATTTGATAAACGTAATCGCGTAGTCCCTTTTGCAGTTGCGAGCGAATCGGCTCGGGATAACCACTGACATCCCGGTACAGCATGGCCGAGGCGGTCGCCTCCTGCGAAACGATCTTCGACACGCCGTCGTAAGTCTCGAAGACATTCACCGCAATCAGTGCGAGGGCCAGCCCGTAGAAAACCATCACGCTGTGCACCATGGTTCCGCTGAAGTGCCCGTCGTGATGGCTGATGTGCAAATGGGGCAACACGAAGCGGCGTACCAGCAGCAGTCCGCCGATCGCAAACACACAGAACAGCGCGACGATCAGTAACCCCGAAACAATCAGCGGAAGCCTGTAGAAGAAATCAATCATCGTGTGTTCTCCAAAGGGATAAATGCCTGTACCCTTCAAACGCAGCAGGACTCACGTTGGTGAAGTGCCCCGCACGCTAACATCAGGTTCTCAATCCAGCTTCACCGCGCGGACCTGTAAGCCCATCCTCTTCGCATCGCTTCCGCGGTCGATTCAAATCTAGGCCTGGCAACAGCTGGTCACTACTGTCAGATATGACAGTGTCAGAGCGTCTGGATCGCGAGCTGCTGGCTAACATGGCGGCCCAGGTTGAAGTGCCCGTCGAAGACGTTGAGTGGCACAGAGCGTTTCCTGGATTTGAGACGGGACACGACGTGGCGGGCGTTGAGCCAATCATCCGAATCCGGAGTTCAAAGAAAGACCGAGCGAATCGTTTGTCAGCGTGCACTACCACAACACATGGTTCTGGGTCGATGATGACGACCTTCTTTCCAAGCGGGCCTTTGCGAAACTCATGCAGTTGTTCACCATGACCAATACAGGAGAACGGGATTCCCCACCGCTTCTTACCATCCCGACGAGATAAAAATCAGAATTTGTCGGCCAGAAGTTAAAGACTGGATGCCGCCGCCACCGCGGAAGCCCACGCCCATTGGAAGTTGAATCCGCCCAGGTGGCCGGTTACATCCACGCCTTCGCCGATAAAGAAAAGCCCCGGCACCGCCCGCGACTCCATCGTCTTCGAGTCGAGTCCAGCCGTGTCTACCCCGCCCGCCGTCACCTCGGCCTTGTCGAATCCCTCTGTCCCTGCCGGCCGAAACTCCCAACTGCGAACCTTGCGCTCGGCCGCTTCGAGGGCCGCGTTGGACCATCCTTCCGGCGCGCCCACATCGGCCAGATGACCGGCAAGCCGCTGCGGAAGAAGTTCGCGCAATGCCTGGTTGAAGGCGATTGCGTCTCGCCGAGCGCCGCGTGCCAGAAGAGGCTCGACCAGCCTTGTGGCACCATTGGTCTCCGGCGCAAAATCCACTTGGATACTTTCGCCCGGCCGCCAGTAGGAGGAGGCCTGCAGCACTGCCGGCCCGCTCAACCCACGATGAGTAATCAGCAGCTTCTCGCGAAACTTCGGCCCGCGATTCGCCTGAACGATCACATCTGCGGAAACCCCCGCCAGCTCCGTCCAGTTTTTTTCCAATCCGCCTAGCAGCAGGGGCACCAGCGCAGGCCGGGTTTGCGTCAACTTCAATCCGAACTGCCGCGCCAGCTCGTACACCAGCCCGGTCGCGCCCATCTTCGGAATCGACAATCCGCCGGTAGCAACCACAAGCGCGCCTGCCGCAAACTCGCCGGCAGAACACACCACGCGAAATTCGCCGCAAGACGACTCAACGGCCACATTGCGCGCATTCAAACAAATCTCAACGCGTCCCCGCTCGCACTCCGCGAGGAGCAGGTCAACAATCTGGCGCGCAGAGTGATCACAGAACAACTGCCCCAGCGTCTTCTCGTGCCATTTGATCCCGTATCGCTCAACAAGTTCGAGAAAATGGCGAGGCTGGTAAAGCGCCAGCGCCGATTTCGCGAAGTGCGGATTCTCCGAGATGAAATTGGCAGGCGTGCAATGAATATTGGTGAAGTTGCATCGGCCGCCGCCGGAGATCAGGATCTTGCGCCCCGGCTGTGCATTATGCTCCAGCAGCAATACGCGTCGGCTACGCTGCCCGGCAACTCCGGCGCACATCAACCCGGCAGCCCCCGCTCCCAAGACGATCACATCGAATTTGCGAGACTCGCCGGCCACTCATTCATTGTCGCCGAGCGACAACGATCAAACACCAAATGAATCCGCTTTGTTCCTCTTCGCGTGACGGCGCTATTTAGCCGCTTTCATCTTTTCGTCAATCTGGTTCACCAGGTTGACGGCTTCCGTAAGCCCGATCTTCTCGCTCGCACGCACCAGTTCAATCGCATCCAGCTTCCGGCCCTGCCTGAGTAGCGATTGGATCGAATTCTCGTGCGCAACTCCGGAACTCGACAGCTCTTCCCTATCAAGATGGAGGAATTGCAGAATCTCCGCTTTGATCGAATCGCATCCCTGCTTGTCCCCCCGATACGTATCCGACATCGGCACCGGCTGACCGGACGTAAGAATCGTCAATCGATAGGTCAGCACGTTGTTACCCGCCGCACTGGCCTCCATGCCAATGCCTGTGATTTCGCTGAACGGGACCACCCCGCTCGCCGCCTTGAAGGCGCGGCGCCGCCACCACGCGGCCTGCTGCTTTCCCGCATCAAACACCACCACTTCCTTGCGCCAGAACAGAAAGACGCAAAGCAAGAGAAAACCGGCCGCCAAAAACCCGACCCGCTCGCCGCGGACAATCGATAGGTAGACGGCGGGGACAAAACAGCACAGGAGGAAAACCGATATCCAGATGCTGCTGTCGACCACCACCAGTTCCTGATTGGTCTTGCGGGTCACGTGCATGAGAGCAATATGGCACGAAACTCCCTTGATCGCAGCAATCATTTGCCCGCCGAAACAAACCGCAGTCACTGGAACCATCTGGGCTCCCCATCCGTAGTCTCTGATGGCATGGACTGTCGCTACAGCTGGGCGTGGGTCGAGTCCGAGGTCTCTGCGGCGATCGAGCAGTGGAATTCCTGCGGTGACGGACCCTTCAAGGTCGATCCGCAGTTAAGCCCAAAGCAACAGGCGAGACGAGAAGAAGCCTACGACGAAGCCCTGCACGCCATTGAGCGCGAGGCAAAGCAGGTTCGCCGTGGACGCGCGGAGAGCGCTGCCGCCCAGCGTCGGATCGTGGCGATTTTTCCGCGTTTTGCGTCGACCGCTCTTGGGCTTGAGGATGAGGCTGTGCGTTTGCTCACCGACGGATTCCTCCCCATCGGCACCCAGTTTGCGCAGTGGGCGAGGCGCTTCGATCCACGTCTCTCCCTTACGGATACTACCCAGGCCTGTCGCAATGCCTGGACGGTTTGCGGCATTCAGCCGCTGCTCGGCGACCGAATGCAAATGACGCCCGCGATCATTGGCTACAGTCTGCTGTATCCCTACAGCGACAACTATCTCGATTCCGAAACGATTTCGACGCAGCGAAAGCTCGCATTCAGCTCCCGCTTTCGCGATCGCCTGTGTGGTCTGCACCTCGCACCACACGATCCGCGAGAGACTGCGGTCTGGGCAATGGTGCGGCTCATTGAACAGCAGTATCCGCGACTACGATTCCCGCGTGTGTATGAGTGCCTGCTGGCGATCCACCGGGCGCAGGAAAACAGCATGGAGCAAGTTAAGCGCTGCCGGACCGCAACAGAGCCCGAATTGCTGCGATTGAGTTGCGCCAAAGGCGGCACGTCAGTTCTCGCGGATGCGTGCCTGGCGCACGGATTTCTCAGCGAGATCGAAGCGCGGTTTGCATTTGACTGGGGTGTGCTCCTGCAGCTTGGCGACGACCTGCAGGATGTGGAGGAAGACCTGCGCCAAGGTTCCGCAACACTGTTCTCCCGTTCTGCGGCTGCCCACCTGCCGCTCGACAGCCTTGTGCGGCAGCTTCTCGCATTCAGTGAACGAGTCGCCGATCAGATAGACAGGCTGCCGCATGGAGAACCGGCACTTAAGCGGCTGCTGCGCGTGAGCTGGCGGTCCCTGATCCTCATGGCTGTGGCGCGCTCTCACCGTTTTTTCACGCCGCCTTTTCTTACGGAACTGGAGCCAGCTTCGTCTTTTCGCTTTGAGTTTCTTCGGGCACGGCACAAACGGCTCGCAGGCCGCCGCGGTCTCTACAAGATCTTGTTCGAATCGTTTCTGGAGTCCGGCGACGCCGATCTCACGCACCTTCCTCGGCCTGAGGATTGGCTTGCATCGACACACGACCCAAACTGTCGCCACCTTCAGGCAGCCATTGGCTAACTGGGCTGGGCGCTCTCGTTCGAGTCGAACGAACATTCCTGGATGCGCGCGTGAGCCAATCACACCTCGTCGTCGCGAAACATCGGATGCGGAATCAGCTTTCGATAATCTTCCTGATGCGCGCCATCGAGACAGGCTTCAACAATGCGCTGACCCAGGGGATCCAGGTCTGGCACCAGAAACTGCTTCAACTCGCTGGCAAAGAATTCGCGCCACTGACGCGCGCCTTCTTCATACACATCTAACCCGCCCTGGATCTGCTCTTCAACGCGGAGAAAGACACGCGGAATCATCGAGCCCTCGATCTTCAGTTGTTTTGGGATGTAGCCGAGCAAAGGAAATGTAGCTTCATCCACCTGGTCGCGGCCGAACTTCGCGCTGCCGCGCCGCGCCAGGTATTCCCGCGCGATCCACTCGGCCATGAAGCCAACCTTCCACGCGCCGATGTGCTGGTTGGGAATAAGCACGTAGCGCGTTTCCGGTGTATCCACGATCTGCCGCAAGAGGAGATTTGCCTGTTCCACGCGGCGGCCGGTAGCAAACGCCCAGTAAGATCCGACGCCTTCCGACTGCATCTCCTTCGACTTCTGCGCCTGGATGCTGGGGTTGCCGTGACCGCGCGGTGCGACCAGCCTCCACAGCCAAGCCAGCGCCGGGCTCAGCACGTGCATCATGGCAAGAATTCCATAGAGCTGGCTGTCGCGATGCGTAGCCGGACAGCGAACGCCAAAACTGCGCACGTCTACAGCCCGCGGACCGCCGGCAGTATCCTCAAGCATGCGGCGCGGCAGAATCACGCGCGGATTCGGGCAAAGCTTGCCGGGCGCATCTTCCACGTGCTCCCACGTCAGGCATGTTCCACCGGGAACAATGTAGTGATTCAGAAAAATCAGCGGCTCCGGCGGATCGATGCAAAGCCGTTCGAGATTCGGCGCCGTGCCATAGCTGTGAATGTGGTCCACGCGGACGAACCACGCATTCTCAGCGTCTGCAATCGTCAAGCGGCCATGCTGCCGCTGATAGCTGGGATGGGCACACGCCATGTCGTCCGCAATCGGACGCAGATGACAGGCTTCAGGCAGATTCAGCGTGCGTTCCTCTTTGGTTATGACGTTGCGACCGATCAGCAGACGGCCATCTTCCATGCGATGGATGTGCTCCGTCATCTCGCTCTTGCCGCCGCCGCTCGCACCCTCATGCATCAGGATCAACTGGTTCTCATACGGCGTAACAACAGCAACCGCTGCACAGTGATTCGTCGTCCAGCCTTCACGCTCGCCAATATCCAGCAGCATCGAGTAGACGCCCTTCTTGGCGCTCGGCCCGGGATAGAGGTTGTAAGCGAAGACCTCCTGGTGCGTCGCAGATCGATCGTGCACTACCACCTGCCGCCCACTGAAGTGCGTATGACGAAATGGCGGCGCTACAAAGAGGATTCCGCCAGTGATCTTGAAGCCGGCCGGCACCTGGCTCCGCGGAATCATTCCTTGCAGATCTGCCAGCGCCGCCGCGAAAAATGCCGCCTGACGAGGCACAATCAGCAGCGAACCATAACCAAGCTCATCGGTCCCCGCATAAAATGGCATCGCTACAAGTTCCTGCGTCTTGAGCCAGTCGAGCGTCTGCTGACGTGTGCTGTCGAATGCCTGCCCGAAGCGCTCTTCGTAAGTCGGCTTGTCGGTAGGAAATGAATCGCCAATCACCATCGCATCCGGATCGCGCCGCCGCATCGCGGGATCGGGAAAGTTGATCGCCAGTCCGTTGCGAGCCTTGGTCACCACTGCTTCCACAACCCGGCCCAGACCGTTCGGCTTTCCCGCCACGTGAAATATCGCCTCGTAAACTCCGTGATCCTCGCGATTGCCGAGGCGCCAATCCGTTGCCCCTGTAGGCCGGCCCAGCGCCCAGTCCAGCAGCTGCGGTCGGTTTTCCGGCACCTGCATTAGTGGAGCGGCCGCCAACACTTCACGAACATGAACAGGCAAATCCAGCTCCGCCCAGGCAGCCTGAAAGTCAACGACACTTTTGGTTTCTTCGGCGATGGTCAGCATTGGTCTCACTTTCCGGGGATCAGAATGTGGCCAACATCGCTGTTAAGCGCCAGATAGACCACACACTTTTATCGCATCCGGCGGTACAACTGGCAGTGCCCTCCGTCACTCTCGTGCGATAGAGTAAGTGCAGTCCTTTCAATATCAGTCGACCTTCATCGGAGCAGTGGGTGTCAAAGCAGCGCAATCGAGAATCGGTGCCCGAAGTCCCGGCTGCTCCTTCGCAGGCGGAATCGAAAGAAACTCCATTGGAGGCGCTCGCCGGCATCTGTTCGGTTCTCGTGATCGGGCTCTTCATCCTCACATTTCTCGGTCAGAATTTCGTTATTCCTTCCGGGTCCATGGAGAACACGCTTCTGGTGGGTGACCACCTGCTCGTCGATCGCGTCACATTTAGTCCGGCGACGCCCTGGATGCCGCTGGTTCATCATCGCGACCCGCAGCGCGGCGACGTAGTCGTCTTCCACCGCCCCCTTCCCCAGCCGGAACCCGACTCCGAAGGAAAGCCTGTCTACGAGATCCTGGTAAAACGCCTCATTGGAATGCCGGGCGATCATGTTCATCTGCGCGATGGAACGGTCTTCATCAATGGCGTCGCCCAGCCCATGCCGGCCGAAATGCTCGATACGCCGGTCACACAGCCCAGCGAGCGAGACTACATCGAAGACTTTCCATCCGTAGTGCCCACCGTTGAGGATTCGCACGGAGCGCTCACTCCCTGGGTCGTCGAACTACCCAGTCATCTCGAAAACGGCGACCTCGTCGTGCCCCCCGACAAATACTTCATGATGGGCGATCACCGCCACGCCAGCCTCGATTCGCGCTTCTGGGGATTCGTGCCGCGCGAAAACATCATTGGCCGCCCGCTCTTCAACTACTGGTCATTCAAAACCCCTGAAGATCAGCAGTACAAACTAGGCTTCGCGGATCAGGTTGCGTGGTTCGGGCACGTCGCATTGCACTTCTTTGCCGACACCCGCTGGACTCGCACCTTTCACCGCATCCGCTAGCATGCTCCCGGCAATCCGAATCTTTCTCGCACCAGTGCCATCGCGTCCTCTGCCGTCGCGATCACGCCTTCCAGTTGCGCATCTTCCACCGCCTGCAATATCTCCTTGAATGCCGGTCCGGGCGTGTATCCCGCGACGATCAATTCGCGCCCCGTCAGCAGCGGTGCTGGACGCACAGCCTCTTCCGGCATCGTCTCGTAACGCTCCCGCACGAACTCCCAGATTTCGAGGTTGCGATGAGCCGCAAGACAGTCCATGCGGTGCAGTGCGAGATGCTCCGGAAAGTCATCAAGCCGAAAAAATCGCTTCAGCGTCGAAGCTTTCATGCGCGGCGCATCGGCAAAACGCATGTGATTCTCAATCAAAGCGAGAATCTGTTGCGTCTCGTCGTTCGAAAAGCGAAACCGCCGGCACATTTCCGCTCCGATCGCAACGCCCACTTCCACGTGTCCATCAAATCGAATTCGATCCGGCGCTTCGCGAAACGTCGCGGGTTTGCCAACGTCGTGCAGCAGCGCCCCCCACGCCAGCGTAAGTGCACAGCCCGGCTCCAACTGCTCCAGCAGCATAAGCGTGTGAATCCATACGTCGCCTTCGGGATGAAACTGCGGAGGTTGCGCGACGCCTTTCATCCGCGAAATTTCAGGAAGCACCTGCACCAGCAGATCGGTTTCGTCCAATAGCTCGAATGCTCGCCGCGCGTGCCCCTCGGTCAGCATCTTCGTGAGTTCTTCACGGATGCGCTCGCGGCTAACGGAAAGAATGCGCGCAGCGAGCTTACGCATCGCGTCCAACGTCGCCGGCTCAATACTGAATCCAAACCGCGCCCCAAAACGAACAGCGCGCAGAAGTCGAAGCTGGTCTTCTTCAAAACGCCTCTCAGGTCGGCCAATAGCGCGGATCGCGCCCGCATCGAGATCCGCCAATCCGCCAACGTGATCGATAACAGCTGCACGAAGATTGGTAATCGTTGGAAGGGTGCGGCCTTGAGCCTGTACATCATCGCCGCCGGAATCAACGAGCTTTAGCCCCTGGGGAAAAAGCCGAACCGGATCCAGCAGAAGCCCGTTGATAGTAAAGTCTCGCCGCTGCACATCCTCAGCGGCAGTCTTTGTATATCGCACCTCGTCTGGATGACGCCCGTCAGAATAAACGCCGTCAGACCGGAACGTCGCCACTTCCGTCACACATCGTTCTTCGACCGTCCCGTCCTCACACTCTGCTCCGATATCCGATGCAACCAGTACGACCCCAAAATGCGCTCCCACGGCAAAGGTGCGCGGAAACATCTCCAGCACCACATCCGGCGTTGCAGAGGTCGCGACATCATAGTCCTCAGGCACACGCCCCAGCAGCAGATCCCTTACGCACCCGCCCGCGAAATACGCTTCGTATTCCGCCGCGCGAAGCGTTTTGATGATCTCTAAAGCGGCATCGAATTGGGAGGAATTCGGCAACATCACTTCATTCGAGGATAGTCCGTCTCAGTCGCCAGATTCGAGCCTATTAAACTTGCATTATGCCTCGCGGCCTTATCCTCGGTATCGAATCCTCATGCGACG
Organism: uncultured Acidobacteriaceae bacterium; assembly: GCA_963832035.1. Taxonomy (GTDB): domain Bacteria; phylum Acidobacteriota; class Terriglobia; order Terriglobales; family Acidobacteriaceae; genus Telmatobacter. The sequence continues at coordinate 67,093 of CAWHSK010000005.1, read as the reverse complement.
AGACCGCGGCCGCCGTCGTTGAGCGCGGCGCGCGCACGCTGTCCTCCGTTGTTGCTTCGCAGATTGCAACCCACCTCCGCTACGGCGGAGTCGTCCCGGAACTAGCCAGCCGCGAGCACTTGCGCGCCATAGTCCCAGTGGTGCGCGCGGCCCTCGCCGAGGCTGGAATTACGCTCGCCGATCTCGATGCCATCGCTGTCACCTCCGGACCTGGCCTGGCCGGCGCCCTGCTGGTTGGCATCACCTACGCCAAGGCGTTGGCTTTCGCTCAGGGATTGCCGCTGATTGCCGTGAACCATCTCGAAGGACACATCCACGCCGTGCTGCTGCAGGAACGTCAGTCGCTTTCATCAAACTCTCCTGCCGAAGTGGCGCTCGATTCGCCAGACGCGCAGGCCCTCGCCCTGGTGGTCTCCGGCGGCCACACACATCTTTATCTTGCGGAACCCGGCAATGGATCGTGGCACTATTCGCTCATTGGCCGCACGCTCGACGATGCCGCAGGCGAGGCCTACGACAAAGTTGCCAAACTGCTCGGTCTCGGCTATCCCGGCGGCCCGTGGATCGATGCGCTGTCCCGCTTCGGCGATCCCCATGCCGTTCCATTCGCCTTCGCGCAAATCAAATCGAAAGCTCACCTCGCCGGCAAACCCCCGCGGACCAAGGCAGCAAAGACCGCACCCATCGCAGCGCTCGATCCGCACTTCCTCTTCTCCTTCTCAGGGATCAAGACTGCCGTCCTGCGTTACGTGGAATTGCATTCCCTTCGCGAAGAGGCTATAGCCCGCGTTCCGCGCATGCTGGCTGCCGGACGCCCGCCGCAGACAAAGGATGAAGCGCTGGCACTCTGTCCGCAATCGACACTTGACTTGATTGCCAGCTTCCAGCACGCCGTGGTCGGCGACCTGATGAAGAAAACCTTCGCGGCAGCCGAATCGCTTGCTGCGGAACGCATTCTCGTTACGGGCGGAGTGGCGGCGAACCGTGAGCTCCGAGAGCGCTTCACTGCGGAAGCGAATCGACAGGGCATACTGATCGCTTTCCCCACCTTGGCGCTCTCCACAGACAATGCCGCGATGATTGCCGCCGCGGCCTGGCCCCGGTTTGTGGCAGGTCAGTTTGCCCCGCCAGAACTTTCAGCCGATCCATCGCTGACACTGAGCTGACAAGCAACAAGAAGCGCGAAACAATTACCTGGAAGAAACCCCTTTATCAAGTCACAGAAATCGCGTGGCTTAATCGTTTTCGAAAGCCGCATGGTGATCCCAGGTCCCGGCTGAGTTCCTCTTACCCCTTCAACACCTGTTTGATTTGCCAGTTGCCTCGCATCGCTGTCGTTCCTATCCTCGGCCTCAGGACTTTCATGGCGATGATCAAAACGGCAGCCTGGATGCGTTTGCATCTGGCACGCCACAATGCTCCTGTGAAATCCGCACAAGTGAATAGACTCCCGATCTCTTCTCCGCTTCAACCAACAGAAAATGGAGGGGCAGTAATGAAACGGGTTTCTGGAATTGCAATCACGATGCTGTTGTTGATCGCGGGCCTCATCACGAAGGCGCTGACATTCGATCGACGAGCGTGTAATCCTCTCCTGGTGACTGGTTGTTTTGAAAGTTGCTTGTGAATTGCGTCTGCACATCCATTGATGACAAGCGGGTTCTTCACCTCCCCCGCAAGCTCAGGCCGCGACTGTTCTGTGGGTTGAACGCGGCTGAACTCGATGAAATCATGTCCGTGGCTTCTCACCGGCATTTCTCCCGGGCTTCCGTGATCGTTCAACGTGACGATCCGGCAGAGCGGATGTTTCTTCTCACGAAAGGTCAGGGGAGGCAATTCGTAATCACGAGCGGCGGCAGAAGGCTCATCCTGAACTGGCTGACCGCTGGACAGTTTTTCGGTGGCGTAACGCTTCTCGCTGCGCCCTACCGATACCTTGTCAGTACAGAAGTGGACCCAGATAGTTGTTTACTTGTTTGGGATAGAAAGACCGTGCGGGAGTTTGTGACCCGCTTTCCCGTATTGTTAGACAACGCCCTCTCCATCGCGGTCACTGAACATATTGCGTGGGCAATCTCAGCAAGAATCTCTTTAATGTCAGACGACGCCCGGGGACGCATCGCAAACCTGTTGCTCAGCCTCGCTTGCGGAATCGGCAACGTTTGCACGGATGGCGTCGAAATCAAGATTGGGAACGAAGACCTTGCAGCCGGTGCGAATGTAACGCCATTCACGGTCAGCCGCACTTTAAGGGAGTGGCAGCGCGAAGGTATCTTGACAAAGAGACGAGGCAGACTCCTTTTGCAAAGACCGGAACTACTGATGGATTCCAAATAAAAAACTATGTGTCCGTTGGGACTTGAGTACTCGCCCCTGGGCCTTTGCTCTGAATGACTTCCGCTACAGCAGACAATGGATTGCCTTTCTGACAGTGGGTTGCTTGCGCTGGAGCAACGACCGCCCCTGCCAACCGTGCGAACATCATCACAATACATAACCAAATTATAGAAATGCCATGGGGGGCGAGGGTCGCTGGGCAGTCTGATGACTGCCCGGTTCCTGGATGGGGCGCCTCCGATGTGGCCGAATTACAGCTACTCGGAGTTAGTCCAAATCAGAGTTCTGTCCGCATGGCCTGCCAGCCACTTATTTAACTTATTCATTAGACCGTTGCACGGCCGGCAGGCGGTAAGAACCATCGAAAACGCGGATCGAATGCGAACCCGTTACGGTTTTCGGAACATGAGGCAGTAGAGCTTTCCGCCGCAGATTTCCCGGGCTGTTATGTCCTTCATCTCCGGCGGAACGAGAGCAATGGGGCATTGCACCTTCTCGGTGCCGGGTCCATAACCGTTTCGGACGACCGGCGTCCGCTGGTAGTTCTCGCGGATCGTTCGTTCGGTCTCGTCCACAATCACGATCTTGCTCCCCGATTTCGCCACCCAGATCATTTCCTTGATCGCGCGAGCCTTGTCTGTAAAAAAGTTGATGCCACCAACGTGAAACACGCAGTCGAATGCTTCCACCTTGAAGGGCAGACGCTCGGCTTCAGCCTGGAAGATGCTGGCTTGCCGGCGCCATTTGAGCAGGTTGCGCTGGCACTTTCTCAGCATTCCCCACGAAATATCGACGCCATAGAAGTCAACGTCGCGCGGCAGAAGGCGAAGATTCGCACCCGTCCCTACCGAGGTCTCCAGCACGCGCGCGTTCGGCCTTAACTCAAGTTCGCTGATGAAGTCGAGCCGGTAGCTCGGCTTGCGCGTAAACCAGTGATAAAGCCTCTCGGCCAGATCGTATCCCGGCGCAATGCGGTCATAGAGTGTCTGGTATTTCAGGTTTGAACCCGTAACTGTACTGACGAATAGCGGAATGCCCTCGCGGATGGGATAAATGCGGCCCGTTGCCGTGTTGCGCAGGTTATTGCCAGCCATCTCCAGGGCATAGCGTGTATCAGGATCGCAAAGTAGGGATAAGACGTGATCTTCCATTTGTCCGCTGACAACGCCAAACTGTCGCCTTTGAACCAAGCATACGACGAAGTCAAGGTCACATTTTCGACCACAAAGGTAACGTGAATCCCACCCGTAATCCCCACTGCTACAATCGGAAAGACCAAGTGGCCGCGATTTTGACCCGAAAAATGAGTCCCCTGCCCGTCTCACAAATGCCTGTCCGCCTGTTCAATACTCTTTCAGGACAAGTCGACGAGCTCGCCCCGATCGATGGGAAAGAGCTTCGGATGTACGCCTGCGGCCCTACCGTGTATGACTACGGGCACATCGGCAACTTCAGGACTTTCCTCGTAATCGACGTGCTGCGCCGATTCCTGAAGCTGTCGGGAATGTCGATTCGCCACGTGATGAACATTACCGACGTGGACGACAAAATCATCCGTAACTCCGCGGCAGCCGGAGTTCCGATAGGCGAGTACACCCCGAAGTATGTGGACGCATTTTTTGAGGACCTGGACTCCCTGGGCGTCGAACGGCCGGAGATTATCGCCCGTGCCACCGAGAACATCGGCCGGATGGTCGAGCTGATTCAGAAGCTGGCCGCCGCGGGCGCTGCTTACAAAACCGACGACGGATCGTGGTACTTCCGGCTCAGGTCGTTCCCGGAATACGGCAAGCTGAGCAAGAAAGACCTCGGCGGGATGGAAGACGGCGCTCGCGTAGACGTAGACGAGTATGAGAAGGACTCGGCGCGCGACTTCGCGCTTTGGAAAGCCGCAAAGCCCGGCGAGACGTCGTGGGAAACCCCCATCGGACGCGGCCGCCCCGGATGGCACATCGAGTGCTCCGCCATGTCGATGGAGTACCTCGGCGACAGCTTCGATCTGCACGCCGGCGGCGAAGACCTGATGTTTCCGCACCACGAGAACGAGATCGCACAGAGTGAGAGCGTTACACACAAGCCGCTGGCGCATCACTGGATGCACGTCCGCTTCCTGCTGGTAGATGGGCGCAAAATGTCGAAGAGTGAGGGGAACTTCTACACCCTTCGCGACCTGCTGCTGAAGGGCTACAAAGCCTCGGCGATCCGGCTGGCCTTAATATCTGTCCCCTATCGGCATCAGCTCAATTTCACCTTCGATGGCCTCATCGAAGCCACGGCCGCAATCGACCGGCTGCGTACCTTCAACAGCCGCCTGGTGAAGGGCGTGTTTCCGTCCGGCGAAAATCCCGAAATCCAGACTGCCGCGAAAAAAGCTCATGAGGACTACCTTGCCGCGCTTGCCAACGATCTGAACACCGCAGAAGCGCGCGCGCCGATGTTCGACCTGCTGAGACTCTCCAATACAGTCATGGACCAGGGCAGGTTCTATCAATCTGACCGCGAAGCGGTTCAAGCCGTGCTGGCCAGCTTTGACACAGTCTTTGGAGTGATCGAGGACCACGATTCGGAACCGACACGGCTGGCCGTTGAGTGGGCCGAAAAGGAAGGCCGCCTCGCCGACGTTTCACCGGAGTTATTGGCGCAGCAATCGATGACCGATGATGCCATCAATGCGTTGCTGGCCGAGCGAGACCAGGCCAAGAAACGCCGCGACTTTGCCCGTGCCGATCAGATCAGGAAAGAGCTGACTGAGAAAGGCATTCTCATCGAAGACTCGAAAGATGGCGTACGCTGGAAGCGGAAATGACACTGCCCAGGCATTTACGACACGGAGGAGACCACGCTCCCATGGAAGCCAATGAAGTCCAGGAACTGAAAGAACATGCAGAGCACGCAGCAGGCGATTCAGGCTTGCGGCCTGTAGCCTTTACCATGAGTCTGCTTGCCGTGCTCGTGGCGATAACGACGGTGCTCGGCCATCGCACACACACCGAAGCGGTGCTCCTCCAAAACAAGTCGACCGACATGTGGAATGAGTACCAGGCCCACAAGATTCGCTCCAATAACACGGCGCTCATCTCTGACTTGTTAAGCGTGGTGACGATTGCCGACAAGGACGCGGCAAGCAAGATCATGAAATCGTATGCCGATCATCAGACCAAGTGGGCCGACGACCTTAAGACATCCATGGACGAGGCAACCGCGCTGGAGGCTGAAGTACTGCACGCCGAGAAGCGAGCCGATCGATACGATCTCTCCGAAGCGTTGCTCGAGATAGGCTTGGTCATCACGTCGGTCACGCTGCTCACACGCAACCGCAGGTACTGGTATCTCGGCATGGTCTTCTCAATCTTTGGTGTTGCTTCGGCCCTGTCAGTGTTGGCCCTGAAGTGATCGACGTCGTGCGGAGACGCTACCGGCATCGTGGTAGACTTGCCGCGAAATGATTATCCGTTCTTATCTGGCAGCATTAATTCTGACGGCCGCGCCGTTGCTCGGACAGGACCTCGCGCTTCCCGCTCCTTCTCCGGAATTTCTTGGATTCACCTATCACGTCCCCGCTGGCTGGGACGCAATCGACGCGCAGGCAACGCTGCCCGAAGTAAAGAAGCGGCAAATGGAAACGGCGAAGACTGACGACGAGAAGAAAATGATCGCCTGCGTTCAGATTCCCATCAGCGCCCGCCGCGGCGCACCGCCGTCGTTTCTGGCGGCCATGGCGCTGCCCTTCGATTGCATTGGGCAAGTCATGACGGAGAAAGATTTGCCCGGCTTCGCTGAAGGAAGTTCCGAAGGCCCCAGGGCAATCTTCGACTTTGCCGAGCCCGTGTATGGGTCCTACTCCATGGGCAGCCACCACATGTGGATCGAGCGCGCCAAAGGATACCCCAAGGGCCATCCCGAGATGCCTTACACCCTCGAGATTGCGTGCAGTCTGCTGAAGAAGTCCGCCGTATGCTGGATGACCGTTGCCGGCGATGACCAGGCGCTGAAGGAATTCGAGGGAACCGCCGTCACGCTCAATGGTGACTTCTTCACCGAGCTTGTTCCCGCAACCGCTTTCGATAAAAAGCCCACTCCCTGAACAGGCACGCCGCAATAGCCGCGCCCTCAGCTGACATGAACAATCGGGCGGCGCGCGATCTCCGGCACAGCCTTTCGCAATACTTCATGCGTAATCGGAGCGGCATCGCCTTCCCCGAGAAAAAGAAATCGAAAGATATTCGCCACGGGATTTCCTTCCTTCCAACTGAAGTAAATGTGCGGCACTCGCCCCGTCATCTTTCCTATCTGAATCAACACCGCTGCAATGGAATTCGACACCATGGGGCTTCGCGCGTGCAGTATGCAATGGCGTCCGATCCGCTCACCCCGTACTGAAAGCCTCTGATTGAACTCCGAAGCATCCGTGCGCTCCACCTGGAGAAAAAGAACGGGGGCATGTTCGGGCAGCCCCTGGACCTCGCGCACGAACGCTTCGTTCCGGTCAAGAGCTTCAGCTGTCGTCCCCTTGGGACGGTGCGCGATGATGCGAATCGGCTGATCGCCCGCGCTACGGATAAACGCCGCGGCATCCTCTGAAAATTCGACGCCGGAAATCCGAAGCTCCGTCGACCGCGTCGCACGCGAAACAAAGGAAGCAAACATGATGCTTGCGATGAAAATACACGAAATCTTCAAACCTTCAGGGCGCTCCCAGATATTCACTGCCGTCGTGTAGACAAAAATCACCACGACCAGCAAAGACGTCAGACGCTCGCGAACTGTCCGGACCGAAAGCCAGACGGCACAAGCTGCAGAAGTGATCAGCACAAGGACGCCTGTGGCATAGGCACCTCCCTGGGCATCGACGTTGGCGTGAAAGCCATAGGTGACATAAAACGCCACCCCCATGAAAACCAGCACCAGCGGCCGGGAAGCCCGCGCCCACTCCGGAGCCATGCCGAAGCGCGGAAGGTAGCGCGGAATGAGATTCAGAAGCCCTGCCATCGCCGATGCTCCGGCAAACGCCAGAATCAGAATCGTGCTGATGTCGTAGGCAGAGCCGAACATGCTCCCGAAGTACTGATGCGCCAGGTAGGCCATGGCGCGTCCGTTTGCTTCCCCTCCGTCTTCAAACGCGCGCGGCGGGATCAAAACAGTCGTCACAAAACTGGTGGCAATCAGAAATACGCTCATGATTCCCGCCGCAGTCGTCAGCAACTTCCGCGTATTGCGAATACGCGCCGCGAGGTCCGCGCCGGCGATCAGGGGCATCACGGCGACTCCGGTTTCAAATCCTGAAAGTCCCAGTGCGAGACGCGGAAAAAGGAGCAGACATATGCCGAAGATCCCGAGCCAATGGGGATGCTGCGCAAACACCGAAACCTTCCAATGCAGTATCAGTTCAGGATGACGGAATATCTCCACCATCGCGCGTGCCGTGACGATTGCATTCAACACAAGATAGGCCGCTACCAGAACGACCGCGATCTCGATCGCCTCTTTGAACCCCTTCAAAAAGATCGCCCCCAGGATCGCGAGCAGCATCAGCGTCACCGCCATCTGGCTGGCAAGCCATCGCGGTGCGAAAGGATTGTGAACAAAGTGCGCCGCCGCATCCGCCGCTGACAGCGTCATCGTGATTACAAAATCGGTAGTCGCGAATCCAAGCAATGCCAGAACGAAAATCTTGCCGCCCCACTCTGGAAACAACCGTTCCAGCATGGCAATACTGCCCTGCCCGTTCGGGCTCGCCTGCGCAACTCGCTTGTAGAGAGGAAGGGCCGCAAACAGAGTAATGAGCACAAGCACGAGCGTGGCAAACGGAGAAAGCACTCCGGCCGCCAGGAACGCGATTCCCGGCTGGTAACCCAACGTGGAGAAATAATCCACGCCCGTAAGACACATCACGCTCCACCATGGATGGACTGGTTCGGAAGGCCCGTGCGCGCCCTGCGGTTGTCTTTGATCGGCAAGCAGCCAATTCGCCAAGCTCAGTTTTGTCATCCGTCCGTCGCCTTACAGAATGCCACCAGGTGATTTGGATGCTGATTGTACGTTTATACCCTGATTAGGCAGGGTTTCAGGCAACAAGAGCGGGACCTGCGAAGCAAGTACGCGCCAAAACCAATGGAAAGTCCTCGTAAGCGCGTGCTATCCTGCGACCAGCGGGGGCTCAATGCACAGGCACCTTTCAACCGCTTTGCAGCCGATACCAGCGACAAAACGCTGGTCGCGGTCCCGCGCGCGCAGCATCTGCCCTCGACGCCATCTGCGTGTTCTGCCCATCCGCACACGACCTAGTCTCTTCGGCGGCGATTAGTACAGGACCGCCGAAGGCCCTCGCCTGCTCTCGTGGACCCCACCAGTCTGCGAAACGGAAATGCCCCTTCAGGGGCTGCGGCATTGCCACATCCTGCGCCGCGTAAACGAATCTGACGAGGAGACTAGAGATGAATAAACAAGAGCTGCACGCCAAATTTGGACCGAAGCTTATCGGTTCCCTGCCGGGCCCCAAAGCCAAAGCTGCCGTAGAGGCGGACGATCGCCTGATCTCACCCAGCTACACCCGCTCCTATCCCCTCGTGGCAAAGCGCGGGCGCGGCCTCCGCGTGGAAGATGTGGACGGCAACGAATTCCTCGACTTCGCAGCCGGAATCGCCGTGACTTCCACCGGCCATTGTCATCCTGAAGTTGTGGCCGCGATTCAAAAGCAGGCCGCCGAGCTCATTCACATTTCGGGAACGGATTTCTATAACGAGCCGCTGACTGACCTTGCCGAGAAGCTTTCGGCGGTTGCGCCCATGCCGGGTCCGCATCGCTTCTTCTATGGCAACTCCGGCGCCGAAGCTGTTGAATGCGCGTTGAAACTGGCGCGTTATCACACCGGCCGGCAGCACATCATTGCATTCCTCGGCGCGTTTCACGGACGCACCATGGGTGCCCTGTCGCTCACTGCGTCGAAGCCGCAGCAAAAGCGCCGTTTCGCCCCACTCGTTCCCGGCGTCACGCACGTGCGCTATCCATACGCGTATCGCGGATGCACAGGCGGTCCCCAGGAAGAAGAGGAATTCAGCCTCGGATGCGCGCGCTATATCGAGGAAAAGCTCTTCAAGACGATCGTGCCTCCAGAAGAAGTTGCAGCCATCTTCGTCGAACCGATCCAGGGCGAAGGCGGATACGTCGTGGCGCCCGATAACTTCCTCCGCGAACTGCGCGGAATCTGCGACCGCCACGGAATCCTGCTGGTGGTGGATGAAGTGCAATCGGGTGCTGGCCGCACCGGCAAGTGGTGGGCCATCGAACACTCCGGTGTGCAGCCCGACATCGTCTGCATGGCCAAAGGCATCGCCAGCGGCATGCCCCTCGGCGTCTGCATGAGCCGCGCCGAAATCATGGACTGGGTTCCCGGTTCGCATGCATCCACATTCGGCGGCAACCCCGTTTCGATTGCGGCCGCACTGGCCACGATCGACATCCTCGAACGCGAAGCTATAGACAACGCCGCGAAAGTCGGCGCCAAAATCCTCGATCGGCTGCAAGGATGGAAGAAGACCCATGCCCTCGTCGGCGACGTGCGCGGTCGCGGCCTGATGATCGGCGTCGAACTGGTGAAAGATAAGACCACGCGCGAGCCCGCCACCGCACTGCGGAATCGCGTGGAGACTCTGTGCTTCGAAAAGGGCCTGATGATCCTCGGCTGCGGCGAGACCTCAATCCGCCTCTGCCCACCACTCGTCGTTAGCGAAGAAGAGGCCACAGTCGCGCTCGACATCCTCGAAGAATGTCTCACGCAGGTTGAGAAAGAGTCGGTCGCAACGCGTGAATTGGCAAGCGTCAACGGATAACCGCCGCAAACCTGCCATCGTGATGCAGCAACCACCCTGGGTGCCCCATCCATGCGACATCTTTTCGTCGCATGGGTGGGAAAGCTCGGTGCCCCATGTCCCGCTTCTAGGACAAGGGATACCACCAATCCTCACGAAAAGAAATAATCGAGGCTCACACCGGCTCGCACGCCGCGTGACCAATCGCGAATCTTCGAATCGCCCCTAGGCCCTCCAATCGCGGTTGGACGGAACACCCACTGAATCCAAGCGCAGCTATTGAATTTGTACTTGGGAGGGAGCAACAGCCTTCAGGCTGCTGAAATCAATGCACCGAAAACTATGGCCTTTGAGGCCCGGGACACCGGGTTCCACCCCAGGCGAGTTGCGCCTGCGCATCTATTCCGCCGAGAATAGTACGGAATGAATCTACAACAGATGCGAGTGGGCTGGGTGGAGCGTTCGCTTGCCGGGCTCATTCGGTTCGCGAACAAACGCGGACGGAATGAAATGCCGGCTCACCTCGCAGTTGGCATCGAAGGCGAAGACGCCGCACTGTTCCACCTGCAACGCAAAGGCTACACCGTTGTTGCCCGCCGCTGGTCCTCAGGAGACGTGCCCGGCGATGTAGACCTGATCGCATGGGACGGCCCGATGCTCTGCTTCATCGAAGTGAAGACCCGCACCGCCCACGATTTGAACCCCGCTGAAACCGCAGTCGATGAGCACAAACGCAACGTGCTTCGCCGCCTCGCCCGTAGATACATCCGCCAGCTTCCGCAGCAGACCGCGCCGCCGATTCGCTTTGATGTGGTCAGTGTTTATCTGGTCCAGGGACGGGAAAAGGAATTCCAGCACTTCGAAGGATCGTTCAGCTGGGACAATAACTGACGCTTCTAATCGTGCGCTGCGGTCGGTTTCTTGCGCAGCGATTTTACTTGTCAAGCGTCTATTTCCGGCCTGCCCGTCCAAGCCCCTCATTCCATTCACAATTCTCTTGTCCCAACTTTGCAGGGAGTTTCCGCTCGGGCGCGCACAATGGAATCAAAGTTGATTTCTGCGTGTCGGAGTCTCCCAATGCCAACCGTAACCACGCCGCATGTTCCATGCACCCTTGTCCGCTGTGCCTTTGCCCTTTGAGTCCTTTGCGACCTGATTTTCGCGTTTCCTGTATCTAAGTCCTTTGCGGAGACGACTCTGTGAGTTAAAGTCCCTGCTGATAAGACTTTAGCGCCGCCCTGCCGCTGTAAACCCTGGCGGCTCAGGACTTTGGCCCCAGAGTATGGGTGGGTACACCCCGGAGAAGGAGTACAAAGCGATACGAGGCTTTACCCCTTCGCGTCTTCAAACTCCTCGTGCCACGCCATCTGGATCGCCTCAAGGCGAGACTCGTTTGACTTCGCCGGATCGTCGGAAAAGCCTTCCAGTTCGGTCACGTACTTGTGCAGATCGGTGAAGCGCACCGTGAGCGGATCGACGTCGGGGAACTTCTCCTGCAATTGAATGCCGATCTCCTCGGAGTCGGTCCAGTGAATCTCACGCGGCATCGTGTGCTCCTTGAAATTGAAAAGCGGAAATAGTGATATCCCATACTGGAAGGAGATGGCGCCCAGTTGCTCAACTATTTGCCTTCGGCCATGGCCAGCGGTTTGCCTTCGGACGTGTAGTTGCGATTCCACTTCGGAATCTCGACAACGTAATTGCCCGGCTTGGTGATAACCGCCTGACAACCCAGTCGCGAATTGAGTTGCTGATCGGCCGCCATATCCATCCGATCGAGTTCATCGTCATCGGCTTCGCTGATGCCTTGCTGATCCTTGATCCACAAGTGGCATGTCGTGCACGCGCAGACGCCCCCGCACGCATGATCGAGAAAGATGCCGAAGTTTTCCGCGACATCGAGAAACGACATTGGCTTGCCGTGATGGTCGTAGGGCATGGTTCCGAATTCAAATTCGACCGTCTTGCCTTCAGGCATAAATGTCACGCGCACCAGCTTGTCTGGCGGAATGTTCTGCGTATTTGCTCCACTCATTAGAATTGCCTCCGTGCTGCCGTCTAACTCCGCGAACAAGCGCGACGCGCTGCTAACAATCGCGAAGCGATGCTAACTCCCCTTTTACTTGAACTCCGCCCGCGCCATCGGATGCGGGGCAGTTACTTCTTCACCCAATTCTTCGTCGGCGGCTTCCATCGTCTTGCCGCGAATCGCCGTTGTCACTGCCGAATCCATCATCAGTTCCGCAAAACGCCGAGTTGCCAAATCGAGTGCAGTCGTCGCTTCACGAATGGAAGCGAGGTCATCGCCCTGCTTCACACTTGCCAGCTTATTCTGCGCTGCCATGATCGAAGCCTGCTCTTCGCCGCGCAACTGCTTCCACGCGGGATTTTCAGGGGCCCGCTCGACCGCAGCGAGAATTGTGTCAGCCTCATTGCGCGCCTCAATCAACAGCCGCTTGGCGAAATCTTCTTCCGCGTGATCGAACGAATCGAGGATCATCCCTTCAACCTGCTCATCAGTTAGTCCATACGTCGGCTTCACTTCGATCTGCGCTGCCTGTCCGCTGCGCTGCTCGCGAGCCGATACCTGCAAAATCCCGTCCGCATCGATCAGGAACTTGACCTCGATGCGCGGCAAACCCGCGGTCATCGGCGGAATACCTTTGAGATCGAACCGCGCCAGAGACCGGCAATCGGCGGCAAGTTCGCGCTCGCCCTGCACCACGTGAATCGCAACATTGGTCTGTCCATCGACCCCCGTTGTGAAGTGTTCCGTCGCTGAAGCGGGGATCGTTGAGTTCCGCTGAATAATCCTCGCAACCGTTCCACCCAACGCTTCGATGCCGAGCGAAAGCGGCGTAACATCCAGCAGCAGCATCTCCTCGGTTGTCTTCGACGCGCCCGCGAGAATATCAGCCTGCACCGCTGCACCAAGCGCGACAACTTCATCGGGGTTCAACTCGATGTGCGGCTTCTTCCCGCGCACCGCGAGATGAAACAGCTCGTCAACCAGTTTGCGAACCGCGGGAATCCGCGTCGATCCGCCGACCATCACGACTTCATCAATCTGCTCGGGCGTGATTCCGGCATCAGCCAGCGCCTGCTTGCACGGGCCAACTGTGCGGCTGAGCACCGGCTCGATTAACTGTTCGAAAACCTCGCGCGGAATCTCGCGCTGATATCGATCGCCGTTTGGGAGTTCAATATCAAAGCGGGCGACATCCTCGGATGAAAGCATTATCTTTGCATCGATGGCCGCCTTGCGCAGAGCCTGCACCGCGCTGGCATGCGAACGGAGATCCACCCCGTGCTCCGCATGAATCTCATCGAGAGCAATTGCCAGCAGCAGATTGTCGATGTCGTCGCCGCCGAGATGCGTGTCGCCGTTCGTCGATTGCACTTCGAAGATTCCATCGTTGAGCTTGAGGATCGAGATGTCAAAAGTTCCACCGCCCAGATCGTAGACAGCAATCGTGCCCACGTTAGCGCGATCAAGTCCGTAGGCGAGCGCTGCAGCAGTCGGTTCATTCACCAGCCGCAGCACCTCAAGGCCAGCCATGCGGCCCGCGTCCTTTGTCGCCTGCCGTTGCGCGTCATTGAAGTATGCCGGCACCGTGATCACGGCTTGCGTAACAGGCGACCCGAAGAACCGCTCGGCGTTGCGCTTCAGCTGGCGCAGAATGTATGCGGAAATTTCCGGAGGCGTAAAACGAAGTTCGCCAAGTTGAACGCGCGGAACTTCACCCGCCTCGATGTCGTCGGCGAGCCGGAACGGGAACAGCTTTAGTTCGCTTTGTACTTCTTCCTGTCCGCGCCCCATAAGCCGCTTCACGGAATAGATGACGCGCTCGGGCGTCTCGATGAGCGCGCGCCGTGCGCTGTTGCCCACAGTAACCGTAGGCCTGGAGCCGTCTGCAGACATGGGGTCTAACGCCACCACGGACGGCACGAGATTCGAACCGTCGACACCGGGAATGACTACCGGCTTGTCACCTTCCATATATGCGACCAGGGAATTCGTTGTTCCCAGATCGATTCCAACTACGCGTCCTTCTGCCATGATTCTCTTTAGGCTCCCAGAGTTTCCGTTACATCTCGAACAAGATTATTGATATAGCGACGACGATCGAGCAAGCCCACCATCTTCTTCTGCGATTCTTGACGAGCGCTTTCATCACTCGCATCCCACACCTGCCATTGCGCGCGCAGGTCGCGGTCAACATCATCGAGCAGGCCGTCAAACTTCTTCTTCGCCTGTTCGAGGCTCGACTGTAGGTCGGGATCTGTGTCGCCCATCTTGCGAGCCATGCGCATCTCTTCAAGTTGCATGTTCAGGTCGAATGCTTCTTCGAGCAGATCGGCCGGCACCCGCGACACATCTTTCTGATCTTTGCGGTCCTTGCCGGCGTGTTCTTCACCGATCTCGGCGCCGTGCAGCTTCAGCAGATATTCGGTCCGACGAATCGGATCCCTCAGCGTGCGATAAGCATCGTTGAGCAGTGCGGTATCCGCAAGGCTCCACTGCTTCTCGTTCTCCTGCGCTCGCGCAAAGCGGTCGGGATGCAGCTTGCGGCTCAGCTTGTGGAACTGGTGCTCGAGCATACCAAGATCGAGACCGAGCTGCGGCACGAGTCCAAAGACAGAAAAATAATCGCCTCCCGGAGGAGGCTGAATCTTGCTGCAATGCGGACAGAAAAGCGTGACATCATTGTGCGCGACGGCGCAGGACCAGCACGCGACCGGCACTGCTGAATCGAGAACTTTCAACATGAAAAGACTCCAGGGCGGAGGACTACAGCGAAATCAGAGTCGAGATATCTCGAATCCGTGGAACTCAAGTCGACGCGACCCTGAGGGAGCGGCGACTCTATACAAAAACTCAACATGCTTCAGGGACTCTGGTTTCGCTCTATGAAAAGGAGGAACCGCAGCCGCAGGAGCGCGAGGAGTTCGGATTGATGAAGTTGAAGCCCTGCCGCATCAGCGTCTCTTCGTAGTCCAGCGTCATGCCGTGCAAATAGACGAACGACTTGGGATCGACGAACACGCGCACCCCATCGAATTCGTAAATGCGGTCACGCTCGCGAGGGCGAGTGTCGAACTTGATCGAATACGAAAGCCCCGAGCAGCCGCCGCCCATTACGCCCAGGCGTAATCCGCCCTCCGTCGGCGACACGCCCTCCTTCTCCATCGCAACGCGAATCCGCTTCACCGCGCGTTCGGTGACCTGCAGTCCCTGCGAAGCAGCTGCTGTGCTCTCCCGCTGTGGCGGGGTAGCACTTGCGCCCTCCGCAGGCTTCGATTCGATTGATACAAAGTTCGACATTGTTTCCTTCTTGCCTTGAAACGGCGCTTACTTCGCTTCGACGGCAACCGCCGCGTTCTCAGCGACGCCGTTCTTCTTCTTCCAGTCGCCGATCGCTGCGCGGATGGCGTCTTCTGCCAGCACCGAGCAGTGAATCTTGACCGGAGGAAGCGAAAGCTCCTTCACGATGTCGGTGTTCTTGATCGTGAGAGCCTCTTCCACCTTGCGGCCCTTGATCCACTCGGTTGCCAATGAGGAGCTGGCGATTGCCGAGCCGCATCCAAAGGTCTTGAACTTGGCTTCTTCAATAACCTGCGTCTCTGGATTGACGCGGATCTGCAAACGCATCACGTCGCCGCACTCAGGAGCGCCGACAAGCCCTGTGCCTACATCTCCAGAGCTCTTATCGAGCGTGCCAACGTTGCGCGGATTGTTGTAGTGATCTACGACCTTATCGCTGTATGCCATTTCCAAATTCCTTCCCGCGGGGAAGCCGCGTTTCCTAAATCCTTGACCTCTTGCCAGCGGTCAGGTCTCTTAGTCATTGGATGCGCCATGCCAATCCTCAGGCGCATTTACTGACCACTGATCCCTGTTCACTGACACTTGCCCTTAGTGCGCCTGCCACTCAATCTTGGTCAGGTCAATTCCCTCTTTCACCATCTCGTAAAGCGGTGAAAGCTCACGGAGTTTCTTGACGATGTCGATGACCTTAGCCGCAACGTAATCCACTTCGGCCTGCGTATTGAAACGGCCAAGTCCGAAGCGAATCGAGCTGTGCGCCACGTCATCCCCCAGGCCCAGCGCCTTCAGTACATACGAAGGTTCAAGCGTTGCCGATGTGCAGGCCGAGCCGCTCGAAACGGCGACATCATTAATACCCATCAGCAGGGACTCGCCTTCCACATAAACAAAGCTGACGTTCAGATTGCCTGGAAGACGATGCTCCATCGATCCGTTCACGTGAATGTAGTCCAACTCAGACTGGAGCCTGTCGTTCAACCGATCGCGCAGTCCGCGCAGGTATGCCGCTTCATTCTCCATCTCGGTATACGCAATCTCGCAAGCCTTGCCGAGTCCCACGATGCCGGGAACATTGAGCGTGCCCGACCGCATGCCGCGCTCATGGCCGCCGCCATCAATTTGTGCCGCGATCTGCACGCGTGGATTGCGACGACGAACGTAGAGAGCACCGACGCCCTTTGGCCCATAAATCTTGTGCCCCGAGAGCGACAGCACATCAATGTTGTCGGCAATCACGTTCACCGGAACCTTGCCCACGGCCTGCACCGCATCTGTGTGGAAGATCACATTCTTCTCGTGACAGATCTTGCCAATCTCGCGAATCGGCTGCAATACGCCGATTTCGTTGTTGGCCGCCATGATCGAAACCAGAATCGTCTTGTCGTCAATCGCGCGCTTCAGGTCTTCGAGATCGATGAGGCCGTCGGCCTTTACGGGCAAATAGGTGACACGATAGCCGTACTTCTCGAGCCGCTTGCACGTATCGAGTACTGCCTTGTGCTCGGTGACCTGGGTGATGATGTGGTTGCCGCGTTCGCGATACATCTCCGCGATGCCCTTGATGGCGAGGTTGTTCGATTCGGTTGCACCCGAGGTGAAGATGATTTCTTTTGCCGTTGCGCCGATGAGCTTCGCGATCTGCTCGCGCGCTGTCTCCACTGCCTGCTCCGCCTCCCAGCCAAAGGAATGATTCCGGCTGGCTGCATTGCCGAACTTCGCAGTGAAATAGGGCAGCATCGCTTCCAGCACGCGGGGATCAAGCGGGCTCGTGGCGTGGTTGTCCATGTAGATCGGCAGTGTGACACCTGCCGGCACTTCAATTTGACTTGTAACTGTACTCATCCGACCTCTCCATCCGTGTTCCGGCTCCGCTCAGCGCGGAGAGTTGCTTAAATCGTCAGCGAAACTAATTTCGGTTCGAGCACGTGGCCCGGCGGGTGCTCATGTTCGGCCAGGTCCTGGATACTGATGCTCTTCAGAACGCCGGCTATCGTTTCGTTCACCCGCGCAAGCGGCTCCTTGATCGTGCAACTCGGCGTAAGGTCACATCCCTTGGCACCCTTCGTGCACGAGGTAATGAAAAACGGCCCATCGATTGCCAGAATCACTTCGTAAGCCGAGATCGAGGAGGCAGGCTTCGAAAGTGCATATCCGCCGTTCATTCCGGCATGCGACTTCAATAGGCCCGTCTTGGTCAGCTGCTGGAGAATCTTGGCCAACAACTGGGCAGGGATCCCGTAGGCATCCGCGATGTCTTTGGCGCTCAAGGCTGCCATCTCTGGACGCTCGGCCAGGTATTTGAGCGCCATCAGCCCGTAATCGGCCTTTTTGGTGAGCTTAAGCATAATATGCGACTTCTTCAGTCCGTATTCAGTATACGACTGATAATATCGGCTTTTCAAACATTCAGAGGCCTGGGAACAGCTTTCTGAGATGGTGCGTAAAGAAATGGCAGAAAGATTTCACTAAATTGCCGTTTTAAAACAGGCAAAAGGTCGCTACAATCTGCGGCAAGAGCATCAAAACGAGCCAAATCAAACAATGGTTACCGCCTGCAAACACCCAAAGGTTCGAGTCGTTTCCCGACACGAAGACGCCGAATATGTTGAATGCCTGGAATGTGGCGACGTTTTCGATTCCGAAGAATTCCACGATATGGCGATTGAGGAATCTTCCGAAAAGGAAGAAGAAAAAGAGGATGAGTAAGGCGGATCCCGCCCCTGCTTCGCGACATCTCCATCTATCTAAATGCTTTAGCTAAGGTCAATTCAACATCCATTGGCGGCCCCAGGTCACTTCGAGCCGATTCCGGTGTTCTGTGTCGTACCGCGATGCCACACAATCATCCAGGCGTAGTGCAGGCCGGAAGCTACTGTAAGAGCAACCGTTGCATCAAGCGCAACAAGTCGAAGCATAACAACCCACTTGATCGTAGTTAACTGGTGCAGCAGGACAACGGCTACGGCCGTGACCTGGGCTACGGTATTCGCCTTGCCGAAGATGCTCGGGCCAAACTCCCGGCGACCCGCCACTGCATAAAGGACGGTCGCCACGAGCAGAATGCCAACATCGCGCCCGAACACCAATATGGTCACAGTGGTAGGCATGAGGCCCTTGTACATCAGGACCAGGAACAATGTGCTCAGCAGTAGCTTGTCTGCGATCGGATCCAGATACTCTCCCAGCATGGTGCGCTGTTTGAGCACTCGCGCTAGAACACCATCAAGCGCATCGGTCACGCCTGCAGCAACAAAAAGCACGAAGCTGAGACCGAACCGATTCTCGAGAATGGCGGCTACAAGGAAAGGCGCCAGGCATATCCGCAAGACGGTCAGCAGGTTCGGCGCGCTGCGCAGTGGGTTTCGTCGCGGGCTGGGAACCTCTGTCATTGATAGGCGGCTTCTGAGCCCATCGCGCCCTGAGCAGACCGCCTGAGCAGGATAAGCCCCGACGCGCCTTGTAGTTGCGGGCGACAACGTGTCAGTCATAGATGGTACAGCATCGATGAGTTGACGCAACAGCCCTGCTTTGCCCGACGGTCTGATGCTGATAGACTAATCTCTGTCGTATCGCAGGCGCGTAGCTCAGTTGGTTAGAGCGCTTCCTTGACACGGAAGAGGTCGCTGGTTCGAATCCAGTCGTGCCTACCATATCCACATTAAAATCAGCTATTTACAGCCTTGACCTCTTCTTTCTGCTAGTTCCCTTGGGTTCGTTTGGGTTCGATCGCTTGACAAAATAACTGACCCGTTGTAATCAGCCCGACAGATCGCTGAATGCCAGCACCTGAGCCGCCCGCCTTTCATCCGTGACCGTCTGCTGATAAATGTCCAGAGTGATCCGGCTAGTTCGCATGCCGGAGCAGTTCCTGGGCAACCTTCACATCGATCCCCCGCTGCCTGAGAAACTGAGAGAGGCCGTGGCGGAAAGAGTGCCAACCGATCCGTTTGTTCACGCCCATCTGCTCCAGAGCAGGACGGATGTGCCGCTTGAGGATCATGTCCGGCTGCAGAGGCTGCGTGCCGTTCTTCTGAATCGACGGGAAAAGGAAATCTGAATCGGCCTGGTATGGCGACTCCGACCTCCACTGCCTCAACTCCTCCACAAGAATTGGATGGAGAGGCACCGGCTTGCGCGACGCCTTGGTTTTGGTGTCGCCCACGACGTTGCGGTAAATGGAACGTGTGATGTTGGCGATGTTGTTCTCAAAATCCAGGTCCTGCCAGCGAAGGACCATCAGTTCTCCCCGACGCAACCCGGTGGTGGCATCGAGAAGGACCATGACCCGTTCACGATGGGGCAACCGCATCAGGAGAGCCTGCAATTCAGCCGGTTGAGAAACTCCGGATCTTTGAGCCGCTGCGTTGAAGTCCTGACAGCGGTGATGGGGTTATGCGTGGCCCACCCGTAACGAATCGCGTGGGCGAAGATCGCTGACATCACGTTGCGGATCTTCGCCCTCGTTGCTGGGCTCGTGGGATTGCCATTTTTCCTCTTGATCCCATCCAGCCACTTCTCCACTTCAATGGCCTTGATGGACGACAGTGCACTTTCGCCCCATTTGCGGGACGATGTGGCTGTCGAGGAATTCTGTGTAGCTCACAACCGTGGCATATGCCTTGCGAGGCAGCTCATCCTTCTTATAGTGAACGGCGAGCTGCTCGATGTTCATGGGGGTGTACCCTGTGCTCCCTCGTTGATCTCGACCCTGAGCTGCGTAATCGCTTTCTCTGCGTCCTTGCGCTTGGGAAATTCGACCACCGTACCGACGAACTGCGTTTTATAGACACGGCAGGCCGTTTTCCTGCGCGTAATACCGGAACATCCACGCGTCGGGTTGGCTCTTGCGCTTCAAAATGCTCAGGGAACCTCTTTGATAACGTTGCGCCTGCATACGGATCTTCTCCTTTGCAAGCGCACTGATGGCTTCGTAGAGTCTACAGCCGGCCGCCAGAAATCAGCTGGGGAGAGTCTCATGCGGCAACCGCTCCATCCGTCTGGCCGAGCAGCCAAGCGAGGAGCTCGTCTTCGAAAAAGCGCCAGTACTTCTTCTTGCCTTCACCCATCGGATGAGCGGGCAGATAACCCTTCCTGGCCCAACGAGTGATGGTCTTGTCATCGCAATCGAGCAACTCGGCAGTCTGAAGGGGTGTGAGGACTCTCCGCTTCCATCTTGGCAGCGGCGCAACGGAGGGCGTGTTCTCCTCGTGCTCGTGTTGTGGTGGGCGACTCTGACGATGGCCACTGGCAGTGGATGCAAGCTGGGCGTTGGAGTTGTTGCGGGACGAGGTGAGCCGCTGGCGACCCTGCGACTGATTGACTGCTTCGCCGCTGACGGCATGTTGATTGTTCTGGGACAGAAGGCCGGAAGCCTTGGCGACTTCTGACGTCAAGTTGTTGCTGGGTTGAACTTGATCTTGCAATTCCCGTCTCCTCGGGGTCGGGGTCTCCGACCACGTGAGTGCGTAGTCCGCTGCGCCGAAACAGGGCACCTCTGAGAGATCGCCGCTCTTCACGAAGCAGACCAAGGACGTTACAAACGAACTCCCGCTTAAGCACCGATCAAGGTGGAAATGTCTTCGCACAAGAAGTCTCATTCGCCATTCCTGTTTCCTCTCAGTCTGAGACAGCCAATCTCGCGATGGCGCGTCCTGGGTCGATATGCGATTAACGCGAAAGACCAAATGAGGAGATTCACGCCTCAGGCACACTAATCCTGTATGTTGATTTGCCGGTGCCCACAGTTGCTGACGGGCGGGAGATCGATGGCCGGCTTCCACCAAGAACGCCCAACAAGGGCGAATAGAGAAGCAACTACTTCTGCTTTCGATGCCGGCGCACCTGGGAAGATGCGGAAATATTTACAGGTTGCTGATGTTATTTGTCTTTGAAAGACCGGGATCACCAAAAAGCGGCCCCGAGCGCATCCAATAGGCCGAACTGAACTCAACACAGCTGACCGCTGCTCCTCTTCGTTGCTGACCCCAGAAACCTACTCGCGTCATGGGCTCGATTCTCAGCAATCGAAACGAACATTCGAATCAGTAAAAGCACTGAACTTCGAATCAGATATCGCTCAGATGCCCACGGGACACAGGATGCCCGGCTATCGGTGACCTTGAGACACGCGAGCGCGCTATCGACCGCGTTCGCCGCGTCAGTTCTCATGCCAGGTCACCAATTGGCTCCCCGAGCCTTTTGGAACGGGCAGGAGTGCTCGGGAGCAAGTACGCCATGAACTTGCATCCTGCTCGTCCACGATCACCATAGGTGCCATCGCAACCCAATGCGAGGGTTTGCTGGGCGTTGATAACGGCGATGTTCATACTTTTGTTCTGCATCATGCGCCACTGGTGAGCTGGTTGATGCGCTTTGGCTCGGCTCGGCGTGTGGCTGGCTTGGACTTTTGGTCGTTGCCAATATGGCGTTCAACGCTTGGTCCGATACACCAGCATTTTTCAAGAGAATCAGTGCTTGCGGCGATGTATCGAGCATCGCAAGTCCGCGCTCGACTGCGAGGATTATCGTTTGATCTCCGATTCCAGCGTTCGCCATTCTAATCAGGTCTGAGTTCGTGACTGCGGTTGGATTGGATTGGCCCCAAAAGGCCTGAGAGAGTGAATGGCAGAGAAGGAGCACTGCAAATTTTCTCAGCATGGTGTGGTCTCCTTGACAAGATCGAAACGACGCGCCCGTTCGTTACCGGCAAAGGACAGGTCTTTCCGGATCTCAATCGGCTCGGCAGACTACAAACTCATTGCGCCTGTTCCGTTGAGTTCGAGCACGATTATCCCGCAAAATGCACGAATCCGAATTGCTCGATTGGGAATATTGAACACGAAAGGACTAGAGGGAAGCCGACTTCTGACCATCGTATGCGTTGTCGCAGAAAGAGCCCCAGAGTCATTCGGCCAAGGCTCTGGAGCTGTATCGGGAGATCTTACCGCCTCGCTCCGGCAGGCCGCGCAGATGAAGAATCGGATTGTTTCCGCGTCCCGATGGACTCGAGAGTTTTAGTACCCAGAGATCGCTTAGCTTGACTGATCCGTGCAATCTCGCAACAGTTCCGGATTGATTGCGGTTCAGAGGGAATTGGTTAGCCTTCGTGACCCAGCTAGTCGATGTCTGCTAGATGGACACGCCGCTGCAAAGAGCGGAACCGAGCATCAGAGCGGAGTGCGTCGAAGGCTGGTTCTTCGTTGATCTCAATAAGTTGAACATCTTTGCGGTCGAAGGCTTGTTCGAGAGAACTTAACGCGCCGTCTTTGTCTTCAAGGTGTGCGTAGATCACGGCGAGTCCGAACGATGTTGTGTAGGCCTCGGGAGGGTTTGATTTGTCTCGGCTCAGAGCCAACTGAGTGTTCCAGTATCCGCGAGCGCCGTTTTGAGTCAATGCATTCAGTTGCAGGTTCTTCTTGGCGATCACCTGCTCGGCTTGCTCTCCACTATGCAGACGTGCTTTGGCATCTTCTTCGATCGCCTCTCGAAGGTCTCCTGTGATGGCAAAGAGATGAGCTGCGCGTTCATGTAGCAGTGCGAAGTTGGGCGCGACTTCATTTGTTTTTTTGAATTGGGAACGAGCCTCATCGTAGCGCCGCGCCCAGGTATAGGTTCGAATAAGGAAGGCCTGCAAGGGAATCGAGAGCGGGTCGAGCGCAATGGCCCTCTGCAACTCATCGATCGCCTGCTGGTGACGGCTGTGCGGCGAAAGGAAACTATTGGAGTAGAAGAAGTGTGCGTATGGGTCGCTCGGATTGAGTTGCATAGCAGTAAGAAATTCGTGCTTCGCGGTCGGCCAGTCGTAGTCGTAGTGGGCCGCAACCATCGCTAGGGCCGAGTGTGCTTCCGCCAGGTTGGGATCAAGCTTTAGTGCATGAGCTGCTAATTCCCGTGCCTTCGGCATTGCTTCGAGCGGATTGCCTAACCCAAAGATGGGTCCGAGGGCATAGCATCTCGCCAGCGCGGAGAAGGGCAAGGCATAACTGTGGTCTGCTGCAATGGCTTGGTTGAATTCAGAAATGGCATCCGCCATGGAGCTGCCGGTTCGCAGATTCCAGTCTTCGAGACCCCGGAGATAGGCGGCTTGAGCCTCCGGCTTGACCAGATGGGTATACCTTGTTCGCTTCTTGGCCATCAGTTTCACCTGGATCTGGCTGGCAACAGCTGCGGCGATATCACTTTCCAGCTGAAGCAGGTTGCTCAAGTCGCTGTCGTAGTCGGACGCCCAGATGTGGGTCTGGTCGCTGGCCTGAATCAACTGCACCGCGATTCTCATTCGATCTCCGACATGGCGAACACTGCCCTCCAATAGATAACCCACGCCTAGTTCGCGGGCGATATCCGCGGCGTTCTTTTGCGATCCTTTAAATGTCATGGCTGAGGTACGGGCTATTACGCCGAGGCGCTCGGGGTCGAGTCCGCCCAGCTGTGTGATCATCTCTTCGGTCATGCCATCGGCAATGTACTCCTGGTTCGGATCGCCCGTGAGGTTCTCAAAGGGAAGAACAACGAACATCACTCTATTGCCCTTACTGGAATTTCTAGTTCGCAAGACAGCCACCAGCGCAAGGCCGATAACGCCCAGAACGGAGATCCAAACTAGCCACCGCCCACTGAGAGGCAAACGTCGAACGACGTCGGGTATCTGTTCGGAGCCGGCTTTCGCTGGTTGAGTTGCGGTGGCTACGAGTTGATCGGAAGCTTCGATTGAGATCGGGGCCGACCCGATGCCGTAAGCGGATCCTTCAAGAGAACTCTGGCTGGCGGGAGTAACGTCCCGCGACTGTGGCAAACTGCCAGAGATTGGACCTATGAAACGGTACCCCTTAGCCGGAATCGTCAGGATATAGCGAGGGCTTTCAACGGTATCTTCCAGCGCCTGCCGAACTTTATGCACGGCGACACTGATCGCCGTATTGGTGTCAACAAAGATCTCGCTTCCCCACAACTTTTCAGCTATCTCCTCGCGGGTAACAAGTTCCCTTTTCCGACAAACAAGCAGGATCAGCAACTCCATCGGAATCCGCTCCAGCGGCACTCGCTCGCCGGAGCGCTGAAGCTCAAATGCCCCCACATCTAACTGGAATTCACCGAAGTTGTAGCGTGCGCTGTCCATCATTTGCCGCTGACTCACCTTTGAACCGGAAGCATAAAACGAGAAGAGTCTGTCATATGACGATCGAAAGAAATTCTGAAGGAGATCTTAAGGAACTCTCCATTGCCGTACTGCGGGCCGCCGGGCTTAGATTCTGCCACCGCGTCGCTAAAGCCGCGGCAATTGGGAGGATTGTATGACGAAAATCGTAAGCATACTAACTATAGCCACAGTCGCAGCGTTCTCGGGAGTTGCGAGCTTGGCCCAGGATGTCCGCCACCACTGCTCCAGCGCAACCATCGCGGGAAGCTATGCATTTCGCGTGTCGGGTGAGGTCTTCACCCCCGCGGGCGTTGTCAACCGGGATGGCGTCGCCCTTACTCATTTTGATGGGAATCATGGGCTCACACAAGAGGACTATGTACTAGCGAACGGCGTCCCAGTAGCGGGGCCGACGAATGCCAATGGTTTCCATGACATGGAAACCGGTACCTACTCCGTAAACGAAGACTGTACTGGGGAAGCCGAGATTGACTTCCCGACTCAACCCGGCGGAACCAGCGGCGCGATCATAAAGTTACTCTTTGTCATCTCAGACGAAGGCCGCCAGATCAATACCATCGTTGTCAGTCTTACGCCTCCAAACTCAACGCAAGCCGTGCCAGCAAACATCCATAGCGACGCGGTGAGAATCCACAACGGTCCCTGGTAAGTTTGTGGACTTGAAAAAGTCACCACCATCGATCGCTATTTGCACAACGGGTTCCAGTACTGAGGCAAGAATATCTCCCGACTAAAAGGTGGGACGATAAAGGGCCGCTCCTCTGGAACCCGTTGACCGTGCTGGGCAAGGCATTCTGAGTTGAAGGCAACATGGCAAAGATCGGCCATCGGAAAGTATTCGGGCCGACGGGAACCGGCGGATCGGTACCGACAAGCCAGCTATCCAGGAAGCGGTGAATCGGCGACCCCGGATGTCATCCCGTAGTGCCTGAAAAGTCGGGTTTTCGGCAACTCACTTCTACCTGGCCTTGCGCTTCACCAGGCCGGCTGCCTGCAGAGCCTGCTTGACCCACGTATAGCTCAACCCGATCTGGTGTTCTTCGCCGAGCTTCTCATGAAAGTGCCGCACGTTCAGATCGAAGTATCTGTCCCGGTGGCTCAGAACCTCTTCGGCCTGCGCCCTTCGGCACCCGCCTGCTGCTTGGCTTCCGCCGTCGCGGGTCCGGTAGTCCCTGTGGGCCTTGCTCCTCAAGCCGCTTCCGCCAGCGCCGCATCTGCCGCTCGCTGATGCCGATCAACTCCGCCGCTTCCCACCACTTGATCTTCCCATGCAGCTCGAGCGTGCCGGCTGGCGTCCCACCCTGGACGATGAGCGGACAACCTGCCAAAAATTCCTCCCGAAAGACCCGCAATTGGAGTATTGTTAGGCACTCGACGTTCGCCGTTGTATTTCTGGCAAATCAGGATGAATACCGCTTCCATAGGATTTGTTTACAACCATCCCTGCCCGCTCAAATGCGATTTCTGCTGTCATACCGCTGAAGTCGTCGGGCCCGGCAGAGCATGCCCAGAAAACATCATTCCTGTCGTCCTCGCCTTTGCCACCCAGCCTTCGGTCGTTCGGTTCGCCTTTACCGGCGGCGATCCCTTCCTCTACGTTGATGAGCTCATGACGATCATGGGCGCGGCCCGTGCTGCCCCTATCCATCAGCCATTCCAAATTATTACTTCCGGCTTCTGGGCAAAGTCGCCTGAAGCAGCCGACGCCCAACTCGGCCAGCTTCGCGCTCTCGGGCTGGATATCCTTGGACTCAGTTACGACAAACAGCACGCCCGCTGGGTCTCCCCCAAACAAGTCCACTGGATTGCCGCTGCCTGCAGCCATCACGACATCAAGTTCAGCATCCACGGTGTCTTCTGGAATCCTAGCGAGAGGGTTGAGGACCTTCTGCCTGACCTTGGTGGCGTCCTCATGATGTCGGATCTGGTCACTTCCATCGGCCGTGCCCGTGCCAAGGTTGGGGAACAACCGC
This sequence comes from uncultured Acidobacteriaceae bacterium, assembly GCA_963832035.1. Classification (GTDB taxonomy): domain Bacteria; phylum Acidobacteriota; class Terriglobia; order Terriglobales; family Acidobacteriaceae; genus Telmatobacter. Next base: position 40,489 of record CAWHSK010000005.1, on the reverse strand, counting down.
GGTACGATCTTCCCGATGAGACCAAATACAGGTGCGATGGACCCCGAAGATACAACATCACCATCTATCCCAACGGGGACGTCTACCCGTGCTGCTCGGGAGGATTCAACAAGGAGGCAAAGCTCCTTTGCGGGAACGTCTTCACCGACCCGCCCGACCAGATTCTCTTGAATGTCTACGGCAACTTTCATGCTCGTATCGCCAAGGAGATTGGCTTCAACGTTCTCTACTCCCACGTCCAGCAGACTGCTCCCGAACTCTTCAAACGGCTCCCCAGTTTCTCGTCGGTTGATACGGTTTGTCAGATATGTCGAGATATACATGCCAACCCTGAACTCCAGCGAGAGCTCGGCCCCATCTACGAGCAGATGGAAATCGACTACGCGCTGTCTTGCCTGGAAGAGCACGATGCCAGTCTCAACCTGTTCCAGAACCATTGAATCCTCAAGCGAAGGAGGAAGAACATGACCAAGGAAGAATTGAGGGCAAAACTCCTCAGCGATCCCGAAGCGAGAAAGAAATTCATCGCAGCCACCGCGGCTTATTACAAGAGTGTCGGCCTTCCAGCGGATGACGCAGACCTCACCGCATTGGCGGAACACCTGAACAGCGCGAAAAAATCAGACAGTGTGATCAGAATAATCCCGATCATCATCATCATCTGGGAGCCGCCTATTCCCGTACGCCGAGAATAGTCTCAGGGGGCGTATCGTCGCCGACACACCTTGTTAATTACGGGCGTCACTGTCTCGTGTCCACAAGTATTTACGAAAACTCTTTGTGCAGGGAGCGCACACCGTGCTGCTGCAGAAAACCAAGCAATCTTCCGGCTTGAGTACGTGGCTGGTTAATCTCACCTCCCGCAAGCGCAAGCAGGTGGCAACCGTAGCGCTGGCCAACAAGATGGCGCGCATGGCCTGGGCGGTTCTCTACAAAGGAGAGGCCTATCGCCCGCCCACAGTACCACAAGTAATCGCAGCCGGATGGCCTGCACATGACGCCTGGCACATAGCGCCAGGCTTGGAAATCGCTGACTCGATTCCCACATCTGCAACCCAACAACGGCGAGTGATCTGAGTTTGGAGATTCCTGCCAGGTTTGCTGGCGAAAGCATGAGATGGCACAACGGTCGATCCCGGCACTCTTCAAACCTGTAACCCGGAATAGGCTTAAAAGCCTACGTTACTAAATAGGACAAGAGTGCAGCGCATTCCATCAAGGGCCAGAGCACTAGCTCACACAAAGGCCGGATACATTCGCGCAGACCTTCAATGTCATCCTCATTTTCCGCTTGCAATGCAGCGGCGGACCATATATTCCGGGTCGCCACAACTCGCCCATAACGTCTCACACACCCGGGTTCAACAAGTATGCAATTCGATTGAAGTAGACTCGCTCGTATGCGGATCGAGTTGGATCATCTGTTTGTCTGCACAAGTCCGGGGGCTCCCGAGGCGGAAGAACTTGTTCAGCTCGGTTTGCATGAGGGACCTCCAAATCAGCATCCAGGCCAGGGTACGGCCTGTCGGCGCTTTGCATTTGCCAACGCCATGATTGAGTTGCTCTGGGTGAGCAATGCATTGGAGGCTCAAAGTCAAAGTGCACTGCGCACCCTGCTTTGGCAGAGATGGTCGCGTCGGGAGGGTAACGGCTCGCCTTTCGGCATTTGCTTGAGGCCTGTCGATTCTCAAGACACAAAGGCACCCTTTCCTTCGTGGGAGTATCGGCCGGCCTATTTACCAGAACAGCTGTTCATGAATATCGGCGAAGCGGGAGTTAAAGAGCCGATGTGGTTCTATCTGCATTTTATGCAACGGATCCAGCGCGAACAGTGGTTCATTGAGCATCCCATTGGCATTCGCCAGATCACGGGCTTGATTTTGACCACCCCGGTGCAGCTCCGCTCTGCCGCCGCGCAGACCGTGGTGGAGAATGGAATCCTATCAACCCGCATGGGAACAACATCTCTGCTCGAAATTGAATTTGACGGCAACCGTCGGAAAGAGCGTGTGGATTTCAGACCGCACTTACCGTTCGTCTTTCTACTCTGAACAGACAAGTGTTCTCCGCCTTCTTGTAGCGGATCACGGAACGACGGGTACTGGTCAAGTTTGAAGTAATCAATGATGGATTGTGGGGGGCTGGAGCGGCACAACTCGTCTAATTCTGTGTGCAGAATTGCCCGTTTGCTTTTCTTCATATCAAGAGAATTCTGGGCTCTAATCATCCGCTCATAAGAGATCGACCTAGAGTTGATTTCGCACACCAAAGCAGCAATCTCGATCTCCACCAGAGCTAGCCGGGCTTCGAGATTGGATATCCTTAGCCCGAAACTGATTTCGTCCAGCTCATCCACTGCGGCATCAATGATAGCAGTTCTTCAATCGACCAATAAGATTGACCGGGACGATCTGTCCCGGCTTTCGGTCAATCGTCAAATTGAGCCACCGTTACCATCCGATCACGGCAATTTTGTACGCTATTAGAATGGCTATGGTCGTTAACGTGATCCAGGTGGACAGGGTGTAGCGTCGGAAGAAGTACAAGCTCACGCCTACCCAGCAAGAGCAAGCAGCTATTAAAGCGCCGCCGACATACGGCATAGCGATTGCGGCCGAGAAGTTCATGCCATGGACGTGCCGAAGCCGGAAGATCTCACCTAGCGTTCTGACAACGATAAGGAACTGAGTCGTGATTCCTAGCTGAGCCCAGCGTTCTCCTGTCATGGGGAGAATTGTAGCTGGATGCTGGATGCCGGCTTATGCGAAATCAGCCGTTCAACAGACTACACCGCCTAGTCTGAGCGCTGATGGAAGTGTCGAGACCAAGTTCTTTTATGATCTTAGAGACCGAGTCGGACCGGCAATCGGGTGGGGCTATAGTGGCAACTCAAGAATGAAGAGCGGCGACAAGGTGCGAGCGTGCGGCAGGGGAATTCTCCTGTTGCTTGCGTGCGTTGTGTTGGTACAGGTCACGATCTCCCAGGTATCCACCACAACCGACCGCCTTGAAGTGCCGCCACCTAGTGCTTACTCGGGTGATGCCGCCTGCGCTAAGTGCCACCGTAAGGAATCGGAATTATATGCGCTGACACCACATGCTCGTGATTCTTCGCCGGCCACCGCAAAGCACATTATCGGCAGCTTCGGCAAAGGACAAAACGTCCTGCATACCTCCAATCCCAACCTCGTCGTGAACATGATTGCCGCGCCCGATGGCTTCTACCAGAGCGCCGTCAATTTGGCCAATCCGACCCATCGCTTAACCGAACGGTTCGATATCGCGATTGGATCGGGACGTCACGGGCAAACCTACCTTTACTGGGATGGCGACCAGCTCTACGAATTGCCGGCCTCGTACTGGACGTGGAACCACGAATGGGTCATCAGCCCGGGCTTTCCCGCCGGGGAGGTTCACTTTGACCGCGCCGTAGTGCCCCGCTGCCTGGAGTGCCACACAAGCTACTTCTCATGGCTCAACCCTCCGGTGAATCGGTTTGCAAAGAGTAGCCTGGTGCTGGGCATCAATTGCGAACGCTGCCATGGGCCGGGCGCTCTGCACGTTGCTCGCGAGCGTTCGGCTACGCCGCCGGCTCCCGACTCGCACCAGGAGGCAATCGTGAATCCTGCGCGCCTCACTCGCGACCGGCAACTGGATCTCTGCTCGTTGTGCCACGCGGGCGCCGTGAAGCCCATCCGGGTGCCGCTGACGTTTGTGGTGGGCGACAATGTCCGCGATTACCTGGCAATCCAGCCGGCGCCTCCCGGCGCGCCGGTGGATGTGCATGGCAACCAGGTCGGCGCGTTGGAGCAGAGCAAGTGTTTCGCTTCCGGCAGAATGACTTGTTCCACCTGTCACAACGTGCATGAGAAACAGGAGAACACCGATTCGTTTTCCCGGCACTGCCTGACATGCCATGAAATGCAAGCCTGCGGAAGGTACCGTGCTCTTGGCCACGCAATCCACACGAAGTGCGTGGCGTGTCACATGCCGCTACAGGAGTCCGCGAAGATCACCTCCGACTCGGGCGGGCGCATGCTGCACGCCTCGTTGCGGGCGCATCAAATCGGAATCTACCGCGACGCAGCGGAGCGCGTGGAACACAGCCTGTCAGGGCAATGAGGGCGTTTTGCAGGTACGCACTGCCCGAAACACCGTAGGATACAACTGTCGCGAAAGAAGACGACCTCGAAGATGCTGAGCGACACCACGACGGCGAAGAGGCAATGGCATTCGGAACGCTCATTTAAGTTCTTAGAGGTCGAATGCCCGCCCGGCTCGGCAGGTATCCACCTCCAACGTCGCGACGAAGGCAGCAGACGGCCGATCTGATTCAAGTGTCGCAGGGTGTTCATCCTGCTTCCCCCAAGCTGTACGCAGGCAAGGTGGTAAGTCGTCCGTCCTCGACTGGGCCACCCACAGTGAAGTGGTAGAAGCTCTGCCAATCACGCGAAGAGATGCCGAACACCTCGTGAACCGCATCATCGAAGTAGCAGCCGATCCCGGTCGCACCAATCCCCGCCTCTTCCGCCTCGAGGTACAACACCTGGCCCACGAGGCCGGCCTCCCAGAAGAGATTTCGGTAGAAGCCGGCGCCATAGACAACCAGACTGTCCATGTACTGGGCAATCATCCCAAGGCTGAAAGCCCCATCCCCCGCGATGTGTTGCCCGCAGGAGACGGTCGCGGCTAAAGTACGGCAGTCCCCCTCTTTCAGCAGGTATAGCGGAAGGCCATGCGGACACGCCGGAGGCCGAAGCCATAGGAACTCAGGCCGCATCGCCTTCCGAAGTGCCTCAACCTTTTCCGGATCGCGAGCGAGCACGTAGAGGCCGGGAGCTACGTCGTTCACGCGGTGCACGAAGAGGCCTAGGTGGATGCGCGGGCACCAGGATAGAGCGTCCCACGGCATTGATCGGCCGTCTCGGGTGGGTACAAGTCGAGCCATCATGCGGAAGAAGGTCGCCGCAGGGATCGCTGTTGCCTCGTCCATACTTACCGCGCTCCTGCGCCCCAGGATAACTTTTTCCGCAGTGAAGGCCCCGGACCGAACTGGCGTCCCGAAGAGTTCTTCGTCCGAAGGGAATCTGGAGAATCCTTCGTCAGCCGCAATCCTCACCTTCGTAGTGGCAGCAGCTACTTGCTCGATCACTGGCCAATCGACGCCGTGCTCGGGACTCAGCACGTTCGCTGTGCCGTACCATTGAGAATTGACCACTTGGGCTACCAGTTCTTTGGACAGGCAGACTCTCTGGTAGCTGGCCCATTTCTCCCTGACCACAAGCGCAATGAGTTCGGGATGCTCCCGCTCCGCGGCAAAGTAGTCGGCTTCGCGGTCGAGTCCGAGAAGTTGAGCAACGGCGGCGCTACCAACACGGTCGAGGAGGCGGATTTTCCACCCGAGGGCAGCCGCCGCGAATCGCATAGTTCCCAACGCATGGCCGACGTCGTGTTGGCAGTACCGGAACGCACGCTCACCATATTTCCAGGCCTCCCGCCAAAAAATGGACGATAGCCCCACGAGGAATGAGCCCTCCGGAAACTCTGCCGCCAAGGCCGCCGAGACTAGGGGATCAAAGTCCGCTCGAAGCTCGAGACCGTGCTCCTTCGACGCGTAATGGTATACAGCGGGACGGTTGTGGATAGTGTCCAAAGACGGCAAGAGCACGTATCCCTCCGTCGGGTGGAGGTTCCCGCTCGACGGATTAGCACGCAGCGGCCATCTTGCTCCTTCGAATTGCTTCCAGGCTGTGAGCGAGAGTGAGTATCGCAAGAAGAGTGATACGGAGTCCGCCGAAAGCGGAGCCGGCACCACGTTGTCCGCGACATAGAGCTGCCAGAACGGAAGTGCCCGCCCTTCCTCGGGTAGAGGAAGACGAACCAGTGGCGCTCCATCGTAACGACGGAACGGATCTGGCTGTTTAGCCCAATCCAGGTATCCAAGCGAGGCCGCATAACGGTGGTAGTGGTGCTTCGTTCTCTCGTGGTAAGCGACCACGACTTGCTCGGCAGGAAGTTCGAGGTCGTCCGTATCCATCTTCTGTGCAACATCAGGAGGAGTATTTTCTTCCATGACCATCGTTGCCTTCCGTCACGTGTGGGTACATGCCTCGTACAGATGAAGGTCGACACGCAACGCCGGGGAGCTCGTGGGAGTACAACCCTACGATTCAATCCGCCCTCGAGAGGTCTCTCTCAGTGCTTGCAGGACAGATTGCAGCGTAACAAAAAACGGCGAACCCTTGCCGACTCCCAAGGAACATCACCCGTTCTCCGCGGGGATGACTTGAAAACCAAGTTGGGCAGCTTGCCTCCGAAGTCGATATTGTGCGCGGCGAATGGTTTCCTCTTCAGTTTTATGGAAGACACTCTCGTTGTAGGCCTCCTTTGTGGTCAATAGGTGAAAGATGATTCGAGCAAGTTTGTGGGCCGTGGCTGTGATCGCCTGAGGCCTGCCGAGTTTGCGGGTGATGCGGCGGAAGAATTCACCCAGATAGTCCTTCGCGTGGTGGAGAGATTGAGCGCACATGCGCAGGGCCGTCGCTACGCGGCTTCGGACGCGTCGGCTTTTGGTGAACAGCACCTTGCCGCCACTAATCTTCTTCTCAGGACAGAGCCCTAGCCAGGATGCGAAAGCAGAGGCATTTCGGAACCGGGAAACATCCGTACCGATCTCGCACAGGATAGTTTGAGCAGTGAGCGCACTGATGCCTGGCACATTGGTGAGATCCACTCCGAAGACTCGATATAGTTCCCCTCGCAGGTCGAATGTTCTCGGCTCGTAGTGGCGCGCATAATGGGGGTTAACTTTCGTTCGAGCCGGCGTCGTTGGCTGCGCGGTTGCGGCTGTCTTCAACTCAGCAAGCTGAAGTTGAATCTCCCGATCGGCTTCAAGAACCAGTTGCTGATAGTAGCGAAAAGCCGCCAGGGACTGGCGAAGTGCAAACAGGTGCTCTGGACGGTAATCGCCTTCGAGCGACTTCGCTATGACGTCCTCGCTGCTCTTCACGCCGCCGTGGCAGAGGCGCGCCAAAGTGAGGGGATTCCGTTCTCCGGCAAGGATGGCGTCCAGAATCCTCAGGCCACTTACACCAGTAATGTCGTTCAGGACGCGATGAATCTGCAGATTCATCTGATCGAGAGCCTTCTGCATATGCAGGACGTGCTCTGCTGCCATCTGGATCAGACTGCCGCGATGTCTCCAAAGTGACCGCATGGCGCAGATGAATCCAGGCGGTCGGAAACTGGCACGGAGCAGGCCAACCGAGTGCAGGTACTGGAGCCACTGGCAATCGGAGACATCGGTCTTCCGACCTGGCACGTTCTTCACGTGCTGTGCGTTGACGAGGTAAACTTCGAGGCCGCGCGCTTCCAGGATCTGGTAAACGGGAATCCAGTAAACGCTGGTAGACTCCATCGCCACAGAGCGAATCCCGCATTGCACCAGCCAGTCGGCCAGCGCATGCAGATCGCGAGTAAAGGTGGGAAAACTGCGGACGGGCTGCGGGTCTCGATCAGCGCTGACAGCAACGTACAACTCGCTGGCGCCAACATCAATGCCAGCAGCATCTGGATGCAGGACCGGCAGTGTGTCACATCTTCTCTTGCTCTTCTTGGCCATTTGCTCCTCCGATCATGCCGGTCGGATGCCCGGGGCGCGGACACAGAGCAAACTCCCAATCGAGATCGTCGCCGGAAACCGGCGAACGTCATCACACGTCTGTACGCAACCCCAGACCCACGCTTTTCGGTCGGGCTTGGAACCGGGCACCAATGTCGGCGCGGGCTGTAGCTGTCATCCCACCGGCTTCACCATCATCGCTCGACTCGCGTTCCTTTACATCCTGTCTGGCCCAAGGGCCAGTTGCACGCTTCCGAGGACTAATCTCAGCCGACAAACGCGATTGAACGCAAATCCGGAATTGGGCCAAGTTTAGTTTTCGTTCAAAGTTGCTTGCAAACCGATGGAAAGTGCTGGATATAGCAGATCCAATTAATCAGCCAAGGATCCCGGTGTCTCCAGCAAATGGTCGATACCAGTGGGCTTGGGACGACTTTTTTGTGGCGGGACTTGCCGTCGTATCCATTCCCACCGCAGTTGCGCTCGTTTGTGTATTCCCCAACCAAATTCCGCCAATCCTCCCTTCTGTTCTTCTTGCAACAGGGCTGGCCGCACTCACATATCGATTTCTCGGAGGGCTTGAGGGCGCGAGTTTTCAGATGCACGGGTTCAAGGCAGCAGGTGGATTGGCCGCCTTGGCTTTGATTACATGGGGAATCAACTTTTACCTACAGAGCCAAGATCCCGATACCCGGAGAGTGATCTACAAAATAACTGGAAAAGCAGTCGATGAAAGTGGTAACCCCGTACGAATGGATGACGGCGATGTTTTGCCGGACCCGACTCCTGTTACTGTTCAAAAGAACGGAACAGGCTCTTTCACAGTAGAGTTCTCCGAGGAAGCAGACGGTGATTCAGCGACGAACTCGAAGAATTCAGTTGCAACTATCCGAATTAGCCATATCCACTGTCCGGTAGCGCCAAATGACCGTCCAACTGACATGGCGCAGTGTTACAACCACGGGGTTTCTCCGGTAACCTTGGCGTCAGATCCGATACAGGTTAACTGGAATTCTTTCGATCGCGGAAAAAGGAATTTTGGATTGGGGACGTAAAACTGAATAGTCAAGCTAACCCCACTTCATCCAAGGATTTGAAACCGGTAGAGCCCCTCCCTGCTGAAAAGAATCAAGGGCCCCCAGAACGTCAGAACTCACCTCCCTCCGGCCTTGCCCGCCCAAAGCAATGGCTCGCCGCAAGGAGGTAGTCATTGAGAAAACTTTTCTTGCAACTGCTTGTTGTTTGCGGAATTGGTTTCCTGTCTACCGCTACATCAGCTCATGCTGCGACTGTGCGCGGTCTTGTTGTTCATCAGAATGGCGCACCTGCTGTTGGCTATAGTGTAACTATGTACAACCCACAACTTGGCCGCAGTGCTCCGGCTGTCGTGGAGCCGAACGGGCTATATATTCTGGTAAATGTTCCTGCCGGACCACAGTACTTGGAGGTCTGGGCACCGGGCTTGCCCAGCCATTCGTATTTCAGGTTGCGAGAGGCCAGCCGATGACAGATCTTCCAGCTGCACCAGTGCCCTGAGCGGGTCTATCCGTGGGATCGGATTTCATGTTCCGTCCCACGTCTTCCATACATCAGCCGGCTTCCTCCATCAGCAACGCTGAATTACCGCCCAAGACCATTCCCTGCATGTCTGAGGCAAGGGCATGGTCAGAGACAAGCGCGTTTCTCGGGATTTATCTGGCCCTTGCCAGTTAAAACCTGTCAATGAGCGCTTTGTCCGTGTTGTCACCCCCTTGACACCACAGGCTCCAGATTGAGAGCCATAAATGCGGCGGAGGATCAGAAAAAGCTAACAAGAAGGGATTCAATGAGGCTGCACTTCCTCCCTAGGTAATTTGCCCAGGTGGTAAATTCACGCAAGAGTGAGGTCTGATGAATGCCTATTGTCCTGACGCTGGTCCACGGAACCTGGGGGCAGAACTCAACTTGGACGCAACATGGATCTTTACTACGGGCCGCCTTCGAGAAGGCCCTAGGTACGTCGATCTGCTTCCGGCCCTTCTATTGGTCCGGGAACAATTCGTTTTCAGCTCGTTCCAAGGCCGCCGAAGAGCTAAAGGCGTTCCTCAAGGAGGGTCTTCCGACTCTTTCCTCATGCGACTCATTCGATTCTCTCGCATAGTCATGGGGGGAACATCGTCCTTGCCGCCCATGATAGATCTAGACATTAGAGACCGATTCGATAGCGTCGTGTGTTTATCGACGCCATTCATCGCCGTCGGGGAACGAAACTTCGGGAAAGTTCATGGCTTTCACGTTGCAGTCATTTCATTGGGGGTCGGCGGTCTGTGCGGCTGTTTATATGGATTTGAAGATATCTTTTCTGGCTCGCTGGGCGAACTATTCGCTGGCAGATCCTACTTCTAAAATTAGAGCTTTTCCCTTCGAAATCTTGGTTTTGATTCAGATGGTTCTGTTCTGGGCGGTTATTCGGAGGCCAGGCAAGACTGGAAAGATCACGCTGATCGTTTTAAAGAGCGCCAGGTGCGGAAGACGGTAGACGACCTTAAGGTTTTAGTCATCCGACCTACTGCCGACGAGGCATCCGGAGCTCTTATTGCAACACAGTTCCTTGCGTGGATAGCAACGCGATTGTGGCGACTCACGGCTAAAGTGCCCGCACTTCTTCCAAGATATGAGCAACAACTGGGGAGACTGGGCCGAATACCATCCGGCCATAGCGGTCTTAGTGTCCTTTAGTATCGTCTTTGTTCCGGTAATTGCGGTCATTTTCAGCACCGGACGAAGCGACGGGATTGATGAACTGCGGTCCAACTGGATAGGCTACGTGATTTTTTTCCCTGTATTTACGGCGTTGGCGTACTTTTTCTACGATTCAGATGATTGCCTATTTTTTGCTAAGTATACGCACGTTCATCGTCGGAATCCTCATTCTGCCTCTGGCAATGTTGCTGTCTGTCGCCATTATTCCTTTCAGTCCCGGTGATGCCCTCTTTTTCGGTCCTCTCCAAATGACGGCCGAGGCCGCACCAATAGGACCTTGCTCTCTAGTCCAACTGCCGCATCGAGTGAACCTGGTCTGATGCACAGTAGTACTTATCACGACCCCATTGCACTTACTGCAGCATTGCTTGGATACTGAAGGTTTCGACTCTTTACTCCTCGAGCCGCAGCAGACCGCCGAATGGGAAGCTTCTAAACGCGAATCCGACGGAAGGGTGTCCTCAACGTGCGAGTATGTAGAGAAGAAAAACATTTCCGGTCGGGCTTGGAGAATCGGTAAGAATTGCACTGTTGTGCTCACTGTTGATTTTTGTCGCATCGCATCTTTGGCATGAAAGGAAGACCATTTTCAGTTTTGGCCATTCCCCGATCCGATTGTTACCTATACTCCTTCGGAAGTGACGCCTGCATCGTTATATGAGCCAGTCGGTATTGTCATCACCAAAACGATGCAAAAGGATCAAGATAGGCTTCATATCACCTTTCAAATGCCGCCAGCCAAATCAGGCGAATCAAGGACACATATCGCGTAGCTGGTCCGCATCCTTTCGGGAGTCTTATGCGGTCATTGTTTCTCAGCGTGACCAGGTGTTGCTGGTCGCATCGTCTGCGGTTGCAGATTCGGTTGATCCCTCCATTGAGCCTGTTCTCGACTCGACCTGTCCGCGACCCTGGCGCATGTCGTGGCCGTCGTGCACCGACGAGGCCGTGCCGGCCGTTCCCGCGCTCCCATTCGCGTTTCCGTCGACGCTGATTCGAGCAGGACAGCGCCCAGCCGGTCCATGCGGCGGCGATCGAACACAGCGACGCGTATCAGACGCGCGCGAAGATTCACAAGTATGCGAGCTTCGCGACGTTGCCGCTGTTCGCGGCCGAAGTGGCGCTCGGCCAGTCGCTGTACAACGCGCCAACGATGGCAGCAAGAAGGCCGCCCACGCCGTCGTCGGCGCCGGCATCGTCGGCCTCTTCGGCGTCAACACCGTCACCGGCGCGTGGAATCTGTTCGGCGAAGGATGGCAAGACACCGAAGGCCGCACGCTGCGGCTCGTGCACGGCCTGCTGATGATGGCCGCCGACGTCGGGCTTTCTCGCCACGACGCGCTCGGCGCCCAACAGCCGGGCCGCACGGCAGGCGCTCACATTTGAAACCAGCAAAGCGACGCACCGGAACATCGCGATCGCGTCGGTCAGCGTCGGCACGGCCGGCTACCTGCTGATGCTGTTCGGGAATCATTGACGTGTTGAGTCATCTGATCGAGTCCTGGGCCTCGCTCTACGCCAATCACGCGGCGCTGCGGACCGGCATCGAGTTCATGCATATCGGCGGCCTCGTCGCCGGTGGCGGCTGCGCGATTACGGCGGATCTCGCCACCATCAGCGGCCGCCCGCGAGGGCCCTGCCGGCGCGGACGACACAGCTGCATCCTGCTGAAGAGGACGCATCGCATCGTCGTCCTGGGGCTGGTCGCGCTCGTGCGTCAGCGGCGTGCTGCTGTTCGCCGCGGATGTCGCAGACGTTTCTGTACTCGCGCATCTTCTGGCTGAAGATGGGACTGATGGTGTTGCTGCTGATCAACGGCGCTGCTGCTGCTGCGCGGCGAGCGCCAGGTGACAGCGCGGCGAGGCGCACGCGTGGGCGCGACTCCACTACACCGCCGTGGCCAGCCTCGTGTTGTGGTTCTTGACGACGCTGGCCGGCGCCGCGCTTCCAAATATCGGATAGGGGACATGGACACAGAGAAAGACGACGTTCGATTCTTCGCATGCCAGACCGACGCGTGCGCCGGCACGCGAGCGAGCCGGCGCGAGTTTCTGCAGTCGGCCGGTTGTTTCGGGATGGCGGTCGCGCTGCTCGGCCTGTCGTCGAGCGACGGCGCGACGCGCTGCCGGTCTTTCTGACGGAAGGCATCGCAGAACGGCGGCGAACGCCGGTATCCGATTCCCGCGACCGACAGCGTGAACGTGGACCGCGACGCGCAGCTGATCGTCGCGCGGTTCCAGGGCCACGTGTACGTGTTCGCGCTCTCGTGCCCGCACCAGAACAACGCGGTGAAATGGCTGCCGAAGGACCATCGCTTCCAGTGCACGAAGCACGATTCGCAGTACCAGCCCGACGGCGTCCACACGTCCGGGCGGGCGACCAGGAACATGGACCGGTACGTGATCCGGCGCGACGGCGACTCCGTGGTCGTCGACCTGCATCGCTGGATCCAGTCCGACAAGGATCCGGCCGGCTGGGCCGCCGCGACGGTGTCGTTTAGTGCGGACCTTTCGCATAAGTAGGGAGCCTGGGTCAGTTACCCTTCGACCAGTCACAGCCGCTTCGCGATCCGCCCATGATCCGTCCCTCTCCTAGCGCCGCAGAACCAGCGTGCCGGCGCCGAGATCGGCGCGGATGGTGCGCTTCCCCGGTCCCGACCAGGCGAAGTGCGGCATCACGCCGCTCTTCTATTCCGCCGAACGTGCCCGGCGTCGATCTCCCCCGCCTTGAGCGTCGCGTCGACGCTTGCGTAGTCATCGGGGTTGCCGACCGCGACCTTGATTTCCCGGCGTTGCCGGTGATGTCCTTGTTGCCGGCGATCGGTTCGATGACGAGCTGCTCGGCGGTGAGGTGGATGACGAGGTCCGCCTTCGCCGGCACCTCGATGGTCGCCTTGAAGTTGTGCGGCGTGTTCCTGGACGCGACACGCGCGCTCCTGCCTTCCGCCGGACCTCGACGCTGGCGTCGCCGATGTTCCGGTCCGATGTGATCCGGACGTGATCGTCACCGGCGGGGCGGATTCATAGCTGCCCGAGGCGAGCTGCATCTGGATGTGCCGCCGTGGTAAACGACGTGTCGGCGGTCAGCGGCGGACCGGTCTTCACCGGGCGCGCTGCCGAAGCGTTCGCACGCGGATACGGAGAGGGCAGCGGCGGCCATGAGGGTGAGACGGGCCGTCGCATGATGCGTCCGCGGTCAGCGCGTCGACGTCACTGCCTTCCGCGGTGACCCCGCCTCGACGAACGGCCGGGGTCAAAAATGACCCTCCTGGCCTGACCCTCAGGGGTCAGATCCGACCCGACTCCGCCGCTGCGCCCCTCAAACCCTGTCATTGCGCGTCCATCTCACTTGTCACGCTTCTTGCCGTGCTGACATGCGTCGTGCTGACCAGGAAAAAACCGCGGTAGCGGGAGGAGTGTGTCATGAGGGAAGTAGAGCGAGGCAGTAGGGCAGAAAGGCAGCAAGGCAGAGGGGCAAGGCAGGAAGGTGGCTTCCCGCCATCCTGCCTTTTGCCAGCGCGGGCTCAGAGCGCTGGTGCTCGCCGTCGCCGCGATCATCGTTCTGCCGGCGTCCAGCTACGCGCAGGCCTCCCCGTGGGAGAACGCCGTCAACGTCCTGATGCGAGTTTCACCGGCCCGATCGCGCGCGGCCTGAGCCTCGTCTCGATCGTCGTCGGCGGCGTCACGTTCGCCTTCGGCGAGGGCGGATCCAAGCGCCTGCTGGCCGGCATCGTCTTCGGCGTCGGCATGGCCATCGGCGCCGTCAACTTCATGGCGTGGCTGTTTCCCTAAGGCCGATGCATGACGACGACTCCGCGTCTGCAGCCGGTCTACGCCTCCATCAACACGCCGCTCACGATCGGCGGCGCCGACCGCCGGTTGTTCTTCGTGGCGCTCGTGGTGGGCGGCGCGACCTTCACGTTCTTCGGCAGTCTGCTGGCCGGACTCTGATGTTTCTCGCGCTGTATCTCGGCGCGCGCGTGGATCACGCAGCGCGATCCGCAGCTGCTGCGCATCGTGCTGCGGTCGGCGCGCGCGCGGCGCGCGCTACGACCCCGGGAAATTCGACGTACGTCCGCGGTGACGCGGAGGAAGCGACTCGATGAGCGCCGTTCGCGCGCATCGTCGCGGGACTTCCACGAGGCCGGCGGCGCATCAGCAGCGCTGATCAATCTCTACGGCTTCGTCGACGACCAGCGTGTTTCTCACGAAGAGCGGCGACCTCGGCGTCGTGCTGGCGCTCGACGGCGTCGACTACGAGTGCCTGGACCCGGACCAGCGCGAGGCCGTGACCCGGCGCTTCGAGGTCGCGCTGCGCGTGCTCGATGAATCACACGCGCCTGTCCCAGTACGTGCTGAAGCGCAACCGCGTCGCCCTGCCGCACGTGCCGCAGCCGATCCCGCCGTCGACGCGCTGTCGCGCGCCGGCACCGGCGCTCCTGCGACGCAAGGCAGCGCGATCTCTACACGCGTGGCGCTGTATCTCGTCGTCCTCGCCGAGGCCCGTCGACACCGAGCGCGTGGCGCGACCATGTGCGGCCGATCCTGGCGGCCCCGCTCACGGCGGTCCGCGACTGGCTCTCGACGCGCGCGCACCATCGTCCGGCTGGACGAGCGACATCGAGCAGCTCCGGCAGCGCCTCCTGCGCAGAAGGTCGACGCCTTTGTCGGCGCAGCTGCAGGACACGCGTGCGGCCGCGCGTCCTCTCGAAACGCGAGGCGTTCACGTTCTTTCGGCGGCTCCTGAACTACGACCCCGCGAAGGCCGACGCCGTGCGGCCTCCGGGAAGACGCGTTTCTCGATTACGACGCTGGCGACTCCGCGCTCGAGTGCCACCGCGACGCATCTGCGCCTCGACGACGACTACGTCCGCGTCCTCACGCTGAAAGAGCCGCCGGCGCAGACGTTTCCGCATCTGTTCCAGGCGCTGTACGAGATCCCGTCGAATCTGATCCTCGATGAACGAATGGCAGCGCGAAGGGCAGGGCGCGGTCCGCCGGGAGATTCACGCCAAGCGCCGCCACTTTCACAACGCCAAGGTCAGTCTGACCAGCTACGTCACCGACGCCACGACGGCGCCCGGCGACCTGCTGGTCGACGACAGCGCCGCGGCGCTGGTCAGCGATCTGGGCGCCTGCCTCACGGAGCTCACGCTCCAGGGCCGGTACTTCGGCCAGTACACGATGACGGTCGTGCTCTACGACACGCGATCCGGCCGCCCTCGAGCGCAGCGTGGCGGCCTGCACGAAGGCGTTTGCCGCGCACGATGCCCAGGTGACCGACGAGCGCTACAACCTGCTGAACGCCTGGCTCGCCGTGCTGCCGGGCAACGCCGCCTACAACCTGCGGTCGATGCACCTGCTCAACACCAACTACGCCGACCTCTCGCTCCTGTTCGCGCAGGACGCGCGGGCGCCGACCAATGCGCATCTCGGCCGCGAAGTCGCTCGCCGTCGCTCGAGACGACGCAGGGCACGCCCTACCACCTCAATCTCCACGTGACGATGTCGGCCACACGCTGGTGCTCGGGCGCCACCGGCAGCGGCAAGTCGTTCTTCCTCAATTTCCTGATCGCCCATCTGCAGCGCTACAGCCCCGCGCACGCTGATCTTCGACCTCGGCGGCAGCTACGAGACGCTGACGCGGCACTTCGGCGGCCGCGCGCTGCGGCTGGCGCTCGATCGGCGCGACGTTCACGATCAATCCGTTCTGTCTGCCGCCGACGCCGGCGAATCTGCAGTTCCTGTTCACGCTTCGTGAAGGTGCTGATCCAGTCCGGCGGGCAGTACACGATGACCCGCGCCGACGACCAGGCGTCTCTACGAGCAGATCGAGACGCTTACGCGCTCGACCCCGATCAGCGCCGCCTGTTCACGCTGGCGAACATCCTGCCGCGCGCCGCTGGCGCAGCAGCTGCAGCGCTGGGTGCAGGGCGGCCAGTATGCGTCGCTCTTCGATCACGTCGAGGACACGCTGACGCTCGCCCCGTTTCAGTACGTCGACTTCGAGGGCCTGGACGGCGTACCCGCAGCTGCTCGAGCCGCTGCTGTTCTATCTCCTGCATCGCGCGACGGCCGCGATGATCGATCCCGACGCTGGCCGAGCACGCTGAAGGTGTTCGTGCTGGACGAAGCCTGGCGGTTTCTTCGCGATCCGACGATTCGCGCAGTACGTGACCGAGGCGCTCAAGACCTGGCGGAAGAAGAACGCGTGCGTGCTCCTGGCCACGCAGTCCAGCGAGGACCTGGCAGCGCTCCGAGCTCCTGCGGGTCGCGATCGAGAGCTGTCCGACGAAATGCTTTCTGGCGAATCCGCACATCGATCGCGCCGTCTACCAGGAGCTGTTTCACCTGAATGAGACCGAGGCCGACGCGCATCGCGACGCTCGTGCCCGCGGCAGCAGGTCCTGCTGAAGCAGCCCGACGTCGCGAAAGTGCTGAATCTGCACGTCGACGCCGAAGAGCGCGCGCGCTCTTCAGCGCTCGCGTCGCGCGAGGACTGAGGCCAGGTCGCTGATGATCCGTGTCGTCAGAGTGCGGTGGCCGGATGGCGTGTCCGATCGCTCGTCGTTGCTCGCTGGCTGTCAGTGCCGCCGCGCCGAGTCGCCGCGCCGGCTGCGCGGCGCAATCCGACTGCGCCGCGCCGCGCGCCACGCGGGCGCCCGGACGGTCGTCTACCACCCGCGCGACCTCGTCGCGCTGCGCGCGAAGGTCCACTACACGACGCTGCATCGTGCTTGCCCGAGGGCGAAGACATCGTGGAGGCCACCTGCGGCGACAAAGAGTTCTGGATCGTCAATGCGCGCGGCGCGGCTCGTCTACGTGAAACCCGCCAAGACCGGGCAGCGAGACGAATCTCAATCTCGCTCACCGCCAGCGGCCAGGTCTATGCGTTCGTGCTGACCGAGATCTCCGACGCCGAAGGGCGCAGGACCCGGACCTCACCGTCTATCTCGAGCCCGACGATCCGGCGGCGGCGGCGCCGGCGCGCGAGCACCCGAAGTACGTCCCGGCCCAGCAGCTCGACGACTTCCGCGCGCAGGCCGAGCTCGCGCGCGAGGACGCCCGCCGCGCGACCGAGGCGGCGCGAGCCGCGCTCGAGGACGGGCTGACCGGCTTCCGCACCACGCTATCCGCTGAGCCTGCAGTTTCCGTATCGCGTTCAAAGCCGACAAGCCGCCGTTCTTCGTGCGCGCGATGTTTCACGACGACCACCGTCACGTTCATTCAGGCGCGCGCCCCCGAACTGCCGTCGCTCTACGAGCTCAAGGACGGCGCGCCGAACCTCGTGAACTTCGAGGTGCACGACGGCACCTACATCGTCCCGAAGATTCTCGACAGCGGCTATCTCATGCTCGGGAAGAGCGGCTCGTCTTCGAGCGCGTCGACGCGCGATAGGAGGGCGTCATGTGGGGACCGATCAGCCCTCGACCCCGGTCGCCGCCGACGCCGGCCGGTGACCGATCATCGGCGGACGCCCGCCGGCGTGATGCCGCGGCACCTGCAGCAGTGGGTGCTCTGGGCGTCGCCGTCGTGATGGTCGGCATCATGGCGCTCTCGGGATCGCCGACGAAGCCCCGCGGCACGACGACGCCGTCGCCGCGCGGCCGCGGCCGTCGATCCGAATCAGCAGCGCATCGAGGAGTATCAGCGACGCATCCAGGAGCAGGCGCAACGCCTCGCGGCCGAGCAGGCGCAGCTGCAGCTGGCGAAGGACGCGGCCGTCGCGCGCGACCGGCCGGCGCCGGCAGCGTCAGACCGCGCGGTGCGAGGTCGCCGGTCGGCGTGCGCCGGTGCCCGAGCCGCGACGCCGCGCCACCGGACCGCGCGGCGCGCGAGGACCGCGGCGCTTCGCCGATAACGTCGCGCTTCGTCGCAGGCTCGCGCGACGTCGACGCGTCGCGGCCGAGGCGACGGCCTGCGCGCCGCGTCGCGAGCACGCGCCGCCAGTGCGCGCCGACGCCGCATCGCGCCGCCGCCGCACGGCCGACGTGCGAGGCGCCGCAGGCGCGCCGCGCGCGCCCGAGAGCGCCGCGCCGCCACGCCGTCGCACGGCGTCGCGGCAGCCGCCGACTCCGACGAGCCGCGTACCGCGTCTTCGGAAGGCACGGTCATCGACACCGTGCTGACCAATCGCCTCGATGGCACGTTCACCGGGCCGGTGAACTGTCTCGTCAGCGTGCCGGTCTATGCGGCGGACCAGCAGCATCTGCGTGATTCCGGCCGGCGCCCGCGCCCTCGGCGAGGCCCGGGCGGTGAACACGTTCGGGCAATCCCGGCTCGCGGTCGTCTTCCACCGCGTGCTCCTGCCGAACGGCCGCACATCGATCTGAACGGCTTTCACGGCCTCAACCAAGTCGGCGACCTCGGCCTGCGGGACCAAGTCGACCGCCACTACGCGCAGATCTTCGGCGTCGTCGCTCGCCATCGGCGCCATCGCCGGCTTGGCGCAGGCCCAGAGCGGCGTCGGGCTCGACGCCACCGCGCTCGATGTCTATCGCCAGGGCGCGGCGGCCAACGTCGCGCAGTCGAGCGCGCGCATCCTCGATCGGTTCCTGAATCTGCTGCCGACCGTGACCATTCGCGAGGGTCATCGCATCAAGGTCTATCTCGTCCAACGACCTGGAGCTGCCCGCCTATCGCGACGACCGCTCGCTCGCGACTGGAGATCGCCCATGATCGCCGCCGCGTCGCATCCTGATCGGTCGTGCTCGCGTGCTCGCGCCTGTCGGCGTCGCGGTGCCGGTGTCCGCGCAGCTGTTCGGCGTCGTGTTCGATCCCGACCAACTACGCGAACGCGCTGCTGCGAGTACGCCGAGCTGCAACAGCAGTTCGCGCAGCTCGTGACGACCTATCAGCAAATCCGCACGCAGTACCTGCTGCTGAAGCAGCAGTCGCAGCTCGCTGCCCGTGGACATGAACGCTGCGCTATCGGAGTCTGCCGACGCCGTGGCTCCCGTTCGCGGCGCCGAGCGCCTACGGCACGACCGGCGGCTGGATCGCTGACCGCGAACAACGGCCATGAGGCGCCGCGCGGCGTACACGCTCGCGACGCAGCCGCTGCAGTCGACTACGGCGGCGCGATGGGCGGCTGTCCGGCCGACGAAGCCGCGCGCGTCCAGACGCGCTACGACCGCGTGCAGCTCGCCGACGCCAGCATCACGCACGGCCTCGAAGCCCTGGGCTTCTTGCGCGGCCATCAGATGTCGGTGGAAACCACCATCCGCAACCTCGAAGACGACACCTACGCGAACGACCCGGACCTCAACACGCAGATCGCCGTCCTCAACAAGATCAACGCGACGGCGGTCACCGTCGGCGCGCCTGGCCAAAGACACGCAACAACGTGCTCGTGTCTCGCTGCTCGAGCAGCAGCTGCTCGAGGCGACGCGACCGCCGCGAAGCCGCGGTCCAGGGCATCAACGCGCACATCGCCTTCGTGAACGAGGCCGGCGCCGCTCCTGGCGCGCACGACCGCGCAGACGACGGACGCGCTCACCACCTTTCGGATTCCGTAGCGAGGACGCGCCATGGCCGGGATCGATCCGTTTGCCAGTATCACGGGCGCCGATCCTCGACTTGCTGACGCGCGATGGCGATCTGTTCCTGACGCTGGGCACCAACCTGTTCCGGGGCCTGGCGGTCATCCTGATCGCGTGGTTCGGGATCCGGGCCGCGCTTGACGAGCGCCGAGGGCGGCCCGACCGTGCCCGCTGGGGCAGTTCGCGAGCGCTGCTCCTGACGATCGCCTTTGGCTTCACGATGATCACGTACTACCGCGCGCCGATCCCGGGGATCGGCATCAGCTTCACGCAGCTCCTGACCGACCAGCCGATCTTCCTGGCGCGCCAGCTCGAAGTCGACCCAGGTCCAGCGCCTGAGCGACCGGCTGAACGCAGCTGTATCTCTCGATGGAGCAGCCGCTCCTCTTCAACGTCCGGCGCATCGTCGGCTACTTCCTGGTGGCCCTGGCGGTCACGGCCGCGCGCGTGGTGCTGCTGGCGGTCATCGCCTTTGGCCTGGTCGCGACCGGCGTGGCGGTGCTGGTCGGGCCGGTCTTCATCCCGTTCTTCCTGGTCCCGCAGCTGGACTGGCTGTTCTGGGGCTGGCTCAAATCGCTGCTGCAGTACGCCTTCTACCAGGTCATTGCGCAGGCCTTCGTCTTCGTCTTCGGCAGCTTCCTGATCAACTTTCTCGACGCGTTTCCGCCGCCCTACACGGTCGACCGCCTGCTGGTGGGCGGCTTTCAACTCATCTTTCTGCTCTTCGCGTTCACCTACGGCCTGCTGAAAGTGCCCTCGCTGACGACCTCGCTGTTTTCGGGCGGGGCGGGCGAGTCCACCCTGCCGCGCTTCCTGGAGTAGTGCCGCGATGACCGACGCACACTCTCACGCCTGCCGCCGACCGGCTACGAGTACGGCGAGGCCCGCCGCCGGTATGTCGAGCAATACGGCTCGACGCTGGTGATGAACACCTATCTGCAAGCTCGCCGCTGCTGTGCCTCTCGCTGGTCGTCGGTCGGCGCTCATCGTGCTTGAACGTCCGCACGCAGCGCACCGTTCCAGAACTTCAAGCCGCTCGTCATCCGGATCGACGACGTGGGCCGAGCCGGCGGCGGTCGAACTACGCGACCCTCACGTATACGCCGCAGGCGCCCGAGCTGAAGTACTTCCTCGTCCAGTTCGTCACCAGGCACTACAGCCGCATGCGGGCCACCGTCCGGCAGCAATATGCCGAATCGCTCTACTTCCTCGACGGCCGCCTGGCCGACGCCACGATCGAGGCCAACAAGAAGTCCGGGCACCATCGAGCGCTTCCTGACCGGCGGCAGCGAGGAAATCGATGTCCACGTCAAGAACGTCACCCTCGAAGATCTGCGCCAGCCGCCGTATCGGGCGACGGTCGACTTCGACAAGGTGTACCTGTCGCCGGCCACGCGGGCCGAGCTCAGGCGCGAGACGTATCGTCGCCCATGTCGTCGTTCGTCATGGACGACCACGTCGACAACGCCAGGATTCCGATCAATCCCCTGGGCCTGACGATCACCTATTTCCGCGAAGACCAGGCCTTCGCAGTACGAAGGACGAAGGACAAAGTGACGAAGGACGAATAGCGCCCCGCTCGGACTTCAGACTTCGGCACTCTGTACTTTTGTACGTCGACCCAGCGACGCGCTACAGCATTGTGAAAGGCGCAGCAGTTATGAGCTTCGAGGTCATCAAACCGTTCCTGCGGCCAATCGCCCATCTCATCGAGGATCCCACCGTCACCGAGATCATGGTGAATGGATCCGGCCGGATCTTTGTCGAACGGAAAGGGCGGTTGGAGGCCGAGACCGGCGTGTGCGTCCGCGAGCAGAACCTCCGGGTCGCGGTCGGCCGTGCTGATCACCGATGAGGTCCTCATCGCCTATACGGATGACCATTGCCCTCGTGCGATCTCCGCCAAGTGCCCACACCGTGGACTGTCTCTTGCCGAGTACGCACGCCCTGGGCGAACTCCGGGCGCAATCCTCTGCAGCGCTCATCAGTGCGAGTTTGACGTACGCACGGGCAAGTCCATTACAGTTGATCAGGGTTCGGAGTTTGTGCTCTGTCTGGGGTCCTGGGCGCTGTTGCCTCAGCTTGATGGATCGTGGGTGATTGACGGTTTTGACGAGGATTTGCGATGAACCCCTCACACTTGCATCCTCCGCGGGAACTTGATCTGCCGTTGGAAATCGACCCGGCGGATTGGACCAAGGCGGAGGTCTACGATCTCGTGACCGCCCTGGTTATCCCTCGCCCCGTCGCGTGGGTTTCCACCGTCTCGGCGCAAGGGCACCGGAACCTCGCGCCGCATTCCTACTTCAACCTGGTGGCTGACCATCCTCCGCACGTCGCATTTAGTTCGATCGGCGTGAAGGACACGTTGCGAAACATCGAGGCCACTGGTGAGTTTGTAGTGAACCTCGCCGGCCGGCAACTGCTGGCGGCGTTGGATGCGACGGCGGCGAGTTTGGCCCCCGAAGAAGACGAGTTCGTTTTTGCCGGAGTCACTCCGGTGGCCTCCAGGCGAGTGCGGCCGCCCCGCGTGGCGGAGGCCGTAGCTCACATGGAGTGTGCGTTGGCGCGAGTCATACCAGTTGGAAACGGCAACATCGTGATCGGACGTGTCCTCCACGTGCATGTCAGCCCTTCGGTGTGGAGCGGAGGACGCGTGGCTCCCGAGTCTGTATGACCCGGTTGTCCGGCTGTCGAGGCGCTACGGCGTCCTGGCAACCGTATTCACCGCCGAGGAAGAACCCGCCGCTCACACACTGGCATAGGCGGCGGCCTCAACAATCCAAATAAGGAACCATTAAACAGGACATATGAGAGCAATTACATTACCTGGCATTGACGAATATGCCGATCGCCACACCTCGCCCGATTCCGACATGTTAGTGGCGCTTGCCAGCAAAACATATCTCGAAATGGATGCGCCTCAGATGATGATCGGTCCGCAGGGAGCACGTCTCTTGCAGACGCTCGTGTATGCGCTGGGCGCCCGCAGGGTGCTCGAAATTGGCGCGTTCACGGGCTATTCCTCACTGTCGATGGCTTCCGAACTCCCTCCCGGCGGTCATATCATAACGTGCGAAGCCAACCCCCGGCATGTGGCCATAGCCCGCAAGAACATTGCGGCCAGCCCATACGCCGATCGGATCACAATCGAATTCGGTCCCGCGCTGGACACCATTGCCCGGCTTGACGGTCCGTTCGACTTCGTGTTTATGGACGCCGATAAGACTCAGTACATCGACTATTTCGAGGCGGTTCTTCCGAAGCTTAGCGAACGCGGCCTCATCGCTGCCGACAACACTCTGTGGAACGGCGACGTTATGGACGAATCGTTGGCCGACTTCGACACTGCCGCTCTTCGCCGCTTTAACAAAGCAGTCTCCGAGGATCGGCGCGTCGTGACCGTTCTGCTCACTGTGCATGACGGCCTCACCCTGATCAGGCCCGCGGCCGCGTACCGTGACGGCCGCGGAATTCCAGACCCAATAGCCGGTAGCAGTAGTGGAGAGACTCGACCTTTCAAAGGAGCAAAAGAGATTCATGGCTACGCAGGAAATGATTCCGCTGAACGTGCCTTGCTCTCTGGACGATGTTCCGGTCCGCACAGTATTGGAACGTCTCCATTCCCAAGCGGAGCACCAAAAGCTCGCGTTCATTCCGGTATACCTGGCGTTCGCCTGGGACCGGATACGACGGTACAAGCCGGATACTCCTGAAGAAGCAACCCGGCTCCGGCACCTGTTTCTGCCGCTCTCCGCCGAGTCCGGAAGGTTCGTATACCTGGTAGCCAGGTCGATTGGCGCGCGGCGCATCGTCGAGTTCGGAACATCGTTCGGCATTTCGACTCTCTACCTTGCTGCCGCTGTTCGCGACAACGGGGGCGGAATCGTCATCGGATCGGAAATCGAAGCCGGCAAGATCCGTAAGGCACGAAATTACCTCGAAGAGGCTGGGCTCGCCGAACAAGTGAACATCCGCGAGGGAGACGCTCTGGATACGCTACGTGATATTGCCGGGCCCCTGGACCTGGTGCTGCTCGACGGCTGGAAGGGCCTTTATTTGCCGATTCTCAAAATGCTCACTCCGGCGCTTCATTCGAGATCCGTAATTCTCGCGGATGATGTACATGTCTTCCCCAAACTTTTAGTTTCATACATTGACTACGTTCGCAATCCCGAAAACGGCTTCAGCTCGGTAACCGTGCCGATCGGCGCAGGCCTCGAGTACTCCGTTCGTTTATAAGAATCTCGTCATGACCTTAAAGACTCTAGTTCGCATAGCGATTGCCGTTTCCGCCAGTTATCCGCTGCTCGCCGCTACCGGTGGCGGAGGCGAGTTATATAAGCGGCGCTGTGCGAAGTGTCACGACGCGCCGCAACTGCGAATCCCCAGCCGTGAAGCGATCGCCAGGAGTTCCCCGGAAGACCTTATCGCGACTCTCACCACCGGCAGGATGAAGGTAGAAGCCGATGGTCTTGGTCCTGACGATGTCAGGGCCATCACTCTTTTCCTGACCGGAAAGGAAGCTGTTGTCGTCCACGCGCCCCGGACGGAAGGAAACTTCTGCACAGGCTCAAGCGAACCCATCAATCTACATGGCGCGCAATGGAATGGGTGGGGCGGAGGCGTTGAGAACCCGCGCTTTCAGGCGAACCCCGGACTAAAGTCCGAAGACGTTCCGAAGCTGAAAGTCAAATGGGCGTTCGGGTACCCCGGCAACTTAACTTACGGCCAGCCGGCCATTATCGGAAATCGCGTCTATGTTTCAACCCAAACAGGACGCGTTTATTCGCTAAACGCCCAGACGGGATGCGCCTGGTGGGACATCGATGCGGGGACAGGCGTGCGCACAGCAATCAGCGTCGCCGCATTGCCGGGCGCCGGACCAACCAGATTCGGCGCCTTCTTCGGCGATGACAAGGCTTTCGTCCATGCCGTCGATGCAGCCACGGGACAGACACTCTGGAAGACTCAAGTCGACGATCATGTATTTGCCCACATTACTGGCGCTCCGGTGCTGTATCAGGACCGGATTTACGTGCCGGTGTCCTCTATGGAGGAGGTTGCCGGTCTCAGGAACGACTATGGATCTGCACGTTTCGCGGCATTCGTTGCCCTCAACGCCTGGACGGGCACCCTTGTATGGAAGAGTTACGCAATTGCCGAAACGCCAAGGCCGGTTCAAGAAGAATTCCGCGAACGTTGAAATGTACGGGCCCGCCGGGCAGCCGTGTGGTCGGCTCCGACCATCGACGTCAAGCGCAAGCTGATCTACTTCGGAACAGGTAACTCCTACACTGAGGTTCAAACCCGGATACGAAGCAATCCTGGCGATCGACATGGAAACGGGCGCGCTCCGGTGGGCCAATCAGATTAGTCCGAACGACAATTTCTTAGTCGGTTGCGACCATCCCGGCAACGCGAACTGCCCCAGTCCAGTTGGACCGGATGAGGATTTCGGAAGCTCGCCAATTCTTCAGGTTCTGCCGAACGGCAAACAAGCGATCCTGGCCGGTCAGAAGTCAGGCGTGCTCTATGCTCTTGATCCGGACGACGGTGGAAAGCTTCTCTGGAAGAGCCGCGGGGTCAAGGAAGCGTAGGCGGTATCCAATGGGGGCCTGCCGCGGACCGCGAGAACGTATATGTCGCGATTTCAGACCTGGTCGCCAAGCCCGGCCACGAACCCGGAGGCCTCACCGCGTTGAACATTGCGAATGGCGAGACAGTCTGGCATACACCCGCGCCCAAGCCAGTGTGTAGTTGGGGGACGAAGGGTTGTTGCGGCGCGCAGTCGGCGGCTGTCACCGTGATTCCCGGCGTCGTCTTCTCCGGTTCGATGGACGGGCATATGAGAGGCTACTCCACGAAAGACGGCTCCATCATATGGGATTACGATACCGCGCAGCCATATGCGACCGTTAACGACGTGAAAGCCAGCGGAGGGTCACTCGACGCCGCTGGTCCTACGATCGCTAATGGCGTTTCTGCATGTGAACTCGGGATACGGTCAGTTCTTCGGCCAGCACGGCAACATCTTGCTTGCATTCACAGTAGATGGCCGATGAACTGAAAGATTTCCCCACCTTTTCGACCCGATTGTGTAGTTGAAGCCGGAACTCAATATGCTGCGATATTTGCCCTAGTTCTGAACAATTGCTGGCGTAATCGCCGCAGAACCATTCTAACGATCGCCAGTATGGCGGTCTCCATGTGTGTTCTCGGCGTCATGATAGCGATGTACCATGCCGTTTACATGACTGACACAACGCCACAGCAGGCGTTGCGGCTGATTACGCGAAACCGCATCTCATTCGTCATCCCGATCCCGCTGGCTTATGCCGACCGTATGAAGGTTCCTGGCGTGCGAGAAGTCATGTACTCGCAGTGGTTCGGAGGAACTTACAAGGATAACCGCTTGGCGATCAACCGCTTCGGCAGGTATGCGATCGAGCCCAAGAAGTTGTTCACGGTCTACAGTGAGCTTAAGATCCCCGACGAGCAGAGGAAGGCTTTCGAAGCGTGAACGCACCGCCTGTGTGATCGGTCGCGACTCGCCAACGGCCTCAAGCTCCATATAGGCGACCGTATCACGATTATTGGCGATATTTTTCCCGGGAATTACGACTTTACCGTCCGCGGCGTCTTCGATAGCCCTCGCGCCAGTAATCTGATTTACTTCGATCGCGACAACATTGCCGAGGGGCGGCGCGCTTTTGTCAATACCTTGGTGGTGTTGGTGGACAATCCCAGCGCAGCCGCCAATATTTGTAAGGACGTGGATGGCCTGTTCCGAAATGCAGGCTTCCAGACCAGGACCGAACCCGAGCTGGCCTTCGCCCTAAGCTTCATCGCTTTGCTGGGCAACGTCAGAATGTTCCTGGTTTGCATCTGCGGCGCCGTGATGTTCACGATTATGGTGGTCGCCGGGAATACCATGGCTCTGGCGCGCGAGCGCACACGGGAGATCGGTGTGTTGAAGGCGTTGGGGTTACAGCCGCCCGAATCCTCAGTCTCATTGTCGGCGAGGCTTGCATGATCTCTCTGGCCGGTGGCGCGGTCGGCTTCCTCATTTCGATCATGCTGCTGAGCATGATTGCCAGGAGCACCATAGGCGGCTACTTGCCGCCGTTCAAACTGCTCGACCCGCAAGTGGCCATTGCCTGTGCGCTTGCCGCCGCACTGATTGGGGTGGTGAGTTCGTTCGTGCCCGCGTGGGCGGCTTCACACATTTCGATTGTACGAGCGCTTCGCAGCGCGGATTAGGATCCTATGTCCATTCCCATCACTTACAATCTCCGCAACCTGGTGGTCAGGAAGACCACAAGCATAATGACAGCGGTCGGCATTGCCCTCACGGTAGCCGTTCTGTTGACCATTCTTGCGCTGATCAACGGACTGCATGACATGCTGTCCGCTTCGGGCGACCCCCTGCAGGTAATTACACTCCGAAAAGGGTCGGACTCCGAGGTAATGAGCAACTTCACTCGATCGATGTTTCAGGATCTCAAGTTCAAAACTGGAATTGCGCGCGCGCGCAATGGCGATCCGCTGGCCTCTCTCGAGGTTGTAACGGCCATTACTTTGCCTCGCGCAGGCTCCACGGAAGAGATCAATGTGACAGTTCGCGGCCTGCTTCCTGTCGGTACGAGGCTCGTCCTGAGATCCATCTTGCCGGTGGCCGATGGTTCGAGCAGGGCCGGCGCGAACTGGTTGTGGGAAAGTCTCTCGGCACGCGCTTTGCCGACGCGCAAATCGAAAAAAAGATCTCTCTCGGTCACGGCGATTGGAACGTGGTGGGTGTAATGGATGCCGGCCGTGGCGCCCAGAACAGCGAGATCTGGGCCGACCTCAAATCAGCTCAGCACAGACCTCAGCCGTAGCGCGGTGCTCAGTTCGGCGATCATGCGCGCTTCCATCCGGCCGCCGCCAAAACCCTCGTCGACGACATAAATAGCGACCAGCGGCTCGACATGACTGCCATGTCCTCGAAAACGTACTACGATTTGCAGACGAGATCGGCCGAGCCAATCGTGATTACGGGAATCCTGGTGGCCATGATCATGGCCATCGGCAGCAGTTTCGCGGCAATGAACACAATGTATGCCGCGGTCGCGCGCCGGTCACGCGAGATCGGCACTCTGCGCGTCCTGGGTTTCTCGCCTAACAGCATTCTGGTCAGCTTCTTTATCGAAACAGCGCTGCTCGCTGCCTTCGGAGGAGTGCTGGGCGGACTGTTGGTGCTTCCTTTAAACGGCATTGTGACCGTAGTTGGCAATCTGAATTTCACCGAGACCGCGTTCGGTTTGCGCATCACAATCCCACTGCTGCTCGGCGGCGTCGCCTTCGCCATGGCGCTGGGAGCCATTGGGGCTATTCCCTGACGCCTGGCTTCTAAGAAGCAGATCCTCACCGCACTCCGGGAGACGTAGGCGAAACATCGGTTGGACTTGGCGCCGCAAATATGGCGCTAGGAAAGGTTTGAACAGTATGAGTGAAGTAGTCATTGAAACGCGCAACTTGAATAAGGAATACGTCCGCGCCGAATTCCGCGTCATGGCGCTGAAGGACGTAAGCCTGAAGATTTCCGATGGCGAATTCGTCGCCATGATGGTCCATTCGGGATCGGGTAAGTCCACGCTGCTGCACCTGATTGCGGCCATGGATCGCCCCACGAGCGGACAAATCCGCGTGCTAAACGAGAGCCTGGGGGAACTGAGCGAACGCCAGATCGCTCGTTGGCGGAACGAGCACATCGGCTTCGTCTTTCAGCAGTTCAACCTCATTCCTGTACTCACGGCGCTGGAGAACGTAGAATTGCCGCTGAAGCTCACTAACCTGAAAAAGCGAGAGCGCCTCGATCACGCCAAGGCAGCGTTGCGCCTGGTCGGATTGGATGACAGGATGAGCCATTATCCGCGCCAGCTTTCAGGTGGTCAGGAGCAACGAGTCGCGATTGCGCGCGCGATCGTCACCGACCCGGATCTAATACTGGCTGACGAACCAACCGGCAACCTCGATGCCGCATCCGCGAACGAGGTGGTGACTCTCTTTTCGAAACTAAACCAGGATTCCGGAAAAACAATCATTACGGTTACGCACGACCCACACACCGCGCGGTTTGCGACCAAAATATATCACCTCGAGAAGGGCGAGCTCTTGTCGGACCCAGCGCGGGACGAGAAGCTCGCAGTTGCCGTGTGAAACGTTGCCGAATGTACATTGCGGGCGACTTCGTAGAAGGCAGCCGTAAATCGTGGCTGCCGGTATACGATCCCTCGACTGAGGAAATCATAGCTGAGGTTCCGGACGGCGACGCCGCCGATGTGGACCGCGCGGTGCAGGCCGCTCGCGTGGCGTTCGACTCTGGTCCGTGGCCGCAGACCACCGCACAGCAGCGCGGAAGCCTGCTATTCCGGCTGGCGGAACGGATTCGCCAGGAATCGGCGGCTCTGGCCCAACTGGAATCGAGAAATACGGGCAAGCCGATCACCGAGGCGGAGTTTGACGTGGCCGACGCCGCAACGTGCTTCGAATACTACGGCGGCCTTGCCTCGAAGGTTCTGGGGTTCGTGAACCCGGTTTCCGACAATGCGCTGAATCTATCGCTTCGCGAACCGGTGGGTGTCGCGGGCCAGATTATTTCATGGAACTTCCCGCTCGCCTTGGCTTCGTGGAAGCTTGCGCCGGCGATCGCGGCCGGTTGTACCTGTGTTCTGAAGCCGGCGGAACAAACTCCTCTCACGGCTCTCAAGATCGCAAGCTGGCTCAACGATCTTGGATTTCCGCCCGGTGTCATCAATGTAGTCACAGGCTTCGGCGACACCGTCGGCGCGCCGCTGGTGGCCCATGCTCAGGTCGACAAGATCGCCTTTACCGGAAGCTCCGCTGTAGGGAAGGTCATTCTCCGGACGGCGGCCGACTCGATTAAACGAGTCACTCTGGAGTTGGGAGGCAAGTCTCCCAGCATCTTCTTCGACGATGCCGATTTTGAAGCTGCTATCCAGGGCGCCTTGTTTGGAGTGTTCTTCAATCAGGGTGAAGTTTGCTCGGCGGGAAGCCGAATTCTGGTTCAACGGTCGATCTACAGCAAGTTTCTCGAAGCCATGACTGAGAAGACCAGGACAATCCGCCTCGGACCGCCGCTCGACCGCGAAACGAAAATGGGTCCCGTGGTCAGCAAGAAGCAATATGACCGCGTTCGCTATTACCAGGAGCTTGGAAAACAGGAAGCCACACTCGCGATTGGCGGGGGAAGGTCTAAAACGAACGCCACGGGATTTTACATCGAGCCGACTATCTTCTCCGATGTCAAGAACGGCGCACGAATCGCCCAGGAAGAGATCTTCGGCCCGGTCGCGGCGTTAATTCCCTTCGAGGATGAGGCGGAGGCCATTCGAATCGCGAACGATACGCCGTACGGACTTGCAGCCGCCGTCTGGACGCGCGACATCTATCGCGCTCTGCGAGTAGTCAAGGCTGTGCGCGCAGGGGTCGTGTGGGTGAACCATACTCAGGCCGTGAATGTGGAAGCCCCTTGGGGCGGCTATAAACAGTCGGGTTTTGGCCGCGAATTGGCGCCGGGCGGAATCGAACAGTATCTCGAGACCAAACAGGTGCACATCAATCTTAACGAATATCCGATCAGGTGGTACTAATGTTGCCCGTAATGCCTCCAGTTACAAATGAACTCGCGACAGAGACCCTCCCTGCCGCCGAAGTGATACCTCATTCCCCGCCCGGCCCCCCCAACCCGTTTTTGCTCGGACACGTGGTGGCGCTGCGCAGGGATCCGGTTGCCTTTCTTACAGGATTGGGCAACAGCTATGGTGATATCGCCTATTTCAAGGTGGCCGGCCACAATGCCTACCTGATTAACGACTCCGACTACATACGCGAGGTTCTCGTAACAAAGCAAACCAATTTCATCAAAAGCCGGCTGTTGCAACGTGTCAAGATCCTTACGGGCGAGGGCTTGCTTACTAGTGAAGGCAAACTGCATCTTCGCCAGCGAAGGCTGGTACAACCGGTATTTCACCGGGATCGGATTGCTTCCTACGCCAGGATGATGACGGAACGCGCCACGCGAATGCGGGGACGCTGGCATGCCGGCGAAACGCTGAGGGTCGCGGACGAAATGATGAAGCTTACATTGTCTATCGCCGCCATGGCTCTGTTCAACGCCGATGTCGAGACCGACGCGAGCGAGATCGGACAGTCCCTGACCGATAGCCTGAAAATGTTCAATCTGCTCTTACTGCCTCTCTCGAAGGTCCTTCTGAAACTGCCGATTCCGACCGTTCGGCGTTTTAAAAAAGCGCTCCAGCATCTTGAGGGAGTGATCTACGATTTCTGATCCGGGAGCGCAGGAAGAGCGGTGAAGACAAGGGTGATTTGCTGTCCATGCTTCTGCTCGCGCAGGACGACGACGGCAGTGGTGGGATGGTTGACAAACAGGTCCGCGACGAAGCAATCACGCTATTCCTGGCCGGCTATGAAACCAGCTCCAACGTATTGACGTGGACGTGGTACCTGCTATCGCAGAATCCGGAATGTGAAGCGCGCCTGCATGAGGAAGTCGACCGGGTGCTCGGCGGACGCGCGGCGGGCTTGGACGACATCCTCGCGCTTCCCTACACCGGGATGGTATTTGCGGAGGCGCTGCGACTGTACCCGCCGTTCTGGTGCATTGGCCGCATGGCGCTGGAACCGTTCAGGCTTGGGAACTACCATATCCCGGCTCGGTCCATTTGTATTGTCAGTCCCTACGTCACGCATCGCGACGCTCGATTTTATCCGGACCCCGAGAGATTCGACCCCCAGCGTTGGACGCCTGAGAATAAAGAGACCCACACGAAGTTTACGTTTTTCCCGTTTGGCGTCGGCGGGCGGGCCTGCATTGGCGAGCGCTTCGCATGGACGGAAGCAGTGCTCACGATCGCCACCATCGCGCAGACGTGGAAGCTGCGTCTGGCGCCCGGTCAGAGCGGAAAACCATCGCCTCTCGTAACCCTGCGCGCCAAGGACGGGATGCGCATGATCGTTGAATCCCGCTAAGACACGTTCTCGCTTCCGCAATACAGACAAATCAGATTGAAGGAGCAGTGTGTGCGAATCATCTTGAATAGTATCGGGTCGGTAGGCGATGTGTTTCCTTTTCTTGCTCTGGGACGCCGCCTGAAAGAATTGGGGCACTCCGTGGTCGTGGCTCTGGAACCCAATTGGGAACCCGTTGTAGCGTTAAGCGAACTCGATTATGCTCGATTCGGACCTCGCTTTCCGCCCGAGCACGTCGGAACTCTTGTCCGGGCAATGGTTCGCGAGCCGGATCCGGGGCTGCAGTGGAAAACACTCCTCGAAAACGTTGCCTTTGCCGTCCCCGGCATGCTGTCCGATCTCACGGAACTGTGCGAACATGCGGACCTGCTGATTGCAAACTGCTACAGCTTTGTTGCGCATATGGCGCAGGTGAAGACGGGAATTCCCTTCATCACGATCCGATTGTCGGAGTACGGAGAGAACGACGACGGAATGAGGGCATTTCCAAACCGCCTCATGAACCGCTATCGCCGGGAATTGGGATCCTCTGAGTTGGCCGACCCCTTCGGGAAAGACTCCCATTCGCGTCTTCTATCTCTGTACGCGCTGAGCCCCGGGTTGACTGGCCGCGGCAAGTCTGACGCTCCCGGTTTCTTCTTCATGCACGTTCCGAACTTCGAACCGCCGCGGGACGTGGTGGAATTCATCGCGAATGGAGAAAAGCCAATCGTGGTGTCGCTCGGCAGCATGGTCACGGATGACGCCGCTTCCGTCACAAACGTGCTCATTGAAGGCATTGGAAGAGTCGGAAAGCGAGTCGTCATTCAGGAAGGCTGGGGCGCCCTGGGAGTGGGGATGAGGTCGGTTCCCTCGTACGCAAAGCTAACCGGTTTTCTTCCCCACGAATGGCTCTTCGATCAGGCGAGTATTATCATTCACCACGGCGGAGGAGGCACCACCGCGGCCAGCTTGCGGGCTGGGGTCCCTTCCATGGTGATCCCGTTCGCGCTGGATCAACCTTTCTGGGCCGATATCGCAGTGAAGTATGGCGTGACATCGGCCATCATTCCTTACCGGGAACTTACGGCGGACCGAGTCTCTGAGGGCCTTCAAAAGACGCTGGACCGATATCCCGAACACCTCAGCCGCGCCGTCGAAGGGGCGGCCATGATTCGCGCGGAGCCCGGCGTGGACGGGGCCGTCGAAATGATCATGGCAGCCCTCGGCCAGATCGCGCAAGCGGCCTAGAATCGGACTGCCTCAAAGGCGCCAAGGTCGGAAAGGGACACCTGTGAATAGCAAAGGATTGAAAGGCGACGCGGTCCACTTTAAGGCGCTTCGGAAGCGCTTGAAACAGTGGAAACACCTGGTAGTAGCGGAATGGGAACTCAATTTGGAAGCTCTGGCCGCATCGAGTGGATTGCATCCCGGCTTGACGCCATTGCTTTATCAGAACCCTCAGATGAAGCAGGAGCATGATATGCGCAATATAGACCGGACGTCTATGACCGCCGCGGACATCGGTGAACGGAAACCGCGGATTCTCGTTTTTGCGGGAAGCATCAGGTCGGACTCGTTCCACCGGAAACTGGCGCGCGCGGCAATCGCGGCGCTCGAAAGTGCCGCGGTCGAGGTCAGTGGCGTAGACCTCGGCGATTACCCGATGCCGCTTTACGATGGGGACCTCGAGAGGCAGCAAGGCCTGCCGGATACGGTCCTCGAGTTCAAAAAACTTATCTGGAATCACGAGGGTTTCCTCATCGCTTCGCCGGAATACAACGGTTCGTTCTCGGCGCGCATCAAGAACGTTATTGACTGGATATCGAGGCCCGAACAGGGCGAGAAGGACCTCGCCATCTTTGAGGGCAAAATCGCCGGGATCGTGAGCGCATCGCCGGGACCGCGCGGCGGCGAGCGAGGTCTGCGGCACTTGCGGGAGGTCCTGGAGGTTGTGGGCGTTACAGTCATCCCGCTCCAAGTTACTGTGGCGCGCGCATTCGAGGCGTTCGACGCCGACGGGAATTTGGCGCGGCCCGACGATGCCGCTGCGCTGGACCGGCTTGTATCCGGTTGGTCCTTTGCTGCGCGTGCACGAATGAGATCAACCGCCGCTCCCAACGCACAAGCCGCTCACGCGGCCGTTTCGATTTGACTGGCCGGGACACAAGATTATGAATCTGCAACCTTCCGCACGAGCCTCGCGGCGCACCACAAACGCGCTCCTTACGGCCCTGATCCTAGGCTCTCTTCCAGGTATTTGCGGCGGCGCTGAGGTTCCCAAAATCTGGGACCAAAAGGAACTCGATGGGTGGTCCACCCCGCTTGCTGGTCTCGCCGCGCCACCTGCGTACTATTCCGAGCGCGAGTATTACGACGCGCTCATCGACAATGTGCGGACCTATCCGGTTTACTATCCGGGGCGCGAGCCGGCGGGATATTGGGAGTCATTGCAGAAGAAGAGCCCTGAGCCTCTGATCGATCTCCACAAGACACGCACAACGTCCGACTGGATCACTGACGGGCAGCGCATCTTCGAAGAGTTGGATGCGGCCACTACTCGCGTCTGGGATCCCAAGCTAATCCTCCTGGCGCGTTCTCGAGAGAGTCTCGACCACCTCGGGGCCGTACCGGAAAAGGATGGCACGCTGTTCGGATTCCGCTGGGTGGTCACCGAAAAAGGAATCGCGCTTAGCCTCAGCGATTGTTCTTTGTGCCATACGCAGCGTCTCGAGAACGGCACGATCGTCGCCGGAGCGCCCATCAACCGGCCAGTCGTTCCCTTGCTGTCGCTGCAATTGATCATGGCGTCCTTTGGCGTCTCTTTCCCCGGCTCGAATCCCCTATATGTCCAGTTCGGAGTGCCCTGGGTTCAGCCTGATATCCATGACAGTCTGAAGACTATGACGCGGCCCGACCTCGAGCAGTTATTCGGGGCCCACCCGGGGGGCGTCTTCGCAAGACCCGACGGTAGTCCGTTTTATCCAAGCAAAGTCCCGGATCTGATCGGCATCGGCGAACGTAAATGGCTCGAACACACAGCGACCCATCGCGTCCGGAGTCCCGAAGATATCATGCGATACGTGGCCCTTGTAACCTGCTGCGATGCCATGGACTACGGTTCGCACCACATGCTGACGAAACAGCAGCGCCACATCCCAAACCGTCTTCCCGACGAGTTGTTGTACGCCCTTGTCCAGTACTTGTTTTCGCTGCACCACCGCCGAACCCAAATCACTTTGATGAGCACGCCGCCGCGGGTCAAAAGATCTTTGTGCGCGAGACTTGTTCGGGCTGTCATACGCCGCCGCTCTATACCAGCAACAAAGTGACCCTGGCGCGTGGATTCACGCCTCCCCTAGACGGTCCGAGCATGCCGGACCTTCTGAAGTTCTCCGTGGGCACGGACCCGAACATGGCCCTCAAGACAAGAAAAGGCACCGGATATTACAAAATTCCGTCACTCAAGGGCGTCTGGTACCGGCGGCTGTACTTGCACGATGGTGCAGTAGCCAGTCTCGAAGACATGTTTGACCCGGCTCGCTTGCGCGACGATTATGTGCCAACCGGATTCAAGGGTTTTAAAATCACGCACCGCGCGGTGGTTGGCCACGAGTTCGGATTGCGGGCCACCCCGCAGGAAAGAGCCGATCTGTTGGCTTTTCTGCGAACTCTGTAGCTACGCGTTCACATGAGTAAGAGCTTCAGTAACTCGCCGCCGGTACTCATAACCGGAGCATCAACGGCATCGGCCGGGAATGCGCGCGTCATCTTGGGAGTCTCGGATTTCAGGTTTTCGCCGGGACTCTCGAAGCGACGGATTCAGAGGGACTTCTAATTGGGGGGAAATCTCTTATACACCGTCGTTCTCGACGTAACTCAACCTGAGCCATCGCGGCGGCTGTCGTCCATGTAACCAAGGCGCTCGCCGGACGTTATCTGGATGGTATTGTCAACAACGCCGGCGTCTTCCTACAAATTCCGCTCGAATTCTTGCCGATCGACGAATTCCGGCGGGTGTTGGAAGTCAATCTTATCGGGAATATCGCTGTGACACAGGCGTTCCTCCCACTCCTGCGGCAGAAGCCCGGCCGCATCGTGAATTCGGGTCTATCTCCGGCCGATGCGCCGCTCCGCTCGAAGGAGCCTACGCGGCGTCCAAATTTGCCTTGGAGGCGCTGACTGACGTATTTCGTGTCGAGCTTCAGGCCTATGGCATCCGGATTTCCATCATCGAGCCCGGTGGCGTTGCCACCCCCATGCTATTAAACTCGTCCGCCGCTCTGGAGAAGATGCTCGCGGAGATGCCGCCCTCAGGCTTGGAGGTCTATGGTCACGCGATCCCGACCATGCGCCGGCTCTCCCAGCAATCCATCCGTTCCGCCATGGCGCCCATACGAGTGGCTCAAGTGATTCATCGCGCCCTCACCGCGCGGCGGCCCAAAGCGCGCTACCTGGTCGGCGCGGACGCCAGGATGCTGGCAATCGTTGAACGGCTGCCAACTCGACTTCGCGATGCATTGTTCACCAGGATACTCGGCCTGCGATCGTCAGCCGCGCCTCGCCGATCGGAGCGCCGAACAGAGTTACCCGTCACGGAGTAGCAGACCCAAATGTTGCAAGCCATCAGGCTGGAAGATGCCTTGAAAAGATTCTTCGGCCGGCGCGTCCTGGCGTCCACACGCACGCCGAATCTCGATGCCCTTGGCGGCGGCGACGCAGCCGCGATCGCCGATGTGATCGAAGAGTTCACGGAGCAGCTCGAATGCTGGGTTAGCGAGACGGAATACCGGCCAAGCGAAGAACAACCCGGTGGCGCGAAGTGGCTGTTGACGGTTGCCGTCGGTTGCCTTCGTTCTCATAGCGGCCATCTTCGCGATCCTTCCCAGACAGATCTTCGTCAGTGGGACCTGATCGCTTCCCTCATTGTCGTCATCACGGGGCTGTTGGAACACGTTGAAACGCGCAAGTGTGAGGAATACCGGCCCCAACTGGTGCGCGTTCGACGGTATTTATCGGAATTTGAGATTGTTGACCCTCACGTTCCGTTCCCTATGGGCGAAGACAGCGGGAATTCTTGACCTCCCATCGCGAGTAACACCTCCGTTGAAGCGTAACTCCGCTCTGTTTCAATCAGACGCTGGACCCTACTTTAAAAATGCCAAAACTAACGATGCTTTCGCCGGATACGGGACCCACAGCGATGCCGAATCCCCCCGCGGTCGAGTGTGCGCCCGAGACAACCCCGGACTTTCACCGGGTTGCGGCGAAGGTAGTAAAGGGCGTGCTGATCTTTACCGGCCTCTGGGCGTTGGTCTTGTTCAGTTCTGCGGGCACGTTGTGGTGGGGCCGCGGATGGCTCTGTCTGGGTCTCTATGTGTGCTCTGTGACCGTAAGCTCTGTTTGCTCTTTAAGAACCAATCCACAACTGCTTG
Organism: uncultured Acidobacteriaceae bacterium; assembly: GCA_963832035.1. Classification (GTDB taxonomy): domain Bacteria; phylum Acidobacteriota; class Terriglobia; order Terriglobales; family Acidobacteriaceae; genus Telmatobacter. Next base: position 3,117 of record CAWHSK010000005.1, on the reverse strand, counting down.
CGGAACGCATGAGGAAACACTCCGGGACAAAACAGTTCGATAAAGTCATATTGCTGATAGGCGCCGTGCTCTTTGCCATTCAAGCCGTATTGGCCGGCTTCGACGCTGTACGCTTCCATTGGTCGACGCTCGGTCCGTACTCGGTTTTTCTCGGAAGCGCGGCGTTTGTGGCCGCGATGATTCCCATCGCCGCGGCAACCATGGTGAATCCACATCTCGAAAAAACCGTGCGCCTTCAGTTCGAACGCGGCCACCGGGTGATCGAAGCCGGCCCTTATCGTTTCGTGAGGCATCCCATGTACCTCGGCACCATCCTGCAAAGTCTCGCGATCCCCGTTATTCTCGACTCTCGATGGGCGCTCATTCCGGCGGCGGCCACGGCCTTTCTATACGTTTGCCGAACAGCGCTCGAGGACCGGACTCTCCAGCGAGAGTTGCCGGGCTACGAAGCGTTTACTCACCGCACGCGATACCGGCTGATTCCCGGTATTTGGTAGCGCCGGTATTTGGTAGCGCTGAATCCAGGTCGATTACCGGCGCCGGGAGGAGGTTCAAAACATGGAATTCAAAACAATGTTGAAGGCTTCGCGAAGTTTGTCCGAACTGCGCAGCCACGACCGATGGTCCCCGGAGAAGTTTGGCAAATACCAGGGAAGTGAGTTGGCTAAGCTGCGATCCTTCGTTTACGCGCATTCCAGCTTTTACCGGAAATTCCACCGCAACCTTGAGCATCGGCCGCTGGCGGAACTGCCGATACTGACAAAAACGATGGTGATGGAGCATTTTGACGAAATCGTGACGGACCGATCAGTCCGTCTGACTGACGTCGAAAGGCACATGCGCACATATACGGACGGCAGAGTATTTGGCGGGCGATACGTCGTCAATTCGAGTTCCGGAACGACCGGCCGGCGTGGGTGGTTCCTGTTCGACGAGGCCGAGTGGTCAATGCTTCTGGCGGGTTACGGGCGCGCGGCGTCATGGGCCGGCTTGAACACGCACTCCTTCGTGCGGCGGAAGGGAGCGATGGTGGCTTCCACCACGCCGTCGTATCAATCGGCTCGCATTAACATGTCGACTTCGAGTTGGCTCTACCCCACCATGCGAATGGATGCGTCCGAGCCGCCGCATGTGATTATCACGCGCCTGAATGACTGGCAGCCGTACATGCTTTCATCTTATCCATCAACGCTCAATATGCTGGCCGGCGAGCAAACGACGAACAAGCGGCTGCATATCGCGCCCCGGATTGTGACCGCGAGCGGCGAGGTTGTTACCGAGGAACTACGGGCGCAAGTACAGGCTGCCTGGGGTTGTGCATTGTTTAACGGCTATTCGGCCACTGAAAGCGGGATGATCGCCGCCGAATGCCGGCGGCACGCCGGGCTGCACGTAGCAGAAGACATGGTGATCATCGAAGTGGTTGATGAAGAGGGCCATGCAGTTCCAACGGGCACGTTCGGCGCACGGGTGCTCATAACGGTGCTTCACAGGCGCACCCAACCGCTGATCCGCTACGAGATGAGCGACTTGGTGCGGTTCCTGCCCCAACCGTGTCCATGCGGGCTCCCCTACCGTTTGATCGACAATGTGGACGGTCGCCGCGATGAGGTACTACGCTTCCCCTCTTCGAATGGAGAGACGGTCGCGATACATCCCAACGCCCTGCGGCGCGTGGTCGAGAGCGTCACGTTGAGCGGGTGGGAACTACTTCTGGACCACGATGGACTCCATCTGACGCTTGCCGGAGTTCCAAATGGGTTTGATGAGAGCGTGCTTACCGGAGCGCTACGTCGCGAGGTCACCGCGCAGGGTGCATCCATGCCCGTAATCCACGTGCGCCAAGTCGATAAAATCGAGCGCGGCGCGACCGGCAAAGCCCCCATGATCAGGTCGAACATCTCAAAATAAAGCCTATGGACGCAGAACTGAAGAACCTGCACATTGACCGCAGCGGGAAAGAAACCAAGCGTCCGTTGCCCTGGCTGTCCTGGTCGCTCCTGATCGGCATGGCGCTCCTGGTGGCCGGGTATTTCTGTTATCAGGTGCTCAATCGTCCAACCAACGTCGAAGTAGTTCACGTGCGGACGCCTTCGGCCGGCGATCCCGCGCAGGGCGGCGATGTGTCGCTCAACGCCACCGGTTACATCGTCACTGCGCACAAGATCGAACTGGCGGCGAAAGTGGTCGGCAGAATCGCGTGGATCGGCGTTGAAAAGGGTGACCGCGTGAAGAAGGGTCAGGAGTTGGTGCGCCTGGAGAACGAGGAATACGGGGCGCAGGTCCAGCAGGCCGAAGGCAACCTGGAGAATATGCAGGCACGGTCAAGACAGTTGTTGAACGGTTCCCGGCCGGAGGAAATCGCCAAGGCGAAGGCGGATGCGGAGAGTGCGCGCGCGGACGCGGGGAATGCCAAGATCTTTCTGGAGCGCACCAGGGAACTGGTTAAGGCGCGCGTTGTGGCGCTGCAGGTGCTGGACGATGCACAAGCCCGTTACGACGGGGCATTGGCCCGAACTGCTTCGCTCGACCTCACCCACAACCTGGTGAAGCTCGGCCCAAGGCGCGAGGAAATAGACGCGGCGAATGGGCAAATCGAGCAAGCCAGGGGACAACTCGCGTATGCCCGGGTACAGCTCGATAGCACTATCATTCGCGCGCCTGTGACGGGAACGGTTTTGGAGCGCAACGTCGAGAAGGGTGAGTTTGTGACCACCGGAGCCGTCAGCGACAAAGGAGCCAAGGGCTACGTCCTGTCGATGGCCGATCTGAATGACTTGAAGGTGGAGTTAGACATCAGTCAAAACGATTTCGCCAAGCTGAGCCCTCATCAAAAAGGCGTCGTCACTACCGACGCCTTCCCGGACCGGCACTACGACGGCGTGATCGATGAAGTGTCTCCGGAGGCAAACCGTCAGAAGGCGACGGTACAACTGAAAGTCAAGATCCTGCGTCCGGACGAGTACCTGCGGCCGGAAATGAATGCGAGCGTGGCGTTCATCGCTGTAACGAAACCCGCCATTGGCGCCGCGGCGATGAAATCATCCGTCGTCGTGCCCGCGTCGGCGATCCGCGATGGAGCCGTGTTCGTCGTCAGCAATGACCGGGCGATGCGTA
>CAWHSK010000004.1:0-1084686 GCA_963832035.1 uncultured Acidobacteriaceae bacterium | reverse complement strand
GCCAGATCGTCACATTCATCGACGAACTGCACACGGTGGTCGGCGCCGGCGCGACCGGCGAGTCCGCGATGGACGCGGGGAACATGCTCAAGCCGATGCTCGCCCGCGGCGAGTTGCGGATGGTCGGCGCCACCACGTTGGACGAGTATCGCGAACACATCGAGAAGGATGCGGCCCTCGAACGGCGCTTCCAGCAGGTGCTGGTGGACGAGCCGACCGTCGAAGACACGGTCGGAATCCTGCGCGGGCTCAAGGAAAAGTACGAGGCCCACCACAAAGTGGCGATCTCCGATGCCGCGCTGGTAGCCGCGGCCACCCTGTCGAACCGTTACATCACCTCCCGTTTCCTACCCGACAAGGCGATCGACCTGATCGACGAGGCGGCTTCGCGGCTGCGGATGGAGATCGACTCGCGCCCGGTCGAGATCGACGAGCTGCAACGCTCGGTCAACCGCGCGCGGATGGAAGAAATGGCTCTCGAGCACGAGACGGATCCCGCGTCGCGCGAGCGGCTCGAGCGACTTCGTCGCGACCTGGCGGACCGCCAGGAACAGCTCTCGGCATTGACGGCGCGCTGGGAACAAGAGAAGGCGGTCGCTGAACCGGGCCGGCTCGCTCGCCGAAGAGCTCGACCGGCTGCGCACCGAGGTGGAGCTGGCCCAGCGCGCTGGCGACCTGGAGACTGCATCGAAGCTTCTGTACGGCCGGGTACGCGACGTCGAGGCTGAGCTGGCCAAGGCTCGGGAGGACGCCGGCGTCCGCAGCGCGATGGTCAAGGAAGAGGTCGGACCGGACGACATTGCTGAGGTTGTCGCCGCCTGGACCGGCATCCCCTCGGGGCGGTTGCTCGAAGGTGAAGCCGCCAAGCTTCTCCGGATGGAGGAAGAGCTCGGAAAGCGGCTGATCGGTCAGCGGCTGGCCGTCCGAGCAGTCTCCGACGCCGTCCGGCGTGCTCGCGCCGGAATCTCCGACCCCGACCGGCCCACTGGGTCGTTCCTGTTCCTCGGCCCGACCGGCGTCGGAAAGACCGAGCTCGCTAAGGCGCTCGCCGGATTCTTGTTCGACGATGACCGCGCCATCGTGCGGATCGACATGAGCGAATACGGCGAGAAGCACTCGGTCGCTCGCCTCGTCGGCGCGCCGCCGGGATATGTCGGTACGAAGAGGGCGGCCAGCTGACTGAAGCCGTCCGTCGTCGTCCGTACTCGGTCGTTCTGTTGGACGAAGTCGAGAAGGCGCATCCGGAGGTCTTCGACGTGTTGCTCCAGGTGCTCGACGCTCTTGTGTCTTCTATGGAAACTTCGCAAACATAAGGGCTCAAGAGGAGACCGTTCGGTGCTGATTTGTTGCGGTTCAGGTCATATTTCAGCGTGAGACGAGCAGATCGAACGAGTGAGGCATTTGACCCGCTCGTTTCGACAAGTTTCCAGAACCAATCCGTGTAACGGCGTGGCACTTCGGCTATCGGTTCTCTCAGCAGTTCAACTGGTCCCGCTGCGCCGGTTGTGAAGTCGATAGTTAGTTATCCATGCCACTTTCCCGAGCGAACCTTAGAATGTGGCCCATCGTGTAGTCGTCAGTTGCATAGTTCATGGAGCTTGTGAACGAATGCCCAATGTTGTGTGCGACGCCTCTCAGGACCTTATACCGTGGCATGTCGAAACTCTACCCCAACACGTCGGTTCCGCATATTCCTGGCGAATTGTGGCCAACTCGGAAGTTATGTTTTCGTTAACAGTTCGCGCTGCTGTTGATCAACGAGTAGTCATTATGGTGTGACCGGCTCGATGCGCTAGTCGTGGGTTAGGCTGAGTTTGTTTGACGAACTTCAGTCCAGAGCCACAAGCGGAGGGAACCGGTCATGAGAGAGAAGTTACGATTTTTGGGTTTGGATGTCCATGCCGAAACGATAGCCGTAGCGGTAGCCGAACCGGATGGCGAGGTTCGCAGCCTGGGAACGATAGCCAACCGCGAAGAGTCGGTCCGGAAGCTGATCAGGAAGCTTGGTCCCGCCGAACATCTCCGCGCCTGCTACGAAGCCGGCCCGACGGGCTTCGTACTTTACTGGCAGCTTTCGCAGTTAGGCGTCGAGTGCGCGGTGGTGGCGCCGAGCCTGGTTCCGAAGAAGCCCGGAGACCGTGTGAAGACGGACCGGCGGGACGCACTGAAGCTGGCACGCAGTCACCGTTCCGGAGATCTGACAGCGGTGTGGGTTCCCGATGAAGACTCCGAGTCGTTGCGTGATCTTGTCCGGCAGCGGGAGGCGGCCAAGCAGGATCAGTTGCGCGCGCGGCATCGGCTAACCAAGTTCCTTCTCCGCACCGGCCAACGTCCTCCGCTGGGACTGAAGGCATGGACGGAGCGCTACATGAGATGGCTCGCTCAGGTTCGCTACACACAGCCGGCGCAGGAAGTTACACGGCTGGATTGCATGAACGAAGTGGAGCACATGGCCGCACGGGTGAAGCGATTGGAAGAGGCCATCCTGGAAGTGGTGAAGCTGGCTCCGGAGCCGATGCAGGAACTGATCCGTGGCCTGCAGGCTCTGCGCGGTGTGGCGCATATATCGGCAGTCACGATCGCCTCCGAACTGGGCAACATCTCCTCCCGTTTCCAGAGTGCACGGAAGCTGATGGGTTATTGCGGAGTGTTTCCGAGCGAAGACTCCAGCGGCAAGCGCATTCGAAGAGGCGGCATTACCAAGTCCGGCAACGCTCACCTCAGACGAATCGTGGTGGAATCGGCCTGGTGCTATCGACATCTGCCGCGCGTAGGGGAAAAGCTGCGCAAACGACACCAGGGCGTTCCGGCAGAGATCACCGAAATAGCCTGGAAGGCACAGCATCGCCTGCACAAGCGTTATATGAAGATGATGAACGCGGGCAAGGATCAGAGGAAGGTCATGACGGCGATCGCACGCGAACTGCTGGGCTTCATCTGGGCCATCGGGATCAAGGCTGAAGCGGCGGCCAACAGGCAACAGCTGGCAGCATGACGAAAACCGAAAGAACAAAAGCAAAGACCTTCCAAATAGGGAAAAAACAAAAACCAATCAACCAATGAACAACGCTATCCAACTCGAGGACAGAGTCAGCCGCAGCCGGAGCAAGCACGAAGGAGAATCCTCGGCGGAAGTTTGCGACAGGCTTAGCCGGACTCGCGTGAGTAGTCAGAGGCAGCTCCCGACGGATCATGATTATGCGGTTCCGACCCGCGAATATCAGCTTGATCAATCGTCGCCATTACCTGCCACGGCTGCTGCTGACCCTGTCCTCGAAAAGGCAAAAGCAAAAACAAAACAAAAAACACCCCAGCGATTCGAAGATGTTGACAGGGTCACACCATATCAACTTCCGAGTGGGCGGTCACACGCTCAGCCACGAGCCATTCGCGAACTGATGGCGTTTAGAATGCCTACATGTCGCAATACCAGAACGAACGACGCGCATATTTCCCGTTGGTGGGCGACGAGGTTGTTGTTCATGGTCGTTTCGCTGGCAAACTCTTGGTTGAGGCCGTGGACCCCGAGAGGAAAACGGCTACTCTTCGAAACCCTCATGGCAACGCGATCATCGCGGACGTAGCATGGACGACCATTGTTCCGCTCAAGCACCTTCCAAATCTTAAGGCGGTAACAGACGCCATCGAGAACGGCGAACTGTAGGAGTTCTGGCGGTCAGTTTCTGATCTGGCGTGCCTATTTTCGCGTTAAGTGAAGAGTGGTGGCCAACCCGGACATAACTCAATTTGGACAGTCTCCAGTGTGCTTGGAAAGAATTCCACTTTGCGGAATCTAGCTCTGAAGCAGTCTGTGCTCTGCGATTTGTTTCCAGATTCTGCATTCGCAATCCGGGGGACACGGTTCGACCGCGAGATTAATGTGGTCAGCCAGTCAATTGACCGTCTCCGCATCCTCGAAATGCCGCGAATGCGCTCCATGTCGATATTCATATCCTCCGCTGTATTCTTTGCGGAACCGGTATCCCTCCGGTGTTTGAACTTCGTATCCCGGTTTTCGCGACGGGTATGCATTCGTTCGTTCGCGCCGTTTCACCACAGCCCATCGCCCCGGCATCGCTGCCTCTAACATCTCCGTCAACATCTCACAACCTTACATACCTCCGCCGTGGTGCACCGTTCTATCTTCGCATTGGCCAAAGGTGTCTGCCGTCGCAATCGCTGCCCAAACTCCGAGCTTCTGTTCCTCTACAGACCACCGGTATCGCAGCGTCTGCCAGTTTATGGTGAAGTGAATCCGCATGCCTTTGACCTTGGTCGGCATGACCCATGAGTTTGCCATGAACGTCGTCGTTTTCGAAGACGACAGGCTCCCCGAGTTGAATCCCCTTCTTGTAGCCAAGCATGAGCAGCCCCGGTTTTTCGAACTCAGCCTTTGCAGCCGCTCGTTTATTGGCGGGAAAATTCTCCCACGGGTAGGTTTTCGCAATGTCTTGAGTCTTGCTGAACGTTAGAAATTGCTCATCGTTCGGGTCATCTCGGAAACATACGTACTCGTTACTGAATCCATCCAGCCCGTGCGCTTTGTCCAATTCGCTGTAATAATCTCGGGCCGTCTTCTGCGTTTGAGAGAAAGCGGATAGCGACAGAACAAATACCAATCCGTAGACGCAACATCCACCAACGCGATTCAACATGAGTGACAATACCTCATTCCGATGCTTTCTCTCACGTCCATATCCTATGGCTTACCTCGCCTGCCCCTTTTTACCTATCCAGTTAGTGAAATGGATTAAATTGCTAATTGAGTGTTGCCGATTTCTATCCTCCAACCATTGAGAGTAGTCGAGCTGATTGAATCCGCTTAGCTCTTCTATCCTCGGCATATTTCGCTTGGTGTCTTCAAACCACTCTATCCCGTAGCCAATCATATGGAATCGCTCGGTCCGAGCTAAGGCTTCCCATGATTTCCGCTTCCTCTTGATCGGACCCACCGTATTATCTACACCCTTCATGGCCTCGTAGGCCAGCAGGTCCGCCACTTGCAGCCGCGCCGAATGCTTGGCTGGTTCAAAGTAAATTTCCGGATCAAACCATTCAAGCATCTCAGGGAAATCTTCTCTGCTCCCCTTGTACAAGAGGCCAGCATTGTACTCATTCTCAGTGCTGATATCAAAGGTGAATTTCGTGCGCAACTGGAAATGGATGCATACGTCTTTCACTGCGTCCAATAATTCAGCGAAGGCTTTGTAGTAAGCGATATCGGGACCGTCCGGAAATACTTCACGTTGCGCTTTCAAGTCGATGCCGATACCACGCCCAATCAGGCCACTGCCAGCCAGCATAATAGCCAGATCTTTGTACAGCTCCTTATTTTGCTCGTGAGGGAACGCAGCATAGTCACCGTGATCTGTTTCGCAATCCCTAGCATGGAAGGGCATCCCCTCATTTCGTGCAATCCATTGCGGTTCTATACGGTTCCACATCGCCTCCGTGCCTGCGACAATGGCGACGGCAGAAACTCGCTGCCTTTTCTCGTCGCTGCTGTCATCTCCGTATACAAGAATCATCGCCACAACCAATCGATCCAGACTGTGAGCGGCTTTTCTCCCAATTGAAGAATTAGCCGAATGAAGTCGAACTCTTCCGCCAATAGTATGACCGGCAACTCGGACGACTTCCCTGAAAACTGCGACACTGCCAGCACGAAACGGTCCGCATCGTTCACCGGGTGTCTTTTGGTGGTTGCAATTATTGTAGCGAATGCTTGGTCTGCAACCTAAGCGCGTCAAGGTGAGGACAAGCAGTTAACGCTGTCAACTAAGCAGGCCGAGCAGGTCAAGCAAATGAGAGCTTGGGACGAGGCAGTCAGATCCCTTGATTCGCGTTTTGGGTGATCCTTTGTTACCTAAATTGCAATAATGATATTGGGCTTTCACACCAAAACCAGCTCGCATCGCGTGATTCGACGTGCTCCGCGAAAACGCCGGACGAGCTAAGCAGGATGTGGCTGAAAGTGATTGCGTGGATGAAGGCTAAACGTCACTGATTCCATTTTCCGGAAAGACGGCTAAACTGTTAAAAGCGAAATCAATCCTTGGACGGTTTGCCGATGTCACCATACAAGCGGGTCTATGGTGTGGCCTTCCTAGTCTTTCTGGTTTGCTCGACGACTTGGGCTTGGGCTACGACCATCGTTATACGAACAACGAATGACCGAATCGTGATCGCTTCCGACAGCAAACAGGTTGAGACTCGGTCCGGAGTGAAGATCAGCAATTCAAAACTGGCTAAAAAGGTGGTCGTCTTCAACACCACAACAGCAATCGGATTCAGTGGCATCAAGCAAGAGACTGAGATTTCTAGTGAGACCGGAAAGGTCGCGTTTCGGTTTGATGCAGTGGAGTTTCTGGGCAGGATAAAACATACCCTTCCCCTAAGTGCTTCCATATCGACGATTGACGATGTAATTGTGGAAGAGTTGAAGCGAAGGAAGATCTCGATGATGCCCTATCTTACGAGTGGGGTTTTCGATCCAAACCATACCTTTCACCGGCAAGGTATGGAATTCATCATCGTTGGATATTCTGGCGATAATCCCGTAGTTCAAAGAATTGGAATTGAAATAGACGCGGATCTCGGACAGATTTCTGACCCAGCCGTCATATCTGAAAATGCCTCTCCACATCGACCACACATTATCTGTTTTGGCAGTTGTGGCACGCTCCGTCACTTGATGAACCATGGAAGTGCTGAGTGGAGCGCTGCTTCCGTTCGCTACTCAGCAGCATTCGGAGACCCCGATGCTGCCGCTCAGTTGGCTGATATCGTCCGCCTAGAATGCGAATTCGCCCCTGAAAGCGTAGCGCCTCCGATCCGCTTGACGACGTTGTTGCTGCATCACGGTCCCATCGAACAGACGCTGTCCAAATGAGAAGGTAAGGACAACTGGATGAAAAAATTAACCACTATATCCTTCTATAGCGTGCCCATTTTTCGATTTCTGCCATCGCCCTGATGGTGACTGTCAACCCGCGATAGAGGAAGGAATCTAAAGTCATCCGCACTTTATTGAGGAATTGCTGCGAAAGGGTTCTAGAGTAGTATTCTGACACAAGGAAACCTGTCATCGGTTCCGCTCGTGGTTCTCAGAAGTTTAACGGGCATGGCACGGCAGGTTGATCGACTTTGGCTGCGACGTTTGATACAGTTTCTGTTGCTTCCCAAAACCAACATGAAACCATCCTGCTTTCACATCCTCTTGATCTCTTCAATGCTCCACGCGCAAACCGCTCCGGCACTTTCCACCGATTCCCCCCTCATGATCTACACCGCCGGCCCCGGCATCACCGCCCCGGAGTTATTGCCTCACGCCGCAGCCCAGTCATACGTCAATGACCATTGCAAGGACCATAAGCAGGGCAAAATCACGTTTTCCCTAATCGTCGATGCCAATGGTGAGCCGCGGAATGTCTACTTCCTCAGTGCCTTCGGCGACATGGTTGACGTGTTGATGCTGAAACACGTCACAGAAGACCGCTTCAAGCCCGGCACGCTAAATGGTCAACCTGTCGCGATTGCCGAGTCGCTCGATGTTTTCGTGCGCAGTTGCCTGCATTCCCAGAAGGATAAAAATGGTCAGGAAGAACTTGTCCTGTACTTCTCCGCCGAACCGCAGCAGACTCTCAGGCCACCCGTCGATCCGCCCCTACAAACTGTCTTGGTCTCCGGCACTGGTCTGTCCAAGAACCCGTCGGATCCCGATCCGCCCGCCGCCCTAAAGGGTGGCAGCTTCACCAACCCAACACGGCTCGTTACGTCCGGCTTTGTACCCAAGATAGATCCGCGAATTTTTGGACCGGGGGATTACGCGGTTTCCGTTGTTGTCGACAGGTATGGAATGCCGCACCGAATGAAGGTTCTTCGAAGCTCGCACTCAGGCCTCGAAAAGCAACTAGCAGGTATTGTTTACTTCTATCGTTTCAAGCCCGCAATGAAAAACGGTGAGCCCGTTCCTGCGACAACCGTGATAGAACTGTCCGATCGTTAACACTGATCCGCGATGCTGTTTGAGTACCCTATGGTCCGCGTGCTGCTTCGCGGGCTTGGGGGTAGACTTGGGGGTAGGATGGGACCGTTCATCGCCAAGTTGTTTAAATTGAAACCGATGCGCCTCGATGTGAGTCCCTCACTGCCACCATTCCCTTCGCAGGTCCTTCCTTTCACTTCGTTTCCGTCAGGATTTCGCCTGCGGGCTCGGACGCCCGCAAAGCGGGTCAAGTTCGAGTCCCTCACACTGCCCACCATTTCCATCGCAGGTCCTTCCGTCACTTCGTTCGATCAGGATTTCGCCTGCGGGCTTGGACGCCCGCAAAGCGGCTCAAGTTCGAGTCCCTCACTGCCGCCATCGCGTCAAAATCGGCTGTTTTGGAGTTGTTGTTCTGCTTGAGATTACGAAGGCGGGAGTTCAGTAGCGTCGGAATCGATGCTGTTCGAGAACCTCTGTCTCTACTGTTGCCTCGAGTTTGAGCGACCTTTTGACGAACGAGAGCCGTCCGGCCGGATCGCCTTCCAAGACTGCCAAACCAAGTTGAATGGCTTCCATGTAGGCGTCGCCTATTTCTCTGTACCTTTTCCGCCATTTGTAGAATGATTCAACGGCTCGAACCTCAGTTTCGAAACCACCTTCACACGGTTTGATTGAGGGAACCACTTTCATTCTTGGCATATATTTTCTCTAGAATACTCCGTGATTGCATGAAGCGGAGCGCGAAGTTGAAGAGATGCGTGTTGTAGTGCCGAGAATTTTACGACCGCACCGAACCAGACACAAAAACGTGCACCTCACGGCCACTGTCCTCTATTCCAAATTAGATAGAAGACGGTGAAACACCGAGGGTGATCGACGCTGCGAGCGAGCAGTGCGGTGGGTGAGTGCCACAGCCGCGCATTTGGGGTAGAGTTGAGCGCATGGGGATGCATTGTGCAGTTGGCGGTGTTGATGTTGACCTCGGACCACAGCGCTTGACGGAATTGCTCGCTGAAAGCCTTGACAAGCTGGGACGACGCGAACGGGTGCTCGCGGTGCCGCCGGATATTACGCGGCTGCATTCGCAGGCCGGTGTGTTGACCTGCGCGGCGTGGGGGCATTTTGGCGACCGGATGAAGGCGGTGCTGCCGGCGATCGGGACACATGCGGCGATGACGGCTGCGCAGATGGACCACATGTTCCCGGGTGTTCCGCAGGATATCTTTCGGGTTCACAACTGGCGGACGGACGTGGAGACGCTGGGCGAAGTGCCGGCAGAGTTCATTTATCAGCAGTCGGAAGGAAAGCTGAATGTGCCGTGGCCGGCGCAGACGAACAAGCTGATTTCGCGAGGTGGGTTCGATCTGATTCTCTCGATTGGGCAGGTGGTGCCGCATGAAGTGATCGGGATGGCGAACTACAACAAGAACATTCTGGTCGGCGCGGGTGGACGGCAGGGCATCAATCTGAGCCATTACCTGGGCGCGGTTTACGGGATGGAGCGCATCATGGGGCGCGCCGAGAATCCGGTGCGCGCGGTACTGAATTATGCTTCGGATCATTTTTTGCGCGAACTGCCGATTGTGTATGTGCAGACGGTGGTGGGGCGGCGCGCGGACGGCGGGCTGGCGGTGCGCGGATTGTTTATCGGGGATGATGTGGAGTGTTTCCATCGCGCGGCAGAGCTTAGTTTGAAGGTGAACTTCGAGTTGGTTGCCGAGCCGATTCGAAAGGCGGTGGTGTATCTCGATCCGCATGAATTTCATTCGACGTGGCTGGGGAACAAGGCGGTGTATCGGACGCGGATGGCACTGGCAGATGGCGCAGAACTCATCGTTCTTGCGCCGGCTGTTCGGGAATTTGGCGAGGACAAGTGCATTGACGGGCTGATTCGCAAGTACGGGTATCGCGGAACTCCGGCGACGCTGGCGGCGGTGGAAGCGAATGCGGACCTGGCTGCGGAGTTGGGAGCGGCCGCGCACCTGATTCATGGGTCGTCGGAGGAACGGTTCACGATTACATGGTGTCCGGGGCAACTTAGCAGGGAAGAGATCGAGGGTGTGGGGTTCAAATACGGCGGTTATGCAGAGATGTCGGAGCACTATAACCCGGATAAGTTATCGCATGGTTATAACAGGCTGGATGGGGAAGAGCTGTTCTTTGTCTCTAATCCGGGGCTGGGGTTGTGGGCGCATCAGTCGCGGCTATCAAACTAGCTGCCGCAAATCAGAGCCGGAATTCTATTCTTACTGGGACCGGTTCATTGTTTCTCATTGCGGGCTTGAAGCGCCACAACCGGACGATGCTCGCCACGGGCTGCTCGTGGCCAGGCTGACCGGCGTCGAGAATCCTGAGGCGCGACGGCATGCCGTAGCGGTCTACAACAACTGAAACTTTATAGTCGGCACCGTCAAGGAATCTGCGAACGAGCATTTTGGTGGCGTCCGTAGGGGCAAACGGTATGGGCGCCTTGATATCTTCGCCGATTTTCAAGATTCCCTCGTCGGGGTTGGCAGGGTTGGTGGACAGGCCTGTTCCGGAGACAAGCGCAACCTGCTGGGGGGGATCGACAGGAGGCTTGAGATGCTGCTGAGGCTCGGCGGCAAGATGAAGGATCATTTGCTCTTTACCGTCCGCCTGTTTTTCGTCTTTGAGGCAAGTCCTCACCAAAACCTCGATCGACTCTGCGACGGGGACCGGTGATCCATTTTGTGTTCCGGGCTTGAAACGGTCTTCAATGACGGCCCTAAGCGCAAGCAGATCCAAATCGTCTCCAACCGGATTGAGGAAGAAAATGTTTCGGGGCTCACCGTTGAGGTCGACGATCAGGGAGAATACGACGTTGCCTTGTTCCTCGCCTTTGCAATGGTCAGAAACGTATGGGTGAGAGGCGGTGTGGGGCAACAGCTCAGGGGCGGTAACGCCGGGGCCGGCGATGTATATCTTGACGGGAGTGCCGGGCGCGGATTGCGCGGTGAGAATTGAGGCGGACAAGAGGATCAGGAGAAAAGCGGGTTTCATGTTGGTTTTGGGAAGCAACAGTCACTGTATCACGCGGGGTGGTGCTGTTGTGATGAGTCTTGTGGGTGAAAGGAAAAGCAGATCCTTCACTCACCACCCCCGAACTGAAGGACGTTCGGGGCCCCGTTCCCTCAGGATGACACCGTCAACTTGTTCTGAACTTCGCGAACTGGATATTAGCTCAGCAAACTTAGGCCCCGCAGCAGGAAGGCGTAGTCGAAGGCTATCTCTTTGAGATAGTCGTAGCGGCCGCTTGCGCCGCCGTGGCCGGCTTCCATGTTGGTGACCAGGAGGACGGGGTTCTTGTCGGTTTTCAGGGTGCGGAGTTTCGCTACGTATTTTGCGGGTTCCCAGTACATGACCTGACTGTCGTTGAGCGAGGTCTTGACTAACATGGTGGGATAACTTACTGGCTTCAAGTTATCGTAGGGCGAGTAACTGAGCATGTACTTGAAGTAAGTCTCCTCGTTGGGGTCTCCCCATTCTTCGTATTCGGGAACGGTGAGGGGGAGCGACGCGTCGAGCATGGTGTTCATGACGTCGACGAAGGGAACGTGGGAAAGGACTGCGCGGAAGAGGTCGGGGCGGAAGTTGGAGACGGCGCCCATCAGGAGTCCGCCGGCGGAGCCGCCCTCGATGGCGACACGGGCGGGATCACCGTATCCGTTCGCAGTGAGGTGTTCGACGACGGAGATGAAGTCGGTGAAGGTGTTGCGTTTGACGAGCATTTTTCCGGCATCGTGCCAGGGTTTGCCGAGGTCTCCGCCACCACGGATGTGGGCGTAGGCGATGACGATTCCGCGATCGAGCAGCGAGAGGCGGTTGGAGTTGAAGCCGAGAGGCAGAGCGTAGCCGTAGGAGCCGTAGCCGTAGACGTAGAGCGGTGGTCGATTCGCCTCATAGCGGGTTGAGTCTTGAGCTTTCCTACCCTCGCCAGGATAAGACTGTGTCGAGGATGGGGCACCCAACTTTTTCTCCAACGCTGCACCTTGAAATTTGTCGCGGCGGTAGACGAGAGAGATGGGGACCTTTACGCCGTCCGATGCGGTAGCGTGGATGCGCTCGCTGGCATAGAGGGTGCGATCGAAGCCGCCGGGGACTTCCTGCTGCTTGAGGAGTGCGGAGTCGTGTGTCTCGAGGTTGTATTCGTAAACCGAGCCTGGGGTGACGAGAGACTGGTAGCCGTAGCGGAAGGTGGTCGTTTCCCAGATGCGGTTGATACCCGGTGAAGCGCTGTAGGCAGGCTCGGGAAAGGCAATTTCGCCGGCGGGATTTGCTTCGGGGTTCTGATTCTGGAACTTCCATAGGCGCAGGCGGGGTAGGCCATCTTCGCGTTCGCAGGCGACGAAGAAATTAGCGAAGAGGTCGACGTCTTCGAGCATGATGGTGTCGCGGTGGGGGATGCGCTCGACCCAGTTTTCGCGTGCGGGGGCGTCGACGGGTGCGGTGACGAGGCGGAAGTTGCGGCCGCGATCGTTCGTGCGGATGAACCATTGGCCGTTGCGGTGATCTACGGCGTATTCGTGCTCGTCCTGGCGTGGGCTGATGACGGTGAATTCGGTGGTGGGCTGGTCGGCGGGGAGGACGAGGCACTCGGTGGTGGTGTGGCTGGCGGACTCGAGCACCATGTATTTGCCGTCACGGGTGCGGCCGGCGCCAATGTTGAAGCGCTCATCGTCGTCCTGATAGACGAGAACGTCGCTGGAATGCGGAGTATGGAGGGTGTGGCGGTAGAGCTGGAACTGGCGCTTCTGCTCTTCGTCTTCGACGGAGTAGAACAAGGTCGTGTTGTCGGCGGCCCAGGTGACGGAGCCTACGCGCTGCACTTCGCCGGGGAGGGTTTCGCCGGTTTCGAGGTTCTTGATGCGGAGGGTGTATTGGCGGAAGCCGGTGGTGTCTACACTATAGGCGAGCCAGCGGCCGTCGTCTGAGATGTCAGTGGCTCCGATGGCGAAGAACGCAAGACCTTCGGCGAGCTGATTGCCGTCGAGGATGATTTGTTCAGGAGAGTCCGGGGAAAGTTGAATGCCGAGGTCTCCCACCCATGACAGCGATGAAGCTGCTGTCTTGGATGGGGCACCCGGGGTCGTGTTGGAGGCGCGTCTACGGCAGAAGATGGAGTATTGCTTTCCCTCTTCGGTGCGGATGTAGTACCACCAGTCGCCTTCGCGGTAGGGGGCGGACTCGTCAGTCTGCTTGATGTGGCTGAGCATCTCGTTGTAGAGCTGCTCGCGGAGGGGAGCGAGGTCAGCGGTGAGGGCTTCGGCGTAGGCATTTTCGGCCTGAAGATAGGCGGTGACGTCGGGATTGTCTTTATCGCGGAGCCATGCGTAGTCGTCGGTGAGGGTAATGCCGTGGAGGGCGGTCTCTTTGTGTTCTTTGCGGGCTACGGGAGGGGTGGGGGGTGCGATATCGGTCATGGCAATTTCAAGTGTAGTAGGCGCCGGGCGAGAGGCGATGGGGTACCCGGGGTACCCCCACTCCCCACTCTGAGCGTTAAATCGCCGTTATCAACGAGTTAGCGATGCCATTCGGCCGGAATTCCTGATGGGACTGAACTTCGCCGCAGATTCATCTCAGGGAAGGATTTAGGGGACAGGAATCGGAATCAAGGACCAGAGAATACGAGTTGAAAGAAAGGGGTATGGCATTGGGCCTTGTATGCATAAGTCAGCTTTGGTTCCATTGTGCGCCAAGAGCTGGTAATTACCTGCAATACGGTCCCAGGAATTCCGGGTTTAGAATCTGCTGGTTGCGGCGGTCGCGCCCGATTTGTAGTTGACGTGGAAATGGGGAGGACGCTGGCTCGCACCTTATTAGGACGCACCAGCATCTCAAAACTGGCCTGGTTTTAGAAATGGAGACAGGAATGGCGATTGTCAGAAACTGCCCGGCTTGCGGAAAAGCGAATCGGATTCCGGCGAAGCATCTGGCAGATACAGGGAGATGCGGCGCCTGCAAGGCACCGCTTCCGGCGATGGCGGCGCCGATCGAGGTGAGTACGAGCGAATTTGACGAGATTGTGCGCGAGAGCAAGGTTCCCGTGCTGGTTGATTTCTGGGCTTCGTGGTGCGGACCTTGCAGGATGGCGGCGCCGCATGTGGCGCAGGCGGCTCGGGAGATGGCTGGGCGGGCGCTTGTGTTGAAGGTGGATACAGAGCGCTTTCCGGAACTGGCGGCGCGGTACAAAGTGCAGGGAATTCCGAACTTCGCTGTGTTTGCCGGTGGCGAACTCCGGTTTCAGCAGGCGGGGCTGGTGGATGCGAACGTTATGAAGAACTGGCTTGCGAGCGCGGCGTGATTGAAAAGGCGAGCGGGTTGTTCGACCGAATTGCGTCCTTTCGCGGTTCTTTCGAAACAAGCGGGACGCGCTGCGTGGACTCTTTGGAGTGTCTGAAGTCTTCCGCTTTGCGCGTCCCACTCAGCTTGCAGTTACTTGATATCTCGTTGATCAATCCTTGGGCATCAGCTTCTGGACAACTTGATCGATTGTGAAGCTTGCCGCCTTGGCGCGCGGCGGAAACTCCTTGAAGCTCGACAGCCATTGCATCAGGATGGGTGGCGCCGCGTACTGAATGGGAATGTTCTCCAGGAACCAGCTGTCGTAACTGAAACTCTCCTCAGCTCGTTCGAAGGGGTCAGCACGAAGATCGAAGAACTTGGGAAGCCGCATCTGCGACAGAGGCTCGCGCCAGACAGCTAAACCCGTATTCCGCTGCTCGGTGAACACGATCTTGAACCGGCCCATACGCATCGCCATGCAATCGCCGTCGTCGCTCCAGTAGATGAAACCGGGGCGTGGGGATTTGTCCACCTTGCCGGCCAGGAAGGGCATGAGGTTGACCCCGTCTAGGTGTACTTTGTAGGTCTGGTCTCCAACCTTGTATCCCTTCTTTACCTTCTCGACCAGGTCAGGCTCTCCGTTGGCTGCGGCAAAAGTGGGGATGAAGTCCTGCAGTGAGGCGATGTCGTTGATGACACGCCCGGGTTTGATGACGCCGGGCCAGCGCATGACGCAGGGAACTCGCCAGCCACCTTCCCAGTTGGTGTCTTTCTCACCGCGGAACGGCGTGGCGCCGCCGTCAGGCCATGACATGACTTCGGCCCCGTTGTCGGTGGTGAAGACGACGATGGTGTTGTCGGCAATTTTGAGATCGTCAAGTTTTTTGAGCAATTGGCCGACGTAGCCGTCAAGTTCGACCATGCCGTCGGGATAGAGCCCGAGCCCCGTCTTGCCCACCGAAGATGGTTTGAGGTGTGTAAAGATGTGCATTCGCGTCGGGTTGAAGTAGCAGAACCAGGGACCGCCTTCCTTTGTTTTTCGATCGATGAAATCGAGGGCTGAGCCCAGGAACTCTTCGTCGACAGTTTCCATTCGCTCTTTGGGCAGAGGACCGGTGTTTTCAATTGTCTGCTTGCCGACTTTGCCGAACTGCTCGTCGACGGTGGTGTCATCCTTGTCGGTTGCCTTGCATTTCAGCACGCCGCGAGGACCGTATTTCTTCCGGAAGGCCGGGTCTTTGGGGTAGTTGGCATAGTAGGGTTCTTCTTCGGCGTTGAGGTGATAGAGATTGCCGAAGAACTCGTCGAATCCGTGGACCGTGGGCAGGTGCTCGTTGCGATCGCCGAGGTGGTTTTTGCCGAACTGGCCGGTGGCATAGCCGAAGTTCTTCATAAAATTCGCAACCGACGGATCCTCGAAGCTGAGACCGAGAGTGGCGCCGGGCGTTCCGACTTTTGTGAGACCTGTACGAATTGGGGATTGTCCGGTAATAAAGGCGGCGCGGCCTGCGGTACAGCTCTGTTGTCCGTAGAAATCGGTAAACATCGCGCCTTCTTTGGCGATGCGGTCAATGTTGGGTGTTTCGTAGCCCATGATTCCGTGGTTGTAGCAGCTGGCATTGAACCAGCCAATGTCGTCGGCCATGATGAAGAGAATGTTGGGCTTCTTTTGGGTATCTGCCATCGGGGAGTTCCTCCTCTGCGGGCCAAAAGGAGAATTGTCGGATTCGGCGCGCGTCCCGGAACGCTAGTCGACTTTTTCATCCAGGAGAACTGTCAGAAGAAACAGGTCGGAAGGATAAGGGTTGCTGAAAAGATCCGGGGCTAAAGCGCGGCGGATCTCGGTCTACCTTTCGTGGGGCTGAAGCCCCACGCTCCCTCCAAGCTGGCGAGAAGGCATCTCGCTCATGCCGACGCTACAGCTACTTTTCGTGGGGATGAAGCGCCACTTTCCCTCCACTTGAGTTGAGGAGGGCATCTCACTCCATATGGTGAGCGGAGAGTCGCCGCACGCCAGAGCAGAGCAAACCAAGTCTGGCCAGGCCGGGGCAGTGACGACCGTGCCATTTGAAGTGGTGCGGCGGACGGAGTTTGTGTTTGAGCCTTTCCTGGGTTCGCTGATCCAACTACCTGAAACGGGAGCGCAAGGAGCGCAAAGTTCGGAGTCCTTTCTGCCGCAGTCTGCTCAGGGGGAAAGATTACAGGCCATCTCGCAAACCGAAATATTGCAGGCGGAGGGACCGCAGGCTGAATCATTGCGCGCTGAGGCCTTGCTAGCTGAGGTCAAGCCGGATGCGGCGCCGGTTGTTTCAACTATTGGATTGAGATTGCAGGGGGCGTCCGCGGCTAGAGCACTCGCGGAGACCGTCGGCGAGGATCTTCGAACACGGCAGACCGCGGAAACGGTTGTGAGTGCGTCTCGGCAGACTCCGCGTGCGCTGAGACAGTGGCAGATAGCTGAGGCGGAACCCCATAAGAAGGAAAGGAAGCTGCCGCTGGCGATGCGGATTTTGCGATGGCTTTGGGGCGATGTGAGTCAAGGCGTTGACAGCCGTCGAAGGGCAGAGCGCAAGGTGCTGCCGGGGCTGCTTGCGTTCTATTGGAGTGGGGGAACGCCGAAGGCGCATGAGGTTGTGAACATCAGCAAAACCGGCTTCTATATCAGAACTACCGAGCTTTGGTCGGTGGAGACGCTTGTGCGGATGACGCTGCAACGGCCGCGGACAGAGGACCGGCAAAGGCCGGATTCGGTTGGTGTGCTGGCGCGGGTTGTGCGGATCGATGAGGGCGGGGTGGGGCACGAGTTTGTGACGACCGAAGCGCTGAAGGCGGCGAGAAGCCTGGACGTGATGCCCAGCCAGGGGACGAACTGGAAAGAACTCGACAGGTTTCTGGATGCGGGATGATGCAAAGCGCTTACCGGTCCAGAACCGACTTGCGGCACGGAATCATTAATACGTCGTGAATTGAGGTGATTGCGCGTTTTGGAACTTTGGGGTGGGGCGGAACGTACAATGGAGTGCGATGGAAGGCTTTCACCGCAAGGGTTCGTTGCTATGCCGGCTGATGCTGGCGGTTCTTGTTTTCTTTCCTCTTCAGGGAATGTTGGCCGAATCGGTCAACAGCCTGCCCAAACCCAATGACTACGTAAATGACTATGCGCATGTGCTGTCGCCGGAAGCAGTGGCGAAGCTGGACCGCATTTGCGCGGAACTGGACCACTCGCAGGCCAATGCGCAGGTGGCGGTGGTGACGGTGCGCAACCTGGACGGCGAGGATGCGGCGGACTGGGCGAACCAGCTGGAAGACAAATGGAAGATGGGGAAAAAGGGGTCCGACCGCGGCGTGCTGGTGTTGCTGGCCGTGGACGATCGCAAGTACCGCATCGATGTGGGTTACGGACTCGAAGGGATACTGAACGACGCCAAGATCGGCGATATTGGGCGAGCGATGGTTCCCGACCTGCGGGCGAAGGATTACGATTCGGCCATTCTGGGAGTGGTGGGGCGGGTAGCGCAGGTGATTGCGACGGATGCGCACGTGACGCTGAGCGATGAGTTGCCGAATCCACCGCCAGTGCGGCAGCAGCACCATGAAGGTGGTCTGGCAGACCTGATTCCGTTTATTGTTTTGATTTTGATCTTCTTTGGATTTGGGGGACTGCGATTGCTGTTTGGAATGGGGCTGCTGAACAGCGCGCTGGGCGGGCGGCGGTCTGGCGGTGGCGGACCGTTCATCGGCGGCGGCGGATGGGGAGGCGGCGGTGGAGGTTTTGGCGGAGGCGGCAGCTCTGGCGGTGGAGGCTTTGGTGGATTTGGTGGTGGAGGCTTTGGTGGCGGAGGAGCGGGCGGAAGCTGGTGATGGGGCTTTCGTTTTAAGTTTCTAGCTTTCCCATTCATGCCGCGAGTCGCAGGGCGACTCACTTCATGGATGGTGCACCCAGATTTTCGAGAGGATGCAAGCACTTGCCAGGCCTCAAAATCGAGACCTGGGGACTCCAACAGGGATTCGGGACTAAGAGCGGCCTTCGCTTAGCGAAGCCGGAGGAGATGGGAACTGTATGAGCAAGGGAATGCTGGCTGGACTGGGCGTATTGGGTGTGATCGTTCTGGCGCTGTTTTTGGTGGGCGGCAGTTATGTGTCCGCAAAGAACCAGATGGTGGCGAAGGATCAAACGGTAAAGTCGGCGTGGTCTGAGGTCGACGTGCAAATGCAGCGCCGTGCGGATCTGATTCCAAACCTGGTAGAGACAGTGAAGGGATTCACCAAGGAAGAAAGTACCGTATTCGGAGATATCGCGAATGCTCGTGCCGGGCTGCTGAACGCGCGGGGGCCGGAAGCCAAAATTGCTGCCAACGGACAGCTGGATTCGGCGTTTGGACGGCTGCTTGCGCTGACGGAAAATTATCCGCAACTTCGTTCGAGCGAACAGTTCATGCGGCTTCAGGATGAGCTGGCCGGGACGGAGAACCGAATCGGCGTGGCGCGCAAACGCTACAATGACGCAATCCAGGACTACAACACGTTCATCGGCCAGTTCCCGAATAGCATCTGGGCGGGTATGGCGGGTTTCCACAATAATGATGCGTACTTCAAGGCTAGTGAGGCGGCGAAGACGGTGCCGAACGTGAAGTTTTAAGGATTAGCTGTCAGCTTTCCCAGGTCTCAAAAACGAGACCTCCACCCGCCGAACATGAACCTGTTCGTTGGAGGCCCCGGACATGGGGCACCCGGCGTTTCACCAAGGAAAAGCGGATCCTTCGCTCCGCTTACCCCACATGCGACTTGGTCGCATGTGGGGCCCCAAGCATGCTGCGCTCAGGATGACACTTCAAAATTTGTGCACGCTGCCTCGTTCAGGATGACACGGTGCTTGGGAATTGGCCTTGGGGTTTGGGTACCTTGGATTGGGATGAGGTGCGATCAATCACCGCGAACGCGACCGTGTTCAGGCAAATTGGAAGTATCTTCTGAGGCTGGGTGTTGCTGTGTTCCGGTTAGATTACCTGTCTTGTTGCCTTACGGTGTTGTCGACGGTTCTTGTTGGTCAAAAGCGGTGGCCGGGGTTGGTGGTGGCCGGTGTTAATAGCGTTCTTGTGTGCTTGATTGGATTGCGGACTGGGCAGTTTGGGTTTATTCCGGCGAACCTGTTCTGCATTGGGGTTTATGCGTTCAATCTTCGGTCGTGGGTGAAGTCGGAGAGCGGGTCTTAGACTTCCTGCTTCGATCGTGGTCCAGCTTTCCCACCCTTGCTTCGCAAGGATGGGGCACGGCGGATTGTTGCACTTGGAACTTGAATTCGCCCACCCACCACAGGGGGGCATGCGATAAGAAAAGCAGGTCCTTCGACTCGTTCGCTTCGCTCTCTTCGCTGAGGATGACGATGTTGAGACGAGCAACGGCTCAGGATGACGACGCTGAGGCAAAGCATCACTCAAGATGACGATGGGACAAGCGTGGACTGAAAAGCAAAAAGGCCATCCGGTGAGGATGGCCTTTGCAGTGTTGATATCCAGTCGGCGCGAGTGGGCTTAATCGATATACCGCGATGCGTCGACGCAGAGTTTGGGTGGTGCGACTCACCAAAGGCTGACGCTCATCGACTACTTGTAGGAGGCGATGGCGCTGGCTTCGTCGTCGTAGATGTCGAAAACGGTGTAAAGCTTGGTGAGTTGCAGAACATCCTTGACCTTGCGGGTCAGGTTGAGCAGCTTGAGCGCGGCACCCTGATTCTTGGCTGTGGTATAGGCGCCAACGAGTTCGCCCAAGCCCGAGCTATCGATATAGTTCACGTCGCCCAGATTCAGCAGGATATTTTTGGATCCCTTGCTGATCAGGTCGCGAATGGCTTCGCGCAGTTGCACACTGCCTTCGCCCAGAGTGATCCGCCCGCTAAGGTCCAGGACGGTGACGCCGTCCAATTCACGGGAAGCGATAGTAAGTGCCACGGAAGTTCCTCCTTTGTGAGTCTTACAAGTTATAGCATCTGACACCCCGCAAGCGAAGACCAGTTTGCGGGGACCGCGAGGCTGTGATTCGAAGATGCTTCAGTTTGTTTGCTGGGCCGGGGCCAGATGTTTGATCAGAGTCAATTCCGTACCGGGCTCCAGCTGACGGAAGTGGACCTCATCCATGAATGAGCGGATAAGGAAGATGCCGCGGCCGGTGCCGCGCAGGAGATTTTCAGGGGCGAGCGGATCGGGGAGGTGTTCCCAGTCGACTCCCTTGCCTTGATCGGCTATGGTGAAGACGAGTGAATTGCCGTTGTTTTCAAAGCTGGCTGTGACTTGTTTGGCAGGGTCGTAGTCGTTGCCATGCAGGACGGCATTGACGGCGGCCTCGCGGACGGCCATCGCGATTCGAAAGCGCTCTTCCTCATCTACGCCGGCCTCTTCAGCCAGCTTTTCCGCGGCAGCTTCAATCTCGCCGACGCTCTCCATCGTAGAGGGTAGCGAGAAACTCCGCTTACCTGGTTTGGAATCGATCAAAGGCTTCGTCTCCGCCTCTACAGGGAATGGCAAAGCCCCGCCCTACCGCGAGAGGAAGTGGTTAGTTTTCCATGGAAGACGGGAAAACGCTATAAACGGCAGTTTCATAGGTGAAGGTCGTTATGTCAAGAAGTGGATTGATTTAGGAGAGGTCTGTGAGCCGAGAATGTGCAGGGTTGATAACGAAGGAACGGGAGAGCAATTTTTTGTATGGTGTCAAAACTTGTCGTGGAAAAAAGCAGGTCCTTCGACTCATTCGTTTCGCTCTCTTCGCTCAGGATGACGATCGCCAGGGGAAGGCGGGTCTTTGAATTCAACTGCAGGTTCCTGGCAGTACACTCAACCTATGAATCACCGCACGACAACGCGCGTTAGTTTGACGGCTCTGCTGGGGACGGCAGTGACGGATGCGCAGGGAAACGTGCGCGGCAAGCTGAAAGATGTTGCGGTTGCGACAGGCGCGGAGGCGGGGCAGGTTGTGGGGCTGGTCCTGAAGACGCGTGATGGTTTGTGGATCGTGCCTTCGCAGGATGTGCGGGAGACGCCGGCGGGAACGCTGGAACTGAAATCGCCGGAGATGCTGGTTCCTTTGCAGGACCAGGGGAACTATCTCTACCTGGCGCAGGACCTGGTGGACAGGCAGATCATCGACATCCACGGGCGCAAGGTGGTTCGCGTAAATGACGTGGACCTGGAGTGGATGGGGGACGGAGCGAAACACCTGCTGCGCGTGGCAGAGGTGGAAGTCGGGCTTCGTGGGGCGTTTCGGCGCGTGTTCAAAGGGATGCTGCCGAGGGCGTCGCTCGAAACGCTGTCGCGCAGGTTCAAGGATCGCGGGATTCCATGGCAGTTCGTTGATGTAATCGAGGTGGATCCGGCGCGGCGGGTGAAGCTGCGCATTGAATACGAGCGGCTGGCGGAGATGCATCCATCAGACCTGGCGGAGATTCTGGAGGACCTGGCGCCGGCGGAGCGCGACGCCGTTTTCACTTCGCTGGATGAGGATGTAGCGGCGGAGACGCTGGAAGAGATTGATCCGAAGCTACAGCTTTCGTTGCTGGAGAAGCTGGATGAAGAAAAGATTGCCGACATTGTGGAGGAGATGGATCCGGGAGCGGCCGCTGATTTGCTTGCAGAGCTTCCTGAGGATCGGTCGGACGCGATTCTGGAAGAGATGGAGCCGGAGGAGCGGCACGAGGTCGAAGAGTTGCTCGAGTTCGACGAGCACTCGGCGGCTGGCGCCATGACGACGGACTTTGTATACCTGGGCACTGACGCAACAGTGTCGCAAGTTGGTACGGCGCTGCGCAGCTTTGACGGTGATGTCGAGACAGTGACAGAGATTTATCTACTGGATGACAAGCGTGTGCTGCGCGGGTCTGTGCCGCTGGCGCGGCTGGTGATGGCGCAGCCGGATGCGCGTTTGACCGTGCTGGCCGAGGCGCGCGTGCTGTCTTGCCCCGCAGATATGAGGCAGATCGATTTGGCGGAGATGTTCGATAAATACAATCTGCACGCGCTGCCGGTGGTGGATGCGCAGGGGCGGATGGTGGGCGTCGTCACCGCCGATCATGTGATCAGCTTTCTTCGCGAAAAGTTGTAGTCCGGCGAGATGAAGTCCTGCTAACCTTGCGATCCATAGAACAACTTGAAAATGTGAGGATTTGGAATTCCAGAGCGATCCAGAGACGGGAGAAAGAAATGCCGCAGGATATCGGGGAATATTTTTCGACTCTAGAGCGTAACCGGCAAGACAGTAACGGGCGCGAGGTAAAGGTACCTAAAGCAATCAGGGCTTTCGGATGGCTCTGCTTCATTCGCTCTGGACTGGATCTCATCTTTGCTTTTCTCGTTGGCATTGCTCCGAAGTCCGCACTTGCGATCTTTGTTGCTGCAGCGTTCGGAGATCGAATTCCTCACGTTCCAGCCGAAGCGGAGTTTTTCATTTTTGCTTTCCTGTTCGCCTTTATCGGATGGAAATGGATAGATCGATATTGGTGGATTCGGTGGGTGGCAATGTTTTTGTCAGGTGCGCTGGCAGCGAGAATCCTTGTTTTTATACTCGCGGACAGAGCCTCGGAAGCACACGGGAAGTTTCTGCAGACGGGGACGGAAATCGAGCTTGGCGTGATAGCAGCATTCAATCTGCTCATTTGCGGATACCTGGCGTTTTATCCCGGGGTTGCTGAGGCATTCAACGAGACTTAGCCATGATTGCGGGAATCTGGCGCCGATGACGCAGGGTCCGGGAATGGCGCTGTCCATGAGGCTTCGGGCAACTTCCTGATTTGCTGGTACCTGGCGTTCTATCCGGGGATGGCGGAGACGTTCAAGGAGATGCCTGGGAGGGACCAGCGGAGAAGACGGGCCGAGCGAGCCGGTTGTATGGATAGGGGTTACTCCAGGTCAGTTTGGTTAAAGATCACAGACTTTTTATCCCAAATTGTGAAAGAATTCGTGGATGGTCCAATTTCCTCGGATTATTCAAGGCGGCATGGGTGTCGGTGTCTCCAATTGGCGCCTTGCGCAGGCTGTCTCAAAGCTAGGACAGCTAGGAGTTGTTTCAGGAACAGCGATCGACCAGGTGCTGGTTCGCAGGCTGGCCGATGGAGACAAGGATGACAACGTTCGTCGGGGAATGGACGCGTTTCCGTTTCCGGAGATGGCGAAGCGCATTTGGAATGAGTACTTCATTGCCGGCGGGAAGCCGAGTGGGACGCCGTATCCGACGACGCAGATGCACCAGCGCCGCGATTCGCGCAGCCTGATTGAATTGCTGATGGTGAGCAATTTTGTCGAAGTGTTTCTTGCACGCCAGGGGCACCTGAATAAGGTCGGCGTGAACTTTCTTGAAAAGGTGCAGCTTCCGCACCTGGCTTCGATCTACGGAGCGATGCTTGCAGGTGTGGGCTACGTGCTGATGGGTGCGGGAATCCCACTGCACATTCCTGGCGTAATCGACAACTTTGCTGCTGGGAAGCCGGCCGAATACAAACTTGCGGTGACAGGATCTGCTGCGACACAGGACACGATGATGCGGTTCGATCCGGCGGAGTATGCGGAAGGGCCGCTGCCAATTCTGGAACGTCCGCGATTTCTGGCGATCGTTTCCTCGAACACGTTGGCGACAACGATGCTGCGACGGGCGACCGGGCGTGTGGACGGATTTGTAATCGAGACACCGATAGCGGGTGGGCACAATGCTCCGCCGCGAGGGAAGTTGCAATTGAATGAAGCCGGCGAGCCGATCTATGGCGAGCGCGACAAGGTCAATCTCGCTGAGATGCGCGAATTAGGCGTTCCGTTCTGGCTGGCGGGCGGCTATGGCAATGCGGACAAGGTAAAGGAAGCTGTGGACCAAGGCGCTGCGGGAGTGCAGGTGGGCACGGCGTTTGCATTCAGCGAAGAGTCGGGCATGCGAACGGATTTGAAGCGGACGCTACTAGCGCAGGCTACGGCAGGCACGGGAAAGGTATTTACGGATCCGCTGGCATCTCCGACGGGATTTCCGTTCAAGGTTGCGCAGCTTGCCGGGTCTTATTCCGACGAGGGCGTGGCGCAGGCGCGGACCAGAGTTTGCGATCTTGGTTATCTACGCGAGCCATATGCGATCGACGAGGAGAAGATCGGATATCGCTGCTCAGCCGAGCCGGTGGCAAATTACGTCGCCAAGGGCGGCAAGATCGAGGACACGGTAGGTCGGAAGTGCCTGTGTAACGCCCTGATGGCGAATATCGGTCATGCGCAGACGCGGAAAGATGGTTCGGCAGAGCCTCCTTTGGTTACGATTGGCGACGACCTGAACACTGCTGCTCATTTCTTGACGGCGGAGCGGGAAAGCTACTCGGCGGCTGATGTTGTGAAGGAACTGTTGAGCAAGGTTCTTGAAACCGTGCCGCAACCGGAACTGGCTGCGGCGACGGCCTGATCCTTTCCTACGCAATCACGCGATAAGCGACGTCATGAACGGCTCTCGCCAGTTTGAAATCTTGCTTGTCATAGAACAAAGTCAAAAGCAGATCCTTCGCGCCGCTTACCCCACTCTGTGGGGCCCCAAGCGTGCGGCGCTCAGGATGACACCGGATCGGCGTGGTTTGACGGTTTCCCATTCACAACACTTCGAGACGCAAAGCGCGTCATGAATGGGGCACCGAGCGGCGCTAAGGATGACACCGGAATTGGCGTGGATTGACGGCTTCACATTCATGACACTTCGTGACGCAAAGCGCGTTATGAATGGGGCACCGGCATTCAGGTTGTGCCATCAGGATGGCTTGCTGGATTGGAACATCCAGCGGACTCCGAACTTGTCGTTTAGCGCGCCGTAGGCTCCGAAGAACGTCTCTTTCAATGAATCTGTGATGTCAGCGCCTTCGGAGAGTTTCGCGAATAAGTTCTTCAGTTCTTCGAACGATCCAGCGCTTAGATAAAGACAGACAGTGTTGCCTCGGACCGGTATCCGATTGGGCATCAGCCAATCTGACGCTGAGAGTTCGATTGAATCGCTGCGCAGGCGTGCGTTGATGGTTTTCTCCTGCTGATATGCGGGCATGTGGTCTTTGGCTGGGGAGTCCTTTACTTTTGTTGAGGTCAATTCGCCGCCGAAGACGGATTTGTAGAACTGCATGGCATCGTGGCAGGAGCCATCGAATAACAGGTAGGGGGTCAGAGTTGTCATTTGATCTGCTTTTGCGTTGCTTGCTTTTGAGAATGCGGTTGAGGCGGCGATGATTGCGGCAGGAACTGCCAGGGCGGCGAATTTGCGGCGCGAGAGGTGGGGCATCGTTTTTCACTCCGGGGTATCTTTGTGAGCAGCAGGTTCTTCGGCTTCGCTCAGGGTGACGCGGGCGGGGTTGGGTTCGTACTCTCGCACCCTTTCCGCGTAAGGATGGGGCACCTTGGTCTTTGCTTATCGGGCTTTGTCCTCTTCTGCCAGGAATGCACCGAGTCGATCCAGCTTGCGTTCCCAGGCTGTGCGATGATCACGGATCCATTGCTCGAGAATGCGGAAGCCCGCGGTCTCGATGCGGCATGTTCTCACGCGGCCCAGCTTTTCTGTGTGCACGAGTCCGACATCTTCGAGGATTTGCAAGTGCTGCGCGACTGCGGTCAACGTGACGCCGAGTGGCTCTGCCAGTCGCGAGACTGACGTTGGACCACGGGTGAGATGGTCAAGGATTGCGCGGCGAGTGGGGTCCCCGAGCGCGTGGAACAGGCTGTCGATTTTCGCATTCGGCGTGGGTTTGGCTCGCGTGGGCATGGCTGGTTCGATTCTCCGCGGCTCAGCTAACTTGCGAGCTCTGATTGAAGGCGGTCGAATAGAGCGCGCCAGCCGTGTTCGATCATCGCCGGGCCGTCGGGCCAATCAATGTAGGTTCCCTGATTGGTGAAGACCAAGTCTGCTCCAGTTCCCGACGAGACGAACTCAAGCGTAAGGACGGCTACAAGAATAGGCTTTCCGTTCAGAGACATTCTGGTGGTGGTGACGATGCGGCTCTCGGGCGTGATTTCCTGATAGGTGGACTCATTGGCGATTTCGGAGCCTGCAATGGGGTGGCCTTGTTTGAAGCGGTAGCGGAAGCGTTCGCTGCCTCCGAGGCGGAACTCCATTTCGAATTCCTGGATCTCGTGGTCGCCTTCGGCATACCAGCGGCGTTTGCGGGCGGGCTGGGCAAATGCGGCGAAGACGCGCTCGGGGGGCTGAGGATAGTTGTGCTCGATGACGAATGTGCTGTGAATGACGGTGGGGTTGGGCATGTGGGGTTTCTCCAACGCTTCACAATAGTGAAGCAACGACTTCAGTATCGAACAGGCCAGAGAAATAGTCAAGTGGAAACTTCAGTATTTATGAATGGCAATGGCAACAGCCGGTTCGGCGCTCAGGCGCGATAAATGTTCACTTCATCGGGAATGCGCAACGGTAGAATGCGATGATGAAACCAAAACTCAGGCTGTTGCATGTGTGTCTGGTTGGCGCGGTGATGATCCCCGTTGCCGCGAGGAGTGCTGCGCAGGCGGCCGAAGCCGCAACTAAGGCATCGATCGCGCAGGTGCAGGCGATCGATCCGCAGGTTCACGCAGTGATCGCGCTCGACCCAACGGCGCTGGACCAGGCGCGGACAATTGACCGGAGCCGGAAAGCGCGC
Source organism: uncultured Acidobacteriaceae bacterium (assembly GCA_963832035.1). GTDB lineage: Bacteria > Acidobacteriota > Terriglobia > Terriglobales > Acidobacteriaceae > Telmatobacter. Next base: position 1,057,762 of record CAWHSK010000004.1, on the reverse strand, counting down.
GGACTGCTCTATGGGTACGCGATTCTGCTGAAGGACAACATTGAGGCGGATGGGCCTCTGCCTACAACCGCAGGCAGTATGGCGTTGCTTGATAACGTTACGCATCGAGACGCGCCACTGGTTGCGCGATTGCGCAACGCGGATGCCGTGATCCTGGGCAAGACGAACCTGTCAGAGTGGGCAAACATCCGGTCGAATGCTTCGATTTCGGGATGGAGCGGGGTCGGGGGACAGACACGCAATCCTTTTGCGCTGGACCGCGATCCATGCGGGTCCTCATCGGGGAGTGCCGCCGCAGTTGCAGCGGGCGAGGTGAAAGCGGCGATTGGTACGGAGACGGATGGATCAGTGACCTGCCCGGCTGCGGTGAATGGAGTTGTGGGGTTAAAGCCAACGGTTGGTCTGGTGAGTCGCGGGAGGATTGTTCCGATCAGCCACAGCCAGGACACGGCTGGGCCAATTGCGGTAGATGTCGAGACTGCCGCACGAGTGCTTGGCGCAATTGCCGGTTCAGACTCAGGTGATCCGGCGACGAAGGATGCCGATGGGCATATTACCGACTATCTTGCGGCTTTGAAGCCGGATGCGCTGAAGGGGGCGCGTATTGGCGTGCTGCGGTTCGCAACCGGCTGGTCGGCGGGCACAGACAAAGCATTTGAGCAGGCGTTGACTGTGCTGAAGGCACAGGGCGCGACGCTGGTTGACATTAATGATTTGAAGGACCGCGACAAGATGGGAGAGGCCGAGCTACTTGTGCTGAATACAGAGCTGAAGGCTGATCTGAACAGTTACCTGGCTACGACGCCGGCGACGGTGAAGACCCGCACACTGGCTGACGTGATCGCGTTCGACACGGCCCATGCCGATCGCGAACTTGCATTGTTCGGGCAGGAACTCTTTGTGAAGGCCGAAGCGACCAAGGGGCTTGATGACCCGGCATACAAGACGGCACGCGAGACTTCGCTGCGGATAGCGGGGCGCGACGGGATCGACGCGATGCTGAAGAAAGATCATCTGGATGCATTGGTGTGCCCGACGGCAGCGCCGGCATGGAAGATTGATGCGGCAAATGGCGACCAGGTGGGTGGTTCCGGTGCGGGCGGACTGGCTGCGGTGGCAGGGTATCCGCATCTTACGGTTCCGATGGGAGCGGTGATGGGGCTTCCGGTCGGCCTGTCGATCATGGGACCGGCATGGAGCGAAGCACGGCTGCTAGGTTATGGGTATGCGTTTGAGCAGGTCGCCAAGATAAAGTTGCAGCCGAGGTTTTTGCCATCAATTGAAGGAGCCGCGCCAATTGCACCGCTGCTTGAACCGTTGAAGCGGTGAAGATATTCCAGATGCGCTAAAACGGGATCGCGAAGGCAGGAGAGGTGGCTTTCAGATGCATGTGGCGCTGACGATGTAGTAGGCGAGGGGGCCAATGGGGTAGCTGACGAAGGGTAGAAGGATCGGGGCGAGGATGTTGTTCCAACGTGCTCGGGTCATTTTTCTCTGTCCGAAAGCGACGGCCGTGAGGAGAAATTTGAGCGTGACCCACGGGACGTGGAGCACCGATGGGGTAACGCGGGATTGGATTTGCTCGACTGTGATATTGCGGAAGCCGGCGCGCTCGAGTTCGCGAGTGAATGCGCGGATTTCGCCGAGGTCTTCGATGACCCAGCACTCGCACAATTTGCGGTAGATGGATATTTGAGGACCCCGGAGTTTGCCGGAACCTAGAAATCCGTCTGCAACGACGAAGCGGCCTCCGTGGCGAAGAAGTCGATGAGCTTCGCGGATGAGGCGGGACTTGTTTGAGCCGGTGCCGTAACAACTGCTCTCGACTGCGCAGATCGCGTTGAAGGATTCGGATACGAAGGTGGTCTGTTCGTAATTGCCGAGATTCAGGGTGATGTTCGTCGATTGCGGGATGGATTGATTGAGAAGGCGGCCTTGCTCAAGCTGCCAGGGAACGAGCGTGATGCCGTGCAGGTCGGCGGTTGGGAGCAGGCGGGCGAAGCCGCGTAACGTGGCACCGAGACCACAGCCCACGTCGAGAACACGTGGATGATCCGCGGAGTTGTCGGCGAGACGAAGGCGGTGGAAGATTTCGCGATTCATCTGCTCGAGCATAGCTTCGCGGTTGAAAGGATTCATGCCGCGGCGGAAGAATCCGAAGTGCATGTTGAAGTGAGGGCTCCATGCGGCGTAGTCGGGGCCGGCTTCTTCGTAGTAGCGCTGGAAGTTGTCGGCGGCGTTTTCGACGGGCGTTGCGATGGCGGTGAGAGTGGCGGGCATTAATCCAACCTCCGTCTGCGGGATTTGGGGAGGAAGCGGGTGATGCCGCTGCCGATTGCAATGAGGGAGTGCAGGCTCGCGGGGGGAAGTTTTTTGATCTGGGTGTACCAACCGTGGAGTTCTTCGAGGAATAGCTGCATCGCGGTAATGCGGGCGGTGATGATGGGTTGGGCGGGACGCTCGGCGCGGGCTTGGACGACCAGCCGCTGAAGCATCGTCATGGTGGGGACGATTTCGCGTTCGACGCGCTGATCGACGACGATGAGGAAGAGGGTCCAGACGTCGGCGGTGGTGCGGAAGTAGTCGCGGCGGTCGCCCATGCGGCTGTCGATCTGGACTAGGTTCCAGTTTTGCAGTTCCTTGAGACTGGTGCTGACGTTGGAGCGCGCGACGGAGAGGGCGTCGGCGATGTCTTCGGCGGTGAGGGACTCCGCAGACAGGTAGAGCAGGGCATGGACCTGGGCGACGGTGCGGTTGACTCCCCAACGGGTTCCCATTTCGCCCCAGTGGAGGATGAATTCCTTCATGGAGTCGTTCAGTTTCATATATCCAGTATATCAGATATTTCTGTCATGACAGAAACATCTGATATGAAAGGAAAATTTGACAGCTGGAAAGAGTCGAAAGCAGATCCTTCGCTTACCACCCCCGAACCCACCCCAAAGAGCTAAATCGCTCTATGGGGCCCCTGGTACGTTCGGGGCCCGTTCGCTCAGGATGACACTCAGGTGTTGGGAGCTTAGGAAAATGCTTGGTGGCCCAGGGTGCTCAGGATGACAGCGCTGGGGTGGGAAGAGTCACTTCGGGAGAGAGCGACGGCAAACGCAGATCAATTCGTTGCTATTCGGAGCGGAGGGCTACTACGGGATCTACGGAGGCGGCGCGAATGGCGGGGATGCTGACTGCTAGAAGAGTGACCAGGATGAGTGCGGCGATGGAGACGGAGATGGAGAAGGGATCGGTGGCGGTGGTCTGGAAGAGCAGGCCGTTGATGAGGCGGGCGGCGAGGAAACCTGCGAGAAGACCGGCGCAGATTCCGATGGCAGTGTAACGCGTTGCCTGGCTCAGGATGAGCCGCAGGATGTTGCCTCGATCTGCGCCAATGGCCATGCGGACGCCGATTTCGCGGGTGCGCTGGGCTACGGAGTAGGAGAGAACGCCGAAGGATCCGATGGCGGCCAGCAGGAGCGTGATGAGGGCAAAGGAGCCGAGGAGAGTGGCTGTCATGCGCTGGCGTGCGACCGAGTCGGCGAGGACGGTATCGATGGATTCGACGTGATAGATGGGCTGAGTGGGGTCGGCGGCAAGGACGGCGTTTCGAACGAGCGTGGCAGCGGCATCGGGATCGAGAGAAGAGCGAACGAGCAGGACGGCGTGAAGGCCGAATCCGGGGAGGTAGATTTCGGGTTCAGGGTCGGTGTCGATGCCGAGATCGCGGGCATTGGACACGACTCCTACGACGGGAATCTTAGTGGGAGTGGGACTCATGACGCCGATGAGGATGTTGGCGCCGATGGGCTCTCTCGCGGAGAGATAGTGATGCGCGAATGCTTCATTGACGATGAAGAAGCCAGTGGTGCTATCGATATCGCTCTGGGTGAAGGTGCGGCCTTTGAGCAAGCCGATGCCCATGGTGCGAAAGTAGTCGGGGCTGACGAAGCGGATCTGCGCATAGGGGAATGTGCCCGGTGCAAGGGCGGGAGCGCCTTCAATGAGAAAGCGCGTCATGACCTGGGATGGGCGCAGGGGAACTTGCGTGGTTGTGGCTGCGGAGAGGATTCCGCTTGATTGCGAGATCTTTGAGAGGACTTGTTCGTAGAAGCGGTTGGTGAGGGTGCTGCTGTCGCCGTAGTGAGGAGTGGGGAGCGTGATTTCAGCGGTCAGTACGTGATCGGTACGTAATCCGGGATCTACGGCAATGAGTTTTTGAAAGCTGCGGACTACGAGTGTGCTGAGAAAAACGACGACGACAGCGATGGCGATTTCGGTGATTACGAGGATGGCGCGTCCGCGATGGTGCTGGCTGCTGCTGCGATCGCCGGAGCGAAGGACGTCGACCAATGGTGCGGCTGTGCGGGCTGCGGGAAGAAGTCCGAAGAGGAAAGCAGTGAGGGTGCAGACGGCGAGGGTGAAGAATAGCACCGGGATGTTGAGACTGATGGATTGGAGCAGCGATACGTCGAAGCCCTCAGTATGCGCGAGGGCCACGCGCAGAAGGGGGACGGCTACTGAGGCCAGCAGAACGCCGAGAGAGCCGCCGAGCAAAGAGAGTAACAGCGTCTGGACGAGGGATTGGCGAAAGAGATGCTGACGGTCTGCGCCGAGGGCCTGGCGAACTGCTACGTCGCGACGGCTCTCAGTGGCGCGCACGAGGAGAAGGTTGGCGACGTTGACGCACGCAACGATGAGCACAAGAACGACAGCTCCCATGAGGCACAGCATGGCGGGACGGAGCGTGCTGACCAATTCGTCGTGGAGCGGGGCGAGGGCGACACCCTCATTGCGGTTGGTGGCGGGATAGGCGGCGGAGAGGCGCTGCGCGATGGTTTGCATGTCTGCACGCGCGGTTGCGAGGGAGACGCCGGGGCGCAGGCGGCCGAGCACTTTGACGGAGTGCCAGACGCGCGACTGCTGGGTGGGTTGATCGAGGAGCGAAAGGGGCAGCCAAACTTCTCCATCTGCAGGGAACGATGCATTTGAAGGAAGCACACCAATGATGCTGTAGCTTGTGCCGTTCAGAGAAACGGAACGGCCGATGGCGCTGGGGTCGCGACCGAAGTAACTAGCCCAAGCGGATGCACTGAGGACGGCGACGTGGTCTTTGGCGGTGACGTCGTCCTGATCGTTGAAGAGGCGGCCCGCGAGGGGAGAGACGCCGAGAAGCGAAAAGAAATTGCCGGAGGCGAGTACGCGATGCACTTGTTCCGGTCTGCCGTCGAGCACAAGCGAAACGGAGCCTGGATTGATGGTGGTGTAGGCGGCGACCTGGCTGAAGCTGGTCTGCTGTTTGCGCCAATCGAGGTAGTCGAGATAGGTGGCTTCGTGGCCGCCCTGGACCTGCGAGTTTGTTTCGGAAATGGTGATAATGCTGCGCTCGTCCTGGAAGGGAAGGGATTTGAGGAGCAGGCCGTAGACGCAACTGAAGATGGCTGTCGTGGCTCCGATGCCGAGGGCAAGGGTGAGGATGACCGTGATGGCGAATCCCGGGGACTTGCGCAGTTGGCGGGCGGCATAGCGAAGATCACGCAGCAGGGTTGGCATCGGTTCTCCTGATAGAGACACTGACGCTTCTTACGTTAATTGAGGCGGCCTGTTTTCGGTGTAAATGTGACGTGCGGTCGCTGACGTGAGGCGAGTTGGACGCTGAAGGAGAGAAGCAGGTCCTTCGACTGCGCTGCGCTCAGGATGACGGTGTTAAAGGGAATCAGGATGACGTTGGAGGTCAGCACTTGCCGCTGGGGCGGATTGGGGAACCTGCTTCCTGTGTGGGCATGACTTGCGGAGTGGGGAGGGTGAATCCTGTGAAGCCGACGAGGTTGCTGGCGCACTCGGTAAGGACGGCGGCGATAGGGGCGCCGGGAGATGGCAGCGATGGAACAGAGTTGTCGGGCTTGGTGAAGTTGAAGGCGCTCGTCATGTCGCCGACGGTGGCGCGGCGCCACGCGGTCAAGTTGGGGACTTCTGCGCCGAAGCGCGTTTCGAGGAAGCGAAGCACCGAGGTGTGATCGAAGAGATCGGAGGAAATGAGGCCGCCGCGGGTGAAAGGCGAGATGATCAGCATCGGCACTCGGAAGCCGAGACCGATGGGGCCATTGAAAGAGCCTTCAACGGAGGGGTCAAGGACGGGAGGCGCGGTTATGTATTCGCCTGCTGTTCCTGGAGGTGCGGTGACGGGTGCTACGTGATCGAAGAAGCCGCCGTTTTCGTCGTACGTGACGAATAGGGCGGTTTTCGCCCATGCCACGGGATTAGCAGTGAGGGCACCAATGATGGCGGAGAGTGTGTTCTCGCCGAAAAGCGAGGGGGATGGCGGGTGGTCGGAGGTGAGGACGGAACCGATGATCCAGGAGACCTGGGGCAGGTTGCCGGCGAGGGCGTCGGCGACAAAGTCAATAGGGAACTGCGGACCGAAGGCGTTCTTGTAGAGCGTGCTGGTGGGGTCCTGGAAATTCTTGAAGTAGGGAAGGACGTTGTCTGTTTCAACAGTGCCAAAGGCACTTGCGTCTGGCGTTGAGTATATCTTCCACGAGATGCCGCGGGTCTGAAGCTGTTCGGGCATGGTGGTGTAGGTGAGCTTGCCGAACATGGACGCGCGATTGCTGTTGAGCGTCTGCAGGAGCGGACCGCCGCTTTTGCCGTCGGGATCGATGGAGGCGGCCATGGTGTAAAGGCGATTGGGATCGGTGGGCCCGATGACCGAACAGCAGTAGTTGTCGCATAGAGTAAAAGCGTCGGCGACGGCGTAGTAGTAAGGCAGATCGGCACGGGTGTAATAGCCCATGGAAAGGACAGCGTCATTCGCGTTGATGGGAACGCGCGAGGTAACGAAGCCATCCATGGCACCGTTGTTCCAGCTTTGGTGCTGCGGGATCCAGTCGTGTGTGATGTCGTGGGTGCACGCGGCATTGGTCTGCGTGGTGTCCAGGTGGAAGGGCAGGAGAACTCCGGCAGGTGAACTGGACATGTTGGCAGGATAGGGCTGATTAAATGCTGCGCTTGGATCGGAGAATCCGCGAACGCCGCGGTAGCTACCGAAGTAATGATCGAAGGAACGATTTTCCTGGATGAAGATTACGACGTGATCGATGTCGGTGATACTGGCGCACGCAGAGGTTCCGGGCATGGAGGGAGTACTGTGGCTCCCGCCGCATCCGTTGAGCAGGGAGCCGGAAAGGCCTGCTGCTCCGGTGGCGGCTGCAAGTTTTATGAGTTCACGGCGAGTAAGTGGTTTGGGGGGCATGGGAGATCGGAGTTCCTCAATCAGCTTGGATGCCGATTGCATCCTGTGCGGTCTTCCAGGGGAAGGTTTGTTGACGTAACTCCTTTGTGCGCAGGGAATAGCTGAATCCGCATCGAAAAGCAGATCCTTCGCGCCGCTTACCTCACAGATGATGAATCATCTGTGGGGCCCCAGACGTGCGGCGCTCAGGATGACACTGTTAGAAAGAAGCAGGTCCTTCGACTGCGCTGCGCTTCGCTCAGGATGACGGCGTCAGAGCAGGTCCTTCGACTCGTTCGCTTCGCTCTCTTCGCTCAGGATGACGATGGAGAGGTTACGTTAGCTCGACATGATCACTTTGGGGACGCGGGCCTCGGGCGATGGGAGTGTAGGGAACTCGGCGTGCGGCTCAGTCTGGTACCAGTAGGCGACGGAGTAGAAGTCGTCTGCGCGGTCGTTGCCATGGCCGTGCTCGATGGTGACCTTGATGGCTTTGTCGAAGGTGATGAAACTCTCAGTGTGCCAGCGATAGAGGCAGTAGCGTCCGCCGACCTTTTCGGGATCGACAATGTAGGGCGCACCCTGGCGCATGTTGGCGAAAGGGTTCCCGTAGAAGTCCCACGCGCCGTTGTAGTAGTCCTCAGTGCCGGTGCCGTTGATGGTGGGTTGCGCATCGCCATCGATGAAGATCATGTCGTCGCCTTCGCCGAACCAGCCATCAGCGTTTTGCAGGACACCGTGAGTGACGCCCACGAAGTGTCCGCGGCCGGTGGCTTCGAGAAAGACGTAGTTGTCGGCACCATTGAGATTCTTGCCACTGGTGTCGGCGGACTTTTTGCAGGGCGCGGCTTGGCGGTATTGGGCGTGGAAGCGGCCGAGGTTGGGCGGCAGCGCTGGGACGGTGGTGTAGTCGATGGCGAAGTAGAGATTGTTGGTGCGGACTTTGCCTTCGTTGGTGATGGTGATTTTGGCGGCGGTGTCGAAGGGCATCTGGAAGTAAGCGTTGAGGGCCTTCATAGGCGCGACGACGAGCAGGGCGGACTGGTAGACGAAATAATCGCCGAGCATGAGCCCGTAGAAGTCGCCGATCGGCGCTTCTATGGAGGGGGAAGATTCGCCATCCCACCAGGCTCGGAGCACGAGGTTCTTGAGGTGCATGGGGTCAGGGGAGTTGATGGTGAACCAGATGTGTGTGATGACGCCGGGGCCTTTGACGTCGAGCAACGTGATGGTGGCGCCGGGATCGACGGGAGTGAAGTCGGCGTTGCCGCCCGTGCGGTCCCAACTGGAGGAGCGGCGGCATTTGTAGTCGCGCAGGCGGGCCATGGAGACGAGAGCGTCAGGCGCAGTCGGCGGAGGTGGGGCGGTGGGCGATTCAGGGGTCTTCTTTGTTGCGGCGGCAGAGGAGCCGGCGGCGTTGAGGCCGAGGATGGCTCCGGCGGCGGCGAGGTTGCCGAGCATTTTGCGGCGGGTGGGAGCGGCAGTTTCCGTGACGGCTGGAGTGTCGGTGGGGTTTTCGTTGGACATTGTGCTGCTCCTTAAATAGAGAAGGAGATTGAGTTGCTCGGCAAAGACTCTCCAATATAGCAGGCGGGCGCCATTCCGAATCGGTCCATGCTTTCTCACCGTGGTGACAAAAACAAAGCCGTCGCAAGATGTGGCAGCCTGTGAATAGGATGGGACCGCCAAAGGCGACTACAAAAACAAGAGCAATTGCAGTCGTTGATGGCACGCTGCGCCACCGAAAAACATGAAAAGCGGGATGCCGCGAGAGTCCGGGAATAAGGCCCTTAGATATTTGCGGATTAATTTCAGCGGCCTGAAGGGTGCTGCTCGCTCCGTATTTCCACTGCAGATCCCTCGGTTGCTCGCGATGACATGGGGTGAGGTGGGTTCGTGCTTTCCCACCCATGTCGCGATAAAACTGCGTCATGGATGGGGCACCCATGTTCGTGGAGATCGACACACTTCAAGAGGCCGATTCTCGACTCAACTACCAACGATGAATGCGCTCGCTTCAGCGATTGAGCGATGCGAGGTAGGTGTCGATGGATTGCTGCCAGTCTTTCGCTGCAGACTTGTCGGTCGCGGTGAAAGCGGTGACGTGGTCATTGCCTTCGGGGGTTAGCGCGGTGCGGGTGTAGTTGACGTGAACCTGGGTGGTTGTTGGGTTGGTGGGCGTAAATCGGACGTCGATGGTTGTAACCATGATGTCGGGGATGAAGTAGAGGTACTGGAAGTGGCGCGCTTCGAGATCGAAGAGCGTGTTTACCCACACCGCGGCGACGGGACCGTGATGGACCAGGAACACAGCGCCTTGTTCGTCGTGCGCGGGTCGCGGGTAGAGGAATTGCGGGTCCCAGTGTTTGCCGGCCCATGCGCGTTCGCCCTCGGGACCGAAGAGCGGCGCGGTTTGCGCGAAGGGAAGGTCGACGACAATGTCGAAGGCCGTCTGCGTGCGGAGGAGTTGGGACGCAGGCGCGGTCAATTGGCCAAATGCCGAAGCGGCCATCATGGCAGCGCCTGTTATCACGGTGGCCGTGGCGGGGATTGAGTGTTTCATCGTTTGCGCTCCTTCAGGTGGTGGCTGTCGGAGGCCTTGAGCGCCATGCCGTAGAGGGACTTGAACTGTTCGATCTCCTTGAGGGTTTGCGGCGAGAACGGCGCTTTGCCTTCGAAGGCGTGAAGGACGATGCCCTCGAGCAGATCGCCTAGTGTCATGTCTTTTTGCTCGGCGATGGCTTTGAGGACTTTGAGCATGCGTTTTTCGATACGGACACCAGTTTGGACGCGCTCGACTTCGACGAGAGGATGGTCTTGCTTTTCCTGTGCCATGTGTACCAATGTATCAAAGTACATAGGTGTGCGCAATGTAAGATTGTGGCAAGGCGCGGCTTCACCCACGTGAGGTCACGAAGAACAGAAGCAGATCCTTCGCTCACCACCCCCAAACTGAACTACGTTTGGGGCCCCGTTCTCTCAGGATGACACCCCTGAGGTTGGGATGGGCCCATCGAGAAAAAGCAAAAGGCGAGAGCGGATCCTTCGCTCACCACTCCCAAGCTGAACTACGTTTGGGGCTCCGTTGGTTCACGATGACATTTCTTGTTTCTGAAACGGGCGATGGAAGCAGGGTCGTCACTCGCCAATCAGCGCTATGCCTGTTATGGTCGTTGAGGCAGAAGAAAATGAACCCACCATAGGAACCCGCGGGCATGTGGAAGCGCTGGCGAATTCGGATACTGCTGTTTTTGGCCGTTCTCGGCCCCGGATTTATTACAGCCAACGTTGATAACGACTCGGGCGGCATTCTTACCTATTCCCAGGCAGGCGCGCAGTACGGCTACAACCTGCTGTGGACCATCCTTCCCATTACGATTGCGTTGATTGTGGTGCAGGAGATGTGCGCCCGCATGGGCGTGGTGACGGGCAAGGGTCTGAGCGACCTGATCCGCGAAGAGTTTGGGCTGCGCCTGACGTTTGTGCTGATGGTGTTGCTGGTCTTCGTGAACTACACAAACGTGGTTACGGAATTCATTGGAATCGCGGGATCGCTGCACCTGTTTCACGTGACCAAATTCGTTTCGGTGCCATTGTGCGCGGCACTGGTGTGGTTCATGGTGGTGAAGGGGAACTACAAGACCACGGAAAAGATCTTTCTTGTGGCTTCTGTTGTGTACATTGCATACATTTTTGCGGGGGTGCTTTCGCAGCCGAGCTGGAGCCAGGCGCTACATGCAACCATTCAGTTGCCTGAACGTTCGGTGTGGCATGACAAGGCTTATATCTACATGGCGATCGGAATCGTCGGGACCACGATTGCGCCGTGGATGCAGTTCTATCTGCAGTCTTCGATTGTGGAGAAGGGAATTCGCGTAAAGGATTACGGGGCGTCGCGGCTGGACGTGATCGTAGGCAGCTTCTTTACCGATATTGTGGCGTGGTTCATCATTGTGGCTTGCGCGGCTACGCTTTTTGTACACGGTATGGGGACGATTACCGTGGCGGCCGATGCGGCAGAGGCGATGCGGCCGCTAGCCGGCGACTATGCGTTCCTTCTGTTTGCATTTGGATTGTTCAATGCATCGCTATTTGCGGCATCCATTCTGCCTCTGTCGACCGCTTACACGGTATGCGAAGGTCTTGGATTTGAGTCGGGCGTAGACAAGAGCTTTAAAGAGGCGCCGACGTTCTACTGGTTGTATACGTTGCTGATTGTAGGCGGATCTGTGACTGTGCTGATGCTGCCCGACGCGCAACTGATCAACTTCGCGATTCTGTCGCAGGTGTTGAACGGGGTGCTGCTGCCGGTGGTGATCATCCTGATGTTGATGCTGATTAATCGCACGGATCTGATGGGCAAGCATAAGAACTCGCACGTGTGGAACGTGGTGGCATGGAGCACCAGCATCATCGTGATTGGGATGACGGGAGTGATGCTTTGGGGGATGTTGCCAGGGCATTGAAAGCAGCTCTCAGCCATCAGCCTTCAGCTCTTTCGAGGCAACTTTGCGGCGATGGCTCTTCCGGGAACTCCTCTTTTACGAGCAAATGAGCTAAAAGCTTAAGCTCGAAGTCTGGCAGCGACTCGCGGGCATCGAATGACAAGGAGTAAAACAATGAGCACCGTTCTGGTTACGGGCGGGTCGGGATTTATTGCCAGCCATGCGATTTTGCAACTGCTGGGGGCGGGGCACCAGGTGCGGACAACGGTGCGAAGCCTTTCGCGCGAGGGCGATGTGCGCGCAATGCTGAAGATCGGCGGGGCGGAGCCGGCAGACCGGCTGCAATTTGTTGCGGCGGATTTGATGAGCGATGCTGGGTGGCCGGCGGCGGTGTCCGGTTGTGAATACGTATTGCACATCGCATCGCCATTTCCATCGACGGTGCCGAAGCACGAGGACGAGCTGATTGTGCCGGCGCGGGAGGGAGCGCTGCGGGTTCTACGAGCTTCGCGGGACGCTGGGGTAAAGCGCGTGGTGCTGACTTCGTCGTTTGCAGCCATAGGTTATGGGCATCCAGAGCAACAGGTTCCGTTTACTGAGAAGGACTGGACGAATCCGGAGGGTGCGGATGTGATGCCTTATACCAAGTCGAAGACGCTGGCGGAGCGGGCGGCGTGGGAATTTATCGCGCGCGAGGGAGCGGGGCTGGAGCTGGCAGTGGTTAATCCAGTGGGCGTTTTCGGGCCGGTGCTGGGGCCGGATTTTGCTACGTCGATTCTGCTGGTGCAGCGGATGATGGATGGAGCGCTGCCGGGATTGCCGCGGATGTGTTTTGGCGTGGTGGATGTGCGCGACGTCGCGGACCTGCATCTTCGGGCTATGACGAATCCCGCGGCGAATGGGGAGCGGTTTCTCGCGGTGGCCGGCGATTTTATATGGATCGTCCAGATCGCGAAGGTGTTGAAGGAGCGGCTGGGCGATGCAGCGAAGAGTGTGCCGACGCGGCAGTTGCCGAACTGGCTGGTGAAGCTGGCGGCTTTGAAGGATCCGGCGGTAAAGCAGATTATTCCGGAACTCGGCAAGTGGAAGAATGCTACGAGTGAAAAGGCGCAGCGCGTGCTCGGGTGGTCGCCACGGTCAAGAGAAGATAGCGTAGTGGCGACAGCGGAGAGCATGGTGCGGCTGGGACTGCTGAAGAGCAGGGAATAGGGAATTGGGACTAAGAAAAGGGGACTAGAAAATAATTGCTCGCAGACCACCGGCTTTTCAGCTGTCGGGTGCTGCGACGGGATATCGGATTAAAGCAGTTTGCCCGCTGCCAGATCGCGAATCAGTCCGCGGTCGGCCGCGAGAAATTCGTACTCGGGAAGTTCTTCCAATTTGACCCACTTGAACTGGTGGAAGATTTTGTTCTCTAGCTCGCCTTCGAATGATGGTACGGAGAAGAATTGCAGGTCGACGGCACCGCCGTGGCGGTAGTTGTGGCGGATATGGGTAACGCGCTTGCCGATTTTTGCGTCGATACCCAATTCTTCCTGGAGTTCGCGGGCGAGGGCCTGCTCGGGGCTTTCACCCTGTTCGATTTTCCCGCCGGGAAATTCCCACTGCAGCGCCATGGGTTGGTCGGGGCGTCGCTGGCAGATCAGGACAAGTCCATCACGAACCAGCAAACCAGCCACAACAAAGCGGAGGGCGGGACCTGGAGGGCGCGGGTTGGAGATGGGCTGCGGTTCTTCCACGCTTCTAGTGTAAATGCCGACGACAGGTACTGGGGTGATGGGCGCACGTCGAGATTTCATCCTCTGAAATCGTGAAGGTACATTTTGTTGCTTGTACTTACAAAGGGAGATTCGGGGAACGGAAGTGCCTGGAGACTTCTGATTGGAGCTTTGGGCTTTGGGGTGAGCAGTTAGGATCGGCGATTGTTTGGCCGGGACACTCCTCAGGGCCGGGGCTAAAGCCCACTAATTCCATTGCCACTATTCGTAGGGCTGAAGCCCCACGCTCCCTCCGGACGATGATGGCTGAGTTTTGCAAGCTGAGAATGGGGTCAACACCTGAGACTGCCTGCCAGGGTTGAACAGTTATTCGCCGGCTATGGGCGCGGGGGAATTGGCGGCTTCGCGCGGCCGGAAGTAGCCCCAGCCGCGCTTCGCGCATTCCTCCAATAGTGCAGGCGAAGGGTTGACGGGGAAGGGATGGGCGGCGATCTCGAGCATGGCGAGGTCGTGGAGGGAGTTGCCGAAGACGGCGTCGGGGCGCGGCAGTCCAACACGGCGAAGCGCCACAGCTTTTGCAGGTCCGGTGGGGACGTCGATGAGGTCGCTCGTGATTATGCCATCGACGACCTTGACTTCGGCGGCGAGAACGCGCTCTTCGGGGATGCCGAAGTTGCGTACGCCTTCGGCTACGACCCACTTATTAGTGGAACTCACGGCCCATAGTTCGACGTTGGCCGCCCGGAGCTTTGCAACGAGAGCGGCGAGTTCGGAGAAGATGTGCGGCTGTACGTGCTCGGCGAAGTAACGAGCTGCGGCAGAGCGTAGTTCCTGCTCGCGCAGGCCGGAGTAGATCTGCACCATTTCGCCGCAGATCTGCGCCTCCCCGATGGTGCCGGCTACATACGCGCGATAGCGGGTGTCCATCCAATCAGACGTGGAGCGAGAGACGATGCCCTGTTCGAGGGACCAGACCATGAATCCGTGACCCGAGTCGCCGCTCCAGAGGGTTCCGTCGCAATCGAAAACGGCGATTTTGGGAGCGGACTGGAAGACAAGACGCTCAAGTTGTTCAGCGGTCCATGGGGTGATTTCGAGTTGCGTTGGTGACAAGCGAATTCGATCCTCTATTCAAGAATGTCCAACACTATTGTCGTCCATCACACCCTGTGAATGCACGCGACGTCTAGAATGATGGGTTGCTCAAGGAGTTATTGATGCGTTTCGGGTTTTCATCGAAGATTATTCTGTTTCTTGGGGTGATGGGCGTGGGGCTCTCGATGGTGGATGGGGCAGGGGCGCAGTTCCCGAATCCGGCGCCTCTCAGCGCGACCACGGTTCCGCAAACAGATCTGGTCCAGCCGGCGGAACTGGCGGGGATGCTAAAGCCAGGTTTTGGCGACCGCCCGGTTGTTTTTCAAGTTGGCTCTTTCGTCATGTTCCAGCAAGCGCATATTCCCAACGCCGGATTTGCCGGGCCCGGCTCGCAGGCAAACGGGATGATCTTGCTCAAGAAGTTTTCGGCGCCGCTCAAAAAGAGCCAATTGATCGTGATTTATTGCGGGTGCTGCCCGTGGAATCACTGCCCGAATATCGGTCCAGCATACAAGCAACTCCATGATCTTGGATTCACGAACGTGAAGGCGCTTTACATCGCATCGAACTTCGGAGACGACTGGGTGTCGAAAGGCTATCCAGTGGAGAAGGGCGAGTAACGGTGGTGGTGCATCGCTAAGATGGAAATGCGCTTTCTTCAAATCACAATGTGTGCGCTTCTGATTTGCGCGACCAGTTTGTGCGCGCAGACTCCGCTGGATCTCCTCCAGAAGCCGGCACCGCTGTTTGTTCGCAATGATCTGTCAGGCCAGGAAATAGCTCTGGAAAAGTTTCGCGGCAAAGTGGTGCTGCTCGATTTCTGGGCGACGTGGTGTGCAGGTTGCCAGGTGGAACTGCCGAAGTTCGCCGGGTGGCAGAAGAAGTATGGCGCGCAGGGCTTCATCGTGCTCGCCGTGTCAATGGATGACAGCGTCACGCCGGTGCGCAAGACCGTTCGCAGGTTGCAGCTTGATTTTCCAGTTGTGATGGGCGATGCGCGACTTGGCGATGAGTACGGGGGCCTTCTGGGGCTGCCGATTACCTATCTGATCGATCGCAGAGGAAAGATCATCGCGAAATTCAATGTGGATTCCGATCTCAACGATGTGGAGAGCGCAATTCAATCGGCGCTTCGTCAGTGACGTGCAACCACCCAAATAGAAAAATGCGTTGACGACCTTGATGCCTTGATGAACGAGGTTCGACAACATCGCAAGATAACTCAAGTCATCTCATTTGACGGGGATAATCAAACGTGTGGGCATTGAAAGCAACCTCGGGCTCCTGAAGGACTATCAAGCATATCTTCGCGTGGAAAAAGGCTTGCGCCCGCTGACCTGCGAAGCATACGACGGCGATCTGAAGACGTTTGCCGAGTTCCTGGAAGGGCGGCAGGGTGTACTGGTAACGGCGGCGCAAGAAGATGTCGCGGCGTTTCTTGAGCATCTGCGTACCCACTCGATTGATTCGCGAAGTGCAGCACGGAAGCTTAGTTGCCTGCGAGGATTCTACAAGTGGCTGCTGCTGGATCGGAGAATCCATCATGATCCGACGGTGAATATCGAGTCGCCAAAGGCGTGGAAGGTGCTGCCGAAGTCGATGGCGGAGCCGGAAGTGGCCGAGATGCTGGAGCGTGCGGCGATGGCGGCGGCGCATCCACAGGCGCAAGCGACTGCACTACGCGACCGCGCGATTCTGGAACTGCTGTACGCGGGCGGACTGCGGGTCTCGGAGATCACGGGGCTCGGCACCAGTGATCTGGCGTTGGATGCCGGCCGGGCGCTGGTACGCGGCAAGGGCGACAAAGAACGGATTGTTCCGCTGGGGCGCACGGCGGTAGAGGCTTTGGAGACTTATCTTCGGCAGGGAAGACCGCATCTTGCTCGGATCAGCACGAAGCGAAAGACAACTCCGAGCCGGCAAGACCCGACGCGATTGTTCTTGTCGCTGCGCGGAATGCCGCTGACGCGGCAATGGGTGTGGCACCTGGTGAAGATGAGCAACAAGGACGCGAGCCCGCACAGGCTGCGACATAGCTGCGCGACGCACATGGTTGAACATGGCGCGGACTTGCGCAGCGTGCAGATGTTGCTAGGCCACGCGGATATTTCAACTACGCAAGTGTATACACACCTGGCGCTGGGACGATTGAAAGCGGTGCACCGGGAACATCA
This sequence comes from uncultured Acidobacteriaceae bacterium, assembly GCA_963832035.1. GTDB lineage: Bacteria > Acidobacteriota > Terriglobia > Terriglobales > Acidobacteriaceae > Telmatobacter. Next base: position 1,041,111 of record CAWHSK010000004.1, on the reverse strand, counting down.
TCCACGTTCGAAGGCAAAACCGCAGGAGGATGCGACAGCGGGAGAAGCGGTGCGGGGAAGTTCGCTGCGCATCATTCACGGCGGTAAGGCGAAGCGGCGCGAGGTTGAGGAAACAATGCAGCGCGACATGGAGCGGGAATGATCGTCGCGGGAGCTGAAGAGGAAACTCCGGTGGTTTCTCCACCGCCACTTGCCGGATTGGTGGATGAATATCTGCGCGTGCTCCGGAACGAGCGCGGATCGTCGGAACATACACTGCGGGCGTACCGGCGGGAGTTGATTGATTTTGCGTCTTATATGGCCTTGCGACAGGCTGCGGTGGGTACGGTGAGTGAGATCGAACATCTCCACATCCGTGCGTATCTGGGAACATTGCTGGAGCGCGGGCTTTCAAAGGCTTCAACGGCGCGGGCCCTTGCGGCGATTCGGAGCTGGTTCAAATGGCTGGCTCGCACTAGGCGGGTCGAGCAGAATGTGGCTTCGCTGGTGGCGACTCCGAGACTGCCGAAACACTTGCCGCGTGTGCCGTCGATAGAGCAGATGAATCGCGTGGTGGATAGCGTTGGTGAGGATGCGGCTAGCTGGCCGTCGAGGGACAAGGCAATTCTGGAATTGCTGTACGGATGCGGGATTCGGAATGCCGAGTTGACGGGGCTGAATCTGAATGACATTCACTGGGCGAATGAAGCGATCCTGGTGCGCGGCAAAGGACAGAAGCAGCGACTTGTACCTCTTGGCGATGCGGCCGCGAAAGCTTTGCGTGATTACCTGGGCGAGCGGGCGGCGCGGTTAACGGCGAAGTCTGGACCGGCGACTCCAGCACTATTTGTGAGCCTGCAACTGCGGGGACTGGGTAAGCCGGGAGGCCAGGCACGCCTGACGACACGAAGCGTGGGGCGGATTGTGAAACGGGTGGCGATCTTGCGAGGCCTTTCGGCAGACGTGCATCCGCATACGCTGCGGCATGCGTTTGGCACGCACTTGCTCGAGGAGGGCGCAGATCTTCGCGCGATCCAGGAACTGCTGGGGCACGAGCGGCTGTCGACGACCCAGCGGTATACGCAATTGACGACATCGCAACTGGAAGCTGTGTACGATCGGACTCATCCACGAGCGAGGTAGGTTTTCAGAAAATTGCCGTCAAGATCGGCGGATTCGAATGATCGGGCGTGATGTCGTGCAGTCCGCCATGGGTTTCGCGGGAGCAGTTCGTCAGGGCGAATCCCTCGTTCAACTCGAGCCGGTTCGAGCGCGCGGCGTCGATGTTTGAATTGATTGCGGCGCTGTCTCCACTGGTATTCGGACGTTTATCTCAGTACCTTGCATCAGCTTTGAAGAAATGGAGATTGTTCCCTTCAGTACCTTCACACGCTCGCGCATGCTGATGAGACCAATTCCCCTCCCAGTGTTAGCCGACTCAACATCAAAGCCGACCCCAGCATCGCTGATGGTGAGTTGAATCTCTCCGGGTATTCCCCGCAGATGAACGTCGAAGTGCGATACCTGGCTATGTTTCGCTGCATTATGCAATGCTTCCTGCAAGATGCGGAACAGACATAATCCAACGTCCGGTGCAATGGGATTGGGAAGGCTGTGGCTCTGAAAGTCAATCTTGAATTTCTGCTTCTCTCCAAACTCGTCGCAGAACCCTCTCATTGCCGGTGCAACGCCCAGATATTCCAATTTCGAAGAATGCAGTTCGTGAGACAAGGCCTGAATATCGTAGCCGATCTCGAGGGTGTGCTTCCTGAGATTGTCCATGCGGCGAACCGCATCGAGGTTGAACTCGGGAATATCCTGCTTAAGCCTATCAAGTTCAACGGCCAGCAATGCCATTCGTTGGGAGAAGTCATCGTGAAGTTCTCGAGCGATGCGGGTTCGCTCATCCTCTTGTGCCTCAATCAACCTGCTGCTCACGCTGTGGAGCACGTCCTCTGCAAGTTTTCGCTCGGTCACATCGATGCAAGACCCAATGTATCCGGCGAATGAACCGTCGGAATTGAATCGGGGAACACCAATATCAAGGACCCAACGAAATTCTCCGTCGCCTGCCTTGAGGCGGTACTCCATTTCGAATGGCTCGCGGCGATCAAAGGCGCGGTTGTATGTTTCCAGACACCTCTGCAGGTCTTCCGGGTAAACCCCATTGGCCCAGCCGTTTCCCAATTCGGAGGATAGAGGCCTCCCGGTAAAGTCGAGCCAGGGCTTATTAAAATAGGTGCAGAGTTTGTCGGTGCCGGACATCCAGATCATGACCGGAGCAGTGTTTGACACGAGGCGGAAGCGCTCCTCGCTTTCGCGCAGCGCGCTTTCCGCCTGCTTCCGTTCATTGATATCCTGGACCGTGCCATGCAACTGCACGACGTGGCCGTTGTCATCACGTATAACCTCACCCCGTCCGATCACCCATTTCGTAGTGCCGTCTGGGAGGACCATCTCAAGATCGAGTTTGTATTGGGCTCCCGTGCGCAATGAATTTTCGACCGCACGATCCAGCCGTTCCCAACTCTCGGCCGTGTACAGCTTTGGATGTTCGTGGTAGCTGGGTGCCGGTTGTGCTGGATCGATTGCGGCGATCCGATAGAGTTCCTCTGACCAGGTGACCAAATCTGTTTTGGGATTCCATCTCCAGGCGCCGACCTTGGCGAGCTTCTCAGTCTTTTCAAGCTCAACTTCTTTTTGCCGGCGCGCTTCTTCAGCTTGCTTGCGATCGGTAACGTCAACGGCGATCCCAAGTCCGCGCGTGATGCCGCCTCCATTGCTTGCCAGGAATTCCCCTCTGTCGGCGAGCCATCGCATGGCTCCATCGGGGCGCACCACGCGGTATTCCGCTCTAAATGGGATTTGCTCCCGCATTGCATCCGCGAGTGTTTTCGACACTCGCTCACGGTCGTCAGGGTGGAGACGCTCAAAGAATTCATCCTCTCCAGCGAGGTAGGTATCGGCGCTGATTCCAAATGTCGTCTTCAGGTCGCCAAACCAGATGTTCTGCCCGTTGGTCAGGTCCCAGTCCCATCCCATTGATTTGCCGGACTCCATGGCCAAACGAAGCCTGTCGTGGGCCATGCCTACATCGGAGGCAAACTCACGATTCACAAGGTAATTTTCAGCAAATGCGCCGACGGCGAGAATCATGCCGGCGACCATAACAATCAGGAGGCGAGCTTCATGGGTGTTAGCCGGCTCCCCGGTTCGGAACAATTCCCACGTGCCGACAGCAGGAATCACCAGTACCGCCAGAAACGCCAAAATAGAGCTGTACCGCTGCTCCGCTGTATCCAAAACGATGGCACTGGCCAGTTTCGGCTTCAATTTACCGCCCTGAATCCCAATCCAGAGAAACCAGAGAATGGAGGCGGTGAACGTCATTCCAATCAGGCCTCTTGCAACTGGAAAACTGGAGCCCGTTAAATCCCCGGAAGGGTCTTTCAGTGCCCAGACGAGATTGGCAGCGAGGGAACCACACGTATAAAGAAGAGAGGCGCCGAAGAGGTGCTGATAGATAAATTCCCAAGGAAATTGAGAACGGGAGATCAACCTGATGAGAATGGCAAGAAGGACGAGGTTCTCACCGAAGTAGACGGCCTCAAAACGCAGAATCATTGCCGCTCCCTGGGCTCCATACTCATACGGGAACAGAAAGAAGGCATACGCGAAGACCCAGACGAAGAGCAGGATGAGAAGGTTGAACGTAGTTCGATAAGGTCTCTGGCTAGGAAGCCTCAAGTGCGGACGGGATGCAACCGCGGCGATGATGAAAACGATGTGCAGGAACAGCGGAGGATTGTCGAAGAGGAATTCGGGAATTCTGCCATGGAGGACAAAGCTGTTGAGCCAGGAGCACGGAGCGAGCGCCCAGATTGCAAGAGCGACAGCAAGAAACGACCAGAATAAACGGATTGCCTGCCTATTCTGGATAGCGTTCCGGAGCGCGACTCCGCTGGCCAGCAGCAATAAAACGAGATAGCTGATCTCGCAATATCCGACCAGAAGCGGTCCGTGCTTCAGCGTAAGGGAGAGAACTGCCTGGGTTGTCAGAAGAGACACGGCCAGAACAGGCCAAGCATAGAGCCTACTTCCGAGCCTTCGGGGAAGAGAGGAACTCAGCATAGGTCTTTCTAGAGATTGGTTCGGTATTTCTATGCGCGACCCGCCTCAAAATAAAACAACCAGCCCGGGAACAGGGCGAGTTGTCCTGATGATTACCTGATTACAGCGATCACGACGGATTCCGTCAGGACAGCATCAACGGATTCGCCGACTGCCAGTCCACTGAGATCCACACCATTCTTAACTCTTACGGTTTTCTTCCTTCCTTCGGGATTCTCGTAGGTTACTTTCCGCTTACCGGTATCGATGGCCAGAATCTTACCACTGATTGCGGTTGTTTCCACCATCACAACACCGGGCTTCGAGCCTTTTGGATTTACGCCGACTACGATTCCATTGGCCGCGGATGGTGTTTCGCCGGACTTGTTCACGGTGACCATGAGCTCTTCGGTGCACGCAATCTTTACATGGTCGCCGACCTGAACCTGATCGAGGTTTTGAGCAGACTTGTCAACCTTATAGGTTTTCGTCTTTCCATCACCGAGTGTGAGCGTGACCTGGTGTTTTGCCAAGTCAATGCTATCGACGACAGCAGTGATCGTGGCAACTTCGACGTCGTCCATCCCGTGTTCAGGCGAGAGTGCCTGAGCGTTGGAACTGGTAACAGACAAGAGGAGGCAGGAGCGAGGTCACGGCCACGCAGCCGAGGGCAGTCTTCATAGTCTCTCATTTCGTGCGCGCCGGGAGAACGTTCAGTTCCGCCCGCGGGTAATGGGTTCTGGGAGATGGAATGGTCTCCTCACAAACAGAAATTCCATGGATGCGCTTTGGGAACTGTCAATTCTTACAGTGCGGCAAGATCAGACTTTCCTGACAGTATTATTTTGCGGCCCAGGGCAGGCGTTTCGGAGAATTGTTGGCAAAATTGGTTGCCGGCCTTGGAAGTTGGCGGTGCGATTCGGCAGGGGGGCAGAAAAAATTGACGCGAAAAAGCCCGGCCGGAGCCGGGCTTTTTGGTTGAAGCTTCCGAGTCGAGTTAGACCATCGCTGCCACTGGCTGGGGCGTCGCTGAGGCTGCGGCGGTAACAGGGTCCGCTGCCGTCGCGGGGTGCGCGGGTATATGTGCGCCGCGGGTGAGGCGATGCACGAAATGATACGGGGGCCAGGGGCCGGATAGCTGCATCTGGCAATCGCGCATCATGGCGCTGGTGGTGGTGAATTTGTTCTGGTAGCGCTCCACGTACTTTCGATCGATCAAGTGAGCGATATCGAGAACCATCTTGCCAGTCTCGGTAAGGCGGCAGCTGACTTCCTCGTCCAGGGGAATGAACAGGCGATGCATCTGGAAGCTGACTGCGCGAGCCCTGGTCTGGCGTTCGCGCTGCCGGGTTGCCGATTCACGAAGATTGGTGAGGTATCCGCGGCCTACTTTCTCCTGCGAGAGCTGGGCCAACTCGCGGGTGCAACAATCGTCGACGAGTATTTTGAGGTGCATCTCGGTTTTGCCGCGCAGCTTGTCGATGTTGCCGAGGAACTGACGCTGGTTGGACCGGATGGATTTGCGGAGGCTGTCGTCATCGTTGAAAACGGTGCCGAATCGGAAGGGAAGTACGGTGGAGTGTTTGAAGCAATCAGCGATGACGCGAGCATGATCGACACCCGATTTTTGATTTAAGGATTCCGTCGGATTGTGTTCGCTGACGATAACGGCGAGGTCACTGGCTGGGTAAAGGAAGACCTGATTTCCGCTTACTCCATGGACTGATTCAAGCGGAACAGGTTTTCGGTGGCGGGCTAGTTCAGGGAACGCTTGTTTTTCACCAATGCAATAGGCATACCATGCCATAAGAAGGCACTCCGTGTGCGAGCGCGGGTAGGCGCCGCTCGTTAGTGAAGCTCTGTGAACTCAGTTTGGACAACGGTTCGACACAGGGCAAATTATCCCCAATTGAACTACCGGAAATACTAGCCCCGCCTTAATACGACTGGCAATGTTCTGCATCACGCAGAGCATAAAAGGTGAGTAGGGAAATGAAAATAGTATTTATGTCATGGAAAGTCATGTTGTTTTTATCGAAATAGGCAAGCAAGAGAGCAATATTGAAGGCGGACCAGCGGTTTCAGGGAAGGATCCAAGGTTTTGGCGGTATGAGGCAGGTACAGGCTAGAAGCGAATAATGTAGGCGATTCGAATGCAGAGCAGCGCGGTAAACAGCATAGAAGCGAGGAGGAGGATGATGACGAGGCGCATGAAGGATGAGGTGCGCTTGGCTAGTTTGGCCACGCCTTCAATCAATTCCGCCTGATCAGCGGCGTTTTTCTGCACGGCTTCCTGGACCGCTGCGAATTCGTCTTCCAGGTGGTGGAGGGCACGCTTCTGCTCGCTGGTGTGGAATGTGAGAGCACGCTGGTCTGCCTGGAGGCGCGCAATCGAATCTTCCAGCGGTTTGAGATTTACCTCTTGCATGGGCCGGTTCGAAAGAAGATTAGAGGCTGCGGAAACGACGTTTCCTTCGAGCAGGGGAAGCATTTTACCGACGAGGGGTATCATCACTTTGGCAAAACCGATGGCTCGATCGAACCCGGTGCTCTTTTGGGTCTTTCCAAGGGACCGAGCTAGCGCGGTCGGTGGCGTCTGAGGCGCGGGAACGGGCTCGGGCCGTGAAGCTGAGGCAGGTTTGAGGATTGCGGCCGGCTGAGTCGGCGGAGTTGATGCTTCCGTCCGGATCAACGCTTCAGGACTGTCGTAGTTCGCGTGGCGGACCTTAGGACGGAGTGGCGGCAGCGACCCTTGTGTCTCGAATTCTGACGAGACTTCAGTCACGCGCTTAGAGGACTGATTGGGATTGGTCGGATCGTGGCCAAGGGGATCAATCATAGAATCACCGTCCTCATCACTATAGGGGAAGATGCGCGAAAGCCCAATTCTGAAAAACTGGGACGCAGTTCTCGTATGCTTTAGAGCAGGAGTCGAATGTGAATCGGGTTATCGCACGTCCCTTGCGAAGCTTGCAGCGCAACATTCTGGCGGGGATCATCACGATCGGGCCGCTGTTTGTGACCTGGCTGGTGTTCAGTTGGGTGCTGGGGAGCCTGGCCAAAGCGGGATTGCCACTGGTGCAGTTGCTGGAGGCGATCTTCCCGCAACACTGGATGGCACAGCCGGTGATGCAGTCGGCGATGGCCGTTCTGCTCACGCTGGTGGTTTTGTTTGTGCTGGGTCGTGTGACTTCACTCGTGATTGGCCGGCAGGCGTTCGGCCTGTTCGAATCGATCCTGGAGCGGCTGCCGTTTGTGGCGAAGGTGTATACGTCTGTCCGCCAACTGCTGGATACGATGATGGCGAAGAAGGACACGAATCAGCGGGTGGTGCTTGTAGATTTTCCAATTGCCGGACAGAAGAGCATCGGATTCTTGACGCGCACGCTGGTGGATTCGCATACGGGCCAGGAACTGGCGGCTGTTCTGCTGCCGAATGCAATCAATCCGACATCGGCGTTTTTGCAACTGCTGCCGTTAAGCCGGGTAACGCTGACGGACCTGACGATGGAGCAGGCAATGAGCATGCTGATGACGGGAGGAGCAGTGGCCCCGGAGAGCCTTGTGTTCTCGCATCCAGATGCGTTGCGTGACGAGGCCGGTGTGGTGCTTACTCGGCCGGGTTAGGCGCTGGTTGGTCGACATCGATCTCTTCGGCAACTTCGCTTTCGTGGGTGACCTTACGTAGACTGACGTGCTCAAACTGCGCCCAGATAAGTCCGACGGGAATCGTCGCCAGAAAAGTGACGAGGAGAATGGAGGCTGCGCAGGCGGTAGCGGCCTCGGGCGATGCGCCAATAAGGCCAGTGATGGCTGCGGCGACAATTCCGATCTGCGTGAACCAACCGATGACGGGAAGCTGGAATATGCTGGCGCCGCCACTCGCGATCATGAGCAGCACACATTTGGGGGGCGTGAGGGAAGCCAGTTCGGGGCTTGCTGTGAAGGCACGACAGGTGACCAGGTAGGCGTACGCGATGAGGATCCACATCGCGATGGAGAGAGACGCGGTGACGGCGAACTCCGAGAAGGATCGCATGGTGTCGAGGCCGGAATGAAAGGTGCGGATTTTGTCACCGATGGCGGCGCCGAGCTTCTTTGAAACAAGGCCTAAGGTGTGCTCGAAGAACGAGGCGACTTTTGCTCCCCAGAGGCGCACGGCAAAAAGGAAGGCCGCACCCATGAGGGTTAGCACCAGGCCGCCATATCGTGCGAAGAGGGTTGCGAGGATTGGAGACCGGTGTTCGAGGGCGGAGACCATGCTTGAATGGCTGGTTGCCTTGATGATGTCAGCCTCGGGAATCCAGAGCATGGCGATTGAGAAAATGAGCGCCATCGATCCGGCATCAAACAAGCGCTCGACGATGTAGACGGCAAGTTGGGAACCAAGCGGAAGCCCGGTTTTCTTCGAAACGAGGTAGGGGCGAACGGGGTCTGCGACGCGACCGATAAGTGCGACTGCGGTGAAGCCGATTATCTGGGTTCCGAGGAGCGAGAAGGGCGGGATCTTCTTATTGTGTTTAAGCAGCGCAGCCCAGCGGACGGAACGAAAGACAAAGGCGACATAGATGCAGATGATGCCGAGGGCTATCTTGCGCCAATCTGCCTCGGCCAATTGGGTGCGGAAGACGCGGAAGTCGAAGTGGAATTTCTGGTGGCCCCAGATAAATAGAGCTACGAGCGCGATAAGGACGACCAAGCCCAAGATCAACTGTTTCTTCTTCAAGCATTCTCCGTTTCGATCGGTGTTTCTATTTTATGGGTAAGGGCCGGTGATCGCTTATTTCACGTTTAAGTCAGATGGCTGGATTGATAGACGCAGGTTTTCGTTGGGTGGCCTTTTGGACGGACGCGACGGAGGGGAGCGCAGGGGCTGAAGTGAATGCGTGACGACTGATTTGGATAGCCTGCAAACGAGTTTGTTTTGAGAAGCACAGCAAGTTAGCGATCGCTTCGCGATTAAGCAAGTTAGCAAGTCAGAATCGAAACGGTTCTGAAGCAGTTTTGACCTTGCGTTCGAGCTATGGCTGACAAACAGATCCTGGAAAAGATGGCTTGCGCCCCCGCTTGCGAGGGGGTAGAGTATCTACATCATTTTGATGTAGAGGGTCTACAGCCTATGGCTTCGAAGGACGGTTATCAAAATCGGATTGAAATTCTGCAGGGAACTTTGGACATGCTGATCTTGAAGACGCTCCAGTGGGGTGAGCAGCATGGCTACGGAATCAGCCAGGCGATTCGGGCGAATTCCGGCGAAGTGCTGCAGGTGGAAACGGGATCGCTCTATCCCGCGCTGCACAGGCTGGAGCGTCAAGGGTGGGTCAGCGCGGAGTGGAAGAAGAGCGACAGCAATCAGCGCGCGAAGTTTTACAAGATCACGAAGCTGGGCAAGGAGCAACTGGCCTCTGACTATGAACGCTGGGGAAAGATGGTTGCGACGATCGAAGGAATCATGACTGCAAAGTGAGGTGGCGCGTGGGACTTTTTTCATTTTTGCGGCGCAGATCGGATCTGACCGAAGAGATCGAGAGCCATCTGAATCTGGCGATCGCTGACCGGATAGCACGGGGGCAGTCGCCGGCGGATGCGCGCACGTCGGCCATGCGGGAATTAGGAAATGTTCCATTGATCGCTGATGTGACGCGAAACCAATGGGGATGGTTGCGGGTTGAGTTGTGGATGCACGATATCCGCTATGCGATGCGGCAGTTGCGGAAATCGCCCGGATTTACGTTTACCGCCATCATCACGCTGGCACTGGGCGTGGGAGCGAATACAACGGTGTTTTCCATGATCAACGGTTTGCTTCTGCGGCCATTGGCGGTGCCGGAGAGCAATCGGCTGGTGGTTTTGGGAATTGATGGAGACGGCCCCCAGCGAGGCTACAGCTTTCCCGAATCAATCTTTCGCGGCCTTGAGGCCAGGCGCGAAGCCTTCACAGACGTGTTTGCTGTTCATCAGACAGAGTTCCAGGTGAAGAGCGGAGGCGGCAACCAGACAGTCTCTGGCCAATTCGTGAGTGGATCGTTCTTTCACGCGCTGGAGACCGCGCCTCTGCTGGGACGAACTCTGACGCCGGAAGATGATCGCCCCGGCGGGAATCCCGATGGCTTCGGAGTGGTCATCAGCGAAAGCTATTGGATCACGCGCTTCAATCGCGCTGCCGACGTCGTCGGACGCAAACTCGAGATCGATCGCGTTGTTTTCACCGTAGTCGGGGTGATGCCACGGCGATTTATCGGTGCGGACCCAATGCACCGGCCGCAGATGTTTGTGCCGCTGGCCACCGAGCCCGTCCTCAATCGCGAGCGCAGCATGACTGCATTCGGATATCACGCCTGGTGGCTGACTGTGGTGGGGCGCTTGCGGCCCGGCTTTACGGTGGACAAGGCCAATGCGCAAGTAGCTTCCATATCGGATGCGGTGTTGCACGAGAGGGTGCCGGATGCGAAGTGGATTGCGAACCGCGAGAAACTGCACTTCCGATTTGCCGCGGAATCGGGATCGGCGGGATTCAGCTACCTCCGACTGAGATTCCGTAAGCCGCTCGCAGCTGTATTTGCAATGTGCGGAGGCATTCTTCTGCTGGCCTGCCTCAACCTGGCCAGTCTGCTGATGGCTCGAGGCACCGCGCGACAACGCGAGTTGGCTACGCGCATGGCGATGGGAGCTTCCCGGCAAAGGCTCATTCAGCAATTGCTGGTAGAGGGCCTGCTGCTGGGTGTGTTCGGAACGCTGGCAGGCCTCGCGATTGCGCCGATTGTCAGCAAGTCACTCGCTACCATGCTAGTCAGGAGCGATGGCGGCACGGTGCTGGATACGTCGCTGGATGTACGGGTATTTGGCTTTGCGGCTCTCGCGGCCATTGTGTCCACGCTGCTGTTCGCGCTTGTACCTGCGATTCAGGCGACCTCGCGCAACCTGATCGATCGCATCAAGGATGGCCAGCACGCGACACAGACACTGGAGCACCGCAGGATTCTGCCGCGGGTGCTGCTGGGCATGGAAGTGGGGCTGGCCCTGATGCTGGTAGTCGGTGCCGGTCTGCTGGCATCAAGCCTGGTGCGCCTTTACACCAGCGGTGAGGGCTTCGATCCGCGCGGCCTCCAGAATATTGCCTTCACGATGGACAAGCTTGAACTAAAAGATGACGCACTCATGGCCTTCTATCGCGAAATGGGCGACAGGCTGCAGCGTCAGCCCGGAGTGAAGAGCGTGAGCTTCGCTCGCATTATTCCGCTTTCCGGCTACCAATGGGACGAGAATTTCTTGGACCCCGCGGGAGGAGACCACGACATCTACATGAACAGCGTGGGGCCGGGCTACTTCGACACCATGCGCATTCCTTTCTTCGCTGGGCGCGATTTTACGTGGAATGACAGCAAGGCTTCAGGATTGAAGATCGTTCTCAACCAATCGGCTGCTAAATTGCTGGCGCCTGACGGGAACGTGCTGGGCCGGATTGTAAAGAACCATGATGGAGAAAAGGACTTTTTCTACCAGGTGGTTGGCGTAGTGGGAGATGCCAAATATGAGGATCTGCGAAGTGCTCCGCCACCGACGGCTTACATGCCGATGACGCAGGGCGATGCGAAATCGCCGTCCTACTACGCAGTGGTGCGCATCGACGGGCCAGCTGCACCGCTGGCAGGTGCGGTGCGGGCTCTGGCATTGCAGATGGCGCCATCGATGCCGCCACCGGTGATGATCTCGATGGAGACCATCATGGATGAGTCGCTTGCCTCGGAGCGGATGATGGCCTTGCTGTCGGTCTTCTTTGCCCTTTGCGCATTGGCAGTGACGGCAGTTGGCCTGTATGGCACGCTGGCCTACGCGACGGCGCGAAGAACGAGCGAGATCGGCATCCGCATGGCGCTGGGGGCACGGCGCGCGCAGGTGGCGCAGATGGTCTTTGGGCAGAACCTTTGGGTGGTGCTGGGAGGGACGGCCTTTGGGCTGGCCGCCGCCCTGATCGCCGCACGGGCCCTGACCAGTTTCCTCTACGTAACCTCGGCACGCGATCCCTGGGTGATTGCCGGATCCATTGTGGCGCTTGCGATAATTGCGAGCGCTGCGTCGCTGCTGCCGGCGCTTCGGGCGGCACGTATTGAGCCGATGAGCGCAATTCGCTGCGAGTGATGTTCACTGGCTTGAAAAGGATTTACCGGGACGAGGAAACTTCAAGGCTGGCGGCCGGTAGTTGAATCTGGCGTGCCTGGAGTTCGCGGGCTCGTACGCGGCGGTTGAACTCGTGGATTACGCGTGCTACGTAGGCGCGGGTTTCGTGGTAGGGCGGGATGCCGTGATACTTGTCTACCGCAGCGGGGCCTGCGTTGTAGGCTGCGAGCGCGAGCGCGATGCTGTCGTGATAGCGAACGAGCAGATCATTCAGGTAAGCGGAGCCGCCACGAACGTTTTCGTCGGGACGGAAGCTGTCGTCGACGCCTAAGTCGGCGGCCGTTTTTGGCATGAGCTGCATGAGGCCGCGGGCACCTGTGCGGCTGACCGCGCGTGTGTTGCCGTTGCTTTCGGCTTTAACGACGCTGGCGAGCAGATCGGCATCGAGGTTGTGCTGATGGCCGGCGTTGGTCAGCATTTCGTGCAGGTCGGCTGGGCTGAGTTTTGCTTCAAGCTTCGAGTTGGTTGCACCCGAGGATGCAGCAGTTGGCGGGGGATCGGGGACGGTTTCAATCTTCGCGATGTCTTCAGTTGAGCGATCGATATAACTGCTTTCGCCTGAGCCCAGATAGAGGCGAATCTGTGAGCCGAGTTGCGCATGATGATTGCACACGATCTCGTAGCCGTTGGTCAGGCTGATGCGCTCGGCGGCGGATGCCCGATGTGTTGTGGCACCGGCGAAAGCGAGAGCCGCGGCGGCAGCGACGAATTGTAGGCGAATGCGCAAAACCGGGTTCCTGTTCCTGTTGGTTCAGACTTTACCAGAGATGCGGCGTGCTACCGCCATCTCCAAAGTCACGGCGACGCCATCTTCGTCATTTGGCGGCGTTTGCTTCCAGCCTCGGGTTTTGGCGAGAGTGCGCAGTTCCTGGGCGGCGTTGGCCATCATCACGGCCTGTCCAGCCCACTCGAGCATGTCGACATCGTTCCAGTTGTCGCCGATGGCCATGGTTTCCTTGCGATCAACGCCCAGGCGGGCAGCGAGCCTTTCGAGCGCCCATCCTTTGGAAACGCCCGGGGGAAGCAGGTCGAGAATAGAGAGATCCCGCGAAGGGTACTCGGTTCGGACGGCTTCGCAGAACTGGCTCAATTCGCTGGCTTTGAGTGTCTGTTCAGCCTGGCGTATTTTGTCGACGCCTCCAGTGACCATGCCCTGGATGGGGTCGTTGCCGTCGGGAAGACCCTCCTCAAGCGGCTTTATGATTTCGATGGCATCGCGATTGGCCTCCACCCACAGGGCGATCCTTTGATGTGCCTGCTCGAAATCTTCGAGAATCAATTCGCCACGCCCCATCTGATCGAAGGTAAATACCAGCGTTCCGAACGGTCTGAGAAGCCGGCACAAACTGCGGGCTACATGGGCTTCAAGATGCGAACGGTCGACTGGGTCGCCCCCCAGGGTTCGGGTCACTGCTCCATTGGACGTGATGAGGGGCATATCCGCTCGCAGGCCGAGGCCCTCGAGCAGAGGTGCTGTGTAAGCGGTTCGACGGCCGGTGGCTATGGCCACGGTGATGCCGGCTTCCTGGGCGGCCTTGATTGCCTTCACGTTGCGTGGGCTGATGGACTGGCTGAAGGTTGGCAGGAGGGTGCCGTCCATGTCGATTGCCACCAGGCGCACGGGGGGATGCATGGGTCTAGTGTACCGGGAGCCGGGTCTGAGCGAACGGGAGCGAGGGAACGCCTACAGCACTTATCTATGTGATCGTGAGCACGCCCCGCGCGCTCGGAGAGTCGCAGAATTGCGTACACGGAGGCGAATATGCAGCCTGAAGTGTTGATTGCTTACGTCACGCGGAGCGGATCGACGGGGGGTATTGCCGAGGCTATGGGGTTGACCATGCAGGCGGCCGGCCTCTTGGTGCACGTGAAGAGGATGGCGGATGTGGAATCGATCCCGGAGAACACCGCGGTGGTTCTTGGCGCGGCGCTTTACGTCGGCCATTTTCCGAAGGAGTTTCACAGCTTCATGGCAAAGTTCAAAGGGCGGCTGGGAAATGCGCATCCGTGGGTATTCGTTGTGGGGCCAACGCAAAATGATTTCAACCATTTCGCGGCAGCTGAGGAGCAGGCACGCAAGGAACTGGCGAAGTATCCATGGTTGCGTACTGCGGATGTGCGCGTGTCCGGCGGAAAATTTGATCCGAGTCACTTGAATCTTCCATTTCCTATGAGCCTGGTGATGAAAGTTCCCGGCAATCCTATGCGGAAGCTGCCGGTTTCGGACATTCGCGACTGGGACTGGATTCGAAGATGGGCGGCGCAGATTGCCGATCACCTGAATCAAGAGGCCGGGGCCGTAAAAGCGTGAAGGAGCGGCTACACTGGCAGCATGGAACGGATTTGTACACATTGCCACGCTGTGCTGGCACAGGACACGAAGGCTGATTGGTGCCCGGCATGTGGAGGCTCGCTGACTGAACGCGCCGAGTTGCCTTCGACTGACGTGAAGATCGCGCCGGTCGAGGTGGATCATCGCGGCATTGTGTTGCCGCGCAGGCATGCGGTGGGCGGCATCATTACACCGCAGTAAATTTGCTACTGCTGTGGAGTTCAATTGATCGTGATTGAGCGCGTCACGCCCGAGACTGCCCTTGTCTTCAAGGACGTTCGCCTGCGCGCATTGCTCGATTCGCCTACGGCGTTCTCAAGCACCTATGCAAAAGAGTCGGCGCTCCCCGACGAAGAATGGATGAAGCGCTCGGTGCGATGGGGCAGCGAGGGGTCCGCGATGTTCCTGGCGATGGAAGGGGACGTCGCGTGCGGGATTGTCGGAGCATATGAGGAAGAACAGGCGCAACGGGCGCAGGTGATTTCGATGTGGGTGGACCCTACATTCAGACGCGCGGGAGTGGGTGAGGCGTTGATTGATGCGGTGGCGAAGTGGGCCGCAGCTCGGGCGGTGCGCGAATTGAAGCTGATGGTGACAAGCGTTAACGAAGGCGCGATTTCGTTCTATGAGCGCATGGGATTCAGGATGACGGGCGAGACAGCGGTGTATCCGAATGATGCGACGATTATCGAGTTTGAGATGGTACGGGTGGTGATTTGATTCGCGAAGGGCTGGCCGAAGAAATGGGCTTGAGCCATTCGATGCAGGAATGCTCATTTACTTTCCAATACGACACGGCCGTATAGGGGCTGAGTCGGTCGGGCGTCGTTTCTGTAGAGCTTCGAGAACTGCTCAATCTCTACACTTGAAACTGACACGGAATGCTTGAGCACAAACCATGTCACGTCTTCGCTGCACGGGGGTGTCGTGAGAGAACCGCTGAAGGTGTAGTAGTCGTGATCATCGGGTAATAAGGCAGCAGCGTCGATCTGGATGTTATTCAGAACTTCTTCTTTTTCCTTTTCTTTCGGCAAATCGTTCCACAATTCATGGACCAAAGAGTTGTCCTGCCCCCGTTCAAGGAGAACGGCGACAACGGCCAAATTGCCCTCCTGGTCTGCGTGGACAAAGTGAACCGTCATGTCATAAAGTTTGCCGTTGATCTTCTCCTCGCTGGGCCTGTGAAAGTGAAATTGTTTGAGCGTGTACTTCTTGCTGCCTACCGTTATGAAACTTCCCGGGGCGTAATTGATCATGATCGTGTGACCGTTATCGATAATGTCCAACGCAGATGGCTTGTAATTGAACTGAATGGGCGGCAAGTCGGCCTTTTGTGGATTCTGAATATCGATGGGAGATTGGTGGTGACCATTCTTGCAGGGAGCAAACTCGGGCTTTAGTTCACCCCAATGGCTTGGCCCTTTTGCCTCACTGTAGTCCCAGGCGTGTTCCTGGTGCGGGTGATCCTGTATTCCGCCCGTCAACACGAGACCGCAACAGATGATTTTGAAAAGGTTTTGCATGTCAACTCCGAAACCTCGGAAGGTCACATCTCGCTCATGCAAGATACTCTACCCATGCGAATCAGGGCGCAACAAAAGAACTTATGCAACTCTAAGCCTACCGCTTCGTTTGGCGGGCATGCGCGGCCAGCATCGCGACGGCGCAACTCGCAATCCGCGAGCGCACGCTGTCGGCCCGACTGGTCAGGATGATGGGTACTCTCGCGCCCAGGACCAAACCGGCACTATCGGCATTCGCCAGGAAGCTTAATTGTTTGGCGAGGATATTTCCGGCTTCGAGATCGGGCGCCAACAGAATGTCAGGATCACCAGCGACTTCAGATTTGATTCCTTTGGTTAAGGCGGCCTCTTTACTGATGGCGTTATCAAATGCCAGAGGACCATCCAGAAGGGCACCAGTGATCTGGTTTCGCTCGGCCATCTTGCAAAGAGCCGCCGCATCGATCGTGGCGGGCATCTTCGACGTAACCGTTTCGACCGCAGCGAGAATTGCGACCCTGGGTTTTTCGACGCCAAGCGACACAGCGAGATCAATCGCGTTCTGGCAGATGTCCGCCTTATCTTCCAATGTCGGAAGTATGTTGATCGCACCGTCGGTAACGATCAGGACCTTGTGATATGTCGGAACATCCATGACAAAGACGTGACTGATGCGGCGGCCGGTCCGCAGTCCTCCTTCGCGGGATACAACTGCAGCCATCAGTTCATCCGTGTGAAGGCTGCCCTTCATCAGAAGTTCCGCGTGACCCGTGCGAACCAATTCAACCGCTTTGGCGGCGGATGCGTTGCTATGCGGAGTGTCCACGATTTGATAGCCGCTGAGGTCGATTCCCGCGGATTTTGCGGTGGCTGTTATCTTGTCGCGAGGCCCAACCAGGATGGGAACGATGATTCCGAGCTTCGCTGCCTCAACAGCGCCGGCCAAGGCAGACTCCTCGCAGGGATGGACTACGGCAGTTGGAATCGGCTTCAGTTTCTTGCACCGCTCCAGCATCTGCTCGTATTTCCCAGTTCCGGTTTTGGCAGTCACATTTGCACCTCCTGTGTTACTGGTGAAGACGATACGGAGGGTCGCCCAGGTTTCAGTGTGCAGTTGCCCGAGATTTCCGCCCAGATCCCGGGTCCTCGATCGACTGGGGTGCGGATCTCCACCTTAGACCTGGACGACTTTTCAGGATCGGTGCCTGGGTCTATTTGCCTTTTAGTCCATCGCGATATGCCATCGCTTCGAGTTCCACGCGAATGGCGTCGGCAACGGGGACGACGGGGCGTGCTTCGAAGGTGAAGGCAGGCAGCATCGAACAGAACTTGTGCACTTCGAGCGGATCGTCACAGTCCATTAACATGTATCCGCCCCAGTCGCCAACGCGAATGACGAAGGATTCGATCTTGAAATTTGCCGGCGCCTTCCATGGGCTGAAGACTTCGAGGATGCGCTTCTGTGCTTGTTCGTACTCTGTCGGTGAGCCCTGCGGACGTTCGTTCCACGTGATCATGTATTTCATAATTATTTTCCTCTTTCGCGTTTTGTGTGATATTCCACGTTGCTTTCAGAGGGGGCTCAGCAACAGACAACGGGAAACAGTGGAGCAAGGATACTCCGACGTTTGGATGTTCGCCTAACCCAGGAAACATTTTGCGTCTGGAAAAGTTTGCGAAGGGTAATCCGCAGTCGTTTATGGCGAGTTGCGCTATGACAATGACGGATGGCCTGAAGTGCCCGAGCCTAAAGGCCCTGTGGATCTTTGGGCGTGATCTCAACAGCCTGAAGAGGCTGCTCCCTCTGTGTTCGGGTGACAAGGGTCGAGAAAAAGCAGGTCGCGCGATGAACCGTTGCTATTCGTAGCGGAGGGCTTCTGCGGGACGGATTCTTGCGGCGGTGTATGAGGGATAGAGAGTGGCGAGTAGTGAGATGGTGATGGAGACTGCGGAGACGAGCAAGCCGTCGACCCATTTGGGCGCGAATGGGAGTGTGTCGATGGCGTAGACATCGGGCGAGAGTTGGATGTGGTAGTGGCTGCCAGCCCAGGCACCGATGTAGCCGAGCACAAGGCCGATCACGGTTCCGACGACGCTGATGAGCAGGCCTTGCAGAAGGAAGATGCGGCGCACCTGTCCGGGGTCGACGCCGAAGCTCATGAGCACGGCGATGTCGCGGGTTTTTTCCATCACCATCATGGTGAGCGCGATGAGGATGTTGAGCGCGGCAACGATCACGATGAGAGTGATGACGATGAAGGTGACAATCTGCTCGAGCTTGAGGGCGCGAAAGAGTTCGCGATTCTGCTCCATCCAGTTGGTGGTCATGAAGCCGGGACCGGCGGCTGCTTCGATCTCCTTCGCGATCTGAGGGGCGTTGTTGAGATTGTCGACTCGGAAGCTGATGACGGAGATCAGGTCGGGCTCGTCGTAGAGGCGCTGCGCGTCAGAGAGGCGGACGAAGCCCCATGCGTAGTCATATTGGTAGAAACCTGTATGGTGGGTGCCAGCGAGCTGAAAGTGCTGGACCTTTGGGACGACTCCAACGGGCGTCAGATCGCCTTGCGGGCTTACCAAGGTGATTGAATCGCCGACGCTGGCGCCGATGGAATCGGCCAGCTCTTTGCCAAGAACGACGGGTGGATATTCCGCGTTCGCAGGATCGACGGGTTCTGGCGCGGGTTGAAGAGCGTTTATCGCCTTGGGCGACGTGTTCGACAAAATTTTGGTGACGGCCAGTTCGTTGCCGGGTATGACACCTTCGATGAGAGCGTAGCCGGCGCGGGCGCCTCTAGCGACCATCACCTGTTCGTCAAGTTCAGGGGCGGCGGCAACGACGTGGGGAAGCTTTGAGAGTTTTTCGACGAGGGGGCGCCAATCGCGGATGCCATCGTTCTTGGTGCGCATGAGCTGGACGTGGGCGCTGGAATCGACAAGGCGATCCTGCAAATCGCGGCGCATGCCGTTGGTGATGGCAAGAGCGATGATGAGAGCGGCGACTCCCGCGGCGACTCCGGCGATGGAAATGGCCGTGACGACGCCGAGGACGGCCTGGCGCCGTTTGGCTTTCAGGTACCGAGCCGCCACATAGAGCTCAAATCGCATCGTGCCTGCTTACTTTGTTGATGACGCGCCGAAGACTGTTTTGGCTACGCCGATATTGTCGTGGCGGTCGTAGACGCGCACGGTGATGAGGTGTTCGCCGGTTTTGCCTTCGAAGGCCTTTGCGGGAATCTCGAAATCGTAGTGCTCGTGCTTCGAATCGGAGAGCTTGCCGACAGGATCGATGTACTGCCATGTGCCGGCATCGAGCGCGTATTCAGCATGGGCGATCGGTGAAGCTGCATCCTCTGCTTCGAAGGTCACGCGTACAGGAGCGGGACAGGGCGCCTGCGCACATTTTGCGAGGGCCTGTTCGACGTGGAGATTGCTTACGACCGGAGGAGTGGTGTCGATTTCGAAGCGCTCGCTTTCTCGGGAGTCGGATAGGGCTTCACCGGGATTGTGCGAAGGAGAATCTGACGCGACAACTTTAACGCGGTATCCGCCGTCGGGAATAAGCGCTGCGTCGAAGCTGTAGGCCTTGTCAGTGATGTTGTCCTTGAGCAGATGCCAATTGCGTTCGCCGTCGCCGCGGAGATAGAGCGAGTAGACAAGGTCATCGCCATTATCATCGTGCGAAGCCCAGCGGACAGTCACAGCGGTGCGGTCTTTGATGGCCTGGAGTGGCGCATTGGCGCTCCCGGCGTCTCCGGGCATGCCTGTCGGCTGATTTGCGGAAGAGAAGCTTATGGTGACCGTCTGCTGTTGGCCGGGGTTCGAGTTCTGTGCGTTCAAGCGCGCACCAGACGCGACGATGAGATCCTCGATCTCGGGTGCGGCATTTACAGGAAGGTAATTCACACCGACGCTGCCGACTTTGCCTCCTGCACGAAGGACCGCTTTCCATTGCATGAAACGGCCGGCGGGCGATTGCACGGAGCCGTCCTTGAGGGGTTGCCAATCGGACCAGCCCCAGTCGCCGCGACCGCGGACGGGCTGCTCGACGTTGCCGGTGCGCGTAAGGATCTCGTAGTTCGCTGCCTCGGGATCTACTTCGACGCGACCGTAGCGGGCGAATGCGCCGGCATCGAGCACATCGCTCGCATACTCGTGGGTTTCAGACTTGCCGAGTGAATAGAGTTTGCCAGTGTTGCCGGTGCCGATGAGGAGGGCGTTGCCGGCGCTACCGTGAACCTCGGCCAGGCTCAGGCCTTGTTGCGCTTCGACGTGTGCGACGTCGTCGTAATCGCCGTTCTGCTGGATGCGGAAGACGTGTCCGCGATTGCCGCTGATGGCGAGCAGGCCGTCGGGTTGCGCGGCGAGCGCGTAAACGATGTCGTCTTTACTGGACCAGATTTTGCGTGGGGCCTGGCCTTCCGCAAGGGCGTAGATTTCAGTGCCTTCGGGCGTGGAGGTACTGGCATTTGCCGCTTGCAACGAGCCTGGCTGCACGATGGTGAAGGTGATGGATCCGACGCCCTGCACGGGAAGGGGGGGCAGGGGATTGCGGCTCTTGTCGCCGACGCTTGACGCGAATATGGTGCCGTTAGCCGCGACAGCTACGGAAGTGATCTCGCGGCGCGGTGCTTCGAATAGCACGTAACCTTTGCCTTGTGGACTAATGCGATAGACGAGACCCGAGCCGTCGGAAGCGGCGATGAGATTTCCTTTCGCGTCCCATGCGAGAGCGCGAATATGCTGCTCATCGCTCTTGAAAAAGGTTTCGGGTTTGGCGTCAGGGTTCTGAGGGTCGATGCGGTAGATTGCACCGGGGCCGCCGACAGCGATGTACAGTTTGCCGGAGGCGTCGAAGGTCATGTCCCAGATGTAGTGCGATTTTGATTCGCGAATCATTCTGGATTCAGCGGCACTGTCGGATGTGGCGGCGGCTTCTGCCTTGCTCGCATCGAAGACTAGTTTGGCGCTGGATTCGTCCTGTTTAACAGTTGCGTTCGCATTGAGCTTGTAGATTTTGCCGCTCGGGACGGTCGCCGCGTAGACGGAGCCGTCAGGACCGACGCGCACTACCTGTACGCTTACGTCGCGCGATTCAAACAAAGTGAACGGCTTGCCGTCTTTTTGAAGGCTGCCTCTGAGAACGGTTGCAGGCGAGCCGGTCCCGAGAAACGGGCTGCCGTTTTTGTCCACGGCGACGGACCAGACAAAACTGGAGGGTGTGGTGACAATGTCGGACAAGCCAGGGCCTTCGCGCAAATCGCCGTTGCTGCCGATGGCTACACCCTGAGGCGTCCCCTTTTCAAATTCATCGATGCGGGACTGGGTCCAGAGGTGTGTGCCCTGGGCATGCGAAGCCGGGAGCGCACAGGCGACTGCGAACGCGGCTAGAGTGAAGGCGAAGAAGCGGCGGGGGGACGAGGACCTTGCAGCAACCATTCTGACGTTGAGTCTACTAAAGCTGGCTCGGCTGGACCATGCGGCGCCTGGGCTAATGGTGGTCACAGAAAAATACAAGAGCAGATTCTTCGCGGCGCTTACCCACAGACTTACGTCTGCGTGGCCCCAAGCCTGCGGCACTCAAGATGACAGTTTTTGAAGAGAGGCGCCTATTGGCCGGTGCGGAACTGGATGATGCGGCGGCGGTCGCGCTTGGATGGCCGGCGCTCGGGAAGGGGAGCGTATTGCTGCATAGCTTTGCGCTCGGCGGCATCGCGCTGGCGCTGTTCTTTGCTGGCTTCGGTTTCGCGGTAGAGGGCTTGCGCGACGGCGGCAGGACCGCGCATCTCACTCAGTTGTAGAACCTCGATGTGAAATTCACCGCCCTCGCTCCGAATGCGGAGCATGTCGCCGATGTGGACCTCACGCGCCGGTTTGGCTTCGATTTCGTTGGAGCGGATGCGGCCGATGTCGCAGGCCTTGGAGGCAAGCGCTCGCGTCTTGAAGAAGCGCGCCGCCCAAAGCCATTTGTCAATGCGGACGGAATTTTTATTTTGCCCGGCTGTCACGAAATCTCGCGGGAAGTGCGTCAGGAAGCTCGGTCTGAAACTTTCCAGATGTAGAGGAACTCTGCGTCACTCGACGTCGCGACTTCAATGCCTTTCTGGTGAGTGGCGCGATTCAAAGCTGAGCGAATGTTTTCCTTACTGTCGGGAAGAGCCTCAAGCGGAATTCTGAGGGCACGATCGGGTTCAAGCTGTTCAATGTCGCTGAGGAGTTCGGTGACGATTTTCTTGTGCTTGCCGTCCCTGCCCTTGGGGACATCGATCTGCTTGATCGACTGGTAGTTCATCGGCGGCGTATCGGAATTCGGATTCGTGGCCATGGGAAGATCCTCAATGGGTGTGCTCTTGCCGTCTGGGGGCGTGCGCTTAACGTAGGGCTAAACCACCGTAAAGCTATCCTAATACTAAGCGGACATTGACTGTCAAGATTTATAAAGCAGTCATAGGGATGACAAACGTCCGGCGCAGATCGACTAACGTTAAGATATCGGTTCTATATAAAGCACGACATTGTAAGCAGTTGCGGCGTAGGTTCAAAGAGGTACCCCGTATCGGGAAATACCTGCTAGGTTGGATTCAAGAGGTAAATACACGTGAGCAAAAACAAGAATTTCCCCACTGTTCCGCTTAGAGACGTTCCCCCAGAAGAGAGTAAAGCCGGCGGCCATCGCCCCGTGGTTCTAGTGGTGGACGACGAAAGCGTGATTGCCGATACGCTGGCGGAGATTCTGACGCGGAGCGGCTACAAAGGAGTGGCCCAATACGATGGCGACAGTGCGCTGGAGACGGCGCTGCTGACGCCCCCGGAGATGTTGATTACGGACGTGGTTTTGCCGGGCATGACGGGCATTGAACTTGCGATCACGGTGCGGCGCATCTTTCCCGATTGCAAAATTATTCTTTTCTCGGGGCAGGCTTCGACGGCCGATCTGCTGGCGAACGCACGCGCAGATGGTCATCATTTCATGCTGTTGAACAAGCCTCTCCATCCGCAGGATCTGCTGGCGCGCGTTTCCGAGGGCCTTCGACCGCGAAAGGAAGTTGCTGTTTAAAAGCGGCGAAGGAATATCAGGAGAAAGTTGAATGGGCGCCAACCAGGGGCGCCCATTTTCATTCAGGCAGTGAGGACGGCCCTGTAGCGCACCTTATTCTTTTTGACCTTCTCGATTGCTTCGTTGGCCTTGGCCATGGCGAACGCCTCCGTGGTGGCTTTCACACCGTGACGACCTGCAACATCGAGCATCTCACGCATTCTCTGGGGACTGCCAATCGGGCTGCCGGTCACTGTGCGAATGCCCGAGATGAGCGGGAATGCCTGCAACGATACGGGTGACGGAGGCACACCGACAAAGCACAGGGTACCCGTTGGCCGGAGGGCCTGGATGTAGACATTCCAATCCTGGTCGGCGTTTGCAGTGTTCAGGATGAAGTCGAAAGAGCCTGCGACTTCCTTCATTAATTTCGACTCGCGGGAATGCACGAAATGATGCGCGCCCAGTGCACGAGCTTCCTCTTCCTTGCCGGTTGAAGTGGAGAATGCAGTGACTTCCGCGCCGAAGACACGCGCGAACTGAATCGCGATGTGTCCGAGGCCGCCGATTCCAACAACTCCGACGCGCGACGATGGGTTGATTCCGTGGTCGCGCAGGGGACTGTAAACAGTAATTCCACCGCAGAGCAAGGGAGCGGCTTGCTCGCTGGACAGAGCATCGGGAATGCGCATGACGAAGCGTGCATTGGCGCGGACGCGATTGGCGTATCCGCCGTTGCGATGGACACAAGTGGCTTCCAACGAAGCGCAGAGATTTTCGAGGCCGCGGCTGCACCACTCACATTCGCCGCACGAGTTCGATTGCCAGCCCAGGCCGACGCGCTGTCCTGCTTTGAGCGAACGCACCTGCGGTCCGACGGCCGTGATTGTGCCAATGATCTCGTGGCCGGGGATGAAGGGGTACTGGCTGATTCCCCAGTCGTTTGAAATCAGGTGGAGATCACTGTGACAGATGCCGCAATGGGTGATGCCGATTTCGACTTCCTGCAGGCCCAGTTCTCCCGGGTCATAGCGAAAAGGCAAAAGTTCGGCGCCCGCTGCGTGAGCTGCTAGTCCTTGAATTAGGGCCATGGTCGTTCCGCGGTCCTCACTGGGGTGTCGCAAAAAGGGGCCGGATACACGGGCCATACAGGTGCGACAAATTTACGTAAGCGATGCAAGTCAAGTCTAGTCTAAACCGCCACCCGGCTCGATGTGCAGATTGAGGATTTGAAATCCGTTAAGCACACCGCCGGCGGGCGCTTGACCAGCAACAACAGCGGACTCGCCGTTCAGCGTTACATCTTTGGCTGTGCGCAGTGGCTCCAGCGCGTTGGCTACGGAGAGAGGCAATGCGGAAAGGGTTTGTCCGTTTACGCCTGCCTGCGCGTCGGGCAGGAGAAGGCTAACGAAGATGCGATCTGCAGGATGCTGGCTTTGCGCCTGGGCCAGAGCGGTTTCGAGATCGACGGTGCGGTTTGAAATGCGCGGTTGATTCAGGGCGCGGTCGAGGGTCCCGGCATCGGAGACGAGGAGGCGAACATTTCCGGCGGGGATTCCATGCGGCAGGTTGATGGGGATGCGGATGTTGCGTGCGGGTTGCTGCCATGGGCGAACCGTGGCTTCAACGAGAACGGTGTCGCCTGCGTGAACGATATTGCTGGTATCAATGCGTGCGGTTTCGAGCTCTACTTGGGCACGCCGTGGAATCGAATCGACGTCGAGCTCGACGGCCTGGATGGCACCCTGACGTGCGCCGTTCGCGTAGAGCAGGGCAAAGCTCTGGTCAGTCTGCATGGCGGCTGAGAGTTGTGCGGAACCCTGGTCGCCGGCGGGTGCCCAGAGGTCGAGCGGCGATGGCGGATAGCCTTCGATATTCACGTTGCCGGTGACATGGTAGCTGGTTTCGAGGCTGCTCTGATTGTTCTCGAGGAGAGCGTCATAGAGCGAAACAAGAATTGCCTGAGGGGTGAGTGAAGGAAGATCGACGACCTCGATGTTGAGTTTTCGATCTGGACCCTCGCCATGCACAGTGATGTGTACGGGAATCATGTGCGGTTTTACGCCGAGGACGCCGCGGATCGCGGAATTGCGATCTTCCGTGAAAGTGCCGATGGGGTCGCCTGTGTTGATGATCTTGAATGCATTCAGGGGCGAGGCCAGGGTCTCGACAACTTCGGCGGTAGTCATTGGCAGCGAGACGGTGCCAGCCTGAAGGATGGGGTGACCGCAAGCGAGTAGCTGCTTGGGGTCGACATAGGTGACTGTGCAGGTGGCCGATACCTCAAGATCGCCGCGAACCAACTGGGCGCTGACCGCAGAGCCTGGCACGATACTTGCCACAGCGGAAGGCGAGATGGCTCCGAACGAACCGTCGGCATCGGGCTTCGATGAGCCACTTCCCCCTCCCGCGGCAATTATGTCGAGACCGGTGCCGGCCAGTTCTTTCTGCCAAAGACGGATGGCTTCAGGGCGGAAGCCGCTCATGACCAGCGGCGTCTCCATGGCCTGAAAATTCATTCCATTGGATGACAGGGAATTGTCGGTGGGCGTGTTCGGGGGGTGCGGCGAAGCGGAAGCCCACTGGGTGCTTACCGGCATGTCTTTGACTTCGAGCATCTGGGCGATGGGGGTGATGCCCGCGATGGGGTCCCTGGCAAATTGGCCGATGCGGTAGGAAAGCGAGCCGAGGAGTTGATCGCCAATGTAGACCGGGCTGCCGCTCATGCCTGCGACGACGCCCGTGTATTCAGGCTTGGCGCCGTGAAGCTGGGCGAGGATCATGTCCTGCCCTGGACCACGCGCACCGCGAAGCACGCCAAGGATTTCGACTTGCATGGGCTCAGGTTTTGTGCCGGTAAAAACGGTCCAGGCAGTGGCCATCTGGCCACGATGAACCTGGCTGAGGGGAAAGAAGCCGCCGCTGGAGGGCGGAGGACCGGTCGGCACTGGAGAGGTTTGCGCCGGGAGGGAAGCCGTAAGGAAAGCAGCAAGCAAGGGGGTGGCAACCGTTTTTGCCAGGGTGCTAGCCAAAGTCCGATCGGGCGTTGGAAACGGGGGGGCGATTGCCTTGGGGCAGGGATTCACGTCTATAAGATTAAACCTGTGCTGCATCGCGGCGGAAGAGTGCTTTCTCATTCGTTTGCCATGTACTCAGATTTTGACGCCCAAAGCTGAAGGTAGTTTCCACCGATCTAGTGCTTCGCTTGCCGATTCCTTTGGGCAATCCCTATGCTGTGAACAAAGAGGCCGTCATGCCAACGATTTGCTCTTACGTTATTCGCCGAATCCGAATTCGCCGCCTTGCTTTTGTTTTACTCTTTCTGCTGGTCGCATTGGCAGTCGCGCCCGGGACATGGGGCCAGAGCACGCCGCAGCCGCAGCAGGCCCCTCCGGCACAGCCTCCGGATCAGACTTCGCCTGATGCCGGTGGTCCAGGCGGAGACAACGGAGCGATCGCCCTGCCGAAGAAGAAGGAAAAGGAAGAGGCTCCTGCACCTGCGCCTGCCCAGCCCAAGTTCAAGAATCCAGAAGGGGCAGCAGATTATTCGCTGAAGATTGAAGTTCCAGAAGTGACCGTGGATGTGGGAGTTCTACTGGAGAAGACCGGCCAGTTCGTTCCCGGCCTGAAGCCTGCGAATTTCAAGGTTTATGAAAACGGTGTCGAGCAGAAGATCACCGGCTTCAAACGCGTCGAAGCACCAATCACAGCGCTCATGTTGTGCGAATTTTCGAACAGCAACTTTACCTACAGCTTTCTCTATGACATGCGCAATGCCGCGTGGCAGTTTGCCCAGCAATTGCGGCCGCAGGATTATGTCGCGCTGATGACCTTCGACATGCGCACGCAGATCTGGCTGGATTTTACGCAGGACAAGCAGCTACTTCTGAACGCGATTCAGTCGCTCGTAATTCCGGGGTTTTCGGAGAAGAATCTGTTCGACGCGCTTTATGAGGCGGAGGATCGGTTGAGCCGGATCGAGGGGCACAAGTACATCATCCTGATTGCATCGGGCCGGGATACTTTCTCGAAGCTCACTCTCGACAAGATTTATCAGAAGGTGAAGACGACGCCAGATATTACGATTTTTGCGATTTCGACGGGCGGTGCGATGCGCGCTATGACCGAGGGCGGCCCGGGTGTCGGGCAGCAGATGCGGGATATCGACTATCTGCAGGCTGATAACGAGATGAGAACCTTTGCCAAAATGACCGGGGGAATGTGGTTCAGCCCGCGGTTTGTGGGGGAGATGCCAGAGATCTTTTCGGATATTAACAAGGCGATCCGGTCGAAGTACGAGTTGGTTTATCACCCGACCGACACCAAGCAGGACGGAACCTATCGCAAGCTGCGCGTGGAACTGGTGGACGATGAGGGCAAGCCGCTGCGCTTCCAGGACGAGAAGCACAAACCATTGAAGTACGACATCATTACGCGCGACGGCTATCGTGCGAAGCAGGAAGTGGAATAAGGCGGGCAAACGGCAAGCCGGATGGCCGCCGTTTACCCCTGGAGGGAGACGGGCAATTACGCTTTATTTGAACTGGTTGATGACATCGTTGATGTAGTAGCCGATAACGAAAAGTGTCGCAACGGCAGCGACGATCTCAGAAACTCGAATCAACGGCTGAACCTTCTTGACTTTGGCGATGATTGCCTGCTGAGCAGACTGATGCAGATTGGCAGATTCATCGAGAAAAATCTGATCTTCCTCATCCTTCGTAAGGCGGGAGCGATACAGAAACATAATTGCCATAATCAGGACGGCAAATCCCCAGACGGACCACATAACCGGAACAAAAGACATAAACGTACCTCCAGCGAGTTTTCACCCAGCTATCGGCAGGATCCGGTAAAACTGACAGCCTGCCTCGACCGGGAGTTTGTACGGCTGAAATCATAGCGCCGAAGGAAATCTCAGCCCGTGACACGAATCACAGGTAATCAGGGGGACCAACTAAAGCCAATGAAACCAGAATTCATTGAGAATACGGCGATTAGAGGGCAATGCGTCGCGGGGAATTCGCGACTTTCGGTCAGCCATTGGCATCTAATGGTAGTGACTGATGAACTTGTACTGCCTCGAGCGGGGAAGTACAGTACCATTAGGTAGACTTCAACCAGAACCGGGAGAAACCATGGCAACAACCACCGCAACACCCACGCAGGAAACCGAGAAGAAGGCACCCCTTATCCTGACTCCTCAAGCGATCGCCAAGGTGCGCGAGATTATGGCTACCCAGGATCCGCTTCCTGCTGGCTTGCGCATTGGAGTGGTGGGCGGCGGCTGCTCGGGCTTTCAGTATTCGATGGCCTTTGAGAACCAGTCTGGCATGATGGACAAAGTGTTCAAGTTCGACGACCTGAGTGTTTACGTCGACGCCACCTCGTTGATGTATCTGAACGGATGCATCGTCGATTATGTCGAGACCCTTGAGGCTGCAGGCTTCAAATTTGAGAATCCCCAGGTGAAGTCGACCTGCGGTTGCGGATCTTCCTTCAGCGTGTAGGAGCGCGAACAGGGAATCAAGCGAGCAAAAGCCCGTCCGGATGGACGGGCTTTGTTGCGTTTGGAGAACGGCTATTGCTGCGGAGTTGTCGGGGTCATGGGACTGGTTGGAGCTGTCGGCGTCGTGGTGCCTGTGCCGCCAATCGGTGTCGTGGTGCCGCCGACCGGCTGGCCCACGGTCCCAGTATTTCCGCCCGCCATGTTCTTCTGATCCATCAGCGGACTGTAAAGAAATTCCCACTCGCTGTAATGGTTTTTCTTTTTGTAAACCATCAGGGACTGCTTCGGGCTTTGTGGAGAGAAGCCGACGATGCCTCCTCCGCCGAAGGATTGTCCGCTGCCGGTCGGGTTGTTGGATGAGCCAAAGGTTGAGCCGGTGCCGCTGGTTCCGGTTCCGGTGCTTCCAGTCCCGGTAGGACTGGTGCCGCCAGCTCCAGGCTGTGCTCCGGCTGCACCCGCGCCGGAGTCGGTGGGAGGATTTGAGTTGTTGCCGAAGATACCCCCGCCAGGAGATGAACTCGAGCCACCGAAGTTGGTGGACGTGCCGTTTATTCCATTTCCTCCAGCAGGGCCGATGCCGGCAGATGCACCGCAGCCCGTGCCTGCGAGAGGCTGGCCAAAGAATCCCATGGCCTGCGGCGTCTTGTTCTGGCAGTACATGATTGCTTTCCACTCATCCTTGCCGGTAGTGGGATCGACGTATTTCTTCCGAAGGAAGCGGATGTCGTTGGTTTTGACCAGCGCGTCGACATTGGGAGGGTAGGCGTTGAACTTGCGGTAGTAGAGCTGAATGGCGCGGATGTACTGTTTGCCGCGCTGCATCGTCTCTTCTTCACGATCGCGCTGGATGCTTTCGCGCACGCGGGGAATGGCGATCGAGAGCGAGAGGATGAGCATAGCCAACATGAAGATGACGACGACGAGCATGTAGCCTTCTTCGGATGGGCGGGGACGGTTTTTGGTAAGTGGAGTCATTACGTGATTTGTTGTGTTGCCTCGGTTATTCTGTTGCGCCTGAAGCAGACTCTGGAAAAGCAGATCCTTCGCTACGCTTACCCCACTTGCGTGGGGCCCCAAGCTGCTCCGCTCAGGATGACACCTCGGGGGGAAAAGTGCTGCTTTTCGGCGTTGCCCTTCAAAACGATCGTGTCTGAAGCTCTTCGGCATGGTCAGGCGGTGCCGGTTCAAAACCATCGAGCCATTTCGCCCGACCCGGTTCGATGTTCCTAGTTCGCGGAAAGGGGGACGGTCTGGGTGTTGTTGTAGCCGAGATCGGTGATTTGAACGGATCCCGGCATGATGGAAACGACCTTGTAGCGATGATCGACGACATCTCCAGCACGCGCGAGGAAAATGTCGTCGCCACGAACGAGGAACGCTTGCAAGGATTTGTCGAGGCGCTGAGCGTAGCCGAAGTACTTGAGGTCGATTGCGGGCGGACGGGGCACTTCGGGAACGATGACGGCGGCCTGCTGGGGTCTCGCGGGGGCAATCGGTGTCGGAATCACGGGTGCGGAATCCGCAGAGAAGATGTTTCGGCCTCTTCCTGCATAGACAACGTCTTCGCTTTGGGCCAGCTTGTCAAAGTGCAGGGTTGGATCGATGTTGTTGCTCGCCACGTGCTGCGCCTGCGGTCCGTTGGCGGTCGTCGGCCGCTGGGCTGCGGTCCCGGTCCGTGCGGTGTTTGCGGCCCGGGGGGCGACAGGCGTGGTTGGGGAACTGAATGAGTTGTAGAGTTCGTATCCGCCCGCGCAAGCGATGATGACTGCGAGAGCAATCACGATGTAAACCTGTCGCTTATTTTCTATACCAAGAGGGATTGCCATGCTACTCGCCCTCCTGTGCCTGGGGCACTGCGGTTGCAGGTGTCTCGGCGGGCGTAGGAGGCAGGCCGCTGGGAACGTCGGAGGGGCGGAGCCAGGTAGAGACGCGCAGGCGCAGGCTTACGAGTCCACCCTGCTGGCCGGTGAAGGCCATGGCGCGAATGACGAAGAAAGTCTTATCGCGTTCAAGGCCATTTACGAAGTGCATGATCTGCTGGTATTCGCCGCTGATGCCTGCGTCCATCGAAATCTCGGTCAGATCGCCCGCTGTTGCGCCCTGCGAATATTGAACCCTTGAGAGATGCACGCCCGATTTCACTTCCAGCTCGCCGATGCCAATTAGGATGGACGAATAGTTGGCGGGAATGCGCTTTGCGTAGAAGTCCTGGATCTGCAGGCGCGAATCTTTGACATGTCCTTCGAGTCCGCGGAGAGGAGCCGTTTGCACTTCAAGTGTTTTGAGCTCGATCTGTTTGCCGAGCAGGGCGTCATTGGAACTTGCGTCGGTTGCGGACCAGTCCATGGCGAGGCGGATGGCGAGAATGGCGACGATGAGGATCATGACGCCGAGGCTAATGTAATGCCAGGTCAGAGGAGAGGACAGCCGCTCGCGTGTTGTTGCGGGATTCGGGCTCATCGTGGCACTCCGCTGTTGACGCGCGGTTGCGCCATGCCGGTGTAGGGCGGGCGTCCAGGCACTGTTCCTGTCTGCCTTGGCAAGTGATCAGAGTCGTTTTGGCCGTGGGGATTTGCCTCGTCGGATGCTTTCTGTCTGGCAAGCTTGCGCTCCTCCAGATTGCCGGGTGTGTAATCGGCAAGCATGTCGAAGTTGACGCGGCTCGAGGCGCTTACAGGTTCGGCGCGCTGGTTGGGTCCACCTTCGGACTCGGACGTTTCACCCACGATGCGGGGCAGGAGGAAGTGGCGGGAGTGCTCGAGATTCTGCACCAGCTCTACATCGCGATTGCGCGGGCCGACGACGCGAAGGCGCACGGAGATCTGTCCGTCCTTTACGGTGGGCTCAAGGGTTGTAACCTGCACGCCAGCGGGCAAAACCGTTTCCAGATCTTCCATGGCGAGTGTCCATGAGAAGGACTTTTCGTCGAAGAGTTGATTCAGGCTTTCGGCCTGCCGGAGGGTGCGTGCGTTATCGGGCTGTTGCATCATGGCCTGATACTGCTGCCGCTCCTGCGTGATCTGCGCGATCTTTCCATCGAGGGAATGCGCATGTGCGCGGGCAGCCTCGGCCTTGTCGTGAAGAGCGTGAAGTCCGAGTGCCAAGAGGAGGGCGACCGCCGCCAGCGCACCCATGGCGATGCGCAGGTTCTTCATCGCCGGGGCGAGATCGGCAAATGGCCGCGAAGCAAGATTTATGGCTACGCGCACTCTAGACGACTCCTGCCAATGCGCCGGTAAGGCCGGCGGTGCTCATGTTCGACAAACTTGTTGCGACGCCGGTTGACGGCCGCGGCGCGAAATCGATGATCCTCAGTTCGGAAGGGCCAAACCAGTGTTCGAATTCTGCGGCTGTGCCGTTGCCAGCGAAGTACAGTTCCTTGGGCAAGACAGAAACCTTGTCCTCATAGTATGCTGCCGCGACGGCAACGCTGCGCTGAACCTCAAGCAGACGCTGCTCGGGATCCTCGGGCAGATCGAGCGTTCGATAGAGGAGCAGGTCGTCACCGCGGGTGATAGACGTTGTGATGGCAACCTTGCTCAGACAGGCAGCAAGCAGGGGATCTGAGGATTCGATCGTGGCGAGCGCGGCGAGTGCGGAGGGCATGACGGAGCCGGGTTCGTAGCCCGCTGCGCGCACGACCGTTTCGTACTCCTCGAGGATATTGCTGGGCAGGACCGCCACCAGCACGCGAGCTTCGGTTTTGCTCTGAGAGAGGATCTGGTAGCTGAGGCCGGCATGTTCCACTTCGAAGGGAACCATTTTGCGGAGGCGGAAGCGAAGAACAGGAATTGCCTCGGTGGCTTTCACGGGCAAGGAATCGAAGTCAAGAACGAAGACACGCACCGCTGTATCAGGGATGACGACGGTGACGAAGCGGCTGCGTGGCGAGACGCTGGCGAGCGCGTTTCGGATGGCGAGCGAAACAGCCTCGGGCGAGCTCATGTTCAGTTCGCTGATGCCCGGCATAAGCACGCCCGGACGCAGAGGCTCGAATGCGTACACCGGTGGCTCGTTCTTGCCGGGAAGCGACGCAGCCAGAACGCCGTCGGGAGTTAGTTCGATGGCTGCGGGCGGACGCCCACCGGAGTGCAGGGCCGAATTCGATCTGCTGAAGATGGAACTCACTATCGCGATGCCTCGATGAAGGTGACTTTATTGATCTCCTTGAGCGTGGTCAACCCGCGACGAACACGGTCGAGAGCGGATTCACGCAGGAAGCTCATGCCTTCGCGCTGAGCCAGTTTGCGGATCTCTGAAGTCGGCTTCTTCTCAAGGATCAGCTCACGGATGGGGTCGGTCAAGTCTAAAAGCTCATGGATTGCGGTACGTCCGCGATACCCTGTGCCGCCGCACTCGATGCAGCCGGTGCCCTCGCGGAAGGCAAAACCGCGCCATTCGGCGGGATTCATGCCACTGGCGATGAGGATTTCGTCAGGATAGGAGACGGTGCGGACACAATGCTCGCAGACGGTGCGAACGAGGCGCTGGGCCAGAATGCAGTTGAGCGCGGAGACAAAGTTGTAGGCTTCGACACCCATATTGAGAAAGCGGCCAAGGACGTCGACGACATTGTTAGCGTGAACGGTGGTGAAGACCAGGTGACCGGTGAGCGCGGAGTTAATGGCGATCTGCGCCGTCTCCTGGTCGCGAATTTCGCCGACGAGGATCTTGTCCGGGTCGTGGCGGAGGATGGAGCGGAGGCCGCGGGCGAAGGTAAGGCCCTTCTTCTCGTTTACGGGAATCTGGGTAATGCCGCGGATCTGGTACTCGACCGGATCCTCGATGGTGATGATTTTGTCTTCGTCGCTCTTGATCTCGTTGAGCGCGGCGTAGAGCGTGGTGGTTTTGCCGGATCCGGTGGGGCCGGTGACGAGCACCATGCCGTAGGGCTCGCGGATATAGCGGCGGAAGCGGCGAAGATCTTCTTCAGCGAAGCCCACCACGTCCAGCGTGAGGTGGCGAAACTTCTCGCTCATCGATTCTTTGTCAAGGACGCGGAGGACGGCGTTTTCGCCATGCACGGTGGGCATGATGGAGACGCGGAAGTCGATGAGGCGGCCCTTGTAGCGAACGCGGAAGCGGCCATCCTGCGGCACGCGACGCTCGGCGATATCGAGCTCGCTCATGATCTTGATGCGGCTCAGAATCGTGGTGTGATGCTCGCGGGCGATGGGCGCCATGGCCTCCTGCAGGACACCGTCGATGCGGTACTTGACGTGGAGCGAATCATCGTAGGTCTCAATGTGGATGTCGGAGGCACGGCGTTCGAGCGCGGTGAAGATGGTTGTGTCGACCAGGCGAATAATGGGGCTGATGTCTTCATCGCTGGTCAGCTTCTCGATGGAGATGTTTTCGTCGGAGGTGGTGTCATCGCCTGTGACGACGTCGAAAGTGAGGCCTTCGCTGGCTTCGTCGAGTACGCGCTGCGACTGCTCGGTTTTCTTGAGGAGGTCGGTAATCTGCGAAAGCGTGGCGACGCGGGCGATAATGCGGTGGCCAAGAAGTCCGGCAATTTCGTCGAGCACCATGAGGCGCGAGGGATCGCTGACGGCGATGACCATTGCATCCTGATGTTGCTCGATGGGCACGAAGTTGTAGCGGAACATTAGTTCTACAGGCACCGTTCGCAACAAGTCGTGCTGGATTTTGAAATTTTTCAAGTCAACAAATTCGGCGCGATAGCGTGCTGCCAGGGCTTCAGCCTGGGCGCGCTCATCGAGACCGTTTACCATCGGCCCCGTTGGCACCGTGATTGTCGTGTCAGCCATAAATAGGATTAACCCTGTCCTCCACCAACTGCCGAACCGAGCGAGAAGATCGGCAGGTAAAGCGAGATGAGAATAAAGACCACAACTACACCCATCACGATCAGGATGGCGGGCTCAATTAACGATAGTGCGGCAGTGAGTGCAGTCGCTACATCTTCTTCGAAGAATTCAGCGACGGAGTTAAGCATCTGGGGCAGGGCGCCCGTTTGCTCGCCCACAGAAATCATTTCGGTCGCCAGGTCAGGGAAGACACCGGTGTTGCTGAGCGAATCGGCCAAGTTCTTGCCTTCACGGACTGTGCCGATTGCGGATCCGACGGCCTGGGATACGCGGCGAGATGAGATGGACCGCGCGGCTGTTTCAAGAGATGGCACGAGCGGCAGGCCGCCAGTCAAAAGCGTTGAAAGCGTGCGCGAAAAAAGTGCGACCTGATATTTCAGCCAGATCTTGCCAAAGATGGGCATACGAATTCGAATACCATCCACGGTATCGCGGCCCTTCTCGGTGATGGAAAAACGCCAAAGGATCGCAGCGATTATCAGCGCGCTCAGTGCAATCCAGAGGATGTTGTGCTGGGTCCACTTGCCAAAATTCAGAAGCCCGACAGTCAATGCAGGAAGTTTGGAGCCCATCTGATCGTAGAGCTGGGCGAACTGCGGGATGACCACGGTGAACATGAAGACGAGCAAACCGCTGACAATGGTCAGCAACAAGCCAGGGTAAATAAGTGAGGCTGTGAGCTTTTTGCGAAAGGTAAGTGAGACTCGCTGAAAGCCGATGTAGCGTTCGAGAACTTCCTGCAGGTTACCGGAACGTTCGCCGGCGAGCAGGGTGGTGGTGTACATAACCGGCACGCCGGATTGCGCTTCAAATGCGGTTGAGAGCGCTTCGCCGGTTTTCACGCGGTTGGAAATGTCGTCGAGCTGGCTACGGAAATGGGCGCTCTTCTGGATCTTTGTGAGCATCTGGAGCGAGCCGAGAATCGGCAGGCCGGCGCGAATCAGCGTAAGAAACTGCTGGTTGAAGATGAGGAAAGGCTCGAGCTTGACCTTTCGGCGGGACATGCCGCCCATGCCGGAGCGCGACTTCACGGAAAAGACGTGATATCCGGCGTGGGAGAAGCGCGCACGCAGCTCCTCCGCGGTGGCGGCGGTCTGGACCTGCTCCATGACGCGACCGCGTTCATCGGCTAACTTGATTACGAACTCTGCCATAGGTCAGGGTACCGGCTTACGTCCCTGGGGAGTGCCGGCCTTTCGTTCGCTTTCCTGTTCAAGGGTAACAGTTTCGCTCATATCATAGACGCAGATTCCCACCGAAGCGCTCACCGATTGTCGGCGTCGATTTGAGGATAGCTGGCGTTGATGGTACTTAAGTTCAAATAGCGATTAACCGGCGTCTTTTCCGGGGGGTATCCTGAGGGTGAATCAGGCCACCCCCATGGATCAGACGGTGAAATGGAAGAACTCCGGCGAAGGCATTCCGCCGGCGCAGGAAACCGGTTCGGGCAACCTGCTGGGCCTGAGCCCGCGCGCAGCCGCACTGATTGTGATAATCCTTTTGGGCCTCGTGCTTGCGGGAGCCTATTTCACGGGATTCCCGGCTAATCTGCGTCAGGCTGGTGCGACAGCAGCTTATCCCCATGAACTTGGACGGGTAAGTTTTGCGGTTGGCGGGGACGTGATTCCGCATGAGCCCGTGCGAGCGGCCGCCGAGGCAGCCGGCGGCGGGACTGCAGGATGGGGATCGCTGCTGTCGGATGTGAGCGACGTCTTCGAGGGGACGGACTACGGGTTTGTGAACCTGGAAACCCCGGTCGCCCCCGCACACTCAAAGGGTTCAAAGCCGTTCATGTTTGACGCGCCTGTGGCGCTGCCAGAGGCGCTGAAGGCCAACGGGATCAAGATCGTGTCGTTTGCCAACAACCATGCGATGGACCAGGGATGGGCCGGATTCGCTGAAACCCGTGATCACTTGCGGGAGATCGGGTTGCAATTTGTGGGGTCGGGCGACACCGCTGCGCAGACGTGGCAGCCGCTGGTGGTCGAAGCCAACGGCATCAAGGTGGGCTGGCTGGGAATGACTCGCTGGCTGAATGGAAATCGCAACCCGGACAAGGATGACCAGCCACATGTGAATTTCTTCCCATATCCGGGTGAGTCGGGCGGAGCTCCGGGAGCGGACGAGGCGCAGGTGCTGGACGCGGTGAAGGCGGCGCGGACGCAGTGCGATTTGCTTGTCATCTCTATCCATTGGGGAATCGAGTATGCTCCGGCGCCGCGACCCGAAGACGTGGACATTGCGCACAAGATGCTGGATGCGGGCGCGTCGGTGATTGTGGGACATCATCCTCACGTGTTGCAGCCGATCGAGACGTACAGCACGGCGGATGGGCGGATGGCGGTGATTTTTTATTCGCTTGGGAACTTCCTGTCGAACCAGTCTCGCAACTATGTCGATGGTTTGATGCCGGACAAGGATGGCGATCCGCGCGACTCGATGATCGGGATGTTTTCTGCGGTGCGGAACGATTACGGTCCTGGCGGCGTTCGGGTGGAACTGGGGCGCGTGGGCATGTTGCCGGCCTGGGGCGTAAACAATCGGAATTCGCTGGCTGCGGGGAAGGCGAAGACGCCCAATATTCATCCTGTGCTGATCGATCGGGAGATGCCCAAGGTGCAGGCGAAGTTGCAGGAGCTGAACAAGGCAGCCCAGGACGGAGCGCAACTTGGCACGGAGCAAAAGCAGGAGTTCATCGAGTTGACCAAGCAGCTAAAGCTGTTGACGGATCGCCGCTCGCAAATCCTCGCGCGAACTGGGGATGAATACGTGACCGACCCGCCGAAGCTGGTGGCGAAGCCGTAGATGGACTCTTCAAGGCAACGAGCATGCGGACAAATCAACGTCGTTAGTTGCGACTCAAAGCCATACGACGAACTGGGCTATTTCACCATCTCCGAAATGAACATCACTGAGGAGTTTTCAGGCGATCTTGCCGGTGTTGGATCGGTTCGCTTTTTGATGGTGACGGAGCCCGATGGCACGGCCCATTTCACAGGAATGGAGCGTTTTCTTGGGGAGCTCGGCGGACGGGCGGGGTCCTTTATTCTGCGGAATTCTGGAATTCTGAAAAACGGGGAGCTGAACTCAACTTGGCAGGTGATTCCTGGCTCGGGGATGGACGGGCTGGCGGGGATTCGAGGGGAAGGCGGGTGCATTCCCGATGGCTACGTTCTCGAGTACTGGTTTGAGTAACGCAGCAAGCCAGCGGCGGTTCGCGCCAAGCGACTCAGCGTGTAGGGCTGCTGTTTATTGCCGAGCTTGATAACCAGCGCAACTTTGTATTTTCGCCAGGGATGGCGACCAGTCGTCTAGTAACCGTTTGCGACGAGCCAGCTCTCGGTGAGGGCAAAGTCGGAATTCTTTGCAGATAGCATCTGCTGGTAAGCGAGCTTTACGAGCACATCTGCCTCCACGTTCACAGGGGCGCCGACGGCGAGTGCGTGGAGATTCGTGCGCCAGTAGGTTAAGGGCAGGATTGCGATCGAAATGGTGTCGCCCTCGATGCCAGCGATGGTCAGGCTGATGCCTTCGATGGCTACCGAGCCTTTGTGCACCATCCATTGACGGACGTTTTCCGGCAGGCGGACCTTCAGCGTCCAGTCTGTGGTTTCGCGATTGAACTGCGTGCTGGTCTCCGGGATCACGGGTTCGAGGGCTGCCATAACGCCGGTTCCGTCAACGTGGCCTTGAACGACGTGGCCGCCGAGAGGGCTGCCGGCTGCGGTGGGCAGTTCGAGATTTACTTTTGCGCCGGGTTTGAGAGCGCCGAGAGATGAGCGGTCGAGTGTTTCCTGGGCTAGGTCTGCGTGGAAGTAGGTTGGGTCGACATCGAGCGCGGTGAGGCAGACGCCGGAAACGGCAAGCGAGTCGCCTTCACGGAGACGGTTGGCAATGCCGGGCGCTTCGACGGTGATGCGGCGGACGCCGCCGCGATGGGTGAGGCTGACGAGGGTGCCGGTCTGCTCGATGATGCCGGTGAACATGGTTTGATTTTAAGGGATTAGGCAGTCGCGAATGATGGCAGCCGGGGTTAGCCTCCGAGTTTGCGACGTTGTGCGTTTACCCGTCGTGCGCCGATAACCATCAGAACAATGCCGGGCCAGAAGGTGATGAACGTCAGAAGGCCAGGGCCGATGGGGTTGGGATCGGGGTCAGGCCATATGCCGATCTTGGCCAGCACGATAATCCCGATCAGAGGTGCGCTGCCGAGTACGAGCACGGCGAACCCGATGGTGAATATCCAATTCGAGAAATAGTCTTTCATCGTCTCCGCTGGATGTCTGGGTGAGTGACACCATTCTAGGCCAGCAGGCTTCACGGAGATGAGGCTTTCGCGGCCGGGTGTCGATTCCGAGCGGCCGGACGTTTTCGGCAGGGTGATACGACACTTGAATCAAGTATTGAGTTCTGACCAGGTGCGATCTCTACGCTGGGTGACGGGCGGGTCAACCGGCTTCGCTTCGGCCGTTTCGAGTTGGAGAGCTGTGATCGGATTGTCGAACCCGGTGGGCTCTTCGTCGGAGCGGACACGGACCTCGGGTGTGCCTGCGAAGTAAGCGGCGAAAGTAAATGCGATGACTGCCGCGCCGGCCGCCACGCCACGCAAGATCCACTGGATATCTTTTGGTCCCGCCATCATGAAGCTCCAGGCAAGACATACGAAGGCTACCCACAGACCAAAGAACTCAGCGACGAGCGCGCGAGGCCCATCGACCGCTGGATCTTTGTCGATTCGCATTGCATTGCCGATGATGGCCGCGACAGCGAGCACGGCCGATAATATTCCGATTCCGATGAAATTGAGTATTTGTTGGACCATGGTTCCCCACGACAAACAACATGGCCAGCGAATGCTTCTTGGCCCTAACGCTGGTTGGATGAGGGCTGTCAGCAGGGAGGTTGCTATCTTGTAACAATTGACGAAATGGTCAGAGCGCCAACTCGTCCTGTGCGCGTGATTCTAGATTACTTTGCCGCTTTTGGCTGCATTTCCCATGGGTCTCGGAGGAGCGAGCAGAGGCCGAGATCGTTGCCGTAGCGCTCGACTTCGACCTCGGCCATATGGATGGCGCTGGGCATGCCTTTGAATGCGGGGACGGCGTCAGAGCCCATGATCTGCGGGGCGACGAAGAGGTGTATGCGGTCGACCATGCCACTGGCGAGAAGGGCCGTGTTCAGGCGAGTACCGGTTTCTGTGAGGAGGGTAAGAATGCCTTCTTCGCCGAGCTTATCGAATAGCTTGCCAAGGGGAACGCGGCCCTGTTCTGCCGGAAGTACCTCGACGCGTATGCCGCGGGTGCGGAGTTCGTTGATGCGCGCTTCGTCTTTGGAGACGGTGAAGATGACTACGTCGTTTTGAACGTCGCGCACCATCTTGGAGTCGAGAGGCATGCGGAGGGCGGAGTCGAGCACAACGCGGAGCAGCGGGACGGCGACGGCGCAGGCCGCTGCGATCGGTGAGCATTGGGTCGTCGGCGAGGACGGTGTCGACGCCGGTGAGTGCGGCGTCCGCCTGCCAGCGCAGGGGCTGGACTGCAGCACGTGCGGCTTCACTGGTGATCCAGTACGGCTCGCGCGTATTGTGATGACCCAAGGGAGGCGCGATGCGGCCGTCGAGTGTCATCGCAACTTTCATGAGAACAAAGGGACGCCTGTGCTGGATCCAGCGGGCGAAGCCTTCATTGATGCGACGGGCTTCTGCCTCGCAGATGCCGAGCGTGGTTTCGATGCCTGCGGCCCGCAGTCTCTCCATGCCGTGGCCGGTGACGGTGGGGTTGGGATCGCCGCTGGCGGCGACGACCCGTGCGATTCCTGATGCGATCAGAGCTTCAGTGCACGGACCAGTGCGGCCAGTGTGATTGCAGGGTTCAAGAGTGACGTAGGCGGTGCCGCCCTTGAGACGATCCTCTTTCTGATATGTGAGGGCATGCTGTTTGGCTTCGTTGAGGGCGACGATTTCGGCGTGGTCGCGGAGGTCGTATTCGTGCCAGCCTTCGCCGATGACCTGGCCGGCGCGGTCGAGGATGACGCAGCCGACGGCGGGGTTGGGCGAGGTAACGCCGATGCCGCGACGGGCCAGGTCGAGGGCGCGCTGCATCCAGTAGGTGTCTTTGTCGGAAATATTCATGTGCGAGCGAGATGTACAGATTGCGACACGAAGAAGTGTAACCGCTCAAACCGAAAGGAATCGTAAAGGAACTGTCACCCTAAGAAGGGCGTCGACGAAGGTCCGGAAAAAAGCAGATCCTTCGCATACCACCCCCAAGCTGAAGAACGCTTGGGGCCCCGTGCGCTCAGGATGACAGCCGCGTTTTTGGGAAGTGCTGCATTCAGTGCGAATACTAACCTAACAGCGCGTCGACGAAGGCTTGGGGGGAGAATTCCAGCAGGTCGCTCATCTTCTCACCTACGCCTACGAAGCGGACGGGGAGATTGAGTTCGCGGGCGATGGCTACGGCGATGCCGCCTTTGGCGGTGCCGTCAAGCTTGGTGAGGACAATGCCGGTGGCGCCTGCAGACTGCGTGAACTGGCGCGCTTGCTGCAGGCCGTTCTGGCCGGTGGTGGCGTCCATGACGAGGAGGACTTCATGTGGAGCGCCTGGGATGAGCTTTGATGCGGTGCGGCGCATTTTGTCGAGTTCGTCCATGAGGCCGGATTTGGTGTGGAGGCGGCCGGCGGTGTCGACGATGAGCTCGGCGATATTGCGCGCCTTGGCGGCGCTGGCTGCGTCATAGAGGACAGCCGCGGGGTCGCCGCCCTGACGGGTCTTGATCATCTCGACCCCGCTGCGGCCAGCCCAGATTTCTAGCTGTTCAATGGCCGCGGCGCGGAATGTGTCGGCGGCGCAGAGGAGCACGGACTTGTCCTGGGCGCGATACCAGGCAGCTAGTTTGCCGCTGGTGGTGGTCTTGCCGGTTCCGTTTACGCCGACCAGGAAGGTGACTTTTGTGGGAGAGGAAGGGCTGGCGACGGGGCGCATCGGGGCTTCAAGGATCCCGCGGAGTTGGTTCTTGAGTAAGTCGCGCAGTTCTTCGCCGCCGCCAATCGCCTGCACGCGGGCGCGTTCGCGGAGGGTGTCAAGAATTTCAGTCGTGGTCTGCACGCCGATGTCGCTCATAATGAGTGCGGTTTCGAGCTCTTCGAGCGATGACTCGTCGACTTCGCGAGTGAGAGCGACGATTTCGTTGATGCGGGTGGAGAAGGTCTCGCGCGTGCGCGTTACGGCCTGTCGCATGCGCGAGAAGAAACCGGATTGCTCGGTTGACTCTTCTTCGCCCGTCTGCGCTTCCGTGTCTTTCTTTTTGTCTTTCGGCTCTTCGTCGTAACCGGTAAATAGCGTAATCATTGCGAATGTATCCAGTCTTGAGTCTAGAGCATCGTGCGCTGCGGGGCGAATGCTGCGTAAAACTGCTGTCAATTCAACGAAACGACTTCAGGCTCCTGTGCACTAGGATGTTGGGGAATCAAAAGCTGCGGTTGTGATGTGTTTGAGGAGAACGCCATGAGAGTCGCCAAAGGGAACTCCATTTTCGTTGCTGTCACCCTTTCTTCAGTTTTGACACTTTCGGCGTTGGGTCAGAATCCGCCGGGGCCGCCGGCCATTCCTGTTGTCAGCGATATTCACCAGGGGTTCATCTACCAGATTGTCACGGACCGGTTCTTCAATGGTGACACCAGTAACGATGATCCGTCGCAGAGTGCAGGCGAATTTGATCCCGAGGGATTCACGACGCCAGCGAATTGGCGCGATTACTGGGGAGGTGATCTGGCGGGGATTACGCAGAAGCTCGCTTATCTGAAGTCGATGGGCGTGGCGGCGATTTGGATTTCGCCCCCGATTGACAACGTAAATAAGCCGGACGGCGGTGGCGCGAGCGGATATCACGGTTACTGGCCACGCGACATGATGCGGATCGAAGAGCACTTTGGCGATGCAACAAACAGTTGGGCGGCATTCGATAAGCTGACCGCTGCGGCGCATGCGAACGGGATCAAGGTAATTGTGGATTTTGTTGCGAACCATACCAATGACATTGGCGTGGGCGAGAATGGTGCGCTGTACAACAACGGTGTGAAGGTAGCGGACTATTCGAGCGACACGGGCGCGACTCCTTATTACCATCACACTCCGAATATGTCGGACTTCCAGGACCGGTACCAGTTGCAGTACGACACTCTGTTCGGGTTGGCGGACCTGGATCAGACGAATCCGTGGGTGGACACCTACATCAAGGAGGCGGTTGCGCAACTGCTGGCTCACGGCGCGGATGGGTTTAGGTTCGACGCTGTGAAGCATGTGAACTGGGGGTGGGAGTACAGTCTAGAAAATTCGATTGCGAACTGGAAGGGTGCGAAAGCGCTGCCCGCGTCAACGGCTCGGCCGTTTGTATTCGGCGAGTGGCTTGAGGGGGCGGGCGATCCGCTGTATGCCGATTCTGTGAAGTTTTCGAATCGAAGCGGGATGAATCTCCTTGATTATCCGCTCTACAGCCCGATCGTGGATGTGTTCGCGAAGGGCAAGAGTTTCACCGAGATTGACAACGAATTGAATTTCGAAGCATCGGGTGATTCAGGCAGAAATGCGGAAGGATTCGCACAGCCGAACGATCTAGTCACTTTTTTTGACAACCACGACAACGCGCGGATCCAGTCGATGGGCGCGGATGCAACGGCCGTGAAGCAGGCGCTGGCCTTCATTTTCACGTGCCGAGGCGTGCCGGTGGTGT
Organism: uncultured Acidobacteriaceae bacterium; assembly: GCA_963832035.1. Lineage (GTDB taxonomy): Bacteria > Acidobacteriota > Terriglobia > Terriglobales > Acidobacteriaceae > Telmatobacter. The sequence goes on along the minus strand of CAWHSK010000004.1, from coordinate 997,907 downwards.
ACTACGGGGACGAGCAGTATCTGCACAACGATACCGGCGGCGGCAACGATCCATACGACCGCAATGCGATGACCAGCTTCGGAACAACGGATGCGGTCACACTGATCCGGTACCTGGCGGCGTTGCGGGCTTCGAACGGTGCGATTGCTTACGGGACGATGCAGCAACGCTGGATCAACGACGACGTTTACATCTACGAACGCAAGCTTGGCGGTAATGTGGTGCTGGTGGCGATCAACAAGAGCAAGATTAACGATCAGGCAATCAGCGGACTCTTCACCGCTCTTCCGCCGGGGACGTATTCGGATTACATGAGCGCGACGATGGGGGGTGTTGGCCTGACGATAACGGGAGCGGCGGGAGGCAACAACTCTGCGGCAAATTTGACGCTTCCGCGTGGCAGCGTCTCGATCTGGGTGGCCGCGGGTGAGGCGGGACTTGCGATTGGGAGCATCACGCCGCGAGTCGCGAATCCGGGAGTCGCCAGTGACGATTACGGGCACGGGATTCGGGACGACGGCCGGCACGGTGCATTTCTCAACGGAACGGATTGCAGAAGATTGCCAAGATTGTGCGGTGGACGGATGGCGCGATAATGGCTATCGTGCCGGACGTCTCTGTGGGACAAGTACAAGTGACGGTCGCACGGGGGGCGGCCACATCGAGTGCGGCTCCATTCACGGTTTCCACGGGCAAGCTGATTTCGGTCAACTTCTCGGTTGCAGGGGTGCCGGCACTCGGATCCGGCGATGTGGTGATGCTGACGGGCAGCCTGGCTGAGCTGGGCAATTGGTCCACGACATGGAACGGCGCGGACGGACCAGCTGTGATTCCGTCTGGGGGCAATGCGCTGCTTACCGTTTCGGTTCCCGCCGGAGCCAAATCTCAATTCAAATTTTTCATTTGGCACGCGGATGGTTCTGTGCAATGGGAGAGCGGTTCAAATCATCTTTATACGATTCCAGCTAGTGGAGTCGGTGAGGTCAATGTGAATTGGCAGCCTTGAGAGGCTTTGCCTCCTGAAACAGCTCATAACATTTATCAGGTTTTCCGCTTGAACTGCGGCCGGGGGTGCGGAAGAATCTGCTGACGACCCGCGAATCTGCGATGCACTCGCAATTAGCGGGGGAGGAAAACATGAGTCAAGTACGAGTGCTGGTCGGAACAAAAAAAGGCGCATTCATCCTTACATCGGACGGCAAGCGGGATAAGTGGGACGTGAGCGGACCGTTCTTCGCGGGGTGGGAGATCTACCACATGAAGGGCTCACCGTTGGACCCTGACCGCATCTATGTATCGCAAACCAGCAGCTGGTTCGGCCAGCTTTTGCAGGCATCGACCGATGGTGGCAAGACCTGGTTTCAGCCAGGCGTAAAGCCCGAAGACGCGACGCCACAATGGCCACCAGTCAAGAGCAATCGTTTCGCGTATGACTCCTCTGCGGAGACTGGTAAGCCGCTGACCACGCACCAGTGGTATGACGGCACGCAGAAGCCTTGGGAGTTCAAACGTGTCTGGCACATTGAGCCTTCGCTGACGGATCCAAACACAGTGTATGCGGGTGTGGAAGACGCAGCGATTTTCAAATCGACTGATGGCGGCGAGAGCTGGCACGAGATGCCGGGATTGCGCGGACATGGCACTGGCCCTGACTGGCAACCAGGGGCAGGCGGGATGTGCCTGCACTCGATCATTCTTGATCCCAGCAATTCCGAGCGCATGTACATCGCCATTTCTGCGGCGGGTGCGTTTCGTACGGATGACGGGGGCAAGTCGTGGAAGCCGATCAACAAGGGACTTTATTCAAAGTACATTCCTAATCCGACGGCAGATGTGGGGCACTGCGTGCATCACATTGCGATGAATCCGAAACGTCCGGGGACGCTCTTCATGCAGAAGCACTGGGACGTGCTGCGCTCAAACGATGCGGGTGACAACTGGACGAAGATCAGCGGCAACCTCCCAACAGATTTTGGTTTTGTGATTGACATTAATTCGAATGAGCCCGAAACCGTTTATGTAGTTCCGATCAAGAGCGACTCGGAGCACTTTCCCTTGGATGGCAAACTGCGCGTATATCGCAGCAGGAGCGGCGGAAACGAGTGGGAGGAACTTGCGAAGGGGCTGCCGGAGAAGGACTGCTACGTGAACGTGCTACGCGATGCGATGGCCGTGGACACGCTGGACACGTGCGGCGTGTACTTCGGCACGACGGGCGGACAGGTATATGTTTCGCCGGATGGAGGCGACCAATGGAAGGCGATTGTGCACGATCTGCCGGCGGTGTTGTCGGTCGAGGTGCAGACGCTGGCGTAACCACCTGCGGTGGGGCAGACGCGCCTTCGGCGCCCGCGTGTGGCAGAAATGGGAGATGCAATAACTGACGATGCCTGCCTCGGTCCACAATGTTCGCGTGCAGATTCCGTATCACCTGCGGAATCTCGCGCGTGTTGGCGGCGACGTGACGCTGGAGGTCGCGGCTCCGGTTACGCTGCGGTCGGTGCTGGATGCGCTCGAGGCTCGTTATCCAATGCTGTGCGGGACAATTCGCGAACACGATACGCTCAAGCGGCGGCCGTTCCTGCGATTCTTTGCGTGCGAGGAAGACCTTTCGCACCAGTCGCCGGATGCGCCATTGCCGGAAGTGGTGGCAGCGGGGAAAGAGCCCTTGTTAATCATCGGCGCGATCGCGGGCGGTTAAATCGACCTTTCAGCCTTTTGAGGATTGCACGCTTATGCGAAATATTTCTTAAGCGGCTCCCAGTAGTGCGTATTCCATCCGAATGCCAGATGATCGTAATCGCCTTCAGGGAAACCGGTGTGGTCGAGGACCAGCAATGTTCCAGAACCACTGGGCTTCAATTCAAAGTGGACGATGGAGTAAAGGCCCGAGTCCCATGACGCGGGGCGCCAGGCTTGCACGATGCGCTGGCCCGTAATGAGTTCGACGTTGCGGCCTTCAATTAATCCGCCGAATGTTTTGAAAGTGCCACCCGCTTTGGAGTCGATCTCAGCCGGCAGCCCGGTGAGTGCGGTGAATTGCTTCGAATCGAAAAGCACATCAAAAACGCGCTGCGGTGCAGCTTTGAGATCGATTTCATAGTGAATCGAGGTGCGCAATTGGTTTGTGCCTGTGGATGGCTTTTCCTCCGTGGCAGACTGCTGCCCTTCAGAATGACAGATTGCGATGATACCGCCGAGTCCAATTGCAACACGCTCGATTGCCTTTCGGCGTGTAAGTGATATGGGCATAGATATCAGCCTCTCCTCCACGTTAAACAGTTCTCAAGTGCAGCTTCATCCGAACACGGAGAAACGTTATGTTCAAGAACATATTTTGATCGACATGAAGGGCTTGACAGGGCGATACTGCAGCGCACGAGGAGGAATCTATGCCCTACGCCGAAGGCCATCGCGACGAAACCAAAAGAAGGATTGTGGATAGTGCAAGAAGGCTATTCAACCGCCATGGATTCGACAATGTATCGCTCGATGGCATTATGGCCGGCGCGGGTCTGACGCGCGGCGGGTTCTATAGCTATTTTGAAAGCAAGAGCGAACTCTACTCCGAGGTGCTTGGGTGCTTCTTCACGGATCCGGAGTGGAAGAACTGCTGGGAAGGCGTTGAGATTGACCTCAAGGGGGCTGAAGTCGCGCCACAGGTCATTCGCGCTTACTTGTCGCGCCAGCACTACGAGAATGTCGAGAATTCCTGCCCCATGGTGGCTTTGCCTACGGATGTGGCACGGAGCAGCCGAGAGGCCAAACGAGCATTTGAGGCTGTGTTTGCGGCAATGGTGAGCGTACTGGAGAGAAGTTTACGAAGAGACAAACGCGATGGGCGCACGATGGCCCAGGCGCTGGCCGCATTATGTGTCGGAGGGATGGTGGTTGCGCGGGCCATGGAGAATCGCAGGTCGGCGGACCAGTTGCGAGATGCGTGCATGACGGTTGCACTGGGATTGGGTGGCTGGGACCGGAAGACGGAGGCGCCGAAGCGGCGTCCGCGCAAGGATGGCAGAAAAAAAGAGGCGTTGGCGGGCGTTAGCTAGTGCTCGTTTTTACCGGGGCGCAGCATCAATTCGCGGATGGCTTCGCGGGGATCTTTGCCGTGTTCGAGAATCATTTCCATCTGCTCGGTGATGGGCATTTCAATCCTGTGCTGGCGAGCGAGACCCAAAGCGGCACGAGAAGTCAGCACGCCTTCAGCTACTTTGCCGCCCAGGCTCTCGAGGATCTCGGGGAGCTTGCGGCCCTGGCCCAGCGCCTGGCCTACGGTGCGGTTGCGGGAGAGCGAGCCGGTGCAGGTGAGCACCAGGTCGCCGATGCCGCTGAGACCGGCAAGGGTTTCGCGGCGTCCGCCGCAGGCCACGGCGAGTCGCGTGATTTCGGCGATGCCCCGGGTGATGAGCGCAGCGGTGGAGTTGTGTCCAAGGCCTACGCCGGCAGCAACTCCGGCAGCGATGGCGATGACGTTTTTGAGCGCGCCGCCCAGTTCGACTCCGATTACATCGGTGGACGTATAGAGCCGCAGCGTTTCGGAGGAAAACTCCTGCTGGATTAGCGCGGCGATCTGCGGATCGCTGAAGGCTATGGTGACAGCGGTGGGCTGTCCCTGGGCCACTTCAATGGCAAAACTTGGACCTGAAAATGCGCCGATGGAGAGCAGAAGGCCGGCAGGCTCAAGGGTCTCGGATATCACCTTGGTCATGCGGTGGTGCGTTTCCTTTTCGATTCCCTTAGTGGCGCTGACGATGAATTGGCCGTTGTGGAGATGACCTTTCACGCGCTGCAAGGTGGAACGAAGGAATTCCGAGGGGATAACGGAGACCAGGATATCTGCGGTTGCGATAGGCGCCATTTCTGCCGTCACAGCCAGATCGGGGGGCAGAGGAAATCCAGGAAGAAATAATGTGTTCTCGCGGGCATTGTCGATTTGACGGGCTTCGCCTTCGCTATGAGCCCAGAGAGTGATTTCGTGGCCGCCGCGGCGACTGAGAGACAGCGCGATCGCCGTTCCCCATGCGCCGGCACCAAGTACAACGATCCGGCTCATGCGGGCTTCCTTTCCTGGGTGCGTGCGCCGAAGCGGTTCTCTGTTCCGGTAGCGAGGCGGCGAATGTTCTGGTGGTGCTTGAGGATGATCAAGAGCGAAACAAAGATTTGCGAGGCGATGTAGGGTGCGGGTTTTTCTCCGCGCACCATGAACCATGCAAATATGGGAAAGCTGGCAGCTCCGAGAATTGAAGCCAGAGACACGTAGCGGGTGAGGAGCAAGACGATCGCGAAGAGAGCGATGGAAGAGAGAGCCGCAAGGGGCGCAGCGACGAGGAAGACGCCGAAGCCGGTCGCAACTCCCTTGCCGCCGCGAAAGTGCAGCCATACGGGGAACATGTGTCCCAGCACGGCGGAGACCGCTGCGAGGGCCTGCGCATCGCGCGTCGGCATGTTGGGGAGCAGATAAGAAGCCAGTAGCGCGCCAAGACAGACCGCCGCGGCTCCCTTCACGACGTCAAGCAGAAATGTGGCTGCGCCGAGGCCTTTGCCGCCGGAGCGAAGCACGTTGGTGGCGCCGATGTTGCCGCTGCCAACGGATCGAATGTCTTCGTGGCGAAACAGCCTGACCAGAAGGTATCCAACAGGAATGGAACCGAGCAGGTAAGCCAATGCAACGATTAGAAGAACTGCAAGGAGCATGACGAAACAGAGTTTAGCAGGTGAGGCGGTGCGAATTTGAGACTGGTTTTCCGACTGCGGCAACTCCTACAAGCGTTCGTCGGCGGAAGGTCCGTAGATGGCCGGTACCTTGGACTCCAGGAGTCGCAGATAGACGGTGAGTTGGCCACGATGATGGGCGAGATGGCTGAAGACGCCGTCGGAGATCATAATGCTGCGCGCATTTTGCGACACGGCTCTGCCATCAATCTTGAACGCCCACGGCGTTGCCAGATGCTCATCTGTTGTCGATTGGAGAGCGCGGCGAGCGCTTTCGACTGCGGCGTCGAGGCTGGCGAGCAGGTCAGGCTTTCCGTTGAGAGGCTTGGTGCGGAAGCCTTCGGAGTCGGCGGCATCGAGATTGAGTTCATCGCGGTCGATCATGAGAGCGATCCAGCCGAGCATTCCGGCGACAAGGGCGGCGAGGTAGCCAAATTCCATGGAACGTTCATGGGGTCTAAAGCTGTTGTGGCCGTCGGGCACACGCTCGATGGCTTTGCGGGTGGATGCTGCTTCGCGGTCCAACTGGGCGAGAAAGAAATCCTTGAGTCTCATGACCAATCTCCTTTGGTTGATCGCTGGTATCGATGGAGGGATTAGCGGCTGACGCATTCCATGAGATCGGAGTAACGCGAGGCGTCGCCGAAACGGAAGAGTGCGTACCATGCATCGAGCGCTTCGCGGCTGTAGAGGCCGAGTGTGCGGAATATCTCGCGGGCGAATTCAACTGGTGCGATGCCGGAAGCGGTAATCACGCCTTCGTCGGCGATGGCGGGAACGTCGCAGTAGAAACTGCCGCCGCGGTAGCCGCTTGATGCAAGGTATTCGCGACTGTTGCTGGTGTGATGAAAATCATCGAGCATCCCCGCGCGGGCCAGCGCCAGGGTTGCGGTGCAGATGGCGGCAACAGGGATGCTCTCGATGAAGAACATGCGAGCCAGCTCTATGGCGTCGGAGTTGCCGCCGCACTCCCACCGGTCGCCGCCGGGGAGGATGAGCATCGCGCTTTGATCGGGGTCAATCTCAGAGAGGCAGATGTCGGGCTGAATATGCAGACCGCCCATCGTTGTAACGGGCTTCGTGGTAAGTCCCGCTGTAACTACACGGTACCGGCCGGATTCGCGCTGGAACTGGGGATTGTTGATGCCGGCGATGGCAAAGGAGGCTTCCCAGTCGGCCATCGAGTCGAATACGAAAAGGTGAACATTGCGCCTGGTCATCGTGTGACCTCCATCGACAAAATGATGATCCCGCAGCATATATGACAATTAGTGTCATATATGATTTGAGAAAGTAAAAATGTTCAAGAAAGGTGGGCGCTGGTGAAAGCGGATCGGCTGATGTCGGTGCTGCTTCTGCTGCAGGCCAGGGGGCAAGTGACTGAGCGCGAATTGGCTGAACAGCTTGAAGTTTCACAGCGCACGATTCATCGTGATCTGGAGTCCTTGAGCGCGGCACGAATTCCGATTTCGGCGATGCGAGGCGCGCAGGGCGGATGGCAACTGGAGAAGGGATGGCGGACTCATGTGCCGGGTCTCGATGAAGCGGAGTTAAATGCGCTTTTGATGGCTCAGCCACGCGGGCTTGGCAATCCTCGACTGGCCGCAGCGGCACAGAGCGCCCTGAACAAGCTGATGGCCGCGATGCCGGAGCCGTTGAAGGTGCAGGCGGCGCATATGCGGCAGCGACTTCATGTGGATCCTACGGGCTGGCGCGATACGGGTGAGGATCTGTCGATGCTCTCCGCGGTGCAGGATGCAGTGGCGCGCGATCGCAAGCTGACGTTTGATTACACGCGGGCAGATGGCGAACAATCGAGCCGGACGGTCGATGCGCTGGGCCTGGTGTCGAAGGGGCTCAGTTGGTATCTGGTCGCACGCGCGGCCAACGGCATGCGTACATTCAGGGTTTCGCGCATGAAGCGCGTTACTGTGCTCGCGGTGGGATTTGAACGCCCGGCGCGGTTCGACCTGGTTGAGCATTGGCAGTCGTCGACGGCGGAACTGGATCGCAAGCGAGCGAGCTACCGGAGTGTTCTTTCGCTCACGGCTGAGGCGGCTCGGCGTATCCAGGCATGGTGCGCCACGAGGCCTGCCGCAACTGGAAGAGCTTCGCGCAGAGCTGATTCAGGAACGACTGCGCTGCAAGTGGATTTCGACAACGAGGCGCAGGCGCAGTTCATTGTGCTGGGGCTGGGGGCGGCAGTTCGCGTGCTGGAGCCGGAGAGTTTGCGGCATTGGGTTGAAGCCGAGGCGACGGAAGTGGCAGGCGCAGCGAAGGAGGCTTGAAGATTCACGTGGCAGACGTTCTGTCTCGCCTGTATACTTCACGCGCATCCGGTTCCCATTTCTGATTCCCTGAAAGTGAGAAACACTATGCCCAGTTACCTCGTGCAAGTTGCTTACACCTCAGAAGCCATGGCGGCGATGATCAAGAAACCGCAGGACCGAGCGTCCGTGGTTGGCAAGGCAGTTACGAAGCTCGGTGGTTCCTTGAAGGAAGCGTGGCTGACCTTTGGCGATTACGACACCGTTGTGCTGGTCGATATGCCGGACAACGTGAGCGCGGCGGCTTTTGCCATGGCCATCAGCGCAGGGGGATCGTGCAGCGCCGTCAAGACGACTCCTCTGCTCTCGGTTGAAGAGGGGATTACCGCGATGAAGAAGGCGGGTGGGTCCGGCTACAAGCCAGTTGCAGCCATGTAGAGTTGATTTCTAAATTGCGATGAAAATGGCCTGCGGTTCTAGTCCGCCGGCCATTTCATTTGAATTGCATTAAGGTTCAATCCACCATCAATTCGCCGGGCAGGATTGGGCGGGTTCGCGGAAGGGCGCCGTTGTATGCGGCCGCGCCCATTGCGAACAGCATTCCCATATAGATCAAAAGCTTGGCGAGGCTTCCGCTGCGTGTGAGTGGGAGCGTCTTCCAGAGGATGAGCAGCACGGTTTGCGAAATTGTTACTGCCCACACGGTGCCATAGAAATAACGCCTCTCGGTGCCTTCGTTTTTTGTCGACTTGCCTACGCGCGGCAGCTTACCGAACGCACCCAGCAGCAAAATCAAAATGGCGAGAGGAAAGTAGACGTACTGGTAGAGCTGCTTCATGGTCCATACGCCCGTGACTACGGCGATGACGAGCCCAATGAGGTTGAGCAGAGCGAAGTTGATTGCCGCGTTCCATGCGAAGGTGTAGCAGACTTTGCGATATAGAGGATTGGGGCGGTCTTCATCGAAGCGCAGGATGTAGGGTGCGGGCTCGACTCCCGGCAACTGGCCGTATGAGCCAGCGATGCCCGTTCCAAGCAGCACGAGGGCGAGCCAGGCCCCGTTCGCCATGCTGAATCCATGGGCGAAGAGGCTGAAGACCAGCGGCCCTGGCGCGAGGAAGAAGACCCATATCCAGATGGGCCAGTGGAGCACCCGGTAATATCCCTTGTTGCGGGTGCGCATTTTTCGGGCGTCCGCATATTCAACCCTGCCACTGTATCGCATATCGCGAGTTTTTCAGACTGGATGTGCGAGGGTCAACATCGTGCTTTCCCACTCATGCGCCAACAACGCGCATGAATGGGGCACGCAGCGTCAAAAAGTTGATGTTGATCAGGCCTTGGCGGCGCGTCGTTCGCGGCCACTCAGAAGGTAAATGGCCGCGCGCAACTCCAGGAGCGGGTCTGCGGAGGGTTCGATGCCGTCTACACGGGGAATGGGATCGAAGATGATTTGTTTCTCCTGCACGCGAGAGTCTTCGAGCACTTCGGTCAGCTCAAGGGTGCCGACTTCTACACGCTCGCGGTCTTCAGGCCACAGGACGGTCGCATCGTCGGTGACATCGCCAGGGGCGGCGACCTGTACCAGGATTTTGAAACGGATGGGACCCTGTTTAACGCGATGCTCGAGTTCTTCGTAGTGATGATCGGTTCGAAGGCGGGCAGCGGCATCGTCGCTCAGAAAGTCGGTTCCAGCCTCGGGCACGATTTGGTAGCGGCCGAATTTGCTTTCACCTTGTGCATTGGTGAAGCGGAACGCAGTGACTCCCCAGTAGGTTTCGCGCGCCAGGCTCGACGGGAAAGGCTTGGGAGTTTGTACAAACTTGGCAGCTGCAGGGTGCGACGCCAGAAAGCTCTCGATGGGCTTAGGTTTGGGAACCTCGGGACCACTTGCTCCGGCGGCTTTCAGAAACTCAAGAAACTCTGCTCCGTCGTGCGTAGGGAACCCGTTGGCCGAGTGGCTGACAATATCGGTGTGCACATGGTCAGCGAGGTTGAATCGGATGGCAAAGCCACGTGGATTGGCATCGGGCGAACTGTCAGGTATGGTCGGAAGCCCCGAAGAGTTGGAGAAGCGAACGGTGGCTGGTGTGGACTCGCGCGTGAAATGGGGCGCCTTGGTCAATGATGCGGCTGCGTGCGTGGGACGAAAAGTTCCTCGAAGCATCAGACCTTTTGCATGGGCGGGGCGGAAGCCCGGGTGCGGGCCGAACATCTTGTGAAACTGCGCCAGAATGTCATTTGCGAGAGCGACGATTTTTTCATCGTTTGGCAGAGGCATGGGGAAGTCTCCGTTTCGGCAGCGGGATTGATTGTATGGCCGCGCCGTGATAGCCAAGATAACGCACAGTGGCCGGAGTATGGGTGAAATTTGATGGACGTCGCATCGGGTGCGATCTACATGAGTTTGCGGCGGACCAGGTCGAGCGCCTGCTGGCTGGCCCACTCGCGGACTCGGTTGCGGTCGCCGCGGAAGTTGCGCTCGAAGGTGTCGGTTTTCTGGTCATCGCTGACGGCGATGTAGACGCGGCCCACGGGCTTGCTTTCGGTGCCGCCGGTAGGCCCGGCAATTCCGGTTACGCCCAGGCCCAGGGTTGCGCCGGTGCGTTTGCGGATGCCCTCCGCCAAGGCTGCGGCTACTTCCGACGAGACTGCACCATGCTGGTCGATTAGTTCAGGAGGGACGTCGGCAAATGCGGTCTTGAGTTCGTTGGAATAGACGACGACGCTGCCGAGGAATGAGCGAGAACTTCCGGGAACCGAGGTGACCCGTTGGGCGATCATGCCGCCGGTGCAACTTTCGGCTACGGCGAGGGTGGCCTGACGCAATCCCAGGTAAAAGAGAACTATCTGCTCCAGAGATTCGCCTTCGGCAGAGTACATCCAATCGTCAAGGGCTTCCTCGAGCTTTGTTGCAAGCTCTTCAACGCGCTGCTCAGCGAGGTCTTTGTTCGCCTTGGTGCAGATCAGGGTCAGCTGAATATCGCCTGCGTGAGCGAGGATGGTGGTCTCGATATCGGTGTAAGTGGAGTAGATGGGGGCGAGCAGCTTGTCGGCTTGCGACTCCGGAATCATGGCGGCCTTGAGCGTGCGCCTGGCGAGATGGCGTACGGGCACAATTGCGCGCAGACGCGGCATGCATTCGTCATCGAACATCGGGCGGCATTCATGCGGCGGTCCGGGGATGAGGACTACCAGCTTGCGAAATCCGGAATAAAGGGTTTCAAGCCATTGTCCCGGCGCGCTTCCATTTGGGTTCGGGATAAAGGATGCGCCTTCAACCAGGTCGGCTTGCTTCAGGTTGTTCTCAGGCATGGTGATCCGCCAGGTGGCCGCGCGCGCATGGAGTGCTGCGACCTGGGGGGCATCGCGCTTCAGCTTCAGCGAGAGCGCTTCCGCAACGGCTTCGCGCGTCAGGTCATCCTCAGTAGGTCCGAGACCACCCATCAGGATCACGATGTCAATCCGCGCAAGGGCATTGCGGATCGCACCGATGAGATCCTTCTTTCGGTCGCCCACGATTGTCTTGAAGGCCACCGTGACGCCGATCTCATTGAGCTTTTCTGTCAGGTAGAGGGAGTTGGTGTCCTGGCGATGCGGCGTTAGCATTTCGGAGCCGACTGCGATGATTTCGGATTTCATGGATGCAGCTTTTAGCTCCTGGCCTCTAGCTTGTAGTTTGAAGCGCGGTCGAAAAGTGCGTGAAGGCTTTCGCCCGACTCGACTTGTTGAAACCCAATGCTTCGAGCATGAGTCTTAGGCTAGAAAGCATTCATGCCTTCAACTCCCAACTCCAGATCATAAACTGCTTCGTTGTCTGTAAGGATCGTGGTGCCTAGTGGCGAGAACGTTACGCCGACGAGGTTGACTCCGGCTACGACCAGGGCGGTATTACCGCTGGAAGTTACGCGGACCAGTCCGCGGCGGCCATGAAGGCTTGCGGTGACATAGATATCTCCGTTTGCCGCAATCGCGAGCCCTTGAGGCCGGCCGAGGCCGCGATACCACGCACGCGCTTCGCCATGGTTATTGATCGCCCAGATCGCATCATTGGAGGAAAGGGTTGGCCCGGTTACGAACAGCGTTCCCTCTTTATCGACAGCGAGGTGATAGGCGGAGACGCTTGGTTCGAGCGTGGCGTACACAAAGATCTTCCGTTGCGAATCGATTTTGAAGATCGTTCCGCTGCGATCGCCAACGAAGAGGTTTCCGGCGCCGTCGAAAGCCGCGCCGGTGGCGACGCCCATGCCTTCGGCGTAAAGGGTTGACTCGCCAGCCCCATCGATGCGGTAGACATTGCCTTCTGCGCGCGACGTTACAAACAAGTCGCCTTCGGGACTGAAGGCTAACCCGGTGGCGTTCAAGATTCCGGTTGCGAAGGGCGTGCCGCGCCCATCGGGGCTTACACGCACCACTGAAACGGGTGTCTGCTTTCCGCGCTGGCCGGAGATTGTGGCGTAGATCATTCCTGAGCGGCTTACGGCCGGGCTGGTCACGGGATGCAGTCCGCTGGAAAGCTCGCGAGCAATGTGCAGCGGCACACCGTTACTTACACCCGCCGGTGTGCGAACTTCCACCAGCCCCGAAATGGCATTTTCTGGAACCCGGAAAGCAACGCGACCGGGACGGCTCATGAGTACCTGCGCCGGGTGAGTGCCAACGACAACCACGGGTGGTCCGAAGGGATTGGGACCCAGATTGGCGCCGACCAGTTCGACCTCCCCGTGCGGGAGTGCTGCGTCTGGAGCCACCTGGTCGATGCGTGGCTCAGGTGTCATTTGTTCGTGTGCGGATTGGGTGCGGGTTCGCGGCATTTTCAATCTCAGTGGATGAAGAGGCGCAGTAGCGATGCCACTCCCAAAGCATACAGCCCCGCCGCCACGTCATCGAAGACGATGCCCCAGCCTTCGGGCAATTTCTCCAGTTGTCGGACTGGGAAAGGCTTGGTGATGTCGAACAAGCGAAAAAGGATGAGAGCGATAAGGCCGTGACGCAAGTCGGCAGGGCTGCCGAGCAGAGCTATCCATTGTCCGGCAACTTCATCGATTACAACAAATTGTGGATCGTGGCGACCGCTTTCCCGTGCGGCGATAGTGGCAGCTGCAACCCCTGAAGCGATCGATAAGACAATTCCGATAAGTACAACACGCAGGAGCCCATTTGGGGTGGGGTGAAAAAGCCACGCGATGGCGCCCCATAGCAGAACGGCCGCTACCGATCCCCAGGTTCCCGGGCCAGGGCTGCCGAGTCCGACGCCGAAAAACGTCGCGACAGACCATGCCCATGGCGTTTTGCGCGCTGTCTCGGGCGGAGGCGACACAGGAGAGAGGCTATTCGTCATCCTGTTTCCTGCGCGGGCGACCGATTTCGCCAAGATCCTCCAGGACTTCAGGATCGAGGACAGGCGAACTGATCTTGTAGACACCCATGGCCCACTTGCCGAGGTCGATTTTGCGGCAGCGGTCGCTGCAGAAAGGGAAGTCTTCGTCTTTGGCGGTGACGAGCATGCCGCAGGTGGGGCAGTGGAGGAGCTTTGCGGATTTTTTCTTTTGTGGCATCGCTACTTTAGGCGTTCAGCTTTCTTGGATATCGTAACGCTCCGGATCGGATGCCCGCGAGATGGTCGAGGTTTCAAAGGGGCGCAGCATCAGAAGTCAGGAGAGCGGCCCGGCGACGATCCGGGCTACGAGATCGTAGTCGTGAGCTTCAGTGATCTCAGCGCGGTAGAACTTGCCGGCTTCCAGACTTGCGAGGTCGCCGAAGTCGTTGATATAGACTTTGCCGTCGATTTCGGGTGCGTGGAATTCGGTACGGCCTTCCCAGAGCATTGGTGTTTCTTCGCTCTCACCTTCGGCCAACACTACGAGCTCACGACCTACCCACTGTTGCTTGGCGCGCTTCGATATCTTCTGCTGCAGCGTCATCAGCTTGCGTTTGCGGGATTCAATGGTGCGTTTGGGCAGCTTGGCATCGAGGGCGTGGGCTTTCGATCCTTCTTCATCGGAGTAGTTGAAGACGCCAAGCCAGTCGAATTTCGCGTCGCTGATGAACTGCTCCAGGACCTCATAGTCGGCGGAGGACTCTCCGGGGAAGCCGACGATAAACGAGGTGCGCAGGGCAATGCCCGGAACGGCATCGCGCACTTTATCAAGTGTCTTGAGGAAGATGTCGGCGCCGGCGCCGCGCTTCATGCGCTTGAGCACATCGGGCGATGCGTGCTGCAGGGGCACGTCGAGATATTTGCAGATATTGTCGTGCTTGGCGATGGTTTCGAGAAGCTTGCCGGTGATGCGGTTGGGATAGGCGTAGAGGAAACGCAGCCAGCGCAGGCCTTCGATCTTAGCGAGTTCTTCGAGAAGCAGCGCGAGGCCCTCTTTGAGTCCGAGGTCTTCGCCGTAGCAGGTGGTGTCCTGTCCGATGAGAGTGATTTCCTGCACGCCGCTGGCTACGAGCTTTTGGGCTTCGGCGACGACGGATTCGAAGCGCCGTGAGCGGAACTTGCCGCGCAGATTTGGAATGACGCAGAAGGTGCAGGGGTGATCGCAGCCTTCGGCGATTTTGATGTATGCAGATGTGCGGCCCGTGGAGATCAGACGAGGCGTGTCTTCGTTGTAGAGGTAGGTGGGCAGCATGTGCGCTGCGCCTTGCCATTCCTCACGGCTGAAGCGGCCTTGTTTTTCGCGGAGATCGCCTTCTGGACGAAATTCGGTCTTGTGCGTTCCGGCGCCAGCCTCGCGGCCTTCGCGGATTTCTGCCTGGCTACTTCCGCTGAGGATGTTGAACGGCGATGGTGTAATCACTGGCCGGGCTATGCCGGCGGCCTCGAGAATCGATTCGAGCTCGCCGGTGCCGACCACGGCATCGACTTCAGGGATGCTCTTGATGATTTCATCGCGGTAGCGTTCGACGAGGCATCCGGCGACGATGAGTTTCTTCGCCGAGCCGGAGGTTTTGAAGCGAGCCATCTCGAGGATGGTGTCTACAGACTCCTGCTTGGCTGTGTCGATGAAACTGCAGGTATTGACTACGAGGATCTCGGCATCTTCGGGGCGTGCTGTCAGGCGCGCGCCGGCGCGGTCCAGAAGCCCCATCATGACTTCGGAGTCGACGAGGTTTTTCGGGCAGCCTAACGAAATAAAGCCCACGGTAGGAGCCGTGGGTAGGGAAGGTTTGCTCACATCCTCATTCTATCAAGTTCACTTTTTTGCCGCTTTGAGCGGAATTCCCGCTCCCGTGAGAACGCCTTTCGCATCAGCGGAGTACGGACCATTTGGCTCCAGTTCAAGATATTTCTGGTAGGCATCGGCGCACCCGGGGGGCAAGATCATCTTCTGTGTCGTGGGATCGATTGTGGCTTTTGAAATGAGCGCCTGTCCTTTGAAGTAATAGAGAGCGGCGCGAGTCGGGTCGAGGGCGATGGCCTTCTCCGCCGCGGCGAGTTGCGCTTCGGAGTTGCCTGCCTGGAAGAACAGGATTGTCTCATTGCGGCGATAGAGAGCTGCCTGCTGGGGGAAGGAGGCGGCGGCACTGTCGAACGCTTCTTCTGCTTCTTTGATCTTGCCCTGATTTGCGTAGATCTCTCCGAGGCCTGCCCACGACACGCCTTTGATTTCCGGAGTGCGGCTTTGCGAATTGTTGATTACGCCATCGACTGTATTGCGGGCATTCCGGGTTGCGGTTGGGGCGACCACGCCAGGTTTGTCGGCGGTCTGATAGAAGTCATCGGAATGTGCGCGCTCGATCGAAGTGGGATCGAGCCCCAGCGCCATCTTGAAGCTTTTTTCGGCCTCTGGGTACTTCTTTAGTCCAAGTTGCGCCAGCGCAAGTTCCACCCAGGGCAGAACGAGCTTAGGGTCGTCGGTGGTGACTTTCGACATCATCGCTTCTGAATCGGCAAATCGCTTCTCGGCAGTGGCTTTGCGGGCCGCGACAATCTGGGCGTTGAGACTGCCCGAATCCTTCTTGCCGGCCGGGAGCGGTTCCTGTGCCCGGGCAGAGGAAACAGCACATAGAAGAATCGCGCAGCACAGAACCAGGATCCTCAATCAGCACCTCAGAAGTTTTGGGGATAGCGTTGCAGCGGAAGTATACGAAAAGATTTGGTGT
This sequence comes from uncultured Acidobacteriaceae bacterium, assembly GCA_963832035.1. Classification (GTDB taxonomy): domain Bacteria; phylum Acidobacteriota; class Terriglobia; order Terriglobales; family Acidobacteriaceae; genus Telmatobacter. The sequence continues at coordinate 981,819 of CAWHSK010000004.1, read as the reverse complement.
CGGTGTGAGAAAAGTGAGGACGGACTCTGCGAATGCAGCGGCTGCCAAGATGCTAAAATCTATCAGTGCCGGGTCCTACGCGACGTAATCCCGCCAATCCCGCCAGGTCCGGAAGGAAGCAACGGTAACGGGCTAGTACGGGCGCAGTAGGTCACCCGGTACTTTTTGCGCCATCGGCGCTTCTATTCTTTGGTCGACGTGGTGCCTGGCCGGCGGTGCAGGCGTACCAAAGATTCCGCAACAGTGTTGAGCGCGAGCCGTGGTCTCCGGATCTCGTGCCGCAAGGAGAAATGCATTGAGCCTCGCCGTGCGTCCCGTGGTGGGCAGGCGCGCCAAAATCAGCGCCCTCGGAACTTACGTTCCACCGAAAGTTCTTACCAATCAAGACCTCGAAAAAATGGTAGATACCAACGATCAATGGATCGTGGAGCGTACAGGCATCAAGGAACGCCATGTGCTCGCTCAAGGCAAGGGCGTGAGCGATATCTGCGTTGAAGCGGCGAAGAAGTGTCTCGCAGCACGCGGTATCGAGCCCAGCGAGGTGGAAGTGATTATTGTCGGCACGGTTACGCCGGACATGATGTTCCCCTCGACCGCATGCCTGGTGCAGGACAAGATCGGCGCCAAGGGAGCGTGGGGATTTGATGTTTCGGCGGGATGCTCTGGGTTTGTTTTCGCGCTGCAAGCAGGCGTCAAGCTCGTCGAGAGCGGAGCCCAGTCCAAAGTGCTGGTCTGTGGAGCAGACGCCAACACTCGCATGACCGACTACACGGATCGTGCGACTTGCGTTCTGTTTGGTGATGGCGGCGGTGCGGTGTTGATTGAGCCAGCCGAAGAGGGCGAAATCGGCATGATCGATTTTGTGCATGAGATCGACGGATCGGGCGGCGTTTCGCTGAATCTGCCGGCTGGCGGCAGCTTGAATCCGCCAACGCACGAGACGATCGACAAGAAGATGCACTTCATCCACCAGGATGGGCAGGCGGTTTACAAGTTCGCCGTTCGCAAGATGGCTGAGGCCACTGCGAAGCTGCTGGAGCGCAATGGAGTGACCGGATCTGATCTGGGTTGCTTTATTCCGCACCAGGCCAACAAGCGCATCATTACGTCGACCGCGGATCGCCTGGGCATGCCGGCGGATCGCGTGATTATCAATATTGAGAAGTACGGAAACACGTCGGCGGGAACGATTCCGCTGGCTATGGAAACGGCGATCGAAGAAGGGAAGCTGAAGAAAGGCGACCTGGTGCTGCTGGCAGCCGTCGGAGCAGGATTTACGGTGGGAGCTGCGCTTCTGCGGTGGGAGATCTAAGACGCAGCTATAAGCTTTCAGCTTGTTCTTCGCGGCCGAGAGTTCTGCGGGTTTGGAAACCGGCACTTCTATACAACCAGCGCAATCGGGGGAAGCTCATACTCCGGCAGGACGCCTGTCTCTGCGGCCATTCTGAAGAAGCCGCGCATACCCTCTACGCAATCCTCATCGAGCACGTAGTGGATATTTGTCGTGAGATAGGAACGGATCGTGCCTTCCGGCAGCGGCAATTGCCGCGACCAGTGGTCGACCAGTGCGTCGATGTTTTGCAATCCGTGATCCCGTGACTGGATGAAGTGATTGCCAACAAGCTGATCCAAGGCGATGCCGGGCGCAGCCGCCCAAACTGCAGAGACAAAGGGAAGACCGGTCAATGTCTTCCATTCCTCGGCGAGGTCGTGATAGACAAGCTCTTCGCCGGTGCGTTCGAAGCGATTGGCGCGTTCTTCGAGCGCCATTAGAGCCGGATCGCCAATCATGATTGCGGCGTCGGCGCGGTCGAGCATGGCATCCAGGTCAGCGGTCATTGGAATGAAGGGCACTTCGGCGTTGCGCCATTTGTGGAAGAGGATGCGCGCATAAGCTAATGTAGTGCGGCTAGCTTTGTCAGCAGCGACGCTTTGCAGCGTCTCAAGCGGCTGATTTGCGCGGCGTACCAGCAGAAGGGATCGCACCTTGCCCTTCGAGGCGATTGTGCAACCGGGCAAGATGCGAAGGCCTGGTGTTGTTGCCAGGGCGGCGATCGGAACAAGGCCAATGTCTGTGCTTCCGTCCCCGAGTTCGTCGGCACACTGCGAAGGGAGCATCCATTTGATCACGTAGCGTTGCGAGAGTTCCGCATTCAAAGGCGGATGTTCGAAGTCCCACATGAGGGGAGCTGGATTCAAGAAACGAATGGCGGCAACACGAAGGCGATGCGGCAAAGTTGAATTCACTCTATCTTTTAGACTATCAATCCGCACCTTGGGATTCTCCACATGCGTGTTCTTCATCACACGCTGGCGGCTTGACTTCCATTTCTTATCAGCTTAATGTGAGGCCAATTACTCAAGAATTTCGCCCTACAAAGAAAGAGCGCAAGTGTGTCTCTGCACCAGCGCATATGTGAATGCCGATATTGAGCCATGCAGATATAGATTCTTCCGCACGACAAACCAGCACCCAAGTCGATGAAGACCGTTTGGCCATGCTGGCGCTGACGCTTACGCCGAGCCTTGGACCTAAGCGCATTGTCGACGCATTCGCTCAACTGCGGACGCCGGGCCAGATTTTCGCACTGACGCTCACTGAACTTGAGGGCTTGCGGTTTCCGGCCGAGTCGGCACAGTTCATCTTTGACGGGAAAGCACGTCGAGCCGCGGACGAGGAATGGGGAAAGATCACGCAACACGGCGCGACAATCATCACGCTTGCGTGCCCAGAGTATCCCGAGCGCCTGAAGGAGATCTACGATCCTCCCCCGGTGCTGTGGGTTCGCGGATCAATGCAACTGCTGTCGCGGCCGTCGATCGCAGTTGTTGGAACGCGGCATCCTTCTCCTTATGGCACGAATGTGGCGGAGATGCTGGCGCGCGATCTCGCCGCTCGCCGGCTCGTTATCGTAAGCGGAATGGCTCGCGGGATCGACACATGCGCGCACAAGGGTGCGCTTGCGGCGCGCACGCCCACCATCGCAGTTTGGGGAACCGGGATTGACGTGGTCTATCCCAAGGAAAACAAGAAGCTGGCGGACGAAATCATTGCAGCGGGTGGAACCATCGTGAGCGAAATGCCGATGGGAACATTTCCCGCGCCGCAGAATTTTCCGCGCCGCAACCGCATCATCAGTGGGTTGAGCATCGGCGTGCTTGTGGTGGAGGCAAGTGAGAACTCAGGGACTCGCGTCACGGCGCGGTGCGCCGCAGAACAGGATCGTGACCTATATGCTGTGCCGGGCAACGTAACGGCCAAAAATTCGTGGACGCCTAACACGCTGATAAAACAGGGTGCAAAGCTGGTTGGCAGCTGGGAAGACGTATGGGAAGATCTGCCTTCGCAGGTTCGGCTGCAACTGGAGCAGGAGGCCGGTCTTGAATCCAAACAGGAGGAAGCCGCATCTCTTCTGCCTGACCCGGTGCTGCGGTCGGAGGAGTCCATCGTACTGAAGGCATTGCGCGCCGATGAGTCACTGCAGATCGACGAACTTCTGGAAAAGCTTGAGACTCAACTGACCTCGTCCGAGGTGTTTACGGCTCTATTCGAGCTGGAGACGAGCGGCCGGATTCGCTGCCTGCCAGGAAGGAACTACGTTCGCAATCTTTAGCTGCGAGCTGCGGCCGATTCAATGGCTGCGGGAGTTTTCGCGCAAAATTTTCGGTGCAGTGCGGGATACGATGAACTGCACATTTCAGAAACTTTGCGCGTCACCAGACGAATGATCAGACTGCGAGAAATGCGGATTGACAGTGGAAAGCAGGATGCCTTCCATGTTAGCGTGCAAATCTTGCGGCTGATATTGTGAGGGGGAAGTCAAGGCGAGACAGCCGCACGGCGCTCAACTTGTGAAGATATTCCTCCCGATGACAAAGAAACGGAAGGCCTCGATCCGAGTCAAACAGGCCGGATGGGGTAGAGTAGTACGGAATCAAGGATGGCAATGACCAAATCACTCGTGATCGTCGAATCTCCCGCGAAGGCGAAGACGATCGAAAAATATCTAGGCAAGGGCTTTGAGGTCCGCGCGTCGATCGGGCACATTATGGATCTGCCCAAAAACGACATTGGCGTGGAGCTGAAGAATCGTACGTTTGTTCCAGAGCTGGTTGTTTCTCCGGGCAAAGAGAAGATTGTCGATCAATTGAAGAAAGCGGGCCTGAAGGCTGACGAAATCTTTCTGGCGCCTGACCCTGACCGCGAAGGCGAAGCGATCGCTGCGCACCTGGCTATTCAGCTGGGAACCAACGCCAAGGAGCGCAAGAAAATTCGGCGCGTCACCTTTAATGAGATCACCAAGAAGGCGGTGCAGGATGCATTCCAGCACGCCCGTGACATCGACGAGAACCTGGTGGACGCGCAGCAGACTCGGCGCGTTCTTGACCGCCTTGTCGGCTATCAAATATCACCGCTGCTCTGGGACAAGGTTCGTCGGGGCCTCTCCGCGGGACGCGTCCAGACGGTTGCCGTTCGCCTTATCGTCGAACGTGAACGCGAGATTGCGGGTTTCAAGCCTGTTGAGTATTGGACGCTCGAAGCACAACTCCATCCTGAGCGGCAGGCAGACAAGAATTTCAAGGCCAAGTTCATTGGCATTGACGGCGAGCCCGCTCGCGTGCCGAATGGCCAGGATAAGGACGGCAAGGATCAGTTCATCGCCAGCGCGCTGCCCGATAAGAAGTCGATGGATGCAACACTTGCCGCGCTCGAGAAGGCTACGTGGACGCTTGCGTCGGTGGACCCCCGCGAGCAAAAGCGCCGACCGTTGGCTCCTTTTATTACCAGCCAACTGCAGCGCGATGCTTCGAGCAAGCTAGGGTTCAACGTTCGCCGAACCATGGGCGTGGCGCAGCGCCTCTATGAAGGCATGGAGATCGGTGACGAGGGCACAACCGGCCTCATCACCTATATGCGTACCGATTCGCCGCGTGTCGCTCCGGACGCTGTGGAAGGGGCACGCGCCTGGATCGGCAAGCAACTCGGCAAGCAGTATCTTCCCGAGTCTCCCAACGTATACAAAGGCAAGAAGGACGCGCAGGATGCGCACGAAGCGATCCGTCCGACGGATGCTTCGCGCACGCCGGAGTCGATTGCGCGGTATCTGAGTGACGAGCAACTCAAACTCTACACGCTCATCTGGAGGCGCTTTATTGCTTCGCAGATGGTGCCTGCGGTTTACGACATCACCACCGCGAAGATCGAAGCCAAGTCTTCTGTCGACCTGAAGACCTACGAGTTTCGGTTGAGCGGATCGGTTCTTCGGTTTGACGGCTTCCTCAAGGTGTACGAGGTTACGGAAGAAAAGAAGGCTGATGACGACGAGAACTCGCTCGGGAACAGGCTGCCCAATCTCGACGGAGTGAAAAACCTCGAACTGGAACAGTTGTTGCCGGAGGAGCATTACACTGAGCCGCCTCCGCGGTATAACGAAGCGTCTCTGGTGAAGGAACTGGAAGAGCGCGGGATCGGACGTCCGTCTACGTACGCCTCGATCATCAGCACGATTCAGGATCGCGAGTACGTGGTGAAGCATGGCGGATCGCGTGGGCGCTTTTATCCGACGGAAATTGGGATGGTGGTATGCGACCTGCTCGTCGAAAGCTTCCCGTATATTTTCGACACAAAATACACCGCGAAGCTGGAAGAAGAACTCGACGATATTGAAGAGGGCAAGGAGAAGTGGACAGACCTCCTCAATGGGTTCTACGACCACTTTGAAGATGAGCTCAAGGATGCCGACAAGACCATGCGCAACATTAAGCGCATGGAGCAGGAGACCGGCGACAAGTGTGAAAAGTGCGGAAGTCCGCTGGTGCTGAAGTGGGGCAAGTTCGGCAGCTTCTACGCATGTTCAAACTTCACGCGGAAGAAGCCCGTAACGGTCGCGATGGGTCCATGGAAGAAGGATCCAAAAGCGGTAACGCAAAAGATCACGAAAGCGCTGCATTTTCCAATGACTGTCCATGCAGCCGTCGATGACACAAAGGTGTTTTCGAAGGAAGTTGCAAACGCGAAGGAGTTGGTTTCCGCGATCGCAGATGCTGTGAATGGTCCTGCGGAGAAGGGCAAGAAGGTATTCGTCGAACAGGTGAGTTGCGACTTTACGAAGGAAAACATCGCGGCTAAACCCGACCTGAACACGCCTGAGGCGCAGGAGGCCGGCGATACCGAGGAGTACTGCGAAAACTGCGGACGCGTCATGGTTTTGCGCCGTGGCCAGTTTGGGCCGTTCATGAGTTGCCCAGGCTATAACGAGGATCCACCCTGCAAGACAATCCGCAAGCTGAGCCAGAAGCAGCAGCAGAAACCGCCTGAGCCTACCGGAGAGGCGTGCCCGTTATGCGGCAAGCCGCTGGTACTGCGGCAGGGAGCGTATGGCGAGTTTGTGTCGTGCTCCGGCTATCCCGGCTGCAAGTACGTCAAGCAGAACCTGATCGATGGAATGAAATGCCCGAAGTGCGGCGTCGGCGACATTGCCGAGCGCAAGGCGCGGCGCGGCAACATCTTCTGGGGTTGCACCAACTATCCCAAGTGCGACTTTACGTCGAACTATAAACCGGTTGCACAACCGTGCCCGGAATGCGGGAATCCGTATCTGGTTGAGAAGACTCTCAAGAGCGGAATCTTTCTTGAGTGTCCCAACAAGAAGAAGAGCCCTGAAGAGGAAGCCAGGCCGAAAAAAGGCAAGAAGCCTGCCGAACCTGCCGCAGCGGTTGTTTGCCACTACTCGAAGCGGATTGGTGATGCTCCTCCTCCGCCTACCGCCGAAACGCATGGACCGGTGGTCGAAAAGCCCGACGCCAGGAAGGAATTGCAACCCGCCTGAGCGTTGAAGGCGAGATTAAAACCGCGATGCGGGGCCATACGGTCCCGCATCGTGCGTTTCAGATAGATGTTGATCGCAAGTGCCAGTTGCATCCGTTACCATGGGCATTCGGAGACCCACACATGGAACGTATGCTCGCTACGCCCGCTGATGCTGAAATTATCCTCAAGTTCTACGAACTTCGCACCGAGACGTTGATGCGCCAGGCGCGAGCATGGATGACGGGCGAATTCTGGCCGAACACCGCAGAAGAGTTTTTCGCGGTTGCTCATAACCCCGCCGATCCCCACAATGCGTTTTTCCGGCAGGTGATCACGTACTGGGAGATGGGGGCGGCCATGGTGCTGCACGGCGCTGTCTCAGCTGAACTCTACGTCGACTGCAACGCCGAGGGCTTTTTTCTTCTTGCCAAGTTTGCCCACATCCTCGAGCCCATTCGCGAGAAGATGCCGACATTCATGAACAAGACCTCAGAACTGGTCAATCGCTTCACGGCTGCTGCGGCCCGCTATGAGGGAGCTCTCAAGAACGTCGAAGGACGCCGGCGTAAATTTCAACCGAGTGAAGAACAGCATGTGCGGTAGTTCATCCGGCCAAATCTCTCTCCTAATGCGGCTTGTGCAGTTTACGTTCGCAGGCGCATGATGGGAGTCGGTAAATCAAATTCCCTTGGAGGTCTACGTGAAACGCATCATTGCAATGCTGGTTGCCAGCGTCGCCCTTGCCGCGGTCGCTGCAAACGCAGCTGATTCGAAAACGATCAACGGATGGATTTCAGACTCGATGTGCGGAGCCAAGCACGCCGGTTCCGGTTCGGAATGCGTTAAGAAGTGCATCGGTGGCGGAATGACCCCCGTTTTTGTTGATGAGGGCAAGAAACAGGTGTGGACCATCGACAATCCGGATGCCGTGAAGAAGTTCTACGGCGACCATGTTACGGTCACGGCGACTCCGGACTCGGACAAGAAGTCAGTTCACATCGATTCGATTGAGGCGGCCAAGTAACCGCCGTATCCGGGTATTTTGGCAAAAGAGGCGAGCCGGGGGTGACCTGTGCTCGCTTTTTCCATAGTGCAATCAGCAGGTCGGAGATAAACCCGCAGAGCTTGTGCCGCGGATTTCATGGGGGAATCTCCACGCTCCTTGCGTCTGGAACTCAAGTCGAATCTTGCGGACTCGCCACAGAATCCAATCTCTGTTACTGTTCTAACGATTAACGTGCGCTGGGGTTCAAACCGAAGCGGCGAACATTGGTGTGGAAGACATGGCGAAAGCAATCTGGAACGGCAAAGTTATTGCCGAGAGCGAAACTACTGAAGTGGTCGAGGGGAATGTCTATTTCCCGGAAAACAGCCTGAAGCGGGAGTACTTCCGCCCCAGCAGCACAACCTCCACATGCCCCTGGAAGGGGCAGGCGCGTTATATGAGCCTTTACATTGACGGGCAAGATAATCCTGATGCCGCCTGGTACTATCCCGACCCCAAGCCTGCCGCCCGTAAGATCAAAGGATATGTAGCTTTCTGGCGTGGAGTTGAGGTGGAGAAGTAGGTTCTGGGTCCCGTTTTCAGGAGTCTGAAATGCACGTTCGCACTGTACTGTTTGCGCCGCTGCTGGCGCTTTCGCTGGGGGCTTGTGCGCATAAGCCGGTCGCGACATCGGTTGCTGCCGCGCCGACTTTGCAGGGAGACCCGGCCCACCCAGGGCTGACCAGAGGCTGGGTCGACTCGAAACTGTACTTTGGCCTCGGCCCGGTGGACCACCCTGAGCAGGGTGTGAGCGAAGCCGACTGGCGTGGATTTCTCGATCAGGAAGTGACACCGCGCTTTCCGGATGGGCTGAGCGTTCTTGACGTGTACGGGCAGTGGCAGGGCAAGGGTCAAACTGCACCCGAGCGGCTGCGCTCGAAGATGTTGATCATCGACTACCCGGATACAGCGGAGAATCGCGCTAAGGTCGAAGCGATTCGTGCGGCGTGGAAGCAGAAGACGGGGGATCAGTCCGTGATGCGTGTGACGGAGCCGGCCGACGTGTCGTTCTAGCGATCTGCCTTCAGGGCTACTTCTCGCCAACCATTTTCGAAGCCTGAGCAGAACCTAGTATTGCGCCGCGCCGTCCAGGTGCGCTAATGAGTGCCGCCTGAAATGCGACCTCTGCCTCTGACGGGTGGTGTTGCCGGAGAAGCAGATCGCCCAGCTGTTCTCGGGCGGGGATGACGGGTCCCGGAGTGGCGGGGGACTTCTCCATCGCGTCCTCTTCGTCTGCCGCTTTGCGCATCAGGGATTCCGCTTCCTGTGGCCTGACGTTTGCCTCGGACGCCCAAGCTGCGACTTCGAGCTGCAGGAGGTGCACCTGTGCTGCCCAGTATTGGTTGCCGGCGTGATGCAGTTCGTCCTCGTATTTCTGAAGGTCTGCAATCTCGGTGCTAACGTCTGCTGAACGCTGGCCACGGGTGCGTCCGACGCCGTGGGCCCATACTGCAATCGCAGCCACGTATGGAGGAGATCCGGGAATCGGTTGAATTTTCGCGGCTTCCTCCCAGTGGCTCTGCTCAATGGCGTAGCGCACGGGAATGGCGGTGGCCGCGTAGCCGCTCTTGAAATCATCCACGCCAAGGTTGGTCATGCTGTTGAGTTGGTCAAGAACCTGACGTGCATCGTCGTAGCGCCCGAGTTGCAGGTAGGCATAAATAAGGTAGTCCATCGCGTGAAGCTCTTCCCCTGTATCGCCCTGAGCGCGAGCGGCCTTGCTTGCTGCCAGGTTCGATGCGATCGAGTCTTGCCATAGGCCAAGGCGCGTGAAGATGTGAGAAGGCATGTGGAGCGCATGGGGAGCATCGGGCGCGACCTGCGCATATTTACGTGCGGCAGGCAGACCGCGCGGCGCAAGTTCTGTGCTGTCGCAGGCATGGATGATGTAGTGGGTGATGCCAGGATGATCGGGATATGTTTTGTCGAGAGGCTCGAGGATCGCGAGCGCCTGTTTTTGCCGAGCGTGGGTCTTGTCTGTCGGCGAAGCGTTTGAGAGGAGTGCCAGCGCGTAGAACACCTGCGCTTCAACGTCGTTGCGATTGTCACGGGCAAGTGCGGCCATTGCCCGTTCGTATTGCCGGTCGCGCGTGGAGAAGGGGACGGTGCCGGAATCCTTGAAGACGAGCGAAAGCGCCTGGATGTAGCCCCGTTCGCGCTTGTTGGAAGATCCGAGCTTCTGTGCAGTTTCGATGGCTTGCGTGGCGGGCGCCTGGCAGGCCGGAACGAGTGGCGGTTCCCAAAGCTGATGGAAGCAGGACATTGCGCTGCCCCAGTAGGCCATGGCGCAGCCGGGATCGTCCGCGGCAACCTTTCGAAACGTGGCGCCTGCATCGGCGTATGCGAAGGAATGAAGCAGCGCCACGCCGCGACCGAAGCTCGCCTGAACCTGTGGGGCGCAAGAGATCGGGAAGGACACGCGGCCGAGTTGCAAGGGCGCCGGATGGTCGTGCATCTGCTCCGCCGAAATACAGGGACATGCGAGCACGAGAAGTAGAGCGAATTTCTCTACCAAGGCGGACCTCCCGGATCCAGGTCGATTTCTGCCAAAATGCGAATAACTCATGGGATGTATCGGTCTGAGTTGTTGGGCTCATTGCAGATAGGCGTGGACAAACGACCCCGCCAGACTGCTGATTTGAGATCCGAAAGAGACTGAAGCAAATTCTCTCGTTCAGACATCCTTATAGCAGGCTTCAGCCGCCGGTTGGGCTCGAAAAGGTGAGTGCATGGCAACAGTAATCGCAAGCCGTCCCGGAAGCGACTTTTTCCCCGCTCGGATCTACTCTTCTGCGGACTTCACGCAGACGCTCATGAAACTTCAGCGGGCGACGGCCCTTATTGCATCCTCACTGGAACTCGAAGAACTCGTCGATCGAGTTGTGAATGAGATCGCCTCTTCGATAGGGAACGTTGAGGTTGCGGTGTGGCTTCGTTCAGAGGACATGAGCGAGATGGTGTTGCAGGGAGTGCGGGGCTGCAGCAAATTCGCCAAGGGCAACCGGCTGCAAATCGGCCGGCAAGGGATGGTAGGACATGTGGCGGCCTCCGGCAAGACACATTACGCTCCCGATGTCAGCGTCGATCCCTACTACATCGCATGCGAACCAGACACGCTCTCTGCGGTAAGCATTCCTCTCAAAACCGGGGACAGCGTCATGGGTGTGCTTTCGATCGATCACCGGGTGGCCGATGGCTTTTCGAGCGATCAACTGACTGTTCTTGAAGCAATCGCGGGGCATATCGCCATTGCCATGGAGAACGCGCGCGTACTGCGTGGAGAGCGCGAACAGCGTCAACGCCTGCAGCAAGAGTCAGCCGATGCACGCGCGATCCAGGAGGCTTTGTTTCTGAAGCCGGTGCCGCTTATTCCGGGATTTGCGATTGAAACTGCGTGGCATCCTGCTGGGTCTGTCGCCGGCGACTGGTTCGATTTCATTGATCTGGGCAACGACCGCTATGGCATCGCATTGGCCGATGTCTCGGGAAAGGGAATGCCCGCCGCGATTCTAATGTCTGCGACGAGAGCGGTTTTGCGCTCGATCGCGCCGTTTCACACTTCGCCATCGAAGATTTTAGAACAGCTCAATCGGGCGCTCCTGGAGGACTTTCCTTGTGGGAAGTTTGTGACGATGGTCTACGGTGTGCTTGATGCACGCACCCGACAGCTCACGCTGGCCAGTGCCGGACACCTGCAACCGCTGATCATCAATCACAAGACTCGTTTTCTGGAGTTGGAGACGGGATTGCCGCTCGGACTTGCGCCGTCCACCTATCCGGAGAGCACCATCACGCTCTCGGCGGACACGCATGTTCTGCTTTATACCGACGGCATTACTGAGGCTGAGAATGCCGCATTCGAAGAATTTGGCGCAGAGCGGATGGTTCAGCACTTCGCCACTCCGGGGGCTTGCGTGGACAGCCTGATTGCAGAAGTCAAGGCCTATGCAGGCGGATGCGAACGGATGGACGATGCGACGGCCGTGCTGCTGCGCAGCCGCTGAGGCTGAAATAGACGGCGGTTATTGATTTCGTTCGTGCGCCAGGTGGCCTGCTGTGCTGGGGTCATTGCCTTGACCAGGAAGAAGAGAACGTAGGACGAACAAGATATAGCCAGATGAAGCATGGTTGACTCCTTCAGCGACGCTGCCCAATCTTGCTCAGGGACTACCCAACTCCAATGCACGAGGCGTGCCAAAATCACGAAGCCTCGTGCTTTGGTTGACGCCTTTTGTGAGCATTGGACTTAGGCTGGCAGGCGAGTAATCCCGGCTTTCGCATCCGCTTTCGTGACGAAGAGAAGGTGACGACAGTTCGTCAGAGTGACTAAACCTCGTCACTTCGATGACAGATCTAGAAGCAGAGCACGTAGCTGAAGACGTCGCTCTTCTTTTGCGGTTTGAGGTTGGGGAACGCGAAGTGCTCGCGGCGGACCTCTTCGCGCATGAAGCCGCACTTCTCCAGCACATTGGCTGAAGGGGTGTGCTCGGCGTGGCAGATGGCTTCGAGCCGCTCGACGCCCGTCTGCATTGCCACGTCGATCATCGCCTGCAGAGCTTCGGTGGCGTAACCTAATCCCCAGGCGTCCTTTGCGAAGACATAGCCGGTCACAGCGCGGGTTGCGCTCTTGTAAAAGAGGCCGGTGCTTCCGACCAGCAGAGGGTCTGAGCCGTTGTCTCGCGTGAGCACGAGGTAGGGACCGGCGGGCCAGCGTTGCCACTCGTCATCACTCAGTGCCAGGAATGCGAGGGTGTCGGCCACGCTCCGGTGCGTTGGCCAACTCAGGTAGCGGGTTACTTCGCGGTCGGAGGCGTAGCGCTCGAAGACGGCCTGGGCATCACTCTTCTTCGGCCTGCGCAAGAGCAGCCGTTCGGTCTGAATGGTTTCGGGGGCCTTTAGGATTCTGTTTTCGAGCTCCATCAATCCTCCGTCAGCTTTTTGCCAATTTCCCAGTGATGCCCGAAAGGGTCGACAACCCGGCCGATGCGCCATCCATAGGACTCATCCCGTACGGGACAGATGGAAGAAGCACCGGCGGCCATGGCCTGCTCGAAAACGGCATGCGGGTCTTCGACGATGAGCACCATGCGGATGCTGGTGCCGCCGAGGGACTCTGGGCTGAAGTTCTGGTGCGGAAGGGATTCATCGGCAACCCAGAAATTCCCCTTGCCTACGGCGAGGTGGGCAACGACGCTGCCGTCATCGGCGTCCATGCGCGACAGGATGATCGCGCCGAAAGCGCGCGCGTAGAAATCCACGGCGTCAGCACCGCGACGCACGTTGAGCAATGTCGTGATGGATGTTTCCACTTTCTTGCCTGTAGACACGGGAGCGGCCATTGGAATCCTCCTATGGTGTGCGGCGCCTGATATGCGGCGCGGGGCAGAGTGGTTGTGGTTCAGGTCGTGCTGCTTCAGTATGCCTGCAACTGGTCGAGCGGCAGGCGCACACGGAAGCATGTTGACCCGGGGTCCGAACGCACGCTGAGGTGTCCTCGATGCTTCCGGACGATGCGCATGGCGTTATCAAGGCCGAGGCCAAGACCCAACCCGGGTGCCTTGGTGGTGAAGAACGGCTCGAAGATGCGGTCCTGCAGTTCCGGCGGAATTCCAGGACCTGTGTCCCAGATCTCAACCAGCATCATCTCGCCTTCGAGGCGACAGGTCAGCTTCAGTTTTCCGCCATTGCGGGTCTCGGCCAGCGCATCGAGAGCATTTTCGATGAGCGCTGTCCATACCTGGTTCAATTCGCTGCCGTAGGCGCTGATGCGAGGCAGGTCGGGCTCGTAGTTGCGCTCGATCTCGACATCCTTCATGCGCGACTGAAACATCTGTATGGTCGCGTCGAGTCCGGCAGGGACGTCAACCTCCAGGATCGGCGCGCGATCCATGTAGGAGTAGGCTTTGACCGCGCTGATCAAATCGAAGATCCGCGCTGTTGAATTCAGGAGGGTGTCGACCGAGCGGGTAGACCTCAAGTATCGCGCGAAGTACTGCAGCGAAATGCAAGCCTGGCTTGAGCCGATCATCGCCCGAAGTTCTTCCATATCGGAGACGGTGGCGCGTTGTTCTGCGAGCTGTGCAGCGACTTCCCACGCACCATCGCACGGCAGCTCCGTCAGCCAGTTGCGCAATTCTTCTTCAAGCTGGATCTGCTCCCCGGTATCGCGCGGGTCGTGGCGTGAGGAACGACTCATCACTTTCTGTTCCCAATCTTCAACGCCGCGAATCTGTTCGTCGTTCAGGCAGAGGTTTACGAGCTTGAAGCGGTTTTCGCGATTCGCACGGAGTTCCATGACGAGGCTGGAAGCCGCGCGCTGCGCAGCCGATGCGGGATTGTTGAGCTCGTGCGCGAGATTACCAGCGAGCTTACCGAGTGCGTTCAGTTTCTCAGCCTGCTGCTCGATGCGGGTAACTTCGCGCACGCGGTCAAGCAGGGTGGAGACGACGCGCTGTGTCATAGACGGAATGGCCAAGAGCATCGCTGGGAATTTTTCTTTCATTACCAGCAGGGCCCACACTGGCGTGACTGCGAAACCCTGTCCGCCTGAGGTCTTCATGCGCGAGAAGGGCAGGAGTCCTGTCATTTGTCCGGCGCGTCCGATGAACAACTCCATCGGGCCGCCGCGCTGACGGCGAACGTGGATTTCACCCTTGAGGATGAGGATCATTCGATCGGCAGGCTGGCCTTCTTCGAACAGGATGTCGCCCGGCTGTGCTACGACCTCTTCGCCGTGCTGCGCGAGCCAGAGGCGATCTTCAAACGGCAAGCCCTGGAGCGGACCTACACGGTCGAGAGCGGCCGCGATGGTTTCGGCGGGCGTGGGACAGGCAGGCGCGGTCAAGGTAGGGGAGAGCATCCTGAACCTCCGGGCTTAAGCAATTTCAGGATAGACCATACCCCGATTGGAAGCTGTTAAGAACTGTTGTGAACCGGTACATCGGCCACTTGAACGGCGAATCGGGACCGCTTAAATGAGTCCCTCTGGCATTGCGATGCTATGATTGGCGATTTGAAAACCAAGGCAGGGGAATCCCTCATGTATCGAAAGCTCGTTTCAGTCTTACTCTTTCTTTCCGCTTCACTTGTTGCGAACGCGCAGTCCTCCGCAGCCACATTCGACGAAAGCACTAAGGTCTTTCGGATGGACGGAGGGAATATGACTTACGCATTCGGCGTGAATGCTCGCGGGGAGCTCCAGCAGCTTTACTGGGGAGGCCGCCTCGGCGCCACAGATCACATTCCGGCTGCCGTTGTTTCGCGTGAGTGGGCTTCTTTCGATTCTTCCTACAACAACACGCCGCAGGAGTATGCGGGTTGGGGCTCGGGTCTCTTTGTCGAGCCGGCGGTGAAGGTTACATTCGGGGATGGAAATCGCGATCTCGTGCTCCACTATGTCCGGCACGAGATCGCATCTGATGGTTTCAATGTTGTGCTTAAAGACATCAAACGAGAGGTTTTCGTAACGCTTCACTACTCGATCGATGCAGGAAGCGGAATTTTGGCGCGGTCGGCCACGATTGAGAATCGCGAGGCGCAGCCGATCACCATTGAGCAGGCTGCAGCGGCGGCATGGGCGTTGCCGTCTGCGCACTACACGTTGAATTACCTGACAGGCCGGTGGGCAGGCGAGTGGACGTTGACGCAGGAACCGCTTCATCCCGGAGAGCGAGTGATCGAGAGCCGGCGCGGTTCGACGGGGCACCAGGCGAATCCGTGGTTTGCTATTCAGGCTGGGGACCACCCCGATGAGAATTCCGGCGAAGTATGGTTCGGGGCGCTGGCGTGGAGCGGGTCATGGAGGATCACGGTTGAGCAGGACCAGCTTGATGCGGTTCGCGTGACGGGCGGGTTCAATCCATTTGATTTTGGATATGTGCTGCAGCCGGGGCAGGCGTTGGAGTCGCCGGTGTTTTACGGCGGGTACAGCGCGCATGGGCTTGGCGGGGCTTCGCGCCTGTTGCATCGCTACGAGATCGCGCACGTGCTTCCGCATCGAGCAGGCGAAGGTGATACTTCCGCTCCGAAACCTCGACCGGTGATCTACAACTCGTGGGAGGCGACGGAATTCAGGGTAAGTGAACAGGGCCAGATTGCTATGGCCGAAAAGGCGGCGGCACTCGGAGTCGATCGATTTGTGATGGACGACGGGTGGTTCGGGCAGCGCAAAGACGATCATGCCGGACTCGGTGACTGGTATGTGAATCCGCAGAAGTTTCCGAATGGCCTTAAGCCGCTGATCGACAAGGTTCACTCGCTGGGGATGGATTTTGGAATATGGGTAGAGCCAGAGATGGTGAACCCCGATTCTGATCTTTATCGCGCGCATCCCGACTGGGTGCTGAATTTTCCGGGACGGCCACGATCGGAGCAACGCAACCAACTGGTGCTGAACCTAGCGCGGCCCGATGTCCGGGATTACATTCTTGGATTTCTCGACAAGCTGCTAACAGAAAATGACATTGCGTTTCTGAAGTGGGACTACAACCGCAACTGGAGCGAGCCGGGGTGGGATCAGCTTCCTCCGGCAGAGCAGAAGAAGGTTTACGTTGAGTTCACGCGCAACCTGTACGCCGTTCTCGCCGAACTGAAGAAGCGGCACCCGAAGGTGGAATTGGAGTCGTGCTCGGGGGGCGGAGGGCGCGTCGATCTGGGAATCCTGAAGTATGCGGATGAAGTGTGGCCGTCGGACAACACGGATCCCTTCGACCGGCTTACGCAGCAGGACGGGTTTACGTACGCTTACACTCCGCAGGTCATGATGGCGTGGGTCACGGACTCTCCTCATAATCTTGAGGGACAGCGCCGCGTGACTTCGCTTCAGTACCGGATGCTGAGCTCGATGCAGGGATCGCTCGGGATTGGCGCTAACATCACCAAGTGGAACGACGAAGAGATGGCGACGGCGAAACGATTGATTGCGTCGTATCACCAGGTGCAGGCAACGATCGTGCAGGGCGATTTGTATCGGCTGATCTCTCCGCGGAATGGCAGCGAGTTCTCGGCGACTCAGACGGTGAATCGCGACAAGAGCCAATCGGTGGTTTTCGCGTTCATTCATTCAACGCAGGAGGGACGCGGATTTCCGCGGCTGAAGCTGCAGGGACTCGACCCGAAGGGGAATTACGCGTTGACGGCGATCGAGGGCGTTGCGGCGAAGGGTACTCCGGCGACAGCAAGCGGGGCGTGGTGGATAAATCATGGGCTGGAGATGAGCGATGACTTCAAGGGGGATTTTCAGGCGGCGGCATTCCGGCTGGACAGAAAGTGAGCACAAACGGGAACTGACCCGTAAGGGATGAGCCGTGTTCCTGGCGATGAGGAACCACAGGATTAACATCAAACGCCGAGAACGCGTCGCGAGGCAATTGAGCGCTGGCAGGAGACTCTTGTGGTGGTTCAGAGGTATAGTAGTTCACCGTCTGAGCGACGCCGCCACCGGAAGGACCAGCGCGTAACCGGCAGTAGCTTTTCAGCCAGCATCACGATTGGGGTTTCTGACCCCGCTCAACCCGTTGGTGAATTGGAGGACGCTATGCTGCTCGTCAATTCCCCACAAACATTGCGGAGACTCGGGATTTTGATCTTGTCTGCCGCGATGGTTCCATTCCTGACGCTTACGCTCACGGCACAAACACCTGCACAGAAAACACGAGGCGAACGCATCCTCAGTTTTGACGTGCCGGGAGCGGGCACGGAATCCGGCCAGGGGACTGTTCCGCGGAGCATTAACGCGAATGGCGAGATTACGGGGGAGTACTACGACCAGCACTCGGCGGTGCACGGATTTCTGCGCACTGCCGGTGGCGCCATCACCACATTTGACGTGCCGCGGGCGAGCAAGGCTAACGGACAAGGGACGTTTTCTGAAAGCGTTAATTCAAGGGGAGAGATCACGGGTTTTTATTATGACGCGAGCAGCCCCGTAGTTCACACACGCGGCTTCACCCGCGATGTGAGCGGTTCGATCATGACGTTTGATGGAGGACCCCAGTTCGGGACCATTCCCACATGCATCGACGCGAAGGGTGAGACAACTGGAGCATATTCCAGTGAGGGCTTCATGCGCGCTTCGGATGGCGCTGTCAAAGTGTTCGCTGTGAATAAATTTGTCACTGTTCCCAAAAGCATCAATGCGAGAGGTGAAATTACCGGTTGGTACGATGACGAGCGACACGAGGTTCACGGCTTCATTCGCTCTGCCACCGGCGCGATTAAGACGTTTGATGCCGGGGCACACGTATCCACGACAGCGGTAAGCATCAACCTGGCGGGCGAGATCACGGGCTATTACGCCAGCGCAGCGGCCGGGATTCATGGCTTCAGACGCTCGGCCGAAGGCAGCATCGACACGTTCGATGTGGAGCCAGACTCTTCTACGATTCCGTACGAGATCAACGAGAAGGGAGAAATCACGGGGGCCTGGTACCACGCGAATTCTCTGGTTCATGGTTTTGTGATTGCTCCTGATGGCACCATCACGAAGTTTGACGCTCCGGGTGCGGCTAAACGTTTCGCGGGTTACGGCACGACTCCTCAAAGCATCAACGCGAGAGGCGAGATCACGGGGTGGTATTCAGATGCGCGCGGTATTTATCACGGGTTCGTGCGGATTCCTGCAAGTGAGAGGTCGCCACGCTAGGAATCGCAATGAAAAGAGCCGGGGCTAAAGCCCAATGATGCTGTGCCGTTCTTCGTGGGGCTGAAGCTCCACGCTCCCTCCGCCCCATGCTCTCTCCAATCAACGAAGAGACTCATTATTCCGGAAGCGGAATAGCCGTCGAAAATTTTTGAAATCAAGCGTGAGCTAGTTTCCTGTCTTGTCCTTGTATCCCTGCCAGACGTATTCGAGTGCTTCGGGGAGCGTCTGCGCCTTTACGGCGCGGTCTACGTGGCCGGCGTTTACGGCGAATACGAACTGGTAGTGATACTTTTTCGCGGCGAGGACTTTCGCCATGCGCTCGTTGGCCTCGACCCAGTCGTGCATGTTGTCGCGCATGATGTTGGGGTTGTAGAGATCGCGATCGCCGACTTCCATCCAGAGGCGAATCGGCATGCGCTTGTTTTTCGGGAATCAGGTTCTCGTGGAATTCCCATGCGCCGTGCGGTGACTTCGGAGTTGTAGGGCCATTGCTGGTTCACGTAGGTTCCCGAGTAGGTGAGCACGCGGTGGTAGAGCTCGGGGTGGTACCAGGCCATGATGAGCGCGCATGAGCCGCCGGAACTGCCGCCCATGGTTGCGCGGCCATCAGGATCGTGGGTGAGCTTGACGTGTGCTTCGGTTTCGACGAGGGGCAGAACTTCGTTCTCGACGAACTCGGCGTACTTGCCGGACATGGTGTCGTACTCGAGTCCGCGCTGGCTGCCTTGCGCGTCGCCGCTGCCGTTGCCTATGGAGATGGCGATCATCGCGGGCAATTTGTGTTCGGCGATAAGGCTGTCGAGGGCGGTGAAGAGCATGTGGTCAGTGCCATCGGCACCGACGATGAACGGGGCTTCTTTGTCGGGCACGTACGACTTGGGTACATAGACTGCGACCTTGCGCGTGTAAGGTGCGGGATGGCTGGTGGTGATGATCAGCTTTGCGGGGTCAGTGGGGTCGGGTGTGCCGAAGGTGCCTTTGTCGCGGGCGATGCCGGGGTAGTATTTGCTGTCGGCGAGTTCATGGTGAATTCGACGACGGTGCCGTTGGTGAGATCGGGCGCGGTCATTTCGGGCGCGGGAGTGTGGGTGGGTCCGATGATGAAGTTGCCGTCGGCGGTGGGAGAGGGCACCGCGCCGTCGGGTAGCTGAGTTGCGGAAACGTAGCCGGGGGTATGGGGATCGCGGGTGGGAGGCGCGGGCCGCGCGGTCTGCTGCGGCGCCGGAGATGCGAGACGGAGTCTGCGCTGATGCGGGGATGATGTGCGGAGATACGGCAGCAAGCGCGAATGCCAGAACGAGAAGTCTCATTTCGGTGGGCTCTTTTCTTCCGTCGCAGGATCTTGGGGAACTGGTGTTCTCCAGTGTATGCGGATGATGGGAGGCGCCCATCGTGAGAGAGTTGATTGCCCGTGACGGGAGGGTGTACCCCCCACCCCGGTATCTGGGGGTAAATTTCTTGTTTTCAGCATGTTCGAAATTGGAGTTTGCGTCAAATTATTCCAAGCATTCGACTTGCAGCCAGAGATTTCTACGAATTGAACTTAAAGGGAGAGCAGGGAGCAAGAGAACAAAGGAACAAGTGAACAAGAGGCTGGGTGAGTGTCGAGTTTTGGCGCTGGGTTGGACCACGATTTCATTGTGCCCGAAAGCGGGGTAATCATCTGCAAAGATGAGGCGATCAAATTTCAATGTGGAATGAATGACTTAAAGGAAAATGCCTGGATGAAGCTCTTGACAAGATCGAAGAGCAGCGACTTGGAGCTATATCGGCGTTCCATTCGGCCAGCCGATATTGACGAGCCGAAGTGATGGATTAGACCATCGTGACCGACGCGCTGTCGGTCAATAACACCGCAGTACACAAGTGCGTGAATGAATAACTTCCGGATCGACTATCCCTGGAGAGAACTTTTCGGGGAAGTGAGATAGTCACGCGGCGTCGTGATTCTGGTCCGTGCTCCATGCAATCGACGTAACGTGCTCCTTCAGCGCCAGGGGGCCCAATTTGCACAGATTCCAGATGTACCTTCCACACGGAGAGGGCATCTATGGAGGACTGGAGTTTTCATGACGACGACCCCCAAAAATCCGATAACCGTCGTTCCAATGCGCCTGAGGGAACTGGTCAGACTCTTAGGATCGAGGTCAAGCGAGGGAAGCTTGGTCAGACAACCTAAGGATTCGAATAGAAAACGCTCGATGCGCCTGGAAGCAAAACGGGCTGACTAACCGTGCGCTGGGACATGCGCAGGCAGGGCAGGAATGAGTTGGCGATCACCCGGAAGGTTTCGCGTCGCTCCTGGCCTGTGGCGTTCCAACTTGAAAGGGCCCAAGCAAACGGCCCGACCACTTTGTTCCAGGTGATCTTGTTAAATGGGTCTTCTGCACTGAGCCGGGAGCGACCACACGGAAGTTGCCTCAAAAATGAGGTTCCTTCCTGGTTGTCCACAATCCGTTCGCGACGCCCAGTATTTAGGCAGAGTCACCGCACCACGCCTCATCGCCAAACGCCGCCCACGGAGAAGGCAATCTCCAAGAGCAAACCAGAGAGACTACCCCCCTCGTGATCTCAATTGTGTGATCTTCCTTCGATTCGATTGATCGACTTATTTCACCAGTTCGAATTCGCCCGGCCGCCAAGTCTTGTCGAACCATGGCTCCATCGGGCCGTAGAGTCGGAGGAGGACGTTCCAGCCTTTGCTGGGAACCGTCTGCACCCAATTATTCTCCCAGCCTGCCGGGGCTTTCGGACTGAAATAGACATCCACAGATTTGTCGTCGTTGATTCGAAGCCCCTTCGTCTGGCTGCCGACGCTGGGAAATTGCTGGTCGGTCTGGAGCATTGAGCGAGTTTGATTGTCGTAAATCGTAAAGGACCAGAAATCCTTCGCAGGAACATTCGGGGGCATATGTATCTTGTAGGTCTTGCTGCCGTCGAGAGGGTTACCCTTAGCATCTACGAATGCACCGGCGTAGGCCGAGCCTTCCCCGACCATTTTCATGGACATCGCCGGTGTGATCCCCGTTGCATAGAAGAAAAAGCCGGAATAAGCGTCGAGCAGGCGTGCATTGTTCTGTTCGAATTGGTAGCTCCCGCCAATGAAGAGGGTCAGCCACGCGCTGTCCGGGTAGAAGTAGGCGTCCTTGATCCGGCATTTATAGACGAGAGTGCGGGCGGTGGCATCACCTACCGCCGCCGCCTCCTTAAGAATCGCCTTCATCCGTGCGTCGGGCTCGAAGGGTTTACCTTTCTCAATGCCGATCGAGGCGAAATATCCAGTGGTGACAGGATCCATCGCGTCGCTTGGTTCACGTTGGATAACCTGATTAATTGCACCCCAAAACGTGTAATCCGATGGTCCGATCGTATTGAATGCCTTGCCGGAAATATTGATGATGTTCATCGCCGGTGGATTAGCGGCCTCCGCCAGCGGATACGCCTTCAGGTGATTCTTCACATCGTCGACGCCGGACTTTGGATCGCCGTTCTTCAGAAAAGTGCGGAAGAAAAGGAGGTTGCCGTAGGTGTGCGAACGCGCGACAAAATAGCCGTCGGGAATCTCTCCGGTGTACCCGGGCGGTAGCAACAGATACTTCCCGCCCTTGCCCTTGTCCGGCCCCGTGAAGCCAACATCGACGACCCAGCGAAACCAGGCATCATCCAGCGGGCCAAGCACCATCGGGGGGACGTCCAGAACCAGCGGACCTTTCGACAAGTCCAGCCACAGAACCGTGTAAGGGGTAGTGGTGTTGGCCGTCAGAAACAGAGATTTGGAATCCAGCAGTGTCTCGGAGATCAAAACGGTTTGGTTGACAGAGCCAAGCCCGATAACAGCCTGACGAGCACCCTCCGTTGAGACGGCCGGTAGGCCAGCGAGATATGCCTGAACGGCGTGCTGAAAGTCGAGGTTGTCATAGACCTTTTCGACCGTTGCGCTGTCTGGGAAGCCGTCAGAGAACCTCAACGTGCCGAGCCGGGTCTCGACTTTATCCGGCGTGGTGATGGCCGCCGGGATCTCCGTGGTCATCTTCATCTGTGGCATGGCTTGCGCGTAGACCGTTGTGGAGTCCCAAAGTGAAGCTAACGCGCCAAGGAGTGCGACGCCAAGGAGAGCAAGAGTGCGTGAGGTCTTCATTGTTGTATTCCTTCCCAGTTCATTCCAATTTCTCGATGCCCACGACGTCCTGAGTCGCTCCGAAGGGCGGTTTCTCTGGTTGCAGTAGTGGAATTGAGGCCCCCATACTATTGGTGCCGTACCTCCCCGGCAACTGGCAGAAATAGCAGTAAGTCTGGAAACGATCTGGCGGATTGCTCCTTGGCAACCGTCACCTCTGACGTTACTGTTTTGGAGAATTATTGCGGCTGAGATTTCCCCGCTACGCAAGCAACAATATTCCGGACTCGCTTTTGTCACAGAAGCCGAGACTGGTGAGATTTTGGAGGGGGGGACTATCAGGTCGCGATAGGTCTTATCTGACTTTCAAGCGCATTCTGGTCGAGTTACCGCCAACCCGGACATAACCCAAAAATCGGGTCTGAGGGCCGATTATTCAGGCTGCCGTTCGTGCAACACGCGTGAGGTGGACCGGTCTCCTCTTCGCACCCTCAGTTCAATTTCTCGGAGCGCCCCGAAAGCACTTCCTTGGAGGTTCCACAAATTGAGTATGGCATGATCGCGGTTGGATAACCGCCTTCGGAAGCTGCCTATTTGGGCCGCCTTGGGATAGTTCATGGCCGAATCTCAACACCTAAGTATTTGGAGTGAGGGCGGTTTGGCAATCAGGCTTCTTTTGAGAGATCGATACACAACGGACCCAAAGTGGGTTTAGCTCTGGTAGGTGTAGAAGCCGCGGCCGGATTTGCGGCCTAGCCAGCCGGCGTCGACCATGCGGACCAGGAGGGGACAGGGGCGATACTTCGGGTCGCCGAATCCATCCTGAAGCACGCGAAGAATATCGAGACAGACATCGATGCCGATGAAGTCGGCCAGGGTGAGCGGGCCCATGGGATGCGCCATGCCGAGTTTAAAGACCTGATCGACGGCTTCGGGTGTGGCAACGCCTTCCATTACGGCGAAGGCTGCCTCGTTGATTAACGGCATGAGGACGCGGTTAGAGACGAAGCCTGGTGCGTCGTTTACCTCGATGGGCGTCTTGCCGAGTTTGATAGAGAGGTCGCGAACGGCGGCGAATGTTGCGTCGCTTGTGGCCATTCCGCGTACTACTTCGACGAGCGCCATGACGGGCACGGGGTTGAAGAAGTGCATTCCGATTACTTGAGTGGGGCGTTTGGTGAGCGCGGCCATTTTTGTAATAGAGATGGACGAGGTATTTGTCGCGAGGATCGCGGTGGGCGGCAGGATGCGATCCAGAGCGGCGAAGACCTGGGCTTTGAGCTCGAATCTCTCGGGTGCGGCTTCGACGGCGAGTTGCATGCTGGAAAGGGATTCCATATCGACGGTGGTGGCGATGCGTTTGAGAGTGGGCTCAATTTCCGCTTCGGCGAGTTTGCCTTTGGAGGCCTCGCGGCCAAGGTTGGTGCGAATGGAGGCGAGCGCACGATCAAGAAAGCTCTGTTCCAGGTCGCATAGGATGACGGGGAATCCTGAGCGGGCGAATACGTGAGCGATGCCCGAACCCATGGTTCCTGCGCCAATAACGGCGACCGATTGTATGTCTGCCACTGTCGAATCCTCCCAGGCAAGTGGGAGTGTAGCAGTTAGCCCGTGGGTCGTGATTGGAATCGGATGTCAGGAGGGATAGACCAGGGCTTCTTCGCTTAGCGCGTGGCGAATTGGTGCTCGAAAATGTGCGGTGACAAAGTTGGTTCTTCGGATGGTACTTCCATAACGGAAAGCAGGACAATCGAACCAGCTTTCGCTTCCAAATCAATTGAAACCCGGGTATGATTGAAGAAACTCAAGACCATCCATACAAGAAAAGAATGCCCTGACTGAAGTGTCTCGCAAGTCTTGCTCTATCGGGGATACGTGTACGCGGAGGAACCGGAGGAGGCCACAGCATGAATAAAAGAGGACACATGGACGACTCACTGGCAGAAGGCCTGGCGTGGCTATTTACAAAGTCCGACGAAGAAATCGTGGCGGAGGCTGAGGTTGCGGCCTTGCATTCCATGTTGCTCCTAGAGGACACGCGGCAGGAGCGCGCCCGCAACAACGGCTAGAAGGCAAAGTGTTGTCGGATGCATCAGCTTGCAATCCATCTGGGCCTTGTCATTGCCTAAATTCAGCACCACCAATCCCTTCCATCCACTTCCATATTGGTAGTTGCATTTCCGGGCGCGGAGGACTAGCCTTCCCGTCGAAGTCTACTCGCACTGGCGGTAGTCTTTCGGAGCATGGTAAGCATTTGCTCCTCCCCCAATTGTGCTGAGCACTTGCGGAACTCGGTCGCAAGAGCGGTTGGCGTCCACATTTGACCCAGCAACTTTTCAAACTCCTTAACTCCCCAGAAACCCGGACAACTCAGTACGACGAGCAGCGTCCGTATTCAACCCGGTCTTCAGACAAAGGAGAATGTATCCATGTCCATCACTGCAGAAGAACGCGAACAGGTTGTTTCTGAATTGAAGCGCATTGGCAAGGACTTGAATCTCACCGACCAGCAGCGTGAAAAGCTCCAATCTTCACTTGTGGACGCTCGCGAAAAAGTCGCTGAGTATCTTAAGAAAAATCCCGGCACGACCAGGGCCGATATCATTGCCAAAGTTAAGGAGCATCGCGAGGAGATTCGTCAGCGCGTTGCAAACTTCCTTTCACCTGAACAACTCACCAAGTGGACCGCCGAGACCGCAAAGATGAAAGAGTTCCTCGGACAGAAACTCGACGCCTGATTGCCTGTGCACCCAAATTGGTTTCCCCGGTTCTGCGTGAGCTGGGGAAACCTTGCAGGCACGTGGCCGTATCACTCCGGGAAAACTGAGGAAGCAAAAGCAGATCCTTCGCCCCGCTTACCCCACGGACGTCGTCCGCGGGGCCCCAAGCTTGCGGGACTCAGGATGACACAGTGCTGAGGCGATGACTGCGGCCGCTGAGGCACGTGCGGAAGAAGTGATCGGCGATGAATCTGCAAATCTAAGCGATGGAAACAAAAGCGGCGCGACCGAAGCCGCGCCGCAAATTCACCCCATTGCTACCCCAGAAAAACTTAATTGCCTTGTGAGTTGGCGGGTACGAGTCGCACCTGGTCAGTGAGTGTGAGCATGAGGACTGCACCCGGCTCGATCTTGGCCTGAGGATGGCTGACCAACAGGTGCGTCGTGACCACACCGGCACCGATGAGGCCGCCTGCAAGCATTCCCGGAGGGCCGCCGAGAACTGCGCCGACGATCATGCCGCCGCCAGCGACGGCGCCGTATTCAATGCTGTTGCGCTTCACACGCGAGCCTGGGGTAATGATCCCTTCCGATCCGACGCGCAGGTTGGAACCGGGAGTGGAAACGACGACTGCGCGAAGTCCAAATTTGCTGCCGTTCTCAAGCGTGATGGTCTCGGGATGAAGAAGGATGGAGCCGTGTCCGCCGAAATGGCCTGTCGAGAGCTCTGCCACATGGCCATCGATCTCCGCCCCGGCCGGGATGACGACCTGGCCGTCTTGTAGAACATCGGTAGCTACGCGGCTGCGGAAGGGCTGGCCGGGTTGAGACAACGAACTCGACAACTCATCCAGAATGCGAACGCGAATGAGGGTGCCTTCGCCGAGTGTTCCCGCAGGAAGCGGCGCAGGATGCACGATGTCACTGTCGGGATCGGATGCCGCGGCGCGTGCCGTCAATGCGGGTGAGCCAGGCGCGACGCCAACGATGCCGTCGTCAGTTCCGTCGCCGTAGGTTTGCGGGACCGGGCGTGTGCCTTGACTGGTCGCGGTGGCCTGCGGAGCGGGCGTGGGTGCCTGCTGCATGGGATGGCCGGCGGGCGGTTTGGCAATGGGCGCCTGCTGCTCACTGGTGATGATGGAGTCGTCGGGTGGAGGATTGGAGGTTCCCTGGTAGGGGCTGGACTGGCTTTGATCCTGAGCCACGAGAGCGGCAGTAGCCAACCCGAAGAATGCACATGCAAGAATCGGCCGGTTCATCCAAATTCTCCCTGTTCTTTTTTGAAGCAGGCGGTCCATCTCTTGGCTTCTTGAACCCGGCCTGCTGGAAAATGTTTTGCGGCGGGATGCGTGGAAATCTCTTCCTTCGCAAACTACGCCAAATAAATGCTAGCCTGCGGTCTTTGCCGGTGCGACACAGAGCGAACCTGCAGGTGCCTTGCGCAGTACGAATCAACTGAGATAACCCGCGTGTCATCGTTGACGGCCGCTGTAGGTTCGCCGCATGTGACCGCTGCCACACGGGGCGATGCGGCTTCGGCTGGTAGAATCCGTACGGAAACGACTTTCATTTTTCTACGTATTTTGCGCTGGACGGAGAGGGGTTGAACACTTGCACGAGCTTCTGGAAACAATTCAGAGCGCTGCCGGAGAAGCCGTTGCCGTGGATCGCCGTCCCAAACTGAACGACCGGCTGCAGCACCGTATAGCGAGGACTGATATGACTGAGATTATTGCGATTCGGGCACGCGAGGTTTTGGATTCGCGCGGAAACCCCACCGTGGAAGCAGATGTAATTCTGGAGAGCGGTGCACTTGGCCGCGCCATTGTGCCTTCGGGCGCTTCCACCGGCGAGCACGAGGCCGTTGAACTGCGTGACGGCGACAAGAGCCATTACATGGGCAAGGGTGTGCTACAGGCGGTGGAAAATGTTGAAACCGTCATCGCCCCTGAACTGGAAGGCATGGATGCCTCGAACCAGCGGCTGATTGACCAGACGATGATTGCGCTCGACGGAACACCCAACAAGAGCAAGCTGGGCGCGAATGCCATTCTTGCGGTTTCGCTGGCTGCGGCCCGAGCGACGGCGCAGACCCTGGAGATTCCGCTCTATCGCTACCTCGGCGGCGTGAATGCAAGTGTGCTGCCGACGCCGATGTTGAACGTGTTGAACGGCGGCGCGCATGCCGACTCGAACGTGGACTTTCAGGAATTCATGATTATGCCGGTGGGGGCGGAGCGGTTTTCGGATGCGCTGCGCTGGGCGGCGGAAACATTTCACACCCTGAAGGGCGTGCTTAAGAAGAAGGGCTACAACACGGCGGTGGGCGATGAGGGTGGATTTGCGCCTTCGCTGAAGTCGAACACCGAGGCTGTGGAACTGATTCTCGAAGCGATTGAAGCGGCTGGGTACAAGCCCGGCGAGCAGATTGCGATCGCGCTCGATCCGGCGTCGTCTGAGTTCTACGACAAGGAAAAGAAGAAGTACGTCTTCAAGAAGAGCGACAAGCGCGAGCTGAGCAGCGAAGAGATGGTGGACTTCTGGGCGGAGTGGGCGCGCCAGTATCCAATCGTTTCGATTGAAGACGGTCTGGCCGAAGACGATTGGGACGGCTGGAAGCTTATCACGGACAAGCTGGGCAGCCGCATTCAGCTTGTGGGCGATGATTTGTTCGTCACCAACGTGAAGCGTCTGCAGCGCGGCATTGAAGAGGGCGTCGCGAATTCGATCCTGATCAAGGTGAACCAAATCGGCACGCTGACTGAGACGCTGGAAGCTATCGAACTCGGCCGCCGTTATGGATACACGTCGGTGATGTCGCATCGTTCGGGCGAAAGCGAAGATACGTTCATCGCCGATCTCGCCGTGGCTACGGGCGTCGGGCAGATCAAGACCGGATCTGTGAGCCGGACGGATCGTATTGCCAAATACAACCAGCTGCTGAGGATTGAAGAAGAGCTGGGTGCGGGTGCGGTTTATCTTGGGCTTGAATCGCTGAACTACAACGAATAACCACCTGCGGTGGGGCCAACTGCGCTTCGCGCAATGCGGAAGGGAGAGCGATTCGGCTCTTCCTTTCGCATTTGCGGAACACGGCGCCGCAGACTTGCTGACCTGAATACCCAAAGTTTTCAGGATTGCTTCTGGGGTTGAACGGGACGGGAGCAGTGGTCCTACACTAGAGATGATGCGCTTCCTCGCTGCCCTCCTTTTCCTGTTGAGCCTTCTGCCAGCTGCAGCACAGACTGCTCCTGGGGTGACTCTTCATGACTTGAAGGAAGCCGAGTCGCTGGGCAACGAACTTTACAGGAACTCTGGCTCAACGGGGCTCGTGCTGGTGATGGTTCGCGGCAACGAGGCTTATTTTCACGGCTATGGGGAAGCAGTGCCGGGATCGCACGCGGCGCCGACGCGGGAAACGGTGATCCGGCTCTGCTCGCTGACGAAGATCTTCACGACGGATCTGCTGACAAAGCTCGTCTCCGATGGCGCGGTTCGCCTTGACGATACGCTCAAGAAATTCGCACCGGAGGGCGCAGTCGTGCCAGAGAGAGATGTGCCGATCACGCTTGAGGAGTTGGCGACTCACACGGCGGGCCTGGAGCGGGAGATTGGAACCGCGCCACGCCGGACACCGCACTTCTCCTATCCCGACTACGACACGCGATGGTACTGGCTTGCAAGTACTGAACTCAAATTCACTCCGGGAACGCAGGCGTATTACTCCAACGTTGGGTTCGATCTGCTGAGTGACGCGCTGGCGAATGCTGCGCATGAGCCCTATGCCACACTGTTGCAGAGGCGTACTTTGAAGCCGCTCAAGATGTGGGAGACGACTTTCTATCCACACCCGGAACAGTGTGAACACCTGATGACGGGCGCGCGCGAAGAGGGCCCCTGCACGATAACTGCGAGCACGCAGGGAAGCAGCGGGCTTTACTCCACACCGGCAGATATGGAGAAGTTTCTCAAGTACCTGCTGGGAGCGGGCTCACCGGCCCAGACAAGCGATGCGACCAAAGTGTATCTGTTGCCGGCAAGCCTCAAAGGTCAATACGGACTGGACCACGCAGGGCGACCGAATGGAATTGGATTGGGATGGATGCACCTGGGCACGAACGAGGACGTGTGGCACATCATTGAGAAGACAGGCGGGGGAGCTGGATTCACCACCTATATTGCGATCCATCCGGCGAGCCATACGGCGCTTTTTGTGGCTGTAACCGAGGGACGGCCGCATGCATGGACGCCGGGATTCAACCTTTTTACCGCTTCGAACAATGGTTTGCTGGCGCTTGCTGGTCTTCCACCTCTCGTGGAAAGGCCGAGGAGACGCTCGTCCCGCCACATGGAGCAAACGAGTGCGCACGGAAAGCAGCCGCACGGAGCGAAACGTTCATCGCATGCGAATCAAAGGACGGTCGGGGGCAGCTAGACGATTTCGGAAGGGTTCTCAGCTTGGTGATTTCCGGATTGGCGACGAACCGCTCAGAATTGGGAGATATACCATTGTGGTAGTTTTCTCATCCTCGCCAATGGACAAGAACAATGAAGAAGTTCGTGCTGCTCAGTCTTGGTATCGCAGTCTTCACGACAAGTCTTCTGGCTATCGATTTGCCGAAGGCTCCATCCGGTTTTACCTGGCAAGAAGTGCCGGAGTTGAAGGCTGCATTTCTGAAGCCCACCGGCTGGTTCTTTAAACAGGAGAATAACAAGGGAACTCTGGCCTATTTCATAACTCAGGAAGGTCTTTCACAAAATGGAGAGTTTGCCACTGGGCTCACTGTCAATGTCTTCCATTTCAAGCAGGACTCCGCGGTCGATCACGGAAGGGCCGTAATCGATCAGATGGCTACGCAACACCACGTGAAAATCCAGAGCCGGGCCGTCGGTCCATTTCAGGAGTTCGCCTGCGAATTGAAGGACACGGATGCGAGCGGCACCATCCAAATGCATGCGCTCACGGTGGCAAATCCCAAAACAAATACGCTCTACCTGTTCATCTTTGAAAGCCCTGTCGCCACATGGGATTCTGCGTGGAAATTGGGCCAACAAATGATGGACACGCTCGCAATCGACGACGAAATCTAATACATTCTTGTGATCGCTGACGGGAAAGCTTCTGGCAACGCCGGGTGAGCCCCGATGGGGAAGTAACGAAAGACAACCGCAGATCCTTCCGCTGCGCGTCAGGATGACAGCAGTTCGAGAAATTTGAAGCGGGAGTATTATCGCTGATTCGGAAAATACATCCCTCAGGGGCTGAAGCCCGGGCGCTTTTTTGCGGGCTTTGCGGCACGACTAAGGTCGTGCCCTTTCGCTTTCTTGCCATCCTGAATGTTTGCGAGGCAAGGCGCTACGGTGTGTCGCGATGTGACGGGTGCCACGCAGCGGGGACGCATCGAGCATTTATCCTGATGTCAAGTACATCGATTGATTACGAGGTATCTCAAGTGGCTTCAACGAAACACCCCCTGGTTCTTACCATTCTTGACGGATGGGGATATCGCGCGGAAACCGCCAACAATGCCATTGCGCTGGCGCGCAAGCCGAGTTATGACAAGCTGCTGCGCGAGTTTCCCAACACGCTGATCCAGGCTTCGGATCATTTTGTCGGTTTGCCCGACGGGCAGATGGGCAACAGCGAAGTGGGCCACCTGAATATTGGTGCGGGCCGCATTGTGCAGATGGACATCACGCGGATCGATGCGCTGATTGCTTCGGGGCAGTTTCAGAAAGAGCCGCAGATCGTGCAGGCGATGCAGAAGGCGCGCGACGGGCGTCATGCCTTGCATCTTTTCGGGCTGGTGTCGGATGGAGGCGTGCATTCGCACCAGGAGCATCTCTACGCGCTGCTCCGCGTGGCGCGCGAGTACGGGTTGCCGAACGTTTTTGTCCATGCGTTTATGGACGGGCGCGATACCGCACCGGACTCAGGCGCCGGGTACATTGCCAAGCTGGAACAGAAGATGCGCGAGTACGGTGTGGGCAAAGTGGCCTCGATCAACGGCCGCTACTACGCGATGGATCGCGATAAGCGCTGGGAACGCGAGCGAAAGGCGTTCGATGCGATGGTGAACGGTAAGGCCGAGGGCGGCGCGTATCCCGACCCGGTGGCGCGGCTCAAGGAGAGCTACAACAATGGCGTGACGGATGAATTCGTTATCCCGTTTGTGGTGGTCGACGGAGCAGGGAAGCCGGTTGGGCAGATTCATGACGAGGACGTCTGCATCAATTTCAATTACCGCGCAGACCGTGCACGGCAGATCACCCGCGTGCTGGCGCGTGAAAGCGGACTGAACAAGGACGGCGGGCGCAATCTCGAGGGGTGGGAGTCGCTAGACGAAATGATTCCGCGCAGCGAGATTCCGAAGAACCTGCACTACCTGTGCATGACGCAGTACGACAAGCTTTATGCGCTGCCGATGATTATTTTGCCGGAGTCGATGGACAATATTCTGGCCAATATTCTTTCAGCGCACAATCTGCGCAACCTGCGCGTGGCCGAGACGGAAAAGTTTGCGCACGTGACGTACTTCTTCAACGGCGGCATTGAAACGCCTTTTCCCGGGGAGGACCGGACTCTGATTCCTTCGCTGAAGGTTGCTACGTACGATCTCGCGCCTGAGATGAAAGCGGAGGCCATTGGCGACACCATCGTGAAGGCGATCAACGATACTGCGTTCGATCTTGTGGTGGCCAACTTTGCAAACGCCGATATGGTGGGGCATTCAGGAAAATTGGAACCGACGATCCGTGCGTGCGAAGCCGTCGACGCACAGCTTGGGCGCATCTACAAGGCCATCCGGGAAAAGAATGGAAGCTGGCTGATTACGGCGGATCACGGAAATGCGGAGTTGATGGTTGATCCGGTGACGGGCGGTCCGCATACGGCGCATACCACCAACCCTGTGCCGATGATTTACGTCGCTGAAGATGGATCGGGGTATCGCCTGCGTCCGGATGGCTCGCTGCGGGATATTTCGCCGACGCTGCTGAATCTGCTGCATCTCGGATTGCCGAAGGAGATGACGGGCGGTGATTTGCGGGTACCTGTGGCGAAGTAATTTACTCGCTCTGTTTCTGAGGTTCAGATGAAAAGGCCTCCCGCAAAGGGAGGCCTTTTACCTTTTGAATGGAATACCCGTCAGCGTGGACGCAGGGACTTGATGGCGTCGGGGAGGCGTTCGAAGGCTTCGGGCAGGCGCTCTTCGAGAATGCGGGCGCGCTCCGCGGCAATTCCCCCGAGATACGATGGCACGGGCGTTGCCGTGAGGACGAGCACAAAGGCAATCACAGAGAAGCAGACTCCGGCGATCGCCGCTGACACCAGCATGTGATAGGTGTCGGCGATGTCGAGGCCGAGGACGTTGAACGCGACGTGCTCAAGCGGCTTGATGTGGCGCAGCACCGCAAGTGCGAAGAGGGAAAAGAACACGGAAAGGGAAGTTAGAACGACAAGAGATACGTCGAGGCCGCGGTGAAACTTCAGACGGGCTCGGCAGCGACTGCAATCGGCGAAATGCTGTTCATAATCCCTGCGCATCTCGGGAGAAATCCCTGAAATGTCATACCGCCAGCTCGCCAGAATCGCGCCAACAACGCGGTCGGTACATAGAATTTTCGCCATAATTTTCTTGACTCACCTTGTGAAGAATCTGCTCAGCCGCCCCGCTCTGAATTTAGACAACGCGACGTGCAAGTTCGATTCTTAGATACTTCGTGAGTACCGCCTTACAGACGATTACCAAAAGGTCACTGAAAAGAGAGAACTTGCAACCCAGGAATACCGGTACGGAAGCATCTGACCCACATTACTCCCAATTACCATTGTAAGCGAAAACTGTCAGAAACAAATAGTTGACATGGGCTCGTGTTGCGCTGCGAGCAACAGGTGATTCCCGAGAAGGGTGGCGTGGCCGTTCAGCGCGCGCTCGGCGGCAATTCTGGCAAGTTCAGGAAGGTTATTGCTTTCAGAGAGATGGCCCAGAATCACGTAGGTGGCCTGGCCGTCGTACTCGTTTTCGAGGTAGGTAGCTGTTGCCTCATTTGATAAGTGGCCGACCCTGGAAAGCACTCTCTGCTTCACCGACCATGGGTAGGGGCCATCGCGGAGCATTTCGAGATCGTGGTTGGACTCAAGTAGCAGAAGGTCAACGGATTTGAGCTGGGCTTTCACGTTTGGCGGGATGTAGCCGAGGTCGGTTGCCACGGCCATGCGGACGCCCTCGGCCTGGAAAACGAATCCAACCGGGTCAGCAGCATCGTGAGGAATGGTGAACGGGCTGACGGAGATGTCGCCGATCTGGAGCGGCTTTCCAGCCTGGAAGAAATGGATGGAGGGCAGCCAGGTGGGGTCTTTTTCCGGAGCGGGTTTTGCATGGACCGGCTCGGCGATTTCAGCCGGGGTCGCTTCGTCGGCAGCTGCGGCATCTTCGGGATCGCATTCTTCGGCGATCGACGCATCGGCTTCAGCCATGCGTGCAGCGGCCTGCTTGCGGCACTCTTCCAGCCACTGCGAGTAGGTCATCTGCTTGCGAGGCGAGAGCCAACGGACCCAGGCGCGGTGTGTGCCTTCCGTGAAGTAGACCGGGATACCGAGTTTGCGTGCAGTGACGGCCAGGCCTGCGACATGGTCGGAGTGCTCGTGGGTAATGATGATGGCGTCGAGCGTCGCGGGATCTTCATCGACCAGGCGCATGCGCCGGAAAAGTTCGCGGCAACTCAGGCCGGCGTCAACGAGAATCCGGGTATTGCCGCCGGTGACAACCGTGCAATTCCCCTTGGAGCCCGAAGCCAGCACTGTGAATCGCACCATGAAGTGAGCATAACTCTTGAGCCTGTGCATTACGAGGTCGGCGGTTAACCGGGAAGGAACCCGTTTTCGATCGGGTGTGGGAACGGCGAAATCCTTCCGGATTAGAACTCACGGAAGTATGCTGACAGTATCAGGTTCCGGGCCACGACGTTCCCCCGTTCTTTGCAGAGGTTAGAGGCATGACAAGAAGGCAGCTTATTTGCGCGATGGTGCTCGCCTCGCTTGCGTGGGGTTGGGTTGCGCGCATGCTTGGCACGGTGGCGCTGGCGGCGGATAAGCCTGCAGCCGCCACGCCTGCCTGGAATCCAAAGGCCGCGGCGCAGTATCTCGACAGCCGCGAGATTTGGTGGCAGGGCTGGGATCGAGCGCACAAAGATCGCGGCACGCTGTGCGTGAGCTGCCATACGCAGGCGAGTTATGCGCTTGCCCGTCCCGCACTCCGCGGCCAAGCTGGTGAACGCGCACTATCAGCGCCGGAGCAGGCTATGCTGGCCAGCGTCGAAAAGCGCGTCCGCGAGTGGAAGGACGTGCAGCCGTTTTACAGTGATGCGATCTACGGCGCCGGAAAGGAAGTGGAGTCGCGTAACGCCGAGTCGGTGCTGAACGCGATCATTCTCGACAGCTATGATGTGCCGCAAGGGCACCTCAGCGATCGCACGCGGATGGCTTTTGACAATGCGTGGGCCCTGCAAACTAAAGAAGGGCCGGATGCGGGTGCGTGGGTGTGGCAGAACTTCGATTACACGCCGTGGGAGTCGAAGGAATCGCAGTATCACTGGGCTGCGCTGATGGCGTTGGCGGTTGCCGGTGCGCCTGACAATTACGGTGGCGATCCAAAGATCGCAGCGAACCTTATTGCTTTACGTGGCTACCTGCAGAGCCACTATGATGCGCAGCCGCTGGTAAACAAGATTGTGGCCATGTGGGCTGCGAAGTATTTTCCCGGGGTGATGACCCGCGAGCAGAAGAATGCGCTTGTCGACGATATGATTCGGCGGCAGCGCGAAGACGGTGGCTGGAGCCTTGCCGAATTGGGCACATGGAAACGGCGGGACAATACTCCACTGGAGACGCGATCGGACGGTTATGCCACGGGCCTGGTGGTGCTTGTGCTCGAACAGAGCCTCAGCGACGCAAACAACAAGCCTCACGTCGCTCGGGGCCTGGCGTGGCTCGAAGGGAACCAGGACAAGACCACAGGTGCCTGGCCGGCGTGGTCGCTGAACAAGAATCGCGATCCGAATTCGGACGTGGGAAAGTTCATGAGTGATGCAGCGACGAGCTACGCGGTGCTGGCTCTGGAAGACCGGCGGCCCTAGGTCCGTAGCTCGCACATGATGCCGATGGTGTTGCCTTCCGAGTCTTTCAGGAATGTCATCCATAGATCGTGATCGGGCATTTTTGCGATGAGGTGCGGTTCGTCTATGAAGGAAGCGCCGCGTTGCTTGAGAGCTGCGTGCATCGCGTGGATGTCTGCCACCTTGTAATACAAGATCGTTCCGCCGCGAGGCTCGAGTTTGTCTGATGTGCTCAGCATCAGGCGAACGTCGCCGCATTGGAAGAACGCAAGCTGGCCGGCGTCGAAGAGAAACTTCATGCCGAGGGTGTTCTGATAGAAATCTTTGGCGCGAGCGAGGTCGTCGACGGTTATCGCGATTTGTCCGATTTTGTCGAGGCTGATGTTTGCAGGAGCGGCATCGGGGTTGTTCATGAGTTCTCCAGATTGGGTACTCAAAGACTCGTCAGAAGATTGTATCGATAAAAGCATGGGCTAGATTCCATGTTTCAGAATCGAACCATGGGACACCCGGTTATCAGCGGGGAGTGATTGTTTCTTGCGTCGGCTAAATGACACTATTGAAGGAAGGAGGCTGCAACCATTCGAATGGATCATGTGAGCCAAATTCTGATGCTGTTGATTGGCTTGCTGTTTTCTGTTGCGGCAGTGGCCGGTCTGGCACGGCGCTTTGCAATTTCATACCCCATCGTTCTCGTGATTTTCGGGTTGTTATGCTCGCTGCTCCCCCACGTCCCGCACATTCAACTACCACCATCATTGGTATTCCTGGTAATTCTGCCGCCTCTTCTTTATGTGGCAGCATGGCAGACGTCGTGGAGGGAATTCAAATACAACCTGGTGTCGATTTCGAGCCTGGCGGTATTGCTCGTTTTCTTCACCGCGTTTGGCGTGGCATTTGCGGCAAAGTGGTGGCTGCCGGGATTCAACTGGCAACTCGGATTTCTTCTGGGGGCTGTGGTTTCGCCTACCGACGCCCTTGCTGCAACCTCGATTGCACGTAAAGTCGGCATGCCACAACGCGTCGTCGACTTGCTAGAGGGCGAGAGTCTGCTGAACGATGCGACCGGGCTGCTGGCTTTGCAGTTCGGTGTGGAGATGGTCGTTCAGGGAACGACCCCGACCCTGACCCGAGGAGTACTTGGATTCGCTTGGCTCACGCTCGGAGGACTCCTTGTTGGTTTGGCGATCGGATTGATCGTGACGTGGCTGGAACGCTGGGTGGACGACGGGCCGGTCGAGATCGCTTTTTCCCTGATCATTCCTTATGCTGCATACCTGGCGGGTGAAGCGGTGCGAGGTTCCGGTGTGATCGCGGTCGTGGTGTGCGGTCTTTTTGTGAGCCGGCGCAGTTCAGCCTTCTTTTCTCCGGGAGTGAGGTTGCAGGCCTGGGCCGTCTGGGACGCACTTGAGTTTCTGCTGAATGGACTGGTGTTCGTGCTTATCGGTCTGCAACTCCCGTATGTACTGGAGGGGATTCGCGGACAGAGCAAGCTGGGCCTTCTCGGGTATGGTTTTGCGTTCTCAGTCATCCTGCTGCTGCTGCGTATGGCCTGGATCTATCCCGCTGCGCATGCGGCCTGGTGGGTTAGAACTCATATTGGAAAGCAGATATACGATAGGCCGAAATCCAACCAGATTTTCGTCGTGGGATGGACCGGAATGCGCGGCGTGGTCGCGCTGGCTGCTGCGAACTCCCTGCCTCTTACGCTGAACGATGGAAGCCCGTTTCCTCAGCGAAGCTTCATCATCTTTCTGACCTTTTCTCTCATCCTGGTAACCCTCGTTCTGCAGGGTCTTTCGCTGCCATGGCTAGTGCGCGTACTGCGGTTGTCGGGACAAAATACGCAGTACTGTGAAGAAGGAGAGGCGAGACACCTGCTATTGCAGGCGGCAATCGACTTCCTGGGGGAACGCAGGATATCGGCAGAAGGAGAGCAGGAGGTGCATCTTTACGATGATCTGTTGCACACCTATCGACATAAATTGCAAGAGGTGGAAGAATGCGGGCCGGATCAAGGCGTTCCTGAGAATGAATTGCACAGGCCTCACGATGAACCATTTGCTGCTGGAGACGATCCGGCGGGAGCGCGAGGAACTGAATGTTCTGCGGGGAAATGGAAGAATCGGGGACAATGTGCACCGCAATCTGGAGCGAGAACTGGATTTGAGCGAAAGCCGGCTGACTTAGACGCTCCCTGGTTGTGGGTGAAATCGCCGGTTCCCTGACCGCGACCGGTTTGTAAACGATATGTCGCCTTGTCGTCAGCGATGGATTCAGTTGCGATATGTCCGTTTTCGGGGATTGATACCACCAGCTGCGCGTAACTGGTGTCGACGAGAGACTTTGTCTGTTCACGTCAACGCACAATGAAGTCCCACCGGGCGGAGATTGGTTTTGGCTTGTGAAGTCCGGTTGCCCTTCTCGCCAATCAATTGGAGGCCGCGCACACGCCGAATTCGCGCAATTCGGGTCGAGTCCGAACTGCAGCTTACAGTTCGCGAATCGCGGTCACGGGGTTTCGGCGCATCGCTCGATGTGCAGGAAGGTAGCATGCTAGCAACGACATTGCTCCCAGGAGCATGACGACGGAAACGACGGTGACCGGATCGTTGGCGCCGATTCCGTACAACAGCCGGGCGATGAAACGTGTCACTCCCAACGCAAACGCCAGTCCCAGCGCCAGCCCGATGCCTGTGAGCCATAGTCCCTGCACACAGCACGAGCCGCAGCACGTCCACACGTGAAGCACCTAACGCCATTCGTATTCCGATCTCGTGGGTCCGCATTTGGGTTCGATAGGCCACGACTCCGTAGATTCCGGTTACTGCAAGAACCAGCCCGATCAGCGCGAACATTCCCGCCAGGGTGCTCTGTATGACGGCGAAGCTGCTCGCCAACTGGGTGGTCTCTCGCATGGGGCGCACGTCGAAAACCGGCAGCCGTGTATCGATTGTGTGGATGGCGTTTTCCACCGCCGGCGCCAGGTCGGCCGGATTTCCCTCGGTCTCCACCTGCACGATCGTCTCGTACCCCACCTGGAAAAAGCTCATATAGACCATAGGCTCCGGGGACTCATTCACTAACATATGTGTCGAATTTCTCGCGACGCCGACAACCGTGAAAAGGCTGCCCCATACCCTGAGCTTCTTTCCCAGCGGATCCTGTCCTGGCCAGTAGCGCCTCGCCGCCGTCTGATCCACGATGAGTACCCTCGGGGCCTTTTCATCGTCATCCGGTGTAAACTCGCGTCCTTCCAAAATGGGTATATGAAGGGATTCGAAATACCGCGGGGACACCTCGGCGTGGTACACCTGCAAAGATTCATGGGGGTGCGGCACATACCCTTCCGGATACGCATCCTCGCCCTTGTGGCTCAGGCTCATCGGAATCCAGTCCGTAAAAGACGCAACCTTCACACCGGGCAATGCCGACACGCGATCAAGTATCTTGTGACGGATCACCTGTTCCTCGTCGTTGCTGTAGCCGGCGATATTCAGCCCCACGGTCGCGGTTAGAATGTGGTCCTGCTCAAATCCGGGATTCGCGCCGGCGAGATTCCGCAGCGTTCGCAGAAATAGCCCGGAGCACAATAGCAGAGGAAGTGAAAGCGCGATCTGCGCCACCACCAGCCCGCTGAGCAATCTCCGGTTGCGTGAGCCGCCGGAGATACTTGCAGACTCTGCCTTGAGTACCTCAACTGCCGGCGCATGGGACGAACGCCAGGCGGGGAGCGCGCCGCAGAGCATGCCGACCAACAGGCTCGATACAGCAATCCCGATCACCACCTTGTAGTCCATGCTCCCGTTCAGGGTGGTAGGACTCGAGCTCGCCCGAAAGAACCATGCGAAGGTCTTCGATGTCCACGCTGTCAACGCGAGGGCCACGGCTCCTGCGACGATGGAAAGCACCACGCCCTCCAGCACCATCTGCCGCACCAGTTGAATGCGATTCGCCCCGAGCGACTGCCGGATCGCAAGCTCACGCCGCCGGGATACAAACCGCACCAGCGTGAGCGTCGCCACGTTCGCGCTGGTCAGCAACAGCACCACAGCGGCGAAGGCCAGCAAGATGGGCAGCGTCGCCGCCATGAATCCGTTGGCGCCGAATGGCGAGCGCCACATGGGATCCAGAGTGATCCGGTTCTCGCCCAGATGATCGTCCGGAAACGCCGCGACAATATTGTGCATCACGGTGTCGAGATCCTGGGCCGCCTGGCCACGGCTCACTCCGGGCCGCAATCTTCCTATTACGTTCAGCCAGACCGCACCACCACTGCGATGCGTGATCCGCCACACATCCGTCCCGAGGGGATCGAGCGTTACCCACAGATCGTCACGCAGCCCGGGCATTGCTCCCACAAACCCCTCCGGCGCCACACCGATCACCGTCACAGGATGCCGGGCGATCTCGATCGATTTGCCCACAATTGCCGGGTCTGCGGCATAGCGCGCCTTCCAGAGCGAGTAACTCAAGATCACGTTGGGAACCGCATCTGGACGCGTCTCTTCTTCAGCCAGAAAGAATCGTCCCAGCACCGGCTTGATGCCGAGCACATCGAAATAGTTCGCCGTCACGTTCGCTATGAAGACGCGCTCCGGCTGTGCGCCGCCAGTCAGCGTGATCCAATCGTGATGATAGGCAAGTATCCCGGTGAAGGTGTGGTTCTGCTCGCGCAGATCGCGATAGTCGAGATACGAGAAGGGCGGAGTCGGGGAGAAGTTCCGTTCCCCCCGCTGCAGGCTCACAAGATCGCCCGTGTCCCGCGCGCCAGGAATCGGACGCAACATTGTGCCGTCGATCCAACTGAATACGGTGCTGTTGGCGCAGATAGCTACTGCCAGCATCGCCGTCGCGGTGATCGTAAAGCCGGGGCTCTTGCGCAGTTGCCGCAACGCGTAACGGACATCCCGGCCTAGTTGTTCAAGCCAGCCTTGGCCCCACATGTCGCGCGTCACATCTTGCACTAGAGGAATATTTCCAAATTCCCGCGCCGCCGCTTGTCGCGCCGTCTCTGCCGTCTCGCCTCGCGCCACTCGATCTGCAATCGCCATCTGCAGGTGCGCATCAATCTCTTCCTGCAATTCGCGCTTGCGCCGCTGAAAACCGAAGCTCGGGAACCACTTCATGACTCACTCTCCTCCGGCTTGACGTACATCACCGACCCAATCGCTTCGACAATCCGCTCCCATCGGCCCAGATCCGAGGCCAACTGCTTTTTCCCCTTGGCCGTGATTCGGTAATATCGGGCTTTTTGCTTGCTCTCTGACTGCTTCCACTCAGACTGCACCCAGCTCTGACGCTCCAATCGATGGAGAGCCGGATACAGTGATCCGGTCTCCACCTGAAGCACGTCTCCGGATCGCAAACGTAAAGCCTGGACAATTCCGTATCCGTGCTGCGGCCCCCATTGCAGCGTTTGAAGAATGAGCATGTCGAGTGTTCCCTGCAACAGCTCGATTCGGTTCTTATATTGGCTTCTTTCATCCATAGATGTAGACACTCTACTCCCACTGGAGGTAGATCGTCTACTTCGTTTTGTATAGCGCAGCGAGCAGCCTTGCCCACTCAGCAGATTTACAGTACGTCAGTTCTCAGGACGAAAATTGGTGATTCTGCATTGACGCTAAATCGCCGAATCACTCATCGAGGACGGATTTGGAACGGCAAGTCGGCCTGTGTTTAGTAATTCGATCCGATGGGTTCGGCAGCGAGAGTGCAACAATTTGGTTGTCTCGAGGAGAGACGAAACTTGCTCCAGTCTTGTGGAGAGCTCTCAAGTTGCTCGACAAGCTAGCGGGCGTCGGGAAGGTCGGTGGGGATTTCGATGGCGACCAGCGTGCCTCGGCCAGGGTTGCTGACGATTTTGAAAGTGGCGTGCGGGCCGTAGAGCACTTCGAGGCGCTCCTGCACGTTTTTCATGCCGATGCCGGCACCGTTGTTCGCCAGTCCTGTGCGGGGGCGGTCGCCCATGCCCACGCCGTCGTCGGCAACCTCGATGAGCACGCGATCGCCGGTGAGTTTGCTGCGCAGCGTTACGGTGCCGCCGTGAATGCGCGGTTCAAGGCCGTGCTTGATACTGTTTTCGATGAGCGGCTGCAAGAGGATGCTGGGCACCAGGATGTCGAGCGTCTGCGGATCGATTTCTTTTTCGACATGCAGCTTGTCGGCGCCGAAACGGACCACCTCGATGTCGAGATAGTCGTCGGTGAAGCTGAGTTCATCGCGCAGGGGAACGTAGGTGTCGTGGTCCTTGAGAAGCGCACGCAGAATGTTTGCGAGCTTCACGGTCATCTCACGCGCCAATTCAGGTTTTACGCGGACCAGGGATGCGATGGAGTTGAGCGTGTTGAAGAGGAAGTGAGGATTGATCTGCCGCTGCAAGGCGTCGAGTCGCGCTTCGAGCAGGAGATGCTTTTGCTCTTCGAGTTTCATCTCGATGCGGAGGGCGTTCCAAACCTTGAGGGCAATGCCGACGACGATGGGAGCGCTGATCCAAACCAGCAACTGCACCCAGGGCTGAGTTGCGACAAGGGCAAACAGCTTGTGGGGGAACATGCGCGCAAGCCAGACGCGGCATGCCTCGGCGGCAACGATGAGAAAGAGCATGAGGAATTGCCGGTCGATGCGCGGGCGGCGGAGGATACGACGCACCCAGCGATAAAGGCTGAGGTCGACGAAAGGCGTGAACGACCAGATCTCTTCCGGCTGGACGAAGGCACCGAGCACTCCGGCGAGCAGTCCGACGGCGGCATTGAAGGGGAGCGAAAGGTACTCGCCGTGGTATAGCGCGGGGGCGGAAAGGATGATTCCGCCGAGCATTGCCCAGCGAGGTCCAACGAGAAGGCCGAGAAGAATGATGGTCTCAAACGAGATGTCGGCGGCGAGGAAATTGGGGACCGCGGTGCGGATCCAGACACCGAGTGTGAGTGGAACGAGAAAGAACGCCAGCAGGGCCAAGGTTTGCCGGGGCCGGCGATGCTCGGCAAAGAAAAGATGACGGAAGGTGCTGCCGCGCGCCAGTACGCTGGCCACGGAAGCCATCACCCCGAGTTTCACGAGCAGGGTGATCAGAATGAGGCGGTCGGTCACTCCTCAACTGTATCGCGCTGTGGAGGCACGGCCCAAATGCAAACCTGCGGCGGGTCAGCAGTTTGCGAGACTGTTGTACGGATGGATCTCATCCTGTGTGATGTTTGCCGCTGGTGGCTTAACGCGCGCCAAGTAGAATGGAACCATGGCATTTGAGAGCGTAAAGAAAGTTGCGGAGGCCGATTTTCCGACCCGGTGGGGGGCTTTTCGCATCCTCGGGTTTGAGGGAACGATGCCGGGCCCCTCTGGGTCGCGGGATCAGATCGGGTCGCCCGCGCAGTCCGGCAAAGTGGAAGGGCTGGTTGCGTTGGTGATGGGGGATGTTCATTCCAGGCCGCCGTTGGTTCGGATTCACTCACAGTGCCTGACCGGGGACGTGTTTGGTTCGTTGCGTTGCGATTGCCGGCTGCAACTTGAGCTGGCGCTGTCGAAGATTGCCGACGAAGGCGCGGGGATTTTGCTTTACGAGCAGCAGGAGGGCCGCGGGATCGGGCTGATGGCGAAGTTGAAGGCTTATGAATTGCAGGACGCGGGACGCGACACTGTTGAAGCCAATGTCGAACTGGGATTCGAAGCCGATTATCGCGAGTATGAATTGCCGGCGCGGGTGCTGAAGATGCTGGGTGTGACGGCGGTGAAGTTGATGACCAATAATCCGGACAAGGTTGCTGCGTTGGAGTCGGCGGGGATTACAGTGGCCGAGCGCGTCTCAGCAGAGGTGGAGTCGCAGGAGACGTTTGCGGCGTATGTGCGGACGAAGCAGGAAAAGATGGGGCATATTGTTGAGACTATGGTCAGCGACGAGTAGGCGCGGGTTTTCTATGGGCGCAGGTGAACAATGGGGATTGAAGTTCGTGCTTTCCCACTCATGACCCGATGAAGCTGGGTCATGAATGGGGCACTCTGGTTCGTTTCTACTACCAACCTTCAAGGGCTACTTCGCGGCGGTCTCCAGGGGTTTGACTGCGGCTAGTGGAATCTCCATGGTTCCTACTTTGCGGGAGGCGCGGTCGTAGATGCCGGTGCGCAGCCAGAAATTTCCCTTTGGCACAGCCAGTTGAGCGTGGAGTTGTACGCCGGTGTTCTGGAAGACTGCATACGCGTCGGGCTTGATGTTCAGTTCGACGAGGTGGTCTTCGCGACTGACGACATTGCCGTATCGGTCGTAGACAATCAGCGAGATGTTCAGCGTGCCCTTGTGCAGCCCGTCCGCGTCAGGATTCAGGTGCAGATCTTTCAGATCGACGGCGAAGTCAACCTTGTAGTGGTCCTTGTTTTTCTTGTCGGCAGGCTCGTTTTCGGGTGGCGCAGCGGGCACAATGCGAGCCTTATAGAGGATTTGCTGGCTCTGCGGCATTCCCAGGTCCATGAAGGGCAGCAGCGGATCGACGGCTCCGGGGTTTTTGGAGGCGAGTTTCTGGATCTCCTGATTGCGTACGGCAAGTGAACTGCCGGGGAGCGCTTCTTCGACGGCGAAGTATCCACGGCGGTATGAGAGTTTATAGTCCGCGCCCTCGACCTTCACCTTGATGTTGCGGAAGGTTCCGTCCATTTTTGGATTTGTCGGTGAGTACGCAAGGGTATAGAAATGACTGCTGGTTGACGTGATCTTGTCGATTACGTCGGAGAGTCCGTTTGTATTCGCGAATGCATGCCCTCCCGACTGCTCCGCGAGGATTTGCG
The DNA here is from genome assembly GCA_963832035.1 of uncultured Acidobacteriaceae bacterium. GTDB lineage: Bacteria > Acidobacteriota > Terriglobia > Terriglobales > Acidobacteriaceae > Telmatobacter. The sequence goes on along the minus strand of CAWHSK010000004.1, from coordinate 937,593 downwards.
CCTGGAGCTGATCGGAATCGCGATCCATGTTGTCGCTGGTCATCGAGTTTGCGAATCCGCCGCCGCCTTTTGGCGAGCCGAAATCGCCGCCGACGGTTGTTGGTCCGAGCAGTTGCGAGGCCTGCGAGGCGGTTGAAGACGAATTGTTTTCGGCTGTAAAGAGGCTGAGATTCGCGACTCCGCGGGCATCGACCGGATAGATTGCGGCCCTGGCCGCGGCCAGCATCGCCAAAGTCTTCTTGATCTCCTGTTCCATGGCCGGAGTACCCGAAGATACGCCGCCTGCAGCGTCCGACCCGGTGACGTACAGCGAAGGAACCTTCTCCGCAAACCAGATGATGTTCTTGCGTCCCGGGAACCCCTGCAGGAATGCTGCAAGGCGCTGCAGATTGGCCAGCGTGACATACATTCGATCGAACGAGCGCGAGGTGTCGTTCTCGTTGATAAAGTTCTGCAAAGCTGCAATCATCCCGGGCGAGGCCGCGGTGGCGCCATTGCCCTCCGGCGCGCTCATCATGCCGCCTAACTTTTGCTGCGCAATTGTCTCGTCTTGTCCCTTCAACATGACGGATGTTTCGACCTCGTTGTTTTTCTTGTTGTTGAGCGCCGCCATCAGCACTGCCGGATCGTCGTTGAAGCCCTGGATGAAATGCAGGCCCAGCCCCATCGCAAAGATCGACGAGCGCGTGCCCGGCTTCGCGCTCTTGAGGAACTTGAGCGCCTGGGTATGCACATAGCTCTGGTTCTCCATATGCGTATTCAGCGAGTCGAGCAGCAGCACATTCACGGCCGGCGGCTGCGGGAAGGGCGAGAAATTCGTGAAAACATCCGGCGGCATAGTGGGAATCTCTACAGGCCGCGCTGGAGGCGTTTTCCCATTTTCCTCAAAGAACGAAACTGTCTGTCGCTTGCCCTGCTCTGTCACGCTGAAGGCGTCTCTTGAAAGTCCCGTGACCGGCTTGCCTGAGGAATCGTTGACGATCACATCGACGAGGACGGCGCGGCTGTTGACGCGCAGGGTTGTTGCAGATTCATCTGATTGCCCCATCCCAGGAACCGCGCACGCGAGCGCGAGGAACATAGCAACGATCGGACGATTCATAGAGCCTTATCTCCGGCCAAAAATATGCATCTGGATTGCGAACCCATCATAGTCCTCGAAAACCTAGTTGAAATGTGACCTATATGTAATAGACGGCGAACCGCGCAGGGCGGACTGCAACCAATTTTGCTGCGGAAGGCAGAGAGGAGTTACTTTGGAGCGCTCAAGCGCTTTGTCGCCGATTTCCGCGCTTTCGCAGACGGGCGTTGCGGCGGACCAGCGACCTGGCCGACCTGTTCGATGGCGGCGCGAAGGAAGCGGCGGACCAGAGGGCGGTCGAGGTCGTCGTAGTCGTTGATTCGGAGATGCCGGATCAATTTGCCGGAGCCTTCCAGAATTCCTCCAGGATCGGCAAGGAGCGCACCGCGGTTGAAACCGAGGTTCACACAATTCCTGTAGGTCACGACGTGGCAGAACCCATCCTTCATTGGCTTGCCGGTGAACGAGAAGCCGATTGCCACGGCATACCCGTTGACGAGCGATTCGATTGCAGCAGGCGCTTCTTCCAGGACGACTTCGCGGAGGGCGAGGGCAAGGCTCGCGATGCGGAGATCGTAAGGAGCCAGGTAATCGAGCAGCCGGCGATCGGGCGGGCGCGCCATGAAGGGCAGACTAGCACAGACCTGATTGGCCGCTGGTGAATTATTTCCCGCTCGCCATGACCTTGCGAATCGGCTCATTGTCGGCGTAGACGCGCCACTCGGCGACCAGGCCGTCTTCAACCAGAGCGCGAATGGCGACAGGCGTCTGCCAGCGATTTTCGGGGTGAAGCTTGCCATTGCGGGAGTAGGTGCCGGCGGCCATGCCAAGCATCACGATCACCGGCTCGCCAGAGTAGATCTCCTCGATGGCGACGGAGTAGTCGGGGACCATGCGAAAGTAGGCTGCCCAACCCTCGCGCATTTTGTCGCGGCCCTCGATCACTTTGCCGAGCGAATCAATGAAGCGATGGGTGGGCGACATGAGGGCGGCGAGCCGATCCGCATCCTGCCGGTTGATGGCGCGGACGAATGCCTGCGCAATGGACTCCGCCGAATTGCCGATTGATTCCATAAGGACCTCTGAAAGGACATTCTAAAGTCAGCCAAACGAAGGGTCGGTGCGAAAACAACCAAACGCCGGCGGATACAGTGGCCTTGTGGCATCGGCCTCGCCGCGCACCTGTCAGGGTTCGGACAACAGGGAACAGAAATCAGGAGTGGAAAATTCACAGTTGACATTGGCGCATAATCCACTACCATACGGTTGTGGATAGATTGGGTACAACATTTGCGGCTCTGTCTGATCCCACCCGGCGGGCAATGATCGAGCGACTTTCCCATGGTCCCGCCTCTGTGCATGGATTGACGGAACCGTTTGCACTGTCGCAGCAGATGATTTCAAAACATATTGCCTACCTGGTGCGGGCGCGGATTGTGATCAAGACGAAGCGTGGACGAGAGAGTGTGTGCACGCTCAGGCCGGAGGCGATAAAGACAGTCAGCGACTGGGCTGTTTCTTATCGCCGGTTCTGGGAAGAGAGTTTCGACAAGCTGGAAGTGGTGGTCAACGAGATGAAAAGAAACGGAGATCAGAGATGACAAAAAACGCGGTTAACGAGATAGAGCGGATGGTAGTGACAAGAGTTTTTGATGCCCCACGTGAATTGGTTTGGAAGGCGTGGACAGAGCCCAAGTACGTGATGCAGTGGTGGGGACCGAAGGGCTTTACTGCGCCCGTTTGCAAGATGGATTTTCGCGTGGGCGGAAAATCCCTCTTCTGCATGAGAACGCCGGATGGGTACGAGGGCTGGAATGCGGTTGAATACCACGAGATTGTTCCGTACGAGAAGATCGTTTCGTTGATGTACTTTTCCGACCCGGAGGGAAACAGGATTGAGCCTGAGCAATTAGGAATAGAAAATGAGGCCATAGAGGGTGCGTACGATGTGACCCTCTTTGAGGATCTCGGAAACGGCCAAACCAAACTCACCCACATTGGAAATGAACCCATGGAGAGCGCGAAGAATAGCGGTCAACTCGAAGGCTGGAACGAGATACTCGAGAAAGTTGCCGCAGTTGTTGCGGGGCTATAGCATTCTCGGAATTGGTGTAGACCGAGAGCACGCACTCAAGTGGCTATTTCCTTAAGAAATAGCCACCTTTCACTACTCTCAAAAAGTCTTCGAGTATTCCAAAAAATGCTCTTGCGCAGGCGAAATAAGAAGTTGAAGTTTTCATTCGCGAAACTCAATCATGGAGAAAGAGATGAAAAAATTACCGTTTCTCGCTGTCGTCCTGCTGGCATTCGCATTTCCCGCGCATGCCCAGGACGCGATGAAGAAAGATGCAGCCGCCAAACCTGCCGATCCGGAATTGAAAGTCGTGCTCGATTCCTGGAATGAGATTGGCCGCAAGCTGACGGCGATGGCCGAAGATTTTCCCGAGGACAAATATGACTTCAAGCCGACACCCGAGGTGCGGAGCTTCGCCGAGCAGTTGCTGCACGCGGCGGGTTCATGCTACTACTTCACGAATCCTGTGATGGGGCTGAAGCCTCCCGCGGGAGAAGATCCGAAGCGCGACCAATACAAGTCCAAGGCCGACATCGTTGCGTTCGTCAAGAAGTCCTTCGCCGATGGCGCGAGCGCCCTCCAGTCGAAAGGCGAAAAAGGTTTGACGACGGAGGTTGTTTATTTTCCTGGGCAGAAATCGCGCGTTCTCGACATAGCAAACGGCATCATCGAACATAGCGGTGAACACTACGGCCAGCTCGTTGTGTACTACCGCCTCGCAGGTCTTGTGCCGCCGGAGTCGCGGCCCAAGAAGTGAAGCGCGCGATAAGGGCGGGGTATCTGAATCCGGCTGGGGTGATGAGTGAACCTATCTCCCCGGTCCCCAAAAGCGAGGGACCCCTTCGGCACGCTCAGGGCAGGCTCGGGCACCCTCGGCGTGGTTGAAAACGATCTTCGGGACCGGGCCCACCCGCCACTAATCCGCGTGCATGGCGCGAGTCATTGATCGTGCCAATGGAAGAGCTTATGCGTAATCTTCCACTCACCGTTCCACTTGAGCAGAGTGAATACGTCGGAAGCTCGGGCATTGGCACCAGCCAGCTTGCCTGACCAGCGTTGAACTTCGAGATGAACAACGGCGATGCTTTCGACGATCTCGATTCGCGCAAAGCGGGGATTGATATTCGGGGCTGGGCCATTTTCCGTGATCCAGTGGAACACGTGCTCAACCGAGCCACTATATTCGACCCCTTGACAGTAGCCTGAGATGGTTGCCGAAGGGTGGAAAGCAGATCGCATGAGATCGCCGTCTCCTGTGCGAGCGGCCGCAATGTAACGGTGCATAGTGCGGGTGATTGCGTCATGTTCGACGAGGTAGGCGTTGACACGCGGTTTGGCCGGGGAGAGACTCTCGGGTTCGTCGCTTGCGATTGCACCGGGACACTTGGTACGTAAACGGCTCCAGGCCTCTATCTCGTGCCGATAGGCGAAGACGGTGTCCTGCTTTTCGTGCTCGCGGCGGTGGACCGGGAGCCCTTCGCTTGCCTCCCAGCGCCGGACGGTGCGTTCGCTGCGATCAAGGTAGCCGGCGATCTGCTTCCACGATTCCAGAGTCTTTTGTGGCGTGTTTCGCTGGGACATCTCAAAAACCCCGCACCCGACTGTACCAGAGGCTATCCATCATAGCGCATAGCGAAACCCGGGCGCCGCGGGCCGTTCCGCCAAGCGCAGCGTGGGTTGCAGCAGACATCACTCTGATGGGTTCAGCGGTGGGTTGAAATGCAAAGGATGCTTCTTCGGGTGTGCTCCGGCATCGCCTAACGACAATGACGACCGACTTTAGCCGTCTTTGGCTGTTGACGGCCGGCGTTGTCAGCTCCTACGGTCCCGGTATGACTAAGAGCGCATACCTCACCGAATACGATGGAATCGTCAAGACCATTCAGATGTATATTGACGGAAGCAAACAAGGCAAGAGCGAGCTTATGCGGCCTGCCTTCCACAAAGACGCCTCATTCTTCGGCTACGCTGGGCAACAACTCGCCATTGGAACCGAGTTTCTCTTCGACTGGATTGACAAGAATGGTCCAGCTCCCAGCATCGAGCCCAGGGTCGCTTGTGTGGACATCTTGGAATCGATCGCTGTCGTTCATCTTGAAGTCGCCGGATGGTCAGGTAATTTGGCCGGGTCCGGTGTGCGGATGTCAGACATGTTCACGCTTCTCAAAATGCCAGATGGATGGAAGATCATCCAGAAGGCGTTTCACTGGCACGCATGAGCCCGCAGACTATCCGCACACCAGACTTCACCTGAAATCGGCGGGTGGCCCCGTTGTCGTGGCGCTATCCAGGCTCGGGCACCCTGGGCGTGGCTGAAAACGATCTTCGGGCCCGGGGCCACCCGCCTTGGAACGCGTTGGCGGGGTCGGGAACTGAAATGTGCACCAGAGCGTAACCTTCATACAGGCATTGAATCAGGGAGCTTGGAAGGCGACTATTCGTCACGTTCCATTACCCGGAAATCATTGGGCAGCGTCGAAGGATTATGCAGAACTTTACAGACACGCTTAGCGAGGTCTTCAGGGCCATCGCGGCGAACAAGCTGCGCAGCTTTCTCACCATGTTTGGAATTGCATGGGGGGTGGGTTCGCTGCTGGTGCTTGTGGGTCTGGGTGAGGGTTTCCGGTCGGGACAACATCGCAACCTGGCGAAGCTGGGCAACGACCTGGTGATGATGTGGAATGGGACCATCCCCGCTGTCGCCAACCAGCACACCGGGATGCGTCCTTACCAGTTGACGCTGGCCGATGCCGAGGCTGTCAGGCAGTTGCCGGAGCTGCGCGCGGCGACAGTCGAGTTATCGCGTTCTGATCTGTATGAGGTGAGCCAGTTCAGCAACACATCGAGCCGCGTGATTGGGGTATGGCCCAACTACTCGCAGGTGCGCTTCATCCCCATGCAGCAGGGACGCTTTCTTAATGATGCGGATGTGACCGATCGGCGTCGCGTGGCGGTGCTGGGCTCGAAGGCTGCGAGGTTGCTGTTTCCAGGCAGGCCGATGGTCGGCGAGGCGATCACGATCAATGGCACTGAATTCCGGATTGTGGGTGCAGTGGAGAAGATCAGCCGGGGTAGCCAGGACTTCGACGATCAGAAACTCTACATTCCGGTTACGACGATGCTGGAGCTGTATCCGTTGAAGGGCGACAACATTGCCAAGGATGCGCTGACGTCGATCCAATACCAGCCGGCGACGCCGGGCGATGCGACAGCTGCGGTTGCGGCGGTGCATCGGGTCATTGCCGTGCGGCATGGTTTCGATCCGGCACTGAAGGATGCATTTCAGGAGTGGGACACCATCAAGGAGATGAAGATGGTGGGCGGCATTTTCGATGCGATGGATGTTTTTCTGGGCGGTGTAGGGATTGTGACGCTGGGGCTGGGCGCGGTGGGGATTATCAACATCATGCTGGTGTCGGTAACGGAGCGAACCAGCGAAATTGGATTGCGGAAAGCACTGGGAGCGACGAAGAGCAGCATCATGGGGCAGTTCTTCTGGGAAGGGTTGCTGCTGACGGCGGTGAGCGGAGCGATTGGGATTGCCGGATCGGCGGGTCTGATGGCACTGTTGCAGGCGCTGCTGACGGGCAAGATGCCTGGTTTTGATCCCCCGCGGCTGGTGCCGTGGTCGGCTGCCCTGGCCATGGGGACGCTGGTGCTGAGTGGTATTGCCGCAGGTTTGTATCCGGCGAGCAAGGCCGCGCAGATGGATCCAGTGGAGGCGTTGAGGAAGGATTGAAGGGCCGCTTTCAGCTGTCAGCTCTCAGCTGCAATGTCGCAGTTGAAATGGTTGCAGCCGTCGAGTGAGTGAATGTGCGGGTACTCTTCACTGAGAGCTGAAGGCTGATGGCTGATAGCTGGGAGCAGACATGCTGAGAGACATACTAGGTCAGGCTTGGGAGGCGATGATTTACAACCGCCGCCGCACTGCCATCACGATGATCGGGATGGCGTGGGGGATTGCGACGGTTGTGTTGCTGCTGGCCTATGGTGCGGGCTTCAGTCGCGCCGTCCAGGCGATCTTCGCCCAATGGGGCACCAACGTGATCGGCGTTTTTCCGGGGCGTACGAGTGAGCAGGCGGGCGGCGAAAAGTCGGGTGTCAAGGTGCAATTCACCATGGATGACGTGGATCGCATCATGGCGAGCGTTCCGGGCATCAATCATATTTCAGCGACGGTCGACAAAGACGTAACCGTGAAAGACGATCTGCACACCTATACGTGGAGAGTAAACGGCGTGATGCCGGTGTTTCAGGACATCTGGAAACTCGATACGGATGCGGGCCGGTTCTTCAATGGGCAGGAGGAACAGCAGAGGGCGCACGTCTGCGTGATCGGATCGGAGTCGAAGACCAAATTGTTTTCAGGTGGGTGGGCAGTGGGGCAGACCATCCGCTTGAATGGAGTTCTGTTCACCATTATCGGGGTGCTTAGCCCCAAGATGCAGGAGGGCGAGGACAACGATCGCAATCGCCAGATTTATATTCCGTTCAGCACGATGAGCGACCTGGCGGATACGAAATACATTGGCGGCGTCTGGTTCAACTACCAGGGCAACTACGAGCTCACCGAGCAGAACCTTCGTAACTCGATGGCAGCCGCGCATCATTTCAGGCCATCGGACCGCAACGCGATTTATGTCGCCAACCTGATGACGGAGCTGCATCAGTTCAGCATTCTTTCGCTGGCGCTGCAGGTGCTGCTCTCGCTGGTGGGCGCGCTCACGCTGGGAATCGCCGGCATTGGACTGATGAACATCATGCTGGTGGCGGTACAACAACGCACGCGCGAGATCGGCGTGGAAAAGGCCCTCGGCGCGCAGAGGAGGCATATTCTCACGCAGTTCCTCGCAGAGGCCATGGTGATCACGGGGATCGGCGGCATGGGCGGCATCGGGTTGGCATATGTCGTATCGTTGCTGATCGGGCGGATCCCTTTCTACAGCAATATTGCGCAGCACGCGGAGGATGCCGATATTCAGCTGCTGATTTCGCCGACTTCGGTGATTGTGGCGACGGGCATCCTGATCGTGACGGGGCTGGTGAGCGGAATGATTCCGGCGATTCGCGCGGCGAACCTGGATCCGATTGAAGCGCTGAGATACGAATGAAACAGGGAGCCGGGACTAGGGAATAGGGACTACAAGACGCTCTGCGAGCAGTATTCGACATTGAGGGATTTCCCTTTTAGAAAAATGTGCGCGGGCAAAATTATTTTCTCTTCGCAACAACTTTCCAAAAATCGGCGTGTTCTCGCTGGGCAACAGGTTCTGCGCGGTTGCGTCAGAAATCTGCACAAGCCACAGCAGTCTGAAGCGTGACGGATCAACTTCCTTGATCTCCGCGCCGAGAGCTTCTGCGGCAAAAAATCCGACGATCCTATCTATCTCCGTACTCTCGCGATGAGCTGCGCTTCAATTTAAGCGAGACCCGCTCGACTTCTCGATGCAACGCAGAGCACGACTGCTCGATCTTCCGTGATTCATTTCCCGCCCAGTTGGGGCTAAACAGAACGATCAGCCGAGACTCGCCTGAGATATTCTCCGGCGGGTTCTCTCTTGACCAGGAGGCCTTCGATGAGGAGCGCTCACCTCGCTCTCGTTACGCTGTTGCTTTGTCCAACGCTAACCGCATACGCCAGCAGGCAGATTGTCCCTGCCGGCTCTCTTATTAACTGCACCGTCTCGGAGACGAAGATATCTTCGAAGACCGCGGGCATCGGCGACCCGGTGCTTTGCCAGGCTGGGATTACGACGCGCAACGGCGGCGCGCGCCTGCCATTCAACACGTACCTCGAAGGCCGGTTCGAGGACTACAAGGATCCCGGACATTTTGTCGGCAAGGGATGGATGGAGTTGAGGTTCGATCGCATGGTGATCGAGCCGCGCACCGTGATCCCCGTGTCGGCGAGAGTAGTGGATGTGCCGGGTTACGCCGTGGATCAGCAGGGAAGAATCCTGGGAAAGGGCCACCGCACGCGCGACATCGTGGAGTGGTGTATACCGATCCTCTGGCCGATTGATCTGTTGAATCTGCCGAGACGCGGACCTCGACCGATCTTGAAGACCGAGACGCGGCTTACGGTCAAAGTAATGGACGACATGGAAGTGCCCATCACGGAGGATCCAGATCGCGACCCATCCGGACTTTATCGTCGCGAGCCGAGCGCGTACAACGATGCCCCGCAGTACGAGCCGCAACAGCAAATGGCGCAGCAGCCGGCCTACCAGCAGCCCCCGCAGTATCAGCAACAGCAGTACCAACAGCCGCAGTATCAACAACAGCAGTACCAACAGCCGCAGTATCAACAACAGCAGTATCAGCCGCCGCAACAGAGCTATGTTCCGCCTGCACCGGTTCAAGCGTATATGCAGGTAATGCCAGTTTATGTGGCTCCGCCGCCGACGGTGTATGTGTATACCGCTCCGCCTCCGCCGACGGTTTATATGTATGCACCACCTGCAGTCGCAATGTGGTCGCCGCCGAGAACGATGTTTTATCCGAACGCGTCCGCGTATCGGACTGGGTATGGGTATCCGTACGGCTATTGAGGCATGGGAAAAGAAAGATGTTTCACGAAGTAGCGACCGCGGTTACATCTCAGCCCAGCGACGCAGCAGGTTGTGGTACACGCCGGTGAGTTGGACGCCGGAAGTGTTGTCTGGATGTTCGCTGGCAAGACGCTGAATGGCCGTATCGAGATCGTAGAGGAGGCTGCGATCTTCGTCGCTGCGGATCATGCTCTGGATCCAGAAGAACGAGGCGACGCGCGCGCCGCGGGTTACGGGTTCGACGCGATGCAGGCTGGTGGCAGGATAGAGCACCATGTGTCCGGCGGCGAGCTTGACGCTGTGGGTGCCGTACGTATCTTCCACGAAGAGTTCCCCGCCGTCGTAGTCCTGTGGAGAGCTGAGGAAGAGTGTTGCAGAAATGTCGGTGCGAATGCGCTGGCCAGTCGATGCGAGGGCACGAATTGCAGTGTCGACGTGCGTGCCGAAGTGGCCTCCGCCTGTGTAGCGATTGAACATCGGCGGAAACACGCGCAGAGGAAGCGCCGCAGACATGAACAGGGGAGAACGCGCCAACGCAGCCAAAACTATCTCTCCGAGTTGGACTGCGACGGGATGGCCCTCGGGCAGCTGCAGATTCTGTTTGACGGTCCGCGCCTGATAGCCGGCGGTGACCTTGCCGTCTACCCACTCGGCGGCGTCCAGCACTTCACGCACCTGCGCCACTTCGGCGGCCGTCAAAACATCGGGAATGGAAATCAACATGGCGACTACCTTTCAGAAAAAGACACGCCGACTGCCGCGATGAAACAGTCCGCGCGGGCGCGAGCTATTTGAATCGGAAGTTGACGCCGAAGAGCGCGTTGGCCGCGGCGCCCGGAATGAGATGGCTTGGGTGTGGAAGATCGATGTAGTAGCGGTTGAGCAGATTGTTGACGTTCACCTGCAATTCAAACCTTTCAGAGATTGGACGCTTGAGCATGGCGCTGAAGAGCCAGTAGCCGGGCACCTGCTTGACGGCGACGTTGGTGACGACATAACCCGGGCCGTTGGGGTTGGGCACGAAGCTGGTCGGCACGTAAGGCACGGTGGAACTGGCCGTACGGCTGCCGACGTAGTTGCCGCCCAAGCCTGCGGTGAAGCGCGACGGAAGTCGATGAGTGACGAAGATGTTGAATGTCTGTTTGGGCACGTTCGCCAGCGGGTAACCGACAGCAGTTGGGAAGAACTGGGAGAAGATGACGGCGCTGTCGAGATAGGCGTATCCGGCCACCAGGTCCATGCCCTGGGGGAGCCTTCCGATGACGCTGAACTGAACTCCTTTGACCAACTGATTTCCGGCAGCGACGATGTTGTTGGAGTTGGTGGGATCAGTTTCGCGCGCGTTGTCTTTCTCGGTGCGGAACCATGCGCCCTCGGCAAGCAGGTGTTCGTTGAGGAAGCTCCACTTGGCGCCAGCCTCGTAGGATTGGTTTTCTTCGGGTGCTGCAGAGCCATTGGCGAGGCCGACGCTGAGGCTGAGTGACTCGGCTGCGGGATTGAAGCTGGTGCCGTAGTCGAAGTAGACGCTGCCGTGAGTGGAGGGTTTGTATACGAAGGCCGCGCGATAGCTGGGCTGCTCATCGATACGTCCGATGGGTGGAACAGCCGGGGTGACGGTGCCTCCCGCGGGCGGCTTCGGCTGATAGAGGTTGTAGTCGGTGTCGAAGCGGTCCCAGCGCACTCCGCCGCTGAGCTCGAACAAACGGCCGAGCTTCATGGTATCGACGAAATAGAGTCCAATGCTTTTCGATTTCGTATGCACGATCGAAGTGACGTAGCCGGTTCCAGCGAATGGCTGGTCCTCGTTCGGGTCGAGCAGGGTGGTGTACGGGACAGTATTAATTTTGCTGATGGTGTAGCTAGTACGGATGGGGTTGGAGGTTTCCTGGCCACCCTCCACACCCGCGACCAGCGCGTTTCGTACGCCGTGTATGCTGAAGCGCGCTGAGACTTCAGTCTGATCCCATAGAAGGCCTTCGACGCTGTCGACCTGAATCTGATTGCGATTGACCTGAGTGATGTCTTCGGCCGGAGTGGCCGCCGTGTAAGGGCAGGGCAAATTCGCGTTGTAGGCTAATGTGGGTAAGGCTGAGACTACGGTGCCAACCGGTACGCTCACAGACGCGTTCGAACAGATTTGCGGCTCGGTGATTTGCGCTTGCCTCGGATAGTGAGCAACTCGCGCGATGGTGTGCAGGTTCAGGGTAGGAGAAAACTCATGCTCTGCTTTCAGAGTCATGATGTCGTCATTGGTCTTCAGGTAATTCTCGCCGGGGAAACCGAAGTAGCTATGCCGGTCAGCGGGAGCGGGGCCGTTGAAGAGCCAGGGAAGTCCGTAGTCCGGGATGTCGTTTTCGTAAAGGTGGATGTAGCTGAGTGTTCCGCGCGTCCTGGTGTTCATTCCGATCGAGATGGAGGGAGCGACGCCGTAGCGGCGAAGTTCTGCGGCATCGCGACCGGCTACGCCGCCCTCCTGGCCCATGGCGTTTACACGGAACGCTGTTCCACCTAGTTTGTCGGCCATCGGAAGATTGACGTCCGCGGTGATTCTTTTGGTGAGGTCAGTGCCAAACAGCGCATTCACGCGCACGAACTTCTCGACTTCGGGAATCTTGTTCTCCTGATTGATGACTCCGCCGGTCGAGCCGCGCCCAAACTGGACGCCCGCGGGGCCCTCAAGAGCCTCGACCTGCTCAAAGTTGAAGGAGTCGCGATAGTAGCTTCCGAAGTCGCGAATGCCATCCATAAAGATGTCGTTGCGCGCGGTAAAGCCGCGAATAGTGAGGTTGTCTCCCTGCGCTCCGGCTTCACCCGCGGCGAGACTGATGCCTGGAACATTGCGCAGCGTATCGCGCAAGGTCGAGGTGGCCTGGTCTTGCATCACAAACTGCGGCACCACGGTGACACTCTGCGGCGTGTCGATCAGCGGCTGCGTAAACTTGCTGAGGGAAACGTCTGGAGCTATAGGAGCAGTGACCGATACGGAATCCCGCGCCTGAACGCCAACGACCATCGTGGCAGCATCTTCGGCACGGTAGTTCAAGCCGGTGCCATCGAGGATCTGGCGGAGCGCTTCATCTTCGCGATAAAGGCCTTTGACGCCGGGAGACCGAAAGCCCTCGAGCGTCCCTTCAGGCAACACAAGCTTGATCTTCAACCCGGTGGTTTTCTCCCAGGCTTCGATTGCGGCGTCCAGAGGGCCGGCGGGAATGTCAAAGCGTTTGAGTGGCAGAGTTGCCGCTGGTCCGCCATCGACTGATTCTGTTTTCAAGATCGCGGCGAGAGTGGGGCGACTGGCACCGAGCGCCGTGTATGCTGCCAACGTCCCGAGAGCGACCATTCCACGGGCATTGCCCAGGAGTGTGCTCTGCGCCTTCTTTTTTTTCACAGTTTTCCAAGGCCTTGCTTGCGCTGTCATCTTCGGTTTTCCCTTCGGTTGTCGATGGCTCTTTGGCCAGGGCGGCATTTTTTGCGTTCCAGATCACGACCGCAAACTAGGCAGGCTTGTCACGCTGGAAGACGCCGTAACCAATCCGCGCGGGACTCTGGCGCAAAGTGCGCCATCTTGCCGATTTTTACGAATGGGAGTTCAACCGAATAGAAGCGAACATATAATGCAGATAGCTCGCAGTCGATTTCGGCTGTAGCTCCAGGGCTTCGCGGTCTCGGCCAAGAGATAATCCGCGGGGCCCTGGCCCATCAAGACTAAGTTTGGGGTCGATGCCTTCCTTCGACAGTGCTTTAAAAACTGTCGCTTTATCGAATATACGACAATTTTGGTCGTATACCGAAGGAATCTGTGCGAACCGCATAAAAATACTGACAATTCGTCTGTGCGTGGGGATTTCTTTATCTATCTCGCCTTCTTTGCCGCTTTGACGGCGATGAGAAGGCGGAAGTGTTCGCGTAGTTGCGCGACTGCGCGGTCGAATGGCTCGACAGAGCGGTAGGAGCGCGACAGCATGACTCCTCCTTCCATTGTGACGAGGACAAAGGTGGCCAATGCGTCGACGTCGGTGCCTCGCGGCAAAGAGCCTTTCATTTCGACGAGGCACTCGCGGACGGCCTCGATCCATCCCTGAAAATTGAGGGCGATGAGCAGGTGTGCGGGGGCATTCTCGGGGTCGATCTCCAATGCGAGGCGACCCAGCGGGCAACCGTATTGGCACGCCGTTGTGAGGATGCGTTCGCGATAGCCGGCAAGGATAGTGAAGATGCGTTCGAGGGGCTTGGGCGTCGAAGCAAACGCAGGATCGATGACCATGGGGCGCAGGAGTTCTGCGTATTGTTCGAGCACGGCGCGGAGAAGAGCTTCCTTGCTATCGAAAAAGTGATAGAAGCTGCCTGAGTTTACCTGGGCGTGTGCCAGCAATTCGGCCATGCTGGTTCCGGCAAAGCCTCCCTCCCAGAAGAGAAAACGGGCCGAGTCGATTAGCCGGTCGCGGGTGGAGGCGGATTGTTTTGGGGCCGGCATAGATTGTTCTTGACAGAAAGAATACTGCTTGCATATATCTTACTTGAACGATCAACTAAATACCATGAAAAGACAAATACTGCTCGCAGCCTTGTTGTTCAGTCTTGTTCCTGCCCGGTTTGCGACGTGTCAGAGCGCATCGACTACGCCGGTCAACGAGCCGCCCCGGCAGCTGGTGATTGAGATCGAAGTTCCGGCGCCAGTTTCGAAGGTCTGGAAGGCATTCGCAACGAGCGAAGGATTGAGCACGTGGCTGTTTCCGAATGCGACGGTAGATCTGAAGCCGGGCGGGGACTGGCTGGTTCATTTTCCCGGTGGCAGCACGGGAGGCGGAACGATTGTGAGCTTTGTTCCGGAGAAGGAGATCGTAATTGCCGCGCTCGCGCCCGACAAGTTTCCGCAGGTGAGGGCTGCTCGCACGCGTGCAGTTTTTCAGTTTGAGCCACGCGGGAATTCGACGGTCGTGCGCCTGACGCAGACGGGATGGCAGAGCGGCGAGGAGTGGACGCGCGCCTACGAATACCTGGCGGCAGGCAATGCGCAGTTACTGGCGTCGTTGCACCGGCGATTCGTGGACGGTCCGATGGACTGGGAGAAGGCGATGGGGAATTCGAAACCGAAGGCGAACTAGGAGGTCGACGGTGGATTTTCATACGTTGAATTTATGGGCGATATTTGTGGCTGCACTCTCCGCATTTCTAATTGGCGGAGCTTGGTATTCACCTGCGTTACTGGGCAGTGCGTGGAAGAAGGCGAACGGATTTCTATCGGAGGAGCCGGGTGCTGGTCCCAGGGTTTTTGTGATTGGATTTGTGCTGAGCCTCGTGATGGCTATGAATCTTGCGATGTTTCTCAACGATCCAAAGACAACGCTGGCGTGGGGAGCGACCGCAGGGTTTCTGGCGGGCTTTGGCTGGGTCGCGATGGGGATGGGGATCGTTGCGCTCTTCGAGCGTCGCTCGCTGAAATACGTGCTGATTAACGGCGGCTATCTTACGGTTGCACTGACTGCGATGGGTGCGATCCTGGGAGCCTGGCGCTAGCTCCGTCCCGGAAAGAAGCCAACTCATAACAAACCGGGAGCCGGAAGTGACCGGCGCGCGATAGGATGAGTGCGTTTCCTAAGCAAACGGAGCTGACTCTTGACGATTCGTAAATCGACGCGCCGGGAAGCACTAAGAATTTGCGGCGCAGGCTTGGTTGCTGCGTTTGCCGGGCGAGCCTTTTCAATCGGACGTCGGAGCATCGTATATAGGGACTCTGCGCCTGCACCTGCGCTTGCGCCTGGAACGCCGAACTCCGCGGAGAGACTGGCGCTGATTGCCGACTTCAGGAAACAATCAGACGCCCTGCAGGACAAGTTTGAGGCGCGGACTTACAAGAGCGACTGGACGATGCCTTACCGGCTGTATCGTCCTGTTGTGAGTGGCAAGCTTCCGCTGGTTCTGTATCTCAGTGGAAGCGGCGGCCTGGGCGACGACAATCTGAAGCAGATTGGACTGGGCAACATCTTCGGAACGCGCGTGTGGCTGCTACCCGGGAATCAAAAACAGTTTCCATGTTTTGTGGTTGCTCCGCAGACGGATCGCGGATGGGCAAAGTACGATTTCGCGCAGCAGAGCAGTCGGGGACCTAAGCCGGTGCCGGGTCTTGGCGATGGGTCACGGCTGGCGCTGGAGATTGTTGATAGTCTGATCCGCGAGTTTCCGATCGACGATCGGCGGATCTATGTTGCGGGGCAATCGATGGGAGGAGCTGGAGTTTGGAATGTAATCGCCGCCCGCCTGCGTTTTTTTGCGGCCGGCATAATCTGCTGCGGAAGCAACTCGACCGAGAACGGAACGGAGGCGATTGACACGCCGCTCTGGGCTTTCCAGGGAGACGCTGATAAAACCGTTCCACCATCGCTGTCGCGCGATCGCATTGCGGCGAGACGCAAGGCCGGGGGACATCCGCTCTACACCGAGTACGCGGGGGTGGACCACAACTGCTGGGAATGGGCTTTCACCGAGCCGGCGCTTGTGAACTGGCTCTTCACGCAAAGGCGCAGCTGAATGATGCACCGCAAGAGGCCAAATCAAAACTTCTCATCGCGGCTGCGGCTTGCGCTCGTTGCGCTTGGACTATTGGTCGCCACGGCCATGCCTGGGCAGACAGATCGAAGTGTGACGAAGTTAGCGGAAGGCGTGTACGAAATTCAGCACAAGGATCCGCTTGACGGATCAGCCAGCGGAAATACGACGGTGATTATCGGAGAGAGGCAGGTGTTTGTGGTGGATTCCTGCTTTCTGCCGTCTGCTGCCCGAGAAGATATCGCGCAGATACGGCAGTGGACAAGTAGACCGGTCGCTTTCGTTCTCAACACGCACTTTCACAACGATCACAACCTCGGCAATCGCGCGTACATGGATGCGTTTCCTTCGGTGACGATCATCGCTCATGCGGAAACTAAGAAGGATATGGACATGTTCGGTCCGGGGTCGGCGAGTCGGGAGGAGAAAGGCATCGCTGCTCTCAAACAGATGCTGGAGACGGGGAAGACTCGGGACGGTCAAGCGTTGACGCCAGAGGAGAAAACGGAAGTTAAAAATGCGCTGACTCGCCGGATCCAGATCGTTGATGAAATAAAGCAAGTGGCGTTTCAAAGCGCAACGCTCACCTTCGAACACGATTTCACAGTGGATGTCGGCAATCGGGAAGTGCAGGTCAAGTTCATGGGAAGAGGCAACACCGCGGGAGACGCGGTCGTATATCTCCCTAAGGAAAAAATCGTGGTCGCAGGCGATCTCGTCGTCTATCCGATTCCGTATATCTACGACGGCTATCCCACGGAGTGGATTCAGACTTTGCAGAACCTGGCACAACTGGATGCCGATTCGATTGTTCCGGGGCACGGGCCGATTCTGCACGATAAGGCATATATCTATCTGATCCGCGACTTGCTGAAGAGCGCGGTTGACCAGGTGAATGCAAAGCTCAGGCAAAGCGGACCGGCCATGTTTCGTAGCTTCGATGAGGTGAAAGAGGCGGTGGACCTGACGCCATTCCGGCAGCGCTTTGCCGGCAGCGATAAGGATCTTGCCGCCGCCTTTGACGACATGTCAACCCACCTGGTCAAAGTTGTTTTCGAAGAAGCCAGTTTGCGTTAGAGCGTTGTCGGAGGGGATTAGACGGGCGGCATGGCGTCGACTATTGGGACTCCGGCGGGTGGCGTGAAGCGAAAGGTTGCCGGGGGGATGGCGGCATTGGGCTGCTCATCGGTAAAGGTGAAGCGAGTTTCGGCTCCGTCGGTTTCCTGAATCTCAATCGCGGTGATCACGCCGTCTGATGTCACCGTGAGAGCAAGGCGCTGAATGCGTTTTTCCTGTCCGTGCGGAATGCCGGCGAGCGTGAAGCTGCCGTTGGCGGCGGGCGTCACCGAGAGGTGATCGATTTCCTTTTCAAGCTGGGTATGGCCGAGGAGGAAGCGCAGCGGGGAACGCAGATCGTCGAGCTGTTTGGCGCCGATCCGCTGAACCTGGGGGTCGCCCTTGGAATAGAACCATGCAAACTTGCCGTCGAGGAGGAAGAGCTTGCCTGCGGGTTTGGTATAGTCCCAGCGCATGCGGCCGGGCTTGAGGAGCAGGAGGGTTCCGCTCTCTGTTCGGGCGCGGCCCATGCCTTCGTAATTTTCGACGAACTGGGCTTTGAGGGAATGGAGCAGGTTGTAATGGCGGTCGACGCGTTGGGCGACTTCGTGGACGGTGGGTTGCTGGGCGTGAATTGATAAGGGCAGAAGAGGCAAAGCTAGAAGCAGGAGCTTGATGAGCCTGTGCTTTCCCACCCAAGCCGCAGAAGGCGCGGCTTGGATGGGGCACCCATGTTCTGGATCACTCTTTGGCTGGCTGCTTCGTTCGGTCATTGCACCATCTGGGTGCAGTTGGTGCCGCCGGCTGGGTCCATCTTGATGGGGCCGCCGGATTCCACGCAGAACCCGCGATCGCCGGTTTTGCCTGGAGTGGCGGGGACGGCTGTGAGGACATAGCCGGTGACCCGGTCGGTGTTGTTGACCGTCACCTTGGTGCAGTTATTGATGCTGAATATATAGCCATCTTTGATGCCGGTGGAAAGCTGGCCGCTGATGAGCTGTGCGGAGGTGGGGCTGGGCGGTCCGGCAGTCGCTTCGCCAGCTAGCGCCGGAAGCGTACAGGCGAAGCCGTTGACAGGGTAGTTGGTCGCGTACATCGATTGCGCCTGCTCAATGGTCTGCAGAGATTTTTGCGCGGAGACTTCGTCGGTGTGTTTCCGGATGGTGTTCGCGGTAGGAATGGCGATGAGCATCAGGATGACGATGATGGAGATGACGATGAGCAGTTCCATCAACGTGAAGCCTGCGGACTGTGTTCGAGCCGATGCGCGGCACCGTTTAGCGATCATCAAAAGCGTGCAATTCATTTGAACCCCATGTCTCTGGGAGCAGACAGACGCACTGCCCCACACGACAAAATCCTACAACTTACAGACGCAGAAGGGAAATGGAACGCTCGGGCGCTGACGGGGCGCCAGCTCTTAGCCTTCAGCCGTCAGCTTGACCCTACCGGTGCAGTCGCCATTGCTACACTGACGAGGCTAATGGCTGAAAGCCAATAGCTGACGGTTGCTTTTCAACACGCCAGGCGGTCGCGGTTGAGCTTGATGCCTGTAAGGCGGCCCAGGAGCGTTACGGCGATTCGGTCGGAGACGAAGAGGCGCTGCGCCATGGCCTGGATCTGCTCGGCAGTTACGGCTTCGACGCGGACGATGACTTCTTCGGCGGTGAAGAACTGGTGGAAGTACATCTCCTGCCGCGCGAGGTTGGCCATGCGCGAGTTTGAGCTTTCGAGGCCCATGAGGATGTTGCCCTTCAACTGATCCTTGGCGCGGGTCAATTCTTCATCGCTGAGGAGAACTTCCTTGAGATTTCGGAATTCGGCAAGAATGAGGTCGATGCATTCGAGAGCCTTGTTGGCAGAGGTGCCAGCGTAGACGCAAAGTGAGCCCGTATCGCTGTAGGGGCTCAGATCAGAGTAGATGGCGTAAGCCATGCCGCGTTCTTCCCGAATGGTCTGGAAGAGACGGGAACTCATGCCGCCGCCGAGCACTGTGTTAAGGATCAGCGTGGCGTAGCGGTTGTCGTCGGTAATGGGAGGAGCGGGCACTCCCATGCAGAGCTGAACCTGTTCGAGCGACTTTTTGTTCTGCAAAAGGATGCGTGCGCTGGCCAGCGGGGCCTGCATTTCATGCACGGCTTCGCCCGGCGGCAGGCCGGTGAACTTTTGAGATACAGCTTCGACGAATTGATCGTGCTCGAGATTGCCGGCGGCGGAGAAGACCATGTTTCCGCCGCGGAAGCTGCCGATGTGGTAGTCGATAAGCTTCTGTTGATCGAGGCGGCCCACGGTTTTGGTGGTACCCAGAATCGGTTTGCCGAGCGGATGGTCCTTCCAGAAATTCTGCGTGAAGAGCTCGTGAACCAGGACGTCAGGGTTGTCCTCGTCGATCTTGATTTCTTCCAGGATGACGCCGCGTTCGCGCTCAATTTCGGGCGATGCGAAGACAGGATTGAGCACCAGGTCGGCTAGCACGTCAAGAGCGATAGGCACGTGGTCGGCGAGAGATTTGACGTTGAAGCAGATGGTTTCCTTGCCGGTGAAGGCGTCCAGGTTGCCGCCGATGGAGTCCATTTCGCGGGCGATGCCCAACGAGGAACGCGATCGTGTTCCCTTGAAGACCATGTGTTCGACGAAGTGGGAGATTCCGTTGATTTCGGCGGATTCGCAGCGCGAGCCGGACTTGATCCAGACGCCCATGGCCACGGAGCGGAGATGTTCCATGCGCTCGGTGAGAACGATAAGGCCGCTGGGTAATACAGTACGGCGAAGATTGCGCTGTGGTGTCATCGGTCTCTCGGTCGTTTTCGATTGTAGGCGAAGCGGGTAGCGACGGCTTCCATTCATTGCCGTCCGGGTTCAAGCAAAAGGCATAGCAATTTGCGGGAGAGATTGCGGGAGGCTGCAAGGGAGGTAGAAATGCTCTATGCTGGGCCCAGCCGTGTCCGCAAACTCACAACTTGTCCCATTAGACGCTAAGAACAGGCCTCGGCGGAAGCCTGCGATGTTTTTTTGGCATGAATGCAGGGGATTTGGCTGCCTGCATGGTGAGTCTGGGCGAGCCGAAGTGGCGAGGGCAACAGTTGGCGGAGGCGATCTATCGCCAACGGATTGTTGAAGTTGAAGGCATTACGACGCTGCCGATCGCGTTAAGGCAAAAACTTGCCGGGGAAGGCTGGCAGGTGGGACGGCCGCGGATTGTGCAGGTTTTCACGTCGGTGGATGGGACGGAGCGGTACCTGGTGGCCGGGCAGGGAGTTGGACGGGCTGACGGTGGAGACGGTCTGGATGCCGGAGGGGGATGGGGGCGAGAGAGACGGGGGACGGTTCGGATGAGGATCGGATGGACCGGCTCAGATGCAGGAGCTTCGGTGGCGCCACGATGCCGGGATCAGCGGATTGGGATCGGGCGACGATTTGTGTTTCGAGCCAGGTGGGTTGCGCGGTGAATTGCCAGTTCTGCCTGACGGCGAAGCTTGGGTTGCAGCGCAATCTGACGGCGGGCGAGATCGCGGGGCAGGTGGTGGCGGTGCTTGAACGGCAGGGCGTCGAGGTCGGCAAGGATCGCGTGAACCTGGTGTTCATGGGGATGGGCGAGCCGTTTTTGAACTACGACAACTTCATGGCGGCGGTGCGGTTGCTGGTGGAGGAAGTGGGGCTGAGTCCGCAGCGGATGACGGTTTCTACATCGGGGATTGTGCCGGGCATCGAGCGGTTTGCGGAGGAGCCGCCGGAGATTCGGCCGAAGCTGGCGATCAGCTTGAATGCTCCGAATGACGCGATTCGCAGCGAGGTGATGCCGATCAATCGCAAGTGGCCGATCGAGGCGGTGGTGGATGCGGTGCGCGGTATCCGGCTGCGCACGCGCGAGCGCATCACGTTTGAGTATGTGCTGCTGGGCGGCGTGACGGATCAGCCGGAACATGCGGCCGAAGTAGCGCGGCTGGTGCGGCGCACGGGACTGCCGGCGAAGGTGAACCTGATTGCGTGGAATCCGGGGCCGGGGATTGCTTACTGCACGCCGCAGTCCGGAGCTGTGGAGATTTTTCGAGCGCGCATTGGTGGCCGAGGGAGTGCCGGTGTATCTGCGGCGGCCGCGAGGGCGCGATATTTATGCGGCGTGCGGGCAGTTGAAGCGAACGGTTGAGGGGTGAGTGTAGAATAGGATCCGATTCTTTTTGGCGTTAATGTCAGGTCTATGTCCTGTTCTCGATTCGGAGAAGTCTTGCCAGCAGATGCCGAATCACCTCACCTCATTTGAAGCGCGTTGCGAATGATCGTCAGATCTTCGGGAGCCAGTTCGACACTCACCTCAGCGCTCTTGGCGTCTCACAGAAACGTAGCGTGAATAGTTCCTCCTCCTGCTCTTTGATGAAGAGTTGGATCATGTCTCGATCGCGCCACGGGTTGGCGGTGATTCAACGGCACTTCGGCCAAAGCGGAAGATATTACTTTTCCCTTGCTTCGGGAGATATGCCTTCGACTCTTCCGCTTCACGTCTTTTGGCTTGAACAGACGCGGCAAAGAGCACGACAAATATAACGGGGAAGATCAGGAAAAGAGGGATCAGGATCAGCAAGACTTCCACTTCATTAGGCCCTTTGGGGGACATTTAATCACACGGATCAACAGCAGGTCTTTCGCTGTCCTTGCTGAACGGGATCTCTCGTGATGTCCCCGATATGCAAATTAATCTTTCACTAACAGTTTCGCATTCTATTACTCAAAAGGTAACTTCCGAATAGGCGGTTACACGCCCACGACCCCCGCTGGGTTCGGCATCGCGGGTTCTTAGCCTGATATAACCTCGATACCTAACAAAGTAGTACACCGTCGATCCAATAGGTCCAGTCATCAAAAACAGGGCAAACCAAACCACCTTTGCACCGATCGAACAACGGTCGATCCATGCACAGAAGACCGCCATCCCGCAAAAAAGAACAAACATCGACGGAATCGATAAAAGAACAAGAGAGGCGAACAGGATGCCCGCTGGATAAAGAGCCCGTGAGGTGTTGAAGAATTCTCGAATCGACGGAATCGCAATCAAGAACACAAACGCACACAGGACTGAGAGTACTGCCGCAGAGCAGAAGAAAATCACTGACATTGCTTTGGATTGCAGCCAAGTGAAGCTCATTTTTCGGGCCTTGGTTGCAGTCTACTCCCGGTCGCGGTCGGATTGTGGGAAATTCGGAAGTAACTGGGAATTGGGGTGTGGGGAACGCTCGGTAGCTTATGCGCGATTGCGCGGGTTGGATTGGCCGAGTGCGAGCAAGGCGCCGGTTACGCGGTTGGCGGCGTGGCGCACTACGTTTTCTTCGCTGGCAAAGTCGCCGGTGATGCACCGGACGCCGAGCTTTTCGATGCGCTCGATATCCACTTCGATCGGCGCGGCGTGTTCGGCTGCGTAGCGAGCCAGGGTTTCCGGTGAAAACGGCGCGGTGTTCAGAATGGCGTAATCGAAGATAGGCGCGCGGGTGTGTTCGTAGATGCGCTCGATATGCTCCGATGCCGAGAGGCCGAGACTTTCGTTGGCCTGGGTCATCAGGTTGCAGATGAAGACACGAACGCCTTTGGCTTCAGCCAGGGCCGCGGGAAGGCCTTGCACCAGCAGGTTGGTGATGAGAGATGTATACAGCGAGCCGGGGCCCACGGTGATGAGATCGGCGCGCTCAATGGCTTCGAGCGTCTCGGGCATGGCGGCCGCGTCGGGCGGATCGATCATGAGTTCGGTGATCCGGTGCTTGCTGGCAGTGATGTTGGTTTCGCCGCGAACGACGGATCCATCTTCCATGTGCGCGACCAGGGTTGCGTTGGTCGTGGTTGCGGGATAGATGCGGCCTCGCGTGGCAAGAATCTTCGAAGCGAGCTTGATGGCGTGCGCAAAGTCGCCGGTGATGTCGGTCAAGGCGGCGACGAAGAGGTTGCCGAAGCTGTGGCCGCCGAGTCCTCGACCGGCTTTGAAGCGGTAAGCGAAGAGCTTCGCGAGCAGGTCTTCTTCGGCGCTGAGCGCGACCATGCAGTTGCGCAGGTCGCCAGGCGGAAGCATGTTGAATTCCTCCCGCAGGCGTCCGGATGATCCGCCATCGTCGGTGACGGTGACAACCGCCGCAAGATCGGAGATGTGGCAGGGAATCTGCGTTGGCCAGTCGGGAAAGGCGACATGGCGACGCAGTCCGCGAAGCAGGGTGGAAAGACCGGTGCCACCACCGATAGCGACAACACGGAGAGGCGCCGAGGTGGGTGAGAGATCGGGCTCCTGAGTACTTGACTCAGAGGTGCCCGGCGGGAGTGAAGCGAACTTCGTAGACGAACCAGGAGTCACGGAAAACCTGAGGGCTACGTATCTGCCCTACGGAAGTTCAGGATACAGCAACTCCGTGAAGCGAGGGTCGTCGACCATGCTCTGGAAGTCGTTGTCGGACCGGGCCTGGAGGCGGTTTTTGGGATTCAATTCAATGGCCTGGGCCAGGCTGTCGAGGCAGTCCTGCGTCTTGCCGGTGATCGAATAGAGAAGCGCCAGACCGTAGTAGGCGAAGTCTGCGTTAGAGTTGTCGGCCAGGATGCCTTTGAGCTGGTTGGTCGCCTCCTCAAAGTCGCCCTCGTTGATCTGCGATACGGCATAGTCGTAGCGCTCGCCGGGCGTGAGGAACTTCAACCCTTGACTGTCCAGCTGGCGCCGGCAGGTGCTGATATACATCCGGCAGCGTTCGACGATCTCGGGTGGTGCGGCAGGCAGCACCTTTTCAAAGGCGACGATCGCCCTTTCAAATTTGCCCTGCTGAACGAGCTGAACGGCGGCCTGGTACTGCGTGAACACAGGTCCCGTTGCCGTGCTCGAGTGACTGCCGGGCCTGACAGGCGCTGGAGGAGCTTTTTTTCGGCTTGTGCCCGCGGATTTGGACTCTTGCGTCATCGATTTAATGGGAGGCTTCCGATCTTAAGCGCGAAGTTGAGCCGGATATTCCGGCAGGACTATCGAATTTGCCATTCATACTACTCAGGCCCTCTTTATACCCATAACCCCGTTTCACGTCAATGGGCACGACCTGGAGAGGGTCAGCGACCAGTCTCCGATTGTGCACTGCGGTAGATTGCGGGGTTCAGGGTTGGGTCGTTGTACATCTTGAGCTGACGGTAGAGTTTGAAGCGGCGCGTGCCTGCCAGAGTCTCGCGCCATAGCAGATCGAGGCAGGAGGCGAGGTCGGCGCGCTGATCGCTGAGGATGGCGAGGCGCGCACGATTGCGTTCGGAGTGTTCGGGGGATGCATCGCATCGTTCTGCCTCTTCCCGTGTGTGATAGATCTTCAGCGTCAGTATTGAGAGCCGGTCGATGATCAGCCCCGGTGTCTCGGAGTGCAGGGGTGCATCCTCTGCGGGCAGCCCCTGCGGCTCGAGCCAATCGAGCAGGGTGCGGTCGAGCGACTCAGCGAGGTCGTTGCGCAGCTGGTTGGTTCGGTCAATGCGGCGTTTTACGTCGGCGAGTTGCGCGTCTGTCGCGCCGGGTGTGCGGGCTTCGTCTTCGATGTGCCAGAGATCGAAGTTGGCGCGGTGCTGGCGGGCGACGAGGGCGAGCCAGGGGTCAGCTGAGCTGGACTCATTCGCGACTGCCGGCAGTGTGTGCCAGAGGGCGGTTGTTTCATCTTGCAGTTTTACGATCGCGTCAGCCGAAAGCATCGGGCTCCTGGCGGTGGTTAGCTGGTTACATCGTCTATGGTAGAACTATCCTGACCCGGGCCCCAAGAGGCGGAGGAAAAATGCCGGAAGGAAGTCAACGGTTTCTCTGTATTTCCAGCTATGAAAAAGGGCAAGACTTCATGCGGCAGTGCGCCGAGATGGGCGTCAAGCCGACGCTGCTGACGGTGGAGAAACTGCGAAATGCCCCGTGGCCACACGAGATTCTTGAAGACATTACCTATATGCCTGACAGCTTCACGGTCGAGGACTTGATCAAGACCGTCTGCTGGATGTGCCGCGGCCGCCATTTCGACCGGGTGATCGCCCTGGACGAATTCGATCTCGATGCCGCAGCCAAGCTTCGCGAACATACGCGCATTCCCGGCATGGGCGTGACTTCCACGGCCTACTACAGGGACAAGCTGGCGATGCGCACCGGCGCGAGCGAATCCGGCTTCCTAGTGCCGGAATTTTGCCGCGTGCTGAACTATGACGAGTTGCGCGCATACCTGAAGGCCATTCATGGACCGTGGCTGCTGAAGCCGCGGGCAGAGGCTTCCGCGCTCGGCATCCGCAAAATCTACGAACCGGAACAGCTTTGGCGGATGCTCGATGAATTAGGCGACCTGCAGACGAATTACCTGCTTGAACAGTTTGTTCCTGGCGACATCTTCCACGTCGACTCAATCATCAGCGAGCACAAGGTGGTGTTCGCCGCGGTGCACCAATATGGGAAGCCGCCGATGCAGGTTATGCACGAGGGGGGCGTCTTTACGACGCGTACCGTCGACCGGACGACCCGTGACTGGAAAGAGTTGACGATGTTGAACGCGCGGTTGGCGCCGGACCTGGGCATGGCGCGGGGCGTTACGCATGCCGAGTACATTCGTGCCCATGAGGACGGGCAGTTTTATTTCCTCGAAATCGCAGCGCGGGTGGGGGGAGCATTTATATCGGATCTGATCGAGACCGCGACCGGAGTGAACCTATGGCGCGAATGGGCACGGATCGAGGTGGCCGACCTGCGTGGCGAGCCGTATGTGCTGCCGACGTTCACCGATAGATATGCAGGCAGCGTTCTGTGCCTGGCGAAGGTTGAAGAGCCGGATACCAGTATGTTCGACGCGCCCGAGATTGTGGTGCGGATGAAGAAGCACCACCATGCGGGCCTGATTGTCTGCTCTGAAAGCGCGGGGCGGGTGAGGGAACTGCTCGACCAATACAGCACCGAGTTCGCACAGCGGTTTCTGGCCGCGCTGCCTCCGCCAGACAAGCCTACGGCGTGAGGCTTCGCGTAAATCGGGCCGATTAGCTCGCGAAGCTCCCGTGCGACAGTGCTCAATTCGGCAAACTGCCGGGGGGCGGAAGGAAACGCGTCAATCATGAGGCGCAATGCATCCAATTGTTTTTAGCGAATTCCCTGCCAAGGAGAAGCGATGAATTTCAACGAACATCCTGAACTCGTGGGCTGGCCCGAGATGCATTATGTGTTTGTGGAGCGCATCGGACCCTTTATGGAAAACGCCGGTGCGGCCTGGCAGCAGGCGCATCCGTTGGTGCCCGCATTAATGGAGAACAACAAGATCACCGGCTATATGGCTCTCTACAAGATGGGGCCGAAGATCTACCGTGCCGGATTCTCTCTCGCCGCACCGCCGGTGAAACTTCCGGACGGACTCAAGTATGAAAAAATCCAAGGCGGCAAATATGTGCGCTTCGAACTTATCGGGCCATACGATAATCTTCCGCAGGCGTCAGGTCGCGCGTGGGCCATTGTCGGCGAAAAGAAAATTGAGGTGCGTGACGATTTCGCAATCGAGAATTACATCAACGATCCTCGCGCAACGCCGCCCGAAAAATTGATTACGCATATCATGATTCCGACGGTCTGACGAAGGCCGAAAAAGGTCTGTTGCTGATACTTCCCCGGCAGAAGCCGCATGCAGCGACGGAGCCAGCAATCGAGTAAGCCAATAATCTCAACCGGAGGTCATCTCAATGTCTAATGCGACTACTAGCAATCAGTCGGTAGTGACGGAACAGCCGTCGGCGAAATCAAAAACTTCGCAAAAGGGAATGACGTGGACCGGGCGCGTACTCTCGGGGCTCGCTATTCTCTTTCTGCTGTTCGACGCATTCGGCAAGTTCACGATGCCGTCGTATGTCGTAGATGCATGCACGCGGCTGGGCATTCCGGTTTCACAGGGAATGAGCATCGGCATTCTGCTCCTTGTCGGCACAATCATCTATGCCATTCCTCGGACGGCGGTGTTGGGTGCTGTGCTGCTGACAGGGTATCTTGGTGGCGCGGTTGCTATTCAGATGCGCGCCGGGAGTTCCACCTTTGAGACAGTGTTTCCCGTGATTTTTGGGATTATCGTCTGGGCAGGCGTTTATCTGCGGGACTGTAAACTGCGTGCGGTGTTTCCCGTGCACGGTTAGTTCGAGACTGGCTGTTCGGGCTCGCCTTTTACAATGGCTGCGGGAGAATGCATGCAAGGAAAGTGGCAGTATCCGCATCGCCGTTGGAATCCTTTGCGCCAGGCCTGGGTGATGGTTTCTCCGCATCGCACAGAGCGGCCGTGGCAAGGCGAAGTGGCGCAGAAGGCGGCTCCCTCGGCAATCACCTACGATCCTGCATGCTATCTGTGCCCCGGCAACCAGCGTGCAGGCGGAGAGGCGAACCCGCAATACGATTCCGTTTTCACGTTTGTAAACGATTACGCGGCGTTGCTGCCCGATGTGCCTGAAGAAACGGACGCACCGGCATCGCCGTTGCTGCTGGCCGAATCGGCGCGGGGATTGTGCAGGGTTCTCTGCTTTCATCCCAATCACAGCCTCACTCTCGCGCGCATGACCCAACCGGAGATTCGCCGCGTCGTCGACGAATGGAGTGGGCAGTGCGAAGAGTTGGGCGCGATCGATTGGATCCGGTACGTGGAGATTTTCGAAAACCGGGGCGCGATGATGGGCGCGAGCAATCCGCATCCCCATGGGCAGATCTGGTCAACAGGATTTGTTCCGGATGAGCCTGCCGTCGAGACGATTGCGCAGCGAAAGCATCTGACGGAGACGGGCCACTGCCTGCTGTGCGATTACGTTGCAACAGAAGTTGCCGCCGCCGAGCGGGTGGTATTCGCCAATGAGCACTTCGCTGCACTGGTGCCTTGGTGGGCGGTATGGCCGTTTGAGGTGTTATTGCTTCCACGCAGGCACCTGGGGGCTATGCCAGAGTTGAACAGCGAAGAGCGCGACGCGTTGGCGGATGCGTTGAAGCGACTGACGACGCGATACGACAATCTCTTCGAAACGAGCTTTCCTTATACGATGGGATTTCACCAGGCGCCAACCGATGGAGGGAGTCATCCAGAATGGCACTTCCACGCGCATTTCTATCCGCCTCTGCTGCGCTCTGCGACGGTGCGGAAATTTATGGTCGGGTTTGAAATGCTGGGGATGCCGCAGCGCGATATCACTCCAGAGAGCGCGGCAGAACGCTTGCGCGGATGTTCTGAAGCGCACTTCTCGCCGCGCGAGTAGTGGAGTTTATCGCAAAAGAGCAGCGCACCCACAGTTGCAGCGTGTCGCTTAAAAAACGTGCTTCTGGGTTAGTTCTGGCTGAGTCGATCGTACCGGGCGCGATCGTTTCATCTGGTACATGGCGCGGTCTGCCACTTCTATCAGCGCATCGACATCATTCCCGTCGTCTGGAAATCGCGCATGCCCGATGCTGGCCGTCAGGCTAATCGTGTGGCCTTCAAACCGGAAGGGCTGATCCGTTTCCTGCGAAAGGCGCTCTACGATGGTGAGCAAGTCGTTGCGGTCGGCGATTTCGCCAAGGATGACACCGAACTCATCGCCTCCGAGACGCGCCACTACGTCAGACTTTCTGGGAATGCGGGTGATGCGCTGCGCGATTTCGCGAATCGCCGCGTCGCCAGCTCGATGGCCGTAGGTGTCGTTGACTCGTTTGAGGCCGTCCATATCGATGACCAGAATGCCAAGCGGTTCGATTTGACGGCGTCCAGGCGAAATGCGATTGCGCAGCCGGTCAAAGAACAGGTTACGGTTGGCCAGGCCGGTGAGGGAGTCGTGTGTTGCCAGTTGGTAAAGCGCGTTGGTCTCGTTGCGCACT
Source organism: uncultured Acidobacteriaceae bacterium (assembly GCA_963832035.1). Lineage (GTDB taxonomy): Bacteria > Acidobacteriota > Terriglobia > Terriglobales > Acidobacteriaceae > Telmatobacter. The sequence goes on along the minus strand of CAWHSK010000004.1, from coordinate 908,470 downwards.
GCGTAGTACATTGACGCAGCAATGAGCTCGCTCATCAGTTCGAGCACGCGCACATCGCGGTGGGTAAATGCATGGGTGGCTGTTGAAACGATCTTTAAAACGCCGACCGTTGAACCGTCGTGCTTGAGCGGGGCCACGACCATCGAGCGTATGCCGACTTCCTGGAATGGACCGGGGTCGATGCGAGGATCGAGGACGATATCATCCGATTGCAAAATCTGACCAAGCCTGACACAAAGCCCGGAGAGATTTGCTTCGCGTTTTGCGCGCGTGCCTAGCAGGGGACTGGCGAATCCGCTGGCGCCGCGATGCACCATTTCGTCGCCTTCGATGTACTCCACAATTGCGCCTTCGGCATTGGTGAACGAGGGGATGCGCTCCACAACCGCTTGCACAACGCCTGAAAGATCGAGACCCTGCTTGGCGATATCAGTCTGCAGGCGGATGATCTCCATGAGAATGTAAGGATCGATGCTGACGTTACTCGGCACGTCGGTCACAGGGGCCCCTCGGTTCAACGGAACAGATGTTTGGACTTCAGCTCTTGGCGAAATGCTCTTCCGGACGATTTGTCGGGGCGCCAAAAGAGACTGAGAACTCAGCTGTTGCCGCGGCACAGCTTCAGCACACCGCACTTGTAAAGAGTTGGATGCGTTCTGCGATCAAACAGCAAAGGCGCCCCCGAGGCGGCGGCTCGGGCAATGAGCGCGCGCACCTTTTTGAGTCGATGGAATCGTCATTAAGACTCTGGAATCAAGAGGATTCAGCTAATTTGAATATGCAGAGGTAAGGAAATACTTTCGCCGTTTCCCACAAGCGGATGCGCTATGACCCTGTTCTTGCGACGGCTTGCTCGCGAGGATCGAGAACGGCACGGTCGAAGCGAAGATGCCCGCTGGGAGCGGGCATCTTCGCTTGAGTGGCGAACTCATGAGGACGCTCCGATGCGCGTCAGTTCGCTGCGCCTGCCTGAGCCGCGCCGATCTGCGTTCCAATCACGCTGCCGGAGATAACGATTTCAACACGCCGATTCGCCTGCCGCCCTTTTGCTGTATCGTTGTCGGCTACCGGGTTGCTCGGGCCATAACCCTGTGCTGTGAGCTTGCCCGCGTCAAGGCCCTGGGTAACGAGGAAATTGAGCACCCCCTGGGCGCGCTGTTCGGAGAGCTTCTGATTGAAATCGGCGCTTCCGGTTGAGTCGGTATATCCGCCGATTGCGAGTTGCAGGGACGGATAGTTCAGGACAATGCCGGACAGCCGGGCGAGAGCTACCTGTGCCGCCGAGCTGAGGTCCGCTTTGCCGGTGGCGAAGAGAACGTCTCCCATGTTCACGACGAGACCGCGGGATGTATCGGTGGTGGGGAGAACCTTATTGAACTGCGCGAGAAGGCGGGCGCGCAGTTGTTGTTTTTCCAACTCGGCCTTGTCTTTTGCGGCAGCCTGGGCGGCGATTTCAGCGTCGGCCTTGGCCTTTGCTGCTGCGGCGGCTTCGTCGGCCTCATGCTTTGCTTCTTCGGCGGCAGCATCTGCTTTTGCCTTGGCTTCAGCGGCTTCAGTTGCGGCCTTCGCTTCTGCTTCAGCCTTGGCCTTCGCCGCTGCGTCTTCCCGTTCCTTTACGATGCGCGCTTGATCCTGACGCTCGACGGAGAGGGCGCGGGCATCTTCGGCAAACTGTACAGTCTGGCGCGCAGCCGCGATTACGACATCGTTACCGGACTTGTTCTTAATCGCGTATTCCATCTGCTCGAGGCTTCCCGCAGCCTTGGAGTAGACTTCCGGCGCGAACTTACCTGCGCCGTGGTCCTTCGCCACTTCGACCGAGTTACGAGCTTCATAGACTGACAACGGTGTTTTGGGGTCGAGAGTCAATGAGAGGGGATTTCCCATCTTCTGGTATTGAGCCCGTTTCATGAGCTTGTACTCAGAGACGGGAAAGATCTTTCCTTGCGTCTTCTTGTTCGGCACACTTTGCAGGACGACCATTTCGCTGGGGACGCGGACGGCAAAATAGGGCTCCGCTGTAACGATTAAGGAAAATGCCTGGGCCGGCGTGGTTGCGTTGAGCTTTCCCTCTCCGTTCTTGTTGAGAAGAACTTCTCCCAAGTTTCCTGTTCTGCCTTCGGGAGTGACAATCCAAAGAACGTAGGTCAAAAATTCGGTGCCAACGGTCTGGGCTGGTTGGAGGCCCTTGACGGAGAGGTTGACGCTCGCCCGGTCAGCTTTCGATTTGATCTCGACTTTGACGTCACCGGTCCCATTGGGCATCAAGTCGGTGCCCACCATGTTGACCTTTGTGCCGCCGCTTCCAACCAGGTATCCAACGGCTTCGACGGTCTTTGTGGTCAAAGCGGATGCTGGAATTTCCTGGCTCTGCTGTGCTGCCGCGGCCGTATCTTGAGCGATGGCGGCGGTTGTCAGCGCGAAGAAGGAGCAGAAAAGCGCGGCTCCGGCGATTGGCATTCCCATTCGTGAATTCATCTGTCTGTCTCCCCACTTTGGATCGCACAAGTGATTGTCAGATCCAGCCTTGCGGCGGTTAGAAGTCGCGCGGCCCATGCCTGGAAGTTTCCAGTTCTGTGCTCTCCTGAGCTATTTACGTAAAGCATTTAGGGCTGCGAGATGAAGATATTCGAACGAGAGAGGGTTTAACACTGTCAGAAATGCCAGTTCAGGTGGGGTTATGGGATCAGGGGTCAGATTGGCTGGGCTCAGGAGTGCGCGGAAATCTTAGCGCTGAAGGAAGAGGCTAAATCCATCAAAGTGAATGGTGAGCCCGCTGGGACTCGAACCCAGGACCCACGCCTTAAAAGGGCGTTGCTCTACCAACTGAGCTACGGGCTCTCTGCCGGCACATCGGGGAGGGAAATCAGTCTTGGTTCCCGGTAAGCCGCTCATTCAAAATTAACACACAGACCTTCCAGCTGCATTGTGGCAGGTTTGCGCGAAAGGAATTGGCGTAAGCATGGCAAAGATTCAATTGCTTTCATAAGTAGATCAATAAATTTAATAATAGCACTTGCAAAAATTAATAAACTGAATAATACTTAGTCTCGTATTCGGGATTGAGGATTTTTCAAATGGCCAATGATTCCAAATCTGCTTCTGACTGGCAAGACCTCGTTCGCCTGGCGCAAGGGACGCCGCTGGTGATTGAGCGGGTCAGGATTCCGGAGAAGGGGATCGCCATTGAAGGATCCTTCACGCTGCCGGAACTGGCGCGGCTGAGCCTTGAGGACCAGGTCTTTGTGACGGCTTTTTTGCGCTCTCACGGTTCGATCAAGGAGATGGAGCAGATTTTCGGGGTGAGCTACCCGACGATCAAGGCGCGTTTGAATCGCATCTCCGGATTACTGCAATTCATCGATACGAACCCTTCGCCCTCTCGCTCCGACGTTCTGGAGCGGCTTAAGAACGGCGAAATCACTGCTGCTGAGGCGATCAGCGAACTGGAGGCCATCAAGTGACACCAAACATTGCCATCGTCCATGTGAATTATCCGCATGGGCCGAATTTCCGCCTTTGGCTGCCGCTGTTCCTGCTGTGGGTTCCGGCGATTTTGCTGGCGCCGTTCATAATGCTGGCGCTGCTGATCGCATGCCTGATCGCGCGCGTCCCATTCTGGCGTTCGGTCGCGTCATTCTGGACGCTGGTGTGCAGCCTGCCGGGAACCGACGTACGAGTAACAACCGAGGGCAACCACGTCCTGGTTCGGATTTTGTAGAGGTGCTTATGAACAAGGATCGCCGCGCCATTCTTTCGCTCGTCGCCACCGGGCGCATCACGGCCTCAGAAGCGGAACGTCTGCTGGTTGCGTGGAACGACAGCCGCGAGATGGTATGGATTCTCGCGCTTTGCCTGGCGTTTGCGTGGCTGACTCAAATTCACCTGCGTGAGCTTCTTCCGATGCTCATGCATTTATTCAGCGCGCAGATTCCCGCGCTGGCCGAGGGCGTGCGACACGCGTTTTCGCCGAATACGGATTTGCTGGGAGGATTGCTATGAACGAGAACAGACGACAGATTCTAGAAATGCTGGCCGCGGGAAAAATCACCGCGGACGAAGCCGAGCGGCTGCTCGCCGCACTTGATCCCGACACCACGCGCCCCGTTGGCGGCGTGTCGAGTTCCGTGGGAAACGGTTCGCAGTCTGACGACCACGAAAACGCGTGCCAAGTATCTGCGCGTGCTTGTGGATGCGGATCAAGAGATGACTGGCTTGAAGGGGCCAACTACGGTGAATGTACGCGTGCCATTGCAGTTGTTACGGGCCGGGGTGCGGCTTGCGGCGCTCATTCCCCAGCAGGCCCACAACCAGCTCGACCAGGCGCTGACCAGCCATGGTGTTCCGTTAACGCTGTCTCAGATCAAGCCGGAGAATCTTGAGGAACTGATCGATCACCTCGAAGATTTGACAGTCGATGTGGACGGCAAGGACGGCAACAAGACCCGCGTACGGGTGTTCAGCGAGTAGGCGCTGCGGCTTTTTCTCAACCCGTGCGGGTCAGCGGCGGAGCGGCTTCTGCATCGGGACCACCTGCACGGTCACATCGCGCACTTCTGCGAGAAAGCGGTTGAGTACTGAGCCGCGGAGAAGGATGTCGAAGCGCGAGCGCACGGGTTGTCCGAAGATGACGTGCGAGATGCTTTCCTGCTGCGCGAACCGGATCAATGCGTCGGCGACGTTCTTTTCGTTCAGGGTGACAACCTGTGCGCCAAGATCCTTGGCCATGCGGCGATATTCTTCGATTCGCTGAAAGGCCTCGGGGTCTCCGTGGCCCTTGTCTTCGTCGGGCCGGTTTACGTAGACGGCGTACCAGTTTGTCGCGAGGCGGCCGGCGACGCGCGCACCTACGCGGATTAGCCGCTCGGTTCCGGGTCGCGTGCTGAGGCAGACCATCACCTTGTCGGGGATGGGCGCCTGTTCGAGGCCCTGGGTGCGCCGGTAGTCTGAGGCGCGTTTGCTTACCTGCTCTGCCGTGGCGCGTAGTGCGAGCTCGCGCAGCAGATTCAGATTGCCCTTGCGGAAGAAGTTGGCGAGCGACTGCTCCACCTTTTCCGGGGCATAGATCTTGCCTTCGCGCAGGCGTGAGCGCAGTTCCTCCACCGTGAGGTCAACGTTGATGACTTCATCAGCCCGCTTGAAGAAGCTGTCGGGAACTGTCTCGCGAATGACGACGTTGGCCGAGCGATTGACCGCGTCGTTGAGGGTTTCAAGATGCTGGATGTTGACCGCGGTCCACACGTCGATTCCCGCGTCCAGTAGTTCCAGCACATCTTCATAGCGTTTGCGGTTCTTACTGCCTGGCACGTTGGTGTGCGCCAGTTCGTCGACGATCGCGACCTGTGGATGGCGCGCGAGAACCGCGTCGACATCCATCTCTTTCAGATCGACGCCGCGATAGGGAATCACGCGCAGCGGCACGATTTCGAGATCGTGGATCTGGTCAGCCGTGTCCTGGCGGCCGTGTGTCTCGACGAGACCGATCACCACGTCGACACCCTGTTTGCGCTTGAGCAGGGCATCGTTGAGCATGTGGTAGGTTTTGCCCACGCCGGGTGCGGCGCCCAGGTAGATGCGGAGGCGGGCGGGTTCCTGCTGGCGTTCGAGCTGGATTTCTGCCATCAGCCCACCTCAACCGGGTGCGGGATGGCTTCGGCTACGGCCACCGGCAATGTGAAGCGGAAGGTCGCGCCGTGCCCGATCCGGCTTTCAACGGCGATCTGTCCGCCGAGCGACTCGACAAGCCGCCTCACGAGCGCCAGACCCATTCCGGTCCCGCTTTCAGAAAAGGGATTGAAGCGATCGAAGATGGTGCTCAGACGCTCTGCTTCAATGCCGCGCCCGCTGTCGCGCACTTTGAATTGCACGTAGTCCTTGAGTTCTTCGGCCGTGAGCAGAATCTCACCGTCGGGTGGTGTGTATCGCAGAGCATTGGCGACCAGGTTGTCGAGAATGGAGCGGACCGCGCGGCGATCGGCCATCACGAACGAGAGATCCGCGAAGGCGTTGACTTCAATGCGCACCTGTTTCGTGGCTGCCTCGTCAACATAGCGATTGCGGGCGTCATCGAGAAGGGGAAGAGGCCGGAGGCGTTCGAGTTTCAGTTCGCGTTTGCCGGTATCGAGTTCGGCCACTTCAATCAGGTCAGACATCAAGTCGCTCAGTTTTTCCGCTTCATTGCTCGCTTCTACCACAAGGTCAGTTTGCAGCGGCAGCAGTTCGCCTCCGAAGTTGTGCATGAGTGCGTAGAGCCCTCGGCGCAGTTGCAACAGGGGATCGCGCAGTTTTTTGCTGGCAACGGAGATGAACTGCGTTTTGAAGCGATCGGTGTCCTGCAGTGCGGTAATGTCTTCAAGCGTGGTCACGGTGCCGAGCAGGCGCCCCTCTGAGTCGCGCATAGGCATTGTGCGCAGGCGATAGCTGCGCGATTGCTTTCCGATGCGCATCGGCAGCATGGCCGCCTCGCCTTCGGCTGCAATGGGTTTCTGCATCGAGATGGCATCGCGGATCGCGCTCAGAATCTTGTCGCCGCCCGGCGTGTTGGTCAGCGCGAGACGATCGGTTGCCGCTTCGCCGAGCACGTCGGCGGCAGCCTGGTTGAGCTTGAGGATGTGACCCTTGGCGTCGGTGACAATGATCGGCTCGAAGATAGACTGCAGCACGGCGTCGGAGAGCTGGAACTCCATCTGCCGGCGGCCTGCATCGCTTTCTCGCAGTTCTCGTAGACGCACGGCGATGCGATTCAGTTCTGCCGTGATTACACCGAAGCTGTCGCGCCCGCCCCACTCCACGCGATGCTCGAGGTTGCCGCTTGCGATCTTGCGGGCATCGTTAGCCACCATCCGGATGGGATGCAGCACGAGCATGACGGTTGCTACTTCAACCAGGATGAGGGATACGAGCAGAGCGATCGCCAGGTGCATTTGACCGGCGGCGACCAGCGCGCGATAGGTGGCGGCCACAAGGCCCACGCCCAGGGCTGCGATCGCGACACAGCCGAGAATCAATCGCTGCGTTAGGTTCAGCATCTTCCGGGCTCCGCGCCAGAGAAAACCACACTTTCATTTTGTCGCACTGACCCTCAAGGCGCAAAACCGCCGCGCAGCTTTCCTGTTGATTACCGGGAGCTTCAGGGAATGCGGCAGACCGCAAGCGACGCATTGTGCCACTTACAGGCCAGCCCTGCAGGTTGCGGAAGGGAGACGATGACCCAGTCAACGCCGAAGTCGTTCTTCAGCCTCTGGAAGTCGGCGAGCTTAAAGTTCTGCCAGCCGGCGGTGGCGTCCACCTGCCGCTCCCATGCCGGACCGAGCTCAGGCACCTGGGTCACAACTGAAGTGTCTTTGACCATGTCAGCGAGTTGGCTGCGCTCAGCCAGAGCGCGGAAGCCGTGATAGTCCTCGCCTGGCGCCGCTAGATAGTTGGGGTCCATCGCAAAGTAAGCGTCTGTCGGCGTATTCGTGCGGATCCACGCAAACGACTGCAGCCACGGATTGTTCGATTGGATCCCCGGCAATTCAAGGTGCTGGCTGCTGCCGTAGAGAGCGCGTTGCGAAGCGAACATGCCGACGTTGATGATTGTGAGGAAAGCCGCCCAACGCAAGGTGTTCGACTTGAGCAAATACTTGCCGAGCAGGCATCCGCCTACAAGCGTCATGAAGCAGTAGATGAGATGAAGAAAGCGCATGGGTTGCATGGGCGTGAGGCGCACAAGCGCAGGAGACTTGAGGATGATCATCGCCACGGCCTGCTGAAAAACGCCGTAGGAGAAGATGGCTAGGCTGAAGCGCGCCAGCATCGTCTCCTTTTGTTTGAGAGCGACACGCCATAGCAGCCAGAACAGGAACAGCGGGCCAAGCGCCCCGAGCCACTCATACCACGTCCAGCTATAGAGGAAGTAGTAGCTGCGGGTTTGCAGGGCCCTGTGCCAGACCGGTGTGGGAGATTCGAGGATCCAGCCGAGCGGTACTACCGCGGCGAGCGAATCGCGCAGCGACCGCAGCCAGACGTGCACCGGGTCCAACATCGCCATTGTGAGGAAGAAGCAAAACGAGATGCCGAGCGCTGCCATGATGGGGTGGAGCACAAATGAAAGCAGAAGCAGCGGAACCGCATGCCAGCGCTTGCCTGCAAGGATCCGCGAGACCGCCAACATTACGAGCGCCGTCGCGACATTGCGAGGGTGAAGATGCTGATCGGCGAGATAAAGCGCGGTGCCCGCAACAGGCAAGGTCATCATCGCCGCGGTGAGGGCCACGCCGGCCCAACGTGCCCGTTCCTCCTCAAAGAGAACGCGCGCAATGCTCCAGGAACCCGCAATGATGAGGAGAATCGAGATGAATTGGAAGAGCAATTCCGTGACCGACACGGGGATGTGGGTGAAGCGGATGAACTCTGCGACCCACTTGTCGAAGAGCGTTGCCTGCAACTGAACGCGGAAGAACGCCGAATCGTGCGGATAAAGTACCGGATTCAAATCACTTTTGATGGCGGTCAGATAGACGCCATCATCTTCAATTCCGGGATGGTAACCCATCGTCGCCATCGCCAAAAGTGAGAAGGCGAGGATCAGGATTATGTTGCGCTTGCGACCGTTATCCAAATGATTCAGCTCAAACAATCTGATTGAAATTCCCCACTCCGGGGCAGAACAAGACCCTCTACGTCAAAGGGTCGGGGAAGACTTCAACCCTTGAGCAAACTGTATGCCCTTTTCGAGCACTGTTGCGAGAATATGTCGCAAAAGGGCCCTGCATATAGAGTTGGACGAATCTAAAGGGCGTTTAGCCGACTATAATTGAGATTGGCGTGTAGTCGAGAGCGAAAATCGTTTATTTTCGCACCTAAGTGGTTGAAAATTGTTACTGTAGAACCATTGAATTCGATAAAGTCCCTTGGTTTGAGTACACATTCGTAGTGCGGTCCGTCTATACTCCAAAGACATTCACGGCATGTCATCAGCATCCATTAGCTCGAGTTCGGTTGCGCTCGACGAGGCAACAACGCGCGAGGCGCGTCGGCTGACGAACGCTTGCTTCCCGCGGAAGCTGGCGCTTGCCATTCCGACGCTCTGCGAGGCGGGCAACCTGCCCGTACTGTTGGATCGCGTGCGCGGCGTTCTGGACCCGCTCAACTTTGATTACGAGATTCTGATTGTCGATGACGACAGTTGCGACGGTACGGCAGAGATCGTCTCCGCGATCGCGCAGCAGGATCCACGTGTTCGCCTTCTCATTCGCAAGGGGCAGCGAGGTTTGTCAGGGGCCATTCTCCATGGCTGGGAAAATACTGACGCGGACATTCTTGGTGTGATGGATGCTGATCTGCAGCATCCGCCGGAACTGCTGCCCGAACTGCTGAATGCGGTTTCGGTGGGCAGCGACCTGGTGATCGGCAGCCGTTACACGCCGGGCGGCGGACTCGGCGACTGGCACGCCTTCCGCAAACTGCTCTCTGCTGCTGCCGTATGGGCCACGTGGCCGATTCAGCGCGTCGGGCTTCGCGCCAAGGATCCGATGTCGGGTTTCTTCTTCATTCGCCGAAACTGCCTTGAGGGAATTGCGTTTCAGCAATCGGGATTCAAGCTACTGCTGGAAATCCTGGTCCGCGCGCAGCTGTCGTCGGTTCGCGAAATTCCTTTCGCTTTTGGCCTGCGCTATCGCGGTGCGAGCAAGGCCAATATGAAGGTTGCGGTTGAATATGGGCGCCTGCTTGCCCGGCTCTATCGCAGCAGATTTGGCTTCAGCCGCGCCGTCCCCGTCAGCACTTTTGAATAGCGGGTTTTTCTCCGGACTTTCTACAGCGCCGGCAAGGCCCACCGCATCGCCAGAAATCCCACCACACCAAGGAAAAACACCAACGCCATCCGGATGCCGGGCTCGCGATTGACCTCGGGTACCAGATCGCTTGCGCCGACATAGAGCGCTACTCCTGCTGAAACCGGCAAACCGTAGGGCAGCAAACCTGGCGCAAGTTCAATGACCAAAACGCCGACGATGGTTGCGGCTGCCAGCATAACGGCGGAATAGAATGCCGCGGTCCGGCTGCGTCCGCTGGCCAGCATCACCGAGGCCATCGTGAATCCTTCCGGCGCCTTGTGAAGAAATACCGCCAAGAAGATCAGCCAGCCGAGAGCATTGTTCACGACGAAGCCGGAGCCGATAGCCACGCCGTCGAAGAGAGCATGCACGCTCAGGCCACCCAGCACCGAGTAGCCTGTACGCGCAGAGACAAACTCGTCGTGATGCGTCTCTTCGCCATAGTGAAAATGCGAGTTGATGGTGTGCTCGAGCAGATGCACGGCGCAGTAGCCGATCATGATGAGAATCGGCCCGAGGACCGGGCTCAGCTTGAGGCTCTCGGGAGTCATCTCAAGCAGCGCGACTGCCATGAGAAAGCCGGCACCCAGCGCGACGAAATAGCGCAGGTAGCGCTCCACGCCGCGAGCCCGCACCAGGACCAGACCGCCAGCGACATCTGCGAGCGCGGCTAGTATGCCGAGGGCCACGGAGAGTTTGAGCATTCTTGCTTACCTTACCTGCTACCTTAGCCGCTGTGCCGGATGTGCATTACATCGCCATCCTGCACTACGTACTCTTTGCCCTCAAGACGCAGCGTGCCCAGCGCGCGCGCATTCGCTTCGCTGCCGGCCGCAAGCAGATTATCCCAGCGGATGGTTTCGGCGCGGATGAAGTGATGCTCGAGATCGGAGTGAATCGCACCGGCACCCTGCGGAGCCTTCGATCCGGCCGGAATTGTCCAGGCGCGGCATTCATCTTCACCTGCGGTAAAGAAGCTGATCAGCCCCAGCAATTCGTAGCTCTTGCGGATCAAGCGAACCAGCCCGCTCTCGTGCAGGCCGTAGCTGGAAAGGAATTCTGCCGCTTCGGCTTCATCCATTTCTGCCAGTTCGGCTTCGACTTTGCCGCAGATCGCGGTGGCCCCGGCGTTGGGGCGCTGAGCTACATCGGTGAGCTTATAGCGTGCGACGGCAGCGTCCAGGTCATCGCCGAGCGTCATGCTCTCGCCAATGTTAACTATATACAAAACAGGCTTTTGCGAAAGGAACATGAATCCCTTGATGAGCTTCTTTTCATCCGGTGTCATCTCCAGTTCGCGAATGGGCTGCTCTTTTTCAAGCGCTTCTTTCGAGCGCAGAAGCAGAGCTTGCTCACGCTCGAGTTCGCCGGTGCGGCCCTTCTTCAGGTCTTTTTCAAGGCGCTCGAGCCGCTTCTCAACTTGCGTGAGATCGCTGATCATGAGGTCGAATTCGACGTTTTTCACATCGCGCAGAGGATCGATTGGCCCGACATGCGGAATCGAATCGTCTTCAAACGCGCGGAGCACATGGATCAGCGCATCGACATTGCGCAGGCTGGTGAGGAACGCGGTTTCCTTCAGCGCTTCCTGTCCGATTGCTGCCACGTCGACAAACTCAACCGACGCATGGGTTGTCTTCTTGGGAGAGTAAAGCGCGGAGAGTTTGTCGAGACGTTCGTCGGGCACACGCGCCACGCCGATATGCGCCTCTCGCGGATTGGAATAGCCGCGGTCTTCGAGCTTCGCTTTGGTGAGGATCTTGAATAAGGATGTCTTGCCTACCTGCGGCAGGCCGATAATGCCAGTTTTCATGTGATTCCGATGGCGCCCCTGCACGCTACTTTGCGCGCTTCAGGGCCTCTACGATGATACAAGAGTGAAAAGCAGGGACCAGGGACTGGGAACTAGGACTCGGGGCAAGAGACAGGTAATCAACTGCGGCGCTTCACAAACCGCAATGCTGAGAACTCCGTTGAAACAGACGCGATCTTTGTATCCACGATTCCGGTGGCCAGCGCCGTCTCGCGCACCTGATTCTCATTCAGCGGATGTCCCGAGCCTTTGCGATAGATGAACCAGATGGGCACTCCAGCCTTGAGTTGAGCTGCCGCCTTACTCAGCGCTTCATGAAGTTCGGCTGGCGTATCGACGCGTGCCAGAATCAACTCGCCCTTGCGTTGCGAAATATCCTTTGCTTCATCGAGTGCTTTCTTCAGAGCAGCATCATCCATCGGCCCGATCATGCGGACCGTCGTCTCGGGCGTGATGCCGAGTTTCTTTGCCAGCGTTGGTGGAGGCTTGAGCAGCGCATCGGCCCACTTCGCTGCCAATGCAATGCCTAGTTCCAGCGTGACAGAGTCGCTCGCAAATTTGAAATGCAGGAGATCACCGTCGGCTTTGATGCCTTTCATTTTTGAGAAGGGAACTCTTCGCTGGATTTCGCCGCGCAGGATCAGCTCGGGTGGTTCAAGAAGCGCCTTGACCTTTGCCTTCTCGCCATTCCAAACACAAGTGCAAATCGCTTCGCGTCCCATGGAAACTCCTATGCGCGGGTTGACTCCGCCCGTGCCACCAGCACTACGGTCGCGATGCCAAACAGCAGAATTGCCTCTTCAACGTGCTCGCTGCGATTGTGCAGCATGTTGAAGTGCACCGTGATGGGATTGGTGCTGTCGGCAGTGTCGATTGCTCCGCCGGCTGCCGCGCGATCACGTTCCATCGCCGGAATGATTCCGTACTGCGAATACGCTGTGCAGGTAAGCATAAGGACAACGAGCACCATTGGCGCGAGCACCGAACGCGGCTTGTAGATGTTCCATGCGGGAGCGAGCGCCATCAGCGCCAGCAGGACAAGTCCGGAAACAATTCCCATGCCGTGCAGTATCCGCAACAATTCGCCTACGATGGTGCCCGCAGTGTGGGTAGAGCCCGGTAGAGAACCAAAGGTAACGGCGGCAACAACAGGAAAGAAAATCTCCGCGCCAATCCAGACAATGAGTGCAAGAAAAAGAAGCGTCCGAAGCAGGGTCTTCATTTGGGAAGAATACTAGGCAAGGGAAGAAGATCAAACAGGGAATGGAGACTAACTTTGAAGTTGTGCGAATCCGAGGTCTCAATGAAGTCTGGCGCGCGCTCTATGGCTTGAGCGCGCGCCAGGATGCTTGAAATATGATTCAGGATTTTTGTTTGAGGGCGCGCTTCAACACTGTTTCCAGCGCTGCCTTGGTTTCAGCGTACTCAGCCGGAGTGACTGCGCCGGTCAGCTTTTCGCTCTCCAAGGTGAACAGTTCTTCCTTCAACACACTCAACAGAGCGCCGTTTTTCGATGCTGAGGAAGCTGCCGTCGAGCCTGAATAAACGGGTGATGCCACGCTCGGGCTCGGAGCCTGCACTATCGGCACCCCCGCCGCTGCAGTGGGCTTGCGCAGCAGGAATCCCGCAGCCGCAACGAACACCAGAGCCAGCCCGCCAAGAATCCACCACTTGTATTTGCTGAGCGGATCGGGTGTATTGATGGGTTCGCCAATTCCGCCGCCTGGCTGTCCAGCGGCAGGCGCAGCCGTCTGCGGGCCGCCCGCTCCCTGGTCCTCACGCGGCATGGAACCGGTGCCAGACACCGTGAACTCCAATGCCTTGCCCGGTGCTGCATTCTTCGCCACAAACGTCTGAATGTTCGGATCCTGGTTAATGGCACTGAAGACGGAGCCAGAGCCCGCCGCAAACGTCATGCTCTTCGGTAGCAACACGCCGACACTCTGAGTGGGTAGCGAAACCTGGGGACGAAACGTGAATGAGCCGCTGTACGGAATCGTATAGCTGATGTTGAACTGTGTGTCCTTGTCGCCCTCATCCGGCTGGATGGGGAAGTTGAATGCATAATGTCCCTTCGCTCCATTGGGCTGCAGCTTAAGGGTTGTGGGCAGGCTGCCGGTGCTCGGCCGCTGTCCCTGTGCCGACTCCACGATCGCTTCTTCCGGCAATACGATCTCGAAGCTCTTCGGGCTCCACTGCGTGCGCGGTGGCATGCTCGTGTTGTGCACGAAGTAACGCTCGATTACGTGCAACTGGCCGTTGGCGACTTCGAGTTCGAGTACGTCGGCTTCAATGAAGACGCCATCCACTTTGGGTGCGACGTCGTAAACGGCGATGTCGGGTATGGCTCCGGTTTGCGGCGCGTCCGCAAAAAACTCAGCGCCCTGGTGAGTGACTTTCACAAGGGCAGGTGCGTTGGTTGGGCGAGTGATCGTGTAGTGTCCGCTGTTGTCCACGGTTGTATGCGCCACTTCGGTCATGCCTGTCATGGGCTCGACTAGAACGACCGCATCGCCAGCCGCCGGTTTGCCTGTAGTTTTGTTTGTGACCGTGCCTGTCAATTGTGCGGCCTGCACCAGAGTGCCGGCAAAAAGAAAGCTTACAAGGGCCGCATTCAAAAAAGTCTTCATCGATTTCATGGTTTTCCAGGAGTCCTTATCTTTGTTTCTTATGCCTGTCGTTCCAGGTGTTCCATCTCCGCCAGCAACTCGGCAGTCTCATTTTCAAGTTGTGCACGCTGCACCTGAAAATCTTCTTCGGGATATTTCCCGGCACGAAATTCGAAATTCAAGTCGCGAAGATTTTCGTAAAGTTGTTCCTTGCGCTCCTCGAGATAGTCGAGTCGTGTTTTCTGCCGTTGGCTTGCAAATGCATTTTCGGGCCAGAAGGTATAGAGAAAAAGAACCATGCCCATCAGGCAGCCAAGCGCCAATCCAAGAGTCTCGCTCATAGCTCAGTAACCTCCTTCGCTGCCGGTCTCACGACGAATGCGATCATGAATCGCATCCATCTCCGGTGTGCTGGCCTGTTGCGCAACTTCCTTCTTGCCTACTGACCAGTGCCGCACCAGCAAGAAGGTGCCGAAAAGGGCAGCTGCCAAAACGGCGAAGGGAGCGATCCACGCCACCAGGTCAAATCCGTGCGTTCTGGGTGCGGCGAGCACCGTTGCGCCATACTTTGCGGTGAAACTGTCGAGAACCTGCTGGTCGGACATTCCCGCGTTGATGGCCGTTCGCAATTCAGCGAGCTGCACGGGCGAATCAGGGCAGCCCACATGGTTGCACTCCCCCAGCACCTGCCCGCAACCGCAACTGCACATCATCTGGTGGTTAAGCTTGTCGTAGCGCACACCTGCGTCGCTCGCTCCAAGCGAGAAGCAAACCGCGACAGCGAGTGCCCCAGCCTGCAGGGCTTTTTTGCAGAAGGTGAAACTCAGTGGAGTTGGCATCTCAGTCGCCACCCTTCAGTACAGCACTCGCATTTTCCGGCGTTGCGGCCGGAGTGCGCGGCGAAGCCGTAACCGGTCTCTGGCTTGGAATCAGCGCTACAAATGTGCCCAGCACCAGCAGCACCACGCCTGCCCAGATCCAGCTCACGAGAGGATTCAGGAACGCCTTGATGATCGGCTGACCGGTATCGGGATTGGTGCCCTCGAAGACTACATAAAGGTCCCAACTCGGAACCGAATGAATCGCGACCATGGTCTGTGGCTGCTGGCTCGCCAGGTATACGCGTTTTTCGGGCGCCATCTGGAACTGTTTTTTGCCGTTCCGGTAGACATCCAGCAGTGCGTAGTCAGAGTTGTAGTTTGCGTTCGAGTCCTGTGTGAACCCGACGCACTCCAGCGTGTAAGGGCCGACGCTCATCTTGTCGTGCAGCGCCATTTCTTGTTCGGTGTTGCGATTGAAGGCCGCACCTGCCAGCCCGATCACCACGATGACAACCGCGATGTGGACAATGTATCCGCCGTAGCGGCGCGTGTTTCGCCGGATCAGGAGGTACATCGAGGCGGCCAGATTCTTGCCCGACTGTCGGGCAATCACACCTGCGCCTCGGAAGAACTCGGACAGAATCGCTGCCATCACGCCGGCTGAGAGCGCAAAGGAAACCAACGCATAGAAATTTCCCGGATCGAAGGCGCCATCTTTCCACGGCCGCACGCCGGCAGCAAAACAAACGATGACCATCCCCCACAGTGCGATGGTGGGCAAGATGAAGTTACGGCGAATGGCGCGGAGGGAAGTGGATCGCCACGGGAGGAGCGGCCCGACGCCAGTGAGGAATAGGAGGAACAATCCGATGGGAATCGCCACACGGTTGTAGAAGGGAGCGCCGACGGTGACCTTGCTGCCCTCGACATACTCGCTGAGGATCGGAAATAGCGTTCCCCAGAGGATCACGAAGCAAGCCACGAGCAGCACGAGATTGTTGAACAAGAAGCTCGACTCGCGGCTGACGAGCGATTCGAGATGGTGATCTGCCTGCAGATGATTGCGCTGCAGGATATAGGTGAAGATGCACACCGCGAGCACGATCCCCATGAACACCATGAACCATGTGCCGATCGAAGACTGTGCAAATGCGTGCACGGAACTCACAAGGCCTGCTCGCGTGAGGAGCGTCCCAAGCAGAGTGAGCAGGAAGGTGGAGAAGATGAGCCAGACATTCCAGCTCTTCATCATCCCCTTCTTCTCCTGCATCATGACCGAGTGCAAAAACGCAGTGCCGGTGAGCCACGGCATGAAGCTTGCGTTCTCAACCGGATCCCATCCCCAATAACCGCCCCAGCCCAGCACCGCATAAGCCCAATGCATGCCGAGAAAGATGCCGCCAGTAAGAAACAGCCACGTCACGAGGGTCCAGACGCGCGTGATCTTGATCCATTTTTCGCCCGGATACCGCATCATCAGCGCGCCGAGAGCAAAGGCAAACGGAACTGAGAATCCCACGTAGCCCAGGTAAAGCATTGGCGGGTGAATCACCATCTCGGGATATTGCAGCAGCGGATTGAGGCCGTTGCCATCCGCGGGAATCGAACCTTGAAGCAGGGCGAACGGCGGCGCCGCAAAGTTCACCACCGCCAGGAAGAAAACCTGAATGCCCGACAAGATGGTTCCGGCGTAGGCATAGAGCTTTACGTCGGTCTTGTGCCGCAGGCGCAGCACAAAGCCGTAGGTGGCCAAAAGCCAGCACCACAGCAGGAGGGAACCTTCCTGCCCGCTCCACAGCGCCGCAAACTTGTAGGCTGCGGGGAGCGCCCGGTTGGAGTGCTCCATGATGTAGGTGATCGAAAAATCGTTGGTGAAAACCGACCAGACCAGCGCAAACGCCGCTGCCGTTACAGCCGACAAACGCAGCAATTCCGGCCCGACGGGCCGTATCGGCCATCCGCTCGGGCGAAAACCAGACGGGCTGGCCGGTTGCCAGCAGCCTCAACGCCACTCCGCCGGCAAACAGGTTATACGCTGCCAGGGCTAAAGCGATGAGAAGAGAGAGACTTCCAAACGTTGCCATCAGAGCTCCATCTCTGATTCTCGCACTGAGGACTAATGCCTTAGGGGAATCTAACAAGCCTATTCTCAGATATTTTAGGCTTCTTAAATGTGATATGCCTCACACCAGAGGTGGAGGACGCCTCCTCAGGCGTCTAATCTCTCGTGTTTCATCTCACAACCACCCCACTGCAAGTCGCACGAGCCAAGCCTATCGCCCTCGAGACGCATTCGGCGGGTTGCGCTGATTCATCAAGACTGCGACCCGCCAAATCGAGGTTCACTGCGACTGCGGAGGGGGCGCATTCTCGGCCAGCGAGCGCTCAAGAACGTCCCGCAGGTTGCTTTCGATGATGTGTACCTGGCTCCCCGCGATGTGGCTTTCGTCCTTGTAAATTGAGACGCCGTCCACTTCGGTGATGCAACGTCCATCCGGACAGAGGGTTTCTCTCGGGTCAAATATCTCGGCCCCCGCGCGAACGGCGGCTGCCCGGATCTCCTCACGAAATAAGGGAGAAGAAACCTCTTTCGGAACCTGGGCCAGATCGAACCTTCCGAAAACTCGGTTGCTGATTGCCAGCTGAGGAATGGACTCATTGAAAATTGGAAATGGGAGAGATACGACAACCTTTTTCCCCTGGTTCCTCAACGCATGAATCACGTCGGAGAGGTCAGCTGCGAAGCGTCGGCGCTGTTCATCCTGAGAGAGCGATCTGACGCATTTATCGTTGACCGAAAGGCATGACGTGTTATCCCAACGTGCCATCCACGCGCTGAAACCAATGAAAACGAGATCGACATCTGGCCATTGCGCGCGCCTCTCGGCAAATCTGGCGAACGAATCGCAGTGAAACCCATCGAGAATATTGTTGATGTTCTCGTCCGGCAAACAACCGACTTCAATTGCCAGCAGCGCCCCGCGACCTTGGAGATCGCCGCGGTTGTACAGATCGGTGATCACCGGGTGCAGCTGTTCAACATGCGAATCGCCCCAGAACATGATTTTGTGCGGCAGTTGTTGACCGTGATTGCAGAATTTGATGTCGTTGATGCTGTGCACTTCCGTCTTGAAGTTCCCGCAGGATGGGTCAAAGTCGCCAATGCGAGAAAGGTTGGCGGCGATAAGTTGGCGTGTCTGCGGGGTGTAACGTTCCCACAATCCATGAGAACGGAAAGCGATGAGCCCACATGCAGCCGAAGCAACACTCGCTGCAAGGCCGAATGCAAAAATCTGCCGCATCGTAAATGACGAAGTGTTGCCGCGGAAGGGCCGCTCAATGTATTCGAAAGAAACGAATGCTGCCGCCAGCGAGAATGACAGAACAAAAGCTATCAGAACATATCCGGAAAGCCGGAACGGAAGATGTTTGCTGAACACAATGAGCGGCCAGTGCCACAGGTAGAGCGAATAGGAAATCACCCCGACAAAAACCACCGGTCGAAGGCTCAGAACCTTCGCCACGAAAGAAGAGCCTGATTCACCGACATAGATCACGAGGCAAGTTCCGAGGCACGGCAGCAGAACGAAGGCGCCGGGAAACTGCAGTCCGTTGAAGGGAAGGCACGCAGCGGCAAGAATCATCGCGAGCCCGAGCAGGGCGATGACCTCCCGGGGAATGCGGCCGCGAAGAACGGGGAGAATCTTGAGTGCCAGCAGCGCGCCCACCAGGAGTTCCCATGCTCGAGGCATGATCCAATAAAAAGCCACCACCGGTTTGTGCTGCGTTGCCCAGAGACTCACGGCGAACGACATCGCGCTCAGCAGGAGCAGCCAAGCGCCGATCCACTTCTTCGCGTAGCGAAACAGCACGAAGAGAGTGATCGGAAAAAAGAGATAGAACTGCTCCTCGACCGACAAAGACCAAGTGTGCAACAACGGCACCGAACTCACATGTGTATCGAAGTAGCCGAGAGGCTCGGCGCTATGCCAGAAGTAAATGTTACTGATGAAGAAGGTAGTTGCGAGGAGTTCTTTGCCGAATCGTTCCAGTTCCGGGGGGTCGAGGAGGATGGATGCACAAACGGTACAGAAGAACAAAACGACGAAGAGGGCGGGAAAGATACGACGCATCCTGCGCTCATAAAACGAAACAATCGAGAACCTCCCAGCGTCCAGATCCTTGAGCAGCAAAGAGGTAATCAGATAACCGGATATGACGTAAAAGACATCGACCCCGATGAGGCCGTTTCTGAAGTTTCTGAGCCCAAGGTGATAGAAGACCACCACGAGAACCGCAATGGCGCGAAGGCCATCAACGTCAGGGCGATATTTTGCGGAGTGGCTTGCGACCGACTCGAAGGAGACCCTGGCTCGCGACCCAATCAGAGCCGACTTACTCTCGATGATTGTCTCGTCCATGGATGCCGTAGTATAACGCTCAATTGGAACGATACAGAGCGTCAATTCCGAATACGGCTGCCAATTTGGACTAGCCGAACAGAAATTCCTTGTCGCGCAGTTCCTTGATGCTGTCGCGAAGTTTCGCAGCTTTCTCGAATTCGAATTTGCGTGCGGCGTCGCGCATCTCTGTCTCGAGCTTGGCAATGAAAGCATCGACTTCGGATTGGGAATTGAACTCGGGCAGACCAACGGCCTCTTCCACTTCGATTTCGCCGTATTCGGCCTTGAGAATCTGGGCCAGACCCATATCCATCTTGTTGATGATGGATTGCGGCGTGATGCCATGCTCCTCGTTGTAAGCGCGCTGGATGGCGCGGCGGCGATCGGTCTCGCCGATCGCCTGCTTCATCGAGTCGGTCATGCGGTCAGCGTAGAGAATTGCGCGGCCTTCGAGGTGGCGCGCTGCACGGCCCATGGTCTGGATAAGCGATCCAGTTGAGCGAAGGAAGCCCTCTTTGTCTGCATCGAGGATTGCGACCAAGGAAACCTCTGGCAGGTCGAGGCCTTCACGCAGCAAGTTGATGCCGATGAGCACATCGAACTCGCCTTTGCGCAGACCGGCAAGGAGTTTTACGCGCTCCAGTGTTTCGATCTCCGAGTGCATGTAGCGGCAGCGCACGCCAACTTCGGTGTAGTAACCGGCCAGGTCTTCGGCCATGCGCTTGGTGAGGGTGGTGACGAGCACGCGCTCGCCGCGCTTGGCGCGATCGCGAATCTCGGCGAGCAGGTCGTCGATCTGTCCTTTGACTGGACGGATCTCAACCTCAGGATCGACAAGGCCGGTAGGGCGAATCACCTGCTCGACTACGATTCCTGCGGATCGCGTCAGCTCATACGGACCGGGTGTCGCGGAGACATAGATCGTCTGGTGAATGCGGTTTTCGAACTCGTCGAACTTGAGCGGTCGATTGTCCATCGCGGAGGGCAGCCGGAATCCGTAGTCCACGAGGTTCTGCTTGCGGCTGCGATCGCCATGCCACATGCCATGCACCTGTGGAATTGTTGCGTGGCTCTCGTCAACAAAGAGCAGAAAATCGCGTGGGAAGTAATCGAGCAGCGTCGGCGGAGGTTCACCCGGCAGGCGCCCCGAAAAGTGCCGCGAGTAGTTCTCGATGCCGTGGCAATAGCCCATCGATTTGATCATCTCGAGATCGAAACGGGTGCGCTGGTGGACGCGCTGCGCCTCGACCATGCGGCCCTCTTTTTCGAGATACGGAACCCATTCATTGAGTTCCGAGACAATCGAGTCGATCGCCTGAGTTTTACGCTCCGGTTGTACGACATAGTGGCTCTTCGGATAAATCGGAAGGCGCGCGTACTTCTGCTTGACCGTGCCGAAGAGGGGATCGATCTGCGAAAGTGACTCAATCTCGTCGCCGAATAGCTCAATCCGATACGCAGACTCGTCGTAGGTAGGGTAGACCTCGATGATGTCGCCGCGGACGCGAAAGGTGCCGCGCCGGAAGTCCGCATCGTTGCGCTCGTAGAGGATTTCAACGAGGCGGCGGGTGATGTCCTTGCGGCTGATGTGCTGGCCTTTTTCGAGCAGCAGCAACATACCGTAGTAGGCCTCCGGCGATCCGAGGCCGTAGATGCAGCTCACCGAACTGACAATGATGGCATCGCGCCGCTCAAACAGTGACCGGGTGGCCGAGAGCCGGAGCTTGTCCAACTCCTCGTTGATCGTCGCTTCCTTCTCTATATATAGATCGCCGGCGGGAATGTAGGCCTCGGGCTGGTAGTAGTCGTAGTAGCTGACGAAGTATTCGACGGCGTTGCCGGGGAAGAACTGCTTGAACTCGTGATAGAGCTGCGCGGCCAGCGTTTTGTTGTGCGCAAGGATCAGGGCAGGCCGATTCGATTGCTCAATCACCTTGGCCATGGTGAAGGTCTTGCCCGAGCCGGTGACACCCAGCAACACCTGATGCCTCTCGCCCGCGGACAGGCCCTGCATTAGTTCCTCGATAGCGCGGGGCTGGTCGCCGCGAGGCCTGTAGCTGGTCACCAACTGAAAATCCATTGGAAGATTATAGCCGAAGAGCGAAGATTAGGCGAAGACTCTGTGTCAATCACCAAGTTGAATCGCTTTCGGGTTCGAGCGGCTACTTCTCCAGCAGAATGTCCTTCAGCCACGGCACCGGCAGGGCACCCTCATCGAGTGCGCGATCGTGAAATTCGGCGAGCGTGAAGTTTTTGCCCCTGGCTGCCTCATAGGTTTTGCGCAGACGCCACCATTCGCTCGTGCCTACGTAATACGTCGGCAGTTGTGTAGAACTTAGTTTGGCCCGCTGCAGTTTGCCTTCGGCCTCGGCGCGGGTCTGGAAGGCGTCGTCCATCATGAAGTGCATCGCCTCGTCATCGGTCATGCCCATGGTATGCATGCGGACGTCGAGAATGCTGTTGGCGATAGCGCGCAGCCACACCTTCAGATAGCTGATGCGATAGCGCGGGTCGCTATTGGCAAATCCCTGCTGCATCATGACCTGCGCGATATACTCGGCCCATCCTTCCACGTATGCGCCGTTACCAAACATGCTGCGCACCAGGCGGCGCGACACCGGCTGAATCTCGTTGGCGTGTTCCGCCTGAACGTAGTGGCCGGGCAGAGCCTCGTGGATGCAAAGCCACTTCAGCACCCAGTTGTTGTATTCGCGCAGGCGCGACTCCGCGCTGGCCTCGGGCGTACTGGGGCTGATCGGAGTGATCCAGTACTCAGCCTCTGCATTCGGATCGAGGGGTGGCGCAGAATGGAATCCGCCAACGGAGTAGATTCCGCGTTCGAACTCCGGCGTCGCAATCACTTTCAGGTTGTCACGCGACTTCAGCGAGACGATCTTCTTGTCGATGATGAACTGACGGATTCCGACGAGATCGTCCTTCACCGTCTGCATCAGGTCATCGCGCTTAGGATGATCGTCTGCAATCTTCTTGAGCACCTCGCCGATGATCAGGTTCTCGCGCTCCTGCTGGCTGAGGCTGGCGTGATCGTCGTGATCCGGGTAGTACTGCTTGTGCAAGGGCAGTGCAAGTTCGAGCATCTCTGCGCGCGTCTTTTTGAAATCGCGCTCAGCGTCGGCGAGCACCTGGTCAGGTGTGATGTCGGTTTCCATCACCAGACGGAACTTCTCGGCGTAAAAGTCCTTGCCAAGGCGCCATGTGCGGTCTGTTTTCCGTTTTGCGAGATCAGTCTGCAGCCACTGCGAGAAATCTTTCAGCGACTTCACGGCAGGCGGCGCGACCTGGTCGAAGCGCGCTTTCAACTCCGGATGCTTCGCAACAGCTGCGGCGATCGTGTCCTGAATCAGGTTGATGTTGCCTTCGTTCTCCTCAACTGCAACCTTGATGAAAATCGGATCGGCATCCACCAATTCGGTGCGCGCCTGATCGAGGAACGTCGGTGTAGCGGCAACGCGTGATAGCACATCACCGAGTCGCACATCCTCTGCGGCGTACTCATCGGTCAGCGGCTGAAAGAATGCGCCGCCCAATAGCTCCACGTAGACGGTCGGATTGTGCTTGTAATTCTGGATGCGGTCGAGTTCGAGCAGGTTCAGTCCGATCTGATCGTCGATCAGGCGCCAGTCTGCCGCGTCCTGGGCTCCGAGTGAGGCGACCGGTGTCTCGGTATGGAATCGCCCCCGCCATTGTTCATACACCCTGCGTTGCCTGGCGAATCCTTCCGGGCTCACGTCGTCAAGAAGGGAATCGAGCGCGATTGTCCGCCCCGTTTTTGCATCGACGTGCTTGTGATAGCCAGCCTGCGATGCGCTGGAGGGCGACAGCGCCAGCGTCTCGTGAATGAACTCTTCGCTGAGTTTTGCAAACTTTTCATTCGCCTGCGGCGCCGCTGGTGCAAGCTGTGCCCCAAGCGCACTCGCACTCAAAACCAACACGGCAAGAAATCTCATTTGCATGACGCTCTCCCATTTCATTCTGCGACCCTTTATACCCAGACGCATTTCGCGTCCTACTCGTCCTCAGGGTCGGGGCCGCCGCGAATGACACCGATCGCCACTGAATACGGCTTCATCTGATACTCGTTTGGTGGAATGTCGCCGGCGAGATAGCGCACGAAATAATCCCACCGACGCCGCATCATATATTGCGAGGCCGGCCCGTAGCCATGCGGCACGTTGGGAATCATTATCAAATCGAAATCCTTATTGGCCTTGATGAGCGCGTCGACCAGCAGAAGGGTATTGTTCGGCGGCACATTGTCATCCATGGTGCCATGGGCCAGAAGCAGATGACCCTTAAGATTTTTAGCGAAGTTCTGATTAGCCTGCGAATCGTAGTTAGTCGTGCCGTCGGCATTCTTAACTTCGATGCCGGCCCACTTCTCAGCCCAGTCGTCTTCATAATCGCGCTGGTCGTGGTTGCCGCTTTCGGCTATGCCAACTTTGAAGAAATCAGGATAGTGCAACATCGCAGCGCCGGTTGCATTTCCGCCACCGGAGTGTCCCCAGATTCCCACGCGATCGAGATCGATGAAGGCGTACCGTTTTGCCAGGTCCTTCATGCCGGCTATCTGGTCGGGAATCGTGTTGTCTCCAAGGTCCGCGTAGTACGCCTCATGAAATGATTTCGATCGGAATGGCGTGCCCATGCCGTCGATGCACACAACGATGAATCCCAGCTCCGCCAGTGCCTGCATGTCTCCATGCGCGGCGCGGAAGTCGCGGCCTCCACAGGAGCCGATCTGCGGCCCGGGATAGACATAGTTGATGATGGGATATTTTTTCGATGCATCAAAAGGAATCGGCTTGAACATGAAGCCGTAGAGGTCAGTTTTTCCGTCGCGGCCTTTTACGGTGATGGGCGTGAGGGGCTGCCACCCAGTGGCGGTGAGTTTTGAAATATCCTGCCGTGCCACCTCCATCACCGTTTTGCCCTGGCCATCGCGCACCACGGTTACCTGCGGTTGAATCGGGGTCGAGTAGGTGTCAGTGAAGTACCGCCCGTTATGCGAGACCTTGATTCGGTGATCCGCATTTTCCGGTGTCAAGAGCGTCAGTCCAGTGCCGTCAAACTTAACGCTGTAGAAATGCTCGTAGTAAGGATCGCGATCTTTCTCCTTGCCCACGCCGGTGAAGTAGATCATGCGGGTCTTGTCGTCAACGTAGAGGACTTGCGTTACGTTCCCAGGTCCCTGCGTGATCTGATTCTTCAGCTTGCCGGTGGTCAAATCGTGGAGGTAGAGATTTCCCCAGTTGTCGCGTTCGCTGAACCACAGAATCTCATTCGATTGCGGAAGGTAGTGCCAGTTGATTTTGCCGTTGCCGCCCTCGTAGAACTTTGGCGTCGTCTCCGTCATTACCTCGCGCACTTTGCCGGTCTCGGCGTCGGCCTCGCGCACCCACTCCTGCTTGTGGTCACGCGATGTGGATACAAATGCCAGGTACCTTTCATCGGGACTCCATTCCACATCGGCAAACGTATTGCCGTCGCAGGCGATGTCGTCGCAGAGGGTGGAACGATGCTGATCCGGAGGCATCTTCAGGCGGATTACCTTGCGCGCGTTCACGTCGATAACAACGCGCTCAATCATGGTCACATCTTTGTCGCCCACTAGCGGGTACTTCCATGCCTTCAGGTCAGGATGTGTGTTGGTCACGGGCACGAGGTACATTTCGCCGGTTTTGCGTTGATCCTGCTGGAAGGTTGCAATCCTCTTTGAATCCGGCGACCAAAGCAGGATTGCGGAATCTGAATGCTTCCATCCGGCGTTGTCCGTGGCATAGCCGAAGTCCTTCACGCCGTCGGTGGTCAGTTGGGTTTCCGCTCCGGTCGACAGATTGCGGACCCACAGATTCCAATCACGAACAAATGCGCCCAGCTTCATGTCGGGGGAAAGCGTCATTGGCGGTTGCGGTAACTGGCCCTTTGCAGGCGCTCCGCCTGTCAGCACCTTGCATGCATCCGATCCCGCGCCGATGTTGCACTGGTAGGTCGCCCCACGCATGGTGAACGTCAAAGTGTGGTCGCTATTGCTCAGCGATATATCTGAAAGTTGAAGATGCCTCGCGTCGACTCCAGCCCCGTTCATCGCAGGCTTCAACGCCGCTGCCAGTTTTTCCGAGTCAAAGAGGGGACTGCGCGAGCCCTTTGCCGGATCGACCATCACGTAGGTGGTTCCGCTATCATCCACCTCGCGATACCAGAAGCGATCATCGTCTAGCCATTGCGCATTGACCTGGCCCTTGTAGGCGAGCGGATTGACGTTGTAGGCCATGAACTTCTCGGCCTTTGCGTAATCCTGATCAGTGTACTGGCGCGGTTGTTGAGCAAACGTTGCGACACAAACCAGGGCAAGAGTTGCAATGGGGCCGAAAACCATCACGGGCTTCATAGTGGATTCCTCTGGCGCAGACGCCCCGTCAGCCTAGGCAACAGAGATCGCGCTATTTGTGGATCGGAGAAGATGTTAATGTTCGAATTCTATATCCCCCAAAGGCATAAGGGATGGACTCACTGATCCAGCGCCTGATGGAAAACCGGCTGACCAGTGGCTCTAAATCTTTCAAAGTTGAGCAGCACTACCTCAGCATCGCACCGACATTCGCTTTGATCGACGGGTTCGCGGTTGTGCCGGTAATCGTCAGAGGAATTGCGTGGCTGGAGGCGGGGGCAGGCTTCGCATTCGGATGGAGAAAGCCGCCGACGATCCCGCCCGCTGCATTCACGGCCTGATTTGCGATCGCGCCGACTGGATTCGACGAATTCACCTTTGCGTTAAGGCTGAAGTTGATAGCTCCGGACTCCGCGATTGTGCCTTCACCGGTAGCCGAGCCCAGCTGAGGCACATTGGCGTAGATGCCTGTAATTTTTGTATTTTGCGGTGAAGAATTCACGTTTGCTTTCAGCACCTGGATATCTGTTCCAGTCGATGTGCCGCCCAACGAATTCAGGCCCTGTATCTTTGACCCGAGGTCAAAGCCGGCGAGTTTCGTATTGTCGATCTCGACTGGGCCCGCCACGGTTGCCGTGGTTGCAGGACCGGTAACCGAAACGTTTGCCGTCAGCGTGCCGCCCTCCAGTGAAGACCCGCTCGGCAAATGGATGCCCACGACCGGCAGCAGTCGTTCCAGTTGATCGATTGGCAGGCTCGGCGCTGCAACGTGCAGATCGAGCATAAGTACTTGCGGCGTTAATTGAAAGCTTCCGCTCACGTGAACGGCGACAGATCCCACATGAATGGCGATGTCCGAGACGGTTCCATTTTGCGTTTCAATGTTGTGGGAGGCGGTGTAGTCAATATCCACTGGCTCCTGCGCGGGCGACCCTCTTGGAACCAGTTGAAGTTGTGAGGCTTTGATCTTTCCCGTGCTCGATACATTCATTCCATCGGAGCTGAGTTGGGCATCTACGTCACTCTGCATCGCAATGCCCTTGCTTTTATCGATGATGCCTGAGGCAACCGGATCGAAATTCCTGAGCTGCAATGTCGCCTGGAATGGTGTTTGCGTCGTGTTCTTCTGTGAGATCGGACCAGCATCGCCGGATAGCTTCATCGAGCCCTCTCCGGGCAACCTGGCCGAGAGTTCGAATGGGAATGATTTCAAAGAAGAGAAGTTCTTCACCGTCACGTTCACTTCGGTATATTCGAACGGCTTGTTCGTAATCGGAATCGACGATACTGTTGCGCTTCCGTCGGTAATCTTCAGCTCTTCCACGGTCAAATCGGACACGGGACTCGACTGCTGTGTATCGCCCGGTGTCGCCGATGTCCCCCCGATGCTGGAGAAGTTCCACTTTCCGCTGCCGTTCTGGATAAGTTGAATCGAGGGCGTGCCGATGTGCAGCTTGGTGATGTGCACGCGGTGATGAAACACGATTGGAAGAATCTCCACACCCACATTCAGCTTCTTCGCCTGAATAAAGGGAATCGCGCTGAAGTTGGGGTCATCCGCAACGGAGATATCATCGGCATCCAGACTTCCGGCCATGATCGCGAATGTAAGGTGTCCTACTGTCACCTCACGGCCGAGGGCGCTTGATAGCTGGCCCTCGATCGTAGGTCTGAAAGCTTCGGCGTTCACAAAGAAAGGGACGAGCGAGAGAACGAATACGATAAGGAAAATAACGGCAAGGACAACCAGTACCCACTGCTTCAGCATGCGGTTTCCTCGACGGCAAATTCAGGCTTGCACGATTGTATATCGCCCTGAAGGCGCCATCTCGAGCAGTGTGACCAGTCCACCGATTCAGAAGTCCATCTTTCAGATGGACTACCAGGGCAGTGGCTTACCCATGTGGAAGTACCCTCCTGTCGGTCCGTTGTTGGGAAGAGTGGCCAGTGCTGCGCTGGTTTTGCCGCCTTCCGCCAGTTCCATTGGGGCGCTCTCGCCGCCCATGTCGGTCTTCACCCAGCCGGGATGCGCGGAGTTCACCTTGATGTTTGTATTCCGCAGCTCGTAGGCGAGATGCACCGTGAACGCATTGAGAGCGGTCTTCGAAGCATCGTATGCAAACGACTTCGCGTTATAGATGGGCGAC
Source organism: uncultured Acidobacteriaceae bacterium (assembly GCA_963832035.1). GTDB lineage: Bacteria > Acidobacteriota > Terriglobia > Terriglobales > Acidobacteriaceae > Telmatobacter. The sequence continues at coordinate 880,450 of CAWHSK010000004.1, read as the reverse complement.
TTTGGATCTGCATGCAGCTGGAGCGACGCCAGAATGCTCGATAAATTTACAATCCTTCCCGCCGGGCTCTTCTTGATGAGCGGCAATAATTTCTCTGTCAGTTCGACCTGAGCAAAGAAGTTCGTCTCGAAAACCTTGCGCAGCAGTTCCATCGGGACATCCGCGGCGCGATGTTCGGGGCCTTCGCCAGGAAAAGTGCCGCCGGCGATCCCTGCATTGTTTACAAGTATGTCGAGGCGGCCGTACTTCGAGTCGAAGTAGTCGTAGGCTGCCTGATAGTCGGTCTGCTTTGTGATGTCGAACTGGATCGTGTCGGCGTCCACGCCCGCGGCGCGGAGTTTGGCTACCGCCTGTTCGCCCTGCGCCTTGTCGCGGGCGCCAATTACAACCTTGATGTTTTCTTCCTTGTTTTTTCCGAGATCGAGTGCGGTCTGTAATCCGAGCCCACGATTTCCGCCTGTAATGAATGCAATCTTCTGTGCCATTGGGGAAGCGTCTCCTGTGTAGCAATTGATTCACGCCGAGTGCGAAAGATGCGGCTATTTCAAATTTTTGCGCCCGGCATCCCTCATTGCTTTGTACCGGCTGGGCGTCGAGATCCGGCTAAAAGGCACCATTACGAGCATGCAGCCCTCGAAACTCCCCCGGCATCGAAGGACGCTGGGAGGATTCTTATGCCTGAGAAAGCGACCATGGATCGAGCCAGAGAGGATCTGCGCGAGGGGAAGTCGCCATCGACAGCAGCGGGTGAATTTGTGCGCGAAGAGATCGATCATGTGCGGGAAGGGAAGCACGGAGCGCGTTCTCCCCAGCAGGCCATTGCCATCGGACTCAGTAAGGCACGCCGCGCCGGTATTCCGCTGAAACCGCCCGCGAAGGGCAAGACAAGCGAAGAAACTCGCCACAAGGCTGAGCAGGATTCTGAAAAGGGGCGAACCAACCCCACGACCGGACCCGAAGGGACCACCGCGCGCGGGCGCTCCCGGTTGAAAGCCATGCAACGGGAGCCCAAAAGCAAAACTTCGCATCAAGCGCTTTCAGATCACGCCGAGAAGGCGGCACGCAAACGTCAGAAAAAGGGCTGATCCGAAAAGTCGGTTCTTCGAGCCGGCTTTCTTAAATTCGCCTTCATAAGCGTCGCAACCAGTGACCCGCAGGGCAAGTGGGTGGTGTCTCAGTCAAACTGAGGCACTACCGACAAGTGCAATCGTTTGCTTCCGAAGCTTTGAGCGCGTATCTTTCGAAGCATAGTCAAGGTTGGAGCCTGGATGCGCCCTTCGGATTCCCCGGAACAGGACGCCGCGGCTGCAGGTGGGGTCAAGCGGGCCGAGTTTGGTAGATTTGCGCTGGAGAATCTGTTTGAGATCTCTCCCGACGCGATTTTTGTCACGGACGGTGAAGGAGTCATCCGTGACGCGAATCCGCGTGCTGCGGAGCTATTCGGTCACACCCTGGACGAGTTGATAGGCCAGCCCATCGAGAATCTCGTTCCGCAGCGATTTCGCATGCGTCATCCCGCGCATCGCGAGAACTACGATGCTCATCCGCGGGCACGGCAGATGGGCGCACCCATGAATCTTTTCGGGTTGCGCAAAGACGAAACTGAGTTTCCGGTCGATATCATGCTCAAGCCGTTGCAAACCCCGGCTGGGCCCGCCGTTCTCAGCATTGTTAGGGATGTCACAGAGCAACACGAAACCCAGGAACTTGCCCGGCGCAAGGACCTGCAGCTTCGCTCGCTACTGGATGGCGTGCGCGATTATGCAATCTACCTGCTCGACGAGGTTGGCCACGTAACAACATGGAATCCCGGCGCGGAGCGCGCCAAACAATACACAGCCGACGAGATTATCGGAAAGCACTTCTCTCGCTTCTTTACTCAGGAAGACATTGACCACGGCCGTCCCGCCGAACTGCTGAAGCGGGCGGCGGAGCGCGGGCGTGTTGAAGACGAAGGCTGGCGCGTGCGCAAAGATGGCTCTCGCTTCTGGGCAAATATCGTCCTGACCGCGATTCGCGACACTTCCGGCGAAGTTACCGGCTTCGCCAAGGTCACTCGCGACTTTACCGACCGCAAGCGTGCTGAAGAGGCAGTCATGCTTCAGCTCAGCCAGGCATTGCTTGCCAACATGGATGTGCGCAAGCTCTTGTCGGCGATCTCCGCCAGCTTGCAGGAGGTCGTGCCGCTTGACTGCGCCACCCTTGGACTTTTTGAAGAAGGTTCCGATTCGGTCATGGTGCAATTTATTACCGTGAGCGATACGCAACCCAGTCGCGGGGATCTTCAGGTCCCTCTCCACGCATCACCGGCGGGAAGGGCAATCCAAACACGAGAACCGGTTTGCCTCGCTCGCATCCAGGAGGGCGGCTTCCCCGAGGAGGGCGTTCGTCACCTGACAGGCCTCGGCATGCAGTCTGGATGCTGGATACCGCTGATTCATCGAGGCCAGGTAATTGGCGTGCTCGCGGCAGCCAGCAGGATCGAAGGAGCATTTACGCAGCGCGAATCCGACATGCTTGTCCAGGTTGCCGACCAGGTGGCAATGGCGGTCAGCAACGCTGTGGTCTTTCGACAGATCGCGGAACTCCGCGATCGTTTCCGGCAGGAAAAGCAGTATCTCGAAGACGAAATCAATCTCGAGAATCGCTTCGAAGACATCATTGGCGAAAGCGGGGGCCTGCGCCAGGTGCTCAAACAGATAGAAACCGTGGCGCCCACCAACGCGACTGTGCTCATCCAGGGTGAAACCGGTACCGGCAAGGAACTGCTTGCGCGCGCCATTCACCGGCTCAGCGGTCGCAGCGATCGCACCTTCGTCAAGGTCAACTGCGCGGCGATCCCGGCCGGACTTATTGAAAGCGAACTCTTCGGGCATGAGAAGGGCGCATTCACCGGCGCGATTGCGCGCAAGATGGGCCGCCTGGAATTAGCCCATGAAGGCACCCTCTTCCTTGACGAAGTCGGCGAGCTCCCTCTCGACCTTCAGCCTAAGTTGCTGCGCGCGCTCCAGGAAAGAGAGATCGAGCGCCTGGGCGGGATTCGACCCATTTCCGTCGACGTGCGACTCATCGCTGCCACCAATCGCGACCTCGCCCAAATGGTTGCCGAAAAGCAGTTTCGCAGCGATCTTTTCTACAGGCTCAGGGTCTTTCCCATCTTTGCTCCGCCGCTCCGTGACCGCGTAAGCGACATCCCCGTGCTTGTCCGCCATTTTGTATCGACGCACAGCCGGCGGATGAGCAAAAACATCGAGACCATTCCCCACGAGACGATGCAGGCTCTCTGCCGCTGGCCCTGGCCAGGCAACATTCGCGAACTCGAAAACTTCCTGGAGCGTGCCGTCATTCTTACTCGCGGCAACGTTCTATATGTTCCGCTCGCTGAACTCGAAACCAAGGTGGCGGAAGAAGTTGAAGAACTCGATAAGGCGAACCCTACGCTGCATGCCGCCGAACGCGAACACATTCTCCGCGTGCTCCGCGAAACCAAGGGGCAGATTGGCGGCAGCGACGGTGCCGCCGAGCGTCTCGGCCTCAAGCGGACGACGCTGAACTCGAAGCTGAAAAAACTCGGCATCGAGCGCAACGACTATATGTAAGCTTGCACGACCGAACTCTGCGGGTTTCCAAAGATACTTTTTGTCTGTGACGAAGTGCCAGTGCGACGACATCTCGTCTCGTGACGAAATGTCGTCATCGTCACTTCGGCACTTTGGCCTCGTCACCACTTCATCACTTTGTCTTTCTCTCGAAATAACTCCTGCAAAATCAATAACAAAGAGACCTATGCCGCACGTCACTCGAGTTTGGCACGGCAGTTGCCTTATAGAGGGCAAGGCCGATGAGGGCCAACATACGTTGCGAATCACATTTCAAGATACGGCTGAAACAGTGGAGATGAGGTTAGAAGGCCGCGTGGCAGGGCCGTGGGCGAGTGAGCTCGACCGCGTCTGGGGGGAAACGGCTTCGCGACTCGCTTCGAGAAAACTCATCATCGACCTCCACAACGTTACATACGCAGACTCTAGCGGCAAGCGCGTGCTGAGTTCGATCTACGCGCAGACGCAAGCCACATTTATCACCAACACCCCGTGGGCGCAATTCCTCGCGGAAGAAGTGACCTTAAACAAGGCTTTGAACGCAGAAGAGGGAGAATGACGATGCAGACGATGCGTGAAACAATGACCACTTCCAGAAGCCAGGCACAGCGGTCCGGCGAATTCTTCAAGAAGCTTACGCCAGCAGCTCTGCGCGACCTCGAGTCGATGGAATTCCCCACGCTGTATCAGCCCGGCGTTCAGCTCTTCTCAGAGAAGTCGGCGTCGACCGGCATTTTCATCCTCATCTCCGGCGAGGTCAAGCTCTCGATCAATTCGAGTGAAGGCAAGCGTCTCATCCTCAGTATCGCGAAGTCCGGTGAAGTTCTAGGTCTATCGTCTGTCCTCTCCGGGCTGCCAAGCGAGATGACGGCCGAGGTTCTCTATCCTTCGCGCATCGCCGTTATCGATCGCGATCAGTTCCTTGCTTTCATGGGTCGCCACCCCGAGGTCTACCAGGTGGTCACGCAGGAACTCAGCCTGCAATACAAAGTTGCCTGCGAGCAGCTTCGCACGGTCGCTCTCTCCGGCTCCGCGCCTGAGAAACTTGCCCGCCTGCTACTCGAGTGGAGTGAGACCGGCCAGAAGACAGAAGCAGGTATGCGGTTCCGCTTCTCGCTCACGCACGAAGAGATCGGTGAGTTTATCGGCGCTTCGCGCGAAACCGTCACACGCACTCTCTCAACCTTCAAGAGCCGCCACCTCGTGGCCTTCCATGGTTCGATTCTTGAGATTCCCAGTCGAGTGGCGCTCGAGCATCTTGCCGGTGTTTAGACTAAAAATTATTTATTCCGCGTAAATGCATGTCTAAAGCAGTCTGTACCTTAATTCGCCGCGATTTGCAGTCGGGCCCGGGTTCGCGGCGGCGCAATCATACAAATACCCGAGCAAGTGCACATGGAAGCCTTCACGGTACAATGGCAGCCAACCAATTGCCATCGATCTCAAGGAGGCTTTCATGCGCAGAGTTTTTCTGGTCGCTCTCTCCCTTCTGCTCGCTTTCTCGGTTGCCCCACCGACTCTGGCCCAAGGCGCTCCAGCTCAAGGCGGCGCGGACAAGCCCTACACCATCGAGTACTACTACAAGGTGCAATGGGGACATCAGCAGGAATTTCATGACCTCTTCCTCAAGAATCACTACCCGCTCCTGAAGAAGATTCAATCAACGGGCCGAATGCTTTCGGTCAAGATGGAGTCACCTGCCTATCACGCCACCGAAGATGGCCGATGGGACTACCGCGTCACCATCACTTTCAAGAACTCGACCGTCGCCACCACCTCGAACCCTGACGAAGAAGCCTTCATCAAGCAGCTTTGGCCCGATCAGGACACCTACAAAAAAGAAGAGCAACGCCGCTTCGAAATCCTCGCTGCCCACTGGGATTTGCCTGTTACTGATATCACGCCAAAGTGAGAGAGGCAAGGAATAGGGAACCGGTAGCGGTGTTGCCAGTTGTTTTTCATTCCGGCCCTACGGGACGGAGGCAATTCCATGGGTTCATTCTCCCCGGATTTCGCTTGCGCTTCATCTGGGGCTATTTTCAAGCCTCCCTATGGGAGGAAGATTGACAGTTACTCCTAGTTCGCAAATCTCTACTCTCGGGATCTGCGCCATCTTTCCACGAGGTCTTCTGCGGCGTGTGCCCAGTTTGGAATCTGGAATGTAAATCCAGCATCGAGGAGCCGGGTTGGAACGACGCGCCGGCTCTTCAGCACCAATTCGGTTTCTGTGCGCATGAAAAAAGCTGCCAACTCCAGCAGCGGCTTAGGAGCGGGGATTCCATTTGGCATGTTCCAGGCGTCGCGGAAGATTGCCATGAACTCCCGATTCTGCTCGGGGTATGGCGATGCGATATTCACCGCGCCCTCAATCTCTTCGTGCGTAATCAGAAATTCGACCGCCCGGGCGAAGTCGTCTTCGTGAATCCACGAGACCCATTGCCGCCCGTTGCCTTGCTTTCCACCCAGCCCCACGCGAACGAGGTTTGAAAGCACGGCGAAGGCATTTCCCGGCGTGGGGCTAAAGGTAATCGCCGACCGCATTGCCACTTTGCGGGTGTGCGGAGTATCTGCTTTGAAGAGTGTTGTCTCCCAGTCCTTCGCCACGCGAGTGGAGAAATTCCAGGTATCGGGGGCTCCCGGCTCTCCGCCGCCCAGTTCGCCGGTCTTCTCATCCATGGGCCGGTCGAGGGCATGGCGGTAGATTGTCGCCGTCGAAGCGTTCAGCCATACGCGCGGCGGGTGCTGAAGCGATGCGATCACTTCGCCCAGGAGCCGTGTGGACACTATGCGCGAGTTGTAGATCTCAACGCGATTGCCCGGAGTGTAGCGGCAGTTCACGCTTCGACCGGTCAAATTGATGCAAACGTCCGCGCCTTCGAGATACTGCGTCCAAAGGCCCGGTGTTTGCGCATCCCAATGCACCGTCTGCCACTCGGCTGTATGGGGCCCGCGCGTAAGAACGACGACATGATCGCCGCGTCGATGAAAATGCCGCGCCAACACTTGCCCCACCTGCCCACTGCCACCAGGAATGACAACGCGCAGCGGACGCACAACCGCAAAATGACTTGTGGTCATCAGAGAGGAGTTTATCTGAACGGCTATCGGGCCGGCGGTGTCGGGGGTGGAGGCGGCTGCTGCGGCATTGTCGAATATCCATAGGCAGCGAGGTATCGCCGGCGCTGCGATGCGCGAATCTCACGCACGACGAAAACAATGATGGCGATGAGAATTAGTAGCGGGGTAAAGAACACCCACGGCGGCTGTGCTACGCGGCTGCCTTGGATGTTAGCCGTGTCTGCCGCGTGCAATCCGCCAAACATCACCACCAGATCGTTGCCGACGGTGACGTTCTCGCCGAGACGGACCGAACCGAAGAAATTCACCACGTCATGACCGATGGTTGCGTCGTCTTCCGCGCGGATGGTTCCAAAAAACACCACGACATCGTGCTTCGACTCATGCGCAATATGTACATTGCCGAAGAACACGACCACATCGTGATCGATGTTGCCCTTTGCGTTGACGCTGCAGAAGAAACACACAGCGTCATGGATTGATTGACCCTCCGGCACGACGATGCTGCTGCCGAACTGCACCGCATCTTTATTGGCACGGGCTGGAGTTGCCGCAAGCAAAAGGGCAGAGGACAGCAGCAAGGCAGAGAACAGGCGTTGAGTCATAGCGACCCTCACTGCGGAATTCTACGCGCAAAGGGCACGAAAAGTTCCGTGAGCAAGCTCACATTTTGAGATTCAGAACTCCAGCCGCATCCCGAGCTGAATGCGCCGCGGCGGGCCGACGGCCGTTACGTCGCCGAAGGTCGGCGAGGAATTGACGGTATCGAGGCTCGACGGATTCTGGTGGTTCAGCAGATTAAAGGCGCCAGCCGAGAAGCCTACGCGTGGGGCTTCCTCGTCTTTATTCGAGGTGATGGCGAAGTCGTGACCCCAGCGCAGGTCAAGGTCTACATACGACGGTGCGGTTTCAGAGTTGCGCGCTACGCCGTCCGGACGCGTGTTGAACAGCGAATCGCCATAGAGATCCGTCCCCGTCGTAATTGTCCAGGGGCGGCCGGTATTCGCGAAGACGCCAGCGGCAAGGTTGTAGACGCTCTTGGGATTGAACATGGCGTACATGCCCACCCGGTTGCGCCGGTCAAAGCTTGCATTCGACCACTCGTCGTTCGGCGCGTACTGGTTCTGAGGAAACCACCCGATCCCGCCTGTGTTCGATTCGAAGTGCGACCAGGTATACCGGCCGAATCCTGTGAAGTACTTGTTGAGCCGCCCGCGATACGAAACATCTAGCCCGCTGCCTTCAAAGAATGCGTAGGGCTGCATCTGCCGGATCAAGGCGTAAGTGGGATCTGGCCGCAGCGTGTATCCCGAATCAGGCGTTGGAGCATTGATATCCACGGACCGGAACTCGTGAATGCCTCGCGTTGAGTATGCGCTGATCACGCCCGTGGCCTTCTCGCCCAACTGGCGTTCGATCGAGAGCCCGTACTGCATCTGGTAGGGAATCGCGGCGTTGGGCGCGAGCCGCGCCAGATTCGCCGGCTGCTCTGTGATCGTGACGCACTCCGTTATGGGTACGCAGCCTGTTGCGGGCAGCTCTGCTGGATCGAGAGAGAACTGGATCGCCTGCCGCCGCGGTTTCTCATAGCGCACCAGGTCGAGCAGCGGACCCGAACCGAACCGGTCGTAATAGATGCCGCCGCCGCCCCGCACAACCATCTTTGAATCCTGATCCAGCACCCACGCAAACGACACGCGCGGGGCAAATCCCAGCCGCTTGTCCGCCAGGAAGTTCTGCCAGTCGTAGCGCAGGCCGGGCGTGATCGAGAACCGATCATTCACTTTGAACTGATCCTGAACAAATGCGCCCATCTCCTGCTGGTGATAGATGAAATGCACATCGCCGGTATTCTGCGAGAATCCCGAGGGAAGTTCGTTTGTGAAGTTCTCGAGCGACGTTTGCGCAACGCTTCCGTCGGAATTGAGTGTCGGGCCAAAGGTGTAGGTGCCGAGAGCGTTTGTATTGTCGTCAAACGCGCGCCTGCTCATATGAGGAACGTTGGCGCCGAACTTAACGGTATGGCGGCCGTGCGTCCACGTCACCATGTCAGTGATGCGGAAGTTATATTCGGTGCTCAGGTAGTCGCCCTGCGCTGACCCGCCTGCAAAGTAGCCGCTGACTGAAACCCGCGGAGCTTCGTTTACATTCGTGTGCTGATTGGAGGCGTGCTCGCCGACCACCGAGAACTGATTCAGCAGAACTGCCGAAAGCGTCGAGTCAACGTGCATCACCACATCGTCTTCGTGGTATTCGCTGTTGTATCCGCCACTCTCCAGCGACTGTCCGCCGACGCCCTGGTTCTGCCCAGTCCAATCTTCGTAGCTGTATTGCGCGTATGCGGAGTATTTCTCGCCAAACTGGTGCGCGGCACGAATGCTGAATTCGGTATCGCGCGTCGGCGAAGGCACGTTCGCCTGATAGATGCCGCCCGGGTTGTCGGAAGTGGGAACCACCGTTGCGTACACTACCGAGTTGAGATCCTCCTCTGCGCGATTGAAGCTGGCGAGGAAGCTGCTCTTTTTCGCGAAGAAGATGGGACCGGTAAAACTTCCCTCGTACACGCGCCGTTGCTCAGACGGCTTCGAGGGCGCCAGCGCATTCTGCGCATTCAAAGCTGAATCCCGAAATAGAAAATTGAATTGACCGTGATATTTGTCCGCGGCTGATTTGGTAATAATCTCCATTTGTCCGCGTCCCGGCCAGTAGTACTGCGCTGAATAGGGATCCTGGTTGATCCGGACCTCCTGAACAGCAGAGGCCGACACCGTAGCGCGATTCGCCTCAACGCCATCCACCATCAACCCCGATCCGCCGGTTCCCGAAGAACTGTCGTCGAGGAACGAACTCATCGCGCTGACATAGTCGTTGTCGAAGATTGGTAACGCTTTCAAGTCGGACGAAGTCATGACCGAGGAGTCGCGATTTTCTTCCGACGCAGTGAGGTCTTCGTTCATATCGCCGTTTACCCTGACACTTGTTGCCACAGCGGCAATCGGCAAAGTAATGTGCAACGGCGCCGCCATTACGTGCGCTGCGGGAGCTGTGGCCGAAACCACATTGGGATGCAGGGTTACCGGTAGATGTACGGTTTCGAATCCCGGCTCTGAAATGACCAGGGTGAAGCTGCCCGCGTGCGGCGCAGCCATCAGAAAGTTTCCCACGTCATCCGACTTGGTCGTACTCGCGATCGACCCGTCGGTATTCACCAGGTCAACCTGGGCATTGGGCACGATAGCGCCCGTCGGATCGGCTACGACGCCTTGTACCGTGGCTGCAGGCGCGGGTTTGGCTGCGGAATCAGAGGAGTTCCGGGCGAAAACCACGGCAGCGGACAGCAGCAAAACAACCAAAGCAGAAAAGCGCAACATGCAAATCTCCAGCAATAACCAGCATTGAGGCCAGGAAGTGTCCCACTACAGCAGGTGCATCAGGTGCCTGGATCTTCTTGCAGAGATGGACGCTCGTGGCCGGCGAGTGTCAAAACAGAAGACCACTTTTCTCGTGCGGTCTTCAGCTTCGAGATGATCTTGAACTGCGCTCTAACTCTATGCGTCTTACGCACTTGCAGTTCTGATTGAGGTGAACCTTATACGTCGATTTTCGCAGGACTCAAGGCGGCTGTCCAGTCTGCGGGGGAATCCACCAGCACGTCCGGCGGAATCGCTTCCAGGCTGCCCGGAGCAAGTCCGAACGTGCAGCCAATGCACCACGCGCCCGCGTTTCGAGCCGTCAGCACATCCACCTGGCTGTCGCCGATCATCACGGTCTGCTCGGGCGTTGCGCCGGCATCCTTCATCAGCGCCAGCAGACCCTCGGGATCGGGCTTCTTGGTTGCGAAACTGTTGCCGCCGTAGATGCGCAGAAAATATGGGGCCAGTCCGAGCGCCTCGCAGATAGCCTGCGCAGGACGTACCGGTTTGTTGGTCAGCACGGCCATGGCGCGAGCCGGTACTTCGAGCTGATCGTGCAGCTTGTGGAGCGCGTCAAGTGCTTCAAGGACCCCGTCGTACGCGTAGGTGTAGTCGAGCTTGTGTTCGCGATAGTAGTCGAGGAAGAACTTGTATGCTCCGGCGAGCAGTTCTTCACTAGGCTCTTTGCCGTCGTCGGTGGCAAACGCTCGCCGCACCAGCATGAGCGCGCCGTTGCCGATGTAGCTGGCAATGATTTCGTCGGAAAGATGCGGTCGGCCGAAGTTCCCGAGAGTGGCATTCACGCTGTTGCAAAGATCCTGCGCCGAATCGATCAGAGTGCCGTCAAGATCGAACACCAGCAGCTTGAGCCGCTCCACAGGCACAGGACGAAGGACTCGAATCATAGTTCCAGTGTAACGGGGACCAGCACGCGAATTGAGATCAGCAAGGGGGGAGGAGAGGGGGAGGAAAAAAACAGGCGAGACCTCCCAGGAGGTTGAGCTTTGTCATCGCGGTCCGATCACAGCACTCACAAGGCCTCGCCTGAGGAACGAACTTGTTGGATAGGTTCAAAGCTCGCGGCCAGCCACCTAGACCGGGCCGCACCACAACTCAGAAAAACTCAATGAACCTTGATGTCGCCCGACCCGGTCTCGATGCGAACCGTAGGTCCTCCGCCACGCACCTTGCCGACGATGTGGTGCTTATCAAACGATCCTTGCACTGCCATTTCCTGGTCAGTGTGAACGCTGCCGGAACCCGTCGAAGCATCAAGCGTGAATCCAGCATTGCCAGCCCAGAACTCAACGCTGCCCGATCCGGTTCCAAGCTTCCAATCGGAAGTCGGCGTGCCAGTGACCTTGATATCGCCTGATCCGGTGCCGGCGTGCAGGCTGCCATGTACACCCTTCAATTCCACGTTTCCTGAGCCGGTCTGCGCTTTCACATCGCCCTGGCCGGTCTGCTCGACATAGACGTCGCCCGATCCGGTGTTGACGATGAATCCGTTCTGCAGCCCAGTGGCATGGATGCTGCCCGATCCTGTTCCCAGCTTCGCGTTCTCTCCTACGCCATCATCCTTGATGTCGCCAGAGCCCGAGTTGGCTTCGAGGAACGAATTCGCAGGAGCCTCAATGTCGTATTCGATGCTGATGTTGTGGTAGTTCTCATGGTGCTGGCCGATGCGGATGATGTTGCCGGTTTGTTCGATCGGCGGATTATTCGCGATCTCCTGCACCTTCTGGTCGTTACTGCCCCAGTTCGACTTGACCCGGCCTACGATGTGTACGCGGTCCCCGGCGCCGTGGGTGATGTGAATGTGTCCTGAGCCGGTCGACACGGCGAGTTCCACGTGTCCACTGACCGTCAAGTTGCGCTCGAATGTCGCTTCACTGGCCAGCGCCGGAACCGCTGCGAGGGCCAGAATTGCTGCTGCTAATGCAAATCGCTTCATCATGTTCCTCGATTCACTTCTGGTTCAGCGGTCAGAGCCCGGGATTCGGCTTTCAGCTCATCTGTTCCCGTTTCGTTCCTCTGACCTTGTTCAGTTCATGGTTCAAATCAGTTCGATGGGGGAGGGAACTCGATTTACGCCTGTGGAGGAGCATGCGCATTGCCAAAGCCCACATGCCACTGCAACTTCATTTGATTCTTCATTTCAACTGCGATTACAGGTTTGGTTATGCGGTGCGGACCTGTCCATTTGCGGACACTGTTGTACGCACCCGAACATTCCAGGCAGTGCAAATGGCGGGTTGAAGGCCCTGATTTTTTTCACTGGTCTCTCCTTTACGCGCCTGCTACAGGGATGACGTTTCAAAACCTGCATCGGTTAACGAAGAATCGGTTTCTTTGAACTGAGAGCTGCAAACTGTGAACTGGCAACTCTTCTACTGCTGCAGCACGACCTGGTCGCCTTCATTCAGCCCCTTCACAATTTCGGTCTGCGAACCGTTCGAAAGGCCGACAACTACGGCTACTTTGCGCGAGCCCTCTTTTTGATTTTTGTCAGGAACCTGCACAAAGGCATTCTTCTGTGCGTCGTAGCTTACGGCATTTTCAGGAACCATCAGCACGTTCTTGTGCTCATCGAGCATGATCTCGGCATTGGCTGTCATGTTGGCCTTCAATTCGCCGCCGGCATTGTCGATGCTTACGCGAACCTCAAAGGTGGTTACATTGTCTTTCTCTACGCCGAGCGGAGCGATTTTTGTGACCTTGCCGTTGAAAACACGATCGCGGAAGCTTTCGACCTTGATGCGCGCGGGCTGTCCCATGTAGACGTGCGCAATATCGGCTTCATCCACTTTTCCCTGCACATATACCTGGTTCACATCGCCTTCCGTCATCACAAGCGTGGCCGTTGAACCAAGCACAAGGATGGAGCTCACCGCGTCGCCCATCTCAACATCGCGCGACAGGACCACGCCATCCATTGGCGCTACGATCGTGGTGTAGCTCAGCTGCTCTTCAAGCTGCTTCAGGCTCGCCTGACTCTGCGCTACCTGCGCCTTCGCCTGTTTCAATCTTGCCGTGTCCACGCCAATTTGGGCTTTTGACGAATCGCGTCGTGTGAGCGCCGCCAGGTAGTCCTTGTTCGCATCGTCGAGCGCCTGCCGGCTCACAATGCCTTCTTTTGCAAGCTGCTGATTGCGTTCCAGCGTGGCCTTGTACATCGGCAGATCCGGTGCCGCCGCGTTGACCTTGTCCTGCTCGATGTTGGCTTCATAGGTGGCAACGTTCGCCTGGGCGGCTTCGAGTTGTGCGCGTTGCGCTTCAACCTGCGCAAGGATCTCCTGCTGATCGAGTTGTGCCAGCGGCTGCCCCTTATGCACCTTGTTATTGATGTCCGCGTAAAGCTTCTCAACAATGCCTGACGCCTTGCTTTTTACCTCGACCTTGGTGATGGGCTGGATCTTGCCCGTTGCCACAACTGATCGTGCAACATCGCCGCGATGCGCCTTTGCGATCCGGTTTGGGTCGATGCTGGTTGTTCGCACCAGGCGCGCCGCGGCCACACCAATCACCACAACGACCAACAGTGCAACCGAACCGATCCAGATCCAGATCTTTTTGCTTTTACGCGAAGCCATGGAGCACCCCCAGCACCAATAAGAGCTCTCGCTCCCCTAAATATGAAAGCCGGATGAAAATCTCAGCCTGCTTGCCTGTTATGAAATGAAATCCGCAAGCACAAGATGCAATTCACGTTCCAGAGCTGGTCACAGCGAGATCGAACCCCGTCTTGATCCCGATGACCGCTGCAATCTGATACGCACCCGTGCTGAGGTTAGTTCCAGATATGGCTGTGACTCAATGGGACCTGATTTGTGAGCGCCAAATTGGGTACCGGTGCTGCGAATGCTATGCTCACAACCGAGATGCACGGTCTCCCGCTTCTCCAGGTTGTCGCCGTCGCCATGCTGATTCTGGCCAACGCCTTCTTTGTGGCCGCGGAATTCGCGATGGTCAGCACCCGCGATACCCGCATCGAGCAACTTCTCGCGGCCAAAGTCCCCGGTGCCCGCGCCGTGAGGCGGCTCCAGCACGAGCTTGAGTACTTTCTGCCCGCGGTGCAGTTGGGGGTCACGCTATGTTCGCTGGCTATTGGCTGGATCGGCGAGCCGCTGGCCGCCCACATCGTCCTTGGCTGGATCGAACTTCTCCCCCAACCGCCTGGTCACGCAGAGGTTTACGCTCACGCAGCCTCCATTGCGGCCGTCGCCATCGGCTTTGCGCTCATCACCTATTTCCACGTCACCATTGGCGAACTGGTCCCCAAATCGCTGGCACTGCGCCGTGCCGAAGCTCTCGCCGTAGCGGTCGCGCCGACCATGCTCATTTTTATGCGGATCGCCCGGCCTGCCGTCCGTCTTCTGAAGGGGTCAGCAGCCATCATTCTGCGCGGTTTCGATATCCCGATGACCGAGCGCGCCGCCGTGCATTCGCCCGAAGAACTCAAGCTGATCACCACCGCAGCGCGGCGTCTGGGTCTTCTGCCGCGCTTTCAGGAGACGCTGATCCACCGGGCGATTGAGCTTGATGACGTGCCCGTGCGCGAAATCATGACACCGCGCCAGCGCATCTTCTCGTTGCCTTCCAACATGCCGCTGGAAGAAGCCAGCGCCCACGTCATCGAGCAGGGAAACTCCCGCGTACCCGTTTACGACGAAACACACGGGCCCGAGCACATCATTGGCGTTGTGTACTCCAAAGACCTTGCCCGTCTGATGTTCTTCCGGCCTAAATCGCATCAGCGTCCGGCGGCACAGCAATCCGGCAATTCGGCAGACGCTGTGCCGACCCGCCCCGCTAACCCGCAATCCGGGCTTCCATTCATGGAACTCCGCCTTCGTCAGGTGATGCGCGAAGTGCTGGTTGTGCCGGAGACCAAGTCTGCGCTGGCTTTATTGAAGGAATTCCAGAAGCGCCGCCGCCAGATGGCAATCGTCGTCGATGAGTACGGATCGACTGTCGGGCTTGTGACCGCCGAAGACGCTATCGAACAGCTGACCGGAGAGCTTGAAGACGAGTTCGACGATCCAGCGCGCCCTGTCCTCGCCAATGCGCAGGGTACGCTCGTGCTGGAAGGCAGCGCCAACCTTCGCGATCTCGAGACTCAGATGCAGTGGAGTTTGCCGCGCGAAGGGGGAGTAGAAACCCTCGCCGGGTTCATGCTGGCTCGCCTCGGCCACATCCCCAAAGTTGGCGAGAGTGTGGAGTTTGAAAACCGCCGCCTCGCCGTCGTCGAGATGGAAGGCCGCCGCATCGCCAAAATCCGCGTCGACAAGTTAGAGAATCCAGAGCCGACCACGGCGCCTGCAACATGACCCGGCTAATGCAAAGTCAACGAGCGCTACGATTTCGTTTTGCAGCGACATGCCTGGTCCTGTTCTCGGTCCTGGGCTGCAAGCACGCGCAGCAAGCCCAAGCAGATCGTCCGCGTCTTTTTCCCGGCGTTCGAATGCAGGATGTAACTTTTCATTCCTCAGCGCTGAATCGCGATATGCCGTATCGAGTTTTTCTGCCTGCTCAAGTTGCGGCAGGGCAAAAACTGCCGGTGGTCTACCTGTTGCATGGTGGCGACGGCGGAGGGTTTCGCGACTGGTCGAACGATTCAGACGTTGCCAAATATGCAACGCGAAACGTGATCCTGGTGATGCCGGAGGGCGCTTTTTCCTATTACATGAATGCCGCCGAGAAGCCGGAGGACCGATACGAGGATTATGTCTTGCAAGATCTGATGCCCGATGTCGCGACTCGGTTTCCAGTTTCAGACCGACGGGAAAGCAGGGCCATCGTGGGAATTTCAATGGGCGGATTCGCAGCGATCGATTGGGCGTTGAAGCGGCCCGAGTTGTTCGTGTTTGTCGGTGCCCTCAGTCCTTCGATTGAAGTAGTGAATCGGGAATTCAGAATTCGGAACAGGATTCCCGGAATAGAGGAGTGGTGGAGAATTCGAACGGTTTTTGGTCCTCCCGGGAGCGAGTCGAGGCGGTCAAGAGATCCATTCGTACTGGTAGAGTCAGCACGCCCTGAACAGACTCCATATATTTATGTCGCGGTAGGAGAGCAGGAGCGCTTCCTCGAGCCGAACCGCCGCTTTGCGAGAACGCTTCAAGAACGCAAATTCCAATTTGAATTCCACACCAGCCCGGGAAACCATAATTGGTCATTGTGGGATTCGCAGATTCCCGGATGCTTTGACTCCTTGTTGCAGCATCTTGAACTGGCTCACTAAGGCGGGATGGGTGCCGACTCGAACGCAAGGGTGACTGGGTGAAAGTCGGATCTCACGATCCGATGGTGGGTTTGTAGTCAGTGCGATAGGAGAGTCGATCAGGCGGAGACGGCGCAATGGATTTTATGCGATCGACCAAAACCTGAGGGTGCACGGGCTTGCTGAGAATCTCAAATTTGTGGATGCTCGAGCCGGCTTGAGAAACGAGATCTGCCGTGGCCGCCTGCCCGGAGAACAAGATGATCTTGCACTGGGGAAGCATTTGGGAAATGCGAATCGCAGACTCAATTCCGCTCATTTCCCCCATGATGACGTCGCTTATCAGGACGTCGGGCTGAAACTGCGCAGCAGCTTCCACCGCAGCCTCACCGCTGTACACCGCATTTGTTTCAAAGCCAAGGAAGCCGAGAATCAATGCCAAAGTGTCGGCAATGTTTTTTTCATCGTCCGCGATGAGAACGCGCTGCTTGCTTAGGGATTTGGGCATGACAGTGTAGAGTAGCGGCATTTCCCAAAAGAAGATGTGACGGACGAGAGGTTTTTTGGACCTTGTCAAATTCCAAGAGGATTTGTGTTGACGCGACTTAATATCCCGGAGTCTGGAAATACTTCCGTGGTTTGGTGATTCAGCTTACGATCATGCAATGAGTTACGAGAACATCTGCTTCGCTATCGAAGATAAGATCGCTCTGGTCACCTTGAATCGTCCTATGCGACGGAACGCGCTGTCACTTGCGCTGATGCGGGAACTAATCGTCTGTCTCGAATCAATTGGGAGCCGGCGCGATCTCCGAGTCGTTATCCTGGCTGCGAACGGCAAAGTGTTTTCGTCGGGCCATGACCTCTCCGAGATGGTCGGTTGCGAAGAGAGCGAATACCGAAAGCTCTTCGCGGTCTGCACGGAGTTGATGGCGAAGGTGCAATCGATTCCGCAGCCGGTGATTGCCGAAGTGCAGGGAATGGCGACGGCTGCGGGGTGCCAGCTCGTGGCTAGTTGCGATCTGGCTGTTGCTTCTGAAGAAGCGGCATTTGCCACTCCCGGCGTCCGAATAGGGCTGTTCTGCTCGACGCCGATGGTGGCGGTGAGCCGCGCGGTGGGGCGCAAGCGCGCTTTGGAAATGCTGCTGACCGGTGAACCGATTGGCGCACACACGGCTGAGGACTGGGGCCTGGTGAACCGTGTGGTTGCGGCAGGGGAGTTGCGAACGGAGACAGTGGGACTTGCCAGTCGCATCGCCGAAGCAAGCGATCTGGTGGTGGCGCTCGGCAAGCAGGCCTACTATGCGCAGATCGATCTCGACCTGCCCAGCGCTTATGGCTATGCACAGGATGTCATGACGAAGAACGCTCTTGCGCGCGATGCGCAGGAAGGCATCGCAGCCTTCCTTGAAAAGCGAACTCCTCACTGGACAGGGGAGTGAGTGAACCTCTCAAATTGATGGGCCCGTAGTCGACGAATGGTGAGAAGATTGCTCTGAGTTTTGCTATCGGGAAGTCGTTTGTGAGTATCTTGGTTCGGGCTCATGGAAAGGTGATTCGCATGCCCAAAAGGGTCGCATCCGTTCCGGCGCAGACGATTTCCGGCGAGCAGGCAGCGTGTCTGGTCCGATCTGGCATGTGGCTGGATTACGGTGTAGGGCTCGCGCAGCCGGACGTATTCGACAAAGCTCTCGGCGTGCGCAGAGGCGAATTGCACAATGTAAAGATTCGCTCCTGCCTTTCCATGCGGCCGCGCGCGGTGGCGGAGTGCGACTCGGAAGGGGACTGCTTCTTTCTTTTCAGCTGGCACTTCTCCGGCTACGACCGCAAGAAACATGACGCCGGACGCTGCAATTACATGCCGGTAAATCTCGGTGAAGTGCCGGACTACTATCGTCGATTTCTGGCGCCGGTGGATATTGCAATTCTGAAGACATGCCCGATGGACGAGAAAGGCTACTTCAACTTCAGTGCCTCGAATATCTGGCATCGCGCGGTGGTTGAGTCGGCGAGGATCGTCATCGTGGAGGTGAGCGATCATCTTCCATATGCGCATGGAGACCAGAACGGGGTTCATGTAACGGAGGTCGATTACATCGTTGAAGGAGATGATCAACCTGCGCCGGAACTGCCCAATCCTGAGCCGACCGAAGTGGACCGTGCGGTTGCGCGACTGATTGCAGCCGAGATTGAAGATGGCGCGTGTCTGCAAATCGGAATTGGCGGCATGCCGAATGCCGTATGCGGGCTGCTGCTCGAAAGCGGCGTCCGCGATCTCGGCGTTCACACCGAGATGCTTACCGATGGCATTGCGGATCTTTACAAGGCGGGTATTGTTACGGGCTCGAGGAAGATTCTCGACTCGGGCAGAATTGCCTACACCTTCGCGCTGGGCTCGAAGGATCTGTATACAACGCTCAACCGCAACGAAGACTTCTGCTGCCATCCTGTGGAGTACACGAATACGCCGAACATCATCATGCAGAACCACCGCATGGTCTCGATCAACAACACTACGCAGATCGACTTGCAGGGCCAGGCCGCCTCTGAGTCAGACGGGCACCGGCATCTCAGCGGCACGGGCGGACAACTGCAGTTTGTGCGCGGCGCTTATGCATCGAAGGGCGGCAAATCGTTCATCTGCCTGGCATCGACTTATCAGAAGCAAGGGGAACGGCGCAGCCGGATTGTCCTGAATATGACTCCCGGCAACATTGTTACTACCCCTCGCTCCGACATCATGTACGTCGTCACTGAATACGGCCTGGTCAACCTCAAAGGAAAGTCAGTGGCGGAGCGCGCCCTGGCCGTCATCTCCATCGCTCATCCGGATTTTCGCGAGGAGCTTGAGCGCGAGGCCTATGAGCACAGGCTGATTCCTCGCGGTGTTTCGTTCTGACGGGCGAAGAACCTATCGGTCCCCGGCCGCGTCAAATCAGCAGGCTTATGCTGTTTTCCCAGCGGCCAGTTCGGCGTGGAGGTGTCCTCATGAAGCTGTTCAAGTCGATCGCTCTTTGTATCGCTCTTGTCGGGCCCCTGGCTCTTGCGAAGGACAAGAAGAAGGACACGCTCCCGGTCATCTTCTCCAATGCGCGATATGTCTACGTTCAGGCAGAAGACGGGGACATCATGAAGCCGGGGCTTGTCCCGGAGGATCGTGATGCGATCGCAAACGTGCAGGATGCCCTGAAAAACTGGCACCGCTACGCGCTGACGCTCAATCGGAAGGACGCTGATCTCATCATCATAGTGCGCAAGGGACGACTTGCCTCTGTCCAGGTAAATGGAGGGATCGGCGTTGGAGCTACGCCCGGAGTCAGCGGCTCATATCCGAATCGGAATCCAACCGGACCAGGCAATGCCAACCCCGATCGCAATGACACGGTGGAGACTGTCGGCGCGAAGAGCGAAGTTGGTCCCAATGATGACATCCTGCGTGTTTATTCGCTTTCGCCGCTGGGAAGCCTGAGTGGGCCATTCTGGTCGAATGAAATGAAGGATGGCCTCGACGCGCCTGACGTCCCGCTGCTGCGCTCATTGAGAGCTGCCGTCGATCACGCTTACCCTGCGCAGCCTGTCAGCCCGCCTGTCGGTCAGCCCGCACCCCCAAATAAGCCTTAACCGCCGCTGTCCCGTGGCAAAGAGGAATCTGCCGCCCCCAGAGGCTGTGGAATGAGCGGGTTGACGGAATGTTTATGATGCAGCGTTGACATGAACGAGGTGCGTGCGCTGCCCGAGTCTCTACATCGGGAACTAAGGTCCCGGCTGAAAACGCGAAAGGACAGAGCCTAATTGTTACTAAGGTTACAGGAGTAATTCGCACTGGAGTTACTTATCACTTGTTTGGTAACACCTTGGTGGGACACAATGCCACCAAGGGTTGACTATGAGACAAGAAACCTATCGATTCGCATTGGATGAAGCGGCTGCCGAACTTCGCGGAATTGTGGCGCAGTTCGAGGCGCTTAAAACACAGAAGGAACAGATCGAGAAAGTTGTTGAGGCGCTGCGGCCATTCATCGGTCTGCAGGCTGAAACCCCAACCGTCGAGGCAGGCACAGCCTATTCCGCCGAGACGAGCGAAGCGTTCACCGCGCCTGAGATCGAACAGGCAGTCTCTGAACCTGTCGAATTCACATTCATGCAGGTCTCCGGACCAGGCATGGAAGTTGCAAAATCCGAACCGGCTCACATCGCTCATATCGAAGAAGAGCAGGTTCCCGAACCGGTGCACGCCATGTCGGAAGCCACTGCGGAGCAGGTCGCCTATTTCCGGCAACCTTCCGCAGACCCCTTCCAGCGGCGCATCGACGATGCCCTTTGGGGATGGCAGCAGAGGCCGGAAGGTCTTCTGTCGCCCATCTAACAGATCGGGCCGGAATGTAAGAGGCAGTACCGGGCCCAGAACAGCGAGCCGTTCCGCGGCAAGGCGAGTCGGAATGGTCAACCCAACAGGCGCTCCCCGTCACCAGGCGGAGAGCGCCTGCTCGCGTCTATGTACTGTTCTTTGTTCGGGATGACTAACATGATAGTTGCAGAAGGAATTTATTTACTGCCTCTAGAATCATGCTAAATTCGCCACTGGAGATCGAGATATGAAAGCCAACGGTGGAGACATTTATCGCGTAGCGTTTGATTCAGCAAACGCGGAACTCAACGACATTCTTGGGTCGTTTGAAGAACTCCGCGCACGCAAAGACCGCATTGAAAAAGTGGTGATGGCTCTCAAGCCCCTGCTCGGAGCCGAGGAAGCAGCAGCAGCAGCGGCCGCGGTGCAGAGTGCTTCAGACGCAGCCAACGAAGCAGGTCAGTCGTCTGAGGAAGTTCCAACCTATCAGTACCAGGCAACGAACGGGAATGGAGCGTCAAACGGAGCATCGTCTGATCCGTTTGCGCGTCGCCTCGACAGCGCTCTGGGGCACGGCGTAGGTCGGAAGCTCAGCCGCCAATTCTAACCTCTCAGAGGTCCTGGCTCGGCGGGAGGGACGTCGCCGAGCCGGCATTGAGGCAGGGCTCGGCTCTCCGCTGCGGGAGCTTTCTTTGCATCGCAAATCGAATCTCTTTCATGTGGCACCGTGAACCTCGATGCAAGAAATTGCCCTCTTCTGGCGCGGCGCTTCGCGACACCGTTCGGCGGTAACCCTTACTAATGACTCTTACTTTGTGTCCTCTTGTGCGTGCTAGACTACGCGACTGGAGAGGGCATGAAATTGGAATCACGCATTGAGGTTTATCGTGTTGCCTTTGAGTCTGCGAAGTCAGAACTGATTGAGATCAGCGGCGAATTTGAAAAGCTCCGCCTTCGGAAAGAACTGATGGAGAGACTGGTCACTGTTCTTACGCCACTGCTCGGCGAAGGACAGGCGGCTGATCAAGGTTCGAACGAGGAATCGGCGCTTCGGCTGGCGGATTCGGCTGTCGAGACTTCGAGCGAGCCGCGTATTGGTACGGAAGGAATGGTATCCGATCCATTTCAACGCCGTATTGATCATGTGCTGGGAATCGGCGCTGGTATTCGCGACGTGAGGAAATACACCCGGCAGTTCTGATGGTTCGCTTCAAGTTTCTGGACAACGAAGAGCATGAATCCCGCGAGATTGACTGCGGCGGATGAGAACTCGTCTGCCGGGCTGAAGTCGCGACGCACAGCAATGCGCATGCGTTGCTGAGTCTCTCGATGGCGGCCGTTGTCTATTTGAATCCGCCTGGTTCCCTGGGGAGTCGTCGCTCGCGAGCGGTTCATTTATCGTTGAAACCAGCCCATGAAGCAGTTCTTCGTCCGCCTCGCCCTGACATTGCCGGTTGTATGGCTTGTTGTGTCGCTGGTGTTTCTCCTCATACACCTCGTTCCCGGCGATCCGATCCAGATGATGCTGGGCGAGGGTGCGACACCGGCCGATATACAGGGACTTCGTCACCTATATGGGTTGGATCAACCGCTTCCCCGGCAGTACCTTCATTATTGGAACGGAGTCTTCCACGGGGACCTTGGCTCTTCGATTCGGCTGCATGACAGCGTGGCGCACCTCATCGCAGTGCGCTATCCTTACACCCTGGCTCTCACCCTTACATCGTTGGCCATTGCGCTTGCCATGGCTTTGCCGGCTGGCATTATCGCCGCGGTTCGTCGCGGACGCCTGGTGGACCAGGGACTCTCAGTGGTGAGTCTTTTCGGCTTGTCGGTGCCGGGACTGGTGCTCGGGCCGCTGTTGATCCTGGTCTTTTCGATCATGCTGGGGTGGTTCCCGGTTTCGGGCGCGAGCCCGGGAGGCGGCACCGGAGGCATCGACCCCAGGTATCTCGTGTTGCCGTCGATAGCCATGGGCGCATCGCTGGCGGCGATTCTCACACGCATGGTGCGCACGGCCATGCTGGAGGAACTTGGGCAGGACTACATCCGCACCGCTCGCGCCAAGGGGCTGAGCGAGACGGCAGTGGTGTGGCGGCATGCATTGCCGAATGCGCTGGTTCCGATCATCACGGTGGTCGGACTCCAGTTCGGAGCGCTTCTGGCGGGAGCAATCGTGACTGAGACGATCTTCAGCTGGCCGGGGCTGGGCAGGCTGGTGGTGACCGCCATTTCCAATCGCGATTATGCGCTGGTGCAGGGATGCCTTTTGTCGATCGGGCTGACCTACGTGCTGGTGAACCTGCTCACCGACCTCACATATCGGTTGGTGAATCCCCGCATGCAATGAAGAAGCAGCGGCTGGACACGAGAAACATCCGCTCGTTTTCGACTCTCATATCGGCGCCACATTAATCAGGCAGAGAATTGGCGCACATTCTGCATCCAAGTCGGGCAGGCGCTTCGATCAGGTGTGTTTTCCGAAAAATCAACGTTCTCCTGATGAGGTTCTGTACGGTTTCATTGTTCAGATAATCGGTGGTCCCTGTCACCGACATCTAACGGCCCCGTGCTCAAAATTTTCAACGACCAAGACGAACGATCTTGATTCGAGGAGGGGCGCGCGCTTGATGTTTACCAGTCTTAGATGGCTGTGTTTCGCAGAGAAATTGGCCGCAAAACATGAACAAAGGAATAGCGAGGACTTTGGATTCGACGAATTAGTGTGCTTGAGCCGCCTGGGCGGCGCATTGGTCCTGGCAGTGACGCTTATGACCGGATGCAACGCAGCAGTTGCCCAATCCCCAGAGCCGCAAACTGCAGCGGCCGGTGCGCCCGAGGGAGCCGTTGCCGTCAATCGACCTGCAGCGCCGGATCTTCCGGATGCGCCAACCCCGGTCCGATTTCAAAACGGCGGAGACACGCAGAAGCTTCCCGCAATCGATTCGATTGATCCGCCCGCCACGTCGGCAACGGCGATCGCCGGTCTGCCCCCATTTGATCTTTCCGATTGGAGCACCTCGATCGATGGTTCCGGTTCTGTTGTGAAATCGGCTACACGCGAAGGCTATGTTCCGCTGAAGGACTGTCCGACAGATGAGACGCGCGCTCCGGAATGCCGGATGCACTGGGGTCCGATGCTGATCGAATCCATACTCTTTAATGCTTTTGAAGACGCAGGCAATCTTTACACCGGCTATTGGTATCGCTGGGAGACGCTCGACGGCAAATGGTGGGATCGCTACATCGATTCGGCCGCTCAGTGGCGGTGGGATCACTGGTCCGACGACAATCCTTTTCTGGACGATTATGTGGGCCACCCGTTCATGGGCGCGATCACGAACAGCATCTGGATCCAGAACGACCCGAAAGGGATGACTCTCGGTTTTCAGAACGACCGCGAGTATTGGCGCAGCCGTTTGAGGGCGCTGGCGTGGTCGACGTTCTACAGCTTTGCCTGGAAGCTTGGTCCCCTGGGCGAGGCCAGCATCGGCCACAACGGCGATCACTATTTCACCGACAAAGGAGTTGAGACGAACGAGACTGGTTGGGTTGAGCTGGTGACGACACCGATGGGCGGCTTTGGTTGGACGATTGCCGAAGACTATCTCGACAAGCACGTGGTGACGAAGCTTGAGGACAAGAGCCGCAATCCGATTCTGTTGACGATGGACAATTTTCTGACGCCGGCGCGCGGCTTTGCCAACATCCTCCGCTTCCGGCCGCCGTGGTATCGCGACTCCCGTATCGTGAAGGCGAACAGCTTCTTTGGCGACGCGGGCGAAGGCGTTGCGGCCTCAACGGCGGAAGCGCTGCGCTATGCGTCGAGGCATCCCAACAATAGCGGAGTGGAAGCGTACCTCGCCGATGTGCTGCCTGCGCCGATGCCGGCACCGGCTGACTGGCACGGGCCCGGTGGCAGGCACGAGTTCGGCGTGTGGTGGGGACTGTCGATCATGAGCGGGCACATCTGGGGATATGCGAGCGATGTGAAGTACATGCCCATCGATCTGCGCTATTCATACGAGTTCTATCGTCATCACCAGACGTGGACGATGCGCTATTCGCCGGAGATGACGGCGCTGGCCATGCTGGATTGGCCGACTCCAAATACGACCCCGTCGGGAACGGTGTACAACCAGCGCAAGCGCATCTACGGCAGCGGACTGAGCCCGGTGGGATTTCAGGCGGATTTCCTCCCGCTGCATCGCGTGCAGCCGTTTCTCTCCACCGATGGAGGATTCATCTATTTCGATGATCGAGCGCTGAGTCCGCAAGGGTCGCAGTTTATGTACACCATCGACTTCGGAACCGGCGTGAACATCTTCCATCACAAGAACCAGGCGATCACGATTGGTTATCGCTATCAGCACCTGTCGAACGCAAACATCAGCCTGCATAATCCGGGCACAGATGCGAATACGTTTTACGTAGGTGTGTCGCGGTTCAAGACAAAAGGGGACGAGCGGAACCAGATCGATCTGCGCTAAGAGACAGAGAGGTGAAAGATCTCTGGAAGAATGTCGACATCCTTCGTAATGGTCATCACGCCGATGGTGACCGGCAATTCGAAGCGGCGTGGGCCGCAGGAGCCGGGATTGAAATAGAGCACGCCCTTATGCCGTCGGATTTCGGGCTTGTGCGAATGGCCGAAGAGCACAGCGCCGAATTTTGCGGCTGCCGGATCGAGATGCAGCGCGTGCACGTCGTGGAGCATGTAGATGTAGTGGCCTTCAAGGAGCAGCACTTCGGTTTCAGGCAGGCGGCTGCACGGACCGCTGCGATCGACGTTGCCGCGAATAGCGGTCACTGCCGCGACTTTCTCCAGAGATTTCAGAATGGCTGGGTCGCCGACGTCGCCAAGATGCACGATGCGTTCGACACCAGCCAGGGCGGGGATGACTTCAGGGCGCAGCAGACCATGCGTATCGCTGACGACCCCAACCTTCATCGCCCGAAGCTGAACAGGAGCGACCAGCGGCTTCGGGATTTTGCAGTTTCCGTTTTTGTACTTTCAGATTTGATGACCGGATTAATCATCTGGCGAGGGTTGCCGGGATGCTCCGGATCGTCCAACGCGATACAGTAGACGCCGTTCCAGTTCCTTTGCCATTGCCAACCTCTTCCCGCGCCCGTCGCTTGTGCCTCAATGTGCGGAGCGGCGTGAAGGGGCGAGAGCGGCTCAAGGCAGGAAGGGCAGCGCGGCGCGGCGCCACAGCGGAAATGCCCGCCACAGGCGCAAGACTCAAGAAACGGCTCCCACGATTCGTCAATCTCCGCATACTGCTGCGACAGCGGAGGTAAACCAGCCACCTGCGGGTTCAGATAATTCAACATGCCGAGCATTCCGCACGTATCGCAGTATGCGTAGGAGTTGTCGCCGAAGCCGGAGTGCCAGAGCGAATAACGATAAAACCGGCCGCAATGTTCACAATCGCCTTTTTTCAGGATGACCATGGTTCCTTTCACAACCCCATTTCCAGACGCGTACGCGGATCTAGCTGATCGCGCAGCGCATCTCCCAGAAAGTTGAAACCTAGCACTGCACCTGCAACAGCGACTGCCGGAAGGAGGACAAGATGTGGAGAATCGAACAGATGGAGCCGGGCGTCGTTGAGCATTCCGCCCCAACTTGGCGAAGGGGAGGGAATGCCGAGGCCCAGGAACGACAATGTGGCTTCGGCGAGGATTACGCCCGCCATGCCGATTGCGGCCTGCACGAGTATAGGTTGCACAACGTTGGGAAGTATATGGCGAAAGAAGATTCTCATTCCGCCTGCGCCAAGCGCTCGCGCCGCATCGACGTACTCGCGATCGCGAACCGCCATCACCTGTGCGCGGACGAGTCTGGCATAACCCGCCCAACCCCCAATGGCGAGGGCGAGCACAAGGTTTGAAAAGCCCGGCCCTAGAAATGCGGCGAACGCGATCGCCAGCAGAATCCCGGGCAATGCCAGGAACGTATTCATTGCGAAGGTGGTGAGCGCTGTGTCGACCCATCCGCCAAGGTAGCCGGCGAGGCCGCCGATCGAGATTCCCAACGCGAGAGAAACTGCGACGACGCTGACCGAAACTGCAAGAGAGAGGCGCGCCCCCCAGAGGAGACGCGAGAGCGTGTCGCGGCCCAGCTCGTCAGTTCCGGCGAGGTGCGCCGACGAAATGCCTTGAAGACGGTGAACCAGGTCGATGGAGGCGGGGCTATAGGGGGCGAGCCAGGGGGCGGCTAGACCCGTGATAACGAAAATTGAGAGAAAGAACACCCCTATCGCCGCTAGAGGCTGGCGACGGATGCGTTTTCCAATGGCCGGGAGGTTGACCATTACGATGGTAAGAATACCGCGACCGCATAATCATTTATTTGTATAAGCAGGCATGAATACTTCCGGTAAACATCCGATCCTCTGTCTGGTGGCGCTGTTGTTGTGTGCGTCGGCGTGGACGCAGTCGCCCCCGCAAGAGCGCAAGGACCTTCCAGACGAGGCGAAGCAGCTAATGGTGCTGGCTAACCAGTCCCGTGCGGCTGCGGGCGCTCCAGCGCTGCGCTGGGACAATGCGCTTGCCGCGGCGGCGCTGAAGCATACGCTGCGCATGGTCGCTGAAGGGCCCATCGCGCATCAGTACCCGGGAGAGCTGGATGTCTCTGAGCGCGCCGGCTCAACGGGCGCGCACTTTGATTTGATCGAAGAAAATGTCGCTGTGGCTTCCACACCCGCGGCGATTCACGAAGGCTGGATGCAGTCGAAAGGGCATCGGGAGAATATGCTCAATCCCGAGGTCGACAGCGTTGGAATTGCAGTGGTGGCCAGTCGTGGCGTGCTATATGCCACGGCCGATTACTCCCGCGCCGTATTAGCACTGACGCAGGCGCAGGTGGAGTCACGTTTTGCCGAGATGTTGCAAAGAGCCGGAGTGAAGGTGCTGGACGATCATGCTCTAGCCCGCTCTGCATGCATGATGGACAGTGGCCTGCCGAAAGCCGGCAGCAACGCTCCGCCGAGTGTGCTCTTGCGGTGGGAAGGTTCGAATTTGACTCGCCTGCCCAAAGATCTGGTTGATCACCTGGCGTCGAAGCGGTTTTACGAAGCAGCGGTAGGCAGTTGCGATGCGCACGGCGATCAGGGCACGTTCACTTCGTATCGTGTCGCTGTGCTGCTGTACTAAGCGCTGTCCGCTTTCGGAACAGCACCGCCCGCTTGCGAACAGAGTTGACCGCAGCGTTGATCGCGTCCCCATACGCCTCGCTCGCCGACGCATGGGGGCGAAGGCACTTCGCAACTCCACCGCGTGGCTTGCACTCCTCACAAACCATTTCGCTGCTTCTTTGGCTCCCGCTCTGCAATTGGCATTGAACATGCTTTCTCCAGACCGCGACATCATCTCGAATTCGCCGGAGAACTCAATGGCCCTGCGATTTTTTCGTCAACTCTTCGTTGTCTTCCTATCCACCGGCACACTCTGGGCGGCCACAGACCCCTTCGCTGGAACTTGGAAGCTGGACCCCGCGAAAAGCAAGCTTACAGACCAGATGAAGGTCGAAGCGGCTGGCCCCAACAAGTACACCTTCATCTTTTCGGGCGACAATTCCGAGACCATAGCCGCCGACGGCACCGATCAGCCCGGTATCTTCGGTACTACCTTTGCAGTCACCGTCCTGTCTCCGAACCAATGGAAGGTCGTGCGCAAGACCGGTGGCCACGTGACCATCTCCGCCATCTGGGATCTCTCGGCTGACGGCAAAGTGCTGACGGACAATTTCACCGGCTATCGGGCTGACGGCACGACGAGCAATCTTCTTTACAAGTACACGCGCGTTGAGGAGGTTGGGTCAGGGTTTGCCGGCACCTGGGAGAGCGTTTCCGAGCAGGTCAACTCCGCCTACGAGATGCAGGTTCAAACCTACGAGGACAGCGGTCTGTCCTTCATCAATCCAGCCCAGAAGATTACAAAGAGCATCAAATTTGATGGCAAGGACTACGCAGCCCAGGGCCCCAATCTGCCGGCAGGGTATGCAACTTCAGGCCGGCGTCTGAACGATCGCGCTGTCGAACTCACTGACAAGATCAACGGCAAGGTGCTCGACACACAGCAGGTCGAGGTTTCATCGGACGGTAAAACACTCACGATCACCACGCACATTCCGGGCCACGCCAAGCCGAACATCCAGGTCTTCGAACGCCAGTGAGATGCGCGTCCGAGAAACAACGCCAGCCGGATTCATGAACTCGATTTCGCAAAAATCTTCATCGCAAGTAAATCCACTCGGATGAGCCGGGCGTACTGGAAGCAGGCAGGACAGAGGAGGATTCCCCGCGCAGCGATAATCGCTGCACCAGGCCTCCGGTAATCCTGACCTTTTCCGGAGGACAGCGATGAGTACATTGAAGTTTCGCGAACTGCTCGGCCTAGACGTCCAGGGCCGGCCACAATTGTCGAGAAGATCATTCTTCAAACATGCGACAGTACTGGGAGCAACAGCCGCTGCCGGCGCCGTCCTTGCGCCCCAGGCATCAGCTTTGCTCGGCCATAAGGGTTCGAACGACGATGTGCCCAACGTGAGCAGCCTTACATCCGGCGACAGGTCAATCCTCATCGCCGCGGAGATCGCCGAAGCATTGGCGGTCACCACCTACTCGCACATCATCAAACGCTCACCGTTTTTCAAGCGAATCCCCGACGACGACCAGGGATATATTGAAGCGGCCCTCCAGGAAGAGATGTCACATTACGCGCTTGAACAGTCGGTGACCAATGAAAACACTCCCTTCGATGAGTTCTTCTATCCGAAGCAGATGTTTCACGACACGCAGACCACGTTGAACACGCTCGTGACGCTGGAGGACGCATTTATTGCTGCCTACCTGGTCGGGGTGCGCAATTTCAGCTCGACGGCATTGCGCGTGACCGCCGCGCGCATCATGGGCATCGAAAGCGACCATCGTACGCTGGCACGTGTCATTGGCCCCGATGTGGCTTCAAGGGATGGTGGTCCGATCAAGTTCATCACCGGCGCCCAGGGCTTCAAGGAGAGCGTGGCTCCGCCCAACAACAACGGCTACGAACGGACCCTCTGCTGGACCGATATCAGTCAGGCCGTAGACGCGCTCACGCCGTTCGTCGACAAGGAAGCCGCCGAGGCTGCGGGGTTCGACACGTCGAAAGCTTACAAGTTCCATCCGTTCACGCCGAAGCTCCCGAATCCGCACGGAGAGTTCTTCTCCTATACGGGCTGCTGACGAGTATCGCATTGCGCCATTCCCCCAACAAAGGCGAATCCCAGGTCAAAGATGCTCGACCTGGGATTCGTTTTGTTCTGGGGGCAGATGTTGCCGCGATCACGAGCCGCCGGTTTTTGAAGGTTCGGCGGAGCGTCGCGTGTAGATGAAGTCATATTCCACATGCCAGGTCTTTCCCCCGTCATTCGATCCCTGGGAGAATTGGCGAACCTTGTCCGGGCCAAGGTTGAAGAACTGCAGATGCCGCAGGAGGGTTCCACCCGTGGGTTGGGGCACATCGTCAGTCCAGTAGTCCATCACGCCGTCTTTGATTCCGCCATGAAAGAAGATGACGCCCGCTGCATTATCCACCCAATACTGTTCCCAGCGCTTGAGGTTTACGTTCCAGGTGTTGTAGCTCTTGCCGAAATAGGGGCCTCCCGCCGAGGTCCAGTTCTCCCAGATCACGCATCCGCCCATCTCTTTCGCGACATGGCTTGAGCCCTGCTGCACGCCTCCGGCCGCGGAGACAACGTCCCAGTTGCCGACCCAGAAATCGAACTGCCGAAACTCCGCGTCTTCGCATGGCGCGGCATTGTGCTGAACTTGTTTTGACAGTGCGATGAACTGTTGATTGACCCGCAATGAACTCCACTCGGCGTCGTTTGCGAGGCGGTCCGGTTGAGAAAATCCGCCGTCGGCTGACGTCTT
The DNA here is from genome assembly GCA_963832035.1 of uncultured Acidobacteriaceae bacterium. GTDB lineage: Bacteria > Acidobacteriota > Terriglobia > Terriglobales > Acidobacteriaceae > Telmatobacter. The sequence continues at coordinate 849,869 of CAWHSK010000004.1, read as the reverse complement.
CAACGAAGCAAGCGCCTGGTTTGAATCTCCCATTCCCGCGTAAATAGCGGCCAATTCATAGTCGGCGATGAAAGCTGGAAGGCCCTTGTTGGCGCCCAGGGTCTTGGCTTTCTGCATTGAATCGAGCGCGACGTCATAGTGTTTGTCGTGACGGGCGGAAACAGAGAGGCGATACCAGAACCGAGGGTTTTCGGGGTTCTGCTGAGCGAGGGTTCGATACTGGTTTTCAGCGTCGGTCCAGTTTTGCGTGGTGTATGCCTTGTCGGCCGCGGTGACGGCGGGATCAGGAGGTGCGGGCGTTTGCGACCACCCACCGGCGGAAAGCAGCGCTGCAAAGAGTACGACGAATCGAAGTTGCATAAGGAATCCTCTGCGCATGAGGCGTTCGTTGCGAACAGCGCTATTCGGGACGATAGCGTTCGGAGCTGTACACGGGTTTGATTTTGTGACCAACAGAAGGAATCGGGTGACGCTCGGTGCCGGTCGGCTGCAATCAGCCGAATCGTTCGTGGTCTTTCCAGAACACGGGCCACGGCTGGCGCGGCGGACCACAGACGAAGAAGTCGGCGTGATACTTGCTCTCTTCGTTCTTGACGCCGAGCGAGTTGCCGATGTGACCCGCAACGCGGCATCCAACGAAGTTCTTGTCCGCCCATTCTTGGGAAGATCCAATAACGATCAAGGTCGAGGGCGGCGGGGACGGAAAACCGCGCAGCCATGCTGAATTCGTCATGCTGATCGGCGGCGGCAGATGGTAGGCCGGTCCGAATAACTCGATTGCGCCTTGCTCTCCGTAGTTGCCGACAAGAATGCCGAGGCCGGCCTGCTGATCGGCGGGAAGGGAATCGCGAACCGCGGCGACTGATTTGACGAGTTCATCCCAGCCGACTTCTTCGCGGAGATCTTCGCTGTGTTTGAAGGCGAAGTCGCGTAGCGGACCACTGGAAGCGAAGGGAACCCAGCCTGCAAAAAAATACGCACCACAAGTGAACAGGCCCGCGAAGAAGACAGTTTCCACGGTGCGCTGCGCCCAGGTCGGAATGCGCACCAGCCAGCGTTCGCACGCGACCGCGCCCATCGCAATCAACATGGGATAGGCTTCGGCGAGATAGTAGAAACGGCCCTTGTCGATCCAGAAGACGAAGAAGGGAACGAGGTACATGAAGGCAATCATGCGGTAGCGGCTGTCGCGCAAGTAGGCGTAAAGGCCCATAAGCCACACCGGCGCGGAGAAGAGATTGGCACAAACGAGGAACTGGTAAAGGAGATAGCCCTCGGCGCGGCCCTCCCCGACATCGCGCGTGTGAATGTGCTGGAGAAATTTGTAGGAGATGAAGTCGTGCCGGATCAGCCAGGCGAGATTCGGCAGAAAAATGAGCAGCGTAACCGCGACGCCGGACCAGAACCACTTCGACGCGAAGTATCGGCGCGCGGGTGAAAGCGCCATGCCTACGAGGATTCCGGCGATGAAGAAGACGACGGAATACTTCGTCATCAGGCCCAGACCCAGAGCGGCCCCAATTGCCAGCCAGTATCGCGGATTCTCAGTCGTGAGCAGGCGAATGGTGAACCACGCGACCAGCACCCACCACAGAAACGCAAACGAGGTGTACTGGAATTCTGTCGCTTCAAAGATAGGCAGAGGCGAAAGCGCCACCGCAAGCGCAGTGGCAATCTGTGCGAGTCTGCCGCCACCAAGGTCGCGCGCCATGATCGCGCTTATTACGATCACGAGCGCCTGCGCGATGACCGAAAACATGCGCAAGCCAATCAGCGACAAGCCGAAGAGGCTGAGCCCGATTCGCTGAATGAAGGGAGTGAGGGGCGGATAGGAGACATAGCCCCAGTCGAGATGCCGCGCGTCACTCAGGAATTGCAGTTCGTCGCGGTGGAAACCGTAGCGGCCATTGGTGGCGATATGCACCGCAGCGGCGGCAATGGCAATGCACATCACTGGAAACAGGGCTGAAGAAGAGGAAGTGCTCGCATCCATTCGGAAGCGATCGCTCACGCCAATCGACACACTTGAGCCCGTCACGGTGCCTCCTGCGACTAGCTTACGTTCCCGCCTTTGCGCCGGTTCCGCAATTTTCGCGCACAGGTTGCGCCACCAGCACCGATTGCATTCCGGCTGCGGTGGCTGCCCGGATGCCCAGCTCGGTGTCTTCAAAGACGAGGCAGTGCTCTGGCGCGAAGCCGAGCTTTGACGCCGCCAGCAGGAATCCATCGGGTGCGGGCTTGCCGTGCTTGTAGTCCTCCGCGCAGACCAGGACGTCGAATTTATCGAGTAGCCCCAGCGCGGTGAGCGATCCCACAACTGATGCGCGGCGACTGCCGGAGACGACCGCAAAAGGAATGCGGCCGTGTTGCGCCTCGATGTGCTCAATTACATCGGGGATGCCCTTCAGTTCATGTAGTTGCGCGTGGTAAAAGCTTTCCTTGCGCGCGGCAAGTGTGTCGACAGGCATGTTGAGTCCCTGCATCTCATTCAGGTCGGCGATGATTTTACGCACCGGCTTGCCACCCCACGAATAAAAGAGATCTTCCTCGTAAGTGGCTCCATACTCCGCGAGCGCTTTTGTCCACGCCTTATAGTGCAGCGGCATCGAGTCGACAATGGTGCCGTCGCAGTCGAAGAGATAAGCGCGAAAATCACCCTCGGGCAATTTCAGATTCATCGGAATGGAATACTCCTGATCAGCATTTGCGAAGATACAGAGGTTTTGTTCAGATTCGTAAAAAAATGCTTATCGCGCCGCCGCTTCTACATCTTGGATCGGCGCTGCGCAGCCACCTTCACCGGGTTTCGTCGGCTCCATTTTGAGCGCATTGTTGAAGCGGTTGAAGTAGTTGAAGAGTCCTATGGCGCAAAGCAGTTCTACGATCTCGCCCTCTGAATAAAAGCTGCGCAGCTCGTCATACTGCTGGTCGGATACGGCGTGTGCGTCGCGGGTAACCGTCTCCGCCAACCGCAAAGCAGCCTTTTCCGCCGGAGTAAAGTCCTCGCGCTTTTGCCAGTCGGCGAGATGCGCAAGCTGATCGTCGGACCAACCGAGACTCTTCGCCAGAATGGTGTGGCTGGCCAGGCAATAGGGAGTCTGGTTCACCTGGCTGGTGCGGACGATGATCAGTTCCTTGAGCTTGGTCGAAACCGTGCCCGTATTCAGCACCGCGCCGAAATGCGCCTGCATAGTAGCGAAGATTTCAGGCCGGTGCGCCATCACCCGAAACATGTTGGGCACGTTGCCGCGCTGGGCGAAAACTTTGTCGAACAGGGCCGCCAGATCAGGGGTTACTTCGCTGCGATCAAGCCTGGATATGCGGGACATTGCCCCTCCTCTGCAGTTACCAGCATATCGCGAAGGATCGAGAAGTTGCGCGCAAGCCGGCAGCGGCGCCTACGATTCTGTGGCCCCCACGAACGCTCCTGCCTGGTTGTAGCGACGTGCAGCCGATGAGCCGATGATGCGGGCAGCAAAGACCTCGTGCTCGCGTACTTCCTCCCCACGCTGCGGCGTGTTCTGCCCCTCGACTGGATCGGGAAGGGCCATGTGCATGCCCATCATCGCCAGCCGCTTCAGCTCCGGCGAGAGATTGCCGAATCGCGCGGCGAGCAGCGCTTGCGGCGTAATCGTGATCTCCGCGCAACCGCCGGCGATGCCGTTGGCAATCTTGCGCGCGGCATGGCGCGCAGAGGCAGAGGCTCCCGGCATATTGGCAGCCAGGCTGAACCAGCGATACTCGCGCGCGGCATCCCCCGTGAACTGCGCATTGCGGTGCGAGCCGGTGCGTATAAGTCCGGGACAGATCGTAGTTACGCGAATTCCTTTGCCGCGCAGTTCCATTCCCAGCCCCTCTGAGAATCCGACAGCGGCAAACTTGCTGGCGGTGTAGGGCAGCATATGGGGCACCGCGATACGGCCTCCAATTGAGGTGACATTGGCGATGGCGCCCTCACGGCGACGCAGCATCTGCGGCAAAACAGCCAGCGTGCAGTGCACGCCCGAGTAAAAGTTCGACTCCATCACTTCGCGAAACTGCTCGATGCTCTGGTTCTCAACCGGGCCAACCGTGATGATTCCGGCGTTGTTGATCAGCACGTCGACGCGACCAAACCTGCGTGTGGCCTCTTCGATCAACCGTTCCGCATCTTCTGTTTTGCGAAGATCGACCGCCGAAATCAGCACATCGTCCGCACTGCGAATCGCATTGCGATCGAGAAGCTGCTGGCGGGCCTGGCTCAAATCTGTCTCATTGCGCGCGGCGAGCACCAGTTTGGCGCCCTTTCGGCCGAACTCTTCGGCGAGGGCTAGCCCGAGGCCCCGCGACCCGCCGGTAATCACCACCACTTTGCCGCGGATCCATTGCGCTTTATTCCGGGTGCGATCGGATACCGTGCTGGCGGCGGCCGTCATCAGGCCGACACCGAAATAGAGGGCGTTGCGAAACAGAGATTCGCCGGGCTTTTTCATCCAGAATTCCTCCGAAACAGGCTTGGATGACAATCCTAGTCCACGCGCAGCCTCACGGAAACAGCGGTTTTTGGTCAAGTCAGCGCGTCATCGAAACACGTCCGGGCATTTTGACTCGACCCGATCAGTCTGTTAACTTTATAGAGGACAATTCACCGCCAGACACTCCTCAGTAGCTCAATGGCAGAGCATTCGGCTGTTAACCGAAGGGTTGTAGGTTCGAGTCCTACCTGAGGAGCCAATGTTTATTTAGAATCAATAGCTTAAAAAGGACTATAGTTGAAATACCATCACAGATACCATCAATTTTGAGATGCGATCAGGGGACCGATTTTGGTTGGCATCCTCGCCTACCGGAAATCCTGCGATACGCCGTCCATTCCACCGGATGACTTCCGGCTAGTCCCCATTCCAGAATCAGAATGCATTCGGACAAGCTTTATGCTGTCACCAGTACTGGCGCCCCCCTCTATTTGATACTCGGCGATGAAGCGTAAATCGAGATGAATTCTGCCCGTGCCGAAGTGTCAGACGTGCCGCGGCAGGAGCACCAAGTCGGCCGCTTCCTCAGCATCCTTGAGGAGCGTTTTACGCGGCATCCCTATCTGCGCACGCATGGTCAGGCCACGCGCTAAATCCGTGACTTGGGTTGCGCGCGCAGCTACGGGAAAGTCCGATGGGATTTCTCCCGCGCTGATCCCGTCCCGGAAACGGCGCTCCAGCAGTGCCGCGCCGCCAGTAGCCGCATTCTGCAGGAACCGCTGAACCTCAGCGTCGTTCACAAGCGGCGCGACACAAATCATGAGGCAGCCCCGGGCGGAACCCTTCTCGGTCGCACTTTCGACGTTGTACCTCAGAAAGCCCACGATCGAGTCGCGAAGACCTTCCGGCGAAAGGAGTGCTTTGGCTGCGAGCGCGCCCTTCCGTTCTGCGTAAGCCCTGAGGACGCGCAAGAATATCGCCCGCTTGTCCCCGAAGACGGCATACAGGCTCGGCCGTCCCACACCCATCCCGGCGACGAGGTCGTCAATCGTCACTCCATCATAGCCCTTGGACCAGAACACCTGAGTCGCCTTCTCCAACGCTCCTGTCTCGTCGAAGCCGCGCGGTCGTCCTCGCGGCCTAGCAGTGTTTTGAATCATTTAGTTCAAAACTCCTTGACACTCTCCATTCTACCAATATAGAACTAAAGAGTTCATAAATCGCAAGCTGGCTTTCGCATCGTGCCCTTCCGGTTCTATTTTCCCTTTTTTACTAAGGAGCAACATGAAACATTCGATCGCACTCGTCACCGGCGCCACTTCCGGGCTCGGTTATGCGGCAGCCCCCTTGCTGGCCGCCGAGGGCTACCGGGAGGTCATCGTCACCGGGCGCAGCCTGGCCGGAGCCCAGCAAACGGTCGCTCAGCTCGCGTCGGAGACCAAAACGCAGATCTTCACGCCGCTTGAGCTTGATTTGAACGACCCGATCAACGTTCACTCAGCCGTCGCCGCGTTGGTCAAGCAAGGTCGGCCGATCGATTTCCTGCTGCTCAATGCAGGATTGGTTCCCTTTAAGCAGCGTGTACTCACTGCGGTGGGCGTCGAAGCATCTCAGGCCCCGCTCATTGGCCATCATCAACTGACTGTTGGGTTGCTCAATGCCAACTTGCTGAGTCCCAACGCGCGGATCGTTATCGCCGGTGCGGAACCCGCCCGCGGGGGCGTACCCATGTTCAAGTACACCGACCTGCCAGAATTCGCGGCCAAATACCACCAAGGCAACCGAACCGCCGCTGTGGAAGCCCTGATCCGCAACGGGCCCAACGTGAAATATGTGCCTAACAACACGTACGCCGACGCGAAGCTCATCATCGCTTGGTGGACCGCGGCACTGGCGCGTCGGCTGCCCTCGGGCATGGCCGTGTACGCTGTCTCGCCCGGTGGGGCGACAGCCACCAAGGTGGTGCGAAGCGCTGGCCCGTTGTTGAAGTATCTGTTTATCCCAATCGTGAACCTCATTCCCGGCATGAATCAGACGCCGGAGACCGCGGCCCGTCGCTACATCCAGGCGTCGGAGTTCGGGACCGACGTCTCAGGGCGATTCTTCGCCTCCGCGAAGGGGAAGTTCTCAGGCCCAATCGAGGTGCAGCGCCAGCCACACCTCCACGATCGCGCCAGCCAGGAAGCCGCATGGCAGGCCGTCGTCAAGGTCTCCGGCGTGGACTTGTCTTAACCAGCATCAATGATCACGGTGTCCCGGAGGAGCTGATTCCGGCGCGCCACTTGATGCAAAACAACATCGCTACGTCCCTAACTTTGGAATCACGACGACAGAACGAAGATCAAGGAGATACACATGAAACGGTACGAAGGTAAAAAGGTGGTAATCATCGGCGGCACGAGCGGCATGGGGCTCGCCACGGCAAAGATGCTCCTTGATGGAGGCGCGAGCGTTCTGGTTACGGGTCGCTCGAAGGAAGGCCTGGAATCGGCGCAGAAAGAGCTTGGAAATGATGCCATCGTGGTTTCGAGCGACGCGCGGTCGTTGACGGACCTCGACGCACTCGCATCGCGAGCGAAGGCCGAGTTCGGCACCCTCGACCTGCTGTTCGTCAACGCAGGGTTCAGCATTCCAACGCCTCTCGTTAGCGTGACCGAGGCCATCTACGTCGAGATGTTCAACCTGAACGCCAAGGGTCCGCTTTTCGCGGTGCAGAAGTTCGTGCCGCTCATACGCCGGGGAGGCTCTGTCGTCCTCACGACCTCGATCGCCAACGTCAAAGGAATGCCCGGCCAATCCACATAAGGAGCTGCGAAAGCCGCGCTACGATCATTCGCTCGGACGCTCGCTGCTGAGTTGATTCCTCACGAGATCCGCGTCAACGCGATCACGCCCGGTCATATCGACACGCCGATCCTCGGCAAAGCGTTTCCCGCAGGCGCAGCCGCTCAGATGAGAGAGAAAATCCCCGGTATGGTCCCGATGAAGCGCTGGGGGACATCGGACGAGATCGCGAAGGCGGCCCTCTTCCTCGCGTTCGATGCGACCTTCACGACCGGCGCTGAACTTCCGGTCGACGGAGGATGGTCTCAGCTCTGAGGTGCGGATCCCCAATGATGAGCTGACCGGTGAGTATCGGCGCGGAGATTCAGGCCGGTAAAAGGAGGTGTATGAATACGCGCAACCTAGTCGTGAGCTGCCTAGTGGCTGCTTACCTTGCAGCGAACGTGTACGCGATTGTGAAGGTACGAGTGTTTGGGTTGGCCCGTTCGCCCATGCATCTCATCCTGTACGGCGTTCCCTTCCTATTGTGGGGCTCTCTCATCCTGTTGGGATGTTGGCTCATGGAGATCATGCGCCGATTCGATGAGTGGGCCGCCTAATCGGCATTGAGATGACTACTTTTGGGCACAAAGATCCGAACAAGTTAGCTAAGAACCGGAGTGCATTGTCAACACCGAATACAAGCAGCTTGGCCGCGTGCTCTCTGCGGACCTGCAAAGTCAGTCAGCGAAACAACAACGAAAATAATGAGACTACGAAGGCCAGAAGTTGGTAGAACCAGTCGCTGATTGCCATGGAAAGACTGCCCGAGCGACGCGACTGGGATCTGCAGGCCTTTGTATGTTGCCTTATGTCAGCGGACGAATTATGTGTATTCAAATTATGGCCCCGGGGGTCTTGTTAACGTCGCGATAATTCAATAAGACGCCGTGTCCACGGCTTAGGTTTCGCAGGGGGAAAAACTAGATGCGCAATAGTACTGGGGCGAAGCATCCGCTGGTCGGTCGCTGATGCTGCCTCACAGTTCGGCTTAAGGGGCAGGTCGCGCCGGCGGGGCTCTGAATCTTATTGCTGCATTTGTACTTGCGCAAGCTCGGGCAGAGCTTTCAGGCACGGGCCTTCAATTGACCACGCAGGGTCACCCTCGTTGGGACGCTCAGAACCCGGCAACGTCAGCGGACTCACTGTGACCCAAACGGTCCTGCAAGCTGCCAGCCCTTTTGCCAGGTAAAACACTCTGACCGGGAGCAGTTTTGTCTCCCCGTCCCAATATGAGTTGGCGTTATACCAGCGCTGTACGGCCTTTGGTTCCAGTGAGGCAAGAAAAATCCCGGGGGATGCCTGCACGCATTGGGCGGTTCCTGCCCCTCCGTCCAACCTGTTGGCAATCTCAATCCGTAGCAACGCAACGGTTGGGTCAGAAAGAGTGAAGCGCAGATTGAGGGGATCGCTCGCCTTATCGCGCGCAGACACCATCATCGACAGCCGGCTGGTTGGGAAAGTCTCGATTCCTTGTTTTGTGGCGGCAGGGATGCCTCCGGAGTGCGGGGAACCTTTGATGGCTGCAACTGCCCCGAATACCACGGCAATTGCGCCTACTGCGCTTAGCAGGGTTTCTGCGACTACGAATGGGTCGATGCTGATTTGAATCGCTGTCATCAACTTTTCCGTTGGAGGTTGAAGAGCGTTGTCTTTCTCTTGCGAGCCCTCCGTGGCCACGAATTCTCACAACTTTTCCAAGGCTTAACCGCAACCGTCCTCCAACTGTGGCGGAAGAGTGTTTTTTTTGCAACTGCCTAAATTGTTAGTGGGGCGCGTGTGGATGGAGAGGAGATCAATCTCTTCGACGGATGTTTTCAAAGGATCTCGACAATAGAACCCTCTCTATGCCTTTGATGCGTTTGTACTTGTGCCGTCACCGAAGCCGCCGATCCTGGCGACATTTGCAATGGGATTCACTCTGCCGTAGCATACGGCGGGGGAGACAATGCGGAAATTTAATGCAATTTTGCTTTTAGTGCTCATGTGTGCGGTGCCTGCACTGGGCGGAACCAAGTTGAAGGGGTCAGCCACACTCAAGGATTTTCAACCAGCAGGCACGCCCGACAAGAAACAGAAGCAGCAGTATGATTTCACCTTCGACGCTTCGGCGACCGAGTACACCTGCCGCTCTTCCGCGGGAACGAAATTGAACGCCGTCGACTTTCCAGTGAGCACCGAAATCACTTACCAAATCGATAACAATAAAGGAAATCTGAAAACCCGGGCAGGCAAACAAGTGAAGTGCACAGTAGTACGCGTTGAACAGATAACAGATACGGCAAAGCCCAACGTTCCGAGATAGTTCCTGGCGGATTCATTTGCGGAATCCCTGCTCGCCGTCGACATCAGCTGACCGAACGAATGAGCAGGGTCAGCCGATGTGCTATGAGGCGAACTGATCCAGGCTGAACCCCAACTTGTAGTTTTCGCCGTGCGCGAGCAGGTCTTCCCACGACACTTCGCGTTTCTGCAGGCCCGCCATGCGTCCCAGCATGCAGCTCAGTGCGGTCTCTACGCCCTCGACAATCTGATTGTGTGCCGGGCCTGAGACGATACTCGCGATGAAGGTGCGTTCCTTGTCGCGATCCGCATATTTTAGATTGTCGAGGAACGCGCCGTTCGCAGCGAACTTCCCTGAACCTGCCGCAGTCGATTCCGAATCCTGCCAGGTCCACGCATTGGCGCCGGTAATCGCAATCGGTCCGGCGTAGGGACAGGTTGCCGAGCCGCTGCTGCCGAACAACTTCAAGCCCGCATCGAACACGCCATCCGATCCGAACTGCGTGGACGCGAACGAAAAGTGCACATCGTTGGGATAGGTAAAATCGACCTGGTAGTTATCCCAGCAATCGCCGTAGTGAGTAAGTACGTTGCGGCCCCCGGTGGCCGTGGCCTTCAGCGGATGCGCTCCGAGCATCCAGTTACATAGATCGATGATGTGGATGTTCTGCTCCACGAGAATGTCACCTGAGAGCGCGCGATCCCAGAGCCAGTTGCGCAGGCGGTATTCGTCGGGCCCTTCGCCTTCACGCTTTTTCTCGGTCGAGGCTGGCGCGTTGTAATTGCCAGACGCCGTGGCGATTTTTCCGAGAGCGCCCGTTTTGATCTTTCCGGCAAGCGCTGCGATCGGCGGAGCATTGCGGCACTGAAAACCCACGTCGACGCTTTGATTTGATTTGACGCGCTTGGCAATCTCGAGAGCCTGCCTGGTCTGCGTAACGTCGATGCCAACGGGCTTTTCGCAATAGACATGCTTACCTGAAGCGACTGCCATCTCAAGATGCTGAACGTGAAAGAACGGCGGCGTCGAGATCTGGATCAGATCGACATCCGGTGAGGCCGCGAGCTGTTCGTAGGCGTGCGGCCCTTTGAAGAGTAGCTTGCTGTCAATGGCCGGTTGTCCGAGGCTCGCATTCAGATTGTTGAAGTGATCCTGCCCGGCGGCCAGATTATCCGGAAACAGATCGGCCAGCGCAACGACGCGCGCGGAGGTGTTGTTGGCAAACGACGTGGCGACGCCTGTGCCGCGGTTGCCGCACCCCAGCAGTCCGTGCCGCACCGCCGAGTTTGCCTCGTATCCAAATACGGTGCGCGGATTGAGCAGAAGCATGCCTGAAACAATTCCCGATCCGGTCTGCAGAAAATCCCGACGATTCATGTGTCCTCGCGTTCCCAAAGTTTTGTGTCAGGGCACGTCTTCAGTCGTGCCGCAAATGGCGAGGAGAGTGATGGGTCCTCGCCCCGGAATAACTAAACCAGCACTTCATCCAGTATCCGCTGCAGATACATCTTCTCGTTCTTCACATCTTCAATCTGTTGCGGACCGGAAGTCTCGCGCTCAATCGTGACGGCGCCGGTGTATCCGAGTTTGTGCAATTTTGTAAACACGGCCTTGAAATCGACCAGACCCTTGCCGATCAGAACTTCTTCGCCCAGCTTGCTGGGATCGGTTGGCCACTTGCCATCCTTCGCGTGAACGCTTCGCACATGCTCGCCGAGGATATCGACGGCATCGACAGGATTCGCCTTGCCGTAGAGAATCAAATTGGCCGTGTCGAGACCTACTCCCAGATTTGGCAAGCCAACATCGCGAACCATCCGTGACATCGTTGTCGGCGTCTCCTGCCCGGTTTCCATCAGGAAGTACTGGCCGTTCCCGTGGCAGTGTTGCGCAACTGTCTTGATTGCTTCAACCGAACCCGGATACAACGCGTCCGCCGGGTCCTCAGGAATGAACCCGCAGTGCGTTTGAACCTGGGGGATGCCGAGGAGTTTTGCGAAGTCCGAAACCTGCCGCAGCGCGTCGATGCGCGCCGCACGCGTCGTTGGAGGAACGAGGCCTATGGTCGACGGCCCCTTCAGGAAATCCCATACCAGCGGTGGCGGTCCGACAACCTCAACAGTAGTGGCAACCACGTTGTACTTCGCCAGCAAATCGCCGATCTGCTTCGCCGCGTCGGGCGTGAATTTGTTGATATAGCCGTCGAGTGAGAGAAAGCAATTGCTGAAGCCCATATCGCGAACGCGCTTGATGGTTGCTTCGGGCGCGTTGAACGGGCTGATCAGCAGCCCCAGCGCCATCGGTTTCAATGTCGGTTCAGGCTCGGCAAATGCGGGAATCGGACGAATTCCTGTTGCGATTGCAGTGGCAGCAGCAGCACCTAAAAATGTACGGCGGTTCATGGAGTTCCTTTCTCTGGAACAGCTTTGGAGGAAATCTCCTATTTGTGTGTCGTTTGAAATCTAAGTGGTGGGGCTGCGTCGATGCAAGTGCCTGCGGGTGCAAAACCGCGCGAGCCATGCAGTGACGCAGGACGCGCGATATAGAGAGATCGTGTGGGCTTTTACGCAGGTTTTTCGTTCAGCTCTTCGAGGATGCGGCGTACGGCCTCTTCCGCGGCCTTTGCGAGTGCCGGCGAAAGGTCCAGCGAGATCGATTGTTTCGGATTGATGGTGATGGCATAGAGCACCACCTCCCGCTCGCCACCCTGCATGTAGAAGGCGTCAAGCAGGTCTTTCACGCCGATGTCATGGGCGGTAAGCGTAGGTGGATAATCTGCAGAGAAGCGGGGAACAGTGCGCGTCACAGTTCCGGGTTGGTTCCCGTCGTCTGTGGCGTCGATGAGGATAATGTGGCCGGCGCTTTGGAGCGGCTCCAGCAGAACGAATCCGCCGGTGCCGCCGTCTAAAGTCTCCACATTTGAAGGTAGCTGCTGCTTTTCGAGGGCCCGCACCACATGAACGCCGACTCCTTCGTCGCCCATGATAATGTTGCCGAGCCCCAGTACCAGAGTCTTGTTCGCGTCCGTACTCACCAAAACCTCACTCCACTGAATCCGATCTCTTGAAGAAGGTGAGCCGGAAGATTCTTGGTTCCTGCTCCCTGTTCCCTAATCCCTGGTCTTTTCTTCTGTCGGCTTCACGCGGTCGAATTTCCATCCGCCCACAATCGAAGAGATGGTGCCGCGTCCTTCAATGTAGTCGTGATAGAAAGCAAGATACACGTGAACGATGATGAACGTCACAAAAAACCACAGGAACAGGTGGTGCCAGTAGCGGACGCTCATCTCTCCGCCCATTAACGGCACAATCCAGGTGAACATCCGCGGAATAAACGAATTGCTCATGCTGGAGTAGAGTGCAAAGCCGGTAATGGACTGTGCTACGAACGCCAGGAACGTGAAGAAGTAGATGAATCCGGCTAGTGCGTTGTGCCCAGTTGAGATGGGACCATGCAGCTTTGTCTCAAGCACGTCGGCCTTGATCACATCCACGATTTCCTGCCGCTGCGACTTCTTCAGCGGGAAGAATGAATTCCATCGCGCATACTTGTTACCTACAAATCCCCAGTAGAGACGAGCCAGGAAGTTGAAGACATACACGTACGCGCAAAAGAAGTGAACAAAACGAACCCAGCCGAACCAGTACAACTGGTACGATTCGGCCGCATAGAACACGCGCTGGGGTGCTCCAATCAGATAGCCGGTGATGCAGAGAAGCACCAGCGCAACTGCGTTGATCCAGTGGTATGCGCGTACCGGCAGTTCCCACACGTACACCCGCCGATACTCCGCCGGATGGGTGCCATTTCCAAGACCCGATTTGCCCGCGATTCCAGTCGTACTCATAGCATCACTCGAAGGAGATCTGGTTAAGGTGCCGACCCTGCGGATCGTACAAGTGCACGGCGCAGGCGAGGCACGGGTCAAAAGAGTGAATCGTCCGGATGATCTCGACAGGCTGCTCGAGATTCGCCACCGGCGTGCCAATCAGTGCAGCTTCAAACGAAGAATGCTGCTTCTTGGCATCGCGCGGAGAGCCATTCCAGGTAGTCGGAACCACGAGTTGATAGTTCTCGATCTTGCCGTCCTTGATCTTGATCCAGTGAGCAAGCGCGCCACGCGGAGCTTCCACAAGACCGACGCCCTCCGATTCCCTGGGCCAGGTCTTCGGATCCCATTTCTCATTGTTGAAGGTCGACGTCTCGCGAGTCTTTACGCGCTCCATCAGTTCGCCATAGAACTCCTTCAGCCATCCCACTTCCAATGCCGCGGAGAGTCCCCGGGCCGCCGTGCGTCCCAATGTCGAGAAGAGTGCGCCTAGAGGAACACCGAGTTTGCCGAGAGTCTGCCCGACAAGATCCTTTACCTGGGTATTGCCCGAAGCATAGGCAACCAGTAGACGAGCCAGTGGCCCAACCTCCATTGGATTGTCCTTCCAACGCGGCGTCTTCAGGAAGGAATACTTTTCATATCCTTCGAGCGACTCGAATGGCGGCTGCGGGCCCGTGTATTTGATCTCTGTCTCGCCTTCCCAGGGATGCAGACTTACCTGATCGCCGCCTGCATACGTGTACCATGACGAAGCGATGTACTCCTTGATTTCCTGCGAGTCCTTCGGATTGACGGGATAAACCTGGCTGAGATCGCGATTGAGAATGGCGCCGCGCGGATATTTGAACGAGGCGGGCTCGTTGTAGCCCCTCGTCGGGTACTCCCCGTAGCTGAGATAGTTCTTCAGGCCGCCGCCCCACTGTGCCCAGTCCTTGTAGAACGATGCCACTGCGAGCAGATCCGGCACATATACCTGGTTCACAAATTCATCGGCCTGCGAAATCAGCTTGCCAACCAGGTTCAGCCGCTCCATGTTGATAGCTGACAGTTCGTCTACATTGATGGAGCAGGGAACTCCGCCCACGAGGTAATTCGGGTGCGGATTCTTGCCGCCAAACACCGCGTGGATCTTCACCACTTCCTTCTGCCACTCCAACGCATCAAGATAATGCGCCACGGCGATCAGATTTACTTCCGGCGGAAGCTTGTAAGCCGGATGTCCCCAGTAGCCATTTGCAAAGATGCCGAGGCCGCTGGCAGCGAATTGCTTGATTTTATTTTGCACATCCGTGAAATGAGCAGCCGTGTTCTTGTCGTAGCTTGAAAATGATTGCGCGATCTCTGCAGCCTTCTTTGGGTCGGCCTTCAGCGCATTCACAATGTCGACCCAGTCCAGCGCGTGCAGATGATAGAAGTGCACCACGTGATCCTGAACGTGAAGGGTCGCCGTCATGATGTTGCGAATCAGTTCTGCGGTAGGTGGCAATGAAATGCCGAGCGCGTCTTCAACCGCGCGGCAGCTTGCCATGGCGTGAACCGTTGTGCAGACACCGCACACGCGTTCGGTAATGGCCCATGCATCACGTGGATCGCGGCCGATGAGAATCTTCTCAAGCCCGCGAATCATGGTGCCTGAGCTGAATGCGTCTGTGATGACGCCGTTTTCCACTACTGCCTCTACACGCAGGTGGCCTTCAATGCGAGTTACGGGATCAACAACAATGCGAGTCATGGTCGCTTAGGACTCCTTCTGGTCATCTGCGTGTACTTCTGCGATGACTGCCTTTTTGCGAATGTTTGTGACCACGGCATGTGCCGCGACGCCCGCCAGCGTGGTTGCGGCGACGATAGTTCCAACCGTGTCTGCGGTGCTCTCGATGCCGAAGCCGGGGAACGACGCCAGGTGCTGATACAGCGGGCCGTTATCCCAGAAACCTTCTTCGCTGCACCCGATGCACGGGTGTCCCGAGCGAACCGGCGAACTCACACCCTCGTTCCATCCCACCACCGAGCAAGCGTTGTAAGTCACCGGGCCTTTGCAGCCTACCTTGTACAGGCAATATCCCTTACGCGCATTTTCATCGTCGAACGACTCCACGAAGAGACCGGCATCATAATTCGGCCGGCGATAGCATGTGTCGTGCACGCGGCGTCCGTAGAACTCCTTCGGCCTGCCGAGGTTGTCGAGCGCCGGCAACTGCCCAAGCACCAGGACGTGTGTAACAATCGCCATCATCACATCCGCAATTGGAGGGCAGCCCGGCACGTTGATTACCGGCTTGTTCACCAGCTTGTGGATTGGCGTTGCATGAGTAGGATTGGGCTTGGCAGCCTGCACGCAGCCATTGGAGGCGCAACTGCCCCAGGCCACAATAGCCGCCGCATCCTTTGCAACTTCCTGCAGAATTGCCTCGGAGGTCTTGCCGCCAATCATGCAGTAGACGCCGCCGTCCTTGGTCGGAACCGCGCCTTCCACGAGAACTATATATTTGCCTTTATTGTTTTTGATGGTGTCGTTCAGACTCTTTTCCGCCTGGAACCCCGACGCCGCCATCAGCGTCTCTGTGTAATTCAGCGACATCACATCGAGCAGCGCATCAGCCACAATCGGATGCGATGCACGGATAAAGGATTCGCTGCAACAGGTGCACTCTTGAAAGTGCATCCAAACCACGGCCGGCTTTTCCTTCTTTTCAAAAGCCGACACCACTTGGGCTACGCCGCTCTGCGCAAAACCAGCAGCCGCTGCGGCTGCCGTGCAAAACTGTAGAAAATCTCTGCGGCTATACCCCTTCTTCTCCATCGACTGCCAAATCGTCTGCCCCATGCCCACCTCACTTGCAAGGCTTGATCGCCTAGCAGGCACCGGAGTCTCCCAAAGGCCGATCAATGTCGGCCACATCACATTTCGAACTCCAGTGAATGATGGCAACGTACTTAGGTTTAAATACGATCGGCTGTGAGCTTCATCACAAGTGTTGCAAATCACCTATTTTGCGGGACTCCCGGTCGGAGATGTGACGTGCCTCACATTTCAATAATCAAGAATGAAATCATTCCAGCGACCTGGTTGTGTCGTAACACACAATAATTTCGGCCGCTGAGGATGGCGGTGAGCAAAAGGGGACAGCGCAGCCTCTGCGCTGTCGGGGTATCATGCACCATGCCTTTCGGTCGAAACAGGGCCCTTCCCCTGACGGCTTGCTTCCTGCTGATGGCCGGAGCGGCACGTCCGGAAAACCCGAATACCTCCGTTCCCGCAAAGATGACCGCTTCCGAAATTGTGGACCACATGCTGCGCTACAACCGCAAACAGGTGGATGAACTGAAGCACTACCAGGGAGTGCGGCACTACCAGGTGCAGTACAAAGGATTCTCAGCAAACCTGGTGGGGAGAATGGAAGTATCCGTCACCTTCGACGCTGGGTCTGGAAAGAGCTTTCGCATTGTGTCGCAGAGCGGATCGAAGCTTCTTTGCGACAAGGTGCTGAAGAAAGCTGTGGACAGCGAATTGGAAGCCTCGCATGACCAGGCAGCCACGGCCCTCTCTCCGGACAACTACAAATTTCAATTGGCAGGAACCGAGAGCCTGGAGGGAAGACCCGCATACGTCCTCGATGTGGAGCCAGTGAAGGACAGCAAGTTTCTTTATCGCGGCAAAATCTGGGTGGATGCTGTTGACTTTGCAGTCGTCAAGGTCAAAGCCGAGCCCGCGAAGAACCCCTCGTTCTGGATTTCTCGGCCGCAAATTATTTACACCAGTGCGAAAACGGAAGGCTTCTGGCTGCCCGAATTTAACCGCAGCGAGACTAAGGTTCGCGTCGGGGGAACTGCAGTGTTCACCATCGACTACGGAGCCTACCAGATCGATTCTGCGCGGTCGAGCTCTGCTGCGAGCCGCTAAGCTTTATCTGAGGCACGGGTCTTCGCGGCAGATTCTATGCTTGACCATCGGCGTGTGATACTATCCAACCCGTCCAACATGGACCCATCGTTCAGGAGGAATGCCATGCGTTTTCGACTTTTTCTGGTAGTTGCCGGGCTCCTGGGTTTCGCCGCTGCTGTGAAACCAGTCGCTGCCGCGACCAAATCCGCTCATGCCGATATCGTGAGCGCACAAGGGACGCAGATCGGGACAGCCAAGATCACTTCCTCCGGGAAAGGCGTCAAGATCGAAGTGAAGGTGACGCATCTTTCCCCCGGCGAGCATGGAATCCACATCCACACGGTTGGTAAATGCGACGGTCCGGCCTTCACCACCGCCGGCGGCCACTTTAACCCGACAAGCGCCCATCACGGCGTCCACAATACGCAGGATCCTCATCCGCATCTGGGCGACCTGATGAACCTCACTGTGAACAAGAAGGGCGACGGCAACGCGACCTTCTTTGCAGACGGAGTTACCCTCGAAGACGGAGCCAATTCGCTCTTCCACGATGGCGGAACGTCGCTGGTCATCCACGCCAAGGCCGACGACCTCATGTCTGACCCCTCGGGCAACTCCGGCGACCGCATCGCCTGCGGCGTAATCGAGAAGTAACAACCCGGCAACGGGTACTGCTGCGGCCTGGTTCCCGATGTCGAAGCTTATTCGAGGAACCCGGACGACTGGGGACAGATCATCTGATGGTCTCTAAACAACATCTGCTCGCGATGGCGACATCAGAGAAGGCGGTTTCTGACGGCAACTGTCAATAGGGCGACGCGAGCGCAACGCGCCCGGCACAGCTGGAGAGGCCTTAGCGCGGGAAATTTATATAGATCAACGTGGCAGATCGTGCGCAGTGTCGTTGGTTGTATGCATTGGTGGGTTTGAGCGGTAGGCGGTCCAGGCTTCGTTGGGGTGCCGCGTTTACATCTTCGCTGTGTGGCCGTCTGAAACACATACAGGGGTTTGAACAGACCAATGATGCGATTAATGGCAGCAGCGCTTTTCATATCCGCAACTCTTCTAACTGCTGAGCCTCATTGCTCGGCTAACCTGGCGGTGCAGCCTTCCCGCTCATCTTCAAACCACCACCAGGTAATTCTGGAAGCCTACGTCAACAACGCCGGGCCCTACGCGTTCCTCGTTGATACAGGAAGCCAGGTCACGATGATCGACGAATCGCTCGCCTCGGAACTGCACCTTGAGACCACTACAAGGGCAGGAATTGTCGGCGTAAGTCTTCACGGAAAAGGCGGAAAGTACGCGCTCGTCGACTCTGTTCGAGTTGGGGAGGAAGCCAAGGTCGAAAGTTTCTACGTGATTGCGTTTGACATGAAAGATATAGTCTCTGCCCACTATGCGATTCGAGGCCTGATCGGCGGAGATTTTCTTTCCCATTTCAATGAGATGATTGACAACACGAACAACAGGGTCTGCTTCACCCAGGCAGGACAGTGACCCCAGCGTTCAATCAATGAACAAAAGTATGTAACCATCCGTCTACGGCTTCAAAAGGACACACTCCGCTCCGCTAGCGCGCTCTCAGGAGATTTACGGCGCAGGATGCCCGCGGAGATGAGAGTAATGACGAGGCCGACGGGCAGGGGCTCCATAAAGGTGTAGGCCATGTTGACGAAGGGGTTCTGGTAAAGCTGCTGAGAATGTTGTATGGCGGCGACCCGCGCGGCGGTGGTGGCGGAGTCAAGTCCCGAGGATTGCACCTTGTGAATCTGCGCGGCGAAGTAGCTATCCATGAAGTGCGGCATGAAGTTGAAGTAGAGGATCTCCCACGTGAGGACGTAGCAGGCGGTGGTGATGAGGGTGATCAGGATACCGCAGGCGAAGGCGCGGCCGAAGGAGATTTGACCGCCGAGGGTATTGTCGCGATAGCTGCGGATGCCGAAGTAAACCAGCAAAAACGACGCCACCATGATGGTGTAGCCCAGAACCATGCTGTGGCCGGAGCCGATCTTGTCGGCGAGCAGAAGCGAGCTGTCCATAAGGACAGAGATCATGACGCCGGAGATGAGGCCGAAGGTTAGGACGGTTTTCTTCATATGGGGCTCCTGATGCGGTTGACGATGGACTCACGATGCGGTGGAACAGACCCGGATGTCGTCACCCTTTCGGATGATTTTTAAGGAATAGAACGGAAATCATGCTTTCGGGTGACGCGTTTCCACCCCAGCGACGCACCCAGAGGGTTCCCGCTCCCACCGGTGACCCGATTTCACGGCAGCAGGCCTAGTTCTTTGCAACGCTGGACGGCCTGGGTGCGGCGTGCGGCTCCCAGCTTGTCGAAGGCGCGTGCACAGTGTGTCTTGACGGTGTTTTCAGAAACGAAAAGCTGCGTGGCGATCTCGCGATTGCTGTGTCCGCGAGCAATGAGGGTTAAGATTTCGAGCTCGCGCGGTGTGATGCCGAGGGTCTGCTGTTGCGCCGTATCGGGAGCAAAGAGCGTTGGAGTCTCCGCAGAGACAACCACTTCTTTCACCACGACCGTTTCCCGGATAGTTTCGCGGACGCGCGTGATCCTGAGCCCGAGCCAGATGCCGAAGGCAGCAAAGAGCACCGCGACAAGCGCTCCATAGAGTTCGACGGAGTGCTCGATGACGACGAAGCGGTATTCGGTGTATTGCAAAGTGGCGATCAGGAGACCGCCGACGAGGCCGAAGATGAGAACGTGGCGCTTCATAATGCGGTTGTGAAGAAGTATATCGTCGCCACGGCAGTCCACCGAAGGGGCGCCGTTAAACCCCTGCCAGTCGGAACCGGAGCGGTCAGGAAACCTGTGTGGCGATGCGAGATGTATTGCTGGTTTTCGGAAGCATCAGCCACGCAACCGCGCTGCTAGCCAGCGCCAGGCCTGCGCAGACCAACATGATAATTCGAAATCCAAACACAAACGCCTCTCGAATCAAATTGTTGATTTCATCCTTTGTATTCGCATCCAGATTGGCGGGCGCCCGCAGACCGGCGAGCCTGCTCTCATGGCTCCGAAGTTCCTGCAGGACTCCGGATGGCAAAGAAAGATGATCCAACGTGCGATCGAGCCGTGCGCGAAAAGCATAGAACATTACAACTCCGAGGACCGCAATCGCAAGAATACCCGCGACTCGCGCAACTGCATTATTGATTCCAGATGCTGTGCCAACGCGATCCTGATCTACGGAATTCATGACATCCGTGGTGAGGGGAGCCACTGTGATCGCCATCCCGAGCCCGAGGACGAGCACAGCAGGAAAAAACGCCACCCAATAGTTCCGTGCGAGAGCCGGCACTGCAAGCAGAACGAAACCGAGCGCCGCAACAAGAGGGCCGACCATCAAGGGACTTCTGGCTCCATAGCGCGCCACTAGTCCACCAGACCAGCGTGAAAGGAGAAACATCAAAACAATAAACGGAAGGATCGCTGCACCGGTTGCAGTCGAGGAATATTGCTGAACCTGAATCAGATTTAATGGAAATAGGAAGAAGAAAATACCAACGGCTGAGTAGAGGAACAACGTAAGCAGGTTCGCGCCACTAAAGCTCAAGTTCTTAAAAAGAACGAGCGGCACCATCGGGAAACTGCTGCGTGCTTCAACCACGGCAAACCCGATCAGACAACCGGCGCCAACGATCAAACTGCCGAATACCAGAGGATTGCTCCACCCCAGGTTGCTTGACTCGATGAAGCCGAAGACAATGCCACCCAGCCCAAGTGTCGCCAGTAGCGCCCCAGCCCAATCGATTCGACGCGCACCTTTTCCGCTGCTTTCGGGAATTCGCCAGAAGGAAATAACGATCACGGCCGCTGCAATGGGAACATTGATAAAAAACACCCAGCGCCAGGAAGCATGCTCAACGAGCCATCCGCCCAGAACCGGGCCAACGGCAGTGGTAATCGCGGTAAAGCCGGACCAGATGCCGATGGCCTGGCCGCGGCTTTTCTCGTCGAAGGATGTGCTGATAATCGCAAGGCTGCCCGGCACCAAAAGTGCAGCGCCGACGCCTTGAATGCTCCTCGCGGCGATCAACATGGGAATACTTTGCGCAACTCCGCAAGCGACAGAGGCAGCAGTGAACAGAGTCACCCCTGCCACAAATATGAGGCGCCGGCCAAAGAGGTCTCCGAGCGAGCCACCTACCAGAATCAGCGCGCCTAAAAACAGCCCGTACGACTCCACCACCCACTGCACATCCACTACGGTCGCGTGGAAGCTTGCTTGCAGCGACGGCAGCGCCACATTGATTGCAGTGCTGTCGATGAATGCCATGCTGGAAGCAAGGATGGTCGCGGCGAGAATCCAGGGCTTGGCTCGTTCTTGGCATGAAGCTTCCACTCCGGTGGATTGACTTACCGCGTCGCAGGGAGTCCTCATGGGAATAATGGATGCCATTCCGATCCTTTAGGCTCTGAAATCGGTCACCGCGCTGCTTTTGCGCTTAGCGGATCGAATAGGGACATAGATCCAGCGAGCGGGTCCCCTCGGATGCTTTCGAGCGGGCGGGGAGAATCTCGTCAGAACAAGAAGACCACTGAGAGTGTTCGTCCTAATGTCTTTGCAATCTTTACCTGTTCAATTCCGGACGCAGGATTCTGATTTCGAACAGGAAAAACGCCTGGCCTCGTTGTAAAGCCATCGTTTTCTCTATCGGAGCCCGCGGGAAAACGGCGAACGTCTTGCTTTCATAGGATATTGACGGGACCTTAAAAAAGGTTCGATCAGACTTGGCTGGGCTGGGGAGAGTGTGGATGCTGGCGGACCTGCGTGATGCGTTACGACAATTGCAAAAAGCGCCCGGATTTATGGCGACGGTCGTCATTACTCTGGCTCTGGGAATCGGAGCGACCACCGCGATCTTCACGCTGGTCCACCAGGTGATGCTCAAGTCGTTGCCGGTGACGAATCCCGATGAGTTGTGGCGGATCGGAGACAAGCTCCGGTGCTGCAATTGGGGTGGCTACACCCAGGGCGACGATGGCGATTTCTCGCTCTTCTCCTGGGAAGCCTACAAGAACTTCCGCGAACACACGCCGGAGTTCGCCGAACTCGCTGCGCTGCAGGCAGGCAACGCCCCGCTTGGCGTGCGGCGCGGCGGATCACAGGCGCCCGTAGATACGCGCAATGGCCAGTACGTGTCCGGGAATTTTTTCCGCACATTGGGTGTGCAGCCGTGGCTCGGCCGCCTGATGACCGACTCCGATGACCAGATCGGCGCGCCGCCGGTTGCGGTGCTGAGCTACCGCGTCTGGCAGAGCAAGTACGGCTCGGACCCTTCGGTGGTCGGCGGGAGCTTCGAAATCAATGGACACATATTTACCATCATCGGCGTCACCCCGCCGGGCTTCTATGGCGCCAAGCTTGCCGGCTGGGGCATGCCCGACATCTGGCTGCCGATTACGTCCGAATTCGTTCTTGCTACCGATGTAGCGCGGCCCAAGCGAGCCAACGAAAACTATCTTGACTTGCTGGGCAGAGTGCAACCCGGAGTCAACCCTCAAGCGCTCGAAGCCAAGCTCCGTGTGCAGTTCCACGGCTGGCTGGCGAGCCATGTAGCAGACATGGAGCCGGGCGAGAAACAAACCTGGCAGCAGCAAACCCTCCACCTCGTACCGGGAGGTGCGGGCGTCGCATCAATGCGCGACGAATACAAAGATGGCCTCAAGCTGTTGCTGATCGCAGCCGGATGCGTGCTGCTGGTCGCCTGCGGCAATCTGGCAAACCTGATGTTGGCGCGTGGATTGAAAAACCGGGCGCAGATCTCCGTTCGTGTCGCTCTCGGTGCTTCACGCCTTCGCCTCGTGCGCAGGGCGCTGGTGGAGTGCGTATTGTTGGCCGTGATCGGCGGAGCCTTTGGTATCGGTGTAGCGTATGCCGGAACCCGGCTGATTTTGTACCTCGCATTCCAGATCGGCGGGCCGAATAACTTTGTCCCTGTAAGCCCCACACCATCCACGCCGGTAATGTTGTTCGCCCTGGGCGTCTCGCTTCTGACGGGCATAATCTTTGGAACTGCGCCCGCGTGGATCACTTCGCACGCCGACCCGGTTGAAGCTTTGCGCGGAGCAAATCGCTCGGTGGGTGGAGGCCGCTCCTGGGCGCAGAAGTCCCTGGTCATTGCGCAGGCCGCCATGTCGCTGGTCCTGCTCTCGGCCGCCGCGTTGCTGGCGCAGAGCCTGCGCAACCTGGAGCATCAGGATTTCGGCTTTGATACAAGCGGTCGTTATATCGCGTGGATCAACCCGACATTGGGCAACTACAAGCCAGAACAGATGGAACAACTATTCCGAAGAATCGACGACAGCCTGAGAGCAATCCCCGGCGTACGCATGGCGGTTCCCGCGCTTTACGCGCCCATGACCGGCGATAGCTGGAACGAGGGAATTCGCATCCAGGGCAGGCCAGAGCCAGGACCTAAAGAGGACGTGGGCGCGGGGTACGTGCGGGCGATGCCTGGTTTCTTTGAGACGATAGGCGCCAGAATGGTGATGGGGCGGTCATTCACCGAGGATGATACTGCCGCGACACCCAATGTCGCAGTTGTGAATGAGGCGTTTGCGAAGCGGTTCTTCAAGGACCAGAATCCGATCGGCCAGCACTTCGGCCCGAACCGGCTCCGCTACGCCTCTACTTATGAAATTGTCGGCGTGGTCAAAGACATCCGGTATATGACCTACGAGTACAAGGAGCCAGTGCGGCCGATGTACTGGGTGTCGGAGATGCAGACCGCCAAGTACGACGATCCAACCTGGCAGTTAGGCGAAAAGTGGTCCCACTATCTCTACAACATCGTCATCTGGGCTCCCGGCGATCCTCAGGGAATGCAAGAGAAAATACGTAAAGCGATCGCCAGTGTCGAGCCCAGCCTGGTGTTGAACGACGTTGACCCCTACAACAAAGTCGTAAGCGCAGACTTTCAGCAGCAGAACATGATAGCCACACTAACCTCTCTGTTCGGACTGCTTGGACTGATCCTGGCAGCCGTCGGGCTCTATGGTGTAATGGCCTACACCGTCGAGCAGCGCACCAACGAGATCGGCCTTCGCATGGCTCTCGGTGCAGACCGCGGAGATGTAGTCTCTATGGTCTTGCGCGGCGCGCTCTGGCAGATTGGGCTCGGCCTGGGCCTTGGGATCCCGTTGGCCATTTTGGCAGGGAAGCTGATGAAGGACCAGCTGTTTGGCGTGCAGCCATGGGACCCCGTCATGCTGGCTGGCGCCACGGTGCTGCTTGCCATGGCTGCTCTCATCGCGTCAGTGGCGCCGGTTCGCCGTGCGGCAGGGGTCCAGCCAATGGTGGCGCTGCGGATCGATTAGTCGCGATCACCGCAGCGAAGTCAAGTCTCAGTTGTTCAACTTCACGACTACGCCACTGATTCGAAAGGGAAGATTCTCGGCCATGGTTTGCAGGCAATTTCCAGCATTCGGCACATAATGGATTTCAGGTAAGCGAAGATGTAAAAGCTTTGTGAAAACGAACCGGTGTCTTGTAACAAGGGCATGGCTTCAGCCAGGCCGCAAATGCAATGCGTCGTTTCAGATTTGAACTTTTTCACCAAGTTGATAAGTCATTCCATTCAAACAAAACGGCTCGTAAGTCCATTCCTGAGACGACTCTGCGGCTAAAGTCTCTGTCTGGACGACTTTAGAAGGGTGCACCCCGCCGTAAACCACCACGGCACAGGACTTTGCTCACAGAGTATGGGTGGGTACACCCCCCGAAAAAACTGATGGCCAGTATCTTGCAGCAGAAAAGCTGGAGATTCACTGTCCGGCCCGGGCCTTGATCAATTCATCCAGGTAATCCGGCTTGCCCGCTTCGCGCGTTAGGTGCGGATAGCGCAAGCCGTCGTGATAGTTGATGGTGCAGGTGCGGTAAAACTCATCAACAACCACCAGCAGAGTTATCGGCTTTTGATTGTCTTTGGCATCTTTGATTGCCGTGCCAAGCAGATCCTGATTGAACACGCGACCATTCACGCCAACGATCTTCATGCCGGAGGAGACGCCGGCTTCATACGCAGGGCCGCCGACAATCGAATCGCTTACTGTTCCATCCGCGCCCACCTGCAATCCGATGGAGTAGACGTATCCGGAATTTCCGCGCCGGCCTTCGAGCTTCGCGGGCTGATCGGTGTAGCTGACTTTCCAGCCGCCGTTTTCAATGCCGCCGACAGGCGCGAGAGGTGACGTTGAGTCAAGCCGCGTATGGAAGAACGTTGCCCAGTCGTAAGGCGCAATCGCATTGAGATCGCTGACGAGCTGGTCGAAGGTGTAGGGCTTTACTTCGGGACCATTGTTGGCGCCGCCGTGGAAGGCATGGCAGAAATCGTCGATCGACTTGGTGCCGTGCGACTCGCGATGGATGATGGTCGCCACTTCGAGCCAAACCAGGTCGCCCTCGTCGTAGTAGTCAGTTCCGCGGCGCCAGTTGAGCCAGCCGCGAGCGCCGTAGCCCATGCCGAACTCCGCATCGGCCGTATCGCGTAGCGGACGCCACGTACGTCCCGGCCGCCCGGGACCCAGTTGAGCGGCAATGCTGGCGAGCCACTCGTGATACTGCTCAGGGGTGAACAGGCCGCTGCGCGCCGCGAGCAGGGGCCCCGTGTAGTCTGTGAGTCCTTCGTAGCCCCACAGCAAATCGGTCTTCATCGGCTCCTCGAACCCTGGAACTGCGAGATCCGCGGGACGGCGATATTTGCCGTTCCACGAATGAGCAAATTCATGTGCCAGCAGACCGCCGAGCGCCATGCCTGAACCCGGGCCGGTCAGCGCGCTTTCGGGTAAACGGCTGTCATTCGATTCATGATGTTCGAGTCCGAAGTGTGCGACGTGATCGCTCAGGCCGAGGATGAAGTGGTAGTCGCGATAATGCCGCGCCCCAAACAGCTTGCCCGATTCGGCGACTAGGTTGGTCATGGACTTCTGGTCCTTCGGGCTCATGTTCAAGGCATCTTCGCTGTCCGCCACAATGTCCATCTGGTGATGGATCGGCTCACCCGCGGGCGTGATATCGATGTTGCGATAGTAGATGCCGGTCGCAACCGGCGAATCGACCAGGAGGTCGAATGAGATGGGCTTGAAAGAGACTTCGTTTCCACTCTGGCTTGCGACGGGAAGGGAACTGCCGAACTTCCAGCCCTCGGGCATGAGCAGCTTCGCTTCATACATCAGCTTGTCTGCGGGAGTTCCTTCTGGATAAAGAGCAACTTCGTTCCACTCGAGGATCAGCAACTTGTCGGTTGCCGAGCCGCCATCGGGCTCGATGTAGTCATAGTTAGCCTCAAGCTGACTCGCGCCTTCAGGCACGACAACATGGAACGTGAACACATCGAGCAGATCGCGCTGCCACGGAATCACTTTGCCGTCTGCCGAGAATTTGAGGCCCGTCAGATTGGCGATGGGTCCATCCGGACCATGTTCCCCCGGAATCCACTTCGGGTAGTAGACCTTCAGCGGTCCCGGCTTGACCGGCATCACCAGGTGCGCGTGCAGAATCTTGTTCTGCGTTTTGGTCGCATCCACGGTGAGCGAAATGTTCTGCGCGCTCAGACACATTGAAGCGGAAAGGAGGATGGTCAAGGCGAAAAACGCAAGCGACTGCACGCGGCAGATCTTCACAGGTGTGCTCCTTGAGACGGGAGAGGGAACTTCAAACGGAATCATATCAACCGCACGCAGCTTTTTGGAGGAAGACTCTTATTTCTGTGGCACGTCGAGAGCGCCGGTCAGGCCGGCAACGCGATCCACGTGATGGCTGCGGCACCAGGATTCGAGTCCTTTGGCGAGTCGTTCCGTGGCGCGCGGATCGGCGTAGCTGGCCGTTCCCACCTGCACAGCCGTCGCGCCAGCGAGCATGAACTCAACTGCGTCTTCGGCAGTGAGGATGCCGCCCAATCCGAGGATGGGAATGCTGACCGCGCGCGCCGCCTCGTAGACCATGCGCACGGCAATGGGCTTGATGGCGGGCCCGGAGAGGCCGCCGGTCACATTGGTGAGCCGCGGCTTGCGCGTCTCCACATCGATCGACATGGCGAGGAAGGTATTCACCAGGCTGATCGCATCGGCTCCAGACGCGGCGCATACCCGCGCCATGCCTGCGATGGAAGTGACGTTGGGCGAGAGCTTAATGATCAACGGCCGCTTCGAGACGTTTTTTACCTCGTGCACCAGGTACTCGAGCGAACTGGAATCAGAACCGAAAGCCATGCCACCGGCGTGAACATTGGGGCACGAGACGTTCAACTCATAAGCGGCAATGCCCTCGGCGTCGTTGAGCCGCTCAACGACGAGCTTGTAATCGCCCACCGTGTAGCCGAATACGTTGACGATGACTTTGCACGAGGGATAGCGGCGGAGAGGCGGCAGCTTTTTCTCAATGAACTCGGCAACGCCAATGTTCTGCAGCCCGATCGCGTTCAGCATGCCTGCGGCAGTCTGGATAATCCGCGGTGGAGGATGGCCCAGCATCGGTTCCAGCGAGATACCCTTCGTGACGAACGCGCCGATCCGTTCCAGCGAGACGATCTCTTCAAATTCGATGCCGTAGCCAAATGTGCCGCTCGCCGCGATGACCGGATTGGTCAGCTCAATGCCTGCGAACTGCACTTTCATGTCGGGTTTCACGCGCGGATTTTTCCCTCGAAATCGAAGCGACTACTGCGGAGTTGAATGGACCGGCTTTAGCGCTTCTTTCAGCACACGTCCCGATGCGGCGGACGGAAAATTGACGCCGGCGAGCGAGGCGAACGTGACTGCCAGATCCACAGGAGCTACACGTCCATGATACTCGCCGGGGATGAAGGGAGCGCCGTAGAAGGCTAGCGGGACGTGCCGATCGTAAGACCACGGACTGAAGTGCGTCGTACCGCCCCAGCTGCGGATGTCCTCCATCTGGTAGCCGCCCAGTGCCAGCATCACAAACCAGTTTCCGTGGTAGGCATAGCTGTGGGCTAGCTCGCGTCCCCAGTCCGTAGGTGGCAGCGGCCCGCTTTCCAGTTGCAGCCGCGTATACACGCCTGCAACCTGCGGTGCTGGCGGAAGGCGTTGCTGAGAGGGCTCGGGGGTTGGTTCGTTGGGCTTCAGTTGCGGCAACGGTGCAGGATTCTGCGCTGCGACGGCGTCGGGCAGCAGTGCTGCCAGTTCTTCTTCCGCCGCCTGCTCGCTCACGTGTACCTTCTCAAATGCATGTTTGTTCAGCACGATGTAAGGGAGGTCTGGCCCCGGCATCAGATACTCGACGTGCCCGCCGGGGGAGTGGCGTTCATTCAGTTCTTTTTCCAACTTCCGCATAGAGCTTTGGCATGTTCACCGTTGCTGCATCCATGCCCAGCTTCGCCGCCTCGCCTGGCACCGGTGCAACTCCATGGTCTGCTGTGAGCGCGAGCCATACATTGTTGAGTCCAACGGTCTGATCGAGCCATGAAAAGAATTTGTCGAAGTCCCGGTCGAGGCTCACGATCATCTGCTCTTCTGAATCCGAATCGGGCCCGAGTTGATGACCTTGAATATCGTTGGCAGAAAGCGAAATCGTCACCAGGTCGGTCACACCGCGCTGACCGAGTTTTTCGCCGGTGATCAGCGCCTTCGCGAAGTCGAACTCGTAGCTGTTGGCTGCCGGAGTTCTCCCCACCAGGTCATGGAACTGTGTAGTGCCTTCGGCGTTGGCTTCGTGTTCGGCCTGCGCAATGCGCCCGCTTGCATTGAAAGTTTGCGCCCATTCTGGCAAATGCTGCATGTAATAAGTCGACGTGATGAACTGGCCGCTCGCATTATCGATCCAGAACGCGCCATTGGCCGACTGGCCTGCCGGAAGAATCGCAGCACGATCTTTCAGCGAAACGCCGAATACTTTTGCTCTACCCTGGGTCGCGAGACGCAATTCGTCGCCAAGCGTCGAGGCCCGTAGATTCAGCGGAGATGCTCCGACGAGGAATTTCGTTGCCGCCGATGTCTCACCCGGCACATTGGCTGGAATCGACGACGATGGAACACCCACGAGCTGATAGCGCTCGTCCTGGACGGAACTCACCTTTACGGTGTCCGACCGCGAGGCGTCCCACCACTCGTTCGTTTCGATACCGTGCCCGTCAGAGTATGCACCTGTGCCGATGGTTGCGTGCCCCGGCGCTGTCTTGGTGTTGGCGTAGTCGTAATAGCAATCTGTAAACCACGCGCCGTCGTTCATGAAGAGATTGAAACCGCGCCCCTTGAATTCAGCGCGATCGCGGTTGAGATAGTCGCCGCGAAATTGGTCGATCACAATAACGACGATCAGCTTGGGCTTGCCAACATAAGCCTGCGACCAAACCGCGGGAGACACTTGAATCATCAGTACAGCAGTGATACACACCAGGAATGAGCGAGACAATTTGCCAAATGAAAGCAGCATGCCTCCCATTCTAAACAATGGATCGTTAACGCCATGCAACGGCGAAGCCAGGCGGTGCAAGAAAAGCGATTTCAGGCCCAACCGGTCTTGAAGTTGAAACCGCAGTCGCGCTTACTCGTAGCGCAAGGCAACCGTTGGCTCGACGCGTGCCGCTCTCATCGCGGGAATAAGAATGGCAACGGCCGCCGTGACTAGCAGAACAGCCGAAACGACTGCGAAGGTCAGCAAGTCAGACCCGCTTGTTCCGTAGAGCACGCTGGCGGCAAAGCGTCCGACGACGAGTGCGATGGTGAGGCCAATGGCGAGACCTATCGCAGTCAAAGTCATGCCCTGCCGCAGAATCATTCTCAGAACCTTGCGCGGCTCTGCACCGAGTGCCATGCGGATTCCGATTTCGCGCGTGCGGCAACGGACGGAGTAGCTCATGACGCCGTAAAGGCCAATGGCTGCAAGTGTGAGCCCCACTGCTCCGAAGATTCCAAGTAGCAGAGCGGAAATGCGCGGGAGGAGGAGCGACTTGTCGACGTGTTGCTGCATGGTTTCGACGTTGAAGACTGCCATATTGGGATCGAGTGCGACAATCTGTTGCCGTACGGATTGAGCCATTGCTCCGGGATTCACAAAGGTCTTGACGATCAGCGTGGTTCCGAAAAAGCTGTTTGCCTTCTCAGGAGCGGCGTTGAGAAAGAGATAGATTGCATCGGCCGGCTTTTCACCAATCGTGCGCTGTTTCGAGTTACGTGCAATGCCGATTACGGTGTACTGGTTTTTCTCCTGATGAATCAGGCGGCCGATCGGATCCTGACCCGGGAATAGGTGCGAGGCCATCGTCTCATTAATGATGGCCACGTGCTGGTCGTCGGTTTGGAGAACGAAATCACGACCGCGCAGCAGGGGAATGCCCATCGATGAAAAGTATGCACTGCCGATGGTGTTGGTGTCGGCAATCACGCTTTGTTTGGGATGATCCTTCGCAGCTTCGACATCGTAATTGTTGCTGCTGGAGCCAATGCTTAGCGGAACCACTCCTACGAAACTTACCGCCCGCACGCCTGGCAGCGCGGAGACACGCTCGCGGACCTGCGTCAGGAACTGCACCGTCTTGTCATGCGAGTAACTCTGAAGTTTGGGATCCATCGTCATAATCAGGACATTGTCGGATTTGAAACCTATGTCGATGGAAGAGGCGTTTCCGAGGCTTCGGAGGAAGAGCCCGGCAGTGGCAAGCAAGACAAGCGAAAGCGCCACCTGGACCACCACCAACGAATTCCGCAGGCGTGAACGCCCCGTGCCTCCAAGCACCGACTGGCCGTCTTTCAGAGCGTCGACGAGGTCAGGCCGCGAAGCGCGCAGAGCCGGAACTAGTCCGAACACAAGAGCCGTGATGATGGAGAGGCCCAGCGTGAAGAGCGCAACGCGCCAGTCGACGTTGAAATCGAAGACGATCGGAAAGGGCAGTGGGAGCTGGAAGTTGGAAATGGCGCGAGCAGCTCCGGCGGCAAGCAGGAAGCCGACGCCCGCACCGGTCAACGAGAGGATGAAAGACTCCAAAAGAAGCTGTCGAATCAGTTGGCGGCGAACGGCACCCATTGCGAGGCGAATGGCGATTTCTTTCTGGCGGCCAATGGCGCGCGCCAGCAGCAGGTTTGCGACGTTGGCGCAGGCAACCAGCAGCACCAGTCCCACTACGACCATCAGGACAGCCATGAGCGTGAATGCTGGAGTAGCGGAGCCGGCAATGAGGCTCCCAGCGGTTTGGAGAGTTAAGCTTCCGGGGCTCTTGTCGTCTTTGCGGTAGGTTTTGTCGAGCCGTTTCTTGATGACATTGAGCACCACCTGCGCTCGAGAGCGGGTGATGCCGGGCTTGAGCCTGGCGTTCAGCATCAACCATTGATTGTCGCGCTTGGTTCTGACGTTTTCATCCGTGGCCAGGTCGGGCATCATTTCTTCTGACACGGTGAGAGGCACCCAGAAATCAGACGAGATTCCGCGATCTACGCCATAAAAGCCGGGCGGCGCAATTCCCACGACGGTGTAGTGCTGCCCGTTCAGGGCCACATCGTGATTGAGAATATTGGGGTCAGCACTGAAGCGACGCCGCCAGAGACTATTGCTCAACACCACTACGTGGTTGCGGCCAGATGTTTGATCGTCTCCAGGCAGGATTGTGCGGCCGAGTGTCATCGGCACTTCGAGCGTGGGGAAGAAGTTGCCGCTGACGGACTGCCCCCAGACCCGCTCCGGTTCCCCTTTGCCGCCGATGCTTGCTGGAATGAGAGGAAAGTGCGCCGTAACTCCGCCGTCGAAGATGTCGCCAGTCTGATCGCGGTAGTCGATGTAGTCGGGATAGGAGTAGGACTGGCCTTCAGAGAACATCACCATTCGTCCCGGATCTTTGACAGGCAACAACCCCCAAAGCAGGCCGTTTGCGACGCTGAAGACAGTGGCATTGGCGGCAAATCCCAGTGCAATGGAAATGACAACGATAAAGGAAAAACCGGGAGCCCTAAGAAGGGTTCGCATCGCGTAGCGAAGATCCTGAAGCAGGTTCTCCATGAGCGGCCTCGCATGAAACTGGATTCTCAAAGTTGTTAGTACGCTGATTTGCTCCTGGAAGTTCTTACAAAGTTGCGATCGGCTCCAACTTTGCTGATCGAAATTGCGTGTTACCATCATGCAAATCTGTTCCGAATCGATTCTTCCTCGGAGACCAGCACATGGTTAGCTTCTTCTCTGTGTTTCGACACAGGTGCGTGCCCTTGTTTGTTGCAGCGATTTCGGCCATTCCAATCAGCCTTGCTGGACAGGCGCCTTCCAGCAACATTCCATCAGACGTCGTGATTCAGAATGCAACGGTGATGACCGTCACGCATGGCACGATTCAGCATGGCAGCGTCTGGATTCATAACGGAAAGATCGCGGGCGTGGGCGCGACTGTGATGACTTTCCACGTCCAGATGAACGCTACGATGCGGTCTATTCGCTGCCTGCAGAGTTGCAGAAGCGGGGAGTGAAGATTGCCCTTGCGACCGCCGGGCGTGACATGGGTGGAAGCCGCAATTTGCCCTACGCCGCAGGCTATGCGGTGGCTTATGGGCTGCCCTATGACGAAGCTTTGAAGGCTATCACTCTCAATCCGGCAGAGATGTTCGGGCTAGGCGACAAACTGGGATCTCTCGACGTAGGCAAGACCGCAAATGTGGTGGTGGCAAACGGCGACCCGCTGGACGTCAGAACTTCGGTGAAGCAGGTGTTTATCGAGGGCAATGCCGTTCCTATGGTGAGCAGGCAAACAAGACTCCGAGACGAATACATGCCGCTGACCAGCAAGAAGCCTTGAGTTCCGAACCGGGGGGCAAGAAACCGGCGTTATAAATGAGCAAAGAACGGGACACCGAATCAGGCAACGACTATTTTTAGGCTCGGTACTACCGCTCTCAGTGAGGAGACTCCTAAGTCCGGACCCAATCTCTGGAACGCTCGCAATCTTCAATCCTTGAACAGA
Organism: uncultured Acidobacteriaceae bacterium; assembly: GCA_963832035.1. Taxonomy (GTDB): domain Bacteria; phylum Acidobacteriota; class Terriglobia; order Terriglobales; family Acidobacteriaceae; genus Telmatobacter. Next base: position 816,666 of record CAWHSK010000004.1, on the reverse strand, counting down.
TGTGTGCCATTCGGCTCGGAGTGCAAGATTCCTCGTACAAGAATTTCCAACAAGGACCAAACAATGTGGATTTTAAGCCGCCTGCTATCCGCAGCGTTCCTCAGTAGCGCTCTATGCTTCAGCGCATTGAGTGGACCGGAACGCCCGGACATCCAGCTTGGTTTCGTCCAATTTGAAACTCTCCGAGTCTCAGAAGCGGGAGGAAAACACTTGCCCTTCGTAGTCGTAAGGGTCACGAGCAAGGCAAATGATGTACAAAGTTTCGGGATCTCAAACGAGGCGGGTGTGCTAGGTATGCCGCTTCCGCCCGGCCGATATTGTTATGATGCGTTCACACGCAGCGGCAATTCCTTCCAGATGAATAGGCCGCCGACGGAGAGGTGCTTCGCCGTTCAGGCGGGCCAAACCGAGGGGGTTGGAGTAGGCGTGAAGCCGTAGTTTACCGGCAAAGAACGCGACTCCGAATCAGGAAACGACTACTTCGGGGCCAGGTACTACGCCCTCGCTTTTGTGGACCGGGGATATCAATACGATGCAGCCGATTCCTTCAATTCAATTGCGGGATACATCTACGACGCCGCATCACGGTTGTCTTCTCAGCGCAGCGTCTGGGATGCCGCCTCATTCTACCGGCAAAGAAAGAGGCGGCCCGTGAAAGGCCGCCTCTCAATTTGTGCCACCGGTTGAAGTCTTAAACCGTTACCGGCTCCGTCGCATTCACCTTGACGGGCGTCAGCCAGCCAAAGCGATCCGGCTTCAGTCCGTTAGCAATGGCGAAGAACTCATCGGCAATCTTCTTCGTGATCTCGCCGGTCTTTCCATCGGCGACCATGATGCGATCGATGGAACGAATGGGCGAAACCTCGGCGGCCGTGCCGGTGAAAAATACTTCGTCGGCGATATAGAGCATCTCGCGCGGAATGGGCTGCTCTGTGACCGCGAGTCCAAGATGGCGCGCAATCGTGAGGACGCTGTCTCGGGTGATTCCAGACAGCGCAGAATTCGCGAGTTGCGGCGTATAGAGGACGCCGTTTCTAACCACGAACACGTTCTCGCCTGAGCCTTCGCTTACGAGGCCGTTGGTATCGAGCGCGATGCCCTCGACATAGCCATTAATGTCGGCTTCCATGCGGATGAGTTGTGAATTCATGTAATTTGCCCCGGCCTTTGCCAGTGCGGGCATAGTGTTCGGAGCGAGCCGATTCCAGCTTGAGATGCACACGTCGGCGCCACCAGTCCCCGCTACGTATTTGCCCCACGGGAAGTTGGCCATGTAGACCTCGATGGGCGAGCCCTTGGGACTGACGCCAATTTCTCCGTAGCCGCGCAACGCGATCGGCCGGATGTAGCACGGGGCGATTCCGTTGGCCTCAATCAGGTCTACGACGGCGGCACAAAGCTCGTCGAGCGAGTAAGGAAGCTCCATTCGGTAGATCTTGGCCGAGTCCAGCAGGCGCTGCATGTGCTCGGGAAGCCGAAAAACAGCCGAACCCTGCGGCTGCGCGTAGCAGCGGATTCCCTCGAACACGCTGGAGCCATAGTGGATCACGTGGCTCATTACATGGATGGTGGCGTCCTCCCAGGGAATCAGGTTGCCGTTGTGCCAGATCTTTGAGGTCTTTTGAATGGGCATGGGGATGCGCGTGCTCCTTGGTCACGTCAATGCGCGATTACCTCAAGCCTATCGCGATTTGACGCTGCCTGTCACGGCACGTCGGTGTCGCGGAACAGCCGGGTTCCTTGATCGGGTACCCCGGGAGGTGCGTCGGGATGGTAGTCACAAGGCTCTCGACAGCGCTCCCGGCACCTTGTGCTAAGGTTCAGGCGTGACCGCCGCAAAACGGAAGCAGCCGTTACGTCCGGCAAAGATTGCGTTGAAACGTATCTCCTTGCCGCGCATGACCAGGGCAGAGGGATATACTCAGCACCCGTTCGATGAGGAGCACGGCGTTCAAACCAGTGGCCTGATTCCCGGACGCTTGCTCAAGACCGGGCACACGCACGACCGCCACTCCACGGCGTATTTCGGCGTTGCGCCATCGGTGTTTCAGGCGCTTCTGAAGCGCTGGCGACGGACGAAACCATCCGCCTCAATCAGCCAGTTCACGTTTATCGATGTAGGCGCCGGCATGGGCCGCGCCATGCTGCTCGCGGCTGAATATCCCTTCCTCAAAGTCATCGGAATCGAGCTCAACCCGACTCTGGCGGAGATTGCCCGACATAATGTGACCACCTGGCACACGGCAAGGCGGACCCGAGTCCCTTTACAAATCGTCTGCGGCGATGCACTCGACGCGCGCCATCCCAAAGGACCGTGCCTTGTCTTCCTCTTCAATCCCTTTGGCCCGGCAGTGATGCGCCGTCTGCTGCAACGGTGGGCCCGGATCTTTGCCAAGCGTCCCGGGGAACTCGATCTCCTGTATGTGAACCCCGAGCAGGAACACGTAATCGAGCGCCAGCCCGGTTTCAAGAGGCTCTTCGCGGGACAGGTTCGGCGCTCCCGCGCCGACGCTATTGCCGACCACAAGATCATGGCCAATCAGCCTGACGGCGAGTACGCCTCAGCCAACTACGAGGACTGCTCTATCTGGCGGTGGACCGGCAAAATCGCAAAGAGCAGAAAAGGTTGACGAATTGACCCCGCAGGGTGGAACTTGTTCGATGGGTGGGCCGAGGGCAGGCACAAGAGGCGGAGCTGTCCGAGACTTCGCACTGGCCCGATACGGAGGAGTCAAACTTTGAAAGAGCCGCATCTGATCCTGGGAGTTGGTGAGTTGCTTTGGGATACGTTGCCGGAAGGGTCCCGTTTAGGAGGCGCCCCGGCAAATTTCAGCGTGATGGCAGGCCGCCTCGGAAGCCACTCCGCGATCCTGAGCCGTATCGGTCGCGATGATCTCGGTCGAGAGGCAGTGCATCGGCTCGACCCGCTGCCTGCTGACACCAGTTTTCTGCAGATCGATCCAATCCATGAAACTGGCAGAGTTACCGTTTCCTTCAACAATGGGCAGCCGGAGTACACCATTCATCAGCCCGCGGCATGGGATTCGATGGAGCTCTCGGACGAGTGGGTTCGTCTTGCGGAACGCGCGGATGCTATCTGTTTTGGGTCGCTGGCGCAACGCAGCATCGAATCGCGCCAGACCATCCAGACTCTCGCGGCGCAGACGTCCTCGCGATGTGTTCGCATCTTCGACGTGAACCTCCGATCTCCGTTTTATTCGAGCGAAGTGATTCAGGAATCTCTTGAACTCGCCACGGTGATGAAGATGAATGACGCGGAGGTTCCGCTGGTTCTGGCGCTGCTGGGAATGCCGGCGGAAGAGGGTGCGACCCTGGAGAACCTGCGTCTTGGCGCCGAGCGCATGCTGGCCGAGTTCCCAACTCTGCAGCTGGTTGCAATTACATGCGGCGGAAATGGCAGTCTTCTGGTCACGCGTGAGGAATGGCACCGGCATCGGGGCTTTCCCATCAAGGTTGCCGACACGATCGGGGCCGGTGACGCGTTTACCGCTGCCATGGCGCACTACCTTCTGCGCGGAGCGGAGTTGGCGGTGCTGAACGAGGCAGGGAATCGATGGGGAAGCTGGGTTGCATCGCAGTCCGGAGCCATGCCTTCGCTTACCGATGCGACTCGCGCCGAGATTAATGCGCGGATCGAGCAGTCTGCGTAGCAGAGTTTGTATAGTCAGACGGGAACGCTCGCGAACCGTAGTGAATTCGACAATGTATAGACATTGTGTCGACAACCGACGGCCGATCTTCTAGTGTTCTTGGAGGATCGTTTTCTGGTTCCAGGGTCATTGCGGATGAAGAAAACCCGAAGATTGGCGAGCAAACTCGGACCGCCTCCACAGAGTGATCCAGGGGATCATCTTTCCAAGCACCGTCGCGTCTTCGAACATCTTCTTGCCAGCATTCAATCGGGTGAGTTGAAACCAGGCGACCGGCTTCCGAGCGAGGCGGAACTGGGCAAGCTGTTTGATGCTTCGCGCATCACCGTTGCCAAAGCCGTCCACGACTTGCAGCGTATGGGCCTGGTCACGCGACGGCCGGGAGCCGGCACCCACGTATTAGCCGAGGACCGTCCAAGCGGCCGCACCTTTGGGCTCCTGATTCCCGAACTTGGATTGACCGAGATCTTCGAGCCGATCTGCCATGGGATGATGCGTACCCATTTCGCGCGTCCCGCCGCGCTGCTGTGGGGAAACTCCTCAGTCTCGGTCCAGGACAGCGTCAAATCAGCCGAGCAAATGGTGGATTCGTTCATCTCGCAGAGGGTTGCGGGGGTGTTCTTCGCGCCACTCGAACTCGCCAGCGATAAAGACCTAGCCAATCGCCGTATCGCGCGGGCACTCGATCGGGCGCACATTCCATTTGTGCTGCTCGATCGCTGCTACATGCGTTATCCCGAACGATCTCAGCATGACCTGGTTGGCGTGGATAATCGTCGCGCCGGCTATATCGCGACCACCCATCTCGTGGATGTCGGCGCTTGTCGACTGGTTTTTTTCGGCGAGGAGTTCGCAGCGAACACGGTGGAGGCGCGTATCACCGGATTCTACGAGGCGCTTCGCCGCCATGACATCAAGCCGGATTGGGAGCCGGTTTGGCGCGGCAGTCCTGAGGATGAATCCTTTGTCCACCGGATGATCGATGCCGCACGGCCTGAGGGGATTGTTTGCGCGAACGATTTAACTGCGGCGCGGATGATGCAGGTGCTTCTGGGATCAGGCCTTCGCATTCCTGAAGACATCCGAATTGTTGGGATGGACGACGTACGTTACGCAAGCCTGCTGCCGGTGCCGCTTACGACGATTCACCAGGATTGCGCAGGAATAGGCGCAGTGGCGATGGCCACCATGCTTGAACGACTCGAACATCCAGAACTGCCGATCCGCGATGTACTCGTCCCAGTGCGACTCGTGGTTCGACGTTCCTGCGGAGCCAACCTGGAGCAACGATCAGTTTGGCCCGATTCGGCGCGTACGGAATCGAAGGCCGTTGAAATCGCCTGATAGCGCGTTCCAGTTGGATCAAGCCAGCAAACGGGCCGTGACAGCCGGAATGTCACCAGACACGGCAGCGCGTTGCGTGCACCATCGGCTGACCGGCCTTGCAGTTGAACGCCTTTTCAAATTCGGGCATGTTGCCGACAACGTTGTTGACGCGTTCCCACGGGACTGAGTGCGGATTGGTCTGAAGCAGGGTTTTGACCGCTTCAGTGCGAATCTGGTCACACCATGCCGTTCCATAGGCGATAAAGAATCGCTGAAGGTTGGTCAGGCCGTGACTGTCTTTATCGTCGATCGTCTTGCCTTGCTGTTTCAGGTCCTCGTTCAAGGCTGAAAGTGCGAGGTAGAGGCCGCCGTTGTCTGCCGTGTCCTCGCCCTGCGTGAGCTTTCCATTCTGCTCTGACCCAGGGATTCCAGCAACGGGGCCGGTGTATTCTCTGGCGATGCACTCGCCGCGCTGCTCGTACTGCTTCGCGTCCTCGGGCGTCCACCAGTCGCGCAGGTTGCCTTTGACGTCGAACTTGCGGCCCTGGTCGTCGAAGTCATGCGTGAGCTCGTGGCCTACAATCGCGCCCTCCGCACCGTAGTTGATTACGTCGTCCTGCGTGGAATCGAAGTACGCCGGCTGAAGGATTCCGGCAGGAAAGTTGATCGTGTTCGTCTGCGCGTCCTCGTAAGCGTCCACGGTCGGCGGTGTCATCAGCCACTGAGTGCGATCGAGCGGATGACCGATGAAGGCGAGCTGTCGCTTCAGTTCAAATGCGTTCGCGCGCATCTGGTTGAGCGCGTAGTTTTCGCGCGTAATGGAAAGAGAGCTGTAATCAATCCACTTGTCGGGATAACCGATTTTGTCGATGACCGCGGCAAGTTTCAAATGCGCCTCGCGCTTTGTGGATGGCTGCATCCACGTCACGGAATCGATATCGCGTCCCATCGCCGCTTCAATGTCCTTCACCAGCTTCTTGGCGCGAGCTTTGCTTTCCGGCGGAAAGACCTGCGCCACGTAGACCTGGCCGAGGGCCTCGCCTATATTCTGATCGACTGCATTTGCACAGCGCCGCCACGTGGGCGGCTGCTCCTTCTCACCCGTAAGAACGCTTCTAAATGCGAAGTTCGCATCGCGCCATCGGTTGCCGAGCACACTCGAAGATTTGAGCAGCAGATGCCAGCGCAGGTAGATCTTCCAGGCCTCGATATCTTCTTGCGCCAGCTGCTGGTTGAGTGCGCGGAAGAATTCCGGCGAAGAAACTTCATACAGCGGGACAGCCGGCGAGCCGATCGCGCTCATATACGCATCCCAATCGAAGTTGGGGACAAGTGCCTTGAGCTGAGCAGGCGTGAAGCGGTTGTTCGTTTTCGCGGGATCGCGGCGGGTAATGTTGTCCATCTGCGCCTTGGCCATTGCGGTCTCAATGCGCATGATGACAAGCGCGTCTTTTTCAGCATCTGCCTGGCGGGTGCCACTAAGAGTTAGCAAGGCCTCGATCCACTTCACGTATGCTTCACGGATCTTTTTAGTCTCGTCGTCGTCCTTGATGTAGAAGTCGCGGTTCGGCATTCCAAGTCCGCCCTGGTCGAGCCCTGCAATGACTTGATCCACGTCGTTGTAGTCGGCTTGCTGGCCATAGCCGAACAGCGCTGCGGAAGTCTGGTTGTCATTGCCTCCCCACGCACCATCAAATGAACTATGCATGGCGGCGAGCACCGGCGCGATGTCATGCTTGCCCTGGAGCCCGTCAATGCGCTCGAGGAGCGGCTGAATCGTGGGCAGATCGTCCTTCTTCTCTGTAGCCTGGTTCATGCAACTCGCGTAGAAGTCGCCGATCTTCTGCTCATTCGGCGTCCGGGATGGATTGGGCGCCTCGTTCTTTTCAAGGATGCTGCGCAAAATTTGATTGTTCCACTCCTGCAACTCTTCGCCTACGCCCCAGAAGACCTGGTCAGGAGGAATAGGGTTTGCGGCGTTCAGCTTTCCGCAGACGTGTTGATAAAAGTTGTCGCACGGACTCACGGAGGTGTCCAAGTTGGTGACGTCGACATGCTGTAACTGGATGGGAGCTTGCGGCGCCTGGGCAACTGAGAACGTAACTGGCAATGCGATTGCCAGGATGGCTATGCGAGTTTTCATATCTTCCTCGGGGGCGCATAAGAGGCCCATGCGGGACAGGGAGTCGGAATTCGATCAATTCTAAACCCAATAATCCGAAGACTCTTGTGGTGGAAGAACCCAATCCTGCGAATACCGTATCTGCGTGCACAGTTGATCTATGCTACCCTGCGGTTCATCCTTCCGCGAGGTCAGCCCGTCACTTCGTCGGTGCGGGAGGCATTCCTTAAAGGCAGGCGCCCATTATGAAATCGAAAGCTTCCGAGAAAACCGAACCTACGGCTCGCGAATCTGGCTCCAGAGAAGTCGATGCGAGAATCAAAGAGCTCACTGACTGGCGCGGTGAAATGCTCTCCAAGCTCCGCGCTTTGATCAAGGAAGCTGACCCCGAAGTCGCGGAGGAGTGTAAGTGGAAGAAACCTTCGAACCCGTGGGGGGTGCCTGTGTGGTCTCACGGCGGCATCATCTGCACAGGTGAGACTTACAAGAGTGCCGTAAAGCTGACATTCGCAAAGGGGGCCTTCCTGGATGACCCTGCAGGACTTTTTAATTCGAGTCTGGAGGGGAATCTGCGGCGTGCTATTGATTTTAACGAAGACGACAAGGTGAACGAGAAGGCTTTGAGGGCATTAATTCGTGCCGCCGTGAGTTTGAACGGATCTAAGGCCTGAGATTGGATTGTGGTATCTCAGTGGAAGCTCGTTGAAGCTTACTGATCAAGAAGGCCCTTGCCTTTGAGAATATGCGGCATGTACTTCTGAACCCTGGCTTCCCGGGTCTTCGCTTGCTTGGGGGCGGAAAAATGATAGATGTAGGCGCGTTGCCGTCCCGGCGTCAACGTGTCAAAGGCAGTCCTGAAGTCAGGGAATTCGTCCAGCATGATCTGCAATTCCTCAGGAAACTTCAGATCCGAAGTTTTTTTAAATTTTACTTTCAGGCCGGCTCTTTCTATCTCGATGGCTTCGCGAATATAAGCTTTCAAGACAGATTTCATCTCCGCGATTTCTCGTACGGAGGCGAACTTGAACCAACGTGTCGACTGCGAATGCTGACCGGGCCTGGTGAGGACACCGTGGATATCCTTCAGCAGGGCCCCTTTGAAAAAGGCGAGCGCACAGGATTCCTTTAATCCACCGATGACGACGACATTCTTTCCCTTATAGGTGTAGCAGGGCTGACTCCATTTGAATTCTTCGGTCAATTCGGAGTCGAGAAGGATCGCTCGAAGCTTCCTAAACTCTTCCTGCCAGTTCTTCGCGCCGGCGATGAATTCGTCAACCTTGGGATTCGCTGTACCAGATGTCATGCTCAAGAAGTTCCACTCCGCGATCGAGACTCTGCACACCAGCCAGCCGCACCACGCAACGCTGCCGGAACTGCTTCTTTCTTCATCCCAGATTCTCCGCTCTCGTGTTCATGTCGGTCTGCCGTTTTTCGCTGGCCGGAAGGAGGACGCCGATTCTGCGGCTTTCCGGCCTCAGTGCCCAAGATGCGACGCAGAGGCCAGCAATCATCAGGGGGGCGATGACGTGAAAGCCATAAGCGCCGTATACGCCGACCCATGCGCAGGACGCGGCCGCGCCCGTCAGGTCGAAGAAGATGCCGGCATAGGCCCATTCCTTGAGGCGCGGATATCGCGGCACAAGGATGGCGATGGCTCCAAGAATCTTCCAGACACCGAGTATGGCGAAGAAGTACATTGGGTAGCCGAGATCGGGCACGATGCCGTGAGGGTTAGCGCGATATTGCATCAACTGTGCGATGCCGCCGCTCATGAAAGACGCTAACAGTACGGTCGTAGTCCAATAGACGACGGACTTTGATTTCGGGGTCATTGCAAACCTCCAACGACATGTTCCAGCTTGCCAATGAAATTGGTCCAGCCGTATTTTGCACCCTTGTAATTGGCGCCTTCTTCAGACCGGAAGCCGGATTGTTCCATGCGGAGATGTGTGCCGCTGCCGGTTGGCGTCAATGTCCACGTCACAATCGTCTCCAGGCCCATCGAAGTCCAGCCATACGAGAGGCGTGAATTTGGCTCAACGAGCAGGACTTCACTATCGATGATCCCGTTCCAGCCCGGCACAGGCGCGGCGCGGAAGGTGAAACGGTGACCCACAACCGGCTGGAAATCATTGGTCATCAGCCACTCGGCTATCAAGGAGTCTTCGGTGAGCGCTCGCCAGATTTTCTCCGGGGGATACGGCATCTCTCGTTCAATGACGAGAGAACGTGTCGTGGCGATATTAATCATTTGTCCATCCTTTTCAGCAGATTTTCGAGTTGATCAAATCGGTCGTGCCAGAAAGCGCCGTAGAGATTGAGCCAGTCCACCATCGGTGTCAGCGCTTCGGGCTGCGCGCGATAGTGAGTTTCGCGTCCCTCGCGGCGATGGCCTACGAGCTTCGCCCTCTTCAACACGGTCAGATGCTTGGAGACGGCGGGCTGCGAGATTCCGGCGCGACGAGTGAGAGCATGAACGGTTTGCTCACCATCCCGCGTCAGTCCCTCGAAGATTGCTCTGCGCGTCGGATCGGAGAGTGCCTTGAAAACGTGATTGGCGACGACCGACATGCAGAAACCATAGCCAAATGGTTATGGGTTGTCAAGGTACATTTTGAGTGCTGGCGGAGTAGTTTCGGCCGCTGACGGATATTGTTTGGGAGCGAAAACAATCTGTGCGCGGCATTCTAAGGATGTAAGTCATTCATTATCATCAAGATCTGCTGTTTTTGCGGTGAAAAGTGGCACATTTTGGCAGATTTTGGCACTTTTTGGCACGAAATTCCGGGGTTATGGGCCTTAAGAAGGAGCAGAAAACCTCGGGTGGTACAGCGAATCGCCGGCGCGGTCATTCGATCACTCCGTGGTTAACAGAAGGCTAAGGGCTGCTCTGGGGCCGGTGGACGGGTTTTGGATAAAAACAGCAAGTTAGCGATCGCTTCGCGATCAAGCGAGTTAGCAAGTTAGTGATGGAAAGGTCCGGATGTGCGGCGGAATCTCCGATCACTTTCCATGGTGCGCCTGGGAGGGGAATTAACCTGCAAAGTTCGGGTGAGACTCTTCTATTTTGAATGAGGGGTTTAGCGGGTGAATTCTTGAAAGATGGCTTGACGAACTCGATGAGGATCCAAACTGTGAAACCACGCGGCCGCCGTGTCGGGTTTTCAACGGTTTCCTGGCGGCATTCAATACAATTGGTTTCATCTTGATCGTTAACCTGGCAAGACGCGCGCATGACCATAACTGGGAACTCGATCCCATTACCCGTTCTCTGCTCGATACTGACTTCTACAAACTGCTGATGCTGCAGTTCATCTGGAAGCATTTTCCAAACACGCGCGCGACGTTCACCCTTATCAATCGCTCGCACGAAGTGCCGCTCGGCGATATCGTCGACATTCGTGAGTTGCGCGAACAACTCGAAGCGACGCGCAAACTGCGATTCCACAAATCGGAACTGATCTGGCTGGCCGGCAATACATTTTACGGACGCCGCGGCATCTTCGAGCCGGCATTTTTGCATTGGCTCGAACACGATTTTCGCCTGTCGGATTTCGACCTCTCCATCCACGACGGCCAGATTTCTCTTAGTTTCGAAGGCTTGTGGATTGAGACAACGATGTGGGAGATCTATGCGCTCTCTGCCATTGATGAGCTGAAAACGCGCGCCACCCTGAAGGGGCTTTCCGAGCTTGAGCTCGACATCCTCTACGCGCGCGCCAAGACCCGCCTCTGGGAGAAAATGGCTCGGCTGTACGGTGTCCCGGGCCTCACCGTCAGCGACTTCGGCACCCGTCGACGCCATAGTTTCCTCTGGCATGAATACGTCGTCAAGGCGATGTCTGACGTGCTGGGCGCCACGTTCATCGGTAGCTCCAATACCTACATGGCCTACACGCACGACCTCGAAGCCATTGGCACCAACGCCCACGAACTGCCCATGGCTATGGCGGCGCTCGCCAACAGTGATGAGGAGTTGAGGCAATCCCAGTACCGTCTGCTCGAGCTGTGGCAACAGACATACCAGGGCGAACTGCTCATCATGCTCCCCGACACCTTTGGCACTACACAATTTCTCGAAAATGCTCCCGACTGGGTTGCCACCTGGACTGGTCAGCGCATCGACAGCAAGAACCCCTTTATCGCCGGCGACGAGTACATAGACTGGCTGGAGAGACGCGGCTGCGATCCCCGCACCAAGCGTCTCATTGCCTCGGATGCACTCGATGTGGACATGATTGTGTCACTTCATGCCTATTTCGGAGGCACCATTCGCAACAACACCGACGTGTCGGAGTTTCGGAGTGCTGCTGATTTCGTCGACCCGAAGAAATGGCTGCCCGAGCACCGCATCCGCTTCAGCGCCGGTTGGGGGACATTCCTTACCAATGACTTCCGCGATTGCAATCCTCAGGGCAACCACAGCTTTAATCCCGTGAGTCTTGTTTGCAAGCTCAGCGAGCTTGACGGGCGGCCAGCGGTCAAACTTTCTGACAATTACCGGAAGGCCATGGGTCCGCCGGCGGAGATTGAGCGGTACCGGCGCATCTTCGGGACAGCGGGCGTTGAGAATGTTCCCGTCAATGTTTGAGGATTCCATGCGAGTGCCGGACAAAAAACCAGTAGGATTAATTCGAGAAGGAGACAGTGGCTTTGAAGAAATTTCTCGTGATTGCAGTAGCGATGGTTTGTCTTGTAATGGGTCCTCCGAGTGCACAGGCCCAGGACACGGGTATCAGTGGAAAATGGCATTTTGTGCTGGCAACGCCCGGTGGCGACCGTGAAGTTGACGCTGATTTCACCGTAGATGCTGATGGGAACGTCACGGGGAAATGGGGCAGTTCAGACGTTGCCGGCACCTATAAGGATGGAAAGCTCGCGCTTGACTTTCAGTTCACCTCGGAAGAAGTGGGCGCAACCGCCGCAATGAAGATTGATGGCAAGCTTGACGAAACCGCAGCTCTCACGGGCGACTGGGCGTTTACGGAATACAACGGAACGTACAAGGCAATGCGCCCAGCTGCTGCCGCGCCCGCGCCAACTCCGGCATCAGATGCAAAGCCAAGCGCGCCTGCAGACCCGCACTAGACTGGCCACGGCAATCCCCCTACGACGAAGATCTGGCCTTCGTGGGCGGACTTCGTGAGACTTACTTTGTTCGCTGATCTGCTTATCTATTGTGAACGCACCGTGAATTGGCTTGATTTATAGATAGTCACGAGCGTACATTGAATGAGTGAGCACGCGCTTATTGTAGGGGGCCACGTACTTGGCGCGACCAAAGAGCGACAGCAAGCGGAAAGCGATCCTCGAAGCGTCGATGAATTTGTTTGCGGAGCGGGGCATAGGACATGCGCCGACTTCGGCAATTTCAGCGGCTGCCGGAGTAGCAGAAGGCACGCTATTCACCTATTTCAAAACGAAAGACGAGCTTTTGAATGAACTCTACCGCGAGCTGCGCAAGGAGATGGACAGGGAACTGGTAGATTATCCATTCGGCGCGGATGCTCATACCCGGCTCCGCTATGTCTGGGACCGCTACCTGACCCTTGCAATGAAGTTTCCTAAGCGGCTCAAAGTTCTGCAGCAATTGCGTTCATCGGGCCGGCTCCTTAAGGATGCCGAGGCGCCCAATATGGCTATAACGGAACTGTTGCACACCACCAGGGAAGCCTCAGCTTTGGGAGGCATCCATAATGCTTCGCCGGAGCTGCTTGTATTGTTGTTCCGCGCCAATGCCGAAGCCACGGTCGAGTTTATCGGGGCACATCGAGATCTCGAGCCGGAAAGCCGTGAACTGGGGTTCAAACTGGTCTGGAGGGGGCTCACCGGGTCGTGATTTCTTTTGCATTTACTGAGTGAGTGGTCATTCATTACTCCGATGCAAGATTCTTAGGAGAACAGATAAGTCGTGCAAGAGTTAAATGGGTCGCAGCCTCGGCATGCGACATTCTTCCCCTCTGATGTCGGAAAATTGGCAGTCGTCACATCTTCCACAAGTGGAATTGGCTTTGACGTAGCTCTGGCGCTTGCTCAGGCTGGTGCGGACGTCATCGTTACCGGGCGGTATTCGGCTGACGGGCATGAGGCACTCGCGAAAATTCGGCCGCTGGCTCCCGAGGCGCTTGTCCGGTTTGAAAAACTGGACATGGAGAGCCAAGCCTCGGTGGCTGAATTCGCGAGCCGGCTCACCAGCGCCGGCAGGCCGATTGATCTGTTGATCAACAACGCGTGCACCCTGGCATTGCTGAAGCGCGATGTGACGGTGGACGGATTTGAACTGCACCTCGCGACCAACTTTCTGAGCCATTTTGCACTTACCGCGCGTCTATTGCCGCAGTTGCGTGCCAGCAAGCGGCCTCATGTGGTGCAACTGACAAGCACAGGGCGTCATCACGGGCAGATCTTCCTCAATGATTTGCAGCTTGAAAACGGGTATACGCCGCTGAAGGCGTACAGCCAGTCGAAGCTGGCAATGTTGATTTTCGCCATCGAACTCCAGCGGCAGAGCGATGCACGAGGGTGGGGGCTAATTGGAAACTCGGCGCAGCCGATTGGCGCCCGGGCGGCATTGATAGCGAACGCAACAAAGGTAACGGTCTCGACGGGCTGGTATCGCCGGGCACTGGGACTTGTGCCTGCTCAAATGCAAAGCGGCGTGATGCAGGCTCTTCTGGAAACGTCAGACCAGAAAAACCAAGAGGACCAAACAGCTGCGAAGAGCCTTGCGGATCTGATTGGGCCCAGCGTTCCCGAGGCGTTGGATATGAGAGCGCTCGATCCTGTGATGGGACGCAAGCTGTGGGATCTGGCTACGGATCTGACAAAGGTGGAATGGCCGACTGAGTAGAGGCCGGCGCCGAGATTCTATTGAGGAGATGAAGCCGGAGCCGGATCCTCCGCAGTGGCGGCGGGCGGAACTGGCTTGTTCTTTGCGCGCAGGTAGGCGATCAGGTCGGTGACGTCATTGTCGGTTACGGACTCGCGAAAGGGCGGCATTTTCTGGCCGCCGTTGAGGATCTGGCTGGTGATTTTGTCCGGGGTCCAGGTCTTGTCTTTTGGGAGGCCGATGAGCGACGGCGCCTTTTTGGTTCCGACTCCTCCGACACCGTGGCAGTAAGTGCAGCCCTTGTCGCGAAACAAGACTGCTCCGGATTTTTCCTGATCACTCTTGCTTGCGGCAAAGAGGGGAACGGAATTTGCGAGGATTGCAAAGAGACCAATTAGCAGGGGAGAACTGAAGAGCTTTATCCGACGAATCACTTTGCTATTTTCTCATGTCCTTTTGCTCGCGTCATGAGCCCGAGTTTCCAGTTCCTCCATGGTCAACGGCATGCGCCCGGGCTCCACGATGCCGTATTTCACATCGAGAAAATCGCGCAGTTGTTCTGGCAGGTGAGGAACGACTTCCTGCCAGGTCAGGACCTTGCAACGGACGCGGACATCGGCACTCCTGATGGCGGTCATAACCTGAAACCAGGATTCGCGCAGGTCAGGCCGGCGCTCGTCGTGAATCACGCAAAAGCTCGATGTGCCTGCGTAGGCCGCGAGGACGTTGCGGATTAGCTGATAGCTCGCGTAGCCCGGCTGCCAAGGCTGTTCGGCATCGGCGCGGGCTTCGATTTCGGCGTGATATGCGCGTGCGACTTCCTCAGAGTTTTCGCATGCAGGCTCCCACTCCTGCGTGAATTCTTCGACGAGTTCCACGGCTTCGCGACGTCTGCGTGTGCGCATCTGGACGCGGGGAAGCAGATCGCGGTCGAAAACTTCGTCGAGATCGCGATAGGCTTCGACAATGTGGGCTTCGCGACATTGGAAGTCCGACTCCGTCAGCTTGGCTTCAACGAGCAGGTCGCCCCAGTGCATATCGACTTCAGTGCGATCTACTCTTCCGCTTTTGAGTGGGACGCGGGCCTTCCAGCCGAATTGTGGTTCGGAATCGCGTGTCGATGCTCATCATTCGGCAAATCGTTGGAGATGCGATGACTTCTGGAGCACAGAAAATATTCATCAGCAGGGCATCGGAGCTCATGCAGGAATCGAGTTCTCGCCATTTGCGCGCGGGATCGATTTGCGGCCGGGCAAGTGAGCGGCCCTGTGTGTGAATTTTGTTGAATCGACGAGGCCAATCAGGGTGCGCTTCGATGGCTGTGTACGCCGGGGAATAGAAATTTCCGTGGTGGCCATCCTGGGGTGCGTAGACGACGACCGGGTTGGCACCGTAGCTCTCGACATGGGGGTGGCTGCGCGCGTAGAGGTGGTTGCGCTGAGCGAGTTCGGCGCGAAGTCCGCCAGCATACACGAAAGGAGAAGCGGAGATGAGTTCGGGTGACATAGGATAAGTCCGTTAAGTCTATGGCAATGGCGGAGCTAGTAAACTCCCGCCCCTTCCGCAGACTCTCACGAGGGTACGGTTATTCCGGACAGTTACCTCTGATTTTGAATGCTTTCATTTTAATTTCTACCGGAGACACCTATTCAGGTTACGAAATTTACTCGAAATTGCCTGTGTAGCAGGAGGGCCAGCGTACGTTATTGAAACAGCAAAGGATGCTTACGCGAATTGCGTCGGCAGGAACTTGAGGGATTCTTGGGACAGCGCAATATTGGTTGTTGATCCCAAGGGGTTTGTCGATTTACGTCCCAGGCCGCACGAGGTTGGCGGAATGGAACGACATAACAAAGATTGTGGTGGTGTATCAGCGAACTAGTCCTATAAGATTGCTCATCTTTCGGACTTAGTTTGGCGAAACACTGTGTTTCTTATCAGGTTTTCGCCTGATCTCAGAACCTCGAAGCAGGGGCTTGTGCGCAGAGTGAGTTCACTTGATTGCAGGGTTGGCGTGGTCTCGACGCTAGTTAAGGCTCGCTCATTCGCACGCGATGGGATGCTCCTCTGTGTCGCAGTATTGCTGGCGGGGATGTCGCACAGCGCCTATGCGTCAGAGCAGGATCCTGGCATTCCCAAGTCACAGGCGCAGCGTCATTATGAAGAAGCGTTCCGGCTACAAGAAGAAGGTGAGCTAGAACGGGCGGATGCGGAACATAAGGCTTTTCTGGCGATGCTGCTCCATCATATTGCCAATGCTCGAGCCAATCTGGGTAAGTATGCACATGCCGTGCCTATCTACGATGAAGCGCTAGGGCTGTCGCCGGGCAACATCGATCTGAACCTGGATTATGCGGGAGCAGCTCTTGACGGGTTTGATTGGAGCCGTGCGAAGAGTCTGGCGTCTCGTACGCTTGAATTGCAACCTGCTAACCCAGCCGCTATTTCTCTGCTGGCGCAGGCAATGATGGGACTGGGCGAATACAAAGAGGCTGTGGAAGAGTTCAAGATGCTGGCTAATTTGCAGCCTGGATTCGAGAATTCTTATGCCCTGGCTGGAGCGTACCTTGCGCTTGGCGATAAGCCGGATGCAGCCAAAATATTTGCCGAACTGGAAACACAATTCGAAGATACCGCGGAATTTCATTTAAAGCTGGGGCGACTCTACGGGCAAGCTACGTTCTACGAAGACGCAATCCACGAATTCAAATTGGCGATTGCGAAGGACGATCAGCTGGCGGGCGCACATTTTTCATTAGGCGCCACATACATGATGCAGACCGGCGAGCCAGCTTACCGCGAGGCGGAGGCAGAGCTTCGCAAAGAACTTGCGGTGGATTCCCGGCAGCCTTTGGCCTATATAGCGCTGGGCCGCATAGAGCTGATGCAGCACAGATTTGCGGATGCGGAATCGGACTTGAAACGCGCGCTTGAGCTCGATCCACTCAGCACGGCGGCTTACGCACTTCTCGGCCAACTCTACACCGAACTGGGAAAGATTGATGACGCCGAGGCTGCGTTCCGGAAACAGATAGCGATCACCATGGTTCCGGCCAAGAACGAATACGAGGTGGAGCGTGCTCACTTCTGCCTTGGCCGGTTGTTAATGAAGACCGGCAAACTGGCTGAAGGCCGTAAAGAGCTGGATATCTCGCGTGATCTGCTTATCGAGAAGGCGCAACAAGCCGAGTCCAGGCTGCACGGAAATACGGTTGTCAAGCTCCAGGACGGAAGGACGCACGAAGCCAAGCCAGAAGATGTAGAAGCGCAGGAGAAGCTGGAGAGCGAGGCGGGAAAGATGATCGCCAGCAGCTATGACAGTCTTGGCGTGCATGCAGCAACTGCCGGAGATTTTGGGGCTGCAGCCGGATATTTCGGGCGGGCTGCGCATTGGGAGTCCAAGCTTGAGAATATTGACTATAAATGGGGACGCGCGGCCTTTGCCGCGGGGGATTATTCAGATGCGGTAGGGCCGTTGACCAGAGCCCTGGCATTGCATCCAGACGACGACTATGTCCGCTCTATGCTCGGTATGAGCCTTTTCGTGATCCGGGACTACGCGCAGACCTACCTGAAGCTGCAGCCAATGGAAGCAAGGCTTGATGTGAATACTCCTGTTGGCTTGGCTTATGTTGGATCGATGGCGATCGCCGGAGATTACGAAAAGGGGATGGCTCAGTTGAAGCTGCTCGAGGCGGGTCATCCTGAGGTGGAGGAGATACATCGACTTGTTGGCGAGGCATATGAGCGCAAGAAGCTTTATGCCCTGGCTGCCGAAGAGTTGCGTACCGCTTTACGTTTGCAGCCCACAAGTGCGGCGGCAAAGTATGAGTTGGCTCTCAACGATTTGCAACTCGGAGAAAAAGCGGATGCACAAAAACTGTTATCTGAGCTGGCGAAATCCGGATCAACGGACGATGCGGTTTACTATCGGCTCGGTCGTTTGCAGTTGGAGTCAGGATCGATCAAGGCCGCAGTTGGCAATTTGGAGATCGCTGTCAAGATGAACACAGGCAACGCAGCATACCATCGGGAGCTAGCTGAAGCTTATCGCAAGGGTGGACAGCCGCGCGATGCCGAGAGTGAACTTCAGAAATCAGCGTTGCTGGAATCGCACAGTGCGCCTATCGTCGATGCGAAAGCACAACGCTAGTCCACATTCGTGCGAGTGTAACCAGTCATCGCCGCCTGTTTTCAGCAAAGGGAATTTGTGGCTGTATATGATTTTCCGCGCTGTAACCAGTCCCGGGGCGATCTGGTGCGCGAAGAGGTTGTTAAGATGGCGTTTTATGCGCAGCGATTGTGAGGCATCCGGAAATGTAATCGATTAATTACCGCACGAACGTAACGGTGACGAAAGAGTCGACTGCAAGGGCCGGGATAATGGTTGAAGGTGAAGCGCTTAGGCTATTGGTATTGCAGGTGTGGAATCTGGGAACTATACTGACGGCACCCGTGGGGGAAGCTCGTCGAGAAGTGGACATTCTGCAATTGAATAGACGGAGGGTCACAATGTTGAAAGCACTGTGGTGGGGATGTGTATTTGCCGGAAGCCTGGGGTCGCTGACAGTAGCGGCGACAGCGCAACAGGTGGTGCACGCGTTGACAGGCACGGTGAGTTCGATCGATGACCTTTCGAAGACTTTGATCGTGTTTCAAGACAACGGGCAAGAGGGACAGTTCAAAGACATGACGAGCGCCAAGACGCGCGTGGTGATTGACAAGAAGATCGCGTTGGATTCGACATCCGTTGAGGCTAACAAGAAGAAGGGCGCCTACGTGATTGTCTTTTATTACGGCGACAATGAGGACCGCGCGGCGGTAGCGCTCAAGGGTCTGGGCGCGGGTCCGTTTACCTCTATCGAGGGAACCGTTACGAAATTTGAGGGCAAGCAGCACGCGATTACAGTGCAGGACAAGTCGGGTGCGGTACAGACGTTCAGGATTGCTGAGAACACGGTGGCCGAGGGATACATGGGGGTCATTGACGGGTTCAAGTTTCAGGCGTCGAAGGGCGATCACCTGCGCGTGGTAGCGACGACGGAGAACGGATCGGCGACGGCTCTGTTCATGCGGGAGATGTAAAAGAGCAGGGAGTAGAGAATCGGGATTTGCCGAGGTGAATGGGCCGCATCGCTGTTTTGGGTGCGGCTTTGCATTTCCGCTCGTGCTTTCCCACCCATGCCGCGTGTTGCTGCGTCATGGATGGGGCACAAAGATTCGAGGTGGTGTGGGCACAGCCAGAAGCAGGTCCTTCGCTGGGCTTACCCTACTTCATGGGACCCAAGCCGCTTCGCTCAGGATGACACCTCTAGTTTGTTGCTCGTGTTTGTGCTTTCCCACCCATGCCGCGTGTTGCTGCGTCATGGATGGGGCACAAAGATTCGAGGTGGTGTGGGCACAGCCAGAAGCAGGTCCTTCGCTGGGCTTACCCCACTTCATGGGACCCAAGCCGCTTCGCTCAGGATGACACCTCTAGTTTGTTGCTCGTGTTTGTGCTTTCCCACCCATGCCGCGTGTTGAATGCTTCATGGATGGGGCACAAAGATTCGAAGTGGTGTGGGCAAAGATAGAAGCAGGTCCTTCGCTGGGCTTACCCCACTTCGTGGGGCCCCAAGCCGCTTCGCTCAGGATGACGCCTCTAGTTAGTGGTCAACTCATGGTGCGGCGCGTTGATGGTGTTGGCTAGAAGCCGGCGCCGGGGATGTATTTGTATTCGATCTTTGTTGGTTGCTTGATTGGGTCGCCGGTTAGATCGTGCGTGTGCCACACGACGGATTCGCTGGCGACTTCTGGGTGTTTGCGCAGGAATTCGAGGGCGTAGGTGCTGGCGGTGGGGTCGTCTTTCTGGTCGGCGAATTTGGCTGACTCGATTGCGGCCTTTTGCTTTTCGCCGAGGCGGCGGTAGAGGATGGCGAGCTGATAGTGGGCGGCGAGGTCGTCGGGATCGATGGCCTGGAGTTTTTCGTATTGAGCGCGGGCTGCTGGATAGTCGTGTGCCTGGTAATAGGAAAAGCCGAGTTCGCGGAGGCCGTCTTTGGCTAACGGATATTTGGCGAGCATGGCCTGGAGGTCGGCGATGGCTTCGTTGATCTGGCCGGCGTTGCGCTCGACGAGTGCGCGGTAGTAGAGGGCGCGGGGATCGCCGGGCAAGAGCGAGAGAGCCTTGGCAAGATCGGGCTTGGCGTCGTTGTAGCGTTCCCAGGCGATTTCGACGACGGCCATGTTGGTGTAGGCGTCGGCGTAGTCGGGGCGCAGGCCGGCGACGTGTTCAAAGGCGCGGACGGATGCTTCGTATTGGAAGGCGTCGAGGAGCGCGATGCCGTAGTTATTCCAGCGCATCCATTCTGGATTCTCCCCGGCCTGCGGCGCCGTTGGGGAGTTTTCGCCAATATCGATGATGCGCGAGGTTGATGCGACTTCGATGATGGGCTGGGGATACGGCTTCGGCTCTTTCAGGCCTGTCTGCGTTATTGCGAAGTCGATGAAGCGCTGATCGAAGCGGCGGTACTTGATGGTCGCGGTGATGGTGACGGCGCCGGAGATGGCCTTGGGAAGGCGGAAGCGATAGCGGACCAATTGCGAGCGGCCGGACTGGATGGTGTTGTTGTAGGCCTGCACGCGGTTGTGCCAGATTTCATGGAGGCCATTGATCTCGCCTTTGACGTTGACGAGGCGGTTGGTGAAGGAGTGCGCGGAGGGATCGAGGTCGCCGTTGGGCTGGATGAAGCCGGACTCGGTGAGGACTTTGCCGTTGCTGTCCTTGACGGTGAAGTTAACCCAGGACTCGTAGAAGTCGCGTTGCTCGGGGACGTAAGAGTGGGCGATGCCTTTGTTCTGGATTACGACGTCGGCTATGAGGGTGTCGCTTGGGGAGACGGAGAACGGGACGGTGCCCAGCGGAGCGATGAGAGCACCGGAGTTCGCGGGAGCCGGTGTGTCTTCAGATGGCGAGGCGGTTGCCGGCTGTTCTTTTTCCAGCGCGAAGATGTCGACGTTGAGGACGCCTTTGCCGTCGATGCCGCCTTTGAGGAACTCGACGAGCTTTTGAGACTGTTCGTCGAACTTGTAATAGGCGGCGTTGAGACTGTTGCCGCCGAGCCACCTGTGCGAGACGAGAGTGCCGTCTTTGGCGCCGGCGTCCTGCGCTGCTGTGGGGAGAGGTTGGCGCGGCATGTGGCAGGTCTGGCAGGTGGAGACGGCGTCTTTGCGATAGAAGGGGAGAGGCGACTGTTTGGTGAAGCTGGCGCCCTGCCACTCGTCGTAAACGGTGAAGGCGCGGAGAAACTTGTAATCGTCGAGCGAGCGCGTGATGGTGGCCTTGTGGCAGGCGGCGCAGAACTCGGCGGTTTTGAGAAGCGGGCGCATGACGGCCTGCTTGTGGCGATCGAGGTGTCCGAGGATTTCAGAATCGGTGACGGGGCGTGTGACGGGAGCGCCTTTGTCATCGACGAGAACGGCAGGGACGCCCATGACGTAGCTGCCAGTGCCGGTAGTGTCTGTCGACTGGATGGAGTGACAGACGGAGCAGGTGATGCCTTCATCCTCGAAGGGGCGCTTTTTGGGCATGCCTTGCGAAAGGTCCCCGGAGAAGAGCGCGATGGGATTGTGGCAGCCTTCGCAGTGGCGCGAGAACTGCACGCCCTTCTCGGCGATGAGCATATTCACGTTCTTCAGGTACCAGGGCTGCCGAAAGCTGTTGGAGTGAACGGACTGGCGCCACTGGTGGTATGCCTCTTGGTGGCAGTGGCCGCAGTATTCGGCGGTGAGGACGTTGCGCGGATTGATGAACTGGCCGTTGACGGTCATGGCGTTTGACGGGAGGAAGGGGGATTCCTTACCGAAAGCGTAGTTGTAACGGAGCGAAACGGAATCGTGGAACTGGCTGGTGGGGCCAGTGACGCGGATGTCGGCGGTGTAGGCGGCGGGGGGCAGGTCGGGTGCGGCGGAAGCTGGCGGCGTGGGAGATGCGGGATCGGTGGCGGCGCGGACAACCACGGTGGCCAGCGGCAGGGCCAGGAGGGCACCGATAAAGGCCCAGCGGCGCGGCAAGGATTTGAACATCTCTGACGGGGCTCCCGAATAAATGCTTGACGTTCCACGCACGTCGGACAGAGGAAATGCGTGGGACAAGTAGAACGGTAACAGGGGTGGGGGTTGGGGTGTCTACCACCGAAAGGTGGAGTGTTTGGTCACAGGGCAGGGGAGGAACCAATCACTGTGCCAAAGGCAGGTCCTTCACTTCGCCTACCCCAAAGCGCTACGTTCCGGATGACACCTGTTGTTTGCGCTCGTGTTCGTGCTTTCCCACCCATGTCGCGATGAAACTGCGTCATGGATGGGGCACATGGATCTGTAGCCGTGCGATCGGAAGGCAAAAGCGGGTCCTTCGCTTCGCTTACCCCAACTTCGTTGGGGCCCCAAGCTGCTCCGCTCAGGATGACACGGTCACAACCTGCTGATAGTCAATGATTGAGACCTGATGACTAACCGGTCGATTGACAGTTGCAGCGAGCGGTTCACAGGGTGGGATGAATGGGCGAAAATCGGGCTTGGACGGGGTGATAGAGCGCACATCCACTTAGCCAAATCGGGGCTGAAACTGGTACGGTTGTTGAGTAAGATCACATCGTCCTAGATGGCTTCAAATCCTTATTTCTCTCTCGCAGTTTTGTTCGTTGGCGCGCTCGGGTTCGGGCTGGCTCCGCTGGGGCTTGCGTGGCTATGGCAGAGGGTGTTTTCGCCGGCCAAACCGAATGCGATCAAGAATGCCATTTATGAGTGCGGGTTGGAGTCGAAGGGCGATGCGTGGGTACAGTTTCGTTCTGCCTACTATCTTTACGCGATCATTTTTTTGATTTTCGATGTGGAAGCGGTGTTTTTGCTGCCATTTGCGGTGGCGTTCACAGGGTTGGGCGTGGCGGCATGTTTGTCGATGGCGGTATTTGTGCTGCTGCTGATTGAAGGATTGGCCTGGGCCTGGACGAAGGGCGTGTTGACGTGGGCATAGATCTGGCCTCGAGCTATTAGCTGTCAGCTTTCAGCTCTTGTGTAACAACGCGTGACGACATGCGTTTTGACGACATTGCACTTAGGTCGACAAGAATTCGATTGGCAGGGAAGAGCTGAGGGCGAAAGCTAACAGCTGAGTTGGAGCGGAGCGATTCATGGCTGTCGATGAAAAGCTGAAGATCGAACTGGGCAAACAGGGCATCGTCGTCACAACGATCCAGGAGCTCTATAACTGGGGGCGGCGGAGTTCGGTGTGGCCGATGCAGTTTGGACTGGCTTGCTGCGCGATCGAGATGATTGCGACGACGATGGCGCGCTATGACATGGCGCGATTCGGGTCTGAGGTTTTCCGGCCTTCGCCGCGGCAGGCGGATCTGATGATCATTTCCGGAACGGTTACGAAGAAGATGGCGCCGCAGGTGGTTCGGCTTTACAACCAGATGGCGGAGCCCCGGTATGTGATTGCGATGGGCGCTTGTGCGATTTCGGGTGGGCCGTTCAAACAGGGTTACAACGTGCTGAAAGGGATTGACCGCTATATTCCGGTAGACGTGCATATTCCGGGATGCCCGCCGCGACCCGAGGCGCTGATCCAGGCATTGATTACGCTGCAGGAAAAGATTGACGTGCAGCCGTTGACCGGCGAGGAGAGACCGCGACATCTGGATGCCGAGGCGCAGGGCGAATTTCCGGTGCCTGTATTTGGCGAGCATGACCTGGAGCCGGCGTCGAACAAGGGCGTGTGGACCGTGCCGAAGATTATTCAGTAGCAGTGGTCAGGGTTCAGTTTGAAAAGCGGGTCCTTCGCACCGCTCAGGACGACAGGGGTTGGGATTGAAGACAGTTGAAGAGATATGGGCGGCGATTGTGGCGGCGGTACCGGGGGCGAAGGTGACGATTGTCCCCAATCCCAGCCCCAGCGCGCAGGCGTCTCTGCTGATTGACGCGGAGCATGCGACCGCTATCGCGAACTTCCTGCGCGATGACGAGGAGCTGGCACTTGAT
This sequence comes from uncultured Acidobacteriaceae bacterium, assembly GCA_963832035.1. Classification (GTDB taxonomy): domain Bacteria; phylum Acidobacteriota; class Terriglobia; order Terriglobales; family Acidobacteriaceae; genus Telmatobacter. The sequence continues at coordinate 792,698 of CAWHSK010000004.1, read as the reverse complement.
TTTCTTTCGAATGTAACTGGAGTTGACTGGCTGGACAAAGAGATCGCCGAGAAAGTTAAAGTAACACGGCAGGTTGAGAAGCCGGTTGAAGGCGGGGAACCGGGCCAGGTCCAGATGGTGGATGAGACGGTTGAAGAGACCCGGAAACATGTTGAGCCGGGGTACCTGGAAGCCGTGTATCACCTTTTTTCGATTGCGAAGAAGCATGGGCCAGTGGTGCTGAGGATGCGGACCGCGAATCGTACCGATGGCGTGGACCTGCCGTCGTTTACGCCGGTGTGGCGGTCGGCGGAGTTTCAGGAGCGCGAAGTTTTCGATCTGTTCGGGATAGTGTTCACGGGGCATCCGGACCTGCGGCGGATTTTGATGTGGGACGAGTTCAAAGACCATCCGATGCGTCGTGATTATGTGGAGCCCGACGATTTCGAGTACGAGCCGACGGCGCACGATGATGTGTTGAAACGAGCGCAGGCGCACAAGGCGCAAGTTGCCGGAGCGGAGGCGAAACCATGAGCCCGGCTTATTCGCCCACGGACAAATCGACGCAACTGGACCACGTGACGGCGCGACTTGCGCGATCAGAAAAACTGGATGGCTGGAATCGGCCACCGGTGATTGACACGGATGGCGAAACTGAGTTGCTCGAACTTGCGATGGGGCCGCATCATCCGTCGACGCACGGCGTTTTCAGGATGGACGTCGTGCTGGATGGCGAGCGCGTGATCCGGCTGAAGCCAGTGTTCGGATATCTGCACCGGAATCATGAGCAGCTTGCTCAAAGCCAGAGCTACCTGGCGTCGATGCCGTACACGGATCGGCTGGATTATTTCTGTTCGCTCTCAAACAACTGGGCGTATGCGTTGGCGGTAGAGAAGCTGGTAGGGCAGGAGGTTCCGGAGCGCGCGGAGTATCTGCGAGTGATTCTGGCGGAGTTGACGCGCATTCAGAATCACGCGTCGACGATCGGATTTCTGCTGCAGGAGATGGGTGCGAGCGGCACTCCGCTGATGTATGCGTTTCGCGAGCGTGAGCTGATTCTGGATTTGTTTGAGAGCCTGACGGGTTCGCGCATGATGTGCAACTACATGCGCTTTGGAGGCTGCAGGGTAGATGCTTCAGAAGCGTGGCTGAACGGGGCGCGCAAGGTAGTTGCGGGATTGCCGCAGTTTATTGACGAGTTTGAAAACTTCCTGATGACGAACGAGATTCTGATGGCTCGTTGCCAGGGAGTGGGCGTACTAAAGCCGGAACTGGCGGTGAATGCAGGAATCTCCGGGCCGATGCTGCGCGCGTCGGGCGTGAATTACGACATTCGCAAGGTGGATCGCTACGGAATTTACGATCGCTTCAAGTTTCGCGTGCCGCTTGGGGATCATGGCGACATCTACGACCGGTATATGGTGCGCATGTTGGAGATGCGCGAATCCATCGTGATTCTGGAACAGGCGCTGAAACATCTGCCAGGTGGACCGGTGATGGATCCGAAGGCGAAGATCAGGAACTTCAGGCCGAAGGCGGGCGAGTCGTATGGACGGATTGAGGCGCCGAAGGGCGAGCTGGGATTTTATTTGATTAGCGATGGAAGTCCGAATCCATACCGGTATCGCGTGAGGCCGCCAAGCTTGATCAATCTGACGGTGCTGGAAGATATGTGCCTGGGTTCGAACGTGGCAGATGTGGTGTTGATTTTTGGAAGCGTGGATATTGTGCTTGGTGAAGTGGATCGGTGAGAAAGAGCGAGCTTTCAGCTCTCAAGTTGTTTGTGCTTGGAACAGAATGCAGAAGAGTTGATGAATTTGATCGTGCTGAAAAGAAGCTAAGAGCTGATGGCTGAAAGCTGAGAGCTGAATTTAGGAGTTGCAATTGCTGGGTGAAGGAATTCTGAAGGGACTGGCGGAGACGGCGCGGAATTTTGCCGGGAGCTTTGTCTCGAAAGAACGAATGACGACGGTGGAGTATCCGGAGGAGCGCCTGCCGCTGCCGGAGGCTTCGCGGAATTTTCCGTTCCTGGTGTACGACGGGTCGGACTGGGAGAAGGGGCTGCGGTGCGTGGCCTGCCAGATCTGCGAGAAGGAGTGTCCGCCAAAGTGTATCTACATCGAAAAGAGCAAGGACAAGAAGCCGGATTATGTGGGGAAGCCGCAGATTTATCCGGCGAAGTTCGATATTGATATTTCGGTGTGCATGAGCTGCCAGATTTGCGTTGAAGTTTGTCCGTTTGAAGCGATCAAGATGAACACGGAGTTTGAACTGGCGACCACGGACCGTTTTGGCGGGCTGCTGCTGGATCGCAAGGAACTGGCAAAGTCGAACGAGTACTACCACTCGATCCATCCGACGGAAGCGACTGAAGTGGACGCGCGGCTAACCGAGGAGAAAGCCAAGGTTGAGGCGAAGGCGAAGGCAGCGGCAGAAGCAGCGGCGGCGAAGGCAGCGGTTGCATCAGCTGCCGGGGCAGCGCCTTCTCTTGCCACTGCGAAACCTGCGGAGCCGGTCACGAAGCCGACTGAAGGAGAGCCGAAAGCATGATCGACAGGCTCGACCAGGTTTTTGTTCTGTTGAAGCACTGGATACTTGGCTATCTGCCTGATGGCTGGCAAATTCCGGTGGGTGTGGTTCTCAGCGTGGTGTGCATTATTGGCTTGTATCCGGCGCTGTTTGCGCTTACGACAGTGCTGGAGCGCAAGGGCGTGGGGCGCATCCAGAATCGTCTCGGGCCGAACCGCGTGGGGCCGTTTGGGATCCTGCAGCCGATGGCGGACGGTATCAAGTCGCTGACCAAGGAAGATATCGTACCGACGAGCGCCGATGCGGTTGTGCATTTTCTGGCGCCGGTGATTCTTGTCGTGACAGTGTTCATGGGATTCGCGGTGATGCCCATGGGGCGCAACATGGTGCTGGTGGATATGGATGCCGGCCTGTTGTTTTATTTCGCCATGGGTGCGTCGTCGGAACTCTCGGTGTTTATGGCGGGGTGGGGCAGCCGCAACAAGTATTCGCTGCTGGGCGCGATGCGTGCGGTGGCGCAGATGATCAGCTACGAAGTGGCGCTGCTGCTATCGAGCGTGGTGATCGTGATGATGACCGGGTCGCTCTCGCTGGTGAAGATTGTGGAAGCGCAGAACCACTACAGCTATGGGCTGCCGCACTGGTTCATCTTTACGCCGTGGGGATTTGCCGGGTTCCTGATGTATGCAATTGCGGGAACTGCGGAGACGAATCGCTCGCCGTTTGATTTGCCGGAGGGTGAGTCGGAACTGGTGGCCGGGTATCACACGGAGTATTCGGGGTTTAAATTTGCGCTCTTCTTCCTGGGCGAGTATGTCGCGATGTTCTCGATCTCGGGATTGGGATCGACGTTGTTTCTGGGCGGGTGGACGGCACCGCTGGCGGCGTTGCAGTGGGTTCCTTCGTGGATTTGGTTCTTTGGGAAGTTGTTCGTATCGATGTGCGTGTTTATCTGGCTGCGCGGTACGTTGCCGAGACTAAGACAAGATCAGTTGATGAACTTTGCGTGGAAGTTTGTACTGCCGATGTGCCTGCTGAATTTGTTTGTCGCGGGGCTGTGGCGGTTTCTGGGTGAGGGCTGGCTGCGGTGGATCGTTTGTTCGGCTCTGTTGGTTGCGGCGTATGTGGTGATGGGAAGCGCGGAAATGCGGAGGAAGCATTTCGGACCGAGGACTTATCGGTATGCGGAGTGAGATGAGTTCGTGCTTTCCCACCCATGACGCGATGAGACTGCGCCATGGATGGGGCACCCTTATTCTTGCCGGACCGAAAGAAGAGTCCACAGATTTTCAGGGGATTTGCGCGAGTCTGGGGGGAAGGAGCGGCTGGCGGTGGGATTTGTTTTCTATCTAATATCGGCGCTGGCTGTGGGGGGCGCTCTGGCAGCGGTGCTGCTGAAGAACCTGGTGCATTGCGCATTGGCTCTTACGGTGGCGTTTCTGGGACTGGCGCTCTTGTTTCTTCGGCTGGATGCGCAGTTCGCGGGGTTCGCGCAGATTCTGGTTTACGTGGGTGCGGTGGCGATTCTTGTCGTGTTTGCGATTCTATTGACGCGCGGGTCAGAGGTTCCAGTGGGAGGCGTGTTCTCAAAGACGTGGCTCGCAGGTCTGGCGATCGCGGCGGCGGTGTTTGCAGTGTTTGGCTGGGCGGTGTTGCAGGCTGGGCCGTGGCTTCCGAATGAGACTGCAACGCCGGAAGTTACGGTGAACCAGATTGGGCAGGCGTTGATGGGGCGGTATGTGTTGCCGCTGGAGATTGTGGCGGTGCTGCTGACTGCGGCGCTGCTGGGCGCGGTGATTGTTGCCATGCATGAGAAAGAAGGAACGAAATGATGGCGACGCCGCTGACGGGATATTTGCTGGTGGCTGCGCTGATCTTTGCGATCGGGTTGGCAGGCGCGTTGACGCGGCGGAACGCGATTCTTGTTCTGATCGGGATTGAGTTGATGCTGAACGCGGCGAATCTGAATTTGATTGCGTTCTGGCGCTATGGGGCGCATCCCGAGGCTCTGACGGGAATGATGTTTGCGATTTTCTCGATTGCGGTGGCGGCGGCAGAGGCTGCGGTGGGATTGGGGCTGGTGATCTCGATTTATCGCCACGCGAAGACGACGGACCTGGATCAGATGAACAGGATGAAGGGGTGACGGAGTGATGCAAGAAGGTTTAGCGTTCACTCCGCAAGTCACAGCGAGTGGGGTCGCGCAGTGGCTGTGGCTGGTGCCTGCGGTGCCGATGGTAGCCGCAGGTGTGATTGCCCTTTTGAAGCAGCCGATGAAAAAGCTTTCGTCGGGACTGGCGATCGGGTCGCTCGGATTCTCTCTACTGGTGGCGCTGGCTGCATTTGGTCACGTGCTGAGTGGTTGGTCGCATGGACTAGCCGTTCGCGAGGTGGTCAACTTCTCGTGGATCCAGGTGGGCGCAGCTCCTGTTGACCTGGGGTGGGTGCTTGATCCGCTGGCTGCTGTGATGCTGGTGATGGTCACGTTTGTCGGGTTGCTGATCTTCATCTACTCAACCGGCTACATGGAGCACGACGAGAACTACACGCGATTCTTCTGCTTCCTGAGCTTGTTTGCGGGCGCGATGCTGGGCGTGGTGATTGCGAACAGCATTCTACTGCTCTTTATGTGCTGGGAACTCGTGGGCCTCACCTCGTATCTGTTGATCGGGTTCTGGTATCAAAAGCCCTCGGCTGCTGCTGCGGCGAAGAAGGCGTTCCTGACAACGCGCGTTGGCGATGTTTTCTTTCTGCTGGGGATCGTGTGGTTGTTTGCGCAGACGGGTACGCTGCTGTTTTATGACCACGGCTCGGGATCGATGGAGCCGCTGGCGCTGGGTGGATTACTGGTGCACCACTCTGGATGGGGACTGACAGCGGCGGGTGCAATCGGGCTGCTGATTTTTGCGGGCGCGGCGGGGAAGAGCGGTCAGCTTCCGCTGCATGTGTGGCTGCCGGATGCGATGGAAGGGCCAACGCCGGTGTCGGCGCTGATTCACGCGGCAACCATGGTGGCTGCAGGTGTGTATTTGATTGCGCGTGTGTATCCGCTGATGGCTGCGGGTATGCCGGCGGGTGGAACCACTACGTCGCTGACTGTAGTGACCTGGGTTGGCGCTTCTACGGCGGTGTTTGCGGCGTTGATCGCGGTGGCCCAGAACGACATCAAGCGGATCCTGGCTTATTCGACCGTGTCACAACTTGGTTACATGATGGCGGGGCTGGGCGTGGGCGGCGTGGCGGTGGGCATGTTCCACCTGATTACGCACGCGTTCTTCAAGGCGCTCCTGTTCATGGGTGCGGGCTCGGTGATTCATGGGGCGCATGAAGAGCAGGACATCCGCAAGATGGGCGGCCTGAAGGGCGCGATGCCGTTGACGTTTGCGACTTACGGGATCGGCATGCTGGCGCTGTGCGGCTTCCCGCTGTTCTTCTCGGGGTTCTGGAGCAAGGACGGGATTCTGGAAGCGGCGCAGCACTGGAGCGTTGCGAGGACTCCGTTTTACATGCTCGTGTTTGGCGCGCTGCTGACAGCGTTCTACATGACGCGGCAAGTGAGCTATGTGTTTTTCGGCACGTGGCGTGGACATGGGCATGCACATGAGAGTCCGCGGGTGATGACGATGCCGCTGGCGATTCTGGCATTCTTTGCGGTGACGCTGGCAGCGATTGGAACGCCGGCGTGGCCGTGGTTCAGGGCATTTCTCGATGGCCATGATGCGAAGTTTGGTTTTGCTGGTTTCAACGAGCCCGGCCTGATGGTGCTGATGTTGACGTCTTCAGTGGTGGTGCTGGCGGGGCTTGGGTTGGGATTGTGGATCTACGGCGGGAAGTCTCCCGCGGCCGAAGAACCCGATGCATTAGAGAAGGCGATGCCGCCGGTGTGGGCGGTGCTGCGCGATAAGTTCTACGTTGACGAACTCTACGGCGCGACGGTGATTGCGTTTTATGCGTGGTGGGCGAAGGTTGCGGACTGGCTCGACAGGCGAGTGTGGGGCGGAATCGTGTCGGGAGTGGCGCTTGTATTCCGCGGATGGGCGCAGTTGAATCGCTTCCTCGATGCGAATGTAGTGGACGGCGGCTTTGACAAGGGCTGCGAAGAGATCGCAATGAGCGGCGGATTGCTGGCGCGCGTGCAGAGCGGACGCGGGCAGATGTATTTGCGCTTGCTGGCGCTGGCGGTGGCGGTGCTGGCCGCGATCCTGATCTGGAGCAGCCGCTCATGAACGCAATGGTGAACGGAATTCCCTGGCTCACGATCATTACTGTGCTGCCTGTAGTCGGCGCGGCGATTGCCTTGTTCTCTGGCAAGCACGCGCGAGGCGTAGCGCAGGTGACGGGCGTGATTGCCTTTGTGCTCTCGCTCGCAATCTGGTTGCATTTGCCGGGAGATGGTTCGATCGGGTTGGAGGAACTGCACAAGAACTGGGTGCCTTCGCTCGGAGTTCAGTATCATCTTGGCGTTGATGGACTGGGCGCGCTGATGCTGGTGCTGTCTGCCATCGTGACACTGATGAGCGTGGAGGCGGCGCATCGCGTGCACCACGAACCTGGATTGTTTTTTGCGCTGGTGCTTTTGCTGGAAGCGGGGCTGTTTGGGTCCTTTACAGCGCTGAATTTCTTTCACTGGTTCTTGTTCTGGGAATTGAGCCTTATTCCTGCATTTTTCCTGATCAAGTTGTGGGGCGGCCCGAAGCGAGGGCCGGCGGCGACGCAGTTCTTTGTGTACACGATGGCGGGAAGCGTGGCGCTGCTGCTGAGTTTCCTCGCAGTGTTTTATTCCACCGGATCGATGGAGTTTGGCCAGTTGGCTGCCATGGCCGCAGACGGGTCGCTGGCGCAACAAGTGACTGTGCATCTTGGATCGGTTGCAGGAAGCCACGTGATGATGTGGCTGGCCATTGGGGTGCTGGCGGGATTTGCGGTGAAGGTGCCGATGGCGCCGTTCCATACATGGCTGCCCGCGGCGTACGCTGAAGCGCCTTCGCCGGTGACGATGCTGCTGACGGGCGCGATGTCGAAGATGGGCGTGTATGGTTTGTTGCGGATTGCGCTACCGCTGTTTGGGGTTCAGATCGCACAGATCAGGACGCCGCTGCTGGTGCTTGCCTTGATTACGGTCGTGATGGGCGCGTGGGCCGCGGCAGCACAGAAGGACTTGAAACGGATTCTGGCGTACTCGTCAGTGAATCATCTGGGATATTGCCTGCTTGGGATTTTTGCGATTGCGGTCCCGGGAGGCGCGAACGTTGCAGTGGGAACAAGCCAGGCGGCGGCGCTGAATGGCGTGATTCTGCAGATGTTCAATCACGGGCTGACAGCAGCGGCGCTGTTCTGGTTTATGGCGATGCTTCAGTTCAGAAGCGGCGGCATCCGCAGGATCGACGACTTTGGCGGGTTGCGCAAGCCGGCGCCAGTGTTTGCAGGGTTGATGGGGATCGCGCTGTTTTCGTCGCTGGGGCTGCCCGGGCTGAATGGATTTGTCGGCGAGTTTCTGATCTTCCGCGGTGTGTTTCCGTTGTCGTGGGTGGCGGCGAGCATTTCAGTGCTTGGTCTGTTGGTGACGGCGGCGGTAATTCTGACGGTCATTCAGAAGGTGTTTACCGGTCCGGTCCCGGAGCGTTGGGCGGAATTTCCCGATCTCCATGGCGGGGAGCGGACGGGGATTGCACCCGTTATCGGATTGATGTTCTTGCTCGGCGTGGTGCCACAGTTGATTGTGGGACGAGTGAATCCCACGGTTGAGTATCTGTTGGCGCATTGGAGATTTTGATATTGATGTTGGCTTGGACGATTTACATCTCGTTTGCCGGTGCGCTGGTGTTGGCGCTGCTGCCGAAAGGTAACGCAGCGTTAGCGCGATGGTTTGCGCTTGCGGTGGCACTGACGGGATTTGCGATTGGTGTTGCCGGGTTCATGCAGGGCGCTGGGCAAGGTCGCGTGACGCTGATCGATGTGCCGTGGGTGGCATCGATGGGCATCCGCTTCACGCTGGCGGCTGACGGGATCAGCCGCGTGCTGGTGCTGCTGACGGGATTGGCTGCGGTAGCCGGCGTGCTGTTCAGCTGGAACATCGAATTGCGGACGAATGAGTTCTTCGCTTTCTTTTTGGCGCTGATTGGCGGGGTGTATGGAGTGTTTCTCAGCTTCGATCTGTTCCTGCTGTTTGTGTTTTATGAGATTGCGATCGTGCCGAAGTACTTCCTGATCGCGATCTGGGGATCGACGCGGCGCGAGTATGCTGCGATGAAGCTGGCGTTGTACTCGTTTGTCGGATCGGCGATGGTGCTGATCGGATTGCTGGCAGCGTATGCGACGTCGGGAAGCCATTCAACAGGATTGGTCCAGCTGGCGAATGCGAATCTGCCGTTGAGTTTCCAGATGTGGGCGTTCCCGCTGGTGTTTGTGGGGTTTGGAATTCTGGCGGGCTTATGGCCTTTTCATACGTGGGCTCCAACGGGCCACGTAGCCGCGCCGACTGCCGCATCGATGCTGCTGGCAGGCGTGGTGATGAAGCTTGGCGCTTACGGATGCCTTCGCGTGGCGATTGGACTGTTTCCGCACGGAATGGATCCGTGGGGCTGGTCGTTTGCGGGGATCGGATCGTGGCGCGACGTGTTCGCGATCCTTGCGGTGATCGGCATTGTGTATGGAGCGCTGGTGGCGCTGGCGCAGACGGACTTCAAATTCGTGATCGGCTACTCCAGCGTGAGTCACATGGGTTTTGTGCTGCTGGGCCTCGTGACCTTAAAGCAGATTGGCATGACGGGCGCGGTGCTGCAGATGTTTTCTCACGGCGTGATCGCGGGACTGCTGTTCGCAATCGTGGGACGAATTGTGTATGAGCGTACGCACACGCGGCAACTGGCGGAATTGGAAAAAATGCACCTGGGCAAGAGGATGCCGTTCGCAGCTTGGGCGTTTGTGATTGCGGGCATGGCGTCAATGGGGCTACCGGGATTCTCTGGATTTGTTGCGGAACTACAGGTGCTTGTGGGTTCGTGGATTGCGAAGCCGTGGTGGACAGCGGCAGCTGGTGTGGGGATCATCATCGGCGTTGCTTATACGTGGCGCGCGCTGCAGAAGGCGTTCTTCTCTGACAGGCTTCCGACGGTTGAAGAGCATCCTGCGACGGGGTGGGAGAAGTTTGAACCGATTACATGGCCGGAGGTTGCGGGAACGTCTTTGCTGATGGCGGCGACATTGGTTGTGGGTGTGTGGCCAAGAGTATTGTTGGACTCGATAGAGCCTGCAGTGAAGGCCCTGCTCGCGGGAGGGATGCAATGAACTACGCAGACCTCTTTCGCGTAACGCTACCGGAGACGGCGCTGGAGATTGCGGCTTTGCTGGTGCTGGTGGTTGACCTCGGCTTCCTGCGCAAAGCTGCGTTGCAGACGCGCGTGATGTCGGCCGTGCTGCTGGGCGTGATTGGATGTGGAGCGGCGCTGGTCGCCCTGCCGTTCCAGGCTCTTGGTGGATTGACGTATCCGGGCAGCACGGACCTGATGCTGAGCGTGGGCGGATATACGGCGATCGCACAGGTGGGAATCCTGGCGCTCACAGTATTGACGCTGTTCCTTCTGATCGGATCGAATTTCACTCAGCACGTGGGCGAGTATGTCGCCGTAGTGCTGATGGCAGCCACGGGCGGCTTGTTGATTTCAGCAGCGCAGGATTTGCTGGTCATCTTTGTCGGTCTGGAATTGCTGAGTCTGGGTCTGTATATCCTGACGGCGTTTGCAAAGAGGTCAGGGAAGAGCGCCGAAGCCGCGATGAAGTACTACCTCTTCGGCGGCATGTCGGCGGCATTTTTGCTTTTCGGGTTCAGCTATCTATATGGCTTGTCGGGATCGACCAATCTGCATCGGATGCTGCTGGGTCTCTATCGGCCTCATGCGGCAGAGTTGGCGCCGATGTTGTATGTGGCGCTGGTAATGATTGCTGCGGGTCTGGGCTTCAAGGTTGCGGCAGTGCCGTTTCACTTGTGGGCGCCGGATACGTATGAGGGCGCACCGGCACCGGCGGCTGCGTTTATTGCATCGGTGTCGAAGGTTGCAAGTTTCGCGCTGCTGATCGGGATTAGCACGGCGGCGTGGCATGTATTTGATGGACTCGGAGGCCGTGTTTCAATTTCGGTCGGTTTTCATACGCAGCCGACGCGGGTTTATCTTGGCTTTCAAGACGCGTGGTCGCAGATTCTGATTGTGCTGGCGGTGGCGTCGATGGTGCTGGGGAATTTAGCTGCGCTGGCGCAGACGAGCGTGCGACGATTGCTGGCATACTCGGCGATTGCTCACGCGGGTTACATTCTGCTGGGCCTGGCGTTCTTCTCGCATTCGTCGCAGAGCGCTCAGGCGATTCTGTACTACATCCTCACCTATGGGCTGACGACGATTGGAGCCTTTGGTGCGGTTGCTGTGGTTGAACGCGCAGGCGGCAGCGATCGGATGGACGCGTTCCTGGGCCTGTCAAAACGCAACGGGCTGCTGGCGGCAGTGACGATGGTGCTGTTTTTGTCGCTGGCAGGGATTCCACCGCTGGTGGGCTTCTGGGCGAAATTCAATCTGTTCGCGGCGGTGCTGAAGGTTTATCCGACGGGAATTGGAATCGGACTGGTGGCGCTGGCGGTGGCGATGAGCGCTGTGTCGCTCTACTACTACCTGCAGGTCCTGAAGCGGGTGTTTGTGATGCCGGCTGCGGATGCGACTCCGATCAAAGCGAATCAGATCACGATGGGCGTGCTTGCGCTGATCGCGCTGGCGGTCGTGGTGCTGGGATGCCTACCGGGGTTGCTGCAGTCGTGGATGGCGGGGTTCTATGCGGGGATGTGAGCTGGCGCGAGCAGCTTCGCCGGCGGGGTTAAAGCCACTTTTATTTTGCGACCCTATTCGCCACGACTCAGGTCGTGACCTTTCAAAAGCAAGTTGAGGATCCAGCTTTCCCAGGTCTCAGAATCGAGACCTGGGGCACCCGATTTCGTGCGGATACCGGAAAGCAACCGCAGTCATAGGACCATGAAAATCAGTTGGGATCGTGCTCTCCCACCCAAGCTGCGCTTGGATGGGGCACCCAAATTTGTGGGGATGCACGTCAGCCGCGTAGGAAGTCTTTGGCTTTCTGAATGAGGACGTCGCGGCTGATGTCGGAGATGGCGTTCGTTAGCGGGATCTGCTTGGGGCAGGCTTCGACGCAGTTTTGCGCGAATCCGCACTCCTGAATGCCGCCGTCGCCGGAAAGAGCGCGAAGGCGTTCTTCCGCGAAGACTTTTCCGGTGGGGTGATTATTGAAGAGCTTCACTTGGGCAATCGTTGCGGCGCCCACGAAGCCGGTCTCTTCGTTGAACTGCGGGCAGACTTCCATGCAGCAGGTGCAAGAGATGCAGTTGGAGAGCGGATAGTTCGCTTCCTGCTGCTGCGGGAAGACGCGGGGGCCGGAGCCGAGGTCGTATGTGCCGTCGACGGGAACCCACGCTTTGACCCGCATCAGGTTCTCAAAGAGTACGGAGCGGTCAACCTGGAGATCGCGAACGAGAGGGAACTTGGAGAGCGGCTCAATCTTGATCGGCTGTTCGAGATTCTCAACCAGCGCGGAGCATGCCATGCGGGCCTTTCCGTTGATGAGCATAGCGCAGGAACCGCAGATTTCTTCGAGGCAATTCGAGTCGTAGGTGATCGGTGTCGTGCCCTTGCCGTCAGCAGTGACGGGATTGGCGGCGATCTCCATCATGGCGGAGATGACGTTCATGCCGGTACGCCACTCGAGCTCAAAGTTTTCCCAAGTGGCAGGCGCGTCTGGGTGGGCTTGGCGCTTGATTTCGAATTTCACGGTTTTGGTTGCCATGGTTCCTCAGGAACAGCTGTTAGCTGGTTCTTTCTCTTGACTCACGACCCGGTAGTGCGACTGAGCGTGCTTGAAACAAAAACAGAAGCAGATCCTTCGCTCCGCTTGCCCCACTTCGTGGGCCCCAAGCTGCTCCGCTCAGGATGACACGCGCGGTGTGTAGTGCTAGCGCCCTCGGCACCACTTAAGTTGTGCCCTCTCAATGAGGGTGAGAGTTATGTTTTCCCTCGTCTCAAAATCGAGACGTGGGGCACCCGATTTCGTGCGGATACAAACCAAAAACAACCTACTCGTGCTGATACCAACTAAAAAGCAACCGCAGATCCTTCGACTTCGTTCAGGATGAAGCGGCTTTGTCATGTCGCCGTCATTTTGCTGCGTCGTAGCGACGGGGGCGCGGTTTGATGTATTGAATGTCCACGTCTTCGAATTCGAGGCGCGGGCCTTCAGGGTTGCCGGTGAAGCTGGCCTTGGTGGTCTTCAAAAACTTTTCGTCGTTGCGATCGGGGAAATCGGGCTTGTAGTGCGCGCCGCGCGATTCGTCGCGGACGAGCGCGCCCTGTACGACGCAGCGCGAGAGCTCGAGCATGTTGTAGAGCTGGCGGGCGAAGGCGAAGCTGGTGTTGGCCCACTGGCTCTTGTCGCTGAGGTTTACGTTCTGGAAACGATCGAGCAGCTCGACGATTTTTTCGTCGGCCTGCTTGAGGCCCTTGTTATAACGGATGACGGTGGCATGCTCGGTCATGGTGACGCCGAGTTCGCGCCAGAGCTTGAAGGGATTCTCGGTGCCGGCGTTGGAGAGGAGTTGCTTGTTCATCTCGGCCTGGCGGGCGAGTTCGGCTGCGGCACCACCATCGCCTTCGATTGCTGCCAGATTTTTGGCGTAGTTCATGGCGTTGGGGCCGGAAATAAATCCGCCGAAGATGCAACTGACTAGCGAATTAGCGCCGAGACGGTTGGCGCCGTGGTACTGGTATTCGCATTCACCCGCGGCGAAGAGGCCGGGGATGTTGGTCATCTGATTGAAGTCGACCCAGAGGCCGCCCATGGTGTAGTGCATGCCGGGGAAGATCTTCATGGGAACTTTGCGGGGATCGTCGCCGACGAACTTCTCGTAGATTTCGAGGATGCCTTCGAGCTTGCGATTTAGAGTTTCTTCGTCGATGTGGGTGAGGTCGAGGTAGACCATGGGCTGGCCGTCGATGCCGAGGCCATGCTCATAGACGATCTTGTGGATGGCGCGGGTGGCGACGTCGCGCGGAACGAGATTGCCGTATTTCGGATACCACTCTTCGAGGAAGTAGAAGCGCTCGGACTCGGGGATCTGCTTGATGGGACGCTTGTCACCGGGAGTGCGCGGAACCCAGACGCGGCCGCCTTCTCCGCGGGCCGATTCAGACATGAGGCGGAGCTTGTCTTCGCCGGGGATGGACGTGGGATGGACTTGGATGAATTCGCCGTTGGCGTAGAAGGCGCCTTGCTGGAAGACGGCGGATTGCGCAGAACCGGTGCACACGACGGAGTTGGTGCTCTTGCCGAAGAGAGCGCCTACGCCACCGGTCGCGAGAATGACTGCGTCGGCGGGGAAGGCGCGCAGTTCCATGGTGCGAAGGTTCATCGCGGTGATGCCGCGGCATACGCCGTTGGAGTCGAGGATGGACGAGAGAAACTCCCAGCCTTCGTATTTTTTGACTTTGCCGTCTGATTCGTAGCGGCGGACTTGTTCATCGAGCGCGTAGAGAAGCTGCTGACCGGTGGTTGCTCCAGCGAACGCGGTTCGGTGATAGAGGGTGCCGCCGAAGCGGCGGAAGTCGAGAAGGCCTTCAGGGGTGCGATTGAAGGGAACGCCCATGCGATCGAGCAGGTCGATGATGGCGGGGGCGGCTTCGCACATGGCCTTGACAGGGGTCTGGTTGGCGAGGAAGTCGCCGCCATAGATGGTGTCGTCGAAGTGCTTGTCGGTGGTGTCGCCTTCGCCCTTGAGATTTTTGGCGGCATTGATACCGCCTTGCGCGCAGACCGAGTGGGAGCGTTTGACGGGGACGATGGAAAAAAGGTCGACGCTTCCGCCTGCCTCTGCGATTTTGATGACTGCCGAGAGCCCGGCCAAGCCTCCGCCAACCACGATGATTTTGGGCGCTGCCATTGTTTCCTTTCAAAGGGCCAGTTATCAGCTGTCAGCTATCAGCCTTCAGCAAAGGCCTAAAACAGGTGCTAGGAACCAGTGGGGATTGGCGGGGTGAAGCGAAGCGGCGCCGCTACCCGGTTCCAAAAATTGATTTGGCCGATGGCCGTGGTCAGGAATGCAATTTCACGTTCAGAGAAATGCGCTGAGACGCTGGCGTAAGTATCGTCATCGATGTGGTGACTGGCGAGGAGTGTAACGCGCTCGGCCCAGTCGAGGGCGGCGACTTCGCGCGGCGAGTAGATGCCGGCTTCGCGCCACGCAGCGAGCAGGTCGAGTTTGGCTGCGGGGATGTTGAGCTTGCGGGCGTCGTTGAGATGATATTGCACGCAGAAAGCGCAACCGTTAAGTTGCGAGATGCGGACCTTGATCATCTCGATTAGATCGGGCTCGACGCCGGATTTGCGCAGGGCGTGGCTGACGGCAGCCATGCCGGTGGCCATTTCAGGGATGATGTCCTGGAAGGCTTTGTAGTCGATGCGCGGGTTGGTGGTGGCGGTGGGCATTGATTCTTTGTCCGGGGCTAAAGCCTTGTTATTTTGCGGCTGGATTCAGAGGCCCGCAGGCCTCTGCTCCCTCCGTGGTGATACCGCGTTATGTTCGGCACGAACTAAAGTCCGGCTCTGACACAATTCAAAAGCAGATCCTTAGCTCCGCTTACCCCACATCGTGGGGCCCCAAGCTGCTCCGCTCAGGATGACACTGCAAACTGGTTACGAATACGGAAGCATGCCCGATGCGTTGTCGGCAGGGAATTGCATGAATGCCGTGGGAACGATGTCGGGGGTGTTTTGGTATTGGGGGCTGATGAAGGCCCAGATGCTGGCCAGGCCCATGAAGAGCAGGATGACGCCGAAGGCTGCACAGGCGTAGCCAAAGCGTTTGCGGGCGACTTCACCGGGAGTGATGCCCCACTTGGCCGCGAAGAGCCAGATGCCATAGGCGAAGTGCCAACAGATGGCAATCATGGCGATCACGTAGACGGCGAGCATGAATGGATTGGCGAGTTCGTGCTGGACTTTTGCGAAGGCTGCGCCGGGATTCTCAGGAAGGCTGATGCCCATGAACCGCTGGCGGAGAACGTGCTGGCCGATGTAGAGAATCGCGACGAGACCAGTCCAGCGCTGCGCGACGTACATCCAGTTGCCGGCCCAGGGGTAGTACACGACATTGGATTTGCCCCGGAACCAGATGTAGAGGCCGTAGAGACCGTGATAGAGGATGGGAAGGAAGATGAAGACCCACTCGAGGAAACGGACCAGAGGCAGGGCATTGAGGAATTTGACTTGTGCTCCGTAGGCGGCGGGGCCTTTGAGCGCTTCGAAGTTCGACAGCAGGTGCTCAAGGAAAAAGGCGCCGATGGGGATGATGCCGAGAAGCGAATGAAGCTTGCGCCACAGAAAGGATGTTCCCTGACCGGCGCGAAGCGGCTGCACGCCGACGCGGAGCTTGGGCGTAGCAGGATTTTGAACTGTTGCCATGGAAATGTGGCTCCTAAGTGCTTCGGGTCCTGAATCCGGACCGACGAGGTATCAGATTGAGGGACGGCGTGTTGAGCGCAATTACAAATGCATTATTCGTAACGCAGATAACGATCGTCAAGCGCAGGGACTGCTAAGTATTCGAGATATGAAAACGTGGGCGAGCTCCGTAGCAGCTGGATCGCGAACGAGGACGATCTAGACATGGAGCTGGGCCAGGAGTGCGGCGAGGGCGCGGCCGCGGTGGCTGAGGGAGAGCTTGGTTTGGAGGTCGATCTCGGCCATGGTGCTGTCGAGCTGGGGCAGATAGAAGAGCGGATCGTAGCCAAAACCGCCAGTGCCGCGCGGGGCGTTGAGGATCATGCCTTCGACGGTACCCTCGGCTTTGTTTGTGGGCCTGCCGTCGCGTGCGGCAACGAGTACGCAACGGTAACGGGCGGTACGCTGCGGAGGCGGAACCGAGTCGAGTTGCTGGAGAAGGACGATGTTGTTCCAGACGTCAGTGTTGTCGTTTGCATCGGGCGAGTCGACATAGCCGGCGTCGGCTGCAAAGCGCGCGGAGCGGACGCCGGGAGCGCCGGACAGGGAATCAACTTCGAGGCCTGAGTCGTCGGCGATGACAAATTGGCCCGGCGCGAAGTGGGAGTAGTAGATGGCTTTGATTGTGGCGTTTTCGGCGAAGGTCTTGCCATCTTCTTCGGGCGGCTCGATTTTATTGAGATCGGGGAGTGGATCGATGGCGACGGCGTGCGTTTCGGCGGCGGTGCGGAAATCGCGCAGTTTGCCCTGGCTGGTGGTGGCTACGTAGAGGTGAATGGGCATCCATCAAAGTTTAATGGATGAGGCACCCAGGTCCGTGGTGGTGCGGTCGAAAGGCAAAAGCAGATCCTTCGCTCCGCTTACCCCACTTCGCGGGGGCCCAAGCTGCTCCGCTCAGGATGACACCTCAAGTTAGTGCACCAGATCGTGCTTTCTCACGCATAACGCGATTTGACCGCGTCATCGAGCCCCACGGATGAAGACATGTCCGCGCGGACCGCGGAATTGGGCACGCAGTTTTGTGGTGCGGAGGAAAGACGAAAGCGGGTCCTTCGGCTTCCTTCGGTCGCTCAGGATGACGGTTCACCTGCGGCGCGTTGTGTTCTTTGAGAAAAGGTTCGCGAAGCTCGTTAAGCAAAGTAGGATGGCTGGTGACGTTTATCTGACAGCACAAGGACGGGGTATGCCGGCGATCTTAGCGGGGATTGGGTGGCACATGGTGGGAGCGGCATCTGCCGCATCTTTTTACGCGCCGATTGAGAAGGTAAAGCGATGGTCGTGGGAGACGACCTGGGCTGTCGCAGGAATCTTCTCGTGGGTGCTGCTGCCGATTAGCGTCAGCTATCTGCTGCTGCCGCATTTTAGCGCGTTCTATGGGTCGATTCCGTCGGGTGTGTTGTTGCGGATGGCGCTGTTTGGCGCGATGTGGGGCGTGGGGAATGTGAGTTACGGGCTCACGATGCGGTACCTGGGGATGTCTCTGGGGATCGGTGTGGCGATTGGGGTGACGCTGGTCGTGGGCACGCTGATTCCACCATTGGTGAGCGGGCAGGCTGGTGTTTTGTTTGAAACCAGAAGCGGGCTGCTGACGATGGCGGGTGTCGTGGTGGCCCTGGTCGGCGTGGCCATTGTCTCGTATGCAGGACATTTGAAAGAGATGCAACTGAAAAGCGGCGGCCCGACGGAGTTCAACGTGCTGCTGGGGCTTGGGCTGGCTGTGATGTGCGGGATATTCTCCTCGGGAATGTCGTTCGCCATGAACGCGGCGAAGCCGATGCACGAGGCTGCCCTGCAGGTTGGAGTAAATCCGTTGTATGCGGCGCTGCCTAGTTACGTTTTCATTATGGGTGGCGGTGCGCTTGTGAACTTCGCGTATTGCTTTGGACGGCTGGCGACGGTGAAGAAGATTTCGCTGGGTGACGACCTGCGGCAACCCGGCGGGACAATTGCGAGGAACGCCGCGCTGGCGGCGACGGGCGGAATCATGTGGTACCTACAGTTCTTCTTTTATGCATGGGGTGCCGCGAATATTCCGGAGCGGCTGAGTTATGTGAACTGGATGCTGCACATGAGCGGGTATGTGCTGTTTGGGGGGATTGTGGGACTGGCGCTGGGTGAGTGGGCAGGCGTATCGAGCCGGTCGATTCGGCTGCTGTGGGTGGGAATTGTGGTGATTATTCTGGCGGCGAATCTGGTGGGGATGGCGTCGTAAAAGCAGGGACTAGGGACTAGGTATAGGAGACATGGAGTAGCAAACAAGAATGCCGGAGCTTTTAGGGCTCCGGCATTCTTGTTGAGTTGGTGGAACTGGTTAGTTGATGGATTGGTTTAGGCGGAGGTTACGGGAGGAGCCGCCGACGCTTACGGTGCGTTTGCCCGAGGCGGTGGTCCACTTCTGGTCTTTGGTGGACCAGTACTGGAGCTGGCGCTCGGCTACGTGGAGCGTGACTTCTTTGGATTCTCCTGGCTTGAGGTGGATGCGATCGAAGGCAACGAGCGCGCGAACTGGGAATTGCACGCCGTTCGGAATCTCAGTGGGAGCGCCGAGGTAGACTTGCGGGACTTCGTCGGAGGCTGCTGAGCCGGTGTTCTTGATCTTCACCTTTACGTCGAGACCGCCGTCACTTGATTTAGAGACGCTGAGGGCGGAGTAGTCGAAGGTGGTGTAGCTGAGCCCATGGCCGAAGGCGAAGAGCGGCTCAATGTTCTCTTTGTCGAACCAGCGGTAGCCAACGTTGACGCCTTCGCTGTAGGTGGTCTTTTTGTCGACGCCTTTCCCGGAGCGCTCCGGATACTTGGGATCGGTAGCAGGATAGTCCGTGAGGCTCTTGCCCCAGGTGACAGGAAGTCGGCCTGCGGGACTGGTTTTGCCAAGGAGGATGTTGGCGGTTGCCCAGCCGCCTTCGTCGCCCGGCCACCACATTTGAAGGACGGCCTTGACCTTGTCGACCCACGGGAGTGCTACGGGCTGGCTGGTGTTGAGGACGACGATGGTGTTGGGATTGACGGCTGCGATTTCTTCAACTAGCTTGTCCTGATCGCCGGGAAGCCCGAAGACGGGTTGAAGGCGCGTCCAGACAAATACGACGGCGACTTTTGCCTTCTTCGCAGCTTCGATGGCTTTGTCGTGATCGGCTTGACGCTGCTCGGGGGTGTACCAGCTGAGACGGACCTGCACAGGTGAGTTGGAGGTGTCAGGGCTGGTGCTGACTTCGATGGCATGCGAGCCGGCGGTGAGTTCGACGGCGCGGCGGACGTTATCGAGACGGTCAGTGGTGGGGATGGCATTGTCCTGATTGGCTTGCAGGATGTCGCCGTGGACGCCGCCCTGGAATGCTCCAGTGGATGCGAGGCGCTTGCCATCGAGCGAGATGCGCGCGTTGGTGCCCATGGCCTGGAGGTAGATCCAGTAATTGCCGGCATGGGGCGGAGTGAGGGTGCCCTTCCATGTGATGACGGAGTTGGGCGGAAGGGCATTGCCGCCTTTAGCGGTGAAGTCGAGGTGCGCGTCAGTTTGCACGGCGGCACTGGCAGACGCGCCGGATGTCGACACGATGGACCGCTGGAGACCGGGTTGGCCGTCGTGGCTGAGCACGCTGGCGGGGATGGGAGTGCCGGTCATGTCGTCGGCAACTGAGAAGCCGATGTTGGAGTTGCCGGAGATCTTCTTCATTGCATCCAGTGGGCCGACCTGGCGGTCGGGCAAACCTACAGAGCGTTCGCCGTTGATACCGATGGAGTCGACTTGCGCGGCGGTGGGACCAATGAGGACAACTGAATTCAGTTCATCGTGCTTGAGCGGCAGGACGCTGCCTTCGTTCTTAAGCAGGACGGCTGCATCCTCACCGGTCTTCTGGATGACCTTGGCGTTCTCTTCGATGGCCTGCTTCGTGACTTCGTGCTTGGACTGGCCGTCGAGGTAGCCGAAGTGGACAATCTCATAGAGCACGCGCCCGGCGGCACGGGTGATGGTGGCTTCGGTTACAGTGCCGTTCTTGATTGCCTCGGGCATCTTCGCGGGATTGAGTTTTACGCCGAAATTGCCCATGCCTCCGCGCTGTGGCGCAGGTTCTTCAGGAATATGCCCGCCGAACATGTCCATTACTCCCCCGAGCGCGTTGGGCGCAGGTGGCGGCGGGACTGGTTTGGAATCAAAGAACGACGGAATAGAAAATGCTGCTCCGGGAGTTGGTTCGCCGGGCATTTCCATGTCGAGGCCGGCGTTGATGAAATCGACCGCGTGTACAGCTCCCCAGTCAGAGGTAACGAAGCCTTTGAAGCCGATCTGGTCGCGGAGGATGGTGGTCAGCGTGTCTTTATTACCGCAGGCAAATGTGCCGTTGAGGCGATTGTAAGAACACATGATGGAAGAGACGTCGGCACGGCGGATGGCGGCGTCAAACGGCGCTACGTAGACTTCATGGAGAGTCTGATCGTCGATGTAGGTGTTCTCGTTGGGGGAATCGTATCCAACATAGTGCTTGATCTGGGCCATGACGTGTTGCGACTGAATGCCCTTGACTTCCGCGACTCCCAGTTCGCTGGTGAGGAAGGGATCTTCGCCGAAGGTGTTGTAACCGCGGCCAAACTCGAGGTCGCGATCGATATTGACGAAGGGCTGGAGGGAGACGTCGATGCCGAGGGCGCGATCTTCGCGGCCGATGACGATGCCGTTGTCTTCAGCGTCTTTCAGGCTGAAGGTGGCGGCCACTCCCATGGTGGCAGTTTCGCCGGAGGAGGGATGACGCGTAAGAGCACCGGGAGGTCCGTCCGCAAAGCGAAGACCGGGAATGTGGAGCCGCGGAATGCCGGCGAGGTAACCGGCCTGTCCCTGATAGACTGCGGGGTCTTCGTGGGTGCCGTGGATCAGGGTGAGCTTCTCTTCGAGCGTCATCTGACTTAGGAGCTTGTCGACTCGGGCGTCGCCGGTGACGACGGGGACCGATTGAGCGAGTACGAAGGTTGTTGCGAGCACGAAGAATGTGCACGCACAAAGAATGTGCGCTGCGCGCGCAAATTGGAATAGACGGAGCGATGGTGTCGGATGCACTTTTGTCCCCCTCAAGAGGCGCTTCCCGGCCAGAGTTTAGCGATTGACTTGGCTGTGAACGCTTTACGGCAAGCAAGTGTATAGCAAGGGGGGTGCCACGTGCAGTGTGCGAGGTCGGTGCTGCAGTTCCGGTAGGACGCTAGTAGCCAATGGTGAAGCGGGCGCGCTGATGGGCAGGTTTCTCCAACTCGTCGACCAGGGCGATGGCATAGTCCTCCATCGAGATCCGGCTGTTGCCTTCCGCATCGGAGATGAGTTGATCGGTGCCGAGGCGGAACTTGCCGGTGCGCGTACCGGGCTCAAAGAAGCCGGCGGGGCTGAAGTAGGTCCAGTTGATGTCGGATGCTTTCAGAAGCGCAAGGGCTTTTTCGTGCGAGGTTGCGATTGGAACCCATTCTGCGGGAAGGTCACCGGATTGGAGAATAGTCACGCCGGGAGCGACTTCGAGCGATCCGGCGCCGCCGACGACGATGAGACGGGTGTTTTTGCCGGCTTTGCGGACGGCCTCAATCTGGCGCTCGGTTACGCCGAGAAGCTGGTCAGTGTCGTCCTGCGGGGGTGCATAAGCGCTCACAACTGCATCCGCGCCGGAGATGATGGTTGCGATCTTGTTCACATCGCTCAAGTCGTCTTTTACAGTTTTCACATTCGCCGGAATTCCAATGGGTTTGCGGGCGACAGCGGTAACGCTGTGTCCGCGTGAGAGGAGTTCCGTGAGGATGCGGATTCCAGATTTACCGGTCGCGCCGTAGAGCACTACGTTCATTGAAGTCTCCTGGTGGAAGACGCAGCAGCCAATGTCTCCAAGTGGTTCGATGTGGCCAGCTTAGAATGGCTTCACAAAAATCAGCGGAGAGGTGGCAGTGACAATCGGTTTGGGTGCGAACCAAACCGAAAGCCAATCGATTTAAGCTCCACGAACAACACTCGTCATCATATCGGCACACGTTGCTCAGGGGTATAGGGGAAAAGGTGGTGTAGCGATTTCAAAGTCATTTAGACTACTTATTCCCTATGAGCGCAGCGCTGAAACGGAAACTGCAAAGCCTTGCGGCGGACTTGACACGCAAACGGATACGCGGGCATGCCGTGGTGCTTGGGCTGTTTGTGTGGGGGTTGTATGCGATCAACATCGCGACTCCCGGATTGCGCGACCGTGTAGGGCAATTGAAGGGCGCTGATTTCCTGCACTTCTATGTGCTGGGCAACGTTGCGCGACTGCATGACGGCAAGATGCTTTATGACGCGCCCCGGCAAGCGGCGCTGGCACAACAGCTGATTCGCGAGGATCCCGGCGAAGCGTTTCTTCCGGTATATGGGCCACAGTTTTCGCTATTGTTCATCCCCTTCGCAGAAATGCCTTACGGATGGGCGGCGGCGGCATGGATGCTGACGAGCGCACTGGTGTACGGCATCTGCTGCTGGCTGGTGCTGCGGGCGTGCCCGCGTCTGCGTGACGACCATGCGACGGTTTTCATCCTCGCTGCGGCGTTTCCAGGGTTTTTTTACATGGTCGCGAGCGGGCAGAACTCGGCCCTGGCCTTGATCGCTTTTACCGCGGCGTTTTTCTGCTTTCGTGCGGACCAGCCATTGCTGGCCGGAATGGCGCTGGGACTGCTGGCGTACAAGCCACAGTTCGGGGTAATGGCGGCGGCCGTGTTTGTTTTGACGCTGGAGTGGAAGGTGATCGCGGGTGCACTGATCACCGGGGCCGGACAGTTGACGGCGGGAGCCTTGTATTACGGGAGGGCCTCGCTTGACGACTATTTCAAAGGACTGACGCGAATTAACCAGAGCGCCGCTGTGCTTGAGCCGCACATCGACAGAATGCACAGCCTGCGGGCATTTTGGCGGCTACTGCTGCCATGGCCGCAGGTTGCATTTGTGCTGTATGCGGCGACTGCGCTGATTGTGGTGATTTTGACGGTGAGGTGTTGGAAAAGCAAAGCGCCTCTGCAACTACGCTATGCATTTTTCCTGCTAGGCAGTGCGCTCGTAGATCCACACCTGACGGACTATGACCTCGTCATACTAATGCCTGCGCTGCTGCTGATCGGAGACTCCATCCTGCAGTCTCCCGAGTCGACCGAGCGAGATGCCGCCAGGCTGCTTACCTACGCCGCGTATTTTCTGCCGCTATTTGGCCCGCTACTGAAGGTCGTGCACCTGCAGTTGTCTGTTCTTGCAATTGCGGCGCTTTTTCTGGTGGTGTGGACGGTAGTTCGCAAACAGACGAT
Organism: uncultured Acidobacteriaceae bacterium; assembly: GCA_963832035.1. Classification (GTDB taxonomy): domain Bacteria; phylum Acidobacteriota; class Terriglobia; order Terriglobales; family Acidobacteriaceae; genus Telmatobacter. The sequence goes on along the minus strand of CAWHSK010000004.1, from coordinate 769,358 downwards.
GGGGCCTTCGGGGCGCGAGCAAGAGTATCGCGCACCAGCGGTGTCGTCGTTGGGTGCCTGAGCCCAACCCAGGCCGAGATCACGGGTTCAACGCGTGGATCGGGGTCTGACGAAAATTCTGAAGGAACTTATCCCGGAAGTGGCAGCGTCTTGTCGAAGCCCAATTTGATTAGCTGCTCGCGAAGGTGTTCGACAGTGGTGAACTGAATGCCGATGAGTCCGAGGGCCTGAGCGGCATCGATGTTGGCCTGCTTGTCGTCAATGAAGAGGGATTCCTCGGGACGGGTCTCAAGTTGATCGAGGGCGAGGCGGTAGATGGCGGGATCGGGCTTGGCCATGAGGTGCTGGTAACTCCAGACGAGGACGTCGAAACGCGGGAGCCAGTCGAATTCGCGCTCGATGTTTGCCAGTACCGTGTCGCCCATATTTGAGAGGATCGCGGTCTTGATGCCATGCTGCTTGAGCTGCTGCTGCCAGGCGAGCATGGCCGGGTTTTGCGTGGTCCACATGCGCGCGTCCCATTGGTTAAGTTCGTCGATGGCGGCGACGGCGAGGTTGAGTTTGGCGTCGCGGTTGAGATTTTGCCAGAACTGGAGACCGGTAAGTTTGCCTTCGTCGTAGGCGTGGCGGTCGGCCCAATAGATGGCTTCAAATTGATCGTGAGGCAGGCCGGTGATGCGGAGCATGGCGTCGTGCGCTTCGGCGCTCGGTTGTCCCGTAAGAACCATTCCATAATCGAAGATGACAGCGCGCAGAGCCAATGTTCCTCCTGTATGCGCCGTGTATGGTGATTGTGGCGCTTCTTCTATTGTGAGGGATGAAGCAGGGAATAGGGACCAGGGACCAGCGAATAGGGAGTAACAGGCAAAGACCGCAATGATGTTTTCCCAAAGAACGAATTGGAATATGGAGGAGAGCGCGCTGGCGCGGGCGCATCGCGAACGCGTGCTCGCTGGGCTGCCGGTTGCGGACCTAACGGCTTCGAATCCTACGCGGTGTGGCTTTGAATATGACTCAGGATTGTTGAGCGCGCTGGCGGATCCGAGGGCGCTCGATTACGATCCGCAACCGCTTGGGCTTTTGCGCGCGCGGGAGGCGGTGTGCGGGTATTACGCGGATCATGGAGTGCCGATCTTGCCGGAGCGCGTGTTGCTGACGACGAGCACGAGCGAGGCATACAGCTACCTGTTCAAACTGCTGTGTGACGAAGGGAGCGAGATCGTTGTGCCGCAGCCGGGGTATCCGCTGTTTGATTTTCTGGCGGTCCTGGACGATGTGAGGATCACGGGCGCTCCGCTGGTATACGACCATGGATGGCAGATTGAGCCCGAGGGATTTCGCAGGGCTTTGACTGCTAAGACGCGGGCGATTGTACTGGTGCATCCGAACAATCCTACAGGGCATTTTACAAAGACCTGGGAGATGGAGGAGCTTGCAGCGATTTGCCGTGAGCGGAAAATTGCGCTGATCGTGGACGAGGTCTTTCTGGATTACGGATTCAAAGGGGTGAAGGCCTCGAGTTTTGCGTTGGGGCTGGAAGGCGTGGACGTTTTCGTGGTGAGCGGGCTTAGCAAGATTGCGGGACTGCCGCAGATGAAAGCCGCGTGGGTAGTGGCTACGGGACCGCATGCGCCAGAAGCGATGGAGCGGCTGGAGGTAATTGCGGATACGTTTTTGTCGATGAATGCGCCGGTGCAGGGGGCGATCCCGACGTGGATCGCAGGACGCGTGGCGATACAGCGGCAGATTCAGGAACGGGTGGCGTCGAACCTGGAGGAGTTGGATCGGCAGCTTAAGGCTGTGGATATGGTGCGACGGCTGGAGGTGGACGGAGGGTGGTATGCAGTGCTGCGGATTCCGGCGCTCGGGCCGGATGAGCGGACGGTGCTGGAGTTGCTGGAGCGCGGGGTCTGGGTTCATCCGGGGTATTTCTTCGGGATGAAGGAGGCCGGATGGCTTGTGGCGAGTTTGCTGGGGCCTGTTGAGGAATTTAGAACGGGGACGGGGCTGCTTGTTGACTATTTCAGAACGCATCAACTGAATAACAATTGTCTAGTCGATAGCGAAGTGTAGCTTTCACTCATACTGGGTATCTGATTGTAATTAGACGGATTAACGATTTATGTGATTTCGATTATTGAAGAAACGGATTAGCTTTGCGCTCATAGCCAATTGAAGTGGCGGGACCGTGGCCGGGAACGACTTTGGTTTCATCGGGCAAGGTGAGCAGGCGCGTTTGTATGGAATCGAGGATCTGGCCGTGGTTGCCGCCGGGCAGGTCTGTGCGGCCGATGCTGCCGGCGAAGAGAGTGTCTCCGGCGACGACCATTTTGAGCGGTTCGAAGTGAAGACAGATGGAGCCCTGAGTGTGGCCGGGAGTGTGGATGACGTTGGCTGGGTAGTTGGCGAGGCCGACGATGCGGCCGTCCGTGAGGACTTCGTCGGGTGGGGCTGTTTCGGGAGTGGCAACGCCGACCCACGCAGCTTGCTCAGCCATGAGCTCAAGTTGCGGGAGATCATTTTCGTTGAGGAAGATGGGCGCGCCGGTGAGGGATTTGAGCTTGAGCGCTCCGCCGATGTGGTCGATGTGGGCGTGGGTAATGAGGATCTGCTTGAGGGTGAGCCCGTGGGACAGGAGGCGGCGGTGGATGCGGGAGATTTCGTCGCCGGGATCGATGACGATGGCTTCGCGAGTGTGCTCGTCGGCAAGGATGGTGCAGTTGCACTGTAACGGGCCTACGGGGAAGGTCTCGAGGATCATTGGTCCATTGTAGAGGGGGAATCGAAATGAAAGCAGAAGAGGCAGGCAAAGCACATGAGGCAGGCCGGAAGGCCTGCCTCGAAGATCGCGATGCCGATGAAATTACTTCGCGGGCTTTGCGGGAGCTGATTGCGATGCGGGCTTGATGTCGTCGAGCACGGAGCGCGATTTGCCGGAGCGGACGAAGAGGACCGTCAGGGAGAGCGACGTGATCATGAAGATGATCGCGGACCAGGTGGTAAGCCGGGTGAGCACGTTGGCTGCAGCGCGGGGTCCGAAGGCGGTCTGCGAGCCTTGGCCACCGAAGGCGCCGGCGAGGTCGGCGGAGCGGCCCTGCTGGAGGAGGACTACTCCTATGAGAAAAAGACTCACCAGGACGTGGAGGGTGACGACGAAGTAGAAGAGAATCTGCATTGCGAAAGCTGCTTTCCGAATCTTGTCCGGTTGGTCCGGGCAGGAGAGTCTATGGTGCGGAGGAGGGGACTTGAACCCCTATGCCTTGTGGGCGCTAGCACCTCAAGCTAGTGCGTCTGCCAATTTCGCCACCTCCGCGAGGTGAACCTGTTAAGTATATCAAAAACAGGGGTGAGGTGAGGGTGAGCCACGGGGCAGTGGAGTACCGCGAAAGTGCACAGCTTCGCCGGTTGAGGCCGAAGGGCAAAAGCAGGTTCTTCGCTCGGCTTACCCCACAAATGATGCATCATTTGCGGGGCCCCAAGCTGCTCCGCTCAGGATGACGCGTCAAGTTTGTGTGTCAGTGCATGCGGGCGCGCATGCGTTTTTCAGCGTCTGCGGACCAGTATTTGCAGTCGAGACGGATGAAGACCGAGGAGTAGGGGATGGTCATCGTCGTTTTGAGGACGAGGACGTGGAACTCCTTGCTGGTCTCGTCGATCTGGGAGATTACGCGCTCGTGGGGGATGGACTCAATGGTGTAGTTGCCGAGAACCTGCGCGATCTGGGTGCGGTAGGCGGAGGCACCAGGGGCATCGTCGTCGGGGACGAAGGGCAGCTCTTTATCCATGTAAATAAGCGGACGGACGTGGATGGAGTTGTTAACGGTGCCGAGGACGTACTGGAGGACGTCGAGGTGCGAGGCGTTGGTCTCGATGGTTTCGACGCCGGGAGAGGATTGTAGCGGGTAGGCCGAGTCGACAATGAGAATCCAGTTGCGGTGGCCGAGGAGGGGCATGGAATCGTTGATGCGCGATTTCCAGTTGGACTGGGCGTCTGCCGGGATTGCAAGAGCGAGTGAGACAAGAAGGACAGCAGCCAGAGCAAGAGAGGATCTGCGCATTTAAATCTCCCGAAGATGAAACTTGAGTGACACGATCACTCTACTGCACTGGTCGGGACCGGTGAATGTGTGGTGGTAGGATAGTGAACACTTCCTCTGCATACGCGGCCCAATTTAATGCTTGTTCTGTCTCTGCGATCCTCTGAACGTGAAAGGCGCGAATGAAAGCTGACAGGTTGTTTTACAGCGCAGCCGCAGTGGTTTTTCTGTTGGTGATGCTGATCGGATTTCATCCCTTCTACACGCGCGGAACGCATTTCGATGGGAGCCCGATTGATCGCGGAATCTTTCTGCTGGTGCTTGTGCATGGGGTGTCGATTGCGGCATGGTTCGTGCTTTTCTTTGTGCAGTCGCTGCTGATTGCCGTTCGGAATCGCAAGCTGCACATGACGCTTGGATGGGCAGCGATCGCTATTGGGCTTGCGATTGCGAGCACCGGAACGATGGTGGCGATTCGATCGGTCCAGTTGACGCCGGCGTTTGTTTTCTTCGACATGGAATATCCGCGGTTTTTGCTGGTGATGTTCACCGAAATGGCAATTTTTACTGTTTTCATTACGACGGGAATTGTGACGCGCAAGAAGCCGAAGATTCATCGGGCGATGATGCTGCTGACGGGGCTGACGATTCTGCCGGGCGCGACCGCTCGCATACCGATGCTGGTTCCGGTGTTTGGGCATAGCGGATGGGTTGGGCTATTTGGGCCGGCCTTCTGTCTGGGCGGAGCGTTGTTGCTGATCCGCATGGCAATGACGCGAAGGCTCGACCCATGGCTCGCGGGAGGATATGTGGCGTTGGTGGTAGCTTACATCGGCTCAACACAGCTTTCGACGACCGAGGCATGGAGTCGAATGGCTGCTGAGATCTTGAGGTTCTGATGTTTGCGGCGGACGTTCGATACTCGTGGTACTTGTGGATTGAGTGGCGGCTTCGCTCGTGGCGCGCATGACTTAGAGGAGCCGGAGTGCATTCGAGCGGCCCTCCGGGACGCAATCAGGATCTTGCGTTTTCCCCTCCGGGTTTCACCCGGGGCTATTCTCGTGTCGCCCATCCGGGGCGAGTCTTAGTACTCACCTGAAGCGAAGTTGAAGTTGCGCGGTCAATCATGCACTTCGCGGAAACGATTCGGACGGCGAGGTTCAGCCGATGAGGCGTTGCATCCAGGAGGCCAGGGCTTGCTGATCGGCGGTGCCGGCGGCCTGTGCGGCTTGGACGGCGCGACGGTCTGCTTCAGGGCGGTTCTGGCTGATTTTGAATTTGCCCTCGATGCGCGTGATGGGAATGCGGAAGCCGACGATGCCGGCGAGCATGGTGCGGCGGAAGCCGTCGGGTAGACTGCGCCACTGTTCTAAATATGCGGGGTCGTTGGCCTGGATGAGGCTGGTGAGAAGCGCGTCTTTTCCTGCATCGTCTTCGATGAGCGAGAGTGTGCCGTAAGCGTGAATGGCGACGTAGTTCCAGGTGGGGACGGATAGCTCTTCGGCGTAGAGCGAGGGGCTGACGTAACTGTGCGGCCCGGGGAAGACGACGAGGGTTTCGCGATTGGCGAGAGATTGCCAATGGGGATTTGCTTTGGCAAAGTGGCCTTCGAGGACTCCGTGCGGGCCTTCGTCTTTGACTACGAGAGGGAGATGCGTGGCGTGGTGCGGGCCGGGGTTTTCTGTCGAGCCTAGCGGGCCGACGAGGATGGCGAAGGAGTAGGCCTGCATGGCTTCAATGAGGATGGCGGGATCGGAGACATGATTGAATTTGGGTGTGTACATTGAACTCCTGGTGAACTGGGGAGTGGGGGAAAGCGTAGTTCAACGTTAACGGCATGGCGAGCAGAGTGCAAAGTGGTGGCGGCGATGTTTAAGTAGGTGGCACTGAGCCGAGTGCTTGTCTTGAGATATTTGTGATCTCAGGGCGGAGGTGAGGATGGGATCGGAGACAATGGACGTTCAGGATACTCAGGTTTTGTCGGCCGAGAAGCGGGGGATTTGGCCGGCGCTGGGACTGGTGTTTGTGGCGCCACTGGTGGCGGAGTTTCTGCTGGGGAATCTGCCGATCAAGCTGCTGCCAGCGCTGATCGTGCTGGCGCCTATGTATGGCGGTGGGGCGCTGCTGATTCGCGAGGTGGTGAGGAGAACGGGGCGCGGATGGCCGAGCATTCTGCTGCTGGGAATGGCTTATGGAATTTTTGAAGAGGCGTATACGACGCAGTCGCTGTTCAATCCGAATTATTTGAAGCTGAATCTTGGGTTACTGACGCCGGCGTACATTCCTTCGCTGGGGATTGGTGCGTGGTGGACGCTGTGGATGCTGATGGTGCATGGGATCTGGAGCATCTCTACGCCGATTGCGCTGGTGGAGGCTTGCGTGCCGGATCGGGCGCGGACGCCGTGGCTGGGGCGCGTGGGGCTGGTGGTGGTGGCGTTGGTGTTTTTGTTTGGAGCCTGCGCAAGCACGGCGATCGGATACAAGCAGGATCACTATTTGGCTTCAATGGTCCAGTTTGCTGGAGCGGCGGTGGTGATCGCGTTGTTGGTGGTTGCAGCGTTTTTGATTCCTCAGCTGCGAGAAATCGTGGGCACTGGTTTGGCGCCATCTGCGCGGATAGTGGGCGCGGTTGCGCTAGTGTTCGGTTCGGCGGCGCTGTTTGTTCCCAAAGATTGGGGATGGGGAGCAGTGGCGGCACTGCTTGCGCTTGACCTGGTGATGCTGGCACTGGTGGTTGTGTGGTCGCGTCGATCCGGATGGGGACTTCAATATCAGCTTGCGCTTGGAGGCGGTGCGGCGCTGGCGTATGGATGGCATGCATTTTTGCAGCATCCGGCGGTGGGTGCGCTGGACGCGAGCGTGCGGGTGGGGAATGCGATTTTTCTGGCTGGGGCGGTGGGGTTGATTTGGTTTGCGGCGAGACGCATAGGCGGGAACGAACAACCAGCTGGGCATCTTTGATCCAGATAAAAGAACAAAAGCAGGTCCTTCGCTCCGCTTACCCCACGAACGATTAACGTTCGCGGGGCCCCAAGCTGCTCCGGTCAGGATTACATGCTCCTAAGTAGGCTGTGATCAGCTATTGAATCCTTTCGAAGCGGAAGCCGGCTTCGCGTAATGCGTGGCTGATAGCGGTGATGTGGGTCGCGCCTCTTGTTTCCAGGGTGACGTCGATTACGGTTTCGCCGAGGCTAACGCCGTAGTAGGCGCGGTTGTGGATGGTTTCGACTATGTTGGCGCGCTCGCGGGCGAGGATCTGGGTGAGGTGCAGGAGCGCGCCGGGGCGGTCTTGCAGATAGACGCGGACGCGGAGCAGACGGCCGTCTTTTACGAGTCCGCGCTCGATGATTTTAGCGAGGAGCGAGACGTCGATGTTGCCTCCGCAGACGAGGACGACGGTGCGGCGGTGGCGGAGGTTTGTTTTGGATTGGACGACGGCGGCGAGTGCAGCTGCGCCTGCGCCTTCGGCTAGTGTTTTTTCCTGTTCGAGGAGCATGAGGATGGCGCTGGCGATTTCTTCGTCGTCGACGGTCACGATTTCGTCTACGTAGCGGGAGACGAGAGGAAGCGTGACGTCGCCGGCGCGGCGGACGGCAATGCCATCGGCGATGGTGGCTTCAGCGGCGATGGTGACGGGTGCTCCGGCTTCGCGGGCGCGGAGCATGGAGGGCAGGCGTTCGGGCTCGACGCCGACGACGCGGATTTTGGGATTGGTTTCTTTCAAAGCGCAGGCGATACCGCTGATGAGGCCTCCACCGCCGATGGGGACGACGACGGCTTCGATATCGGGAACCTGCTCGAGAAGTTCGAGGCCGATGGTGCCCTGGCCGCAGATGACTTCGGGGTCGTCGAAGGGATGGATGAATGTGCGGCCTTCTTCGACGCGGCGGCGGAGGGCTTCTTCGCAGGCTTCGTCGTAGCTGGCTCCGTGGAGGATGACTTCAGCCCCGTAGGCGCGGGTGGCGGCTACCTTGATTTGCGGAGTTGCGAGGGGCATGACGATCTGAGCGCGAATATTGCGCTGGGAGGCATGAAAAGCTACGCCCTGGGCATGATTGCCGGCGCTTGCGGCGATGACTCCGCGCTTGCGCTCGGTTTCGCTGAGGGTGAGGAGCTTGTTGAGGGCCCCGCGCTCTTTAAACGAGCCGGTGCGCTGGAGATTCTCAAGCTTCAGGTGCAGGGGGAGTCCGGTGAGCTCGGAGAGGTGATGAGAAAACTGGCAGGGCGAGACGTGAATGGAGCTCTCGATGCGCGCGCGTGCGGACTGAATGCCGACAAGGGATACGGGTTCCAAGACGATCTCCTCAAGCAGAAAAAGTGACTGAAAATGCGAAAACCACCAGCCGCTTCTGCGGGTGGTGGCCTGTGTGTTGCTGAACTACTAATTCCGTTTCGCCAGGCTTATCCCGCACACGTGATGTGGCTGCTAATTCGAATAGCGGGAATGAGGGCGAAAGCAGACAACGCGGGGCATGTGATTGCATGACCTGCGATCGCGTTGTGGCTGCAGTTGTGCATGACGTTGAATGAAGTAGAGCAGAGGCGAGCGGGAAGCGTCAAGCAGTAACAGAATCTTGTGGCTCGGCTGCGAAGGCTTCGTGCGAAGCTTCTTTCAATTTTGAGATTTTGTTCAGTTTGAACTGAAAGTAGAAGATGGAGAAGAGAAGCGTGAAAAACCAATTCAAGCGCAGATTGATCGGTTCGCGTCGATTGTAGTGCTCAAGCAACTCCTCTCGAAGCTCGTAGATGACGACGATCCAGAGAAGCCAGGAAAAGAGGAAGCCGATTCCAGTTACGAGGGAAGCGATGGCCCAATAGAGCGAGCTTGATCTCGGCTCGATTTTGCGGATCCAGATGCAAAGGTACAGCGGCCAGGCCACCGCAACGGCATAGACAGCGAAGTTGCGATAGGCATCGGGAACAAACCAGAATGCGAGCGCCTCAGCGCAAATAATGGCCAGAAGGAGGACCGCCCAATGAACTCGCGGCGGGGAGGGGTAGGTCGAGCCGTGGTTCACAGCCTGCGAGGCGGGGGATGTAGGCATACCGTATCTTACCGCGAAGCGGCAATCCCTAGAAGATGTCAGTCAGCTTTGCGAAGGCGTCGAGTTCGATAAGGTACTGGCCCTCAGGAGCGGTTGAAAGCGCCGCATGTTCCAGAATCCACGTGTCTTTGTGGAACAAAAATACGGCGTGGAGGCCGGCGGCGAGGGCAGGATTGATGTCGCTTTTGGGACTGTTTCCGATCATCCAGCTGGTGTGGGGAGCGAGTTCGTGGCGCGCGATAACGGCCTTGTAGGCTGCTGGGTCTTTCTCGACAACGATTTCGACCGCGGAGAAATACGGGGTGAGTCCGGAGCGGCGGACCTTGTCGGCCTGCTCGGCATGATCGCCCTTGGTCATGAGGATGAGCCGGTGGCGCGACGCGAGGTCACGGAGAGTGCAGTCGACCTGGGGGAGAAGCTCAATTTCCTGGTCGGCAATGGAGCGGGCGAAGCTGACAACGCGCTGACGTTTTTCTTCGGTAACTGGCTCGGTGCTGAGACGCTCGAAACAGGTGACAAGGGAGCGGGTGAAGCTGGGCAGGCCGTAGCCGTGCGCAAGAATCGTCTCGCGTTCGACGGCATTGAGGGTCAGGCGAACTTCAGCGGGCGAGTACTCGTGGTGATTTAGGAAGCTGATGAATGCAGCGATGGCGCGTTCGAAGTAGACGTTGTTTTCCCATAGAGTATCGTCCGCATCGATGAGAAGCGTCTGGCCAGGAGGGAACTGAGGCATGGAACTATTTTACGAAACCGGAGCGGCAACTATTTCGCTGCGACAGGAAGCGTGTAGTCGAATTGGTAGGAGTGCTTGCCGCTAACGATCTTGATCGTCATGGTTCCGGAGATGCCGGTGAGATCGCCAGTGCCTGAGCCGGGAACGACTTTGACGGTGAGCTCGAATTTGTTGTCCACCATTGTTCCACTGTGCTGAAGGGCGAAAGAGCCGGCGCGTCCGTTGAGGACGCCGGTGACCTGCTCGATGGCGACATAGCCGGCAGTGCCGGTGGCGGGATTGCCAGCGCCGAGCATCTCTCCCTTGCTGGAGGCTTCAAGGTCGCCATGGAACTGCTTGTCGAGACCGTATCGGCCGATGGCTGTGCCGGTGAGTGCTTCGTCTTCGGGTAGCGGAGAGTTCTTCACATCGAATGTTCCTTCGGCATGCATAGAAACTGGACCATCTTTCGCTGTGATTTGGGAGTGGGGAACCTGTCCTGAAACTAGAGTCGGCATGGGGAACCATCCTGAGAGGATTAGAAGGGTGATGATACCGATGTTCGTTCGACGCACAATCTCTCCTTCGGTTAACGAAGAAATTGTACGGGGAGAGCGGACCGGCCGGACGAACAATCGACAAGTGGCCTACTCGGCGAGTTTGAAGATGCGTATCTGCACGAGTTTGGCAATGGTTAGATTTTTGAAGCCGCGGTCCTGCATGCGGTGGATGAAGTCGGGCGTGATTTTGAAGATGCGTATCTGAATGAGTTCATCGAGATTGGGTTGATAGCCCATCGCGCGAATCTGCTTCACTTCGTCGGCGTTGACGCCCTGGACTTTGAGAGCGATGAGTTTGTCGGCGTCAGGTTGTTCGTAGCCCATTGCGACGAAGCTCTTGGCGTAGGTGGGATCGACGTTAAAGATGCGCAAGGCGATCAGATTGTCGATGTTGATGCCGTGGATTTGCGCCTGCTGCAGCGAGCGGGCGTAGTCGGATGTGACGTTGAGAAAGGTGTAGGCCTGGAGCTTTTCAGCGTTGAAGCCGGTGAAGCCGAGTTTGGCCATGCGATCGACAAAGGCGGCCTCGGGGGTGAAGACGGATTCGCCGCGAAGTTCGTGATCATGGACCGTGCCGGTGCACTTGAAGGCGCCGGCTTCGCCGCTGAGAGTGGCGGTGAGGTGTGCGCCTTCATTAGCGAGGTCGGCGATGGTGATGCCGGTGAAGCGGCTCATCGATTCATTGCTGAAATTGGAGCCGCAGTGCTGTTCGGCGGGGCAATCTTTATCGCTGATTTGGAGAGAAAAGTCACTGCCTTTGTCGCTGATTCCCATGACGCACCGGGAATGGATGGGTGCTAGTGATTGCGCAGGAAGTGCTAGCGCGCCGGCAACGATGGCGAGGACGACGATGGTGCGTGACGGATTCATGGTTTCTCCTCAATGTCATAAGGCGAGGGTTTCCTCTCCGCGTGAGAGCGGGTGTGAAAAGAAGGCCAGCGCGGATCTGCAGTTAATTCTTCGCGGATTCGTCGTCGAGCAGGCCGGAGATGCGCAATTGGACTAGCTTGTCGAACGGCAAATTGGTGAAGCCGTGCTTGGCGGCCTGCGCGATGAACTCGTCGTCGATGCGGAAGATGCGGGCTTTGACGAGATCATCGGCGGTGACGTTGGGGAATGTCTGTTTGAGCTGCCGGGCGTATTCGGGTGTGACTCCCTGGACGCGCATGGCGAGCAATTGTTTGGAATCGAGGTTTCCGAATCCTGCGGCTTTCATGCCCGAGACAAACTCAGGAGTGACCTGGAAGATGCGGAAGGAGATGGCATCGTGGATATTGTTAATCTCGAGTCCCTGTTTTTTCATCTCGGCGATGGCTTCGGGCGTTACCCCCTGGATCTTGCAGGCGACGAGATCGTCGGCGGAGAGTTTTCCAAAGCCTGCCTGGCTCATCGCCTGCGCATATTGAGGAGTGACATCCTGAATCTTCATGGCGATGAGTTTGTCGAGATCGACGTCGTAGCCGGCTGCTTTCATCTGGTCGATGTAATCGCTGTGCGGTTGCGCGGACGGAGCGGGCTTTCTGGCGGATTGAGGTTCTGGCGCGGGAGCAGGATCAGGCGTTGCGGCCTGTGGGGCCGGAACCGGAGACGGCGCGGCAACGCGGATGGCGACTTCCGCAGCAATGGCAGGAGCTGCAACTGGTGCAGCAATGGGTGCAGCTACCGTGGCTGCGATTACGGGAACGGGCTCGGATTGGGGCTTGGGGTTAAGGCTGGCGAGCAGGTGCGGAACGGGAAAGAGGAGGACGACGAGTCCGGCGCAGGCTGCAGCGAGAGAGAAAGGGCGGAGACGACGGCTGGGAATGCGAGTCATGGGTTCACCGAGGATGCGTGCAATACGCGTAAGAAGAGTTGCGTGGGACTGATGGCCGTCGAGCGCCATGGCCAGGCGCAGGTGACGGGAGCGGTGCTCTTCAAGATGAACGAGAGCGTGAGCGTAAACGATGGGGTTGGGGCAGATTTTGAGAGCGAGATCGTCACAGCAGAGTTCGCGCTCTTCGCGAATGCGTGCGCTAATCCACCAGACCGCGGGATGGAAGAAGAACAGGGTTTCGGCGATAGTTTGCAGGATGTTCCAGAAGAAGTCGGCGCGGCGCACGTGAGCCAGCTCGTGAGCGAGAACGACTTCGAGTTCGTCTTTTCCAAGCAAAGTTACGGCGCTGAGCGGGAGCAGGACGATGGCACGAAGTGTGCCCATTGTCATGGGACTATCGATGGCGGTGGAGAGACGGAGTGTGATCGCGCGGCTGAGGCCGAGCGTGGCGGAGATGCGCTGAAATGCTGCGCACACTGCGGCGGGAGCTTCGAGAGTGGAGGCGAGACGGAGCCGCCGGAGATACCACCAGCCGCCGAGGCTGCGCACGGAAAGCGCGAAAACACCGATGAGCCAGAGGCCGTCGATCCAGGGAAGCAGGGACGCAAGCGTGATGCGCTCCGGGCTTGGCTGGAGGGTGGCAAAACCGGGCGCTGTGGAGCGCGGGAAGTCGCCGACGAACGTGGCGCGAAGGCTTGAAGCTGAGTCGGCGATGGATGCGATGGCTGTGTCGGCGCGCAGTTCCCACGCAAACGTGATGACCGCGAGGCCGAGCATCAGGAGAAGCGCGGAGAGAGCGACGAGATAGCGCGTCTGGCTGGAGCGGTGGGCGACGGCAATGCTGACGACGCGATAAGCGGCGGCGATGACGATCGCCTGCCAGCAAAAGTGAATCAGGGTCCAGGCGATGGCTTGGGGAATCGGGGTCATGGCCGGTCCTTTCTGGTGTGTTTGCGTTCGATGATGGCGCGGATTTCGGCGAGCTCGTTGTCGCTGGCTGGTTCCATTGAGAGGGCGTGGAGTGCAAGCTGTGCGGCTGATCCGGCGAAGAGACGCTTGCTGAGGTCCTTGAGAATTTTGCTCTGCATGGAATCCTGGCTGAGCGCGGCGCGATAAACGTGGGCGCGATTGGCTTCGTCGCGGACTACGAGGCCCTTGTTGGTCATGATCTGGAGCATCTTGAGGACGGTGGTGTAGCCGGAGGGGCGATCCTCATTGAGGGCATCGTGAATCTCGCGCACCGTGGCAGGCTGCTTCTCCCAGAGGATCTGGAGGAGTTCGAGTTCGGATTCGGTGGGGCGGGGGATTGCGGTGCCGTGTTCCATGATGGATAGACGTTATACGAAGAGTTTCGTAATTGTCAACGAAAATCTTCGTAGATGGTAATTTGGTGGGAATGTCGCGATTATGGCACTCAGTTCCGACGGTGCTCTTCTGGTTCACCTGCGTTGTGAACTCGCAGACTGCTTCGACGCCGCAAAACGCATCCGATGCCTACACCCTGCGCTTGCCGGTCGATGAGGTCGTGCTGACATTCAGCGCCAGAGATGCAAATGGGCTTCCGATCAATGACCTGAAAGAGAATGAAATCCGATTATGGGATAACGGGGCCGCTCCAAGCAGAATTGTCTCTTTCGAAAAGTTGATGGACCGCCCGATTCGCGCGGGAATTCTTCTCGATACGAGCGGATCGATGCACGAAGTCTTGGCGATGAACAAATCCATTGCGAAGAAGTTTGTTCAACGTCTATTTAGGCAGAACTCAGATTTGGCTTTTGTTTCGGACTTTGGATATGACTCGGAACTGATCCAGTCGTGGACGAAGAACACGGCGTTGCTTCTGCAGGGCATCGAGGGCGCACGAGGGAAGATTGACCATCCGGGTGGCACCGCTTTGTACAACGCAGTGTTTCGGGCGTGCTTTTATTCATTCGACAAATTCGATCCAGGCGTGACCGGGAACTTCATTCTCCTGTTCTCCGACGGAGAAGACAATTCTGGTCAGACTTCAATGGATGAGGCTGCGCGTGCCTGCCAACGCAGCAATACGCAGGTCTTCGCGCTTCTTCCTTTGTCGACGCAGGACCGTGTTTCGACGGGACCGAAGGCTTTGCGCGAGATTACCGCGAAGACGGGCGGGCGCGTGTTCCTGACCGATGACACGGAGGAGGCGATTTGGGCGGATTTGAAGACGATCGAGTGGGAGATGAGAAACCAGTATCGCGTGGTCTACAACCCGGCGAACTTTAAGCACGATGGGGCTTTTCACGAGATCATGCTGCAGCCACCCGATCGCGTGAGCGGGATTGAGGTTCGCTCAGGGTATTTCGCGCCTGCGCACTGACTTGTTTTTCGAGAGTTGGGCTGCGCAGGTGAATTCATGTCGATGGGCCTTGCGAATAGGCGAATTCAGAATTCTAGTGACAGAGACTGTTCGGGTCGATCGAGGGCTTGGGACGAGTTGGTAAGGGCAGATTGCGCGCCTGCATTGCGCCTTCGAGGTCGTAGGGTTGATCGGGGAGCGAGGGATCGATTGCGCTGGCGTAGAAGGGGTCGTTTTCTGCGGCCTGGAGTGTGACGAAGGTGAAGCCCTTGTCGCGGTAGAGCTTGAGGAGGCGCGGCAGCATACGGGCATCGAATGCTCCGACATGCATGAGGAGGACGTAGGGGATGTCGCGACCATAGAGGGTCTTTGATATGGCGCGTCGGAAGTCGGCGTCGTCGGATGCGGCCTGGAGATAAGTGGATTCGAGTCGCGCGATGGAAGCGGCGTCGTTTTTGGCGACGCAGCGGGCGTAGGGTTCGTTCCACATGTAGTCGCCGAAACTCATGGTGACGGACGCGACCTTATATGCGTGAGCGGCGATGTACTTGCGAGCGGCGGCGCGTTTTTCGGGTGTGTCGCCTTCGGCGAGGAAGGGATAGCGGAGCCAGTGCCAGTCGCTGTCTGCTGAGTACTGCTCGAGGATGGGTTCGTTCTTCTCGATGTCAGCTTCCCAGTCGGCCAGCGAACTTGTGTTGAGATTCATGTGCGACCAGGTGTGATTGCCGAGCGGCAAGCCGGCACCGCGCCAGTCTTTGAGCATTGGAGCGGAGGCGGGTTCGCGCTCAAGCTGAACTCCATTGACGAAGCCGTAGGCCGGCGGCATCTTGGCATCTTTCATGGCAGCGATGAGTTTGCGGCTGATTTCGACGCGGGTTTCGCCTTGAGGCAGGGAACTGTGAGCGGGGAGGTCGTCCCAGGTGAAGGCGATTTGCTGGGCGGGTGCGGAGGTGGAAAATGCGAGTGCAGCGACGACGACAAGAGTAGAGAGAGCGTGCGATCTGGTCACTTGATCATTATCCGCGATTTGGTTACGGGTTCACTTTGCCGGGCCGTTGAGGTTGTTGCTTTCCCATCCAAGCCGCATGAAGCGCGGCTTCGATGGGGCACCCAGGTTTTGTGGTGATACACACAAAAACCAAAGCTGATCCTTCGGCTCCGCTTACCCCACGAACGATGAACGTTCGCGGGGCCCCAAGCCGCTTCGCTCAGGATGACGCTGCAGTGGTGGTAGTTGATAGAGCCAAACGTGAAGCGTGGCTGACTATTTGAGGCGGATGACGGGGTTGCGGTCGGGGTGGGCGGGGTCTTTGATGATGCGGCCGCCTTGCATGACGAAGGAGACGTGCTCCATGACCGTGATGTCAGCGAGGGGATCGCCCTGCACAGCAACGATGTCGGCGTAGCGGCCGGGCTCGAGGGTGCCTACGTCTTTGTCTTTGTCGAGCATGGTGGCGGCGTTGATTGTGGCAGCCTGGAGTGCGCCGAGGGGTGTCATGCCCCCGCGGACTAGAGCTCCGAATTCTTTCGAGACGGATTCGTCGACGTCGGCGTCGTCTACTCCATAGACGATTCGGATGTGATGAGCGAGAGCTAATTTGAATGCGGGGCCTTGTGCGGCCATGATTTCGACGCCTTTGGCATAGGAGTCGGGATCGCGGCCTTTGCTGAGGCCGGTTTCCATGTCGTGCTGGAAGCAGTAGAGCGTGGGGACGAGCCAGGTGTGGTGTTGCTCCATCAATGCGGCGCCTTCTTCGTCGAGCATGGTGCCGTGTTCGATGGAGTCAACGCCGGCGCGCACGGCGGCCTTGATGCCGACTGCGCCTTCAGCGTGGGCCATTACTTTTTTGCCGGCGCGGTGGGCGATCTCGACTGCGGCGGCCATCTGGGCCTCGCTCAACTCCTGCACGTGGTAGTCGGAGATTGGATCCATGACGCCGCCGGTGGCCATGAGCTTGATCCAGTCGGCTCCATATTTAATGTCGCGGCGAACGACGTGGGCGATGTCGTCGACGGTGTCGGCGACGTTCTGGCCGCGGGGAAGCTGCATGTCGGGCGAAAAGGGCGCGCCGTCACCGTGGCCTCCGGTGAGGGATACGCAACTGCCGGCGGCGGTAATGCGCGGGCCCAGGATGATGCCGCGCTTGACTGAGTCGCGCAGGGCGAACTGCGGATAGTCTGCTGGGCCTTCGCAGGCATCGCGAAGAGAGGTAAATCCGTGATCGAGCCACAGGCGGAGATTGTATGTGCCCCAGAGGGTGGCCTGCGGAATGGAAGTGCGCAGGTGCGCCGCGATGTTCTGCGTTGTGGGATTTGAGAGGGTGTGCGCGTGCGCGTCGATGAGGCCGGGGAGCACGGTGTAAGCGGAGAGATCGGTGACAGACACGCCAGCGGGCGCTGAATCGGCGATGGACTGGACGCGGTCGCCTGCGATGAGGATGTAAGCGTGCGGCCGAACGGCGCCGGTGCGGACATCGATAAGTTTGCCGGCGAGTACGGCCTGGGTGACGGCGGCTGGTTGCGGTTGTTGAGCGTGCAGGGAGCATGCGGCCAGGGAAAGGCTGATAAGGGCAGAGCAGCGGATGCGGATCATCTTGCGATTCAAGGTAACATCCTGGCGTACAGGGGCAAAACGAAAACTACTGTGCGTGTTGAGTTTGGGCAAGTCGAAGAAGGGGTGAGTTGCAGGCTCTTTCCGCGTCTGATAGAACAGCGGCAGATTCGATTGTCGCGTGTTGACGGTCAAGGAGACACAGATGAGCGCAACGATTCCCAATACACGGCCGCTTGCCAAGCTGGATCAGTGGGATGATTTCGTCGAAGGTCGGTACAAGGAAGGCAAGTCAGAAGAGGAATTTCGCGTTTATGACGCGACGGCTACGCCTGGTGTGGCTGAGTTTTATCGGCTGAATCACGAAGGGCAGACGGTGGATTATGTTCTCGGCAAGGAGAAGGAGTATTTCAGCCTGAAGAAAGGCATGAAGTCGATCTGGGAAGCGGCAGAATTCTTAAACACGCTGGTTGACGACAGCGACCCCGACACGGACCTCACCCAAATTGAGCATCTGCTGCAGACGTCAGAAGCGATCCGGCGCGACGGCCATCCCCGTTGGATGGTGCTCACGGGCTTTTTGCACGATCTTGGGAAGTGCCTTTGCCTGTATGGCGAGCCGCAGTGGGGAGTTGTAGGCGATACGTTTCCGGTGGGTTGCGCGTGGTCTGAGGCGATCGTGTTTCACGAGTATTTTGCGAACAATCCCGATTGCCTGGTGCCTGAGTACCAGACGAAGTACGGAATTTACGAGCCGAACTGCGGTCTCGAGAATCTTCATATGTCGTTCGGGCATGACGGCTACATTGCGGAAGTGATGAAGCCGTATCTGCGAGTGGAATCGCTCTACATGTTGCGGTTTCATTCTTTCTATCCATGGCATCGTCATGGAGCCTATGATCACCTGGCGAACGATCAGGATCGAGCGATGATGGAGTGGGTGCTGAAATTCAATCAGTACGATCTCTACTCGAAGGGACATACGAAGCCGGATGTCAAGGAATTGAAGCCGTACTACGATGAACTTTTTGCGGAGTTTCTTCCGGCGAAGATTACCTGGTAAGGCAGGGGATGGAATCGAATGGCCGCCGGGCAGAAACCGGGCGGCCATTGACGTTTGGAACGGGATGTTCTGCGAGCTTTAGTGGGCGGTTTCGCCGCCGGAGGCCTTGGGTTGGGATGCGAGCCAGGTTTTCAACTTCGGTTCCTGAAGGTTGCGCAATTCGATGCAGCCATTGATGCGTTCGATGGCGTGCCTGAGTTCCTGATCGGCATCCGGCACTTTATGCGAGGAGAAGAACTGGGATACTTCGTCGCGGTCTGTTACAGAGCAGAAGGAACTGGTGGCTCCGACGAGAACTGATCCCATTTCTGGGGTGAACTCCTTTTTCACTTCGTCCCAGTGGGTCTGGATGAACCTCCAGGCGAGATCGCGATTCTTCTCGGTATCGAGCGAGATGGCGAGTTGGAAGGCGGCGTCCTGATTACGGACCTTGTCGGATACCGCATAATCCAGCGCGCGTTGGGCGAGTTCGGGATTTTCGAACACAGCGAGCAGCCGGAGAGCGCCGATCTGCATTTCAGGATTGGTGGAGGTCTCGGCGATCTTCTGCAACTGGTCGAAGAGTGCAGCGTCACCGTTGCGGGCTGAGATCTGGAGGGCAGTCTCAGCGAGGTTTGGGTCGACGGAGTTCGCGTCGGCCAGGTACTTCGCACTGATCTCGCGGGCCAGCGCGATGATCTGCGGATCTTTGGCGTTGCCGAGCGCAGAAAAGAGCAGTGCGCGCAATTGCTTCTTGTCGGGTGAGTCGTTGTCGGATGGAGGCCCGAGCTTTTCGTATTCAGGCGCAAAGGACTGCCGGAACCATGAATCGAGGCCTTTTTTCTCTTCTGGCGTGGAGGCAATGCGCACATCGATAGTGCCGAGTCCATCGAGCGCGGAAGAAACGACGTTGTAGTTGGGGTCAGATTTCAAGGCGGTGACGAGGTTGAGGTAGTCGCCGACGGTGGCTTTGTTGGCACGGACCTGCGCCCATTTGTCTCCGATGAGGCTGATGCGCTCAGTGGGGGAAAGACTGGTTTCGACCTGCGAGGCGAGGGCAGCGTAATCAGCTGGTACGTAGGCGGTGCGGTAGTATCCTTTGCCTCCGGCGTTGGCGAAGAAAAGTGCGCCTTGCGGCACTGTCAGCGAGGTTGTGTCGGGCGATAGAAGCTGGCAGTCCTGCTGGTTGCCGGTGGTTTTGAAGCATACGGGCAGCGTCCACTTTTGAGCGGCGTCAGGTTGAATGCTGGGACTGAGGTAGAAGCGATTCTGCGAGACGGAGACCTTACCACCGGCTGGCGAGCCGAAGGTGAGTAGAGGCACACCAGCCTGAGCGACGAGACTTTCCATGATCTTGTCGACAGGCTTATGGCTGGTCGTGGTCTGTGCGTTCCAGAAATCTTCGGCTGTGGCGTTGCTGTAGAGATGCGCGGCGAGATAGTTATGCACGCCCTGACGGAAGGTCTCCGGGCCCACGTAGTTTTCGAGGCTTAGCAAAACAACGCCGGCTTTTCCGTAGGAGATGCCGTCGAACATCTGCTCGATTTCCGCCGGGGTATCGGCGCGGGCGCGAATGGCGCGGGTGGTGGGTTGCGCATCGAGGTTTAGTGTGCCGTCCATGCCGGAGGCGACAACCTGATCAATATTCCATTCGGGATGCATGGCTGCGACGGGCTTGTTTTCCATCCATGTGGCAAAGCCTTCGTTGAGCCAGATGTTGTCCCACCACTGCATGGTCACCAGATCGCCGAACCACTGGTGTGCCATTTCGTGCGCGATGACGAGGGCAACCTCAGTCTTGGCGTTGATGGACGCGGTCTTTGGGTCGACGAGTAGCGCGGTTTCGCGATAAGTGATGGCGCCGAAGTTTTCCATGGCACCGGCTTCGAAGTCGGGCAGGGCGATGAGGTCAAGCTTCTTGAGCGGATAGGGAATGCCGAAGTAGGTGTTGTAGTAGTGAAGCACATACTTGGCGACGTCTACACCGTACGTGGTGAGAGCAACTTTGTCGGGCGTGGAGCAGGTACGAATGGCAACGCCGTCCTGCTCGCCGGAGGAACACTGAAAATCGCCGACGAGGAAGGCCACGAGATACGTGGACATTTTCGGCGTAGTGAGGAATTTGAGTGTGTGCTTGCCAGAGCCTGGGCCGGGCGTGTCGCTGACGATGGGGCCGTTGGAGATTCCGGTATCACCGTTGTCGACGATGAGCGAAATGTCGTAGGTGGCCTTGAAGGCGGGCTCGTCGAAGGAGGGAAAGGCGCGGCGCGCATCGGTGGATTCGAATTGGGTGACGGCGTAGTTGCGGCGGGCAGTCTTGGAGAGATAGAAGCCGCGGAGTTCGCCATTCAAGGCGCCGGTGTATTCGATGGTCAGCGTGGCGTTACCAGCAGGAAGGCTTTTGGGAACCGTGAAGGTGGCTTGTTGTTTGTCTTTGTCGAGAGAGACAGTCGCGGTTTGCACGTTGCCTGCGGCTTCGATCTTGACGGATTTGAATGCGAGGTCGTGGGCGTTGAGAGTGATCGAGACTGCCGGCTCAACGAGGGTGACGTCGATGGTTTCAGAGCCGGTGAAGGTCGCGGCTTTGAGGTCGGGCGCCAAGGTGAGGGCGTAGTGCTGCGGACGAACCGTGGTCGGGAGGCGCTGGGCTCGCAGCGAGCTTGAAAGTGCGAATGTGAAAGCGGCAATGGTGCAAACGAAAATTGGGAGGCGCATGATGCGCAAGGGAAAGGCGGAGCTAATTCTCATTAAATCCTCTGAAATTGAATGACCGCCGAAACATCGGCCTCAACGAGCGAAGCTGCGAGTTTCAGCGACGTACGATCGCGTCGAATCGGACAGTCGGGGGCCTATCGCGAATCGACAATGCCTGTGTCATTTTAGGGTACTAGACTGCACAGCGGTAACTACGAAATGTGACCGATCCTGGTTTCCGTGTGACAGGCATACAGCGAGTTAACGGCTTTCGATCGTTGTGGATGGTTCTGGGGATTTTCTGGGGAGCAGGGAATCGAGGAGCAGGAGGCAAGCGCCGACGACAATGGAGCTGTCGGCCACATTGAAGTCGGGCCAGTGATAGCCGAAGATGTGGACCTCGATAAAGTCGACGACCGAGCCGTAGAAGATTCGATCGTGCAAGTTGCCGAGAGCTCCGCCCAGCACCAGGGCGAGCGCCGTGGTGGCGAGCGTGATGTGGCTGCCGAGGCGGATGAGAGCAATGAGAACGGCGATGGCGGCGATAGCAGAAAAGGCGATGAGGCCCCAGCGGACGGCGTTGGGCGAAGCCGAGTCAGCGAAGAGCGAGAAAGCTGCGCCCTCGTTAAGCCAGTGGGTAATGCGCAGAAAGCCGGGGATGACGAGGATGCCACCACCCAGGGGAACGCGAGAGGCCACGATCGTCTTGGTGATCCGATCAGCGACGATGACGACCACCGAAATGAGAAGGAGCCAGGGGAGTTTGCGCGGAGCGGGAAAGCTCACTGGGCGGCCTCCCAAAACAGGGAACAGGGAACAGGGAACAGGGGACAGCGAACGGGCAACAGTGGACAGTGTGTGCGCGGAACGGAGGTCACTGAGTGGCCTCCGGCGGCGGTTCGGGGATTCCCATTTCGTGAAGCGCGTTATGGCAGCGGGTGCAGACGTTTTGCCAGATGCCGTAGTTGGAGACTTCGGGCATGAAGTTCCAGCAGCGGGCGCATTTGTGGCCGCTGGCGGGGAGGGCCATCACCCCGTATCCTCCGACGCCCGGCTCCCAGTTCTTCACCGACACCGCACTGTTCTTGGTGGCCGCCTCAGACATGTTGGAACCTGTGACATCAGTGACTCGAACGGCCGAGACATTGAATAGTTCCTTAAGATCTGCCTCGCTGAGTTTGGAGAGACTCCTGTGGTCTTCTCCCCAGGCTTCGATCACGAGATCAGCTTCAAGACCCTTTCCGATCCTCTTTGCCTGACGCTCCTCCTCGAGGACGCGAAGCGCGCTGTCTCGAATGTTAAAAATCATCTTCCATTCGTTCAACAACGGGGCCGGATCCGAGCAGAAGATCTCTTCCGGTTTGGGGAAGAGCGCGAGGTGAACGCTGGGCTCGCGGCTGGCTGCGGTGGGGAGGTATTCCCACACTTCGTCGGCGGTGAAGCTGAGGATGGGGGCGACGAGGCGAACGAGAGTTTCGGTGATCTGCCAGAGAACCGTTTGGGCCGAACGGCGCGCGGTTGATGTCGGCGCGAAGGTGTACATGCGGTCTTTGAGGATGTCGAGGTAAAACGAACTCAAGTCGACGATGGCGAAGTCATTGACGGCCTGGTAGACGCGATGAAATTCGAATTCTTCATACCACCCAAGGATCTTCTCGCTGAGTTCGCGGGTGCGGGCGAGCATGTATTGGTCGAGCGGCAGAAGCTCGGATTCAGGGACGCGATCGCGTGCGGGATCGAAGCCGTTGAGATTGCCGAGCAGGAAGCGGAATGTATTGCGCAGCTTGCGGTAAAGCTCGGCGCAGCGCTGCATCAGGTTTTCGCTGGCAGCCATGTCTTCGCGGAAGTCGATGGAGGCTACCCAGAGGCGCACGATTTCGCCGCCCATGCGCTCGGCGATGTCAACGGGATCTACGCCGTTGCCGAGAGATTTGGACATGGCGCGGCCTTGCTCATCGAGGGTCCAGCCGGCGGTGGCGACGTGCGAGTAGGGCGCGCGGCCGCGGAGAGCGACGGATGTGAGAAGCGAGGAGTGGAACCAGCCTCGGTGTTGATCGCCGCCTTCGAGGTAGAGGCACTCCGGGGCTTCTCGCCCCTCCCCCTTTTGGAAGGCCTTATAGATGGTGCGCAAATCTGGATCGGATTCGCAGACGGCGAACCAGCTTGTGCCGGAATCGAACCAGACGTCGAGGATGTCGGTTTCTTTGCGGAACGTGACTCCTTCGCAATGAGAGCACTTTGTTTCTGCGGGAAGGAGATCGGCGATGGGCGTTGTGTGCCAGGCCTCGGCGCCTTCGCGTTCGAAGAGATCGATGATTTTGCGATCGAGTGCCGGATAGATGATCGGCTGGTTGCAGCCCTCGCACATGAATACGGCAATGGGCACTCCCCAGATGCGCTGTCGGCTGATGCACCAGTCGGGGCGGGTGGCGATCATGTTGGTGATGCGTTCTTTGCCCCACGAGGGATCCCAGACGACCTTGTCAATTTCTTCGATCGACAATTGGCGGTATGTGGTTTCGGAGCCATCGGCGCGCTTCATGGGTGTTTCGAGCGAGATGAACCACTGCTCGGTGGCGCGGAAGATTATCGGGTTGTGGCAGCGCCAGCAGTGGGGGTAGGAGTGCTCGAGGTCGGAGACGGCCAGAAGGGCGCGGTACTCCTCGAGCATGGCAACGATGATGGGATTGGCGGCCCAGACTTTCTTCCCTTCGAAGGGAGGAAGGGAGGCGTGAGGCCACGCAGCGGGGTCAACGTGAAGATGACCGGCGGCATCGACGCGGCAGGTCTGGTCGAGCGAATAGCGCTGGCCGGTGTAGAAGTCGTCGGCGCCATGGGAAGGCGCGGTGTGGACGGCTCCGGTGCCCTGGTCGGCGGTGACGTAGGTGGCGAGCACCCCGAGGATGCTGCGCTCAAGAAACGGATGTTTGAAGGTGGTGTGCTCGAGTTGGCTGCCCTTGAAGCGGGCCAGCTCTGCGGTTGCTCCGAGTTTGCAGGCGACGATGATAGCAGTCGCGAGTTCGGCGGCGACTATGTAGACCGGATCTGTCGGTGAGTTGGCAGAGTTCGGGTCGCCACTGGCAGACAACGCCACGTATTCGAAGTCGGGGTGGAAGGCCACAGCCATGGAGGCCGGGATGGTCCATGGGGTGGTAGTCCAGATGATGGTATGGACTTCGCGGCCTGCGAGCACGGGATCGAGCGCTTCAGGCGAAGAGGTCAGCCGGTAGCGCACATATATGGAAGGGCTGGTGTGTGATTCGTATTCGACTTCGGCTTCGGCGAGGGCGGTGCGGTCGTGGATGCACCAGTAGACCGGCTTGAGTCCGCGGTAGACGAATCCCTTTTCCAGGAAGCCGTAGAATGCCTCGAGGGTGCGGGCTTCGTAGTCGCGGGCCATGGTCATGTATGGCTTGTCCCAGCGGCCGAAGCATCCGATGCGTTCAAACTGAGCAGTTTGCAGGTCGACGTACTTCTGGGCGTAGGCGCGGCAGGCGGCGAGCACCGCCGGAACAGGCATTTCCAGTTTTTTGCGCCCGAGTTGCTCGTCGACTTTGATCTCGATGGGCAGGCCGTGGCAGTCATAGCCGGGGACATAGGGGGAGTCGAAGCCGGCCATCGTCTTCGACTTGACCACAAAGTCTTTCAAACCCTTGTTGAGGGCGTGGCCGAGGTGAATGGGGCCGTTGGCGTAGGGAGGTCCGTCGTGCAGGAGATATGCCGGGCGGCCAGCGCAGGTTTCGCGCAATTTCTCGTAGAGTCGGAGCGAGGTCCACTTTTTGAGGCGAAGGGGCTCATTCTGAGGTAGATTTGCCTTCATAGGGAAGGCGGTCTGCGGCAAGGTTAAGGTCGCCTTCAACTCCGGCGCTGGAGACATTGGAACTCCCTGAAACGGTGAGAAGATCTTGAATGTTTAGTGTAATGGACCAGGAAAGAAATTTTAGGTAACAACTGTTGCCGAACACCGTCTATCGTTTATGGAAGCTCCCATTTCCGAGAAATATGGGTCTCTGGAGAGCATGACAAGCCAAAACTCTTCGTCTGTTCATCTAAAGACAAGGACGGGCACTGTCGAGCATAATGGAGTGACGAACTGGGAAGCTGGCGATGGCCAACCAGTGCAGCCGCAGCCAATAGGAACAGCATCGGCAAATATGGTAAACGACGTATTAATTCAGCCAGATCCGGAGACCAAGGACGACTTACCCTCGATGGAAGGTCACGAGCTTGACGCGTTCCTCGGGAAGGCGTTCGAGGAAAGGCCGATCTGGAAAGACCTGTACGAAAACATTCACGATGTCTTCTTTCCGCCAAAGCTTCCACCACTGGTTCTGACATCGAAGCCGATCCCGGTACCGGACCGGATGGCAGTAAAAGCGAATCCGTGGGCCGTCGGAACATCCAGTTTTATCAATCTTGGAATCCTGGCGTTGGCGATTTGGCTCGGACTCACCTTTATTCATCCCGTGACGAAGCCCGCTGTGACGCTGACCAACGTGGATGTGAGCGACATTCTAAAGGCTCCCAAGATGGCTGCCCAGGCTGGCGGCGGCGGTGGCGGCGGTTCGCATGACATTGTTGATCCGTTGAAGGGCAAGCTGCCCCCACGGATGAAGGATCCGATTACGCCGCCGATGGTGCCGATCCTGGAGAAGCCGAAGCTCGCATTTACACCCGCAATCAACGTGCAAAAGGACATCACCCTGCCGGATAACCCGGAACTGGTGAACTTCGGAGTCAAGAACTCTGCCAACGTGCAACTTGCCTCGAATGGCTCCGGCGGCGGCGGTGGCATGGGCAGCGGCTATGGCGGTGGTCTTGGCTCAGGAAACGGCAATGGATATGGACCGGGAACCGGGGGCAATACCGGTGGCGGCGTTTATCACATTGGTGGTGGTGTTTCGGCGCCGATTCCGATCTTTACGCCCGAAGCTGAATTCTCGGACGAGGCGCGGCGGGCGAAGTATCAGGGTGTCTGCCTGATCTCGCTGATTGTGGATGCTCAAGGTAATCCGCAGAATCCGCGTGTGGTTCGGCCGCTGGGGATGGGGCTGGACGAGAAAGCGCTGGAAGCGGTGCGGAAGTACAAGTTCAAGCCGGCGATGAAGGGTGGAACGCCTGTGCCGGTGATGATGAGCATCGAGGTCAACTTCAGACTGTACTGAGGCAGTGGTCCGGAATCGTTGTCAGTGATCAGAAAGAAGAGCGAGACGCGGATAACGCGCCTCGCTCTTTTGTTTTGCAGATGAGAATGTTGGGTGACCCGGAGCGTCCGGGCCTAAAAGGCCTTGCAGCGCCTTGCGCGTGATTTCGGCAGCCTGAAGGCTGCTGCTCCCTCCACCTTCACAACTTCCTAGCGTCGAAAGCGGTTGAAAATCTCAGGTGCAGCGCGTCAATCGATTTACTCAAGAGCGCTCTCCAATTCGGTCGTGATAATCTTCGGTGTTCTAACCGAGGAGGAAATGTTGATGCGTCTAGCTGCGGGCAGGGGTGTGGATTGGGTGTTGGGGCTGGTGTTGATGGCTGGCGTTGCAATGCAGTCGTGGGGCCAGAGCGATTATCCTTTCCGCAATACTTCGCTCTCTGACAGTGCACGGATTCAGGACCTGCTGGGCCGGCTGACGCTGGACGAAAAGGTGCAGTTGATGTCGGACCATCCGAAGTTTCCAAGGCTGGGGCTTGTTTTCTCGGGACAGGTGGAAGGGCTGCATGGGCTGGCACTGGGCGGTCCGGGTGGATGGGGTGGACGGGGACGGCAACCGGTACCGACAACGACGTTTCCGCAGGAGAAGGGACTTGGCGCGACGTGGGATCCGGAGTTGTTGAAAAAGATCGCGTCGCTGGAGGGATACGAAGCGCGCTACTACTACCAGAATCCGGTGTTCGACCGCGGTGGAGTGGTCGTGAGGGCTCCGAATGCTGACTTGAGCCGCGATCCGCGGTGGGGGCGGACAGAGGAGTCACTTGGCGAAGATCCGTATCTTGTGGGAACACTGACTGTGGCGTTTGCGCAGGGATTGCAAGGACCGGATCCGAAGCACTGGCAGGCATCTTCGCTGATGAAGCACTTTTTGGCGAATGAGAACGAGGACGGACGGACGCATACATCTTCGGATTTCGATGAGCGACTTTTCCGCGAGTACTATTCGGTACCGTTCCGCATGGGATTTGAAGAAGGCGGTTCGCGAGCGGTGATGGCTTCGTACAACTCGTGGAATGGCATTCCGATGATGATCCATCCAGTATTGAAGGACGTGATGATCAAGGAGTGGGGCAACGATGGACTGATCTGCACGGACGGTGGCGCTCTGGGCTTGTTGATTACTTCGCACAAAAAGTTTCCGGACAAAGAACAAGGATCGGCTGCGGCGGTGAAGGCGGGGATTAATCATTTTCTAGACACGTACAAGCCGGACCTGACGAAGGCACTAAAGGATGGTTTGCTAACGGAAGCGGACATGGATGCCGCGCTGAAGAATTTGTTGACGGTGTATCTGAAACTCGGTGAGATGGACCCTGCCGGTGTAGATCCCTACGCAAAGATTGGAGTCGAGACGGGCGGGGAGTTGCCACCGTGGGAACGTGCGTCAAGCAAGGCGCTGGCGCGGCAAGCGACGGACGAGTCGATTGTGCTGCTGAAGAATGACGGCAACACGCTGCCACTCAACAAGGCGAAGTTGAAGACGATCGCGGTGATTGGCCCGTGGATCGACCAGGTGCTTCAGGATTGGTACAGCGGAACGTGGCCGTATTCGGTGACGATTCTTGACGGCATACGCGAGGCTGCGGGCGCGAACGTGAAGGTAGTGTTCGCGGACGGATCCGATGTGGAAGACGCGGCTGCATTGGCGAAAAAAGCCGATGTGGCGATCGTGGTGGTCGGCAATCATCCGGAATGTAACGCGGGATGGGATCAGTGCCCGGTGCCTTCCAACGGAAAAGAGGATGTTGATCGCAAGACGATTGTGCTTGAGCAGGAAGAGCTGGTGAAGAAGGTCTTTGCCGCGAATCCGAAAACGATTGAAGTGCTGCGGTCGAGCTTTCCATATGCAATTGTCTGGAGCCAGCAGAATGTGCCGGCGATTGTGCACATTACGCATAACAGCCAGGAAGAAGGACACGGGCTGGCGGATGTTTTGTTTGGCGACTATTCTCCTGGGGGGCGACTGACGCAGACTTGGCCGACGGGGGACGCGCAGTTACAGCCGATCCTGAACTACAACCTGCTGGACGGAGAAACTTATCTGTACAGCAAAGAGAAGCCACTCTATCCGTTTGGATATGGGCTGAGCTATACGACGTTTGACTACAAGACCGTGAGTCCAAGTGCGTCGAGCATGGATCCCGACGGGAACGTGCAGGTTCACGTAAAGGTGAAGAACACGGGGAAGCGTGCGAGCGACGAAGTGGTGGAGATGTATGTGCAGCACATGGGATCCGCTGTAACGCGACCGCGCATGGAACTGAAGGGATTCAAGCGTGTCCAGATCGAAGCCGGTGCGGAGAAAGACGTGACACTGGAGTTGAAAGCACGCGACCTGGCATACTGGGATGCTTCGGGGCATGTGTGGCGAGTGGAAAAAGAGAAAGTGCGCATTCTCGCTGGCGGTTCGAGCGACAAGTTGCCTGTGCAGGCTGTTGTCGATGTAACGGGAACAAAGGACTACAAACCGTAGCGAGAGCGTTGATCGTGGATGTGCGACGGGCGGAGAAGCAGGTTCTTCGACTTCGCTTCGCTTCGTCAGTGATGACGAGATTCCGTAAAGACGGAAGGCAATGGTGAAATGTCAGCGACCTTCCGGGAAGATGGCTTTCAGTTCTTCAGGGGGGACTACCTCAAGTTGTGCGAATGTGCACGATGAGGGTTTTCGATCTGTGCGCCAGCGACGGAAATGCGCCATGTGGCGAAATCGGCCGCCCTGCATGTGTTCGTAGGCAACTTCGACGACGAGTTGAGGGAGAAGCGGCTCCCAGGAAAGATCCTTTCCTTGACTCCATCGGCTCTTGCCTCCTGGCATGCGGAGTTCTTCTGAGGCGTCTCCCTCGTCGTTGCTGTCCCAATTTTTCCAGGGGTGATTGCGCAGAGCGTCTTTTCGATAGGGAGCAAGGAAGCTAAGGAGCTCGCGACGGGTTGCGGCAGGGAAGCTTGCGCAGACTCCGACGTGTTGCAGAACCTTTGCGTCGTTGTAGAGGCCGAGCAATAACGAGCCGACTTCTTTTTCTGCTGACTGCTTGTACCAGCGAAAGCCGGCGACGACGCAATCGCAATCGCGCTCGTGCTTTATCTTCAGCATTACGCGTTTGTCGGGCTGGTAGGGAATGTCGATCGGTTTCGCGACTACACCATCGAGTCCTGCGCCTTCGAAGCGGCGGAACCAATCGAGTGCAGTCTTGCGATCTGCGGTTGCGGGCGTGATGTGAATCGGGGGCTTGGCGGACGCAAGGAGTAATTCCAACTCGGAGCGGCGCTTCCGAAAGGTCTGGTTTCGAAGATCGCGGGCGCCTTTGCAAAGCAGATCGAAGAAGACGCACGATGCGGGAGTTTGGGCTGCTAGTAGTTTTATGCGCGAGGCTGCCGGATGAATGCGAAGTTGCAGCGCATCGAAATCCAGGCGGCCATCGTGAGTGATTACGAGTTCGCCGTCAAGCACGCATTTGGATGGCAGTTGTTTACGAAGTGGATCAATCATCTCAGGGAAGTAACGGTTGAGGGGCTTCTGGTCACGGCTCTGGATGAGTACTTCGTCGCCGTCGCGAAAGACTAGAACCCGAAAGCCGTCCCACTTTGGCTCATATATCCAATTTCCCTCGCGTGGCACCTCATCCACGCGCTTGGCAAGCATCGGCAGAATAGGCGGGTTGACGGCCAGGTTCATGAATAGAGGGAATTGCCGCGGCTCTTACGCATCGATGACGCGAAAGGCTACCACTGGGGTGGATGCGGTTGGCGACAGGTGCTGTTGTCCGGGTCGGCGGCCCCGTTCAGTAGAATTCGGGAGGTATGGAACACGACACGAAGGTAGACGCGCTCAATCAACAATTCTCAATTCCCGGGATCGCGCAAGTTATCAGTGGGAATGGATCTTTGCCCAAGCTTTCGATCGAAACTAAGGCAGCGAGAGCGGAGATTTATGTTTACGGTGCGCAGGTGACATCGTGGAGGCCGTCGGGCGCGGATGAAGTCTTATTTGTAAGCAAGGAGTCGTACTGGGAACCGGGTCGCGCGATTCGCGGCGGCATTCCGGTTTGTTTTCCTTGGTTTCGGGCAAAGGCTGATGACAGGCATGCGCCATCGCATGGTTTTGTTCGGACGAAGGAGTGGCGAGTCGATTCGATTGTGCCTGAGGCCGAAGGCTCCGTTTGCGTTTGCCTTTCCACCGAAAACGATGAATCGACGAGGCGATGGTGGCCATTTGATTTCCGTCTCGAATACCGAATCACCGTTGGGACGACCCTGCGGCTCGAACTGACGATGGAGAACTCCGGACAGACGGCATTACGATTCGAAGAAGCTTTGCACACGTACTTCAAAGTTGGAGATGTTGAGCGGGTCAGAGTGCGCGGACTGGGCGGAGTGCTCTACCTGGACAACCGAGACCGGAATCGCGAAAAGACACAGCGCGGTGATCTGATTCTTTTGGGGGAAACGGATAACGCGTATAACGATGCGAACGATGCTGTGGAGATCATCGATCCATTGCTGGGGCGCACCTTGAAAACTGCGAAACTCGGGTCGGCTTCAACCATCGTCTGGAATCCGTGGAGCGAAGGCGCGTCTACGATGGCGGATCTGGGTAAGGACGAGTGGCGCGGAATGCTGTGCGCGGAGGGAGGCAATATATTGGGGTCGGCGGTTGACCTGAGTCCGCGGCAAAGCCACACAATGGCTATTTCGATAGATGTTGAAGGGCACACTGCGGGATTGGGGAGAGCAGAAGAAAAGTAACTTACTTTGATAAGTATATCAAAATAAATAGTTTGAATCGGGTATGTACCTTTGGGTGTTACCAAAGTGGCATTGACTCAGAAATCGGTCTATCTTACAGTAGCCACTCCTAATACAGGCGGGACCGTTGTAAGTCAGACGGCCCGTTTTCAAGTCCGCGTTGTTTTGTGTCCGTTGAGCGTGTTAGGGTCCTGATTCAACGTGCACAGCTTTTTGAGGTTCGGAGATTGTTACCGCTTCCTCATTGTTGTGCAAGCCTCAATATGCAGGCCGCCCGACGTGCCCTCCTTGCGGACAATTTGCAAAGCGACACTCTCGTTACCAGCCCCGGAGCAATCGGCCGAACGACACAGAACCGGTTTGCCTTTGAACGAAATTCCCCCAGGTGCCTTGTGAAACCAATTCTGCTGGTCCTCAGTGTTTTTCGATTTGCTGAAACGCGCTCGCTGATGAGCGAAGTTCTTGAAGGCGCTGGCCATAAACTGGTTAACGCCCCAGGTTGCGAACAGGCTCGAACGCTTCTCGAGAACGGGCTCCAACCTGATTTCGTTATTCTCGAATCTTCACGCGCCGCGGGGTCTTCAGACCTCTTTAACACGCTCAAAGCTACTTCGACATCCGCAGTTTGCCTTGTTCACGGCCCCGGTGAGAAGCAGATCAGAGAACAAGCTTCGAGGCTGGGAGTCAGGCTTTTCCTGGAACGTCCCCTGACCTCCAGCGATATCTCCGGCTTGCTCGAGCAATTGTGCGCTGTGGACGAGACCGGGCTGGAGGAGAAGCTCGAGAATGTCGAGACGCAGCAACCGATCCGGGCTACGTCCGGGTCAACCGGCAAGGTGTTGGAGGAGCTGTCCGACGGCCGGTACTTCCTCGCCAGTGCCGGTTCCATGTTGAAGATTTATCGACAGGTCCAGCTTCTTGCCAATGTGGACGCTCCTGTTTTGATTCTCGGGGAGAGCGGCACGGGCAAGGAAGTTATCGCCCACCTGATCCATAAACACTCGCGACGCTCGAAGCACAGCTTTGTCAATGTGAACTGTGCGGCCCTCCCCGCAGATCTACTCGAGAGCGAACTGTTTGGGTATCGACAGGGCGCGTTTACTGGGGCCATCAAGGACAAGCCCGGCAAATTTGAGCACGCCGATCATGGCACTCTACTGCTTGACGAGATTGGCGAGATGAGCGCGCAGATGCAGGCAAAGCTGCTGCACGTGCTTCAGGATGGCCAGTTCACCCGTCTCGGAGGGCACGAAAGCAGCAGGGTGGATGTGCGCGTGCTGGCGGCCACAAATCTGCCAATTGAGAGCGCATTGGTCGGGAAGACCTTCCGCGAAGACCTGTACTATCGGCTGAACGTTTTTACCATTAATGTGCCTCCACTACGCGAACGCCGCGAAGAGATTCCTTATCTGATTGAGGAGACTATTCGCAGATTGCCGGATGCGATGCGGAGCGGCTACGACTTCAACTTTCCTTCGAGGCTGATGGACGCCGTTCTTCTCTACGACTGGCGTGGCAACGTGCGGGAACTGCGGAACTTCGTTACGCGCACGATGACGATGCGCGATCCGGACACTGCGATCAAAGAATTGGAAATAAAAATCGGAGCGGGAGATCGCGCAACGCAGGGAGAGCCGCCACCATCACTCCGAAGTGAGAATCCGGGCATGCGCTCTGTAGTGCGCGACATGAAAGACCGCGCCGAGGCACAGATGATCAAGGATGCGCTGGAAGTCTCGGGCTGGAATCGTCGCCACGCGGCCAAGTATCTGAACATCAGCTATCGCGGGCTGCTCTACAAGATCCAGCAGCACCGACTAGCACCGAAGGCATCGTCATGGGGCCGGTCTGCCTAGCGAGGCGTGAAACAGGCCATTGAGACAATTGTTTTCGTTTCCGACCCTGTTCCACTGCCCGATCACCTCTCTGGCTTTCAACCTCGCAACCCGTGCGGAAGCGTTGAAACTGCAGTAGCTTGCACACAATCAGGGAAAAGGTGTGCAAAGTCTTGCACACTTCCGGGACACCGCGAGCCCGACTCACGTAAATAGGCCAAAAAAGAGCGGAAAACAGACGAAATGTTCTCTGAAGATTCATCACTATTGGCTATGAACTTGCAGAAAGCTCCGTAGGATTAGCCTCGTACGAGGTCTGGCAGGAAAGCAACCGAATATGCCCACAGAAACCGCCCAGACAACCCGCACTTTTGAACTACCCAGCTCCGACTCAATCTTCGGCAGCACAGCCGGGATGCGCGAGATTCGAGAGAAGCTGGCGCAAGCGATGCAGGATGATCTGCCAGTACTGATCGAGGGCGAGAGCGGAACTGGGAAGGAATTGATCGGCCGGTTTCTGCACAAGCATTCGGTTCGGGGCAATGGGCCTTTTTTGAGGTTTAACTGCGCCGCGGTTTCGGCGCGCTTGCTTGAAGGGGAGATATTCGGTTACGAGAAGAGCGCCGCCTTCAATTTGCAGCAGACTTCGGGCGCCGGTTCGACTGGCTTGGCTTCGGGCGGAACGCTGTTTCTGGACGAAATCCACGATATGGAGCTTTCCCTGCAAGGGAGACTTGCGCGAACCCTCAGGCTGGGTCACTACAAGCGGGTTTATGGCCGGGAGGACCTGGCTGTGAACGCCCGCCTCGTATGTGCCACGAGCTCAGACTTGAACGCGGGCTTGCGGAATCGCACGTTTTTCGGCGAGTTTCTGGGATGTTTCGTGCATCATCGCCTGCGTCTGCTGCCGTTACGTGAGCGCAGGGAGGACATTCCGCGACTTTGCGAGCATTTGCTGGAGAAATTTGCACGCGATTTTGGTTGTCCGGCCCCGCAATTGAGTCCGGACGTGCTTGAGGCCTTCCAGCAGTGGAACTGGCCTGGAAATGTCCGCGAACTGGAAAATTGGATTGCAAGAATCGTGATTTTTGGTGTGGAAGAAGTGATCGGTCTTGAATTCAGCCGCCAACTAACGGCGGCGGATCAGCCTGGGCTGCGCTACCATCGCGCTTCTCATGCGAGTTTTGATAGGCCGAGACGTCTGCGCAGGCACAGGTGAGGTTACCAATGAAAGGAAGGCAAATGGGCAGTTTCGGGATGCTGGACGAAGAATGTGCCAACCTGAAAGTAACTAATCGCGCGCCGTCTGGAGTTTTTGTGTTGTTCGAAAGGTTTGGTTAGTGCAACCACAGGAAAATCAAGCATTTGAGTTTTTGCCCGGCACAGAGCTATTGCATTACTGTGGGGACGCTGGAAGGTTACCGTAGAGGTACTTCGTCGACCCATATAGGGCATTGTGGATCGATGCGGTGTCGCCGACTATTGGACAGGATTTCTCTGCTTCTAGAGGTTTGCGGATAAACACAGCGGAAGTAGTGAGATTCGGACGTCGAAGTTTTAAAAAAAACATTGGGTTTGTAACCCACAGGGCGAAGCTTTGTCCAGTACGAGCCACCAGTGCAGTGCTAAACCGAAAGGTGACCACCACAGATGAAGCTGCAAATAATGGAAACTCGGCCGGAGAAAAAAGAAGAGAGGGAAGCCGCCTGGTGTGCGGTTTATACTCGCCACCAGCACGAGAAGTCCATCGGCGAGATGTTGAGGGCTAAGGGGTTCGAGGTATTTTTGCCACTCTATGAGTCCACGCGCCGGTGGAAGGACCGGCGAAAAATACTATCGTTACCGCTTTTTCCCTGCTACGTTTTTGTGAGGGGCGCGCACGAGCGGCGGCTACCTGTTCTGACCACTCCTGGTGTGCACATGATCATCAGCCGTGGAGAGCGGGTCGCGACGGTGCCCGACGAGGAGATTGAAGCGATTCGAAAGGCTGTTGAGGGCCCACTTAGCGTGGAGCCTCATCCTTTTCTTCGCTGCGGCGAGCGTGTCAGGGTGATGCGCGGCTCCCTTGAAGGCGTGGAGGGAGTTCTAACGCGCAAGAAAAACTTGTACCGGCTGGTTCTTTCAGTCGAGATGTTGGCGCAGTCCGTTTCGGTTGAAATCGATGCCTTGGATGTTGTACCGCTGGTTCCGCAAAATCAGGTCACCCTGCACCCCGGCGCACAACAACATTTGGGCTTCCAACAGCACAGTTCGTTAGCTGGTGATTGAAAGGTCTGAACTTGACCTGATCTTGTAAGCGGAGTATCAATCGCCAAGCCGGGCCATGGATTTCAATTTGTCAAAAGAAGTAGGCCAGAGAGCGACGGAGCGAGTAGCCAGGCTTCGCACGCCAGAAGTTGATCGACAGGAGTCGCTATGAAATGCGGTACCTTGAAAGCCTTTGTTCCTGGATTGATGCTGGTCCTTGGGTGTTTCTTACCTGGTTTTGCGCAGTCCACCCCGAGCGAAAACGCGGTTGCGGCAAACTCGAATGCGCAGGCGGATATGGGCGCAAGCAACAAGGCCCATGACGAAAATTTCGTGATTGGCAATGACGACGTGCTGGCAATCAGTGTGTGGAAGGAACCGGAACTGACGAAGGCGATTCCTGTGCGCTCCGATGGCAAGATTTCGCTACCACTTGTTGGAGAGATCCAGGCTGCCGGCCGAACGCCGCTTCAATTGGAAGAGAACATTACTGAGAAACTGAAGGGGTTTATCACCTCGCCCGAGGTTACGGTAATCGTTCAGCAGGTTAATAGCAGAAAGTACAACGTGCTCGGAGAGGTGTCGAAGCCGGGCTCATTTCCGCTGACGGCCTCTACGACGATCATGGACGCGATTGCGACGTCTGGCGGTTTCAAGGACTTCGCCAAGAAATCCGGCGTATACGTGCTGCGCAAGGGACCGGATGGCCGGGAGACCCGCCTGAATTTCAACTACAAAGATTTCATCAAGGGAAAGAACTCCAGCCAAAACATCAAGATTGAACCGAACGACACGATCATCGTCCCTTGAGGATGACAACTATGCATAGGATTGCTTGTCTTTGTATTTTCATCGCAGCAGGTGGGCCGCTTTGGTGCCAGGTTCAGCCTAGCGGCTCGGGTGGCGGCGGTGGTCTTGGGGACAGCCGGATGATGACACCTGCCGCGGTTGGTGGAAATGCGTATCCTTCGGGCGTGGGTTCTGAAGAACGCTCTAATTATCTGGCTGGCGGGTTGATCTTCACGGGTGCTTACGTCGATAACCTGATGGTGTCGAACGGCTCGGGTCCCACTTCTGATGAGACATACTCATTTCTTCCCACGATCGGCTACGACCGAAGAACGGCGAGGCAAAGTGAATCATTGAGCTATAGCGCTGGGTTTACGCTCTACCAGCACTCGAGTGAGCTCAATACCGTGGCACAGAGCGCCGCCGCCAGTTACAGGTTTCGTATCACCAAGTATGCGGTGCTGGTTCTTGGAGACTCGTTTCAACAAAATAACAACCTGTACAACCAATCGAATCCATTCAACGCGGGCGGGATTTCAGGGGCGCCGGGACAAGCGAATGTGATCTCGCCTTTTCAAAACCAGCTGAGTAATAACTCCAGCGCCGGTATTCACTACCAGTACGCAAGGAACGCAATGATTGGTGGAAGCGGCTCGTACTCGTTACAGCAGTTTTCCGAATCTTCATCGGGACTGAACAACGAGGGGTCAGCGGGTGCCAGCGGGTTCTTCAGCCGCCGGTTCGGCGGATCGCATTACCTCGGGATCACGTACCAATTTTCGAAGTTTGTCACGCACCCGGTCGACACTTATACCCTCACCCACATTATGTTCGCGTTCTATACGTACTACTTCTCGCCGAGCTTCTCTTTTTCTGTTCTGGGCGGTCCAGAACACTACAACACCTGGGGCTCCGGAACTCCAAGCCAGACAGCCTGGACACCCGCGGTGCAGGGTAGCTTTGGGTGGCAGACACAGCGGACGAATGTTGCTGCCAGTTACTCCCACACAGTGTCTGGTGCGGGTGGCTTGATCGGCACCTATCATTCAAATGTAGCCAGCTTGAGTGGCCGTCACGCGCTTTCGCGCACCTGGAATGTAAGCGCAAACGTGAGCTACTCTCTTTTTGATAACGTGAATCCGACCGCAGCTGCCGTGTACGGAACCGGTGGCAAAAGCATCTTCGGCGGAGCATCTCTCGATCATCAGTTCAAGGAGCGGCTGAATGCGCAAATTGGCTATGGTCACTACTATCAGGATTACCCGGGTGTCTCGGCTGCATCCACTTCCCCCAATTCAAATCGCGTGAACCTTTCGATCATGTATCAGTTCAACCGCCCATTAGGACGATAACGATGACAGAACTAATCGAAGAACAGGAATCAACACAGCCCGACTTTGAGCGATACCTCGACGTGGTGCGTCGCCGGCACATGTACTTCCTCGTGCCAGTGTTTCTGGGCTGGCTCCTCGTCTGGGGAAGCAGCTGGATATTGCCGACCAGCTACAAATCAAGCACGTTGATCCTGGTCGAGCAACCGACAATGCCGCAGAGCTACGTGGCGCCAAACGTAAACGAGAACCTGCAAGATCGGTTGCAAAGCATCAAGCAGCAGATCCTCAGCCGAACTCGACTGCTCATGATCATCGACAAGCTTAACCTCTACTCCGATGCCAAGAATGGTCCCAAAAGCCCGGATGACAAGGTCGAAGCTTTGCGCAAAGATATCAGCGTTGATCTGGTGAAAGACACGCGCAACCAGGAGATCAACGCTTTTAGAATAAGTTTCTCAGCGCACGATCCTCTCATGGCTCAGAAGGTGACGAAAGAGCTGACTCAGCTGTTCATCGACGAAAACCTCAGGGTGCGCGAGGAGCAGTCTCAGGGGACAACGCATTTCATCGAAAAACAACTCGCCGATGCGGGTGTGGTTCTTGCAGCCCAAGAAGCGAAGGTCAAACAATTCGAATCTGCGCATGAGGGAGCGTTGCCTAGTCAGCAGGCGAGCAATCTTCAAATCCTCTCGGGTCTTCAAGGGCAATTGCAGAACCAGCAGGATTCACTGAATACCGCCAAGCAACAGCGGGTTTATTTCCAGACGCTGATCGAGCAGTACAAGAATCTTCACGCATCCGGGCGTTCCATAGACGGAACGCCAACGGGTGTCACTGCACTTGACCAACAATTGAACAATCTTCAAACCCAACTCACAGATCTCAGTTCGCGCTATACGGACTCCTATCCCGACGTACAGAAGTTGAAGGCGCAGATTGCCAAGACGGAGCGGCAGAAGGAGGAGTTGCTGGCTGCCCCAAGAACGAGCTCGAAGCAAGGAACTGAGACAGAGTCCACGCCAATGCTTCAGTTGCAGAGCCAAGTCCAGGCAAATCAGCTTGAGATTGCAAGCCGCGAGCGAGCAATTGTCAGCCTGGAGGCGCGCATCAACGAATACCAGGGCAGGCTTAACTCTGCTCCTGCCGCGGAACAGCAACTCCTCGAACTCAATCGTGGCTACGACCAATCGAAGGCAAACTACGATGATCTTCTGAAGAAGAAGAACAATTCCGTAATGGCCACGAGCATGGAGCAGATGCAGCAGGGCGAGCGATTCACCATGCTTGATCCGCCGAGTCTTCCTATCAAACCCGATTTTCCGAATCGCATGAAGTTCTGCGGATTGGGGATTCTGGCCGGCGTGGGGCTCGGATGCCTCGTTGTTTTCCTCTTTGAGTTCTTCGACGATCGCATGCACGGAGAGAAAGAACTCAAGGAACTGCTTCCGATCAACGTGATGGCAGAAATACCCGAGATTGAAAGCCCCGCGGACAAAGCGAAACAGAAGAGGCGTTTGGTCCAGGGCTGGGCAATGGCGGCGATTGTCGTTTTGGTTATCGCGGCCGGATCGACTATCAGCTTCATTCGAGGATGATTGACAAGGCCCTATGTATAAAAGTTTTTACAATTTATCGCGCAATCCATTCGACCTGTCGCCGGACCCGACATGCTTCGTTGCGACCGAGCGGCACAATGAAGCACTGGCCGCACTCTACTATGGAATTGTTCGGCACAAAGGCGTAGTTGTTGTGACCGGAGAGGTGGGAACGGGCAAGACCCTTATGCTTCGTTGCCTGCTGCAACTTTTCAAGTCGAGCAGCGAGATTTCGTATGCATACCTGTTCAACTGCCGCTTGTCGGCAATGGAGTTCCTGCACTATGTAGCTTCGGACTTCGGCCTGAAGACCGATGCGCATCAAAGCAAGAGCACGCTCCTGCTTGAGCTTAGCAAGTACGTCACTTCACGAGGTCTTCAGGGACTCAACACGGTGTTGATCGTGGATGAGGCGCACAATCTTTCGACTGACCTTCTTGAGGAGATCCGTCTGCTTTCGAACCTGGAGACAAACGATAACAAGCTTCTCCAGATCGTACTCGTGGGACAGCCTGAACTCGATCTGAAACTGGACTCGTTTGAACTTCGGCCCTTGAAGCAGAGGATCGCTTTACGTGCCCATCTCTCGCCACTGGACGAACAGGATACCGAGAAATACATCCTGGAACGCCTGGCGATAGCCGGCGGAGGTTCCCGAAGCGAGCCGCTGTTTTCATCTGAAGCCGTAAAAGCGATCCATAAGTATTCACGTGGATTTCCACGACTGATCAACACCATCTGTGAGAACTGCCTTATCACGGGATACGCAAAACAGTCGACCACTATCACGCCGGATGTTGTTGTGGGAGTTGCCAAGGACTTCCATCTAACTTCGAACGGCTCGAAGCTGGGCAAAGAAGGGGAAGGCGCCGATCTCGACCTGGAGCGGGCCAAAAACTTCTTTCTTGATCTTTACTCATCAATGCAAAGACCCAATGGGTCCGATTCAAAGTTGAAAGAACCTATGACGGTTAGAGCGGGGGAAAATGAGTCAGATATTTGATGCTTTACAGCGTTCAGAAGCAGAGCGGAGCGGTAAAGACCCTGCCGCATCTACACGTGCGGTCGAACTGCTGCAACGGGCAGAAAGCTTCTCCGAAGCCAACCGTGCAGTCAGCGATTCGCCGGATGCGTGGAATGCGACCATCCGTGCGGAGACTGGCGTGGCTGTCGCTGAGCCGGCACGAGAGCCTCAGATGGCGATTCCGGCAGCCCTGCATTCTGCGACCGCGGTAATGCCGGTTGATGACCGCTCGGATGGACCCATGCAATGCGAGGTACTGAGGATCTCAGCGCCTGCAGAGAGCCACCTGGTATCGCTTCCGGACTGTGAGAGCCCCGCGAATGAGGCATTTCATCTTCTCGGCGTTCGTTTGCGGCACTTGCGCCGTCAGCGGCCGCTCAAGAAGGTTCTTGTCACGAGCACCATTCCGCAAGAGGGAAAGAGTGTAGTTGCCGCCAACCTCGCCTGCACACTAGCACTGCGAACCCAGCAGAAGGTGCTGTTGCTGGAAGGGGACGTCCGGAGGCCCACGCAGTCGAAGATCTTCGGAATCGCGAACAGGCCGGGGATTTGTGAGTGGCTTAGTGGCGAGAGGTCACTTATCAAAAGTTTGTACCGGCTGGAAGGGCCAGGAATCTGGATTTTCCCGGCCGGATCCGGGGCAGGGAATTCTTCTTTGGAATTGCTTCAATCAGGTGGCGCGACACCCAAGATGGAACAGTTGATGAATTGGTTTGACTGGGTTGTGATCGATTCACCTCCGATTCTTCCCCTGGCTGATACCAGTGTGTGGACCAACATGGCGGACGGAATACTTCTAGTGACGCGCCAGGGAACCACGCATAAACGCCAGTTGAAGCGGGGATTGGAAGCACTGGGAACCCAGAAATTGATCGGCGCGATTTTGAACAGCGCAAAGGGGGCGGCTCACTCCGATTATTACTATCGCCCAACAAACCGGTTACCAAACGAGGATGCGGAAGATTGATTCTTCTCGTATTCTTGCTGAGTTTGGATATTCTCGCGATCAAGAGTTGGGGTTGTCGACTCAACACTTTCAAAATTCCCCCGCTCTCCCACCGTTCAAATAAAGCGGAATTAGGGTAATCGGCGGCTTGCGAAACTTATGAAGCAACAGACCATGTGCCTTGGGAGGATGCTGTGAATACCGGAAGACAAGGTCGGACAATAAATCTCATTGATCCTTTGAACGAGCCAGCGCCCGAGCGCAGGGTTCTTGACGAGGAAAGTTTCAGGCGGGTAATTGCCATCGAGCGCAAACGCACTGAGCGCTCGAAGGCACCATTCGTTCTGATGCTCCTGGAAATTGCAAACCAGAGCCCGGAGAAAGCAGCATCTGCCCTCGAATCTGTAATGTCGGTTCTTCTGGCATCGAGTCGGGATACCGACCTTGTTGGTTGGTATAAGTCGAAGACTACGATCGGCGCAGTGTTTACCGGATTAGTTGCCGGCGATAAGAGCTCGATCCTCATGACGATTCTGAGCCGGGCGACCAATACGCTCCGCGACGAGTTAACTTTCGAGCAATTTAATCTTATTAATATTTCTTTGCACTACTATCCTGATGATTGGGAAGAGAACGGGCCAGGACGTCCAAGCAACCCAGCACTCTATCCCGATCTATCCACTACCGCAAGTGGTAAGAAGCCGCTGTTCGTTTTGAAGCGAGCGATCGACATTGCTGGTGGTTTGATGTTCTCGCTGGTCTGTCTGCCGTTCTGCTTATTGATTGCAATTGTCATAAAGGCCACTTCGAAAGGGCCCGTTCTGTTTCGCCAAATGCGGGTGGGGCAGCACGGAAGGCAATTTGTATTCATGAAGTTCCGTTCGATGTACGTTGACAACGATCACAGCGTTCACCGCGAATTTGTTACCAAGTTGATCAACAAAGAAACGACGGACGGTACATCGCGGAATACCGGCACTGTTTACAAACTCACGAGCGATAAGCGGATCACACCGATCGGTCGATTCCTTCGCAAGACGAGCCTGGACGAATTGCCACAGTTCCTCAACGTTCTTCGTGGCGAAATGTCTCTGGTTGGGCCGCGCCCTCCGATTCCGTATGAGCTGGCCGCGTACCAGACATGGCACCGTCGCAGGCTGCTCGAAGTAAAGCCGGGAATTACCGGACTGTGGCAAGTTACCGGTAG
This sequence comes from uncultured Acidobacteriaceae bacterium, assembly GCA_963832035.1. GTDB lineage: Bacteria > Acidobacteriota > Terriglobia > Terriglobales > Acidobacteriaceae > Telmatobacter. The sequence continues at coordinate 727,658 of CAWHSK010000004.1, read as the reverse complement.
AAGCACTGTGGACTTCGACGCAATGGTGCGGCTCGACCTGAGATATGCCACATCATGGAGCCCCTGGCTCGATATCAAAATTCTCCTCCGTACCCCGCTTGCTGTGATCCGAGGATCCGGCGCCTACTGAGGACGTTTCCCACCATAACTAAAATTTGTTGAACCGGCAGAGATAACCATTTAGCCGGATCAGCATTCCTGCGTATGTCATCCCCCAACCAATCGGCTGTTCTGTAGAAAGTCGGTAAATCATGAATTTTGGTGTAATTGGTTACGGCTACTGGGGACCCAATATTGTTAGGAACCTGATGAGTCTCGAGGGTTCCGAGGTTTCAGCTATTGCTGAGATTATTCCTCAAGGTCGCCTGCGCGCACAGAAGGCTCATCCCGGAGTAAAAGTGGTTGCAAGCGCGGCTGAGGTAATATCCTCGCCCGAGATCGACGCAATTGCAGTGGTGTCTCCGGTTTGGACACATTACGATCTGACCAAAGCTGCTCTCGAAAATGGCAAGCACGTTTTCGTCGAAAAACCCTTCACCAGCACCTCGGCACAGGGCGAGGAACTGATCAATCTGGCCGCCCAGAAGAACCTCAAGATCATGGTTGATCACACCTTCCTCTTTACAGGGGCGGTGAAGAAGATCAAGCAACTCGTGGATGAGGGAGCGCTGGGAAATCTGTACTACTACGATTCCACGCGCGTCAATCTGGGATTATTTCAACATGACTGCAACGTGTTGTGGGATTTGGCTCCGCACGATCTTTCGATCATGGACTACCTATTGAAGGGGAATCCAGAGGCCATTGTTGCAACCGGCCAGGGACACCTCAACGGCCACGAAGACGTTGCTTTCATGACGCTCTATTTTCCAGAAAAGGTCATCGCCCACATCAACGTGAACTGGTTGTCGCCGGTGAAGGTGAGGACTACGCTCATCGGCGGCGAGAAACGGATGCTGGTGTGGAATGATCTCGAAGCCGATGAGAAGCTGAAAGTCTACGACAAAGGCGTGAAGATCAGCAGCAAAGAAGGCGTGTACGAATTGCTGGTCAGTTATCGGTCTGGAGATATGTGGTCCCCGCAGTTGGAACAGGGCGAGGCGCTCCGACAGGAATTGGCATATTTTGTGGACTGTGTTTCAACGGGGCAAGAGCCGTTCAATAATGGCAGCGCTGGTCTTCGTGTAGTGCGAATGCTTGAGACGGCAAGTGAATCGCTGAACAAGAAGGGTGCCCTGGTTTATCTATGACCACCTTTAACTGCATTGCGGACGACGTGAAACTGGGCGAGAACGTACGTCTCTCAAAATTTATCAACCTTTATGGTTGTGAGATCGGGGACGAGACGAAGATTGGCGCATTTGTCGAGATTCAAAAGAACGCCCGGATCGGTCGCAGATGCAAGATTTCCAGCCACACCTTTATCTGTGAAGGCGTCACGATTGAAGACAACGTCTTCATCGGCCACGGGGTCATGTTTACCAACGATACCTATCCGCGCGCCACGAGTCCCGATGGGAAACTCCAAACGGAAGCAGATTGGAAAGTGGAGAGGACAGTAGTAAAGCAGGGCGCGTCGATCGGCACAGGTGCGACGATTCTTCCGAAGACGTGCATCGGCGAGAATGCGGTTGTCGGCGCGGGAAGCGTGGTCACCAAGGATGTTCCTGCGAACGCCATCATAGCGGGCAATCCCGCCAGAGTGTTGCGCTACCTGAACGCCGAGGTTTGAAACTCGGGCGGGGCGGGCAGTCTTCCTACTGTTGCCGGCCCAGCACACTCCATTCCGAATCGCATATCGTTTCGATTTTCACAGTTACCGTAATAACTTAGCGAGCATAGGTCAGGAGAAACAATGAATACTGACGTAGCGATCCCATTTCTCGATCTGGTTACTCCTCACGTTGAACTTGAGGAGGAGCTTACAACTCTGTTTCGGAGTGTTTTGCGCACTGCGGGTTTCATTGGTGGTCCGATGGTGGAGAACTTCGAGAAGGCATTTGCCGAGTTCTGCGAAACGCGCCATGCAATCGCAGTAAACAGCGGCACGGATGCACTGCGATTCGCGATCATCGCAAGCGGAGTGCAGGCCGGCGATGTTGTGCTGACAGTGCCGAATACTTTCATTGCCACAACAGAGGCGATTTCACAGGCGCGTGCAATTCCGGAGTTTGTAGATGTAGATGAGCACACGTACAACATGTCGGTCGTGATGCTGCAACGCTACCTGCAAAAGAAATGCGTGCGCGACAAGTCGGGCCGGCTCGTCAGCCTGCGCAGCGGGCGCGCCGTTACTGCGATCGTCCCTGTGCACCTTTACGGACAGATGGCCGACATGGATGCGATTCTCGAACTCGCCGAGCAGTATGGTCTCATCGTGATCGAGGATGCGTGCCAGGCGCACGGCGCGGAGTACTTCTCAAAGAAACATAATCGCTGGATGAAGGCCGGCTCGATGGGATGTGCTGCGGCATTTAGTTTCTATCCAGGGAAGAACCTGGGGGCTTGCGGCGAGGCTGGAGCCATTACCACCAATGATTCATCGATGGCAGAAAAGATGAAGATGCTGCGGGATCATGGGCAGAGCCGGAAGTACTTCCACGATCTCGAGGGCTACAATGGCCGACTGGATGCTCTCCAGGCTGGGATTCTACATACGAAACTGGGCCATCTCAATTCCTGGAATGAGCAGCGACGATTGAAAGCAGCGGAGTTTAACCGTCTGCTTGCAGATTGCGATGCTGTCGGTCTGCCATTCGAACCTTCCTGGTCGCGTGGTGTTTGTCATCTCTACGTGATTCGGGCCGGCGATCGCGAGGGATTGATGAAGCACCTGAGAGAGGCTGGAATCGGATCGGCCATTCATTATCCCGTCCCGCTTCATCTACAGAAAGCATACCTGTCGCTCAATTACAGCGCTGGTGATTTCCCGGTCACAGAGAGCGCCGCAGCAGAGATTATTTCTCTTCCCATGTATCCCCAGTTGACCTCGATGCAGCAGGAAAGGGTGGCCGCTGAGGTCCGGTCGTTTACAAGACCGCGCCGCTCGTCCGTCCAAATGGAAATCGGTGCTCTTATGTCTGCCGAACCAATCGCGTGAGGCGCTTGATTCAGCACGGCGCACCCCGTGCGAACGGTTTGTCACTTCTCAAGTCGAGTACAGAGGCAATCGAGTCTCACGGAGATTTGAATTAATATGAGGAACGCTAAATTGTACGCATGCGGTGACGAGATTCGTGTCCAGGGGTCGTTCTGCAAGATCGCTCGCCTGGACGCGGACGGGTATAAGTATTTGGATGATCCGGCGTCCACGCTGGACGCGTTGTCCAAGTCTGGCAAAAGGATCGATCTCTTTTCATTTGTTCAGAGGCCATCTGAAGGATCCCAGGCGAAATACAAGTATCCAATGGAGTGGGACAATTTCGCGGTCCTACCGATATCGACCTTCGACGAGTGGTGGAATAAGCAACTAGGATTCAAAGCAAGGAATAAGGCTAAGCAGGCTCAAAAGAAAGGCGTAGTCATCAGAGAGGCACAATTCGATGATGATCTTGTGCGAGGCATTTGGGAAATCTACAACGAAACTCCCATTCGGCAAGGAAGGAAGTTTCATCATTACGGCAAGGACATCGAAACTGTTCGCAGGATGAGCGCGACTTACCTCGATAGCAGTGTGTTTGTCGGAGCGTATTTTGAAGAGAAGTTGATCGGATTTATCAAGTTGACCATGGATGACGAACGGACTCACGCAGGAATAATGCATATCGTGTCTCTGATCAGCCATCGGGACAAGGCGCCGACAAATGCTCTCGTGGCGCAAGCGGTTCGATCCTGCGCCGATCGCGGGGTTGCGCACCTGGTGTATTCGAATTTTGGCTACGGGAAAAAAGTTCGGAGCAGCTTGAGCGATTTTAAAGAACGCAACGGCTTTCAACGAGTCGATTTGCCCCGCTACTATGTGCCGTTGACTGCCGTCGGCCGCGTTGCACTTCGGCTTGGATTGCAGCGCCGCTTCATCGAAATGGTTCCTGAGTCAATTGCGGGGACGTTCCGCGACTTGCGAAAGGCCTGGTTCGATCGCCGATACGGGGTTCCCTCGGAGTCCTAAGCAACAGGGGTGTAAACCCAGAAGCGTCCACTTGGCAGGGCTCTTATATGGCGACGACTGCAAAGCCGGTCAGAACAGAAAGAATAGCCGCACTGGATTTTACGAAGGGAACGCTCGTCCTGGTGATGGTTCTTTATCACTGGATAAACTACTTCATTGGTCCTCTCTGGGGATACTACCGATATCTGAGGTTCTTGACCCCTTCATTCATCTTTGTTACCGGATTCATGATTTCCAATGTGTATCTCTCGAAGTACGATGCCACTGACGTTCGCCTTCCAAAGAGATTACTTACACGGGGAATCAAGCTGATGGCGGTATTTCTCGCACTTAACGCAGCTCGAACACTAATTGTGCCAGTGTTGCACACTGGTTCCCTTGGTGGGAGCCTGCTGGATCCGAGGAATATCTTCACGATTTTTGTTTCGGGCAATTTTCCGATTGCAGGCGCAAAGCTCATCTCTTTCTCTATCCTGGTACCTATCAGTTATTTGCTCATGTTATCGGGAATGCTGATACTGCCATTCAGGTTCTATAGATATACGTTCCACGGCGTTTGCTTGCTCCTTTTCTTGCTGATCATTGTCCTGGGAGTGGCAGGAGTGGAATGCCAAAACCTCGAACTCATCGCGATTGGGACGCTTGGGATCGTGGTTGGATTTACGCCCATCACGCAAGTCGACAAGTTTGTGCGCCACCCATACGCGATTGGATTTGCATATCTGTGTTACCTGATTGCAATAGCGATTTGGAATGTCCCATTTCCGCTGCAAGTCATTGGAGTGCCTCTGAGTCTTGCGGCGATTTATCTGATCGGGCCGAGCGGTACAGAATCCGGGACAATTGAGAATGTAGTTATTCTCCTCGGCAAGTACTCATTGTTCGGCTATATCTCTCAAATAGCAATACTTCAAGTGCTGAGCGTGGGCTTGCATCACGTCAATCTCGGCGTCGTATCGCTGGCCGTTTCCTTTGTGGTGGTCATCGCGCTGACGATCGCGAGCGTAGAGCTAGTGGATCGCGCGAGGACGAAGGCAAAGAGCTTCGATCGGCTGTACAGAATCGTATTTGCCTAGGTCAATTGTTCAGCCTAGTGAATTCAGTTCGTGTTGATAGGAACCGCCACCAAGTCAGTCTCGAGGATCGATCCGAGACGCAGATTGAGGATCGAGAGCAATGCTAGCGAACAGGGAAGTTGAGACAAAGCAAAGCAAGATGGCTCATCGAGGATCAACTCTCGCGTACCGTGCAGATATTGATGGTTTGAGAGCGGTGGCGGTGCTAAGTGTGCTTGCATATCACGCCGGTCTCGCGAAAATCTCTGGCGGCTTTGTGGGAGTGGATGTTTTCTTTGTCATCTCAGGGTATCTAATCAGCTCGATCGTTTTTTCTGAAATCGCGGAATCACGCTTTTCGGTAATTCGGTTCTATGAACGCCGAATTCGACGCATCTTTCCTGCGCTTTTTGTAATGCTCGGAGTGTCGAGCGTGTTTGCAATGATTTATCTGCTGCCGGGCGAGCTGATCAACTACAGCAGGTCCATGCTGGCGGCGACGTTGTCCGTGTCAAACTTCTATTTCTGGCGTCACTCGGGCTATTTTGATCTGCCGCTTTCCCAGCCGCTGTTGCACACTTGGTCACTCGCGGTGGAGGAGCAGTTTTATATTTGTTTTCCCCTTTTCCTTGTGCTTGTTCGCAGATTCGCTCCCCGTCGGCTTGCTACGGCTGTTGTAGTTATTTTCGTTGCCTCTCTCCTTGCCAGTGCCATCATCGTATCTCGGCACGAACAGACCGCCTTTTACATGCTCTATACGAGAGCCTGGGAGCTCTTACTTGGGACGATCCTATCTCTCGGATTGCTGCCAAGAATGCAATCGGCCTGGCTGCGAAACCTTGCTACGATTACTGGCCTTGGAATGATTGGCTATTCGCTTCTGGTCTACACGCAGTACACGATCTTTCCAGGTCTCAACGCGCTGGCCCCATGTGTCGGATCGGCTCTGATCATATGGGCTGGAGAGGCTGGATCATCGCTAGTGGGCGCGGTATTATCGTGGCGTCCGGTTGTCTTCGTAGGGTTGATTTCCTACTCCCTCTATTTGTGGCATTGGCCATTGATAGTGTTGCAAAACATGGGCATGCTCTTCGGCGTAGCGATCTTACCGTCGCTTCCTCATGCGACATTTCTCACGGCGCATCGATTTGACATGCTAGTGCTCCTATTTCTGTCGCTAACTCTTGCAGTTCTCTCCTGGCGATTCGTAGAGCGCCCTTTTCGAAGTGGCGCACTACGTCTAAGTGGAAGGCCGCTTTTCGCACTCGCTGGCGCATGTATGTTACTGCTTGTGAGCTTGTCTTCGTTGACGGTGTATGCCGGGGGATTTAGAAGTCGCTTTCCGAAGGATGCAGTACAAATCGCTTCCAGCATCGACAGTAAAGCAGACTTCAAGTCCATGCGGGTGGGTGTATGTTTTATCACTACTGACTATCACTTTGAGAATTACGACCTAAATGTCTGCTTGCGTCAAGATAGTGGCAAGAAGAACTACTTGTTGCTTGGGGACAGTCATTCCGCCATGCTCTGGCCGGCATTGGCTTCCTCTCTTGAAGATACAAATGTCATGCAGGCAAGTACCGCCGCTTGTGAACCGACGTTTCCCGCGACCGGCAGTCCAGACTGCCAAAAAATGATGAACTACATCTTCAAGACCTACTTGCCCGCTCACTCGATCCAGGGAATTTTTGTCATTGGCAGGTGGGAGGCGAAAAATCTGGCTCCGCTCACCTCGCTTATTGATTGGGCGAAGCAGCACAACGTACCGGTAACGGTGTTTGGCCCCGTACCGGAATACGATGGTCCTCTGACCCGGCTTCTCGCCTATTCGATTGCGTGGAACCGGCCGGCGCTGCCAAGTGAGCATCTCGTTGCGACTCCTAAATCCCTTGATTTGGAGATGCAAAGCCTGGCAAAGAACAAGTGGCACGTGCCGTACATTTCGCTATATCAGGAAATTTGCAGCACGGACGGTTGCCTTGAATACGCGGATGCCGCACACAAAATGCCGATGATGGAGGATACGAATCACCTCAGCGCGCTTGGTGCGTCTTTCGTCGTGAGACGTCTCGTCGATAAGGGCGAGTTGCCCTGAAGGAAATTCGTTGGCAAGATGAACATGGCACCAGACGTGACGAGGAAGTTACACTCAAGGCAGAAACGAGTAAGACGGGCCTAGCTTGTAGTGAGAGCAAGGACAAGTAGATTTAACAGACAAGTTTATGGGCACTCTTCTTGCATTCATAATCTCCGGCATTGGGATTGTGGGGCTCGTGTATCTCAATCGAGACGCGTCGCTCCGCAACTCGAAAGCACTCTGGCTGCCTGTCATCTGGCTTTGCATCGCGGGGTCCAGATCGGTTTCTGAGTGGCTCGGAGTCGCGAGAGGAACGGCCTCAAGCAGGCTAGCCTCAACGCTCGATGGAAGCCCTCTGGACGCGGGGATTTACGGCGCGCTATTGGCCATCGGGGTCGTAGTGCTGTACTTCAGAAGAGATAAGACGCTGGCCGTGCTCAAATCGAGTGGACCAGTTCTCTTCTACTTCGCGTACTGCTTGATAAGCATTGCGTGGTCACCGATCCAAGGGCCTGCGCTGAAGCGTTGGATTAAGGACATCGGCGACCTGGTAATGGTGCTCGTCATTGTGACGGATATTCATCCGCTTACGGCGCTCCGGCGGCTCTATTTCCGGGTGGGAGTCATCCTGCTGCCTTGCTCCATCCTGCTGATTCGGTATACAGATATGGGGCGCGCATTTGAGCCTGAAGGGGCTCCGATGAACACGGGCGTGACTACCAACAAAAACACGCTTGGCCTGGTTGTATTTCTGATCTCACTTGGATTGCTTTGGCAAGTGCGCGCACTGTGGAAGGATAAAAAGGCCCCCAATCGCACGCGTCGCCTGGTGGCGCAGATTACGCTTCTTCTTTTCGGTATCGCTTTACTGCAGATGGCCCATTGCGCCACCGCAGTAGCTTGCTTCCTTATCGGGGGCGGGCTCATGTTCGCAACCAGTCTGCGAGCGATCAGGATTCAACCACGCAAAGTGAATGCGCTCTGCCTCGGAATTATTTCTGTTGCGGCACTTTTGGTCCTGTCAGGGGGCGCGAAACTCGTCACAAGTGCGCTGGGAAGGCATTCTGATCTTACAGGCCGCACCGAGATCTGGAAGGGCGTAATTGAATCGTCTGGAAACCCATTAATTGGCGCTGGTTTTGAGAGTTTCTGGAACACGAGATCAGAAATCGTCGCCGAGCACCTACCGGAAATCTATGACGTCGATAATCTGAATTCGGCGCACAACGGATATCTTGAGGTTTGGTTGAATCTTGGCTGGATTGGCGTACTTCTGATCGCTTCAATCATTGTTTTTGGTTATCGCCGTGCCTGCAGGGCATTTCAGCGCGATCAAGAGATCGGAAGCTTGATTCTGGCCTACATAGCGACTGGTACTTTCTACAGCATTACCGAAGCAGGCTTCAGGGTTCTGACTCCGTCCTGGATATTTCTGCTTCTGGCAGTGGTCAGCGCAAGCGGCATTACGGCAGGTATCATCAAGGGCAAAGGTCGCAAGGTTCCGGTCTCGAAAAGGCGGCCAGAAGCTTTTGAGGTGGAGATGAACTCCGTTTACGCCGCGAGATATGGGGCATCTCAACTTGAGCTCTCTCGAGCAAATGAATTGCGTTGAATGCAAAGCATCTCAGGGGTTACCCGGACGCTGGGCAACTCAGGAAAGGAAAAAAGTGAAAGGTTGGTTCTAAACCCGCATCGAACTTACAGTGCAGCTTGGCTGGAAATTCGAAACTTGTACGTGGTCCGTTGCGGGCTTTGTTACTTCTGGGCCTGAATCGACAAGAGAGTAGAAAGTGCTCCCGTCGATTCGATTCGAACCTGCCGTGTAACAAGTTGTTAACGAACGATGCTAACCAACTTCGCCAAAGAGACGATCCTTGAAACCTTTTCAGCCCAATGGCATGTTCCGACCGATCGAGTCGGGCAGCAGACTCCACAGGACCGCCGTTCGCGGCGCCGCAGCGTCGATTGCGGGCCAGTCAGCGATGTTCATCCTGCAGTTAGGCTCAGTGGTTACTCTTGCACGGCTGCTTACCCCGGTTGACTTCGGAATCGTGACAATGGTCACGACATTCAGCCTACTGTTTTTGAGCTTCGGCCTGAATGGATTCACCGAATTCATCATGCAGCGCGAGGAGCTTTCAGATTCTTTAGCGAGCAATCTCTTTTGGATCAACCTGGGCATTGGCACGATTCTGACCGTGGCGTTTGCAGGCGCCGGTCGGCTCCTGGCGATTTTTTATCATAACTCGGCGGTAACTCAGGTCGCTGAGTGCATGTCGCTGACGATTGTGCTGGGTTCAGTCGGATATATTCACTTGGCGCTATTGCAGCGTGCCATGCATTTCCGGACCACGGCAATCATCAATCTCATCGCCGTCGGGGTTCTGGTAACAGTCTCTATCGCTTTAGCTTTGGCAGGGTGGCACTACTGGGCGCTGGTTTGGGGGATCGTTGCACAATCCGCAACGGCCGCTGCAGGGGCCTGGATCATGTGCCGTTGGATACCGAAGTGGCCGAGTCGGTTGTCAGGTACCGTTGCCGGGCTGAAATTCGCGATGAACGTATATTCGCACTTCGCGTTCAACTACTTTACGCGAAACACGGATAACCTTCTCGTTGGCTGGCGGTACGGCGCACGGACACTCGGATTCTACAAGAAAGCTTACGACCTGTTCGTCCTTGCAGCGACGCAACTACTGTCGCCGATTACCTCGGTGGCTGTGGCAACGCTTAGCCGGGTTCGATCAAACCGCGAGGAATTCGAACGCTACTTTCTTCGAGCGATATCGGTTCTGGCCCTCCTTGGGATGGGGATTGGCGCAGATTTTGCATTAATTGGGAAAGACTTCATTCGGGTTCTCCTGGGGCCAGGCTGGGAAGAGGCTGGACAAATTTTCACTCTATTCGGCCCAGGAATTGGAGTGATGTTGCTGTATAACACGCACGGATGGATTCATCTTTCGATCGGCCGCCCAGAGAGATGGCTTCGCTGGGGCCTGATCGAGTTTTTATGCACTGCGAGTCTATTCTTGCTGAGCCTGCATTGGGGACCCTCGGGAGTCGCCCTGGCCTGGACGACGTCGTATTTTCTCCTGATGTTTCCGAGCTTCTGGTACGCAGGGAAACCGATCGGACTGGGAGTTGGGCCGATATTTACGGTCATCTGGAAATTTCTTGCAGCATCGGCGGTGGCTGCTTTTGCGACTGTGATGGTCATCAGAGCCATACCGTACGCTGCACATCCTGACGGGGCTTCAGGTGCTTTCGTTAGGATGGTCTCAGTCTCAGCAGTATTTTTCGTTTTCTATTTCGTCGGAGTGGTCGCACTCCATCGCGGGCTAAAACCTGTGAGCGAGGCTGTTTCGCTCTTTCGTCACTTGCTTCCCGAACCGCCGGCTGAACGTAATTATCCCGTTGAGGTCGATGCGGTCGAAGCAGGGGCACTTCCGGTCTGGAGCGAAAAGGTTAAGTCGTAGGCCCAATCTGCGGTTTCCTGGTCGTTACCCGGGAACCTGCACTCACATTGCAACGAATAGCATCGATTTCCGGCAATCGTTCTTGGTAGACTTCTGCTTGCCGGATTATTGCTTGAGCCTGTTCCTGAGGAAAGGCTTGACCTTGAGGTGATTTGTGTCGGACTTAATTCGCGTTCAGATGAATCAACCGAAGCATTCTTTCAAATCATCTGCCATACAGTTCCTTATGAAACCGAAGCCTGAAAGGACCTTCTCTTACGAGGAGAATGCATGAGCAGGTTGCGCATCTTGCTTTTAGCGCCGGACGTTAATCCGGAAGCCGTCAGCATGCCTTATGTCACTTATTCTCATGCGGCAGCTCTGGCGGAGCTTCATGACGTCGCATTGGTTACGGGAGCGCCGAGCGTGGACTCGGTGCGGCGTGCCAACGCACCGTTTCGCAGTGTTGAAGTGGTCAAAATGCCATTTCTCGAGCGGTTGCATCGCTGGAGTCTGCGGAGGATCTTCAAATACAACTACGACACGCAGGTGCTGACCGCTTTCGGCTATCCGTTTTCGCTTGCGTTTGAGTGGCACGCGTGGCGGCAGTTGCGACATCGCATCTTTGCTGGCGAATTCGATGTTGTTCTGCGCGTGATGCCGATGACTCCATCCTTGCCTAGTCCTTTTGCATTTTTCCTGCGGAAGGGGCCCATACCTTTCGTTATTGGTCCACTGAATGGTGGTCTGCCCTGGCCGCCGGGGTTCAGCCAACTCGAGAGCCAGAAGGAATGGATTTCGAGCTTACGGAATCTATATCGGTATCTTCCTTTCGCTCGTTCTACCTATCGTCATGCCGCGGCGATCATCGCTGCTTCATCGCAAACATATGCTGAATTTGCAGAGTACTCCGACAAGCTCTTTTTCGTTCCCGAGCCCGGGATCGCCGATTCGCTGTGCGCAGCCGACTCGCGCGACCCTGCAGAGGGCCGGAAACTCGAGCTGATTTTCGTTGGCGGTTTGGTTCCACGAAAGGCCTGTGATCTCGCATTGCGTGCGGCAGCGCCGATTCTGCGAGACGATTTGGCACGGTTTACGGTGATCGGCGATGGTCCCGAGAAGGAACGACTCGAACGGCTCGTGACCTCGCTTGGAATCGAGAAGGCTGTCGTGTTTTGCGGTTGGCTCGACCATGCGCAGGCCCTCGCCCAATTGCGATCTGCTGATATTTTTGTGTTTCCGTCTGTTCGTGATAACGGTGCTGGGGTTGTTTTTGAAGCTCTTGCGTCGGGCGCCGTACCCGTTGTCGCGGACTTTGGGGGTCCGGGGGATATTGTTCACTCGGACGTAGGGTACAAAGTGGCTCTCACGAATGAGAGCGACATGGTCGATCAGATGGAGAAAATACTAAGCAAGCTCGTGCACGATCGAAAGCTCCTTCAGCAGTTACGAAAGCAGGGCATGATCTACGCGAGAGAACACCTTACCTGGGAAGCGAAGGCCAAAGCTACGACTCGGGTCCTCGACTGGGTGTTGCGCAGGGAACCGAGACCCGATTTCCTACCGCCGAAGATGCTGCACCTGGAGTATCTCAGCTGATCTCTGGCTCGGTTACAAACAGTGAAGGCAGTTAGTATCCACGGGCTGCAAAGAACCTCGAGTGGGTCACGTTTGATGATCTATGACTTCTTTGCCAAGTGAAGGGGAGAAACCTATTGTGAGACCTCTGGTATCAATCCTCATTCCTGCATACAATGCGGAGCCTTGGATAGCTGACGCTCTTCGTTCTGCGCTTGCCCAGACATGGGAACAAAAGGAAATTATCGTTGTAGATGACGGCTCGACCGACAGGACTCTAGAAGTTGCGCGGCAGTTTGAATCTGACAAGCTTCGTGTTGTAGCGAATGAACATCTAGGCGCGGCCGCGACTCGGAACAAGGCACTCTCGTTAAGCAAGGGAGACTACATCCAATACCTGGATGCGGACGACATGCTGGCGACGGACAAGATTGCGAGACAAATGGAAGCGCTGCAGCAATGTCCGAACAAACGGGTTCTTCTGTCAGGCAGTTGGGGGAAATTTGTTTACAGGTACTATCGGACGAACTTCATTCCCAGCGCGTTGTGGCATGATTTGACTCCCATCGAATGGCTGATCCGCAAGATGCAATTCAACCTTTACATGCAGACGGCCACTTGGCTCGTTAGTCGCGAATTGGCGGAGGCTGCCGGCCCCTGGGATACCAGGCTATTGGGAGATGACGACGGCGAGTACTTCTGTCGTGTGCTGCTTGCAAGTGATGGAATTCGATTTGTGCCAGAGGCCAAGGTCTGTTATCGCGAGGCCGGAGCGAGCAGGCTGAGTTATATCGGACAATCGGACAAGAAAATGGTCGCTCAGTGGCTCTCAATGGTGCTGCACATTCGTTATATCCGTTCGCTCGAAGATAGCCCAAGGGTGCGAGAGGCCTGCATAAAGTATCTGCACTACTGGGTGCCTTTCTTTTATCCAAATAGGCCGGATCTTGTGAAACAGGCGGAGGATATGGCTGAGAGTCTGGGAGGAAGGCTGCAACTCCCTTCGCTTTCCTGGAAGGCATCTTTATTCTCAGCGCTTTTTGGCTGGAGACAAACGAAGCGAGCTCATGACCTGGTGGTGCGCATAAGGTGGTCTTTGATTCGATGCTGGGACCGAGTGCTCTTCGAAGTAGAGGGTCGAAAGATAAAGGAGAGCTTCTGAAATGAATGCAACTATCCGAAGGATCCTGACAGCGAATAGTTTTTCGCGGCGTCTGTATTGCGCGGCACGGCAGGCGTACCATACCCGTCGCGTGACGAGATGCGCGGGACAGTATTTCGTGAATGTCGACGAATTCAAAAGCGCGCTTGGCGCGGAAGGCGTGAGCGCGCCACTTGACCTCCACACTGTAGACGGGCTGACAATCACGATCAGGCAGAACTACGGCGATGCGATGACCGTCGCTGAGATCTTTCTGGGAAATTGTTATGGTCGGGACTTGCATCTTCCCCCCAACCCTGTGGTTGTAGATATAGGCGGTTTTATCGGCGATTTTTCGTTGTACGCGGTAAAACGCCTTAACGCGCGCAAAGTGGTGGTTTGCGAGCCCTCTCCTCGGAATTGGGCGCTGCTCCTGAAGAACATCGCCAACAATGGCTATGAAGATCGGATAGAGCCGGAGAACAAGGCAGTCACGGCGGATGGCGGGAGCGTAAAGATGAATATCGATGCTTCTGACGAGAACCAGTGCATGGTCTCGGCTTACCATAACGACGCACAGCCGATGAGTACCGTTTCCGGCATCTCCCTGCCTCAACTTCTACGGGACCACGCCATTGACACCGTCGATCTGTTGAAGATGGACATCGAAGGCGGGGAATATGCAATTCTCGAGAACACATCGGCCGAGGTTCTCAGCCGCATACGGAATATCGTGTTTGAGTATCACGATATCGAAGATGGCTGGGCAAAGCTGGAGAGCGCGAAACAACGCCTTCAGCGCGAAGGCTATGATTTGCACGATAGCCGGGGCCTCGTGTGGGCTTCACGCCGATGAGGTCATAACTGAGACGTCATAACTGAGACGCCGGTTGCGCGCTTGTTCGGTCTCGCAAAGAAGAGATCTCCTGCTGCCCGGTTAGTACTCGGACAGCAGGAGAAAAATTGATCAGAATTGGCTTGCTGACTCCCGATTTAATACACCGTTGATACAAGATCCGTTGGGGCAGGGGGAGTCGCACTCTTTGTTGAATTTCCACTGACCAGTGGATGCGGATAGGTATACGGTTGGTAGACGGCGGTCCATGTGTTAGCAGAAGTGCAGACATAGAGCTCGCCATTCCCACCGTTGGCATCCGTTGCGAAGTAGGCCACACCATAAGACCCGGTCGGACTGGTGAAGTTGGTGCCTCCGGGGCCAGCTGAACAAGAACCTGGCCGGTTAGCGAGCGAGCCGTATCCAGTTCCTGCTGCTCCTGTAAATGACCCTGAGCAGCCAGACCCCGCGGTTCCGCAATCGGCGTAAATGTCGCGATTAGTGGTTGTGATCGTGTCACGAATGGAAAGCAGGTTGCCCGAAGGAACCGTGTTATTCCAAAGATAAACGGGTTCCAGATACTGGTGCGGCCACGATATTGATCCCGTTGCAGCGTTCAATCTTCCTGGGAAATTTGCTCCATTAAGTGACTGTTGAGTCTGTCCGCGTCCAACTCCATCGAGGCAGGGATAGCCATTGCTGCTGTTTCCATCCCAACTTGACCCAACACCGTTGGAGTTCATTGTCGTACCGCAATATCCCCAACCGTTCGGCGTGCTTGTTTCCGTTGTAACGGCATTTCTGTCCACAACTGCAGCGAAGAAGTTGTAGTAGGTACCTGCAGCTAGAGTGTTTCCCCAAACCAAGCCGGTTCCGACCTTGGTTCCGATTGGGGCATCACCGGGGCTGTTACGTGTTATGTAGTTGTGGTAAACCTCAAAGGCTCTGCATCCGCGCTCGGGTCCAGCACTGCTCTTTGTTGCATGGGTTTGAACTGCTGAAGTGTTGTTGTTGAAGTAGTTGTAGCGGCTGACAAAGCGACCGGCAAAAGTGCAGTCGTCTGAATATCCGCCATTGAACACGTTACTTTCCATGAACAGAAATTTGTCGGTTCCGAATCCACTCGAAGCTGCCCAGGTGCCGTCGCCATTGCCGACGCCATCTCCAACAGTGTTGAAGGCGAGGAATCCATTTGCGTCCGAGGTGTTGCTGCCAAGGTCGACGATGTTGTGATCCATGACTCCGACGATAGAACCCCCCACAAGAACCCATGCGGAAATGGTGGCGGGAGAGTAGGTGTTGTTGTTGATGTGATTGTGGTCAAAACGAAGGTTCTGTGTGCTTCCGCCGAGGACTACCACACCGTACTTGTTGTTCGATGCACTTCCGATAGAACCACCTTCGATGGTCAGGCCGGTCATACGGAAGGACGTGTTGCTGTTGCCCGTGATGATCTTCAGGATTGCCGGTCCGTTCACAGCGTACGAATCCTGAATCACGGTATTGTCCGCTGCCGAGCAGGCGTATCCGGATGTTCCTGCTGTCCCTGTGCAATTGATATTGGTTGCGCCTTGGATCGTAAGATTGGTGACTGCTGCCGGGATGGTGTAAGTAATATTGCTGGTCCAGCTTGAAGTTCCACTTGGGATGTTGACTACAACAGTCGAATTGGTGTTCCCGCTCGATGGGAGCGCAGCGAGAAAGTCGGACTCGCTTGTGCTTGCGGCGGTGCATGTCGCAGACGTGCAGCTCTGCGCTGACGCTGGGACACGGAGACCGAACACACAAGCGATAATGAAAATGATCGCGAATTGTTTCTTCATGATGGTACAAACTCCTTTATTAGCACCAAAGTGCTTTACAACGACACCTCCGGGGGATTGCGAATCCGCCGGAAATGCGATTAAAAATACCGGGTACGTTTGTCTTGAGGATAGTACTCAAGGGACAAAAGCTCTACACCAGTCGGGTTTTGGGAGGTTACTACGGTTACTGCAGTCACTAGAGGAAAGATTACTGGAGGGGACCCCAAAAATCAGGGGCAAAGAATATCGCAAGCTACGAAGAATCAATGATTTACTCCAATATTCACTGCCAAGGCCACTAATCTAAGCTAAGTCCAGAGCGGGAAGAAAAATCGTGCTTCCCATTCAAAGCCACTCCTGACGTGATCAGGAAAATGACCAAAATCCCGGCGATCTAGGTTTCGTTCGGTTCTTTTATTGTCCCAGGAATTCTCTCGAGGATAACACAACTCCGGCGCCCAAACAAAAATGCCGGTTGAATTTCACGGTTCACGGTGTCGCGTTTCTGATGCAAATGATGACAAAGAATTCGGAGGGAGCTCTTGGCATGAATGCCCGGATTTTGCCACTCAAAATCGCGTTGTTTACGGGCGGGATTGACAAGCATTATGCCTGCGGGCTCAGCCGGTCTCTGGCATCCGCTGGAATTGCCGTGGACGTGATCTGCAATTCCGAGATGGAGACGCCTGAGATAGAGGAGTCTCCCAATCTGAGACTTTTCGTCCTGTACGCGACCCCGCAAAGAAAAAACATGCTTCGGAAACTCCTGGCGATTCTATGGGTGTATGCCCGGCTGATCACGTATGCGGCTGGTTCATCTGCCTCGATTTTCCATATCCTGTGGAACTATAAGTTCCCACTCTTCGATCGAACGCTCCTCCTCATTTATTACAAACTGCTGGGCAAACGGCTGGTTTTTACTGCGCACAATATAAATGCCGGGGAAAGGGATGGTGGTGACTCCATTTCGAATCGATTGTCCCTGCGCATTCAATACCGGTTGATGGAGCATATTTTTGTTCACACCGCAAAAATGAAAGACCAGCTGGTGCAGACCTTCGGCGTGCGCGAGGAACGGATCTCCATAATTCCTTTCGGCACGTATGACATGGTGCCCCAATCCTCAATGACTTCTGCGGAAGCGAAGCGACGTTTGGGGCTGCGCGAATCTGATCGAACAATTCTTTTCTTCGGACGGATTACTCCATATAAAGGAATCGATCTGCTGGTGGAGGCATTTGCACAAATCGCGCTTCGGGATCGGAGCTATCGTTTGGTGATTGCCGGTGAGGCGATGAAAGAGTCGGGGCAGCAATGGCAGCAGGTGCAGCAGACCATTGCGGAAAGTCCGATGCGAGAGCAGGTCGTTCAGCATGCGCGGTTCATTGACGATAGCGAAATTGAAGTGTTCTTCAAGGCTGCGGATGTGCTGGCCTTGCCTTACACGCAGATTTTTCAAAGTGGAGTGCTGTTCATGTCCTACAGTTTCGGCTTACCGGTCATAGCGACGGACGTTGGGTCGTTCGGGCGCGACATCATTGAAGGCGAAACGGGATTTGTGTGTCGTCCTGGTGATTCTGCAGACCTTGCGAAAGTGATTGAGAGATATTTCGCGAGTGACCTGTTCACAACCATCGACACGCAGAGAAACAAGATCAAGGATTTTATCCAAGCGAGCCATTCGTGGGAGATTGCAGCTGGCAAAACTGGCGATGTGTATGCCCAGCTTTCGAGAAACAAGGAATTACAATACAGCGCTTAACAATCGTGTTGCGGTCGAGAGTGACAGCCTGTTTGTCCGGAATTCAAAGAAGATTAGCGCCTCACATGGCACGCCCAAGGAGATCTCCATTTGCCCGGTTTAGTCGGAATTATTACCAAGCGACCGAAAGCTTGGGCTGAAGGTGAGGTCTGCAGCATGCTGAAGAGTATGCTGCATGAATCGTTCTATACTTCCGGCGTTTGGAGTGAACCCTCTCTCGGGTTGTACGTGGGCTGGGTGGCACGGCGAGGATCCTTCGCCGCAGATATGCCGGTGCAGAATGAACGCGGAGATATCACCCTTGTTTTTTCAGGAGAGGAGTTTCCTGAGGTCAATACGGTTGAAGCGCTTCAGGCGAAGGGACATGAGGTTGCAAAAGGTGGCGCTTCCTATCTGGTTCATCGCTACGAGGAAGAGCCGGATTTTCCAAAGCAATTGAATGGCAGATTCCACGGTTTAGTCGCTGACAAATCCAGTGGCACCGCTCTTCTCTTCAATGATCGTTACGGTCTGCAGCGCCTCTATTATCACGAATCGGCGGATGCATTCTATTTTGCGGCCGAGGCTAAAGCGATTCTCAAGGTCTGTCCTCAACTGCGTACGACCGATCCGCGGAGTGTGGGCGAGTTTATCGTATGTGGCTGCGTTCTGGAGAACAGGACCCTGTTTCCCGGAATCAGTGTTCTGCAGCCGGGCTCTTCGTGGTCATTTCGAAACGGCGCGCTGGAAAAGAAAGGGCAGTACTTTCATCCTTCAGAGTGGGAAGACCAGGATCCTCTCGCGCCCGAGGAGTATTTTGACAGCCTGCGAGATGCGTTCACTCACAATCTGCCGCGTTATTTCGATGGGCCGGAAAAGATCGGCGTTTCGCTTACGGGCGGCATGGACACGCGAATCATCATGGCCTGGCATCGAGCCGAGCCAGGCTCACTGCCTTGTTACACCTTTGGGAGCATGTATCGAGATAACGAAGATGTGAAGCTGGCGCGCAAGGTCGCGGCGCTTTGCAATCAACCCCACCAGGTGATAATAACCGGAGAGGAATTTCTTTCCCGTTTCGCGCACTACGCGGAGCGCACGGTTTATCTTACGGATGCATGTGTCGATCTGGGCCGGTCTCCAGACCTTTACGTGAATGAAAAAGCCCGGGAAATAGCGCCCGTTCGCATGGTCGGAACTTATGGGAGCGAGATTCTTCTGCAGGATGTGATGTTCAAAGCTGTTCAGCCCATGCAGGGACTCTATCGGGCGGAGATGTCGACCTGGCTGCATCAGGCAGAAGCCACTTATCACGCTACGCTCAAGGGCAACCAGTCGACGTTTGTCGCGTTTCGTCAGTCGCCCTGGCACCACTATGGAGTCCTGGAACTCGAACAAACGCAGGTGGCGGTCCGTACGCCTTATCTCGACAATGACCTGGTCAAGGCTGTCTATCGGGCTCCAAAGGTAGAGAATCTGAATCAGGACTGCAGGCTGCGTCTTGCAAGGTGCGGTAATCCTGAGCTTGCCGAATTGCGCACAGATCGGGGAACGCGGGGCATTAATAGCTACCTTATTCGAGCAGCGCTCCAATTTTCATTCAAGGCTGAGTACGCTTACGATTACGGCATGCCGCAGTGGCTGGCAGCCCTGGATCACGCATTTTCTTTTGTTCATTTCGAGCGCATGTGGGTAGGGCGTCACAAGATTTTCCATCTTCGCCCCTGGTACCGGGATCACCTGTCGCAGTATGTTCGCGATATGCTGCTTAATCCGCGTGCGCTTGCACGTCCGTACCTGAACCGGGATGCGGTGACCAATATTGTTACCAAACATTTGAACGGCACGCGCAACTACACGCTCGAGCTAAACAGGCTTCTGACACTGGAACTGGCTCATCAACTTTTTATTGATTGAACACCGCAGCGCCACAGGTGATGAATGCAGTTAATGGCTTCTGATCTGCCGTACGTTCTGATCACACCCGCACGGAATGAGGGTCAGTTCATAGCGAATACGATTCGCTCTGTGGCGCAGCAGACCGTCTTGCCGTCGAAATGGGTGATTGTCAACGACGGGTCAACAGACGATACTGGCGC
This sequence comes from uncultured Acidobacteriaceae bacterium, assembly GCA_963832035.1. Lineage (GTDB taxonomy): Bacteria > Acidobacteriota > Terriglobia > Terriglobales > Acidobacteriaceae > Telmatobacter. The sequence continues at coordinate 707,764 of CAWHSK010000004.1, read as the reverse complement.
CATAGCGGCCCGTTGTGCGGCTGGATTCGACTGGATAGAGGTGGTTGATCTTCCGGTCAGGCAGGAACGTAATTTCGCGGCCAAGGTGTATGCATTCAGGGCTGGGCAGGAAAGACTCGCCGGAATTGATTTCAAGATCATTGGAAATCTCGATGCAGATGTCACGCTCGATCCACAGCACTTTGAATTTCTGATGAGCAAGTTTGAAGAGGACGCCGACCTTGGGGTTGCAGGCACCGTCTTTAAAGAACCAGGCTACAGTTCGGAGACGGACAGCTTCGAGGGCCAGAACTATGTTTCGGGCCAATGCCAGATATTTCGTCGAGAGTGTTTTGAAGCAATCGGCGGGTACCAACCGAGTAAAGCCGGCGGGATTGACTGGATGGCGGTCACCACGGCTCGCATGATGGGATGGAAGACGCGGTCGTTTCGGGAGATGTGTTTCTATCACCACCGCGTTCTGGGCACCGCGGAAACTGGCAAGATTGGCAAGAGCTTTGCGTACGGCAAGAAAGATTATTACATGGGAGGACATCCCGTGTGGGAGGCGGTCCGCTGCAGTTATCAGCTGCTGAAACGGCCGTATGTAATTGGTGGAGTGATGCTCTTCGCAGGGTATTTCAGCGCCCTGCTTGCTGGCGAGAAACGAATTGTTTCAGACGATCTGATGCGATTTCATCGTCGCGAGCAGATGATGAAGCTGAAAGCAATTCTTCTGTCGATCGTCACGCTCAAGAAGATTGATGGCTTTGGACTGTTGCCGGTAGCAGAGGCGACCAGAACCACGCAACGCACTGCGGACCACGTACAGCAATGACGATGTTGAGCATACAACTATGAATATCGAAACCGAAAAGGAGCTTCCGCTTCGCGTCACCCAGGCAGCTGACGATTTGCCCCTGGATGGGACAATGTCGGCCGTGTCACGGTTTATTGAATGGCTGGACAGATATGGGGAACTGTCTCACGACTTTCAGTCCTACTATTCGGGTGAGCTGGGGAGGAAGGCGAAAAGACTTTACTATGAGCGCCCGAAGCTTGGGACGCTGGCAGTTATGCCGATCATATTTTCGGAGGCGTTTGTTCCATCTGCCAGGAGGTTGTTCTGGAAGCCGCAACGGATTCCGATTGGAGACGCTCATTACGCGATGGGCTTTGCGTATCTTGCCGAGATGTCAGGTGAGGATCGCTATTACCAACGGGCCCGGCACTTCCTGAATGTTCTGGAACAGACTCGCTGCCCGGGATACGAGGAGCATTGCTGGGGATATCCGTTTCACTGGGAGACGCTGCTCGGTACAATTCCCACCGGAACCCCGTTGATTACTACGGTTCCATATGTGTTCGAGGCATTTCAGCAGGTGTACCGCATCGATGGCGAGCAGCGATGGCACCGCGTGATGCATTCAATTGCGCGACACGCTCTGAATGATTACAAGGATATTCCGACCTCGGCAACTGCCACGACCTGCTCGTACACGCCGTTTCCTGAACATTCTCTGATGGTCGTGAATGCAAATGCCTATCGGGCATATCTGCTGACAAACGCCGCTATTGAATTCTCTGAGAGGGAATACCGAGACGCAGCGAAGCGGAATCTGAACTTCGTGCTTGAGGCGCAAAATGCGGATGGTTCGTGGTTCTATGCAAGGGATGGCAAACGTTCCTTCGTAGATCACTTTCATACGTGCTTCGTGATGAAGGCGCTTGCGAAGATCGAGGCGCTGACGGGGGACAGCGACTGCACCAGTGCAATTCAGCGCGGAGTGGCTTACTACACGGAGCACCTGTTTGATGAAAACGGTGTACCCAAGCCGTTTTCGCGGGCTCCTCGACTGACAGTTTATCGGCGTGAGTTGTACGACTATGCGGAATGCATCAACCTTTCGGTACTACTGCGTGGTCGCTTTCCCGCGCTGGATAGCCGATTGATCTCCACGCTTGAACAAATTCTCAGTCGATGGCAAACACCAGAAGGATCGTTTCGAAGCAGACAACTCTATCTTGGCTGGGACAATACGCCCATGCACCGTTGGGCATCGTCGCAGCTGTTCCGAAGCCTCTGTTTTCTGCTCCGCGTGAGTAATTACGGGCAGACTTCACATTCCTGAAGAAGATAGGCAGACACATGTGCGGAATTTGCGGTAAGTACAACTTTCTTCATAAGGAAGCACCGGTCGAGCGGCGGGAGCTCGAAGAGATGGCTGGAGCCATCCGCCACCGCGGTCCGGACGACGAGGGCTATTTTCTGGACGGACCGTTGGGCCTTGGATTCCGACGGCTATCCATCATTGATCTTGAAGGCGGACACCAGCCCATGTCGGACCAGGAGAAGACGACCTGGGTGGTGTTTAACGGCGAGATCTACAACTTCAAGGAATTGCGCGCCGAACTGGAAAGCAATGGCCACGTCTTTCGGACGCGGTGCGATACGGAAGTAATCGTCCACGGCTATAAGCAATGGGGCGACGAAGTTTTAAACCGACTGAATGGCATGTTTGGCCTTGCTGTTTGGGACGTTCGCCGGCGACGCCTCATGATTGCTCGGGACGCGTTTGGCATCAAGCTTGTTTACTACCGCGAAAAAGAAGGCTCGCTTTGGTTCGGCTCAGAAATGCGGGCGGTCTGCGCGACGATGGGCGACGACAGACCGGAAGCGGACCCTGAAGCGCTGAGTCTCTTTTTGCAGTATCGGTTTACACCCTCGCCATACACAGCGGTCCGAGGAGTGCGCAAGCTCGCACCGGGCACCAAGCTCGTCGTGCGGGATGGAGCTATAGAGACGAGCCGGTGGTACCGGTTTTCTCCAAAGCCTTTTGCACCGCCAAAGAGCGCGGCGGAAGCAGGCGAAGAACTTGTGGAGCTATACCGACAGGCAGTTCGCCGCCAGTTGATCAGCGATGTTCCGTTGGGGCTGCTTTTGAGTGGCGGCATTGACTCTGCTCTTCTGCTAGCCCTGATGAACGAGAATGGGGCTGACTGGCACACATTTTCAGTGGGCTATGGGGAGACCTTCGCTGACGATGAATTGTCTGATGCGGAAGAGACGGCGCGAATTCTGAAATCGCAGCACACGGGCGTGAGAATCAGCCGTGCAGTGTTTGAGCAAGAGCTAAGCAACATTGTGGGTTGCCTGGAGGAGCCGGTCGCGACCTCTTCAGTTGTTCCGATGTACTTTGTATGTCAGCGAGCTCGCCAGAATGTCAAAGTAGGCCTGGTAGGGCAGGGGCCTGACGAGTTGTTTGGAGGATACAAAAGACATTTGGGCGCCCGTTATGGCTCGACGTGGGCTGCTTTGCCTGCCTGGGCCCGTGCACCCCTGGAGACGGCAGTGGGCGCATTGCCGCGCAATGAGACATTGAAGCGCGGGCTCCATGCTCTGTCCAGCGTATCCGGCAACCATCGCACTGAGCGCATTCTCTCGCTCTTGCCGGGCGAGCAAATAAGAGGGCTCTTCCGGGATGGTCTGGTTGAGTTGGATTCAGACGATAAGTTAGCGGAGTGCTGGGCGGAGCTCGGCGATCTTGCGCCGCGGAATGATGAACTGAGTCGGCTACAGTTTCTCGAAGTCCGATCCACACTGCCAGATGAACTGCTGATGTACGCCGATAAGCTTTCGATGGCACACAGCCTGGAGCTGCGCGTTCCATATCTTGACAAGGATATAGTCGAATATGCAGAGAGGCTTGGGCCTAATCTGAAGGTTCGCAATGGTGTGAGGAAGTGGCTTCATCGACAGGTATGCCGGAAGTTTCTGCCTGCGGCCATCGTTCGACGTCCGAAGCGCGGCTTTGCAATGAATGTGGTGGACGAATGGTTCCGCAGTTCACTGGGAGGCACAATGGCCAGTACATTTGCTGATAGCGAATCCGCTATATACGACTTCCTGGACCCTTCATCGGTGAAGAAGCTCCACGCGGATCATGTAGCCGGCAGACAGGATAATCACAAAGTCCTGTTCAGCCTCATCGTTCTTGAAGAGTGGCTGCGCGGAATGGGAGTAGCGGCGGCCGCAACAACGTAAAGCGCAGCGCAGTTTCTTCATCCTTGCAGTCAGATTCTTTGAAAACGGAGCAAACTTTGAGAATCAGCATTTTTGGATTAGGATACGTCGGGACCGTGTCAGCTGCGTGCCTCGCCGCCGATGGAAACCATGTTCTTGGCGTTGATCCGGTTCCGGATAAGGTCGATCTTATTAACCGCGGCCTTTCGCCCATTGTGGAAGCCGAGATCGGCGAGATCATCGAGGAAACGGCGCGCAAGGGCAATCTGCGTGCCACGCAAGATCCACACGCCGCGGTTCACGAAACCGATCTCTCTTTTGTCTGCGTCGGAACGCCTAGTCAATCAAATGGCAATCTCGACCTTCGATACATTCGCCGCATATGCGAGCAAATCGGGCAGGCGTTGCAGAGCAAGGACGCCAAACATACCGTAGTCATTCGCAGCACCATTCTGCCTGGGACAATGAGGAATGTAGTCATTCCTACGCTTGAGGAATTTTCGGGGAAGAAGGCGGGCAAGGAAATCGGGATTTGTTACAACCCGGAATTTCTGCGCGAAGGAACCGCAGTCAAGGATTTCAGATACCCTCCAAAGACGGTCTTCGGCGAACTGGATCCAGAGAGCGGAGATCTGCTTGCGACACTATACGAACAGATACAGGCGCCGCTTATTCGAACGGACTTGAACAACGCTGAGATGATCAAGTACGTCGACAATAGCTGGCATGCGCTGAAGATTGGATTCGCCAACGAAATTGGCAGCCTTTGCGATGCATTCGGTGTCAACGCAGAAGAGGTGATGAACATTTTCTGCCAGGACAAAAAGCTGAACATATCTCCGGCCTATTTAAAGCCCGGCTTTGCGTTCGGCGGTTCATGTCTCCCCAAAGATTTGCGGGCACTTTCTTACCAGGCAAAGATGCATGACTTGCAGCTTCCGATTCTTAAGCTCGGTTCTTCCGAGCAATGAGATGCAGATTGCGAGCGGCGTCAAACATGTAATTGAAAGCGGAAACCCGCGGGTTGGTGTGCTTGGCTTCAGCTTCAAGGCGGGAACCGACGATCTTCGCGAGAGCCCCGTTATTGAGGTGATCGAACGGCTCATAGGGAAGGGTTATGACCTTCGCATTTATGACCGGAACGTGAATATAGCTGCACTGGTAGGCGCAAACCGGGACTTCATTCTCAATCGCATTCCTCACATCTCCCGGCTGATGTCTCCAAGCGTCGAAGCAGTGCTCGATCACGCTCAGACAGTTGTTATCGGAAACTATGATCCGGAGTTCAGTCAGGTCCGGTCAAAACTCCGTGAGGATCAATGCCTGGTGGATCTTGTTCGCATCACCAGACAAGGAACCGCGAAGACTCCTCAACTCGCTTATAGTTAAAAAACGCACTCGAGAATCCCCCATTGAATAAGACAAAAAGAAGAATTCTGATTATCGTGGAGAACCTTCCTGTCCCTTTCGACACTCGCGTCTGGAAGGAAGCCCGAGCTCTTTGCATGCATGGATATGAGGTTACGGTACTCTGTCCTCAAGGCAAAGGGTTCAAGAAGGCTCATGAGGTTCTCGAGGGCGTTCACATTTATCGGCATCCGATGCCGGCGGAAGGGAACAGTCCTGCCGGGTACGTTTGGGAATATGGATGCGCACTGTTGTGGGAATTTCTGTTTTCGTGGTGGATATTTTTCGCTCGTGGATTCGACATTATTCAGGGATGCAATCCACCAGACGACATCTTTCTGGTGGCGTTGCCGTTCAGGCTATTTGGAGTGCACTATATCTTCGATCACCACGACGCGAATCCGGAGTTATATCTGTCGAAGTATGGCAGGCGCGATCTCTTCTTCAAGGTCCAATCGTGGCTTGAGAGACTGACATATGCCTGTTCCAGTGTTGTAATGGCGACGAATGAGAGCTATAAGGCACTGGCGCTGAGCCGCGGCGGTATTAGCGAGAGGGATGCCTTTGTAGTTCGGAACGGACCAGACCTCGCCACGTTCGGGCCTGTGCCATGGAAGCCGGCATTAAAGTACGGCAAAGCATATCTTGTCGGTTATGTGGGCACCATGAGTATTCAGGAGGGGCTCGATATCCTTATTGACGTTGCTGCCAACGTCAGGAGCCGGGGCCGATCCGACGTTCACTTCACCTGTGTCGGCGGGGGCCCGGGCCTCCCTGCGTTACGCAAGATGGTGGCCGATAAAAATCTTGAGGACATATTCAATTTTACGGGTCGTGTATCGGACAGCGAATTACTTGAGGTTCTTTCAGCGTCAGATGTGTGTGTAAATCCAGACAAGCCTTGCGAGATGAACAACATCTCCACAATGATCAAGATCGCCGAATATATGGCCTTGGCAAAGCCGATCGTCCAATTTGATCTAAAGGAAGGCCGATTCACCGCTGGAGAGGCTTCGCTCTATTGTGACGGCGAGGATCTGGCAGGGGACTTCGCAGACAAGATCCTCTGGCTGCTTGACCATCCTGAGCAGCGAGAGCAGATGGGACGATCTGGGCGGGAGCGTGTCGAACGGCGCCTGGGTTGGGAACACTCCATTAGTAACCTGCTAGCCGCTTACGAAAGGGCCTTTCAGAAGAGGGGTCGCTTATTGCACAATACCTCAACTACCAATGATGCCAGTTCGAAACCAGGACCGAACCTTACCGACACCCGTAAGCCAGGCGGAGAAGAGTTCACTTCAGAGTAGTTTGAGCTGGAAACACACACTCTATTCAAAGTTGGCACTTCCGATCATCAAGGTATGACGCACGGGCTTCGAGGCTGAAAGCTTCTCGCAGAACGTGACGAATTCATCAAGGATATGGATATGAATGCTTGCGACGTGGCAATCATTGGGTCTGGCCCTTACGGACTCTCCATCGCTGCTCATCTCAAAGCTGCGGGGGTTGACTTTCGTATCTTCGGCAGGCCGATGGACATGTGGATCAGTCACATGCCAAAGGGAATGCACCTGAAGTCTGAAGGCTTCGCTTCCAGTCTCTTTGATCCGGGCGGGAGCTTTCCGATCGAGGCCTATTGCAAGGAGCATGGACTGCCGTACAAGCACATCGGCTCTCCTGTGCCGCTTGAAGTTTTCACCGGTTATGGGATCGAGTTCCAGCGCCGCTTTGTGCCGGAACTTGAGCAGGAATTCGTTGAGAAGGTCTGCAGAGAGGGCACGGGTTTCAGCATCAGCCTGAGTAGCGGAGAGACTCTCTTTGCCCGGCGGGTTGTAGTTGCAGCGGGCTTGACTCACTACGCGCATTTGCCCAAGGAACTCTCCAACTTGCCACAAGAATTCGTTACTCACAGCTATAAGCACGCTGGGCTCGAAAGTTTCAGGGGCAAGGAGGTCGGCGTTCTCGGCGCCGGAGCATCTGCTCTGGATCTTGCCGCATTGCTTCATCAGGCAGGAGCGTCAGTGCAAGTCATTGCCCGGGGTTCCAGTATCCGGTTCCACGATCCACCAAAGGCGCACGCCCCGTCACTTATGGCTCGCCTTCGTCGACCTGTCACCGGTATCGGGCCGGGATGGAGGCTCTGGATGTGTGCCAATCTGCCGTTGGTGTTTCGCCTGATGCCAGAGGATTTTCGCATTGACAAGGTTCATCGCGTTCTTGGTCCTGCGCCAGGATGGTTCACAAAGGAGCAGGTTGTCGGCAAAGTAAAATTTCAATTGGAATCGGCGGTGACTGGTGCCGAAGTGGAGGGAAACAAGGTTAATCTCCACATCAAGGACGGCACGGGTCAGAGCGCGAAATTGCAGTTTGATCATGTCATCGCCGCCACGGGCTATCGTACAGACGTTCGTCGCTTGCCTTTCCTCGATGCTCAGATCGTCTCTGATCTGTCTCTTGTCGAGGCCTCGCCGGCTCTTTCAACAAACTTCGAATCTTCCGTTCCTAATCTTTTCTTCGTGGGTGTCGCAGCCGCCAATACATTTGGTCCGTTACTTCGCTTTGCGTTCGGCGCCGGCTTTGCGGCTCCGCGTCTCTCAGCGCACCTCCGGCGGACGGCAAGGCGCCCTCTCGGACAGATGCAGGGTGTTCGGAAAGCGTCTAAAGAGTCCAATGCAACAGAACCGATAGCACAGTAGAAGAGACTGCACGTGGAATCAACAACCCAACTCCCGCGAAGCACAAACGGCTTCGCGACGGAAAGCAACAAGTCTCCTGCGCTGATTCAGGAATCGGAAGCAGGTGTCTTGAATTCCTCTCCGAAGGTTTTGCTGGCCGACACAAATCGATGGGATCTGGGGGCGCGTCTGGCCATCGGCCTGGCACGGATAGGCTGCACTGTCTCCGCAGTGTGTCCATCGAATGGGCACACACTTCTGGTCACCCGTGCAGTCAAGCGCGCATTTCCCTACAGGGCATCCAATCCTCTCGAATCATTGCGTGCAGCGATTGAGAAGTCTGATCCTGACATCGTGGTTCCGTGTTGCGATCGTAGCGTAGAGCACCTGCATCAACTCTATGGCAATGCCTCGAAGGAAGGAGCAGCAGGCGAAAAAATCGTTCGTCTGATCGAGAATTCTCTTGGCGATCCCCGCGGCTATCGCATTGTGACCTCACGGTACGACTTGCTCTCCCTCGCTCAAGAAGAAGGTATAAGCGTTCCAGAGACCACACGTGTCTCATCAAGCGCGGACCTCGATCTCTGGCGCACGAGCAAATCGAATGCCTGTGTCGTCAAAGTCGATGGCACCTGGGGAGGTCTAGGCGTTCGCACGCTTCGCGAACTCGATCCATCGGAGCGTGTGTGGGACGAGATCACCAAGACGTCCCGGCTGACACGCGCCATCAAACGCCTTATGGTGAATCGCGATGCATTCTTCATGAGTGCGTGGATGAACCACACGGAACGGCCCATCATCGCGCAGAAATTCATTGGAGGCCGCCCTGCAAATTGTACTGTCTTCGCATGGAAAGGGAAGGTCATCGCGCTTATTGCGGTGGAAGTTCTACGTTCGGATGGCTCAACTGGTCCGGCAAGCGTGGTGCACCTAATTCAGAATGCTGAAATTCGAAAGGCAGCCGAACGGATTGCGGTCCGCCTCGGAATTTCCGGCTTTTTCGGGTTGGATTTCATTCTCGAAGAGAGCACAGGTCGGGCATACCTTATTGAGATGAACGCCCGGCTTGCTCCGCCGTGTTATCTGCGCTTCGAAAAAGGGCGCGATCTTATCGGTGCCATGTGGGCCAGTGTCTCGGGCCAGCCGATTCCTGACAGCGTACGCGTCACCGAATCTGACATCATTGCTTATCAGGCTCAAACATTGCAGAAGGACGACACGCCAGCGGGCTGTTACTATCCCGAACCCGAAGATGAACCGGAGTTGGTTCGCGAAATGCAAAACCCGTTCCCTAATCGCACTCTACTGTTTCGCTTAGTCCAGCTTTTTGACCGCATTAAGTTACGGAGCGGACGAAATGCAAGTTCGGGCCGGCATGAGCCCACCCTCGATGCCTAGAGGTCGCGTCCAAGACAGTATGTCTCGTTCCGAGCTCATTTAAGGTTTCCATTACCAACGCAACGTCGCACGGCAGTTTTCCGGGAAAATGCTGAATGAATGAATTGACAATAGAAGCAGGCCGCATCGAGAGACAGTACTGGCGGGATCTCTGGCGCTATCGTGAACTGTTTTTCTTCTTCACGTGGCGCGATCTTCTGGTGCGCTACAAGCAGACTCTCGTAGGCGTAAGCTGGTCACTCGTTCGGCCGCTGCTCACCATGATTGTGCTTTCCGTCGTGTTTGGGAAATTGGGCAAGATGCCTTCCGGGGGACTGCCTTATCCTTTACTGGTATTTTGCGGCATGTTGCCGTGGCAATTTTTCTCGGCCGCGATGTCGGAGAGCGGGAACAGTCTTGTAGCAAATTCCAATATGATTTCAAAGATCTATTTTCCACGACTTGTGATTATTGTCAGCAGCATCATGACGAATCTGACAGACTTTTTTATTTCCGCTGTTTTTCTCGTCGGTTTAATGATTTGGTATCGCTTTGTCCCTCCCATTTATGTGCTGGCTCTGCCATTTTTTATCATGCTAGTGTTCGGCGCGGCTCTCGGGATAGGGTTGTGGATTTCCGCCCTCATGGTCGAGTATCGAGATTTTCGTTTTATCGTCCCGTTTCTGACCCAATTTGGTTTATACATCTCTCCTGTTGGTTTCCAGAGCAGCGTCGTCCCGAGCCGCTTTCGCCTCTTATACGCGCTCAACCCATTGGTTGGAATCATTGATGGCTTTCGTTGGAGCCTGTTGGGCAAATCTGCCGGCATGTACTGGCCTGGTCTGGGGATCGCGGTGTTCGAAGTGATCTTCCTGATAGGTACAGGTATCTGGTACTTCCGAAAGACTGAACGAACTTTTGCTGACGTTATTTGAGCGATATGATGCCACCATCGATAATTCACGATAATTCTGATTCCGTAATCTCGATCGAGAATCTTTCCAAGCGATACTCCATTGGTCGCAACTCGGCCAAGGGTGATGGCCTCCGTCATGCGATCGAAGATGCCATCAGGTCTCCATTCGCGTGGTTTAGTTCCCGCTGGCAGAAGAAAACCAAGGAAGTGGATTTCTGGGCTCTCAAGGATGTTTCGATCCAGATCAAACGAGGCGAGGTCGTCGGCATCATTGGTCGAAACGGTGCGGGTAAGAGCACACTGCTGAAGCTATTGAGCCGAATTACCGTTCCTACGGAGGGACGGATCCGAATTGAGGGTCGGATTGCGAGTCTGCTTGAAGTTGGCACAGGCTTTCACCCGGAATTGACTGGACGCGAAAACATCTTTCTCAATGGCGCGATCCTTGGGATGACGCGTGCCGAGATTATTCGCAAATTCGACGAGATTGTCGAGTTTTCGGAAATCGAAGAGTTCTTAGACACGCCAGTCAAACGGTACTCTTCCGGCATGTATGTTCGTTTGGCCTTTTCTGTGGCGGCACACCTGGACCCCGAGATCCTCATTGTCGATGAAGTGCTAGCGGTTGGTGACACTTCGTTCCAAAAGAAATGCCTGGGAAAGATAAGAAGCTTCGCTGAGAGCGGACGAACGGTTCTTTACGTAAGCCACAATCTGGACTCTATTCGGAATCTGTGTAAACGGCTCATCTGGATAAAGGACGGACACTTGCATCAAGACGGGCCGTTAGATGAAGTTTTTGAGAGCTATCTCAACAGCATCGCGGTCGAATCGACGCATGCCTGCGCCAATCATGAATACGGACTGGTCATCAATGAGGTTGAGCTGAGAAATGACGAGGGAGAGAGGAGCAACGTGTTCCTCCCGGGTGACAACCTGATCGTCGACATATCCTATGATGCTTTGAAGCGAATCGAAAGGCCTTATATTGCGGTTGGCGTACTGGGGATAAATGGCTCCTGCTTCGCGTCCAACATGCTGCTGGACGGGCAAACCCCGGATTACCTCGAAGGGAAGGGAAGGATAAGATGCACCTTCAAATCCATTCCCTTACTTCCCCAGAACTACACAGTCAAAATGAGCATTCGTGCATCAACTGTTACTGACATGATTGTCCCCTATCGAGAGGTCGCCTATTTCAAAGTTGACGGAGACCTTGGGGAGTATGGCTATCAGGGGGAGTACGTCACGTGGGCGTCCCAGGCGACACCCGTTGTTGTGCCGTATGAGTGGGAACTTCCGGATGGAAGGATTACAGAAGTATCGTTGAGCAAGCCGGTTCTTTACGGGGAATCCGTTCGCGCGACGTCGGATCGTTCCTGACCAAGAGGATCAGATCTTTTGCAAATGTACGCGGCATCTGCTTCCATTCAAGATGTTCATAGCGCTTAACTCGCCCTTTGATGCACCGTCTGAATCACGATTCATTCTCTCCAGAGTTGATTGCTCATGCAATACACCAAAAATACAGTCACTGAAGTGCGGTCCTCGGCGACAGACACGCCGATTAAAGCCTTTTTTGTAGGCGACAACAGAACCAATGTTAACTGGGGTCGAGGCGCAAGCATCGCGCTTCACCAGTTGTTATCGAGTGCATTTGACCTTACAGGATCGGTGGCGGGAGAGTTATTCGACTTATCCGTGGCGGAGGCCGGATACGTAAGAACATTGATGCCGGCAAAGTACTATGGAGTGTTTAGACGTTTGTTTCTCAGGCGTAATCGATCGCCTTTTTCCTGGTATATCAAATTAGAAAAACTGCTCGGCGCAAAGGATTTTATTGATGAAGATCCATCAGTGAGTGTTGACAATCTTCTGGCTCACAAGCATCGGTATTATCCTCTCGAACGGCTGTTTAGTGAGGCTTCAGCAGCCGACATAATCGTCGTCGATGGAGATGGAGATATCATTTTCTCGACTCCGCCTCGTCGTCAGACTCTTTTCCTGCTTGCAATGATTGAACTTGGAGTTCGCCTGAGAAAGCCTGTGTTTCTGGTCAACTCAATGATTTCGGATTGTCCACTGAGCGGGAGGAACGAGAGGACGCTCGCTGCGGCGAGGAAGCTGTTTGGACAATGTCAAGCTGTGCTGATGCGCGACCCCGAGTCACTTGAATATGTCCGGAAGGAAATGCCTGAGACTGACCCGATGCTCGTTCCGGACTCTCTCTTTGCATGGCAACCGGTCTACGGGAAGAGTAGTTCTCGCCCGCCTTCGAATGGCGACTTTCTCATTCCCTTTCCAGAGAAAGAAGATTACCTGGGAAACCTTGATTTCTCCGGGCCCTATATATGCATCGGAGGGGGTGCATTGGCGGCCACGGATCCTGACAGGTCCGTAAAGTGCTATTCGCGGCTCGTTGACGCGATCACTACGCTGGGCTGTCGAGTCTACCTGACGGAAAACGATTGGCCGGATTCTTTTTTACGTCGAGTCGCCAAGGAAAAGAATGTCGGGATCATTCCAGTAGAAGCGCCGATTGTCTCGTGCGGCGCAGTATTGGCGCACGCCCAGTTATTTATCTCCGGACGATACCATCCTTCCATCTTCGCCACTCTCGGGGGCACGCCATGTATCTTCATGGGTTCTCATGCTCACAAGATGGGGAGTCTAGCGCGCGTGCTGGAATATGATTTTCAACACCAATTCAATGCTTTTCCCACTGACGCCGAGATAGTCGACATCGTATCGACAGCCAGGAAATATCTCGATCAAGGTGAGACATTACGGTCCAGGATCAGAGCAGTCGCGAAATTGCGTTGCGATGAGGCAACGAGCCTGCCTGCAATTCTCAAAGGGCGCATAGCCGGCCAGCAGCATCAAAGCGCGGAAGAAAATGTAAGCGCGCAAGGGATAGCATGGAAGAGTTAGTTATCGTCGGTGGCGGAGGTCATTCCAAAGTTGTAATTAGCATAATCCAGAAACTTGCGGACTACCGCATTCTTGGCTACACCGATCTAAAGGACAATGGCCCCGTGCTTGGAGTTCAATATCTTGGAAGTGACGTGGAACTCGCGCTGCTTGCGGCTGATCGGCAAAAGCTTTGCTCGGTACTTGCCGTTGGCCAAGTCGGACTCGGCAAAACACGCCATGACCTCTTCAGGAGATTGCGCGCGCTTAATCTATGCTTTCCACCGATTATTTCGCCAGACGCGATTGTGAGCGAGCATGCGCACTGCGGCGAAGGGACCATAGTAATGGATGGAGCGGTCATTAACGCCGGAGCGTCTATCGGGACGGGTTCCATTGTAAACACGAATTCCACCATCGAGCATGATTCGATTCTTTCGGACTGGGTACACGTTGCTCCAGGAGCCACCATTTGTGGAGGTGTCAAGATCGGTGAGTTCTCCATGATAGGCGCTGGAGCCACGGTGATCGAGGGAGTTGAGATCACGGCGGGTTGCGTCATTGGTGCGGGAGCGACCGTCGTGCGAAATATTACGGAGCCCGGCGTCTATGTTGGCTGCCCTGTGCGCCAACTAAGATAGGAGTGCAAGACAAGCTTCCCCTAGTGCAGAGCGTCTTTAGGGTGAAGTGGTGTGTCCAATAGAGCTAAGTTGAGAGGGCTGCTGCATCAGGAACTGTTTTTCCTGAAGCCGTGTGCCAGACAGACTTTCCGATATTCCTTCGCAGACGCCTGCCTACGAGTGGCATTCGCCGAAAACGGTGGGCCATTGGGGTCGGAACTCAAATCAGTGCACGTAGAATGTGTGAAGTAAGAGAAAGTTATCGTTTGCCGCGCCGGGCGCTGCCTGCCCTCCATCCATATAAGAAAGAGCCCTCATGTCGCACGTATTTATCATTGCCGAGGCCGGAGTAAATCATAATGGCTCACTGGAACTGGCGCTGAAACTAATCGAAAGCGCCAAAGCCTCCGGAGCGGATGCGGTGAAGTTTCAGAGTTTCCGGGCAGATCAGCTTGCGACGAGATCCGCGCACAAAGCACGCTACCAGGAGCGCACAACCGACGGCACCGAATCGCAATTTGAAATGCTGAAGCGGCTCGAACTTGATTTTGAAGCTCATCGGAAGCTGATTGATCATTGCAAGCAAAGTGAAATTCAGTTTCTTTCCAGTCCGTTTGATGAGCAGAGCGCGGATCTTCTGGCGGAGATGGACTTACCGCTGTACAAAGTACCATCAGGCGAAATCACGAACATTCCATTTCTCGAGCACATCGCTCGCAAGGGCAAACCGATAATCCTATCTACAGGAATGTCGACGCTTGGTGAAGTTGAAGAGGCGGTCGGAGTTCTGAGGAGAGCGGGAGCTGATCAGATAACCCTGTTGCATTGCGTTACTGAGTACCCCGCCCCCTATAACGAAGTAAACCTTCGGGCGATGCAGACGCTGAAGGCAGCGTTCGGTCTGCCTGTCGGATACTCCGATCACACTCCGGGCATCGAAGTCGCAATCGCCGCGGTTGCGCTTGGCGCCGAAGTGATCGAGAAGCATTTCACTCTGGATCGGTCGATGCCTGGGCCCGATCATGCGGCTTCGCTCGAGCCAGACGAATTGCGAGAGATGGTTTCGGCAATTCGGCACGTCGAGGTTGCGCTTGGGGATGGAATCAAGGTGCCGACCAGGTCTGAACTGCCGAATATCTCAGTCGCGCGCAAGAGCGTGGTCGCTGCGCGGGAATTGACCGCGGGACATTTGCTTACTCGAGATGATTTGACCATCAAGAGGCCGGGCAATGGAATAGCGCCGAAACTCTTGGCGGCATTAATCGGACGCACTCTCTCGAAGAGCATCGACAAGGATGAAACGATCCAGTGGGAAAGCCTGGCGTGAAGCGGCGAAAGGTTTGCGTTATAACGACAAGCAGGGCCGAATTCGGATTGCTTCGCGGGCTGATGGAGGCCATTAAGGGCGACCGTGCTCTGCAACTTCAAATCATCGCCTCCGGGATGCACCTTGAATCCGGATTTGGCCAGACCTGGCGCGAGATCCAGGCCGAGGGCTTCAAGATTGATCGCAAGGTGCGCATGCGCATGACGGGGCGTTCGCAACTTGAGAATGTTAATTCGATTGGCCTTGGACTGAAGGGCTTCGGCAAAGCTCTATCTGAGTTGAAGCCGGATGTCATGGTTCTACTCGGCGACCGTTTCGAATTGCTTGCTCCTGCTGCTGCAGCATTGATGTTGCAGATTCCGATTGCGCATATTCATGGTGGTGAACTGACGGAAGGCGCGATCGATGATGCGGTGCGGCATGCAATAACGAAGATGGCCGCGCTGCACTTTCCGGCAACTGAGATCTACCGTCGCCGAATTCTCCAGATGGGAGAAGATCCTTCTCGCGTATTCAATTTCGGCGCACCCGGTCTGGACCAACTTCGCAAGGCCGCCCTCCTGACGAAAGTGCAGCTCGAATCGGAACTGGGATTCGCTTTGAACGAGCCGGTGGCGATCGTGACGTATCATCCGGTAACCAGGGGCGACGATGATGTTGATTGGCAGGTCGATCACTTGCTGAGCGGGATCGAGACTAGCGGAATTCGAGCAGTTTTTACGATGGCGAATGCCGATGCACAGGGAGCTAGGATGAATGCTCGCCTCCGGGCGGCATGCGAAGCGAGTGGCGGTCGATTCAAGTGGGTGCCTCACCTGGGGCATCGCAGGTATCTGAGTTGCCTGAAGCATCTTTCGCTTATGGTTGGGAATTCATCGAGTGGACTGACGGAGGCGCCGTCATTCCGATTGCCGGTAGTTAACGTCGGAGAGCGGCAGGAAGGCCGCGTGCGAGCCCGAAATGTGATCGATGTGCCAAGCGATTGCGATGCCATCAAGCGAGGGATTTCGAAGGCGCTGTCGTCTCGCTTTCAGACCTCTCTTCGGGGCATGCGGAACCCATATGATCGGTATCGCGATGGACGGAGCAGCGAGCGCATCAAGAATGTTCTGCGGGATACTGAGATTTCTCTTTCGTTACTCAAGAAGCACTTTAACGATCTGGACGCAAGAAATCGCTAAGATCGAATGCCGCAATTCTGCCAAGATTATCTGAGACTTATCGCATGAGTGAAAAAGTACGCACTTTTCTCGTCGCCCAGACCAACACAATCCGTCAGGCGATGGAGCAGCTTGAGCAGACAGAAGAGAAGATTCTCTTTGTCGTGGACGGGAATTCGCGGCTGGTTGGTTCCCTGACCGACGGGGACATCCGACGTTGGATTCTCTCGGACGGCGATCTGAAGGCGGAGGTGATCCGCGTCTGCAATTGCGATCCTCATGTTGCAGAGGAAGGGTTCGAGGCGGATAAGCTTCGCGCCGAGATGATCACGGGCAATCTGAATTGCGTGCCGGTGGTCAATTCTTCGAGAGAGATTGTGGAGCTTCTTTTCTGGAAAGATCTTTTTCAGGACGACGCAAGTCACAAGCCAAAGCCCAGACTCAACCTGCCTGTGGTTATTATGGCAGGGGGAAAGGGAACCCGCCTCGCTCCGTTCACGAATGTCCTTCCAAAGCCGCTGATTCCGATGGGAGAGCGCACAGTCATCGAGATCATTATCGATCAGTTTCTGCCTTACGGCCTCGATCGGTTTTATCTATCGGTCAACTACAAATCGAAAATCCTCAAATCCTTCTTCGAAGAACTGGATCCCGGTTACTCGATCTCTTATATCGAGGAAAGGGAGCCGCGCGGGACCGCGGGAGCGCTGCGCGCACTTTACTCGCCTCAGCAAGAACACGTAATTGTGACGAATTGCGATATCGTGATTCAGGCCGATCTCGCGGAGCTGGTTGAATTTCATACCCAAGGCAAATACGACCTCACGCTCGTCGCGTCGTTGAAGGACTACAAAATACCGTACGGCGTCTGTGAACTCGAAAAGGGCGGCAGTCTTGCGCAGATCAGAGAGAAGCCGCAATACAGTTTTCTAGTTAACACGGGCATGTATGTGGTTAGACAGGATCGCCTGAATCTTATCCCCGAAAACGGGCATTGCGACATGACCGATTTCATAGAGACTTTGAAGAACGCCGGCGGCTGCATAGGAGTCTTTCCAATTGCCGAGAATGCGTGGATCGACACAGGGGAATGGGCCGAATATCGAAAAGCGCTCGATAGTTTGGACAGGCTTGCAACAAGATCAGCGATAGAAAAGTAGATTGATGCTAAACGGACAACGCGTAATCGCTGTCGTGCCCGCCAGAGGCGGCAGCAAATCGATTCCCGGAAAAAACATAAAGCCGCTGCTAGACAAGCCGTTGCTGGCCTGGTCGATTGATGTTGCCCGCCATGTAACAGAGATAGATCGGATCATTGTTTCGACTGAAGATTCCGAAATTGCCGCAGTGGGCGAAGCCTTCGGTGCGGAAATCTATATACGACCTTCGCATCTGGCAACAGATGAGGCACTCGTAATCGATGCATTGAAGGACCTGCTGCGCCGCCTTGAATCGGAAGGAGAGAAGCCCGAATGGGTTGTGCTGCTGGAACCTACTTGCCCGCTTCGAACAGGGGAAGATGTTCGTAGATGTCTGGAACTCGTTTCACAGGGCAACTACGATTCTGTGGCGACCTTCAAGGACGCGGATCTTAACCCACACCGAGCGTGGCGATTGACAGATGGCGTCCCGGAAGTCTTCATTCCTGGCGCGGTGCCTTGGCTGCCACGGCAGAAATTGCCCAAGGCATATCAACTGAATGGAGCGGTCTACATTTTCCGTGCCAGTCTGCTCGCCGACGAATCCAAGTCTCTGCTGGTGGGTAGACTCGGTGCGGTGCTGATGCCGCGGGAACGCTCCCAGGACATTGACGATCATCTCGATTTCATGATTGTAGAAGCATTATGAGGGAAAAGGGTAAATGAGCAAGTCATTGCAGGAACTGCTTTCATTGAAAGGGAAAACGGCTGTCGTTACCGGCGGCGCAGGCTATCTGGGAACCGCCATCTGCGAAACACTTGCAGAGTTGGGCGCGAACCTTGTGCTCGCGAGCCGAGACAAAGAGAAATGCGAACGGAAGGCAGCTGAACTTGAGAAACAATTCAGTTCGATTCGGGCTGTCGGACTCGGTGTTAATTTACTCAAGAAGGGCTCTGCCGCCACTTTTATCGAGGAAGTACACACGCATTTCAATTCCATCGACATTCTCGTAAACAATGCGTGGTCGGGCAACAAAAATTCATGGGAATCGATATCGGAGGACGACTGGAACTACGACATCGACATGAGCCTCAACTCCGTCTTCCGGCTGACAAAGGCGGCTTTTGAGGACTTGAAGCAAAGCCGCGGAGTCATCCTCAATATCGCGTCGATGTACGGTCATATCGGACCCGACTACCGAATCTATGACGGCAAGGAATTCGCAAATCCGCCTAGTTACGGTGCGGCGAAAGCGGGGGTTCTTCAATTCACCAGGTACCTCGCCAGCTTTCTTTCGCCCCATAGCATCCGCGTGAATGCCCTCAGCCCGGGCGCGTTTCCACATCCGCCGACTCAGAAGCACGAAGTCTTCATGCAGAAGCTTGGTTCGAAGAATCCCATGAATCGCATCGGCCAGCCCGACGAACTGAAGGGCGCTGTCGCGCTATTGTGCTCCGACGCTGGAAGCTACATCACAGGCCAGAATCTCTGTGTCGATGGCGGATGGGCGATATGGTAGGTTCCATAGGCATCATGGGGATGAGCGAGGGAAACGGTCATCCGTTCTCCTACAGTTCGATTATCAACGGCTATTCCCCTGAGGGGCTCGCTAACTCCGGTTGGAGTGGCATCTATGACTATGTGCGGCGCAGGCATGCCTCGGAGTTCGGCTTCCCGGGATGGAAAATTACTCACGCATGGACACAGTATCCCGAAACGACACAAAAGCTGTGTGCAGCTTGCCGCATCGAGACGGCCGTTGAGGCCTATCACGATTTTTTGGGAAGGGTCGACGCCGTCATTATTGCGCGCGATGATTTCGAATCGCACTTCGAGATGGCGCAGCCGTTTCTAAAGGCCGGGATGCCGGTCTTCGTGGACAAGCCGCTGAGTCTCGACATTGCCCAACTTCGTGAACTCAAGCCCTATCTGGAGTCGGGCCAGCTGATGTCGTGCTCGGGGATGCGCTACGCGCGCGAGCTTGATGAGCCTCGCGCCAATTTTGCGGCTTATGGCAAAGTGAAGCTGATCCGCGGTGCCATCGTGCTCTCGTGGGAAAAGTATGGAGTGCACATACTCGATGCGGTATTGGGCATGACGAATGCACGACCACTATCGGTTCGGATGCTTCCCGCTGACCATGCCTGTGCTGTAATCCGCCTGGATGATGGGGGGATCCTTGAGATTGATGCATTGGGTGAAGCGGCCCGCACATTCCACGTAGACATATTCGGAACCGAGCGCAACGGCGCCTTCGATATCACCGACAATTTTTCGATGTTCCGGCGCATGCTCTGGGAATTTACTACTTCCGCCCGCTCTGGGAAGCCCGCGATCCCTGCGGAGAAGACGCTCGAGATCATGCGTGTTCTCATTGCGGGGCGGCAATCTTGCAATGAAAACAGGGAAGTGAGTCTCGATGAAATCGCACTATAAGGATATTTTTGGCCTGAATGGCAAGACGGCCATTGTGACCGGCGCTGTCGGAATTCTTGGCCAGGGCTTTTGCAGGGGGCTCGCAGAATTTGGCGCACAGGTCGCTGTTGTCGATCTTGACCAGGATCGCTGCAACCAATTTGCGGCAGAACTGCAACAGGATTACGGCGTCTCTTCCATTGGAATTGCATGTGACGTTGGCGATCCATCTTCGGTCGCCGGCATGGTCGAGCAGGTTGTCAGCCGTTTCGGAGCTATCCATGTGCTGCACAATAACGCGGCGTCCAAATCGACTGATCTTGATGCCTTCTTCGCCAGCACTGAAGAATACTCACTCGCGGAATGGCGCAAGATCATGGCAGTCAATGTTGATGGCATGTTCCTTGTGGCTCAGGCTGTGGGCAAACAGATGCAGAAGCAGGGAACGGGTGGCAGTATTATTCAAACCGCATCCATCTACGGCATCGTTTCCTCCGACAAGCGCATTTACGAAGGGTCGTTCTACCTTGGGCGTCAGATCAGCAATCCCGCCGTGTATTCCACGTCGAAGGCGGCGGTAGTCGGTTTGACTCGCTATCTTGCTGCTAACTGGGGTGACGCAGGGATTCGGGTCAATGCACTGGTTCCGGCTGGCGTCGAGAGCGGACAGAATGACACTTTTAAGGCCAGATACTCTGCGAGGGTTCCGCTTGGCCGCATGGCAAAAGCAGATGAAATGGTTGGCGCGCTTGTCTATCTTGCCTCGGATGCTTCCAGCTATGTCACAGGGCACTGCCTTGTGGTCGATGGCGGACTGAGTTCCTGGTAATGGATCGTAACTATCAGCCGCATTTCCAAATCTGAGATGAATAGAACCGTCACCATTGTGATGTACCACTACGTGCGAGATCTTGCGCGCTCGCGGTTTCCTGCAATTAAGGGTCTCAGTATCGAGCGATTCCGAAATCAGCTCGATTACATTCAAGCCAACTTTAACCCAATTGCCGTCGAGGACCTGTTTAATGCGATGTCCTCTCCGCATAAATATTTGCCTCCGAACCCGATACTGCTGACCTTTGACGATGGCTATAGCGATCATTTTCTGAATGTTTTTCCTCTTCTCGAGGAACGCGGCATCAAGGGCTGCTTCTTCCCACCAGCACAAGCTGTGCTCGAACACCGCGTGCTGGACGTGAATAAGATACAGTTTGTGCTCGCGTCTGTTTCAAACGCCTGGAAGTTGCTCGACGAAGTTTTTGATTCGCTTGACGAGTTCCGAGAAGAGCACTCGCTCAAGAGCCGCGAGAGCTACCTCATGGCGATCACGGAGAAGCATCGGTATGACCCACGCGAGGTCACGATTCTCAAGCGGCTTCTCCAGCGCGAACTACCGGAGAGCGTCCGGACCGAACTCGTGAGACGGTTGTTTGCGGAGCACGTGAGTTCAGACGAAGAGGCTTTTGCACGGGAACTGTATATGTCAGTTGAACAAATCAGTTGCCTTCGTCGCCAGGGAATGCACATCGGAAGCCACGGATATACTCACGCATGGCTCGACAGCCTTTCGCCAGAAAACCAGGCCGAGGAGATCGACCGTTCGCTCCTTTTTCTACAGGAACTGGGAGTGGACATGGATGAATGGAGCATTTGCTATCCTTATGGTGGCTTCAACGAGTCTCTGCTGGAGGTTCTTCAGAGTCGGCGGTGCAAGCTGGGGTTTACTGTGGAAGCTCGCGCGGCGGACCTCGGTGTCGACGGGCGGCTTACATTGCCAAGAATTGATACAAATGACCTTCCCAGTTGAATGAATTCCACAATCTCAATGATGGAAATACTGCGCGATCTCACACCCCTGAATCGCGCCGTCTGTTCGCTTGATTACGACCGAGCGGTAAAGTATCTGAACGAGATTTTGCCGTTTCGTACCATCTCGGTGCAGGAATCGAAGCAACATAATGGATGGGTAGTTCCGCCGTCGTGGGATGTGTTGGAGGCGCGAATTGAGAAAAATGGCCAGACAATTTACGACGGCACCACCCATCCACTGGGAGTGATTGCGCTTTCTTCCAACTTCGAAGGCATGGTGAGCCTCGAAGAGCTTAAGAAGCACTTGCACTACGATCATCGCGATCCCGAGTCGATCCCGTTTCACTACCGGCAGCAGTTCAGAAGCTGGAGCAGAGACTGGGGATTCTGCCTGCCGAAGCGGCTTTATGATCAACTCAGCCCGGGCGATTACAGGGTCCTGATTCGCACGACCGAAGCGCCAGGCGAGATGAAGATTCTTGAATACACGCATTCGGGCTCGCTTGGCTTCACTATCGCTCTGGCGGGGAACCTTGATCATGCCGGGGTCGCCAACGATGGTCTGGCTGGCTGCGTTGTCGGACTCGAGGTTATGCGGCGTCTTCAGGGGCGAAGCACCAAGTTCAGCTACTCACTGGTTCTGTCACCGGGAATTATGGGGTCGGAACTGTATCTCGCCGGACTAAGCACGACGGAACGTGGTCGAATTCTTGAAGGAATCTTCCTTGAAATGCTGGGATCCGAAACGGAGCTTGCAGTTCAGGATTCGCGACGGAGTTTGGTCAGCATTTCGCATGCTTTGAAGGGAAGCCTGGATGAACTTGGCTTGCCTTACCGGTCTGGGCCATTCGAGAGCATCCTCGTCAATGACGAGTACATTTGGGAGAATTATGGAATTCCGATGCTATCGCTGTCGCGGTTCCCGTATCCTGAATACCATTCGAGCAAAGACAGTGTCGAAATCATCAGAAACGATCGCCTGGACGAAGCCGTGAATGTCCTGATGGGCGCGATCGATCGCCTAGAGGCTTCGCCGATCATAATTAAGAAATTTGAGGGAAATGTCTGCCTTTCCAATCCGGCGTATGACCTTTACGTGGACTACGGCCAGGTTGCATTGGGAGATACACTCAGCGAACAGAGCAGGCGCATGCGCCATCTCATGGATTTCATACCTGCACTCGAACGACCGGTCAGCGTAAAGGCTGTAGCGGATCAAGTCGGATTGCCCGAAGGCGAGACCCTTTCGTACTTGCGTAAATGGGAAGCCAAAGGCTTGATCGACTTGGTTTGAACGCGGTTTAGGGAAGCAAGGCTTCCTATTTGCGGTATCCCACTTTCGGTACTTGCTATACCGGGGAAGGTAAGTTAGTAATCACAAAATGAAGATCTTAGTCACTGGCGGCGCGGGGTATGTCGGATCCACACTCGTATCGATGTTGTTGACGGAGGGCCATACCGTGCGGGTGTTCGATTCGTTGCTGCACGGCGGCGAGTCCCTGCTTGGAGTCTGGGCTCACCCTGCGTTCCAATTCACGCGTGGCGATGTTCGAGACAGTTCCGCAGTTCGGCAGGCTGTTTCGGGATGTGACGCGGTCGTTCATCTCGCGGCGATTGTGGGCGATCCAGCCTGTGCGCGGGAGCCAGACCTCTCGCGGGCTGTCAACCTCGATTGTTCCCTGGCTCTGATCGAGGAGAGTCGAAGGGCGGGCGTCGGCCGATTCATTTTTGCCTCGACATGCAGCAACTACGGAAAAATGAGCGACCCAACCAAGTACGTTGACGAGGACTCAGAATTGAGTCCAGTGTCGCTTTATGCGGAGACAAAGGTGGCGGTTGAAAAAGCGCTTCTACAGAGCGATGATCAAGACGCGAAATGGTCTCCAACGCCACTGCGATTCGCGACTGTTTTTGGAGTTTCTACGCGAATGCGATTTGACCTCACTGTGAACGAATTCACAATGGAGATGCTCACGAAGAAGCACCTTGTGGTGTTCGGTGAGCAGTTCTGGCGCCCCTATATTCACGTGCGCGATGCGGCGCGGGGAATCAAGCAGGTGCTTGAATCGCCGGTGTCAAAAGTTGCCGGCAAAGTATTCAATGTTGGTTCGACGGAGCAGAATTTTCAGAAACAGCAGCTGGTGGAGATGATCCGGCCGTTTGCGCCGGATGCGGTCATTGAGTTCGTTCACAAGACCGAAGATCCCCGCGATTATCGGGTTTCATTCGCGCGGATAGCCGACCAACTCGGTTTCAAGATAACGCGCACTGTAGCTGAGGGGATTCAGGAAGTATCCGCACTTGTACGCAATAACATTCTTTCAGACTTTACCGAAAAGAGATTCCGCAATTGAGCTCTCAAGAAAAATTCGCGCCCGGTGCTCCGCTTCCGGCTGAGTTTGTCCCGCTCATTGTGCCCGAGATTCGTGGCAACGAATGGCAGTATGTGAAGGAATGCCTGGATACGAATTGGGTTTCTTCGGTCGGCAGCTACGTTGAGCAGTTCGAGAGAATGACGGCCGAGCGAGCTGGAACAGAGTTCGCCATCGCGACCGTCAACGGTACTTCGGCACTGCATATTGCGTTGCTATTGGCGGGGGTGCAACCCGACGATGAAGTGCTGGTTTCCACACTAACCTTTATCGCTCCCGCGAACGCGATCCGCTATGCGGGCGCGTGGCCGATCTTTATCGATGCGGAACCGAAGTACCTGCAAATGGATCCGGCGGCAGTGATCGACTTCCTGGAAAACGAATGCCACTGGCAGGGGCAGGATCTGCGCAACCGGCGCACTGGACGGAGGGTTAAGGCAATTCTTCCAGTTCACATCCTGGGCCATCCGGTTGACATCGATCCGATCATTGAGGTCGCGTCGAAGTTCTCGCTTCCCGTAATCGAAGACGCGACGGAAGGTCTGGGCGCCCGCTACCGGGGAAAAAGTCTGGGAGGACTTGGGAACGTCGGCTGTTTCAGCTTCAATGGAAATAAGATCATCACTACCGGCGGCGGTGGCATGCTCGTGACCGACGATCCAGCATGGGCCGCCCGTGCCCGGTATTTGACCACGCAAGCCAAGGACGATCCGATCGAATATGTGCACAACGAAATCGGGTATAACTATCGCCTCACCAACATCCTCGCGGCGATGGGGTGCGCTCAGATGGAGCAACTCGATTCCTTTATCGAGGTCAAGCGCAAAATAGCTTTACGGTACCGGGATGCGCTCGGTACCCTTCCGGGAGTGAAATGTCCTGATGAGGCCGATTGGGCGTATAGCACCTACTGGATGTACACCTTGCTTATCGATGAGCAAGAGGCGGGGGTGAATTCACGGGAACTGCTACGGTCGCTTGCGACCCAAAAGATCCAATCCAGACCTCTATGGCAGCCGATGCATCAATCACCTGCACACGATCCTTTTGGCAGTCCGCGGTGTCCGACTGCGGATGTGATTCATCGACAGGCGATCAGTCTGCCGTGCTCTGTGGGACTGACATCATCGAGTCAGGAACGAGTGATCGAGGCCCTCGCAGCTTTACTTCGCAAGCAAGGCGCTTCGGTTGGGCATATTGATTCAAATGGATATTGATGGCCTGTTTCATTCGCCAGAAGATCGGATTGCGGCATTTTCACAGGCGCAGGTGCATCTTTACCGCCGCGACAAGAGCCTGCAGGACTATTTCATGCAGCTTCAGATGGATCCTCTGCATGGTCCTCGCAGTGGCACGGGCGACAGACGCTCCTCGAGTCAACTTGCCAGCGTTGCTGTTCGCTCCGCCGATTGGGTAAGCCGCCGCAAGCAGAGGCGAAAAATCAAGACCGACGTGCTGTTCTGCCCGATACCCTACTTTGAGCGTAAAACCGAGAATCAACTTCTCACCCGCACTCTTCTGGGGCTTGCGCAGACGGATGCCAAAATCCTTTGCCTGCTGCCGGCCGGCGCGCCATGCAAAGGTGAGCTGAACGCACAGTTGGAGGCGTCAGGTCGCAAGGGTCAAGTCGAGTTTCTTGATCCTGGCGAAGCTTCAAACTTATTTGAATTGCGCGCGCGGATGCGCCTTTCTCGAATGCGTGGGCGATCGGCTTTTGAAACTGTTGTCTCAATTCTGGAGCCACATGGATTGAGTCCCAGCCTTGAGGTTGAAGATGGATTCGAGCACGTCGCTCGATTCGTCGAGGCATGGGAGCACCTGGCGCCCTCGGTGGAATTTGATGCCGTCGTAGCACGTTGTCATTGGCATGCACTTTGCAGTCCCGTATGTCGGACGGCGCAGCAACGGGGAAAGCCGGTTATCACGTTCCAACAAGGCGTGATCGGCCATACATTGGACGTTCCTATAACGGCCTCCAAATTTGTAGCATTTGGGCAGCCATCCGCTAAGTTGCTGGCGCAAGCGAACGACAGGTTTTTTCAAGCTTGCGAAATGACCGCGCCGAAGGTTGATTACGTCGGAGGAGGAAGCCTTTTCGATACGATCTTTGACCTGCCCGACCAATTCGACTTGCAAACCTTGCTCATGGTCGATGTGCCCGGTCCGCAGGACGACTTTTATGGCGTTGAGGGCCAAAGCCGTGCGCTTATCGAACTTGCCGGCAGGTTGCTGAGCGCTGATCATTCGACTATCCGTGTCGTGATCCGGCCCCATCCGTTTTGGAACGGTTTGGATTTTGAAGCGTGCCGACGCCTCGTTCGGGAGCATCCGAACCGATGCGAACTGTCGCATCCGGCCTGGTCTCTCGAGGATGACCTTCGCCGTTCCTCTGCAGCGATCGGCATATTCAGCGGCGTCTTAACAATCGCCTCTGCGTGCGGTTTGCCGACTTACTTCCTGCAAACCGAGCATGGCTACACCACAGGTGACCTCGCGTGTTTCTCGCCCCGTCAGACCTTGCTTCCAGACGCCGCCTTTTCTGAGATTTCAAGAATCATGATGGATCGGCGAGCTTACGCCGAAGCCCGATCGGTAGCGCTGCGAAATGGACGGGAATACTATGCCGATGGAAGGAATGCAGAGCTCAACGGCAGATTTTTTGAGGGACTGCTGCACGCGGGAGCCGTAACCAGCGGGTCAGGACATGACGCGCAATGAGATTTGCCTTTGTCAGCACCATGCATTCTGCAATCTGGGGGGGAAGCGAAGAGCTATGGAGTCAGGCCGCTCGCCAACTGAAGAGAGAAGGGCATGATGTGTTGGCTTCGGTCGTGTTTTGGATTTGCCAGTCGGACCGATTGAAGGCGTTGGCCCGGGAAGGAATTCAGGTCGAAGGGCATCCTTTCGACGATGCCGGGAGGACACGCCGCTGGCGAGAGAAATTGCGCTATGGCGGGCCAAAAACATATCACGACTTGAAGCAATTTGATCCTGACTTGGTCGTTGTTTCTCAAGGGAGTAATTCAGGCGGATTCGATTGGGCGAGAGTTTGCCGTGAGGCGGAAATTCCTTATGCCATCATCGTCCAATGCAATGACGAGCATTGGTGGTTTGGGAATCAACTCGGTGAAGCCAATGCCAGCTATAACGCCGCTTGCAGAGTCTTCTGCGTCTCCCGAAACAATCTCGATCTGCTTCGCTCCCAACTCGGAGCTTCGCTGCCCAAGGGTGAAGTGGTCTGGAATCCCTACAACGTCTCGACTGAACAGATTGCACCGTGGCCTGATGAAAGCGGCGGCTGGCGATTGGCATGTGTGGCGCGCATAGACCTGGCGGCTAAAGGGCAAGACGTGTTACTGAAGACACTGGCTCGCCCGGAATGGCGCGATCGTTCGGTTGAATTGAATTTATTTGGAACTGGACCCGATGAAGAAGTATTGCGCCGAATGGCCGAGATGCTCCACTTGAAAAATGTCCATTTCCGAGGGCATGTATCGGATATCGCAGCAATCTGGGAACAAAACCATCTGCTCGTTCTCCCCTCCCGTTTCGAAGGTCTTCCGCTCGCTTTAGTCGAAGCGATGTGGCGTGGCAGGCCACAGGTTGTGACGGATGTTGGAGGCAACGCAGAGCTCTGTGCGGATGGGGAAACAGGATTTGTTGCCGATGCACCGACAGTCGCAGCCTTCTCGAATGCGATGGAAAGGGCTTGGGAGCATCGCAAGACCTGGCCGGCCATCGGCAACGCCGCACGGGCCAGGGCCGAGGAAATAGTGCCGAGGGAACCGATCCCATTATTCTGTGAGCGGCTGAAAGCAATCGCGACCGAAGAGCCCGGACACTCGCCGCGTCGAAGGCGACGGTGATCCATCGGCTGACAATCGAAGACTATGATAGGTCAAACTCATGAACGTCTCAGTGGTTTTGTGTACCTATAACCGTTGCCAGAGTTTGATTCGAGCTTTGGAAAGCGTGATCGCCTCTGAAATGCCTGAGTCCGTTGACTGGGAAGTGCTGGTCGTTGACAACAATTCGAAAGATCGCACGCGCGAAGTGATGAGCGAGTTTTGTCAGCGCCATCCGTGTAGAGTTCGATACGTCTTCGAAGCGCAACAGGGCCTTTCGAATGCACGAAACGCAGGAATTCGAGAGGCTCGGGGCGAAGTTATTGCTTTCACTGACGATGATGTAACAGTTGAACCCAGTTGGCTTCAGAATCTGACGCAGCCCTTGTTAGAAAAGCGATGTGCGGGTACGGCGGGCCGCATACTTTTAGGAGATTTCCAGCCACCGCCCTGGCTGGCGATCAGCGGGTCGCATAACCTTGGTGGATCGCTCGTCCAATTCGATCTGGGTGACGAGTCGTTGCCCCTGGATAGGGCACCTTTTGGCGCATCGATGGCATTTCAGAAAAGCGTGTTCACTGAATGCGGCGGCTTTCGTACAGATTTGGGACGCAGCGGCAAGAGTCTGATCGGAAATGAAGACACAGAGTTCGGTCTACGCCTAATTTCGAAAGGATTACCGTTGAGCTACGTGCACTCGGCAATTGTCTATCATCCAGTGCTAACAGAGCGACTGACGAAGAAGTACTTTCGTTCGTATTGGTTCTCTCACGGGCGCGCTTTGATACGCCAGGGAGCAGACAGGCCGTCGGTCTGGAAGGCGCCGGGAGTCTACTTCGCCGAGTTCAAGCAATTTATCCGATGGATGAATACCGATGACCAGCATTGGTATCGAAAGGTACAGGGACGGTTCTTTTTCGAGGTGCATGCGCTGCGAATGCTGGGTCAGATATTCGAGTGCTGGTACCAATCATCGGGAATTCATCAGGCCACCAATCGCCCAGAGTGACAAACTTGATCTTGATTTGAAAGGGGCGGTTTGTTGAACAGTCCTGCACAACCATGCCGCTACAGTTTCGTGACCGTTGGGTTCGAAGGAGACGCAGGATTGCTTTGTCTCCAGGCGCGGTCGATGCGACTGTATTGCCCGCCCGAGCTAATCGAAGAAATCATTATCATAGATAATGGCCTCAAAGAGTGGCGAGGCAACTTGTTGCGACAATACGGCAGTCTCGCTTGTTCCGTTCGAATTGTGCCGGCCGCGAGCATCGCCGACCTGCCACCCGGTGCTGGCGGCTGGTATACGCAACAGGCGCTAAAGATCAACGTGGCTGAGATTATCCGGTCTGAACGATATGTGGTTCTAGATGCAAAGAACCATATGATCAAGCAACTCAGAAGGGAATTTCTGGAGACTCCCACCGGACAACCGCGACTGAACGGTCACGCATATACCAATCATCCGATGCGGGAATACTTAGAGAGAACGCTGAGGTATCTGAGTATTAATCCCCAGGAATACATCAGTTGGTTTACTCGAACGCACCCACCGTTCACGATCATTACCCACGAAGCCCGTGAGTTGATAAGGCAGATCGAGCAAAAGGAGGCCAGGCCGTTTGCATCCGCGTTTTTGGACAGGGATCTCAGCGAATTCTTTCTCTATTCCGGTTTCCTTGCGTCCAAAGGAACGCTGCGAAGCATCTATCACCCCGAACAGCCAGGTGGACCGGAAATCTGGCCGGAGGATGCCAGCGAGGATGGCTGTGCTGAGGCTGTCAGAAGAGCTGCGCGATCCGAGTGCCCGTTTATGACAATCCATCGCAAAGCCATTGAGAAAATGGATAGAGGCGCGCAACGATTGATTGCCGAGTTCTGGTATTCAAGAGGCCTTTTCGCCACAACGAACGACGGAGTTAGATTTCTCCGAGATCCTCATCGCAGTTATCAGAATCGAGCCGGGCAGGTAGTCTCATGGCCGATTTCACAGATAGTGTCCCGTTTCAGTTCTCGTTCGGGGAAACATCTGCAGACATTCGCGTAGCAGCCGTAATTGGAGAAGACGTTGTGAAGTTCAAGAGATTCCCCAACGAGATTCCGGAAGCGATGAGGGACCGAGCAAGCGATGCAGACCGCCGACTTCAGTCCTGATATTTCCACCGTGCCGCCGCGAGAAGCACGGGCGACAGTGATCATTTCGGGGCCGCCCTGGCCGCGAAGTGGCACGGGTCGCGTGATGCAAAGCCAGATTCAGTTCTATCGCAGCCGTGGATATAAGACCGTCTTTATTGCGGACCCATTCCATTGGAACTTCACGCGCGAAAGCAGAGTCTGGGACGAGTTCAGGGACGGTCTCAATGCACTCGGTGCAGATTACACCCTGCTCGCCTCGATCGAACCGTGGAGGTTTACCCTTGCCAAATATCGGGCAACGCTTGAATACGGGCGCCACGGCACCGCTCTCGATTGGCTCGTTGCGATTGCCAGATCCGCGCAATTGACTGCTGAGGCGATGAAATTGCTCCGGGAATTGCATGTGACGCTTTTCCACGTGAACCATGTATTTACCCTGGGTTTTGCCCTTCGTTTGAGGAAGCAACTGGGAGGGCAACGGAATTGCACGCCGCTCATTCTGGATACACATGACGTCCAATCTCATATTGTGTACGAGAAGAAGGAACGGAATCCCTGGAGCAGGCGACAGGATGCCGTAGAGCGCTTGCTGAAATCTGAGATCGCACATCTAAGCGCTCCGAACGCGCTCGTTCACTTGTCAGTAGATGACTTCAATTTCTTCAGCAGGGAATTGCCTGGTCAGACTCACTTTTTGGCGTTGCCGACAATTGACAAGGAGTTCGCCGCATCGGTGCGGTCGTCGGGCGCAAGTACCGAACCGATTGATTTGCTTTTCGTGGCGGATTGGCACCCAGCTAATATTGCTGGAATTCAATGGTTCTTCGGGAATGTCTGGCCGCTGCTCGCGAATTTAAATCTCAGCCTGAGTATCGTGGGTCGTATCGCAAAGGGAGTCGAGGACCAGGCGCCGCAGTTATACGAGAAGTTTCGAAGCCACTTTCTCGGAGAGGTTGCAGACTTGCTGCCGTACTACAGAGCGGCGCGGTGCGTGATTGCCCCGATGGTGTCAGGCACGGGAGTTTCAATCAAGACCGTCGAAGCGTTTGCAGCGGGAAAGGCATTTGTTGGAACATCCAAGGCGTACCGAGGTATGCCGATGAGGCGATTGGAAGAGATTGGCATCCGTACGTATGATGAGCCAAAGCTTTTTGCAGAAGCGACTATTTCGGCGCTGCAAAATCGGCAACAATTTGAAAGCCTAAGCCAACAGGCCTATGATTCCATGTTTTCAACGGAAGCGTCCTTCGCAGTTAGGGATGAATCTCTCGAGGCTGTGTTTGGCTCCAAGAATAATTTTTCGTGTGCAGCAACTCATTAAGAGTCGACCCAGGTCCCGATTTCGAATGTCTTCATCAGCGAAAAGAACTCAAAAGCCGATTCAATGCCCAGCACATCGATAATCTCGGATTTATTGCCGGTTTCGTTATCGGCTGAACAGCCGACAGCCGTTATCGTTGGACCTCCGTGGCCGCGAAGCGGAACAGCCCGCGTGATTCAGAATCAGATCGACTATTATCGCGCTCGTGGATATTTGACCGTTTTCATCTGTGTTCCGCTCCATTGCTCGTATACCGAGGCCTATTCGAATTGGACCGACATCAAGGCGGGGATGCAGGAGATAGGCGCCGATCATATCTTCTTCGCGCCGATCGACAATCGACGCTTCGTTGTCGGGAAGTACACAGGGTGGGTAAGGCATTGTTTTGCCGGAACGGCGTTGGACTGGATCGTCACGACTGCGATGTCGGCGCGGCTGCCCGAAGGCGTAGTCGAATTCATCAGCAAGCTGCCGGTTGCTTTGCTTGTCGTCAACCACGTGTTTACATTCGGCTTTGCGCGGCAGTTGCTTCGGCGTATTGTGCGGGACGGTCGCCGAGTTCCGATAATCCTTGAGACGCACGATGTTCAGTCTCATCTTCTGCAAGAACGGGCAGAGATAAACCCCTGGACTCATCGTGCCGACAGCCCGAATAGACTGCTTGACAGCGAACTCTCCCTTCTTAAAAAGGCAAATGTTCTCGTCCATTGCTCTGTTGACGACTTCAAGTTTTTCAGCGCGCACTTGCCAGAAATGTCTCACGTGTTGGCACTGCCCAGCATAGACGAGACATTTGTTTCGAGGGTGAAGACGGTTGCTCTCACCCAGGATCCCATCGACCTGCTGTTCGTTGGGCAAAGCACCAATCCCAACTGCGCCGCAATGAAGTGGTTCTTTGAAGAGGTCTGGCCCATTATCGCGGACCGAGGATACAACCTTAAGATTGTGGGTCAGGTCAGCATGCTGGTGCAAAAAACCTTGCCGGAAATTTACGATGCGTTTGGGTCACTGTTTACTGGCCCGATTCCCGATCTTGCACCAGCCTATTGTGCCGCACGCTGCGTGTTCGCGCCGATGGTTTCCGGTACCGGCATATCCATAAAGACGATTGAGGCGTTGGCGCTTGGCAAGCCGTTTGTTGGAACGTCGATGGCTTATCGTGGAATGCCCTTGGATCGAATCGCCCAATTCGGACTTCAACCCCAGGACACCGCGCAGGCCTTCGCCGACGCAATCGTAGAGGCTCTTTCAAATGAGAAAGCGTCTGGAAACTCGAGCCGTTCGGCTTACGAGAACCTGTTTTCGTCCCATGCAGCCTTCTCTTCTCGAGACGAGGCTCTAAAAATTACTACCAGGCCGTGAGACACTCTTTCGAGTGATTGAAAACGCCTCTTCCCCACTTACCATGAATGTAACTGGATGAATGTCACGGTCGTCTTATGCACATGCAATCGGTGCTCGAGCCTTTCTACTGCGCTCGATAGCGTTGCGGCTCAAGTTCTTCCTGAGGCCGCCAGTTGGGAAGTGATTGTCGTCGATAATAATTCCACGGACCAAACTCGCGAGGTTGTAGAGGGTTACTGTCGCAGGTATCCCGAGAGATTCCGATATGTATTTGAACCACGCCAAGGCCTCTCGCGAGCTCGTAACGCTGGAATCCGCGAAGCACGCGGAGGGATTATCGCTTTTATCGATGATGACGTAATTGCAGAGCCGAACTGGCTGAACGTTCTTACGGTGTCGCTGCACGATGGGAGATTTGCAGGCGCTGGAGGGAGGATCGTGCCGCCGCAAGATTTCACCCCGCCGGCTTGGCTTACCGTAGGCGGCGAGACGGACCTGCTCGGCGCTCTGTTGCCTCTATTTGACCTGGGAGAACAACCCGGTGAGATGAAAAGGCCTCCTTATGGCGCAAATATGGCCTTCCGCAAAGATATGTTCGATAAATACGGCATGTTTCGAACCGACCTGGGGCGTTGTGGCAACAAGATGCTCATGGGAGAAGACATCGAATTTGGGAGTCGTCTCATGTCTGCCGGGGAGTGCTTGCGTTACGAGCCTTTGGCCGTGGTCGAACATCCCGTGCCAAGAGAACGGCTCAGCAAAAAATGGTTTCGCGCCTGGTGGTTTGGATTTGGATCTACTCGAATCATCGAGCGCGCAGTGCGCCCTTCAATTCTAGGATTTCCGCGGGCATTCTTCAGCCTTGCGAAACTGGTATTGCGGGACCTGCCAGTCCGGACGATGCGATGGCTATTCACGTTCAACGTTCGGGATCGTTTCTATAACTACTGCCAAATGTGGATGACTCTAGGGGAACTTGTGCAAACCTGCCGAATGCGGATTGCACGAGCCGATGTGGACTCACAAACGCCTTCGCAGCCTGCAGGACAGCAGTAACAAGCTACTATGCATCTCACCATAATTTTGTGCACATACAACCGCTGCGACAACCTGGCGAGGGCGCTTGAAAGCGTAGCCGGATCGATTGTGCCGTCCTCCGTCGAATGGGAGGTGCTGGTCGTAGACAACAACTCCCGCGACGAAACCCGCGCTGTGGCGGAAGGATTTTGCCTCAAATTCCCCGGACGATTTCGATATATTGTCGAGCCGCAACAGGGAAAATCCTATGCGCTTAATCGGGGCATCAGCCAATCCAGCGGAGACGTTCTGGCATTCATGGATGATGACGTTGAGGTCGACGCGCAGTGGCTTCACAGGTTGACGTCACCATTGAACGATCAGAGATGGTCGGGTTCGGGTGGGCGCATCCTGCCTGAGGCTGGATTTGTCCCTCCAACATGGCTGGACACTGGCGCCCGATACGCACTTGCTCCATTCGCCATTTTCGATTTGGGAAAAACGTCAGGAGAACTAACGGAATCACCTTTTGGAACCAACATGGCGTTCCGGAAGACAATGTTCTCAAAATATGGCGGATTTCGGACCGATCTAGGTCCTCAACCGGGTTCCGAAATCAGAAGCGAAGATACGGAATTTGGTGCGCGCCTCCTGGCGGGCGGAGAACGCTTCTGGTACGAGGCATCTGCGGTTGTTTATCACCCGGTGCAGCCGGAGAGAGTTCGTAAGTCTTATCTTCTGAAATGGTGGTTCGACAAGGGTCGCGCAGATATCCGGGAACACGGTTCCGAGCTAACGAAGTATCGCATTCTCGGCGTCCCAATTGTCTTTTATCGCCAATTGAGCGTCTGGGCCATTCGTTGGGTTTGCGGTATCACGCCTAAGCAGAGGTTTTCCAGCCGGCTCACCGTGTGGGGAATTGCAGGGAAGATAAAGGAAAGCCGAGCCCAGGCCGAAAGGGGAACAGCCGCGATTCAGCCGATCGTACCAACCAGCAGTCCTTCTCACATTTCGGATGACTAGCAGTCTCGCACTCAAGTTCAAGAATGAGGCAGCAGGATGAAAGTCGCAATCGCGGGAGCTGGAATTGTAGGCCTCGCAACCGCTCACCAGATCGTTTGTCGATTTCCTCACATTCAAGTTCTCGTTATCGAGAAAGAGACGGGCCCTGCCCGCCACCAGACGGGCAATAATAGTGGCGTCCTGCATTGCGGCCTCTACTACAAGCCCGGTTCACAGAAGGCAAAGCTGGCGGTGGAGGGGATTCGACGGATGGTCGAGTTCTGCGAACGCCACGCCGTTTCCCACGAAATCTGCGGCAAACTCGTCGTTGCCACCGAACCTGAAGAAATTCCGCGCCTCCACGCTCTCCTCGAACGCGGCGTTGCGAACGGCCTCAAAGGTCTGCAACTTCTCGGCCCCGAGCAGATGCGGGAATACGAGCCGCACGCCGCTGGAATTGCGGCAATCCGCGTACCGGAGGAGGGAATCGTAGACTTTAAGGCCGCGACGCAAGCCATGGCCAGCGAAGTCCTGGTGCACGGTGGAGAGATCCGTTATTCCTCTGAGATCCTCAAACTCCAGAATGTGGGCTCATGGCGAATCTCGACGACCGGAGGAGACTACGAAGCGGATTTCCTTATTAATTGTGGTGGACTTCAGTGCGATCGTCTAAGCAACATGGCGGGTAATCACGATCCCACGCGCATCATTCCTTTTAGAGGCGAGTACTACAAGCTCAAGCATTCGTCGCAGCATTTGGTTCACAATCTCATTTACCCGGTGCCCGACCCCAAGTTCCCGTTTCTCGGCGTCCACTTTACGCGACTGATCCACGGCGGCATAGAGGCTGGTCCCAACGCCGTGCTCGCTTTCGCACGCGAGGGCTATCGCCATACCGACGTCAGTCTCCGGGACATGCTCGACACTCTCACCTTTCCTGGTTTCTGGCGTTTCCTTCGTCGCTACCCAGCGATGTGCTGGCAAGAGTTTCACCGCTCCTTCAGCAAGGCACTGTTTTGCCGGTCCCTGCAAAGGCTCGTTCCAGAACTTCAGCCTGACGATCTGATGGAAGGGGGCGCCGGGGTGCGCGCACAGGCTTTATCGTCCTCCGGCGAACTCCTGCAGGATTTCTACTTCGTTCGGCAGGCGAAGGCGCTTCATGTGCTTAACGCGCCGAGCCCGGCGGCTACAGCCAGCCTCACTATTGCGGACGCCATTATTGACACGATGGGCAATGCGCTCGACGCGTGAGCGGTCAATCGCCCCCGCGCCGAATGCTTGCTAACTGCCAGCGAATTTCGATCTTCGCTGATCGTTACGGTATCGCGACGGAGGTCGAATTCGATGCCGCACTCTCTACTCCATCGCTGTCGACGCTCTTGACGATGTAGTCATACTTCGCTCCACTTTTGACGGTGGTATCGTCGTAGCTCGTCTGTGTGTCGGGCGCTGGCACGAGCAACGTATAGTCGGATCCGCCGGATGTGGCGCGATACACGTGATAACCCACCACTGGATCCGACGTCGATGCCGGCGCGTTCCAACTCAACTGAACGGTATGCGTTCCCGGCTGCGAGGTTGCTCCTTCGAGTTGAATTACGTCAGTCAGCGTCACACCATTCGCTGTCGCGGTCAGCGTTACCGACTGCGCAGTGCTCAGGGCTGATGCAGTTACGTTGAAGGTTGCACTCGTCGCGCCCGAGCCAACGTTGACTGAGGCCGGCGGCTGCAACGCCTTATTGTTGCTTGCCAGCGTCACCACCGTCTGGCTGGCCGCCGCTGCGCTCAGGTATACGGTGCACGTCGTTGTTGTCGGCCCTGTCAACTGCTGCGTCGCACACGAAAGCTTGCTTAATGAGGCCACAGGCGCAGTGGTCGCGGGGTTAATCGTGATCGCGCCCGTCTGCGTGACTCCGTTGGCGCTCGCAGTCAGCGTCACCGTCTGCTTTGTGCTCGGGGCGGATGCAGTCACATTGAAAGCCGCGGTCGTGGCGCCTGCGGCAACGTTCACCGATGCGGGCAGCTGCAGTGCTTTGTTGTTGCTTGCGAGCGTGACCACGGTCTGACTGGTTGCCGCCGCGCTCAGGTACACAGTACACGCAGTGGTTGCGGCACCAGTCAACGTCTGCGTCGCACAGGAAAGCTTGCTCAACGTGGCTACGGGTGCCGGTGTTGGGGCAGAGCCAGCGACGGGGTTGAGCGTGATCGGGTCAGTCTGCGAGACACCATTGGCCGCTGCTGTCAGCGTCGCTATTTGCGATTTACTCACCGCCAAAGCTGTGACGGTAAAGCCCACGCTTGTCGCACCCAGGGGTACATTGACTGAGGTCGGTGCTTGCAGTGCACCGTTGTTGCTGAAGAGTATCACTTCGGTCAGGCTGGTCGCTGCTCCGCTCAGATAGACCGAACACGCAGCGGTTGTCGGCCCGGTTAAGGCCTGCGTCGCACACGAAATCTTGCTCAAGGTTGCCAGCGGTTCCGTGGGACTAGGGGTAGGCGATGCGACAGGATTAAGCGTGATCACGTCTGTCTTCGTGACGCTGCCCGCCTCAGCTGTAATCGTTACGCTGACCGATTTGCTCACGGCTTGAGATACTGCGCTGAAAACCGCCGTCTTTGCTCCTGCCGCCACGTTCACCGTTTTCGGCACATTCAGCGCCACATCGCTGCTTGCAAGGGTTACCGCCGTCGAATTCTTCGCCACCGTGCTCAGATTTACTAAGCATTCGGTAGACTGCGCTCCCGTTAGCGACTTCGTCCCACAAGAAACCGCGCTCAGCGAAAGAGGGTTTGAGTTATTACTCACTCCTCCGCAACCCGCCAGGACTGAGACAACACATCCGGTCAGCAAAGCTAATGTGACGCGGCCAATGCGGCCGTCTTTAAAAAAGGATGAAAACGAGAAATAGCCCGGAGATTTTAACGAGCGGTTCTCGAATTGGCTGGATTTGTGTTGCTTTAGCCGCTGTGCGGCAAGTTCCTGGCCGAATCCCGGCCTAAGACTAAACTCGTACATCTAACTTCTCCTTGCAGGCGCTGTGCACCTTCTCTAATAGGCCCGACTCACTCGAAATGTGTTTGCCGGCGGATAAAGATGAAAGCATGAAGACTGCGCAGCAAAAACGGTGGGCCGGGCCTTCGTAAATGGATCACCTGAAGCACGTGAACTTCAGACGTTCGTTTCGTTGTTATTCAGTCCTCCTTTCCTGGTCGGCATCTGCATACACTTCTTTGCAGACCATGGCTATAGATCTCCCCCTCGCGTGTCGCCACTAGCTTTGGCGACAAACGAACATCCCCTCGGTTGTTGAAGTCGTGTTCCCTCAAATCGCATGCAGAGACTGCAGTGATCTGAAACAGTCCTTCGTGTCCCGGGCAGGACGTGCAACGCTGCCACAGTTCGGCACGCAGAGTTCAGTTCTGCGTACGATTTGGGGCCCGTGGTTCGAAATCTTTAACAAATGTTATGCAAGGAATTGACCAAAGTCGGTCGAGAAGGTTACTTAAGTGGTAGGCCAATAAATCGTTGTACTTAAGTTATTTATGAGCTGGTTTTCCACAGGGATAAGATCATCCCGCCTCGGGCAACCATGTAAATGTTTCCGGGATGGGTATTATCTACAAGGTAACGTTGGGAAACCACGTCCTAACTTCTAGCGGCCTGCGCGGTCCAATAACAGCCGAAATGGCCGTATCACGAAGTACAAAGCCCCCAAGGCTTTGGGAAGCTTTACTATTGCCCGGTCCCGGGCGGTAGGCCGCAACATTTTGAGCGAAAACGCTGCCTGGACCCTGTCCCGAAGCCCCATGAGGCGGATGTCATAGGGAACCGGCCCCCCCGGAATGCTTCCAGGTGCTTCGAGCAGGTTCATCTCCAGGACCTCTGCTAGTTTCCGCGCCGTCCTATCCCTCTCAAAACGACGCAGCACCCCGGCAGGGACTTGTGCACCCGCCACGCGTTGCGCCAACAGAACCCCAAGCGCGAGGCAGCGCCACAAGCCCACGCGTTTCGCTTCCCGCTGTGCAAAATCCCAATCCAGCCTCGGCTCGCTCTCCAGCAGTTTCGCTACGTCGCAAATCCAGATCAGCCTTGACCAGACGTGCTTGCTGCCGTGCATGCAGAGCATAAGAAGTCCTGAGATTGCATCGAAATTAGGCACGTCGGCTCCGGCCACGCTGCTTGTCCTCCGCCGCGGCCACACCCAATCCATCCCAAGATCGTGCCGATAGCGCGGCTGAGACAGTTCGAGCCTCCAGCGCAGTTCCAGCACCATCCCATCGCTCGCGCGCTGAAAGTGGTATTCAAAATAGTCATTCGCTTCTGGGGAGCCGTCTTCCAGCGTCTTCGTCTTCAGGTCGTATCCGCGCTTTTTCAGGATGTTCGTTGCAGGGAGCAAATCGCGATAGTAGATCAGGACATCCAGATCACCGGCGGTTCGTGCGGTTATGTCGCCGTAAGCCGAGGCTCCGAGCACCACTCCCTTGAAAGGCATTGCCGCTATACCTGCCTCTTGAAACCCTTTCAAGACGTCAAGCAGTTCGGCGGCATTTGCGATGCAGTGAAACGCATTGCGCTCGAACCCGGTTCGTGCCAGTTTCAGCGCTCCCGGCGGAATGACGGGCTCGATTGCTGAGAGCTCGGAATAGAGCAGCGGCAAAATCCCATGCTGTCGTGCATCCTCGATGGTCTTTTCCCAGCAACCAATCTTCGAGGCGAGTTCTGCGATTTTCTCTCCACGTGCCTCCGCACGCGAGTGGACGACAGTCCGCAGCAGATTATCCGAATCGTGATCGAGATGTCTCATCCCTTGCTTTCGGTGAAACGGGCTGAAAATACCAATCTCTCTTCGAATTGTTTCGCAACTTGCGTAATCAGGCACAACTACCCTTACTCTCCTCAAATCCAAAGTTTTTGTATGTCCCCGGAAAGTACTATGACTACCCGTTACCAACACGAACGATGTCATTACTTAGGACAAGCCCGAGGTCATACTTAGTGGTGTTTCCCTTTCGCTCCCCTCGGCTATTCTGCGTGTAGCCGTAATCATCTGCAAAGTGCAACAAGGAGCCTGGAGGGTTTTCGCATGCAGTTTGAGCTTTCGAATACTAAAGATTTGGTTGTTAACTCTATGCCTGACGGTTCTCGCGTCATACGCAATGCAAACAACGAGACGGTGTTTGCATTGAATGCAACCGCCGCAGCCGCCTGGGACGCTTGCTCCTCTGCAAACACAATCGCCGGCGTTGCGGATGAGATGAGGCGCTCTTTCGATCCGAATGTGAGTGATGAACTGGCAGAAGCCTGCATTGTCCAGTTTCAGGAGAAGAACCTGGTCAGCATTTCCGGCTCGGCTCCGAAGCACACTCGTCGTGCGGTTCTCGCTGGCTTGAGCGCAGTTGCGCTCCCGCTAGTCGTCTCCCTCACCGTTGGAGAGCAGAAGGCCCACGCGTT
The DNA here is from genome assembly GCA_963832035.1 of uncultured Acidobacteriaceae bacterium. Taxonomy (GTDB): domain Bacteria; phylum Acidobacteriota; class Terriglobia; order Terriglobales; family Acidobacteriaceae; genus Telmatobacter. The sequence continues at coordinate 667,522 of CAWHSK010000004.1, read as the reverse complement.
GGCAGCCGAGTCTGTCGACTACCGTGCTCCGCGCGCCAACGTCCCCAAAGAACACAAGCGCGACTTCTAATCAGAGTATCTGCCGGGCAGCATTGTCCTCCCGGTAAGAACGAATCGGGTAAAGCTTTCGAATCTCTTTTTTCCCCAGATCAGTCGAACATCGTTCCGTACCTGGGTTGCGGACGGGGTTTGAGCAAGTGCGTCGAGAATGGCGGCCAATCACGGCCGCCATTTTTGCGTTTGCGTCAGTTACTCTTCTAACCATGGCCCCTCGCGGAAATTTTGAATTCGGCATCCAGGCGTTCGACTCATCGATTGGGGTCGAATGCGCGAATTCCGAAATCCGTGACGCACTTTACCGCTATCTGTTCCCGCCGTTACCCCACAACGATTACGCGCCATCCTCGCCGGACATACTCGTCTGCGTCGATCAAACGGCCGAAGGTTTTCGCGTCGTGATCAATGACGAGTTCGTCGTAGCTGTCAGCACACTCCACGATGCTGCCCTTGCAGTTGTGAAGGCGCTGGACGACGCCGTGGTCCATCGCATGAAGAAGTTTCGAGCAGTGCATGCAGGGGCTGTGCTTATCGAGGGCAGTGCACTGGTCATTCCCGGTACCACCCACGCCGGAAAGTCTTCGCTCGTCGCCGAACTGCTTCGGCGCGGTGCATCGCACCTCTCGGATGAATACGCGCTCATCGACAGCGAAGGTCGGGCGCACTCTTACCCCCGCCCGCTGTTGCTCCGCAACGGACGTCCCATGCAGTCACTTGTCCTGCCTGAAGAACTTAACTCGAGTTTCGTCTCCCACCCTGCACCAGTGGGTTGGATACTTGCCGTCGACTACGTTCCGAGTGGGGAGTGGGATGTTCAGGAGATATCGCAAAGCAGTGCAGTTATGATCCTGCTTCGCAACACACCTCACGAAATGGCACAGTCTCCCGAGATGATTGACTCTTTCGCGCGCGTTGCAGGCAACGCTGTCTGCCTTGCGGGAAAGCGCGGTGACGCTGTCGAAGCAGCAAACCGCGTCCTCGATCTTGTTCGTCGCAAATGAGCGCACCGCCCCCGATTGAGCGGCGCATCTCTCATCCGATGCCATTCCGTTCTATGGAACGGCAATCGTAGTTGTATTTGAGGGCGTACTTTCTGCACCCGACGAATCTACGCTCGTCACATAGTAGTCGTAGCGCTGTCCGCTCTGAACATTCGAATCGGCGTAAGCGGTTTGCGCGATCATGGAGTTTAGTTTCGCGAATGAACCGGTGCCGCTTGACGCGCGATATACGTAGTACCCAGCGATCGGAACGCTGGAGCCGCCGGGCGCCTGCCAGCTTAGATCGATTACGTGTGATGTGCCGGTGCCGCTCAGAGCCGCTGTGATCGTCGGATTCGCCGATGAGTTGCTGCCAATGCTCAACTGTCCGGTGACCGCGCCCGCTGCCGACGGGTTGAATGTCAGCGTCACGGTGACGGTCTGTCCTGGGTTGAGGGTAGCCGGCAGGCTCACGGGCGATGCGGAGAAGCCGCTTCCAGTCACCGTTAATGACGTCACCGTTACCGCGGCAGTACCGGTGGAAGTGAGGGTTACCGTCTGCGTTGTCGGATTGCTCACCACCACGTTTCCAAACGAGACACTCGTCGCGTTCAAGCTGAGCGCCGGGGTGCCCGCATTCAGCTGCAGCGATAGCCCCTTCGACGTGCTTCCCGTTGTAGCCGACAGTGTGACGGACTGTGCACTGCTCACCGAAGCCACATTCGCGGTGAATGCCGCGCTCGTCGCCGTAGCCGGAACAGTCACTGAACCTGGCACCGTCACCGCATTGCTGCTGCTCGCAAGGGAGACACTCAGGCCACCGGTCGGAGCAGAGCCCGACAGTGTTACTGTGCATGCATCCGCCAAAGATCCGGTGATTGAGGTGCTGCCGCAGGATATCCCACTCACCGTTGGCGTCACGGTCGTTCCGGTGCCGCTCAGGCTTATTGTCGCGGCGGGAGCAGTACTCGAAATCGATAACTGGCCAGCAACGGAACTTGCGGTCGTGGGATAAAACTGTATCGTCAACACGGCTGCCTGTCCGGGATTGAGGGTGGCAGGGAAATTTCCTCCTGAGACCGTAAATCCCGTGCCTGTAATCGAGTCAGAATTGATCGTGACAGCCATCGTGCCGCTCGATGTCACGGTCACGGACTTCGTCACCGCCGTACCGACGGAAACATTGCCAAAGGAAAGCGATGATGCGTTCAGGCTGAGCGCCTGCGTCGCCGCATTCAGTTGCAGTGAAATCGCCTTGGAACTGGTTCCCGTCGTCGCAGTCAATGTTACCGACTGCGTGTTGCCAACGGGCGCCACATTTGCTGTAAAGGCCGTACTCGTCGCACCAGCCGCAACGGTCACTGAACTTGGCATCGTGACTGCGGAGTTGCTGGTTCCAAGTGCTACCGTCAATCCGCCAGCCGGTGCAGGACCTGACAGACCCACCGAGCATGGGACGGCCATCGACCCGGTGATCGAAGTCGTGCTACACGATACTGTGCTCACAACCGGAGTCGCCGTCGCACCCGTCGCACTCAGGCTTACTGCAGCTGCTGACGCATTGCTCGAAATTGATAATTGCCCGGTTACCGAACCGGCTGTCGTGGGATAGAACTGAACCGTCAATACTCTGGCCTGTCCCGGATTCAGAGTGGCGGGCAGAGTTCCAGCAGAAACGGAGAAGCCCGTCCCCGTGATGGAATCGGAGTTGATGGTAACGGGCGACGTACCGCTCGAGGTCAGGGTCACGGACTTGGTCACCGCCGCCCCTACGGCAACATTCCCAAACGTCAACGACGTGGCACTCAGGCTCAAAGCAGGTACAGCTGCGTTCAGCTGAATTGCAAAGCCCTTCGATGATCCACTCGCGCTGGCCCCAATCGTCACCGTCTGCGCCGTGCTGACCGAGGACACATTTGCAGTGAATGACGTGGCAGTGGCTCCGGGGGCCACCGTTACGTTGGTGGGCACCGTTACCGCAGAATTGCTGCTCGTCAATGTCACGGCTAGTCCACCGGAAGCGGCCACAGAACTCAGCGAAACCGTGCACGTCGTCGAACTCGCACCGGTGAACGAACTGCCGCCGCAAGAAAACGCGCTGATGGAAGGTGCCAAAGGCGATGCCACGCCACTCAGATTGATGGTCGTTGTTTCTGAAGCTGTCCCTTGCGTTGCAGTAAGCGTAACGGTCTGCGAGGTCGTGACGCTGGATACGTTCGCCGCAAAGGTCGCGCTCGTGGCTCCTGTTGGGACTAATACGACGGCGGGCACGGTCACCGAACCGCTGTTGCTCGCCAAGTTGACGATGATGCCACTGCTCGGAGCCGATGCGGTCAAGGTCACTTTGCAGGAATCAGCGTTCGTCCCGATCATCGACGAATTCGCGCAGCTCAAGCCTGCCAAAGAAGCTACCGACGAAGCGGACCCTTTGCCATGTAGTTTTACCGACCCCCAAACATTCACCTTCTTGCTGGTCATCGCGTTTACACTAAGCTCTCCCGTTGAGTCCGTAGCTGATCCGGGATCGTAGCGAACCGGCACGGTCATACTGCTGCCCGCGGCAAGGGTTGCCGGCAAGGTACCTGCACTCACTGTGAAGGCGGGGCCTGACGTGGTCAGGTCTGAAATCTGCACTGAAAAAGCATCCGAATTTGTAATTGAAACATTCCGAATGACTGGTGTTCCTACCTTTACGTCGCCAAACTCGATCGTGGACGGGTTCACCACTAGTCCAGGCGTGCTCGTCGAGGAGAACGGTTTAGTGTCCGAACCGCAGCCAGAGAGCCCCAGGGTGAACGCCAGGCCGGCGAGGCAGACCGCAACAACGGATCCCGTTGCGTATCGGGTGGAATTGTTCCTTTTATAAAAGACTTCCGGGTGAACCACACTAATCTTGCGTGCTACTACAAAAGAGGAATTATTTCGGAATGTGAGCATCGGCGTCACCTGTGCCAGTGGAATCTGGCGTCCAAGTCAGCCAATGCAGCGGGAAAGATAGATGTATTTGCCGCGTTGGGTGACTACCAGCAGGATCGTCCTTGGGTGGGCACCGGGTACAGGTGACGATAGTCACGAACGTGGCATGGATCTATTACCTTTGTACTATGTATGCAACGTGTTGTTCTGTAAGTGTTTGACCTCATTGCATCCCCCAAAGGTGGGAGCGCCAGGAAGAGCAGGATTCCGGTCCCCTAGGGTCAAGTTCGGGGACTGGTAACTATATAGGAGTTACTAATTTGATTCAGTCCCGCGCCTGGACAGATCGCAAATCTGACGCTCGAAAAAACTTCCTCTGGCGATAGGCTTTAAAAGTATTAACGTGGCTGTCGCCATCAAGATGCGGAGCTATACTGCAGGGACTTACAAGGCCAGGATCGTTAGTTTTTTCTCTGCTCAGGATTCACCGGGCGAGGGTCTCTGAACGATTGATATGTCAAGACGGGCCGTTTGGAAAGGCGGAGGATGAACCAGAATTTGATCGCCTGGGAACATCTGGAACATCTGAGTTGGCGCGATGTGCTCGTCGTGCTCGCGGTACTTGTTTTGGCTCGGCTTCTGATCGTGGGAGTGCAGTGGCGACTTCGTCGCGTGGCGGAGAGTGCAAATCCTGGCAAGCGACTCACCATTCTTCGGATGGTGCCGCTTGTGCGCCTGCTGATTAGAACTGCTGCGGTTCTGGTTATTGTGCCTCTCCTGATCGAGCCCACATTTCGCAATATTCTTGTGTTAGGCGCGAGTTTCGCCCTTGCGCTGGCTTACTTACTCAAAGACTACGGAAGCAGTTTCGTAGCTGGCCTTTTGACGGTGCTGGAGAACACCTACCAGCCAGGCGATTGGATCAAAGTCGACGGCCATTACGGGGAAGTCACAGCGATCGCCAGCCGGGCTGTTCACCTGCGCACAGCTGACGATAGTCAAGTGATAATTCCCCATTCCAGGTTCTGGTCGGAGAGCATCGTCAACTCCACCGGCGGCAATCACAGTGTGGTCTGTGTCGCAAACTTTTACCTTGATCCCAACCATGACGCCTCCGCGGTCAGAGAGAGGCTGAAGGAAGCGGCTGGATTGAGCGACTATCGGAGGCCAGACTCAGATGTGTCGGTAACGGTGGTGGAAAGGCCCTGGGGGACACAGTATCGGGTCAAAGCCTACGTGAAGGAGAGCAGGGATCAGTTTCGATTCATCAGCGATATGACGATCCGAGGCAAGGATGCAATTCGGCAAATGAATATCCGGTTCGCACAGGCGCCGTATGCGGAGATCGAGACTTCTCGATTCTCGAATTCGTAGGCTAAAGCCTCCAACAGACCGAGCGAAAAGATCCGCACTCATAACCCATGGGTGAGCGCGAAAAGGGGCTGAGCCCAATTGTCAGAAAGAGGAAAGGGAAGCAAGAGCGAGTCTACCAAAGACTAACGCAATTGAAATTCAGTTTGCCTTTCATGCTTGAGATTCAGCTGTTCCAACCTTCTGGCTATTCCCGCTCACGTATGCGGGTACCCGGATGATCGTCTGCTGGAAAAGCCATTCCGCGTCGCAGCCCAGCACCTGGGCGATCTGCTCCTGCATCTGCTTTCCCGGTATGCGAACACCGTTGATGATTCGGCTGAGGTAGGCCTCATCAATTCCCACCAACCTGGCGAGGCGATTCTGACGCATGCCGGTCGTGTACACCCGCAGTTTCAGATTCGGGTAAATGGATCGTTCTTTCGTTGCAACATGGTTCGCGGCGTCATTCGCGACTTGGGGAATTGCTGCTTTTGTCTCGACCATCTCTTCACTCCCGCTGCTCCCGAAGGGCAGACTTTGAACGTAGGTGAGATCGCAAGAAGTTGCCAGACCATTTGGTAATTCTGCCCGGCTTTTGTGGTAATAAGCCTCAGTTACTTTTCAAGGGGAGCGGAACTGGCTTCTGCTGCTCGAGAGCAAATCAAATCAACCGGGCACTGGATGACATGTCCCCCTCGAATACGAAGTGTCCCGCCGCGAATGCCTTGGATCCGCTTGGATTGCTCGTAAATTGATATAATGGTAGCGTGACTATTACTGCGCTTGATTCTGTCCCCAATCGCGCCAACAGCGAGACTTCTCCCGATCAGAAGCGGGTTCTTCTGCTTAAACCTCGCGGTTTCTGTGCGGGAGTCGTTCGCGCGATCGATATCGTTAAGATTGCGCTGGAGACATTTGGCGCACCGATCTACGTTCGCCGCGAAATTGTCCATAATCGCTATGTTGTGAATGAGTTAGCTGAAAAGGGTGCGATATTCGTCCATGAGATCGATGACGTGCCGGATGGTCACCGGGTAATTTATTCAGCGCACGGTGTTTCGCCCGCAGTGCGCGAGCGAAGCAAAGGCCGAGGGCTCAAGGTGATTGACGCTACTTGTCCGCTCGTCACCAAGGTGCACATCGAAGCGGTGAAGTTCGCCAAGCAGGGGTATTCCCTGGTCCTGATCGGACACCGCGATCACGATGAAATTGAGGGCACACTGGGCGAGGCTCCGGATGTAACGCAAGTGGTTTCGAATGTGGCTGAGGTTGCAGCTCTCCATGTTCCAGATCCGAATCGGGTAGCTTACCTGACGCAGACGACGCTTTCCCTGGACGAAGCGCGCGATATTATCCACGCCCTTAAAGAGAAGTTCCCGAATATTGCCGGACCACACTCACAGGACATCTGCTACGCAACGGAAAATCGACAGGTTGCCGTGCGCAATGTGGCCCACAATGCCGACTTGGTTTTGGTGGTAGGTTCGACGAACAGTTCCAACTCCAACCGGCTGGTTGAGGTCTCACGCAACCTCGGAACGATTGGGTATCTGATTGATAACTCCCAGGCGATTGACCCCAAATGGCTTCAGGGAGTGTCTACTGTAGCAGTCACCGCCGGCGCTTCAGCCCCGGAGGTGCTGGTAGAGGACGTTGTCAATTATTTGCGTCAAAACGGATATTCCAACGTCGAAGAAGTTGAGGTAATGCCGGAGAATGTGCGCTTTGGGCTGCCTCCTGAAATCGTTCAGGCCATCGGGGGGCCAGCGGGAACGCAGGCGGTCCCAGTTCGCTGAGTTATTAGGCCAACGTGCCGCTGCATCGGAGGAATCGAAGGATCTTTGGACGGGTGCCAGGTTTCAGCGCGTTTCGTTGAGCGACCGAAGATTCCTGCAGCAGAAGATTGCGCTGCTTACTAGCCCGGAATCCCGGGTATTTTTGATCATCGAGGGCAGTATTTCGCAATGAGTATCAAGCAAGTTCAGACAAAATCCGCGGCACCCAGGTTTGGCCGCATGGATGTGGCACTTGCGGACGTCGAATCGGCCGTTCATCGCTCGAGCGAGTATCTGCTTTCGCTGCAGCATCCCGAGGGGTACTGGGGCGGGGAACTCGAAGCCGACTCGATGCTCGAAGCCGACTACATCTTCCTGCACACGCTCCTCGAGTCGGGCGATCCCGGACGGTTGAAGAGAGCCTTCACGGAAATGATGCGCTACCAGAAGGAGGATGGAAGCTGGAGCCTTTATCCGGGTGGCCCCGGCAACGTCTCGCTTTCGGTGAAATGCTATTTCTCTGCCAAGCTGATGAACGTTCCGGCTACCGATCCGCGCCTGGCGAAGTGCCGCGAGTGGATCCTGGCGCACGGCGGCGTGGTGGAGTGCAACACCTTTACCAAGATGTATCTCTGCGCGCTTGGCCAATACGATTACGACGCGGTGCCTGCGATTCCGCCGGAGATCGTTCTTTTCCCGAACTGGTTCTACTTCAACATCTACGAGATTTCGTCGTGGTCACGCTCAATCCTTGTCCCGCTGGCGATCATCTACGCGAAGAAACCATACAAGAAAATTCCGGCGGAGCACAGCATTGATGAGTTGTTTGTCGGCGGCCGGTCCAATTCGAATCTGCGTCTCCACTGGGATTCGAAGAAGCTGATTTCGTGGCGCAACTTTTTCATTGTGATCGATCGGGTTACCCACTGGTTCGAGGCTGTACATATTCGTCCGCTGCGGAAGCTGGCGCTCAAGAGGGCGGAGAAGTGGATGCTGGAGCGGTTGGAGATGTCAGATGGCCTTGGGGCCATCTATCCGGCAATGCTGAATGCGATTCTTGCGCTCCGCTGCCTGGGCTACTCCGAAGATGACCCGCAGGTGATTCGAGCACGCGATGAATTTGAAAAGCTGGGCATCGAAGAGCCGGCAAACGACATGATTTCGGAGCCGACGTTCCGCATGCAGCCGTGTGTTTCGCCCGTTTGGGACACAGCGCAGGCGCTCTACGCGCTCGGGGAGGCAGGCGTATCGCGTACCGATCTGCGCATGCTCAGGGCTGCCGACTGGCTGCTGTCGAAGGAAGTTCGTCACAAGGGCGACTGGGCCGTGAAGGCTCCCAAGACTGAACCCGGCGGCTGGTACTTCGAGTTCAATAATGAGTTCTATCCCGACACCGACGATACGGCCCAGGTGCTACTGGCGCTGAGCAAAGTGGACAATCCCCGCGAACGTTACCAGCACCAGGTGGAGCAGCGTGCGATTGAATGGGAGTTTGCCATGCAGTGCCGTAACGGTGGCTGGGGCAGCTTCGACAAAGACAACACGAAGATGATTTTCCAGTACATCCCGTTTGCAGATCACAACGCGATGCTCGATCCGCCGACAGTGGATATCACCGGACGCATGCTGGAGATGTTGGCATGCTACGGCTACACCCGACAAGACAAGCGCGTGGAAAAGGCGATCAAGTTCATCCTGAGCGAGCAGGAACCGGATGGAAGCTGGTTCGGGCGCTGGGGCGTGAACTACATCTACGGGACATTCCTGGTGCTACGCGGACTGGATGCCATCGGGTTTGAACACAACGAACCGCAGGTACAGCAGGCGGCGGAGTGGATTCGCATGGTGCAGAATCCAGACGGCGGATGGGGCGAAACCTGTGGCAGCTACGAGGATCCCAACACGCGCGGCGTGGGACCTAGCACACCTTCCCAGACAGCCTGGGCGTTGCTTGCGCTGCTGGCAGCGGGCGACGATCGATCCGATTCCATCGCCAAGGGAGTTCGCTGGCTGCTGATGCGCCAACTCGCAGACGGCAGCTGGGACGAGTCGATGGGTGAGGGCGCACAGCGCGAGGGCATCATCACGGGCACAGGCTTCCCCAAAGTGTTTTATTTGGCATACACAATGTACCGGCAGTACTTCCCGCTCATGGCGCTTACCAGCTATGTGCGGGCCATTGAGCGGAAGGACAGCTTTTAGCTGATTACCTTCCTCGCGTATTCGAATGTTTTTGCTAAGGGCTAAGAGCTGCGGCTGGTAGCCCGTCGCTGGAGGATTTACCGAAATATGGCTGTTCCGATTTCACAGATGTGGACGGTTGCCACGTACGTTCTTAAGAAGCGGTTCAGCGGCAACAAGCGTTACCCGCTTGTGCTCATGCTTGAACCGCTGTTTCGCTGCAACCTGGCATGCGCCGGCTGCGGCAAGGTGCAGTATCCACCTCACGTGCTCAAACGCATGTTGACGCCGGAGGAGTGCTTCGCCGCGGTGGAGGAGTGCGGCGCGCCGATGGTGTCGATTCCGGGTGGTGAGCCTCTCCTGCATCCGCAGATCGTGGAAATCGTAAACGGGCTGATTGCGCGGAAGAAGTACATCTACCTGTGCACCAACGCGCTTGAATTGAAGCGGCGCCTGCCGGAATTCACGCCTTCGAAGTATCTGACGTTCTCAGTGCACCTTGATGGCGATCGTGAGCATCACGACTTCAGTGTTTGCCGCGAAGGCGGGTACGACATTGCCGTCGAGGGCATCAAGGAAGCGGTAAAGCGAGGCTTCCGCGTTACGACGAATGCGACGTTCTTTGACGGCACGGATCCCAATAATGTGCGGAGCTTCTTTGACGACGTGATGCAGATGGGCGTTGAAGGCATTGTCTTGTCGCCGGGATATAGCTACGAAATGGCTCCGGACCAACAGCGCTTCCTTGGCCGCGCACGAGTGCGCCGGCTTTTCCGCGCCATTCTGTCGAATCGAAAGAAGACATGGAAGTTCAACATGTCGCCGTTGTTTCTTGAATTCCTGATGGGTGACCGCAAGTATGAGTGCACGCCATGGGGTTCACCTGCATACAACATCTTCGGCTGGCAGCGGCCCTGCTACCTGTTGCAGGACGGTTACGCGGAGAGCTTCAAGGAACTGCTGGAAACGACAAAGTGGGAAGAATACGGCGTCGCATCGGGCAATCCCAAGTGTGCCAACTGCATGGTGAGTTGCGGCTATGAGCCTTCTGCTGTTGTCGATGGCTTTGGGTCTCTTAAGGGAATCTGGGGCATGATCCGGGGGACGTTTTCTACGTACAAAGACGAGCACGCGTTGCGATTGCTGAACGAGCCCGCGCCACATGGGCCGGCCACGCTGGTGCAGATCGACAGCAATGCCCGCAGCCTTGAGGAGACCAATGCATGACCGGTGAAGTTGCGAAGTACACCATCGAGCAAGTTGAGTCTCTAGAACTCGCGCCCGGTACACAGCATGAGCAACTCGAAGGTTGGATTCCTGAACTCGCCAGCGAGGAGGACGTACGGAGTGCGCTTGAAAAGGCATTCGACTATCGCGGCGATGTGACGATCACAACAAAGGACGGGGAGCGGATTGAAGCTTATGTTTTCAATCGCACGACAGGCGCGACTCTGCCGGAGTCTTATGTGCAATATTTTTCACCGAAGTCTCCGGGGAAGCTGAAGTTGAGTTATGCAGCTATTGCGCGTCTTGAGTTCAGTGGGAAGGACCGGGCTGCTGGTAAGCACTGGGAAGATTGGCTCAAAGCCTATAACGAACGCAAAGCCGCCGGTGAAAAGAATATTGCGCTGCACCCGGACGCACTCGAATAGCGAAGACCGGACCTGGCGAAAATCGTATTGAGTCAAGCAGCGCAAACGAATGTTTGCGCTGCTTCTCTATGGACTAAAGATCGATCTTTCAACTGCGCATTGGACAAGTGGATTTTCCGCACGGTCGCTTTTTCCCAGTTGTGCGGTTGTGTCCCGCACCATGACATTCCTTACATAGTACGCAAGCGATGTTCACGGCTCGGTGTAGTAGCCAGTCATAGTACGGACCGTAAGGCCCGGTCTATTCACCTTCACTTCGAGTGATCGCAGTTCCATGCCATTCTGCGCGGGTGGGGGAATGAACGAAAGCGTATAGTACCAATCGGCATCGTCGAGTAATTTGCCCAAGTCTGCGGCGACATCGTTGCTTGCGATCACCCGGCCACCCGTCTGCTGGGCGAGTACCGGCAGGGCAAGGCTTTTGGGGCGTGCACTCTCTGGCGATGCTGTATCTATGGGCAATTGCGGGAGCTCGTTTGCTCTTTCATCTTCGCGCGTGGAATCGCGCTGAGCAACGACATCAAGGGTGACTTGTCCGGCATGCAGATCGTGCAGAATGTTTACGACTTCGTCGAAGTAGCTTTTCCGAGCCTTCGGCGTCAATTGGTCGAATTCTACGTCGGACAGTAGCGGCCATCCCGGCCCGACCCAGATAAGAATTGTGCGGCCTCCGCGATTGAGTTGCTGAAGTGCGATCCCATCGAGCGCGGCGAGCGAGTCTTTGAAATGAATCTGGAGGCAGTTGCCTTCCGCGGAGTGAGGGCCGGCGTCGCTGTCACCATGGGCTTCAACAGCTCCTCCTCCTGCATTTACTACCGAGGCGTCGACGAGCCCGCATGCATTGGAGTGCAGGTTTTTGGCGTTACTCACGAATGCGCGGCCTATTGTGTTGCGGTCCGTGGTCGCGCTCGTGGCTTTCAAATGGCCATTGGACCAGAGGGCAAATGACGTGGGGTAAGGAAGCGCGGAGTGACTCTGCGCAAGATATCTGAAGATGCCGTTCTTCTCAGCTTCGAGCGCCGGCGTGGAGCTGTTGACGGCGTCGAGTACGATGATGATTTGGGTGGCGTCGTTCATTGCCTCGCCATCGATGACGTGAAATGTAGAGAGCCTGCGAGGCTGGTGATTGTCAAAAAGGGTGAAATCTTTGGCGTCGAGATCGGTGACGGGTTTGCCAGCGTCGTCCGTGACCTGCACATTGAGCGTGATTCGCCGGCTTGCCATGTACTGGCGTTCGCGCTCTTCTTTGGTGCGCGTCTTAAGCGTAGGATTCTGAGCCGCAGCGAGGATTGCAGTGAGCACAAGGAATGTGGCACACGCGCTTTGCTGGAACGGATGACGCCGCGATTTGCGTTCAACCTTCATGCCCCTACGATACTCGGACGTCGTGGGGTTTTGACAGTTAGCTTGCCTGGAAGAACTTCCTATACGATCAATCTCAGTGCCGTCGGAGCCCAAGAATACTTAAAAAGAAGCTGCAGCAGACAATCTGCACACCCAAAGTGAGGGAGAAGACTGCCGGCATCACGATCCGCAGAATATGCACAGGATCCAGCACTCCGAAACTGCTTTTGGCCCAGCCGGATATGGCAAATACCGATCCGCAAATTCCGGATGCTATCAACAGGCCGCCGAAAGCCAAACCAGTTTCCAGAGTGATGTAGTTGAAGAGGCGATTAAAGCGCGGGTTTTCAGGAAGCAGACCCTCGGAGACGGCGAATACCTTGGTGAATACGGCAAAAGCAACCAGTTGGAAGCCAAGGAGCACTGAAACGAACGCATAAAGAAGCGTGTGCACATCAAACTCTATGCCGCTGACGACCTTCGGACCCGGTAAGAGCCAAGCGCACACGCCCAGCCCCAGCAGGATCAGAATCATTCCCGGATATAGAAAAAGCCAACGCGGACTATACATCAGCAAGAAGCGCAGGTGCCGCCAACCATCGCGCCACGTGCGCAGGTGAGGCGGACGACTGCGGCCGTCCGGGCTGAGGGTAGTGGGAACCTCGCTGACTTTCATGCGCAACAGGCTGGCCTTCACCACCATCTCACTGGCAAATTCCATTCCTGTTGAACGTATATCCATGCGCAAAAAGCTGTCTCTTCGGAATCCTCGCATTCCGCAATGAAAGTCATCGCATGGCGAGTGAAAAAACAATCTTCCGATGCCTGTTAGCACCGGATTGCCGAGATAGCGATGGAGCGGGGGCATGGCATGCTTCGCGATGCCTCCCCGAAAGCGGTTACCCATCACCAGGTCTGAACCGGCGCGTAGCTGCTCCAAAAACCGCGAGACGTGTCCGAAATCGTAGCTGTCGTCAGAGTCGGCCATCAGCACGTATTCTCCGCGCGCGGCAAGTATGCCGCCCTTCAAAGCGTTGCCGTAGCCTTTATCCGTTACATCAATCACACGCGCGCCTTCTGATCGTGCGATCTCCACCGACCCGTCCGTCGATCCGTTGTCGCCGACGATTACTTCACCGCGGATGCCCGCTTCGCGCAAACTTGCTATCGCCTTGCGGACGCACACACCGACTGTCTCCTGTTCGTTCAGACAGGGCATGACGACGGACAATTCGAGCGGTTCTCCGGCTGCGGTCAGGTCCTTAATATGGGGGTCGAGAACCATTGTACCGGCAGTTTCAGGATCGATATTCATTGCCGAGATCCCTCCTCAATTGTCAGCGATAAGCAGATTCTGAACTAGACTTGGAGGTGCTTGCCAGAGCGGAAAGCGGATACGCATAGTAGCTTGATGAGCCAATGCGTTGCCACCCCGAAGCCTGGCCTGGGTCGGGAGGGGACTCCTCTGAAACCGCGAATTTAGCCCCGGTGGACGCCAGAGCTGTCAACACGCGTTGCCGGTCAGGCTCGCTAAGTTGCCAGAAGTCCACACTCCAATCCAATTGTGCGACGATTCGTGCGCGAATCAGACGCGACGCAAAAACGAGCGGAGTCCCACCACCGTGGCCCGCACAGGCAAGCTCCTCGCGCGGCTGAATTCCGAGGCGCTGCATTTCGGTCGCGAGTTGCCACGCCTCATTTTGAGGTGTGTATCGGAATGCAAATGTCGGATCTCCCTTATATGTCGATACCGAAGAAAAGGCGAGCGCCCATGCGAATCCGCCAATCGCGACAGCGCCGCCGATAGCTTTGCCGATACGAGCAGACAACAAAGTGAATGGAACTAGAAAAAGAATGGCGACGAGAGACGCAATGTATCTCGGCTCGACGAGAACTGCGCAGAGGAACATCAGGGCGCCCAGAGCAACCAGCCATGCCCAACGAGGGGCCATGTCCTTTCGGAGGGATTTGTCCTTTTGCAACAGAAGGCAGAGGAGCCATCCTGCGAGGAATCCGCCACCCTGACCAATCAGGAACTTCACGAGGCCGAGACTGTTGTTGAAGTACGCACGCGCAAGAAGCCGTGGCGCAAACCACATGCGAAGGCCACGATACCAATAGGATTGGTCGTACCAGATGGCATTGGTCACCGGAAAAACGCCGCCGTATCCGTATAACCTCGGTGAATCAAGGAGAATTTGAGCTGGATGGACAGGTGTACCCGCTTCGGGTGGTCCCCCTTGCCAGAAGCGGCTCATGTCTAAATGATTGACGTACCAGGCATAGTTGAGGCGGCTTGTGTCGCCGATGGTCGGATGACCGGTTGAAATCGAAACGGCAACGATCCACGGCGCGCAAAGAATCAGGAATGTACTTGCGGCAATCAAAGTCCCCCGGCGCGGAAGCAGCTTCCAGGCCGCAAAGAGGATCATGAAAGCAAGAGGGAACATCCAGGCCTTCGTGTAGTATCCGATAGCGAGCGCAGCGCCCAGTGCAACGGGCTTGGTGTCCGGCCGCCGCAAAAGCATTCCAAAAGCGGCAAACACACAAGCGCAGACGATCATGTCCGGCTCGATCATGGCTACAGGAATGAGCACGAGCGAGGACCACAAAAAGATCGAATATCCAACACAGCGAATCGCGAAATCGTCTTCCCGATTTTTTAGAAGTCCGCGAAGGAAATACTCGAAGGTAAATGTGGTGACAACAAAGATCCCAAAGTTGACCAGGTGAACAAGTGGATATTCCCAATAGGCGGAGGGGCGAAACACAAGGCGTGCAAAAGCGTGTATCCAGGCGTAGAGCGGATTGAAGTAACCGTTAATGGCGGTATGCCAATCGCCTCTCAGATAGGCGTCCCCAATGTCCATGTAGGCGACACCGTCGTGGGTCATCAAGAAGCGGCTGCGCCAAGCCTGTGCCAAACCCAAAGCAAAAGAGACGGCCATCCACGGGTTAACTCCGAGAAATTTGAACCTGCTCTGCATTCGGGCTAATTCTCCTGGTATATGACCTTCACTGAGCTCATGTTCTCAATGACTTTTACTGGCTAAACGTTTGCGACCAGTTGCTTTGCTCAGCAGTAAAGAGAAATGCCGGAAACTTGAGCAAATCCGGAGCCCCCCAGGCGATATCGAGTCCGCAATGCGCAGGTCTCCCGATCTGTCGAGCAATAGAAAAGTCAGGGGAAGCACAAAACAACTATCGGCAAAGCACAACGTGTTGCTATCCGCGTGTCAGCGTGGAAAACAACCTGCGATCTGGAATGCCTTCCATAAACATTCCAAAAAACTCGTCGAAGCGGGACTGCATCTTGGGTATATCCCAATTGTTCGAGTGGCGCCTCACGAGTTCCGCGACAAAAAGTTTGAAGAGCGAAGATACCTGGGGATTGACGCAGAAGCAACTCGCGCATGGCGATTTCTCGGGGATGCGGTTTTCGAGATGCTGCCGCCGAAGTTCCAGAACATTTTCGCAGTTGATCAATTCCTGCGGCGTGTTATCCCGAATGTTCCCGTAGGTGAGATCGCCCTGGTAGTCGCGGCAGCATGGAGTTGCGCGACCGTCGTTGAGTATGTGCAGCGTGGGCGAGAACAGCATGTAGCAGGGAGGCCAGGGCTGAATATGCTTCTTGAGAATACTTCGCGTTAAAAAGTATCTGTTATCCGGCGACAGTCCGCTCACAAGATTCAGATCGATCATGTCCATCGGCACGTAACGGCTCCAGAACTTCAGGTGATGCCCCATCTCGTTCTGGACATCCTGACTGACGATCGACCCAATCTTCACGCGCTTGAATGGCTTGTCCTTCTCAGTCTTTTCACGGAACATCTCCATGTTCGTGATCAGGCGGTCCCAGCTTCCTCCAAAACGGATCTTCTCGTAGGTCTCTTTGGAAGCCCCATCAATCGAGAATCGAAACTCCCAGATCACATCAGCGTAATCAATCAGGAGGTCAAGATGCTTATGCAGAATCAGCGCATTTGTTGAGAATTGAATGCGAACACCATGCTTGCGCATGGTCTCAAAGTACTGAGGAAGTTTGTTGTTCATCAGCGGTTCCCCAATGGTATGGAGTGCTGTATGTCCTCCCCACTGGTCCTTGGTGTATTTCACCGCGTGTTCAAACAACTCCATATCCATATTGAACTGCGGCCGCGTCGACAGCGAGGTGTTGCACATGACGCAATTGATGTTGCAGTTCTTGTTGATTTCGATCTCAGCGATGTTGGCGTCCTCAACCCTCTGCATGAGTTGGGGATCGTAGACCTCGTTCACGATTTGGTCGTATCGCTCAAGCAGTTTCTTGCGCTCGTACCAGGGTTTGACAACCGGCAGGCTTTTGACCGTGGTCTTGACGCGAACCGGTACGAAGTTCAAGACGCTCATTGTGACCTCCTCAGAGTCTTTCGCCGGGGACAACTCTCCCGGGGACGCTGTTGATCGTTTTGCGATACTACACGTGAATTTCGAGACTGAATAGCCCACATGGGTCACCAGGGTTGATGACTTCCGGGGGACATACCGTCTGAATTGATCTATCGAGCTTGTGTGAATGCGGAATTAAAAGCGGTCGAGCCTTCCCCCGATCTTTAAATCTGGACAAGGCAATCTATATTATTGATTTATAAGGGTATAACTCAAACGGCGCGGTTCAAATTCTGGCTGGGGAAGGGTCGAAGGAATGCGGGATCGTTGGTCCCTGGATTTCCTGGCTGTAAATTAGCAGCTGATCCTGCACCATCTTACCTGTGGTTGCGCAATATGCAGACTGATTCCGATGAAAGTCGTGATAGCTCAATTGGGGGAAAAATGTTACGTGCAAACGCCGCAGCGAAGGTTTGGCTATGGTTGTTACTGCTATTGCTGTGCCCGCTCGGGCTTTGGAGCAAAACGCCACAGATCGAGAAAATGGACTTACTCAGCTCTGGTCATGACGGAATCCACACCTATCGAATCCCTGCGATTATCTCCACTCGAAATGGAACAGTTCTCGTCTTTTGCGAAGGCCGTCGAGACCGAAGCGACGATGGATCGCCGACGCATCTTGTACTGAGACGTAGCCTTGGCAACGGTGGCCCGGCCAAAATGACGTGGCAACCTACTCAGATTCTCCTCACGAGCCAAGGTGGCGAGGCATATATGAACCCGGTGCCGATCATCGATGAGCGTGACGGCACCATTTTCCTGCTTGTGAATCCATATCCCCAGCCGTATAAGGACGTCCCAGTCCACATCTTGCTTATGCACAGCAAAGATGAAGGCGCGACGTGGTCGTCTCCAACCGATATCACGAGCGGCACCGGCGTGAAGGAACTCGGCCCTGGCATCGGTATTCAAATGCAGGGGGGCAGATTGGTTGCGCCAGTGTATGACGGGGTGATCTTCAGCGATGACCATGGAGAAACCTGGAAGTCGGGAGGAAAGGTATCCGGATATTACGGCGAATCGCAGGCAGTGGAGTTGGGGAACGGTTCGTTAATGCTGAATATCCGGCAGGGCGGCCATCGCGCTGTTGTGATCAGCAAAGACGGCGGCAAAACGTGGGGTAAGCCGTGGAACGATATGGCCTTGATCGATCCAACAGACTACAAGGGCTGCCAGGCAAGCGTAATCCGATACTCGCGAAAGGAAGTCGGTGGTTCGAAGAATCTGCTGTTGTTTTCCAATCCAACAGATGCAAACCACCGTTTGAACCTGACGGTAAGGATCAGCTACGACGAGGGAAAGACGTGGCCAGTGGCCAAAGTCATCGAGAATGGACCGGGGGGCTATTCGAGCATGACTGTCTTTCCTGATGGCTTCATCGGATTGGTTTATGAGAGCGGCAGTTTCCGCACCATTACCTTCGCTCGATTCAATTTGGAATGGATAGAAGACCAGCCACAAGGCGGTTCCGTTACGGAGACGCGAAACGGGAGGGAAATGTAGTTTTCGGACAGACCCTTGCTACCTCATTTTTCGCGGATGTGCGGTTTGCGACAAGACGTAATAGATGGCGGGTGAAAGTCGTGCTCGGCTAAGATCCGGATTTAGCCGAAGATGGCGGTGATGATGTGGTTCACGGCGAAGGCAGCGCCGTAGGCGAGAACCAGCATGTAGCCGAACTGAATGGCGGGCCATCTCCAGCTGTTGGTTTCGCGGCGAACCACGGCCATTGTGGACGTGCACTGCATAGCGAATGCGAAGAAGATCATGAGCGCCACGGCTCCGCCAAGCTTCATATCTGTGTGCAGGGCGGTCTGCAGATGCATAGCTTGCGTTTCGGGATCGGCGCCATAGAGCGTGCCCATGGTTGAGACCATGACTTCGCGTGCGAGCACGCTGGAGATGAGACCAATTCCGACCTTCCAGTTAAAGCCGAGAGGTGCAATCGCGGGCTCGATGAAGTGTCCGAGTTTGCCGATTACGCTGTCGGCGAGTTCAGGAGCGGAGTAGTGGCCGTTGTGCAAGGGCACCGGTGGAATGTGTGCAAGCAGCCAGAGCGCGAGCGTTACGCAGAGAATGACGGTACCCGCCTGGCGCAGGAAGACCTTGGCGCGGTCGAAAAGCCGCATTGCAAGCGAACGGATGGTGGGCATGCGATATTGAGGCAATTCGAGAATGAACGGTGCCTCGCTGGACCGGAGGATCGAGCTTTTGAGCAGGCGGGCGGTGGTCATCGCGGCGACGAATCCGGCGAGATAGAGGCCGAGCATCACGATGGTGCGCAGGCCGAGGAACCCGCGGAGGAAGGTGATATTGGGAATGAACGCCGCGATAAGCAACATATAGACCGGAAGGCGCGCGGAGCAGGTCATGAAAGGTGTAACGAGAATCGTGGCGAGGCGATCACGTTTGTTCTCGATGGTGCGCGTGGCCATGATGGCGGGGACCGCGCATGCATACGCCGAAAGCAGCGGGATGAATGCCTTGCCATTGAGGCCGATGGTGCGCATAACTCGATCGGCGATGAGAGCTGCGCGGGCGAGATATCCGGAGTCTTCCAGAACTCCGATGAAGAGGAATAGAAGCAGAATCTGGGGGAGGAAAACGAGTACCGACGAAATGCCCTTCCATGCTCCATCGAGCAGAAGGGATTGCAACCAGCCTGCGGGAAGCATCGGGCGAACCAGCGAACCCATCTTCGCAAGTAGGTCGCCGAACCCATCGCTTAGCGGCTGGCCGATGGAGAAGACGACTTCAAAGACACCAATGACAACGACAAGAAAAAGCAGTGGACCCCAGACGCGGTGCAGAAGTATGTTGTCCAGCTTGCGGCTGTTCTCTGCGGAGAGCGGAGCGCGATAGCCGGTGCGTCGGCTAACCTGTGCCGCCCATGTGTGGGTGCTCGCGGCATTGCCGAACACAGGAAGTGCGAGCGGCGGCTGCGCAGACTGCGGGGATGCGTGTTGGTTCAGGAACAACGGTACGGCGTCGAGTCCCGTGCCGTGCACGGCGCTGATCAACGCCACAGGAGCGCCTAGTTCCTTCGCGAGTTTGAGAGGATCGATGAGGCCGCCGCGCGACTCCATCAAATCGCTCATATTTAGCAGAACGAGCGTAGGCAATCCCAGGGAGAGCACCGGGGCTGCAAGCATTAACTGGCGGGTGAGATGCAGGGAATCTAGCACCAGAAGCACCGCATCTGGCTTGGGCGTGCCGGGCATTTTGCCCTTGAGGACGTCCACGGCGACGCGCGCATCTTCAGAGTAAGGCGTGAGCGAATAAACACCGGGCAGATCGATGAGAGTCAGATCGTCGCGGCCTACGCCCGACATAAGCCCCGAGCGTTGCTCCACGGTGACGCCCGGATAGTTGGCGACTTTCTGCCGCAATCCGGTAAGACGATTGAACAGCGTGGATTTTCCTGAATTGGGAGGGCCGATAAGGACAACGGTGCTAAGGGCTCCGGAAGCAGGGAGGGGTGCTACAAACGCCGGAGTCTCGCAGCAGGCATTCATCTGA
This sequence comes from uncultured Acidobacteriaceae bacterium, assembly GCA_963832035.1. Taxonomy (GTDB): domain Bacteria; phylum Acidobacteriota; class Terriglobia; order Terriglobales; family Acidobacteriaceae; genus Telmatobacter. The sequence continues at coordinate 647,317 of CAWHSK010000004.1, read as the reverse complement.
TTACACCCGCAAATTCGCGGATATCTGCATTGCGTGCCGGCTCTGAGGTCTGCGCAATCTTCGCCAATTCGGCATCAATCTCACTTTGAGACGTCTCAGAGGCGCTACGGACATGAATAGCTTCCGCGGTTTCCCGGCGGAGAGCAATCTGCATTCCATCGATGCCGTATACCGTAGGATCGCCGGCGGGGGCACGGCGTAGGACGGTTACCAACGCATCTGGCACGAAACCCATGTGCATGAGATAGTTTTGGACGGAGTCGGGGAGATCAAGGGCAATCAGCGTTGCGGTTTCTCCGATGCGCAAATCCGTCAGCACAGTCACTTGCGAGACTCCCGTGGGTTGCCGAGAGGGCAGCACCCGTTAATTGCGACCAGAATGGTCTGAGTTCAGTATACGACCAATTTGGTCGGCATCGCAAACATAAGGCAGTATTGGCGTCTTTTCATGAGCGCCATGTCTCAACCTGTACGACACAGGCTGCATTAGCCTGCCTATTTCGTTTTATCGACCCCTTCAGAACCCGGTTTCAGCCGGTATTAACTTACGGCTATTCTTATTTAGGAAGACGGCTCAAAGATGTGATTTGGGTCACTTGAGCAAGATAGAAATATAGATCCTGGCACAGTTAACGGGGAGGGTAACTCAATGGATGCGAGTGAGTTCCGTGAATCCACCAGGCAACAGATTCCGCCAGAGGGTCTGACAGCGCCACTTGCAGCCCTCTGGTGGGACGCAAAAGGAGAATGGACGCAGGCGCACGGCTTGGTGGACGAGCTCGACACGGAGGATGGTATGGCGGTTCATGCATATCTCCATCGCAAGGAGGGCTCGCTTTCAAATGCGGAGTATTGGTATGAGCGCGCGGGGCGAAGGTTTCACCGGCCTGAACTTGACGACGAGTGGGAAGCGCTGGTGACGGGGTTGATGCAAAAGTAGAAAGAACTTCATCGAAATCGTGCGCTGGGCGTGAATGCGCAGAATGTTGCCGGGACGAAAAGAATACTGCCAGCTCATCTGCCGCGGGGAGGGTAGGCGGCTTGCGCGGTCCTTTTGGTCAGAGTGGCGTGGCGTTCATCGGCAATCCGATACAGCAGGTACGCCACAACGGCGATATTGATGATGAGGACGAGAAACTTGATCAGTGTCGGACGGTGGAATATCTCGTAAATCTCCAGGGGCAGAAGAGAGGATGTGATCACAATGGTCAACCACTCGGCCCAGCGCTTTAATCGCCACAAACCAATGCCTTCGGTTGCGAACAGCCCGGCATACACGAAGCTGACGACTCCGAACTCTCGGATTCTTGCTGGAGAGATATCAGTGACCTTCTGGATCGCGTGACTTATCATTCGACTGCCTGGATCGAATCCGAGAATTGCAACCCAATGTTCCAGTTGCGTGGCAATATCGGTGTGTATCAATTTCAAGACGCCGAAGCCAACCACAATCAGGGAAGCAGCCTTCAGCAGCTTGAAAACTGCGATAAGTCGAATCAGTTCGCTGTGGGAGGAATTCATTTGCTGATCGTCGATGTACAACTTCTTTCCTCAAGAGAAGAAGCATGGTTTGGCTCCGCAGTTGCTTGACGAGATACGCGTGGACGCTAAATGAATGCTGCCTGGGTCGTGAGACTGGATTTACTTGTCGAACGGCATGCGTGGCTGGCCGATCCAGAATTGATTGCTGCGGCGAATAAGGAAGCCAGGATTGCGCTTCTCGAGCCGTGCTTGCGCTTCCTGGTACGGGCCGACGTAGCGGAGAGAGGGCGGAAGTTTTGCGTACACCTGGGGAAGGAGGTGCTCCGCTTTTTGTGTGCGTGTCTGCTCCGCTGGGCCAAAGGTGAAGCCGAATTCCTCTCGAAAGCGTGTTGGAAGCCACTGGGTTGTTAGAGATGCGTACCAGAGAGGTATGTGAATCCACGAACGGGCACCGGTCATGATGGTCTGTGCCATGAAACGGGAGCGGTCGCTGACACCGAGTGCTTGCGATGCACACATCTGCGCGACGTATGCCTGGAAGGAATTCCAGTCTGGAGGAAGAGCATCGAGCGGAATTCCGAAGAGTCCCGCAAGGATTTTTGATTCTGCATAGTATGTTGCAAGCTCGCCTGGACCGAGTGGTGGCAGAACGCGTTGATAGGCAATGACCGCGCTTTCAATCAGTGTGGCGTAGACCCAGAGCAGTGCAGGAACATGCAGAGCCTCATAGCGCGATCCTTTGGCGTAATCGGCGACCTCCTCGGGAAGATTGCCGGCGATCCGTGTGTGCATCTGATAGAGCGATCGCGCCGTTCGCATGGCCTGTGGTGCGGAGCCGAAGATCATAGTGAAGACGATGAGAAATGTGTTGTGGAAGCGCGCGATTGGTTTGGCGAGCAGGGAAGAATGTTGATCGAGTGCCGCAGCCACCCAGGGATGCGCGAGCTGCAGGAGGGCTGCGCGGCCGGCTCCAAGGAAGAGGGCCGACTCGCGATTTATGCGCCAAGTGATAGAGTTGCGGCCGAAGATGCCTTCGATCGGGTTTTCCAGGCGCTGTTCGGCGGCTGCAATGTGGTGCTCGAGATCGTGCCGCGAAACAGCTGGGGACGAGTTGGTGGTGACGGGGGTCGCCATTTGACTGCTTAGATGATCGCTTGTTTCAGCGCGGCTTGTCACAACGCAGGTTGCGAACGGCAATGGCGATCCTCAGGATCGACGCCTGACAAAACGAGTTGATTGCGGAGTCGCAATTTTCAGGAGTCACGCTGCACATCTTTGGATACCCACCAAAGGACTGCGCCGAATATCTTCCATTTGGTGGCATTGCTGACATCGAGCGGCAGGTATTTGGGGTTCGCTGAAACCAACAGATCTGATGCAGCGAGTTGCTGCAGGCGCGCGACCTTGAAGCCGAGATCGCGATGAGATACGACGACTAGCTTTTCGTTCAGTTGGCTGCGTTCGATAACAGCCGTGTCAACGAAGATGATGGAGCCGGATGGGATGGTTGGATACATGGAGTCGCCCAAAACGTGCATGCTGATCATGTTCTCCGGGTGAGGGCACCAGGAGAGCGGGGCGAGGAGCACATCTTCGACCTCGGCCTGGGAGAGTCGCACATTTTCATGGGGCGGGACACGATCGCCGAATGCCGTCACGTTCAGAAGAGGAATCGCGACTGCATTGCCTTTGCCGGCGAGATGCTGCAAGACCCTCTTGTTGGTGATCAGGTTGAAGTCTTCAAGAGTGGCTTGAATAGAGGAGAGTGTCTGGCGAAAGCTGGGGTCTGGCAGTTCGGCTGTGTTGATGCCGGCGCGCTCCCAGAAGTAAGTGCCGTCGGGTCTTCCCGCCAAGTTGCCGAGCGCGACATAGGTTTCGGCGGTGGGCTCGTTCTTTCCAGCGAGCCAGCGGGAGACGGTTGCCGGAGAGACGCCAAGACGTTCTGACAAGGCGGCCTGAGTCAAATTCAGGGCTTTCAACAGGCGCCGAATACTATCGGACCATTCTCGAGTTGTGATATCAGAGTGGTCCATGGCAAAGGGTTTCCGAGTGCTCGGCGGCTAAATTTCATCAATGCAATTGCTGCAATGAAATCAATGATTTATCGTCATCCGAGGTATACTAGCAGCCTTTTCTCTGCATCGTAAGTCGGCATGGGGAGCGGGGTTACGCAACAACGAGCCGCGGTGAAAGGATGCGGCGATGCCGAAGAAAAAGAGAACAGCGGCAAGGGGCCTGAGCAAAGCGGCGCATCCTCGCAGCTTCATTCTGACTCAACTGGATCGATTCCGTCCAACCCGGAACCGGCATCAGCGGCCTCGAAAGAGAACGCGCAATCTCGGGCAAGCGTCAAGGGCGGGCGGCGGATTCTGATCGTTGACGATGAGGCTAACATCGCCGACACGCTCGCGCTTATTTTCAAAATCAAGCATTATGAGGTGCGGGTAGCCTATACGGCTGAAAGTGCGATCGAGTCATTTGCCGAATGGCGTCCTGATTTGGCAGTGCTGGATGTGATGCTGCCGGCGATGAACGGGATAGATCTGGCCATCGCGATTAAGGCCAATCACCCGGGGTGCCATGTGCTGCTTTTTTCGGGTCACGCAAACACTTCTTTACTGCTGGAAGAGGCGGCCAAAAAGGGGCATCAATTCGAAGTACTGGCCAAGCCCGTCTTTCCGGATCTGATGCTGCAGCGCGCGTCCGAACTGCTCAAGGGGCCGGACGAGCCGGCATACGACTGAGCCCATCTGCCTTCTTGGTGTTTCACCCACTTCTAGAATTCGTCTCAGCGCTTGGCGTCGCGAATCGCTGCCGCGGTCAGGCGCTGTTTTACGCCATCCATTTCGGCCCACGGATCGCGCGACAACCGTTTCTTCCATGAGTTGAAGTCCGCTACATGAAAAGTGGGTCGCGTTTTGGAATTGAGGTCTTTCCAGTTGAGAGGTAACGCGACGGGCGCTCCGGAACGTGCTCGGGTCGAGTAGGGAGCAACTGCGGTTGAGCCACGATCGTTGCGAAGATAGTCGAGATAAATGCGGTTCTTCCTGAGAGCCTTGGTCATCTTGGTCAGATACAAAGCCGGGTTCTTCCGTTCGAAACCGAGAACAAAGTTGTGTGCGAACTCCTTGATAGTGGGCCAATCATTCTCCGGACGGATGGGAGCTACTACGTGGAGGCCCTTTCCACCGGTGGTCTTGAGGAAGCTTTGAAGACCGAGGGCTTCAAGGCGGGCGCGGAATTCGTTTGCAGTCGCGGCAAGAGTCTTCCAGTCAATGGATTCGTCCGGATCCAGATCAAAGATGATGCGATCGGGTCTTTCGAGGGAATCATTTTTCGATCCCCACGGATGGATCTCGAGCACACCCATTTGCGCCATTCCGACGAGGCCCTCTGCTGAGTTGAGGGTCACGTATTGTTCGGTTTGTCCACCCTTTTTATCGGGAACCGGAACGCTACGGATGCCGGCTGGGAGTCCCATGCCGATGTGCTTCTGGAAGAAGCAAGGTTTACCGATTCCCTCGGGGCAGCGGACGATGCTGAGCGGACGATCGGCGATATGCGGCAACATGTGATCGCCGACAGCGAGGTAGTAGTTGGCCAGCATCAGCTTGGTCATCCCGGACTCCGGATCGAGAATTTTATCCGGATGGGTGAGGGGCAAGTTCGTTTTTGCCGCGCTCATGGTCTTGTTCGCGGTATGTGTTCCTCGACGCGGCTTCGATTCCGCGGCAGGCTTTGCGCGATGCGTTTTGGTTAAGTTGGTTGGTGCGAGCAGCTCAGATGTTTCGCGGACCACTTCTCGAGCAGGCTTGTCTTCACGGAGCCCCTTGAAGGCTGCCTGGCGTACGAGATTGTCGCGTGTCCAGTTGGAGAAAGAGATTTGGGCGACCAGATTGGGCTTGACCCAATGCACGCCGTGCGAAACTCCTTTGGGCAGAGCTACAAAAGGGGTTTTGGTCTGCGCGAGCTTGGCGAGTTGTCTATTCAGGATTTGTTGCGTCTTCTGCGTGAAGCCGGTTCCCGATCGGCCAGCGTAGTGCAACTTGTCGTTGTCGTAGTAGCCGATAAGCAGGGCGCCGATGCCGGTGCTGCCGTTTGAGGGGTCAGTGAATCCGCCAATGACGAATTCCTGTTCCTGAAAGCACTTTGATTTGATCCATGCACTGTCGCGCGTGGAGACATACGGTGCTGAGCCGAGCTTGGAGACGATGCCCTCTGCTCCGAGCGAGCAGGCCTTGGCGAAGATGTCTTTGCCGTTTCCATCAAAGTGCTCGCTGTAGCGGATGGGTGATTGGTCGTCGAGCGGTGCTAGAAGTTTCTCGAGCAATTCCTTGCGCTCCAACAGCGTCAGGTTGCGGAGGTTATGCCCGTCGAGGTGCAGGAGGTCGAAGGCGAAGTAGTTGAGGCGGACCTTTGCGCCCTCCTGGAATGCGGCCTGCAAATCAGCGAAGCTGGTGGCGCCTTTCTCATCGAGCACGACGGTTTCGCCGTCGAGGACGGCGGCTTCGCAAGGGACCTGTTCGGCTGCGCGGGCGAGGTCGGGCATGCGATGCGTCCAGTCGAGGCCCTTGCGGGTGAGGAGTGAAATACGCTTTTTGCGGGAGCCGTCGCCAGGACGGATATGGATCTGGATGCGATAGCCGTCGAGTTTTAGTTCGTGTACCCAGCCGTCGCTGGCGGGCGGCGCTGTGGAGGCTTTGGCCAGCTGCGGTGGAATGAAGGCAGGGAATTTTTCCTTCGGGATGGATTTGAGCGCAGTCGCAAAGGAAGGCTTTGCTTTCTTTCGAGGAGCAGGGAGCTTTGCCGCTTCGGGTTGCTGGTCAGGTGCGCGATTGCTGTGCCAGACGCGATCACTATCCTGTCCGATCTGGTCGATGGTGCGCATGGTGACAGCGCTGTCGGGAAAACGCTCGGTGATAGAAGGCTGGTCTTCAGTTCGCGCGTAGTCGTCGCGGTCTTTGATGAGGAGCCAGTTGGGTTTGCCCGGCCGCGCGTCATGGGTATTCATGCGCACGAGCGCCCACCGGCCTTTCATCTTCTGTCCTTTGAGATTGAACTTTGAGATGTCCTTCGGCCAGGGCCCGATCGACGTCTTTCGTATACCGGCTCCCATTCGCCGAAATCCCACAGCATGACGGAGCCTCCGCCGTACTGGCCCTTTGGGGATGGTGCCTTCAAAATTGCCATATTCGATCGGGTGGTCTTCTACCTGGACGGCGAGGCGCTTGTCAGCGGGGAGATCGCTCGGCCCCTTGGCGACGGCCCAGCTTTTAAGCACTCCATTCCAAGCGAGGCGGAAGTCGTAATGCAGGCGCGTGGCTGCGTGTTTCTGGACTACGAAAGGGAGAGGACCAGTTTTCGACGCCGCCTGAATAGCGCCCTTGCTTCCGCGGGGCTCGGCAGTAACGTTGAAGTCGCGCATCTCGCGATAGCGCGCCAGCTGGTCTTCCAGTCTCTTCGCGGGATCTTTTTGGCGAGTGGCGGACTTTGCCATACGTTATGCGGCCTTATGCGATCGTTTACCGGATTTCACCAGTGTAGGGCCTTTCTTTGAGGACCGCGAAGAAGAACGTATTCGAGGATGGTCTTCTTTCGTTCGCGGTCGCTCTTTGTTCTGGTTCGACTCGCTGACGCTGCGTTTCAAAGCGTCCATGAGATTGATGACCTTGGCACGCGGCTTTTCCTCGACGACGGGAAGCGATTTCTCGCTTCCGCTTGGCTTCGATGAATTCGCGCAGGGCGGCTTCGTAGTCGTCCTTGAAGTCTTCGAGGTGGAAGGGGGCGGATTGAGCACGGATCAACTCGTTCGCGAGAGCCAGTTGCTTTTTGTCGATGGCGTCCTCATGGATATTGCCGAAATAGGTCTTTGCATCCCGCAACTCTTCGGCATAACGCAGTGTGTAGGCCATCAGGCCGCGGGCGTTCTTGCCGGGCGCAGGGACGATGGCTACAAGGTGCTCCCGGCCGCCAAAAGCAACTTCTCCAATGGCGACCTTGCCTGCCTGCACCATCGCCTCGCGAACGACGGCGTAGGCCTCAACGGAGCCCTTAGGATCTGGGAACGAGAAAGTAGGGCTTCTCAAACAGATACGGAGGCAGTTCCTTAGCATCGATGAACTGTGCTACGTTGATTGTTTTCTGAGTCTCAAGCCGGAGCTTCTTCACCTCGTCCGGTTCGACGATCACGTACTTGCCCTTGCTATATTCATAGCCCTTGACGATTTCGGAATTGTCGACGGGTTGATCGCCGTTGACCACGTTCAGGTGGTGGACGCGCTGGCCAGTCTTGCGATCGATCTGGTGGAAGGAGATTTCAGATGTCGAACTGGTGGCAGGGAAAAGCTGAATACCGAATGAGACCAGCGAAATTCGCAGTTGCCCGGACCAGAATGGACGGCCAGCCATATACCTGCCTCCTGCGCTCAAGGGTGAAACGGTCAGAGGAATGGCCGCTCTCGCACGCCCTTGGTCGTTCGATGAGGCCGCGGATAGTACAAGTTGTCCAGATTCCGGTGGCGATGTACCGCGGCTTCACGAATATACCCCAAGGGAATCGGCTGCATCCCAGGATCCATGATTCGCAAACTAAAATCCGGCGAGTTTCGTTTGTACTCACGAAAGAAGGATGCTTCAACCGGCAAGCGTCGCAACCTTGGCACGTTCTCGACGTTAGAGAAAGCCAAGCAGCACGAACGCGAGGTGCAGTACTTCAAGAAGCATTGATTCAACGGCGAAGAAAAGAAATGCCCACGACCAAGATGGGATTCGGGACAGCCTTTGGTGCGGCCCTTTGCGGCTCACCTGGTCTACGGTGCTGCGACGGAAACGGTACGGCGGCTGATGCGCGCGCTAATTTGAAGAGGGTTGGATCTGAAGCGGAATGTGGGCGCGATGCTACCATGCGCTTGTACGTGACCACTACTTCTCCATCTAGCGCAACGACAGTCTTGACCGGTTCGGTCCTGGTGTTGATTCAATTTGACGTGTGCGAGGAATTGCGCCTCGATCGCCTTCGGAGCATGAGGGAAGGTACGGTTCAACGGCAGCCGCGCATGAAGCAGGCGACGCCAGCCTATGTGCGTTATGAGCGGCCGCCGGTGGTCGAACCGCTCGGCGCCCTGCAACTGGACAGCGGAGAGCGGCTGGAAGGTGAGATCAAGTACTACGACTATGGCGTAGTGAGCGTGGTGCTGCATCTGCCGTTTACGGGAGATTGGAACAACCTGGTGCAGCTTGCTAGCCGCTGGGTATGGGACGTCGATTTCGCGTCGCGGGTTGAACCGCTGGTGAAAGCCAAACTGGATCAATGCGCGGAGGCAATGATTCGGCCGTATTCGCGATGGTTGAGCGAGGATTATTTCATATTTCATGTCAGCGATGCGCCGGGTGCTCCGTTGGCGTCCGATCTGGTTCGCGATCACGGATTTGAAATCGCACAGGTTGTGAGAGGTGACCGGCTGAAACTTTCCGCAGGAGAATGCAACGAGGTTCTGCACTCGCAAATTTCTTACTATGCGAACGACGTTACGGTGATTGGCTGGAATGCGGCGTTTCTCTATGACAGCAAGGCCGGTGCCGAGACAGCGATTCAGCTGCTGGAATACGCGAACTCGCAGCTGCTGGAATTTCGCCACTACGATGAACTGCTGACAGAGATTCTTGGCCGCGCGTATGCGCTACTGGAGCAGAAGACTGGATTCTTTGCGCGATGGCGGCTGGCGACGTCGGCGCGGAACCTGCATACAACTCTGCTGGATATCGCGGAGCTGACAGAGCGCGCCGATAATGCGATCAAGTTTCTAAGTGATATGTTTGCGGCTCGGTTATACAGGCTGGCGGCGGCCAAGGTTGGCGTGCCGGATTACAAGGAACTGGTATCGCGCAAGGTGAAGACCGCGGAAGACCTGTACAACTATATGGTGGATCAGTTCAACCAGAGCCGGGCGTTTTTTCTGGAGTTCACGGTCGTACTGATTTTGCTGATCGAGCTGTTCTATTTATTTAGGGGAAAGCCTCTGTAGGGGAAACAGGAGCGCTGTAGTTTTCGGGGACTTGCGGGGGCGAAAAGCGGTGGAGATAACTTTGTTGATCGATTTCTTGCTATGAGCTTGTTGATTTTTACTGCCCTTCTTTTTCTTGGTTCACTGTTGGCGGGTCTGTTGGGAGCGCTGACTGGGCTCGGCGGCGGCGTCGTTCTGGTGCCGCTGCTCACGATTGCATTCCACGTAGACATTCGCTACGCGATCGGGGTGTCGCTGATCTCAGTGATCGCAACCTCGTCGGGAGCTGCCGCTGCCTACGTGCGCGAGGGATTTTCGAGCGTCCGCATCGGAATGTTTCTGGAAGTTGCAACGACAATTGGTGCGATCCTGGGTGCGTTTCTGGCTACGGTGGTCCACACGCAGCTTCTAGCTATCATCTTCGGCGTTGTGTTGCTCTACTCCGCATATCTTTCGTGGGAACAATCACGCAATCCGGTGCCAGAGGTGAAGAAGGGTAGCCCGTGGTCGGCAAAATTGAGGTTGTCGGGCGACTATCCCGGGCCGGACGGATCTCTCTGCAAGTACGAAGTTGAGAATATTACCGGCGGCTTCGGAGTGATGTTTGTGGCGGGAACTCTTTCGGGACTGCTGGGCATCGGCTCGGGCGCTGTCAAGGTGCTGGCGATGGATCGCATCATGAAGGTCCCCTTCAAAGTGTCGACGACGACAAGCAACTTCATGATCGGCGTGACGGCGGCGGCCAGTGCAGGAATCTATCTTCATCGCGGGTTGATTGCACCGGGATTGGCGTTTCCGGTGATGCTCGGCGTTCTAAGCGGATCACTGATCGGAGCGCGTTACCTGGTTCGCGCGCACGTGTCGGTGTTACGCGCTGTGTTTACCATCGTCATCCTTGCCCTTGGAGTGGAAATGATCATCAACGGGGTGACGAAATGGTTCTGAAAACGAGGCCAGGTGTGCCAGGGCGCCCCGATCATTTCGACGACCGCAGCATGGAATCCATCATGGGGCGATTGCTCCAGGTGGGCGTCTTTCTTGCTTCGTTCGTAATGCTTGTGGGAGGCCTTCTTTATCTCAGAGCCCATCACGATGGAAGCCCGGACTACCGGGTGTTCAAGAGTGAACCACAAGCACTCCGGCATATTGGCGGAGTGATGAGCGGAATAACGGAAGGTGATCCAGCGGCTATTATCCAGCTGGCGGTGCTGCTGCTGATTGCGACGCCGGTGGCCCGGGTAGTGTTTGCGCTCATCGCGTTCGGGATCGAGCGGGACAGGCTCTACATGGGTGTGAGTGCCCTGGTTCTGGCCGTGCTGCTATTTGGATTCTTTCGGTCCCAGTAAGCGGCTGCGATCAACGGGAATCGGTCGATTTCCACTGGGGACGGATTCCCATGCCCAGATTTATCAAAGCTCAATTCAAAGAGCAACCTGAGGCCTGTTGTGCATCCAACGAAATGAGCGACAGAATATTGCCATATTAATGGGGGAGAGCCATGCGACGTTTTCAGGGAAAGGTGGCTATCGTTACCGGTGCCGGTTCGGGCATTGGGCAGGGGATTGCCAAACGGCTTGGATGCGAAGGGGCCAAGGTAATTGTGGATTACGTGGGCAACCCCGATGGAGCGAAGGAGACGGAAGCGGAGATTGAGAAGGCTGGCGGCGAGGGGAAGATCGTGCAGGCCGATGTCACCCGCATTAATGATGTGGAGTGCCTGGTGGATACTGCGTGGACCCAGTTTGGGTCGGCGGACATCCTGGTGAACAATGCCGGCGTGGAGAAGAAGTCGAACTTCTGGGATACATCGGAATCAGATTACGACGAGGTAATGGCGGTGAATCTTCGTGGGCCGTTCTTCCTGACGCAGGCGTTTGTGCGGCGGTTGCGCGATGCGAAGAAACCGGGGCGGATTATCAACATCAGCTCGGTGCACGAGGATATGGCGTTTCCGGGTTTTGCTTCGTATACCACGAGCAAAGGTGGACTGCGCATGCTGATGCGCGACCTGGCAGTGGAACTTGGCCCACTCGGGATCACAATTAACAACGTCGCGCCGGGTGCTATTGCGACGCCTATCAACAAGTCACTGCTTGAGGACAAGCCAAAGTTGAACGCACTGCTGACCAACATCCCGTTGGGGCGTCTGGGTACGCCTGAAGATGTTGCGGCGCTAGTCGCATTTCTCGCGTCCGACGATGCGTCTTATGTGACGGGTTCAACTTTTGCAGTCGACGGCGGACTGATGCGCAACTACCGCGAACAATAGTTCACTCATATGGCCTCGAAAATCGAAGATTACGCGTTGATTGGCGATTGCCAGACTGCCGCGCTGGTGGACAGGAATGGCTCGATCGACTGGCTTTGCTGGCCGGCATTTTCCTCAGAGGCATGTTTTGCCAGCTTGCTCGGCACGGACGAAAACGGCTATTGGAAGATTGCGCCGTGCGAAGGGGAATGGTCGACTACAAGAAAATATCGCGAGCACACACTGATTGTGGAGACGGTATTTGAGGGCGCCAATGGAGCAGTGCGTCTTACGGACTTCATGCCGGTACGAGGAAAAAACTCTGATGTGGTCCGAATCGTGGAAGGAATTCGCGGTACGGTGCGGATGCAAATGGCACTGTGTCTGCGTTTCGATTACGGCCGGACCGTGCCGTGGGTTACACGTGTGCGCGATGGAATTCGTGCTATCGCCGGACCAAATCTAGCGGTTCTTCGTACTTCAGCCAAGACGCGCGGTCAGAACTTGAAAACGATCGCGGAGTTTGATATCACACCAGGAAAGCGCGAATGGTTCGTACTGACCTATGGTCAGTCGCACGAGAAAGATCCCAGGCCAATCGATCACGTGCAGGCGTTCAAGGATACTGAAAAGTTCTGGCAGGAATGGACGGGAACTCTTCACTACGAAGGGAAGTATCGGGAGATTGTTGAAAGATCGCTGATCACGTTGAAAGCGCTGACGTACATGCCGACTGGCGGGATTGTGGCAGCGGTAACCACATCTCTGCCTGAATGCATTGGCGGTGTGCGGAACTGGGACTATCGCTATTGCTGGTTGCGCGACACGACGTTCACGCTGCTCGCGCTTGCGAATGCCGGTTACTACGAGGAGGCTGTGGCATGGCAGGATTGGTTGCTGCGCGCTCTGGCGGGAAGTCCGGACCAGGTGCAGATTATGTATGGTCTGCGCGGTGAGCGCCAATTGCTTGAGTGGACGGTTGACTGGCTGCCGGGGTATGAGGGATCAAAGCCTGTGCGGATTGGCAATGCGGCGGCAATGCAGGTGCAGCTCGATATCTACGGCGAAATGCTGGACTCCTTCTTTCACGCACAGCACAAAATAGGCCGGCATACAGAGGACGATTTTCGAGTCCTGGTGCTTCTGCTGAAGCACCTTGAAACTATCTGGCCAGAGCCGGACGAAGGAATCTGGGAAACGCGCGGCCCCGCGCAACAGTTTACATATTCGAAGTTGATGGCGTGGGTCGCGTTTGATCGCGCGGTCCTTCTCGCGGAGCAGATGAAATATGAAGCGCCAGTGGCAAAGTGGAGGGAAATCAAGGATACGCTTCATGCGCAGATCTGCGAGAAAGGGTTCAGCGCCAAGAAGAATAGTTTTGTGCAGGCGTATGGGACGGAGGAGTTGGATGCTTCGCTGCTGCTGATTCCGCTGGTTGGATTTTTGCCGGCCGACGATCCACGTGTGCAAGCCACTGTTGAAGCGATTCGACGGGAACTGATGCCAGATGGACTCGTATTGCGTTACGACACTTCGCGAACTCAGGATGGGCTGCCTCCGGGCGAAGGAGTCTTTCTGGCCTGCAGTTTCTGGATGGTCAGCAGTCTGAAGGCCGTCGGCCGCGAACAAGAAGCGGTAGCGCTGTTCGAGCATCTCCTTTCCCTCACCAATGACCTGGGGCTGCTTTCGGAGGAGTACGACATTCACAGAAAGAGGTTGGTGGGGAATTTTCCGCAGGCGTTTTCGCATATTGCGCTCGTGAATGCCGCCTTTGATCTTGAGGATGGCAAGGGAGTGCGCGAGCGCGCGCATCGGCAGGGTCAGCATTGAGTTTCGCGTGGAATTTGGTTGCCGCGAAGTGCCTGGCGTTTCAGGTTCTGACTCTCAGTGTGGCCCTTATTGTGAAGACGGCGAAAGGCAGCGGTTCTCAGGGGATGGCATGGTTGATCAATCTCGGCGGCGCAGGGTTGTTTGCACTGGCGGTGATTGACTCGTCGGTGATTCCGATATCGCTTCCGGGGAGCGCCGACCTGGTGCTCTTGTTGCTTACGGCGTTTCGCTCAAAGTCAATTGCTTCGCCTGTTCTCTTTGGATCATGCGCATTTGCCGGGTCGGTGACGGGTGGCTACATGACGTGGGCAGCCGGGAAAAAGGGAGGAGAAGCGGCACTCGAGAAACTGGGGAAAGGCCGGCTGGTGCGGCGGGTACAGGGGTGGGTGAAACGGAACGGGGTGGTTTCGGTGGGAATCGCTGCTCTTTTGCCTCCACCGGTGCCTTTAATGCCTTTTCTGCTGGCGGCAGGAGCTATGGGGCTTTCGCGCGAGCGTTTTTTTGTCGCATACGGCGGAGGTCGCTTGTTGCGGTATGGAACCATTGCGTGGCTTGGGTACAGGTACGGACAAGCTGTGGTCGTGCTGTGGCAGAAAGATCTGAAGGGCTGGACCACCCCGATTATGAGCGGCTACCTCGCGCTGTTTTTGTTCGGAGCGTTGTACGGTGTGTGGAAGTACCGGAGAGGAAGTCGCAAAGCGACGTAGCAGGAAGTTAGAATGCCGGGATCAACCGGCATTCCAGGATGTTTTGGCATGCGCGCTAGACGCGGGCGTGCCTGAGCATGGGCGCAACGGGTTGTTTGGCTGCAAGATAGGTATCGACGGCCGCCGCGGCTTTGCGGCCTTCTGATATTGCCCAGACGACAAGTGACTGACCACGGCGCATATCGCCTGCGGCAAAGATCCCGTCGACGGATGTCATGTAGTCAGCATTGGCAGCAACATTGCCACGTTGATCAACCGCCACGCCAAGCTGCTCAATCATGCCGCCTTTGACAGGACCGAGGAAGCCCATCGCAAGCAGTACGAGATCGACATCGAGTGTGAACTCAGAGCCGGCGATTGGCTCGAACTTGGGTGGCGGGCCAACGCGAAGGGCGTGAAGCTGCTTGACATTGCCGTGCTCGTCTCCGGTGAACTTGATGCTGTTGATGCTCCAGTCGCGAATGCCGCCTTCTTCGTGCGCGCCCTCGATGCGGAGTTGCAGCGGCCATAGCGGCCATGGAGTTGAGGCGGCGCGGCTATCCGGCGGCTTGGGCATGATCTCAAATTGATGGACACTTTTGGCGCCCTGACGATGGCTGGTGCCGAGGCAATCTGCGCCGGTGTCGCCGCCGCCGATGATGAGCACGCGCTTGCCTTGCGCGCTAATGGCGATTCTTGGATCGACCGTGTCGCCTTCACAGCGGCGATTCTGCTGGGGCAGGAACTCCATGGCGTAGTGGACCCCTTTGAGTTCTCGGCCGGGAATGTTGAGGTCGCGCGGATGCTCGGCGCCACCGGCGAGAAGTATCGCATCATAGTGGCCAGTGAGGGCTTCAACGGGAACATTTCCGCCGACGTGCGCGTTAGTGAGAAACGTAATGCCCTCCGCGCGCATCTGCTGCAGGCGGCGATCGAGGATGTGTTTTTCGAGCTTGAAATTCGGTATGCCGTAGCGCAGTAGACCACCGATGCGGTCGTTTTTCTCGTACACGGTTACGGAGTGGCCGGCGCGGCGAAGTTGCTGCGCAGCGGCGAGACCGGCGGGACCGCTGCCGACGACAGCGACGCGCTTGCCGGTGTTGTGCTCTGGCGGCTCGGGATGGATCCAGCCTTCAGCCCATGCGCGCTCGACAATGCTGCGCTCGATGAGTTTGATGGAGACGGCCGGCTGATCAATGCCGAGGACGCAGGAAGCTTCGCAAGGCGCGGGGCAGATGCGTCCTGTGAACTCGGGAAAATTATTGGTCGCATGGAGTCGGCGAATCGCGCTCTGCCAGCGGTCGTTGTAGACGAGGTCGTTCCAGTCAGGGATGAGATTGTTGACCGGGCAGCCAGTGTGACAGAAGGGAACGCCACAATCCATGCAGCGGGCGCTTTGTTCGCGCTGTTTCTCTTCAGGAAATGGCTGATAGATTTCGAACCAGTCCTGCACACGCTCTTCGACGCTGCGCCGTGTGGGCTGTTCGCGTTCTATTTCGAGAAATCCTGTGACCTTACCCATGTTGCACCTCGGCTGCTGCTGCCTCGACCTGAGGCGCTGCAATAGTTGGCGGACAGTAAATGGTGTCGACGCGTTCGACACCAAGCACGCGCTTGTACTCATGCGGGAAGACTTTGATGAATTTCGGCTGCGCTTCCGCCCAGTGTTCCAGAATCCATGCCGCACGCGGACTTCCGGTAAAGTCTCTATGGCGCTCCAGCAGAGCACGGACCTCGGCAACGTCTGCGTCGCTTTCGAGCGGTTCCAGATCGACGCTGGCTTTATTGCAACGACGTGTGGAGAAGTCTCCCTGATCGTCGAAGACAAATGCCCGGCCACCGCTCATGCCGGCGGCAAAGTTGCGGCCCGTAATGCCGAGTACGACGACGGTGCCGTTGGTCATGTATTCGCATCCATGATCTCCGACGCCTTCGACCACGGCGGTCGCGCCGGAATTGCGAACCGCGAAGCGCTCGCCGGCTATGCCGTTAAGAAATGCTTCGCCGCTGGTAGCTCCGTAGAGGACAACGTTGCCCACGAGTATGCTTTCTTCCGGCAGGAAGAATGAGGTTTTGGGCGGGTAGGCAATGATGCGTCCCCCAGAGAGCCCTTTTCCGACGTAGTCGTTGCTGTCGCCTTCGAGTTCAAGCGTGACGCCTGAGGGAACAAACGCGCCGAAGCTCTGGCCAGCTGATCCTTCGAATTTGAAATGGATGGTGTTGTCCGGAAGTCCAGTTGACCCGTAACGACGGGCGATTTCGCCGCCAAGCATGCCGCCGACGGTGCGGTGGACGTTGCGAATGGCAAAGCTGCCGGTGACCGGGATTTTGGATTCAAGTGCGGGTGCCGCCTTCGCGATCAGCGCGTGATCGAGTGCTTGATCAAGGCCGTGATCCTGGGCCTGTATCTTGCGACGGGCTACGCGTGACGGGACGGTCGGAGCGTAGAGGATCGACGAGAGATCAATTCCCTTGGCCTTCCAGTGAGCGTCGGCTAATGATGCCTCGATCTTGTCGACGCGGCCCACCATTTCGTCGACGGTACGGAAGCCGAGCTTGGCCATGTGCTCGCGGATTTGTTCCGCGATGAAGAAGAAGAAATTGATGACGTGCTCAGGCTGGCCGGTGAAACGCGCGCGGAGGATCGGATCCTGTGTGGCGATGCCGACGGAGCAGGTGTTGAGGTGGCACTTGCGCATCATGATGCAGCCCATAGCGATAAGCGGCGTAGTAGCAAAGCCGAATTCCTCAGCGCCAAGAAGGGCAGCGATGACGACGTCGCGTCCTGTCTGCAACTTGCCATCAGTCTGAACCTTGATGCGTCCGCGCAGGTCATTGAGGAGCAGGACTTGCTGCGTTTCGGCGAGGCCAAGTTCCCAGGGCAAGCCAGCGTGCTTGATGGAACTGAGCGGCGATGCGCCGGTGCCCCCATTGTCGCCGGAGATGAGCACCACGTCAGCATGGGCCTTCGAGACGCCTGCAGCGACGGTGCCGACGCCGACTTCGGAGACGAGCTTAACGGCGACGCGAGCCTTGGGGTTCACATTCTTAAGGTCGTAGATCAACTGCGCGAGATCTTCGATGGAGTAGATGTCGTGGTGCGGCGGCGGTGAGATCAGTCCGACGCCGGGGATCGAGTGGCGCGTCCTGGCGATGACGTCGTCGACTTTGTGGCCGGGTAGCTGGCCGCCTTCGCCGGGCTTCGCACCCTGCGCCATCTTGATCTGCAACTCGTCGGCGTTGACGAGATAATTAGTGGTGACGCCGAAACGGCCGCTGGCAACCTGCTTTACTGCACTGCGGCGGGAGTCGCCGTTTGGATCGGGCGTGAAGCGCGCTTCATCCTCGCCGCCTTCGCCGGTGTTTGACATGCCGCCGAGCCGGTTCATGGCGATGGCAAGTGTCTCGTGGGCTTCCGCGCTGATGGAGCCGAAGCTCATCGCTCCAGTGGTGAAGCGCTTGACGATTTCCTTGGCTGGTTCGACTTCTTCGATTGGAATCGGAGTTTCAGCGTACTTCAGCTTCAGCAGCCCGCGCAATGTGCAGAGGGTGCGATTCTGCTGATCGAGTAAGTCGGTGTACTCCTGAAAGGTCGTTGCGTTGTTGGCGCGAACAGCATGTTGCAGTTTGCTGATCGTGGCCGGGTTCAACAGGTGATACTCACCGCCCTCGCGATATTGGTAGTGGCCCCCGACAACGAGTTCGGTTTCGGAATCGGTGAGCGGGCGGAAGGCGTAGGAGTGCTTCATCTGCGCTTCGCGAGCGAGAACGTCGAGTCCGACACCCTCGATGCGCGACGCTGTGCGCGGGAAATATGTCTGGATGAGGTTGTCGTTGAGGCCGATGGCCTCGAAAACTTGCGCGCCGCGATAGCTTTGCAACGTGCTGATGCCCATCTTGGAGAAGGTCTTCAGCAGGCCTTTGTTGATGGCCTTGATAAAGTTCTTTTCCGCGTGATTTGCAGAGACGTTGTGCGGAAGCAGGCCTCGACGCTTGAGGTCGTGCAGCGTTTCGATGGCGAGGTAGGGATTGATGGCGCTGGCGCCGTACCCGATGAGCAAGGCGAAATGCATGACCTCACGAGGTTCGCCGCTCTCGATGATGAGCGCAACCTGCGTACGCAACTTCTCTTTGACGAGCCTGTTGTGCACGGCGGCCATAGCCAGAAGGCTGGGAATTGGGGCGTAGGTAGCGTCGACTCCACGATCGGAGATGATGAGCAGCGTATATCCGGATGCGACGGCGTGTGTGGCCCGGGCGCTCAATTCATCGAGCGACTGGCGGAGGCCGGTTTCGCCATCGTCTGCGCGGAAAAGGGCGGGCAGCGTGGTGGCAAGCAGGTCGCCGGAGGAGACGCGCCGCAGCTTTTCAAGATCGCGATTCGACAAGATCGGATGCGGCAGCTTCAGCGTATGGCAGTTCTCCGGTGTCTCGTCGAGGATGTTGCGTTCAGTACCGATGTAGCTGATGAGCGACATCACGAGCTCTTCGCGAATGGGATCGATGGGCGGATTGGTGACTTGTGCAAAGAGTTGCTTGAAGTAGTTGAACAAGGGCTGCGGGCGATCAGAGAGGCAGGCCAACGGAGTGTCCGTGCCCATTGAGCCCACGGGCTCCTCGCCTCGCGCGCCCATAGGGCCGAGTACGATGCGTAAATCTTCTTCGCTGTAGCCGTAGGCGCGCTGGCGACGGAGAAGTGTTTCTGGATTTGACGCAATCACGCGGGATGGTTCGGGAAGGGAATCGACCAGAACCTGCTGCTCTTTGAGCCAGTCGGCGTAGGGCTGACGGGCAGCGAGACTCTTCTTGATTTCGGCGTCGGAGACGATGCGCTTCTGCACCGTATCGACTAGGAACATGCGTCCCGGTTGCAGGCGGCCCTTCTTGCGGATGTCCTCTGCTGGCACATCGAGAACACCTGCTTCAGAGGCGAGCACAACCAAGTCGTCTTTGGTAACGATGTATCGGCCCGGACGCAGGCCGTTCCGATCAAGCGTGGCGCCGACAATGCGACCGTCAGTAAATGCAATGGAGGCAGGACCGTCCCATGGCTCCATCAACGATGCGTGGTACTCGTAGAAGGCGCGCTTGTCTTCGTCCATGTCAGGATTGCCAGCCCAGGCCTCGGGGATAAGCATGGCCATGACGTGCGGAAGCGATCGACCTGACTGGAAAAGGAATTCAACTGCGTTATCGAGTGATCCAGAGTCGCTGCCATCGGGCGTAATGACCGGGAACAGCTCCTTGATCTTTTCGCCGTGCAAGGGGCTGTCGAGAACGGACTGGCGTGCATTCATCCAGCTGATATTGCCGCGGATGGTATTGATCTCGCCGTTATGCGCGATGTAGCGATATGGATGGGCGAGTTTCCAGCTGGGGAAGGTGTTGGTGGAAAAGCGCTGGTGGACGAGACAGAGGGCGCTGGTCACGAGGGGATTCGCCAGCTCGAAGTAGAACTTCTCGATCTGGGGAGCCAGCATGAGTCCCTTGTAGATGATGGTGCGACAGGAGAAGGACGGAATGTAAAAATCGTCCTTGCCTTCGATATCGGAGCCGGCCATTTCATTCTCGGTGCGTCGGCGAACGAGATACAGGGCGCGTTCGAAGGCTTCTTCGTCCATTTCATCGGGACGGGCAACGAAAAACTGTTCAATATATGGTTGCGAGGCGCGGGCTTCGCGGCCAATGGCGTCGCCATTTACGGGGGTGTCGCGCCAGCCAAGGACTCTGAGGCCCTCTGCGGCGGCAATTCGCTCGAAGACGCCTTCGCATTGGAGGCGGCTGTGCTTGTCCACCGGGAGAAAAACCATGGCCACACCGTATTCGCCAGGCCCGGGGAGCTGAATGCCAAGTTCGCCGCACTCGCGCGCGAAGAAAACATGAGGGATCTGAATGAGAATGCCGGCGCCATCGCCCGTCTCCGGATCGCAGCCCGCCGCTCCGCGATGGGTGAGGTTGATGAGGACCTCAAGTCCCTTGCGAATGATGTCGTGGCTTTTTTCTCCCTTGATGCTCGCCACGAGGCCCATGCCGCACGCATCGTGTTCATTGCGTGGGTGGTAGAGGCCCTGGGGCTGTGGGATACGGTTTGGCTGATCCGATATCTGCATGGCTACCTTCTTATGAATAAGATCGGTTTGCTGTTTTCAGTTTTCAGGAACGGCAAAGACACAATGAGCGCGGCGAGTCCCAGTGGAATTCGCCCGGGTAGTCCAAAAGCCTGTCGTGGCAGGCCCGTGCACACGGGGATAGTGCTGAACTCTTTACTATATCTGAATTCCGGTTCGACCACTCCCGAAATACGAAACCATTGATTTCACACGCTCAGTGGCGGCCCAAATCTGTCCGAAATGTTCAGAGCTTGCAAATGAGCAATTCGCGCTCATAGATCATTTCGGGGGGCAGATGATCGTGGAGTTCGATAAACAGCTCTTCGTGTCCGATTAGCTCCTTGCGCCAGGCTGCTCGGTCGACTGCCATCAGGGTATCGAAGGATTCTCTTGAAAACTCAAGGCCGGTCCAGTCGATGTCTTCATAGCGTGGAACCCAGCCGATTGGGGTTTCGCGGCCCCGGCCGTGCCCCTGCACGCGTTCTACGATCCAGCGCAGCACACGCATGTTCTCGCTGAAGCCGGGCCAGAGGAATTTGCCGTCCTCATCCTTGCGGAACCAGTTCACATTGAAGATGCGTGGAGTTACGTCGAGGCCGCGCTGCATCTTGATCCAATGGCGGAAGTAGTCGCCCATGTGGTAGCCGCAGAAGGGCAGCATGGCCATGGGATCGCGTCGCACTTTGCCCACGGCGCCGGCTGCGGCTGCAGTAGTCTCCGAGCCCATCGTTGCGCCGATATAGACACCGCTCGACCAGTTGAATGCCTGGTAGACAAGAGGCAGCGTATGCGAGCGGCGGCCACCAAAGACAATGGCGCTTATGGGTACGCCTTCGGGAGATTCCCAGGCGGGATCCATCGTGGGACACTGCGAAGCGGGTGCGGTGAAGCGTCCGTTGGGATGCGCAGCCGTGGTGCCATTTTTTTTGCCAATCACAGGAGTCCACTGCTCGCCGCGCCAATCAAGGCACTCAGCAGGCGGCTTCTCCGTCATGCCTTCCCACCACACACCGCCATCTGGAGTGAGGGCCACATTCGTGAAAATCGTGTTGCGCGAAAGCGCTGTCATTGCAGATGGATTTGTTTTTACGCTCGTTCCGGGAGCGACTCCAAAAAAGCCGTATTCAGGATTGATGGCTCGCAACCGCCCACTGGAATCGGGCTTGATCCAGGCAATGTCGTCGCCGACGGTCCACACTTTCCAGCCGTGCATGGACTTGGGCGGAATGAGCATGGCGAAGTTTGTTTTGCCGCAGGCGGAAGGGAAGGCGGCCGCAACGTAGGTCTTTTCACCTTCGGGATTCTCGACGCCGAGGATGAGCATATGCTCGGCCATCCAGCCTTCATCCCGGGCGATGTTGGAGGCAATGCGGAGAGCGAAGCATTTTTTGCTGAGCAGGGCATTGCCGCCGTAACCGGAACCGTAGGACCAGATTTCGCGGCTCTCAGGGAAGTGCACGATGTACTTGGTGTCGTTGCAGGGCCACGGGACATCCTTCTGGCTCGGCTTAAGCGGCACGCCCACCGTGTGCATGCAGGGAACCACGCGCTTTTCGTCCTTGTCGATTTCAGCGAAGACGGGCGCGCCAATACGGGCCATGATGCGCATGTTGACAACGACGTAGGGCGAGTCAGTAAGTTGTACGCCGATGCCCGACATCGGTGAGCCGACAGGGCCCATGCTGAAGGGGAGAACGTACATGGTGCGACCCTGCATACAGCCTTTGAAGAGCTGCTTGAGGCGACGGCGCATGACGTAGGGGTCTTCCCAGTTATTCGTCGGGCCGGCGGCATCGCGCGAAAGTGAACATATAAAGGTGCGGTCTTCCACGCGGGCCACATCGTTCGGGGACGATCGCGCATAAAAACATCCGGGCCACTTTTTCTGGTCCAGGCGCGTGAATGTGCCCGAAGACACGAGGCGATCGCAGAGAAACTCGAACTCCGCCTGTGAGCCATCGACCCAGTGGATCGAGTCGGGGCGGCAAAGGTCGGCCATCTTTTCGACCCATCGAATAAGGTGCTTGTTAGTCGTGGGAGGAGTTTGAAGTGCAGATGGCTCGTGATTGAGAACGGACTGCTTCATTTTCTAAAGTTCTCCTGCGCTGCCTGTCAATTACAGGCTACAGAAACTGGTGTGACAGAGGAAGTGGTAGAAACTGGCCTTCCCCTGGATGCGACAGTCTATCGCAATGCGTACTCGGCGATTTGTGATGGCTAAAACTCATGTTGGTGGCGGTCGATGACTTCTGCGATGGTACTTGGATCGGGGTTGGCGGCTTCGGCCTGGCTGCGCACTTTGGCGACGGCGAGCCAATTGTCCTTGTGCGGCTGCTCGGCGATCCATGGAGGAAGTGGCATACACAAGTGTTCGCTCAGTGCGGCAGCATACCCCTCATACAAAGCGCGGAGATTGCGAAGCCTCTCGTAGGACTCGCCGTCGCGGCATACGCTGACCCCGCTTTGACAGAGCAATTGATAGAGCTGCTCGTAACGTTCTTGCGGCAATCGGTCGGGGATCTTCTGCGATGGAGCGATGGAAAAGACTTGCGCAAGATCGACGATGGCGTGCCGTGCCATGGCAAAGGTCAACTGTGCCTGTCGGGCTTCGTGTCCGCGGACGCCGGCGATCAGCAGCGCCGAGGTGTCAAGCATCGCGGTGAGCGCACTGAGCCAGCTCTGGTTGGTGTGCTGCGACCGGAAATAACAGAGCAACGTATAGGAGATATGGCTTTCAAGTAATTCAGCTGACCAGCGCTCCCACTCCGAGAGTAGGTCCCCGAGAGCATCTTCGGCCCCGTCGAAGGAGTGGCGGCGCATGAGTTCTGCGGCGGTTGGCGGCGAGCCGGCACGGGCGTCGAGGAGTGAGATGCTGACTTCGCGACGTGAGAACGCTCCGTACAGAACAGGGAAGTAGCCCATGACGACAGCTAGAAAGCCGAAACCGGTACCTCCTTCGATCGTAATAAGCGCACGCGCTGCCTCTCCGCGAGGGATCACATCGCCGAGGCCCAGGGTGAAGAAACTGGTTCCGCTGACGTAGAGGCCTGACAGAAATCCGAGAGAATGCGACGCATCGTTGAATGGGTTACCAAGCGAAAAGTAAATGAGGGAGAAACCCAAGACCATGCCGCATGCCCACACAACCAGCAAAAAAATCAGAGACAGCGGTCCATAGAAGCTGAGAGCAGTTTCTCGCTTGCGAGGATGTCGGATTCTCACAGCAACGAAACGCCATGGAAACCAGGTGAGGATGTAGAAGATGCGTGTCAGGCGCAGGCGTCCAGCGGCCCGCCGCGGCAGGATGATGGTCTGGAATGCATCCAGCAGCACTACCAGTAAACAGAGGATGCCCAGAAGCATCGTGGCGACTCGCATTGTCCCTCCGGCAGCGCACCCTTTGAAGCCTGTGTACGGCGCCCCGTTATCGTTATCCTAGCTGAATGAGGCGTGGCCAAGGCTCATGATTGAAATTGGAAAAGCCCTTCTCGGACTCGGGCTGCTGCTGGTTGTGATCGGAGCAGCGCTGATAATTGCCGCGCGGCTCGGCTGGCCGCTCGGAAAGCTGCCCGGCGATTTCGTGTATCGTGGCAAGAATGTCTCTATCTTCTTCCCGCTCGGCACATCAATCCTGATCAGTGTTGTGCTGTCGATCCTTCTCTATGTCATCTCGCGTTTTCGACGTTAAGCTCTGCACGGAGCGGTTTCGAAAAAGCGCTTTTCCCTTCATGGATCCGCAGACGATTACAGAAGAAGAGTGACATTGCCGAAGAGGAAAACGATGTGTTGCGAGCAGATCTCTGGAGAAATATTGTCCAAAAGAAAAGCCGAGATTAAAGTTACTTTTTGAGTTATATAAGAAAATATTTTTTCGAGTGATCAAAGGTCCGGCAGACGGCATCCGCTGACTGACTTCGTAACAACCGTGCATTCGATCGTCTGTTGACAGGCAGGCATGGCGGACGTGATCTATGTCACTAAGTGAGTCATAAAGAAATTGAGGCGGAACTAAATCCGCTCAAATACCCGCGTAATTACAGAGCCAACAAACTACAAGATGAAAGATTGCCGTTGAAGTGTCTGGCTTCAGGTGTCGCGGTGATTGTGATGCTTATCACGCGAAGACATTGTCTCGAACCAGGCAATCCCGTTCGTGCTGAGCAAAAGAGCAATCATAAAAAGTTGTTTTGTGTCGCCATTGTCGCGAAGGAATATTGACGACGCATTAAGGCAGTAGTAACGTACTTGGCGATTTACTGAAACGATTTAGGCGGGGTTATCCGCAACTGTACGAAGAGACCTTGCGACATATCAAAGAGCTATGCCGCTGTGACTTCTTCGCCGGTATCCGGTGCACTCCGTGTTCAATGCGAGTAGCCGAACCGAGGCATGAGCTCAGACGTGTGAGCTGAAGCCAAAATCAGGCGGCCTATGTGGACTGGGAAAAGTGCAAGAGAGCTGGTCCTAACCAGGAGAAGTTGGTAAAAGCCGAGTGTCCTGGATTGGGAAGAGCAAGATAGCGCGATCCGAGAATGCAGTAACAAAGAGGTATCACTTCGGAATAGGAGAGTCAGATGGAAGTGAAAGCAAAACGTACGAGCTACAGATTCCTTTTGTTGCCGTTGCTTTTTGCGTTGGCATGCGTTGGGTTACATGCGCAAGCCAATTCAAACATCACCGGCATCGTTTCGGATCAGTCGGGAGCAGTCGTCGCGGGAGCGAAGGTTGTTCTCACCGATCCAACCACAGGCGCAATGAAAACTACGGAGACCAGTGAAACCGGCCTGTATGAAATTGCCGGTTTGAACGCAGCAAAATACAACCTGACAGTCACGGCGAAAGGATTCCAGACATTTGTACAGAATGGAATCGTCGTCAACGTCTCCGCGACCTTCCGTGTTGATCCAAAGCTTACGGTTGGCGCAGAATCAACGACGGTCACGGTAGAGGCGAACGCCCTTACAGTGCAGAGCGACTCGAACGTCGTGAGCACGCTGATAAACGAGCAGCAAATTACCGAACTCGCGACCAACGGCCGCAACATCGTGGCTCTTGCGACACTTGGACTCGGTGTAAGTGGTAACCTGCCCGATTCAAACACGCCGACTTCGGTTGGTTCGAGCTTTGCCATCAGCTTCAACGGTCTGAACCAGGCACACAACATCTGGCTGATCGATGGCGGCGAAGCATACGATCGCGGTTCCGGCGGCAAGTCGTCCATGATGCCTTCGCAGGATGCATTGGGCGAATTCACCGTAATGGCCAGCAACTATCCACCGGACTACGGTATCTCTTCAGGCGGCACGATTTCGATGTCGATCAAGAGAGGTACGCAGGCGTTCCACGGCACATTGTTCGAATTCGTTCGCAACGATGCCCTTCAGGCGCACAACTACTTCGATGCGCCTGGTGCGAACAAGCCGGAACTTCGACTGAACATCTTCGGCGGCAACCTCGGTGGCCCGCTTTACATTCCTCACGTTTACAACGATAACAAGCAGCGGACGTTCTTCTTTGTTAACGAAGAGTGGCGGAAGATCGTACAGGGCAGCGCACCTGCCGGCATTCACGCAATTCCGGACTCAAACTTCATCACGTCGGCGCAGGACTTTACCTACGTCGCTCCGGCCTACAACTCGGGCCATCAGATCGTTGTTCCAAAGCCCGCTCCGAACACAGCGCTCGCAGCGGCAATCTTGGCGGACGGACTGACACCGGGCCAGCCATTCCCAAACAACGTCGTCAAGGCGAACCTTCTTGATGCCGCGTCTCTCCAGGTAAACAGTGTTGGAGCAATCCCGAAGGCGAACGTTTCAGGCGATCTGATCTCGGTTTCGAGCAAGCAGCCGACCAACGTCCGTGAGGACCTGTTCCGCATCGATCACAACATCAATGACAAGTGGCAGCTCTTTGGCCACTACATTGGCGATTCGGTAAGTCAGACCTATGCCACTTCGATCTGGAGCGGCGACAGTTATCCGACGGTCGGCTCGAACTTCAGCAATCCATCGTGGAGCTCGGTGATCAAGCTGACCGGTTCTCTCACGCCGAATGTGCTTCTTGAAGCCGCGTTCAACTTCAACGGCAACAAGATCAGCATTCTGCCTTCGGGAAATGCGTATCAGAAGCCTTCTGGCTGGTCGGGACAGTCGTTCTTTCCGCAATCGGCCGACGCTGACAACCGTTTGCCCAGCGTGAACCTTGGTTCGTATGGAACAGCATTCGACCCCTGGTCGCAACCCTGGAAGAACGCCGCGATGGATTATGCAGAGGTGTTTGGCCTTTCCGTCACACACGGCAAGCATGCAATGAAGTTCGGCGGCGGCTACAACCGCTATACCAAGAATCAGCAAATCTTTGGCAATACCAACGGCTACTTCAACTTCAGCGATAACTGGGACACCAAGGCAGGCGCGCCGACAACTGCGAACCTGACCGGCGACTCGTATATCGATTTCCTGATGGGATTGAGTACCGAGTTATTCGCAGTTGCAGA
Organism: uncultured Acidobacteriaceae bacterium; assembly: GCA_963832035.1. Classification (GTDB taxonomy): domain Bacteria; phylum Acidobacteriota; class Terriglobia; order Terriglobales; family Acidobacteriaceae; genus Telmatobacter. The sequence continues at coordinate 620,462 of CAWHSK010000004.1, read as the reverse complement.
ACCAGGACATCCGTCACTACGTAAATCAGACGGTATCAGCATATGCAGAAGACAATTGGCACATCACATCGCGTCTAAGTGTGCAATACGGAATTCGCTATGACGCGCTGCCGCACGCGTGGGAACGGAACAATCTACTGGCGAGCTTCGATCCGAAGCAATACCAGGCGGGTCAGGCCCCGACCGTCGATCAGACGACGGGTGCGTTCTGTACCGCTGTCTCTGCGACTTGTGCAAACGTAAGCGCAGGTTTGCAAACCTATCAGGGCGCGCAGTTCTATCTGAACGGTGTAACCATTGCCGGACAGAACGGAACGCCGACTGGTATGACAAAGAACTTTTATAAAACTGTCATGCCTCGCCTTGGATTTTCGTACGACGTGACTGGAACCGGCAAGACCGTTCTTCGTGGCGGTTTTGGAGAGTTCTTTGAACGTATGCAAGGCAACGATGTGTACAACATTGCAGCCGCGGCGCCGTTCTCGAACACTCCGAGCTTAAGCAATGTCGGTTTCGCCAACCCGTTTCAGAGCTGGCAAACTGGTGCAGCATTGTCTTCAGCCTCCCTCCCAGTCGTGCCGCAGGGCATGACTACCATCGCTACCAATTACCCTGCTCCAGGTGTTGCTCAATACAGCCTGGGCGTGCAACGTGAGATCGTGCCTTCTTTGATCTTCATGACGCAATATGTGGGTAACATTGGCTGGCATCAGAACGTTATATTCCCGATCAACCCGTTCCCGCTAAGCACAGATATGGCGACACGCAAATTGGCGGGCGCAGGGAAACTCACTGGCGCCGAAACAACAATGGCCAGGACGTACCCTGGATTCAATGGAATCAATCAGGAATCCAACATCGCTACTTCAAGCTACAACAGCTTCCAGGGTGGACTGCGTCAGCAGAGCCGTCACGGTCTGAGTTTCGAAATCGACTATACGTATGCTCACGAAATCGACACCCAGGTCGGTAGCAGCGATCTGAACACCTCAACGAACCCATTCAACCTGAAATATGACAAGGGATCTGGCTCACTCGATCGTCGCCAGATTCTCAGTGCGAACTATGTCTGGCAGATTCCGATCTTCGCGCAATCCAAGGGTTTGGCGCACGCGATATTGGGCGGATGGGAACTGTCCGGCACAGTGATCTCTGAGGCGGGTCTGCCATGGGCCGGCAACAACGCTCCGAGCGATGGTGGTAGTGATACCGTCGGTCTGGGCGGCAACTACACTATCCGTCCCAACTTCTCAGGCAAGGTGCATTATCCGAAGGCGACAAACGCCAGCGGTGTTTACCAGTTTGTCTCGGCAGCCGGATTCACGCAGCCGGTGGCGGCGTGGGATGGCGGCCAGAATCTGGGCTTCGGCAATGCGGGTAGGGACATCGTTGTTGGTCCTGGCCGCACCAACTTCAACACCAACCTCTACAAGTCGTTTGCGTTTACCGAGCGCGCGCACTTTGAGTTGCGCGCAGAGTCGTATAACACCTTCAATCACACGCAATTCAATAACTTCCACAACAACATTACCGGAAGCGATTTTGGTAATGTGAGCGGTGTGCAGGATCCAAGAACCTTCGAACTCGGAGGCAAGCTCGTCTTCTAGCTCGAACAGCAACATGGGGCGTAGCAGCCAAAGCTGCTGCGCCCTTTTTTGGTGGATCGTGTTCGCTTGTTTGCAAAGACGGGTATCGTCTCAGCAAGAGTCGGCGAACGCTATTCGGGATATGGTTCGCCGGCGTGGACCACGCGAATTTTGTGATCGGTAAATTGAACGTGTCCGCTGGGCAACTCCACTTTCGGCATGTGGCAGCTTGTGCAATTGGATTTGGAAGCGGGGCAGGTCTTCACGGCGGCAGTACCAGTCGATGCAGGTTTGGCGTCTCTATGGCACGCCAGGCATTTCGCATCGTAGTAAGTGACATCGTGATTTACCGGCTGATGCGGATTATGGCAAGCCAGACAACTAATGCGAGGGTCATTGCCGATGAAGCATTTGCTGGTCTCGAGGCGATACGGCTGAAACCGTACGAATGCAGGACCGCGCCACTTGTTATGCATCACCGTGTCCCAGGTACGATGACACTGGCCACAGAAGTCAGAGACCTGCTCCGAATCGAGATGCCTGAGCGATACAGGAAGCTTCTTGAAATTATCCTGTGCGGCGTCTGCCATATGCTGTTGGGCGCCCGCGTGGCAGCGTTCGCAGTCTAGTCCGGGAGTTACTTTGGCTGGGATCAGCTTTTCGTTTGCGGTAACTCCGCTGCCGTGGCAGTTGAAGCACGTACGTGTTTCCCAGATCGGTAGTTGCCGGCCCATGGCTTCGGTAAGGTTGTGAGGCGTTATCTTCTGATCGCCGGGAGTGATGGCGAGACCGTTGGCACGCGGAAAGTAGCTAACAAGGCTCTCGTAGTAGTGACCGTCTTTCTCGAACACCCAGGTTTGCGAGTGCTGGCCGAAAATCCAGCGGATCGGAAGCGACAAACTGTCGCTCCCATCGGACACCGTGTATGTGCTTTGCCCGTCTTTGGTCTGCACTCTGTATGTGTAGGAGCCCATCTGCACGCTCAGGTCGGGGTGCCCCGCCAACGCGGGATTTGCCCCCTGCGGTTCCATGGCGTGGCGCATCGGCGCAGTTGCATAAGCGGTAGCGACGCCGCTGTGGCACGTTGCGCATGTAACTGGAGCGGAGGATTGCTTCGTGTGCTCGGCAATAGCAGGGACCGGCGCGGGCAAAGCGCTAAACAGCACGGTCGCGACAAGCGCGCACCCAACCGAGATAAACGCTCGCGCGCTACTTGGCCAGATCACGGCAAACCTTTCGCTCACGCTGAGCTTCCTCGCGGTTTCCGCTGCGGGAGTAGATAGAGACCAGTCCCAAATGGGCTTCGAGGTTTGTGGGATCGTGCTCGACAACATGGTTCAGCAATTCCATGCCGCGTTTCATGTCGCCAGTTTCGGCCAGCGAGCGCCCGAGTGCGAGCTGTGCCATCTCCATGTCCGGAGCATTCGCAAAGGCGCGTTGCGCGGGCTCGAGGGCCTCTGTGAAGCGTCCGGCGATTACCAGTGTCAATGCGAGCATGGCATTGGCGATTTCGTTGGTCGGATTCACAACAAGTTCGTTATGAAACTGATCGATGGCAAGACCGGGCTCATGCGGGAACAGGAGAAAGCCGTAGAAGTAATGAAGATTCGGCGTAGATGGATAGCGGACGAAAAGCTGGGTAAACAGGTTATCCGCCTGCTCGTTATCTCCGGACAGAAAAACGTATCCCGCGTTGCCAATGGCTTGGTATAGATTGCGGTCTTCCGGTGAGACGTCCTTGGGAAAGGTTGAAACTCGCATTCCGGCCAGGGCGATGCCGACCATCAGATCAGGAGCATCGGCGTGGTGTTCGGCGAAGAAGCGGTATTGGTCAAGCGCTTCCTGAAAACGGCCGGCGTGCGCCAGCAGCTGGGCCAGGTGGTAGCGAATGATCTCTTCGTTGTGCGGCTGATTTAGGGCTCCATGGGCCACGGCCTGCTCGAGATCCCGAAGAGAGTCGTCGTAGGCACCAGTTTCAAATTCGCAAAGCCCGCGCAACGCCATTGCGGGGACAGCCGTGGGTACAAGTTCGAGCAGATGATTGAACGCATCGATCGCGCCGGGAAACTGATTTGAGCTGTACTGAAGTACGCCGAGGTACCACCAGCCTTCCTGCCAATCCGGCTTGATTTGTTCAGCCTGGGTGTAGAGCTGAATGGCGAGCGGCAGATTCTGCTGGTCGCGGGCAGCTGCAGCGCGGGCAACAAGATCGTCGAACTGGGGCGCTGCCGCCTGAGTCGTTTCCTGAGCAGCATTCAACGCACGCGCGGAGAGAAGCGTGGGAATCAATACAAGAAATATGAGGCCTCTGATGGCCGCGCTGGAGAAGACGGAGATTGCCACGTTCTGCCTGGAATGCCGCACAAATTCTGTGATGTAGGACGAACCTGGCGCAAAAATATCGCCGGCTGAATTTTGCGGAATTCAGTTTCGGCGCGCGAGGAGTTTCGCACCTCGATAGACATCCTAGCAGGTGGAGAGGCTGAGAGGATTGCTCCGCCCTTGAGGCATCAGCAAGCGTTCGTGGCCTGCACTTGTAACTTCAACAAACGGCGCGTTCTAAAGGGGGAAAAGGTGCTCCCTTCTCGCTCACGGTATCTAATAGCCCGTATATCTTTGGTTACTGACGGCTTAACCGATGCCCAAAGGGGGCAGTTGGCATAGGTCAAAGGGTGTATTGGCTTTCCGCGAATCGGGCCTAGCCTTTAGATAGAGCAAGTGTATGCCTTCGGCTTTTCGGTGGCGCCTTGCGGCGTCACCTGCTTTATTTGTTGTGCGTGCTTTGTGGATTTCTTACGTGAGCCCGTCTCTTGGCGGGCTTTCGTTTTTCGAGACAATCTATTCATTCAAGCGATATATCGGAACTGAAAAAAGGATCTGAAAAGGCGTAGCTCTCTGGAACATCGCTGGGGCCTCGTTCGCCAACCTGCATGATGCTAACCTGTTGAAAGGCCGTTCTTCTCGACGTGGCCCCGTAGCTCAGATGGATAGAGCATCGGTTTCCTAAACCGCAGGTCGGCTGTTCGAATCAGCCCGGGGTCACCATTCTCCAAATTTCTATAGCAGATCGTTTGGCGCGTGGTCGCGTCACGTGTTCGATTCGCTTTCCCCTTGCAATTCTAGGGAAGACTTAATATTCTCCCTATGAAAGCAAAGGGGAGATGATGGAGAAGGCAAGACTGGACTTGTTTCGCGGAACATTGGACGTCCTGATCCTCAAATCCCTCATCTGGGGTCCCCAGCACGGCTATGCAATTACAGATTTCATTCGCCGACTGAGCGACGAGGCTCTGCTGGTGGAAGAGGGAACGCTATATCCGGCGCTTTGGCGTCTGGAAAGCAGGGAACAAATTGAAGCCGAGTGGGGGCTTTCAGAGAACAATCGCAAGGCAAAGTACTACCGGCTTACGCCCGCTGGCAAGCGACAGCTACAGCATGAAGCGCGGAATTGGGAGGCTTATGCGGCGGCCGTTGGAAAGGTGCTTGGCGCAACACACCTGACGCCCCCAGGAGATCCAGCGTGAAGAAGATTCCTTTCTGGCGACGCTACGCCCGCCTTCTCGGTCCCGATCCCGCAGCCGACGTGAACGACGAGTTGCGCTTCCATCTAGAGGCTAAGACGGAAGATTTGATTCGCCAGGGATGGTCGCCCAAGGATGCGCGGCAAGAGGCAGAGCGCCAATTCGGAGATGTGCGCGGAGTGCAGCAGATCGGAGAAAGGCTGGGAGAGAAAATGGAACGTCGGAAACGCTTCAGTGACTATCGCAATGAATTGGGTCGGGACATCCGTTACACCCTCCGAAGCCTTCGCAATAACCCTGGATTCGCGGCGGTCGCGGTTCTTGTCCTGGCGCTCGGTATCGGCGTGAATGCGGCCGTCTTCAGCGTTGTGAATACTCTACTGCTGCGTCCGTTGCCATTTCCCGATTCGCAAAAACTAGTCTGGTTCTCAGGAGGCAAATCGCTTCCGCAGAAGATTCGGGCCAGCGCAGGACTTTCAGCGCAGACCTACACCGTTGACGCTTACGAGGAATTCAAGCGCAACACGCAGTCTTTTCAAGCGGTAACCAGCTATCAGACCTTCTATAGTTCGATTCAATACAAATTGACGGGCCGTGGAGAGCCTCGCCAACTGGTAGCAGTTGAGGTTGCGGATAACTTCTTCTCCACGCTCGGGGTTCAACCTGTGCTGGGACGTGACTTCACCAAGGAAGAATGCCAGAAGGGCGGACGTCCAGCGGCCCTGCTCAGCTACTACTACTGGAAGAATCAGTTCGCTGCAGATCCCTCAATCGTCGGCAGAGATCTCACCGTGAATGGAAAGGCAGTCACGATAGTCGGAGTTCTTCCAGCTAGCTTCTATTTCGGTGCCGTCTTCGCTCCGGGAATGAAGGTGGATATTTTCGTTCCGGCCGTGATGGATTTCTGGCGGACATGGGGCAACACCCTGGCCATGATCGGTCGCCTGAAACCCGGCGTGAGTGCTGCTCAGGCGCAGGATGAAGCCGATCGCGTCTTTCCGCACCTCAAGATGATTCATCCCGATTGGTATGAAGACTACGCATCCGATCTCAGCACGCTCAAAGATCACGTGAGCGGACAACTCCGCCGCTCGTTGGTGGTTTTGTGGTTCGCGGTGGGAATGATCCTTCTGATCGTTTGCGTCAATCTGTCGAACCTGCAATTGAGCCGCGCCGCATCCCGTGGAAAAGAACTCGCAATGCGACGTGCCCTCGGTGCAAGCCACGGCCGCATCATTCGCCAACTGCTCACCGAGAGCTTAGTCCTTTCCATCGTCGGTGCAGTGCTGGGACTTTGTTTCGCTGCGGTAATTGTTTTCGGTCTCGCGCATCAAACATCGATCACGCTCCCTCTGCTCACCACTATCCGCCTTGACGCGGCTGCCATCGGCTGGACGCTCCTGATCGCTTTAATGGCCGGCATCCTTTTCGGATTGGCGCCAGCGCTCAAGCTGTCTAGAACCGATCTGCAGGCCGCGCTCAAGGACAACGGCAGCGGCATGGCGGCGGGGCGCAGCCACCAGCGTTTTCGCGCTTCACTAGTCGTATCGGAAGTCGCGCTGGCCTGCATTCTGCTTGTAGGGGCCGGGCTACTTCTGCGCAGTTTCCTGCGCGTTCTCGATGTTGATCTGGGGTTTGAACCGAGCCATGCCGCTTCGATGCAAGTGGACTATAACGACGGGGGCAAGCTCGATAACAGAGGTCCCGTCCTGCAGGAGATGTTGCGTCGCGTGTCGGCTTTGCCGGGCATCGACTCCGCCGGAATTTCTGACATGCTCCCGCTTGATCGGAATCGGACGTGGGGACTTGCAGCTCTGGGCACCGCCTCCAAAGACCGGGATACCCAGGCTTTTGTCTACGTCGTGACGCCGGGATACATTCCCACACTAGGCATGCGTATCCGTGCCGGTCGCGACTTCAACTGGACAGACACCCCACAGAGCCAGCATGTTGTCATCATCAACGAGGCGACCGCGCGGCGCGAATGGCCGGGGCAGGATCCAATCGGCAAGATGGCTGAAGGGATCGAGAAGAATCCGGTACGTGTGATTGGCGTGATTGCGGACGTGCGCGAAACCAGTCTTGAAGCGGTATCAAGCCCTGAGGTCTACGTTCCCATGACGCAGAACGGCGACGCGGAAGGTGCGACGCTGGTCGTTCGCACGCGCGTTACGCCGGAGTCGCTGGCCACGAGTGTGCTGACAACACTACGATCCCTGAATCCGGGTCAGCCGGCTGCGGAATTCAGGCCGCTGCAGATGCTGGTTGATCATGCGGTATCGCCACGCAGGTTTTTCGTATTGCTAGTCACCATCTTTGCAGGGCTTGGAGTGCTCCTCGCGGCTCTGGGAATCTATGGAGTGATTTCTTATTCGGTCTCGCAGAAGACGCAGGAAATCGGAGTGCGTATGGCCCTCGGTGCCAGTTCTGCCCGGGTGCAGCGCGATGTGCTCAAGGACACTTTACTCATGGCTCTCGGAGGCATCCTCCTTGGAACGGCTGCGTCGCTGCTCGTGGCTCGCCTTATCGCCTCTCTTCTGTTTTCCACTTCTCCCTGGGACGTGCGAACCTTCCTGGCCATGGTAGGGGCGCTGTTGACGGTAGCACTCATCTCCGGCTACGTTCCAGCGCGTAGGGCTTCCCGGGTCAGTCCGATGAGTGCTCTTCGGAACAATTAGCGAATCGTCCAGCGGCCGGAACTCACCGGGCGGTTTTGACTTCGTGCGGGTCGGCCTTTATAAATGTTCATGTCACTGAAACTCATTTCATGACAGCTTCTCCGCCCCAATCAAGGGTGAGCGAGGCTACAACCACAATCGTCAGGATGCTCGGGAAGGCGGTGAAATTCCGCCACTGCCCCGCAACTGTGAGCGCCCCTGGTTCGACAAACGTCGGACTAGGAAACCAGCCAGAGTCCTTTCGCCGCATTTGGCGCGGACTCTCCAAAACCACTGGAGCCAGGCTCCGGGAAGGTGGCTGAATGCCACCCCAAACGACAAAGAATCTGTCATTGGGGCGACGGCGAGGCGCAAGTCAGGAGACCGGTCCTGTGCGCTTAACCAGCTTGCGTTCCGAGGGGAACGGAGGAGCCAGTATGTCATTTCGCACGGTTCATCGCTTATTTTCCGGTCGTTTCTTTTCCCGCAGCATGTGGGCAACGATTCTGCTCTGCGTTTTTTCTGTGACAGCACATGCAGCATCCATTCGAGGCGTCGTGACGGACGCATCCGGTGCCAGGATCACCGGCGCCACGGTTCAACTTATCTCCAGCGGACAGGTCGTGGGGTCTGCGGTTTCTGGTGCGGATGGAAGTTTCCAGATCATGACAGGTCAGCGCGGGCGCTTCTTTCTGGTAGTTTCGGCATCCAAGTTTCGCCAGCTTGAGACGCCCGGTTTTTATGCGGGACAGCTCGACAACATCGAGCGAAATCTCGTCCTCGAGCCTGAGTGGGTGCGCGAGTCGATCGTCGTGACGGCGACGGGTACGCCAACTCCGCAACCGCAAACCGGCGCAGCAACAAGCGTCATCGGTCCGCAGGAACTTGAGTTGAGCACTGACCTGGTGAATTCGTTGCGGCTGATGCCAGGGACATTCGTGGTTCAGACGGGGCAGCGGGGTTCGCAAAGCTCGCTGTTCGTGCGTGGCGGCGCTTCCGACGGCAACCTTGTGCTGACCAACGGCGTGAATGCCGGCGATCTTGGCGGTCGATTTGATTTTGGGAATTTTTCGACGACCGCGGCGGAACGAAGCGAGATTTATCGTGGACCGAATTCGGGGCTGTACGGCGCGGATGCCGAGAGTGGAGTAGTGGACACGACGACACAGCACGGAACTACCAGCTTCCCATCGCTCTTGTTTTACGGTGACTGGGGGAATTTCGAAACTTCGCACGAAGACCTGACTGCGGCTGGTACGTTCGGGAAGCTCGATTACCTCGGCTCGTATAGTTGGCTGCAAACCGCCAACGATCTGCCGAATGACCAGTTTCACATCGGAACAGCGGCCGGAAATTTTGGATTTCAACCAATCGGGTCGACTGTGCTGCGTGGGACGGTCTATTACGGCGTGAGCGCGACCGGGGTGCCGGGTCCTTGGAGCTTCTACGAGGTTGCTGATAATGCAACCGAAAAAGATCAGGATTTGTATATCGGCACGTCCATCGATAATCAGACCACGCCTGACTTCCACAACATGGTGCGCTATGGGGCCACTCGCAAGCGAGAGCAGTTTCACCTTTGGGAGGCGAGCGACGGATGCATTCTGCAGTGCACGCCCACTTACGGAAACCTGGTGACAATCACCGGAGCGAACGGCTACTCCACGAGCGGTCAGGCGCTGCTGGATTTTGGAGGCGACTATCCGCAGGGATACCAGCTTGTGTCGAACCGCGACGCGATCATCTACCAGGGCGACTACTCGTTTACCCCGCATCTGACAGCGCAGGTCGGGTTTCAATATGAAAATGAACGAGGATCCGAACCCGGAAGTTCCTTCTATCCACCAGTGGAACGGTCGAACTACGACTATCGCGCGGCAGTGCATGGGGATTTCAAGAGCCGGCTGTTCTACACGCTGGGGGGGGATCTGGAGCATTACTCACTCTTCGGCGTGCAAACGACGCCGCGCGCATCGGCTTCGTTTTACCTCTTTCGGCCGCGCCCGGGTGCGTTTAGCGGAACACGGATTCTCTTCAACTTTGGCGATGCGGTGCGTGAGCCTTCGCTCACCGATCAGTTCTATTCGCTCTACAACTTCCTCGAAATAAATGGAGGACAGGCGACGATCGAGGCGATGGGCATATCACCCATCAGTGCACCGACCGCACGCATGTACGAAGGTGGATTTGCGCAGTCATTCTTCTCCGAGCATCTGGTCTTCAAAACGAGCTTCTTTCACAATGAGTTTGGCAAGCAAATCGAGTATGTCGGGGTAGATCTGATTCCCGAACTGCTGCCGAACTTGACGCCGGAGCAGCAACTCGCCCTTCAGCAGCAGTTGCTGCAGGATGGCGCATACGAATTGACGCTGAACACCCAGGCATATCGGGCGATGGGTGTCGAGGCGACGCTGGAGAGCGGGATCGGGCGCTACCTGTTTCTCCGCGGCGGATACACCTACCTTGATGCGGTGATCCAGAAATCCTATACGAACGACGACGAGGCTCTTCTGGGACCTCTGCCGACGTATAACGGCATTCCCATCGGACCGTACTCGCCCCTGGTGGGCGCGCGACCATTTCGGCGGGCGCCGAATACTGGCTTCTTTACAGCAAGCTACGCTCGCAGCCGGATGACGCTACAGTTCAATTCGGCATTCGCGAGCCGGTCTGATGATTCGACGTTTCTGGCCGGTTACGACGTCAATTTTGGCAACAGTCTGCTGCTTCCGAATCGCAACCTGGACCACGGTTATGCGAAGCTCGACTTCGCCGGCAGTTTCCGCCTGCGCGATTGGGTTGGCATCTATGGGGTGGTGGAGAACATGACAGACAATCAGCACATCGCACCCATCGGCTATGTGAGCCTGCCGACAAGCGTTAGAGTCGGGCTCAAACTGCAGTGGGGCAAGGAAAAGGCCAACGTGACGCCATCGGCGCAGAACTAAGAGTACCCGGGGTGTTCCTGATTCGCTTGAGCTGTTCGCTGATGCACAAGCATAAGCTGGCAGCCTTGCGTTGCCAGCTATTTACCGGTTTTCCACAGGAAACATCCCGAGAGAGCAATTGTCATTAGAATTTCTTTGGGAAAACCGGGTTATCTGACACAAACTATTCCTGACTCATCTTCCCCATCCATCGATAAAAAATCGGCAAGAAGCAAAACGACATCGGGCCCGCAGTGGCACCGCTAGTGCCGCTTTCCCCAACATCGAACGAAATCTGAACTTTCGAAGCGAGGAGCATATGAACCGACGTTTTTGGAGGAGTGTCGCTCATTATGGTTTGGCTTGCCTGACGGTGCTTACCTGTTCGTCGCATGCGTTCGGTCAGCAGACGTTAGGATCTTTGAACGGAACCATCGTCGATTCGACAGGAGCTGCAGTTCCGGGCGCAACCGTGGCTGTCACCAATACAGCCATTAACTATTCGACGACGACCACTACGCAAGGCACGGGTTTTTACCAGGTGTTCAACCTCCCCGTCGGTACGTATTCGATAAAAATCAGTCACCAGGGGTTCGAGACAATGCAGTACAAGGGGATTCCTGTTCAGGAGGCCCGAGCGACCACCATCAATGCAGCTCTCAAAGTCGGCCAAGTTTCCGAGTCAGTTGAAGTCACCGCAACGCCGCTGCTGAACGCGAGTGACGCAACCAACGGCTACACGCTCGATAGCGCGCAGATCGACATGACACCGCTGGCCACAGGCAGTTTCACGCAGGTTGCGGTGCTGTCACCCGGTGTGAACGCGGAACTTCTCTCGAACCTGGATTCCAATTCCGGTCTTGGCAATCAACCGATCTGGGCAAATGGCCAGCGCGATACGTCCAACACGTTCCAGGTGAACGGCGTCGATTCCACGAACCTGTTCAACGGAAAGAGTTCCTCGGGTTCCAACTCGCAGCGTTACAACTTCAACATCGGAAGCGCGCCTACTGTGGGTGGATCGTTCTCCGTCGGCACTTCGGTTTATGGTTCAAACGGAAACAGCCTGCCTTCTCCCCCACCGGAGTTTACGCAGGAGTTGCGCGTAAATGCTTCCATGTACGATGCGCAGCAGGGTGCCACAAGTGGTGCACAGATTGATGTGAACACCACGACTGGAACTAATACCTGGCACGGCCAGCTCTACGGAACCTATGCGAACAACATGATGAATGCCTCGCCCTTCTTCTTTAATCAGGCATATCAGCTTACACAGCAGGGAATTGGGGTCTTCCCGCAGTCGATGGTCAACCCTTGGCTTCGTCGCTGGAGCACGGGCATCACCGCGGGTGGTCCTCTCATCAAAGACAAGCTTTTCTTCTTCGTGGCTTATCAGCACCGGGTGAATGAGGACAATGGCACGGGACTTTCGCAGATGACCGTTCCCACCGGCCTTACGGATGATCGCAGTGCTGCAGGCCTTGAGGCTGCCGACCTTTCGTGGGGAGGGAAGGGCGACGTCCCGATTGATCCGGTCGCTTCCACACTACTGAACACCAAATTATCGAATGGCCAGTACATGATTCCTTCGGCTCAGTCGAGTGCTCCATATACTTTCGGCGTGCCGAATGTATTCCTGATCGGGACCGCTCGCTTGAATTCTGACCAGGCCACCATTTCACTTGACTACAACGCCACCACGAACGATCGCGTTTCGGGGAAGTACTTCTACCAGGACGCACCCGTTACTCGCCCCTTCGGCTTCTCTGATACGGCCGGCTTTCCGCTGACACAGCACAATGGCGCGCAGGTCTTTTCGTTGGGCAACACGATCTCCATCGGTCCCAGGTTGAATTGGGAGCAGCGTCTCGGGTATGTCCGGGAAGGCTCCTTTACCAACTACGAGCAGACGGCTCCAGGCGGAAACATGGGCGTCTCGGCTGAGCAGACGACCGGTCTGACTCCGGACGTTCTACCTGGATTGGAGATCAAGAACTTCGGCTACTTTGATCAGTATTCGCCGTCTCTTAATATAGGTCCCGCTGGCGTGCCGGGCGCCTTCGTGAATATGGGTTATTACCAGAACCGCGTGAACCCATCGACCAACGTGATCTTCACCGCGGGCAAGCACACCATCGTCGCCGGTGGTGGTTACAGCTATACGCAACTGAATATCACCAACAACCGAACCGGACACGCTCAGCTCGTTGTCAGCGACTTCGATACCTTTCTGCAGGGGCAGGTGCATAGCTCAAGTGTTCTTCAAAGCATCGATCCAACTACGCATCGCAACAACGCGAACCGCTACTACCGTTCCAATGAGTTCAACGGCTATGTGCAGGACAAGTGGCAGGCTCTCAGCAACCTCAGCATCACGGCCGGTCTTCGCTACGACTATCACGGCGGTATGACGGAGAAGTACGGCAATTTCCTCAACTTCGATCCGGCGTTATACGACGTCACCGGTACCACGGAAACAGGGTTCAATGTTATCAATTCCGGATTCGTAGTTGCCGGCAACAACAAGCAGAATCCAACCAAGGGCGTTTCAGCGTCGACACTCGAAGGACGTCAGTGGGGCTTTTCGCCTCGCCTTGGAATCGCCTGGTCTCCTCACGCCTTGAATAACAAGCTTGTCATCAGCGCTGGCGGTGGTCTCTACTATGACCGCGGTGAACTCTTCACTTATCTCTCACAGCCTGCGGGCGGTTCCATCGGCGGTCCCTTTGGCGTAACAGAATCCTCACCTCTGGTAAGCGTTGCTACCGGAAATACGGATTCAGATTCCGGCCTGACGCTGGCGAATCCAATGGGCAATCTGGCTTTCAGCACTCCGGCAGAGGGTGGAATCTACACGCCGCCAAGTTCTGACCCCAGCGTCGTTGGGCAGGCTTTGCAGTCTCAGTTGAATCAGATGACCGGAACACCTTCGGGTTATTACAGCCAATTTGGTAAAAACTGCAGCGGCTGGCAGAGCCAGGAGGGGTACTTCCTCTGCACCACACCGCTCAACTTTGGCATTTACGACAAGAACAACGTCCTGCCCTACACCATCAACTACACACTCAACGTGCAATGGCAGCCAAGAAATGATCTTGCGATCACCGTTGGCTACACCGGCAATCGCGGACGTCATTCAGTGATTCCAATTCCGATTAATGAGCCCGGAATCGCGACTCCATCCAATCCGATCTGGGGCGAGACGGCTTCCTACGGTATGGATGTCCTGAACCAGAACTCGGAAGATTGCGGGTACGACTACTGTCCGATTTCGGTCGAGCCCTGGAACACATTTGACGCCGGCAACACTGACTTCAGAACGCCGTATGTCGGGTTCAGCCCCAATGCCGCGGACTTCAAGACCGTGGGCGTCTCGGCTTACGACGCATTAGAAACGCACGTAGAGAAGCGGCTGTCACACAACTTCTCAATCGGCGGCAGCTATACGTGGAGCCACTCCCTCGACGAACAGAGCGACATTGGCCTGTTTTTCACGGGCAATAACCCCAAGAATCTGCGCGATTCCTGGTCCTCGTCGGACTTCGACCGCACGAATGTGTTTGTCGCCAACTTCCAGGTCGATATACCCAACATGGTCAAGGAAAGCAACTTTGTCTCCTACATCCTCAACGACTGGCACTTTACCGGGATCGCGACGCTGCAGGGCGGGGAACCGTATTCGCTTTACGAGTTCTATGGCGCGGTGGGCAGCATCAACTTCGGAAACTTCCCGACGCTGATGAATCCTGTTCTCGGCATCAAGGATCCCAAGCATCCCAAAACAGCTCTGACGGGCAACAAGGGCTCCTTCCGCACCGGGGGAGCAGAGGCTAACTACATTCCTGCGATTGACCCCTCGCAGGTCGCCATCAGCTACCTTGCCCCCGGCACGAACGGTATCCCGATTTCCACTGGCGATGATCCGTCTGATATCTATCAGACGGCTTTCAATACAGGCCAACGCAATATCTTCCGCCAGGGTGCTCAGAAGCGCCTCGATCTCTCCTACCGCAAGGGCTTCAAAATTACGGAAAAGATCAGGGCGCAGTACGAACTCAACGTCTTCAACTTGACCAATACAACCAGTCTTGACGTTCCCCAGAACCAGGCGCAGATCCGCCAGAACAATGGATGCTCCGCGACCGCGATCAAGGATTTCGATGGTGAGAACAATTGCAATCAATTCCGTAGCTACCTTGGCTATGGCCAAGTGGTGACGTCGAAAGATCCAGGAGACCAGCAGTCAGCGCTGGGCAATCTCGATCAAGTGCCGTTTTCGACGGGTTCAGGCAAAGGAACGCAGATTCCCTTGAAGCTGCAACTTCAACCACAAAATGGGGGACCCCAGGGAACATGTACTCTCGAGGCGTTAACCATCTCCGGTACATCCACCTGCCCCAATAATGCAGCGAACTTCGGCTCAGTAACGGGAACGATTGGCGGTTCCCGCGCCTTCACGATGGGCTTCCACGTGATCTTCTAACCGACGACAGACATCGCAGATCGGGAGCCCTCGGGCTCCCGATTTGTTTTTTTGCTGTCTCTTGCGGTTCCGTCGTGTGGGGCTCAACCGTCGGAATCTGGCATCCCCTGCGTCTCAGAAGGAACTGTTCACGAGTGAAAAGGCTCCTTCAATGCAAGCTCTAATGATCAACTGACCAAAAGTTTTATCTGCTGCATATTTTTTGTTGCTCTTTGCTTCGCACCCGGATTACAGTTGGTTTTTCCACAGCTTAACCCATTTCTGGAGAGTCAAATGGTCTGTCCCAAGTGCAAATCAGGGGCTTTGTCCACGGTTCCAGCTGAGATTCGGCTATACCGCAACGCTCCTCGTACGATGAGCCACCCGCCCATGTCTCCTCAGCCCGATGTCCAGATATGCCTGGATTGCGGCTTTTCAGAGTTCCTGGTCCCCGAGAAGTGGCTTTCTGCCGGCTGGCTGCAGCCCGCGCGGCCCAAGGCAGCTCCGGTGAGCGTCCCGACGCCAATCAACGAAGTTCGCCGCCAGATCGCCTGAGGATTGGGTTAGCGGAATGGCGGCCCTGGTCGCCAGGTGCGCCTATTGAATCGAGAAGTCTGAAATAAAGAGGCCCCCAGCCGAAGCTGGAGGCCTTTATATTTTGCGGTCTTTCCGGGGCGCCGCAGGCGCGGTTGGCCCCACCGCAGGTGGTTAATACATGCCGTCCATGCCGCCGCCGTGGCCGCCGCCTGCCGGGGCCGCCTTTGGTTCGGGAATCTCGACGACGAGGGCTTCGGTTGTGAGCAGCAGACCAGCGATCGAAGCAGCGTTCTGCAAGGCAGTGCGGGTAACCTTCGTGGGGTCGATGACGCCGGCCTTCACGAGATCCTCGAACTTGCCAGTCGCAGCGTTGTAGCCGTAGTGCTGGTCCTTGGACTCGAGCACCTTGGCAACCACGACCGCACCCTCTTCGCCGGCATTGGCAACGATCTGCCGGAGTGGCTCTTCGAGCGAGCGGAGCACGATCTGCGCACCGATCTTCTCGTCCCCTTCAAGGGTCTTGATGAGTGCCTGCACCGCGGGAGTGGCACGAACCAGGGCCACGCCGCCGCCCGGGACGATGCCTTCCTCGACTGCCGCACGGGTTGCGTGGAGAGCATCCTCAACGCGAGCCTTTTTCTCCTTCAACTCAGTCTCCGTTGCTGCGCCAACCTTGATGATGGCAACGCCACCAACCAACTTGGCCAGCCGCTCCTGCAGCTTTTCCTTGTCGTAGTCGGAGGTGGTCTTCTCAATCTGAGACCTGATCTCCTTGACGCGGCCTTCGATATCTGAGGCCTTGCCGGCGCCGTCGACGATGGTAGTGTTGTCCTTGTCGATGGTGATGCGCTTTGCCTTGCCGAGATCCTCGAGCTTCACGCCTTCGAGCTTGATTCCGAGATCCTCAGTGATGGCCTTGCCACCGGTAAGAATCGCGATGTCGCCCAGGATCGCCTTGCGGCGATCGCCGAAGCCGGGAGCCTTGACGGCTGCGACGTTCAACGTGCCACGAAGCTTGTTGACCACGAGCGTCGCGAGAGCCTCGCCTTCAACATCCTCGGCAATGATCAGGAGCGGCTTTCCGCCACGAGCAACCTGCTCGAGGAGAGGAAGCAGATCCTTCATCGCGCTGATCTTCTTTTCGTAGATCAGAATGTAAGGATCGTCCAGGGCCACTTCGAGACGCTCGGCATCGGTGACGAAGTACGGGCTGAGATAGCCGCGGTCAAACTGCATGCCGTCGACAGTCTCAAGACCGGTGTGCATGGTCTTCGACTCTTCGATGGTGATGACGCCGTCTTTGCCGACAACCTTCACCGCGTGCGCGATGATGTCGCCGATTTCCTGGTCGCCATTTGCCGAAATTGCGCCCACCTGGGCAACGGAGCCTTCGTCAACCGGCTTGGAAAGCTTGCCGAGAGCGCCGCCCTCAGTCCACTTGCCGTCCTTGTCTCGGGTGCCGATGATGGCGGTAACTGCCTTGTCGATGCCGCGCTTCAGGGCCGTTGGGTTGGCACCTGCTGCAACCGTCTTCACGCCTTCGCGGAAGATAGCCTGGGCCAGAACGGTTGCGGTGGTGGTGCCGTCGCCGGCAACGTCTGAGGTCTTCGAGGCGACTTCACGCACAAGTTGCGCGCCGACATTCTCAAGAGGATCCTTGAGGTCGATTTCCTTCGCTACCGTCACGCCGTCCTTGGTGATCGTGGGCGAGCCAAACTTCTTCTCAATTACGACGTTGCGGCCCTTGGGACCGAGCGTCGCCTTCACGGCGTCTGCGAGCGTGTTCACGCCGCGCAAAATCGCCTGACGGGAATCTTCACCGTGCAGAATCTGCTTTGCCATTTCACTCTCCAGTGATCAGTGAACAGTGTTCAGTGATCAGTTATCAGGGTTCAGTTTCTAAGCCTGTGCGCATTCCAGGTCAGGTTCGATAAGTGTGTGGCCGACACTGGCCACTGTTCACTGCCGACTGACCACTTACGCGCAGCGCGCTGCGCGCCTACTTCTTGATGATGCCGAGGACTTCTTCCTCACGCATGATCAGAAATTCCTCACCGTCAATCTTGATTTCGGTGCCGGAGTATTTTCCGAAGAGAATCTTGTCGCCAGCCTTCACGTCGAGGGGAAACACCTTGCCCTCGTCGTTTGACTTGCCTTTGCCGACCGAGACAACTTCGCCTTCCTGGGGCTTCTCTTTTGCACTGTCGGGGATAATGATGCCCCCACGAACTGTTTCGCCCTCTTCCAAACGGCGGACGAGGATACGATCGTGGAGCGGGGTGAAAGTTGTGGTAACGGATGTTGCTGCCATTGCTTTGCTTCTCCTTCACGCGCGAACCGGCTGGAAAGCTGGCTGCGGACTTGGTTGGTTTTGGAGTAAAAAGCTTCTGGAAAACGGCCTCAAAACCAGGCCCTTCAGCGACTTAAGCACTTGGATAGGGCATGTGCTAGCAATCGCCTCTTCCAATTGCTAACGATAGGCGGCCCCGCGGGGAGTTGTCAAGGATGGCGTGGTTAAAATATGAGCAAAAGTGACTCAAGTTAGGCTAGCCTGATTTGCAGGGAGTGAGTCTGGTGTTGCACCTAATCGAAGCCGCCTGAAGCCTGTCGATAGAGGGGTAGAGCAGTACGAAACCCCCAAATGGCGAAATAGACGAGGCCGAGCATAGCGCCCGCGATTACGAGCCAAATTGAGGAAATGTTCCGCCACGCCACTAACGCAACACAAATCCCTGAAATCAGGACGGCGGCCGGGAGTTTGACTCCGTCACTCATCTTAGCCACAAGCATGGAGAGCGGGATGTCGGCATATTTGCGTGCCAGGAACGTGAATAAAGCGCAGACGAAGAGGGACTGAACAATAGCCATGGAAATCGCCAGGCCGACCGCCCCGAATCGGGGGACAAGGATGAGTCCGACTGCGAGAGTTAAGACGCTGCCCGAGGTGGAGATCAGCGCCACGGTGCGAAAGTGACCGGCCGCCCAAAGAAGCAGGTCGGATGAATAAACAATTGCATGAGCCAGGGCAGCGAGAAGTAGCCACTGCATCACGACTGCTGATGAAGCGTAAGCGTCTCCAACCCAGATGCGAATGACCGGGCGCGCAAAGACAGAGCCGAGCAAAACAAATGGCAGAATCAAGCCGAAAACAAGTCTTTGTGCCGTGAGGTAGATCCTGCGCAAACTATCCCGATTGCCGCTTTCGACGCTTTCTGACATTAAAGGCAAGCAGACGCCTGCACCACGATCCACCAGATACCACAGATGAGTCGGCATCTTTGACGCGATTCCGAAGAGCGCGGCTTCCTGCATTGAGCTGACGGCACCGAGGAGCATCCAGAGGAAAACCTCGGAAATATAGGAGGACAGATTGTCCAGAAAGGCCCACTTGCTCTGGCTCAAAAGGTCTCTGAGTACGCTCCATCGGAAGTGGAGCAGATGAATTTTTGCCGCCGGAAATACCGAAGGAAACAAGGCAACTGAGAGAAGGAACTGAAAGGCGGCAACCGCGCACTGAACAGCGGCCAAAGCAACGATGCCATACCCAAAATAGAGCAGGACAACGCTGCAAAGAAGAGTCAGAAGTGACCCCGCAAGCTGGATCTGATTCACGCGATCGAATCGATTGACCGATTGATAGAGCGGTTCGAATCCGAGACTCAGAAACCCAAACAGGATATTGCCTGCTGAGGCAACGAATACAAGGGACGCCTCATGAACGTACGGGGGAGGAATGTTGAAAGGGCCAGGCAAAATCAGGGAGAGTGCCAGCAGAATGGCTGCGCCAAATGATCCCAGGACCGCGCATGCCACAATTACCGTGCTTATCAGTTCTTGAAGACGGTGCTTCTCGATACTCAAAGAGGCTGCCACATATCTCTGGACGAGGACAGTGGAAATACCCAGGTCCAGCATGTAGATCGACGAAGAAAGAAAAATGACAAACAGGAAAAGGCCATATTCGGGGACCGACAATCGTCGGACAATGTACGAAGTCAGCCCAAAGTTCACGGCCAGCTTGCAAAAGTGACCGAGATAATTCCATGAAATGTTTCGTGAGGTGCTGCGCCCCGGTTTGTAGTTGACTGTATCCATCATGGGTTCGGGAGCGTCTCGTTCAAATGTGACGAACAGATTCAGAGATTGAGCCCGTCCATCCGCTTGAGAGCTAGGTCGTCAATCCCTTCTCAATTATTGCTTCTCAATCCTGATCGCCGCATTCAGTGAACGCAGACTTCCCCGTTGAAGGCAAACCAGGCAATGGCTATGAAGTTATCGAACTGTCCGTGCCTTCTTGAGATGGACTGCCCTAAGTAAACCGCCGCCGACGCGACGGATCACTCGCCGCGCGCGGTCTGATGCCACGCTCATCAGATTGAACCCCAGAGTGACCATGCTTCTCATATCGCCCGGAGTCCTGAAGTGGACGACTTCGGCCCGCCGCAGCCGCAGCAAGTCGGTTCCAAGATAATTCAAGCCTTCGTCGCATGTCAGGGCAAGGTCAAAGTGACTGCGCGCTATTTCGGCCACGGCCGCGGTGTAGTAGCCATAGGGGTATGCGAGGCTCGGAACCGGAACTCCCAGGAGATCTTCGAGGCGTTTGCGGCTGCCCCTCATTTCCTCTGCAACCTGCTCTGGCGTCAAGATGGTCAGATCCGCATGTGTCTTTGTGTGGGCGCCAAACTCGATGCCTTTCTCAGCCCATTCCCGAATCTGGGTCTCCGACATGAGCGGCTGCTCTGACAAACCAAGGTGCAAATCCCATTTGTTCGTTCCACCGATTTCATCCGAAACGACAAATACAGTTCCAGTGAAGCCGTATTTGATTAAAAGCGGAAGACCGAACTCGACAATGTCGGCATACGCATCGTCGAATGTCAAAAGGACAGGCCTCTCCGGGAGCGCCGTGCCGTCCCGTTGATAGGCGATCCAGTCTGACGTACGAATCGGTGTGTAGCGGTGCTTTGTGAGCCACTGCAACTGCCGCTCAAACATCTCTGGCGAGAGAGTCAGGTAACGATCGAAGCCTTCTCTGAGTGGCCCGATGTTGTGGTACATCAGAATCGGAAGCCGCGCTCCGAATTCTTTTCGCAACGCCTGCCATGAACCGGTTGTCTTCACAGCGCTCCGATAGCCCACGATGTTCTGTTGAGTATAGAAGAGACGTAACGCTGCTTTTTGGCAGCCAGGGAAACCGCTCAACTTCGAGAATCCCCAGGTAAGCGGCCTCAAGAAGGGCTCAGCGGAGACCGGCGCTGTGGAGACAACTCGCGCGATCGATCGCTTCCACCATGGTTTAGCCGATACACCTCCGAAACGCGAGGTAGGGCGCAACTCGGGAAACATCCGGCCAAGCCGAATTTCCGCGGTGCCTTCCTCCCGAGCGTCCTCAACGACGTCGCCAGGTTTTTTTCCGAAAATCTGATGAGTGTGAGCCTTAGGCAAGTATGAAAACCGAAATCCAGCTCGCATGAGCCGAAAACCCAGTTCCACATCGTTTCCGCGCGAAAACGATTCATCCAGCCCCCCAATTGAGAGAATCACGGAACGGGGAGCCGATGAATTGGCAGAGGCCATGCAACCGAACCAGCCGGTTTCGGCCTCGTCGGCAGCCTCTTTTCTCGAAGAACTCGTCGCAAAACGAGCGCGCCCAGGCGACGGCAAGTGGATCTCCATCCTCGGCCGACACGAGTACGGGACCAAACGCAAGGCAAGAAAGCCCACTCCGCACTGCACGGGCATGTTCAGAAACGACCGAAGGCCCGCACAAAATGTCGTCATCGAGAAAAAGCACAAGCTCGCCTTTAGCGGCTAGAAGGCCAGCATTAATCGCGGCTGCCTGCCCTCGATTTTGTTGTTCGATAATGCGAAGATTCGAATGATTCGCGAATCCCCGAAGCAGGTCCGTCGTACTATCGGTAGAGCCATCGATCACAACAATCACTTCGTACCCGTCGCTGGGAAAATCCTGCGCAAGCAGCGTTGGCAACGTGCGAGCCAGCATTTTGCAACGGTTATATGTCGCGATGATTACCGAGACCTGCATATTCAATTGCGGCGCTTTCGCAGCAAAGTATGGACGAAAGGACACACGCATTGATCGATCGATTCGTCGATAGTCTCGAAACGCGGGTCCTTTTTGATGTAGTCGTTTATCAAAGTTCCGCGTATGAGCATCTTTCCGATCCAGGTGCGCTCTACTTCGTTGTCGGTAACTGTGTTGCCAACCAGCAAATAGCCGCCCGGCTTAAGCGCCATCGTCAACCTCTCGCAGGCATCCCGGAGTATTGATGGACGCAAAATATACTCAAGCACCCCCGTTGCGACAATGAGGTCGTAGGTCCCTGAGATTGGATCGCAACGAACATCCCATTCGGCAAATTCAATATTCTTTTGATCGCTGCAGTGCTGCTTCGCGCGCTCGAGGGCCGTCGGGGAAAGGTCCAAAGCGAGGAGTCTTCCGCAGCGAGCGGAGAGCATTCGTGTGAACATTCCTTCGGCGCAACCTACCTCGAGAGCATTTGGGAAGACGCCCTCAGGCTTTGCCATCCTCAGAAACTCCATTGCGCGTTGAAAGCGAAACTGCTCGAGGTCTCGGGCGAAGCCATAGGGATCAAGTTCCTGAAAATTCTCCTCTACGTCAGTGCGATTTCGTTGACTGCTGTCGACCAGGGTGCTCTTGATTTCCAGCATGTAGCCAATTGCTGTTCGAAAAATCGGAACCTTCTCGAGAGCGCCTCGAGATGCGCGATACGCGGAATAGAGGGTTCCTCGCTTCTTCAAATCGGCTCCTTGGACAGTTACGTGGCCAAACACTATAGGGTAAATTGAATTCTCTCAAACGCCAATTGGGCGGATTTCGCGAAAGCGAAACTAATGACGAAGACGAGAGGCGTTGCGTCATAGCCGTTCGCAGTCTAATCCAACGCTTGTTTGTTCATTGTTTTGGGGTACGAAGAAAGAGCCAAAGGCCCTTCACTGAAGCTTTCAACAGGACGCGCCAGCCGCTGGTCACGATTTGTCCCGGCTCCTGCGGGTCCCTGTGCCAGTCGAGCCGTTTGTGCCGGAGTCGCCGAAAAATGAACCGGACCAAATTCATTCTCTGCCCAGGAAACTCAGCGAACAAGAGTAGCCAGTACATGATCGAGTTCTGAGCTTCCTGTTCAACCTTGCCGCGGCTCAACGGCGGATGAAATACGACTGCCGACGGAAGATAGACGACTCTGTATCCGTTGTCGAGAAGACAGGCGAACGCGTAGCTTTCCTCACCAATTCGAAACGGAGCGCCCCGACCAAGCCTCTCGTCGAAGAGCTTGGGCCTCGCACAGGCTCGTTTACGCAAAGCCATGTTGCTGCCGAGGCCCATACCGCCAAACGTGGCTATCTCGAACCATCGCGGCTCATGATTGGTAAGGCTGAGGGGGATTTCCGGTGGATGGGGTTTGTTGCTCGACTCAGGTGTGATGACTCTCCCCGTGGTTGCGCCTGTCTTCTCGTCTGCGAACGGCTGCATGAGAATGCCGAGCCAATCGGATGCGGGAATTGCGTCGTCATCGAGGTAAACCACTATATCGGTGTCGCACTCGGCCAAGCCGCGATTGCGGGCGCGGCTTAATCCCTGGATCGGCTCGACTGTATAGCGCGCTCCGAATTCCCGAGTCACTTCTTCGGTTTCCTTGTTGCCAGCGGTGTTGTCGACAACCAGAATCTGATCGGGTCTGGAGTCCTGCAGGGCCACGCCATGAAGGCATTTCCTCAGCAAGCACGGACGATTTCTCGTACAGATGACAACGGTGACAGTCAGGGCTATTTCCTTGCAACAGGGATTAGCGGGATTTGTGCGAGGTACCTCGCAGGAGCGTTCAATTTACAGCCCTCAACTTCAAATTCCAGTGCTCTTTGAGTTCAACGGCGTCCGAATCGGGAGGGGAGCCGCCACCCTTCCATTATCTCAAAGGCATTGGGAGGTTTTCGAAGCCCCGGGTGCGTCCGATCAATCTTCGGCAACGCACTCCTGTACCGCTTTTTGAGATTCGAAGTGCTGGCGAGTTGGTTGGATCATATAGCAAGAGATGCAAGCAGGACGAACCCAAGCCCCGCGAAGGAGATGATGGTTTCGCAGATCGACCACGACTTCATGGTTTCCGTGACGCTCAGGTTCAGATACTCCTTGACCAGCCAGAATCCGCCGTCATTTACGTGTGAAAAGATGAGCGAACCGGCACCGGTTGCGATTGCAAGTAATTCCGGCGAGACACCGGGCGTTTGCAGTGCGATCGGAGCGACAATTCCGGCTGCGGTCGTCATGGCGACGGTGGCGGAGCCTGTTGCCAGGCGCATGAGTGCGGCCAGTAGCCAGGCGAGAAACAGCAAGGGCAGGTGACGCTGCATTGCGATGTCGATCATGGCGTGAGAGACGCCGCTATCTTGCAGCACGCGGCCGAAACCTCCGCCGGCTCCAACTAAAAGCGTGATGGTGGCCGTGGGGGCAAGGCACTCGTTGCTGAAGCGCAGGATGGTCTCTTTTGTAACTCCGCGCATAATACCGAGCGTTACAAAACTGATGAGAACTCCGATGAGGAGAGCGATGTCGTCGTTGCCCACGAAGCGAATCGCTTGATTGGCAACGCTGTCTTTTGCAGCAAACACGTCGGCCCAGCTGCCGATCAGCATCAACGCGACGGGAAGAAGGATGCTGCCCATGGTGAGCCAAAAGCCGGGCAGTTTCCGGTCCGGATTGTGATCGGCGAAGTCGTCGGCCATTGGATTTTCGGCAGGCACCTTAATCCAGGGAGCGATGACTCTGGCAAACAATGGTCCGGCGAGGGCCGCCGTTGGAATCGCAATGACCAGGGCATAGAGAATAGTGCGGCCCACATCAGCATGGTACGTATTGACCGCAAGCAACGCGGCTGGATGCGGTGGGACAAGACCGTGATCGACAGAGAGCGCGGCGACTAGTGGCAGAGCGACACGGATAAGAGGCGTTCCGGTGCGGCGAGCGACGGTGAACGCGATCGGAATAAGCAGCACGAATCCAACTTCGAAGAAGGCGGGAAGGCCAACGATGAGGCCAATGCACATCATGGCCCATGGAAGCCGCTTTTCACCGAATACGCGGATCAGTGTGAGCGCAATGGCGTCGGCTCCGCCGGATTCGGCCATCATTTTGCCGAGCATGGTGCCCAGCGCTACTACAACGGCGATATGGCCAAGCGTCCCGCCGACTCCGGCTTCAAAGGAATGGATCACGCTCGCCAGTGGCATTCCGGACACAATCGCAAGAGCGAGAGAGGCAAGCAGCAGGCTGAGAAATGGATTGAGCTTGAGTACGGTTACGAGCAGGATGATTCCGATGACAGCGCCGAGCGCAGCGAGCAACAGAAAGATGCTGTGAGGATCGATCATGGGCTTGCCAGTTTTCCGGAGAACACTGCGCTTTTCATTGGAGCCACTCGGTCGCGCCGCGAGGAAGGAAGCGGCCAGCGCGGTACCCTGTGAGTCCTTGAGCAGTGTACGACAGCATGCCGTTGACCCATACGCGCTCGACTCCCACGGCTGGACGAATCGGGTCCGCAAACGTGGCGGCGTCGTGGATCGTGACGGGATTGAAGAGGACGAGGTCAGCCCAGTAGTTTTCGGCGATAGATCCGCGCTGCGCGAGACCAAAGCGCCGGGCAGGCATGGTGGTCATTTTGTGAATAGCCTGCGGAAGGGAGAATAGCTTTTCATCACGGCTGTAGCGGCCGAGCACGCGGGGAAATGCGCCCCAGAGCCGGGGATGAGGATGCTCGTCCCACGGTAGTCCATCCGAGCCGATCATCGTGGCGGGATGCGCGAGGATCCGGCGCATGTCGTGCTCCTCGATGCTGTGATAAATGGCGCCCGCAGGCTGCAGACGCACGGCCGCTTCGGGTTGGCTCAGGTTCCACTCGGCGGCAATGTCGCCGAGCGTACGCCCAGCGACTTCCGGGTAGGCGGTGCTCCACGTGATATCGATTTTCACGCGCGGGTCGACTTGCTTCAGATCAAGGGTGCTGGATCCCGCAGCATAGGGATAGCAATCGCTGCCAATGCGCTGGAAGGTTCGCGCCTGCTCGAGTGCATGCAGCACTTCGCCGCTACGGCCCCAGTTGGCAATCCCTGCGCACTTGAGATGAGAGATGACCACAGGTGAATCGCTGGAGCGACCGATGCGGAAAGCTTCGTCCATCGCATCGAGGATCGCGTCGGTTTCCGTGCGCATGTGGGTGACGTAGACGGCATTCGCGCCGATGAGAGCGCTAGCAAGCGCGACCACTTCATCGGTACTCGCGGCGTTTGCCGATGCGTATGCCAGGCCGGAACTAAGGCCAAGGGCCCCGTGCGCCAGCGCTTCAGCCAGTTCGCTTCGCATGGATCGAATCTCCCCGTCGTTCGCAGTGCGATCCAGTCGATCCATGTGGTTATTGCGTAGCGCTGTGTGGCCGATGAGCGCCGCAACATTTACCGACGGACGCGCCTCGGCGAGTGCGGAAACATAGTCGGCAAAGGTCGGGTAGCGAAAGTATTCGCGCTTCCCAAGCAGGTTCATCGGGTCGGGCGGATCGCCCTTGAGGCGCACCGGCGAGGCACTGATCCCGCAGTTGCCCACGATGACGGTGGTCACGCCCTGCGAAATCTTGGGCAGCATCGCCGGCGTTTCAATCACGCTGGTGTCGTCGTGGGTGTGCACGTCGATGAAACCGGGCGCCAGACAGAGGCCGTCTGCTTCGATGATTTCTGCGGCTTTCAAGCGTAGAGATGTACCGATTTCGGCGATTCGGCCATTGTGCACGGCGACGTCCAGGATCTGCGCGTCGTCGCAGCTGCCGTCGAGCACCGTTGCATTGCGTATGAGTGTGTCGCAATTCAGCATCTTGGTTGACTCAGAATATAGACTATGGTCGCGGGTGCAGGCTGAAGACAGCCCTCGCTAGCGAGGTGGGAATCATTCGCGAAAACATCATCCCTACACAGGCAGAGCAACTGATCAGTTCGTTAAACAAAGGGCTTGGCAAGATGGACTCGCCGGCCGCCGCTCAGGATGTCGTGAGTCTCGGGTGGAATCTTCTCCGCGAGGACCTGAGCCTGCCGTCGGCAGTGCTGTATCGCGATCGGCTCGAGCACAATCTCGCATGGATGCAGCGCTTCATGGATGCGTACAAGGTCCGTTTGGCGCCGCACGGGAAGACGACGATGGCGCCGCGACTCTTCGAGATGCAATTGAAGAGTGGCGCGTGGGGTATCACGCTGGCCAGCGCGCACCAGACGAGCGGTGGCGCATGCGCACGGCGTCAAGCGCGTGTTGATGGCGAACCAGCTTGTTGGCAAACAGAACATGCAGATGATCGCGGACTTGCTTGCCGATCCGAGAGTTTGAGTTTTATTGCCTGATCGATTCGGCTGCGGGCGTGGATCTGCTTGGAGAATTCTTTTCAGCGCGCAGGGCTGCGGCTTAAACGTCCTGCTCGAACTGGGCGTGATGGGCGGACGATGCGGAGTTCGCGACGATGCGCAATTGCAGGCGGTGCTCGACGCGTTGGTCTCGATGGAGCAAAACGGTTCAGCTATGCGGCGTGGAGTTGTATGAGGGCGTCTTGAAAGATGAGTCCGACATTCGCTCCTTTATGCAGCGAGCATGTAACGTGACGCAGGCGCTGCTGGAAAATAAAGCATTCGCGCGCCAGCCGGCTCTACTTTCGGGTGCAGGCTCTGCATGGTACGACGTGGTGGCGGAGGAGTTTGCCGCAGCGGGATTCGGCGAAGCCGTCGAGATTGTGCTGCGGCCGGGTTGTTACCTCACCCACGATGTAGGTAACTACGAGACGCAGCAGAGGCGCATCCTCGCATCGAATCCGATTGCTCGAGAGATGCGGTCCGGATTGGTACCGGCGCTTCACGTATGGGCGTATGTGCAATCCATTCCGGAAAACGGAACTTGCTGTAGTGGGGATGGGCAGGCGCGATGCGGCATTCGACTCCGGCTTGCCGACGCCGGAGCTTCATTTTCGTCCCGGCAGTGATCACCCGCAAGCCTGTCCCGCGCATTGGGAGATTGCGAAGTTGATGGATCAGCACGGCTATCTCAAAATCGCGGTGGGAGATGATGTGCGCGTGGGAGACATGATCGGATTCAATATCTCGCATCCATGTCTCACGTTCGACAAGTGGCGGACGTTGCCCATTCTGGACGAGCAATACAACGTTGTAGATATTGTGCAAACTTTCTTTTGAAAGAGGGCTGTCTGAGAACCGACTCGGATTGTCTCTGGACCGGACCGGATCATTGCGATTGTGGATCCAGTGCAATTCCGGGACCCTAAGGTGTGGCGACTGTGCTGCCTTCTCGTTTAAAAACGGAAAGAGACTCTCTCGGAGTTAGTTCAGGAGATTGCGCCCAGCCCTTGGCGGAGCGAATCCCAATTTACGGAACTGGCCTCGCTTTCAATTTGTTCGTGAGTGCGCTGCCACACCGGGAGAGCACGCGCCAGCAGGGCACGGGCTTTGTCGGTAAGGACGAGGATGCGGCTCCGGCGGTCGTTCCGATCCTTCTGGATTTTGACCAGGCCGCGGCGCTCAAGCGGCTTCAGCGCCGCGGTCAAAGTCGTCCGATCCATCGCAAGCAGGGAAGCGACCGGCCCCATCGGGGGAGGCTCGGGACGATTGAGCGACATCAGCAGGGAGAATTGGCCGTTTGTAAGTTCGAAGGGGCGCAGTTCTTCATCGAAGCGTCTGGCCAGGGCGCGCGCAGCACGTTGCACATGGAGACAAAGACATCGGTCTTTCACCATCAGTGTTGTCTCGTACGGCAGCGTTTTTGCACTTGACACGGGAGTAGAATAGTTGATATCAACGTATTCGTCAAGTATCGGGCCTAAACTGGACGCGTACGTTCCCGGCCGATTCCCCTCGGAGGTCTCCATCCATGTCCTTCCTTCATGATCTGAAGATTGCTGTTCGCTCGTTATGGCGCGTTCGCGCGCTGTGGTTCACCGTAGCCCTTACGCTGGCATTGGGCATCGGCGCCAATGCCGCTATCTTCAGCGTGGTTCGGGCTGTGCTGTTACGTCCGCTTGCCAACCGTGACGAAGATCGACTGCTCTATCTTCGCCAGAGCGCGCCCGGAATCGGAGCCACGAACGCCACGTTCTCCGTTCCTGAAATCCAGGACATCGGCAGCAAGCTGAATTCGATCCAGGAACTCGGCACCTTCTCGGCGATCGACTTCACTTTGGTTGGACTCGGGACCCCGCGCGAGATTCCCGCCGGCGTTGTCGACGGACATTACTTCGAGGTTATGGGCCTCCGGCCAATCCTCGGGCGCTTGCTCGGTCCTGGCGATGATGGACAGAATGCCCCAGGGGCGATTGTACTGACGTATCACTTCTGGCGGACGTCGTTGCACTCCGATCCAAGCGTGCTCGGCAAGCAGGTAAGGCTTGAGAGCGCAATGGGCGCGCGCTCTGCCACTGTCGTGGGCGTGCTCGAGCCATCCGTTCCTTATCCGGTGGCGACCGAGATTATTGCGAATATAGTCACCAGTCCGCACCATCTTTCAGCAACCATGGTCACCGGACGCGAACATCGCATGACCGAGGTTTTCGGGCGTCTTGCTCCGGGAGCAACCGTCGAAGCGGCGCGGGCAGAATTGCGCACCGTCTATGGGGCAATGACGGCTGCGCATCCTGAGGTCTACAAGTCCGGGGACCACTACCAGATCGATGTGACGCGGATGCACGACCAGATCAATGCGCGTGCGAATGCGATTTTGTGGATTTTGTTTGCTGCCTCAGGCCTGCTCTTTGTGATTGCAAGTTCAAACGTCGCCAACCTCGTGCTGGCGCGGACCGTACGACGCGAATCTGAGTTGGCAGTGCGCCTGGCGCTCGGCGCGAGTACACGCACCATCCGGCGGTCGCTGCTGGCTGAGGGATTGGTGCTGTGCGGCAGCGGCGCCATCGCGGCCATCCTTCTCGCGATTCCGATGGTTCGCATCCTGGGCAAGTATGCGGCGAGATTCTCTGTGCGTGCCAATGACCTGACACTCGATTTCAGCCTGGTATGGTTCGGGGTTGCGCTTGCGCTTGTGGCAGCGGTCTTTCTCGCTTATATTCCGCGACTGCCCTCGCCCAATGGGGCACAGGGCGGCCTTTCGGCGCGTGGCGTACGTTCGGGAGGCGGAAGCAGCCGTCGTCTGCGCATCTTTGCCGTCACCCAGATCACGGCATCGTTTCTGCTGCTAGCCGGAGCATGTGTGCTGATGAAGACGCTCTTCGTGCTTGAACAAACGCGGCCACCATTCGACTCCGCAAACGTACTGGCTGTGAATCTGCCAGTTCTGTCATACGGCAAGACGCCGGAACAGGTAAGCGAGTTCTACCGCGAAGTGCTTCGCCGGGTTGGCGAGATACCGGGCGTGGCGCATGCATCTTCGGGTTTCAGCGCACCATGGCGTGACGATCGAGGTCTCAACATCGCCTTCACCTTTGCTGCGCAGGGAGCGAGGCGCAGCGACGGGCAGGATTTTCGCGCGAATTTTCGCAGTATCTCGCCGGGATTCTTCGACACATTCGGGGTACCGATCACAGGCGGCCGCGACTTCAACGATGGCGATAAGGACGGCTCAGAGCGCGTAGTGATTATCAGCCAGAGCCTTGCCAATCTGCTTTATCCAGGGCAGAATCCGTTAAACCGCAAGCTCTGGTGGACCGATGGCGTAATGAAATTCATTGGCATTAGCACTGAGCCCCGGCGAATCATCGCGGTAGTGCCTGACTTCGATGACGAGAACATCATTCCGTCCCCCGCCATGACGATATATGAGCCCGTCCTGCAGGAAGGCTGGAATGGCCGGCTTTTCGTGCGCGCGCATTCTGATCCGTATTCGCTCGTTCCAGCCATCAGCCGCACCATTCATGAGATGTCGACAGATCAACCGGTAGAGAAGGCGAGCACCCTGGGCGACGTCCGCGCTGAAGTGCTGACGCCCGACAAGCTGAACGCCATCGTCTTTGGCGGATTCGCAGCGGTGGCGCTGCTGATCTCGGTTGTGGGTGTTGCCGGCGTGCTGGCGTTCTCTGTCAGCAGTCGAACCCGCGAATTTGGCATTCGCATGGCATTGGGTGCACAGCGGCGAAACATTCTCGCCAATGTTCTTGTGGAAGGATTGGTGATGGCCGTGATCGGAGTGAGCGCGGGCGTTGCGCTTGGATTTGGACTTGCGGTTATTGCAGGAAAGTACGTCACGGAACTTCATCAACCAGGCGCATTGGCGTTTGTGGCTTCGGCATTCACCATATTGGCGGCGGCGGTTATTGCTGCGGCGGTGCCGGCGGCTCGCGCGGCCAACGTTAACGCGGTTGAGGCGCTGCGGGCGGAATAGAAAGATAGGGCTCAAGTAGCCCGCATAGGCCTCTAGATCCCGCAACAAGTGAAACCGGGGTTGGAAACCCCGGTTTTCATGGCTTGCGTTCTTCCTTACCGTGAACTCCGGGTTGCTTCAAACAGGAACCAGCTGCGGCGTTGCGCCTGGTCAATCCAGTTCTCAAGCAGACTGGCGGTAGCCACATCTTCAGCGTCATCGCACAGCGAGTGCACTTCGCGCATCCGGAGCACGAGTGCTTTCTCGTCCTCGTGTAGTTCTGCAAGCATATCTTCAGGAGTGACATAGTCCGCGTCATTGTCGGCGACTCGCTGCAGCCGTGCAATGTGGCCGATGGAACGAATGGTGGTGCCGCCAATTTTGCGGACGCGCTCCGCGATGTCATCGGTCATGGCAAACAACTGATCGCCGTGCTCATCAAGCAGCAGATGATAATCGCGAAAATGCGGCCCACTCATGTGCCAATGGAAGTTCTTGGTTTTGAGATAGAGGCTGAACACATCTGCGAGCAGGGCGTTGAGGGCGCCCGAAATCTCCTTGACGGCTTTTGGTTCAATGTCGGAAGGGTTGGCCAGGGGAGCCTTCTGGCGCTCCACAAGTTCAGTTCGTGATGGCATCGATATTCTCCTTCTGAGACTCAGATGAGGGAGGTGGGGCGAAGGGTTCACAAGCAGAAGTAGCAGTTTTTAACAACCCACCTTGCTATAACGCTACGATAAAAGATCGGATTGAAGGGCTCAGCGAAATCGTCGAGGAATTTCCCCGAGGTTCATTCAAAATGACAAAGCGATTTGATGCATTGGTAGTGGGCGCTGGGCAGGCCGGACCCTCCCTCGCGGTTCGTTTGGCGAAGGCCGGACGCAAAGTGGCCCTGGTGGAGCGGCATCTGCTGGGCGGAACCTGTGTGAACGCTGGATGCACTCCTACGAAGGCACTTGTAGCCAGTGCGTATGCTGCCCACACTGCAAGGCGTGGCTCAGATTATGGATTCAATACCGGGCCAGTTACGGTGGATATGCGGGCCGTGAAAGCTCGCATGGATGCGATTGTTACAAAATCGAGAACGAGTCTGGAGAAGTGGCTGCAAAGCACGCCAAATTGCACCGTCGTCCATGGCCAGGCGCAATTCACTGAACCGCACGCAATGCAAGTGGGCAACGAAGTGTTTCAAGCGGACCAGATCTTTCTCAATGTTGGCGCGCGCCCTGCGATTCCCGCGATGCCGGGCGTCGACAGCGTCCCCTTCCTGACGAGCACAGGCATTCTCGCGCTGGAGCAACTGCCGCAGCACCTGGTTGTCGTCGGCGGAGGATACGTCGGGCTGGAATTTGCTCAAATCTTTCGGCGCTTTGGCAGCGAGGTCACGGTAATTGAAAAACAGGCGAGGCTGGCGAGCCATGAAGATGAGGACGCTTCGGCGGCAATCCGCGAAATATTCATCGGCGAGGGGATTAACGTTCGGGTCAATGCCAACTGCATTCACCTCGAACCCCGTCGCGACGGCGTCTCAGTCGGAATTGAGTGCAATGAGGGCTCTCCACACATTGAAGGGTCGCATGTGCTTCTGGCAGTGGGGCGCGTGCCCAATACCGGGGACTTGAATCTGGCCGCCGCCGGAGTCGAGGCCGACGATCTAGGATTCATTCGAGTGAATGACGAGCTGCAAACAACGGCGCCGGGCGTGTACGCGCTTGGAGACTGCAATGGACACGGCGCCTTTACGCACACTTCCTACAACGATTACGAGATCGTTGCAGACAACCTGTTGAGCGGAGCCACACGCAAGGTAAGCGATCGGATCCCGGCGTACGCGATCTATATTGATCCGCCGCTTGCGAGGGTCGGCAAGTCAGAAGCGGAAGTCCGCAAGAGTGGGAAGCCTGCGCTGATGGCGGTGCGCCCGATGACGCGAGTGAACCGGGCGATCGAGAAGGGCGAGACAGCCGGATTCATGAAGGTGCTGGTTGACGCCGAAACGCAGCATATTCTTGGGGCGACCGTTTTCGGGGTCGGAGGGGACGAAGCGATCCATTGCGTTTTGACAGCGATGTATGCGCGCCAGCCTGCGTCGCTGCTAACGCACTCGGTGCACATTCATCCCACGGTGGCCGAACTGATACCGACTGTATTCGGTGATCTGAAGCCGATGAGCTAGCGGAGCGCAGCGCGGGCGGATGCAGGCGGGTAGGCCATGTCGGTTGAAGTTGAGTCTTGTCGAGGGGGGACAGGATTATGGCGGAGAGGGGGGGATTCGAACTCCCGGAGCCCGTAAAGGCTCACTCGCTTTCGAGGCGAGCGCAATCGACCACTCTGCCACCTCTCCGCATTTATATTCAACTATTTATCCGGTGGCTGTAAACCAGCCGGAAGCCCAAAGTCCACCTTTGCTCAGGGTTCTCTTTGTTAACGAGTGTCCAAGTCTATGGGGCTTGACCTGAAGGACTTTCGGCACTCATTCAGAATACCTTATCGTCACTTGGATAGTCGACTGCCTGCCCCGTCGGCAATTGCAATCAAGGGGCGAGCCAATCCAATCACACCCTCTCTCTTTGAGCTTACCGGAAAAAATTCCAGGGAAAAGGTGAGTGAACTGAACCAGTTCTGTGGTTTACCCCTGTCTCTTTTGCCAGTATTCGCTGTGGGAGCGGTGAAGATATGCTCCTCGCGGTATTGGCAAGAGGCTTCCTACGCCCCGGTGTCTCCAAACCGGAGTGGAGGTTTGTGAGCTCTTAGTCGCCGGAGTGAATCAGTGAGTGTGAAAGACACCAACCAGAGAACCGTTCTCCCCATCCCTAGCCCTCCTCGCACTGGTTTGATAACCTACGACGCGAAGGACCCTGACACCCATTACCCACCGATTCAGCAACTACGCCCCCCAGCAGGCGCCCCCAACGTTTTGATCGTACTCATTGACGATGCCGGCTTCGGCTCATCCAGCGCCTTCGGCGGACCCTGCCAGACGCCCAATGCCGAGAAGCTCGCTTCAGAGGGGCTTCAGTTCAACCGCTTCCACACCACGGCACTCTGCTCGCCGACGCGCCAGGCGTTGCTCACCGGTCGCAATCACCATTCCGCGGGTATGGGTGGCATCACTGAGATTGCCACCGCAGCCCCTGGCTACAACTCCATCTTGCCGAACACCATGTCTCCGCTGGCTCGAACGCTCAAGCTCAACGGCTACTCCACGGCGCAATTCGGAAAGTGCCATGAAGTGCCTGTATGGGAGACAAGCCCCATTGGACCGTTCGATGCGTGGCCAACAGGAGGCGGAGGCTTTGAATATTTCTACGGCTTTATCGGCGGAGAAGCCAACCAGTGGTATCCGACCCTCTACGAAGGCACGACGCCCGTAGAGCCCGAGAAGACGCCGGAAGAGGGCTATCACCTGGTAGATGACATGACGGACAAGGCCATGAGGTGGATCGGCCAGCAGAAAGCACTCGCGCCGGACAAGCCGTTCTTCGTCTACTTCGCGCCGGGAGCAACCCATGCTCCGCACCATGTGCCCAAGGAGTGGGCTGACAAGTACAAGGGTAAGTTCGATCAGGGGTGGGACAAGCTGCGTGAGGAAACCTTTGCCCGGCAGAAGAAGCTGGGAGTCATTCCAGCCGATTGCGAACTCACAGTGCGTCATGGCGAGATCCCGGCCTGGGACGATATGCCTGAGAGCTTCAAGCCGGTGCTCCGCCGTGAGATGGAAGTTTACGCGGGCTATATGGAATACACGGACTACCACGTGGGGAAGATCTTCGACTCTCTGAAGAAGCTCGGCATCATGGATAACACGCTCGTGTTTTACATCATTGGTGATAATGGTGCGTCGGCCGAAGGATCGATCAATGGCTGCTTCAACGAGATGAGCTACTTCAATGGCCTGCAGGCGATGGAGACGCCCGAATATCTAAGCCAGCGCCTCGACAAGTTAGGCGGACCCGAGTCCTACAATCACTATGCGGTGGGCTGGGCTCATGCGATGGATACTCCATTCCAATGGACCAAGCAGGTTGCGTCGCATTTCGGCGGAACGCGGAATGGCACCATCGTTCATTGGCCGAAAGGGATCAGTGCGAAGGGCGAGATCAGATCGCAGTTCCACCACGTGATCGATGTCGCGCCGACCGTACTCGAGGCTGCCGGCTTGCCTCAACCGTTGTTCGTGAATGGCGTCGCGCAGCAGCCGATCGAGGGCGTCAGCATGTTGTACAGCTTCAACGATGCGAAAGCGCTTGACCAGCACGAGACCCAGTACTTTGAGATGTTCGGCAATCGCGGCATATATCACAAGGGCTGGACGGCGGTAACGCACCACCGCACGCCGTGGGCGCCGATGACTATCAAGTCGCCCGCTTTTGACGATGATGTCTGGGAGCTTTATGACACAACAAAGGACTGGAGCCAGGCGCACGATCTCTCAAAGGAGAT
This sequence comes from uncultured Acidobacteriaceae bacterium, assembly GCA_963832035.1. Lineage (GTDB taxonomy): Bacteria > Acidobacteriota > Terriglobia > Terriglobales > Acidobacteriaceae > Telmatobacter. The sequence goes on along the minus strand of CAWHSK010000004.1, from coordinate 584,947 downwards.
GCCCGAGAAACTGCACGAACTGCAGCGTCTCTGGCTCATTGAGGCGACTCGATACAACGTGCTGCCGCTTGACGACCGGCTAATCGAAAAGATGAATCCCGATACCGCCGGCCGGCCGCAACTCATCAAGGGCAATACGCAGCTTCTCTTCGGGGGGATGGGGCGTTTGTCAGAGAACTGCGTAGTCAATATCAAAAACAAGTCGCACGCTGTCACCGCAGAAATCGAAGTGCCCGACGGTGGTGCTCAAGGGGTCATCATTTCCCAGGGAGCGAACATCGGGGGCTGGAGCCTGTATGCCAAAGACGGCAAGCTCCGGTATTGCTACAACTGGGGCGGCTTCAAAAGCTTCATTGTCGAGGGAACCACGCCGATCCCAGCTGGCAGGCACCAGGTACGCATGGAGTTCGCATATGCCGGCGGCGGTATGGGAAAAGGCGGCAAGGTGACCCTGTACACAGACGGCAAGCAGGTTGGCCAAGGGGACGTGGCGGCCACATTGGCCTTTGTCTTCTCCGCAGATGATGGTTGCGACGTGGGAGAAGATAGCGGCGCCCCCGTATCACCAGACTACGGGCCTCAGGGAAATGGCTTCAACGGAAAGGTTCTCGGCGTTCAGATTGCGATCGCCGATGCCGCCGAGGAAGCTGCTCACATGGTTGATCCCGCTATGGCCGTTCACATTGCCATGGCGCGCCAGTAAACCTGACTAACCGATCCGGCCATGTGCTATCTGTAATAGATCGCACATGGCTGGAATCGAAATGCTTCGGCAAAAAAATGAGAACGAGTTCATCTTCAAGTCCCGGCGGTGTTAGAAACTCCATGGCATCGACTTGGGAGACAAAGTCGCGCGAAATCCCAATGACTTTTTCGGAATGGGTCGCCTCCAGTTCGCGGGGCCCGGTGCGGCTTGTACTCTTGGTTTCAGTAGTCACAATACATCCGTGACGAAGCCAGGCCGAATTGCTTAGATTGAATGTATCAACCAATGGAGATTCGATGGGCATTATGGATGGCGCGCTCGGAGCCGGTCTGAACGGAATGTGGGCATGGCGTGCGGACTGGGTTTGGGGCTTACTGTTAGTTTTTCTGACTGTGACCATCCACATTATCGGCCTCGGCTTCCTGCATCAGAAAGCAGTTCGAACACTTTTCAAGATAAGGAATCATCGCCATCCCGGAGCGAGCTTTGTCCTGGTTTTAGGCGCTGTCACGATGTTGACCACCGTATTGCATCTGGTGGAGACAATCTTCTGGGCAGGATCTTACCGGTATCTCAACGCAATCCCGGACGGTCGCTCCGCAGTACTCTATTCGCTCAATGCAATGACCAGCTACGGCCACGAAAGTGTATTTCTGGATCCGCGGTGGCAACTGTTGGGCGCGTCAGAGGCCCTGAACGGCTGGCTGCTGTTTGGGTTGACCACTGCTTTTCTGTTCAGCATGTTTCAGAAAGCCTTGCAGTCAATGGAGCGGAACATCCGATAACCACTCCGGAACAACCCCGGAAGAATAAGTCAGCTCTCAAGCCCATAGAGTTTGATTGAATTCCACTTGTATTGGTCTCGAGAGCGTGACGTCATTGTCGGCAGCCCGGTGCTGCAGCGCCACGGCAGTCCAAGGTGATACTTTACCTGTTGGCTGTTTTTGTCCAGGAAACCAGTTCCAAAGCAGCGAAATAATACGACTTTTGGATTTATACGGCGTTCGACAGGAGCCGGGTTTCTCATGATGGAATTTCACATCTCGCGAAAGGCGCGTGAACGCTACCGCTTCGTGGAGTCGCTTTTCTCCTACAACGGCAACGTGGTATTTGCCAGCGTCGCAGCCTGTCGCGCCTTCGCTCACCGGATGAACCAGGTGCGCGAGGCAGACAAGCACCCCGATTTGGCTGTCCATGCTGGGCAGCTTTTTGCCATGGGCCTGATTGACGAGGCGAGTCACGTGCTCATGGCTCGTTACCGCGAGCAATTCGATCCCGAAGTTATGACCTCGGCGCTCGACTGGTTTGCAGGCCGTGTGGGATCGCACGAACTCGACACCATGCTGCTGACTTTTGTGGAGCATTTTCCAGGGCAGAGCGTGATGCGCGGCGACGAGACTCCACGACAATGGCTCAACGGCAAGACCGGCAGCATGTCGCATCGCGCTGCTGCACTTGAGGAACTGCTTCTGCTGTGGTCGGCCAATCGCAATGAGGCGTTCAAAAAGTTTGAGGAGCTATTTGAAGACAAGCCGCTGGCCGAAAAGACAGTCTACCGGCAGGTAACGCAGGAGCTGCCGCAATACTTCGCGACCCGCCCGCTCATTCCAGTGGAGGGCGCGAAGGCCATAAGCCTGTTTGATCTGCTGCGTGCTCCGGTGAGCGGTGCCCCAGCCTCGCTAGCCGATCAACTCGCCCTCATTCGCAAACTGTGGCGTCCACTGCTCGGCGAAACCATGGACCGCCTCCTCATGATGGGCGGCGAAGTCCTGCACGAAGAAGAGTTGGCGATCTGGATGCAGTTCAATCCCGATGCAGCCCGCGTGCGCGTTGCCGCTGAAGAGGCCGCGCGCCGCCGCCGCGAGAGCGGTACCCAGCAATGGCCGTCCGTCGTCAGCGAGTCTCAGGTCCCGGTGTTTGGTGACCCTGCGCATGAATACGAGAAGTTCAGTCCCGATACCGCATGGATGCCAAACACAGTGTTGATTGCGAAAAGCACCTACGTCTGGCTTGCGCAGCTCAGCAAGCAGTATGGCCGCCATATCCATCGGCTCGATCAAATTCCCGATGAAGAACTTGCGACGCTTGCGCATCGCGGCCTCAATTCACTCTGGCTCATCGGTGTGTGGGAGCGCAGCCGCGCCTCCAAAACCATCAAGCAGCTATGCGGTAATCAAGACGCCGTCGCCTCCGCCTATTCGCTCTTCGATTACAAGATTGCCGAAGACCTGGGCGGGGAACCGGCATATATCACGCTGCGTGACCGCTGTTTTCATAAGGGCATTCGACTAGCGAGCGACATGGTGCCAAATCACATGGGCATCGATTCGCCCTGGGTTATCGAGCATCCTGAATGGTTCATTTCGCGCGGCGAGTCGCCATACCCAGCGTACAGCTTTAACGGCCCTGATCTATCTCACGATAGCCGCGTCGAAATCAAAATTGAAGATCATTACTTTGAGCAGACTGACGCAGCCGTGGTCTTTCAACGTCGCGACAAGTGGACAGGAGACACGCGCTACATTTATCACGGGAACGATGGCACAAGTTTCCCGTGGAACGATACTGCGCAGCTCGACTATCTGAATCCTGCTGTTCGCGAGCAGGTGATTCAAACCATCCTTTACGTAGCGCGGCTTTTCCCGGTCATCCGCTTCGACGCTGCCATGACTCTTGCAAAGCGGCATTTCCATAGGCTGTGGTTTCCCGGGCCCGGATCCAGCGGCGCCATTCCATCGCGCGCCGAATACAGCATGAGCCAGGCGGAATTCAACAAGCATATGCCGCACGAGTTCTGGCGCGAGGTGGTCGATCGCGTCGCCAAGGAAGTGCCCGGCACCCTCCTGCTCGCCGAGGCCTTCTGGCTCATGGAGGGCTACTTCGTTCGTACGCTGGGAATGCATCGGGTCTACAACAGCGCCTTCATGAATATGATGCGCGATGAAAAGAACGCCGAATACCGTTCCGTCATCAAGAACACTCTTGAATTCGATCCCGACATCATGAAGCGTTACGTAAACTTCATGAGTAATCCTGATGAAAGAACAGCAATTGACCAGTTCGGCAAGGGCGACAAATGCTTCGGAGTGGCAGCGCTTATGGCAACCCTGCCGGGCCTGCCGATGTTCGGTCATGGGCAGATCGAGGGATTCACCGAAAAATACGGCATGGAGTATCAGCGTCCGCGATATGACGAAACGCCCGACCACTGGCTCGTAGAGCGTCACGATCGCGAGATCGCGCCGTTGCTCAAGCGCCGCTGGGTCTTCGCCGAGAGTCACAACTTCCTGCTTTATGATTTTTTCGAAGCCTCTGGCTCGGTGGAAGAGAACGTATTCGCCTATTCCAACCGCACCGGGAACGAACGCGCGGTGGTCATCTACAACAACCGCTACGGCACGGCGAATGGCACCATCCACAACTCCGCCGCCTATGCTGATAAGGCAACATCGCAATTGCGTCAGCGCACTATCGGTGATGGTCTTGGTTTTGGCGGAGACACTGGCGCAATCCTCGCGTATCGTGACACATTGACCGGCCTTGAGTATCTTCGCCGCGCCAGCGAGTTTGCCGGAAGGGGTTTGACGTTCCACCTGCATGCCTACCAGTGCCACGTTCTGATGGATTGGCAGGAGAAATGGGCGTCGGCGGAGAAACCGTGGGACCGCCTGTGCGATCAGCTAAATGGACGCGGAGTTCCGAGCCTGGAAGACGCGATGGTCGACCTGGAATTGCAGCCGGTCTATCAGGCGGTGCATGCGCTGCTCGATCAGGATATGATCCGCCTCCTCACCGATCTCGCCGAGCATCCGCGCGCTAACGCTGGTACCGGCACGATGAGCGCGGCTCTCGATCGCAAGCTCAATCGCAAACGCAGCGAACTGTTCAACGCGGCATGGACGCGCTGCGAAGCATTCCTGCGCATCGCACAGTCTGCCTATCAGTCGCGCACCGGCGCAGAGAAAGTAATGACGTTGCCGGGATTGCTCGGTCCAGCCTTCCGTGAACGCCTCAGCGCTGCCATGCGCATCCCCGTGGTTGAGACTCTGTTTAAAGAACCGTGGACTGCAGCCGCCCGCCGTGTGCTGCCTAGCCCCAGCCCGCAGATGACAGCCACCGCCATGTGGGGACCCATCATCGCATGGTGCGCGCTCGAGACCCTCGCTGAATCGATCAACGCCGCAAAGTCAGAACAGGTTGCGCTCGACGCGTTCGATCGCCTCCGCCTCCGCCAACCCCTTGCCGAGTCTTTCAACGCTCTCGGCTTTGAAGGCGAAAACGGATGGCGAGCTGCAGCACGCATCAAGGTTGTACTAATGGCCGAAGCCGAAGCTGTCAGGGAAGCACCTGCGCCGCAAGTGTCTTCAACCCCAGCTTCGCAAAGCACGGAAGGGAAGCTCGTGGATGCCGTGAAACCGACTCAGGCCAGGACGAGCACTGTTGAACAAAACATTCAACCCGCACCAGCGGAAAAAGCTAAGGCTGCTGCCGTCCCGAAGGCGATCATTGCCGGACTACCACGAGCCCTCTGGACCGATCCGGATGTTCGCTGGTTGACCGGCGTTCATGATGCAGGGGAGCATACCTGGTTCGTTTGCGAGCCATTCGAAGAATTGCTTTGGTGGTTGCAGATGCCGGCCCTTCTGAGCATCGCCAGCGAATCCGCGCCCAGCAAAGCCAAAGTGCTAGCCCTGAGCGAGATGGTGCACACCGCCTCGGCGGAAGCCGACAAAGCCGAATACCGGCTCGATGTGTTGCTCGCTCCAGAGACACCTGCAACGACAGAATCAGGCGCGGGCGAACCGCGAATTGCGACGTCCGGAGGATAACCCTCCCCAAGGGTCGAAGAATACTGCACAGCTGATTCCAATGTTTCCGACAAATCCATTGCGAAAGAAGACCTGCCCGTCAGTCCCAAGAAATAGCGCCGCCATTCCTCTTCTTTTCCTCCTCCCTGGAAATGCTGCTTTTCTCAGCCCGGGTTGACAAACTGAACTGAACCGTTCAGTATTGAATCTCGTCCAAACAGGAGGTCTAACGCATGATCAGGGTGCAAAACCTCGTAAAGACTTTCGGCTCCTTCACCGCCGTCAACGATGTGTCGTTTGACGTAGCGGCTGGCGAAATCTTCGCCTTCCTCGGCCCCAACGGAGCAGGGAAGACCACAACCATCAAAATGCTCACCACGCTGCTGCACCCCACCAGCGGCGCCATCCAACTCGACGGTCTTGATCCGCAGAAGAATCAGAACGCCGCTCGCCAGCGCTTCGGAATCGTCTTCCAGGATCCAAGCCTTGACGGCGAGTTGACGGCGATGGAAAACATGGAGATTCATGGCGTGCTGTATCACGTGCCGCACAAAATCCGCCGTCAGCGTACTGAAGAACTGCTGAATCTCTTCGAACTCTGGGATCGGCGTAAAGACCAGGTGAAGAAATTCTCCGGCGGAATGAAGCGCCGTCTCGAGATCGCGCGCGGATTCCTGCACACGCCCAAAATTCTTTTCCTCGATGAGCCAACGCTGGGACTCGATCCGCAGAGCCGCAATCAACTCTGGAATCACGTGAAGAGAGTCAACGAGGCGGAGAAGGTCACGGTCTTTCTCACCACGCACTATATGGATGAGGCGGACCGCGTGGCACATCGCATCGGCGTTATCGACCACGGCAAACTAGTCACGCAGGGCACCCCAAAGGAAATCAAGGAGCAGACCGGAAGCGGATCGCTTGAGGATGCCTTCCTGAAACTAACTGGATCAACCATTCGCGATGAAAGTGCGAATTCAACTGACCAGTTGAGGCAATTCGCAAAGATGTGGACTGGAGGCAAACGATGAGTGCAATCTATATCTTGTGGTTGCGTGAACTGAAACGCTACACGCGCTCGCGTGCGCAGATTATCGCTTCCCTCGGCCAGCCGATGCTGTATCTGCTGGTGCTCGGGTTCGGTCTGGGACCGGTCTTTAAACGAGCCGGGAACGGTAACTATTTTCAATTCATTGCACCCGGCGTGATCGGCATGTCCGTTTTGTTCTCGTCTATTTTTTCGGGGCTTGGCCTTCTCTGGGACCGCCAGTTTGGCTTTCTCAAGGAGACGCTGGTTGCTCCCGTGTCGCGCCTCCAGATCATGATCGGCCGCACCCTCGGTGGAGCGACGGTGGCCTGCATCCAGGGGCTCTTGGTGATGGTGATCTGTTTGCTCGCCGGTTTTCGGCCCGCGCATTTCTCCGCTATCCCTCTCGCTCTTGGATTCATGGTGCTGATCGCGTTGAACTTTGCGGCACTGGGCATGGCCATTGGTTCAGGCCTGCAGGACATGCAGGGCTTTCAACTCATCATGAATTTCCTTGTTCTGCCCATTTACTTTCTGTCCGGAGCGATGTTTCCGCTCAGCGATGCGAAGAACGTCTTGAAGTACATTACGCGCGTCGATCCCCTCTCGTACGGTATCGACGGAATGCGGAATGTGCTTGGCGCGTCGAATGCTGCCTTCGATCCACGACTTGACTTCATGGTTCTGGTTGTCGTTGGTGCGATCCTGCTGGTGTTTGGTGCATACCGTTTCTCTAAGATCGAAATCTAGCCATGGTGCGACCCCGAAGTATCGAAGCTCACGAAAAGGTCCTCAACGCCGCGCTTGGTCTCTTTGCCGAGCGCGGCATCGAAGCCACCAGCATGGATTCGATCGCGCAGGCGTCTGGCGTAAGCAAGGCCACCATCTACAACCACTGGGCGGACAAAGAAGCCCTGCTACTTGAAGTGATGCTGATGGTCAACGGCCTCGACCGCGAGCCCGAAGATGTTGACACCGGCGATCTTCAGCGCGACCTGGCGACTGTGCTCACGCGCAAGCCGCCCGATAAGTTCGATGCCGCCCGCAATCGCATGACGCCGTCGCTCATTGCCTACTCCGCCCTTCATCCTGAGTTCGGCAAAGCGTGGCGGCATCGCGTAATGGAGCCGCCGCGCCAGTGCCTCAAGCGTGTTCTGCGTCGCGGCATCTCCCGCGGCCAGCTACCCAGCGATCTTGATCTCGAAGCCGCCATGGCGTTGCTGCTTGGCCCCATGCTCTACGCACACGTCTTTCACAAGGAGCAGCACCCGGGCGCGCCCGACCTCGGCCCGCTCACAGCGCAAGCCTTCTGGCGCGCCCACAGCCAGGCCCGCAAAGAGCACATCGAAAAAGCAGGAATTAAAAGAGAACGCTCTGCCAGACGAAAGCCGTTGTCAAAAGCAAGTGGCTAACACCTAAAAGGTGCCCTTTAGAATCCCGGCGGCCGTGCCCCGGCAACAGCGAACTCGCGCTCCAAAGCTAATCCGGCTTGGCATAGTGTGCCTTCATCAAAGAGTCGGCCGATCAGAGTCACTCCATGCGGAACACGCCGCGGCGGTGAAAACTTTTGCAGTGGATGCTTCGGATCAGGTGCCCAATCGCTTCGCGCCTCTGACACCTCGACAAATCCAGCACGCAACGTGAGTGACGGATGTCCCGTGTTATTCGTGATGACGAGAATCTCATCGCGCAGCGACGGCACCAGCAGCAGATCCACTTGCGAAAATACACGCGCCATCTCCGCGGCCACTTTGCGCCGCATGCGGTCCGCCTGCACGAAGTCCACCGCCGACAGGAAGCGCGACTGGCGGAAGGTATTCGGCCAACCGTCGGAAACCTGCACCTTTAACTCAACTTCTTTGTGCGCAAGCGTCAGCTCTTCAAAAGCTGCGGCACCCTCTGCAAAGAGAATCAGGTTGAGCGAGTCGTAAGGCCAATCGGGAAGAGAAACCTCGACCAGTTCCATGCCGAGTTTTTTGACAACCTCCAAGGCAGCGCGATCCACATCCGTTGCGGGAGCTTCTTTCATCCAGGCAGGGAAGTAGCCTACGCGCAGTCCGGCGACCTTCGCACTTGCGTCAAATGCCAGCGAACTCGGAACGCTTGCCACGTCGCCGGGGTCCGGCCCGGAGATCGCGCTGAGCACGAGGATCGCGTCTTCAACATTGCGCGCCATTGGTCCCAGCTTGTCGAGCGACCAGCAAAGTGTCATCGCTCCGGTACGGGCGACACGTCCATACGTCGGGCGCAATCCAGTTACACCGCAGCGCATCGAAGGGCTAACGATGCTGCCGCCAGTTTCGCTGCCAATCGCGAACGCAACCAGCCCCGCGGCCGTTGCGGCGCCCGGTCCTGCACTCGATCCCGACGCGCCTTCCTCCAGGAGCCACGGATTCATCGTCTGCCCCCCAAACCAGATGTCGTTAAGCGCAAGCGCGCCGAGGCTCAGCTTCGCCACCAGCACGGCTCCAGCTGCATTCAACCGCTCCACCACTGCACTGTCTTTGGTTGGAACCCGATCCCGATAGGGCTCTGCGCCATAGGTGGTTGGAATTCCCGCAGTGTCGAGCAGATCTTTAGCTCCCCACGGAATTCCATGCAGTGGCCCGCGATATCTTCCGGCTGCAATCTCCGCGTCTGCCTGGCGCGCCTGTTTCAGCGCATGTTCCCTTGTCAGCGTAATTACGCAGTGCAGCTTGGGATCGAACTGTTGCAGGCGATCCAGATAGATATTCGTCAGCCGTTCCGAAGTGATCTGTCGCGCCTGGATCCAGCGCGATAGCTGCGCGACCGAGGCATAGGCGAAGTCCGCATCAATCGCCGGCAGCGGCGCGCGAAGATCGGCGCTGCGAATGTAGTAGCTCTCTCCGCGGCCCGACTTCCCCGGCAAGGTCCCCGGCAGCATCGGATTCCAAACCGTTGCGGGCGCAAGGCCGGTCTCCAGCGTCATCTTGCGCGGCCCTGTTCTGCGTTCATAGATCGGCGCCATCGCCTGGCGCCAATTGCCGGCAGCCTGTGCGCGATCCGCCGGCGACATCTCGATCTGCGCCAACTTATCGGCCTCCGCGAAAGTTCCAGCCGTCACTTCCGGTCCAACTGGTGGCGCGGTGCCAAATGCCGGTGGTGCTCCGGGTGTCTGCTGGTTTTGGCTTGCGGCTGGCGTCTGCGCGGCACTTTCCCTTTCAAACGGAATCGCAGCGCTTAAGGCTCCGAGCGCACTCGTGGCAAGGAAGTCTCTACGTGTCTGGGTCATTTCTCTCTTCGCTGGAATCTGGTTGAGTTCGGGTGTAAGACGAGGCTAGAAGCAATATACCCTTGGGGTCTAGTTCTGACGGCGTCCAAATGATCGGTTCTCGATCGAAGCCCTAGAAGTCGCCCTAGTTTGTCCAAGGGAGCCCTGACCCGTAGAATCACTAGGAGCAGCACGCGGGGCACGCAGATTAGTTCGTCCCCAGCCGCTGCCAACTTCAGATGACTGAACACGCAACAGGTTCACCCAGCAACCCGCAGCCGGTTTCGGCCGCGTGGAAGAGAATCGAGACGGCACGCCATCCTCAGCGGCCTTACCCCATGGACTTTATCGAGCGAATCTTCACGGATTTCAGCGAGATTCACGGGGATCGCGCCTTTGGCGACGACGCCGCCGTGGCCTGCGGAATGGCAAAGCTCGGCGACGACGAGGTAATGCTGATCGCCAACCGCAAGGGCGGAAACACTAAAGAGCGTGTGAAGCGCAACTTCGGCATGCCCAACCCCGAGGGATATCGCAAGGCGCTCCGATGTATGAGGATTGCCGAGAAATTCGGCCGCCCTGTCATCAGCCTCATTGATCTGCCCGGCGCGTATCCAGGCCTTGGAGCGGAGGAACGCGGTCAGGCCGAAGCCATTGCGCGCAACATTCGCGAGATGGCGCGCCTGCGCGTGCCTACCATCTCCATCATTAGCGGCGAAGGCGGGTCGGGCGGCGCACTCGCGCTGGCCGTCAGCGACCGCGTGCTGATCCTCGAGAACGCGCTTTACTTCGTCATTACGCCGGAATCTTGCGCCGCCATCATGTGGCGCGACGCCTCGCACAAGCAGCAGGCTGCTGAAGCCATGCGCATCTCCGCGCCTGAGGTGGCGGCACTTGGTTGTGTGGACGAGATCATCAGCGAGCCGCCGGGTGGCGCGCATACCGATCATCCCGTCGGTGCGGGATTGGTGGGATCTGCGATCCAGAAGCACCTGGCCGAGTTGAAATCGACGCCCATAGACACCCTTGTTGCGGCACGGCAAAAGAAGTTCCGTAACATCGCCCAGTGCTATACAGAAAGTTAGTGCGCGTGACGCATCGAATGCTTAACGAGCGCGAACGCTCGCTCATCCGCCGCCGATCCTCAATGCCTGCCCGCCGCGCACATTCGCATCATCAAAGGAGCCACCGATGAGTGCGCCCGCACGCGGCGGCAGGTTACGCGCCTACCTCGAATTCATCGCGGCCGTCCTTTATTTCTTCGTGGTCCGTTCGTTCGCGCGCAACGCTGCAATTGCGATCCATCGCGATGCCTGGGCCCCGCTGGTGGAGCAGTTCCTATTTGTATTTTTCCTCATTGTTGGGTACGCGGCTTTCGGATCGCTATTCGACAAACAAGAGGGTTCTATTGCCGCGCAAGGCCTGCCGCTCCGTCCGGGATTTTTCCGGGAAGTTGCCACAGGCTTGACCGTGGGCTGGGGTGCTGTTGTTGTGTGCGTCCTCGCTATGTTTGTGATCGGCGGGATCGCCGTCGTCATAACGACACAGTGGTCGGCGTGGCCCTGGCTGCTTGTCGACGCAGCATACTTTGCGCTCCTCACGCTCGGCGAGGAAGTTGGCTTTCGCGGGTACGGATTCCAACGTTTCACCGCTGTGGTCGGATCTTCCGGCGCGGCGTTCGGTTATGCATTGTTCTATGCGATCGTCTATGCTCTGGTCCCCGGGGCCACCAATGCCAGCATCGCCATTTCGGTCGTATTCAACTTTCTGCTGACAACGGCCTATCTGCGCACACGCGCACTTTGGGTAAGCTGGGGCCTCAATTTCGGCTGGAAAGCTTCGCAGGCCCTCATCTTCGGACTCACGGTGAGAGGTGTCAGCAGCCATTCACCCATCATCGAGGGCAATCCCATGGGCCCCTTCTGGCTCACGGGCGGCGGTTTTGGCATCGATGCCAGCTGGTTTGCCTGCCTGGTCCTTCTAATCGCCTTCCCAGTGGTCTACCACGTGACCCGCGAACTCGACTTCCGCTATAACGCCCCCGTCATCGTTCCAGGCGGAATCCCCGTCGACCTCGACGCAGCTGCGCGCCGCCAGCACGAGGCCGCAATGAGCCCTGCCGCAGAGCCGGCCGCGCCGTCCCAAACTCCAACTCTGGTGCAGATTCTTCCCGCCGCCGCGCCACCTTTGCCATCTGCTCCTCCCCAGCCGGCATCACAGTCTTCAGACGGACCTGAAGATCCCCGCTGAAATCGCCCGGCTCGTGGCCCCACGGCTCCAGTTCAAATCTCCGATTTGACCTTTGTGGTGAATTGGAACTACTGTTGGCGTAATGCCACGTCCGTCCGGCCATGGGAGGAAGCCCATGATCAGTGCATTGTCCATCTCTGCCCATCCGTCCGCCCATTCCCAAATTCCTGCGCGTTTTTATCACGCACTTTTGCTTGTTGGTGCTTGCACCCTGGTGGCGACTTGCCTTGGCGGCGTCGCAGGCGCACAGGCCATCACCATAGACACCCATTCCGGAGCGAACAGAGGAAACGGGACAGTCGATCGGCGCTTTAGTCAGATTCAGCCCACGAATGTTCCGCTCGAAAAATCGGAGCTGGACGCAAAGACTCGCCTGGAACTGATCCGCGTGATGCAAGCGGAGCAGGGGTTCGCTATGCGTCCGTTTCCCATGGGCCACAAGGGGTTAACACTCGAAGCGAACGGCAAGCTTGACGCCCGCAGGCGAGCCCTATCTCGACATGGCCACGCAATTCGGACTTTGCGCCAAGCCCGGCGATCGAGTCGTACTGACTGACGTTAAGTTTGAGAAGAACAAGATCATCTTCATGCTCAACGGAGGTCCCGACGCCAAGCACCGCTTCCTGCGTCACATCCAGATCGGCGGAAGCGGATCCATGAGCCCCATGGTTCAGGACGACGGCCAGGAAGCCACCGGAGCCCGGCTTACGTTGGAATTCAAAGGCCCCATCCCCGAACTGACCGGTTCACAGGTGAAGGCGCTCCTCGCGCCGCTTATCTCCTTCGACGTTAAAACGCCTATCCAGGCCTTCACTGACACGCTTCCGCCGAAGCTGAAAGACGCGATTCTGAATCACGGCGTAATGGTTGGCATGACCACCGACATGGTGCTCTTCTCCCTCGGTCCGCCCCAGCGCAAAGTGCGCGAAGTTGACGGGCAAATGCCGTTCGAGGAGTGGATATACGGTTCTCCGCCGAAGCCCGTAGAGTTTGTGCGAATCAATGGTAATCGTGTCATTCGGGTCGAAATCGCAAAAGTGGGCGAATCGCCGCAGATCTTTACCAAGGACGAAGTTGAAGGCATGATGCGCACCGACGGCTCGCCCCTGGTAGCCGACCAGCCCGTGCGCACCGTGAAAATGGGCGACGTCCAGCGCGATCCGGATAAGGAAGCCGCCGCGCCTCCACCTACGCTCACGGCCCCTGGAGAAAAACTGCCGGATAACGCGCAGCAAACTCATGGCGAGATGAAGCCCGTTCAATTCCCCAAACAGAAGCCCGACGATTATCCCGATGCCGCAGCTGCCCGCCGTGCCGACCAGCAAAAGGCAGCAGAGGCGGCCCAGCAGGCGGAGGATCAGAAGGGCACGCCATCGCCTGCGACCACCTCGAAACCCGCGGATCCGAATCCGGGTGCAGCCGCGTCTCCCGGCGGTACTCCGCCGGCCGATGCGACTCAGCCGCATTGAGTCCTGATGTAAACTGGAAGCAGCGAGTCCCACTGCCTCCCGCAAACAATTCTGAGCAGGGGTGAGTTAATCGACCGCGCCGTTGAAGCCGCGTGCAGCATTTCCGCGCGTGTGTGCAGAGACAATCTTCAAAGGAGAAACACTCTACCCATGGCCAAAATTGCCAAAACTGGTGATCGCAAGAAAGCAATGGACACGACGAAGTCCACCGACTGCCCCAAGTGCAGCAAACCCACGCGTATCGTCAAGCGCGTTAAGGACCGCGAGCGCGGTGTGCCGGGCGGAGTCTATATCTCCTGCTCTGCGTGTGAGTTTTACGAGAAACTTTAAGGAATAGGCTAAGTCTCAGCTATTGAAAGGCCCGGCAATTGCCGGGCTTTTCGTCTCTCTGGGCTGTGCAGAGAACCTTTCCAGCGCGTCGTCATTCCGACCGACCAACGGGAGTGTAGGAACCTGCAGTTGCTCTTTCTGTTTCGCGCTCCACGATTGATGGGCGCCCATCCCGATGACACGGTTTCCTCTTGCTATGAGTGGGAAAGCTCGAACTTGGGATGTTCAACCGAACCGCGTCAGAGCGCTTCAGCCATCTCCTCGAGGATCGCCGCCGTCGCCTTTGCCGGATTGGGCGACTGCGTGATCGGCCGTCCAACAACGAGGTAGCTCGCTCCCAGCCGAAGCGCCTCCGCAGGACCCGCGACGCGTTTCTGGTCTCCAATCGCAGCCCCGGCGGGCCGAATCCCGGGAATCACCAACACCCCTGCAGGACCAGTCAAGGCGCGTACAGTTGCAACCTCCTGCGGCGAGCAGACAAACCCGCGAATTCCCGCCTCCAATCCCATCTTCGCCAGCTGCTCCACCTGCCCGGCCGGAGTCCGATTCACCCCTACTGACTCCAGCTGGGAACCATCCATGCTGGTTAGCACCGTCACGGCAAGCAATTCCGGCGGATTGGAGACATCGGCCAGCGCAGCCTTGGCTGCCGCCAGCATCTCAGGACCGCCGCCGGCATGGATCGTCAACATGCGGACGCCGAGCCCCGCGGCCGATCGAACCGCCCCCGCTATCGTATTTGGGATGTCATGGAGCTTCAAATCGAGAAAGACGTTGTGTCCGCGCGCGATGATCGGCTCGAGCACCGCCGGGCCCGCAGCGACGAACAACTCCAGTCCCACCTTGAACCAGCTGCAGGTGCCCTCAAGTTCTGCGACAAGCCGCATGGCCGATTTGGAATCGGGAACATCGAGCGCAACAATCAGGCGCTCGCGGGCGGCTTCAACAGGATCATGTTTGGCGGCTCTTTGGAATTCCGCGGAAGGGGTGATTTCCTGGCTGCGCATGACTCCATCGTAGCCCAGTTTCGGTTCTCGCAATGTGGGTGATGGCAGTTAGAACGTCAATCATGCCCTGGAAGCGCTTCCTCAGTCGATTTTAAGCAACTCGTTTACCCGGGCCATTACCTTGAATGCATCGGCTATATAGACGACATCTGCCTTCCCACGCGCCCAGCCACAATTCGGATCGAGGGAGATCGCCCTGCGTTCGCCGATAAACCGCCAGCCGACCACGTGCGGCTCCTCGCCATGGCAGCAGGTTGACAGGCCCTTGGCGTGGCGCGGCGTTGAACCCGTTTGTCCCACCTGATTCATGTGGGTAAGGAAGGGAAGTACGGGCTGACCGTCTCCACCCTGGTCAACGAGCGACTTGGAACTGCCCAGCGAAGCGCCGCTCTTGTGCAGAAAACTGAGAATCAAATCTCCGGCTTCAGCTGCATGCATCTGTCCGTCAGGCTGCTTTTTCGTCCATCCCGCGCCGGCAACGAACAGCATCTTTGCCTCTGGCCGAATCGTCTCCTCATCCTGAGCCGGAGACCGCATGCCAGTCACCGTGGTGCGCAAGACAGGCAACTCAACTGCGATGGTCTCCAGCTGAACTTCGCCGGTCCCTCTGATGAATGGTGCATGCGTGCCGGATTCAAGCAGGAGGAACCATGGGCGCGCTGTCCGCGTGATCACCGCTTCGATGCGCTGGCGATAAAGCCAGCGCGAGGCTTCAATACCAGCGTCACCACGGATCGATGTGACGTGCGTATCAACGTATCCGCCTACTCGATTCGCCACGCCAGCCGCAATCCGCGCGAAACGCGAACTACCTGGCGCCAGAATCATTGTGGGATGCGCGGCTTTACACAGCGCTTCGCACGCTGCCGCGTCACTCGCATAGCGCGCCTGCGCGAATGCTTCCCCTGAGACGCCAAGCACTCGCGCGCCCGCACCGTATAGAGAGCTTGCGACCGCCCTCGCATCCGCCGCAACAATGCCAATTGCAAGGGAAGCGTCTAGCCGCTCGGCCAGATGTCTGCCCGCGGTTACCGCCTCTAATGACGCCTTCGTCAGCGCAGAACCCGTTTCCTCCGCATGTGTCAAAACAAGAATTGATTCCGCCATCACTTCGCTCCAATCCATTCGACGAGTTCCTGTGCAATGGCGTCGGTGCCCATGTCTTTGACCACGCGTGTCTGCCGCTGCTGGCTTGGCAAGCTTGCTGACACAAATTGCAGGCCACTCTCCGCAAGCGTCGTCGGCTTCGCCTTCTGCAGAGCAGGCATCACTGTGCGCATATTCGCCATGCCGACCTGCGGGTTGTTGCGCGGTTCCGGCAAGTTGCCAGTCGCCCATCCAAGTACTGCCGGCGCGCCCGCGCATTCCGAGGCCTGGTGCTTGCCCCCCTCGACGCGCTCCAATACTTCGAACGATCCGTCCTCCCGGACTTCGATATGGTCTACGCCCATGAACTGATCCGTGATACCGAGCAACTCCCCCACAAGCTGCAGGGTCACACCGGCGCCACGCGCTGCCGACTCCCATCCGCCAAAAAGCAGGAGCTGCGATTTCTCCAGCGTCGGGATCTCGGCGATGGCGCTTGCCAGCGCGGTCGCACTTGAATGCGCATCGGCAAAACCGTTGACAGGTGCGTCGATTGCAACCAACTCGAAGCTGACCTTTTGCGCGATGGTCATCATGACCTGCTGCAGCTTCGCCTTCGGTCCGAGCGATACAAGCCAGAGTTTGCTTCCGGGATTCTTCGCCGCCAGATTCGCCGCCTCATAGAGCGCGCTTGCGGCCCATGGATCGAGTACAGCCGGTAGCATCATCTCATTCTTGAGCCCCGGTCCCTTCGGCCCTGTTGCCGGCTCCAATGTCTGCAACGGGTCCGGTACGATCCCAGCACAGACGACTATCTGAAGTTGGTTAGACACAAACTGTCCTCTCTAAGCTCTTAGCTTTTAGGTATTAACTCTGTTCAATTTTCCGCAGAATGCAGCCCTCCGGCACCGGCGCGAAACTCTATGTTCGTGAGGCCGTCAGGGTTGATTTCCGAGCAGTTCCACAGGCATGCGCCACAGTGCACGCACTTCTCGCGCTCGAAAACCGGTGCGCAGTCCGGTCCGAGCGTCAGGGCCTGCCCTGAGCACATGGCGATACAGGTTTTGTCGTCGCAATGGACGCACAATCCGGCGTCACGAAATATTACGTGATCGGCGAACCCTGGCATCGCCTGCACTTTGCCACCCATCAGGAGCGCGTCCTGGTGTGAGATAAGGAGCTTGCCGTCGAATTCAATCTCGGGCCATCCGCGCGCTGACATCAACGCATCGTGCAGCGGACGCCCGTCTTCTACGGCCAGCATGGCTGCTTCGCGCCTTTTCAGCTCTTTGAGCGAACGCACTGCGCGTTTCCTGATCTGCTTGTGAGCGGGAGGAATTGTCGCAGCGAGCGAAAGTCTTCCGCCGGTAAGCCCGGCGAGCATTATTCCCATCAGCCCGGAGACAAATCCGCGATGGAATCCATTGCGCGCATTCATGGCTTCGCGAGCCTTTCGCTCGATCCAACTGACGCGGCGCCGCAACTCGTAGGTGCTTGCCAGATTTTCCTTTGTAAAACTTCTCCCTGCGTGGAGCAGATCGATCACGGCCTCGCCAAGTTGAACGCCAGTGGTCCACGCCTCGTCAACACCGGAGCCTGCCAGCATATTCGTTGAGCCTGAGCCCTCGCCAATACGTGCGTAGCCATCGCCTACCAGGAACGGCTCGCCGTGCATGCCCGATTCGTCCAGCGACTTGGCGCCCCACGAGCGGAGCGTTCCGTCTTTCAAATGACGCCACAGCGCCGGGTGCTGAATGAAGTGCTGCAGGTAGCGGTAAGCGGTGCGCCCAGGATCACCCAGCCACGACGGAACAAAGATGCCAACCGATGCGAGCCGTTCGGGATGCACATAAAGGAATCCAAAAATTTCGGGCTCTGGATAACCGAAGGTGTGCCACACGGTGCCGGCTTCAAGCGTGGTCTCCGCGGGCAGTTCGATCACGAACTTCATGCCCATCGCCCACTCGCGTTTATCGTGCCCCGACGGCATTCCAAAACGTTTGTCGATCGCGTGACCTACCGCGCCGAACGGTCCATCGCCCACGACCGTCAGGCTGGCGCGCACATCCATGCCTGCCACAAATCCCGGTTCGGGCGCGCCCTGCTTGTCGACGCCCTGGTCTGTCAGCCGGACGCCGACAACCTTTTCGCCGCTGCGTTCAGCGTTCTCTTGAAACAGAGGTTCGCTTACGGGCATCGCCGGCCAGATCTGTACCAGGCCCGACGCCATCAGTTGCGCTCCTACCCACTGGTTGAACTGGCCAATCGATATCACGAGGCCGCCACCTTTGTGCAAGAACTGAGGCGTCCACGGCAATTGAAAGGCATTGTCGCGAACACCCAGCGTAGCGCTCAGGGTGCCTAACACGCGATCGCCCAGCCGTAACAGGAGCGGTCGCCGGCTGGCGCCGACGGGATCGAGGAGGTACAGGATTTTCTCCGTGTTGACCGGCGCTGCCATGGCAATGTCAACGGGATTCAAACCTGGAAAGCTTTCGCGAATGCCGCGCGCCGTTGTTACGACTCCGCTGACTCCCGAAGCAATGTCATCAGCGCGTTCGTAGCACAGCACCTGCAAGGGCAATCCCGGCGCAACCCTGCTCTCAAACGCAGGGTCAGCGGGATTCTCATTCCATGCGCGCGTCAGTGTAGTCAGAAACCCGCCCATTGCCGGGCCGAACCCAACGCAGGCGATATCGGTTTCCATCGCCTGGCGCTCGATCGGTGGCATACTCTCGCTCAAGTCTGCGTCGCCCTTCATGCGGGATAATCCAGGGCTTCAGGAATCATCACCTTGCTTACCGTGTCGGCCGCGCGGTCCTTCGCGAGCCGCGAGCCGCTCAAACAACTGCACAGCTTGTTCTGCAATTGCAGAAATTCGCTGGATCCCGCGCAGTTTGCGCAAGGCCCGGCCTTCATTGGATGACTGCCATTCGCACTCACCACGTCGACCGCCATTGCTGCAATGCCCGGCATTGTTTCCTCAAGTTCATCCAACTCGGCGACCGAGAAGCACGCGCTGCATCCGTGCTGGTTCCATGCTGGATGTTCGTTGTATCCGAATACCAGCTCGGCGCAGATACGCGATACCTCCCCTGCCGCTTGTGCCGCTTGTACGTGACACAGGTCGCTCATGAACAGCAAGGTAGCAGCGAGCCCATCCGCAACGGAGGCGTCCGCCGCACCGCTTTGTTCCAATTCCAGCACATCGAGAATCTGTTGGCGTGATGCCAGCATCCAGCAGAGCGCGTCTGCCAGCGGGAATGTCACGCCCTGACGCTGCCCGTGATAAAGCTTGTTGCCTTCGGGGTCGGTGGCTTTCTGAAGGTGTTTTAGTGTCCACAACCACATGCGCATTGCCGAAGCAAGGGTGCACGCGCCGGTGCCGGGATGCGTCGATGCAATCTGTCGCATCTCCTCAATCCATGCACGCATTTCGGCCAGGAATACCTCTGACGTCATCGTGATGGTGAGATGCCGCCTTTGCACGGCCTCAGGTCCCTCGTAGGTGGCCTCAAGTTGCGCATCCATCCACTTGCTGGCAAGGAATCCAGGACAGTCTTCGGTGATGCCGTATCCGCCCATCAGGCTGACGGCCTCGCGCATCATGTTGGCACCGTGGCCGGTGTTCCACAGCTTCGTTGCCGGGCACAGCACGTTTGCTTCGGCATCTTTCAGTACAAACTGCACCAGGGGATCGGCCGGAAGTATTTCGCCGAGCGGATCGTTGCCGCGTCTCTTCAGAAACTCGATGGCGCGCAACTCACTTTCGCGTAGCGCTTTTGCCTCTGCGCGTCCGCCTGCAACGCCGCGCTCAGCCAGAATTGCATTTTTTTGTTTTTCAATCGGGTCGAGCTCGTCAAACAACCGTGCCGCCGCAAAGCCCAGCGATGCTGCAGCCTCTCCCGTGGCCCACACATCCACAAGCCTGTGCAGTGCGTCTTCGCGTTGCTGGATGCCTTGTTCATAGCGGATGGTTCCCGGCTTTGCGCCTTCGGCTCCGCGAAAGCGCCCACGCTGATACCGGATTACCGGTTCCACGGCTGATAACAACTTTGCCGCGGTCATCAGTCCTACGGTCACGCGTGTCCGCCGAAAGACCGCTTCAATCACTTCGCTGTGATTGAAATTAGGAACAATCACGCCGTCTTTTACGGTATAGCCGCCAACGATGCGGCTTGCAGGCACTTTCAAATTGAAGATGGGATCGCCGGTTGACGATAACTGGTGTACCAGCTTCTTTGTCGGGGTGCCGGGGTCGAATGTGCCTTCGTCCGTCTGCTCCAGGATCACCACGCAACTGCCTTTAATCTTCGGATCGTCCGAGGCCACTGCTGCCGTCACAAAATTTGCGAACGCAATGTTGGTGATGAAACGACCGCGCTTTTCCACCTGCAGCCAGGGCTCTTCATCATGCCGCCAGCCGGCCACTCGCACTTTGCCACTCAGCATGCCGGTGTCTACGCCCACGTAGGGAATCGGCTCGGTCAGCACAAAGGCGCCGCGCCACGGCTTGCGTTCGTCGCCCGGTTGAGGAGGAGCAGAGAGGCTCATGTAGTGCGCGGCCTGCTCCTTGGTCCCGCGCTCGTGAATCGGCGCCAGTGCCAGGAATCCTGCCAAACTTGCCGTCGCAGCACCACCATCGACCCATGCCAGTTCAAATGCTGCCAGGGCTAGCGCAAGATTCTTTGGCCCGGTGATGAATCCGCCTTCTTCCGGCTCCATGAACGCGCCAGTGATGCCTGCGCGGTCGAACGCCTCCATCATCTCGTGCTTCGCCGGAGTCCACTCGTGGCTGTTGCGCTCGCCTGCCGCCACCATGTGGGCAACCGTGCCGCGCGCCACCGTGCGGGCCGATTGCACCAGCATCTGCAAGTCGTAGCGATGGGCAAAGCGCCATTGAATCTGGCGAACAGGATCGCCCGGCAAAGTGAGCATGGTTGGAGAAGACATTCGGGCAGATGTAGCCATAAAACACACCTCGGTCAGCGGCTACATTGTCCCGAATTCAACACGCCCCGGCATGTGACTCGCATCACGATGAGAATGATTCTGTTCGCCGCACGCAAAGGCAATCAGGTCCGAACCGCGAGTATGTAAAACTTCTCCTTGAAAACGATGCGCGGCCCCTTCGAGTGAAGTGGCTCGCGTCACACCGCGAAAGCAACTCAGTCTCTTTGAGTTGATTGCAGTTGTGACAACTATCACTGCCAGACGACCTGCAGAAAGCGTCTCCTCAGAGTTGCAATCCCCGCCATAGGTTTCAGTGCAAGCGGAAACGCCGCTGCGGGAAAGCCATGCGCGGGAACGTAATTGCTCACTCCGCGCAGGGGAAAGCCGGCAGCATGACCAAAGCCGCACGTTTAGCAGCATTTTTGATCGCACTTGTTGTCGGTCCAGCCGAGCGGCTATGCAACTTCTTCAGACTTGCTCGACGTCGCGGCGCAGTCACTTTCAGTCTTCTGGCGCTTCTGGTCCTCTTGTCGCCCCGTTACCTGGCTGCGCAAGCAGATTGCCTCGCCTGCCATAGTGACAAAACCATGCAGGACGCCGCTGGGCACAGCATCTCCGTTGATGGCGACAAGTTCAGCGCCAGTATTCACGGCAGCCTGCAATGCAACAACTGCCACGCCAACATCAAGGAATATCCTCATCCGGACCACATCGCCAGAGTGGACTGCAAGACCTGCCATGCCGATGAGGCCTCGAAGCTTACCAGCAGCGTGCACTCATCAGCGAAAGAGCATCCCTGCACCAGTTGCCATGGAAATGCTCACGAAATCTTTCCGAAAACTGATTCGCGATCGGCGGTATATCCGCTCAATGTTCCTAAAACCTGCGGACAATGCCATAGTGACGGTGCGATGGCCACCAAGAAGGGCCTGCCCAGCGTTTTCTCGCACTACATGGATTCGATCCACGGCTTCGCACTGAGCAAAGAAGGCCTGTTGGTCGCGGCCAACTGCCAGAGTTGTCACGGATCGCACGGCATCTTAAGCGGCAAAGACCCGGCCAGCCCGACGTTCAAGGCGAATATTCCCAAGACCTGCGGAACCTGTCACGCAAAGATAAACGACGACTACCAGGGCGGGGCACACGGCCATGCCGTGGCATCAGGCCATCTGAAAGCACCTGTCTGCACCGACTGCCATACAGCCCACGGCATTTTGCAGCCCACGGAGTCTGCATTTCGCATGCAGTCAACGCCGATCTGCGGCTCCTGCCACAAAGACAAACTATCTACCTATCACGACACCTTTCACTCGCAGCTTGGATCGCTGGGCGGATACGTTGAAACCGCACGTTGCTGGGACTGTCATGGAGCGCACGAGATCTATCCCGCATCCGATCCGCGTTCGCCTGTAAACAAGGCCAACCTGGTCAAGACTTGCGGCAGGTGCCATGCCGGCGCCAATCTCAGCTTTGTCCAGTATCAGCCGCATGCCAATGCACACGATCGACACCTGAACCCCGCTCTCTTCTATGTGCGCCTCTTCATGAACCTGTTGCTTGCGAGCGTGCTGACGTTCTTTGTGATTCACACGATTTTGTGGCTGATTCGTTCCCGATTCGACCAGGTCAGGAGAAAGTCGGCAAATGGAGGCAGGGATGCCTGAGCTGGAACAAGTACCCGTCGAAACTGAAGTTCAGAAAACGCCAAGCGGCCGCTTCTTTAACCGCTTCACGCGCGAGCAACGCTATCTCCACGCCGTCTTGTTCTCTACGTTCCTTGGTCTCGCCGGCACCGGCTTGCCCTTGCGCTTCAGCGAGAGCATCTGGGCGCGCGGTCTGGCCGGCGCAGTCGGCGGCTTCGGAGCCATTCTCTTCTTTCACAAGTTTTGCGCGCTGGTGCTGACGATCGCATTTCTCATTCATGTGAAAGAGATCTTCACGCGTGGCTTGTTTCGCCGTGAAAAGGGAATTTTCTGGGGCGCCACCTCCATGGTGGCCAACTGGAAAGATGCGAAAGACATGTTTAACCACATGCGCTGGATGCTCGGCCTTGGCCCCAAGCCGCAGTTTGAGCGCTATGCCTACTGGGAGAAGTTTGACTACTGGGCGGTGTTCTGGGGAATGATCGTCATCGGCTTCTCCGGCTACGCCATGTGGTTCGCGCCGTTCTTCGCGCGCTTCCTACCCGGCTGGGCACTCAACGCCGCACTGGTCATTCACAGCGAGGAAGGTTTGCTGGCGATTCTCTTCATCTTCTCGATTCACTTCGTCAACACGCATCTGCGTCCCGACAGTTTTCCGATGGACATGGTGATCTTCACCGGTGTCGAGAGCGAAGAAGAATTCAAGCACAAGCGTCCGCAAGAGTACGCCCGCATGGTGCGCGAAGGCAAGCTCGAGCAACGTCTGGGCACGGCGCCCGCGCAGTGGTTCGTTAACGGCGCGCGCATCGTGGGGTTCACCGCAATTTTTATCGGTCTTACGCTGCTGGTGTTAACGCTGACTGCTTACTTTCGGTAAGAACAGGTCCAAGACGTTTTGCGATCCGCATATAGATGCAGGCAGATTCAAGATTCAGACTTCGTAATCATGCACGACCGCGTGCATCCATGATTTTCAGCAGCCTGAAGGCCGGTGCTCCCTCCGCAGTAGCCAGTGCGAATTGAATCGTCACTGCAGATCGATCTGCACAACCTGGATGGAGTAGCCGGGCAAGGTAAGCGAAAAACTGGCGCTCACGTTGCGTATGGATGACTCCACCGGGACGAGCCGGTTGGGATCGTCGATGCTGTTTGTGGTCTGTGTGTCGGGCGCGCTGAGACGAATTAGTTTCGCCGAGGCCTTCGGTTTCGCGCCGGGTAATGCGAGTTGAACCGGCTGCGGATCGGACGATGCGTTGACCAGCTTGAGATAGAGCTGCTTTTTTGCCGTGTTGATGGTGGAGGAGTAGAAGAGTTTTGGTCCGGCGTTCTCGAGCTTTGACGCAACCGTGTGATCTCCGAGGTAGGACGCGAACATTACCTGCGCGTAATAGGCAGGCGATCCATAGCTCTTGATGGTGTTGTAGCCGATGAGGTCGGTTTCCCACTGCATGCCGCCTGGATTCACGTTGACCAGCAGTGGTGCGTATGCGGCCATCACAATCAGATCGCTGTTGCGTTCCAGGCCGGTCATCCATGCCGCATCGCCGAGGGCGGCGCCCATATTGGGCGTGGGAGCGCCTTCGCGCGTCGCCCACTCGCCGACGAAGATCTTGGGCCCGTTGCGGTCGGCCTTGTCGTAGTGGCCTGAATCCCAGCGATTGGGTGCGGCCGAGTTGCTGTCAGGCGTGTCGTAGTGATTGGCGGTGTGGAAATTCTGTGTGGCGCGGACGTAGTAGTGTTCGTCGATCACGTCGGGCTTCACGCTTTTGACGGGTGCGGTGGCGATCAACTGGAGATCAGGATACTTGGCCTTGATCGCCTTGTGGAACTGCGTGTAGCGCTCGTCGTAGCTGCCGGAGCGGTCGAACCAATCTTCATTGCCGATTTCAACGTAGGTAAGTTTGAACGGAGCGGGGTGGCCGTTCTTCACGCGTTCTGCGCCCCACTTTGTGTTCGGGCCTCCGGTTACATATTCGAGCTCATCGAGCGCGTCTTGCACGTAGGGATCGAGGTCGGAGCCGGGATTCACGTGCTCCTGCGCCATCGAGTATCCCGCGTAGACCGCGAGCACGGGCTGCATGTTGAGGTCTTCACACCATCCGAGAAACTCCAGAAGACCGAGGCCGTCTGACGAGTGATAGTGCCAGGGGCTTGGATGCGTGGGCCTGTCGACCATGGGACCGATGGTCTTCTTCCACTCGAAGCGCTCGTTAATGTGATCGCCTTCGAGGTAATTGCCGCCGGGGAAGCGCAGGAACGCCGGATGCATTGCCGCGAGTTTCTCCATCAAGTCGACGCGGTTGCCGTTGACGCGATTGTGATACGTGGGTGGGAAGAGAGAGACGAGTTGCAGCCAGAGCGTGCCCGCGTGGCCGGCGGAGATTACAAGGTGATTTTTTGCCGACGGCTCGATTGCGCCGGTCTTCAATGCAAATGTGTACTGCTTCCAGTCAGTGCCGATGCCGCTCACGGTTGCGGTGGCAACGGCTTTGCCAGTGATGTCGTTGGTGAGGCTTACGGTCATCGGTCCGAGGCTCGTGGAATCGCTCTTGGCGTAGAGGGAGCCTTTGTACTCAGAGTTCGCGTGGAGCGCCATGCCCCACCAGCCCGTATTGAGAACGCCAGCCTGGTTTTGCGCATCGGCCTGTTCGATTTCGACCTTCAGGCTCTTGGGGAGTGCGATGCTCGGGCCGGTCGATTCGTCGACTGCCATTTTTGCGCGCGCGTTTCCGGCTTCAACGAGATACCAGAAGAGAATGCCGCTCCAGTCGCCGCGGAAGGTGCGGTTGCGCACCATCTCGGCGTAGAGGCCGCCGTCGTAGGAGTAGTTGATTTCTTCAGTCATGAGGCCGTAGAGGGTTGGGCTGACGGCGGCGACCGGCTGATCGGGACGGATGGTCAGCGTGGCGGGCGCGTTTTGACCGGAGGCAACGAGGGTGGAGGCGGCGAGGGCAGCGATCGCGACGGCGCGGGCAAACGTTTTCTCAGACATGCGGATTTCTCTCCGAAAGATGGCCGGGCCAGTATAACGCGTGAATCCGGCTGAGTGAGGCATCCTGAGGGAGTCGCGATATAGTTGCCAAAAGCAACTAATTGTGCCAGGCTGGTTTCATGTCGATTGAGAGCGGGATCGAACGGGTTGATGAAGGGCAGGTCGCCGCAGTGCGGCAGTTCAATCGGTTTTATACGGCGAAGCTGGGGCTCTTGCGGCGGCGTCATCTGGATGGCGAGTTTTCGTTGACGGAAGCTCGCATTCTGTATGAGATCAGCGCGAGGCCGAAGATGACCGCGCGCGCGTTGTGCGGAATTCTTGAACTGGATGCTGGTTATATCAGCCGCCTCTTGTCGGCACTGACGAGGCGGAAACTGGTGCGACAAGTGGCCTCCGAAGCGGACGCGCGCGAAAAATTTCTCACGCTTACTGCGACTGGCACGAAGGCTGTTGCGGGTCTGAACCAGCAGTCGACCAGGCAGATTGAAGAGATGTTTGCGCACCTGACGGAGATAGACAGGGAAGCGATTGCAGCATCGCTGACACGTGTCGGGTCGATTCTCAGCAAGGCTTCGAAGCCTCCCGTGAGAATCGAGCGCCTGCAATCTTCGAGCAGGGAGCCTCTCGTCATCTTGCAGGAATATTACGAAGCGGTGGACGTGGTGCAGCGGGACACGCCTGCCAGCGTTCAGAAGATTCTCGGCGATCCTGCATCCGGAATGTGGCTGGCTTACCTGGGCGACGAGGTCGTAGGGTGTGTTGCGCTGCGCAGGCTTGAATCGATTCCGCGGGCTGGCGAATGCAAACGGCTGTATGTAAAGCCATCGGCGAGGGGCAACCGGGTTGCGGACAAGTTGATGGATGCGCTGGAAGTGTTTGCGCGCGACGAGGGACTTGAGTGGATCTACCTCGATACGTATGACGACTTGAAGGCTGCGATTTCGCTGTATGAAAGGCGCGGATATGAGCGCTGCGAGCGGTACAACGATAATCCGCAGGCTACGCTTTTTATGCGGAAGCGGATTGGCTGAACGGTCAGATTCGGTCGGGCGGATATCAGGCGCGTCAGGTTCACTCAACCAGAGGCAAGTGTTAACAAATATGTAACTGCCGGGTAGGCGGTGACTCGACCGAAACGTAACAAACCTTGATCTCGATCCGAAATCGTGGCCGTGACTTGACGAGCGTCAGTTTGCTTTTTCGATATCGGGAAGTTTCCAGGTCTTATCAAAATAGGCTTCTCCTGGTCCATAGAAACGGAAGATCGGAAACCAGCCGTGTCCAGGAACTGTCTTGATCCAATTGACTTTTTCCTCTGGCTCGTTCGGGCCGAACATGATATCTACCGATCCATCCGCATTCACAATTGGATTCGAATAACTACTGATCGACGGCAGCAAATTACCATTCTGCAATTCCGACCTACTGATCGCGTCGTACACGACGACGGACCAGAAATTGTTCACAGGTACTTTGGCAGGGACGTGTAGACGGTAATCTTTGTCGCCCTGGAGAAAGTCACCGGCAGAGTCACGATAGGTCCAAAGGTATTGCGATCCCTGGCCAACATTCTTTGCCATCATGGCGGGAGAGTTGCCAGCCGCCATGTAGTAAACGTTGTTCCGGTCATCAATCTGCGGAGCATCATCCCGCAGGAACGTGTAGGTCATCCCTTCCGGGGTTCCCTGCCACTTTCGCCCGGAATAGTAGTAGGCTTTCGGCGGCCCGAACGTGTTGGCACGCGCTATAGCTCCTCCAAGGCGCGCCGCTTCCGACAGCAACTCCTTGGTCTTGTCGTCCGGCTGGAAGGGTTGTCCCTTTTCGATGCCGATGCTCTGCATCTGAAACCGTTCCAGCGGCTCAAAGACATCGCGAGGCTCCTCGCCGACTAGCTTCGCGAGAAGTTCAAAGTAGTGGAAGTTATCGGGAAACAGCGTATCGATTGTTTTGCCGGAGCCGTTCAGGAACTCCATCGGAGGAGGTGACGGCGCTTTAGCGAGTGGATAGATTTTGATCTGCTTCATCAGAGCGACTGCCTGGTCAGTCTTGCCTTCGACTTGGAACCCTCTTACAGCGAACAAGACGGAATACGTCGGGGACTGAGAGACAAAATATCCTGCAGGCTGGTTTCCGCTGAAGCTAGGCGGTAGAATCAGAAACTTTCCTCCTTTACCGTTGTCTGGCCCAAGTGGACCGATGTCGGCAAGGTAACGCTGCAGACCGTCCTGAACGAATCCAAGCATTCGCGGGGGAGCCTCGATGACAGTCGGACCGTCGGTCCTCAAATCGAGATGAGCCACCGCGTAGACCGTCTCTGTGTTTGCGGTGAGAAGTACGGTGCCGGAGTCCATCAGGTTTTCCCACACGACGACCTGAGTAGGCTTTGTAGCACCAAAGGCCCGGAGACCTTCTTTAACGGCAATCTCGCTGACACGCATTAGCTGTGTCGAATAGACCTCAATGGCACGATTAAGCGTTCGGATTTCAAACAGTCGTTGCGTAGCGTCTCCAACCGGATATCCGCCCTCAAACTTGAAGTCGCCGAAGCGCGTGTCCAGCGTCTCGGTTTCTGCCCATCCATGAGGCTCTGTCCTCGTTTTGAGCATTTCAGCCCTCCGATCAAGGCAGCCAATCTATAAGACAATTCTGATTCCTGCAACTGTCAGAATTGGCAGGCTGTGCCGTCAAACCTGTCCGAATCTGCGACATTGGTCAGGCGTCGGGGTCGGATCTATCCGGAGAAAAATGAGGATGACGTTGTAGGTCTGCGCGAATGTATCCGGCCTTTTTGTGAGCTACTGCTCTGACCCTGGATGGAATGCGCTGCACCCTTGTCCTATTTAGTAACGCAGGCTTTTAAGCCTATTCCGGATTACAGGTTTCAAGAGTGCCGGGTTCGACCGTTGTGCCATCGTCATGGTTCGCCAGCAAACCTGGCAGGAAAATCAAACTTTTCTTCTCAGTCGCCGCTGGTCTGTGATTGTGGGAATCGCGAATGCGATTTCCAAGCCTGGCGTCTTTCGCCAGGCGTCAATTGCAGGCCAGTTGTTCAAACTGCGGCAGGTTCAAGCAAAAGTGGAGGGCGATAGGCTTCTCCCTTGGAGAGCACTGCCCAGACTATGCGCGCCATCTTGTTGGCCAGGGCAACCGCCGCCACCTGAATGCGCTTGCGGGAGGTAAGCTGAGCCAGCCACGTGTTGAGGCCGTTCGATTGTTTCATCCTCTGTTGCAGGACGGCATGAGCACCCTGGACGAAGAGCTTGCGCAGATATCTGTTTCCGCGCCTCTTGGTATCAGTCAGTGTTTGCTTGCCGCCGGTGGAGTGCTCTCCAGGCACCACGCCCAACCAGGCTGCAAATCCTCGGCCCTTCTTGAATGCCGATCCGTTGCCGATCGCGGCAATCGTAGCCGTGGCTATCATCGGTCCGATCCCCGGGACCGCCTGCATCCGTCGGCAGTCCTCGAGTTCGTCGGCGATCCGCAGGATGAGCTTGTCACACTCTTCGACCTGCCTCTGCAGGTATTGCATCTCCTGTCGCAGTTCGGTCAGCAATACACGCAATGCGCCCGAAAGCTTGTTGTCGGCATCTTCCAGGATCCCTGGCAGAGACTCTTCGATATGACGACGTCCCTTGCGAATCGTGATGCCGCGCTCCAGCAGCAATCCACGAATCTGGTTGATCACCGCTGTACGACCCGATACCCAGCGCTCACGCACCCGGTGAAGGGACTGCAGATCCAGTTGATCGTCCGTCTTGATGGGTACGAAGCGCATCCTCGCACGACCAACCGCTTCCGCGATAGCTTCCGCATCGATGTAGTCGTTCTTGTTGGTCTTCACGTAGGGCTTTACATACTTGGCCGGCATCAGCCTTGCATCATGTCCCTGTTCGCGCAGGGCTCGAGCCAGAAAGTGTGCTCCTCCGCAGGCTTCCATGCCGATCAATGACACTTGCAGGTTCGCGGTGAAACGCAGAATCTGATCGCGCGAACACTTCTTGCGCACCACGACTTCGCCGCGCACGTTAAGACCAACCAGGTGAAAGACCGTCTTGCCAAGATCAATACCGATCGTGTGAATCTCCATGGGACGCCTCCTGTTCTCCCCTTATACCTCCGTGGAGGTTGAGGCGGCGGACCATGCCAGTAGTTATGAGTTGAGCAACATGCAAACCAGTTGCATGGTCAATGGGCGCGTCTCTGAAGGCTGCTCCATTGGAAGCTTTGTCCGCCAGGCGGGCGTTAAAGGATCCAGCCGCCGCCTACTACTTCGTCGCCGTCGTAGAAGACGGCGGACTGGCCGGGGGTGACGGCGCGCTGCGGCTCGTCGAAAATTGCGAGCACCTCGCCGGGACCCGCAGGCTCAAGCGTGGCCCAGGCGGGCTCGTGGCGGTGGCGGATCTTGGCCTTTACGCGCATGGGTGCGGTGAGCGCGGGAATGCTGATCCAGTTGAGGCGATTGGCGCGCAACCTGGTGGTTGCGAGTTCTGCATCGGCGCCGACGGTGACGCGATGGCTCGATGGATCGATGTTGAGCACGTAGAGCGGCGAGGGCGATGACACCTTCAGTCCCTTGCGCTGGCCTACGGTGAAGTTGGAGATGCCGTCGTGGTGGCCGATGACTTCGCCGGATGAGGCGACCAGTTCGCCGGTGGTGTCGGGCATTGCTTCGCCCTGCTCTTCGAGGTAGGCGGCGAGGAAATTCTGATAGGAGCCGCCGGGAATGAAGCAGATTTCCTGAGAGTCGGGCTTCTCGGCGAGGGCCAGGCCCTTCTGGCGCGCCACTTCGCGGACCTCGGGCTTGGTCATGTGGCCGAGTGGGAAGAGCGTGTGTGCAAGCTGCGCCTGGGTGAGGCCGAAGAGAAAATACGTCTGGTCCTTGGCGAGGTCGGCGGGGCGCTTGAGGATCCAACGTTGGCGTGCAGGGTCGTACTCGTTGACGGCGTAGTGGCCGGTGGCGATGGAATCTGCGCCGATGGATCGCGCGGTCTTCAGGAGCTGGTCAAACTTCAGATGGTTGTTGCAGAGCGAGCAGGGGATGGGCGTGCGTCCGGCGAGATACTCGGAGACAAAGGGGCGGACAACATCCTGCTCGAAGCGCTCTTCCTGGTTGACGACGTAATAGGGAATTCCCAAGTGCTCGGCCACGCGACGGGCGTCGTAGACGTCGTCGAGGGAGCAGCAGCGGCCGGCCTTTGGAGCGTCGGGGATGCCATGCTTGCCGGCGAGGCGCGTCTGATCCCAAAGCTGCAGGGTTAGGCCGACTACCTTGGTGCCCTGATCGAGCCGAGCGAGGATTGCCGCGACGGTCGAAGAGTCGA
This sequence comes from uncultured Acidobacteriaceae bacterium, assembly GCA_963832035.1. GTDB lineage: Bacteria > Acidobacteriota > Terriglobia > Terriglobales > Acidobacteriaceae > Telmatobacter. The sequence goes on along the minus strand of CAWHSK010000004.1, from coordinate 554,126 downwards.
CTCCTCCGGACATGGCGACGGCGATGGTCTGGTTCTGAGGCATGGGGATGCGTGCAAGTTCATTTTCGCATTGATTGAAGTGCAGCTACTAGTTTCCGGCGATTAGCTTCCGGTCATTACGAATGCGGACTGGTTGGTGAGCTCAAATCCATTGGGGGGTGTACCCACCCGTACTCTGGGAGCAAGGTCCTGTCGATACAGGGGTTACTGGCGGTACTCCGCCGCAGAGTCTTCCTATGAAACAACTTAGTCCCAGAGTCGTCTCCGCAAACGACTTAGGGACAAAAAAGAAGTGATCCGTGGCGCCCATCCGTCGGCCCCGCGATACCTCTGAATCAATTCTAATTGTGCGCCTGAAAGCGGAAATAACCTGCAAACTTCCCAAGGACTGTTTCTAATTTGTTTTCAGGTACTTGCGTCCTATCGCCGGTGGCCTGGATTTGACATGTGTTGAGGCAGTCTTTTTGGAGCTTATTCATGCCCACCGTGGCGTGACTGGGAAATTTTTATACGATTGGATCTTTTTATACCGTTCTAACAGCGACGGGTCGCAGCGATGTCTTTGCTGCTCGCGGTCCAGAGCGGATCTCGATGTTGCTGTCGCTACGGTGATGAAGCACTCGCGGCAGATGGAATCCATTGTGCCATCGTCGTTTAGTCGATGCAGGAACTTTAATGTATAGGCTTGAGACATGGGTTTCTCTCCCTTCGTCCAGAACCTGGCCTGGGCCGGCTCCGCGTCATTGCTGGTGTACTTGCAATTGGCGTTCCTTCTTCAGGGGGGCAGGGAAGGAAGCCCGCACGGGGCTAATGGAGTTCTTGCTCCACTTCAGCAAACTGTGTGCCGGCTGCGGCGCTCGATAAAAATCAAAATTCCGGAAGAGACGTCGCGCAGGGACTAATGCCCGTACGGTTGTCTTTCGCTCCCAACTTCCAGAGCTTGGTGCAGACTCGAGCACGAGCGCGCTGGATCGATTGTGTCTCATTTCGCATCACTCTGTGACTCCTATCACGGCGTACAAATCCGCGAAAGCGTCTTCTCATTGCGTGAAAGTTTCCAGCAGAATCCTGCTCTGTACGTTTGCATTCTTTCTGCTGGGCTCGGCTGTCCCCACTCGCGCCCAACACAAGCTGAAAGATGAAGACTGCCTCACCTGCCATGGTGACTCAACCCTCACCACAGACGTGAACGGCAAGTCTGTTTCGCTCTTCGTCGACGCCAAGAAGCTCAAGCACTCCATCCACGGTTCCATGAAGCTTGCTTGTGTGGATTGCCACAAAGACGTGAAGAGCCTGGCGCACGAGACGCCGCCTCAAAAAGTGCTCTGCGCCGACTGCCATGCCGACGCGAAAACTGCATACGCGCACAGCACGCACTCAAAGATCGTATCTTCCGGAAAGATCGCGGCCAATTGCCAGGATTGCCATGGCGGCGCTCACGAGGTGCTTGCCGGCGGCGCACCTGACTCACCGGTCAATCACGCTAACATCCCCGCAACCTGCGGCAGATGTCACGGCCAGAAGTTCCTCATGGAGTCCAACGGTGTCAGCACGCAACCCTTCCTGTCGTATCAGGAGAGCGTGCATGGTCGCGCCATCGAAAACGGATCCGCCAAGGCTGCCGTCTGCACCGATTGTCATGGCGCTCACGCGATTCTATCGGCCAACGACCCGCAATCGCCGATCTCCAGGGTCAACGTGCCCGCTACCTGCGGACAGTGTCATGCCGACATCAAAGACGCCTTTAACTCCAGCATCCACGGTCAAGCCATCGCGCGCGGCAACCAGCTCTCGCCGGTCTGCACGGATTGCCATGGCATCCATTCCATCAAGTCGCACAAGGATCCCAACTCGCCCGTTTCGGAGCAGAATCTTTCGCGCGATACCTGCGCCCGCTGTCATGAGGGCGTGCGACTCTCCAGCGAGTTCGGCATTCCTGGCAATCGCGTTTCCACCTACATGGACAGCTACCACGGGCTGGCCGCGGAGGGCGGCTCGGTCGTCGCTGCCAATTGCTCCAGTTGCCATGGCGTGCATAACATCCTTCCCTCCAGCGATCCGAATTCGACCGTCAACCGAGCCAACCTCGACGCCACCTGCGGCAAATGCCACAAAGGCGCAACACAGAAGTTCACGCTTACCCCGGTTCACCAGGCCGATGGCGTCCACCCCAAAGACATAGGCTCCACCATCACGCGCTGGGTGCGCATCATCTACATCATTCTTATCTTCGGCGTCATTGGCGCGATGTTCCTGCACAACTTCATCATGTGGCGCAGCAAGGCCGCGGCTCGCAGACGTATGCAGAACCCCATGATGCAGCGCATGACGACCAACCAGCGCTGGCAGCACCTGATTCTGCTCTCGAGCTTCATCATTCTGGTCATCACCGGATTCGCGCTGAAGTTCCCGAACTCATGGTTCGCTGAGATTCTCGGAATGGGCGAGCATTTTCGGAGCATCGTTCATCGCATTGCCGGCGTTGTTCTCATCGCAGCCGGTTTCTACCACGTCTTCTATGTTTCCATTGCACGCGAAGGGCGTCGGCTTATCTGTGACATCGCGCCCCGCCCCAAAGACGGCTTAGACGTATTCAGAGCGATGCGCTACTACCTTGGGCTGAGCAAAACGAAACCACAATTTGGCCGCTTCACCTACGGCGAAAAAGCGGAGTATTGGGCTCTGGTCTGGGGAACCGGACTGATGGGCGTCACTGGCGTGATGATGTGGGCCAAGGTTTGGGTGGGCAATCTGCTCGCACGCTGGTGGGTGGATGTGGCGACGGCGGTGCACTTCTACGAGGCAATTCTCGCCACCCTTGCGATCGTGGTCTGGCACTTCTACCAGGTCTTCGGCGACCCGGATGTGTATCCGATGAACTGGGCATGGTGGGACGGCAAAATGTCCGTTGAGCATTATCGCGAAGAGCACTCCCTCGACGCGGAGTCGCTGCATGGAACCGACCTAACCGCGGAACCGGGTGGAAACAACGCCCGCGACCCGAAGAAGTGAACTGACTCAACTATTGCCGCGGTTGCTGAGCGTCGCTGTCGTAGTGGATGGTGGATTCGGTGCCGAACTTGCGGTAATTCCTGAACTCGATCTCGTTCACGTAGAGCCGAGCTCTGTCTCTTATTCGAAGCTCGGAATGGCGAGGCAGATCGTAAGTTTTTCCGGCTATCTCGATCGGCCTGTAGTCCACTTCGATCGTCGCCATGCGGATCGGGAAGTCCTCGGGCAACTCCAGCTCCGATGTAATTCGCACCGTCTGCAGGCGCTCGCTATCCACAAAGAGCCGTCCCGAGTAGGCGGCGAGAATTTTCTGGTCGGTTTCGTGGTGGATTACGACAATACCGTTCTGGCTGGCAACATGGAATTTAAAAACGTACGCCCGCCGCCCGCCTACGGTTGCCATTTTGTCCGGTTCAAAAGTGGCTTGCGATCGCGGATCGAAAAGGTTGGCGAGTGCGCTGCCAAATTCCCCTGCACTGATGGCTCCCGCAAACTGCATGTGTTGTTGGCCGTTGCCTTTTCTGTTGTCGACTGCGACCACATCGTAGTGTTCCATCTGATCGAAGAATGTCAATTGTTCTTCGATCACATCGTTCGCGCCACTCGAGGCAGGGGAAGCGCCCGTGACAGCCTGGCCGCGCGAGTAGACCGGTCCATTGAAGGGTTCGCCGAAATTGACATCGTTTATGGCTTCGCGATGGGTGATCTGGGTGCAAATGAAGTTGGGAAGATTCTGCGTGTACTGTAGCGCCGAGTTCCGTACCGCCACGAGCACCCTCGCTTGATCCGGGGACAGCTCAGGAGGATCGATGGCAACCGCCGCGGTAGCCGCAATGACCAACAGAACAGCAACAGGGAACAGCTTCAACCTGGCTGCCTCCGGATCTCTTTTTTCACGCACAGCAAATCATAACGCCCCATCGTGCCCGCAGAAGCCGGCCGCCTCTGAGAGATACATTTTTATCCGCACCCTGCTCCATCCTGCATCTCACAATTCATGTCGGAAAGCGAAGCCGAGTTACCGGTCACATCCTCAGAGGAGCCCATGTGGGCTCCTGATGCCTATGCCTGCTACCAGGGCGTCGTGCGCGGGCTGCTGCAGGCCAATGTTCCATTTGCTGTGAGCGGAGGCTTCGCGTTTCATCGCCACACCGGCATCTGGCGAACCACCAAGGATCTCGACCTTGTCACACCGCCTGATGCAGTGCCACGTGCCTTCGAGGTCCTTGTGCGCGAAGGCTTTGATACTTATATTCAGGATCCAATGTGGCTTGCCAAGGCGCGCCAGGGCGATTACTTTGTCGACCTGATCACCGGCGTTGGTAATGCCACTCTCGCTGTTGAGCAGTCGTGGATCGATCGCTCTCAGGAAGATGAGGTTCTTGGCATTCGCTGCAAGGTTTTGCCGGCTGAAGAAATGATTGCTTCCAAGCTGTTCGTCACGCGCCGCGAGCGTTTCGACGGCGCCGACATTGCGCATCTCCTCAAAGCCTGCGCCAGCACCATCGATTGGGATCGCCTGATGGAACTCACCGAGCCACACTGGCAGATGCTTTATTGGCAACTCGTACTATTCTCATATATCTACCCGGCGTATACGAGCGATATTCCTGCAGAGATTTGGGACGAACTCGGCGTCCGATTTCAGAGATCGGTTGCAACGCGACAGCCAGACGAAGCTTTTCGTGGAACTCTCATTGATCCAAACATGTTTGCCATCGACGTCAACGAGTGGGGCGAGCGCGATCTCTATCGCGAGCTGTGCGAAAGCTACCCGCACCCTTTGCAGGAGATCAACACAACCAGGAGTCGGGAATGAGGCTGGCAGCGGTAGCCGACATTCATCTCACTGCCGAAAATCACGAGCGCGATGTCAGGCAGTTTTTGCCGGTCAACGAACTGGCGGACGTTCTGGTTATTGCCGGCGACTTCACCAATCACGGCATGCCGGAAGAGATGCGCGCGGTGCTCGGTGTTGTCGAACACATACACATACCCATCGTCGCGGTCCTCGGCAATCACGACCACGAGAGCGGCCACCAGGACGAACTTGCCGGTATGCTACGCCTCGCTGGAGTGCACTTGCTCGACGGCCAATGTCACGACATCGACGGAGTCGGTTTTGCCGGAACCAAGGGTTTTTGTGGCGGCTTCGCTCCGTATGAGCTAATGCCCTTTGGAGAGCAGGGAATCAAGACTTTCGTTGAGGTCGCTGAGCGCGAAGCCATCAAGCTGGATTATGGCCTGGCGCAGACACAGGCGCAGAAGAAAATCTCCATTACCCACTATGCGCCCATCAAAGAAACCATCGTCGGCGAGCCCGAACCGATCTTTCCGTTCCTCGGCAGTTCTCGCCTGGAGCGCGCGTTGGAGACCCACAGGCCTGTCCTCGCGTTGCACGGCCATGCTCACAAGGGAACTTTCTCGGCCGAAACCAAATCCGGGGTTCGCGTGTGCAACGTTGCGCTTCCGCTCCTGCGCCGTCGCGCCGAAGAGCACCCGTTCGCGATCTTCAACATCTAGAGGCGTGCGGCTGGTCCGAGAATTGCTATCGATTGCTCAGATTCACGGAAGGGGAGAACCTCAGACACGCCAGTCGTCAGAGCGCCAGTTCTTGATGCGCTCCTTAATCTGCTTGCGGCTCAGATTATGTTCGAGCGCCTGCTTCGCCAGTTCCACCACTTCGTCATCGGCAGCAAAACGCAGTCCAATCAACTGGCTTTCGGTGAGGCGATAAATCTGCGAGTGCCATGCCGGTGGAGCGAGCGCCTGCAACCGCAGCCGTTCCTCGAGTCGAATCACCCGATCTTGGACCTTCAGAGGGTACGAGCGCAATCTGAAGATGGGCACGATAGCCGCGAGTGATAGCGCCAGGTACCACCATGCGGAGATTGTTTGCTGTCGATAGAGATGAAATCCGGCATACACCAGGTTAACGAAGTAAAGCCCGGTGATGAAAAAGTGATAAAGAGGATCGAAGCGGGCGTGACTGCCCAGGCTCTGGGTCTTACTCATGCGTGGCTGCAGCTTCCTTCAGAACCGAATGGGCTACCACGGCGGTTGGGAGTACTCCTTTACCGCTCGCTGTAGTGGCGCTGTGGCCCTGAACACTGGCGCTGACTGGATTCTCAGCGGGCGCTGCGGGAACTGTCAACGCGAGCAAATCATCCGGCGAAAGTTTTTGCGTATCTTTCGGGATCAGCCGGTAGTGGCTTCGCAAGATGTAGTCTGCCAACAGGCAACCCGCCAGGTACGGATTCACAATCGTAATCGGCACCGCATATCCCGTCGTGATCAGAGACTCTGCAATGCTCTTGTTGGCACGGCTGGAGCGGCGATTTCCGGGAACCTGGGGAATTTCAAATATCTGCAATTGCATTTCAGGATGCTTTTTCGCGAAGGTCTCAAGCTTGTGGGCAATCTGCTTCGGCGTTGTCATTCCCGCGTCGGGAAAGACTCCCCGCCCAAAAGTCCGCGGAAAATATTGGTTCAGCACCCAGCGCGAGAAATCCGAACAGTTGTTAAAAAGCAACTGGAAATGTGACTCGTTCTTTTTGTCGTTCAGGATCTCAATCACTTCGTCATCCTGGGCTTCCGTGGTTTCAAATCGAAACGCATAGACTCGCCGTTCGTAGGCAGCACCAATCAGCTGCGACCAACCCCCACGCCAGAAATTGCCCCGCGATACGTGCTCTCCCAACTCGGACAGGTGCGCTTCATAATATTTGTTCCGCATCTCGGTCACGGTTGCACGGTCCACCCGCGCAGGTACCTCCTCGCCGTCTTCCACGGAATAGAGGTAGGGAATAAGCGGAATTGCCAACCAGTCGTAATGGTCAATGTTGCCGTATCGGGAAATCACCGACCCCATCTCGCCGGGCTCGCATCGACGGAGTTTTGTGGGAGTTTCTGCGCAGATGTGAGCGAAATAGACCGCGGTGTGCCCGGTTGGATTGACCGTCCCGAAAAAGCCGTACGGCTCCTCCATCAATAATGCAACCTGCGCGTGGCCGCATTCGGGGAAGAAAAACGCGAATAGCAAGGCCGCGAGAAAGAATGCAGATGTGCGTGGGGCGCGCATTAAGAGCATCATAACTCCGACAAAATCAGTACCTTTCCTCAAGTATGGAGCACATATCAAAAAAAGAAAGCTGCTACTTCTACCAGTGTGTCAAATTCGGTTCCTATTTCACAAACCTATGTGAGAGTGGAGATTAGAGCGGACTCAAACGCGCGAATTGTATTTTTCTCTCAATTTGACCCGGAACGAGCTGTAACGTTGCGCACAGCCTGTGATCTCAACGAACTCGGGGTCTGGCGAAGCAGCTCCCTCTCTGATAACGTTCTCTTTCCGAAAAAAGTGGATGCCAGCGAGTTCCCGATTTTCGGTCAATTCTCACAATGAGAGGCTCTAGTGCGCATTTCTTTCGTCTCAGTGTTGCTTTCACTTTCATCTGTAACTATCTCAGCACAGGTTAGTTTACCTAAAATTCTCTCAAATCATATGGTCATCCAGCGCGATCTGCCGGTGCACGTCTGGGGAAATGCCAAGCCCGGGGAACCCGTAGCTATTTCGTTCCGTGGAGAGTCGCGAGGAACAGAAGCCGATGCACTAGGCCACTGGAACATCTACCTGAAACCGGGTGCAGCCGGAGGGCCATTTCAACTGACCGTGAAAGGCGTGACTGCGAATGGTGCAAGCGGTGCCCCCGAGCAGCCAATTACGCTCGACGACATCATGGTGGGAGATGTGTGGGTCGCATCCGGTCAGTCCAATATGGAATTCCCACTGAGCCGGGCGAACACCGCAGCACAGGACCTGCCCACTGCTGCAAATCCGCAGATCCGCCTCCTGATGATCCGCAAGCGCTCCTCGGACTATTCGATGCCTGACGCCGACACCGATGGATGGACCCCTTCCACTCCGGAAACCGCGAAGGAGTTCTCCGCCGTTGCCTGGTACTTTGCCCGGGATATCGCATCGCGGGAACACGTCACGGTGGGTGTAATCGACGCAACCTGGGGCGGCACTGTTGGCGAAGCGTGGGTGCGCCTTACAGCTCTTGGCGAAGACGCGTCTCTCGCGCCCATCTTCGTGTCACGCGGAAAAATGACCGACACCGCCGCAGATGCCGTCGCAGAACAGAAAGATCAGCAGCGTCAGATTGATGAAGCGAAAGCTGCCGGCAAGCCCATCCCGCAGTTTCCATGGCATCCCCCGCTCAATAGCTGGGGGCCGGGTCTGCTGTGGAATGGCATGATTGCTTCGCTCACACCCCTGCCGATTCGCGGCGTCCTCTGGTACCAGGGCGAGAGCAATAGCGCCCTGGCGCGTGTCCACTCCTACGACCGCGTGATGCGTACGCTGATCGAAGATTGGCGCAGGCAGTGGGGCGTAGGAGATTTTCCGTTTCTCTACGTGCAGATTTCGAACTTCATCTCGACACCCATGGAGGATTGGGCTGAGTTGCGCGAGCAGCAGGTACGCACCCTGGCGATGCGCAACACCGCGATGGCCGTGACCATCGACATTGGCAATCCGACCGACGTTCACCCTACTGACAAGCTGGACGTGGGTCTGCGCATGGCACGTGCCGCTCGCGCTCTCACTTACGGCGAATCGCTTGAGTATTCGGGTCCCATGTTCCGGCAGGCCGTGCCTGAGGGCGGATCGATTCGCGTATATCTCGATCATGCCCAGGGCCTGATGGTGAAGGGCGGGGCAGTCGCCGGTTTTGAAGTCGCGGGAAGAGACGGCAAGTATGCTCCTGCGAGTGCGACCATTGAAGGCGCAACAGTAATCACGTCGAGCCTTGATGTACCGAGTCCCGTTCGTGTGCGCTATGGATGGGCCAATAGCCCGCAGTGCAACCTCTTCAACGGGGAAAGCCTTCCTGCTTCGCCTTTCACTTCGGAGAAATAGCGTCTTCATTCGGCAGACGTAAAGAGGGGCGGGCGTTGTGCGCCTGCCCCTCTTTGTTGTTGCGTGTTGTCGAGGTTAGAACGTGAAACGTGCTCCGAACTCGCCCCAGGTTGACCGCGGAATCGTAGTCGCACTCGGCGCGATGAAGCCTACCGGATGGTTGAACGTTCCGGCAGCTCCGATGCTGTTTCCGAAGTTGTTTCCGTAGTTGGCGCGGTTGGTCAGGTTGAACGCCTGGGCCACCAGTTGGATGTTCATCCGCTCCTTGATCTTGATGTTCTTTGCCAGCCGCATATCGAGCTGGAAGAACTGATCGCCGCGAAGTGGATCGTACTTGGCAATGGTGCAGTCTGCCGAGGCGCCGTTGATGCCGTAGAAGCAGTTTTGCGCTCCAACGTTGTTGCCGGCGAAGGCAAACCAGTTTGTCGGGTCAGACTTAGGTACGACCACTCCGACTCCCGTTCCGCCGCCGGTGTTCAGCGTGTTGCTGGAGTTGGTCAGGTCAAACGGTCTTGCGGTGCCGTACTGCATGATCGGCGCAAGATCGAATCCCTTGGGCAGATTCACAACGCCCGCAACCGTAATGTGGCTGCGTTCGTCGTTCGGTGAGGGACCCCACTCCCAGGGCGCAAAGGGAGCAGTGGAGAGTTTCGGATAGTCACGGAAGGAACCACCGCCGGAACCATAACCATATGCCCAGGCCAAAGTGTAGTTTGCCTGCAGTTGGAATCGGTTTGTCATCCGTTGCTGGAAGCTGAAGTTGATACCGTCGTAGTGTTCGCGACCGATCGACTCTTCGTTGCGAACGCTAGCCAATTCCGGAATGGACGGGTTGGCAGCAAACGCAGGATCGAGCGGGCGGGTGAGAACACCATTGATCGGAATCTTCTGATCGATGTTCATGGTCTTGTTTGTGTGGAGCCCGAGAACATGGGTGTATTCCACCTGCAAGGCCCTTTGTGGGTTGGGCGACCAGGTGTAGCCCAGGTTGAATTCCTCCGTCACTGGATTGCGGTAGTCGGGATCGATGAGTCGTCCCACGCTGCCGACAGCGAGTTCGGTCGAAGGCGGCGGGATCGTCGGCATCGGGTCAACACCATACCGCCACTGACCAAGGGTCTTTCCGGTGCCCGGAACATTGTCTCCGGGTGCGGAAAGGCTGAGGACCGTCTGAAACACGGTCGGATTCGACATCTGCTCCATGAACAACGGAATGTTCTGGAACACGTTGCCGTAGTAGAGACCGTAACCGCCGCGCAATACTTGAGTACCTTTGCCGGTCAGGTCGTACGCAAAGCCGACGCGCGGACTAAAGTCCAGATCGTCGTCCTTGCGCGATGGTGTCAACATACGGGTTAGAGATCGGGCTGTTGAGTTCCTTGAGTTCGAGATACGTGCGGCTATTCGGAATGTCAGAACCGCCGATCATGTTGAAGTCTTTGTCATACCGCAGGCCGAGGTTCAGGGTCAGGCGCGGGGTGACTTTCCAGTCGTCCTGAAAATAGGCGCCGAACTGCTTGGTTGCAACGATGAAGCTCGGATCGCCGTTGGCCTGCGCCATTGAGACGACGGCTCCGGGTGTAGCAAAGCTGTTGGGATAGGCGCCGCCCTTGTTGGCAATGATGTCGGTCGGGTTTGCGCCGAAATCGATTTCCAGTGTCGAGCTGAACTCGAAGAAGCCGCCTTCTACTGGATTCCAGATGTAGTCGACGCCGCCCTTCAACGTGTGCTTGCCCATGGACTTCGAGAAGTCGTCCTTGAACTGCCATTTTCTCTGGAACGACTGCTGAGGAACGTTGGTGTTGGTTCCGAACGAAGCGTCAGGGAATGTAACCAGCGGCGCGCTGATGTTGCTGGCGATGAGATTGTTCCAGTATTGGAAACCGGCGGTGAAATTGTTGACCGTCGTGTCGTTGATGACCGAGTTCAAAGCGAAACTCGCCAATTGAAGGTGATTCACGGTGAAGTTACCGTTGGTCAGGTCGCCTGTTCCATCAGACTGATCGTTGTCGCTGTTGTTTGACTGCGATGAGTAGGTGATGGACGCATTTTCCTTGCTGCTGAAGTTGTAATTCAGGCGGCCGTTGTAGCGCCATTCATAGAACGGCCTCGGAATGGATGCGGCTGGCTGAGCCGCAAGACCTGCGGCCTGTGCGGCGACGAGTTGAACATACGACGAGGGCTGTTCAATCAAACCTTGCTGCTCGCGCTCGCGCTCGATTGCAAAAAAGACGAAAGCCTGGTCCTTCTTGATCGGTCCGCCGATTGATCCGCCAAACTGCTGGCGCGTATAGTCCGGGTGGACCGAAACCTGGCCGCCCGTACCGGTGGCCTGCTTCTCATCCGTATCCAGCGCGGTGTCGCGGAAGTAGCCGAATGCCGACCCATGAAACTGGTTGGTGCCAGCCTTGGTGATCATGTTGATGGCTGCGCCTTCTGAGCGGCCGTTCTCAGCCGAGAAGCGCTGCGTGCTGATGTGGTATTCGTCCACCGCTTCCAGAGGAAGCTGCATCACCGGGCCGCCGACGGTATTGTCTTTGTTGTCGACGCCGTTCACGGTGACGTTCACGTTACGTCCGCCATCGCCGTTCACCGAGAGAATCGCATAACGATTCTTCGTGGGGTCATAGGAGTCCGTCTGCTTCACGCCGGGGGCAAGATATGCGAGGTTGGCCACATCGCGGCCCACCATCGGCAAATTCTGCACTTCGGTCGGCGTAATCTCTGCGCTCACGCTGGTCTTCTGCACATCCACCAGCGGATTGGAACCGGCCACCTCAATGGTCTGCGACGTCGAGCCGGGTGTCAGTGTCATGTTCGCGGTTGCCGTCTGTCCGACCAGCAATTGGATGGTCTGCACAGCGGTTGCGAAGCCCTTGCTCTTGATCGTCAGCTTGTAGGTTCCGGAAGACAAGAGGTCGAACCGATAGCTGCCGGTGTTGTTCGTCAGCATGGTTCTGGTAGTACCTGTGGTCGTGCTCGCGAGGGTGACCTCTGCTCCGTTCACCACCGCCTGCGAGGTGTCCGAGATCGTGCCCAGGACAGTTCCGCTCGCCGTCGCCTGCCCCATCATTGCTCGTGGAGCAAGGAGCAAGATGAGAAACGAGTAGATTGCTGCTCGAGTAAGCATCTTCATTTGTTTTTCTGATCCTTTTTTGTGAGGAAGAGACCTTCGCCAGTACCGGAAATTTTCAATGTGTTTCAGAGAGCGAATGCAACGCTGGCTAGGTCAGGGAAGGCACCACGACGTTAATCCCGTGGCGCAGGTTTTGGGGATCTATGGGCTGGTGGATGCAATTCGGCGGCCAAAGGAATAAAACCAGTCAAGTATTGATAAATTGTTTGTTAAAAATGGTTTACAGGGCGGACGATGTAGAGGATTTCAGGGCAATTCCCATAGTATGGATTTTCTTGTGCGATTCTCCGAAAACTCATATATTTGCCAGGCGGAGCGAGCCGGGCGTGAAGGGAGCTTTGGCAGAGGCGCTAAAGAGCAGATTTCACCTCGTGCAGAGAAAGAGCGGGGAGCCGAGTTCTGCGGGACCAAAGCCCGATTCGCCCTCGGACAGGCGCGGCAATTGGCGAGCCCCGCCCAACCGGGAACTATAAAACTCTGAACAAGGAACCGGGTCTACCCTACGATCGGAGGCGCCTGGATCAGCGAAAACATTCCGCCGAAGACCTGCTTCAGTTCGCCGATCGTCATCGCTCCCTTGCGGCCGGGGGCGCATTGCAGTTCTCCCACCGTCGCGTCCTCTTCAAACTGGAGGACATCGCCGTAAAAGTTGACGCTGGCGTTATTCTGCCGCGTTCCGGTGATGATCATTTTGCGACCGGGCACGAGGCGTCTGACGACGGGACTCTCAACGGCCGAGAGGCGGCAGCTGGGAATCTTCTTGTCGAGCTGCTCCCAGGTAGTCACTGTGCCGGCCTGGAAATAGATCGTTCCCTGGTTGGCAGGCAAAACAATGTCAACATTCACAGCTACGGTTGAGCCCGCGCCAATGGTGGCAATCGGAGCGCTATCCGGCAGGTCCGCGCTCTGGCCTCCCAATTGCAGTGAGGAACCAAACACAAGAACGGCAAGAACAGCCAGTACAGACAGGTGGCGGAAACTACGCATCACCGTGAACCCCTTTCGGCCAATTAGCTTCGATTTGGGCTGAATTCTAGCACTCCAATTGATCCGGCAAAACAAAAATCAGCCGTCTTCGTGCTCATCACACGTTACCAACTGGTCTCCTGTAGGGGCACATCCTAATCCCCGATCCCTGTCCGCTAATCCCTGCTGTCCCGCCCGGTCTTTAGTACACTCATCCCAAGCCTATGCGGACTCGTGTTTTAATTGCCTCCCTGGTGGTCGCAGTTCCGGCCATGTTGTGCGCACAAACTTCAGCCAAGACCTCCCCGAAGATGACGACAAAACTTACTGCCGACCAAGTCGAACGCTCCGCCATCGTGATCGACACGCATGCCGACACGCCGCAACGTTTTGTTGACGAGAACTATGACCTTGCCGACCCGCTCAATGGCGGCAACTGGAATCTTGACTCCGCGCAGAAGGGTAATCTCGGTGCCGAGTTCTTCTCCATCTGGGTCGATCCCGGACCGAACAAGGGCCAGTTCGCCCGCCGCACGCTCATTCTCATTGACGCGGTGAAGCAACAAGTCGCAAAGCACTCTGACAAGATGATGTTCGTGACTTCGCCTGAAGGCATCGAACTCGCTCACCGCGAGCACAAGATCGCCGCGCTCATGGGAATTGAGGGCGGTCATTCGATTGAAGATTCGCTGGCGCTTGCTGCGGCAGTACTACGCGCTCGGCGTTCGCTACATGACGCTGACGTGGTCGAACTCCACCAGCTGGGCCGACTCCTCAGGCGATATCAACGACACTACAATCCCGCATACAAAGGAAGGCTTGAATGAGTTCGGCAAAGACGTTGTCTACGAGATGAACCGACTGGGCATGATGGTCGACATCTCCCACGTCTCCGACCGCACCTTCTATCGGACGCTCATCATCACGCGTGCTCCCGTCATCGCTTCGCATTCCGCAGCGCGTGCGTTGTGCGATGCTCCACGCAATATGACTGACGACATGCTTCGCGCTGTGGCGAACTCCGGCGGTCCGGGGTCAAAGGGCGGGGTGGTGCAGGTAAATTTCTACTCGGCCTTCATTTCTCAGCAGTATCGTGACGCGCAGAAGGCGCAGCAGCCTGAAGTCCAAAAGGCTGTGCAGGCGTTGAAAGACAAGTACAAGGCGGAAGGCAAGGACGCTCCAGCGGATGAGATTGAGAAGTTGCAGCGCCAATACGCCGACCGCATTCAGCGCCCGCCTCTGTCTGCTCTCGTCGATCACATTGACCACATTGCCAAGGTTGCCGGCGTGGATCACGTTGGCCTCGGCTCCGATTTTGATGGAGTGACCGGCCAGCTTCCAGAAGGGATCGACTCGCCCGCCGACATTCCCAAAATCACGGCGGCGCTGATGGAGCGCGGCTACTCCGCCGAAGACTGCCGCAAGATTCTTGGCGGAAATCTTCTTCGCGTGTTTCGCGAAGCCGAACAGGTCAGCAAGCAATTGCAGGCGGAGAATCGTCCGCGGATCACCGATCGACAGCCGTTCGACAAACCGCAGAAATAGGAGACGGCACTCTGAGATTGTTTTGTGACCTCGGAAACGAGATCAGATTCTCGACCTGCCCTGTATATTGACCATCATGCGCATTCGCTTTTCGCTTGCCCTTGCAGTTCTCATCTGCCTCGCGCCGTCCGCGATTACTGCCCAATCCTTCTCTGTCACGTTCCCCAAAGAACTCAGCGCGCAGCCCCTCGATGGCCGCCTGCTTCTCCTGCTTTCGACTGACCCGAGTGACGAGCCGCGCAATCAGATTGACGATACGCCGCGCTCGCAAATGGTTTTCGGCCTCAATGTGGATGGCTGGCAACCCGCACAGCCTACGGTCGTCGATGCCGCGGCGTACGGCTATCCCATACGCAGCTTGAAGGACGTGCATCCAGGCGAATACACGATGCAGGTCGTGTTGAACAAGTACGAGACCTTTCACCGCAGCGACGGAAAGACGATCAAACTGCACCCCGACATGGGCGAAGGTCAGCATTGGAATATCTCGCCAGGCAATCTCTATTCGAAGCCTCAGAAGATTGTCATCGGACCCAACGCTGCGCCCATCTCAGTTGCACTCACTGAGGTGATTCCTCCCATCAAACCGCCGGCCGACACGAAATACATTCGCCACATCCGCATCCAGAGTGAGGCGCTCACGAAGTTCTGGGGACGACCCATGTTCATCAGCGCAGTCGTTCTTGTCCCCGAAGGCTTTGATGACCATCCCAACGCGCATTTTCCGCTCATCATTTTTCACGATCACTTCGTGGATGATTTCGACGGATTTCGCACCACGCCTCCCGATCCCAACCTCAAGCCTGACTACAGCGAGCGCTTTCATCTTGCCGGATACAACCGCATTCAGCAGGAAGAAGCCTATAAGTTCTATCAGCAGTGGACAGCGCCCAACTTCCCGCGCGTGCTCATCGTCAAGATCCAGCACGCCAATCCGTATTACGACGATTCGTACGCGGTGAATTCCGCAAACGTGGGCCCGTACGGCGATGCGATCGAGAATGAGCTGATCCCGGCAATTGAAAAGCAATTCCGCGGGCTCGGCACGGGATGGTCGCGCTTCGTCTATGGCGGCTCAACCGGCGGGTGGGAGTCGCTCGCCGTACAGGTCTTCTATCCCGACCACTACAACGGCGCTTTCGCAGCCTGCCCCGATCCGATCGATTTTCACGGATACATGACGATCGATCTCTATGACGACAAGAATGCATTCTTTATTGAGGGCGCGCACAAGCGCGTTCCACAGCCCGCCATGCGCGACTACCTGGGCCACACGCTGATCACGACGCAGGAGAACAATCAGTACGAACTTGCGCTCGGTGATCACGGCCGCAGCGGAGAGCAGTTTGACATCTGGCAGGCCGTCTATGGTCCCGTTGGCGACGACGGATATCCGAAGCAGATTTTCGACAAACAGACGGGGGACATTGACCATAGCGTGGCAGACTATTGGCGGCAGCACTACGACCTTGAAGCCATTCTCGAGCGCGACTGGCCGACGCTTGGCCCAAAGCTTGAGGGCAAGATCCACATCTACGTCGGATCAGACGACACGTATTTCCTCAATGACGCCGTCTATCGCATGGAAGATTTTCTGAAGTCGACAAAGGATCCGGCCTACGGTGGGGAAGTGACCTATGGTCCGCGCGCTGAGCACTGCTGGAACGGCGATCCTACGCTTCCGAATGCGTACTCGCGCCTGCACTACAACACGCAGTATCTGCCTAAAATTATTGAACGGATCAAGAAGACAGCACCTGCCGGCGCCGACTTAACGAGCTGGCGCTACTAGCGGGTACCTGTGGGTGGTGTGAGTCGGGCTGAAATCAGAATAAAAACGACAGGGCGTCTACTTCGCAGCCGAACTGCTGCCGGTGCCGTCGGAAACGCTGCTGGCGTTCTGGCCTGAGCCGCTACTGGTCTTCCCGGCACTGGCTGTTGCTGCTTTTGGCTTTTGCGTGCTCTTGGCGGGCTTCTTATGGGATGGGGTGACGTGCGCGGAGACGGACGGTTTAGCGGGCTGCGTCGGAGCTGTGTCCTGCATAACGAAAGGATCGCGACGTTCGGTAGCGTGCGATGGGACAGCGGCGAGAAAGAGAACCAAGGCAACTACAGCGGCGCAGTAAAAGATAACGCGTGCTTTCATGTACGACTCTCCGGATGACCTGCAAAAACTGGTAGAAGACCAGGTTCTGAACCGTTCATGCGGTCCGTGCTATTTGTGTTAGTACACCCGACGTGAGGGGTCACCGTAAATACAACCTGAGGGGATATCTCTACCACCAATGTGCAAGGACGCAGTCGATTGATTGGATTTCTGGCTCGTGTGACGACGATCGCTGGACCTCGTTGCCCTGCTGGTCCAGCGCGCGCTGTGGAGATCTGACGGTTGATCGTAAGTCCAAAAGTTCGAAGCGGGCTAACGGCTAGGAGGAGGCGTCCCTGAGCCGGTGATTGGCTTGGCTTTGGAGGTTTTGTTATTGCCGGGCCGGGTGCGAGTGATCCCATCTTCCCCGTCTTTGTATTCGACGACGTCATGGCCTGCGCCAGAGCTCGCAGCGGCCTGCTTCTCTTTGGATTGATAAAGGGGATTACTGCCCGCGCTTTGATTGCCCTTGTAAAGCGGATTGGAAGAAACGGTTTCTGCTGCTGGTGCGGGGGTGGCAACCGATTCAGTAGCGTGAGCGGAACTCAATGATTTGTCCGCGGAGGCTGTGACCGGTGCATCCTGATGTCGTCCCGTTGCCATACCGCTTGAGGCTTCCCGGGCGGTTTGAACCTTGCTGTTGGCGGCTTCTGAAACGGAAGGAGCGCTCGATTCGCGATTGGAGGATTGGCTGGCTGGAGTCTTCTTTGCCGGCTCCTTGGGCGTTTGCGCTGCGGCAACCGTGGCAACAAGCAGCACGACAGCGGCGCCGTGGAAGATGAGACGTGCTTTCATGGTCGACCTCTCTTTCAACTTGCTCAATTTCAGCCGATGGCGAGGGAGCGCCTGGTTCGCAGTTTCCATTAAGGAGCCGCGCGGCTGGTGACGACCGCACCAGTACACGCCGGGCGCAAAGCGACCGTAAATACAACTTCAATGTCGCCGGATACAACGAATGTATTTGCGGCTGAATCAGCGCCTAGAGCGCGACCGAAGTCCCGCCCCAGCTCTCCGGTTCCACATCCGCAATGGTCTCGGTAAAGTCCCAGAGGTGGCCGTGAAAGTCTCGTGCGTTGTACTGGCGCTCGCCGTACACGTGGTCCACCGGCTCGGTGAGAATGACGGCGCCGTGCTGCCGTGCGCGCTCGCAGTGCGCAGGAGCGTCCACGATGCGCACCTGGGTGATGTGCGACCGCTCGGGCACAACGTCGCCTTCGGCGATGGTGAAGCATCCTTCGCCGGCGCGCATCTGGATACGGTGGTTTGCGATCCGAAGCCGCACTGTAAATCCAAACGCAGCCGAAAGCCATTCAGCAGCCACAGAAGGATCGGGGTAGATGAGAACTGGGATGACGGTGCACGGGGGAACAGAGCGGTTGGTGCGCATGACGACAATTTAGCAGGAAGCAAGACGGTTTATCTTGACGCCAAGAGAGATGGGCGGGATAATCGCGAACATTTCCAGCCCTCGGGAAAGGAGAATTTCAGATGAGAAGCAGAAGGGCACTTTCCTTGGTTCGCCTTGGAAGAACTACGATGCGCGTCGCGGGTTTGCTCGCAGTCGCTTGCGCATGTCCGCTGGCGAAGGCCGCAACAGCTCCAGCCGACCCATGCTCTCTCCTGTCGGCAGCGCAGGTAAGCAGCGCCATGGGCACGACCTACGCCGCACCTCAGCAGAGCGTGGCTCCTCGGCCCTTCGCAAATACCGTCCAGGGGACTGACTGTAAGTATCCAGGCGGTGGAGAGAGTCTTCTGTTCAGGATCTATTTTGATCCCTCGCCCGAGGCCGCGACGGAGCTGTTCGCGAAGCTGAAGATGTTCTACAGTCCGCCCACGCCGGTGCCGGGTCTTGGCGACGAAGCATATTTCGATCCCCACCACGGCATTCATGTCCGCAAGGGCAACGTACGTTTCTTTCTGACAGCCGGGAAAGACGAGAAGCCGCTGACGAATCTGGCGACACAGGTGGCGGGACAGCTTTAATTCTGGAATGCGCGCAATGCTATTGCCGATGGCCTAGCGACGGGCGATGAGCTGCTTATCCAGCAGAGCTACGACTTTGTAGGATTCGGATTCGTTCTTGCCCTCGGCGCCGATGGTCCACTTCAACTTCGCGGTCTTCCCGTTGATCTCGGCCTGCACGTGCTCGCTCATAGGCATGCCACAGCTGCGGCGGTTTACATAGTTTCCCCTGGGGGAATATTTGTTTATGCAGTTGAGAAGGGCGATGCGTCCATCGGGCAGCAGCAGCGATAACGTGGTGCCGACAACGTTGTAGGTCACTTCACCCTGCTCGGAGAGGAGTTGGTTGTGGCCGGTGGGAGAACATTCCGTGGGATCCGGATCGAGTGCACACGTCGGGCTGTTTTCTGCAGCCGGGCTCGTGTATCCAGGAATTACGGCAAAGTAATTTACGTCGCTATTTTGCCGGTAGAGCACCGTTGCTTCCAGCTTCTGGGCGGTGGCAGCAGGGGCGCAGGAGGCAAGCGTCAAAACTGCCATCCCCCAACCCATCCAATTGGGCTTGCTCATTCAGGACCTCGATCCAAGGTTGATCTTCAGAGTCTACGAGGACTTCAGGTCGAATCCTGGATGAAGGAGAGAGGGAGCCCATCCGAGGTAACGTGACAGAAGGGATTCCCCTGGCCCGGCGAGCGAAGGAGGCGGCTCCGCACATCCGGGGTTTAACTATATTTAAAATGTGATGTTTGAGACTACTCGTCCAGAATTCGTGAGCGGCCTCTGAAGATCATAACTCGGATCGCGGGGCTGCGGTCCACCCGTTGGAGAGACGGTAAAGGTCTAAACCGGCAGCTTAGAACGAAACGCTGACTGCGATTCCGTGAGGGCCAGGATTGCTGCGGTTAAACAGGTAGTACCCATCCCCCTTGTATGCCACGTAGACGTCATCGTTCTCATACCATCTTCCGCCCCAGTGCTCAGGGAACGGATCCAGCATCGTGAACCAGTAGCCGGCATATTGAAAACGCGGATTTCCATCTTCATACAGAAAAGGAAGGCTGTAGATCCGGAAAGCGTGTCCATCGCCGTAATGATCCTGAAAATAGTCTTCGGGAAGCCGGTAGCCGTTATACCCGCCACGCTGCTCCCAACTGCGGCGCTCGTATTGCCAGTGGTTCGCGCGCCGCTCCTGCCAGGCACGGACCTGCGCCCTCTGCTGCTCTTGCTCCTGTTCCTGTGAGCGCTCCATCTGCTTCTGTTGTCCGGCGTGCCGGCCGTTATCGGCCGGGCTTTTCTTCGGCTGGTCGCCGGTGCTGGCCTGTTTGCCCTGATTCTGCGGTTTGTCTTTGTTCTTGTCCTGATTGCCCTGGCCGTACCCAGAAACGCAGGCTCCGAGCGTGAGAACAGGATGGAGACGGAAGCGACGATGCGAAATCGTGTCATGCGTGTTCCCTCTGAGTGCATTGAGTGGACCGATGATGCTCCTTAGACTACGCGAATAGCGGCACACGTTTGGTTCTTTCTATCGCTTCAAAGGAATCCAAAGTTTCTGAACCTTTGGACTTGAGGATGTACGGCACTCATTGGACTGGACCGAGCGGGGTCAACCGACGGCAGATCTCCCTCAACGATGATTCAGCTCTAATCTGATCCAGGAAGCGCGAAAGCCCCTCGGTGCCGAGAGGCTTCCATGTGAGTGAGAGAAAGGCGGACAAGGAGCCGCCTTTCTTTGCAACTGCGGATTCGCTCAGAACGAGATGCTGATGGCGATCCCGGGACGATTGGGATACCTGCGGTTGTAGAGGTAGTATCCGTCACCGGAGTAATCCACATATACGTCGTCGGTCTGATACCAGTCGTTGCCCCAATAGTCGGGATACGGATCCATCACCGTGAACCAGTAGCCGCCGTACTGGAAGCGTGGATAGCCGCCCTGATACATGAAGGGAACGCTGTAGACCCGGAAGTCGTGCCCCCTGCCGTAGTGGCTGCGAAAATCATTGTCGGGAATTCGGTAGCCATGGTAGCCGCCGCGTTGCTGCCAGCTGCGGCGATCGTTATCCCAGTTGTTTGATCGGTGCTGCTGCCAGACTTGCTGCTGCTCGATTTGTTGCTGGCGCTCCTGTTGCTGCGAGCGCTGCATCTGCTCCCCACGCTGCTGCTGATACTGAGCCTGCTGCTGCCTGTTCTGGTTCTGCTGCTCGCGCTGCTGGGTTTGCTGCATGTTCTGGTTCTGCAGTTCCTGCTGTCGGTATTGGTTCTGCTTCTCCTGCTGCTGGGCATTCTGCTGATTGATTTGGTTCTGGTGCTCATGCTGTGCTTGCTGCTTTTGCTGCTGCTCCTGCTGCCTGTATTGGTTCTGCTTCTCCTGCTGCTGAGCATTCTGCTGATTGATCTGGTTCTGATGCTCATGCTGTCCCTGCTGCGTTTGCTGTTGAGCTTCCTGCTTGGTCTGGTTCTGCCTTTCATACTGCTGAGCCCTCTGCTGATCGACATGATTCTGTTGCTCATGCTGCGCCTGAGGCTTTTGCTGCGGAGCCTGCTGCTTGGTCTGGTTTTGATGTTCCTGTTGTTGGTGCTGTTGACCTTGATTCTGTTTTTCGTGATCTTGCGGCTTCTGCTGCTGCCCCTTGTTCTGCTCTTGTTTTTTATCCTGGGTCTCCTGGGCGTAGCCAAGGGCAGATGCCGCGAGAGCCGCGGACAAAATGGAAATTGGAATAATAAATCCAACTCGTTTCATGGGTGCTACCTTCCTGCAGACTTCAATCAATCACTGCCCTTCGAAATTGCCTGCGACTCCGACGGCGTTGAACGACGTTTGAAAAACTGGTCCGGCCTCTGATCGCTGCTCGAATCGGCAAGGCGGTCTGCCATGGGTATGATGCGCATGGGAAACGGCAGGTGCACTCCGCACGGGTCTAAATGGAGGTTCTTCTCTACTCTCAGCCATTTGCCCTGAGTAAGACTGTTCACTTTTGCTCAATGCGTCTTGGCGTTGCGCGAGAAAGATGCGCGAGGAGATTCAGAAGCTGGCTCTCCATGCCTCCGGACTTAGGTGAACTGTTGGCTCGAGGGGTGGAATTAAGGTGAAAATACGCGGACCCTTAGCAAATAGGTGAACGCGATACAGGCACCAATCCTTTGGACGCTCGTTTGCCAAGGTGTATTCGTTGCGACTCATAAAGAACGGCGTGCGCGCGGCGCCGTTTGTCGTCTTAACCTCGATCAGTCGTTCGTCACCTGTTGAAGTATAAGAAAGGATGTCGAACCCAGCGCCGTCTCCATCTTCTTGGGCGACCCATCGAATTTTATTGGCCAAGTCCCCGCGATTTGCCCCAGCAAGCCGGTGCCGCTCGACGTCAACGACAAAAGACTCGCCAGCACGCCCAAGGGTGCGGTTGTGTTCGTCACGCTCGACAGGATCGAATTTGCGCACGAGACTCGCTAGCCTCTCAGGTATAACGCGACCATCTGGTGCTGGTGGTGGCGGATCGACAAAGACTGTCGACAACGGAGTGGGCAGCGATTGAGGCTTCGGAACCGACTCGAGAACCTGCGGATGGGAAGTCAGATGGCGGTCGATCGCATCGAAAATACTGTTCTGGTAGTTGGCCTTCGGTTTGTAGCCGGGGATCCATGGAAGTCCAAGCTCTGCCAAGACCGCAGATATGTTTTGGTTTTTGAACTCGACAGACCGATGAGAGCGTCCGATCCGAGCCATGAGGTCCGCGCTATATCGTGATTTGACATACGGCTCTTCAGAGAGTTCATGAGCGAGCATCGCGAAATAGACTCTGATGATTGCGTCAAGTTCGTCGTCTCGCCACGCCGTTCCGTATTTATCGTCGTTGGCCATTGTGGATGGTTCACTGCATTTGAATATGTTGCTCTTTTGATACCCCCAAGATCAGGCTTCGCATCCCAGGATCTCGCAGATCTTGCACGTGGATATCTCGAAGATCAATTGTGCTTTCAACCTCAACTCCCAAACAATATTCCAGACTCTTGAGAGTTCTCCAAAACTCGGCCTGCGCCAGGCGAGCGATCTCCAAACGGAATTCCGCTTCTGCGAGGTGACTGGTAGATAGCCTCTTCACGTTCTTGTTTGACTCTCCCTTCTGATGTGTAGCGCTTTCTGATTTAGAGGTACCCAGCCACTTTACAGCGTGGAAGTTGATTTGGGAGCCGATTTTCCTCATCGGGGCTAAATTTCAACCGTGTTACGGATGAGGCGCGGAAGGTCTAAGACAGCTAAAATCGTAGTAGGCCATGTCCGAATTCACTCACCTCCACCTTCATACCGAATACTCCCTCCTTGACGGCGCTTGCGACGTCCACAAGCTCATTGATCGCGTGGCGGCCCTCGGACAGAAGTCCGTCGCGATGACGGACCACGGGAATATCTACGGGGCGGTGCACTTTTTCAACGCGGCCAAGGCCAAGGGCATCAAGCCGATCCTGGGATGCGAACTGTACGTGTGCAAGGCGGAGGATCATCGCGCCGACGCGCCCAACGACCAGTACAATCACCTGCTGGTGCTGGCGGAGAACGAAGAGGGCTATCGCAACCTGATCCGCCTCACCAGCGAGGCCAGCCTGCATGGCTTCTATCGCAAGCCACGCGTCAGCAAGAAATACCTCGCCGACAACTCCAAGGGACTGATAGGTTTTTCCGGCTGCCTGTCTGGCGAGTTGTGCGAAGAGTTGCTGGCTGGAAGGTACGAAAAGGCCAAGTCGGCAGCCGCGCAATATCAGGACATCTTCGGTCGCGGTAACTTCTACCTCGAAATTCAGAACCAGGGCCTTGAGGAGGAGCACAAGATTCAGACGGACCTGTTTCGTCTCGAAAAGGAACTGGATATCCCACTCGTCCTGACCAACGATTCGCACTACCTCTGCGGCGAAGACTCGCACGCGCACGACGTAATGCTCTGCGTGCAGACCGGCTCGAAGATACACGATGCCGATCGCTTTCGCTTCGACTCGGACCAGTTTTTTGTAAAGAGCGCCGATGAGATGGCGCGCATCTTTCCCGATTCACCGGGCGTTGCCGAGCGGACGATGGAGATTGCCGAGCGCTGCAACTTCAAGCTGCATCCGGTCGACAATCCGTTTCCGGAGTTCGCGGTTCCCGAAGGTCACACCATCGACAGCTATTTCGAACAGGTGTGTCGAGAAGGATTGCGGAAGCGGCTGGAGACGGCGGTGCGGCAACTGGAGTTGCGCGGCGTGCGCCGCTCCGCTCCGCACGAGTATGAGGCGCGGCTTCAATACGAAATCGGCATCATCAAACAGATGAAGTATTCGGGCTATTTCCTTATCGTGTGGGACTTTATCAAATATGCGCGCGATAACGGAATCCCGGTGGGCCCGGGGCGCGGTTCGGCGACCGGCTCTCTTGTGGCTTACGCGATGGAGATTACCAACATCGATCCGATGCAGAATGTGCTGCTGTTTGAGCGCTTCCTGAATCCCGAGCGCGTGACGATGCCTGATATCGACGTGGACTTCTGCCAGAATCGTCGCGGCGAAGTCATCGAATACGTGACGCGCAAGTATGGGCGCGAGCAGGTGGCGCAGATCATCACGTTCAACACCATGGCGGCGAAGGCATCGATCAAGGATTGCGGACGGGCAATGGATATGCCGTACGGCGACGTGGATCGCATTGCCAAACTGGTTCCGGCAACCGTGGGAATGACGCTGGAGAGAGCGCTGGAGGAGTCGCCCGATCTGCGCAAGGCATACGACAGCGACAAGCAGGTACGCGAGCTGATTGACACGGCGCGCAAGCTTGAGGGCCTGGTTCGCGGAGCCGGAGTTCATGCATCCGCCGTGGTAATTGCGCCGCGTCCGCTCACGGAACTGGTGCCCCTGAACAGAACCAAGAACGACGAAATTGTAACTGCGTACGACATGAAGGCCGTCGAGAAGATGGGCCTGCTGAAGATGGACTTCCTGGGCCTGGCGACGCTGACG
The DNA here is from genome assembly GCA_963832035.1 of uncultured Acidobacteriaceae bacterium. Taxonomy (GTDB): domain Bacteria; phylum Acidobacteriota; class Terriglobia; order Terriglobales; family Acidobacteriaceae; genus Telmatobacter. The sequence continues at coordinate 529,457 of CAWHSK010000004.1, read as the reverse complement.
GTGATCACCGATTGCCTGAAGCTGATTGAGCAGACGCGCGGGGAAAAGCTGGACATCGACCTGCTTCCGCTGGACGATCCAGAGACTTTCAAGAAAGTGTTTCACACGGCATTGACGTCGGGGATTTTCCAGTTTGAATCCAGCGGAATGCGCGACATTTTGCGCCGGTACAAGCCCGATACCGTTGAGGAGCTGACGGCGTTGAATGCGCTCTACCGGCCGGGTCCGATGGATATGATCGACGACTTTGTCGAGCGCAAGTGGGGACGCCGAAAGGTGGAATTCCTGCTGCCAGAGCTTGAGCCGATTCTGAAGGATTCGCTGGGCGTGATCGTCTACCAGGAACAGGTGATGCGCATCGCCAATGTGCTCGCGAGCTATTCGCTGGGTGAGGCCGATCTGCTGCGCCGCGCGATGGGAAAGAAGGATCCCAAGGCGATGGCGGAGCAGCGGGACCGCTTTACCTCTGGCGCTGCGAAGTTGGGGCTGCCAAAGAATCCCGTCATCGAAGTCTTTGACCAGATGGCAAAGTTCTCAGGATACGGCTTCAACAAATCGCACTCCGCTGCCTATGCGCTCGTGGCGTATCAGACGGCGTATTTGAAGACCCACTACCCGGTTGAGTTCATGGCGGCACTTCTGACTTCGGAAACGTCGAAACCCGAGAACGTCGTGAAGTACATCGGCGAGTGCAGGGAGATGAACATCAGTGTGGAACCACCGGATGTGCAGGTCTCGGGCGCACAGTTCACGCCGCATGGCGAGGCGATTCGTTTCGGCCTGGCCGCGGTAAAAAACGTCGGCGGCAACGCGATCGAGTCGATCACAAAGGCGCGCACAGAAGTCGGCGGGCGCTTCAAGAGTTTCTGGGAATTCTGCGAAAAGGTCGATTTGCGCGTGATGAACAAACGCGTGATCGAGTCGCTGATCAAGGCGGGTGCGCTCGATTCGCTGGGAAAACGCGGACAACTCTTCGCCGCAATTGACAGGGCGATGGAGCGCGCACAGAAAACGCAGAAAGATGCTGCGCAGGGACAGGCAGGTCTCTTCGGCCTCTTCAACGAAGAGCCAGCGCACGCCAGAAATGGCGACGACCTGCCCAACGTCCCGGATTGGGAAGAAGGCGAGCGGCTGACGAACGAAAAAGAGGTGCTCGGTTTCTTCGTCTCAGGCCACCCGCTGGACAAGTATGCCGACAAGATCAAAAATTTGAGCGGTGTAATTTCGACAGCCGAGGCGCTGGAGCGCAAGCCTGCTGAACGGCGCTGGGGTAAAGAGTCAGACCCTGCAGATGATGTGCTCGTTGCCGGCATGATGCTGGGGCTGCGCGTGCAGAAGACGCGCCGTGAAGGCAAGCTCTACGCGCAGGCCACGCTCGAAGATGCGACCGGTAAAATCGACTTGATCGCGTTTCCGCAAACATACGAGAAGCTGGCCGATCAACTCAAGATTGAAGCGCCCGTTCTCATTCGCGGCACAATTCGCGCTGAAGAGGACGCTCAACCAAAGATTGCGATCATTTCGATCCAGCCGCTTGAAGCTGTACAGGTCAAGCTGCCCAGTGGCGTGCGCATCCGCATCAGTCTCGATCGCGCCACCGAGGAGTTGCTGGCCAACTTGAAGAGTGCCGCTGATGCCGCACCGGGGCCTGGCAAGGTAATGATCTTTCTGGAAAAGAAGGGCGAGTTTCAGGTGATCCTGGAGCCGGAAAGTATGAGTGTGGCGGCGGATCGGTGCTGGGTTGAGCGCGTTGAAGAATTGACGGGGAAGGGTACGGTCCAGCCGCTGGGTTGAGCTGGTCAGAGGAGCCCATCCGGATCGGATGGGCTTCCCCGAATCTGACCCCTGACGTTCGCAAGAAAGGTTTTGTGTAGAGAAAGTTAGTACAGAATCCGAAAAACTCCTATAGCACTAAAGTTTGAAATGCCGCTAGCTCACTAACTGCCAGTTATGGCAGAAGTTAGTGACTCGAAGCTTGCGGAACCGGGGCTGCAAGTACACCGGCCCAGCGCTGGACTGCCTGCCGCGCGATCCTTCCGCCCGGCTCCTCGCACGCGGCAAGCTGGACAGCAAAGTTCCCGATCGTGGAGCTTTCTGGATTTCCGGAATCTACGGGAAGTCCCGTCCGTTGAGCGGTGAGATCTGCCAGAAGCCGGTTGCGGCTGGCGCCTCCGATGATGTGAATGCGGTCCAGTTTTCGATGAATCATCTTTTCAAGATCGGCCAAGGCGACGGCGTAGCGAGCCGCGAGGCTTTCGAAAATCACGCGTGCGAACAGCGGCTCGTTCCCGGGTTCGTCCGGGATCGGCTTATGACCTGCAGCGGTGATCTGTTCGTTGATGCGGGTTGGCATATTACCTGCGAGGAGCAGCGGCTCCGCATCGACATTGATCACTGTTGCTGGGGTGCAGAAGGCGGCCTGTCGAATGAGTGCGGATATGGCGACGTCGCGGCCTGCGCCGGTCCACGCTTGCATGCATTGTTTCAGCAACCACATGCCATTCACGTTCGTATGGAAGCAGAATCCGCCAGTGGCCGCGCCCTGGTTGGTGTAGTGCGCCGCAAGGGCCTCGGGTGTTGCAATGGGCTGCGCAACGAGCGTGCCCACGAGCGACCATGTTCCTGAGCAGATGTATGCTGTCCCATCGAGGTCTGCCGGAATTCCGGCAATCGCGGACGCAGTGTCGTGGCAGGCGGGAACGATGAGTTCTGTGTCATGAAATGCGGCAAGCGCAGTCAGCGGCCCCTGCATCCTGCCCAGGCGCGTGCCCGGCGCAACGATGCGCGGTGCTGCTTCAACGGGTAGATTGAGTCTTTCGAAAATGTCGCTCGCCCACTCGCTCGTTGCAAGATCGACGAGGCCGGTGTGCGTGGCGTTGGTGTACTCCGCTACGCGCGGCGCGCCGAGCCAGTGAAGAACAAACTCCGGCAGGCAAAGCCATGGAGCATGCGCGATAGAGCTGTCGTCGGCCAGTAGCTGGTAGATGGTGTTGATTCGCAGCGGCTGCGCCCCGGTGCGCCGAAAAGCTTCTTCCGGAGGAAGCACGGTATCTGCCTTTTGCTTGGCCTCAATCGTTCGTTCATCGCGGTAACAAAACGGATCGCGGAGTGGACGACCATCGGCATTCAGCCGCACGTAGTCCACGGCCCAGCCATCGACGGCGACGGAAGCAATGCCATCGGGTGCCATGGCAGCAGCCTTTCGCAGACCTTCTTCGATTCCCGCGAGAATCGTCTCGATGGGCCATACGAGCGAAGAACCGCGTTGAATCGGACCGTTGGGGATGCGATGGACTTCTCTGATCTCCGCGTGGCCTTCGGACCAGCGAAGCAGCGATACACGGCAACTCTCCGCGCCGAGATCAATCGCAACTCGCGCGCGGCGATCGATTATTGCCGGCCCCTGGCCGCTGCTCACCGCAGGAAGGCCTCGGAGAGGCCGCCATCGACAGGGAAGATATGACCGGTGGTGCAACGCGTTCTCGGGCTGGCCATGAACAGGATCGCTTCGGCGCAATCGGTCGGATCGATTGGTTGGTGCGTGAGGGTGCGCTTGGCGTAGAAGGCTGCGAGCAATGCCCGCAATTCATCATCCGACTTGCTTTCATCGAAGGGGACCTTGTACTTGGCGAGTGACGCGCGGACACGATCGCGTGGGAACATCGTGCTGCCCTTCACAACCGTCGCGGGGCTCACGGCATTCACGCGAACCTTTGGCGCAAGAGATACGGCTAGCTCCCGTGCAAGATGCGACAACGCAGCCTTGCTTACGTCGTATGCCTCACTGCCGCGTTTGGGCACCACCGCATTTGCCGAGCTGGTTAGGACGATTGAAACGTCAAGGTCCTGGTCGGCAAAGATCTTTGCAGCCTCATCGGCAAGGATGTAGTTCGCAGTGACGTTGATGTTCAGCGTCGCAGACCAGAGTTCGTCACCGATCTGGCCGTCGGGCGAAGAAGGAAACAGCGCCGCAGTATTGATGAGGATATCGAGACCGCCGAACGCGGCGATGGTGGCGCGGATAGCTTCGCGAATCGCATCGCGGCTGCGGATGTCGACAACCGTCGAAGCAACGAATTCCTTCTGCGTGATGTGCGTGAGTTCGCCTGCAACCCGAGACGCAGCAGCTCCGTCGTAGTCGGCGATCATCACATGTGCGCCGCGTGCGGCGGCCAGGTGCGCAACCTCGCGGCCAATGCCGCTGCCGCCCCCGACGACGAGCGCAATGCGGCGACTGAATTCCTTCTCCGGTGGTTGGCGGCGGAGTTTGGCCTCTTCCATCGCCCAGTACTCGATGCGAAATGCCTCGATGGGCGGGAGCGCAACGTAGTTGCTGAAAGTCTTGAAGCTTGCGGGGTCCATCCCTTCTCCGCATTGCGGGAGCGCGCCCGAGACTTCGCCTTCCGACAAGAGCGTTGCGCCTTCAATCACGTGAATCGCGTTGGTGTAGAACTCGCCAACAATGCGCGCCTCCGTCTTGTTCTTGCCGAAGCTGAACATTCCAAGGCCAGGGATGAGGACGACCGTAGGGCTTGGATCGCGAAGCGCCGGCGAGTCGGGTTTAGCGAAGTAGTGGTAGTAGGTCCAGTACTGTTCGCGATATTCGGTGAGCGACCGACTGATCTGCGCCTTGAGATCGGCGATGCTGCCACTCTTCGGCCACGGCACAAACATGGGGCGGATCTTGGTTCGAATAAAGTGGTCAGGGCAACTGGTGCCGAGATAGGCGAGCTCCTCGGCATGCGCGGAGTTCACGAACTGCAACACGTCTGGCGCATCGCTGAAGCTGGCGATCCAACGATGCTGTGTGCTCAAGCGTCCGCGAAGATAGGGCAGTATCGCGACCGCCAGCGATTCGCGATCGACGTGCGACGGAACAGACTCCCCACCAAAACGAGCCGTACCCTTTTGCTCGCCGTGCCGCGCGATGAACTGACCGATCTGGTCAATGACGGTGAGAGTGTTCAGGTAGCATTCGCGCTGCGTCTGTCCCCACGTAAAGAGCCCATGGCCACCGAGAACGATACCGTCGCAGCCGGGATTGTCTTCTACCGCTTTGCGCATCATCAGGCCAAGTTCAAAACCGGGACGCTGCCATGGCACCCAGATGAGGGAATGGTTGAACTCGCGATTGAATTCCTCCATCTTGGTTTTACCGTTGGCAGAAGCAGCCAGGGCGATACCCCAGTCGGGATGCAGATGATCCACGTGCGGGAAGGGAAGAAAGCCGTGCAGGGGCGTGTCGATTGACGCAGCGACAGGATTGTTGCGGAAGGTGCACAGTGGATACATCGCCACCATGTCGTCTTCGGTGTCGACGCCCTTGTAGCTCCGTTCGAGCGCGAGCAGCTTCTCCTGGTAGAGCGTGGCAAAGCCCGTGCGCTTGATGCTGCCGAGGTCGCCGCCAGAGCCCTTGACCCAGATCACCTCGACGGATTCACCAGACAACGGATCGGTTTCGACAACTTTGGAGCTGGTGTTGCCGCCGGCAAAGTTGGTGATGCGCAAGTCCGAACCCAGAAGGTTGGAGCGATAGCGCAGAAGCTCCGGCTCATCGAGCGTGGCTGCGACGGTCGGATCCCAGCGGTCTTCGAGAAATCGGAGAGTTGTGTTTGCGAGAGTTGCCTGCGTCATGAGCACCACCGAGCTGAAAATGATCGAACTCCAGAGTTCGATTCTACTGCTGAACTGCCAAATCAGGCGTAGCTGCTGACCGCCGATTGCCGGCTGGCCCGCTCCCGGGTTACGCGTTCCACATATCCGCCCTCACGAAGTGCCGCCAGCGGATCGGCAGCCAGACCACGCGCCTTGCGCCAGGCGGCTGCCATCGGCCGAACATCGCGCCAGAATGCGCCCCGGAAAAGTTCCTCTGCGGCCACCAGATCACAGGATTGCTGGAGCTCAGCAAGCTTTTCGCGATCGATGAGCGCGGCCTTGAGCCACAGTTCCTGGGCCGTGACGACGGTTTGAATCATGGCCTCGATTTTGCCCTTGAGGTTATGGCTCTGGTCGATCATAAACGCAATTGCAGTGAGCCTGCTTTCAGACGGGTCTGATTGCGGCTGCTGGCAGATCTCATGAAAAATCCTGAAAATCTGGTAAGGATCGATCGAGCCAAGCGTGAGATCGTCGTCCGCGTAGCGGCGGTCGTTGAAGTGGAACCCTCCCAGCAGGTCAAGGTGCAAAAGCCACGCAACAATCTGCTCGATGTTCTGCGAGAGATAGTGATGCCCCGTGTCTACCAGCACAAAGGCCTGCGGTCCAGCCTCGCGGCACAGATGCGCAGACATGCCCCAGTCGGCAATGTCAGTGTGATAGAAAGCCGGCTCGAAGGGCTTGTACTCGACGAGAAGACGCTGATCGACCGCCAGATGCTGATGCGCAGTACTGAGCGCCGATTGCAGCCACTTGATCCGGTTGCGCATGGATTGCGTGCCGGGATAGTTTGAGCCGTCTGCAAGCCAGAGGGAAATATCGCGCGCGTGAAGGCGCTTGCCAATCTCAATGGAATCGAGGACGTGCTGAACCGCGTTGTCGCGAATGTCTTCATCGGGATTGCAGAGGGAGCCGAATTTGTATTCCTGATTTTGAAATAGATTGGGGTTGATCGAACCTGAGCGGATACCCGTTCTGCGTTCGTGCTCCTGGACCTCTGAAACGTCCGCCAGACCGCGCGGAAGATCCCACAGCACGTGCAGAGCGAGCGTTGGCGTCACGCCGGTCAGGCGATGAACCTCAGCGGCATCGCTGAATTTCTCTTCGAGAGTGGACGCAGCCGCCGGCTGAACAAACTTGCCGAAGCGTGTGCCCGTATTCGCGAATCCCCACGAGGGGATTTCAATTTGGAAAGCGTCGAGAACCTGTGCGGCCTGATCGAAACGTGCGGATTCAGATGGATTCATGCTGACTTCCTGCCTTTGCTCTGCAAGTGTAGCGCCGGACTCAGCTCGCCGGCTGCTCAGTTATCGTCGCGAACGATGATCACGCTCAAGAAACGTGGTCCGTGTACGCCCTTTATGCGCGTCATCTCGATATCTGCAGTCGCGCTGGGGCCGGAAATATAGGTTGCGAGTTGCGGCGGCTGCGGACAGCGGGCAAAGTACTCGGGCAGCGTCTCGACGATCTGCGTGGCTCGCAGAATGCAGAGGTGAAAATCCGGCAGCAGGGTGAGAACGCGGCGGCCATCAGTTGGCGAATGGTGGAGAATGATAGTGCCGGAATCCGCGACCCCTGCAAATGCGGAAGTGACGACGCCTTCGCAGCGCTCAATATCGTCATGGCTCAGAGCCTGATCTACCTTCCACGCGAAGGCGGTTGCGAGCCATTCAGCCGGGAGGCCGGGCGGCACGACGAAAGTATGACGAGCGCTGGACTGGAGCTGATGCTCGATGACGGCGGAAAGGTCGGTAGTCGAAGATTCCGCGACCTCGGCGCCGTACTCTCGCAGCCTCTCGGTCATTAGATGGAGACGGCGTGCCATATCGAGCGAACCGTGCTGGATATAATCGCGCGGCAGATCTGCGTAGGTATTCGAGTCGTTGCGCGTAGCAGAGCGAATGCTGTCGAGGATTGCCTGACGCGAGGACATTGCCATCAGCTTCCTTCCTTGCGGGGTTTTTCGCTGCGTGCCGCCCACCAATCGCGGAAAGACTCTTCGGGGAATGTGCGGAGATCGCGCGACATAGTCCAGCGCGCACCGAGACTGGGAAGACTGCGAATCCATCCATCTCTGCCGGTGAAGAAGCGCAGGCCAAGCCGGCCAAGTCGTTGCGCTAGCCGGAAGCGCCACGAGCTGGCAAAAGCGAAGTTTGCAGCTTTCATTCCGACGTACATAAGGTCGAACCACCGCCGAGGTTGCGAACGCTCCTGATTGACGACCTGTGCACGCAGCTCGATCAGGACCTCAGGGATGTTGATCTTGACCGGACACACCTCATAGCAGGCCGCGCAAAGCGACGACGCGTAAGGCAGCGATTGTGCATGCTGCATGTGCTCAAGCTGCGGTGTCAGGATGGCGCCGATCGGTCCGGCATAGGGCGAACCATATGCGTGTCCGCCGGTCTGCCGATAGACGGGGCAGGTGTTCATGCAGGCGCCACAGCGGATGCATTGCAGGGTCTGTCGTTCGACTTTGCGCTTGAGAATGTCAGAGCGCCCGTTGTCGAGCAGCACCACGTGAAAGCGCTCGGGACCATCACCGGCTGTAACGCCGGACCAGAGCGATGTGTACGGGTTCATCCGCTCGCCGGTGGCCGAACGGGCCAGGACCTGCAGCAGAACTTCAAGGTCTGCGAATCGAGGCAGGACTTTCTCAATACCGGCGAGCGTGATGAGCGTGCGCGGAAGCGTGAGGCACATGCGGCCGTTGCCTTCGGATTCGACGATCGCCACGGAGCCGGTTTCGGCAATCAGAAAATTGGCGCCGCTGATCGCAGTCGGCACACTGAGGAATTTCTTGCGCAAGTAGGTGCGTGCCGCTGCAGTCAACGCTTCGGGATCGTCAGAAAGTTCCGGCAAACCCATCCGTTGCGCAAAGATTTCGCGGACCTGGCGGCGATTCACATGCAACGCGGGAACCACGATGTGCGAAGGCTCGTCATCGCCAAGTTGCAGGATCAACTCCGCAAGATCGGTTTCGATTGCCGCGATGCCAGCCGCCACCAGCGAGGGGTTGAGCTGGATCTCAGCCGAGGTCATGGTCTTGATCTTGATGACCTCGGTGGCGTTTTCTTCGCGCAGAATGTTCACAATGATCGCGCGCGCTTCAGCGGCGTCGCGAGCCCAGTGAACCTTGCCTCCTGCCGCGGTGCAAGCGGTTTCAAACTGCTCCAGGTATGTATCGAGATTCGTCAGTACGTGGGCTCGGATGGCGGCGGCAGAGGTGCGCAACTCCTGCCAGTCTGTCTTTTCAGCGACCAGGTTGTTGCGCTTGGCCTGGATCACGTCGGTTGCGTGAGCGACATTTTTGCGCAGCTGCGCGTTCTTTAGAATCGTGAAGGCCGCTTCTGGAAATGGCGGCGCAATACGCGGATCCATCACCGGGGAATGCGCATGTGCGGCGGGGTGGACGGGCGCGCTCATGCGGTTAGCCCATACGGATGTTCTGCAGTGCTGGCAAGGATGCCGGCCACATGAATGGTCTGCAGGCTCTTCTTTTGCCGATGCAGCGCCCCGCTCAAATGCATTAGACAGCTGTTGTCGAGTGCGGTGCAGTACTCGGCGCCTGTCGCGAGAACGTCGGCGAGTTTGGCATCGAGCATGGCCGTGGAGACTTCGGCGTTTTTCACGGAAAATGTCCCCCCGAATCCGCAGCAGCGTTCCAGGTTCGCCAGAGGAACCAGTTCGAGTCCGCGGACGTTGCTAAGCAGCCGGAATGGACGGTCGCCAACATGCAGTCCGCGAAGACCGTGGCAACTTGCGTGGTACGTTACGCGGTACGGAAAATATGCGCCAACGTCGTCAACCCCGAGCTTGTCGGTGAGAAATTCGCTCAACTCGTACACGCGGGGCAGCAACGCGGCAAATTGGGTCCGAAGCTCTGCATTCCCCAACTCCTCGAACAGGCCGGAATACTGGTCGCGAATCATGGCAACACAAGAAGAAGACGGAATCACGACACATTCGGCATCGCGATAAAGCTGCACAAAGCGCTTGGCCTGCGAATAGGCTTCGGTGCGAAATCCGGTGTTCGCGTGCATCTGTCCGCAGCAGGTTTGCGCAGGCAGAAAATCGAGTCCGACACCAAGCCGCTCAAGCAACCGCACCACGGCCCGTCCGGTTTCAGGAAAGAGCGTGTCGTTGTAGCAGGTAATGAAAAGTGAAGCGCGCATCCGCGAGACCCATCGAGTAAGAAAGGTGTGAAAGACGATGATATTTCGCGGGGAGGGGCTTGTCGAATGGCGCGACGCAGAAAGCGTAGAGCCGGGAAAAGGCGGGAGAGGATGCGATCCTCCCCCTATTTTCCAGGGGAAGCCCGGGGAAGACTATTTTGATAGCTGATCGAGAGCCAGGTTGAGTTCAAGAACATTGACGCGTGGTTCACCGAGCACACCGAATGTGCGTCCAGCCGTGTGCTGTTGAATGGCCTGGCGAACCTGGTCTTCGCTAAGACCGCGCGCCTTGGCAATGCGCTGCGCCTGGAAGAATGCGTTGTCGGGCGTGATGTCCGGATCGAGGCCCGAACCTGACGTTGTAACAGCGTCGATCGGAACGGGGTGGCCAGGATTCTCCGCCGCCATCTTGTCGATATCGCCCTGGATGCGCTGCACGAGCTTTGCATTTGACTGTGCAAGATTCGATCCGCCGGAAGACGTTGCGTCATATCCATTGCCGGCCGCCGACGGGCGCGGGTGAAAATATCGATCCGAAGTGAAGCTCTGCGCAAGCAGTTCAGAACCGACGACCTGCCCATTCTTCAGGATCAGGCTGCCTGCGGCCTTGTGCGGAAATATTGCTCCGGCGATCCCCGTTACCAGCAGCGGATATCCGATTCCGAACAACAGCGTAGTTAGCAGCGTGAAGAGGATCGAGGTGCGCCACACAGAGTGCGTGACTACCGACGAATGACTTGGTGCGTTTGAAGCGAGCGTGGTTGTTGCGTGCATTTTCTGTCCCCTATGCCAGGTGCATTGCGACGAGCAGCATGTCGATGGCCTTGATGCCGATGAACGGAATGATTACGCCGCCGACACCGTAAATGAGCAGGTTACGCCGCAGGAGTGCTTCGGCGGGTTTTGGTTCATATTTCACGCCGCGCAGTGCGAGCGGAATTAGCGCCACAATGATGACGGCGTTGAAAACCACCGCCGACAGAATCGCGGACTGCGGCGAATGCAGGTGCATGATATTGAGCGCATTCAGAACCGGAAAAGCGACCGAGAACATTGCCGGAATGATGGCGAAATACTTGGCCACGTCGTTGGCGATCGAAAACGTCGTCAGCGCACCCCGCGTCATCAGCAACTGCTTGCCAATCTCGACAATCTCGATGAGCTTCGTCGGATTGGAATCGAGATCGACCATGTTGCCGGCTTCCTTGGCGGCCTGCGTGCCGGAGTTCATGGCTACACCCACGTCGGCCTGCGCCAGTGCGGGGGCATCGTTGGTGCCATCGCCGGTCATCGCAACAAGCTTGCCCTTGCCTTGCTCCTTCTTGATCAGGTCCATCTTGTCCTTGGGCTTGGCTTCGGCAAGGAAGTCGTCGACACCCGCTTCACGCGCAATGACCGCAGCGGTCAGCGGATTGTCGCCCGTGATCATGATGGTGCGAATGCCCATGGCACGCAGGCGGGCCAACCGCTCTTTCAGGCCACCTTTTACGATGTCCTTGAGGTAAATAACGCCGAGGGCAGAAGAGTTTTCCGCCACGACCAGCGGCGTACCGCCCGCGCGGGCGATCTCCTCCACGGCATCGCGAACCTTTTTCGGGAGCGACGATCCCTGGTCTTCGAGGAAGCGGGCGATCGCATCAGCCGAGCCTTTGCGAATGCGCATGCCGGGCAGATTGACTCCGCTCATGCGCGTTTGTGCGGAGAAGGGAACGAACTCGGCGTGAATGCCGCCAAGATCGCGCCCGCGCAGATTGTACTTTTCCTTTGCCAGTACGACGATCGACCGGCCCTCAGGAGTTTCGTCTGAAAGCGACGCGAGTTGCGCGGCATCGGCCAACCGCTCGGCAGTCACATCGGGCGCGGCGATGAACTCAGTGGCCTGGCGATTGCCCAGCGTGATGGTTCCGGTCTTATCGAGCAGCAGCGTGTTTACGTCGCCGGCTGCCTCAACCGCGCGTCCGCTCATGGCCAGCACGTTGTATTGCACCAGGCGATCCATGCCGGCGATGCCGATCGCCGAAAGCAGACCGCCGATCGTCGTCGGAATCAGGCAAACCAGCAGCGACACCAGCACAAAGACTGTCTGCGGCGCCTTGGAATAGATGGCAAACGGCTGGAGCGTGACGACCGCCAAGAGAAAGACAATCGTCAACCCGGAGAGCAGAATCGAGAGCGCAATCTCGTTCGGCGTCTTTTGCCGGGTTGCGCCTTCCACCAGGGCGATCATGCGATCGAGAAATGTTTCGCCCGGGTTCGACGTAATGCGAATCTTCACCCAGTCCGACAACACCTTTGTTCCGCCGGTAACTGCAGACCGGTCGCCGCCAGCCTCGCGAATCACGGGAGCGGACTCACCGGTAATGGCGGACTCATCGACGGACGCAACGCCCTCGATCACCTCGCCATCGCCTGCAATGTAATGCCCGGCAGGAACGTAGATGAGATCGCCGGCGCGTAGCAGGCCGCTAGCAACTTGCTCCAGCGCGCCGGAGGGGTTATACCGCTGCGCGATGGTCTCACCCTTGGCCTTACGCAGGGTGTCAGCCTGCGCCTTGCCACGACCTTCGGCCATCGCCTCGGCGAAATTGGCAAACAGCACGGTGAACCAGAGCCAGAGCGTGATCTGGAGATTGAATCCGAATGCGACGCGATGGTTGATTGTGTTGTCGATGAGCAACGCAGTCGTCAGTACGCTGCCAATCTCGACGACAAACATTACCGGGTTCTTGATCATCCAGCGGGGATCGAGCTTGCGAAACGCATCCACGAGAGCCTGGCGGATGATGGTGGTGTTCCAGAGGCTCTTTTGTTCCAAAACGCCCGGAGTGGATTTCTTTCTGCGATGTTCGTGGTGCTCCGGTGGCAGTGTGGACGGCGTGCCGGATTCTACTGCATTCGGGATCGTCGTTGCCGAATCTGAATGAGCTTCAGCCTGCGCGGGAGAATTGAATTTGCCATATGATTTCATGTCAGATCGCCTCAAAAGAGCTGTCCGGATTTCAGCTGAAGATGTTCAAGAATCGGTCCAAGGCTCAGTGCCGGGAAGAAGGTGAGCGCGCCAAGAATCAGAACAACGCCGACAAGCAAAACACTGAACAGTGGCGTGTTGACAGGGAACGTGCCGGGCGAGGGCGGCACGCTCTTCTTCTGCGCCAGATTGCCAGCGAGCGCAAGAACAGGCAGCATCATCAGGAAGCGACCGATCAGCATGTCCGCGCCCATCGTGACGTTGTACCACCAGTTTGGGCCGAGGCCGGCGAAGGCGGAGCCGTTGTTGCCGGCGCCGGATGTGAACGCGTAGAGCACTTCGCTAAGGCCGTGCGGACCAGCGTTGGTCGTGGTCCCCAGGCCCACAGTGGGCATCAGTACAAAGATCGCAGTGAGCGAGAGGATGACAAGCGGGAAGATGAGCACATATAGCATCGCCATCTTGATGTCGTACGATTCGATCTTCTTGCCAAGATACTCAGGAGTGCGGCCCACCATCAGGCCCGCGATGAACACTGCCTGGACGACAAAGATCAACATGCCGTAAAGGCCTGCGCCCACACCGCCGAAGATGACTTCGCCGAGCATGATATTCGTCAGAGGAACAAGACCGCCGAGCGGCGTGAAGCTGTCGTGCATGCCATTCACAGCGCCGCAGCTGGCGTCCGTGGTGATGGTGGCAAACAGCGCGCTCTCGGCAATGCCGTTACGAACTTCTTTACCCTCCATGTTGCCGCCGGGAGCGGTCGCCGTAGCAGTTTGTGCCGCGCCGTGGATAAGCGGATGCGGGTGTGCCTCAGCCCAGTAGAGCGTGACGAATCCAGCCGCAAACAACACATACATGGCTGCAAAGACCGCCCAGCCATGTCCCGGCGAACCGGTCATGCGGCCCAGCGTGTAGGTCAAGCCGGCGGGAATAATGAAGATGGAGAGGATCTGGAGGAAGTTGGAGAACGGCGTCGGATTCTCGAACGGATGAGCGCTGTTGGCGTTGAAGAATCCGCCGCCATTCGTGCCGAGCATCTTGATGGCTTCCTGTGAAGCCACGGGTCCTTGTCCGATGGTCTGTGTCTGTCCCTCCAGTGTGTGCGCAACCGTGTAGGCATGCAGATTCTGTGGGACACCCTGCGCTACCAGCAGCAGCGCGTAGATGAGTGAAGCGGGCAGCAGGATATAGAGTAGCGTGCGCGTGGTATCAACCCAGAAATTGCCAATGGTCGCGCAAGACGTACGCTTGATAGCGCGCACGAGGGCGACCGCCACCACGATTCCGACAGCGGCGGAGAAGAAGTTGTGTGTCGCCAGGCCAGCCATCTCGGTGAGATAGCTCATCGTCGATTCCGGCGTGTAGAACTGCCAGTTGGTGTTCGTCGTGAAACTGGCCGCCGTGTTCCACGCCAGGTCGGGGCCGACACCCGCGAGGTGCTGGGGATTCCAGGGCAGGATGGCTTGCGCGCGCTCTATGACGTACGTGAGCACCATGGTCGCAGCAGAGAAGCCCAGCATCGCAAATGCGTACTGCCGCCAGTTCATCTCGTGGTCGGCTTCGACCCCGCAGAGTTTGTAGATGAGCCGCTCGATGGGGCGAAGAATTGGATCGAGCCAGGTCTTTTGCCCTTCCAGCACGCGCGCCAGATAGATGCCGACGGGACGCACTGTCAGGAGCAGGACAAGAGAAAATGCAGCGAATTGCAACCATCCATTGGCAGACATGTCAGAACTTCTCCGGATAGAGCAGCGTGGCGGCGAGGTAGATGAGGGTCAGGACCGAAAACAGGAGAGCTACTACAGTCACGAGGTCCATGGCTTACCTCAACTTCTGACAGGCCTTCACGTACAGAAAGGCCACGGCGAAGAAGACAGTGGTGAATACGAACATGGCGAGATCTTGCATGCGAGAACCCTCATTTCAGAACGTCACGGTACAAATCAATCCGTGTCATTCCAAAATCGATTTTGCGGGGTGGCGCATTTTCCTGGCGGAAGGAAAATCTAAAGAGAATATAAAGATCGCGCCGGATGCACCCTGCAGGTTCCTCGGCAATTCGCCTGGGAAGCGATTCCTACTCTTCTTTGCCGTTGAATCCCTCGGGAACAAAGCGATAGCCCACCCAGGGTTCGGTCTGGATGAACTGCTTGCCCGTTTCGGCCTCAAGCTTTTTGCGCAGCTGGCCGACAAATACGCGGAGATATTCGGGCTGATGTGCGGATTGTGCTCCCCACACGGCGGTAAGCAATGCGCGATGGGTAATTACCTTACCGGCGTGACGCGTCAGGTGCAGCAGAAGTTCAAATTCCTTTGGCGTCAGGTGGATCGGCTTGCCAGCAATTGCGATGCTATGCGCTGCGGCATCAATCATGAAGTCGCCTGCAGTAATCGCTGATTCTGTGCGCTCCGGTGCGCGGCGAATATGCGCCCGCACACGCGCCAGCAATTCCTGAATGCCAAAGGGCTTCGTGACGTAATCGTCGGCGCCCGAATCGAGCGCTTCAATTTTCGAGCGCTCATGATCGCGAACCGAGAGCACCAGGATCGGGGTAGGCGATGTGGCGCGAATGGCTCGACAAACTTCAACGCCGCTCAACCCCGGCATCATCAGGTCCGTAATGACCAGATCGGGAGGCCATTCCGCAAAAATACGCAGGCCCTCTTCGGGATCATTCGCGGTACGGACATCAAAAGCCTGTGCAGACAAGGCTGCGCGCAGCACGCGGGTAATCTGCGGTTCGTCGTCAATCACTAAAATTCTGCCTGGCATATTTCAACTTCTTCCACCGGAAGCTTACATCATCGGGGAGGCCGGGTATCATTCCGTTGGGACAATCATGGATTTAAAACCGAAGCCGCACCACTACATCCAGTGGCTGGGCGCCACGCTGGCAGCGGTGTTGACCACCGTTGGCCTGGCCGTGACCGGTGCGCGCGCAACCACCGCTGGCATGGTGTTCCTGGTCGTCGTTGTGGTCACGGCGACACAGGCCGGGCTTGTAATTTCGTTGTATAGCGCCTTACTTTGCGCCTTATCCTTCGACTATTTCTTTCTACCTCCAATTCACACCTTTACCCTGGCCGGTCCGCAGGAGTGGGTGTCGATCATTACCTTTGCCGTGAGTTCGCTCGTGGCGGGGCGTGTTGCGGAACGAGCTCGCATGCAGAAGACGCAGGCGGAACAGCGCCGCGAAGATGTAGAACGGCTCTACCTCTTGAGCCAGGAAATGATGCTGCACGAAGACTCGGCCAGTCTCACGCGCGATTTGCCAGCGCTAGTAGCGAGAATCTTCGCGCTCGAGGGCGTTGTCCTCTATGCGAGGGATCGCGATCAGTTTGCGTCGACGGTGGCTGAGTTGGCAGAGCTGTTCAAAGCGAATCTGCGCGAGATCGCAGGTGGGTCGCATGTGGCCGGCGCACAGCAGGATGGGTTTGAGGCACATGCATTGATGGTCGGGATGCGCGCCGTGGGTGCGATCGCATGGCGCCCCGCGAACCTGTCACGCGAAGTTGCCACAGCCGTATCTGCGCAGGTGGGAATCGCCTTGACGCGGGCCACCGCCATCGAGGCAAGTGCGCGCCTTGAGGCTTCGCGCGAAAGCGATCGCCTGCGGACGGCCCTTATCGATTCACTCACGCACGAATTGCGCACGCCGTTGACCTCGATTCGCGCGGCGGCTACGACGCTTACGCAGGATGAAGGACTGGATGAGGCATTGCGTCACGAATTGGCAACCGTGGTTGACGAAGAATCGGCTTACCTTGACGCCCTGATTGGCGAAGCAGTGGAGATGGCGCAGCTCGATGCAAACGTGCTGAAGGCGGAGCTTGCCCCGCGCCATACCCGCACGCTGCTTGAGAACGCGGTGGAGGGATCCCACAAAGTTCTAGGGCGCCACCAGGTCATGTTGATGGTGCAGGAGCCGGATAGCCCGGTCTGGTTCGACGCCAGGCTGCTGGCCCGTGTTTTCCGTCATCTCATCGAAAACGCTGCTCTCTACTCGCCGCCAGAAAGCCGGATCGTTCTGCGCAGCCGGCGCGTCGAAGGGCGGTTGGAATTTGAAGTGGAGGACAGTGGTCCGGGAATCGACAAAGGCGATCTGCCTCACATCTTTGAAAAGTTCTATCGCGGCAAAAGAGGTGCCAAGCTTAAAAAGGGAACCGGCATGGGGTTGGCGATTGCCCGCGCTATCATGCTGGCACATGGCGGCGGGATCGCCGTGGAGAGTAATCCCGAGCACGGAAGCACGTTCCGTTTTTGGGTGCCGCTGGTGGAGAAGCAGGCGGCAGAGACGCCTCAGTGATCAGGCCGGTTCGCCGCTCCAGTCGCATTCGATATCGCGCTGCTTCTCCGAGCTTTCTTTCGCCCATTCAAGCACCCGCGCAACTCGCCAGGCTTCTGTGGGAGTGACCGGCGGCGCGGGCGAATTTCCAAGCAAAACATCGCGGACACCGGCATAGAAGAGCCGGTAATCGCCTTGCTGACGGATTCCACTGGCTGCGTCACCACGCTGCCGTCGGCATCGACGCTGAGCGTGCCCCATCGCTCGTTAGGTTCCTGGCCCCAATTGGCGTCTTCAATCTTTGTGACCTTGCCGAGTGCCTCTTCCTGCGGATCCAATCCCCACTTCCAGAAATTCCCGCGAGTCCCGCGCAGATGAAATCGGGGGCGGGCCAGCGAGGAGAGGCAATTGGCTCCGAGCGTGACTGAGAAGCCAGTGAAGTAGTGCAGGCGGATGGTGATCGCGTCGTTCGAGCCTTCGCCATCGCGCTCCCGCCGGACCTCCGCACCCACCGCAGCAGGCTGTCCGAAGAACACCAGCGCCTGATCTACGAGGTGCGTTCCCAGATCAAACAAAATGCCGCCTTCGTCCGTTTCTTCCTTCCATGCGCGGGTGGATTGTCCGGGACGCCAGCGGTCGAACGTTGATTCAAAGTGAACCAAGCGGCCGAGGGAATGCTCATCCATTAGTTTGCGAATTGTCAGGAAGTCGCTGTCGAAGCGCCGGTTATGAAATGGAAATACGCGAAGGCCGATGCCGCCTGCCAATTCGGAAAGTTGTGCAATCTGGCTGGAGCTGAGGGCCACGGGCTTGTCGACGACAACGCTTCTTGCCGCTTCGAGCGCCTGCATGGCGATGGCGAAATGGGTACTGTTGGGTGTTGCTATGACCACCAGCTTGATCGATGAGTCCGCGAGCAGCTCTTCGACGGAACGGTACGTCGTGATGCCGGGATAACGCTCAACGGCCTTGCTGGAGTTGCGCTCGACAACCGCCGCGAGTTCGAGACCTTCGACTGAAGAGATGAGCGGCGCGTGGAATACGCGGCCCGCCATTCCGAAACCAACCAGCCCAACGCGAATCATCCGTCCCCCGATCGCGACTGCCCGCTGAATGTTGTATTTAGCCTTCGAGTTTATACCGGGTCTCGGCCAGGCGATAGAGCCGTCTCCAGATAAGTCGATTCATGGTAACCACCATGAGAGAGATCATGATGGTGGCCAGCAGCAGAATCGAGAAATTTCCGTCGGCGCTGGCCGAGTCAATCTGTGCGCCGAGGCCGATGGTTTGGATCGTGCGGTTTTGGATGTTGGCATACTCCGCAAAGACCGACGCATTCCACGCGCCTCCTGAAGCTGTCACCATGCCGGTGATGAGATACGGGAAGATCCCGGGCAGGATCAGCGTCGTCCAGCGTTGCCACCGCGTGAATCGATAGAGCGAAGCAGCCTCGCGCAGGTCCGAGGGAATCGACATCGCGCCGGCGATTACGTTGAACAGGATGTACCACTGCGTGCCCAGCAGCATCAGCGCAACGGAGCCGATGCCGAGGCCGCCCCCGATCTTGAGCAGGCCGATGAGCAAAATTGGGAAAAATGCGGTGGCAGGGACAGACGCCAGCACCTGCGCAATAGGCTGAACGATTCGCGCGAGTTTGGGATTGAAGCCAATCGCTACTCCCACTGGCACTGTCCACAGCGCGGAGATGAGGAGTGCCACATTCACGCGCATGAAAGTGGCGGCCGCGCCTTCGAGTAGCATGCGGATGTCGGAAAGCGTAACGTGCCGAAGCATCATTGCGCATTGCACAGCTCCCCATGTCACAGCGAGTGCGAAGGCTACACCCACTACCCAATAGGCGATAGACGTTTTGCTCTTTTGGCTGTCCTGATCGAGAGGCCGCACGACCCGGCACTCCGGGGTACGCGCCATGCGCCGGAAGATTGGCTCTTCGATGCTTGCCCAGATCCGGCCAGAGAGCGCATTCACCAGTGCCGATCGTTGCAGCAAGGTGAGGATCGGCGATTTGACGTGGTCAGCAGCCTCCACTTGTTCGAATTTGAATTTTTCGCTCCAGGCTATCAACGGCCGCCAAATGAGTTGATCGGTTGCCACAACGATGAGCACGATGACGGCAATTCCGCTCACCAGCGCGCGCACGTCGCCGGAATAAGTTGCAGTCTGGATGTAGCTTCCCAAGCCCGGAAGCTGGAAGTTCACGCCGTTCAGCGGAAACATCTCGCACGCCATCAGGGCGAACCAGCCGTTAGCCACCGAGATAATCGAGTTCCACACCAGTCCAATGGCGGCGTAGGGCATTTCAAGCTGCCAGAAACGCTGCCAGGCTGAGTATCGATAAATCCGCGAAGCCTCGATCATCTCGCGCGGAATGCTCTTCATCGAGGAATAGAAACTGAAAGCGAGGTTCCAAACTTGCCCGGTAAAGATCAGCAGGATCACGCCCATCTCGATGCCGAGTTGACGATGCGGCACCAGCGCGATCATCGCCAGCAGCACCGGCGGCAGAAAGCTCAGAACCGGGATGGACTGCAGGATGTCGAGCACCGCGATCATCCAGGCTTCAACGCGTGCATTGCGCGCCGCGATGTAGCCGTATGTAACAGCAAAGGTCAAGCTGAGAAAGTAGGCGATCCCGATGCGCATCACGGAGTACAAAGAGTAGAGCGGCAGCGACCGTGCACTCTCTGAAATGGGAGAAACAGGGACAGCCGATCCCATCCAGTACGAAGCGGTGTGCACGATGGCCATGAACACCGCAAGCGCGAACAGCCCGACACCCATGTCGATGACAAAGGGCCAGGTGCGAACGGTGACAAGCGAACGGGCGAAGGCGCGCTGGACGGTCACTCATCGCCTCCGGCAGAAGCGGCTTCTTCCAGTGCGTCGGGCATCACAAAGCGTCGGCGTGCCGCGTCAAAGTCGAACAGTTCGGCGTAGCGGCCCCAGTTAACCGCCGTCTCAATCTGACGCCGCGACTCTTCGTCACTGAACTGCTCGTCGAGCATGTCGAGGAAGAAGTCTTCGGGAACAGTGTGGTCGCTCTTCGCTTCCAGCGCCCGTCGAATCTGACGGAGGAGCAGGACGTTTCCGAGCGCTGCGTCCCGAAAAAGTTCCTTCTGCCGAAGGATTTCGGAGTTGGCGTATTCCGTTCCCGTCTCGGTGATGGAGACGTCGCCTTCTTCCACCTTCAGGAAGACCAGCAGCTGCGCTGCATCGACAATCGGCAGCAGGTCGTCGATCTCGAAGGCGAGGTCGTCGGCAAGGCGATAGATGTCGTCGCGGCCGCCTTTGTCGAGAAGCAGTTCCAACAGTCCGGCGATCCCGCCCGGTCGCGCGTGAGGCAGCATCTGGTACTTCATCTGGCGCTGGTCGCGGATGCGCGGGCCCGGATGCTGATGATCGGGCGCCTCTGGAGTGACATCTGGCCGAGTGAGGACCTTGTAGATGTAGTCGACCAGTTGCGTGAATTGCTGAGATTTGCGGTCACGTGGCTGAGGAATCTGCACCCGGAAGTCCGTGCGGATATGGCCGGGGTTGCGCCCAAGCACAATGATGCGATCGGCGAGCAGAACCGCTTCTTCAATGTTGTGCGTGACGATGAAGACACAGCGCGTGGGCATAGTCTTCTTGGCCCAAAGCTCGAGAAGTTCGCTGCGCAGGTTCTCAGCCGTCAGGACGTCGAGTGCTGAGAAGGGTTCGTCCATAAACAAGACTTCGGGCTCGACGACGAGAGCCCGGGCAAAGCCGACCCTCTGCTTCATGCCTCCGGAGAGTTCCTTGGGGTAAGCGGATTCGAAGCCGTCCAGACCGACCGTGTCCAGCATCCGCATGCTGCGCGTGCGGCGTTCCTCGGCCTCCACACCGCGCGCCTGCAGAGGCGCCTCCACATTTTCAAGCACGGTGAGCCACGGAAAGAGTGCAAAGCTCTGGAACACGATCGAGACGTTGATTTCGGTCTCCGCAATCGGCCGCTCGTGCCAGTACACCTGGCCGCCGGTTGGTCGGGAAAGGCCTGAGAGCATCCTCAGCATGGTTGATTTGCCCGATCCTGAAGGGCCGAGCAAAGCCACAATCTCCCCTGGAACAATGCTCAGATCGGTCGGCGAAATGACCTGGATGCGGTTCTGGCTGGGCTGGGCGTAGTACTTCTCGATCTTCTCGGCGCGAATGATCGCTTCACCATTCGGGCGGCTGGCTGCAGCCGCCGGGGCGGGGTTCTGCACAACGTTCTCCATGGCACGCCTTTCCGCCTGGGAATACCGCCGAAAAATCCGGCAGGGGACTGTTCTTTCGAGAGTTTATGAGGGTTGCGTTGCTCCCGCATGAATCGGCGGTGTCCTGGGAACAACCCGCGCGTTTAGAGTACAGCAGCCTACGGTTGACCTGCCCGGGGGAACGTGCCCGAAAGCTCCTTCATCAATCCATAAATTCCGATTGCGTCGAAATGTACAGCCGATCACGAGAAAGCCGAGGGACAAGCCTTGCGCAATGTGAAAGCTGCCCGTAGACTGATAACCCAAGCACCCAGACAGATGTTGTACCTGTCCCGGGGATGTTATTCTAAGCAAGTATTTTCCCGGCTGATGGCATCTTGAGCGGTGCCTTCGGCTTTGTTGTACGGCGCGTTCGATTGAAAGGCTTTTGCGCCATTCCCTTTGGCGTTCAGGAGTGTATGCCCGATAATCACATTAAGCCCAAAGTCCTGGTTGTAGACGACGAACGAGTCATTGCCGATACGCTCGCCATGATCCTGAATCAGAGCGGGTTTCAGGCAAGGGCCGTATACTCCGGCGAGGCCGCGCTCGAGACGGCATCGAGCTATGAACCTGACATGCTGATCGCCGACGTCATCATGGCTGATCTGAATGGCATCGATGCGGCAATCCAGATTCGAGGACTGCTGCCCAAAATCAAAATCCTGCTTTTCTCGGGCCAGGCCGCAACCGCGGACCTGCTCGAAAAAGCGCGTGCCCAGGGGTACGAATTTGAGATTCTTGCCAAGCCTGTGCATCCGCAGGATCTGTTGACTCGCCTTCGCAGCTGACCGAAAAATAATCGATCAGGGCTTCATTTCGTGGCGTCCTTCCATGGCGCGCGCCATCGTGACCTCGTCTGCATATTCGATGTCGCTCCCGGCAGGAACGCCGGTAGCAATGCGCGTAACGCGTACCTTGAATTCCCGCAGAGCGCTTGCGAGCCAGCTCGCCGTGGCTTCGCCCTCGAGAGTGGGGCTGGTGGCGAGAATAACTTCATCCACTTCGCCTCGTTCGACTCGCTGGATCAGCGAGCGTCCACGCAACTGATCGGGACCGACGCCGTGCAACGGTGAGAGAGTGCCATGAAGCACGTGATAAACGCCGCTGTAGCGGCTTCGCTCGACGGCATCGATGTTGGTCGGCTCTTCAACAACGCAGACAAGCCTCTGATTTCTCGTGGAACTTGAGCAATAAGCGCAGGGATCCACGTCGGTGATGTTGTTGCACACTGAGCAGAGCCGCAGGCTCGCCTTAAGTCCGCGCACAGCTTCGGCGAGCGCCGAGGCATCATCGTCACCGGAGCGGAGAATGTGAAAGGCGAAGCGCTGGGCAGTTTTGGTTCCCACCCCGGGAAGCTTCTTTAACTCGTCGATCAGCCGGGCCATTGGCTCGGCATAGCGTGCCACAGCAGCTTCCTCCTAAACGGTGCGATAGACGATTCCAACAAACATGTCAGGTGTCCCATTGTGCAGCCAGTTCGCATCGAAATCGGCTGTGGGTTTTTTGGCGACCACTTCCTGTTCGCTGGCGCCGCCTTTCTTAAGCGCAGCTACGTTGTCGCGCACGGTCGAAAGCATATCGACGTAGCTCTTCAGGTCAGCCTTGTCGCCGAGCGGGCCATGGCCGGGGATAATCTTTGTTTTGTCACCGGCGAGTGCGAGGGATTTCTGTGCGGCTGCGATAGTTCCGCCAATCGATCCCCCGGTGCCTTCGTCGATGAAGGGGTAGGTCTTGTTGAAGAAGATGTCGCCGCAGTGCAGGACATCCGCAGTCTGGAAGTGAATGTAGATGTCGGTATCGGTGTGGGCAGGATCATAGTGAACCAGCTCGACCATGTCGCCGTTGTGCTTGTGGCTCATTGTTGTGGCAAATGTTGTGCTGGGAAGAGCCCCTGCGGGATAAGCAGGAATCGTCATATGGAACAGCTTCATCTCTGCCGGCTCTGCCATCCGCGCCTTTGTTTTCTCGTGTGCGATCACATGATATCCGGCAGCGTGCATGCCCTCGTTCCCGTCAACGTGATCTACGTGCCAGTGCGTGTTGATTAGCCCGTGGGGTGCATCGCTGCTCACCGCTGCGATAGCCTCGCGAATATGTGGAACGGCCGTAGCGAAGCTGGAGTCTATGAGAATTATGCCGTCCTTCCCGGTCTGCACCGCCATGTTGCCGCCTGCACCCTGCAGCAGCCAGATGTTGTCATAAAGCTTTGTAGTCTTGATCGGGGCCGAGGCGCCTGCTGCGCGCATTTGCGCAAGCCGATCAGCGGGCGGAGCAGTTTGAGCGGCCTGGGAAACAACCCACCGCGGCGCCAGTGACGCAGCACCGGCCGCGATTCCGAGACGCAGAAAACCTCTGCGGTTAATGTCAAATGTCATCCTGACCCCCTGAAGATCCATTGGTTCAAATGAAACTTTACCTGAGCGCGCGACGGAGTAAGTGTAGCCGACTTCCCTCAGCCAAGCCCGGGGATATTCAAGTTCATCCCGCCTAGTGCACCTTTAACGCTCGATTGGATGGCCTCGTCAGCTTTCTGTCCTGCGTCGTTCACCGCGCCTACAATGAGGGCTTCAAGCAGTTCCACGTCAGGATTCGCACCGCTGAGGCTGCTCACCGCCGAAGGATCGATCTTGATCTTGATCAGCTCTTTCTTGCCGTTCATTGTGGCTGTGACAGCGCCACCACCACTCGAGCCTTCAACCACAGTTTGCCCGAGCTTGCGCTGCATCTCCTCTTGCATTTTGTTGGCTTGCGAGAGCATTTCAGCCATCTTGAGAGGGTTGATCATTGTGGGCTCCTATTTGGTGCGCAAGTCGACCACGCTGCGCACTTCGGCGTTAAAGAGTTCTTTTGCCCGCTGCACCATCGGATGCTCAAGAGCGGCCTGCTGAATGCTGCCTTCGACGGGCGCCGTAACCGAAGATGTGGATGCGACCCCTTCGCCGGGAATGACCATGAACCGCGCTGGGCCGCCGAGACTCTGCATCTGCTGTTTGATGATTTTTTCCGCTGCGGCATTCACGGTGAGCGCCAGCATTTTTTTGCCCATGCCGGGAACTTCGATTCGCAGGCTGGTCGCCTCCAGCGTGAATCTCGCGGTGGATAGCAGCGTCGAA
Source organism: uncultured Acidobacteriaceae bacterium (assembly GCA_963832035.1). GTDB lineage: Bacteria > Acidobacteriota > Terriglobia > Terriglobales > Acidobacteriaceae > Telmatobacter. The sequence continues at coordinate 504,977 of CAWHSK010000004.1, read as the reverse complement.
GCAGATGCATGTCCCGCTTCCGACAGGGCCGTGATAATCGCCTGTTGCACCGCCGCGGGAGTCGGGCCGTCTACTCGCTTTCCTGCACCATTCGTCGTTGCGACTTCGATTGGATCAGGTTCACTCGAATCATCTTCCGTGGCCGGCTCGGCAAAGCCTACTGGCGGTCTTGAAAACTGTGTTGTTGTGACTGGTGCCGCTGTCGGAACATCGAAGACCGGCGCAGGTTCCGGCGGGGCAGCAATTGCCGCCCTGCTTTCCACCGCCGACACGACAGGCTGCATCACAGGCTGCGAGCCAGATGAGAACCCGAATGGCGAACGTGGCGCAGGAGGTTTCGAGGCGATAGAAGGAGCTGGCGCGGCCGGGGAATAGGTTCGCCCGAGCGCAGACGCAGGTGCAGATGTCGACCGCGGAGCTGACGATCCGCCGCTGCGAACAGGCGTGCCGCTCGCAACTCCGCTAAGCAACTCCTCCAGCGGCAGCAACCGCTGGGCGTGTACCAGCTTCATCATTCCCAACTCAAGATGGAAGCGCTGTTCCTGGCGGTGATTCAAATCGTCGAAGGTGCGAAGCATGATCTGCAGATTGCGCGTGATCTCCTCTTCACCAAACAGCAACGCACTGCGGGCTGCGCGCGCGCGTTCATCGGAGGAGATCTGTAGCAACTCCGTCTGTTCGCCGCCGAGCTTCGCCATCAATGTGTTTCGGAGGTAGCGGACCATCTGACGAGCAAGAGACTGCGGACTATGCCCCGCGTTGAGCAAATCGTTCAGCTGCGTCATCAGTGGAGCGCTCTCGCCGGCCGCGACCGCCTCCAGTAGATGTTCGAAGACCGTATTGGGTACCGAGCCCATCAATTCGCGAATCTGCACGGTTGCGAGAACGGGCCGGTTTTTCGCATCGCACGGAGCAGACGCAATGGCCTGGTCCATGATCGAGAGCGCGTCGCGCATCGATCCGTCTCCGGCCTCGGCAAGAAGCGCCAGCGCGCCGTCTTCGGCTTCCACTTCCTCCTGCGTCGCAATCATTTTGAGCTGCGCAAGAATGTCGTCGAACTTAACTGCATGGAAGCTGAAGTGCTGGCAGCGCGAGCGGATCGTTTGCGGGATATTCTCCGGCTCTGTGGTCGCCATCATGAAGACGATGTGCGAGGGCGGCTCCTCGAGTGTCTTCAGCAGGGCATTGAAGGCTGCCTCTGTGATCTGGTGCGCCTCGTCGAGGATGTAGATTTTGTAGCGGTCGCGTGCGGGAGCGTAACGAGCGGCATCGCGCAGTTCGCGAATCTCATCGATTCCGCGGTTCGTCGCCGCGTCAATCTCGATCACATCAACGGCGTTGCCCTGGCGAATTTCAATGCAGGAATCGCAAACGCTGCAAGGCTCCGGCGTGGGCCGCTGTGCCGAGCCGATCTCAGTCCTGCAGTTCAGCGCCTGGGCCAGAATGCGTGCAATGGTGGTTTTGCCGATGCCGCGGTGGCCCGAGAAGATGTAACCGTGCGCGATCCGATTTTGCGTAAGCGCGTTCAGCAGCGTTCGCGTGACGTGATCCTGGCCGGCGACGTCGGCAAAGCGTTGCGGACGATATTTGCGGGCCAGAACCTGGTAACCCATGTGCGTGAATGCTCCCTTTGCCAGTCCGATTGAATTGCAGTCCAGGTTGGATTGTATCGTTCCGGGAGAGGCGGTTTATAGCAAATGACTTGCAGTCCACGCACTGTCAAAGTTTCCAGTCGTGTCAACGAACTGCGGGAATAAGCACTATTAACACTTCCATAAATGCTTGCCGGGGGCTTGACGACTATCCGGATGAGGAACACAATCTCACAATCAGGTGATCGTCGCCGGTCATCGAGGTGGCGCTTGTGCGTCGAAACTTGCAGCCGGGGACATCAAGGAACGTCAGAGAATTTTCAACTGGTGCGGCTTTCCTCATGCGATAAAGAGCACGAGATAAGCTGACACACTGTCAACCCCCCGTTCCGTAGTTGCGGAGGCTTGTAAGAACGAAACAATCGAGCTTCGCAAAAACCCATTCCACTTCGATTTCGGCCCAATGGCTGAATCCCTGCCTGCAACCAAGGAGGTAAACATGCCTGATCAGTTCGATCAACTTAAACAGAAATATCAGCCAGTACTGGACACGATTCAGCGTGAAGGTGCTGAAGTTCAAGGTCTCAGCCTCGACGGCAATCAGTTATTTTTGAAAGCCATGGCAGTCTCGGAAGCCAGCAAGAATCGCATCTGGGATTCAATCAAGGCCGTCGATCCCAACTATAAAGACCTCAAGCACGACATCGAATTCCGGCAGGGGAGCCAGACCTACACGGTGCAGCCTGGTGACAACCTGTCCAAGATCAGCAAACGCTATTACGGAGACGCGAATAAGTACCCTGTGATCGCCCAGGCAAACAATCTCGCGGATCCTGACAAGATCAAGGTGGGACAGGAACTGGTTATTCCCGCCGCGTAGGCGTGCTTCCTGAGCGGCGGTCCAGTCCGCCGCTCGATGCCTGAACTGTCACATCAAGGTGTTCGAACAAGAACGTCGGCACCTCAGCACAATCCGCCAGCACAAGCCAACCGGCAGCGAACCTGCCCCAGGAGATCGCTCATGACCCTACTTGATTCAGTCACAAACGTGTTGAAGCAATACACAAGCGGCTCAACTCCAGACGTTGCGAACGCGACGGAGCACTTCGATCAGGTTGCGCAAACGGCTTCGCCAAACGCCCTCGCGGAGGGACTTTCGGCGATGTTCAAGTCGGACCAGACGCCAGCGTTTGGCAGCATGGTAGGCAACCTGTTTGGCCAGTCTAATGGCGAACAGAAGGCTGGAATGCTGAATCAACTGATTGCGGCCGTTGGCCCAAGCACTGTGGCGCAGATGGCAGGGGGCGGTGTGCTGGCGAGTCTGCTGGGCGGGGGCGCAAGCCAGATTACTCCGCAACAGGCTCAGAGCATTTCGCCGGAAGTCGTGCAGCAAATTGCCACCCACGCCGAGAAAACAAACCCATCGATCGTGGATATGGCGAGTTCCTTCTACGCTCAACACTCAACGCTCGTGAAGACGCTTGGCGGAGCAGCTTTGTCCATCGCGCTGGCCAAGGTTGCGGAACGGCAGAGATCCTAACCGCGCGCAAAAGCTAAGGTGTTGGTTTCCCGCTCAAACCCTGATTGCGAGGAGGAGAATATGTTTGCACTGCTTTGGGAATTGATTATCGGGTTGGTTGTTGGGGCCGTGGCGAAGCTCTTCATGCCAGGAAAAGACCCGGGCGGGATTTTCGTCACCATGATCATTGGCATCGCCGGCTCGATTGGAGCGACTTTCCTTGGGCAACTCTTAGGGCTATACAAACAAGGACAATCAGCCGGCTTCATCATGTCCATTGTTGGTGCGATGCTGCTTCTCTGGATTTACCGGATGATCAAGCGCAGAAGTGTAACAGCGTAAGCGGCGGCAGAGGACAGCGCCAGCGGCTTCTAACTTGATCGGTCAACTGGCGTCGAGGTTGAAGCTGATGTCGTTGAGCCATTCGGCAATCAGGTCCTCGTCGCCGGGATCGAAGACATAGGCGTCGTTTAGCAATAGAATCGTCGCCCAGTAAACCAGGTCGCGCTCCGAGATAAGCTCGAAGCGCTTGCGCTCCAGCGCGTTCGAAATGTGTTGGCGCGTAATAACGATTCCGGGTTCGGGAATAGGGAAGCGATTGTTTGCAGAGCGGCGCTGGGTGACGCCCTTACCGGTTTCCTCCTTGGCGTCGAAGTTCACATCGAATGCCCCGGAAAGCGAGCGCAACATCTCCTCACGACTTACCTCAAGAAGTGCAAACCGTCGAAGCACGTCGACTTGCTCATCGGTCAGGGGCGGAAGTTCTGGCTCTTGCTTCATGATGATGGCTGAGGTGAGGTTCGCACTGGCCCGAAAGCGGGAGGGACATTGCCATCGGGAGATGCTCACTGGTGTCCAATTTACTCCAGCCGCCGCATCGCCTGCGGATTTTTGACGCACTTAACCAATGAATGCCCGGCCAATTTTGATCCACCGCATGGGATCAGATGCAATTGAATTCAGCGCCTCTGAGACTAGGCTGCGTCTTCCTCTTCGACAACTTCGGGTTTGCGCGGAATGGGAATCGCTTTGGTACGAGTCCGGCGCTTGGCGGCTTTCTTTTTCTCGGCCTTCCGGGCCGCGGACTTGCGCCGGCGGATCTCCTCAGGCGAATACATCGTTCCCCGGCATCTTTTAGCGCCACAGTTGCATGTGGCCTCGTCGTCGCCGCCGTCATAAAGGCAGTAGTCGTAGGTAATCTCCTCGCCCGGCTCGATCTTGCGGATGGCCTTTATCCAGACACGCCCCTTGATCTCTTCCGTCTCACAATTCGGGTCGCAACTATGATTGATGAACATGGCCATGCAATGCCCATCGATCACGACCGAGCCGTCGCCGAGTCCAAATAAATAGGTGATGGGCGACTCCTCGTTTGCTGCGTCGGCTTCGTCTTTGCTAAAGCGTGGCCCGGTGTACTCGGCTACGCGCGTGCCTTTTCGAACTGCGGTAGTGCTATAGCAGCCGGCGGCGTGAATGGCGGATGAGCGGATGATGAGCGCCATAGGTTGTGCGGCTTTATCCTGGGGTGAGTTGAAGTACGCTATGCTCCGCATCGTAACATTGAAGTGAGTGGAACGAACGGCGCGACAACGAAAAGAATCAATGAAGTTAAAATGTCACATTGCACTCGCAGTTGGAATTGGCCTGGTCACGGTGGTCGGCGTGCATTCGCAATCCACTCCACCCGCGCAGCAGCCCCTGCCGCCGGCGAGCAAGCAGCAGCCTGCAAACACACAGAAGCCCCCCTCTGATGCAAATCCATTCCCCGAAGACACCAACAACGTGCCGGTAGTGCCGACAAACGGAGGGCCCGCTGCCGCCCCTGCGCCACCTCCTGTTGCGAACGAGGAAAGTCCAGTAACCACGAGCCTGCTGAAGAGCGATTCCGACCCGGTGCACAGCCCGGATGATCCTGACCCCGAGTCCGCAGGGGCAAACAGCGGGTTCAGCTCCAGCCTGTCAGGTTCGGCTGACATCAACATCCCAGACGAGCCCAAGACGGGCAAGCACAAAAAAACCGACGAACCGCCGGTCCACCAGGTCACAGCAAAGGACGACGAAAGCGTCGGCGAGTTCGAGTTGAGCCGGAAAAACTGGAAGGCGGCGCTGTCGCGCTACCAGTCCGCACTCGTAACAGACCCCGAGAACCCTGATGTGTATTGGGGTATGGCTGAATCGCAGCGCCAGCTCGGCGACTACGCAAATGCCAAGGCGAATTACCTCAAGGTGATGGAGTACGACCCCGACAGCAAACACGGCAAGGAAGCGAAGAAGCTTCTGAAAGACCCGCAATTGGCTAAGGCACCCGCGGTGTCAAAGAACCAAGGACAGCCGCAGTAATCAGCATCCGCTCCCCCCACACACTGTCATTCCGACCGACCAACGGGAGCGGAGGAACCTGCAGTTGCTCACCAAGCTTCGTATGACCCCTGATTCCCGTCACAGCGAATTCAAAGCAGGATGAATACTCTTTCGCAATGAGCGAACGCGTTTACTCGACCTACATTATTGCGAGCCGCAGCCGAACACTCTACATCGGCGTCACCGGCGATCTTCGAAGAAGAGTTTTCCAGCACAAGTGGAAGGAATACGAAGGATTCAGCGCGAAATACAACTGCGATCGCCTGGTTTGGTTTGAAAAGTTCCAGGAGGTCGGGTTGGCAATCGCAAGGGAAACCCAATTAAAGAAATGGAACCGTGCCAAGAAGATCGCTCTGATTGAACGGATGAATCCGACGTGGGCAGATCTGAGCAGAGACTGGTTTGAGTACGAGCCGGCCGACTACAAGCGGGCGACTGACAGATTGAATCGGTAGTAGCAAACGGCAACTGCAGGTTCCTCCACTCCCGTTGATCGGTCGGAATGACACGGCTAGAGGGTTTACTTAACTCAACCCCACCCAGCGCAAATAAGCAGCAATGATCGGCTGCCCCCAAAGCGCGCTGATGATCCCGCCGATGCAAAGAAACGTCCCCAGCGGAAGCTTTGACAGGAGCCATGTATCGGATTCCCGCCGCGCGGCGGGCAGGGCGAGCGTTGCAAGTGCAAACACGGCCCCAAGCAGGATAGCGATAGCGAAGGAGAGCAGAGCACCGGAGAGCCCCAGCCACGCACCAAGCATCGCCATCAGCTTCGCATCACCAAGCCCGATGCCTTCGCGGCGTCGAACCAGCCAGTAGGTCCAGCGGATGAGGAGGATCAGGCCAGCGGCAGCCATAATCCCCAGCAACCTTAGAGCTATGTTTTTCGCATCCTCGCGGGGTTCCCAAGGAATATGTAACGCCCAACCAATCGCCTCTCCTTGAAGTAGCCACCAAACGAACCCCAGAACAGTACTTGTGACAGTCAAGAAATCGGGAAGCCAAAGATGCTCCGCATCCAGAATCGCGAGGGCAAGCAGGCACCATGTGAAAAACATCATTCCGGCGATAAATACATTTGGGAAAAATGCGAGGTCATACAGGTGCCAGGCAATTAAGCCCCAAAGCACTCCCACTGCCAACTCCACCAGCGGATACCGCCAACTGATCCCCGCCTTGCAAGTCCGGCAGCGCCCCCTGAGCGCGATCCAACTCACCAGCGGCAGATTCTCCCACCACGCCAGTGTCCGCCCGCAACTGCGGCAATGCGAGCGCGGCTTGATCACGCTCTCGCCCTCGGGCCAGCGACTCAGGCACACGTTCAGAAAGCTGCCGAAGGCCAGCCCCAGCAGCCCCGCCAATATCGTGCCCACAATGCGAATCATCAGAAGGTTGAGTATACGGCCATGCAGTACATGCGTAAGACGCTACGGAACTTCTTGCCGTTCACCGCCCCGGACGTTCAGAATGGACAGCGTTGTTTCTGGTCAACAAAGGAAGGATCGAGTGAAACGAACCATGCCGCTGTTCCTTGTTGTCTTAGCGGTCGCGCTTGCCGCGGCAATTACGGGCCGGTATCTTCTCGCAGCGCGAACGGCCGAGAAGGCACCCCTCGACTCCACGGCACTCAAAATCGACCGTCTCGATCCTGCCATCGACCAGATCGTTCCCAAGGACGCGAAACTCGAACGAATTGCCACTGGCTTCACCTGGGTCGAAGGGCCGGTCTGGGTGGATGGCTCGCTGTATTTCGCAGATATCCCCAGCAACAGCATTCGCAAGTGGACGCCGGAGCAGGGCGTGACGATGTTCCTCACCCCGAGCGGCTACAAGGGCGCGGCGCCGTACGGCGGCCCTGAGTCGGGATCGAATGGGATGACGCTCGATGCGCAGGGGCGATTGACCGTTGCGGGACATGCGCAGCGCGACGTGTATCGGTTGGAATCGCTGAGCCCGACCGCGCAGATCACGATCCTTGCGGACAGTTATCAGGGGAAGAAACTGAGCAGCCCGAATGATCTTGTCTATCGGTCGGATGGGTCTTTGTATTTCACCGATCCACCATATGGATTGCGCACGCAGAAGGATGACGATCCGGAGAAAGAGCTGAAGGTGAACGGCGTCTACCGCATTCCCCATGCACTCGATCAAAAGAGTGGCGATCCCGCTCGGTCTGAGCTTCAGCTTCTTGTCACCGATCTGCCCCGCCCTAACGGGATTGCCTTCTCGCCTGACGAGAAGTTTATCTATGTGAGCAACTCGGAGCCGAAGCAAATCATGCGCTATCGCGTGCAACCGGACGGCAGCGTGACGGATGGAAAACTCCTTTACGATGGGACGGCGGACACGCGGCCCGGCGCTCCCGACGGCATGAAAGTCGATGAGAAGGGAAACCTATACTGCACTGGACCTGGCGGGATATGGGTTTTCTCTCCGGAAGGGAAGCCGCTGGGCACGATCGTGATGCCTGAGAAGTCAGCGAATCTTGCATGGGGCGGCCCTGACCGCAAGACGCTGTACATCGCGGCGAGCACCAGTGTTTACCGAATGCGTCTGATGATTGCCGGCGCGCCACTGGTTCGCAGCCACTGAGTGTTTCGCGCGGCGTCAATTCGCTGTTCATAATTCGCAATTCCGCAGAGCGGGATGTCAGGCTTGGCCTCCGTTTAATATTGAAGTCACATGGACGTCCCGCCTGCCCCTTCAAAGAAAGACAAACCCGCGGATAACATGTCGACTGATCCGGCGCGGGCGGCGGCGCTGTTTCAAGAATCGGTCGCTATCATGGCGCGGCTTCGCGCTCCTGGCGGATGCCCGTGGGACCGCGAACAATCCTTCGACACCATTCGCAAGTACACGCTTGAAGAAGCCTACGAGGTCTTCGACGCCATCGAGCGCCGCGACTTTCCGCATCTCGCAGAAGAGCTGGGAGACCTGCTGCTGCAGGTTCTTTTCTACGCCGAGATGGCAGCCAATGAAGGCCACTTCACCATCGCGGAAGTACTTGATCACCTCAACCGCAAGCTGATCCGCCGCCACCCGCATGTGTTTGGCGAGGAGGCATCGCGCGCCGCCGGCAATGAGGCGCAAGTCGACGCATCCGTTGAAGGCTCGGCCACAAAAGTGCTGCGCAACTGGGAAGAGATCAAGGCAGCAGAAAAGTCAGGCACCACAACAGAAGGGAACCAACCGTCCTCGCGCCTCGATTCTGTTCAACGTGCCATGCCCGCTCTGGCCGAAGCCGCCAAGATCGGCGCGAAAGCAGCGAAGTCCGGATTCGACTGGCCCCACTGGCGCGACCTCCTCCCCAAGCTGACCGAAGAAACAGCAGAACTCGAAGCCGAAGCTGCCGCGGCAGAGAAATCCGCAGATCCCGCCATCAAGGCCGCCGTTGAAGCCGAGCTCGGCGATCTGCTTTTCACGGTGGTGAATCTTGGCCGACACCTCGGCGTCGACGCCGAAATGGCCCTGCGCGGGTGCAATCTGCGATTTCGCCAGCGGTTCAAAGAGATGGAGTTAATTTCAGAAAGGCAACTGGAAGACTTGAAACCTGAAGAGCTCGAAGCCTTGTGGACCAGGGCGAAACAGAAAATAGCCATTTCCCAAAGAGACGACCACTCGTCGGAGCAACGGCGATGATCCTGATCCGCTCCTGCTCCGGACACGATGAGCTTGAGGCCTGCGTGCAACTTCAGATTGAGACGTGGGGCTACGACGACACCGACATCATTCCGCGCAAAGCCTTCCTTGTTGGCCAGAAGATCGGGGGCCAGGTCCTTGGAGCCTTCGACACCGATCTGCCAGGCGCCGGCCCAAATGGAACTCCAGAATCGATGGTGGGTTTCGCCATGTCTTTGCCGGGAGTGAAGACAGGAAAGAATTCCACAGACGGAAATCCACAGCCCTATCTGCACTCGCACATGCTGGCGGTCCGCGACCGCTATCGCGACCGAGGGCTTGGCGCACAACTCAAACTGGAACAACGACGTGAGGCGCTTTCGCGCGGCATTCGCCGCATGGAGTGGACCTTCGATCCATTGGAGATCAAGAACGCGCATCTAAACATACGAAAGCTTGGCGCGATCGTCCGCAGCTATTATGTGAATTTCTATGGTGTATCCTCATCTCGACTCCAAGGTGGACTCCCAACCGACCGTCTCGTTGCAGAGTGGTATCTCGACTCTGACCGAGTCAGTGGAACTCTGGAAGGCCGACAGGCAGTCGCATATGAGATTGAAGAACGCATCCTGGTCCCCGCCGCCATTTACGAATGGAAGGCGTCCCCCAGTGGCCGGGAGCGAGCACTTGCTGTCCAATTGCAGAATCGCCTCAGGTTTCAGGAAGCATTTTCCAAAGGATTAGCCGTCGTCTCCTTCATCAGGGACGCGGAGGGTAACGGAGTCTTCGAACTGTGCCAGTGGTCCCAACCGGCATAAAAGCCGGCACATTGAACTGCCAACGTCTTCGTAAGCTGCTATCTGAAGGAAGTAACACTTTATGAGAATCGACGGAATTATTCTCCGCGAGCTGCACCTGCCTCTGGTGCGACCCTTTGAAACTAGTTTTGGCGTAACCAGCAACCGTAGGATTCTGCTTGCCGAGGTCCGGTCTGAGGGGTTGATCGGCTGGGGTGAGTGTACGGCGGGCGAGCGGCCTCATTTCTCCGGCGAATCGACTGACACAGCCTGGCAGGTGATCGTGAATGAACTTGGTCCCATGCTGGCCGGTGCCAAGGTCGAGCACGGCGGCGAGTGCCCCAGGATCTTCGGTCTGGTGCGGGGAAACCCGATGGCCAAGGCTGCGCTTGAAAACGCAATCTGGGATCTCGAAGCACAACGCGAAGGTGTGTCACTGTCGCAACTGATCGGCGGCGTGCGCGACCGCATCGCCTGCGGCGTTTCATTGGGGATTCAGAAGTCGATTCCGGAACTTTTGGACATTATCGATCGCGAACTGGCCGCGGGCTATCAGCGCATCAAGCTGAAGTGCAAACCGGGCTGGGACGTCGATGTCTTCGAAAAGGTCCGCAATCAGTGGCCCGACATCATGCTCAGCTGCGACGCCAATTCTGCGTACAAACTGAAGGACGCCGACCACCTTGTGAACTTCGACGCCTTTGATCTGCTGATGGTCGAGCAGCCTTTGTGGCACGACGATTTTTACTATCACTCCATGCTCCAGAAACGCATGAATACGCCGATCTGTCTTGATGAGTCCATTCGAAACCGCCGCGATGCGCTTGCCGCCATCGAAATGGAGTCGTGCAAGATCATCAACATCAAACTCGGCCGCGTGGGCGGATTCTCAGAAGCCATCGCAGTGCACAATGCGGCTCAGGAGCGCGGCATTCCCGTGTGGTGCGGCGGCATGCTTGAGTCCGGTATTGGCCGCGCGCACAATATCGCGCTGTCGACCTTGGAAAACTTCCGTCTGCCCGGCGATGTTTCGGCCTCGGCGCGCTACTGGCATGAGGACATCATCGAACCCGAAGTCACTGTGTCGCCTGAAGGCGAAATTCTGGTTTCTGACGCACCCGGTCGCGGCTATCAAGTTCGGGACGACCTTATCGAGCAACTCACGGTTCGCAAAGAAGCGATTCGAGCCTTCGAACTCGTCGGCCAAAACTAGCACCGTTTTCATCACCACCGGATATGAATGAACACCTCGAGGTCGCACGGTCGCTCAATTTGCGGCACGGTGACCTCGAACTGCGTCTGGCCGACTATTCGTTGCATTCGTTTCATCGGGTGCCAACCTACTTCTTCCGCATGATGAGCATCGACCGCGACGAGGAGATGGGCAAGATCAATCTCCGCATCGGCTCAAGCCCCCACATCGAGCGTTACGCCGGGCATATCGGATACGGCGTACATCCTGCGCACCGCGGGCATCATTATGCGTCGCGATCGCTGGTGCTCCTGCTGCCGTTTGCGCGCTGCCTGGCCATCGATCCGTTGTGGATCACCTGCGATCCCGACAATGTTGCCTCTCGACGCAGTCTGGAACTTGCGGGCGCAGAATTCCTGGAGATCGTCGATGTGCCTGAAGACTGCGGTATTCGCAAATACGGGGGAAAACTGCGGAAGTGCCGTTATCGGCTATAGATTGCGACCTGCTGGAACCGAGTAGATGACGCTTGCGTACTCACAACCGGCGTGCAACTTTGCCGGCGGTATCGCGTCTCAATAGCGAGAGGCGGCCCGACCCCGCAGTTGCCGGCCGCCGGAGGTTACACCGTTGACTCCCCAGGAAGAACAACTCCTCAATTCGCTCGTCGAGCGGATCAATCAGACACCGCTTGAAGAAAAAGATCCCGACGCTGACGCGTTGCTCAACCAGAAGCTCAGCCCGAATCCCGATGCGCTCTACATGCTTGCGCAAACGGTACTGGTGCAGAACATCGCTCTCGATCAGGCCAGATCCCAGGTTGCGCAGTTGCAGCAGCAGGTTCAGCAACTCCAGCAGCACCCTCAGCCCGCGCATGCCACCAGCTTTCTCGGGCGTCTCCTCGGCGAGCACGATGCAGCGCCGGCACAACAGCAAGCGCCTACTCCGCCCTATCAACCGGTCCCGCAGTACATTCCGCCATCACAGCCTTACCAGCAGTACGGTCAGCCGCCGTATCAGCAGACGCAATATGTTCCTGTCGGCGGCCAGCCCAGCTTCCTGCGCGGCGCAATGCAAACGGCTGCTGGCGTCGCTGCCGGGGCACTTGCCTTTGAAGGTGTCGAGTCCATTCTGCACGGCTTTGGCCACGGCGGCTACGGCCTCGGCGGTCCTGGATATGGGATGGGAGGATTCGGAATGGGCGGTGAGCGTCCGGTAGAAGTGATTAACAACTACTACGACGAACCGGGCCGCGGCCCCGAACACCATTTGAACGACGATCCCAATGACAACCTGCGCGGATTCGACCAGAACGCGGGCTCAACCAGCGATCAAGAAACACGCGCGTTCGCTGACGCTTCAAGCCTCGACGATCCGGCTACCTTCGACGATCAGAATCTGGACGATCAGAATCTGGACGATCAGAATTTGGACGATCAGAGCGCAGATAGTGGCTCCAGCTCTGATGACACCGGCAGTTTCGACGATGGCGGAGGATTCGACAGCGGGAGCGACGGCTTCTAGCGCATCAGGCGTGCAGCCCTAAATGAGACACACTTAGCCTTGCGCTGGGCGAAAATTCGTCCAGCGCAGACAAACGGTGAAGACGATTTACTTGTTGCCGGCGATCGCCTTGTTCTGCAGCACGCGAACGACTACGCGGCGGTTCTGTGCTTCCGTCTCAGCGGTCTTTTCATCTCCGCCGATCTGGCGGCTCTCACCCATTGCGCCGGGAGCCAGCATATTGGTGAGCGGTACGCGCCCTTTCTGAAGAAGGATGCTGGCCACGTTGTTGGCGCGATCCTCGCTCAGCTTCTGGTTCATTGCCGCGCTGCCAGTTGCAGAGGCATAGCCCTTTACCTGGATCATGTAACCGTTGATCTTCTTCGCCTGGGCAGCCAATTCCACCAGCTGCGAGTCGTATTTGGGATCAACGTTCGTTTCCCCATTCCCAAAAAGAACGGTAACCTCGTCGAGAATGTAGTAATCGTTCAGCTCGCCCCAACGAGCCGAATTGGAAGCGATCGCGGCCTTATTCGCTGCGATCTTCTTATCCTGTGCGCTGAGCGCCGCGTTCTGCGCGGCGAGTTCGGCGTTGTGCTTTTCCAGTTCCGCTGAGTTTTGTGAAGCTCTCTCGCTGGTTTCGGCCAATCCAGCCTGGATAGCCTGAGCTTGTTGCAGGTCGTTGCCCTTGAACCTGATCTTGGTTGCCACCAGCTGGCCGTCAGCATTCATGCTGCCCTCCACCTGGATTGGAAGACCCGGAATGAGTGCAGCCATCGACATGCTCTTGCTGCGAACCTTGAGCATGCCTTGTACCTGGGCCACATCCGTGGAATCCGTCAGAAGGACAACTACCTTGGGTGAATCCGCGGTCTTCAGAAAGATCTCCGCACCGCTTCGACCATTGATAATCCCTTGCAGCTTGGTTTGTGCTGAGACCATCGTGCTCGATAGTCCGGTCAACATGAGCACAAAGGTCAATCCTGAAACAATTCTGAAAGCCCTGCTTCGCGTCATCATTTCTCACCTGTCTTTCGCGTGTCCCGGTCCTCGCGGGAGCATTCGCTTCCGCCGGCCAAAGGCCGACTGCAAACACAACGTAGTGAGTTCTGGATGCCTTCGCAACTGGAAGAACTACCAGTGGCAGGCGCGATTGGCGCGTCATGAGCAGATTTCGTAAAAGAGCCTGGAAAACACAGTCCGTCTCCGCTCCCGAAAGCCGTCTCCGGCCCCGTATTCGCCCTACGTTCGCGGTGGTATACTCACAGGGGTGTCTCGGGTTCTGAGACCCTCGACGGGTTCTCGTTGAACAACAAGCGTAAGCACCGCATTCTTAACGTCTATTGAGGTTCGCATGTCCGGCCATTCCAAATGGGCGACAATCAAGCACAAGAAGGGCGCGCTCGATGCAAAGCGCGGCAAGATATTCACTCGTCTGCTGAAAGAGATCGCTGTGGCTGCCAAGGGCGGGGGTAACCCTGACACGAATGCCCGGCTTCGCACGGCCGTTGCCGCGGCCAAGGCCGAAAACATGCCTCAGGACAACATCAAGCGGGCCATTCAGCGTGGTACCGGCGAGTTGGAAGGCGTGAGCTACGAAGAGATCACCTTCGAGGGCTACGGGCCCGGCGGAGTCGCGATCGTGGTGGAAACGCTGACCGACAATCGCAACCGTACCGTCAGCGAAATTCGCCATGCCTTCTCAAAGAATGGCGGCAATCTTGGCTCGACAGGATCGGTTCTGCATATGTTCTCGAAGAAGGGCGTCATCGATATCGAGAAGGCCAATGCGACAGAAGAAAAGCTGATGGACATCGTGCTGGAACACGGCGGTGAAGACCTTCGTGACGAGGGCGAAGTATGGGAGATCGTGACCGAGCCGAATGCCTTTGAGGGTGTGTTGAATGGCGTGAAGGCTGTGAACATCGCTGTAGCTTCGAGCGAAGTGACGATGCTGGCTTCGACCTACACGAAGCTGGAAGGACCGGCAGCAAACCAGATGTTGCGCTTGCTTGAGGTGCTTGAGGACTTCGATGACACACAGAATGTGTACTCGAATTTTGATATGGACGCCGAGCAGATGGCCCAGATGGCCGGATAAGAGCAGGCTGGCTGGCAATCCGAAGGCCGCCGGAAGATGGCGGCCTTTTTCATGGGATACATAAATTTCAAAAAATGAAAAAAAGGAAAGAACGTTGATCTTATCTGCGAGGTTGTTGGTGTTCACAATGCTTGCCGCGGGAACGGCCGCGGCTGCATCTGCCCAGGCCACCAAAGCGGAAGTCAATTCGCCAGTAGCTCAGGTTCGCGACAACCAGAGCTGGGAATTTGCACCCTTTGTGAACTACGGAAATGGAATTGGCGGTGACCGCTCTAATTACCGTTTCTTCTTTGCCGGTGTTGAAGCGGGAAAGGTGCTGACGCGACCGCTCCACGCGGGAATCTTGAGCGGGCAGTTTCAATATGCCGTGAACGTCATACCATTCTGGCAGGCGTACACGCCGCCACCTCACCTTCAGACCTTCCTCTTTGATGGCGTGACGTACCAGGCGCAAGTCGGCGGTGGAACCTATACCGGCGCCAGCATCACACCGGTGATCTTCCGGTGGAATTTTCTCAACCATTCCCAACACTGGCAGCCGTGGTTCCAGGCAGCGGGCGGGCTCATCTACACCACGCACAAGTTTCCACCCGATGTATTAGTGCCGCATGGAGTGCCCGGCGGCACGTCTGTTTGGAACTTCTCTCCGCAGGGCGGAATCGGTATCCACTACTTCACGCGCGAGAGGCGGTCCATCGACCTCGGCGTGAACGCCGTTCATATTTCGTCGGCATCGCTGGGCGACCGAAACC
Organism: uncultured Acidobacteriaceae bacterium; assembly: GCA_963832035.1. Lineage (GTDB taxonomy): Bacteria > Acidobacteriota > Terriglobia > Terriglobales > Acidobacteriaceae > Telmatobacter. The sequence goes on along the minus strand of CAWHSK010000004.1, from coordinate 489,542 downwards.
CCGGCGTGAACGCCAGCTTGCAGTTTCAGGTGGGATACACATTCTGGAAGTAGAAGGGCAGCAGGAAATGAACCGCCCCCCTATACTTGCGGGTTGAAAGACACAGATGAAAGATGCAGTTGTCGAGTGCGTTCCGAACTTTTCTGAGGGCAGGGACGCCCGGCGTGTTGAAGCAATTGTTGCAGCCATGCGCGTTGAAGGCGTGCGTCTCCTTGACTGGTCAATGTCCGCGGATCACAACCGCTCGGTCGTCACCATTGCAGGAGAACCCGGTGCGGTGCTGGAGTCTGCTGTTCGCGGCGCAGGAAAAGCAGTTGAACTGATTGATTTGACAACACAGCAAGGCTTGCACCCGCGCATCGGGGCCGCGGATGTGATTCCGTTTGTGCCCGTCTCCGGTATCAAGCTTGAGCAGTGCGTCTTGCTGGCGCGGCAGGCCGGACTCGAAGTATGGCGTCGTTTCGGCGTGCCTGTTTACTTCTACGAGTCTGCCGCTTCGCGTCCCGATCGCGCCAACCTCGATGACCTGCGGCGAGGACAGTTCGAGGGACTTCGTGATGCCGTACGCAAAGAAGCTGCGCGCCGCCCTGATCTGGGCGGTCCCGGATTGCACCCGACAGCCGGCGCATGTGCTGTGGGAGCACGCAAGTTTCTCGTGGCCTATAACGTCTATCTGGATTCCGCCGATGTTGCCGTGGCCAGGGCGATCGCACGCGAAGTGCGCGCCGCTTTTGCCGGTCTGCATGGCGTGAAAGCCTTGGGGTTGCTGGCGCATGGCCGCGCGCAACTTTCTATGAACATCACTGATTTCAACGCGACACCGCTCTCGCAGGTGTACAGCACGGTTTCGCGGCTCGCTCTAAAACACAAAACGGCGCCCGTCGAGGGAGAGGTTGTCGGACTCATTCCAGAAGCAGCCTGCGAGCGCGAAAGCGAGTGGATGCGTCAGTTAAGTGAGTTCGATGACGCGACCAAAATTCTGGAACATCGTCTCGGCGCGCCACTGGCGTGGCCGGGCGAAGGTAACAGTACCAATACGACTCCGGTCAACGTCTAAAAACTGTACAGAGGTAAAATAGTGATGCAGGATGATGATGTTTCCTGCTCGCATAACGCATGAAACGGTGGGCCATACGGCTTCCCGGAGGATTTAGAGTGTTCAAGTTTTTGGTCAGAATTTCCGTTCCCGCTTTTCTTTTAACCATGGCAGTCGCTGCTCACGGGGCACAGCTGTCCGGCGACGCTCGCGCCGCGATTCCCCACGAGGTACAGCAGTTGGTCGTGATCGACTACCGCGCCATGCAGAATTCAAACACCGCGATGGAATTGCGGGACCGCGTGATGCCTCCTGATCTGAAGCAATTTGACGAGGCTATCCGCAGATCAGGTCTCAACGACAACCACGACGTTGATCAGCTCGCGTTTGCGCTGTTCCGCACAGGCACTTCGGCCGAAGAGTTGCAGACCGTCGGCATTGCGCAAGGCCAGTTCGATGTGCAGGACATCATGGCCAACTTCCGCAAGCAAAAAGTTCAGGGCAAGTTGGTCCGTACCAATCGCGTCTATCCGCTGGCCCGCACCGGCATGGTGCTGTGCTTCGTCGATCCGTCGACCATGATTTTTGGCAGCATGGAGGCCGTAAGAGCCGCCCTCGATGTGCGCGACGGATTTGCGCCGGGATTACTCACCAACACCCGCATGATGGAAGCAATGCAGTCCATAGACTCCGAGCCCCTGTGGAGCATCCTCGACAAAGCCGGAACCCAGACCATGATGAAACAGGTCCTCGGAGAAGCTGGTTCAGTTGCGGACTACGAATCGGTGCGCAAGCGCCTCGAGTCATCCTGGTACGGCATGAACTTCCAGCATGGCGTCAAGTTCGACTTGACCATCGCGACGGGTGACTCCTTCGCCGCAGCCACGGTATCGTCTCTGCTTTCCGCCGCCCTCGTCTACAAGAAGATGAGCGGCGACGAAACTGAGAAGGCCGCCCTCGCCGCAACAGATATCACTTCAAATTCAGGCCAGCTCAGCGTTCACTTCGCCACCTCTGACAACGACTTCAACAGCTTGCTGAAGTCGTCTCTGTTCCAGAGTATGGTGCATTGATTCTCAGGCTCTGATCGAGACAGCTGCATTCACAAGCGGGAGCTTCGGCTCCCGTTTGTGCTGCCTGCCATCGGTCTTCAATTCGTTGAGTGCAGCTTCAAGGCGAGAGGAAAGAGAACTGGACAGAAGGTACAGAAACCTCACTCGTGCTTCGGATCCAAAGCAGGATGAAACTCTGCTTTCCCGTTAGGCAGCAAAATAATCTCGATGCTGCCTTGCTGCCCTTCGTACAAAGTCGGCCCTTGAATCTGTATTGCGTGTCTACCGGCCGCTGTATATTGCACGCTGATCGGACCGTTATCGCGCGCCTGAATCCGATGATGGAAACTTCCATCCACGGCCAGCGTATCCGCTCCAAAGCTCGCGCTGGGGTAATCAACCTCGAGCAGAGTAATGGTCCCCCCGGTGCGGTTTTCTACCGTAGCTTCAATGTGAGCCGAGTGACATCCGCTGATCGCGTTCAAAACAGAACAAACCAAGTGACTGCAGCCGCAAGCGCCGAAAACATGTCTTCATGCTTTGTCCCCGTTCGCGTCGCCAGATCCATCCGTCGGAGCAATCGCCGTCACCCGCTTTTCAAGTCGGTCGAGTCGCTTCAGCAGTTCCGGTAGCCGCTGAAAAATTGTTACCGCTCGCAACCAGACGCGATTATCGAATCCGGGCGATCCCGATATCATCTTGCCCGGCGGCACGTCGTGACTTACCGCCGATTGCGCCGTCAGAATCACCCCGTCCCCCACAGTGCAGTGACCTGCAACTCCGGCCTGTCCGGCAAGGATCACGTTGTTGCCAATCACCGACGACCCGGCCAGCCCGGTCTGCGCGCAAACCAGCGTGTCCTTGCCCACACGCGATCCGTGGCCAATTTGAACGAGGTTGTCGATCTTGCTTCCATCGCCGATCTCGGTTGCCCCAACAGTTGCGCGGTCCACACAAGCATTGGCCTGGATGTCCACCCGATCGCCGATCCGTACCGGTCCCGACTGCGGAATCTTCACCCACTGGCCATGCTCGTTTTTCGAGAAGCCGAAGCCATCCGCGCCGACGATCGCTCCGTTTTCAAGGGTCACATTATCGCCCAGTTCGCAACCCTCACGGACCACGGCGTGCGCATGTGCAAAAAGACTACTTCCTGCCTTCACATCCGGGTAGAGCACCACGTGCGGGAGCAGTGTCGCGTTCGGACCGAGCTTCACATTTGGTCCAATCACGACGTAGGCTCCGATGTGGGCGCCATCGCCAATCTGGGCTGTCGGATCGATAACGGCAGTGTCGTGGACGCCGGCGGGGTAGGCCGGCGGCTGATAGAAGAGCGCCAGAGCACGTGAAAAAGCGTGATAGGGGTTCTTGATTCGAAGGGTCGCCGCTTCAATCTCGGGAAACTCCGGCTCTACCAGCACCGCGGCAGCGCCAGTTTTGCGCGCCAGTCCGGCGTACTTGGGATTGGCCACGAAAGTGATCTCCGTGGGGCCAGCTTCTTCAATCCCTTTCACTCCAGTGATTTCAAGGTCAGCGTTGCCGCGAAGTTCCGCACCCAGCCGACTTGCAATTTCGCCAAGCTTCATCGTGGAGATTGTAACGGAACGGACTACAAGCGAAGATATCTGCTCTTGATTGAAGATTCAGGCCTCGGCGATGACAGCGATAGACACTTTCATACCGGGGATTCGAACGGGCAACTTCGCTCCTTGCCGCGCTGGCGGGTTCGACGGAAACCACTTGATCCATTCTTCATTCATTCCAGCGAAATCGTCCTCTTCAAGAATGATCACGGTGGCACTGACGACCCGATCGATAGAGGTTCCCGCGGCTTTGAGAATGGCGGAAACGTTCTGCAAACACTGCCTGGTTTGTTCCTGGATCGTAGTCCCGACGATTTTCCCGGTCACGGGGTCGTGCGGCCCTGTGCCGGAGACGAACACAAGACCGGCTGCCCGCACCGCCTGACTATAAGTTGGCGGAGGAGGCGGGGCGTCAGGGGTTCGAATGATGTCTCTAGACATTGAAAACACATCGTCTCACGGCCCCGCCCGGAGAGCTACGGCTTTTGAGATCGCTCCAGCGTCCGGCGCTATTCCGAATCCTGCTCGGCAGGGAAGAGTTCGGGCTGGCCCTGGGCGCCTTCCTCCGGCTTGCGTTTGCGGCCGGCCGCGCCAATCAGGCCCACAACCTCCAGCGACTGGATTGCTTGCCGGGGTATGTAGATGCGCTGGGTGTTTGAACGCGTGTCGGGAGGGATCACCAAAAGTCCCGCACCGGTAATCAGGGACTTGTCGTTGGAAGCAATCCCTTCCAGTTCGTCTCCGTCGTTCAGGGTCATGCGCAGCCATAATCCGGATGCCCGGGGCCGGACCGTAAACTTCTTCTGCAGTAGCCGTTCCGGGTTGGCCAAATCTGAACTCGAGGAAAAGTCCCGGATGTAGCAGACCCATTTCACCGTGTCCCAACCGATGGTGAGCACCTTTCCGGTGAGGTCTAGAACCTCCAAGGCGAGCGACTCCTTGCCGAAGGCCGCGCCCGCATAGCCGGCATACCACTCGCGCGAGAACTTACGCACAATCACCGGCTTACGAGCGGCGCCCATGGCATGGATTGTCGCATGCGGAGGCACCCATCAGTCGCGAAAAGTCGCAAAACTGGTGCCTTTCTCACTGGTCAATGGGGGAAGATTATGATAAGGTACTCATTTGCATCCTCTGGTGTTTCACGCCGTAAGCGCAACGGCATCAGAGACTTGCCTTGGGTTTTGCACGCGGAAGCAGGAACGGAATGCCTGACTACATTTACCTTCTTGAGAACCGGCTTTCAGCCGATCAGCGGAATGCACTGCGGCAGTTGCGCGACGTGGCCCGAGAGGCCGGTATCCTTCTTTTTCTCACCGGGGACGCGGTCCGCGATCTTACCAGCGGCCATGCCGTTCGGGACATCGAGGTTGCCATCCAGGGCAACGCCCTCAAGCTGAAAAAGGCCATCGAAAAGGTCGGTGGCAAAACCTGGGGTGAAGACGAAACTTCCCGCTCACTCTATCTTTGCTTTCCAGGAACCGTCCGGGTCGACCTGGTCAGCACCCATCGCCGCGAGTATCCCAAGCCGGGCAAACCTGCGATCCATTTCGCGTCAATCCAGGATGATCTGCGCCGGCGCGACTTCACCGTTAACGCGATGGCCATCTCTCTTAACGAAGGCTCGTTCGGACTCCTCATGGACCCGCTGAACGGTGCCGCCGACATTGAGGCGCGCACGCTCCGGTTGGTTTCGAATTACGGATTCCTGGAAGAGCCGGTGTTCCTCATTCGCGCTACGCGATATATCGCTCGTCTTAGCTGGGAACTCGATCCGCGCACCCAACAGCGCTACGAGAACGCCAAGGCCGAGAATGTTATCGAGTCTCTGTCCGCCCACGACCACAGCCAGGAACTGGAGCAGATCGGCCACGAAGACGAAGGGCTGAGGGTTTTACGAGCGCTTGAAGCGGAAGGCTGGATGAAGATCCTCTTTCCTGCCTGGACCGCAGCAAAGGCCGACGAGGATAAGCTGACGGCGTTGCACGACCTGCGTGTTCAATTGCAGATGCAGGGCGTACAACCCGATATGTCGGCCGGCCAGATGCAGCTGTTGACTGCGAAGATGGCGCCGAAAGATCTTTCCGCACTGAAGAAGCAGTTGCTGCGCCCCGGCTTTGTCGAAGAGTGGAACAGTCTTGACTCACTCGCCAGCGGCTTCGCGAAGGTCCTGATGAACAAGGCCAACGCAACGCCCTCGGTCGCTTACAAACTGTTTACGACGTATGATCCCGAAGCCGTTCTCTGGCTCGGCTTCACCTCGAAGGAAAATGCGGTAAAGGCAAAATACGAAGCCTTCGTGAAGACCTGGCCCGAAGCGCGTCAGCGCATTCCATACCTGCAGATGCAGGAAATGCGCATCACGCCCGAGCTTGCAACGTACAAGGACATCGTCCATCAGATCTTCCTGCAGTTGATCGACGGCGGCCTTAACACGCCCGAAGAAATCAAGGCTTTTCTTGAACCGCATTCTCCGCCGGCTCCGCCTCCGCAGATCACCATCAAGCGCACCCGCGCCAAACGCGGAGCCGAAAAGATCAAAGAGAAATCTTTCGATGATGAGGAGGAGGCCGAAGACGGAGCCGACGAAGAAGATCTCGACGACATCGGCGGCAGTGACGACGAGGAAATTGATCTCGGTCTGAACCTTCCTAAGAGCGACGACCTCGATGAGGATCTTGGAGACGCGGAAGAAGCCGATTCCGATGAGGGCGAGTCTTCCGACGACGAAGAAGAGGAAGAACCGGCGCGTAAAGGACGTGGCAAGCAGCCGCCTGCTCAAAAGCCCGGCAAGGCAGCCGCTGCAAAAGCCGACGCGCATGCGGCAAAAGCAACAGCAGCGAAGTCAGCAGCAGCGGCGAAACCCGCTCCCGCTGGAAAAGTGCCTCCTCCGGCAAAAGGCAAGCCCGAGTCGCCAAAGGCTGAGAAGGCAAAGACAGTCGCACCTGCACCGGCAGCGAAGAAACCCGCGCCGCCACCTGCCAAGCCCGCGCCACCTGCTAAGCCATTGCACCTGGCAAAACCTGCGCATCCGGCTAAGCCCGCAGCCAAGACGCACCCAAAGCCCGCCGTGAAAGCAGCCCAAGTCAAGGCGCATGCCAAACCCGCGCACAAGGCAGTTCCGGCCAGGAAACCAGCTCCGGTCGCCAAAGCCAAACCGCACGCAGCCGCGAAGTCTGCGAAACCGGTAGCGAAAAAGCCAGCGCACAAAAACGGCAAAAAGCGCTGATCAAAAAGGCGCGGGCAGGCGAAACCGCTTGCCCGTGCGCCTCAAGCTGCTATCCTCGATTCACATTCCAGACATCCGGAGATTCCGAATGGTCCGTCTGATTCCCCGCGCCGCATTTCTCTGCCTGCTGTGCTTCCTCTTCGCATTCGCATCACCCGCCTTCGCCAAGCGCATTGTGCCCGCTGCTGCTTCCAGTGAGACCAGCGGCCCAGGCTATCGTTTCGATCGCGGCGGATGGAAGTATGTGCATCTTGAAGGCACGCCCGAGCAAATTGGATTTCAGCACGGCCAGTTGCTCGCTGCTGAAATCGCAGACCTGCTCAACGTCACGAAGCTCGAATCGCTCCACGACACCAAGCGCGACTGGAATTTCTACCGCGAGGCCAGCCGCAAGATGTTTTGGCCGCACATTGAAGCCGAATATCAGCAGGAGCTAACCGGCATCGCCAGGGGAGCGCAATCCAAGGGCGTAAAGCTCGACGTGTGGGATATCGTTGCGCTCAACGGCAGTATCGAGCTGCCTTCCTACTATGTTCCCTGGCTAGACAAGCGCGAGCACGCCGCGAACGCTCCGCGCATTCGTCCGGATGGCCATTGTTCCGCATTCATCGCAACGGGCAGCTATACCAAGAGTGGCAAGATCGTGATCGCGCACAGCAACTGGTCGAGCTATGCGGACGGCGAGCGCTGGACCGTGATATTCGACATTCAGCCTGAGCACGGGCACCGCATGGTGATGGATGGGCAACCGGGCGTGATCACCAGCCAGGACGACTTCGGCGTGAACGACGCCGGCCTACTCATCACAGAAACTACAATCACCCAGTTCATCGGCTGGAATCCCGAGGGCATTCCGGAGTTCGTCCGCTCACGCAAGGCCATGCAATATGCCAGCTCCATCGATGAGTACGTTTCCATCATCAAGGAAGGCAACAATGGCGGATACGCGAATGATTGGATCGTCGGCGACCGGAAAACGGGCGAGGTCGCATACCTCGAGTTAGGCTTGAAAAATACTCCCCTATGGCGCACAAAAGACGGCTATTTCGTCAGCTCCAATTTTGCGCGTGACCCGGCACTGATCAAGGACGAAACCGACGGCTTCGATACTACGAACATGTCTTCGTCTATGAATGCCCGTCACGTCACCTGGGAACGCAAAATCGCAGCCAGCAAGGGTCAGATTGACGTCAACCTAGCCGAGGAGTTCCTCGCCAACCATGAAGACAGCTACACCGGCAAGGTAACCGCAAATGCGCGCGCGCTCTGCGGCCACATCGATGCCGATTCTCATGGCGTCCCCGAGTGGGGAGACGCACCGTTTTATCCCGATGGCGCGGTCACTGGAAAAGTTACGGATTCCGATCTGGCTGCGAATCTCTCCCTCATCGCGCGCGCAGGACATCCCTGTGGCGAGGATTTCCTCGCCGCCCCGTTCCTGGCTGCGCATCCACAGTTCGATTATTTGAAGCCGATCCTCAAAGACATGAAAGCCGGCCCGTGGACAAAATTCAACGCGGGCGACAAACCTTGATAGATTCGCAGGCTACTTGTAGATGATGTGAATCTTCGTCTCAGTCACCGGGCAGGTGACGTGGACAATGGACGCCGTAAAGGGCGCTGCGCTCAATCCAACATGAGGATTGTTCGCGAACCCAAATCCTTCTTTCGGGAAGCCGATGAAATTCCGATCCATCTTTTTGTTCTCGTTTTCATCGTGGATCACGACGACGCCGTAGTCTCCCGGCTGCAGGTTCTCCATCACTGCCGTTGCTTCGTGCGCACCGGCGACAATCGGAGTGGGCCAATGATGGAACGACTTGCCCATGTCTTCAGGCCATCCGTCCGCCGATTTGAAAATTGCTGTTCCCACAACGCCTGTGGAATTACGCAATCCGTCAACGTGAATGCGCAATGCGCACCCGGTAGCGGCGGCCTGGCCGAGTGGCAAAATTGAATCTTCTCCCGGCCCTCCATAGACGCACGCAGGCACAATCGCCGCAGTGAATAAAATGGAAAGGAAATTTTTCATGGCAGGAGTTTAGACGCACTGCGCAAACGAAAGGCAGGGGATCACTTTTCACGAAATAGCGGAAGCGGCGGGGGCCGAATCGGCGATATCAGTGTGTCTCAGCTTGCCTTGTCTTGCGTAAGAGGAAGTACGAACGCGGACGCCTTTCTGGGGCATCCGCGCCGATGTACCTAATAGCGTCCCGAACGTGCGCCGCTGCTGCTGCCTTTGCGTGCCTGGTAGCAGTCCCGGCAGAAAACCGGACGATCGCCGCGTGGTTCAAATGGAACAGTGGTTGGCTGGCCGCAGCCGGAGCAGATCACAGGTGTTCCATGGGATGGTGCCGGACGATAACCGGAGCCTCCCCCACCTTGTTCGCTCTTCTTTGCCTGACGGCAAGGCTTGCAGCGCTTGGGGGTCGAATAACCGCGTTCCTGAAAGAACGCCTGATCCGCAGCGGTAAACGTAAAATCTTGTCCGCAATCGCTGCACGTAAGTTGAATATCTCCGGCCATGGGTGTCCTCTGAGTATGTCCTCGTCGCGATTGTACATACGACTTGGTAATTTTTATATAAGAATCTTCTTAAACGTCGGAAAACTAACCTTTCACATTCAATCGATTTAGCGGATTCGCCCCCTCCATCCCGGCGCGGTATAGTGGCTCAACCGGGCGGCCCAACCGGGCTCCCACCTCAAAGTGCACCGGGGATGACCTTGCAAGATCCGGAATTCGAAGCCGAGTGCATCCGCCGCATTCTTGCAGGCGAGAAGCACCTGTTTCACGACCTGATCCGTCCCTGCGAGCGCTCCATCTACTTCCTGCTGCTTTCCATTCTGAAGAACGAAACCGATGTGGAAGACGTTGCGCAGGAGACCGTGATCAAGGTCTATCAAAATCTTGCGAAGTTCCGCGGCGACTCCCAGTTTCGGACCTGGGTTCTGTCAATCGCCCGCAATGAAGGCTTGGGCCGTCTGCGCAAAATCGGAACGCGCCGCGAAGACTCGCTTGATGCCGAAACCGATGAGCAGACAGGCGATTACACCCCCGCAATCCTCACCAGCTGGCGCGAAATCCCCAGCGAAGCGCTGGAGCAGAAAGAGTTGGGAACCATCCTCCGCAACGCCATCGAGGGACTGCCCGAGATTTACCGTAACGTCGTGTTGCTCAGGGACATCGAAGAAATGGATATCCGCCAGACCGCGGCCGCACTTTCCATCAGCGAAGCCGCTGTGAAGGTAAGACTGCATCGCGCGCGCGCCTTGCTGCAACGCAACCTGGCGCCGCAATTGAAAGGATTCGCCCCAAAACGCAAAGGCTGGTTCGGGGGGCGCGCATGAGGATCGACTGCAAACACGTCTGGGAGCACATCTCCGGCTACATCGACGGCGAGCTGGATGCGAACCTGCGTGCCCACATCGATCGTCATCTCGAGACCTGCGAAATCTGCTCCGCCGTCCTCGATTCCACGCGCAACGTGGTCATCCTCGTGGCCGACGATCGTGTCTTTGAGTTGCCCGCCGGGTTCAGCGACCGGCTGCATGCGCATATCGAAAGGGAACTGGAAAAGCCCGGAGCATGAGATCAGTCAACTGCAGTTTCCCGCAATTCTGCAGGGCGGTGGCGGCCCCGTTCTGTGCACCATGGGATGGGTCCAGATCTCCAGCCCAACGAGAATCAGTGTTACGATTGCCAGAATTAACTGCAGGCGCTCAGACCGTTTCTCTTTGAGGCTCTGTTCGCGCCGCCGCCACTGGGCGGAGGGCCGGTTTCGCAGATGGCGAATCCAGGCCAGCACGGCGAGATTCAACAGAGCGCCAACCGTCGCCGCAATCAGCATGGGAATTCGAATAGCATCCTGATGCCATCCCTTTGCTGGCGCATAGATACCGCTGGCGGCTGCCAGTGCAGAAAGTCCGATCGCCACACGAATCCCGCTGATCGTCAATACCGCGGTACAAAGACTCTGCAGAAGAGCAAGCATCGCACTTGTCCAGCCGATCGTCCGCAGTTGTCTTACACTGATCCAAAAGCCGCGGGGCTCCACTTCAGCCCCTGCCGATCCTTCATCTTGCTTCTGGATTTGCACAGAAATGTCCCCTCTTTCGGAAAGATCGAGCCGCCTGGATGCCCGCCAACCTCAGACTAAATCAGCACATGCGCGCGGCCAATCCAAATGCCCTCCTGTCCCGTTCATCAGGAAAGGGGACCGGTGCAAAGAATTTCATTTTCACCTTGCCCCCTTTCCTTGTAACCTTTCGCGCATGCCCGTACTCCTAGAGTGCGTGCAACAGATTGCGCCGCACCCGAACTTCCCAACGGATGTCGCGCATGTTAATAACAACCGGCGGCTTCCCCCGCCTTAACCCCCCAGCGAGGTCTATATCACATGAAGAATCAATTCAATGCGATGCTGCTCACAGCTGCTCTCACCGGTCTAATGGGCGGAACCGTCACGGCTCATGCTGCCACCACGGCCAGCAATGCGAAGACCCCCACGGTCAAGGCGGCGAAGGCCGGCCTCCTCTACACCGGACAGGACGCCCCTGCCAAGCACTCCTGTAAAGGCAAGAATGATTGCAAGGGTCAGGGCGGCTGCAAGGCCAGTGACAACGGCTGCAAAGGCAAAAACAGCTGCAAAGGCAAGGGCGGCTGCGCAACCGACGGCTCCAAACCACATTCGATCTAAACCGGGCTACGGATCGGTGGGCTTCATCCCTGCGAACGCCCACCGATCCATGTTTTTCCTGCACATTCGCAACCAACGGCTGGCAACTGCCTGCTGTGAACTGAGAACTGTCCCCCATGCCCGGCAATCGCTTCAATGCGTTCCAGAACCACGGCGTCGGAATTGGTCTGCGCATCCCGCATTACCAGCACATCTTCTCGCGCAAGCCCGTCGTCGATTGGTTTGAAATCATCTCAGAGAATTTCATGATCGACGGCGGCCGTCCGCTCGCCATGCTCGATCAGATTCTCGAGCGCTATCGCGTCGTGCAGCACGGCGTCTCGATGTATTTCGGCTCGGTGACTGAGCCCGATCCGGAACATCTGAAGCGGCTCAAGAAATCTGGTCCGGCGCACGGGCACTCCGTGGCTCAGCGATCATCTCTGCTGGGGCTCCGTCGACGGCACCTATACCCACGACTTGCTCCCGCTGCCATATACGTGGGAGGCAGTTGCGCGCACCGCTGATCGCGTCCGCAAGGTGCAGGACTACCTCGAAATTCCCGTCGCTGTTGAAAATGTCAGTTCCTATGCGGCCTTCACCGATTCGCAAATGACCGAGTGGGAGTTCCTCAACGAAGTGGTGGAGCGCGCCGACTGCGGCATCCTGCTCGATGTGAACAACATCTACGTCTCCTCGGTAAATCACGAGTTCGATCCGATTGATTATGTGAATGCTGTGCCCGCGCATCGCGTTGCGCAGATTCACATCGCCGGCCACTCGCGATATGAGAGGTACATCCTCGACACACACGACCACCCGGTGATTGATCCCGTTTGGGACCTCTATGCGCGCGCTATCGAGCGCTGCGGGCCGACGCCAACCCTGCTCGAGTGGGACGATCACATTCCCAGCTTCGACGAAGTCCACGCTGAAGCCTTGAAGGCCAACCGCTATATCGGAAGATACGCAAGCACTTCAAATTCGCTGGAAGGCGCGGGCCACGGTTCTGAGATCGAAGAAGGGAAGCTCCTGGAGCCTGCCCAATGAACTCCGAGCCCATGCCTTTGGCCCAGCTTCAACGCGAAATGGCTCGCGCTGTCATGATGCCTCTGACCCGCGATGAAGACATGCGCCGCGAGGCGCCGGATGGCCGTGCGATGCATCGAGTCGCAGCCTCGTTCATCGCTCCCAACAGCCAATTGACGCCCTTCGAGCGTCTCGAAATTTACAACCGGCAATACTGGTTCCGCGTCCTCGGCGCCGTGGCCGAGGATTTCCCCGCGCTGCGTTCCGTCATCGGCGCGCGCGCCTTCGAGGCGATGTCAGTCGCCTATCTGAGCGAACACCCCAGCCGCTCGTTCTCGCTGCGCAATCTCGGCTCGAACCTTGCCGAATGGCTTGCAAAGAATCCGCATTTCGCGGGTCGGCGTGCCAGCCTGGCGGAAGATGTGGCCCGCATGGAGTGGGCATTTGTTGAAGCATTCGACGGTGCCGAGCGCGACCCACTTACTCTCGAACAGATCTCTACGCTCGACGGTGACTCGCGCCTGTCGCTGCAACCGCATCTGCAGTTGGTCGCACTCGATTTTCCCGTAGATGACCTCGTTCTAAACCTGCACAAACACGATAAGCGTCAAGCCAGCGAAGCCGGCGTCCGGCATGAAGAGGATGAACAGGCCCCCGCAAAACTGGCGCCATTGCGCCGCAGACCAACGTGGCTGGCCGCACACCGCGTTGATTTTTCGGTCTACTATCTGGGATTGAAACGCGGCGAATTTGAAACCCTTGCCGCGATCCGCGCCGGCATGCCGCTTGCACAGGCGATCGAGATCGGCATCACCAGTTCACGGGTCCCAAGTTCGAGACGTCCCCAGCTTGTTGGTCAGTGGTTCACTAACTGGTCGGAACTTGGCTGGATCTGCGCGCCCGATCTGGACCGGCTGCACTCGTAGAGGCGACCGGGCACGAAATCTTGTAACTCAAGGGCCTCATAAGTTGTCTCTAAGCATGGAATGACAATCGCCCGGCAACGCACGTTTCTTACCGCGGAATGGAAGAATCTGCTGATGCTGAACTACGTCGTCGATCCAATGCTCCTGCAGTCATTCGTTCCATCGGGCACAGTCCTGGATCAGTTCGCGGGCAAGACCTACGTAAGCCTGATCGGTTTTGAATTCAACAACACCCGCATCTTCGGCCGCGCCATTCCGTTCCATCAATCGTTTGAAGAAGTGAACCTGAGGTTTTACGTTCGCCGCGAGGAAAGAAGAGGAGTCGTCTTCATTCGTGAACTGGTGCCCAAATTCGCAGTTGCGGCAATCGCCAGGCTTGCATACGGCGAGCGCTATTCCTCCGTTCCGATGTCGCATCGCATTGAGCGCGGTAACGGCGTCACTGCGGAGTTCTCGTGGGGAGCCGGTGCCGGCATGTGCAGAATCTGCGCGCAGACCTCAGGTGACGCATATCTGCCGGCAGAAGGCTCGCTTCCTCAGTTCATCACCGAACATTACTGGGGCTACGCTGCTCAGCTCGATGGCCGTACCGCTGAGTACCAGGTCGAACACCCTCAGTGGAAAGTGCTTGAGGCGCCCACAGCTCACTTTGCCGGAGATGGCGAGAAATACTACGGGCCGGAGTTTGCGAAAGTATTGAGCGCGCCGCCCGATTCGGCATTTCTCGCCGAAGGATCTGAGGTCACAGTCTTCAAGAGCATCGTGATTACGTAATCGAGTTCTTAAACAATGTGAGGGCACTCGCCCCTGAAGGATGCACGTATGAGCAACATTCTCAACCTCGCGCGCAAGGCCTACGACAGCTTTGCCTCCATCGTGAGCCGTCTTGAAAACCCGCTCCTGCTCGCTATTCGCCTCTACTGGGGCTATCAGTTCATGCAGGACGGCTGGGGAAAACTGACGCACCTCGAGAAGGTCACCGGTTTCTTCACCAGCCTCAACCTGCCCGCTCCTCACATGACGGCGTTGATGGTCGCGTTGGTTGAACTTTGCGGCGGATTCCTCTTCACATTCGGCATCGCCTCACGCCTCACGTCGTTGGTGCTCTTTGTGAACATGACGATGGCCTACCTCAGCGTTCCCGACGACCGCGTCAACTTCTCCCACATCTTTTCCAAGCCCGAAGATTTTTACGGAGCCGGCCCCTACACCTACTGGTTCGCCGCCCTCCTCATCCTCATCTTCGGCCCCGGAAAAGTCGCCATCGACACGCTCCTGCGTCGAATGTTTGCCCCAGAGGGTGAGCACGCGCACACAGTCGCTTGATCACCCTGCGCTATCATCTCTTGACCAGTTGACCAGCGGACTCAAGAGACCATGCGCATCGCCTACACGCTAACCTCGCTCGGTAAAGGCGGTGCGGAACGCCAGGTGATCGCGCTGGCTGAACGCATGGCCGCCCGCGGACATCAGGTTGTTCTCATCGTGCTCAAGCCGCACGAAGCGCATGAATGGACCACCGCGCTCGACGTAATCCGACTCGACATGCGGAAATCTCTCGTAGGCGTTTGTGCAGGACTCGCAACCGCTCACCGCTTTCTGCGCAGCTTTCATCCAGACCTCGTTCACAGCCATACATTTCCGGCAAATGTTGCAACGAGAATCCTTCACGTGCTCGGCTCCTCTCCAGCAGCACTATCGACGATTCACAATGTCTATGAGGGTGGATGGCGGCGAACCGCGCTCTACGGCCTTACAGACCCATTCGCAATCCACACCACTATGGTCGGTGAGGCGGTGGCCAAGCATTACGTCTGGATTGGCGCGGTCCCCCAAACCAAATGTTCCGTCATCACCAATGGGATCGACCTCGCCGAATTCACACGGATTCCAAATCGACGCATTGCCATGCGCCGCCAATTAAACGCAGACGACAACTTTATGTGGCTTGCAGCCGGCCGCGTGGTTCCCGCCAAGGACTATTCCAACCTCCTGCGCGCCTTTGCCCAGGTACGCTCCGCATCTCCCCATGCGCATCTCTGGATAGCCGGCGAAGCAAACGCCACGGAAGCAAAGCTCATGCGCAACTTGACGGAGCGTCTCGCAATTTCCGATTCTGTTCACTGGCTCGGCCTGCGCGACGACATGCCAGCCCTTCTCGATGCTGCGGATTCTTTCGTCCTTAGTTCCGCATGGGAAGGAATGCCTCTCGTTGTTGGAGAGGCCATGGCCATGCAGCAACCCGTTGTTGCCACTGACGTCGGCGGAGTTTGCGAACTCGTCGGCGATGCCGGAGTCCTCGTTCCGCCGAAGGATTCCGCTGCGCTGGCCGACGCAATGCTTCGCGTCATGCGAATGCGGGAAGGTGATCGTCAGGCGATGGGCTATGCCGCGCGCGAACGAGTCCGCCAACACTTCGACATAAACGCGAAGGCCGGTGAATGGGAAGCGCTCTACACCCGCCTGCTCAGTGATCGCCGATAACGAACATTCGAAATATCGCGTGTTACCCTTATCAGCGGATTTTGGGGTGCGCCTTTCCACATCTGACTGGCGCGAAGTCCAAAGGGGAATCGATGCTAATCCATAACGTCCGAATCGCGCTCGTTGCGATTGTGGTCGCAATCTGTTCATTCGTAAATAAAGGCGCGGCGGCTCAAACAGGCCAGACAAAGAATGCAACCATCGTCTTCAACCACGGCTGGCAGTTTCGCCAGGTGCCCGCCGCGTCCAATCCAGAGTCCGGCTGGATGCCCGCAACTGTCCCGGGCGACGTTCATCTGGATCTACTGGCCAACAAGAAGATTCCCGATCCGTATTACCGCGACAACGAATCGAAGCTGCAAGATATTCAGAACCAAAGCTGGGAATACCGCCTTAGCTTCGACGTCGCGCCCACGCTGCTTTCGCGTTCCAACCTCGACCTTGTCTTTGATGGCCTCGACGGGCCTTGTCAGGTCTATTTGAACGGCAGCCTTGTTCTAACCGGAACAAACAGCTTTCGTGTCTGGCGTATCCCGGCAAAGAGCTATCTGCGTGCGGGCAAAAACGAATTGCGCGTCGTGTTTGAATCGCCCGTGAAAGCAGCGGCTACGCTGGCCGCCGCCGACCCCTGGCAGGCGAAGACAAAAACCGCACCCAAGACCTACCTGCGCAAACCCGCGTATGAGTACGGCTGGGACTGGGGGCCAACCTTTGTCACCAGCGGCATATGGCGCGCCGCGCGCCTCGAAGCTTGGGACAAAACCCGCATCGCCGATTTTGCAATTCGACAGCACGACGTCAGCAGGGAAGTGGCCCACGTAGACGCGGAGTATCAGATCGAAGCGACCCGCAGCGTTCTCGCAAACGTGACGGTCCGCTACACCGACGGAACCAGACCGGCAGCCGTAAGCAAAGCGTTCGACCTTCACGCGGGCTCGAACATCGTCACCCTGCCGATTGAAATCCGCCAGCCAAAATTGTGGTGGCCTGCAGGATACGGCGATCAGTCGCTCTACGAATTTACGGCCAGCGTAAGCCCCGGCGCATCAACCACAACAGCGAGCGATGAACGGAAGTTGAAAACCGGCCTGCGCTCCATCGTTCTCGATCGCCACCCCGACAAGTGGGGCCGCTCCTTCCAGTTTGTCGTCAATGGCATCCCGATATTCGCCAAGGGCGCAGACGTAATCCCTTTCGACAGCTTTCCCAATCGCGTTACCACTGCGGACTACCGGCGCATTCTCGAGTCCGCCCGCGACGCCAATATGAACATGATTCGCCATTGGGGCGGCGGCTATTACGAAACTGACGAGTTCTACCAGATTTGCGACGAACTCGGCATCATGGTGTGGCAGGACTTCATGTTCGGCAACGACTGGCAGCCCGGCACTTACGATTTCAAGCTCAACATTGAAGCAGAGGCTGAAGACCAGGTTCGCCGCCTGCGCAACCACCCCAGCATCGTGCTCTGGTGCGGAAACAACGAAACGGAGGGCGCCATGGGCTGGGCTCCGCGTCCGGCGCTTCCCGCCGACGTGCGCTACCAGATGTGGCAGGACTACCTCACCGAATTCAGCGGCATTCTCACGCGTGTCGTCGCTCGCCTCCAGCCCGAAGTGCCCTACTGGCCCAGCTCTCCAAGCGCGGACTACGAAGCGCTATCCAGTCATTACCAGAGCGGCGATGCGCATCTCTGGGACGTGTGGCACGGGCGAGTTCCATTCTCGCGTTACGAAACGCACCATGCGCGCTTTATCACCGAGTACGGCTTCCAATCGTTTCCGGAGATGCGAACCATCGAAGCCTTCACTGAACCCGCCGACCGCACCGGCATCCTCACGCCTGTCATGCTCGCGCACCAGAAGAACAACGAAGGCAATTCCATCATCCACGACTACCTGCTCAAGGACTATCCCGAGCCTAAAGACTTCGCCAGCTTCCTCTACGTCAGCCAGGTGCTGCAGGCCGAGGGCATCAAGATTGGCGCCGAGCATTTTCGCCGCAGCCGCCCTGAGACGATGGGCTCGATCTTCTGGCAGCTGAATGATTGCTGGCCGGTTGCCTCGTGGTCCAGCATCGACTACTACGGCCGCTGGAAGGCGTTGCAGTTTTACGCGCGCCGCTTCTACGCGCCGATCCTCGTCTCGCCGCACGTCGAGGACGGATCGGTGAAGGTCTACATCGTGTCCGACAAGACAGTATTAACGCCGGCATCGCTTCGCGTCCGTCTTATGGATTTTGATGGCAAGGTGCTTCTCGAAGAAAAGCACGACGTCAGCATCGATCCTCTCGCCAGTAAGGTGTATCTCCAATGGCCATTAGCCAAGCTCACCCAGGCCGGCGCGACAGACACATCACGTGTCTTCATCGTCGCCGATTTATCTGTGGGCGGAACAACGATTTCGCGCAACATGGTATATCTCGCGCCGACCAAGGAAGTGCACCTCAAGCCGGCAAATCTCACCTTCGCTTCCACCGGATCAAATGGCAATTACAAGATTCGCATCACTTCGCCCGTCCTCGCCCGCGACGTTTATCTCTCCCTGGGTGCGATCGATGCAAAGCTCTCCGACAACTACTTTGACATCCTGCCTGGTGAGACAATCGAAATCACCGCAACCAGCAATGCCACGCTCGACGAATTGAGAGCGCAGCTCAAAGTCATCTCGCTCTCCGACGCCTTTGCGCCGCCCGGCCTGCCGGCCACCGTCACTGCCGCCCACTAGACAAAAGCAAAAGGCCGGAGCATTTCGCCCCGGCCCTGCTTTTAAACATCCTCAACATCTCAGAACGAGAATACCGCCTGCAAGAATATGCGTCGTGCAGCAGAACCCTGGCTGAAGATCCCGCCGGCCATACTCGTCGAATGCGAGAATTGCTGGCCAGGGCCAAACTGCCCTGTGTTTCCGATCGGCGTGGGAATGATTGTTCCCGTCGGCTGACCGTAGTTGATGTTGTTGAACAGGTTCAGTGCCTGCACGCTGAAGTTTAGCGAGTATTTCCGGCCAGTGCTCGTTGGCCCGAACATCCCACCCGGTCCGCCGCGCCCACCACCGCCGCCGCCCAGGCCACCCGGCCCAAGTCCACCTCCCGGAGGTCCACCACCGCGCCGTCCGCCACCGTCTGGACCTCCGCCGCCCATTCCAGCCGGATTCGGCCCGCTCGATTCAACCTTCGGTCCGATGCCGATCGCCCGACTCACCCTCAGATTGAATGCGAATGCCGATGATCCTGTTCCGAGATTCACAGGAACCAGTTTCTCGCCATAGGTCGGCGCAACGTCAAACACTCCAAGCGAAGTCACAACCTTGTCAGCCGCCGGAGTCGCATCCGTCGCATATGCAGGCCGCTGATTGAAGAAGTTGTTCAGCGGATCGGTTGGCAGCGTGACGTTATACGGCCTGCCCCCCTGCGCAATCATGAAGGGACTGAAGCGAATTTTCCACGGGCCGTTGTAGTTGCCCATCGCGAAAAGCATGTTGGGTGAAACAAATGCAGCGCGTCCATAGTCCTGATCCAGGTTGTAAGCGTCCGATGCATTGCCGCCCTGGCCAGCGCTATTGCTGTTCGCGACTGCGTAGGTATAGAAACCGGTGAGGCTCAGATTTTTGGTCACACGCGAATTGACGCTTGCGATCAGCTGATTCTCCTTGAATACTGCTTCCGGATAGTACTGATATAGAAACCCACCTGAATCGTTCTGCGGAGTTCCGCCCAGTGCCTGGTTGGCATTGCGCGTCACCAGTTGATGCACGCCGAAAGAATGCAGATAGGTCAGCGTCGCGCTGGTTCCCGCTGTTATCTGGCGTTCGATGCTTACCCCGGCCTGCCCTGTGTAAGGAGAGTGATAGTTCGACGCAATCTCGTACCTCACCGGCACGGAAGAGCCCCCCGCACTTGAGCTCGAACAGGTGCTGAAATCAATCTGTGAGAGTGAAGTCGCCTGCCCACCGCCGCTCGCCGTCGAACTGCACATGGGGTTGATGAGAACTACCTGGTTCTGAATGTCGGAACGGTTCACTGTGATCAGGTTGTTTGTCTGAAAGCGATCGTAAAAGAGTCCATATCCTGCGCGAAGCACGGTCTTCGTCTTCTTGCTGTTTCCGCCGCCATCCAGTGCGTAGGCCATCGACACGCGCGGAGCCCAATCGTTGTGATCCGAGACCTGCGTCTGTGCTTCCCAACGCAAACCGCCTGACAGCGTCAATCGCGGATTCACCTTCCAGTCATCCTGTGCGAAGAGCGCAATGTCGAATACATTCGCAAGCGACGAAGGCGCTCCCGTTGTGTTTGTCGCCGACGTCGGACCGTTCCCCTGGCTGACCAAGTCGTTAAACGACGTCCCGGAGAGAAGGCCGTTGGCCATATTCTGATAAGCCTGGTAAGTTCCGAAGACGAAGTTTCCGTTGAAATTGGAATTCGTATAGTTGGCGTCCCTGCCGTCACGGATGCGCGTGCCAAATTTGATGGCATGCGTGTGGTGGCTCAGAGTCGTGATGTTCCAGAACTCGAGGTGCGTGGCATGATCGCGATATACCTGTCCGGGATAGCCGCCGCCGGTGAAATCACCCTGCACGTCCACCGTGGCATCCGTTGAATCGGGATAATGATTCTCGTTCTGACGCTCATATTGAAAGCGGGTTTCATTCACAGCGTGATCGTTGATCACGAAGGCATCGCTCACCTGCACCGTGTAATCGGTGTTCGATTCGTGCGTCGAGGCCGACGGGAGAGATTGATTGTTCAGGTTAGCGTGTTCCGATTCTGACCAGAACCCAAACCGCGCCGTTACTGTATTCTTCGCCCCCAACTGCCAATCAACGCGCGCTGACGCATTATCGCGGATTCGCTGGTTAAGTTCGCTCACGCCATAATTCGGAAAATTCTCATAGAAGTTCGTATCAGGCTGATATAGCACCGCATTGAAAATCTTCCAGGAGTTCACGTTGTTGGTATTTCGCTGTTCAAAGCTTGCAAAGAACGATGCCGTCTTCGAAATTGCGCCATTCACCGTCCCGTTGAACTGGTAGCTGTAGTAATCGGGAATCGAACTCGTAAAAGGATTGCCGGTGTTCAAGTGGCTGTCATTTCCCTGAATGAAAAACTGTCCATGTAACTTGTCCGTACCCGGCTTGGTAAGAATCTCGATGCGCCCATATCCCAGCCGGTCAAATTCTGCCGAAAACGGATTCTGATTGATGCGAATTTCGCGAATGGCCGACTTGGGCGGAAGCTGCCCGCCGCTGAATCCGTCGATATAAATCTGTCCGCCGTTCGGGCCCGCCGAAGGTCCGGCAAGTGCCGAAAGCTCGTTCGACAGTTCGTCCGGATCATCCGACAACGCATCCAGATCCTTGTCCTTCAGCACGATCGAATTGGCGTTGCCAGAAGCTTCGACGTTTACAGAAGGCGAATCATCGGTTACCACAACGCTCTGCTGCTCGACTTCAATCGCCATCGCGATGTCGACACGCTTGACCTGTCCCGCCGCGACCGGAATGGCCTGCGACTTGAACGACGCAAAGCCCGGGTATTCGGCCTCGACAATATAGCTGCCGGCCGGTAGTCCGCTCACCGAGTAGGCGCCACTCGCATCCGCAGTTGCTTTGCCGGCTCCAATGCCGTCGGCTGTCGCGATGGTGACCGTCGCGCCGGGGATCAGCGCTCCAGTCTGGTCCGCAATGTGGCCGTGAATGGTCGCGGTTGCGCCCGTGGCCGGCGCAGCCTGGGCATGCGCTGCCAGGCTCGCAACACCAAGCGCCAACGCAATCAAAAAGTGAATGATGCAATGAATTCGTAGATGCACTGATTCCTACCTCAATTTCGTATGAGTGCCAAATGTGATAAATGCCGAATCTGATTCGAATCCGCTATTGCGCCGCCGCTTCCGCTCCGCCCGAGCCCATGCTCCAATTGGCGAGCAGATCGCGCGAAGCATCTGGGCTTTCGAGCAGTGGTTCAACCCCCGCCAGTAGCTTGATCGCGGTTACTTCGTTCGTGCCTTCGGTCGACACCAGCATTACAGCTTCGCCTTTTTGCAGATCACCGAGTTTCACCGCTGGCGCGCGATCCAAAACTTGCGCCATGCCGCCACCTGCGCTACGGCGCCCCTGTCCTGCTCCGGCCCCACCGTTCTGTCCCGCTCCCGCCGGTGCGTTTCCTGTCGCTCCGCCACCTTCGGCGCGCGCAGGCATCATCGCCCCCCGCCCAGCACCCGCCGCCCCGGCTCCGCCTTTCAAGCGTGCCGCAATCATCTTCGCCATCATGTCAGGCAGGCGGCGCATCTCTGCATCCGGCGTTATGTGCACCGTCACGTTCTTCTTGGTTGCCAGGTCCTTAACCGTCAAAGTCGAAGCAGTGGGATCGATCGAAGCCACCACGCCCGAAATGTTTCTAAAACTCCCTGAAACCACCTCGGCTGCTGTTATCTCCGTCCCGTCTGCATTCTTCTGGCCAAGCACCTGGAACTGATCGCCTGCATGGATCGCATCGAGGGGCCCCGGCTGCGCATCCGCAAATCGGATTGAGTTGGCCGCATAGCGCTTCAGCACGGTGGTCTTCGTAATGTGCACGGTTACCGTCTTTGCGGTCGGCCCGGCACCAGTCGTCACCACAACGACGCCCGCAGCCGGATCAACGCTCTTTACCAACCCGCCTGTGCCGTTGCGCTGCCACTCATCGCGCTGCTGTTGCTGCTTCTGCGCGATGTCCGTCTGCTTCATCGCTACCACTTGCAGCGCCTGCGGTGTTGCGCCTGTCGCATCGGGGTCCAACTTCACCAGCACGCGATCGCCGGTGGCAAGATCGGTCAGATGAATCGTCTCTGCCGCGCCCAGGTCCTTCTGTCCCGGCGCAAGCCTCTTCATCACTGCGGTTGCTGGAATCTCCACCTGCTTTGAATCGCCGGCATCGGTCTTCACGGTAATTGTGCTTCCACTGATCGCTGTGACCGTCCCCACAAATCGAGATGGAGACTGCGCATTCAGCGCGGTGCACGCCAGCGCCATGGCGACCAGGAGAAACAACCGCGCCATCGTGACCGCAAATCGATTCCAGTTCTTGTTCTTCATCAATCTCTCCGCGCATCCACAGTCCCTGCGCTGTAATCGTTATCTGTTTCGGTAGACGAGGCAGGGCCGCAAAAGGTTGAGAAACAGTGCCAAACTATGAACTGATTGCTTCGATCGCGCGGGTGTACGCTATGTAGCTCTCAACACAGCGCTTAGAAGTCGTAGAATTGGGTTGTTTTCTTAAGGGAGTCTTAAGCTTCGCTGCGTCGCGAGAGCAGGACAGCAAAACTCGAAGTTCCGCGCGTCTAGGGCGCTAGCTCCGCAGTTTCAAGAAATGCAAAGCTGCCCGAAGCCGTCGGCGTCACGTTCGTCAGCCTCCGGTTGTGCACCACTACCGTGTCCTTGTACCAGAGGTTGACCGACGGCAGTTCCTCGGCGAGAATCTGCTGCGCCTCGACATAATCCGCGCGTCGCTTTGCCTGGTCCGTGCTGGTCGCGCCATCGTCAAGCAGTGCATCCACCTTCGCATTTGAATAGTGGCTGCGGTTTGCCCCCTTGGGCGAAAAGCGCGCTGTCGAAAACGCATAGCTGAAAATGTCCGGTTGCTCGTTGCCGCCGATCCAGCGCAGCGAATACAACTGAAACGCCCCGCGCGTCACATCGGCATAAAACGTCGCGAATTCAAACGTCCGGATGTCCAGCGCAATCCCGACCTGCGCCAGCTGCTGCTGCAGCACTGCCGCGAGCGAGCGCACATCTTCCACCGTGCTTGTCTTCATCGTCACGTGGAACCGCACGCCGTTCGCACCCGCCGGATAGCCCGCTTCATCCAGCAACTTCTTCGCGCGCTCTGGATCGTATCCAAAGTTCGCCACATCTCCCGTCCAAGCCCAATGCGTTGGCGGCAGCAGGCTCACCGCAGGCCGCGCATGTCCGCGCAACAGCGTGCGAATAATCAAATCGCGATCGATCGCGCATGAAATCGCCTGCCGCACGCGCACATTCTTCAGCAGCGGATCGGTCAGGTTAAACGCAAGGTACTGAATCTGCGTGCCCGGCGCGTCGTTGACTTCGAGGTTCGGTCGCGCACCAAGAATCGGCAGCGAATCCATGGGCAGGGAATTGATCGCCACGTCGCCTGACCCCTTTTCCATTTCCAGCGACTCCGTAATCGGATCAGGAACCACCGCGAACCGCACACGCTCCAGTTTCGGCTGCACTCTCCAGCTCAGCGGATTGCGCTCGATCAGCACATTTTGATCGATCTGCTGACTCACAAATCGGAATGGTCCGGTGCCTACGGGATGCTGCCAGAAATCGCGCCCGCTCCCCTCCGGCACAACACCGAACGCTCCCGTCGCAAGGTTGATCAGCAGAAAATTATCCGGATGCTTCAGGTGGAGAATGACAGTCCTGGCATCGGGCGCTTCCACTGTGTTGATCGCTGCATACGATGCCGACTTCGCCGTAATCACGCTGCCGTCGCGCATCGAATTGATGCTCCAGACAACGTCGCGCGCCGTCATCGGCCGCCCATCATGAAACCGCACGCCCTCGCGCAGATGAAACACCAGCGTCACCGGGTCGCGCAGTTCCCAGCTATGCAGCCAGCGCAGGCGTGAAATGAAAATTCGCATCCTTCGCAACCAGCCCGTCAAAAATCAGCTCGTCGATATGTTCCGATTGCCCATCCGTCCCAATCCGCGGATCAAGATTCGTAGGACTCGACTCAATCAAAAACACGACCGTCTTCGGATCGCGCTTCGACGCTTGACATCCGATGAACACCACAAAAAGAAAAAGGAGGATGACTCCAGACTTCGCGGCCGAGATTCGAAGTTGAGAGAATGTTTCACCCGGGCAAGGAGTTGCTGGGAGGGAGTGTGGCGCTTCAGCCCCACAAATATCGCCTGAATCATCTCCGGGCTTTAGCCCCGGCTTCTTTAATCGACCCGCACCAAAACCGCTACGCATACGTGATCTGCCCCAGAATCGCCTGCCGCCTCGCTCCCGTCGCCGCCGGTACATTCCCCGGCAAGTGATGCCACGTCATCCACGCCATCAAAGCAAATGCCGCTGCCTCCTTGGCCTCCGCCGGCAATCCGAATTGCTCACTCGTCGTCACAGTGCATCCCAGCGGTTCCAGGCGCGAAGCTCAGCATCGACATCAGCGTCCGATTCCGCGCGCCTCCACCCGAAACGATATAATCAACCGGCGCGCCCGTCATTCTCGGCAGCACGAATTGCTCAAAGCTCCGCGCAATACTCTCAGCGGTCAGCGCCGTTGCCGTCGCCAACGCATCCTCGGGCTTGCGGCTCACATGCCGGCATGCCGCCAGAAATGTCGCCGCATACTCGTGCCCAAACTCCTCTCGCCCCGCAGTCTTCGGGGGACGGAGCGCAAAATAACGGGTCGCTTAACATCTGTTCCACCACGGGCTCAAGCACGCGCCCCCTCGCCGCAATCGCCCCGTTGCGATCGAACGGCTTTCCAAAGAGTTTCTGCGCCAGCGCATCCATCACCATGTTGCCCGGCCCGGTATCAAACGCGATCAATTCCTCTGCGCCGCTCCCCGCAGGCATCGCCGTCAAGTTCGCAATGCCGCCAATGTTCTGCAGAACCCGGCCACGTTTCTGATCGGCGAACAGAACATAATCCAGCAGCGGCACCAGCGGCGCACCCTGCCCGCCCGCCGCCATATCCGCAGGCCGAAAATTCGACACCACCGGCACACCAACCTCCGCCGCAATCAGCGCAGCCTCTCCCAATTGCCACGTGCATCGCAAATGTCTTGCCTGCATATGCCGCTGGCACACGCCTGGTGATACAGCGTTTGCCCATGGCATCCGATCAGTTCCATCTGAATCTTATGCCGCGCCACCGTCGCCTTCACCGCCTCGGCATACGCGATACCCAGGCGCCAATTCAGCCGCGCCAATTCCGCAGTTGAAATCGACTTCGCATTCATCGCCGCCAGCACAGCGTTGCGCAACGCAGCCGGATAGCGAAATCCCTCATGCGCCAGCAGCGTCAGCTTCGGCCGCCCCTTCACCGGCGCAATCCGCACCATCGCAACATCGATCCCATCGGCCGACGTCCCGCTCATCACCCCGGCCACGATCATCGGCTTCAACTTCACGAAGCCTCCGCCGGAGACGATCGCTCGCGGGGCGGCAGACGGCGGACGCATTCACGATCGCGGCCACCGTCTCATTGAAATCCAGAATGCTCTTGCGCAACGCTTCCAGCTTCTTCGCACCCAGCGCAGGCGCCACGCCTCGCGCATACAAACGAGCCCGCTTGCGCGCAGATCGCGCGCCGTCGCCAGCAACAATTTCCGAAACGCCGCCGACCGCTCGCCCTCCGAAACCAGCGCCTCATACGTTCGCAGAATCAGTTCCGGGCTATGGCAGATCTCCAGCAGATCCGATCCCGCGCGGATCGCCGCAACCGCCGCGTCTTCCACCGGCAAGAACTTCAGAATGCCGCCCATCTCCAGATCATCGGAGAAGAATGATCCCCTTGTAGCCGATCCGTCTTGCGCAGCGTCTCCGCGATCCAGAATCGCGAAGCGCTCGCCGGCTCGTTCTTTCCCGGCGTCTGCGGATAAGCCGCATGATTCATCATGATCATCGGCATCGCCCGATGCAGTTCGCGATAGGGAACCACGTCCTCCTCCCAAAGCTGCGTCCACGTGCGCTGAATCGCAGGCGTAACAAAATGTGTGTCGCCCGTCCCCCCGCCCAGGCCCGGAAAGTGCTTTCCGCACCCCACCACTCCCTGCGCCGCAATCCCCGCCAGAAACTCCCGCGCATATCCAATCACGTCCGCGGCATTCGCACCGCCGTGCGCGATCCCATGACCTCGGCTGCCTCAGGCAAAGCGAGATCCACCACCGGCGCCAGCGTTGTGTTGAACCCGAACGCCTTCACCGCTCGCGCAATCAGCTCCCCATGCTCCCGTGCCAGCCAGCAGATTTGCGCGCCTCACCCTTCCGCTTCAGCATGGACGTGGGTGCCCCATCCATTCTCGCTTTTTGCGAATGGGCTGGATTCCGCATCGCCGCCCCCACCGCCTGTGCCGAAGCAATCGGCGCCAGCGCATCGCGCAGCCGATTCACCGTGCCGCCTTCCACATCCACGCAGCGCACAGCTTTCGCGCCGCAAAATCCGGTCGCCTCCTCAAGCAGGTCGCGCGTCTGCTGCGCGTCCGTGATGTTGCGTTTGAAGAGAATCACGCCGCCGGGTCGCACCAGCCGCAGCCACGCGCGCTCCAGCCCCGTCAGCTCCGTTCCGCCCAGTCCAACCACCAGCAGACTTCCCACCGCCTGCCGCACCGTCGCAGTCATGATTTCTCCTTGAGTTCCTGCTGCAACTCCTCCAGCAGATTCAACGCCTGCAGCGGCGTCAGCGCATTCACATCCACCGCTTCAATGCGATCCACAATCCGCTGCGACAACGGCGTAAAAATCGTCAACTGCATCGGCTCCGGGGCCGTCTCCACCTGCACGCTCTGCCGCTCCTGCTTCTCGTGCTGCCTCAACACATGCTTAGCCCGATCAATCACCACAGCAGGCAATCCCGCCAGCTTCGCCACTTCAATGCCATAGCTCTTGCTCGCCGCGCCGGGCTCAATCGTATGCAGAAACACAATCCCGCCCGCGCCCTCCTTCACGCCCACGCGCAGATTCCGCACCCGCGGCAATTTCTCCGCCAGCATCGTCAGCTCGTGATAGTGCGTCGCAAACAGCGTGCGCGCCCCCGTCTCCGCATGCAGATACTCAACCGTCGCCCACGCCAGCGACAGCCCATCAAACGTCGCCGTCCCGCGTCCCATCTCGTCCAGCAGAATCAGCGACCGCTTCGTCGCCGTATTCAGAATCGTCGCCGTCTCCGTCATCTCCACCATGAAAGTGGAGCGCCCGCGCGCCACGTTATCGCTCGCCCCGATGCGCGTATAGATGCGATCCACCAGCCCAAGCCGCAAACTCTGCGCCGGAACAAAGCTCCCCATCTGCGCCATCAGCACCAGCATCGCTGCCTGCCGCAGGTAGGTGCTCTTGCCGCCCATGTTCGGACCCGTAATCAGCAGCAGGCTCGGCCCCATCTCACCGGAATCTATATACAGATCGTTCGCAATGAAGCGCCCCTCGCGCGTCTCCTCCATCCACTGCTCAATCACCGGATGTCGCGCCGCTACCGCCTCCAGCACCTGCTCCTCGGCCAGCACCGGCCGCACATACCGCCGTAGCGAAGCGAGATGCGCGAAGTTCGTCAGCAGATCCGCTTCTGCCACCGCCGCCGATGTCCGCCGTATTCTCCCCGCCGCCTGCAGCACCTTCGCGCGAAGCTCCAGAAAAATCCGCTTCTCGATATCGATGCAGCGATCGTGCGCCGTGAGAATCTTGACCTCGTACTCTTTCAACTCCGGCGTCGTAAACCGCTCCGCATTCACCAGCGTCTGCTTGCGCTCATAATCCGCCGGAGCCATCGCGAGATTCGACTTCGTAATCTCGATGTAGTACCCGAACACCGAGTTATACCGCACCTTCAGCGAACCAATTCCCGTCCTCGCCCGCTCCCGCTCTTCGATCGCCGCAATCGACTGCCGCCCCGTGCTCGATATCCCCCGCAGCTCATCGAGCTCAGCATCCACACCCGCCGCAATAGCTCCGCCATCGGCCATCGTCAGCGGAGGCTCCGCCACCAGCGTCCCCTCAATCCTTGCGGCCACATCCTCAAGGGTGTCCAGCCGTCCAATCAACTCTCGCCACAAGGGAGCGGTCATCGCCTCCATCGCTGTCTTCAGTTGCGGCAACCGCGCAAGGCTTGCAGCAAGCCCCCGCACATCGCGCGGTCCCGCTGAATCTAGACTCAGCCGCGCCAGCAGCCGCTCCAGATCGAGAATCCCATCAAACGCTCGCCGTACCTCTTCGCGTTTTACAAGATCCGCGAGCGCCTCAGCCACTGCCTCATATCGCGCATTCAAAACTTCGGCATCGATCAGCGGACGCAGAATCGTCGCCCGCAACATCCGCTTGCCCATCGGTGTCTGGCACGCGTCCAGCGTGTGGAACAGTGTCGCGCGATCATCCTGGCCCGCAAACAGCGGCTCAACCAGTTCCAGGTTCCGCACCGTTACCTGGTCGAGTTCCAGCGCCGTCGAGTGCTCCTGAAACTTCAGCGAGTCAATGTGCAGAGCCTCGTTCCTCTGCGTCGTCCGCACGTAGTGCAGAACCACACCCGCCGCAATCGCCGCCGCCTCATGTCCGACCAACCCGAATCCTTCGAGCGATCGCACCTGCAGTTGCCGCTCGACCAGGGGGACGGCAAAGTCACGCGTCCACACCCAATCCTCTACGCGCGTCTTTGCCGCAATTTTTTCGAACGCACCCGGAGTCTCCGCACTTGTCGTCAGCAGCACCTCGCTCGGACCCGCCAGCAACAACTCTTCCAGTGCCCGCTGCCGTGCTTTCGGCCCCTGAAACTCCGTCGTCCGAAACTCTCCCGTAGAAACGTCCAGAAGCGCCACCGCGCACACAGTCTGCTTTTCCGGCCCGCTCTCGAAATACGCCGCCAGAAAATTGTTCTTCTCCTGACCCAGTGCCGCGTCCAGCGCCGTCCCCGGCGAAAGAACCCGTGTCACCTCGCGCTTCACAATCTTCTTGGTGAACTTTGGGTCCTCCATCTGATCGCAGATCGCGATCCGGTACCCTTTCCGCAGCAGCCGCGTCAGGTACCCTTCCACCGAGTGATACGGCACCCCGCACATAGGCAACTGGCGTTCGCGATCCCGCGCCGTCAGCGTCAGTTGCAGCTCGCGACTCGCAGTTACTGCATCGTCATAGAACAGCTCGTAGAAATCCCCCATGCGAAAGAACAACAGCGCATCGGGATTCTCCCGCTTCGCCGCGCTCCACTGCCGCATAAACGGAGTAGGTTCGAGTGACTTCGCGCCAGCCTTGCCCGCTGCTGACTCAGCCGGTGCCAATTCCAGTTCATCAGGGGCAGGAGGAGACGGGGGCACCGCCGCGGATTGGAGTTCAGCGGGTTGCACAAGTGCCTACAGATTACCGTGACGTGACTCAACCCGCCCTGTGCAGAACGTGCCCAAAACCTGATGCAGGTTAAAGCTGGACTTCATTGTTCCTGAACTGGAATCCGCCACACCTTCCCACCCTTCAAATCGGTCAGCCAAATCGACTCAAACGCATAGCGCACGCTGTCTCCGCCAGCACCATGCCACTGCGCCACAACTTTGTTCGTCTTCGCATCGATTCGCGTCAGCGGAAACTCCATCTCTGTAGCCCACGCCGAGCCCGCGCCAAACGTAATTTCGCCACCGTGCCCCGGAATCCCTGCGGCAATCGTCGCTTCCAGCTTCGCCGTCTTCGCACTCACCCGCGAAACCGTTCCATCTCCCTGGTTCAGCACCCAGATCGATCCGGCCCCATACGCCAGAAACCGCGGCATCGGCCCAACCGCTGTCGAACTCACCACCTTGTTCGTCGCAGGATCGACCCGCACCAGCACATTCCCCGCATTCGAAGTCACCCACACAGATCCTTCGGCGAACAGGGGATTGAACGACCCCGCCGGAATCTTGATCGTCGCGGCCACCTTATTAGTCGCCGCGTCAATCCGAGTCAACTCGCCGTCCCCCTCTGCATCCTTCGCCGACGTCACCAGCCACACGCTCCCGGCCCCCGCTGTGATTCCGCCCTCTGAATCTGCCGGCCCGGCCTGAATCGTCGCCTGCACTTCGCCCGTCATTGGATCCACCCGCACCACGCTCTTGTCCCCACAACTTGGAACCCACAAGCTCCCAAACCCCACAGCCAGTCCCGAGCACGGTTTGTGCACGGTCACCACCATTCCCGGCTGGTTCGTTTCGGCATCCAGCCGGACCACGCTATCGGTCCTCTCGCTCGTCAGCCAAACTGCATCCGGCGTTGCCGCCAGCCAGTCCGGATCGCCCTTCACCACAATTGTGGCTGCCTTCGGCAGTTCGTCCATCGCATGCTGAATTCCGGGCGACTGGATCCCCGTTTTCTTCGGAAAAGTAGCATCCTGGGCCGAGAGAGTAGCCAAACCTGCAGTCTGAATCGCCCCCACCACGATCGCGGCAAACCCAGCCCACCGACGATGTCGCCTAAATGGTTGCAACAACATATTCATCCGTGCCTGATCTTTCCGCGCTCATGACCGCCTAAAGCGGTTCATCGGCTCAGTTATGGTGATTTGGATCACAGTATACTGATTAGTCAGGCTTTAGATTTGAGTACGGCATGCATCTCCTCTGGCTCCGAGTCGCGACCGTTCTTTACTTCGCGGCAAGCTGCGCAATTTTCCCCGCCGTGCTCTATTCCTCCGAGCGTGCGCGCCGGTGGTGCGTACATCTGGGCGGCATGGCCTTCTTTTTTCACTTCGTTTCCGCCGTGGAAATGCTCGTCCAGGCCCATCGCTGGATGCCTGTAGGTGCCCGCGAAGCTGAATCGCTGCTGGGTTTTGCTGTCGCGGGCCTGTTCTTTCTGGCCTGGTGGATATACGACGCCATCTCCCTCGGCGTCTTCGCCCTCCCCATCACCTTCTTCCTGGTCTTCGTCCCGGCACTCGGCCTTCAGGGTTACAGCTTCCCCTCGCAGGGCGTTAGAACAAGCTGGCTGATCGCCCACATCACCGCACTCCTCGCCGCCTACGCCGCATTGGGATTCAGCCTTCTGGCCTCGCTTCTCTATCTCATCCAGGAGCGGCGCCTGAAAGCCAAGCTCAAATCGACCGACGACTCCGGGTGGATCTCGCTCGATTGGCTTCCCCCGCTGGACACCCTTGAACGAATCGCCCACGCCATGCTTCTTTTCGGTTTCCCCTGCATGACCGTCGGCCTCATTCTTGGCGCCGTTCTCGTACAGGAGACTTCGCTCGGCGCGGCCTATTACGGCGACCCCAAGGTTGTTGCCTCCTACGCCATGTGGGGACTGTATGTCCTCCTCCTTTATCTGCGGCAATCCGCCGGCCTTCGCGGGCGCAAAGCTGCCTACCTTTCTGGAGCGGTCCTGATCGTCATGCTGTGCGTCTGGGCAGCCAACACCGTCAGCCACGTTCACAGGTTCGGTGCCCCATGAGCCAGATCGTTCTCATCGGCATCAACCACAAAACCGCGCCCATCGAACTGCGCGAGCGCATCGCCATCTCGCGCGAAGATCTACCCGACGCCACCCGCGCTCTCGCCGCGCAACCCGGCGTCAGCGAGTGCATGATAGTCTCCACCTGCAACCGAGTCGAAATGCTCGCCGCCGTTGAGTCGCCTGAAACCGACCTGACCCAGTTTCTGCATAACCACTTTGGATTGGATCAGGCCCTTCTCGCCCCTCACATCTACGAGCACCGCGATCAGCAGGCTGTTCGGCATCTCTTCCGCGTCTCCGCCAGCCTCGACTCCATGGTCGTGGGCGAGCCGCAGATTCTCGGTCAGGTCAAAGAAGCCTTCGCTACGGCCCGCGCCGCCGGAACAATCTCCGGCCAGCTCGAACATCTTCTCCAATCCGCGTTCGCCGCAGCCAAGCGCGTGCGATCTGAAACGGCCATCGGCTCCAACTCCGTCTCCATCGCGTCAGTCGCCGTCGAGCTGGCCCGCAAAATCTTCGGATCACTCCAGGGCCGCACCGTCTTCCTCGTTGGCGCCGGAAAAATGTCAGAACTCGCTGCACGTCACCTAGTGCAGCAGGGCGCAGGAGCCATTCTCGTCACCAATCGCACGCTCGAACGCGCCCGCCAGCTCGCTGAGCCATTCAATGGCCGCGTCATTCCGTTCGAAAGGCTCTACGAGACCGCAACAGAAGCCGACATCGTTATCAGCTCCACCGGTGCACCACACCCCATCTTCCGCCGCGAACACGGACAGCAGTTCATGCATCGCCGCCGCAACCGTCCCATGTTCTTCATCGACATCGCCGTTCCGCGCGACGTTGATCCCACGATGAACAAGGTGGAAGGCATCTTCGTCTACGATATCGACGACCTTCAGGCCGTGGCCGCCTCGCATATTGCCGAACGCCAATCCCAGGCCGGCGACGCCGAGACCCTCATCAACGCCGAGGTGGAGCGCTTTCATCAGCGCCGCCGCACCGTCAACGTTGCACCGGCGATCGTCTCGCTGCAGCACCAGGCCGAAGAGATTCGCCAGAACGAACTTAAGCGCATTCACGCCAAGCTCGGCATCCTTAGTGAAGAACAGCTCGCAGCCATCGAAGCCCTTACCCGCGGCCTCGTCAACAAATTTCTGCACCCGCCGATGCAGGCACTCAAGCAGGCCGCACGCGAGAATGATTCCACCCGCGTTGACGCGCTTTGCGAGGCATGGTCTCTGCCCTCGGTAGCCGACACAGTTCCCAAACCGGTCGAAGCTCAACCGGACTCTTCTCCTTCCACATTCCGCGCCGAAGAAAGCAAAATCGCGGAGCGCAGCGAAACCAGCGCCGTAGGAGGCAAATGAATCTGCGTATCGGCAGCCGCGGTTCGCAACTCGCACTCTGGCAGGCCAACCACATCGCCGCGCTTCTGCGTGCGAAACGCCACACCGTCGAAATCGAAATCATCAAGACCACTGGCGACCGCCTGCAGGAAGTCACCTTCGCCCAGGTAGGCTCAAAGGGCATGTTCACCAAGGAAATTGAAGAAGCGCTCGCTGAGGGCCGCGTCGATCTGGCCGTCCACTCGCTCAAGGATCTCCCCACCGAACTGCCCGCGCCATTCATGCTCGGAGCAACGCCGCCCCGTGTTGACCCGCGCGATGTCCTCGTCTCGGTCAAGCACCACAGCCTTCGCGCCCTCCCTCATGGAGCCGTCGTTGGCACCAGCAGCCAGCGTCGCCGTGCACAACTTCTCGCTCTTCGCCCCGACATCAAAGCAGTCGAATTTCGCGGCAACGTCGACACTCGCCTGCGCAAGCTTGCCGAAGGCCAGGTCGATGCGATCCTGCTCGCTGCCGCCGGACTCGATCGCCTTGAAAAAACCGAATGGGTTCGCCAGCGCCTCGAGCCGAAAGATTTCTGTCCCGCCGCGGGCCAGGGCTCGCTAGGCATCGAGATCCGCAAAAAAGACGCGAAAACCATCGCCGCAATCGCCTTTCTCGACGACCCCGCCACCCGCTACGCCGTCACCGCCGAACGTGCCGCCCTCGCGGCACTTGGCGGAGGCTGCCAGGTCCCGATCGGAATCCATTGCCGCGTAGCTCCGCAGGATGAAGCCGGCGAGTGGCAGGAGATCTTCGCCGTAGTCGCCGACCCTGCTACCGGCAAAGCCATCCGCATCCATCACGAGTCGCGCCGCGCCGATATCGCACCCATTGAACTCGGCCAGCTAGCTGCAGAACTGCTCCTGGAAGCCGGCGCCGCCCCGCTGTTGGAATCTACTGCCAATCCCCCGGCCGGCGCCTCCGCATAAGCCTGCACTTCAGCTGGATTGGATATTTGTTCCCGCGCACATCGCTTTCTCGGTTAACCCGGCCCTGAAAATCTATATATCCGCACGACACAGGGGTGCCCCATCCAAGCGCAGCTTGGGTGGGAAAGCACGATCTCAACTGACTTTTATGATCTTGGGTGTCGCAACACGACCTGAGCGACTCGCCGCAACGGAGGGAGCAGGGGCCTTCACAGGCCGCTGAATTCATCTGCCTGATCAAGCCGGCCTTCAGGCCCGGGTTTTCGGGAATTACCAAAATCCAAAACCCCGACTTCATCCGCGACGAAATACACGGCCGCCCAAGCCCGCGGTGCGATGATGGAGTCGAACAATGACTTCATCGCTGGCCAACAGACGCATCCTCGTAACCCGCGCCGCGCACCAAGCCGGCAAACTCACCGAAGGCCTTCGCGCTGCAGGCGCCGACCCCATCGAAGTCCCCGTCCTCGAGATCCGCCCACCCGCCAGCTACGATCCACTCGATGTGGCGCTCCGACACCTCTACAGTTACGACTGGCTCATCCTCACCAGCGCCAACACCGTTCGCGCCGTTGCGGAACGAGCCGCAAGCCTCGGGCTTTCGCTGCACGATCTGGCTCCGCACATCGCCGCCATCGGTCCGGCCAGCGCTGAAGCAGCCCGCCACGCCGGACTCCACGTCACGCTCACGCCCGAAAGCTACGTTGCCGAAAGCCTCGTTACCGCGTTGGCCACCCGCGTTCAAGGTAAGCGTGTTCTACTGGCCCGCGCCGCCATTGCCCGCGACATCATCCCCGATGCACTGCGCAAATCCGGTGCGACCGTCAACGTTGTCGACGCCTACCAGAACACGATCCCGGCCAACGCACCCGATCAGTTGCGCGCTGCCCTCGCATCGCCTATCGATGCCGCCACCTTCGCCAGTTCCTCCAGCGCAATCCACCTTGCCGAAGTGGCCCGCGCCGCCGGCATCCGCTTCCCGTTCGCCGGCGTGCGAGCCATCTCCATAGGCCCCGTCACCAGCGCAACTCTTCGCGAACTCGGCTGGGAACCCACCGCCGAAGCCACCCCGCACGACATCCCCGGCCTGATCGCTGCGGTGGAGAAAAGCCTTGTTCCGTAATTCCAGGGAGCTGTGAGCTAGTCACACCACGCGTCCCGCCATTCGGCAAGCGCCAAAACTCGCCCTGGAGGGGCCGGCCGAAAGGAGCCCCAGGGTAAAACCCGGGAAAAACTGGCTTACTTCTGGCCGCGTCCGGGAGGGCCGCCCGATCGCATTTTTATCTCCTCAGGCTGGTGCATCGCGCTATGTATGACGGCGATGCCGAGCGCGGGTTATGCAATGCGTTCCTGGGCCAGGAGACCAACTGCAATCGAAGGGCAAGAGCTGGGAAAACTGAACCTCAAGTTCACTTACGACGTCCACGTCTTGTCTTCCGAGTGGCACAGCGTCTCCAGATTGCACTTCTCGCACTTTGGCCCGCGCGCCACGCACACCTGTCGCCCGTGATGAATCACCTGGTGCGAAAAACGAATCCAGTGATCCTGCGGCAGAATCCGCATCAGGTCCTGCTCCA
This sequence comes from uncultured Acidobacteriaceae bacterium, assembly GCA_963832035.1. GTDB lineage: Bacteria > Acidobacteriota > Terriglobia > Terriglobales > Acidobacteriaceae > Telmatobacter. Next base: position 453,493 of record CAWHSK010000004.1, on the reverse strand, counting down.
CCTTTTCAGCTGTGTCACTCTTCGTCAGGTCCAGCCGCCGCGAAATCCGAAACACGTGCGTATCGACGACCACGCCCTCTGCCTTGCCGTAGCTCACGCCCAGCACCACGTTCGCCGTCTTCCGCGCCGCACCCGGAACCGTGATCAACTCCGCCAGCGTCTCCGGAACTTTGCCGCCAAACCGATCCATGATTGCCTGTGCCGCACCCTTGATCGACTTCGCCTTGTTGTTGAAGAACCCTGTCGTTCGAATAATCTCGATCAGTTCCGGAATCTCCGCCTTCGCCATCGCCGCCGGAGTAGGGAAGCGCTTGAACAACTCCGGCGTCACCATGTTCACCCGCACATCTGTACACTGCGCCGAAAGAATCGTAGCCACCAGCAATTCCCATGGCGACCGATGCGTCAGCGCACAAACCGCATCCGGATACGCATCATCCAGCGCTTTCAAAATCGCGTTGATCCGCTCCGGCGCAAGATCGCGCGAAGTCGAAGCACGCTTGACTGTCGTCTTCAATGGTTTCTTTTTCGGTACGGCTTTCGTTGCGCACATTGTCTTCTACAATTCGCCCTTGAGCCAATTGGAAAGCTTCTCCACCGGCAGCCTCACTCCCAAATAGAACTGTCCGAACAGCGCATACACCGCGCTCACTTCATCGAACCGCATCTCGTAGATCAGCTTCTTGAACACCACCGGATCATCCGCGAACAGGTCGACGCCCCACTCCCAATCATCCATCCCGATCGATCCGGAAATAATCTGCTTCACCACGTCGCCGTAGCGTCGCCCGATCATCCCGTGCTCGTGCATCATTCGCTGCCGCTCGGAAAACGGAACGGTATACCAGTTCACCTGCTCGCCGCGCTTGCGGTCCATGGGATAAAAGCACAGGTACTTCGCATCCGGAATAGCAGGGAAGAGCCGCGTCTTCATCGCCTCCGCTCCACGATTTAACGAACCCTGGACCTCTGCATTCCACTCCGGCGTATGATTCTCAAATCCCTTTGCCGAAGCCGCTTCGTACGTCTTGCGGCTCGACTCGTACAAGCCAAGCTCGACGACCGAAACATACGAGTGCGTGGGCGTCAGATAGTCGTACAGCGCCGTTTGCGCGAGATCGAGCTCTACCTGGTTCAGCGCTTCAAACGAGTCGCGGAAGTGTACAAGGATCAGATCGCCCTTATGTCCAAGCTGCGAGAAGAGCCCTGTCTGCGCGCCGCTGCCCGAACCTTGCTCCAGTTTCTTCAGTGTCGCGACAAAGTCGGCGGCAATATGTTCGCGGTCTCCCGCGAGTGTTTGCCGCCATGCCTTCCAGTCAAAACGAAAGAACTGATGCAGCAGTGCTGACCCTTCAAGCGTGAGCGGAACAGGAGGAAACTCAGCCAACGTAAACACCTCAATCCTGCGTTGAAATCAACTCAATCCTAGCAGGGCCGCTACCAACCTATATACTGAACATGCCCATGACCGAACGCATTTTGCCCTTCCTTGTTCACTTCGTCACCCAGGTCATCGGCTCATTGGGATACACAGGCATTGCTGCCCTGATGGGCATTGAATCGGCCTGCATCCCGCTTCCCAGCGAAATCATCATGCCCTTCGCCGGCTACCTCGTGTACACGGGGCGCTTCAGCTTGTTCTGGGCCGCAACAGCGGGAGCGATCGGATGCAATCTCGGTTCCCTCATCGCTTACTGGGTTGGAGCCGCAGGCGGGCGTCCGCTGGTCGAGCGCTACGGTCGCTGGGTACTGATGAGCCACCACGACCTCGACCGCATGACGAAATTCTTCGAGAAGTACGGCACCATCACCGTACTTCTCGGTCGCCTGCTCCCTGTGGTCCGCACCTTCATCGCGTTTCCCGCCGGAGTCGCGCGCATGCCGCAGCTTCGTTTCCATATCTATACGTTCATCGGTTCATGGCCCTGGTGCTACGCGTTGGCCTACGCAGGCATGAGATTAGGCCAGGCATGGGATACTGACCCGCGCTTTCATGAGTGGTTCCATCGTTTTCACCTCGTCGTAGAGCTTGGCCTGCTCGTCGCCATCGTCTGGTTCGTGTGGACGCACATTAATCGCTTCCGTCAAGCCAGCGAAGCGTGACCCAGGGCTGGGAATGCCGCCGCCCTGCGGGAGTACACTGATGCGTCCGCGTTTTTAGATTTTTCTGATTCGTAAAGCAATTCAAGGAAGGTTAGGAAAAACGAATGAGCAATACAGAACAAAGCGGCCAGAAGGCAGGAGCCGCACCGGTCGTAAAGCCCGAGCCCGCCAAGGGCAAGCTGGGCGTAATGGTTGTGGGACTCGGCGCCGTGGCGACCACGATGATCGCCGGCGTTGAAGCGATACGCCGCGGGCTGGCAAAGCCCATCGGTTCGCTCACCCAGATGGGCACCGTTCGCCTCGGCAAGCGCACTGACAACAAGTCGCCGCTCGTCAAGGAATTTGTCCCCATCGCGGATCTGAACGATATCGTCTTTACCGGATGGGACATCTTCGAAGACAACGTCTACGAGAGCGCCGCGCATGCCAAGGTCCTCGACAAGGATCTGCTCCAGCAACTCAAACCTTATCTGGAAACCATCAAGCCTCTGCCCGCCGTTTTCGACCAGTTCTACGTCAAGCGCCTGCACGGCACTCACGTCAAAACGGGAAAGAACAAGCGCGACCTCGCTGAGCAAGTCCGCGCCGATATTCAGAACTTCAGAAAGACCGTCGACCGCGTAGTCATGATCTGGTGCGGATCGACCGAAATTTTTCTCGAGCCCACAGCCGTTCATCAGTCCATTGAAGCCTTCGAAAAGGGACTCGAGTCAAACGACGTCGGCATCGCGCCCTCACAGATCTACGCCTACGCGGCCCTCACGGAAGGCGTCCCTTTTGCGAACGGTGCACCGAATCTCACCGTAGATGTTCCGGCCATGATCGAGCTTTCTAAAAAGAATGCTGCTCCGATCTGCGGCAAAGACTTCAAGACTGGCCAAACCTTCATGAAGACCGTGCTGGCGCCCGCCTTCAAAGCTCGCCTCCTAGGCGTCTCCGGCTGGTATTCGACAAACATCCTCGGCAACCGCGACGGCGAAGTGCTCGATGATCCTGAATCTTTCAAGACCAAGGAAGAGTCCAAGCTCGGCTCGCTCGAATACATCTTCCAGCCCGAGCTTTATCCCGACCTCTACAAAGATATCTTTCACAAGGTCCGCATCAACTACTACCCGCCACGCGGCGACAACAAGGAAGGCTGGGACAACATCGACATCTTCGGATGGCTCGGCTATCCGATGCAGATCAAAGTCGACTTCCTTTGCCGCGACTCCATCCTGGCCGCGCCTATCGCGCTCGACCTGGTTCTGTTCCTCGACCTCGCCAAGCGCACCCCGTCGCTCAAATCCCTCGGTATCCAGGAATGGCTGAGCTTCTATCTCAAGTCTCCGCAGACGCGCGAGGGCCTCTATCCCGAGCACGATCTCTTCATCCAGTCCATGAAGCTCAAGAACACGCTCCGCCACATCATGGGCGCCGACCTTATCACCCACCTCGGTCTCGAATACTACGACTGAGCCACCCGCGGTGGCTCTGACTGCCTCCCCTTAGTCGGCAAAAGAAAGAAACAGAAAGCCTCATCCGCAAGGATGAGGCTTTCCTACTTGTCCTGGAACTGGAGATCCTTCGCGGGAGAACGAAGGTCCATGGACCCCGGGCATCTTTACTCGATCCTTCGTTTCCGTTGTAGTAAGAACGAACTGGGCTGGGTGCTCATCCGTCAAGACGAAGGCGTCGATGTTACACACCGTAACCAGGGGGATCCATTATGAAAGACCTGATCCTGAACTTGCATTCTGCCGCAAAGAGCCTGCTTGAGCGTACCAATGGCCAGGGAATAACCGAATATGCGATGGCTATAGGTCTCATTGCGTTCGGATGTGTCGCCGGCGAGGCAGCCATCGCCACCAGCGTCAATCGCATCTTTGTAGCCTTGGCCACGACCATCGTCAACGGCGTCGCCCAATAAGTTCGGCGGACTTTTCGCGATTCGCGCCGGCTTCTTATCGGGCCGCCTTCTGCGCTCCATTCCCGGTCGATCCATCCAACTCGCAAGCAGCCACCCGCACACCATCACTCTGCGGGATCATGGTTAAATTTCTTGACCCATCGCAGGTATCGCAACGGGCAGGTAATCGTCCAATCCATTACCTCTGTCATCTCATGCCCCCTCGTCGAGGTACCAATCAATTCTCCTGGGGCAAATCTCTGGTTCACACTCACACTTCCTTGTTAAAGCGAAGCTTTTTCTGTGTTACTTACCAGACAGGAGAGGACAAGCGTATGCAAGAAACCTTTCACAAATTCTTCAAGCAAATCACTGCAAAGTTGCTCAACGAAACAGGGCAGGATCTGGTCGAGTATGGGCTCGCCTTAACCGTTATCGCCTTGGGTGGCGTCGCCGGCATGAGCCTCATCGCGCAAAGTGTGAGCGACGTCTTTCTTGCCGTTGGCAGTGTCTTGACCGCCGCTGTCTCATAGCGAAATAGAACGGTGATCAGGGTCTCCGGGTCTCGTCGCGCAGCCTTGTCAGATTGAACCGTCGCTGAGCAGCTTCAAGGCCCGTCCGCCCACAATCACGGTGCCATTGATCGAAGTCGCCTGAAACGGATCGTCGATGTCTTCCGTGTTTACAATCTGACGCCAGGGTTTGCCTCGCGGAGAAGGCGGTATCGTGAACTCCACTCCTTGATCGGCTGCATTCACAAGCAACAGAAAGCTGTCATCGATAACAGGGTTCCCATCCTCATCCGACACTTGAAGAGTGCAACCATTCAGCAGGAGAGCGATGGCGCGGCTCCACTCCGCGTTCCAGGCCTCGTCCGATACCTCATTGCCGTCCGGATTGAACCACACCGCGTCCTTCTCAACCAGCACAAGGCTTCCATCGTACCGCCGGCGAACTTCGCGATCCTGAAAGAACTTTCTCCGGTGCAGGTTCGGATGTGCAAGGCGAAGCTGGATAATCCTGCACGTAAACTCCAACAATCGCTTGCGGCGTTCGTCGAGATTCCAGTCCATCCACGTGAGTTCATTATCCTGGCAATAGCAGTTATTGTTGCCCATCTGCGAGCGCGCCACTTCGTCTCCTCCTGCCAGCATGGGCACGCCTTGCGACAGCATCATTGTGGCGAGAAAGTTCCGCATCTGCCGTTCCCGAAGCGCGTTGATCTTCACATCGTCCGTAGGCCCTTCAACACCCATGTTCCACGAGTCATTGTTATCGGAGCCGTCCTTGTTGTCCTCGCCATTGCCCTCGTTGTGCTTCTCGTTGTAGCTCACCAGGTCGCAGAGCGTGAATCCATCATGCGCGGTGATGAAGTTGATGCTCGCATACGGCTTGCGTCCGTCGAACTGGTACAGATCGCTTGACCCTGTCAGCCGGAAAGCGAAATCCGAGAGTTGCCCTGCATCGCCTTTCCAAAACCTCCGTACTGTGTCGCGATATTTCCCGTTCCACTCCGCCCACAAAACAGGGAACTGTCCCACCTGGTATCCGCCTTCGCCTACATCCCACGGTTCGGCAATCAGCTTCACCTCGGCGAGTGTCGGATCTTGATGAATCGTGTCGAAGAACGACGACAGTTTGCTCACGTCGTGCAGTTCGCGTGCGAGCGTCGCCGCCAGATCGAAGCGGAACCCATCCACGTGCATGTGTGTCACCCAGTAGCGCAGCGAATCCATAATCATCTTCAGAACCTGCGGATTCCGCACGTTCAGGGAATTGCCCGTCCCGGTGTAGTCCATGTAAAACTGCGGCCTATCCTGCATCAGCCGATAATATGTGGCGTTATCCACGCCCTTCCAACTCAACATCGGCCCCATGTGGTTGCCCTCGCAGGTGTGGTTGTAAACCACGTCGAGAATCACCTCGATGCCTGCCGAATGCAGCGCCTTTACCATCTCCTTGAATTCGCGAACCTGCCCGCCCTGGTCGCCGCTCGAGCAATAGCGCGACGCGGGCGCGAAGTATCCCAGCGTGTTGTAGCCCCAGTAGTCGCTCAAACCCTTTTCAACAAGATGGCCCTCGTCGATGAAGTGATGAATCGGCAGCAATTCCACCGCGGTGATGCCGAGGTTCTTGAAGTACTGGATGCTCGATGGATGCGCGAGGCCGGCATATGTGCCGCGCAGATTCTCCGGGATATCGGGATTCCGATAGCTGAATCCCTTCACGTGCGTCTCGTAAATCACAGAGTCCGGCAGCGGCGTTTCCGGTTTGGAGTCATCCGACCAATCAAACGGATCGTGAATGACAACGGACTTCGGCACGCCACGGGCGCTATCCTGCACGTCCATCTTCAACGGATCGCCTGAGGCAACATCGTAGGGAAAAATCGGAGCATTCCAGTCGAGCTGTCCTGAGATCGCCTTGGCGTATGGATCGACCAGCGATTTCGCAGGGTTGAACAGCAATCCCTGCTTTGGATCCCACGGCCCGTGTACGCGATAGTTGTAGAGCTGTCCGGGCTTGATGTTCTTGATGAATCCGTGCCACACAAACGCGGTCCGCTCGCGCAGAGTTGCGCAGTCAGTCTCGTTTCCCTCCGCGTCGTAGAAGCACACGTCGACGCGGGATGCCCCCTCCGAAAAGAGAGCGAAGTTCGTGCCTTTTCTGTGTGCCGTGGATCCTAAAGGATAGGGCTTACCGGGCAGCAACGTGCGACTCATTATCTGCTTCGATGCGCGTGAGATAGGAGTCGTTGTTCGGTGTTGTGGCAAGACGTCGGAATGCTACGCCGCCATGGCCTTCGCCAGCCGCCGGATCGTGAGCACTGTAATGTCGTCTTCCTGGCCAAATGCCTTCGCCGCGTCCGCAATGTAAAACGCCGTCTGGTTGCTGAGATTGTGCACTCGATCAAATCCGAACAACTCGCCTGACCCTTGCCGCGCCTCGACAACCCCGTCGGACATCATCAGTAGTCGATCGCCGGGATGCAGATAGAGACGCACTTCGTCGTACGTCACATCGTTCACGACGCCCAGGGGCAATCCGCCCGGCAGCCGAACCTCTTGCGTATTCAGATAGGGCGGCAGATGCCCCGCATTTGCAATTACAATCTCGCCGTCCGGTCCGAACCAGCAAACCTGGCACGTCGTAAAGCTGTCGCTGCCAATCAGCACCCGGTTCAGCGATTCCAAAATCCGCGCCGGGCTCCGCTCTGACGCCCGCCGCAGTGCTCCCATCAACATCGACACGTTCATCGCCGCCTGCAGGCCTTTGCCCGCAACGTCCCCAAGAATAACCAGGAGCCCGCCGTCCGGTGTTGGCTCCACGTGAAAGAAGTCGCCTCCCACTTCAGTGGCGGGGTTATAAACCGAGTCCACCTCGTACCCTGGAGTCTCCACCTTCTCGCGGGGAATCATCAGTTCCTGCACGCTGCGGGCAGCCGCCAGTTCACCGCTGGCGCGCTCCTGTTCGTGGTGAATGCGCAGGAACCGCACAAAGATGATCACGATAATAGCCAGCAGTCCGGCAAAGTCCGCAATCGCCGCAAAGTGGATCGGAATCGGCCCGGCTTGAATAGTCAGCGGAGACTTATAGCTTGGTCCCCCCAACTCTCCCATGCCGCCCGTTAGAAACGGCTCGATGATGCCGACCATTGTCAGGACCAGTGGAATCAGCAGCAGTCCTGCTTCGAAGTTCCGCTTGATGGTGGCAATAATCAGCGTCAGGAACACAAAAATTGCCCAGCCAATCACCCAGAAAATGGCGCTCACAAGGATCACGATCAGGGCAATGCCGATTGCCTTGTTATGGCCGACCAGCAAAATAGTCGGAGCAATGAACGCCAGTACCGGCGCTGTGTAGCGAAGCGTCTTAATGTACCAGCGGCGCTTCAACGCCAGGAATGCGACAAGAAATTCAAAGTACAGATAGGCTGAGATGAAGATGAGCTGCAGATAGAGCCCGCCTGACCAGATGTTGTCGAGGAACGCGGAACTGCTGGCCTGATCGATGATGCTGATCGGCGCCTGCACCAGTTCGTGCAGCGCCAGCCAGAGATACTCCGGATGTCCCTTCTGAGTGAAGTACAGGGTCAGAAGGAATACCGAAAGGACTAACAGCAGGATTGCGATAACCAGTCGAGGAAGGCGCTCAAAGAGCGTGCGTACCGACCATAGACCGAGCGATTCCTGCAGTTCATGCGGAGCGCCAAGTTCGAATTTCCGATTAAAGAAGAAATTGGTATAACCCGTGAGCCCGAACGGGATATACAGGGTCCGAATCGCCAGCGTCAGTGAGGTTTCCGATGGAGGAATATTCAGCTCATAGATTCTGGAGATCTGCTGATAGTCGCCCGTATCGTCGGGATGGGGCCCCTCCGGCAAGACCAGCCTGCCATTTGCATACACGTCCGTGCCCGGGCCGGTATTGCTGATATTCAAGGGCGTGCTCTGTGTCACCGGCAATTCCACCAGCATCGCAATCGGCCCGTGGTTGGGAGCAAGTTTCACGTGCAGCCGGAACCAGGCAAATTTGTCGAGGTGGTCCGGGCGGTCCCCATGGTCCGGATGGTCGGGGGTGTCATCCGGCTCCTTTACATCTGCAATGGCGCCCTTTGCGTCCCGTATCGCCCAGCCTGAATCGTCAAAGTCCGGGGTTGCCGCGGCGGAATCCGACGAAATCCCTACCCGCCAGCCCTTGTCCAGCACCAGGGGCGAGCCCAGTTTGCTCGCGTCCACAACCGCCGGTTCCTGTGATGCATCGGGAGCGGGTTCAGCCTTTGGGGGGTGCCCAAAGCCCGGAAACGGATGATGAGGGCGCCCCTGCAAAGCAAGGGCTTGCACCGAAGCCAGGACAGTCAAGCCAATTGTCCACAGCATTCCCCGGCGCACGTCTCCTCCTGAATTCCTTCGTGCTATTCAATTTAATTCAGCAGCCTGCACTCTTGAAGCGAAACTGGGTTTCCCCATCGGATTCCCTCAAGAAGACCCGAATTCGCCCCAGGACCAATCTGAGAATCTGGCAAGACATTCATCTCATCGAAAATGTTGCAGATTCCGCTCCCATATCGGATCATACTGGCGTCTAATTGATTGAAGCGAAGCGGCGGCACGTGCGTATCCAGCCTGCATCGCAGCATCGATCGGTAAAAAATGGGGCAAGCTGATCAAAAGGTCAGATCCAGAGGTGAGGTCATGACGGCAGTGTTCAGCAATTCAAAGGCAGCATGGATAGCATCCTTAGCGCTCGCAATGGCCACAGGGCTGGGTGCTCAATCCACGCCTCAGTCGACTCCAGCGACCGATCCTGTAGCCGCCCCGGCGCAAACCGCACCGCAGGCCCATCCGCCTGCTGCAACCACCCCGCCTGCAAGTACGCCTTCGGCTCAGCCCGCCCCCGGTGCCACACCCGTAGCCGGCGACACACCTGCTCAGCCCGCCCCCAATTCGAAAGACACCGCAGCAAAGACCAGCACGGATACTCCGGATTGCGTCCCTTCCGATACCGGCAAGAAAGACAAGAAGAACAAGAACAAGGATAAAGACAGCAGCAATCCCTGCCCTGCAGGAACCCAGCCCGTCGAGGGTGACGTTGCCGCTGCCAACGTTGATCCGCAAAAAATCGTTGAAGTGGGCAGCGAAAAAGTCAATGTCAAGCCCGGCAGCATCGACGACGTAAGCGCCGTGGGCAACCGTGACATCGGCGGACGCGGTATTGGCAACTGGTACTCAACCGATACCGAGATCAAGATGGGCAAGGGTTACTCCATGGAGATCGAGAAGAGTACCCGCTTCATCACCGATCCGGTAATCACCGAATATGTTAACCGTGTCGGCCAGAATATCGTGAAGAACTCCGATTGCAAGGTGCCTTTCACTATCAAGGTGATCGACTCGGATGAAATCAACGCCATGGCCTTGCCGGGTGGGTTCTTTTATGTGAATTCCGGCCTCATCCTCAATGCCGACGAGGAGGCCGAATTGGCCGGTGTCATGGCCCACGAAACAGCCCACGTCTGTGCCCACCACGCCGTGCGCGAGCAGACGCGCATGAATTATGCGCAACTCAGTACCATTCCGCTCATGTTTGTCGGTGGCTGGACAGGATACGGCATCTACGAAGCAATGCAATTCGCTGTGCCGATGACCTTCCTCAAGTTCTCGCGTGACTTCGAGGCGCAGGCCGATTTCCTCGGTATTCAATACATGTATCGCGCTGGTTACGATCCGCAGGCCTTCATCAGCTTCTTTGAAAAGGTGCAGGCACTCGAAAAACGGAAACCCGGACTCGTAGCCAAGGCCTTCTCCGATCATCCACAGACGCCGGACCGCATTCTTCACTCGCAGAATGAGATCGCCAAGATCCTTCCGGCCCGCGACGAATACACCGTCACGACGTCTGAGTTCGACGACGTGAAGGCGAGGCTGGCGCGCATCGAAAACAAGCGTCGTCTCGTCGACACCAAGGATAAGAACAAGCCCTCCCTGCGTCGCGCCAGCACCACAACCGACCCGAACAATCCTCAAGCCGGCACTGACGACAGTGGTGACGACCGTCCCACGTTGCACCGTCGCGAGGATCAGAACCAATAGCCCCGGCAGTTTCATTGTGAGCAGCACTTCATCCTGGGTTTAAACGCCGCCGAGCCTTCGGCGGCGTTCTTGTTTTCCTCATTCCTCCCAGAAGTTTTCAGAGCCCTACACGAGATTCCGATTGCGTTCGCTTTGAATTCCGGGGTACAGTTCTGCCAATCTCCCATAATTCATGCCTGCATCCGGTCCCCTCCGCTGCGGGAAAAGAGTCTGAGTGCCGGAGGTCGGTTCATGTGCACGCCCGCCCTACCCTCGTTGTCGGCGGCTTCGGCCGCTGTCACGCTTTTTGTGTGCTCGCTTGCTGTTGCGCCAGGGGCTCATTCCCAGGATTCCTCGCTTCCGCCTGCCGCAGGCTCTACATCTGTGCAACTGGATTCCGAGGTGGAGATCAGCATTGCTCAATATGAGGCGAACCTCAAGGTAGCACTTGACGCCAACGATCTGAAATCCCAATCGCTCGCACTCGATCGAATCGGGGCACTCTATTTCACGCATCGCAACCCGGCTAAAGCTCTCGATTATTTCCAGCGAGTGCTCTCGATCGTGCGCAGACTCGACGAGCAGACTGGGGAAGCCACCGCACTGTGTGACATCGGCGCTTCAGATTTCGCCCTGGGGCGTAACGAAGAAGCACTCGAGGCTTTCAAACAGGCTCTCCCAATCTGGCGCAAAGCAGGGAATCAGGATCGCCAGGCCGCGACGCTCGGCGATATGGGGGAAGTATTTCGTGCACTGGGCGATCCGAATGAAGCGCTGCGCTTCGACCACAGAGCTCTGCTGTTCTACGAGACAGCGGGCAACAGCAACAGCCAAGCCACTGTGCTCAACAACATCGGCCTCGCCTATTATGCCTCGTACGACAAAAAGAACGCGCTGGATGCGTTTCAAAAAGCGCGCGAACTCTATCACGCCGGCATGAATCTCTCCGGCGAAGCGAACGCCCTCAACAACATCGGCGGAACCTATAACGCCTTTGGAGAGTCCCGCAGGGCGCTCGATCCATTTCAGCAGGCGCTCGCCATCCATCGTCAAACGGGGGACCGGAAGGGCGAAGCGACGACCCTGAACAACATGGGAACCGCCTACTCACTCCTCGGGGACGGGAAGCGTGCTCTCGAGCTTTATAGGGAGGCGCTATCGGCCTTTGGTGCAGCCAGTGACGCGAGAGGGACGGCAACCTCGATGAAGAACATCGAGTTGCTCTATGCGGACCGGCGCTATCGTTCCTCTCTGGGCGAAAGACCGAAGTAATTCTAGTAATTTCCCGCATCTTGCGGTCTTCGGTGCGCTCCTCGGCACCATCCGGTTCAACCATCCAACGGTTGGGGGAACACCGATCAGGTGAGCCCAATAGGTTGCGGTCTTGAGCCCTAATCAACGGTCCTGGCGGCAGTTAGCTCCGGCTTGCACCTGCAATAAAGGGAGAACTCCCGAAAACACCTTGAATTGCCGGGCAAAACCACGATATAAACAGGAGCACCGGTATCTAACCGGAATCCTGCCTGGGGTGCTGTTATGCGTAACTCAACCGCCCGCTCCAACCTACTCGTCCCTGAAGTTCGTGAAGTGATGGATATCCGCCAGGCATCGGACTACCTTGGCATCTCGCCCGATACTCTTTACAAGTACGCATCCGAAGGCTTCGTGCCCGCATTCAAGCTGGGCAATCGCTGGCGCTTCAAACGCTCCCGCCTCGACGAGTGGATGGACCGCCAGTCCGAAATCCAGGCCGCCGAGTTCGACCCTGAAATGAAGAAGCCCGTCAAGCCGGCGATGTGAAGAACAGCCGCTAGGTCTTAGCTGTTAGCTCTCCGTCGCAAGAGCGCAACGCTTCAATCGCGGGAAGCCTCGATGGGGCTCTGGAGGCGGACGGGGTACAAGTCAGGCTAAGAGCTAATAGCTACAAAGCTAGGTGCACGAACCTGCGCTCTGATATACCTTTCCCGAATGGACCACGCACGTAGAATTGGCTTGCTCCGCCGCCGCATCACCAAGGCCGGCCTCTCCGGCCTCCTCGTGACTCATCTCCCGGATATTCGTTATCTTTCCGGATTCACCGGGTCCAGCGCTGCGCTCGGTGTAACGCGTCGCTCCGCCCGCCTCTTCACCGACGGCCGCTACCGCGCACAAGCCGCCGAACAGGTAAATGATGCCAAGGTTGAAATCGTCACCGGCCCACCAGCCGTTCCGGCAGTCCAGTGGCTCGCCGCCCTGCCCGGCGCCGAATTCGCTGGTTTCGACCCCACACACACCACCGTCGCCGAACTCTCCCGCCTCCGTGCTGAGCTTCCTTCGAAACTCCGCCGCAGTTTCCTCACCGAACTGCCGGCGCCGCTTGTCGAACCGTTGCGCCTCGTCAAAGACGAAGATGAACTGAAGCTCATGTCCGAAGCCGCACTCATCGGCTGCCAGCTTTTTGAACATATTCTCACCGTCATCCGCCCGGGCATTCCCGAGATTGAAATCGCCGCAGAACTGGAGCATCGCGCGCGCCTCCACGGCGCAGAAGGCATGAGCTTTGAAACCATAGTTGCTTCAGGACAACGTTCCGCGCTGCCTCACGGAAAAGCTTCCGCTGTTCCATTGCCCCGCCGGGGGTTCCTAACCCTCGACTTCGGTATAATCCGGGAGGGCTACTGCTCTGACATGACGCGAACCGTCTGCCTGGGCAAGCCAAACTCAGAAGAACGAAACGCCTACGAAGCAGTGCTGGAGGCCCAGCAAGCCGGCGTTGCAGCCGTAGCTGCAGGGGTCAGTTGCGGAGAGGTAGACGAAGCTGCACGCAGCGTCTTGCGCAAAGCCGGGATGGCCGATGCTTTTTCGCACTCCACCGGACATGGCGTAGGGCTGGAGATCCACGAGTCGCCACGGGTGGCGGCTGGACAGAAAGCAAGGCTGCAGGCGGGGATGGTTGTTACCATTGAACCCGGAGTTTATTGGCCGGGCAAGTTCGGCATTCGCATCGAAGATATGGTTGCCGTGACGAAAACCGGAGGTCAGGTGCTGACGCCGGCACCCAAAGCACTGATCGAACTTTGACTCGATGACGCGCAGTTGCGCGCAGGCAAAAGGAACGAATGAAACCACAGGACATGAAGGATCTGCAGGAACTGATCGAGTTCCTCAAGCAGCATCAGGTCGCCGAATTCGATCTTGATCGAGGCGATATAAAGATCCGACTGAAATTTGCTCAAGCCTCGTCCCCCGCAACGGGACTTGCCGATCTCGCCCGACTGGCCGTAGCGCCCGCAGCCGCAGCGGCACCTGCCACGCCTCGCGCAGGAGATCCGCCCGCATCCGCTCCGGCCGCTGATCCTGACGCTGGATTACACATTGTCAAATCTCCCATCGTCGGCACCTACTATGGCTCACCCTCACCCGGTGCGGCGCCGTTCGTCTCACCCGGCGAACGCGTCGAAAAGGGTCAGGTGATCTGCATCGTCGAAGCCATGAAGCTGATGAACGAAATCGAATCCGACGCTTCCGGCGAAATCGTGAAATGCTTCATCTCCAACGGCCAGCCCATCGAATTTGGTCAGCCCCTCTTCTCCATTCGCGAAGGATGAAACGAAAAGCGGAGTTAGCACCTGCTAGCGGAGTTAGCGGTGTTAGCCCGCTTCAAGCGGCTCAAACCATAAAGTGTGTGATTGAAAGAGCCCATTCCTAACTCCGCTAACCGCGCTAACTCCGCTAGCTCCGCTTTTTAAGGTTCTCAATGTTTCGTAAGGTCCTGGTTGCCAATCGCGGTGAAATTGCTCTTCGCGTGCTCAACGCGTGCCGTGAACTCGGAATTCGTACCGTCGCTGTCTATAGTGAAGCCGATCGCAATTCTCTCCACGTTCGCTTCGCCGACGAAGCCATCTGCATTGGTCCTCCGCGCCCCGCCGACAGCTATCTCAACGTCCCCGCCGTCATCTCCGCCGCTGAAATCGCCAACGTCGACGCCATCCATCCCGGCTACGGCCTGCTCAGCGAGAACGCCAACTTCGCCGAAGTCTGCCGTGCCTCCAATATCAAATTCATCGGTCCGCCGCCCGAAGTCACGCGCCTGATGGGTGAAAAAGAAAAAGCGCGCCAGGCAATGAAGGAAGCCCGGGTCCCCATCCTCCCCGGATCTGATGGCGTTCTCGCCACCGCCGAGGAAGCACAGGACGTTGCAGCCCAAATCCGCTACCCCGTCATCCTCAAGGCCAAGGCCGGCGGCGGCGGACGCGGCATGCGCATCGTCCGCACCTCTGAAGAACTGCCCAACCTCTTCCATGCCGCATCCACCGAGGCTGCCAACGCCTTCGGCAACGGCGAGCTTTACATGGAGAAGTTCATCGAGCAGCCGCGCCACATCGAGTTCCAGATCCTTGCCGACGAGCACGGCCACGTGACCACGCTGTTCGAGCGCGAGTGCTCGATCCAGCGCCGCCATCAAAAACTGATCGAAGAAGCGCCATCGCTCCAGGTCACTCCAAAGATGCGCGAAGAAATCGGCAAGACCCTTTGCCGCTGCCTCACCGAGATCGGTTATCAGAACGCCGGCACTGTTGAGTTCCTTATGGACGAGGATCGCAAGCTCTACTTCATCGAGATGAACACGCGCATCCAGGTGGAGCACCCGGTTACCGAAGCCATTACCGGCATCGATCTCGTGAAAGCCCAGCTTCGAATTGCCTCCGGCGAGCGTCTCAGCGCTATCCTTCCGCCGAAGATCGAGATCAAGGGCCACTCCATCGAGTGCCGCATCAACGCCGAGCACCCCGTCAAGTTCACGCCATCGGCCGGAAAAATCACGGCCTTCAATGTCCCCGGCGGCAACGGCGTTCGCGTCGATACCGCACAGTATTCCGAAGGAGTCGTCCCGCCCTATTACGACTCGCTTATCGCGAAACTCATCGTCCACGGCATTAATCGCGAAGAAGCCATCGCAAAAATGGAACGCGCCCTCAAGCAATTCATAGTGCAGGGAATCGAGACGTCCATTCCGCTCCACCAGGAGATCTTCGCCGACGAAGAGTTCCGCGCCGGCAACTTCGACACCAAGTTTATGGAGCGCTTCCTTGCCAGGCGTCAGAGCTGAGACGGAGGGCAGCAGCCTTCAGGCCGCTGAATATTGAATCGCCAGGAAGGGCCTGTTCAGGCCGGTCCACCCGTACGCATTGATGGGCTTCGGCCGACCGCTCCAAGATCCTCTCCCGAAACAGAATTTCAAGAGCAGCCGCGAATGTCCGAGGCGCCGGCGCAACACCTTCATCAATCTTTCCTCCAGAGATATAATCTGCGAACCCATGGATGCTTCAACAGGCATCGAGCAGGCCGATCGACAAAACCAATCTCGGAGTCGATTTTCCTTTGAGTCCGTCGCCGCCCGGTCTGCAAAATATCGGGCGGACGTTGATGGCCTCCGCGCAGTCGCTGTCACTGCCGTGATTTTCTTTCACCTGGGAATCCCCACATTCCAGAACGGCTTTGTTGGCGTAGACGTTTTTTATGTCATCTCCGGGTATCTCATTACTTCACTCATCGCGAAGGACCTGGCTGCCGGTAGGTTTTCGATCGTAATGTTCTATGAGCGCCGGCTGCGGCGTATTTTTCCGGCCCTCTTCACCGTCTTATTCGTTTGCATTTTGATTGGTTCAATCGTTCTATACCCAGAAGAGTTGACGAAGTTCGGAAAATCTCTGGTCACGACAACTTTCTTTGTCAGCAACTTCTATTTTTGGCACAGCGCGCTGCCAACTGGATACTTCGATACCACCGCTTCGGCGGCCCAGCCTCTCCTGCATACCTGGTCCCTCGCAGTAGAGGAACAGTTCTACCTGCTCTTTCCACTGGCACTCTATCTACTCTTCCGGTGGTCACGAGAACGAGTCAACAAATGGCTGTTCATACTCACCATTTCATCCTTTGCCCTTAATTTGTGGACGACGCAGCATAAACCGATCGTGGCTTTTTATTGGCTCATGCCGCGGGCCTGGGAGTTGCTGCTGGGAGCGTTGCTCGCTACCAAGGCCGTACCCCTCATCCGAAGCAATCTCCTCAGGGAAATCGCCGCTCTCCTGGGCATCGGGATGATCTTGTGCGCAGTTTGCCTTCCCATGAAAGGCCTGCCCTTTCCCGGTTACATCGTGTTGCTGCCGTGCGTCGGAGCATGGCTGATCATCTATGCAGGGGAATCCGGTCCGTCGTTTGTATCCAGGATCTTGAGCTTTGGCCCCGTTGTCTTCATCGGCGTCATCTCGTACTCGCTCTACCTGTGGCACTGGCCAGCCATTGAGTTCAGCAAGCATTTCCCTTTCAACCTCCGTGGAAATGCTGAGATCGCTTTTGTGCTCGTGTTTTCCGTACTGGCCGCATTCGTCTCGTTCGAATTTATTGAGCGCCCATTCCGTGGCAGTGCCTCTCCCTTCAGCAGACGACAGATTTTTGCTTATGGCTTCGCGGCCAGCGTTCTAACTGCCGCCTTTGGATTCGCAGCCTACCGCTCGCAGGGCTTGCCGCAGCGCTACGACCCGCACACGCGTCAGATTGTGCTTGCAAATCAGGAGCGAATCGGTGATTTCGACGAGTCCTGCGCCAACTTCCAAACGGGAGTGCACAGCATCGGCGACATCAAATCCTGCGATGTCGGCGACAAATCCCAGCGCAAGATTCTCTTCTTTGGCGATTCCCATCTGCAGCAGTTGTATCCCGCAATTAAGAAGATCTTCAACAGCCCAGACTTCCGGGACCGCAGCGTGGTGACCGCGTTTGCCCCTGCCTGTCTACCCGATGAACATATCAATAACCGGACAGCCAATGGATATCATTGCGATTCCTTCGCAAAGTTTGCGATGCTGCGTGCCCAGAAAGAAGATATCGATTCGGTATTCCTGGGATTCAGTACATGGTGGGAGAACAAGGAAGACGATCCCTTTTGCCTGGTGGTTAACGAAGAATGCGTGAAAGCCCTCTCTCGAAACGAGCTTCGCCGCCAATTTTTCACAGACCTTTCCAACGAGATTCATCTCTTGAAGGAGCACGGAAAGAACGTGATTGTGTGTCTCCCATTTCCAATCTTCAGGGAGCGCATTCCCGAGCTCGCAATGAGCAACGCGATATTCGGCCGGATCGGTTTATCTAGAACTCCGAAGGAGACGAGCTCTCTCTCCCTCCACGACGAGATCAAGGCAGTGGCGACAAACGCAGGAGCGGACGTTTTCGATCCGAGAGAAACGCTTTGCACTGGAGACCGTTGCACCACCAGCGTTGAGGGTGTCTCAATTTACAAAGACAATAATCATCTAGCAAGAAGTCAGGTCGCCATCCTTGAGAGCAACCTTCGTGCCGTGCTCCAGCGCAATCTGCATTAACGGAAGGCTCTTTAACTGGACGCGCCGTGCGCACAATGTCCTCCAGATACTCCGCCAGCAGATCCACCACCTGGTGCCCAAACGTCCTGAACTCCTTCACGTCCATATCCGGGTCTCCTGAAATCCGAGTCTAACGCACTGGAATCCATTCCATGAGGCCCGTCCACTCCAGACCACCCGAAATGGTCGCGTTCTTCCGGTGGCGCAACGAGCCGTAGGCGACTGCGATTGTCCTTCCCGTTGTCTCGCCACAAAACTGCTTCCTTACGGTCGGAATCCGAGTTCGACAGGAATTTTGATTGTGATGCAGAAACCGACGCAACTCCAGAGAAGATTCGGGGTCTATGCAGGGAATTGTGGAGTTGGCTGCTCGGACCTGTTCAGGCAACGGCTGACTAAAAAGGCGATTCAGAGGCCCTTCATAAATGAGCAATCAAAAGAGGTCCGCCAACGCTACCTGTCGAACTTTTGTCCTCGCAGTCTTTTTGACGGTCTTTTGCGCGTTCCTTCTCGTGATTGGTATTTCGGAACACTCGGGCGAAGGAATTCGGCGGCACATTTCAACCGCTGCGCGAACCAAAAGCAGATAAGTTTCGTTCGGGCGATCTGCTCCAGCTTGGTCAAAGGCAAGGTGGCTCGCTGCGTTCGCACTCATAAACTGGCTGGGTGCTCTCCTTTACTACTATCGTGTGTTCAAAGACAGGCCCACCAAATTTGCCGAAACTCCCGTGTGGCGGCCGATTCGGTAGTTTCAGGAACCGTCGCTCCTCTTCAAAATCACAACCCGGAATTTATCCGGTTCGGAGAAAACACCGCCCGACGTGCGTGATGTCGATCCCCACGAGGCAACATCTGCTGCTAACCGATTGATTTCGAACGCCAAATTCTTTCCTCCGTTTTGCAGGTAATTTCTTGCTCCCGGCGCACAATAAGAAAGTAGGGCGAGTGTCCGGGTTCCTGTTCCTGGCGCAAGCGGAAAGAGCGAGTTCGCCGGCTGCGACTTCTCGCACCTTTGAAGCACGACCTCAAAACGATATCAATGCGCGTGACGAAAGTCCGCTACAACCGGGATTATTTCCACCGGCGAATTCAGATCACTTTGTTTAGCGCTGCTAAGTCGTTGATAGCGGCGACTCTGTGGCTAAAGTCTTCTGATAGAAGACTTTAGAGTCGAAAGCTCTTCATAAGCCTAAATATTGGAAGACTTTACATCCAGAGATGGGGTGGGTACACCCCCCCGCCGGGACGTAAGGCAGCAGGGAATCCTGAATCACAAGGAGACGCAGCCGCCATCGTTTTGAGGCAGCCGGACGTGCGAAAGCAAATGCCGCGCTGGCGTGTCCGTACCCATCTCGCTGCACCAGCCGTGTATCCTTGACCAGCCGAGCTGTTGGGCACGCGACTCGATGCTTTCCAATTCATCCCTGCGCTACACAATCTGTCTTTTTTTGTTTTCGATCGTCAATCTGCCTCGCGGTCTCGCGCAAATCGAGACCCCGAAACAGACCGGCTGGGCTGTCTACAACGGCGGTCTCGACGGCGACCACTACTCGCGACTCACCCAGATCGATCGAAGCAACGTTCATCAACTCCAGCAGGCATGGATATACGACACAGGCGAAAAAGGTGGCATCCAGACCAACCCGCTCATCGTCGGCAGTACACTCTACGCCTACACACCCAAGACCGAGGTCATCGCACTCGACGCAGCCACGGGCAAATTGAAATGGAGGTTCGATTCCGGCATTGTCGCCGGCCAGCCCGCGCGCGGCGTCACGTATTGGAATGACGGTGCGCACGGTCGCATCTACGCCGGCGTGATGAACTTTCTCTACTGCCTCGATGCGGAGACCGGCAAGCTGATCACGAGCTTTGGAGAAAACGGCCACATCGATCTCCGCAAAGGCCTCGCCATCGACGGCCTGAAAACCGACTTCAGCGCACTCTCGATTGCACTCACCACCCCTGGCGTCATCTACAAAGACCTGATCATCGTCGGCGGTCGCATGCCTGAAGCGCATCCCGCGCCGCCCGGCTACATCCAGGCCTTCCACCTGCGCACCGGCGCGCTCCGCTGGGTCTTTCACACCATCCCGCTGCCGGGCGAACCCGGTTACGAAACGTGGCCGAAAGACGCCTACAAAACCTCCGGCGCGGCAAACAATTGGACGGGCATGGCCCTCGATGCGGAACGCGGAATCCTCTATGCGCCTACCGGTTCCGCAGTCATGGACTTCTACGGCGGCGACCGCCTCGGCGACAATCTCTACGCCAACACGCTGCTCGCCCTCGATGCCAGGACAGGCAAACGTCTTTGGCATTTTCAAGACGTGCACCACGATATCTGGGATCGCGATTTCCCCTCGCCTCCCGCTCTCTTCAGCGTGGAGAAGAACGGCAAACGCATCGATGCCATCGCGCAGACCACCAAGCAGGGTTATCTCTACCTCTTCAACCGCATCACCGGCGAACCTTTATTTCCGATTCACGAACATCCGTATCCCAAGAGCACGATCCCCGGCGAAGTCACTTCGCCCACTCAGCCCAAGCCAGACTTTCCCGAGCCATATGCACGTCAACAACTCACCGAGGACACGCTCACCACGCGCACCCCAGAAGCGCACGACTGGGCACTCAAAACCTTCCGAACGTTTCGTAACGGCGGCCAGTTTTACCCCATGGCAATCGGCCAGCAAACCATCGTCTTTCCCGGCTTCGACGGCGGCGCAGAATGGGGCGGCCCGGCCGTTGACCCTGTCCACGGCATCATCTATATCAACGAAACCGAAATGGCATGGACCGGCGGCCTGGTCCCCAGCACGGCCGGTAGCCCCGGCGAACTCGTGTACCAAAGTCAATGCGCAATGTGTCACGGCGTCGATCGCGCCGGATCACCACCCACATTTCCGTCTCTCGTCGACATCGGAAAACGCATGCCGATCGAGAAGGTAATCGCTACCATTCATCAAGGTGTCGGCCGCATGCCATCATTCCCGAACATCGACGGCCAGCGCCTCGACACGCTTGTGTCGTATCTGCGCTCCGCAGGCGCTGCGGCCCCGCCCAAGGAATTGCAGGCTGTTCCGTCAGCCGAAAAGGCGCCGAAATCCGCCGCCGATCCCACTGGCGCAAAGGTCTACGCAGAGCAGTGCGCCGCCTGTCACGGTGACAAATTGGAAGGCATCGCGCCATCACCGCCTCTGCTTGGTCTCGGTGCTCGCATGAGCGCAGGACAAGCAACCGATATTATTCAGAAAGGCAAAAACCAGATGCCCGGCATGGATTTGAATGCCGCTGACCTCGAAGCCCTGCTTCGCTTCCTCGAAGTAGCCCCAAGCGTGAAGGCGCGAGACTCCAACCCCGAGGAGTGGTCAAACAAATACATTTTCACCGGATACCGTAAATTCCTCGACCCCGATGGTTATCCCGCAATTTCCACCCCGTGGGGAACACTGAATGCCATCGATCTCAAAACCGGCAAGTGTCTCTGGAAGGTCCCGTTCGGCGAATATCCGGCGCTTGCGGAGAAGGGAATTAAGAACACCGGCACTGAGAATTACGGCGGTCCTGTCGTCACCGCAGGCGGCGTCCTGTTCATTGGCGCGACAGTCTACGATCACAAATTGCGCGCCTTCGACACGAGCACAGGCCAACTCCTGTGGGAGGGCGAACTTCCATTCGCCGGCGTAGCCACGCCTTCAACCTACATGGTCGACGGGCGCCAGTATGTCGTCATCGCTGCCAGTAACGCACGCACTCCAAACGATCCGCAGGGCGGCATGTACGTTGCTTTCTCTCTGCCTGTCGGAACCGCCGACAAGCAGTAGTCTTCTGCTGACTCACGCAACAGGTGAGTGTTAGACTCGCAGAATTCTTATGATCCTGAAACAGTACTACCTCGGCTGTCTTGCACATGCTTCGTACCTGCTAGGCGATGAAGAGAGCGGCACAGCCGTCGTTGTAGATCCGCAGCGCGACACGCATCAGTACGTCGCAGACGCGGCGAAGTTCGGCCTTCACATCCGCCACGTTTTTCTCACCCACTTCCACGCGGATTTTCTCGCGGGTCATCTTGAACTGCGCGACTGTTGCGGCGCGACGATTCATCTCGGCTCGCAGGCGAAGGCTGAGTACCCCTTCGATCCGATGAAGGACGGCGATACGCTTGAATTTCCCGGCATGCGCCTCCAAGTTCTTCACACGCCGGGTCACACTATCGAATCGATTTCGATCCTTGTCTTCGATCTCGCCAAAGACAAAACGAAGCCGTATGCAGTCCTCACCGGCGACACTCTCTTCATCGGCGATGTTGGCCGCCCGGACTTGCGCGCTTCTCTCGGCTGGACCGCAAGTGAACTCGGCGGACATCTCTACGACTCGTTGCACGACAAGCTCCTTCCGCTTCACGACGAAGTGCTCGTCTATCCCGCCCACGGTGCAGGTTCGCTCTGCGGCAAGAAGCTTTCCTCCGACACTGTCTCCTCGCTAGGCGATCAGCGCCGGTTCAACTACGCGCTCAAACCGATGAGCAAGGAGGAATTCATCCGACTTGTAACCGCCGATCAGCCGGACGCACCACCGTATTTCACCTACGATGCAATCCTGAACACGCGCGAACGCGCCACGCTCGACAGGGCACTTGAAGAGGGGCTCAAGCCCGTCGAACTCGATGAAGTCCTCAAGCTGGGTGACAAAGGAGCGCAGATCCTCGACGTACGCGACGCCGCGGAATACGCCAAGGGCCATCTTGCCGGAAGCATCAACATCGGCCTCGGAGGCCAATACGCAACATGGGCCGGCACTCTCCTCGACCGGGCGAAGCCGATCGTCATCATCGCCGAGCCCGGCCGCGAACAGGAGGCCGCTCTCCGTCTTGGCCGCATCGGTTTCGATCACGTCATGGGATATTTACGCAACGGAATGGAGTCTCTCGCTGACCGACCCGACCTCGTCTGGCCAACCGAGCGCACCGGCGTTCTCATCGCGGCCGAAGAAATGGAGTCCGCTCAGCCTCCACTGTTGCTCGACGTGCGAGCTCCCGGTGAATGGGCAATGAAACACATCGCCGGAAGCCTGAACGTTCCTCTGAATCATCTGCAGGAACGCATCGTTGAGGTGCCCCGCGACCGGCGCATCGCGGTGCACTGTGCCGGCGGCTACCGTTCATCCATTGCCGTCAGCATCCTCCACCAGCACGGCATCACCAACCTCATCGAGATCGCAGGCGGCCTGGCCGCGTGGGATGCAGCGGGTTTGCCAGTCGTCTCGGAAACGGCACATCCGATCTAAACAGCCCGTTCAGGATGCCGGAGAGCCGCCTCAAAGAATTATCGCTTTTTCTTCGCCTTTTCACAGGAAGCCGGTGTATGCTGGCCTTCGCAACATGGAGGTTGCATCATGGACTTTCAAAAGGAACTTATCGCTGAATACG
Organism: uncultured Acidobacteriaceae bacterium; assembly: GCA_963832035.1. GTDB lineage: Bacteria > Acidobacteriota > Terriglobia > Terriglobales > Acidobacteriaceae > Telmatobacter. The sequence goes on along the minus strand of CAWHSK010000004.1, from coordinate 430,138 downwards.
ATCGCGAAGCCGCCAGCACCCGAAAAATCCTCGAAGCCATTCCGGACGATGCCGACTTCACCTGGAAACCGCATGACAAGTCGATGGCGTTGGGCCGCCTCGCCGCCCACGTAAGCGATACCACGGGTGATTGGGCTATTCATACCCTCACGACCGATCGGCTCGATTGGAGCCCCGACATGAAGTCCGTCGACGAGCCCACCAAGAAAGACCTACTGGCACGGTTCGACAAGCAGGTGGCAGAGGCCAAACCCGCTCTAGCCGCAATGACCCCGGCCAAGTGGGATTCGAATTGGAAATTTGTTGCCGGCGATCAGACCTGGATCGACGACACCAAGTACAACGTCTGGCGCACCTGGGTGCTGAACCATCTCGTTCATCACCGTGCGCAGCTCGGCGTCTACCTGCGCATGCTCGATAAAAAGGTTCCTGGTATGTACGGGCCATCCGCCGATGAAATGTAAGACCGATTCAAAAGCCCTCCTCCAGGGCCGGACTCAAAACCGTGAGGCCGGCCCAATCACAGGAAAATCGAAGAGTGGTTATGTCATTGGCCCGCTTCGGCGGAACCATCCGCACTGCTATGCTGGTTTGTTGCCTCTTGAGGACTAACCGCGGGCCATGGTCTTCCGTTACCCCAAAATCTATCCGATCCTCGATGCATCGATCCTTCCGTTAACAGGTCGCCCGCAGTTCCTGCGCAAACTTGGAGACGCGCTGACAAAGTCAGGCGTGCGTCTGCTCGAATTCAGGAACAAGATCAGCTCAACCGCCGATCTGCTCAAGCAGGCCGCAGCCCTGCGCGAGGCAATGCCTGCGGACCAGGTGAAGCTGATCCTTGATGACAGGGAAGACCTAGTTCTGGAGGTTGGCTTTGACGGTGTACACCTCGATAGTGGCGATGTTCCACCGAGCGAGGCGAGATGGCTTCTCGGCCCTGAAAAAATCATCGGCACTTTCGGAGGCAGTGAATCCATCCTGCCGGGGGTCTTCACCGAACCAGCGAACTACTTTGCAGTTGGTCCGGTATTCGAGACCAGGACCAAGCAGACCACCAAAAGGCCAATCGGGATTGAAGGGGTGAGGAGATTGCGCAGCGAAGCGGGCCACGGCGTTGTTCTGAGTGCCGCTGGCGGAATCACCTTTGAAACCGCGCAGGCGGTTCTGGACGCGGGTGTGAACATGGTCGCGGTCTCCGAAGCAATTTTTCGCACCTCCGATCCAGCGGCGGAATTTAGACGATGGAAAGATCAATTCGGCTAACCCGCTGGATTCAGTTCACCGAGCGCAGCGGTCAAACAATATGCGAGACAATTCTTTTAAATTCAGATAAAACAAGCCCAGTGCAGACTCCAGAACTTACAACCGTAGAAAGCTCCGCCAAACCCCACGCGGCACCGTCCATGGTGCAGACGCTTGGCTTATTCAGTTCCACAGCTCTGGTTGCCGGTTCCATGATCGGATCCGGCATTTTTCTTGTGGATGCAGACATTGCGCGCACCGCTAATTCTCCGGCTCTCGTTCTGGGCGCATGGGTCGTCACCGGCATTCTCACGGTGATCGGCGCTCTCAGTTACGGAGAACTCGCAGCCATGATGCCCAAAGCGGGCGGCCAGTACGTCTACCTCCGGGAATCGCTTGGCCCGTTGTGGGGTTTCCTCTACGGCTGGACACTCTTCCTGGTGATCCAGACAGGCACCATAGCGGCCGTCTGCGTGGCCTTCGGTAAATTCCTGGGCGTCTTCTTTCCTTCGATCTCAACCACGCATTGGCTCTGGCACATCGCTCACGTGCCGCCCGTCAAGGTTGGCCCCATGGTGCTGGGCAACATGGAGATCGGCGTCAACACGGCCAACCTCACCGGCATCGTGATCGTCTTCTTCCTGGCTTTCGTGAACATGTTCGGCGTAAAGCTGGGCGCGGTCATCCAGAACGTCTTCACCTCGGCCAAAGCACTCTCGCTCGCAGCATTGGTTCTGCTCACCCTCACCGTCGGGCGCAATGCAACTGCGATGGCTGCGAATTTTGGTCAGCGCGGCATTGAGTTCTGGAAGAATGCCGGTTGGAGTGCGCTGCATCCTGTGCAGGTGGGAACAGGCGGACCAATTGTTCTCGTAAACCTGCTGGTGATTCTGGCCGTGGTGCAAGTGGGTTCGCTCTTCTCCGCCGATGCGTGGAATAACATCACATTCACCGCTGGGGAAGTGAAGAACCCACGGCGCAATATCCCGCTCTCACTAATTTTGGGAACCGGCTTCGTAGTTACGGTCTATTTCCTCGCCACACTCGGATACCTGATGGTGCTACCGATGCACGGCGATCCGCATGGAGCAACGGCGCTCGCGCGAGGCATGCAATTTGCCTCTGAAGATCGCGTGGCAACGGCGGCGCTCGAAGTCATGTTCCACTCGGGTGGCGCATACCTGATGGCGGCTGCGATCCTGATCTCGACCTTCGGATGCGCGAACGGAATGTCACTTGCGGGCGCGCGGGTGTACTACGCCATGAGCCAGGATGGCCTGTTCTTCAAATCCGTAGGCAAGTTGAGCGAGAAATATAAGACGCCCTCGGCTGGTCTCTTTGTGCAGGCCTGTTGGACCGCGCTGCTATGCGTCTCCGGCTCCTACAGCCAGTTGCTCGACTACATCATCTTCGCCGTGCTTGTCTTTTACATCCTGACGATCATCGGATTGTTCGTGCTGCGCGTCAAACAACCTGGGGCAAGCCGGCCATACAAGGCGCTCGGCTATCCGGTTCTCCCTGCGCTCTATATCGTCATGGCTTCATGGATTTGTATCGTATTATTGCGATACAAGCCTCAATATACGTGGCCGGGCCTGGTTCTGGTCTTGCTGGGAATCCCAGTCTATCTTTTCTGGTCGCGCCGGTCTGCACTACGCGCAACAATGACGAACCGTACCTAAAGCCTTTGTGGAGGATGTCCCTCACTCATGTCCAATCTGCTACGAACCAAACCGATGTCGATGCTCACCGAAGAAGCCGCAGAGCAGGGCGAACACACACTCAAGCGCTCACTGGGCGCGCTCAATCTTGTCACTCTCGGCATCGGAGCTGTAATCGGCGCCGGTATCTTCACACTCACAGGCACGGCTGCGGCGCTGCGTGCTGGCCCTGCTGTGGCATTGAGTTTTGTGGTGGCGGGACTAACCTGCGCTTTTGCCGGTCTGTGCTATGCGGAATTCGCCTCGATCATCCCCATTGCGGGTTCGGCCTACACTTACGGCTACGCAACGCTCGGTGAACTCGTGGCGTGGATCATCGGCTGGGACCTTTGTCTCGAGTATGCCTTCGGCGCATCGACTGTGGCTTCGGGCTGGGCTGGCTACTTCAACAGCCTGCTGCAGCAGTTCCATATTTATCTTCCGCCGCAGATTACAGCTACCACGGGCACGCCGCTCGTCTTCTATCACGATCAGTGGATGCCATTGATGTCGCTGCCTCCGGGCGTGAGCGATGTGGGCTTGCGGCACGCGACAGGGCTGGTTAATCTGGTGGCTGTTGCCATCGTCATGGTCATCACCACCATCCTGGTGATTGGCATCAAGGAGTCAGCCAACTTCAACTCGGCGGTCGTGATTATCAAGGTGTCGATCGTGGGAGTCTTCCTGGTGATTGGCGGCTGGTTTCTTTTCCAGCATCCTGAAATCGCGAGGGCGAATTGGCATCCTTTTGTGCCTCCACCGGACGGGCACGGAAACTTCGGCTGGGGCGGGATTCCCACTGCAGCTGCATCCATCTTTTTTGCGTACATCGGTTTCGATGCGGTCTCAACCGCGGCGCAGGAAGCGAAGAATCCCAAACGCGACATGCCGATCGGCATTCTCGGCTCCCTGGTGGTCTGCACCATCCTCTACATCCTGGTTTCGCTGGTTCTCACCGGACTCGTGAGCTACAAGACGCTAAACGTCTCGGCACCTGTGGCCTTGGCGATCGATGCTACGGGCGTGAGCTGGGGATCGCTGCTGGTGAAGATCGGCGCGGTGTTTGGGCTTGCAACAGTAATGTTGGTGATGCTGCTCGGCCAGACCCGCGTCTTCTACTCGATGTCAAAAGACGGACTGCTGCCGAAGTGGGCTTCAGCGGTGCACCCAAAGTTCCGCACACCGTGGATTACGACGATCGTGTTTGGCACGTTTGCTGCAATCATGCCGGCGTTTTTCAACATCGATGTTCTCTCCGAACTCGTCAACATCGGCACTCTGCTCGCGTTCACCATCGTGTGCGCCGGCGTGTGGGTATTGCGTGTGCGCCATCCGCAGTTGGAACGTCCATTCAAGACACCATTCGTGCCGGTGGTCCCGATCCTGGGAATCCTCTCTGCGGTCTACTTGATGACACGCCTGATGCTGTTTACATGGGAAGTAATGATCGGCTGGCTGCTGATCGGCCTTGTGATTTATTTTGGATACTCCCTCAAGCACAGCAAGGTGCAAAGGTTGCCCGAGGCGCAGACGGTGCAAGGCGACTAACTGCAAATCCTTCGCAGATAGCAACGGCCTCCTTTGCAGGAGGCCGTTACGCCGAACGCAGAATTGTTTAGGCCGGTGTCTTGGCGCAGAATTCATCGAACGCACGGACCAGTTCGCCGGCGATCTGCTGTGCCGTCGCCTGCTCAATCACGAACCGCTGCATGAGATAGACCAACTTGCCGTCGCGCAGGATGGCGATGGCGGGCGAGGTAGGCGGATGGCCCTCGAAGTAGCTGCGTGCCTTCTCGGTGGCTTCGCGATCCTGCCCCGCAAAGACGGTGATCTTGTGATCGGGAGCATTCGATGTATTGGTCAGCGCCAGGCGCACGCCCGGGCGCATTTTGCCCGCCGCGCATCCACAGATCGAATTCACGACCAAAAGAGTTGTGCCCGGTTGCGCGAGGGCCGCATCGACATCCTCAGCACTGCGGGTTTCGTTGATTCCAGCGCGAGTAAGTTCTTCGCGCATGGGGATAACCATAATTTCTGGGTACATGTAACCTCCGGCAAGCACTAGCGGCTTTAAGCCCGTTGCCTGTTTTCCATTCTACAGAAAAGATGTGATGCAGCACACCGTTTGCAGCCGGGTTATATCTCTCCGCCTGCATCGGGTAGTGTAGCCTTGCATCGATGCGCATTGAAGAAAACAAGCCGCTTGCGCCCCTTACGACGCTGGGTATCGGCGGTCCCGCGCGATGGTTCGTACAAGCGCAGAAGGAAGAAGAGATCGCCGAAGCCGCTGCCTGGGCCCGTGAGAAAAACATCCCCCTCTTCGTGCTCGGAGGCGGCAGTAATCTGCTGGTTTCCGACGCTGGCTTTGACGGCCTCGTTCTGCATATCCGGCTCAAAGGCATCTCCGCTCGCGAATGTGCTGGATCATCGAACGAGTGGGTCTATCAAGTGGCCGCGGGAGAAGATTGGGACCAGTTCGTACAACAAACCGTTGAGGATGATTGCTCTGGCATTGAGTGCCTCGCCGGCATTCCCGGCACAGTCGGTGGAACGCCGGTGCAGAACGTTGGCGCTTATGGCCAGGAGGTCTCTTCCACGATCGACTGCGTGCGGGTATTCGATTTGCAGCGGCATGCATTTGCAGATTTCAGCGAGCCCGAATGCGCATTCGCTTATCGGCGAAGCCGCTTCAACACAACGGATCGAGGGATGTACATCGTTACGCGTGTCGACTATCGGCTGAGAAAGCACAAAACTGCCACGCTGAAATATGCCGATCTGCAAAAGGCGTTCGCGGAGAACGCAGCACCCAGCCTGCAAGACATAGCCGCAATAGTACGGAACATTCGCCAATCCAAAGGCATGCTTCTCATTGAAGGCGATCCGGACTGCCACAGCGCCGGTAGCTTCTTCAAAAACCCGATCGTAAGCGCAGAACGCGTTGCAGCGGTGGCTTCTGTTGCCGGCTCCGAGCCTCCGCGTTTTCCGGCTGGTCCCGGCAGTGACAACCGCGTAAAATTGCCCGCTGCGTGGCTCATCGAAAAGGCCGGTTTCAAGAAAGGCTGCGCACTCGGCCGCGCAGGGATCTCGACAAAACACACTTTGGCGCTTGTGAATCGCGGTGGCGCCACGGCTGCGGAGATTGTTGAGCTTGCTGGCAAAATCCGTGAGGCCGTCTTACAGCAATTCGGAATCCAGCTTCAGATGGAGCCCGTGATGCTGGGTATTGAGAATTTCTGAACTTCATAGCCTTTACGGTGTCCAGATTTCGTGCAAAACGGAACGGCCTGTCGAATCATAGTCGGCCAATGCCTCTGTTACGCTAACACCAAGGCATGAACGAGAATCTGCACACGTTACGGTGTTTTGGTTGTGGTGCGCGCATCGCAGGGCAGGAGGCAAGTCCTGATTTCAGATGCACGCAGTGCGGCGATCTTTTTGAGGTGGAGTACGCGGGTTGGGGTCAGCGCCAGGGCTACAACAGGCCTAATCCCGGCGCTCTCAAGTGGCTGTGGCGCGAGCGGCGCTGCTCGAGCGAAGCGCTGGATCAGAGCGGAGTGTGGCGGTTCCGAGAGCTTCTTCCCATTCTCGACAACTTTGGCAATGCGGTAAGCCTGCACGAAGGGAATACCCCGCTCTATAAATTGAAACGTGCAGCCATGGCGTTGGGAATTGACCAGCTCTTTGCAAAGCATCAAGGCATGAATCCCACCGGTTCGTTCAAAGACACCGGCATGACCGCTGCTCTCAGCGTGGCGCGCGAGCGTGGGTTCGAGTGGGTGGCATGCGCGTCCACGGGGAATACTTCGGCGGCCATGGCTGCCTATGCCGCGCGCGCGGGCCTGCACAGCCTGGTATTGATTCCGGAAGGCAAGATCGCGTGGGGCAAGCTTTCGCAGGCCATGGATTACGGCGCGGTGACCTGTCAGCTCAAATCCGATTTCGATGGTTGCGTGCGCCTGCTGACACAGATCGTAAAACAGGCTCCTATCTACCTGCTGAATTCCGTAAATCCGTACCGGCTCGAAGGACAGAAGACACCTGCCTTCGAAATCGCCGAAGCATTCGACTGGGCGGTTCCCGATCACTTGATTGTCCCCGGGGGCAACCTGGCCAACAGTTCGGCCCTTGGCAAGGGCTTCCGCGAACTGCACGAACTCGGACTGGTAGCGCGCATGCCGCGTATATCCGTAATTCAAGCCGAGGGTGCAAATCCGCTCGCACGCAGCTTTGCCGAGAACAATGGCGAACGGATGCAGCCGGTTGAGGCGCACACGCGCGCAACTGCGATTCGCATCGGCAACCCGGCTTCGTGGCGCAAAGCCGCAAGAGTCGTCAGGGACACAGGGGGATGGTGTCTCGACGTCAGCGAGGCCGAAATTGCCGTCGCCAAAGCTGAACTTGGCGAAGAAGGCCTCGGCTGTGAGCCCGCATCGGCAGTAACTCTGGCAGGCCTCAAGAAGCTTCGGGCGCAGGGCAAAGTTGCCGCTAGCGAAACTGTCGTGCTCCTGCTCACCGGGCACACGCTCAAGGATGCCGACTACACCATCAATTTCCATCGCGGAAGTCTGTTAAGCGACGATGAGGCTGCCGGACATCAGTCGGAAATCGTAGCCCTGCAGCGCAACGCCGTGGTCGTCGACGCAACTCCGTCAGCCGTGTTAGCCACGTTGAAGGGAATGGCTGGATGAGCAGCAGCGCCAAAACCTTTCGCATGCGCCTTCCGGCCACGTCCGCTAACCTTGGGTCGGGATTCGACGCCGTGGCAGTCGCGTTGGATTTCTTTCTCCAAGTTGAGGCAGCAACAGCCGAGGAATTTTCAATCATTGCGACGGGGCACGACAGTGACCTGTGTTCCCGGCTTGAGAACAACCTGATTCTCGATATCTACAGCCGGATTCTCATTGGGCATGGAAAAGCCGTAAGGCCGCTGGCTATCCGGATGCAAAATGACATTCCCCTGGGAATGGGATGTGGCTCATCGGCCGCTAGCCGACTGGCCGCAATTGCCATGGCCGTCCACTTCGGGGAACTTGACTGGTCTCCCGATCGCATTCTGGAGGAGGCCTGCGTTCTGGAAGGGCATCCAGACAACGCAGCCGCATGCTGGCTGGGTGGCTTTGTAGCCGCCGCCAACGAGGGAAGGGCAGTTCGCGTGGCACGCGTTAATCCGCCTCGAAACTGGCGAGCAATTGTGGCCCTGCCGTCAGAGTCGCTGGCTACCAGCAAGGCAAGAGCTGTGCTTCCGGCAACCTATATCAGCGCGGACGTGGTTGCTAATATCCAGGCCGCTTCCATGCTTGGCCTCGCATTCGCACAAGCGCGGGGAGATCTGTTGCGCGTGGCGATGCAGGACCGAATTCACCAGCCCTATCGCGCCGAAATCTGTCCGCTGCTACCCAGCCTGCTCCCGCTGGCAGGGGAGAGCGGAATTCTCGGCGTAAGTCTGAGTGGCGCTGGTCCGGCTGTTCTCGTAATCATCGAAAAGAAAGCCGAGGCCTCGGCCGCTTCCGATGCGATCCTCCGCGCGATGCAAGGTCAGTGCGCCCCGAGGCTGCTCACATGCAGTTTTGAGGAAAACGGCGCAAGTGGGTCTCTCCTCCCACTCTGATCCACGTCGATATTTTCTTCATTCTTTTCATCGACTTCTGTTCACTGAGAAGTTATCTTCCGCACAACTAGGTAACTGTGAGGTAAATCACCTACGGAGGATTACTAAATCGATTACCTAAGTTTCCTTGATATTGAACGGCAGACCACCTAAATTCGCTCCGTGGGCAGTTCTGGGGGAGGGCTGCTCTAGCGCCCGTGATCCGACGACGGATCCGGGCGCTTCTATTTTTGCCCCATATAAAACGATTGCCTTGATCATTCTGGCGGAAGGAAGACTGCTCCTTCCGACGCCTTTAGCCGGATCGCTTCGGGTGTGAGACTCCGGAGGCCGATTGCGTCCAATTGGCTCAGTGAAGCATCCTATAAAGGCACAGTTGCGATAATCTGAACTGGCAGCGGCACGACAAGGAGAACAATGGCAGGTCTGGGTGTTTTGGAAGTAAGTGATTCGACGTTTGAGCAAGAGGTGCTCAAGAGTGAGCAGCCGGTGCTCGTAGATTTCTGGGCCGCTTGGTGCGGCCCATGCAGGGCGATCGCTCCCATCGTAGATGGGATCGCGGCGAATTACGCAGGCAAGATCAAGGTGGCGAAGGTGGATGTCGACCGGAATACAGCCACACCTTCGCGCTACGGCATTCGGGGAATCCCCGCGATCTTATTCTTTAAAGACGGCAAGGTGGCAGATCAGGTAGTCGGATACGTCCCGCAAGACGTAATTGAAGAAAAGGTACAGCGCCTACTGGTCGAATCGCCAATCGCGCAGGGAAAAGCCCAGCAATAGGCTGGGCTTTCTCTATTGCTGATAAGTTTCAGCGGTATTTGCGCAAAACTCCGAGCACCCGACCCTGAATCGCAACTTGGGCCGCAGGAACATAGATCGGATCCATGTCTACGTTTGCTGGCTGCAGTCTTACCACCTGTCCCTCTGCGTAGAAGCGCTTGAGAGTCGTTTCAGAGCCGTGCACGAGCGCCACCACGATCTCACCTTGCCGAGCCGTACGGGTGCGCTCTACTAATACATAATCGCCGTTAATTATGTGCTCATCGCGCATCGAATCCCCGCGAACCTCCAGGGCAAACACGTCACGATTGCCTACTACGTCATGGAGCGATATAGTCTCGGGATTCTCCGACGTCTCCACCGGTAGCCCCGCTGCGATCCTGCCCGCCAAGGGTAGCCGGTCGCTGGTTCGATTGCGTGCGCCAGGTGGCAACACATCGATCGAGCGGCTACGGTTATGAACTCTGTCCAGCAAACCCTTCTTTTCCAGGTTTGTGATGTGCTTATGCACCGTGGCCAGGCTTTTCAGGTTCATTCCACGGGCAATCTCTTCAAAGGAAGGCGAATAGCCGTTCCGGGTTACGAACGATTCCAGAAAGTCGATAATCTCTTTTTGCCGTCGAGTAACAGCCATGCGCGGATTATAGCGAACAAAAAGCGAATTGCAAGCGAAACTTTTTGCCTTCCCTTCTCCAGGGTTCCTCTTCAGATATCCATTCAAAGCCGAATTCGACGGCCGCGTGAATCTCCCTTCAACACTCGCCTGTGACTGGACCGCCTGAAGACGACTCGCTCTTATGCCGATAGTGTTCGCTAGACCATCTTTCGCGTATTTGCGAGAGAACAATCGCGCATGGAGCACTCGCTGAATGATCTCGTTGAAGCGCTACCTCGATTCTGCCGAAACTCAACTAGATAAGCCTGAAAAAGACTCCGCCCAAAGCGTCAGTTTTGCGCTCCTATCAGCTTATCGCTCCGCCTTGGCCGAGATAGGAGAGTGCAGCGCTAACGCCTGTCCCGATCTCGTTTCGGAATTGAAAAGGCAACTGACGCGACTGGACGAAGACCTCGGAGACCATCCGGGTGTCCCCGCTATCACGATGACCAGTGAGCAACTCCACGAATTGCTGAAGGGCTGGGGGAACAAGACCGCGGAGTACTACCAGCAAAGGGCGGCCGAGGTGAAAGATCTTCTGCTGGTGATGGCTCGAACCGCAGAATCGCTCGGACATAACGGCGACCGCTACACGCACCAGTTGGATTCTGTTACGGCCCAATTAGAAACCATTTCCAAGCTCGAAGACGTGACAAGAATCCGTACGTCTGTCGAAGAAAGCGCTCGACAATTGAAGATCTCGATCGCCCGCATGACAGCGGAAAGCAAAGCCGTAATGGACCACCTGCGCGTAGAGGTCTCAACCTACCGGGCGAAGCTCGAAAAAGCCGAGAACCTTGCGTCGTGCGATGCATTGACTGGCCTGGGAAGCCGTCTGTGGGCCGAAGCCCAGATTCAGCAACGCATCGAAATTGGAAATCCATTCTGTGTCCTGATGATCGACGTTCACGGTTTCCGACGAGTCAATCAGGAATACGGCAACATGGTGGGGGACCTCATTATGAAAGAATTCGCAAGAGAACTCCGCTCATCCTGCCGGTTTTCTGATTTGGTTGCGCGCTGGGCCGGCGATGAGTTCCTTGTGGTTCTTGACTGCGCAGCCGCTGACGCCACGGCTCAGATCGCCCGTCTGCAATCCTGGATATGCAAACCCTACCAGGTGCCAGGGAGATCAGGCCACGTGAGTGTGCAACTCTCGACCAAGATCGGCATCGCGGAATCTCGACAAGGCGACAGCATGCCGGAGATTTTGGATCGTGCAGACGCAGCATTGTGTGCCGTTCGTGAGCAAACCCGCAATCAAGTGACCGCCTTGGGATAGGTTCGCCAGCAGGGTCAGCACCGGCTACACAATTCCTGGTTCGATGACATTTCCAAATTGTCCGTATCCGCCGTCACGCGTCGGCGCTTACCAGTCCGTTTGCGGGAATCCGCAAGCGGTTACATCCATTCCGAGAGCGCTACCCATTCTCTTCTCCTTTCAATCTTGAGTTCTTTCTTAGATCGCGCGAACGTAGAGGGGTGCCGCAGGTTAGTGCTCTTTAAGCCAAGCGGCATTCGCGGCCGGCAGAGCGCACTTTTCAGAGACAGGCCAGGAGAGACGGAAATGAGATTGCTGATCGCCGAAGACGACAAAGCTCTAAGCCTCTTTCTAGGTCGAGGACTGGAGACCGACGGTCATCGCGTGCACACCGTGTATGACGGAGGCCAGGCAGTCGAGGCCTTCATCAACGAAATGCCTGACCTGACCATTCTCGATCTGAACATGCCGGTCAAGGATGGTGAGGCTGCACTCCGGGAGATGCGCCAGGTCCATGGGGAATTGCCGATCCTCGTGCTCACTGGCCGGCATGAAGTGGACGCTCGGGTGCGCTGCCTCGACAGCGGAGCCGATGACATGATGACCAAGCCATTTAGCCTGCTAGAACTGCGCGCTCGATGCCGCGGGCTTCTGCGGAGAAAGAGGGAAGGTCAACTCATGTTGCGTGCCGGCGATCTCGAGCTTAGCCGCCTGGATCATGCTGTACTCCGCGGCGGAAAATCTCTCAACATCACCAACAAAGAATTCGCGCTTCTAGAACATCTGTTGCTCAATCGCGGCCACTGCTGTTCGCGCGTGGAGCTTCTTGAAGCGGTGTGGAACATGGAGTCCGCCCAGACCACAAATATTGTGGATGTCTACGTGAATTATCTACGCCGCAAACTCGCCGATGTGCCGCCCTTGGTTTTGATCCGGACGGTACGCGGCCAAGGTTACATGATTCCATTCGAAACAGAGCTTGTGATGCAGAACGCGGTCACTCACTCCGTATCGAGTGCGCCGAGGATCGTTGCCGTACAGGCATGATCGCAAATTATGCATTCAGATCACTGAGAGGCAAAATGGCAGCCACAGCAGCTTTGATTTCATCAGCCTGTTCACACATACGGCCACGCACCGCGCTCGTGGCAAGTGCCGACGGCAGCTTCCGTCAGAAGCTTAACTCCGTACTGACTGGGTTACGGTGGCAGGTTCGCGAGGCACAGGGTGGCGCACAAGCATGGGGGGAAGCGATGGAAGCTTTGCCGCAGACGATCATTGTCGACTCCTGGCTCCCCGATCTGGATCTGGCTGAGTTCCTTCGGGAGTTTCGGACTGCGTTTCCCGACGTGGACGTGGTGACTGCCGGTGGCGAAACGGCTCTGGAGAGCGCACCAGGACCGCATCGCCAAGAAATTCTCTACGCTCTCCGGCGGATCCAGGAAACCGATACCGCAGCATGGAATACTGCACCCGTACTTGAAGACACGACAACGCACCATCCGCGCAGCTCAGGCGTCGCCATCCTCCCCGAACCTTTGAGCTGTCTCGCTGCTCAAAACGCCTTGTCAAGCACGCGCTCAAGAAACGCGAAAGGACTGTGCAGTGATCGATACGGCAGAACGCGGCGCGCGGAAGCCGAGACTTGTCACCGGCAGTGACAGAATCCCCGAGCTGATCGGAAATTCGCCCTGCATGCTCGAAGTAAGCAGGCGTATTCGTCTGGTGGCGCCGCGCTACCACACCGGTGTCTGATTGAAGGGCCGACAGGGTCGGGCAAAGAGCTGGTTGCCGAAGCCTTGCACAAGCTGTCAACACGCAATCGGAAACCATTCGTCGCTATTAATTGCGCGGCCATTCCGGAGGCGCTTCTTGAGGCGGAGCTCTTCGGTCACACGCGCGGCGCATTCACTGGAGCCGTGCACGGGCGTGTTGGCACGCATCGAAGCGGCCGACGGAGGAACACTTGTTTCTCGATGAGATAGGCGAGATGCCGTCTGAGCGTTCCAGTCCAAGCTTCTTCGATTTGTTGAGAGCGGTGAATTGCAACGTGTGGGCGATAACGAGATTGCCAAGGTTGATGTGCGCATCATCGCCGCGACCCATCAGCCTCTCGCCCAGCACACGCAGGCCGGGACGCTTTCGCGCGGATCTCTATTATCAGTCTGGCCGTCTTTCTCGTTCGCACCCCGCGCTCGCATGGAGCACGTTGAGGATCTACCCCTGCTCGTGGATCATTTTCTGGTAGCAGATGGGCCGCTCCATGCCAGTCAAGCGCATCGATGGCGCGGCGATGGCAAAACTCAAGTTGCGCATCCTTGGCCAGGCAATGTGCGAGAACTTGAACACGTTCTCGAACGCGCTGCCATTCTTGCCGGCGATGAGCCCGTCCTCACAGCGGAGGATATCGACTTTCGGAATTCCGATGAATCCCGTCGCCGTGCGAGCAACAGGCAAATTAGATTGATTGTAGGATTGGAAGGAGTTGTCGATGCAAATCGAAACGCGATTAAGCGATCAATTCTCGAGCGGTATCTTGATCTGGCGGTGAGCGAAACGAAAGCTGACCGCCAACAACATGGCCAACATCGATACTCCCGGTTACCGCACTCAGGGATTCGACTTCGAAGCCGAGATGCGCAAGGCGCTCGGAACTCTGGAGGGCGCAAAGATCTTGACCGCTTCACATGCAGGAAGTAGATGGCCTCATCGCGCAGACCAGACGGCAACAATGTTTCCATGGATCGCGAAGGGCTGAACATGGCCGAGGCACAACTGAAATTCAAACCGGGCGTTGCGCTCATGCGCCTTGAAAACCAGCGCGTGATGGATGCGATTCATGCTGACAAGTAGACAGAGCAGGTCGCCAATCGAGGCAAGGCAGATGAATCTCTTTGGTTTAATGGACACTTCGGGATCAGCCATGCAGGCCGAGCGCATGCGTGCTGAAGTTGTCGCAGCAAACATGGCGAATGCGGAGACAACGCGAACCGAGTCTGGCGGCCCCTATCAAGCGTCAGCACGTAGTGTTTGCCGCCAATCAAAACGACGATGAGTTCTTCCGGTTCATTTTCCGATGTCGCTTTTAACCGAGGATCAGGCAATTTCAGTCAGACTGCACGGAGAGCCCAGCCGGAGGAGTGCATATTGCGCAGGTCTTCGCAGACAATGCGCCGCCTCTGAAGCGTTATGACCCCGGTCATCCGGATGCCGGCCCCGACGGATACGTGGCCTATCCCGACATTAATCCGCTCACAGAGATGGTCGATCTGATGGGGGCGACGCGTGCATATGGCCTGAATAGTTCGGCGGTGCAGGCAGAGAAAAGCATGATCACCTCTGCTCTCGACATCGCCAGGTCCTGAACAGGACTGACGAGGAGAGAAGATGATTACAGGGATTCACGGCAGCCAGCGTCAGCGAGTGCGGTATTCGAGTGTCGTCGACATCTGTTGCCGGGTTCGCAGGGAATCGCCCGGCTTCTCCAACGGCTGGAGATTCACCGTTCAGTGATCTCATGACCGATGCCATCGGCAAGGTGAGCGAACTCGAAGGTCAAGCTCGTGCCGCAGTCGATGGATTGATCTCCGGATCGGGAGTAGACGTGCACCAGGCGATGATCGCCAGCTGAAAAGTCGAGCATGGCATTTGAAATGGCTCTGGCCATACGTAACAAGGCCGTCCAGAGCTATCAGTCGGTTATGGGAATGCAGTTCTGAGTCGGTGCACGAAGCAGATGAGCGGCACCAAGTTGCGCCCTGACCACGCAGGCGGTGCCGGTTGAAGAAACGGCAGGACAGGGAAGATGGCCCCTCCACAAACGCAGTTGGAGAAACGCGGACCGGCAAGCAGCAGCGGCCAGATGGCTGCGGGAGTCGCAGCCCTGTGGACGCGGTTGCGCGTTGGGTGGGCAAGCATGGAGCCGCAGCAGCGTCGCTGGTCGATCGTTGCGGTCGCCTTGCTGACCACGCTGCTCGGAGGTTTATTGTGGTTCGGATTGCGCATCGACTGGCGAATTCTATATGCGGGACTCGACCCGGACGATGCGCGTCAGCTCGGCCTCACATCTGACGCAGGCGCAGATTCCCTACGATGTATCGGAAAACGGAACGACGCTGCGCGTTTCTGCGGCGCAACTGGACAAGGCCCGTTTGGCTACAGCAGCCAAGGGCGGAGCGAAGAGTGGACGGATGGGTTTTGAGCTCTTCGATAAGCCAAACTGGGTTGGCTCAGAGTTTGACGAACAGGTGAATTATCAGCGCGCGCTGGAGGGAGAACTCGAACATACGGTTGGCTCGCTGGCGGATGTTGAAGTCGGCACGCGTGCACCTGGTGATCGCACACGATTCGCTATTTCGCGATCAGGACAGGCCTGCCAAAGCCTCCGTGGTGCTGAAGCTGCGTCGCGGCGCGCTGGCCGACGGAGAAGCGGATGCAATTCGCAACCTTGTCGCGTCGGCAGTCGATGGACTTCAGCTGCCGATCATGTGGTTCTTGTGGATGCATCCGGTCACCTGCCACTGGGGCCCAGGACCGCGGAGGGGTTGCAGCTCAATGCAGAACAGGCTCTCGAGGAAAAATTGATTTCTACACTCGAGCCAGTGACTGGATCTGGAAACGTGCGTGCATCCGTGACGCTGGATTACGATCCAGACGCCATTGAGGAAACGAAAGAGAGCTACGATCCTGCTCAATCCGCTATGCTTTCGATGGAGCGCAGCGAGCAAAGCGACAGGCCAGCAGCCGATAGCAGCCGGAGTTCCCGGAACCGCATCGAATGCCCCCAACACCCAGACGCTTCCCGTGTATCCGAAGCAGACCACGCAGCCTCAGACCTCCAAGACTGAATCTGGAACTTACGGGGTATCGAAGACGGTTCGCCATCTGGTTGAGAGCCCCGGCAAGGTTCGCCGTCTCACCGCTGCGATCGTGGTGAATGATCGCATGGTACGTGCTCCTGCCCAAAGGAACGGCGGGCGCAAGTGGCAAGCCACGCTCGCCGGATGAGTTGCAGCAATCTGACCTCTCTCGCGCAGGCCGCCGTAGGCTTCGACGCATCGCGCGGAGATGTGGTGTCGGTGCAGGATCTTTCATTCGAAGAGAATCACGCGCAAGCCGTTCCTTCGGTTCCTGCACAAGTACTAACCAAAGTAGAGAGTTCGCCGGTTCTCGTAAAGTATCTCAGCCTGTTGATCGGGCTGATGGTGGTGCTCTACCTTCGGCGTCCGACCCGCGCTCGGGAAAAGCTTGCTTCTGCGAACCGAAAGGTGCGCCTCACGAGCTTTCGCGGGGTGCGAATGCCGCGAGCCACTCAGCACTTACCTTCGGTCTGAAGCTGCATTGCCTGATCCTGAACGCGTGCGGGCTCAGGAGATCTTCGAACAGGTAACGGGGCAAATCAAGAAGCGAGCCAGCGCAGAGTTCGACGGCTGCTGCAGAGTTGGATTCATTCCGAGTAGGCGCCCGATATTCGTGGATGACGGCAGATCAGGGCGGCGGCCAAGATGAAACACAAGGGCATCACCGGCGACGAGGAAAGGAGATGAGTCTTGGCAGGAGATAGCGGCGAGTTCGGATCAGCAGTGCAACTTCAGAGACCGCGAATCTGAGTGGCGCGCGCAAAGCCGCCGTGCTTCTGATGGCGGTAGGAGAGGATCTTGCCAAAGAGATTCTTCGCACGCTTCCGGAATCTGATGTCGAGCGCTTGACGGAAGAATTTGCCGATTTGCGCGGTATCACGCCGGAGGTCTCATCCGCGGTCGTCGAGGAATTCTGGGAGTTGCTGGAAACCCAGGGCTTCATGGTGCATGGCGGGTTGGATTACGCCAGCCGTCTGCTGGCCGAGACCTTCGGCAAGCAGCGAGCGGACGATCTGATGACGCAATTGCGCCGCGCCCAGGAGGCCGAGCAAGGCAACCTCGCGAAACTGCAGCGCACCGACCCTCAACAGCTGGGCAAACTTGCTCGATGCCGAACACCCGCAGACCATCGCGCTGGTGCTCGCTCACCTTGATCCCAAGCGGGCTTCGCTGGTATTGAGCAGCCTGAGCGAAGAGCACAAGGTGATCTCCATTCAGCGCCTTGCCGAAATGCGGCAATTCTCCCCGGAGATGGCGCAGAAGGTTGCGCATATTCTGCATCGGCGTCTCGAGACATGTAGGCGACACGGGCCGAAAGAGCTACTCCGGATTCAAGGCCGTGGCAGATCTGATGAATCGGCTGAACGCCGAGGAGTCCAAACGCATTCTCGAAGTCATTGAAGATGGGCAGCCGGAGCTGGCACTCGGCATTCGCAACCTCATGTTCACGTTTGAAGATCTAGTGACGGTTCCAGCTGCCACCATTCGTGAAATTGTCTCCGGCGTCGACAAAAAGCAACTAGCCATGGCATTGCGCGGAGCCAACGAAGAATTGCGAGCTGCCATTTTCAAATCGATGAGTGCTCGCGCCATTGAAATGCTCAAGGAAGACATGGAGGTTCTTGGCCCGGTCCGTTCGCGCGACGTGGCGCAGGCACAACAGGAGATTCTGAATCTTGCCCGGCGTCTTGAAGCGGAGGGCAAGGTGATTCTCGAAACTTGAGACGGGCGACGAAATGCTTGCCTGATGATTCGCTCAGATCGGACATGTCAACAGTGCGTAGCAGAATTTTCAACTCGCGTTGAAGTCTTCCAGTATCCGTCGAATGCGAAGTCCGCCGCCCGAGCTTTGGGAAGTATCTGACAGAGATCGGCTCAGGATCAGACCGCATCCGGAACCGACAAGTCTTGGTGGCAAATTCTGCAGAACCTGATGCGCGAAACGGCGAGAGCGCACCCGGGCAGATCGGTGTTGAGGAGACAAAGCGCAGTCTTCGAATCCGGCCGCGACCAGGGTAGACAAGAAGCACAGGCCGCAGCCGCCGATGAGCAACGGACGCTGTTATGTGAAGCGGAAAAGAAGCGAACGGATCAAGCCGTTAGCCTGGCTGCCCAAATTGCCAGCGAGCGAGATGCCTTCTTGCAAACAGCTGAGCAAGAGATCGTCAAACTTGCTCTGGCGATCGCAGCGCGCATTCTCCGCCGCGAGGCGCAGATCGACCCCCTGTTTTTGCTGGGAGCGGTAAGAGTGGCACTGGGGCAGCTGGCTGAGAGCATGCAGGTGAAGACTCCGCATTCCGGCCCGCGAGGCGGAACTCTGGACCTCAACCCTGCAGCACCTGCCCAATCTCAAGAGTGATTCCCTCCGTGATCGCCGATGATCAAATGCAACTGGGCGATTGCGTTATCGAGAGTGAGATGGGCTCGGCGAATCTGGGCCTGGCCGCCCAACTTCAACAGAATCGAGAGCGCATTCTATTTCACGGCTCGAGCACAACATCCTTCAAAGGATCAGGTAACTTCGTCTCGGAACGCATGACGATGAGGAATCGATGTGAGCGGACCACTCGATCAGTACGTGCAGCGCATCACAGTCCGCGCAGACCTGGCGATGGCGCGGGCAGGTGGTCGAGTCCATCGGCAACACCATTGAATCTACGGGCCCCCTTGCCTCGGTTGGAGAATGCTGCGAAATCGAAGAGGTATCAGGCGCCCGGCATTTGGCCGAGGTCATTGGATTCCGCGGATCGCACGTCATCACGATGCCTCTCAAATCGACCGAGGGGGTTCGTTTCGGTGATGCGGTGACTGCCCTCAACATGCGATCCCGAGGTCCATGTGGGAACCGGCATGATCGGCAGGATTCTCGACAGTACCGGCGTGCCTTGGGAGGGTGGAAAGATCGTTGGGAAGACCGAAAGGCTGTCCGCTGGAAGGTTTGCTGCATCACGCCCCTCGATCGAGTTCCGATTCAAACGCCTCTCGGCACGGGAATCAAAGCGTCTGGACGGATTGCTCACCGTCGGACGCGGGCAGCGTGTCGGCATCTTTGGAGGTTCAGGAGTCGGTAAGAGCACGTTGATCGGAATCATGACGCGCAACACCGAGGCAGATATTACCGTGGTTGGGCTGGTAGGCGAGCGTGGTCGCGAGGTGCGCGAGTTTGTTGAGAGCGCTCTCTGGGCCGGGAAGGATTCGCACGTTCCGTTGTAGTTGTTTCCACTTCCGATGAATCGCCGCTGATGCGCATGCGCGCTGCCATGACCGCCACCACGATTGCCGAATATCTTTGCGCGGCAGGGAAAGGCCGTGCTGCTGGTGCTTGATTCGCTCACCCGTTTTGCCATGGCAGCGCGGGAGATCGGACTCGCTGCGGGCGAGCCTCCAACCGCAAAAGGCTATACACCGTCCGTCTTCAGCCGTCTTGCCAAGCTCGTGAGAGAGCCGGCAATTTTCGCATCTGGATCGATCACCGCTTTCTATACGATGCTGATGGAAGGGGACGATCAACAGGATCCCCTGGTGGATGCGGTGCGATCGCTGCTGGATGGTCACATCGTTCTCTCGCGAAAACTTGCCGCGGAAGGCTGGTATCCACCCATTGATCTGCTCGATTCGATCAGCCGTTTGATGCCCGCCGTAGCCCGGGCGAATCATCGCGAGCAAGCAGCCCTCTTTCCGGCGATTGCTGGCGACCTATGCGCGCTCTGAAGATCTGGTTAGGATTGGCGCATACAAACCTGGCGCCGATCCGGATCTGGACCGGGCGCTCCAATTTCGAAACGCAATGCGCGAGTTCATGATGCAGACTCCCCGGGAGCACGTAGGGTATCCGGAATGTCTCCGCCGTCTCGCGGAAATTGCAGAGGAGATCTAAACCATGGCCGGCTCCCGGAGTTTGCGACGTCTGTGCGACATCCGTCAAGCCGAGGAGGAGCAAAGCCGCGCGGTACTGGAGTCCGCGGTTGCAGAGTTGCAGCGCCTCGTCACAGCTCTCGCGGAGAGTCGCGATCGTGTGCACCAAGCCCAGTTGCTGATCGCTTCGAGTATGCAGACCGGCGAACTCATCGACAGAATTGCGGGGTTAGAAGAAATACGGTCGGTCGAACGCATGGCAAAGACGCTGACAGGTAAGGTCGATGCGGCCGAGAACAAAGTGCAAGAGAAGAACAGAAACTCCTCGAGAAACGAATAGAGCGGCGCCAGGTGGAAACGGTATGCGAAGCCATGAAAGCCAGGGACGCGGTAGAAATGAATCGCAGGAACCAGCTTCTGCTGGACGACTGGCATCGTTCGCAGCACAACCGAATCATGAGAGAAGCCAGCAGCGCTTCATATGAATCTGACATTCTTCTAATTCGATAACATTCCATTTGGCACGGCATCTGCTCAATCAATCGCGTATGAGCAGCGTAGGCGAAATCGGGACTCTGCATCGCGTGCTAGTTTCCGATAAATCGATCGCTAAATCTTTTCCAGTGCTCAGCGCATCGGATATGCACACCGGCCCAAATCTTATTTCCCGAATTCGAAGTCGGTGACTTTCGCCACAGGTGGCAGGCAATTCTTGGCAACCTGCGAGCCTGTGAAGAGATCAGTTGCAAAGATACGACGCAGAAAAACGAAGAAGCTGCTGTACCCGCGAGCGCTCAGACCTGCAGGACTTCCGGGGCAATCGTGATCCTCTTGCGAATAGAGCAACTGAATCGTCTTCGCAATCGGCCCAGGTATCAGAATTGGCTGGGGCGTGTCGGAGAAACCCTCTCAGCGCGTTACCTTCAGGCCGGCTTTCTCTCAGTTCCGGTGTGAACCGGCCGGCGCCGAATATCCCTCCACACGATTCAATCTTGCGTTCGCAAAACTCATTCGGTGGCAACCATAGGTCCGTCAAAACAGAAACAACAGCGAATTCCTTCACAACAATCTCTGCCACGAATTTGGAGTTCCCGCTGACTCCCGCGATTCAGCTTTCGCTGTCAGACGCCGTCAAACAGCCCACACTCACAGCCATCGGCGTGAAGTTTCGTGACTTGATAGCGACGCCGACCTGCAAACAGTCCGAAGACCGAGGGACGGGACCAGCCAGTTCATCTAGCAATGCACCCGAGTTGGCACACCGATCCTCGTTCGACCTTGTCCAGAGAGCGCGATAACGACATGTTGTCTGAAATCTCTTCGCCCGCGCCCGCGTCCGGGTTGCGAGCGATGAGCCGGGCGTGCAGATCGACCCGTCTCGCTGAAAAGTGCCGCTATCGCGGCGATGCTTCCTCAACATTGAGTCCTCAGTCGTTCCATGGCAATCCCGATGAACAGACTGCTTCGCCATCAGTATCCGCACCACGAAACTTCGACACTGCCATTAGGCTTGGAGACATCGATTCCGAGCAAGTGACGGACTCAGAGGCGTCAGCCGTCCATGCGTTGAAGGCGCAAAACTCCAGGCACGATCGGGCCAGTATAAGAGAAACGCATTCGAAGCTCGACACGGGGACTTCCGCTCGACACCCGGCCGCGAACGCTACCGGAACGGAAGCTCCAGCAGACGCGCGCGCCGGACAGTTCACGCCACTTTCCTCTGCCGGCATGGCGCAAGTTCCTGTTGATCGGCTCGCCCCATCAGTGGATCCTCATCCCGTATTGGTGCGTGAACCGTTTACGGCCGTCGATGCGGGTGCGGAAGACATTGCTCCGAAATGGATTCTTGCCAGTGGCCATCACGCGGAAGCCGGCTTTCTGGATTCGTCACTGGGCTGGGTGAGTGTGCATGCGCAGTCGAGCGCCGGAAGCATTCATGCCGCCGTGATTCCCTCAACCAGTGATGCTACGGAAGTGCTCGGGAGTCATCTTGCCGGATTGAACGCCCACATGGCCAGCCTGTATGAGCACCTCAACCCCGTCACTCTCTCTGCGCCAGATGCAGGTTGGACCAGCGGTGGTACACGACAGCAGATGGCCCAGGAAAATGGTGGAGGCGCCAGCGACAGTGGCCGCCAGCAGCAAATGCAGGAAGACGCCGAACCCGCTCGAGTCGCTGCGGTCGTCCATTCCTCGCGCGTCCTTGCAGAAGAGCCCAAGTCCTTCGAGGAGCATCAGACATTCACCGCAGACCGAGACTCAAGGAATGAGCATGTAAGTTTTGTCGTGTGAAGTGAAAGCAAATAGCGCGGAAATCGGATTCAAACGCGAAAGGACGGGAGGAAGAAATGGCCGCACAAGTTATCGGAGTTTGGAACCAACTTTCAGCAGCACACCATGCGAGCAGTATTCAGCCGGTCAAGAGCCAGGCAACCCCTTCGGCCAGTAATTCAGAGGGCGATTCTGCAACAATCTCGGCGAATGATTTTCTGACATTGCTGGTAACAGAGATGAAGAACCAGGATCCAACTGCCAATACCGATCCGAACGAATACATCAATCAATTGGTTCAGGTAAATAGTCTTCAGCAGCTCATCTCGATCAACCAGACGCTCTCGACGGACTCCACCGCGAATCCCGCCAGCCCGGATCTCAGAGCAGAAGCCGCGCATCCGGTTTCAAGCAGGCATGCGCCGGCGCATCTCGCTAATGGCAATCTCACCGTTCCCGTAAACAACCCTGCAGCACAAAGCGTCGCAGAGTCATTGACCACTCGATTTAACCGGTCATGATCCCCCAGGATCTTTGCCGAATTTCATTCACACTCACCTTAACGGCCAGAGTCATCGCAGAAGAGAGGTAACATGGCAAGCTTTTACATTCCACTAACCGGGTTGAACGCGGATTCGACCGCATTGAATACGATCGCAAATAATCTCTCGAACATGAATACGACAGGTTATAAATCGCATTCTGTAAACTTTTCAGATTTGTTCTATCAGCAAATTGGAGAAGCGGGTTCCGGAGATCCAATCCAGCAGGGTTCAGGAACGCAGGTATCTTCCATAGAGACGGATTTCTCGAATGGGTCGCCAAATACGACCGACGTTGACACAAACGTAGCCCTGCAGGGCAATGGCTTCTTCGTCGTGGGCACGGGCAACAACACTCTCCTGACCAGGGACGGCGATTTCTCCCTGGATCTGAACGGGAACCTCATCACCTCAAGCGGACTAAGCGTCATGGGTTTCCCAGCCGTGAATGGCATCGTGAACACGAACGCTCCACTTGCCGCGGTGCATATTCCGGTCGGTGAGGTTGAGCCGCCCAGCGCAACGACAACATTCGGCATGACGGCGACTCTCGATTCCTCAGCGATGGTAGGCGACCATCTCTCCAGCAAGATCCAAGTCTACGACTCGCTCGGAAACGCCTATCAGGCCCAGGTGACCTACACCAAAACCGCAACCAACACGTGGTCGTACAGCGTCACGCTTCCCGATACGCTTGCGGCGAAGAGCAGCAGTGCTGCAGGCGTGAATACGCAGGTTTATAGCTTCGGTTCCAGTGCAGGCACGCCGGCAACTGTCAACCCGGCAACAGACCTGACCATTACCGCCCCAAATGCAGACGGTATCTCCACGTCGATCAACGCCCCCACGATTACAGCGGGAGAACCCATCGCGACCTATGCCTCCGACTTGCAAAGCGCCTTGAACGCGGCGGGAATAACTGCTTCCGTGACTTCGAATGGAGCGGACCAACTGACCATCAGCGGAGCCAATCTCACTACTTCAGGCAGCGTGATTCAGGACCCTGTTGCATCTGCAACCGCCGCGGGTTCACTGACCTTTGATTCCAATGGAAACCTGGTCAGCCCTTCTGTGAATGTCAGCGGCATCACATTTTCCGGCCTCTCAGACGGAGCATCGAATTTGAATATGACCTGGAATCTATTCGGAGCTGATGGTTCATCTACCCTGTCGCAAGTAGTGGCTCAGACATCCGCCGCCTCTTCGTCAATTCAAGATGGCTTCGCAAGCGGAAACTATAACGGTTTCACGATCGGCTCGGACGGTACGGTAACGGCAACATTCAACAACGGGCAGAAACTCAACGTCGGCCAGTTGGCGCTGGGAAATGTTGTCAACCTCCAGGGTCTTCAAGATATGGGCAACGGCGACTACTCGACAACGCTGGCCAGCGGCACTGCAACCATCGGCGTTTCAGGAACGTCCGGTCTCGGAAGCATGCAAGGTGGAGCGCTCGAGGCCTCGAACGTAAATATCTCGGCCGAGTTCTCTGACCTAATCATTGCCCAGCGCGCCTTCGAAGCGAATTCAAAGGCGGTGACAACCTTTGACACCGTCACGCAGGAAACCATCAATATGATTCATTGAGGCCCTCTCCGCTCGGCTGAAGTCAGTTCCGGCAAAGGTTGCCGGGTCGAAGACTCGCTCTCTTGCGGCCCGGCTTTTATCTGATGGGATAGTCCTTTTCTCGAAGATCGAAATGTACACTGGCATTACTTTGAACTGTTCTGATAAGACAGGCTTCATATGAGTGACGAGAGGAGCCTCTCCCTCATTGTTTAACAATTCACAAAGTCAGAGAGGGTTCAGCATGCGCTTGCTTTTTCTTGCGGCGGTCCTGGTTCTGGCTGCCTTGGCAGTCGATGGCCAGACTGTTCCCGCCGCAATCTTCACCGACCCGCCAGCCGACGCAACTCACCCGGCCGGCATGGTCGTCCTACACATTCCCAGTCACGGCCTCCTGATCAACGGCATCGTGTACACGCCCGCAGGTGCGGGTTTGCATCCTACCATCGTCATTTGCCATGGTCTGCCCGGGAACGAAAAGAATCTTGACCTCGCCCAGGCAGTACGCCGAGCTGGTTGGAACGCGGTGACATTCAACTACCGTGGGTCGTGGGGAAGTTCTGGTTCCTACAGCTTCGCGCAGAACCTCGAAGACGCAGATGCTGTTCTTGCCTACCTGCGCGTACCCGAAAATGCCGCCAAACTCCAGATAGACACGAAGAAGATCGTCCTCGCCGGTCACAGCATGGGCGGGTGGGTTACAGTGATGACCGCGGCGCACGATCACGCACTGGCGGGTGCTATCCTCATCAGCGCTGCCGATATGGGACAGCTTGGCGAAATGGAACACAAAAAGCTGGTCGCAGAAATGGCCGACAACATGGAGGGCCTTGCCGGCGTCACAGCGGAGTCGATGGCAAACGAAGACGCGAAAAACGCGAGGACGTTCGCGTTTGCCAGCGCCGCACCCGGGCTGAAGAATGTACCCCTACTAATTCTGTCTGCAGACGACGGCCTCGCGCCACAGACGGACGCACTCATTGCGGCCATCCAGACCGAGGGCGGCCACAACATCAAGGCTACCCACGTTGCAACCGACCACGGCTGGTCCGATCATCGAATCTTTCTAGAGATCGCCATTATTGAGTGGCTGGCGAGACTGAAGTAAACGGCGCACTGATTCATTCACGCAGTTTTAGGCCGCACTTCGATGAAGAGCCCTTTGCCCTGGGCGAGCGCATGCCCGTCGCCGTCGAAGATCGCGGCTTCGACCCAGTGTTTGCGCCCCTCGTCCTTCACGATCCGGCCCTCCATGCGAATCTGCGTGCACGAGGGAACCGGCCGCTTGTAGTCGACTTCCATGTGCCGCGTCATCGCTGTCAGGCCGCGTGCCCGCACAGCCTTGCTCATCGTTTCGTCCAGCAACGTCGCAATGATCCCTCCGTGAAGGAATCCCGGATGCCCTTCGAACGTTTCCGGAATCGCAGCCGGGCAAACCACTGTGCCATCCTCCGCGAGAAGAAACTCCAGCCGAAGTCCCTGGGGATTGGCTTCGCCGCAACCGAAACAGCGATTCTGCGCAGCATGAGCCAACGGAGTGAGATGATCAAAATGCGGCTTCATCCTTGCGCCGTCCTTCCTGAAAGCACACTTGCGAAAACATCTGCATCGACATTGCCTCCCGTCAAGACGACGCCGATCCGTTTGCCGTGATTTGTATCCTTCTCTTTCAGCGCTCCTGCCAGTGCAGCCGCCGCGGCGCCTTCCGCCACATTGTGCGTGTCCTGATAGATTGCTGCCATTGCAGCCGCAATTTCGGCATCGGATACTTCCACAATCCGCGCTACATTCTCCCAAATGATTTCCATGGCGTTTGCATTGGGTGTGCGGCAGGCCAGTCCGTCGGCGATCTCCGTGCGCGCCGGTGCCTCAACGACCTCGCGTTGTGAAAAGCTCAGTAAGTAAGACGGAGATCCGGATGCCACTACGCCCACAATCTCCGTCGGCAAACCCAGTACGTTGCGGGCGGCGGACACGCCGCAAACCGAGGATCCAAGCCCAATCGGCACATAGACCCGGTCGAGCGGCGGCGCCGACTGCAGAAATTCCAGCGCATACGTCGCCGTGCCCATTACCAGGCGCTCGTGAAAAGAGTCAACCATTATCAGACCTCTTTCCAACGCTAGTTCGCGCGCATATTCGAGCGCCTCCTGAAAGTCCTGGCCATATTCCAGAAGTTCTGCGCCTTGCGCAACCATAGCGCGATTCTTCTCTACGCTATTCCCGCGCGGAACAACGATCACACACTTGAGCGCATGCAAGCGTGCCGCCAAGGCGACACCCTGGCCATGGTTCCCACGTGTGGCCGCAATCACACCGCGCAGCGCCGGCTGCGTTCGCTGCAACCATTCTGTATAGATCAGTGCGCCGCGAATCTTGAAGGCTCCCACCGGTGTGTGATTCTCGTGCTTGATCCAGACTTCCGTGCCGAGTCGCTGGTTGATGAGCGGCCAGCTATATTGCGGTGTCGGCGGCATATACCGATAAAGGACATCCTGGGCCTCGCGGATCTCAACCAGAGAGGGAAGCATCATGGCTCCAGCATACCGAACCGGACGCACCTCTAAAATGAGATGGGATGATCTTTCACCGCTCGGTTTCGATTCTTGTCTTGTCTGCCGTTTTCACTTCCGTGCTCTCAGGCTGTCGCAAAACTCCGGTCCTCACGCCGCAGGAGGCAGAAGGAAAGCATCTCTACGAAGGGCGTTGCGCACACTGCCACGAGGACAACGATCTCGCTTTGAAGAAAGTTCCCCCCAGTCTCCACTCCGTTTTCAGCAAGGCGATGCTGCCCGGCGGGGCTCCTGCCACGGATGCACAGGTGCAACAGGTGGTTCTAGCAGGCAGAGGCATGATGCCGGCTTTCAACGGCCGTTTCGACGACGCGCAGATGGCCGCGCTACTAACTTACCTGCACACCGGGCTGCGTTAACCGCGGCGGCAATCTCTCGCGCCGTTCCAACTACTCATACCGAATCGCCGTCATCGGATTAATCCCCGCTGCTCGCCACGCTGGAATTATGCAGGCGAGAGTCGCAACCAGTGAAAGAACAAACGTCGCACCAAGCAGCAGCAGGGGATCGCGCGAACTCTCCGCCGCCCAGCTTGCCATCACCTTGTTGAGCGCTATCGTCAGCACCACACCCGCCAAAATTCCCGCGCCGACACTGACCACGGTCGACCGGAAAACGATTCCGAGCACGTGAGCTTTCTTGGCTCCAAGGGCGATGCGAATGCCAAACTCATTTGTCCGCTGCACCACCGTGTAGGCCACAACGCTGTACAGCCCAACCGAAGCGAGGGCAAGGGCCAGTGCGGCAAAGGCTCCGAAAAGCCAGGCGACGAGCTGACCGCGTGCCCATTCCGGCGTCCTGGTTATCCAATGCTCAAGATCCCGCACATCGTTGTTGGTTTGCTGGTCGGGATCGATGGAATTCACCGCCGTACGAATCGAGTGCAACAATTTCAGCGGCGATCCGTCGGCGCGGACGAGGACCTGCACATACATTCCCATGGCCACAGGGTAGGGAACAAATACTTCGGGGAAGACCGGCTTGGAAAGGCCTTCATCAAGCTTGTCCCCGGTAACACCCACAATCAGCAAACCATCTTCGATGCCCGGTGCCGTCAGCAAATAAGGAGGCTGAGGCTTCAATTCAGGAACCTTGATCGTATGACCGATAGCATCGCCGGCAGGGAAGTAGCGCTTCACGAATGCCTGGTTCACTACCATGACGGCTGCGCCGCGGCGAGTTTCTGCTTCGTCCCAGAATCTTCCCTGCATCAACGGAATTCTCAATGCCGGAAAGTATTCCTTGCTGACCATATTGAAACGTATCGATTGGTCGCCGGAAGATGGCTTGCCAACAATTTCGAACTTGGTTTTGAATCCATTGTCTGGCGGAGTCGCGTTACTCGAGACTGCTGCGAGTTTCACACCCGGAACCTCTGACACTTTTGCATATAACTGTTCGAAGTAGGCGGCTCTCTCAGGCCATGT
The DNA here is from genome assembly GCA_963832035.1 of uncultured Acidobacteriaceae bacterium. Classification (GTDB taxonomy): domain Bacteria; phylum Acidobacteriota; class Terriglobia; order Terriglobales; family Acidobacteriaceae; genus Telmatobacter. The sequence continues at coordinate 401,793 of CAWHSK010000004.1, read as the reverse complement.
CTTGTACGAACCGTCGTGTATCGGAATTCCAACCGACATGATGTCGTGCGGATCGTAACCGAGCCTGGTGTTCGCTACTTTTAGAAATCCTTCGATCGCTGCCCCCGCGCCTGCCATCATCAACAGTGTTAGCGCGATCTGGCCCCCGATCAGGATTGCGTGTGTTCTGCGCCCTTTTACATCTCCGGTCGTCTTGCGTGTATTTGACTGCATGATCTGGCTGACCTCAGGTCGCGAAAGCTGCCAGGCCGGCCAGAGCCCGAACAGAATCCCGGTAGTCACCGCGACAAGAATCGAAAAGATCAGAACAGGTAAGTTGATTTGAATTGCCGCTTCATGTGGGAATGAAAACTCTGGAAGATTCGCAACAATAACGGCGATAGTCCTGTACGCGAGCAGAAGGCCCAGCCCCGCGCCGGTGAGCGAAAGCAATAGAGACTCCGTGAGCAACTGGCGGACAATCCTCGACTGGCTTGCCCCGATCGCCGAACGCACTGCAAACTCGTGCTGCCGCGCAGTTGCCCGGGCAAGAAGCAGAATGGAGACATTGCCGCAGCCGATCAGCAGCAGCAGCGCAACCGAACCAAACAACAGGTAGAGGGTGCCTCCGAGTTGCTTGACGAAATCTTCGTTGAGGCCAACCACGTGAAGGTGTTTCCAATCTTGTGGGAAATGCTTTGGCGTCTCCTTTGCGAATTGACGAAGGAGTGGTTCAAGCGCGGAGTTGGCCTGTGCATGCGTGATGCCGGCTTTCAGTCGAACGCCCGCATAGAATCCCTTCACCTGGTCCCCTGTGATCTTCAGTGGCAGGTAGACGTCCCCGTCGCCCCAGGTAAAGCGCGCGCCGGCAACTCCGACAATTGTGAAATTCTTGCGGTTCAATTGAATGATCTTGCCAATCACAGATGGATCGCTGTTGTAATGCCTCTGCCAGAACTTGTAACCGAGAACCGCAATCGGTTGCGGATCCTGACCGTCGACTGCATCGGAAGGTTGCAGGCCGCGGCCGAGCGACGCCGGTACGCCGAGGAAGTTGAATCCATTTGAACTGAGGTAAACACCCTGAACGTCCTCTGGCAGATCGGCGCCGGTAATGGAAGGATTCCAGTCATCTTCGAGGAATGTATCTTCCACGACCGGCGACTTGCGCAGCTCCTGCCATTGCGATCCGGTCACGCCAAATCCATTCAGATCGCCAGACGGCACCGTCAGGCGCATATGAATCATGCGATCCGGGTCTTTGTACGGATACGGGTCCATCAGGATCGCGTAGACCACGCTGAACACCGCCGTTGTGGCTCCAATTCCGAGTGCCAGCGAAACTATCGCCGTGAGCGTGAACCCGGGCATCTTGATCAACTGCCGTATACCAAACCGAATATCCTGGAACACTGTCTTCATGTGCGCTCCTTCAACGTGAAATCGTCAAGCGGGCCACTGGAAGCAAATACCGAAACCGTCGGGGTCTTTCAGATAGAGCTGTTTCATGCCGTACCACGCCACCTTCGGCGGGTCGGCCTCAAAGCCCTGCGAAACGAGGTGTTGATGTGCACCCTCGACGTCGGGGCATCCAAAGTAGAGGCAGGTATCCTGATGCCCAGACCAGCGGCCAACATCAGGCGCCGCCGGCACATCGTCCGGGTCATAAGCTGTGTTCAGCATGATCGTCGCATTCGATAGCTGCAGCATCGCCCAGTTCACGTCATCAGGATCGTCTGACATCGCCTTCGACCTCTCCGTAACCGTGAAGCCAAGCACGTCGCGATAGAACCGAATCGATCGCGGCATATCAAACACCTGCACCATCGGAGTTACGCCCTTAACCTCGATTGCCACTTCAAGAAACCTCCGGGGAACCGCGCAAGCGGGCAGTTTGGGCTTCAGCTTTTGTAAAGCAAACTGAAGCCCAATGACGTCGTTACGCAAGTTGTTGATTCGATGTTCCGAAACTACCTGAGTTGCTACGAAACACTGTGCGATTCCAGGGTCTCGTGTTCAGAATTGGACGGTATATCCATCGCTCGGAGCGTTCAGCTGAGCGGCACCCAACCAAGATTTACCCAGTCAAAATGCTCTATACTCAAATTTGCCATGGCCTCGGAAAAAACCTTCTACCTTGAGACTTTCGGGTGCCAGATGAATGCCCATGACTCCGAAAAGGTCATCGGCACATTGCTCCACGAAGGCTACCGCCAAGTCGACACTGAAGAAGATGCGGGTTTGATCCTCTACAACACCTGCTCTATACGCGACAAGGCTGAGCAGAAAGTCTTCAACCGCCTCAACGACTACAAGAAGCTGCACAAAGCCGGCAAACGCTTCGGTGTGCTGGGCTGTGTCGCGCAGCAGGAAGGCGAGAAGATCTTCGAGCGCGCGCCGTATGTGTCGCTAGTCTCCGGATCGGCTTCCTACCGCAAGCTCCCTGAAATGCTCAGCCGCCTCGAAGCCGGCGAAAACCGCATTACTGGACTCGACGATCGCCAGACCGACGAGACCTTCGAAACCGAGTTCACCTCGCGCCAGAATCCCTATCGTGGATACATCACCATCATAGAGGGCTGCGACAAGTTCTGTGCCTATTGCGTGGTCCCTTACACACGAGGCAAAGAGCGCAGCCGCGGATCGGTATCCGTGCTTACTGAAGCGCGCCGCATCGCCGATCAGGGATACACCGAGATCCAGCTCCTCGGCCAGAATGTCAACAGTTACCGCGACCCGGAAGGGAAGTTAAGCTTCGCCGAGTTGCTTGCTGCGGTCGGCCAGGTCCCAGGCATCCGCCGCGTCCGGTTCACTACGAGCCATCCGCGCGATTTCACGCGGGACATCGTCGAAGCCATCGACGCTAACCCGACCCTCTGCGATCATGTTCACCTCCCGATCCAGTCCGGCTCCTCCCGTGTCTTGAAAATGATGGCCCGCGAATACACAACCGACTGGTATCTCGAGCGCATCAGCTGGATTAAGGCAGCGAAGCGATCGATCTCGCTGTCGACCGATATCATCGTTGGATTTCCAGGGGAGACCCCCGACGATTTCATCCAGACTATGGACTTGCTGCAGGAGGTCCAGTACGATTGCGTCTTCGGTTTCAAGTACTCTGGCCGGCCTAATACACCCGCTTTGACCATGATTGATTCGGTATCGGAGACGGAAAAGGCAAAACGGCTCCAGCTTGCCCTCGATCGGCAGCGCGAGATTCAGAGGGCCAATTATGCCAGGCATTTAGGGGAAGAGATGGAAGTGATGGTCGAAGGCGCGAATCCCGCACGTGGTCAGATCGTCGGCAGAAGCTCGCAGAACAAGCCGGTGAACTTCACGACATCTATTCCGATTGCTCCAGCCCCGGGCTCGTACGTGAGGGTGAAAATCACAAACACATTTCCCAACAGCCTGGTCGGTGAGGCCGTCTAAGCTATCAGCGAGGGGAGCGCACAATGGACATCGAAGTCCGTATCCGCGGTTTGATGATGGACCCATCCACAAACATGCCGATAGTCGTGCTCAAAGACGTCGGTTCTGACACCGTAATGCCCATCTGGGTAGGGATCTTTGAGGCCAACGCCATTGCTATCGAAATCGAGAAGGTGTCGGCCCCGCGCCCTATGACGCATGACCTCACTCGAAACCTCATGCGCAGCATGAATGGACAGCTGGAAAAGATCGTTATTACAGAGCTTAGAGATGATACCTTTTTCGCCGTTTTGTGGATTCGCCAGGATGAAGAGCTTATCACCATGGACGCGCGTCCCTCTGACGCGATAGCGCTGGCCCTACGTGCCGATTGCCCAATCTTCGTGTCTGAACAAGTGCTTCAATCAGCCAAGCTGAACATGGCAGGCCCACCTGAAGGCCCCACAGCCGAAGAACTGCGCGGCTGGCTCGAGGGTCTCAACGATGAAGATCTAGGTCGCTACAAGATGTAGGGAAGCGCTCAGAACTATTCTCGATAACTTATTTTAAAACAGAAAGATTGAGCAGATTGCGAATTGGCCACTTGTACTATACAGAATATCTGTTATCGGACATTAGATAATCAACCGAAGGTAAGGCCTTTCGCGCCCTCGGTATCTTCTGCAATTTCTCCTGGATTAATTCCGAATCTGCCCGAGTAGACCTTCAGCCTCGGTTTTCTGCTCCATCGTAAGCGGCAGCAACGGCTGGCGAGGATAGCCACCGTAATAACCGTTGAAATCACACCCATACTTCACTCCCGCGATTCCCAGTTCCGCGGTGATCCGTTGGCTGGGTTTGGCGATGCGCTCTTGCAACTCCATTGCCAGCTTCGCATCGCGATCCTTCCAGGCAAAGTAGACCTCGTAGCATGCTTCCGGTGCGCAGGCCGCGAAACCGAGAATGGCTCCGGATGCCCCCGCATCGAGCGATGGGAGAATGATTGATGCCGAACCTGTGAGCACCTGAAACCCAACTTCCTTGGTTCGCGTTTTTAGCGGAACCGCAGGCGGCGCTGTTGCAATTGCCGGTCCCCCCGCTAGCTCGTCCGCCGAAACAAACGTGGCGGACTGCGCCACGACGGTGCTCAGCATCCTTGCGGTCACTGCTTCAAATACCGGCGTCACCGTCACCGTCCGTTTCGTTACTCCGCTCGTAGATTCCACGATCCCCTTGATCCGGTCGAGGCTCCCGCTTGAATCCTTGATCGCGATAATATTGGGATGATGCGCGAGCTCGGCCACCATCTCCACTGGAATCTGATACGGCACACATCTCGGAATGTTGTATAGGATCACCGGAAGCGGCGATCGATCGGCGACCGCCCGGAAATAGTTGACAACCACCGAAGGCGTCATCTGCGTGGAGTAGTAGGTCGGCGTCCGCACAAGCACCGCATCGTACCGAAACTTCGCGGCGGCCTCTGCTAAGTCGATAACCGCTCGAAGGCTTTCGCGGTTCGCGCCTGCAATGAGCACCTTCTCTGGAGCAGCGGCTTCCGCCGCGGTGCGCAGCACATCGCTGGTCTCCTCGTCATTCAGTGCCGGCGCCTCTCCCGTTGAGCCGAGCACCACCATGCCGGCAAGCTGGCTGCGCGAATAGCGGGCTACGTTGGCCTCAAGCTTGCGGTAGTAAACCCGTTCGTCAGGGTAGAAAGGCGTGGTAACCGCGGCAAAAACACCCTCGATCAGCATATGGATTTATTGTAGAGGCGCGAATTCGACCGAGGGCAGTTCCCTCTTCGGCCTCGACGCGCCTCCTATATTTCCTGAGATTGGGCCACAGATGCATGCAGATTTTGCAATGCGTAGACCGTGATGGTGCGCTGCTGCATCGCATCAATGCCTTCCACTGCTGCCTGCGCTGCCGCAATGGTCGTGATCGTCGGCACGCGCGCCAGTACCGCTGCCCGCCGAATGGCTTTCTCGTCGAAAAAGGTGTCTTGCCCGCGCGGTGTGTTGATGATCAGTTGGATACGATCGCCCTTGATAAGGTCGACGACATTGGGCCGCCCTTCCTTCACCTTGAACACCCTCTCCACCGCCAGCCCAGCGCGCTCAAGCACGTTCGCCGTACCTTCTGTCGCAACCAATTGAAAGCCGAGATGTGCAAACCGGCGGGCGAGCTCCACCGCGGCTGCCTTGTCGTGGTCGTTCACGGTAAAGAACACGGTTCCTTGCGCCGGCAATACCTGCCCCGCCGAGAGCTGCGCCTTGGCAAACGCTTCTCCGAAGGTCGCCGCCACACCCATCACCTCGCCGGTCGACTTCATCTCCGGATCCAAGCACGGTGTCGACGCCCGCAAACTTCGACCAGGGAAACACGGGCGATTTCACGTAATAGTGTGTGCCGGTTTCCAGTCCTTGCCCGAGGCCAGTTGCTCCGGCAGCAATTCACGCAGTGTGCGTCCCGTCATCAAGCGCGCGCCAATCTTCGCCAGGGGGATGCCCGTCGCCTTTGAAACATACGGCACCGTGCGCGATGCCCGTGGATTCACTTCGATCACGTAGACGTGGTCATTTCCTTCCGCGTCGCGCTGGATCGCGAACTGCAGGTTCACCAGTCCAATGACTTTCAGCGCCAGCGCCAGCCTGCGCGTATGTTGCCGGATCATTTCGAGCGTCTCTTCGCGAATGCTCACCGCTGGCAGCACGCACGACGAGTCGCCGGAGTGAATTCCGGCCTCTTCGATGTGCTGCATTATGCCCGCAATCACGACATCTTTCGAATCGCAGAGCGCATCGACATCCACTTCGACTGCATTCTCAAGGAAGTGATCCACCAGCACTGGCCGTTCCTGCGAATACTCGACCGCCTGCTTCATGTATTCCGCCACGGCTTTCGCATCGTACGCAATCACCATCGCGCGCCCGCCCAGCACGTAACTCGGCCGCACGAGCACTGGATAGCCGATGCGTTCGGCAACTGCGAGCGCTTCATCCACACTCGTTGCCGTCCCGCCGGCCGGTTGCGGAATCTTGAGGTCTTCAAGCAGCTTTCCGAACTGCTTCCTGTCTTCAGCCAAATCGATCGATGCAGGCGACGTGCCAATGATCGGCACCCCCGCCGCAAGCAGCCGCTGCGCCAGGTTCAGCGGAGTCTGCCCACCGTACTGCACAATCACGCCTATCTTCGCGCCCGATTGTGCCTCGTGGTTGTAGACCGCGAGCACGTCCTCCAGCACCAGTGGCTCAAAGTACAGCCGGTCACTGGTGTCGTAATCGGTGGAGACCGTCTCAGGATTGCAGTTGACCATGATCGTCTCGTATCCATCGTCTTTCAGTGCAAAAGCTGCATGGCAACAGCAGTAGTCGAACTCGATGCCCTGCCCAATTCGATTCGGTCCCGATCCCAGAATGATGACCTTCGGCCTGTCTGTCGGCGGCGCTTCATCCTCCTCGTCGTACGTTGAGTAGAGATACGGCGTCATCGATTCAAATTCCGCGGCGCATGTATCTACAAGCTTGAAGACTGGACGAATGCCCATCCCCTCGCGCAGTTCCCTCACCTGCTTCACGCCGTCGTGGCCGTCGAGCTTCCACTCCGTTGCGATGCGTTCATCGCTGAGGCCGTAGCGTTTCAGCTTTAGCATTTGTTCTGCTGTAATTTGCTTCGGCGTCACATTCTGCAGCGAAGCTTGCGCCAGCGTAATCTCGCGAATCTGGTGCAGGAACCATGGGTCCATCCCTGTAAGCCGCGCAACTTCGCGGACACTCATGCCACGTTCAAAGGCGAATCGAATGTACCCCAGCCTCTCTGGGCGCGGAGTCACCAGCATCTGTGTCAGCCTGCGCGGTTCCAGAATCTCGGTGCCGGTCTTCTTTCCGGTTTCAAGCGCACGCCATGCTTTCATCAGCGCTTCCTTGAAGGTGCGGCCCATCGCCATCACTTCGCCAACCGACTTCATTTGCGGGCCGAGGACGTCATCCGCACCGGGAAATTTCTCAAACTGCCACTTCGGAATTTTAACGACAACATAGTCAATCGTCGGCTCGAAGCACGCGGGAGTCTTACGCGTAATGTCGTTGGGAATCTCATCGAGCGTGTAACCGACCGCAAGCTTCGCAGCAATTTTTGCAATCGGAAATCCGGTAGCCTTCGAAGCCAGCGCCGAAGAACGCGAAACGCGCGGATTCATCTCAATCACCGTCATGCGCCCGTTAGCAGGATTCACGGCAAATTGCACGTTAGATCCACCCGTCTCAACGCCAATCTCGCGCATCACCGCAATGGCCGCATCGCGCATCTTCTGATACTCGCGATCGGTGAGTGTCTGCGCTGGCGCCACCGTTATCGAGTCGCCCGTATGCACGCCCATCGGATCGAAGTTCTCAATCGAGCAGATGATGATTACGTTGTCCGCGAGATCCCGCATTACCTCGAGTTCATATTCTTTCCAGCCCAGAACGCTCTCTTCAATCAAACATTCGTGAACCGGAGAAAGATCAAGTCCGCGCGCGAGAATCTCCATCAGTTCTTCGCGGTTGTAGCCAATGCCGCCGCCTGATCCGCCAAGCGTGAAGCTGGGACGAATGAGTACCGGGAAACCAATCTTGCTTGCGAAGTCCAAACCGTCGCGAAGATTGTTCACCAGCGCAGATTTTGAAACATCAAGACCAATACGCAGCATGGCATCTTTAAACAGCAGCCGATCCTCGGCTTTTTTGATTGCCTCGAGCTTGGCGCCGATCAGTTCAACGTTGTAGCGATCGAGAATTCCCGCGTCGGCGAGATCGACTGCGAGATTCAACGCCGTCTGACCGCCGACTGTCGGCAGCAACGCGAACTTTCCGGAGCCTCGGACCCAGCATCGCCGACTCAATGCGGATAATTTCTTCCACATACTCGCGTGTCAGAGGCTCAATATACGTACGATCGGCCAGTTCCGGGTCGGTCATGATGGTGGCCGGGTTGGAATTCACCAGCACCACCTCGTAGCCCTCTTGCTTAAGGGCTTTGCAAGCCTGCGTGCCGGAGTAGTCAAATTCCGCCGACTGCCCAATCACAATAGGACCCGACCCGATCACCAAAATCTTCTGAATGTCATTTCTGCGTGGCATTGTTCTCTGTTGCTTTCCTTAACTTGGCTCTTAAAACTTCCCTGATTTAACGCTTCGTGTTTTCGCGAATCTCCCGATCAAACTCTTTTTTGCTCGTCAATACCGCCGAGCAGGCATCCGCGCAGGCGCCAGGTCCCAGAATCACATACAGCTTCTTCCGCTCAAGAGCTGTCACCATCTCATCTGTGACCACGATCTCCCGAACTGCCGGTGCGTACTCTGTGCGCGCTACGCGAAGCGTGTACTCGCCCCTTACCGGAGCGAATCGGAATTCACCCGACTTATCGGCTTTCGTTTGATACACGATTTTGTCGTTTCGCGTTAGCGTAATCTCCACATCCATAACTGGGCGTCCAACAGGATTTACTATGAGGCCCTCAACATGGCTCAACCGTTCCGGTCCCGGAACATCGACTTGTGCATTCAGAAAACTGGCTCCTGCCAACCCCAACGATATCGAGAACATTCCGTTCAAAAAACAGCGGAGCCAAAAGCCCCGCTGTTTTGAAATATCAACGTTCTCGCGCGCCGGCAACCTCATCCCTTCCACTCCTCCATCATCTTCCTGAAGTCGCGGAACAGATAGTGAGAATCGTGCGGGCCCGGCGCCGCTTCAGGGTGATATTGCACGCTGAACAGTGGTAGTGTCTTGTGCCGCAGTCCCTCGAGCGTGTTGTCATTCAAGTCCACATGCGTCAATTCAACGTCGTTAGCGTTGATCGAATCCGGATCGACAGCAAAGTTGTGGTTGTGGGCCGTAATCTCCACCCTGCCGGTCAAATTGTTGCGCACAGGATGATTCCCACCGTGGTGCCCGAACTTCAGCTTGTAGGTCTTCCCGCCAAGCGCCAGACCGCACAACTGATGTCCCAGGCAAATTCCGAACACCGGCACGCGGCCCATCATGTCGCGGATAGCCTGCACCGCGTAGTCAACTGGTTCCGGATCTCCCGGCCCATTCGATAGGAATACCCCATCCGGCTTCAGATCCATCACCTTGGCCGCTGTCGTCTGCGCCGGAACCACCGTCACCTTGCAGCCTTCGCGCGCGAGCATGCGCAGGATATTCTGCTTGATGCCGAAGTCATACGCAACGACGTGGAGCGCCGGCTTGTCCACTGCAGTTGGGAGTAGCGGATCGTCTCCCTGATATCGCGGGTCGGACGCATCAAAGCTGTACGCGGCCTTGGTCGAAACCACCTTCGCCAAGTCTGTCCCGTCCATCTTGCGGATGCTTCTGGCCTTTTTCACTAGCGCGTCGACATCGGAAGTCTCGGTTGAAATCACTCCGCGCATCACGCCGTGCGTGCGCAAATGCCGCACTAACGCACGTGTATCGATTTCCGCCAGCACCGGAATGGAATACCGCTCCATGTACTCGTCGGTGACCTGTTCCGAGCGCCAGTTCGAGCTGACGGCAGAGAATTCGCGCACGATCAGCCCCTCGATGATAGGGCTTCGCTGCTTCGTTGTCTGCCTGGTTCGTACCGTAATTACCGATTTGGGGATTGGTAAGAACGACGATTTGACCAGCATAGGAGGGATCGGTAGCGATTTCCTGATAGCCGGTTAGGGAAGTGTTGAAAACTACTTCGCCCTGGCATTCGCCGGGGTGACCGTAGCCCTCGCCGCGGAAGATGCGCCCGTCTTCGAGCGCAAGAAGTGCCTGCATTGCCTCTCCGAGGAGTGGATTCAATAGATTTTAGCAGGTTTCACGCTGCGACGTTGGCGTGAAAGATGAACTTCTATTTAACTTCGCCGACATCTTTGGCTGGCCAGTAGACAAACACAGCTTTGCCATAGATCAGATCGCGCTCGACCACCCCAAATTCCCTGCTATCGGATGAAATGGACCGGTGATCGCCCATCACAAAATACGTGTCCTCAGGGATGAGCGTTTCAGCGTATGAGCGCGTATCGCGGTACATCCCAGGCACATAGTTCTCACTCAACGCCCTGTCGTTGACAAACACCTGTCCGTGATCGATTCGCAGGCTATCTCCCGGCAATGCAATCACCCGCTTGATGTAGCTTTTCTCTGGATCGCGCGGGTAGTGAAACACTACGACGTCGCCGCGATCAATTGAAGAAATGTGATAGACAAATTTGTTGATAAAAAGACGGTCGTGATCTTCGAGTCGCGGAAGCATGCTGGTGCCCTCTACGCGAACCGGTTGATAAAGAAACAGGATGATCAGAACCGAAATTCCGGCAGAGATCACCAGGTCGCGCAGCCAAAGGCCAAGGCCAGACTTGGCGATGGGCTGCGCAGAAGTCGGCGCTTGCGCCACCAATGGCGTTTCATTCGAAGAAGAAATTTCAGCAACAACAGGATCTTGAGGATAAGTCGACATTTCTATCTCGAATTATTAAACGTCATGAAGTCTAACTGCAACCCAAACCTCCAGGCGGGCACAAAAGCTCTGGATGCCCCGGTTTTGGCATCGGCTTTGGTTGCCCCGATGCCGGCACCATGGCCGGAGACGCCCCCGGAACTGTCCCCTCTGCAAGGTTCTCCTCTTCCAGAATCAGCGGCCTCTGCAACACCATCTCCACCTGCGTCCCGGACTCGATACTCACATCTGCGCCACGGGTAAAAAGAGTTACAAGGCCAACGGTAGCGAGCCCTGCGCCGAGTCCGGCCAACCCACCGCCCAAAGAATGGCCAGAACTTATCCCGGCGATAGAACCAACCCCCGCGCCGGTTGGCAGGGCAATCTCCGCAGTCTTGCCGGCATTGCGGCCCTTGTCCTTATCCTGCTCGATGGTTCCTTCGCCGTTCTTAACGTCCTGTTTGCTGGCGCCGGGTAAGCCGCTCACCACGCCTGGAATTTCAACGACACTCCCGTTCGGAAAAATGATGGAAGTAAAGTGCATGTCAAGCTGCGATTTGCCCGTCATGCGACCCGCGCGAACAACCCGATCGACTACGCCCTGCACGAACACACCAGTGGGGATCATCACATGGTTCCCCACCACGACCGGAAACGCAGAGGAAAGATAAACACCGTCCCCTACTCTTGCGCTTTTGGTATTTACTGAACTACGCAGTTGCAATAGAACCTTCGTTCCAGCTGGTACCGTGTAGGTCTTTTTCGGTGCCGGCACGCTGGCGCTGGTGGAACTCGCAGCCGCGGGGTCTGCAGTTGCCGCGGCTGCTGCCGGAGCCGGTGCGGGCTGGGAGGCCGCAGCCGGTGTACCCTCCGCCGCCGTCGACTGTGCCGCCACCGATCCCGCGAAACCAAAATGCAACGCAGCAGCTGATAAAAGCGTCGACGTCAATGCCTTGCAATGAAGACGCATTTATTCCTCCTGCATACATAGACGAGCGAATTCCGTGCAAAGATAGCTGTCCAGTCTCTTTTTCGCGGGCCCTATTTGAGAGTACCCTAGTTCCGTGACCGCTGGAGACACGAGCCATGGATTCCGTGCGAACCAATGCCCATTCCGGAATTGCCGAAATGTCCACTGAATCAGACCGCTTTGCTGGTGTCTATCAAGTGCTTGGCGATGCTATCCATGACCACGCCTTCCCGGGTTGCGCCTTCGGAGTCCTGACCGGAGGTGAAATTGTGCTTGCAGACTCGCTGGGCCGCTTCACCTACGAAGACGACTCGACGCCGGTCAAGCCGCATACTGTCTTTGACGTGGCCAGCATCACTAAGGTCGTGTCTACCACGGCAGCCGCGATGCTGATGTATCAGCGCGGTATGCTCGATCTCGATACGCCTCTCGGCGAACTCCTGCCGGGTTTCGTCGTTGGTCGCGAGAGCGGTAGCCTGGCGCGAAAGGTCACCCTTCGGCACCTTTTGGCGCACAACTCCGGCTTGCCCGGATACGTCGAGTTCTTCCGTACGGTTGATACTGCCGCCCAGCTATATCGGGCATGTCTCGAACTGCCCATCGAAGTAACGCCTGGCGAACGGAGCGAGTATTCCGACCCGGGCTTCATCTTGCTCGGAAAGGCTATTGAGGTTCTGACACATCAGGATCTCGCGGCATTCGTTCAAAGCGAGATATTCCGGTCATTAGGTCTCGGCTCGACGCGGTTCTCTCCAGCAACTGTTGAACGGCCGCTCATCCCGCCAACGGAAATCGATAGCCAATTCAGGCACCGGACGATTCAAGGCGAAGTTCAGGACGAAAACGCCTACGTGCTTCACGGAACTGCCGGTCACGCCGGACTGTTCTCCAATGTGCCGGACCTGCTGCGTTTCGCAGACGAGATCCTTGCAGCTTCGCGCGACCTGCACACCAGAAATCAGCCGCCAATCTTCACCAGGGATACTGTGGAATGTTTCGCTGAGCGCCAGGGTCCAGAGGGCAGTTCGCGTGCCCTCGGTTGGGATACTCCGTCGCAGGAACCCTCGGCCGGACATCGTTTTTCGCCACACTCCATCGGCCACCTGGGGTATAGCGGTTGTTCCCTCTGGATCGACCTCGACGCCGCCGTAGCTGCCGTGCTGCTCACGAACCGCACTTGGCCCGACCGCCAATTCCAGTTAATTAAACAGGTTCGTCCGTCATTCCATGACGCTATCCGGGAAGCTCTGTCCGATCAACAAGCCCATTAATTTGAGCAATTCAATGACATTTAAGTGACATCCCAAACCGTTAGAATTTCGAACCGACTTGCCCGGATTGCAGATACAATAGAGTCTGGGGACAGACTTTGATGTTAACCAGTACGACGACGCACGAAGGCGCCGGCGCTCACGGGAAAGAGGAAACCAAGACGGACCCGGCTTCCCTACTCCAGCACCTCACTACTGAAAGCCAAAACGAAGCATCCCAAGGCTTTGACACCAAGTCGGCGCTGGAGATAGCCCGCATTATCAATCACGAAGATGCAAAGATTGCTGGTGCTGTCAAGAAAGCCCTTCCTGAAATTGCCGAGGTCATCGATCACGTCGCACGCAGTCTGCGCGATGGCGGACGCCTCATCTATATCGGTGCCGGTTCCAGCGGTCGCATTGCTGCACTCGACGCCTCCGAGTGTCCCCCTACTTACTCCACCGCCCCGGGGCAAGTGCAGTACATCATGGCTGGCGGCCCCAAAGCCCTCGCCTCCGCCGTTGAAGTCAACGAGGATTCCGAGGAGCTCGGCCAGCGCGATATCGCCCGCCGTCGGCCCACCCGCAAAGACGTTGTCGTAGGCCTTTCGGCCTCTGGCCGTACGCCCTACGTCGTCGCCGCCACAGCCTATGCAAGAGCTCGCGGAGCCTACACCGCGGCTGTCACATGCAATCAGGGCACCTCCCTTGCTGAGGTGGCTGATATTGCCATCATTGCCGAGGTTGGAGCTGAAGTAATCTCCGGCTCAACCAGGATGAAAGCCGCATCCGCGCAGAAGATGATCCTCAACATGATCACCACCGGCGCCATGACCCGGCTCGGCTACGTGTACGAAAACCTCATGGTCAACGTGCACATGCAGAATTCAAAGCTCGTCGAACGCGGAATCCGCATCCTGATGAGCGCTTGCAAAATTGACCGCGAGACCGCGGTACAGACCATCAAAAGCGCTGGCCGCAGCGTCCCGGTTGCGCTGGTGATGTTGAAAGCCAAAGTAGACAAGCCCGAAGCCGTCCGCCGCCTCGCCAAATCCGACGGCAATGTCCGCCTCGCCATCGAAGACAACGTCCTCGAACTCTAGCGCCGTGGCGCTCAATCGTCGCTTTCTCGGAGGGAGCGTGGGGCTTTAGCCTCACGACAAGCGTATCCTGTCGACTGGCGGCTTCACCCCCGGCCTAAAACGTGGTCATCCGAACTTTCAACAGCACATTTTCATCAGCCTTCAAATTCAGCCCGTAGTCCGTCTGGTCGCCGTTCCAGATCCGCGCCATCTTCCAGTTCCCTGCTGCGTCGAAGCCGCCTTCTTCCACCTTCAGCCACAGCCGCTTCTTTCCCGGCGCGAACGTCGGCTTGAAGTCCACGCGCGCATGGTGCCCGGCAACCAGGTACTCATCCTGCCCCAGTTCCACAACAACCACGCCGCCATCCGGTGGCGTATTCCCCTTTGGCTGCATCCAGTTTCCAAACGATGGCATCCCGTAGCTGACAACGACATCCCAACGGCCGAACGGAATACTTTGCGAATGATTGTCAGGGTCTTCGCTGACTCCGATCACCGTTCCTTCAAGGTTGGCTTTCGCGATCCGCCGCGCGATTGGCGCCAGCAGTGCGTATTGCTGGGCGACCGGTTTCAAGGCGTTCGACTCCATCGCTTCCGGACCGGATGTCTGGTTGCTGTAGCGCGTCAGGTCGAGCCCGAACGGCGCCCATCCGATCGCACCGTTTCCAATCGAGGCAAATACATACTTCGCAAACGCTGCCGTATTTCCGGTCTCCGGAATCAACAGCGCATTGTCCTTGCGCTTGTAGAGATCAATTACCTTCAAATATTTCGCATACTCCGGCAGGTAGATATCGGGTGCGACGATGCTGATTGAAGGTGCGGCAATCTTCCAAAGATCAATATTGTTGTCCGTCGGAGCGCCCGATTCGTAACTCGGCGCTTTTCCGGGATGCAGTGGATCGCGCAACGCCGCATTCACATACAACGGCAATCCATACTCGGCCTTCCCCGCCGCAGCCACCTGCTCGATGTAGGCCGCCGTATACCATGCTTCGAAAGTCTCATCGGCATCCTCGCCGAATACTTCTTTCCACGTGCCCCGCTGCTTGCCCAACCCCTTCACCAACTTTTCCGGAACCGGCCCTGCGAACGCCTTCTGCGCTGCAGTACCGTAATCCCTAACGCCGCCCCACACTCCGGGTTCGTTCTCCACCTGCACCATCAGCACAGTACGTTGCGCATCCGTCTCTTTCAAGTGCCGCATTAACGCGCGGAATGCGTTTTTATCCGCTTCAAGAAATGCCTCTGAAAATGGTGAAGGCGAATCCACTGTCTCGCCCTTTTCATTCTTCAAAAACGGATATTTCTCCTGGTTCAGCTTGATCCACTCGGGTGTGTAATGCGAACTGCCATTCTTCCAGGTTCCAAACCACAGCAGCACAAGATGCACATGATGCTCTCGCGCCTGCTTCAGGATGAGATCGACAAGGCTGAAGTCGAACTTGCCCTGCGCAGCCTCCAACTGTTCCCAATAGATCGGCAGTTCCACCGTGTTTGCATGCAGCGTCTCAGCCGCTGGCCATACCTTGTCCAGATAATCCGGCCACGCGCTCGAGTTGTTCGCCTGCACACCCAGCATCAAGTAGGGCTCGCCGTCAACCATGAGCGCATAATGTCCATTCTTTTGCACGATCGCGGGAATAGGCTTTGACGTATTCATTGCGTCTCGATCTGCTTCTTGTCCTGCCATTAGCGGCGCATTTGCAAACGTTTCCAAAAGCATCACAACAAATGCCAGACCTGCAGTCGTAAGCCGCACACTTCTGCCAATCATTTTCGGATCCTCGAAAGTCAGCGTTGAAACCATGCCAAGTATATCCCTCGCCAACCGCACCATCGGCTCGCGCAATTACACTGTGAAAGCACGGAGCAACCCACGAATTCATGGATAAATTTGTAATACGCGGCGGAAATCCGCTGGTTGGAACGGTACGCATATCGGGCGCAAAGAACTCCGCTCTCCCTTGCATGGCCGCTGCCATCCTCACTGAAGAAGAAGTCACACTCGAAAACATCCCCCAGGTGCGTGACATCGAAACGGAACGCAAGCTTCTGGTGGCTATGGGCGCAGAAGTCGAGCTCGGCACAGGCACTGCCGAGCATCGCACACGCATCAACTTTCGCACCCTCTCCTCTCCTGAGGCGAAATACGAGATCGTAAAAACGATGCGCGCAAGCTCCCTGGTGCTTGGCCCTCTCGTCGCCCGCGCAGGAATGGCGCGAGTCGCGATGCCCGGCGGGTGCGCCATCGGCGGCCGCCCGATCGATCTGCACATCAAAGGCCTTGAAAAGATGGGGGCCACCGTCGTGCAGGAGCATGGCTACCTCGAAGCGCGCGCTGAAAAGCTCAAGGGTGCCCACATCGTGTTCGACAAGATAACCGTCACCGGCACTGAAGACCTCCTCATGGCGGCCGTCCTCGCCGAAGGCGAAACCCTGATGGAGAACTGCGCGCGAGAACCCGAGGTCTGCGATCTCGCCGCTCTGCTTTCCGCCATGGGAGCCAGAATTGAAGGCGCCGGCACATCCACCGTCCGTGTACAGGGAGTGACCAAGCTGACAGGTGCACACTACCGCATCAGTCCCGATCGCATCGAAGCCGGAACCTTCCTCATCGCAGGCGCAATTACCGCAGGTGACCTCACGATTGCCGACTGCAACCCAGATCATCTCGGTGCTGTCATCTCAAAACTCGAAGAAGCTGGAGCCAGAATCGACAAACTCAATCCCGATTCCATTCGAGTGCGCAGCGACAGTAAACTCCACGCTGCCGACATCTCCACTGAGGAGTACCCCGGGTTTCCCACCGATATGCAAGCTCAGTACATGGCGCTTGCCACTCAGGCCGAAGGCGTCAGCGTTGTGAAAGAAAACATCTTCGAGAACCGCTTCATGCATGTGCAGGAGCTCGTTCGCATGGGGGCGAACATCAAGGTTGACGGCCGCACTGCCACTGTCAGGGGGCCGGCACCGCTTTCCGCCGCGGCCGTAATGTGCTCTGACCTGCGCGCCTCTGCGTCCCTGGTTCTCGCAGCCCTCGTTGCCGATGGCGAGTCGATCCTCGATCGCGTGTATCACATGGACCGCGGCTACGAGCGGATTGAACAGAAACTTGAGAGCGTAGGGGCCCAGATCCGGCGCATGGGCAACGTCTTCGGCTGAGTCCCAATTTCAGCGGTTCTTCTTAAGGAACATCGCTTCGGGAACTTTTGTCCCACCCTCACCGTAAACACCACTATGAGATTCGTAGGTGCCTTAGCAGGCGCGGCTCTGTTTGCCTGCAGTCTTGCCGGGCTCGCAGAGACCAAGATCCCTTGCGATCAGACGTTCACCGCCCCCTTGCGCTCGAGTGCCATTCTCGAAATCGACTCGCGGCCGGCGGGTCTTCAAATCGTTGGGACGGATCAAGAGACAATCCACGTCAGCTGTCACGGTGACGACAACGAGGACGCGGCATCCCATATCCTTCTTCAATTCTCTCCAAACTCAAACGGTGGCAGACTGACAATCGAGGGACGCCATATGAGGCACGGCAATAACCTTCAGGTCAGAATCGAGGTGCCGTGGAAAACAAATCTGCTTGTGCGAATGCCAGCGGGAGAGGTGAAGGTGGAGGAGATCAAGGGCGACAAGGATATCAATCTCTATGCCGGACAAATCTCTGTTTCCTCTGCGCACGAATGGAATTACCGCAGCGTCGATGCATCGGTGGCAATCGGCGAAGTTAGAGCGCCGATGTATGACGCTGACAAGGGCGGCTTCTTCCGCAGTGTCACGAAGAAAACATCGGATGGCGAATATCGATTGCGCGCACATGTCACTACTGGCCAAATCGATCTGGTGGGCAAAAAGACTCGCCCTGAGGGAGCGAGCGGTCCGGACTGACTCCTATCGCCAGCTCACAGCCAGGTGCCACCGAAGCTTGTACGTGCGTGCCTTTTCCAGTACGCGCTCATATTCCCGCAGTTCCCCCAGGACCGGAACCGTCTCAGACCCGAAAGAGACGGGCGCCTCCGTCAAAAAACCCATCAGCGCCCGGACGGTCGTAAGGCCATCCGCAGGATCGAACCACTGTGGCTCTGGCAGGTTAAGCGCCCACTCCGGATCTCCGGTCCCCTGGTCGAGCAGCAGGCACATCGAATTCTCATCCGCGGAAAAAAACTGGAGCAGCGGTGCAACGCGCATCGATTCCGCAAGTTGTTCCAATGCATCCTCGTTACGCGCCAGAGCATGCCCGTTGACGAAGATATCGAATCCCGGGTCTTCCCCTTCCACGACGATGTAGAGGCTGGCTGCCATCGATCTGAGCATAGTTGAGGGAACTTGACACACAAACTCGAAATCCTGTCCGGTATCCAAAGGATCAATGCTTTACGCAGGATTGCAACGTTACGCAAGTTTCAGTGGAACCATAGGCGGAATACAACAAAAGCATCAAAATCCTGAATCTAGGGCCGAAGCGCGACTAAACTTGAATATGGGCGAATTGAATCGAGGTAACCGTCGTGGATTGGAGTAAGCTCCCGGATCTGGCAGCGGTTGCTGTGCTCACGTGCGCATTTGCGTCGGTAGCAAGGCGCGGCCAGACAGCGACCTCGCGCCACTGGCTCACCGGCTGGGTATTGATTGCGCTCCACTTCGCCGCATTCATCTTCTTACGGGCGCCCGGAATCTGGGGCACTCTCGCTCTCGACATTGGGCTGGCATCCCTCACTTCAGCGGGGGTGCTCTTCATGTGGGCATCGGTCCCCTATCGCACCGAGCGCTCCAGCCGCTGGATGTTGATTTCTGTTCTCCTCACGAACGCTCTCTACATCGTGCTCATCAGGTCTGATCAAACAAGTCCGTGGCTCCTCAATACCGCAGCAATTCTGTTCGGAACGGCGCCTATGGCCATTGCATTGACCGCGCGGCGCGACTTCACCCATCTGCTGCGTTGGCTCCTCGTCGGCATCTATAGCGTGCTCGCCGTGTTTTTGCTGGTGGTGCAGAACCGGCCTCGTATCGGCCCATTAGTGGCATCGAACGCGGTGCTCTTCACGGTTTACTTCGGCTGCTGTCTGCACGTCTGGTACAGCTACCGGGGCCGCGGAACCGCGGGCTCCCTCATTACGATTGCGGGATTCCTCGGCTGGTCCGCCGTTTTCGTGTTGTCGCCTCTGGCTACCATGTTTTTGCCAAATGCACAGATTGAAAGCGAGGTCTGGAATCTGCCCAAATATGTTGTGGCTGTCGGCATGATTCTGCTTCTGCTCGAGGATCAGATCGAACACAACAAATATCTGGCTCTGCACGATGAATTAACCGGATTACCCAACCGCCGTCTGTTTCTCGACAGGCTGGCACTCTCGCTCGAGCGCGCGCGAAGAATGGAATCCAAAGCCGCATTGCTGGTCATCGACCTTGACCACTTCAAGCAGGTCAACGACACCCTGGGTCACCACGCGGGCGACCTCCTACTTAAGAGAGTTAGCGACATCTTCCAGAGCCGTGTGCGCCGGTCCGATACTGTGGCGCGCACCGGAGGCGACGAGTTTTCGCTCATCCTTGAGGAACCAACCAATCGCTCCAATGCCAAGTGGGTCGCAAAGTCGCTGATGGAGATGCTCGATCAACCCATGCAAGTCGGGGATCATACGTTGAAGGTTGGAGCCAGCATCGGCGTGGCCGTGTTTCCCGACGACGCAACTGATATTGAAGCCCTCTGCATAGCCGCCGATCTGCGTATGTACGACGATAAAAACGTGTCGCGTGAATCCGGCACCAAACGAATCCCGGTCCGCTCAGAGCCGCTGCCCGAGTTTCGCAACAAAGAGGACGAAGGCTTCAAGATGACTGCAGACGTGCCCAAGCGTTGACTGCGCGCCCTCACTCACTGCGCCACATAGCCCTTGCCCCATGAGTAGAAATATTTCACGCCGAAACCGCCATACTTCGGGCCGTTTTGATGCACAATCAATTTGCCGAACTCGAACACAATTATGTTTCGCGAGTTAAGTGAGATATTCGCTTCACTACCTAGAGTGAAATTCTTTTGTGCATCCTTTTGATCGACGCCATTCACGAGGGTATCGCCTCCGAAGGAGTAGCGAGTATCGACAGAGGCCCAGGCGTTTGATCGAAACGAATAGCTGATGTGCCCTTCAATTCCTGGCAAGGGCTTCTGCTGAAAGCTGTGTGCGCCGTGATACGAAGTGTTCTCTGTATAGAAATATGCGTTCGCGTAAGTATCGAGTTCCCATTTCTTCTGAGGTCCGAACGGAAATGCGACAGCAAATTCTGGCTTGAGTGACCATCGATCGGAACCCAGATTGAGAATCTTGTCCGCGCTGTATTTCCCGGTAGGGGCGGTGATGGTCAGGCTAGTCCCAAGTGTGGTGGACGGATGGTAGGTAGCGAACTGCGCCACGCTAAGCGCCCTTCCTCCCTTCAGCAAGATACCCGCCTGGTAGCTGGAGTCGCCAGCGCCTGCATTGGAACTTCGGATTTGTGTACCCGCTACTGAGCCTGTCAGATCCCCAAACGGAACTGCCGGCTCCACCCATGCCGCGTGGTGAAAGAGGCTGAAATAGCGCGTGTACTCGAGGACTCCAAAGTTAAGGTTCAGTTCCGCGTCGCCCACCACGATTGACGCGTCGAGTGAAGTGTCAGATCGCGCATAGCCGTAGACGATCTCAAGTTGATTCACATTCACTGGCGTGTTGTCGTAATATCGCGGGTCAGTAAACTGAGGATGAAGCCGCGCAGGCGACCAGAGAAGAATCACCATCGCGCCAGCCAACAGCGGTTGAGAGTACCATCGGAACGTTCGGGAATTGATCGTGCACGTTCCCCTCTTTCTCCTGCCGCTCATTCGTCTTCGCCCGACTTATTCGGCGCAGCGCCCGGTCCCAGCTTTTCTTCGTTCTCTCGTTCCTTCCGCCGAAGCTCCAGAATCTCTGCAGCCCTCGCTTCGCGCAACTGTTTCACCCTCTTCTTTAGCTCTTTCCATTCCCGGATCCGCATAAGAATTGAAGCTCCAGCTTCCTGTTTCTTCGCCTCGGATTTCGCCGCGCGTTCGGCACTGCGCTCGCTCTGCAGACTCTTCCGTATCTCTTCGCGAAGACTGGATCGCATCTCAAATTCCCGTTCGCGTTCTTTCTCCAATAACTCCATCAGCTCGCGATGTGAGGAAACTATGTTTGCAAGCACGCTGGTGGTCCATGCAAAGGTGAACAGGCCGGAAATGCCAATAATAGGAGCGATAATGCGCCAATGGTTTGTTAGATCCACACTTCCGAAACCGAGCGTCGTGTAAGCGTTGGCAGCAAAATTGATCGCGTCGTAAGCGTGAGGAACCAATCCCAAAAAAAGAAGGGCGTAGGCCCAGAGGGCGAACCCCGCAATATGTAGCGCCAGCATCAGAAAGACCGCCCAACCAAACAGGAATACGGCCGTCACAAGACGCGGCCGCCCGGTCCGGAGACGTCGCAGTCTGCGTGTATGCAACACAAGCATCGCGTGAATTCCAGCGCCGTGCAGCAGTACGACAATCACTAGGGTCACAGATCCAATGGCGAGAGCTGCCATCGGTTTGGATTCATCCGGAATCTTGGCCAGGAGTTCCGGCAAAGTCGTCATTTACGTTTCCCTGCTTTCCGCTCTCAAAACTTTGACCTATTTCTTTGGCGGCGTTGGGGATGGCTCATTCAACTCTTTCAGCTTTTGCTCCATCATCATCTTCTGCTGCTCTTTAGATAACTTCGGGAACAGCAAAGCGAAGGATGCTCGCACACCCCAGGTCGAGCCCTGGGACGGATACGCGGCATTGCCATAAGCCTGAACGCTGATATTCACCGGCTGAAATCCAAGCTTCATGATTCTTCCCACGCCGCCACCGAATGGCACCGTCCACACGCTGTCGCTGGCCGCATTCCAATTGGCGGTTACGATTGGTTGCGTCGTCAGATACCATCCCTTCTTCATGTTGTAGTTGATGAAATACTGCAGCAGCATCTGATTTACATCCGCACGGCTGCCACTTCCCGCGATCGACCAGATGTTGTTGACGAGCACGCCCATCACAAAACTGCCTGGCATCGTCAAAGCGACGACATTTGGTCCGACAGCAAGCTTCCCTTGCCCTGTGTACTGACTCGTCGCAGTCGGGACCTGGAAAATGGGGCCTGCACCCCAAATCACTTTGTGCGGTTTACTCGGGGAGAGCAGGAAAGTTGGCTGCATGTCGCCCAGGCCCGAGACGCCACCTTCAGGCGCACCGGGCGCGGCAGGAAGCGGCTGGTAAATGATCGGTGTAATCCACCGTATGATCAAGTTCCAGTTTTCGCTGGCTTTCAGTGGAATCACGGGCTGGATATTGATGACACTCTGCGTACGATATCCGGGGTCGATTCCTGTGTTGAAGTTGTCCTGGATGGGAACGCTGATGAGACTGGCGACCGGATTCTGCGCGGCTTTTCTCAGCGCATCAGAATTTGCCGCGGCGGCCGGCGTTTCCTGCGTCGCAACCTGTGTTCCCTCTGGTGCGACCGGCGTATCTTGTGCGACCAGCGGCATCACGAAAGTCAGACCAAAGAGCGATCCCAGCACCACCAGAAAACAAACTTTTCTTTGTAACCACGCCATTGTGATTGGTGCTCCTTAAGCAACAATTTGGAAGAAGTGAACCGAGCAAGACGAATCACCAGCGACGTCGCACGAAGACACGCCTTCCGCAGTGGCTGTCCCGCACCCCGGACGCGCTTCCACAACCTCGCTGAATTTATCTCCGATGCGTTTCCGAATCTACTGTCAGTAGTTACAGGTAGGCTGTGCCGCAATTCTGTGGCTGTCTGTCAAAAGCGCACGAGGAACGGTCTTACCACTTGGGAAAATATGGCGTCACGCTTTGGTGGACAATGCACCCAGTTGCATCATCAATCCAAAAATATCCATGATGATGCGCGTTTCTTTAATCCTGCCCTCCTGAAGCCGGTCGATGACCATGCCCCACACAGACACGGAGCGTCCAGTGGCTGGTACACCCAGAAATTCGCCTCGATGCGTACCAGTCCACTCAAAGCGACTCAATACCTTGTCACCCTCGGCAATTTGCTCTTCGATAACGAAGTTCAAATCCGGAAAGGCGGTTCGCATTCCACGCAGAACATCCTTCAACCCTTCCAATCCTGGCCCCTGCCCTGGAAATGGAACTTGCTCAATGACATCTTCCCAGACGAATTCTGCTGCAGATTCAAATTTCCCCTGATTGATGATTTCTTCAACGAAGCGTCTGGGGATGCTCCTGTTGTCTTGCATCAATTGAATCTCCTTTTTGGGCACGCTCTCGCTCGAATTGTACCGCTGATTGGCAATCTGAGAAGACGACCTGACCGAGCGCTCACGCACGTCCGATTAGCACATAAAAATGCCCGAACCTTGCGGCCCGGGCATTTTGCTTTACGAGTGTCTTTTGCGAAAACCGCCGAACTACCGGCCGCCACCGCCACCCTGTCCGCCGCGTCCGCCACGGCGCCGGCGACGCCGGCGATTGTTATCCTTCGCTCCAGCAGCACCAGCTCCAACTGGCCTGGGAGCTCCGCCCGCAACCTGGCCCACCGGAACTGGTGTGCCATCGGCGCGGTTGAAGTTGGGCTCGTTCTCCTCGTCGATCTCCTCGCCCTCTTCGTCGTCATCGTCGAAATCTTCCCCGCCCTCAATCAGAATCGTGCTCTGATTGGTGCGCGGCTGGCGTTCGTCGAACTCATGGCGAGGACGCGCCGGTGTCGCTGGCGCTGCCTCCGTCCCACCTTCATCGGTCGGCTCTGGAGCTTCGACAGCTGGAGCCGATTGCGCTAACTTCGCCTTCTGCTCGCGGATGAGCGCCTTGCGGCTCAGCTTGATGCGATTACCCTCGATCGCGAGCACCTTCACCATCACCTGGTCGCCTTCGCGCAACTCGTCCTTGACTTCCTTAACGCGATGCTCGGCAATTTCCGAAATGTGAAGCAGGCCGTCGGTGCCCGGGAAGAGCTCGACAAATGCGCCGAACTCCGCGAGACGAACAACCTTGCCCAGATAGACTTTACCGATTTCAGGCACGGCGGCTATGTTGCCGATAATCTCGAGTGCCTTTTTCAAGCCCTCGGCGTCGCTTGAAGCAACACTGACCTTGCCAGTGTCGTCGACGTCGATTTTCGCGCCCGTCTGCTCGATGATGCCGCGAATTGTTGCGCCGCCCTTGCCGATCAGATCGCGAATTTTCTCCGTAGGAATCATGACCGTCTCGATGCGCGGGGCATACGCCGAACGCTCCGTCCTCGGACCATCAAGCACAGCATCCATTTTGTCCAGCAGGAAGAGACGGCCGCGTTTTGCCTGGGCCATTGCTTGTTCAAGGATCTCGCGGGTCAGGCCGCCAATCTTGATGTCCATTTGAAGGGCTGTAATTCCCTTCCTTGTTCCGGCCACTTTGAAGTCCATGTCGCCGTAGTGATCTTCGGCTCCTGCAATGTCAGTAAGAATGGCGTAGTCATCGCCCTCCTTCACCAGTCCCATCGCTACGCCCGCCACAGAGCCGGCAAGTTTGATCCCTGCGTCATAGAGCGCAAGGCTTGCTCCGCAAACCGATGCCATCGACGAAGAACCGTTGGACTCAAGAATGTCAGAAACAATGCGGATGCTGTAAGGAGACTCCTCCGCACTCGGAAGAACCGCAGAGATCGCACGTTCAGCCAATGCTCCGTGACCGATCTCGCGACGTCCGGTGCCCGTCATACGTCCTGTCTCACCAACAGAAAACGGCGGGAAGTTGTAGTGGAGCATGAAGTTCTTTTTCTTTTCTCCCTCATAGCTCTCAAGACGCTGTCCATCGTCTGCTGTTCCCAAGGTGGCCGTTACCAGGGCCTGGGTCTCTCCGCGGGTGAAGAGTGCAGAGCCATGTGTACGTGGCAGAACGCTTGTCTCGATCGTGATCTCGCGAATCTCGTCGAAAGCGCGGCGATCTGGACGAATCCGGTCCTTGGTCACTTGCTCGCGGAAAGTCCGTTCGCGAAGCAGCTCGTAATAGGTAGCCAGCTTCTTCTTGGCATTCGGATCGTCGGAAGGCAGCTCAGCTGCCAGTTCGTCCTTGATCTTCTTCACCAATGCGTAGCTGTCAGTCTTGGCGTATTTCTTAGTGTCGAGCGCATCCTTGAGGCGGTCGCCGATCTTGGTCTTCAGCTCATCGTAGTAACCTTCGTCCGTGGTCGGCGCAACAAATGAGCGCTTCGGTTTGCCGGCCTTGGATACTAATTCGTCAATCGCCGCGACAATCTTCTTGATTTCTGCGTGAGCAAATTCGATGGCACCGAGAATGACTTCTTCTGTCTCCTCTTTCGCACCCGACTCGATCATCACAATACCGTCTTTGTGACCTACTACCATGATGTTCACCGTCGTGGCGGCGCGCTCTTCATATGTGGGGTTGATCACGAACTCCCCATTCACGCGACCAACGCGAACTGCGCCAACAGTAGCGCTGAACGGAATGTCACTGAGAGCCAACGCGCACGCCGCGGCATTGATTCCGACCACATCGGGATCGTTTTCCTTGTCGGCAGAAAACACCAGCGCGATTACCTGCGTCTCGTTGCGGAAGCCGTCTGGGAAAAGAGGGCGGATGGGGCGATCGATCTGGCGGCAGGTCAGAACTTCTTTTTCGCTAGGTCTGCCTTCACGCTTAATGAATCCGCCTGGAATGCGTCCGCCGGCATAGGTGTACTCGCGATAATCCACCGTGAGGGGGAAAAAGTCGATGCCTTCCCGTGGGTCAGGAGACGCGACCGCGGTGGCCAGAACCACGGTTTCGCCCGTGGTGACCAGTGCAGCTCCGGAGGCTTGCTTGGCCATGCGACCGGTCTCAAAGACCAGGCGCTTGCCGCCAGCAAGCTCGACTGTCACTTCTTGTTTAGACATAGAGTCCTCGTTTCGTATTTTTCACTTGGGAAACTTTTGGGTGGGAAGAGTCGGAAATGCGGAAGGTGTACGAATGCGCGAGAGTCGCGGGACGCGACTGCACAATTGAAAAATGCGCGGACCGCGCAGTGATGACATCTCGTCCGCAGACGACAGTCCTGCGCAGGCCCTGGCGGCATTTGCGATTAGCCAGGTACACCATGGCCCCAGGTTCTGAATGATGCGGGGCCGTGACCAAAATCCGGTCTGGGCGCTTCCGGTTCAACGTTTGCTTTCTGATTACTTGCGGATACCGAGCTTGCCGATTACGTCGCGATAGCGATCGGAATCGTGCGTCTTCAGGTAGTCCAGCAGGCGGCGGCGCTTGCTGACCAGCATCAAAAGTCCACGCCGCGAAGCGTGATCCTTCTTGTGAGTTTTGAAGTGCTCGGTCAGTTCACCAATCCGCTCACTCAGAATCGCGATCTGGACCTCGGGGGAACCCGTGTCCTTCTCGTGGGTGCGGAAGCGTTCAATTAGGGTAGTTTTCTTAGCAGTCGCCAGCACGGCGGTATTACTCCTCTTGCGTTCTCAGTCCACTCTCAAGTGTCTAGATAGAGATTACCATGAATGACTTGCACGAGTAACCCAGCGGCCTTTATCCCTGCGGGAAACCCAAGCTGCCGTTCCCATCGAGGAATCGCAAACTGGTAGAACTGCCAGTTTGCAGGCACTTTAGCGCCGCGTAGATTCGTTCCGAGGCGCGACCCGAATCCCAAATGAATTCAAGCAATCTGAAACGACGACCTGAAAGCAAGTTCCTTCATCACAACAGAAGCAATGAGTGGGAATCATCAAACGAAGTGCACATCAGCGCCGAAGCCCTGGCTGTGGCCAAAGGTCCGCGCGGAGCGGGACTCAGCACCGGCCTGAAGTTTTCTCCTCTGATGATGCTATTCACATTTTCTTTGCTTGTTCTGCAGGGATGCGGGCCACGGGCGCGACTAAAGGCGGTACCTGACGATCTCGAAGCAAAAGCTTATGTACCCGGATTGGACATTGGAATACGCTATTTCCCTCGAGATACTGAGCACATCCAGTTATTCATAAACGACTATCTGAAGTCTCTGGAGCTTGAAAAGGCCTACCTTGCCACTCAAGGTCATACCGGGCCACTTCCGCCAATGGCAATACTCGGAATTTCGGGAGGTGGCGATAACGGCGCTTTTGCCGCTGGATTTTTGAACGGATGGACCAAGGCTGGAACGCGGCCGCAGTTCAAGCTGGTAACGGGCGTAAGTACCGGAGCTCTCATCGCGCCTTTCGCTTTCCTGGGGCCAGCATATGACGAGAAACTGAGGGACCTTTACACAAACATTTCATTCAAGGACATCGCAAAAAAACGGTCCGTTATGGCGATCATGTGGAACGATGCCATGGCAGACAATCAGCCTTTGAAGAATCTGGTCGAGAAATACATCACTCAGGACGTGCTTAATGCCATCGCCGCTGAGCATGCGAAGGGACGCTTGCTTCTGATAGGCACCGTAGATCTGGATGCGCGCCGGCCAGTCATTTGGAACATTACCGAAATTGCAGCCAGCCACAATCCAAGCGCTTTGAAGTTGGTTCGCTCGCTCCTGATCGCTTCATCTGCTATTCCCGGCACGTTTCCGCCTGTGATGATCGACGTAGAAGTCAATGGCAAGAAATATCAGGAAATGCACGTTGACGGAAATACAGCCAACCAGGTCTTTGTTTACCCGGCGGCTGTGCGTCTCAAGGAGGTCACCGAAGCAGTTGGAGTAGAGCGAGAACGAAAGCTCTACCTGATTCGGAATGCCCGGCTCGATCCGGAATGGGCAGAAGTAGAACGCAGGACACTGCCGATTGCCCTCCAGGCCGTCACCACATTGATCCAGTATCAAGGCATCGGCGATCTGTACCGCATCTACACGGTCGCGCAGAGAGACAGCGTCGACTTCAATCTTGCTTACATCCCACCGACATTTAAGACCCCTCACAAGGCAGAGTTCGATACCGATTACATGCGGGCGCTCTACGACGTAGGTTATGGCCTGTCTGAGGGGAGCTATTCCTGGACGAAGAGACCTCCTGTTTTAATTCCAGGCTCTGAATAGCAATCGCTACAATTGCTGAGCGTGTTCCCGTTCACTTTCGGATCAGTGGGGCTTGAGAAGTCCGCCCAGAGCATTCGACAGTGGATCGGTACCCTGGGCTGGTTTGGCAGCACCCTTCTTCGCTGCGCCACTTGTAGCGCTGTTCACAAGTCCACTCATGTTCGGAGTAAAAGTGGGGTTTGAGGTCGTTCCACCGATCGCAACGGGGACACCATTGCGGAGCGCCGCGCCCGCGTAGTTTCCAATGACATTGCCGGCTGCGCTTCCGGCAGCACCTCCTGGAATCAATCCCATCAGTTGGCCAAGCCCTCCTGTCCCCGCGACAGCCCCAGCTTTACTGGCCGTGCCGAGCACCCCCGTGAGTTTGAGAACTGTGTTGTAGTTCAGTGCGCCTGATGCGCTGATAGTACCCGCGCCTGTAGCCGAACCGATCGACGGAACTACGACGGAGACGTTGTCGGTACGAACATTCCCACCGTTGATGGCGACATTCGCACTGAGCGATTGAATGGCAGTGCCAGATCCAGACTTGATTCCGGCGAGCGAGCCGAGTGGACCCAGCTTCGAACCGAGATCAAAGCCCGCAAGGTTGGTGTTGTCGATGCGAATGGGACCGGTAATGATGGGCGCTGCGGTTGAGCCGGTGATGTTCAGATTCGTCGTGAGAGTTCCACCCTGCAGCCTCGAACCAGATGGCAGGTGGACGCCAACGGAAGGAAGGAAGGCCTCCAGCTCGTCGACCGACGCCGCGTTGGTGTTGACCTTGAGATTGAGGTTGGTGGTGGCGCCGCTCGTCTGATAGGTGCCTGCGACGTTGACGACTGCTTTGCCAATGGTGATCGCTGCGCTTTGGAGCTGGCCCGTGAGAGCCTGCAGGTTCTGCACGGCAGTGAGCTGAAAAAGCACAGGCTTCGGAGAGGGTGATCCATTCTTAGCGACGCGTAGACCCTGGATGTTGGCCGACGCATTCGCGTTGAGACTCTTTCCGTCAGAGAAGGCCTTCAGATCGACATTTGCGATGCCGCTGAGTCCTGCATCCGGAGCAATTACGCCGCTGGTGGCGAGGTCGAGGTGCGAGATTGCAACATGTGCGTTAACTGGCGTCGCCGCGGCGCTTGTCTGATTGATGGGTCCAGCGGTGCCGTCCCCCGTCAAAGAGCCTCCACCCGGGATCTGCGCGCTCAGCTTGAACGGCGCGGCACCGGTGGGAGAGACGTTGGTGAGCTCGGCGTTGAGCTGCTGATAGACCGAAGGAGTCGCCTGCCCGGGCGAGGTGATGGTGATGGCGCCGTTCTTGATTTGCAGATGGTCGGCCTTGAGAGTACTCAGCATGTTACTGCTGTTGGGCGCAGGCGGCGGAGGTGTAACGTTTGTAGGCTTGTTTTCGCGAACGAGTGTGAGTCTCGGTGTGTCAATGACGAGATTGGCAACGTGGAGTTGCTGGCCGTTCCAGTTTGCCTGCACGTCGATTGCTTCGATCGTGCCGCTGACGCCGGAGGTAGGGTCGACAAACCCTGCGGCCAGGGGATCGATGTGTTTGGCCTCCAGGTGGGCGTCGAAAGGAGTGAGTGATGCGTCGTGCGGATTAATCGGTCCAGCACTGCCGTTGAGCGAGACAGTGCCGTCGCCAGGAAGGTGTGCCGATAGGGTGAAGAGGAAGGATTTCTGGAAGGAGAAATCTTTAACGTCCAGTGCGAGCTGATCATAGGTGCGGCGTGGTGTGGCAGGCATTCCGGGAGCAGGCACGGTGCCGACGGTCAACTGGCCATCGCTGATGGTCACGTGTCCGACGGTAAGGTTAGGAATCAGAGTGCTGGATTCTTTGTTCGCGGCAGTGTTCTGCTGAGCGCTGCCGATTGTGGAGTAGTTCCAGGTTCCGTTGGCGGCACGAAGAAGAGTTATTTTCGGCGCTTGGATTTCGAATCCCGTGACGTGGATCTCCCGGCTGAAGATAAGGGGAAGAACCTCAATGCCGATCTTTACCTTTGACGCCTCGAGGAAGGGCTGGTCGCTGAATGCGGGATCGTCGGCGATTGAGGCGTTTCCTGCAACCAGGCTGCCTGTAAAGACGGAAAGGTCCAACTTGCCGAGGGTGACCTTGCGACCGAGCGAGGTGGTAAGTGCGTTTTCAATGCGCGTGCGGAATCCGTCGGCATTAAGAAAGAACGGGATCGCAAGGACGATGAGCAGGATCAGGAGGACGATGCTGCCAAGTACGATCAGGAGGGGGCGGCGGGGGAGTGCCATAAAACCTCTCATGGACGTGCAGTTGGTAGATTACTTCAAATGGCGATGTAACACGATAGGTTGTATCTGACGGTAGAAATAGCTTCCAGGCCAGTTCAGATCCAGCAAAATAGGTGAGCCAAATAGCGGGACGGGCTTTGGGACGGCAACACACGTTCCCCGCAGAACCCGTCATAATTCTCATAATGCCTTTTACTCTCTCCCACGCTGCTGCTGCCCTCCCGTTTCGGCGCACGCGCCTCATCCTTTCGGCCGTGATTGTCGGCTGCTTTGCCCCAGATTTCGAGTACTTCATTCCCTTCGAACATCACGGCAGCTTCGGCCACAAATTACCCGGTGTCTTTGCTCTTGACCTGCCCCTCAGCCTGGTCGTCCTCTGGCTCTTTCACCGCTACACCAAGGAGCCTCTCGCCGCCTGTCTGCCCGCAAGCGCGCGCGCAAGACTTCAACTCGGACCCCGTGGCCTTTCCATCAATTCACTTTCCCGCTTTGCGTTGATCGTGTTTTCCATTCTCGTGGGAATCGCCACCCACCTGTTCTGGGACTCATTTACCCACTCGGGATACTGGGTCAGCGATCACCTGCCCTTTCTCAGTCATAACGTCCAGCTTCCGCTCTTTGGCTGGCGACCCTGGTACGCGATCCTGCAATACATCAGCTCCGCCGTCGGCATCCTCATTCTTTTGTTTTGGGGTATTCACTGGTATCGCTACGCAACTCCCGTCCCCTACCGACACAATTGGAATTTCTTGAAGAACGACAGAATTGCTCTGTCCATTTTGTTTCTGATTGCGCTCTTAGCAGCCCTGGTCAGAGCCGTCCTGGTCGGTCTCCCCGACGGAGTGCACGGCGCCCAGAGATTCATGACAATCGTAGCCATTACGGGAATTGCCGTATTCTGCTTTGAAATCGTCGTCTACGGTATCGCAAGAAATCACAGGCGGAACAGCGTAACTTCCGTTTGAGGCATTATTGTCATGTGTCCCAAACGGCGCCGTCAGCCTCATGAGCTGGATCTCGCCCTGTGTCCCCCATTCGTGCGGCCTTTTGTCCGCAGACTGGGATCGCACAATCTCACAGCCACCACATCATTCCTTCAGCAGCGATCTTTTGATCAGCCCCGGTAACTGCCTCTCCGCAGCTTCCACTGTTCCAATCGATTCCACCAGGGCATCGAAAAATTCGAATGATGTCAACGCTACCAGGCACGCAATTGTCTCGGATTTCTGCGCGCGCACGCCATCGCCGATCCGTTCGACAATTCGTGTAGCAGCCATTTGCCGTCGTCGATTTCTCGCATAAATCGCTTTGCCAAACTCTGGATCAACCGCAGCAATCCCATGAATGCGTTTCAGCAGTAGCCTGTTCTTCGCCCAGAAGTTTGAGAACACCGCGATGAAGCCATCAAGCATCGCGGCCGCATCCCGCGCCATCATTACTTCGCGCATGCGCTCCATGCCGCCGTCCACAGCGATCTGATCAAACAGCGTCTCGAGCACGCCGCTCCGTGTGCCGAAAAGATTGTGGATCGTCTGCCGCGTTACGCCGCTGGCCTTCGCGAGCGACTCCATCGAAAGATCGCGTGTGCCTCCCTGCTCCAGTTGCGTGCGGGCCGCCTTCAGCACCGCCGCACGAGTATTGTCCGTCTGTTGCAGGCGTCGGCGCAGTTCGTAAGGCCTCTTGGCCGAATTATTTTGGCAGCCTTTCACAGACAAATTTTACGCGAGGGCTATTCCATTTGACAATATGTCAACTGAATACTAAGCTGAACCTGTCAGTGGAGGTCGCTGATGCAGGCACCCATCCAAATGGCCAGGGCGATAGGCCCAGAAGCAAAATCGCCAATTTGGCTCCATGCCGGCTTCTGGATCTGCATCATCATTTCCGTCGTCGTTGTTATCCGTCGCGTCCTTGCCCTTGCCATCCCAAGGCGCAACGGACCACCCCAGATGACTGCGCTCGATGACGTGTTCGCCTCGCACATCGTCTTTACGCTCGCCCACATCCTCCCCGCCCTGCTATTCGTCCTGCTTACTCCGCTCATAGTCTTCCGGCTCAGCACCCGTTCCGCATGGATCTCTCGAGCGTTCTATCTTCTCGGTGCAATCACCGGACTTACCGCCTATGGTATGAGCATCTATTCAATCGGTGGATGGACCGAGCGCGCCGCAGTCCTTCTGTTCAACACACTCTTCCTCCTCTCACTCGTCCGCGCATTTGTCTGTCGAACACAATCCGACTCGACCCTTGAGCGCCGCTGGCAGCTCCGCGCCATTGCGATCCTGCTGGGCATCGCCACCACGCGTCCTGTAATGGGCGTCTTCTTCGCGACAGCCCGCCTCACTCACCTTCTGCCGCGACAGTTCTTCGGCATCGCCTTCTGGATTGGCTTTTCCCTCAACGTCTTGGTCTACGAACTATGGATCCATTCCGCCGATCGACACCGGGAACGTAAATCACGCTCGCAAATCCGCAACTCCCCCATGAGGACCGCGACATGACTTCAACAATTCCGCAGACCGTCGCAAGCACGAACGTCAAGCATCCCGGGCCGCCGCTGTGGCTGCTTGCCACTCTCTATACTGTCCTGTTTATCGGAGGTCTCGTTCCGGTCACGATGTATGGAGGCATGCCCTACTGGCCTGGTCCGTGGGAAACGCCCGCAATCATCACCACGTTCTTCCAGACGCAATCCTCGCGCGTCCTCGCCTGCCTTCTCCTGCAAACCGGAGCAAACATCTGTCTCGGCCTCTTCACAGCGGTCGTTGTGAGCCGGCTGCAATTCCTGGGAATCCGCGCCGCGGGCGTAACTATCGCTCTCTTCGGCGGATTCCTCTGCGTCTTCGACAGCATCGCTGCCGTCTTTACCACGTGGACACTGATTCGCCCGGCAGTCGCGGCGAA
Organism: uncultured Acidobacteriaceae bacterium; assembly: GCA_963832035.1. Lineage (GTDB taxonomy): Bacteria > Acidobacteriota > Terriglobia > Terriglobales > Acidobacteriaceae > Telmatobacter. The sequence continues at coordinate 368,440 of CAWHSK010000004.1, read as the reverse complement.
TCCACCCATCCTCGTCGCCCTCAACTATCTTTCGTATGCCTTTGATGGTCCGGGATTCTCGATCCCCATGGGCCTGCTGATGGCCGGCGTCTCCATCTCCGCAGGACTCACAAGACTCATTCCCAGATGGATCATGTTTCTCGGCCTCTTCCTCGCAGCCTGCGGCGAACTGAGCACTTTCCACCTCATCAGTCCGCAACTCCTCTTCCTGGTTCCGCTGGTGCGATTCCCCGGCTTCATCTGGATCATCGCTGTAGCATTCACCCTCCCGAATCACCGCAAGCAGGAGCCTCTCGCCGCAGCGTAGAAGGCACACCTCGCGCGCTGCGCCCAGGCGCATCCTCATGATCCGCGCCTGGCGTTCACAAACTTCTCTTTGTAGTTGGGAGGGATCGCGGGGCTTCAGCCCTACGAATAACAGCCATAAAAGAGTGGGCTTTGGCACCAGACGATCCCGCCTCTGCGCACCGTTTCACACGGCGTTTGTTCGCCGGATGAGAGCGCCACTCGCAAGCTTTCCATTCCAGTTCACTGCCCTGGATCCCGCCAATAATTCGCCCGGGCAACAATCTTCGCCCCATAGTCTTCCACAGTTCGCACGCGAATCGTATGCAACCCCGGCGTCGGGTCCGACGGACTAAACGTAATCAAATACCGGTTGCGCACATCCTTCGCCGCCTCCATCACCCGCGCTTCAAAGCGACGGTCGCCGGTAAACGTGGTGTACTCTCCGCCGCTCATGATCGCAATCTGCTTCGACACATTCTTCTTGAACGCCTGCACCGCCATCACCAGCGTGGAAACCATGTTCAGTGTCCGATCCTCGCCCGAATCCTTGATATCGTGTGCGAACTCCGCCTTCGAAGGCGAAAACGAGATGCTCAGCACCAGCACATCCGACCGCCCGATCTTGCTCACCAGCTGCGCGGGCTTTGTGTGCTTGCTGCCGTGATCCCTCTCTTCGCTGATCAGCAACAACACCCGCCGATATTCCTTTGGCTGATCCTCCAGCAGATCGACCCCGTAACTGATGGTGTCCAGAATGGCCGCCCCGCCATCCCCGGGTTCAAGCTGTTGTAGCGCTGCCGCCAGCTCTTCCCCAGAGTGCGTATAGTCCAGCATCAATCGCGGCTTCGATCCAAATCCCACCAGCGCTGCCTGGCTCTTTGGATCCGAGAGAAACACTTCCAGCAGCGGCTCCAGCTTCGCCAGCTTCTGAAATTCCAGCGCTCCTGCTCTTCCCTCTTCCATCGCCACAACAAGAGCCACAGGCGCGGTGTCCAGTTCCTCCTGCACGTGAATCTTTTGCGGCATCCCGTTGTCCTCGACCACAAAGTCCGATTGCTTTAGCCCGTAGACGATGCCACCCCCATGCGGCTTCTCCACCAGCGTCGGCACCAGCACTTCGTTAGTCGTCACACGTATCGTCTGGGAATCCGTGCGTGACCCTGGCATTGGTTTAGGCGGCTCGATCGGCGGCAACTGCTGCGCCCGCAAAACTCCCGCGAACAACAAACCGCATGAAACAACAAGCCTCACAAAACGAATCAATACGAACCTCACCCTCTGCATGAACACACAGGCACGATCATAAAGCGACCACACCCGCAACTCATGATCGCGTACAGAACCCAGCGAAGCGGTGAAGTGTGTCTGTCTAGTTGGACGTGCCTTCATCGCGAACCGCTTCCGGCATTCGCACGATCGGCGACATCACAGCCTTTTTGCGCGGGAGCGCCGTCGATCAGCCGAGCGAAGCGCGAAGAATGCATGCGTCGATTTCAGGTCGCCGTCAAACTCCAAAAGGGCTGTAGAACCATCCCGATCAGGGCTTCCGCCGCGCCTCATCCTCCAGTCGTCCCGCCCACATCAGAAAGCTGAGCAACTCCCACTTCGACTCCCACATGAAGCCGAACAGATCACGAGCCCTCAATGTCTCGGCCGGCTTGCCGGAATACGTCTCGACGCGCCAGCGAAGAAACTCGCTACGCCAAGGCGTAAATCTGTGTCCTCGTGTCGCGTTCCACAGAAAACGTAACGTCCCAAACAAAGTTGAATCCTCTCCCCGAGTGTAAACCGCGAATACAGACCAACGTTGCAACCAGCGCGCCTCTCAGAAGGCTAGAGAACAAGCAGTACCTTCAGGTCCAGAGGATGACCGCTAGCCAGAGAATGTCGTGTTCGAGTGCTCCACGATTATTCAATGCCTGAAATTCACGATCAAAGTTGGTGGCGTCATTCTGCGAAAAGCGTCTCGAACGTTTTTCGGGTCCCAAAGGCGGTCTTGAGGCAGAGTTCGGCGTGGTAAGCGAAGAATCTGCTTCTCGCACTTTCAGAGTTGTGCCAATGACCTCTGGGACAACGCCAGAAGATTTAAGCTGTCGTTCACTGAAGCTTATCGAACAGACTCCCCGACCCAAGCTGCGAGATCACCGCCTCGAGGGCCGCCTCCTGTGTCTTGGATAACGACAGCTGCGTCGCAACTGTAGCGAGATCGGCCTGCATCAGATTAGTCTGCGCAACCGAGAGCTGAGTTTTCTCGGTTGTGATTGCACCGGACGCCGCTGTGAGTTGGGTCATTGAGTCGTCGAGAATCACCCGCTGTTGCGAAACGGTATTCAGCGCCGCCGTCAGAGCTTGCGAGTCCTGCGTTGCCTGCGCCGCATTCACGACACCGCCCGAATAGTCAGCAACAAGACTGTTGAGCACGCCGAACACGCTCGTCGAGCCCATAAATATTTGGTTGCCGGGAACGTTGAGCTGGATCTTCTGCCCGTTCGGCGTCTCGAGATAATTAATGTCGCTATCGCCGTTGTAGGTGGTCGTTCCCGGCGAGGTTGCATTCGAGGTGGCGAAGGGAACCGTCGTGGTTTGTCCACCTGCAAAAATGTACTGCCCCTGGTAGTTGCTGTTCGCAAGCGATTCAACTTCGCTCAAAATGCCAGAGATCTGTGCTCCAATCGACTGCACGTCACTGGCGTTCATCGTGCCATTGTTGGCGCTGGTCGCCAGAGAAATAGCCTGCGTAAGTTGCGATACAACGCTTCCAAGTGCGGAATCAGCAACCTGGAGTTGACCCGACACAAGGCTAGAACTCTGGGTGAATGAATCATCCCGCTGAATCTGGTTCAGCAACAGAACATTGCGCCCGGCAGATGCCGGGTCATCGCCGAGTGCATTGAAGCGAACGCCGCTCGCAAGCTGGTTCGTCAACTGCTGCTCTCTCCCCTGCGACAGATCAAGTGCGCTGACAAGGTTAGTTACATAGAAAGGATCCACACGCATCGCGAATCTCACTTTCGGTTTCAATGGTACAAGGTGTGTAACAGGCCCATAACTTCAGTCGTGCCGTGAACAGTCGAAATTCGCCTCTGCGGGAAGATGGAATCGAGCCAATTCCTTCTGCCCTCCCGTGATCAAACTAAGACGCAGCAGTCTGAACACCCAAATTCAAAGCCGACGACATCACGGTATTGAGGATCGCGAACACCCGAGAAGCCGCCTGGTAACTGCGCTCGAACTGCTGCATGAGCGCTGCTTGATCGTTCAGGTTCACGCTCGAAAGCGAGTCGCGCGTGGTTTGTAGTTGCGTTACAGAAGCGATCTGCGCCGTGTTCTCGGTCTGCACTTGCGAAACCACAGAACCAAGCGCTGTAACAAAATCGGAATAGAAATTGGTCGGCGTCAGCCCGTTGACGATAGCCTTCGTTGCCAGTGCAGCTAATGCGCCGGCGTTGGAGTTGTCTCCGCTTCCGTGCCCGAGCGCTGCTGCAGCAATCTCCGAGGGATTCGTCATCACGACGCTCATACCAGTCGCACTGCCGGCAGCCACGGCGGGTTCGCTGAAAATGTAAAGCGGGTTGGCCGCTGTCCCGGTCGCACCATTGAGATTGGAGCCCGAGTTGTTGAGCGCGTTCACTTGCGTCGAAATGCCGAAGGCGAGTCCATCCAGCGCCGAAAGCACTTGCGGAATATCCTGATCTCGCGCCAACAGATATCCGCCTAGTTCACCGCCACCCATCGTCAGAGATCCGGTCACATCACTGGTCCCAATGAATAAATGTGTCACGCCATTGAGGGTGCCCGCGGTAAGCGGATAGTTCGTGCCTTCCGACACAAGCACATCGCCTGAAGTTGTAGTCAGGGAGACTCCGTTGTTCTCCGTCGTTATCTGGTTGACCCCAATGATTTGTGAAAGCTGACCGAGATCTCTCTGACGCTCATCTTCGAGAGTGCCCGCGTCAGCAGTCGGTGAAGTAGACCGAATCTGAATATTCAGCTGCGCGATCGCTGAGGTAAGCGAATTCACCTGGCTCGTAACGCTCGCAACCTCCTGATCGAGCGAGGTACGCTGCGAGTTCAGGTTCGCGGCAGCATTCGATACATCGCACGCCAGCGTTCGCGCCGTTGACAGTACCTGCTCCCGCAGTGAATTGTCCGTTGGATTTGCTTCGAGCGAGGCGAAAGATGAAAAGAGACCTGTAATGTCCGCACCAATGTCGCCTGCCCCTGAGCTTTGCGAACCGGAGTCCGGTGGAAAGAGCGCCTGGACAGAATCAAGCGCGGATAGACGCGCCGAAGAGGCTGAGGCTGCCTGCTGCTGCTGCTGGAGCCTTTCCTCGAGCACGCGATCGCGCACCGACGTGGCCCCCGTCTCGCTTACACCCGTTCCATAGCTGACGCCATTGATCTGGACAGGCGTGTTCTCCCGCCAGTTGGGAACCTGCTGCGTGTAACCTGCGGTGTTGGCATTCGCCACGTTGTTGGCCACAATGTTCAAAGCGGATTGGTCGGATTCAAGCGTTCCTGAAATGAGGTTGAACGCAGAGTTAATTGTTGCCATGTTCACTCTTCCCTGGACCGCTCGCGGCCAGCGCGGGGCCGTACTCAATTTGGGTCGCGCGAACTTCACTGAGCTTGCGCATAACTCTTAAGTTGGCCTTCGTTGCCTCAACAACACGCGCAAAGACGGCCATCTCCTGCAACCCCTCGCCGGACCCGGCTTCGCATGGATTCTTCGCCTCACATTGATTCCAATGCACGGCGCGAACCAACGCCGCGCATGAAAGCGCCATCTCCTCCAGCCGCTCGGCATCAAGATGCGCCAGAGCCAACGTCGCTTCTGCCAGCATGCTCTCAATCCGGGTTGAGAGAACTGTTGCATTAGTATCAATTGCCTGAGCTGAAACCGCTCCCGAGCATGGCATCGATAACTTTCCCCGCCACAGCGGAAGTTGCGACGTTGTAAGTCCCGGCCGCCAGCGCCTGCTGAATTGCCGTGACTTTGTCCATTCTGACACCGGTATTTGCCCCCGACTGCAGGACTTCTGTTCCGGCCTGGCTCAGCGTGGCCTGATCGCCTGCAAATGCTGTATGAGCCGCGGTGCTTTCATTGCCGCGAATCTGCGGCGCCTTTGTCGATGCCGAAGAAGAAACTCCCAGAAAAGCCTTCAGTGCCTCTGCATTATTCCGAATCTCCATACGCAATCCTCCTTAACGAGGTTATCGGCAATTGTGAACTTCACTTGAGCCCGCGGCATCATCTTTGAAAAAAGTTATCTCGTTCCTTCCTGTATTTGGAAAAGACAGGACATTCTTCTCATTCCGGGAGAGACTATGAAGAATATTGGTGGCGATTCCTAACCCTCCTTGCCTGCTCAGAGCTTGGCCCAGGGCCTCCGTCGCAAAATCAGCCAGCGGTCCGCCCGATCCAGAGTCTTCGTCTCTTCCATCCGAACCGTCGCCGCTCGCGAGCGGCTTGAGCATTTCCTTCATAAGCTGCGCCTCGAATTCATGTGCGGCTTGAATAAGACGCGGTTGAGGAACTATTGCTGACTGGCTCTGCGCTGAGACGACACCAATCGCTCTCATTTACAGCACCTCCAGGTCGGCCTCGAGCGCACCGGCCTCCTTCATTGCCTGCAGGATGGAGATAACATCGCGAGCACCTGCACCGATCCGCTGAAGTTCCTGCACCAGGTCTTCGACGGTCGCTCCCTCTTTCAAGTCAATCCGGTTTACGGGTTTGTCCTGTGCCTGGACCGAAGTCTGCTGCATCACCTGAGTTGTCCCAGCGGACAGCGGCCCCGGCTGCGATACCTGCGTCTGTGAAATCACATTGACTGAGAGTCCGCCATGGAGGATCGAGACTGCTTGCAGACGCACCATGCCTCCGATGACCACGGTTCCGGTGCGCTCGTTCACCACGACCCGAGCGCGCGGATATACCTCCACCTCGACGCCTTCGACCTTATCGAGAAGAGCCGGAAGATCTTCATCCGTGTGCGGCGCGAGTTCGACGCGCCGGCTGTCGACCGCATGGGCGCGAGCCGATCCAAGACTTTGATTGATAGCAGCCGCCATCCGCTCGGCGGTATGGAAGTCGGCATCGTTCAAGATTACGCTGACCGTTTGCAACTGCTTGAGTTCGAAGGGCACGGGACGTTCCACCAGCGCGCCGCCGGGAATCCTGGCCGTGGTGGGGTGATTGAGTTGCCGTGTATTACCGGCAGCAGTACTCATATATCCGCCTAGAACCAGTGCCCCCTGGGCCTGCGCATAAATCTGGCCGTCCGGACCGTACAACGGCGTCATCAGCAGAATTCCACCTTCGAGTGAGCGTGCGTCACCAGCCGAGGAGGCGGTGATGTCCACACGATAGCCGGGTCTGCTGAATGGAGGGAGAGTTGCGACGACAAATACTGCAGCCATGTTCTTGACCTGCATGTTACTGGCACTATTCGAGCCGGTTTGCGGAACCGTGACGCCAAGGCGCTCCAATGCGGAAATCAGTGTTTGTGCCGGAAAGACAGTCTGCGAACTGTCGCCAGTGCCGCGTAAACCCACCACGAGGCCATATCCGACAAGCTGGTTATCACGAATTCCCTCGATGGAAGCAACATCCTTCACGCGTGCCCTCTGGCCCGGTGTTTCGCTCCTGGCAAGCCCGGCCCCGATGACAATTGCGCCCGCCAGAAAAGTCCACGCAAAGAATAGTGCCCATTGCATATCTTTCAGAGTCTTCGGCCAGCTTCGCGAAAGCAGACCGGAGGTCAGAATGGTGGGGAGTGATGTCCCCAACTGTGGGACGAAGTTGCTTCTGTCTTTCATATATTTCTCTTCTTTCTGAGAACGCTTGGGACTTAAAACACAAGCAGCCTTTCCAACCAGCGCACGAGCGGATTCTGACGGTAGGTCGAGTCGCTCACAATTCCCCTGCCGGTGACTTCGAGTTCCAGATCGGTCATGGAGGTTGACAGAACCTGGTTTTGCGCGCTCACATCTTCGGGACGCACCAGACCTCGCAGCTTGATGACTTGTGTCTGCTGCGAAAAGGTTAGCTGGCGCGTAGCCTGGACCACCAGCATTCCATTTGGCAGGACATCGATGACCTCGCCGCCAAACGTGGTTGCCAGGCTCGAGTTGGTGGAACTCTGGCCCTGCGCCGTAAGGCCTGATGCAGAATTCTGTCCGAGAAGATGTTGCAGGTTGTTAGCAGCCTTGAGTGCGCCGAACAAAGCGGTGACGCTTGAACTGGCATTCGACGAACGTACGTTTTTGACCTGGCCATCGGTAGAAGCGGCGAGACTCTCTATGACTACGATGGAAACAACGTCATGCAGCCGGGCCGCCTTGGCGTCCGTGCCTAGGCGCACCAAGGGGCCTTCAGGGCTCCAGATCGAACCTGAAGAGTGGACCTCTCCCGCATGCAGCGCCCTTACACGATCGACATACGCGTACAAGGCCAGTTCAGGCGGAGACTTGGCCGAGACAGGCAGGTTCTGCTTCTTGGCGGCATCGAGATGGATAGGGTTGAGTCCTGAAATTGCCAGGAGAAAAAGAACAGAGATCATGTAAGTGCACTTCATTGGCGCACCTCGCTTCTCTTTTGTGAAAGAGTTGCTCGGCCCGGTGCCGTCGCGATTGCGCTGAGAATCTGACCGCCGAACTTCAGCCGCACGGTCAGGATGTCTACCGATTGCGGCCGGCTTCAGCGCGGTCGCTTCCAAGTCTGTATCCAAAACACGCGTATGTTCCGACACGATGAGGTAATCGCCCGCATGGATCACCGGATCGCGAATGGCTTCGGGCGTCAATTGCTGAACGCGATCCAGCTTCTTCAATAGGAGCAGCGCACACGAGAGGTCCGACACCCCTTGCAGGAGCAACGCCGGCGCGGCGGGACGGCTGACATTCTGCAGCAGAATCCAATGTTGATGTGTGCCCGAATCTTCTATGGTGCGTATCTCGCGATATTGCGGCGAATTATTCAAGCCATCTTCGAAGCATGTTGGAACATCCAGCAGGCAGGGTGTGCATTGTCAACTTGTTCTGCTGGCACCGGCCAGAATGAGTCGAGACCAACACGAGTGAAATGATCGCCTGTGCAATGACCCAGGTAGAACACGAGTGCCTCACCATCATCTTCCTCCCCTCTATCGCGTCATATTGTTGATCTGCGAATACATGTCATCGGCCGCTTTGATGACCTTAGAATTCGATTCGTAAGCACGCTGAGCCAGCACCATCTGGACGAATTCGGTGACCACGTCAACATTGGAATTCTCGAGGTATCCCTGCTGCAAGGTGCCGAGGCCTTCAGCTCCACCCGGATTACCCAGCACCGGATCGCCGGAACTGAGCGTGGCCTGCAGAAGATTCGAACCAACGCTCTCAAGACCACCAGGATTGGGAAACGTCGCCAATTGAAGCTGACCGAGCTGCGATGGATTCTGTTGACCTGAGAGCGTAGCGTTCACCATGCCGTACTGCGTGATTGTGACCGCCGTCGCGTTCGACGGAATCGTGATGTTCGGCAAGACTGGATCGCCATCGGTCGTCACGATCGTTCCCTGGTTGTTGAGGTGAAACTGACCGGCGCGCGTGTATGCGATGGTGCCATCCGGGCGCTGCACCTGAAAAAAGCCGGGACCCTCGATCGCGACATCTAGTGGATTCGAGGTCTGATTCAGCGCGCCCTGCGTCATGATGACCTCGGTAGCTGCGGATTTGGTACCAAGTCCTATCTGCAGTCCGGCCGAGACCGTGGACTGGCTCTGCGCTGCACCGGGCGTTATCAGGTTCTGATAGATCATGTCCTGAAACTGAAGCCGCAACTGGCGAAATCCGGTCGTCGAGGAGTTCGCCAGATTGTTGGCGATCGTGTCCAGGTTCATCTGCTGGGCGGTCATTCCGCTGGCGGCGGTGTACAGTGCTCGAATCATCGTCTTACTCCTCGTGCATAGACAGCGATCGATCTAAACTCTCGGCAAATCCTCGGTAGCTGTCTTGTTGAATTCGGTATGGAAGATCGTCAGAGCCTTCTGCATCATCTCGGCCTGGCGCTGCATCATGATCAGGTCGAGAGTCCCCTGCACAACGTCCTGGTTTGCGCCTTCGAGCGCTCCCTGCATGAACGGTTGCATCTCCGGATTGAGTTGCCTTGACGCCATCTGGAGCGACGTAGCGATTCGCCCCTTCCGCTTTGAGTTGCACACCCTCCGGAAAATCGAAAACTCCAATCGTGGCTACCGCGCCACCGCTGACCGAGATCACTCCGCGCGATCCGATGGCCACCTCTCCCGGCGGAATTGAAATCGGCTTGCCCGCTTGAGGAGAGTACCGGCTCATTCGCAGCAGTTACAAGGCTGCCAGTCTGCGAGCGATGAAAACTGCCATCGCGTGTGTAGCGGATTCCGCCGGATGTGCGAATCGCGAAAAAGCCATGTCCCTCGATTGCGAGATCAAATGGATTTCCTGTCTGCTGCAGGGGACCTTGCGCCATGCTAAGCCGATCGCCGCCGAGCAAGCCGTATCGATTGATCGCTTGGCCCAGTTGCGAGTCCTCGCCGGTCGGGCCGACGAGGACGGATCGAAAATATTCACGTTCGGCTCGATATCCGGCAGTCTGCGCATTGGCCAGGTTGGCGGAGGCCGTATCCAGTGCCTGGGTCCGAGCAACTAAGCCAGTCATTGCCGCGTAGTAGCCGCTATCCATTGGTTAGTCCTTCTTGCGCTTCTACGAGTGCAAGAGAAGGAACCAATGCATGAAGGAACGGATTAGAAAGTTTTAAGACAGTCGTATGTCTGCAATTGGGTTCAAAAGAACGTCGCCCATCAGATTGACGATCTGGTTCTACCGTTGCCTTCTACTGCAGGCCGTCGCAAACGATCGTCATTTCAAATCGAGCTACTGTCAAATCCGAATGCCTGACGAATCTTGAACTCCGGGGACTGCACGTGCAGGTTGTAGTCGCTCCCCGTGATGACAGCGGGTACAGAAAGACCGCAGTTGGCGGCAAGATCGGGGACTTTGCTCTTCCATGTTCCCGCCAGCATGTTGCAGATTTCTCCGATCGCATCTTTCACGATGTCGTCGACTGTGTCGAATTCCATGCCTGCCATGCGCGCCGCCATCGTGCGCGCGGCCAGCGCGTCGCAGCGGATGACACAGGCGCCGCTGAGAATTCCGCCAAATCCGACTACCGCCGTAACCGACGCTTCAACCTTCGTCTCCAGGCATGTCGACATCGATCTCGCGGCGGCATTGCACGCCGAGCATGGTCTCAAAGACTTCGTGCACGCTGTCGTCGAGATTTTCCGGATCAGAAACCAGGTGCATCGAATCCCGCAACGTCAGCGTCATTATCTTCTCCCCGTTGGTTGTGGCGTGATCACTGCGATAGCCGTGTACGGATCTTCTGACGCCGTTCAGCATCATGGCGCACTCCATCGATTCATGCCTGCAGACAAAAGCGATAACACCCTCTGCTTTACCTGGTCGGCTGTGAATGGCTTGCGAATATAGCCCCTCGCTCCGGCCTGGATGGCTTGCTTCACATGTTCTTCGCTCGATTCCGTCGTGATCATCACTACTGGAACTCCGGGAGCGAGTTGCTGGGAGCGAAGCTGACGTACAAATTCCAGGCCATCCATCGATGGCATATTGATGTCGGAAAGGATCATGTCGACTTCTTTGGATTTGAGAATCTCCAGCCCCTCGATCCCCGAGCCTGCTTCGAAGACGACGAGGGATTCCAGGCCTGCCTGGCGCAGCGATCTCTCAACGATCTTGCGCATTACCGAGGAATCGTCAACGATCAAAGCGCGAACTTCGCTCATCCGTTTCTCCCTCTCCTCTCAACTATCGGCCCAAACTCACAATTCTTGAGGTAGCCGAGAATGCGATCAGAATGTTCCAATGGAGCAGACCACATCGGAGACCGACAGAAATTCGTGGAACCGGATCGATGTCGCGGAGAGGCACATGCGCAGCCAGATACAAATCATGCACACGCACCAGGCGCGAGTTCACCGGTTGAAGGCGCTCGATGGAACGCGCCAGCAGATGGGCCGCAGCCGATTCCGAAACTGCTTCCGCCAGCTGTACCGTGGGAAACTTCTCCTTCAGCATGCGGCAAGAGCCGGGCGAAAGAGCGTGGATGGAACGATACCGCTCTCCACGCGCAGTCCTGTCATTCTTCCGATCGCAAACGCCAGCACGGGGTCGAGGGATTGCTCGAATCCAAGATAAAGAAGTCTCGCCAGCTGCGACCCGCAGGGCAATGCGCCAAACGCGTCCAGAAAGAGACGCGGCATCACAAAGGTGTGTGCGGCTGGTTGTGCGTTTCAAGGGAAAGGACGGGACAACTCCACTGCAGACCCAGTGCGCGTGTCACGATCGCTTCATCGGTTGCACGCTGCTGGATCAGCCATTCGCCCAGCCTGCCCGAACCTGCCGCTCGTCTGCGCTTCCAGCGCTTCGCGCAGCTGCGCGGCGGGTGATCCATCCCTTTTCGAGCATCAGCAGGCCAAGGGGAATGCGGTGGCGATAGGTTTCGCCGCGCTTGCCGCGGCCATCGAGTTCGCGGCGCAGCGCCCACTGCAGGCGAGCTTCTGTGCATTCCGGCGAGCAGGTCCAACCATCCTTCGAACACTGGCGTCGAGCGGTTGCGAAACAGATGCAGCCAGCCGGAACGACAACCGGGATTTGCGCACTGGCCGATCAGGCCGGCGATAGAACTTCGTCTGATGCCCGATGCAGATTCGGATGCCCATCGATGAGAAGATCGACGGACTCGCGATGTCCAGTGGTTGCCGACTCGGCTTTAGAAGAGACATCGTATGCTCTCCAGTCGCTTTCTGCGGCGCTGCAACTTCGGTTACACGCAAACCGAAATTCCCATTGACCAGAACGACTTCGCCGCGTGCAACGATCTTGTCGCCGACAATCAGATCGACGGGATCGGTCACGTGGCGATCCAGTTCCACCACGTCGCCGGGGCCGAGTTCAAGGATTTCTCCTAGGGGCATCTCGCGGCAGCCGAAGCGCAATGCGGCCTCAAGTTCTACGTCGAGCAACAACTCAACACCGGAGCTCAGCTGTCTGGCGGCACGAGCATCGTTTCAGCTTCCGGAGCACTGTTTCATGTGGCGTATTCGTCTCTTCCCGACGCTATCGCAATTCGTCGCAGACCAGATCGTCCATGATCCGCCGGGCGAACTTAACTCGAAAGCCGCGTGTACATGCGTTTAGCTGTCTGCGCGGGATGAAATGCTTCGATGCGGCAGACCTTTCCGGATGCTGCAAGGAATTCGCCTGCAGCGGCTTCGGCCACCTCGCGCAGGAATTCATTCCAGGCAGCTGCCTGATCCACGCCGTCTCCGAGCAGCGGCGCTTTCGATAATCTCGGGATCAAGCATTACGGAGAATTCCCCTTTGACTTCTCCCGAGAATTCTGCCAGCAATGCCTGACCGGCAACGATCGGCGGCATGCGATTCCAATTCGGTCAGTTGCGGCTCACCGGCCAGTGCCTGCGAAAAGAGGGTTGTCGCCGCCGATATCCAGCATTCGAGATAGGTCTTCATACTTTTCCTCTTCCGGCAGCAGTTCTGTATGCGCGCCGCCCGATGTGTTCCATGCCGAATCGGTTCTGCGCAGGAGCAAGGACTGACCTGCAACCCGCCATTCGGCAGGTACAGCCGCGGAGAGCCCCAGGCGCAAGAATGTTTCCCGGTTGAAGATTCTCAATTTCGCGCGCTGCTATGCGCACGGGGGGCAGTTGCAGACATGCCGCCGAAACGAATTTGCCTGGCAGCAGCTTCAAGCCGGGCTCGCGTTTCCGGGGCGTGCCGGCGATGACGTCCCCAGTCGGAGGTCAAGCCGGCGCAGGATCGTGTTGGCGACAACGGCTGGAAAGGCCAGATTCAGCAATCCGGAACCCTGCGGCATGCGGATTTCAAAACTCAAACAGAGCGTCTTCTCATTAACGGACATGATGCGGGCAACCTGCGTCTGCATCTGGCGGCGTTCAAAATTGAAACTCAGGCCGACCGATTGCCAGGCGGCGGTCAGTTCGCGACAGATGATTTCCACCACGCTGCCCAGAATGGCTTCTTCAATGTCGGTGAGTTCACGAAGCGGACCCTCCTTTCCCTCGCCGCCAAGAAGGAGATCGATGATGGGCGGCGCGAGCGCCAGATCGAGTTGCAACACCGACAAGCGCACCCAGAGGTTCCAGGCGCACCGATGTGACGTAACTGATCTCGGGAATGCGCATGAGAAATTCGTTGAATGGAATCTGTTCGGCCGAAACCAGGTTGACCTGAAACCGGCAGCGTAACCACGCAGCAAGATTATGGGTGAGATTGCGCGCAAACAGGTCGTTCAGCATACTGATGGCGCGCAATTGTTCATTGGAGATCTGGCCTGCGCGGCCGAAGTTGTAGGGCACCACACTCGTCGATCTGATCCAACGGTTCTTCAGCCGCCGCCGGCGTAGTGGTTCGGGCCGCCTGAAACAGCGCATCGATCTCGTCCTGCTTAAGCATTTTTTCCATCGAATGAGTTCCTCGCTTTCCAAAACCAGTGCTTCCAGAACGCGATCGCGCTTAGCTTGTTGCAGATATGCTTCGGCGCTAGGCTTCGTCCGCTCTGCCGCCCGAGCCGCCAAGATCCTGCATCGCCGCCCGCAGGTGTACGACAGCCGAAGCGTGAATCTGCGATACGCGCGATTCGACAACGCCAAGTGCGAGACCAATCTCGCGCATGGTCAGTTCTTCGAAGTAGTAAAGCGTCATGACCAGGCGCTCGCGTTCGGGAAGATGCTCGATGGCGTCTGTAAGCTTGTCCTGAAGTTCGCCGCGAAGGCAACAAAACAACGGATCTTCCTCCGGTCGTCCCGGAATATATGCCAATTCTTCTTCACCCGAATCCTCGTTGTGCTCGATGTGCAGGGTCCCGATCTCGAGACCTTTGAGATCGCCCAGCAGTGACTGATATTCTTCAAGGCTTACCCCCATTTCAGCGGCGATTTCCGCTTCTCCTGGAGACCGTCCCAGGCGCGCGGTCAGCAGCGCGAATAGCTTCTTCTGCCGCTCTTCCCTTGCGGCGCAGATCGCGCGGGCTCCAGTCGAGGGTGCGCAGGCTGTCGAGAATCGCGCCGCGAATGCGGAACTGCGCATAGCTGCGGAACTGCACCTTCTTCTCCGGGTCAAACTTGGTGAAGGCATCCATGAGGCCCACCACACCGGCGGATACAAGATCTTCGATGTCCACATGCTGCGGAAGCCGCTCGTGAATGCGCCGGGCCAGAAAGCGAACGATGGGCAAATGTTCCAGCAGCAACCGTTCTTGCTCGCCGTTCAGCATCTCCGGCCGGAATCTCCGGCGGATATCCGCCTGGAACGACCGCTCTCTGCGTGTCTCGCGACGATCTGCTCCCTGGATTCATTCCCACTGTAGTCCCTCGTCTTACGCAAATCTGCCTCGTTAATGCCGCTGCCCGTCTAAGCATTCTCACGTCAACGAACCGTTCCCACCGGCTTCAATCGGATCTCCGGAGGTATCTCTGCCGCAGCGACCACAGCGAGTCTTGGCAAACACCGGCTCCAGCCACCGCTTGACGTGATAGCGGGCCGGACTCGGACAAAGGAGCACGGGAAGGGCCGAAGAGGTGGAAGCGCCGATAAGATGTTTCAAAGAATCGGCAAGACGGCGGACGATGGGAACAGCGGGCGCGGACGCAGCGGACAAGCAGCCTCTGGCTGCCTTCGGGCGAAAGCGAGGCAAGTGATCTCTTCTTCGATTGCGGGATCGAGAAGCAAGACCGGCAATTGGCCATCGGAGTCGAGTAGCGGTGCAATCAGCCTGCGGCCCAGCGCCTGGCGCGCAGCTTCCACCAGCGCCACCAGGTCTCTTGTTCACCGGAGCAATCTCGACGCAGCGCTTCGAGAATCGCGCCGAGATCGCGAATGGAAACGCGTTCGCGCAGCAGTTGTTCGAGAACCCGTTCGACCTCGCCCAGGGTTAGCAGTTTAGGCACCAGTTCTTCGAGCAGCTTGGGATGGCTGTCGTTGAGCGTGTCCATCAGACGCTTGGCTTCGGCGCGGCCCAGCAGTTCGTGCGCATGGCGGCGAATCAATTCGCCGAGATGGGTCGTGATCACGGTGACGGCATCGACAACGGAATAGCCGGCGGCGATTGCCTGTTCTTCGAGTGCGGGGGCAATCCAGACGGCAGGCACTCCAAAGGCCGGCTCGCGTGTCTCCTTGCCCGGGAAGAGGTCGCCGTTGCGGATCGCCCGAAACCGCGAGCATCTGTGTGCCCTCCAGTCTGCCAGCGGCCAATCTCGATGCCGCGCAGAGAAACAAGATACTCGCGCGGGCGTAGGCGGAGATTGTCGGAGATGTGCACGGGGGGCACCAGAAAGCCCATCTCCGCGGAAAGATGGCGACGCAGCGCGCGCACACGGTTCAGAAGCGTGCCGCCCTGCTTCTCATCCACCAGGGGAATGAGCTGGAATCCAATTTCAAGTGACAGTTCTTCGAGCCGCAGCAGGCCGGCCAGATCGGCCGAAGGAGCCTGATCCTGTTTCTTCTTTTCGATCGCGCCGATCTCGACGTTCGGCACGGGCTCCGGCGCATGCCGCAATCGCGTCGCCCGATCCAGAAGAGCGCAGCCGCGACCAGCAGAAATGTCAACCCGGGCAGTCCGGGAATCAGGCACATGGCGGCGCATACCGCGCTGGCGAGATAGAGAGTCGCGGGCCGCGCGAAAAGCTGCTGGCGAATTTCGGTTCCCAGCATTCCGGCTGAATTGGCGCGCGTGAGCGTGATGCCGCCGGCAACCGAGACCAGCAGCGACGGAATCAGCGTGACCAGTCCGTCGCCGACCGTTAACACCGTGTAGGTGCGGGCCGCTTCGCCCAGTTCGATGCCCTGCTGCAACGTGCCGATCAGCAGGCCGGCAACGATATTGATCGCGGTAATGAGAATCGTGGCCATCGAATCGCGCTGGTTGAAGCGCGCAGCACCATCCATCGCGCCGTAGAACTCGGCCTCGCGCGCGATCGCCTGGCGGCGGCGGCGTGCCTCAGCTTCGTCGATCAGGCCGGCGTTCATGTCGGCGTCGATTGCCATCTGCTTGCCGGGCAGTGCATCGAGCGTGAAGCGCGCGGTCACCTCGGCGGTGCGCACCGCTCCGTGCGATACAACCAGAAACTGAATGGCAATCAAGGGCGAGAAACAGGACGAAACCGACGATGTAATTGCCGCCGACCACAAACTGGCCGAAGGCTTCAATCACCTTGCCAGCAGCGGCGGTTCCTTCAGAGCCATGAAGGAGGATGCGACGGCTTGAAGCGATATTCAGAGCAAGACGGAAGAGCGTCAGCAACAGCAGCAACGTGGGAAATACGGAGAGTTCCACGGCGCGGCGAATCTGCACCGACGAGAGAAAGACGATGATCGAAGCCGCCATGGAGAGGGCAAGGAGAAAATCCAGCGCCGCGGCCGGCAGCGGAATCAGCATGACGAAGATCACGCTGATAGCGCCCATGGGCAAGCACGTAATCCCGCAAGCGGTGGAGGATGCCCGCGGGTGCGAGTGGTGCGGGGTTCAGAACGGCAGTGCTCATCGGACGTCTCCATCGGGCCGTTGACTCTGGAATCTAGGCGGCAGTTCTCGGGACCAGGTCGGAGGCCGGATACCTGACATGCGCTCGCCTGTAGTGGAGCTTGGGCGGGTGCCGCCTTTTGCTTGTGAGCTGCTTCTGGCGCGCGCGGCGCTCTCGCATCTCGGCCTCGACACGCTGACGATAGAGGTAGGCGAGAATCGCGGCCACGGCGGCATACAGGTCTGCCGGAATTGCATGGCCGACCTCGACCGTGCGATAGAGGGAGCGGGCCAGTGGCGGGTTCTCAATGATCGGCACCCCAGCCCAGCGTGCTTCTGCCTTGATCTCCTCGGCGAGAAGATTGCGGCCCTTTGGCGAGAACCCTGGGCGCATCCATGGCGATGAAGTCGAAGCCCAGTGCCACGGCATAATGCGTGGGGTTGGTCAGAATGACTGCAGCTTTTGAGACATCGGCCTTGACCTTGCGGCGTCGCATCTGGCGCTGCAAGCCGCGAATGCGGCCGCGAGTCTGCGGACTGCCTTCGGTCTCCTTGAACTCCTGCTTCATTTCTTCGCGGCTCATCATCAGGCGCGACTCGCGGCTGCGCCATTCGACCATGTAGTCCACCAGCGCCCAGCCGAAGCAGCAGCCATGCAGCCGCGACAAGAAGGCCGTAAATATCTGATCCGAAAGCTATTCAAGCCGCGAAGTGGAGAAAGGCGGGATGGTGAACTCGCCGCGCAATCCGCTGCACCGCAAAAACGGCCAGCAGACTCGGCCGGTAAGCAGAGACTTGCCCAGACGGGCCGCAGCGCGCAGAGAAAAAAGGTTCTTCAGATTTGGATACCGGGTTAACGCGGTCCAGACGAAAACCGATGGAGCCCAATATGGATTTGCAGACCGCCCGTTTGAACAACGCCGGCGACAAAGCGCCGTTGCAACAATGGCAGCCGACCACGATACCAACCGGAGTCAAGTGCTTGCATCGTGATGCGACGCATGGCAAACAGAGTCGGCTGAAGCGTCGAGGCTTCCCATGCGATTCGGACGCGCCGAGATCGAGAGCACGCGGAAAAAGACGCAGCGAAAAGATTCGAGGATTCTTCCGCCGAGAAAGCCCAAGGCTCAGGACACCGGCAAGCGTTCCGGCAGCCGCAGGAAGTTCGCGGCTATGCAGGATGTCGCCATCCTTGCGCGCTTTCTCGCGGCGATGCGGGCGATGCCTGTTCGGTGCGGTCTCCGGGCATCGGCTATCCTCCCAGTCCCAGGCCGCGCATGCTCGACAGCCCGCCAGTTGGCGCGGAAGCGGAAACCTGAAGCATCCGCTCCGCCAAGTCCAGCAGCCCGGAAAAGCGCGCTTCAATGAAGCGCGGCCACAAGGCCAGCGAACCGGTAAGTACGGTGAACCCAACCATGGTCTTGAGCGGAACCGTCAGTGACATCACCGGAAGTTGCGGGCTCAGTTTGCTCAGTAAGTGCGACTGCAATCTCGATCAGCATGGTGGCGGCGAGAACGGGAGCCGCCAGTTCGACCGCGGCGAGAAAGATGCCGCCGGCCGCCTGAACGGCAGCACGAGCCGTGAGCGGCGTAAGGGTATAGGCTCCGAGTGGCACGGCGCGAAAACTGCGCACCAGCGAAGCCAGCACAATGCGATCGAGCCCGGCCGCAATCAGTACCAGCGTTCCCATCAGTTGAAATAGATCTCCCATCAAGCGGTGTCTGGATATTCGATGTGGGATCGAGCAGATTCACCATCGAGAAGCTGAACTGAACCCCGGCGATCTGTCCGGCGAAGAGAAGCATTTCGTTCAGAAGCGAGAGAACGATTCCGTAAACGAGCCCTACAGCGATCTCGCTGAGCAAGGTTGTAAGAGTGATTTCGGCGTGTGCGTTGGGCAACGCGGAAACCAACGGAGCCAACAGGAATGCGACGGCGGCAACAAAAACAGCCTTGGTCCGTGCAGGAAGCGCCGGCGACGAGAAGAAGGGTGCGAAGACGACGATTCCGCTCACGCGAATCAGCGTCAGAACCATCGCACTCAAGAAGCTCGTCCACTCGGCCATCAATATCGTCTCCTGATCTACGAAACGTTGCGTAGCCTTAGCCGATGTACCGGTGTAAATCCGACATCAGGAACAGCGTGTACGCCACCAGGCGGCCAAGGAACCACGGCATCCCGACAAGCAGAATGAGTGCCACTGCGGCAAGCCGTGGAACTGAGGTCAGCGATTGCTCCTGCAGACTGGTCAGTGTTTGGAAGAGAGTGAGCAAGAAGCCCAGGACAACCGCTGCGATCAGGATCGGTGCGCTGAGGATCATTGCTTCCTTCATTAACTGGCGAAGCAATTCGGCAACGAGATCAGGAGTCATGCATCTTCCTCAGAAGCTCTTCAAGAGGGATTGGGCGAGCAGGTTCCAACCGTCAACCATGACGAACAGCAGAATCTTCAGAGGGGTCGAAACAACGACGGGTGGCAACTGGAACATTCCAATGGAAGTGGTAATGGCAGCGGTGACCATGTCCACCAGCAGAAACGGCAAGAAAAGCACAGCGCCGATGGCAAATCCCGATTTCAACTCGGACAGGATGTACGCCGGAACCACGACGCGCATAGGCAGATCGTCAGGGGAATCAGGACGTGGAAGCTGGCCTGCCGCGGTGAAGAGGGCTAGATCTTTTTCGCGCGCGTAGTGCAGCAGAAAATGCTTGATCGGCTGCGATCCGCGCTCAATGGCATCCCATCCGGCGATTTTTCCCGCGCGGTATGGCTCAATTGCCTGTTGATCGACCTGAGTCAGCACTGGGGTCATCAGAAACCAGGTCATCATCAGGCCAAGACCGAGCAGCGTGGGATTGGAGGGAGCAGTCTGAGTGCCGAGTGCCTGGCGCAAAAAATGGAAGACCACCATCAGGCGCACTAACGGCGTCATGCACATCAAAATCGCGGGAAGAAGGGTAATCAGTGTCAGCGCAAAGAGAATTGTCCAGGGCGTTGAATCGGAAGGATGCAGCCGCGCATTCAGGTCGGGTAGAAATGGCGTTGCCGGGGGCGCGGCCGCTCGCAATGCCAGCAGGAGCGCGATCATAGGCTTTCCGCTTCCGTATCGATCGAGCGGGGCAGATTCGCGCCGGAGTCTCTGCAGGCCGCCTTCAAAGGATAGAAACTCGCTGCTCCATCGGTCGATGTGGCCACGAGCAACCGCTGCCCATCGGCTTCAATAAGGGCTACGGTCTGCCGGGGAGCAAGATTGATCCGCTCGACCAGGGCCAGGCGCGGTTGCTTGGTTGCACGGCGGCTCAATCGCTGAAGCAACCAGGCGTATAGGGCTGGCCGCTCCTGCAGGTTTTGGCGTGGAACCGTACTCTTCTCTCCCACCGCCAGACTTAGTGCATTGGCAAAGACTTCCAATGTCTTTCTCCTCAAACCAGCCGGGTAATGCGAACCGCCAGTTTCTGATCGACGACTTCGAACTCAGCCCATGCCAGTTGCGCGCCTCTCGCCGCCAGAGGCAGGTCTTCTCCCTGTCGCCACTGGGACGGAATGACTGCTCCAAGGGTCAGCGCAAGAAGGTTGCGAACCCTGAACTTCCTGACCGGTACCGCAACGTCAACCTCGACGGGCAAACGGGAGACAAGCGGACTGATACCAGGGGTGGCCTCCCCATCGAGAACTGGAGGAGACTGCACCAGGGCCGCTTCGGCCATCATCTGGGCAACCGCTGGAGATGACGTAGCTTTCTGTGGCGATAGTTGTGGTTGTGTTGCCATCTGGCAGGGTTAAGTGCACTGGAAAGGCCAGATCGGAGAGAGAATTCTTAGAAAGGATTCATAATTGCGAAAGGGCGGAGCCTTTGGACTCATCCCGCCCGATATGAAATGCGATTCACTTCGCTGCTACACTAGAAATCAGATATTGCCTGAGAGATTTTGGGACGACGGCTAAGATTTGAGGTCAATAACATGCACCAACAGAATGGAATTAACGGTATTACGGGAACTAGTCTGCGACTCAAGGTCGGTCTTGCTGAGATGTTGAAGGGCGGCGTCATCATGGACGTGATGAACGTGGAGCAGGCCCGCATCGCGGAGGAGGCAGGCGCCGTGTCCGTGATGGCCCTCGAGCGGGTACCCGCAATGATTCGCGCTGAAGGCGGTGTGGCCCGCATGGCAAAGCCCAGCCTGATCAAACAGATTATCCAGGCTGTTTCCATTCCGGTCATGGCGAAGGCCCGCATCGGGCACTTTGCTGAAGCGCAGATTCTGCAGGAGATCGGGGTTGATTTCATTGATGAAAGTGAGGTCCTCACCCCGGCAGATGAAGCCCACCATATCGACAAGCACGCCTTTACAACGCCGTTCGTTTGCGGCGCCCGGAACCTTGGCGAAGCTTTGCGCCGGATTGCCGAGGGTGCGGCAATGATTCGTACCAAAGGCGAGGCCGGTACAGGCGACGTGGTGCACGCTGTGCAGCACATGCGGCAGATCGTGAAAGAGATGAAAGCACTGACCGTGCTGAGCGAGCAGGAGCTTTATGCAGCCGCAAAGGAGCATCAGGCTCCTTATGAACTGATCCGGATGGTGGCGCAGGCGGGCAAACTGCCGGTGCCGAACTTCTCCGCCGGCGGAATCGCCACGCCCGCAGACGCAGCATTAATGATGCAACTCGGCGCTGAGGCAATCTTCGTGGGTTCCGGAATCTTCATGAAGGAACGGGCGACACCGCTCGATGTTGAGAACAATCCGAGAGAACGCGAAGAGGCGGTTTCGCGCGCCAAGGCCATCGTGATCGCGACCACGCACTTCAACGACCCGAAGATTCTGACGGAAGCGAGCGAACAGGTCACCGGCACCATGAAGGGTCTTGCGGCCTCGGCGATCGAGGAGTCACAGCTGTTGCAGACGCGCGGCTGGTAGCCTGAGCACCGACAGGTTGTCATCAAATCACGGAGCCGGAAGTGCCAGCCACTTCCGGCTCTTATCATTGCATCGAAGGCATTTGCGGCAAGCTGGAAGAGGCAAGGGCAATTCCTTGCCTGTTGATCACGAACTGCGAACAGAGGAGATCGAAGATTGAACGCGGAGATCAAACGACCGCGAATTGGAGTCCTGGCGATACAGGGGGACTACGCCGCTCACGCCGACGCGCTCACCGAGACAGGAGCCACCCCGGTTGAGGTACGGAAGCGCGACGAGTTGGTTGATCTCGACGGGATGATTCTGCCCGGCGGTGAATCGACAACGATCTTGAAATTCCTGGAACGTGGGCATCTCTTCGACGACTTGAAGCAGTTCTGCTCGAGTCGCCCGGTGTTTGGGACGTGCGCGGGAGCAATCCTTCTGGCGCGTGAGGTGCGCAACCCGGCGCAGCGGAGCCTGGGCTTGCTGGATATGGTCGTGGAGCGGAATGCCTATGGCCGGCAGATCGACTCCTCTATCCTTTTCTCGGATACGAAACTGCCGGGCGACAAGCTCGAAATGGTATTCATCCGTGCACCGCGAATCGTGGAAACAGGACCTGACGTCGAGATCCTGGCACAACGCGAGGGAAAGGCGACACTGGTGCGGCAGGGCAAGTTGATGGCTGCTACTTTTCATCCGGAACTCTCGCCAGACCGGCGCGTTCACAAAGCATTCGTTGATCTAGTGAACGCCGGTCTGGCATCGTAGCCCAGCTTTGCGCCCCGGTGAAATCGAATTGAAGAAAAAGGCCATCCTGATTAGGAATGGCTGCGTCCAACGAAAAGTGGTGTAGTCTGATTTGCACAGAGGCTTCTAAATGCCCGCTACCTTTACGCATTCCCCTGCGGAAACGGAACGGAAAGAGCCGGGAATTGGCGGCAAACCTCCTGTTGACCGACGACCCACCGGTGGCGGCGGCGGCGGCGGTGATGACGATCGGCAGCACGAACGCCGGGGTCCACGTGAGTTGCTGCACAAGATTCGCTTTTCTGTCTTCTCCATTCTCGCGGCGGACATGATGTTTTTCGCCATCCTGGTAGCGCTCTTTTTCGCGCGCCAGGCGGGCACACACATGGATCCGCGCACCCACGAGCAGATCGGCGACTGGCATCCGGTGCTGCTTCCCCCGATCCTCTTTCTGAATACGGCCCTGCTGTTGTTGAGCAGTCTGACCATTGAGGTGGCGCGGCGGAACATCTTCCGCGAGATTGATGTGCTGGAGGAATGGCTGGGGCTTGGCCATCCAGCGCTGCAACGTACCCTTCCATGGACGGCAGCAACGCTCGGTCTCGGAAGCCTCTTCTTAACCGGGCAATGGCTGGCGTGGCGGCAACTGACGGCCCAGGGCTTTGCGTTCGACCATTGGTCGACGCCGGCAAGCTATTTCTTCTACATCATTACGGGATTGCATGCGGCGCACCTGATGGTCGGAGTCGTCGCTCTAGCGGTCTGCCTCATTCTCATCCGCAGATTCAAGCGGGTGGAGCTTCGCCAGATTGCGGTTGATGCAACGGCCTGGTACTGGCACGCAATGGGCGCGGCCTGGCTGATTCTGTTTGCTGTTCTCGTGATCGGCCAATAGGCTTCGGCCCAGCCCGGGGTTTTTCGTCGCGCAGCGCAGCTTTTCATCCATCACACCGCACAGAATGGGCCAGGCCCGTTTCCCTCTTTTTTTTGGGGGGGGTGTATCCACCCCTACTCTGGGGCCAAGGTCCTGAGCCGTAATGCTTTACAACGGCTATGCAGCGCTAGAGTCATCTTAACAAATAACTTAGCCGCAGAGTCGTCTCGGCAAAGGGCTTAGCAGCGCTTTCGGCTTCGACATCCTCGTAAAAAGGGATCTGGAGACAAGCAACTCCGGCTCTGTAGTCCATGCCGATTCTTCTCCATGCAGAGATTCGACTTCAAAGCCATTGTGCACCAACGTGTGGAAATTAACTGCAAAATGCGCACATCTGTTTTGTTTTTAGAATGTGTAGTTTAAAGAAAAAGTGCGAACGAATTGCTTGACCTGGAATTGGGTGAATGCGAGCCCGGCCGAAGCCGCCAAAAAGACAGACCGCCAGCGGTTCGGGGCTTGCGTCGTAATCTTCGCAATTGGCCCGGTCAGTTCAATGAGTATCTAACGCCGCGCTCACCGGCTGCGAGTACCTGCAGGTGCTTGTGGAATCTGGGCAGCGTTCTAGCTCGATTCGCGGCGGACCAGGCGCATTGACCAATCACAGATGGTGAGAGTCAGCCCCCTGTTAACACGAAATGGCTATATTGTTCGACACCAAACTGCCATCTACTACCGCCCGATGCGGCGTTAAGGTGATTTTAGGAGCCATGCTTCACCGGGCCTGGCTTCGCTTCTTGCGTGAATATGCATCGTAATCTCCAAAGCGGGAATGATCAGAGCACAGAGCTCTCTGCGACGGAGATAGCTCGCGCCTGCGCCGAATACGACTACATTGACCTTGATTTTCACTTAACGCCGAACGGATGGGTCATGGGCGACATTCGATGTGTATTCAGGGATGTGAATATGACGAAACCAGCTCCCGTCGATCGAGTGCTCACTTTGACGCACAGGACGCATAAAGTCTCAACTCATTCGAAACAGCTACGCTCGGTGACAGTCGCGTGGCGAGTTGAGGATAGGGACGGTCAGATAGCCGAGCTCAGGTCGAAGTACCCGCCGCCATTCAATCCCGAAGACGAAACTATCGGTTACGTTCAGCCTTCCGAGGCTTCTTATTGATAGCTATTTCCGTTCGGACGGGCCTCGCACGCGAAACTTTGGCAGAAGTCCCCTATCGGCAGTGACACCTGTGGATCGCTCGAAATCCATCACCTAAGGGCAATTCTCCTTACAGAGTGTCGAGCATTCGTTCACGAACGGCTTCCAGGTCCACCCCATTCGCTCGAAGCAACTCAGCGGCGCAGCAGCCCTCTTCGCGCAATATTCCGATGAGCAGGTGCTCAGGTTGGACCGTACTGATTCCAATGCCAGAGGTTTCCTCTCCGGCGTGCTGAAAAACGCGCGCGAGTTCCTTTGAAACGGGGATGTCTACACTCGTCGAAAACGGGTTCCCTCGTGGTATGTTTTCCTCGATCTGTTTCCGCAATCCATCGCAAGGATCAGGCTCACCGCCGATCAGACGACTCAACTGTTGCGCATTCTCCTGCAGCATGCCCAGGAGAAGAAGTTCGGGTGTAATCTTCTCTGTTCCGAAGACACTGGCCTGGCCCCTCGCATAGAAGACGACGCGGCGCGCGCTGTCACTGAATCTCTCGAACATCACCTTGACCGTTTCTGCAATACGCAGGAGGGTATCGCGCGCATTGGTGAACAAAGAAGAGGTGGCGCGGCTGGCTTCTTCATGGGATGAAGACTCCGGTCTTGTTCGGTTCGGCCACTAACGTGAATTCATCTTTCTGTTCGACGCTGAGGGTGGCCGCATCAGGATCTTTTACTTTCCACATCACAGCGTGAAGCTGTCCGTTGCGATAGTCCAGCGTGACGTAGTGGTAGACGGGGAAGGCCGTGTCGCGGTAGAGATCCTCGGATCCACGGAACAGCAGCGGATAGGGTTCGGCGCCGCCGCCGCCGGAGGTGACGTACTCCACGCCGTTGCGTTCGAAGCGCTCATAGTTGTGGATGTGGCCATTGAAGACGATCACCTTGGCATGCATCTTGTGGAGATGGATCTCCAGCAGATGCCGAAGTGTGAGCGCCTCCTTTGAGGGAAGGTTCGTAAAGAGCTTTGACTGCTCATCGACTACCCATGGCGTGTGGTAAAGGATAAACAGAAATTCCACTTGTTTGGGCAAGTGATCGAGCTGTGCGGCAAACCACGTGGCCTGCGTGCTTGTACCTCCCGAGGGCGAGGTCATATCGAGCGAGATCAGCTTCGACGCTGCCCATCAAGACCGAGTAGATAGCGATGGCCCTGGATGCCGGGAAAGTTCTGCAAGTAATTCTCAATTCCCTTCTGATGATCGCCGCGGACCTCGTGATTTCCGGTTGTGGGGAGTTGCAGGATCTGGTTCTTCCGCCACAGGGCAGTCTCGTCGCGAAACACCTGCCAATCGGCATCACTTGATCCTATGTAGGGCATGTCGCCGGTAAGAAGGAGTACTTCGGGATTCTCCTGGGCAACGCGCTCGGCCAGGTATTTGCGGACGCGCGGGTTGGTCCCCATTTTCACTGAGGGATCGGTAAAGCGCATGTCGCCGTAGCCAACGATGCGCATGGGGGAACCCGGCTGGTATTTGGAGATGGTGAAGGTGGGATTTACATCGATCTTTTCTGCATGCTGGGCAGACGCGGATAAAAAGAACGTGCACGCGAAAACGGAAAGGACAATTAACCGCACACGCCGCCTGAGGGTTGCTCGAAGTGGTGGATGCACAAGAAGAGGCTAACATCGGCTCGCGGCCAGCACCAAATCGCACTGGCAACCTAGTCGAACACGCCGAATGGATCTGTCCGAGACGGAGTCTTGCATTGCCATTCCGTGTGACACACCTCACAGATGGACAAAATGCGCGACAGGTATACAAACTGAGACGGCAAAGGTGATTTCGCTCACGGATGTCTGTCGAGGTGGCGCGTTGCGCCACCAGAGTTGAAAATGACGGAGGCTTGGAGCGTCCGGGCCGTAAAGGCCCTGCTGCTCGCAGCGCACGATTTCAGCAGCCTGAGGGCTGCTGCTACCTCCGTATTTGCAACCTCCAAGGGCGGCGGCCTGGAATTTACACGGCAGTTTGCTCGGCTCCTGATCGCCTTGACGGGATGAGGTTTGGAACCTAAGCTCAAACCAGCGGCCTGTCGCAGTGGGCTTATTTTGCCCGAGCGGGAATGCCGCACATTTTGCGGACCATTGCAGACAGGGTGCACATGATTCCCTATCACTGGCAGTATCTTCCACTGTTGCTGCAAATCCTTTTTGCCATTGGACTTGCGGCGATAATGGTGTTGGCATCCTGGTTCGTAGGCCGCCATCGCAACCTTCCTGTCAAGCTGGCCGCCTACGAATGCGGAATTGAGTCAGTAGGCGATGCGCGGGCACGGTTCAGCGTGCGGTTTTATATGGTTGCGATGCTCTTCATCCTTTTCGATGTGGAAGCAGTCTTCATGATGCCGTGGGCGGTGATCTACAGGCAGCTGCCGCATATCACTGGCCAAAGACTTTTTGGCTTCTGGGAAATGGTCGTGTATCTCGGATTCATTGCGGTGGGACTGTACTACATCGTGCGCAAGGGCATTCTGAACTGGAGCATGGACAAGGCGGACCTCTAAGAATGGCAGACGCTCCAAAGGAAACTCTCGCGGGAAAGCAAGCTGTGCTGGAAGGACTGCCGGATCACCCGGCGGTGAAGGCGCTTCTTGCCTGGAACGCAGATGCATTCACCGATGCCCTGTTCGATCGTGGCGAACTCACCTTGACGGTGACGCCGGAAACCATCTGCCAGGCCTTAGCCGCAGTCAAGAATGCCGGGTACAACGCATTTGAAGATATGACCGCTGTGGACTGGCTGCCGTCTGAGCCGCGCTTTCAGCTCAGCTACCACATTCTGTCGCACCAATATAAGGAGAGGATCCGCCTGAAGACCTGGGTAGACAGTTCCGATCCGGCAATTGAGTCGATCACGTCTGTCTGGTCTGGAGCGAATTATTACGAGCGCGAAGTGTTTGATCTCTTCGGGATCCGGTTTGAAGGGCATCCCAATCTGCGCCGCATCCTGATGCCTGATGATTGGGTGGGGCATCCGTTGCGCAAGGACTATCCCGTGGAGGGCTATCGCTGATGGTGGATGTAGGGACCCCGATTCTGCAGGCTCCTCCCGCCGAGGGCGCACGCGACCAGCACATGGTCCTGAATATGGGACCGCAGCACCCGTCCACGCACGGTGTGTTGCGACTGGTGCTGGAGATCGACGGCGAAATTGTAGTCCGACTCTACCCTGAGATCGGCTATCTGCACACTGGCATCGAGAAGACCTGCGAGGCGAAGTTTTATCAACAAGTCGTCCCGCTGACGGATCGCGTGGACTACCTCGGGCCCATGGCCAATAATCTCTGCTACTGCCTGGCTGTCGAGAAGCTGCTCCAACTGGAGATTCCGGAACGAGCGGTGTGGATCCGCGTGCTGCTGACGGAACTCACGCGTCTGAATTCGCACCTGATCTGGCTTGGGACGCATGCCATGGACATTGGCGCGCTGACGGTCTTCCTCTACACCTTTAGGGAGCGCGAAGATATTCTGCGCATCTTTGAAGCGGTTGCCGGGCAGCGCATGATGACGAGCTACTTCCGCGTCGGAGGACTGGCGATGGAGCCGCCGCTGGATTTGTTCGATCGCATTCAATCGTTCATCAAGACGTTTCCGGAAAAGATCGATGAGTATTCGAACCTGCTGACCGGGAATCCGATCTTTCGGAATCGGCTGATGGGCGTTGGACATTTATCTCCGGAAGACGCGATTGCGCTGGCTGTGACGGGACCGACGATGCGGGCTTCGGGAATTGATTTTGATCTGCGGCGCGATATGCCCTACTCGAGCTACGAGAAATTCCAGTTCAAGGTGCCGGTTTCAAATCGGTGCGATTGCTGGGGAAGGTACGAAGTGCGTTTGCTCGAGATGCGCGAATCAATCGGCATCATTCAGCAGGCGCTGGACGGGATGCCGGGCGGGCCGATCAAGGCGGATGCGCCGAAGATCGTGCTGCCGGATCGCGAGAAGATGAAGACGCAGATGGAAGCGCTGATCCATCACTTCAAGATCGTGACCGAAGGGTTCAACGTGCCAGCGGGCGAGGTTTATCAGGGCATTGAATCAGGTCACGGACAGATGGGGTATTACGTGGTTTCAGATGGCACGGCGAAGCCCTATCGCGTGCACATGCGGTATCCGGGATTCGCAAGCCTGCAGGCGCTGGAAACGATGTGCAAGGGGCGCATGCTGGCGGATGTGGTGGCGGTGATTGGATCGATTGATATCGTGCTTGGGGAGATTGATCGCTGATGCCGGAGACGGCTCAGTTGTACGTGGAACTTTGGGTATCGCTTGCTTCCCTGCTTCGCAGCTACACAGCGGCGCATGGGTTGAATGGGGACAGGCAGGCAACAGTCGAGTTAGGGGAAGAGCAAATTACAGTGCGTCACGCGGAGGCGTGGCTCGATTTGAAACGGAACGGCGCGGATGTGATGTGGAAGCGCGACGACGGACGGAGCGGAATGCTGGAACTGACAGAGGCTGGGCGGTTACGCAGTTCGACCGGCGAGGAAGAAATGGATATGGCGGCAGAAGCCTGGGCGCGGGAGCTGATGCGATGAGTCCGGAAACGATGAGCATCTTTTCGCCCAAGGTGGCGGCTCGCTTCGATGCGCTGGTGGAGAAGTATCCACTGCGGCGCTCGGCGCTGGTTCCGATGCTGCTCTATGCGCAGGATGAGATTGGATATCTGTCTGACGCGGTGATCGCGGAAGTCGCGCACCGAATCGGCATCACGGAACTCGATGTCCGCAATGTGGCGACTTACTATTCGATGCTGCGCTTCAAGCCTGCGGGAAAATTCAACGTACAGGTTTGCACCAATATCAGTTGCATGTTGCGCGGTGCTTACGACGTGTACGAGAAATTTCAGGAGGAGCTGGGCATCGGGCATAAGGGCGTAACCGCAGATGGTGTTTTCTCGCTCGAAGAGGTGGAGTGCATCGGCGCATGCTGCTGGGCTCCAGCGATTCAGGTTAATTACACCTTCCACGACGATCTGACACCGGAGAGCGTTCCCGCGATCCTGGCCGAGTACAAGAACAGGGCCGATGCAGAAGGGACGACGAAAAATGCCTAGGCTCGTTTCGCATCCCGATGAAGTGAAGGTCGTCTCCAGCCGCTTCGGCAAGGGCGCAGCAAATATCGATAAGTACATTGAACTCGGCGGCTATGAAGCTGCGAGGAAATGTCTGGCGCAAGGCCCCGAGTGGACGATCGAGGAGATGAAGGCGTCGAATCTGCGCGGGCGCGGTGGCGCGGGATTTCCGACCGGCATGAAATGGTCGTTTGTGCCGAAGCAATCGGCCAAGCCGAAGTATGTGCTGGTCAACGGCGACGAGAGCGAACCCGGCACCTGCAAAGACCACCTGATCTTCCTGCACGATCCTCACGCGGTGATTGAAGGAACGATTATCGCCGGTCTTGCTATCGGTTCGAAGATGGGCTTCATCTATCTTGCGCGGCGAGTATCGCTACCTCCTCGAGATTATGGAGAAGGCCGTTGCCGACGCCTATGCGAAGGGCTTTCTCGGCAAGAACATCTTCGGATCTGACATCGAATTTCAGATCATCACGCAGAGCGGCGCGGGCGCGTATGAAGTGGGCGAAGAGTCGGCGTTGATGGAGTCGCTCGAAGGCAAGCGCGGAGTTCCGCGCATCAAGCCTCCCTTCCCTGCAGTCGTCGGGCTCTATGGCGGCCCGACCGTTATCAACAATGCAGAGACGATCGCAACTGTCCCGCACGTCATCACGATGGGCGGAGCAGCCTTTGCCGGGCATCGGTTCGGCGCGCAACGGGGGCACGCGGCTGTTTAGCATCAGCGGGCACGTGGAACGGCCCGGCGTATATGAATTGCCGATGGGCTACAACCTGAAGAAGATGATTTACGAAGTCGGCGGCGGGATTCGCGGCGGACGCAAATTGAAGGCTGTGGTACCGGGCGGATCGTCTACGCCGGTTCTCTTACCTGAAGAGATTGAAACCCTCGGCATGGATTTCGACCAGGTGGGCAAGGCTGGATCGATGTTGGGTTCTGGCGGCGTTGTGGTGATCGACGACCAGACATGCATCGTCGAATTTGCGCTGCGCACGATCAGCTTCTATCAACACGAGAGCTGCGGCTGGTGCATTCCCTGTCGCGAAGGAACGGACTGGCTAAAAAAGTCGCTGACGCGCTTCCACGCAGGATTTGGAACGGCGAAGGATATCGACAATATCCGTTATCTTGCCGAAAACATGATGGGCCGCACCTTCTGCCCGCTCGGCGACGCAGCGGCAATGCCGACTTTAGGTTTCGTAAAGAAGTTTCGCAAGGAATTTGAAGATCACCTGGACGGGAAGCCCTGCCCGTTCGCTAAACACACTGAAATGGCTGTGGTCTAGAAGGGGCGCTGGAGAAGAATGGCGGACGTAACATTTACGGTCGATGGAAAGAAGCTGACGGCTCCCGCGGGGACGCTGCTGATTGAAGCGTGCCGCAAGGCGGGCATCGAGATTCCTGCGTTCTGCTATTACCCCGGGCTCAGCCTGCAGGCGGCGTGCCGCATGTGCGTCGTTCGCCAGGAAAAGGTGCCAAAGCTCCAGACAGCCTGCACAACGACAGTCGCCGAGGGCCAGGTATTCACGACAGATTCGCCCGAGATTGCGCAGGCGCGCAAAGCCACCATCGAACTGCTACTTGGCAACCACCCGCTCGATTGTCCAGTGTGCGATGCCGGTGGCGAATGCGAGTTGCAGGACATGACCTTTAAGTACGGTGCCGGCGAGAGCCTGATGGTCGACGCCAAGCGCCACCGTGATGAACAGCAGTGGTCGCCTGCGGTGTTCTACGACAGGCCGCGCTGCATTCTGTGCTACCGCTGCACCCGCATGTGTGGCGAAGGCATGGACGTGTGGGCGCTTGGGATACAGAATCGCGGAGTCAGCTCAGTAATTGCGCCGAACCAGGAAGAACGCCTGGACTGCGAGCAGTGCGGCATGTGCATCGACGTGTGCCCGGTCGGCGCGCTCACCAGTGGCAGCTATCGTTACAAAACGCGACCGTGGGAGATGAACCACATCTCCACCGTCTGCACCCATTGTGGCGACGGATGCAAAGTGACGCTGGGCGTACGACAGGCGAATGACGGATCGCAGATCGTGCGCGCCGACAACCGCGACAAAAGCGGCATCAACGGCGACTTCCTCTGCGCAAAGGGCCGTTTCGGATTCGATTTTGTCGAGAGTGCCGAGAGATTAAGCACGCCGCTCGTGCGTAACGCACAGGGCAAACTTGAACCGGCAAGCTGGGAACAGGCGTTTCGAGTAGCCGCCGCGAAACTCAAGGAGATTCGAGACAGCAAAGGTGGCGATGCCATCGGTGTCATCGGATCGAATCACACCACCAACGAAGAAAATTACCTGCTGCAGAAGTTCGCTCGCACCGTGCTCAAGACAAACAACATCGATCACGAGCGCACGACGGACTACGTCGCATTTGCGCGAGCCCTGGCCGGACATCAGGGCAACGCCGCAAGCCTGCGCGACGTCGCCAGTGCGCCTGCAATTCTGCTGATCGGCGGCGATCCGACGAACGAGCATCCGCTGCTGGCGTGGAATTTACGCACGAATGTGCGCCTGAACCGCGCCCGCCTCTACGTCGCGAACGAAAAGCAGATCAAGCTGGAGCGGCAGGCAAAATTGTCGCTGCAGCTCGCGGCCGGCGGGTACCCGGCGATGGCTGGCTACCTGACCGGAAGCGATGCGGTCATCAACAATGCGGCCTTCCGAGAAGCGGTGCTCGGCGAAGAAAAGCTGCTGATCATATTCGGCGAGGAATATCGCGGAAGCGCGGTCGCAGAGCTTGTCCAGTGGGGCCTTGGGCGCGGCAATGTCCGCTTCGCTTATCTCGGCGACTATGCCAACTCGCGCGGTGCCGCGGATATGGGTCTCTTGCCCGATCTTCTCCCCGGGTACACGCCGGTGATCGCCAACGGAGCATTCGCGCAGGAATACGCGGGAATGCCAGACACGCCGGGCAAGACGCAGCCCGAGATGTTTACGGCAGCCACGAACGGCGAGCTCAATGCGCTCTTTGTTGTTGGCGCCGACCCACTGGGTGACGGCGGTGTTGATGCAGCTGTTCTGAAGAACACCTTTGTGATTGTGCAGGACATCTTTCTTACAGAGACGGCGGCAATTGCCGATGTTGTCTTCCCTGCTGCAAGCCTTTACGAGAAGACCGGCACAATCACCAACACTTTTGGCGATCTCCAACTGGCGCGCAAGGCTGCAGACCACGCCGGCGTGAAGCCGGATTTCGAAATCCTGGTGCGTCTCGCGGGCAGCATGAGTGCTGACATTAAGAAACTGGTACCTTTTGGCACGAGCGGAGTAACTGCGGATCTTGGGCAATCGCGAGGAGCACAGGCGGGCGAGGCGGATCGGCACGCTGTCTGGCTTTCGGCCAATGGCCTGGAACCAAAGTTGAGCCCCTTTGATCCGCTCGCGCTTCTCGATGAGATTGAGCGCCTGGTGCCTGGCTACAAGCTCGACCGTTTGAATCTTTTCGGTGGCAACGATGTGCAGACGGAGCCGGGATTTGTTCCGGTGTCCACGCTCACATCGTCGCGACCCGGCGTGATCAAGCCGGCGCACAATGGATTGTTCACCTCGGGTACGCTCGGGCGATATAGCGACGGACTGAAAGATCTGGAACAGCATCAGGCCGCGGAAGTGGCAGCCACAGCAGCAAACTGAAGTGTTTTCGAGAAAGGCTTGAGGCACGTGACGATTTGGCAGTTTTTATTTTGGAGCTTGCTCAAGGTCGTGGTGGTAACGGTGGTGTTGTTGCTGGCCGTCGCCTACACCGTCCTGCTGGAACGCAAGCTCGTTGGCCGCATTCAGAATCGCTGGGGGCCCAATCGCGTAGGGCCGTTCGGATTGCTGCAGCCACTTGTAGACGGTGCGAAATCCTTTCTCAAGGAAGACATTATTCCGTCGGGCGTGTACCGGCCGCTCTATCTCATGGCGCCGATTATTGCTCTGAGCTGTGCACTCATTTCCATTGGGGTGGTTCCTTTCGGCGACCCGGGGCTTGTTGGGCCCGGTAATTTTCATTTCTTCCAGATCGCCGACGTGAACATCGGGTTACTTGTGATCCTCGGCATCACCTCTATCGGCGTATATGGGATCGCGCTCGCTGGATGGTCCTCCAACAACAAATACTCCCTGCTCGGATCGCTGCGGTCCTCGGCGCAACTCGTCAGCTACGAGCTTGCTCTCGGGCTCTCGCTGGTTGGCGTTGTGCTGCGCGCAGGCTCGCTGAATCTGGACGTGATCGTGAAGAGCCAGGCTGATCACGGCATGCTGAGCTGGAATCTCTTCGGCGGATTCCAATTTGTCGCGTTCTTCATCTACCTGATGTCGGCTTACGCTGAAACCAATCGCTCACCTTTCGATTTGCCGGAGGCGGAAAGCGAACTCACCGCCGGCTATCACACCGAATACAGCTCCATGAAATTCGCCATGTTCTTTATGGCCGAATACGCCAACATGATCATGGTGGGATGTGTGGCCACCCTGCTGTTTCTGGGCGGCTGGACGAGTCCGTTTGGCAATCTGCTGCCAACCCCTGACATTTTTATCCTTCGCGCATTGCTTCCGATCTTCTGGTTTGTGCTGAAGGTTTTCAGTTTTCTGTTTCTCTACGTGTGGGTGCGCGGCACGCTGCCTCGCTTCCGCTATGACCAGCTTATGAGCTACGGATGGCGCTGGCTGATGCCTCTGGCCATCCTCAACATTGTGGGCACGAGTCTCTGGCTCGCGTATCGCTGAGTATGCGCCGATTGTCGGCTCGATCGAACGATGTGCTCTGTTCGTCGATCACCGTTTTCGAGGGTGCGCTCAGTTAGAATCGGAAGGGATTTGAAGCAGCAGGAATGTCCTGCTCGCACAGTTTCTCCCCTCAACCCGCCGGAGCAACCAACCGGCGCTCTCCCGTAAGTGATGGAACGATGCACCTGATTCTGTTTATCGTGTTTGCCGCACTCTGCCTGACTGGAGCCGTGAATCTCCTCCTGCAGAAGCATCCCATCAACAGCGCCCTCTCGCTGATTGTGGTGATGGCGTCGCTGGCAGTCCTCTACTTGCTTTTGGGTGCGGAGTTTCTTGCCGCGGCGCAGGTCATCGTCTACGCCGGTGCGATCATGGTGCTGTTCACGTTTGTCGTCATGCTGCTGAATGCCGGTCGCGAAGAACGCACCCTGGGCAGTCGCGCGGCGCGCACCGTAGGTTTTCCGGCCGTGGTGGCCATCCTGGCCGTGATTGCGACGATAATCCTGAAGATCCAGGGGCTCGGCAATGCGGCAATTGAAGATCACATCACGAGCACCGCTGACCTCAGTGCAGTTCTCTTCACGAAACTGCTGCTGCCGTTCGAGGTCACGTCGGTGCTTATTCTCGTAGCCATCCTCGGTTCCGTCGCTCTGGCGCGGCATAGCGATGGAGAAAAGGTGGACACCAAGTGAGCTCATTGCATCTGGTTCAGCAAGAAGTCCCCCTCGCGTGGTACCTGCTGCTCAGCGCCGTGCTGTTCTGCCTCGGCGTGGTTGGGTTTTTGATTAAGCGCAACCTGATTACCGTATTCATGTCGATCGAGCTGATGCTCAACGCCGTGAACCTTTCCTTCGTGACCTTCGCTCACCAGTGGCACCAGGTAAAGGGGCAGATCTTCGTTTTCTTTGTGATGATGGTGGCCGCGGCTGAAGCGGCGGTTGGGCTTGCGATCATTATTGCTGTATTCCGCGCACGTGCTACGCTGGCGGTCGACCGGATCGACCTGATGAAACTATGAACGAGAATCTTCATCTCTGGTTGATCCCGCTCCTGCCTTTCGTCGGCTTTCTGCTGAATGGACTGCTCGGAAGTCGGTTGCCGAAGCCGCTTGTCACGGCTATCGCGCTTCTGGCGCCTTTGGGATCGTTGCTCGTCGTGCTGGCTGCTTTCGGATTCTCATTGCAGCCAAACTCCCTGCCGCAGGTTGAAACCTACGGTCAGTGGATCACCGCCGGCGCGCTTCACATCGATTTCAGTTTTGTTCTCGACCAGCTTACGCTGGTCATGCTGCTGGTCATCACAGGTGTAGGTTTCCTCATCCACATCTACTCCGTCGGCTACATGCACGACGATCCGGGCTACGCGCGATACTTCTCGTACATGAACCTGTTCATGTTTTTCATGACGGTTCTCGTGCTTGCCGGAAACGCACTTGTGCTCTTTGTCGGCTGGGAGGGTGTCGGCCTCGCTTCTTATCTCCTCATCGGCTTCTGGTTTCAGAAGACCTCCGCCGCCGATGCCGGCAAAAAAGCATTCATCGTTAACCGCATCGGCGACTTTGGCTTCCTCGTTGGCCTCTTTCTGCTGCTGACGAACTTCGGCACTCTTACGTTCAGCGAGATCGCCGCCAAATTGACCGCAAATCCATCCTGGAACGGCGGAATCCTGACGGTGATTGCCCTCTGCCTGTTCTTTGGCGCAACCGGTAAAAGCGCGCAGATTCCGCTCTACGTCTGGCTTCCCGACGCCATGGAAGGTCCAACGCCGGTATCCGCTCTTATTCACGCGGCGACCATGGTTACCGCGGGCGTGTACATGGTCGTCCGCCTGCATTTCCTATTCGACCGCTCGATCCGCACGCTCGCCATTATTGCAATCGTCGCCAGTGCCACTGCCTTCCTCGCAGCTTTGATCGCATTGGTGCAAAACGACATCAAACGCGTCCTTGCCTACTCCACCATTTCGCAGCTGGGCTACATGTTCCTCGGATGCGCAGCTTCGGCCTATTCCACCGCAATCTTCCACCTGATGACGCACGCGTTCTTCAAGGCGCTCTTCTTCCTTGGCGCCGGTTCTGTGATTCACTCGCTGGGCGGCGAGCAGGATCTCCGCAAGATGGGCGGGCTCCGCAAGAAAATCCCATTCACATTCTGGGCTATGACCGCTCCTGTCTTCGCGATCACGGGATTGCCCCCGTTCTCCGGTTTCTTCTCCAAAGATGCGATCCTCTATGAAGACTTCCTCAGGGGCACCCCAGGGCAGGTGGTTTGGTTCGTGGGACTTGTCACGGCATTGCTCACGTCTTTCTATATGTTTCGGCTGTGGTATATGGCCTTCTGGGGGGAATCGCGCAATCCCGAATCTCATCCCCACGAGAGCCCGTGGACGATGCGTGGCCCACTCCTCATTTTGGCCATCCTTTCGCTGATCGGCGGATGGACCGGCATCGACCGTTTCGCAGCATATCTCAGGGCTTCCGACGGACCGCTTCCCGAGGGAGGGAGCTCGGCCCTCGAGATCTTTCTTAGCGTGCTTGCAGTGGCCGTGGCTCTGCTTGGTTGGTATATCGCCGACTACTTGTATCGCCGCCGACCCGAATTGCCCAAACGGCTGGCTGCCTCATTCCCGAGGGGCTACAAGCTTCTTGCGAGTAAGTTTCACGTGGATGAGATTTACAGCCACTTTATCGTCAGACCCTTATTGAGGCTCTCGAAGTATTTCCTTGAATGGGTGGTCGATGTGGCGATTCTCGGCGGTCTTGCCTGGCTGCTGGCTGGTACGGCCACGCTCGGCGGCGCGATTCTGCAGCGCTGGCAATCCGGCAATCTGCGATCGTATGCCGCATGGCTCGCACTTGGCGCGGCGGTCCTGCTTGTTTTTGCGCTTGCGCCTTACCTGTTTGGCGCATCTGGAACCGGCATATTTGGCGTGGGGCACTAGGAGATGACAGTGATGAACAGCTCGATACTCACGTTGATTCTCCTCACGCCGCTGGCCGGAGCGGCGCTGGTTGCGCTGATGCCCGAACGCGGAAAGCTGCCTGCGTGGCTGGCGCTTCTCGTATCGCTGGTCACCTTCGGGCTGACTTTGCATCTGCCTGCGCACTTCGATGCGCATCAGTCTGGATTCCAGTTCGCCGTCAATCACCAGTGGATCGAAAATCCGGCGATTTACTATCACGTTGGTGTCGACGGTCTGAGCCTGTGGCTAACCGTCCTCGTCGGACTGCTCGGGCCGGTCGGTGTGCTGGCCAGTTGGAACACCATCACTCGACGGCCAAAGGTCTTCTACTCCCTTTTTCTTGTCCAGCAGACAGCGATGTATGGCGTTTTCGTCTCGCTCGACCTGATGCTCTACTACGGATTCTGGGAACTGTCGCTGGTTCCGATGGCGATCCTGATTGCGATGTACGGACGGAAGGAAGGCTCGAAAGCAGCCATCAAGTTCTTCCTCTTCACGTTTATTCCTTCGGCGCCGCTGCTCGTCGCGATCCTATACTTGTACGCCCGGACGGGCACGTTCAACTTCACCGAATTGCAGGTAAACATCGCGGCCGGCATCGTGCCTGCGGGCGCACTTTTCTGGGTTGCGCTGGCGTTTTTGTTCGCGTTCGCTGTCAAGGTTCCCGTCTTCCCGCTGCACGGTTGGCTCGCCGACACGTTTGGAGAAGCGCCTGTCGCAATGGCGATGGTCGTCGCCGGCAAGCTCGGCATCTATTCGATGCTCCGCTTCCACGTGGGCCTCTTCCCTGCCCAGGCGCAAGCCATCGCGCCATTGATGATCACGCTTGCTGTGATCGGCATTCTCTACGGTGCGTGTCTCGCTTTGGTGCAGCGTGACTTCTGGCGATTCCTCGCGTTTGCCGCGCTCAGTCACCTTGGCCTGATCACACTCGGCGTGTATGGATTCACCCTCACTGGCTGGACCGGTGCAACGTATCAGATCCTCAACAACGAATTGATCGATGCTGCTCTGTTCGTCCTGCTGGGCGCCCTTGAGCTTCGTTACGCGACGTCGCAGATCGCGGCCTACGGCGGTTTGGCAAAGCGGACGCCGCGGCTGGCAACCCTTTTCGTAATCGTGTCCCTCGCCATGATTGGCCTGCCTCTCCTGAATGGTTTTGTCGGAGAATTCCTGATCCTGTCGAGCACCTTTGCAGGTGTGAGCCAACGCTGGGCCGTGGTTGCGACACTCGGTGTGATACTCAGCGCCGCCTACATGCTCTCGATGGTGCAGCGAATCTTCTACGGCCGGGAAAGCAAGTTGTCAGAAACGGACGCGGCAGACCTGCGTCCTGGCGAACAACTCGTACTTTGGCCTCTGGCTGTACTGATGCTTGTGATGGGCGTCGCTCCAAATTTCTGGTTCCGCGCCATCGAGATGGCCCCCAAGCCGATCATGCTTCAGCAATCGCGATCGATTGAGATGCTTATCCAGCCTGCTGTAATTCCGAGTGCATCCAGTGGGGAGGCTCAGCGGTGAATCCTGTCCCAGACATCTACCGCATCCTCCCCGAACTAATACTCACCATCACAGGTGTGCTGGTGATGCTGACCGACGCGTCCCTGGCGCCGGCCCGATCACGCCGCGGCCTGGGCTGGGTGGCTGCAATTGGAACGACCATCGCATTGTGGTCGAGCCTGTGGCAGCTTTCGCTCCCTGCGGGGACCGCCTTCTCCGAGACTGTCGAAACCAGTCCGTTCACAGTGTTCTTCCACGTGTTGATCTGCGGAATCGTGCTCGTCACGCTGCTTCTTTCGCTCGACACGCTGCCCGAAGACAGCCACCACCAGGGCGAGTATTACGCGCTCATAACATTTGGCGCCGTCGGCATGTGCCTGATGACCAGCGCGATTGAATTGCTGGTGGTCTTCATTGCGCTCGAGATTTCTTCCATCGCCACCTACATCCTCGCTGGATATCGCAAGCAGACCGGGCGCGGCCCCGAATCCGCCATCAAATACTTCCTCCTTGGATCATTCGCCACTGCGTTTCTGCTCTACGGAATCGCAATGGTCTTCGGCGCAACCGGAACTACTTCCGTTTACGAAATCGCCCGCACTGCGTCGACCGCCCAAAACCAGGGCCTTGTGCATGCAGCCCTT
Organism: uncultured Acidobacteriaceae bacterium; assembly: GCA_963832035.1. Classification (GTDB taxonomy): domain Bacteria; phylum Acidobacteriota; class Terriglobia; order Terriglobales; family Acidobacteriaceae; genus Telmatobacter. Next base: position 328,897 of record CAWHSK010000004.1, on the reverse strand, counting down.
GCACTGATGCTGGTTGGAATCCTGTTCAAGGTCTCCGCCGCTCCCTTCCATGTCTGGACGCCCGACGTCTACGAAGGCGCGCCCTCGCCGGTTGTTGCGCTCATGTCCACTGCGCCGAAGGCTGCAGCTTTCGCATTTCTGCTGCGCATCGTATATGAAATGTTCCCAACTCTCCGAGCGGTCTGGTCTCCGGTTCTCTGGCTCGTCGCTGTTCTCTCGATGACTGTGGGCAACCTCGCCGCACTGCGCCAACAGAACGTCAAGCGCATGCTGGCTTACTCCTCTATTGCGCACGCCGGGTATTTGCTTGCGGCCTTCGCGGCATTCGGCACCAGCGGAATTGCCGCAGCCAGCTTCTACACCGCGGCCTACGCTGCCATGAATGTGGGAATCTTTGCCGTGGTTACGCTCGCAGGTGGCTACAACGACGAGAGACCGCTGATTCAGGACTACAAGGGATTGATCTACCGTTCGCCCCTGCTTGGAAGCCTGCTACTTTTCTTCCTCATATCGCTCGTCGGAATCCCGTTTACCGGCGGATTCTTCGGCAAGTTCTACGCATTTTCCGCCGCTGTAGGCGGAGGAGCCGTGATACTCGCCATCATCGGATTGCTGAACTCGGGACTGGCGGCGGCCTATTATTTGCGGCTGGCCTTTACCGCGGCACAGCGCCCGGAAGAAGATGCAGGAGAAAATCGGTCGCTGATGATGCCGATGGGAATCGCAGTCGGGGCCGCGCTCTTGTTTGCCGTGGGCGCCACACTGATACTTGGAATCGCCCCGGGGAATATTCTTCACGCGACAGAAGCTGGAGCGCACACGTTGCAGGCCCCGCCAGTCGTTCCGGCCCCTGTAGATGTTACAGCGACGCAGGCAAACCAGTAGCGGCTTCAGGCCGGTTTTCTTCCGCTGCAATACCCGTCGGCCTTGAAGGCCCGACCATGCTCAGATAGAAATCAACCGCCAGCCCGAGGACTCGCCGATCTTCGTAGTTCTCAACCACCCATCTGCGCGCCGCAGCCGACATGCGTCGACAACGATCCGGGTTGCGCAATAATCCCAGCACAGCTTCGCGAATAGCGTCGGGATATCCAGGGGGAACCAGCAGCCCCGTCACCTCAGAAAGCACCGCGTCTTGAGATCCAGTGCAATGAGTCGAAACCACGGGGACGCCAGTGGCGGCGGCCTCGAGTACCACATTCGGAAAGCCCTCTCGCCACGACGGCAAGACCATCAGGTCCATCGCACGGTAGTAAGGCACGGTGTCCGTCACAAAACCCGTGCAGACAATGCGCGGGTGTCCCTCGATCCGCGCCCTTATTCCCACTCCCAGTGCGTCCTCAGCAGCATCGAACCAGCCAACCAGCAGCAGATACGCTTGCGGCTCATGTGTGAGGATCGCAGCAAAAGCTTCGAGTAACTCCGGGAGACCCTTGTCCGCAGTCAGCCGACCGACAAATCCAATAACCGGAGCTTCGCGCGGAATTCCGAGTTGCTCGCGGGTGCGCGACGGCCCCGGGGCGAATCGCTCCAGGTCAACTCCCTTACTGCTTCCTTCGCCCAGAACGATAAGCTTCGAAGCAGGAGCAACGCCAAGCGCCAGTGCTCGTTCGCGCAGGCTTCGGCTATTGCACACCACCGAGTGAGCACAATACGAGGCGAGGCGCTCGGTCCAAAGCAATAGCTGCCGCTTCAGTCCGTGTGCGGTCTCAAGTCTAAGGCCCCTGAGCAAGTAGATCCTCGCCGGAACTCGACAAAGGAACGCCGCAAGAGTTCCCAGAAGCCCCGCCTTTGGCGTGCTGAACTCGACAATATCGGGCTTGAGATGGCGCAATATCCGCCAGATGCGGACGAAGGCAAGGGCGTCAGTTAAAGGCGAAATCCCGCGCTTCATGGGGAGCGCGTATGCGCTTGCATTTTCGCTTCGCGCTGTTTGCTCCAGTAGAGCTCCAGGAGCTGAAAGAAGCGACACACGAAAACCCGCCTCTCGCAGGGCACGGATCCGGTCCGGCAAGATGAGGCAGGTCTGTGGGCTCGTTACGCCCACAAGAATATGGGGCTGCCTTCGATGACTTCGAGTTTCTTCGGCGCGCCTTGAAGCTTTCGTGTCGAACATCTTCGCGCAGACCTGCACCGATACCTCGGCAATCGCGACAGGCCGAGACGCTTCCCGAGAATTAACGAAAATGTACTATTTCGATGCAGTTTCCAATGTGAGACGGGTCACATCTCACCAATCAAGGGTCCGCTAATCTGCAAACTGGCCAGTTATGTCTTCAACACAACGCGCAAAGGTCCTGCTGCTGATTCCGCACATTGGCGGCGGCGGAGCCGAGCACATTGTCGAAACTCTTGCGCAACATCTAAGTGCTCGAAAATACGAAATGCACTTGGGACTCGTGACGCAATCGACCCAGGAAACACGAAACTTTCCGCAGGTGAAGGCAGTTCACGCTCTGGGCGCGCGCAGAGTTCGCGACGGCGTGTGGACGCTTTTGTGGCTTGTGTGGATGGTGCGGCCGGCCGTGATCTTGTCTGGCATGGCTCATCTCAACCTGCTCGTCCTCGCCCTCCGCCCACTGTTTCCGCCTCGCACACGTGTCGTTGTGCGTCAGAACGGGGGACTTTCGGCAATACTCGCTCCGTGGGGGAATTCGCGCCTTTCGCGGTGCATCTACGCCGCCGCATACAGGCGAGCTGACATAGTGATTTGCCAGACACGGCAAATGGCAGAGGAACTCCAAGCCGAGCTTGGGGTGGACAACGCAAAGCTGGTCGTTCTGCCCAATCCCGTCGACATTCCGGAAATACGTTTGTCTACCGGCCCAACAAAGGACGCTATCACTTCGGCAGGTCCGCGTCTTGTAGCCGTAACGAGATTGGCGCCGGAAAAAGGAATTGACCTGCTGCTCGAAGCGTTCGCCGCAGTCCGCCGCAGATTCCCGCGCGCAGATCTTGAAATTGCCGGCTCTGGCTCATGCCTGCCTGCGCTCCAAGAGCAATGCAGAATCCTGGGAATCGAGGGGCACGTGAGATTCCTGGGCAATGTTGCTGAACCTGCTTCCCTTCTCCACGACGCTTCTCTCTTTGTGCTCCCATCCCGCGTTGAGGCGATGCCCAACGCGTTGCTTGAAGCAGCGGCTGCCGGCCTTCCAATCGTCGCGCTACCCGCATCGCCGGGATTGGTGGAGCTTCTAAGCGGACAGCCTGGTATCTGGCTGGGGCGAGAAATCTCAGCCCAAGCCCTCGAAGATTGCCTTTGCATCGCTCTCTCCTCAATCCATGCGGGGCAGCGTTTCCCACACTCGTGGCTCGAGCCTTTCGATCGAAAGAATGCGATCCCTGCATATGAGCGCCTGATCGACGAGGCGCTGCTGGAACGTGGAACGTGAAGCACGTCGCCTATATCATTCCAACTCTCGATCGCATCGGCGGCGCCGAGCAACAAGTGATCCTGAATGCGACCGGAATGGCAAAACGAGGCTGGAGGGTGAGTATCATCGCGCTCTCCGGGACGGGCGGCGATCGAAGGCAGCAGCTCACCTTGGCGAATATTGCTTTCTACGGCCTTGAGATGCGCAAGGGCCTCTTGGACCCACGCGGATGGTTTCGGCTGCATCTCTGGATGAGTCGAAATTGTCCCGACATCGTTCACGCGCACTTGCCCCACGCATCGTTACTGGCGCGCTGGTTACGACTTGCAGCACCAATGCGCGTACTGGTTGACACGATCCATTCGCCGGCGACGGGCGGAGTTCTACGCAAGCTCGGATATCGCATGAGCGCCGCACTGCCTAATGTTGTGACTGCTGTGAGTCGCGCCGCTGCTGATCCGTCGCTGAGCTCGGGAATGGTGAAGAACAAAAAGCTGGCGATCATTCCGAATGGCATCGAAGTCGATCGCTGGAAGCGTGATGAAGATGTTCGCGCTGCGATGCGAGCAAGGCTTCGGTTGAGGAATGAGTTTCTCTGGCTCTCCGTCGGCAGACTTGACCCCGTCAAGAATCACTCCACTCTAGTGCGTGCTGTCGCATTGCTCCCGCCAGAGGCTCGGTTGGTGATTATCGGGGACGGTCAGCTGAACGAACGATTGCGCGCCCTGAGCCATCAACTCGGCTTAGGCGACCGTGTGCAGTTCCCTGGATTCCAAACCGAAGTGCTGCCCTGGATGTGTGCGGCGGATGGTTTTGTTCTTTCATCCCGATGGGAAGGCTTACCGCTCGCACTGCTTGAGGCTGCTGCCTGCCGGCTGCCCGCCGTCGTCACCGACATCCCTGGCGTGCGGGAAGTGCTTCGAGATTTACGTGGTGATCAAACCGCTCCCGTGGGTGATGAGAAGGCGCTTGCAGCATCAATGCAGGCGCTCATGCGTTTGCCTGAGACAGATCGTCGCGACTTAGGCCTGCGCAACCACACATCTGTCTGTGGGAGGTTCAACATGGATGAAGTGCTGAACCAATGGGAGAATCTCTATAATTTCCAACTTGAGCGCCATCCTCAACGTTCGCGATTCGGAACCTGTGCGTGAACTTTGGGCAGAACCCTCCAGCTCCAATAGCCGAGAAAGATCAGCGTACTAACGCTCCAAAGAGATGTTGACAGCGCGATGCCGGCTACGCCGAACCGTGGCATCAGCAAGAGGTTGAGAGCGACGTCCAATAGGAGATTCAACAGTCCGCAATAGAAAACGAGGTCGGTGCGGCGCATCGCCACCAGGAACCGGTAGTAGACGCGGCTGCAGACGAAGAACGGAATTTGCAGTGCGCAGATGATCAGCACCGATGAGACCGCCGAAGTATCCTGCGGACCGAACGCGCCATGCTGAAATGTCGAGCGGACAAGTGCGCGCGCTCCGACGATCAGCACGACGGCAACAGTCGCTGCAACAGCCGCCGACGACCATGCCCAGGTGCGCAGGGTCTGCCGGCATCCATTCCAATCTTCGCGTGCCACGGATTCAGAGAAGAACGGAGTCGCGGCAGATGAGAATGCACCGCCTAGCAGCGCGAGCGCAACACTTACGAATCGGCCCGCATACGCCAGTGCGGAAACGCTGCCTGTGGGAAGCATCGCGGCCATCGACTGATCCACGAGGAGGCCGCCCGATGCGACCAGCCCACTCAGAAATACAGGCCAGTACTGTCGTGCGACTTCCCGCGTGGCTTCGCACATTCCATACCATCGCAGAATGAGCTGATACTCACCGGCGTTCAGCAGCCAGCCCATCCAGACGGCGTGCAGCAGCGCACCAATTACTGTGCCGTAGACCATCGCCCAGATTCCGAATCTGGTCGCAAACAGAGGAACGACGACAATGATTGCCAGAGGCGTAACAATAGGCGTCAGAGCCGGCAATGCGAAACTTCCTGCGGTATTCAGAACTGCGGTACACAGCGAGGCAATGCCGGTAAGAAGAATCGCAGGCAGGAGACGGTAGAACAGGTCGACGGCAAGATTCAACTTGGCGGGTGCGAAATGAGATCCGATCAAGGGGAAGAACAGACGGGCTGCGAGCGCCATTACCAGGCAGGTAAACACAAGCAACACACAACTGCACACCAGCGCGTTTGACAGCAGACGCTGAGCGCGCTCGCGCCCTTCCAGCGTCCTCACTCGTACCAAGGTGGGAATCAGCGCCTGGTTCATCGATTCCGCAATCAGGTTGATGAGGAGTCCGGGGATCAGCGCTGCAACCAGAAACGCTTCGAGCGCGTCGCTGCGCCCGAAGATACCGGCCACTGCAAATTCTTTCACCGTGGCTGCAAGTTTCACGACTGCTGCCGCCAGCGTAACGGCGGAAACTGCTGTAGCAATGCGGCGGTTAACGCTGAGAGGCTGAACGAATGCGGATTCGGAACTCATTGGAGTCGCCCAGCTATTTCCAGATCCGCGACTGGAAGTGGTTTTGGAAACGCAGCTTGCAATTCTTCCGGCGCCTCTTCTGCGAGTCGATGACTGAGCGCAATCACTCCCAGCAGAAGCCATGTAGTCCGACTTTCGCCCACCGTACCAACGATCCCGGACATCAACCACACCGCGATCAACGTCATCAATGCGACGCAAAGCGTCCCACGCATTGCCAACATTTTCTGCGCGGAGACGACAACGATTGCAGTTGCAAGAACAAGACCGATGAGACCAGCCTCGACGAGAATCGCAAGAGCTGTGTTGTGCGCGGTGTCAATCGGCGCCAGCCGCGCCGCGGTAACGAACGAACCGGCACCATGGCCCCAGAGCGGTGCGTTGATAAAAGCCTGCCATCCAGCCGACCAGATGTTGACACGCTGATTTAGATCACCGTTGCGCAACTGTTCGGTGAGGGATGCGATACGTTCCAATGTCTCGCGCGGCAAAGATATCCAGATGGCCCCAGCGACAGCCGGCATAGCCAGGACACCCATCAAAATACCTTTGGGATATCGTCGAAGCAGAAGGACGCCACATCCGGCCAGCGCAACGACCGCCGCCAGAAATCCTCCACGCGACGCCGTCAACAAAACACATGCGAAACCAAGCGGGAGATAGCCTGCGGCGAGCAGTCTGCCAGCCCATCTTTCTCTTCCGTCGAGAAGAAGTGCGGCGATCGGAAACCCCAGATCGAGATAACGGGCAACATCATTCGGGTCCTGACCGGCAGCCGCAAATCGAACCTGGTCTGCCGTGCCCGGATAATAGGAGGCAAAGTTTGCGATGGTTAGTATGGCAAGCACCCACGAACCGGCGAGCCATGCCCGCATCAAATTGCGGAGGTCATCCGGGCTCTCAGCAAACTCCCAGAGCAACCAGATGATCATCATCTCCTGCAAGTAACCGCGCAGCTTCATCAGGGTTGTTTCCGGCACGGTCGTCCAGAAAAACGAACAGCAGAACCAGAGATAAAGAGCGAGTGTTAGCCATTGCAATGTTCCTGGCCTGCGTATTCTCCCCGTTTGTAGAACTGCAGGGACAGCCACCACCAGCACGACAAGTCCGGCAATGCGAGCGATGTTTCCAAACGGCGCTCCCACGTCCAGCGAATACTCCCACGGGATCGCGAAGACGAAGAGGAGAAGCAGGAGCCACGCAATCTTACGCACGGCGCTAAAACCGCTGCGAGTAGACCATGCCCGCGTAAATGCTGACGCCTACGGCCGATTGAACTACCGACTCCATCGTCCGGTTCCAGAGGTTCTTCGCCATCGAGTCCGGAACGAAGACAATGTCACGATCGCGGATGGGGAGATCGGGATCGATGCCGCGCAGCATGCGCTTCAGGTCAAGTTTCGTGATGGTACGGCCCCCCGGTTCCTCACGAATGAGAATGGCTTTCGAAAGAGCTGCGTTTTGTCCCGGTCCCCACGCCAGCGACAGCACCTGCACCAGAGTGGACGTCTGTGCCGGATCAACCGGAAATCCGCCGGGCCTGATTACGTCACCCACGACGTATACAAGCCCCGCGCGACTTACCTGCACCGTGTCGCCCGGTAACAACTCAGGATTGTGATCCGTAGTCGTGTCTGTGCCGGTAGGGTCCAGCACCACCGGATGAATCGCACTCGGTTCGTCGCGGTGCGCAATGGTGACGAGACGGCCAGCATTCGGCCCCAAACCAGACGCCGACGATATCAGATCAAGCAAGCGATGGTGCACTGTATAGCTGTAAATTCCCGGGCGTGCAACCTCGCCCAAAATCGTCACATCCTGCCCTGCGTATGCTCTGACCAAAACAAGGGACTGCGGATGCAACAGCATCCCGCGTTCGACCAGAGCGGCATCAATTGCGTGCGCGGCGGCTGTCTCATCCATGCCGCTGATACGCACTTCGCCGGCGAGTGTAAGCATCACCGTGCCCGACTCCGAAACACGCACCGAGGCGCGCATCTCCGGAGTGTGTGCCTCAGAAACCTCAAGCAGATCGCCGGGACTGATCGCCGCCGCCATCGGCGCTCCCGCCGTAGCTGCGTCTGGAGGCACGCCGGCCATGTTTGCACCTTGCGGAAGCTCCCAGACCGCAGGCGCATCCTTCGCGTTGGGTTTGCTCTTTGTCTCCACTGATTGCGGAAAGCGTGCGACTCCAGTTGGCAGGCCCGACGTACTCGGTGTCGGTGCCTGTGCACGGCTCACTCCGGCACCCAGCACAATCATCCCGAGCAAGATTGCCGCCCGTGCAGCTTTTTGGTAGATCGACTCGCGCATGAGAACTCCTGCCATTGCCAGCCACAGTGAGACGAAGAGCGTGATTGCAATGTAGACCGGCAGGTCTGGTGAAACTGGCTGGATCGGCTGACGCGCGTAGTCGACGACAGAAAGATCAGAGCTGCGGCTGCCCGCAGCCAAACTCGCCTCTTCCACCTGCTGCGACACCCTCAGATACACGTCGTGATTCGCATTCGCTTCCCGCCGCATCACTGCATATTTCAAGGCTGCTTCATTCGCCTTCAGACCGGTGCCAGTAGCTACGCCAAGGCTTTTGCGAACCAGTTCCTCGCGATCGACGGCTGCCTTCCATGCGCTCCGAAAACGTTCAACCAGCTTTGCGTCTTCCGCTTTCACTTGCGCATCAATGTCCTGCAACTGGCTGCGAATCTCGATTACACGCGGGAAGTTCGGGCCATGCTCCACGCGCAGCTGCGCCTGCTCCTGCTCCAGATCGCTTCGCCGCGCATGCAGTTGCTGCAGCAGCGCCGAAGCGAAGCTACCCGTTGCCTGCAGTTTCGGATCGGATGCAAGCACAAGTTCTGGATCACCAGAAGCTGCGGCGCGATATTGGGCTTCACGCACGATGCGGTCAGTCGTTGCACTCACCAATTCCCTGCTGAATGCGTCCACTTCTTCCAGCTCCCCGGTGTGTTCCACGTTAGTTGACTGGCCGTTTCCCAGCGCGTCCGGGGTATCCACAATTTCGTGCCGCCTTTGAAACTCCGACAGATTTCGCTCATCGGCCTCCGTACGCAGCTTCAACTCGCCCAGCTGGGCATTCAGCCACGTCGTTGCGTCCTTCGTCGCCACAATGCGCGCGTCTGCGTCCTGTCGCCTATAGGCCGCAATCACGGCGTTGACAATTGCTGCTGAAAGGGCCGCATCGTGCGAGCGAAACTGGATTTGCAAAACGAGCGTGCGCGGAATCGTCTGCACGGTCAGATCGCGCTGGAACTTGTCGAGCAGCCACGCCCTGGCATCATAGCCGGGGCGCGCGGGATCGAAATTCGGAAACTTGCGAGAGAATGAACCCATGAATCCCGGCGCCTTGTACAGCGCGAGACGGGAAATCACATCCCAGGCGAGTTGATCGCTGCGGAACACGCTGGCAAGGGTTTCCAGTTGGATCTGTCCCGACGCGAATGAACCCGAAGCGACCTCGTTTCGATCGAGACTGAGAACGGAAACCGGTGTGCCCCGCAAGGCCACGCGTGCCGTCGCTTCGTAATCATTGGGAGCAAGCAGGCAATAGAGCAGGCAAGCGGCTAACAGCGTTCCCACAATCGACAGGAAGAACCGCAGATTGCGTCGGATCGCGAACCAGAGTTCGCACAAAGAAAGAGACGAATCCAGCCGGGAGGCGCGGCCCGGTGTTGAAGCGAAATCTATCGGTTGGCCTGCGCTTTTCTCCGGCAAGGGTCAGCTTCCTCAGTTCCCGTTGCTTTTCCGAAGGGCAATCGCGCAGTTGACGACGAGCAGCCGCACCGGATCGAACACACAACAGTGTCGCCAATCCGCGGACTCTTGTTAGTGAGACACGTCACATATGAGATAAGGTGCAAGGACCGGGAATCATTGACCTGGGAGAACCAGCTTATGATCCCATTCGATACCACTCCACGGTCCGTCGTAGTCCTTCCCGAAAGTCCACAATCGGGCTGTACCCCAGCAGTTCACTGGCGCGCCGAATATCGGCGAATGAATCGTGAATATCGCCTGAGCGCGGCTCCCCATAGGATGGTTCTCCTTTATAACCTGTGAGTTCGCAAAGAATGCTAAAGGTGTGGTTGAGTGTGAAACGCGACCCCGTCGCCACATTCATCATCTGACCTGCAACTTGCTCCGCCGCTGCATCGGCAGCCATTAGGTTGGCTTGAACCACGTTGTCGATGTATGTGAAGTCGCGGCTTTGTTCGCCATCTCCGTAAATGGTGGGCTGTTCGCCCGCCAGCATGCGCCGACAGAAAATAGCAAGAACACCCGAATAGTGCGACGTTGGATCCTGGAACGGACCAAACACGTTGAAGTAGCGCAGGACCACTGTCTCAAGCCCATAGACGCGCCAGAAGGCCCGCATATACTGTTCGCCCGCGAGTTTCGCCACTGCATAAGGGGAAATTGGATTGGGAAGCATATCCTCGTGCTTGGGCAAAGTAGGCGTGTCGCCATATGCCGACGACGATCCAGCGTATACCACGCGCCGCACTCCAGCCGCGCGCGCCGCCACGAGCAGATTCAAGGTCGCAGTAACGCAGTTCAGGTTCGTCCCCACCGGGTCGGCGACAGAGCGCGGCACCGACGCCAGTGCAGCCTCGTGGAACGCCACTCCGACGCCTTCGCAGGCTCGCGCGCATTGCTGCGGGTCAGTCAGATCGCCTTCAATGAACTCCAGCCCTTCAAGCCCCACCAGGTTGCTGCGCTTGCCTGTGATGAAGTTATCAATGCCGCGAACATCCTCTCCGCGCTTCAGCAGTGCCGCGGCAATTGAACGACCGATGAATCCCGCGGCCCCGGTTACAAGATATTTCGCCAACATCCCCTCCCAATCTCAGCTGAAGTTGCGCCGAAGCTAAGAATATATCGGCTGCTGGCTCATACAGAGCGGCTTGCGATGCGGTAGTTCCGAATTCCCTGTCCTTCCGCATTGCTGATCCGCTAAACTCTGCACTCAACAATCACTTTCTCCCGAGGTCAATCCGCGTGAACGAATGGAAGCTTGTACAAAAGGATCCCTCCGAAGCACTCGCTCGCCTGCATTTCTTCTCCGTGAAAAAGAAGCATGCCCAGGGCGAGATCGAAGCCCGCATCACGGTGAAAGAATTTGCCACCGCCAAAACCAGCGACATGCAATTCTATGCCACTGCCGATCTTGAGCTGAACCAGAAGACGCTGCGATTCCAGCCCTGCGGATGGAGCGAAACGCTCTATGGGGCGCTCGGCGAATGCTTGCGGAATTTGCGGAAGTTCGACTATGAAACGGCAGAAGATCCTTCTACGCTACCATCGGATTGCGCTCGGTAAGCGATCTGCCGGACTTTTTATCTGAAGTGGAGCACCATGGCCTTGTTTACACCCCAGCCGATTGGATTTGTCCGCAGCGCCTACACCGACTCCAAGGCCATTCCCAAAGGACTCGGCGCCAAGCACGACGCCGAAGGTGTGCTTGAGATTCTTCCGGAGTTCGAAGCGGGGCTGACTGACGTTGAGGGCTTTTCTCACCTTTTCGTCGTCTGGGCTTTCGACCGCTCTGAAGGATTCGAATTGGTTGGCCGTACGCCCATTGACGAGCTGCCACACGGTGTCTTTGCAACCCGATCGCCGCGTCGCCCCAATCCTATCGCACTCACTGTCGTAGAGCTGCTCAACCGCGAGGGGCGGCAATTGCATGTCCGCGGAGTCGATATGCTCGACGGCACGCCAATCCTCGACATCAAGCCTTACTTATCGGGTATTCCGCCCGAAAAGCTTCGTCGCGGCTGGATCGCGGAGGCCGAGGAACGCCTTCGCAGTTGAAGTGCCGCGATTCCCACATTGTGACAGCCGAATTTATCCACAAGACATCTACCGACAACTCTCTCGAAGCACGCGGCCTCTAATTCAGTAACGGAAGAGAAATCTTCCAGAAGGAGAGAGTAGTCTATGGCCTTCAAGAGAATCGGCAACGAAACTCACGAATGGCAGCATGAACACTCGTGCATCAAGGGTTGTACGGGTCAGGGGAGGGAAACTCGGGCTGAGCTCGAATGAACTACCTTATCCGTAACACCCGAGTTGTGATCTGGTTGCCGAACCGGATCTTCGAAAATTCGGAAGGCATTGGGGCGAGGTCTCGAAAGGGATCCCGCCCTTTTGCTGTGAGACTGCATTTACCCCTCAAAACCGGATCCGCGCAACCTGCCGACCGTGGGCCTAATCGTGTATTGTGAGTGAGTTCCGTTATGAACCTCCTCTCTGCCACGCTTGCTGAACCGCAAAGTTTCTCGCTGACGGAGAAACTGCTGCTCGTGGCATTGATCCTGGGTTCCGGTCTCCTGTTCTGGAGGCGTTTTGGACCGATCCTTCAGCGCATCCTCAGATCCCGGAAAGACCCTAATTTCAGCCTGTCGCCGATCGGCAAGCGCGTGTGGGATTTCTTCTGGGAGGTAATCTGCCAGGCCAAAGTCATACGCGAGCGGCCCCTTCCCGGCCTTGCGCACGCCTTCGTTTTCTGGGGTTTCTGCGCATTCGCCCTTGTCACGCTGAACCATGTTGCGGTCGGGCTGGGCATTGGCTTTCTCAATCCACAGGGGTTGATCGGGCGGTTCTATTTCTATTTCGCCGCAGCATTTGCTATCGCCTGCGCCGTTGGGATTTTCGGTCTGTTCGTGCGCAGGTTTTTTGTGCGTCCGCGATGGCTCGGAAATAAAGTGTCTTATGAATCGGGAGTGATCGCGCTACTGATCTTCCTGCTGATGGTGACTTACCTGGCGAGCTTTGCTGTGAGCGATTCGAGCCCAGCAGCACGCATTCTGTGGTGGGCACACACGCTTTCCCTGCTCATCTTCCTGCCCATCATCCCGCACACCAAGCATCTGCATCTCATTCTCAGCCCGGCCACCATTTTTCTTTCGCGTGGTGGCTTCAGCAAGATTCCGCCGCTGGTGGGCGATGAAGACTTCGGTCTCGTGGCAGGAACTGATCTCACGCAACTCGTCAGCCTGCAGGCCTACTCATGCGTAGAGTGTGGGCGCTGCACCGAACACTGCCCTGCCAACAACACCGGCAAGGAGCTGAACCCCAAAGAAATCATTCTTGGCGTGCGCGGATATCTCAACGAATTTGGTCCTGCCTCGACCGAAAACCTTATCGGTAAGTTCAACTCCATAACTGCCGATTTCGAGTGCACCACGTGCGGGGCCTGCGAATACCAGTGCCCTGTCGGCATCGAGCATCTTCCCATCATCATTGGACTCCGTCGCGGAGCGGTGAACACGGGAGCGTGGGAAGACGATCATGGCGCAAAGCTCTTCCTTGCGCTGGAACGCGGGTCGAACGCATTGGGAATGAGCGCCACGGAACGGGACAAATTCATCCAGAAGCAGGAGCTACCGCTGTTTGATGGATCACAAGAGTATTGCCTCTGGTTAGGGTGCATGGGTGGATACGATCCGAAAGGCCGCGAGATCGTTGCCGACTTCGCCCGCGTGATGAACTACCTCGGCACAAGCTACGGAGTATTGCGCAAGGAAAAGTGCACAGGCGATCCCGTCCGCCGCCTCGGGAATGATCTGCTCTTCCAGCAACTCGCTGAAGCGAACCTGGAAGCCCTTGCACAAAACAAAGTCAAGAAAATCGTCTCCATCTGCCCGCATTGCGTCCGGACTATTCAGGAGGATTGGAAGGAGTTCGGCACGCCACCTGAGATTGAACACCACAGCGAATTTCTGGCGCGCTTCGCCGATAAACTGCCCAAACAAAGTGCGCGAGAAGGCAAAGCTCCGGAGAAGATCGCCTACCACGATCCTTGCTACCTCGGCCGCTACCGCAATGTTTACGAAGAGCCACGTATCGTCGCTGGACTCGCCGGTGAGGTAGTAGAGGCTCCGCGTTCGCATGAGCGCAGTTTCTGCTGTGGCGCTGGCGGCGGCCTCGTCTTTCTCGGTGAAGAAACCGGTGATCGCGTCAGTCATGCGCGGGTCAAGGAACTTGTGGCCACCGGAGCGTCGACTATCGGCACCGCCTGTCCCTTCTGCAACACGATGTTTCGCGACGCGCTGTCCGGAACTGGCGACGCCGCTCCGCAACTGCTGGATATTGCGCAACTGACCGCGCGCAGCCTACCTCAAACCGTCTCTGCCAAAACAGACCAACTGTAATCCGGAGTCATTCCGCATGAAGATTATCGTCTGCATTAAACAGGTACCCGAGCGCGATGCGCAGGTTCGCATCGACAGCGCGGGGACATGGATTGAAGAATCCGATATTCAGTTCGCTATGAATGAGTCCGACGCTTACGCGCTAGAAGAAGCGTTGCAACTCAAGGAGAAACACGGAGGCGAGGTGGTTGTGCTGAGCGGCGGCCCCGAGCGCGCCGGAACTACCATTCGCGAAGCACTCGCCAAGGGGGCCGACCGAGCCATTCAAGTGGAAGCCAACGACCTGAACCAGCGCGATGCCCTCGGCGTTGCTCAGTTGCTCGCAGCCGCGGTGAAGCAGGAAAATCCCGACCTGATCCTGACCGGCCTTCAATCGGACGATCTTGGCTACGGGCAAACCGGGGTCATTATGGCTGAACTCATGGGACTGCCTCACTCCTCGCTCATCCTCAACGTAGAGAAATCAGAAGCGGGCATCACCGTGAAGCGCGAGCTTGAAGAGGGATGGTTTCAGAACATCGAACTTCCTCTTCCCGCCGTCCTCATGATCCAATCCGGCGGCACCAAGCTGCGCTACGCCACCCTGATGGGCATTAAGAAGGCCAAGACCAAAGAACTGCGCAAAGTGACGGCCGCCGAGCTCGGCCAGCCGAGCGCCCCTTCAGCAGCACTCGAGAAGATCACGCTCCCGCAGAAACAGAAATCCACACAGATCATCTCTGGTTCCGCTAAAGAAGCAGCGGCAACCCTGGTCGAGAAACTGAAGTTCGAGGTGCGAGTGATATGAGCGGCGTCTATGTAGTGCTTGAAGATCGCAGCGGCCGCTTTGGCCGCATCAGTTGGGAAGCCGTAGCGGCAGCCAACTTGCTGGCTGCCCAGTCCGGTGCGAAAGCAACCGCAATTGTCATAGGCGTGCAAACCGAAGCACTCGCGACGGAAGCGGCCACGAAGGGCATCGCCAAAGTGGTGGGCATCGAGCATCCGCTGCTGGCGCAATACACAGCCGATGGATTCACGGCAGCACTTGAGCAGTTCATTCGCGCGGAATCGCCGGACTATGTTGTCTTCCCTCACTCCTACCAGGTTCGTGACTACGTCCCGGCACTGGCGGCGCGACTCGGCCGCGTACTGATCGGCGACGTGACATCGATTGCCGATGGTCCCACGTTCATCCGTTCCCTGATGCAAGGCCGCCTCAGCGGAAACTACAAATCGGCTGGCGCAGGGCCATGTTTCATCTCGGTGCAGTCAGGCGCATTTCGCGCTGATGGCGGCGAAACCAGCGCCGCCGAAACCACTACCTTCGCACCAAAGCTTGAAGCCGCGCAAATCCGCACCAAGCCCGGCGAGCCGTTCCGCGGTACTGCCCAAACAGTGGACCTCGGCTCTGCGCAGCTTATCGTTGCGGTGGGCCGCGGCATCAAGGAGGCAGACAACCTTCCCCTCGTTCAGGATCTCGCGGCTGCATTGGGAGCAGAGGTCGCCGCGTCACGGCCCATTTGCGACAACGGATGGCTGCCCATCGAGCGCCAGGTCGGCAGCTCCGGCCAGACTGTCGCACCGAAGCTCTATCTCGCCGTCGGCATCTCCGGAGCTATTCAGCATCTTGTAGGTATGAAGGGCTCGCAGTGCATTGTCGCCATCAACAAAGACGCCGAAGCTCCCATCTTCGAAGTTGCCGACTACGGCATCGTTGGCGATCTGTTCGAGGTGGTACCGGCATTAACTGAGGCCGTCAAAGCCGCCAGGCAGTGACCGCTTCCGGTTTTTGGGGTTAGTGCTTTCCCACCCATTCGACGAATGACTTTCGAATGGATGGGGCACCCAGCTTCATGGGCTGGGTTGCCATGGGATGTGATTTGCATCCCCACACCCCGTCCGCGTATCGTTCCGAGTTGCACCAAACACAATAGACAGGGGCAGCCGGAATGTTTCTTCCTGAAACATATCAAGTCACGCTCGCGCTCATGATCCTCAGCATGCTGTGCTGGGGATCGTGGGCCAACACACTTAAACTTTGCCCGAAATTCCGGTTCCAGCTCTTCTATTGGGACTTCGCTCTCGGCCTTTTCATCGGAGCCATCGCGCTCGGGCTTACGGCCGGATCCGCTGGAGACACCGGTTCCCCGTTCATCGCAGCCGTGGTAGCGACATCGCCCTCGCGCATACTCTGGGCCATCTGCGGCGGGGCTATCTTCAACATCGCGAATCTGCTTCTGGTCGCTGCCATCGATGTCGCCGGACTTGCCGTTGCGTTCCCCGTCGGAATCGGCCTTGCTCTTGTAGTCGGTGCCGTTTCGAGCTATCTCGTCAGCCCGGCAGCCAATCCTCTCCTTCTCTTTGGCGGAGTAGCGCTCGTGGCCCTCGCCATCATCGTTGACGCCATGGCCTATCGCAAACGCGAAAGCTACGGCTAAGGCAACCACGACTCGCGGCATTGTGCTCAGCCTCGTTGCGGGTGTGCTGATGGGTAGCTTCTATCCGCTGGTCGCCCACGCTATGCGTGGTTCCTATTCTCCGGGTCCGTATGCGATCGCCTTCTATTTCGCAATCGGCGTGCTGATCTCAACGGTCCCGGCAAATCTCCTATTGATGCACAAGCCCCTTGACGGCAAGCCCCAGGTCAACGGCGCAGATTACTGGCAGGCGCCCATTGGGTGGCACGTCGCGGGTGTTCTCGGAGGAGCAATCTGGTGCGTTGGTGCCGTGGCCAACTTCGTCGCCTCGGGCGCGCATCTCGTCGGCCCAGCGGTCTCCTACTCCATCGGCCAGGGAGCCACCATGGTTTCAGCGTGCTGGGGTGTCTTCGTCTGGCGCGAATTCGCGGGCGCCCCGCGCGGTGCGCACATGCTGCTTGTGCTCATGTTTGTCTTCTTTATCCTTGGACTGGGCGCCATTGCGCTGGCTCCTCTCTACTGAGGCATTTGCATGGCAGAGACTCGCAAACCCATCGTCGTTGTCGGCAGCGTCACCATGGACATGGTGACCCGTACTCCACAGATCCCACGTATCGGACAGACGGTTATCGGCACCAGCTTCTCCACCACACCCGGTGGCAAAGGCGCGAATCAGGCCGTGGCCGCGGCGCGTTTGGGCTATCCGGTCCAGTTTATCGGCATGGTCGGCGACGATGTATACGGCCCACAATTGATCGAGAATCTCTCGCATGCTGGAGTCGACACCTCCGCAATGATCGCCACGGCGGGATCATCCGGCCTTGCACCGATCTTCCTTGACGAGAGAGGCCAGAACGCAATCGTCGTCGTCCCTGGAGCCAACGGCAAAGTCGACTCGGCGTACGTCGACAAGCACGTTGACATCATCCGCAACGCCGGCATGGTTCTTTGTCAGCTTGAAGTGCCCATGACCACCATCGACCACACGATTGCCCTGTGCGCTGATCTGAACATTCCCGTGATGCTCGATCCCGCTCCCGCCGCCGCTCTCAGCGATCCCGTGTGGAAGCAAGTCGCATGGTTCACGCCTAACGAGACTGAAGCAGCTTTCTACCTGGACGACGGATCCGACCCAGAGCCAATTGCTCGTGGGTTGCTCGCGCGCGGCCTCAAGGGAGTTGTCTTGAAACGCGGTGCTGAAGGCGCCTATGTTGCCGTTGCAGGCGGTAAGGCTGACTGGGTCCAGCCATTCGCGGTCAATGCCATCGATACGGTTGCGGCTGGCGATTGCTTTAACGGTGCATTCGCCGTGGCCCTGCTCGAAGGCAAGGACCCGTGGGCCGCTGCGCGTTTCGCCTGCGCTGCCTCAGCCATATCCGTCACGCGACGGGGTGCACAGGCCTCAATGCCTACGGGCGATGATCTCAATGCATTCATGACCGATCGTGGTGGGAATCTCTAAACCAGGAAACGATTGCCGCGGTCGCAGTTGGAGAAGATCTGAATGTTCCGAAACACATCATTAGGCATCATGCTCGCGGCGCTTGCTTTAGGAGCCGCAGCGCAGGACACTCTCTACGCTCCGCGCAACCAGCAGATTCCCACTCCGCACTGCCTCGAATTGCAGAATGCATGGGAAGGTCCGCTGACAAACTGCCCGCCATTCGCGCATGAGCGTTGGCTTGCCGACCTGAAGCATTGGCGCGCCGAGCGCCGCATTCGCATCGCCTACGAAGCCTCCCGCTACGACCTGCCTGCCTTCAGGTGGACGCAGTCCAGCTTTATGCAGCCACAGATGATGGTGCACGATCGCTACTTCTTCGACCCTGTGGCTGGAAAGTATACGGTCGATCGCTACCTCGACGATCTTGAAAAACGTTACGGCGGAATCGACGCGGTCCTCATCTGGGCGACCTACCCCAACATGGGCATCGACGACCGCAACCAACTTGAGATGGTCCAGTCAATGCCCGGAGGCGTAGAGGGCGTCCGACAGATGGTCGCCGACTTTCATCGCCACGGTGTGCGTGTTCTTTTCCCAATGATGATGTGGGATGAAGGCACACATCCGCCCTCGCAAGCGTGGCCACAGGCGCTCGCCGAGTTGATGAAACAGATTAACGCCGACGGCATCAATGGCGACACGCAGGATGGCGTTCCACTCGGCTTCTCGCTCGCGGCTGATGCAGCAGGCCACCCGCTTGCATTCGAACCGGAAGGCAGCCCCAGTGACGAAGCGCTCGCGTGGAACGTGATGACGTGGGGGCAGTACGCGTTTCCATTCATCCCTATGGTTGATCGATATAAGTGGCTTGAGACGCGCCACATGGTCAACATCAGCGACCGATGGGCTGTCGACCACACCCACGATTTGCAGTTCGCCTTCTTCAACGGCGTGGGCTGGGAAAGCTGGGAAAACGTCTGGGGCATCTGGAACGGCATCAATCCTCGCGATGCCGAAGCCACGCGTCGCGTCGCCACCATCGAACGCAGTGTCGCGCCATTCCTCGCCAGCCCTGACTGGGAGCCGCTTTACCCGATGCACAACTTCGGCGTTTATGCGAGTCGCTGGCCCGTGGGCGACCAGACGGTGTGGACGATCGTGAATCGGACTTCCTACGACATCGCCGGTCGGCAGATGGATGTGAAGTCCGCTCCCGGCATTCGCTACTACGATCTCTATCACGGCGTGGAATTGAAACCGGAAGCAGACGGCCCTGTGTCCGTCCTCAGCTTCAATATCGAAGCGAACGGTTACGCTTCAATTCTGGCTACACCAGGCGAACCCTCTGATGCCACCAAGAGGCTCATGCAACGGATGGCCGAGATGACTGCGAAGCCACTTGCATCGTTCTCCCACGAACCGACCGTTCTACATCAGCGTCTCGTCGAAATCGCAACGACGAAGCCCGAAGCCGAAACTCCCGAAGGCATGGTGAAAATTCCCGGCGGCTCGTTCATCTTCCGCGTCCGTGGTATGGAGATTGAAGGTGGCTCCATGAATGGCGTAGACGTGCAGTACCCGTGGGAGGATTCCCCGCGCCGTTTCCACGAACACGCCATGACCCTCAAGCCTTTCTTCATCGACAAATTCCCCGTCACGAATGCGCAATTCAAACAATTCCTCGATGCCGCGCACTACACGCCGCGCGATCCCGGCAACTTCCTGCGAGATTGGAAAGACGGCATGTATCCGCAAGGCTGGGAGAACCGCCCGGTGACGTGGGTCTCGCTCGAGGACGCTCGCGCTTATGCTGCATGGGCGGGCAAGCGCCTTCCGCATGAGTGGGAGTGGCAGTACGCCGCTCAGAGCACCGACGCGCGCCCTTATCCCTGGGGTGACGACTGGAACCCCGCGAATGTTCCTACTCCCGATACCGGCCGCACCATGCACGGCCCTGAACCTGTTGGCGCGCATCCTCAGGGAGCGAGCCCTTACGGCGCGCAGGATCTGGTAGGCAACGTGTGGCAATGGACCGATGAATTCGAGGATGATCACACGCGTGCGGCCATCGTGCGCGGCGGCAGCTACTATCAGCCGCAGGGTTCGATCTGGTATTTTCCGCAGGCATATCGCAACGACGAGCACAGTAAGGTACTGCTGATGGCGCCATCCTACGATCGCTCCGGCGGGGTTGGCTTTCGATGCGTCCGCGACGCGGAATGAGGCATCGAATAATCGGCACGCATTCTCACAGGACACTGGAAGCAGCCCCATGAGCGAAACCGTAAAACTGAAATCGGCTGACGGCCATGAATTGGATGCCTACGTAGCGCGTCCCTCAGGCGAACCCATCGCCGGCCTTGTCGTCATCCAGGAAATTTTCGGCGTCAACAAACATATCCGTTCCATCGCAGACGGATATGCGCATGACGGCTTCCTCGCCGTAGCGCCTGCTCTCTTTGACCGCATCGAGCGTGGCGTTGAACTCGCCTACGACGGTCCCGACGCACAAAAAGGCGTGGCCCTCCTTCAGAGGCTCGACAACGCAAAGGCGCTCGAGGATGTGGCCGCCGCTCTTGAGTTCGCACGCAAGCAGACCCGTAAGAAATCAGGAGTCATCGGCTACTGCCTCGGCGGCCTCCTCGCATGGCTTAGCGCATCACGGCTTCATCCCGACACGGCGGTTGGCTACTACGCCGGCCGCATCGGCGGCTTCGCTCGTGAGAATCCCACGGCCCCGGTTCAGCTTCATTTTGGAAAGCTCGACACGCACATTCCCGCCGAGCAAGTCGAGAAGGTACACGCCGCCCACCCTGAGGTTGAGATTCACTGGTATGAAAACGCGGGCCACGGATTCAATTGCGATATGCGTGCCAGCTACAACGCCGAGGCCTCAGCCCTCGCACGCAGCCGTGCGGTGGCATTCCTCACGAAGCACCTGGCATAAACAGGCCAGGCATCGCCGAATGAAATCATGCAACCACATTCTCCAGTGTCCCGATCGGCTCAATGGTGATGCGAATACGATCGCCGCTCGCCAGCGTGAACGTACTTGGCGGCACAATGCCGGTCCCCGTCATCAGGAACACGCCCGCCGGAAAGCTGTTGTCTCGGAGCAAATATTCCACCAGCGTCTTGGGATCGCGTTTCAACTCCGCCAGCTCCACCTGGCCCGAAAACTCCACGTGATCGTGTCGCAGAATCTCAATCGCGATCTCCGTCGAGTGTGCCAGGGGACTCGCGCTCACGAGAATTCCCGGGCCGAGCGCGCAGCTCCCGTTGTAGACCTTGGCCTGCGGAAGATAGAGCGGGTTCTCGCCTTCGATATCGCGCGAACTCATGTCGTTGCCAATCGTGTAGCCCACGATGCGGCCCGCCGGGCTCACCACCAGCGTCAACTCCGGCTCCGGAACCGACCAGTGCGCATCGCCACGAATGCGTACCTTGCCGCCGGTCCCTACCGTGCGACTGGCGGTCGATTTGAAGAAAAGCTCCGGCCGTTCCGCGGAATAAACGCGGTCATAAAAGTTGCCGCCGCCTGCATCTTTCGATTCCTCCATGCGCGCGCCGCGGCTGCGGTAGTAGGTGACGCCGGCTGCCCATACTTCTTGCCCGAAGATTGGCGCGAGCACTTCTCCCTCGCGAAATCCCGCCAGTGGTCTCGCCCGCCCGACAAATGCCGCTAGAAATTCCGGCAGATCAACGCGCGAGAGCAGCTCATCCCAGCCGTGGTCCGCAACCAGGTAATGCTGCTCGTTCTCTTCGACGAATATCCCACCTGTAGTGCGAAAGAGCTTCACGCATCCTCACATTCGTTTTCATCCTACACGTCGCATCTACCCAAATTCCAAGGCGCCATGTCCATGGACGTTTGTGCTGCATCAGTGTGAAGGAGCTATTTTCGCCATGCATCCAGCTTCCCCTCCATGATTGCGGCCGCCAGTGCGTCGATGTCCGGCGCCAGCACGCGGTCCCGCTCCAGCCGCGGAATCACCCAGCGCACAGCTTCATGGGCCCCCTCGATCTTCTCGCTCGATTTCAATGGCCGCCGAAACTCCAGTGCCTGCGCCGCGCACATCAGCTCGATCGCCAGAATGCGCTCCGCGTGCTCCACAATATGCCGCAGCTTGATTGCCCCCGTCATGCCCATCGACACGTGATCCTCTTTGCCTCCGTCGGTCGGAATGCTGCCTGTGGACGATGGATGCGAAAGAACCTGGCACTCGTTGATCAGCGCCGCGGCAACAATCTGCGCGATCATGAATCCCGAGGAAAGTCCCGGATCGTTAGACAGAAACGCGGGCAAGCCTTCGTTGATATCGGGATTCAGCAGCCGGTCCACGCGTCGCTCGGTGATGCCGGCCAGATCGGTCATCGCCAACGCAGCATAGTCAAACGCGTACGAAAGCGGCGCACCATGGAAATTGCCGCCGGAAATAACCGCTCCGCCACCGAATTTGTCCGGAAAGACCAATGGATTGTCGGTTGCCGAACCAGCCTCGGTTTCCAGCACTTCGGCCACATGCTCCAGCACTCCGCGCACCGCGCCATGTACCTGCGGCATGCACCGCAAACAGTACGCATCCTGTACACGCGTATCGTGCTCGCGATGGGATTCGCGAATTTCGGATCCTTCCAGCAGTCGGATCAGATGCTCAGCCGACGCAATCTGCCCTGCATGAGGCCTCGCCTGATGGATGCGCGCATCGAAAGCCGCGGGTGTTCCCTTCAGCGCCTCCAGCGACATCGCTCCCGAAAGATCGCAAAGCTCCGCCACTCTCAGCGCGCGTGCCGTTGCCAATGCTCCCACAGCGGTCATGGCCTGCGTTCCATTCAGCAGCGCCAGTCCCTCTTTTGCGGTAAGTTGCAGCGCGTTCAAACCGGCACGGCGCAGAGCCTCCGCTCCGGCAATCCTCTCTCCGCGATAGAACGCTTCCCCTTCGCCCACAACGACCAAAGCGAGATGCGCCAGTGGGGCCAAGTCGCCGCTCGCGCCTACCGATCCCTTCTCTGGAATCACGGGGTGCACACCGGCATTCAGCAGGTCGACCAGCAACTCCAGCAGTTCTGCGCGCACGCCGCTGAAGCCCTTTGCCAGAACGTTTGCACGTAAAAGCAACATTGCGCGCGCCTCTGGCTCTGCCAGCGGATCGCCAACTCCCCCGGCATGGCTTCGCACCAGGTTGATCTGCAACTCGGCCAGTTTGTCGCCGGGAATGCGCACATCTGCCAACTTGCCGAAGCCGGTGTTCACGCCGTAGACGGTCTCTCCGGCGTCGAGAATGCTTTCAATCAATCCCCGGCTAACCGTCACGCGCCTGAGTGCGTCGCCAGCCACTTCTACGCGGCATCCCGCCAGGGCCACGGCCTCAATCTCATCCAGCGTCAGGGCTTGTCCGTTCAGAATCAACTTGTCCATGCCTGCGATGCTAGGCTGGTAACTGCTTAATCGAAAGACAGATTCATCCCCGTGGAACCCGAATATGACGACAATCGCCTATCATCAGGAATTATGGCAATGGATTCCACGGCATTACTCGATCTACACGGTCGAAAACTACTGCACGAACTTCAGGCAAATGCGCGCCTCAGTCTCGCAGAGCTCGGCCGGCGCGTCGGCCTCTCGCCCACCGCCACCGGTGAGCGCCTCAAACAGATGGAAGAGACGGGCATTTTGCGCGGCTACACTCTCGAAATTGACCGCGAAGCACTTGGCCTCGAGGTCCTCGCATTCATCCGCATGAGTTGTGGAGGCCAGAATTATTACCGACTGCTCGAATTCATCCAGACGCTCGAAGAAGTTCGCGAGTGCCACCATTTGACCGGCGGCGACGATTTCCTGCTCAAGATCACCACTACAAATCTTGCAGATCTTGAGGCCCTGATCGAGGCACTCTTGCCTTACGGCAATCCGGTTACGAGTCTGGTCTTATCGTCGCCGGTTGAGCACCGCAAGTACGCCGTCCTGGGCAAGCTTACCTCGATCAGCAAAAAGCGCACACGCCGCCGTTAGTGTGAGGTCCAAATGCACGCAGCGATGGCACCGTCTAGAATCAATCTGGCTTGATCGGTGTTGATCGCCGGTTCATATCCCGATTGTCACTTAAGAACGAGGACCACATGCAACTCAACCGCAGAGACTTTTCCCGGCTTAGCGCTTTGGGCATCGCAGGGCACCTGGCGCCCGCGGCGCTTCGCGCCCAATCAAATCAGAACGGGCAAGCAAACCAGAAGAAGATCGGCTACGCTGTCATCGGTCTCGGCCAAATCGCGGGTCACTTCATGCCCGGAACGCGAAGCACCACCAATTCACAGATCACGGCGCTGGTCAGCGGTCATCGCGACAAGGCGGAGCGCATTGCAGCTGAATACAACATTCCTGCCGCTTCGATCTATAGCTATGAGAACTTCGACGAGATCGCGCACAATCCGGCCGTCGAGGCGGTGTACGTTGCGCTGCCGAACTCCATGCACGCGGAATACACCATCCGCGCCGCCAAAGCAGGCAAGCACGTGCTGTGCGAAAAGCCGATGGCCACCAGCGTTGCCGACTGCGAGAAAATGATCTCCGCGTGCAAGGCCGCAAATGTGAAGCTAATGATCGCCTACCGCTGCCACTATGAGCCGACAAATCTTCGCGCCGTAAAACTCATTCGCGACGGCGCCCTGGGTCAGGTGCAGGCCATCCAGAGCGCATTCGGCTTCAACATCTCTCCCGGTCAGTGGCGCCTCAGTAAAGCGCTTGCCGGCGGCGGCCCACTCTATGATGTCGGCATCTACTCGCTCAATGCCTGCCGCTATCTCACGGGCGAAGAGCCGGGCCAGATCTCCGCCTATGCATCCGTCATCGACCACGACGGCCGCTTCAAAGAAGTCGAAGAAAATGTCGCATGGACGATGCGCTTCCCCTCCGGCATCGTCGCCAGTTGCACCACCACCTACGGAGCGAATATGGACGGATACTTCCGGGTCTACGGATCAAAGGGATGGCTGCAGGTAGACAATGCCTTTGTTTATCAAGGACTGCATTTACGCGCAGAATACTCCGGAACAAAGCTTGATGAGCCCAACCCGGCGCGCGACCCCTCGCATTTCCAGGCAGAAGCCGAGCATTTTTCCCATTGCATTCAAACCGGTCAGCAGCCCCAATCGCCCGGCGAAGAAGGTTTGCGCGATATGCGATATATCGCTGAGATTTATCGCTCCGCAGGAATCAATTCCTAGGCAGCGCCGCTGACCTGTTCATCCTTGCCCAGTCCGAGGATCTTCCGGTTCTTCTCGGTGTCTGCTCCCGATCCAGCAAAATCGTCAAACGCCTTATCAGTCACGCGAATGATCCATTCCTTGATCAGCGCAGCCCCTTCGACGGCTCCATCCCTGGGATGCTTGATGCAGCACTCCCACTCCAGAACTGCCCAGCCGGGGTAGTCGTACTGCGCCATCTTGCTGAAGATCGCTTTGAAATCGATCTGCCCATCGCCCAGCGAGCGGAATCGCCCTGCGCGATCGATCCAGTCCTGGTAGCCGCCATACACGCCCGATCGTCCGTTGGGTCTGAACTCTGCATCCTTGACATGAAACGCGCGCACCCGTTCGTGATAGAAGTCCAGGAACTCAAGATAATCCAGTTGTTGCAGAATCATGTGGCTCGGGTCGTAGAGAATATTCGCGCGCTTGTGATTGTTCACCACTTTCAGAAATCGCTCGAACGTTACGCCATCATGCAGATCCTCGCCCGGATGCAACTCATAGCAAACATCAATGCCCGCTTCATCGAATACATTCAGGATCGGAGTCCATCGACGCCCCAATTCCTCAAACGCCGCCTCAATCAATCCCGCCGGCCGCTGCGGCCACGGATAAAAATACGGCCACGCCAACGCGCCTGAGAAGGTTGCATGCGCAGTGAGTCCGAGCCGGCTGCTCGCCATCGCTGCCCACTCCAGTTGTTGTACAGCCCACGCCTGTTGCTCTTTCGGCCTGCCCGTCAAATCGGCTGGAGCAAATCCGTCAAGCATTGGATCATACGCAGGATTGCTGGCGACCAATTGTCCTTGTAGATGCGTCGATAGCTCTGTGAGCTTCAGACCTGCGGCATCCAGAGTTCCGAGAATCTCCTCGCAATAGTCGCGACTCTCCGCCGCAAGCTTCAGATCGAAAAGACGCCTGTCCCACGAAGGAATCTGCACGCCGACAAAGCCCAGTTGCGCAGCCCAGCGCGCCATGCCATCCAGTGAATTGAAAGGCGCTTGGTTATCGGCAAATTGCGCCAGAAAGATGCCCGGCCCTTTGATTGTCTTCATCGCCCGCTCCCCGAATCAAACTTCATTCTTCAAAACTCGACCCAGCTCTCACCCCTGCTGCTTTCGATAGCTCGATCGATAAATCGCATCCCGCGTACACCGGCCTCAATCCCCGGAAGTGTCGAAGGAATCTTACTCGTTCGACTCTGTTGCCACGCGATCAGCACATCGGCGAACTCCCGATACAACACGGCAAACGCCTCAAGGTACCCTTCGGGATGACCGCCTGGCAACCTCGTTACCGCGCGTGCATCGGCGCTCAAGTAGCCGCCGGAAGCATGCCGAATCTCCTCGGGACCATCAACCCATTTCACGCGCAGCCTGTTCGGATCTTCCTGCCGCCAATCGAGCGATCCGTTCTCGCCATACACGCGGAGACGCAATCCGTTCCCCTCGCCCGCAGCAATCTGCGAAGTCATCAGTATGCCCTGCGCGTTGTTATTCATACGCAACAGCGCTGTGCAATCGTCATCGAGTTTGCGTCCGGGCACCACCGAAAGCAGCGAAGCATTCAAACCCACAACCTTCAATCCGGTGACATATTCGGTCAAGTGAAATGCGTGTACACCGATGTCCCCAATGCATCCGCCCAATCCGCTTTGGGCTGGATCGGATCGCCAGGCAGCCTGCTTCTGTCCTGAGGTCTCAATGGGCTTTGTGAGCCATCCCTGCAAATATTCGACAGCGATTTTGCGAATTTTGCCAAGCTTGCCGTCGGCGCACATCGCACGCGCATCACGAACGAGCGCATAGCCGGCATACGTGTGGGTCAACCCGTAAGGCAGTCCGCTTTTTGCGACCGCCTTCTCCAGTTCCACAGCTTCTTCGTAGGTTGCCGTGGCCGGCTTGTCACTCATCACCGGGAATCCCGCGGCAAGCGATGCCAGCGCGACCGGCAAGTGCAGGTGATTTGGCGTAACGATCGCGACAAAGTCGATGGGGTCTGGCCGCTTCCGCTCAGCTTCGAGCATCGATTTGTAATCCGGATAGGCCCGATCGGGATCGATCTTGTATGCCTCGCCTGCCGCGCGCGACCTCTCCGCCGATTGAGAGAACGCACCCGCGACCAGTTCAATCTTGCCGTCGAGTTCCGCGGCAATACGGTGCACCGGCCCGATAAAGGCGCCGGGACCGCCGCCCACCATTCCCATGCGCAGTTTTCTCTGCACGGTCATCTCATCCCCTCTTGCTGTGGATCATGTTGTTTTCAAAGTTTCCGCTCGCCGTGACCGTGCGTCAATATGCTCTCTTATCTATCTTCTATCCGGCAAATTGGCCGCCGATGGATGATTGCCGATCAATCCACCATATCGGTATGACTATGGTCACGCCAACCCCTTCGCGTGTGCCGAAATACCGGCGAATCTGGATCGTCAGTTGCCAGCCAGTTGCGCCCGCTTCAGCCCAGGAGCCAGCGTGCGCAGTAAGACCAGCGCAATCAGGTATGCGCAGCCCGAGTAAATAAACAGGGGAACAAAGCCGCTCTGCGTGTGCATCTCGTGCGCGCGTTGCAGAACATCGCCCGCTATGGGCTGGAAAATTGCTCCTCCAAGCGCGCCTGCCACCTGCCCGAAACTCACAACCGTTCCGACGTGCTCTGAGGGAAACATGTCCGATGCCGTCGTAAAGATATTCGCCGACCAGCCCTGGTGGGCGGCCGCGGCCAGCGAAAGCAGTCCAACTGCGATCCACTCGGAGTCGAGGCTGCCAACCATCACAACCGGCAAAACACAGCATGCACAAGTAAGCATGGCCGCAAGCCGCGCCGCTTTCAGCTTCATGCCGAGGCGGATATAGCCCTTCGGCAGCCATCCGCCGCAGACGCTGCCAATTGTGGAGACCACATATACAGTCGCGAGCGGCGGCCCCATATGGGTCAGATCGAGTCCAAACCGGGAGTGAAAATACTGCGGCAGCCAGAACAGAAAGAACCACCACACCGGATCTGTGAGGAACTTGCCGATCATGAATCCCCACGCCTGCCGATGGCGAAGTAGTCCCCACCACGGCAAAACGTCCGCCGAAGGGGCAACCACGACCTGGCCGCGCGTCCAGTCCATCGTCTCCTGTGGTTTGCGGTAGCGAATCGACCACCACACGATCCAGATGACAGAAAATATTCCGGTGACCAGAAACGCGGCGCGCCAGCCAAAGTGAATCGCCACCCATGGCACGACGAGGGGCGCGACAATGGCACCCACGCCCGCACCCGAATTGAAAATACCCGTGGCAAGCGACCGCTCTTTCGGAGGAAACCACTCAGCCGTTGCTTTAATGGCTGCCGGGAAATTGCCGCTTTCGCCCAGCCCCAAGAAGAACCGAGCGATTCCAAACCCGATCACCGAGTTCACCAGCGCGTGCGCCATTGCCGCCAGGCTCCACAATCCGGTCACGAGCGGGTATCCCCTGCGGCAACCGAGCCGGTCCACCAGTCGCCCGGCGAACACGACTCCGAGCGCATACGCCACCTGGAAGCCCGCCAAGATGTATCCGTACTCCCGGTCGGTGACGTTGATCGTCGTTTCTACCGAAGGCCAGCCTGAAAAGAACGGCTGCAGGTGAATCGTCTGGCCATGCAGAATCGGCTTCAGGATCGACAGCACCTGCCGATCGACATAGTTGATCGTCGTCGCCACAAAGAGCATGGCGCAGATCGTCCATCGCCCTCGCAGCGCCGGTGGTTCGTCAAGGCCGTCCATTGCTTCTGCTCGCATATCCACCGGCTTCATCGGGTTCGCCATTGTCCTACCAATCTGTCAACGTGCCATCGAGTTTACGGTTCACCGGCAGATACGCGCGTTGATATGGATACTTCGCCGCAAGCTTCTCGTCCAGGTCAACGCCTAGTCCCGGAGCGTCTCCGGGGGACATCAAGCCGTTTTTGAACGTGTAGCTATGGGGAAACACCGCGTCCGTCTCGTCTGTGTGCGGCATGTGTTCCTGGATTCCGAAATTGTGAATGGCCGTATCGAAATGCAGCGCTGCCGCCATCGTCACTGGCGACAAATCCGTCGCTCCGTGAAATCCCGTACGCACGTGATACATTGCCGCGAAGTCCGCGGCCTTCTTAAGGTGGGTGATGCCGCCACCGTGCACAAGCGTCATGCGCAGATAGTCGATCCACTGGTTGCGAATCAGATCATGCGCATCCCACACCGAATTGAACACCTCGCCAACAGCGATAGGCGTGGTTGTATGCTCTCGAATTACCTTAAAGCCTTCCTGTAACTCTGCAGGCGTAGGATCCTCTATCCAAAAGAGATGAAATGGCTCTAATTCCTTTCCTAGCCGCCCGGCTTCGATGGGAGTGAGACGGTGATGGCAGTCGTGCAACAGGTGCAATTCCTCGCCAAATTCTTCACGCACACGAGCAAACAGATTCGGCACATGGCGCAGATAAAGCTCGGATGACCACTCGTACTCATGCGGCAATCCGCGCTCCGCGGGTTCGTAGCGCCCCGGGCCCTTGGGAACACCGTATGTGCTCTTGAGACCTGGAATCCCACTCTGTACGCGGATCGCTTTGTACCCCAGTTCCTTGTGCTTCGCTACATCCTCGAGCGCCGCATCCACATCGGCACCGTTCGCGTGCGCGTAGACGAGAATGCCCTCACGGCTCTTGCCCCCAAGCAAGTTGTATACGGGAGTATTCAGCGCCTTGCCCTTGATGTCCCAGAGAGCCACATCCACGGCTGCAATCGCCGTCATCGTCACGGGCCCGCGCCGCCAGTAGGGCCCGCGATAGAGATACTGCCAGATGTCCTCAGTCTGAAATGGATCGCGCCCGATGATGCACGGAATCACGTGGTCGGTCAGATAACTGGCGACGGCCATCTCGCGGCCATTTAAGGTGCCGTCCCCAAGCCCGTAGATTCCCTCGTCCGTCTCAATCTTCAGAGTGACGAAGTTCCGTCCCGGTGAAGTGATGTTGACGAATGCATTCGTAATCTTCATGAATGTCAGCTTTCAGCTCTCAGCCATCAGCTTTCAGTTTTCGACCCTCGAGGCCGAGGTTTTATTTCCTACTCCTGATCCCCGTTCCCCATGCGCTGTTCTATTGGTTTACGCCGCTTGCCAGGAACCCGCCATCCACAGCGACAATCTCTCCAGTCACGTACGAGGCTGCTTCAGAAGCCAGAAAAATTGCGGCTCCAGCCAGTTCGCTGGCCTTCCCAAACCGTCCCATCGGCACGCGCATGTGCAATTCTTCGCCGCGTGGAGTGCCGGTGATCAGCTTGGCATTCAAGTCGGTTGGAAACATTCCCGGGGCAATGGCGTTCACATTCACGCCTGTCTTTGCCAACTCCACCGCCAGCACCTTCGTCAGCGATCCGACGGCGGCCTTCGACGCCGAATATGCAGCCACCTGGTAGAACCCAACAAATGTCGTTAGCGAAGCGATGTTCACGATCCGCCCGTATCCGGCTTTCACCATGGTCGTGCCGAAGATCTGGCAAGCCCGCAACGTCCCTGTCAGGTTCGTCTCGATCACGCGCGACCATTCAGCTTCGCTCTCGTCGAGAGTCGGAGCCTTATGCGTGACACCCGCTGCATTGACAAGGATGTCGACCTTGCCGAATTCCTTCATTACCGCATCATGCAGCGATTGCAGAGAGGCCCGGTCCAGTACGTCACTCGTAATCTGTAACGAACGTCGTCCCAGCGCTTCTATCTCTTTCGCGGTCTTCTCCACTTGATCCGCACGGCGCGAACTCGGCACTACATCGGCGCCTGCTTCTGCCAATCCCAGCGCAATCGCGTGGCCAATGCCGGTTGTCCCGCCCGTCACCACTGCAACTTTTCCGGTCAAATCAAATAAACTCTTACTCACCTAATTCCCTCGCATAGCTTTAAGATTTGCAGGCTCGCGCATTTACCCGCAGCCGTTCCTGCCAATTTCCTGACCCACAAAATCTATCACGCGCGATCATTTCCCTCCCAAGCCGCAACGCGGCTGCGTCTCCTTGAGCGGTACAGACCGTCTCCAGCCTGCCCGGGATGCGTTACAGTTTCATTGGACCAAATATGGAACCTATTCTGCTTCCCGATACGAATCGGCGATGGGATTGTCTCAGCCTCGGCGAAGTTATGCTCCGCCTCGACCCGGGCGAGGGCCGGGTGCACACGACGCGACAATTCGCCGTCTGGGAGGGCGGAGGCGAGTACAACGTCGCCCGCGGACTCCGTCGCTGTTTCGGGCTACGCACGGCCATCGCCACCGCACTCGCTGACAATGCGGTGGGCCGTCTCGTCGAAGATTGCATTCTGCAAGGCGGCGTCGACACCTCGCTGCTTCGCTGGGTTCCGTTCGACGGGGTAGGCCGCACCGTTCGCAATGGACTCAACTTCACCGAGCGCGGATTTGGCTCACGTGCCGCGGCCGGATGCAACGATCGGGGACACACGGCCATCAGCCAGGTGAAGACGGGCGACTTCGATTGGGAGTCGGTCTTTGGCCCGAAGAACGGCTCAAAGTGGTTACACACGGGCGGTATCTTCGCTGCGCTCTCAGCCTCCACAGCCGAAGTCGCCGCTGAAGCCATGGACGCGGCTCGCCGATTCGGAACACCGGTCTCGTACGATCTGAACTACCGCGACTCCCTCTGGCGCTCTATTGGGGGAAAGACGAAAGCGCAGGAAGTAAATCGCGCGCTGGTTCGCAAAGTGGACCTGTTGCTGGGGAACGAAGAAGACTTCTCCGCGATGCTCGGCGTTGAGATCAAGGGAGTGACTGAAGACTTCGACGAGTTGCCCATCGACGCTTACGCGGAGATGCTTCGCGAAGTTGCCATGGCTTATCCCAACCTGAAGCTCATCGCCAGCACCCTGCGCACCGCACGGACCGCCAGCCGCAACGCCTGGGGCGCCATCGCTCTCTATCAGGACCAGATTGTCCACGTGCCGCAGCAGGAGATCGACATACTCGACCGCGTCGGTGGCGGCGACAGTTTCGCCTCCGGTCTCATTTACGGAATGCTTGCCGGGAAGTCGTTTGAATGGGCAGTTCGCTGCGGCGTGGCTCACGGCGCACTCGCTATGACTACCGCCGGAGATACCAGCATGGCAACGCTCGCCGAAGTGGAACGCGCCATGAATGGCGGCAGCGCCCGAATCGCGCGTTGACAATTGCGATCTCGCGGTCCGATTAACTCTGTAACACGCGCAAAGCGCGGCTAACTCGCTAACTCCGCTAAGGAAAAAATGCCCAATCCCACTACTAAGACGGCCGAAATCATCGAAGGCGTTGGCCTGATTCCGGTTCTGCGCGCACGTAACGCGGCCCAGGCCCACTCCGTTGTACAGGCCATGATTGCCGGCGGCGTCACCGTTGTCGAAGTCACGATGACTGTCCCCGGCGCTATCGACGTGCTCAAGGAACTCAAACAGAAATATGGTTCGCAACTGCTGCTTGGCTCCGGTACAGTCACTACGGCCTCTGAAGCTCAGGCGACCATCAATGCGGGCGCCGAGTTCGTCGTAAGTCCCAGTCTGCATCTCGACGTTATCAACACCACGAAAACGAACGGCAAGCTCTCCATCCCCGGCGCGCTCACGCCAACGGAGGTCATCACCGCCTGGCGCGCAGGCGCTGACTACGTCAAAGTTTTTCCATGCTCGGCAATGGGGGGAGCAAGTTATCTGAAGTCCCTGCTCGCGCCATTCCCGTTTCTCAAGCTGATCCCCACCGGCGGCGTGACGCTCGAAACGGCAGCCAGCTTCATCCAGGCTGGCGCTCGCGCACTTGGAGTCGGCGGCGATCTCGTCAATCTTGCCGCCGTCGATGCAGGCCATCCCGAGACGATCACTGAGACTGCTCGCGCATATCTCAAGGTCCTGGCGGATCTTCGCGAAGAACCGCAGACCAAACCCTGACTTACCGCCCTGCGATTTTCGCCACTTCGCGCAGATCTTCAACCAGGATCCGCATCTGGGTGTGACGATCCCCATCTGTCTGCGCACGCAAGATCGCCGATGGATGCAGGGTCGCGATGATCGGGGGAAGCCCCGGAGCCTCCTGCAGCTTTCCATGCGCTTGCGTAATGCGAAAACCTGACCCCAGCAGTCCCTGCGCCGCGGTCGCACCCAGTGCCACAATCAGCTTCGGCTTCACCGTTTCCAGTTCCGCATCGAGCCATGGACGGCAGGCATTGATCTCTTTCATGTTCGGCTTTTTGTGAAGGCGGACCTTACCGCGCGGCTCCCACTTGAAATGCTTCACAGCATTCGTAACGTAGACTTCGGTGCGATCGATCCCGGCTTCATCGAGAGCCTTGTCCAGCAGTTTGCCTGCCGGCCCGACGAACGGCCTTCCCTGCTTGTCTTCCTGGTCTCCGGGCTGTTCGCCGATCATCATGATCGCGATCTTCGGCAGCGGCGCGCCATCGTGCGAGTCGATCTCTCCGAATACCGCCTGGGTTGCGTTGCGATACAGATCGCATCCCTTGCACTTCTGCACCGCCGCAGACAGCACCGGCAATGTGCGGCCTGGCCGGCACAAACGGCTCGGCACTCTCTTTGACTTTTGTCGCCATGCAACCACTCCACTGCATGGCTTTGATGCTTACTGCGAATGTGCAGTCGTGGCTGCCGGTCTCGTTACTTCGCCGTCGCCTCGGTCACTGCAACTTGTAGGCTTTCCTGACAAGCCCCACAGTGAGTTCCTGCGCAACATCGGCCGCCTCATCCTCATCCAGCAGATGCTCCGCCACCATTCGCGCCAGGAACGCTACATCCGCTCGACGGGCAACATCATGACGCGCCGGAATCGAAAGGAACGCGCGCGTATCGTCGTTGAAGCCCACTGTGTTGTAGAACCCCGCGGTCTCTGTAACCAGCTCGCGGAACCTCCGCATCCCCTCAGGGCTGTCGAGGAACCACCACGGCGGTCCCAGACGCAGGCACGGATAATGCCCCGCCAGTGGCGCCAGTTCCCTGCTGAACACGGTTTCATCCAGCGTAAACAAAATGACCGTCAGCCCCGGCTCATTTCCAAACCGATCGAGCAACGGCTTCAGCGCATGTACATAATCCGTCGGCCCCGGAATGTCCGCGCCCATATCGCGCCCATATTTCGAGTGCAACTGCGCATTGTGATTCCGAACCGAGCCCGGATGAATCTGCATCACAAGCCCATCTTCGACGCTCATCCGAGCCATCTCTGTCAGCATCTGCGCTCTGAAAAGCTCCTGGTGCTCCGCATCGGCCTCGCCCTCCAGCACCTTCCCGAATAGCCACTCCGCCTTTGACTCACCCAGGTCTGCCGTCTTTGCCGTGATGTGCCCATGATCCGTAGCCGTGGCACCAAGGGTCTTGAAGAACTGCCTTCGCGCTTCCAACGCTCGCAGATAACCGCGCCACGTGGCCGTATCTTCTCCTGTCAGCTTGCCCAGACTCGCCACATTCTCGCCAAAACCGGGAAATGCAGGGTCCACCAGCGGATCGGGCCGGAACGTGGGCACAATCCGTCCCTTCCATCCAGACTCGCGAATTGCCTTGTGATCGGCCAGCGTATCAAGCGGCGAATCCGTCGTTGCCAGCACTTCGATCCGGAACCGCTCGAAGAGCGCGCGCGGCAGGAATTCCTTCTCGCGCAGCTTCCCCTCAATCGTGTCGTAATAGAGGTCCGCAGTCTTCGCTGACAACCGTTCCTGTATTCCGAAAAGCTTCTCAAATGCGTAATCGAGCCAGAGCCGCGAAGGGGTTCCGCGGAACAGGTGATAATTGCTCGCGAAGATCCGCCACACCTTGCGCGGATCCTTAACCGGCTTGCTGCCAATCTCCAGTTCGTCGAGCGAAATCCCCTGACTGTACAGCATGCGAAAGACATAATGATCCGGCTGAACAAACAGCGTCACCGGATCGGGAAACGGTTCGTTGCGCGCAAACCAGCCTGCCTGCGTGTGTCCGTGCGGACTCACAATCGGCAAATCCTTGATCCCGTCATACAGCCGCCGTGCAATAGCCCTCGTCTTTTCCTCTGCGGGAAACAGTCTGTCCTCGTGAAGCAGCGCCACCCGATTTCTCCTTTCGCTTCGCCCCTCCAGTATCGTTCATAACGCTCGCAAGCGGTATACTGCGGCTGCCGCTGAGCGGTACACGAGTCTCATCATGGAAGTATTGGCCGCGAATTCTTCTAAGTTTTGCCGCAGCCTGCCGGAGCCCGCATGAGCAGGCTGCGTATCCTGCTCCGCAATTACGCGGATTTTGAAAATGCCCTCACTGAAGAAGCCCGTCTCTTCGAAGAGCATCACCCTGGAACGAAGATCGAGCTCATCTCCGTCAGCATTCACGAGCTCTACAGCTCCGCCATCGCCGACGGGGGGCTTCGCGACGGCCGCTTCGATCTCGCCCTGCTCGTGACTGACTGGCTCGCCGAAGCCCAGGTCTCGGGTGCGCTTGAGGATCTGCATCCCTGGCAGCAACACATTCCGATTCGCGAGTGGCCCGGCGGCTGGCCGCGCTCTCTCGTGCAGCCGCTCCTGTTCGGCAACCATCTTAGCTCCCTACCGTGGCACGATGGTCCAGAATGCCTTGTTTATCGAACTGACCTGTTCTCGGATCCCGAACGGCAAGCCGCTTTCCGTTCGAGGTTCCAGCGCGATCTCGCGCCGCCCACCACGTGGGAAGAATTCGAACAGACCGCGCGCTTCTTTACGGATCAGGCCAACGGCAATTACGGTACTGTCTTCGCAGCGTTCCCCGACGGCCACAATACCCTTTACGACTTTGCCCTTCAGGTCTGGAGTCGCGGCGGCGAACTCACGGACTCTGCCGGTCGCCCCACCCTGACCACGCCAATCGCTGTCGCCGCACTCGATTTTTACCGGCGTGTCGTTTGCGATGTCGAGCTATGTCATCCAAAATCTCCGCAACTTGACTCGACACAATCCGGCGACTTATTCCTCGATGGCGAAGTCGCCATGATGGCCAACTGGTTTGGATTCGCAGCGCGCGCGAGCCGCGAAGAATCGCCCCTCGCCGGCAAGGTTGCCATCGCCCCCATTCCCGTTGCAAACGGCGCTTCGCCTGTTTCGCTCTCTGTGTTCTGGGCGCTTGCCATGGGTCGAGGCTCGCGCCACAAGGAACTCGCGTGGCAATTCCTTCGGTACGTCGCGTCGCCTGAACGAGACCTCGGCATCACCCGCCACGGCACTGTGGGCGTGCGCCTCTCTACCTGGCGCGACCCCGGGCTGCAGGCTCGCATCCCCGTCTACCGTGAGGTTGAGGCCATCTCACTCGGCGCTCGGCAGCTGCCCTCCGGCCCCGCGATGGCATCTTTCGCGGCCATCATCGATGACGTGATCACTCGCGCCCTCACCACCGACGAACCCTCCGCCGCTATTCTTGAATCAGCACAACTCAAGATCGACAGCAAAGGAATCCGCTTCGTATGAGTAGTTCGCAGGACGCGCCATCTTCCCAAGCCTTCAGCCTTAAGGGCCGCCACGCTCTCGTCACCGGCGGCGCCAGCGGCATCGGCGAAGCCACCGTGAAGGAACTCGTTCGGGCCGGCGCTTTCGTCTGGATCGCCGACATCAATCTCGACGCTGCCGAAGCACTGGCAAAATCTATCGGCTCGTCGAAGGCGGTTCATCTCGACGTCACGAGCCCCGAGTCTATTGCCGCTGGCGTCGCAAATCTCCCACGGCTCGACATCCTCGTCAACAACGCGGGGATCGGCCATGTCGGCTCCATCCAGCAGACCGAACCTGATGACTTCGACCACCTCCTCAACGTTAACGTCCGCGCCGTTTATCTTGTCACCCGCGCATTCTTGCCGCTGCTGCTAGCCGCAGGCGAAACCGGCGGTGCAACAGGTACCATCGTCAACATCGCTTCCGTCGCTGGTCTGGTCGGCATCAAGCAGCGATTTGCCTACTGCACCACCAAGGGCGCCGTCGTCGCCATGACGCGCCAGATCGCTGTCGAATATCCGAAGACGCTCCGAATCAACGCTATCTGTCCGGGCACAGTGGAGACGCCCTTCGTTGAGGGCTATCTCGAGAAGTTTCACAAGGAGAACAAGGAAGAGGTTCGCGCCGAACTCCGCGCGCGCCAGCCAATCGGCCGCCTCGGCCGGCCCGAAGAAGTCGCCTCCATGGTTCGCTATCTCGCGTCCGACGAAGCCGCCTTTATCACGGGCGCACTCTTCAACATCGACGGCGGATGGACTGCCGCTTGAGAACCTGCACGTCGCTGACTTGCTGTACCGTCCCAAAGAAAGCCGCCCAACAGGGCGCACAGTTCAACTGGAGTCTCCCTTCATGAAGCTGATCTCTTTCTCTACACCGACCGCCCCGGTCCGCCCCGGCATCCTCTTCGATGACACCGCCTCCATCCTCGACCTCAGCCCCAGCGGCTACTCTTCCGCACTCGAAGTGATCGCGCGCGGTCCCACAAACGCGCTGGCCGCCTCCAGGCTCGGTCTCGACGGCGTGAAGATTCACGCACCCCTCTCCAATCCACCCCGCATCTTCGCCATCGGTCTAAACTATCGAGACCACGCTAAGGAATCCGGCATGGAACTCCCCACCACGCCTGTAGTTTTCTTCAAACTGCCCACCGCGATTATCGGGCCCGGCGAGCCGATCGTGCTGCCGAAAAACTCCACCCAGCCCGACTACGAAGCCGAATTCGCATTCGTTATCGGCAAAGGCGGCTATCGCATTGCCGCATCAGATTGGCGCGATCACGTCTACGGCTACACCATCGTCAACGATGTCAGCGCCCGCGACGTGCAGTTCGCCAGCACCCAGTGGTCCATGAGCAAGTGTTTCCCCACCTTCTGCCCACTCGGCCCCGCCATTGTCACCGCCGACGAGATCGCCGACCCGCACGCACTCGACATAAGCCTCTCCATCGACGGCGAAGTCCTCCAGCACTCCAATACCCGCGAGCTCGTATTCAAGATTCCCGAGCTGATCGAATATCTTTCTTCCATCACGCCGCTGCTCCCCGGCGACATCGTCTCCACCGGCACGCCCCCGGGCGTTGGCCTCGGCCGCAATCCGAAACGTTGGCTCAAGCCCGGCGAAACCGTCACCGTCACCGTTGAAGGGCTCGGCTCACTCACGAATCCGGTTGTGGCTGAGTAGATGGACCGGAATCTGAAGCGTCCCTGACACGTTTCCCCTGAACACTGGATAATGGCTTTGCTATGGAACTCACCGGACTCTCGTTTATAGGCTCGCAGCGCGGCTCACGCGATGGCGACAGCTTCCAGGCATTCGCTCCCCAGACTGGCGAACCCCTGCAACCCGTCTTTCGCTCCGCCACAGCGCCGGAACTCGAGAGCGCTGCCATCCTCGCCTCTGAAGCGTTTGCAAGCTACTCGCAGACGAGCGGGAAAACCCGCGCCGCATTTCTCCGCAGCATCGCTGCCGGTTTCGAATCGCATCGCGATGAACTCTCCCAGCGTGCTCACCTTGAAACCGCGCTTCCCATACCTCGACTTACCGGGGAAATTACGCGCACCGCCAACCAGCTGCGCATGTTTGCCGGCGTAGTGGAAGAAGGTTCATGGGTGCAGGCTCGCATCGATCCCGCCCTTCCTGATCGTCAGCCCCTCCCGCGTCCCGACATTCGTTCCATGCTCCGCGCGCTCGGCCCTGTCGCTGTCTTCGGCGCCAGCAACTTCCCGCTCGCCTTCTCAGTCGGCGGCGGAGATACTGCTTCGGCCCTCGCTGCCGGATGCCCTGTCATCGTCAAGGCACATCCCGCGCATCCCGGAACCTCCGAACTTGCAGCAGCCATCATTAGCGAATCCGTCATCGGGCAAGATCTGCATCCCGGCGTCTTCTCCCTGCTCTTCGACTCCGGCGTTGAGGTCGGCACGGCACTCGTCAAACATCCGCTCATTCGAGCCGTGGCCTTTACAGGTTCGCTCCGCGCCGGCCGCGCTCTCATGGATCTCGCCGCAGCACGTCCCGATCCCATCCCATGCTTCACTGAGATGTCCAGCGGCAACCCTGTCTTCATTCTTCCCGGCGCACTGCGCAAAGGCCCCGCCGCACTCGCACAGAGTCTCTTCGGGTCCTTCACGCTCGGAGCTGGCCAGTTCTGTACCAAACCCGGCATCGTCCTTCTCCCCGAGGCGCCTGAAAACTCTGCATTTCTTGAAGAGCTCAAGTCTCTTGTCACACAGGCCCAGCCTTTCACTCTGCTCACGGGAAACATCGCCAGGGAATACGATCGAGCCACCGAGATCCGAGAAAATCAGGTGGAACTCGCCGCCGAGGCGCACATGCTGTCAGAGGGCCAGCAGGGCAAGACGCCATTTCACGCACAGGCAAAGCTCTTCACAGCTTCAAGTCGGGAATTTCTGTACGAGCCGATGCGAAAAAAAGGAGAGCTCGGTTTAGCCGACGAAATCTTTGGCCCAAACACTCTCGCTCGTCACCGGCGATAAAGCGGACATGAAGCTCATCGCCAAGGGTCTCGACGGCCACCTTACCGCGACTATCCTC
Source organism: uncultured Acidobacteriaceae bacterium (assembly GCA_963832035.1). Lineage (GTDB taxonomy): Bacteria > Acidobacteriota > Terriglobia > Terriglobales > Acidobacteriaceae > Telmatobacter. The sequence continues at coordinate 289,255 of CAWHSK010000004.1, read as the reverse complement.
GGCGATGAAGACGACCTCGCCGCTAATCGCGAGCTGATAGCCATCCTCGAGCAGAAAGCCGGACGCCTCATCTTCAACGGATTCCCGACCGGGGTCGAAGTGACGTCCGCCATGGTTCATGGCGGACCCTATCCCTCCACGTCCGATCCGCGCTTCACGTCTGTCGGCAGCCTGGCTATCTACCGCTTTGCCCGCCCCGTCTGCTTCCAGAATTTCCCGCAAGCCATGCTTCCACCGGAACTCCAGGACGGAAACCCTCTCGGCATCTCGCGCCTCCAGGATGGCAAGACCGAAGAACCCAGTCTGAGCGCTAAGACGCTCGGGCGTGGTTTGACCTAGCCCCTGAGGTGCGTCTCTGCGATGAGCCTGGCGCATGCAGAGAATTCTGGAGTGTTTTCGGGTTTCTCTGTGAGCACGGCGTGGGAACTCCAAGCGAGTTGCTTGGCGCAAAAACCGCGGGAATCTAAATGCAAACACCCACATTTTCACATTTAAAATGTGCGGGTTAGAGGGAAGCCAGTAAAAGATGCAGTTGACATCGCCGGGTGACCTCAGCAAAATGTTATTTCGCAAGTTCGATACCGAAGTTGATTTTTTTCAATAGCAAGCAACCAAATCAATGACCTGACGGGCCACGCTGACCGCGGGTTGAGCATCGTAACCATTTTGATTTTCAGGGATGCGCACCGGGCTTTCGTTCGCATTCCGCGGGTTTGCAAGTTGCTCCTGAGCTTTGAAGCGGCCGCTCTGTACATGCTTTACCGAGCCAGAACGAGTATCGCGAAGTAGCCCTTCCCTTAGCAGAATTCCACTTTTCGTTTCTTTCCTGGTTGCTGGTATGACGACCTTGGTTTCCTTTGCAGTTTCAAGCCCAATCAACTCAGGGCAGTCCTCGCCCGGACTGGCCTCGAATCAGGAGAAGAAAACATGGGTGCAAAGCTGGCGCTAGCGGTGGCAGTCGTTCTCGTCTCGATTCCGAGCCTTGCTCAGGTGCAGCCTGCAGCCGGGTCAACAAAGCACACCCTCGTAAACTGGAGCCTCGGCGGGGGGATGGACTATTGGTCAGGGGATTGGGGAAAGGGGGACATCAACCGGTGGGGACCCTCCGCCTGGGTGACCGCAACGATGTGGCATTGCCTCGGTCTCAATGTGGAAGGGCACTCCATGATCTGGGGCGGAAACGACGCAGCCTCTGAATATAAGCTGTTCCAGGGCTCGGGTGGTGTCATGTGCACCATGGGTTACTGGGGCAGGCTTCAGCCTATCTTCAAGGGTCAACTCGGATTTGCCAGCCTGTCGACTCCGGGCAACGGCACAGGACATAATCATGGGACATATGGCACCTGGGATGTCGGCGGCGGTTTGGAATACCACATCAAGGGGCATTGGTGGGCTCGAGCGGATTACACCTACGACGCCCTCATGGATTTTCACAGTAGCGTCACGGGCCAGAATCATACCCTGAACCCTCAAGGCATAACATTCGGCGCGACCTACCGCTTTGGCGCGCAGGGGACGCGTTTCTGACCCAGGCGGGCACTAAAAGACCCTGCATTTTGATTTAGTGCTTGCTCCAAAGCAACGACATTCCTCTGCAATTGCTGCGAACATGGTCTACTACCATGTCAAACAGCAGACGTTCTTTGCATCGCTTTTGGAACTGGATCAAAGAACAGATCATTCAGGATGTGCCGGAACACCTTGCGGTCTGCGAGTTTGAATGCCGCTGCGTGCATGACTGCCGCAGGAATCAATGCACTCTGCGCGAAGAATGGCAGGTGCGAGAGAGACAACTGCGCGGCGCCACGCCGCTAATCGGTATTTCAATTCCCGCGTCTCAAGTCGAAGGCCTGGATCGGCAACTCGCTACCGAGCGAGCTGAAGGCGTTCTCTGATTCGCGCATAGCGGCTGGAGACACTTCCTGCCTGCTGGTTGCTCACCATCCATGCGCTCACAATACCTTCGCCAGCCACTGCCCCGTATGCGAATGCAGATTGCCCGCAATGTCTTCCGGCGTGCCTTCAGCCACGATGTGTCCGCCGCCCTCGCCACCTTCGGGTCCCAGATCGATCACCCAATCCGCGCTCTTGATCACGTCGAGATTGTGTTCAATCACGATCAATGATCCGCCGCCGTCAATGAGCTTGCGAAAGGCCGTTAGCAGCTTGGACACATCATCGAAGTGCAATCCCGTCGTAGGCTCATCGAGGATGTACAACACGCGGCTCGCCTGCGATGGTTTGGCATTTGCATTTGCCGCTCTTACTTGTGACAAATGCGCCGCCAGTTTCACCCTCTGCGCCTCGCCGCCAGAGAGTGTCGTTGCGGACTGCCCGAGCCGCAGATAACCGAGCCCAATCTCATCCAGCACGGCCAGTTTTTCCAATAGCCTCGTCTGTCCCGCGAAGAACCGCAGGGCCTCCTTCACGGTCATCTGCAGCACTTCGTGAATGTTCTTGCCCTTGTACTGCACGTCGAGGACCTTGGCCTGGTAGCGCGTGCCGTTGCAGTCTTCGCACGGCAGTTCAACGTCGGCCAGGAACTGCATCTCCACCGTGACTGTTCCGTCGCCTTCGCATGTGTTGCAGCGGCCGCCCGGCACGTTGAATGAAAAGTGCCCCGGAGTCAATGAAAGCTTCTTCGCATCCGGCTGCGCCGCGAACAATTCGCGCACCAAATCGAAGCCCTTGATATATGTGATGGGATTTGAACGCGGCGTTCGACCAATCGGCGTCTGATCCACCAGGATGACGTCGTTCAATCTTTCAACGCCGGTCAACGAACGAAAAAGGCCGGAGGGATCGCCGCGGTCCGTTTGCCCCAGTGCATGCGCCACCGCGCGATACAGGACCTGGTGCACCAGCGTGGATTTGCCTGATCCTGAAACGCCCGTGATCGCCACGAGCATGCCAAGCGGAATCTCCACATTGAGGCTATGCAGATTGTTCGCCTCTGCGCCCTTCAGCACCAGCTTCTCGCGCCCCGGAACACGCCTCCGTGTAGGCACTGGAATCGAAATTTTTCCGGAAAGATACTTCCCGGTCAGCGAATTCGGGTTCGCTTCAATCTCAGCGAGCACGCCTTCCGCCAAAAGCTTTCCGCCAAACTCGCCAGCCCCGGGCCCTAGATCGAGCAAGTGATCCGCCGAGCGCAGCACGTCCGCATCGTGCTCCACCACCACGATAGTGTTCCCAAGATCGCGCAGTTTTTTCAGGATGCGAATCAGCCGGGCCGTATCCCGCGTGTGCAATCCGATCGAAGGCTCATCCAGCACATACAAGGTTCCCACCAGCTGCGAACCGAGCGACGTCGCAAGCTGAATCCGCTGCGCTTCGCCGCCAGACAAGGTAGAAGCCAGCCGATCCAGCGTCAGGTACTCTAACCCAACAGCATCCAGAAAGCTCAGCCGCTGCTGAACCTCTTCCAGAATTGGCCCGGCAATCTCTTCCTGCATCGGCGACAACTTCAGTTCCGCAAAAAACTCCTTCGCCTTCGCGATCGTCAGCGCCGCGGCCTGGCAGATATTCAGCCCCCCGAATTTCTCCGTCGTGAGCCGCACGGCACGCGCCTCGGCACGCAGCCGCTGGCCTCGGCACTCCGGGCACTCCGCATACCCCCGATACTTGCTCAGCATCACGCGCACGTGGAGCTTGTATTTCTTCCTCTCCATCTGCGCAAAAAAACCATGCACGCCTTCGAAACTTCCCTTGCCGCGAAGAACGACCTCGCGCGCCGCTTCGCTCATCTCGCGCCACGGCACATCCATCGGAATTCCCAGCGCACTGGCCTGCTTCTTCATGTCCGTAAACCACGACCGGTATTTCGGTCGATTCCACGGATCAATTGCGCCGTCATTCAGGCTCAGCCCCTTGTCCGGGATCACAAGATTCAGATCGTAGTCCACGGTGTTCCCGAATCCCTGGCAACGCGGGCAAGCCCCAAACGGATTGTTGAAGCTGAACAGCCGCGGCTCCGGCTCCTTCCCAGGCTTGTGGCAGCTCGTGCACTCGTATTCGCCTGAGAAGCGGAGCCGGATTCCCTCCATATCTGATTCACGGGGCACCATCTCGAAGATCACTTCGCCAGCCTCGCGATACGCGATCTCCGCCGCATCCACGATCCGCGCGCGGTTCTCCTGACTAACCACGATCCTGTCTAACAACACAAACAGCGGAGCGGTGAAATCCACTTCCAGCAGCGATTCCGGCGTAGAGAACTCGAAGATCTGCCCATTCTGGTAAAGCCGATTGAATCCCGATCCGCGCAACTCCATCAGCCGGGCCTTCAGCCCTTCGCTCATCGGCTCCAGAACAGCCGTCGCCGCCGCTGCTTTCGCGCCAATCTTGCCAGTTTTGCCGCCCCGCTTCGTTGTCTTGGCCGGTTCAGCGGCAGGCATCTCGTGCCGCACGGGAAATAATGCATTCAGTCGTGTTCCCTCACCCAGCGCCAGAACCTTCTCCGCAACTTCGTCCATCGAGTTGCGCTTCACGAGTCCGTCGCAATAGATGCAATGCACTTCGCCGGCCCGCGCATACAGCAATCGCAGGTAGTCGTAAATCTCCGTCGCCGTCGCCACGGTCGATCGCGGATTGCGGGTGGTGTTCTTCTGCTTGATGGCAATCGCCGGAGCCAGCCCGTCAATCTCGTCCACATCCGGTTTTTCGATCCGCTCCAGAAACTGCCGCGCATACGCCGAAAGCGACTCGACATAGCGCCGCTGTCCCTCGGCGTAGATGGTGTCAAAGGCGAGCGAGCTCTTGCCCGAGCCTGACACGCCACTGACCACTGTCAGCTTTCCATGGGGAATCTCGCAGGAGATGTTCTTTAGATTGTGGGTCCGCGCACCGCGGATGACGATCGCGTCGTTTGGAGAAGTCAATGGGAAGACACCGGGATGATGAAAGTTCCGGCAGCGTCATAGAGGCCTCAGTGAGGCTCAGCGCGCAACCAGCCATCCTTCATTATAAAGCGCTGACCCGCAGCACCGCGAGCGCACTTCGCGATTCAGCTCCCATGGTGTCGCCGAAATTTTTGCCTGAATGCCTGAAAAGGTTGGAAAGTAGTCGCGCGCCTTACGCTGATCTATCGAGCATCCCGGCTTTCATTCAATCCCGGGTCAGGCGCGCACACACAAGAGAAGCATTGAGAATCCTAGGCAGCTAAAGCCGATCCCGCGCGGACCGAAACCGCCGCAAGGGCCGGTAATGAGGGGTACTGCGATTCAATCATGGAGTCGTTCGAGCGGTTCAGCACAGCGGAGAGGCTCATCAGAACCTCCGACGCACACGCAGGACACTGATTGGCGTTGTTCCCAATCGAATTGCAATCCTGGCAGAGATACGCGCTGGTTAAAGGAAAATGCTGGAGCATCAGGTACGACGCAACATCGCCCGGTCTTTTTGAAGCGGTGGAAAGCATATGTCACCTGGTGTTCTGGGGATTTGCGGGGTCAACCTCACCCTGCATGTACTGATAGAAGGATGCCCTAGTTTCGGACGAAGATGTATTTCACTTCTGTGCTTCTGGAATCACGAAAGGGGAATTTCTCGGGTTACCAGCCCAATTGCGAGAGTTACTTAGGGCCATGAGACTTTAGTGTCGAAGGGTGCCCTGAAGGTGTTACGCGCCTTTGCAAACCAAACCAGCAACCGAGTTTACAAATCAATAAATTGTCGATCTCTTTGTGATTCATCTGGGGCCGGCACGCCGGCAGGTAACCTATCTACCCGCGGCGGCGCGCCGCACCGGTCATCTACTTAGTAAAGGGTTTCTGCGTATTGTCAAACTCGTGTTCACGTTCGGCGCCCTTGTGCGCAAGTTTATCGGCTTCGCGTTCCATTCTTTCTTTGTCTGTGGGAACCGCGTTGATGCGCTCGTCCGCCGGTGTCGGCTGCGGCCGTTCCGGAATATTGGTATTTTCATTCGCCATGGTTCACGCTCCAGGCGAATTCGATGCGCTCCCTGCGCATTGCGGATGCACGCCGTGATAGGCACTTTGCATCTCTTGAAGCTTGATGGAGAATTCGAATGATGTCCGGTTTCTTATGGACACTATCCAGCAGACTCCTAGACCAATCGATTCGTGGCAGCCACGCGCCCGTACCATAAGCCGGAATCCTTCACTGTCCGCTTCTGATCGCGATAGTCCACGTAGATCAGGCCGTAGCGCTCCGTGTGCCCATTCGACCATTCGAAGTTGTCAATCAGGCTCCAGGCATGAAATGAGCGGACGCGCGCACCGTCTTTAATCGCTCGCGCAAGTTCTGCCAACTCCTGCCGGAACCACTCGATCCGACGCGTGTCGGGCACGCGGCCATTCTCCTTGGGGTATGGCGCATCGAGATAGCCGCAGCCACTCTCGGTGATTTCGATAATGGGGTGGTCGTACTCGCGCGAGATCTGTGTCACCAGATCGTAGATGCCGCGCGGCCAAATCTCGAGTCCAGATTCGGTCAGGGGGCCCTCGGTTGGCATCTCCGCCCGGAAGCGCGTGTAAGGATCGCGCCCACTTGCCGGATCTATCTCAATCTCGGCTCCGCTGAAGCCTCCGCCGCTGAACGTCTGCACGTGGCTTGCGTCGGAGACGATGCGGCGCGTGTAGTAGTGGAAACCAACCCAGTCGAGCGGTGCGTGCATGATCTTGTCATCGCCGGGCTTGACCCCCATTTGCTTATACGGTGGCTCCCCTACAAACGCATTCGGATAGCGACCCTTCATCGCCGCTTCCAGAAAGAACACGTTGTTCATTGCGTGATAACGAGCGGCGGCTGCGCGGTCCGCCTCCGAATCCGTCTTGGGATACGCCGGGCACATGCCGTACGCGCTACCTACCATGGCTTTCGAGGACGCCGCCTTGAGGGCTCGAAGCGCCTGTGCCTGCGCAAGAGCCAGGGTATGCGCCGCCTTGAGGAAGTCGTCGAAGTTGGCGCGGCAGGGTGCGAGCGTGCCCACGCCATATCCCATGTAGGCCACCGACCAGGGCATGTTGAAAGGCGCCCAGATGGTAATTCGATCTCCAAGATGCCTGGCCAGGATGCCAGCGTAATCGGCGTAATAGCTGGCCAGGTCGCGATTAGGCCAGCCGCCTTTGTCCTCCAGTGCCTGCGGCAGGTCCCAGTGATACATGGTGCAAAACGGGCGTAGGCCTTGCTCCAGCATCGTATCCACGAACCGGCTGTAGTGATCGATGCCCTTCATGTTCGGCGCGCCGGTTCCTGAAGGCTGGATGCGCGGCCACGAAATGGAGAACCGATAGCTCTTCTGGTTGAGGCGTTTCGCAAGCGCCATGTCTTGCGCGTAGAGATGATACTGATCGCAGGCGACGTCAGCCGTTGTTCCGCCCTTTACCTTGCCGGGCGTGTGCGTAAATTTGTCCCAGATCGACTCGCCCTTGCCGTCCTCGTTCCATGCGCCCTCCACCTGAAAGGCTGCAGTGGCAGTGCCCCAGAGGAAGTCTTCGGGAAAGCGCGCGCTCTCAATCTCCGCCTGTGCTACCGCACCCGGAACATGAGTTCCCTCCTGAATCGCTACAGCCGCGGGCTCAGCAGCTACTCCCGCGATTGCTCGTCCAGCCAACATCGCCCCACCCGCGGCAGCCAGCGAACCACCCAAAAAGCGACGACGATCCATAAGTTTCCCTCTAGGTCGCCAACGCTACCACCCGCCTAATTCCCTAGTCAATCGTTTGACTAACCTTTTTTGCCCGCGCACATTCTTCCGGCGAGTTCGAGCGTCTGAACTCCCAGCCACCCCGGTAAACTTGAATCTGAGGTACTTCGTGCGTCGCTTCTTCATCCTGCCAGCTCTTCTCTGCTCGTTTGCCGTCTGGCAATCCCGCGCACAAGCTCCTTCGCCGGGAGCCAACACGGACGCTCAGACCCAGCAGGTTGCTCCTGAAATCGCCGACGCCGAAGCGGACATCGTCAAATCCGACTGGAAAAGCGCCGGTGCCAAGCTCGATGCGTACCTGGCTACGCATGCCACCGACGCCCGCGCCCTCTTCGACGCGGGCTACGTTGCCGACCACCAGGATCATTTTGACCAGGCTGCCGGCTTTTATCGCAGGGCCATCGAGTCAAATCCAAACTCGTTCGAAGCGCACCTCGCCCTCGGCCTGTTGCTCGCGCGCCAAGGGAAAAAAGACGAAGCGCACACCGAGCTGATTGCCGCCACGACCCTGGATCCCGGTGAAGCTGGACCTGCCATGAAAGCTCGCGCCTGGCGCGCCCTGGCGCGCCTTGATGCACCGGGCCCCGACGGCGAGGGGAACGCCACCGAAGCCTCAAAGGAATTGCTCGAGGCCCTCAAGCTCACGCCCGAGACAGTCGACGACACCCTGTTAGCTGCAGATCTCGCCGAGGCCTCCGGCCAGCACGATGCGGCTGAGGCTGCCTATCGCCGAGTGCTTGTCGAAGATCCGAAATCCGTCGCCGCCAACTCTGGTCTCGCCCATGTTCTCATCAAGCGCAAACAGTATCCTGAAGCGGAGAAGTTCATCCGCGCGGCGCTTCAGCAGCAGCCCGACGACCTCGCGCTGAATGCGCAACTCGCTACCGTGCTTGCCGCGCAAGACGATGCCGACGCTCTGCCGCTTTTGAAAAAACTTCACGCCGCACATCCTGAAAATCAGGCCGTCACAGGGATGCTCGCACAGGTCCTCGCAGAGGCCGGTGACTTTGAAGCCTCGGACAAGCTCTATCTCGCGCTTCTAGCCAAGTCCCCTGATGACGTCGATCTGCTCGACGCCCACGGTCAGAACCTGATCCGTCAACAGCGCTTCTCGGAGGCGATGGCGGCTTTCGACAAGGCTTCGAAACTCGATTCGGCCGACGCTGACGCCTGGAGCGGCATAGCTTTCGCGGCATCGAAACTTCACCAGCCCGCGGTCGCCGTCCACGCCCTCACAATGCGCGCCAAATATCTTCCTGAAGTGCCAGCAACCTACTTTCTTTGGGCCACATCCTACGACTCATTGAACGACAAGACGGCGGCTATCACGTACTACCACCACTTCTTGGATTCGTCAGGCGGCAAATTTCCAAATCAGGAATGGCAGGCTCGCCAGAGACTCCAGGCTCTGGAAAGAAAATAGAGGCCACACAGATGAAAAGACAATTCTGTGACATTACTTTGATGGCTTCGAATTAAAGTTACTTCGAAAGCGGTCTTTTCACTTGCACCTTCTGCTGGAATGCTCCTATAGTCGCTTATCTGAATCGGGAAGTATTGGCTACATTCGATTTCAGGAGTGACCGAGCTTCGAATAAGCAGTTTCTGAGAAAAAACCGGCGAGTGTGCTCTTCAGCACAGCACGAGACCTTTGGTAATGTTCTAATTCCGCACCAGCGGAGGTTCCTCATGCGGTCTCAAGCGTGGTCGACCATCCTTCTCGCTATCGCAACGCTCTCCATCCCTGCGTTGGCGTCTTCCCCGGACGATAAACCGATCGACCAGAACAGCATCGCAGCCCTCCAGGCCCGGATTCTCCAGGTTCAACCCCGCGAGCAGTGCTTCCTCTACGCCGAGCTTATCCACCAGATGACCGAGTTCAGCCTCAAGCAATATGCTGCGGGCGACGTGGAAAAAGCCACCGACCTACTGAAGCAGATCCAGGCCATTACCCTTAAAATGCACCTCAGCGTCGCGGAAAACGACAAGCGCCTCAAAAACGCCGAGATTCTTATGCGCCACACGGCTTTCCGTCTCAACCAGATGCTGCACGACAGCAGCTACGAAGATCGTCCCCTGGTCCAGGCAACGCTTGCACAGGTAAATCGGGCCGAAAGCGAAACCATGCTCCAGGTCTTTCGCAAGTGATCCAATTGAAATCCTTCGCAACTCATCTCAATTCCTAAGCAGGACCGGGTCTCCCGGCTTCCTTTCACATTCTGGTCTCGTGTGATTCAATGAGGTGCAGGTGCGTTCGCCCATGCGTCCTCGTTTGCTTCTCGCCCTCACTGTAGCCACACTAGCTGCACTCGCAGGATTCAACGCCCCGATCGTTGCCGCACAAAAAGACCATCACGACCCGCTCACCGAGGCCCAGGTCGACAAAATTCGCGAAGCCGGCATCGATCCAAACGAACGGATCAGGCTCTACACCGAATACCTCAATGAACATGTCAACGTCGTGAAAAGCCTCACCAGCCGTGGCAAGTCCGAAGCCCGCGCTATTCATCTGGACCGTGAATTGCAGGACGTTACCACGTTGATGGATGAGATTGGTTCGAATCTCGACGAGTATTCCGACCGCCATGCCGATATGCGCCAGGCCCTCAAGATGTTGTCAGACGAGTCACAGCGCTGGCTGAGCACTATCAAGGCCCTTGCCGGAGAAGCCCCGTTCGATCTCTCGCGTAAGGAAGCCATCGAAGCCGGACAGGATCTGACCGACCAGGCGCAGCGCCTGCTGCGCGAGCAAACCGAGTATTTCGCTCTTCACAAAGAGGAAAAGGGTCAGGAACGTGCCGAGCCAAAACCCGATCCTCAATAGATCTCTCTTCCACGCATCCGAATCCCTGTTCCCGGTTCCGCATATGCTAATTTCAAACGTGGTGGCTGCCGAGCTTACGCCCATTTTCCAGGAGGAATATCGCGCCCTGCGGCCGAGAGCGCCAATGCCTCCCATCTCGATTCGCTTCCGCCGCTTTACATCCCTGAACACCACCATTCGCCTCCGGGAAGGCAAGATCTTCGTCAGCCTCTCTGATCTCATTGAAGGCGCGCCCGAGAGCGTGATCCGCGCAATCGCACATATTCTGCTCGCCAAACTCTACAAGAAACCGATCGACCCGTCACACAACGTGCGCTTCAAGCGCTTCACCACAAGCGCGGCCGTCACCCGCCAGACGGAGATAATTCGACATGCGCGCGGCAGCAAGCGCTACTCCGGGCCGCAAGGACACTTCTACGACCTCGAAGAAGTGTTCGATTCTCTCAACACTCGCTTCTTCGGCGGACTTCTGGGTCGCCCGGAGCTCACCTGGAGCGAAGGCATGGCCAAGCGCTCGCTCGGCCATTACGATGCAGCCCACAACACCATCGTCGTCAGCCGCGTTTTCGATCGTCCATCAAGCCCGCGCTATGCCATTGAGTATCTGCTCTACCACGAGATGCTGCATCTCAAGCATCCGGTGAGGATGCGCGGCCTTCGCCGCTGCGTTCACTCCCGCGAATTCAAAGCCGATGAAGCGCTCTTCCCCGAGCTGAGGCAGGCTCTAGCCTTCATCAAGCGTCTCTAGCAGCCAGGGGAGCAACGGCACCCGCTCATCGCGATAAGACCGCGATGAACGGGGCACAGCCGACTTGAAATACGAAATCAGATGAGTGGCCCACCTGCCTCCTCCAGCTCAGAGTAAAACAAAAGCTGTGTGCCCCATCTCTGACAAAGTGATGGGTGGGAAAGCACGAACCGACGCGTTATCATTCTCCCCGACATCACACAGCTCATTTTCGGGAGTTCCAATGTCCTTGCCGATCACGCGTCGCACGTTTATTCAGTCCGCCGCCGCAGCCGCTGCTCTCTCCGCGAACCCGTTCGCACGCGCACGCCGCGTACCCGCGCACGAGCGCATCACGATCGGCGTTATCGGCTGGGGCATGATGGGGCCCGCCAACACAAAATCATTTCTCAGCTTCGACGACTGCCAGGTTGTGGCCGCGTGCGACATCGAAAAGAATCACCTGCAGCAAGCGGTCGATACCGTCAACACGCACTACGGCAACAAGGACTGCGCCGCGCTCCATGACTATCGCGAGATGCTCGCACGCAACGACATTGACGCCATCATGATCGCTATCCCCGATCACTGGCACGCTATCGTCGCCACTGAAGCCGCCGCGCGCAAGAAAGATATCTACGGAGAGAAACCACTCGCCCGCACTATCGCCGAACAACAGGCGATCGTCAGCGCGGTACACAAGAACAACATCATCTGGCAGACAGGCTCATGGCAGCGCTCGCTTCCGCAGTTTCACAAAGCCGCGGAAATTGTCCGCAACGGCCTCATCGGCAACGTTACGCACGTCGAGGTCGGCTTGCCCGGTGCGCCGCACGACTTCCCCAACACCGTTCCCGCACTGCTCAACAAACTTTCAACTCTGCCCGACAAAATCAAAGACCCGTGGCAGATTCTTCCCGGCACTCCCGCATGGGAACTCGCCGTCACGCAGCCGCCACCCGATCTCGATTACGACACATGGATTGGCCCCTCAAAGATGGAGCCCTATATCGATGTGCGCGTCTATCAGAACTGGCGATGGAACTACAACACAGGCGGCGGCCAGCTTCTTGATTGGATCGGCCACCATGGCGACATCGCGCACTGGGGCCTGGGGTTCGACCTCAGCGGCCCGTCTGAGGTTCAGGGCTTCGGCGAATTCCCGCCGGCCAACGCAGTCTGGAACGTTGCGCTGAAGTACACCGTCGAGTGCATGTACCGCAAGGAAGTCACCGGCTACTCGAACGATGTGAGTGTAACCATTGCCGGCGGATCTCCAGCCATCAGCATGGGAACGAAATGGATCGGCACCGACGGCTGGGTCTGGGTTGATCGCAGCGGCTTCGACGCCTCCAACCCCGAGTGGATCAAGATGGATTCGCTGCCCGAGGCCCAAATAAAAACGCCGCTTTACGTGTCATCAGAGCATCGCCGCAACTTCCTTGACAGCGTCAAATCCCGCAAGCCCACCATTACGCCCGTTGATGTGGCGCATCACTCCACAATTCCCGGCCACCTCGGCCTGATCTCGATGCTCGTAGGCCGCAAGCTCCACTGGGATGTTAAACAGGAGAAGATCCTCAACGATCCCGATGCCACGGCGCTGCTGTCACGCGAATACCGCACGCCTTATAAACTCGCCTGACAGAGTTCGAGCCCGTATTTAGAAACGGCGAAAGTCACAAATGGCATGAATTGTTCAGACTGCCACAGTCTGCCTGTTTCGCACGTGGCAGGCTTGCACATGCGATGAACAGCCAGAATGCTGTTTAGATAATAACTTCCGTATAGGCCGTGATTCAGGAGCAAATCTGTCCACACTTTTACCATTTGCGATATGACCAGACGAGAAGCAGGATTTCTGCTAGTTGGATTGGGCACGGGACTCATTCTTGCGGTTGCTGTTGTGATCGAATTTCTTTTGTCGATCCATGGGATGTTCGTCGTGGGATTTCGCTTGCGCCCTGAGTCAGTGGCTCTTGCCATACCCTTTCTGTTGATCGCGCTTGGGCTGATTCTCATGCGTCACCGGAAGAACGGACAACAATCAATCTGACATCATCCCAATTTCAGGGTTACTTCCGGTTAGGTGAGTAGGCCCAGGGAATTTCACCCTGAGCCTCTCCGCAGAACCGTGCGTAAATCTCTCGATTTACACGGCTCCCATTATCCAACCTCGTTTGGAGGTTTCGTTGATGTCATGCGCTCATCCCCGCCGAGCAGGTTGGCAACACTCGTCAACTGGATAACGCTGCCCCTTCGCTCCACTCCCATTACAGGAGCTTCATCGCTACTATGAGCAGCCCCGACTCTCGATCTGGCATCGGTATTCTTCCTCGTGGTTTCTGCCACTTGTCATTTCCCTTCGCATCCAGATCGAGGCTCTCACGTTCCGTACCAAAGCCTGTGCTGAGTTCATGCCGCCTTTACACCGGCTGCCATCGGGCCCGTAAACAGGTATCGTCCCGATTGCTCCTGGACCACCGTCACGACCCAGTTTCGACAGCGCTTTTAACGAATTAGCGATGCTTCATCGAACGGTTTGCTTTCGCTCATCTCCTCAGCACACACCTGACGCCTTAAGTGACGCCTTTCCCTCAGTCGTTCACTACCACGCCTTTTGAACGCAGCAGCACTGGGCAGTTTGAAGCCTGCTCCTGCAAGCCGACTTCGGGAGGCCAACTCCCATCTTTGGTACAGCACCACAAGCTCGCGCTTGTGTTCGTGACACACGGCAGTGATTCGCCCGGATTCACATATTTTGCTCTTCAGGGTTTGAACGGCCTGTAAACCAGACCAATTACAAGACCCACCAATAGCCAGCCAAATGCGTTGCAGAGAGCGATTTCCAAGCCGAGTTTTGTTTGCATGTTCATCGTGACAAGGTTGGAAATTGAGTGGATGCAAGCGACAAACACTCCGATCAGAAGGCCGAATTGCAAACCCCGGACGGCCCCGGATGTGCCACCGCACCAGCCAGCGTAGAGCACAACAGCGGCGAGCAGCGCCACCAGAGTTGCCACCATGCCCAATGGCATGTACTTCATCTGTAAGTCCGATGTTCGATAAAGAGCGGCCGAAGCCGCGAAATCCTTTCGCAGTAACCAACCCTCTGTCAAAAATCCCCATGCGAAAAATGTGATCAGAGCCGCGACTGCGGCTAATACCAGGCGTGGATAATTCATGCGTTTCCCCTCGACGCGTTATCTCGAACCTCCGAAGCTGTTCTCGTCATGCTTGCATCAGTCAACAATGCAAGCAGAACTGAAAACGCGTCTCGAAAGTCGATAGTTGATTGCAGCATAACGCGTCGAAAAGTTCGAGGGCATTCCAGTCATTTCATTGTCATTTGAGGAGGCAGAGGAGATTGTCGGCGGACGACGCTGCAGTTATAACTTCCGCAACATTGCACAGCAGGAGATCGGGATGATCATTCTGGGTGGTAACTGACGGAATGGCTACAATCCGACCGGAACTCGCGACTTCGGACCATGCACTCGATCAGTGGCTTCACCGGTGGCTCAGGAATGCAGGTCTTTGCAGGAGGGTCTTGCCGCGACTTTTGGTCAAGACGCCTTCGCGCTGCCAGGCTGCAAGCGCCACGGCTGACCGTAAAAGGGGTTACTTTTGCTCCAGCCGCCAGATCTTCGTTTCCAACGTGAATCTCGATGCCCCAGGACCAGCCTTGCCAATCCCGGAGGCGAGACTAACAAGCATTTGAGCGTTGTGTCCCGTCGCATCGTGCGAACTGAGAGAGCTTAATCCCTCAGCAGACGACTAGTGTTTTTGCCAGTTCTCCTGTAGGTGATCCTTCGGTATGTTGCTGGTTATGAGGCGAGGTGCCTCCAATGCAAACCAATTCAGAAGGAGGTGCCAGATCACCATGGCCGATCGCATCGATGAGTCGAAGAACCAGCCACTAGCCGATCCCCGAGCTAATCTGTTCTATCTTCTTCAACAGCTATCAAGAACAACAGAAGTCAAAAACTGCAATCGCGGTTCAGAGTTCCCCGTTTCTGACGGACAGACTGTGGCGAATGAGAGACGCCTGACGCCCTCGCGGCATCGATCGATTCAAACTGAGGTCTTGACGAGTGGATGGTCCAGGGATGCGCTATGACACCTGGGGTCAGATAGAACCGCACCGTTGCACAGAGACTGACGCGGAGAGCACAAACCCGAATAGGAGACTGATATGGCAGTAGCGCCCGCAATACCCTCAACGTCCACCGAGCGCGATTGGACGAAACCACAAGCAATGGCGATCCCCAAGGGGGGATTTTTCAAGGACCACGTTGAACAGGGCAGGTACGGCCCGATCTTTCCCCAGACTCCAGCGTGCTACGGCTTCTCCGTCATTGCAAAAGTCATCCCCGGAAGGGAAGAGCACCTATACAACCATGCCAAGGTCATTGAGAAAGCGATCGCAGATGATCCGGCCACGCTCGCAATACTCAAGGCGCACTACTTGAGGTGGGTGATCTTCACCATTAAGGGGGAGAGCTACATGATGTACCAGGGCATCTTCGATACCGATTTCGATAAATACTGTGAAGATGCCTCTTTCCTCTTCGGGAAGACAGGCATCCAGTCGGCCTTTGAGGCCCTCGAGGGATGGCCGGCGGACTACGCGACCAATCCTTCGTCGATAGTCAAGTTTTTCCGTGAGCACCAATGCCCGAGCTTCCTCGAGTACAGCGAGCATCCCTATGTGAGCTGCGACGAGATCAAGAAGGCTCTAAAGCTCAAAGCTGCTTTTACCGACATGCTTGACCTGATGCAGTAGCAGAATTGATTGGTTATTCACGAAGGAGAGGGAGTGGGCATCTTGCAACAAGTGCATCGAGCGACCTCAAGTAATCTGTCCGATCGAACCGCAGAACCGGATTCGCTTGAGTTTGACGATATTCAACACTTCCTGATGGCGAGGCCGCCGGCACGGGCAGCACGGTACGAGTTTTTAACGTTTGAAACTCCGGCAGGTGGACGTAAGTGGCTAACGGGCCTGATCGACAAGGTGGGCACGGCGAGTGCTGTCGGATCGAGCGCACTTGATGCAAGATGGGTGACTATCGCTTTCACCTTGAGCGGCCTTAGAGCGCTTGGTGTGGCTGAATCATCGTTAGCCACCTTCTCCGAAGAATTTCGTCAAGGAATGGCTGCCCGAGCAGACATTCTCGGACTAACGGGCGCTAATCAGCCGGATCACTGGGTTGACGGATTGGCAAGTCCGAACCTGCATGCCATTGCCATACTCTTTGCCCGCGATGTAGCTGAACGCGAGCGGTGTCGGCAGGAGCATGCAGACTATTTAAAGCAGTGCGGCGGAGTCGAAGTTTTGTCCGCACTTGAACTGGAAGCTATCCCGCCGTTTGACTACGCTCACGAGCATTTCGGTTACCGGGATCGACTCTCACAGCCTGTCATCCAGGGGACGGGAGCGGAGCCGACACCCGGCTCCGGTCCACCGATCAAAGCGGGCGAATTCTTCCTTGGCTATCCTGACGAAGAAGGCCCTGCTGCCGCAATGCCGCAGCCGGAAATACTCACTCGCAACGGCAGCTATGTGGCCTACCTGAAAATGGAAGAGCACGTAGGCGCGTTTCGCGATTTCCTGCGAGCCCACGGTGAAACACCGGAACAGCAAGAGTTGATTGCTGCCAAGCTGATGGGTCGATGGCGGAGCGGCGCTCCGCTTGTCCTTGCGCCGGATAAGGACGATCCAGCACTTGGCGCTGATTCCCAGCGCAACAATGACTTCAACTACGCAAAGATGGATGCTTACGGCTATGGCTGCCCGCTCGGTGCGCACATTCGTCGGATGAACCCGCGCGATACCGCGGTGAACATGAACCGGCGGAAGGTGATCCGGCGAGGGGGAACCTATGGTCCGCAATTGCCAGAAGGTATCCCCGACGATGGCATAGAGCGAGGCATTGCCGCGTTCGTGGGCTGTGCGAGCCTCGTCCGCCAATTTGAATTTGCGATGAATGTTTGGGCCAACGATCCAAACTTTCACGAGCTGGGTAACGAGCGCGATCCGATTTTCGGTACGCAGGACGGGACATTTGACATGACCATCCCGAAACGTCCCATTCGCAAAAAGATCAAGGGCCTGCCTGCTTTTACCACCATCCGAGGCGGCGCTTATTTCTTTTTGCCCGGTATAAGAGCGCTCCGATACTTGGCGGCGCTGAGTGACGGTCTTTGAGACAAGAGTCAATTGAATGTTCAGAAATGGAGAAATCATGAGTTCCGGCCCTCGAGCACCGCGCGTTTACAACCAGAATCATGCGCCACGCAAGTACACTCCGGGCAAACGGAGAGTTTCAATCTACTGGACGTGGAGCTACCCCTGGGAAGCCAACCGGAACACCGCTGAATTAGACAATCGCTTCTCGACCATGACCGAAGTCCGGAGAGTCGCGTGGCCCGCGTATGAGGCAACCGAATGGGATGAGATGCATTTCCTGCAAGGAATTGCCGGGACCCTGGAGCTGTTCCACCGCTCTACGCTTGCATTTCAGAGGGTCGTTGGTGAAGTCACAGAACATCCCGTTGCAGTATTTCAACGAATAGACCAGGCAGGGTACAAACTTCCAATAGACGAACGAATCCTGGACGACACCGACACGCTTATGGTGTTCGGTCTCGATCACCTGGTTTCGGAGCAGGAAGCGGCTTCGGCAGAAATCGACGCAATACGAGAGTGGCTGAAACGTGAAGGAACCTGCCTTCTGCTTGGGCCACATCACGATGTAGGTTTCACGCAAGATTTTGAGCAGCGGCAACTGGAATATACGCATCACGGGGATGCGCTCGTCCCTCGCCAGCAGCGCTTCGGCCAATACACGCGTTCGCTGATGAAAGCACTTGGAGTGCCTGTGATGAATCAATACGGACTTCGCCCGGCTCTCGTCAAAGGCACAAAACAAATTGCGCCGCTGACAGTCAACAAAGACCTGGATAAGCTTGGCCTTCTCAACGGCGTTTCCACATTCAATTTTCATCCTCACTTGCCGCATTATGCGCTGACCACAGATGACACAAATTCCGTCCACGTGCTTACACGCCAACCAATTGACATGGACCGGCCGCATCCTTTCACGCAGGCGGGGAATACCGAGTTCAACTCGTTCATCTGGATGCCACCTGATACACAACGTGCTGGAAACATCCTGCTGGCGGACTCGACGATATTTACTACTTTGTTTGGCGGCGTCGAGTCGTTGGAGACCTTTTGGAAAAACGTCGCAACGATGCCACTGACAAGCGGCGTTCCATCGAAGAAAACTCAGGCCGTCGCCTGATCCGAAGGCACAAAGTACACAAGAACTGCAAGGGAAAGTTGAATGGATCTCCTCAGTAAGGCAGTCCCGATCACGATGCTTGCCTTTGTAGTTTCAAGTATGCTGGCGGTTGGTTTAAGTCTCACCATTCGACAGATCTTGGCTCCTCTGCGCAATGGAAGACTCGTTTTTCTCGCGCTACTCGCCAATTTTGTGTTGATGCCACTGGCGGCATTAGCCATCGCTAGAATTCTCAGGCTTGATCAGCCGCTCGGCATCGCCCTGCTTTTGCTAGGCGCGGCCGCCGGTGCACCATTCCTTCCCAAACTGGCGGGAATTGCCAAGGGCGATCTTGCCTTTGCCGTGGGATTAATGGTGCTGCTGATGGTTCTGACCGTGGGTTACATGCCTCTCGTACTGCCCCTGCTCTTGGAGGGCGTTTCGGTCGATCCGATGCAAATAGCACGCTCACTGGTTCTTCTCATGTTGCTTCCACTGGGTCTTGGGCTTGCAATGAACGCTCGATTCGGAAGCATTGCTGAAAAAATGCGCGCGCCCCTTAACCGGATCTCCAGTCTCAGCCTGGCACTCCTGTTCGTGCTGATGTTGACGACGAACATTCAAAATGTAATCTCCTTGTTCGGAACACGCGGCATTTTGGCGAGCATCCTCTTTCTTTTAGTCGGAGCTGCAATCGGGTGGCTCCTCGGCGGCCCGGGCCTCGGGACAAAAGGTGTGCTGGCGTTAGCGACCGCGCAGCGCAATATTGCCGCTGCGCTTGTGGTTGGCGGCAAGGGATTCGACCCCAAAGTCCTCGTCATGATTGTCGTCGTTGCCGT
This sequence comes from uncultured Acidobacteriaceae bacterium, assembly GCA_963832035.1. Lineage (GTDB taxonomy): Bacteria > Acidobacteriota > Terriglobia > Terriglobales > Acidobacteriaceae > Telmatobacter. The sequence continues at coordinate 269,907 of CAWHSK010000004.1, read as the reverse complement.
CGTCGGGCTGCTTATTCTCATGCCGCTTGCGCGCATCTTGGGAACTCGAAGTGCACAAACTCCGGTTTAGGTGACCACAGGTTTGGAGTACGTAAACGTTGATGAGAGCATATTTCGCCTGGCGCCTCTTGGCTGTTGTGGTCTTCGTTGCGATCGCTGACTTTGCAATCTTGACTCCAGTGCGAGCGCAAGTCAGGGGTGTCTATCCCGTAGGCATGAGTGCAACGAACTCAGGGGTGACGCCCCAACCAGGAATCACCTATTCAAACCTTTTTGTTTTCTTCTCACGCGACGAAGAGAAAGGCCCTCAAGGCGAAACACTAGCTACCGGACAGAACTCGATCATGATGGACATGAACAGTTTTGTGTGGGTGAACAAGAAGGAAATCGGCCGCCTGGGCGGGGCAGTATTCTCGGTATCCGCAACGCTTCCGATCGCTAACAATTCGCTCACTTCAGATGGCAATGGTGCCCTCAGCGGTGGTGGCGGGTTTGCGGATTCGTATTATCAACCGCTCATTCTCGGCTGGCGCAAGCAGCGCTTCGCCATGCGGGCGATCTATGGCTTTCTGGCGCCGACCGGAAGATTTAGCGCGGGTGCGAACACGAATGTCGGTTCAGGCTACTGGACCTCAGTCGTTGCGAGTGGACAGACCGTCTATCTCAACTCGAGCAAAGCCACAGCCTTGTCGGCCTTTCAGATGTATGAATTTCACGGGACCCAGGAGGGCACGATGGTCCACCCGGGCCAGACCCTTAACCTCGACTATTCGCTGACCCATACTTTACCCATTCAACATAGCTTGAGCCTTCAGCTGGGGTTGGTGGGTTACGGCCAGTGGCAGACTACCAACAAAGGTGGACCGAATATAACGCCGGAACAAGCAGCCGCGCGGTACAAAGTTAACTCTCTGGGCTTCGCTGCAAACGCATCACTCCCTGGGCAGAAGGTAAGCGCTGGATTTAAGTATTTTCATGAATTCGAGTGCAGATCTACTTACCAGGGGTACACGCTCCAAATCTCCGCTGCGATTACGTTCTAAATGGCTATCCCCAACAGTTCATGAGCGGCGCTTGGATGGCGGTGCTTGGGCTGACACAGCAGCCTATGATGCATGACCGTTGAGCGGAATGTAAACAGCTTGAAAAGCTGTTCCGGGCGAGTCACCGTCGTGTGTCACGAACACAAGCGCGAGCTTGTGGTGCTGTACCAAAGATGGGAGTTGGCCTCCCGAAGTCGGCTTGCAGGAGCAGGCTTCAAACTGCCCAGTGCTGCTGCGTTCAAAAGGCGTGGTAGTGAACGACTGAGGAAAAGGCGTCACTTAAGGCGTCAGGTGTGTGCTGAGGAGATGAGCGAAAGCAAACCGTTCGATGAAGCATCGCTAATTCGTTAAAAGCGCTGTCGAAACTGGGTCGTGACGGTGGTCCAGGAGCAATCGGGACGATACCTGTTTACGGGCCCGATGGCAGCCGGTGTAAAGGCGGCATGAACTCAGCACAGGCTTTGGTACGGAACGTGAGAGCCTCGATCTGGATGCGAAGGGAAATGACAAGTGGCAGAAACCACGAGGAAGAATACCGATGCCAGATCGAGAGTCGGGGCTGCTCATAGTAGCGATGAAGCTCCTGTAATGGGAGTGGAGCGAAGGGGCAGCGTTATCCAGTTGACGAGTGTTGCCAACCTGCTCGGCGGGGATGAGCGCATGACATCAACGAAACCTCCAAACGAGGTTGGATAATGGGAGCCGTGTAAATCGAGAGATTTACGCACGGTTCTGCGGAGAGGCTCAGGGTGAAATTCCCTGGGCCTACTCACCTACTACGAAGTGTCGTTAGCAAGTGAAAATGTCCACTTTTGAGCACAAGTGAAGGGTCTGGATTCATAAGTTAGTAGCCGTCGAGGCGGTGGGAAAGTTTCCACGGCGTTGATTTGTTTTTTTGGTCAGCGGATGACAATCCGATGGGAAGGGACTCACACGCTCAAACCAATCCATCATCACCGGATCGCAAGCGTGTTGGCGCTCGAACCTCTCCAGATCGATCTCCCGCCGCGCCCGCGCTACGCTGAAGAAACAGTGTTTGCAAATCGATTCGACGCAGTCGTTCGAGTAACGATGAGAGAAGGGGTGGAAATTCGAAGTATTCACCGGCGACCTCTTCTACGAAAAAAGGCAACCGAAGGCAATGAGTCTTACAATTTAGATTCCTTCTACATAGCTTGGCGGCTACAATCAGCCTTTCAAAGGCGCAGTTTCAACATCGATTGCAGCGGCGATAGTTTGGACCGCCTTAATGTTTCCCCAAATCTATATCGAATGGAAAAGCGACATATTGCCAACTGCTTTTCGCCTCCAACCAACGTAATCGGAATTGGTTACTTCTGATTATCGCGTTGCAGTTAATCGATCCGGGTTGGGTGATGCGCGTGGGCATTGGAGTAAATTATGGTTGCCCGCAATTCATGGGAATGTGCAGAACCGCACTTCACTCCGCTCAATACGTGCAACGGGCTGTTGCGTCACTTCACTTCTGGAAAGTTCCCGAGCGCCTGCCGGAGGGCATCATGCGCAATTTCGCACCCTTGGATTTGATGAAAGAGGAAAGACTCTGCAAAAATGGGCGCTCAGGAGAAAGCAATGGGATGGCCGCCTGCAGTGGAAATGATCCAAGGAGATCCAAGAATGAATCCGCGTGCAGCCGCAGCGATCGCGACCATTCTAATCTTCTTAAGCTTGCAACTCTGCGCGGCTCAAACCATTCCGCAGTCGTCCCCGTCGCCGGTAAATTCACATGCGACCCCGGAAGCCCGCGCACTCCTCCGCTACCTCGATTCCATCTCCGGCCAATACACCATGACCGGACAACACAACTTTCCCAACGACGCATCCCGCTGGACAGACAGAGCCTACGATCTCACCGGCAAATATCCCGCGCTCTTCGGCGAGGACTTCGGCTTCTCTGCGGCCGAAGACAAGGACTCCATCGAATCCCGCCCGTCCATTCTGGTGGGCCGGACGCAAAGGCATTCACGGCTCTGCCGCCCTTTATCGTCAGCTCTTCGATCGCCTTGTTAACCACGACGGCATCCACAATCTCCTTTGGGTTTGGGATGTCGCGCCACCTTCCTTCGGCCCAAACGGGCCCGGGGCTCTAACGGATTACTTCCCCGGCTTGCTTTACTTCGACGTTCTGGCTCTCGACGCCGAATCCACGAGCTCCCGCTTCCGCACCGACACTTACCTCGCCCAACTGGGGGTCGGCAAGCTCATCGCTCTCAACCTAACTGCGAAAATTCCCCTGCCCGAATATTTCACCCAGCAGCGTAACTGGGCGTGGTTCATAGTCTCCCCCGAAGTCGCGCAGGCACCGGACCAAACTGATTCCCTCCGCAATTTGTATGGGAGTCCACGAGTCGCTTCGCTCCCGACGCAATGATCGGCGTCACATTTAGACTCTGGGTTTGTTGCGAAAAAAGAGGAATTCTCTAGGGATAAATACCGAAGCGCTTTCACGCACATCACCGAGGAAGCCTACTTTAGCAGCATCAGCATTGACCATAAGCTGAATATCGAGTGGGAGAATCACAAAGCCAAAAATGACTAACGATTTCAATTGTCCATCAGGAAGCTAATATTTTGAGGTGACGGCTACCCGCAAATTCTTATTTGTGCATACGAAGGGTCCTGTTGCCCGGCCCTTCATCACTACTGCGTGAGCCGCTGCCGCCCACGTGTTCGCCATTACCGGTATTACCAAGTTTCTCGGCCGGCATCAGGTTATGGGGCTGCCGAATTCCTTCCCGGCAAGAGCTTACCCGAATCTAGAAAATCAAGTCCTGGCGAAGAAATCTTCATTAATGGAAGCAACGGGCAACTCCAGAAGCACATCCACTCAGAGGGGTGTCGTGTATAACGAGCCTCGCCTTCCTTTCGAGCTTCAAATCTGATCCTGGACGAAGCGGAACTGATCTGCGGGCCGTGCTCTGGAGAACTGAGCGATCTGGTTAGGTCGCTGGTTCGAAGAAGCTGGACAGGGTAGCAAATGTGGTTCATCAACTGAGGTGTGTCAATGGATGAACAGGCCCCGGCTGGGGACATGCATAGCTGGAAGCCGCCAGAGCTGTGATTGCGAGAGATCGCTTCATCGGGAGCCATCGCCGACAAAGCTATCCGTCCGCTTGTGTCAACTGAACGGCATCGAAGCATTGCCGCGTAATTCCATATTCTCACCGTTGAGGTCATATGTCTGCCAAGTTCAGGTCGTTCCGTTTCCCTTCCCCGCTGCCTCACACACCTTGGTACAGCCACGAATTTGCGTCTGTCCCTCGCATTTTTGCCTGGTTCCTCTTGTTGTGGGTGCCAGGGATACTGGCGCAGACCTCAACGCCGGTTCCTGTGTTGACATGGCGATACGATCTGAGCCATGCGGGGCAGAACACGAACGAGACAGCGCTTAATCCGTCAAACGTCAATGCGAACTCGTTCGGCAAGCTGTTTGCACTCCCGGTGGACAGCACCGTTTACGCTCAGCCGCTTTATGTACCCGGGTTAAAGATGAGTGACGGCCTGGTTCATAACGTCTTGTTTGCGGCCACGGAAAATGATTCGATTTACGCTTTCGACGCGGATTCCAATGGAGGTGTGAACGCGAATCCGATCTGGCGCGTGAGCTTGCTAACGACAGCCTATGGAGCGGCATCAGGCGCGACCGCCGTGCCGTGGCAGGATAGCGGCTCGCCGGACGTGGCGCCCACGATAGGCATTACCGGCACTCCGGCCATCGACCCGGCAACGAACACCATGTTCGTGGTGACTTCGACCAAAGAAAACGGACTCTATTTCTCGAGACTGCACGCCCTAAATATCATCACCGGAAAAGAGCAGCCCAATAGTCCCGTGAATATCACCGCAACGGTCGCGGGTACCGGGAACGGCAGCTCAGGGGGACAGCTTTCCTTTAGCGCACTGTGGGAGAATCAGCGACCCGCGCTCGATTTTTATAACGGCTACGTCTATATCGGTTACGCAGCCCATGGAGACAATGGGCCGTGGCATGGGTGGCTGTTTGCATACAACGCAACGACGCTGAAGCAAACCGCAGCACTGTGCCTTTCGCCGAATGGAGTGGGCGCGGGCATCTGGGCAGCGGGCGCCGGCTTGCCCATCGACACAACCGTGTCAGGTGGTCGCATGTTTGCGGTAACCGGCAATGGTACCCGTTCGACCGCCCCGCCTTTCAGTGGCAGCGCATATGGCGAGAGCGTTGTGGCTTTCAGCCTTGCAAACGGGCAGATCACGCCCGTGGATGAATTTACGCCGTTCAATTTCCAGATCCTGAATGACCATGATTGGGACCAGGGTTCCGGCGGCCTGCTGATGCCACCCGATCAGCAGGGCGCAAATCCTCATTTGCTGATTACAGCCGGCAAAGAGGGACGTATCCTTGTTTTGAACCGGGATAACCTCGGCGGTTTTGCCTCTGGAGCTTCCTCCAATACGAATGCGCTGCAGGACATCTCCGACGTGATTCCACAGGCCAATGGCTTCTGGAGCACCGCTGCATACTGGAACGGTAACGTTTATTTCTGGGCCGAATACAACGTGCCCATGTTGTTCAAGCTGAATAGCGGCGTCATGGATTCGCAACCTGACAGCCAATCCACTATCACCTCTGACTTTCCTGATCCCACCTTTTCGATCTCCTCCGATGGAGCGCAGAACGGTATCGCGTGGGCGGTGCGCTCAGATCAGTTCAACAGCAATGGATCTGCCGTGCTTTACGCATGGGACGCGAATGATCTGACCAACACGATCTATCAAAGCGATACCAACGCGACACGTGACCACGCGGGCCCTGCCAACAAGTTCTCCGTCCCGGTGGTGACCAACGGAAAAGTGTATTTTGCCGCGCACGGAGAAGTTGATGTCTACGGGCTTCTCAATGGCCAATCGACGACGGCACCGCCCGTAATCAGCCCCAATGGGGGCACGTTCTCCGCGAGCCAAACTGTCACCCTGTCCTCTGCGACTCAGTCGGCGGCCATTTACTATACGGTCGACGGATCTGCTCCGACGCCGGCCTCTACGGAGTACGCTGGGCCGATCACAATCAGCGCCGACACGACGATCAAGGCGATGGCGAGTGCGCCGGGCTACCTGCAGAGCAGTGTCAGCAGTGCGGTGTTCACCTTCACGACCCAAACACCGCCGGTTACCTTTGCTCCATCGGGTGGAACGTATGGGGCTGCGCAGAAGGTCACATTGTCTGACGCCGATGCCAATGCGAAAATCTACTACACTGCCAATGGTTCTACTCCCTCGGCATCATCCACTCTCTATACTGGACCCATCAACGTAGCAGTTTCAGAGACCATTAAAGCCATTGCTCTTGATCCTGCTCTGCAGAGCAGCAACGTGGCGACTGCCGCCTATGTGATTCAGAGCGGCGGAGCATCGATCAACTTCGGCAACGGCTTTTCATCCACGGCAGGGTTGCAATTGAACGGCAGTGCCGTGGCAACTAACGACACCCGTTTGCAGCTGACGAATGGTGGATTGTCGCAGGCGGGAAGCGTCTGGTGGAACACGCCCATCAACATCCAGGCGTTTACGACGGCCTTCCAGTTTCAGCTGTCGAATGCACAAGGAAACGGGTTCACGTTCACGATCCAGAATATGGGCCCGACGGCACTCGGAGGAAATTCAGCCGGACTCGGGTATCAGGACATCACCAAAAGTGTTGCCATCAAGTTCAATTTCTATAACTACAACGGTGAAGGAGCCGACTCCACCGGCGTGTATACGAACGGACAAGCGCCTGTCCTGCCCACCGTGGACATCAGTCCGAGCGGTATCCAATTGGGAAGCGGAGACTCGATCCAGGCCCAGGTTTCATACACCGGACTGACACTCACGCTGAAGCTGCTTGATCTGGTGACAAACAAGACATTCACCATGTCGCAGGCGATCAACATTCCGCAGATCGTCGGTGCGAATACGGCGTATGTGGGCTTCACCGGCGGGACTGGAGGACTTTCATCCAGCCAGAAACTTATCAGTTGGACGTACACGACCCAGGCGGTGCATCCGGACTTCTCGCCGGGCTCGGGCAACTACTCCGTGCCTCAGAATGTGATTCTGAGCAGCAAGACGCCGGACGCCATCATCTATTACACGACGAACGGTTCCACTCCGACCGCTGCATCTGCCGTGTATTCGAACCCGATTCCGGTCTCGACCTCGCTCACCATCAAGGCTATTGCCATCAGCCCCACGATGGGGACCAGCGTGGTATCGAGTTCCGCATACGTCATTGGATCTTCCACGGGCGCATCCTTCACCGTGACGGGAAATCCATTTACGATCACGTGGCGCGGCGGGTCTATCCATGAGGCGGTGACTGTTACTCCGAGCGGCGGTTTCACAGGGAAGGTGCCGCTGACCTGCTCAGTTACAGGGCCAACTGGAGCGGTGAGTATCCCCACCTGCACAGTATCCACAGAACCGGCGACGATTTCAGGAAGCGCTGCTGTGACGGGGTACGTGTTCGTCCAAACCCAGGCATTAACCACAATCGGGAATTACATGTTGAACGTTCAGGGAACCTACGGAGCGACCACGCAATCGGGGAATATTCCATTTAGTGTGAACTGAGTCTCCGTCGGTTCTGCTTTCCGCTGGGCTCAATCCGTATTCATTGCGTGACTCGTCCGCTGAGAGAATTCTGCGAGGATGGTGGGCCTTCCGATCCAACTGTGCGATCACGCTGGGCATCCGATTGATTGAGGCTGGATATGTTCTCAAATAGATCAATTGTTGTCTGCATATCAGACGGCGTTTCTTCCCGAGATGATAGTCCGTCACATGTCCTGCGCAATGGGTGGGGATCGCCGATAGAGCTAGGCGAAATTGGCCTGCGACAAAAACAGAACAACAATCCGACTGAAGATCCAGAGCACGGTGAAGCGGCGTAATTTTCTCACTTCCAGACACGGAATCACTTCCGATCATGCCATTCGCAGGTGCGACCCTCGGCCAAACGAAGTGGGTTTTTTCAAGTTCTCACTAAACCATTCTCGCAACATATTGAGTTCATCTGCGTCCGCGCCCGTGATGGTTTCACATTCGATGGCACGGGCTACAGCCTGGAAGACTCCCCGTTCAACGTGGCTGTCCTCGTCTTTGTGAGCAACCACGAATCGGACATATTCACGCTTTTCTAATGGATCGTGGCGCTCAAGGATAAAAGGTTCGTCCTCGCGGTCTCAACAAATGCGGGTCGCCTTGGGATGCATGACAGAATTGTGCCCATTCCACGCCTGACAATCTGCTCCAGCGCTCCGACGAGTAGAACCTCTTTCTGATCGAGCGCCGGGTCCTCGGAGATGCCTATTCAACTTCAGAAACGGAGGGCATTGACCAAACTCTGAGTTTGGGTTTGGATCGGAGGGGTTAGCCATGCATGGCTCCATTTTCGGTTTTTCCCCTCCGGTAATATCCCAGTTGCAGCGCGCGATGGGAGCATTCGCCGTTCTTCATCCCCGCTATAGACCGTTCGTCACGAATAGCTTCACACATGATTTTTGCGACTGGTAGGGTGAGTCCAGTTTTGAACCAGTGCCAGTTATGAAACTATAGCCCTTAATAGGGAGCGTGAGATGGATCGACGGCGATTTCTCGCGAGCGCTGCTTCTCTAGGAATCATTGGCGTATGGGCGACGCGATCGGCTGCCGTGCTGTCGCAAGTCGTATGGCGGGAGAACCGTGCGTCTTTTCCCCAAGGGGTCGCATCTGGCGATCCGGACGATCACAGCGTGGTGTTGTGGACCCGACGGCCATTCGACCACGGCGAGCGGCAGGTACTGACGGTGGAAGTGGCGCGAGATGCGGATTTCCGCAGCGTCGTTGCCAAGGCACACGCGCCGGTGCTGGCGGCGGCCGACTGGACGTGCCGCGTGCTGGTCGGCGGCCTCATGCCGGCGACGACATATTGGTACCGCTTCACCGACGACAGCGGCGCCGGCAGCCGAATCGGGCGCACGATTACAGCCCCGCGTGCCAGCGACCCGCGCCCCGTTCGCTTCGCCTTTGTGTCGTGCAACAGCGTCAACGAAGGCGCGCAGAACGCCTTTCGCCGGATGATCTGGGAGGACGAGCGCGCGCCGGCTGATCGCAAGCTTGGCTTCGTGCTCCATCTGGGCGACTTCATCTACGAAGTCGTTGAATATCCCGACGAGGTGTCGCACCGCTATTCGCGCACCGTCTACGACCTTGGCCGCGTTCCTGACGGCCGCAAGGTGAGCAATTTCCACGTGCCGACCAACCTCGCCGGCTATCGCCATGTCTATCGGGCGCACATCGACGATCCCGACATCCAGGACGCGCGCGCGCATTTTCCGTTCGTGTGCATCGGCGACAACCACGAATTCTCGTGGCTGGGCTGGCAGAGCTTCATCCGATACGGCAACAAGATCGAGCCCGCGCAGCCGCTGCGCGTTGCCGCCAATCAGGCGTGGTGGGAATATATCCCGTCGCGCGTCCGCAAGGCCTCGGGGCTCGGGCTCGACCAGTTCGGCCCGCCGGCGGTGACGAGCGCGCCGATCGACACACTAGACGATCATGGGTTCGGCACCGAGACCAACAATCGCACCGCTGTCGGCAGCATGACCGCCTATCGCGCGGTGCGCTACGGCAAGCACGTCGATTTGATCCTCACGGACTTCCACAGCTACGCGATGCGGAATCCCGGGGAGCGGCCCGAAACGGACGTGTTCGACTTCGACTTCCCTGTGGTTCCGCAGGAGTTGATGGAGATCCTCGACGGGGGCAAGGACTATGCCGGCGGCAATCCCCCGGCGACGATCACCATCGGCGACAAGAGCGCGCCAAATTTCCGCAAGGACGAGCCCGCCTACACCATGCTGGGCCGCGAGCAGAAAGCATGGCTCAAGGAGCGGCTGACGCAGTCGGCTGCGACCTGGAAGATCTGGGGCGCGACGAATGGCACGCTCGACATGCGGACCGATCCGCAGAACTTGCCTGCCGGGCTGGTGAAGAACAAATGGCCGGGCAAAGATTTCGGCACCTTCGGCGGCGGCGATTTCAGCGGGGCCTTCAGCGAGCGTGCTGAAATCTATAACACCGTCCGCGATCAAAAGCTGTCGGGGTTCGTCACCATCTCAGGCGATCGCCACAGCTTCTGGGCCGGCTACGCAGCCCCCAAATTGCCGCCAGCCGGGTTCGACCCGGTCGGGCTGAGCTTCATCACCGGTTCGATCTCCGCCCCCGGTCTCGCCGAAGCTGCCGAATACTATAAGGACTTCCCGCTGCTTCCGCTGTTCGTGCGCAAGACGCCGAGTGCTGCGCCCGAAGCGACGATCAACCTGACGATCAAACACGGCGTGCGCGCGGCGCTCGAATATTCGGCGAACGGCGACATCGCGAAGGCGCGGGCGGCGACCAATCCCGACGTCGCGCCGCACCTGGAATTCGTCGACATGGCCGGGCACGGCTACTCGGTGGTCAGTGCCGGGCCCGACTCGATTGAGACCGAATTCGTCTGCATCGTGCGCCCGATTTCGCGTGCGACGACCCCCGACGGCGGTCCGCTGCGTTACCGTGTATCGCATCGGGCGAGGCTGTGGCAGCCAGGCACGCCGCCGAAGCTGGAGCAGAGGGTGCTTGAGGGGGATGCAAAGCTGTCAGTTTGATGACTCAGGTTTAACAACCCATCTTAGTGCGTTCGGGTCGAGTCGTAGCTATCCAAACTGCGTTTTCAGGGCAACTCTTGCGGCCACATCTGGGCGCCGTGCAACACACGCAAGATGCGTATCGTTTTCCCTGCGATGCGGCAGGCGGCGACATACGGTGTGCGCTGAATGATCAGCTCGCGCGTGTCATCGATGCGTCCGGGGCGGCCAATCTTCGGGAACTTCATCAGCTCTTCGATTTGCTGCCGGATGCGGTCATCCACGGTAATGGCCGCCTGAGGACTATCTGCCTCGATGTAATCAAAAATCGCTTCGCGGTCGGCCCGGGCAAACTGGGACCATTCCAATTGCATCGGCTATTGCACCTTGCGCCGCGCCGCTGCACGACGTTTGGCAAAGCGCGCCTCCACCTTCTCGTGCGGGATCGCGGGTCGAGGATCATCCAGAGCTTCCTGCACCTTGCCACGAAACCAAACATCGTGCGCGGCGGCATTGTTCCCTTGCGTAAACGGAAGCGCGCCTTCGTTGGCGGTCCGTGTCAGCAGGATACGCACGGCATCGGAAACTGTGATGCCCTGCTCTTCGAGCACCGCCGCCGCACGTTCTTTCACATCAGGATCAATCCGTGTCTGTACCAACGCATTCGCAGGCATAAGCAGCACCTCTTCACATATTGTAATTCAATTGAATTACAATACTCAATCCCTATCGAACCTGGCGAGAAATTGGCATTCACCCGCCGCCGGCAACACCAGCATATTCACGATTGTGGAACTCGGGACGAGGACGCAGATCAATTCCCTTTCTGCGCCGCGGCCGAAGTCGTCAGCACAATCTGCTGCTGATCGGCGGTATTCACCTTCTGATAGAAGTCGCGCATCGGGCTATACTCGTCCGGCTGCAGTAGCGTGAAGGCGCGCGCCAGCGTGCGTGTCACTGTCAGGTCGTTGCCAGTTTGCGCCGACTTGATCTGAAACACTGCATACCCAGCCCACGGAACAGCGGCCGTTGGCGCCGCCGACTCAATCGTGAGTCCCGCCGGGAGATGCATTAACACGCCGTCCTTGTATACAGCCGCATAATGCATGTCCACCGGCAACGAGCGATCGGGTTGCGCGATAAAGCCCTGGTCCTCAGAATGCGCAAAGAAAGATGCCGGCAGAAGCAGCCGCTTCGAGGTCGCTGAGCCCGGAACACCCGAAACTGTCGCATACGCACCCAGGTCGGCTGTCGGATCATCCAACTTGGCAAAGCGCGTTACATGCGCCTCTACGCCGGAAGGAATCTGCGTCCTGAGCCACTCGTCGAAGCCCTTCTTCAATGTGTCTTCATCCTCGCGCAATGACTGTTGCCGCCACCGCAAGGCCTCCTGGCCGCTTATGTTGAATTGCAGCTTGCCGTTCACTGAGCCATCCGGACTCACCGTCAGCTCTGCGCGCCGCACCACCGCATTCGCAGCATATGGCAGAAGCGGCGTCACCCACGGTCCCACGGCCCCGGAGGTCTCGCGAATCCCACCCGCGCCAGAGTGCTTCCAGTTCACCATCTCGAACGGACACATTTTCTCTGCCGGATCAAGGACGATTTCCTTATCGCCGATGTTGGCGACCACCACGACATCGTCGAACTGGCTGAAGTAAAGATAATCAGGATTGAAAACTCCACGATCGCGATTCACCACGGTCATGGGATATGCCTTCACGCCGGCGGCCTTCAGCAGCGCGAGGTAAAGCAGCGCGATCTCTTCCCCATTGCCGCTCTTCTGGCTCCATACATCCTCCGCGTGTTTGGTCGACTTCAGTCTTTCGCGCTTTCTCTCGGCTTCAGTCTTTCTCCGCGAGAAATCCGTGTTGTCCAGCGCCTGGACGGCGGCATAGAGCTTTTTTGCGCGGTCCAGATCGCTGTCGCCCGAGCTGATGATTCCTGCGGCTGCCTGCTTCAAAACCGCACTCGGCTCGGCAAACCCATTCACATCCTTCAGCCATGCTTTCGACGCAGTCTGCCAATATTGCTGTTCCGAGACCGCTTCGGAGAAGTAGAAGATCACGCGGTATCTCAGGCTATCGAGGGGCGGAGCCCACTTCTCATCCACCAGCGGAGGTATGTCACTGAGACTCAAATCGAACAGGCCGGCTGCGGTCGGCTGGAGTTTCTGCGCACCCGGCAGATTGGTATACCACAGCAAGATGCTGCCCAGAGTGTGGCGCAAAGGTTCAAATACAAAATGCTCCTTGCGAACGGGGAAACCCCTCTGGACCTCCCAGCGCGGGGGCACCATCCAGTGTTCTCCTGTGAACCCTTCCTCAACCTTGAGCCGCACCTGGTAGTAGAACTCGATAATGCTGCCGACCTCCACGCTTGGCAGACTGAAGACAACCTCTCGAATCTCGGTCTCACCTTCCTTCACCTTCATCAGATCTTCAGGTTTTACATTCAACGGCAAAACAGTGCCATCGGCGTGTATGGTTCGACCTGAAATCGCCGCGATGCCTGCAAACCCCTCCTGTTTCCGATAAGGGACGTGTACCGTTGCCAGTTCCTTTCCCGCTTCCTTCAGGATTTTGATCCGGGCGTATTCGCTCTGGTATCCGACCTGGTCGTCTGTCTTCGCTTCGTAGTTCAAATAAATGGCCGCCGCATCCGGATATTTCGGATCCGCTGTCATCTTCAACTCGTCCTGGGAGGAGGCCTGGAACTGCGCCAGCCCATGAGGCGCAAAGTACAAAATCGAAGCAGTTAAACCCAACAGGTAAAACTTACACGCGGAACTTGGCCTCATTCAGGTCTCCATCGCCTCCATATTTTTGGGAAACGCAATTGTGGCACACTCGACCGCGGCTTGCCCAATTCCCCTTTTTGGCTGGGGAATTAATTGCCAAAAGGCCCAGGCTGAATGCTTCTGCGTGGGTGGTTGCAACCCAATGTATTTGCTGGTTTTCGCCTCAATAGAAGGTGGCGCAAGGGCTGTAGGGCAATGGCGAATCTCAGATTTGCCTCGAAGGCGAAACTCTTTCCTCTGCTCGGGGTCTATGTGAGGGGAGAACTTCGCGTCTTTTCAACGCTGATGAACCCTTTACGTGGTCACAAATCAGCTCGAAGCCATCAACAATCCCAGATTATCTTTTCTGCCGAGGACCTGTGACAATTGAGCAAGGCTCTACGAAGCTGCGCAGTAATCGAGGACGCTGTTCCGATCTCTAGCGGATATCGAATACGGACCAGCACCTCGCCGTCAGAATGCACCTTTGAACGCGATGCACGACTTGCCTGGATCCTTCAAACTTCTCTTTTGCTCCAGAACCGAACGAAGGACCTGAACGATGATGAACAATCAGGCAACACCCCGAGTACTTGTTCTCGATGACGAAAAGGTAATCGCAAACACTCTCGCTCTGATCCTCAATCGCAGCGGATTTGAAGCTCAGGCTGTATACACAGCCGAGGCTGCGATACAAAGTGCCCTCGACTTTTCTCCCGACGTCCTCATCAGCGACGTCATCATGGACGGCGCAACCGGGATCGATGCGGCAATCCGCATCTCTGAAATGGCGCCAAATTGTCGCGTCATTCTGTTTTCAGGCCAGGCAGCCACAGCCGACCTGCTCGAACATGCAAAAGCCAGCGGACACCGCTTCGAATTACTCATAAAGCCGGTGCACCCGCGCGCGCTGCTCGAGCGGCTGAAACAGGTCCACTAGATATAGTTTGCGACGACAGATATCAGGCGCTTCTTGGAAGCAGATCCGACTCTATGGGAAAGAACACCGAAAACACTGTCCAGCTCTTTCCGGGGACAACGCTGCTGCGTAGCCGAATGCTTCCGTCATGCTTCCGCAAGATGTTCGTGCTGACCCAGAGCCCCAATCCTGTCCCTACATCCCGTTTTGTAGTAAAGAATGGCTCGAAAAGTTTCTTTCGCACCTCAGGCGTAATTCCGGGCCCATTGTCACAAACGGTCAATCGCACGCCAGCTCTTTTTTCTCCCTGGTATTGATACGAGGCAGACAGGCGAATCAAAATGCGTCCTCGATCGCTAACAGCGTCGATGCTGTTGTTCAGCAGGTTGGCGAACAGTTGCCGGATCTCTCCCGGAATCCCCATCAGCGTAGGATTCTCACGGATGTCCGTTTCAATCGAAATCTGCTTATTTCGAGCTCTAGCTGAGAACACAGACACAAGGGGCGTGATCAATTCCCCAAGCGTGAGCTGACGCGGGCCCTTGTTCTCGCGGTAGAAGCCCAGCGTCTGCTTCGTGAGCAGCGCCATCCGGGCAAGTTCCTGCTGCGCTTGTTCAAGGAATATCTTTCCTTCAGGATTCGCCATGCATCCCTGCGCCAGGAATACCAGGTTTGTTACGGCCTCCAGGGGATTGTTGATCTCATGCGCAATGGTCGCTGCCAGCTTGCCAACTGTGGCCAGCCTCTCCGACGTGTGCAGCGCTTTCTCGACCTTCTTCTGTTGGGAAATGTCCCGCGAAATGCTCGCCACACCTACAATCGCTCCGTGCTCGTCAAGCACCGGCGAAAGGGTGAGTGAGACCTCAGTGCAATCCCCACTCTTGGTCAGGCGCACCGTCTCGAAGTGCTCGGTGCGTTCTCCCCGAGCAACTGCCGACATGATCCGGTCCTCGTCTGGAAATAACTCGGGCGGAATAATTTTCCTTACCGATTGCCCGATCATCTCCTCGGCCGTATAACCGAACACCCGCTCCGCGCATGGATTCCAGCTCGTGACCACTCCATTCAGGTCCTTGCTGATAATTGCATCGTCTGACGATTCTACGATCGCGGCGAGTCTCTGCGATGCATCCAGAGCTGTCTGCAGCTTTAGCTGGGTTGCTTCGATTTGCTGCCTGATCTCAAATTCAAGGTTGATATCCGTATTGGTGCCAAACCACCGGGTAATCTTTCCATTCGCATCGCGCATTGGAACGGCCCGCGTAAGAAACGGCTTGTACTCGCCGTCCTTGCTCCGTAATGGAAACACCATCTCAAACGCTTCGCCTGACATCAGGGAGCGCTTCCATCGTCCCATGACTTCCGGAAGAAGTCTGGGGTCGTGCACTGATTGCCATCCCCACTCGCTGTTCTGCTCCAACGATATTCCCGTGTATTCGTACCAGCGCTCATTGAACCAGCGAATAGTTCCGTCCGCATCCGCCATCCACACCAATTGCGGAATCGCGTCCGCCAAGCTATGAAACTGTTCCTCGCTCGAGGCCAACGCTTCTTCCCGCCGCTTGCTGTTCGTGACGTCGATGACAGCCCCGAAGAATCTCGACGCTCCCATGCGGCGTCCCTTTGAATGGTGATGGCGCAATCCCATCTCGGGGTGCTGATAGCAGTACTCGATCTCCAGAAATCCCGTTCGCTGACACTCCGCCATTGCCCGGCTTACATGCGGCCAGTCACCCGGAAATACGCGGGACGACCAAAGCCGATAAATCCGTTCATCCGAGCAGCCGCGATCGGTGCCGCACATCCGGTGCATCTCCGGGGAAAGCGCCAGGGTATGCTCAACCGGATCCCACTCCCAGGTTCCGATCTGGGCTGCCTCCTGCCCCAAACGAAGCCGCTCTTCGTTCAATTCGACCGCGCGGCGACCCGATATGCGGTCGGTCAAATCCACGGCGAGCACAAAGATTCCATTCACCTGTCCGGTTGAAGTGCACATCGGGTGGAAAGTGAAATCCAGATACCGGTCCCCACTCGTCCCGGGATTCTGCATCTGAAAGGTAATTTTGTGTTCGCCCCAGGGGTTAGCTTCGCGCTTTCGGTAGATGTCCTCTAGAATGTCGAATACTCCGCAACTCTTTAGCTCCGGGAGTACCTCACAAAACGGCATACCAAGCAGTTCTTCGGCTTTCGTACGACCGACCGCGCGCACATAGAGATCATTCACGTAAGAAAAATGATGTTTTGGACCGCTCAGGAAGGCGACGCCTGTGGCCGCCTGCTGCGGAACTTCTTTCGATCGCAGACTGCTCGACTCATCCACAGCCGCAATGTTTTGAGCGCTTTTCAGTCTCTCACCATGTGAAATCGTCATAGGGCCCCGCGCTCCAGACTTCAAATCTTCGCGCGGCACTGTTTCCCACGCATCTTCGAGTCGAATGTTCAAGTAAAGAATGTCCACAACTCGCGGTCAGTCAGGACCCCAATCGCCTAAGAAGGCTGCAATCCAGACTGCGAGCAATTCAGACGGACAACCTATCCTGCTGGACAGTAGGGGTACAACTCACCCTTTATCACTTTGAGGGGACATTGCGTGCTGCGGTTGTCCGCGTAAAAGTTTCGCGGACAATACAATCTCTGATTAAGCGGCCTTCGACAACCGCTCGCGGGCTGCATCCGGATCGCTCACAGGCTGGCGGGATGCCCACCAAACGAGGCTCGCGCCTACCAGAACAGACCCCAGGCTCGCCAGCTGCGCATTCGACAGCCCGAGCACAATTTTGGGATTGCGGCGAATGAACTCCACCAGGAACCGGGCGATTCCGCTCAGCACAAGGTATTCCCCCACCATTGCGCCTGTCCCATGCTTCTTTCCGCCTCTCCACCAAAGGTACGAGCCAATGATCAGGCCCATTCCCAGCTCGTACAGGGGAGTTGGATGGACGCGAACGCCGGGCGGCGTCGGCTCAATCCCATTCGGAAAGCTCATTCCCCAGGGCAGGTTCGTTTCAATCCCGTAGCAACCGTCGCCGGAAAGAAAGCACCCGATGCGACCAATGCCGTATCCGATGGCTGCCGCCGGGGCCGCCAGATCCAGTGTCCGCAAGGCGCCAATTTTGGCCCACCATCCCTGAAACGCCAGCGCCGAAATCCCGAACAGCATTCCGCCAAACCACGCAAATCCGGCCGTATCCCAAAGCACCCGCCATCCGATGTCGCGAAACTCGCTCGGCGTATCAATTACATGCCACAGCTTGGCGCCTACAATCCCCGCCAGTACGGCGATGGCCACCATTCCCACGGCATCGGCGTCGACGCTGGACCGCTTGAATCCCCGGTCCATCACAAAAGCCGCCACCACCGCGGCCAGCCACAACATGAGGCCGAAAGTCGGAATATCGGGATGCCAGAAATGCAGGTTGAGGTGGATATACGGAAACATCTCTTTCAGTATAGACGGCCTGGCGGACAGAACGGGCTCGATCCGCCGCCTGAACTCACCCGGAAATTCGCTCCTATTTTTCACAGATCTCAATTTAAAGAGACCGCCTCCTCGCGAGATACTATCTTCATGGCCACCATCACTTACCAGGGACTTGATGTTCTCTATACGCGTCAACAGATAGCAGATCGCGTGACAGAGATGGGAGCGCAGATTACGCGCGACATGAACGACGAAAAACTCGTGATGGTCGGCGTGCTCAAAGGCGCAGCAATCTTCCTCGCCGACCTCGCTCGCTCGGTCCAGGTCGACACCACATTCGACTTCGTTGCCGTCTCCAGCTACGGCAAAGGACAGCGCTCCTCAGGTGCCGTCAAGCTCATCAAAGACCTCGATGAACCCATTGAGGGCAAGAATGTCCTCATTGTCGAAGACATCCTCGACACCGGCCTGACCCTCGCTTACCTGCGCAAGATATTTCTGCAGCACAAGCCCAAGACCCTGCGCATCGCCACCCTGCTCGATAAACCCTCGCGCCGCATCGAAAAGATCGATGCTGACTATACGGGGTTCTCCATTCCAAACTTATTCGTCATCGGATATGGAATGGATTATGCCGAGCGCTATCGCAACCTGCCCGACATCTGCCTCATGGCGCCCGACCATCCTGAATAGCCTTGCGCATGCAGATCCGCAAATGAAGACCTGGTTTCGACGTCCCAATCGCATCGCGTCATAAGAGGAGACTCGGCCCATGACTGACGAGCGAGAAATTCTCCAGAATGCCTACCACGATTTCAACGCCCGCAACATCGATGCGGTACTTTCACGCATGCATCCCCAGGTGGAGTGGGCGAACGGTATGGAAGGCGGACACGTCCATGGAACAGATGAAGTTCAAGCCTATTGGACGCGCCAATTCGCCACCCTCAATCCTCAAGTGGAGCCGCTCCACATTGAACCTGCCCAGGACGGTAGTTGGGTGGTCGAGGTGCACCAGGTTGTCCACGATCAAGGCGGCAACCTCCTGCTCGACACTATCGTCTACCATACGTATCAATTTCGGGACGGCCTCATCGCGCGCATGGATATCGCGCAGAACGCCGCGGAGACCGGCAAAAATCGTCAGAGCGACTAAGGTTTCTTTCGTCATCCCGCTGTATTTGTTGATAGTGGCTCAATAGAAGGCAAGGGGCTATACTCGACAGCCGGAATAGAAGAACAAGCCGACAAACGACAGAGCGGCGCAAACAGAAGGAGCAAGAAAATGCCAACCATAACCCCGATCCGGGATGAAGATCTTGAGTTTGACCACGGAACCTTCGACTCGGCCGAATTCACAAAACAAGCCCTGTCTTCATGGCAATCTCTTGCACAAGTTATTGACCACACTATTCTGAAACCCGAAGCCACGCGCGATCAGATCGAGAGCCTCTGCGACGAAGCCATCCGCTACCGTTTCGCATGCGCCATGGTGAATCCCGTCTGGGTGCCTACCGCAGTTGAGATTCTTTCCGGCACCGGCATCCCCGTTGGCGTCGTCATCGGATTCCCCTTTGGCGCATCGCTTACGTCCACGCTGCGCCAGGAGGCAGCGGCACTTGCCCGCCTCGGCGCCAAAGAGCTCGACATGGTGATTCCCATCGGTCAGCTCAAGAGCGGCAACCATCACGCGGTACAGCACACCATTCACGCTGCCGCCACCGTCGCACATCATAACGGAGCTATTCTCAAGGTCATCCTTGAAACCGCACTGCTCACCGTAGAAGAAAAATTGCGCGGCGCAGAACTGGCGATCCAGGCTGGCGCAGACTTCATCAAGACCTCGACCGGATTCGCAGGCGGTGGAGCCACCGCCGCAGACGTGGCTCTGATGCGCGGAGTCGCCGGTGGCCGCTGCGGCGTCAAAGCCTCGGGCGGCATCCGCACCCTGGCTGACGTAAAGACCATGCTCGAAGCGGGCGCCAACCGCATCGGCGCCTCTGCCTCGGTGACCATCGTCCGCGAACTCGGGGCAGAGTGAGGCAGCTTTTAGCTACTAGCAGCTAGGCTTCTAGCTCTGAGCTGAGCACCGTCAATCGCGGCCTCGTCTTAGCGCCGGCCTCGTTAGACCAACCGCACAACCGGAGCTAGCAGCAGCAAGTTCTTTGCCCCTCCCATAGTCCCTTGGTCCTCAGTCCCTAGCCCCTGTTCTTGTATCATCGACTCCAGTTCCCAATGCCCTCCACCCCACCCATCCCACGCCCGGAGCCCGAGTACGAAGGTGACTATCGCCCCGCGGACACCGACAATCCGCACGCTCATATCGATCCGCAGAACGCCCGCATCGAAGCTACGGATCTTCGTTACCTCGCCCAGATCGCCGACACACTTAACACCACGCTCGACCTGCAAACATTACTCAATCGCATCTCTGAGCTCGTTCACTCCATCATCCCTTACCGCATATTCGCCATCTTCCTCCTCAACGACCGCACGAACGATCTCCGCATGCGCTTCCAGATCGGTCACACGCCCGAAGCCGTCCGCATGCGCTTCCCGCTGGGCAAGGGCGTCATAGGGCAGGTCGCGCAAAGCCGTCAGCCCGTGCTCATCAACGACGTCACCAAGGTCGAGGGCTATATTTCCGCGAACCCCAACGTCTGCTCCGAACTCGCCGTTCCCCTCATCGCCAAAAACCGCCTCATCGGCGTCCTGGATCTCGAGAGCGAACAGCCCGATTTCTTCAAGCCTGAGCATCTTCATCTGCTCACTCTCACGGCTTCGCGGATTGCGCAAGCCATCGAAAACGCGCGCCTCTACACACGGGTCTCCCGCCAAGCTGAGACTCTCGCCGTCCTCAACGAAATCTCCACCGAGCTCACATCTATCCTCGATGTCGATCCGCTTCTTGCGAAAGTCGGTCAGCTCCTGCGCCGGCTCATCGACTATCAGATGTTCTCCATCATGCTTCTCGACGAAAAAGGCGACACTCTGATCACGCGCTATGCATGGCGCTTCGGCTATGCGCAGGCGCCCATGCGCCGCATCTCCGTCACCAGCGGGCTCGTCGGCGCAGCCGTGCGCGAGTGGCGTCCCATCAATGTTCCCGATGTGCGCAAAGATCAGCGCTATCTCCCGATGAATGCGGAAACGCGCTCCGAACTCATCGTTCCGCTCTTCTATAAAGAGCGCGTCATCGGAGTGCTCGATCTCGAACACACGCGCACTGCCTTCTTCAACGAAGACCACGTGCGCACCCTCACCACCATGGCCGCACAAGTTGCCATCGCTATCGAAAACGCGCGCCTCTATCAGGCAGTGAAGCGCCAGGAACAGCAACTTGAGCGCGACATTGCCATGGCCCGCGAAGTCCAGCTACGCCTGCTGCCCACCACACCGCCCGTGCACAAGCACGCTGAATTTGCCGTCAGCTTTCTTCCTGCGCGCGCCATCGGCGGCGACCTCTACGACTTCCTCGAATACACGCCAGACCAGACCGCCATTGTTCTCGGCGACGTCAGTGGCAAGGCCGCGCCCGCCGCGCTTTTCGCCGCTCTCGTCAGCGGAATCATGCGTTCTGCGGCGCAGCAGAAACTCGCACCCGCAGCAATGCTCGCCGCGCTTAACGATGCGCTGCAAGAACGCAAGCTCGATTCGCAATATGTCGTCATGCTATACGCGCTCTGGAACGACGAAAACCGGACACTGCAAGTCGCCAACTCCGGCGCAGTGCAGCCCGTCTTCTGCCGGGCCGGCGAATCCATCACCGTCAAGGCGGAAGGCTTCCCGCTCGGCATGTTCCCCGGCGCCGCCTACGAAGAATTCAACGTCGCCACGCAGCCCGGCGATGCGGTCGTCTTCGTATCTGACGGCATCCTCGACGCAGAAAATGAGAAGGGCGAGATGTACGGCGAGGAACGCCTCGCCAGCCTCCTGTGCAGCAGCCGCGATCTGCCTGCCCAGCACATCGCTTCCGCGATCCTTTCCGACGTCACCCAATTTCAAGGCGCACAGGACCGCTTCGACGACGAGACCATCATCGTGCTCCGCGTCAGGTAGCCTCGATTTGAACGCCCCTCCATTAAACTGAAACAGACCCCAATTTTCGGAGCTCCTTTGTCGATCGCCACGCAAGAACGCATCATCCGCCCAGCGCGCAACATCCTCGGCACACTCCGCCTGCCCGGTGACAAGTCCATCAGCCATCGCTATGCCTTGCTCGGCGCGTTTGCTGAAGGCACATCGCGGTTCTCCAACTTCTCCACCGGGGCGGACTGCGCATCCACCCTTGCCTGCATGCAGGCCGTTGGCGCAAAAGTGCGCAAGCTCGATGACGGCCGCATTGAGATTGACGGCGTAGGCGGCCGCGTCACTCCGGCCGATCATCCCCTCGACTGCGGCAACTCCGGCTCGACGATGCGCATGATCTCCGGGCTGCTTGCGCCGCAGCAAGGCACCTTCACGCTCATCGGCGATGCATCCCTAACGCGCCGACCCATGGAGCGCATTCGCAAACCTCTCGCCGAAATGGGAGCGCACATCGCCCTTACTGACGGCCACGCCCCCGTCATCATTCAAGGCGCCCCACTCCGCGCAATCGACTTCACCACGCCGGTCCCCAGCGCACAAGTTAAGACGTGCATCCTACTCGCGGGCTTGCAAACAGAGGGCACGACCACCGTCCGCGAGTCCATCCGCACCAGGGACCACAGCGAACTGGCTCTCCGCGCATTCGGGGCGAAACTCACGCGCTCGATCGACTCCATTACCATCAGCGGCCCCCAGAGATTGCACGCCGTCGAAGCGGCCGTCCCCGGCGACATTTCTTCGGCCGCATTCTTCCTCTGCGCCGCCGCGCTCTTCCCCAACTCCGGGCTTATTCTCGACAGCATCGGTCTCAACCCGACGCGCGCCGCGCTTCTCGACGTCCTCACCACACTCGGAGCCCGCATCGCAGTTCTGCAACTCCAGGAAGTTAATTCGGAACTCGTGGGCACTGTGCAGATCACCGCCGACGAATCCGGACTGCGTTCTACCGAAGTCAGTGGAGCTTTGGCCGCACAACTCATAGACGAGCTTCCCGTCCTCGCCGCCATCGGCCCATATACCAGCGGCGGCATTCGCATTCGCGATGCTAAAGAGCTGCGCGTCAAGGAATCCGATCGCATCGCGCTGGTCGCGCGCAATCTCCGCGCCATGGGCGCAGAAGTGGAAGAATTTGAAGATGGGCTCGATGTTCCCGGTGGCCAGAAACTTCATGGCGCTGTGATCGACTCGGGTGGCGATCACCGCATCGCCATGGCTTTCAGCGTTGCCGCACTCCGCGCTGAAGGTGAAACCGTGATTCAAGGCGCAGAATCCGCCGCCATCAGCTTTCCCGAATTCTTCGACCTGTTGGATTTAGTTGCCGAACGCTAGCACTCCCCATTTATGAAATCGGAGGGAGCGTCGGGCTTTCAACCCTACGAATGACGCACAGTTGCAAGGGTTCGCCATCTTTCGCCGCGATGCAGTGGCCTTTGACCTGAAAGCAAAAGGCCCGGCTTGTCGCCGGGCCTTTCTAATTCACTAACACTACCTGCTCGAAGGTGGAGTCGCCGGTTGCGCCGGCATCGAAGACGGAGCTGCCGTCGGTTGTGCACTCACCGGCTGCACTCCCGGAACCGTCGGCGCCGTATTCACCGTACCCTTCGCTGCATCCGACAGGTTGATGCCGTATTGCTCCAGTGTCGTAGCGAGAATCTGGAACAAACCTGCGCGATCCTTCGCAAATGCTGCATTTGCCGCAATCAGGTTGTTCTCAGCAGTTGCCAGGTTTCTTTCCTGCAGCAGAACATTGGCCGTGGTAGACGCGCCAAGATGCAGCTTCTTCTGCTCCGCATCCAGGCTTTGCTGCGCATAGTCGCGTGCCGCAATTGACGACTGCACCTGGGCGCGGTCGTTGGTCAACGCATACTGCGCATTCACTACCTGCATGCGAATCTGCGTGTAAAGCTGAGCGAGCCGCAACTCAGACTGGCGATACTCGATCAATGACCGTGCCTGCACCGATTGAGCCTGTCGATTCCTGATCGGAATCGACATATTAAACCCAGCGCCCTTGTCAGGAGCCGTGCTGTTGAACAGATTGGTCAGCACCGTTCCATATCCACTCGACGGAATCGTGTCCGGAGGGTAAGGCTGCCCCGTCTGGAAGTTTGTCCAGTTAGCGCTTTGCGATCCACCGAGCGCGCTCGATCCATAGAAGCCGTACACGTCGAGCACTGGCAACAGGGCATGACGGGCGCCCCTCAGCGTGATTTCGTCATTACGCAGAGTCAGTGCCGCTTGCTCAAGTTCCGGTCGATTTTTGAACGCAGTCTGCACTAGATTCTCTACCGGCTGGCTCTCTTCCGGGAGCTGATCAAGACGGATGCGATCCGTTGGAATCACAGGAGCGGTCGCCAATGCCGGATCATTCAGATTCCGAGCAATTGCCTGCTTGATGATCTGCTGCTGGTAATTCAAGGTGTTCTGTGAACTGATGAGCGCCTGCTTATCAGTAGCCACTGTTGAGTCGGCCTGCACGACGTCCAGCGGAGCCATGGTTCCGATCTCGAGTTGCTTATGGGTATCCGCGGAGAGTTTTGTGCTCTGATCAAGCGCCCTCTGATGTGCTTGCACGTCTTCGTACGCGCCCACGAGACCCCAGTAAATGCTCTCCACCTGGTTGACGGTGTACAGAATCTGCTGCCGGAACGAAGAATCCGTGATGCGCCGATCGTTCTCCGCCTGGTAGATATAGCGCTTGTTAATCCAGATCCCCGCTCCCTCCAACAGATGCTGGGTCACGGTCGCTCTGAATACCGAATTGAGTTCAGGACTGTACGACGAGAACGGATTGTCAGTGGTGATGCGCGAATTGGTGATCGTCGCCGTTAACGCTGTTCCTGTTACCCATCCCTGGTCGTAGCCGAAGTTATATTCATTCGTGTTCGTCGTCAGCGAAGGCTTGCCACCGGAAAAAAGCGTATTCGACTGCGGCGCGCGTGCACGCTCAAACTGAATTGTGCCCGTAATATCCGGATCAAGATGTTCCGGCAGCGGACCAGCACCCGAAGTCGTAAAGCTTTGTCCGCCAAGACCTGTGCCCGCACCGGCAGAGCCACCGGTTGTGCCGCCCGGACCTCCGCCCGTCGTGAGTACCGAGACTGATCCGCCCTCTGTGCCGGTCACAAGGCCGGATGGCGCACCAAGCGGTGCCGCTCCCGATTTTGTTCTCAGAATGTCGGTATCGGCAATGTCCAGGTTGTAACGCGCAATTGCGATGTCGTAGTTGTTCTCAATGGTCAGCGCGATCGCGTCAGAGAGGCTCAGATAGATCTTCCCGCCCTTGACAAGATCTTCCAGACGAACCGAATTCACGAAGGTCGCCTTGGGGATGGAGGTGGCACGATACATGTTGATGGGATTTCCCCAAAGCGGGCCGGCAGGCTTTGAAAAATCGCGGGCAGTCGGCCGAAGGTCCGCCGGCTTTGTCAGCTCAGGTGCTGGAGCTGCCGGCAACTGCGAGGCTTCCTTTTCGGGATGTTTTTGCCCCGCTCCCGTTACTCCGCCTGTTTGTTCCTGCTGTGCAAATCCAGATGGCACTCCCGCTGCCAGTGTCAGCACCAGTGCTGCCAGCGCCTTCAGACGCTGTGTTCCATTGGTTTTTGCCGGACTGGCGGTCATTCTCTGGTCCTCAAACACACGAATACCGAACAATTGCATGTTTCCTCTCCACGAGTCGCTGAGGCATGTGGGGTGCCGTTCTACAAGACGTCCAGAGAAGCCTTCCGGACGCAAATTTGTGATTTGGCGCGGCGTTTTACGTTCCCTTGCTCCACCTGACCATTGGGTCAATAAGCTTTACGCGCGCTACGTGCATTTCGTTCCCTCATTCCGCAACGACAGACATGCGTATTGGCACGAAAAGCTGAGTATATCCCACCGGATGCGGCTAACCGGATCATCCCTTTTGGTCAATTACTCTGGTATTTACCCTGTTATCTAAACTGGTTCCCGTGACCGACCTGTCCCAGACCGAGTTGCAACAAAATCAGACGTGGAAGCTCACCCTCGCCTATGACGGAAGCGACTTCCATGGATGGCAAATCCAGCCCGGAGAATCCACTATCCAGGGCGAGTTGCGGTCCGCTCTCGGCCGCATCGTCGGCGAATCGCCTCTACCCCAGGGTTCCGGCCGAACAGACGCTGGCGTACACGCTCTCGCCCAGGTCGCCAGTTTTCCTCTTCAGGCACGCATCCCGCCTGCCAACCTCGTTCGCGCGCTCAACCGCAGCCTGCCCGGATCGATCCGTATCCTCACCGCGGAGGTCGTCCCCGATACTTTCCACGCCCGGCATTCCGCCGTTGCCAAGACCTACGAGTACCGCGTTCTCCCCATCGAGCCCGCGTGCCATCAGATCTGCCCGCCGTTCCTCGCTCGTTACGTCTATCCCTACTCGTGGCCTGTAAAGTTGTCCGGTTTAAATCTCGCTGCGGCAGCGTTCCCTGGCGAACACGACTTCCGCAGCTTCGCCGCCTCCGATCCCGATCTTGCGACCCGAACCCAGGACTCAACCGAAAGCGC
Organism: uncultured Acidobacteriaceae bacterium; assembly: GCA_963832035.1. GTDB lineage: Bacteria > Acidobacteriota > Terriglobia > Terriglobales > Acidobacteriaceae > Telmatobacter. Next base: position 243,490 of record CAWHSK010000004.1, on the reverse strand, counting down.
CGAGACTCAAGGGCAGCCACGCACCACCATTCGCTCCATCTACTCCTCCGAGTGGCACGAGCAGACCACGGACGGTTACGACCTCCTCATCTATCGCGTGCGCGGCAGCGGATTTCTCCACCACATGGTGCGCAACCTTGTTGGCACCATGCTCGACGTCGCTCGCGGCTACATGCGCATCGAAGACATTCCCGCGATCCTCGCCGCCCGCGATCGCGCTCTAGCCGGCCCCACGGCACCTGCCCGTGGCCTGTTCCTCCACTCCGTCGAATACGACTAATAGCGACGCGCCAGGTCCTCGTCCCTGTTTCCTATTCCCTCCGTCCCCGCCCTGCTAACCTGAAATCAGATGGCAATGTTCTCGCGCAGCACGGCCTTCTCTCGCGTCACGGCAATCGCCGCGCAACGTGCAATTCACGCTGCGTTTACATGGATTCACAACAATCCCAAGACCCTGATCGATCGCCAGGCCGAACTCGTCGCCATTCCCGCGCCGCCCTTCGGAGAAGAAGCGCGCTCGAAGTGGATCGCCGAGCGCTTCGCTGAAATCGGTCTCGTCAACATTCAGACTGACGTCCTTTGCAACGTAATCGGCTTTATCCCCGCGACGCATCTCCCCGCTGACAGCACTGGACCCGTTGTAGTCCTCTCGGCGCATCTCGATACCGTGTTTCCCGCCGCCACGCCACTCAATCCGACTCTGAGCCGCGACAACGGCGCCAATCGTCTCGCCGCACCCGGCGCTTGCGACAACGCTGCCGGCGTCATCGGCATGCTTGCTCTTGCGCAGGCCATTCTCCGCGCTAAGGTTCCGCTGGCCGCTCCCATCGTCGTGCTCGCAAACGTAGGAGAAGAAGGCGAAGGCGATCTGCGCGGCGTCCGCCACTTTTACGATGAGCCTGGTCTCGCCGGACGCATCGCTGCCCACATCGTCCTTGACGGCGCGGGGGCTGACTCCGCCGTTACCCAGGCTCTCGGTAGTATTCGCTTCCAGGTCACCGTCAACGGCCCCGGAGGCCACAGTTTCACCGACGCAGGCACACCCAACCCCATCGCCGCGCTTGCTCTGGCGCTCGCAACAGTTGCGCGCACTCCGCTGCCTGAGAAGCCCAGCACTACCCTCAACCTCGGCACCATTCAGGGCGGTACCAGCGTCAACTCGATTCCCGAAAGCGCCACTGCCTCGATCGACTTCCGCTCCACGAGCCCTGACGAGCTCCTTCGTCTTGAAGTCGCTCTGCATCGCGCCGTCGAAGATGCCGTCGACCAAACCAACGCCGTTGCAAAACATCTCCTCGCCCGCAACCGCGGATCTCTCACCTTTACGATCAAAAAAATTGGGGACCGTCCGGCCGCGCGACTAGCCGGCGACTCTCCGGTCCTAGAGGTACTTCGCGCTGTCGATCGCCACCTTGGAATCCAAACCGATCTGCGCCTCGGCTCGACAGACGCCAACATTCCCATCGCCCTCGGCATCCCCTCGCTTTCCATGGGCGCGGGCGGCGACGGCGGAGGCGCGCACACTCTCGCCGAGTGGTACAGCGATAAAGACCGGGAAACCGGCCTCCGTCGTATTCTCCTTCTAACCGTCGCAATGACAGAGTGGGCCGCCGAGCAGTAACAATACTCTACATCCAGCGCTAGCCACCTATTCGTCCGCACCACTCGATGAAATGGCTGCAACCTCGGACATCGCAATGGCTTCTAAACACTTCCAGGAGGCTCTCGACGGGCCGACGCTCTGGAGGACATTGCGAAAATATGGTGCCGGGATTACAAGATTTATTGCAGGACATAAAAGCACTGGAAGACTATCTGAGAGCGTGCCGTTCAGGCGAAACGGAACAATCATTTCCCATCACGCGTGAAGAGATCGAAGTCGTAAAGTCATTCCGCCGCTTTATGGCTCAGGAAGACGAATACTAGATCGAGATTCGGCGCCTGAATGCAAGCTGTCTCTTCCTCTCTGCTAAACTGCGCGCATGCGCACAGTCTCTATTCTGCTTGCCACGGCAATTGCCGCACCATGTGTGTGGCCGCAAACCTCTCCCTCAAATCCCACGCAAGCGAGAACTGCGAGTACGCATACTTCAACAAACGCCGCCATTTCCCCCGATGACCTCTTCTTCAACGGAGTTATCTATACGGGCGTTGGATTCGCAGAAGACAAGCCACAAATCGTCGAAGCCATGGCTATCGGCGGTGGAAAGGTGCTGGCGGTCGGCACAACTGCTGAAGTCTCCCGCCTCGCTGGACCTAAAACGCACATGCACGACCTCGCCACTTCCAGAACTCACGTCTACCTCTTCCCCGGCTTCAACGACGCGCATACTCATCTCGGCGGCGCGGGCCGCACCAAGCTCAACGTCGACCTCACAGGCGTCAAATCCCTTGCCGACATGCTCGCGAAAATCAAGGCGGCTGCCGACGCCGCTCCTGCAGGACACTGGCTCACTGGCGGCAACTGGGACCATACCCTCTGGTCAGACAAGACGCTGCCCACGCGCCAGGATCTCGACAAAGTTACCGGCGATCATCCCACGTCCCTTGACCGCATCGACGGCCACATCTCCATCGCCAATTCCGCGGCCCTTGCAGCGGCCGGGATCACTGGCAAAACACTGCCACCGCAAGGCGGCGCGATCGACCTCGACGCCGACGGCAATCCCACCGGCATCCTTCGCGAGTCCGCGCAAGGCTTCGTCTACAGAGTCATTCCGCCACCCACGCCCGAAGAGCGCCGCAAAGGCGATGAGCTGGCCATCAACGACGCACTCTCTCACGGTGTTACCAGCGTGCAGGACTTCAGCGACTGGAACGACTTCCTCGTCTTCGAACAAATGGAAAAAGAAGGCAAGCTGCATCTCCGCATCAGCGAGTGGCTTCCTTTCAAGGACTCGCTCGCCGACCTCAAAGCTCATCGCGCTCACCACAGCGTCAACGATCCCCTGCTGCATACCGGGATGCTCAAGGGCTTCATGGATGGCTCGCTCGGTTCGCGCACCGCTGCGATGAAGGCACCTTTCGCCGACGACGCGGGCAACACCGGCCTCCCGCAATACACACAGGACGAGCTCAACAAAATGTCCGTCGAACACGCCGAAGCAGGCTTCCAGCTTGGCTTCCACGCCATCGGCGACAATGCCACATCCATGGCACTCGATGCCTTCTCGCAACCGGGAGTCTCAAAAACAGCCCGCAACCGCATCGAGCATGCCCAGGTCGTCGACCCCGCAGACATCCCGCGCTTCAAGCAGCTGGGCGTCATCGCCAGCATGCAGCCCAATCATCTGCTCACCGACATGAACTGGGCAGTGGATAGACTCGGCGAACAACGCGCCGCATATTCCTACGCATGGAAAGCCTTCCTCGACGCCGGTATCCCTGTCGCCTTTGGAACCGACTACCCCGTCGAGCCCGTCACGCCATTCCGCGGACTCTATGCCGCCGTCACCCGCATGAATGAAGCCGGAACCAAAACTTACTACCCCGAGAACAAACTCACCCGCGGCCAGGCCCTCTACGCCTACACGCAAGGCTCCGCCTATGCCGAATTCGCAGAGAAGCGTAAAGGAAAACTCGTCCCCGGCTACGAAGCCGACTTCATCCTCCTCGATCGCGATCTCTACAGAGTCCCCGCCCCGGACATCCTCTCCACCAAGGTCCACCAAACCTACGTCGCCGGCAAGGACGCCCTCGCCACACCCGATCAGTAGGCTCGTGTTCTCTCACGCCATCTGGTTCGCCATCTCTCTTCTCGTATCGAGACTGTGTTTATCGCGGCTCGGGTGGGAAAGCATGAACCCCATTTATCACTCCGCCTGACATAATCAAAAAACATGAAACTCCGGGCCTACATCCTGATGACCTTCGTGGTCGCCGTCTGGGGATGCACCTTCGTCCTCATCAAAGGCGCACTCGCAGATGCCACTCCCGCGGCATTCAACCTCATCCGCATGACTCTGGCCTTCGCGCTCCTTGCTATCGCCTACCACCGCTACTGGCACATGCTCCGCCGCACGCACATCCTCTCGGGAGCAGTCGTCGGCCTCTGTCTCGCCGCCGGCTACCAGTTCCAGACCATCGGCCTCGTTCGCACCACACCCTCCAAATCCGCGTTTATCACCGGACTCGTCGTCGTCCTCGTGCCGCTCTTCTCCATCGCACCATCGCTTCGGCCACCCGGTGCGCGCGCGCCTCGCTGGAACGCGTTTCTCGGCGCCACTCTCGCGTTCATCGGAATTCTTTTTCTTACCTCGCCGCCAGGTCACGCCGCCTCATCATCGCTATCTTCGATTCTTCCTGATCTCTCCTCCATCAACATCGGCGACGTTCTAACCTTCGGCTGCTCCATCGGATTCGCTTTCCATTGCATCGCCCTGGGACATGTCTCTCCGCGAATTCCCTTTCAGCCGTTAGCCATTCTTCAGGTCGGCTTCTGCGCACTCTTCATGGCGATCAGCCTCCCGTTCATTGAGCACCCCCAGGTCCACATCACCGCGCGCTTGATCACCGCTCTCGTGATCGCCGCCGCACTCGCCACTGCGGCTGCATTTTCCATTCAAAGCTGGGCCCAGTCGATCCTTCCCACCACGCACACCGCGCTCCTGTTGACCCTCGAACCTGTCTTCGCCTGGATCACTTCGTACCTTATTACTGGCGAACGTCTCGGCCTCGTTCCCGCCGCCGGCGCCATCCTCATCCTCTGCGGCATCGCTCTCACTGAGCTAATCCCTCAGCCGCACGTTCCCACTTCGCATGAAGCCTGATGCAAGTATGGGAATCCATCAGCCAGGACCATCATCCGCCCTCAATCCAAATCGTGCTCAATCATGGTTTTAGGATTAATTCGCGGGGCGCAGTGGCAGAGGCCTGATTGCCGGGGTCTTTTCAGCCGTCGAGTGCATTTCGACAATTTTCCGGTGCGGACCCCGGTACTTCAATAACACTCTTTCGATGAGTATGCCCAAAATTCAATAGTTTTGACCCAAGCGCCTGTTGCACAATGGCTGAACGGCCCCGCGCTCGGAACGCTGCCGGAAAGGCAACCGCAGTGTCATCACCGTGGAATAATCTCAGCGCACCTGCGAGGATGCTGGCCGGTAGCGCAAAGATCCTGCTTGTCGCTTCGACCCTCCTCGGAATCGAGGCTGCAACTCTGCTCATCCTCGGACAGTCCCCCGCTCGCGACCTTGTCATCAAGCCGTTTATCCTTCTCGGCTACCTCGAAATCTGCGCCATGTTCTTCTCCATCATCTTCATCGTGGCCGGCATTGTTGGTGTGATCTTCTATCGCCCGTATCTCTTCATCAGCGAGAAGATGTTTCTCCGCCGCGCCCGCCGCGCGGGCGAACTCGGCGAACAGTACAGCTTCTATGACAACATTCCGTCACCTGTACACGCTCACAACCCGGAAGAGGATGGCTCACCCGATTAGATCTTCGTGGTGATCCAGCGTTATCATTTTCTTCGCGGCGGCAGCCCGAACGTCGGCCGTGTTGCGGCCAGAACACTACTCAAGACGTAACGCGATGAAGAGCAGCATCCCTGATTCCCCGCGCACCGGCAAGCCTGCTGAAAGCGCGCGCCTCCACGCGCGGCAAATCTCGCCAATAGTCGAAATCCTGGCGCTCGACATTCGCCATGCGTTTCGTCTGCTGCGCAAATCTCCCGCATTTACCCTCATCGCCACCATCACTCTTATGCTCGGCATCGGCGCAAATGTCGCGGTCTTCGGCATACTGAGTGCCGTCCTGCTCCACCCGCTCGCCGTCAGCGATCCGCAGAACCTCTACCAACTCCGCCACAAGCAGTGGATGAGCGGACGTCTTCTCACAACGTCCTATCCCGCGTTTGAAGACCTTCGCCAACGCAACACAACTTTCAGTGGAATGGCTGGGATATACGCGTATTCCCATGCTTCCCTGAAATGGAGCACCACAGCGCTGAGCGTTTTCGGGGATGAAGTCACCGGGAATTACTTCGATCTTCTCGGCGTGCGGCCCCAGGCCGGCCGTTTCTTCCACGCCACTGACGAGCACGGCCCCGGCTCCGCACCATATGTCGTCCTCAGCAATGACCTGTGGCGCACTGCATTCCATGCCGACACCGCCGTATTCGGAACGATTGTGGACCTCAACAAGCATCCTTTTACGGTCGTAGGGGTCGCACCCGCAAGCTTCCATGGAACGGAGAAATTCGGCCGGCCCGATTACTGGATCCCCATGCTCAACGAGGAGCAGGTCGAATCGTTTGATTACCTCCACACCCGCAAATCCGTCACTGCCACTGTAGTCGGTCGACTCAAGCCGGGGGTGACTCCGCAGCAGGCAACCAACGATCTCAACGCGATCGCGGCCGAGCTTGCCCGTGAATATCCTCAAACCGACGAAGGGCTCTCATACAGACTCATCCATCCCGGGCTCATCGGAGACGACGGCGAGGTGATTCGCGGATTTCTATGGAGCGTAGCGCTGCTAGCGCTCCTCGTGCTTGCCGCAGCATGCGCCAACCTCGCAAGTCTCTTTGCGGCGCGCACCGCCGATCGCAGCCGCGAACTGGCACTGCGCATGGCTCTTGGGTCGAGCCGGCGCCGGTTGGCCAGACAACTCTTCGCTGAGGCAGTCCTCGTATCCATCACGGGCGGCGCCGCAGGCCTCGCGGGAGCCCGCCTGCTGCTCGTCCTGCTAAACCGCTGGAATTCTCCCTACGGCCATCTCGAAGTCAGCGTCGACGCGCGGGTTTATCTCGCGGGCCTCGCTTTCACTCTTGCAAGCACCCTGCTGTTTGGATTGCTGCCTGTACGTCAGGCCTGGCAAAGCAGCCCGTTGCATGCGATGAAAGGCGGCACGTTCGAAGTCGCGCATCTGCGCCGCTTTGCCTTGCGGGACCTGTTGCTCGGTGCACAGATAGCCATCTGCACGCTCCTGGTAACCGCATCGCTTGTCGCAGTGCGGAGCATGGAGCGCACGCTGCACGCTCCCCTTGGCTTCCAGCCGCAAGGCGCGATGCTCGTCGACATGGACTTCAGTGAAGTTGAGCAGGATGGCGACGCGGCACTCGAGAAAGAGAAAGAAATGCTGGCCGCGATTCGCAACATTCCAGGAGTCTTCGCCGCCGGCACTGTGAACCGAACTCCGATGACCGGTGGGTTGCATGGGACGCCAATCTTCCAGCCCGGCACAACGGATTTCAAGCTGAACAATTCCGCACTCTCGCCTTACGTTTTTCTAATGTCGCCGGGATATCTTGAAGCGGCCGGCACTCGCCTGCTCTCCGGGCGCGATGTCTCCTGGGACGACACCCCAAAGAATCCGCACGTCGCAATCGTCAACGAAACCTTCGCGCAAAAAATGTGGGGTCATGCCCCGGCCATCGGTCAGCACTTCATTGTCTCCGGCAATCTCACTGAAGTCGTCGGCGTGGTGGAGACAGGAAAGTACCACGACATGCAAGAGTCGCCGCAACCCGTCATATATTTGCCGATGTCGCAGAATGACCAAGGCGAATCTATCTTCATCGTGCGATCGCAACGCACGCCAAGCGAGATAACCGCGGCGCTCCAGCGCACCCTCGGCAGCATCGAACCCAACGCTCCCACTACGGTCCAGAACTGGCCCGACACATTGCAAGGCGAATTGTTCCCCGCAAAGGCGGCGACCGTCGCTCTCGGCGTCATGGGAGTGCTGGCCGCAATGTTGGCCGTGACCGGCATCTTTGGCATGGCGGCCTACAGCGTCAGCCGCCGCATCAAAGAACTCGGCATCCGCGTGGCGTTGGGGGCAGGCAAAACGCATGTGCTCGGCGCCGCCGTCGGGCGTCCGATTGTCCTGCTCGGCGCAGGATCAGCCGTGGGTTTGCTCGCAGGAATTCTCTTGAGCCGTCTGCTTGGTCACATTGTGTATCAAGCGAATCCCAGCGATCCAGTCGTTATCGCAGGCGCAATCCTGACAATGGCTCTGCTTGGCATTGCAGCCTCAGCCATCCCTGCCGCGCGCGCCCTGGCTATCGACCCCTCGACCCTGATGCGCGAAGAATAAGCACGCCATTCGGCGATGGTTCCTAATCCCTGATCCCTGCGCCCTGTTTTTATCTCGCCGCCGCTTCCGGCGAATCCGCCAGCGCATAGGCCAGTACCGCCATGATCGCTGCATTCTCATTCAAGTGCTTTTTGTCGATCTTGTCGAGGGTATCTGCCGCGGTGTGGTGGTAGTTGAAATAGAATCGGTTGTCCTGCACCGGCGCAAAGCTCGGCACACCCTTCGCTGTCATTCCTGCGATGTCTTCGCCTGTCTCTGGCGCGTTCTCAAGCGAGCCTGCCCCATTCGCATCCAGCACAATCGACACGGGACGCAACCACCTTCCCAGCTCTGCTTTTCCGGCGTAAAAAATTCCCGTCGGATGATCGGCGCCGAGGTCGCTCTCAATCGCGCCCACATGATTCCCCATCTCGGCCGCGTGTTCCTTCATATAGGCAGCCGCCCCTTCAGAACCTTCTTCTTCGCTCATCCACGCAATTACACGCACCGTTCTGCGCGGACGAATCCCCAACTCCTTCATCAACTGGATCGCCTGCATCGACACTGCAACTCCAGCACCGTCGTCAATGGCGCCCGTTCCCAGATCCCACGAATCCAAATGTCCTGACACCACGACCACCTGCTCCGGATGCTCGGTGCCTTTCCAGTCCGCGATCACGTTATAGCTGTCTGCGTCCGGCAGCGTCTGCGGAGTCAGCGTCAAATGCATCGTCACCGGCCCCTGGCTCGTCAATCCCTTCAACAACTCCGCATCTTCCGCGGTCACTGCCGCTGCAGGAATCTTCGAAGTCCCCGGCGAATATTCCGTCGCACCCGTGTGCGGCAGCCGGAAATCCGCTCCACCCACACTGCGCACCAGCACCGCGACTGCTCCAGCGGCCGCGCCCGCTATCGGCCCCGCTCCGCGATAGACGACGCTATTGCCGTACGCCTCCAGCCCATGCCCTGTGGCCGCCAGCTCCTTGTCGAACGGATGATTGAACAGCAGAATCTTCCCTTTTACTGCTCCCGGCGGCAACGCGCGCAACTGGCTCCAGTTGCTCACCACCACCACTTCTGCCGTCAGTCCTTCCGGCGGAGTCGCCACGCTCCCGCCGAGCGCGGTCAGCACAATCTTCTGCGTTGTGCCCGTTGCCTGCCCCGGCCAGGTTGTCAGCTCACCTGTTTCAGCTCCCCGGACCCAGTGCGGGACTGATGCCTTCTCCAGTGTCACCTCCGCACCCAGCGCCCGCATCTCGCCCGCGACGTAATCCACTGCCTTCTGCGCCTGCGGAGACCCGCTCAATCGCGGTCCAATGTTGTCGGTTAAGTGGCGCAGCTCGTCATATGCGTAGTTGCTCTTCATCGCCGCATCGCGCAGCCGTTCCATGGTGCGTAACTGCTCTTCGGTCCACGCGCTCTTGCCGCCCGCCAACATCTGATTGAGCCTGTCGAGAATCGAAGGTTGCGCCGCACCCGGGTTCTGGCCTTGCGCGCTCTGCGCCGGTTGCGCCTGACCCGCGCACACCAGCGCTCCGGCTGACGCCACCGCAGCCGCAATCGTCATGAATCTGCACCACTTTAATGGGGAACCCATGCCGGATGGTAGCACGGCCCAATGCAACACCTTTGCGCCCAGAACCGTCTATATAGCGAGGATCGATTTAGGTATCCTTTCGCCAAGCGGCTCTAACTGGCGATTCCCGCATCCGATGTTCCAGAAACCGAATCTTCCGGTCCGTCAGACCCGTTGGTCCGTCACACTGTCCATCAGAGCAACCCTTTCGACAGCTATACTTAAGATTGGTGCTTTGAATTTTTTCCCAGCCCCCTTTGGCTGAACCCGTAAAGAGGTCTTCGAACCGATGAAATCGCTTTTGGCACGTCTGCGCTCGCACCGCCTCGCATCGACCTTCATGTTGCTCACCACCGTCTCGGCCGCCCTCGTCGGCGGCTCCTTCGCAGCTCATGGAGTGCGCGGTCAGGAACGAACCAGCGAAAGCACCGATGCCACTCCGCTTAAGGTTGCCAGTTCCGCCACCGAGCCCAACGCTTTCGTCAAAATAGCCAAAGCTGTGGGTCCTGCCGTAGTCAATATCAATACGCAGACCCTCCCCAAAGCCGCAGAGAACAAAAATCGCCGGCCACCAAATCCACACACCCGCGTTCAGCCCAATCCGCAAAGCCCCGGTGACGACGATGACGATCAGGCTCCCGGTCAGGGCCAAGGTGGTCAGGGAGACAACAATTTCCAGGACTTCTTTAATCGCTTCTTTGGCGGCCAGGCTCCTCCCGATGGCGAGGGCGGCGACGATGGCCAGGTCCGCGAATCCCTCGGCTCCGGCTTCATCGTTGATCCCAAGGGCTACATCATCACCAACAACCACGTCATCGAAAAAGCCGACAAAATCTACGTCAAGCTCTCCACCGATCCTGATTCGCAGGACCTCGGCCGTCCCGCCCGCGTCATCGGCACCGATAAGGCCACCGATCTCGCCGTCATCAAGATCGACACAAATTCCCCGCTTCCCATTGTGAAAATGGGCAATTCAGATCAGGCCCAAGTCGGCGACTGGGTTGAAGCCATCGGCAGCCCTTTTGCCCTCGCGCAAACCGTTACCGCCGGCATTGTCTCCGCCAAAAATCGCACCATCGAGCCTGGTGTCGCGGGTCAGTTCCAGCACTTTATCCAGACTGACGCCGCCATTAATCCCGGTAATTCCGGCGGACCGCTGCTCAACATGAACGGTGAAGTCATCGGCGTCAACACCGCCATCTACACTCAATCCGCCGGCTATCAGGGCATTGGGTTTGCCATGCCGGCCAACACCGTCGTCTCCGTTTACAACGACCTCATCAGCCCCAGCCACAAAGTCACGCGCGGGTCGATTGGTATCTCGTTCCGCTCCGGCCTCTCCGGCGCCGTCAATCGTGTCTATGGATTCAAGAACGGCGTGCTCGTCCAGCAAGTGCAACCCGGCGGGCCTGCCGACAAGGGCGGCATCAAGCCTGGCGACATCATCACGAGCATCGACGGCCGCGCCATCAAGGATGGCGACGACCTGGTCAGCGACATCGCCAGCCGCCGCCCCGGATCGAGCATTCGTCTCGGGTTTATCCGCGATGGCAAACCCAGCGATGCCACAGTTACCGTGGGAGACCGAGACAAGGTCTTCGCCGAAATGGCAGGGCAGAAGCCGCCGAATGCTCCGGACAACTCGTCCGAAGCAGGCGAAAAACTCGGCCTGGTTGTTCGCCAGATCACTGACCAGACGGCAGCCCGGTTGCACACTTCTGGTGTGGTCATCCAATCCGTGCGTACTGGCTCTTTCGCCGACCTTACTGGCCTTGAGCCCGGTCTCGTGATTATCCGCATCAACAAGCACCCAACCGGCACAAAGGACCAGTTCGATGCCGTCGTCAAAACCCTGAAGACCGGCGACGACGTGGTCTTTGAAGTCATGGACCCGCGGCATCCTGAGAATGGGATCAACTATCCAGCCGGGACTTTGTAATCAACGGGTGCCGGGGAGCAGCCTCAACAGTTTCCCTCCCCGGCATCTAACCAAAGCGGACTCCCGTCACAGACCGGGCAAACCCACCGAAGGTACACCTAAAGTATTGGACCTTCGTTTATTCGTAGAACTTTCGTCAGGGGTTAAGCCCCGTATTTTTCTGGTGCCAACTCCTTTTTGTTGGCACACTCGATGGACGCTCCGTTAGAATTCGCTCGAACGTCCAGGAACTTAATTTTTGAGGTAACCAGCGATGCTTTTATCCCGAGCAAGCCTGGCGTTTCTGCTATCCGCCGCAGTCGCTGCGGCTCCAGCGTTCGCAACCACCACAACGACCACGACCACCCATAAAAAGACTTCGGCTTCGCACGCGCACTCATCCCATTCCACGAAATCATCCTCGAAGGCTCACAAGACATCAAAGTCATCGCATCAGAAAAAGTCGCACGGCCAGCAGGGCATCGACTCCGCCCGTGCCACTGAGATCCAGAAAGCGCTCATCCGCGAGCACTACATGACCGGCGAAGCCAACGGTCAGTGGGACTCGAGCACAACTGAAGCGATGAAGAAGTTCCAGGCCGATCAGGGATGGCAAACGAAGCTCATGCCTGACTCCCGCGCCCTCAAGAAGCTGGGCCTCGGCCCCGACTATTCGAACGCCATCAATGCCAGCGGCTCCTCATTCGCCGATCCCAAGCCGACCGCAGAGATCCCTGCCGCGCAGTCCTCCGGTTTTGCCTCCGCCTCCGGCGTTAATCGCTAACAAGTTTCCGGGAGAGAACAAAGGCCGCCATCCCGGCGGCCTTTTGCATTTTCTGGCGTTTTCAGTAGGGCATCAGGGAGATTCCTTGCGCCTATGGCCTCTCCAGACTCGATCTGCTTCCTCACAACCTTTCCGTTCCATCGGCTGATTTCTGGAAATTCTGCAAATCTCCTTCAGCGTCACGGCTAGACAGCGCTTTTCTTGTGTATCTTGATTGGAGCATTTTCTACAGACTCTAAGTCCGTTCTAACGGAAAGAAGGATCCCTCAGTGAGAAAAGGGGTTTTGGTCCCGTTGCGTCTTTCGTCTCTTTGGATTTCCTGCCTGGTTGTAGCAATCACGCTCATATCGACGGTAAGCGGCTGCGGTGGTGGCGGCGGAAGCAAGTCCGGCACTTCCGGAACTGGCGGCGACACCACACCGACGCCCACCATTGCCTCGATCAGCCCCGGCTCGGCCTCAGCGGGATCTGCCGCGCTCACACTCGCCGTGTCGGGCTCCGGATTTGTGAGCAGCAGTCTAGTCCAAGTGGGTGGAATCTCTGAATCCACGACCTACGTCAGTGCCGGCCAACTCACTGCAATTGTGCCCGCGACCCAGATTGTCAGCGGTGCCAACCTTACAGTCGTTGTGAGCAACGGATCGAAGAGCAGCGCTGCCGTGAATCTGGAAATCGACAATCCAGTTCCGACCATCACGTCTGTTTCTCCCGCCAGCGAGACGATGGGAACCACTTCCCTCTCCATCACCGTGACCGGTACAGGATTTGTTCCTACCACCGTCATCAATGTAAACGGGGCGGCACGCACCGCTACCATTACCAGCGCAACCCAGGCGACAGTCACGCTCACCTCCGCCGACGTTGCATCTTCCGGCTCGCTCTCTTTGACCGCCGTAAATGCCAAGCCCGGAGGCGGGACCTCATCGGCCTCCGCCGTCTCCGTGGTCGCTCCCAATCCGGTGCCGACAATCTCGTCCCTGAACCCGGCATCAGTCACCGCTGGATCCACTGCCCCCATTGTCACTGTGACCGGCACTGGGTTTGTTGCCTCTACCGTAATCAATGTCAGTGGGAACGCGCGAGCAACGAGCTTCATCAGCGCCACGCAGGTCAGCGTCACGCTGAACGCGGCAGATGTTTCCACTGCCGGCACTCTTTCGCTTGCGGCAGTCAATCCTTCCCCCGGGGGAGGAGCTTCTTCGGGAGTGTCTTTGCCGATCAACAATCCCACCGTGGGTGTCATTCATCTCAGTCCGAACTCGCTGACTTCCGGGGCTGCCTCTCCCGCAACCGTTACCGTAACCGGCAACACCTTTGTCGCTTCTTCTGTTGTTCAGGTCAACGGAGCCGCTCGCGCCACTACCTACGTCAACGCCAGCACCCTTTCTTTCGTTGCGACAGTGGCCGATCAGGCCAGTCAGGCGGTACTTGCCGTCACCGTAACCAATCCTGCACCGGGCGGCGGAACATCCCCTGTGGCCAACCTAACCATCGCACCGCTCACGCCTACACCGGTCATTACATCTGTAACTCCAAATCCCCTAATTGCGGGGTCTTCAGACACATTTATCTCTGTCGCGGGAACCGGCTTCACCTCAAACTCTGTCGTGCTGTGGAACGGCTCTCCTCTTATCTCGGGGATTTCTTACTACCCTGCCAGTTCCATCTATGCGACCGTTCCGGCAGCAGACCTTACCACCGCCGGAACTGCAAGCGTAACGGTGAAGACTCCAACCGCAAACCCCTCGCTCTCCAATGCACTAACCGTCAACATCACAAATCCTCCCGCACCGACCCTCACTTCTCTGTATCCCAGCGGCGGCCCCATCAACACCGCGGCTACCGTTTCACTCACCGGCACCGGATTCACTACCGCCACCACAGTCGCCGTGAATGGCGAAGTGGTCTCTTCGACCTTCTCCAGTTCAAATCAGATCACGTGCACAATTCCTGCCGTGAGCCTTGCATTGCCGGGCAATGTCAACATAACCGTTACTACACCTGCACCGGGCGGAGGAACCTCAGCACCCCTCGCCTTCACTACATTCATCTCAATCCCGAACAACGACATCGTCTACAACGCAACTGATGGACTTCTCTATGCGTCGGTGCCGGCGACCGGAATTGGAACCGGCGGCAATTCGCTGGTCGGCATCGACCCCGTCACTGGGAACATCAAGCGCCAGATCTGGGTTGGGACCAAGCCGAACAAGCTGGCGCTTTCCACCGATGGAAAGCAGATGTTCGTCGGCATCGACGGCGCCGGAGCTGTTGCGCAGGTCGACCTTCCATCCGGCTCCGTGGTCAATCAGTTCTCACTCGGCGGCGCCGCTGGCATTTATAACCCTCCCTACACAGCTGGTTTTCTCGCGGCCGTTCCCGGATCTCCAAACTCCGTGGCAGTATCTGCTGGAACCGGAATCACGATTTACGATTCTGGCGTTCCGCGCCCGAATAGCTCGACAGGGGTTGGTTTCGGGCCGATCGCCTTCGGTTCGTCCTCGTCGATTCTCTACCTGATGAACGGGGCAACTATCGAGCAGTTGACGGTAGACTCCACCGGCATTTCAGCGGGTGCAACCCTCGCGACGGCGACCAACGCGTATTACCAAACCTCGGTCCAATACGACAACGGGCGGCTCTACCTCTCGAACGGGCAGGTTTTCGACGCGTCGACGGGAACACTCCTGGGCACCTTCTACAGCACTGCGACCAGTCCGGCCACGGGACCGGTCGTCTCAGACTCCACCCTGGGACGCGCTTTCATCGGTCTGACGGGTTACAGTGCGAATGGACAAGTGCTTGCTTTTGATGAGACCACTTTCAATGCCGCCGGAAACATTTCTGTGAACGCCGTGGGCTCGCAAGGATACCCAACCACGTTCCAGAAGATTGTGCGCTGGGGACAGAATGGGCTCGCACTCAGTGCCGTGGCAAGCTCGTTCACGACACTCAATCAGATCTATATCCTTCAGTCACCGCTCGTGAAAGATATCTCCGCGTCACCGGCAGATCTGGCTGTAACGCTCACAGCACCGCCAACCGCATCCACAGGCACAGCAATTTCCTGGGTAGCGAAGATTACCAACAATGGTCCTAACTCCGCGTCTGGGGCAGCGCTGACCCTGGCTCTCGATTCATCTCTGATCATCAACAGCGTGACCGCAAGCCAGGGATCCTGCGGAAGAGGCGCTGAATTCACCTGCGATCTGGGAAGTCTGGCAAACGGTGCAAGCGCCACCATTACTGTAAGTGCAACACCTACCACGTCGGGTACGTTCGAGGGTTCGGCAGCGCTATCCTCTTCCAGCACCGATCCGATCATGACCAATAATCAGGCAACCGCCAACACCGCTGTATCGGGCGGCCTTTATGGCGCAGTGCCACTGATCTCAGCGATTTCGCCAAGTCTTGTTCAGTCAGGATCGTCTGACTTTACCCTCACCGTTTCCGGAACGGGATTCAACGAGTCGTCAACCGTGAATCTCGGCGCCACTGCTCTCGCCACAAGCTTCGCAAGTACCACTGAGCTCACTGCAACGGTGCCAGCTGCTGAAATAGCTAACTACGGCTGGGCGGCCGTAACTGTCTCCAATCCTTCTCCGGGCGGAGGTGTTTCGCCAATCCTGCCACTCACCATCTACATGACGATCAATATCCCTGCGAGCGGACTCGCATTCGATCCTTATTCGCAGAAGCTGTACGCGACGATCCCAAGCACCGCAACCACTCTGACCGGTAATTCCATTGTTGCCATCGACCCAGTCACAGGAACCGTAGGAACTCCCGTGCTCGTTGGCAGCCAACCGACAGTGATGGCTGAGACTTCCGACGGCAACTACATGTACATCGGGCTTACGGGATCCAATAGCGTGGCACAGTTCGATCTGCTGCATCAGAACCTCAAGGCCACCATCCCGCTTGCAATAACGCAGTACAGCACCACAACTCCCGTTACCGCGACATGGCTGGCCGCAATGCCGGGTAGCGATGCTACCTTGGCGATAAATGTTTCGAACGGCTGGAGCAACTTCGGCATCTTCGACATATCCGGGAATACGGGCTCATTCCGTCCGAACTTCTCGGGTATCTACGCTGGCGTGAATCCCTCATTCGGTGACGCATCCCACGTCTATGCCTTTGACAGTCAGACATCGGGGGCGGAATTCTACCGGTACATCGTAGACGCCAATGGCCTGACTGAGATTGACGGCACTACGCTGAACGGCATGGGCGGTTACAGCGGGTCGGTTCAGGTCGCGAACGGACGCATTTATGGGGCCGCCGGAGGAATTGCCAATCCATTCACAACCCCTCCGTCGCAGATCGCCACTCTGCCTCTGCTCGACTTCTATGGATCGGGCAGCGTCGCAGCTGGAATAGTGGCCGTGCCGGATCCCTCATTGAAAAAGGATTTCCTGCTCATGGAAAATCTGGCGGGGACGTCAGCTTATGCTCTTGTGCGATACGACCTCGGCACCTATTTGCCCGAAACACTCCTCAACATACCCAACAACCTCTACGCCACGATGAACGGATGGTCGACGCTGCGCTGGGGTCAGGATGGGTTCGCGCTTCTATCCTCATCCCAGAACTACTCGAACAATCAGACCACCACGGCCGTCTTGCTTCTGCGTGGACCGTTCGTGACGCCACAGCTGCTGGCAACCAACGCCGCAGCGACTCTAACGTCGAGTTCAACATCCACTTTCACGCACGGTTCCGGAAACACGATGCTCACGCTCACTGGCTCGAATTTCCTTCCAGGCGTAGCAGTCACATGGAATGGCAGCTACCGTACAACGACCATCGTCGATGCGACTCATGTCACCGTTGCGATACCGGCAAGTGACTTGGCTGCGACAGGAACAGCATCGCTGGTTGCGACGAACCCTGGGGCCTCTGCATCCAGCACTCTCACCCTCACTATCAACTGACAATCAGCGGTGTTCTCGGTAGCGGCCCATTCGCTCCCGAGACATCCGAAACCGTCTGACGCTTCGCCACAAGCAACTGCTTCACCTCAGCATCCGGCATCATTTGCAGGGTATTTTGCTCCTTGGAACTTGGGGGCACGCCAAACATGTAAACAGAGGGATTCGCGGTCAAGCGTGCTCTTGCAATGACCCGTCAATGTCCCCAACCTAGAGAACGTCGCCAGCTTCTTCTGGCCGACATGGGATTCACTTGAGTCTTATTCTGAGTCTGTTCTGCGAATAAAAATTAAATCTAACTTTTAGAGACTCTTGCTTCTCGATAACCCATTTGAATACAGGATTTTTTCTCAGAATCCGCAAAACCAATCCTATGACTCGGCTAATCGGACTGGAGGTTTCTGATGTATACAGATACTTCTTTCCAAACATCATTATTGGAGATGTAGATTGGTTTTTGTGTGTTTGCGATGGGCTGGAAGCCTGACGCATCAGAACGAGCAACCATTCCGCACATCCGGCTCATCTTCGATTACAAATCGTGCAGTTTGCCGAGGTACCGGTAGAAGAGAACGATTGTCCGGAGGCATCCTTCTTGTGAGTCATGGAACGCTAAACCTCGGGCCAGCAGAAAGAGGCTTATCCCGCAGGGCCGCCAAATGCCTATGGCTGGCGCGTTCTCCCATGGTTGTTTCCGTGTGGTTCTTCCTGATTTTGAGCACCGCGTCTGGGCAAGAGGTTCCTACTCATCCCTGGCCGATCAAAATTCTTCATCGCTTACTGGTCCCGTTGCGCGCCAGCCCGTTTTCGCAAAGCAGCGTGAGGCCTTGCAGGTTGGGTTTGGCTACTTGTTTTTCATCCGCTTCGAGCATGCCAACTCGGAGATCTCAGCCCCGCCTTGCGAATTCCTCCGGTCCCCTCATGATCGAACTGCGCACCGATCACTCCGGGCCGCTTGCGCATCACTGGCTGCAGTTGGAGGGGCCGGAGGTAAGAATGACGATCGGTTTTGGGCCGGCTACGCTGCCGTTTATCGACTCTGGACAGGTTTCATTGCAGGATAGTTACGGAAACATCGAAAGGATCTCGGGTATGCACCCGCTACCATGGCTGGCGCTGCCCCCGGTTAACTATCACTACGCTCCAAGCCCCGGAGAGGGGCACATGGCCGGGGAACCGATTCCGCTGACGATGGCTCAATCAGATGCCTTGATCGGCAAGCTGCACCGCATGAAGTTCGTTGGCCCATACATTCCGATCTTTCATGATTGCCGTACATTCACTTGCGCACTAGTCGCCTCGGCCCAGGGACACTCGACCCTGCCCTGCTACCTTCTGTTCAAAGGATATTGGTAGCTTGCTGTCGATTCAGCGGCCCGGCTTTTTGCCGGACATGGATTCGGGTATCACCTCTTTACTGAGTGTGGGTGGGTACCCATCCTCGCGGCATCTTTCTGCCGCAAGGATGGGGTGTCCGTTGCCTTGTTAGAACCGCATCGCGGGGATGCCCTGCAACAGGAACAAATACCGGTCCCGTGTCGCATCTGGCCCCGAGGTGATCGGACTGTTCAGGTGAATCAGTGAATTGTCCGTCGTATCGTACTTCGGCCAGTTCGGCGCTCCCGCTCCATTGGGGTCGCCGTTCTTCGCGAAGTTCGTCCAATACGTCATCATCGCTTCGCTCAGTTGTGTATCTTCCGGCCGGATCGTTTCTCCGGGGCGCGTTGCCAGCGTCCCAAATACATACTCGATGTCATCGGAGTGGAAAGCGAAAGTCCCTGGATGATACTTGCTCGGCAGTGCCGCCAATTCGAAGTGATAACGGTAGACCGGTGCGTCGCCTGTTTTGCGATGTGCTTCGAGCCACTTCCATGTCCCGAACGCGATGAACTGGTCACTGCCGAAATCAACCGCAGACCGCAGCGCCTGCGCATCCGTGTCGCCCGGATACAACTTCAAAAACTCAGGCGCGCGCTCCTTGAACAACCCGTTGGCCATAGCCGTCCACTGCGCCGCAGTCATTCCGCGCATGGCCATAAAGCTGCCTTCATCCGCATTCCATCCAGCCAGTAGCGGAACATGCGCCTGCTTGCCTGCTGCATACGTGTCGGGAACGGGCTCCGTAAGAAATTTTCCATCGATATCCGGCGCGAATCCCGTTGTGCCCTTTGTTTTCGCGGCTTCCAGGATCTTGTCGGTGGGTATCGCGCGCAGTTCCGCAAGGTTCTTCACGCCCAGGGTTGCTACCCATTTGCCGTCAATCGCCGCACGTTCGGTAACGGTCTGTCCGCCGAGGTTCAGCGCACTTGGAAACGCCGCTCCGCTCTCGCCGATCGCCTTCGCGAACAATCCCTGCGCCATCGGCGAAGCCATCAGCGTGCTCACCGCAAACGATCCCGCGCTCTCGCCAAAGATCGTCACGTTATTCGGATCGCCGCCAAATTTCCCGATGTTTCCCTTCACCCACTCGAGCGCGGCCACCATGTCCATCAATCCATAGTTGCCCGCGACGCCGTTGTTCTCCTTCGCCAGCTCGTCTGTGACGAGGAAGCCGAACACGCCCAACCGATAGTTGATCGTGACCAGCACCACGCCCTTCAGGGGCAGAAAGTCTCCGTTATGGCGCGGCTCAGAACTGCCGCCGCCCGAGTAGCCGCCGCCATGAATCCAGAACATCACTGGCAGCTTGCTCTTTTCCTTCGCATCCGCCGGCGTGTAGACATTCAGGAAGAGGCAGTCTTCACTCGGACCCGCATCCTGAAACACCATGTCATCGAAAACGCGCCCCTGTGCACAATGCGCGCCATACTTGGTTGCGTCGCGCTCGCCCTTCCACCTCGCCGGCGCCTGCGGAGCCTTCCAGCGCAGATCGCCCACTGGCGGCGCTGCATACGGCAGCCCCATGAATGCCCGCACTTTTCCGCCATTGATCGCCTTGCCAACGGCCTTGCCCTGCTCCGTCTTCACCTTCAACGAATCTGCATTCAAATTGGCCGATACTCCTACAAACAACCCCACTGCCGCCAAGGCACACAACGCCTGCGTACGAAAAAACATTGCAAACTCCTCCGCGAGATACCTTATCAGGACGGACCAATGTGCGCAGTAGTTTCAGTCCAGAGTGGATAACGAACAGGATTCTTCAAACAGAGGGATTCTCGACGCTTTATGATTTTGGAAATGAAACCGATGCAGAAGGTCGCAATCGCAGCGTCCGTACTCCTGCTCATTCTGGAAATTCCAATTCCCTATCTGGCATCACCTGAGTGGACAGTCGTCGTGACCGATGAAACCGGCCGTCCGCTGGCGGGGATACCAGTGATCCTTAGCTATGAGAACTATTCCGTCGAAACTCGTAATCACGAGATCGAACTGGTTACGGGTTCGGATGGCCGTGTGATTTTCCCCGCGCATAAACGAAAAGCATTGATCTTGAGCCGCATCTATTACACTGCACGATCAGCTATGGAACTCGCACACGCCAGCTTCGGATCGAACGCGTCCGTTCTTGTGTCCGCAGATGGACGTGAAGGATCAGTTAATTCACCTGATGGAGCCGTGTATTTCTGGAAGGGGTACCCGGATCGTGTAACCTCGACGATCGTGGCAAGGTCAAGAGAGTAAATGGCGATCCCTTTATTTCAAGATCTCCGTCGCCAGCAGATCCTTCATCTCCTCACGGCGACGAATCAGCCGATGCTTCTTCCCTTCCACCAACACCTCCGCCGGCCGAAACCGCGAATTGTAATTCGAACTCTGCGCCATGCCATAAGCGCCGGCATCCAGCAGCGCCACCAGATCGCCAGCTTCAACCGGCTTCATCATCCGATCGCGCGCAAAGAAGTCGCCCGTCTCACACACCGGCCCTACAACATCTACCGCCCGCGCCCGACCCGCCCGCGGCTTGACCGGGACAATCTCGTGATATGCCTGGTAAAGCGCTGGCCGAATCAGATCGTTCATCGCCGCATCGACAATCACGAATGTCTTCTTCCCGTTCTTCTTCACGTTCAGCACGCGCGTCACCAGCGCACCTGCCTGCGCAACGATAAAGCGTCCCGGCTCGATCAACAGCTTGCCGTCGAATCTCGCCAGCGCCTTCTCAATCGCGCCCGCATACTCCTGAACCTTCGTTGCTGGAGACAAGTCGCACCATCCGCGCCGCCGTAATCCCGGGGTCCCCTGCGACGGGCGGGTGCCCTCTGGGCGGTCGCTGGGGTGGAGTGATAATCAATCCCCAGGCCGCCGCCCGCATCCACAACCTTCAGCGCAATCCCTTCGCGCTTCAACTGCAGCGCCAGCTTGCACACGCGCTCCATCGCCGCGCCAAACGGCTCTGCAGAACGAATCTGCGATCCGATATGTACGCTGATGCCGTGGGGTTCAAGCCACTTGTTCAGCGCTGCCGTACGATAAATCTCGGCAGCCTTGCGAATGTCTATCCCGAACTTGTGCTCACGCAACCCAGTCGAAATATACGGATGCGTCTCAGCAAAAACGTCGGGATTCACGCGCAGCGCAAACCGGGCAACGGTCTTCAGTATCCGCGCTCGTGCAGCCAGCAGTGCAAGCTCAGTCTCGCTCTCGACGTTGAATTCGAGGATGCCCGCTTCGAGAGCGCGATCGATCTCCGCTGCAGTTTTGCCCACTCCGGAAAACACCACGCGTCCAACTGCCTCGGACGCCGCAACAATCACGCGTTCCAGTTCCCCGCCCGAAACAATGTCGAATCCCGCACCCCGTTCCGCCAGCAGCTTCAAAATTGCCAACGACGAATTCGCCTTGACCGCATAGCAGACAAGATGATCGCGACCCGCAAAGGCGCGCTGAAATAAAACCAGCCTCTCCGCAATCTGGGTGGCCGAGTAAACATAAAGCGGAGTGCCATATTTTTCTGGCCAGCGTCTTAAGCGAAACCCCATCGCAACACAATGAGCCGCTCACGCCGTTTGGCTGAAAGGACGAAATGACTTCTTAAAATCAGGATTCAAAATAGGCTTCCGATGACTCAACGAGATGTTTTGAGCCTAACGCATCTGCCCCGGCGCACTCTCGCAATTCGAACTCACGGAATCCGGATCGGAACCTCCCAATTCGGCTCAGCCTGATCAAAACTCAAATTGTTGCAACCACGAAGTAACTAGCGCCGCCACCTTGGATGGCTGCTCGTACGCGGCAAAATGCCCCGCATCGGCCAACAGGTGGAACTGGCATCCACCCTGTGCCGCCTCGAATGCCCGCATCTCGGCTTCTGAAATCCCCGGATCTTCGCCGCCGCAAATCGCAAGAACAGGTGCATCAATTCCCGAAATATCCGGCACAGAGTCTGCCCGCGTCGCGAGCCCTGCCTGCGTCGCAACAACCGCATCCGGCGTCAAGGTCATGTGCGCACGCAATTCTGAGATGATTGCGGGATGGCGCGCCCGCGCGGTGGCTCCTATCAAGGTCTGCGCATTTCCATCAAAAACGCCAGCCGTCCCCTCACGGCGCACCTTCGCAATCGTCTCCACTCGTTTGGCAAGGTTGGCTTCCGCATCGGCTTGCGGCTTGGAGCAGACAATCGCCAGCCCGCGCATCCGCAGAGCAGCGCTTCGCCAGAGTTCAAGCATCACATAGCCGCCGATCGAGCAGCCGACAAACACGGCCTCCGGCAATGCCAGGTGATCCATCAGCGCCAGCACGTCCGCCGCGAGCTGTCCCATGCTCAGCACATTCGCATCCGGAACGAGCCGGAATTCGCCGACCAGCAAATCAGATCCCAGTTCAGAAGCCCCATGGCCGCGCAGATCAGGCACAATCGCTCGCACTTCACCTAGCTCCGCAATCATTGGGAGCCAATAGAAGTGATCCAGCGGCGTAGGGTGCAGAAAGATGATCGGCAGACCTGAGCCGATCTCGCGATAACTCAGGTTCGCCCCGTGCGAAACGTATGTCTTGCTCATACCGTGGGAGGATAATTGCCCGGCGTCCCCGGCGGATAGGTACCACCTGCGGGCGGATACATCCCGGGCGAGCCGGGCGCTCCCGGCATGGCGATTGGCTCCTCAGGAATCCCGATCCAACCTGCCAGGTACGCAACACCCACAAGCCCGCTTGTAAACAGGCATCCCACGACGGTTAGAACGCGGACGAGGGTTACATCCCAGCCGTTGGCCTGCGCCACCCCGATACACACTCCCGCGATTTGCCGTCCGATAATCGGCCTCACGAGCGGCCTTCCCGGGGGCGGAGGCGCCGCAGTCACGACGGTCCCGCAATTCGAGCAAAACCGCGCGCTCGGCGGTAAGCCGGCTCCACAGCGTTGACAGTAAAAGGGCATGACCAACCTCCGGGGAATCGCACTTCGATTCCACAATATCACTACGCAGAGGCGCCCCTTCCGGTTCCGATCCGGGCTCACCGGACTGGCTAACCCGATTAGTTACCGTGATAGGGCGAATTGAGCCGCTTCCGTGCTGTATCGGCACGCGAAGTATTCGGCCCGGCGGCAATGGCGGCCTCATAGTCCTTGATTGCAACCTGCCGCTCCCCCAACAGGTCGTGGCATTCGCCGGCTGCCAGCAATGTGCGGACCTTTAGTTCCGTTCCTGTGCCCTTGGAACTTGCCGCCTGCTCGTACGCATGCGCGGCTTCGGCATAGTGACGTTGGCCCCGCAGTGCCTCTCCGAGCCCGAAGTAGGCGAGTTCCAACCGCGCCTCGGCAAAATATCCCGGCCGGCGGCCGTCCGCTACTATCTGTTCGTAGGCATGCACGGCCACCATCCCTGCACCGTCGTCCTTGAGCAGGTTCGCCTCTTCCAGGCAGAAAAGATAGTCTCGCGGATACTGCTGCTTCAGGCTGCGCACTACCTCAATGGCTTCTTTATATTTTCCTTCGCGACGCAGGAAAAGCGCGATCACGGTGCGGGCTTCCACGTTGGTCGACGGCCCTCGCTGCGCATCGTCCCGCAGCATCTCCATGCCTTTTGACTTCGAACCTGTGATCCCCACAAAGCCAATCAGAAATTTGAAAGGCAACGGCAACGCGCCGACCACGTACTCATACACCCCCACCACCAGCTTTGCGTCTACATATCCGGGGTCGATCTGCAACACGTGCGCGCAGTCATCCTTGGCCTTTGACGCCAACCGGAAGGCACTGCCAAATCCGCGTTCCACCATGGCAATATATGTGCACCTCAGGCTGCGCACCCATCCCCGAGCAAAGAATGCGTCGACGTCGTTGGGATTTTTGCTTATCCGCACGTCCGCTTCGTGCACCGCCTTGTCGGACAAGGCAAAAATCTGGTCTCGCTTTTTCGGATCTTCATCGGTTGCATGCTTGCCGGTTAGGAATCCGTCATTGGCGTAAAACGTGGTATCCAGCAGGTCCTGCCGGTAAAGTTCCTGAAACAGCACCGCGTTCAACAGCATGGCGGTGGCCTGAGGATCGCCCGGATGCTCCTGGTGAATGCGCTCAAATCGCGCGACCGCCGCAGGATAATCCATCAGGTAGAAATAGTGGTAAGCCTCGCGCACCTGAGGGTCGAGATTCAACGGATTAGTGTGAACCTTGTCGTCGGCCCGGCTCACGGCCGCCATGCTCAGCAGCAGCGCAACCCCCGCGAGCCTCTGCAGCCATTCCCATGTCCTCAACCTGGCCTCTTTCAGCGCATCCGGATGCAGGTCTCGCGCGCAGAACTCACTCACCAAGTTTATCGGACCGACTCCCTGCGTTATCTTTAGAAAGCAACCGCGATTCAAGACGGATTCATAAGCATGGACGTTCTCAAGCAACTTTACGAGCAATATTTCCACTCACCCGCCGATCGCGTTATGCCCCTTCAAGGTGAGCTCGGAGGATCAGGCCGCGCTATCCTTCGGGTCGTGGGCTCCGCCGGTACGGCAATCGGCATCGTCTATCCAGTGCGCGAAGAGAATGTCGCTTTCCTTGAGTTCTCCCGCCACTTCCGTCGTCACGGGCTGCCGGTTCCTGCCATCTACGCGGAAGATCTCGCGCGCGATGCTTACCTCGAGGAGGACTTCGGCGATACGACGCTCTTCGAATTTCTCACTGCGCATCGCACCGGCGATGCAATCGCAGAGCCCGCCATCGAAGCGTATCGAAAGGTCGTCTCGATCCTTCCGCGATTTCAGGTCGAAGCCGGCCGCGACTTGAATTACAAAGTCTGCTACCCGCGCTCCAGCTTCGATCGCCAGTCAATCGCCTGGGACCTGAATTACTTCAAGTATTACTTTCTCCGTCTCGCCGGCATTCCCTTTAGCGAGCAGGCGCTCGAGAATGACTTCACCCGGCTTACCAAACTTCTGCTTGCCGCGCCGCACGACTATTTCCTTTATCGCGACTTTCAATCGCGAAACATCATGCTGCGCGATGGCCAGCCCTTCTTCCTCGATTATCAGGGAGGACGGAAAGGCGCACTGCAATATGACATCGCTTCCCTTCTCTACGACGGAAAGGCGGATCTGCCTCCGGGGCTGCGTCAGGAACTCCTCGATCACTACCTTGACTGCCTCTCAGCGTTCATACCTGTCGATCGCGACGCATTCATGGAGCACTATTACGCATACGTTTACGTCCGCATCATGCAGGCTCTCGGCGCCTATGGCTTTCGTGGCTTCTATGAGCGAAAGGCGCACTTCCTGCAAAGTGTGCCTTATGCGCTCAAGAATCTCCGCTGGCTCGCGCACAACGTCAAGCTGCCCGTAGCGCTACCCGCGCTGATGGAAGCTTTTGAGGGAATGCTTCGTTCGGAGAAACTTCAGCAACTTGCGCCCAACGCTAATACGCTCACCGTCCGCATCTTCAGTTTTTCCTTTCATCAACGAATGCCTGTGGACGAATCGGGTAACGGCGGAGGTTTTGTCTTCGACGCGCGCAGCCTGCCCAACCCAGGTCGGGAGGAGCGCTTCAAGCAACTCACCGGCGTAGACACCGCTGTGATCGACTACCTCAAGCAGCAGGAAAGTGTGCATCAGTTCATCGCCCACACACACTCTCTCGTGGATTCCAGCGTTGCCGCGTATCAGCGCCGCGGCTTTCGGGATCTGATGGTCTCTTTTGGATGCACCGGAGGCCAGCACCGGTCCGTCTTCCTCGCGGAACAACTTGCCCGGCACCTTCGGTCAACCCACGGGGTAGAAGTTATAGTGCGCCACATCGAGCTGGAAAAGAATTTTCCGGAGAAGATAGCAAAGTGAAGGCGATGATTCTGGCTGCCGGGCTGGGTACGCGCCTTCGTCCGCTCACCGACGATCGTCCGAAGGCCCTGGTTGAAGTCGGCGGCCGCACAATGCTTGAGCTCGCACTCATCCGCCTCCGCGAGTTCGGGATCAAGGAAGTCATTATCAACACCCATCACTACGCCGATATGGTTGTCGACTATCTCCGCGTTCATCAGAATTTCGGCATGGAGATTGAACTTTCCCGCGAAGATGTCTTGCTCGATACCGGCGGCGGCATCAAGCGCGCTGCACACTTCTTCCTCGGGTCAGAGGAACCATTTCTCGTGCACAACGTGGACGTACTCAGCACGATTGACTTCAGTCAGATGCTTCAATTCCATTCAGATCACAATGCGCTCGCTACACTCGCCGTTCAAGACAGGCCGACGTCGCGTTACCTTCTTTTCGACGAGAACGACGAACTCTGTGGCCGGCGAGCGGGGCTCGCCGGCGAGGCCGAACTCGCTCGTCCCGCGAGTGAGCCGGTTGGTCTTGCCTTCTCCGGGATTCACATTCTCTCGCCCGGCATTTTCTCTCTCTTGAATGAAGACGGTGTATTCTCGATCATTCCCGCATACCTGCGTCTCGCCGCACAGCACCAACCCTTATTCGCTTTCCGTGCGGACCGCTTCTACTGGCGTGACCTGGGACGTCCGGAGCACATCACCGAAGCAGAGCGGGACTTTAAGCAAGGTATCTACTCCAATCAATTCCCTGTGAATTGAGAAGCTCGTCTTACCTCATCGAGCACCGTTCATCACTCGCTGATTTTGCTGTGTTAGCGTAGGGAACGGGAGTGGGGAAAGGCAAAATGTCCGCAATTACATCGTTTATCAAGCACCACTATCGTCACTTCAATGCTGCTGCCCTTGTAGATGCTGCAGAAGCTTACAACGCTCATTTGGCGTCTGGCGGCAAGATGTTTATGACCATCGCCGGCGCGATGAGCACGGCTGAGCTTGGTTTATCGCTCGCCGAAATGATCCGGCAGGACAAGGTTCATGGAATCTGCTGTACGGGCGCGAATCTCGAAGAGGATGTTTTCAATCTGGTCGCGCATGATTTTTACGAGCGCGTACCGCATTATCGCGATCTGACGCCGGCTGACGAAGCCGCGCTTCTCAATCGCCACATGAATCGCGTTACTGATACGTGTATTCCAGAGATGGAAGCTATGCGGCGGATCGAGAATGAAGTGCTGAAGGAATGGGTGCGGGCTGACAAGGCGGGCGAGCGGTATTTTCCGCACGAGTTTATGTACAAGATTTTGCTGTCGGGCGATTTGAAGGCTTCGTATCAGATTGATCCGAGGAACAGCTGGCTGCTGGCAGCAGCGGAAAAGAATCTGCCGATGTTTGTGCCGGGGTGGGAAGACGCAACCCTCGGAAACATGTATGCCGGCCACTGCATCAATGGCGACGTGAAGAAAGTGCACACGGTGCGGACCGGCATCGAATACATGATGGAGTTGGCAGAGTGGTACACCAACACCACCGCTAAGACGCCACTGGGATTCTTTCAGATCGGCGGCGGCATCGCGGGCGACTTTCCGATCTGCGTAGTGCCGATGCTGCACCAGGATTTGCAGCGCGAGCACGTGCCGCTGTGGGCTTATTTCTGCCAGATCTCGGACTCTACGACGAGCTACGGATCTTATTCGGGTGCAGTGCCGAACGAGAAGATCACGTGGGGCAAGCTGGGGGAAAAGACGCCGAAGTTCATCGTGGAGAGCGATGCCTCGATTGTGGCGCCGCTGATGTTCGCGTACGTTCTTGGGTGGTGAGAAACAGGGTGAGGGATCAATGGTCAAGATCTCTCA
This sequence comes from uncultured Acidobacteriaceae bacterium, assembly GCA_963832035.1. Lineage (GTDB taxonomy): Bacteria > Acidobacteriota > Terriglobia > Terriglobales > Acidobacteriaceae > Telmatobacter. The sequence goes on along the minus strand of CAWHSK010000004.1, from coordinate 215,216 downwards.
TCTGTTTGGTCCCCTAACACTCACGACAACGTCCGGGAACTGACTCCCGAAGAAACCCTCTAACAGAAGAGACTCAATTGGTTTTTGGCGGCCCTGGGAGTGAGAGTTCCTGTTCCGCGAGAGCGGCGAGATCCTTGAGCAACTGGCGGTCTTCGACGGTGAAGGGGCGGGGCTTCTTATCGAAGACGCAAAAGGTGCCCATTTTGAATCCGTTCACGTTGAGGGAGCAGCCCGCATAAAAACGGATCTTCGGATCGCCGAGGACCACGGGATTATCGTGGAACCGTTCGTCCTTGAGGGCATTTTCAACATAGAGGATTTCGTCGAAGAGGATAGCGTGGGCGCAAAACGAGATGTCCCGCGAGGTCTGACAAAGGCTGAGGCCCTGAATCGATTTGAACCACTGACGCTGGTCATCGATCATGCTGATTGTGGAATACGGAACATTGAAGACACGCCTGGCGAGTCGCGTGAGCCGGTCGAAGCGCTCTTCGGGTGCACTGTCAAGAATGTTGAGCGCGTACAGGGCGGCGATTCTGCTGGACTCATTGCATGGAATGGCAGGTGTCTGCATGTCGGTGCTCCGGAAATTCCGTTTACGAGTAGTTCGGCAAGTCTGTGCAGGCAGCATAACGCAGCCGGACGGCGCTGTCCCGTGAAAATAAACAGAACCCCGCGGAGCGGTATGGGGCCAGCTTCTTGAGTGCTCTTCTGGATGGGATCGAAAGAAAGGCAAGAATTTCCTGTTGTTTTCCAAAAGGAGCCGTGTCATTATTCCTGTTGGAAACCTAAAGGGAGGGATTTACGGTGAAATTCCTGCGACGCTTTTTCATTCGGCTGTCGAATCTGGCTACAGGGCGGAGCGCCGACCATCGTCTGCAGGAGGAGATCGCCGAACATCTTGCGTTCCAGACAGAGGAGAATCTGCGTGCCGGGATGTCCCCCGCCGAGGCGCGACGGCAAGCTGCGCTCAAGTTCGGCGCGGCCGAGGCAATCCGCGAACACCACCACGCCGAGCAAAGCCTGCCGTTCGTCGAGAATCTGCTCTTCGACCTGGGGTACGCAGTTCGCATGCTGCTGAGATCTCCCGGATTCTCATTCATCGCTATCGCCACAATAGCACTGGGCATTGGAGCCACGACCGCGATCTACAGCGTGATCGATGCCACCCTGCTTCATCCATTGCCGTTCCCGAACCCCAACGAACTGGTCCGCATCCAGGACGATCTTGCAGGCGTAGACGCGCAGGGCGTCGGCATCTCCGTACCTGAGTGGAGAGATCTCGAGAGTTCCGGAATATTCCAGTCGGCCGCGATTACCGGTACCGGCGCAAATGTGAACCTCACCGGCAGTGCACAGCCTTTGCGTCTCAGCTTCAAGCAGGTTACGCCGAATTACTTCTCTGTCCTCGGAGTAGACGCGCAATTGGGCCGCACATTTGATCCGCACGATGCGACTCCGGGCTACAACCTGGAGGTCGTCCTCAGCGACGGGCTCTGGAGGAGAGAATTCGGAGCCGACCCGCAAGTACTCGGCAAAACAGTGCGCCTGGACAACGACGTGTATCACGTCGTGGGTGTGATGCCGCGCGGCTTTCGCGATCAGGGCTCAACCAGCGAGGAGCAGAATGTTGAGCTGTGGCTGGGGGCCGGTTTTGCCGGTGTGCCGTTTCCTCCACCGCAACGCGATTCACGCCTGCGCAGTCGTGTGGTCATCGCGCGGTTGAAGACGGGACTGTCGATTGCGGCAGCGCAGGGGCATCTGGATGCACTGGTGGAATCGCTGAAAAAGCAATATCCGGCGGAGTATCCGGCACAGACCGCATGGACCGTGCGCCTCATTCCGCTGACCGAAACCGTGGTTGGCGGCATTCGCCAGTCCCTCATTCTCCTGTTTGGCGCGGTCGGACTAGTGCTCCTGATCAGTTGCGTCAATGTTGCCAATCTCCTGCTCGCCAGGACCAGTGTGCGGAGCCGTGAGATCGCGGTTCGCCAGGCTATGGGAGCACAAAGAACGCGCCTCATCCGCCAGCTTCTCACAGAGAGTCTGATGCTGTTCCTGCTGGGCGGAATTGCTGGATTTGCCGTTCTCTTCTGCACCCGGCATTTCCTGCTGCAGCTTGTCCCGGAGAGTCTCCCGCACCTGAACGACGTATCGATCAGCTGGGGCGTGCTGGCGTTCGCTCTGACCATCTCGGTAGCAGCCGGAACTGTTTTTGGGCTGGCCCCCGCGTGGCTCATGAGCCGTCTTGATTTGACCAACACGCTCAGGCAGGAAGGACGCGGCTCCGCAGGGTCAATTGGGCGTTCCCGAGCCCGCCAAGTTCTGGTCATCGGCGAATTGGCACTCTCCCTGGTGTTGATGGTTGCCGCGGGGCTTTTGCTGCGCAGTTTCTGGGATCTGTTTGCGGTGCAGCCGGGCTTCAATCCTGACCGTGTCATGGCCGTAGAGACCTGGCTGCCGGGGCCCAACGATCCAACGATGGATCCCTATCAAACCGCCACGCAGGAAGCGGTCCTGCTACGCGAGATTCTTCGTCGCAGCCGAACCCTGCCGGGCGTAGAGGAAGCGGCGATCGGCGACGAGGCCGCTCTTCCTTTGGGCCACAGCCAGCCCAGCCGGCTGCCATTGATCCGCGAAGGTATTGAGACGATGGACAATCAGGCCCCCGTGATCGAGAGTCCCATCGTTTCACCCGAGTACTTCCACCTGTTGGGCATGCCGCTCGAGCGCGGGCGCATTTTCAGCGAGCAGGATATTGAAACTACGCCCCAGGTTGCGGTCATCAATCAGGCCGCGGCTCGCATGTACTGGCCGAATCAGGATCCGCTGGGCAAACGCGTCCGTTTGCACCTGGATACCCGCGGGCTGGTGAGCCCTGCCAAGCCGGCCTGGACCACGATCATCGGCGTCATTGCGGATGCCCGCACGGAATCGTTGGCGGACGCGGCAGTTCCGCAAATTTATCGCAGCGCGTATCAGCGCCCCGCTAAAGACCTGGCCATCTTTCTTCGCGGGCAACTCGATCCCAGCGCCATCTCCCGACAGATGCGCCAGCAGATCCAGTCCGTCGATGCGGAACTTCCCGTTTTCCATGCGGAGACTCTCGATGCCGTGCTCTCCACGTCCCTTTCCGTCAGGCGATTCTCGATGGAAATGGTGGCGCTTTTTGCGGCCACCGCCTTGCTACTGGCCGGGCTCGGAATTTACGGGACAATTTCCCATGTTGTGAATGAACAAAGACGCGAGATGGCAATTCGCCTTGCGCTGGGAGCTCAAAGAGCCACAATCCTCAAGATGGTCCTGCGCCGCGCGCTGAGTCTTGCCGCTGCTGGAGCCGGGCTCGGTGTAGCTGGGGCGCTCACCGTCTCTCACCTTATGGCCGGACTGCTCTACGGCGTATCGCCTACCGATCTACCCACCTTCGCGGGCGTCACCGTTGTACTGAGCACGGTCGCGCTCACCGCAAGCTATATTCCGGCAGTGCGCGCCATGCGCCTCGATCCAATCACTACACTCCATTCAGAATGAGTTCCTGGCACTGATCGAAATTTGACTTTGCAGGTGGCGGCGTCCTTCGACGCTCGTTCCACTCATTCAGGATTGCTCTCAGAAACGAGATCTTCTACCGCGCTTTTTTGTCCGATCCGTTTTCGTCGCTCAAGACAATAGACGGATCAGATCGCAGCGGTAGATTTCTACTGCCAGCAGAACAATATCTGCGATCGTTATTGAATGGCGATCCGCACCAAGAATTACAATGAACACTCCGCATCAGGTTAGGTCTATCCCCGGCTGCCAGAAAAGAGACACCATGCGTTCCGTCGTCGAAGTTTCCGGAGTCCGGAAGAGCTACGGCAAAACCGTGGCGGTTGCCGACGCTTCGTTCGAGGTTTACGAGGGGGAGATCTTCGGGCTGATCGGGCCTAACGGAGCGGGAAAAACTACCACGATGGAGTGCGTGGAAGGGATTCGCAAGCCTGACGGCGGCACGATTGCGGTGCTTGGTCTCGATCCTCTTCGGCAGGCTTACAAGCTCCAGGATCGCATCGGCGTTCAACTTCAGCAGGCTCAGTTGCAGAAGAGAATCAAGGTGTGGGAGGCGGTTGATCTGTGGGCATCGCTCTATGGAAAGAAAGCCATCGACGGAAAGCGACTACTGGAACAGCTTGGCCTAACCGACAAGCAAGGTGCCTGGTTCATGAATCTCTCCGGCGGACAGAAACAGCGGCTGTTTATCGCTCTTGCATTAATTAACGATCCGGAACTGGTGTTTCTCGACGAGCTCACTACCGGACTCGATCCGCAGGCGCGGCACGCAATCTGGGACCTGGTGCGCGGCATTCGCGAGCGAGGCAAGACGGTGTTTCTGACGACCCATCTGATGGAAGAGGCGGAGCGGTTGTGCGATCGCGTGGCCATCATGGAGCACGGACGGATTATCGACAGCGACACGCCGGAGGGATTGGTCCGCAGGCATTGCCCCGAACGCACCGTGGTTCTAAATACGGAGGATCCGACAGCCGGAGATCACTTTCAGAAGATTCCAAGGGTGGAGTCGGTGACCTGCTCCAACATGCGATTCACGATTCGCGGACGAGGTGAGGACCTGGTGACCGAGGTGATTCGATGCCTGTCTGAGAATCGGATTCTCGTTACGGATTTTCGCACTGTCCTTCCTAACCTTGAGGATGTGTTTCTCAAGCTGACTGGCCGCTCCATTCGCGAATAGGACGAACGATGATGCTGCGTGGGCTTTGGAAACTGACGTGGATCGAGATGAAGATTTTCCTGCGCGAGCCGCTCGGTGCGATTGGCACCATCGCTGTTCCAGTATTGATATTCGTTGTTTTGGGGCGCGTGGCAAAGCTCAGATACGGTGCACCTCCATCTGCTGTCGGCGGATTATCCGGCGCCGATCTCCCTGTTCTGGTGGCGCTATTGATCTCGATCAGCGCAGTTCTTTCGCTGGTCACAATCATCTGCATCTACCGCGAAGGGGGCATCCTCAAGCGGCTTCGCGCCACGCCGCTGCGCCCGCAGACCATTCTTAGCGCTCACGTGATTGTGAAGCTGCTGTTCACTGCGATCACGCTGACATTGATGTTCCTCGCGGGCAAACGATTCTTCCCGCCCGGAGCCCATGTTCCATGGTTCTCGTTTACCATCGCACTGCTCATCAGCACATGGAGTATTCTCTCGATCGGCTTTGTGATCGCGAGCATTGTCCCCACTGCGCGTTTTGCGCAGCCGATCGGCGCCATTGTCATCTACCCTATGATCGCGTTCTCTGGACTTTTCGTGCAGATTTCAGATCTGCCGCCGGTGCTACGCATCGTGGCGCGGGTGCTACCGCTGACCTACGCCGTGCAACTGCTCGAGGGCATCTGGAATGGCGACACGTGGTTAGCGCACCTGAGTGACGTGGGAGCGTTGACCATTCTTTTTCTCATTTTTACGGCGATTTCAGCGAAGGTATTTCGCTGGGAGTAACGCGCTACTCCGAACCGTGCAATCGAGACGTCCTCCGTACACGCTATGTTCACATACAGCTTTTGTTTCTTGCGGCCTGGATGGTCAGGAACGTGATGCTTTGCGGGTCGAGGCTGACAGTTCCAGCAATGACCGGTTGCCCTTTGATCGGCGGGAGAGAGCCATCGGCCGCTGCCTGCAGAGGCGTGCCGTTGAGAGAGATCGTTGTGCTATCGAGTGCCTCACCGGTGAGGGTGTAGCGGTTGGCGGCGGCAGGAAGCACGATGGAGTGCTTTTCACTCTTGTCGGTGTTGAGCACGAGCAGCGTGATGCCGTCTTTCGAGCCTTTCGCGCAGTGGGCATAGACTCTGAGAGCCGGATCGGAAGACTTGCCGGGATCGAGAACTGTGGTGCCCATGGTCTGTTTCCAAAGCAACGCCGCCCAGAAGTTGGGCTTGGGCTGAAATGTGTCGTTGGTGAGGAGACTGTAATCGCTGGCGGCGAGAGTGTTGTGCATGACAACCTGCACGCCTTTCTGCGCGAGGGTGCCAAGCTGATTGAGAAAGCGGAAAGTGTCGGCGAATTGCCCGGCAAACGGATCGCCGCCGCAGGCAGCCTCGGCGGTTTCATTCAGCCACATTGCCTTTCCGGAGACATAACGATCTCGAAGAGCAGCGTAGAACGCCTCAACGGTATCAGTTCGATCGAGCCAGTCGGCGGAGAGCGCCTGACCGATGCTGAGTTTTCCGCCGCAGCGTCGTGAGACGCCACCGTAGAAGTGATAGGAAAAGGCATCGAAGATCGGGCCAGTGGCTTTGAGCAGGTCTTCCGTTGGGAGCAAAGTCATCTTCATTCCCGGCGGCCCGAGGGAGATTCCCTCTCCAACGCCACCGGGGCCGAGAAACACAGTTTTCGGCGACGCTTTCCGGAGAAATGGCTCGAAGATTTTCGCGTCGCGAGCGTATGCGGCGGCGTCGTAATCTTTGGGAGCGCCGCCTGGATTTGGAAAGGTCGGCTCATTCATGAACTCGGTTGCAGCGATGCTTCCGCCAGCGCGCTTTGTGTATGCGAAGAACGCCTCAGCCTGCTCGGGAGTCCACACGCCTTTGTCATCCCGGGTGCCTGCGCTGATGGCAACGGAGGTAACGATCTGCGCGTCGGCGGCACGGGCAAAATCGATTACGCCTTTCCACTCCGCGCGTGTAAGCACAGTTCTGAAACCTGTGGGCGCCTCGGTGGGGGCGGGCTTGTCGTCATCCTGAAAGTATGTGCTGTTCGCCCATGTGCCACTGACCCTGACGTAGGAAGGACCCAACGCTTCAGCCAGCTTGCGCAGCCGAGGATTGGCAAGATCGATGGGCGGACGATATTGAAACATGGTTGGGCTGATGCCGACCTGCTGATTGGGATCGTTCTGTGCTTTTTGCTTTTCGGCTTCGGTGGGCGGAGAAGAGTTGTAGGGCTTCCAGAACCTGCCGCCGGTGACCTCGACCATCTCGATGTTGTAAGAGAGATAGCGGGGGTCAATCGTGCCCAGCTTTGGCATCGCAGACGGATCGAGTGTGACTGCGGGTTTCTCCTGCGCGGAAATCACTGTTGCGAGCGCCGTTGCGGCGGAAAGCAGTAGAAGACGGTAATGCAGATTCTGTTTTTGATCCGACCCCATATTCAATGCTCCTCTTCGATTCGCGCTGATCGCGCAGATGCGCCATCCCGATCCGAAATGCGCGGCGAGAGAATCCTACATGGTCAGGGCCGCGTATAGGCTGCAAGAGATTTGGATGATGACGCATTGAGAGGCGCCAAATGAAGAGCCGGCGTCCACCGGGCCGTTTTGGTGTTCATTTTCGGGCATTATCCTCGAAATCGAACGGATCAGGGGGAACCTCGAGGCCAGCGAAGTCGTAGTCTCAATGGGTTAGGATTCGATACTCTGGCAGGGCGAATGCTTTCGTTCTTGTTGGATTCACCGCGTTTCAGTTCATCGACTTAGATTCAGATTGCAGAGTCCCCTCACCGAAGTTCCCCGGAGGCAGAAACAATGGGAGTTCTCATCCAGGATTTGCATTTCGCTATTCGACAGATGGTCAAGAAGCCGGGCTTCACCGCGGTTGTGGTTCTGACAATGGCGCTGGGAATCGGAGCCAATGCCGCAATCTTCAGCGTGCTAGATGCCGTATTGCTGAGACCGCTGCCCTACAGCAATCCGGATCGCTTGATCAAGGTGTGGACGCGCTTTACGGGGATCGGTGCGCCCAATGATCAGAACTGGGTTTCGGCTCCCGAGTTTCGTGACTTCCAGCAGTTGAATAACAGTTTCAGCGAGCTTGCGGCGATCGGCTCAGGTTCGATCAATCTCGGCGTCAAAGGCAGTCCGCAGCGCGTGGTAGGCGCCTCAGTTTCGCCGAGCATGTTTTCCATGCTAGGGGCGCAGCCGCTGCTGGGTCGGACATTTCTGCCGGAAGAAGCACAGCCGGGACGCGATCACGAGGTGGTGCTCAGCTACGGGCTATGGCGGCGCGTCTTTGGCGGGAACCCGAAGGTGATTGGAAGCACCATCGACATCGATGGCGTTCCGATGTCGGTGGTAGGAGTGATGCCGGAGGGTTTCGCCTATCCCGACGAAGCGGAAATCTGGGGACCGCTTGCCTTCTCGCCTGACGATCTGAGCGAGAACAGCCGAGGTGGCCACGGACTTGAGGTGCTGGGCCGCATGAAGCCGGGGCTTTCGCTGGCGCAGGTGCAGTCGGACATGGACCGCGTTGGCAAAACGATGATCGAACAGCACGGTTCTTATCCGTACAAAAAGTTCAACTTTGGAATCATCCTGCACCCGCTGCTCGAAGAGACAGTAGGTGACGTGAAGCCATCGTTGATGGTGCTGATGGCTGCGGTGGGGCTGGTGCTGCTGATCGCGTGCGCGAACGTTGCCAACCTTCTGCTGGTGCGCTCAACCGAACGGCAACAGGAGATGGAGACGCGCATGGCATTGGGCGCGAGTGGTGCGCGGCTTGTGCGGCAACTGCTTACGGAGAGCGTTGTACTGGCTTTTGCAGGCGGACTGGTGGGAGTGGCTATCACTCCATGGATACTGCGAGGGCTCGTTGCGATTGCGGCCAAGTCTTTGCCGCGTGCGGTTCATACCACTGTCGATGGCAGGGCGCTAATTCTGACAGCGGTCATCTCGCTCGCGACAGGAATTTTGTTTGGCCTCGCGCCTGCGCTTCATGCGGGTCGCAAACGGAAATTCGAGGGGCTGAAGGGCGGGAGAAGCACGGAAGGCAAGAGGCCGAAGCGGCTGCGGAGCGCATTGGTGATTTGCGAAACTGCGTTTTCACTCCTGCTGATCGCGGGAGCCGGGCTGCTGCTGCGAAGCTTTGCCGAGATTCTAAAGGTGGATCCCGGATTTCGCCCGAACGGAGTCCTCACGATGCGAATCGCTTTGCCGGACGCGATCTACAGCAAGCCGGAGCAGGTACGCGCTTTCTATTCGGAATTGATCGAACGCGTGAAGAGATTGCCCGGGGTTGAGACAGCGGGCGCAGTCTCCGCTTTGCCATTGAGCGGCCAGGGAGGCTCTGGCACCACCACGATCGACACTCAATCGGTTCGGCTGGAGGATGCTACTCCCGAAGCCGATCAGCGTGTGGCTACCCCGGATTACTTTAAGGCGATGGGAATCTCGTTAGTGCGCGGGCGTACCTTCGAGACGCGCGATTCTGATACTGCAGCGCCCGTTGCCATTATCGATGAGAGCCTGGCAGATACCTATTGGCCCAATCAGGATCCGATCGGCAAGCGACTGCATTCGGGGGGTCGCGGGTCCAAGGCTCCTTGGGCTACGGTCGTCGGAGTTGTGAGGCACGTGCACAACAGGACTCTCGAAGCGCGCTCGCGGGTGGAGGTTTACTGGCCTGAGAATCAGCGTCCTTCAGGGGCGATGACCCTGGTTGTGCAGGCGGTAGGAAATCCGATGAACCTGGTACCGACCATTCAGCGAGAGGTAAGCGCGATCGATCCAGACCTGCCGGTCTACAAAGTGAGCACGATGACCGAAGTGATGGGTGATTCGCTGGAGCGGCGGCGGCTGGCACTAATTCTGCTCGCGGTTTTTGCGGGGCTCGCGTTGCTGCTTGCTTCGATTGGAATCTACGGCGTTACTTCCTACGGTGTGGCGCAACGGCACGTGGAGATCGGGTTGCGCATGGCGCTTGGCGCCGACCGCGGCCAGGTGCTGGGCATGCTTCTTCGCAGTGGCCTGGCAACCATTGCGATTGGGCTGGGCGTTGGGCTGGCACTAGCACTGGTACTGACTCGATTGATGGGCGGTTTGCTGTTCTCGGTGAGGACATGGGACCCGGTGGCGCTTGGCGGAGCGGCAGTGTTGTTGATGGCGGCAGCGCTCTTGGCGATCTTCGTTCCAGCACGGCGCGCGACGAAGGTCAATCCGATGGTGGCACTGCGATACGAGTGAGCTTCGCGCTGCGGTTCCCGCTAAACGCGGGTGCAGTCTTCGACGGGGATGGGGACCTGCTCGACGATTTCAAGGCCGAACCCTTCCAGCGCCGGAATGTGCATGGGCGTGTTCGAGAGGAGGCGGATGCGCTGGATGCCGAGATCGGAGAGGATCTGGCCGCCGAGGCCGATGGCGCGAAGGATGCGGCCAGTACGTGCCTGCGAGCCCTCACGGCCGCGCAGTTGCTGGTGCAGGATCAGATTATTGGCGGTTGCCGCCGAAACGCCCTCAGCAAGGGAAGTGCCGCTCAGGTTGAAGGCAGATGCAACAGCCAGAGTGTTGTCTATCTCGAAGCCGCGCGACGTGTTGTGGAGGTAGAGGATCGCACCGCAGCCTTCTTCCGCAATCATGCGCATGGAATTGTCGAGAACTTCGCGACAGTGGCAGTCTGCGGCAAAGACGTCGCCGGCTGTGCAGCGCGTGTGCACGCGAACCAGTACTGCGTGGGAGCACGGAGGCCGAGTGGTGCGCGCATCGCCTGGAACGTTGGCTGGACCTTCATGGCACGCGGGGCAACTTGGGCACAGGTCGCCGCGAACGAGCGCAATGTGGCTTTCGCCGCCGTTGACCTCGCTTTCGTAAGCAATCATGCGAAACTCGCCATATTTCGTTTGAATCCGGGTCTCGCCGGCGCGGACAATGTAGCGCTCGTGGCGGAGGCGGTAGCGGATGAGTTCGGCAACGGTGAGGATGCGCAGGTTGTGTTCTGCGCAGAACGGAATCAGATCGGGAATTCGAGCCATTTCGCCGTCGTCCCGCATGATTTCGCAGATGACGCCAGCCGGCTGGAGGCCTGCCAATCGCGCGAGATCGACGGAGGCCTCGGTCTGGCCGGCGCGCACCAGAACGCCTCCCTGGCGGGCACGCAGCGGGAAGATGTGGCCGGGGCGCACCAGATCGGCGGCGGTGGATTTTGGGTCGATGGCGGTGCGGATGGTGTGAGCGCGGTCGGCTGCGGAGATGCCGGTTGTGACGCCTTCGCGGGCTTCAATGGTCTCAGTGAAGGCGGTTCCGAAACGCGAGGAGTTCTGCTGCGTCATGGGGAAAAGACGCAAATGGTCGGCACGCTCATCGGTGAGCGTGAGGCAAATGAGCCCCCGGCCGTACCTTGCCATGAAGTTGATGGCCTCCGGTGTAACGTGGTCCGCTGCGAGAGTGAGATCACCCTCATTCTCGCGGTCCTCGTCATCCACGACAACCACCATGCGGCCGGCGCGGATTTCTGCGATGGCGCCCGGGACGTCGGTGAACGGCAGGTCGAAGGTGCGTTTGCTGTCAGGCATTCGGAAAACAGCTTTCATTTTCGCCGATCAGGAGCCATAGGGCAAAGAAGGTTACTTCAGGGCAGCAAAAACGCCACCCGGAGGCGGCGTTTTTGTTGACAGCCGATGAAGCGGACTTCTACAAAGTAGACTCGATCTCAAAGCCCCAGGCTTCAAGCAGTGCCTCAGGAATGTACTTGGAATTTTTGTTCCGACGGGCCCACTCGCGCAAACGGGTAGACCGGATGTACTGATCCGGGGTGAGCTTGAACTCCTTGACGATCTGTTCGAAGGAGGTCACGGTGGGGACAACGGGGCCGATGGGCTCCGGCTTGCCCCAATTCGGATTTCCTCTACGTTTTGCCATTTGGTTTTGTTTTCCTTAGAAAGGAGTGAAGTTTGGTTCCAAATGCCTAGGGCGACAGGGCTGGGGATCCTCGTGACCCGTGGGCTGATATCTGAGTTCTATTTTAGGGATTTTTTATTCAAAAATCAATAGCAAACGCCCGCCATTTGTGCATTTCCCCGATAAAATTCCCAACTATTTGGTCACCATTCAGGTAACACTAACACAATGACTTACCTGCGGTTTGACCGGATGTGCGCGTTGCCTTAAGTCGCTCACTTGACATAACGAAAGGACGGGGCGAACCTGACCAATGGCACCCTCGGCAAAGGCAGGCACTTCATTGCGCTATTATGCTGCGAATTTGGGGCAATTTGCCGGCGGGTGGCGACGAACTCAAGTGAGCCGCGAAACGTTGAAGCTAACTCTAAGTAAAGCAGCTGTCAAACGGGGTAATGGGCGGTTCTGTCCGAAGGAAGGCATCCGGACCCGAGCATGGTGAAAGCTGGCTCATCCACCAGAAACATAGAGAGATCGCCAAGCGGATGAATACATTATGGCCGGGATAGATCCAGCAACACCACATCTGAGCGTTCCTGCACTCTCTCAATGACCACGTCGCGACCGTCCGGCGATATATCGAAATCGCGAATATTGAATTCGGGAGGGAGGTGGGTCAATTGCCGCTCGGCCCCCGTGTCCAGATCCATCAGCCAGAGATCTTTATGCTGAATCTCTCCCCGCAGGAACACAAGAGTCCGACCTCCGTGAAGAAAGACCAGGTGCCGGGCTCCACGCGTCAGCGTCAGCGCAGGCAATGGGTGCGGCGTGGCATCGGTCGAGACCGCTTTCACAGAAAAAGTAGTGCCGATGTCGGGACCGGAATAGACAGCCATGCTGCCATCCGGCGCCCACGCAGGATCTGTTGAATACTCCTCGACGAAAGACGTTGGGGAACCACCATTCACCGGCACGCGAAAGATGTGGGTGGCCCCGTGATCGATGGCCGCCGAGGTGATCGACTGGCCATCAGGTGCCCAAGCGATGGCGCCTTGCAGATCAAGAGAATCAGTTACGATCCGTGCATTTGTGCCGTCCGCCTCCATAACGTACAACTGCGTTCGGCCCTTTTGCAGAACCGAGAACGCGATATTCCGCCCATCGGATGAGATTGCGGGAGCGCCAAGAATCCGGGCACTTTCGCCACGCCACAATTCCGTGCTGGTCCCGTTGGCGAGTTTCCATACGCTCTCGGCAGTCCCAACTGCAGAGACATACAGGAGATAACCTTGACCCATTCGTGGAGAAGATCCAGTGCTCGTTGTCAGCGGGATTCGAGTGGGCTCTGATACCTCTGCAATTGAATCAGGGATCCGCAACCGCCAGAGTGTTCCATTGGCAATTGCGCGTGTGACCACTAACCGGCGGCCGTCAGCGCTAGCCGCAAGCGAGGTGTACCGGTCGAGGCCAGGAATCAGCCGATGAGGAACGCGCCGCTCGACGTCCATGCTATACAGCCATGGTCCCGAGCCATCGGGATCGCTAGCCAGGTACATCAGCGTGTGCTTGTCCAACATGACCGGATAAGTCACTTGCCCGTTGTGCGACGTGATCCGCTCGGGAACTCCGCCAGTTGGATGAATGCGCCATATATCCAATTTGTCAGGCAATGTGCCTTGAACGAAGTAGAGGAATGCCGCGTCAGGCGACCAAAGCGGAAAGTGGCTGTGGAGCCCCGCAGGCGAAGTGAAGATCGGCCGGTTTTCCGGTCGTAATCCGCTGTCTGACACAAACAGCGGATCTCCAGGGCCGGGGGTGTGGTAAGCGAGTCGCGAGCCGTCGCGCGTCCAATCAAATTCCGCCACTCCTTCCAGGTATGGTCTTGGCTCGCCGCCCAGGGTTGGGACCGCCCATACGCTGATGTCGCCACCGTTCGCCGCACCTGGTTTGCGGAGCCAGAAAGTAACCAGCGATCCATCAGGCGAGAACGCCAACGTTCGAATGGAGGGATTTGCCAACCCAGGTGCGCTGCCATGGGTCAGATTGTGAAACTCACCCGATCCAACCTGGGTGATCCAGACGTCTGTCGATCCGTCCCGGTCCGACAGAAAGGCCACGAAGTGGCCGTCGCTGGACAAAGCGGCAGCTTGCTCAAAACCGTCAAAGTCCGTAACCGTCTGGAAGTGTGCGTCAGCTAGAGGGTTCCGCCAGAAGCGCTCAGTCCGCTTCAGCCAGAGGGTCGCGACGATTGCCACCGCGCCCAGTATTGCGAGCGCCCAAACAAGTCTCCACCCTCTGAGCAGGCTCTCCTGCCGCTGCGCAGAGGTGGGAGGGCTCGTTATCGGAGCGGTGTTCCCAAGCTCCTGCTCCATTCGGAGATTCCTGCTGCGCATCCACGCGTCGAGTTCTGCGCGGGAGGCATACACCGAACCAATCCTGTCATGCAGGTGGCGATGGACGGGCATCTCCTCCCGCTTCTCCCAGCGCTGAACCGTCGTGACGTCGCGTTTGAGGTAGGCTGCAATCTCCTTCCAGGAATCCAGCCTGTCTTCGGATTGCTGCGCTGCAAGGGAGGGGTCGCCCATGACGATCTCCTGGTTGGTCTGCGGCCGTTACAACCCGGGAACCAAATTGTACCCCTGCCCGGTTATGCCACGGCAAAAGACTGCATTCAACGGTAAAGGAGGGAAATACCTGGTGCTTCTGTACCTTACCGTTTGAAGGCGACTTCGGGCTGGCCGATTGTGTCCATGCGGCTCAAGCGAGTCTCAAACTGGAGGTCTTTTTTATGAGAAGCAAATCCCTTGCTTCGGCGGTGCGCACGATCGCTGTTCTTTTGTCGGTCTCAACCACTTGTGCCTTGGCCCAGGAGCGCAGGCCGGTGCACCTCAGCGGACTGATCAACGATTATTCACCAGCAAATCCGCTGATCAGCGGGAGTCCCTATGAGATGCACGGTCAATGGTCAATGGAGGTCGACCCTAGAAGGGGCACGGCCGACTTCACGGCGGATATGACGATGTCCGGTTATGGGACCACGAACGGTGTCCTCGATGGAACGAAGGGTGGAGCAGGCGCTCACACGCATCACGTCAAGTTGATGAGGGCCAAGATCACCTGGAATATGGACGGCTGCCCGGTGTACGGCACATCCCCACCCAAAATGGGCTTTCAGTTCACAGACACGGTCACCCTGATAACCGGGAACGGAAACAATGCTCCCTTCGAGACAACTCCGCCTACATCCACTCTGCAGGTCTGCGTCATGGGAGGGGATGATATCCAGTATTCGCTTCCGAATGCGAACCTCACGATGGTGTTCGGGGGGCCTGCAGGTGCGAAGCACTTCGGCACTCAGGCCATCCATGGCGTCGTGCGCATTGCGCCAGACAAACCGTTCTGGGGACGATAAAGCGGCCGATTCAGGGCACTGGACGATTAAAAATAAAAAGCCCGGCGCGCGGATGGCGTCGGGCTTTGGTTTTTGGGAGGATTGAGAGAATTAGCCGGTGTGGCCAGCGAGATCGACTACCACCACTCCATCAGGCGGCTGGAAGTGACCTTGGCGCTGCTTATCGGCTTGGGCGTGCGGAGCAGGAGGACTGGACACGGAGCAAGCTTGATCACTTTTTCGGCGATGGAACCGAAGACCGTGGGATACCAGCCGGATAGGCCATGCGTGGAAATGACGACATTGTCGATCTTTTCGCTATCGATGGCTTCGAGGATGGTTCCGGCCACGTCGTATCCAACCTGGACGCTGGTCTTGACCGTGATTCCCTTCCCCTCGAGAGACTTCTTCGACTTCGCGAAGTGGCCTTCAGCCTGCGCTTTGGCGGCTTCGACGATGGATGCCTCTGAAACTCCTTCGGGCAGGGCAACGACAGGAGACTCGGGAACAACGTTGATGAGAACGAGTTCGGCATGAAATTTGTCGGCGAGTTCGGTCGCCACTTCAAGCGCAGTGTGGGACGAGGAACTGAAATCGATGGGAACCAGGATTTTGGTGGGCACTGCGCTGACTGTGTCTTCGGGCATGCAAGATCTCCTTGATGAGACACGAAGAGCGAGTCTCATTTTTCGTCCACAATGATAACAAGGCCGTGCATAGTTCCTCACGTGACATAGAGCACACGACTGCGCGTGGAAGAAGGCCCCCGGTCTGAAGGCGGCTGCAACAGATGGGGGCATTCGGTGGTCTCAAGGCCTGTGCTTCCTGCCCGATTCAATCTGAATATTCATCGCGGGGTGGTACCGTAATTTGCTATGGGCTCACCTACAGCGGCTGTACTGGGCGAGATCGGGCTGCCTGTGCCGATCCGCGAACTGGCGGCAAAAACATGGGATGTGATTGTGGTCGGAGCCGGGCACAACGGCCTAGCCTGTGCCGCGTATCTGGCGAAAGCGGGCAAGCGGGTTCTGGTGATCGAGAGCCGCATGCGCGTAGGCGGTGCATGCACCATCGAAGAGCCGTTTCCGGGGGTGCGCATGTCGCCGTGCGCCTATCTTGCGGGGCTGCTGCATCCGCTGGTGGTGGAGGAGTTGGACCTGCCGCGGCGAGGCTTTGAATGGACCCCGGCGGTGAATGGGCTGTTTGTTCCCTTTCTCGATGGGTCGAGCGTGCAGCTGTGGGACGATGACGCGCGCTGCGAGGCGGAAGTGCAGAGGCTCGCGCCGGACGACGTGAACGGTTTCAATGCCATGTGCGACGTGATTCGCCGGCTGCGGGATGCGCTAAGGCCTGCGGGCGAAGACGACTTGTGGATTGGCGAAGCACCGACGAAGGAACAAATCGAGTTGCTGCTCGGCGATGATGTTGAGGCGCGGGCGGTGCTGTTCGAGTGGTCGATGGCAGAGATGGTGGAGCATTACCTGCGCGACGAACGGCTCCAGGTAGCCTATCTCGGCCAGGGCGTGATCGGCACGAATGCGAGCCCCTTCGATCCAGGCACGGCGTCGATCCGGTTTCATCACTCGTCCGGGCGGCTGGGTGGCATGCCGGGCATGTGGGGATACGTGAAGGGCGGCATGGGCATGGTGTCGTTCTACTTTTGCGACGCGGCGCGCGAAGCGGGAGCAACGGTGGTGTCGGGCGTGCCGGTGGCGCAGATTTTGCCGGGCGAGGGCGTCGTGCTCGAAGGCGGCGAGCGGATTGGCGCGAAGGTAGTGGTGTCGAATGCGGATCCGCGGCGGACGTTGACCATGCTGGGTGCGGCGGCGGATGCGGATTGGAAGGAGCGCGTGGAGGATGTGCCGATCGAGGGATGCACCCTGAAGTTGAATGTGCATTTGAAAGAGCTGCCGAATTTCACAGCGCGGCCGGGAACGAACCAGGCGCATCACTACGGGCAGATCAATGCTCCACTGACGAAGGCGGAGTGGAAGGCGGGGTTCGCGGCGGCTAAGCGAGGCGAGTTGCCGGAACACTTGTGGTGCGAGCTGTATTTCCAAAGCGTGCACGACGCATCAGTGGTGCCGCACGGCACGCACACGATGAGCGTGTTTGCGCAGTATGTTCCCTACAAGTTTGCGCACGGCAACTGGGATGAGCGGCGCGAGGAAGTGCGTACGCTGGCGATGAAATCGCTGGCGCGGTTCTGCAGCAACATCGGCGATGGCGGTCTCAATTCGGCCGTGATCGATGCGCAGGTGCTGGGCCCTCCGGATATCGAGCAGAAGGTGGGGCTGACGGGCGGACACATTTTCCAGGGCGAGTGCCTGCCGCAGTACATGTGGGCCAACCGGTTGAGCGCGCGTACGCCGATGGCGGGAATGTATCTGTGCGGAGCATGCACGCATCCCGGCGGAAGCGTGATCGGGATCAACGGGCGGAACGCGGCTATGGCGGTGCTGAAGGATTTGGACGGGAAGTAAGCTGTGGGGGAAAGCCGCTCAAATCGTCATTGAGTCCCAGTCTCACTCTTCTCTTTGCGTTGATCATCGATGACGAAGCCTTCTGGCAACTGGAAATACTTCGGATCGACCTCTGTTACCGAGATATCCGTGAGAGTGAACGTCTGTCTGCCGAAGCGCGGGTCGCTCACAATGGAGATCAGGTTGATTCCAAGCTTCGAGGAGCGCCAGTACTCACGCACAAAAGTCATCGGCTGATCGTTTCCCATCACTCCAGCGTTCACCACCGTCGTATCACGCGTCCCAACCGTCTCGATGCCTTCGATGTCCTTTATGCCCAGCTCCTCGTGGGTTCGGTATCCGCTATTCCTCGGCAGCGGGCCCGATCGCACCGTAACCTCTGCGTGCGGAGAAGGAGAATAGTCCATCAATTCGCATTTACCGTGTTTGCGACCGAACAGGAAACAGTCGTATCCAGTGTGTTTATTGATGTCGTAAATCTGAATCACGTTCATTTCGGATTTCACATCGCTGTTCTTCGGCACAAGAAACCAGCGCTCTTCATAGATCCGCCCATCGCGGTCGCGAGCCACCTTGCGCTGATTCACCGCAGTCTCGCTCCCTCCGCCCGCCAGCGGACGCGCCCACTCGGTATGCACAGTGGCGGTGAACGGCGCGTCATGTATTGGCGGAATATAGATGCTTTGGAGCACCTGCGACACGCCGCCATCAAGCTGCGTCTCCGGAGACCATTCCTGCTGAGCCGCAGCGGCAGCGGAAAGAGCAAAGAATACGAGCAACCAGCTTCGCATGTCTCCTCCAAACCTACGTGATGGCATTCTCCCACGCCGATCTGATAGAAAGCAGCGAAAATCATTCTTTCCAATTTCTCGAGCCAATCCCCTTCCCGAGCGAGTAGTTTCTTGTGCTGGCCGCCCTAAGAAAGGATGGAAGAGGGTTCCGATTTTGTGGACTTCCGGTTGGGACAAATCTTTGGGACTCGAACACGTGATGAGTTCTTCACGAGTGGGAAAGATTAGTTTCTTTGGCTGGTGCGGCTCTGCTATGCTGCGACGCACATGGCTTCCAATCCAGCACTGAAACGAGGCATCCGGTTTCGCGACCTGGCGCTGTTCTATGTCGTCGTTGCGCTCAATGTGCGGTGGACCTCGACGGCGGCGGCGGCGGGACCTAGCATCCTGGTGATCTGGGTTGCGGCGCTGACATGTTTCTTCATTCCCCTGGCAGCAAGCGTGATGGAGTTGTCGTCGCGGCATCCGGAAGAGGGCGGCATCTACGTGTGGACGCGCACGGCGTTCGGCGATTTCACGGGATTTGTGGCGGCGTGGATGTACTGGATGAGCAATCTGCCTTTCTTTGCGGGAGTGCTTTATTTTGGTGCCGCATCGGTCCTGATTGCGTTCGGACCGCGCGCGCAGCACTTGAACAGCAGTCCGCTGTACTTCATGGGATTCGCGGCGTTCTGGCTGACCCTGATCATCGTGCTGAATATTCGCGGCGTGGACTCGGGTAAGTGGCTGAACAATATCTGTTCAATCGGGAGCCTGGTGCCGCTCGCCTTGCTGATGATGATGGCGGCTGTGTCGTGGATGCGGTTTGGTCCGGCGACGCCATTCACAGTCGCAAGCATGACACCCCACTGGTCGCTGGATAACGCTGTCTTCTGGTCGGGGGTGTTCTTTGCGTTTGGCGGTGTGGAAGCTGCGAGCGCGATGGGCGACGAGATTCAGAATCCGCGGAAGACGATGCCGTGGGCCATCCTGGTAGGCGGCACTGTTGTAACGCTGGGTTATATCGGCGGGACGATGGCGCTGCTGGTGGCACTCCCGAGTGATTCGGTGAGCGGGCTGCAGGGGTTTGTGAATGGCGTCGAGACGCTGAGCACCAAGCTCGGACTCGGATGGATGCTCGTGCCGATAGCGCTGCTGGTGGGCGTGAACAGCGTGGGTTCAACGGCGGCGAATTTGTCGTCTACTTCGCGACTGCCGTTTGTGGCGGGAATCGATCACTATCTGCCGCCTGTGTTCGGGTCAATTCATCGGCGGTATCGCACGCCCTGGGTGGCGATTGCGGTGTATGGGCTGGCGAGTGTGCTGGTGGCGATCCTGGGGCAGATGGGAACGACGGTGCGCGGTGCGTATGACGTGCTGGTGAGCATGGCGGTGATTTCGTATTTCATTCCGTACTTATTGCTGTTTGCGGCGATGATTCGGCTGCAATGGGAACCGGCCGGGCCGAATGTGCGGCGCGTACCGGGGAAGAAACCGATGGCAATTGCGCTGGGGGTTGTGGGATTTGCGGCGACCGGGACGACGATTGTGTTGTCGCTGTTTCCGGGAGCGGACCAGCCCGACAAATTGATGGCTGTCGTCAAGGTGGCGGGCGCGACGCTGGTGCAGTTGGGGCTGGGAGTGGCGATTTTTGTGGCTGAGAGACGAAGGGCTAGAGCACGGGCACTGGCGGCCTGAAAATGTTGCAGGGGGTTAGCCCGGTTAGCGGCGCTTCGCGCCTGTTCGCGGAGTTAGCGTCGTGGGAATTGTGCTTTCCTACCCAGGCGGAGCTTGGAAGCGGCACGCAATTTCATCGGCTACGACAGATCCACTTCGCGGCCGGCGATGAATACTCTTGGGCGCATGGGGGCCGCGATGAAGTAGGCGAGTTCGCGGTAGTCGGTGAATTCGTGGATGACGAAGTCGGCTTGCTTGCCAGATTCGAGTGAGCCGATCTCTGAGCCAAGGCCGAGTGAGTGGGCGGCGTTGATTGTGGCGGCGGTGAGGGCTTCAGCAGGCGAGAGGCCCATCTGCAGACAAGCCAGCGAAAGCATGAAAGGCATGGATGGGACTGGCGAGGAGCCGGGGTTGAAGTCCGTCGCAAGGACGATGGCGAGGCCGGCCTCAATCATCTTGCGCGCGGGCGGGTATTGCGTGCGGCTGAGGGCGAAGACGGAGCCGGGGAGAAGAACGGGCTGGGTGCCTGCGGCGCGAAGATGCTGGAGAGTCTGTTCGGTGACGGTTTCGAGGTGATCGGCTGTGGCTGCCCCGAGTTCGGCGGCGAGGTCGGCTCCGGTGCCTGATCGGAATTGCTCCGCGTGGATGCGAAGTTTGAGGCCATGCCTCTTCGCGCTTGTGAGCACGGTGCGGGTTTCGTCGACCGTGAAAGCGTGATCATCGCAGAAGGCATCGCAGTATTTTGCGAGACCGAGTTTGGCAACTTCGGGGATGAGTTCTTCGGCGACGAAGCGGACGTAGTCGGCACGGCGGTCTTTGTATTCGGGCGGGACGGTGTGGGCGGCGAGCAGCGTCGGAACTATGCGAGTTGGGCCTTCTTCGCTGAGTCGGCGAATCACGCGGAGCATTTTGAGTTCGGTGTCGCGGTCGAGGGCGTAGCCAGACTTGGCTTCTATGGTTGTGGTGCCCGAACGGAGCATCCAGTCGCGATGGCGGCGGGCCGCCGCTAACAATTCATCCTCGCTGGCGGCGCGGGTGAGAGCTACGGTGCGCAGGATGCCCCCGCCGGCTGCAGCGATCTGCTGGTAAGTAGCGCCGGCGATGCGCTGTTCGAATTCCGCGGCGCGGTTTCCGGCGAAGACCAGGTGGGTGTGGGCGTCGACGAAGCCGGGGGCTACGGTACAGCGTGCGGCCTCGATTTCGGTTGAGTGTGGTGGAATCTGAGACTTGAGTTCCGAGTATTTGCCTGTTGCTGTAATGCGCCCATCTTCGATGAGCATCGCCGCATCTTCGATGATGGCGAGGTCGTTGAGTCCTGCGCCGGTGCGCGGGCATGCCTTCCCTTCGAGGGTGAGGAGTTGGCCGATGTTGACGATGGCGATCATAGCGGTGTTAGCGGCGCGGCGGGCCTGTTAGCGGAGTTAGTGACTGCTGGCTGGATGAGTGTAGTGGTTTCCCACCCATTCCGCAAAAAACGCGGATTGGATGGGGCACCCGGCACTCGTCGTTGTTTAATCCGACGGGTCCAATTTCCAGTGGAGATGCTGGCTTCCCCTTTGCTCCACTTCGTAGCCTTCCATCATCTTGTCCGGAATATACCAAGCCGAAGGACGCCTCGGATTGTACTGAACCTCGAACCTGTGATCTATCATTCTTCCAGCCACATCGTTACCCTCTTCCTCTCCATCAGTGAAAAGGGCGAATCTTCCTGTGAAGGGCTGCTGATTGACCACGTAAGAAAAGGTGAAACAGGGCACCATGATGTCAGTCTTTTCATCCAGTTGCTTCACCTGCATGTCGGTAGAGTGAACTGTGGCCCATGTTCTGGGCCAGCTACGGGTGCGTCTCTCGAGTAACTTGGCCAAACCAAATCCAAGAAGTGCCAAGAGGAGCAGAGATCCCGAGGCTATAACCCTTGCTCCCGAACGTGTCATCGGCTATTTCTCTGCCATGGGAATGCGGATGCCTTTTTCTTTTGCAGTTTGCTGGGCGGATTCGTAGCCGGCGTCGGCGTGGCGGGCTACGCCTATGCCGGGGTCGTTGTTGAGGACACGCGCGATTTTGCGCGAGGCCAGATCGGTTCCGTCAGCTACGGTGACTTGGCCGGCGTGAAGCGAGTAGCCCATGCCTACACCGCCACCATGATGAAAGCTGACCCAGGTGGCTCCGGAGGCGGTGTTGAGCAGCGCATTGAGGATGGGCCAGTCGGCTACGGCGTCGCTGCCGTCGAGCATCTTTTCAGTTTCCCGATAGGGGCTGGCGACGGAGCCGGTGTCGAGGTGGTCGCGGCCGATGGCGATGGGGGCGGAGATCTTTCCCTTCTTGACAAGGTCGTTCATCGCCTCGCCCATCCTGGCGCGTTCGCCGTAGCCGAGCCAGCATATGCGCGCGGGTAGTCCTTGGAAAGCGAAGCGGCCGCGGGCGAGTCTCATCCAGCGGGTGAGGATTTCGTTGTCCGGGAAAAGCTCGAGGGCGAGCTCGTCGGTGACGTCGATGTCTTTGGGATCGCCGGAGAGCGCTACCCAGCGGAAGGGACCGGCGCCGGTGCAGAAGAGCGGACGGATGTATTCGGGCACGAAGCCGGGGATGAGGAAGGCATCGGTGCATCCGGCGTCGAAGGCGAAGCGGCGGATGTTGTTGCCGTAGTCGAAGGTGACGGCCCCGGAGCGCTGTAGCGCGAGCATGGCGTCGACGTGGACAACCATGGATCCGGTAGAGCGGCGAACGTATTCTTCAGGATCGCGTTTGCGGAGTTCTGTTGCTTCACTCAAAGACAGTCCCTGCGGGACGTAGCCGTTGAGCGGATCGTGGGCAGAGGTTTGATCAGTAACTACATCGATCTGGACACCGCGGCGAACGATTTCGGGAAGGACGTCGGCGCAGTTGCCAACGAGGCCTACGGAGAGGGCGCGCCCTTCGCGTCGGGCGGACTCGCAGAGCCTCAGGGCCTCATCGAGGTTCTCGGTCATTGTGTCGCAATACCTTGTCTCCAGGCGCCTCAATATACGGCCGCGATCAACGTCGATTACGAGGACGACCCCTTCGTTTAAGGTGACGGACAAGGGCTGGGCGCCGCCCATGCCCCCCATGCCACCTGTAACAACGAACTTGTGTTTGAGCGTTCCGCCGAAGTGGCGTTCGGCGAGGGCTGCGAATGTCTGGAATGTGCCTTGTAATATTCCCTGGGTCCCGATGTAGATCCACGACCCGGCGGTCATCTGGCCGTACATCATCAGGCCTTTGCGATCGAGCTCATTGAAGTGGTCCCATGTGGCCCATTTGCCGACGAGGTTGGAGTTGGCGATGATGACGCGCGGGGCCATCTCATGCGTCGGAAAGACGGCGACGGGCTTTCCCGATTGGACGAGGAGCGTTTCTTCAGGGCCGAGACGTTCCAGCTCGTGGACGATGGCGTGAAAGCACTCCCAGTTGCGCGCAGCGCGGCCGATTCCACCGTAGACGACGAGGTCCTGGGGGCGCTCGGCCACTTCCGGGTCGAGATTGTTCATCAGGCAGCGGAGAGCGGCTTCCTGCTGCCAACCTTTGCAGCGGAGCTGGGTTCCACGAGGCGAACGGATGATGGGGGACGCGGTGCTGGTGGTCATGAAGGACTCCTGCGGGATCGACACTTTGAGGATACTACCGGCGGAGATGCGGGCATGACCGATCCCATTAAGTCAGAGAGGATTTGCCGGCGACCTGGCGATTGTAGTCGGCGCTATCGAAATGACCTTGCGATTCGTTGATGAGGCCGTCGGAACCGAATTGCCAGGATTCGAAGCCGCTGATGCGAACTGAATTTCCGGTGCCGCTGGGACCAGTGTTGGTGCCGACGAGGGTCCAATAATATTCCGTGCGACCACCTTGTTGAATCACGCGATCCATAAGGATGCGAAGATCGGGGAACGCAGTCATGAAAGATTGCGCGGCGGCGGTGATGGCGGCGCGGCCGACGGAGGAGGTTCCGCTGTTGATGGTGAGGGAGCCTTGAGGCGAGAAGAAGGCGGCGACGCTCGCGGCGTTCTGGCTGCACCATGCGGCGGTGTAGCGAACAGCGAAATCGTGAACTTCCGCGGGATCGATGGGCATTGCCACTATCGTAGCAATGCGCCTCGCTGATTTATCCTTCTCTTCGTGCCGAACACATTAGTGGAGTGCGTGCCTAATTTCTCTGAGGGGCGCGACAAGGCGAAGGTAGACGCCATTGTCGAGGCCATGAAGGTGCCTGGAGTTTATCTGCTCGATCGCGAGATGGATGCGGATCACAATCGCTGCGTCATCACTCTTGTCGGCGAGCGGGAGGCGATTGAGGAGGCGGCGATTCGCGGAGTTGGCAAGGCCGCTGAGCTGATCGATCTGACCCAGCACCAGGGGGCGCATCCGCGCATGGGTGCGGCAGATGTGATGCCGTTTATCCCGATCGACGGAGTGACGCTGGAAGATTGCGTGGCGATGGCGAAGCACGTGGGCGCGGAGATCGCGAAGCGGTTTGCGATTCCGGTGTACCTGTATGAAGCGGCTGCGACGACGCCGGAGCGGCAGAATCTCGAAAACATCAGACGAGGTCAGTTCGAGGGTATTCGCGCAGAGATTGAAACGAATCCGGCACGAAAGCCCGATTTCGGTGAAGCTAAGGTGCATCCTACAGCCGGTGCGACGGTGGTGGGCGCACGCAAGGCACTGATTGCCTACAACGTGTTCTTGAATACGGCCGACGTTGACGTCGCGAAGAAGATTGCGAAGGCAATGCGGGCTTCTTCGGGCGGGTTCAGGTTTGTGAAAGGCGCCGGGTTCCTGGTGCGCGGGATGGCGCAGGTTTCGATGAATCTGACGGATTTCGAACAGACCCCGATTGCGCGGGTATTCGAGACGGTGAAACGCGAGGCCGCGCGATACGGCGTGATGCCGGTATCGAGTGAGATTGTTGGGCTCATCCCCAAAGCGGCACTCGAACAGGCGGCGGAGTGGTTTTTGCAAGTAGAGAACTTCGACTCTTCGCTGATTCTGGAGAATCGGCTGGCCGCCGTGATGGGCGGCAAGATGGCCGTCGGCGGATTGCGTGCCGGCGTTGAGCCGTTCATCGAGCAACTAGCTGCGCCTACGGCTACTCCCGGTGGCGGCAGCGCGGCGGCTGCGAGTGGCGCGATGGCGGCGGGGTTGGCGCACATGGTGGCGACGATGTCGCGGGGCAAAAAAGCTTATCTGCAACATGAGGCGCAGTTGAGTGAAGCGATCGGACGGCTGGCCACGTTACGCGAGGAATTGAAAGCAGCGATCGATGCCGATGCCGAGTCGTACAACGTGGTGATGAAGGCGTATCGCGCTGCGCGAGAGACGGACGATGGCGGAGTGGGTGTAAATGCGGCGCTACGCCAGGCGACGAGTGTTCCCCTCGGCGTGGCGGAGCGTGCGGCTGAGGTGGCGCGCATTGCGCATACGCTGAGGCCCATTACGAATCCGAATATGGCATCGGATCTGACGACCGGGGTTGCGCTGGCTGGCGCGGCGGTGACAGGGGCGTTATCGAATGTTGAGATCAACCTGGGCTCAATGAAGGCCGGAATTGCTGAGGATGATGCGTTTGTAAGTGAGACGAGGGCTCGTGTGGCAAAGTTGGAACAGCAGCGGGGTTAGCGGCGCGTTGCGCCCGTTCGCAGAGTCAGCTGCGTTCGTCCCATAGCAAGTTAGCGGCTGGCTTGTCGAGGTTCGTGCTTTCCCACTCATGCGCACAAAAGATTG
Source organism: uncultured Acidobacteriaceae bacterium (assembly GCA_963832035.1). Classification (GTDB taxonomy): domain Bacteria; phylum Acidobacteriota; class Terriglobia; order Terriglobales; family Acidobacteriaceae; genus Telmatobacter. The sequence goes on along the minus strand of CAWHSK010000004.1, from coordinate 189,560 downwards.
CGCATGAGTGGGGCACCCGGCTTAGGCAGTGAGTTAGCAGCGATAGGTTTCAGTTGGCTTTGAGGTGAAATGGTGCATAGAGCAAGACGAGGATTTCTTGTTGTTTTTGTTGTTCTTTTTTGGGCCGCAACATCACAACTAACGACGGTCGCAGTAGCGCAGCAGAAGGCCGCATTTGTCCGGCTTGATCGCGTCACGGCTTCGCACGCACTTCCGAATGGGATTGAAATTCGGTCGGGTGCTGCAGTTATGCAGATCACCGCGCTGCGCGACGACGTGTTGCGGGTGCGCGTCGGTCCCGCGGGGCAACTGCCGGAGGACGCTTCATGGGCAGTCCTTTCCTCTTCGCGGACGGCGAACATCAGCGTCACGCCGGAGTCGAATGGGACTGCGATTGGGTTCAAGACGGCGAAGTTGCATGTCACGGTGCACAAAGATCCGTTCGGGCTGACTGTGACGGACAACGCGAAGCATGTGATTGCGCAGGATCTGCCGGGAAGGCCGATTGAGTATCACGGAACATCGTTTCGCGTGTACATGAAGTCGCCGGCGGACGAACACTACTTCGGCCTTGGGGACAAGCCGGGACCGCTGGATCGGCGCAATGAAGCATTTACCGATTGGAATACCGACGCATTCGGCTGGCAGCAATCCACCGATCCCATTTACAAATCGATTCCGTGGTTCATCACATTCAACAAAGGCATTTGCGCGGGGATTTATTTCGACAACACGTGGCGTGCGAGCTTCGACTTCAACAAGGAATATCGGGATGGATATTCGTTTGGGTCAGAAGCAGGACCGCTGGATTTTTACATTCTCTATGGTCCGGAGCCGAAGAATGTTGTCGAGACCTGGGCATGGCTGGTGGGCACAACGCCGATGCCGCCGATGTGGTCGCTCGGTTATCAGCAATCTCGCTATAGCTATTTTCCCGAAGCAGAGGTAAAGCGCATCAGCGACAAGCTGCGCAGCGAGCGGATTCCTGCGGACGTGATCTGGCTGGATATCGATTATCAATACAAGAATTGGCCGTTCACGGTGGACCCGGAGCGCTTCCCCTCTTTCGAGCAGATGGTCAAGGATCTGCGCGCTGAGCATCTGCGCACCGTGGTCATCACCGATCTCCATATTGCCGATCAGCCGCTGGCGAAGTACAAGCCGTTTGAAGAAGGAATTGCGGGAGATCACTTTTTGAAGAACCCGGACGGCACGATTTACGAGGGCGTGGTCTGGCCGGGCAAGGCGGTGTTTCCAGATTTCACGAGAAAGGCTTCGCGCGAGTGGTGGGGCACGCTGTATGCGGATTTTGTAAAGCAGGGCGTCGCCGGATTCTGGAACGACATGAATGAGCCGGCAATTTTTCTGGTGCCGTCAAAGACGATGCCAGATGACACGCAGCACCGCATCGATGAGCCGGGATTTGCACCCCGGGTTGCAAATCATCTCGAAGTGCACAACATCTACGGAATGCAGAATACACGGGGCACGTTTGAAGGACTGCTAAAGCTCGAGCCGAATATGCGGCCATTTGTGATGACGCGGGCAAGCTTCGCGGGTGGACAACGTTATGCGGTGACGTGGACAGGGGACAATTCGGCCACCTGGGATCACCTGCGGCAGACGACTCCCCAGCTGTTGAACCTGGGACTGAGCGGGTTTGCGATGGCCGGCGCGGACGTGGGAGGGTTTGCGGGCTCTCCGCAGTCGGAGTTGCTGACTCGGTGGCTCGAGGTGGCGGCGTTCCATCCCATCGATCGCGACCACTCCGCGGTGGGCACCTTCCCCCAAGAACCGTGGGAGAACGGGACATCTGAAGATGTGAGCCTGCGGCGTCGGTACATCGAAGAGCGTTATCGTCTGATGCCGTATCTCTACACAACAACGGAGGAGATGAGCAGAACCGGGGTGCCAATGATGCGGCCGCTGTTTCTGGAGTTTCCGCACGGCCAGGCCGATGGGGGGCCGCTGGATCTGAGCACCGGAAATGCCTTTATGGTGGGACCGGACCTGCTGGTTGCGCAAAGTCCCTATCCCGATGAGTTGGACGATTATCAAGTGGCGCTGCCGCCTTCGAGCTGGTACGACTACTGGACAGGTTCAAGAATCGATCCAAGTTCTGGGCGGAAAGGCATTGATAACGCAGCAATTGCGCAGCCTGAAGTTCACATCCATCGCACCCTGGAGACGCTGCCTGTATTCGTAAGGGCGGGGTCGATTGTTCCGGAACAACCACTGGTTCAAAGTACGGATGAGAAACCGGTTGGGCCGCTGACGTTGCGGGTCTATCCGCCGACGGCGATTGGTGCCGATTGCACGGGCTCGCTCTACCTGGATGATGGAGTGAGCTATGACTTCAAGAAGGGGGACTACTTGCGGACGCAGTTTGCATGCCGGGTGGGCCCCCAGGGGTTGATTGTGACGGTAGCTCCACGCAAGGGCACATTCCAGCCATGGTGGAAGCTGCTTTCTATCGAGGTGTACGGGGCGACGAAGCCGTACGCGGGCGCGGCTGTGACGTCACTCGACCACCCTGGCGCATCGCCGATCTCGACGAACTTCGATGCGGAGCATCATCGCGTGACGGCGTTGGTGAATGATGACGCGAAGGGGTTGCAGTTGCAACTGACTTACTAGGGAGCAAAGCTTAACCTCGTCGTGGTTGATGGAGGACAAGGGTGCGACTTGAAGGTTGGAAGTCGTGGCGAGTCGTCGTGCTTGCTGTCTGTGCGGGCGCATGCCTCGGTTTGATTTTTCGTTATCTGTTGAGTTCTCCAACCGTATCAAGCAGCCATGTGAAGGCAATGGTCACCATTGCCCCCATTGTGTCGATCGGGTTCCTGGCCGTTGTGCCCTTGGCTATGGGATATCTGAGCGTGGCAGAGTATTTCCGGGCCACTCCAATCGAAGAGGTGCGGGAATACAAGTGGTTCTTTCTCCCGTGGGGTGCGGTCACGCTGAGCATGACGATCGCTGTGCTGCTGAAGTGGGAAGGGCGAATCTGCATTCTTTTTGCACTGCCAATCATGTTCGTTTTCTCGATACTAGGCGGCTTCGCAGCGCGAATGGTGTGGGGGAAGTTGGGTCCAAGGTCTCCGGGACGAGTGAGCGCCTTTGCAGTGCCGTTGGTTTTGCTACTGATCGAAGCGCATGTTCCAGATCCTTACCAGATTCGGACAGTTGAGACCGAGGAGTTGATTCGCGCTCCGGCAAGCGTGGTTTGGAACAACATCAAAAGCGTGAGGCTCATTGAACCGCAGGAGTTATCGCGCTCGTGGATCGAGCGAGCAGGGTTCCCGCGACCGCTAGCAGCTACGCTTTCACACGAAGGAATAGGCGGAGTCCGAGAGGCGGGCTTTACGGGAGGCTTGCTGTTCACCGAGACCGTGAATCGCTGGGAACCTGAAAGGAACTTGCGATTTTCCATTCGTGCGAACACCGAGTCTATTCCCAAATCCACGCTCGACGAGCACGTGATGATCGGCGGAGATGTCTTCGATGTGCTCGACGGAGAGTACACCTTGGAGGAGCGGCCCGATGGAGTTTTGCTGCGTTTGAGCAGCCGGGAGCGTTTGTCAACCCACGTGAATCCTTATGCCGGGCAATGGACAGACGCGGTAATGAAAGCAATCCAGGAACAGATTCTGGGGGTGATCCAGAAGCGTGCCGAAAGCAATTCCGCCAGAAGCCAGCAGGTCCAGGCAATCCGAGGGGTAAACGAGCAACCGCAGGTTCCTCCGCTCGTCGCCGTGGGCGATTCGTCGAAATGACAGGTCTCCGGGTTTTCGGACTGGATTCCTTTAGGTAAAGCGATGACATCCGGCCATTCTTGCGCTGTTAACCTAGAAGTATGAAATTCGGCGTTCTGGTCTTTCCGGGGTCCAATTGCGACCACGACACCTACAACGTGATTGCGGAGATTGCGCAGCAACCGGTTACATTCCTGTGGCACGACTCCGAGGACCTGCAAGGTGTGGATGCAGTGCTGGTACCCGGTGGCTTTGCGTATGGGGACTACCTGCGCACGGGTGCGATTGCTCGTTTTTCGCCGGTGATGCAGGCTGTGCAGAAGTTTGCGGCCGGAGGCGGGCTGGTGCTGGGAATTTGCAACGGTTTTCAGATTCTGGCCGAGGCTGGCTTGCTGCCTGGGGCATTGATGCGCAATGCGGGGCTGAAATACATCTGCAAACAAGTGCATTTGCGAGTGGAGACCACGAACAGTCCTTTTACCAATCAGCTGACAAAGAGCGAGGTGCTGCAGATTCCTATCGGTCACATGGAGGGCAATTACTTTTGCACTCCAGAGGATCTGGCGCGGTTGGAAGCAGAGGACCGGATAGCCTTTCGCTACGCCACCGCATCCGGTGAGATTACGAAAGATGCTAATCCGAATGGTTCTCTGAGCAATATTGCTGGCATTTTGAACGAGGGGCGGAATGTACTGGGAATGATGCCGCACCCGGACCGCTCAAGCGAGAAGTTGCTGGGGTCGTCGGATGGCTGGAAGATTTTCGCATCGATGATTGAGGCATTGGCAACACGCTGAGCTGTGCTTTCGGATTGGAAGACCAGGACGCAATGATCGACATCCACAGTCACTTGATCTACGGCGTAGACGATGGATCCCCCAATCTGGAAACGTCTGTCGAACTGGCCAGGATGGCGATCAGCGAAGGCGTCACCCACATTGTCTGCACTCCCCACGCCAGTGATAACTATCCCTACAAGCCCGAGGTGAACGCGATTCGCCTGCAGGAACTTCGGGACCGGGTCGATGGTCAGATCAAGCTGAGCCTCGGCTGCGATTTCCACATGAATGCGGAGAATATCGCCGATGCCATTCAGAATCCATTCCGCTACTCCATTGATGGCAACGGGTATCTTCTGGTGGAATTTCCCGATTTGCTGATTCCTCAGCCGTTGACCGTGGCCTTGAGCCGTCTGCGCAATGCGGGTTATACGGTGATCATTACGCATCCGGAGCGGAATCCGGTTCTGCAGGCTGATCCTGAATTGCTCGCCGAGTGGATGCGTGAGGGATGCCTTGTGCAGGTAACTTCGGCGTCGCTGTATGGGCGGTTTGGAAGGAATGCGAAGGCTTTCGCCGATGCGCTACTGGGGCGTAACTGGATTCATTTTCTGGCGAGCGACGCACATCATCCCGAGTGGCGTCCGCTGCATTTGAAGAAGGGTTATGACTACGTTGTTGCGAAGGCGGGCGTGGAGACAGCTCACCGGCTATATGTGAGCAATCCGCAAGCGGCTATTGAGGGCGCGAAGTGGCCTGTGCAGCCGGAGCCGGTCGGGCTTTGGGAAGGTGTTCCACTGGAGTTCGAGGTCAAAACCGACAGCAAAGGCCGGCGCGCAAACGGAAAACAGAGCAACGCGGAGGAATCGGAAGACAAAGGTTTCTGGGCGCGTTTGTTTTCGCGGTAGACCCACGGCACCCAAGAGTGTGCGGGGGAAGACTCCCTACAGTCCCAAGCCACCGTCGACGGCCAGCACTTGCCCGGTGATGAAGTCGGCAGAGGCGGCAAAGAAGGCGACGGCTTGCGCGACGTCTTTCGCAGTGCCGTTGCGATGCATTGGCGTTTTAGCGGCGAACCGCCGAGCGGCTGCGTGAGCCTCTGACTCTCCCATATCGATCCAGCCAGGAGCAACGCAGTTGACGGCGATTTCAGGCGCGAAGGATTTGGCCATGGCTTGCGTAAGCATGTGCAAAGCGGCCTTGGAGGAGCAATAGTGCGCGTGATCTGCCCAAGGTCGCAGCCCGCCCAGCGATCCGATGTTGATGATGCGCCCACGGGAAGCGCGAAGATGCGGCAGGGCTTCGCGAGCGACGAGAAACGGCCCGCGTGCGTTGGTTTCAAAGACCACATCCCACTGTTCCAGGCTGAGCTGTTCAAGCGGGGCGGATTCGAAGATCGCCGCGTTATTCACCAGCACATCGAGATGACTGTGAAAGTCGATCGCTGCGGCAATGGCGGAACGCACGGATTCTTCGGAACGCACATCGCACTCCAAGGCGATTGCTAGCCTTCCGAGTTCGTGGATAAGTTGGAGCGTTTCTTCGGCTTCCGCTTTCGAGTTCCGGTAAGTGATGGTAATGTCGGAACCCGCAGCGGCTAACTCCAACGCGATTTCGCGACCGATGCGCCGTGCGCCGCCGGTGACCAGCGCCGCTTTTCCGATCAGGGTTTGGCTGGTCATCGCAGGACTCGTACGCTGGATAGGCCGCAGTTCAGGAAGACCTGACTACTGCGGCTTGGATGGAGGGTTGGTCGGTTCCCCGCTCGGATCAGAAGGCTTGTCCTTCGTCGCGCCTGCGGGCGGAGGATCTTTTTGCGATCCCGAGTCCCCGTTTTTGTCGTCCTTCTGAGCGTCTGCATCGTCATCATGAGGTTTGTAGATGGAGTACTGCTCACCAGGCCGCTTCATGCGGATGCCAAAGGTCATATCGGACTTGTCTATTTTGTAGTCCTGACCATAGGTCTGAAAGCCCTTGGCGATGATCTGGAGGCGCATGGTTGAGCCGGTGGGGAGAACATCGATGATCGACTTACCGTCTTCGTTGGTCTTCAACTCCATATTGCCCTTGTCCCCGTCGAGATGAAAGATGACGGAGGCATTCTCAATTGGCTTGGAGTCTGCATCACGGAGAACCGTGACCTCGATGCGAGAGGTTGGCGGCGGGGGTTTGTACTTGCGCCCGCGATGCGGCGGATCCTGAGCTCCGAGGGTCATACCGGAGATCGCCAGGAGGGCAACTGCGATGGTCAGAAACCGAGAAGGAGTGCGATACAGCATGGGAGTATTGTATCTGCTTGCGCGCACTCCAAGCGAGGGTGTAAAGAGTGATTCGGCAAGAGCGAAAGGCCGAATATTTTCAGGTAGTTAAGGCTGCCCGGAAGTCAGACCGTGTTAAAAACCGTTTCTCCCTCGGTCGGGGAGCGGCCGGCAAAGTCCCTCATCCGGGTAAACTGAAGAAAGAGGTCGCTATGCCAGAGATTCAGCGCAGGAAGACTCCCACGGTCAAGATCGGCAACGTACGCGTGGGGTGGGAGGTTCCGGTTGTCGTGCAATCGATGACCAATACTGATACGGCCGATATTTCCGGCACAATTGAGCAGGTTGCAGCTCTGGCGCTGGCCGGGTCGGAGATTGTGCGCGTTACGGTGAATAACGAGGAGGCTGCGGCCGCGGTCCCGGCGATTGTGGAGGGGTTGGACAAGCGCGGGATCCGGGTGCCGATCGTGGGCGACTTTCACTACAACGGGCATCTGCTGCTGAAGAAGTATCCGGCGACCGCGAAGGCGCTGGCCAAGTACAGGATTAATCCGGGCAACGCGTCGATTGGCAAGAAGGATAACGACAACTTCCAGGTGATGGTGGAGTGCGCGGTCGAAAACCAGAAGCCTGTGAGGATCGGCGTGAACTGGGGGTCACTCGATCAAGCTTTGCTGACGCGGATGATGGATGAGAACAGCAAGAAGACCAATCCCCTGCCCGCACGCGACGTGATGATGGAAGCAATGGTGGTGAGCGCGCTGGAGTCAGCCAAGGCCGCGGAGCAGTTCGGCCTGCGACCTGACCAGATTATTCTGTCCGCGAAGGTGAGCGGCGTTCGCGATCTGATCGATGTGTATACGAATCTTGCGGCGCGCTGCAATTATGCGTTGCACCTGGGATTGACGGAAGCTGGGATGGGCGCAAAGGGGCTGATCGCGTCGACGGCGGGGCTGGCTCCGCTGTTGCTGGCAGGCATAGGCGATACGATCCGCGTGAGCCTGACGCCGAAACCGGGTGGCGATCGCACCGAAGAAGTGCAGGCGGCGCAACAGATTCTGCAGTCGCTATCGATTCGCAGCTTTATGCCGCAAGTGACGAGTTGCCCAGGATGCGGACGGACGACGAGCACCTACTTCCAGGAACTCGCCGAACAGATTCAGAGCTACCTTCGCACGTCAATGCCGGAGTGGCGCAAGAAGTATCCCGGTGTCGAAGAACTGAAACTGGCTGTGATGGGCTGCGTAGTGAATGGGCCGGGCGAATCGAAGCATGCGAATCTCGGCATCAGCCTGCCGGGGACGTTTGAAGAGCCGAAGGCGCCGGTGTATGTGGATGGGAAGCTCCATACGACGTTGCGCGGCGACACGATTGTCGCGGAGTTCAAGACGATTCTCGATAACTACGTGCAGAGCCATTATGGGCAAGGGGCGAAGAGCGAGCAGTTAGTGGGAGCCAAGTAAAGGCAGCTTATAGCCTCCAGTTTCTAGCTGCTTTCGCCGAAGCATGACCGGTCAGTGTGACACGTCGCACTGCATCTGCTGGTTGTCTTCTATTGTTATTGGTGCATGGTGTTGACGAGGATCGTGCGCGTATTACTGCTCTTGGCTCTGATGCTGACTGTAAAATGTTCAGGCGCGTTCGCCGCGCATCCTAAACCTTGCATAAATCTGAAAGACGCTGCAAAGCTGGTCAATAAGGATGTGTGCATTGATGTGCACGTCTATGACGTGGTGGAGCTGACAGATGGGACGCGGTTCCTCGACGTCTGCGCGCCGGATTCGCCCGATGAGAATTGCAGCTTCACGATCATCAGTCTCCGCGAGGATCGTGAGGATGTGGGTGAGTTGAGGAAGTACCGCGATGCTGATGTGCATGTGCGCGGGATTGTGCAGCCGATGCATGGGCGCGATGGCATGGTGTTAAGCCATGCTCGGCAGTTCCAGGGCGGTCCTCCGAAGTTCAAGCCGAATCCGAAGCTGTTGCGTGGGTTTTCGGGCGAACAGTCCAAGCCACCGATTGGCGATCCGAATCTGCGGCCGCACGGCGGACATCGCGCTTTCATGAATTCACGCGACCAGGAGACCTTGCCCGGCAAGTAGAGCAGCCAGGTTATCGAATTCGCCACGGAATCATCGCCCGCTTGAGTTCTGCTAGGGGATACAGGGTGCCACGCCAGGCCACGCCGCCGCGCCCGATAGTGAGAATCATGGAGCGGAGAAAGGCCCAGGCCAGTATCAGCACGCTTGGCGCGTACAGGACCGCGAGCAGCGGCGAAATATTATTCAGCTTCCGGTTGGCATGAAAACTCAATGCAACGCTCAAATAGAGCGTGAGGCAGGCGGCGATTCCAAATGGTCCTGCTGCGAGCGCCGACAACGGCACTAGGGCCTGCAGAGCGAGCAGCACCGAGGCAACTACGGCGGTCCCGATGTTAAAGCGAAATCCTGCGAAAGCGTTCTTCTCGAGTAGACGGATTATTGCCAGCGGCCCTTGCATCCATGCGATCCTTACGAGTCCGGGGCCGAGTGCCATCATCGATTTTCGCCGCAACTCCTTCTTCACAAGCCAGCCAAGCGAAACGTCTTCGACAATCTCCATTCTCAAACGCTCCATTCCGCCGAACGCTTTGACCGCGTCCGCGCGGAGCAGGTTGAAACCGCCCACGCCGAAGAAGTCCTTCGCGTTGGGATCCTGGATCTTCCACATACGCGCAGCCCATTGTCCGAGCGCCTGAATTGAACCCTGCACGGCTGCGGCGAGAACACCTCCGGGCGTCAGCGTTGGTACGAGAACGAAATGATCCGCCCCTGACGCGATGGCCGCGCGCAATGCCAGTTCCAGCGCTTCCGGAGCAAAGGTGACGTCTCCATCGGTAAAGAGCAGCCACGGCGCCCTGGCCCGCGCCACACCCAGGGCGAGCGCGTGTGGCTTCCCAAGCCAGCCCGGTGGCAGTTCACGATTGTGGATCACTTCGAGGGTATTTGAATGGGTTTGCGAAATGGAGGCCACCGTATCCATGAGATTGCCAGTGCGGTCTCCCGAGCGGTCGTCGATGGCGACGATCTGCGCTCGAACACCTTCGGAACGAAGTAGCGATTCGAGGCATGCCTTGATTGAATCCTGCTCGTCGCGAGCGGGAACAATGACCGTAACATCGGGGCAATTGCTTTCGGGCGATACCGGCAATTGGTCTTTTTCAATCGCGGTGAGATCGAGGACCGAGGCCATCCCACGCAGCGCCATTGACGAGCGATTCAGCCAGCTCAGGGCCATCAGCCACGCCAATACTATAAGTGTGAGCCGGAGCGTCTCATTGTGAATCATCTCTGCAAGTATTACGCATCAGGTCAGAGAGCTTGGTGCGGGCTGTTCTTCCAGCTGCGGCGCGAAACGCGACCCCATGAGCAAGATGGCGCAGGAGATGACTAGGAAAATCAACGTGGAGCCGAGGCCAATGCGCAGAGTTGAGTGATCGGCGATCCTGCCGATGATTTGGGGCGAGAAGGTATCGCCGAAGAAATGAATGCAGAAGAGGTTCACCGACACCGCTGTGGCGCGAACTGGCGCGGAGACTGAATTCACGATCGCTGTGTTCAGCGGTCCGGTGTTGAGAAAGAGAAAGAACTCCGCCGCAAATAGCGCAGGGATGGCCCATCGGCTGGGGCCGAAGAAGAGCAGGATACCGAACGGCAGAGTGAGTGCGACGCTCCAGAAGCTGAGCAGGTAGAGAGCTCGGTGATTGGTGCGTAGCCATCGTTGAGCTATCCAACCGCCGATGGCAGTCCCGAGGATGCCGCAGAGCACGGTGCTGGCGCCGGCTAGTTGGCTCGCTTTAGCGACGGAGAGGCCGATGGGGTCGTGGAGGAATTCAGGTATCCAATTAGAGATGCCGCCCATGGCGAAGGTCAACATAGCCAGCCCGAAGGTGGCGGTGAGGAAGGCGGGATTGCGGAAGAGTCCGGCGACGCTGGTGCGATCGGCTGTTGGCTTGATGTGGTCCTGCGCGCCGCGCACCGGCTCGCTGCCAAAGAAACCGTAGAGTGCGGCGACGATGAGGCCGGGAATGGCGCAGATGAAGAATGGCGCTCGCCATCCCCATGCTGAGCCCATCTGTCCGCCGGCCATGTAGCCGAGAGCGGCGCCTACAGGGATCGCCGTGTAGAAGATTGAAAGAATGCGGTTGCGGTCCTTCTCTGGATAAAAGTCCGCGATGACGGCGGGCGCGAAGATGCCGAAGGAAGCTTCGCCGATGCCGACGACGGCGTGGCGAACGTAGAGCGTCCAATAACTGTGCACCCAGGCAGTGGTGAGCGTCGCGACGCTCCAGAGAAGTGCGCCGCCGATAATGAGGGGCTTGCGACGGTAGCGGTCGCCGAGCCAGCCGGTGAGCGGCGCGGCCAGCATGTAGACGAAGAACATTGCCGTGGTGAGCGCGCCCATCTGCTCGCGGGTGGCATTGAATTCATTCTGGACGAGAGAAAGTTCACCCGGAAGGATATAGCGATCGATGTAATTGAGAAGGTTGAGGGCGATGAGGAGGATGAGCGTGGCGAGGGCGGGGCTGATGCGCGTGGGTGCGGATGAAGTCGCTGTCGCCAAGTCGGATGATCCTAGCTTTTGAGTATCCCATGGCGGCAGCTAGGGAATTGTTCGGCTAATGCCTAATCGCTGAATTCCAGGAACTGTAACAAGGACTGGCGGGCAACGATGATCCGTTCTATTGCCCAATTAGTAGTCATTATGGTGTGACCGGTTCGATGCGCTAGTCGTGGGTTAGGCTGAGTTTGTTAAGAACGCCAGTCCAGAGCCACAAGCGGAGGGAACCGGTCACACCATAATGACTACCTTTTCGGCAGTATCTGCCGGGCTTGAGCAGTTCGCTTCACTTTTCCGGTCTTGGCCAGCGGGCCTCCACGGTGGTGGTGATGCCGCCGCGGGGGCGGAACTCGCCTCGCACTAATGCCCAGACGGGGTCGCAGGCTTTCACTACGTCTTCGAGGACCTGGTTGACGATGTTTTCCTGGAAGATGCCGAGGTTGCGGTAGCTGTAGAGGTATTCCTTCAGCGATTTGAGTTCGAGGCAGCGGGCGCGGGGCATGTAGCGGATGGAAAGCGAGCCGAAATCGGGCAGGCCGGTTTTGGGGCAGACCGAGGTCAATTCAGGGTCGTCGATGACGATCTCGTAGCCGGGAAACTGGTTTTGCCAGGTCTCGATCTCCGGAAACTTGAAATCGAGTCCGGCCTTGGCGTGATCGTCGGTATAGCGGGGGTGCTGCGACATATCACCATTGTAAGGGGGAGCAATGTGAACACTCCGTCAAACAGGTTTCCTGATCGTATTCATGCAAATTTCTGCTTCTTAAGGGCTTGCGACGCGTCTTATATACTGGCTGAGAGTTGCCCGCATGGTTACAGAAAGAAAGCGTTTGGACCGCAAATGGCTTTGGCTTGGTGTGGTCGTGGTCCTCATAACGGTCTATGTCGGTTCTCGATCTCTCACCCGGGATCGCCTGCCTGTGCGTGCAGCGGAAGTTTCGCAGGAGCCCTTGGCAACGACCGCCAGCACCAACGGCAGGGTAGAGCCCATTCACAATATTGAGGTTCATGCTCCGCTGGCTGCGATTGTGAAGGCGGTGTACGTCGAGGCGGGTGACGTGGTCCCAGCGGGCAAACTGCTGATGCAGTTGGATGACATTGAGGCCCGGGCGAAGCTGGCCAGCGCCGACAGCGCCGTGAAGTCTGCCCAGGCAAATCTTGAGTCAACAAAGCAAAACGGAACGCTCGAGCAGCGCCAGGGCGTGGAGGCGGAGACTGAGCGCGACAAGCTGGAACGGGACCAGGCGCAGCAGAATCTGGACGCCCTGACAAAGCTCAGCTCGACGGGGGCCGCGGCTCCGAGCGAGGTGGTTGCGGCACGCCAAAGGCTGGCGACTGCCGAGGCAAATCTTCATGCGGCACAACAGAGCGCGAAAAGCCGGTACTCCCCTGCTGAAGTTGCACGCGCGCAGGCGGCGCTTGAAGACGCGGAGGCGAACCGGCGGGCCGCTCAGCAAGTGCTTGCGCAAACATCAGTAAACGCGCCGATAGCGGGCACGATCTACAGTCTGAATGTAAATGCGACTGAATTTGCCGAACAGGGAAAATTGCTGTTGCAGATGGCGGACCTCCAACAAGAGCGGGTACGCGCCTACTTCGACGAACCGGAGATCGGGATGCTTGCCGTCGGCCAGCCGATCCTGATCAAGTGGGATGCCAGGCCGGGCAAAGTCTGGCACGGTCACATCGAACGTACGCCAATTACCGTAATCACGTATGGAACGCGCAATGTGGGTGAGGTTCTGATTCACATTGACGATGCCGACAGCCACCTGCTGCCCGATACCAACGTCACGGTTACGGTGACGACGGCGAGCCAGGCAAACGCGCTTTCGATTCCCAGAGAGGCGCTGCGTTCAGAGAACGGCAAAACCTACGTATACAAAATTGATGGCGAGGAATTGAAAAAGACCTACGTCGTCACCGGGGCACTGAATCTTACGCAGGTTGCTATTCTTTCCGGGCTGAGGATCGGTGACTCGGTCGCCACGGGAACCACGACAGGAGTGCCCCTGCAAGAGGGCGTCCCGATAACGAGAGTCAGGTGAAGAAGCTACTTGCGATCATCCTACTTGCCGCATTTGTCACTGCCGGGTCGGCCGATGTGCCGAACAACGGGCTTGCAGTGGCGAATTCCCATCTGCAATCGGGTGAAGCAGACCGGGCGCTCGAGCTATTGAGTTCGTTACCCTCTTCTGCGGAGACGCACAATTTGCGCTGCCGGGTTTATTTCGCGCTGGAACGATGGGATGAAGCGGCGAACGATTGCGAACAGGCAGTAAACCTCGACGGCCGGAACGCGATGAATCACTTGTGGTTTGGCCGCTCGCTGGGCGAGAAGGCTGACCACGCATCGTTTATCGCCGCTTACAGCCTGGCGAAGCAAACGCGCGCGGAGTTCGAGCGGGCGGTCCGTACCGACCCTCGCAATGGAGAAGCCATTTCCGATCTCGGAGAGTTTTACTCCTCGGCTCCAGGTGTAGTGGGCGGAGGGCTCGACAAGGCCCAGGCGCTGGTTCCCTCCCTCGAGAAAATCGACCTCGCGCAGGCGCATATTCTGCTGGCACGGATCGCCGAGAGCAGGAAGGACTACGGAACGGCCGAGCGCGAATACAAACAGGCGACAGCGGCCAGCGAGCATCCTGCCTTTAGCTGGATGTCGCTGGCGAGTTTCTATCGCAAGCGCGAACGCCTGGACGATATGGAAGCAGCAGTCGAGACCGGATACAGAGCGGCGCAGCACGATCGTCACGCAGGCGTCGCGCTCTATAACGGTGCCTCGGTTCTAGTGCGGGGCAAGCGTAACCTCGCTTTTGCTGCGAGGATGCTCGAGGAATATCTCGCAGATTATCCGCGAACAGAAGAGGGGCCGGCCTTTGAGGGCTATACACGGCTTGCCCGGCTCAAAGCTCAACTTGGCGACAAGAACGGTGCGTGGCAGGCCCGGGCGGAAGCACTTAAACTCGCGCATGATTACAAGCCGGCACTGGGGCTGAAGTTTTGATTCACTCACGGCCATCGACGGATTGCAATGCTGGACCGCGGACTGAGCTTGTCCGGAGCAGGATCGCGCCAAAACTTGTTGCCGTGGTAGCGGCAATGCTGATGGGGATGACTGCTGTCGCTCACGCGCAGGTGTCGCTCAAGACCGTGGTGGACCTGGCACAGCGAAACAGCACCGGAGTGCGCGCTGCGCAGGCCGACGTGGACAAGGCGAACGCGCAACTGTCGGAGACCAAGGATACGGTGATTCCCACTGTCAACGTCGAGACTGGGTTGCCGGTCTTCCCGGAAGTTGGCTATACCGGTTCTCCACCCACGATCTGGAGCGTGTCGGTTCAGTCGCTGGTCTACAGCATTCCCCAAAAGCGCTATTTCGATGCTGCTGGATATGGGCTTCGGGCAGCAAAGGCGCGCTTGCAGGATGCTCGGCAGCAGGTGGCGCTGGACGCTTCTACGGCCTACATCGAGCTTGATACCGTCAATCAGGAGCTTGCAGCTGTGCAACAACAGGAGCAGTTCTCTGCCCGGCTTGTCGAGATCGAACTGCAGAGGACCGAGGCGGGAGTCGATCCGTTGAGCGAGCAGTTGCAGGCAAGGCTCATGGCCGCGCAGATCAAGCTAAAACGTCTGCACCTTGAGACGCGTGCTGCAAGTCTGGAGAAGCAGCTCGAGTCAATTACCGGTCTGCCGCTGGGTTCGATTAAAGTCGATCATACGAGCATTCCGGAAATTCCCCAGGTGCACGCCGCAGCCCGTGAGATCGATGGAGTGAAGGCGTCACATTTGATCGCGACATCGAAAGCTCTGCAAGCCAAGGGTGATTGGGAGACGAACTACTTACCTGAATTGCGGTTCTCGCTGGAGTACCTGCGCGTCACGACCCTTCTGAACAGTGTGAACCAGTACTTCAAAACCGATCTGCCCGCCAACAATTTTGCATCCGGGATTTCGATAAATCTGCCACTCCTCGACATGGGCAGACGTGCGAGGGCCAGAGAGTCTGCCGCCGATGCGCTTCGGTCAAAGATCGAGGCCGAGCAGGCTGAAAGGCAGAATGACCTTACAATTGCGGACCTTAGCGGAAGCATTCGCGAGCTTGATACGCAGGCAGAGATTGCGGGTCTGAAACAACAGATTGCAGGTGAGCAGCTCAAGGCGGTATTGACGCAATTGGAGTTAGGCAATGGATCAGGATCGGCGCCACCGATCAGCCCTAAAGCCGAGCAGCAGGCGCGGATCGAGGCCCAGGAGAAGGATGAAGACGCGCTGGACGCGGGATTTGAGGTTGCAAAAGCACGACTTACCCTGCTTCGCGCTCTCGGCCACATGGACGATTGGCTGCGCGAAGTTCGGGCGAAGTAATCAACGGAATACATACCCCGAACCCGCGTAAAAACTGGCTAACTGATAGAATTGAAGGGATGCCTATGCCTCTGAAAACACTCTTCCTCAACCCGCCTTCGTTTGAGAATTTCGACGGTGGCGCAAGTTCACGCTGGCCCGCTACGCGGGAGATCGAATCCTACTGGTACCCCGTGTGGCTCACCTATCCGGCAGGCCTGCTGGAGGGATCGCGCGTGCTGGATGCGCCTCCACATCACGTGTCGGCCGACGAGACGATCAAAATTTGCAAGGACTATGAATTCCTAGTGCTCTTCACCTCCACGGTGGGATGGGAGGGCGACCAACGCCTCGCCGAAGCCATCAAGGCGGTAAACCCGTCGATTCGAATCGCGTTCGTTGGGCCGCCGGTGACCACTGACCCGGATCGCGCGCTGAACGAGTGCGCCGTGCTGGATTTCATTTGCCGTCGCGAATTCGACTTCTCTGTGGTTGAGTTTGCACAGGGCAAACCGCTGAACGAGATTCTCGGGATCAGCTACAAGAAGGATGGAAAGATCTTTCACAATCCGGATCGTCCGCAGGTCGAAGACCTGGACGCAATGCCGTGGGCGACTAAGATCTACAAGCGGGACATGGACGTCACCAAGTACAACGTGCCATTCCTGCTGCACCCATACATCGCGCTCTATTCAACGCGCGGATGCCCGGCGCAATGCACATTCTGCCTCTGGCCGCAGACCCTGAGCGGACATGCGTGGCGCAAGCGCTCGACCGATGACGTGGCTGCGGAATTGAAGTGGGCGCACGAGAACTTCCCGCATGTGAAGGAGTTCTTCTTCGACGACGACACCTTCAATATCCAAAAGGGCCGGACAATTGAGCTTTGCGAAAAGCTGAAGCCGCTGGGTATTACGTGGAGCTGCACCTCGCGTGTGACCACGGACCGCGAAACGCTGAAAGCGATGAAGGATGCGGGTTGCAGGTTGCTGATCGTCGGATTTGAGTCGGGCGATCCGCAGATTCTGAAGAACATCAAGAAGGGCGCTACGGTTGAACGGGCGCGGGCCTTCGCGAAGGACTGCAACGATCTGGGTCTCGTGATTCACGGCGACTTTATTCTTGGCTTGCCGGGCGAGACGAAAGAGTCGATCCGCAACACGATCAATTTTGCGAAGACGCTGGACTGCGAGACGATCCAGGTCTCGATCGCACACGCCTATCCTGGAACGGAATTTTACGACTACGCCAAGGCCAACGGCTTCATCACGAACGAGAAGATGGAAGATGGCGGTGGACACCAGATGGCCCACATCGAGTACCCCGGGCTGCCGGTCGACTATGTGATGGAGATGGTGCACCGCTTCTACGACGAGTACTACTTCCGTCCGAAGGCGGCGTTCCGCGTGGTGTGGAAGGCGATTGTGAACCGCGATGTGCCGCGACTCTACGTTGAGGCGAAGGCATTCATGAAGCTTCGCGCAGAGCGCAACAAAGCGGTCAAGCAGAAACGCAGTCAGCCCGCAAAGCCAACTGCGGCTGTTGGCGCAGGCGCGTAACGCAATCTTGCACATAACCCCGGAGGGCGGCGCGCTGCGTCCGCCCTTCTTCATTTGAGTTTGACTTGAAGGTTTTCTAGAGACTGATGGCGCATATTCGGCCAACGCCGCGGCAGTACATGGTTCTGGGGCTCGTTGCGCTGTGCGCGCCGCTAGGCGATACGTTCCTTTCGCGGGGAATGACTGCCCTTCCGCCGATTTCGCTGGCACATCCGATGTCGCTGATCAGCGCGGTGTTTACGCCATGGATCGCGGCGGGGATTGCGCTGCTGATTGGATTCTTCGCGAGCTATCTTACTGCGCTTTCGTGGGCGGATTTGACTTACGTACTGCCGGCAACGGCATTCGGAAATGTGATTGTGGCGCTGCTGTCGAAATATTGGCTGCATGAGCCGATTTCTGCGCAACGCTGGGCCGGGATTGTGCTGATCACCGTAGGGGTGGGGTTTGTGGCCCATGGGCCGTCGCTTACGGAGCGGGCGGGAGTGAATAAAGGAGTGCGCGAAGCCGCGGAGGAGCACGTGCGATGATTCCGCCTGGTTCGGTTTCGGGGGTGTGGGCTGCTGCCGGCATGATCGCGGCAATCGTGCTGACTTCGACTACGGGTGAGGTGCTGACGGCGGCTGCGATGAAGTCGATTGGGGACCTCGACGATATTCGTGCGAAGTCTGGGATGAAGGGTGCGATTCGCGCGGTTGTGACCTGTCCGCTGTTTTTCGTGGGGGTGTTCTTTCTGGCGCTGGCGTTTTTCGCTTTGCTATTAGCGCTGAATCATCTGAATCTGAGCCTGGTGGCGCCGGCTTCGGCTTCGCTGACACTGGTGACGAATGCAATTGCGGGGAAGTTCTTCCTGCATGAGAACGTGGACGGGCGGCGGTGGGCTTCGGCGGTGCTAGTGTGTGTGGGAGTTTATTTTTTGGCGCATTGAACTGAAGCTATTCGCCTTTAGCTGTTAGCCCCGGTGTGCAGATCGATGTCGGACTGGAAGCTGATCTGAAGCGGCCAGAAACCTCATCAGGCCTCGCGGCTTCAAGTCGGGTTCGAGGAAGCGGCAATCTTCAATTCTGCTGGCGCAGAGAGCGTCGGCCGCCAGATGGCCAGCGCGGACAGCGCTCTCCATTGTTGAGGGCCAGCCGGTTGAGATCCAATCTCCTGCCAGGAAGCAGTTGGGCCATGTCGATGCCGAGGGCGGCCTCACGCTGTCGATGCCGGGAGGGACGCCAAATGTGGCGCGGACTTCCTTTATGAGTGCGACTTTTTCGAGCTTAGCTTCTTTAATCGCGGGGAAAAACTCGGCGAGTTCACCTAATGCCTGGTCGATGGCTTGCTGACGATCGAGGGCAGCGAATTTGCGAGAGGCGGACTGGACGAGTTCCAGATAGCTGCCATTGTGTTTGCGCCAGGGCTGCAGGACGCTCTTGTTGTACATCCAGTGAATCTCACGATCGAGCAGAACGGCGTGGGGCAAGTCGGTGATCTGCCGATCGAACCAGAGGTGAACGCTGCAGATGGGCCAGTGTTCGAATTGGTCTACCTTGCGGGCGAGCTCTTCGCCGTGGGGTGCAGGGGGAAGATGCGGCAAGAACTTCTGCATGGCTTCAAACGGCAGAGCGATGATGAGAAATTCCGAGACGAGCGTGCCGGCGCGGGTGTTGATTGTCCACGCGGAAACGGCTTCGTCCCACTCTGCGGATTCGACGTTGGTATTGAGGTGGACTATGGAGCCGCGTTCTTCGAGATAGGTTCTCGCTGATCCGTAGAGTTCGCTCAACGGAACAGAACTCATGCCCATGGCACCGGCTTCGGCGGAGTTCATGAACAGTTCGCGGATCACTTTGGCCGCGTAGGGAACAGCGATGGCGTCGAGGTCAGCGTTCAGGGCGCTCGCAATGACGAGGCGCCAGAAGCGCTCGATGGCGCCTGATGTTTGTTTGTTGCGGACTAGCCAGTCTGCCAGCGATTCTCTGTCGTCCTGGACCGGACGCATCATCGCGCTAAATGCGCGCGCCAACGAAATCTTGTCTGCAAGTGTGAAAGCATGAGCGCTGAGTAATTTTGGCAATCCGTGAAGTGGAGCGGGCAGCGGTGAGGGACCAAGTTTCGTCCGCCGGCCACCCGGCTCAATCATGGTCATCTCGCGGGTCCAGTGGATTTTCTGTTCGACGCCGATGCGCTTGTAAAAGCCGATGAGATTTGTGCAGCAGCCGAAGAGGACGTGCTGGCAGTTGTCGATAACTTCATTGACGCCGGGGTGCAGGTAGGACGAGGCACGGCCCCCGAGGTATCCGCGGCGCTCGATGAGTTGCACGCGATAACCTGCTTCGGCAAGAGCGCAGGCGGCGCTCATGCCGGCAACGCCGGCACCGATTACGGTGACGGTGCGTAATTGCTTCTGTTGGAGTGTCTCCTGCAAGTTTTCCTCAGGGGCTAAAGCCCCGCGTCTTTCATCGACGCCTAAATGTACGGGCTGAAGCTCGTACCCTCCAGACCGCCTATACGGGCTTCAACCAGTGAGCCGTGCAACAGCCATACGGGCCATGCCGGCAGCGAGGATGCTGACCTTCTGGGCCGTGGGCACCCTCACTCTCTCTGTAAAGACATCGTAATTGGCGCGCTCGATACGACGTAGAAGCGCGTGGTAGATCGAAACCAGCACCCACATGGCGGGACGGCTTTCGGGGTCGATGAGGGGGAGCAGCTTGTCGGCGGATGCGTAGTAGGCTTCAGCGCGTTTACCAATATCGGCGAGAAGTGCGCGCTCATTGGTTGTGGGTGCTGTGGACTTGGCGCGATGCAGGATGGATTCGAGCGAAACGTTGTGTGCGGCGAGATCTTCGAGCGGTAGATAGACGCGACCACGCTCTGCGTCTTCGGCTACGTCGCGCAGGATGTTGGTGAGCTGGAAGGCAACGCCGGTTTCCTCGGCAAGTTTTTCCGCCGCGGGGTCAGTGTAGCCAAAGATGCGGATGCAGACGAGGCCGACGACCGATGCGACGAGATAGCAGTATTGATACAGGTCGGCGAAGGTCGCGTAGGTGTCAGGAACGTTATCGGGATTCGCTTTGAGATCGGACGTGGTTCCGACAATGAGCTCGTCGAGAAGGCAGAGAGGGATGTTGAAGCGCTGCGTGGCGTCTTGCACGGCGATGAAGACCGGGTCATGTGTCGCTCCGGTCTGCGAGGCACTGCGCCATGCGGCTTGCCACTGCTCGAGATTGCGAAGGCGCTGTTCGCGCGAAAGGGTCTCGTCGTCGGCAAGGTCGTCGGCCTTGCGCATGAAGGCGTAGATGGCGCAGATGGCGTTGCGACGCGGCTCAGGAAGAGCTACGAACGCGTAATAGAAATTCTTGGCTTCCCGTTTGGCGATGGCCCTGCACGTTGTGTACGCCGATTCCAGTGTGATCGCTTGCGTCATTACTTGCGTCCAGCCGCATTCCCTTTTGATCCCGATCCAAGGCGCAGGAAGGGTAGAAACTTTCCGCTCACGGCGCGCAGGGCCAAGCCTAGCTTAGTCCGCTTGGAAATGGCTGGCCTGGCGCTGAGCACATCATAATCCTGATGCTCGATGGCGTTGAAGATTTCGAGGCCGCCGCGGCTGAACAGATCAAGATCGATGGCGAGATCGCGGTCGACCATGCCGATCAGCGGGAGACCCTGGCGAAAGAGATCCCGTGCAAATTCGATTTCGTGCTTAAGGAGCGTGCGGAATTCGGCGGTCGCAATTCCCTTCTGAAGGGTTGCGTCGGTGACGCCGAAGCGCTGCATGTCTTGTTGCGGGATGTAGACGCGGTCTTTGGTGAAGTCAACTCTTACATCCTGCCAAAAATTGGCGAGTTGCAGGGCGGAACAGGTCGCGTCCGACAGGCGGAAGCGTTCTTCGTCTCGATAGCCACAGGTGTAGAGGACAAGTCGGCCGACGGGATTGGCGGAGTAACGGCAGTACTGCAGGACCTCGTCCATGGTGGCGTAACGGGTGATGACCTGGTCCTGGCGAAATGCGGTGAGGAGATCGGCGAAAGGCTCTTTGGGGATGTCGCAGGCGCGGATGGTTTCGGCGAGTGCGACAAATACGGGATGACGCGCGCGGCCTTCATAGCAGGCATCGAGTTCGCGTCCCCAGAGATCGAGAAGCGCGAGAGACTGCTGGGTATTGCCGACTTCGTCGCCGAGATCGTCGGAGACCCGGCAGTAGGCGTAGATGGCATGGAAGTGAGGGCGGAGAGCTTCCGGTAGAAACCATGACGCTACGTGGAAATTTTCGTAGTGGGTTTCGGCGAGATGTTTGCACCAGGCGCGGGCTTCGGCAAGCGTGGGTGCTTTGTCCGGAATGCGATAGCTGGCGGGCAGAGCATCCCAGCCACGCGCGATCAACTGTTGGCGAGCGAGCTCGTCATTTTCCGGATGTAGGGCTGTAGTGCTCATCGGGCCTCAGGGGACAATCGCGGTCTTGATTTCGGTGCTGCGATTCATCAGCTTCTCAAAGACGCGATTGAGTTCGTAGAGGTGAGCGTGGCCGGTGATGAAGGCGCCTGCCTGGAATCGGCCGCCCGCAATGAGGTCGAGGGCTTTGCGGCACATGGCCGGCGTGTGGTGGAAAGTTGCGCGCAGTGTGATGTCGCTGTAGTGAATGCGGTTCGTGTCGAGCGAGACGTGGGTGCCGACGGCGCATCCTCCGAAGAAATTGACAGTGCCGCCTTTGCGCACCATTTCCACAGCTTCTTCCCAGGCTTCTGGCACTCCGACGGCTTCGATAGCGATATCGACGCCACGATTTTTCGGCGTCAGGGCGCGAGTTTCGCGGATGGCTTTGCGAATGCTGCTAGTCTGAATGACATGAGCGGCGCCGAGCTGGCGCGCGGCTTCAACCTGGCCGTCGTGTTTGACGATGGCGATGACTTCGCAACCGGCGAGCGCAGCCACGTGGAGCATCATGAGCCCGAGTGGACCGCCGCCGATGATGGCGACGGTTGCGCCGGGATAAGGGCGTGAATCCTCGAACCCATGAACGGCACAGGCGAGCGGCTCAGTGAGGGCGGCGTGTTCCAACGGAACATGGTCGGGGATGTGAAGCGTGTTCTTGGCTACGATCCGCGACGGGATGCGAATGAATTCGGCGTAGGCTCCGTTGTTGAAGAGCAGGTCGTCACAGAGATTCTCCTGCCCGTGCTGGCAGAAATAACATTCGCCGCACGGAGCCGAATTCAGGGCCACCACACGGCTGCCGTTGGGAAAACCTTCAACTCCCTCCCCCACCTCGACGACGGTTCCCGCCTGCTCGTGGCCGAAGAGGGCCGGAGGTACGATCATGCGGGCGTGGTAACCGCGACGAAAGACTTTCAGGTCCGTTCCGCAAGTGAGGGCGGCACCGACGCGAACAATCAGCTCACCGGCAGCGGCGCGAGGGACGGGCACGTCCTCAATGCGAATGTCCTGGCGACCGTGAAGGATCGCGGCCTGCATGGTTCCCTGCCGCAACTGGCGTGCAGATTCGACCGTGTTGCGGCCGACCTGAATAACTTCTTCGACGGTGCTCCTGCCAACGTGGATGACTTCTTCGACAGTATTGCGGCCGATCTGGAGCACATCTCCGACGGTGCTGCGGCCAACCTGCAGGACATCCTCGACCGTCGAGCGGCCGCGTTGAATGGTGTCCTTTACCGTCTTTGGCATCTGTCTCTCCTCGAGCGGTCCCGGAAATGCTCACTCGTTGGATCGCTCCGGAAGCTGCCGCCTTTGAAAGGCTCGACACCTGAGAAGGAGCCTGCGAACAGGTGCCAGCTAAAGTCTGGCAGGGGGTTGGTCACTTTGCTCCTTCGCCGAAAACGGGCTCAATCATAATCTTCATCGAGTCGGCTTTAGGATGCGATGCTACATCGATTGCCTCGACGGCCTGATCGAGCGGAAAACGATGCGAGATAAGTTGGCTCAGGTCAAATCCGTTGCGGTATCCATTGAAGACCAGGTCAGTGACTTCATCGAGCAGGTCGAAGGAAGACGAGTAGGACCCCATTAGAGTCTTCTCGTCCATACAAACCACGCCGGGATCAAAAGTTGCGTCACCTCGCTGGGTCTGGGCAAAAAGCATGACCTTGCCGCCGCAGCGCGCTGCATCCATTGCGGTCTTGATGAGGGCGTTGCCACCGACCGCGAGGATCACGGCATCGGCTCCTCGGCCATCTGTTTCAGCCAGTACACGCTCGACCACATTTTCGCTGCCTGCGTGAATGGGATCTTTCAGGCCGTATTTGGCGGCGATGGCGTGGCGCTCGGGATAGAGATCCGAAGTGAGGACGCGGGCTCCCGTGCGGCTGGCGAGGACGGCATGCATAAGGCCAATGGGGCCCTGGCCGATCACAAGAACCGTATCGTCAGAAGAGAGCTTGAGCATTTTTACACCCTTGAGCACGGTGTTGACGGGCTCGAGGAAGGCGGCCTGCTCAAATGGGATGCCGTCAGGAATAGGTACGACGCCACAACTGGAGGCCACCCAGTCCATCACGCGAATATACTCCGCGAAGCCTCCGCCCGACGGTTCGAAGCCAGCTGTAACGCCCACCTTTTTGTAGAGCGGACATTGTGCCGGGGTGCCCTTCCGGCAGTAGAAGCACTCGCCGCATGGGACGTGGTGGTGAACGACGACGCGTTCGCCGCCCTGGAAGCGCGTCACTCCTTCGCCGACGGCGGCGACTGTGCCGGACATTTCGTGGCCGAAGATGCGAGGGGCGGAATGAGAGCCGGTGTGGATCTTTTTCAGGTCCGTTCCGCAGATGCCGCAGGTGGCAACCTTGACCAGCAATTCACCGGGGCCGATGGTGGGGGTGGGGATCGTTTCAACCCGCATATCATTGATGCCGCGATAGACTACGGCGCGCATGGTTGCGGGGATTCGGGTGGCGGCAGGGCTTTGGGCATTCGTGGTTTGGGTAGCCATCCGTGTTGGTGTGACCTCACTCCATTATCGCATCGCTCAGAAGTTCGTGGAGCCGCTCCGCAATGCTTTGGGAAGCCTTTCTACTATTTTCGCCCATTTGGACGAGTGCGGGCCATATCCAGGGCCTAAGGAGAGCAAAAAGAACAAACTTTGGGGTCTGGAATTGGCCGTTTGCGTCGATGAAGCGGTTGAAATCGGGCAACTTAGCGTCGAGAGGATCGCTCACACCCTTGATGGCGTAGAAAGGGATGCCGCGCATGGCAGCAAGGCGGGCGACGGCGGCCGCTTCCATATCAACCAAGGCGGTTTTGTAGGCGGTGGCGAGGCGGCGTTTTTCCGGCTCGTCGGCGACGCGGGGACTGGTGGCAAGCCAGAGTTTGCCCGCTCCGGCGTCACAGTTGAAGCGCTCGCCCGTACGGGCATCGATGACACCGGCACAGTTGTGGGCGCTACCGGCTGGCGATGTCGGATGTGAGTGCGCCGGCCCAGCCGATGGAAATGACGAGGTCGATGGGGCCGCCATTTTCAATGCCGGCGAAAGCGCGTGTGGCTGCGTGCTGGCCGGCCCCGGCGCAGGCAGCGATCCATTCTTCTTCTTCGGTGCGCTGAGCCCAGAATTGGATGGTGCCACGTGTGGAGTGAGGCCAGTTGCGGACAAGGGGTTTGAGTTCGCCGGGCATGGCGGCGATGATGGCGACTCGGGTCATAGAGCATAGCCGTTGGCGCGGAACCATTCTATGGCAGCGCGCATAGCGGGATAGACGGGGACGATGCGGAAACCTAGTTCCTGCTGGGCGCGGGCGCTCGAGGCGAACATCTTTTTGCGGCCCATGCGGACTTCTTCCAGAGTGGCCCGGGGTTCCTTGCCGCGGATGCGGCCGGTGATCCACTCTTCGAAAAACGCGTAGGTGGCGGCGATGGCGAAGGGAATCTCTGTTTTCGGCGAGGGGATGCCGGTGATGGCAGACATCTTGTCGAGGATCTGCTTGAGGGTGAGGTTTTCGCCGCCCAGAATATAGCGGCGGCCGGGTTTGCCGACCTCCAGTGCGGCGACGTGGGTGCGCGCAACCTCCGCGACGTCTACGAGATTGAGGCCAGTGTCGACGTATGCCGGAAATTTGTGATTCAGGAAGTCGACGAAGATGCGGCCGGTTGGAGTGGGCTTGGCGTCGTTCGGGCCGATGGGCGTTGTCGGGTTGAGGATGATCACCTGCTGGCCGTCCAGCGCAGCGGCGATGGCCTGCTGCTCGGCCAAAAACTTGGAGCGCTTGTAGTGGCCCACCATGTCGTCGATCGTCACGGGCGTGTCTTCGTTGACGACGATGCCATCGGTGCGGAATGCCATAGTCGCGACGCTCGATGTGTAGACGACGCGGCGGACACGAGCTTCGCGGGCGAGCTTCAACAGGTCGCGCGTCCCGTCGACGTTGGCACGATACATCGCATCGGGATCGCGAATCCAGAGGCGGTAGTCGGCCGCGACGTGCATGACGGCGTGGCATCCCTGCAATGCCGGCGCGTATGAGTCGGGCTTGGCCAGGTCACCGACAACGGTTTCGCCAGCGATTCCTTCGAGATTGGAGAGCTTGCTGGATTTGCGGACGAGGAGACGGAGCTCCGCGCCCTGTTCGGCCAGGGCTTTGGCAACGTGATGTCCGACGAATCCGGTGGCGCCTGTAAGGAAGATCTTCATGGCGAGGTGCGCGAAGAATCATTCTAAGGCGTCAGGGGCAGATGTCCGCGATCCTCGTTTGTCCTGTTGCGCTCAGCGAGCAGAGGCAATTGCCTCAGGTTCTTCACCGAGCGCCCTTAGTTGCTTGCGTACAGAGGCTTCTCCCTGTGCGTTACCTGAGCGGCTGTAAATGAAAGAGAGCGCGCTTAAAGCTCTCGACCGCCATGTCAGGATTTTGAAGCTTGATCCAGGCGGCACCCATAAGCTGGAGCGCGTTTGCTTCGCTTGTTCGGTCGTTGAGCAATTCCAGCTTTGTGATTGCCTGCTGGAAATAGTCAATCGCCTTTTGCGGATCATTGATTAGAAAGCCGTAAGTCGAACCGAGGTTGGTGAGAGTCCAGGCTTCCCCTTGCCGATCTTGTTTGGCTCGATAGGCGGCGAGGGCCTGTTTGAGGTACTCCACACATTTTTTCTTATCGCGCAGCGCGAAATACGCGAGGCCAAGATTGTTGAATACAGCCGCTTGTTCCGACCTTGTCGGTTGTGGACTGGATACACCTTGAGGGCATCGCGGTAAAAGTGAATTGCCTGCTCGGGGAATCCCCATTCGCGGTAAACATCCCCAATGTGTGCAAGCGTGGTTGCTTCATTGTCCTTGTCGCCCATTCGCGCCAGATGGCGAGCGCCGCTTGATAAAGTTCGAGAGCTTTCTGCTGCTGGTGGAGCGCCCTGTAGGAGCCGGCAATGGCGCCGAGGGTATGTCGCCTCCGCCTGACGATTGCCCGATTGCCGATATTTCTCGAGCACTCCGTTAAGGCTCATCCAGCGGAAGTCCGGGTCTGCAAGCCGCTTTCGATTTTGGGGTGCTCGAGGATGTCCGGCGCCGCATCGACTTTCGCGGAGGCGATGCTGGAAGGACGAGGATGAAGGCGGGGGCGTGGGCTCGTTCGGAACACCACGCGGATGGCTGTGCCTGGAGCAGGCTGGATGTGACGAATAGCGACACGGACGCAAAGTAGATAGACAGAGCGGGGAGACTCTGCTGGCGCATGGGGAAGACCTCCGGATTACTGGGCCCAGGTTCCTTCGATGCTGAGAAAATATCGCGTACCTGAATTGGCCGACAGAATTGAGAGTGAGAAAGGAAGGAGCGGCTCTCAGAGGGGACTGCCGGTTAGTTATTCTGAAACAGAGGCGGCCATGAGTTCAATCGAAATCTCTTCTTCTGAATCGAAAAAACCAGCAGTGGTCCTTCTGAGCGGAGGACTGGACTCGGCCACGGTTGCGGCCATTGCGGCGGCCGAGGGTTTCCGGGTCAATGCACTTTCGTTTGCCTACGGGCAACGGCACAGCTTTGAGCTGGAGGCGGCGAAGCGGGTTGCGGCGGCGCTTGGGGTGGCGCAGCATCGGATCGCGACAATTGATTTGCGGGTGTTTGGCGGGTCGGCGCTAACCGACGATATCGATGTGCCCAAGGGCCGGGACAGCGCGGAGATGGAGCATGGGATTCCGGTGACGTATGTGCCCGCGACGGAACACGATCTTTCTGTCGTTTGCGCTGGCGTGGGCTGAAGTGCTGGGGGCGAGCGACGTGTTCATCGGCGTGAATGCGCTGGATTACAGCGGATATCCCGACTGCCGGCCGGAGTTTATTCGCGCCTTCGAGACAATGGCGAACCTGGCGACAAAGGCAGGCGTCGAAGGGCGGCAGAAACTGGTGATTCATGCGCCGCTGATGCAACTGACGAAGGCGCAGATCATCCGAAGGGGCATAGAGCTGGGCGTCGACTATAGCCTGACGAGCAGTTGCTACGATCCTGCGCCGGATGGAAAGCCATGCGGGCAATGCGACTCGTGTTTCCTGCGAAGAAAAGGATTCAGCGAAAACGGGATTGACGATCCCCTGCCCTATCCGGATGTGAAGGCTACGCGATGAGCTATGCGGTTAAAGAGATTTTCTATACGCTGCAAGGCGAAGGGGCGCAGGCCGGGCGCGCGGCGGTGTTCTGCCGGTTTGCGGGATGCAATTTGTGGTCGGGGCGCGAGAGCGATCGCGCGTCGGCGATATGCCGGTTTTGCGACACGCAGTTTGTTGGCGTGGACGGCGAGGGTGGAGGCAAATTTGAGACGGCAGACGATCTGGCCGAGGCGATCGTCGGGAAATGGCCGGGCCGCGGAACCGATGGCAGACGGTTTGTGGTGTGCACCGGGGGCGAGCCGCTGCTGCAATTGGATCGGACGCTGATCGATGTGCTGCACGAACACGATTTTGAGATTGCGGTGGAGACGAATGGGACGGTGGCGGCCCCGGCGGGGATTGACTGGGTGTGCGTAAGTCCCAAGGCGGGGGCGCAGCTGGTGCAGAAGACGGGCGATGAGCTGAAGCTGGTGTTTCCGCAGTTGAATGCACAGCCGCCGGAGTTTGAGGGGCTGGATTTCCGGCATTTCTTCCTGCAGCCGATGGATGGGCCGGATCGGATGCCGAATACGGAGCTGGCGGTGCGGTATTGCATGGAGCATCCGAAGTGGAGGCTGAGTTTGCAGACGCACAAGATTGTGGGAATTCCGTGACGGTCGACAAACTGTAAGTCGATTTCTTTACGAGATTGCGCCGTCGGCGACGCGGCGCTGATCCGGCATTTATGAGAAACTGTATATGCAGCAGTTCTTACTGGGGCCTGACGCGATCATAGGCGTTCCCCGAAACTCTGAGCCAAATTTGAAACTTGAATCCGGGCCGGCGGCGCCGAGAGGCCGCTGCGGTTCGCTTACAGGAAAACGAAACGAAATGCTGAGTGTGAGTAATGTGTCGATGCGCTACGGCGCAAAAGTGCTGTTTGAAGATGTCTCAGTGAACTTTACGCAGGGGCGCCGCTACGGATTGACGGGGCCAAACGGGTCAGGCAAATCCACGTTCATGAAGGTGCTGACGGGCGAACTGGACGCGCAAAAAGGGACGGTAGTGCGTCCGCGGAAATTCGGCGTGTTACGGCAGGACCAATTTGCGTTCGATGCCTATCGCGTGATCGATACTGTGATCATGGGCAACAAGCCGCTTTGGAGCGCGCTCGAAGAGCGGGACCGTATCTACGAAAAGGCCGAGTTGAGCGATGCCGACGGCATGCGGCTTGGCGAACTGGAAGGAGTAATCGGCGATGAAGACGGCTACACGGCGGAAGCCGACGCCGCCGTGCTACTGGATGGTCTGGACATCACCGAAGAACTCCACGAACGCAAGATGGGCGAGCTGCAGGGCGGCCAGAAGGTGCGCGTGCTGCTGGCGCAGGCGCTTTTCGGAAAGCCCGAAGCGCTGCTGCTGGACGAGCCGACGAACTATCTCGATCTGGATTCGGTGCATTGGCTGCAGGATTTTTTGAATGGCTACGACGGAACGCTGATTGCGATTTCCCACGACCGGCACTTTCTGAACAGCGTTACGACGCATACGGCGGACATCGACTACCAAACCATCATTATCTACAGCGGTGGCTATGACGAGATGGTGATGGCGAAAACTCAGATTCGTTCGACGCTGGAATCGCAGAACGCACAGCGCGAAAAGAAGATTGCACAGCTCAATGAATTCATTGCACGATTTGCAGCGGGCACACGTTCGTCGCAGGTGACGAGCCGGCGGAAGGAAGTTGAGCGGCTGCAAACCAATGAGCTGGCGCGGTCGAACATTCAGCGGCCTTATGTTCGTTTTGACCAGATTCGACCAAGCGGCAAGCATGTGCTGGAATTCAAGCATGTGACGAAGCTTTACGACGACAAAAAAGTGATCGACGGCTTCACGGCCAACGTGCTGCGCGGGGAGAAAATCTGCCTGATGGGACGCAACGGCGCCGGCAAGACCACTCTGCTGAAAAGCCTGCTGGCGAACTATCCGGGATTGGCGGACAAGGATTTCACACTGGATTCCGGAGCTGTTTTCTGGGGGCATGAGGCACAGATCGGATACTTTCCGCAGGATGTGGGCTCGACGATCGAGCACGGACTCACGGTGGCAGAATGGCTGCATCGCTGGAATCCAGCGGCGCACGTGGAAGAGATTCGCGGGATTCTCGGGCAAATGCTCTTCTCGGGTGAAGAGGGCGAGAAGCAGACCAAGGCTCTTTCAGGCGGAGAACAGGCTCGGCTTGTGTTTTGCAAGCTGATCCTGACCAAGCCGAACATTTTGATCTTTGACGAACCGACGAACCACCTCGATCTCGAAGCGATCAATGCGCTGAATATTGCGCTGCAGCGGTATGAGGGAACGGTGCTGCTGGTGACGCACGATCACGATCTAATCGATGAGGTGGCGACGCGGCTGTGGAATTTCAAGACAGACGGCATCGAGGACTTCCAGGGGCCATACGCGGAGTGGAAGGGCAAGCACAATTAGCTTCAGAGAATTCTACGGCAGTTGTTGATGGCTCAACGTTAGAATTGGCAGCATGGGTCCAATCCTTTCGCAGTTGGCATGGTTTGATGTCGCCGATCCGGCATCACCGGAACTCGACGAACTCGCGAGCCGCTTCGGGCTGCACGAGTTGCAGATCGAGGACTGCCGGCACCGGCCGCAACGGCCAAAGACGGAAGAGCACGATCACTACATCTTTGCTGTGCTGAAGCATATCCATGAGGGCAGCGAGCTTGAGTTCGATGACATCGATCTCTTTCTCGGACGCGACTTTCTGATCTCGGTTCGCAACGCTGATGCAGCTGTGATTGAGACTGTGCGCGCACGTGCCGGCGAGGAAGAGGTCGATCGACTCGATCGGCTCTTCTACATGATTGTCGACCAGATCGTCGACGGCTATGAGCCAGTGCTCGACAAACTGGCAGATGAGATCTCAGAGATCGAAGACGTAGTGCTTGACCGGCCTGACCCCGAGACACTGGCCCGCATCTTCTCACTCAAACGCAAGCTGGTGGAATTCCGCCGCATAGCCGGTGGTATGAGAGAAGTGGTGAACAGCCTGGTTCGTCGCGAAAAGGGACTGGTCGGGGATGACCTTGACCCCTACTTTCGAGATATCTATGACCACATTATCCGCACAGTCGACCTGATCGAGACATATCGGGATCTCCTGTCGGGTGCGCTGGATATATACCTCTCGGCCGTTGCCAATCGCACCAATGAAGTAATGAAGGTGCTCACGATCTGGGGCACGGTGGCTCTGCCGCTGGTGATCATCACCGGGTTCTTCGGGATGAACCTTCATCTGCCATGGGCCGACAATCCCCATGGCACCGACTATGCGGTTGCGTTGATGGCGGTTTCCACGATTTCCGTTTTGGTCTATTTCAAGTTAAAGCACTGGTTTTAGAGTAGTTTTGGAATAGTGCATCTAGCGCGACAAGCAGTCGCTTTTGCGCATCTCAATGTGCTTTCGTCCCCAGGCGCAAATGTGCTCCAGCACGGGGAGCATCGTCATTCCGTATTCGGAGATTGAGTAGATGACGTGCGGCTGAGATCCCTTTTCTCTTTGACGAATGAGGATGCCGTCGTTGACCAGGTCTTTGAGGTGACGGATCAGCATGCGCTCGGTGATCCCGGGGATGCTGCGCAGCAATTCGCTGGTGCGCATAGGCTTTTCCGAGAGCCGCCAGAGGATGGTTCCCTTCCATCGGCCGTCTATGACCGACAGCATGGCGTCGATGGGGCACTCGGAAATCTCCTTTTTTGAAACCGGCATGATGGAGCCTGATCGGGGAATGTGCGACTGACATATTTGTCAGCGCCGCTTACTGAATCATTTTATCCCTCTGCGGAGTCTGAGGCTGAGGAGTTGAATATGAGACCTCTACTGGATATGGTCACGACGATTTGCATTGGGCTCTTGATCGGCACGGAATTCGCGGTCGCTGTCTTCATCAATCCCATTCTGCGCAGACTTGGGCCTTGCGAAGAGTTGCGGGCGATACGACTATTTGCGGTAAGGCTGGGCGCGGCCATGCCCGTCTGGTACGGCGTGAGCTTTCTGTTGCTGATTGCGGAGGCAATTTTCAGGCGTGGTGAGGCCGGCTCCCTGCTCGTGATTGCCGCCGGTGCGATCTGGGCCGCAGTAATTATCCTGACGATTCTCTTTCTGGTACCGATCAACAACCGGTTGGCGCGTGTTGATCCGGATGGGGCACCTCAGTCGGCGCTCAAGGAGCATGGCCAGTGGGACGCAATGCATCGTTTACGTGTAGCGACCCTGACGGCGGCGATGGTCTGCTTCTTGATCGCGGTACTTCGGATCGGGTGACAGGTGGCTTCACATTTGAACAAGAGAAACACGAAGACTGGCTGATGAGGTTTGTGCTTTCCCACCCATGACAACGAAAAAACTGTCATGGATGAGGCACCCCAAATCACTCAGATTGACCGACAAAGACGCTGGTCACTTGACACCGAATCGCATGCACCCGTGTAATAGAGACAGTGGTAGCGGCGATGGAGTTCGCCGCGCAGCTTCGATGTAATGCTTAGCTGTTAACCGCTGTCCTCTCCGCGAGGCCGGACAGATGATGACTCCTGACAGGTGGTCCTGTCGGTGAGTTACGTCCGGCACGATCCGCAAATTGAAAATTAGAGAGACGCACTCAGTGGTGTGTTGCCCGTGGAATCGTGCTTTCCCACCCATGACAGCAGAGGACGCTGCCACGGATGGGGCACCCAAGTTCCGTGGCGGCACTCCTTTTTCCTCGTAAATGAGGAGGCTGCGTCTTTTCAGAGGGGGACGCATTGCAGAAATATCTGCTGATTGCCATTGGCGGCGCGCTGGGATCGATTGCGCGCTATTGGGTTGGCTCGTCGATCGCGGGGCGGATGGGGGTTCGGTTCCCCTATGGGACGCTCATCGTAAACATTACGGCTTGCGTCATCATCGGCTTCTCGATGAGCTATCTAGGCAGGCGCGCGGAGTTGAATCCGGCGTGGCGATTCCTGGTGCCTGTAGGGTTTATCGGCGCATACAGCACGTTTTCGACGTATGAGTGGGAGACCCTGTCGACATTGCGCGCTGGGGCTTTCGGGGTTGCGGCTCTCTATGCGGCAGGGAGTTTTGTGCTGGGGCTTGCGGCGGTGTGGAGCGGATCGGCGCTGGGGGAGATGCTGCCGTAGCGTAGTTGCAGTTGCGTTGGCGATCGGGGACTTCGAATCAAGTTTGATGTTGAAGAGAAACAAACGCAGGTCCTTCACTCCGCTTACCCGCGGACGTTTGTACCTTCAGGATGACACTTCTGTGAGAGGTTATCTGCCCAGGCACGACCGAAGTTGGTTTCGCCTGACTCTGCCTGTGATGCCAATCACGGTAGGTACGTTAGTACGACCCTACACTTGCACCATAGTTCAGTTAACAAAAGACGGAGCAAACTTTGGTCGCCATCGAGAACGAAAGCGCGGTCAGCAACTTGCTTGCCGCCTATGAAGGCGAAGTGAACGCCCATACCCGTTACAAGGCCTACGCCGTCAGGGCAGAGGCTGAAGGCATGAATGGCGCCGCCAGCCTTTTTCGCGCGGCCGCACGGGCAGAGCAGATCCACGCCGGCAATCATGCGCGCGTTATCCGCCACATGGGAGGAGAAGCAAAGGCCCAAATTCTTCCCTTCCGTGTGAAGTCGACGCTGGAAAACCTGAAGGTGGCGCTTGGCGGCGAGCAGCACGAGATCGATTCGCTCTATCCGGGTTTCATGGTTCACGCTACTTCGCAGCTTGACACCTCGGCGATGCGGTCGTTCGTGTGGGCGATGGAGTCGGAGAAGACGCACGCGCGACTCTACGAGGAGGCGGTCATATCGATGGAGGCGGGACCTGGATGGACCAAAGATCAACTCGACTTCTTTGTCTGCACGCTTTGCGGGTATACGGCAAAGACACAGGAAGCTGAGAACTGCCCGGCGTGCAACTTCCTCTGGGAGAGGTTTGAACGGATCCGTTAGGTTGCAGCAACGCCCCCTTCAAGAATCGATTTCGTCATTCGGGTTTTGAGGCTCTCAATAATTACATGTGATCTGCATCACCTGAACGCATTGTCGCGCATCTAACGAAGTGAGGGTGCTTTGGGCTATGGCCACGGATCGCATGATCGCTCACCTGGTCGGAGTTGAGGATCTTGCGATGCTCCGAAACCTTGAAACTGCCTTTGAAGAAGAGACAAAAACGACTTCGGCCGACAAGGCCTACGCCGCGAAGGCAGACGAAGAGGGCTACCATGGGATTGCGAGCCTGTTTCGAGCCACTGCACGGGCCGAACAGATTCATGCCAGCAATCATGCCCGTCTGCTGAGGCATCTGGGCGGATCGACGATGGTGGATGTGCCAATGCCGCGCGTGGAGAGCACGCTGGAGAATCTGAACGCGGCTCTCGTCGAACAGAAGTTCGAGGTGGACTATCTCTATCCCACTTTTCTTACAGCTACGGTTCCGCTGTTCGACTCAACGGCGGCTCGAAGCTTTCGGTGGGCTCTTGAAGCCGACAAGTCTCACGTGCGCTTGTATGACGAGGTGATGCCGCTGGTGAAGGCCACCGTCAAGTCCGGCTGGGCGTATGAGCCGCACGAATTCTTTGTGTGCACTCTCTGCGGATATACAGCGCAGAGTGCGGAAGGCGAAAACTGTCCGGCATGTAACTATCCATGGGAGAAGTTTGAAACCGTGCGGTAGATCACGGAATTCAGGAGTCGCGACGCTCGGGTTTCCATTGGTCTGGGAGATTGGGATCGACACGATCTTCGCGGTTTTCTCGTTCTTCCTGCTCACGGCGTTTTTCCCGTTCTTCGCGTTCTTCGCGACCGTCGCTCAATGAATGATTCTCCTTCCCTTTACTGGATAGTTTAGAGACCTGGGCCTGAAGGTCTGTTTACCGAGCCTGCGTGGCGGGGACGATTTCGGCTGGAAAAGGTTCCCGGAATTTCACCCTCGGCTACCTTCGGCTTCTCCCTACGGGAGAGTTTACGCGCGATTGCAATCCAGGATTGCGGAGCTTCCTTGATTTCTATCAACTAGCCAGCACTGCGTGCTGATCGTAGACATCTTTGGCGCGGTCAAGGGCGGTCTGGATGTTGGGCATGATGTTTTCACGGCCAACGTGATCGAGAAAGCGCGGCTGCTGAAGGAGTTTCGACGGCTGCTCCATGGCTCCGCAAAGCAGGAGCGTGCGTCCGGATTCAGTGAGGCGCTTTGCAAGTGATTCGATGGCATGAATGCCGGTGGCATCAATGGCCGTCATGTTGCGGAGGCGCAGAATGACGACCGGCTCGAAGACTTCGACGTTGGCTGTCGCCTCGACCAGTTTCTCAGTGGTGCCAAACAGGAACGGGCCGTGGATGCGTAGTAGCGTTACGTAGGGCGGGATGATGCGGCCCTGGAGCGAGTGGGACAGACCATCGCGGATATATTCGTCAGTCACCGGGGATACTGTGGTCGTCTCAGCAATGCGGTAGATGTAGACCAGCGCGGCCAGCGCCATGCCGACGCTGACAGCTACCGTGAGGTCCGCGAAGACGGTGAGCGCGAACGTGACAAGCCAAACCAGGATGGCGGTAAAACCGAGTTGGAGGATTCCGCCGATCTCGCGCCACTCGCCCATGTTGTAGGCGACGACGAAGAGCACGGCGGCGAGCGTGGCCAGTGGGATATAGCTTGCCAGCGGTGCGGCAACGAGCAAGACGAGCAACAGCGTGAGCGCGTGCACGATGCCGGAGACGGGTGAGCGCGCTCCGGAGCGAATGTTGGTCGCGGTGCGGGCGATGGCTCCGGTTGCGGGGATACCGCCGAACAGAGGCGAGGTGATGTTGGCGATTCCCTGCGCGACCAATTCGACGTTGGGATTGTGGCGATCGCCTGTCATGCCATCGGCAACGACAGCGGAAAGCATGCTTTCGAGGGCGGCCAGCAACGCCACGGTAAAGGCCGAAGGAATGAGCGGCAGAATGTGCTCAGCGTGGAAGTCAGGAATGGCGAAGGGCGGGAGACCGCGGGGAATTCCGCCAAAGCGCGTACCGATGGTTTCCACTGGCAAATGAAACAATGCGCACGCAACGGTGCACGCAAGCAAAGCGACGATGGACGCAGGAACACGCTTGGTGATACGTGGCAGGATCAGCATGATGGCCAAGGTCGCGGCGCCGATGGCGAGTGCCTGCCAGTTGAGGCTTGGCATATGACCGATCAGAAGCTTCATCCTGGGCAGGAATTCACTGGGGACGGCCCCGACGCGAAGGCCGAAGAAATCCTTGATCTGCGTCGAGACGATAAGGATGGCGATGCCGTTGGTGAATCCGATAACGACGGGCCGGGGAATGAAGCGCACCGCGGAACCGAGGCCGGTGAGCCCCATGGCGAGAAGAATGATGCCCGCCATTAATGTGACCATGGCGAGGCCGGGCAGATCCAAAGCGGACAACAATGCCCGCGACTATCACGACGAAAGCGCCGGTCGGTCCGCCGATCTGCGTGCGCGAACCCCCGAGGGCGGAGATTAGGAAACCGGCGACGACCGCGGTGTAGAGGCCTGCCTGCGGGCGTCACTCCAGAGGCGATGCCGAAAGCCATCGCGAGCGGCAAAGCAACGAGGCCAACAGTGATTCCGGCAAGAAGGTCGTGCAGAAACATCTGCCTGTTGTACTGGCGCAGAGAGACGACCAGCTTGGGCAAATTGGGATTGCTGATGGACATGAATGCTGTTGCTATTTTAATTGGATTCGCGATCCCGCACGGCGGATTACGGGACAGTGAAGCGCAGGGGTAACCCTTCCGATTGCGGCTAAACGAGGTTCTTCATATAAATAGCAGCCGGGCGATTGCGGGCGTAATAATGGTCGGCCCGGCCGCTGTTGCGAAAACCGGCGCGTTCGTAAAGGCGAATCGCGGCAGTATTCTCGATGTCGACGTGGAGCCATATTTCAATGGCGCGCTCGGCGTTGGCAGAGCCTTCGACCCGGCGGAGCAGGTCGGCGCCGATGCGGCGGCCGCGGTGCTCGGGCAGCACTTCGATGGTGGCGATGTACGCAACGATGCCGGTGACCTGCTGAGCCCATTCGACGATAGCGAAGCCGGCCATGCGAGCCTCCTGTTCCGCTATCCACGTCGCGGCATCGGGTGAGGCAAGGAGATGGCGCATGTAGCGACGACTGAATCGCTGCGGGGTCTGGAAACAGACCTCTTCGATGGCGTAGAGGTCGTCGAAGTCTTCGCGCTCGAAGAGGCGATAGGTCATGGGGGAAGGGTGAGCGGAACTGGCAGGGTTAGCGGCCGGTGCGCGGCCGGTTAGCTGTTCAGCAGGCTTCGTGTTGGGGAGAGAGATATTTCGTCTCGCCATTGACGCGATGATACTGCGTCACACGGAACAGGCTTATCAATAGAGGTCAATTATTTCGAATCGATTCCGACTCGATCTGAGGTTTGGATCCCAGGTCTCAGTAATGAGACCCAGGAATCCACGACTTGCTTGATTTTCAGCAGATTCTTGGATTTACGACACACAATTAAACTTTTGCTTCAAGATCGCGAATAACGTCGAAGAAGCGCTGGTCAAGGCGCCGATTGGTAGCGATAGCTTCCTTGATGGTGATATCGGTGACGTCGAGGCCTTTGAGTACGGCGATGCGGCCCCACTTTTTGTCGTGCACCATGTCTATAGCGTGCAGTCCGTAACGCTGGCCGAGGAGTCGATCGTAGGCGGTCGGTACTCCGCCGCGCTGGGTGTGACCAAGATTGACAGAGCGAGTTTCGAAGCCGGTCTTCTGCTCGATGAGGTTGGCGAGTGCTTCGCCGATGCCGGAGAGCCGCGCGTGTCCGAAAGAGTCGACTTCCTTTGACCCGGTCACCTGGCCGACTTCGGGCAGATGACAGCCTTCCGCGACGACGACGACGCCATAGTGCTTGCCGTGATCGTAGTTGTACTTGAGCAGAGCGCAGACGTGGTCGATATCGATTTCCTTCTCGGGAACAAGGACTACGTGGGCGCCGCCGGCGATACCGGAGGCATAAGCGATCCAGCCGGCGTCGCGTCCCATCACTTCCACGACGACCACGCGGTTATGCGAGTCGGCGGTGGTGTGGATGCGGTCGATGGCCTCGGTCGCAATCATGACGGCGGTATCGAAGCCGAAGGTCTGATCGGTGCCGTTGATGTCATTGTCAATCGTTTTGGGAACGCCGACTGCGTTGATCCCATTTTCGGCGAGAAAGAGGGTGACGGATTGTGTATCGTCGCCGCCGAGAGCGATCAGGGCGTCGATCTTGTTGATCTTGAGAACTTCCTGCACCTTCTCAATGCCGCCAGGGATTTTCTTCACGTTGGTGCGCGAGGAGTGGAGGATCGTGCCGCCTTTGAGCTGAATGCCATCGGTGCTCTCGAGCGTGAGCGGGATAAAGTTGTTGTCGAGCACACCGCGCCAGCCGTTGAGGAAGCCGATGAATTCGTCGCCGTAGGTCTGGATTCCCTTGCGTACGGCTGCGTAGATTACTGCATTCAAGCCGGGGCAATCGCCGCCGCCGGTTAATAGTGCAACTCGCATCGTAAATTTCTCCTGATCGAACTCGGTCGGCTGCGCCTGTCGCGCGGGCCGCACGGGAAATACATGGACACTGATCGGCCGTGAAGGGTAAATCGCCGCTCTCGACGCCTTACACAGTATAAGCCTGAGCTGTAAAGGGGAATCGTGACCGTGCTCACCGGGGTGATGTTTTTCGCTTGTCCGTGATCGACTTGTATTCGATGAGGGAAGGGCGCGCGGAGGTGATTCAATAGGAAGGTATGTCTATTCCCGGTAGCGGTGCGCTGATCCTGCTTGCGTTTGCGAGCCTGGTCGTGGTTTTGCTCCTCGTGCTGCTACAACTGACGCGACTTGGATTTGTGGTGCGATCGACGATTCCGGACCGGCCCCGGCGGCGAATGTTTATTGCCTCGGTTTCGTTCCTGATTACCTTTGCGGGTGTGCGTTTGATCGTGGGCCTGATCATCCATAATCACGGCCCATTCGACTGGGTGGTCGTACGCGGCCACCACATACATCACCTGGTTTGGGGAATCATGATCCTGCTGCTGGTGGGTTATGGATGGCTGCTTGACCTGGGGAGGAGCCACTCGCCACTGTCGATCTTTTTCAGCAGGTTGATGAGCGTGAGCTACGGTGTGGGCGCGGCGCTGACGCTGGATGAATTCTCGCTGTGGCTGAATCTCGACCCGAACGATTACTGGTCGCGCGAGGGTCGCATCAGCATAGACGCGGTGATCCTGTTCGGCGGAATCCTGGCGGTCGGAGCCTGGGGGGCGCCCTTCTTTCGCGGCTTGCAATTGATGTGGAGCAAGGGAAAGAGTTTCCGCAAGGAACTTGGCCGGCTGGAGTCGCCTATTCGGCGCGTGAGGTTGCTTCGTCCGCGTAAAGTTCGTCGATTACCGACCCATACTTTGCCGAAATAACACGACGCTTCAGCTTCATCGATGGGGTGAGTTCGCCGGTGTCTTGCGACCACTCGTCTGCGACAAGCTTGAACCGTTTGATGGTTTCGAAATTGGCGAGTCCGGAGTTTGTCTCTCGAACTATTTCGCTGTATAAGGCAACCACGCGGCTGTCGGTGACCAGGGCTTCACGGCCGGTTGCAGCGAGTCCGGCGTGCGTGGCCCACGATTCGAGCGCGGCAAAGTTGGGCGAGATGAGCGCGGAAACGAATTTGTGCTTGTCCCCCACGACTGCACATTGCCCAACCATGACGGAGTTCTTGAGCTTGTTTTCAATGGGCTGCGGAGCGACCATTTTACCGCCGGAGGTCTTGAGCAGTTCCTTCTTACGGTCGGTGATGTACAGGAATCCATCGTCGTCAAAGCGGGCGATATCGCCGGTACGGAAGAAGCCATCGGCGTCGAAGCATTCCGCATTCGCCGAAGGCTTTTGCCAGTAGCCCACAAATACAGAGGGTCCGCGGACGAGGAGTTCGCCATCTTCAGCAAATCTTAGATCGATATTGGACAGCGGCTTTCCCACAGCGCCCATCCGGTGGACCACGGGATTATTCAGGGCGATAACAGGCGAAGTTTCCGTCAGCCCGTATCCCTCCCACACGGCGATACCAACGGAAGCAAACCACTTTGCGGTGTCGATACCGAGGGGCGCGCCGCCGGAAACCCAGATGCGCACACGTCCACCGAACGCTTCGCGCACCTTACTGTAGACGAGCTTGTTGGCGATTTTCCAGAAAAGCGATGCCGGTTGGCGTCCGTCGTAGACCATGTCCCTGTGCTGCACGCCGACGTTGAGGGCCCAGGCCAGCATGCGCTTCTTGATGGACGAAGCGGCGGACTTCTGCTCGACGGCCTGGCGGATCTTCTCGTACACGCGAGGTACGCCCACAAAGACCGTCGGTCGAATTTCCTTCATGGCCTGCGGCAGCTTATCGAAGTGGGAGCAGTAGGCAACCTGCGCTCCATGACCATACATGACGTAGTCGAGTGCTCGAGCGGTGATGTGGGAGAGCGGCAGGAAGGAGATGCAGGCGTCGGTTTCGTTGAACGAGAACTCATCGGCTGCAAGGTTCTGGTTGACGGCGATGTTGCCATGGGTAAGCATCACGCCCTTGGGCTCTCCCGTGGTGCCGGAGGTGTAGATCAATGTTGCAAGGTCGTCGGGCTCGACGGAGCGCACCAGGGCATCGAAAACGGGATCTCGATACGGGCCGGCATCATCCGCACCGGCAAGAATCTTGGAGAAGGCGATAGCGCCTTCTGGAGCTATCCCATCCATGATGAGGATGCGCTCGAGTTGGGTTTTAGAGCGAACTGCGTTGAGCTTGTCGAACTGCTGACGGGTGGAAACGACCGCAATCCTGCAGCCGGCGTCAGCGAGAAGAACGGCTATCTGTTCTCCGGTGAGCGTGGGGTAGATGGGAACGTTGACGGCATTTATGGCGAGAATGGCGAAGTCGGAAACCGCCCACTCCCAGCGATTTTCGGCAATTAAGGCGATACAGTCGCCTTTTTTTGCGCCCCAGCTCAGGAACGCCTCAGAGAGGGAGTGGACGCGATGGTAGATCTGATCGGAGGAGAGAGGCTGCCAGTTGCCAAATTCGTCCTGCCAGAGGATAGCGCGAGGATTCGCCGCTGCAGCCATGCGACTGAAGAGGTCGTTAATCGTGGAGAGAGGAGCAGGGGTCATGTGGGGCAATTCTTGAAATAATCAGATTGAATTCAGGCCAATGGAGAGTGTAACAGCGCGAGATCAAACCATGGCGGGGTTTATGGAGAAGCGCGCAGTGGCCTGGAGGATCATAAGTCCCAGTGTGGCGCAAGCTTGCAGGGCAAACTTCCGTTTTAAAGGTACATGGTTGGTCATGTTGAGAACCGATCTTTGTGCGGTAATATCACTCCAGTCAAACGCACCAACCGCCGCCTGAGCCATGCCTGAGCGCACCGCATCCATGCCTCCCGGAGAGCCGGATCCGGCTCTGCTTGAGAAGCTTGTCGTCTTGCAACAAGCGTGCCTGCTTGTCGCGGCGCTGATGGCGCTGGTCGTTTTTGCCGGGTGGCTCTTCCCTCCTTTTGCGGCGTATCTACCCGTCTCTCTCACGCGCATGAGCATTCCGATGGCGCTGGTGGTGCTGCTTTGCGCGCTGAGCCTGGCGATCTCCGAGCCTGGCAGCCACCTTTCTCTGCCGCGGGCAAGCCGCTACATTGCGGTGCAGGCTGGATTGCTGTCGATCCTGATCCTGCTTGAGTCAACATTTCGACTTTTCCCGGCCGTAGACGCGTTGCTGGTAGCGGATCGAGCGCCAGGGAACACTGCCGGATTGCTA
This sequence comes from uncultured Acidobacteriaceae bacterium, assembly GCA_963832035.1. Taxonomy (GTDB): domain Bacteria; phylum Acidobacteriota; class Terriglobia; order Terriglobales; family Acidobacteriaceae; genus Telmatobacter. The sequence continues at coordinate 147,903 of CAWHSK010000004.1, read as the reverse complement.
GTGCATTCTCCCGCGGCCTTCGTCCTGCTGAGCGTATCGATGGTGCTGGTAACCATGACAGGACCGTTGCTCCGGCGAATCGCTGACGGGTTCGTCCCGGTAACGTGCCTGGTGACGTTGATCCTGTTGAGCGAAAATCTCTTCGGTGCGATCGGGCTTCTGCGGCTATCGGCCAACAACATGATTTCGCCGATCCTGCTGATGTGCCTTCTGCTGCTGACGCTCGTTGTGGCGATGCGGCAGGCTGAGCTCGGCATCTGGTCCATCTTTGTGGGCGCGGGCATTGGAAGCCGGATTGCGCGTGGTTTCGCACCTGTGCTGCTGGTTATTCCCTTCATCACCGAGGTCGCCCGAACGAGGATCATTCCGAGTGCCCTGGTGCCGGAGCAATACGGCGCGGCGATCCTGACATCGTTTGCAGCCGGGCTCTCGATGGTGCTGCTGCTGGTGCTGGTGTGGCGCATCAACTCGATGGAGAAGGAAATTCACGATCTGACGCTGCGCGACGAACTGACGGGACTCTACAACATGCGCGGCTTTTACCTGTTGGGCGAACAGACGCTGCGCCTGGCTCAACGCGCGGAACTACCGTTTTCGGTTCTCTTCATCGATCTGGATGGATTGAAGAAAATCAACGACGATCAGGGCCATAACACCGGTTCGTCCTACCTGGCGGAGACGGGCGAACTGGTGATGGCGTGCTTTCGAGAGACTGACGTGAAGGGCAGGTTCGGCGGGGACGAGTTTGTGGTGGCGGGCCAGTTCAGCATGGTGGGCATCGAACTGGCGGCCGCGCGTCTGAAGTCGATGGCGGAACAGCGCAATGTGGTGGTACCGAGGAAATACCCTCTAAGCCTGAGTGTCGGCTTTGTGACGCTTGACCATCCGTCGAATGAAAGCTTGAAAGAGCTGGTGCGACGTGCGGATGAAGCCATGTACCGGGACAAGCGAAGCAAGAAAGTTGCGCGGGCTTAAACAGATGAATGAGACGGTTCCAGATACGTTGACGGTATTGCCCGACCCGCGACTTTTTCGCGCGGCACGATGGATGCAGCGGGGGTGCCTCGGCGTTGCTGCAGTCAGCATGTTGCTGGCGTTGGTGCCCTTGTTGGGGACAAGGTTGGACAACAATTCGGCGTCGACGGCATCCGCTCGCGTAACGTTTTTGCTCACTTTGCTCCTGTGCGGTTCAAGCCTGTTCTTATCCGAGCCGAAAAGAACTGGCGTTGCGGTGGACTACACCCGGCGCATTGTGAATCTCTGCGCGATTTGCGCTTTGATCGTTTTCTTCATACTCGCCGGAAAAGCAGGAGCTAATTTGCCGCATGTCTTTTTTCCGCCAGTCCGACTTGCCTTTGGGCTTAGCGGGTTAACGATTGCGGTGGTCCTGATAGACCAGAAGAACTGGCTGATCAACCGGCTGGTGGATGTGCTGGTTTGCGCTCTTTGCCTGCTGAGCCTGCTGCTGGTTTCGGACGCAGTATTCGCCAGGTTCGCGCTGTTTGGAAGGACCTCGGGCATCCCGACGCCCGCGTTGATGGTCTGCCTTGTTGCATTGACGATCGCGGTCGCGCTCAGGCAGGCGGAGCACGGGGTTTTCTCGATCTTTCTGGGAGTGGGCATCGGAAGCAACCTCGCCAGGATCTTTGCGCCAATTCTGTTGTTACTGCCCTTTGTATGGGAAGGCGTCAACGGGTGGATGAATCGCGCCGGTCACGGGGGCCATCTGGATGCGGCGTTGATCGCCTCAGCCGGTGTCGCGGTGGCGATCGGCATTCTGCTGTTCTTTGCATGGCGAATCAGCCAAATGGAAAATGAGATTCACGATCTCATTTTGCGTGACGAGGCAACGCGCCTCTACAATTTCAGGGGATTTCACATGCTGGCCGAACATGCGCTGCGGTTGGCCCAACGATCCAATGTCCCGTTTTCAGTGCTTTTCATCGATCTCGAGAATCTCTCCGAAATCCACACACAACTTGGGCCTGAGATGGCCGCAGCGGCACTCGCGGAGGCGGGAGAGATTTTGCGCGCAACATTTCGTGAGTCGGACATCAAGGGCAGGATCGGCGCGGATCAGTTTGCCGTGGCGGGGCAATTCGATCGAGCCGGAATTTCAATTGCAGCATTGCGCCTTGAAGCAGCCACGGCAGCACGCGGTGCGAAGAGCCGAAGGCAGGTCAGTCTGCAATTCAGTCTGGGACACGTGACAACCGCGGGACACGATTCGCAGGAAAACCTGCGGGAAATGCTGGAGCGGGCGGCGCAGGCCAGAAACCGGCAGGAAAGTCTGCTCAAAGAGATGCTGGTGAATTGAGGCGCGTCATCGCGTGCCTGCTATTTGCTGCCTAACGTCTCAAGCCTGCGGCTTTGGAGTAAGGCGGACGAATTTCTGAGCCTCAGCATCCCAGTTGGACAATAGCCAGTGCGCGCGGCTGCTAGCTGTCTTGCTTGCGTGCAAGGTGACAAGTTCGCGAATCGAATCGCGGGCTGAGGCCTCAAGGTGATGCCAGGTATCTGGTTGAAGAAACGCATCGTGATAACGCCCCTTGCCCAGGAATTCTCCATCCTCGTCGTAGATCCAGGCGAGGCCGCCGGTCATGCCGGCTCCGAAGTTGATGCCGGTGCGACCCAGGACAACGGCGAGGCCTCCTGTCATGTATTCACAGGCGTGATCACCGACGCCTTCCACGATGGCGAGTGCTCCGGAGTTGCGCACGGCAAAGCGCTCGCCCGCACGGCCTGCAGCAAATAATGAACCGCTGGTAGCTCCGTAGAGGGCAACGTTGCCGAGCAGCGTGTGGGCATCGCTTTGTTGCGCGATACGGCCGCGGCCGCGGATGACGAGTTCACCGCCGCAGAGGCCTTTGCCGACGAAGTCGTTGGCGAGACCTTCGAGCTTGAGGATCATGCCGTGAGTGTTGAATGCTCCGAAGGACTGGCCTGCAACGCCTTTCAAATTGAACGTAAGAGAGGAGCCAGTCGTCCCAGGATTGTCGGTGCGATATCGCGCGATCTCCCCGGCCAGACGCGCGCCAAGGGTGCGGTCCTCGTTGGTGATATGCGCGTCAAGGCAGTATGGGACCCCGGCTTTCCAAGCCGCGAATGCGGGCTCAACCCACGCGTCATCGATGGGTGGGTGTATCTCGGGACGATTGTTCCGCTTCCCTTCCCAACGAATCGCATTGCCGGTTGCAACGGCGACGCCGGTAGCGGCAAGAACAGGTTTGAGATCAAGCCCGGCATTGAAGCGGACTTGCTCAAGCAGATCTGTGCGGCCAGTGGCGGCGGCGAGCGATTCCAGGCCAAGCTTGGCAAGAAGCTGGCGTACTTCTTCAGCAAGTTCCGTGAAGAAGCGGACGACGTGCTCGGGCTTGCCGCGGAACTTGGCGCGCAGGTCGGGCCGCTGAGTGGCAATGCCCGTTGGACACGTGTTGAGATGACACTGGCGTGCCATGTCGCAGCCGAGCGCGACAAGGACCGCGGTGCCGAATGCGAATTCGTCAGCACCGAGCAATGCAGCGATCACGATATCGCGCGCGGTGCGCAGGCCGCCGTCTGTACGCAGACGAACGCGGCCACGCAGGCCATTGTGGATGAGAACCTGTTGCGCTTCGGCGAGACCAAGCTCCCACGGGTTACCGGCGTATTTGATGCTCGAAAGCGGACTTGCACCCGTGCCGCCCGCGTGGCCGGCGATGACGATGTAATCCGCGTATGCCTTTGCAACGCCTGCGGCGATGGTTCCGATCCCGCAACTGGAGACCAGCTTCACTCCGACTGCGGCGCGGGGATTGGCGCGCTTGAGATCCCATATCAGCTGCGCCAGATCTTCGATCGAATAAATATCGTGGTGCGGCGGCGGAGAGATGAGTTGCATGCCGGGCTGCGCGTGACGCAGGCGCGCAATGAGTTCCGTGACTTTATGGCCGGGAAGTTGGCCGCCTTCTCCAGGTTTGGCGCCCTGGGCAATTTTGATTTCGAGTTCTTCTGCGTGGGCGAGGTACTCGGCCGTTACACCAAAGCGTGCGCTCGCCACCTGCTTGATCTTGTTGTTGAGCAACGACGGCGCACCGTTGACGGGCGTGTAGACAGCCGGGTCTTCGCCACCTTCGCCGGTGTTGGAGCGCGCGCCGAGCATATTCATGGCTTCGGTGATGGTCTGGTGCGCTTCAGGCGAAAGCGAGCCGAACGACATGGCGCTGGCGACGAAGGAGCGTGTGATGGTGTCGACAGGGGCAATCCGATCGAGAGCCAACTCTACGCCTGCGGGGTGAATTTCGAGCAGATCGCGCAGATGCGAGGGCTCAGCCTCGACCGCCTGCGAAGCGAAGGTAGCAAAGGGCGTGAGTGCCAGCGCGGCGCCCTGCTTGGTCGATCCAACGACCGTCTGCAACGCACGAACGGTTGTCGGCTGCCATGAATGCGACTCAGCCTCGTCGGCTTTGCGGAAGCGCACGAAGCCGTAGTCCGGAAGTTCGCGGATAGGGGCCGCTAAAAATTCAGCAGGCCCGTGCTCGATCGACTTTTCGATGATGGGCTCTGCGTTCCAGAGCTGGCGGACATAGTTTTCTATCTCGGTGAAGCCGACGCCGCCGATGGGCGCGGGGACTCCTGCAAAACACTTATCAACCACGTGCTGAGAGATACCTATTGCGTCGAATAGATGTGCGCCGCGATAGCTGTCGACGACGCTGATGCCCATCTTCGACATCACCTTGGCGAGGCCAAGTTCAAGCGCATGGAGCAGGTTTTCTTCGCCGTGTTCGGGATTGAGGTTGCGTGCCGTTTCAAGCGCCAGCCAGGGGCAGATGGCGCCGACACCGAGGCCGAGAAGGACGGCGACATGATGAATTTCGCGGCAGTCCGCTGTATCGACAGCAATGCCGACTTCTGCGCGGACACCGGCCTTCGTGAGTGCGAGATGCACAGTACCAGCGGCCATCGCCATGGGAACCGGAAGGGTCTCAGGCGTTGCACCGCGATCCGTGAGGATGAGCAGCGATGCGCCATTGGCAACGAGTTGGATAGCGCGCTGCGCGAGGATGTCGACTGCGATCTCCAGTGTTGTGTCGGGGTCGTAGAGACAGTGGAGAACGGCATGCGGCATCTTCTCTGCTTGGGGATGCTGTCCCTGTACAAGCGCATGCATTTGTCCGAGCGACAGGATGGGGGAACGCAGCGAGAGCCCGGGGAGTGGCTCTCGCAGTTCGAAGATGTGCGGCCACGGTCCGAGGCGTGTGTGCATCTGCAGCACCACGGTTTCGCGCAGTGGATCGATAGGCGGATTGGTGACCTGCGCAAATCGCTGGCGGAAAAATGCATAGAGCGGCCGTGGGGCGCGCGCCAAGGGTGCGATCGAAGTATCGTCGCCCATGGACCAGACCGCATCCTTGCCATCAGCCGCCATGGGCTGAATAATCATCCGCACATCTTCGCGCGTGTAGCCAAAGCGATGCTGAAGGCGATTGAGTTCGGAAGCAACAAGCGCCGCCGGGGCCTCGATCGAATCTTCCAGAGGAGCGTCTTCTCGAATGAGGTCCTGGTAGTGGCGCTTCGCATCGTAGATGCGAAGAATCTCGTCGTTTTCAAAGAAGCGGTGAAAGTCGAGATCGGCGATGATCATCTGGCCGGGGCCGAGGCGGCCGCTGTGAATGATGCGCTCAGGATCCATCTCGACGAGGCCCGCTTCAGAACCGGCGACAACAAGGCCGGTATCGTCGAGTGCGAATCGGCAAGGGCGCAATCCATTGCGATCGAGAATAGCGCCAACCTGGTGGCCGTCAGTAAATGCGAGGGCCGCGGGGCCGTCCCACGGCTCAATGCAGTCGCCGCTGTATTGAAGAAACGAGGACGAGTTGCCAGGATTGGCTGGCGGAACAATCATGCGGACTGCTTCGCCGACCGTGCGCCCATTGTGGGCCAGAAGTTCCACAATCTCATCAAGAGACGTCGAGTCGGATCCTCCCTGGGTTAACACCGGATAAACATCGAGAGGCAGCGTTGCGGCACGAGCTTCCATGCGCGCGCGATTTCCCCAGATGGTATTGATTTCGCCGTTGTGCGCAAGCGTACGAAAGGGCTGAGCGCGTTCCCACGAGGGCAAAACATTGGTTGCATATCTCTGATGAAAGAGCGCGAACGGCGTCTTGAATTCGCGATCGGCAAGATCCGGGTAGAAATCTGAAAGCAGGCGACCGGCGCATAGCGCCTTGTAGATCATCATCGAGGACGAGATACTGACGAAGTATCCAGGCAGTTCAGAGCGCTCGAATTGCTTGCGCGCGAGGAAGAGACGGCGATCGAAAAACTCAGTGTCGTCTGATGTAACGAGCAGGTGCCAGATTTCAGGGCGCGACGACGCTGCTATTTCGCCCAGGACTTCGGGCCGGATTGGAACGGGGCGCCACGTCAAGACCTCCATGTCCTGCTCAAAGAGCGCAGCCTCAATCTCCGCGCGCTGAGCGCTGTCGTCGTGAGGCAGAAAGAGAACCGCGAGACCGAGGGGGGTGCTTTCGTCGAGAGAAAGTCCGCTCTGTGCCAGGAGCCACTCGCGCGGAATGGCCGTGGTGACGCCGACACCATCGCTCGATTTACCGTCGGCCGCCACAGCTCCGCGATGCTCGAGACGGGCGAGAGCGCCAAGTGCACGTTCGAGAATCTGATGCGAAGGCTCGGCGGAGAGCTGGGCGACGAAACCAACGCCGCAGGAATCAAAATCGAATCGCGAATCGATCAGGCTGCCATCGATATATGAGGGCACAGATGCGGGATATCCCGAAGAGGAGGAGGAGCACGTACGGCGCGATGTATGCCGGTGGGGGAAGCCCATATTCAACTATACGACCTTTGTAGATTTTTGGCGTTGCTGCGAAGGCAGCCTATGCAGCCGCGATAAGGGGGCAAACGGGAAGCGCCGGACTGTCCGTGGATGGTGCAGGACGTCGACAATCTCCAGTTCGAATTCGCAACCTGAAAGAACGCATATTACTCAAGTGATTCTGCCGGGCCGGCGGTGGAACACCAGCTTGCATACTTATACACTTTCTATGTATATTTATGCAAGCGCGGCCGCAACTGCGAGCCGCGTTTTTGCTTTGTCCGGAAGAAGGATATGAAGTTTCAAAGGCACAATGCGATTCGCGAACTTGTAGCGCATGCCCTGGTGGCCAACCAGGACGAATTGCGCCGCAAACTGCGCCGCCGCGGATTTGAAGTGACACAGGCGACGCTTTCACGCGATATTCACGAATTGAGGCTTACAAAGGGACCGGGCGGCTATTCCCTTCCGAATGGAAACGGGAATGGGAATGGAGCTGGCACACATGCAGCCGATGACGGGGCACCTTCGGTGGCGGAGATGATGGAGAGCTTCGCCCTCGGCGTAACCCACGCGATGAACCAGGTGGTCTTGCGGACGTCGATGGGGGGAGCGCAGCCAATGGCCGCGGCGCTTGATCGTGAAGGCTGGATTGAAGTTGTGGGAACAATTGCGGGCGACGACACCGTCTTGGTGATCTGTCCTGATGTAAAGCGCGCACATGACGTCGAGGCGCGGCTGAGAAAGATGCTGGAGTCATGACTAAGTCGGCGCAGACAGCGGTTGTAGGTGTGACGGGGTACGCTGGCGCTGAACTGGCGCGGCTGCTGCTGCATCATCCCCGCCTCAAAAGCAAGCCTCCGGTATTTGCCGGCCGCATGGATGACAAGGACGCGGCGCGGGGTGGCGTCCCACTCGAAGAGATTCATCCGCAGCTTGCGGATAACAACGGCAGCAGGTCGCTAAAGGTGGAACCGTTCTCGTGGGAGAGGCTGGTGGATCGTGGTGTGGAACTGCTATTTTTGGCTACTCCGCACGAACAGTCTCGCGAATGGGTGCCGCAAGCCTTGACGCATGGATTGCGCGTCATCGATTTGAGTGGCGCATGGCGGCTGACGGACGCGAAGAACAGAGCGGTCTACGCTTTCGAGGACGAGGGCTCGACGATTGCAGCAACGACGCAGGCCAAGGCAGTTTACGGAATGCCGGAACTGCACCGCGCGGAAATCGCCGCGGCAGAGCTGGTGGCGAACCCCGGATGCTATGCGACCTCCGTGATTCTTGCGGTGAGGCCGCTGGTAGATGCAGGAATTGTGGATGTGTCGCACGGAATTGTCGCCGATTCGAAAAGCGGCGTAAGCGGGGCGGGCAAAGCTCCGACGGCAAAGACGCACTACATGTATGCGGCAGACAATCTGTCGGCGTATGGCGTATTCAGCCATCGGCACACGGGAGAACTGCTTGAACAGATCGGGATTGGTGCGGACGACATTGTATTCACGCCCCACCTCCTGCCGATTCCGCGGGGGATCATGTCGACTATTTACGTGCGCTTCCGGAAGGCACAAACTCATCAGAGTGTTGCACAGATTTATCGCGATTTTTTTGCATCCAGCCCCTTGGTGCGCATCTATGAGAAAGCACTTCCGCAGATTCAATATTCGGTGCGCACTAGTTTCGCGGACATCGGCTTTCAAGTTTCAAGCGATGGACGGCGCGCGGTGATTGTGAGTTGCCTTGACAATCTGTTGAAGGGCGCTTCAGGACAAGCATTACAGAACATGAACGTGATGCTTGGCTGGGACGAAGCGGAGGGGCTGGCATGAAGTATGTCGTAAAGCTTGGCGGTGCCGGCCTGGAAGTTCCAGAGCTACTGCAAGGCTGCGTTCGCGCCATTACCGATCTGGTTCGCGATGGGCACCAGGTAGCCGTAGTGCATGGCGGCGGTGTGCAACTGACGCGCATGATGGAAAGGCTTGGCGCCAAAAGCGAGTTTGTAAATGGATTGCGCGTAACCGATGCCGAAACGCGGAACATCGCGCTGATGGTATTTGCGGGCAAGGTGAACAAGGGCCTCGTGGCGTCCCTTGGAGCCCTCGGACAGCCGGCGGTCGGGATGACGGGCGGCGATGGGCTTCTGTTTCGCGCCCGCAAGAAACGCACCGCTCCGGATCTGGGCTTCGTCGGCGAGATTGTTGCGAGCGACCCGCGGTGGATCGAGGCGATATGGAAGTTGAACGGCGTGCCTGTGATTGCGCCGATTGCACTGGGCTTTGACGGGGAATACTACAACATCAACGGCGACGAGATGGCCTCTGCATGCGCAGTTGCCTGCCACGCAGATGCGCTCGTTTTTCTAACCGATGTACCTGGAGTAAAGGGTGCTGATGGAAGCGTATTGCGCTGGCTCAGCATCGATCAGATTGCGGAGATGGCGAAGAGTGCAATCATCTCCGGCGGCATGCTACCGAAGCTGGGCGCTTGCCGCGAAGCATTGCTGAACGGCGTAAAGCGTGTACGGATTCTACCCGCGGCAGCTGCAGGTTCACTTCCCGACTTGTGCAGCAGTCGCGTAGCCCACGGCACCGAAGTGATGGTGGCCTAAGGAGTGAGTGAATTGACGAAACTCGACCAGATTCGCGCAGCAGAATCCCAACTGCTGCTGCAAACTTACGAACGGAACCCGCTCCTGTTTGTTCGCGGAGAGGGCGTGCACCTGATCGATGAAAGCGGTGCGAAGTATCTCGACCTGCTGAGCGGCATCGGAGTGAATGCGCTAGGCTACGGGCATCCGGCGATTGAGCGAGCCATCGTGAATCAGAGCCGCGCACTGATTCATACGTCGAACCTCTTCTATCACGAAGGACAGGCAGAACTGGCGCTGCGGCTGACGGAGCGCACAGGAATGGATCGCGTGTTCTTTTCCAACACCGGCACCGAGGCGTGGGAAGGCGCGTTGAAGCTAGCCCGCGCGCACGCCGGGCTGTTGCGCAGCGAAGGCAAACAGATTGGGACGAAGTTCCTGGCGCTGGAGCAGAGCTTTCACGGCCGCACCTACGGGTCGATGTCGACGACGTATAAGGCGAAATATCGCGAGCCATTTGCACCGGGCGTGCCGGGCGTGGAATTTGTGAAATTCAACGATGTGGCTGATCTGCGCGCGAAGTTCTCGAGTGACGTCTGCGCGATTCTCGTCGAAGCGATCCAGGGCGAAGGCGGCATTCGTCCGCTGACAGAGGAGTTCTTCTCGGAAGCTCGAAAACTCGCTGACTCCACGGGCGCATTTCTGATTGTGGATGAGATCCAGGCCGGGATGGGGCGTACGGGCAAGTGGTGTGCGTATCAGCATTACTGCATCAAGCCGGACGTGGTCACGCTGGCGAAACCGATTGCAGGCGGAATTCCACTGGGCGCGATCCTCTGCACCGAAGAAGCAGCGCGCGCGATTCATGCCGGCATGCACGGGACGACGTTCGGCGGTGGTCCGCTGGCCTGTGCTGTGGCCATTGCAGTAATCGATGCGATTGAAAATGAAGACTTACTCAAGCAGGCGACGGAAGTTGGCGACTACTTCCAGCAGCAGCTAGGCGAGTTGGCGAAGAAGCACGAATGCATCAAGGATGTGCGCGGCAAGGGACTGATGCTCGCTGCGGAACTGGATTCGGCGGATCTTGCGAAGTTGACCGTTGACGAGATGCTGAAGCATCGAATCATAATCAATCGCACCAGCGACACCGTCTTACGGTTCCTGCCGCCCTACATTCTCGAGTGCAAGCATGTTGACGAAGCAATCAAGGCATTGGACGAAATTCTTACCGAAAAGGCTGCCGCTGTGAGCGCTGCGCCTCAGACCGAAGGAGGAAACAACCGTGGCTAGCAGAGCAACCATGGAGCGCCGGGCGCCAGCAGTTCCCGTGCAGAAAGACCCAGATATCTTGGGCGCGGCTGCGCGACTGGGAGGAGAAGATCTGTGCTCGATCGCAGACCTTTCAAGCAGCGAAGTTCGCGCGATCCTCAAACTCGGACACGACGTGAAGATGAACCCGCGCGAGTATCGTGATGCGCTTGACGCGAAACAGATGGTGCTGATGTTTGAGAAGGCAAGCCTGCGTACGCGCCTGGCCTTTGAAACGGGCATCAACACGATGGGCGGTAATGCCATCTTCGTGGATCAGACCAACTCACCCCTCGGCGAGCGCGAATCGATTGCCGATGTGGCACGCAACGTGGAGCGCTGGGTCGATGTGATTGTCCTGCGCACATACGCGCACGACACCATTACAGAAATGGCTGCCAACTCGCGGGTGCCAGTGATCAATGCGTTGTCTGACTTCGAACATCCGTGCCAGGCACTGGCGGACTTCATGTCACTGGAAGAGCACTTTGGTTCCTCGGCCGGCTTGAATTTCACCTACGTTGGCGATGGAAATAATGTGTGCCACTCGCTGATGCTTACGGGAGCACAACTTGGCGCAAATGTGACCGTTGCAACGCCGCGTGGCTATTCACCGGATATTGAGATTGTGACCAAGGCGCGTGAAATTGCCGAAGAGAACGGTTGTGAGGTAAAGCTCACACAGGATCCGCAGGCGGCTGCAGAGAACGCGGATGCGGTGTACACCGATGTTTGCGTAAGCATGGGCATGGAACACGAGTCGAGCAAGCGTGCGCCGATCTTCCGGCCTTTCCAGGTGAACGAGGCGCTGATGTCGAAGGCTGCGCCGAATGGAGTATTCATGCATTGCCTGCCCGCGCGACGCAATGCCGAAGTGACCGACGCGGTGCTCGACGGGCCACAATCAATTGTGTTTGATCAGGCCGAGAACCGCATGCATGCGCAGAAGGCATTGCTGCTGCTGTTGCTCGGCGGGCTGGCAAACGTTCCCAAGTTCTCAGTGCTCAGTGGTCAGTGATCAGAACGAATTCATTTACTCAACAGCCAATTATGGCAACGACAGGCTGATCACTGAATACTGTCCACAGTTTTTTTGAGGTATTGCAGGCATGTCAGTAATTCTTGAATCATTGCCCATCGGCGAGAAGGTCGGCATCGCCTTCTCCGGCGGGCTCGACACCTCCGCTGCTTTGCACTGGATGAAGCAGAAGGGTGCACTCCCCTACGCGTATACGGCTAACCTTGGCCAGCCCGATGAAGCTGATTACGAAGCCATTCCGCGTGCAGCTCTCGAATACGGCGCCGAAAAGGCCCGGCTGATCGACTGCCGCGGGCCGCTCGTCCGCGAAGGAATCGCTGCGCTGCAGGCAGGCGCCTTTCACATCAGCACCGCAGGCGTTACCTATTTCAACACCACGCCGATTGGGCGCGCCGTCACCGGCACCATGTTGGTCACGGCCATGAAGGAAGACGACGTTAACATCTGGGGTGACGGGTCTACCTTCAAAGGCAACGACATCGAGCGCTTTTATCGCTATGGCCTGCTGGTCAATCCCGATCTCAGGGTATACAAGCCCTGGCTCGACGCCGCCTTTATTGACGAGTTGGGCGGACGCACGGAAATGTCCGAGTTCATGCAGCGCTCCGGGTTCGCTTACAAGATGTCTGCGGAGAAGGCCTACTCCACCGACTCGAACATTTTGGGCGCTACGCACGAAGCCAAAGACCTAGAACACCTTTCTTCGTCAATCAGGATCGTCGTTCCGATCATGGGGACTGCCTCCTGGCGCGACGACGTCGATGTGCCTCGCGAAGAAGTTACGGTCCGTTTTGAAGAGGGTTTCCCGGTAGCTCTCAACGGCAAACGCTTCGATGATGCCGTCGCCCTGCTGCTTGAAGCCAACCGCATCGGCGGGCGTCATGGTTTGGGTATGTCCGATCAGATCGAGAACCGCATCATTGAGGCCAAGAGCCGCGGCATCTACGAGGCACCTGGACTTGCGCTTCTGTACATCGCCTACGAGCGCCTCATTACCGGCATTCACAACGAAGACACCATCGAACAGTACCGCGAGAATGGCCGCAAGCTCGGCCGCCTCCTCTACCAAGGCAGGTGGTTCGATCCGCAGGCCATCATGCTGCGCGAATCCGCTCAGCGGTGGGTAGCCAGGCCGGTCTCGGGCGACGTCACGCTGGAGTTGCGGCGCGGTAATGACTACTCGATTCTGAACACCGAATCTCCAAATCTCACTTTCCATCCCGAGCGTCTGAGCATGGAGAAGACTGATTCTGCTTTCTCTCCGCGCGATCGCATCGGCCAGCTCACCATGCGCAATCTTGACATTACCGACACGCGGGCAAAGCTTCTCACCTATGCCGAATCCGGCCTCCTCACGCTGAGCAAAGGCGCCGAAATGCCCCAGCTGAACAGCAGTAAGGAGAACGACTCTGTGAGGAACGCGTAAAGCAATGTCGAACGAACAACAATCCGGGAAGATGTGGTCCGGCCGCTTTCGCGAACCGCTGGATAATGAGTTTGAGCAGTGGCAGCGCTCGATTGTGTTTGACTGGCGGCTCCTTCCTCACGAACTAGCGGCCAGCAAAGCGCATGCGTCTGCCCTGGAGGCCGCGGGAGTGTTGACCTCCGCGGAACTCCACGAGCTTCGGAACGCGTTGGACATGGTTGCAGCCGAATTCGGTACAAGCGAAGGCATGGATCGCATGCGCAACCATCCGGCTGCGGAAGATATTCATCATTTTGTCGAACTGTCTCTCGTTGAGCGGATTGGCGCCCTGGGACGCAAGCTGCACACGGGGCGCTCGCGCAACGAACAGATAGCGACGGACTTGCGCCTATATGTGCGCGTTCAGATTGAACTCGTGGCTGAGTCGTTGGCCAGATGGGCTGAGGCGCTGCTCAAACAGGCCGGCGAGTCCAATGATGCGGTGATGCCGAGCTACACCCACTTGCAGCGGGCAGAGCCGGTGCTTGTCGCACACTGGATGATGGCCTATGTGGAAATGATTCTGCGTGATGCCACTCGGTTGCGCGACTGTTCAGCGCGGTTGAATTATTGTCCGTTGGGTTCGGGGGCAGTTGCAGGGGCGACGCTCAAGTTGGATCGGACTATCGCCGCACGGGAGTTGGGATTCACTGCTCCGACCACAAACTCCATGGATGCGACGAGCGATCGGGATTTCATTCTCGAGTACCTGCAGGCGCTGACATTCGTCGGCTTGCATCTGAGCCGCTTCGCTGAGGAGATCACTCTATTCGCGACGGCGGAGTTCGGATTCGTTGTACTGCCAGAGGCCTTCTCGACTGGATCAAGCGCGATGCCTCAGAAGAAGAATCCCGACTTGACGGAGTTGATTCGCGCGAAGGTGGGTCGCATTCATGGCGCAGCGGAAGCGGTTACTCTGCAATTGAAGGGATTGCCACTGGCCTACAACAAGGACATGCAGGAGACGCAGGAACCGGCGTTTCAGGTTGAGTTTGTAGCGCCGATGCTGGCGCTCGTAGCGCGCTTTACTGCTGCGTTGGAATTCAATTTTGTCCGCATGCGCGAGGCAGCGCAAAACGGCTACCTGAATGCGATGGCCGGAGCGACGTACCTGGTGCATAAGGGAGTTCCCTTCCGTACGGCTCATGAGAAGATCGGCAACGCGGTTCGCTACGCATTGGAAAAGGGCGTGGAACTGAACGAGTTGAGTCTGGATGAACTGCGCGAATTCGGCAGCGAGTTCGGTGAAGACTTCTATGCCGCAGTCACCTTGCAGGCGACGCTTGATTGCCACGACGTGATCGGCGGAACCGCAACGAGTCGCGTCAAGACTGCATTGCGTGAAACGGCAGAGCGCGTAGCTGCGCTGAAGAAGACAGTCGCACCGGAGGTGGTTCATGCTGGTGCGTAAGGCGCTGCTGCGGGATGCAACCAATATCTACGACCTGGTAAATTCGCTTTCAGGCGACGGAACTCTGCTGAAGCGCTCATTTGCTGAAATCTGCGAAAATGTGCGCGACTTCACGGTGGCGGAATCCGACGGCAACGTATTTCTCGGCTGCGGAGCCCTGCATTTCTATGGTCCACATCTCTGCGAAGTGCGCTCAATCGTGGTGAAGCCCGAAGCGAAGGGCCAGGGTGCGGGTGGCCGCATTCTTGGTGCTCTCATCGAGGAAGCCGAAGAACACGGGATCCAATCGGTCTGCCTGTTCACGCGGATTCCTGACTTCTTCTTTAAGTATGGCTTTCGGCCGGTGGAAGACAAGACGGAATTGCCCGACAAGATCTTTAAAGATTGTCAGAATTGTCCACGGCTGCACCGCTGCGATGAAGTCGCGATGGTGCGTGGGCGCATTCCGCGCATTTCGATTCTCGGTCCGAAGGTCGAAGCCGAGCAACTGGTCAAGCTTTCGGGATAATTACCTGGCGCGCCAGAGCGATGACTGATCGTCTGCGAGTTGCGCAAGCAGACAAAGAATCACGACGGCGAAATACGCCAGCACCATGTTGGTGCTCAGAGTCTGAAAGACTGTCTCGACAAGGCTCTGGCAGTAACCCAGTTCAGAACACGTGCGCCAGTTGAGGGCAGAGTAGGCTCCAAGGTACGTGAGCGCCATCAGCGAAAGCAGCACGGCGGCGCGGCGCGGCGGCCGCACCAGCAGGAACACCGGAAAACAGAGGATTGGAAGGCCGCAATAAAGACAGGCCAGCAGGGTGTCCTGGCGCAGATCAACGCCTAAGCACCTGCGGATTCCAAAAAGTGTGACGCAGGCACTGAGGATCCCTGCCAAAGCCAAAAGGATCGTCCAGATAATTCCGCGAATCGTCATGCTCAATCCTTGGATATGTTGAGTTGAGATATCTTCAACGGGTAGATTCACTGTACAGGATCGCCGCGGCTACAGCAGCCTGTCCGTAGCTGAGGCCACCGTCGCCGGGGCTGACGCGGGAATGCCGATAGACCTTGAAGCCCTCCGCTACAAGTCCGGAGCGTAGGAGGCCGGCGAGGCGCCGATTGTGCATACAGCCGCCGCTCAGGGCCACTTCATTGATTCCCGTCTTTTCACGTGCATTTGCCACCGTCCGTATAAAGCCTTCCGAAATACCTGAATGGAACTGCGCAGCGATCCTCGTCCTCGGCACGCCGCGCTTAAGATCTTCCGCAATCGCCCGCCAGAGATTGCCCACCTTGAGTGAGAGTGATCCATCAGGATTTTTGTCGGGAACGAATAACTCCGGCACATAATCCTGGCGTCGAATGGGGTCAGGTTCATCGACCGCGATGCCCTCAAGTTCAATGGCTGCTTGCGCCTCGTATTCCACCTTGCGACGACCGAGAATCACGGCTGCAGCCGCATCGAAAAGCCGCCCGAGACTCGATGTGAGAGGTGCGTTAATCTGGCGCTCGATCATGCGATTCATCACGCGAGATTCCTGTTCGGTGGCGCCGACGAGTTCCCTTGCCTCAGCTTCAGAAAAGCCGGCCGCGATTAAGTGCCCAAAAGCCATCCGCCAGGGTTCGTGAATGGCCGCTTCACCGCCGGGCATCGGGACATAATCGAGGTGGGCGAAGCGCTCGAAGCTCGCAGGATCGGTGCCAGAGAGGCGACAAAGCAGCACTTCCCCGCCCCAGATGCGGCCGTCGGCGCCATAACCCGTGCCATCGAGTGAAAGCCCAATGACTGGGCCGGAGAGGGCGTGTTCGGCCATGCACGCAGCTATGTGTGCATGATGATGCTGTACAGCGATCAGCCTGAGTCCGCGATCACCAGCCCACTGCTTCGCCCAGCCAGTAGACAAATAGCCGGGATGTAGATCATGCACGACAGTTTGCGGCTCGATCTCGAAAGTCTTCATCAGATGGCGCAGGCACTCTTCGAAAAACTGCACGCTTGTGGCGTTCTCCAAGTCGCCGATGTGCTGACTCTGATAGGCGAATTTACCGCGTGCGAGCGCCAATACATTTTTTAGATGGCCTCCAACAGCCAGCAACGGCGGACCCTCTAGCGGCAGCGGAATAGCGAGTGGAACAAAGCCGCGAGCGCGACGGATGACCTGCGGTTTGCCGTCAACGAGAGCGGCAACGGAATCATCGCAGCGCTGGAGGATTTCGCGATCGTGCATCAGGAAGGCGTCGGCAATGTTGCTCAATCGGGTGCGGGCTTCGTCATTGTCGATGGCGATCGGCTCTTCACTCAGGTTGGCCGAGGTCATCACGAGGGCCTTCACGCGTGGATCGGCGAAAAGCAAGTGCTGAAGTGGAGCGTAGGGCAGAAAGACTCCCAGCCACGGAATACCGGGGGCAACGGAAGGAGCAATGCCGTTGTGATTGCGCGCATGGCCAAGAACAATGGGACGCGCAGGTGTACGCAGCAGAGTTTCTTCTTCCGCAGTAAGGTCGCAAAAGGTGCGCCCAGCGGCAAGATCACGCACCATAACCGCAAGTGGTTTGCCATAGCGATGTTTCCGCTCTCGCAGGCGCATAACAGCTTCTTCGCTGGTTGCATCCACACTGAGGTGAAAACCGCCAATGCCTTTGATCGCCATGATTCCGCCAGCGAGAAGCCGTTCAATCGTTTCAGCGACTGGGTCGGCACTTTCGATCGGGACACCTTGAGGGCTTTCCAGCCAGACATGCGGACCACAGCGCCAACAGGCATTCGGCTGCGCGTGAAAACGCCGATTGAGTGGGTCGTCATATTCCGCCTGGCATTCGGGACACATGGGAAACTGCGCCATTGAGGTTTGCGGGCGGTCGTACGGGATGCGACGCGTAATGGTATAGCGCGGGCCACAGTTGGTGCAGTTCAGAAAAGGGTAGCGGTAACGACGGTCGGCGGGATCGAGCAATTCACGAAGGCAATCAGTGCAGGTGGCCGCATCTGCAGGGATGCCTGTGCTGACGCGGCCCAGTACCTCGCTGGCCACGATGCTGAATCCGGTTTGACCGGTGGGATGAAGGTCGCTGGTGGCGACGGAATCGATGCGTGCTAGCGGTGGAGTCTCTGACGTGAGGCGGACGAGAAAGGTCTGAATGCGAGCTGCTGGCCCCTCGAGCTCGATGATTACTCCATCCGTATCGTTGCCGATAAAGCCAGCCAAAGTTTCTTCGCTTGCAAGCCGATAGACGAATGGGCGAAAGCCTACACCCTGAACCACCCCGCTTACCCGAATACCTTTTCGCTCAACATTGGCGTCTGATTCGGACAGTGACGATGCAGAGAATGTCAAAAGGTTGCGCCTCGGAATCAAGCATAGCCGAAGCGCAAATCAAAGCTCTAGCGAATGTTGGGGCAAATCGAGGTCAGGTATGCGACGCAGGGCAACCAAAACTTTTACGCTTCGCTCAAACTACGTAGCGGATAGGTGGGTTAACACCGATCCGCTTCTTTGCGCAGCGCAAGGAATATTGAAAGTAGTTTCCTACTCTACTCCCGAAGGGCCGCTCCATGGTGCCCCGCAGGTAAATGCGAAAGGTGGATCATATGAAAAAAATATTGTTGGCAGTGGCTGTTGCAAGCCTCGCGACCATCAGCTGGGCAGACCAGGATAAACAGGATACGACCGAACGACTGGACAAGGCAGCCGTCGTATTGCACGAAGTGATGGCAGCCCCTGACAAGGGCATTCCCGAAGAAGTGATGGAGCACGCAAAGTGCGTAGCAGTTGTCCCGCACATGATCAAGGGCGGATTTGTATTTGGCGCTCAGGGTGGCCGCGGCGTTGCGACCTGCCGCACCAGTAGTGGGTGGAGTGCCCCGGCGTTTTTCGCGATCACCGGCGGCACCTGGGGCCTTCAGATCGGCGTCGAGGGCGTGGATCTTGTAATGGTCATCCAGAATGAGCAAGGCATGAAACACCTGCTTTCCGATAAGTTCCAGTTGGGCGCAGATGCCTCAGCAGCGGCCGGACCGGTAGGTCGTCACGCTTCTGCCGGCACAGACTGGAAGATGAACGAGGAGATCCTGACCTACTCACGCGCCAAGGGCATTTTCGCCGGATTGACTCTGACCGGCGCGGATGTTCGGTCTGACCATGATTCCATGAAAACCGTTTACGGACCGGAGGTCACGTTCCGCTCGGTGCTGACGGGGTCTGTTCCTCCTCCGCCGCAGGCACATGCATTCCTGTCCGCGGTGCGTGGTGCCCGCGTTCAAGCTGCTGCCTCGCGTTAAATTGAGTGTGTTGCGAGAGACTGAAATACTGCGAGCATTCGGGACATTGTTCCGGGTGCTCGCGCTCTTTGCGGCCAAGAGCCAGCCCTATTTCGCATGAAAGAATCGGATCATGATTGAACGGCTGCGGCTTTCACTCGCGAAGCATCTGCGGGTCTTCTTCGTGATCATTCCAATGCTGGCTGCAGGTTTTACCGTCGCACAGCAACCCCCAGACATTACAACCATTGTTCACGGCGTTGACGGATCCGTGAAGAACCGAATCGATCATCTGGCATCCTATACCGTCACCGAGCACTATGCAGTTTTTCGCGGCAAAGATGAAACGCACCCGGTGGCGGAAATGCTGGTGAAGACCACTTACCGCAAGCAGCAAGGCAAAAGCTACGAGATCATCTCTCAAAGCGGCTCATCATTCTGGCGAAACGAGGTGCTGACTACGCTCCTGAGCAACGAAAGGCACATGAGCCTCCCAGGAAACGTGGAGACGGCGTTAATCAACAGCGCCAATTACGAGATCACACTGGATGCCAACGCAAGAGAAAGACTGAATGGGCGGGACTGCCTTGTGATTGATATCAATCCGAGGCGCACAAGCCAATTCCTCTTTAATGGGAAGGTGTGGGTAGATGCGAGAGACTTCGCGATTGTGCAGCTGAAGGGGAAAGCGTCTAAGAGCGCGTTTTTCCTGGCAAGGGCGGCGGACGTTACGCGCCAATATGACGAGATAAGCGGACTGCCGATGGCTACCCACACCCAGGCAACCTCTGCCAGTTCCCTGCTTGGCCAGACTGTCGTCAAAATCGATTACACAAATTACCAAATTGATCTGGTCGCGGGTGGATGAATGGGGTAGTTGAACTCCTTTTGGGACAGGGAGCTCCCCGTCGACCTTGATCTGCTCAGTTGCAGAAGCAGGGTGATAAATGAACGCGCCAGCCCAATCAAAGCTGCACTATACTGAGCACCTGTGACATCGATCTGGAGCGACTGGAAACTGATTGCCGCGCTTGGCTCCTGCCTTGTGCTGGGGCTCAAGCACGGCTTTGACTATGATCATCTGGCCGCAATCTCGGATATCACGGCCGTCCAGAAAAACTGGCGCAGCGGACTGCGGCTGGGGATGACGTACGCGCTCGGTCACGCTTTCACGGTAGTGGTGCTGGGCGTAGCAGTGCTGCAAATGCACCTGGGACTGCCGGAAGGTTTGGATCACTGGACGGAGAGGCTGATCGGCCTCACGCTGATAGTGCTGGGCGTCGGGGTCGTCGCCGGGATTCTCCGCAAGGACGCGCATGGACACCGGCACGGTCGCATTGAGAGCCGGTTGGCTATCGCCATCAATGGAGTGCTTTGGATCGCGTGGCGTGTGCGTCGCATTTGGAACCCCTCGGCACCAAGGCCGGAGCGGTTTCAGTGGATGTACAACGGCAAGTCGGTATTTCTGATCGGAATCCTGCACGGAGTTGGGGCCGAGACGCCGAGCCAGCTTGCATTGTTCTTCCTGACCGCAAATCTTGGCGGAACTTCCCGGGGCATGCTGGGGTTGGGAGCGTTCGCGGTTGGACTGGTGGCGATGAATGCACTGATGACGGCCTCGCTCGGTGGCGCCTTCACAGCCGGCGGACACCATCCGCGCTTTTATCACGTGATCGCGTGGACCGGCGCGGTGTATAGCTGCGTCATCGGGTTGATCTTCCTCTTCGGCATTTCCGACCGGCTTCCGGCGCTGGGCTGACCGGCTGTACCTCCCTTCAAACTCCTGATTTGGAACTGCTTCCAGTCGGTGCATTTCGGACTGTGGAACAGTCCTACACCCGCGTGACCGTGGTCACGGTACGTCGTATGCTCGCGGGGGTAAAACAGCACCAGACAGAGAGCGGAGCGTAATCGGATAAGTGCTTCGCCATCAATGTCTGGAGGGATTGTGCCCGCATTCACACCACCGCCGCTCCCGAGCGACGACAAACGCTGGAAGATCGTGAACGGCACCATGCGCAAGAATGGGTTTGCCCGCCACGCGCTTATCGAAACACTGCACACCGTGCAATCCGCGTTCGGATATCTCGACGACGATGCCATCACCTTCGTCGCAAAGTCGTTGCGCGTGCCGTTGAGCCAGGCCTACGGAGTGGTGACTTTTTACCACTACTTCAGCCTGAAGCCACCCGGCAAACACACCATGACCATCTGCACGGGAACGGCCTGCTACATCAAGGGCACAGACAAACTGGTGGCCTCGGCTGAAAAGCGCCTGGGCACTCCTCAAGGCCAGACAACGACGGACGGCAAGATCAGCCTGATGACTGCTCGTTGCGTAGGCGCTTGCGGTCGCGCACCAGTTGTGCTCACTGATGGCGAACTCCAGGGCCAGATGAGCGGCGACAACATGCTCGAACAACTGGAAAGGTGGTCGGTCGAATGACACTCGAAGAGCTTGATCAGATCGCTGAATCCGTTCGCACTGAAAATGCGAAGTTCGACAACGAAATCAATGTCTGCATGGGCACGGGCTGTTTGAGCCAACACTCCGACAAGTTGAAGGACGCTCTGACAGGCGCCGTCGCAGCCTCTGGCAAAAAGGCCCTCGTGCGCCGCACCGGTTGCATGGGGCTTTGCGCTGCGGGACCTTTGGTTTTGGTTGACCCCGACGAGACGCTCTACCAGCATGTCAAAGCAGAGAACGCGGAAGCCGTGGTCGGCAGCCTTGGCGGGCAGCCAGTCGCGGGACTTCAATGCGATCTTCGCGATCACTTTGACCAGCAGGTTCACGTGGTGCTGGAGAACTCCGGCCACATCGATCCCGAACGGATCGACGACTACATCGCGCGCGATGGCTACCGGGCGCTCGTGAAAACACTCACCGAAATGACCCCGAACGATGTGGTCCAGCAACTCACTGAGAGCGGGTTGCGAGGGCGCGGCGGCGGCGGCTATCCGACGGGCCTGAAGTGGGGAACAGTTGCCAAGGCCGTTGGCGACATGAAGTACGTGATCTGCAACGGCGATGAGGGAGATCCTGGAGCCTTCATGGATCGCAGCGTCCTCGAGAGCGACCCGCAGCGGGTGCTCGAAGGCATGGCGATTGCCGCATACGCCGTGGGCGCCAGTAAAGGATATGTCTACGTGCGCGCGGAGTATCCGCTCGCAGTGGCGCGCCTGCAGAATTGTTTGCGCGATGCTCGGCGGCGTGGCCTGCTGGGCAACAACATCTGCGGCACTTCCTTCAACTTTGACGTAGAGATCCGCCTTGGCGCGGGAGCTTTTGTCTGCGGCGAAGAGACCGCGTTGATTGCTTCAATCGAAGGCAAGCGTGGCACGCCGAAGCCGAGACCTCCTTATCCAGCCGTGAGCGGACTGTGGGGCAAGCCAACACTCATCAACAATGTGGAGACGTTCGCCAACATCGCGCCGATCATTCGTAAGGGCGGCAAGTGGTTTGCCCAGGTTGGCACGGAAAAGAGCAAAGGCACTAAGGTCTTTGCGCTGACCGGCAAAATCACCAACACCGGCCTCGTCGAAGTGCCCATGGGCATGAGTTTGCGGCAAATCATCGAAGGCATCGGTGGGGGCGTGCCGGACGGGCACAAATTCAAGGCAGTGCAAACCGGCGGACCTTCCGGCGGTTGCATTCCTGACGAGCATCTTGATCTGCAGGTCAGTTACGAATCGCTGATCCAGGTCGGATCCATGATGGGCTCCGGCGGCATGATCGTGATGGACGATACCTCGTGCATGGTCAACGTTGCGCGCTTCTTTGTTGAGTTCTGCATGACCGAGTCGTGCGGCAAGTGCATCCCCTGCCGCGCAGGTACGGCCCAGATGTTTACCTTGTTGTCGCGCATCTGCGACGGCACGGGCACGATGGAAGACCTCGATCTTCTGGTAGACCTTTGCGGCACGATCAAAGAAACCAGTCTCTGTGGTCTCGGCATGACTGCGCCGAATCCGGTTCTCAGCACCCTGCGCTACTTCAGAAATGAGTATATGGAGCACATTGTGAACAAGCGCTGCCCCGCCGGCGTCTGCAACATCGCCGGAGCGGACGTCGCAAACGAAGCTGCTGTGGAGGTGTTGGCATGAGCGCCACTGCCGTTGACGTAAAAACTCTGATCATCGATGGCAAGGATGTAAGCGGACGCGCGGGCCAGACCATCCTTGAAGTAGCTCGAGAAAACAACATCGATATCCCCACGCTGTGCCATCTCGACGGTCTGGGCGATGTTGGCGCATGCCGTCTGTGCCTGGTTGAGATCAAGGGCAGCAACAAGCTGCTGCCTGCATGTGTCGCAACTGTCGAAGAAGGCATGGAAGTGAGCACCGCTACCGAGCGCCTCACTAAACACCGCCGAACCATCCTTGAGCTGCTTTTCGCCGAGCGCAACCACATCTGCTCAGTCTGCGTGTCGAACGGACATTGCGAGCTGCAGTCGATGGCGCAGAAGCAAGGCCTGACGCATGTTCGGCTGCCCTATCGCAACCCCGAGCTTACAGTTGACGCGTCTCACGAGCGCTTCACCGTCGATCACAATCGCTGCATCCTCTGCACGCGCTGCGTTCGGGTGTGCGCCGAAGTTGAGGGCGCGCACGTTTGGGACGTGATGGGCCGTGGCATCAACTCCATCGTAATTACGGATCTTCACGAGGACTGGGGCAAGTCGAGTTGCACGCGATGCGGCAAATGCGTTCAGGTATGCCCCACTGGAGCCTTGTTTGACAAGAGCAAGATCGGCTCCGATCACCCCAAGTATCCCGATTTTCTGCCTTACCTGAATCTCATGAGGGAAGCGCAATGAGCAAACTAAAATTGGCAACTGCATGGTTGGACGGCTGTTCCGGCTGCCACATGTCATTTCTCGACATGGACGAGCGGCTTCTCGAATTGGCAAATCTCGTCGACGTGGTCTACAGCCCAATCGTGGACACGAAGGATTTTCCAGACGTGGACATCGCTCTGGTTGAGGGAGCCGTGGCATCGGTCGATGATGAGAAGAAGATCAAAAAGATCCGAGCGCATTCGAAGATGCTGATCGCGATGGGTGACTGCGCCATTGCGGGCAACGTTCCCTCGATGCGCAACCCAATCGGGCCAGAAGCGATTCTGGATCGCGCCTACATCGAAAACGCGACAATCCAAAAGCAGATTCCCTGCGTCGTGGTGCCTGCACTGCTCAAGATCGTGCGCCCCATCCATGAATTTGTGAAGGTGGACGTCTTTCTTCCCGGCTGCCCGCCTTCTGCCGATACCTTCCACACAGCGCTGACTGCGCTCATCACCGGTGAGCCGCTGGATATACCGGCACTCACCCGCTTTGGAGCCTGATCATGAGCCAAACCATCACGATCGATCCCGTAACCCGCCTTGAAGGACATGGCAAGATCACGATTTATCTGAACGATCAGGGCGCGGTAGAAAATGCGCAATTTCACGTGACCCAGGTACGCGGCTTTGAGAAGTTTTCCCAAGGCAGGCCGTTCTACGAAATGCCGGCTCTCACTGCGCGCATCTGTGGCATTTGCCCCGTCTCTCATCTGCTGGCCTCGGCCAAGGCATGCGAGGCCATCATGTCAGTGCGTATTCCGCACACGGCCGCTCAGTTGCGCCGAGTGCTGAACTTGGCACAGATGATACAGTCGCATGCGCTGAGCTTTTTTCACCTGTCTTCTCCCGACCTGCTGCTCGGCATGGAGTCAGACCCGGCGCAACGGCACATCTTCGGTGTCGCTGCTGCAAGGCCCGAACTGGGCCGCGCAGGAATCGGATTGCGCCGCTTCGGCCAGCACGTCATTGAACTTCTGGGCACGAAGCGCATTCATACTGGCTGGGTGATACCCGGCGGGGTAACCGAGCCTCTGTCCGAGACCAAGCGCGACGAGATGCTTGCCATGCTGCCCGAAGCTTACGCGAATGTCAGCCTGGCGCTCGCGGCTTACAAGCAGGTTGCCGACAGGTTCCAGCAGGAGATTTCGGTCTTCGCCAACTTCCCGTCGAACTACCTCGGACTGATCAACGAAGACGAGTCGATTGAGTTCACTGACGGTGCGCTCCGACTCATCGGACCGAAGGGCGACATTATTGAAGACGGCATGACCGCCCAGCGGAACACAGAGGTGATCGGCGAAGCGGTGGAGAATTTCAGCTACGCAAAGTTCGTCTACTACAAGCCGCTTGGCTATCCGCAAGGCGCTTATCGCGTTGGCCCGCTGGCGCGGCTCAATATCGTAAAGTCGATGGGAACGCCAAAGGCCGATCTCGAACTGGCCGAGTTCAAGCAACTGGCCGCCGGACCGGTGGAGAGCTCGTTCTTCTATCACCATGCGCGGCTGGTTGAGGTGCTCTACGGCATCGAAAAGATCGAGCGCATCCTTGCCGATCCGCAGATCCTCGACAAGCACGTGCGCGCAACCGCAGGCGTGAATCGCCTCGAAGGCGCCGGTCAAATCGAGGCGCCGCGTGGCTGCTTGAGCCACCACTACAAGGTCGACGAGAACGGGCTCATCACCTGGGCC
Source organism: uncultured Acidobacteriaceae bacterium (assembly GCA_963832035.1). GTDB lineage: Bacteria > Acidobacteriota > Terriglobia > Terriglobales > Acidobacteriaceae > Telmatobacter. The sequence continues at coordinate 122,499 of CAWHSK010000004.1, read as the reverse complement.
AACCTCGTTGTCGCCACAGGACACAACAACAACGCCATGAACAAGGGCGTTCTTCAGGCGGCTAAGGCCTACGTAAACGACGGTAAGTTTTCAGACGGCGCACTAAATCGCGTCGAAGCCGTCATCCGCACCTTTGACCCGTGTTTGAGCTGTTCTACGCATGCTTATGGACAAATGCCGTTGGCAATGACACTCATGTCGGCGGACGGTGAAGTTGTCGATCGAGTCATTCGCTGAGTACGATGACAGCATGACTTTGACGGCCCGATGTCTCATCTTCGCTTGTGGGAATACGATGCGCGAAGATGATGGCGTCGGGCCTTTTCTTGCCCAGTGGGCCGAAGAGCGCTGGCGCGGCGATGCGCGTGTACGCGTGCTCTGCGATCATCAGTGGACACCGGATATGGCGGAAGAAATCGCCTCCGCCGAAACGGTGATCTTCGTGGACTGCTCGCTGGATCAAGCGCCCGGCCAGATCATACTGCGTGAGTTAAGCGCCGCTTCTCTGAAACCTGGGTTGGTCACGCACCACCTCGGTGCTTCAGAACTGCTCCGCGTTGCGGAGGACCTATATGGAACGCAGCCCCGCAGAGCTTGCCTTCTCACGATCGGAGCCGGAAGCATCGAATTGGGTGAAGGCCTCAGCCCCGCCGTCCGCGATGCTCTTCCCGACGCAGAGGATCTTCTCGCGCTTACTGTGAATCAGCTCCTCGGCTGATTCGACTTAGCGCAGGTACCCCGTCAGCTTGAATGAGTATGCGTAATCGCCTTTCAGGGCCCCACTCAGCACGATCCTCATTCCTCCGGATTGAACCTTCGCTTCACCGCCATTGTTGTCGCCAAGCTGCGAAATCGGGATTCCCGCTTTCGAGGGAATATCTGGAATCGTGATGGTCTGCGCTTTCGGCTTACCTAGCACAGTCACAAACAAATCGTCTCCCTTGCGTGTAAACCGCAGGTCATCGCCCTCGGAGGACTTCCCTGCTGCTTTGGTCCAGGGCGTCGTGTCGTAGATCGCCTCGCCGTTTTGCTTGAGCCACGCGCCGAGAGCCTTGAGCCGCTCCATCTGCACCGGCGGGATGGTGCCGTCGGCTTCAGGGCCTACGTCGAGCAGGAGGTTGCCGTTCTTGCTCACGATGTCGACGAGCAGGGCGATCAGTTCGCCGGGCGCAATGGTTTCATTCTCGCCTTCGGCGCGGTTATAGCCGAAAGAGCGGCCGAGGCCGCGGCACTCTTCCCATTTCTTCTCGCTGATCTGATCCTTCTTCTCATACTCCGGCGAGGTGAAGTCGGAGTGCTTGATGCCGAACCGGTCATCAATGACGCCGTCCGGAGTGGCGTTGTAGTAGTCTGCCTCGATCTGGAGAGCGTTGCCGGTCTTCGGCCAGTCGATGTCGTTCCACAAAATCGCGGGATGGTAACGATCGATCAGTTCGTGAATCTGCGCAAAAGCATACTTACCATAGGCGTCGCTCTGCGGCTTGACGGTGTCGTAGTCTGCGTTGACCTGAATGGGGCCGGTGTTGAAGGTCCAGTCGTACCCACCGGAGTAGTAGAGACCCATCTTCAGTCCGTGCTTCTGAACGGCCGTGGACAACTCGCCAACAATGTCGCGCTCGGCATGCAGTTGGCTCGGTTTCAGGCTTGGCGTCGGATTGGGGGTGGTGCTTGGCCAGAGCGTGAAGCCTTCGTGGTGCTTGCTTGTGAGAACGACGTAGCGCGCGCCAGCATCCCGAAAAATCGTGGCCATCTCGTCGGGGTTCCACTTTTTTGATTCGCTATTGAAAGTCGGGGCGAAATTATAGTAGCCCTGGTCGCCGTAATGTTGCTTGTGGTATTCCTGCGTGGGCGAACCGGGAATCCGCATCGTGTTCAGATACCACTCCGCGTAAGGGTCGTATTTGATGTAATCGTTCGACGAAAAGTCATGGTCGGGGTGAGTGAGCGGAGCCCACCCGGGCACCGAGTACAAACCCCAGTGAATGAAGATGCCCAGCTTGGCATCCGCATACCACTGCGGCAGAGGGTGTCGGTCAAGAGATTCGAGCGTGGGTTCGTATTTTGCGGGTGCCTGGGCAAAACCAAGAGCACTGAACGCAATGACTGCGGAGCAGATTGCGCCGGAACAAGATTTCAACATCATTCGCGCCTCACGAGAGTTTCACACGAATGATAAGCTGCCGGATTCCGCCAGTCGGCGGGTGGTGTGCAAAAACCAACGGCGACTGCACAGGATTGTGTAGTCGCCGTTGGCCTCAGGAAAACCAGCTTCTCTAAAATGCTGCCACAGTTTGACGCAGGCTGTAGGAGCTTAGCGTCTTGATGTAGTTGCCGCGATCGAATGGTGATACGTCGGGCACCGAGCGACGGCTGAGACAGCCGCGCGTTTCAGCAAGCGACGAGTATTCGCGCTTCTCGAGCCAGTACTGGAGGTCGGAGAGGACGCGGCCAATGTGTTCAATGCCGTGGATATGCAGCGCCGAGCACATCATGGCGACATTGCCGCCGGCCATTATGCTTTTGATGACGTCTTCAGCCGAGTGCACTCCGCCAGTGATGGCGATGTCGATGTTGAGGTGGCCGTAGAGAATTGCAGCCCAGTGGAGGCGCGGCAGCAACTCAGACGGTGTTGAGAAATGCAGCGTGGGTCGCACCTCAAGACCTTCGATATCGAAGTCGGGTTGATAAAAGCGATTGAATAGAACTACGCCCGCAGCGCCCGCGTCTTCGAGTTTCCCCGCCATGTGCGGCAGGCTCGTGAATGATTGCGACAATTTCACTGCCACGGGAACCTTCACCGCTTTGCACACGCTCTCAACGAGTTCGAGTAACTGCGCCTCAAGCTCATACGAGGTCTGGCTTCGATCCGTGGCCAAGGCATACGTATTGAGCTCAATGGCATCGGCGCCGGCTTGTTCCGATTCCCGGGCGAAGCGCACCCAGCCGCCGGTGGTTGCACCGTTGAGGCTTGCGAGAATCGGGATCTTCACCGCTTCCTTGCAGCGCCGGATGTGCTCGAGGTAAACCTCGTGGGTCATCCGGTAATCGTTGAGGTCCGGCAAATAACCGAGCGACTCGGCAAACGATTCCGTGCCGCGCGAAAGATCCTCGTCGAGCGCGCGCGATTCAAGAGCAAGCTGCTCTTCAAAAAGCGATGTCAGCACGATTGCCGATGCGCCGGCGTCTTCCATGCGACGCACGTTCTCAATTGACTCAGAGAGCGGCGTGGAAGAAACAACGATGGGTCCGTTCAGTTTCAGGCCCAGGTACTTGGTCGATACATCCATCATTTGGATCCTCCGGCAGGCGGAGCTGCCAGTTTCTCTTCGGGCTTTTCTGCGGGCGCAATGTTCGGCGTCTCGCCACGACCGGGCATGGAGGCGCGGGATGAGTAGACGCGCCACTGGCGCTCAACGTCGTCTTGTGCTTCCTTGAGCAGCGTGGCGGCCATTTCGGGATTGCTGCGCGCCAGCATTGTGTAGCGTGCTTCGCGGTAGGCATATTCCTTGAGCCGGATCGACGGTGCTCTCGAGTCCAACTGGAAGGGATTTTTGCCTTCTTCGCGCAGCGCGGGGTTATAGCGCATCAACGGCCAGTAACCGGACTGGACAGCGAGCTTCTGCTGTTCAAGTCCGTGGATCAGGTCGTAGCCGTGGGCAATGCAACTTGAGTAAGCGATGATGATCGAGGGCCCGTCGTGTGCTTCAGCCTCCTGGAAGGCCTTGACCACGTGGCTGTCGTTGCCGCCCAGTGCAACCTGCGCAACATATACAGAGCCGTAGCTGACGGCTTCCATCGCCAGATCTTTTCTACTGTTTTGCTTTCCTGCAGCTGCAAATTTGGCAACGGCGCCGCGCGGTGTGGCCTTGGACGATTGACCACCGGTGTTCGAGTAGACTTCGGTGTCGAGGACAAGGACGTTGACGTTCTTGCCTGAACCAAGCACATGGTCGAGACCGCCGAAGCCAATATCGAAGGCCCATCCGTCGCCGCCCAGTATCCATACGCTCTTCCGAACCAGCGTTTCGGCAATCGCCATCAGGTTGCGCGCGTCTGACGAATCGATACCTGCGAGCTTCGCGGAGAGAATCTTCACCCGTTCGCGCTGCGCGGCGATCTCGGTTTCTGTCTTCTGCGGTGCATTGACTATGTCGGCGGCAAGCTCCGGCCCTAAGGCAGCTGCAAGGCGCGTCACCAGCGTTTCGGCAAATGCCTTCTGCTGATCGAGCGCGGTACGCATGCCGAAGCCGAATTCCGCGTTGTCTTCAAACAGCGAGTTGGCCCAGGTCGGACCGCGACCTGACGCGTTCTTGCTGTAAGGCGTTGTGGGCAGGTTGCCGCCATAAATCGACGAGCAGCCCGTCGCATTCGCTACATACAGGCGATCGCCAAAAAGCTGGGTCAGCAGCTTGATGTAGGCGGTTTCGCCGCAACCTGCGCAGGCACCTGAGAACTCGAAGAGCGGCTGCAGCAGTTGCAGATCCTTTACCTGCGAGTGCGAAAGCTTGTTGCGATCGACTTCCGGTAAATTGAGGAAGAACTCCCAGTTATCACGTTCGGCCTCACGCAACGGAGCCTGCGGCACCATGTTGATGGCCTTCTTGCTGGCATCGCTCTTGCTCTTTACCGGACAGACGTCCACGCAGACGGCGCAACCGGTGCAATCTTCCGGAGCAACCTGCAGTGTGTAGTGATCGGTTTCCATGCCCTTCCACTTCGGCTTGGCCCACTGGAAGGTTGCCGGAGCCTTGTCACCGAGTTCGGGGCTGTATACCTTGGCACGAATCACAGCGTGCGGACAAACCATGACGCACTTGCCGCACTGGATGCAGAGGTCCTTGTCCCACACGGGGATGAACTGCGCGATATTGCGCTTCTCCCACTGTGCAGTGGCCGTGGGAAATGCGCCGCCGGCCGGAATGGCGCTGACGGGAAGCAGATCGCCGCGTCCGGCAGCGATTTCGCCGAGCACGTTGCGGACAAACTCCGGCGCCTTGCCGGAGATGGAAGGAATGAGATCGAAGCTCGAGGATGCGGCTGTCGGCAGTTCGACTTTGTGGAGGTGCGCAAGTGCAGCGTCAACCGCGTCGTAGTTCTTCTGGACAACAGCCTCGCCGCGCTTGCCGTAAGTCTTCTTGATGGCCTTCTTGATCTGCGCGATGGCCTCTTCCCTCGGCAAAACGCCGCTGATGGCGAAGAAGCAGGTCTGCATGATGGTGTTGATGCGCGTGCCCATTCCGGCTTCACGGGCCACCGTGTAGCCATCGATCACGTAGAACTCGATCTTTTTGCGCAGCATGCCTTCCTGCGTCGACTTGGGCAGCTTGTCCCAGACTTCTTCGGCGGGGTAAGGCGAGTTGAGCAGAAATACCGCACCGGGCATGGCTGCTTCAAGCACGTTCATCTTCTCGAGGAAGCTGAAGTTGTGGCAGGCCACGAAACTGGCGCGGGTAATGAGATAGGTGGAGCGGATCGGATTGGGACCGAAGCGAAGATGCGAAGTCGTCATCGAGCCCGACTTCTTGGAGTCGTAGACGAAGTAGCCCTGCGCGTAATTGTCCGTCTCACTGCCGATGATCTTGATGGAGTTCTTGTTGGCGCCAACGGTGCCGTCAGAGCCTAGTCCGTAGAAGAGTGCGCGAACGGTCTTGGGATCTTCCGTCGAGAACGTCGGATCGTACGTGAGGCTGGTGTGGGAAACGTCATCGTCGATGCCGATGGTGAAGTGATTCTTCGGGGCGGTCTTGTTCAGCTCGTCGAAGATGCCCTTGACCATGGCGGGCGTGAATTCCTTTGACGAGAGACCGTAGCGGCCGCCAACGATGGTCGGCATGGCGGCAAACGGAAGGGTGTCGGCATGCTCGGCAAGGACTGTAACAACATCCTGATAGAGCGGCTCGCCTGTCGCGCCCGGCTCTTTGCAGCGGTCGAGAACGGCGATCGACTTGACCGTCGCCGGCAACGCACTGATGAAGGCTGAAGCATCGAAGGGGCGATAGAGACGAACTTTCAGCAGGCCGATTTTCTCGCCCTGTTTCGCCATCAGATCAACAGCTTCTTCGGCGGCTTCAGCGCCAGAGCCCATGAGGATGATCACCCGCTCGGCATCGGCTGCACCGTAATAGTCGAACAGATGATAGGGCCGGCCAGTCTGTGCTGCGAAGCGATTCATTACGGATTGCACGATGCCTGGGACTGCGGCGTGGTAAGGGCTGCAGGCTTCGCGCGCCTGGAAGAAGACGTCAGGGTTTTGCGCGGAGCCGCGAAGGAGGGGACGATCGGGGCTGAGCGCGTTCTGGCGGAACTGGATGATGTATTTGTCATCGACGAGCGCCCGGATGGTCTCGTCGCTGATGGGGAGAATCTTGCCAACTTCGTGCGACGTACGGAAGCCATCGAAGAAATGGATGAACGGAATGCGTGACTCGAGCGTGGCGATCTGCGCAACGAGCGCCATGTCGGCAACTTCCTGCACCGAATTCGACGCTAGCATCGCCCAGCCGGTGGAGCGGCAGGCCATTACGTCGGAATGATCGCCAAAAATCGAAAGCGCGTGGGTCGCCAAAGTGCGAGCCGTCACGTGCATTGTGGCCGGCGTCAGTTCACCGGCGATCTTGAACATGTTTGGAATCATTAGCAGCAGGCCTTGCGAGGCCGTAAACGTGGTACTGAAAGCACCGGCCTGCAATGCGCCGTGCAATGCGCCGGCTGCGCCGCCTTCACTCTGCAGTTCTTCCACAATGGGCAATGCGCCCCAGATATTCTTCTTCCCTTCCGAGAGCCATTGATCAGCCCACTCGGCCATCGGCGATGAGGGGGTAATCGGGTAGATCGCGACAACTTCGGAGAGACGATAGGCTACAGAGGCCGCTGCCTCGTTCCCATCTAAAATCACCATTTCCTGTTCACTCATTCGCTTTGCCTCATGACACATCTGCGGCGAAAAACCGCTACGAGGAGTCTCTGCTTTGAGGAGGTTAGCGGCTGTGATGAGAGACACAGGGGCACCCCGGTTTACCACATGATGAAATGTTTTTCACAATGCACAAGCGAATTTTGATGGAGGGCGGAATCACGTGGATTGCTCATTCATTCGAGCAAACCAGACTCAAAACTGATAACCCTGCGAACGTCGGCAGCATGGCCTAAGTGTGCGACGGCGCTTCAAAGTCCTGACAAGCCAATAAAGCCTCTGAATGCGCTGTAAAACCCAGGCCGCGCCCTTTTCATCCAAATCATAGTTGGACGTCATCTGACGATTTGCACTGCCTTTGGAGTTTCAGTGCGATCGGAACCGACTTCCCGCCGAATAAAGAGGAGGATTAAATGGGTAAATTCAAATATTTATTACTAATCGCAGTGGCTGCTCTCTGTTTTGCGGTTTCTCCCCAAAAAGCACACGGACAAATCTCGGTGCAGATTGGGCCGTCGCCGGCATGTCCCTACGGCTATTTCGATTACCCACCGTATGACTGCGCGCCGTATGGCTACTACGGACCAGAGTGGTTTTCAGGAGGCGTTTTTATCGGCGCGGGGCCTTGGTACCACGGCCACGAGCATTTCTGGGGTCACGTCGATAACCATTACGATCGCCATGATGGTTGGCATGGCGAGTATCCGCCGCGTGGCGAGCATCTCGATGCGCACCATTCATCAACGCATGTCGAGCACTTCAACGGCAACGAAATGCGAGACGGGCATGGACACTCGAACCTCGGCGCAGCGCACGAGCATGGCGAGCACGACCACGGGCACGGCGATCACGAACATCACTAAACCTGGAGAGAGTACGAACCAGTTTCGCCCGGGTCATCTGGGAATGCCCGGGCGAAGCTGTGTCATGGTGCAGGTTTCCAGTTCGCGCGAGGGCGAGCTACCGCATACATCTCGGTTCCGATCTGTGTAAATAGACCAAGCCGGTCGCCCTTGGGATCCCCGCCCGTCGCGTAGGTGGTATAGAGATCGAAATGCGTTCGATCTGGAATGTAGGTGAAGCGGGCATTGGCATTGAGCGCTTTCAGCACGGCTTCCATCTTGTGTGCTGCACCGTCCAGGTAGAACGTGTCTGCCGTCCCCACAAAAACGTGAATCCTGCCCCGCAACTGAGGCCCTCGCTGCGCCCAGGTTTTCTGGACAATGTTCGCAAGATCGTAGTGATCGTGCCAGTAGGCAATCACGGCGGGATCAACGTCACCGGTGTCGCGATTGAACATCTGAACCGGTCTGCCATCCGCCCCGCGGGGCGAGAAAACCCACTCAAATGATGCGATCTGCCCGCCATAAGGACCAAGGACGCGCTCATTCTTCGAGAATTCCTCGAACGTGCCGATCACTTTGCCATGATCGCGAATCAGCGGATTCGGCGACCCATCGGAATGTTTGTAGATATTGGCGTGCGGGGCATATAGATCAACTCCTGTAAAATCGTGAAAATCACTGGGATCGGGCGATGTGGACCATGTCCCGCCGAAGACTTGCGGATAATCGATCTGCAACTGAAGAGTTGCCCATCCTCCGGAGGAGTGGCCTTGCAGGAATCGGCCGCTGGGCCGCGCATCCATGCGGTACTTGGTCTCAAGAAAGGGAATGTACTCACTGGTAAGAGCTGTTCCCCAGGGACCATTGTTTACCGAGTCTGCAAATTCATGGGTTCCGGTTGGGTACGATTCATCCATCATCACCCAGATCATCGGCGGCAGCTTGTTTTTCGACATCAGGGTCAGCAGCATCCCGCCGAAGTACTTCGTTCCTGTCAGATCCCCTCCAAATCCATGCGTCCAGTAAACCGTGGGGTAGCGACCTTTGGGATGCCGATCGTATTCAGGCGGCTTGATAACCCACGCGCGAATGTGGATTGGCTGGCCTGCAAATGCAGTCAGTGCGGGACTGACAAAATCTTCAAGGTGAGCGCTCTTCTCGAACTCCGGAGAATCTGCGCGGTTGGGGCGCTCGGGAACAGCGTCATTGAGCGTAAACGCGGGCTCTGCACCTTGCCCCGGTGTGAAGGACGCAAGCGCAACAACATCGCTGACGAGATCGCCCGCGCTGCGTCCGCTGTAGTTGTATGTGTGATTTACATCGAGCACTGCCTGCGCCTGGTAGTCTCCCGGCTTCAGTGATGAGAATCCCGCGGGAAACGCCATATCGTCTGTATCGACGTCAACAGACTTTCCTGCGGCCAGATCGGCGACTTCTTTCGCAGCCACGTAGACTGCAGTCGGCGCGAAGGGATTCTCATCGACTTGCTTCGCCCCGGTTCCTGCGGTGAGAAAGATGAGCATCCGGCCTGAGACCGGGTTGGTGAACTTGGGTCCGACGGTTACGCGAAAGAAGAGGTGTTGCGGCTGCTGCGCCTTGGCCGCAAGCAAGCACAGGAGAAGTGTGAGAGATAGAAAGGACCTTCGAGGAATGCGCATGTGAAGGAATTGTATGAGGAAACACAGCATCTCTCAACTGGAACTTAAGCTATGCATCTCTGATGCGCTGTACCCAGGCGACTTGTGGCGAACATGCGCGCAGGATCGCTGGAAATTACCACAATATCGAAGAAAATTCGATGCGGCGAATATGGAAGAGAGAAGAATGCTCGATCAACGGAGCGGAGAGGTCGGTTGCTACGTCGATTGTGCAATGGTCTCCTCCAAGATTCCTTTACAGGATCCCCTCACGGGGAGAGCAACCGACGTTATTTCCGATAACCACGTTCTCTGGTCGAGCGGCGATAAATGGCAAGGCATTACCGTCGAGGTATACGAACACCAGGTCATAGAGACAGCCGAATTTCGAACCGTCCATCACAATATTGTTCTCTACCTTTCAGATCCCGCCAGGATCGAACTCAAAGCCGATGGAATTCGAGACGATCGAAGGCGCGTTTCGGGAGATCTTTCGTTTTTTCCCGCCGGTACAGTTTGCCACGTCGGATCTCGCGAAGCCCATCAGGTGCTTGTGGCTTCAGTGACCCAGCAATTAATGAATCACCTGGGGCCGCCTCTGGAACTTGCTCCGCAGACATTTCTGAAGGATTCCAGGATCGAACATATCTGCAGAGCACTTAAAGCAGAAGCGGAATCAAGTTTCTCTTGTGGTCCTCTTTATGGAGAATCGCTGGGATTGGCGCTTGCCGGTTGTCTTCACGGAGACACCGCGCATGCGAGTTCCAGGAGCCACTTGATTGGAGGACTTGCGCCACAGGCCTACAAACGCGTGGTCGATTTCATCGATTCAGATCTTGCGGGTCCGCTCCATTTGCAATCTCTTGCGGAACTAGCTGGACTAAGTCAATTCCGGTTCGCGCATAACTTCAAGGTTCAGACCGGACTGTCGCCTCATCAATTCGTGATGCGCGCAAGATTACAGCGTGCAATGCAATTGCTCCGAGAGACAGACGCCCCGATTACCGAGATTGCATTGGCGGTGGGTTTTCAGGGTTCCAGCCGATTCAATGCACTCTTCAAGAGAGAACTCGGCGAAACACCCAGCGAATATCGCCGTCTTTTTCGTGAAGTGAGCAGGACTCAACGGTTCAGCGGCAAATAAATAGAAGGCATAAACCGGGACAACTCGACAAGAAACAGCAAGACCGTCATTGGTCCGATCCGAATAATCGGAATACTCGTCAGGGGGCGGGTAAGGAGATGGACCATGATGAAATTGCTTGTGCTCATGGCCGCTGCGCTGCTCCCAATCGGAGCAATGGCTCAGCAGTCCACTGCGTCTGCAACGAGTTCGCCGACGCTGTTAAAACAATTCCGTCCGATCGGCGGCTCCGGAAATAACCTCAGGCATCCGAACTGGAATGCAACTGCCGGCACAGCGGAGTTGGCAATTGCGCCACTCAATTTTGCTCCAGGCACCCACAATGGTCTCGTAAGTGGCCCCAACCCGCGGACAATCAGTAATACCATCGCGGGTGGAACCGGTTTAAACGGCGTGAACGCTGACACCCAGGATTCTCTGGCATCTGCATGGCTTTATGTATTTGGACAATTTCTCGATCATGATATCGATTTGGAAAGCACGCCCACCACGGCCGCCCCGATCAACATCATCGTGCCTCCTGGAGATCCCGTCTTCAAAGCCGGCACCACGATTGCGATGACGCGGGACCTGCGAAACCCTGCAACCAACACAATTGTCAATGAGACCGCAGGATACCTTGATCTTTCACAGCTGTATGGCTCCACAGCCGACGTTGCAAATAGCCTGCGCAATGTTGACGGCACGCTTAAGAGTTCCGACGATGGGAAGGCTCTGCCTGTGGTTAATGATTCGTTCATCACTGGCGACCCTCGCGTAATGGAGAATCCTGAGCTGAGTGTCGTCTCCATTCTGTTCATGCGCGAGCACAATTACTGGGTCGGGCGACTCAAGTCTGGTCATTCTTCATGGACAGGCGACCAGCTTTACCAAATGGCGAAAGCCATTACGACGGCTGAATACCAGAACATTGTGTACAGGGAGTATTTGCCTCTCTTGATTGGCAACAGGGTAAGCAGCTACCGAGGCTACAATCCCGACTCGAACGCCCAGGCGACGCAGGAATTTTCGACTGCTGCCTTCAGAATGGGCCACTCCGAGATCTCCGACACCCAGGAAGGTCTCGACAACGCAGGGAACGTCGTCTTCTCGGAGTCTCTCGCGCAGGCATTCTTCAATACCGCCACGATCGATGAGGCGAATGGGATCGATCCTCTTATTCGCGGCGTGACTGCGGATTTCTCAGAGGCTACCGATGTCTATTCGGCAGGTGTCTTGCGCAATCTTCTCTTCGCGCCATTGGTAGGCGGGGATGTGGATCAGATCGACCTCATCGCCATCGACATTCAGCGCGAACGGGATGTGGGGCTTGCAACTCTCAATGGGACCAGAAAGGCACTCGGCTTTGCGTCCTACACTTCATTTGCTCAAGTCACCGGCGATCCGGTACTACAAGCCAATCTTCAGAAGGTGTACGGCAGCGTCGACAATCTCGATCTGTTCATGGGCGGCTTGGCGGAGCATCATGCTTCCGGCGCCCGTGTCGGCCCAACTTTTCAGGAGATCATCGGGCGTCAATTTGACAACTTGAGAGCAGGCGATCGTTTCTTCTGGCAGAACCAGGGTTTCGATAGCCAAACTGCCGCGCTGATTTCGAATACCACGTTAGGGCAACTCATCACGCGCAATACAGACAGCACTGGTGTGCCTCAGCACGTATTCATTATCGGCTTTCCCCGAACTGCGAATCACACGCCGCCGCCTAGCCGCGTGAACACTAACGGTAGACATTTCATCGATGATTGATTTGTTCGTGAGTATCGCCGGAACTGCCGTTCATGAGGCTTTCGGTCAAAAAAGCCCAGTGACATAGCGGCAGTTCCGGCATTCTCTGAAGTCCTCGATGAGCCGTGCGCTCTTCTATGCGATCAAAAAGAGCGAAAACACGGTTCCTCGATACTTCCCTTCCGTCCTGCTCCGGAACCGCAGCGTCCCCCGATGCTTTGCGACCGTTTCGGAGCTGAGCCACAGCCCCAGTCCCGTTCCCGTCGCGGACTTTGTCGTAAAGAACGGCTCAAAGACATGCTTGCAAACAGACTCCTTGATGCCGACTCCGGTGTCCGCAATCATGACCCTGACTCCCTCTTCTCCCGACACTGGATCCGTAACTTTGCGCAATCGCACTACGAGGCGTCGCACGGATCGTGTTCTTCAGCATCGCATCGATCGCGTTGCTCACGAGATTTGCAATGACCTGGCGAACTTCAACCGCCTGGCAACTGATAGCAGGATGCAGGCTATACCTTCGCTCGATCGCAACCTGCATCGCTTTCAGGCGCCCCTCATAGAGCACAAGCACGGATTCGAGAATCTCCTCAATATCCACGATATGCGGCTCCGCTGTCTGCCGATGAAAGCGCAGCGTCGCCGTCGTAATGTGGCTCACGCGAGCGAGCTCACGCTCCGCCTGCTCCAGAATCTCGCTGACCTCAGGCGAAATAACACCGTTCCGCGCCAGGTACACGAGGTTCGTGACCGCTTCGAGTGGATTATTGATCTCATGTGCAATCGAGCTGGCCATGCGGCCCACCACTGCAAGCTTCTCGCTCTGCCGCAGAGTCATCTCCGTCTTCAACCGGTCGGTCTCGTCGCGCAGCACTTTCGCCAAGCCTGTAATCTGTCCCTCTTTGTTGCGAATCGGCTCGGTCACCCACCTCGCCCAAATCCGGGTTCCATTTTTGTGAACGAGCCAGCGCGCGTCTTCGTGGCGGCCATTGTTTTCGAGGCTTGAGATCTCCATGCATGGGACTTGGGCTTCACGATCCTCCGGCGAAAGGAGCAGCGAGAACGGCTTCCCAATTGCATCTTCCAACGAATACCCGAAGATCCGTTCCGCTCCGGGGTTCCAGCTGGTAAACCGAAGCTGCGGGTCCAATTGCACGAGAGCATACTCGCGAACATTCTCAAGGAAAAGGCGGAACCGTTCCTCGCCTTCGCGCAGAGCAGCCTCTGCGCGCGCACGCTCTACCGCCGCCCACGTTCGCTCTCCGGTATGCCAGACAAGTTCGACTTCATCCTCTGTCCAGTTTCGTGGCGACGCGCTTGTGACGCATAGGCAAGCCACCAGACGCCCACCCTTGATCAGAGGCACTGCAATGAAAGCACCCGCATGTACCGCGGCGAGTGTCGCGCGGTCGGAATCTGGAAGTAGTTCCGCGATCGCTACATCTTTGACCACGGTTGGTTCGAACTTCAGAGCCGAGGATCGCAACCACGCGAAGACAGCTAGCGGGTATATCCCCGTCCCACTCGGCGTGCCCTTGCCCACAAACTCTCGTTCAATCAGCATCTGACTGGAATCTTCGTCGATCTCGCCGTAAAACACCCGATTTGCCTTCAGATGTTCTCCGAGTAAAAGGCTGGCACGTCCCTGGATTACGATCGGATCCGACAACGGCCGGGTCGCGTCGCTAAGCTTGAGCTTGTACGCCTGCTTCTCTTCTCTGCGGCGCGACATCTCTTCACTTTGCTTCCGCTCCGTGATGTCATCGAACACGACATTCAGAAAATGGCTGCCATCGCTGCCCACACGCGACGCAAATATTGTGAACCATCGGCTGACCTCTTTGATGAAATATTCAAACCGAGCCGGTTCACCTGTCTCGACTACGCGTGCATACGTTTCAACCCAGGAGTTTTCGAGGTTCGGATTCAACTGCCGCGCTGTTTTCCCGCGATAGTCAGAAAAGCCGGTCTGTGATTCAAAAACACGGTTCGTTGCATGAAAGAGCAGATCGGTGGCCACTCCATTTGCCTCGTACACCACTTCCAACAGCACGTATCCCTGATCGATCGAATCGAACAGGGTGCGATACCTTCTCTCGCTCGCGCGCAGTGCGGCTTCGACGCGGGACTGCTCCACGGCGGCCCACGTCCGTTCCGCCGTCTCTCTCACCAACTCAATCTCTGCCGGCTTCCAGACCCGCGGCTCAATTTGAGCCACGCACAACGCGCTTACTCTCTGCCCATTCTTCAACATTGGAACACAAGTGAAAGCACTCACCTTAGTGCCCAGAATTACCGCGCGGCCCTCATCTGAAATCAACGGCGACGTCTGCACATTGTCAATCACCGCCGGCTGGCCCTTGGGCGTCGTCTGTTCAATCCAGGCAAAGGCCTCCAGCGGATAGATACCTGCAAGGCTCGGCACACCCTCTCGCGTAAAATCCCGTTCCACGATGAGTTGACCAAGTTCCTCATTCATTTCGGAATAAAACACGCGGTCCGTCTGCAATTGCTTGCCAAGCAGAGTGCTGGCCACTTCCTGAATCTTGATTGGATCCGAAATCAAGCGGAGCGCGTCGCTCAATTTCAGCAGATAAGCCTGCCGCTCTTCCTTTTCGCGCAGGTCCGCGTCGGCCTGCTTCCGCTCGGTGATGTCGTAGAACACAGCATTGACCAGGTGGCTGCCCTCGCCACCAACTCGCGACGCAAAAATACTGATCCAGCGACCGAAATCGTGCGAGTAGCTTTCAAAGCGAATCGATTCCCCGGTTTCAACGACGCTGGCATACGCCTTGATGCACGCATCGTCCAGGTTCGGGAGCAATTCACTCGTGGTCTTCCCGAGATGATTTCTTAGACCTGTCTGCTTCTCGAAGAATTGATTGGACTCAACGAAACGAAGATCCGTGGCCACCCCATGACCGTCGTACAGCACTTCAAGCACAGTGATTGCGTTGTCGATTGACTCGAAAAGCGTGCGGTACTTCCTTTCGCTTTCGAGCAGAGCGGCCTCCACGCGACCGCGCAGGCCCTCCCCTGAACGTGAGTCGTCAAGCGCCTCAACCGATTCAGGTTCCCGGAATTTCTCTTCGACGCTTCCTATGTCCATTTCTTGGGAGGGATCCACTAACGCTCGTCTGGCAAACTGTGCATCGTGCGTGACAGTTCGGTAGGGGCTTGCTTAGTACCTTCAGGTGCGACAGAGACTCCCATGATACCCCTGAGCTGCCTCATAAGAAAGTCAAGAATTTGTCAGTGTCTCAACCGCCAACCGTTCCGCTGACCGTCGTTCCTATAGGGAAAACCAGCACCTATCGATCTCATCCTTGTTTCAATTTTTTCCTGAGTGGCAGATTGGCTTCGGGTCTCAAATGGCAGAAAAGGAAAGAGAAGTACCGATAGAACTGGATATTCGTTGGAACAAGGTTGCCGATTGATCGGGTTGGCTGACGCCCGGGGCGTGGGGCTCACGGTCAAGTCAGTGGTTTGTGCGGCGGCAAGCGTCACCTTGATCGGAGGTGCCTGCAACTCACCAGCGACGGCCGACACCCTAGTAATCGCCTCCGGCAAGATCACGGATGGAATACATGCCATCGGAGTTTGTGACAGCGGTGAAGGAATGCCCCGTTTGGACACTTTTCGCCGTGACCGTCGCCGTAGGGACGGCGTGGCCTGCCAAGTCACTTACTTTGCCGGACAGAGTGTAGGTTTGCGCAGACGCCGGAACAGCAAGAAGATAGGAAAGCAGGAATACCCGTATCGCAATAACCGACACTTCTCTTTGAATCGACATAAGAACTTCTCCTGATCAGCAGACGAGAGTAGATCAGTAGGATGCATTGACCCCCTGATTGGAAGGCCGACACCGATCTGGTCTCAAGTTGAGGCCAGGTTTGCTCCGCCTCGCGACATTGGTGGCATAGAATCAGGCCATTGAAGCTATGAGAACGATGCGATTAGCGGCGATCATAGGCAGCCTGTGTTTCTGCGCTGCATCGGCTCAAACGCCGCACCCTACCTTTTACGGTCCAATCAGGGCGGAATTGATCAAAAATCTCGACGTGCGTCGCGTCCAGACTGGATCATCGGTTTTTGCGCGTGTTACGCAGGATTGGACCGGGCTGGGATGCACGCTTCGCAGCGGAGCAATCATCGAAGCCAACATCGAGGTTGCACTGCCACGCGGCAAAGCAAAAAGCGGCTCTCAGTTGGCGCTTTCATTTTCGAAAGCACAATGCGGTGGCAACGAGATGACTCCCATCGAACTGGTTCTCGCAGCCGTGTCGTGGACCGCTGATGATGACGTTACCCTGCGCGGACAATATCCAGTTGTGAAACATATGGTCGTTTCCGACGGTTCACCCATAGTTCCGGGCGGTCCGAAATCTGCAGCCAGCCACCAGAGCCAAGCCCTGGATGGCATTGAATTCAAGTCCTCAGATCTTTTCGCTTCACCTCCTGTTCTTCATCCCGGCGACGTTTATGGAGTCCGCGGAGTCAAGCTGCAAATGGGAGGCGGACCTGGCGGAAGCTCACTTCTGTTTTCCAGGAATCACGAAGTGGTTCTGGATCAGCACACGGAGTTGCTGCTCCTCCCCACCTCGATAGCTTTCAAAAGAGTTCCGGGTTCAGCTGCTAAATCGGCGGGGACTATCGCCGCAACTGCGAAACCGGCGTCTTCAGTGCCCACTGCTCCTGCGTCGCCTCCACCGCCTAAGGAATTTGAGGCTTGCTCGCCTCCGCTGTGCAATGTGGATATGCCCGTCGCCGTTGATGAGACGTCAAATCATCCTTCCACGTCGATTGCAATCGATTCACTGGGGTATGCTCCGCGAATGAACAGGGAGATTGCCCAGCTTGACAACGAAGCAGCTTTGATTTGGATCGGCCAGCAGCAGATGCTGGTGGCTTTTAATCCGCATACGCTCGTGCTTCGCAATGGAATGACGACCATCGATGCGCCGGTTCGCAAAATTCACGCCGTTTTGCTCGACCTTGCCACCAGCCACGTGATCAGCACGACGGATTGGGAGTTGTCCGACTCCGGTAAGTTCCTCTGGCAACTCCCGGGGGATCGGATCCTCGTCCATGCTGAGAATGAGTTGCGGGTGTATGACCAGCACCTGGTGCTGATGTCGCAGTTTCCATTGACGGGCCCGCTTGGATTCGTGCGGATCTCTCCGAATGGCGAACTGATGGCGATTGGGATTCTCAAGGAGAGACACTCGCACGAACTGCACCAAAAATTATCTGAGGACCTGAATCAGAATCCTGAAGAGGATGTCGAAATTCTGATCCTGGACAAGGATCTCAAGACAATTACGCAAGCAACCACAACGTCTGACCTTGTGCCCCCGACGCTGTTGAACGAAGGCCAGGTCAATTTGCTTGCGCAGCCGAAGATGCGCTATCGCCTGGCAATGTATACATGGGACAATCAGACGCGTACGCTGGCGCGATTCAGTTCCGCATGTACACCAGAACTCTCAAGTTTTGCCCCAGACCTGCTTCTGGTTCGGACTTGCAGCGTCCCGGCCGGCACATCCGAGTTTCGCGTGCTGCGACCGGACGGAGGGGTCGTGATGCATGGAAGACCTGATCCCCGGGAACTCGGCCATGAAGCGAAGGGGAATAATGTGAGCCGGACTTTCGCGGTGAAAGCGATGCGCACTGCTTCCGACATGCGCCAGAGCACGGTTTTTCATGGCTCAGATTTAATCGAGCAAGAAGTGCGCGTGTATCGCGCTACAGACGGAAGACGACTCGCTTCAATTCGAGTCGGAGCTCCGGCCCCAAGCCATGATGGCTATTCTCTTTCGCCAGACGGCACACAGTTGGCAATCCTATCCGGCGCCCAAATCAGCATCTATTCGATTCCAACGAACTAATCAAATACATCAGCAGAGCCCGACCACTTCGCTGTAACACGGATGCGCGGCTAGCCACGACGCATTCGGATTGCTTCCCGGTTGTATTCGGCCTGATCGGAGGCGACGACCGGCTTGCGGTCGACCACAGTCGTCTCTTTGGGGTGGCTCGCCAGGTCGTCAAACAGGGCGCGATAGTGAATCATGGCGCGACGCAGATCCTCTGTGGTGGCCTGCCCTTTGGCTTGCCGAACCGCTATCTCGTGTCCTGCTCTGTAATTTTGCGTAACGATTGGATGCTCAACCGAGATGTCAGCGGCCCTTTGTTCAAAGTCGCCCATCGGATAGCCGCAGGTCGCCATCAGGTCGCCCAGCAGCTGGTCCGCCTCTGCTACCGCGCCGGCAGGAGCATCAACAAAGTGTGCCTGCACGCGATCCCATTGCTCGGCGTAGCGAGCCCTGTCGTTAGCCGTGAGCGGGCGAAGGTGAAACTTCTTTACACGCTCGGCGCGTTCCTCGAGCGTGGCCTCGGCGCGCTGGCGATCGCCGCCCTCGGCAACTGCGCGATCATATTCGGGACCGAAGTGCTGACGAAGCTTGTCCGTGCGCCGCCGTTGTAAAAAGTAAACTATGGCGCCCACAACCACCAAAATGACAGCGACAATGATGGCGATCTGGATGGGAGTAAGATCCTGCATGTTCATAGCCCGGTCCTCCTGCATTTTGTCTAGATACGGTTTTAAGTTGCGTGCATTTTCGTAGGGATTGTTGGGGACACTCGCAATCAGCAAGCACCCTTATTTGCATCAAACTGGTACCACTGAAGTTGGAGAGGCTGCGCAGGGCGGAGGTTGCCTATGAATCGCTCGGGGAAGTGAAGCAAGTTGAGAACCCGATGAGCCTATGAACGCCAGCGTACTATTAGCGGCTGGTAGCGATCATCTGCGCTGCGTGCTGCAAGCTCGTCTCCGTCACTTTGGCGCCGGAGAGCATCCGGGCCACTTCGTGGGTGCGGGCGCGATCGTCGAGCAGGCGAATGTGCATCTTGGTGCGGCCGTGGTCTTCCTTCTTTTCGACAACAAAGTGCTGATCGGCGAATGCGGCGATCTGCGGCAGATGCGTTACGCACAGCACCTGTTGCGCACGCCCCAACGCCTTCAGCTTCTGGCCGACAGCGTCGGCAGCGCGACCTCCGATTCCGATATCGATTTCGTCGAAGACAAGCGTGCGTGGAGTTGGCAACTTCTTTCGCGTTTTTGCCGCAGCCTCTTCCACGGCAACCTTCAAGGCCAGCATCACACGCGACATTTCGCCGCCCGAAGCGATCTCGTGCAGCGGCTTCAGCGGCTCTCCGGGATTGGTGGCGATGCGATACTCCACTTCATCCCAGCCGTGCGCGGTCCATGCTGATTCCTGTTGGTCGCTTGCAACAGAAATCTCGAATCGAACTTTCATGGCCAGCGAATTGATCTGCGTCTCGGCGAGTTTGGCGAGCTTCTCTCCGGCCGCCTGGCGCTGTGATGACAACGAGGCGGCAGCGCGCTTGTAGGCCTCCACCGACTTCGCAAGCGCGGCGCGCAGCACCTTCAGCGTCTCATCACGATCTTCCACTTCAGCCAGCTTGCGCGCTACCTCCTCGCCCAGTGCGATCACATCGGCGACGGTCTTGCCGTATTTGCGTTTCAGGCGGTCGAGCAGCGCGAGCCGGTCTTCGATCTCCGCCAACCGCTCAGGAGAGGCATTGATTCGCTCTGCGTAATCGCGCAACGTCGCGCTCACATCGCCCACGGTAGCGCGAGCCGACTCGATTTGTTGTGCTGCCTCTTTAAATTTCTCGTCGTATCGAGCAAGCTCATCGAGATTCTTACCCGCCGCCCGCAATGCTGCCTCGGCGGATGCTCCACCCTCATAAAGCTGATCAAAGGCGCTCATCGCGGCGGCGTAGAGTTTTTCGGCGTTTGCCAGAACTCGCTTCTCTGTCTCCAGCGCCTCATCTTCGCCCGCGACCAGATTGGCCGAGCCGATCTCCTTGTCCTGGTAACTCCACAGGTCAACCATGCGCAGCCGGTCC
Source organism: uncultured Acidobacteriaceae bacterium (assembly GCA_963832035.1). Lineage (GTDB taxonomy): Bacteria > Acidobacteriota > Terriglobia > Terriglobales > Acidobacteriaceae > Telmatobacter. Next base: position 102,297 of record CAWHSK010000004.1, on the reverse strand, counting down.
TGCTCATTCGTCATCAATTCATCGAGCTTCGCCTGCGCAGCGCGCCACGCTTCGCAGGTTGCGGCCACTTCGTCTGTCAAGATCGATGCAAAGCGATCCAGCAGAATCCGTTGCTGCGTCTGGTCAAAGCTTGAGAGTGTTTCAGACTGCGCGTGCACCAGCGCAAGTTCAGGCGCGAGCAGCCGCAGCACTGCCACGGTGGCCGGCTGGTTGTTGACGAACACTCTGCCCTTGCCAGACGACAAGATTTCACGCCGCAGGATGATTTCGTTCCCCTCGGCGTCGATCCCGTTCTCTTCCAGAACCGCTTCGGCCGCTGGCGTGGACTCGAAAACGCAGGCAACCACTGCCTTGTCGGCCCCGTGGCGCACGATTTCCGTGGAGGCCTTGCCCCCCATGAGCAGCGCGAGCGCATCTACAAGAATGGACTTGCCCGCGCCAGTTTCGCCGGTAAGAAGGTTCAAACCCGGGCCAAAGACGGCGATGGCGTGATCGATAACAGCGTAATTTTCGGCGCGTAATTCGACGAGCATGAAAGGTGAATCCGAGCGCAGCATAGCACGAACCGCCGGGGTTACGGCTAAGCCGCCTGAAATGCGCGGGTTCGAGTGCACCAGAACGATAACTTGGAGCGCACGAATGCGTCTGATACCGTTGATATTGAGGTGAATACCGATTTTTACAGCTACTTTGCTCCTCGCATTTCAAGCTGATGGTGGCGCTGCTCCTGCCGCCAGCCCTGTTACGCAGGGCACCGGCGCTTTGATGGAGATGATGAGCAATATTGGAGGGATCGCTCTGGGTGTGCTGGTCCTTCTGTTAATTGCCAGCCTCTATTCCTGGACCATCATTCTGGGCAAACTGGGGACCTTCAGCAAGGCGACCCGTGAAAGCCGCAACTTCATTAATGCGTTTCGGCGCGCCACTCGCCTGCAGGAAGTTGCCGCCTTCGCCGACAACTACAAATCCAGTCCGCTGGCACAGGTCTACGTCGACGTATACGAGACCTACAAACGCCAGACCGGCGGGTCGGGTCCACCGCGCAACTTCACTACGCTGGAGCGTTCGGCGCAGACCGCGGCCAGCGAAGCCATCACTTCTCTGGAGCGCCGTCTGACCTGGCTCGCCACCATTGCGGCCACTAGCCCCTTCGTTGGTCTCTTCGGCACCGTCATGGGCGTGGTAGACGCGTTCCACGGCCTGGGCACCGCGGGCGCTGCAACGCTGCGTGCAGTGGCACCGGGTATTTCCGAGGCGCTGATCACTACCGCTGCCGGATTGTTCGTCGCCGTGCCGGCCGTGGTTGCCTACAACCAGTTCGCGGCGCGCATCCGAGTTTTTGCATCGGCAACCGACGACTTCTGTCGGGAATTGCTGAACTCCCTCGAAGAGATACCCGTCCGCAGTTCAACCGCACAGCGCGAAGAGCAAGAGGTTGCACGTGGCTTTCACGACTAACAACGGCCGCACTCAATCCTCGCTCGCGGATATCAACATTACGCCGCTTGTTGACGTGGTGCTGGTGCTGCTGGTGATCTTCATGATTACCGCGCCGGTGTTGCAGTCGGGCATAGAAGTGAATGTTCCCAAGACGCGCACCGTCAAGGAAATCACCGAGCAGCGATTGGTGGTCACTATCGATCGCGACCAGCAGGTTTTCCTCGGCGACAAAGCCGTCAACGTGCACGATCTTGGGCAGCGCCTTCGTGATGCCAGCGGTGCTGCCACCAAGCAGGTAATTTACCTCCGTGCTGATGAACGCGTGCCATTCGGCGCATTCGCCAGCGTGATGGATGCAGTGAAACAAGCAGGCATTACGAATATCTCGATTGTGACGCGGCCGGTGGATGGCAAGGGAAAGTGAATTGGGAGGAGTACAAGCCTCTTTGCGTAGCCAGAGCAGACGGGAATGCAGGCCCTTTGCTCTGCTCAGGAATGCGACAGATATCAGGATGACAACTGACAACCGATGAGCAGTCTCTACCAGATCGGCGGGCACTTCCAGGAGGGGCTGGCGCCTGAACCAATGGCGAAGCCCGCCGTAGGTGCAGTGTTGCTCCACTGCGGCATCGTGATCGCCATCGTGGTCTACGGCATCGTCGGCGGATACTTCCATCACAACCTGTGGGGTGGTGCAGGACCCGGCGGAGCCATCCAGGTCAATATCACGAGCGCCCTTCCGCTTCCCTCAGACCACCCGCCGAACGAAAATGTTCTGGCTACTGAGAAGCCCAGCGAGGCGCCCGCGCCCCCCGCGCCCAAAGTAAAACAAGCTGAAGACGAGACGGCCATTCCGATCCAGGGAAAACCAAAAAAGCCAGAGCGGCAGGAAGCAGTCAAGACTCCGCCAAAGCAGCAGCCGGCGCCCACCAATCGTGCACAGTATGGCGAGCAGGCCGGATCAGTGATGCCGCGGGCTTCGACATCCGGCGTGGCTAACGGCCCCACCACCACCGATGCAAATTTCGGCAGCCTCTTTGGCTGGTATGTCGACAACATCAACCGCAAGATGGACGCCAACGGATATCGCTCTCTGGCCGACCCGAACACGCCAAAGGGCGCAAAGGCATCGATCGAGTTTCACATCCACAAAGACGGATCGCAAAGCGATGTTCGCCTCGACCGCACCAGTGGAAGCCCGACGTGGGATTCAGTCTGCGTTCGTGCCGCACAACGCGTTGATACCTTTGGTCAACTACCGCCCGGATATCGCGACAATTACCTGCAGGTCTACTTCGATTGCACATACTAGTAGGGTCCAGCGCATCCAAATTAGAATGAATGACGACAACTGGTCACAGATCACCAGAGTTCGAGACGCGCAGAGTTTCCCCGCCGCTCGAAAAATCACCCAGGAAGGGTTCAGCGCTCTCATGAAACTTACGTTGCGTTTTGGTTTTCCGATCCTGTTCGCTCTTGCAACTCTCGCTTCCCTTCCCGCCTCGTCGCAGGACTGGGTGCACACCGGCTCGGGTCTGGGCAATGCGCGCATTCGTCTTGCCGCGTCCGACTTCAAACCTGTCGGCGCCGATGCGCAGACGGTCGCGCTGAAGGCCACCTTCGACTCGACGCTCTTCAACGACCTGCAGAACGCGGGCATCTTCGACATGGTGTCGAAGAGCTTCAGCCCGCAGGGCACGCCCGGTTCGCCGCAGGAAATCAATCTCGCGCAGTGGTCCGCCGATCCCGCGAATGCCTCCATGGTCGCTTTCGGCGCGCTCTCTGCTGCGAATGGCCGCTTGACTGTCTACGGCTGGCTTGATGACACGCGCAACACGGCGAATCCGCAGGTACTCGGCAAGCAGTACAACGAGACTGCCAGCGAGGACATGGCGCGCACCATCGCGCACCGTTTCGCAGATGAAATTATTCTTCGCCTGGGCGGCGGCATCAACGGCATCGCAGAAACCAAAATTTATTTCATCAGTTCGCGTACCGGTTCAAAGGAAGTATGGGTGATGGACTACGACGGCCAGAATCAGCACGCCGTCACCCACCTGGGCACCGTCTCGCTCTCGCCCTCGCATCTCTCCCGACAACTCCAGACTCGCATTTTCATCACTCGGCCGCGAGGGCTGGTCCATTCGCATGTATTCGCTCGACCTTGGGCGCATGGTAGGTTTTCCAGCCGGGACAGTTGGCGGCAGCAACAGCACCCCGGCCTGGTCTTCTGACGGAGCGAAGATTGCCTTCTCCTCTTCGCGCTCCGGTGATCCGGAGATCTGGATCACGGATGCCGCAGGCGGGAGCCCGCACAAGATCACTTCTTTTCGCGGACCGGATGTTGCACCTACCTGGAATCCGCGCACCAATGCGCAGATTGCGTGGGTCAGCGGACGCACCGGACTGCCGCAGATCTACACGATGGATCAGGATGGCGCAAGTGTTGAACGACTGACCGACGGCGGTTACGCGGTTTCGCCATCGTGGTCTCCTAGCGGCCAGTGGCTCACTTTCGCGTGGAATCGCAAATACGGCCCGGGAGCACCCGGCGGCCAGGATATCTACGTTATGGACATCTCCAGCCGCCCCTTGAAGTGGCTCCAACTCACGCACGACTCAGGCAGCAACGACTTTCCTTCGTGGTCGCCGGACAATCGCCACATCGTCTTCGAACGCACCATTGGCGGCCGCAGCCAGATCTGGACAATGCTCGTCGACGGCACCCAGCAACATCAACTCACGACAGGCGGCCAGAACTTCATGCCGAACTGGAGCTGGAAGTAAGACTGCTGTTTCACGCGCGAGCGATGTTATATAAAGGGTGTGATTTCCGGCTAACGCTAAATTGACGCGAGTAATCTTCGCTGACTCGTGCGGTGTGCCAGAACAAATCTGTTCCGATCACGGAATCCACTCATGACGCATTGCCGCCGTACGCTGTCGCTCTTGCTTGCTTCTGTTGTTCTACTCCCGTCCCTGGTCGCACAGACAACCGATCTCCATCTGAACAAGAAGGAGTATTTCGAGGCTCCGGGCATAAACGTGATGGCGTTTCAGGATATTTATCCTGATGGCCACCAGGGCGGAGTTTCCATCGTTCAGAATGGGGTGCGCGTTGCCACCAACGGAGACATTCGTCTCGATCCTGCTCCGGGCCAGTGGCAGCCCATGCCCAGGCAGGACACGCGAGTTGTCGATGCGGCTGCGAACACCATCACCACGACGCTCTCCTACCCAGATCCCACAAAGAACCGCACAGGCTTTAATCCGATCAACTATCCCGATCTCAACTTCAGCTATAAGGTTCGCGTGAAGGGCGAGAGGAATTCGATCCGCGTCACAGTGGATCTCGACAAGCCGATTCCAGCAGCTTTCATTGGCAAGGTCGGATTCAACTTCGAGCTTTTCCCCAACGATCTCTTTGGCAAGGGTTGGTATCTCGACAGTGCGTCGGGCATCTTCCCCCGCCAAGCCAATGGGCCCGAGATTCGCGACGCTGCAGGTGAAGTTCAACCTGCGCCACTCGCCATCGGCAAACGCCTCTCCGTTGCACCGGAGACCGAAGCGCAACGCATGATCATCGAGTCGAAAACCGGCGACCTGCAATTGCTCGACGCCCGCTCCAAGCACAACAACGGATGGTTCGTCGTGCGCTCGCTCGTTCCAGCAGGAGCCACTACAGCCGCCATCGAGTGGATCATCACGCCGCACGCCATCCCCGGGTGGACGTACAAGCCTGTCGTCCATGTCAGCCAGGTCGGTTATCACCCCGCTCAGAAAAAGCTCGCAATCATCGAACTCGACCGCGATGATCCCGTCGCTGACCAGGTTCGCATTTTGCGCATTGAATTTGACGGCGCTCCGCGCGAAGTTCTAGCCGGAAAGCCTACGGCCTGGGGAGATTTCCTGCGCTACAAATATGTTGAGCTTGACTTCACAAAGATTGCCGAACCCGGCATCTACGAAGTCGCTTACCGCGATACAGCCTCGCAACCCTTCCGCATAGCGGCTGACATCTATCAGCGCGGCGTATGGCAACCGGTTCTGGAATACTTTCTGCCGGTGCAGATGTGCCACATGCGTGTCGAGCAGCAATATCGTGTCTGGCACGGCGCATGCCATCTTGACGATGCGCGCATGTCGCTCATAAATCACAATCACTTCGACGGCTATTCGCAGGGGCATTTCACGCTGACAAAGTTTGAACCTGGCAAGACCGTTCCCGGCCTCAACCAGGGAGGATGGCACGACGCCGGTGATGACGACCTGCGCATCGAGTCGCAGGCTGACGAGGTTTCAATTCTCGCTGCCGCATACGAGAACTTCCATCTCGACTACGACGACACGGCGATCGACGAACAACAACACCGAGCGCAGATTCACATCCCCGACGGAAAAGCCGATGCCTTGGAGCAGATCGAGCATGGAGTGCTTTCCATCCTCGGTGGCTATCGCTCTATGGGGCGCGTCTATCGCGGCATCCAGGAGGCGACACTCGAGCAATACGTGCTGCTCGGCGACACAGCGAATGCCACGGATAATCTCTTCTACAACGCATCTCTGAAGTCCGGCGATCGCACTGGCAGAGAAAGCGGCAAGCCGGACGATCGCTGGGTCTTCACCGAGCAGAATCCGGAGCACGAGTACAAGGCCGTCGCAGCACTCGCCTCCGCTGGCCGCGTTCTCAAACTCACGAATCCCGCCCTCGCCAGTGAATGCATCGCCGCCGCCGAGTCACTATGGGCAGCCGAGACCGAGCCGACGAAAGCTTTCGACGAACGCATCATCGCCGCTGTGCAGCTGTACAAGACCACAGGCAAAGACGCGTACCGCACAGAGATCCTCTCCAATCGCGCGCGCGTTGTCGCCGATTCCGCAAAAATTGCCTGGGCCGTCGCTCCTGTCACCGTATCCCTCCATGACGACGCGTTTCTTCACGATCTGCGCGAAGCCGTCCGCCACGATTTTGGCGCGCTCGAAAAGAAGCAGTCCACCGACTCGCCCTTCGGCGTGCCTTATACGCCCTACATCTGGGGTGCAGGATGGAACATTGAGAGTTTCGGCGTCCAGCAGTACTACCTGCACCAGGCATTTCCTGACATTGTCTCCGCCGACTACATGCTCAATGCGCTGAACTTCATGCTCGGCGTGCATCCTGGCTCCAACACCGCTTCCTTTGCTTCAGGCGTGGGCGCTCGTTCCACCACGATCGCCTACGGCTTCAACCGCGCCGATGCCTCCTACATTCCCGGCGGCGTCGTAAGCGGCACCGCGCTTATTCGTCCCGACTTCCCTGAGCTCAAGGATTTCAACTACCTCTGGCAGCAGATGGAGTACGTTCTCGGCGGAGGCTCATCGAATTTCATGTTCCTTACGCTCGCAGCTGATCAGGTGCTCAATGGCCATAGCCAGCCATTTCCACCGCTGACCCCGCCACCGATCAACCAACCCTATCGCGAACCATAGTTTTCCCTATCGAGACGAAGGCCCGACAGTGAATGCAATTACGCATTTTGAAAATCCGAGGTGAACAATGAAATCTGGTCGCAGTCTTGTCGTTCTAGCGCTCGTTATGTTGTCCTTGGCGGGCCGTGCAGTTTCGCAGTCAAGTCTCTCCGCCAAATGGGAAGAGCTGACCGCTCCTGATTTCGTCCAGGCCATACACCATTCGCAGGGTGTCTGCGTGCTTCCCTTCGGCATCATCGAAAAGCACGGACCGCATCTGCCACTCGGGACTGACCTGCTCGACGTGCGCTTTGCCGTTGCAAACGCTGTGAAGCAGGAGTACGCCGTCGTTTTCCCCGAGTACTACTTCGGACAAATCTTCGAGGCGCGCCAGCAGCCCGGCACTCTCGCATACTCGCTCCCTACGCAGCTAACCCTGCTGCAGGAGACGGTGAGCGAAATGGCCCGCAACGGCTGCAAGAAAATCGTAATCGTCAACGGCCATGGCGGAAACGGGTCGCTGCTGCCTCTCTTCGGCCAGGCCCAGCTCGCCAGTGAACGTGACTATGTGGTCTATGTATTTGGCCTGCCGGACAAAAACGCTCCGAGCCGCCCCGCCCTCAAAACGCCATTCGATATGCACGCGGGTGAGGTCGAAACGTCTGACATGCTCGTCGCGCGACCCGACCTGGTTCATCAGGATCGCGCCAACCAGCAGTCAGGCGCCGATCAGCATAGGCAGAAGCTGCCCGGCTCCGTCTATACCGGAATCTGGTGGTACGCGCGATTTCCCAATCACTATGCAGGTGACGCCTCTGCCGCCAACAAAGAACTGGGCGAGTTCGAGCAGAAAGAGTGGTCGCGTCAGATCGCTGAAGCCATCAAGGCCATCAAGGCCGACGATGAAAGCCTCAAACTGCAAAACCAGTTCTTCGAAGATGCCAAACACCCGCTGGACACGAAGCAATAGAGGCTATCTGCGGACGGCGAGTCGGAGCGTTGCATTAATTTCACCGTGCCGGATCGCCGTAGAAGATCCCACGTCCATGCGTCCCTACATACACGCGTCCATAGATCCGCGGATCGCCCGTAACCTGCAGAACCAGTCCCCACTGGTGCTCGTCGTCATTGATGCGAACCCACGTCTTCGCCTCATCATCTGAACGAAAAATCCCTACCTGCCCGCTGATCGTCCCAACAAGATAGAGCGCAGGATACGATTTGCCGGGCGCAGCCTTCCCGAACCCGAATGCATGAATTTCCTCAATATCGCGTACATGGAATGTGGCGGCTCCTCCCGTGTGCAGCGAAGCGTGATACAAGCCGTCAAAGGCAGCCAGCCACAGGTCGCCGCTGCGCCCAGGAGTGGCGTATAGACGATCCTGCCCACCACGTGCATCCCCGCGCTGGGCCAACGACGATGGAGGAAGCGCTTCGCGTAGCATATCTTTCCGTCCGACGAAGGTTGCCGCGCCGTCTATGCTCGAATAGAACATCCCATCGGCCAGCGAGTCCGCATAAAACTTCATCGGGTCCACGGGGTCGGCAATCACGCGAGTTCTCTGCGGCAATCCCTGAACCGCTGTCCACGTTGCGCCATTATCCCGCGTTACAAACACGCCCTCTCGCTCCAGCGTCCACACCCAGATCTTGCCGTCAGCCGAAACCGCAATAGACCCAGCCCGGCTCTGCGCACTCGGGGCCGACGCACACGGCTGCCACGTCCGCCCCGCATCCAGCGAGTAGCCGATGCTCTCGCCCGGCTTGTGCGCCGCGCTCACACCAACCCTGACAATCAAGTGTGGATCGAGCGCAGCAGTCTCCACCGCGCTTGTATTGCCCATGCGCGGTAGCGCCGATGCACCCTCCGGCGCCGGCTGATCCACATCCCAATGCACAAATCCGCCGTAGTCCCCAATCGCGGAAACCAGGTGCGCCCCATCGCTTGCACTGTCCAGTTCCAGCGCCACCGTCTCCTCAATTCCCTTCGACAGGACGCTCCAATGCGTCGGCTGGCCGCGATCAACATCCGTGAGGTCGAACGTCTCCCACCCCCCGTAGCCCGTCGTGAACACCGCATGGTCCGAATTCATCGGATCAATCTCGATATCAAACAGCCAGTGAATAGGCGTGGGCTTTACATACGGTGCGATCGAGTAATCGTAGACTCCGCCACCGGCAAAGATCGGCTTCCATGTCGCGCCCTCATCCGTCGACCGGAAGATATCCTCACCGCCAGCTTTGTAGCGGTTATACGAACTCACAATCAGCGTCTTGTCGTGATGCGCATCTACCGATACTGCCGCGTATCCAAATTCCCGGCTTCCCTTCACCGGCTTATCCGGCGTGATGTCGGTCCATGCGCCTGTTTGCAAATTGAGCTTCCAAACCGCGCCGCCTGTCATCGGCGAAGGCCCCGGCGCGTCGCCATACGTGATGTACATCGATGTAGCTGACAGGGCTGCGCGGGTAGGTCGATACTGCGTGGGTTCGCCCTCAACCTCGTGCCATGTCGCACCGGCATCATGAGACACGAACAGATTCGCACGATTCATCAGCGACACGCCGACGTAGATCGATCCCGAGAGCTTCGCCGGGCCTGTATGAATCTGAGACTCTGCGAACTTGACGAAGATAATGCCGCTGCCGCGAACCGGCATCCGCCGCCACCGCTGCTCCGCGGTCTCGCCGGCTATTGGGGCAGGCATTGGCGCCGGCGCCTCCATCACGTCAGGAAAACTTGTCACGCGCGACCATGTCACGCCCCGATCTGTCGAGCGCCATAGTCCATCGTGTCTTGTTCCGAGAAACAGCACCCGTCCATCGGATGGATCCACTGCCATTCGCTCGCCATTGCCCCGCCCGTCTTCGTTTCCGCCAAATTTGAACGGCACATCCGTGCGCTCGAATGTCTTTCCGCCATCGGCCGATCGCAGGATTGCTCCATTCGGTGTCCGCGCATTCGTGTATGTTCCACATGCCAGGTACACTCGCTTCGCATCGTTCGGATCGACGGCGATCGATTCCACGCCCATCAGGTTCAGATCCTTGTACGGAATCCAATCCAACATGGGCTGCCACTTGTGTGCGGTCTCATCCCACCGGTAGGCCCCGCCCATATCCGTACGCGCGTAACGAACTCCAGCAGCAGATGGATGAAAGATGATGCCGTCCACAAACCCGCCGCCTACGATCTGCACGCTCTTCCAGTTATATGGCTCTTGATGCGGAGCCTGCGCGAATGCAAGGAGTGAGCCGCAGAGGGCGAGACTAAACGCTGTACGCAACGAATTAGAAAGCAAAGTATAGGTTCTCCGGCTTCATCCTAATCGAAACTAGGCCAGCGCACGCAGGAGTTTGATCATCGCAACCTGCTGCTGCTCTATCGATTCCAGAAGTTTGAATTGCGTCCGGCATCGATCAAGATTCTGATCCGGCCTGCCGACTTTGTAATAGGCGTCGCCCGCAAGGTGATCCGACAAAAATCGAATTCCCTGTTCAAAGATGATGACCTTCGCGCCTGCGATCAACGATTCGCGTTCACCAGCTGTCAGAAAGCTTCCCGCGCCCTCAAGGTATCCTCGCAGCACTGCCTCAAAGAGTTCAAAATCCATCGCCACATGCGACAGATCCTGCTCGTCTTCCGCTGCTCGGCACGTCATACTTCGCACCATGTCTCCGAAATCGTATGCAGCGAACCCCGGCATCACGGTATCGAGATCGATTACGCAGATCCCCTCGCCGGTCTCGTCATCGAGCAGCACGTTATTCAATTTCGTATCGTTGTGCGTCACGCGCTCGGGTAGTTCCGCCCCCACGAGTGCAGTCGCAATCGCCCTTCGCGACATGGCAAAGGCAATCTCTTCCATAGCCCCTTCGCCACGGCCGAACCTATCCTCAACAACCGCCCGCTCAAACACAGCGAACCGCTTCGGCGTGTTGTGAAAATCGGGAAGGCTCTCGTGCAGTCGTGGTCCCGGCAAATTCACAAGAAGCCGCTGAAACTGGCCGAAAGCCTTCGCCGGCTCGAACGCCTGTCGCGGCGAACATACCGCATCGAATGTCCTCGCTCCCTCAATAAACCGATATGCTCGCCAATACCGGCCCTCCGTATCTAAATGCCAGTCAGCGCCGTCATGCGTTGAAATGAGCTGCAGAACGCGCCGCGATACGTCGACATCACTGGCCAACCGAGTCCGCAGGTGATCCGTTACGCGCTCAATGTTCTCCATCACTGAGACAGGATTCTTGAAGATCAACGTATTGATGTGCTGCAGGATGATTCGCTCTTCCTGCCCACCGTCCTCAAACAACCCGCAATACGTATCGTGGATATGCCCGCTGCCGTACGGCTTCGCGCTCTGAAAGTTTCCAACCAATTTGAACGCGCGCGCAGCAGCGGCCACGCTTTGCTCGTCGATCATCGCCACAGCCGGTGGGGATAGGTCCCCTGCTCAATGAGTCGGCCAACACTCTGCACTACGCGTGGATGGTCCTCGCGATAGGTAACGCCGAACCACGCATCACCGGAGCGCAACACTTTGACCTTCGCCTGACCAGCCTGGACTAGCGTATTCACTGAACTCGGAATATAACATTCGGCCTTCGGGTCATCTCCATATCGCTTCAAAAAACGTTGGAAGTGCTCGTAAAGCTGCGGAAAGATCTGCGGCGTGAATCCCCACATGTTCATGCTGACCATCTCGTCGCCAGCCAACACTGTCTCCTGACCTTCATCGTCGATGTTGGTAATACGCGGCCCCTCGCGCTCAATCGATTTCAGTTCTGTAATGTCCTTCAGGTATCCATCCTCAGCTACGTGGCACACGCCCCGCGCCACCGTGCCAAACTCCGAGAGCGTATTGCGCAGAACGAAGCCCACCATCGCGTAATCTGACGTGCCTGACTGCAGATGCTGCGCCAGCAGGCGATAGCTGCTTGCGCCGTAGAAGTCATCGGCATTGATCACGCCAAAAGGCTCATGAATCGCATTTGCCGCCATCATGATCGCGTGCGTCGTGCCCCACGGTTTGGTTCGGCCTTCCGGTACCGAAAAGCCCGGAATTAGCTTGCCGGTCTCCTGAAACACGTACTCCACTGGAGCACGTTTGTCGTAGCGTGACCCAATCTTCTCTTTGAAGGCCTGCTCCATTTCTTTTCGAATTACAAAAACGACTTTCCCAAACCCCGCGCGCCGGGCGTCAAAGATTGAGTAATCCATGATGGTTTCGTTGTCCGGCCCGACGGGATCAAGTTGCTTTAATCCGCCGTATCGACTGCCCATTCCGGCGGCCAGCACAAGCAGTGTAGGAGTAATCATGGTATCCATCCTTCCCTCAGCGGCGCACACTCTGAGCTGGCAGGATGTCGAGCGTGAGTACCTGGAACGCAGCTAGGTGAAACTCATGTGCTTCCCGCGCCTGAAGCACAATCTCCGGTCGCCCTGCATCGCCTTTCCAAGGGCTTCGAGCACTATACACCTTCGCTGCATCCATCGGCAGTTCAAGCGCATCCTGCAATCGCAGCCGGATGGTCTGCTCGCGATCACTCGGGTTGCGCAGCACCAGGATGCCTTTCCGCGGCGTCCACGAAGCCCATCCATATACCTCCAGCCACGCAGGATCGCCGCCCACCCAGTGCGTATCTCTAAGCACGTCGGCGTTTTCGCGCGACCACTTTGCAGCTTCGGCAAGGTCATCCCAATTCTGCTGGCTTAACAGGGCAGGAGTGATATACATCTCCTGCAGTTGCGTCCCCGTGCCGAAGTAGGAACGAATCTCGTTGCGAAAATCGTTGCCCGGATCCTTGTCAAGGTCTTTGTGATCCTTCGCGTAAATCAGACCATGCAGCATCAGCGAATTCAAGGGATACAAAGGCCCCATCTGCACCACGCGCTCGTAGGTATCCGCATCCCGGTAGGTGATCCACCGCTCGCGATACGGCCCTACGCCCGCAGTCGAATCATCTTCGCCCCCGCGCCAAATCGAGTCCGCATGCATCGTCCAGAACGGCGAAGGCCACGTTCCCGTAGTCAGGTTCACAAATAGATCCGGCTTCGCTGCCCGCAACTCCCCGATCAGATGAATCATTGCCGAGAAGTCGCTGTCGAATTGGCTGCCTGGAAATACCGAGTCCACATTGCCCGTGCCATCAAACTTGAACTGGTTCACCCCGTATTTCTGCATCATTGCGAGAGCCACATCACGAAACGCAGCATAATATTTCGGCCCCGACAACGCGTAACCGCCGCCAACAATCTCGTAGCCCGCATCATGTCCGAAGGCGATCCGTTCTTGCTTCGGTTTTGAATATCCGCCCCACGGCGACATCCACACTCCCGGATCTGCATCGTATTTGTGCGCCGCATTCTTCAGAGGTGTGAATCCATCCGGAAATCCGCTGTTGAATTTCCACAGCGAATCGTGCTTATCCCAGCCATCGTCAAACAAAAACGAATCGAGCTTTACGCCGCGTTTCTCAGTCAACTCATGCCCGAACGCATTGATCCTGTCCACGGCGTCTGTCGCGGTGTACGGCGTGAAGTACCCGAGATCGTACCACGAGTTGTAGTGAAGAAATGTCCGATATGGGTGCGCGCGCTCGCGTTCAAGGTAAGCAAGGAAGTCCCGCCGCATCTGGCCCTCGCGCGCAACTCCAATCACCGACGAACACGTAACCGATTGCCCAGCGCGCAGCGGCAGTTCGCGATCCACCCATGCCGTCGCCCGGTCTCCTCTTACCTTGCTTTGCGACAGCGGATCTTCAAATCCCACGAACAGATCTCCCGCCACAATCGGCGAACCATTCACTGAGCCCACCACGTGCGCTCCGGGCAACGCCAGGTCGATCAACTGCACCCGGCTGATCGGCAAATCTTTTTCCCTCGCTGTCGCAATCTTCACAATCTGCCGTATGTACCGCGATCCCTCAAGCAGCACGATCGACCACTGCACATGGACGGCGCGATCCCTCGTCTCCATTGCAATATCGATGACTTCGCCGGAGATCGTTGCCGCCAGCCGTGCAGCCTGCGGTGTCGGCACAATATGCGATACCGTCGGCTCGCCTGCGGTTTTCAGGTTTGCGGCGTCCAGAATCGTCCCATCTTTGAGCAGAATCCGGAACGGCTCATCCACGTGCACATCCGTGCCGTGCAACCGATCATGGACAACCAGTCCACTCAAGTTTCCCCCTGCCATCGACCAGTTCGCCCCTATCGCCTGGTTTTGAAGCAAAAAGCTCTCGCCCTGACGGCTCAACGCCACATGATCGGCCGACATCGTTTCCGGGGCCTGGGCCGGCGCCCAGGTGATCGCAAGTGCGAAAAACGGGCCGCAAAAGATCGCGACAAGCAGTCGACGATTACGGAGGTACATAGACGTCTCCCCTGCTTCCAATACCAGGTTTCACCATTCAGGCCACGCAACAGTACTGCACCTGGAAGCCCTCTGTGGTGCCTTGAATCTCCTGATGGCTGATTTTAAATCGTTTAGACGGGTTTCCCGCTTCGGCTCGCTCGCATCCAAGAAAAAGACCGGGCACAACGCACATTCCCCGCTTGAGCAGAGCGAACATCCACAGATAACAGGGCTTAATGCGTTCCAGGCCTTTCCCGGCGCTAAAATGGAAAATGTGATCCAAGCACGCAAATGAGCTTGCGGAAGGAGTTCCGAATTGAAAAGTTGCGCTCGCGTTCTACTGCCTGTTCTGCTTGTAAGCCTCGTTGTCGTAACTGGTTGTAAGAAAAAGACGCCGCCCCCTGTTCCCCAGACTGCGCCGCCCATCGCCACCCCTGCTCCAACTGCCCACATTTCTGCACAGCCCACCGCCATTTCCGCAGGCGATCAGGTTACGCTCGTCTGGAAAACAACGGACGCAACCAGCGTCCTGATTGAGGGCATTGGCGATGTGCCGACCTCGGGCACCAAGACCGTCACTCCGACGACTTCCACCAATTACCATCTCGTCGCGAAGGGTGAGGGTGGAATGGCAGACGACACTGCACGCGTCACGGTATCGGCTCCGCCGCCTGTCCAGCAGCCCACCAACACGATGTCTGCAGAAGAAGAGTTCAAGGCCAACATGCAGGACATCTTCTACGACTACGACGCATACGATGTGCGCGCTGATGCTCAGGCTACTTTATCCAAGGACGCAGCGTTCTTGAATAGCCATCCAAATATGCGGATTGTCATTGGCGGGTACTGCGACGAGCGTGGCTCGAATGAATACAACATCGGTCTCGGACAAAATCGCGCCGATGCTGCGAAAAACGCGCTGGTTACGGCCGGCGTCGCTGCCAGCCGCATTCGTGTGGTCAGCTACGGCAAAGAGAAACCCTTCTGCACCGAATCAACCGAAGCCTGCTGGCAGCAAAACCGCCGCGCCGGCTTCTCGCTCGACCAGTAGCGTCAGGCCCTGTCGGGGTTTCGGCGGCATTGTTTCAACACTATGCCGCCCGACACTCCTAAATCTCAAGGGAAGGCTCGCAAACCATGTGAGCCCAGGCAGCACGACGGTTTGTGGTTCTCGTCTAACTAGCATTGAGCCCTGTCGACAGGCTAGACGGGGTTCAGACTCCATATCGCAGGTGTTCGATGAATAAAGCATTCACACTTCGGCATCGTTCTGTTGCGGCTGTGGTTCTCGCCGTAATTCTTGCTTTGTCTCCCGTGCGCGCCCATGCAACGTCAAAGGAAATGATCGCGCTGCAAACCCAGGTACAGCAGCTGCTCGACATGATGCAGCGCCTGCAGTCGACCCTCGACACGCGGTTCGGGGTCATGCAACACCTGGTGGAACAAACAGCCGATAATGCCAACCAGATGAGTGCAACCGTGAATGCTCTGCAACAGAAGATCAACCAGCAGAGCGACGGCCTGAGCAGCAAGATCGATACCACCTCTGGACAGGTCCAGTCCCTGAATGACTCTGTCGACGAGTTGAAGACGCGCATCGCGAAGCTCGACAAATCGATCCAGGACTTGCAAGGACAATTGCAGAACATTCAGGGAGCGCCGCCTTCCGGAGCACAGCCAGGCACCTCGCCTACGTCCGATGGTGGACCAGGGCCAGGCGGTGCACCTGGTGGCGCAGCGCAACCAGTGGCCGGCAATATGACCCCACCGCTAAAAGAGACATTTCAGGCTGGACTGCGCGACTATAACACCGCCAAATATTCTGTTGCGTCCGGAGAGTTTCAGGATGTGGTTCACTACTACCCGATGGATGATCTCGCCGGCAGCGCACAATTCTATCTAGGTGAAATTGCCTACCGGCAGGGCGACTACCCCGAAGCTATCAAGAGCTACAACGCTGTGCTGGAAGGTTTCAGCGGAAACGCGAAAGCTCCTGCGGCCCAGCTTCACAAAGGATTTGCCCTGATTCAGCAAGGCAAGAAAGATGCGGGCGTCCATGAGCTTCGCCTGCTGATCCAGCGCCACCCGCAAACTCCTGAGGCCTCGCAGGCGCGCGCCAAACTCACGGCCATGGGAATTCACAACACAAGCGCATCGTAGCGCCAAAGCGATCAAGAAACAATTCGCTCTACTTCGCGCTCTGCTCCCACGTAGTCCAGCCGTTTCGGCGATATGCAAGTTACATTTCTGCGAATTCCGCGCTGCGGCACCTGCACCTCTTTCTGCCTCCTTTCTCCCTCCCCTTCAAACTCTGAACTTCGACAGCGCGCGGTCCAACTCACCAAAAGATGCAACCCGCGCATACCTGCGGCATCGAAAAGCCGAGGAGCATTTTACGTGCAGCTTGATGAAATGCACCCGGAGGATAGGTATGGCGAGTTCGACATCAGAAACGACAGGCAAAATGCTGGGCGTTTCGCTTGAGGCTGCGCGTAAGGTCATTCGCGCCGGGCAGGAGAAAGCAAAGGAAATCGGTGTGCCAATGAACATCGCAGTCGTGGATGCGGGTGCAAACCTGGTGGCCTTCGAGCGCATGGAGGGCGCCTGGATCGGCAGCATCGACATCGCCATCAACAAGGCATTCACTTCCCGTGCATTCGACATTGAGACGAAGGCGCTCGGCGAGAACTCACAGAGCGGCGATCAGTTCTTTGGCATCCATGCTTCCAATCACGGCCGAGTCATGATTTTTGCCGGTGGCGTTCCGCTAAAGCTCAAAGGCCAGGTCGTGGGAGCGGTGGGCGTGAGCGGCGGCCTGGGCAAGCAGGATCAAGCCGTAGCCGAAGCAGCCGCGCAAGCATTTGGGGCGTAAATCGGACTTCTTCGATCACTCCCCACGCTTGACTACGGTCCAATAAAAAGCCCCGCATTCCGCGGGGCTTTTACTGACCACTGAAAACTGATCACTGACAACTGCCTTACTGCAGATTCGCCATCAACGCATCAAGCGCCGATTTCGGCGGCCGTGTCATCGATTCCGGCAACGTCGCCAGCGGCTCATCCACCAAGCCAAGCAGATCGGTAAACGTCGGCTTCTCGGTGTTGATGTAGAACACACCGGTGAGAACCTCGTTCTTCTCCTCGGCCTCCATCAGCGTTTTCACCGCGTTGGCCTTGTCCGTGGGATCGTAGTTTTCATGCAGTTTGCGCAAGCGAAGAGTCGATCCATCGTGCATCTCGACTTCGTATACCTCGCCCGAATCGTAGTCCACATCGATGTCGTCGAAGCTGGCCACGAAGCCGATATCGTTGATAGGCTCATCATTTTCCTGCATGAACTTGTAGCTCTTCGTCGAACCCTCGTGATCGTTGAACGTCACGCACGGGCTGATCACATCGAGCATCACCGTGCCCTTGTGCGCAATGGCAGCCTTCAACATCGCAAGCAACTGCTTCTTGTCGCCAGAGAACGACCGCCCGACAAACGTCGCACCCAGCTGAATTGCCAGCGCGCACGTATCGATAGCCGGGAGATCATTGACCACACCGGTCTTCAGCTTCGATCCGATATCTGCCGTCGCCGAAAACTGGCCCTTCGTTAGGCCGTACACGCCGTTGTCTTCGATGATGTAGATCATCGGCAGATTGCGGCGCATCAGGTGGACAAACTGCCCCATGCCGATCGAAGCCGTATCGCCATCGCCGGAAACGCCAAGCAGCATGTTGGTGTGATTCGCCAGGTGCGCGCCTGTCGAAACCGAAGGCATGCGTCCGTGCACCGAGTTGAAGCTATGCGACCGGCTCATGAAGTACGCCGGGCTCTTCGACGAACAGCCGATGCCGCTCATCTTCATTACGCGTTCAGGTTCCACGCCCATCTCAAACATCGCATCGATGATGCGCTCAGAGATTGCATTGTGGCCGCAGCCGGCGCAAAGCGTCGACTTACCGCCACGATATTCAAGTACCGGAAGCCCGATGTGATTGACCTTGGGGCCTGAAGTTTGAGTAGCCATGTTTACAGGCCCTCCTTCGTTACAAATTCTTCTGTGATTGTGCGGGCATCAATTGGCAGCCCGTTGTAGTGCAGAATGCTGCGCAGCTTCACGACCTGCTCTGCCGGCAGATCCAGTTTCAGCAAGCTCGCAAGCTGTGCATCGCGATTCTGCTCGACCACATACACGCGATCGTGCGATGCGACGAAGTCGTGAATCTCGTGCGCGAAGGGATACGCGCGAATACGCATGTAATCCACATCCTTGCCGAGTTCATTCTTAATCTGGTCAAGGCTTTCGCGAAGCGCGAAGTCCGTTGTGCCAAATGCGAGGATCCCCACCGGCGAAGTTCCATCCTTTACAACTACCGGCGCCGGAACCAGCTTGCGCGCATTCTCAAACTTGCGCAGCAGCCGCTCCATTACCGCCTGGTACTCGTCGGGCTTCTCGGTGTAGCCCGCGGCATCGTTGTGTCCTGAGCCGCGCGTGAAGTAGGCTGCCTTGGGATGCATTGTGCCCGGCAGCGTGCGCCAGCCGATCGCATCGCCATCGACATCTCTGTAGCGCGCGAAACTTCCCAGCTTGTCCAGATCTTCTTTGGTCAGCACCTTGCCGCGATCCAGCGGCTTCTCAGGATATTCAAACTGCTCCGACATCCAGTTGTTCATGCCGAGGTCAAGATCGGTCAACACGAACACCGGAGTCTGCAGACGTTCAGCAAGATTGAAGGCCTCCATGCTGATCTCGAAGCACTCCTTTACTGAGCCGGGCAGCAGCACCACATGCTTTTTATCGCCGTGCGACAGGAATGCGGTCGACAGCAGATCTGACTGTTGTGTGCGCGTCGGCATGCCCGTCGAAGGCCCCGTGCGCTGCACATCAAAAATCACGCCAGGAATTTCCGCGTAATATCCCAGACCCGAAAACTCGCCCATCAGCGAAATACCCGGGCCCGAGGTCGACGTCATCGACCGCGCTCCGGCCCAGCCCGCACCCAGCACCATCCCGATGGCAGCCAGTTCGTCCTCGGCCTGCACCACTGCAAACGTCGCCTTGCCTTCGGGCGTTACGCGGAACTTCTTCAGCAGATCGGTCGTCGCCTCAACCAGCGAGGTAGACGGCGTAATTGGATACCACGCCACCACCGTTACGCCCGCGAACACCGCACCCATGCCGCACGCCGCATTGCCATCGATGATGATCTTGCCGGCTGTCTGGTCCATCCGCTCGAGGAAGAACGGATCCTGTTTGACCAGCTTTTCCTGCGCGTATTCGTAACCAGCCTTGACCGCGCCAAAGTTCAGATCGAATACCTTCTGCTTTTTCGCGAATTGCTTTTTGACGCTGTTTTCTACGACCGACAGGTCCATCGAAAGCAATTGCGCCACCACGCCCACGTACACCATGTTCTTGACCAGCTTGCGCAGCTTGGCCTCGGTGCAGACGGCCGCAGTGATCTTGTCGAAAGGAACCGGATAGCAGACAACGTCGCTGCGATACTGCTTCAGGTTCAGGTTTTCTTCGTAGATGGCCACGCCGCCCGCGGGCAGCGCTTCGATGTCGCTCTTCGCAGTCTCGGGATTCAAAGCCACCAGGAATTCTGCATCGCGCGTGCGGGCAACATACCCGTCCTTGCTCGCGCGAATTGTGTACCAGGTGGGAAGTCCGGCGATGTTCGAGGGAAACAGGTTTTTCCCGCTGACGGGAATTCCCATTCCAAAGATGCTCTTCAGCAGTACGCTATTGGCGGATTGCGAGCCGGACCCGTTCACCGTTGCTACGTTGATGCTGAAATCGTTGACTACGCGCTTTTGTGCGCTGATCGCGCCCTGTTCTTGACCCAGAGCCAGGTCTCCAGTCGCCATTTGGCGGGATTCCCTTCAGATGAATTTCCGTGCGTCCAGGACCGGGGATTCCATGTTCATTGGCCGTCCAACATCGTTGCAACCTTGCGGTCGCGTTAGCCGGACCTTGGCATTCGGAGTACGGTTCCTGAGAAGACGCGATGGAAAGCGACTACACTTCGCTCAATTGTGATTATAGTCACCTACGAGGTAGCCCGTACCGCCTGCAGGCACATCACTTTATGCCGTAAGTACCTTTCACAGCAACGGGTGTTTATGTCTCGAACAAAACTGTCGCAGCGAAGTGATCCACACCACTTGCAAGGAAATTGCGCCGGCCTTGATCACCAGCTAACTCTATATTTTTGAGTGAGCCAGCGCCACCCGAGCAGAGTCTCGATGCCACCGTAGCAGCACCGCCGTCGCAATCACAACCAGCGAAAGGGTCAGCCCGATCCACATCCCGTAGATGCCCCACTTCAACACGAAACAGAGGATGAAACCGAGAGGAAGTCCCATTGTCCAGTAGCCGACGAGGTTGGCGATCATCGGCGCGCGTGTCTCGCCAAGGCCGCGCAACGCTCCCGTCGAGACGGTTTGAATGCCATCGAAAATCTGGAACGCCGCCGCAATCCAAAGCAGGCTCGGCCCCACCGCGAGCACACGCGCGTCATGCGTATACAACATGATCAGCGGCCCCGGCGCCACAAAAAACACCACACCCGCGCAGATCATAAAACCGGTGCCGAGAGCCAGCGCCATCCATCCCGCTCTTCGTGCCCGCGCTGGATCACCCGCGCCAATCGCATGTCCTACACTCACCGCCGCGGCAGCACCCATTCCCAGCGGCACCATGTACGAGATACTTGCGTAGTTCAGCGCGATGCTATGCGCCGCCAGCGCCACCGGCGTCAGATAGCCCGCTGCAAATGTGCTCAGGTTCCACGCGCCCACTTCCAGAAGAATCTGCCCGGCAGCCGGCGCACCAATCCGCACCAGTTGTCGCAAACGATCCAGTTGCGGACCTGCCCAATGTGTAAACAACGGATGCCCGCGAGTGCGTTCGTAATTCCAGGCGAACCCCAGCAGCGCCGCAGCCATTCCTACGCGCGCGATGCACGTTGAGATCGCAGACCCGTTCACTCCCAGCGCGGGAAATCCAAACTTGCCGTAGATCAACACCCAGTTGCCGAACCAGTTGAGCAAATTCGCGAGAATATACGTCAGCGTTATAACCCGCACTTGCCCTACGCCCTGCAAATAACGGCGTGTTCCACCGTAAAGCAGCAATGGTAGCGTTCCCCAGGTCAGGATGCGCAGGTAACCGCCCGACAGGCTCGCCACTTCGGGAATGACTCCGAAGTGCGTAAACCTGTAGCTCAGTCCGAAAAGCAGGATCATGATGGGTGGCGTTATGATGCAGGCCAGATAAACGCCCTGGGCCAGCCAGCGATGGCACTCATCATGATCGCGCCGTCCGTAAGCCTGCGACACCAGCGTGTCGAGGCCCAGCAGCAGACCGATCCCAAACAGGGATGGCGTATAGCAGACTGCGTTTCCCAGCGCGACTGCTCCAATCGCCACCGGACCCAACCGCCCCACCATGATGTTGTCGACAACACCCTGCGCCATCCACCCAAGCTCGCTGAGTACAACCGGAACCGCAAGCGCAATCATCGCCGCAAGCTCCGCTCTCCATCTGGCGCGCGTCTGGACCATCTATCTAATTTATAGGGAGCCGCGGAGTATTCCAGAACCCACTGAAGAACAATCAGCGTTGTCATCTCGAGCGACCAACGGGAGTCGAGCGATCTGCCCTGAAAATTCACGACCTGCATGAAACGAGGGTGCCCCATCCAAGCGCAGCTTGGGTGGGAAAGCACGATCTCAACTGATTTTCATAGTCATGGGTGTCGCCGGGCGACATGTATAACTGCGGTTGTTCTCCTCGATGAGCAAGCAAAGTGCATGCCCCGTTCATGCATGCATTTTGCCGATGAACGGGATCGCAGCCTTCCGCCGTACGAACCTACTGCACAACCTCAAATCTGTAGCTTCCCGCCGCCAACTCAAATCCGCCATCGATTTTCTTCGCAAGCGGACTTTCGCTCAACCGCACACCGTCCACCTTGTACCGAGCCGCCTCGTTGCCCTTCACCTCCAGCAGCCCCGTTGTATTCGCCGGCAGAGTAACGTTCCACTCTGCCGTCTTGCCCTTTACCGTCCAACTCGATTTGATCTCGCCGTATGACGATGCATAGCTGAACTCCAGCGGCGACAATCGCGCGTCAAACACCGGGTGCAGCACCACAGTATGAAAACCCGCATTCAGCGGCGATGCATCCACGCCCGCGGCAAAACGGTAGATCCAGTCGGCAACCGCGCCGTATGCGTAGTGGTTATACGAATTCATTTGGGGATCGCCCATCATCTCGTCGCCGTTCCACCGCTCCCACGTCGTCGTGCCGCCATGCTCGATCACGTATCCCCATGACGGCATCCCTTTGCTTAGCAGCAGATCGTAGGCGAGCTTCGTATGGCCGGTCTTCGTCAGCTCCTCCAATATGTAAGGCGTACCCACAAAACCGGTGCCCAGCAGGCCGTGGTTGTCTTCGATCTTTTTCACCAGGCGTCCCGCAGCCTGCGCCCGCATCTCGTCTGGAAGGAGATTCATGTGCAGCGCGAGTACGTAGCTCGTCTGCGTATCTCCTCCCTTGGCCTTCGCATTGGGGTTGTTGATGTCGCCGAACGGCGAAGGACTGTTGTCGGCTCCCGGAATGTAGGCTTTCTCCTTTACAAACTTAGCCTGAAACGCATTGCGAATCTTATCCTCGAGCTTCGCGTAGCGCTGTTCCTCTTCCGTGCGACCGGTCGCATGCGCCATTTGCCGCATCATGTTCACGTCGTATGCCCAGTACGCCGTGGCAACCAGATCTTCCTGCGTGCGGCCTTCCAGCGACAGCCAGTCCCCAAACGGAATCCCTGAATCGTTGTGCCAGATTCCATCCGGATTCCGCGCGTCGATCGCGTCCACATACTTCCGCATCGCCGCCCAGTTCTCGTCGATCACGCTTGTATCGCCAGTCTGCAGCCAGGACGTCCACGGAATGATCACGCCCGCGTCGCTCCATGCCGCTGCAATACCGGGCGAAATCTTCGCTGTTCCCGGCGCATAGATTCCGTAGTACGGTGTGCCCACCTGCGTCCCGCGCAGATCGGCCGCAAACTTCCGCGTGAATGACGCCAGCGCCGCGTTGTACGATGCAGCCCGCCAGAACACCTGCGCATCCGCCGACCACCCAAGCCGCTCATCCCTCTGTGGACAGTCTGTCGGCAGCCCCACAAAATTCGACCGCTGCCCCCACAGAATGTTGCTCCACAGCTTGTTGATCATTTCATTGCCGGTTTTCAGCTTCGCAGTAAAGTTGAAGTTCGTGTGTAACACCTGCGCAAAAACAGCATGCACGTCTGAGGCATTCTTCACTCCCCTAATCTCGATATACCGGAACCCATGAAAAGTGAAATGCGGAATGAGCACATCGGTTGCCAACCCTGAAAGAATGAAGTGATCCGTCGCCTTCGCAGTCCTCAGATTCTCGGTATACAGCGTGCCATCTGGATTCAGCGCTTCGCCCACCCTCACCTGGACGTCAGTGCCCGCCGCTCCCGAAACAACAAGCTTCTCCACACCCGCCATGTTCTGCCCGAGGTCGTAGATGAAAATCCCCGGCTTCGGCTCGGTCATCTTCACAACGGCGAGCGCTTGATCGATGCCAATCGACGGAAACGCCTGCGCCTCGATCTTGATCTCCTTCGGATGAACGATCGTGACTTGCTTTCCCGGCTCGGCGTCAACGCCTGTCCTGTTAAACGTCTGATACAACTCACGCAGATCCTGCGTCTCCCCGTCATACAGTTCAGAGTGAACGATGAATGAGGTGTCTGCCTTCCAGTTCGTGTCCGTCCCTACCCATTCCACTCTTCCGTCCGCATACTCGATGCGCAACTGCGCCCGCAGGGCCGGAGGAGTATCGCCATAGTTATTTGGCTGCTGCAGCCATTCGAGCGACGTCGAATACCAGCCGGGCGCAAGCAACGCTTCGATGACATTGGCCCCGCTCTTCACCAGCGGCGTCACATCGTACGTCTGATAGAGAACGCGTTCCCGATAATCCGTCCACCCCGGAGCCATCACACTGTCGCCAACGCGCTCGTGATTCAGATGAAGCTCATAGGTCCCCAGTGCCGTCGCATACAGTCGTGCCGACTTGACCGGCTTCTCCGCCTCAAACGACTTCCACAACACCTTCACTGAATCCGGAATCCACGGCTGCAGCACGGGCTGCTCTTCAGGTCCACCTTTTTGCATCCAAACCACTGCGCTCTTCCACGATGCATCATCGAAATCCTTTTTCTCCCAACCCTCTGCGGGAGAAGCCGCGCTCTTCCAGGTGCCGTCGCTTCCAAATTCCGCTGTGGTCCCATCCTTATAGAGCACCACCACCGTCGCAATCATCGGCGGCGCATCCTTTCGCCGTTTCTCGCCGTACTTGTCGATGTAGTGAACGCTCTCGATCGCAATCGTGTTCTGTCCAGCCGCAATCTGCGCCGTCACATCGGCGCGCACAAACTTTTTCCACGGCAAATGGTGATACGGCGGATAGGCCGCCACGGTCATCACCTTCGCGCCATTCACCCACGAGGCAACGGTATCTTCCCCTGTGGCAAAAAGAACAGCGCGCTCCACTGGCTTTTCAACTTGCAAGCTCGCTCGATACCCGAACCGCTGCTCACTACTGGGTTGCGCAGTTCCGGGCACAACATCGGGATTCGCAATCCACACCGATGGCGCCTTCCGCACCGCGGCTTCCTCCGCCGTCTCCCAGCCGATCCACTCGCCACGCCAACCTTCGGTCAGAAGTCCTGTTTCCCAATACTCCGCCGTACTCGCTGGATACGGCTTTCCATCCTGGCCTGAAACCTCCACCCGCCACCAATACCGCGTACTCGGCTTCACCGCCGGCCCTGCATACTTCACGTTCAGCGACCGCCCTGAATTCACCTTGCCACTGTCCCACACATCCGTCTTGCCGTCCGCGAGCAGTCCTTCCTGCGTTGCCACCAGCACGCGATACGCCGTCTGCCGTGCGCCGTGAGCCGGATCATTTAGCTTCCAGGAAAACCGGGGCGTTATATCGTCAATCCCCAGCGGCCGCGTCAGGTTGTCCACCTGCAGACCCGCCGGCCCCGACGCGCCGCCTTGTGCCCGCGCCACCAAACACCCTGCCACACAAACCCCCACCCACACCAAACCCATCGTGCGCATGCGTTCTCGCCCCCTGAATCTCATGAACCGACAAGTATATGGGTTCGCCAGGGGTTTCGAGTATGAATTCGTTGAGGCACTTGAGGCGTAGCTCGCACAGGCTTTGTGCAAGTTCCATTGACTCTGAACCTGACCTGGAAAGGCTTCCACCTGTTGCTCTCGGCGCAGTTTGTCTTCGCTGCTTCCCACCAATGACGGCGAACGACAGGTAAGCCCGAGCGTGTCGCCTGAAACTCGAGCCGAAAAAAACAATCGGCGGAGTCGCAAAAGGAGCTCCGCCGAATCCCCCCTTCAAGACGCAGCTATATCAGTTTCACTGACTCCACATGAATCACGCTGCCATCCTTCTTTCCTGAGACGTCAACGCGAATGTGATCCTGTTTGCTGCTGCCCTCCAGCAGCTTCACCGCTTCCTGGTTCCCCTTTGCATCGAACTTCAGATAGTTTCCATCCTTGTCGACGATCCCAAAGCCGCTCTTTGCGCAAGCCAGCGCGCACGCCTTTGTGTGTGAATCGGGATCGGCCTTCGCCTTGGTAGAGCACTGCGTATCTATCATCGGCACATTCGACCAGTCCTCGGCCACCGCAAAAGACGGTAGCGCCATCAAAGCGCCCAGAAGCACCATTGCTTTTCTCATCTTCTCCTCCTACGGATTTGTGGTTGAGTTGTGAACAAAATCATGCAAGATGCCGGACGCCTTCAACCGGATCGTCGACATGTCCGACGCTTGAGGCTCCTTCTACCGCAGCATCGCGAATCTCCGTCAGCTTCGCCAGTACAAACGCACCTAGCGCCAGTTCCACATCACGCACAGCGATATCTAGGAACAGTCCCTGCGCCACAAGGCTCGCAGAGATCGCCACCAGCCACGCCATCACGATGTATGCCGCATATCGAGTGAACCGTGTGAATATTAGGATCCCACCTGCCATCTCGATCACCCCTACCAGGTGCATGAATGCAGCCGGCGACACGTGGAGCACCCCGGGAATCGCTGGGTTCAGATACATATCCCAGGTCGTCAGTCGGTTGAAGAACTTGTCCAGCCCTGCAAGAAAAGGCCCCACCCCGAGCCCCACGCGCAGGGTCCACCACGCAATATCGAGTCGCGATTTATTTGCCATTGTCACTCAACCTCTGCTGCTCAATGGAGCGGCGACGACCGAATTGGTTACAAAACTGGTCTTTGTAACGAAAAGGACGATGGCTGATCCAATAGATAGAGTGGCCCCAGACCAGACCGTGACAAACGCATTTAGCCCGATACCGCCAATCGAGATTCGCTCAGACGAACAAATCATCGACCGCGTGCTTCAGGGGGAAACGCTTCTCTTCGAAGTGCTCATGCGCCGCCACAACCAACGAATCTACCGAGCCATACGCAGCATTGTGCGCGACGATTCGGAATGCGAAGAGATCATGCAGGAGTCTTATGTTCGCGCTTTCGAACACCTCGCACAGTTTGAAGGCCGTGCGATGTTCTCTACCTGGCTCACGCGTATCGCCGTCAACGAGGCCATCAAACGTTCCGTAGCACTTGGAAAGCTCGATCCGATTGATCTGGAAGATTCCTACGGGGAGAATCAAGTGATGCTTGCACGAAATGCGAATTCACCTACGCCTGAAAGCCATGCCGCCGGCCGCGAACTCTCTTCCCTCCTCGAAGAATCCATTCTTGCGCTCCCGGTCGCGTATCGCACGGTTCTTGTGCTGCGCGACCTCGAGGAAATGAGCACCGCCGAAACTGCGCAGGTGCTGGCGCTCAGCGATGCCAATGTAAAGGTTAGATTGCATCGAGCACACGAGATGCTGCGGTCTAAGCTGATGGAGCGCGCCGGAGCATCGAGCGCCGGCGCTCTTCTTTTCCGCGCGACTCGTTGCGATCGCGTCGTACGCGCGGTCTTCGGGCGCCTTCATCTCCACGGATAACGACTCCTCGCCCCGAGGAGTCCCCAAGCTCCGGCAGGACCCGCGCGGAAACTCGACGTCAAGCCCCAAATCCCACAATCTCCGTATACACCGCTCAAAACAAACGGCAAAATGATTGTCCGGTTTTGCAGGCTATTTCGCCGATAGGTCTAGGATGAATCTATGCGGGGAATCTTGATCGCCGTTCCGAATGCTACGCGCACTGCGGTTTCAGCGGACGCTCCTAAGCTTTTTAACAGGGCAATAACGCGCCAAAACTGCCAAAATGCGCCACAAAACACCGTGAGAAATAGGTTAAGTCTATTTTCTTCAACAGATTAGTGTTTTGCTTCGACTGTTCCAGCAATTGGCCGTATCAACCGCGAGACCATGAGAAGCCAAAACAACATCCGATACAAGGCATAAGTCCTCTGCAGAGACGACTCTGCGCCTAAGTTAAATGGTTGAAAGACCTTGCCGAGATCGCAAACCCATGAAAACGCCGACCTTCGACCCAGAGTATGGGGTACACCCCCTTATGCAACCAACTGGTTGCATATCATCCCCGACTTCGAGTCCCTGGTTTCCTGTTCTTGGTCCCTGCCTTACCCTACCGTTGGCCGCACCTCGACCTGCTTTGTCTTGATCGTGATCGTCGCCGGCGTCAGGTTCGGGCCGTCCCAGCCGTCTTTGTGCGCTTCAATCTGGATTTCGCCCGGCTCCTTTGTTCCTTGCACGATTACCTGTGCAAGCCCGTTGAAGAGTGAACGTTTCGGTGCCGTGTCGCTCTCCTGGCAATTCGGATCGCCGTTCCCTACGCCAAGCAGAGCTCCGTTTCCGGTGATCTTGAACGCGATGTGATCACCGGCAATCGGCACGAGGCGCCCTGCCTTGTCGAGCCCCTCGACTTTGATCACGGCCAGATCTACGCCATCCGCGTTGATCTCGGTGCGATCCGCACTCAGCCTGATCGAAGCCGTCGGCCCGGTCGTCTCACGCTTGTCGGAGAGCACCACTTTGCCGTATTTGCTGCCGCGCGCTTCAAGCGTGCCGGGCTCGTAGCGAGCCTTCCACTCGACGTGGCCAAGGTGTGGAACTTTCTGGCTGCCTTGGCTTTTGCCGTTTACGAACAGCTCCACCTCATCGAGATTCGAATAAACCCAGACTCGAATCTCATCGCCCTCCCGGCCCGTCCAGTTCCAATGAGGAAATACATGAATGACGGGATCCTTGCCCCACCAGGCTTTGTAGTAATAGTAGTTGTCCTTCGGGAACCCGCACATATCCACGATCCCAAACTGGGAGTTGATCGACGGCCATCCGTAAGGCGTAGGCTCGCCGCGATAATCAAACCCTGTCCACGCAAAGCCACCCGCGATCCACTCGCGCGACCCGTAGAACTTCCACCAGTCCTCTGCGGTTTCACCCCATGGCACGACCCCGTCGTAAGAATTCACAGTATTCCGCAACGGATCGGTGCTGTATACGCCTCGAGTGCCGATCGCGCTCGAAGTCTCCGACCCATAGATCGGCCGCTCTGGATGTTCCTTGTGATACTTGTCTGGAAGACTCAACCCGTAATTGAATCCAATCACGTCGAACGCATCAGAAACGCCTTTCTCATTGTTCCCGTTCACAGCGGCAGAAACCACGCGCGTTGGGTCGAGCCTGTGACACAGCCGCACCATATCGGCTCCGATCATCGCGCCCTGCTCCGCCATCGGCCCCTGCATTTGATCTTCCTCATTGCCGATCGACCACAAGATGATTGACGGAGAATTGCGATAGCGCTTCACCATTGCTTCCAGTTGCGCCATGCCCTCGGGATTAGAACTCATCTGCCGCGTCTCGCACATCATCATCATTCCCATGCGATCGCAGGCTTCCACCCACTCCGGCGTTGGCATGTTGTGTGAGGTGCGCACCGCGTTGCCGCCCATCTCACGCAGCACCGAAAGCCGGAACCACTGCAGGGCATCCGGCACCGCCGCGCCCACGCCTGCATGGTCCTGGTGATTACAGGTACCCTGAATCTTGACTGCCTTGCCGTTCAGAAAGAAGCCTTTGTCTGCCGTAAACTTTGCCGTGCGAACGCCAAACGTCACTCGCTCTGCGTCCCGCGTTTTGCCTCCCGACTCAACCGTAACGATCGCGGAATAAAGATTCGGCGCTTCAACGGACCAGAGCGACGGACCCGGCAGCTTCGCCATTGCGGTGAACGACACCGCACCGTCGACAGCGATCGACTGAGCCGGCGCTTCGGCGCTCGCCACCGTTTTCCCAGCAGCGTCGACGATCTGCCACTTCACCTTGGCGGATTCCGACTGACTGCCTTCGTTCTTGACGATGGTGCCGAGAGACAGTGTCGCTGAGTTTCCGGAGACCTCAGACCGAACATAGCTGTCCCATTTGCCCAGGTTAAGAGCATCCGTTTTCGTCAACCAGACGTGCCGGTAAATGCCCGCCCCTTCGTAGAACCAGCCGTCTCCAAAACTGGCGTCGACACGCGCGACGATATAGTTCTTTTTGCCATACGCCAGAAAGTCACTGAGATCGAATTGAAACGGTGCGTACCCGTTGTCGTTGCGGCCGATGAAGCAGCCGTTCACAAATATCAGCACGTCTCGAAAGGCGCCATCAAACTCCACCCAGATGCGGCGCCCTTTGTCGCTTTCTGGAATATCGAATGAGCGCCGGTACCATCCAACACTCGTCTCAGGATAACGACGACCCAGCGGCTTGAACCCATGCGAATTCTGTTCTTCATCGCGTACAAACGGTAGTTCGATCGCCCAGTCATGCGGCAGATTCAGCGTGCGCCATTTCGAGTCGTCGAACTTTGCCTTTGCGAATTCGAAGTCCCCCGTTTTCGCAAAGTCGCCTTGTCCATTGCCGAAGCCAAGATCCTTTGCGGGATCCGCACCATTGCCGAATGTGAACTTCCAGCCGAAATCGAAGAGCAGCTTCTCTCTTGGAAGAATTGCCAGAGGCGTGGCATCCGCCGCAGCGGACAGAAGCGCGGCTCGTGCCCACGCGGACCGAGTTATAAGTGGCGCAGCAGAAATGGCCACGCTGGAGTAAGCGGCAGAACGAAGAAGATCGCGACGAGTAATGATTGACATGCATGTACCTCGGACATAGAAAAGAACAAGCGGAACGTTGACATTGCGCAATGCGCAATGCAGAGCAACAGATTTGTGCGAGAAACCAGCAAAGAGACTATACAGGACCACGTCGATGCAGGTAAACGCTTTCATTTACCCTCCACACGTCCGCACCGGAGGCCGACTTTGGTAAACTCGATGAGGCGTTCCTAAAGCTGGAGAGATGGCCGAGTGGTTGAAGGCGCACGCTTGGAAAGCGTGTTTAGGGGAAACTCTAACGTGGGTTCGAATCCCACTCTCTCCGCCATAAACTGGCCATCCCTTTCAATCTAAAAACAGACACAACACAGCCAGTCCTTCTTACGGGCGAGATTTGGCGCTCGTACTATTCTGTCCGTGCGCCGGCAGAAATCGCCTGCTCCAAGAAAACATTTACCGGCCAATGGGCCAGCACGGCCTATTGGCAACACTATCAAGGGTCCACCGGTAGTTTTGCCAGTATACGCACCTGCCGAATCCCGCCTAGCCTTGTCAAAGAAGATGGGTAATCGATTTTCTAGATTCCGTCGCTTCTGACAGCTGAGATACGTGACGGATGATAGCGAGCAACCAGGTGAGAGTATGACTCCCCAGGCAATCATCGGTCGGGCGCTAAAGGTGGGCATCATGTTCATCGTCTTCGGTTTTGGCGGCACCAATGGCGACGAACGAAGCGATCTATCGCTTTCAACGGCACACCGCCTTGGTGCCGTTGCCATCGCGCTCGCAACCCCAAGTGTCTCTTGCGATCACAACGTGCTCAGCACCGTTCTCCTCTACCTGCTGCTAAACGTTGCGAATACATCCGCGTACATGTTCTGCAAGATCAGGGATCAAGCGCCGGCAAGTTTATGCCTCGCGGTCTGAAAAAACAAACTGACCAATAGAACAGCCAGAAGACGATGACGGGAAGGAAAAATTGCCTTCAAGAATGGAAGCCGGGATGAAGTCAAGATGGTTTTTGTCGTGAATGCTGAACGAGTGCACGGAGGACAATCATGGATTATGCCCTTCTTTCTTTCGCATTTTCGGTCTTGGTGACAGGGCTCTCGATTGGGATTGCGATATTCCTCCACATGGGGTCCGGGAAAGCTTCTCGAGGGCGACTCGAATCGATTTCCGACCGCTCTGCCGCGTTTGCCGCGACGGGAGTGAGTTCGTGGACAAGCTCCAGCGTTAAGCGGTACTTCGACATTCTCTGCGTTTTGCTGGTATTGCCAATGTTGATCCCGACGCTCGCGATCATCGGATTGGCTATTCGATTCACTTCTCCTGGTCCGGTCTTCTTCTTTCAGAAGCGCACAGGTCGGAACGGTTGCACCTTCACCATCCTGAAATTTCGCACGATGGAATCTCGAGGGCATGGCGCGAACAACAGCGTCACGACCACGGGCAATCAGCGCTTCACGCCCCTTGGGCCTTTCTTGCGCAGATGGAAAATCGACGAATTGCCACAACTGTTCAATGTCCTCGCAGGAGATATGAGTCTGGTAGGTCCCAGGCCTAAACTCCCAGAGCACCAGCTTGGTGACCTGTGCTGCCGCCCAGGAATCACCGGCGCCGCCACAATCGCCTTTGCACGCGAAGAAGAAGTTTTAGCTGCCTTGCCCGGAAATTACCTGGGTCTCTACTACCACTCAATTGTTCTTCCGGCGAAGCTTCAACTCGACAGGGAATATATGGCCCGAGCTACTTTCGCCTCCGACCTGAAACTCCTCGTCGACACTGCAATTCGACGCTGGGATACTTCCGCGATTGAGGAGCTGTTCGATATCGAAACGATCGAGTCGAATGACGCTTTTGTACTTGAGAGTGTGTCAAGCCACGCAGGAAAAGCGAACCAGGATCAAGCCCTTGCATCGGCAGATTGAGCGTGCTCGACATCCATCAGGCATCTCTGCTGGGTGTTGGATTTCCTGCGGTGGAAGCAGAACTCTGCACCCGGCGTAAGAATCGTTTGAAAGCCTCGCTGTCGAACTTTTTGTTCTTCACAATTTCACCGTTATTCAAGTCGAGGAATCCGGACTCGACAAATGCGCATCCCACTCCGTCCACACCCCAGCGAATGATCTCCGATTCCACTCGCTGAATTTCTTCCGGCAATGCCTTGTCGCTGTCGTCCCTCTGCAACGTCATTACAATGCGGGTTCCCGGCATCCAACGCTCTTCAGTGAGCAGGAAGAAGCCGCTTTGGCTCACATTGCCAAGCTGGAACTTTTGCGGCGCGCCTCCCGTCCAGCAGTAAGCTACGAGACCCGGTGCAGGCACTCGCTCGCCACGGCGGCGATCGCCTGAAGCGGGCGAAGGAAACAACCAGCGCAGAATCCGAATCGTCAACGATGGCTTTTCGCTTTCATCCTGATCAAATTCCACATCCATGACTTGCTGTTCATGCGCACTTCTCAGGGCCTGCGATTCGAGAAGCACATTCCTCTGCAAGCATCGAAGCGAACCCTCGGTGTCAGCCGGCAGTGATCCGTCGTCGAAACCAGCGAGAGCTTTGCTCGGGCTGCAAATCCGAAACTGATCTCCTTTTTGAATGCGAGACGAGATGAGTGAGTGTGCGGAAAGAATTATCGCGCTGGCCGCTTCCGAACCGATCGGCGTAAACTCTGCTTCAGTAAAATTCTCGGTGAATTCCAGAACACTGCAGTTCTCGTCGAGATAAATCACATCGAATCGCGAAAGACGCGGCCCATGGGGAATCCCTCGAAATGGATTCAACCAGACTCCGCCGCGCGGGACCTCGGAGAGTTTTTTCACAATCGTCGCGAAAGGTTGCTCAATCGTATCGACTAGATCAATATCAACGCCAATCAGATTTTGACGTGTCTGGTTGCATGCGCACAGCTTCTGGGTGCCCATAGTCCTCTTTCCAGGGAAGCTGCCGACCGCAGTGCAATACCGTATATTTGTCTAGACTAGCAGAACCTTGGATTGCGAGATGTGCTCATCGGTAATCGCCGAATTGCAAACGGAAGTTTCCGTTACCACCGTTTCCGAAACGGGAAGTGATCTACAAATGAATACCTCAAGCCACAGTGCCGGTAGTTTCCACGTGGTAGCATTCGCGCGAGGAGTTGACTCCGTCGAATGAATCGTCTCGCTCCGATGTTGCTGTGCCTTGCATCTTTTGGTGCTGCCGAGTCGCCGCTTTCACGGTCGCTCCCGAATGCACCTCAGCCGACAAACGAATCCTACCGGAAACTAGCCGCGGAACTGGATGAAACGCTGCAAGCGAACGTGCTTCGGGTCTGGTTTCCTCGCTCGGTCGATAACAAGTACGGCGGATTTCATTCGCACTATGCGCGCAACTGGCAGACCTTACCGAGCGATGGCAAATTCTCCGTATTTCAAGGCCGCATGACCTGGGTCGCGGCGCAGATCGTTCTACACGAACCCACGCTCAGAGACCAGTTCATCCCGATCGTCCACCACGGTGTGGATTTTCTTGGCGATGTAATGTGGGACAAACAATATGGTGGCTTCTTCTGGGGACTCGACGACGAGGGCAAAATCACTTCCGCTTTCGGCGACAAGAAGGAACTCTACGGTATCGGATTTTGCATTTATGGCGCAGCCGCAGCATACCAGGCTACAGGCGATCCAAAGGCTCTGCAAATTGCGAGGGACGGCTTCCTTTGGGCCGACAAGCACGCGCATGATCCCCTGAATGGCGGCTATTTTGAATGGCTCGCGCGCGATGGAACGCCGGTCGTGCCTAAAGTCCCAAACGGCACCGTGGCGACAAACCCGATCGGCCCCATCAACTACAAATCGATGAACACGCATATTCATCTGCTGGAGGCTTTCACCCAGCTCTACGAAGTTTGGCCCGATCCAACACTGCGTTCCCGTCTCGAAGAATTACTCGCCATCGTACGCGACAAAATCTGCGTTGAGCCCGGAGTGATGAATCTCTACTTCACAAACGAGTGGCAGCCCATCCCCGGCCACGATTCCTACGGACATGATGTTGAGACCGCTTACCTGATGCTTGAGACCGACGAAGTGCTTCACCACAAAGCCGAAGAAAAGACCGAACGCATGGCGCGAATGCTTGTTGATCATGCGCTGGCCTACGGCTGGGATACCAAAAACAGAGGGTTCTTTCGTGAAGGCACTGCCTTCGGCAAACCCGAAGACACCATGAAGGAATGGTGGGTGCAAATGGAAGGCCTGAATGCGCTGCTGATGATGCACGAGCGCTATGGCAAGCAAGACGTCATTTACTTCCAGCGATTCCTTGAGCAATGGGCTTTCATACGGAATCACACAATTGATGGTGAGTATCACGGCGACTACAATCTGACCAAAGCTGATGGCACTCCAGTCACTGAGGACAAAGGCTCAATTTGGAAGGCTGCCTACCACGATGGACGCGCATTCTGGAACGTGCGGGATCGCCTGCGCAGGCTGGCCGCTGAGCAGTAAAATGAGCATGACATGCCAGTAAGAACTATCATTGAGCCGTTTCGGATCAAGAGCGTCGAACCGATCCGCTGGACCACGCGCGAGCAACGCGAAGAGCTTCTGAAAGCCGCACACTACAATCTCTTCCTGTTGCCTGCAGACGACGTGCTTATCGATCTACTCACAGACTCAGGAACCGGCGCCATGTCCACACATCAGTGGGCTGCAATTATGGAAGGCGATGAGAGTTACGCGGGAAGCCGAAGCTTCGATCGCTTCCGCAACTCGATCCACGAAATCGTTGGCTACAAACATGTCATCCCCACCCACCAGGGTCGAGCCGCTGAACGCATTCTGTTTGGAGTCATGTGCAAGAAAGGCGACATCGTCCCCAATAACACGCACTTCGATACGACGCGGGCTAACGTGGAATTCGTGGGCGCTGAAGCTGTGGACCTGCTCATCCCCGAAGGCCGACAGCCATCCTTGTCGTATCCCTTCAAAGGCAACATGGACGTCGCCGCGCTTGAATCCTTGATCGCCCGTGTCGGCCGCGAGCGCATTCCGCTCGTAATGCTCACAGTGACCAACAATTCAGGTGGCGGCCAACCCGTCTCGATGGAGAATGTGCGCCAGGTGAGCGCAATTTGCAAGCGTCATGGAATTCCACTTTATTTCGACGCATGTCGATTTGCGGAGAATG
Source organism: uncultured Acidobacteriaceae bacterium (assembly GCA_963832035.1). Classification (GTDB taxonomy): domain Bacteria; phylum Acidobacteriota; class Terriglobia; order Terriglobales; family Acidobacteriaceae; genus Telmatobacter. The sequence goes on along the minus strand of CAWHSK010000004.1, from coordinate 66,718 downwards.
CGTGGTTTATCAAGCTTCGTGAACCGGGCTATGCCGATAAGACTCCCAAGGAGATCGCGCAGGAGATGTTCCGCTACGGCGATGGGTGCACTATGTCGGCCAAGAAAGATGGTATGGCCAACATCGGCGGCTTCCTCTGCACGAGCAATGATCTACTTGCACAGCAGGAAAAAGACCTTCTGATTTTGAGTGAGGGATATCCAACTTATGGCGGACTCGCAGGCCGCGATCTCGAGGCAATCGCCGTTGGAATCCAGGAAGCGCTGCAGGAGGATTATCTGCGTTACCGGATCGCGTCAACAGCATACCTTGGCAACCACATCGCCGAAGCGGGGGTTCCCATTGTCCAGCCGCCTGGCGGCCACGCGATCTATATCGATGCTAGAGCGTTCCTGCCTCACATCCCTTCTGATCAGTTTCCGGGCGTCGCACTGGCTGCTGAACTGTACCTTGAAGGTGGAGTTCGATCTGTTGAGATCGGCACTCTAATGTTTGCGGGAGCAGCGCAAATGGACCTCGTCCGTCTTGCGATCCCTCGTCGCGTGTATACGCAGAGCCATGTAGATTACTTAGTCGAGGTGATTATCGAGGTCTACAAGAATCGCGAAAGGATAAAAGGAATGCGCCTGACTTATGAAGCCCCATTTTTGCGCCATTTCACTGCTCATTTGAAGCCGGCTAGCAGCTAATATTGTACTTTGTGAAATGGTATCAAGTAATTGAAAAATGAATAACTTGTAGTGATAATCAATTGAGATGAACCATCCAACTAAATTGTCCGATTCCCACATATACCAGGTTGACAACCACATCCTTGCTGCTTGAATCTATAGGCGAACATAAGGCGAATATCGCCTCGACGCCATGCCTTCCTCTGCCGCATTACGCCAACAGATCGAGAGCGATTTCCAGCACAGATACCCTTCTGCGCTTACACCTTCACCGCGCACAATACGCGAAGTAGCAGCAATAGGAATTACACCTGTCGACGAACTACTCGATGGCGGCTTGCCTGTCGGTGCGATCAGTGAGATTACCGGGACTGCATCTTCAGGGCGCACGACCATCACGCTCGCATTTCTCGCTCGTCGCACACAGGAGGGTAGTGTCTGCGCGTTAATCGACGCGAACGATGTATTCGATCCCGAATCAGCAGCAGCAAACGGCATAAGCCTGAAACATCTGCTCTGGGTCCGATGCAGAGATGCGTCCTTCGACAATCCCTCTGCTGATGTTTGCTTTGCTTCATCCAACAAAAAGCAGTCTAAAGCGAGACCTTGGCCCCGGCTGGAACAGGCGATTCGTGCCACAGATCTGCTATTGCAGGCTGGTGGTTTCGCAGCCATCGTCCTTGATTTGGCCGATGAATCTGTCGATCACTGTCGTCGGATTCCCCTGGCAACATGGTTCCGTTTCCGCCAGGCAGCTGATCGCACACGTTGTAGCCTTGTCGTGCTGGGCAAATCGGCATACGCGCAATCCAGCGCGGCAGTAGTTCTTGAGTGCCTGCCCGATAACATCGATGCCGCCGCAGGTACCGTGATTCGCAATTTTAGCAACAGCGTACGGCGTGGACGAGTCCGTTTCTCACCGGTTACAAACATTGCCCGTAAACCTCCTGCTTCAATTTGGACGACTCAAACAACCTGGAATTCTGATAAGCGTGCATGACTCGACAATCCAACACGCTCTTCGCAGCAATTTATGTAGCCGCGTTTCCCGCTCAGGCAATCCTTCGCCTGAGACCAGATCTGCGCACAAAACCTGTCGCCATTCTCGATGGTATTGCGCCACAGGAGCGAGTCTGCTCTATCAATCTACTTGCCGGCAAACGTGGAATCTCACCCGGTATGTCACGTCTCGAAGTAGAAGAACTGGGCGATGTATACGTCCTCTCGCGCTCAATCGAAACTGAAGCCGCTGCACGAACAGTCCTTATTGAATGCGTATCTCATCTTTCCCCTCGCATCGAAGAGACTTTCGCCGAAAACTCCTGCGGGTTCGTACTCGACATAACCGGTACAGAACGCTTGTTCGGCCCGCCAGCAACATTGGCGCAACGCCTGCGTGCTGCAATCGTTTCTGCAGGATTTCGTGCATCCGTTGCTGTTAGTAATAATTTCGAAACAGCACGCATCAAGGGCAAGTACGCACGAGGCATAACAATAGTCCCCGAAGAGAAGGAAGCAGCCTCACTTGTTACAGTTCCGATTAATGCATTGGGACTTATCGAAGCGCATCACGAAACATTTGTGCTTTGGGGAATCAATACGCTTGGCGAACTCGCAGAAATGCCTGAAGATGAACTGATCACGCGCCTCGGTCAACCTGCAAAGCTCTGGATTCAACTCGCACGCGGCTTGGCTGAACATACGTTCCAACCTCTCGAAGCTGCGATCGAATTAAAAGAACACATCGAGTTCGAAACGCATGTAGAACAACTCGATTCTCTGCTCTTCATCGGCGCAAACATGATTGGCAATCTTGTATCGCGCGCTGCAGCAAGAGCATTGTCATTGGCATCGATCTCCATTCGGATGTGCCTTGAAAAACAGCTCACATACAGCCGGGTGATTCGACCCGCCATCCCCTCCAGCGAGCGCAAGTTCCTGCTGAAACTACTTCAGCTTGAAATAGCGGCCCATCCTCCGCCGGCAGCCATATGCTCGCTCACACTGACCGCAGAAGCAGGGCAAAATAGCAAGGTGCAGCTGGGCCTCTTTGCACCACAGACACCAGAGCCCTCGCGTCTCGATGTGACTCTCGCACGACTCAAAGCATTGGTTGGTGACGACCACGTTGGATCTGCTGTATTGAGCGACACACATCGCAGTGGAAGCTTCACCATGGAAAACTTCTCCATGTCCAGTCAACCATCACTTCGATTGGACGCAACAGTTCGAATATCGCTGCGGCGCATTCGACCGCCTCGTCCTATTCGCGTAGTGATTCATAGTCAAAAGCCTGCTTCATTTCGGGATGGAGAAGGCAGCTATGACGTGCAGGTTGCCTATGGTCCCTGGCATTCTAGTGGTTCCTGGTGGTCCATCAACAAATGGGATATGGAAGAGTGGGATGTAATTGCCACAAACAGCCTTGGAGAGACCATGTGTTACCTCCTTGTTCATGACAAATTGAACAATAAATGGTCGTTGGATGCGCTGTATGACTGATGTCCACGGTATAACCCTCAGGAATTCGACCGCATCTGCAGGTTCCGAGGAATATATAGAACTCCATGCTTCGAGCGCATTCAGTTTTCTCGCTGGCGCATCCGAGCCTGAATCCTTTATCGAGCGCGCAGTCGAACTCGATATGCCAGCGATGGCACTGGCTGACAGAAATGGTTTTTATGGTGTTGCTCGCTTCCATACCTCCGCAAAGAACAACAAGGTAAAGGCGCATATTGGCGCTGAGATTGCCGTCTCATCGTTCGGCAAAAGACTGGTTCCTCCTGAATGGCTTCCGCACCAGCATACGAATGAGCCTCCTCGCATCGTTCTGCTCTGCGAATCGCAAGTTGGATATCAGAATCTCTGCCAGTTGATTACCCGCTTCAAAATGCGCGAGCCCACAAAGGCCGAAGGCGCGGCAACCTTCGATGATCTCGAAGAATTTTCGTCAGGCCTGATCTGTCTCACTGGCGGAGAAGAAAGCCCGCTTGCGGTTGCACTTAATCGCGACGGTGAGTATGGTGCGAACAAGTCACTCGATAGACTTACCTCCGTCTACGGACGCAGCAATGTGTATGTTGAACTACAGCGTCACTGCGAACGAGAAGAAGAATCCCGTAACACTGCACTGGTCAACATCGCATCGCGGGTTGGTCTTCCGATAATCGCTACCAATGGTGCTCGCTGTGCCCGACAAGACGATCGCGAACTCCTTGACGTATTTACTGCCATTCGCCACCACACGACGGTCCATAATGCCGGGCGGCTACTGAGCAGAAATTCTTTGCGCAATTTGCGCTCAGCACGCGAAATGTCCAATCTCTTTCGCGATATTCCAGAAGCGATTGCCAATACGCGGATTGTGAGCGAACGGCTCGAATTCACGCTGAACAATCTTGGATACGAGTTTCCGCATTACCCTGTGCCTGAAAGCCAAACCATGGATAGCTTTCTTGCAAAGCGCGTCGAGGAAGGCATTCGCAAACGTTATGCAACTCAGTTAAAACAAAACCTGGTGGTGAGAGCTCGCAAACAGGCGCAGCATGAGCTTGAACTAATTGCCAGGTTAGGATTCGCCGGCTACTTCCTCATTGTCTGGGACATCATTGGTTTTTGCCAGCGCAACGGTTTCCTGGTTCAGGGACGCGGCTCAGCCGCGAACTCGGTTGTATGCTATGCCCTTGGAATCACCGCGGTTGATCCCATTGGAATGGAGTTATTGTTTGAGCGATTCCTCAGCGAAAGCAGAGGCGAATGGCCCGACATCGATCTTGATCTTCCCTCCGGTGATCATCGCGAACGCGTCATCCAGTACATCTACGAACATTACGGTTCGTTAGGTGCGGCGATGACCGCAAACGTCATCACCTACCGTGGAAGATCTGCCGCCCGCGAGGTCGGCAAGGCGCTTGGATTCGATGAGCTACAGCTATCCAAACTCTCCAGCCTCGTCGGCCATTGGGAGTGGCGTGGCCCCAACGATACGATGGAAAAGCACTTTGATCAGGCAGGCTTTGATGTACGCCACCACAGCATTGCCAAATATCTCGAACTCTGCACACGTATGTACAACCTGCCGCGCCATCTAGGACAACATTCCGGTGGCATGGTGATTTGCGCAGGCATGTTGAACCGCATCGTCCCAATCGAACGTGCATCTATGCCTGGTCGCACTGTTGTGCAATGGGACAAGGAAGACTGTGCCGATCTTGGGCTCATCAAGGTCGATCTACTCGGCCTGGGAATGATGGCTACACTCAAAGATTCTCTCGAATTGATTCCACGTCACTACAACACTGACGTTGACCTGGCTTCCTTGCCTGAGGATCAACTCGTCTACGAAACGCTCTGCAAAGCAGATACTGTCGGCATGTTCCAGGTTGAGAGTCGCGCACAGATGGCTTCCCTTCCTCATAACGCGCCAAGATGTTTCTACGATGTCGTCGTGCAGGTCGCAATTATTCGTCCTGGTCCCATTGTCGGCAAAATGATGCATCCCTATATGCGACGACGTCAGGGCCAGGAAGAAGTCTCGTATCCACATCCCCTGCTCGAACCGGTTCTGAAGCGAACGCTTGGCGTGCCGCTCTTTCAGGAACAGTTGTTGCGCATGGCGATGGTTGTCGCGAGTTTTACCGGCTCTGAAGCTGAAGAACTGCGCCGGGCCGTTGGCATGCGCCGCTCCATGCAGAGAATGCGCGATCTTGAAGGCCGTCTGCGTTCTGGTATGACACGCAATGGAATCGACCCGGAAGAACAGGACCGCATCGTTCAGGGCATTTCATCGTTTGCCATGTATGGGTTTCCGGAATCTCATGCTGCGAGCTTCGCGCTTATCGCCTACGCTTCAGCCTATCTCAAGGTTCATTACCTTGCGGCATTCACCTGCGGGTTACTCAACAACCAACCCATGGGCTTCTACTCGCCTGCCGTACTTGTCAAAGATGCGCAGCGGCATGGATTGAGAGTTCATCCCGTCTGCGTGCAACGATCCGATTGGCTATGCTCTATCGAGCATGAGTCCGACGGTATCCTGTCCATTCGCATCGGTCTGAATTACGCTAAGGGACTAAGGCAATCATCCGCCGAAGCATTGCTGGCTGCACGCAATACTGATGGACCATTCGGCACCGTAGATGATTTGACGCGGCGAGTTCCTGGATTGAATAGAAAAGAACTGGTTGTATTGGCGCAAATAGGCGCGCTGAATTCAATTGGCCAGGTCAGTCATCGACGAGACGCTCTCTGGCAGGTAGAACAGGCAGGACGACCAGTTGGCCCTCTATTGCGAGCTTCAACTGCAAATCAAACCGGTGAAACTTCTATGCCTTTGAGAAAAATGACTACTGACGAGCGTCTTGCTGCGGATTATTCCGGCAGTGGACTCACATGCGGCCCGCATCCGATGACTTATCACCGAGAGGAATTGAGGCGCAAGAGATTTTTATCTGCAGAGGACCTTATACGCTGTACGAACAACCGTTATGTTCAGATTGCAGGCTCTGTTATTGCACGTCAGCGTCCCGGAACTGCAAAAGGATTTGTTTTTCTCTCTCTGGAAGATGAATCCGGAATTGCAAATGTCATCATTACGCCTGATCTATTCGAGCGCGAGCGTGTCGTGGTTACGCGCAACCGTTTTCTCGCAATAGAAGGCACCCTGCAGAATCAGGACGGTGTAATCCACGTCAAAGCATGCCGGATATGCCCAATTGATATTACATCCGCGGACGTGCGATCGCATGATTTTCACTGACGATGGCACCCTCTTACCGGTCCATTAAGGTGTTGAGCCTATCTGATAGTTCAAAGTTGCCAATGCCATGCGGTATTGATACTGCGCATTCGCATTGCCTATCGCGGCATCCGTCTGTTGATACTCCGCCTGGCTCAATTCGACAATGGAACTTAGGCCCATCTGGTAGCGAGTCTGCGCCAACTTCAGCCCAAGATTCGCCTCCTGCAACAATTCCTCGGTTACGCTTACTCTCTGGTACGAAGTATTTGCCGCCAGCCACGCAGTTCGCACATCGCGAACGATTCTGTCCCGTAAATCTCTCGTCTGCTCGGCGGCAGCCTGTGCGCGAAGTGACGCCTCCTTTGCCTGCGCGATGTAAAGAAACCCATTAAAGATCGGAACACTCATATTCACTCCAATCGCGCCCCACCAGTTCGTGGTGTAATACTGCGCCTGCCGAACCGGCACGGTTCCCACCGTTCCCGCAGCAGCAATGCTGGGAAAGACCTGATCCCGTTGCGCATGACTGAACTTGATAGCTGCCTGCTGGCTGAATTGCGAAGCCTGCAAATCAGGCTCTCTGCTTCAAACTCGTCTGCACTAACTGTTCGATGTCGGGTGGTGGCTGTTGAGCGCTTGAGCCTTCATCAACCAGTTCGAAGGCAACCTGGTGATCGAGCCCCAGCACCGCATCCAGGGCCGCCATGGTTGAGTCCGCGTTGTTATGTGCATCGAGCGCCAGCAATTTAGCCTGCGACAGATTCACATTGGCAAAACTCAGATCCAATGTCGACTTGAGCTTGTTCGCAGTCATCTGGTTCACCTGCGATTGCAGAGTCTGCCGGGTCGTGACATTTTGTAGGGCGACCTTGAGCGTTTCTTCTGCTTGAAGTGCGTTATAGAATGCCTGATCAGTCGCAAGCACAATGTCGAATTGGGTTGCCACAGCGTTCGCCGTCTGCGCTTTTTCCTGGAGCGCTGCTGATGCTACAAGATTTCTCGTTTTGCCGAAATCTGTCAGCAGTTGTGAGAATCCTCCGCCTGCGCCCACGTGCTCAATCAACCGCGAAGCCGTCAGTGATCCAGCCGAGACACGACTTCCGTCTTCTGCTTCCACCGCTGTTATCGCAGCACTAGCGGTCGGTAACTCCGCAGCCCTGTTTTCCCTATATACCTGGTGCTGTGCCAGCGCGAGTAAACGTGCGACTGTTACCTGCGGATTGCTTCTAATCGCCATCTGCTCAGCCTGACTTCGCGTGAGCCGCGGCATGACTCCCGAAGCGGCAGCACCTGGAACCTGAGGGAGAGACGTTGCTGTATCTTGCGCAGCGCCAACCGGGGAAGATTGCCCACCTACTTCAGAAAGCAGACGAGACGAGGGAGCATCCGGAATCTCCTCACGATGCAGAGAAATCTGGGAAATCGCATTTGCAGAGAAAGGGATTACGAGAAATGCAAGGGCTGCCTTACTGACGGGCGTCTTCAATCGAATGATCATGTCTGTTTAGGCCTCTCCCTCTACGGTTATTCGCCTCTCCTTGCGCCCATGAACGATCAAGTACACCGCGGGCACAAGGAAGACTGTGAGGACAACGGACACACCAAGCCCACCGATGATTGCTCGAGCTAATGGAGCATACTGTTCACTTCCGGCCTCCATGCCAAGAGCCATTGGAATCATTCCCAGAAGTGTCGCGAGAGACGTCATCAGGATGGGGCGCAAGCGGATTCTGCACGATTGGACAACTGCCTCCGCAATTGGAAGACCTGTTTCGTGAAGATGACCCGCGAACTCCACAATGAGAATGCTGTTTGAGACTACGATTCCGGCCATCATGATTACGCCCATCAGGGACATGATGTTTATGGTGCTTCCGGTCAGCAACAGAATGAGCAGCACACCCGCCAACCCCGGCGGAATCGCCGTGAGAATGATGAACGGATCGAGGAAGGATGCGAACTGTGCCATCAGAACGAGGTAGACCAGCAGGATTGACAGGATCAGCCCAATTGCGAATCGCTTGAACGACTCGTTCATGCTGACCACGGAACCTCGAACGGTAATACGAATGTTCCCAGGTGTCTTTGTGCCATCGACTACTTCCTGCACCTGCGCGTTAACTCTTTGGAGAGCTTCAGTCGAGGGCATGACATACACGTCAATCACGCGACGTATCTTGTAGTGATCGACCTCAGTCGGGGTATTGATCTCCGTGATGTCAGCGACTGATCTCAATGGGGTGTAGTTCGTCTGGTTTGCGGCATGCAAAGGAATTTGCTTGAAGTCGTCCATGCTCATGTTGCCAATCTTGTTATCGGAGTACTGAACCGTGAGCATGTAGTTGTTCCCTGTCTTCGGGTCGATCCAATAGCTGGGAGCAATCATTCCGTTTGACGTAAGCGCGGTGATCACGTTGTCCACTACCTCTTTGGGCGATAAGCCGATAAGGCTTGCGCGCTGGCGATCAATGGTGAGCTCGAGTCCGGGATAGCGAAGATTTTGAGGGATTAGGACGTCACTGACATTTTTCAAGCCTTTGATCCTCGCAGCTATCTGCGTCGCGATCTGAAAGGACTGATTCATGTCATTGCCGCTCACCTGTACATCAATCGGCGCGGGCAATCCCTGGTTGATTACTGAGTCGACCAACCCGCCGGCCTGGAAGTAGGTTGATAACGTCGGCATATCTCTCGCGAGTTTTTTACGGACACGCCTCATGTACTCATAACTTCCGAACTGGTGGCCTTCATTAAGACTCACCTGGACAAATGCAGTGTCCATTGAGGAGTTACTGGTGTATATGGCCGAGAGATCGGGAGTGATGCCGATGTTCGAAACGATCATGCCGAGATCGTGATCGGGAATTACCTGCCGGATCTCGTCCTCCACCTGCGCGATGTACTTGTTGCTCAGTTCGAGCCGTGTGCCGCTGGGGCATTTAATGTTGATCACGAACTGGCCGGGATCTGTCCGCGGGAAGTAAGCCCGCCCCAGAAGAGGAAAGAGAGCGAAGGTTAAAACGACTGCACCAAGGATTCCGATCGTGCTGGCCACAGGGCGCAAGATGGTCCGATTCACGGCAAAGACATACAACTCAAGCATGCGCTGAAAGCGATGGTTGAAGGCACGCACGGTTCTCCCAAAGATCGAAAGCTTCACCTCTCTTCGGAACTCAACCTGGCCTTCCGCGTCGATTTCCTCCTCCTCTGAAGCATGTGCTTCTGAAGGCTTGATGAAGCGCGCACAATATAGCGGCACGACTGTCATGGCTACGACGTAGGAAGCGAACAGCGAAAAAACAACCGCGAGAGCGAGAGCTGTGAACAAGTACCGGCTCACTCCGTAAAGCAACGCAACCGGAAAAAAGACAATCGCCGTAGTGAATGTGGCAGCCAGTACAGGTAACTGCACTTCCCTTCCGCCCGCCTCGGCCGCCACCTGAGGCGACTCTCCCATTTCCAGGTGCCGGAAAATGTTCTCGAGAACTACGACGGAGTTATCGATCAAGCGAGAGAAGGCTAGGGCAAGTCCGGCGAGAACCATTGTGTTGATCGATCCACCGCCGATACGAATGCAGATGAAAGCGGCCAGCGCGGACAATGGAATCGACAAGAGAACGGCGAATGTAGCGCGGATACTTCCGAGAAACAGGAGAATCATCAAAGCCGTCAACACCAGGCCGATACCGCCCTCGTTGCCGAGGTTTTTGAGTGCTGATTTCACAAACTCCGATTGATCGAAGACAACTGCAGTCTTGAGGATGGATGGAATATCCACCAGGCCTTTGATGGCCGTCTTCATCCCGTCCACGATGGTGATCGTGTTGCTGTCGCCACCCTGCTTCAGCACAGGTACATATACCGATCGTTGACCATCAATTCGAACAATATTGGTCTGAAGCGTTCCGGAGTCCTGGGCTTTCCCTACGTCGCCAACGAGCACGGAGGCGTTTCCAACCGACTTCAGCGGAAGATCATTGATCTGCTCCGGAGTGGGTACCTGGCTATTGGCATAGATGTTGTAGTCCTTTGGCCCGATCCGCACATCGCCAGCCGGCAGAATCAGGTTCGAGTCGTTCACCGAGCGCACCACGTCCATGAGACTCAGGTTGTGAGCTTCGAGTTTTAGTGGATCGACATAAACCATGATTTGCCGATAGCGACCACCGAAGGGCTGGGGCACCGATGCGCCGGGGACACTGGCGATCTGATTACGCACCTGGAATTGCGCGAGATCCTTTAAATCCGTCTCATTCAGGCCTCTTCCCTTCAAAGTCACGAGACAAACCGGCTGACTTGAGGCATCCATTCCCAGCACAACCGGAGGCAAAGTACCGGGGGGCAGTCTTCGCAGGTCCGCCATCGCTAGATTGGAAATGTTGCTTAGGGCCGCATTCGGATCTGTACCTGGCTGGAAGTAGATCTTGATCAGACTCACGCCGGTCAAAGAACGAGATTCAATGTGGTCGATGTTGTTGCCAAGTGTGAAGAATCTTTCGAATGTGTCGGTAATATCAGCTTCGATTTGTTCGGGAGGCATGCCTGAATAGAACGTCGCAACAACGACTACCGGCATGTCGATCTTCGGAAACAAATCAACTGGCATCGAAGCAATACTTACGACGCCCAGAACCACAATTACGAGACACACCATGATGATGAAGAAGGGGTATTTCAATGCAAACTTTGGCATTTACTTTGTCCCCCCGGACTGTTCTTCGCTGATATCCAAGGCAGTACTCGGCTGGAGGTTGGTCACCACGGTTTCTCCCGCCTGGTAGCTTGATTGATTCCCGGTGATGACTAGGTCTCCCTCGGCAACGCCCGACTTCACTTCGATAAGGCTCGAACCTTGTAGACCTGTCGAGATGTTTTGCATCTGAACGTGATGCGACGCATCCACGACCAGAACTGACGTCTGGCCACCGTTGCGAATTACTGCCTGCACCGGAATCGTCAGGACATTGTCGTGGCGTTCGAGTTCCACGGTTGTATTGGCATATTCACCCGGAGTTAGAGAGAGATCCTTGTTGGCAACATCGATCTCCGTTTCCATGGTCCTCGTAGCCAGGTTCAGATTGCGGGTGAAGCGCACCACTTTGCCCTCGAACGACCGGTGTACCGCGTCCACGTTGACGGTAACTGCGGCTCCCTCACGAATGAACTCCACGGCGTCTTCCGGCACAGGTAGTCGTAGACGAAGAAGGCTACTTTGCGAGAGCTTTACGATGGGCAGTGACTGCGTATCGGAAGCTGTCCCGGCCTGAATCAACGCACCTGTATCCGCATAGCGCCAGGTGATGACGCCATCAAGCGGAGCCGTGACTCTTGTGTAATCGGCAAGGTCGCCGACCCGCTCGTTGTCTGCCTTGGCGCCTTCAGATTGTTGCTTTGCCGCGGCCAAGGCAGATTTTGCAGCATCTACGCGTGCTTCCGAAGCCAGGTCTTTCGACTGCGCGTCGTCCAATTCTTGCTCTGCAATCAATCCTGGCTGGGAGGCTGAGGCCTGCTTCAGCCGTTTGTAATCGTTGTGAAGTGCGGAATGTTCCGATTGGGCTCGCGATACCTCATGTTCAGCGCGCGTAATCTCGTCTTTGCTCCGAGCCAATTCCGCGCCCGTTCCGCGAAGCTGAGCATCCAACTCCGGCACTTCCAGGACTGCAAGCACCTGGCCCTGATGAACCTTGTCGCCTATATCGACATAGATGTGGCGGATATAGCCGGACACTTTGGCATGAACATCGATAACTTGGTAGGGCTGAAACTGCCCCGCCAGGTTCAGCTTGCGCACAATCGAGCCTCTCGCGACCGCAACCACTGTGGCTGACGGTGTCTCTGCGGCATTCGTACCGGAGCCTCTGGCTCCAGAGTGGCATCCGGCAAATGTCAGAGTAGATACCACCACGATCAAGAATTGAAAAGGAAAACAAGGCAGCTTTCGCATGTGGGATTACACCTTTTTTTGAGGTTCCCTTTTGGGGCGGCGATGGCGGCTCGCGCAATCACTCCAAAAACCCGCAATTCCAGGCACACTGGCCTGGAGCTTATTCATTCAATTTGCAAGCAGGTTTATTGCTCGGAAAGAACGGGAGGGGGCCGCAGGAAAAGTGCGCTCAGACTGGCTGCTAATCGCAGACACCAGGGCTTGGACAACGTCAGATAGTGTCCAGCGCCGGCCGAATTGGGACCGGCCACGCTTGCCAAGGAAATGACAAAGAGTACGAATGCGAATGTGGTGCCTTGTTCCGACGCGGACAATTTGAAGAGGCAAAGTCGAACACTGTCTGTCGCGCTCGAATCTTCATTCCGGGATAGGAGCTTTGCATCGGGAATCCGATGAACGCTCGCCTCGTGAAATTCGTACAGCGAAAGTTTGTAACCCAGACCCCAAAGAAATACGCACACGCCCAGCGTCACCAAAAGAATGGAGTGTCGAATTGAGGAATGGTGCGATTTAGAGATTTCGTTCACTAGTTCCGAATCTGTTTGGTTGTCGGTCGGCGCCACGGGAGGCTCCGAGCAGTTCACCAGTTTGGACAATTCAAACCCGCCAAAGGTTTGCCAACCAACTTCATCCTTTCACGGATTGGCTGCAAAACAAAGCGAGACGGTTCGAGGCGGATAAGATCCGCTCGTAGAAGTTTTGTCAAGGACGAGGGTTGGCCAAGATTTCCTTCGACCTGATGCTCGCCCTCAATGGCCGTTTAGAGGCATGCGCAAGCAACCCCCGGTCTCAGATACGCATCTACTCCCTCGCCGCATTCCAGCATATCGTGCGCCTGAAAGGTTGTAGTCGGGGGCGGCGCACGCAGGTCTATAGGATGCTGAATTGCCAGATCCAATCAGGAGTTCCAGGCAATGTCGACTACCATTGAACCGCCTCTCAGCGGCCATGATGGAGATAATCGCTATCAAATCAATAGTTTGGAACCACCGGTTTCAGAGTGCCTGACCACGATTCTGCAAAGCCTGAAAACCATGAGGGAGGGCGACTTCAGCGTGCGCCTTCCGGTATCGTGGACAGGTCTTCCCGGAAAAATTGCCGACAACTTCAACGAAATCGTCATCGCGAACGAACAGATGGCCTTCGAACTGAAAAGAGTCGGGCAGGCCGTTGGCAAGGAAGGCAAAACTCGCGAACGGATAAGGGTCGAACATCGCCGCGGTGCCTGGGACGACATGGAGGTCTCGGTCAATACACTGGTCGAGGATCTCTTAAGGCCAACGACTGAAGTAACCCGCGCCATCGCTGCTGTGGCCCAGGGCAATCTCACACAGACAGTCCGGCTCGACGTCGATGGCCGTCCCCTTGAGGGCGAGTTCCTCCGCTCTGCCAACATCGTGAACACCATGATTCAGCAGTTGGGTGTGTTCACTGCCGAGGTAACCCGCGTGGCTCGCGAAGTGGGCACGGACGGAAAACTCGGAGGCCAGGCCGTCGTGCCAGGTGTCGCGGGAACGTGGAAAGACCTCACGGACTCGGTAAACTCGATGGCCTCGAACCTGACTGGCCAAGTTCGCAACATCGCCGAAGTAGCAACGGCGGTCGCCAGCGGCGACCTCTCCCGCAAAATCACTGTCGACGTGCGCGGCGAAATCCTCCAGCTCAAAGAGGCCATCAACACGATGGTCGATCAGCTCCGCTCCTTCGCATCGGAAGTTACGCGCGTGGCCCGTGAGGTCGGCACGGACGGAAAGCTCGGCGGACAGGCTGTGGTGCCTGGTGTGGCCGGCACCTGGAAGGATCTCACCGACTCAGTAAACGCAATGGCCGGTAACCTCACCGCGCAGGTCAGAAACATCGCCGAAGTAACAACCGCCGTGGCCCGCGGCGACCTCTCACGCAAAATCACTGTCGATGTGAAGGGCGAAATTCTCGAATTGAAAGACACCATCAACACGATGGTGGACCAGCTTAACGCCTTCGCCGGCGAAGTAACGCGCGTAGCTCGCGAAGTGGGAACGGAAGGCAAGCTTGGCGGACAGGCCAGTGTCCCCGGAGTAGCTGGAACCTGGAAGGATCTGACTGACAACGTAAACTTCATGGCCGGCAACCTCACCGGCCAGGTGCGTAACATTGCCGAAGTGGCAACGGCCATCGCCAATGGCGACTTGTCGCGCAAGATCACCGTCGACGTACGCGGTGAAATCCTTCAGCTGAAAGAAACGCTGAACACCATGGTGGACCAGCTCAACCGGTTCGCCGGCGAAGTGACGCGCGTAGCTCGCGAAGTCGGTACCGAAGGGCGTCTCGGCGGTCAGGCTAACGTGCCCGGAGTTGCAGGTACTTGGAAAGATTTGACCGACTCGGTGAACTCCATGGCTGGCAACCTGACCGCCCAGGTGAGAAACATCGCCGAAGTAACTACTGCCGTGGCGCGCGGCGATCTCTCCCGCAAAATTACCGTCGACGTGAAGGGCGAAATTCTAGAGCTCAAGAACACCATCAACACGATGGTCGACCAGCTCAACGCGTTCGCCGGCGAAGTTACACGCGTCGCAGGCGAAGTGGGCACCGACGGAAAGCTCGGCGGCCAGGCGCAGGTATCCGGCGTGGCTGGTACATGGAAGGACCTTACCGACAACGTCAACTTCATGGCTTCGAACCTCACCGGCCAGGTCCGCAACATCGCAGAAGTGGCAACCGCCGTGGCTCGCGGCGATCTCTCGCGCAAGATTACCGTCGACGTGAAGGGCGAAATTCTGGAACTTAAAGACACGCTGAACACCATGGTGGATCAGCTCAACGCGTTCGCCGGCGAAGTGACTCGCGTGGCCCGCGAAGTGGGGACCGACGGAAAGCTCGGCGGACAGGCGCAAGTGCCGGGCGTTGCCGGAACGTGGAAGGATCTCACCGATTCAGTAAACTCCATGGCGTCGAATCTCACCGGCCAGGTGAGAAACATCGCCGAAGTTTCGACGGCTATTGCGACGGGCGACCTTTCAAAGAAGATCACCGTAAACGTGAGCGGAGAAATTCTACTGCTGAAGGAAACCATCAACACGATGGTGGATCAGCTGAACCGGTTCGCGGGCGAAGTGACACGCGTAGCCCGAGAAGTGGGCGCCGAAGGAAGGCTTGGTGGTCAGGCAAATGTGCCCGGCGCGTCCGGTACCTGGAAGGACCTCACTGACTCCGTCAATTCCATGGCCGGCAACCTGACAGCACAGGTGAGAAATATCGCCGAAGTGACAACCGCTGTTGCCCGCGGCGACTTGAGTCGCAAAATCACCGTCGACGTGAAGGGCGAAATTCTCGAGCTAAAAAACACAATCAACACCATGGTCGATCAGCTCAACGCCTTTGCCGGCGAAGTGACGCGCGTGGCTCGCGAAGTTGGCACCGACGGAAAGCTCGGTGGACAGGCGGTCGTGCCAGGAGTCGCCGGAACATGGAAAGATCTCACTGACTCAGTGAACTTCATGGCCGGCAACCTGACGGCGCAGGTAAGAAACATTGCCGAGGTGGCGACAGCGATTGCCAACGGCGACTTGAGCCGCAAGATCACCGTCGATGTCCGCGGCGAAATCTTGCAACTCAAAGAAACGCTGAACACGATGGTCGAGCAACTGCGATCGTTCGCGGCTGAAGTAACGCGCGTCGCTCGCGAAGTGGGTTCAGAAGGCCGGCTTGGCGGCCAGGCCAATGTGCCAGGCGTTGCTGGTACATGGAAAGATCTGACCGACTCAGTGAACGCGATGGCCGGCAACCTGACGGCGCAGGTCAGAAACATCGCTGAAGTGACCACCGCAGTGGCTCGCGGCGATTTGAGCCGCAAGATCACCGTCGACGTGAAGGGTGAAATTCTCGAACTGAAAGACACCATCAACACGATGGTGGACCAGCTCAACGCCTTCGCAGCCGAAGTGACGCGCGTGGCGCGCGAAGTCGGAACCGATGGAAAACTTGGCGGTCAGGCGATGGTGCCCGGCGTTGCCGGTACCTGGAAGGATTTGACCGATAACGTAAACGTGATGGCTGCGAACCTCACCGAACAAGTGCGCGGTATCGTCAAGGTCGTAACCGCGGTCGCCAATGGCGCTCTGAATCAGAAACTCACCGTCAACGCGAAGGGCGAAGTAGCCGCGCTCGCCGAGACCATCAACAATATGACCGACACACTAGCGACATTCGCCGACCAGGTGACCACGGTGGCCCGCGAAGTTGGCGTGGAAGGGCGACTTGGCGGACAGGCGAACGTTCCCGGCGCTTCCGGCACATGGAAGGACTTGACAGGCAACGTGAACTTGCTAGCCGATAACCTCACCAACCAGGTGCGCGCCATTGCAGAGGTCGCGACGGCCGTAACCAAAGGCGATTTGACTAGATCGATCCAGGTGGAAGCCCGCGGCGAAGTGGCCGAGTTGAAGGACAACATCAACACGATGATTGACAACCTTCGTCTCACCACGGATCGAAATACAGAGCAGGACTGGCTCAAAACAAACTTGGCGCGATTCACAGGTATGCTGCAGGGCCAACGCGACCTCGCGACGGTGGGCAGGATGCTTCTGTCGGAACTTGCGCCACTGGTGAATGCGCAGCAGGGCGTTATTTACCAGATGGGTGGCGATTCCGCGAACTCTGACTCGAACCTCGTTCTTCTTTCCACATTTGCCGATACGCCGGAGGGCTATCTGAAAGAAGTGCGTGTTGGTGAGGGCCTCGTCGGTCAATGCGCTGCTGAAAAGCGGCGTATGCTCATTACCGAACTCCCCAGAAGAACGGCGCCAATCCGCTCCGGGCTATTTCAGGCCGTTCCAAAGAACGTCATCGTTTTGCCGGTTCTGTTCGAAGATCGCGTCAAGGCGGTGATCGAGCTTGCCAGCCTGGGCGCGTTTACTGCGTCGCATCTTTCGTTCCTGGAACAGCTGACCTCCTCTATCGGAATCGTGCTCAACTCGATTGAAGCCACCATGCAGACGGAGGGCTTGCTGAAACAGTCGCAGCAACTTGCGACCGAGTTGCAGACGCAACAAAAAGAACTGCAGCAAACCAACGAGCAGCTCGCGCAGAAAGCGCAACAGTTGGCTGAGCAAAACTACGAGGTTGAACGCAAGAACCAAGAAATCGAGCAGGCCCGTCGTGCGCTCGAAGAAAAGGCTCGAGAACTCGCGCTGACTTCGAAATACAAGTCGGAATTCCTTGCCAACATGTCACACGAGCTTCGCACGCCGCTTAACTCGATTCTTGTGCTCGGACAACAGCTTGCAGAGAATCCGGATGGCAGCTTGAATGCCAAGCAGGTCGAGTTCGCGCGTACCATTCACGGCGCGGGCACAGATCTGCTGAACCTGATCAGCGACATCCTCGATCTGTCGAAGATCGAGTCCGGCACTGTTTCCGTCGAGGCAGAGGAGGTCTTCTTCGGCACGCTGCTTGATACAGTTGCACGGCCATTCCGGCACGAGGCTGAGAACCGCAGGCTCACATTCGATGTTACGAACGATCCGCGCATGGGGCGTAGTCTGGTCACGGACTCGAAACGCCTTCAACAGGTTTTGAAGAATCTGCTATCGAATGCCTTCAAGTTCACCGAACAAGGGACGGTGAAACTATCGGTTTCCTCGGCTGCGTCTGGCTGGACGCACGACCATCCGATTCTCAGCGGTGCGGGATCTGTTATCGCGTTCCAGGTTTCAGATACCGGCATCGGAATTCCTCCCGAGAAACAGCGCATCATTTTCGAGGCGTTCCAGCAGGCAGATGCAGGCACAAGTCGAAAATACGGAGGAACGGGTCTGGGTCTCGCAATCAGCCGTGAACTCGCGAACCTGCTCGGTGGTGAAATTCAGTTGAAGAGCCAACCCGGCAAAGGCAGCATGTTCACGCTCTATCTGCCGCAGACCTATGTTGGCCCAGCTGCACCCACTGTCATGAAGACCGAGAAGAGTGGCACAACTGTGGCAGTTCCGACATTCCTTTCGAATGTTTCGGTGGCAGAGCAGGAGGCACGCATCGAGGACGACCGCAACTCGCTCGAAGAGGGAAATGCGGTGCTGCTGATCGTGGAAGACGATCCGCATTATGCTCGTGTGCTCTGCGATCTCTCACGTGACAAAGGCTTCAAGGTCCTGGTTGCAATGACCGGCACCGAAGCGCTCGCCTTGGCGCGGGAGTATCGTCCGACGGCGATCTCCCTCGACGTGATGCTGCCCGACATGCTCGGGTGGACGGTATTGAATCACCTGAAGCAGGACCCGAAAACGCGACACATTCCCGTGCAGATGTTGACGCTCGATGAAGACCGCCACCACGGTTTGTCGCGCGGGGCCTTTGCATTCGTAACCAAACCCACTTCGACCGATGAACTCAACGCGGCCTTGGCACGAATTCGCGAGTACTCGCAGCCGCGGCGCAAGAGGCTGCTCGTTGTCGAAGACAATCCTGCCGAGCAATTGAGCACGCGCGAACTGCTCTGGCATGAGGACATCGATATCGAAGTAATCGACTCTGGCGCGTCAGCGCTTGAGGCTCTCGCTCGCGATACTTACGACTGCATTGTGCTTGATCTCCGCCTTCCTGATATGTCCGGCTTCGATGTTCTTGAGCAGATCAAGAACAACGCCCGGCTGCGGGATCTTCCCGTCGTGGTGTTCACGGGAAGAGAGCTTTCAGCCGAGGAAGATGCACAGCTGCACACTTTGGCCCGCAGTGTTGTAGTCAAGGATGTTGAATCACCGGAACGCTTGCTCGATGAGACCGCACTCTTCCTTCATCGCGTGGTCTCCGAGTTGCCCGATAGCAAACAGCAGATGATTGACCGCCTGCATCAATCTGACGAAGCACTCGCCGGACGCAAAGTGTTGGTCGTCGATGATGACGTGCGCAACATTTTTGCATTGAGCAGCGTGCTTGAGCGGCGCGGCATGACTGTCCTTTCAGCAGGTACGGGGCGAGAAGCAATTGAAACAATTGAGACCACGCCTGACCTGGCAATCGTGCTCATGGACATTATGATGCCGGAGATGGACGGTTACGAAACGATGCAGGTGATTCGTCAGAATCCAGCCCTGCGCCGACTGCCGATCATTGCACTGACGGCGAAGGCGATGAAGGGTGATCGCGAGAGATGCCTTGAAGCCGGCGCTTCGGAATATCTCGCCAAACCGGTAAATACAGAACAACTGCTTTCCGCTCTGCGCATGTGGCTACACCGATAGCTGCGCGCGGCAGAGGGCATGGAGAGAACTAGAATGAATGCAGAAACCAAAGTCAACATCTTGATGGTCGATGACCAGCCGGCCAAACTCCTCAGTTACGAGGTCATCCTTTCGGATCTTGGGGAGAACCTCATCAAGGCAACTTCGGCTAGCGAGGCTCTCAACATCTTGCTCAAGAACGACATTGCTGTTGTTTTGATGGATGTGAGCATGCCCGATCTCGACGGCTTCGAGTTGGCCGACGTGATCCGGCAGCATCCGCGTTTCCAGAAAACTGCCATCATCTTCATCTCCGGCGTTCATCTCACCGATTCTGACAAAATCCAGGGGTATCGTAGCGGAGCAGTCGATTACATTTCTGTTCCTGTCGTGCCCGAGGTCTTGCGAGCTAAGATCAGCATCTTTGTCGAGCTGCACCGCAAGACACGCATGCTCGAAACGCTGAATAATCGATTGGAACAGCGCGTTGCAGAGCGCACAGATGAGCTTCGACGCCGCGAGGAGCAATTCCGCACGCGCGCAGAGTTATTGGATCTTGCTACCGAAGCCATTATGGAGCGCGGTGTGAACGGCGAGGTCCTGTTCTGGAATGCTGGTGCCGAGAATCTCTACGGCTGGCGACGCGACGAGATCCTGGGAAAGGACGTTCATGCCATCCTGCGCACGATATTTCCCGTACCCCGCGATGAGATTGAAAACGCATTGCGCGATAGAAAGGTCTGGCACGGAAACCTTCTCCAGAAGAAAAAGGATGGTTCTGAAGTCATCGTTGCTTGCCGAAAGATCATGAATCATGAAGGCGATGCAGTCCTCGAAGTGAATCGAGATATCACCGCACAGCTCCAAGCCGAGGAGGCGCTTCGCGAAACGGAGAAATTGGCCGCGATGGGTCGCGTCGCCGGCATCATTGCACACGAAATCAATAATCCTCTCGCGGCGATCACTAATATCTTCTTCCTTATCCGTAATCACCCCTCGCTGGACGACGAGGCGAGGCACTGCGCCATAATGGCCGAACAGGAATTGCAGCGCGTTGCACACATTACCCGACAAACTCTAAGTTTCTATCGAGAGTCGAAAACACCCATTGCCGTGATGCTTAGCGAATTACTCGACGACGTCGTCGGATTGCAGGAGCGCCAACTGCAAACCAGCCATATTCGTTTGCGAAAAAGATATTTGACACCAGGCCTCGTACATGGATTTCCCGTCGAACTGCGCCAGGTCTTCCTGAACCTGGTCGGTAATGCGATCCAGGCTATGCCGAACGGTGGAGACTTGCGACTCTCTGTTCAAGAGGCTTTCGACTGGCAGTTGATGCGCCGCGGTATCAGCGTTTCGATCGTGGATACGGGTGCTGGAATCAACCCGTTGGATTCGGCAAAGCTCTTTGAACCTTTCTTTAGCACCAAGTCCACAAAGGGAACCGGCCTCGGCCTCTGGATCAGCAAGGGAATCGTACAGAAATACGAAGGCCGAATCTCGTTTCGAAGCTTCCGCACGGAAAAAGGATGCAGCACCTGCTTTCGTGTATTCCTGCCAAGCAGCCCAACCTTGAACTTGATCGGGAATTCCCCGACGGAGCTAACTACTTCTGGGGTCGATGCCGCCGCCGACGGGTATAGCGCGGCGATGCAGCACGCATGAGCGCAGTTCATCTCTGCCGAACCGGTCCAACTGTCACCTTAGGACCTTCGTAACATCGAATGAGTTTTACTGCCTGTTTCCCATTGATCCCGCTTGCAACTCCGCAGGGAGTCGCGCGAGTTGTATATAGAGAGTGGGAGGCTTCCGGAATGAGACGTCGGGCTTCCACCACATGTCAACCACTCTCCAGATTCTTCCGCCGCGCCAGACCGTTCCTCCCCGTTCGAAAAAGAGATGACCCTGCGGATCGAACTCAAGTTCATCGAACAGCCCACGATAGCCGAATTTGTAGACGATATTCTTCGCAAGCATTGCCGCATTCCGAGCAAATCATCACGAAGCTCTGCAGCTTCGGATGCGTGCAGACATTCTTGTATTTAGAAGAATGAGAGGGGTGGCAACTACGTTGCTTCATCGACGCTATTCCCGCGAGAGTCATGCGGACAGAATGTTCTTATGACTGATATCGAACATATTCGGGCGGTCATTCACCCTTCGTCTGCCCCGGATATGTTCCGAGGAACTTCACTGGACTTACAATCCTTCCCTTCTCTGCACGAAGCACTCCGAAATGATTCAAAAGCGACTGGCTAATTCTGAGGCTTGCATGGAGCGGTCGTTAGGGCTAAAGGGCGCTGTTGTCTACGGACAGTTCGACCCAACACTGCCTCCTCAAATCATTCCAGACGACGCGTATGTGTTGGCGGCAAATCGCATACGCGACGAAAGTTGTAGCCAATTCTTCCTTTCAAAACCTACTCAAAACTAGAATCCCGAAAATCAAAGGCCGATAGAGTTCGCGTAACAACAAACCACCTGCTCCAAGTAGCGATTCTGGACCTCTTTGAAGAAAGAACAGGTTCGGGCAGGGGGGAAATCGATATAAGGAGCAATACCAATGATCAGCGTTCTGAATAGCGTTTCTCAGTTGGGCGCAGAAAACGCCCTAGCCTCCACCCAAGCTTCTCTCCAGAAGACCCTGTTGCAGCTGTCAACCGGACTGAAGATTAACTCCGGATCGGACGACGCCGCTGGCCTTTCGATCGCCGCCGGCCTGGGTTCGAGCATCTCCGCCCTGACGCAGTCCAGCCAGAATGCCTCCAATGGCATTGGATTTGCGCAGACTGCCGATGGCGCACTGTCGCAGGTTACTTCTCTGCTGAATCGTGCAGTTACTCTGGCGACAGAAGCTGCGAACGGCGGCTTGACCACGGCGCAATCGACAGCGGCGGATACCGAATACCAATCCATTCTGACGGAAATCGGTAACATTGGTTCGCAGACAAACTTCAACGGATCGGCTGTTTTCAGCGCGACCGCGATGAACGTGTTCACCAGTGATGGCACCGCCGCCGGAAACGGGAGCGCGTCTATTGCGACTGGTACCCTCACCGCAGCCGGCCTCGGACTGAAGGGCGACCTTAAAACCGCCGCTAAAGCCACCACGGAGTTAGCAACCATCACTGCCGCGATTGACACGGTTTCCGCAACCCGCGGAACCATCGGCGCGGCCGTCAACCAGCTGTCTGCATCCGTAAACGTTGAAAACACTCAGGTAACGAACCTCACCAGCGCGCAGAACAGCGTTCAAAACGCTGACATCAGTTCGACGGTCGCGAAGATGACGCAGTACAACGTTCTTCAGCAGACCGGTATGGCAGCCCTGTCGCAGTCCAACCAGGCGCAACAGGCTGTTCTCAAGCTCCTCCAGTAAGCCAACCTAGTGCAAACAATGGTGGCGCCTTATGGGCGCCACCATTTTCTTTTGCCATCGCCTGAACAGCACAACCGAAAGTGCCGATATCGTATTGCGCATTGAATCGAAAAGGCCGGGAAGCGCCAAAACGCGCTAACCCGGTCCGAAAGCAGGCAGGTTTTATGAGTTCAGTATCGGCCTTGAATTCACTCTTGTCGTCCAGTTCGACTTCGACTTCGGGCATTGATATCAGCTCGATCCTGCAGGCTGCAACCGGGGCCTCGTCCTCGGGTATCGACGTAACCTCCGCGGTCAATGCGGCCCTCACCGCAGCCCGCGCTCCAGAGACTGCATGGGAAAACCAGTACACCACGTTGCAAAGCCAGAGCACGGCCTTAACCCAGATTCAGACCGACGCTACGAATCTCGACAATGACATGCAGGCGATGAATTCTCTGATCGGTCCCCTGTCAGCACGGACTGTGAGTTCTTCTAATTCCAGCATCGTCAGTGCAACGGCCGCTTCGGGAAGTGCGTCGGGGAACCACACCGTTGTGGTCAACAGCCTTGCAAGCACCAATTCCTGGGCTTCGGGTGTCGTCGCCAGCGCAACAACCCCATTGGCCGCTGGCAGCTTCACCATTACAGGCTCAGACGGCACGTCGACGCCTATTTCGACGGGTACGGGAACCAGCACGCTTAACGACGTCGCCAACACGATCAATAACGACAATTTGGGCGTTTCCGCCAGCGTCATTTCCGATGCCAATGGGGCTCGGCTCGCAATTGTCAGCAACACGTCCGGCCAGGCCGCTAGTTTCAGCGTGACTTCTACCAAGGGAGCAAGCTTGAGCTTCACGCAGGCTGTACCGGGTCAGAACGCATCGCTGAGCGTAGACGGGATCACAATTGCGAGCGCCTCGAACACCGTAACCGGTGCAGTCGCAGGAGTGACCTTCAATCTGTTGAATGCCAGTCCTGGAACCAATGTAAGCCTCACGGTTGCTCCCGATACCAGCCAGGCTTCAACGGCGATCAGCCAATTTGTAACGGATTACAACAAGGCAATCTCTGATCTGAATACGCAATTCACTTTCAACGGAACAAGCGAGGGTGTTCTGGCGACTGACTCGTCCGTGCGCAGCCTGCAGATGACACTCGAAGCTGCGGTGTCCTACACGGCAACGCCGTCCTCGTCCGGCACCACGACCGTAGCGAATCTGTCGTCCCTGGGCATTTCGGTCAACAACGATGGGACCTTGACACTGAATAGCGCGACTTTGAATAACGCGCTTCAGAACAACTTCAGCGATGTACAGAATTTCTTTCAGGGCGCGGCGCTAAACGGATTCGCCAACTCGCTCGACCAGCAACTCACCACGTACATCAGCCCAGCTGATGGCGCCTTCACCTTGGATCTCAAGAGTATTAACACGCAGGAAAACAACATCCAAACCGATATCAATAATTTCGAAACGAACTACATCACTCCATTGCAGGCTCATCTAAAAAGCGAATACAGCCAGGCCGAGATTCTTTTGCAACAGCTTCCGATGGAGATGAAACAAATCAACACTGAACTGGGCCTGAATAACAACAATTCATCGAACTAGTCGAGATTGCCATGAATCCTACTGAACTGTTTTATCGGAAAACTGCAGCCGAGGGAGCGAGTGGCTTTGGCCTTTTGATTGCTCTCTTCGACACCCTGGCGGGCAACCTGCATCGGGCCGCTGATGCACAGCGCGCCGGCGATCTGGAAAAGCGATGCTCAGAGGTCAATCACGCGCTGCTCGTGATCGGCCACCTGGAAAACTGGGTTAACCACGGAGCAGGCGGAGATCTGGGAGAACAACTACTCGCCTTCTATGCATCTTTGCGCCACAAATTGGTGGTCGCACAGGCAGAGAGATCGCCTGAGATCCTGGAAGAGCAGATGCAGGCAGTTTTGAAGATCAGAGAGATGTGGCAGGAAATGGACTCACGCTCGACGATTCCAAATCCTGAAATTCTCCCCCCGCTCTCCTCGCGTGTTGCGGTAACCTATGCGAGCGCAACCGATCGGATGAGAGACAACTGGTCGGCATAAACCGGAATGATCGATTGAATGTCTTCGACGACAAGCATGCTGGAAATCGTAGAACTCAAGAAACGAAGTGGGGCGCAATCTCAGGATGTGCCCCAATGTTTTTTGCGCTCCCATCGCGAACGGAATGGATGCTGAATCTATAAATACGACTAGCTGGGGTTCGAGAGGTAGTTCAGCAGAGTCGTCGGCAATACTTTGGCGGCGGCGGCGAGCGCCGCACTATTGGCAGTCTGAGCCCGGGCGAGGGCTGTTGCGGCCTGGGCCATGTTTACTCCCACCAGATTGGTCTGCTGCGATGTAAGGCTGACCGTTTCCTGCTGCAGATACGTTTCCTGCGAGTTCAGCTGGCTTTCGGCATTGCCATAGAAAACGCGTTGCTGGCTGACGTAACTAAGAGCCGAACTGACGGCGCTGGTTGCAGTCTGGATGCTCGCGGCGTTTCCACTTTGCAATGCAGAAACGAGTGAACTCAGCGAACCCAGCACATCGCTGCTCGAGTTTGAAAAGATCTGACTACCCGGTACATTGACTTGGACGCTTAACGGGTCGCCGACGGCCACTGAGTTGACGCCATTGTTGCCGTTGTACGCGTAGCCGGAAGGAGACGTCGTGCTTGCGGTGTATGGAACCGTGGTGCTCGCGGTCCCTCCAAATACATAGGCCCCTTCATAGGAGAGGTTGGCCTGCGACACTACGCTGGATATGATCCCCTGAACCTCCTGCGCAATGGCCTGTCGATTAGCAGCCGAATTAGTGCCGTTTGCCCCTTCCGTCCCAAGCGATACTGCCTGCGTAAGAGAAGAAACGACTGAACCCAGGGCGGAGTCTGCTGTCTGAACCATCGAGAGTACGCCGGTGACGTTTTGCGTGTACTGATCGACATTTCCCGCTCTCAATGGTGTTTTGCACCATGTCAGCCGAAGCGCGCCGGATTGTCGGAGGGCACCGTTACGCTTTTGCCGGTGGAGACCTGCAGCAAAGCGGTGTTGAGCGTCGCTCTGGCTCTGCTGCAAGGCGGCGAGAATGTCTGGGAACCATGTTCGGATTAACGCGCATATCGGTATCTCTGCTATGAAATCATGTT
Source organism: uncultured Acidobacteriaceae bacterium (assembly GCA_963832035.1). GTDB lineage: Bacteria > Acidobacteriota > Terriglobia > Terriglobales > Acidobacteriaceae > Telmatobacter. The sequence continues at coordinate 40,627 of CAWHSK010000004.1, read as the reverse complement.
GATGGTCACGGTATCGAGCCGTTGGATTGTACTTACGATGCGAGCCGCGGCCTCGTAAGCCGTCTGAAAGCGAATTAGATTGGTCGTCTCTTCATCGATGCTGACGCCGGAGATCGACCCCTGCTGATTCGTGCAGTTGCAAGCAGATTCTGCCCGATCGCCGTTGATTGTGAGCTCGCATTCGATGCGGCATTGCCTACCTGGAACACCAGGCTTGCGTATCCGCTCGAAACAGACTGGCCGGACGGAAGCGCATTGGTCAGCGCTGCTGAAAGGTTGGCCACATTTCCGTTGCTGCCGGCCGATCCATCTGAGCTGATCGCAATTTAGTGACGGGTCGGTAATCGCTACGCTGAAGAGAAGCGGCGGCTCCCGCTGTTCCTGTCGAAACCGAAAAGAAGTTGCTGCCTGCGTTTCCGTTGGAGTCAAAACCCTTGGCCTGCGCTGCATTGAATGCTGCGGCAAACTGACTGGCGAGGGTGTTGAGCTGGTTCAGAAACCCCGGGATCACCTGATCGCGAATTTGAATCGCGCCGCCCAGTTGGCCGCCCTGGCATCGAAGCCGTGATGTCGTTCCCGGCCGAATCGAGTACGTGCTGCATGCCATCGTTACCCGTGGTTGTCTGCAGCGATGAAACTCTTCTGAACCCATCACGAGCGGCGATCCGTTGGCGGTAGTAATGGTTTCTCCATTGCTGCTCTGGGATACGGAAATGCCGGTCAGCGTGCGAGAGTTGCTGAACCAGTTCATCGCGCTGATCCTGCACCGTGCCGCCATCCTGCCCGGGTTGGGTGAGCTGCGAAAGTTGGCCGTTGAGTTGCGCGATCTGTTTGCGTCAGCGGTGTTGATTTGAGACGACTGGTTTGCGTGACCTGGGCTGTCGGCATCGGATTGAGCGCTGGTCAATGCATTTGCAGTCGTGTTGAATGCCTGGGCTAGATTCTGGCCACTCGACAAGGACACCTTGTTGAACTGCCGAATTGCCTGGATTTGCGGAGTAGCTGGGTCAGGCTCTTTGAAAATGCCGTCAATTCGCTCGCAATATCGTTGCCCGTTGACGCGAAGTTTGTCTGAATCTGTTGAAGGCTCGCCGATTGTGTATCGGCGCTGCTCTGCTGAGATGTTTGCTTCTCAATCTGAAGATTGAGCAATTCGTCTCGAACGCTCTGTATGTCGATCGAGGTTAACGCCTCCCCCAGAGACCTCACCGCCAATCAGGGATTCCGCATTCTCTGAAAACTGAGGCACTTCGCGGGTGTATCCCGGAGTATTGGCGTTGGCAATGTTATTGCTCGTCGCATTGAGAGCGGCTTTCGTTGCCTTGAGTGCCTGAATGCCTATATTGAGCGAAGTGTTTAATCCACACATAGCGTTCACATCTGGCAAGACCAGGTCTGCAGTTTCGACCTGAAGCCATTTCCCTCTCTGAAGATTTCCTTTAAACGAATCGAAAAGCGACACCATCAAGGCGACGGAGCGGCTAGAGTGCTGGAGAAAAGCTCCGTAACGCTGATTCAATGTTTGAAGAGTTCCCGAAGCGGCGTTAATCTCGATCATCAAATTGTCGTTTGTTTGCGGAAAATGGGAGTCTGCACCCGTGCTTGCGCGAAGATATTCAGTTCTTTGGCAATATCAGTCACGCGAGCGCTCAGCGTTTCCTGTCTTCGGACGCTCTCTTCAAATTCGGGAAGGGAGTTTCGAGAGATTGCCTGCATGGCCCGTTCCAGTTCGCAGGCAAGCAGACGTAAAAGCTGAAGGTATTCTTCAACCTTGCCGTTCCGGTCCTGGAGGCCGTTCGCTATCATCTTTGACTACTTCGATCAACACCTCAACCGCGGATATGCTGACTACGCTGATTAGGCGTGCTCGTCGATTATTGACGAGGCAATTTTGTTTGCATCAAGCTGATAACTTCCCGCTGTTGATCGAAGCCCGCAAACTGTCCACCTTGTCCTGGCGGATCTCGGGGAGAGTTCATAGCAGTACTCACCAATGATTGCAATGAAGCAGTGTCAGACGACAGCGTGGTCTGATACGCCGCTGCCATCAGAGCCGTTAACGGCCGCGCGATCTGCTTTGACCTTCTGAGCCGTCGCTTCACTCGCGAGCTGACTTGCTCCCAACTGCGTTAGATCGATTCTCATATGACTCCTTATTGAAGCCTGCGTCCCTATCGGCACATTGCAAGCGAGAGTTTAATCGGATTCTCAAGGTTTCTTGTCAATTTTCAGGTTTTCTGGATTCGGAGCTGTGCTTGACGTCTGTGAATCCGCTTTATCCGCCACGGAATGCATCGCTTTCGCGATCATTCGGCTAATCCCGATACCGCCATGGGCAGCCAACGATTGCGCGACCGACTGCACGCCAAGGCTCATCATCTGCTCCCTCCCGGCCGCATCGTCATCATCCTCGGCACCCGGCACTGTGGCAAGCGATTGCTCAGCCTGCTGCATCCAAGTGGTTAAAAGCATGGCTTCAAAGTCTTTAGCTCCCTTTTCGATCTTCGCGTCCTCCTTCGATCCCTGGCTGAGATTTGAGCTGATGGAGCATGCGATCTTCCGTCGACTGCAACAAACTCGTTTGCGATGTAAGCGACGCCGTGCTCATGCTGGTTGCCATCTACTGGACCTCCAATTCAGCCTGCAGACCGCCCTCAGCCTTAATTGCCTGAAGAATGGAGACAACATCCCGGGCCGAAGTGCCAATCGCATGCAGTCCGTTTACCAACTCTTCGACGTTCGCCCCCTCATCCAACCTCATGGTTTGAGCCGGAGCGTCATTTACCGTCAGCCTGGTTTGCGGAACCAGGACGGGCTGCATTCTTTCCTCGAGAGCGGCCTCTTCCCTTTTCGTCTTTGCCGCCCATGCCGGTAGAAACCGCTGCCACATCATAGGAAGTGACGACCTGAATGGAGAGATTGCCGTGAATAACAGAGACGGGGCTGAGTTTGACGTCGCCGCCCAGAACAATGGTTCCATTCCTCTCGTTAACAACGATCTTTGCTGGAGTGTGGACCTCGAGTGCCAGGTTCTGCACTCGGGAGATGAGGTCTGGCACTGAGAGCGCCCCAGAATCGGCAACGTTGACATCGACACGGGTACTGTCGAGCGCTGATGCGATGCCTTTGTGGAAGTTATCGTTGACGGCATCCGCTATGTCTTTCGCGGTGGTGAAATCCGGATTGCGCAAGAGCAGTGAAACAGTCTTGAATTCATGCAGGTCGACACAGTGTCTGCGCTCAACGATTCCGCCATTAGGAACAATTCCTACGGTCGTAGAATTCACTTCTTTGCCGTTGAACTATTGCCGGCGGTGTATCCGCCCATGACCATGTACACATCCACGATATTTGTGGAAGGCTCTGATGGACTATTCCAAACCATCTCAAACAGGAGGCTGCGCGGAACAGGGTGACCGGCGTTTCGCATCATCACATCGAGTAGTGCGAATTCTCGCGGAGTGAGTTCAATGCGTCGTCCATTGCGTTCCACGCGGCGTTCTTCCCGATGTAGCGTGAGATCTGCGACCGTGGAGCAATGTGGAATGAGACCCCCATTTCGTCGTAACAATGCCTGAACCCTGGCAAGCAGCTCGGCAAGTGAAAAGGGTTTAGTTAGGCAATCGTCCGCCCCGCTCACCAAAGCCATCACCTTGTCCTCGGTGCTGTTTCTGGCCGTGACCACAAGCACCGGCAGCTTGGGATGTGAGGGTCGCATCTGCTTGATGAGACTGATACCGTCCAGTTTAGGCAGATTCAGTTCGAGAATCAGCAGATCATAAACTGATTTCTCCATCAGCCTCGCAAGCGCAGTTTCGCCGTCGCGGAGAATATCCACCGCAAAACCTTGACTCCGCAACTCTGTGGTTAAAAAGCTCGCCAGGGAAGCGTCATTCTCAATCATCAAGACCCGGTGGGCCGATGTACGATTGATTCCTTTCAGATTGGCGCCAAGCTTGGCATTCTGAATTGGATTTGCAATTCTGTCTTTGGTCGACTCGCTAATTGAACCCAAGGTGTGCAATCTTATCGTTCTCCTGGCCTAGCCGTGGCTCTAAACGAGGTTCTAGACCTATCCGTTCCAACAATTAATTTCAGATGAGACTGAGAGACACGCACACGAGTACCGTATCTGTCGATTACTGAATGTTTATTTTGCCTATCGGGTAATACAACTAGATGTGACGACAGTCACCAAACCCTCTAACGGAAAACAAATTTACGCGCAATTCTCTATTCGGGCAGCCTGATCAGACTTGTTGAGTAACCCGTGAATCGAATTCGGAGTAACTCCCAAAATGAAACTTCGGCGCCTTTTAACTCCTTTGATTCCCCCGCTCCAAAAATCCACCGCTAATATTCAAACAGAGCGATGGATTCTTTCGAGGATATGCCGAAAGAGTGATCAAGCCACTGCAGAAGAAGGGCAAACCCGAGGCAAGTAAGGGGAGCTAATGCAGAAATTCGATTATCGAGCAGCGAGGGTTGCAGTCGACTTCCCGGTTCGACTTGAAATGCACAATTCCCTGCATTTTGGCCGCTGCAGGGACATCAGTGAAGACGGCATGCGCCTTGAATTGCTAGCGCCATTCGCCCCCCAGTGTTGCGGCGAAGTGTCGTTTAGCTATCATGAATTGAATCTGGAATTGCGGGTACGCGTCACGCATGCCGGAGCAACCTACGATGGCCTCAAATTCATTTTCCAGTCTGGAGAGCAGCGAACACGTGTGCGTCACTTGATGTCGATTCTCAGTAAAATCCCCCAACTGCCAACAACTCTCTTCCTTATCAGTCGAGAACATCGACCCTCCTCCACCTAGTGCTTGATTTGGCTGTTCTCAGCGTTCATTTTTGTAATGGCGCCGGGAAGAGCCTCCTCAGCATCGTCCCTGATTTGATATTGCACAATCAGCGAGATCCTGCGATTCGATGGATCTTCGGGCTGTTGCGGAAGACGCAGGCGCTGGTCCGCAAATCCGCGTACTTGCGAAACCTGGTCAGATCTGATTCCTTTCGCCTGCATTATCCGGCGGGCCTCGTTCGCCCGATCCGACGACAAGTCCCAGTTGTCATAGGTCTTGGCCTCGGAATACGGCTTTGAGTCGGTGTGACCCTCGATCGATATTCGGTTAGGCAGGTTGCCTAGTTCTCGCGAAAGCACCTCGAGAAGTTCGATCAGCGCCGGCGTAGGCTTCCCACTCCCCAGTTCAAAAAATGTTCCTTTGGCCGACTCCATCAATTCGATTCGCAGACCCTCTTGCGTGATCGTGATCTCGATCTGGTTCTTCAATTTATCGAGAGGATCGAGGTGGTGAATCGAGCGCAGAAGCTCTTCCTTTAACTTCTGCATGTCCTCTTTCTTTAGTGCAATATAGTCGCCGGCACCATTCTTGTTTGTTCCCACGACCTTCGCGAGGCCTCTGGGATCTTTGAAATACCCCCCGACCGCTTCCTGTACCTGTTTGCTGGCATTCATCAACCACAGAACAATGAACAAGGCCATCATAGCCGTCACAAAATCGGCGTAGGCCACCTTCCATGCACCACCGTGATGGCCGCCGTGAACCACCTTTTTTCGGACGATAATGATTTCGTTATCTTCGGACACGTTGCGATCCTTAGGTTCCGCTATGCGGCGGCTGCCGGAGCAGCTTCCTCTTTTTGACGACAGGCTTTATCTACTTCGTGAAAGCTAGGCCGCACATGCTCAGGAATTGCTCGGCGCCCCAGTTCGATTGCTAGAGCCGGAGACATCCCTTTGATGAACGACATCATCAACACGCGAAGAACGTGGTAGTAGGCCTGCTCTTCGTCAACGAGCTGCGACAGATTCGACGACAGCGGACCGACCATTCCATAGCACAACAGAATGCCCAGAAATGTTCCAACCAGGGCCGCGGCCACTTTGTGTCCAATTTCCTCTGGAGGCCCGCCGAGCGCGCTCATCGTCAGCACGACACCAAGAACGGCAGCCACAATTCCCAAGCCTGGCAACGAGTCGGCCACCGTAGAGAGTGCGGAAACGGGCTGCGTGGCTCCCACGTGATGAACATCCATGTCCAACTCCATCATCTGGTCCAGATCAAACGCGCTGGCACCCCCGGTGATGGCCATGCGCATCGTATCGCACACAAAATCTCGAATGTGATGATTCTTCACGAAATCCGGATACTTCGAAAGGACGCCGCTCTTGGCTGGATCTTCAATATCCGATTCGATTCCCGCCAATCCCCCTTTGCGCGCTTTCACAAAGAGAGCAAACATCATCTTTAACAAGTCGATGTAACGATTCTTTGAGAACTTGGATCCGCCCAGAACCTGGACAAGCCCACTCCCAATCTTCTTCAGCACGTAAAGCGGGTTGGCAGCCAACAAAGTCCCGATCGCCGCGCCGCCGATGATCAGGAATTCTGAAGGCTGAATGAGAACAGCCACCGGACCCTTCTCCAGAAGGAATCCCCCCAGCACTGCGCCGAAAACAACGAGTATTCCAATAATCGAAAACATAAGCGTTGCTTTCCTCGAGATCGCGCTGCTTGCCGGAGTGCCCTGCGGCGATCCACCGCAAAATGGTTTAATGCTCACCTTCTATCGGCACAGTGCCCTTCGACTTCCAGATTGGAGTTTCATATGGCATTGCCACTTAGGAGGGATGCGATTGAGCGAGTGTTGTATTGCGTTCAATTCCCGGTCAAAAGATTCGAACCACATCCACAATGCTCGGCTAAACCCTTGAAACATTTACCCTCCTTTGCCGATAGAAGAGCATCCGCGAAACAGGTGGTAAGGGTGGGGAGCACCGTGGACAGAAGTACATTTGGCGGTATCGTCATTGCGCTGCTTGGCATCGGCTGCGGCTTGATGCTCGAGGGCGGCAAGCTGGCGCAGGTTATTCAGCCAACTGCCGCGTTGATTGTCATCGGCGGAACACTCGGTGCCGTCATGGTACAGTTTCCGCTGTCAGTGGTTCTCCAGGCAGTCAGGAATCTCAAGGATGTGTTCTTCAATCCCAAAGCTGAGTCAGACACCCTTGTTGAGAATCTGCTCCGCTACGCCTACAAAGCCCGCAAGGAGGGGATGCTCTCCCTCGAAGCAGAACTCACAAAGATTCAGGACCCGTTCTTGAAAGAAAGCATGATGTTGGCGGTAGACGGGATCAATTCCTCCGATTTGCGCAAGATGATGGAACTCCAGCTCGACTACAGGGGCGAGAAAGACGAGCGCATACCAAAGGTCTTTGAAGCCGCTGCAGGCTTTGCCCCCACGATCGGCATCATCGGCGCGGTCCTCGGACTGATTCAAGTGATGCAGCACCTCCAGGACATCAACGAAGTCGGCAAGGGAATTGCTGTAGCATTTGTGGCTACAATCTACGGAGTCGGATCCGCAAACCTGTTCTTCCTGCCTTGGGCAGGAAAGCTAAAAATTCGTCTCCGCGAGAAACAGATCATCCAGGAAATGATGCTGGAGGCCGTTCTTTCCATCATGGAGGGCGTTAACCCACGGGCACTGGAACTACAGCTGAACCGTTATGTGGGCATCCCATCCCGACACACCCTGGCTAAAGTGGCCTCGCGATGAGACGCAGAAGACAAATTGAAGAGAATGTCAGCCACGATCGCTGGCTCATCTCTTATTCGGATTTCATCACGCTCCTTTTTGCTTTTTTCGTAGTGCTGTTTGCGGCAACCTACCGCGATAATCAGTCAATCCGAAAACTCTCACGAGCAATTCACAACGGATTCCAAACCCTCGGGGCATTCTCGCAGGATGAGAGTGGTTACGGCGGCGCCTATTCCAACGGCCAGCCAGACACGGATGTCACTACATTCCAGGTAAAGAGCGTGACACCTCCAAAGACCTCGCAGCCTGGCCGCTCGTCTGTCGATGTTCTTGCACTTCGCCGACAGCTCGAATCGGAAATGGGCAAAGAACTCAAGAAACACGAAGTCGTAATGCAAATAACGCCAGAAGGATTTGTCATTAGCCTGAAGGAATTGGGATTCTTTGATAGCGGACAAGCTGTCCTCTTACCCGGTGCGTCTGAAAAAATAAAACGAATTGCGAAAATCTTGTCCGAGCCGGGATTGGAACTCCGAATCGAAGGTCATTCTGACGATCAACCCATCCATAACGCACAGTTCCGTTCAAATTGGGAGCTGTCCTCCGCGCGCTCGATGACAGTGCTGCTCCTCCTCGTGAACGAAGACGGCTTCGATCCCAGGAACATCTCCGCATCCGGTTACGCCCAATACCGCCCTGTTGCCGACAACACATCGCCTGAAGGTCGCAAAATGAACAGGCGGGTTGATCTTGTGGTTGTACAGGCGAGAAAGTAGCAGGTTGTCCCTTACAACCGAGCACTGCTACCGTACAGTTAAAGTGCTGGGAATCGATTTCTGCTGATAGAAGTTATTAAGACAAACAATCAGTGACGGCCTGATTTCCTGCCCCCGCACGACGATCAAGATTCCCTCTCTTGTCTTCACATCTTCCTCCAGTATCATCCCCGCCGTTAACTCCGCAAGGTGAACCTGTCGCGCATCCTTTAAGGGCTAAGGTAACTGGACCGCCAGTCGCTTAACGTCTTAGACGAGCGAGACCAACTGCTCCAAGCGTTATGATTGCTGTCTCTCCGCAGAACCGGCAATTCGCTTAGCTGAGGCTGAGAATCCAAACCATAATGTTCTCGTAGTCAGAAATTCGGGATGGGAAGCACGATGTCACGGAAGATAAGAGGGCCGGTCGCTGGCCCGGTCTTTCACCGTGCGGAATATCCGATGTAACACTGTTGGCTGCCCCCCAGGGATTCGAACCCCGATAGGCTGCTCCAGAGGCAGCTGTCCTACCATTGAACGAGGGGGCAACAAGCGCGAAAACGGCCATCTTGCAGCCAAGTTGGCCCGACCAGACGAAAATCCGGCACTGAAAGCCAACCCCTTCATCATACGGACAAATTTTTAACCGGTCAAACCTCTGTCGACCGGCGGAAAATCGGTACGAAAATGCCAAGGCCAACTGAAATCGGCGCCCGCGGAAGGGCTTCTGTTCGAGAATTCAGGGGGCATTCGCCGGGTATGGAAGCCAAGCCATCCACGGACCGAACGTCCTATTCTTCGCGTAAAACTTCGAGCGGGCGAAGCCCGAGAATGCGGAAGCTTGCAATCCAGCCTGTCCCTGTGGCGAGTATCGCCGTTCCAATCAGCGCGAAGGCTGTCGCATACCAATCGATGTGGAAAGCGACTTCAAGCTTGCGCAGCAGCACACGCGTAAGCAGGTTGGCAAACACCACACCAACGGAGCCGGCCAGCAAGCCGAGTACGCTGAACTCGACACTGAAAGTCCGCACGATTCGCATGCGCGTCGCCCCTAGGGTTTTTAGAACGACGGCTTCACGCATCCGTCGAAAGCGAGCACTTGCAATGCTGGATGCAAGTATCATCAGGCCCGCAAGAATTGAGAAGCCAGCAAGGAATCGAACGACAAAAGTGATCTGGTCGACGACACTTTCAATGCGATCGAGAACATCGGCGATATTGATGACAGTTACGGTGGGATAAACAGCAAATAACGCCCGCTCCATTGCTGCCACCTGCTTTGTGTCAATGTGCGCGCCTCCATACCAGGTAGCCTGCTCGTCTTTGAGTTGACCGGACGGGAGCATAAATGAAACGCGGGAGGCCAGGTGCTGTCCGTCAGATTTATATAGAGCCGCAACTTTCAGCGCACGGACGCGCCCACCGATCATGATTTCCACCGATGAACCAACACCCAGATGCAGTCGCTGCGCTGTGCCCTCGCCTAGGGCAATCTCCGGCGCATTGGCATTTGTCCACCACTTGCCCTGCGTCACCTTATCCCCCGGCGGCGGAGCATCTGCCCAACTCAACTCAGCATTCTCGAGCATCCTGCGCGGAAAGTGCTGCTCTTTGATCTCGTCAAGTGTTTTGCCATTAAGGGATACAAAGCGGCCCTGCACTCCCGCGAGAAGATCGAGTTGTTGCGTCACGCCGGGCTGATGCTGGAAGAAGGCCTTCACTCCATCGACTTCATCAGGCGTGATGTCGATTAGAAAGACATTCGGCAATTTCGGAGATGCCGTCTCGCGGATTTCGCGCAGCAATGTGCTCTGCATCAGGTAGACCGCAAGAATCAGCATAACGCCGGTACCCAGGGAAGCAAGCACTGCCGCAGATTGATTCCCGGGGCGATAAAGGTTCGCGAGGCCATGGCGTAAAGAGGACGGCAGGTGTAGCCTCACGCGATTCAATGCGAATCGCAAGATACGAAGTGCAACCGCTGCCATGATCAAAAGCACCACGAGCGCGATCGTGAATAAAAGTGCGAACCAGCCACCGACTTTGACTGAATCAGATAACGCCCACGCGATCGCACCTAGCGCAATAATGACTATCCCAGCGATGCCCAGTTGCAGTCGGCGTGACCACCAGCGCGCAAGCCACTCGCGGATCGTGCCTGGTCCTTGCTCAACCAACCGTCGCAACACCAGGATAGGCCTCACGGTACGCACATCGAGTAACGGCGGAAGGCAGAACAACAGAGTTGTTAGCAGGCCCGTGCCCAGGCCTGCGGCGACGGCGCGCCATGGGAAATGCATGATTGTATGCACCGGCAGCAGCTTTCCGAAGACAGCAGGGAGCGCTTCCATCACCGCGGCGCCAGCTGCGACCCCAATCAATGCTCCAAGGAGTCCGAGTGCCAATGTCTGCACGAGGAAGATGCGAAGCAGGTCGGAGGAACGCGCACCAACGGCCTTCAAGATCGCGAGCATATCCATGCGTTGTTCGAGGTGCGCATGCATGGCCATCGCAACGCCAATCGCACCCAGCACCATGGCAACCAGACAGATCAGACTGAGGATTGCGGTGGCATTGTCGAGGCCTTGGCTGAGAGCTGGATTTCCCTCTTGAAAATCCATAACCTGGGCGTCCGGCAGAATCGCTTCCACCTGCTTGCGAACAGTCGCATCATTCGCTGTTGCCGGCAGTTTCAGCAGCATCCGTTGCGCAGCACGGCTCCCCGGCGCCAGCAATCCCGTGTTCTCAAGAGATGCGCGCGACACCATCACTCGCGGACCCATCCCCGCGCCGGCTGAGATTCGGTCGGGCTCCTGCGAGAGGACAGCCGTAATTGTGAAATTCTTGCCGCCCAGGCGCAACGTCTGGCCGACGTGCGCATTCAAGCGAATCAGAAACTCCTCGGCAACCACTGCGGAGTCGCCTTCGAGCGCATGCTGCAAAGTCATCGCGGGCTCAAGTTGCGCCGCTCCATAGAATGGATACCGTCCGGGCTCGACAGCCTTCAATGTAACCAGGATTGGCACAGGATCAGGCGGTACCGACGCCATCGAAACGGTCTCCGTGACCCAGGTAAGATCGCTGCCGGGAATTCCCTTCTTAAGATTGGCGAGCTTCTGCACCTCATCGGCATTGGGTTGGCGAAAAACGCGCGCGCTGAGATCACCCGCCATCAGAGAGCGAGCTTCAGACATCAGCGTCGATCTGAAGCTCTCACTGAATCCGCGAACCCCGACGAGAGCTGCCACACCTACAGCGACGGAAAGTACTACAAACGCGAACTTGCCGGGAGCAGATTTGAGATCGCGCCAGCCGATCGCCGCTGCTCGTTGCCAACTGAGTGCGCGGTCAGCCATTGCTGCGCTCGTTTTGCACAAGGGCTTCAACGGGTTGAGAAGGCAATGTATCTTCAATAACCATGCCGTCCTTCAGAACGATCTTGCGATCGGCGCGCGCGGCAATCTCCGGGTCATGCGTGACAAGCACAAGTGTCGCGCCAGCCCGGCTGTTGTGTTCGAGAAGCAGATCAAGCACGAGGCGTCCATTGGCGGAGTCGAGGTTGCCCGTGGGCTCGTCGGCCATCACGATGGGCGGATCGACAACAAAGGCGCGAGCCAAAGCAACGCGCTGCTGTTCGCCGCCGGAAAGCTGCACAGGATAGTGGTCCATGCGCTCCGCCAGGCCTACAGCCTCAAGGAGGGCTCGCGCCTGATTCAGCCCGTTGCCTTCAATATTGAGTTCGAAGGGGAGCAGGACGTTTTCGAGCGCTGTCAGTGTCGAAATCAACTGGTACGACTGAAAAACAAAGCCGATTTTGCGACCTCGAACCGCGGCCAGATCACCTTCAGCCAGATTGTGAATCGGAGTGCCGTCAAGCCAGATTTCACCTTCGCTCGGTGTGTCGAGACCGGCGAGGAGGCCCAGGAGAGTACTTTTCCCGCTGCCGCTGGCGCCGACAATGGCTACAAACTGGCCGGCAGGGATGCTGAGTGAGATTCCTTTCAGGATATCCACGCGCCGTGAGCCATTCTGAATCCAGCGCTTTACGTTACGGACTTCAATCACCCGGGATTAGCCTCCTGTATATGTACGACCAACGGCCAGCGACCGTTCCCTTTTGCGACATTACACTGTTAATGTGGACGTTTGGCGCAGGATTCTCGTTTCGTTTTGTCTGCTTATTGGCTTTTTCCCGCTGCTTGCAGCCAGCCGGCCGCAGATCATCTGCTATGGCGACAGCATCACGGCAGGACACGGCTTGAACCCCGGACAGGCTTATCCCGACGCGCTGCAGCGGGATCTCGATCAGCGTGGGTACTCCTACAAGGTGTCGAATATGGGTACCAGCGGGGCGACGACGAAGGACGCCGTCGCGAATGTTGAGGCGGTTGTGAAGGCCCATCCTGCGGTAGTCATCGTGGAATTCGGCGGGAATGACGGCCTGCGCGGCTTTCCGCTGGATCAGACGCGAAAGAATCTGGATGCTGTGCTGACGGCGCTGGACGGTGCTCGCATCAAAGTGCTGCTTGCCGGAATCACTCTTCCGCCGAACTACGGGCCGGATTACATCGGCGCTTTCGACAAGTTATTTCGGGATCTTGCTGCCAAGCACCACGCTGCTTTCGTACCGATGATCTACAAGGATCTGGTCAATGTGCCCGGAACGATCCAGGAAGATGGGATTCATCCAACCGCCAAGGGATCAGAAATCATCGCCAAGACGCTCATGCCGGCGCTAACGCCGCTCTTACGCAAATAGTGATCGAAGGTCTTGATTTTGTATCGTCGGACCTGCCGCAGCCTTTAAGATATCCAAACGAATTCTTCCCTGAGGCAATCGCGATGATGCGTTCAACTTTTGTGTGCTGCGTCGTTGCTTCCGCTGCCATCTCATCCCCTGCGCAAACTGCTCGCGATGTTGCGCCATTCGTGAGCGTGAACGCGCCTGTCGTCGTTCTCAATCACGTGACGGTAATCGACGGTACCGGCGCGGCGTCGAGGGAAGACCAGGCAATCGTAATCGCCAATGGTAAGATCCAGTCGATTAGCCCAGCCGCATCCCTGCAGCCGCATCCCGGTGCGCAGATTCTCGATCGCAGCGGGTATACGGTGATCCCGGGGCTGGTGGGAATGCATGATCACCTCTATTACACCGATTCCTATTCGGTTCAGTTGAGTGAACACGGAGAGTTGGGAGAGCCAGGACTATTTGTCGCCGAAATTCCCTACACCGCGCCGCGGTTGTATCTTGCCGCGGGAGTCACCACGATGCGTACCACCGGAAGCCTCGAGCCCTATACAGATCTCAAAGTGAAGAAGCGGATTGACGAAGGCTTGATGCCCGGTCCGGAGATCGACGCGAGCGCGCCGTATCTCGAAGGACCACACACGCGTTTTGCGCAGATGCATGAGTTGAGTGGGCCCGACGATGCCAGACGGCTCGTCGACTACTGGGCCGCTGAAGGTATGACGTCGTTCAAGGCTTACATGAACATTACGCGCGATGATCTTGGCGCTGCGATCCAGCAGGCTCACTCGCACAAGATGAAGCTCACCGGGCATCTCTGCTCCGTGACGTGGCCGGAAGCGATTGCGCTAGGTATTGATGATCTTGAACACGGGCCGGTGTTTGCGGATACGGAGTTTGTTGCCGACAAGAAGCCAGATCTCTGCCCGCAGAGCGGCAGCCGCGGAAATGCCTGGAACACGATTGCAGTGGATAGCCAGCAGGTAAAGGCGTTGATCAACAATCTGATCTCACATCACGTTGCTGTTACCTCAACGCTGCCCGTGTTTGAAGCGTCAGTCCCCTTGCGGCCCCGGTTGCAGGCACGCATGATACAGGCGATGTCTGCCGAGTCGGCGCAGAGCTATCTAACCGCGCGCGCGCGAATTCCGGCAACTTCCCCCATGGCTTCGTTGATGAAAAAAGAAATGGATTTTGAGTTCGCATTTGCGAAGGCCGGTGGACTGCTGCTGGCAGGGCCCGATCCTACGGGAAACGGCGGCGTGCTGCCGGGATTTGGAGATCAGCGCGAAGTGGAACTCCTCGTTGAGGCGGGATTCACGCCCTTGGAGGCCATTCACATTGCGACCGAAAACGGCGCGGTCTATCTTGGCCAGCAGGATCGCATCGGCACGATCACTGCGGGTAAGCAGGCCGACTTGGTTCTTATCAAGGGCGATCCCGCAAAGAACATCGAGGACATCGAGAAAGTTGAAACAGTCTTCAAGGCCGGTATTGGATATGACTCCGGAAAGCTGATCGAATCGGTGCGCGGGCAGGTGGGAATTCGATAGCCTGTTCGCCGAGGCCTTCACTGCCTAACCCATCACTACTACCGGTTGAAACAACGTTCCTGCTACGCGACGCGCGATTCCGACGAGTTCGCGCTGCCCAGCAAAGACCTTCACAAGCGGAGCCTGCGAGAACTCGGGCAGATTTGCCTGGGCACCATTGCGCATTCGGCCAAGGGACCAGTCGTCGCCGGCGACGGAAGGCATCTCCGTCAACAGGCTGCGCGGATGCAGGCAGTATTGTTCCAGCGCGGCGAGATTGCCGGACAGCGGCTCCAGCTCTTCGAGTGTTTGGGCATCGGCGAGCGTGAACGCTCCCGCCTGGGTCCGTCGCAGACTACTGAGATGAGCCCCGCAGGCGAGGTCTTGACCGAGTTCGTGCACGACTGAACGAACGTAGCCGCCTGCGCTGATACTCATCGCAAACGATGCTCCTTCGCCTTCGAGTGCGGTGATCGCAAAAGATCGGATGGAAATCTTCGCCGGTTTCAGTTCAACAGGCTTGCCGGCGCGAGCGAGTTTGTACGCCGGAGTGCCCGCGATTTTCTTCGCTGAGAACGGCGGAGGCATCTGTTCCATGTCGCCGTGGAAACGCGACGCAGCGGCACGGACCTGTTCGAGCGTGAATGACGGGTGAATCTGGGCGCCCGTTGGCTCGCCGTCAGCGTCGTAAGTGTCGGTGGCGAAGCCAAAATGGATGGTTCCGTTGTAGCTCTTTTCCGCAGCTGAGAAGTATTGCGCGAGGCGGGTGAATTTGCCCATCAGGAGCGGCAAAACCCCGGTAGCCATGGGGTCCAGGGTGCCGAGGTGGCCGATAGAGCGCTCGCCGGTGATTCTGCGCAAGCGGCTCACAACGTCGTGGCTGGTGATCCCGCCCGGCTTATCGATAACTAAGAGACCGTTCACCTAACTACCTTAGACGACGCGCAACAGTTCCACTGTGATGCACAGTTTGCAACGATGTGCTGGCACGTTGGCCCTTCAACTTTGGCGAACCAGCGAGAGGAACTCGGTGCGCGTTTCCTTTTGACGGAAGCAGCCCACCATGGCTGAAGTGACAGTCGACGAATTCTGTTTCTCGATGCCGCGCATCATCATGCAGAGATGGCGAGCTTCAATCACTACGCCAACGCCCTGCGGATTGATGGCTTCCTGAATGGTGTCCGCGATCTGCCGCGTGAGGCGCTCCTGAACCTGCAGGCGGCGCGCGAAAACTTCAACGAGGCGCGGAATCTTGCTGAGACCGATCACCTTGCCCTTGGGGATATAGGCCACGTGCACCTTGCCGAAGAAAGGCAGCATGTGATGCTCGCAGAGCGAGAACATCTCAATGTCCTTCACGATCACCATCTCGTCGTAGTCGACATCGAACATGGCGCCCCTCAGAATCTTCGCGGGATCTTCGTTGTATCCCTTGGTGAGGAAGGCCATGGATTTTTCGACGCGCACGGGGGTTTGCATCAGGCCATCCCGATCGGGGTCCTCGCCGAGGCGCTCCAGGATCTCGCGATACATCTCCTGCGTACTGAAGCCGCTAAGCCCGGGATTCCCTTCAACTGCCCTGCGAATTGATTTACTTACCGCGATCGGTTGCGCCATTGCCTTTGTCCTTTCGCCCAGGGGAACTGGGCGTCGTTCCCAAGATCATTCACCGTAGAACTGAAAGAAATTGTTCTCGGTTTCCTCTACGCGCACATACTCCAACTGGCCGGTTGGGAGCGCACTTTTCAGCACTTGAAATACAGCCTTACAGAGATTCTCTGTTGTTGGCACTTGATTCACAAACAGAGGATCGAAGTTCAAGTTTGTATGGTCAAACCGCTCCAGCACCGATGTTTGTACCGCTTCATCCAGGACGGCCATGTTGACCACCATACCCGTATCGGCGTCGACTGGCCCGCCCACGAGCACCTCAACAACATAGTTGTGTCCGTGACCGTGCGGGTTGTTGCACTTGCCGTAGGTCTTGCCATTCGCCTCGGCTGAAAGCGCGTCGGAATGCAGCCGGTGGCTGGCGCTCAACGTGTATCGGCGGCCGAAAGATGCGGTATGCATCAGCGTTGTCCCCGATATTCAGCAAAGATCTCAGGCGTCTCGTAAACCCGTACCCGACTGAGCCGTGCTCCGCCACCCTTATTGACGGCCGGTTCAAGCCTTTTCCATGCTGCGATGGCGATATTTTCCGTGGTCGGAATGAGTTTGCCGTTTGAGAATTCGGGTACTTCAAGATTCAGATGGCGGTGATCGTAGGCGGCCAGAACTTCGTTTTCTATCACATCTTTCAGCCACTTCAGATCCACTACAAATCCCGTCGTCGAATCAGGCTCACCCGCGACAGTCACTTCCAGGGTGTAGTTGTGGCCGTGCCCGTTGCGCCGAGCGCAGCGACCAAAGACCTCCTCGTTCTTCTCCTGCGACCAGGCGTCGTTCCAATAGAAGTGGGACGCGGAAAACGTGGCCCGGCGCGTAAGTTCGATCATTCGACCCTCACCTAATAGATGCCTAAAGGCGCTTAAGGTTACAAAATCAGACTTCAACTAATGAGCCTATACGGTTCAACAGAATGAATTTATAGCCCGCCAGCCAGTTCAACCGGGATAGGTTCTTCCCTTCCAGCTTACCTGCTTGAGAACGCGGTGTTTGAACCAGCTTCGATACAGGAGAACTACAAAGAGCGGCAATCCCAAGGGAGAGATTGCGCAATCGATAAACGGAAAGTTTGATTTCGAGACACGCGAGTAGAAGCGGAAAAGCGTTCGAAGCCAGAGGAGGAGTAGGACCCATCCCGCTCCGAGCCACTCAAGGGAATGTGGGCTGAAGCGGCCGTTCCAGAAGCGAATGGCAAGCCAGGGTAAGCCAACAAGCAACAAGATATCCAGAATTTTCCACAAACAGGTGGCTAGGGTGTTGTTAAACAAAAGCGCGAGATTCTTAGTCCATCCCTCTATCATCGCGGAGGTTGTGCGGTACATGCGGGTACTCAGGGCGTCTGGCGCGTAGCGAAAACGCAATCCCACTTTGCGCCGCTTCGCGATAAAGGCGAGTTCAACATCTTCAAGGACGCGGTCGGCGACCGAGGGGTGGCCGCCAAGGCGCCGGTATGCTTCACGCTCGACGAGCAGGAACTGGCCATTGGCCGCCGCGATGCGTTGATTGGGATCCGAAACCTTCGCGGGCGGATACGCCAGAGCAAGTTCAGAGAAGACGAGCGGCATTAGCGCGCGTTGCGCAAACCCGGTGACAATCTGGCGCGGAGAATAGCTCAGGACACCGGCTTTGTTGCGAGTAGCTTCGTGGATCGCGCGGTGCATGTCGCCGGGCTCGTGGATCGTATCCGCGTCAGCGAAAAGAAGCCAACGGCCGCGTGCTTTGCGGGCAGCGGTCCAGATGGCATTGTTCTTCCCTGTCCAGCCTTTTTCCAGCTTGGCGGCCTCAAGGACAGTGACCCCGGAAAAGCGGCGAGCAATTTCTGCGGTGCTGTCGATGGAGTGGTCGTCGACTACGATCAGTTCCCAGTCCCGACCGAGCTGGAAGATGTCTTCGGACTGCGCGACGAGCGATTGCAGGCACGCTTCAATGTTCTGCCCTTCGTTGCGGGCCGGAATGATGACGGTAAGTTCGATGAGTTCTGCTGGCTCGGGCTGGTCGTACACAATCCCGGTGCGGATGGGAATGGTAAGGGGCTCACCGGGTTCATCGGAGAGACCGAGGACGGGCTTGAATGTGCGTCCGGCCCCGTTGACTGATTCCGGTTCGGCTGGATCCGGTTTGTCCGCCATTGCTCCTCGGCCTTTCTTTCAATACCCTTCGCTCCGTATTATATGGATGTGCGGTCTCCTGGTTTCATTGCCCTTGGTTCCATTTTCGCGCTGACTCTCACCTGCGGCTGCGACCGCGGTGCGCATCCTGCCAATGCCGACAAAGTCGCTCCCGACTTTACCGTCAGCGACGGCGAGAACACGATTCACCTGGCAAACTACCGCGGTAAAGTGGTGCTGCTGAATTTCTGGTGGAGCCAATGCCCGCCTTGCGTGCAGGAGACGCCGGCGCTGGAGCAACTCCATCGCGACAAGCCCGATCTCGCGATACTCGCGGTCAGCATTGATTCCGACCCGGGATCATACCGCAGGTTTCTCAACCGCTATCATGTGAACCTCGAGACCGTCCGCGATCCGGACCAGACAGTGGCGAAGATGTATGGAACCGAGGGATGGCCAGAGACTTACATCATCGACCGCAAAGGCGTGATTCGCAGGAAGATTGTGGGCGATCCGGACTGGTCAAATCCCGAGATCCGCAAATACCTCAATAGCCTGTAGCCACAGATTTGCCCGGGGCTCTATCTGGGAAAGGACTTTCGGCGGGCCTGATAGACCATCTTTTTCTTGGGGCCGCGAGGGCTGAGCTTTGTCGGCTTCTTCGCCGCTGCTTGTTTTGACGCGCTCTGCTTCACTACGGTCTTCTTCGCCGTAACTCCTGTTTTCCTTGCGTTTGACACAGGCGCCGCGACCTTCGCGGCAGGCCTTCCCTTCTTGCCAAAGAAGGTGGTAAGTAATCGCTTCATCTTTCCCAGCGCTCCGTCAACCGCTGCATCCGTGGTTTTGGCGATCGCGCTTGCAGCGAGCGGTCGATCTCCTGCGGGGCGCACTTCAATCAGACACCGCTTGTCCGCCGGACCAGTCTTCTTGTTATCGACGTCGCTGAGATGAATCTCGACACGCGTAAGCTCTTTCGCGAACCTGTCCAGTGCGCTCGTCGATTTTTCTTTGACAAAGCGCGTCAGGCTGGCGTCCACATTGATTGTCTTATCACTGTTGACTTGAATCTTCATGCGGTCCTCCCGGGGGGATCGGTATAACCCTGAGGGTTCAGTCTACGCCCGCGTTGAACGCACTCATGCGAAATCTGCGCACGGCTCATCGGCCTCCGACAAGCGTACCTGGAGTGCTGACCGAATTGAGACCGTCGCCGTGGCGAGTGCGAAATAATGAAGTCTATGCGCACCGGAGAAGGTCAAGACCTGGCTGTTGGATTTGATTTTGGAACAACGAACAGCTCAGTCGCCATCGTCGACGGGAATGAACCGGTGCAGCTCGCCACCTTTCGCTCAGCGGGAGCGGAGACGCAGTCGTTCCGGTCTGTCCTCTATTTCGAGCAGTACAAGAACAGTGAAGGCATCAAGCGTACGCATTCCCTGACGGGGCCTGCCGCCATCGAGCACTACCTGCAAACCGATGAGAAAGGGCGCCTCGTCCAGTCGCTGAAGTCTCACCTCTCAAGCCGTACGCTCACGGGGACTGAGGTCTTTGGGCGTCGTTACAAACTCGAAGAGTTGATCTCTCGTATGCTCAGCGATATTCGTAAACATACCGGATCACAGATTGGGCGGCCCATTCGTTATGCAATGGTCGGCCGGCCAGTACGTTTTGTTGGCGCTGAGACTGAAGACGACCAGGAATTCTCTGTTACGCGATTGCGTGCTGCCTTCGCGCTGGCTGGTTTTGAGCACGTGGATTTTGAGATGGAGCCAGTGGCCGCCGCCTACACCTACGAAGCAACGCTGGGCCACGAAGAACTGATCCTCATCGGCGACTTCGGCGGCGGCACGAGTGACTTTTCCCTGCTGCGCGTCGGGCCGGAGGTGCGGCGTCGCGGGCGGACACCGGCCGATTTGCTGGGTAACAGCGGAGTGGCATTGGCCGGCGATGCCTTTGATGCTCGAATTATTCGCAAGCTGGTTTCACCGGCCCTCGGATCGGATTCGGAAGCTCGATCTCTCAACAAGCTCCTGCCGGCCGTTCCGGCGTGGATCTACGCGAATCTTGAGCGCTGGCACTATCTCTCGTTCCTGCGCACAAACAACGTCCGTGAGATTTTGAAGAGCGCGCGGATTCGAGCCCTCGAGCCGGAGAAGATTGAAGCACTGATCGCGATTGTCGATGAGGACCTCGGCTACCAACTCCATCAGTCGGTGCAGGAGCTGAAATTCGAGTTGTCGCACGCGCATAATGCCGAATTTCGATTTCACGCGGGAGGCATGGCCTTGCGCATTCCCGTGACGAGACCGACATTCGAATCATGGATCAAGGAAGAACTCGAGGCAATCGAAGACGCGGTCGACACGCTTCTGCAGAGTTCAGGAGTGGATCCGCGCGCCGTGGACCGCGTCTTCCTTACGGGGGGATCTTCGTTTGTCCCCGCGGTGCGGCGGATTTTCGAGAGCCGCTTCGGAGCATCTCGAATTCGCGGCGGCAACGAATTTACGTCCGTTGCTCATGGGCTGGCGCTGCGGGCGGCGGAGTCGCTTCATGAAGGAAAGTGATTCCCTGGCGGTTTCGCACCTTGCTGCGAACGGCGCACCGGAACTCCGCGTTTTGTGGAAACTCTGAATCTTAGAATCCCAAGGCTCTATCGCTTTTTAAGGACTACGAGGTCCTGAAGGTTGTCGATGATGCCGGGGATATACTGCCGGACTTCGAAACTTTCGTTGTTCCAGTGTTGGCGCACAAATCTCTCCGAATAATAAGTTCGGCCATAGTCTTCGTCGATTCCGATGAGGTTGCTGCCAAGATTCCAGATCTGCTCTACTGCTTTCATGTACTCGGGCTTTGGTTTTCCATCGAAGTTGCTTTCATAGATGAAACCTTGCTCTTCAAGGGCTGTGACTTCCTTAGAAGCGGGATGGCCGGATGACGGTCTCGAACGAAGCGCTCTTGCGTACGTTCCCAAGATCGTCAAGCAACAGAGTCCGCCTCCGCGTGTGATTCTTGCCAGCTCTCTCAGCCACAATTCGTGGTCTCGAATATTCAGATGAGAGAAGATTGAAACCGAATAAATCAAGTCGAAGTTGAGGTCGGGATACTTCAGAGGTGGCGAAAACGCACTCGTATACGATTCAACCGTTGGATAAGCGCTCTGAAGATATTGGATTGAGCGATCGTTGACGTCACAGGCATGAAGTGTCAGGCCGGGGTAGTTTCGCCTGAAGTGCAGAAGTTGACGACCAACACCGCATCCGAAATCTAGCACTTTGGCGGAGGATCGTAAATCCAACCCTTCGATGAAAGCCGCAGTGATTATTGGCAGAGTCGTAGTAAGGCCCGATTCGTAATAATGCCGGATCGTATCGGATGAGGTTCCGCGCATCCTCGAGTTTGGCGGGACCGGGAAATCGATGATGCCCATCGCGCGAAGAAGAGCGACTTTTAGCGATTGATATTTATCAAGAAAAGCTTTGCCGATGGTCTTTACGAAAAATTTCAAAGCCCGGGGATCCGAGAAAATAGCCGCAAATTTTCCGCTCATAGGTCGAACCTACCGTAATCACGGACGGCATGGCAACCGTGAACAGCAATCATCCAGGATTGCGGGCGCCAGCAGCAAAGTCTCTCTTCGGCGAATTTTCTTGACGCCAAACATGATCTGGTGTACTAGTAATATGGTACACTGCTTTCCGCATGAGCAAGTCTTCAAAATCCGCTTTTTACTTTCACCTGGACCTGCAGAGCGGTGTACCCGTTTATCGGCAGATTGTCGACCAGGTGCGGGGCGCAATGGCAGGCGGGGCGTTGCGCGCAGGAGATCAGTTGCCGACGGTGCGCCAGCTCGCCGTTGATCTTGAGGTCAATCCGAACACCGTGGTGCGTGCTTATCGCGAATTGGAGTACGGCGGCTTGCTCGAAACGCACCAGGGCACGGGAACGTTTATCAGCGATCAGAAGATTCCGCGTGCCGGGGATGAACGACAGCGCCAGCTCGGACAAATTGTCTCCGACACAATTGCACGCGCGGGGGCTGCGGGGTTCACAGTTCAGGACGTATTGGAGCAGATGCGGAATGCGGCCAACGAGCCGAACCGCAGGAGATGAGCGATGACCAGGACAGGAAATCTGCAATATAACCGGGTGGCGATAACGGCGTTTGTGATTTGCCTGACGGCGGGATTGGTTTTGAGCGCGATCACGAAGGGTCCGGCGCCTCTATACATCGGATCATTGATCGCGCTTTATCTTTTGAATGCGATCAAGGTGGTGCAGCAGTGGGAAAAAGTGGCGCTGTTGCGCGTGGGGAACTACGTGGGACTGCGTGGCCCGGGAATCTTTTTCATTGTGCCGGTGCTGGAAACGTTGAGCCCATATGTGGATCAGCGCGTGCGGGTCAGCAGCGTGACTGCTGAGTCGACTCTTTCGCGCGACACGGTGCCGGTGGATGTGGACGCCATCGTATTCTGGCTGGTATGGAATGCGGAAAAGGCGCTCCTCGAAGTAGAGAACTACATGGATGCGATCACGCTGAGCGCGCAGACGGCACTGCGCGAGTCGATCGGGCGGCATGAACTGGCGCAGATGATTACGGAGCGCGAGATGCTGGGACGGGAGTTGCAGCGCATTCTGGATGAGAAGACGAATCCGTGGGGGATCACCGTGCAGTCGGTGGAGGTGCGAGATGTGCGCATTCCGGCAGGGCTGCAGGATGCGATGTCGCGGCAGGCACAGGCAGAACGCGAACGGCAGGCGCGCATCATTCTGGGCCAGGCAGAGACTGAGATTTCAGAGAAATTTGTACAGGCCGCCGCGGCTTATAGCGAGAATCCAACGGCGCTGCAACTGCGCGCGATGAACATGCTGTACGAGGCAATCAAGGAGCGCGGGTCGATGGTGATTGTGCCTTCGTCGGTAGTGGAGACGATGGGATTCAGCGGATCGCTGGCGACGGCCGCAATGGCAAAGCAAGTGTTGTGACAACCGGAAGAACCATCCTTGGTGAACTGAACGGGAATCCCGGTGCTGTGCGGTGCCGAACTGCTATCCTGTGCGTATGACGACGGTGGACATTGTTCTTCGCTACGCCACGCCCCCGACCGAGGCGGTCGCCTTCGCGCTGGCCAAAGCGCGCGAGGTCTATGGAATTCGTCGGCTCTGCTTCAATCGCGAGGCTCGGACCCTGCGAGCAGAGTACGATGCGACACGCTTGAACGCGGCGGCGGTGATCCAGCTGGTGCGGAGCGCCGGACTGCAGGTTATTGAAGAGGTGCAGGTTGCGCTTCCCGCTCCTGCGCCGGAGCCTGCCCCAGCCGCCTGACGGTGAGATTGCACCGCCGCGAAAAGCCTGTTAATCTGATCATGGTTTCGTTCGAAGCCGTACGTGTGCGCCCGTAGCTCAGCTGGATAGAGCGACTGACTACGAATCAGTAGGTCGGGAGTTCGAATCTCTCCGGGCGCACCATCTAACCTTAATTAAAATCAATTGAAACCCAGCTAGTCAGGCCTAGATACCCTGCACCAGAGCTGCGACACCCATCGACTCGAACTACATCAAGAGGGCTATCTGTTGATAGAAAAGCCCCACCCGGCTTGAGCACGGGTAGGGCTATTAGAGAGAACAAAAGAAACGTTAAATCCTTGATGAAAATCGTCACAGGGAAAGCAGAGGAGACCGCTATTACTTCCCTGTGACAGCAGTGGATATCCTTCTTATGTATGAACTGATATTACGCCACGCATACCCGGAAATACGTTGCGCCAGAGCACTCAAAACTCTATTTGTTTTGACCGGAGCCTCAAGGTCTATTTGATCTGAATTGACTGCCCTTTCTCTTGCGCTGGAGCTCAAAGACTACGAACGCTTGAGCGACGCGGTAGGCGATTTTGCCACCGAGGTAGTCATCTGAATATAGGGTTGATCCTCATCGACCTGCTGGAAATCCACATCGCCCTGCCGAGAATCCATATCGACTTTGCCGGGCTTGACAGCGAAAGAATATTGGAGCTAAATATCTCGGTGGGTCGGAAAAGCGATCGACCGCTACGGAACCCCCTGACCAGTTTCTAGCCCGCATAAAGACGTTTGACGGCGCCAAGGGTGCAATCCTTGAGCACAGCTGTTTTAGACGATAGTTTGTCTTGTAAGCCTTCCGGTATCGACACGAATTAGTTTGATTGCAAGCTTCCCTGTCACAAAGCAGATACGAGAGGAGAGCACTGTCTCTCCGGAAGATGCACGTCGATTTCATGGAGGTACAAGATGAGAGATTTGAAAAATCTCTGGAGGATTTGTGTGCTTTTGTTGAGCACACTCGCGATAGCGACGGCGCAAGAAAATGGCACGATCACTGGTCAGGTGACTGATCCAACAGGAGCGGCGGTACCGGGCGTTACGATCACAGTTACTCACGCAAGTACTGGCGAAGTACGCACTACACAATCGGGCGCATCAGGCTTGTATGAGATCCCCGGACTAGCTATCGGCACATACAATCTCAAAGCAGCAAAAGCTGGATTCAAAAACTACGCGAAGACCGGCATTGTGATCAATGTGGCGGCGACCGTCCGTGCCGATGTGGATTTCCAAGTGGGTTCGGCGAATGAGTCCGTAACCGTCAACGCGACTGCGCTTGCAGTGCAGACGGATACCAGCGAAGTCAGTTCGCTGATTACTGGCGAGCAGGTTTTGCAGCTGGCCACAAACGGCCGCAGCATGATGTCGCTGGTCACCGCGGGCACCGGTGTCACCAATACACTGCCGGCCTTCAACGGTGTGAGCGCCCAGGGCAGCAGCGCCGAAATCAACTTCAACGGCTCGCGATGGGACCACAATAATTGGTTGATTGACGGCGGTGAAGTTTATGACCGTGGCAGTGGCGGCAGGCTGGATGTTGCGGTCAGTCCGGACGCGTTGTCCGAGTTCCAGACTCTCGCCAGCAACTACACGCCTGATTACGGGATTAACTCAGGCGGCACCGTATTGATGGCTTTGAAGTCCGGGACGCAAAAATTCCACGGTGCTCTGTGGGAGTTCAACCGCAACGATGCGTACAACGCCGGATACTACTTCTTCAAACAGCAGGGCGTACCTACACCGGAACTCCGCCTGAATATTTTTGGCGGAAATGTCGGCGGGCCGATTATCAAGAATAAGACCTTCTTTTTCGTGAACGAAGAATGGCGCAAGCTGGTCCAGGGCGCCAATCCGAGCGTTGCGAATACAATCCCGGCCCAGTTTTTCCCCACCGCAGGAAGCGATTTGAACTACATCCCGCTCAGTGGGAATCCGCTGATTGTTCCTGCAACCGTGGACCCGGCCAAGCTTGCGATCTATCAATCGGACTCTCTGGTTCCAGGACAGCCATTTCACATCGCTCCTGGCAAGGGAGGCTACATCATCCCTGCCAACCTGCTTGATCCCAACGCAGTTCTGTTCATGGGCATGGCGCGATTCCCCATCCGAACACCGCAAACGGCACCCAGTACATTGCCTCACCGAAGCAGCCAACAGATGTTCGCGAGGATGTGGTTCGCATAGACCATAATTTCAACGACAAGTATCACCTGATGGGTCACTGGATTCACGATTCGATGAACCAGACCATTTACCCCTCGATGTGGGATGGCGACAGTTACGTCACGGTCGGCGATGTATTCAACAACCCGACATGGGGAACGGTCATCAAGCTCACCCAGTCGCTTTCTTCCACGATTCTCAATGAAACATCCTTCAATGTGAACGGAAACACGATCGATATCACGCCGGTAGGAATCTATGCGCAACCCGCGGGCTGGTCCGCAGTGGGCATTTTTACCGGCAATAACACGTTGGACCGCATGCCATCGATAACCTTCAGCGGCGCGCCAAACACAGAGTGGAATGTGAACTACTGGCCGTGGCGGAACTCGTATCTCAACTACCAGCCGCGCGATGATTTGTCGTGGAGCAAGGGAAGCCATCAGTTCAAGTTCGGAGCCGCATACATGCGGAACGACAAGAACCAGCAGCAGCAGGCCAATACCCAGGGCGACTATACCTTCAACCAGTCGTCTTATTCTGGAGACGCCTATGCCAACTTCCTGCTCGGCTTTGCCAGCACGTACCAGCAACTGAACCAGCAGGACGTCTTTCACTGGCTGAACAACACATTTTCCTTCTATGCGCTGGACAACTGGCACGCTCGGCAGAGGCTTACCCTGAATCTCGGTATCCGCTTTGATGGCCTGCCCCACGTGTATGAAAAGGACAACCGGACGTCAAACTTCGTTCCGGCTGATTTCAGCGCCGCGAACGCACAAACGCCGGATCCCGTCACAGGCAGTCTGAATCCTGCCGGCCCGGGTTTCAGCCAGCCGGCTGGCGCGCCCGTTCCGTTCTATCTGAATGGTGTCCAGTTGGCGGGTGTCGATGGATTTCCGCGAGGCCTGGTGGAGAATCACTACGGAACATGGCAACCGCGAATCGGTTTTGCTTACAACGTCGACAAGGCCAACAAGACCGTCGTCCGCGGCGGTTATGGGTTATTCTTCGAACGCGTACAGGGCAATGATATCTACGGCACAGACGTGAATCCGCCGAATGCGTATCAGCCGAATGTCAGCGCGGTCTACTTTTCCGACCCGAACACCAGCAACAAAACAGGGCAAACTGCCGCGGTTCCGTTCTTCCCTGGGGGCTTCAGCAGTCTGCAGTATGCCTATCCATCCCCGGCCACACAGCAATACAGTCTGGGAGTGCAGCACGAAATAGCTCGATCCATCGTCGCTCAGTTCCAGTACGTCGGCATGAGCGCATGGCACCAGAACGTTCAACGGGCTATCAACACGCTGCCTATCAACGACATCGCGGACCGGCAAAGAGTGGCCGTCAACGGCGCAAACTCAAACCTCTACAGGATCTATCAGGGCTTCGGCGGAATCACGCAGGTAGAAAACACAACGAACAGCAACTACAACTCGTTCCAGGCGGGCCTGCGCATGCAGAACCGTCATGGGTTGTCTCTCCAACTGTCGTACACCTATGGTCATGAGATTGATATTCAGAGCGGCGACCTGGGTTCCACCAACCAGCAGGGTTCCGGTGGCCTGCTCTCCAATCCTTTTAACCCCAGCTATGACCGCGGCTCGGGTGTCATCGACCGCCGGAATGTATTCAATGCCAACTACATCTACAATTTCGCCTCGTTCCAGGATCGGGGTGCGTTCATGCGCATTTTGTTAGGTGGTTGGACGTTCTCCGGCGTTACCGTCGCTCAGAGTGGAAACCCCGTCAACGTGACCTATTCTCCGGACACGCTTGGGTTAGGTGGTGGCACAACCAACCGTCCGAATTTCGATCACAGCAGCAGGAGCTACCCCCACAAGCAGCTCGCGTGGTTCAACACAGGAGCCTATTCGGCTCCGATCGCTCCGTGGGATGGAGGCCCAAACCAGGGCTATGGCACTGCGGGCAAGGATTCCATTGTGGGCCCGGGGCTCTTCAACTGGAATTTAAGCTTATTCAAAGAGTTTCGGATAACCACCGCCGAGGGTCCGAGAATCCAGCTTCGGTTCGAGTCCTATAACACCTTCAACCATACGGAATTCAACGGAATCGACACCGGATTTACAGACGGAAACTTTGGCCAGGTAACTTCCACGCAGGATCCGCGCACTTGGCAGTTTGGTGGGAAGTTCATGTTCTAGAAATTGGCCTCGATTGAACGCAGTGAAGCATCTGCTTCACTGCGTTTTTTTTGCCGAGATTTGAATACTACCGGAGATCAGGCAGGCCGATTTTAGTGAGAAATCGCTCGACCGACTTTCTGTCGGTTGCTTCTCCGGCGGGAATGCCGTAATCGATCACGTTGTCGTAGTCGCTGAGAACGAAGTTGAAACCTGCACCATTCTCTCCCCAGCGCACGACTTCCGTGAGAATGCAGATCGAAGTGTCAGGAGTGTTCATTCTGCCGTCCTGCCTGTGAAGCGTCATCTGGATGAGGGTGCCCGGCGCCCACCGTTCTTTGGTGAGCAAGAAAAGTCCGGTCGCACTCATATCTCCCACGTGGTAGGAGTACGGAGTACCTCCCGTCCAGTAGTACGCGACCACGCCGGGAGTTGGATATCTTCTGGCTCGTCGCTGATTGACATCGGGAAATAGCCAACGCAGGAATCGAATAGTCAGAGGATCGGAGTTTTGTGGTTTTGGCGCAGCATCTTTCTTGAGAATTGGGTCCTTTGGATTAGCGAGCGGTTTTGGGGCAGTGCGAATAGGACGAAGCCACTTGGCATCCCACTCAGCACTTTTGTCGGGGACGATTTGTGGCCCGTTTGCGGAACGGCTGCCTGGGTCAGGGACGATTGAGATAGTGAATTCGCTGCGGTCCATACGCACCCCTTCCGGCTCAGTCCACTGCTGCGCATACGCATTCCGCGCCGCAATTTTATGTATTGACCGAATATCACGAAGTTTGTTTTACGTTCAATTGAAAACCATCTCGATCACGTGACTTATGGAACTAATGGGATGGGACGACCTCAGACCTTCGTGCGCAACGGTACGCCTTGCAGAATTTGCCTGGCGAAAGCCCTGTTTTCGCCCCTCAAACTCCTATTCACGCAGTACTTCCGAATCTGCACATGACAATCGGGGCATTTCGAAGCCGCTCAAAGATGGATAGAATCGCGTTGCATCTGCACATTCGAGATTAAAGCGGAGACTGCATGACGAAACGCAAAGGTTGGCTTGAGAGCTTTTTGGAGCCCGAATCTGAGCGAGCACAGCGGCGAACAGTAGAACAGTTTGCCGCATATCGCTGGAACGGCACCGGCCTGGTTCAAGAAGCTGTGAGAGATGTCAGTCCAACGGGGGTTTACATCCTTACGAAAGACCGATGGGAACCCGGCACTTTGGTTACTTTGACCTTGCAGAGAGAAGGCCCGCTGGAACCGAATTCTGAGCGCCGGATCGACGTGCGAGCCAAAGTTGCCCGATGTGGGAACGATGGCGTCGGCCTGGCGTTCATTATTCCAAAAGATGACCCCAACTCATGCCAATGGGAAAGTCTGAGAACGAGCCTGATTGAGGACGCGAAACCAGAAGACCTGCAGACCCTGGTGCGCATGTCCGAGGCAATTTCAATGTTGAGTGAGATATGCCCGGGAGGGGCGGAGGAAATTGGACAGTTGCTCAGAGGAAGGCTGAGTAATCACAAATTAGCGAACGCCATCGAAATTGCGCTCAAAGCTCAAAGTTTGTTGGCCGAAGGCCCTGTGGCCGAGGAACTTCGCGCTGATACATCGCTCGTTGTACGCGTTCTTGAAAACGGATCATGTACTGAGGAAGGCTGGTTGAAGCATTTCTGGGGAGGTCTGCTGGCCACATCGTGCACGACAGATGGGATAGGCGAATTGAGCAGTGTCCTGGTAGAACTGTTTTCTCAGCTCACGACCTATCCGGTCCGAATCCTCGTCGTTGTATGCACCAGAGCAACAAAGGTTCTGGCCGAATCCGGATTGATATTCGCGAAACCGCTTGCTTGCAAGACGGAAGAACTTATGCAGACGACGGGATCGCGGGGACCGCAGATTGAACGCGATCTCAGACGTCTGTCTGAACTTGGTTTGATTGAAAAGGCAGACGACAACTCCCCCAGCTTGTTACGGAGCGACAAGGTTTTTATAACTCCCACCTGTCTCGGCCTTCAATTGTTTGCGCACTGCAATGGACAAAAGGGATCGCTGCGGGAATTTTACGGATTGGACATGGATGGATCGCCGAGTGGGGCAAATCAACAAAAACATTCGGGATCAAGGGGACCTATCCCAATCAACCGGTGAGCGGATATTTTGGGAAGAAAGCTGATGGCCGAAGGGTCAGGCGGCACTCATCTCAATCACTTTCTCATCTTTCAGCTTTTTGATGTCGCGCATTGGCGGCTGGCCGAAGAATCGGCTGTATTCACGATTGAACTGACTGACGCTTTCGTATCCAACCTCAAAGGCCACAGTAGACGCATCCAGCCCGTCCAAAAGCATTCGTCCTCGTGCAGCCTGCAAGCGTAGCTGCTTCTGATACTGAAGCGGGCTCATATGGGTCAACACGCGGAAATGATGGTGAAGCGTCGATACGCCCATGCCTGCAATCCCAGCCAAATCGTCCACGCGTATCTGCTTTGCATAGTTGTCCCTGATCCAGGAGATCGCCCTCGCGGTACGATGACTCTGATCTCCGGCAGTGGCAATCGCTCGAAGACGCGCGCCAGACGGTCCGGAGAGAATCCGATAGATGATCTCGCGTTGAATGAGGCCACTCAGGAAGGGAATGTCCTGCGGACTCGCCAGCAGGTCGACCAGGCGGCAGCACGCGCCCAGGAGTTCAGCCGTAACCGCCCCGGTCACCATTGCGGGCGAATCAGCCGCCCCCTCACGCATTTGGACTTCTTCGTACCCGATGAGCTCGCGGATTACTGACATCTCCAGTTTGAGCACCAAGGCAAGAAGCGGCTTAGCTTCACTCGCTTCGACAACCTGACTGACGATCGGCAAATCGATCGAGGTCAAAAGGAACCGAGACCTGTCATAGATGAACGTCGTCTGGCCGAGCTCGACACGTTTGCTGCCTTGAGCGACGACAATTACGCTCGGCGTGTACGTGCCTGTGCAAGGTGCGCTGGGAGCAGTCCTGCGCACCAGCATCAGACCGGGTACTCCAGTCACCTGTCTCTCTGAGGAGCCGATAAACCAGGCAATCTTCTTTGCCAGTTCTGCTCTCAATTCCTGGATAGACAAGATTGCGGGAGGAGCGATGGAATGTCTGTCATTCGAACTCATTTCGTCTACCCTCTTCCATCACAAGAATAGCTCTTGCCTCTGTCCACGCGAGCGCAAAGACTGGCCAGCAAGAGAATCAGGCAAAAGATCGGCAGAATCGGGATAACCGCATTTGTTCGGTTCTGCCTACACTGCAAATGGAGAGAAATCATGGAAAAGCGAACCCTGGGAAAGAGTGGATTGGAAGTGTCGGCCCTCGGCTTCGGCTGTATGGGACTGAGCTTCGGTTATGGTCCCGCAGCCGAAAAGAGTGAGGCAATCAAAGTAATCCGCGCCGCTTTTGACGGTGGAGTGACGTTTTTCGATACGGCTGAAGCATATGGTCCGTTTACGAACGAAGAACTGCTTGGCGAGGCGCTGGCTCCCGTTCGCGACAAGGTTGTAATCGCAACCAAGTTCGGCTTCAAGAATGGAATTCCGACGCAGGGCCTGGATAGCACGCCGGAACGAATTCGGGCCGTCGCTGACGCCGCGCTTCAGCGCCTCGGTACCGACAGGATCGATCTGTTCTATCAACATCGCGTCGACCCGAATGTGCCGGTTGATGACGTCGCAGGCACCGTAAAGGATCTGATTCAGCAAGGCAAGGTCAAGCATTTCGGCATGTCGGAAGCTGGCGCAGCGTCCATTCGCCGCGCTCATGCTGTGCAGCCGGTGACCGCTCTCCAAAGCGAGTATTCCTTGTGGTGGCGTGAACCGGAAAAGGAGATTCTTTCAACGCTCGAGGAACTCGGCATTGGCTTTGTGCCGTTCAGCCCGCTGGGTAAGGGATTTCTGACAGGAGCAATCTCAGACAAGACGGAGTTCGATAAGACTGACTTCCGCAACATCGTTCCACGCTTTTCTCCGGAGGCCCGACAAGCGAACCAGGCACTTGTGGATGCGCTGGGGCGGATTGCTGATCAGAAAAAAGCGACCAAGGCGCAGGTTGCGCTTGCCTGGCTCCTCGCGCAGAAGCCGTGGATCGTGCCCATTCCCGGAACCACGAAGCTTCACCGCCTCGAAGAAAATCTCGGTGGCGCAGTCGTGAAACTGACCACGGACGATCTGAAGGCCATCCACGATGCTGTCTCAACGATCGATGTTCAGGGAGACAGATATCCCGCTCAGATGCAGAAGCTCGTTAATCGGTAGGAGCAACTGGGTACACAACTACAGAGGAGAAGGAATGCAAGAGCGCGTTCTCGGACAGACTCTCGAAGTATCCGCTCTTGGCCTCGGATGCATGGGCATGAGCGCGGGATACGGGCCGCCGGCTGATAAGAGCGAGATGATTCAGTTGATTCGCGCCGCTTATGACCGCGGCGTGACTCATTTCGATACCGCCGAAGCCTATGGGCCATTCGCAAATGAAGAACTGGTCGGCGAGGCGCTCCAGCCGATCGCGCGCCTGGCGTAGAGCATTGGCACGGAGCATTACCCAAAAGCAGCTTTGCCTATATAGCGGTCACACCAACACGAAAGGGCAAAACAATCTGGTTAGAGCCTGTCAGCGATAAAGACTACGAGAGCTTGAAGTAGAACATTTCCCGCAACACCAAACGGTGCGATATAGGTTCTCCAGATTGCCCTGCCCACCAACTCTTTGGTGCCCGGAGGGGGACTTGAACCCCCACGGCCTTGCGGCCTGCGGATTTTAAGTCCGATATAATGCAGCTTTGCACAGAACTGCACGGAGACGAATACCGACGCAATAATTGCTATATGTTATTGATATATTTAATACTACTTGACGCGATGCTTGTCGTACAGAGCTGCACCACGCTGCACTGAATTCCGAAACAAAGTATCACAACAAGTATCACAATGGAATTGCACTGATCATGTCCGACAAGCCCCGATTGCACCCAAGTCTCCGTTCCCCCCAAGGGACGGAAAACGGGAATCCAGAACCCTCGACACCCAACCCGTCCCTAACTCTTTGCAGTGGTCAAGACGACGGCTTGCTCGGAGAACAAGGATAGGATGGTCTATGTAGTCTCACGTCTTGCTCAGATAAAGTACCTGTGCATGACTTCGAATGGGATGGTTTATGAAAATTGGCCCCGTCAGAAACCGGCTGGGACTAACTGTGCTTCGCATGGTTGGTCATCAGCACTATATCTTGCACGGTCGTGACAGATTCATTCGCTTCTTCCACAGTTCGGATGCCTCGCACTCCATTCCTTTTGAAGTTCCCTTCTTCGGGATGCGTTATCGCGGCAATCTGAATGATTCTCTCGATTGGAGCGTATTCATGTATGGCGCCTATTCACCGCACGAGCTATATATATTGCGTGATGTTGCCGCAACACTCTCGAAAGAGAATGCCGTCCCCGTAACTTTCTTCGACATCGGCGCGAACGTTGGACAACATAGTCTATTCATGAGCAAGCACGTAAGCCAGGTATTCTCGTTCGAGCCCTTTGTCTACGCCCGGAACAAACTCGTGGACAAAGTCGAGCAAAATAAGCGTGAGAATATGGTCGTCTACCCAATCGGGCTGGGCGACGTCGATGCCGAGCTTGATTTCTTCGAACCGTCAGGCTCGAACCACGGCACAGGCAGTTTTCTGTCCAATGCAAGTGACAATAGCTGTGTAGCTAAGAAACTGCCTGTTCGCAGAGGTGACGATTTTCTCGAAAGCAACGGCCTACCCAGAATGGACATTGTCAAAATGGATGTAGAGGGATATGAAATACGCGTCCTATCGGGTCTTACGGAAGAGGCTGCGAAATGACCGGCCTGTGATCCTAATGGAGATTTCGGGCCTGACTAGAACCGAGATGCTAAGTGAATCGGCGTTCCGTAGTCTGCTTTATGATGACGCCTGTATATTCGAACTTGGTTCGGGGAGTATCTCCTCCTCTTACCGAATTAGACCCTTCCATTTTGAAAGCAGCGAGGAGATTCTAATCGTCCCAAATGAGAAGACTTCGCTGCTTCGATTCATTCGTTCAAGGGGGTAACGATCCTTCACCTTAGACGACGGACAGGGCAAAACCAAATCATTAAGAGGAATTGAGGCAGCGCGTATTGATCACTCGGAGAGACCTTTCTCAGCGGAGGCTGTTCCGCTGCCTGTGATTCATTCCGCGGCACCTGTCCGCGCTGCAAACCCGCAGCCCTTCCTGGCCATACCGGGACCAGTCTCCGGTATGGCGGTTAGGTGTACATCCTTGGGTTTGGTTGACTTTAGGAATGCATCCATCACGACCCTTGCCCACCGGCGAGTCCAGGGCCTTTCCTCATTGTAATCGTCGAGGGCCCTAGTCCCCGATTTGCTGTTTTCTACGACCGACGCGAGCCACTCGGTCATTGGTACGGCGAAGCCGGTTTTTGGCCGGTTGACAACCGTCAATGGTAGCGTGTCCAGCGGCGCATTTGCCAAAAAACGCTTCCCTCGCCCGCCGGAAAATCTGGTGTGCAGCCCCTCTATGGCCTTAAGCAGCGCGGCATCCACCAGTGGAGTACGGAGCTCGATCGAGTGCGCCATGCTGGCCCAATCGCTGTCGCGTAGTAATTGGTTTTTCATGTATAGCGTGGAATCCAACAAGCAAATTGCTCCCTCCGCGTTTACCGCCTCAGTTTCGATCATCCCCGGCGGATAGCCACCGAGGCGTTCCAATCCTTCGCGTGCGGCCTCAGGACCCATTAGCTGCGGCAACTCAAAGGGCAGAAACAGCCCGCGCTTTAGGAAGTATTCACCTTCGATGGACCCCATGAACTCAGCGACACCCTTCAACTTTGGGTGAAACTTCCCGACTGGCAGGGCGTTCACCAAGGCCCGTGTTAGTCCTCGTCCTCCGGGGATCTGCGCGATGCGTCGCGTAAGACGGGAAAGACGCGGAATCTCACGAGTTATTCGATACCCATAAAAGAGTTCGTCACCCCCAACGCCGGAAAGGACAACCTTATAGCCCCGCTCGGCCACAGCCTTGCTCGCGAACCAGGTATTCAGGCCATCGATGGTCGGTTGATCCATCGCGTCGATGAACCGTGGAAGATCCTCCTCGAATTCGGCGCGCGTTACGTGCCTGATGTGGTGGTTGAATCCATAATGTGAGGCGATCGAAGCTGCAACGGGTGCTTCGTCCTGCTCGACCCGCTCGAACTCCTTGAAACCGATTGTGACACCTTCCACCTTCGCGCCCAGTTGGGAAGCAAGCCCGATCATGGCTCCCGAGTCGATCCCTCCTGAGAGAAAGACACTCACTGGAACATCAGCAACCAGATGCGCTGCAACCGAATCCGTAACGGCGGAGCGGACGCGCTCGCGGACTTCTTCTTGCGTACAACGGATCTGCGCTTGGTTCCACGATTCGCGGATATCGTGCCACTTTGTGGGCGAAGATGGAATCGAGGATCGGATCCTCATCCAGCTGCCGGCGGGAAGGCTCATTACTCCGCGAAGAATCGTCCATGGTTCCGGCACACTGCCCCACAGGTAAAATCCCGCCATACCGGCCGGCTCAATTTCTGTCGAAATCAAGCCGCTCGCAAGCAAAGCCCTTACCTGTGAGGCAAAGAGCATACCCTCTTTGGTCTGTACATAGTAGAGTGGCTTGATTCCGTAAGGGTCGCGCGCCAGAAATAGTTCGCGCAAATGCGAATCCCAAATTGCAAACGCGAACATGCCGCGCAACTGGGGTAGCATCTGCTCACGCGTGCGAGAATAAAGCGACAACAGGACCTCAGAATCCGATGTCGTATGAAATACCTCACCCAAGCCTTCTAGTTCGGCTCGGAGTTGGCGATAGTTATAGATTTCCCCGTTAAATACCAGGACATACCGCCCATCGGCGAAGATCATGGGCTGGTTGGAGCGGCTATCGAGATCAATAATGGCAAGCCGCCGGTGGCCCAAGACAACACCCTCACCGGCCCAAAGCCCCTCCGCATCGGGACCACGGGCACTCATGCAGGCGCTCATTCGCCGCACTGCGATTCGCTGCAGTTGCTCATTGGTCGGGCAACCGGGAGGAGCCACAAATCCAGCAATTCCACACATCTTGACGTGCTCTTTCTGTGTTGGACCATCTCAGGCCGAAGTATCTCTGGCAAGGCCGAATGAATTGGAAGGTATGTATGACGATCTTTGCAAGATCGAAGCGTTGCTGGGGCGATTATATGTTGAAGCCTTCGAGAATGTTGCTTACTTTTGCAATCCTGTTAAAAAGGATGAATTAAGGCATGCAGCGCCCAGTGGGTGGGAATGTGTGCAGCCTCAACCCATCATTGAACGTCTCCCCTAACATCGGCGCGGGCCACGCGCTTCAAAGTTGGCTCAATGAATCGATTCACTACGAGGACCTAAATGATGGGGATCGGAGGTGCGTTTCACTTTAGGATCCGCGGGCTGGAGGATTTCCTTTGCTGATACAATCCAAGCAACTGGCGATTCATGCCTGCCGCGCACCCGGACCTGTAGATGCAAGCGTTTGGATTCCATCGCGCCGAACAAGGCTGCTCACCCCTAAAGTTTGCAAGTGGGGTCTGGTGAGAAAATCTCATCCAGTGAGAATTGCGTAGCCTTGTGCTTGTATCGGTTGTCTGGTTTGGGATTAAGTCAATCTCCGCGAGCAGTGGCTATGTCTAAGACCAATCCTGGATGGAAGTAGAACGGCTCCCCGATTATGCCAGTGGCAACCGATTGCTTACCTTTAAAAGGCAAAGCATTGATAGAGGACACTCTGAAGTCAGCGGCTCCCGGTCGTCCAGCATAACGAGGATCGTACACCCTTACGCAAAGGAGGAGTAGTGTCATTCCCCAACGCAAGGCGCATCTTGAAGATGGGTCCTTCTCTAACGACATACAAGTTATTGCTGATGGCGGCCGCTTCATCTCGTCAACGCCTTCGAAACTGTTCCTCTTCCTCTCTACGGCCGTTTGTGCACGATGGTAATATCGCGGTCTGCTATTCCTGCGAGGGGCGTCCTTATAAAGTCTTCATTCGCATGAATGAGATGCTCTAGCGATTTCTAAAGTGTGCTCGAGTTGGCCGTGGGACGCGCTTACAGGCTCGACAAAGCCTTCTCGCCAGATTTGGTGGTCGATTGTGGCGGCAACATCGGCCTATTTTCGCTTACTGCTGCTGCGGTATATCCTTCTTCGAAATTGTGACCTGCGAACCGGTCCCGAGCAATCTCGAGCGAATCAAGAGGCATCTCGAATTGCAATGGGGTTTCAGCGGAGATTTTACCCGTGTGTATTGGCGGGAGTCGGCGGAAAATTCCCTTCTTTGTCCGTCAAGCCATCTCGGGCAGCTTTGACCCGACCAAACCCTACACGAACAAGTTGGAAGTCGAGGTGTGGACGTTGGCCGATGTGCTGGCCGGTCGTGATGCCCAGAAAATCCAAATCAAGATGGATATTGAAGGTATGGAGATCGAGACCCTGGAGAGTTATGTGCCAGTCGAGACCCGAGCCGTCTGCATCGTCGGAGAGCTGCACGAACACAAGAAAAACCAATTCCATTGCAGCGCATCTTCGCAGATAACGGATGGGAATTACGATTTAACGCGGTGACCGATCAAGACTCAGTCTTTGCAGCGTACTCTCCCGCCGCGTTGGCCCTCCCGGGCCGCGCACAGAGCCCTGATGTGTGATTGGCTAGAACTAGAATGGCTTCAATCTTCTCAACAAGCTTCAAGTAAGCTGCGCGGAATAATATGCGTGATACCTGATCAAGGAATTGAGGAAATCGGCCATCGATGATCTGCCAAGCGCTACACAGTCGTTGGGTGCCGCGACTCTCGACAAGTATATTTGGGAGGATGTGAGGCGGACGCACGGCTGCTGTCATTCGAGCAACTCACAATAGCCACCACTTGACGTTTTTCGAGCGACGATTCTCAGTTGCGCGTTCTGCAAAGTCAACGGGCTACTGAGGTGAATGCAGTTTCATAGCGAGCGACTACGGAGGAACGTATTGGAACCAAAGCCTTTCGGAAGGAAGTTGCTGGGCATTTTAGCAGCAGCCTTTGTACGTATCGAACGATTCGTGCGGCCGACATCCCTACCGGATCTCGACGCTCTCCAAAACATTCTCATCCTCGAATACAGTATCCCTCTGGGAAACTGTGTTCATATGACGCCGCTCTTCGAGGTGATCAAGCGCGCGCGTCCTGAGATTAGAGTGACTGTCGGAACATGGGGCATCGGAGCCGAAGTATTGCGCAACTCTCCCTACGTGGATGATCTGTTCGATACCCCGGATCCGCTGAAGGATTTCTTCGGGGCCGTCTTCTCGCTCAGACGACAGCTCAAAGCGCGTAGCTTGAATCCGGATTGCTGTCTCACCGGCACCGCAGATCAGAGAACGAAAATCGGCCTCTTCGCCGCCATGGTCTGCAGCGGATGGCGTGGAGGGTTGACACTGCTTCCAGCTTTTTACCAGCGGCCATTGCCTCATGACCGCAGCATCAGCTTGATCGAGAATAACTTGCAGCTCGCGAAGCTCCTTGGCATATCGGCGGATGGCGCTTGAGCCAAAAGTCTTCTATTCGCCGCAGGACGCAACGGTTGCCCGAAAGCTGTTGGAGCCGTTTCGTGCCGATGGTCGCCCGGTGCTCGTTGCCGTCACTCGAGGCAGTGGTGGTCTGCCTTCAGCATGGCACGATGATCGCTGGGCTGAGACCATTCTTTACGCGCATCAGGTGCTTGGCTATGAGATCCTCTACGTCGGCACCGCGGCCGATGCGCCCGCACTTGCAGACCTAAAGGCCTTGGCCCGCGGCATCGGCACCTCCCTAGCTGGAACGACTAGCATCAACCAGCTGGCGGCCCTCATCGCTTTAAGCGACATGGTAATTACCATTAACACGGGAACCATGCACGTGACTCGTGCTGTGGGAACTCCGATGGTGGTCCTTGGCTCGCGTGGGAAAAGCCGCTCGAATGGATGGTGCTCGGCCGGCCCAAAATACGGATCTTGCGCGGTTCGGATTTGGAACAGGCTCCGCCTGATTACCGCATGGACGAAATATCAGTGCAATGGGCGACTGCCGAGCTTGCGGACATGACGAAGCTCTTCCCGCCTGACGAATGTGCGCGGGAAGCCAGATTGAAGGGCAGCCTGTCTGAGATTGACCATTTGTGCGCGTAGAGGAGAATAGACATGTCTTCATCTCCGTCACGTTATGACTTCAGAACGCCAAGTTCTGTGAAACTCGCTCGGATCCCAAGCCAGCGTCGGAATGGCTAATCGAACAGCAGACAAAAGGAAATTGTCGGGAGTCGATGCTGGACTGTTTGAGGTCGGCTTTGAAATTGGTCGTGAGCAGGAAAACAACCCGTCCATCCATTGTCTCCGCGCAGCTTCCGCTCGCGCAACACGCCGTGCACTCCTCGAACCGACAGGCGCATAGGTTGAGCCAGTCGTGCAGTCGCGCCGGGGACCTTAGGCGTCGCGTTGTTTAGGTTTTACAGCTGGTATGATCGGAAAAGTGAGTCAGGTTGTCTCTTCAGCCTGGGCAAACTCGTCGACGGCTTGAATGATCGGCTGAAGAGTCGTGATCTGTAAGAGCCGTAGTAGAAGATTGCGTTTGAGGTTCTTGTGTTTGGCCACAGTGCAAAGTCAAGCCGGTACTCTCAAGAAGGACCGCAGCGCTGGAATCGAATACTTAAAGGACCTCGGGAAACGGCGTATGTCTTTCAAAATCGGGTTCGCAATCCTCTCATACAACGAGCCCGCGCAACTCCTCCGGCTCGTCACGACTCTCAACAAGATGTTTTGCTCGCCGCCGATAGTCTGCCACCATAATTTCAGCCAGTGCTCCCTTGATGAATC
The DNA here is from genome assembly GCA_963832035.1 of uncultured Acidobacteriaceae bacterium. GTDB lineage: Bacteria > Acidobacteriota > Terriglobia > Terriglobales > Acidobacteriaceae > Telmatobacter. The sequence goes on along the minus strand of CAWHSK010000004.1, from coordinate 667 downwards.
CCTATTTCCGCCGAATGCGCGCTTTGTTCATCCTCATATTCACACACGTTGGGGCCATATCAGCACGCCTTTGGGCGCGTTGAGGGCGTTCAGTGCTTTAAGAAGGCTGGACCGGCCCGACTGGTATTTTCTGTTGAGTGGAAAGCGACTATCCAGTGCGGCGCCCCAAAAGAGATTATCGCCGACCTATCCAATACCGATTTCGATGCCTTTCAGGATGGCCGCGAAATCCTTTACCGCACGCTCCCGCTAGGCCAGACGGCGCAGAGTGGGTTGCAAGGGCTGACTGGATTCAAATCGGATACGGAAGATATTGCTCCGCTCGCTTCTGGATGCCAACCATTTCTTTCAAAGCGCTTTTCTCTGGCGGGCGTCCGTTTCGGAGGAACTTCTTATCAACCCCAAAGCTAGATCGTTGGCTCCTGCCCCAACCGTCCTCCGAAAATCTATGGGGTTTATCCGTTTTTCACGCCAATCATCAGGCGATTAGCCGCCTTCTGGATGATCCTTTCCCTTGCCCGGAGCTGGTGCGACAGATGCATACAAAACGGCCAATTCCCGAGGAATCCTTGATGCACACTGCGCTCCGCAACCAACCGGATCTGCGGATCTGCAGCGAGCACAGGCGATATGAGGAATGGGATGGCCAGTACACAACCCGAAGCGG
>CAWHSK010000003.1:0-1317541 GCA_963832035.1 uncultured Acidobacteriaceae bacterium | reverse complement strand
TCACTACAGTCCGGCTATTTGCTGAACAGATTCAGTTGGTTGTCAGAATCGGGTAAGTCGAGTTGGGGAGTCCAGTGGTCTGAAGTGCCTGTAAAATGGGCGCTTTCTCGAAGAGAGTAACACTGAGGATCTGGAGGATCTGGTAAAGGCTAGCTTCGAGGCCCAGCCGTTTGCGCACGATGGCCACCAGCACGTAGACGGAGACGGCGATCCAGATTTGAGTCTTCACCGCGTTGTCGCTGGTGCCGTAGAAGGCTTTGATGCGCAGGTGCTGCTTGATCCACTTGAACAACAAGGCAACATACTGCCCATCGACATCGCCCCGATGAAGTCACGATCCATTACTGCTTCCATCCCTTGCAATCTCAGAGTCTGCCTGTAGTCAGGCGCTGCGAACTCTACGGAGATTCGTACTACTACGTCTGTGCGGCGGACCCACTGTAGGGCGACTGGCGGTGCCGGAGTGGATGACGCGTCCGGAGGCTGCAGAAGCGAAGATTGTTTCTACTCCGCGCTTGCCTGTCGAAGTGCTGGTCGGGCTGCGCTGCGAAACCATGATAGGCCTTTCCTCATGTGAGCAAATAGTGCAGGAGGAAAAGCCGGATGTCCGAGCGAAAGACCAAATCGCAGCGGCAGCTCTTCGAAGAGGTTCCCCTCGTTCCCATCGTCGATCTCCCGCCTGCGGTGCGAGAGCAACTCTGCCAGGTGCTGACTCAGTGGATGCTGGCTCGAGCGGCCACTGATGTGCAAGGAGGTCGGCGATGAGTAAAATAGCGGCCGACCACCTGGCGCGGCGAACTTACGTATATATTCGGCAGTCCACACCAGGTCAGGTGAAGCACAATCTCGAGAGCCAACGCATGCAGTATGCCCTTGCAGATCGGGCACGTTCCTTGGGATGGCAGGATGTGGACGTCATCGATGAGGATCTTGGTGTTTCTGCATCCGTAAATCATCGACCGGATTTGAGCGTCTGCTGCGCGCAGTATGCGATGGCAAGGCAGGTGCGGTCTTCAGTATCGAAGCTTCGCGGCTGGCTCGCAACGGCCGGGAGTGGCATACGCTGTTGGAGTTCTGCAGCGTGATAGGCGTGTTGCTGATCGATGCTGAAGCAGTGTACGATCCGCGCCTTACCGATGATCGGCTGATTCTGGGCATGAAAAGACATGCCACCTTGGAACGGCGCTGGAATGAAGCACTACTGCACTGGGAATAAATGAAAACAACAGGCCGCGGAATTTCAGCGTCAGCAAACACGGATCGCAACCCCGGAAGATAAGGCCAAAGTCCTCGCCCTGGCCGAGAATCTGCCGCGGGTGTGGCACTGCGTTTGGCAAGTGTTCTTGGCCCATCTGTGGCAATTAACTTTGGCCCACCTGTGGCAGTTCGCTGGACAGGTGGGATGGAGATTCGCTGGGCTTCGGGCTGGAGCGTAGCGGAAGCCCGAAGTCCAGCGAGGGCATCGATCAGCCCGTGGGTTTAGGCCTGCCTTTCTCGACCGTTCGCCGGAAGCGGTAAGCTGTCGGCGCCGGTTTCGACGATGTGGGCGCGATCGGTGATCCGGTCCAGCAGCGCCTTGCAGAGCCGGGCGATTGGGGATCACCTGAGTCCACTCTGAGAACGGCAGATTGGTGGTCAGGATGACGGCGGCCTTCTCGGCCCGCTCGGCGATGACCTGGAAGAGGAACTCGGCGCCAAGTTCGGCCATCGGCACATAGCCAACCTCGTCGATGGCGATCACGTCATAGCGTTCCCAGCGGGCCAGCACGCGGCGCAGTTGCAGTTGCTGCTTGGCTTCGACCAACTCGTTGACCAAGGCCGCGGCGGTGGCGAAGCGTACGCGCCGCTTCTGACGACACGCGGCCACGCACAGTCCGGTCAGCAGGTGCGTCTTGCCGGTGCCGCAGTCGCCGATGAGTATGACTCGGTTCAGCGCGTTCGATGTAGCCTCCCTGGGCCAGCTCGTGCATCTTCGTTGCCGGGACCTGTGGCGCTTTACTGAAATCGAAGTCGTCCAGCGTCTTCATGCGCGGCAGGCGAGCGTCCTTGATGCGGCGCGCGATGGTGTTGCGTTCGCGCTCTTCCAACTCGGCGGCGAGCAGGAGCTTCGAGATAGCGCAGATACGTCTGCCGCTGCTTGGCGGCGACGTCCGCCAGCGGCGCGCACTGATCGGCCACCGCGGGCAGGCGCAAGGAGCGGCACTGTTGTTGAACGGCAGCTTGTTCCAGGTTCCCGACGGCGGCCTTCATGCCGGCACCTCCGTGAGCTCTATGTGGCTCAGCAACTGGTCATAGCCGCTCATCACCGGCATCGGCCGCTCATAGCGAGCCAGATCGATATCGATGGCCGCGATCGTTGGCCGATCGAGATGTCCGGCCAGCATCAGGTGACGAATCGCGGCAACATCGTGACAGCCGAGCGAGAGAGCCTGCTCTACTGAGGCCCGCAAACGGGACCAGTCACATGGTTGCGCCTGATGTTTGCCCTCCACAAGCCGCCGGTGTAGCTGGCGGATGTTCTCCTCGACGTTGGCCGCGTGTTGTGAATGCACGACCCCATCGATTCCTGCGCTGGCGTCTTTCCTGAGTTTCCAGAACGCTTGCCTTAACCTCTCCTCGGTGATCAGGTGAGCAATGGAGTAGAACTGTCGCGCCGGATCTTCCTTGGCTAGTGTGGCTATTCTGTTGATGTCCGTTAACATGGCTATTGCAGGTTCTAAGTCCTGCGCATGTCTCCTTTCAGCAGATTCGTGTGCTTGTTCACCCCTTCCCTCTAGTGGGTCCCATTCAGAGTGTACCGGGACATGGGTTACGTTGTGGACCTGAGACATCCGTTACAAGCCCCTTGCGCTGGCGATGATTCGAGTTGAGGGGTACAAGAAGACATAAATCTCGTCGTCGAGGCCGTGGGAATGTGGGAATCCCGAAGGGATTTCCAAAGAGAGTGGGAAGGGTGGGAAGCCGGCTTCATGGCTTTCAATGCTTTCCACTCTCTGTCATTTCCATGGCCTGCATTTGGCGCCGCACGCTCATACAACGCGCCTTGCAGCTCTGAAGCGAAGCTCTTCTACATTGAGTTCTCCGATCTCCATGTCCCGGAAGAAGACTCTGTAAATCCCCGGTGTAACTAACTCGAATCCCAGCTCCTCGAAGCGGAACACCTCGCTGATGAATACTCTGGTTTTGTGCCAACTGATGTCGCCGCTGTTGTTCACCCGTCGAAAGGCAGACCTTTGCGGGTAAGTGAACTCTCGCATTTTCGCGGCAGGCGAACAGAGCTTGGGTGATATAGACTCGCCTGGAGTCGGTTGTTTAGGCCCTCATGCGGGCGCTCGTGGTTGAATACCTGGCGAAAGCGATCGAACCGCTCTGCTGTGAGCCGCGACGTCAAAGCCGCCGGCGGCTTCGTTGTGTCCTCCTTCAGCGTTCGATGCATTCGTTCATGACGTCCGTTTTGCTGCGGACGCCTGGCTGAATGCGCTCATGCACGATGCCCAGCTTCATCCATCCGAGCGAGAGCTTCGACAAGACCGAGCAAACCCGTGCCCGCAAACGGCGCGCCATTATCGGTTCTGATCCGTGCTGGCATCCCGTACTCCCGCATCGCTGCTTCGCAAACCGCTCTAACTTGGCTGAGGTCCATTCGTGCGACGATCTGGCAGCGGATCAGATAACGACTGTGCGCGTCGGTGATGGTGAATGGATCGCAACGCTAACCATCGCCAGTGACGAAATACCCCTGTAGGGTCGAGCATCAGCGCCGTGCGGCATCGCTGCCGTCGGATTCTGATGCCCGCCCTCCGAACCGGACGTGCACCTTTCGTTATGCATCCGGCTCTCCGGGAACACTGATGTAGGCAGGAGTGCGCATCCATCCTCTGCGGAATCGTTCCACACGCAGCATGGCGAGAAGGAACTGCTCAACATCGCCTTCACGCCATAGCTTGCGGGTTGGACGAAGAAGACTCGGTAGTCGTACCAGCCGGGTCCCCTTGCGATGGAGTTTCCCATGCTTCTTCATCAACCAACGCCAGATGCAGTCACCGACATAGAAGTCGAGGGCGGCAAACTGACGGCTTGCGCCGGTGCAGAAGCGATAGTAATTTCCCCATCCCCGCAGAACGGGATTGAGCTTCTGAAGAAGCTCAGACAGAGACCAGAGCGTGTTAGCGCCCGAGGTCATCTGCTTCACCAAGTACCGAAGATCCGCCCGTTTGCTGGTCGGTATCTCGATCCTCGGCATATAGCCGAAACGCGGATGCCACTTGTAGCGCACCCGCTGGCTGAGGAACTGGAAACCCTCAGTCAGATCGGAGACTCGTGTCTTTTCGATTGATAGCTCCAACTTCATCGACTCCCGCAGGTAATTCGCAAGGTCTGCCTTTTCCTGCTCGGCTTGCTCGCGGGTACCGGATACAAGAACCACGAGTCGAGTCGCCCGGGGGAGTTGCACCCCCAGGCGCTCACAGATTCCGGACTTGAACGTCTCCGCTCATCCGGCTCTTATCGTCCAGTCGCCGCTCGACGCAGCAATGGCCAATGAGCAAATAGCCGTGGGTCTCTTGAAGCTGTCTTGCTGACCCAATGCCCTGCCCTTTGTCGATGCCGTCTCAAGCGTTTGTATTTCGCCATCGCCCAATTCGCTAAACATTGGTCCAGATAGCGAAATGTAGGATAAAGTGCTGATTTGTAGTAGCGACCGTAGTAGGTAATCCAACCGCGAATAACCGGGTTGAACATACGTGCCAGGTCGTCTATCCACTTATCAATACGACAACGCAACTGCCACCTGCGAATTTCCTCTCGAATTGCTTTCGTTGCAGCATTGCTTACCCCCGGACTGAAATTGACGAAGAACTTTCCAAAACGATTCTTCGATCTTCTGGCTCGAAAGCTATAGCCAAGGAAATCGAATGATTCATTCTTTGAGTTTCCCCGCCGATCATCATCCTTGCAATAGACGATCTTCGTCTTTTCAGGATGAAGCTGCAGTCCGCATTCAGCAAAGCGCTTCTCAAGCGCCTCTTTGAGGATCTTCGCCTGCGCCTCATTTACGCAATGGCAGAGAGCGTCGTCAGCGAACCGTTCAAAGGGAATGTCCGGATGATTCCGGGCCATCCACCTGTCGAACGTGTAATGAAGAAACAGGTTGCTCAACAGGGGTGAAATTACTGAGCCCTGCGGCGTCCCTCTTTCTCGGGGTTCAAGGGTGCCATCTTCCAACTGAACAGGGGCTTTGAGCCACCGCTCAATATAGAGCAACACCCAAGGACAGTCGGTATGCTTTCGCACCGCACGTAGAAGCAATTCGTGAGAAATCGTATCAAAATAGGATTTTATGTCGAGGTCGAGCACCCAGGCATAACGCCAGCAGCGCTCTCGCGCAACTCCAACCGCATCCAATGCCGATTTCCCCGGCCTGTATCCGTACGAGTCGGGATGGAAGTGCTTCTCCAGTTCCGGCTCAAGATACCCCTTGACCACCGCTTGGGCGATTCTGTCGGAAACAGTGGGAATTCCTAATGGCCTGAATCCGCCTCCTCGCTTCTCGATGTTCACGCGCTTCACCGGCGGCGGGAAGTAACTGCCAGACGACATCCGATTCCAGAGTTTGTAGAGATTGTTTGCCAAGTCCCTTTCAAACTCTTCGATCGTCTGATCGTCGACTCCGGCTGCACCCCGGTTCGCCTTTACCCGCTTATAAGCATCCCAAACATAAAGCTTCGGAATGCTCCACGACCTTGCTTTATCCAAAGGGCTCCTCCCGTTGCCGGTTGACCATTCGTTAAAGCTGAACGATGTCGCGCCTTCGCTCCAGTCCCGTTACAGGACCTTCATCACTACTACACGCGACTCCGCCCCTGCACCCCGCTTCGGTACTCTGACTCTTACGGGTCGGCCGCTTGAGTCTCTCCCTTGGCATCGGTGTGCAGGTTCCCACGTTCCCCACAAGAGCCTGAACCGAGTTCACGCCGCCTTCGTGCCGGACGCCGACTGGGCAGTAAACAGGTACCCCCCAGACTTATCCCAGATTAACGACTCCCCTCTGGTTCTGACGTCGTCCCTACGCTTTCGACAGGTCATCAGCGGTTCGCTTGCGCTCGTCTCCTCGGCCCTCACCTGACAGGATCAAGTCCTGCCTTTTGCCGAAACGCTCACCACCTCGGCCATTGTGCCGAAGCAGCTTCCGGTGGTTTGAACCCGCATCCTGCAATGCGGGTTCGAGAGGCCGTCTCTCATCTCTCGTGCAGCACGGCTCGAAGAAGTCTTCTCAGTTCATGAATCCTCCTTCGCGCCTTCGTGGCGCACAGTCATCGGCATATCGAATCGGGAAGAACACTGCCCGCCCAGCTTTACGGTCAGTCATGCGTGCCCACAACGCCGCCGTTGTAGGATCGCTCTTGCGGCGAGCCTGGAGTTTTCGACGATGGTGTGTCCACCGCTCGTATCGTTCCTCGATGACGCCGAGGGCGATGTTAGCGAGCAGCGGTGAGATCACACCACCTTGAGGAGTGCCTTTGTCTGTCGGCAGCAGGAAGCCATCCGCCAGAACTCCGGACTTCAAGAACTGCGCGATCAACCTCGTTACCTTGCCGTCGGTGACGCGAGCGCGAACCCGCTTCATCAACTGGTGGTGATCGATGTTGTCGAAGCAGCCCTTGATATCTCCTTCGATAACCCATTGGTAGGGCGTCCGCTGGCGTCGGCCATCTTCTGCCTTCGCTCGCGGTCGCATGCTCAGTCGGATATGCTCCAAGGCGCCGTGGCATCCTCGTCCGGGACGGAACCCGTACGAAACATGCCAGAAGCCCGCCTCGAAGATCGGCTCCAGGATGTTCTTGACCGCGCATTGAACTACGCGATCACGCACTGTCGGGATACCGAGGGGTCGGAACTTCCCCGGCTGACGCGGCTTGGGAATCAGCTTCCGTCGTGAGGGACTCGGCTTGTATCGGCCACTCTTCAGGTCGCCATGGAGTTGTTCTAAGAACAACTCCATACCCATCGCCACATCGATTCCCGCTACTGTCATCCCGTCGACCCCGGCAGTACGACGCCCTTTGTTCAGAGCGATTTTCCGCCAGGCGCACCGCAAGTTGCGGATGTCTGTAATCCAGTTCCACACCTCGCGGTAACTGTCTTCGGGATGTGTCCTGCTCCATTGATAGAGCTTACGTTGCACGCTGAAGAGCCAGGCTTCATCAGCCTGATCATCCAAGTCCATGGATGGTTCCTCCGTCTTCGCAACTCTGTCGGTTCCTTGCCCGCCTTCGCCATGTACACGGCTTTCCCGTGTTCGGACTACTACGCAGGCTCCGCCCCCTCGATTCACCATCTCCAGTCTCCGTGGCTAGCCCGGCTCCGTCGCCGGGCGGTTAATCAGGGTTCCCATGTTCCAGTTCTCGACCTTCATCTCGTAGGTGGCATACTATACCCCTGGCGATTCAGAGCGACGACCTGTGAGGAGATCATCGTCGCTGAGTCCGTTATCCAGACCCGTCAGTGGAGAACTTCAAGCCCCACCAAATCAGATCGCATAACTCCCGGTCCCATCTGACCTACTACGGGAGCATCGGGCATTCAAGACAGAGGCTTCCAACGTATGCTTCGTTGTCTCACCATAAGATGTGTGGTAGCCCGGCACACCGATAATGGCGGTGCCCGGTACAGTTCAGTCTGTCAGCTTTCCCACGCATCGTCGGAACACGATACGCTTGGACAGACCCCTTCAACTCAGGCTCCTTCCTGAGTCGGACCGCATCACAGCGGCCGGTCAAGAGCCAGCAGGCGAAAAGACTCGATCATTAACTCATCTCGTCCTCCTCGCCATCATGGCGCGCTGAAATCCATGCACCAGAGCTGATTGGGCGCAGTCACCTCGAGAAAGGTTGCGAGCTCGGCGTGGTGCGTCGCTTCTTCCTCTTAGGACTCGTGAGCCCGGCCCGGCTGAGGATCTGACCGAACGTACTCGCCGCCGGCCAGCTCACGTTCGGGTTCATGCGCTCCAGTCGCGCCTTTAGCTTCCTCGCTCCCCAGGAAGGGAATCGCTTCCGTACGCGAGGACCTCGTTCTCGATCTCGGCCGATGTCGCGTATGGGGAACTGTGCGGCGTGCGCGTCAGATCGAGCAGGCCCTCAGGCCCAACTTCGTTGTAGCGCTTGATCCACTTGTAGGCAGTTGGACGCGACATGCCGTACTCGTGGCACAGATCGGTCACGGACATTTCTTCCTTCTGATAGCTCGATAAGAACTGCAGGCGTTGATCCACGGTTCGAGTCTCTTTCCAAGGCATAAACGCATCTTCATGCGTCAAGCCAAAGCTGGGAAAGCCAACTGTTCTCCGCCATGGTGTAAACCATGTCTCCGGTCTGTTTTGTAAAGCATGTCCCCAGTACACTCAACCCACTTGCCACTGACACCGTTGAGGGAGTTTCCTTTGCTCTCCGCGGATGCGCCAAGTGGGTTGAGCGCCCAGATCGGGTTTTGCAGTTCCTGCGGTGAGAATGGCTATTACACCTTTATCGATGGCCATGAACAGTGTTCCGAATGTACCCAATAGACCGCTCGAGGGACGGGGTCCGATGCGATATCGTTCAAAACAACTATCTCAAGTGAGTTTCGGATCTCGCCTCAGCCCGATCGATCCGTCGTACGATGCTCTTGAATCGGGAATTAGAATGAAGCGAAACGAGGCGGGTAAGAGTTGGCCAACTAAAGTAATGGAATCACGTTCGATTCATAGACCGTTGCGGTGCTTCAGGTTTCGCATCAAATCTGGCTCAGTCCATGTGTCGCGTCCACATGGACTGAGTCTTTCCAACCTGCGGTCATCCACGTTGCTGTATAACCGCCTTAGCGGACACATGCCATGCTCACTTGTTGATAATCACCGCTCAGCGAGAATCGCATCATAATCCTGGCGGTTCGTCGCCCTCGAAGTGAGGGTCATATCCGGTAAAGAGGATGCACTCCAGTCGCTCAGCGTCACGAAGAACGTCCTTTGGAACGCGCTTACGTTCCGCGGAAAGGAAATCGGCGAGTCCGTGGACCGCGGCAACGACACTCTTGTGAAGCCTTCTTCTTCGCCACCGATGTAACACTCGTCAACTTCGACTCTGCCTGTGAGCAAGTCCCGGCCGGGTCGCACCATCGCCCGAACGAAGTCGATGCATGATCGTCCAGGCTGTTTCATATCTCTTTAGGCCCAAGACGCGTTGCAATCCCAACGTGCTTGTTCCATTCTTCTGCGTTGTCACCCACCACATTGCTTGAAACCAGACACGGAGAGGTGTACCAGTATCTTGGAAAATAGTCCCCGCCGTGACTGAGACTTGATAGCGACAATCACGGCAACGCAGCAACGACGTCCGAACGGGAAAACTCTCAGAACATCCGCAACGCGGACAACGAAATCCATCGGGCCAGCGAAGCTGAATTAAGTAGCTTCGACATGCCTCTTCGTTTCCAAATCGGAGATCAAACTCCCTTAAATCGCTAGGGTAGTTTTCCACTCGAACATACTAGCGGTTGTATCGTGGTGAGTCAAGCGGATACCCATCTACAACGATTTAACGACTCATAACCCAACAATGTTTCTCGCCAGTGCGCGCGCTGAGGGTTCGACCTGCCGAATCCAGAATGAGGTCCTTGCCGCTACCGGACCTATCTCTTCGGATTTGAAGTTAGGAACCTGAATAAACCGGTCAAACCTATCCGGCTTTCCGAAATGTCAGGTTGTACCGAACCCTGCCAAGCAGAGGATGCTCACCCTCTCCCAATGGTGCGACGCCGTGATAGCGCAGCCGGGCAGGTCCGCCCCAAACCACCACGTCGCCATGCACCAGCGGGATGCGGACCACCTTGTCTGCCCGCTCCAATCCACCAAACAGGAAAGTGGCAGGTAAGCCAAGCGAGACAGAAACGATTGGCTGAGTAAAATCGCGCTCGTCTTTATCTTGATGAAGCGACAATTTGGTTCCCGGCTCGTAACGATTGATAAGGCATGCATCGGGAACAAAATTCGGGAATCCGGCTTCGTTCGCCGCGGACTCGGCGAGTTTCCGGAACGCCCGCGGCATCTCGGGCCAGGCGCGGTTCGTCTCGGGGTCGATCCCACTGTATCGGTATCCGGTTCTATCTGTGACCCAACCAAGTGGGCCACAGTTTGACATGGCGACAGACATGCGGAACCCGCCCGGCGTGATCATATTGCGGAAAGGGGACTGTCCCACAACCAGCTTGAGCGAGGACGAGCAATTCGTCTTCTCGATCAAGCGCGAATCCGGCGAGAACCGCAGTTCCGGCGCCGAGAACATCTTTCGGCAGCGCGGGAGGCGGTTCGTTATCGAAAAGAGGTGTGCCCATGATTCCATCTATTTTGCATCGTGAAAGATGATGCCGACTGTGTAACGTGCCCTGAACGCAGCCGGCTCACGCCATGCCGCATATTGACCCGATAGAAGCCGCGTGTTCCTTGCACCGGACGATGATGAACAGCAAAGGCAACCGCGTCTCCCTGGCGTAACGGCACCACTTCCGGCCGCGATTGCATGCTGGGCCGCTGTTCGGTCAGCACAAATTCACCGCCGGTGAAGTCCCTTCCGGGTTCAGAGAGCAGGAACGCCACCTGGATCGGAAAGACATGCTCGCCATAGAGGTCCTGATGCAGGCAGTTGTAGTCCCCCGGGCCATACTGAAGAAGCAGCGGCGTCGGACGCACTTGTCCTGCCTTGTGGCAACGCTGGATGAAGTCCGCGTGCGTGTCCGGGTAGCGAGTGTCGATTCCCATGGCGTGATTCCACTGGTTCGCAATCGGCGCCAACCTTTCGATACAGCGCGGTGCGCAATTCGCTGAAGAATGTCTGGCAATGGGTAGTCGGAAGTACTTGTATTCTCCGCGTCCGAAACCGTGCCGCGCCATCACAACGCGGCTGCGAAAATGTTCGTCGCTCGGATACAAGCTCGCGAGAGCCTCGCATTCGCCCGATGTAAGAACTTCTTTCAGCAAGGCGTTGCCTGATTCGTTGAGGTCGTTGGAAACGGCATGCCAATCGAGCGATGCAATGCGTGAAAGTGTGTGCGCTGCATCTGGAAGGACCAGATGGGTTTCCATGGATGGAAACTGATTCACGTATCGTATAGCGTGTTCATGTTCACCTCTTTTGTTAGAGACCGTTTCGGTCCGCTTCGGCAGGCTTACCGTAACGGCTCACGGTCTTGCGCATAGATCTAGATTCTTCGAACTCGGGTCTCATCACATCCCGGTTCTTGCGACAAATTCACATGGCGGCATCTGCGAAAATCCACCCAGAAGGCGAGAAAGAAGCCGAACGGTTTGCAGGCGCCAATTAAGGCCACGTTCAGGCGGGTGCGCCTAGAACGTACCCGCCTGCATTGATTACCTGATAGTGACTGTATTTGCAGGTTAAACCTCGATCTCGACAACTTGCGGCTCATGAACGAGCCGGTACGCCTCATTGACAACCGACGCGTTGACAAATTGCGTATCCTTGCCGCTGGACAATCCGTGGCCGCCATGGATATGGCCAAACACATGAAGCCGAGGCTTAATCTGTTCGACAGCCTTCGCCAGTTCCTCGCAGCCCAAGTGAGCGGAGGAAGGGTGCGATTTGTCAAGCACGCCGAATGGTGGTCCATGAGTCACCAGGACATCTGTATTCGCCGGGATCATCTTCCAATAGCGCCGAATCGCCGCGCCGCGAGCGACGTTGAAAGCCCAATTGTTGAATTCGGGCTGAACTGGCGATCCCCAGATCGTCAAACCCGCCACCTTCGCGCCTGAGTTTTCGAGATAGATTGCATTGCCGAGCAGTTCTCTGGCGGCTCCCGGATGGCGCTCGAACATCAAATCATGGTTCCCGGCAATGACAACCTTGTGCCGATGAGGCTGTTCGCCCAGCCACTGATTGAAATCCACAATCTCCTTTGGCGTATCACCGAACGCCATGAAATCGCCGGCATGAATCAACACGTCCCCATCCGGCACGCTCAATTTGGCGTGCTGGCCGTGTGTATCGCTGATGCATACAATTCGAATCCGAGGTCATAGATTGCCTTCACTTTGCGGGCGCTTTAAAGCGCCGGCACTGTCTCTTCTTCGTTAATGGATCTGAGTGTCCCCTGTCCCACCCTCACCCTTGTTTGCCCAGCACGCGGTAGTAACTGTAATCGATACGCCGTGCACTTGTGACTGTACGGAGCATGCGATGTACTGTGTGGGAGTCGAACCCCTCGACTCTGGCTCTTCAAAGCCACCCGAGTGCCGGCTTTGCCCCCGGCTGGGCTTGTGCTCGCTGCAAACAAGGGTTACCAACTACTCAGATCAATTCGGTTTTCCAGTTCAGTTCCTGCAGCCGTGTATCCAGTTCGCGATACCGCTTTGCGAGCTGATCCACTTCCGTCTGCAGTTTTCCGACCGACACGGTCGCAACAAATCGCACCTCCGACTTGGAGTAACGATCCTGCCGCGTGCTTCCGGCTTCTGCGATTCCTGCCAGGAAGTCGCGACGCTTGCCAACCACATCCCGTTCGGCAATTGCATCCGAAATCGTAAGCTCCTGTCGAACGCGGTTTTCGAGTTGGTGCGGTTAATTGCGCTGACGAGTTCCAGAAGCCGCGCGAATACACGTTCGCTTTCCGCCAGAAGTTCGGTCGTATCTTCTGCCGGCTGCTCGCCCTCCTGCACGCGAGCCGACCGAATCAGTCTCTTCTTTATTTCTTCGATTTTGACCTGGCAATCGCTACGCTCTGCCAGTGCTTCCGCTAGTTTCATGGTGCCTCCCTTTCAGGCTCCTTCGGTAAAGATAACTCGCCTGATATTGGACTGGCCGCGCAGAGCGACTTCCACCCTGCGCAACCAATCCGGTTCATGATTCAGTCCTTGTACGGATCGAACTCGTTTGCTCCGGCCATTGCGACTCCGACCGGGGTGAGACGGTGCAAGATGCGCACCGTGTCGCCAACAGACTCAAGCACCTCATCGAGACGCTTGTAGCAGTCGGGCGACTCGTCCAGTCCAGCACCGCGCAGTTCGATCCCAGCGCGATCCACCCAGGCGCGCATCATCTCCGGCGTGACCTTGCCGGCTCGCTTGACCTCTCCGGTCTTGCGGTCGACAACGCCTGCCGCCTCGCGACGGCCCATTGCACGACCCGCGCCGTGCACGGTGGAATAGAGCGAATAACGGGCATGCTCGTTTTCGACTCCTTCGAGAATGACCGACTGCTCACCCATCGTGCCGCCAACAAATCCGCGCTGGCCCGGAAAGGCCGGCGTCGCGCCCTTGCGTACAACCCACAACTGCTCGCCTTCGTGCTCTTCGCGCCAGGCGTAGTTGTGATGGTTGTGCACCTCTTCGACAATCGGCGCTCCCAGGATCTGGGCCACGCGGCCGCAGACCCAGTCACGACCCGCATAGGCGTAATCACCGGCCAGACGCATAGCCTCGAGATACTCAGTTCCAAGATCGCTATCGGTTGAAAGAACGCAAGGCTCCACGTCCATCCCATCCGAAGCGCCGGCGGCCTTCAAGAAGTGCGTAGCTGTCTTGTGACCCAACCCACGCGAGCCGAAGTGCACACCAATCCACACGCGATCCTCTTCGTCCGTGAACAGATCTACGTAGTGATTGCCGCTGCCCACGGTGCCGAGCTGGTTACGCGCCATCTCCTTGAGAGAAGAAATCGCCTTCAGCTTCCATGCCACATCATCGAACAGAGCGTGGTCTACCTTCTCGTTGTTCTTGCGGCCAACGCCGAAGCTGATGATCGACCACACGTCGTCCATGATCCTGGCAATGCGCGCACGCAACTCCGCGCCGGGCATATCTAGACGAACGGCCTTGTTTCCGCAGCCGATGTCGTAGCCAACACCGGTAGGGCTGATCGCATTCTTGTATGCCACCACTCCGCCGATCGGCACACCGTAGCCGACGTGGTTGTCGGGCATCAGTGCGACCTTGTCGGCGGTGCGTGCACAGACGCGAATCTGGTTCAGCGTACGATCATCGGCCTGACCGAACACAGGAATCTGGTTATCGAAAATCTCCATGCGTATCACGAGAGTGTTCCTCACTTGCTTGCGTCGCTGCTAAAGGCAAAATCGCGACAACAGTTTTTAAACACCAACGAAAAAGCCCCTGACCATCAGGCCAGGGGCTCGAAAGTCTGCTTTGGGAAAACGCGCTACGCGCTTGTCCAATCGAGTCCTGGCATGGACACAACCTCACCTTGCGAATACGGCCGGAGGCCTTTCGCTTCGTGATGTATCGTCGATGGGACTCGATTCAGCATGATTGTCATCATGCCCTACTTTTCAAAAAGAAGCAACACACATTGAAGATGAATACGCTACTTACTTCGGGTAATAACCAGAAAGTTAGTTGCGCTTAAACCAGAACTGGGTTATTCTCGTCTTCGTGAAGAACCTATTCAAGTCGTATCTGTCCGAATCACTCAGCGATTTGCTGGGCATGGAGGGGTGCGGCTGATTTAGGTAGAATCTACGGAATCGCCGAAGCCCCTCGAGAAATCGAGGGGCTTTTGCTTTATGGGCTTCTGGCGGAATCGGCAGACGCGGCAGCCTCAAGAGCTGTGACATCTTCAGGGTTCGAGTCCCTGGGAGCCCACCATTTCGTCGACAGGTTTGTGCTTAGGAACCTGATCGCTCGACGTGTATCCAGGTTGCAAGGAGTTAGTAAGTCGTGGGGATGTGGTGGAAATGGGAGACACGCTGGTCTTAGAAACCAGTGCCTTCGCGCGTGAGAGTTCAAATCTCTCCATCCCCACCAAAGATTTCATGGAGACGTGGCCGAGTGGTCTAAGGCACCGCACTGCTAACGCGGAGTGCCCTTGAAAGGCACCATCCGTTCGAATCGGATCGTCTCCGCCAGTTTGTTTCGTCGGTAGGATGAGCGGAACGGTATCGCACCTCGTTGGAGGCGAGGCTCACGCAAGCGATGCGTGTGCAGGTTCAAGTCCTGCTCCTACCGCCACGAACTGGGTCCCGGCGACAGGTCTTCGTCGCGGGGTGGGTAGCGTTGGGCATTTGGAAAGCCCATCCCGTTCGAAGCGGGACGTACCTTCGGGGCTTGCGCGTTCGACTCGCGCCGCTACCGCCATTTCAAGCGCAAGTATTTTTAGGGCAGAGAGGATGAATCAAATGATGCCGAGTATCAAGCAGATTGTGAAGGACAACATGGCCAGGTTCTCTTTCTATCGCACGGGGAACATGTTCTACACCGTCGATGTGGAAGGGCAGAGGTATCAGTTTCCGGTCTCGCTTGAAGACATCGGCGGAGCGACGCTTGACGGCTGAATTCAAGGCGATCACGCTGATGCGATACATCCGCAAGGCGCTAGCGGATGGAACGTTTGTGCGAGGGACGTGACTCGATTGTCGAGGATCTTCGCCATCACTGTTGGAGAGGTTCGGCAAGTGGCAAGCCGATCCCGTTTGAAGCGGGACGTGCCTTTGGGACTTGCGCGTTCGACTCGCGCCCTCTCCGCCAAATGTGGGTGTGTTGGGGCGACTGGCTTGCCCTACCGGGCCGTAACCCCGGGGCTCTTTGGAGTATTGAAGGTTCGAATCCTTCCACACCCACCAAAACTTCGTGTACACGCGCGGCTGTAGCTTAAATGGCGAAAGCTCTCGATTGTCGATCGAGCAGATGCCGGTTCGAATCCGGTCGGCCGCGCCAACAATTCATCACGCCGTCGGCTAACGGTTAGGCCAGCGTCCCTTCAAGGCGCGAATGCCAGTTCAACTCTGGTCGGCGTGACCAAACTTCAGTGACGATGTGCGCACGTTCCGCGTTCACGCTGTGCTCAATTGTTCGAGATGGTAGTACCCAAGATCCGTGGGTGACTAATAGTTGTAGCGTTTGCATTTGACTTTTGAAACTAAGTCGGGGTAAAGTACAAACAGTCATGATGCTCCGAGTCAATCACGGATTTATACCAGCGGCGTGCGCAACCGACGCGGCGGGGTATTACCGTGTTCTGGCCGGACTAGCGAGATTAGCTCCATTTCAGGAGACTCGAGCCCCCGGCCTTCAACAAGGTCGGGGGCTTTTAGTTTCTGGGCAACATTGCGCGGTATCTCAACTGGCAGAGAACCTGACTGTTAATCAGGGTTATGCGGGTTCGACTCCCGCCTGCGCAGCCAACATTAGTGGCGAGTGGTGTAACTGGGAACACGCCGCGCTCTGAACGCGGAAAGTCAAGGTTCGAAGCCTTGCTCGCCAGCCAGTTAGTAACTATGTCAGTGAGTAATCTGACATGGATAAGTGGAGTGTGTTTGAACGACGGAAGGAGAGCGTGTTCCGGGATCGTCTAGATGGCAGGACAGTGGTCTTTGGAACCACAGACGGATCGGGTTCGAATCCCCCTCCCGGAGCCAGAAGATGAGCGGCTGTAGTCGAGCGGTAAGACGCTGCGTCGCCAGCGCGGAGATCGCCGGTTCAACTCCGGCCAGCCGCTCCAATGATTTTGATTCAGGAGTATTTGTATGCTGGCGTGGCAGAGAGGGCAATGCACCTCATTCGTAACGAGGACGAAGCCGGTTCGATTCCGGCCGCCAGCTCCAGGACGCAAGAGAGGCTATATGACGAGTGCAATGACGATGCCGGTATTAGTGCTCAATGCGAGCTATGAGCCCGTGAACATTACGCGGGCTCGCCGTGCCCTCGTGTTGCTCATCAAGGGTGTTGCCGTCATCGAAGAGGCACACGATCGGTATGTGCATGTCGGCCTGCAATTGCCTTGTGTCATTCGCCTTCGCCAGTATCGGCGTTTGCCGCTGCGGATCCAGACGCTTTCGAGGAAGAACATCCTCATTCGCGACGGACACATTTGCCAGTATTGCGGCGAGAAGTTCTTGAGCAGCGAATTGGAACTGGAGCATGTAATTCCGCGCGCTCGAGGCGGACTGAGCACGTGGGAGAACCTGGTCGCTGCATGTCGCGACTGCAACGCACGCAAGGCAGATCGGACACCGGCGGAAGCAGGCATGAAATTGCTCCGCCAGCCGCGCCGCGTGACGATTCACACCTCTCGCGCTTTCATGCGCCAGACGGGAGTCGACGAGGAGAAGTGGAGGAAGTATCTGTACTACTGAAGTTCAGCCGGCATAGCTCAAGGCCAGAGCGTCGCCTCGGTATCGCGAAGGATGCGGGTTAAAGCCCTGCTGCCGGCTCCAACAAGATTGCACCTGTAGCTCAAGTGGAAGAGCGGCTGACCTGTAATCAGCAGAATGGGTTTTCGAGTAGCCCCAGGTGCTCCAACTGTGGCCGTGCCGACTATCGGAACGTCGGGCATGACTGTGACTCATGTCTCTTGTGGGTTCAACTCCCACCGGCCACCCCAATCGCCGGGGTGAAATTCCCCGGCACAGTTTCGGGCCTATAGCTCATTCAGGGAGAGCGCCGCACTTGCAATGCGGAGGCGGTCGGGGCAGAGCCGACTAGGTCCACCAGATTTCGCCAGTCGCGTATGCGCGGTCGATACGCTCCGCTGAAAACGGAGAGAGCAGCGTTCAACTCGCTGGGCTGGCACCATCGGGGAATAGTGTAATGCGTTGCATCCGTGCCTTGGGAGCACGTGGACTCAGTTCAATTCTGAGTTCCCCGACCAAAGTTTTGAGCGTCCGTGCCAGAGAGGATTGATGGCCTTCGCTACGAACGAAGTGCACGCAGGTTCGAGTCCTGCCGGACGCTCCACAAGTCTGAACTACAGTTTCTCAAACGTTCTGATGGTGAATTGACATGATGCTTAGGACCTTCAAACGCGACATAGTCAGAATGACCGGCAAGCGGGTCATTTGGGGAGTCGTGTCTTGAGGGTCTGAGTGCATACGTGCAATGAGCACCAGACCCCGACCCAGGTCGGGGTCTTTTATTGGTCTTTGAAAATGAGGGTGAAGTTCAGACTGGCAGAACGTCGGCCTCCAAAGCCGAATGAAGCGGGTTCGATGCCCGCCACCCTCGCCAAGGCTGCGAAGCTCATGCGGATGAGCAGGCGTCTCATAAGCGCAAGGTAGTCAGTTCGAATCTGACCGCAGCCACCAAGATTTGGAGGTATAGCTGCTATCGGTATGTAGCCCGCGCCTTATAAGCGCGAGTCTCCGGGTTCAACTCCCGGTACCTCCACCAATGGGTCACAGGTGTTGACGGCAGCATAGGCGGCTCTTAACCGCTCGGACGGGATTCGACTTCCCGGTGACCCACCAACTTTGGAGCCGTACTCGAAATGGATGCAGAGACCTGACTTTTAATCAGCGGGAGAAATCCCAATGTGGGTTCAAGTCCCACCGGCTCCACCAACGATGCGCCAGTGGCCGAGATGGATGAGGCACGGCACTTCTAATGCCGTCACACGCAGGTTCGAGTCCTGCCTGGCGCTCCAAATGATCAACGCCGTCCTAGCTCAAACGCAGAGAGCGCATCGGTCCTAACGATGAAGATGCGGGTTGAAGTCCCGCGGACGGCTCCAGTGTTGTTGTCCACGCGCGTGAAGCTCAAACGGATTGAGCGTCGGCGTCCGAAGCCGAAGGCTGTGGGTTCGAGCCCCATCACGCGCTCCAGTTTTGCAACCAAGGGCCGGGTTAGTTCAACGGAAGAACGCTTGTCTTACAAGCAAGCTACGCGGGTTCGACTCCTGCACCCGGCACCAGTTTGAATTTTGTATCCAGGGATAGCTCAGTTGGCAGAGCGCGCGATCGATAATCGCGAGGTCGTGGGTTCAACTCCCACTCCCTGGACCACTCTTGAGCGGGCGTCGCCAAGCGGAAAGGCACCAGGCTTCCAACCTGGCACTGCGTGGGTTCGAATCCCACCGCCCGCTCCACCCCGACAGTGTTGCGTCGGCTTCGAGCGGCAGATAAATTGCTCAATGCGAGGACAACGAGAAACGAAGTGGAGCAACTCCCGAAACGATTCTCCGCTTGACAAAGGCCTCTCCAGAGGACCGGACTCGACGCGAACAATGTGTGGCACGGCTTCATTCGGAAACCATACACGTCGACACCTCGAGTTCTTTGCTCAGTTGAGTGTAGGGAAAACACTAGTGAGACTGCGAATTTCCACCCCTTGAGAGAGGAAGTCCCACGACGAACAGGAGTTGGCTGTTGATCTGTGCGGCAGCGATTGTATGCACCATCGTGACGATCGTCCACGCGACACCCATCGTTGGATCGCTTGTTGGAACAATCTTCTATCGGACCACCACGGAAGACATCATGCAAAAGGTGCATGTTTCGGTTCCTCCGCCCGCAAATGCAGCGGATCCTGACGATGACAACGAATGGAGAGCGAGACTATTCACCAGCGGCCCATCGGACGTGATCGTCCAGGACGTTGTCGATGCTCCAGGCGGCCACACCGGATGGCACTCTCATCCAGGAATTTTCCCGAAGACGCGACGTTTCAGGCCCTCCGATCGAGTGGTACGACTCGAAACGCAGAAAGCAATGTCTACAACGCTCAAGATTCTCTTACGGAGAGCACCGAGAACCACTATGTGCGGAATGTTGGATCCGTGAATGCCCACTTCATGGGCACCTACCTCATAGCACATGGTCAGCCGCGTCGCATTGACGAGCCGCCGCCTTGTGCAACTGATGCTGGCCTTGAATGACGTAGCTTCAAAATGGAGCCTTGGGGTACTGTCTCTGGACTGAAACGGCCGGATCGAGGAGATCCGGCTCCTGATTTTATAGTGTTGTGAGGTCTATTTTTTGGGCGCCGGCTTATCAGTGCAACTATCCGCTCGGGATGTTGTTGATCTCTAGGCGTGGCACGTCGAGCGCACTTCTTCGGGAGTCTTTTCTCTAGAAACGACTTTTTGCCCTGTTACTCAGAGAATGCACCTTTGGGAAGACCGGAAGCCGGTGGATATTCCCGGCATAGAAGACGGCGGCAAGTGAATGACATGCAATTGGTCGACGACGCAAAGCGAAGGAGCAATTCAATGCCGCATTGATCGTCTCATCAAAAGCCACTTAGCTTCGGGTTGCGGTTTGAATCGAGATGCTAAGCCACGGTGAGCGTCGTACCCGACGCTTTGCGGCTTTGCTGAATATTTGACGATCTATTTTTCAAACATGATGTCACTATTGAGCCATATTCTGCGCTTATCAAGATTGAAGAACATGTTTTCCCTTGATGGAGATCTCACAGGGCTGAGAATGAACGCTCTTCGTTCTTCAGCTAGCTCTTTCCGGAGACTTCGACAAGAAAATTCATTGCGGCTCGACGTTTTGCGGTTAAGCTCATTCTCATCACCCGTCTGCGCGGGGCCCCCTCTTCAGTTCAATACGCTCCGAGTGATGCCACTTCTTCTTGGCAAATGCCGTTATTGGCAGAGGCAGCATTATGGAAGACCTTCAGGATATAGCCGAAGAGCTTTTCGTTACGGTTTTGGGCCTCGACCCGGTCGAGCGCCCAGCCTACTTGAGCAGAGTGTGCCACGACTCCCCTGGGCTAAAGAGGCGGAGTCGAGGAAATGCTGAAGGAAGACCATCTTGCCGGAAGCTTTTTGAAGCGGCCGCTTTTTGAGCGTGACCAACCAACCAAACATCCGATGAGCTTCGCACTGCCGACGTGGCATGCCCAGTCCACAACGAGGGCGCCTCGCCATCGCATACTCCTCAATTCAAACCGGGAGAAATTCTTCTTGATCGATTTGCGGTCGTCAGATTCATCGCCAAAGGGGGCATGGGCGAGGTGTACGAGGTAGAGGATCACCAGTTACGAGGTGTTCATATCGCATTGAAAACTATCCTCTCGCATTACGCGGGAGATCCGTTGATGCAAGAACGACTTGAGCGGGAAGTACTCAGCGCACGTGAAGTAGTTCACCCCAACCTCTGCCCAATCTACGATATCTTTCATTGGAAGCGGCCTGAAGGCCGGCTCACTTTCTTGACTATGAAGCTTCTGGCCGGAGAGACTCTGGCCGCAAGGCTTGTTAGGTCCGGTCCGTTACCAACTCCTGAAGCTTTTCCAATAATCAGGCAGGTTGGCTCCGGGCTTTCAGCTGCCCACAATGCTGGCATTCTTCATCGCGATATCAAGCCGTCGAACATCATCCTGGAAGGACTAGGTGAGACTGTTCATGCATGCGTGACAGACTTCGGGCTGGCACGCTCAGCTTCGAGCGAATCCACCGCACTCACAGTGGGGGTTGCCGGTACACCTGGCTACATGGCGCCGGAACTCTTCTATGGCGGTTCTCCATCGAAGGCGAGTGATGTATTCAGCTTTGGCGTTGTCGCCTACCAAGCCCTAACCGGTCATCTGCCCCCGATTTCGTTGAACTCCGCTGCGGACCAATCAATTGAACCTCTGACTGATGGCCTCCCGCCTCCTTGGAAGCGGATGCTCCGTGGCTGTCTAGAGCCAAGCCTAGATCGGCGCTATAAAGACATCCCATCTGTCCTTCGGTCGCTGGTGGAACCGGTCATCGAATCCACGGATAGTCTCCATAGGACTCCTTTTCTGACGCGGAGAGGTATGATCGCGCTCGCTGCAACCGGGTGTTTGGCCGTTACTGGAGGGGCGTGGTTGGAAAGGGATAGATTTCTAGATTGGTTTGAGCCGCTTCCTTCAAAGCGCTTTGTCGCTCTCTTGAATTGGCCAAAAACCTCGGACGCGCAACTTGTCCCGATGTTGAACGGTGCGCTCACCGCAATCAAGAGCGAACTCACGCGATTCGAGTCCATTGATCGCAACCTCTTCGTGATCTCACCTGAGGATGTGGGTGCGCAATTGGCGGAGACGAGCCAACTGAAGGATATTTGCGACTCCCTCGGGGCGAACCTTGTCTTAGCTGCCTCTGCTTTGACGGGTTCCAGCTATTTCAAGGTGCTTTTACGCTTACTCGATCCGGCTTCCGGTCATTCGCTACGCGAACGAACCGTTGCGACGACCGCCGCTTCGATGACCTTGTTACCGCATAAGGCCGTCGAGGCTGCTACAGCTCTGCTCAGCCTTACTACTAAGCTTGCAGAGAGCCGCGCCCCAGTAGATCCAGGTACCCATTCAGAATCCGCGTTTGCGGCCTTCCAATCTGCTGAGAGCCTGATGAAACAACCCAATGACGTGGGACTTCTGCCCGCCATCGAAAAATACAAACAGGCCGTCGATATAGATCCCAAGTATGCCACCGCATACGCAAAGCTAGGAGCAGCTTATTTTCGCCTGGCCACGGTCAAGCACGATCCCGGAGCTATTGACCTTGCGCAAAGAAACTGCGAGACGTCGTTAGCCCTGAATCCAAACGAGGCCGAGAGCCACGCTGTGATGGCGGAGGTCCTGCAGCAGACAGGAGACAACCAAGGCGCGTTCAAGGAGTTCAGCAGGGCACTTGCGCTCGACCCCGCCGACCCAATAACACTCCTTTGGCAGGCCCAATTCTATGCCAAGCTCAATCGTTGGCAAGACGCTGAGCGCACTCTGAAGAGAGTGCTGATCCTGCGCCCGAACTACTGGATCGCCTACAACGAACTCGGATTCGCATTGAATAGTCAAGGAAAGTATTCGGAAGCGATCGATCAGTTCAGGGCAGCGTGCGTTGCCGCTCCTGGCAGTGCGATGGCATTTAGCAACCTTGGAACCGTTCATATGCAGCTGGGCCATTTTGCTGAAGCTGTCGAATACCTGAAAAAGAGCCTCTCGTTGAAGCCGAATGCATTGGCCGCGTCCAACATCTCCACAGCTATCCGAGCCCAGGGGAAAGCAACGGACGCACTACCATTTGCGCAGAGAGCCGTAGATCTAGACCCAGCCGACCATTGGAACTGGCTGGAACTCGCAGACTGCTACTCTTCGATACCTGGCCATCAGATTCCAGCAAAAGAGGCCTATCAAAAAGCTACCGAAGCCGTCGAAAATCACCTGCGCACAGATTCATCCGATGGTGCATCCTGGATGCAACTTGCTCTTTATCAGGTCAAGTCGGGAAGGCCTCAGGAAGCTCTTTCGCTGATTGAGAAGGCAGAGACCATCGGCGCCAGCGATATGGACTCCCAGCTCACTAAGGCAAGAGTGTTGGAGCTTTTAGGGCATCGGGACGATGCTCTTGCCGTTCTCAAGACCTGCTTTCTTAAAGGCGCAACGGATTTTCAGGTATCGTCCGCTCCAGACATGCGATCGCTGCAGCGCGACGCTCGCTATAAAAATCTCTTGGAACCAGTCACGGCGGTAAGGAAGTAGCTCAGTCGATTCAACACCTTCGAGGAGATATTACCGTGAAACTCATTAAGTGTTTCGCAGTAGCGATCTGCCCCTTGTTCTTTGTGTTCGTCGGCTGCTACCTGCGTCGTCCGACGCTGCAGCCCACGCTGCAGCCAAGTTACGTCGACCAAGGCGGAACGATGGTTTGGTCGGCGACAGGAAGACCTTTCCAGATCTACTGGGTTGATAAACGAAAGTCCTTGCCTTGCGAGCGACAGTTTAGAGAGTGATGGAAAGAATGACGTCGTTTGTCATGCCTTTGATGTAAGTGGAAGCTACCAATATTACGTAGACGCGCCGTCAAGTACCAAAGCCCCGCCCATCCCTTTGACGATGCACGTTGGGACATGCGGAGGTTGCTCAATCATCATCAACAAGAAACCGTCAAAAATTGGGGATAATGTACCGTCGCCCAGTGTCGGCGGCGAGGTCGATATTTCCTGCGATCCTACGAATGGTCCTACCACAGTGAAGCCATCGGGCGGCCCGACTGGACTTAAAATTGGCTCCGATGTCGTCTTCTACTTCAGGGGCAATTACGTCCCGGGAATAACTCCAATGACCGTTACTTTTGCTCCCGCCGATTGCGCAAATAATCCGACCCCTGGGCAAAACTTCGTAATCCAAGGGATCTCTGGCCATTGTCAGGTGAATAAGTCTCCCACAATAAGCTACACAGCAACAGCTAACCTGTGCAATGTGTCCCAAGCGACGCTGTCGGTAAGCGCGTCGCAGTAGGTTCATACAAAGGACACGCAGCAGGTTGTATTCAAAGATGAGTGGCCCGGAGACATCCTTTCTCCGGGCCCGCTTAAACCTTCGGCTTACATCTCAATTTGGGGAAGAGACCAAAACCAGCTCTCATCTCACCTTCAAAACGCACTTCATCCGATTGGATCTGTCACCGGTTCCCTTGATTCAAGCCCCAGTAGGTATTGGCTCAGGCCTCCTCTCCGGGGACGTGGTTCATCTGCTTGAATAGCCACAGCCGCGCCAGCGCCCAATCGCGCTTGGCGGTGCGAGGTGAGAGGTCCAAGACTGCGCCGATCTCCTCGAATGATAGTCCGCCGATGAAATGCAGCTCGATGGTCTTGGCCTGCCTGGGGTTCAGTTTCTCCAGTTGCTGTAGCGCTTCATCCAGCGCCACGAGTTCTTGAGAACGCTCGACCGGCAGACCGAAAGTCTCCTCCCACTCCACTTGGCGTAGGTCGCCGCCCCGAGCTGCGGCCATGTGAGCGCGGGCGTGGTCCACTAGAATGCGGCGCATTGCGTTGGCCGCTACACCAATGAAATGAGCTCTACTCTGCCAATCGATCGGGGCTTGCGCCAGGCGCATATAAGCCTCGTTGATTAACGCAGTCGGCTGTAGGGTGTGGTTCGGCCTCTCACGGCGCATATAAGAGCGGGCCAACCGATGTAACTCGGTGTAGACGAGTGGAAACAGTCTCTCTTCCGCCGTGCGGTCCCCTCTGTGCATGGCGTGCAAGATTGCCGTAACTTCGTCATGAGAAGGGGGCATTGAGACTACCCATTGTTCCAGTTGCGTCGATCGTTAATGCCCTTCTTAAACCTGGGACAATGGTAACCCAATCACCTTTTGCGGATGTCAACAATTAACAGTTCTCGTCTTTAACTAACGATCAGCGTTGGCTCCGCGCGAACTTGAAACCGAGGATGTTCCTTGGAGTCCCGAGCAGGTGTGGGTGTCAATAGGTGGACAAATAAGTAATGGGCGGCGGATAGAAATCCCGCCGCCCACTGCCTCAGTCAGTTTTCAGATTATCGAGCAGCTATGAGAATAGGCTCTGCCGATGGAAGTTTTGCTTCCTGCTGACGCGCCCGCGCTCGCTTCTCCGACTTGGAGGAACCAAGGTCTAGGTTCAGGCTGCTGGTAGAAGGATCCAGGATCCGGTGAAGGAAGTACTCGCTCCCATACCGGTCGAAGACCAACTGGATGCCAGCATCCGTTTCACGGTAGCTTGGAGAAGCGGACACTTCTGCAACGAATTGGCGGTTGGCGCTCTGAATCTTTACGACTCCAGATGCGGGCGATGAAAGGATATATTCCCCAGCGGGCAACATCTCTTCGCCTACGGAGAAGTTAAAGGGAACGTTGGCCTTCACAGCGCGTTCCTGAGCCAGTACTCCGGTGGTCGCGCTGATGGTGGCGATAGCGAGCAGAGCGATTGCGTGGATCCGTTTCATGGGAAATCTCCTTCTTGAAGTGTCTTGACTTTCGACTGCCTTCACTCACTAGAGCGGTGATTCGCCACAAATAGTGACATCGTATCGGTGAGGTTTCTAAATGTTTGCTTCGATGGCTTTTATCGCCCCCAATTGTTTCTTGAGCTGCTGAAGAGGTCGCAGAGTTACAAATATCCCAAGTAAAGGACAATCTCAAAATTGTTCGAATGAGGACAAAGATGGATTTTCAAAGAAATGAAAGATCTCCGAAAATGATCCTCCGCTTAGCCGAGGTGCTCCGAAGCACGGGGCTCAGCAGAGCGACGCTCTACAACAGAATTGCGAAAGGAGAGTTTCCACGCCAGGTATCACTTGGCGGCCGCGCCATTGGCTGGGTTAGAGGGGAAGTCGAGAACTGGATCGCAGAGCGCTCACATCTTCGACCAGGGTTGTCAACGTCAATCTTCAGAAGACGAATTGCCGAAGGGATTTGCAATCCCTAAGAGCATTCCAAGCGGAAGACCGGAAATCCAGCGGTCTACAGGGCCGACGAAGTACCTAATATCCTCCGATAATGACTCGCCAAATCCAGCGCGACTGCATCTAGTCGGCACGAAGATCTACTACGACAAGAGCACCGGCAGCTTTTGGCTCAAGCTCCTCCCGGAAGACTCCGGCACGTAGCGGGTAAGAATCTGCGCGACTTTAACCCTCCGGAAGGTCGAGCGCGTAACGTGCGTGCCTTACCTCGCCAGAGGAAATGAGCGCATCTCTTTTCCAACGAGGCCGGCGAGATCGCGGGTGGTTGTAGCCGTGGAAACTATCGCTCAGAATGGCCGGTATGTACCTCGCACGTTTTCCGCTCTTGATTTAGGAATCGAGTCTCTGACCTCTTCCGTGGGCCACAGATTTGGGTTCGAAACCACGATAACCTAATTTCATTTTTGAATCAATTACTTACGACAATTATGGCAGGGTGCTGAGGCACATTCGGAAATTGACCTCTTCCCCGACATATTGACGCAGTTATTTGGGTTCGTTCAGGGTGCTGAAGCTTAAAAATGGGCGATTTTGTGCGCTTTCTGAGCCATCAGTGCGCTTTAGTTTCAATGAGTTACGGTTTCGGGAACGAGTTGACACGGAAGAGGTCGCTGGTTCGAATCCAGTCGTGCCTACCATTATTTTCAATAACTTATGGCTATCCCAAATGGTAGGCTGATCAATTCTCGCATGCCAACCATCGCCTGCCTCCGTTTCCAAGTTCCCTATACCCCTATTGAACGGCCTTCGATTCGGGCTGTAACGCCCGCATCATCGAGTCCTACGCGGCCATCATCGACGAATTCACCCGGTGAGCATACAGCTCGAGCGTGGTGGAAACGTTCGAGTGGCGTAGTAGTCCTTGAACCGTTTTTACGTCCGTTCCTTGATTGACCAGCCAGCTCGCCAGTCCGCGCCGGAAGTTGTGGAAGCCGAACCGTTGACCCTTTTTCGGCTTCACCCCAGCAGCAATCGCTGCTGGACGAAGATGGTCCCAGCTCGCCCCACCGCAACCTGGTGCTGGCATCAAGCAGATCCATCGCCCGTCCGCGCTGTGGGAGTCTCTTCAAGCGTGCTAGGAGTTCTTCCGGTGTGTGAAATTCCGGATCGCGCAGCCGCTTCGTTGAGATCCGGACAGGTGCGATGGGGTTCTGCATTGCCCACCCATAACGAATCGCGTAGCCGCAGCGATTCCAGCCTGTTGGCCAGAGGAACAAATGAACCAAGTGTTTACACTGTTCCCGGCCTACGTAGCGGAGAATGTCTGGCCGGGCCGGCGTTTTCTTTCGTTTTCGTGTTGCATTCCTTGTATTCAGGATCGCGCATGACATAGGCTCGTCCAAGCCGATTCAGTGGCGAAATCCAAAAGATCCAGAATTAGTGTCCCGAACTTCGGATGCGTTGCGCCTTAGAGAATGAGGCGGTCGAAACAAAGACGCTTCACCGAGAGGAGACACTTCAATGAACCGAATTTCAGCAACTGCCCTTCTCGCTATTGCTTCGGTCGCAAGCTGCACCGGCGCAATCGCTCAACAGCCGGCATTAAGAGCTAACATCCCGTTCGACTTTACGGTCGGCAACACGTGGATGCCAGCTGGACAATACACAATCACTTCCCCAACTCAGGACGTGCTGGAACTTAAATCGGACAGCCACATCGCGTCGGTAGTAAGCATTCAAAGCGGCGCCGAGTCGAACTCTGGCAGTGAGCTGGTGTTTGACAGGTATGACGACCAGTACTTCCTCCACCAAGTCCTGTGCCCCAACCTCGTTTCGCTGAATCTTCAGATCCCATCGAGCAAGTCAGAGAAGAGAGCTCGCGAGCGGGCAATGGAGGCAAAGGGACCGGTCAGCGGTAATCAAATTATGGTTGCTGCGCGGTGATTCCCCATTTATGTAGCCATGCGCCTAGGGAATCTGCCTTTGCGCATGGCTATAACATGCTTCCGTGAACTTCCTTTTTTCACCTTTGAGTGCCCTTGTAGCTTTCATCTGCACTTCTTTCTACTCGAACGTGCAACAGCTGCTACTCGGTACCAAGCATATGCGTGTAATCCCTGGAGTTGCCATGACGTCGCATCCACAAATACCGACCACTCTTCAATCTCTCAAAAGGGAGCCGAGTTGGACCTCCCTCAGTGAGAGGCCACTCTCCCCTGGCGACCCGGGATCATCCGCGAATACGTATCGCTTTCATGACAGGAAACTATTTAGGAACGTGACGCCTGACGAGGCGAGCCTTGACCGGCGACTCGCCGCCGAAGAACTCGTCTTAGCCGCACACATTCAGTCAGAGCTCATGTCAATAAGGCTGCCGAGCGTTTCGTACGCACGCCTGACAGGAAAGACCATCCCGTGTCGCGCAATCGGCGGCGACTTCTTTGATGCAGTTGCGTTGACGGATGCCACCTGTGCCGTTGTCGCCGATGTTTCCGGCAAAGGAATCCCTGCAGCGATTGTGGCAGCCATGCTCCAGGGAATTATTCATGCCGGAATTTCCGCTTATCAGCCTCTGGCTATGATTGCCGCCACAGTAAATGAATTCCTGTGCTCACGAACAATTGGGAAATTCGCAACTATGGTTTTGTTGAAGATTTGGGAAAGTGGAAGGCTTGAGTATTTGAATTGCGGTCATGTTCCACCCCTATTGGTGAACGGCGCAAGCGTGCGTCAACTCGGAGGGGGTAGTGCCGTGGTTGGGCTCATCCCTGAAGCACAATACAGTGCGGAGGCTTGCGAGCTCACGCCTGGAGACCGGGTCTTGATCTTCACCGATGGCATTACTGAAGCAGAAAACCCACAGGGAGAACAATTTGGGGATTCTGCGCTTCAACACGGGCTGTGCAGTGTCGACTCTGTCTTCGAACAACTCTCAACATTCCAAGGGAGTATTGAGCGAAACGATGACTGCACGCTATTCGAGTTGTTTTACCGGGGTGGAGAAGGTTCACGTAGATCCAATTCGCAAAAAAACGGAGTAGACTTGGTCGAAAGCGGCCAACCTGGAGGTGCAGGTTGAATCCCGAATCAGGCGAAATCACTCAACTTCTCGCTAACATGAAGCTTGGCAACGTAGACGCCGAGGCGCGCTTGATCTCCCTTCTATACCGTGATTTGCGACGGGTTGCTGGGAGTTATATGCGCAACGAGCGAGCCGACCATTCGCTCCAGCCGACGGCATTAGTCCATGAGGCGTACCTCAGGCTCCGCAAGGTGCATTCCATCGATTGGCAAAGCCGATCTCACTTTCTTGCCGTGGCCGCTCACACCATGCGCCACATTCTTGTCGATCACGCGCGAGCCAAGCACGCTGGAAAGCGTGGGCTTGAGTGGAATCGGGTCAGTATTGAGGTAGGCGAATTGTCCGCAGCGCTAGAGTCCACTGTCAATATAGTGGAACTTGACGAGGCGCTCGGACGCCTGGAAACCTTCGACCAACGTCAGGCAAAAGTGGTGGAAATGAGGTTCTTCGGAGGACTCAGCGAGGACGAGATCGGCGCGCAACTTGGGATCTCGGAACGGACAGTGAAGCGGGAATGGCGCATCGCCAAAGCTTGGTTGTTCCACGAGCTCTCGCAGACCACTCGATCGTCAAGCGTTCGACCGACAGCGAACCACTAGTAATCATCCTCCGGATTCACGAGGTCGAAATGGGGAATGCAGCTGCCTGCGCGGCAATCGTTCGAAGAAGAAGCACGGCATCATCCCTCTTCTGGTCATAACGCGCGGCTTTGAGGAATGGTGCAAGAGCCGGAGACATACGCTCAAACAATTTCATACGATCTCGACGGGTAATAGATTCCCTTCATAGTGCTGATTATTTCGCCAGCCTCCATCGGGGCAATTATTCCTTGCGCAATGGCAGCCCGTAACGCAAAGCGAATGTTTATCAGGGGTTCGGAAACCGCGCGATCAGTGACCGGATCGTAGGCCACAGCCACTTCATCATCCGCGTCGATCTCTCGATCACGATACATCTGGAAGATTTCACCAACGCCGATCATGCCATACATGTATGCTTCCGCAGCTCGAAGTGCGCCTATACTGGATGCCCCATAAACACGCACTCCTCGCTCGAGGAGCGCGATGATCTCTTTCGGAGAAACCGCCAGGCTCTGATGAAATACGCCATCGATAATTCCCACAACCTCGGTACCTGTGCCAAGGTCCGCAAGATCGCCGCGCCTGATCGGCGGCAGATAGGTTGCGTCCAGCCAGGATCGCGCCGTCGAAACAGCAAGAGTAGGCCCCAGATAGATGGAGATGCTAGACATGGGTCTTCCAGTACTCCAGTGCACGCCGTCCCAGCCTGGCATGGTTGACTGACCATGATTCAAGTTCCGGCACGATAACCCTCACAACGGAGTAAGGGGCGCCATTAGGAGTGAAATCAACCACAATTACTTGATTGATCCCGCGCTGTTTCAAGTTAGAGAGGATGTGATTCAAGTCCTCCAGCACGTCGTCGTAAACGGCCGATGGCAGAGCCGAGATACACTTGCGGACGCGAGATTGGTTGATGGTCCATATCCGGTGGTTCACCCTGGAAATACGTCGCGTGTGGGAATTGAAGACGCTTTGCTCTGCATCCGCCGGACAAAGGTCCTCACGCACTCCCTGGATATCGACACAACGCGACTGCGCAGCCTCCGTCAACGCCCTCCTCACGGCCACGCTGGCGTCGGGATGTGTCCCGAGTCCCCCATGAATCATCGGGAGATCCGGAAATTCCTCATCGACTACTGCGGCGAAAACCGTGGGGATCCCAACATCGGAAGTGATGTCGTGCACGACTGGCTGTAGCCCAGCGGATTCGAATAGCTCCAGCACGCGGTCATTCTCAAGTTCCAGGCTCTGGAAAAGTTCAAAGTCGTCATTCCCTGAATCAGCGGTTTCCGGTTCCAGAAGCCGTCTCCGGGTCCAGGGAATCAAATGGGCCCCCATGTCAGCGAGAGTCCACGCGTCCCTCTCGATAACCTCGCAGAGCGCCTGACAAACGGCCTCTTCAATGACGTTCCCAGACGCCAGTCCGTTGGTGGAGTTTGGCGAGGCAAACGGTCCTGGCAATGCGCTCTCCCAGTGATAACCTGCCAATTCGGCTGGCACGAGAATGTCGTGCTGAGAGAAGAGTTCATTTCCCAATACCCAGGGATACTCACGCACTTCAGAATAATCGGGCAGGAGTCTGAGCATTGTCTCAGTCGGATTCAGAACTTCATGGTTTCTGCAGAGGTCTTTGAAGCTGCCAATCACAATGGCCGGCTGCGCACGCAAGGCAGTTAGCCTTTCGATCGCCTCCATAAGAGCTCCAACCTTGGCATCGATTCTGTCGAGTCCTTTTCCGGTGTAGACGGAGATGATATCCCTGGATTTCGGAACGATGGCGCAATAAGTTGGCAACGCCAGGCGGTCCATGCCGGTGATATCGCCAAGCCGAGTCATTCCCAACGAACATGCCTCCGAGAAAACCCGACGAAACGTTTCTTCGGGAGCTATCGTGCGCTGGGTTCCATTGATCTTGCGCAATTCCCTGGACTTGGACATCACGCGCGGCAGCATCGAGTGTCGCTTTAACAACATCCGACAAAGTAGATGCCATGAACGGGAGGACACTCGACAAACAACCGCTCAATGTCCTCCACTGTCACACCGGGACCAAACGATTTCTCAAGTTCCTTGGCCGTTCTTCTCCCGCAGTGTTTGAAGTGAAAT
The DNA here is from genome assembly GCA_963832035.1 of uncultured Acidobacteriaceae bacterium. GTDB lineage: Bacteria > Acidobacteriota > Terriglobia > Terriglobales > Acidobacteriaceae > Telmatobacter. Next base: position 1,285,854 of record CAWHSK010000003.1, on the reverse strand, counting down.
TCTTGCTGACTGGGTTCGAGCGAATTGAGAAATGTACAGAGCTTCCTCAAGTAATCGCGGAACTCCCCATCTGTGATTCCCAGCCGTTCCAACATCTCTTTGCGCCTCTCATCACCTTTCATGCTTCGTTCCTCCGTTCTTTTTGACATCCATCATTGTCAGTTGAAAGGTATTAAGTCAGAGTAGATTCACTTTCAACATTAGTGAGTTAAACCGCGCATCGGACCGCAACGGATCCATCAACGGATCCACGGCCAGGAAGAGCATATCTGGCTTTCCTGTCCTCATGAGATTTTTCAAGATAGGCAAATGCCTTGTCCTTGTCCCCCAGCTGCGCACAGAGCGCCGCAATGTAATAGCTGGAATCAACGGTTTTGTTTGAGCTCTCAAGCCGTTTCAACGCAGCCAAGGCGCTCTGTCGCTCCCCCATTTGTGCCATGGCGATTGCACGCAGTGCATCTCTCAGATCTGGAGGTGCTGACGGGTCGGGGGGTGCTTCAACCAGTACTTTCAATGCCTTCGCAGGCGAGTTGAGGGCCAGGTAATCCATAGCCTCAATCTCAATTGCAACTGCGGAAGTGTGAAACTGACTCCTGATCTGTTCGATTTGATGGATCGAGCTTTCGTATTTCCTCGAGAAATAGTCGGCTGTGGCTTCCGCCAGGCTGGTGCCTAGGGTCTTTGGAACTTCCCCATCTGCATAGGTCAACTGTGCTCGTGCCTCCGCGAAGCGACCCCGTGCGGTCAACAGATGCAGGGCATACGAGAGGTGCGCCGGTAGGTAATCTGGTTCGACTTCTTCGGCTCGCTTGAAGTCCTCCTCTGCCCCGCTCCAGTTATAGTCCCTGAGTATCTCCACCTGCGCGAGCGAAGTGTACGCTGCAGCCAGCGAACTATCAATACGGAGAGCGTGGCGGGCCGTACTCTCCGCCTGATTCAAAAGCGCTATGGGAGGCTCGGGCCTGCCGTTGTTAATGGCCATGAGCGCGTAACTCCGTGAGAGTTCGGCCATTGCCGCCGCATAGTTCGGATCGGCATCGATTGCCTGCTGGAAGAATTTGACCGCTTTTTCGAATCCTTCATAGGTGTGTTCGGCAAGTGCGCTCTGACCTTGGACGAACGCGGCCTCGGCAGCAGGGACGCTCGAGTGCGGGCGCGCCCGCTTGTGCGCCGACCGTTCCTCGTTGTGCGTCCTGATTTGATATGTGATCTCTTGCGCGATGTCTTCGGCCAGAACAGGCTCTTCCATCTGTTTGCGTGTGTAGCTGCGGCCCCAAATTTGAAACCCGGTACGAACATCCACCAGTTCCATCTGCAAAAGGGAATCGCCGCTGGCACTTACGATTGTTCCATTCACGATCGTGTCGACTCTCAACTGTTTTTTTATCAACTGAATGTCTGGTGCCTTGCCGAGATCGAGTACGGTGCTTTGCGATGGAACCCTCAGCCCGGATGCCCGCGCAAGGTCGTTGGTGAGGCTCAACGTGATGCCCTCAGCAAGCGCATTCACATGCGGGTCATTTACTCGGACAATAATCGGCAATACCGCAACGGAAGAGATCGTCCCAGCCACATTGGCCCCATCGCTGAAAGGTGCGGGACGGTTTCGCCAAAGAAGGGCCGAGGGGACAACGACGAGAATTGAAAGCACCAGCGCGCGGACCGTCCAGGGAATCGCATTCCATACCGAGTTCAGCCGGCGTCGCTCTCGCTGTTCACGCTTATCGGCACTCCCGAAGTTGGTCCGATCTGCCGGCAAATTCGCAGGTAGGCTTCTCGGCCCGGGCTCCATCGAACTGAGCAATTGATCCGCATTTTCGAATCGATCTTTGGGGTTGGGCTGCACACAACGCGCGATGAGATCGATCCAGGCCGGTTCACTTGCTTGGAGCTGCCCCGAACCGGGAAGGAAAGGCAAGCTGCACAAAGTAGCTTCAATCTCGTTGTGCGATCGTCGATACGGCGAGAGTTTTTGAGCCGTGAGCGCCTCATATATGACAAGGCCAAAGGAGTACAAATCACTAGCTGGCGAACAATCCCCGGTTTCGATCTGTTCTGGCGCCATGTAGAACGGAGTTCCCACAGCCGCACTTCCCGACAATCCCGAGGCTGTGAGCGACGATGATGGAGTCTGCTCCTGCGAGCGTATCAACTTCGCAATTCCGAAGTCGGTCACGACAACTCGTGGGTCGCTCAGTGTGCCTGACAGGAAGATATTCGATGGTTTCAAATCGCAATGGATGACGCCCGCAGAGTGGGCAGCCTGAAGTGCCCGCGCAATTTGGATCGCGAAGACTCGAACCTGTTCCGAGGGTAGGGGTCCTGTTTGACGGATCCTCTGTGCCAGCGTTTCTCCGACCAGCAACTCCATCGTGAGGAATGTGATCGGACCCCCGAGTCGGCCTGCCTCACCTTCAGAGGGAGCATGGGTTTCCAGGTCGAATGTTCTGCAGACATTTGCGTGAGTCACCACTCGAGTTGCGTTTACTTCGCGCTTGAAGCGTGAAAGTACGCCCGGGATGTCGACGATATCCGATCGAATCACCTTGATTGCGATCTGTTGCTTGAGTTCGAGATCCACTGCCTTGTAGACTCGTCCCATCCCGCCTTCGCCAAGATACGCGAGCACTCTGAATCGGCCACAAAGGATGTCGTCCGTGGCGAGATGCACGCTCTCAGTCAGGGAGGAATACACAGCTGCTCTTCGCAAGAGAGCTTCTTCTAGGAACTTGCTCGATTCCCGATCCGCGGCAAGCAGGCTGTGGACCCCTTGCGCCAGCTCGTGATCTTCTCCACATCGGCTTGAGACAAAGGCTTCCCGTTCTCCTTCTTCCAGAAGAAGAGCAGCTTCAAAAACGCTCTTTACTTCCTCCCAGTGAGCGGAAAGCATGGGGAACCCGCCTATTAAAGCTCAACCAATGGGTCACATTCAGAGTTTCGATAGACCAATGTCGAGATAGGAGGTCTTGGGATAGAGCCTGGGAATGCTAACCCGTTGGCCAGAGAACCACATGATAGCACGGCAGTTGCGGGTGGCAGCTTGGTTATTTCGATTAATTCGAGTTGCCCTGAGCGCTCGATCAAGTAAGACGCGCCTCCGGGATGGAATTGAGGAAGACATGCGCCCGGGATGTTTTTTGCTCCCGGGCGCTCAAGAGTTCGGTTTCACCGCGCAGCCACCAGTACTTCCTGTCCGGTGTGGAGCCTTGCTTCTTGACTGCGAGCTTCTTTCTCGGCCTTTCCAGTTGCTATGTCCAGGTCCATAGAACTGATGGAGGCGGAAAGCACGCGGTGGAGGAAGTAGCGGTTGCCGTACTTTAGGAAAACGAGCTCGCTCTGCGAACCCGGTTCCTCGTTGCTGTGCAAGCTCACGACGGTTGCGATGGAAGAGTTGTCGGCGCTTCGCAACCGAACTACCTGCTCAACTGAGGTGATCGAGTATTCGCCAGCCGGCAGCTTTGTATTGCCGACTGTGAAGTCGAAGGGGATATTTGCTTTCATGCCCTGTTGAGCAACAGCACCGATTGAGGTTGCAAGGGATACGATGCTAAACAGCGCGATTGCCGTGATTCGTTTCATGTCAGTGTCTCCTTTGCTGGAACGGTCATTGATTGACCGCCTTCAATTCATAAAGCGAAAGGCTCATGAATATCGGGACACGCTCCCTGAATTATTTGGGAATTCTTTCTATCGCTGCCGCTTGCCCGCTCGGCAAACGGAGGATTGAGAAAGCGAGATCGAACGAAAAGATGGTAGCTCCGGCGGTCCCCAGCAGCAAGCATCGACATGATGTTGCCACCAACGCGAGCACTTTCCGAACCCTTTCAGCAACGTTCTCGCGGGAGCCCGCCAAAAGTGCGCTTTCACCGTTTCAACTTCCCACCTGCTAGATCTCTGTCTTCAACGTACATCCGCGTGTCTTGGCAGTCTCCAGTGTCCTGTAAGTTGTGGATGGTGCTAGACATAAAAGAGGTCGCTGGTTCGAATCCAGTCGTGCGTACCATTCTAAGTTGCTTATTCTAAATAGTTTGCCTTCTTGATTCAGCTCCTGAACATAAGTGGTTGGGTTCTCTAAATCCACTCCTTCATCGTGGAACTCCGGCCGCCAGCTGCGCATTTGAACGTATTTCGGCGTTGCGGAGGAGCTTGATCGCATCGGGAGAATCCGGAGCACTGTCGACCAGCGCCCTGTATTCAAGTACCGCGTCCCTCCACATCCCATAATGCGTGTAGAGAGATCCGAGGAGAAGATGCGAGGCATTGCTGGCCTTCGCGTCCTCGATTTCCTTTTCACCTTCATCCGAGAGAACTGAGAACTGAGCCGTGGGGCTTGTGGTGGTTGTCGCGGCTGTTCGAGTCGAGCCCGGACTCGCTTCGACGCGCCACAAGTAGCTATGACCTCTGGGAAGTGGACTTGGGATGCGCCATATTGCCTCATCGAGAGCCGGACTTATCGCAACGGTCTGATGGGAGTCGCGATCTTCGACGTGAACCCAATAACTCCAGCCATCGATGCGTACATCCCAGGTAAGCGTGGGCTGTGTATCCTGCACCGTTGTTCCCAGCGGCTGCGTGAGAACGATCTGCTGTTTGCCCGTTCGCGTGTCGACTCCCGGTGCACTAGTCGGGGCTGGATAAGCCTGGTCAGGAGCATGTAATTCAGCCATCACGATCTCGCGCTGTTCCTTCGAGACGGTGCTCCCAAAATTGCCCTTGAGCATCTGGCCATCCGCGACCGTCGCCGCGTCATGCCGCGCAACTCGCGGTGAACGGCTAGTAGGTACCGGAACCTGACGGAATGAGCGATACACAATAGTCAGCACGATTGCGAGAATCACAAGTACCGCGATTGCGTAAATTATTCTGCGCCTGGGTTTGCTCATGGGTTTGAAAAACAGCGCAGCTCCTTGCGCTCAGTTCAACACCTGAAGTCTTCGCGAATGCGGCAAATACGCGTATCGACAAGTCCAGGTGCTCATCAACACTTTAATCTTGCCGGCGCTAGAATGGAACCAGCCCTACTGGGCGAGTCTCAACGCCAGGACAGTAATGTCATCCTCTTGGCCGAAGCTTTGGGCCGCACTCGCAATTTCCGGTGCTGAGAGTCTGGTCAAGTCCGAGAGCCTCTCAAAGCCAAAAAGTTCATTGGAATGCGAACGGGCCTCAGGAACTCCGTCGGAAAGCAACACAATCCGATCCTGCCCACGGAGCACCCCTTTTACCGGCTGATATATCTGATCGGGCACGATTCCGAGCGGCAGGGCCGAATGTGAATTCATCTCAACACCCGACAGGTAAGGCGAGATGTGGCCGGCATTGGCGAAGATGAAGTCGCCGGCGGAACTGATTCGCATGCTGCATGCAGTCGTGAAGCCAAGCTGTCCCTGCGCTACGAGGGCATTGTTGAGATTAAACAGAATCTCGGCTGGATCATCGGATGTCTCGCGGCGCAAGACGCCAAGAATCATGGAGACTCGCATCGCGGCTGTCAGCCCCTTGCCAGATACGTCTCCGATGATTGCGAGAAGTGAGCCGTTAGGGCCCGGCTGAACGAAGAAGAAGTCGCCTCCTACTTCGCTTGCCGGCAAATACACAGAATCCACATGGAAGCCAGGGGTTGGACGGGATGCGCTTTGAAGCAGCATCTGCTGGACCGAGCTCGCAGCCTGCAATTCAGCCGTATACGCGGCGCGCGCCGCCGCCGATTCAACCATTTCGGCGCAAAGCGTTGCATTCCTTATTGCGGTTCCGGTCTGCAGGGCTATCGTGTTCAGCAGCTTTAGATTTGCAGCACTGTAGGGAGCGCAGTCGCCAGTATTGGCGAGCACAATCACACCTTCAATGCTCTGTCCGGTACGAAGCGGAGCAAGAATCAGTGAGGTCAATCCCTGCTCGATCCCGAGCGCCCGAGGGTCGGCTGCGCAATCATTCACAATTTCGGCGGTGACTCTATCGAGAACTGTGGCGATAAACAGAGAGTCCGGTTTGAGCATCTTGTCGTTGTCTTGCGAGGCATCGCCGGAGCCGCTGAAAGTGGCAGTCATTTTCAGTCGCGTCTCCGTGCCATCGATAACAAACACAGCCCCATGTGTCGCGGGTATAAGTCGTTTGGCATGGGCGAGCGCTGTCTCACTAATCGCAGAGATGTTCAGAAGCGCCGCGAGTTCTTCTGACAATTGTTCAATGAGGTGAATCTCGCGATAGAGCGTAAGCGTCTCAGAAGCCATCGCGCGTTGTTCCGATTCCCGCTCGGCCAGATGCGAGAGCAGCCTGGCAAAGGCTGCCGATTGTGGATCCACGCCAATCACACACCCAATTTCCGATTCCCCTGCAACAACTGGATAGCGAGTTACAGCATTGTTAGCTACCCTCGGAAGCTCGCCCAGCAGCACCTTGTCGGATGAATCCACGATGCAAACTTCGACAGCCAACGATCCGCAGAGTGTGCGGATCACTTGCATGCTGGCAGATTTCTGTCCGATTAGGGATCGCAAGCTTACGCCGGGCATGTTTCAGGCTTCCTAATTCTGCAATCCAAGAACAGAGCGCGCTTTGGCGACCAGCGCGTCGGGATCAAATGGCTTCGTCATGTAGATGTCCGCGCCAACCTCGTTGCCGCGCTGGCGATCGAACTCCTGTCCCTTTGCGGTGAGCAGAACGATATAGATATGTTCCATGCCAAGTTCTCGCTTGACCGCATGGCATACATCAAATCCGTTCTTCTTAGGCATCATCACGTCAAGGAAGACCATCTTCGGCTCCTCGGCGCGAATGGTTTCCAGCGCCTCTTCGCCGTTGGTGGCAGTCAAAAGCTCCACGCCTTCGTCTTCCAGTTCCTCAAGCGCTTGCTGTATCAGGGTGCGCAGATGCGGCTCGTCATCGACAATAAGAATTTTCATAGGGTTCATTGATAGATAAGAAAGAGGACGTTCTCCATTCCCTTCTCGAAACGCAGAGCGCGCACTGCGTCGTCGTTGGACAAAAGCGAACTCAAGATGATGACGTCTGGCTTGGAGTGCATTGCTCTGGAGACCAGCTCAGAACCATTGGAGTCGACGACTTGGTATCCGCGTGTCTCCAGAACATCGGCAAGCGTACGAACCGTTGAAGCATCCTCGTCGACGATCATTACCTTTTTTTTCGACTTTCCCTGGTCGAGCAACGCGTCGACCTCGTGGAAGAGCGATGCCGTGTCAATGGGCTTGGTGAGATATCGATCGACGCCGAGCCTGAACCCGCGTTCCTTGTCTTCGAGGATCGACAGAATGATGATCGGGATGTCCATCGTAACAGGGTCATTCTTGAGCACAGCAGCAACATCGAAGCCGTTCATCTCGGGCATCATCACGTCGAGAATGACGAGACCCGGAGTTTCCTCGCGAATGAGCGCAAGAGCCTTACGGCCGTCTTCGGCCAGACGCACGCGGTAACCGGCCTCGCTGAGTTCCTGGTTCAGAAGAGATCGAATGTTCTGGTCATCGTCGACAACAAGGACAGATTTGTCGCGCGGCTGATGCGTATCCACCTTTTCGCGCAATTGCTTCACCAGCGATTCGATATCGACGGTGCGTCGTCTCGGCTGCAGATTGAGCTTCTCAAGGTTCTCGGCAATGGGCAGCGTGAATGAAAATGTACTGCCCTGACCTGGCATGCTTTCAACCCAGATATGCCCTCCGTGATACTCAACAATCTCCTTGCAGATCGGCAGCCCGAGGCCCGTGCCCTTCGGCTTATCGGTCAGAGTGTCCCCGACCTGCTTGAACTTTTCGAATACCTTCGGCTGATCTGCAGGAGCAATGCCGATGCCAGAGTCGGTTACGCTGACAACCAATTCGCCGTTATCGAGATGAGCGCTGCACTTAATTGAGCCATGATCCGTGAACTTGACCGCATTCGAGATCAGATTAATAACGACCTGAATCAAGCGATCCTGATCTCCCGTCACAGTCGGCAGGTCCGGTTCGATGTCGCTCTCGAGCCCGAGCTTCTTCGCTTCGAACAACGATGCGGTGGCTGCTACTGCCCGGTCGATCACGTCCTTTACAGACACAGCAGCCATGTTCCACGTAAACTTGCCGGCCTCGATCTTTGCGAGGTCGAGAACGTCATCGATCAGTTTTGTGAGCCGTTCACCTTCGCTGACCACGACTCCAAGGTTCTCGATGACCTGCTGCTTGGCCTGCTCCACCTTGCGATCTTCGCTGGGGATCAGCGGGAAGAGCCGCTCCTGGAGGCGGCGACGAATTATTTTTGCGAAACCGAGCACCGAGGTCAGCGGCGTTCGCAGTTCATGGCTCACTGTCGAAAGAAACGAACTCTTCGCCGCATCAGCTTCTTCCGCTGCAGCTCTGGCCAGGCGCGCTTCTTCGAAAAGTTTTGCGTTGTGAAGGGCGACGCCAACTGCTGAGGCAATTGTTGACAGCAGGCGCTGATCGGCTTCAGTAAAGCGGCCCTCTTCGTCGGTGGACTGAACGCTTATGACGCCGGCAACTTCGCCACCGGATGGAATCGGCACTCCGAGATACGATGCGGATTGCCGCCCGATCTGCTCAATTCCCATGCGCGCCCGGTTGCGATCCATCTCCTGGTTGATCAGAAGCGGTTGGCCAGAACGAATGATCTGCGAAGTAAGTCCGGCGCCGAAGGGCCTCGGCTGAGCATCTTCACCGTAAGTATACGGAAAGCGCAGGATCATGCTGGTGCGATCCAGCAATGCGACATACGCGATCGACGCATGGAACAGATCGCGTATCTGTTCTCCGACGAGCTGAATCAGTGGCTCCTTATCAAGCTGGGTGGCGAGGGCCTGCGTGATGTTGTTGATCGTGATCAGCTCTGCGGCACGCTCGCTGACTTCACGTTCCCGCTTGTTGATGAGCAGATAGGCGTTCGCGTTGTCGAGTGCGATGGTGGTGTACGACGCGAGATTCTCGAGCAGTCTCAGGTGCTGCTCTGTATAGGCGTTCTTTTTAAAACTCTGAATGCTGAGTACGCCAAGCACGCGCTCCTGCGCAATCAATGGAAGGTAAATCATGGAGGCGGGCGGAAGCGCCATGCTGCCATCTTCGAGCTTCCTGCTTCCATGTTCGTACGACGAGATGTACTTGGGATATTCGGCGGTCACGTCGTTAATCAAAATCGGTAGCCGGTGATCGATGCACCAGACGGCGAACTGATTTTTGTCGTCGGTGCTGCGCGAGTAAGGTGCGTAACGCTTTCCATTTTCGATGGCAAGGCTGTACTCAATCAGATGTTGCTCGGGCCGATAGAGACCTACTCCAAAAATGCTTGCATCAACAATCTGGTTCACGCGCTCATACAATTTGAAGAGGATCGTATTGAGATCGAGCGAAGCGGTAATCTCCCGGCCGATTTCGCTCAGTAGCTCGATGCTGTCCTTCTGCGCCGCAATTTCCGACGCCTGTGCTCGAATCTCCTGGGTGCGCTCGTTTACGGTGGCTTCCAGCGCCCGTGCCTGTTCTTCAAGGATCCTGGTTTTACGCCGCGCCTTCTTGCGCTCGTAGATGCTCACCCAGCGCCACGCGACATAGGTTACAAACAGGAAAAGCAAAACATAGAGGATGTAGGCGAGAGTTGTCCTGTACCACGGCGGGAGAATGGCGAACGCGTAGGTTGCTTCTTCGCCGCTGCGTCCGTCGTCCGCGCGTGAACGAACGTGGAAGCGATAGCTACCGGGACCTAGCCCGCTGTAATTCGCTTCCTTTTGTTTACCCCAGGCCGACCAATCCTTGTCTGCGCCCTCAAGCCAATACTGGTATTCGGTCTCTGTCGTATCTGCGTAGTTGAGTGCAGCAAACTGAAAACGAAGAGCGGTGCTGTCAGGCGGCAAATGAAGCTCGGATGCACCGTCGCTCTTTGAGCCGCCAAAAACAACCTTGGAGCCGGCATTGACTTGGCGCACGAGCGTGGGAAACGGCGGCGCTGCTGCCTGACCTTTTACCGGAGCGAGGCGAAGCACCTGCTCTCCGGTTATCCACAACACTCCGTCAGGATCATGAAATGAGGTGAAAATACGAAATCGGTTGAGTCGGCGATAGGAGTCTTCGTCGACGTGCCATGTCCCGTCGGCTTGACGGCTGAAGAGTCCAAGGCGTCGAGTGTCTGAAGATGTCGTCCCTGACCAGAAGCTCGCATTCGGGCCTTGATATTCGGCATCGTACTGGCCGAGGCTGGAACTGACGTCTGGCGCATCAATCGGAAGCAGAAAGTGGTCGTCAACGACGAATTTGGCCGGTGCCGGGTCCCACCGGAAAATGTGCTTTGAGCGATCGACTGTGGCAAAAATGCTGCCCGCTACGAATTCCACGTCGTTCTGGCCTTCGGGAAGACCTTCATTTTGAGAAAAGACCTGGTACTTCGAATCCCGCATGCCAGAGGCAGCGACTTGAACCCGGAGAACACTTCTACTTCCCCCACTGGCCCAGAGCACGCCATCCGCATCTTCAACCAAGCCTCGAGATTCGTAGATCGTCTTCGGCAACCTGCCCTCGTCGATCCACTTCTGCCCATCCCAACGCATTGACCCCAGGCCATCGGAATGACCAATGAAAATGCGCGATGGATCCTTAACCGATTGATAGATCACGTATGTTTGTTCGGTGAGGCCATGTACCGCGGGCATGGCGGGGATAAGGCTGTCGCCCTGCAGTTTCATCACGCCTTCACTGGTAGCCACCAGCAATTGATGCGGAGCTTTCCCGGCCGGATCTTTGAAATCGATCAGGTTCCAACCCTGATTTGGTCCACGGATCGGAACAGAAGACGGGCGACCGGTTTTCGGGTCGAAGACAACGCGTGCAAGGGCGTTGGATGCAACAGAGGAAGCGTAGATTGCCCCCTGGAACCGGATCGCACTCAGTGCGCTGTTTCGCAGAATGATTGAGATCGGGGAGTTCACTTCGACGCGAGCCAACCCGCTTCCCATGCCGAGCCAGAGCGTACCTTCGCGGTCAGAGAATGCAGAGAGCGTCTCAGAGTCGAGGAGACCCGAAGTCTTGTCGATAATCTCCCGGATCCGTCCGTCGTGGGCGAGAATCACCGCTCCCCCATTGAGCGTCGTGACGCAGATGCTGCCATCCGGCAGCAGGGCAGTTGTGTAGACCTTGTGCGTCTTCAGGTAGTCGTCTGCTTGCGTGGGGAATGGAGCCACTTTCTGACCGTCGTACAGGGTCAATAATTGATCCCGCGCGGAAACGAGAATCCGGTTGTCATCGAACGGATGAAGGAACAGCTTGCCGGATTCCTGATATGCGTCGCCACCAGGCAGATTGCGCAACTCATCCCCGACGATCTCCTGCAGGCCGGTCCCGGTCTGGGAAGTCAGAATGTGCCCACGAATGTTCGCGATCGCCTGAAATCTGTTTCTCCCCGAAGGGGTCCAGATCTGCATCCGGCTTCCATCCCACCGGAACAGTTGCTCGTACGAACGAAAGAAGACGCCTTGGGGAGTGGCCAGCGTCTGCCATACGTCGGTAAATGCGCGGTTTTCCGGCGGCACTTTATCGAGCAGCGAAACAAACTGCAGCGAACCCGAAGCGTCCGGTGCCAGGTAACCGAATTTTGAACCGGCGCCGACCCAGACTCTGCCCGATTCGTCCAGCGCCAACGATCGCACGACCGCCGAACCTGTAAAGATCTTTCGCCAGGTCACGCCGTCATATTCGAGCAGGTCACCGCTGGAATTGCCGAAGTACATGACCCCGCGGCGGTCCTGAAGAATGCCCCAAACCTGCGGTCCCCCGTTGTAATCTCTCGCCGAGTAATTCTGCAGGACCGGCATCCCCTGTTCGGAACTCGGCAGGCCGGCCGTTTTAGGGGCAGTGACTTTAGCCTGCTCACCGAGACATACACATGCCAATGCGATCGGCACAATTGCAACGAACTGGAGGTGGAGACACAAACCTGTACGTCGGATCAAAGAATCCTACCTGGAGTGGCGAAGTGGACCTAGTGCCGCGATGACAGCTTGGAGAACGGGGATGCGGCTTGAGCTTAACACGCAGGAAATTGGCGGCGCAAGGCAAAACCGGGTAGTTTCAAGGGGTTACCCGAGGTGGTATCAGGAGATCCGTTGTACAGCCGCCGGCGACACCTGCCGGGTTCGCCTCCACAAAGTTCAACCTGGGCAGCTTCCTACTATCGAATGGCTTCCCGGGTTTGGTTGGCCTGCCCGAGACACCTTCGGCACATCACTTCCCCTTTGTAGTAAAACGGTTCACTGAGAAGGAACGTCTTCCGGTTTCAGGAGCAAAGGAAAACATGATTACACGCAGAGATTTGATGGTCGCTTTGATCGCGGTAACGTGCACGGCTGGCGCATTTGCGGTAGCCGACGAGTTGCCACTGATCGGCTCGTCAGTATTTGACTGGAATGCCGTTCCGGTAAAAGCAACAGATGTGGGGTCGGTGCGATCTTTCTTCAAAGTGCGCACGCCAACGCTGGAACAACTGGAGGTGCACGTCACCACGTTGAACCCGGGAAAGTCCCCGCACCCGCCACATCGCCATCCGAACGAGGAGATGCTCATCATTCGACAGGGCACCGTCGAGGCCTTGATTAATGGGGAGTGGAAGCAAGCGGGTACCGGCTCAGTAATTTTCTTTGCTTCGAATCAACTGCACGGGCTGAGGAATGTGAGTACAGAGCCGGCCGTGTATCACGCTATCAACTTCAAAACTGCTGCTACTCCGGCTGAAACGAGCAAATAGCCGAAGTGAAACAGCGGCTCTGAGAACGACCCATTAAAGAAAGAAGGCGGCATGGGAGTGAGATCGAAGCGTTTCCGGTTGGCATCTTTGTGCGGCGTCATATTCTGTCTCGCCACTGGCGTTGGCGATGCGCAATCGGGCCAGGGTGCACTTGGCGTCTTTGAAGGTCGATCGGATGTAGGTGCTGTGGTCCCGCCAGGGATCGCCAGATTCGATTCGGGAAGCGGAATCTATACAGTCGCTGCGGCCGGCGCCAACCTGTGGGGGACCGTGGATGCATTTCACTTCGTGTGGAAGAAGGTATCAGGCGATGTCTCACTCACGGCGGATATAGCGTTCCCTTCAACCACGGGCGATCCCAGTCCCCACCGCAAGGCATTGCTGATGTTCCGTCAGACGCTGGACGCGGATGGCGTGTACGTTGATGCAGCGCAGCACGGATCGGGTATGACAGCGCTGCAATATCGTCGCGAGCGCGGCGCGACTACTCAGGATATCGAACTCAACATTGAATCGCCTCGGCAGCTTCGGCTGGAAAAACGCGGGGACACGATCACAATGTTCCTCAGCAACCACGGAGAGCCGCTGCACCAGGTGGGCGCGTCAATCAAGCTGCATTTCGAAGGAGATTTCTATGCAGGCATAGGCGTGTGTTCGCATAACAAGGACGTTGTGGAGACGGGAACGTTCCGCAATCTCAAGCTCCAGGCCACGGCTCTGGAAGCAGGCCAGGCAGTTCTCTTCAGCACGTTGCAGACGATTGGCATTGAAGATAATTTCCGGCGCGCCACGGTGATCGCTACGGGTCCTGGCCGGATGGAGGCGCCGAACTGGAGTCGAGACGGAAAGACGCTGATCTTTAACCGGGACGGACATATCTGGACCATTCCGGCAGAGGGCGGCATTGCGACAATCCTCAATACCGGGGCCGCAACGAACTGCACGGGCAGCCACGGACTTTCCCCTGATGGCAAATGGCTGGCAATCAGTTGCGCGACACCGGGCAAGCCTGAGACCCGCGTTTATGTTGTGCCCTCTGCTGGCGGCGATCCGAGGTTGCTGACCGAGAATCCGTCTTCCTATTTCCATAGCTGGTCACCGGACGGAAAAACCATCGCGTTTACCCGCCCAAATCACGTAGGAGGCGGCAACATACTCTCTATCCCGGTGGAAGGTGGAGCAGAAAAGGCTCTCACAACCGGGAACGGCATGAGCGATGACCCCGACTACTCTGCGGATGGCAAGTGGATTTACTTCAACTCCGACCGCGAGGGCGGCTTGATGCAGATCTGGCGAATGCGGCCAGATGGCACCGGCGCGGAACAGGTGACCTCAGACGACTACAACAACTGGACTCCCCATCCCTCACCCGATGGCAAATCGATTGTGGTGGTGAGCTACGACAAGGACGTAAAGGGACACCCTGGGAACAAGGACATCGCGCTGCGAATTCTGAATGTGAGCGACGGAAAGCTTCGAGTGCTGGTGAACCTGGTTGGCGGCTCGGGCAGCGATAACGTGCCGAATTGGGCCCCCGACGGGACGCATCTGGCCTTTGTGAGCTTTCAGATGTTGCCGGAGGAACAGGCCAAACCGGGCCCGCAATGAGCGCCTCGCATCCTGGAACGCAGAGCAGATGACCTGAAGATTGCGGGCGCTTGCGCCGGGTAGGCCCGGCAACTAAACTCATCCGGTGCAGTAACATTGGGGAATTAATGGCGCGCCTGGAATTATTCGAGCGAGCCGTTATTCTCGAGGGCCTTCCCATTGAATTTGGTCTCGCTTCATTGCCAGATTCATCGAGAGAATACCGAATCTTGTGCGGCCGGAGGTCAGAAGAATGCGCGTCGGCTTATTCACTCGAGAGTATCCTCCATTGGTATATGGGGGTGCAGGCGTTCACGTCGATTACCTGAGCCGGGAATTGGCGAAGAAGATCGAAGTCGAGGTGCACTGCTGGGGACCGCAGCGCTCTGACGCCGGCAACCTTCATGTTCGCGGAGCCGAGCCATGGCAGGAGATTTCAAATGGGACCGAGGGAAAGTTCAAAGGAGCTCTTGAGGCCTTCAGTCTGAATCTGACACAGATTAAGGCTCTCGAAGGAATCGATCTCGTTCATACACATACCTGGTATGTATCGATGGCCGGATACCTGGCGAAGAAACTCTACGGTACTCCGTTTGTCCTGACCACCCATTCGCTTGAGCCGTTGCGCGCATGGAAGGCGGAACAGCTCGGCAGCGGATACGCGATGAGCTCGTGGATGGAGCGGACAGCGATTCTGGATGCCGACGCGATTATCGCTGTCTCACAGGGCACGAAGGTCGATATTCAGAATGCGTACCCAGACGTCGACCCGGCGAGAATTCATGTCATTTACAACGGAATCGACCTGGCCGAGTACCAGAAAACCAGCGAGACCATGGCGCTGACGGAGTATGGCGTCGATCCAGCAGTTCCCTACGTGCTGTTCGTGGGGCGCATCACCCGGCAGAAGGGCGTAACGCATTTGGTCGATGCAATCCGATACCTGCCTGTCGAAACACAAGTGGTCCTGTGCGCCGGCGCGCCAGATACTCCCGAGATTGCGACCGAGCTTCGCGAGAAAGTAGACGCAGTCCGCAAAGATCATCCACGCATTGTGTGGATTGAAAAGATGGTAACCAGGCAGGAGACGATTCAGCTCTACAGCCATGCGCGCGTCTTCTGCTGCCCCTCGGTCTACGAGCCGTTCGGCATCATCAACCTGGAGGCGATGGCCTGCCGGGCGCCGGTGGTTGCCAGTGCGACAGGCGGCATCAAAGAAGTTGTCGTCGATGATAGGACTGGCTATCTGGTCCCATTCGATCAGGACCCCGTAACGAGCTTTCCGCAAAATCCAGAAAAGTTCGCTAAAGATCTTGCGGCGCGGATCAATGCATTGCTGCAGGACGAAGAAAAGTGCAGGCGATTTGGCGATGCGGGCAGGCAGCGGGTTGAAGAGATATTTAGCTGGACAGCAATCGCGCACCAGACGATTGATCTTTATCAGCGCCTGATCGAGCAGAAGAGAAACAATGACGGGCCACAAAATTGAATGCTGGATGAAACAATCCTGTAATCGGAAACAACGAGACTTGCAGAACGTGATAGAGCCATGAAAACAAATCGATCGGATGGACGCAAACGCGTCATTATCGAAGGAATCACGCCGCAGGTAGACTGCGGCCGCTTCCCGGCCAAACGGACCGTGGGCGACGAGGTTCGCGTGGAAGCAGATATCTTCACAGATGGCCACGATGCGATTGCAGCTTCGCTGCTGGCACACCGGGAGGGCTCTGACGAGTGGACCGAAATTCCGATGAAGCCGCTCGTGAACGACCGCTGGGAAGCGGCGTTTCGCGTGTCGGAGCTAGGCCGATATGGCTACAAGGTGCAGGGCTGGGTGGATCACTTTGAAACCTGGAGACGCGATCTGCTCAAACGTATCCAGGCCGAAAGCGATGCGGCGGTTGATTACCTGATAGGTGCGGATCTCGTATCCCAGGCCGCCAATAGAGCTACTGGCAAAGATACCGAGTGGTTACGCGAGAGAGCTGACGTTCTGCGTTCCTCCAAGGCTCCGAGCGAGCTCAGGATTCATGCGACCGACCCGATGCTTCACGAGCTGGCGCTGCGCTATCCCGACAAACGGTTTGCAACGGAGTCGAGTCAGGAGTTGACGATAGTTGCCGATCCCGTCCGGGCGCGATTCAGTTCCTGGTACGAATTTTTCCCCCGCTCCACAGCGCAGAAAGCGGGAGCGCACGGCACATTTGCCGATTGCGAGAAACGGCTGCCCTACATCGCGGAGATGGGCTTCAACGTTGTCTACATGCCGCCGATTCATCCGATCGGGCGAATGTTTCGCAAAGGGCCCAACAACAATCCTGAATCCAAGTCAGGCGATTTCGGTAGCCCCTGGGCAATCGGCGCCAAAGAAGGCGGACACAAAGAAATCCTGAGCGACCTTGGAACGCTCGCAGACTTCAAACGTTTCATCGCTAAAGCCGAAGAGCTGGATTTGTCCGTGGCGCTCGATATTGCATTCCAGGTGGCGCCGGATCATCCGTACGTTGAGAAGCACGAGAACTGGTTCAAGAAGCGGCCCGACGGAACCATTCAATATGCGGAGAATCCTCCAAAAAAGTATCAGGATATCTACCCCTTTGATTTTGAGAGTGAAGAGTGGGAAGGGATGTGGGAGGAGTTAAAGAGCGTCTTCGAGTATTGGATCGGCATGGGTGTGACGATCTTCCGTGTCGACAACCCGCACACCAAGGCGTTTCCCTTCTGGGAGTGGGCGATCGCGGAAATCAAAGGCAAGAACCCGGAAGTGCTCTTTCTTGCCGAAGCTTTTACTCGACCCAAGATTATGTATCGACTGGCAAAGCTCGGATTCAGCCAGTCGTATACCTACTTCCCGTGGCGCAACGGCAAGCAGGAGATTACGGCTTATCTCACCGAGCTCGCGCAAACGCCGGTGCGCGATTTCTTCAGGCCGAATCAGTGGCCAAATACGCCTGACATTCTCACTGAATTTCTGCAGATGGGAGGACGCCCCGCCTTTGTGATCCGGCTGCTCTTGGCGGCAACCCTCGGCGCCAACTACGGAATCTATGGTCCGGCATTCGAACTGCAGGAGCATCGGCCCGTCAAGCACGGCAGCGAAGAGTACCTGAACTCAGAAAAATACGAAATTCGCAACTGGGACCTCAACCGACCCGACAGCCTGCGCGACTTGATCGCTCGCGTGAATGAAATCCGCAACGAGAATCCTGCACTGCAAAATGACTGGTCTCTGAAGTTTCATTACGCCGATAACGATCAGTTGATCTGCTACAGCAAGGAGTCAGATGATCGCTCCAACCTGCTTGTCACCGTTGTGAATCTTGACCCTCACCACACCCAGGCCGGATTTATAACATTGCCTCTGGACGACTTGGAAATTCCGCACGATCGCGGCTTCGAGGCCGAAGATCTGCTTACGGATGAGCGATACTTGTGGCAAGGCCCACGCAATTATGTTGAGCTGAATCCGTCCAAAGTGTCGGGCCACATTCTGAAAATCCACCGCCGCTTACGGGTGGAGACTGACTTCGAGTACTTCCTCTAACTTGTTTGATTTTCGATGGCTTTGGTTTCTGACTCATTATGTGCCGCCGGCTCAACCGCCCATCGAACGATCGCTGTTTGCCGGCATGAAATCCGAGGCCCCTCTAAAACGTGAGTCGAGGAGGCGCATCAAACAAGCTTGGAGACCCGCCGCGTGAAGAACATTGCAAGCGCATCTGATCCGCTCTGGTATAAGGACGCGATCATTTACGAGCTCCACGTACGCGCCTTTGCCGATTCCAACAACGACGGGATCGGGGATCTTCCGGGCCTGATTTCCAAGCTCGACTACTTGCAGTACCTCGGCGTCACCTGCATCTGGCTGCTGCCGTTCTTTCCCTCGCCCCTGCGCGATGACGGATACGATATCGCGAACTATACGGATGTAAATCCGTCCTATGGCACCTTGGATGACTTCAAGCGCTTTCTCGACGAGGCGCACCAACGCAACATGCAGGTGATGATCGAGCTGGTAATTAACCATACGAGCGATCAGCATCCCTGGTTCAAAGCTGCGCGGATGGCTCCGCCCGGCTCGCCCGAGAGGGAGATGTACGTCTGGTCGCAGACGGATCAGCTTTACAAGAACGCCCGCATCATCTTCACTGACACCGAGAAGTCGAATTGGACCTGGGATGAGACGGCGCAGGCGTACTACTGGCATCGCTTCTTTTCCCACCAGCCCGATCTGAACTGGGAAAACCCGCGCGTGATGGAAGAAGTGCTGAAGGCCATGCGCTTCTGGCTCGATATGGGCGTAGATGCGCTGCGCATGGATGCCATTCCTTACCTGGTTGAGCGAGATGGGACCTCATGCGAGAACCTGCCTGAGACGCATCACGTCATCAAAGCAATCCGCGCGGCCATCGATGCCGACTATGGCAACCGGCTGATCCTGGCGGAAGCAAATCAGTGGCCGGCGGACGTGCGTCCTTATTTCGGCGAGGGCGACGAATGCCACATGGCGTTCCACTTTCCGCTGATGCCGCGTATTTACATGGCGCTTCGCCAGGAAGACCGGTTGCCTATAACTGACATCATGGCGCAGACTCCCCCGATTCCGGATAGCTGCCAATGGGGCCTGTTTCTGCGCAATCATGACGAGCTGACGCTCGAGATGGTAACCGCCGATGAACGCGATTACATGTACTTTGCGTATTCCGCAGATCCGCGTATGCGTATCAACGTCGGCATTCGACGCAGGCTCGCACCGCTGGTCGACAATAATCGTCGGCGCATCGAACTACTCAATTCGCTCCTCTTGAGTTTTCCTGGCACACCGATTCTCTATTACGGCGACGAGATCGGGATGGGCGACAATATCTATCTCGGCGACCGCAATGGCGTGCGCACGCCAATGCAGTGGACTTCCGATCGCAATGCCGGATTTTCAAAGTGCGATCCGGCCCGCCTTTATTTCCCCGTAGTGATGGACCCGATTTACGGGTACCAGGTTGTAAATGTCGAAGCACAACAGTCTGATCAATCGAGCTTATTGCAATGGACGCGCAATATGATCGCCCTCCGCAAGCTGTTCCAGGTCTTTGGCCGCGGGAGCCTGAGTATTCTGAACCCATCAAACCGGAAAATCCTTGCCTACCTGCGCGAACTCGATCAGGACTACGGCTCGAGCGAGACCGTCTTGTGTGTCGCCAATCTAAGCCGGTTTGCGCAGCCCGTCTCGCTCGATCTGTCGGCCTACGAAGGTATGGAACCGGTTGAGATGCTGGGCTACGTTCCATTCCCCACAGTCACCGCCGCGCCTTATCAGTTGACACTCGCGCCGTATTCTTTTCTGTGGCTCGAACTGCAAGCCCCGACCTCCGAAATAAAACCACTTCCAGAGCCTCAACTTGTCTCAGTGGCAGCGACTATTGCGACGGAGGCGCCCGTGGTTGACTTATCGACTGCTGGGTGGTCGGGACTACTCACCGCGAATGGACTCGCACAGATTGAATCTTCGTTGCCGACATGGATGTCACGCCAGCGCTGGTTTGGAGCGAAGAGCAAAAGGATTCAATCCGTTCGCGCTTTGCATTGGGCTGACCTCTCTGCCGCACAGCCTCCCATTGAGAACCATAAGCCTGCGGAGCCATCCGAAGCGGTTCTCTCGTCGCCGGCCATCTTCTTCGTAGAGGTGAGTTACTTCGAAGGCGCGCCCGATATCTACCAGTTGCCGCTCGCGATCAGTACTGGAAATCGGGCAGACGCCGTTACAGCGGAACACCCCGACAGTATCTTGACCGCGCTGACTTCCTCATCCGGCGTCGCGGTGCTGCATGATGCCACAGCCCTCGAAGGTTTTCGCAGAATGGAGCTGATGCTGGTTAAGAGGAACGCATCGGTACCGCTCACAAACATGCTAGTCTCCAGCCCCATGCGGGCACAGCAAATGCCAGAAGAAAATGGCGCTGGAGTGAAGTCCTTGTCTACAGGAAATTCAGCAGCCACAACAAGCGAGCTCGACTATCCAGAAAACAGGCTCCCAGCGAAACCTTTACCGTTGCATGTCCAACCCGGAGAGGCCGCGTCCGGACCGCGAACGGACACTGCGACTATAGGCATCCCAGGCACCGAAAAAATCCAGCCTCGCGAATCGCCCACAACTGCCCGGGATACAGCTAACGAGGGAGGAACTCTCCGCGCCCATTCTTCAAGTGCATTGCGGGAGATGAAAGACGCGGAGGCGTTGCCATCGCGCGTCGGCTCTGCGGAGCAGTCCAACACCTCGATCCTCTACGGCGATACGTCGATCTTGAAATTGTTCCGCCGTCTGCAGCCGGGAGAAAATCCTGATGTGGAGATCGGAAAGTTCCTGACCGAGGTCGCACACTTCGATCGAGTTCCACCATTCCTCGGTGAAATCTCGATGACTGCGGGCTCGGGTGAAAAGACGACGGTCGCGATGCTGCAAGGAATGGTCGCCAACGATGGTGATGGATGGACCTGGTTTCTCCACCAGCTCAGCCTCTTTTATAAGAGCGTTGCATCTGACGCAGACGCGCCAATTGTGCCCTCACCTGGCTATGCAAGCGCAGCGACTAATATCGATCGAATGCCCGCAATCGCCCGGGATGCGATCGAGGCAGCGGCGCTGCTCGGGCGTCGCACAGCCGAGATGCATCTGGCGCTGAGTTGCTCCACGAGCGATCCGGTATTTGCCCCGGAGCCCTGCTCTCAGGATGATCTGGAGACGGATGCACGCCAGATTGAAGCGCAGATCCGGTCAGCTCTAGAAGCGCTCAAGTTGAAATTCGCAACCCTCGATGAATCGGCCATCGACGATGCCGGCCTTCTGCTGTCGAAACGGCTGGCACTGATGGAGCGCAGCCGCTCGATTGCGGGCCTGGCCGCGGCTGGACAGCGCATTCGCATTCACGGCGACTATCACCTTGGCCAGACCCTGAGAACCAGTCCCAAAGACGGGAACTCCGGCAGCGGAGACTTTGTCCTGCTGGACTTTGAAGGCGAGCCGGCGCGACCACTGTCGCAGCGCCGTCGCAAGCAATCGCCCTTGAAGGATTTGGCCGGTATGCTTCGCTCGTTCTCCTACGCGGCCTTCGCCGGCCTGAAGGCTTTTCAGGATGCTAATACTGCAGGCTCGCGATCAGAAGATGATGGAGTCCTAAGCAAGTGGGCCCTTGCGTGGCAAAACAGCGCTTCTGAAGCATTCATTCATGACTATCGAAAGACCGTTTCCAGGAATCAGTACCTGCTGCCGCCGCCCAGGGAAACGCAGACGCTGTTGGATGCGTTTGTTCTCGAAAAGGCACTTTACGAATTGCTGTATGAGCTTAACAACCGTCCCACATGGATACACATCCCAATTGCAGGTATCCTATCGTTGTGCAGTTGACGGCCATCCGCAGCAGTTTGTTCGTTGAACCTTCCACTTTGGTACAAGCTTTCCCCAACTACTATGGCGACCGCAAATTCAGCCCCGGATCTTCACTCCACGGCCGTTGCCGCGCGAACGGGTTTGCTTGTTTTTGTCGCACCAATGGACTCGGAGCCGCTCGAAAACCTGTTTGCGAATTTGACAACGCTCTTTCCGGCCGAAGAGCTGTTGATTGCCACGCCAAATGACACATCGGGAACTGCGCATCCGGCTCTGCGCGTCGTTTCAACACAAGCTACGAATGCGATCTGGCCTCTCGCTGCGACCGATTTTTTGAATGCAGTTCATGCTGCTAAGGAGAATGAAGCGCGTGCAGTTCTGATGCTCGGTCCGGGTGCGGACTCTCTAAGCGCATCTGCACTTCACGGTCTTGCGACCGCAGTATCCGATTCTGCATCTGATCTCGCGGTTCCACACTACTCGCTTCCACCAAACGCCGGACTGGTGAACTCAGCCATCTTGTACCCTCTGAGCCGCGCTTTGTTTGGTTCGCGAACGCGGTTCCCGCTGTCTCTCGATATGGCTTTCTCAATTCGCATGGCAGACCGCCTCGGAAACACGGCCCAGCGCTTTATTCATCTGAACCAACCCGATGCCATCCTTTGGCCCGTAAGCGAGGCGGCGGTCACTGGATTGAGCGTTGAAGAAGTCGACGTGGGCACACGCATGTTGCCGCAACCTGCCGAACCGAATATCAATTCAATTCTCACCCTGGTTACTGGATCTCTGTTTGCGGACATTGAGGCAAAAGCTGCCTTTTGGCAACGGCCCCGTCGCCTTCCCCCCGTCGACAGGGCCTACCCCGTGGTCCAGGCCATCGAGGGCGAGGTTGAAATTGGCCCCATGGTCGAAGCGTTTCGTCTGGCGTTTTCAAACCTTCAGGAGATCTGGTCTCTCGTCCTGGCGCCGAATTCCCTTCTGGGATTGAAGCGGCTTTCCGTTGTAGAACCTTCAGCCTTCCGCATGCCGGAAAATCTCTGGGCACGCATCGTCTTTGATTTTCTTGTGGCTTACAGGCTTCGCACTCTCAATCGCGGACATCTACTGGGTGCGCTCATTCCGCTCTATCTCGCGTGGGTGGCGGGCCATCTCAATGTCGTGAAGTCGGGAACCGATTCCGAGATTCACGTGGAGGCAGTAGCCGCGGCTTTTGAATCGGATAAGCAATACATCGTTTCGCGTTGGCGCTGGCCCGACCGTTTTAATTCATGACGCTCCGTTTGGGAGCGAGACCGTTCCATATGGCAAAGACTGGGAATGGGTAGTTCAAGGAGAGAGTCCGATGCATCGATTCCTCGCCACAATGCTACAGGCTGTTCAAGATTACAATCCGCCACCTGCGCCAGCATCAATTGACAACGGGTCGATCTGGCAGCATATGTCCGAAGCACTCCACCAATCGGTGTTTCGCGTCTTGTCGCTGTTTATCGCGGTTTTGCCGGGAATTCTGGCGGTTTTTGTCGCGCTCACTCTGTTCACCTTGATCGGCATGGCTCTCTCAACGTTGTTGCGCAAGGGGCTCGGGTTCCTCAAGTTCGATGATCGATTGAATCGCGGCACCTCGGAGTGGGCCCCTTCCAGTTCCCCTACAGCCTTGATTGCCCGGGCAGCTTTCTGGGGTTGCGTTCTCCTTGGATTGATTATCGGAGTGTCGGCTTTCGACGCCTCCTATGCAACCGGTGCGCCTCTGCCGGTTTCGATGCTTCCCTATCTGACCCATCTTGTTGGCGCAATTCTGCTGCTGATCACAGGGACTTTGATCGCTCGATTTCTGGCACGCTCCGTGCTCATCGGAGCGGTGAATGCTCAATTGCAATATGCAAGATTTCTGTCACTGGGTGTGAAGTGGCTGGTGCTGGTGCTCACCTCTGCGATGGTGCTCGATCATCTTCAAGTAGGTGGGAAAATTGTAGAGCTTGCATTCGGCATTCTGTTCGGAGGAATCGTGCTGACTCTCGCGCTTGCCGTAGGGCTCGGATCGCGCGACCTGGTCAGTCGATCGCTGGAAGGGCGCGTCGATCGTGCGAACGATCGGGCGCAGGCACCCGAGAGTGACGCTATTCCGCCTGCACCAGAACCCATTCGGCATGAATCCATTCGGCACTTCTAGATGATGTTCGTTTGAAGTACCGCCGCCGCATCCGGCGGCAGAGTAATACTTCCATCTTCGACGAGTACGCCCGCCTTCGAAGCAAGTATCAGTCTGACGCCTTGCATGAGCGGCAACAATATGGAATTCGACGCCACATTACAGGCGATCACAATTGATCCGCGCGAGACCCAAAGCCATCTCTGTTCTTCGCTGTAGGTGACCTTTGTATTCCCGGGTTCACCATTGTTCAAGGATGCCGTAGTGCGCCGCAGCAGGATCAGTTCGCGATACCAATCGAGCATCGCAGCGTGAACTGGCTCCGCCGTTTCATCCCAATTCAACTTTGAGCGCTCGAATGTAGCTTTGTTTTCCGGGTCGGGGATCGTCTCAGGATCCCAGCCGAAAGCTTTGAACTCTTGCCTGCGCCCTTCTGACACTTGCCGAGCAAGTTCGCGATCCTTGTGATCGGCGAAATAAAGGAACGGCGAGGTTGAAGCCCATTCCTCCCCCTGGAACAACATCGGAACAAAAGGACCAAGCAGCACTAGGGCCGCGGCAATTTTGGCGCGATCGATTCCGGCACTCTGGCTGACTCTATCGCCGACAGCCCGGTTGCCAACTTGATCATGGTTCTGTATGAAACCGAGAAAGCGATGTTGCGAGAGATTCCTTCCCGTGCGGCCGTGCATTCGATTGCGATGGGGAGAAAAGATTCCGTCATAGACAAACGTCTCTTCCATCGCCTTGGCAAGTTGCGCAAACGATCCGAAGTCGCTGTAATAGCCGCCGGGCTTTTCTTTATTAAGAACAGCAAACAGCGCGTGGTGAAAATCATCGCTCCATTGCGCATCCATGCCAAAGCCGCCGCAATCTCGCGGCATAACAATCCTTGGATCATTCAAATCGCTTTCGGCGATCAGCACCAGCCTCCGGCCGAGTGTCGCGCTAAGCGTTTCTGTCTCCTCTGCAAGTTGTTCGAGAAAATGGATCGCAGATCGATCCACCAGCGAATGCACAGCATCGATTCGCAAGCCATCGAGGTGGAAATCGCGTCAGCCACATCCGGGCGTTATCGCAGAAGAAACGCCGCACCTCATACGAGCCGGACTCCTCCAGATTCGTGGCTCCGCCCCACGGGGTCTTGTGAGCATCCGTAAGATACGGACCAAACTTGCCAGTGTAATTTCCGCTTGGGCCAAAGTGGTTATACACCACATCGAGCAGCACGGCCAGGCCAAGCCCATGCGCGGCATTGACAAATCGCTCCAATCCGTTGGGACCGCCATAGGCCTCCTGCACCGCATACAAAGAAACACCGTCATAGCCCCATCCGTGATCGCCATCGAAGGCTGCAACGGGCATAAGTTCAACATGAGTGATGCCGAGATCTCGCAGGTGTTCAAGCTTTGTAATTGCGGCATCAAAAGTGCCCTCCGTTGTAAAGGTTCCAACGTGCAGCTCATAGATGACAGCACTCGCTAACGGCCTTGCCTGGAAGCTTTCGTCAGTCCACCGAAATGCGCTCTGATCGCAGACGCGAGACAGCCCATGAACGCCGTTCGGTTGCCACTGAGATCTTGGATCCGGATAGGCAGTTTTGCTTCCATCGATGCGAAACCCATAGTCCGAGCCATTGGTCGCCGCATCTATGCTCGCAGTCCACCAGCCATCCTCATCCGGCCCTGTCATACCAAAAGAACTTCCGTCGACCTGCACAGCGACGGACTGCGCAAAGGGAGCCCAAACCTTGAACGTGTGCATCGTTCAGCCCTCTTCCTTCATGAGCAGCGCAACCGGAAATCTGCGCAGAAGACCTGACATCGAGACGCGACCGCCATTCGACACCTCATTGGTAAGCACATTTCTCCAGCGTTTGCCCGGCAGCTCAACGGTTGTGTTCGACCAGTTGCCAGCGAGCTTCAAATTCCATCTGGGAACAATGGTGGCGAGGCTGCCGGCCCGCAGATAACCCATGGCGTGTTCCGCCTTCTTTCCATCAACCATCAGCGGGGTAAAATCCGAATCTGCACCAAACAATTCCGGTTCACGACGCCGCAGTCCAAGCGCACAATAGAGTATCCAGAGCTTCGGCATCCCGCTATCCATCCTCTTCAGCATCTCTTCGACCGGCATGCCCGCTTCGAGTTCTGATAACAACGACCTCCGCGCCGTGTAGTTGATGGGCCCGCGGTTATCAGGATCGACGAGATGGAGATCCCACAACTCGCTTCCCTGATACGTGTCGGGAACGCCTGGAGCAGTGCATTTCAACAGGGTCTGGGCAAGGCTGTTCACTCTTCCCGGTGTGATGATGCGGCCCACAAACTCGCCAATTGCAGCTATGAACTCCTCGCTGCCATAAAGGCGCTCGATGAAAAATTTCAAAGCATCTTCAAATTCTTTGTTCTGCTGCGTCCAGCTTGTTTGCTGCTTTGCCTCACGTGCAGCTTTTTCCATGTAGGCGGTCAATCGGTCCCGCTCAATTGGCCACACGCCGATCATTGTTTGATACAGAAAGTATTCCGTATTGCGATCAGGCATCCCTCGGGTCTTGAGAGAAGCATTGGACCGTGACCAGCGCCTGAGGAACGAACGCCATTGGCCCGACACCTCTGTAATGACAGCCAGCCGCGCACGAACGTCGTCAGAGCGTTTGGTATCGTGAGTCGAAAGTGTTGTCATTGTCAGCGGATGAGAGGCTTGCATCCTCGCACAATAATCAAGAAATTCCAAAGAGGTGAGGCCATCGCGGTCCGGAGCACCACCGACCTCGTTCAATCCGATCATCCGGTTGTAGCAATAAAAGGCAGTATCCTCCACACCCTTTGCCATGACGGGCGAGGTGAACTGCTGAAAACGATAAACAAATTCGGTTTCAAGGGCTCCGCGAGAGTGCAAAAGTAACACGTCGCCGATGAAATCGAGCAACCCTCCATCGAGATCGGGCCGATGGCCCTTGGCCCTCTCCACTGCATTGGAAACCTGCAGACGATCCTCCTCCGTAATCTCCTCGCGCTCAGGAACGACATACGTTCTGTACACCCAAAAGCCTGCGGCCACCTCGCGGATGGCTCGCCTTATTTCCGCTCGCGTGAAATCACGACGATCCCGATTGTTTTCGCATATCTCCACGAACAGGCTCGCTAGTCGATTCACATCGCTCCCCAGCGCCTCGTGCTCGACGTTCAGCTTCTTATCATGGGCGATGGCGGCGAAATCGGTCGATTCTTGAGTGAAATCCCCGTAGATCTGCGTCAGTTCTTTCAAACCTTCGGGGTCCATGAGCCAACAGTTGCAGACATTCAAGAAGTCATAACCACTTGTGCCCTGAATCGGCCAGCTGTCGCGCAGATACTCTTCGGGCTCGAGTATCTTCTCCCCGATGATCCATGCATCCGCGGATCGTTGCCGCAAGCGCGCGAAGTACTGCAACGGATCGCGCAAGCCATCGGGATGATCGACGCGCACTCCGTCGAGGACTCCTTCGTTGAGCCAATCGAGAATGCGGCGGTGCGTCTCCTCAAACACATGTTGCCGTTCAACCCGAAGTCCAACGAGCGTATTCACATCGAAAAAACGGCGATAGCCAAGTTCCTGATCGGCTGTTCGCCAATAGGCCAAACGATAATGTTGAAGATCCAACAACGCATCCAGCGCATCGCGATCTGCATTCAATTCCCCAACCGCCTTGTCGATCGCTAGAGACGCCTCCGGATGCTCTTCGCAGAATCGTTGCAGAAGACCGTAGATGACTACCTTGTCACGGTGTCGTGAGTTAATTGCATCTGTGTCCGTCGCGTCCGGCACGGGCAGGCGAGAAAGGCTATCGGCTAGAAAACTGAGAGTTGGGCTGTATGCATATTGCGCGGCCCGTTCAAGGATGGCAGGCAAAGAGCGCGGGGCAAGAGGGTAAAGATGGTCGCTATATCGAATACGAAGAGAAGCGTTGTCCCGATCGATCTGAATTTGTCCAGCGGTGAGAACCCGGCCATATTGATCGCCGAGCACCGGTATCAGAACCTTGTTCTGAAGCTTTACCTCAGAGGAGTGCCAGTCAATATCGAACCATGTAGCAAATCGGCTGGATGGGCCATTTTCAAGAACGTCCCACCAGTTCCGATTGCGCGGCCCAATCGCCATGTGATTCGGGACTATGTCCAGCACCTGGCCTACCCCGAGCTCTGCAAGCCGGCTGCAGAACCGCTGATGGCCCTCTTCGCCTCCCAATTCTTCATTCACACTTTGATGGTCGACAACGTCGTACCCGTGCATGCTGCCCGGAGCAGCCTGCAGATACGGCGAACAATAAACATGGGAAATGCCTAGCTCTTTCACATACGCGGCGACATCCGCTGCATCATCGAATGTAAAATTCGCGTGCAACTGAAGCCGGTATGTCGAGGTGGGAACGCGCGGCATTTCTTGGTTGCACCGAGTTGGTTGGGATTGTTAAAAATGGAAACTCAGCCTTCAGGCTATTTGATGCGCACGGGATTGCGTGAGGATGTATGCGCAGCCACCTTGCCGATCAAAACCGCTCAACTCTCTCTTCAGCTGTTTCCTTCGTGGATCTGGTTCCCGATGGCCCTCGATCGCACAATGGTCCTTTCGATTGCAGCACTCACTGAAAGAGTAGATCCTCCGGCGCCTCTATCATCGGATCGCGGAAGTTTGACAGGCCTACTCCCACGAGCCGGAATCGCTGCCCCTCTCCCATCCGCACCTTTTCTCTGAGCGCGAGAGCGATATTGGTGAGCTCGTCGCATGAGGATACAGGCGCCGCGGGTGTTTGGCTTCGAGTAAGAATGATGAACTCCGCCGTTTTCAATTTCAGCACAATGGTACGAGCCGTCCTCGAATTCTTACGCGATGCCTCCCATACCTTCTCAGCGAGTTGCCGGATCATATCGCCAGTCTCGTGAAGCTGAACATCAGATTCGAACGTGTCTTCGGCGGAAATCGATTGGGTTGGTCGATTGGGTTCGACGCGGTTGTTGTCAATTCCCCGCGCCAATTCATGAAGACGCATGCCGTAGCGTCCAAACTGATCTTCAAGGATCGAGAGATCGAGGTTACGAATGTCTCCGACCGTCCGCACACCGACTCCCGTGAGCCTCTTAGCCGTCACCTTGCCAACGCCGGGCAGTCGCTCCACGGCAAGTGGCGTAAGAAAAGCAATCGCCTCATCCGGCTTGATCACGAACAACCCATCTGGCTTTCGCCAGTCGGAGGCGATCTTCGCAAGAAACTTGTTCGGCGCAACTCCGGCAGAAGCAATCAGGTTCAGTTCCTGTCGAATCTGCTCACGGATGGTGCGGGCAACATCCGTCGCGCTTGGAAGTCCCGTCTTGTTCTCCGTGACATCGAGATAGGCCTCGTCCAGCGAGAGCGGTTCAACCAGCTCTGTGTGGTGCAGAAATATCTCTCGAACACTTTTCGACACCGCGCGATAGCGCAGAAAGTCAGGAGGAACAAAGACCGCATGCGGACATAATCGTTCTGCCTGCACCGCTGGCATTGCGGATCGGACGCCAAATTTCCGCGCTTCATACGAGGCGGCGCAAACCACCGATCGCTTGCCGCGCCAGGCCACAACGACAGGCACGCCCCGCAGCTTCGGATCGTCGCGTTGCTCGACAGACGCGTAGAACGCATCCATATCCACGTGAATGATCTTGCGGAGATCCATGTGACTGGCTTGAACTGTTTCCTAGCCAAGCAGCCTCGCCGCAATGCCTCAGCGACTGGATGCCGGCCTTTCAACAGCGTACAGCTTCACATGATAGATCCGCACGTGGCGAGGATCCATCGATAGCTGACGCCCTTGATTGCTCTGGTCTCCATTCAACCGCTGCTGCGCAACCCAGCCGCCATTTGTGTCACGGCTAACTTCTTCGATGCTGGCGATACCGCTGAGCTTGTTGTCTGTATCGGGATCACGCATGAACGAAACAGTTAGCCCACTGCCTGCAATGTAGAACTCATTCGGCCTTGATTGAATCGCGATCATTGCCCCATCGTCAGTCGCGAGCGCTCTGGCTGGCCACGTACGCGATAGTGCGGCTTCAAACAGATACCCACCCAATGCAACCGTCCGCGTCGGTCGAGGACTGTCCTTGTGCAGCACAATCGCCCGCACCCCTCCAGAGGCCTGGCCCGCCAGCAGCAAGTCACTTAATTCGCCCAATGCATGGTAGACATCAGCCACGCTCGGACCTGCGGACTCCAAGTCCGATGATGGTGGCTGCACGCTGTCAATTCCGAATGGAGAAAAGCCGAAGGCCCTGGCTGCTCCGTAGGCATAGAGCGCATTGTAGGCAGCGCCGTCCATCCGCGCCTCAGGAACAAACACCGCATTTCCGTCGAACCTGTAGCGATCAATCCAATATTCAAAGTTGGGCCAGTAGATATCCGGCGAGTAGAAATCCACCGAAGGAGCAGTGAGGCGATAGACCTCAAGGTAGTAAGGGTGCGGCCCGCCGCTCGGATACTGCCCGGCACGCTCGCCTGGCGCCGGAAGCTGGCTGTTCACATACATTGGCAACGGATACTCACGCTTCCCCGCCTCGCTGACCGTCTGAATGTAGCGAGCATAATTCCAGGTCATGAATACTTCGTCAGATGCATCGCCGAATGCAGCACGCCAGGTCTTCCCCGCCGAATTGAAATGGACTCGCAGTTCCGGAGAAAGCAGATCACGATTTTTTTCAAGTCCCTGCATCAACTGAGCAGGAACCGGACTCTCAAACAACTCATTTGCCTTCACAGAGCGATCTCGACCGAGGCCCAGGTAACCAACCTCGTTCTCCACCTGCACCATCAGCACCGTCTGCTGATTTGCGTCTTTCTGCTTGAGATGCTTCATCAGGCCCGTAAACGCGGTGCTATCTGCCTTGAGCGTTTCGGCTCCCAGCGTGGAAAGGGTCTCAGTGTGCGCGCCATCTGCCG
This sequence comes from uncultured Acidobacteriaceae bacterium, assembly GCA_963832035.1. Lineage (GTDB taxonomy): Bacteria > Acidobacteriota > Terriglobia > Terriglobales > Acidobacteriaceae > Telmatobacter. The sequence goes on along the minus strand of CAWHSK010000003.1, from coordinate 1,255,054 downwards.
ATTCGGCTCTCGGAAAGCGCTTCGGATCTTGCTTGACCCAGGTCGGAGCGTAACTCGATACTCCATTCTTCCAACTGCCAAACCATAGCGGCACCAGGTGCAAGTGCTGCTCTCGCGCCACGTCGATCCAATGATCGAGAATGCTGAAGTCGAACGTTCCTTCCATCGGCTCGATCTGGTCCCAGGCCAACGGCATCAGAACCGTGTTGACGTGCATTGCGGCGAGTCGAGGAAGAATGCTGTCTGCCTGCGCGGCGGTCCCCGCGGATGAATTGCCGAGTTCCCCTCCAAGAATCAGGTACGGCTTGCCGCCAACAATCAGCTCCCCGCTGTCGCCCGATTTTGAAATTCTTGGAAGTTCAGCCGCATGCGCGACAAATGCGCACATGAAATTTCCGGCGAGCAAAACAGCAAGCGCTCCTCTGGATCTCAAAGCCTACCCTCTTGTCTCTCAGTTTGCATGAACAAACAGGCTCAGCGGAATGGCATCGCCCATGGCCTTATATCCGGCAGGTGAAGGATGCAGGTGGTCGCCGCAATCGTACGCCGGCAGAAGATGATCCGGATGTTGGGGATCACGCACGACGTTGTCGAAGTCAATCACCGCATCGAAATTTCCCTTGGCGCGAATCCATCGGTTCACATCTTGCCGATCGGCCTCGCTCAGCGGACCGGGATGATAATAGCCTGACCCCACATAAGGCGTGATCGTCGTCCCGAAGACACGCAATCCATGGGCATGGGCCCGCACGACGATCTGCTGGTACGCCGCAATCACTCGTCCAACGAGTGCCGCGTGCTGGGCCGCAGGCACTTCGCCATCCCTTGCCAGGCCGCCCAGATCGTTTACGCCCTCGAAGACAATCACCCAGCGAACGCCGGTCGCAGCAAGAACGTCGCGATCGAAGCGTGCCAACGCATTCGGCCCGAGTCCGTCCGTCAGCAGATGATTGCCGCCGATTCCCTGATTGGATACCCCGATGCCGCGCGTTCCCGCGGAGCCTTGAAACCTGCCTGCGAGCACATCCGTCCACCGATCGTTTCCATTCGTCGTTGCGCCGTGGCCGTCGGTGATGGAATCGCCGAGCGCAACCACTGTCCCCGCACCTTGAGGAGCCTGCACATCAATTTCAGAGACTTGATACCAGTGATCCACATGCTTGGGCTCAAGAAGAGTGGCCGCGCTCACCTGGTCGCCGTGCACGTAATAGGATGTCGCCCGAGACCCCGGATGCCCCGTCTGCCCTGCGGGTGGCAAGTGCAAATGGACGGTCACTGCCAGGTCAGAGAGCGGCGCCACTGCGTAATCCACGGGGTCTGAGATCAATTCGGCGCCTGGTGGAATCACGGCTTCCGGGGCCCCTGCAAAGTTCAGCGATCGATCGCTTGCCGGGTCGATGGAAGACGATGCTGGCGAAACCGGCCGCGCGATGTGCACAGACGAAACATGCAGCGCTTCCGTTCCAAAAGCATTCGAGAGATGCACGCGGAGCGCGGGCCCGCCGACGGACAAATGAAATATCTGTCGCACTGTCGCATCGGTAAGATCGCTTGCTGGCAAAGCATTTTGCGGCTCCGGCATTTGCTGCGACGTTCCCCAGCTTGCGGCCCACACCAACGGCATTGATGCACGTTGAGGCTGCGCTTCGGCTCCGACGTAATTCAAAATCACAACAGTCGAAAAGAGCGCGAAGAAATTCCGTGCGCGTTTCAAGGTTGACGGTTTAATATGGACCCCCAACTAAATCGCTTTGCAAAAACGTCCAAAGCATAACACTCGGGAGTAGCTGCGTGACTGTCATCAAGTATTCTTCTGTGCCTCTTTTTCTCCTGACTGCAATTTGCGCACTCTTCCCGTGTTCCGCGACCGCTCAAGGCTCGGCTCCGCCACCTGTCAGCTTTACTGCCGATCAAGACCACCAGAACATGATGGATCAACTCGGCATCAAAGCCCTGCGGCCAGGGCCCAGCGGCGACGAGAAGGCGCCGAACCACGCCAACTACGACGAAGCGACGGCCAATCCCTACCCCAATGTGCCCGACCCGCTGACAATGAACGACGGCCAGAAAGTAACAACACCCGCAATGTGGTGGGATAAACGCCGTCCCGAAATCGTAGAGTTGTTCTCCAAGTACATTTACGGTCGGGTTCCCAACAACGTCCCGAAAGTCACGTGGACGGTGAACACGGTTGACCACGAAATGCTTGGCTTCACGCCTGTCATCGCCAAAGACGTCGAAGGCGTCGTCGACAATTCATCGTATCCGGCGATCAACGTCCACATTCATATGATGGTGGTGTTGCCGGCTCGCGCCAAAGGTCCAGTACCGGTGTTGATGATGTTTGGCCGCGCCGCTTTCCCCAATCCAAACGAACCGTCGGGCGGCGATCTGGACAAGGTCAATAAGGCCTGGGAGACTCTGCTCATCCAGCAGGATCCGTCGCTGAAGCAAGTCTTCGAGCAACACCCTGCATGGCAACCGGTGAAGGCCACGCCATTCCAATTCCCGCAGTTAAACGAAGATGGCGGACTCCCCAATACCTGGCAGCTGATCGCGTCAGGCTGGGGATTCGTCCTGTTCGACCCTGCAAGCGTGCAGGCCGACGACGGGGCAGGCATAACCCGCGGAATCATCGGTCTCGTGAACAAAGGACAACCGCGAAAACCCGAAGATTGGGGTGCACTGCGAGCATGGGCATGGGGCGCCGGGCGGGGTCTGGATTACCTTGAGACCGACTCCGCAGTCGATGCAAAGCATGTCGGCATTGAAGGCGTTTCCCGCTACGGAAAGGCAGCGCTCGTCACTATGGCATTCGATCAGCGATTCGCTATGGTGCTGGTCGGGTCCTCGGGCAAGGGCGGCGCCACTCTGCTGCGCCGCAACTTCGGCGAAGCGGTCGAGAGCCTTACCGGCGGCGAGTACTACTGGATGGCCGGCAATTTCATCAAGTACGGAGCTTCCGAGGCGACATTTGGAAGCATGACGCCGGGAGATATTCCCGCCGATTCAAATGAGCTGATCGCTCTGTGTGCGCCGCGCCTAACGTTTATCAGTTACGGAATTCCAGCCAAGGGCGACGCCAAGTGGCTCGATCACCAGGGCAGCTTCATGGCGACCGTGGATACAAGCCGCGTATTCACTCTGCTCGGCGCCAAGGGCCTCGCAGTCGAAGGCGATTACCACACGGCACAGATGCCGCCAGTCAATTCAGGCCTTCTCGAGGGCCAGCTTGCATGGCGCCAGCACGATGGCGGACATACTGACGCACCAAACATGAAGTACTTCATCGAGTGGGCCGACAGATTCATCGGTCATACGCCTTCGCAGTAGATCAACTCCGGCAGTCCTCGGGGCTGAAGGTTATTGGGGAAGTACTTCGAGGCCAACGACTGTAGCGTACCCTCTGACTGGCTCGAAACTAACCAGCAGTTTTCCCTGCGCATTCGGCGCAAGACCCGGAAATTTGCGCGTTATGCCATCCGTCCCGTTCGCTTCCTTCGCGAGGTCGAAATTCTGCAGAAGCACTTTTCCGTTGCAAAACACGTTGAAGACGTGTTCGGTTGCCTTGCCTCTGCTCTCAGAATTCAACATCTCTCCAGGACTGTTTTGGCGCCCCGCAAAGTAAAGCGTCAGCACATATTTCCCGGGCGTCACTGGAATCGCATAGGAGAAGTTCCCCCATCGCTCCGACTCGAACAACTCCGGATCGTCGGTCGCAGTAGCAGCCGTCGAGTACGCAGCGAGCTGTCCGCCTTCAAAATAGTTATCCGGACTCCACCAATGGCTGTCATTGGAGTAGTAGGGCGTTTGCCTTGCCAGAATACGCACGGGACGCATGTGGCCTTGAAATCCCGGCAGGATTTCGATTGCGGAAAGCGTCGCCTGCTTCCCTTCTTCCCCGGCAAACTCCAGGTGAAGCAAGCCGTCGGCTGCCGGCGTGATGTCTGAAAACACCTTGGTATCAGCCGCGAGGCTGGCTCCTGCATCCGCCACAATATCGAAATCGCTGAGCAGAGTTTTCCCATTGGCACGAACCATCATGATGCGGCTGCCTTCACCACCAGCCCCCCCGGATTCAGGGCCGAACACCGTCTCGGCGAAGTGAAGTCGCAGCTCGTAAATCCCTTTCGGCAATGGAATGTCGTAACGAAACTCTCCTTGCCTGCTGCTGCGGTAAAACCACGGATCCTGTGTGCGCGCGATATGTGGGATCGAGCTTTTTATTGCAGACCCGCCAGTAAATCCGTGATCCGCGCTCCAGAGCTTACCGGCGTGGTCCACGAGGCTTCTGCTGCTGCCGGCCAGAATCCGAATCTCCTGCCCCACCGGCGGCCCGATAAGCGTATCCGGCCCTTGGCTCTGGATTTCGATTGCCGTCGCCGCCGGAGGCGATACCCTCTGCCTGCGAATCTGCATCCACGAATACGTAAGTCCGATTCCTAAAAGAAGAAGGCCAATAATCCCCGCGCCCCACCAGCGACGTATCTTCCAACGCTGCTTCTGCTGTGTTGAAATCGCCTCCGATGGACTGGCGGGTTCATTGTTGACCAGAATCGCTGGAGTCTGGAAGTGGCTACCAACGTCGGTGGTACGCACGCCAGCCTCGAAGCGCGGCACATATTGTCCCACCGGTATTGTGACGTGCAGTTGGTGCGATGCGCCTTCCCCGGCGTAATACTCCGCCAGCCGCTTGCGCAACCGGTTGGCCTCTACCCTCACAATGGAATCGGAATCCTGATCGAAAGATTCCCTGCGCTGAAACACCTCCAACGCAATCGAGTATTCCTTGATCTGATTTGCTTCTCCGGCAAAGAGCTTCTCGCAGAGATACGACAGTAGCCGCGCGAGCTTTGGGGCGCGGATAAACTCCTTCGACTCGAGAAGAGCCGCAAGCTCAGCTCTTTGCAGTTCACGTTCGACCGTTTCCACGATTCCCATCGTCATTGTGACGCTTTCAACCGCAAGTGCCCAACCTTGAGATTCGAATCCACAGCCATATTAGTTCCACTTATTTGTTGCTGTCTGGATTTAACGGTGTAAGTAGCGGGCCATGCACCGTATGTAACGGTGTTAACCCCAGCTCTAAACGCTGGAAACCGTCTGCAACAGCCTGCATCCCTTCAGCGGTAAGTTGCTTACGAGACAGGACCTGCGGCCAACTGCAGGCGCGTGTAACGGAAATACAACGGGTAAGTAGCAGGTATAGCGTTGTCGTCTTGCTCCGCCAGTCGTTTACTTGATTTCGACGTTGAGCAGATCGCCAGGACCGTACAGACGAAAGCGAAATGCTCCCCGTGAAGGAGGAAAGACCATGAGAACTTTCACGATGAAGCTGATTGTAGCCGGCCTTGCTATCTGCGTCGCTCCCTTGATCAGGGCGGAAATCGCTTTGGATCTACCGAAGACTGACGAGATCGCAAAGTCCGCGGAAATGAAGGGTGACCTCGAGCGCGTTCACAACAACTATCTGCTGGCGATCTCGTATTACCAGCAAGCCTTGAAGGTTGCTCCTCGTGACCCCGCCTTGCTGAACAAGATCGGAATCTCCGAATTGAAACTGGGCGATAGAGGCCAGGCGCACAAGTACTTCAGCCGGGCACTGAAAGCTGATCCCCAAAATATCTCGGCGCTCAACAACCTTGGCGCCGTCGCTTACCTGGACAAGAAGTACAAAACCGCCGTCAAATACCTGAAACAGGCGCTCGAACTTGACGAATCCAGTGCCCCATCCCATCTCAATCTTGCCGAGGCGTGGATGGGTCTCAATCAGATTGAACGTGCCATGACGGAATATGCCCGGGCGATCGAACTGGATGCCGACATTCTGACTGAGAGCCAAACCGGCATCTCTGCTCGCGTGAGCACCCCGGCACAGCGAGCGGCGGTGGATTACCTGATCGCAAAGGCCTACGCCAAACGCGGAAACTTCGAAGGCGCCCTGGAATACCTGAAGCGCGCCAAGGCAGAGCACTTCGCCGACCTCAACAGAGTCTATAAGGACCAGGAGTTTGCCTCGCTCTGGGTGGACCCGCGGCTGCAGCTTCTCGTCAAGCGCTAATCAATCTGCCTTCGATCTTTGCGCCTCGCAGTGTTAAACCCCTGCGAGGCGCTTTCACGTTCGAATCGACTGTCGCAATTCGCAAGCTCTCTCGACTTCCCGGTGACCGCCCGGTCCGCTGTGAAAACCTCTGTTGTGCCCTCTCCTCAAACGTTACTTTTGTCTGTAATCACTCATCCCCATTGATCCCAAAGGGAATCTGGCGTGTTTCAGTAAAGTCTGGTCCCCTTGGAATACCGACAGGACCCGGCATAACGAGCAGGATTTCCTCTAACCGGAACCATTGTTATACCCAGATTTGCCGTCTATCAGCACCCTCTGACGCTGAAGAGATTGTGTAGCAAGCCATTCGTCGAACCTGGACTCGCTTGCACTGAAATCTCACCTGGCTCCAACACAGAGGGTCTCGAGTGAATCACCTTTCCCCACGAACCAGGAGCCTCCATGCAAGAAAGAACTGCCCGCCTCCGCCTTTTGAGCCTTCCGCTGTCGTTTGTATTGCTCGCACCGGTCATCCCGTTCTTGAGTGGCTGCGGATATTTTGCAGTCACCAATCCTTCGTTTTATGCGGGAATCTCGGCTCCCGGCAACACCCTCCGTGTAAATCAGCAGATGCAACTCAAGGACAATGCCAGGACTACCGGCGTCCCGGTCATCTTCTTCGTTAACGGAGTTCAAGGCGGAAACTCTGAATTTGGAACCATCGATAGCAGTGGCCTCTACACAGCTCCGGCGATTGTTCCAGTTCCCAATACTGTCGCCATTACCACCACAACAGCCAAGTTCCCTAACGATCCTCCCGGAGCCGTTTCAATCGGAGTATTGAACCCTGTTCCCGTTTTGAACACGGTGACGCCGACGGGCTTTTCTGAGGGCACCACGATGGTCACAGTGGGCGGCTCTCAGTTTGTCTATGGTGCGCAGATCATTTGGAACGGCAAAACCGTCCCGACTACCTTCGTTTCTTCTACTCAACTTGTGGCTTCCATACCTGCGCCAAATCCCGGCACGTTTCCACTGGCCGTAAGCAATCCAGACCCCGGCTCGGTGACCACTAAGCCAATTTCAGTCAAAGTTGGTCCCGGACAGGTTGTACTCACGCTGCAGACCAATGAAGGCACCGATGTTCGCGTAAGCAATCCGCTGGGCATCGGCCTCACCGTTACCGGCACCGACAATACGGCCGTAAATCTATCGGTCAACGGAATTGCTGGGGGCAATGCGCAGGTCGGCACGGCAGTTTCAAATTCTGACGGCTCTATCACCTATACCGCGCCGGCCGTCGTTCCCAATCCCAATGTCGTCCAGCTCACGGTCACAAGCGTTGACAATCCAACAGTTTCGCTTAACCACAACATCTCCGTCTTGAATCCGATTCCAATTCTCAGCTCCGCAACGCCAACTTCCTTCAATCTGGGACCTACCTCAGTCGTAGTCCAGGGGCAGAACTTTATCTCCGGCGCGCAAGTGCTGATGAACGGGTCTGCCCTGCCTACAACCTTCAACGGCGGCGGCCAGCTCACGGCAAACCTCACCCTCACTGAGCCCGGTACGCTCGATTTGCAAGTGCTCAATCCCAGCCCGGGACCAGCCGCCTCAAATGACTTGATTGAGGACGTTGCAGGCGGTGCGCCGGTTCTGCCGGTAACGCCGGAGGATGCGGTGCGGTTCCTTGATCAGGCTACGTTCGGAGCCACCGACCCCGATGTTCATCACCTTTCGCAGATTGGATTTCCGGCCTGGTTCAATGAGCAGTTCAGTATCCCGCAAACTCTCCGCGAACCAGCAGTAGAGCAGGCACTCGTCGTGAACAACCCTTCGTGTGGCGCTTCCGATCTCAAATGCAATACATCCCTGTTCCTCGAAAACAACCAGAGCGAGATTTACGTCGAAAATGCCTTCTGGCAAACGGCCACGGCGGCAAACGATCAGCTCAGGCAGCGTGTGCAATACGCCCTGTCAGAGCAATTCGTAATCACGGGAACGACGCCGGCCGTGCAGAACATGCCGCGTGGTGAAGCAGCTTACTACGACATGCTCGGTGCCGACGCATTCGGGAACTTCCGTCAGATGCTCCAGGATGTGACGCTGAGCCCAATGATGGGACAGTTCCTCTCCATGCTTCAGAACGACAAGGGCAACGCAAATACTGATCCCGATGAAAACTACGCGAGAGAGATCATGCAGCTCTTCACCATCGGTCTTTATCAGCTGAACGACGATGGAACCCAGAAGCTGGATTCAAGTGGAAATCCAATTCCTACTTACTCGAATAACGATGTCATGGGTCTGGCAAAAGTTTTCACCGGCTTCAGCTGGAACATCCCCGGCAATACCAGCGATACCGCCTGGTCAAGCTGCTGCATCTATGTCGGCACCGGATATGGCGAAGATCTTCTGCCCATGCAGGCTTACCCGAACCATCACTCCACCGAACAGAAAGACTTCCTGGGCGTAACCATCCCCTCGTCGGGCTCGCCGGATCCAAATGGCGATCTCAAGATTGCCCTCGATACGCTCTTCAATCATCCAAACCTTCCGCCATTCTTCTCGAAGCAGTTGATTCAGCATCTGGTGACATCAAATCCCAGCCCGGCGTACATCGGCCGGGTCGCCGCGGTTTTCAAGGATAACGGCCAGGGCGTTCGAGGCGACATGAAGGCCGTGATCACCGCAATTCTCCTCGACCCGGAAGCTCGCGATGCAGCAGCAGGTGCCGGCAATCCACAGTACGGCAAGGTACGCGAAGCTCTGATTCGTTACACCAATTGGGCAAGGGCCTTCACGGCGCAATCGCGCACCGGGTCGTATTACCTCGGCAGCACCGAAGATCCGATCTGGGGCCTTGGTCAAATGACCATGCGCTCTCCTACAGTCTTCAACTGGTTTGCTCCCGGCTATTCGCCGCCCGGAACGAGCATCGGGCAAGCCGGACTTGTCGCCCCCGAAATGCAGATGACAAACGTCACGACAGTCGTGGGCTATTTGAACTTCATGCAATTCGCAATCGGAAGCGACGCAAAGAACGGATCCGATCTCTTTGCCACTTATGGTGCCGAATTGAATCTGGCCAACACGCCCGATCAGCTTGTGGATCGAGTCAACCTCTTGTTGATGGCGGGACAAATGGACAGCACCCTCCGCGGCGAGATCGTCGGTGCAGTCAGCGCCATACCCATCCCTGCAGGAAATCAAAACGCGATCGACGCCGCGCTTACCGCACGCGTGAAAACGGCAATATATCTGACGATGGCTTCACCGGCCTTCTGTGCGCAGTTCTAGGAGATGACAGTGAATAAATTTGAACGATCCCGCCGCCAGTTTCTTCGAACAGCCTCAATGGCTTCGATGGCAGGCCTTTACGCCAGCCCCTTCCTGATGGAGCTAAATTCTGTGGCTGCGATGGCGCAGGGTTCCGGAGCATCTGACTACCGCGCACTTGTATGCGTGTTCCTGCAGGGTGGCAATGATGGCCACGGCACTGTAATCGCAACCGATTCCGAGTCCTACTCAGCCTTTACCCAGGCACGCTCGGGCGCGCCCGGCCTCGCTTACCCGATGAGCCAGTTGTTGCCAATCGTGCCGAAAACTTCACAGAGCGGGCGCACCTTTGCGTTCAATCCTTCTCTGATCGGCCTGCAGAACTTGTTCAACGCTGGACGGGCGGCAGTAGTCGCGAACGTCGGAACCCTCATCGCACCGGCGACTAAGACACAAGTGATGAAGAATTCTGTTCCTCTTCCCGCTTCCCTCTATTCGCACTTCGATCAAACCGCCGCATGGCAGGCCATCGCTTCCAACGGCGGAAGCGCCGAGCACGTCGGCTGGGGCGGATCTGTAGCCGATCTAATCGAGAGCATGGGCATGAACTCGAATTCCATGTTCACCTGCATCTCCACTTCAGGAATTGCCCTCTTCCTCTCCGGCCAATCGTCCTATCAACTGAATGTCACCTCCGCAGGCCCGATTCCGATTGCTGGAATGGCTGAGCCGCTATTCGGACAACCGGCAGGTACGAACGCCCTCTCGTCCATCCTCACGGCCGACGAAGCCAATCTCTTCGCCAAAGAATACGAAGTGGTCGTGAATCGATCGCAACAGGCGCAGGAACAGCTTTCCACTTCTATGCTTCCGGCTGGCGCCACCGGCGTTCCCGATCCGCCGCAGTACCTCGACCCTGTCACCAACAAGCTCACAGACAATCCCCTCGCCACGTCGTTGCAGACGGTAGCCCGCATCATCGGCGGCCGTTCAGGGCTGGGCGTGAGCCGGCAAATCTTCTACGTGCAACTCGGCAGCTTCGACACGCACAACAACCAGGCACAGCTTCACGCCCAGCTCCTCACGCAGCTTGGACAGGCTCTCGAATATTTCGATGGGCTGATGACATCGTCGGGCCTGGGCAACCAGGTCACCACGTTCACTGCGTCAGACTTCGGTAGAACACTCACATCCAACAGCAATGGCACCGACCACGGTTGGGGAAGTCATCACCTGGTTGTCGGCGGCGCCGTGCAGGGGCAGGACATTTACGGCCAATACCCGGTTGTCGGTGCCAACCAGGCAAACGACGTCGGCGCCGGCCGCCTGATTCCTACCGTTTCTGTGGATCAGTACGCCGCAACCCTGGCTCGATGGTTCGGTCTATCCGACGGCCAGATCCGGCAGATTCTACCGAACCTCGGCAACTTCGGCTCAAGCCCCTATCTGGGATTCATGGCCTAGAACTCCGTCTTCGTGCGGCAGCCGCAAGGCCCAACCCGAAGGGCTCCAGGCATCTACCCCGGGAGCCCTCCGAAGGCAGCAGACCGCCTCGCCTGCGTTGTTACGCGGGGGCCGTGGTTGGGACGATCGCGGTTGCGTCCTGCGCGCGTACCGATTGCTTGAGCGTGGCGGGATCCACACCCAGGCGTGCGGCCCAATCCAACAGGTTCTTAGGCCGGTATGTCTCATCACTACGCCAGCGATCGAAGACAGTGGCATCAATGGTTTCGTTGATGGTTGATGTCAGGGCGTCACCGGTGTCCTGAGGCTCGGTTCCGATAGGCCTGTAGTAGTGTTTTCCAAAAGTCAATATTTCATAGATACCGTGCGCCATCTCAGCCAGCGAGTCACGAATCGGGTACGTATTTTCGTTACCATCAATTACAACGCTGTCCTTGAATTCGAGTCCATGCGCGACGGCTTTGCTCATCAACCACTCGAGCGGAATTTGAGGGAGCAGGTCATCTTCATAGCCGCCACCGACGTTAGCATGGGCTCCCACAAACCAGCGCTGCTCGACGTGGTCAAGATCGCGGGGAGGGTAGGTCTGTCCCTGTTTTGGAGTGCTTTTCACCCAAAGTGTGGGCGCGAATGCCTCCCGGTGCTCGTCTATGGCAAGCGCATGGTATGCGTGGGTATCGTTGATCCTCAAGTCCGTTTCCAAGAAAGCGAAGTCTGAACGGCTGACTCTCGGGACACATGGAAGAGGAACCCCCAAAGATCCAACTGTGTCCCATACGCCCTGGAACCAAATCGGGATCGACCGAGAGTATTCCTTGATCCAGCGGTCTTCCTGGGACAATTCGCTTTCGACCACTTTGCCTAGCGCTAGTACAGACTCCGCTGTGCCTTTGCGGTATCGTTCAAACAGCTGTTTCAGCGAGACCGGAGATCCCGGCTTCAGCAAACCACATTTGGATATGAAGCCAGCCAGGCTGCGGGCCGTAAAGGCTCCCCGGCTAAAACCGAAGATAAATAGGTGCGCATCTTGTTCGTAGTTTTCGACCAACCATTCGTAGGCGTTGATTACCTCGTCGTTGATACCGATGCCGAACATCCCTCCTGAGAGACGCTCGCCGGACTGGGTACCAACCCCCGCACTGTAATAGACGAGCTGTTGGGGAGACGTGGCGCACAAAGATTTCAATCGCCAGACGTTGGTATTGTCGCTAACGTTGTTCCACGTGCCGTCTAAGAATAAGGCGATGCGTTTTTTGTCGGTCATCCTGCCCTCCTATTGCACGACAGTTGCTAATGTTATGAAGTATGAGACAGATCTACCTTTACTGTCTCAATTGATTTGTCGAGTTCATCCATGACCTGGATGTCTGCCATATTTGTGCCTCCTTTCGAGGCTTTCCGTCAATCTGATATGCAACTCAGTAACTGCAGTCCGTCGCCAACTCTAGAACCTCGCTGCAGCCCTGGAAAGCAAATTGGAGAAAAATATCTTCATCGCCGGAATAGTATTCACAAAAGTCATTGATGTAGAATCACGTCGCAGCCAACGAGCAGAGTTTTCTTCGTTCGGCTCTCAGAAGTAGTCTTGTTGGTTGCGAGATCAAGAGGACATTGCAATGGCATTCGTGCTTAGCGCTGACGTTCCATCGAGTGGTTCCTTCGCGGTGTTTTACTCGCCAAAGGTCGACCCAGACCTTTCGGGGTTCAAGACCGTTCTGGGAATGATTTGGAATGATCAGGAAACCTGGGACAATGCAAACCAGATCGCGTATGCGCTTGCAACTTTCAAGTGGGAAACAGCCAACACTTTCAACCCGATCCACGAACTTGGCTCGATGTCGTACTTTGATAAGTATGAGCCAGGCACTGCAACCGGAAAGCGGCTGGGGAATACCAATCCTGGTGATGGTTTCCTGTACAGGGGCCGCGGGTATGTCCAGATCACAGGCAGAGACAATTACGCACACTTCAGCCACGTGCTTGGCGTCGACATTGTTAGCAATCCTGACGCCGCACTGGAGCCGGGGTTGGCTTATAAGATTGCTTCGAGCGGCATGAAAAATGGCTGGTTCACTGGGAAGAGGCTCTCGCAATATGTCCCTTCGGACGGCCAACCCGACTTTGTGAATGCTCGAAGAACGATTAATGGACTTGATCATGCCTCAGATATCGCGGCTTTGGCAACGACCTTCCAAGCGCTTCTGTGACTTAACGAATCGTTGGCTCTCCAGCCTACTGTTGGCGGCCAGCGTCGCCCTTCATAGTACTCAAGGGAGCCACACATGGCCACCAACGGGATCTTCAATCTCGACCGGAATCTCATCAGTTCCGGGTTCCTTGATGGAAAGGGTTCCGTTTCCATTGAGATTACCAATCACACGAATCCCACAGCCCTGCGGAAGATCACCACAAACGAGGCACTAGAGAATGACGAATTCATTGTCGACAATGTCGAGGCGAAGGCCGTGGCAGGGGCTAAAGGCATAACGTTCCTAAGTGGTGCCGGAAAGGTTGGGTTTCAAGCCACCGGCGATATTTATGCGGAGTTGGGGGTATTCCCTGACCCGACTTCCACTACATTCACAACGGCGCTGGGTCCCGTGGCGGATACGAAGTTCACCCTGCCTGCAGATCCAACCCTTAGTGTCGTGATGCTGCGCTGGGGTGCGGACGCAGCGGCGTCCGGCACGGGCTCAATCGCATTGGGATCTGGCGCAGGCACCATAGACTTTAGTGCGGGTGGCACCGGCGAATTGTTTTTCTGCGTCCTCCAACAAACGCCGCGTACGACACCTACGGATGACGCCCTGTCAAGCGTGGTTAAAAACTGGAAATTACCTATCCATATACAAAGCGCAAATGACCTTGCCCCCAGAACCTATCTTCTCTCCGAAGTCGGCGGTTCGCTCAAGACGTCGATATCCGCCACGTTCGGACATCAATTCAATTGGATTCGGCAGATCAAGGATGGCCCGATTACAGGAGATATTGGCCTGAAGTTACAGCTTGGATTGACCGCGATTTTCGGTCTACAAACCCAAGGACAATTTGCCGTGGCAATAGGTCGAGAAACGAGTGCCCCTGTTCTGCGGGTGCGCATATACAAGCTCAAATTGAACGGATTCGACTTCGCCTTGACAGCCGGCGCGTCGGCAACCCCGTGTGTCCCTGCCCCAGATAGCTTTGACGATCTGGTCAAGGCCCTCCTCGGCGTTCATGCCCTCCAGATCATGAATGATCTGGAGGACCCGAACGCCATCGATAACTGGATTAATAGATTCGGGCCCGTCTATGTAGCCGACCTGCTGAAAAAGTTCACGGGCCTTGACCTTGCTGCAGCGATAGCAAAAATGACCGACCTAGTGAATCGCTGGAAGGCACTTCCAAGCAGCGCAGCCAGCCTTTTCGTCAAACTCGCTGAAAAGGAAGTTCCTGACTTTTCAGACATTCAACAAGCGGCCAAGCTAATTGCCAACAAGGACGAAGACGGCCTGAAAAGCTTTCTGGATGGGAAAATCCAGGATCTCAAGTGTCCGCTCCTTACCTCACCGCTCGGTAAATTCCTCGACGAGCTCACCGAGGCGAGCGCTCTCACACTCCTTCAGAACATTCCCGATAATGTCCAGCAGGCTGCGCAAGATACTGTCAACTTTCTCAGCGGAGCTCCCATCGAGAAGCTACTCAATCAGATCGTGACAGAGATTGATAATCGCCTGGGCCTCAACGCCATTCTCACAGACGTCACTGGAGATCCAGCAACGGTTTTGGACAAGCTACTCTTCAGCAAACTGGAAACCTTCCTGAATCGGACTCCCGCACTAAAAGACATTCAAGAACTGCAGACGACGATCAAAACGCTCGTCGGAAAGGTAGACGACCTTTACGCCAAGACCGTCAAGGCGCTGAACAGTACCTATTCCATGCAACTGAACACTACGTTTCAAAAGACCGCGAACGATACGGCACTAATTGACGCCACATTTGACTTTAGTGACGCCGGGGTAGCTGACGGAGTCGCTGCTGCTCTGCATCAACTGATGATTGGCCAGCTCGATGACTTCTTAACGAGGCCTTGCGCAGGTGTAACTCTAAACACCGGCGCATTGACGCACCGGGTGAAACGTAATTCACACGTCGATCTAACGCTTCCATTCTTGACGGTCGAAGACGACTGGATCAGCACAGCTACGACGAATTTTAACGCCATCGATGAGAACGACGGCAGACTGACGACGTATCGATTCAATGCGACTGGCGGAAAAGTAGATAAGAACACATTTACATCACTATGGACGGGCCGAAACTGGCGCAGTACCTCCGTCGCTTTGTCTGGGCAGGTCTCCGCTCTGCAAAAAGCCGGTGGACGACTCCGGATGTTTGCGGACACCGAAACGGACCGACAGCGACTGGCCGCCAGTACCACGTCTATCCGTTTGGAAGTGTCAAATATGTCGCTTAGCCAATTGGAGGTGAATGTCGAACCTTTTGCAGTGCAATTTCTGCGAGGAGCCTTTCCGGACAATAAGGCGTTCGAGAGGTGGGCAGCGACGGGAAAGCTTCTGACCACACCTGGAAACACGCTCGTGTCCCTGGATGTAATGTTGCCGGCAGCGGTTCCTCTTGCATGGCTAAAGAACACAACTGTAGACCCCAAGAATCAGGTTTACAGAGATTTGTCGCTCTCTCTTCAAGCCCTTCTGAAGCGCTACTTGCGCGATTTTTACTTCCGGGATATCAACCGGTACAAGGACCTCGCGACGGCCTATCTTGTGTTGCTCTATGCGGCGATTCCCCCTTCGAATTCGATTATGGTCGGCGGCAAGGTGTCCTCTGTGCTGAATGGAATCTACTGGGATTCCGCCGATATCAACGCCGTGAGAGGAATGGCTAATGCAGCTCGGGATAGTATCTCCGCGCAAGGCTTCAAGACCCAGATCGCTCAGGCCCAGGCCCGCCTGCTGGAGGCCGGGAAGACCGATCCTGCTTTTACAAAGCTTGCCGGTTTTTATGATCCCAGAGATGCCTCGGTCGGGATCTTCAATACGTCTGTGGGGGGGGCGAATATGGGGTTGCTCAAAGACTCGCTGTTGTTCGTTGAAAGTGCCGTCATTTCCGGGGCGCGTGATGCGGCTTTGGATGCTGCCAGATTCAACAGTTTGAGCAGTGCCAATCAACCTGATAAGGCGCTTCAGGCGTTATCTGATTTCGGCAACAAGCTTACGGAAGCATTTAACAAAGATCTCTCCAGCGTCTTTGTTCAAGACAATGACGCCCTGCAGCGGTTGTCTCCGCTCATCTTCGCTCAGGCGTCAACCGTCTTCGATCCCTCGGTTCCGATCACGAACTACGACTCAACGCTCAACGTGACCGTCCTAAAGGCTGGTGCAGCTATGCCGGCGAATTTTCCGGACTTCACACCAGCGGACAACGATATCCTGGTTTCGCTGAACGCGACTAGCTTCGGGCTTTGAAGCGTCAGGGTGTATCTCCAATCAGGAGCGGGTATCATTCGGCGCATAAGATGGAGCGACCCAAGGTACCTGTCAGTGCATCCTGAGTATTGAGGGCGACGGCACGAGTTGGTCCGGCAAGGGCACGCAAGTGGTCGGCAAAGTCCCAGGCGAGATCACGGGCGCTGCAGATATTCCAAAAGGCCAAAAGGCGCCCGACCTTACCGGTGTCCTGCGCCAAAACGCCCAGCGTGTCTGTGGCCAGCATAGTTAGCGCGGAAGGCATAACGGAATTGAGTAGCGCGTTAACCGACTGGTAGTCGGCGGATTCTGGACTGTCCGCTGCAGGAACGATGCTCATTTCGGCGTCTGTGGCCAACAGGGCGAGCGCAAGGTCGTGATTGATATGCGCATTCATTCCCGCCAGCGCGAACTGGATGCGATCAACACCTTCGCGATAGCGTGCTTCAAATAGCGCGCTCCACGCCGAGGGCACAGCGGCTCCCGCAAGGAAATTTGCAACAGCGCCGAAGTAGTAGCCGGCGAAAATGACATCCAGGCGAGCGAGCCAGATTGGGCTCTTCCACGCTCCGCCGGGCGGATTGAGATCGACTTGCTCCGTCACTATGAGATAGAGCCGGTTGAACCATTTGAGTCCGTCATTTACCGCGAGGAGCTGGTCGACCGCTTTCATGCGCGCGATCACGTCGCTGATCGTGTCTAACGCCGGTCCTTTCACGATGTCGTAAAGAGGCTGGTCTGCAGCAGACACTGAGGCTGTGGACATCGCACGGCTCCCGACGCAGATCATGCGCTCACGGATACGCTAACACAGTGCAAAAGAAAGCAAGGCCGCGAATAAAGAAATGTCCAATTCGGATGCGCGCGAATGAGGGGCGCTGTTATCGTGGATCGAATCTGCTAGATTTCAGTGTCATGTAATCCTGGACCAACGAAAGATGAGCAGTCCAGAGGCCGTAAAACTCAAGGCAATTGCGTCGGGGAGGCCACGTTGACCGAACTCAGATATAGGGCCTTTGTGTCATACAGTCACGAATCTGATGCGAGGTTAGCTGCGTCACTTCAGCTATCGCTGAGTCGGATCGCCAAGCCCTGGTACCGGCTCCGGACGATGCGGATCTTTCTGGATAAGACCAGCCTCTCTGCGAATCCGGCGCTCTGGCCAACGATCGAACAGGCTCTGGGCCAGACTGAATACTTTCTGCTTCTCGCATCTCCTGTGTCAGCAAAGTCAAGTTGGGTGCAGAAAGAGGTCGGCTGGTGGTTGCAGAATCGCAGCGCGGATAAGTTGGTCATTTGTCTGACTGACGGCGTGATTTTATGGGACGGCAGCACCGGAGACTTCGATTGGAACAAGACGAATGCGATCCCAACGGTTCTGAAGGGTGCATATTCTTCGGAGCCGTTGTACGCTGATTTCCGCGCGGCAAAGGCAGCGAACCGGTATAGCAGCTCAGATCCTGTCTATCGGGATCCGCTCCTTGATGTAGCCGCTCCCTTGATGGGACGGCCGAAGGATGACCTTGACGGGGAAGATATACGCGTCCATCGACGGACGGAACGCATCGCATGGGCCGCGGCTCTCTTCATGGTCATCCTCGGACTCACAGCAGCCGTCGGGATAAAGTTGGCGCACGACCGGCAGAAAATCGCGGCTTCGCGAGCGCTGGCTTCAGAGGCCATGTCGCACATGGATGACCGGTCGCTAGCGATGCTCCTGAGCATCGAATCCGGCAGG
The DNA here is from genome assembly GCA_963832035.1 of uncultured Acidobacteriaceae bacterium. Lineage (GTDB taxonomy): Bacteria > Acidobacteriota > Terriglobia > Terriglobales > Acidobacteriaceae > Telmatobacter. Next base: position 1,237,059 of record CAWHSK010000003.1, on the reverse strand, counting down.
ATTGCGGATACGGTTGAATCCAGACGAGCCTTGCTTGCAGCTATTCAGCGAGTGCCGCAAGCCGAAGCATTTCTGTGGGGACATACGGATGCTGTAACAAAAGCCGTCTTCAGTCCTGATGGCCAATCCATTCTCTCCGCCGGCTGGGATGATCGCATCGTTTTGTGGAACGCCACCAGCCATCTGCCAATCGGTAAGCCCATTCCGTGTCCCAAGGGACTCGTGGGCGTGGCATTCAGTCCGGACGGCTCTCAATTTGCGTCCTCTTCAAGCGGCTCGATCGTGCTTTGGGACACAAAGACCCACAAGCGCGCAGGCGAGTTACTTCGCGCAGAGGAAGACTTTGTCCACGTAGGTTTCTCATCGAAAGGAGACGTGCTGGCCGCAAGCACGGCGGCTTACGGCGGTCACCCCTCGGTTGTATTCCTGTGGGATCTTGCCACGCATCGGTTGATAGGCGATCCAATTCGAGGATCCAACTTCGCTTTCAGCCCGGACGATTCTCTTCTTGCAATCGCGCAGTATGGGGATCTCATCTTCTACGATCTCAGAACACATCGCGCCATCACCAAGCCTCTGACCGGTCATGACAAAAACATTTCTTCAGTCGCATTCAGCCCCGACGGCAGCATGGTGGCCACAGGGGCCGAAGACAAAGGGATCATTATTTGGGATGTTGCCACTCGGAAATCCGTCGGCAGGCTAGCCGGTCATTCTCAGACCGTGACCAGTCTGCTTTTTGCACGCGACGGGGAAAGCCTGCTCTCGGGAAGTCTCGACGGAACCATTCTTCGATGGGACTTGGACAGTTTGAAACAGTCAGGCACTTTGATCAAGAATCTTGGCGCTTCCGTCTCTTCCATTTTCTTGAGGCCTAATGGCGATCTGAAAGCGCTGGCCCTTGACAAGGAGCGAGTCATCCTTTTGAACCTGAACGACGACCCGCCACTTGGCCATCGCATCAAGGCAGTTGGAAGCGGGTCATCGAATGTCGCATTCAGTCCCGACGGTCGTTTGCTCGCATCCGGTGGCGAGTTCGGTGACGTCGTTCTATGGGATGTTTCCAACGGCCAGCAGAGTGGAACTTCTCTTTCAGGTCACGAACGCCAGGTTAGCAGCGTGGCTTTTGCACCCGACGGCAAAACCCTTGTGTCTGGAAGCATGGATGGGACAGTGATTTTCTGGGACGTGTCTTCTCACATGGCTAGAGAGGCGCCAGTGAAGGCACTTCGGTCACCGGTTTGGAGCTTGGCCTGCAGCCCCGATGGGAAGACCGTCGTTGCAGGTGGCGACGCCGAACTGATCTTTTGGGATCTTGCCACGCGCAAACAACTCGGGTCGCCGGTGAGGTCACAGAAAGATCGCATTTGGGCGCTAGCTTTCAGTCCGGACGGAACTTTGCTGGCTTCGGCGGGAAACAATCTTTCGGTCTCGATCTGGAAGAGTGATCAACATGACCATATCTTCAAAACCGTGGGCACTCCTGTTCAGGGTAATGATTTTGAATTGATGCCCGCAGGTGTCAGCTTCAACCGCGAAGGCACAATGCTGGCAACAAGTACGCAAGGGCATTCGGTCACTCTGTGGAATGTCAAAGATTGGCGACTGAGTCCCCCGGTGCTGTATGGCGATACTCAAGCTGTTTCCAGCGTTGCGTTCAGGCCGGACGGCAAGGTCCTGGTTTCGGGCAGCGCGAACGGCGATATTCGCCTCTGGGATGTGGAGACCCACGAACTGATCGGAATTCTTGGCGTGCAGCCAGAGGCAGTCAATTCGATCACCTTTGGGCCGGGAAAAGGAGTGCTGGCGTCTGTCGGCCACGATGATTCCGTCGTCTTATGGGATGTGGATCTCCAGGATTGGATCAGCCGCGCTTGTCGAATCGCGAATCGCGACCTTACGCCAAGAGAATGGAGTGCATACTTTGGAACCAGTCCCTACAGGAGAACCTGTAACTAGAATTTGGTGAGTACTCATTAGCGGCGAGGAGAAGGTGGGTCTCGGTGCCGTTGCACGAACAGAATTAAGTGCACAATCGATCGCAATTCGACTAGGCGCGGATCCAATTGACTGAGGAAAAGCTACAATCCACTGCCTCGTGGGGGCGCGCACATTGGGAAGTCCGCCAAGTTCTTCCAGAAATGTACTGTCTCATTCTCCTCGCCGGATGCTATAACTTGTCGCAACACTCATCTTCCCTAATCCGTCCCAAGACGTATTAAAAGGCGCGCATGAAACTTTTGGCCAAGTTCAACTTGATCTTTCTTGTCGTGTTTGGAGCGGGCGGATTCCTGATCTCGCAACTAGCCCACTCCTACCTCATCGAGAATGCGCGGGACCAAGTGCTCGATCAAGAGCGGTTAATGATGGCTAGCGCACGGTCGGTGCGCGATTACACCGCTATCGAGATTTCGCCTCTGCTGCAGGAGAATCCGCGGCACCGCGTACGTTTCCTGCCTGAGACAATCCCGTTCTACGGCGCGACGATGACGTTTGCCAAACTGCGCAAAGACTACCCCGACTACGCATATAAGGAAGCCGCCTTGAATCCCACCAATCCCGAAGATCGCGCCACCGGCTGGGAGGTCGACATCATTGACTGGCTTCGAGACCACCGAGAGGAGCATGAAAAGACGGGCCAGCGAAACACTCCGATGGGTCCGGCGCTCTATCTTGCCAATCCGATCAAGACGACAAAAGAGTGCCTGGAGTGTCACAGCACACCCGCGGCGGCGCCTAAGGCGATGATTGCGGTCTATGGTTCGGCTAATGGATTTGGGTGGAAAGAGGACGCCGTTGTCGGGGCGCAAATCGTCTCGGTTCCGCTGTCGGTTCCGCTCGCAAAAGCCGACCGCGCCTATCAGCAGCTGCTTTTCTTCCTTGCTTTGACAATGCTCGTGGCCATCGTGGCGCTCGATGCAGCGGTTTACTGGTTTGTGATTCGGCCCCTCAGGACCGTTTCTGATACCGGTGATCGCATCAGCCGCGGCGAGAAAAATGTGCCTCCGGTCAAGATCCAAGGAAAGGACGAGATCGCAACGGTAGCAGCTTCCTTCAACCGAATGCAGATCAGCCTGGCCAAGGCTCTCAAGATGTTCGCGGAGGAATAAGCACGATCTTCATTACTCACACGCTCTCAAAAACTTTACCCGGTCTGACTCGAAGTCGATTTCGTGGGCGACCGTGTCACAAAGGTCTTTCACCGAGGAGCACCGCCTGGCGGCACGCCCTACTACAATCTCCGCGATTGGCCCGATGTATGCCGCCAGCTCCTTGCTAATGCGCTCCATCGTTTGCGCGTCGATTGCAGAGGTGGCCGCAGCGAAATTGCCTTCATGCCTCGATAACTGAGTAGGGGGTTGTTCTTGCCTGAGATTCCCAGGCTTTTTCCCTTCTTCGGTGTCCCTCGCCAAAGGCTCGCCGACCACTGCGCGCAGAGCCCGGATCAGTACTTGTACATCCGACTTCCACCGCGCATGAGTTAATTCGACAGCATTTCTATAGGCTAGTTCCTTCAAGTCCTCAGGAAGCTGTTCAACGTGCGGCATCTTCGCTCCCCTAACGAGCACAGGGATCACCGGTATGTCGCGTCTAAGTGCCGACGCTAGCTCAATCCGTACAAAGTCGTTCGGATCGTCCAAGCGGCATTCTCCCGCGGCATTTTTCGCTTTCAGCCACTCCAGACCAATAATTGCCAGAAGGGCGTCGCAGTTAGCTATGTTCTGGTCGATTGCCTTCCTGAAGTCACGTCCAGGCTCAATAGCCACCACGTCCATAAATACCGACTCATCGCTAAAATGAGACACCAGATCGTCGAACAAGCGACCAGCCTCGCCCTCTGAATCATTCCTTCGATAGTTGATAAAAATGGAGCGCAGAGTTGACCTCCGGAAGCACGCGCGACATCAAGGCAAATATCTGCAAATTCATCACAATGCCAATTCGGCGCCCTTGAGGCTACCGCGGCGCTTCGTCGCTGTTTAATTATAGGCTCTGATTCATTCTCAACCGGAGCTTGGTCGCACACGCCAGACACAGAGAAAGAACATGGGCACATCGCACGTAGGTCAAAGCCGAGCAGCCACCGGAGAGATAACGAAACCACGAGTGGGGCCCCTTCCCTACATGCCAAGCGGCTCGAAAGAAGCTTCGGTTCCCTTCTTTCGGAAATCGATCCTGAAGTGGCTCCCAACCATCTTCACACGACGGTTCGTATTGGCATAAGGGATTGGTTGGTCAGGGCCGGACAAGATCGTTATGTGGTCGGGAATTGAAGCGCAAAGTGAATGGTCTTGTTCTTGTCCCAATACACGATTCCCAGGTAGGTGCCGGGACCGATCTGCCGAATTTCGTCGCGAATATGTTCGGCAATGAGGGATGTCTTGGAATAATCGAGCACGATGCACTCCTTGCTATCGAACCAGCTTGCGGTCTTGTAGACCTCGGCAATAATCGCATTCAGCCCAAATGCGAGGATTCGGTTTCGCAGGGTTCCGTGCGCGGCATCGAAGGTCTTTCCCTGCCAATCAAAGATATTGATTAACGCCGCAATCTCCGCATTGTATTTCGTGCCGGGAGCTATAATCGCGGTTCCCTTTCCCTCGCCATTAGGAATGTCTCCAGCAGGACTGTTTGAGAACAGGTTGTCGAGTGCTTCTTGAGACATCGAAAGAAGTTGCGGCGCGGTGTACGCCATCATTCAGCCTCCTCGAAGTCGGCGCAAAATAAAACCAGGGAACGCGTCGATTAGAGTTCAGCAAATATGCCAGCGGATTGCATGATTGTCAATGGAGAAGATTACAGGATGCGCATTGACTGCAGTCTTACGAGGACAGGAGAGCTACTAAGAATGGATTCAACATTCTGCAGGTTGTGTCCGCGACCCGCACCGCGCAACAAACCGGGTCCTGTGTTGCCGGTAAGCGCAACGACTTGCGCCTGCGTAACAAACAGGCTCTGATTCAGCGACTGGATTCCGCTCCGCTGAGATGCTTCGGGGAACGGCTGCGGGCAGGAACATCGGTCGCATCGTGGATTGGATTAATCGAGAAATGCATCTTTGTCTAAAATACCAATTTGCATTGTGCTAACATCTCGTCCAATTCGAGTTCGACGATGGATCAACCCAGCTTGCATTGATTGCCGCCTTTTCGCGATTGTCCTGAGGTATGTCGCGGAGTCGCGGAGGCCCGATCTAGATTCTGATTTACGCAGCGGGAAGAAATCGCGTCCGAATTATCGAATCGTAGCGAGGTTGTGGCGGAAGGTAATAATCAATGCGTGGTGATCCTTCTAATCCGAAAGTGGGCGCATGGATCGTTTCAGCGATGCTCGGAATTGTTGCTGTGCCAGTTGCCATTACCTTGCACACCGTACGCGATCCGGCGTCCGTGCAGCTCTCCAGTTCTAATCCAACGCCTTTCGGTTACAGCTGGAGCTTATTGTTGTTTATCATCCCGATTCTGGTTATCGGCGGTTGGTTCCTCCCGAGTGAACGGGTTCGGATTCCGAAACGCGCATTCTGGCGGACAATCTGGATTCTAGTGCCGATTGGATTTGGCCTCGATTTCTTCTTCGCTCACCGCTTCTTTGAATTCAAGAACGCCGGGGCCACGGTAGGAGTTACTGCGCCGGCCGTGGGCGAAGGTGTGCCACTGGAGGAATATATCTTCTACTTCACCGGTTTTCTGGCCGTTCTTCTCATCTATGTCTGGCTCGATGAATACTGGCTGGCAGACTGCAAATTGTCAGTCCATAGCGATGCGTCAACTGAAATCGAGAGGCTTCTCAAATTCCATCCCTCCTCATTGATTGTCGGTCTAGCGTTGATCGGGATGGCAATCTTGTATAAGAAGCTGTATTCGCCGTTTCCACAAGGATTCCCGGGTTACTTTACCGTGCTTATCCTCGGTGGCGTGGTCCCCTCGGCAGCTCTTTTTCATACAGCAAGGCGATTCATTAATTGGCGTGCGTTCAGCTTGACGATATTCATGATCCTGCTCATCAGTCTGTTTTGGGAGGCGACGCTAGCCGTTCCCTATCAATGGTGGGGATACCAGCAAGAGGAAATGATGGGAATCTCGATTGGCGCATGGGCCGGACTACCAATCGAGGCAGTGCTGGTATGGATCGCCGTGGCCTATGGGACCACGATCGTTTACGAGATCATGAAGGTCTGGCAGGGTTCGGGAAGATCTGCCAAGTCTGCCTTCTTTGGGATGTCCTGAAGATCCACCTAACAGAGGTTGGTGCCGGCAGCCTATCACGGTTCCCATTGCCTTCGGCAACAGTCGGGATAGAAAACAGGCGCATCGACTGGGCCTAAAACCTGCCAGAGTCGAAGAATGCTGTAGCCGTGAGTTCTGCGAATCTTTCCTCAGATGCTTCATCCCCTACCACGGCTGTCCCTCGAAGTGCATTCACCTGTTACTTCCTTCGAGTCATCGGCCTTCCCCCTGTTAGGAATGGGTCGGCTTCCAGCTTCATTCCATGTATACGACTTCACATGGTGCGAATTTTCGCGGCTGCAGATATCTCTTCATGATGAGGCCTCTGAGTTTGCCCGCCTCCCAAGTCGTTCCTACCGCTGCATACTCGCAGGGCAGCCGAGGCTTTTACGTCCGGGCAGAACATGCTTCGTTGCCTCAGCATGCACCGGATATGCTAACCGTCCGAACCTGGTAATACGGTGCAAGGACTTTCACCTTGCTGGATTCGCAACCTTGTCGGCTACTCCACAAACATGTTGCGTCAGAGGGCGAAAAGCGTTACCTTCGTGTGGCATTGATTGCTCTGATGTGGTTTTTTGCTTTTCGAGCTACGCTGTTCTTCAATTTCTAGAAGTCATTTGTCCCGAAGTCTCGAACCACGAGGGTCAGGGCTAGAAGGTAGTCGACCATGTCAACATCGACTCGCTCTAAATCGAATTCACCAAAACTTCCAAAGTTTGCCGAACAGTCACGAGTAGTTCTGCCTGGTAGCGAGAAGGCGCCGGCTCCGACGCTAGAACGCGTGAAGCCGACCCCTCCAAGGTCAAAGGTGACGGTTTCGGTTATCGTGAAACGGAAAGCGCCCCTAAAGATCAATCGACGCGGCGACCGGAGCAGCGGACCGTTGAGAGTAACCCGCGCTGAATTCAAGAAGCACCATGCCGCTGACGCGGATGCCTTCAAGATGGTTCGCACATTTGCTCGAGAATTCAATCTCAAGGTTGAAGCGGATTCGGCCGTTCGGCGGACTATTCAACTCACGGGCACGGCGGCAGACATGCAGAAGGCATTTGGCGTCGAACTGAAACAAACAACGATCGATGGCGCAGAGTGCCGGGTACGCGAGGGCGGGATTCGCATTCCGCTTTCGCTGGCAGAGGTCATCGAGGCCGTCCTGGGACTGGACAATCGACCTCAAGCAAAACCTCATTTCCGCCTTCTTAAGAAGAACGCCGCGCAACCCTCCAGTTTCACCCCTCCTCAAGTGGCGGAGGCTTATCAATGGCCGGCGTCTGCGAGCGGCGTTGGGCAAACGATCGGGATCATCGAACTCGGCGGAGGATACCGGCTGGCTGATATCACTGCCTACTTCAAAACGCTGGGGCTTGCTGCACCTGCGATAACTGCCGTTCTGGTTGACGGAGGCAAAAATCGACCAACCAAGCCCAGCAGCGCAGACGGAGAAGTGATGCTGGATGTCGAGGTGGCCGCTTCAGTTGCTCCGGGAGCCAAGGTCGCGGTGTACTTCGCGCCGAATACGGATCAGGGCTTTATCGATGCCATTACAACCGCGGTGCACGACACAAAGAACAAGCCGAGCGTGATCTCGATCAGTTGGGGAGGACCCGAGTCGACCTGGACGCAACAGTCGATGGCGGCATTGGATGCCGCGTGCCAGTCGGCCGCGGCGCTTGGGGTAACAATAACAGCCGCAGCGGGAGATGACGGGGCGACGGATGGAGGAACAGGCAACAATGTCGACTTTCCAGCGTCGAGTCCTCACGTGCTCGCCTGCGGCGGAACTAAACTCGATGCCAACGGAGGGACGATCGTCTCGGAGGTTGCATGGAACGAACTGGCCAACCGCGAAGGTGCGACCGGTGGCGGAGTGAGCAACGTATTCGCTCTGCCTCCGTGGCAGGCTAATGCGAACGTTCCCTCACCTGAGGGCGGCGTTGGAGGGCGTGGAGTGCCGGATGTCGCCGGCGATGCGGATCCGACCACCGGGTATACGATTCGCGTTGACGGCCAAACTTCAGTGATTGGCGGCACCAGCGCGGTGGCCCCAATGTGGGCGGGATTAGTTGCGGTGGCCAACCAGCAACTCGGAGCCCAGGTTGGCTTCATTCATCCCGCGATCTACGCGGCCAAAGCAAAGGCTGCGTTCAATGACATTCAAGCCGGCAACAACGGCGCATTCGATGCGGGACCGGGATGGGACGCTTGCACGGGGCTAGGCTCCCCGATGGCCAGCAAGTTGATTCCTCTGCTAAGTAGCACGAGTTCGGGCGCGAAGTTGGCTTCAAAAAAGTCGAGCAAGCTGATCAGGCGAGTTAAGCGGGTGGGGAAGGCCAGCTAGACGACGGAGAAGAGATCTGGCCGAAATTGATAATCCGAGATTGCTTTCCCTCGATCGACCGCCTCAAGCCAAAGCATTTTTAGTTCCTACGGTTAAGTCGACCGGGACACTGCTTTCATTGACGCAAATCGTTGACAGATGCGTCAAAGAACTCACTCACCATGGCGCCCAAGTCGTAGAAACAATAACACGACGTTCTTGCTAACTTCCGCGATTACTGCGGCGGGCGCATTTTTTATTTTCAAATTCGGAATTTCCCGGGTCGTATCACTCCTGTTGATTCTCGCCGGTTTCTACTGGTGGTTTTGGCAGTCTCTATCTGGCCTTGCACTGCTTGGTCCGGGACGCCCCATTCTTCCTCGCAGAGCTGGTATCCCCGCGACGCTTTCCCGCGTGAGCAGCGAGATGGCCCGGAACATTGAGGCTTCGGCGATGCCTGTCCCAGGCTGTGGCAATCAAAATGTGTGGTTCTATCTCATTCCCTTTCTTAGGGTGGCTTCCCAGGCGTGCATACTGCAGCGACCCTGGTCTCAGGGCTTCGATTCAATTCTTCACAGCCTTGAAGACGAGTCGTTCAACTGGATACTCCATGGCGCGATAGGAATAGGCTGCTACCTCTTGATCATAGAGTGCTGTCAGCTCATGGTCACATGGTTCTCCCTTAAGCGCCTGCTGCTTGCGTTGAACCGTCTGCCGCTTCGGCGAACATTTGCGGCGCTTCAAGTGCTCTCGATGCACTCCCTATGGTCGATGAGCGGGACGTCATCTCGCGCGCGGTGCTCGATCATTTCCCACCAGATAGAATCTTTGGTCCACTTTCGTAACGAGTTTGATTCCTTCGATAACCGCGACTTTGGCGGGACCGAACTTCGGCACGTAATACGCCGGACCGTTGCGAGTGGGGTCAGCTTCATCGAATCCAGATGCCAAGGGGCAGACTTCGCGATATTCAACGATGACGACGCTCACCGCATAAGAAGGGTGTTCTGTCACTGCGCCGAGCGAATTATCGATGATCTTCTCGTCCCTGTGTGGTTTGAGGAGAGGGAGTCGCTGAACCTGGCGGAGAGCGGAAACGAGGATAAGAAGGAGCATCTTCCGCTAAGCGTCGTTTCAGCGGTGAGAATCGGTGAAGAGTTTATTTGCCTTGTTTATGTTGGATACCTGCAAAACATCCTCGCGCGCATGCGCACCATGGTGCTATCAATGGCGGGTGTTTTCGTTGCGATTTCATTGTCGTTGGCTTTTTATCCATTTACCCCACGCCCGCTGCTCGCTTTGTCGTTGTTGATGCTGCTGCTGGTCATAGGAGTTGCGGTAGCCGTCGTGTATGCGGGTCTTGATCGCGACAGTACCCTAAGCCATATTACAAATACGACTCCAGGCACATTGGGTTCAGCCTTCTGGGTGAGAATTGTGAGCTTCGTAGGAGTTCCGGCTCTGGGTCTGGTCGTGGCACAATTCCCCGAAATTGCCGACTTTGTCATCTCATGGGTTCAGCCGAGCATGAATGCGATGAAGTAGAAGTGGAGAGTGCCTAGTCGGATCAGAAATTGCAACAAGACGCCATGCAAAAAACGACCTCAAAAGCGCGATCTTAGCGGCGGGATTATGGGTCTCCTGGGGTGATAATCTGCCATGGAGACTTGAGTTTGAGGGTGCAGATGGCATGATCATAGCGTTGGCTGGAAGACGCGTCGATGCCATTGGCGCAAAACAGAGCCGGTTCTCCTCTGAATCGGAGAACATCGAACGTGTGCGGCGTCGCCTTCGTGCCATGTTGATCTCTAAGGGCTCGATTGCTTTGATAAGTTCAGCCGCTTGTGGCGCTGATCTTCTTGCACTTGAAGAGGCCGGCCTCTTAGGTATACGGCGCAAGATCGTATTGCCTTTCAGCCGAGCGAAGTTTCGATCGACTTCTGTAATCGACCGACCTGGCAACTGGGGACCCCTCTACGACAAGGCAGTCCAGGAAGTCGAGGTGCAGGGTGACTTAATCGTTCTCGAACCTGGACTCGAGGACGGCGCCTACGTTAAGACGAACCATACGATTATTGAGAAAGCGATAGCTCTTGGTCATGATCTTAAATATGCAGTTGCCGCTGTGCGGGTCTGGGAGGGAGAATCACGCGGAACAGGGGATCTAACCGAGGAATTCGGGCTTTATGCGAAGAAGAGAGGCATTCCCCTCATAGAGGATGTGCTTACTGTCTAGATCAAGCAAAAGCGTGTATCGGTTGGCGTCCAGTACTGTTCTTCTCTCCCGACGGCATCCCATTGAGGAAAGCGGCAGATGGGGTCAAGGTTACGTCTTCGTCTGACTTCTCCAGACCCTGACAATCACTCTTCCGAATTCTCTGCCCCCGTGCTAACCTTTCGCACATCTGTGAAACCGTATGACTAGCATCGCCATCATCGAAATCGCGGCAACCGACAGTTTTGAAGCCGCAGCGGCAAAGGTCACGCTACAGGCGGACGTTATCCTTCTGCTGTTCGGAGAAGTCGATCAAGCTTTAGGGGCAACGGTCAGATCGGTATTCGAACGCGCGGTGGTACCTGTTGCGCTAATTGCGAATGCACTCGTGATCGATAACGGAAAGGGCGATGGAATTGCTGGCCTGCTCGGGCAGGCGGCCAAACAACTAGAGCAATCTCCTTTCCTCCTGGGCATTCTTTCGCCGAATGAAAATGCTCCCGACTCAAATCATTCCGCTCTGCTGCGACTGCCCGCTGAATGGGACGACATCGCCAAATCCAGTTTTCTGTTGACTGCCGAGTTCGCCAGAAAGCAAGACGGCATTAGACCCGTTGCCGCATTGCTAATTGGCGGAGGCGAGTCGGACATGGCAACTGCACTTCGTTGTGCTAGGCGCGGATGGCCGCTTCTTATTGTGCAAGGCGCCGGAGGGCTTGGAGACATGATTCTCTCGGCGAGCGCACCGCCGGCCGATGGAAGCCAAGCGGCGCCCATAGCGGAACCCGATCTTCGCGAAATTCTAGATACTGCCACAATCTCGTCGATTCCGCTCGGCGCAAATACCGATGATTTAAAACGAAGACTTTTCGGCCCTATTCAGCAAGTGGGGGACATACTTCCGGAGGCATGGGGCCGATTCGACGATCTCGATCTTGCGGCCATTGAAAAGGAGGCCTTGTTCCGCACAACTCAGTTTTCCATCCTGGCTCTAACGGTCATAGCGACCTTGATGGCTATCGCTATTTCAGGAAGCGGTCTGCCTCCTAGAGTCAGCTTGCCGTGGTTTCAGAATCTGGACGTGCGCGAAATATTGCATGTCCTGATGATTGCGATTCCGATTCTGATTTCAATGCTGGGAGCCTTCAATGCACGATTTCGCGAAGGGAACAAATGGCTATTGCTTCGCGCCGCAGCGGAGTCAATAAAGAGCCAGATCTTTCGCTATCGAACCCGAACGGGGATATACAGCGACCAGCAGTGCATTCAAATTTCGGCTCCATTGCAACTAGCCGGCAACATCAAAGACATCACTACCAGCCTCGCGCAAAGTGAAGTGAACAGAAGCAGTCTTCCACATCGTCATGTGGTAGATCCTGCTCGGCTGAGAATTCTGGCGCCAGAAGACTACTTGCGCGAGAGGGTCGAGGATCAAATAGGCTATTTCGTCACCAAGACCGCCGCCTTGTACCGCCAACTGAAACAATTGCAGGTGTGGATTTTAATCGTTGGTGGTTTGGGCACCTTTTTGGCTGCGATCAGACTTGAAGTTTGGGTTGCCCTTACGACAGCGTTAGCCGCTGCGTTTACGAACAAGCTGGAAATAGATCAAGTGGAGAATTCCCTGGTCCAGTACAACGTCACCCTCACAAACCTGCGCAATATCCAATCCTGGTGGAAAGGGTTGACTTCCTGGGAGAAGACGCGCGGCAAGAATATCGACCTGCTGGTTGACCAGACGGAGAAAGCCCTTGAGCGAGCGACGGCTGGATGGGTGCAACAGATGCAGTCAACACTCGATAAACTTACCGAGAAGGAAAAGGACCCTGATCAGCAAGCAGCATCGGATCGCAGAAACTGAAACTCGGTTGTCCGATTGTCCAGTCGCGCTGACTATTTCTTGCGCCGACGCTTTGCTTTGGCAGTACTGTTTCCTTGGCTCACGCTTCGGATGGTCCAGAAGTCCGACGCGAGTTTGGGAGACAGAAGGTATGAGTAGGGCATTTTGAAGTAGCCCTTCAATCCCCAGCCCGGCCCCCAAGAATTGCGGATGAGAAATTCTCGCGTGGCGTCGTCATATCCAACAGCCATGACCGCGTGACCCCCGACAGTTTTCTCTTTCGCCCCGGGCATCGAGAGAATTCCAGTCTTTGCAACCTTCGGTCCCTCAAATGACTCATAGACGGTAAAGCCGAAGACAAACGGAAAGCCAGAGGCAAGACATCCCTGCATGGTATTGAGGTCCGGAATGAGGCGCTGGTAGAGTGTGACCATGTCGGCCTTGGCATCGGCGTAGGCCTTAGTCGGTGGCTTTTGATTAAACGCCCCGATCACATAGGGCCATTCCTTTTCCGGGGGTACGCCTTGGTTTGCAACAGTCTTAATGCCATCTCTGATCTGCGCGCCTGCATCGCTGGCTACAGTCCCTTCGATGACGCGCTCGTTGTAGTAAATAAACAGCCGCGAAGGAACGAATTTCTTCTTCTGGTCGAATTCAATTGCGGCTGCGATTGCGTTTGCAGTGCAACTTCCGAGCTGACCCTGATCGTAAACAGGCGGACATTTTTGGGAAAGGTCCACTGAGCTTGGAATGTTTTGTTGATATGGTGTCGGCGCAGCATAGACAAAATCGCGCTGATCGGGAAGATCGGGGGTCCACCCATATCTCTGAATCGTACGGGATATTGGCTTGGTTTTGGTCATTCGGGTTCTCCTTCTTCGCGCAAATTGATCCGATGAGTCTCGTCAGGCCTAGGGCCAAGCAGACGGTCGCTATTGTCTAACTTTTCCGATTTTCAGGTCCGGGGAATGTGGGAGCAACTTGTCCGCGTTCAATGCCCTCGCGGGGCATTTCAACGATCGTAGAAGACTCTAACATAACTTTGGCGATGCGGCGGACTATTAACTTGGAAAGAAGGTATGTAACAAAATGCTCAATCTTGAGAGCCTGCAACATCATAGAAACAGGTTAGAAACTCAGAGCGGGAAGCCCCTTGGCTATGCCATCACGAGACGATCTCATCCCTAAACTTGGTCTCTTCGAAATGCGATCACAGATCCGCGGTGACAATTATTCATTGACAGCGCGGCAAGTAGCACTCATAGTTGTCTTCGAATTTCACGCGTTGTTTTAAGTCGCTCAAAGCGACAGCAGAATTTGAAAGAACGGAAACCATAGAGTTCGCACTTCGATGAGAATTCGCCCCTAAGTACCCAATTTGCGAACGCTGAACGTCGTCTCGAATCTGCCGGTTGTCAGTTGCAGAACTGCAACTTTCCGAATCTTACATCGGATCGATCCCAACATGAGGACGCAGCGAGCAAGACTGCGAGCAATGGAAGTAGATTTGGTTGCGTACCTGTGCAAACGATAAGGCCGGAATCGTAATGCCGTCATGGAACCTGTGCTTACCAATTCGCTTCTCCGCTTTCTGAAGCCACTTCGCCGGACTCGCGCTGCCCGATCGGTCGAGTACTTCGGATGGATCGATCTGGTCCTGGGATGCCTCATTCTGATCGTTCCCGTGTCAATTGCGGGGTTATTTCGCTTACCGCCGCTGTCTATGCAGGATGGGAATTGCCTTCGCGTCGTGGGTGTCTTGGTCGCGACTCTCGGAGTGCTGTATGTAATCAGCGGCCGTCTCAATGCGGAGGGTTTCGTTGTTGCGTCGATGCTGGACCGACCACTGGTGCCGCTAATCATGGCGCTCCTTTGGTTGCGTGGAGTCCTTCCTGGGCCATTGGCCATCGCTTTTTCGGTGAGTGACTTCGGTGGCTTTCTATGGACCGCGCTTGCCTGGCGAAAAGACGTCCTTCATGGCGAGAATGTGGGTGGCCCAGAGCTAAAGCAACAGACTCGGGCGGAGCATTCAGTCGAACAATACGGTTGGTTGACTGTAGTGATTGGTTTTATTGCTCTAGTCGTTCCTTCGCTGATTAGGTCTCTACTTCAAATGCCATCCGGTTCACTAGCTGGGCCGAACTATCTTCAGTTGGTGGCGTTGCTTGTTGGTGGGTTGGGAATGCTCTACGCCGTAAGCGGAAGCTTGAGCACGAAAGGAATAGTTTTTGCTTCGTCCTTTGCCCGGCTATTCACGGCGGGAATCTTGACGCTTGGCTGGTGGAAGGGACGCATTCCGATCAGGCTCACTTTTGCGCTAATTGCGATTAACCTCGGCGGCGTTTTGTGGACGTGGATCGCTAGTCAAGCCGATACCCGCAGCGACGCGAGAGTGAGTCGCTTCCCATTGATTGGGAGATGGACGGCATGGTTTTTCGCGTTTGTGAGTGGGGTCGTCCGCAACGCGCGTACGTTTCATCCGGACGGCAGGGTCTTTCTGGGCGTGGTTCGCTCGCTCAATCCGTCCGATCCTACCCTCGCCGCAGCGGCTGACCACTTGGTCGGGCGTGCGCTCATGCGCATTGGGATGGGGGTGATGAAAAAGGGAATGCCTCGTTGGCTGGCGGATCATATTCCCGATGCACCAAGCATTGCTTCGCGATTCTTCACTCCGTCAGCGTCGGGTGAACTTCCTCTTCTATGCCGTTCCGGCGAAGATTTCGACTTGCTGGCAACGGCCGGCGGGGACCGGCTGTATAAGCTTCTCTGGAATCTGGCGACTGGAGGAAGGAAGAACGGGCTCTATCAATTCGATTACTTCCAGAACATCTACTCTGCCGATGTGCCGTATCGATTCAGTGGAAACGAGGTGTCCGTATGGATTCGTCTAGTGCCTGCTGTGGATTCAAATCACAGTTCGCCGAAAGACGGCGTCGGACGAGAACAGGGGCTGACAGAAGCCTGTGCAAAGCACGCAGCAGTGCGAATCGAAATGCAACGCGTCAATGCTCCTTCAGAATCCTTCGTTCCGATTGCGGAGATCGTTTTCGAAGAAGAGATTCAAATCGACCAGGAGGCTCTTCACTATGATCCCTTTGCGGGCCGCGGATTCGAACCTTTTGGCTTCATCACGGGCTTGCGGCGATGGGCTTACCCGGCCAGTTTCCAGAGTCGCGGTCAGAGCCAATTGGAACGAAGGACCCGCGAACATCGCTTGCTGCATAGCCTCGCGCGATACTTCAACGAGATTCCTCCTGGTCCCGAAGAAGGAGGCCCTGCCAATATTCCACCACCCCGCACAGATGGTCTGAATCCCGGAAGGAGGAGGTGGATCAGCTTCGGTCTCATCACTGGGCTGACACTGGTTATGGTTACCGGAATCTATCTGGTCGAGCGATTCACTCGCGATCGCCCTGTCGATTACGCCGATGACGTGATGTTTTTCGAACGCGGATCGACCGGTGGCGAGAAGATGGACGGGATTCCGTATTGGGTTTGGGTCACGCTTCCGGAGATCTTTCCCGATTATCTGCCAGACAAGAAGGCTGGACGAGGATACTCTTCATTCGGAATGATCTACGAACCGGGTGATGATCCTCGATATGCGCTTCCTCTCGGCATGTCGAGGCGTAATGTCAGCGGCCTCGACGTGGTGTACCTCAACTGCGCTGTTTGCCATACCGGCACGGTGCGGGATACGCCTGCGTCGCAGCCGCGATGGGTGCCAGGAATGCCCGCTCACGAGTTCAACCTCGGCGCATGGGGGACATTTCTAACGACAATTCCGAAAGATCAGAAGTTCACACCGCAAAGAATCCTCGACCAGATTGACTCGATGCAAGATGATCCACATCGCGTGGTCCCGAAGCCGGATTTTATCGACCGGCTGATCTTCCGCTATTATGCCGTGTACCTAATGCGCGACAAACTTCTCGTATTGGGTCAGCGCTTGAGCTTCATCGACAATCGGACCTGGGGTCCTGGGCGTGTGGACACATTCAACGCACCCAAGGCGCTCCTGAATTTCCCGATGGACAAGGCCGATCCAAAGGAACTGATGGGCAACGTCGACTTTCCTTCGGTGTGGAATCAGGGTCCCCGAGAAGGAATGCAACTTCATTGGGATGGCAACAACACCTCGGTCAATGAACGCAATCTCTCCGCAGCATTCGGAACCGGCGCTTACCCCCCCATTCTGGACACAGATCGGGTTTTGCGCATGGCGAAGTTTTTGCGGACGGCTCAACCCCCATCGTACCCCTACCCAATCGACAAAATGCTGTCGGCAAAGGGCAAGCCAATTTATGAACAATATTGCCTTCGATGTCACGGGACTTCGCAACCGCCGTTCCACTCTCGTCCGCCCAAGGACGGTGAATGCGACGTGCCGGCTGAGGATGCGCAATGTGTTGGCACCGTGGTCCCGATCGAAAAGATTGGCACGGATCGGTCACGCCTTGATTCTTATACATGGCTGCTGGCAGTCAACCAAAGCACGCTCTACGCAGGATATGAAAAAGACTGGGGATTCGATCCGCCGTACCCTCAGCGATTCCACTCGTTTCGGAAGACTGGCGGTTACGCCAGCATGCCCCTCGATGGAATCTGGCTTCGTGCGCCGTACTTGCACAATGGCTCGGTTCCGAATCTGCGTGAACTCCTGGAGCCGAAATCGGCAAGAACACCGCTCTTTTATCGCGGTAATGATGTCTTCGATCCGCAGAACGTAGGTTTCATTTCAAATGTTGCAACGCAAAATGGACAGGAGTTCTACTCCTTCGATACGACGAAGCGCGGCAACGGCAATCAGGGGCACGAGGGTGAGGCATACGGAACAAGGCTTCCCCCCGATAAGAAACAGGCATTACTCGAGTACCTCAAAACTTTCTGACGATACGAAGGCGGAGCATGAAAAGTCCATGGAAGGAGATACTCATTGCCCTTGTCGTGCTTGTCGCGACGGCGGGCCTGACGATCTGGAGCGCGCTTTATCGCGTAGCAAAGCAGCCGAGTTGGATTGCGAGCGATCAGCGGGACGTCTACTTCTATGGCTCCATTGAAGCTGGAAAGACTGAGGGTCTGCCTTATTGGGTGTGGCTGGCAATGCCCCGCATCTTTCCGGAGCACATGCCGGGCCCGGGGGGCTATGCAGCGCTCGGTTTGTCATGGGAAGAAGGAAAGGAAATGCCTGTCGGCTTTGCCAAGCAGAGAGTTGGCTACATCCGTGTGACCGGTAACTGCGCACTCTGCCACGTTATTTCTCAGTCCAACGGCACAGGTCTTGGACCGGATATTGTGGCGGCGGTTCCCGGCCGAACAACCGATCTCAAGCCTTTACTCACGTTCCTTCGAGATTGCGCCGCAGATCCTCGGTTTAATGCGGACGAGTTCTTTGCCGAAATCGACGGAGATACAAAACTCTCATTTTTTGATCGGCTTTTGTACCGATATGTATTGATTCCGCGCACCAGAAGGTCGCTGATGACCGGTCCGGCGCAGGTACTCTTCAGCCCGGCACTCCAAGCACACCTGCGCGATCCGCATTCCGATGCACCCTTTGCCGATCCTCAGATGAAGCCGTTCAGGGAAATGTTGATCCAACAAACCCAACCGGTTGAAAAGAAAATTTCATTCGACCGCTGATCTGGCTCCCCTGGCGTCCGAATGAAATGCGATTTGTCAAAACTGCCGTGAGCGGGATCAAATGTCTTGCCTTGCCAGCCAAAACTAGATTGGATCGTTTCGAGCATCGGCAAGAATCACATCGGCAGCTTTTTCACCGACCATATATACCGCACTCACGATAAAGAACCCAGGTATCCGCGGAAACACCGATGCATCAACCACGCGAAGTCCACGCGTGCCATGAACGCGAAATGCGGCGTCAAGTACCCCGTGTTGCTCAACAGGCCCGATGGCGCAGCTGCAGGAAGCATGGTGCCCCCATGCATGCGTTCGAACGAACTCGCGAAGTTGATCATCGGTCTCGATTTGTTTTCCGGGCAAAACCTCTTCCGCGATGAAACTTTGTCGAATTAGTGGAGCTGTCAGCTTTCTCACAAAGCGAATACCGTCGACGACGGAGTCCAAATCCTGCTGGCCATCCTCTGTGCCTTCATCAAAATAACGGAAGTTGATTTCGGGTGGGTCACGGGGATCGCTGGAACGGAGAGTGACCTCACCGGCGCGGTTATTCGTGTGCGCCTTTAAGACCGCCCAGGTCAGGTAATTCAAGTTCTCCGCAAAGAGCTTTGAATAGTTTGGGAAGTATCCTTGAAAGCGTCCCAAAAATGCGACGCAGAATAGATCCGGTACTGAACGCGCTGGCGCAGACCGTTTGAACATGGAAAGCACGCCCCCGTTCGTGATATACGGGCCCTTCCCCTGCTCCCATTCCCGGAACTGCGGATCGCTAGCGTCGAATTTAGCGCCCTTAAAGATGTTCCACTCATCGAAGTTCATGCGGTTGACAACCCCGACTTCGTAACGGTCCTGCAGATTCGTGCCAACTCCAGGCAGATCGACTCTGACTTGGATTCCGTGTCGCTCGAGTTTGATTCGAGGACCAATGCCTGAGAGCATCAATATCTGCGGTGTGTTGAAAGCTCCTCCCGCTAGAATCACCTCCCGCGAGGCGCGGAGCGTTCGTTCCTCGCCAGCAGAGGCGTTCTGTCTGGGATGTGCCCTGTACATCTCCTTACCTTTGAGATATCGAACGCCGAGAGCGCGATTATTATCGTCGAACAACACGGACGTTACGAGTGCATTGAGCTCGATGTGCAATTGGGCTGGATTGTGGTTCTGAACTTCCAGCAGCCTCTCTCGAGCGCCGACTCGCTTGTGATTCTTTGTAGTGAGGGGAATGTATCGAATGCCAAAGGAATTTTCCTTATCCGTTCGCCAATCATTCGGATCAAGCATTCCCTCAGCCAACCAGCGAAGTCGCTCATCTATGTGCCCTATATCCCGTATCGCCTCTTCAGTGGACTTCAGAATGGCTTCGATTAGGTCGACGTTGTCGAGAGCAACCATCGGGATCGCTTTCTCAGTACTAAGCCACCCCCTGAATCCATGCCGGGTCGGGTTGATCCCGAGTTTGTCGAGAAACCGATAAACCGGACGGTGACGGCAGTCTTCCAAACGCTGGAAGTACTTCCGCATATTGCCTGCATTCCAGCTTGGGTCACCCGTGAGCGCAGCAATCGCATTCCAGTCCTCATCCTGGGGATAGATCAGAAACATCGCGTTGTGTGCGGTGCAACCGCCAAGCGTACCGGCACGCGGATAGAGAACACCGTCAACGTGTTTTCCCGCCCACATTTCCCGGTAATTTGGATCTACTCTCTGTCTGCCGGTGTCGGCATAATGACGAACAAAAAAATCCCAGCGCATCGCTTCGTTCTCTGATGCAAAGGGATGAAAGCAGGGAACGTCATAATCCGCCGGCAGCCGATTTGTCAGTGGGGATATGGCGTCTCCTCCGGAAAGGTCTTTGGGATCGCCCCCTGCTTCCAGTAGTACGACTTGGTGACCTGCCTCGGCGAGACGAGCTGCAACGGTCCCTCCACCTGCGCCCGAACCAACCACGATGTATTCACAGTCAGTTGGCTGAGGGCGGCTCATAGTTTACTTCTCAGCGACGAACGGTCACTCATCATCGTCATGCGGCAAAGTATAGCTGAAGGCCGGTAACCCTGGCGGAAGGCAAATGAGCCCAAATTCTCCTTCAACTTACGAGGCCGGGTGTCTACAAAAAAGATACACATCTTGGAATGTTTGTGGCACAATTATCCGATTCAAGTCACCTGTCCTTCTAAGAGGCACGGTGAAGCTGAGCTCAAGACTTTCGCCGGGCACTGCGAATATCCGCGCGTCTGATTTCGCGAAGCATTTCCTTATGCGTTTCTGATTCCAGGTTCCCCTAAGTTTCAATCGACCTCGAAAGTCAGAAAAAGGAAGTCGAAACCCATGAGAAACATATGGCGCAATTCATTGCGGCGCTTTGGACTCATTGTGTGCATTGTTGTTTGCGGAGTCATTGCGTTCTTGGTGTTTGCGTGGCTACGCAAGCCCGTCCCCGGCCAGGTGAAGGATGAAGCCCTCCTTGCCGGCAGGGATGCATCGTCATTTCCGGCCGCCGACGAAGATTACTTCCACGATATGGATAGTGCAATCCCGCTCTCTTCTGACGAGGTGAAGGGCCGCAACATGTGGATCGTTTGGACGGGAGGCGATGACAAGATGTGGGACACGCTTACCGTCACAAGCATTGGAACGCTAGATTTGCTCAAAACAATCTCATCCTATCCCGGCATGGCTGCCGCCCGTTCAAATCGTTGGAATTATCTCGGGTTGGTTAACGAACCGTGTTTTAAGCAAGCTACTGGACCCGATCCCAATCGTTATGGGCTTTGGCTTGATTCGCGAGACCCGGCTTGCGCTCCTGATCCGTTCGAGAACGAAGCGAAATATCCTGGCGTGAAAATTGGTGCCCGGGGAAAGTCCATTCCGGCGGCTTCCTATTACGGCTACGGAACCGGAATTCTGGGGCTTCGACTCTTTCCTAATCCGGACTTCGACAGTGCAGCGCAAAAGAGGTGGGATCCCAAGAGGTTCTATACAGACCCTTCTTATTACAACGATGCAAAACTGGTTCGACCCTATCGCGTGGGCATGTCGTGTGGCTTCTGCCACGTCGGCCCTAATCCGAATAAGCCTCCGGCCGACCCGGAAAACCCCAAGTGGGAAAACCTGAGTTCCAACGTCGGCGCCCAATATCTATGGATTGAAAGGGTCCTGGCGTGGAAGACGGACATGAGCAGTTTCCCGATTCAGTTATTTCATACATCGCGACCTGGAACTCTCGACACATCCCTCATCTCTTCGGACAACATCAATAATCCGCGCAGCATGAATTCGATTTACAATCTGCCGGCTCGAATGGGATTGGCCTCTCGATGGGGCAAAGAGACATTAGTGGGCGGCAATCTGAATAACAAGCAGTTGAATGATTTTATTCATTCTGGTCCGCTCACCCAGTTCTTCCAGGCACCAGCAACAGTTCGGACGCCTCGAGTTTTGAAAGATGGCTCTGATTCGGTTGGCATTCTCGGAGCACTGAATCGGGTCTATCTCAACATCGGCTTGTTCAGCGAGGAATGGCTTCTGCATTTCCGCCCGCTTGTTGGCGGACAACCTGTGACCCCAATCGAAATTGCAGTTGCAAACAAGAACTCTGTTTACTGGCAGGCAACCCAGCAACAGACGCCAAATATGGCTCTTTTCTTTCTTAAGGCCACGGAACCTCACCGTCTCCAGGATGCACCCGGAGGCAAGGACTACCTCACAAAAGACACGGCGAAACTTGACCGCGGCAAAACTGTCTTCGCTGAGCGCTGTGCGCGGTGCCATTCGAGCAAGATACCGACTCCTGCTGAAGGTTTGGATCCAGATGGCTGCTCCGGAAAAGATTACTTGAACTGCTTCTACAAGTACTGGACGTGGACAAAGACAGAAGACTTCAAAGCGAAAATGCGAGTCATCGTTCACGAAAAGGACTTTCTAGAAAATAATTACTTGTCGACGGACCAGCGAGTCCCGGTCACCATGTTGCAAACTAACGCCTGCAGTCCGCTCGCTACCAACGCCATCGGGGGAAATATCTGGGATAATTTTTCATCGCAAACTTACAAGGATCTTCCTTCGGTGGGAACCATTACGGTTTACGACCCGTATTCCGGCGAGCCACGAAGTTATTCCATGCCCGGCGGTGGACGCGGATATACTCGACCGCCTTCGCTCGTGAGTCTTTGGTCATCCGCGCCATACCTCCTCAATAACAGTGTTGGAGTTTTTGACCCCGATCCTTCCGTGAAGAATCGCGTTGATGCCTTCCAGGTTTCCATCGAGCAGATGCTGTGGCCAGAGAAACGTGAAAGGGATTCTCTCCTCCCGGACAAGTTACCAGGGAAAATCGACCGGACAACAGAAACAAGCTACGTTCGGATCGCGGTGGGTTTTGTGCCTGACTATTTGAGACCGTTAATGAGTCCAGGGCAGCGGTTCCTTCCGGCGTTTTTCAAAGATGGCGAAATAGTTCTAGGGCCAATTCCCAAAGGTACGCCAGTCAACCTGTTGGCAAATCTCGACCTTCTTGGCGAAGGATTGGGACCTTCTGAAACAGTTGAACATCAGAAGCGAGTTCTTGATCTGTTGCTCAAGATGAAGCACGATCTCGCATCCCTTCCGCCAAACCCTGCCGATGAAGATGCGAGCAGAGTATTTGCAAATCTGGTGCCCGACTTACAGAAGCTAAGCAAGTGTCCGGACTATATCGTTAACCGTGGTCACTACTTTGGCACGAGTTACTTTGCCGAAGAGCCGCCGTTGAGCGATGACGACAAGCGCGCGTTGATCGAGTTCATCAAGACATTCTAGATAAAACAGCGTTCCAACGATCGGCGTGGATTCGCCTGGCATAGGAGCCCGAAGAGGTTCAATTTATCGGCGCTGTAAGTCGCCATCGGAACGGCGCTCGTCTATCCCTCGAGGTCTCTTCTGCACGGCAAGTAGTGGAGGCAATTGCCGGATTCATAGGATCGCGGGCCGGGAATCTCGAGAAAAGCATCGAAAGCCTCTTTACGCAAGAACCTAAGAAGATCCAAGCGAGGAAGTATTTGCTTAACTACCAGAGGACAGTATGAGCAAGAAGATCATTTTCTGTGCGGATGGCACATGGAATACTCCACACGGCCCATCTGAATTGCCGGAAGACACAAATGTTCGCAAGCTCTTCCTCCTCCTGACGGACGATGCAACGCAACTAAAGTACTACGACAGTGGGGTTGGTACGAATGGGGCGGCCTTTGAGCACTTTTTTGGTGGGACTATGGGGGAGGGTCTCTTTCAGAAAGTTCAGGATGGTTATGAGTTCTTGTCTTATGTCTGGGACCCCGGCGATGAGATTTTTATCTTTGGGTTCAGTCGCGGAGCATATACCGCGCGAAGCCTGGCCGGCATGGTCGCGGCCTTTGGCGTTCCGACGAAGAATCTAGACAACCGATCGGTAAAACGTGTTTTCGAAGCCTATCGTATCAGCGATCACGAACAACGAAAAGCTGCGAAGGCGCCGCTCGCTGCACAGTACGAGCTAAACGATGTGAAGGTCCGCATGGTCGGCGTTTGGGATACAGTCGGTGCACTTGGCATACCGGGGCACTTGTTCAGCAACTTCGATCAAGCGCGGTATGGGTTTCTCGATACCGCACTTAACCCGTGCATTCAGAATGCCTATCATGCTGTCTCACTCGATGAACGGCGTTCTTCCTTTGTGCCGACGCTCTGGACCAATCCAGACGGCAGTCCACGCGATAATGACGCACAGTTGCAGCAGGTGTGGTTTCCCGGCGTTCACTGCGATGTGGGCGGCAGCTACTCGGAGTGCCAGCTTTCCAACATCCCTTTACGATGGATGATAGACAACGCGAAGAAGTGCGGCCTTTCGTTTGATCTCGCGGCCGTTGAAAGATGTATGTCTCCAAAACCGTACATGCCATCCGGACCGGTTCACGATGAATGGCGGTTGATTCCTTGGGGGCTACCGAAGCATCGCACGGCACCGCCAAACGCGGTTCTTTCAAACACAGTTAGATTACGTTCAAAAGGTCAGCTAGGCTACAAGTCTGAAGCATTGAATCTGCCAATCGAATCCTATCAAGAGTTAATCGTCATCCCTGAAGATGAACTTTAGCATTGCATGTTGATGAAGCAATATACAGCCCAAACCACTAACGGAGAATGAGGCTATGTTGGACAGAACCCTGCCGGGCATTCAAGCTCTCAAGCACATTGTGGTGCTCATGATGGAGAACCGCTCCTTTGACCACATGCTCGGCGCGTTGCGAAGCCGCAACCCCGCCATTGACGGTTTGACCGGCGCGGAGACAAATCCTGACAGCACGGGCGTTCCTGTTACCGTGGTTCCACATGCCGCCTACCAGAGCCAGCTCGACCCAGATCCGGATCACCATTTCCCTGCGGTTGATATGCAGATTTTTGGTGGCGTCACCACTGCGCAAGACCCCAACAGGACTCCGAATATGCGGGGTTTCGTCAAGAGCTACGCAAATGTTGAACACAATCTGGCTCATTCGCATCTGATCATGAACTATTTCACGCCAGACAAGCTTCCAGTTTTGACAACGCTTGCTACCCAGTTTGCAGTCTTCAACCGCTGGTTCGCTTCCATACCCGGGCCAACCCTCTGCAATCGCGCCTTTGCTCACTATGGCACGTCGTTCGGTCAGGTGAGCATGGACATCTTCTACTGGAACAAACAGTACAAGAGCATCTACGAACGTCTCGTGGCTGCTGGCCATTCCGCCAGACTCTACTACTTTGATCAAGCTAGCTCCTCGCTTGAAGTTGTCAATCTTCTTCAGAACCAGCCTGCCCTCTTCGGTACGTTTCAGGATTTTCTCGATGCCTGCTCCAGGAACAAGCTTCCGGAGTACAGCTTCATTGAGCCCAACTACACTGACCACGACGCGCCAAACGGTTCAGGCGAGTTAATCGCAAGCGACCAGCATCCAGACCACGATGTTCGAGCAGGCGAACAATTCATTGCAACCGTCTACAGTGCGATTCGCAACAATCCCATCCTCTGGGCCAATACCGCACTCTTGATCGTGTACGACGAGCACGGCGGCATCTATGATCATGTCCAGCCGCCAGCCTGCACGCCTGACGGTTTCGTTGCCCAGCCGAAAGATACGGGTACGCCCGATGCATTTCTTTTCGATCGGCTAGGAGTGCGGGTCCCGGCAGTTCTCGTCTCCCCTTGGATCGCACCAAATACCGTGATCAACGAGACTTTCGAACATGCTTCAATTCCTGCCACGATGACAGAGTATTTTATCGGCGAATATGACACACGATCGCCGCGGGAGATTGCATCCAACACATTCCTCGGCTATCTCAATCAACTCACAATGCGTGAAGCCAGCAATTGCCCAGCTTTCAAGAATTCCTGATTCAGGGAGGAATGCGATGGAACCCATTTTGGTCCCGGGACCGCCCAAGGAAGCTTTCAACAAGAACCGACGAGTGTCAGATCTCATCAAGGCTCAAATAACGCATTTCAAGCACATTGAGGAAAAACTTCCGCCCGACGTACGCCGAAGTCTGCCGCAACATCATATTGTTTCCGAAGACGATGCGGCCCGGTACGTCGCATCGATGACGAAGCTGCTTCTTTCTCGGCCCCAATTGACTGTGATTCCTTCACCGAAAAAGGAAGCCAAGGGAAAACTCGTGCTCCCGATTCGTACGGACAGTGGCGTGGCAATCGCAGCTGCGGCAGACACAGCGAGAACCCCTAAACACCCCGCAGCGAAGAAGAACTCTTTACCCAAGCCCAAGAGGACGAGATGAGGATGGCTTCAGTTCTCGCATTGTTTGTGGTGCTCGCTTCGGTGACCGCTGCCGCTCAGGCTGCCGGGATGAACGAGAGCCGTCTTCACCGCGATTTTCGCGTTGAAAAAGAATCGCTCGCTTCTTGTACGAAGTTTGCGAAGCTCATGGACTGTGGGCAGACTCTGGTCACTGGACAACCTATGCATATCGCCTTCGGCAGCCTTGCCCCGCAAAATGGAGTTGGCTTCGGTTTGGCATTCGTCGAGCACAAGAACTTTGCCAACGAATGGAGAGTGAGCTGGGACGTAGACGCAGTGGTAACGCCTAACAGTTCCTGGCGTGCCGGTGGATATATGAAAGCGTTTCGTCTTCCCGGAGGATCCGTGTACCGCACCGCCCCTCTGATCAATTTCTATTCGCAAAGCATTTCGCTCAATCGAGTGGACTACTATGGCCTGGGACCGGACACTGCGTCCGCGAATCTCTCGACATATGGATTCAGCGAAAACATTACTGGAGTAAGCGCCGCGATTCCATTCGGAGGAGCCTTGCATCGCGCAGGAATTGCGGCGGTCGCCGAGGTGAATGGACGCTTCCCGTCGGTGCGCGCGGGCACCGATTCTAACGTGCCTTCTACGACTGTGCTCTTTAATGACGCCACCGCCCCAGGTCTAACTCACCAGTCTCCGTTTATTCAAGCTTCCGAAGGCCTGAAAATCTATCCCGCCCTTTTCAAAGATCACATCCGCCTTAATTACCTTGTTCAGTTTCAACAATTCATTGCACCAGGCCTTAGCACATTTTCCTTCCGCCGCTTCAACGGCGACTTCAACCATGAGATCCCGCTATACAGTTTTCTGCCCGGAAAGCTTGGAAGGGCATACTCTCCAAACCGAGCATCGCAGTTTTCGCACAATGGTCCGGACGATTGCACCGCGACGAACGCGGAACGCAATATCTCTCGCACGAGGGCAGCTTCGGCCGACGCCAAACCGGATCCTGCCCGACCTTGTCCAATCGTCGCGACGACAGACAAGCTGGAGGGCTCAATCAACCTCCGCGCTTATCTATCTGAGTCGTTTGCTGACAGCGGTCGCGTCGTCCCGTTCTATTTCATGCCGACAATCGGCGGTTCCGACATTAATGGAACTCCCATTTTGGCCAGCTATCCAGATTATCGATTCAGAGCCCCGAACCTTCTACTCTTCCGAGGAACCATCGAACAATCGATAGGCAAACTCCCACTTGGAGCGATCTTCTCAGTGGATGAAAGCAAAGTCGCACTACGGCGAGATGATGTCAGCATCAATCACTTACGCCACACGTTTAGCGCCGGTGTTACTCTCCGTGCCGGCGGGCTTCCACTTATCTATCTGCAGTTCGCTTGGGGAGGGAACGAAGGAAGTCACACTACAACAACAATCAGTCCGATCCTCCTCGGCAGCTCGTCTCGACCATCGCTCTTCTAAACATTGCACACTCGAGAGTACGCAGAGTGGGTGAATTAACTCACTGAGAAACTTCTTGACAATCCTGGTCTAGCTTGCCAAATTCTAAGATGCTGGCCCAGGAATCACTCGCGATTTCGATCCCCAGATTAGTCATTCGGGAATAGTTAACAAGGATGCCGGCGTCACCGTTTGTGCTTGTGAGGTTGATGGAAACAACCGCACAGATTCTGCAGCTCCGAGGCCTATTTGGATTAAGCCGTCGCATATGCACTTTCCGCTGCACGACGGTATGGCCGTTGGAGACCGTACTCTTTCTTTCTGGCTCACTTTCCCTTAGGAATTGATTTCATTGGAGCTTATCAAGCCACAATCCTCCATACATCGGGCAGGGAACAAGCGACTGAATATGCATTTGTTCATGAATCTATCCACACCTGTGTAATGTGCTCTGCACTGCGGTTCCTGGGCAACTTTCGAGAATTCGAAGGGAATTGCTGATGAATTTCGACAAACACTTATTCGTCAGCTACGCCCACGTAGACGATATGACTACGCCGGGTGACGATCAAGGATGGGTAACACGCTTCCATAGATATCTTGAGACCTATTTGAGCCAGAGCATAGGTGAACCCGCTAGGATCTGGCGGGACGACCGGCTCCGCGGAAATGACATCTTCGCCAACGAAATTGTTAAGCAATTTCCCCAGACAGCGGTGCTCCTTTCCATCCTCTCTCCCAGGTACATCGAATCCGAGTGGTGCTTGAGAGAAGTCGATGAATTCTGCAGGACTGCCGAGTCGAACGGCGGGTTGACGATCGACGATAAAGCAAGGGTGATCCGGGTAATGCTACGGGGAATACCTGTAGAACGAAGAGAGCAACTTCCAAATGTCCTCAAGAATGCTCTAGGATACGAGTTCTTCCAGTGGACCGACGGCGGCCACGAGCTGCCTTTGGATCCAGCGTTCGGGAGCGGAGAAGCGTATCGGCGACAGATTTATTTTCTCGCCGATGACATCGCGGACCTGATCAACAAGCTGAAACAATCGGACGCCGGGAAGAGTGAAATTCCCAAAACTCAGAAGCCCGCCATCTACCTCGCGGAATCCAGTTACGATGTCCGCGATGAGCGAGAAAAAATACGTGGCGATCTGCGCGCGCACGGCTACGCCGTAATACCCGATCAGCTCGCGCGATTGCCCGATCTGGAATCTGAATACATCTCTGAAGTCGGTCGCTTGCTCGATCAATGCCAGA
This sequence comes from uncultured Acidobacteriaceae bacterium, assembly GCA_963832035.1. GTDB lineage: Bacteria > Acidobacteriota > Terriglobia > Terriglobales > Acidobacteriaceae > Telmatobacter. Next base: position 1,208,336 of record CAWHSK010000003.1, on the reverse strand, counting down.
TGTCGATCCATATTATCGGCAGCGTTCGGGGCAAGGTTCCTGATGGTCCAAGTCTGAAGTCTGCCGTACAGCTACAGAATGAAGTCGCGGCCAAGAAGAGCGAAGAATCGGGACTTCGCCGCCTGATCTGGCTTCCTGAGAATATGCAAGTGGAACAACCAGAGCAGCAGGCCTTCATCCAGGAGTTACAGAAGCTTCAGAGTCTGCAGCGCGGCGCCGACCTGGTGTCCGCCGATTTGGAACCGTTCAAAAATGCAATGCATTCTGCTCTGCAGAAGATGGAACAACCCAAGCCGCAAGCTTTGAAGACAGAAGACAATTCAAAACTCGTGTTTCTGATCTGTGATCATAGGGATCGCGCTGCAACAATTCCCTTGCGAAAATATTTCAGAGGCGCGGGAGTGGACGTTGAGATTCCAGCCTTTGAAGGAGATGCGGCAACCGTTCGAACGGCCAATTACGAACTGCTTACTCGCTGTGATGCGGTTGTTCTGTTTTACGGTGCTGGCGACGAAGCTTGGAAACGCACCGTAGAAATCGATCTCGTTCGCATGAAGGCGCACCGGGATCGAAAGCCCCCACCGGCAACCTTCGTGTATCTCGCGCCCCCTGCCAATGAGGACAAGCAGGAACTCATTGAGCTCGAGGAACCCCATTTGATCAATGGACTGAACGGATTTCCAGAATCGGAGATGATAACGATTCTGAACCAGGTAAAGTCTCGGGAATCGGGAAGCGCGTAAATACATGAACCAGGTCGAAGCAAACGCATTATCCAATCCATTCCCCGGTTTAAGGCCATTTCGTGACGACGAAGAACATCTTTTCTTCGGTCGCGAAAGTCAGGTCGACTCCATCATCGACAAATTGGCCTCGGCTCGTTTTCTCGCCGTGGTTGGAACCTCGGGAAGTGGAAAATCATCTTTGGTGAACTGCGGTTTGCGTCCAGCTCTTCACCGTGGGTTGATGTCTCGCGCAGGCACGTCCTGGCGTGTGGCCCAATTCCGACCCGGAAGCCATCCGGTGGCTGCGATGACCGCGGCTCTTGCAGCCGACGGCGTGTTGTATAGCGACTACACCGGCACCGTACCCGTCGCCGAAATCATTGAAACTTCGTTGCAACTCAGCAAGCGAGGGCTTATTGATGCATGCGCGAGAGCGCGCTTGCCCGAAGGTGTCAATCTCCTGGTTGTCGTCGATCAATTCGAGGAGTTATTTCGCTTTCAGACCCTAGAAACAAGTGCCGAGATGAGAGACGAGAGTGGCGCCTTTGTAAATCTTTTGCTCGAAACAAAGCGTCAATCGAATCTACCCATCTTCATCGTCCTTACCATGCGTTCTGACTTCCTGGGCAATTGCGCGGAATTTCCCGGGCTTCCCGAAGCCATCAACCAGGGTCAGTATCTTGTGCCTCGCATGAGTCGCGAAGAACGCCGCGCAGCAATCACTGGACCCGTAAGAGTCGGCGGTGCCGAGATTAGTCCAGTGCTATTGACGCGACTTGTGAATGACGTCGGCGACAATCCAGACCAACTGTCGATCCTCCAGCATGCATTGAATCGCACGTGGGCCTATTGGCAATTCGAAGGCTGCGCTAATGGTCCTATCGCACTGCCACACTACGAATCCATCGGAACTATGGCGCATGCGCTCGACAGGCACGCGGAGAAGGCCTTCGGAGAACTTTCTTCGGAGCGCGACAGGCAAATCTGTGAAAAAGTTTTCAAAGCCCTGACAGACAAGGGAACCGATACACGTGGCATTCGCCGTCCCGCGAGTCTAGGCGCACTCTGCCTCATGACCGGTGCCAGTCAGAGCGAAGTCACGAACGTCATCGATGTCTTTCGAAAACAGAGCCGCTCGTTCCTGATGCCGCCACTTCCTGAGACGCTGAGACTCAGCACCATCATCGATATCTCCCACGAGAGTCTAATGCGCGTTTGGAGTCGGTTGAGAGACTGGGCCGATGAGGAGGCTCAATCTGCACAGTTGTACCGTCGGCTCTCAGAGTCTGCCTCTCTTCACAGTCTGGGGAAGGCCGGCCCCTGGAGGGATCCCGAATTGCAGGTAGCCCTTGACTGGAGGAAGAAGGAAGTTCCCGTCGCCGCTTGGTCGGAACTATACGGCGGCGGCTTCGATGCGACGATGAGTTTTCTCGCCGAGAGCGAAGCGATCCGCGAGAAGGAGATTCTGCAAAGAGAACAGCATCAGCAGCGCGCATTGGAGTACGAAAAGGCCATTGCAATCGCCGACGAGCAGAAGCTCAGAATGACACTCCAGCAGAAATCAGCCCGGCGCCTTCGTGCGCTCTTGTTCGCATTGGCCGTTCTGTTCGTCGCAGCCGTTATCGCAAGCATCTGGGCTCTGAGGCTTGAACGTAGGGCCGAGGAGGCACGGAGAGAATCGAAAGCCCGAGAACTGGCGGCCCTGGCACAGGCTGGGCTTCGGGAAGACCCGGAGCGCAGCATACTGCTCGGAATGGAGGCGGTGGGCGCAACAACACGCTTCGGCCAACCCGTAGTCCCTGCTGCTGAAGACGCGCTTCAACTGGCAATTCTGTCGCTGCCTAGAAGTCTGAAGCTGTCCAGCACTGGCTCTGTAAATGGCATCGCCTTCAGCCCGGATGGCGAACGTATTGTCACTGGCGGCTCTGATGGTACAGCCAGGGTCTGGGATGCGAGTGACGGACACGTGTTGTTGGATCTGCGCGGGCACACAGGTCGAATTACGAGTATCAGTTATAGCCCGGATGGGGTCCACATTGCGACCGCGAGCGAGGATGGAACAGCGCGCCAGTGGAGTGCGGAAACCGGGGAGCAACTGCTGGAGTTGCGTAGACACTCTGGCGCTGTGCGAGGAGTGGCCTACAGCGCTGACAGCAGCGAGCTAGCTACTGCCGGCGCAGATGGTACGGTCAAGACCTGGGACGCGAGAGACGGGCGTCTTCTCTCGGATATACATGGGCACTCCGGCGTTGTGAACGGCACAGCCTTCGACCCGAAAAGCACCCGCATCGCAGCAGCAAACGCCGATGGCACCATAGGAATTTGGAATTATCAAACCGGGGCCTTGTTGTTGACCCTGAGCGGGCACTCTGGCTCTGTAAACAGCGTAGCATTCAGTCCGAACGGAAAGATTCTGGCCAGTGCAAGCGCTGACAGCACGGCGAGACTCTGGGATACCTCCACCGGATTGCAGATTCGAAATATGCGTCAGCCCGGTGCTGCAATGGGAGTCGCCTTTAGCCCGGACGGAAAGAGGCTCGCGACTGCAAGTTCCGACAAAACTGCCAGCCTCTGGGATACCGATAAAGGATTGCAGTTGCTCAATCTTCGAGAGCCCGGTCCGGTCATCGCTGTATGCTTCAGTCCCAATGGCAAACGCCTGGCCACCGGCGACGCGAATTCCGGCGCGCAGATTTGGGATCTGGATGGTGGACACGGATTGCTGACGTTGCACCACCTTGATTCCGTTAACGACGTCGCCTACAGTCCCGACGGCAAGCGACTCATCACGGCAAGTTCAGACAAGACCGCAAAAATCTGGGACGCCATTAACGGCAACGAACTGCTGTCGCTCAAACTCTCAACTCCCGTCAACGGAATCGCATTCAGCCGCGATGGAACCCGCGTTGCGACCGGCAGCGTTGACGGGGTCGTGAGAGTTTGGGATGCGGCAGCCGGCCAGCTTCGCCTCTCACTCAAAGGCCACAATGGTCCTGTCAATGGACTAACTTTCAACGTTGACAACCGTCGCCTCGCCAGCGCCGGCGCTGACGGCAACGCGATCGAGTGGGATACGATCACCGGTCAGCAGCTCCTCGCGGTCCATCATTCCAGTCCGGTCAACTTCGCGGTCTACAGCCCCGACGGAAAACTCCTTGCCACCGCAAGTTCGGATGGAACGGCAAAGGTCTGGAACGCTGCGACCGGAGACCCAGTGTTGACTCTTCATGGCAGCGGGGGCAGCGTGCTGGACGTGGCGTACAGTCCGGATGGACAGCGTTTGATCACGGCCAATGCCGACAACTCAGTGACGATATGGAACGCGAACACAGGGGAACAAATCAAATCAGTTCGCGGGCACGCAGGCTCCGTACTCGCCGTCGCCTCCAGTCCAGACGACAAACATTTCGCCACAGCGAGCCAGGACGGAACAGTAAAACTCTGGGATGAAATGAACGGAGAAGTGTTGCAGACGATCCAGGGCGACTCCGGCGCAGTGAACAGTGTGGCTTTCAGTCCAGATGGCCAGCGGATCGTGAGCGCGAGTACTGCTGGAACGGTCCAGGTCTACACTCTCAACGTCACTGACCTGCTGAATCTCGCCCGTAGCCGCCTGACTCGAAACCTGACTGCGGAAGAATGTGCTCATTACTTTCAGGCTCAGGAGTGCCCTCCGCTTCCCTGACCCAACAGGTCGCAAGCAACAGCATCTATTCAGCTAAGTAGTTCAAGTCTTGTGTTTTACTGGAAGATTTGGAGGCGCGGGCCGGGATCGAACCGGCGCATAAAGGTTTTGCAGACCTCTCCCTTACCACTTGGGTACCGCGCCTTTGGCAGGGCTGTCTTTATTTTCAGCGCTCCATATCGCCGTAGCCAACCCGGCTGGCGCCGGAGGGCGATTTGGAGCGGGAGACGAGATTTGAACTCGCGACCCTCGCCTTGGCAAGGCGATGCTCTACCACTGAGCTACTCCCGCTTACTGCAAAGTTGAGTATACCGGGCTGGAGAAACCGGGTCAAACCGCTGAAACTGCTTCCCTGTTGCCTTGCAGGCCCGCTTAGTCCAGGCTCCCCGGGTGACCCGATCCTTCTTCCACTTTGATGATCTCCCCATCCCGCATGTGCAGGATATGGTTCGCGATGGCCGCCGCGTCGGGATTATGCGTAATCATCAGCGTCGTCTGGCCCAGCTCGCGATTCGACCTCAACAGCATCTTCAGCACCGCATCCGAGTTCTTCGTATCCAGGTTCCCAGTCGGCTCGTCCGCCAGCACAATCGACGGCCTTGTAATCAGCGCCCTCGCAATCGCCACCCGTTGTTGCTCGCCCCCGCTCAACTCCGATGGCCGGTGCTCCAGTCTTCCCCGGATCGACAGAAGATCGCTCAAATGCTCCAGATACTGGCGATCCATCGGCTCCTTGCGTCCGCTCACCGTATAAGCAATCTCAATGTTGCCCATCGCTGAAAGCGTCGGCAGCAGGTTGAACTTTTGAAATACGAAACCTATCCGGTGCTTCCGCAACCGCGTCCGGTCCGCATCGCTAAGGCTGGCAAAATCCACCCCATCAATCACAACCTTGCCTTCGCTTGCTCGCGTAAGCCCGCCCAAAAGGTAAAACAGTGTCGATTTTCCCGAACCCGAGGGCCCCACAATCGCCACAAAGTCGCCGCGCTTCACTTCAAACGAGACATGCCGCACCGCGGCGACCATGATCCGGCCCGCTGCATAAACCTTGCTGAGATTTTCGGCAAGAATGATAGGATTAGCTGCTTCTGCCTGCACATCCTTCATTGTAAATGTCAGAACTGATTGGTCGTCCTCCGCAATCCGTTCACACCAGCCCGTCCTGCTCTGCATAGTTCATCAGTTCCGGTTGAAACCCCATCCGCCCACGAAAGCCGAGATAGCCGTCCGGTCGCAAAACAAACATCTTCCCGTCGTCTCCAAGCAAGCGTCTGCCGTTCTCCCCCAGATCCGCGGTCGCCAACGGAACCACCTCCGCGTACCGCAGGTCGTTCCTCAGCTTTTCGACATCGTCCTTGTCCGAGTTCAGACAAAACACGCGATGCCGCGGCGCAGTCCAATCCTGCAAGAGAGACGATCGCCCATCGGAGTTCCGCAAAGGAAGATCGGGCAAGCGGTCGCCGGCGCGCAAATGCCCATCCCCTCCATAGTCCGCAACAATCGAAGAGGACCGATATTCAATCGCAGTCTCTGAAACAAAGCCCACCGCCGTATGCTGTACTGCGGGTAGCTTTGTGACAATCGGCGCGATCGCATCCCGCAGTCGCTCGACAATCGGATTCGATGCCGTCGCGAGTTTCAGACCTCGCTCTGTAAACCGCAGAAGCGCCCTCCCCACTTCGCCTCGCTCCTCTTCATAACTGTCCAGCAACCTGTCCTCGGCTCCCCGTGCTACAGCCGCAATCTTCCACGCCAGATTCGCCGCATCCTGAATTCCCGTGTTCATCCCCTGTCCACCCACTGGCGAGTGAATATGCGAAGCGTCACCCGCCAGAAAAACGTCTCCGATCCGATAGTGCTTCGCCTGCCGATCGGTGACGTGAAACGGTGTCATCCATTCCGCCCGTCCAATCTGGACTCGTACGCCAACTCGATCAACCATTCCTTGTAAATCCTCGACCGTCAGTTCTCGATCGTCATCCATCTTCGGCTGTTCATGTAACGCCACAATCAGTCGAACGACCCTGTCTGTCAGCCGCGCCATAAACACTACATCCCCACGACTCACATGCAGCGATAGCTCATCGTGCGGCGCATCCGGTCCCGCGATCTCCGCATCGGCAAGGAAGAACGACATTTCCACGCTTGCGCCTTCAAAAGCGGTTCCCGTCTTCTCGCGAACCGCACTATGTGCGCCATCGCAACCAATCACCCAGCGGGGCAACACCTCTTCGGTCTGGCCGTCCGCGCGGCGAATCATCGCCCTAAGCTCCGGCTCCTGCGTAAGCGCGATCAATTCCACTTCGCGCTCTGTCTTCACTCCCAGCGCTTCCATATGGCTGTTCAGCAGCGTTTCTGTCTCCGACTGCGGAATAAACAGTGCAAATGGATAGGTGCTCTCTACTCCATCCAACTTGAAATCAACAATGCGCTTGCCTTCGCTGTAGAACTTCGCCTCGTGCAGCCTGCGCCCGCGCGCAACGGCTTCGTCCGCAAACCCATATCTCTGAAACTGTTCCAGGGTTCGCGCCTGCACCACCAGTGCCTGCGAATAACGTGCCAGGTGATCAGACTTGTCGATGATGCGCACATCCATCCCCATGCGTTTCAATTCGATCGCAGCCGTCATTCCGGTCGGACCTGCGCCCACAATCAACACCGAATTATTCTCCATGCAGTCTGCTCCTTCGCATCTCCCTTTCCTACGATGCATATCTCCTTTGCGCGGCGGCATCCTCCCCGGTTACATCGGCGAAACCCCAATTTCGCGGTCCTGATGCACTAAACTGGAAATGTAGCGATCTCACCACAGGTCCCATTCATGACATCGAAAGCCAACCTCCTCAGTTCAATCGAAGCGGCCGCCACCAAAGCAGGCCTCAAGCTTGTCTCGGCCTCAGAAGCGGCCGACCTCAACGGTCAACCCACGCAGGTCTTTCAACTTGGCCTTCCCGGCCTGGATGATCGCCGCCTGCAACTCGAACTGAGTGAGGCGTTCGACTTTGACAAGCCGAACCTGCTCCCCGAAATGGCGGCTCATCTCGCTGCCGAAGCCAAGCGCCTGCGCAACCCCCGCCCCGAGTGTTACGTGACCCTCGGCGGCTTGCCTCTCGCCTTCGGCAAATTCCAGTGGCCCTTTCACCGCTCCACCTCGGGTTCAGACACCTACATCGTCCACGGCGAAATCTCGCTCGCCGATGGCGGCACGCACAATCTGCATGCCAAGGTAGCTGCCTCCGTCACCGTCACCTTTGCCGAGATCGTCCCCGCCATGGAGCAGCCCTATGCTGAGTCATTCGTCTATAACGCTATCCGTAAGACCGTCGACTTTGGCCAGCTCGAATTCCTCAAGTCCGGCAATCGCCAGCCCGTCCCCGTCACTACGCGCTTCTACAGCCGCTGGCAAAAGAAGTTTCTCTTCACGGAGACAGATGACAAGGAGCGCCTCCGTTATCTGCTCAGCAAGGTCTACTGGCTGTCTGGCGTTCTGGGCAACAGCAAGCCCGTTTGGATCTCCGATCCTAAAGACGCTCAATACTTGAACACATCGGAAGAGGACTTACTGCGCATGGCCAGCCACGAAGCCGGCGAAGGCCTGATGACGCTTGACGGAGAATACGCCGCCGCAACTCCTCAACTCATGGCTCGAGCAGCCGAGTACGAAGCCGCCCGTGATGCGGCCCTCGACTTCGCCAAGCCGCAGTTCAACGAGTCCATGCGATCCGGCCACGCAAATATGTAGCGCGAGACATTTCGCGGTCAGGAATGGTCAGTCCGACCGACGGAAGGCAGCGACGGAATCTGCCCTGAAAGTCAGACACAGCCATGAAACATGGGTGCCCCAAGGGTGGGAAAGCACGATCCCACCTGATTTTCGGCGTCTTAGGTGCCGGACCGCGACATGTATGACCCCAGTTGCTTTGACCACCACCCGCTTGAGATTCGCAAGCGCATCCACGCGCACGATTCCGTGCCTGACCCGCCTCTTGCTTATGACGCTGAGACCAGAATGAACACCCGCCGTTACAGCGCGCCGCCACACCCCGAGCAGAACTTAGCTCCAACGGGATTCGTCTTCTGGCACTTCGGGCACGCTATCAACGTTCCCGGCTGCACAATCGCAGACGTGCTCGCCGCAGGCGTTCCAGCCCCCGGTGGCACATTCACCGTCACATTGATAGGCTGCCCATACGCCGGCATCGTGATGCCCAGCGCCGCAGCAATCCCCGCCGCCTGGATCGCATTAAACTCCCTCACCCGCCCGGCATGAAGAAGCATTCAATAAACCCCAGCACCCACGGAAACGGCGTCCAGCAGAAGCAGGCATACAGAATGCCCAACCCCGTCCGCCGGAGATAAAAGTGGTGAATCCCAAATCCGCCCAGAAATAGCGCCAACAGAATGCCCACAACCTCATCCCGCCGCACATGCTCGTACTGCTGGTAGAACACGGCTTGCGCATTTACATAGGGGGCGGTCGTCATGGCTGCATCTCCAAGGGTTCCTTGCATTAAAACATACGCAACCAGCCCCCTCAGAGTTCCCCCTTCGGCCCACCTCGGCCCGCAAGTTATTCCCTGATCCCAGTCTTCTGGTCCTAGTCCCTGTCCTTTAGCATAGGCACCATGTCCACTCCCTCCGCCTCCGCCTCCGGCATCTTCAAGATCGGCGGCGACCTCCCGGTTCACCGCCTCGGCTACGGAACCATGCGTCTCGTCGGCGAAGGCGCCTGGGGCGAGCCAAACAATCCAGAAGAAGCTCACCGCGTCCTGCGACGAGCCGTAGAGCTCGGCGTCACTCTTATCGACACAGCCGACGCCTACGGCCCTGAGATTGCCGAGCGCCAGATATGCGAAGCTCTCCACCCATACCCGGCAGGCCTCGTCATCGCCACCAAGGGCGGCATCACACGCCAGGGCCCTGCCAAGACGGAGTACGTAGGCCGAGCGGGATATCTAATCCAGTGCGTCGAAATGAGCCTGCGCCGCCTCAAGCTCGAGCGCATCGAGCTCTACCAACTTCACCGCATCGACCCGCGCACCCCGCTCGAAGAGTCCCTCGGCGCACTTCGCCAGATGCAGGACCAGGGCAAAATCCGCCACGTCGGCCTCAGCGAAGTCACGCCCGCCGAAATCGAGCAGGCCCAAAAGATCGTTCCCATCGTCAGCGTCCAGAACCGCTACTCGCTCGCCGACCGTCGCCACGAGGAGATGCTCAACTGGTGCGAGCAGCGCGGCATCGCCTTCCTGCCCTGGTATCCAATGGCCGGAGGCAAAATGCTCAAACCCGATCATCCCTTCTCGCAGACGCTCGCACAACTGGCCACGCGCTACAACGCCACCCCCGCGCAGATCTCGATCTCGTGGCTTCTGCACCGTTCGCCCGTAATGCTTCCCATCCCCGGCACGTCGCAGGTAAAACACCTCGAAGAAAACATCGCCGCCGCCAGTCTCAATTTGAGTTTGGATGACTGGGCACAGTTGGAGCGGACGGCTTCCGCATCGGCTTAGCCGTCGAAGGCGCAATGCGATGTGCCTCCTCGATTGCGCCTAGCAAAGACTCGCTGAACCCCATCTCGCGCGACTGCTCGATCGTCAGACTGAATTGTTCAGCACAGGCCTGAACCGCATGCGTAAGACCGAACGGCTCTGCGATCACTCGCTCTCCCTTCGCGTCCGGCCAAACGACATAGGCCTGCCGTGCCTTAAACATACCTTTGCAATCTGGATACTGCCTGCGCTTCGCTCAACTCCCTTAGCGCAGGCGATACAATCGCATTCCCATTTTCGCCATCCCACACACCAGTCGAGTATCGTGAGACCCTAGCGGATTCCGCAAACATCCTCGTCCAGTCCACCCGATCACCTGTGTCCATATCGAACATGATGGCAATTCGGTAGGTATTCGGGTGCGCGCCTCCGCAGAACAGATCATCTTCCCCTACGAGGCTGAGAAATCGCGGGCCATTCATCGTGACGATCACCTTTCGCGACCAGTCACCTTTCACCTCTTTTCGCCCTTCGGCAGAATGACCCATTTCCCGCGACCATGCTAGATAATATTCATCGCATTCGCGCAAGGATTTCACCAACGTATCGTTCATTCCAGTCAAAGTTGCATTTACCCGCTGCACCGCGGAGTGTCCCATTTCAATATCAGCGGCCAAGCATCCACGCCTCGTCGCAACTGCCTCACGTGTTCGACGCCGACGATTCCCGAGGAACGCGCACGATCATTTCTGCTAGCGACCTGCGACAGACCCTGTTGGCACCCAACGCACATCAGGAGAACAACGGTAAGCCGGAATGTCTCGAGACGCGCTAAGCGAGGCGTTGAAGTTTTCATTTCTCCGCCGTTCCCTTCGCATCCTTATCATCCTTCTTCTCGCTAGGCCGCGGAGTCAGCGCCGGCGCCAGCGGATCGCCCCAGATGTAGTGCCCGAACCAGTTCTCGTTTTCCTCCATCACCGCACGCTGCTGCTTCGGCTTGTTGATCGGATGGCCGAACCCGTCGTACAGCACCATCTTCACTGGAACACCGTGATCCTCTAGCGCCTGCCTCAGTTCAAAACTGTCCGGCACCGGCACTCTCTTGTCCGCGCTACCCTGCTGAATCAGTGTCGGCGTCTTGGCCTTCGCGATGTAGCTGATCGGCGACGTCACTTTGTAAATTTCCGGATCATCCCACGGCGTCGCGCGCAGATACTGCACTGTGAACGGCGTGATATCGGTGTTCGCGTAATACGTCATCCAGTCTGAGATCCCCGCGCCGACACTCACTGCCTTGAACCGATCGCTCGATGTCGTAATGAACGCAGAGATGTATCCGCCCTCGCTCCATCCCATCGAGCCCACGCGATCCTTGTCCACATACCCCTGCGCAATCAGATAATCCACGCCCGAAATTACATCCGCATAGTCGCCCACGCCCAGGTTGCGCACATTCAGCGCCCGAAACTTCGCTCCGTATCCCGCCGACCCGCGATAGTTCGGCCGCAACACCAGCGCTCCCTTGGCCACAAACCGTTCAATCGGGTAATAGCGATCGGCACTCACAAACGGCATATCGATCCCCGTCGGCCCACCATGGATCACCACCAGCAGCGGATACTTCTTCGTCGCCGAGAAGTCCGCCGGCTTGTACAGCACGCCTTCAATCTCCGCACCGTCGCCCGACTTCCACCGCACGACCTCGCGCTTCGCAACCGTGAACCCTGCCTCCTGCGCGCCCGCATTGGTCAGCCTCGCAGTAGCGCCTCCGGACACCGCACCCGCATAAATCTCCGCATTCTCATTCGCCCCGGCCCCGCGATACGCCACCTGCTTAAAGTCCTTCGAGAACGTGAACGCGCCCGCGATCTCGCTCCCCGGCATCGCCAGCTTCTTCAGCGCCCTATTCTGCGGATCGAGAAGATACAGCGACGAACTCATCTTCTGCAAGCCGGAAAAGTAAATTCCCTCCGGCGCCCATCGCAGCAGACCCGGATCCTCATCAAACGCATCGCTCACCACGCGAGGCATTCCTCCGCTCGCATCCACGACTGCGATCTTCTGGTTCGTATAAAAGAAGTACTTCTCGCCATTCGAAGTCTCAAACGCGATCTGTTTCCCATCGGGTGACCACTGCGGATCAGAATCCGGCCCCGCCGTATCCACAATCTTCTTCAGCGCGCCATCGGCGACCGTCACCACGTAAATGTCTTTCGAAAACGAAGAAATCAGATCAGGATCCTTCGCAGCACTGAACGCAATTCCGCACTCCATCCGGAGAAAACGAAAACTCCTCCACGCTGAACGAATCTTCCTTCGTCAGTTCCTTCGGCTCGCCGACCGAATTCACGCGCCCCGCTGCATCCGTCTTCGGCAGATCCACCAGCCACAAGTGCTGCATCTCATAATCCGCATGAATCACGTGATAGTCGCCAAATGACTCCTTGCGATCCTTCAAGGCCTTCGGCTCCGAAGCCTCCGCCGAAAAAGCGATCCGCCGCGAGTCCGGAGCCCAGTCAAAACCGCCGACGCCTTTCTCCATCTTCGTCAGTTGCTGAGCTTCACCTCCGTCGGCAGGCATCACCCAGAGTTGCCTTTTCTCTGCCGGCGACTTCGGCAGCGACCCCGGCCGGTCCGACACGAACGCAATCCACTTCCCATCTGGCGACCACTCTGCCGGGCTGCATGAGTGCCCCGTTGTCGTCAGTTGATGCTGCTCGCCCTTCGCAACATCCGCAATCCACAGATCCGTTTCGAACGCATTCGCTTCCCAATTCGTCCGCGTCTGTTCATAGACAACGCGCTTGCCATCCGGCGAAATCTTCGGCGATCCCACACTGTACATTTCCAGCGATTGATCGATCGTCGGCGTCTTCGCGCCGGCCGCGGCAGCCTGTCCCCTGCAACTGGCAGCGCACGCCATCATTAAAGCCACGGCAATAAACACTGACTTCACAAAGCGGATCATTGGGAATCTCCTCAGGAATGCCATCGCAGTATACCCCGGCTCGCAAAAAGAAAACCCGCAGCCAATCGGCAGCGGGTTCTCTCCACCAATTATCTGCGATCTCTACTCCACTGCATTCGTCGCGATCGTGTTCTTGTACCACTCCGCGCTCAGCTTCGGAGTCCGCTTCAACGTCTTGAAGTCTACGTAATGAATTCCGAACCGCTTGCTGAACCCGTCTGCCCACTCGAAGTTGTCCAGCAGGCTCCACAGGAAGTAGCCCTTCACCGGGTAATCCTCTTTCACCGCGCGATGCAGTTGCGTCAGATGATTCCGCAGGTACATCACGCGATCCACATCCTCCACACGTCCATCCGGTGTCAGCACATCGTCTGAAGACGTGCCGTTTTCGGTGATGTAGATTGCCGGCACCTTCTCCTTCCAGATATCGCACACATTGCGCACGCCCCAGTAAATGCACTCCGGTCCAAGCGCAATCCACGGAGAATACATGTGCGGATAAGACGACGGCATCGGCTCCTCCACCCAGCCCTTCGCGGAGTTATCTGCTCGCGCAAAGAGAGGCACATAAATATTCACGCCAAGGAAATCGATCGGGCTGCCGATTGCCTGCATGTCGCCTGCTTCCACCTTCGGAGCATTCGCTCCCTCCTTCGCCAGGTAGCTCTCTGGATACTTGCCGTCCAGCAACGTCGTCAGGAACGGCGCATTGCCATCACGTGTCGCTTTCCGCGCCGCTTCAATGTGCTCGTCTGTCTCCATCACGGGCACATACACCACCGCGTTCTCGGCAAGCCCCACTTGCGTTCCGCTCGGCGTATTCGCGCGAATCGCCTGCACACCCAACCCATGCCCCAGGATCGCGTGATGCCGTACCTGGTTCACCTGCGCATCCGGCAGCTTCATCCCCGGAGCAAACTGGCCAATCTTGTAGCCCAGGTCCGTGAAGCAGATAAATTCATTGGTCGTCATCCAATGCTTCACCTTGTCGCCCATATGCTTCGTCACATAAGCGCAGTAATCTGCAAACGCCATCGACGTATCGCGCGACTGCCAGCCACCCTGCAGGGCCGCCGGCGTGTCCCAGTGAAACATCGTAATGTACGGCGTGATGTTGTTGGCCAGCAACTCGTCAACCACCCGGTTGTAGTAGTCCAGCCCTTTCTGATTCACCTCGCCCTTGCCTGTCGGGAACACGCGCGACCACGAGATCGACATGCGGTAGGTGCTCACTCCCAGGTTCTTCAAGAGCTGCACATCCTGCTTGTACAAGTGATACGAATCGTCCGCCACATCGCCCGTGTCGCCATTGTGTGTTTTCCCTGGCGTATGCGAGAACACATCCCACAGCGACGGCCCGCGTCCGTCATCCTTCGCGCCGCCTTCAATCTGGTACGAAGCCGTCGCGCAACCCCACAAGAATCCCTTGGGATACTCGAGCCGCTTCGGCTGCGGCTCTCCAAAAGCAAATTCAGGCAATGCAATTCCGGCATAGGTTGCTGCGGCCGCTGCGGCAACACCCTTTCCAAACTGGCGTCGCGAAATCGTTCTCACTTTACCCTCCAAACACTAGCAAAAACGTTTTAGCAGACCATTTCTACACTTGGCAAGTGAAATCCTCGAAGGGGTTTGCAAGCGTTGCTTGTAGACTCATTCTCTCCAGAAAAACAAAAGCCGCAACCTTTCGGCTGCGGCCCTTAGTGCAATTACCACTTCACTTACATTCCCGCGACGCCATAGCGCCAAAGGCGCAGTTGCCCCCACCGCAGGTGGCTACATCTCTTTTACGCCTTCCACAAACGCCTTCAGCTTGCGCGACCGCGACGGATGACGCAGTTTGCGCAGCGCCTTCGCTTCAATCTGCCGAATACGTTCGCGTGTGACCTGGAAGCTCTGTCCTACTTCTTCCAGCGTGTGCTCCGAACCGTCTTCCAGACCAAACCGCATCTTGATCACCCGCTCCTCGCGCGGCGTCAGCGTACGCAGAACCTGCGATGTGTACTCCTTCAGGTTCACGCTGATCACAGCCTCGCTCGGAGAAACCGCCTGCCTGTCTTCGATAAAGTCGCCAAGGTGCGAGTCTTCCTCTTCACCAATCGGCGTCTCCAGCGAAATCGGTTCTTGTGCAATCTTCAGCACCTTGCGCACCTTGGCGACAGGAATATCCATGCGCCGCGCAATCTCTTCGCTCGAGGGTTCACGGCCCAGTTCCTGCACCAACTGCCGGCTCGTGCGGATCAGCTTGTTGATCGTCTCGATCATGTGCACCGGGATGCGGATCGTACGCGCCTGGTCTGCAATCGCGCGCGTAATCGCCTGGCGAATCCACCACGTTGCATATGTCGAGAACTTGTACCCACGCCGATACTCAAACTTGTCCACCGCCTTCATCAGGCCGATGTTGCCTTCCTGAATCAGATCGAGGAACTGCAGTCCGCGGTTTGTATACTTCTTCGCAATCGAAACAACGAGACGAAGATTGGCTTCAATCAGCTCGCGCTTCGCCTGCTCCGCATCCATATCGCCCTGGATCATCTCGCGCTGCGTGCGCTTGAGTTCGACAATCGAAACGCCCGCGTCGCCCTCAATCTTTTCGAGGTCAACCTTGCAGTTCTTCTGCTGGCGCCGATACTCCTTCTTGAGCTCATCGCTCTTCGAAGCTTCGTACTTCTGATCAAGGGAACGAATCTGCCGCTCGAGCGTGCGCATCGTGTCCACGGTCTTGTTGACCTTGTCGAGCAGCCGCTTGCGTTCAAGACCCGTATACTTCAGCTCGCGCACAATCCGCGAAACAAATACCTTCTCGCGCGCAATCAGCCAGCGCAGCTTCCGCAATTCCTTCTGGCTCGTCTTGCTGTTCGCCGCCGCCTGCTTCTCTTCGAATCCAGCAATCTTCTTCTGGTGCTTCACGAGCGCATCGATGCGCGCCACAGTGGAGCGCACGCGCGCCTGCACCACGTCTTCGGTCAGCTCTTCTTCGTCGAAGACCACGACTTCTTTCACGTTGCGCACGCCGCGCTTCAGGTCTTCACCCAGCGCCACAATCTCGCGAATCACAATCGGCGAACGCGAAATCGCCTTCAATACGCGCATCTGTCCCCGCTCGATGCGCTTGGCAATTTCCACTTCGCCTTCGCGCGTCAGCAGCGGCACAGTGCCCATCTCGCGCAAGTACATGCGCACCGGGTCGTTGGTTTTTTCGAGCGTTCCCGGCGTCAGATCGAGCTCAACGTCTTCGCCTTCTTCGAGCTCAAAATCCTTTTCGGCGCCGAACTTCGGCGCGTCCAGCAGATCGATGCCCTGGCTGCCGATTGTCGTCATCAGGTCATCGATGTCGTCTGGCGAAGTGCTGATGTCCTCGGGCAACATGTCATTCACGTCGCCGTAGGTCAGGTAGCCCTTCTCCTTGCCGGTATCGATCAGATTAGTGATGTCGTCTTCAAATTTGTCGTTGATGGCCAAATGATTCCTTCTCTCCAGCACGATCAAGTTTCAACACCGGGTCGCGCGCCAGTGCGGAGCCTGTTCCGCACGCAACAACATTTGGATGCCCAAACGTGCGCATTTGCGGACACGGACTCCCGGTCCCCGCATCAAAAAAGCGGTCGTAATAGTCGCTCGGAGCAGGATGTTCGCGCTTCAGGTTTCGCCTGGTCGCCCGCGAGCCGGAGCTCATATGTGGGGCAAAGTGGCACGCATCCCTACAGAGATCAATAGATTAACACAGCTGATTCCACCTTTAACCGTGAAATCTCAGCCCGAATTCTCCACAGGTAACCGCCATTCCCTGCGTGTTTCGTATCCAGACTGGGCAATATACCGCGCATGCCGCTGTTCCTAACTGTTTAGACGTATTCAGAACTTAAAGTGACTCAAACAAATCAGCCGTTTGGGCTCTCAATTTCCACTCGACCCTGAGCCCCGCAACTGCCTTAATGCCCGGTCCAGATCCAGCTTTCTCTGCGTTAAAACCGCCAACTCCACAAAATCGCCCCGCCGCTCCGCCTCCTGAATCTGCGCGCGCATATCCCGCAATTCCCCTTCAAGTTTCCGCTGCTGCAGACTCACGATCGCCCCAAGAACGGCATCGGCAGAGGGGGCATCCGTCTCCGCCAGCAAAGCCTCCGCCAGAAGCGCTCTTTGTGCGGCGTCCTCAACCACGTCCATCGGATCGCGTGCTCCCCGTTCGGCCAGCACCCGCAAAGCATCGAACGCCCCAAGCCCTTCGAACCACTGTGGTTGCCGCGATAAAGCATCGACAGCTGTCCGCCGTGCCTCCTCGTGCTCCGGTTCTGTAATCGCCAGCGCCCGCAGCAACACGCGTTCCACCTCGGTCAGCGCCGTCGTCCGCACCTCGATATGGTCCCGTCTCCTGAGAGCCGCCTGCCGCAATTCCTCTCGCAGCACCGCCGAATCAATCCCGAGCTTCTGTGCCGCATCCATCGCGAACTGGTCCCGCACCAGCTTCTGCGGAATCCGCCGGATATGCGGCAGCAAATAATTCATCGCCTTCACCTTCTGATCCGCCGACCCACCGGGAAACATCTGCCGCGCACGCTCGATCAGGTAATCCGATTGCCGCCGCGCCCCCATGACCGCCTGCGTGTAGGCCTCCACACCCCGCTCGCGAATAAACCGATCGGGATCTAGACCCCCATCGAGTGTCACGAGCTTCAGGTTGAACCCCTCTTCCGTCAACAAAGAGATCGACTTTTCCGCAGCATTGGCCCCGGCCGCATCTGGATCAAAATTCACCACCACGTTCTGCGTATGCCGCCGCAGAATCGCCACTTGCTGCTCTGTAAAAGCCGTCCCGCTGGTAGCAATCACGTGCTGAATTCCGCGCAAAAACAGCGAGATACAGTCCATTTGCCCCTCAACCAGCAGCGCATACCCCGCCTGTCGGATCGCCGCCTTCGCCTTATCCAGGTTAAAAAGCACCTGCCCCTTTGTATAAAGCGGCGTCTCCGGCGAATTGATGTACTTCGCCCCGGCCTTCTCACCCGTCTCCAGTGTCCTCGCCGTAAACGCAATCACCCGTCCGCTCTCATTGCAAATAGGAAACGTAACCCGCTTGCGAAACCGGTCATAAATCCGACCCTCTGTCCCGTCACCCTGTTCCTTTGAACTGAACAGACCCGAGGCCCGCAGCGTTGCCTCATCCGCCATCCCGCTCAGACGGTCCCGCAACGCGCCAAAACTATCCGGTCCATAACCGATGCGAAAGGCCTTGATCCCCTCCGGCGTCATCCCTCGTCCCGCGAGGTACTCGCGCGCCAGCGCCCCTTCTGGCCCACGCAACTGCTCTTCGAACCAGCTCGTCGCCGCCTCGTGCAGATCCAGAAGCTTTCCGCGCATCCGCGCTTCAGCCGCCTCTTCAGGAGAAGAAAACTCCCGCTTCGGCAGCGGAATCCCATTCTTCTGCGCCACGATGCGCACGGCTTCCGGAAATCCAACATTCTCGATCTTGCCCACAAACGAGAACACGTCCCCTGACACACCACACCCGAAGCAGTGGTAGAACTGCCGCACCGCATGCACTGAAAACGATGGCGACTTTTCCTTGTGAAACGGACACAGCCCTGAGTAGTTCTGCGCTCCCGCCTTGCGCAGGCGAATATACCCCTCGATCACCTTGACGATGTCGACCTGCTGCTTCACGCTCTGTGCGAAATCAGACACGAATGAAATCTGCCGTGAAGATTGTCGGGCAAAGAATCAACGGTGCCCCATCCATGACGCAGTTTTGTGCGGCATGGGTGGGAAACCACCAGCCCTTAATCTTCATTCTTTCTGGGTGTAGCCCCACGAATGACTGTAGTTAAGAATAAGCCCTCCTTTTCCTGCTCCCTGTGCAGTTCAAGCAGCGCCGGCAAGCCGCGTCAATCCATCATCGCGACGATCGCATCCAACCCCCAAACGTGAGGTAGATGCCATGAAAATTACCGAACTCCTGATTACAGAACTTGATCACGAAGCCATCGGTAGCCGTAAAGCCCTTGAGCACGTTCCCGAAGGAAAGAACGACTGGAAGCCGCACCAAAAGTCCATGCCTCTCGGCCGACTCGCAACCATAGTCGCCACCACTCCCGCGTGGATCGAGATGGTCGTGAATATGGACGAGGTCGACCTCAATCCACCCGGAGGTCCCAAGTTCGCACCCCAGCCATGGAAGACTCGCCGCGACCTCCTCCAGCAATTCGAAGCCAGCCTGAAGAAAGGCAAAGAAATCCTTCAGAAAACCACAGACGATCACCTGCTCAACACCAGGTGGCGCATGCTCTCTGCCGGCAAGCTGATGATGGAACAGTCGCGCTATGAAGCCATTCGTGAAGGCGTGATCAATCACATGGCCCATCATCGCGGCCAGCTCACCGTCTACCTGCGCCTCAATGGCGAAACAGTCCCCGCGATCTACGGACCGTCAGCCGACGAAGGGAAATCTTAACAACACTCTGTGGCCCGGCACACGCCGGGCCTCGGGCGGGTTTGAACCGTCTCCCATCGGTCGGTGAGTTTTTGATTTTCTCTGGCAGGACCATGAAACGAGTAGCGTTTTTGAGGCCGCTACCGTCGGACTTCTCTATGTAATCTTTAAATCCCTCCCGGTCCCGGACCGCCTTGGCCGCTCTGACCGCCTTGGTCACCTTGGTCGCCAGTCTCACCGCTCTGACCGCCTTGGTTGCCTTGATTTCCCTTATTGCCCTGCCCCCCCTTGTTGCCCTGACCGCCACTGCCGCTCTGACCGCCACCGCCGCCTTGACCACCACCACCGCCTTGGCCGCCACTACCTTGTCCGCCACCGCCACCCTGGCCACCTCCGCCGCCTTGGCCGCCACCCTGGTCACCATTACCGCCTTGGCCGCCGCCTCCACCCTGGCCACCACTACCCTGGCCGCCTTGACCACCGCTACCTTGGCCACCGCTACCCTGGCCACCGCTACCCTGGCCACCGCTACCCTGGCCAGCGCCGGTCTGGCCACCTTGGCCACCGCTGCCACCTTGACCACCCCCATTGCCGCCCTGGCCACCACTACCGCCTTGCCCGCCGCCACCGCCACCCTGACCGTTCGTCAAGCCGTTATCAAGTCCGCTGAACGCATTTGACGCCGTTGAAGCCAGTTGGACGTAAACGCCTTGCAGCGCGTTCGCCATAGCGCGCATTCCTGCGACAGCACCGAAAACAATAAGAGCCAGGACCAACCCATATTCAGCCATGGTCGCGCCATCATTGGCACTTACCGTTCTCTTGATTGATTTGCGCAGGCGGGAAAGGAGATGTTTCATATTCTTCCTCCCAATGAGGCTTTTCAGCTGTGACTCAACTCCGTGGCCGGGTGTCCGCTGTGAGCGTCCTTCTGGTTTTTCTTCGTGAGGGGAGTACGGCGCCAGTTAAATGGCGCATCGTACATTTTGGGGGAACGATACACGCAAAACGGTCACCATGCAACAGGGATCGGGACTGCGCAGGCGCCACCCGCGGGTCCGTCCGTCCATTCAGGACGGAATAAACAGCTTACCGCCGGGCCACCTGAAACCCGATGCGCGGGGGGTGGCACCACAGTGAGCTTTCTATTTGCTATTCCCTCTCCTCGGTCCCTGCTTCATTCATCCCGCAGCGCCTGCATCGGCTGAATCGATGCCGCCCTTCGCGCGGGAATCAGCGCGGCCACCAACCCAATCGCCGTCAGCGTCAGCGCCACTGCCACGTAGGTACTAGCATCCAGTGGCTTTACCTGGTACAGAAATCCCTTGATCAGCCGCCCCGTCGCGAACGCCAGCACAAGCCCCGCCACTAGGCCTCCGCCAATCAAAATCGACCCTTGCCTCAGAACCAGCCTCGCCACGCTTCCGCGCGTCGCTCCTAGCGCCATCCGCACGCCGATCTCACGCCTGCGATAACTCACCAGTTGCGACAGCACGCCGTACAGTCCGGCAATCACCATCGCAACCGCCAGCCCCGCAAACGAACCCACTAAATAGAGCCCGAGCCGCTGGCTGAAAGTATTCTTGTCCACGGCCTCCTGCATCCTCTGGAAATTGTCCAGCGCGAACCCAGGCGCCAGTTGATGAAACACTGACCGCATCTCCTGCGCCACCGGAATATCCCCGCGCGTTTTCACCACGAAAGTCACAACTGTTTTCAGCAGTGCCTGGTAAAAAAGCGACGTCGTAGGAATTTGCTGCTGCGATAGCAGAATCAACGGCTGCACTTGGCCGCCGACGCTCGAATCCACCTGGTCGCCGATCACGCCCACAATTGTGTAAGGCTTGATCATCCCAGTGTCCTTGCCACCGAGATTGATCTGCTTACCCAGCGGATCCTTGCCCGCGAAATACTTCTTCACCAATGCCTCGTTCACCACCGCGGCAAAGGGCGTCGTCAGCGCATCTCCCTCGCCGATCATGCGGCCCTGAATCATCGGCGTACCCATCGTCCGTGCAAAATCGCCGCTCACTGCAGACACCCGTGCTCCCGGCTGATTCGAGTGATCTGTGGGCTGACCCAGGATCTCAAAGCTCGAATGCAAATCCATTCCCGACAGGGGTGGGGCCGTATCCAGTGCGGCACTTTCCACGCCCGGCAATTGCCTGATGCGCTCCAGTACGGGCCCGTACGTAATCGTGGCCACTGACGCCGGTGCGTTTTGCGTGTCTTCGGATACCGACATTCCCGAGAACCCCGCCGCATCCGAAGGCATTGCCGTAAACGATGTAACGTGCGCCGTCTCAAATCCGAGATGCGATTGTTCCAGGTTCCACAGAGTCCTGAACAGCAGCCCGGTGCCCACGAGCAACAACGTCGACAGCGCCACCTCTCCTGCTACCAGCCACCCGCTCAGCTTGCCGCCGGTCGTCTTCGATCCAACGCCGCGTGACGCCGCCTGGAGAGCTGCTTGCGGATTCGCCTTTGCTACCAGTAGCGCCGGGAGCAGAGATGAAAGCACCGTGGTCAACGCCGCAATTCCCGCCAGTACCAGCAACACCGTCCAATGAACCGTAATCAGATCGGCGCGCGGAATCGTTCCGTCCGGCAGCTTGCGAATCCCCATCATTGCCAGTTCCGCCAGCGCCACGCCAACGCCGCATCCCAGCACACTTAACAACAATCCTTCTGACAGCATTTGCACAATGAGCCGTGTCTTGCCCGCGCCCAGCGCCGCGCGAACCGCAAACTCCTGCTGTCGCCCCAGCGCTCGCGCAATTAACAGATTTGACACGTTCGCAGAGGCGATCAACAGAACCAGTCCCAACGCTCCCAACAGCGCATACAAAACCGGCTTTACTGGCCCCGTCAAAACCTCCTGGTAGAGATCGGCGCGAAACGCTACCGGCGTATCGTTGTGCTCATGCGGAATGTGCGCACTGATTGCGTTCAGCTCCTGCTGCAGCTGCGCAATCGTCACGCCGGGTCGCATCACGCCCGCCACGCTGAAAAAGTGATATCCGCGCTGCTTCAGCATCTCGGGCGTCGGCTGCATCGGCAGCCAGACCCCTTTCTGCAGATCCGGCCCGATACTGTCGGGAAAGTTGAAGGTCGCCGGCATTACTCCCACGACTGTCGAAGGCTTTCCCCCAACTTTCACGACCTGCCCCACAATTGTTGGATCGGCGTGAAATGTCTGCCGCCACAGGCCTTCCGACAGCAACACCACCGGCGGACCATCCGGCTGGCCTTCCGCACTTGAAAAAGTCCTTCCGAGTAACGGCCCCTGGCCCAGCATCGTGAACAAATTCGGCGTCACGCGAGGTGCTACCACGCCAACAGATGTATCGCGCGCCTCCAGAACGCTCACGTCTTCCGCATAGCCCGCGGAGTCTGCCATCAGTTTCGATTGCGCATGAATATCGGAATAGTTCAGCCACGAAGTCGAACCAAAGGCTGGCTTGTCTCCCGCAGGTCCAATGAACACCAGTCGGTCAGAATTCGCATAGGGCAGCGGCCGCAGCAACACGCTGTCGATCACGGTAAAGATCGCGGTGTTCGCGCCCACCCCCAACGCCAGCGTCAGAATCGCCAGCAGCGCCATCCCCGGCGTGTTACGCAACTGCCGAACGGCATACCGCAAGTCATACAAGAAATTCTGCATTCGAAAACCTCCGGGAAGAAAGACATAGAGTATGACGAAATTGCATCAGGCGCGGTTCCCACTGTGATGCCAAATCCGACAAGAATGTGGGCCCATTTCCGCAAGCCCTTCCGAGGAGCACTATTTGTTTACTTCGTCAGCCAGTCCGCAAGTTCCTTCATCACGTCCAGCCGTTGCTCCCACAACACCGGAAAATGAGCCGACCCGGAATGGTCACCCGTACCTCTCCTCACCTCACTGGCACCGACTCCGCCCGATTCTTCGAATTCTAGTCTCCGCCCTTCAACCGACGATCGAATGATTGATGGTGGAACTCGGACCACAAGTTCCCGTAGTGGACGCAAGAAAATAGCCCGGGTGAAGCGCAGCGAAACCCTGGGATAGCAAACCACCTGATCCGCGTCCCGGAGGGCCGCACGAAAGTTCGCTTCGCGTTGATCTTCATCCTCGGAATTCGCCTGTGCCCCATTCATCGCGGCTTCATGCGATGAGTGGGATTTTCGAAGAACCGCCCTCGCCCCTTACTATGGCTCTTCTGGAGAGACTCTTCATGCGCTTGCATCCAGCCATCCTAGCTGTTGTTCTGCTTCTTCCCATCGCCGCATCCGCCCAGGCCCCGACACAGCAACCCGCCCCACCGCCAACTGAAGAGCAGATCAAAGCCGCCGCAGCCATGCCCTTCCGCGACCCGTCCCTCCCCATCGACAGACGTGTCGACGACCTCGTCGGCCGACTCACCCTCGAAGAAAAAGTCTCCCAGCTCATCGACCGCGCCACAGCCATCCCGCGCCTCGACATCCCCGCTTACAACTGGTGGAACGAAGGCCTCCACGGCATCGCGCGCTCTGGCTTCTCCACGCTTTTCCCGCAGGCTATCGGCAACGCCGCCACGTGGGACGCTCCCCTCATCCACTCCATTGCCGAAGTCGTCTCCACTGAAGCGCGCGCAAAATACAACGACGCCATCGCCCACAACAATCACGACCGCTACTACGGCCTCACCATCTGGTCGCCCAACATCAACATCTTTCGCGATCCCCGCTGGGGGCGCGGCCAGGAAACCTACGGCGAAGATCCCTTCCTCACCGCCCGCCTCGGCACCGCGTTCGTAGAGGGCATCCAAGGCGACGATCCCCACTACTTCCGCGCCATCGCAACCCCCAAACACTACGCAGTCCACAGCGGACCCGAGTCAACCCGCCACAAGGCCAATATCGACCCCTCTCCGCACGACCTCTGGGACACCTACCTGCCCGCCTTCCGCGCCACCATCGTCGATGGCAAAGCCGACTCCATCATGTGCTCCTACAACGCAGTCGAGAAAGTCCCCGCCTGCGCCAGCAAAATGCTCCTCGGCGACATTCTCCGCGGCGACTGGCACTTCCAAGGTTTCGTTACATCCGACTGCGGCGCCATCGGCGATTTCTCCGAGCCCAACGGCCATCATTACTCCGCCGATTTCCCCTCCGGCTCAGCTGCCGGAATCCTCGCCGGCACCGACACTGACTGCGGAACCGAGTACCTGAAACTCACCGATGCCGTCCACAAAGGCCTGCTCACCGAGGCCCAACTCGATGTCTCCGTCAAGCGTCTCTTCACCGCCCGCATGAAACTCGGCATGTTCGATCCGCCGCAGCAGGTCCCGTTCTCAGCGATACCGTATTCCGTTGTCAATTCACCCGAACACGCCGAACTCGCCCTCCGCGCCGCGCGCGAATCAATAGTCCTGCTCAAGAACGACAACCACTTCCTCCCGCTCGATGTCGCGAAGCATCAGACCATCGCCGTCGTCGGCCCGCTCGCTGGTTCGCGCGTCGGACTTGAAGGCAACTACAACGCGATCCCCCTTCACCCGATCCTTCCCATCGATGGAATCGAGAAGGAATTCGGCCACGACCACGTCCTCTACGCCGAAGGCTCGCCCTACATCATGGGCGGTGAGATACCCGTTCCCCGCACCATGCTTGCACTACCCGCAAATCCTCCCGGCACACCTCCGAACCGGCTTGGCGACGGTCTTTATGCTGACTACTACAGCCACGGTAGTTTTGAAGGTTTGCCAGCCTTCTCGCGCGTCGACAAGCAAATCGACTTCGACTGGGCCTTCGCCAATCCTGTCGAGCCCGGCGACACCACCAACCAGGCCTTCGCCATCAGGTGGATCGGCGTCATCGCCGCCCCCGTCCCAGAAACCCTCAACCTCCAGTTCCGTCTCCCCTTCTGTTATCCCTGTGGCGACAAGGTGAAATTCGCCTTCTATCTCGACGGCAAGCAGCTCGAACCCAATGCGCCGCCAACACCCACCACCACCAAGCTTCCTCCATCCGGCCGCAACTACGGAGCCATCCAGCACTTCGCCATCCCCTTCAGTGATACGCGTCAGCATGACCTTCGCATCGAGTACATCCAGACCGGCCGCATTCAGGGCTCAGGCCTCGCATTCGAGTGGAGTCCTCGTCATGAGCTCCTTCAGGACCAGGCCGTCGCAGCCGCCAACAAAGCTGATATTGTCGTCGCTTTCGTGGGCCTCACAGCCCGCCTCGAAGGGGAAGAAATGAAGGTCGACGCCAAGGGCTTCTCCGGCGGCGATCGCACCGACATCAACCTGCCCGATGTTCAACAGGAAATGCTCGAGGCCGTCGCCAAAACAGGCAAGCCCATCGTCGTCGTCCTGCTCAACGGCAGCGCCCTCTCGGTCAACTGGGCACAGCAGAACGCACGCGCCCTTCTCGAAGCCTGGTACCCCGGTCAGTCCGGCGGACAGGCGATTGCCGAAACCCTCAGCGGAGAGAACAATCCCGCCGGCCGCATGCCCGTGACTTTCTATACCGGCATCGATCAACTCCCCGCCTTCGACGACTACTCCATGGCCAACCGCACCTACCGCTACTTCAAAGGCAAGCCCCTCTATGCCTTCGGCGATGGACTGAGCTACACCACCTTCACCTACTCCGCCGTAAAGCTCTCATCCAAATCCCTGAAAGCCGGCGACCCTCTAACCGTCGAAGCCGACGTGAAAAACATCGGCTCCCTCGCTGGCGATGAAGTCTCAGAACTCTACCTGATTCCCCCACAATCCTCTGTTTCGCCCAAACTCGTCCTGGCAGGTTTTCAGCGCCTCCACCTCCAACCCAGCGAAACCAAACACCTCACATTCCACCTAGACCCGCGAACCCTCTCCCAAGTCGATGAAAAGGGAACTCGCGCCGTAACTCCAGGCAATTACAGGGTTTCCTTGGGCAGCTCCCAACCCGAAGGCGACGCAAGCAGCACCATCCAATCCACCACCTTCACCATCACCAGGACTAAAGAACTCCCTCGTTAATCGCCAGGCGGCAACTCTCGGGTGCCCCATCCATGCACAGCATGGGTGGGAAAGCACGATTCCCAAAGACGCTGGCAGGTTTTCCCTGTTCCCCCTATTCCCTATTCCCTATTTTCCAGAAAATACTTGTTGCAACGAACATCTTCCTCGCGCATCCAAGACAGGTGAAAGGAGCCATCCCATGGCAACCACCACCTCAACCCCCGCAGCCCACCACTTGGAAACTCGACCCCGCGCACTCTCACGCCGAGTTCAAGGTCAAGCACATGATGATCTCCAACGTGAAGGGCAGCTTCAATGGCCTCTCCGGCACCCTCACCGAGCACACCACTGACGCCACCCTCTCTAGCGTCGAGGCTTCCATCGACGTTGCCACCATCAGCACCGGCGACGCTCAACGGGACGCCCACCTCAAGAGCGCCGACTTCTTCGACGCCGAAAAATTCCCCACCATGAAATTCAAATCCACCTCGGTCAAGCCCAACGGAGACGGCGGCTACAACGTCACGGGCGACCTCACTATCCACGGCGACACCCGCCAGCAGACCTTCGTTGTCGACGGCCCGAGCGCTCCCGGCAAAGACCCCTGGGGCAACACCCGCATCGGCCTCTCAGCAACCACAAAGATCAGCCGTAAGGACTTCGGCCTGACTTGGAACGCAGCTCTCGAAACCGGCGGCATCCTCGTAGGCGACGACGTCCAGATCACCGTAGAAGCCCAGTTCATCAAGGCATGATTCGGCTGTATTTCAGTCGGAGGGAGCAGGGGCCTTCAGGCCCCTGAATACAGGTTCTCCCCACAATGCGCTTTAACCCCGGAGCCTTCACTGCTCGCCCAACCATAGGTACTTGTTGCAACGAATATCTCCCTCGCGCATCCAATACCTATAAGCATCAACAGCAAGTCGGAGGTTCACCATGTCGCTTCGCGCGGTCAAACAGATTCTTGAAACCAAGCCCACCATCGAAGGTGCGGGCGTCAAGCTCCAGCGCGCTTTCGGTTTCGGCAAAACAAAGGAGTTCGATCCGTTCCTGTTGCTCGATGACTTTCGCAACGAGAATCCGGCGGACTACCTCGCCGGCTTCCCCTGGCATCCGCACCGCGGCATCGAGACCATCACCTATGTGCTGGCCGGCGAAGTCGCCCACGGCGACAGCCTTGGCAACAAGGGCCGCATGACCGCGGGCGACGTCCAATGGATGACCGCTGGTAGCGGCATCCTCCACCAGGAGATGCCCAAAGGCGATGCTCACGGACGGATGCACGGCTTTCAGCTGTGGGCCAACCTGCCCGCCTCTCTAAAAATGACCGACCCGCGCTACCAGGACATACCATCCTCGGCCATCCCTGAAGTTACCGAGGACGACGGAACGAAAGCGCGCATCATCGTAGGCGATTTCTGGGGAAAGCGTGGACCAGTCGAGGGAGTAGCCGCTGATCCCAGCTACGTCGACATCTCGGTGCCGCCAAACAAGCTGCGCCGCATCAAGGTCGACGTCACGCGCAACGCCTTCGCCTACGTCTTCGCAGGCGCCGGCACCTTCCGCGACGCATCGGATCCGAAAGCCGTCCTGACCGAGTCGCCCGTCGATCCTGCAGCAACGCCGGTCTACGACGCCACGAATCACAGGCTCATCTTGTTCGATCGTGGCGACGAAATCGTCGTCCAGGCCGGGCCCGAAGGCATCCGCTTCCTGCTCGTCTCCGGCAAGCCGCTCGAAGAGCCTGTCGCCTGGTACGGCCCCATCGTGATGAACACCCAGGCCGAGTTGAATCAGGCCATGCATGAACTGCAAACCGGCAAGTTCATCAAGCATCAGTGATTCGCTTATCAAGCGAAACCCCGTCCGGAGATATCCGTGCGGGGTTTTGTTTTCCGGCCGCTCCAACAACTTCGAAGGCACCGCGCAGCGTCTTCATGCTTCCGCGATACTCTTCTGCTCCCCGCCGTCTGGATTGTTCACCAACTCTGTATTGTTGTCGAAGATCATCGTCGGAACCGTCTGCGGCGAAAATGCTGTCCACTTTGGAATCCCCGGATGGCTCGGATCACCTGTGCGCGCGAATTGGATCCACGCCTCGCTCACCTTCTCTGCAAGTGCACGTGCGTCGGCGCCGCCCCCAGTCATGTTCTCGCAGCGATCGGTATTATCGAACGCAAACGCAATCTCCGCACAATGAAATGCCCGCGGCCTTCCGTCCAGAATCGGCGTCTGCCACGTGAACCAATACAAATATGCCGGAGCCTTCCCCAGAGCCGCCTTCGCTTTACACTGCTTGATCGCATTCTCCCGCACCGTCGACGCCGCAATATGCGACCAGATGTCGAACGGCTTCGCATTCGGTGTTCGCGTTTTGAATGCCGCAATAATGGTCGCGCTCTTGCCCGGGAAGAGTCTGTCTACCTTCTGCGCCACTTCTGCATCCGTCATCTCCTCGTACTCGGGATGATTAATAGCCGTGACGAACTCATTCAACGTCGTCCCCACCACCATCGGCACGTCTGCAGAAATCTGCGAAGCCTGCGGATCGAAAGGATGCGCAGGCAGTACATGACTATCCACCACCGGAGCGAACCCGAGCATGTCCGCCATCCGTCGGAAGTTCGGAACCCCTCCCGCCGGCCTGGGATTGTTCTTGCGCATCACGTCCGTGCTGGCCTGCAAAAGTTGCGCATACGGCATCGTTTGGATCTTGTCGATCGTCGACGCGTTCAGCCCCAGTTCCGCCACCACCAGATCGGCAAGCTTGCGTGAGCGCTCCTGGGTTCCCATCTTCAGCATCGAGCCGCTTTCTACAATGGCGCGCTGAAACAGCCCCTTGGCCCCAGGCATTCCCATCAGTGCACTTACCTTGCCGCCGCCTCCCGATTGCCCGAAGATCGTCACTGATCCTGGATCACCGCCGAACGCCCCGATGTTGTCGCGCACCCATTCGAGCGCCGCGATGATATCCAGCATTCCCACGTTCGCTGAATTTGCATATTTGTCGCCGTAGCCTGCAAGGTTCAGATATCCGAGAACATTCAATCGGTGATTCAAAGTGACCACCACCACATCGCCGCGCCGGGCAAGGTTCTCGCCGTCATACGCGAGCAGTTCCTGCCCCGACCCCGCCGTAAACCCGCCTCCATGCAGCCAAACCATCACTGGCCGCTTCTTCCCGCTATCCAATCCAGAAGTCCACACATTCACGCGCAGACAGTCTTCTCCCTGGATCCCGTCGTTCCACGAAAACATGAACGCCTCTTCGTCGTTGGCCCATCCAGCTCGCGGCCCCTGTGGTGCGACGTATCCAAATTGCCGCGAACTTCTCACGCCACTCCACGGCTTCGGTTTCGCGGGAGGCACAAAGCGATTTGCACCTTCTGTCGTATCCCCATAGGGAATGCCCTTGAACGTGTAGATCCCATTACGCTCGTATCCGGCAACCTTGCCCGCACTGGTCGTGACGATCGCATCCTTCGACGATGCGATCAGCGGCCTCTCACCTGTCGCGTTCTCGACGTTCTTCTTCGGGACGCCTGCCGCAAACGACGGCAGCGCAGAAAGCGCTGCCGCTCCGCCGAGCACACCGGCAACTCCCTTTAGCAAAGAACGGCGACCGATCCCAGCATCGCCGCCGCCACACTCAACATCTACGCTCCCGCCCATCGCCACGCGTTTACCTCTCATATTCTCGAAACTTTGTCGGGCACCACTCCGCCGCATTTGTAGGGTTGCAAGTTCTTATCTCAAACTGCGGATGCGCGCATTCGCTCCCATACTACATGTCACCTCCGAGTTCGTACCTCCGCGACTGTTCAGGCCGCCTCGCCTGTGCTACTCTCTCCGACGATCTCAGAAAGGTAACTAAGATCGTGTCCAAACGCATTTCTTTCGCGCTCGCAATTGCCCTTGCCTTTTTAGCTGCAACCGCCGCCCTCGCCCAATTCCCGGGAATGGCTCCTCCTAAGCACTATCCATGGTCCGACAAAACTCTTTCTCCGGATGCGCGCGCTGACCTGGTCATCAAGGAAATGACGCTCGATGAAAAAATCCAGATACTTCACGGACCCGGCTGGCAGGCCCTCTTTGCACCCCAGGAGTCCGGGCCCCTCACTCGCGCCATCGCAATCCTCGGATTCATCCCCGGCATTCCCCGCCTCGGAATTCCCGATCTGCAGATGACCGATTCAAACCAGGGTATTTCTTTGGCTGGTTCAAAAGGCCGCTACGCCACCGCTCTGCCCTCCGGAGAAGCGATGGCATCCGCATGGGATCCGGCGCTCTCCTACGAGATCGGCACAATGATCGGGCAGGAGATGCGCGCCATGGGTTTCAACATGTCGCTCGGTTCCGGCATCAACATGATCCGCGAACCGCGGAACGGCCGCATCTTCGAATACAAAGGCGAAGACCCGGTGCTTGCAGGCACGTTGGCTGGACAGGAATTAAAAGCCGAAAAAGCCCTGCATCTCATTACCGATGTGAAGCACTACGCTGTCAACGATCAGGATGCCGGCCGCATCGTCGTCAACTCCATCATCAGCAAGCGCGCCATGCGCGAGAGCGATCTGCTCGCCTTTCAAATTGCGCTGCAGGATTCCGGCGCCGGCGCGGTCATGTGCTCCTACAACAAGATCAATGGAACCTACGGCTGCGAAAACTCCTACACACTCACCGATGTATTGAAGAAGGACTTCGCGTTCAAAGGATTCGTCGTCTCCGACTGGGGCGCGACACAGAGCACCACAAAAGCTGCAATGGCCGGCCTTGACATCGAGATGCCGGGCAACGATTCATTTGGCGCACCACTCAAGAAAGCCGTAGAAAGCGGCGAAGTACCCATGGACCGGCTCAATGACATGGTGCACCGCGTTCTCCGCACCGAGTTCGATTCAGGTATCGTTGACGATCCTCCGCAACCGGAATCCCCAAACGTAATGCGCGGGTTTGTAGTCGCACAGAAGGCAGCCGAAGAAGGCGCTGTTCTGCTGAAAAATGAAGGTGCGCAGTTGCCGCTGAACGCCTCCAGCCTGCGGTCTATCGCGGTCATCGGAGGCCACGCGGATGTCGGCGTGATGTCCGGCGGAGGATCTTCACAAGTTTCCCCCGCGGGCGGCAATCCCGTTCCGCCTCCACCGGAATTGGCAAAGAATCCGATGACAGCCTTCATGTTGGTCGAGGTTTATCACCGCTCAGCGCCGCTCAAAGGGATCCAACAAAAAGCGTCGCAGGCAACCATTAAGTTCGATTCCGGCGCCAACCCCGCATCGGCAGCAGCACTCGCCAAATCATCCGACGTGGCAATTGTGTTTGCCACGCAACATGCTTCAGAAGGCATGGACCTCAAGAACCTCTCGCTACCGGACAACCAGGATGCCCTGATCGAAGCTGTAGCCGCGGCCAATCCCCACACCATCGTCGTGCTCGAAACCGGAGGCGCCGTCCTGATGCCGTGGATCGACAAGGTCGCTGCTGTCGTCGAGTCCTGGTACCCCGGCATTCGAGGATCGGAGGCCATCGCCAACGTCCTCTTCGGCGATGTAAATCCATCCGGCAAGCTTCCCCTCACCTTCCCAAAGAGCGAAGCTGACCTGCCCCATCCCATTCACGTTGGCCCGCCTAAGCCGGATGCCGACCACCCCATGCCGAAACTTGCCGGAGCACCGGGCCTGATTGGAATGGCAATGGGAATTGGCCCGTTCTTCGACGTCAATTACGACGAAGGCCTCAAAGTCGGATACAAGTGGTACGACGCCGAGAAGAAATCAGTCCTCTTCCCATTCGGCTTCGGCCTCTCTTACACCACCTTCGCCTACTCAGCGCTCAAGGTCGCGCCCGGAGAGGCGACCACCGTCACCTTTACCGTGAAGAACGCCGGCAAGCGCGCAGGCAGCGAGATCGCGCAAGTCTACGCGACCCTGCCCGAGTCAGCCGGCGAACCGCCAAACCGGTTGGTAGGTTGGACGAGAATCGACCTCGCTCCCGGCGAATCAAAGCAAGCTACGGTCATTGTTAACCGCGATCGCCTGACAGTTTTTGATGAGGGGTCGGATTCCTGGAAGCTGCCTCCCGGCCAGTACACTATCCACGTCGGTGCATCATCCCGCAGTCTCCCTTTGCAGCAAACACTCGCTTTTGAGAGATGAGGATCTGCTCCGCGCTTCTCGCGGACAAGTTGTACGGATAACGTTGCATCAGGTAGAGGGAGCAGGGGTCTTTAGACCCCTGTCTCGCTGCTCAAAACCAGTGGCCCTCAGCCCCGGAGCCTCTGTCGCCACTTCAAATGTCTTAGCCCACCGCGAATT
Source organism: uncultured Acidobacteriaceae bacterium (assembly GCA_963832035.1). Classification (GTDB taxonomy): domain Bacteria; phylum Acidobacteriota; class Terriglobia; order Terriglobales; family Acidobacteriaceae; genus Telmatobacter. The sequence goes on along the minus strand of CAWHSK010000003.1, from coordinate 1,175,760 downwards.
GAACCGGAAGAGCCCCAAAACACAATGAAGGCCTGATTTCAGGCCTTCATCATCACTTCTCTTGTGATTCGCGTAAGGTCGCTCGTCACCGTTCGTTCGATGCGTAAGACCGGGGCTCTTCAAACGTCGCCAGCACAAAAGCGGGCTGAACTGGAGCCTTGCGTCTGGTGATCGCGCTTGCGGAGATCGGCAGGAGTTCGATCTCGGGTTCAGCTTCTTCTTTCTGAATCATGATTGCGGCGTGTTTCTCTCGAACGAAGACTTCCGAAACCGGAATCTTCTCCGCAAGGATTTGCTGGATCCGCTCTTCCAGCCTGTGCTTCGATTCCAGCTCCGCGGTTTCCTGTTCTTCCTTCCGCTTTTTCTTCCCGAATAACGAAGAAAAGAACCCTCTCTTGCCGTCGTGTGCCATCGCTTGCAGTACTCCTGGGGGAAAGAATTGGTTGTAGATGCGCTATCCCGCGCCTGGTGGATTCTCCGGTCTCAATCACTTCCGGTAATTTCAGAGTCTGACACCCTCTCCACGTTCCGGCCATCCCCGGATGGTCACCGCCGGTAACCGTAATGGTCATCCGTCCCCGGGTACCCCTTATTCTCCGCTATCAAGGCGGCCAGCCCTTATTCTGGCGGCGCATCCAGAAACCCCCGGATCAACGCCACCGTTTCAACCGGCTGCTCTTCCATCAGCCAGTGCCCTGACCCCGCAACCACTGCCTCCCTGACGTTCGTTGCCACGTGCCGCATGATTACAGCCTGCAACGGGCCGAAGGACTTCTCCCCTCCCACCGCCAGCACCGGCATCGTCAACTTGGTCTGTTCGAAAACCCGGTTGTCCTTCGCATCTTGGGAGAAGGCGGTAAACTGCGCGAACCCTGCCCGCATCCCTCCGGGCCGCGCGTATGTTTGTGCAAAGAAATTTCGGGTGGCTTCGTCTGGCTTGCTCTTGTCTGCGGTGAAGTCGTTCCAGATCCGGTCAAAGTAAATACGCTCGCGGCCCTCTACCAGCCGCTCCGCATCCGGACCGTGAAAATTGAAGTGCCACACTCCGGGGTTTAGCAGAATCTCATTCCACGGTTCGATTCCTGGAATCGGCGCGTCCATCACGACCAGCCGCTCAACTTTATCCGGATACGTTGCCGCATAGGCGTAGGCCACCATGTTTCCAATGTCGTGGGCAACGACGAATGTGCGATCAAATCCCAGCGTTGTCACAACGGCGCGCACATCAATGGCCTGTGTTTTTTTGTCATAGCCGCCCTCCGGAATGGAGGAACGTCCGATGCCGCGAAGGTCGGGAACGACAACCGTGTGATCCTTCATCAGGTCGGCGGCGAGCGGAGCCCAGGAATCGCTGTTCTCAGCGTAGCCGTGCAGCAGCAGAACCACCGGCCCGCTGCCGCCAAAGCGCACGAAAATCTCCGCGCCCGCGGGACTTTGAATCGTTCTGGCCTGAAAACTCGCTGGCAGGGATGGTGGCGAAAAACTAGCAATATCAACTTGGGGTAGGCTCATGGTTCCTCAGGGAAGATCTTCAGGATGGTCCGCCAGGCGCAAGATCGCGCGAATCTCGGCTGCGCGGTACGACGATAATAGCCTCACTGCTTTTCAAATGGAATAATCTCGATGTCGGCGGCCACGGACAGTCAAGTTTCAATGATTTCCGCCGGAGTCATCCCCCTTCGCCGCAGCTCGCGAATGCTCAGAGCATCATGCCGCTTCGCCAACCGGCGCCCCTGCTCATCGACACTCAATTCACAGTGGAACCAAGCCGGATCCGCAAACCCCAGCGCCCGATTCAGCAGAATTTGCCGCGCCGTCGACTTCAGCAGATCCGCGCCTCTCACCACTTCCGTGATCCCCATCGCCGCGTCATCGGCAACGCAAGCCAACTGATAACTCGGTACCCCATCCCGTCGCCACACCAGAAAATCCCCGAAATCCACTCCCGCCACAAACCGACGTTGCCCGAGATTGCCGTCCTCAAACTCCACAACCTCTCCATCCAGCACCCGAAACCGCCAATTCATCCCGCCCGGCCCATCAGCCATTTCGCCCGAGATCTCAAACACACCCTCGCCTGAGCGCGATGGGCGGCAGGTTCCCGGATATACAGGCTCATCCTCCGCATCCGGCCCGCGCTCCGCCCCCTCATGCGGAGCACTCACCGCCGCAGCCAGATCCTTTCGCGAACACCGGCATGGATAAATGAATCGGTTTTTTCGCAACCGCTCCCACGCAGCACGGTAAACTTCTCCCCGTTCGCTCTGCGCATAAGGCCCAAACGCCCCGGTGACATCCGGCCCCTCATCCCAATCCATCCCCAGCCAAAGCAGATCCTCAAGCGCCGCCTCGGCATACTCCGCACAACTCCGCTCTCGATCCAGGTCCTCCATCCGCATCACCATCACACCACCCGCCTCGCGCGCACGCCGCCACGCCGTAGCAAACGTGCGCGCATGCCCGATGTGCAGATACCCGGTAGGCGAGGGCGCAAGCCTGCCTCGATACCCCTCCCTCGACAATGGAAGTTCTCCGTCCACAGCACGTCCAGTGTAGCCACCCAACTCGTTGAATTCTCGAAACTCGGTGCCCATCAACACTTCCCCTTGCACTTCTACAAGAGATCGCATATTCTCTTGTCGAAGCGGAAGGGAACCTATGCCGGAAAGAATCGAGCTGCCCCAGGGCACATTGGACTTGCTGATCCTCCGCACCCTCCTCACTGGCCCCCAACACGGATGGGCGATTTCAGAGCGCGTCCAGCAGGTTTCTAGCGAAGTGCTCAGCATCCAGCAGGGCTCACTCTACCCCGCGCTCCATCGCCTCGAGCGACGCGGCTGGATCAAAGCAAGATGGGGCACATCCGACAACAACCGGCGGGCGAAATATTACGAACTCACGCCGACAGGCGCGAAGCAACTCGAGCAGGAGACCGAAGCCTGGCGCAAATTGACTGTCGCCGTCGCGCAAGTCCTTGAAGGAGCCTGATCAACCATGCTGGATGATCTCCGCTATCGCTCACGCGCGATCCTTCGCCACAACGAAGTCGAAAACGAACTCGACGAAGAACTGCGCTTTCACTTTGATCGCCAGGTTGAGAAACACATGAGGTCAGGCATGACAGAAGAGGAAGCAAAGCGCCGCGCGCGTCTTGCATTCGGCGGCCATGAGCAGGTGAAGGAGGATTGTCGCGAAGCACGCGGCACCGCATTCATCGAGTTGACGCTGCAGGATACGAAGTACGCATTCCGCCAGCTCTGGTCAAATCCGACCTTTGCCCTCGTCATGATTCTCACCCTGGCCCTCAGCATCGGTGCCAACAGCGCAATCTTCAGTGTGATCAACGGCGTCTTGTTGAAGCGTTTACCGTACAACCAGCCCGACCGTCTCGTGCGTATCTTTCTCTCGAGCCACGAGTATCCGAAGTTCCCCCTCAATCCTTTCGACTTTCTTGACTTCAGAGCGCGCAACCATTCCTTCGATTCAATCGCGGCATTCACGCGCGGAGATGTCCAGCTTTCAGGCGATGGCGAGCCGGTGCGGCTCAATGGTTTCGGCATCACTTCGGGATATTTTCGAGTTCTGGGCCTTCAGCCGGAACTGGGACGCGAGTTCGATTTTCAGGCGGAGATTCCAGGCAATGGGCTGCAAGTAATTCTGAGCGACCGCATCTGGCGATCGCGTTTCGGCGCCGACCCCAACATCATCGGCCGCAAAATCACCATGAACATGCAGCCCTTCACGGTAATCGGCGTCATGCCAGCGGGAACCGAGCATCCCGGAAACGAATACCATGCCGTGGCATACGGAGAAAGCGTGGATGTATGGTGGCCGTTTTCCTTCGCCGGAAATTCAAATCAGCGCGGATCGCATTTCATCGAGGGCATCGGACGCCTCAAGCACGGCGTCAGCGTCGAACGCGCACGTGCTGAGATGAATGCAATCATGGCGCAGCTTGCGCGCGAACATCCGGGCGGCGATGCGGGATGGACGGTTCTCGTTGTGCCGCTATACACAGAGCTCGTAGGCGCAAGCCGTCAAATGCTCCTGGTGTTGCTCGGCTCGGTTGGCATTGTCTTGCTAATCGCATGCGCAAATGCAGCGAATCTGCTCATGGCCAGGGCCTCCGCGCGCCAGCGCGAAATTGCCGTTCGTCTTGCCATGGGAGCGCCACGGTCCCGCGTGGTACGCCAGCTTCTTACCGAGAGCCTGCTGATCTCGCTCACTGGAGGAGCGCTCGGTCTGGCACTGGCGTTCGGCGGAGTCCGCGCCCTCGTCTCGCTCCTGCCTGCGGATTTTCCGCGCGCCCACGATATTCACCTAAGCCTGCCGGTGTTGCTGTTCACATTGCTCGTAAGCCTGGTGACAGGGATTCTCTTCGGTCTCGCCCCCGCGCTCCAGGCCTCCCGGACGGATCCAAAAGAAGGTTTGCAAAAAGCGGGCCGAACTTCGACCGCCGGCCGCAATCAAGGCCGCCTGCGCAACGCATTGGTGATCGCAGAAGTCAGCCTGGCCAGCGTTCTTCTCATCGGCGCGGGACTCATGCTGCGCACATTTCTAAACCTCATCCATCTCAATCCCGGCTTCCAGCAGGACCACCTCCTGACCGCAAGCCTCTCGTTGCCGCACGCGCAGTACAAGACGAATGAGCAGACAGCCCAGTTCTATGACCGTCTCGCGGCAAGTTTGAACGCCTTGCCCGGCGTTGAAAGCGCAGGCGCAGGCAGCGACTTGCCCTGGACTGGCTACGACGAAAATGCAGGCGGGTTCACGATTGAAGGCAAGAAGCCGCCGCCGAATCAGGAATTCCACGCGCGCTATCACATGGCGACTCCGGGCTAATTCAGTGCCATGGGCATTCCGCTTCTCGCAGGCCGCTTCTTCACCGAAGCGGACAAGAAAGATGCGCCCCAGGCTCTCATCATCAATCACGCCATGGCAGAGCGTTACTGGCCGCATGAAGACGTTGTCGGCAAGCGGATCACCTTCCAGGATGCGCCGAAAAAAGATTCCGACTGGATGACGATCGTAGGCGTGGTCGGCGACGTGAAAGATCAGCCGAACAGCCCGGGCGCAGAATCTGCCTTCTGGTGGTCGGAGTTCCAGGTACCACAGTCCGATATGTCGCTTGCGATTCGCACCAATACCGATCCCAGGCAGGTTGCCGACGGACTCCGCGACGCCGTGCATCGGCTCGACCCCGCACTCGCAGTCGCAGATGTAAAGCTGATGGACAGCGTGGTGGATACCTCAATTTCCACACCGCGATTTACGTTCGTGCTTGTGGGCTTGTTCGCAGGACTCGCGATCTTGTTAGCAGCTATCGGAGCATACGGCGTGATCGCATACACCGTAAGCCAGCGAACGCCGGAGTTTGGCCTGCGTGTAGCGCTGGGCGCTCAACGATCGGACCTGCTGCGAATGGTGCTTGCGCAAAGTGCAAAACTGGCTGTGCCCGGAACGATCCTGGGAGTGCTGCTCGCCTTAAGCCTCGGCCGCGTTATGCAAAACCTCATTTACGGAGTCAGCCCCGCGGACCCCGTCATCCTCTCCACCGTAGTGCTGCTCGTGCTCACGATTGCGCTGATTGCGTCGTATGTTCCGGCCCGGCGCGCATCACGCTCCGATCCGATGACGACGCTCCGAGCGGAGTAGGACGGTTCAACCCTCATTAGATCAGCAAGACTAATTACCTTGCGGATCACCCTTGTTGGAATCGTCCCCGTGATGATGGTGCTCGTACTTCCCCAGGCTCTCGTTGAGATGCTTCGGATCTACGGATACCTGCACCACGTCCATCTCCTGCCCATCGAGATCCAGAACAAACAAGCCCATGCGCGCACCTTCGGGATGCATGTAAACCAGGGTCTGGCTATTGCCCTTGCGGCTGGTCTCGCGAATCACCCGCTCCCACTCTGCGCCCAGCCTCTGCTCCACCATCCTGTTCAGCTCTTCGCCGTCTACATCTGCGTGGAAGTCGTCGATCTCGGCCACGTGCATGCCGTTCACGCCGCCATTCGTAGCCTTGTGCGAAATGAAACTGATCAGGCCAAGGAAAGGAATGCGCTGAGCATGCACGTGATAGCGCGACTCAATCGAACTCACCACGCCGTCAAACCCGCCCTCCGCGCCTCCCGCCAACACCACGACAGGCACGGCCAGCGCGACAAAACAAATCGGAACCAGCAGGAGAGGTCTCATTGGTCACCATCCTTCTTGGTCTTGTCCTTGGCTTTGTCTTTCGACTTTTCCTTATGCGATTCCTTCTCGATGTCGCCCAGCATGCCCAGTCCACCGATGTCGCCCAGCTTGCTAAGGTCTTCCATCTTCACCGGCCCCAGGATCAGCACAATGCTCAGTTCCTTCGGTTCCACGTCCAGAATGAACATGCCATGCGTCTCGCCGTTCACCACTTTCATCATCACGTCTGTGCTCTCGCCGGACTTCTTGTCGCGCTCACGCACAATCGGCGACCAGTCACTCGTCTCAAAATAGGCGCGTAGCTTCTGGATGTCCTCCATCGAGTACTCGCCTTCTTTGTCGAACTCGTAGTCGCGGACGTAAATCCCGTCGAGCCCTTCGATCAGCTTCCGCGTCGCCGCGTCATCCTCGCCCTTGCCATTCATGAACTTCGCGGCGAACGCCAGCATGTTCTTTCCCAGCGTCACCTCGGTCACATTCGAAGCCTTCGCAGCCAGTTCTTTCTCTATCGGTGATGGCAGCGGCAGTTGCGAATTCTGCGCCACCGCAGGCACAACCAGTCCCACCATCAAAACCAAAGCCGCAATTACGTTCTTCATCCAGATCTCCCTTTCCACTCCCTCAACTCTTGGGTGCCCCATCCTTGCGGCGTATTTGCCGAAAGGGTGGGAAAGCACGGACCCACGCTTACTTCTCCTCGCGATTGCCGGGTGCCCCATCCATGCGCAGCATGGGTGGGAAAGCATGGAACTACGTGTCACTTCTCCTCGTGATTACGCGCCGCGAGCCGCCGATTCATATCGTTCAATGCACGATTCGTAATACGCAGTGCCGTCAACACCTGCTGTTTTGCCTCTTCGCCCTTGCGCCGGTCTTCCGCCTGTCGCCAGCTATAACCGCCGAAAATCACTCCCGCCAGCAGCAACGATGCTGCCAGCCGCTGCCACCACATCGTGTGGCTCTGCACGCGCTCCGTACGCTGCATCCCGCGCTTCTGCATAATCCGCCGCTTCAGGCTGGGCGGCGCAGGGCGGCGCTCCATTGCCTGCCGCAATTCACGTTCGAATTCGTCTATTTGCTCAGGCTGATCGGGCCGCTCAAAGTCCACGAATGTACTCCTTCAGTTGCGTTGTCGCCTTCGACCGCAACAGCTTCAATCCCCGCTGCAAATTGCTCTTCACCGTCGCCACTGGAGCGTCCACCGTGGCCGCAATTTCTTCCGGCGACAAATTTTCCTGATACCGCAACACCAACGCCGCACGTTGAGCCTCGGGCAACGTCGAAAGCAGTTGCTCAAGCCGCGTACTCAGCGGCGACGACCGCTCTTCGGCCGGTGCACCATGATTCTCTTCAATCTCGATCCACAGATCCACACCGCGTACCTTCCGTCGCCGCAACGCATCGGCCGAGCGATTCATCGCCACTCGCCGCAACCAGAACATCGCATGCTGGGGGCTCTCAATCCGTTCCATATGCCTGTCCAACTCCAGAAAAACGTCCTGCGCAACCTCTTCCGCCAATCCGCGGTCCCCGGTCATGCGCCACGCAACCGAGAACACCATGGACTGATGCTCGTCCACCAGTCGTTCGAAATCCGGGTGCCACTTCTCGGCCATGGGTTTCGCTTCTACCTTCTTATCCGCAGGGGAACGCGGCTCGGGATGCAAAAGATACGCCCCGGGGAGAAAAAAGTTCAGCAGCGCGCGATCACCATCCCTCGTTAGTGGGATTCCCCGCACTTCACGGCGATACAACTGCAAACCCCCAGAATGGCTCGAATCGAATAGCACCCGGGCCAGTGCGGGTCTATCCAAAAGGAAAACTCAAATGAAACGCACTCTGCAGTTCATTGCTTGCCTTACAGTTGCGCTGTGTACAAATGCCATATACGCGCAGGCCGTGGCGTACGTTTACGTTGCCAATAACCCAAAAAACAGCAGCACGAACGAGATAGCAGCCTACGCCGCCGCACCCGATGGCAAACTTACGCCGGTATTCGGATCGCCATTCCGTGAAAACGTCTCTGCATTGGCAACAGATGGGAAATACCTGCTCGCCGCCAATCGTTCTGAGCCAGTCATCGACACTTTCACGATCGAATCCGATGGCGCTCTACACTACGCGAACTCAACCAACTACGCCAAACACACCAGCAACGAGGAGTGCGCCGAAGCCGGCCAGCTCTTCTTCGATCACACTGGCTCAACTCTCTACATTCAGGAGTTCAACTTCGATTGCGCCAACACGGGCGTCACGTCGTTCGCCCTCAACAAACACACTGGCGGCCTTTCCTGGCGCGGAGTGGACAACATGGGTGCATTCCCGGGCATGTACAACCCTGCCTACTTCATTGGAAACAATGTCAGCGCGTACTCCGCTGCCAATTCATCCTGCATGTACTACGCAATCTACGGATTCAGGCGCAACAACAATGGGCTCCTCGTCTCCGCCGGTGGGGTATCCAATTCCCCAAAACCTCCCGAGGGTGTGGCTCGGTATGTCCCCGTTCTCCTCGCCGCCGATCCCACCAACCACCTTGCTGTTCTCGAGCAGCCCGCCAACCCGCCAGACTGTGCCGCCGACCCCTTGAGACTCGCAACCTACACCGCAAATTCAAGCGGGATGCTCAGCACCACTAGCACGTATGCCAACATGCCCTCAACCCTCATCTCCAATCCCTGGGACATGAAGATGTCCCCCTCAGGAAGACTGGTTGCCGTCGCCGGGCAGGAGGGTCTGCAGGTCTTTCACTTCAATGGAGCCACTCCGATCACGCATTTCACCAACCTGCTCACCTCCAGGCCCATCAACCAGATGTTCTGGGATAACCACAACCATCTGTATGCGATCAGCGAGTCCGCAGGAAAGATCTACGCTTTCACCATCACCCCGGAAGGTGCTCATGAGGTCCCCGGCTCTCCCTATCCGATCAACAGCCCCCAGGCCCTGATCGTCCGGCCAGTCGTGCCGTAGCATCGACTGTTTGCTCTGTCTGCTCCTCAAAGGGTCGCCCCGGTGGCGGCCCCTTTGAATTTGAAGGACATTACCAAAAGCTGGCGGCTGTAATAGTTCAAGGCATCCCCGCGTTCCCCACCCAATAAAATCACCCCATCAATACCGCGACATCCGGGCCCGTGCGCGAGGACAAGTGCCATGAGATGCAAGACTTTACTCAGCCTGTCGATCCCTCTATTGCTCCTCCTGTCGATCGCCGGATCGCTGTCTTTTGCAGGTTGTGGGGGTGTCACATCCAGAAGTAGACCCCCTTCATCCACTCCTTCCATCACTTCAGTCACCGTCACCTGCGCCGCAGCCACCCTCCAGACCGGGCAAACCAGCCAGTGCTCGGCCACCCTTGCGGGAACAGGCAGCTACAGTTCCAGCGTCACCTGGTCCGCAACCTCCGGAACAGTCTCAAGCTCCGGCCTCTACACCGCCTCATCGACGGTTCCCGCGTCCGGTTCCGATACCGTCAAAGCAACCTCAACCCAGGACACCACAAAACTGGGAACCGCAAAGATTGCCATCACCGCGCCCGTACAGCCGACCATCACAGCAGTCACCGTCTCTTGCGCTGCAACCAACCTTCAACCCGGACAGACCAGCCAGTGTTCGGCGACTGTCTCGGGGACCGGTAGCTTCAGTTCCGCCGTTACTTGGTCTGCAGTCTCTGGAACCGTCTCGAACACCGGCCTCTACACCGCCCCATCGACGGTGCCCTCTTCCGGTTCCGATACCGTCAAGGCAACCTCAACCCCAGACACCACAAAACTCGGCTCCGCAAAGATCACCATCACCGCGCCCGCAGCGCCCACCATCACCGCCGTCTCTCTCGCCTGCAACCCGTCCACCATAACCACCACCCAAACGGCCTCCTGCACTCCCACCGTCACCGGCACCGGAGCATTCGCTAACACTGTGAATTTCTCCATCAGCCCCACCGCCGCTGGAACGCTGAATGATGCAACAGTCGTCCCGTCGGGAACCCCCGTCATCTTCACTCCCGCCACTACTGGGGCAAACTCCGTCACCATCACGGCTACATCCACAGCAGACGCTTCGAAGCACAGTTCCGCGCCCATCACCGTCACCACATCGACAGCCGGACCAAGTTGCGCAGGCATGAGCCTCGGAGACAACGCCAGCCTCAACGGCTTTCTCCCCTTCACAGCCACCACCGCATGGAACACCGACATCTCCTCAGCCCCGCTCGACCCCAATAACGCCACCATCACTTCCGCCGCAGGATTCGCTGGCCTGCATCTGCATCACGACTGGTCTTCCGTAGCTGGAGGAAACTACGGCATCCCCTACGTCGTCGTCGACTCTAGCGCCACGCCTCTGATCCCAATCTCCGTGGTTGATTACGCAGATGAAAGTGATGTCGCCGTTGCACCGTTCCCTATCACCGCGCCCATTGAAGGCTCTCCAGCCGACTGTGCAGGATGGCCGAACGCCTACATCGGCGACTCACATGTGCTCGTGCTCGATCGACACTCCTGCATGCTCTACGAGACGTTCAACACCCATCGCTGCAGCGGCGAGTGGAGCGCCTCGTCCGAGACCATCTGGGACTTGAAGAATTACGATCATCGCCCCTGGGGCTGGACATCGGCCGACGCCGCAGGCTTGCCGATCTTCCCCGGCCTCGTTCGCTACGACGAAGTCGCTGCCGGCGCAATCAATCACGCCATCCGCTTCACCATGCAGCAAACCAAAAACGACGCCAACGGCGGATATTTCGTCGCGCCCGCCAGCCATGCAGCCGGGACCACGTACGGCGTCAGCAACATCATGGGCATGCGCATCCGCCTGAAGGCTGGCTTCGACATCTCCGGTTATTCCGCCGCCAACAAGGTGATCCTCACCGCGATGAAAAAATACGGAATGATCCTCGCTGACAATGGCAGCTACTTCTACTTTCAAGGCGTCCCCGACCCCCGCTGGGATGACGACGACCTGCACAACCTCGACTCCATCCAGTCTTCCAACTTCGAGGTCGTGCAGATGTCCCCCGCGTTCCCCGGCTACGACGCCAATTCCGCCCCCACCGGCGAACCGCCCATCATCAACAGCTTCACGTCCTCCGCTTCGTCCGTCGCCACCGGAACCCCCGTCACCCTCACCTGGAGCACGACCAACGACTCCTACGATTTCATTGACGTCCTCGGCGGTGTCAGCGGCGGAACCGTAACGACCACCCCCACCAAAACCACAACTTACACCCTGTACGCCACCAACCAATCCGGCCGAACCACCATGCAGCTCACCGTCACCGTCCACTAGCCCGTCAAACGCCGTAATGAGAATTCCCCGATCAATTTGCGGACTCGAATTGCGGGACTCAACCACAACGTTCCCGGAGGGAACGTTGGAAAATAGCCCCAGGGTGTGGCGCAGCAAAACCCTGGGACAGCCATGACAGCAATCCAAAGCGCCATGCTTCGAGGTTACAAATAGGGAGGGAGCAGCAGCCTTCAGGGTGCTGAAATCATGCGCATGACGCAAGGCCTTTAGGCCCGGACGCCCCAAGCCTCCGACATTCTCATGCTCGTCAGGTGGCGTAACCCGCCATAATCAACTGCGGTTATCTTCGCGACCTCCCAGCAATAAATCAAAACCGCTTGTCATCCCGACCGAAGTGGAGGGATCTGCACTTGCCTTTGACGATCTCGCTAGTCCGAAAATCTGCCCACTTGTGGATTGTGGGCGCCCCCAATAAGATTTTCGCCAGACCAGCAGGCAGCTAGTTGTAGCGTCCAACCATCAAAATCAGTAGTTTGTAAACGTGATTAAAACAATGCGAAAACAATATTTACTATTGCCCACCTTGATCGTGGCTCTCTGCAACACCCTACCGCTCACCACATTTGCTCAGGAATCGGGCTGTGGTAAGGCATCGAGCACTGCGGAGCGGTACCAGTGTGCTAACCAAGAGCTTGCAAAAGCAGAACAAGATTTGGCGAGCGCTTTTGCCGATGCCATCCAGCGCTACACTCCTAAGGCCGATGATATGAAGGAGAACGCCGCTTCTCCAGCCGAGAAAGCCCAACAGACCGAGTACGAAAGAAGAATGCGGCAGAGATTGGAGCTTTCGCAGAAAGCATGGCTCCAATACCAATCAGCGGCCTGCGCCGCTGTGTCGGACTTCTATGAGGGCGGCACAATGGGACCGACAGCTTCCGCTCTTTGTAAGGCTGAGATCGCGAAACAACGGGCCCAATTCCTGCGTGACAACTTCGGGGCAGATCGGTGAATCCAGATCGGTGAATCTGCGCATTCAGCGAACTCGCAGCTTGCTGGGCGGATCGTGATCAATTCGGAACTCACCTTCGCCCGTAGTCGGTTTTCATCTGTTGAGTACGTCCTCAAAACAAATCCGGAATACTATGAAACGCGATCCGCGTCGGCGCCGCCTTATACGCAGCAAGCATCGTCGCCGGAGCCAGCGTGCTCATCCCATATTTCTGATTCAGCTGATCCATCGCCTCCAGCAGCTTCGCCCGGCTCCTGGCGTTATCCAGCGAATCAAACAAGTTCAACGAGTGCAGCCGGTCCGGCACCAGCCCATTCAAGCTCACCCCAATAAAATACGGCTCGTCATACCCCTGCCCCTTCGGCTTCTCCGCCCACAAGCGGCACAACGCGCCAATCAGCGTCTGATTATCCTGGCATTCGCTCAACTTGATCTCGTGATGCCACCCGCGCGTTGGCACTCCAAATCTGCTCACCGGAGCGTTCTGCCCCCGCGGAACTGAAAATCCCACCGCCAGCCCAATGGATCCCGCCCATAGCTTGTGCGTGCGCAGCCGCATCGCCGCCTTGTGCAGCAGTTTGTGCGCTACCGCCCACGCCTTTTCCGCTGTCCTCATCTCCGGCGCCAGCACATGCGAGTGGCTGATCGACTTCAGATGCTCGGTCTCCGACATCTCGAAGTCTTCTCCCTTCAGCCAGTGCGACAGCCGTCCGCCCCACACCGACCCCCACAGTTCCCCGGCCTGCTCGCAATCCAGATTCAACAATTCATCCATGGTGTGGATGCCCTTCTCGTTCAACCGCTTTTCCGTCTTCGCCCCGATCCCCGGCAAATCTCGCAACGTCAGTCGCCGCAACGCCTCCGGAAGCACATCCAGCGGCAGCGCGACAAGCCCGTCGGGCTTCTCCATGTCGCTCGCCACTTTGGCCAGGTAACGGCTCGTAGCCAGCCCGACCGAACTCCTGAGCATCGGCCCCACCCGCTCCTGAATTCGCGCTTTGACCTTGCGCCCCAGTTCCAGCGCAGCCAGCAGCGGCCGCTCCCGCCCCATCAGCCTGCAGGCCATCTCATCGATCGACATCACCGCCGTCACCGGTAGACAGGTCTCCACCGCCTCCACAATCCGGTGGTGATAATCGACGTAGATCTCGTGCCGCGCCTCCACGAGGACAATGTTCGGACACATTCTCTTCGCATCGGCGACGATTGTCCCCGTCTTCACGCCGTGCGCCTTTGCCTCGTAACTCGCCGCAATGCAGCAGGTCGTGTCCGCCATCATCGGCACCACGCCCACCGGCTTCCCTCGCAAGTCAGCCCGGTCCTGTTGTTCCACCGAAGCAAAGTAGGAATTCAGATCGACAAAAAGCCAGTTCAGCGAGGGCCCTTCATCTGGATTCCGCGCAGGCCCAGTCTTCTCCACAGTGCCCTCGGGCCAGTCCTCCTGCCCGAGTCCGTCTACCCGGTTCAAGTCATCCGCTTCCATTGTGTCTCATATCTTCGTCTTTTCTTCGCCTTACTTCAATAGATGTTTGCAATATCCCGCCTCTGAATATCCTGCATCCTACAGAGTTGGAGAAGTGTTAGACTTGTCACGCCGGAGCGTTGTCTGCTCCGAGCCTTCTGCCGCTATTGGCATACCAAGAGCGGAGTTTGATGCGAGCGCGAGCCGCGGTGGAATATGCATAACGTGCTACATTGGTTCGCTTCGTACGCCAGCGTGCTGGCCATCCTGGTCACGCTTGGGGTTGCGGTTCTTCTCGTTTGCTGCCTTGAGTGCACAAACTGCTCCTGCCGTGACAAGGACGACATCTTCAGCCGGCACGAGCTGTAGTTTCGGTCGAATCTCAGGCTCCCGATGGCGTTCCCTGGTGGAATCGCATTTTCCAATCCCCCGACATCTTTGTCCAGATTGAACTCCGCAACGTGATCGCGCGTTCGTCCGTTGCCTCATTCAAGCGCACTACACGATACGTCACCAGTGCGACATCGGCACCCAGCATCCTGCACGCAAAACAGTCCACCGTCGGCGGCGTATACGTCTCGGTCTGCAACAGTTCCAATATTGTCGCCCGAGTCCACTCGCGGCCGGATGATCCAAACTCGAGAAAATCTTCGGCAAGCAGCCCGGCTACTCGTTCGCGATCGCGCCGCACCGCCGGATCAATCAACAGCAACTCAAGCCGCTCCAGTTCAGCAGCCATCGTTTCATTCACCGCCATCTCCATGTTCATTGGACTATTGATTGCACCGGCGGTTTCAGATACTGCTCAAAATGCGCAAGAATGCGCGTAAACAAATGGGTGCGCACATCCGGGCCAGAGATGGAGTGAGTCTTGCGCGGATAGATCTGCAGATCGTAGGGGATCTGCGCCTCGATCAACTCCTGGACAAACTGAACAGTATTTTCGATGTGCACGTTATCGTCGCCGGTCCCATGTACAAGCAGAATCCGCCCCTTCAGATTCGCCGCCGAATTGACCGCCGAGAAATCCTTGTATCCCTCAGGAAAATCCGCCGGCCTGCTCATGTAGCGTTCGGTGTAGATCGAATCGTAGTTGCGCCAGTCGGTAACGGGAGCCACGGCCACCCCTGCTCTGAAGCGATCGGAATGTGTCATCGCGAACAACGTAAACGAGCCGCCCCAACTCCAACCCCACCAGCCCAGCCGCTTGGCATCCAGTTCCGGATGCTTCTCCAGCACCGCATCCACCACCGTCAGTTGATCCTCCAGCTGCACCGGACCAAAGTTGTGATATGCCGCCTGCGCAAACTCACGCCCCCGGCCGCCCGTGCCGCGATTGTCTGCATGCAACACCGCAAACCCATGCTGCGCGAGTAACTCATCAAATAGCAGCGCATCGCTCCACTGGTTTAACACCGCCTGCACCGCCGGCCCGCCGTAGGCATTCACAATGAGCGGGACGCTGGCCGCATCCGACGCATTCGGAGGCAGCAGCAACGTGCCGTACAGCGTCGTTCCATCGCGACCCTTCACTTCCAGTTGCTCCGGCGCGCGCAGGCCGAGAGATTCAACCGCATGCGACTCCCAGAACACCGCACACGTTGATCCGATCGCGCACAACTTCAACACCGGCGGCTCCATGCGTGACGAATACTTATCGGTAAAGCTGCCTCCCAAAGGCGCAAAGTTCGCGTCGTGATTACCCGCTCCAGTGGTCAGTTGCGTGCGTTCACCATCAAACGTCACACGCCACACCTGTTGGTCCAGCGGCGAACCCTCGTTCGACGAATAGTAGGTTTCCTTCCGGGATGGATCGACACGATACACATCGCCGACTTCAAAGTCTCCCTTCGTCAGCTGCTTTTCCAACGCGGCATTCGTTGAGTCGGTCTTGCCCTGGTTGTATTTATAGAGATAGAGATGGTTGTGGCCGTCGGTCCAATTGGTCAGAACGATAAAACCATCCGCAACGTAAACATCGAAGTTTTCATCGACAAATTTCTCATCGGAAATCTCCAGCACACTGTGTGCCGTCCCCGAGCCCGGATCGGCAAAGTAGATTCTCCGGTGCTTCTGATCCCTGCTTAGCGTTTCCACCCAAAGCGTTTTGCGATCGACCCATCCAAATCGCGGAATGTAGTCCTGACCCTGCTCGATCGGCACATGAACCCACGACACCCTGCCGCCCTTTACGCCAACTACTCCTACCCGCACATCCGGGTTCAAATCGCCCGGCTGCGGATATCGCTGCCTGTTCACCTTTGCGTGAGTCGGAATCCAATCTGTGATCGGATACTCGGGAACGCTCTCTTCCATCACCTGCAAAAACGCCAGGCTCTTCGAATCGGGCGACCAGAAATAGTTGCTCTTCGTGTCCAGCTCCTCCTCATACACCCAATCCACTTCGCCATTCAAAATCGTTGGATTCGGAGCCGCGGCCGCCATCACCGTCGGCGTTCCCGCCTCGCGCAGCGGAACCACCGCCAGCCCGTGATTGCGAATAAACGAAACATACTCGCCGTTTGGTGAGAATTTGGGATCGTCGCCCGACCCTTCGCCGGAGAAGCCAATGTCTACGCCCGTTCCATTACCCAGGTCGTAGATCCACAAACTGCCGTTCGAGTCGAACATCAGGTGCTTCGAATCGGGAGCCCAGATATAGTTCGCCATCCCATAGCGCTCGCGGTGGTCGCGGTCCTGCTCCGAAGATTTTCCACTGCCCAGCGTGGCAAGCTTCGCCCGGCTCACCAGGACATGCGGCTTTTTCGACCCCGGATCAAGATCGATCAGTTCGCCGCCATCCAGGTATGTCAAATGCCGACCATCAGGTGACCATGCCAGTCCATCCGGCGGCTTGCCAACAATCGGACCATGAGAGAAAATCTGCTCCACCGTCAGTGGTTTTGAGTTCTCCTGCCCACGCAACGCAGGAACCAGCGACAACACCGCAATGAATGCCGCCAAACGGCAAGTATCAAGACAATTCAAATGGATTCCCTCCGGGGGCCACTGTCGATGAGCATGAGGGGGTGGATCCTGTGCCGGAAATCAGTGTAAACGAGCGACAGCATCCCTCGAGTTAACCCTCGCCTCACATCGATGCGTCATTCGTGGCCGGAGCCGCTATAGTTCCATTGAGTGCGAAGGGAGATCTCTTCGATGAATTGGGCAACACCGGAGGAACGGCGAGGTCTTGGGCAGTCGCGCCGCAAGCAGCTGCGCCGCCAGCAGAACGACCAACTCAACATCAAGGCGCGCAAAGCCACCCCGCTCTCGCTGCTTCAGCGCATCGAAAGGGGCCGCGTCCCCGCTCTCGTGAAGCTCAAGCATCAGCTGATGGCCCAGTCGCCATTCGGCTACTTCCGCGGCGCTGCGCCAATCATGGCTGCTGACCTCGCCGTCGTTCCCAACACCGGTATTGACGCACAACTCTGCGGCGATGCCCACGTCCGCAATCTGGGAGCGTTTGCCGCACCCGACGGCCGACTCGTCTTCGACATCAACGATTTCGATGAGACGATCCGCGGTCCCTTCGAGTGGGACCTGAAGCGCATGGCAGCATCGCTCGTGCTCGCCGCACGCGAGTCAAGGCACAAAGAGTCTTCCGCGCAACAGGCTGTGGAGCTGTGCATTCTCCGCTACTGCGAACAGATGCGCACGTTCGCGAAGATGCCGCTGCTCGAAGTTGGACGCTTCCAGGTCCACCGACTCGGCAACGTTGAACCGGTTCATGAATCTCTGCTCAAGGCGGAGCGAGCCACGCCGCTCCACACCCTTGAACAACTCACCGAGCCCACACCCGGAAAGCCCAGCAGTCCCCGCCGCTTCAAGCAGATCGAGAACTGCCTCTGGCGCATCACCGGTTCAAAGGCAGAAAACGTGCTCCAGGCGCTCGAACCCTATCGCGAAATACTCGAGTCGCAGCGCCAGCATCTGCTCTCGCTATATCGCCCCATCGACGTAGCTTTCAAGGTGGTCGGTACCGGCTCCGTGGGCCTGCGCGATTACTGCATCTACTTCGAGGGCAATGGACCCAATGACCCGCTCTTTCTGCAAATCAAGGAAGAAGCTCCCTCGGCCTATTCGCCCTATCTGCCTGGTGCGCATCCATGCCCTCACAACGGTCAACGCGTCGTCATCGGCCAGCGTGCCATGCAACTCCAGTCAGATCCGTTTCTCGGCTGGACTCACATCGGTACGCGCCAATTCCTCGTCCGCCAACTCAACGACCACAAGGGCTCCATTGACCTCACAGATCTTGCCGGCACAGGTCTAATGGCGTTCGGCGAGGTCTGCGGCGAATTGCTGGCCCGCGGCCATGCGCGCTCGAGCGATCCGCTGGTGATCGCCGGTTATATCGGCAATGGAGTAACCTTCGCCCAGGCCCTTGCCAAATTCGGCTCCCTCTACGCTGACCAAACCGAAAGAGACTGGCAATCCCTTCGCCGCTCCGGCAAAGTCGCAGGCAATCAAACCCGATCGCGATGACCCAGCTTTTTGTGAACTCGAAAACATTAAACCGTCATCCTGAGCAAGAGGCCGGAGCGAACGCGTCGAAGGACCTGCTTTCTGTTCACGACCCGTCATTCTGAACGGAGCGCAGGGTAGTCGAAGGATCTGCAGGTCCGGACGCGCGTGGCGGAATGAATTCTAGGCCACCACGAGGTTAGCCAATGAAGAGCATCAATCGCCGCCAGTTCGCAACCAGCATCGCCTCAGCCGCGATCGCAACCACCATCTTGAAAGCAGAGTATCCCCTCAATCCGCCAGACAAAAATCCCCCCATCCCGCTCTCCGTGATGCTGTGGACCGTCTGGACAGACCTGCCGTTCGCGCAACGCCTCGCTAACGTGGCACAAGCGGGCTATTCCAACGTCGAGCTTGTCGGGGAGTACAACAAGTGGAGCGACGCCGACTACTCTAGCGCCATCTCAGCTAGCAAGCGCCTGGGCATTCATTTTGATGCAACCGCCGGGTTGCATAACGGAGTCGGCAACCCCGACGCGCGCGAAAGCTTCCTCGCCGAACTCAAACAGGCATTGATCCCCATGCAGAGGCTCGAATGCCCGGCCATGATTATCCTTTCCGGCAATGTGGTTCCGGGCCTCTCGCGCGAAGTCCAGCACCAGAGCTGCATCGAAGGCCTCAAGCGCGCCGTGGAACTCGTAGAAGGCAAACAGATCGATGGCCAGCCAGTGCGCCTGCTATTGGAATGCATCGATCCCGAGGAGAATCCCCACTACTTCCTGCAATCAGCCGCCGAAGCAATCGAAATCGTACGCGCCGTCAGCCACCCGCAGGTACAGTTCCTCTACGACCTCTTCCATGAGCAGATTACAGAAGGCAATCTCATCGAGAAACTCGACAAGCACATCGACGTCATCGGTCTGATTCACGTAGCCGACGTTCCCGGCCGCCACCAGCCCGGCACCGGCGAAATCAACTATCCGAATATCTATCGCAAACTTGCCGCGCTGAACTACCGCCACGCCATCGCCATGGAGTTCCATCCCATCGGCGACCCCGTGTTGACGCTTCGCGCGGCGAAACAGATGGTGGCAAGCGCCATGGGAACCGCCTGAGCAGGCAGGCCATGGCGCTCAAACCAACACTATTTGGCTGCCGGTACCGCCGCTGCCGGTGCCTTTGGCATGGCAAATATGGCAGGATCGACTGTCTTGTTCACTTCTACCTTTTTGACGGTGATGGTCAAAGAGAACTGCCCGCCGAGATCGATGTCCATCGTATAAGGAACCATGTAGCCGATGTCGGTCTTCCTGTAGTCGGAAAGCTTCGTTGTAACGTCCACAGGCTGGCCCTGCATGTCGCCCTTGGTCATGACAGATGAGACAAGAAAGGTCTTGGGATCGATCACGTAGATGGCTTCGACGTTGTCTTTCGTCGTCAGCTTGATCTTGTAGGCGTCCCCATCCTTCCCAAACATCTCGACCTTGCTGCCTTTGGCTGCATAGTCGTAGAGCTGGCCACCGACAAAGATATCGTCTTTTCTCGCCTTATATTGATCGTCCGGCATCGGCGTGGGATCTGCCGCGCCAGCCATCGGGTTCACCATCCAGCCGCCCTTGTCGGTCAGGCACTGAATGATCTTCTGGCCGTTGAAGTCGGTCTCGCTCTTGTATCCCACTCCATCGACAATGGTCGTTGTGCCCGGAGCGTCGGTCCCCATCACCTGGACCGATGTCTCCATATACAGGGATTTCACTTTGCTGATTGCGTCTTTTCCGCCAATTGCCGTTACGTACTTCCCGACAATCTCGTCCGCCGTTTGCGCACTCAATGAGACCGCCCCCACAAGCGCAGCCGCTGCCATAAAGCCATAAATCAACTTCTTCATTCGCCCCTCTACCTTTCGCGCGCTCAAAGGCGCGTTTTCCCTTGCGGCAACAGTGTATCCCCGCACGTGCTGATACGCTCTGCGAATCCCGGCAGTTCCTCTTTTTCCAGACGCGGTCAGGCTTGGAACGGCGATGGGCCCAGCAATTCGACTTCGTATTTGCGCCAGAAGGCCGCATCCTCTACCGGCGGATTGGGGACCGCCGTATCGCGCAGGAATTGCTCCATCTTCCCCGCCGGCGAAAACGAGATCAGCATTCGCCCCGGCTTTCCCTCAACCGCTGCGAACGTATGCGGAATCCCGCGCGGCCCCACCACGGAATCACCCGCACCAAGCGTCAAGCGCTTTTCACCGACCGCAAACCGCACCGCTCCTTCAATCACATAGAAGTACTCCTCCTGGTTTGGATGAAGATGCAGCGGAGGCCCGCCCTTGATGAGGTTGATGTGTTCCACCACAAACAACCCGTTGCTCGTCTCCTGCGGAAGCACCTTGAACAAAATCGTGCTATAACCCCGCGAGTGCGTTTCGTCCTGGCAATCCTTGCCTGCCGCAACAACATGCGCCTGACCTGACGGCGAAATCCCCGGGGTGTTCGCAAGCGCATTCAGGTCAATTCCTGCGACCGGCAGCAGCGCGGCCGCACTCTTCAAAAAACTCCGACGCCTCATAATCGAACCTCCCAAGTCGAACTCCCGTTCGACGTACGACGAAATCACAACATTCTTCTCTGTCAGGGGAATCTTCGCTCCAAGCCTAACCACCCCATCCACTCAATCGCAATCAAATTCGAGAACTCGATGTTAGACTTCCGCCACTGGAGGAAGCGAATGAAGAAATTTCTAAGCCATGCACTTGTAGCTCTTGTCGTCTTGGTCGGAACCATAGCTGTAATGCAATCGCAGCAGCCGGGCACCCAGCGTTATCCGCAATTCGAAAACGAAGATGTCAAAGTCTGGAAGTCGGTCGTATACCCCGATGCGCCCCTCACCATGCACCGCCACGATCATCCGCGCGTAATCATCGCCCTCAAGGGTGGCACCATGAAGATCGTCGAAAAAAACGGCGGCTCCGAAGACCACGCGTGGGAAACAGGCTATGCCTATTGGCTCCCCGCAAATCCGCCCGACACCCAACATGCAGATGTAAACGCAGGCAAAGACCCAATCGAAGTCATGGTAGTAGAACTGGAAAAAGAACACTAAGAACCCAAGCATGTCCGCAACAACCAAGACAGCTGATACCTGAAAGTTGTCCTGGTCCCTATTCCCTATTCTCCAGTCCCTTGTCCCTGCCCTTCACCCCACCGGCACCAGCTTGTTATCCGATTGCTGCCGCTGCTGCTCGTTGAGCAACTGCATCGTCGGGGGCGACGCATCAAGCCGCAGGGTGTCTTCGCGAGAGTACAGGCGCACTAGCTCGTTGGCCTGATCGAAGGTGATGACGAAATTCTGCATCGGCGTCGAACCAAGATTCACCAGCGGGAACGCCGAGCTGATCTCGACGAACGCCCGCTTGAACGCATAGCGTCCGAGGCTCACATCCGCCTGCAACCGCGCTGCCCTGATCTCAAATCGCGTGGCCAGCGATTCGCCGCTCGCGAACGCCACTGGCGTCTCCTCAAATTTCAGATCTCTCGCATCCTTTTCAGGCACGCTCAGCCCTGTCCCGCCCGAATCGATTTGCGCTTCCAACCGCTGCTCGCCAATTTTGAGAGCCACAATGGGCACCCCATCGGGCATCCGGAATGGCAGCACCGAGCCGCCTGAATCCCTACGAATTTCCCCGCGTGTCAGCATCATTCGCCGTCCCGGAAAATCCAGCGTCAGCAGGTAGTCTTCGAACAGCGTGAACCCAAGCACGCCCTGGCAATTCGCATCACCATATAAGTTGTGGACCACCGCGTCGAGCTCTGAAAACTCCACACCGGCAATGTTCAGAGATTCGATCCGCGATATCTCGGAACGCTGTTGGCCGAGACCACTTGGGTCTGTCAGATGCGCATGCCCTGCCGCCGGCAGCAGCAGTTCTTCCGCCAGCGCGGGCGTCACGAGCACCTCGCCTCCCGTTCCCGTATCGATAAGGAATCGGAAAGGCCCACGGCCGTTCACGATAACCGAGACATAAGGCTTGTCGTGAATGATTTCCAGCGGGGTCGAATAGATCTGGGATCGATCCGAGGAAGTTCGCCCCACGGAAGAATCCGGCCCCGGATCCTGACCCTTCACGCTCGCGATGGCGCAACACACGAGAAGCGCGAACCCACATCGCCGCACGAAGCCGAATGCAACATTGCCCGGGGCAGGCATGGCGTTCTCCTTCCGCGCGCGTGCTGAACACGATCTGGTCCCAAACGCAGGATCATTCTACGAGCATTCCAGTCGCCCGGCTTGCAGAAGTTGCAGGGCAGGACCGGCGAACCCCGGAACGGCCCCGCTCTACAATGGACCGGTATGCCCACCACTGTCCGCTCGCACTCCAAAATCAACCTCGGCCTCTATATAGGCGCCCCGCGAACCGACGGATTCCACTCCCTGGCAACGATCTACCAGACGTTGGAACTGCACGACTTAGTCACCGTGGCGGCCCACCCGGCGCCAAAAACATCCATCAGTCTCACTTCCAATGACCCCCGTGTCCCCACCGACAGCCGCAATACAGCATGGAAGATGGTTTCCCTGGCACTCGAAGACCTCGGCACCCCTGCCGAAGTCACCATTCACATCGAAAAGCGTCTTCCGATCCAGGGCGGATTGGGAGCCGGCTCCGCCAACGCTATCGCTGCCCTCGTCGCTCTCGAAACTGAACTTGACGGCCTCAACCCGATTGGATCCTTCGGTGCCCCATCCATCGGGCGTATTTTATCCGATGGGTGGGAAAGCAGCACTGACCTGCACAATCCTGACCCGCCAGGTGCCCGAGGTCCAGGATCCCCGAGAACGGGTCATCGCTCGTGGGGTGGAGGTCTCGATTCTGAGATCTTGGAGACCAAGCTTCGAATACCAGGCTGGCTTAATCAACGTCTGAGTCTCGCGGCCAAGGTTGGCTCCGATGTCCCTTTGTTTCTGATAGGTGGCGCCATTCTCGGCCTTAATCGAGGCGAAAGAGTCTCCCCCCTCCCTGATCTGGATCCCAACTGGTGCGTCGTCGCCCTCCCCCCGATCGGCGTCTCCACTCCCCAGGCCTTCCGCGACTGGGACGCCCTCTGCGCCACCGAGGGTTTGACCGCTGATGCATCAGAAGATAGACTGGAACAGTTGAGCCGCGCCTATGCCAGCGCCTTCGCAGGAGCAATCCCGCAAGGTCAGCATGGATCAGGCTCCTCCGGTGTCCCTGTCTTGGATGGGGACCTCGCCGGACCTCAAGAGTCCGCGCTTGTCCGCACCGGGATCAGTAGCTGGATCCAGAACGACTTCGAACGTGTGGTCTTTCCCCAGCACCCCTCCCTTGCAGAAATCAAGCGTCTTCTTGCGGCCACCGGCTCTCCGGAGGCAGCCCTTCATGCCTCGCTGTCCGGGTCCGGTTCGGCACTCTTCGGGTTGTACCTGACTCAGAGAGATGCACAGGCAGCCCGCGAACGGCTGACCGCAGCAGGCGTCGAGAGCCAGCTCACTCGCACCCTGCCGCGCTCGGGATATTGGGCAAATATGCTCGTGCAACAGTAAGGTTGACAGCCAACCACGATGTCATAGAGACTCGCGGACGGCTATCAGCAGGCGGAATCGGAAGCGAAGTTGGGCGATCGTCTAATGGTAGGACAGTGCCCTTTGGAGGCACTTGTCTAGGTTCGAATCCTAGTCGCCCAGCCAACTTTCGCAATCGGCAAGAACCAGAATGCAGCCAAAGCCAACCAGCTTGGAGGTATTGATGACGATGGAAGCGGGATCTGTGACGGAAACGTTGGAAGACAAGCAAACACCGGGTGCGGGCGACGCCAACAAAGACGGCGCGAACAAACAGCCCAACCCGAACCAGAATCCGAAGGACGCCAAACCGGCGCCCGAGCGCAAGCGGAGTCGCAATCTCAGCGAAGACCGGCGTTTCAAGCTCTTCAGCGGCACGGCCAACCGTCCCCTGTCTGAAGAGATCGGCCGCCACATCGGCGTCCCCGTCGGCGAGGTCAAGCTCCAGCGCTTTGCCGATGGCGAAGTCTACTTTCAGCTTCTCGAGAACGTTCGCGGCGTCGACGTCTTCGTCGTCCAGCCCACCTGCTATCCCGTCGACCAGAACCTGATGGAACTCCTGGTGATGATCGACGCACTCAAGCGCGCCTCTGCAGCCCGCATCACCGCCGTTGTTCCCTATTACGGATATGCGCGCCAGGATCGCAAGGATCGCCCCCGCGTCGCCATCAGCGCAAAGCTCATCGCCGATCTGCTCACCACCGCCGGAGCACACCGCGCGCTCTTCGTCGATCTGCACGCCGCTCAGATTCAGGGTTTTTTCAACATTCCCGTCGACCACATGTTCGCTAGCCCGGTGTTGGTCAGTCATTTCCGCTCGCTCGCGTTGCCCAACCTCACCGTGGTTTCGCCCGATGCAGGCGGCGTGGAACGTGCCCGCCACTTTGCGCAGAAAATGGGCGCGCCGCTGGCTATCGTCGACAAGCGCCGGACCGACATCAACGTTGCTGAAGTCATGAACGTTGTCGGCGACGTTGCCGGCAAAACAGCCCTCATCATCGACGACATCATCGACACCGCCGGAACCCTCGTAAAGACCGTGGACGCGCTTTACGCCAATGGCGCCACAGCCGTTTACGCCTGCGCCAGCCATGCCGTGCTCTCCGGCCCCGCAGTAGAAAGAATCGCCAATTCCCGCATTGAACAGGTGGTTGTTACCAACACCATTCCCTTGCGCGAAGCGGCACAGAAGCTGCCCAAGATCAAAGTCCTCTCCATCGCTGGCCTGTTAGGTGCGGCAATCGAGAGCATCCACATGGAGACCAGCGTCAGTACGTTGTTCTCGTAAGAAGTGATCAGTGATCGGTGATCAGTGATCAGAACATCAACCAGCTAGTAGGCTGCCAGTTGTCGTAGTCGAGTTTTTAACTGACCACTGTTCACTGACCACTGGCACTCACAAAGGGAGCGGCACCTCAAAAGCGCTCGTGCCCGAATACAGAAACGAGAGACTCGAATGCCTGAAGTTGTCGTAACCAAGCCCCGTGAGGGCAAGTTCAATAAAAATGCGGCGCGCCGTGTGCGTGTTGCGGGAAAGATTCCTGCTGTCCTTTATGGTGCAGGTCATGATGCCGTCGCTGTTGAAGTCGATCCCAAGCAGATTTCGCGGATCCTCTTCTCTGAGACCGGCCAGAACACCATCTTCGATGTCGAGGTCGCTGGCTCTCCCGCAGCCAAGGCCATGATCGTTGACACGCAGCGCGAACCCATCATGGACAGGCTGATCCATATCGACATGAAGCGCATCGCCCTCGACAAGGCGCTGCGGGTCAGCGTTCGCGTCAAGCTGCTCGGCGTTCCGGTTGGCGTGAAAACCGAGGGCGGAATTCTCGACCAGGTCCTGCGTCAGGTCGAAATCGAGTGCCTGCCAGCCGACATTCCGAACCACATCGACGTCGATGTCAGCTCGCTGGCAATGCACGGAGTTCTCCGTGTCAGCGAACTCCCGCACTCCGACAAGATTAAGTACCTGAATCACGAAGACGCGACCGTTGCTCACGTCGTTTCGATCCGCGAAGAAGTGGTTGCGACTCCCGCCGAGGGCGAAGTGGCTGCAGCTGGCGAAGCCGGCGCTGCAACCGAACCCGAAGTGGCCAAGAAGGGCAAGACCGACGCTGCCGCGGCAGAAGGCGCTGCCAAGGCTCCCGCTGCCGGAGCAAAGAAGTAAGAACCGGTGGAAGACGACACGAACGTTTCCGGAGCACGGACCGGGCCCTTCCTGGTGGTTGGGCTCGGCAACCCCGGACTCGAGTATTTATGGACGCCGCACAACGCGGGGTTCATGGCAATTGACCGCATCGCCGAACAAGAGGGCGTTGTAGTCGCAAACCGGCGATGCCGGGCCGTCACCGCAACCTGCCGCATAGCAGGGCGCGAAACGATCCTCGCCAAGCCGGAGACATTCATGAATCTCAGCGGGCTTTCCTTAGCCGCTTTGATTCAGGAGTTCGAGGTGGACCCGGTTCGAGACCTGCTCGTGATTTACGACGAGCTGGACCTGGTGCTGGGGACATTCAAGATCAGGGAGCGCGGTTCGCCCGCGGGACACAACGGAGCCCGCAGCGTAACCAGCACCCTGGGCAGCCAGGAGTGGTTGCGGTTGCGCATAGGCGTGGGACCGGACTTGCCGCCAGAAGCCATCGTGGCCGGCAGCAAAAGACCGGGCAGGGATTTTCTCCTTTCGCCCATGCGCAAATCGGACCTGGGCAAGTTGGATGAAGTGCTCGACAAGGTGGCCACTGCCACCCGGCGCATCATCCAGGACGGACCGGGCCCCGCAATGAACGAATTTAACCGCAAAGAACAGTGATCAGTGGTCAGTGTTCAGCGGTCAGAGCAAAACGGCTCATGACCGGCAATCTGCGGCGGCAAGAGATTCAGGAACAGGATCAGCAGCTTTTCTGATCACTGATCACTGACAACTGACCACGGCCGCGCAAGCGGCGGAAAAGGAATACGGATGTCTCGTGTATATGAGGTTATGTTCATCGTTCGGCCCGACGTGGCCGAGGAAGACGTCGACAAGTTGATCGCTGGCTTCACCACCAACGTCACCAACGGTGGCGGCGTGGTCAAGAACGTGGAGAAGATGGGCCGTCGCAAGCTCGCCTATCTCGTCCGCAAGTTCAACGACGGCAATTACATTTTGATGACCATCGAGGCCGGTGGCCCCGTGGTGCTCGAACTCGAGCGCCGTCTTCGCGTCTCGGAGCCGGTCATCAAGTTCATCACCGTGCGCACTGACGAGGAAGAGAAGCGTCTTGCCAAGGTGAAGGCCCTCCGGGGAGTGCGTCGCCCGTCTCAAGCCGCAGTCGCTACCCCTGCTGCTCAGGCCCCCGCCGCTGAGGCTCCAGAAGCCGTTCCGGCCAGCGCCTAAGTTATCTGCCGCGCCTCGAGTCTGGGTGCGAAGTGTTACTGTCTTTCCGCGTCCACTCATCCGGGCAACGAAAGCCAACAGAATGAAGAGGAAACAAAATGTCTGACGAAACCGTAAAAGCGCCCGAAGCGAGCGCACCAGCACCACAAAGCGAACGCCCGTCCGGTGGTCCCAGTTCCGGACCCGGCGGCCGTCCCGGTGGCCGTCCGGGTGGATCCGGCGGACCCGGCGGACGCGGCAAGTTCTTCCGCCGCAAGAAGGTCTGCAAGTTCTGCACCGAAAAGATTGACGCCATCCCCTACCGGGATGTCCGTCTGCTGCAAGGATTTGTGGCCGAGCGCGGCAAGATCGTGCCCCGCCGCCTCACCGGCGTTTGCACTACTCACCAGCGCCGCCTGACGCGGGCCATCAAGCAAGCACGCAACATCGCCCTGCTGCCCTTTGCAACAAGGCACTAACTTGCATGAACTAGGCGCCTCCGTTACTTCTAGCGCCTTAGTTGTAGCAATTTCAAAATTTGACAGGCGACGTCCGCGCAAGAGTCGCGATAGAATCTGGCGCGGCGCAACTGAAAGTCAGCCGCCTGTGTCTAACACAACGGATGGACGGCACGATCTCTGGCCGCCCGCAAATTTGGAGAGTTTCAAATGGAAGTCATTCTGAAAGAAGACGTAGCCAATCTCGGCCACCGAGGCGATGTCGTGAAAGTGGCTGACGGCTACGGCCGCAATTTCCTGCTCCCGCGCAAGCTGGCCCTGCAGGCAACACTGGCCAACAAGGCCGTCATTGAACAGATGAAAGCCGCTGCCGTGCGCCGCTCCGCCACTGAGAAAGTACAGGCGCAGGAACTCGTTGCCAAGCTCGAACCTCTTGCCCTCAGCTTC
Organism: uncultured Acidobacteriaceae bacterium; assembly: GCA_963832035.1. Lineage (GTDB taxonomy): Bacteria > Acidobacteriota > Terriglobia > Terriglobales > Acidobacteriaceae > Telmatobacter. The sequence continues at coordinate 1,147,543 of CAWHSK010000003.1, read as the reverse complement.
ACCCGCAAGTCCGGCGAAAACGGCCAGCTCTTCGGCTCCGTCACCTCCGCCGACATTGCAGGCGAACTCGCTGCAAAGGGCTTTGAAGTGGATCGCCGCAAGATTCAGCTCAACGAACCGATCAAGAGCCTGGGCGACTTCACCATCTCCGTCAAGCTGCACCGCGAGGTCACTGCTCACCTCAAGGTAACCGTCGCGGCCGACGCGTCTCAGGAAGTTTCCGAGCCCGTCGCCACGCCCGCAGTCGCTGACTGACAACACAGCCCTTCTGACCAGCCGCCTCCCGCCGCAAACGGGAGGCGTTGGTGTCTCCCCCCTCCCGTCACAACCGTTCGGCATGCGACCGCACTGAACGAGGGTGCCCCATCCAAGCTCCGCTTGGGTGGGAAAGCACAATACACAAATCAGGCACTGTCATTCCGACCGAGCGCAGCGAGCGGAGGAACCTGCCCTTTCGCGATCGAGGCGGGAGCCCCGACCACATAGTTCCCGGAGGGAACCGCAGGGGAATAGCCCAGAATAGAGCGCGGCGCATGCCGAAGGGTCTTGCTCTTGAGGCCTGGGAAATCAATGAAGCCCACCCATTCGCCTATTTCTTCACCGCCGGCCCCGGTGTCTCAATCCGCGGCAGCATCTCCGCTCGCGTCGCCGCGTTATAGGCAAACCATGCTTCGATCATGGCTCCCTGCATCACATCGCCCTTCTGCACGCGGTCATACAGATCCATATTCGAGTGGTGCGTACGCGTGCCATACTCCAGCGGATCCTGCATGAAGCCGATACCATTCAGACCAATCCACGAAAAGCTGGTCGAGTCCGTCCCTCCGGGTTGCGTCGTTGGCCCGGCAGTCAATCCAACAACAGCATCGATTCCGAGATCCTTGATTGGCGTGATCCACGACTGAAAGATCGCCGCGAGCTGCACATTCCCCAGCGCAGATACCGCGCGGAACTTCCCCGACCCCGAGTCGTCATTGAAGTACACATCGAGCTTGTCGTACTCCGGAGTCTTCTTCATCGTGTCGCGCGGAGCGAAGTGCTGTTGCACATAGGCCAGTGAGCCGTAGAGTCCCTCTTCTTCTCCGCCCCACAACGCCACGCGAACAGTCCGCGCCATCGGCTTGTGCATAGTCGCCAGAATCCGCACCGCCTCCATCGCCACCGACGAGCCCGTGCCATTGTCGGTCGCCCCCGTGCCGCCTTGCCAGCTGTCGAAATGCCCGCCCACCATCACGACCTCATCAGCCTTCGTCGTCCCGGGAATTTCCCCGACAACGTTGAAGCCCATCAGGTCATCCTTCTGGTATTCGGTCTCAATATCGAAGGTGAGCTTCGGCGTAATACCGTGCTCTAACAATCTGCAGATGCGGTTGTACTGCTCCGGAGTGATCGCGGCCATCGGCGGCCCAACCGGATCCTTCGGATCCTGCGATCCGCCATACGACGCAAAAATCGTACCGCCATCGCCGTTATATCCCGGCGTCAACGCCACAGCCACACCCTCTTCTTTCAGAAAGGCATTCACCTGATTACGCAGAACGCGCCCGCTCGGCGCCGCCGTCGAAAGCGTTGAAGGCGTGAACTCGCCCGGCCGCGGCGCTGCAGCTCCCGGCCTGCCGGGACCAAAACCGGTGTGGGAAGGGTCAGGAGTTTTCGAACGCGCCGCCACCTCCTCATCGGTCAGCCGCTTGGCTTCCGCCTCCGTATGCAGCGAGAGTTCGCGCGGGTCGAAAATCAGCACGACCTTCCCCTTCAGCTTGCCCTTGTATTTCGCAAAGTCTGCCTCTGAATGCAGTGGAGCCAGCACAGCCTCCGCCGTTACCAGTCCATTCGTCCCCGGAGTCCACGCCAGCGGAAACCCGATCAGCGATGCATACGCCGGCGTCTCCAGCGCGCCATAGTATTTCTTGATCTGCCAGCCATCGCCGAACGGACCCCACTTCTCCAGGTGCACATTCTGCAACCCCCAATCCTTCATCCGCTGCATCGCCCACTCGGCAGCCGCGCGATGATTGCGGCTATTGTTGACGCGCGGACCATAAACCTCGGAGATGTAGAAGAGATTCTCCATCACCTGCGAATGGTTGAATGCCTCATTCTTGATCTGGTTCAAAGCAGCAAGATCAACCTTGTCGCCATCCTGTTCCTGCCCCTCTGCGGGCTTTGGTCCGACTGAAGCAAAAAGCAGCGTCATAGCGCATGCGGCGGCCGCCGCCAACCTGAAGTGAAGCAGGCTCACGATGTTTCTCCTTTTGTAGAAGCAAAGCTTGACGCTCAGTCGGAGAGAGAAAGGGATCTTGCCACTCATCCGAAGGGAAGCTGTTCGTCAGATTCTTTGCATTCGCGATGTGACCAACCTATTAAATCCGCGCTAATAATGCAACACGAAGTCATCGCCGATGATTGATCAAGTTGCGTTGACACCGCTTCGCAATGACCGTTCTTGAGGGACGTGAGTTCGACAATCGTTCCTCCAGACAGTAATGGCGCATTCTCCTCTTCGCAAATCACGCATACAATATCCCCAAAGATCCGGGAACAAATGCGATGTCGCAATACGACGAGTTTGCTGTGAATTACCACTGGCTCTACTCGGACTATGTCTCTTCAGGCAAGCCCTACCTTGTGGAGCACGAAGATGCTCTGAAAGAGGCCGGTCCAAAGGCCCGCATTCTGGATTGCTCCTGTGGAATCGGAACATTCGTGATAGCACTGGCCAAGCTTGGCTATGACGTCAGTGGCTCTGATGGCAGCCCGGGAATGTTAGAGCAAGCAGATCTGGCCGTCAGGACCGCGAATGTAGATGTCCCGCTGAAATGCTGTACATGGGAGGATCTACCGGCTCACGTCAAAGGTCCCTTTGACCTGGTTTTCTGTCTCGGCAACGCTATCGGGCACGCCCGCAACGGAGAAGAAATGTTTCGGTCGGTGCAGGGTATGCGCGCCGTTCTAAGGAGTGGCGGCAAACTCGTCATCGACTCTCGCAACTGGGAGCAGCTCCGGAAAGAGAAACCACGTTTCACTCCCTGTCAGTGGAGAGAGCGCTTTGGGCAGCGGTGTTTGCCTATCTACGTTTGGAACTTTCCGGAGAAGTTGGAGGACCCTCACACGATAGAAGTGCTCTTAGTCTTTGACTCTGACGGAAAAGTGTCGACGCGGTCCTACCCGATTGTCTACTATCCATTTCGCGTCGAAGAGCTGATAGAGCGCCTGAGAAGTGCTGGTTTTACGAATATCCAGAACAGATTCAGCGAAAACCGTGAGGGCTATCGACTGATTGCTTCGTAGAGACCGACGGTCAATGAGCGAGGCACATCGAGTTTTCTCTTGGTAACGAGCCGATTGATAGAGTTTCGGGATCTACTACATAGAGGCTGAGCGATTCGGTCAGCCCACTCGAGATCTGCACTCTCACTTGAAGATATTCTTCTCCGCCATCCCGCCGCTCTGCTTGATCAGCTTCTTGAAAGCCTTCGTGAACTTCGTTTGAAATCCGGATCCATCCGGAATCGCGTTCCACGAAAACAAAATCCGCGCTCGCAACGGCGGAATCGATGGGTCAACATTGTTGTCGGTGTCGTAACAGATGCGGGCCTTCTTGCCCGCGACAGCAGCCACCGTCAGCCGCGCCAGCGGTGCGCGCGTCTGCATCGAGTCGCTCGCATCATAAACGTCCCATACAATCGTGTTCGCATCCAGCGCGCTCAAAAATATATCGCAGTGTCCATCGGGCTGTTTGATTGTCAGGATTGTAGCCGTGGGATCAATCGAGATCTCCAGGTTGTCGTTTACCTGGTCCTCAGCACTGTACGCAAGCATCGCCCCGTGGATGTAATCAAAGAGTTCAGCCGAGGTCGGCTCGTGCGGCGCGGGAGCCTTCTTATGTGCATAGGTCTGGGCAGAACACGGGCACACGGCAAGCGCCAGCACAGCGGCACAAACTCCCGCCGCCAGTCGCGAATCGGCCCTTTTCTCCACATGAATCATGGCGCTTCCAGCCCATCATAGGACACACCCGACACATTAGGGCCAGCCACGCTGACGCCGCGACCACCTTCCGTAACCTGCCCAATCCTGTACGGACCGGACCGCACCCGGCTATCGATCCACCATCGCCAGCGGCTGCTCGCGATTCGTCCGCAGCGTCGGCACCGCCCTCAACAGGCTCTTTGTGTACGCGTGTTCCGGCTGGGTTAACAGCTTCGCGCAAGGCCCGGCCTCGACCACCTTCCCAGCCCGCATTACCGCCACCCGGCTCGCCACCTGCCCAACTACGGCCAGATCGTGTGAGATAAACAGCATGGCCAGCCCATATTGCTTCTGCAGTTCCGCCAGCAGGGCCAGGATCTGCGCCTGCACCGTCACATCCAGCGCCGTCGTCGGTTCATCCGCAATCAGAAGCCGCGGCCGGTTAATCAACGCCAGCGCGATCAGGATGCGCTGTCTCTGCCCTCCCGAAAACTGGTGTGGATAATCGCCATACCGCGCCGCCGCATCAGGAATGGCAACCTCCTCGAGCGCCGCAATTGCCCTTCGCTTCGCCTCGCCCCGCGTGCACGATGGCGCATGGGCCTGTACGCCCTCCGCCACCTGCCGCCCGATGGTCATCACCGGATTCAGCGCGGTCATCGGTTCTTGAAAAATCATCGCGATTTCCCGTCCCCGCAGCCCCCGCATTACCCGCCCGGACTGATCGAGAAGATTCATCAACCCCACGCCTTCGTGCTCTCGCGAGCCAGCCGATTCCTCTCGCCGCCGCCAGCGAATGCTCCCCGTAACCTGCGCCGCAGGCCCCAGCAATCCCATCAGCGCCAGCGCCGTTGCGCTCTTGCCGGAACCCGACTCCCCCACGAGCCCGAGAACTTCGCCATCATCCAGATCGAAGTCAATCCCGCGCACCGCTTCCGTAGCTCCAAACCATATGTGCAGGTCGCGAATTTCGAGAAGCCGTCTCATACCGGAATCCTATTGCATCGCTATGGCTGCAAACACTGCGCCAGGCAACCTCTGGCAGGGCAACGCAAACGAGCGCGCAATCATCTTTACGCCATGTACGTGGAGGTTCCTATTCTATGAACATTAAATGTATCGCACCATCCCTGCTTGCCCTCTGCATCGCATCCACCGGCGCACTCAAAGCCAATGCTCATGAAGCCCAGCCACTTCCCAGTGCCGCGCAATACCAGGACCACGACCACTGGGACACACCACCTTCTGGATATCGCGATGCACAGCAGCGCGGTTTTCACGAGGGCGTTGAAGCCGCGCGACATGACTACAGCGAGCATCGCCACGCCGATGCCGATGACCATGAAATATATAAACACCCACCCGTCGAAGGAGAAGCTCGCAACGAGTTCCGCGAAGGCTTCCGTGAGGGCTATCACCGGGCTATGGACCACATGAAGCACGATCACGACCACGACCACTAAACTATTCCTAGCGCAAATGGCAAATGCCCGGCGGATCCAACCGCCGGGCATTTCATTTTTATGGCGCTTCTTCCGTTCGAGCTCTCACCGATCCTTGCGATAGAGCAAATCGCGGATCACTCTGCGTCTCTCCGCGTTCACTTCGCTCAATGCCTTGCGCTCCTCAGCGCTCATCGACGACTCATTTGTTCCCTCTTCGGCTTCAGGGGAGCTGCACTCAGGACAGCGATTCGCAAACCCCGGCTTGTCCGGCTTCAGCTCGAACTCTTCGCCACAAGCAACACACGTTCTGATCGGAAAACTCATCACAATATTTTATCGAATTCCGGCTCTCTGGCTAGTTGCTTAGCGACTCCAGTATTGTCTGTTCAATCCCAGGTAATGCTTCAGCCGGGGCGCGATCCCCCTCTCCCGTCGCCCAATTGCGTACCCCAGGTATTTCGCGAAAGTACGCGCAACCGCCGACGGAATAAGATGCCCGCCGTGCTTCGACAAATATTTGAGCTCCGAAACAACAAATCGACGCCCTTCCCCCGACGCGCTCCCAAACTGCTCGACGAGCCAACTCTCCCGCGCGTGCAAAACTCCGATATCAAAGTAGCGCCTGAATTCCTCTGCAATGGAATACGCATGCGAATGTCGCACCGCCGCATCGGAAACGTATGCCGTCTTCCAGCCGGCACGATGCAGCCGCGCCACCACAAGCGTGTCCTCACCAAAAATCACATCCGGCGAAAACCCACCCACGCTCATCAGTGCGCTTCGACGATACGCTCCAAAAGAATCCGAAAAGAAGATCGACTTGAATCCGAGCGACCTACGGCTCTCCCACACACGCACTCGCGACGCAGCGGGATAGCTGAAGTGCCGCGCATGGGCTTCGATCGCACCCGCTTCCTCCCTCGGAAGCTGCCTGCCGTATGCGGCCCCAATTTCCGCATCATCAAAAGCGCGCAGCAGATTCGCAAACGCATCCGTTCCAAACGGAATGGCGTCCTGCGTCATATAAATCAGGATCTCCGCATCCTCAGCAAGGTCCGCTCCCATCTGGCGCGTCCCACCATGGTTAAACTCATGCTGAGGAATCTCGACAACGGTGAACCCCTCTTTTCGCGCCAGCTCCGCTGTCCCATCTTTTGAAGACGAGTCGATCACGATCACTTGATCTGGCGAAAGACTCTGCATGCGGATTCCCTCTGACAGCGCCGGCCAAAGTTCTGCCGCATTGTATGTCGGAATGATGACCGCTACTTTCGGGTGCGAGCTGCCGGTATCGTCAACTGATTGCGTCATGCAGATACATTTCCTCGCCGCACTCATGCGCGCAGAACATCAAATCTCTCGAGAATTACTTGCGGAGAAGTCTTCAACGCTCTGTCTGCCTTCCAGGCAGAGCTTCTGACGTCCGATTCGGCTGGCGAAGCGCATAGACCAGGTGAGCCAGGAGTAACTCTACGCGTGTGTAGATCTGCTCCGTTAGCGATTTTGTGCGGCTCGCGTTGTTGCCATGTCGCCTGTAATACAGCAAATCCTCATCGAGGAATGCAACTTCTCCGCCCATCAGATCGTTCCGTGTTCCGATCCAAGCATCGTGCAGAAACGACTTCCGCGCCGGGAAAGGCAGTACCCGCCCCAGCAGCGATGCACGAATCGCCATTGCCGATCCCTGGTAGTGATTCATGTAGTAAATTGCGCCAGAATCCCGGCAAAAATCTGCCTCCGCGATTGATCCGCGAATCCGGCAGCGGCTGACCCGTTCTCGTCAATCATGCTCACCCGGCTCAACACGATCCCCACCTCCGGCCGACGCTCAAACACATCAAGAAATCGCCGCACCTTCGTCGGAGCCCACAGATCATCGTCATCGCATAAGAACAGAACTTCTCCGGTCGCCGAACGCAGCGCATCTTCAAACGTCGACACAACGCCCGCATTCTTCTCATGCTTCAGCAGTCGGACCCTCGCATCGCCGATCGCTCTTGACGCGCTGCAGCGTGTCGTCCGTCGATCCATCGTCGACAATTACGACCTCATCCCTCAGCTTTAACTGCGACAGAATCGAATGCAACTGCGCTTCGACAAACCCCCCGCCGTTGTATGCCGCCATACAGGCTGAGATTCTTGGCTCCGCCGCAAACTGCATCGACGTCCTTCCATCGATTGCGCGATCCGCTCCACTCTCCATCCACTCCTGTACCCGCCTTTTGCGCGATGTGAAAAGTCGCCGCATCAGGGCCTTCCACGTGATCCGTCGCAACTCCGCCGAATCATTCCGCCACCACTGCTTCACCAGCCGCAGCGCCAGTCGCAACGTTCTCTCCCAACCCGCTGCTCGATTCATCCGCAGATCCCAGAAGGCTGTCTCCGCAAAAAGTGCGTTCCGGTACGCTGCCGGACTCATCCTCTGCTGCATGTCCTTCATTGAGAATTCGTGCTCGACCTGGATATCGCCGGCCACGTACACCCGCTTGCCGTGCTCGTGCAACTTGCTGAAAATCATTGCGTCGCTGTTGTCGAGCCAGAACCGCGGATCATAGCCGCCCGACCTGCCGCAGCGCTGCCACTTTCAACATCGCCCCCGAGTTGAAGGCAAACACCGGCTCTCGCGGCACGCCCACGAATCCCGTCCGATACCACCGCGGAATCGCCCCGAACTGGAAGTAGTTCGGCGAAAGCTGCTTTCCACCCGCCACAATCTGCGGCACAATCGCGCCGATCCCCGCATACCGTGTGCTGGCCTGCGCAGCAGCCGCCATCTTTACAAAGAAGTCATCCGGAACCGCCGTATCCTGATCCAGCGTCAACAGCCACTCCGATCCGTTCTGCGATGCCCACTCGATGGCACGGTTGTAGGCAGTTGCCAAACCCGAATTGCTTTCATCTGGAAAATAGGCGACGCCTTCCGGAAGTTCATGTCCAACATTCAGTCCCGGGCTGTTGTCCCACAGCAGCACGTCAGCATGCCCCAGGTCCGAACCGAGCCTCGCACGGGCCGCCATCACGCTCTGGAATGCCGGTGACTGCGCAAGCTCCATCCGATACAGCACGATCACGACCGTCACCGTAAACGGAGTTCTGTCGTCTCAGAACACCGGCCGCACAGACGCTCATTGGGCCACCATGCTTTCCGCTGGCGCGACACCCCACTGAAAGCATTTCCTCTGCACCAGTCGCCTGAATCGCAAACTGCAGAATCGTCGAAAGCGGCGTAAACATGTCGCTGAAAAAGATGAATGTGAGGCATGTGAGAAAAAGTCCGGCCACCAGGATGTTCTTCGGCAACGCGCGCTCCATCAGCCATCCACAGCCGATCCCCAGTGCCAGGTTCGCAAGGTACACGCCGAGATACGAAAAATCCAGGGCGTAAGCCGCAAGTATGTGCTCGCCCCGTCAATAATGCTCAAATCATCGTGAATCGAAGCATGAGGATCGGGTGGCGTCAGGAACGACGGAAGAAGCGGATACAGAAAAGACAACGTGGGTCCGTGAAAATTACCCTTCGCAAAAAGCCAACATAAGTTTGAAAACGGAATTGATATATAAGAAGTCAGCCAGAGATAGGCCATCGGCCAGTCAGAAAACTTGTGCCTGATCTGCAAGTACTCGAGGAAGACTCCCTGTGCCGTTCGCGCATTCCCGATGAGGGTAATCGCCACCACCGCAAGGCCAAGACAGCAAACCGCAATGCTATAGAGCTTCTTCTTGCTCATCCGCGTCTTCAACGAGAAAACAAACAGCATCTGCAGCAGCGCAACCATCAGCAGGCCGCGTGTGATGTACAACGCCATTCCCGCGATGCCGAACATACAAAACAGTGCTTTGCGCCAGCGCGATGCATCCAGCATTGAGTTCACCGTCACAACCACCAGCAGCGGAAACAGCACCTGCTTGAATCGACCGTAAGTCAGGTACGAGGCAGGGTCGCCGAGTGGCCGGCGGCGGACCAGACAGCACCCAATTGAACACGATAATCAGAATGGCCGCGCCGCAGAACAGCAGGTTGGCTTGCCACAATCGCGTTACATCCAGCGTGTAAGGTAAGCGACCCCGAGCTCGTGGGCCAGCGATGCAGCAGCGTTCGCGACACCAAATATCCAAACAGAAATGAGCCCAGCGACAGCGCGAACAGCAGGATCGGTATGCCCATCGTCGGATACGTCACATAAGTGACTTGGAAACTGAGCGACACCATCATCAACGCCCAATTGAGGACGAAGATTACAAGGGGATTGCAGAACAGCGGAAGTTCGTGCCGCCCTTTCAACACCCCGTAGATAAATTTGTGCCTTGCAAGTCTCTCCGTCAGCGACGGCCACATTGCCGCAGGCGCAATCGATGCCTCAAGCAGGTTGGGTTGCACCAAAGCTCGTACTGTGGAGCTGCTCGTTCATGGCGTCTCCCGGCCCAGCAAAAGATCATTTCGCAGAGACCCCAGTCCTCGCGCGTAGTGCACATAACGCGGCAACTGGCCGATCATCTGCAGCGTCCGCACGCCAAGGCTCGGCGAGAGGGTCGATTGCCTTCTTAAGAATGTCGATCTTCTCGCGGATCTTCCCGAGCAACGCATCGTTCTCACTCCAGCCCTCGGCCAGCAAGCGCTGCAGCAGGTCTTCAAACTGGCGCGCGACTCGCTTGTAAAACTGCCGCCGCGTTTCGCCGTTGCCGTTCCGCTCTGTGGGCGGACTGCGCTGCTCACCCCAAGTTGCTGCCCGGCGTGAATCCGATAGTCAATCAATGGCTCGGCGACCAGACCCAGGCGCGAGTGAAGCGCGATCATCCATGCCAGCCATCCATCGTGTACCCAGGAAGCTGGAATCGGCGAGCAATAGCGCCGGATCGATGCCCTGAACATCATCGTCGCCCCGGTCACAACATCATGCTTCAGCAGTGTCGCTGTCGGACAGCCAACAAATTCTCGCTGCTTTGCGGTCGTGAACTTATGCTTCGCAAACAGCTGCTGACCCGGTCTTCCGCCCATCGCCGTCGATCAGGTTCGCATCCGAAAACACGCCGCCCAGAAACGGATCTTCAGCGAGCCTCACAGAAAGCCGCTCCAGCTTCGTTGGCGCCCAGCGATCGTCCTGATCGCACAAGGCGATCATGCTGCCTCGCGCCAACCCAATCGCCTGGTCAAAATTTCGGGTCGATCCCAGCCTCTGACTGTTCTGAATTACCTTTACCGCAAACGGCGCTTCAGACTGAAATCGCTTCAGAAATCGAAGTCGTGTCGTCCGTCGATCGATCGTCGCAAACAACCAACTCACATGGCAATCGCGTCTGCAACGCGATGCTCTCCAGCTGCTCCTGAAGATAACGACCGCCATTATAGGTGCACATCGCCACCGAAATGCGCGGCGCCGGGGTGCTGGTACCGTTCAAGTTCATGAATCAAATCCCCGCTTCAGCCCACTGGTTCCGTTTCCTCCTGAAGATTACCGTGGCCGAGATCACCCCCGCCACACCCAGAACCGCGAAGTACGCCAGCGACACACCGAGCGCCCCTGATGTCTTCGCAAGCAGAACAACACTTCCCGCGGTACAAAGCGCAATCACAATCGACTGCACCAGGAATGGCTCGCATTTGTGCGCCCTCAGATAGATCGCTTCGCTCTGCACCACGTGGCTGCTCAACGCCGTAAGCAGCAGAAGAAGAAAAACGGGCCAATCCTCAATGCGGCTGCTGACCTTTGGGAAAAGGTATGGAGCCGCGAGCACGCCGAGCAAAACCAGTGCGGCAGCACCAATAAACAACGCGATCGACTGTCGCAGTGACCTGAAAAACATCCGATCCAGTCCCGGCGTATCCTTCTTCGCAATCAAGCTTCCGAACGGCGCCGCCTTCGTCGTCATCCACGACAGCATCATCGCGCTCAACTGCAACACGATGTTCATCGAGAGACCCATCTTTCCTGCCTCCACTGGCCCGCGAAACGCGAAAAGCACCGGCGTGAACAACTGAAAAATGAAGTAATCGCAGATCCAGCTCACGGCAATCTTCCACTGGAACGGCCACACTTCGGTTTGCCAGTTTATTCCCATCCGCGCCACCTGCATTCGCAGCAGCGGTATCAAAAGCGTGCGCCGCGAATACAGCAGGCCGCTCGCCACTATCCCCTGCCCCAGCAGCACCATCGCCGGCGCGAACAATCCGTGGTGACTCAACAGCGCCGCCCAGGAAAGCGCCACGCTCACGGTCGATTGAAGAAAGCGCATCCGCGCAACCTGTGCCACCTGCCCGCATCCCTCAAGAAATGAGAGCACCGGTCCGATTGAGAATGTCAGGGCGCAAGCAAATACTGTGACTCTCAGTGGAACGATCCAGATATTCGGTGCCTGTGCCTGTTGATGCAGCGCGAAGAACCGCATCCCGCCCAGCAGCAGCACCACTCCCATCAAAACGGCTGCTACCGTGTACCAGCGCACCGCTCGCTGCAACAGCGACGCAAGCCTGAAGTGCGCCGCCTCTTTACCTGTGATGCTTCCGTCCGGATGGAACTCAAGGTGCGCTCGTTCGTGCGCCGCTACCTGGAGAATCACAAACGAAAATCCCAGTTCAAATACGCTTTGCAGCGCCACCAGGCTCCACAGCGCGTAATAGTAGCCCTGCTCTGCTGCCGACAGAAAGTGCACAATCAGCAGCACGCTTCCCACGCTTCCCAACCCCTGTACCACGCGTCCCAGCACCGTAAATGCAATGGCCCTGTCGAGACCGATGAGATGAGGAAGCTTATAACGCAAAAAACCTCTGACCGAAAGCCAGAGACTTCCGGGCGGCTGCGGGGATGTCGTTGTCTCGGTCAGCATGCGTTCCTGAATATGATTCAGGGACGAATCCCTGATATGAGTGAGATTAAAAACAATCCAAACCGCAAAAGAATATTGCTCTACCCACTGAGACTCTTCTCAGCCTGTCGCCTCAGGCCGCGCGTGTTGCAGCGCGCTGACTTCTTCTTGAGCAGGCTTCGGCTTTGCCGCGGGCCCCATCCACAGCGAGTACTTCAAAAGGTCGAGCTTGTCCTTGGTCGCCGGATTATGCCGCATTCTCACCAGCCCCCCTTGCAGCAGGGCCAGCATGATTCCTAGCGTGAATCCCACCGATAAACCCGTGATCGTGAGCATGCCGCGCTTCGGAAACGACTTCTTCTCCGGCGGCACTGCCGCATCCACAATCTGAATGAACGCGCCCTCCCGGGCCTCATCCATCTTCGCAAGTTCCAGTTGTTTCGCCAGCACGTCGAAGATCGCTTCGTAATATCGCACGTCGCGAAGTCTGCGGACATATTCCAGACCCGCCTGGGGCACCTCGCCCTTGGGAAGAAATAGATCGTCCGCCGAACCGCCCTTCGAGCCCACCATCTTGTTGAACTGAGATCGCAGGCCGTCCAATTCTGTCTGCGCCTGTGTCAGAGCTGGATTTTCATCACCGGCATACGAGCGCATAGCCTGGATCTGCACTTCCTTGGAGACGATCTGTGCCCGCAAGTGGGCAGCTGAGTCGATCATCGCCCGCGCCTGCCCATCCACCTGCACCATGCCGGTCGACAGCTCCGTGCGCTTCATCGCTTCATCTGCATTCTCCAGGTCTTTTTTCGTCTTCTCCAGTTGCGCCTCGAAGACCACCCGGCGTTGCGAGGCCTCCGTGATGGCCAGGTGCTGCGAGAGATTCCTGAACTGGTCCACATATCCGTTCGCGATTTCTGCGGCCCGGTTGGGGTTGCGATCCTCAAAATTCAGCCGGATCAATCCGTCTTTCGTCGATCCGTCAATCTTCGCGTGCTTCTCAAGTTCCTTACGCGTATCCGCAAGATAGGTCTTCTGGTACTCCGACTGCAGCCCGAAATGCTGAATCACCGCATCCTCGACTGACCGGCTCTTCAGCATCGAGACGTACATGTCATTGATGTTCTTCATGCCCAGCATGCTACCGGCCACGCCACCCATTGAACTGTTCATCCCTGCCAGTTGGCCGGCCAGCATTGAGCTCATCGAAGAGTTTCCCTGCGGCGGGAGAATAATCACCGTCGCTGTGTACTTCTGCGGCAAAGCAAAGGCAACAATCAACGCGATCACGGTGCAGGTTGCCGTCACGATCCCCACCAGTTTCTTGCGCTGCGTAATGATGAGCAGTACATCCAGAAAGGTCAGATCGTCCTGTGCACCTGATTGAATCGACGGAAAGACAATGTGGTCCGGCATATCCTCTGTCATCTCGTCGTTTCGCCTATTCACCATGGGTTATGTACTCCGATTGGTACTAATCGCAACACTGCTTTTTTGGATGCTCTGCCCGCCGAAACGGAGGTCATCGCGTGTATGTTTCTCTACTTAAGAAGGTTGATTGCCGCTGCCCCAAGGGCAAATTGCGAGAACACTTGTGACCAATCCGTCAGGCCACGCAAAAGGGTTGTCTTGTTCAGTTGTTCCGGAACCACGATCGTGTCGCCTGGATAGATGACCTGGCGGTTAAATTTGTCATCGGTCCACAATGTGTGGTCAAGATATTGCCTGCTCAGGACCGATCCGTCCGCCCGGATAATGAATATCTGCTTGCGGTCCGCGTTTCGATTCGGACCGCCGGCCGTGCGCAGATATTCGCCGGCATTCTTATGGGTCAGGTATACAAAGGAGTTAGGGTCGTAGACGGCGCCTACAATTCCTACCGTTGAGGAAACCGGCGGCACAATAAATCGGTCCCCATCTTCCAGCGGAAGATCGGGAAGCGACGCAATATCAGAACCGGTTGGGTCAATATGAAGCACAATCCGGCCAGTCGCACGAATCTCCCGCAGCCGATTGACGAATTCACGCTGACTCGCCACGGATGCAGCGGTGGTTGCTGCCTCCTGGGCACTCACGACCGATGTTGCCTTGTTCGATGCCGAAATTTCAATTTGATACGCCAGAGCTGAAACATACTCGTCGAGCCTCAGCTGCTGCTCGCGCCTGGTGGTCTCCCGGCTGAATTGGGACCCATAGAGATAGGCCTGTTGGGTCAATCCTCCGGCCCGGATCACGAGCTGCCGCAACGTTTCGCCCGGGAGAGCGCTGTACACGCCTGCGTGGACGAACTCCCCTTCCAGCCGAACGTACTTCGTCTGCTGCGCACGGGGCACGCGAATGTCCGCATCCGAAAATATGGTAATCACGTCACCCGGTTCGAGCGCGATGTTGGCATTCTCATCGCCTCCCAGAATCGCAGCGCCAAGATCAAAAGGCAGCAGCCGCGTGGTTAGCGTCTTCGGATCGACGCGTTCCACAACCGCATAGCTCCAATGGATGTCCGGCGATACTCTGACAACCTGTGTCTCAATCGGAAAGCGCGGCGTTGTTACCAGGTGCGGGCCCGAGCCAAGTGTTTCGTGCGCCGAACCGGAAACCTGCGCGACTCTTCCCGCCTGCTCCCCCTTCGCCGCGGTTCCCTGGTCCCCTGACGCAGCCAGAGATTGGAACTGCTCTCCGTTGCCTCCCTGCGGCACGTTGTTATCTTGTGGAACACCGGCCGTCAGTTGAGGAAAGAGGCCGCTGTTGATCGTTTGCTCATCCTCCGGCGTTGCAGGACGATTGACATTTTGCCCCGGCCGATTCGCCAGCGTCTCCGTTTTCAGAGGGGGCATCATCGGTTGAAAATCGGCGACTGGAAGTCCGAGCTGCTCACGCCTCAACCAATAGTCGGGGGTCAACAGCGACTCCTTATTGGGGATCAGGTCGCGGACCCGCATTCCTTCTTTCCAGGCAAATCGTCCTGGTGTCGCCACATTCCCACGCAGCGTTACCGTCTTTTCAAACCGCGGAGCCTCGGCGCGCACACGAATAATATCCGCATTACGCAGCGCAGCCTTCAACGAAGACTGATCCATCTGAACGTCAACTGCCACCCGCACGCTGCCGCCGCCAGATTTTCTTTCGGTCCGCTCGATCTCCAGCGATGAAGTCTCAGCAGTCGCGGAAACGCCGCCTGCCAGCGACAGCGCTTCCTCGATACTCTCCTGCCCGCGTAATTCATATATCGCTGGAACGTTGACGCTGCCCACGATCGCTACCTGGGGGCCTACGATCGGAAAGTAAATCACGTCGCCTGTTTCCAGGTTTGCGTCTTTTGACTTGTCCCCCTTCAGCAGCAGGTCGTATAAATCAAAGTCCGTCGTTACCACTCCATTGCGTCTTAGAACAATATGGCGAAGCGAACCGCGCGGCCCCGGACCACCGCATGCAAACACCGCATTCACCAGCGTGCTCAGCGAACTCACAGTGTAGCTGCCCGGCCTGTGTGCCTCGCCGGTAACAAACACCTGGATCGACCGCAGCTGACCCAGGTTCACATTCAAATCGAAATTGCGATATACGCGATCGAATCGCGCCTTCAAAAACTCCTGCAGCTTCCGGAAGGGTAGCCCAGCCACACGCACTTCGCCGACCTGCGGAACGTAGATGGATCCCGACCGGTCCACAGTCAGGTGCAGGTTTTGTGTCACCTGCCCCCAGGTGCGAATCAGCAACTCGTCTCCGGGGCCGATCGCATAATCGGGACTTACAGGCAGGTGTTGCACCGGTGCGAATGTATCCGGAACATTCGCAAAAAGATCCACCCCATAAACCGGCACAATGCGGCCAATTGATCCAGCGACAAGCATCTGAAATTCAGAAAGAGGTTGAGGCTTGTTGGCATATTGCAGCTGGGAACGCTGCTGCCGCGGCAATTCTGTGCGGTTCAATCCCTCCGCGTCGTCCCGGTACACCGACATCGGCGCATTCGGCGAACCCGGATTCGTGCTCGGAAATCCCCAGGCGGAGGAAGACCCGGTCGACCCGCCGCTCGAGAGCCCGCTCTGC
Organism: uncultured Acidobacteriaceae bacterium; assembly: GCA_963832035.1. GTDB lineage: Bacteria > Acidobacteriota > Terriglobia > Terriglobales > Acidobacteriaceae > Telmatobacter. Next base: position 1,131,281 of record CAWHSK010000003.1, on the reverse strand, counting down.
GACGATGATGATGTCGATGGCGTCAACTCTTGGCAAGCAGACACATCCCCGTTCGCACAGTTCTGCAGACTCATGTCCTGCGGCGAGCTGCCCGGCGTTAGATTCGGGTTTGTTTGTGTCTGTGCATTCCCTGCGGTTATAGATAGGGCAACTGAAAAGAGGATCAATATCCGCAAGCGCTGGCCTGAATTCGTTCTCATTTGTTGTCTTCCGGTCACAAAATCAAAAAGCCGCTCACGGCTCGCTATCAGGCCGTGAGCGGACAACACGCTCGCGCGCGGGGATTAATAAGCGCCGCGCATCGTAACCACAGCGGGTATGGTCATCGTAAGAATCTTCAAATCAAGCAGGCAGCTCCATTCACTCGCATACTCGCGGTCGAATATCACGCGCCTGTCGAAATCAACATCGCTCCGTCCCGATACCTGCCACAGCCCTGTGATGCCCGGACGGAACAGATCGTAATATGCGAACTGCTGCCCATACAGCGGAACCTCCGCCTCAACGATCGGCCGCGGTCCCACCAGTGACATGTCTCCCCGCAGTACGTTGAATAACTGCGGCAGCTCGTCAAGGCTCAGCTTGCGGATAATCCTGCCCACAGGTGTAATGCGCGGATCGGGCGTGTCCTTGTTCAACGGGTAAGCCGCTTCATTCCTGCTCTCCACCTCGCTCCTGCGATGCTGGCCATTGATTTCGAACACATTGTCTTTATGCTTTTGTTTCTGCGTAAACATTGAGCGGAACTTGATGATGCGGAAGGGAGCGCCGAAACGCCCCAATCTTTCCTGGGTGAAAAAAATCGGCCCCGGTGACGTCAGCGCGACCGCGATTGCAACCGCCAGCATAACGGGAAAGAGCAGAACAATCAGGAGGCTCGAGCACACAATGTCCAGCGTCCGCTTGGCCACTGCATATCGCCAGGAAAATGCTCGGCGCACAGCCGCGGAAAGGTAAGGTGTTGGGCGCTTCCATGCGCTCGTAGGAAGTGCATCACGGTATATGCCGACGGCCGTGATCGTTCCAGATCCATTGCCATCGGCTTCCAATATATTTATGGCAGTACTTCTTCCTTGCATTCGCAGTACCCTCGCTTTTTTTGTGTTTCCATGCCCTGGTGGGTTCTTCAACTAAGCGAACCCCCATGGCGTGCGCATGGGCTTGCAATATAGGTTTCCTCCGGCATCTCTCTCAGCGCCGTGCAACGTTCACAAGCCGGGAGAGCACCGCAAGGTGGATCAGGGTGGGAACCAAGGTGCGAAATCAAGATTGATAAATGGGTTGAGGTTTTAGCTGTTCTATTTCTTCTCTATGTGTAGCTTCCAGCGATAGCGGAAACGATGTGCCCACAAACTCCACATCATCCCGATCAACTTCAATAGCGATACTTTGCATAAGCAGGCTAAGGGTCAGTACAACCCGAATCCCGCTTTTCTTTCGAATTACAATTCCTTCTACTCCGGTAAGCGGTCCCTTCTTGATTCGCACCCGCTGCCCTACTGTCACTAAGGGATGCGGTTCAGCCCGCAATGGATCCAACCCTGTCCGCAACTTTTCAACTTCGAAATCCGGCAGCGGAGCAGGCCGCATCGCAGTCCCAATCATTGAAACCACCCCCGGCACCGCAAGCACCCCCACCCGGTTACTCCAATCGACCCGCACAAAAACGTATCCCGGAAACAGCGGAAGATCCACCATCACGCGCGATCCATCCTTCCACTGGTGTTGCGTACGGTACAACGGCAGAAAGTGCTCGATCTGCCGTTGCTCCAAATGTTGTGCCACCCGTTTTTCGTGACGGCAAGTCGTGTACACCGCAAACCACCGTGTCACCATGCTTGGCGAAGAACTGGCAGCTGTTTTGCGCATGGCTTCGCCATCCTCACTTGGTGGGGTGTTTTCCACATTCGCTTCTCAGGTCGTTACACTTCCGGAAAGACGCCAAAATGTCTTCCGAATTTTCTCGAGCCTTTGAGACACGAATACCTACAACTGGCGCGACTTGCGCGCCGGGGGCCTGGTGCTCCAATTGTCTTGCGGGCAACAAATGCTGCAGGGACTTTCAATTAGAAGAGCACTATGAGCCAAGTGCTCTGTTTTCTTCTATTCGGTTAAGATTCAGAAACTAGAAACACTCTACGCAGTCGACCTCATTCTCTCCGACGGGTATGCTCCCCCATTGCTGAGAGAAACTGACTACAAAGATACAGACGCGAAATTCTGCGAAAGAGTTATCTGGCAGCATGCGCGTGCACCGAACATCTTTACGATCTCCCCCGGTGTCAGGGCGTTTCGAGCCGCCCCTTTCGCATTCTCCGTGGGCATCTAGCTCGAACAAACAGGTACACTTGCTGCCAATTGAACTCCGCCAATCCATCACGCTTCCTTGTGCTTTTGCTTACTTTGTCAGTGTTCCCCGCTCCCATTCGGGCGCAGAACCGGGTGACGGTCTCGCAAATGCAGGAGTTCTTGACCTCTAAGCAGACGGCGAAGCAATCTGATGCCGACGTTGCAAATCGGGTGGGTTCAGTCGCCTTGTCAGAACAGTTGACCTCGGCCACATTCTCCCGCCTCCTCAATGAGGCGAGCATCGGCCCGCAAACAATCGAGCAGCTTCAACTACTGGCATTCGCGTCAATTTTCAAGCCACCTCCCCTTGCCGAACTACCGGACGTTCCCGTACCCGATTCAGCCGCCCGGCAAAAAATGATCTCAGCGGCGGTGAGCTACGTGAACACAACGCTGAAACAACTTCCCGACTTCCTCGCCACGCGCACTACGCTGAGTTTCGAAAAAACCCTCGCGCAAAGTCCCAGGCATGCCAAACCACAAGCCATCATGCAACTCGCCCGAAAATCCCATCGCGAAGTTGCATATCGCAATGGCCACGAGGTTGAGGACTCTGCCTCAACCGAATCTGGCCTTACCACATGGGGCGAATTCGGTCCCATCCTCAAAACCGTTCTTGGCGATTCTTTCGTGGGCAATGTCGAATGGGCTCGCTGGCAGAAAGGTGAAACCGGCGCTCTCCTCGCTGTTTTTCGTTTCGCGGTTCCGCAATCCGCTTCGCATTATCTGATCGATTTCTGCTGCTACCGAAAATCGAAAGACGATCCTCAGGAATACTCATTTCGCAGCAAGCCTGGATATCGCGGCGAACTCTATATCGATCCGGCGACAGGCGTCATCGATCGCATCACCCTCCAGGCCGAATTAACCGACGCAGACCCGGTTACCACTTCCAGCATCGCCGTGCAGTACGGCCCCGTGGTCATCGGAGGAAAGAACTACGTCTGCCCGATTCAAGGCATAGCCGTTTCCGAGGTGCACAACCTGGTGATGGAGTCTGACGGCATCGGCCTGGAAAGGCACATCAACGTGGTTCAGTTCACCAATTACCAGAAGTTCGGATCCACCTCGCGAATCATCCCGAAGTAATAATGAAGACACGATGTCGTTTGACTGGACAGAAGGCGCACTAGCTGATGGGCTTCGCTGCTACTGCAATCAGGAATTCTTTGACGCCCACGAATACTGGGAGGCCGTGTGGCTCAAATGCGATGAACCGGAGAAGACTTTTCTTCAGGCCCTGATCCAGATCACCGCAGCTTTCCATCACTTGCAGCGCGGCAATCCAGTCGGGACGGCATCCCTGCTGCGTGCAGCCCTGCGTCGTCTCGACGGCTTTTCAGCGGAATTCGGTGGCATCGCGGTTGAACAGCTCCGCGCAAGTATTCGCATCTGGCTCGATGCCATCATGCTTGACACCCGCCCAGCGGAACTCCCCTTCCCAAAGATTCACTGAGCCCCCCGATTCGCCGCCGCGCAATCCGCCTTCATTTAAGGTGCGCACCGCCTTCGCCTTCCTGTGATTCGAGTCACGGAGCATCTCGCCCCCCGCTGGCTAAGCTCAAAAGAGCGTCCCATCAACATCGCGCACCACTAATCAAGGAGCACTTTTTATGGCTTACGTTATAACCGATGCATGCACGAAAGACTTTGTCTGTGTTGCCGAGTGCGCCACCGCCGCCATCGCGCCGCAGGCCGCCGATCCTGCCGCCGGAACCGCGTCGCAGGTGTACATCAATCCCGACGAGTGCATTGATTGCGGCAATTGCGCAACCGTCTGCGCTCAGAACGCGATATACTCTGAAGCCGATTTACCCGCTGACAAAGCACACTTCGCAGAAAAGAACCGCGCCTACTTCCAATAGCCCTGCCAATATCCAGTAGGTTCCGGAGAGCTGTCCCTACGGTTCGGTTTTCGAGGGAGGCGGTGCGGGCGTTTGTGCGCTCTGCTGCTCCGTCGTCGGCGTGACCGCTGGTTTGGCAGCCGTTGGCGTCGTCTGGTTCTGAGTGGCCGGCGTCAGCGGCATCACCGATAACGACAGCGTCTGCACCGTCTCCGGATCATCGCGCAGTCTCAGGTAGAGCAGGCCATTCACTGGATGCGGCACCGTCAGCTGCGTGCCGGTGAAATCCGGCGGCACATCCACAGAATTCTCAAACTCTGGCGATGCTGCAATATATGCAACCAAAAACAGATTCGTCCCCGTCAGCATGCAAGGGCGCGAAGGGTTGTGTGGGCAGTGCAACTCCTTGAAGCCGGGGAGACGCACCAGCGTTCCAAGCGTCATCCATTCGCCGGCAACGCCGTCCGCTGAGACAGCTCGCGCTTGAACCGGCCCAAACGCCGATGAGCCGAACTTGGCCAGTGGCTCCACCACGCCGAGCGCGGTATTCGCATCTTCCAGCATTAGCGTTCCATCGCTGACGGTGAGAGTCGTGCGGAAACTATTATCGGTGGCCGCGACCTCCACCTTCTCGTCCCGCGGGAAGTTCACCGGCGTCTTCGATTTCAAGAAGAACACCAGTCTGCCCTGCACCGGAAGATCGTCAGGGCTCCCGAGCCGAACCGGCGACGGCTCCGCCGACTGGTCGTCCTGCGTGCCTTTGCTCAGCAGGGTAACTTCCGGTCGTGGCGGCTCGACGCTCACAGGCACTTTCAGTTCGCGCCGGTCGCGCAACTCAACCTTGGCGGTGTACCGCTTTCCGGCCTCCAAGCGAGAGGTGTCGCCGGCAGTCTTCATCGCAAGCTGGTCAAGGTCTTGTACGCGTTTCAGGCCCGCCGGAGTCCAATCAAGCCCATTCAATGAGACTTTTGCAACCTCATCCAGCCGGTTTCCCGTAAGCGCTGCCTCAGAATCGCCAACGCTCAGCCTCAGTCTTTCCAGGGATGCTGCCTCGGAATAAGCCATCAGCGTCAGCTTGTCCGGCTTCTCCAGACCGTACTGGTGGATATTGATTGTGACCGGGCCTGGTGCTGCATCTTTCAGTGGCACTCCCACTTCCAGCACATCTGGCTTTGGAGACTTCCATTGAAGTTCCACCGCACTCGCGCCAGTCGCGAGCGCCTCGATCTTCTCGATGCAAAGGGAATTCTCGCCAGTGACGTGCAGAGTATCCTCCCTTCCAACCACCAGGGCAGATTCGTCGCTAGGCGCCACCGTCCATTTTCCGGCCCCGGCACTTACCAGGTGAAATCTCGGGCCCTCCCAGTCATCGAAACCCCATTTGCCCTTAACTACCCCGATCAATTCACCCGAAGGAAGCGGTGGCAAAGCATGCGTCAGAACAAGGCCGCCTTGTGAGGCATCGGTTTTCAGTGGTACATCGATTGGCGCAGATTTCGATTGAACTTGAAGCTTCAAATCGTGAGCCAGGGGAGTCGCATACACCAGCGGAGCTCCCTCAGCCTCGAGCACAAGTCCAGCCCTCTGTGCGCAGAATTGTTCTGCAGGGTTCACCGGGTGCAGCGGAGGCATCTTGGCTGGCCCCACCGGCGGCAAGGCCACCACCACCACTGATTTCGGATCGCGGAAGGATGGCGGGACGCTCAAACGCAGGTTCAGCGTGTCGTTGGTCGGCAGCGCGAGCGCCGGAATGTACTGGAAATGCGCCGTGTGCAACGAAGCCAGAATCCGAATCGTATCGACAACGGCCCCGATATAAGGGCTGTATACCCCCGCGCCTCCAAGCGCGGAGTAGCTCAGCTGGTTCATCAGATCTGCGCCGTTGCCGCTGGTTATCTGCGACACTCGATTGGAAGCATTGGCATCGTCCAGCACCAGGCCTTCGGTGTGCTGCGTCAGGCACGGAGCCTGCTGATCCGTCGGCTTGTCGAAGCACTGCTGATCGAGCCGTATTCCCAAGACAGATGCTGCTTTCTGCGCACGGTCCTTCAACAGTTTGGCATCGGTCTGGGAAGTGACCTTCACCTCTGCGAGATAGGCATCCAGGCGCATTCTGTCCAGGCTCGCTGCCTGCAGATCTTGCGTCGCTCGAACAAAAGTTCCCGGACGTCCTTTGACGGCGCTCCGCAACGTGCTGAAGTCGCCCCCGGTCGAAGGGGCCAGAAACAGGACCGCTTGCTGGGCCTCCGCTGGGACTGTGACAAAAACACCTTCCGTGCGCACCTTCTTTTCCCAGGTATCGACGCGCGTTAGCCACTCTGCCGGCGGGGGATTCGTGGCGCCGCGCAGGAACGCGACGATCAGCACCAGTCGCGTGGACTGGCTTTCAGGGAGGTCCGGATGAATCCACAACCGGTCTCCGGGTAGCAGATTGGGCACTTGGCCAATCGGCAGGGTGACCTCTCCCCGCTTTACATGCACATCAACTTTAGGCCCGATCAGGTCGAACGAGGGCGGCGCCTGACCGCATGCAGGTGTACTTCTCAAAATCAACACAACAAAGAACAGTAGGACAGAACAACGCCGCATCCCTCTATTGTACGAATAGGACGGTCTCAAAAATACTGAATCGGGAACGAGACTTTTTGCGGAATCTGGGGTCACATGGCATTTCCAGCCCCGAATGTCTCTTGCACCATTATGGGTTAAGGTTGCACAATCGTTTACACTGGTGCGTGATTAGGCTGGAAGTGCTTTCTAGTTAAAGTTTTCTCGGTCCTGTGGGGGATCAAAAGACCAGAAAATGGCGATCGGGCCGCTTCGGCAAGACTAAAACCGCCATAACACCCCCTTACAATCGTTCGGGAAACCAAGTTGTTCATTTACAGCCAGATCGGGAACCTGTCACCCGCCGAAAAAGCGCCGTATCTTAGGGTTCGATTTTCATCAGAGCGCAGCGAGATAAAGACAGGCTAGAGAAGCTTTATACGGAGAACCGTTCATGAAGTCGAATCGAGCTGCGCAAAGCAGCGTAGACATTAGCAATCTGAGTATTCCGGATGCCGAAGAAATAATTGAAGAGGCCTTGAGTGAACTCGCATTTTCCCAGGATCCTGGGCTCGCACGTGCACTGCGTTTTCTGGCGCCTCCCGGTTACCAGGCAATCGTGGAGCTTTGCAGCGAAAACGGACGCAGCAAGCGTAGAAGTGCGCCTGCGGAAACCTGGTCGCCTGAAGAGGATGAGGTTCGCATCTACTTCGAACGCGAAGACGGCACCACAACCCCAACAAGGCAGAATCGCGGATCGCGAGTTCCGGTTGAGGTGAGTTTCGAGGAAGATGCAGAAGACATTGCAACCGTACCCGCCGACCTGGACGCGCGCGTCAAAGAGCTCTGCGCGGCACTTGCCGAGGCGGAGCGTGGCGGTCATGCCTTCATTGCGCTGAAATGGTTTCGAGATTCGTTTTTGCCACGAAAGGCCTTCCGCTGGAATCAGCATCCTGAATCGCGGCAAGCCGTACTCGCCGAGGCCATCCAGCGCGGCGTTGTCCTGACCAGCAAAATCGCGAATCCAAAGACGCCGGCCTACCCCACAACGACGATTCGTTTGAACCGCGCCGAGGCCGGAGTACAGGAAGAATCCCAGCGCTTCCATCCAGTAGTTGTCCAAGGTGAGCCAATCGGCGAAGCAATCGATGAGGAACGGGGAAAGCTGTGAGTTGCTACTTTCTCGAATCCACAGCATTTGCGAAGCTTTTTGTGCAGGAGCCCGGCACCAACGCTTTGATCCGGCTGATGGAGACCGTCGAAGATAATCGCAAGCTGATCGCCGCCAGTGCGCCCCTCGAGGTTTATGCGGCCATACGCCGGCGCGAGCGAGCCGGTAGCATCAGTTCCGCGGATGCCACCGCAGTTTTGGAAATACTCCGCATTGAAGCCGCTCGGATGGTACAGGAACCCTTGAATCCGGCTGTGCTCGAAGCCGCTCGGCAACTGCTCGATCGCACGACCCTGCGCTGGACTGAAGCGTTGCAACTCGGCGCTGCGCTCGTTGCGCGCGAGATGTTCCGCGGCACCGAGATTATTTTTCTTTCGGCTTCGCCTGTGTTGCTGGATGCAGCAAGATCTGAAGGATTTCAAGCTCTCGACCCTGAGAAGGACGAAATAGAAGCCGTCGAACAAACGGCTTGAGCTTCGACTGCTACCTGAGAGTCTCCACAGGTTCCACATTCATCGCGCGACGGGCTGGAAGATAACTGGCCAACGCCGCTACCAGGAGAAACACGACAGGAGTGAATGCGAACGTGGCAAGGTCTCTTGAGCCAGTCCCGTAAAGCACATTTTCCAGCAGCCTCGTTATCATCCACGCCACGCAAAGTCCTGCAACGATCCCTGTCAACGCCAGCAAAAGGCCCTGCCTCATGACCATTCGCTGTATATCAGTGCGCTGCGCGCCCAGCGCCAGCCGGATGCCGAACTCCTGCTGTCGCTGCCCGACGGAATAAGACAGCACGCCATAAACACCAAGAACGGCAAGCACGAGCGCGGTTCCGGAAAAGCCCCCGATTAACAGCATCGTGAAGCGGGGCTGAGCACGGGAATTGTCGATAAGCTCTTCGGCCGTCTGTATTTCATTTACAGGTTGATTGCCGTCGACGGCGGCGATCTGGGCACGCACAGTCGCGATCGCTGCCGCCGGAGCAACATCGGTCCGCATCAGCAGGTTCATGTCGCTCCACGGAAGCTGCGGAAACGGCAGATACAGTTGTGCCTGCGGATCCTTTTGCAGACCCTGATTCTTCACATCCGCCGCTACCCCGACAACCAGCGCTGGCTCCGGCCTTCGTCCAATCGCGATCTTTTTGCCCACTGCGGATTCGCCGGGGAAGTACTGCCGCGCAAATGTTTCATTCACCACCACCACGGGTGGCGCCTTCGCATTGTCGTCGTCGGTAAACGTGCGCCCGCTGCGCAGTGGAACGCGCATGGTCTCAAACCATCGCGGACTGATGGCTTCAATATCGACGAACGGGCGCTGAGCCAAGCGGCACATCCGGCTGTCCTTCCGGAAGGACCGGCGTAATGCGCTTGAAGGTTAGCGGCATTGTCGCTGAGATTGCTGACGAACGGATACCGGGCTGCGAAGACACGCGCCGTAGCACATCATCGAAAAACGCAATCTGCTGGTCCGGTTTGGAATACTTCGTAGTCGAAAGGGAAACATTCATCGTCAGCAGGTTGTGCGCCTCAAAGCCCGGATCAACGTGCAGCAGCCGGTTGAAGCTTCGCAAAAGAAGACCCGCCGCGATCAACAACACAAGCGAAAGCGCAATCTGGCTCACGACGAGCAGCGCTCTCATCTTCGAACCCGAGCGTCCGGACGATGCCGATCGACCTTCTGCGCGAAGCGTCGAATTCAAATCAGCACTTGCAAGTTGCACCGCCGGAAAGATGCCGAACGAAATCCCGGCAAGCAACGAAACAGCGAGCGTGAAAAGAAGTACCCGCGCGTCCAGGTTGACTGAGAAGCCCTGCGGCACCTGCGAAGCTCCCCAGTTTGCAAGTGCGCGTGTGGCTGCCCATCCGATTCCCACACCGACAGCGCCCGACATCAAAGCAAGCGTAATGCTCTCCGTCAGAAGTTGACGAACGATTGCACCGCGGCTTGCACCGATCGCCAGGCGCGTCGCAATTTCTCGCTTTCGAGACAGCGCCCGCGAGAGCAACAGGCTCGCGACATTGGCGCACGCGATAAGCAGGACCAAAGCGACCGCGCCAGACAGGATCATCACTTTGGGCCGCACGTCGCCCACAACCTCATCGCGCATGCCTTTCGCAGTCATCACTGTGGCCGGCGATGCGTCCGGCGCAGCCGGGTTCTGCTCGCGATAACGTCGATTCAGGAGCGCTAATTCGTCGTTAGCTTCGGCAATTGAAATCCCGGAACGGAGCCGCGCGATGATGCTCAGGTATCCCACGCCAAGCCTCAGCCGCTGCGGCGTCATCAGCGAAAGCTCGAAATAGCGCGGAGAAAAAATCTCCGCCTTCGGCATAAACGGAAATTGAGCATCCGCTGGGAGTACACCCACAACCGTACTCGACACTGAATCGAGCGAAACCACGGAGCCAACGATGCCGGCATCGCCGTGGTAGCGCGTCCGCCAAATCGCGTCGCTCAGCATCACCACCGGCCGTCCTGCAGCCGTGCCTTCCTCTTGCCTGAACACCCGCCCCACTTGAGGTTGAATGCCAAGCGTCTGAAAGAAATTCGGCGAAACCCGCGCTACCGGCACCTGGACCGGTTCGCCGCTTCCCGTGAGATTCAGATTGTCGTTTGTCCATACAGCAACAGATTGACACGACCGGTTGTAATCGCGCACAAGCTCATAGCGCAGAAGCGTTCCACCGTTTTCCTTCGTTGCGTCTTTTGAAGTGATGCTGACGATCTGTTCCGGATCGCGAAAAGGAAATGGCCGCAGCAGCACCGCGTTCGTGACCGTAAACACAGCCGTATTCGCTCCAATTCCAAGTGCAAGCGTAAGAGCAACAGCGCAGGTGAAAACAGGAGTCTTCGCCAGAGTGCGCAGGCCGAAACGCAGATCGCGAAGGAGAAGCCGCATGGGGAAAGATTATAGGTAAGAACCGTAGGTGAGGAAACAAGCCACCCACACCCACTCTGGTCCAAGGTGCCCCATTCATGCGCGCACTTCGCGCATGAGTGGGATACCTCGAGATCCAACCATCCACGGCGGCTCTCGGCATTCGCATTCCATACCGCGCAGCGCAACTCCGCGTAACGCGCTACTCCTGCCGGAAGCGGTTAGCCTTTTCAAACTCATCGCGCAACTGGGGCGTACGCAGATTTTCGCGGATATGTGCAAGCCGCTGTTCCAGAGTCTCAAGCGCAGCCGCAATGGCATCGGTATTCGTATGAGCGATATCCCGCCACATGGAAAACGGACTGGCGCCAAGCCGCGTCATCTCACGCAGAGCGCGCCCTCCAACATCCTTCAACTCCGGCGCCTCGCCCATCTCATCCTCGATAACCGCACTCAGCGCCGTAGCAGCAAATTGCGGAAGGTGACTGACCCACGCGACCAGCTCGTCGTGCCGCTGCGGACCAAGTTCGAGAGTCCGCGCACCCATCGCAAGAACCCACTCGCGCCAGTTCTTGGCGAGCGCCGCAGATTCCAGTGACCTCTGCCAGGCTGGAAAGTCGGTGAAGATCCAAACCGCCCCGCGAAAAAGTTTAGCGTCCGCCAGATCGGCGCCGCCCCGCTCCTTGCCCGCCATCGGGTGACCCGGCAGAAACCCCGCGCGATCTGCCGTGTTGAACAGCCGATCCGCAGATTCAGTGATCTGTGTCTTGGTGCTGCCAACATCGGTTACAAGATGATCTGCACCGAGCACAGGCGCGAGCTGCTCCATGAGATCGAGCGTCGCAAAAATAGGAACCGCGAGAATAACGACCTGGCTTGCCTTGGCGGTTGCAATCGGATCCCCACCAATGGAGTCAATCGCACCCATCGAGAGCGCAGTCTCTGCCTGTCCGCGGCTTCGATTCCAGCCCACGATGGACCCTTTGAATCCCGCCGCGCGTAGAGCGAGACCTACCGATGTGCCCAGCAGGCCTGTGCCCAGGATCGCGACTCGTTCCATCATGAGGATTCTTTCCAGTTCAAAGCGTTCGGCCCACAGCCTTCGCGATCACGCGCAGCTCATTCATCAATTTCTCAAACTGATCGGGGTACAGCGTCTGCGCCGCATCGGAAGCCGCCTTGTCTGCGTTTGGATGTACTTCAACAAGGATGCCATCGGCGCCAGCAGCCACCGCCGCCCGCGCCATCGGCGCAACCATCTCGCGATGCCCCGTTCCGTGCGATGGATCGCCGACAATCGGCAAATGCGAATACTTCTTCACCACCGGGATGGCAGAAATATCCATAGTGTTGCGCGTCGCAGTCTCATATGTGCGAATACCGCGTTCGCAAAGGATCACATCGTAGTTCCCGCCAGACATGATGTACTCGCTCGAAAGCAGCAGTTCCTCGATGGTGGCTGCAATTCCACGCTTGAGCAAAACCGGCTTGCGCGCGACGCCAAGCTCGCGCAGCAAATTGAAGTTCTGCATATTCCGCGCGCCTACCTGAAAGCAGTCGACGTAAGAAAGCATTCCTTCGATCTGCGCAATCTCCATCACTTCGCTCACAACCAGCAATCCGTGGGCCCGGGCCGCTTCGTACATCAGCTTCAACCCCGGAACCCCCATCCCCTGAAAAGCGTAAGGCGAACTGCGTGGCTTGTAGGCTCCGCCCCGCAGAAAGCTCGCTCCGGCTGCCTTTACACGCTTCGCCGTCTCGAAAATCTGCGCTTCGTTCTCGATGGAACACGGCCCCGCCATTACGATCACTTGTTCGCCGCCGAGCTTCACCCCGTTGCCAAATTCAACCACCGTGCCTTCCGGCCGAAACCCGCGGCCCGCCAATTTGTACGGCGAGCTGATGCGGTGAACGTGGAGCACACCGGGCAGAATCTCAAATTTCGTCAGGTCAATAGTCGCTGTCGGACCAACGCCCGCCAGAATCGTTTGGGTTGCGCCCGTGGTCCGGTGAACGCCGACACCGGCTTCCACCATCGCTTCAATCACGAAGTCAATCTGCTCTTCGGTAGCCATCTCCTGCATTGCAACAATCATTTCTCGTTCCCTGTCTTCGGCGCGGCTCCCGAATCTCCGGCAACAGTTCCTTGTTGCTGGAATGGCGGGGCGCCAGTCTCTTGGCTCTTGAGGGCATTCCTCTCTGAAGCCAGCTCGTTCCTTTGCAGCGCTCGCATCACGTCGATAATGCGCTCGTAGATATGCGTCAATTCGATGTCGGGCAAAGGCCCCTTGTTTGCGGCGCGCACGTTTGCGTAGATGATCTTTTCGCGTGCCGGTTCATACACCGGCAGCGAGGTTGCCACTTTCAAATGACCAATCATCAACGCGGCGCGAGCCCGCTCGCTCAGCAACTCCACAAGCTGGCGATCCAGAACATCGATTTGGTTGCGCAATTCTTCCAGCGTCATTCCATCCTCGCGATAGCTGTCAGCTTTCAGTCATCAGCTCTCAACTCAATCCTGCCGATGCGAGCATAATGCGGTTGGTTCTGCCGTGCACAAGCTGAAGGCTGAAAGCTGAGAGCTGTCTTTCTCACTGGGTCAGCGCCGCCTGGGGCAGACGCAGACCCTTAATAAATCGTGCAACTGCTCCTGGCGCCGCTTCGGGAGATGACCGCTCGATCAACTCCACAATCGCGCTGCCAATCACCGCGGCATCCGCAAACTCCGCCACCTGAGCAATGTGCTCAGCGGTAGAAATCCCGAAGCCAACGGCCACAGGCAGCCCCTCGCCGGCCGATCCGGACCATCGGCGAATTCGCGCGACCAGCGCCGCGGCATCTGCAGTCATGTTCTGCTGCTTGCCCGTGATGCCAACGCGCGAAATGGCATAGATAAAGCCCTTGGCGTGGCTGGCGATCGCCTTGAGGCGATCATCCGGACTCGTCGGCGCGGCCAGGAAAATAGGCGCTAGCCCGGCTCGATCCATCTCCGCAAGATATTCGCCGGCCTCTTCGACAATCATGTCGATGATCAGAACACCGTCAGCCCCAGCCGCTTCCGCATCGTCCACAAATGGGGAAAGACCATAGCGAAGAATCGGATTCAGATAAGTAAAAATAACGATGCCGGCCTTCGGCCGAGCGCTGCGAATCTCACCCGCAATCTTCAGAACATCAGCAATGCTCGTGCCGCGCGCCACCGCACGTTCACTAGCGCGCTGAATCACGGGCCCATCGGCCAGCGGATCGCTGAATGGAACACCGAGCTCAATCACGTCCGCGCCCGCATCGATCGCTTCAAGCGCGATGGCCAGCGTGGCCTCCACACTCGGATCGCCCGCCGTCAAATAGACGACCAAACCTGGCTTGTGATTGAAACTGAGTGCCATCGATTTTGCTTACACTCCCTGGAGCTTCAACTCGCGCGCAAGAATGCCCATATCCTTATCGCCGCGACCAGAGAGATTCACTATCAGTATGTCACGCTGAGAAAACGTCGCCGCAATCCGCAGACACTCCGCGACCGCATGCGCACTCTCGAGAGCAGGCAGAATGCCTTCAGTCCGAGCCAGCTTGACAACAGCGTCAAGCGCGCCTGCGTCATCCTGCGAGACGTACTCAGCACGCCCGGAATCATGCAAAGCGGCATGCTCTGGGCCGATCGATGCGTAATCGAGACCCGCAGATACCGAATGCGTTGCAGCAATCTGTCCGTTCTCATCCTGCAACACATACGAGAACGTCCCCTGCAACACTCCCGGCGCTCCCCCTTGGAAGCGCGCCGCATGCTCCCCAAGTTCCGTTCCACGCCCACCTGCCTCGACACCGATAAGACGCACCGCGCGATCGGGAATGAACTCGTAGAAAGCGCCGATCGCATTCGATCCACCACCCACACATGCAATCACAGCGGTAGGCAGGCGGCCTTCCTTCTCCAGAACCTGTTCCTTCATCTCGCGGCTGATGCAGCGATGAAAATCGCGCACCATCGTCGGATATGGATGTGCACCCAGAGCGCTGCCCAACAAATAATGAGTTGTCCTGACGTTGGTGACCCAATCGCGCATTGCCTCGCTTATTGCGTCCTTCAGTGTCTTGGAACCGGAAGATACGCCGCGCACCTCCGCACCCAGCAGCCGCATGCGAAGAACATTCAGCTCCTGCCGCTCCATGTCCACGTCGCCCATGTAAATCACGCACTCCATGCCAAGCAGCGCGCAAACAGTGGCTGTGGCAACACCATGCTGACCGGCCCCCGTTTCGGCAATGATGCGTTTCTTGCCCATACGCCTCGCGAGCAGCCCCTGCCCGAGGGCGTTATTGATCTTGTGCGCACCGGTGTGCAGAAGGTCTTCGCGCTTCAGGTAAATCTTGGCGCCACCGAGTTCTTCGGTCAGTCTCTTGGCAAAGTAGAGCGGCGTCGGGCGTCCCGCAAAATCCTTGAGCAAGCCGTCGAGCTCGGTTTGGAAGACGGCATCTTCCTTCGCCAACTCATATTCGTGCTCCAGTTCCAGCAGCGCGGCCATCAGCGTCTCAGGAACATACCGCCCGCCATAGATGCCGAATCGCCCTGGGCGCGACTCCGAAGGAGTCGATGGAAGAATCACTGATGCCATAAGTCAACGCTCTTGGCCGCCGGCTGCGGAATCCTTAGTGTACAAAACTCACCGAATCCCTCGGCCTTTGCCGTCAGGAAGAAGCGTGGACCGTCCGCCCACGTAACAACACCTTTGCGTCAAGGGGTTCACTGCACGAGCTGTCAATACCCCGGCTTCTCGGTCTGGCGCTAAGTCGTTCGAAATAAACGGCAGAAGATCTTCAGAACTTTGCAGGCTATTTCTCGCCGATCGTTATACTCAGAATCAAATGGCTATGCCGCCGTCCCGTATCGAGGCAGTATCCTCGTTCATGCTCGTATTCCTGACCTCGAAAACACCGTAACTCCTTTCCTGAGACGACTCTGGCGCTAAAGTCGCTGATTGGACGACTTTAGCGACGCGTCGCCGCCGTAAACCAATTGTGATCAATACTTTGCTCACAGAGTATGGGTGGGGTACACCCCCCCAGAGAAGTAGGATGACGCGGCGGGTGCATTCTGACATATTGAACCGGGGGGGAAATCTGCCGTTGCAACCAGCGGTTTGAATCGTCCAAAAAATACTTCCGGCTTCACCGAGCGTTCTTCAAGAATGCGCGCACTTTTGCCGGATTCTTTCGCCCAGGAATAATCTCAACGCCGGAAACAACATCTACCCCCCAGGGACGAAGCTTTCGAACTGCCTCCGCAACATTCGATGGATTCAACCCGCCCGCCACGATAAGCCGAACTCCGGCGTCGCGAAAAACAGATTCAGCCGTGTCCCAGTCAAAGCTTGTGCCCGTTCCGCCAACCGCTGTCGCCGTCCGGGAGTCAATTAGAACCGCATCAATACTGTCGCTCCCGGCACTGTCATTCCCGGCGATGACGCCGATTTTTTCCGACACACCGGGTGCGTAGTGCAGCACGCGCAGAATTCGCACGCCCCGTCCGAACCTTTCGCGCAGACGGTGCGGCAGATCTTCCGCTCCATCTAGGTGAAGCTGAACCCCGGTCAGCCCGCACTCACGTACCGCCGTCTCGATCTCGTCGAAACTCGAGTCGACAAAAACACCAATCTTCTCGATTGAGGAGGGAAGCCTTGGAGTGATCGCCGCAACCTGCTCGACCGTCACTCGCCTTGGGCTCGCCGCAAAAACGAATCCGACAGCATCTGCACCCGCCTCAGCTGCCAGCAGTGCATCCTCGAATGAGGTGTTTCCGCAGATCTTGACCCAGACACTCATCGCGCCACTCTGGAACCTGCGACGAGCGCAGCCAGCGCCGAACCGGGATCCGGCTGCCGCATCAGGCTCTCGCCAATCAGAAAGGCATCAAACCCGGCCGACCGAAGCCGATCAATATCTTCCGAAGTTGAGATTCCGCTTTCAGCAACACGCACAACGGAGAAAGGAATGCGTTCCGCGAGTTGGAGAGACGTTTCCATCCGAACTTCGAAAGTCTTCAGGTCGCGATTGTTTACGCCGATCGCATCTGCACCCTTGTCGCCGAGAATGTCGAGCACTTGATCAAGTTCGGTCGCCGTGTGAACTTCCACAAGCACGTCGAGCGAATACTCGTGGGCGACGCTGGCAAGTCGCTTTAGTTCGACCATCGTGAGCGCAGCTCCAATCAACAGGATCGCGTCTGCACAATGCGCGCGCGCTTCAACAATCTGGTACTCGTCAACCGTAAAGTCCTTGCGCAGACAGGGTAGTTTCACTGCCGCCGAGGCAAGTTCCAGGTTCAGCAGGCTCCCTTGAAAGAATGGCTCATCCGTCAGCACCGAAAGAGCAGCCGCGCCACCTTTCTCGTAGCTCTGCGCCAACTCAGAAACATTGAAATGTTCGCGAATGAGCCCCTTCGACGGAGAAGCCTTCTTGATCTCGCCAATAATCGCCGGCTCCGTCAAAGCCCTTTGCCGCAACGCCGCCGCCCAACCGCGAGGCTGATGCAACGCCGCTTTGCGCTCAAGGTCGGCCACCGGGCTCCGGCCCTTCGCAGCCGCGAGACCGGCACGCGTGGTCTCAAGAATTTTGTCCAGTCGGTTAGACATGCTCTGGCTTGAGTATACGGAAGGTTCAGGAACGAAAGCATCGGGAGATCGTTAAGGCAATCGTGCGAGCGAAAAGCGAGCCCCTGCTCCATGCAATGGTGGGCCCGGAGGGATTCGAACTTGAGCCGTCTTGCGGGCGTCCGAGCCCGCAGGCGAAATCCTGAGCAAAGCGAAGGACCGTCTAAGCCAAAGTCGCTTTAAGAGAATTGGTGGGCCCGGAGGGATTCGAACCCCCAACCAAGGGATTATGAGTCCCCTGCTCTAACCGTTGAGCTACAGGCCCGCTTGCAGCGCTTTATCCCACTGCTTAAGTTTGACATACACAGTGGGAGGAGTCATCTGTAAGGGACCGTAATAAAGATTCTGGAGGACGAGCTTGAGAGCACAACCTGGCGGTTCATGACGGAAGAGAAATGGCGGAAATCACTTTACCTGTGCATTCGCCGAAGCCGATGCGGGGCAAGCCAGGTGACTGACAGTGGGCGCGAAAAATGACCTCATCACCATCTTCCAGAAACGAGCGTGTTTCACCCGTGGGCAGCCTGAGCAGTTCCGCACGGTGCTTCATCTCGAGCAGGCATCCTTCGGATCCTTGTTCCGGACCCGAAATGGTGCCGGTTGCAATCAGGTCGCCGGGCCCGAGGTTGCAACCGTTGCTCGCATGATGGGTCAGCAACTGGGCGAGGGTCCAATAAATATCGCCGAGATTTCCTTTGCTGAGTTGAACCGCCGCGAGTCCATCCCGTCGCATCTTTTCGGACTGAAGAAATACTTCAAGGGTCAGATCGATTCCGGCCCGGTTTAGATCAGTGGAAAGGTAAGGGAGTGGCGCGGGGTCGCCATCGGGCCGATCCGCGACTGGAACACGATAGGGTGTAAGCGCTTCCATGGGAACGATCCACGGCGAGATGGTTGTCGCAAAGTTCTTGGCCAGAAATGGACCGAGGGGCTGATATTCCCACGACTGAATGTCGCGCGCGGACCAGTCGTTGACGAGGCAGAGGCCGAAGATGTGTTGTTCTGCCTCTCTGATCGGGATCGGCTGTCCGAGAGGATTTCCGGGACCAACAAACATGCCCACTTCGAGTTCGTAGTCCAGCGAATGCGACGGTCCGAACTCAGGTTCAGCCGCAGCAGGCGCCTTGATCTGCCCGCAAGGACGACGGACACCGGTGCCACTTACCACGATCGATGAGGCGCGGCCATGATATCCGATTGGGACATATTTGTAGTTAGCCAACAATGGATTATCCGGGCGGAACAGTTTGCCAACGCGGATGGCGTGATAAATCGAAGCGTAGAAATCGGTATAGTCTCCGATCTGAGCGGGGACCTCCATCTCCACGTCGCGCATGGAGATCAGCAGAGGCGTCACGCGCGCTTGCATCTGTCCACCGGCTCCATCCTCTGCGAGCAAATTCGTAATCTGACGGCGGAGAGCGGACCACGCCCGTGGACCGAAAGACATCAGAGCATTCAGCGATTCCTCAGAGCACGCTGAGGCAATATCTGGTGGAAGTTCTTGCAAGAGTCCACGCTCGGCGCACGCTCTGAGGTCGAGGACATACTGACCAATTGCAATGCCGATTCGCGTCTTGCCGTTGTCGCGAAACACGCCGTAGGGAAGATTCTCCAGCGGAAAATCGGTATCCGGTTCGTTTGCGCTTTCAACCCAGCTCTTCATAGCCATCCCAGCAACTCCAGATCGCGAATTGGTTCTTCGAAGGAACAGCTTCCAATGCTGATGAAGAACTGCCGACGAATCGTTGCCAGCTGCTCTGCAGACCAACTTCGATCGCGCCATCGAATTGCGTCACCGTTGACTTGCCATGCGGTCGAGTTCTCTTCGCCCAGCACGTGTTGAGCATCTTCGACATCGCCACCAAAAGAGAGGAGCGTTGCGGCACAACACAAATTCACAAAACCGTGCATTACGCTAGTGGGACTCTGCGGCTCATAAGTCAGTGGATGCAGCGAACGCATGGGGTGATGCAACCCAGCGGTTGCCTTAAACGGGAGCTTAAGATCGGCGAGAAGTTTAAGCATCGTTGCAGTACCGCTTACCGTTGGAAATGTTTCAGGAAGCACTCCGCCCATTCTGATCTTTGCTCGTGCACCCAAAGCCTGAATCGTCTTGAGGGTAGGCTCGCAGTCTGCATCGATGGGCACTTCGAAATAGCTCTCCAGATTTTTGGGAATCTGCCCGACCGTGTTCTCGATTCCGGCTGGACGGCTGCATTTGATCTCGACGCTCTCAACTGGAAGACCATCCTCGATTTGCCGCGAAAAGTTACTCCAATCGATATTTTCCGACGCGATCACACTCAACTTGAAGTTGCCCAGAGAACTTCCAGCAACGGCGCGCAGATCATTCAGTTGATCGTAGTTGATGATGAACCGGCCAAGCGCTGAGGCATGTTTGCTGCGGCGATATTCCAGGTAGTTATCCGCTGCAGAGCGAAGGCTTAGACTCGCAGGCGGATAGAGGCCTGCGTAGTCAAAGAGCCCCGCAAGCAACGTCTCGATGGCGCTCATTTCTTCTTCGGCTTTGCCTGCGAGGTCTGCTTGAAATGTTTCTTCAACCCCTGCCAGCACTCGAAATATTCATGCTGCAGGATGCGGGTGTTCATGGCGAATTCGGTAGGCCGCACGACGAGTTGTGTTTCGAACATAAATGCAAGCGTGTTAGCCAGGTAGTGTGGCTTCAATTCAGCAGCGGAAGCGCGCTCAAAGGTCTCTGCGTCTGGACCATGCCCCGCCATGCAGTTATGCAGGCTTGCTCCTCCGGGCACGAATCCCTCAGCTTTGGCGTCGTAAGCTCCGAATACAAGGCCCATGAACTCGTTCATCAGGTTGCGATGGAACCACGGAGGACGGAAGGTGTGCTCCGCAACCATCCAGCGCGGCGGGAAAATCGCGAAGTCGCAATTCGCCGTGCCTGGAACATTGGACGGCGCACTAAGCACTGTGTAGATCGACGGATCTGGATGATCGAATGACACCGTGTTAATGCAGTTAAATAACGCCAGATCGTACTTGTAAGGAGCATAGTTGCCGTGCCACGCCACTACATCGAGCGGAGAGTGATCGATGACGGCGGACCAAAGACGGCCGAGAAATTTCGAAGTTATACGGAAGTCGTCTTCGCGATCTTCAAATGCAGCAACCGGTGCCTTGAAGTCGCGCGCATTGGCAAGACCATTGGCACCGATCGCTCCAAGTTCCGGCAGACGAAAAGGTAATCCGTAATTCTCGCAGATATATCCGCGAGCCTGCTTCTCTTCAAGCACAACGCGAAATTTGACACCTCGTGGAATCACGCAAATCTCGCCGGGAGCGACTTCGAGAATTCCTAATTCAGTGTGGAAGCGGAGTGCGCCGAGTTGTGGAAGAATCAGCAATTCACCGTCGGCGGTGTAGAAAAAGCGGTCCTGCATCGACGCGTTGGCGGCGTAAATGTGAATCGCCACGCCCACCTGCATCGCCGGATCGCCGTTACCGCCCAGCGTCACAATTCCATCAACGAAGTCGGTCTTCTCTTTGGGAATGGGCAACGGGTCCCAGCGCAGTTGATTGGGTGACGTAGGAACCTCCAGGAACGGTCCGCTGCGGATGAGCTTAGTAGGGATCTCTTCGTAAGGACGATGCGTTACAGAGGGGCGAATGCGATAGGTCCAGCTACGGCGGTTGGCAGCTCGCGGCGCGGTAAACGGCGAGCCGCTGAGCTGCTCGGTGTAAAGCCCAAGCGGGTGTTGCTGAGGCGCGTTCTGGCCCTGCGGTAATCCACCCGCAACCGCCTCCGTCGCAAACTCATTTCCAAAGCCGGTTTGATACCGGATCTCATCGAACATGCTCTTCACCTTTCACAACCTGTTTTGCATCGCACGGTGCTCTGCCTCGCGCATCGCCTCATAGATCTGGTCGAAGCTGCTGACAGCAAATAGCAGTTTGTGCAGCTCATCCACCTTTACCGGAGTATTGAGCACTTCGTCCAATGAAAACTCGTGGACAGCGCAATGGCCTTCAATCACGTTCATGCATTCGCCATGCGAACTGATCAGCCCGCTGCCGTACACCTTGATTTCGTCATCCTCCCGAATCAAGCCAAACTCCACGGTGTACCAGAATAAGCGGCCCAGCTTTTCCAGCACAGCCTCGTCGTGGATGGATGCGCAAACGCGCCCATAATGCGCAAGGAACTCGGCAAACACTTTATTGGCGTGCATTGGAACATGGCCGAAAACGTCGTGGAAGATATCTGGCTCCGGGGTGTATTCCAGCGATTGGCGGCTGCGCAGCCAGGTTGTGGTTGGAAAACGGCGCGCAGCAAGCATCTCAAAGAACGCCGGAGCCGGAAGGAATCCGCTTACGGGCGTCGAATTCCAGCCAGTCCTCGGCTCGAGACGCCCACTGATCGACTCCAGCCGTGGCAGCCGGTCTCGTTGCAACCCAATAATCTGAAATCCGTCCAGGTAAGCACGCGAGGCATGCTTCTCAAGTTCTGGCAACACCCGGCCAACCAGCTCCGCCCACACTGCGTGCTGCTCCTCGGTGTAGCATTGGTAATCCTGCTCGATCAGGTAGGGCACAGCAACAGAAAGCGCTTCGGTTTTCATCCTGCCCCTCTCTTCGCTACAGATTTCCGCGCGCGTGCTGCTCGCGTTCAATTGCCTCGAACAGCGCCTTGAAGTTGCCCTTGCCGAAGCTGCGGCTACCCTTGCGCTGGATGATCTCGAAGAACAACGTCGGCCGATCTTCCACGGGCCGGGTGAAGATCTGCAGCATGTAGCCTTCGGGATCACGGTCCACCAGGATTCCGAGCCTCTCGAGTTCGTCAACCGGCTCATCGATCGCGCCCACACGGCCTTGCAGCTCGGTGTAGTACGTGTGCGGGACATGCAGAAACTCGATGCCCTGCTCGCTCAGCTTGCTCACCGTATGCAGGATGTCGTCGGTGGCCAGCGCAATGTGCTGCACGCCGGGGCCGCCGTAGAACTCCAGATACTCTTCGATTTGCGACTTCTTCTTGCCCTCGGCCGGCTCATTGATGGGAAACTTCACGTAGCCGTTCCCGTTGGCCATCACCTTCGACATCAGAGCCGAGTACTCCGTGGAGATGTCCTTGTCGTCGAAGTGCTGGTAAAGCGAAAAGCCCATCACGTTCGAATAGAACTTCACCCATTCATCCATCTCGTGCCAGCCCACGTTGCCGACCATGTGGTCAATATGAACCAAGCCCGTCGGTCGTGCGATTAGGTCCCGTTCGATTGCCCGATAGCCGGGAAGAAATGGCCCGGAGTAATTGGAACGGTCGACAAACGTGTGAATCGTGTCGCCATATGTACGGATGCTCGACAGCACCACCTGTCCACGTTCGTCCGCGAGGACATAGGGTTGAGCCACGCTGACCGCGCCGCGACTCGTCGTCTCGGTCCACGCACGGCGAGCGTCGTCAACCCAGAGCGCGACGACCTTTACGCCGTCGCCGTGACGTCCAATATGCTCGGCGATCGCGTTGCCACCGCGAAGCGGCGTCGTTAGCACAAACCGGATCTTGCCTTGCTGCAGCACATAGGAGGAGCGATCCCGCTGCCCCGTTTCCGGACCTGCATAGGCTACAAGCGACATGCCGAACGCCGCCCTGTAGAAGTACGCAGACTGGCGGGCGTTGCCGACATAGAACTCGACGTGGTCAGTCCCTTTCAACGGAAGAAAGTCGTTGCCGGTTGGGACCGATTCAGTAACCGGTTTTGAATCGATGTGCGCTGGAGCCGAGTGCACACTGGCGCTCATAGGAACCTCCTGTGCCGGGACGAGGGAAGCGAAGGGGGAATGTATTCCCGGCTGACCCATACTCTAGGACGCGGAAAAGGCACTGAAAATGGGTATCCACTAAAAAACAAGGGTGAAAACCTAATGGCATTAAGCATAATAGGAATGCAACCTAAGGATTGCTTGCATATGGCCCACAAGACCAGGCCTAATCGAATCGACCTCGACACGATCGCCTGGAAGATTCTCGAGGCACTGCAGCAAAATGCACGCGTCTCCTTCGCGGAACTCGGCAGGAAGATCGGCCTTTCGACACCAGCAGTTGCAGAGCGGGTTCACCGCCTTGAAGAGGCCGGCGTCATCACGGGCTATCACGCTTCGCTCGACAGCGCGAAATTGGGTGTGCCCATCCGCGTGCTGGTCCGACTCACCATTCCCGGAGGCGAACTGCAGATCAGCCGCACCGTGTCTGCGCTGAAAGAACTGAGCGAGATCAGCCGTTGCCACCGGATCACCGGGGCCGAATCGTTTGTCATCGAAGCCGACGTTGTTTCGATCCGGCATCTTGAGGCACTGATCGACCGACTCTCCGCGCTCGGCGCGACCTCCACGTCCACGGTTTTGTCATCGCCGGTCGAACGCCGAGACCACCAGGCGAAGCAGATCGAGTCGTTCGCGAAATTCATCTGATGAAGGCCTATCATGCGTCTCTTTATCGGGATTCCGCTGTCTTCCGAAGTTGTCGACGCACTTGAACGAATCTCGCGCAGCCTGCGATCCGCCAACGACAATCTTCGCTGGACTACCCCCGAGACGTGGCACATCACGCTGCAATTCCTCGGCGAGACATCGATCGAAAAGTATCGCTGCGTCGTCCAGCACATCAGCGAAATCAAAGCGCTGGCGGTCCCCGTCTGGCTTCATGGAACAGGTGTTTTCGACAGGGCCGGGGTATTTTTCGCAGCGGTGAACGTGTCCCCCGAACTGCGCCGGCTTGAACGGCTCGTGGTGGCGGCTACATCACAGTGCGAGATCGGCGCTGAAGACCGGCCCTATCATCCCCACGTCACGCTCGCGCGCGCCAAGGGTAACAACAGGCTCCGCGCGCTGCGTAATCTCAAAAACCAGGTGAAAAGCGAGTTGGAATTCCCGCCGTTCACTGCGCGTGAATTCCTGCTCTTCGAATCCTTCCTCGGTCCGGCCGGTGCCCGGCATGAAGTTCGCGAACGCTTTCCCCTCAGCTGATCGCCAATCGTCCTTCTGAACCAAATTCAGATTGAAACCAGTACACGATTTTCGAAAGGTGGCGAGAGAGCGCGGGGCAACGGTGTTTACCCCTTTATTCGTAGCGTAACGCCTCCAGAGGATCGACCTTCCCCGCGCGCCGCACCGGTGGCCAGCACGCCAGAAGCCCAACTCCGATGAATAATGCTCCCACGACGAGGAATGTCGCGGGATCGCTCGGCTGCACTTCGAACAGGAAGGACCTCAACACCTGCGACAAAACGACCGCCAGCACTATACCCCCGAGCACGCCTCCAGCAATTAACCGGAACCCTTCACCGAAGATCAGCGCTGCGAATGTCCTTTTGCTGCGCGCCCACCGCACTGCGGATGGCTAACTCTCGGCGCCGCGAGGCCACCGACAGCGAAATCACGCCGTAGATTCCCACCAGCGTCAGCACGCTTCCCAGCACTGAAAACCCTGTCAGCAGATGCATGGCGAAGGTCCGCGACGCCAGCGAGTCGTCGCGAATCTGCTCCAGCGTTTTCACGTTCTCGATCGCCGCCGTCGGATCCACGGACCGCAGTTCGTGCTCGACCGCAACCACCACCGTGCGCGGATCGGCCGTTGTCCGCACCACCAGATGCTTTGAGAACGCCTGTGCCTGCCATAGCGGCAGATAAACCTCCGGCGATGGCTCCTGGGTCAGATCGTCTGTTCGCCCATTCGCGATCTCGCCGACGATCTGGATGCCCGGTTTATCTCGGCCGTCGAACCAGATTTTCCGGCCAACGGAATTGCTCTTGGGAAAGTAGCGATGCGTAAATGCCTGGTTCACGATTGCTACGTTTGGCGCTTTGTCATCATCTGTCGATCGAAATTCCCTTCCGTCGATGAGCGCCAATCCCATCAACTTGAAGTAGTCTGGCGTCGCCGCGCGCATCGGCAGCGCAATTTTGTCGCTCTCTTTTGCCGGCGGCGGCTGGCCCTCAATGTCCATCGTCGCAGGCCAATTATTTCCAGTGAGCGGAACACCCCAGGCGAATGCAGCGTACTGGACGCCCGGAATTGCCGCGACGCGCTCCAACGCCTGCCGGTGAAAAGGAGCCCAGGTCGACCGGCCTTGCACGTCCGTGACACTCATTGTCAGGATTCGGCCGGTGTTATATCCCGACGGCACCTCAGCAATTTTGACCATGGTGCGAATCAACAGACCCGCGCCGACGAGCAACGCCAACGTCAACGCGGTTTGCAGCATCGCGACGCCACGCAGCAGGCGTCTCTCTCCGATCCCCGCCGTTCCTTTCGGCCCTGCATCTTTCAACACTTCCATCGGATTCAACCGAAAGGCGCGCAGCGCCGGAATGGCCCCCGCGAAAAACGCTGCGAGCACGGCCAAGCCAAGTCCCCACCCCAAAACTGCCCAACCTGCTGTGACTCCATCGAGGCGCGGAACGGCATGTCCGGGCGATCACTTTGAACAATTTCACGGCGAAAATGGATAAGCCGATTCCCAACGTCCCGCCGACGATCGCCAGGAGCAAGCTCTCCGTCAAAACCTGTCGAAGAAGGCCGACGCGGCCCATGCCCATGGCGATCCGCACTGCGTATTCCTGTTGTCGTTGCAGTCCGCGGACAAGCAGCAAAGCTGCGGCGTTTCCGCAAGCGATCAAGAGCACCAGGGCCGCCGCGCCGAGCAGGGGAAACAGAATCCGTCTGCCACTCCGGTTCATTTCATCCGTTAATGGCTCGAGTTGCGGCGAGAACCCTTCAAACTGCTTTTCTGCGCTGGCTTCTCGTTGCGGTGATTGCGGCTAGTTCCTGCAAGCCGCGCTGCGGAGTGACTCCATCACGCAGCCGGCCCACCACGTTCCAATAGGGATACTTCAGAGACTTCGGGTCCGGATTGGCCGGCACCCACAGATCCACCGTCGCGTTGACGTCGTAATTCGGCTCCTTCGCAGCACCTGGCGACGGCAGGAATCGCACTCCCGGTTCCATCACCCCGATCACAACCGGCGACGAATCCCAGCGGCTGATGCGCACCGTCTTCCCGATAATCTGCTTGTCGCCGCCAAATGCACGCTGCCAGAACTCGTATCCGAGCAAGATCGACTTCACGTGTCCTTGCCCGAAGTCCGAATCGTCGAAGCCGCGCCCGAGAGCCGTCTTCAGACCCATCAGCTGAAAATAGTCTTTGCTGATCTCCATGCCCTGCATGGACTGGCTACCATCATTGCGAATCAAGAAATTGAACGTCCAGCCATACCCCGCGATTCCCTGAAACGATCCCACCTTCTCGTTCCACTCGATCCACTGCTGCGCCGCCCAGCCTCGCGGGCTGTCCATCTTTCGCCCGTCCGTGCGCACGGTTTGAATCAGCATGAGTTGTTGCGGTTTCTGGTAGGGAGGCGGGGTAAGCAGCACGCCCTGAATCAAGCTGAAGACCGCAGACGTTGCCCCAATCCCCAGGGCCAGCGTCAGCGCCGCGATCATCGTGAATGCCGGGCTCTTCCATAACATGCGGAGGCCGTAGCGGAGATTCAGCAGGAGATTTGGGAAAAATAGGAGCGTGCGCGATTCTCGATGACGCTGACGCAGCAGCGTGGTGTTACCGAACTGACGGCGAGCCGCTGAATAGGCATCTTTCGGGTCCATTCCCTGCCGAATGAATTGCTCCGTCAACAGTTGAAGATGTGTCTGCGTCTCCAGATCGAATTCGGAGTCCGCCTGCTTCTGTCCGAAAAGGCCGCGCACTCTGGACACCAGTCGAAAAATCCATGAGGTCATCGCTATTTCTCCGCCTCCAAACGCAAAACACGACCGATCACACCAGAGATCCGCTCCCAGTTTTCCGTCTCGACCGCAAGTTGTGTTCGTCCGCGCCTGGTGATTGAGTAGAACCTGGCCTTGCGATTGTTCTCCGACGTTCCCCATTCCGATTCGATCCATCCCTGTTGTTGCAACCTCAGGAGAGATGTGTAGACCGTGCCCTCATTCAGCTTGAGAACATCCTCACTCACCTGCTCGATGCGGCGTGCAATTCCGAAACCGTGCAACGGACCCAGCACGTGAAGGGTCTTGAGGATCATCATGTCCAGCGTGCCTTGCAGAACTTCAGATTTATCGCCGCTCAAAATCGCTCCTTTGGCCATTGCAAAGAAAATACCACGACTCATTTGGGATGTCCAAAGGTATGTGTAGCCCCTACATCTCCATTCCATCGCCGACCTGAGTTGTGCCTGCCACGAGCGGCAACTATGATGTTCGCTTATGCAAGATGACGATCGCAGCTGCGTCGCAGAGGCGCGATGACGTTTCCTGCGCCGCCCCAGCAAGATACGAAGTCCCAGCTCCGCAAGACTATGGGCTTCTGGGATGTGCTGCTCTTCAACATCGCCACCGTGCTGGGGCCGCGTTGGATCGCGGCCGCCGGCCACAACGGAACATCCTCGATCAGCCTTTGGGTGATCGCAGCTGTCTTTTTCTTCGTCCCCGGCGCGCTGGTGATCAACGAGCTTTCTTCGCGCTTTCCTGAAGAAGGTGGCCTGTATGCGTGGTCGAAGGAGGCCTTTGGCGACTTCCACGGATTTGTAGCAGGCTGGACCTACTGGATCTACACGGTCTTCTACTTTCCAGGACTCCTGCTAGCCAGCGCCTCAATGGCCGCGTACATCATCGGCGGCCGCGGAGCGCAGCTCGCCCAGGATCGGACGTTTCTGCTTAGCGTCTCGCTGGGGTTGCTGCTGATTGCCGTGGTTCTCAACATTATTGGTCTGAATATCGGTAAGTGGCTACAAAATGCCGGTGGCGTTGGGACCTACCTGCCCCTCATAATTCTTGGCCTTGTAGCGATAGTCGAGGTGTTCAAGCACGGCTCTGCGACGCACTTTACCGTGCAGAACATGATGCCCGCGTGGAACTGGGACACGGTGAACTTCTGGTCCCAGATCGCATTCGCCTTCACGGGGCTTGAGCTGGTCTCTGCAATGAGCGAAGAGGTGCGCGACCCGCGGCGGACGCTTCCGCGCGCAGTCTTCGGCGCCGGAGCAATGATCGCGTTAATGTACATCGCCGGCACATTCGCAATTCTCGCGTTGCTGCCCGCTTCGAGCGTCGATCCTCAGAGCGGCGTGTTCAGTGCGATCACAGTCGGGTCTGTGGCCTTGAAAATCGGCTTACTCGGTGTGCTGGCCGCCGTACTCGTAACCGTGGGAAATGCCGGCGGCGTGGGCAGTACTGTAGCGGGCATTGCACGAGTGCCCTTTGTAGTGGGCATCGATCACTATCTGCCGGCCGCCTTCGGCAAGATCCATCCGAAGTGGAAGACGCCGTATATTTCGATTCTTGTCCAGGCGACGCTCTCGGGTGCCATCCTCCTCGGCAGTCAGATCAATGAGAAGACGATTGGCGCATATCAGTTTCTGGTGGACGCCGCGATCATCCTGTACTTCATCCCATTTCTCTATATGTTTGCGGCTGTAATCAAACTGTCACGTCGCAAGGACCGTAAGGAGAACCCGCACGCGGTACTCGTGCCCGGGGGCGTCGCAGGCACATGGATATGCGGTGGACTTGGATTTGCAGTCGTCCTTATCGGCATTATTGTTTCGCTGGTGCCGCCGGGGGACTCGTCGAATAAGCTCGGCTTCGAATTGAAACTGGTCGGTGGAACGGCCGCATCTATCCTGATCGGTTTGTTTCTTTACTGGCGCGGCGCCCGTTCCAAAAAGATTGTCAAAATTTGATGCAGCTCAGTTTGCCGTGAGACGGTATGGACGTCGGTACCATCCAAGATGCTATAGTCTGCGAGTTTGTGTGAGTGAAGAATGGCCGAAACCTCGAAACTTCAAAACGTGATCGGTTCCAGCTTTGATCCTCAATCCCCACGCGCGAAGGCAAACCGTTCCGCGCTGCTCGAAGTGCTTGCAACCATTCGATCCCAGGAGGAGACCATTCGGCTTGGAGGCGGCGCAAAGGCGGCAGCCGCCCAGCACGCGAAGAAACGCCTGACCGTGCGTGAACGTCTCAAGCTACTGCTCGATGAACGCAGCGAGTTTCTCGAACTGGGACTGTGGGCTGCGTTCGAAATGTATGCCGAGTACGGCGGCGCACCTGGGGCAGGCGTTGTCACAGGCTTGGGACGAGTGTGCGGCCGGCTCTGCATGATCATCGCCAACGATGCAACGGTAAAAGCTGGCGCATTCTTCCCGATGACGGCGAAGAAGGTGTTGCGCGCCCAGAACATCGCGCTGGATAACCATATTCCGACGCTTTACCTTGTCGATTCGGCGGGTGTGTTTCTTCCGTTGCAGGAGGATGTTTTTCCCGATACGGACGACTTTGGGCGAGTCTTCCGCAACAATGCGGTAATGAGTTCGCTGGGCATTCCGCAGATCACGGCGATCATGGGCATGTGCGTTGCCGGCGGTGCCTATCTGCCGGTGATGACCGATACGGTGTTGATGACTGAGGGTTCGGGTCTGTTTCTTGCGGGTCCGTCCCTGGTCCAGGCAGCGATTGGGCAGAAGACCGATCCTGAAGAACTGGGTGGGGCCGCGATGCATGCGGAGATTTCGGGCACTGTCGATTTCAAGGAGCCGGACGATCAACATTGCATTGCCCGCTTGCGTTCGCTAGTGGATAAACTCGGCAGTCGGAAATCGCCAAGTGCCGCAGAAGAACGATTCAGCCGAACCTCCTATGATGCGAAGTGCGACGGGCCGAAGTATCTCATCGACGACGCGTATGGCTTATTAAATCCGGCACCTGGCACTAGCAATGTTTACGACATGCACGAGGTGATCGCGCGTATTGTCGATCGCAGCGAGTTTGACGAGTACAAGGAAGAGTTTGGCCGGACAGTTCTTTGCGGATATGCGCGCATCGGCGGACACGCTGTGGGGATTGTCGCTAACCAGAAGACCAACCAGAACCAGATCGTCGCGATGGGACCATCAGCGGGGGCGAAGCGAATCGAAGTAGGCGGCGTCATATACACCGAGGGAGCGCAGAAGGCGGCCCGCTTCATCATGGATTGCAATCAGAACCTGGTGCCGCTCATCTTTCTGCACGATGTGAATGGGTTCATGGTCGGCAAAGACGCCGAGTGGTCCGGCATTATTCGCGCTGGCGCAAAGATGGTTTCGGCGGTCAGCACCAGCGTTGTACCGAAGATTGCAGTGATTATTGGCGGTAGTTTCGGGGCCGGACACTATGCGATGTGCGGCAAGGCTTACGATCCACGGTTCCTGTTTGCGTGGCCGACCGCGCGCTATGCGGTGATGAGTGGCGCATCCGCAGCTGGCACACTGGCCGAGGTTCGTGCCAAGCAGGTGGAGCGCGGCGGTAAAGTGCTTTCGGAGGAAGAGAGGGCGGCTCTTTACAACGAGATCAAGTCGACCTACGACGCGCAGGCTGACCCGCGGTACGGTGCCGCCCGCCTTTGGATCGATGCCATTATCGACCCCGCAAAAACGAGAGACGTGCTGATTACCGCGCTTGAGGCCTGTGCGATGAATCCTGACGTACCGAAGTTCAACCCCGGAGTATTGCAGACCTGACGGATCACACGGGCCATTTTCGATATTCAAAGTAAAGGCATCTTATCCAGTCAGCAGCTTAGGCTGGCGTCCACCCCCAGGCGCAAAGGAGCCAAGGAAATGAGCGTAGCGCTCGAGAGCAACGAAAGCCTTTATCCGTTCGTACTGACAGAAGAGCAGGAGCAGCTTCGTCGTGAAATCCGCGAATTTGCGGCGCGAGAAATCGCGCCCAATGTAATGAAGTGGGACGAGGCGAGCGAGTTTCCCCTCGATGTAGTGAAGAAGCTCGGCGAGATGGGATTGCTCGGCGTGATCTTCCCACCTGAGTACGGAGGCTCAGGCCTTGGATATGTCGATTACGTTCTTGCAATCGAGGAGTTGGCTGCTGTTGATGGCTCTATCGGCATCATTGTTGCTGCGCACAATTCATTGGGCACGAATCATATTTTCCTGGCAGGAAGTGAAGCGCAGAAGAAGAAGTACGTCCCTCGGCTCGCAAGCGGCGAGTGGCTGGCGGCGTGGGGGTTGACAGAGCCGGGCGCCGGTTCCGACGCCAGCAATTCGCGCACCACCGCGGTGAAAAAGGGCAACCGCTACGTGCTGAACGGCAACAAGACATTCATCACGAATGGCCATTATGCCGACGTTGCCGTGGTGATCGCCTCGACGGACAAGAGCAAAGGGACGCACGGGCTATCAGCATTCGTGGTGGAGAAAGGGACGAAAGGATTTCGCCCCGGAAAGAAAGAGAACAAGCTGGGCCTTCGCGCCAGCGATACGAGCGAGCTGATTTTTGAAGACTGCGAGATTCCCGAGGAGAATCTGCTTGGCGCCGAGGGTGAGGGGTTTATCGATGCCATGCGCGTACTTGATGGAGGCCGCATCTCGATTGCGGCGCTGGCGTTGGGAATCGGGAGAGGCGCCTTGGACGCAGCCCTGAAATATGTGAAGGAACGCAAGCAATTCGGCAAAGCGATTGCGGAGTTTCAAGGGATACAGTGGAAGCTCGCGGATATGGCGACGGAACTGGATGCGGCACGCCTTCTTACACAGCGGGCTGCGGTGCTGAAGGACGCCGGCCGGAAAGTGACCCGCGAATCGTCTATGGCTAAGCTGTTTTCGAGCGAGGTTGCGGTGCGGATTTGTGACGACGCGGTGCAGTTGTTTGGCGGCTACGGATTCATCAAGGATTACCCCGCCGAGAAGTATTATCGTGACGTTAAGCTGTGCACTATTGGCGAAGGCACCAGCGAGATTCAGCGCATGGTGATTGCGAGAGAGATTCTCAAGGTTTCTCCGTCGCGCGGATAGTGCCATAGTGATCACGGGTGTCGATGAAGGTTGCGATTTGAATGGATGAAGCTGTCAAACTCGTCGAATGCCCGAGGGATGCCTGGCAGGGTCTGCCGAAGCAAATTCCGCCGGAGATCAAAGCCGACTACCTTTGCAAGCTGATCGATACGGGATTCAGGCACATTGACGCAGTAAGCTTCGTTTCTCCCGCTGCTGTTCCGCAGATGGCTGACTCGGAGCAGGTTCTCTCTCAGTTATCGCAGCCGGCGGATGCTGAGATCATCGGGATCGTTGTGAACGAGAAGGGTGCTCTGCGCGCCATTCAAACGGACGCCGTGAAGACGCTCGGATTTCCGTACTCTATTTCGGCGGAGTTTCTTCGCCGAAATCAGAACCAGACTCTCGAAGAGTCGCTGGAAATGCTGCAGAAAATCCAGTCGATCGCCACGAGCGATAATCGAAATGTTGTTGCCTATGTCTCAATGGCTTTTGGCAACCCGTACGGAGAGGTTTGGAGTCTTGAGGAAGTGCTGCAGGCCTGCGACCTGATTGCCGAGAGCGGAGTAACGGAGATATCGCTGGCCGATACTGTTGGTCTGGCCACCACCGATCAAGTTGAAGAAGTTCTGGCTACGGTTATCGGGCAATTCGCCGGCCTGGAGATTGGAGCGCATTTGCACGCAAGGCCCGCAGAGGCCGCGGAGCGAATTCGCGCTGCATTTCAGGCGGGGTGCAGACGATTCGATACCGCGATTGGCGGTCTGGGTGGTTGTCCGTTTGCGCAAGATGTCCTGGTCGGAAATATTCCCACTGAAGTCGTGCTGACGGAGTTGCGCAGGTGCGGTGCAAATTTGCCGACGATTGGATCTTTGGAGACGCTGATAGCGGCGAATCATGATATTTCAAACCGTTTTGGTGCGGGTGTGCAATGAAGGATGCGTTGTTGCGTGAAAGGAGCGAACTTGAGCCACAAGACGATCATCGTAACGGATGATCATCGAATTCGAACCATCACGTTGAATCGCCCCGACCGCAAAAACGCGATGACACGGGAGATGCAGGTTGAGTTGATCGGCGTGATCGAGGAGACAGCCGCGGGCGAGTGCTGCGCCCTGATCCTGACCGGGGCTGGAGACGCCTTCTGTTCCGGTCTTGACCTGTCGGAGTTGCAGACGATGCGCGACAAGACCCCGGCAGAGCATCGCACCGATGCGGAGCGGATCGCGCGGCTGTTTGTGACGCTGTATGAGCTGCCTGTGCCTACGATTGCCGCGGTGAACGGCCCCGCGATTGCCGGTGGAACTGGGCTGGCAACGCTCTGCGATTTCACCTTGGCAATCCCGGCAGCCAAATTTGGCTTCACCGAGGTTCGCATCGGGTTTGTGCCCGCGCTGGTTTCGGCGTTTCTGGCGCTTCAGGTTGGGGACAAGCGCTGTCGCGACCTATTGCTTACCGGTCGCCTGTTTGGAGCAGCGGAAGCGCAACAATTGGGATTGGTAAACGAGGTTGTCGAGCCAGAAGAATTGGCAGCTCGCGCAGAGGCGCTGGCCAAGTCTCTGCTCGCCAACAGTCCACAATCTATAGGCGCAACCAAGCGGTTGCTTGCCGCGCAACATCGTGGTTGGCTCGACTCAGCGATGGTTGCGGCCCTGGAAGCCAACGCGGAATCTCGCGAGACCGCGGATTTTCGCGAGGGAGTGTCGGCTTTTCTGGAAAAGAGAAAGCCGGTCTGGAAGAGTTAATTCAGCGAAAATGAAGTGCTGTTCCGCTGCGCTCCTTAATGAACTGTGGCGTTACGCTGTCGGCAAGCTCGAACACTTCAAAACCGGAATCCGTCACATCGAGAACACAGAGGTCTGTGATTACGCGATGCACGACGGCACTGCCTGTAAGCGGCAACGTGCATTCGCGCAGCAGCTTGTGGCCGCCGTCGGGAGTAGTGTGCTCCATGAGCACGATGACCCGGCGGACGCCGGAGACGAGATCCATCGCGCCGCCCATGCCTTTGACGCGCCTGCCGGGGATCATCCAGTTGGCGAGATCGCCGCGCTCTGAGACCTGCATTGCGCCGAGAATTGCGAGGTCGATATGACCGCCGCGAATCATGGCGAAGGAGTCGGCACTCGAAAACGTGGCAGCTCCGGGAACGAAGGTCACGGTTTCTTTCCCGGCATTGATCAAGTCTGCGTCGATCTCTGATTCACGCGGGTAAGGACCCATGCCGAGCAAACCGTTCTCCGATTGAAGCGTGACGGTCATTCCTTCTGGAATGAAGTTGGCGACGAGCGTGGGAATACCGATGCCGAGATTGACGTAGTAGCCATCCTGCAATTCCCGCGCCGCGCGTGCAGCCATCTGGTTGCGTGTCCATGCCATCTTACTCAGCCCTCTCTCGTGGTCTTCTTCTCGATCCGCTTGATGGGATGAGGGATGTGTACAAGGCGATGAACAAAGATTCCGGGCGTGTGAATCTCGTCGGGATCGAGTTCGCCGGGCTGGACGATTTCTTCCACTTCGGCAACGGTGACCTTGCCGCAGGTGGCGGCGTTGGGATTGAAGTTGCGGGCTGTCCTGCGATAGATAAGGTTGCCGTTGAGATCGGCTTTCCAGGCTTTTACGAGTGCGAGGTCGGCCACGATGCCGCGCTCAAGGATGTAGGTCTTGCCATCGAAGTCCTTGTGTTCTTTGCCTTCCGCGATGATAGTGCCGATTCCAGTGCGCGTGTAGAAGCCTGGAATGCCTGCACCGCCGGAGCGCAAACGTTCCGCGAGAGTTCCCTGAGGGCAAAATTCCACCTCAATTTCTCCGGCGAGGAATTGGCGTTCGAACTCGGCGTTTTCGCCGACATAGCTGGAGATCATCTTTTTGATCTGACGCGTTGCTAGAAGAAGGCCAAGCCCGGCACCGTCGACGCCGGCATTGTTGCTCGCTATGGTCAGATTGCGAACACCGGTATCGCGCAACGCGAGGATCAGTTCCTCAGGAATGCCGCACAGGCCGAAGCCACCGACTGCCAGGAGCATTCCGTCGTGGACGATTCCATCGAGGGCGGCTTTCGGGTTGGGGAAGAGCTTATTCATGGGGAAACGGTTGGGCCAATCTTTGTCCCGTCGCTTGTTTTACAGGAACGGCCTCATTGGCGCAAAGCGGGGAGGAAACAGAGGTTCGCTCTCGATTGACGATATACAGTCCTCCGATGCGATTGTCTGGCTTGATCGATTCCTGAAGGTGCAACGTTAATCTCTCCGACGGCATCCAATAGAAAAGACTATAACTTAGTTGGAAACTCCGGTTTATAAAAGGTTCGACCGATGCGTAGATTATTCAGCTTTCACGTGCTCCTTCGCGCGCATGTTTGGCGCTCAATGTTCCGGACATTCGCGATTTTGCTCCTCTTGTTGATCGGCTGTGTTTCTTCGCATGCATATTCGGTGCTGACGCATGAGGAGATCGTCGATCTGCTGTGGAACGATCATCTGCGGCCGATGATTCTGGCACGCTATCCCGGATTGACCGACGACCAGATCCGCGAGGCGCATGCCTATGCCTATGGCGGCGCAGTGATTCAAGATATGGGCTACTATCCGTTCGGCAATCAGGAGTTCAGCGACCTGGTGCACTACGTGCGCAGCGGCGACTTTGTGCTCGAGCTGATTAAGGAGAGCCAGAATGCCGACGAGTACGCCTTTGCGCTGGGGGCCTTGTCGCACTACGCATCGGATGTTACCGGCCACCCTGCCGTGAACCACGCTGTTGCGATTGCGTACCCCAAGCTGCGCGCCAAATTTGGCCCGATCGTTCTCTACGCGCAGGACAAGACGGCTCACATTCGGACGGAGTTTGGATTTGACATGGCGCAGGTGGCCAAGCAGCGATACGCACCGGAGCAGTATCACGACTTTATCGGATTCGAAGTTTCGAAGGAACTGCTTGAACGGGTCTTTCCGGTTGTCTACGGCGTTCAATTGAAGGACGTGGTTCCGCACGAGGATCTTGCGATTGGGTCGTTTCGCTACTCCGTCAGTACTCTGATTCCGCACATGACGCAGGTGGCTCTTCGCACGCACAAGAAAGAAATCATGAAGGAAGTTCCGAATTTCGAGAAACAGAAGTTTCTCTACCGACTCTCGCGTGCTGACTATGAGAAGCAGTGGGGGAAGGAGTATCAACGCGCCGGATTTGGGGTGCGTTTCCTTTCTGTGATCTTGAAGGTGCTTCCGAAAGTTGGACCGCTCAAGGCATTGGACTTCAACGTTCCCACGCCAAAGACCGAGGACCTGTATTTCACGAGCATCAACCAGACGGTGGACAATTATGGTTTGCTGCTGAATGAGACGCGGGCCAGGAAAGTAAAGCTCGATAACGATGACCTTGATAGCGGCAAGGCTACGATTGCGGGCGAGTACATACTGGCCGATGACACGTATGCCAAGCTGCTTTCGCAACTGGCCGAGAAGAAGTTTGACGTGACGACGGTCGCGCTACGGAGGAACGTCCTCGCTTTCTACTCGAATACATCTGCACCGATCGACACGAAGAAAGATCCGGGCAAGTGGGAGAAGGTGCAGAGCAACCTCGAAGCGCTGAAAACCTTCACTCCAAATCCGGCGCAACCGACCGCGCCACAAGACCAATCGACTGCACAATCTCCGGCGGGCGGACTGCGGTAGGAAGTCTTCTGCGAGAATAGAAGAGCAATGCTTTCTCTACAGAATGCCGGAAAGCGGTTTGGCCCTCGCGTGTTGTTTCTTGAGGCCAACTGGCTGATTCGCAGCAAGGAAAAGACCGCGCTCGTCGGCGCCAATGGCACCGGCAAATCCACGCTGATGAAAGTGCTTGCGGGTCTCGAGTCCCTCGACTACGGGACGATGCAGCTTACGCGGGGAATGAGCATCGGCTATTTGCCGCAGGAAGGGTTGCGGCTGAGCGGGCGCACGGTTTTTGACGAGTGCCTGACCGTCTTTGACGAGCTTCGCGCCATGGAGGGCGAGATCGAACGGACAGCGGCGCAACTGTCGGAGCTGGATCATGCGAGCGCAGAGTACGAAGCGGCTGCCGAGCGCTACTCGATGCTGCAGGAGCGGTTTCATGCGCTGGACGGCTACGCTCTGGACGCGCAGGTGGGAACGGTCCTGACCGGGCTTGGATTTGGGAAAGAGGACTGGTCGCGGCAAGTGGATGAATTCTCTGGCGGGTGGCAGATGCGCATTGCGCTGGCCAAGCTGCTGCTCGCGAAACCGAACCTGCTGCTGCTGGATGAGCCGACGAATCACCTGGATCTGGAGACGCGCAACTGGCTCGAGAACTATCTGCATGACTATCCTTTCGGTTACATCCTGATTTCGCACGACCGGTATTTTCTCGACGTGACCATTGACCGCACGGTGGAGATCTGGAACAAGCGGTTGACGATTTTCCAGGGTAACTACACCAAGTACCTTTCGCAGAAAGATGAGCGGCGCGCTCAGTTGACGGCTGCATATAAGAACCAGCGCGACCAGATCGAGCACCTCGAGGCGTTCATCAATCGCTTCCGCGCGCAGGCTACGAAGGCCAAGCAGGTGCAGTCGCGGATCAAGGAACTGGAGAAGATTGAACGCATCGAGATACCGGAAGAAGAGCCGGTAATCCATTTCAGATTTCCGCAACCGCCACCCTCAGGGCGCACGGTGGTGGAAGCGGAGGGGCTTGGAAAGAGCTACGAAGCGAAACATGTATTCAGTAATGCGCGGTTCACGATTGAGCGTGGAGACCGCGTGGCGCTGGTTGGCGTGAACGGCGCGGGAAAATCCACCCTGATCAAGCTGCTGACGGGCGCCGAGGCTCCGACGGAAGGCACGGTAAAGCTGGGACATAACGTGGTGAGCGAGTACTTCGCGCAGGACCAATACAAGGTACTGGATGGCGACGCGCGGATGCTGGACGACATCAGCCGCGCGGCACGGAAGGTGCCGGAGAGTGAGTTGCGGTCGCTGCTGGGCTGTTTCCTCTTTTCCGGCGATGACGTGTTCAAGCCGCTGGGAGTGCTTTCGGGCGGTGAGCGGAACCGGTTTGCATTGGCGCGGATACTGGTTTCGCCTTCGAATTTTCTGTTGCTCGATGAGCCCACGAATCACCTGGATATGCGGGCCAAGGACGTATTGTTGAATGCCATCGCTGCGTTTTCAGGCACGGTTGTTTTTGTTTCGCACGATCGCTACTTCATTGATCGACTGGCGACACGGGTGATTGAGGTGGAGAACGGCGTGATCACCGCTTATCCAGGGAATTACGAGGACTACCTGCGGAAGAAGGAACAACTGGCCGTTGAGGCGGAGATTTCCGCGTTCGCTGCTTCGGATGAGAATCGCACCCAAGTCTCAGAATCGAGACATGGGGCACCCAGTTCCTCTAATCATGAGAATGGGGGACCCCGGTTTCAGTCGAACGAGGCGGCGACACCGATCGGCACGACGATCGTGATTGAGGGCGGGCCGGATAACAACCGCTCGCGGCGACTGAATCCGATCAAGCAGAAGCAGATGGAAGAGCGGTGCGTTTTTCTCGAAGAGGAGATTCCGCGGGTTGAGGCTTCGATTGCGCATACGGAGGAGCAACTCGGCATGTATGTTTCTGCCGCGGAGACGCAACGGCAGACGGAGCTGGCGGCGGGTTTGCGGGAGCAGCTTGGCGCGTTGACGGCCGAGTGGGAAGAGCTGATGCTGCAGTTGGAAGGGACCTGAGGCCCCGTTTCAGTGTCAGGAATGCGCCTTGGTCCGCAATGGTTTTTTGCGGGGGGTGTACCACCCATACTCTGTCAGCAAAGTATTGATCTCAAATGATTTTCGGGGCGACGGTCGCTAAAGTCC
This sequence comes from uncultured Acidobacteriaceae bacterium, assembly GCA_963832035.1. Taxonomy (GTDB): domain Bacteria; phylum Acidobacteriota; class Terriglobia; order Terriglobales; family Acidobacteriaceae; genus Telmatobacter. The sequence continues at coordinate 1,092,177 of CAWHSK010000003.1, read as the reverse complement.
TCTTTCAGAGACCTTAGCTCCAGAGTCGTCTCAGGAAAAGGGTTACGGGCGTTTTCAAGCCGGATTTTCGAAAATATTTCACAAAGTTGGCCACGATAGCGGTCGCAGTCAGTTTGCGCTGGACCGAAAAAGTCTTGAAAGAATTTCCCCAGCGGCTGACACGAATGGCCTTTGAATTCTGAGTATAGCGATGGGCGTGATTTAACCTGCAAATTCGCGGAAGTTTTTTAGGCCCTGTTTTCAAGGATTTGGAAGCAGATGGAGGAGCCGGGCATTGACACCTGCATGAGAGGCGAACCTTGAGGGCTGCTGCGCAAGGTAAGACTCGAGAGCCGGCAGAGTAGGATTGGCCCATGCGTTTTTTCCTCTCGGGGTGGGTTTTATCCGGGCTGGCTGCAATCTGCTGTGCCCAGGCGCCAGTGTCTGATGCGTCATTGGATAGCGATCACGACGGGCTGGCGGATGCACAGGAGATGTCGCTGCTGGCGCAATTTGAACCGCGCTTTCTGATCAGCCGCAATGATTGCTCTCTGCAGCCGGCGGAGTTTACCGCTTTTGCCGGGAAGCCCGTGGTGGTGGCGGACAACGGAACGATTTATGGGCAGGCTTTTCCGCGGCCCGGCCATGCAGAACAGGTGGAGTTGCACTACTACGATCTATGGCGAAGGGATTGCGGCAAGAGAGGGCACGATCTGGATGCGGAGCATGTGTCTGCTGTGTTGAGTCGCGATGAGGGCGGGGTGTGGAAAGCGCTCTATTGGTATGCGTCGGCGCATGAGGATACGTTGTGCGATGCGAGCCAGATTGCGCATGCCGCGACCCTGGGGGCTGAGACGCAAGGTCCGGAGGTCTGGGTTTCAAGCGGAAAGCACGCGGCTTTTCTGGAGCCGGCAATCTGCACCCGCGGATGCGGCGCTGACCGCTGCAATGACATGGAGAAGCTGTCTGCTGGGAGTGTCATTAATCTTGGGGAGGCGGCCGCTGAAATGAATGGCGCATCGTGGGTGGCGTCGCCGGAATGGCCTTTAAACGAAAAGATGCGTCGAAGTGACTTCAGCGGGGCGCGCACTGAGAAGCTGGATCGGCTTGCCTCCAATGACATCGTCTGGGTGAATCCCGGAAAGCGGCCAGCGCAGGCGGCGATTGTAGGCGGCGATAATGCGATTGCCGGTGTTGGGACGGGAATGCAGGCGACGGATGCGGCGCTGGGTGTTGCGGACACGAACACCGGAAATGCGCTGCAGACTGCATCGGACAACACGAGCAATGCATTGGCAAAGAGTTATCGCAAGGTCAAGAAGGCTCTGCGGGCAGCGATGCCGGGAGCAACAGCGCCGGTGGAATCGAAGTAGCGAGCCGGCTTCTTTGCTGAGTGATAATGTGCAGTGGGCAGCAAACGTTTACCTGCGTGGGTGGCGGTGCAGGCGAGCATTGTTAGGGAAAAGGCTGCAGGCTCGGATATCAGTGCAAGGGAGTTGTTGATGAATATTCATTCGCGTCGGGATTTTTTGAAGATGAGCGCTGCCGGGGCGGCTTTGGGATTTGTGGGGCAAGCGGCATTTCCAAGTTCGCCGCTTGCGGATACGGGAGCGCAGGGGTCGGAACGGATTGTTGCCTTTCCGCTGAGCGCGGTTCGGCTGGGGCCCGGGATCTTTGCGGAACAGGCGGAGATCAACGCGCGGTATCTCGATTCGCTTACAAGCGACCGGCTGCTGCACTCGTTCCGGTTGACGGCGGGGATCACGTCTAGCGCGAAACCCTACGGAGGCTGGGAGAGTCCGACGGTTGAACTGCGCGGGCATTTCAATGGCGGACATTATCTGTCGGCGGTGGCACTGGCTTCGGCGACGGCAGGCAATTCTGTTTTGAAGGCACGCGGTGATGAAGTTGTGGCTGGACTGGCGCAATGCCAGACGAAAAATGGGAATGGCTACGTGAGCGCGTTTCCTACTACGCTGTTCGATCACCTGTCTGCGGGAAAAGATGTGTGGGCGCCGTTTTACACCTACCACAAGATCATGGCCGGGCTGCTGGACATGTACGTGCTGACGGGGAACACCGATGCGCTGAAAGTAGCCGAGGGGATGGCGCGGTGGGTGGACCACTACTTCGAAGGCATCAGCGATGATCAGCGGCAACGGATGCTGCGCACGGAATATGGCGGGATGAATGAGGCGCTGGTGAACCTGGCGGCGCTGACGAAGAAGCAGCAATACCTCGATACGGCGAAGTTGTTTGAGCAGCCGAGCATTCTCGATCCGCTGGCGGCGCGCAGGGATGAACTGCAGGGGCTGCACGCGAATACCAATGTGCCGAAGATGATTGGCGCGGCGCGAATGTATGAGGTGACGGGCGATGCGCGGTACCGGCGGATTGCGGAGTATTTCCTCGAAGAGGTATTGACGGCGCGGAGTTATGCGATTGGGAATACGAGCCTGGATGAGCACTGGACGACGCCCGCGGATCAGTTGAAAGGGTCGCTGGGCTGGACAAACGCCGAGTGCTGCGTGGCGTACAACCTGATGAAGTTGGAGCGGCTGGTGTTTGGCTGGACAGGCGATGCGCGCTGGATGGATGCATACGAGCGCTCGATGTTCAACTGCAGGCTGGGAACACAGAATGCGCAGGGACTGAAGCAGTATTTCTTCCCGCTGGCGGCGGGATACTGGCGCGCGTATCACTCGGCAGAGGATTCGTTCTGGTGCTGTACGGGGACCGGCGTAGAGGAGTTTGCCAAGTTTACGGATACGATTTACTTCCATCGCGGCGACGACGTGTATGTGAACCAGTTCATTGCGTCGACGCTGGACTGGAAAGACGAAGGGCTGAAGATTGAGCAGACGACGACGTTTCCGCGCGAGCAGGGGACGACGCTGAAGATCACGAGCGCGCAGGCTAAGATGCGGACGGTGCATGTGCGGATTCCGGCGTGGACGACGGCTGCGGCGGAGGTGAAGGTGAACGGGCGGCCGCTGGAGGCGGTTGCTGATCCGGGATCGTACCTGGCAATTCGGCGCGCGTGGAAGGATGGCGACACGATCAGCTTGAGCTTGCCGATGGCGTTGCGGACAGAGGCGCTGGCCGGGGATGAGTCGGTGGTGGCGGCGATGTATGGGCCGCTGGTGCTGGCTGCGGATCTTGGAGCGGGGCCGACGAATGGACCGAGCAAGATCATTCCCGATGGATCGACGGTGCCGAAGGGGCTGGCAAAACCGGATGCGCTGCTGAAGGCCGCAGGGACGGATTGGGTGAGCATGGAGTCGGCGGGGGAGATGCGATTCAAGGCGGCGGGAGAGGGTGCGCTGTTCGACCTGATGCCGATGTGGGAGATTCGAGATCAGAAGTATGGGGTGTATTGGCAGACGGGGAGTGGGAAGAAGCAGGGGTGAGCAAGTGCACTGCGCGCCTTTCATTCGAAGGCCAATCGACGTTTCAGTCGCCGAATGGTCAGGATCACCCATGTCTGGATCAGAAGACTGATGGCAACTCCGACCAGCGTCGCTAATGATAGTTCGTCGCGTGTTACCCAAAGCCCCAAAATGAGAGCCAAAGCATAAACGAAAAGGACCCGTTTAAGGGATCTAATGCTGCGGCGGAGTCGCTTCTGTTCTTCGGCACCCGGCGGTTTGGTGAAGTCGGGCGAGGATGCACCGAGTTTCTTTCGTGCGTTCAACATCAGGACTAGATACGCAACCGTTGCCAGCGCAATATAGACGAAGAACACTATCCGGTGCGCATGAAGAGTAATTAACTGGCGGGTGCTGGCGATCGCAAGGAGGATGAAGAACAAGAAACTGCTGAAGCCGAGCACGTAAATCCTTCTGCGAAGGGATCGCTCGATGGCGGCGGGGTCAGTTGTCACGGTTGGCTCCCAATTTTAGCAGCATCTTTCCTGGGCCTGGTTCGATCGGCCCTACGGGGCGGAGAAGTTGTTGAGGTGTTCGGATTCCCAGGGTTTCACCCTGGGCTATTTTCGGGCCGTCCCTGACGGGACGAATGAGTCACATAGGCTGAAAGCCACTTCATATTAAAGGTGATCCGGGATGACTGAAGTCGTCCCCGGTTCGTGCTTTCCCACCCTTGCTCCGCAAGGATGGGGCACCCGGCCGCATTTCGAAAGTTGGTACCGCTCAAGTTTGAAAGTTTACCCGTGCCGAAGATTCGCGTGAGATGACGACTCCACTTCTTAACTCGTAATATCCGGAATTCGGCTATTGTTTATTTGGTCGGACGGATTGGCGATGTGAAATGGAAACCAACAGCGTACTCGGAGCTTTGCGGAGATTGGCGGGAAGAGCGCTTTTTGCTTTTGCGATCCTGTTTTCTACGTGTGAAGTTTCGCCAGTGAGGGCTCAATCCTGCGGCTCTACGGGAGTGTCAGTGCAGGTGCTCGGCTCAGGTGGCCCAGAGTTGCAGGATAAGCGAGCTTCTACCAGCTATCTGATATGGGATCACGGCACCGCACGTGTTCTTATTGATGCCGGTGGAGGCAGCGCTCTCCGCTTTGGGGAGAGCGGAGCGCAGATGTCCCAGATGGACGTTGTTCTGTTCAGCCATTTTCATATCGATCACAGCGGAGATTTTCCCGCCTTGGTGTTTTCTTCCTGGTTTGAAGATCGCAAGCGTCCCCTGCCGGTGTACGGCCCTCCGGGAAACGAGTTTATGCCGTCAACGACGGAGTTTGTGGGCGATCTTTTTAGTGAGCCGCATGGGGCCTGGCGCTATCTGAGCGAGTTGGTAGAGCCGAGTGCGAAGGGAACCTACACACTCAAGCCGCATGATGTCGCAGCCGGTTCCAAACCGGTTCTCGTGTTCCGAAACTCTGGCATGGCCCTATACGCAGTGCGCGTGATTCATGGTGGGTTTCCGGCGCTGGCGTGGCGAGTGGAAATGGGCGGCAAGAGGATCGTTTTTAGTGGAGATACAAACGGCGATGGAGACGGGCTGACGCAACTCGCGTCGGACGCAGATCTGTTTGTGGCTCATAATGCCGTGCCGGAAGGCGCTACCGGGGTGGAAAGGCGTCTTCATATGCCGCCTTCAGTCATTGGAACGATTGCCGCCAATGCCCATGTCAAGCGACTGGTATTGTCGCATCGAATGCTGCGGACGTTGGGAAGGGAGAATGAGACTGAAGTAGAAATAAAGCGTCATTATTCCGGTCCTATTGCATTCGCTAACGACCTCGATTGCTTTCCTGTGAGGTGAGCGAAGAAGGTGAAAAGTGTCCGGGCCTAAAGGCCCTTTGCCATTTGCGGTTGATTTCAGCAGCCTGAAGGCTGCTGCTCCCTCCCTGAGACGACCTTTAGTTCTGGTCGTGCATAATCAAGACACGATGGCGCTTTTGTGGAATCCGGAGAGCTGGTCGCAGAGGCTGGCGGAGCTTGAGGCACGTTCGGGCGAGCTGAAAGAGGCTCCGCTGCGGCGCGACGTGCGGTCGCTGGGGACGCTGCTGGGCGAGGTGCTGCGGGAGCAGGCGGGCGAAGATCTCTTTGCGCACGTGGAAGCGCTGCGGCAGGGAACAATCAAGCGGCGGGATGCGGAGGCGCGCGGCGACGAGAAAGAGGCGGCGCTGCAGGGGGCGAAGGCGCTCGAACTGGTGCATTCGCTGCCGGCTGGGCGGGCGATTCTGCTGACGCGGGCGTTTGCGTTTTATTTCGAGCTGATCAACCTGGCGGAGACGAACCATCGCAAGCGGCGGCGCATTGCGCTGCAACTGAGCGGGGAAAAGGGACGGCAGCGCGGGTCGCTGGCCGGAACTCTGTGTGAGATGCGAAGGGTGGGGATCAGCGCTGACGAAGCGATGGACTGGCTGCGGCGGATCCTGATTGTGCCGGTGTTTACGGCACATCCCACTGAAGTAGCGCGGCGGTCGGTGATGTTCAAGCGCAGACGGATCGGTGAGTTTCTGGCGAGACTCGATCGGATTCCGGTGCCGGAGCAGGATTTGGCGCGATTGGAAGAGGCGATCCGCGCAGAGATCACGAGCCTTTGGCAGACGGATGAAGTGCGGTCGCGTCGGCCGACGGTTTATGACGAAGTGAAGATGGGGCTCGATTACTACGATGTCTCGATCTTCGAAACTCTCTGGGGGTTGTACCGGGAGATTTCAGAGGCGCTGCGCGCGGCATACGATCTGGAGATTGAGCCGCACGAGTTGCCGCAGGTGCTGCGGTTTGGGTCGTGGATCGGCGGCGATCGCGATGGCAATCCGTTTGTAACGCCGGAGGTGACGCGCGATGCAATTCAATTGGCGCGCGGGCATTTGCTGCTTTACTACCAGGCGCGGCTGGACGACATTATTGATTTGCTGACGACGAGCGCACAGCAGAGACCTGTGAGCGAGGAGTTGAGCGAGCGGCTAAACGCGTATGTGGCGCTGGTGCACACGCCCGAGGCGCAGGTGTTCGGGGCGCAGTATGAGTTTGAGTACTACCGGCGGTTCATTATCTGCGTGAAGGCGCGGATCCAGCGGACCCTGGAGCAGACGGGCAAGCATGGCGCGGCATTACCGGTGACGCCATACACGCTGGCGCAGGGACAGGCCAAGCTGGCACAAGTGCTGCCGGAGTATTGCAACGTTGAGGAATTTCTTGACGATCTGGAGACGCTTCGCAGTTCGCTGGGTGCGAATGCCGGGCTTCGGATTGCGCGGACGCTGATCGATCCGCTGATTTTGCAGGTGCAGACCTTTGGCCTGCATTTGCACACGCTGGATATTCGGCAGCATGCACGGGTGCACGCGGCGGCGCTGCAGGAGGCGATCAACGACACGATTGCTCCGGAGTTGCCGGCGGGGATGTCTGCGGAGACAACGTCGGTGCTGGAGACGTTTCGTGTAGTGGCGGAGATGAAGCAGGGCTGCTCGCCTGAGGGGATTCGGCACTACGTGATAAGCGGGGCTTCGAGCGTGGAAGATGTGCTGGCGGTGGTACGGCTGGCTCGGCTGGGTGGAGTGACGGTTGAAGGCGGCGGCCGCGATCCAGGGTTGATGCCGGTGCCGCTGTTCGAATCGATTGAGGACTTGCAGCAGGCTCCGGCGATTTGCCGGGATTTGTGGAACCGCGCGGACTATCGCAGGCTGATGGCTTCGTGGGATAACTGGCAGGAAGTGATGCTGGGGTATTCCGATTCGAATAAAGACGGCGGAATGCTGACGAGTACCTGGGAGATTTTCCGCGCTCATCGCGATTTGCACGTGGTTGCACGCGAGTGCGGGGTGAAGCTGCGGCTGTTTCATGGTCGCGGCGGAACGGTTGGACGCGGAGGCGGGCCGACGCATCGCGCGATTTTTGCGCAGCCGATGGATTCATTTGAGGGACAGCTGCGCATCACGGAACAAGGGGAAGTGCTGAACTTCAAGTACGCCGATGAGGTGCTGGCGGAGCGGAATCTGGAGCTGATGATTGCGGCTTCTCTGGATGCTCTGGCGCGACCGAATGCACGCGATCCTGAGGGGCATTTCACAGGCGTGCTGAAGCCGGAATGGGAAGCGGCCCTGGATGAGCTGTCGGCGACTTCATTTGGGTTTTATCGGAAACACATTCTGGATGATCCGGATGTGGTGACGTATTTCGAGGAATCGACCCCGGTGAGCGAGCTGGAGCATGCGAAGATCGGTTCGCGGCCGGCGCGGCGGAGCAAGTCTCCTAAGCTTTCGGATCTGCGCGCGATTCCGTGGGTGTTCGGGTGGACGCAATCGCGACTGCTGGTGCCGGCGTGGTTTGGCGTGGGGTTTGCGATCGAGGAGTTCACGAAGAAACCTGGGACACTTGATTTGTTGGAGGAGATGGCGAGGGAGTTTCCGCTGTTTATCGACCTGCTGCGCAATGTGGAGATGGCGCTGGGCAAAGTGGACCTGGCGACGGCGCGGCTGTATGCGGAGCTGGTCACGGATGCGAAGCTGCGCGAGCGAATCTTCGACATGTTCGAGGGGGAGTTTCATCGGACAGTGCGCACGGTGCTGGAGATTACGCAGCAGAAGGAATTGCTGGAGACGAATCGCGTGCTGGCGCATTCGATCCGGCTGCGCAACCCGTATGTGGACCCGATGCACTTGATCCAGGTGGATATGCTGCGGCGAAAGCGGGCCGGCGAGGATACGCCGGAGGTGAACCGGGCGATCGCGGCGACAATCAGCGGGATTTCGGCGGGGCTGCGGAACACTGGTTGAGGCTGGGGTTGCGGTTCGCCGTTGTCTGTGCTGCGCGCCGAAACTTCGACAGGGGCAATGAGAAGCAGAAACAAGGCCTGTCACTTTTCTCGCGTCACCACCCGTCCCTGGAAGTCGCCATACAGAAGCACATCCGGATTTCCAGTTGGGTCGCGTTGAATGGTGACCTGTTCCCAGTAGGCTCGATCAACGAAATGATCGTTTGTCAGAAAAATCAGCGCGGAACTTTCGCCAGATGGCCAGTGCATAATCAGACCCGTCCCATCCACTGTTAGCGCAACCTTCCCGTTGGGCTGATAAAAATCCGGCCCAAATCGAAATTCGCCTGTGCATTTTTCTAGTTCCTCCGGATCAGGCGCCACGCTGCCAAAACGAAACGGTTCGTAAGGAAGACGGAGTGATAAAGCAGCGATGTCATAACCGATTGTCGTGGTCGCTGAAGAATAAATGTTGCTCAGGACGATCACTGTCGTTTGAGACTGTGGAAGATAGAGGACGAATGACGCGAAGCCAGGCGCTCTGCCATTCATCGAATATGCGGTTTCGCCGAGCCGTTTATTTGCGCCCTTGAACCAGCCATAACCCACCCTCACAGAGGTATCGAGTGCGGCTTCGCGTGACGATGCGCTTATCTGATGGCCTGCAAATAATTCGTGGACCCATCGGAGTTCGTCTTCCGCAGTTGTATATGCCGAGGCATTTCCAGTTTTTGCCGACCAATGGATCGAGGTTGCGGGCTTCAATCCAAATTCACCTTCCGGTTCGTAGCCACGAGCCATTCGTGCTGAGCGACGAAGAGAATCGTCATCTATGCCCGATCCGGTCAGATTCATTGGTTCGAAGACCAATCGCTTGACGGCGGCTGCAAATGGAAGGCCAGTTTTCTTTTCTACGATCAGAGCAAGAACATTGTAGGCAGAGTGCTCCTCGTGCAAAAACTTCGACCCCGGTTCGAAGAGCAGAGGCCTACCCTCAATCCTGTCCACCAGGCTCGCGGGCGTTTGATGATGCTGCAGGAGTTCGTTGTAGCCGGGGAGTGCATTGATGTCGGGCAGTCCGGATCGCTCGGTTAGAAGATCACGAATGGTGATATTGTCGGCGCCTTCAATGCCCGGAATGAAATCGCCTATATGTTCGTTCAGGCTGATCGAACCGGAGTCCACGAGGCGCAGAACTGCCGCTGCCGTGAACTGCATGGACATTGAGGCGATGTGGAACTGAGTCCTGGCGGTGTTCGAGACATGGCGTTCCCGGTCAGCGAAGCCATAGGCCTTCTCGAAGATTACTTTGCCATTCTTCTCAACGAGAACCTGGCCTGCGAAGTTTGCGCTGCGAACGTATGGCTGGATGTAGGCTTCGATCGCAGCCGCACTGGAACTGCTCTGGGCGAGAGCCCCGATTGCCATGAAAGCCAGGCCCGTTATCGTTGCCAAACCATTCCAACGCATTACTAGCTCCGGATTCGAAATCGACGTTGCTATGATAGCGGCAATCCAGGAGCTTGCGTCGCATTTGCGATGGCTCTTCAGCAAGGGAGAGCCTGAGCAAGAACTTGCGGGTTTTACCGCCTCTTGCACGCAGGAATGCGGTCGCTGCTGGTTCGCACCAATGGGGGATTGTGCAGCAGTCGAAACAGGACTTAGTCTCTCAAAATCTGTTTGTCCTTTCCCAATTTCCGATCAAATGAGGAGCGTCGAGATGAAGTCTATTCAGACCGCGTGTGCAGCGGGCGTGACCCTGGCAATTCTTTGTCTCGGTGTGAACGTCGGCGCGGGCCAGTCACACCCACAGGCGCAGCAACCAGCCAGGAACGAGATCAAGATTCTCGACAATCCGGGCGGCGGGCAGTACGCGTTTGGTGCGATGACCAGCCAGTCGAACAAGGCCGATGCGATGATTTACATGCTGCATCAGATACATGGAAAATTTGGAGACAAGCCGCGGGTCGGCAAACTATTCCAGTCGCGTGATGGGAGTTCACTGGCGACGTTCTTTACATTGACCGCGAAGAATATGGGAGGCTCGCCTGTGACTGGCCTGCTGATTATTACGCAGCGCGGCAATGGCGTGCCCCAAATGGGAATCCTTTATGACGATTCAAGACGATTCGTTAACTCGGAACCCGCCATGCTGAAGGCTGTCTCTGCCGCGTGGCAGGGAGCGGGAGCGCCGGCCGGTGGCGGTTCCTCGAAGCCCGAGCAGGCGCAGGCCACGGTTGCTCCGAAAAGCAGCAGCCCGGAGAAACTTTATCCGGCTACCGGAGGAGATCGCAGCGCGGTTATCAGCTTGCCGCCGGGCTGGCGCGTCATTTCGGTCGCCGGCGGTTCGATCGCAGCAGAAGGTAATCACGGCGAGATGGTGAGCCTGCAATCTGCCTTTCAGCAGATCATCGATCCGCGTAATCCGCAGGCCCAGAGCCTGATGTACGGAGGGATGGCAGGCCGAGGTCCAAAGGTAGTCTGTCCCCTGGGGCCGAATCTGTTTGAGGATTACGTGTGCGTGGTGAACCAGAATCGCCGGAACAATGGCAAACCGGCTGCCACGTATAACCTGACCAGCGCAACGCCTCAGTCGGGGCCTGGCGAGGTCCGTCCTCTTGCGGTTTTGTTCACGGTGGACCTGCACGATGGCATGGGGCTGCGCAATGGCAGTGGGCGCCTCGACCTGCTGGGAAGAGCGGGAGCGATCTGGGCCTTAGCCTTCAGCATGTCGAATATTCCGCAGAAATACGCGGATTCCGAAGCCGCCACGTTGAAGGCCGTGGTGGCATCGTACCGGAGAAACGAGGGCGTCATCTCCGCTGAAAACGCCGCGGTCATGGACCGCATCCGCCAGCAGGGCATAGCGAACGAGGAGCAGGCGAAGGCGATCAACGCAAACCGCGAGGCAAACAAGCAATCCTTTGATGACCACATGCAGACCCTTCGCCAGAACGACGCTGAGAACGATCAGCACATGGCGAACATCGACTGGCAAAGCAAGATTACGCAGGATTACATTCTTGACCGCTCTGTCGTGAAGGATGTTGAGTACGACGACCGAGCCACGGTTGGAAACAAGTTTGCGGATTCGCTGGTCCAAGCAAACCCCAACCGTTTTGAGATTGTTCAGAACCAGGACCTGATCCGGGGCAGGGACTACTAGGCTGCTCCCTCGCTGATGCCGCCACAGACAAAAGCAGATTCTTCGCGCCGCTTACCCCACGAACGATGTCCGCGGGGCCCCAAGCGCGCGGCGCTCAGATTGGCACTTTGCTCATCAGGGTGTAAGCAGCGCTCAGTGTGACCCTTTTACTTGGTACCGTCTTCAGTGTTTTTGATGAAGTCGGCGGTGGCGTCGTGGAGTTCTTTCAATGCGGGCGTGGTGATGTAGACCATGTGGCCGGTCTGGAAAAACTTGTAGTTGATGTTGCTCTGGAGCGACTGCGGAATCTGCAGATGTTTGTCCTCATAAATCGCGCCAAAGAACGTGCAGCCGAGGTCGTAGTAGCCGCCCATGAGCAGGACTTTGAGCTTGGGATTGCGCTTCATAGCCATGGCGAGATCGGGCATGACGTTGACGCTTGAGTCGTCCCAGCCTTGTTCACCCGGCGGAACATGCTTGAGGTCCCAGTTGAATCCGTTGGCTTCGCGTGCGCTGGGCTTGTAGGTGAGGTTCTCGCCGTACTTGAGCGTTCCGCGCGCGTACTGATTGATGGCGGTGTTGTAAGCGGAGGATGTGGCAGAGCCGAAGGGATCGTACTCCGCTTCCTGGCTGAGCGGATCGATGTCTGGTCCCTGGTAGCGAGTGTCGAGGCGGCCGGTGGTGATGCCCATCTCGGATTGCAGTTCTTTGGAGAATTCGCCGCCGCTTACGCGGAGGTTGGCCTTGATCCAATAAGCCGCGGGGACGCCGGTGTAGTTTTGCAGTTTTGCGGCGACTTCTTCTTTCTGCGCTTCGGGAAGGTCAGAACCTTGAAGCAAGGCGGAGGCGTAGGCCCCGAGGGAGAATTGTTCGACTTCCTTCAGGAAGGGTTCGATATCGGCGGTCTGGTTGGGGACGCGGTGGTGATACCAGGCTGTTGCGGCCATCGAGGGCAGGGCGAGGAAGTAGCCGTTGTCGGTTCCCGGATTTCCCTGCGGGCCGTCAGCGCTCGAGTCGAAGCTGAGGATCTGCGAAAGGAAGATGGAGCCATTGAGGTCGAGGTGGCGCTGGAGCAGGTTGGTAAGAATGGCTGTGCGGGTGGTGCCGTAGCTTTCGCCGAACAGATATTTCGGAGAATTCCAGCGATCGTACTTCGAAAGGAAACGGCGGACAAAGCGGTCGAAGGCGTGCGCGTCGGGATCGGTTCCGTAGAAGGCCTTTGATGCGTCTTTGCCGTAGATGCGGCTGAAGCCGGTGCCGGGGGCGTCGATGAAGACGAGGTCGCTGACATCGAGAAGGCTGTATTCGTTGGGGACGATCTGGTAGGGTGCGCCTTCCTGGTGGGCTGAATCCTGTGGCAGGACAAGACGCATGGGACCGAATGCACCCATGTGGAGATACATGGTGGCGCTGCCGGGACCGCCGTTGTAAAGGAAGGTGATGGGGCGGTTCTTCGCGGGATTCTTCTGGAAATAGGCTGCGTAGAAGAAGCGCGCGGTGGCGGGGCGATCTTCGGGTTTCGCGGTCATGTCGATGGTGGCGTCGGGTAGGTATTTGCCGTCGAAGCCAATCATGGCGTCCTGCGGATCAGTGGAGCCGACGGTGAGAGTGCCGGCGATGGCGCGATACTCGATGGTCTGGCCGCCTGCTTTGAGGGAGCCCTCTGTAATGGAGTCGGCAGGAGCATCGGGAAGATTTTTGGTTTCTGATTTGGTTTCGGCAGCCTTGGCGGCGGATGGCGCAGCGGTGTTCTGCGCGACGGCGAGAGAAGCGGCAACAAGAGCGCAAGAGAAAGCGGCAAACAAGCGGGTGCAGGCACGAAGCTGCATGGTTAGGGAGTACCTCCAGGAATGATTCGTCGGTTCCCGGAGTATACCTGAGGGACGATGCTTGGCTCGGACTCAGTTCGAACGCTTGAGGCCCGATTCGGTCTGAACTCCTAGCTCCCAATGGAGCGGGATGCCGCTGGGCTTGTATTGGTAGGTGTCATTGGTTTCGGCTCGCAGGGCTGCGAGGCGATCCTTGAGATGCGCTGTGAGCTCCGCATATTCTGGCTTGCCGTAGAGGTTGTTCATTTCGTTTGGATCTGTCTGCAGATCGTAGAGTTCGAACTCCTGCGGCTCAATGAAGAAGTGGATCAGTTTGTAGCGAGCGGTCCTGACGCCTCGACAGGGCCGGACGTTTTCGAAGCCTGGATATTCGTAGTACTCGTAGAGCCAGTCTTTGCGCCACGACAGGCTTGCCTTCCGTTCCGCAAGCGGCATCATGCTTTTGCCCTGCATTTCGGGTGGAACGGCCACACCGGCAATATCGAGAAGTGTTGGCGCCATGTCGAGATTCAAGACCATTTCTCCGGAGGTTGTTCCGGCTTTGACGCGACCTGGGCAACTCACCATCATCGGAACGCGGATGGACGGTTCATACATGAGCCGCTTGTCGTAGAGGTGATGTTCGCCGAGGAAGAATCCGTGATCGGAACTGAGCAGGACCGCAGTGTCGTTTACGATGTTCTGGCGCGCGAGTTCCTGCCAGACCGCGCCCATGTTGCGATCGTTATCCTGCACGCCGACGTAGTGATCCTTTACCAGCTCTTCGAGAGAACGCGGATCGTCGCTGAAGACTTCGGAGTAGCCGATCTTGTCGTCGGCATCGGCCACGGCGCGCGGTTTTCCCGGATAGTTCTGCAGGTTCTCGTCGAAGGTTTTCGGCTTTGGGATTGGCACACCATTCAGGTTGTTGACCATGTCTTTGGGCCTGTAAAAGGGCGCATGCGGGGCGTAGAACCAGAGGAAGAGGCAGAACGGCTTGGTTCTTTCCTGTTTTAACCACTCGACTGCTTTTTGGGTGAGGAGCGTATCGACGTATTCGCCCTCATAGAGCTTTGCCGGGCCGTATTTGCCACGAACTCCTTCGGTGATTCGCGGGCGGTAGTAGTCGGCCTGCCCGACGAAGCCGAAGTAGTAATCCCAGTTATGCTCCATGAGCGCGCCTTCGATGTGCGACTTGCCGAGGAAGGCGGTCTCGTAGCCGGCTTTTTGCAACAGATCTGAAACGAGAGGGAATCTCGCGGGAATCTTGCCCTCTACGTTAGAGACGGCGCCTGTTGTGTGCGAATACATGCCCGTCAACATGGTTGCGCGCGAGGGGAGGCAAAGTGCGTTTACCACGAATGCGTTCTGAAATGTGCAGCCGTCGCGACCGATGCGATCGAGGTTGGGCGTCTGAATGAGTTTGTTTCCCGTGGAGGACAACTCATCTGAACGCAAGCCCTCGCCGACGATGCAGACGATGTTGGGTTTTTTGGTGTCGCCATTGAGTTGCCGGGCGAACGATTCAAGTTCGGTGAGCCCACACGCCGAAGCGCCAAGGGTGCCTGTGAGGTACTTCAACACGGTTCTGCGGGTTTCCATACTCTCAGTCCAGTCCGGAACCGCGGTGATTCCACTGACGGAAGTGTCTTGATTGTCGTTCTGACGGAATACCTGTGAGTGTGCTTTGATATTAGGTTCGGCACAGCGCTGTCAAGGATTCTGAATGCCTCTATGTTCGACGCAGTTATCCGGGAGCTCGCTGGGGAGGAAAACGTTGTTGGCGTTTCGCGGGGGAGTGGCGCGGAGACGGGCGATCGAACGGAAAGCGGACAGCCGGATTCGGCGGCAGATGCGTCGGTTTGGGACCGGGCGCGAGCTGCCTCAAGCGTTGGGATCAGTTATGCGTGATTCTGAGGTTGCAGGTTGAGAACGGATTGCCTGGGGCGCAAAGCAGGCACGGCCGCATGAATCACTGAATTGGATTGTTGAAGAGACCAAAGCTATGCAAGACGGATATGCCGGCTTGCGCCGGCATGCGTCTGCGACAACAATGGCCGATTAGCCTGCGATGGCGTTGGCGGTTTGGTCGCTATTCTCGATCAGCGGGCGAAAGGCGTTGATGAGATTCTCGACCTGGGCTTTTTGCAGCCGGAGGAGATCGAACTTCCGCGTGATCTCATTCAGCTCGGTCATGGCTTGTTCGTAGGCGATGCGATAGGGATCCATGTCTATGTTCTCCACTTGGCGAAGTGTAGCATCGGAAAACAGCAGAAAATCAAAGGTACGGAGCAGTTAACCATCCCAAAGTAATGGGAGGTATTTCAAAGAGCCGCGCTCAGAAGTGCTTCGCGGACTTAAGGTTGAGGCAAAGACAAAATCACGGGCTGGGTGGAATCTTCGCACCGCAGCCCGTGACGCTAGCCACCCCCCACTTTCCGTTCCGGGTCGTTCAGGCTAGACACCTGAGCAGTTTTGTTCAACGCTGTGTTCAGAGCTTTTGTGGATTTATCGTAGCCGGAGTTTTGCGGTAATTGAATGTCTTGTGCCGGGCTGAGGGTGACGGAAGTTTGCCGGCAATGGTTTGCGAAAGATGAAAATTCTGATTCGAGCTGCGACGAAGGTAGATGCGGAAGCCATCGCGCATGTGCATGTGGAGAGCTGGCAGACGACGTACGCCGGAATCATGCCCGCCGCATATCTAGCCGGGCTGGATGAGACGTTGCGGTCCAAATTGTGGCAAGAGTGGCTGAACGGCGAAGCGCTGGTGTTTGTGGCGGAGTGGGACGGACGAGTGGTGGGGTTTGCGCATGGAGGGCCGAACCGCGAGCCCGTGGCAGAGTGCGACGCAGAGCTCTACGCGATCTATCTGTTGAAGGAAGCGCAAAAGAGGGGGATCGGCGGAGAGCTTCTGCGCGCGATGGCAACTGCGCTTTTGGAGCGCAATTTCAGAAGCATGGCAGTGTGGGTGCTTGAACAGAACCGATCACGTAGCTTCTATGAAAAGACCGGAGCGCACCTGGCGACTTCGAAGGTAATTGATATCGGCGGCACGAAGCTTCTTGAGGTCGCCTACACGTGGACAGATCTGAAGGCATTGGCGCTGCAAGCGTAAGCGCGGCGTAGAAGGCGCGACCCAATGGATTGTGGACTGGATCGGGAAAATGCCGTGATAATCGGTGGTCGAGGCGAACCGCAAAAAGACCCGGCCGTTATAGCCGGGGCCGGGTGATTGGCCCAGCCCTTGCTTTTGTCTGCTTGATTCTGCTGAAATCCGGTGGCTTACAGCGGCTGAACGTCCGCGGCCTGCCAGCCCTTTGGTCCCTTTACCACGTTAAACTGGACGGCTTGGCCTTCCTGCAGACTCTTGAACCCATTCGAGTTGATTGCAGAGTAGTGCACAAAGACGTCCTCACCGTTCTGGCGCGAAATAAAGCCGAAACCCTTCGCGTCATTGAACCACTTCACAGTACCTTGTTCCATTTTCTTAGTGTTTCCTGGTATTGAATTGCGCTGGATGAATCGGAGCGACCACTGGCAGAATCTTGCTGGTTCGGCGATTCAGGAAGATCCTGAAGCGCTATGGGCGAGCTGCTGCACAAGCCCGGTTCGACTCTAACGCTGCCGACAGTGTACCACCGCTGGTGAAAATAACAGTCCCGGATGAAAGGTACCAAAGTAGGTGATAAAGATCGCAAGGCCTTGGATGGTGCTGAAAACGAGAGGCTTACGAGGTTGGGTTTCGCTGTGATAGGGTGGAGGGTCACCATGCCCGACGACCTCATCCCCGAGTTGCTGGCAACCGCCACCAAAGTGCTGGAACGGGAGTTTGGCATGCTGCCGGCGTTCACGCCTGCGCGGTCGACAGATCGTGACGCCAACGCGCTCGCGGCAGTGATGGAGGAGACGGCAAGACGGTTAGGGGACAACTACCCTTATTTTCACCCCATGTACGCCGGGCAAATGCTGAAACCACCGCATCCGGTGGCGCGAGCTGCCTATGCGCTGGCAATGACGATCAACCCGAATAATCACGCTCGCGACGGGGGCCGGGCAACCTCCGAGATGGAGATTGACGCCGTAGCGCAGATTGCAGGGATGTTCGGTTGGACGGAGTACCTGGGACACCTGACTTCAGGCGGAACGATGGCAAACCTGGAGGCGCTGTGGGTGGCGGGACAATCGGCACAAACAGGACTCGGAACTAAGGGCCTCGGGACCGGCGGGCCGCAGCGAATCGTCGGCTCTGAGCAAGCTCATTACACTCATAAGCGCATCTCCGCAGTTCTGAAGCTGGAATACAGTTCAGTGGCTGCAGATGCGAAGGGGCGGATTCGGCTGGACGCGCTGGAAACCGAACTGCGCAAAGGTGATGTCGGCACGGTGGTTGTGACGCTGGGGACGACGGCGATCGGAGCGGTAGATCCGCTGCCCGAAATTCTGTCTCTGCGGGAGAAATACGGATTCCGGGTGCATGTGGATGCGGCTTATGGTGGCTATTTCAAGCTGATTGAGGATGAGCTGGACGCACCGGCGCGGCGGGCTTATGCGGCAATCGGGCAGGCGGATTCGATCGTGATCGATCCGCATAAGCATGGGCTGCAGCCATATGGGTGTGGGTGTGTGCTGTTTCGGGATCCGGGGGTGGGGCGGTTCTACAAGCATGATTCGCCGTATACATACTTCACCTCAAAGGAGTTGCATCTCGGCGAGATCAGTATGGAATGCTCGCGGGCCGGGGCGGCAGCGGCGGCTTTGTGGGCGACTCAGAGGCTTTTGCCGTTGAAGCCGGGCGGGGAGTTTGCCCAGGGGCTGGCAGCCGGGAGGCGGGCTGCACTGGAGCTGGATCGAAGGCTGAGGGCGAATGAGTGGTTTGAGGCACTGGCAGGGGGGCCGGAACTAGATGTTGTTGTTTGGAAAATCAGGGCGGTGACGGCAGCGAGAGCTTCGGAGCTGGGACAATGGATTTTTTCGGCTTGCGCGCGGCGCAATTTACATCTGGCACTAGTACAATTGCCCCAATTCTGGTTCGATCCTGGGCGCGATTCGAGCATAGATGCTGGGCTTGTAACCTGCCTGCGGTCGGTGCTGATGAAGCCGGAACACGAAGCGTGGCTGGACCGAATCTGGCATGAGTTGGTCGCAGCTTGCGCAGAAATGGAGACGGGTTGAAGGCGATGGGATCCAGTTCATCTCTCCCCGCAATTGAAAACGTTCTCATCCAGGCTGGGGATTGCGTGGTGACCGTTCTTCCCCAGTTTGGCGGAAAAATAGGATCGATCCGGATTGGAGAACGGGAGCTGCTGCAGCAGCCGCTGGGGCCTGTTGCAACACGGACGCGAACGATGGGGTTTGATGAAGGCGATGCGAGCGGTTGGGATGAGTGTTTGCCTTCTGTGGCCGCTTGTTCGGTTGAAACTGCAGCGAGCATTGCCCAGGTTCCAGACCATGGGGATTTGTGGCGGGTGGAGTGGCAACAGCAGGGATCAGGGAATAGGGATCAGGGAACAGAAAACCCTGTTGACGCCGCTGTTATTTTGATTGGCGAGTGCTTCAGTTTGCCGCTGGAGTTGGAGCGACGGATCGAGTTGATTGAGGCCGGCGACGGTTGGCGCCTGGAGCTCCGATACAAGTTGACCAATACGAGCGCGAAAGCAGTTCCGTGGTCGTGGGCGGCGCATCCTTTATTTGCTGTCGAGGAGGGCGATCGGATCGTTCTGCCGGAATCGATTCACTCGCTCCGGCTGGAGGGATCGGGCGGGGGCCGGCTGGGCAACGGTGGCAACAGCGTTTCGTGGCCGATCGCTCGGCTGTCGGACGGAAGCGACGCGGACCTGCGCGTTGCTAAGGCTGCTGACTCAGGTATTGGCGACAAGCTGTTTGCCGGACCATTGAAGGCATCAGAAAACTGGTGCGTGCTGGAGCGGCCTTCAGCGAGTGTGCGGATACGTGTCACGTTCGACGTTGAGGAAACACCATATCTGGGATTGTGGATCTGCTACGGCGGATGGCCGGAAAGGCCGGGGCCTAAACAGGTGTGCGTGGCGCTGGAACCGGCAACGGCGCCTGTGGACTCGCTGGCTGTGCGAGGCGAGTGGTCGCGTGTGCTGGAGCCGGGTGGTTGTTTCAACTGGGCCATGAATGTTGATTTCGAATTGATTTGAGAGAGAGACAGAAATAATGCATGACCCTGAAGTTTTGCGTTCTTTGCATTTGAGCCGTTTCAAGAGTGAACCGGAGATCTTCGCGGCTCCGGGACGAGTGAACCTGATTGGCGAGCACACCGATTATGCCGAAGGATTTGTAATGCCGGCGGCAATTGACTTCGCCACGCTGGCCGGCATTTCTCCGCGCAGCGACGGCAAGATCATCATCTACTCAGAGAATTTCAAAGAAGAGCGGACGTTTGATGCGGCGGCGCTGCCGAAGACAGGCAACAGGGACTGGAGCGATTATCCGCTGGGCGTGCTGGTGATCCTGACTGGAGAAGGACATCGGATTCCAGGATTAAGTCTGAGCCTGCTGGGTGATGTACCGCTGGGATCGGGGCTATCGAGTTCTGCTGCCATTGAAGTTGCAACGGCGCTTGCGGTGAGTTCGCTACTGGGAATTGATTATCCGCGACCGCAATTGGCGCGATTGTGCCAGCGCGCAGAGAACGAATTTGTCGGTGCGAATTGCGGCATCATGGATCAGTTCATTTCGGCGAATGGCGCAGAGGATCATGCGCTGCTGCTGGATTGCCGCGATTTGAGTTTCAGGCTGGCGCCGATTCCGGCGAATGTGTCGCTGGTGATTGCGAACACTATGGTGAAACATTCAGTCGCGGGCGGCGAATACACGACACGTCGCGCCGAAGTGGAAGAAGCGGCCGCGGTGATTGCGCGACACAGGCCTGAGGTACGGTTTCTGCGCGACGCAACGATAGAGGATCTGCACAAGTGGGGCGCGGAGATGAGCGCGAATGCGCTGAAGCGGGCGCGCCACGTGATTACCGAGAACACTCGTACTGTGGCGGCTGCCGATGCGCTGATTCATCACGATCTGAAAAAACTGGGCCGGTTGATGGCCGAGGCGCACGCGAGCTACAGCAGAGATTTCGAAGCCAGCTGTGTAGAAGCCGACACGATGGTAACGCTGGCGAATGACCTTCCGGGGATGATTGGAGCGCGGCTCACGGGAGGAGGATTCGGAGGCTGCACCATCAACCTGGTGGAGCATGGAAAGGCCGATGAATTCGCGGCGGCGCTGGCCGCAAATTATGCCAGCGCAACAGGAATCACTCCACAGATTCACATTTGCCATGCATCGAGCGGCGCGCACAAGGTAGTTGCGACTCTCTCGCATTGAAAGACCAAGGGTTTTCCAGATGTGCGCCGGCTGCATCTCATTACCAAGTGGTAGAAAGGTGGGGTCTCTGAAGTTACCTCCCAATCTGACTCCACACCGCAACCAAATCGTTTTTCCTTGTTAGAATCTTTCACAGGTTTCCATTTTTTTGCCCCTTATTAGATCGCGTCAGGAAATCTTCGACCTGACCGGCGCTTTGAGATTTTTGATTTCAAAATTGTAGGCATTTGCGAGCCGCAGAGAGATGTAGAGAATGCAACTGAATCCAACAAAGCCCTTCTCCTACGAAACAACCCCGACCAACGGATTAGTCGCGTATTTCTCAATGGAAATCGCGATCAACCGCGGGATGCCCACATACTCCGGTGGCCTTGGAATGCTGGCCGGAGACACACTGCGTTCAGCCGCCGATCTAGGCGTGCCGCTAGTGGCATTCTCACTCGCGCATCGCAAAGGATATTTCCAGCAACATCTGAATCAGGCCGGCGATCAGAGTGAAGAAGTGCAGCCGTGGAATCCTTCGGACTTCTGCACGGAAGAAGCGGCCCGCATCAAGGTCTCAGTGGAAGGGCGCGATGTGACGGTACGTGCGTGGCGTTATGACCTGCAAGGCCGCTACGGGCACATCGTTCCGATTTATCTGCTCGACACCGATCTGGATGAGAACTCGGGTTGGGATCGCGGACTGACGGATCACCTGTACGGCGGGGACACGAACTACCGATTGCAGCAGGAGATCGTACTGGGCATGGGCGGCGTGCGGATGGCGAACGCTCTTGGCCTGCAAGTGAATGTCTTTCACATGAACGAAGGCCATGCGGCGTTGTTGACGCTCGCACTGCTGGAAAGTGAAACAGGTGGTGGGCCACTTAATTCGCCGACCGAATCTGACATTCTGCAAGTGCGCAACAAGTGCGTATTCACAACGCATACGCCGGTACCCGCGGGACATGATCGATTCTCGACAGAGCAGGTGATCAGGATTCTCGGCGGCGAGAGAACCGCGCGCCTGGAAAAGCTTGACGTCTTCGAGGGCGGCTTGCTGAACATGACGATGCTGGCGTTGCGCTTTTCTCGCTATGCGAATGGTGTGGCAATGCAGCACGGAAAAGTTTCGCGGGCGATGTTTCCGCAATACCAGATTGATTCGATCACGAACGGGGTGCACGCGCCGACATGGGTTTCAGAGCCGGTGCAGCAAATGCTCGACGCTCAAATGCCCTCGTGGCGGCGTGACAATCTGACGCTCCGCAATGCGATCGATTTGCCGGAACAGGAAATATTGAATGCGCATCGCCGCGCCAAGGAAGCGCTGCTAACCGAGGTGGCCACGCGGACCGGGCTCGTGCTGAATCCGAATGTGCTGACGCTCGGATTTGCACGTCGCGCGGCCACGTACAAGCGCGCAAACCTGCTCTTTGCTGATCCGGAACGCCTGCTGAAAATTGCGACACAAGCGGGTGGGCTGCAGATTCTCTACGCAGGCAAGGCCCATCCAGCTGACGAACCGGGTAAGGCGCTGATTCACAGCGTTATTGAGACGGCAAGCAGGTTGTCGAACGACATGCTGCGCATTGTGTACCTGGAAAATTACGCATGGGACCTCGGTGCATTGCTGACTGCGGGCGTGGATATCTGGATCAACACGCCGCGGCGGCCTTATGAAGCATCGGGCACGAGCGGCATGAAGGCTGCACTGAACGGCGTGCCGAGCCTGTCGATCCTGGACGGATGGTGGATTGAGGGCTGCATTGAAGGCGTGACCGGCTGGGCTATCGAAGATGGCGCAAACGATACTGAGGAAGCCGAGAATCTCTACAGGAAGATGGAGAACGCGGTGGTGCCCCTGTATCGAAATGAGCCGCAGAAGTGGGCGAAATTGATGCGGACAACACTGGCATTCAACGGGTCGTACTTCAACACCAATCGCATGGTGAAGCAATACACGCGCAACGCGTATTATCCGGTGAAGCTGATTGAGACCCCTGCCAAGGCTGAGGAGACGGCGCCATCGTATGCGCTGAAGTAAGGCGCGATCCTGAGTGTCTGCGAAGGCGATTGATTACAACGAAGAGCCCCATGCTTGTTCAAGGCATGGGGCTCTTCGTTTCTCCTGGGTTGGGCTCAGGGAGTCAAAGCTCTGAAGTTGTCCTGCATGCGATCTCGCGCGGATCGCTGAACAGGTTCGCTAAGAATTAAGCGACCGCGAGGCCCAGGGCGCGGTTGATCCGGTTCTGGATCGGATCGAGAATCGGCTCGGGCATCGGCGAGAACGCGGCCGGGGTAACCGGTTCGGGCGCAGGCACGGCACGGAGGACCGGTTGCACCGGTTCGAAGTTTACCGGCTCTGCATAACTTGGCTCCGGTTGATGGAGTTCGTACGCAGCTTGTTGATTGGTACCGAGGAAGTCTTCAAGCGCGCCAAGGACGTGCTCGAGTTGTTTTCTGCGGAGTTGGAGCATTTCAAACTGCTCCGTGATCTGGTCGAGGTCGGAGTGTGCGACTTCGAGCGCCGCCAAATATCTGTCGCGATAGACCTGTGAACCCATGCTGGTTCTCCTCTAGCAGTTTCCGAAGTACCTGGCGCTCAGTGGTAAGGCCTTCCATTCGGGCCGGGGTGAGCGGGAAGAAAGCAGGTCGAAAAATGCTATGAACGGAAGTCTAGCCGGAGGTCACCATGCAAGGCATTGCCCGAAGTGTGTAGAGTTCCAGACTTTCGTGCCAGGCAGTACCCGTAAGCTTTTGAAATTAACTGGTCTGGAGCAAACACCGTGGTAACCATGCCCCCGCTTCAAGAAAGCGCTAGATGGATGGCTTGTCTGGAAAACAATTCATTTCAAATGTGATATCAGCAGAGAGGCCGAATATCACTCGAAGTGCCACCGGCTGCCGGGACGTAACATTTTTGGGTGTAGTCCATGACCATGCGGTCGGCGTTGAAGCGCCAGCCGAGGGTGCGGATGGTGCGCTTCATACGTTTTATCCAGCCGCGGGGCAGGCCATCGGGGTCTCGCTCGTAAAAGAGAGGAATAAGCTCTGCGGACAGAACCTGGTAGAGATCCTCGCCGTCGCGGCTATCGTGGACATCCATATTGGAGTGAGTGCGCCCTTTGCCGATGGCGAAGCCATTGAGGCCGTCGTATGCCTCGGCCCACCAGCCGTCGAGCACGGAGAGATTAAGGCCGCCGTTGAGGACGACTTTCTGGCCGCTGGTGCCGGAGGCTTCGAGCGGGCGGCGGGGATTGTTGAGCCAGACGTCGACTCCCTGGACCAGGTGGCGGCCGACGTTGATGTCGTAGTTCTCAATGAAGAGGAATTTTTCGGCGAACGCGGAGTCGCGCATCATTTCGGCAATCTGCTGCAGGACACGCTTGCCGGGCTCGTCGTGTGGATGGGCCTTGCCGGCAAAGAGGAACTGCACGGGTCGCTTGGGGTCGTTGACCATGGAGGCGAGACGTTCGATGTCTTTGAGGAGCAGGTTGGCTCGTTTGTAGGTGGCGAAACGGCGGGCGAAACCAATGGTGAGCGCATCGGGCGACAGGACCTTGGCGAATCGCTGGAGAGAAGACGACGCTTCGTTGCGGCGTTCAGCCTGCTCGACGGCGCGGCGGCGGGCGAAGTCGAGAAGTTGGGCTTTGAGGGAGAGATGAGTCTCCCAGAGCTCACCATCGTCGACGTTTTCGATGGATTCCCACGTGCTTTTTGACCCGCTGCGTTTCTGCCAGTCCACTCCGAGGTGGCGATCGTACAGGCGGAACATCTGCGGGGCGAGCCATGAGGGGACGTGGACGCCGTTGGTGATGTGGCCGATGGGTACAGCGTCTTCAGAGCGGCCGGGATAGAGGCCCTTCCACATGGCGCGCGAGACTTCGCCGTGGAGAGAGGAGACTGCGTTGACGCGGCGAGCGAGCTTGAGGCCGAGGACGGTCATGCAGAAGGTCTCGCCGTGATCGGTGGGATGTTCGCGGCCGAAGCCCATGAGGTTTTCGTGGGAGATGCCGAGCTGATCGCGCAGGGGTCCGAGGTGTTCTTCGATGAGGTCGGGGCTGAAGCGGTCGTGGCCGGCGGGAACGGGCGTATGCGTGGTGAAGATGACTTCGCGGGGAATCTGGCTGGCTGCGGCGTAGAAGTCGAGGCCTTCTTCTTCCATGCGAGAGCGGATGGCTTCAAAAACGGCGAAGCCGCTGTGGCCTTCATTGAGATGCAGCACACCGGGCGAGATGCCCATGGCCTTGAGCGCGCGAAAGCCGCCGACGCCAAGGAGAAGTTCCTGGCGGATGCGGGTGCGGGAGTCGCCGCCGTAAAGACGAGAGGTGGTTTCGAGATCTTCGGGGGCGTTGCCGGGAACATTGGAGTCGAGGAGGAAGAGATCGCAGCGTCCAACCTTGATTTGCCAGACTTTGGCACGGATGGCCGCGCCGCGGGTGGCAATTTCAACGACGACGGGCTGGCCGTCGAGGCCGATGGCAGGCTGCATGGGGAGTTGTTTGATGTCGGTTTGAAGATACTCTTCCCGTTGCCAGCCATCTTTCATCGAGGCGCTGGAGAAAGTATCCCTGGCCGTAGAAGAGACCGACGCCGACGAGCGGAATGTCGAGGTCGGAAGCGCTTTTGATGTGATCGCCCGAGAGCACACCGAGACCGCCGGAGTAAATGGGAAGCGACTCGTGCATGCCGAACTCGGCGGAGAAGTAGGCAACGGGGCGCGGGCGAAGTACGCCGGCGTTGGCAGCACCCCAGGTGCGATCTTCGAGGAGATACTCCTGCTGGCGGCGGTAGACGTAGTTGATGCGGCTGTGGAGGACAAGCTCCGTGGCGCGGCGCTCGATTTCGCTGAGCGGCATTTCATTCAGCAGAGCAATGGGATTCTGGTTGAGCTGGCGCCAGCGAGCAGGATTGAGGTCGCGGAAAAGATTGATGCAGTCGTGGTCCCAGCTCCACCAGACGTTGTGAGCGAGGGCCCATAGACGCTCCTGGGCGGGGGCAACGAAGCGGTCAAGGGTGCGAGCTTCGCTGACCACCGAGGCAACCTGCTCGGCAGCATCGGCCAGCATACGGATCTCGTTATCGCGAAAGACGCGCGGTTCCTTGGTCTGCACCACGAGGACGCCCTGCAGGATACCGCGATCGATGAGTGGGACGCCGAGGAAGGAGTGGTACTCTTCTTCGCCGGAGTCCTTGAAGTACTTGTAACGGGGGTGGCGGCTGGCGTCGTCGACGGCGACGGGGCGGACCTGCTCGGCGACGAGGCCCGCAAGGCCCTCATGCAACGGCATGCGAAGAGCGCCAATGCTGCGGGAGTGGAGGCCAAGCGAGGCAGCGAGAATGAGGTTGGAGCGATCGGGCTCAAGCAGATAGGCGGAGCAGACGTCGGTGCGGAAACGCGAGGCGATGAGCGCGACCACGTTCATCAACGTGTCGGCGGGCTTGCCTCCATCCTGCGTAAGACTCGTGATTTCGTCGAGGGTCAGAACCAGATTGGCGTCCATCGCTTCAGGGGAAATGCTCATCGAAAAAACCTCCGCGGTGCTCGATCGCAGATGGAA
The DNA here is from genome assembly GCA_963832035.1 of uncultured Acidobacteriaceae bacterium. Classification (GTDB taxonomy): domain Bacteria; phylum Acidobacteriota; class Terriglobia; order Terriglobales; family Acidobacteriaceae; genus Telmatobacter. The sequence continues at coordinate 1,066,177 of CAWHSK010000003.1, read as the reverse complement.
ACACAGATGTGCAGAAAGACGGAGTCAGCGCGATAAGCCTGAAGGGCAAATATGGTTCAGAAAATGCGAAAGCCTTTGGAAGATGGCTGAAAAAGAATATCGCGCAAAACTTGAATTGTTCTGACGATACCACTAGTTTGAGCGCATTTGCCATTGGCAATCGATTGTGCTAACGGCTTGACGGGAGTTCTGCACATGTTCCGGTGCACGAAGCACGTTGAGCGCGCTGATACCCAGAATGGTGCACTCCATTAATGTTTCAACGCATGGGCTGACGAAGGATGGTTCGGAGTTTGGCGGGCGCGGTGCGGCGCGGGTCGCTGAGGTAGATTTCGTGGTGCTTGCCATTAATCTGCTTACCGGCGGCGTGGATGGCATCGTGCATCCGCTGGATGACCGGGCCTTCTTCAGAGAATGGGCCAAGGTAGAGCGTCTGCACGGATTCGCCTTCGTCGAGCGTTTCGAAGCGGACTCGATCGAGGGCTGCGGGATTTTTCTTTTTGCGGACTTCGTCGAAGCCAGCCTCGATGTTTGCGCGGGTGATGAATTCGGGTTGAAGGATCATGGCGGTCCACTTCCACGCGGATTTGTCGACCTGCATGAAGACGCGCGGATCGTCGGCCCACCAGAGGCCCTCGAGCGGCATGACGCCGTAGTCGATGGCACGTGGGCTTTTCTTAAGTGTGAACTTGAGGGTGTAGGAAAGCGAATAGAGGGCGTCGACGGCCTGCTCGAAGGATTTGGATTTGTTGGGGTCGCCTTCGCCGTCGACCATGAGGTAGGTGAGCGGCGGAACGGTCACGGTGGTGATTTCGCCGAGCGGAGGCTGGTAGAGATGTTTCCATTGTTTTTTGAGGTCGAGTTTTTCAAGGGTGGGCATGGGGTGCCTCCGGCATTGGATTGCCGGAGGGAGTATAGCGCTGGAGGGAGCGGGGCGCTGTGACGTGGTGAAAGCTCGTTATTTGCCAGGTTCGTGCTCTTCCACCCTTGCTGCGCAAGGATGGGGCACCCCTACGTAGCGACGCCGAGAGAAAAGCAGACCCTTCGCGCTTACCTCACTGAGTGGAACCCGAGCGTGCGGCACTCAGGATGACAACGAATTTGTCGGCGGGACGCTTTTTCTAGTCGCCGGGGGCTTCTTCGAGTTCGGAGCCTACGCGGTGGAGCTTCATGAAGCGCCACTGGAGCTTGTCGAAGAAGAGGTAGACGACGGGGGTGGTGAAGAGTGTGAGCAACTGCGAGACGAGCAGGCCGCCGACAATGGTGATGCCGAGAGGTTTCCGGAGTTCTGACCCGACGCCCATGCCGATTGCGAGCGGGAGCCCGCCGAACATGGCGGCGAGCGTAGTCATCATGATGGGGCGGAAGCGCATGAGACAGGCCTGGTAGATGGCTTCCACGGGCGGAAGACCCTGTTCGCGCTCGGCCTGGAGAGCGAAGTCAATCATCATGATTGCGTTCTTCTTCACGATGCCGATGAGCAGGAGGATTCCGATCAGGGCCATGATGCTGAGATCGGTGCCAGTGATGAGCAGGGCGAGGATGGCGCCGACTCCGGCGGGCGGCAGCGTGGAGAGAATCGTCAGCGGATGAATCAGGCTTTCGTAGAGAATGCCGAGGACGATGTAGACGGCGACGAGTGCGGCGAGGATAAGGTAGGGCTCGTTCTTGAGTGAGTCCTGAAAGGCCTGCGCGGTGCCCTGGAAGGTTGCGTGAATGGTCGAGGGCATTCCCATGTCGGCCTGCGCTTTTTGGAGAGCAGTGACAGCATCGCCCAAGGCAATGTTGGGAGCGAGGTTGAAGGTGAGCGTGACGGCTGGATATTGTCCCTGGTGATTGACTGCGAGGGAGGTTCGCTTCCGTTCCCAGTGTGCAATGGCGGAGAGCGGCACCATGGCGCCGTTCGCAGCGGGAATGGGAGCGGTGGTCGCGGCCGCCGTGGTGGCAGCGCCTCCCGCGCTTGAGAATGGCGTGGAGGATGTCGCTGAGGCCGGCATGCCAGTCAGCGTTCCGGAGGATATGGCAGCGGCGGTGGTGGACTCACCTGCGGCAGCAGCGATAGCGGCGATGTTGCCGGCTACGTTGACACCGTTCGAGGGCGTGGATGTGGTGGATGAGCTTGAACCAGCTGACGTAGTGCTAGATGTGACAAGCTGGCCGGCCGAAGTGGGAAAGGAAGCGGGGGCGCCGGAGAGGGCGGAGGTGGGGGCCGGACTTGCGGCGGCCGCGGAAGGAGTGGTGGTGGATGTGGCACTCGCGGGAGTGCCGAGAGTTGCAACGGATGCGGCCGCGCCAGTGGCGGTACTTGCCTTGATGTAGATGTTGTTGAGCGAGTCGGGGCTGAGCTGATATTGCGGATCGACTTCCATGACTACGAAGTACTGGTTGAGGCCGGTGTACATGGTGGACACCTGGCGCTGACCGAAGGCGTCGTAGAGGACCTGATCGATAGCTGTTGCAGTGATGCCGAGTCGGGAGGCGGTGTCGCGATCGATGACGAGGGTTTCGGAGAGTCCCTGATCCTGCTGATCGGTGGATGCGTCGCGCAGCTCAGGCATGGCACGCATGCGCGCGAGCAGCTGGGGAGCCCATGTGTTCAGCTCATTGAGGTTTTCGGCGGAGAGGGTGTATTGATATTGCGCATCGCTGCCGCGGCCGCCGACCTGGATATCCTGTTGCGCCTGCAGGAAAAGTGCGGCGCCGGGTACGCTGGTGAGCTTTCGGCGCAGTCCGTTAACGACCTGGTCGGCGGTAATTTTGCCGGGACGCTCACTGACCGGCTTGAGAGCGATGAACATGTTGCCGACGTTTGTGCCGCCACCGCCGGGCCCGCCGCCGCCCACGAATGCGGTAACGGTGGCAACGGATGGATCATTGAGCACCATCTGCGCGAGCTGCTTCTGCTTTTCTGCCATGGCGGGAAAGCTGATGTCCTGTGCAGCGCGGGTGCGGCCGCCGAGGCGGCCCGTGTCCTGCTGTGGGAAGAAGCCCTTGGGCACGATCATGAAGAGATAGATATTTAGGAACGCGCAACCGATGGCGACACTCAGCGTGATCCATTGATGGCGCAGGACCCAACGGAGCGCCGAGTTGTACTCGTAGTGGATCCACTGGAAGGCGTTTTCGGATAGGCGATAAAGGCGGCCGTGGCGGCTTTCGTCGCGCTGCTTGAGAAACTTGGCGCAGAGCATGGGCGTGGTGGTGAGCGAGACGAGCAGTGAAACAGCGATGGCGACGCTGAGAGTGACGGCAAATTCGCGGAAGAGCTTGCCGATGATGCCGCCCATGAGCAGGATGGGGATGAAGACGGCGATCAGAGACAGGCTCATGGAGAGCACGGTGAAGCCGATTTCCTTGGAGCCTTTCATCGCGGCTTCGTAGGGCTTCATGCCCTCTTCGAGATAGCGCGTGATGTTCTCGATGACCACGATGGCGTCGTCGACGACGAATCCGGTAGAGATGGTGAGTGCCATCAGAGAGAGATTGTCGATGGTGTAGCCGACAAGATACATCACGCCGAAGGTGCCCACGAGCGAAAGCGGCACGGCGACGGAGGGGATGATGGTGGCCCAGATTTCGCGGAGGAAGAGAAAGACAACGAGCACCACGAGAAAGACGCTGATGATGAGCGAGATTTCAACGTCGCGAACGCTGGAACGAATAGTAGTGGTGCGGTCGACCGCCACGTTCATTTTGATGGTGGGCGGAATTTCGGCCTGAAGGCGGGGCATCTCCTTGAGGACGGCGTCGACAGCGTCAATGACATTGGCGCCAGGAATTTTGAAGATGACGATGAGGATGGCGTCTTTGAGAACGCCGCTGTGGCCGGGACTATTGTTTCCGGCGAGGCCCGCGGTGTGAATGTCGGATACGGAGTTAGTAACGGTGCCGAGGTCGCCGACGCGGACGGGAGCGCCGGTCTGCGGGTTGTGGGCGACGATGATGGAGGCGTAATCGGCAGCCTTGAAGATCTGGTCGTTATCGTCGATTTGCCAGCGATGCTCGCCGTCGTTGAAGGCACCCTTGGGTCGGTTGGCGTTAGCGGCTGAAAGCGCGGTGCGGACAGCTTCGAGACCGACACCGTTGTTGCCAAGTTGCATGGGGTTGAGTTCTACGCGGACTGCGGGCTGTGCGCTGCCCCCGACGAAGACCTGGCCAATGCCCTGGATCTGCGCGATTTTTTGCGCAAGGATCGAATCTGCCATGTCGTAGACCTGGGGCTTGGGAACGACATCGGATGTAAGGGTGAGGATGAGGATGGGCGCCTCGGCCGGGTTGGCCTTGCGGTAGCCCGGATTTTGCGGCAAATAAGACGGCAACTGACTGCGTGCCGCGTTGATGGCAGCCTGCACGTCGCGAGCCGCTGCGTCAATGTTGCGATTGAGATCGAACTGGAGCGTGACCGAAGCTGAACCGAGCGAACTGGACGACGTCATCTGGTTGACGCCGGCGATGCGGCCAAACTGACGCTCGAGCGGAGTGGCAACGGCGGAAGCCATCGTCTCAGGACTGCCACCGGGAAGTCCCGCACCGACGCCGATTACGGGAAAGTCAACGTCGGGAAGTGACGCAACAGGCAGAACAGAATATGCCACGGAACCGGCAAGGAGGAGGGCCACGCTCAGTAGCGTGGTGGCAACGGGTCGCTGGATAAAGGGTGCGGAGATGTGCATCGTTGCCTGCCTTAGTCCGCCGAAACCGTGTGCCGTTCGAGATTCATCTCAAGGTCGCGCGGCTTCATCCGTCGCGCCAGCCGGTCGAAGTAGAGATAAATCACCGGAGTGGTAAAGAGGGTAAGCATCTGCGAAAAGATGAGCCCGCCAACGATGCTGACGCCGAGGGGCATGCGAAGTTCGGCGCCAACGCCGCCTCCGAGCGCCAGGGGCAGCCCGCCAAGAAGGGCCGCTAGTGTCGTCATCATGATTGGCCGGAAGCGCAGCAGGCAGGCCTGGAAGATGGCTTCTTCAGCCGATTTACCTTCCTCGCGCTCAGCCTGGAGCGCGAAGTCGATCATCATGATGGCATTCTTCTGCACAATACCGATGAGCAGGATGATGCCGATCAACGCAATCACACTGAATTCCATCTGCGTAATCATGAGCGCCAGCAAGGCGCCCACGCCCGCCGATGGCAGGGTCGAGATGATCGTGATGGGATGGATGTAGCTCTCGTAAAGGACACCCAAAACAATGTAAACGGTAACCAGAGCGGCGAGGATGAGCAGGGGTTCGTTGGCGAGCGAGGTCTGAAAAGCTGCGGCGGTGCCCTGGAAGCTGGCGTTGATGCTGTTGGGCATTCCAATGCGCTGCTCCACCGCGTTGACGGCTTTGACAGCATCGCCCAGCGCCCTGCCGGGTGCGAGATTAAAGCTGACGATGGTCGATGGAAATTGGCCCTGGTGGCCGATGGCGAGCTGCGCTTTTGTCTGCTCCCAGTGGGCAATCATGCCGAGAGGCACCTGTGTGCCGTTGCTCGACTTCACGTAGAGACTGTTCAGGTTGGTCGGGTTGTTGGCGAAGTTCTGACCGACCTCCATGACCACGTGGTACTGGTTGAGCTGGGTGAAGATGGTGGAGATCTGGCGCTGGCCGAACGCGTCGTAGAGCGTGTTGTCAATATCGGCCATGGCGATGCCGAGACGAGCCGCGGTATCGCGATCAATGACCAGCATCGCGCCCAGGCCCTGGTCCTGCAGGTCGCTGGCGACGTCGGTGACGGCAGGCTCCTTGCTCAACTCCTGCACCATCTGGCGGGTCTTCGTGGCGAGCTCAGCTGAGTTTGGATCTTCAAGGGAGTACTGGAATTGTGTACGGCTAACCCTGTCTTCCACGCTCAGATCTTGCAGGGGCTGCAGAAAGAGCTGAATGCCATCGACGTCTGCCACCTTGGGCTGGAGGCGACGGATAACTTCAGATGCAGAGATTTTGCGCTGATCGAGCGGCTTGAGCGTGATCTGGATGCGGCCCGAGTTGAGCGTGGTGTTTGTACCGTCAACTCCAATGAAGGAGGAGACGTTGTCGACGGCGGGATCTTTAAGAACGATGTCGACGAGCCTCTGTTGACGCTCAGCCATATTGACGAAGCTTACGGTCTGGGGCGCCTCGCTGATACCGAGGATGACGCCAGTGTCCTGCACCGGGAAGAATCCTTTGGGAATCACGATGAACAACAGCACCGTGGCGATAAACGTAGAGATGGTGATGAGCAGCGTGATAAAGCGGTGCTCGAGGACCTTCTTCAATCCGCGGCCATAGGAGGCGATGATGGAGTTGAAGACCTTCTCTGACCAGTAATAGAAGCGGGTCTGTTTGGCGCTGGCCTTGTCCTTGAGGATGCGCGAGCACATCATGGGCGTCAGGGTAAGCGAGACCACTGCGGAGACAAGAATGGTGACTGCCAGGGTGATGGCGAACTCGCGGAAGAGGCGGCCCACGACGTCGCTCATGAACAGCAGCGGGATGAGCACTGCGATCAGCGAGACAGTGAGCGACATGATGGTGAAGCCGATTTGCTGGCTGCCTTTGAGCGCGGCCTGCATCGGCGACTCTCCCTCTTCAATGAAGCGGGAGATGTTCTCAATCATCACGATGGCGTCGTCGACCACAAACCCCGTTGAGATAGTCAGCGCCATCAGGGTGAGGTTGTTGAGCGAGTAGCCAAGCAGATACATCACGCCGAAGGTGCCGACAATCGAGAGCGGCACTGAAACCGATGGGATGATAGTGGCGGCAAGATTGCGCAGGAAAAGGAAGATGACCAGAACGACCAGCGCGATGGTGAGCATCAGCTCGAATTCGACGTCTTTGACGGACGCGCGAATGGTGGTGGTGCGATCAGTGAGGACGTGAACCTGGACACTGGCGGGAAGGCTGGTCTGCAACTGCGGCAAGAGCTTATTGATGCGATCGACGACAGCGATGATGTTAGCGCCGGGCTGGCGCTGCACGTTGACGATTACCGCGGGCTGACGATTCATCCAGGCAGCCTGCTGGGAGTTTTCGGCCGCATCGACAACGGTCGCCACGTCGGAAGTCCGAACCGGGGCGCCGTTGCGGTAAGCCACAATGACGGGGAGGTAATCGGCACTGGAGACGAGCTGATCGTTGGCGTTGATGGTGTAGGACTGGCGCGAGCCGTTGAGCGTGCCTTTGGCCTGATCGACGTTGGCGGCGGCGAGGGCGGTGCGCAAATCTTCGAGGCTGAGGTTGTAGGCGGCAAGCTGCGCGGGATTGGCCTGGACGCGGACGGAGGGCTTCTGTCCACCGGCGATAGAGACGAGACCGACGCCAGTGACCTGAGAGATTTTCTGCGCGAGATTGGTGTCGGCGGCGTCTTCGATCTTGTCGAGCGGGAGTGAATCTGAGGTGAGTGCCAACGTCATAATCGGCGCGTCAGCGGGGTTCACCTTGCTGTAGACGGGTGGGTTGGGGAGATCCTGCGGCAAGAAGCTGTTGCCGGCGTTAATGGCCGCTTGGACTTCCTGCTCGGCGACGTCGATGTCTTCATCGAGATTGAACTCGAGGGTGATGACGGAGCCGCCGCCGGAACTGACGGAGGTCATTTGCTTGAGACCCGGCATCTGGCCGAATTGCCGCTCGAGGGGCGCGGTGACAGACGACGACATGACGTCAGGGCCGGCGCCTGGATAGAAGGTGAGCACCTGGATGATGGGGTAGTCCACCTCAGGCAATGCGGAAACCGGCAATTGCAGGTAAGCCACGCCTCCCGCAAGCATGATGGCCGCCATCAGCAGCGACGTGGCGATGGGGCGCAGAATAAAGGGCCGAGATGGACTGAGACTCACTGCTGCTGCCTTTTATTAGAGCTGGGGTTCTGCGGTGCCTGTGGCGCGCCAGCGTTGCCCGGCTGGGGGGTGGCTGAGCCCACGGGCTGGGCCGGAACTTGACCTGTGGTTTGCCCGGAGGCTTGACTTTGCCTCTGATGGGCCGCAGCTACGGTCACGGGCTGACCTGCACGCAGGCGATCGGCTCCGTCGACGACAATTTTGGCTCCGGGCGCCGGACCGCTGTCGAGGATGGTGCTCTGCCCTTCTGCGAGCGCAACCGTAACTGTTTGCATCTGGGACGCCTGCCCGCCTTTGCCATCGTCACTGATGACCCAGACGAAAAGGGAGCCGTTGAGCCCGGTTTGGATGGCGGCGGTAGGCACGACGAGAGCCTTCGGCCGGTTTTCAAGCACCAGGTGAACATTGACGAACTGATTTGGAAACAGCACCGAGTCCCGATTGTCGAAGACTGCCTTGAGCTTGCCGGTTCCGGTCGTGGTATCGATCTGGTTGTCTGCGGTTAGCAGGCTTCCGGTGGAAAGGAGCTGCGTATCGCTGCGATCGTAGGCGTCGACGGGTATTCGTTTGTCGTTTGCGAGACGCTTGAGAACCTGGGGCAATTGGGTTTCAGGCAGGGTGAAATAAACGGCGATGGGTCTGAGCTGGTTGATCACGACGAGATTGGTGGAATTGGCCGAAATGATATTGCCGGGATCGACGAGACGGAGGCCGATTTTTCCGTTGATGGGCGACTGGATGTAGCACCAGCTTAGTTGCAACTGAGCGGTTTCAATGGCCGCATTGTCTGACTGGATGGCGCCCTCGTACTGACCCAGTTGGGCTTCATTGGCGTCAAGAGATTCCTTTGAGACGACGCCTGCCGCGTAGAGGGCCTTGTAGCGATTGAACTCAGCCTGTGCATTTTTGAGCAGCGCCTGGTCGTGAGCAAGGGTGCCCTTGGCCTGGTCGAGCGCGGCTTTGTAAGGCCTGGGGTCGATTTCCATGATGGTTTCGCCCTGCTTCACTTCCTGGCCTTCCGTGAACTTGACGGGGAGCAGTTCGCCGCTGACGCGGGATTTTACGGTGACGCTGTAGTAGGGGGTAACGGTGCCGAGGCCAGTGAGATAGATGGGCATTGGCTTTTGTTCGACGGAAACTACCTGGACCGGGACGGGGCGGCCCAACAGAGCCGCAGCCTGGTTTGCCGTGTTGGCCGCGGTCTTCTGTTTGTTTTGATATACGCGCCAAACAATGAGACCTACCGCAGTGGCGAGGACGAGATAGACAATAATCCTGACCCAGGGGTTCTTATGGCCGGCTGGCTGCGATTCGCCGGTTTTGGGTAAATAAGGCTCAGTGGCGTTTTGAATTGGCATGATTTGGTTTCCAGTCAGTCTTCTTTGATTCGAAATAGGCGCCGGCTGCTCTGCTAAAAAATGAGGGTATTCGAGCGAGGTTTTACCGTGGCGACACCCTCTATTAAGGACGGAAGCGAAATATGAAAGGTTTCCCGGGTCTTGCCTTCTCCGTCACGGAAAACGAAGGCGATAGCATTCATAGCCGCTGCCATTGTAGCGAATGGAGCGCATTGCATTCTTACAAAGGGCCTGCGGCCAATTTCCCGGCCCTTCGGCTGGTTCACACGTTTGATAAAACGGCCGTTAGAGCAGCTCGAACAACTCCGCATGCTGAGATACGTCCTGATGAAAGATGAAGCCTCGCCGCGCCAGAGCCCGTCCTATAAGTGGAAGCAAGAGAGCCTGGAAACCGAGCGCGGTGGGTTTGGACTGCGCGTCATCGTCTACCATTGATTGTTTGAATGGTTTTTATTGAAGCTGGCGGTGATGAGCCGTTCGGGACCCGGATTCTATTGATTGAGCTGCTGTTTGCCTTGACCGGTTCGCCTGCAGTCCGTTGGCGCACCATCGCTTATACGTCACGCGGATGACGGGCAAATCGCCTCAGGAGCGAGTACCAGCCCTATGATGTGGATTGTTCGGCTAGCACTACGGCGGCCGTACACCTTTGCCGTGTTTGCGCTCCTGATCCTGATTCTGGGGGCGTACAGTATTGTGTCGATGCCCACGGATATTTTTCCGAACATCGACATTCCGGTTGTGACCGTGGTTTGGAACTACACGGGTCTCTCCGCGCAGGAAATGTCGACGCGCATCATCTTCAACAGCGAGCGCGGCATTACCACAACAGTGAGCGACGTGGAGCATATTGAGTCGCAATCGCTCAACGGCATCGGTCTAATCAAGGTCTTCTTCCAGCCTCATGTGAACGTCGGCAACGCGGTGGCCCAGGTGACGGCAATTTGCCAGGTACAGCTGCGGCAACTTCCGCCGGGCACGACGCCGCCGTTCATCATTCAGTACAACGCCTCGAGCGTGCCGGTGCTCATGCTTGGGCTGTCAGGGACCGGCCTGGGCGAGCAGCAGTTGTTTGACCTGGGCCAGAATACGATCCGCACTCAGCTGGCAACGATTGAAGGAGCACAGACTCCCTATCCCTACGGTGGTAAACAACGGCAGATCCAGGTCGATATCGATCCAAAGGCCCTGCAGGCGCAGGGGCTCTCGCCGGCGGATGTGGTGAATGCGATTTCGGCGCAGAACCTGATTGTGCCCTCGGGCACGATGAAGATGGATCGGTTCGAGTACGCGATTGAAACAAACTCGGCGCCATCGGTCGTGGCGCAATTGAACGATCTTCCAATACGCTCAGTAAATGGGGCGATGATTTACGTGCGCGACGTGGCGCACGTGCGTGACGGGAACCCGCCGCAGACAAACATCGTCCGCGTCGATGGCAAGCGCGCCATCATGATGAGCATCATGAAAACCGGGTCGGCCTCGACACTGCAGATCATCAAGGGCGTACACAGCATCGTTGATAGTCCCAGCATGAGGGGCCAGTTGCCGCCCCAAATCCAGATCAATGCTCTTTCCGATCAGGGTATTTTCGTACGAGGCGCCATTGGCGGCGTGGTTCGCGAGGCGCTGATCGCAGCCTGCCTGACGGCGGTGATGATCCTGATCTTTCTTGGAAGCTGGCGGTCGACGCTGATCATCGCCGTGTCGATCCCTTTGTCGATCTTGTGTTCGATTACGATGCTGGCGCTGCTGCACGAGACGATCAACATCATGACGCTGGGAGGGCTGGCGCTGGCGGTCGGCATCCTCGTGGACGATGCAACTGTCGAGATCGAGAACATCAATCGCAACCTGGAACAGGGCAAGGAAATTGAACAGGCGATTCTTGATGGTGCGGCGCAGATTGCCACGCCGGCGCTGGTTTCAACATTAGCCATCTGCATTGTCTTTGTTCCGATGTTCCTGTTGAGCGGCGTGGCACGTTATCTGTTTGTTCCGCTGGCTGAAGCTGTGGTGTTTGCCATGCTTGCCAGCTACCTGCTCTCACGAACCGTTGTGCCGACGATGGCGAAGTATCTGCTGCATGAGCATGATGATGCGGCTGCTGCAAGAAAGGCACATAGCCGCAATCCTTTCGTGCGTTTCCAGAGTGGGTTTGAGAATGCTTTTACGCTCTTCCGCAATGGCTATGTGCGGCTGCTGACGCTGTGCGTGGACTTTGCCGGAGTATTCCTGATCATATTTGCGGTCTTCGCAATCGGCTCTGTAGCTTTGCTGGTTCCATGGCTGGGGCAGGACTTCTTTCCAGAGGTTGACGCGGGGCAATTCAAGATTCACGTCCGTGCCCGGACCGGAACTCGCATTGAAGAGACGGCCGCGTTGTGCGATCACATCGACGCCACGATTCGCGAACACATCCCCCAAAGCGAGATGGTGACGATTGTCGACAACATTGGGTTGCCTTACTCCGGATTGAACCTTTCGTATTCAACCTCCGCGCCAATCGGGCCTGCGGATGCGGATATCCAGGTGCAGCTGACGCCAAAGCACCGTCCAACAGATGAATATGTGCAGGAATTGCGGGATGTTCTGGCGCACGAGTACCCCGGGGTTAGCTTCTACGTGCTGCCCGTGGATATTGTGACGCAGATTCTGAATTTCGGCCTTTCCGCGCCCATTGATATTCAAATTGTGGGGCCCAATCTGTATGGCAACCGCGCGGTTGCGGAGAAAATGCTGAACGAAGTCCGGTATGTACCCGGCGCAACAGACTCGCGCATTCAGCAGCCATTTGATTATCCGAATTTGACCGTGAATGTGGACCGGACACGCGCGCAGGCAATTGGCTTTACGCAGCGGGATGTGGCGCAGAGTCTTCTGGTGGCATTGAGCGGCAGCTTCCAGACGACGCCGAGTTTCTATCTCGATCCGAGAAACGGCGTGAGTTACAGCGTTGCTGTGCAGACGCCGCAATACAAGTTGGATTCAATGTCGGCGCTTCAGAGCCTGCCGGTCACACGGGCAGGGAGCCCGCTACCGGAGCGAGTGGAACGACGCTGGCAAATACCGGATCAGATCCTGCGCCGATGGAGATAAGCGCTCCCGGCGCGCCGCGACAACCCGTGCAGGTGCTCGGAAATCTGGCTGAGTTTCAGCCGGGCGCGGAACTGGGCACTGTAAGCCACTACAACGTGCAGCCGGTGCTCGACATCTATGCCAACGTCGCCGGAACAGACCTCGGTAGTGTGACGCGCGAGATGGAGAGGATCAAGGCGAAATACGAGAAGCAGCTACCCCGCGGGTCGCACATGATTTTGCGCGGGCAGAGCGAGACGATGCAGGCCTCCTACATCGGTCTTCTCGGAGGGCTGGCTTTCTCGATCCTGCTGGTGTACTTGCTGATCGTGGTGAATTTCCAGTCCTGGCTTGATCCGTTTCTGATTATTTCTGCCCTGCCGGCGGCACTAGCTGGTATTGCCTGGTTCCTCTTCCTTACCGGCACACGGCTGAGCGTGCCAGCTTTGACGGGAGCCATTATGTGTATGGGTGTGGCGACTTCGAATTCGATCCTGGTGGTGAGCTTTGCGCGCGAACAACTGGAAGAGTTGGTGGGCGATGCGCGGCAGGCAGCGTTGAATGCGGGTTATGTTCGATTGAGGCCGGTATTGATGACGGCACTGGCGATGATTCTGGGCATGATGCCGATGGCACTGGGGCTGGGTGAAGGCGGCGAACAGAATGCGCCGCTGGGACGCGCCGTGATCGGCGGTCTGCTGCTGGCCACGATTGCGACTTTGTTCTTTGTGCCTGCGTTTTTCTCAATTGTGCACGGATGGCTCGAGAAGCGGACGAGATCGACTCGGCGCGAACAGCAGGCCGCAACGTTTGACGAGTTTGACTAGTTAGTGCAAGTTTTTCGGAGTAAGTTTTATGAGCAATGAATCCAACCCGAATCAGAAGCCCGCTGAGGCGCACAAGCAGGTTCCTCACGAGGGACATGACACGCAGCATGCGCCAGGGCAGAAGCCGATTGCGCTGAGCTTTGCGATCACCGGCATGGTGATCGTGCTGCTGGTGTTTGCGGCACTTGCGACATTTGGAATCCTGAGCCGCATTCACCACAGCAATGTGCTGGCAAAGACGACCCAGGAGTCGGCCGCGCCCGTGGTGATTGCGTTGCCGCCGAAACCGGGGAATCCGATTGACACATTTCTGCTGCCCGGCAATGTGACGGCTTATACCGATTCGCCGATTTACGCGCGCACGTCTGGTTATCTAACCAAGTGGTACTACGACATTGGCTCTCACGTTAAGCAGGGCGCGTTGCTTGCGGAGATTGCAACGCCCGAGCTGGATCAGCAGTTGGCACAGGCCGAGGCTGACCTGGGCACTGCGGAAGCCAATGCCAAGAATGCGCACTCGCAAGCGCAACGCTACCAGGGATTAGTCGATTCGAATGCGGTTTCGCAGCAAGACACGGATACATTCACCAACCAGGCAACAGCCACGGCCTCGGCTGTGAAGTCGGCGCAAGCCAACGTAGAACGATTGAAGCAACTGGTGTCGTTCGAAAAGGTTTACGCACCCTTCGATGGAGTGGTTACGGCACGTTCGATTGATATCGGACAGTTGATTGATACAGGAGCGGCAAAAGAGCTGTTTCACATGCAGGCCCTGAATCCATTGCGTGTCTACACAAACGTCCCACAGATCTATACAACCAATCTGAAGCGCGGCTCGAAGATCGACATCACGTTTCCCGAATATCCGGGCCGAAATTTTCAAGGGACTTTAGTGCGAACCGCGAACGCAATCGATCCGCTAAGCCGCACGTTGCTGGTGGAACTTGACGTGGACAACCGCAAGGGCGAGCTGCTGCCGGGTTCGCTGGCCCAGGTCCACTTCAAGGCGCCCTCCGTGCCGACGTTCATTATTCCGGTGTCTGCGATCATCTTTCGCCGTGAAGGAACGCGCGTGGGCACGGTGGGTGATGACAACATTGCGCACGTAGTTCCTGTAACGATTGGCCAAGACGATGGAGCGACCGTTCAGATTGTCAGCGGGTTGAAAGAAGGGGACCGCGTGATCCAGGATCCACCGGACTCGCTGATCGAGGGTGAGAAGGTGAACCTGCAAAGCCCGAGCCAGGGAACCACTGGGCAGCCGGGATCGGGGGGCAGATAACAATGCAGCCGGGTTCTTCAGAGCAGCGGCTTCCAGCCTCACCTAAGCTCCGGCGCGGACGGAGGATGGTGTCGCGCGAGCGCTTGGTTGCTGTTGGCTTGCTGGGTCTTGTTTCGATGCTGGCTGGATGCAAGGTGGGTCCCAACTATCAACGCCCCGGGACCCTAGCGCCGCCGGAATACAAGGAGGGTGGATCGGCGGGCGCGGTTGTGCCGCCTCCCACGCCGAATCCGACTGGAGGGACGTGGAAGCCTGCAACACCCTCTGATGGCATGCTGCGCGGCAAATGGTGGGAGATTTACCAGGATCCGCAGTTGAACGCGCTGGAAGAACAGATTGTGCCGCAGAATCAGAATCTTCGTGCAGCCCTGGAAGCATACCTCTCGGCGCGCGACCAGGTGCGGGTGGCGCGAGCTGATTTTTACCCCACGCTGTCGGTCACGGGGGCTGCCAGCCGAGACCAGGTATCTTCGCACCGTCCATTGATCGTGAACAGCACACAGACTGGCTACAGCGACTTCCAGCTCGGAGGTCAGGCAAGCTGGGAGCCGGACCTGTGGGGACGCATACGCCGGCAGGTTGAATCTGCTCACGCGAATGCGCAGGCAAGCGCGTCTGACCTGGCGAATCTTGACCTGAGTTTGCACGCGGAACTGGCGTTGGACTACTTCGAACTTCGCGGACTGGATTCAGATGCTCGACTGCTCGAGCGAACCGTGAAGGACTACGAGCATCAGCTTGATTTGAATCAGCGGCTGGTGAAGGGTGGCTTGGCGACTGAAGTGGTGGTGGCGCAGGCATTGGCGCAGTTGGAGACCACGCGAGCGCAACTGATCGATTTGAATGAGGCGCGCAGTGAATACGAACATGCGATCGCCACCCTGATCAACAAAGAGGCGCGCTATGTAACGCTGGCGCCGGACCCGCTGGACCTGGGGTTGCCGAAAGTTCCGGTTGGGGTGCCCTCGCAGTTGATTGAACGCCGGCCGGATATTTCCGCGGTTGAGCGACGGACCGCTGCCGCCAATGAGCAGATCGGAATTGCGATCAGCGCGTTTTATCCAAACGTGGTTCTTGGCGGAGGCGGTGGATTTGAGAGCACGAACATCGGGACGCTGATCCAGGGGCCAAGTGCGTTGTGGAGCCTTGGCGCGCAGGCGTCCCAATTGTTGTTCGATGCCGGCAAACGTCGCGCAATTACCGATGAGGCAAAGCACAACTACGAGGCCCAGGCGTCGACCTATCGGGCAACGGTGCTCGGTGCGTTCAATGAGGTTGAAGACCGGTTGTCGGACCTGCGCGTATTGGGCGAAGAGGCCACGACGGAGCAGCGCGCGGTGACGGCCGCGCAGCATTCGCTGGATTTGTCGAACCAGCGATATAAGGGCGGAGCGACGAATTACCTTGAAGTGCTGGTAGCGGAAAGCACTCTGCTGAGCAACCAGCGCACATCGACGGATCTCGTGACGCGCCAGTTTGCGGCCAGCGTGGGACTGATACGCGCGCTCGGCGGCGGATGGGATGTAACGCAACTGCCGCAGTAACAATGGGCAGGCATTCAGCTAAATGATGTAGTTACTCGGTGGATGACGTGCGGTGATCCGCCCGCAATTACTCCCGGGCGAAATATCGCAGGAATGCCCCTTCATGTTCATTGACGCCGCATGAATCCGGGGGTACATTGATGGCGTACGTGGAAGGAGGGCAGTCCAAAAGATGCAGACAGACTCTTCCAGCAGTACATTGCGCGAGGTGGCTGTGGCGTGAGTCATCGCGTCGCGGAAACCCAAGGCGCCCCAGGCGAGAAGAACTAGATCGCATGGGGCTTGATCGCATCCTTTCACGTAGCGATGCAGCGCTTGATCGATGTGCATGATGGCGATTTTTCCAAATGGAGTGACGGTTCTGTCACCCAAGGAGCTCGTCTAACGGGTTGCGCCATCGAGCCATTGAAGCCTGCATGCAGCACTTGTGAGAGTACCCGGGCAATTGCGGCTGCGCAATAGCTCGTTTGACCCTCCACAGTTCACCGCGACGGTCCAGGCACATTGTCTGGGCCGTTGTCGTTTTGAAACTTATTTCAGTTTCGCGCCGTTCACGGTGTCGATGCGGGCGTGGGTGTAAGCGTCAGCGGGTACATCGGTCAGGGGTAGCGAAGGGCCCTCCCATAGGATGCGGGGGGAGCCTTGACTGACGGAGTGAAGTCCTTCAACGTGCAGCGCGTGACGTCCGGCGCGCAGGCCGATGGAGCCATGATCGTAGCGCATCGCGTTTCCCGGTGATCCGCAGACCTGTGCGAAGGGCGGTCCGGTTTTGGCGATCTGGATATCGTCAATCACGAGGCGAGCACCATCGCGGGCCATCAGGTGGAACGTGTAGCCGCCATCCGCTGGAATGTCGATGAAGCCGTCCCATGCAGCGACGTAGCGAGTGAAGCCCTGGGGATCAGCCTGGAGGTTCAACGAATTCCCGTTGAATATCGCGGTCTGGGGCGTAAGGTCGGGCAATTCAGTCCAGGTGCCGGGATAGATCTGCCATGCCAGGCCGGGAACTGTGGCGCCGGCGATCTGCGCGGCGTCATGCCATTTGGCGACGGCGACCACGCCTTGTGCTGACCAGTCCTGGTGATCCTGCTTGTCTTGAGCTTTGAGGAGAACGCGAAAGCGGCCTGCGCCGTTGATGCCGTCGAGCGCCGTTCCGAATGCGTCTGGGAATTTGTGCTTCACTTTGCGCCCGTGAGCCTCGGTTCCATCGCCGAAGAGCCAGGTAAATGTCGCGTGCGGCGAGGGGTCTGCAGTGAACGTGACCTTTTCACCAGGAGCGAAGACGGGAGGGTCCACGTTGAAGTGTGCCACCGGGCCGGAGGGGGCGGGAAATTTGGGCTGCGCTGCGCCGCCGGCGGTGATCAATTGCAACTCGGCTTCGTTGGTGGCGCGGGTCTGGTCGTACTTCACGTTGTCGAAGGTCACGTCGCTGACATTGCCGGTGATGATCGACGTAGCGAGGGGCGGCTGGTCGAGGGCCCAGATGTTTTTAAAAGTGATGCCGTGAACGGCTGGCTCTTCGTGCTCGATCTGGACAAGTGAGTACCAGTTGTCCAGCCACAGATTCTGGAACGTGTAATTCGAGTGGTCGCCCCTGGAGCCATTGGCTCCCCACATGCCGAGGATGCCGAAGGTCTGTCCGCACGCGCCGATGCCGCCGTGGAGAATGTCGGAGTTGCGCAGCGTGAAATTGCTGGAATTGAAAATCTTGCGCGGCCACACGGAGCGAACAATGTTGGAAATACTGGTGGAGAGCTGGCTGTCTTCCACCGTGATGTTTTGCACATCCCGCCCAGGACGAAGCATGTCGGCATCCGTATAGCCGTCCCAGTTGCCCATCAGGGCGATATCGTCATCCGACGCGCGAAGGAACGAATCCTTGACGAGCCCGTCGGAGGAGCCGATCCAGTCAATGCCGTCCTGGTTGGCGTTGCCGGGGTTGCCGCCCATGACGCGAAGGTCGTTGAAGGTAAAGCCGGTGGAGTCCTTCAACTGGACGGACCAGGTGCGTGCTCGGACGATGCAGGTGACTCCATCGATCTGGACGTCATGTGACTCCATCGAGCCAATGCAATGCCAATCGGGCTTTTGCATCCAGCCCTGATCGGAGTTTGGATCCTGCACTCCCTCGTAAACGATGGTGCCACGACCCAGCACCTTGACGCCGCTGACCTTCCAGAGATTCAGGCTGCCGTAGAAGTACGAGCCGGGCGAGAGATAGTAGGTTTCGCCGCTTTGCGGATTCAGGCTCTGATGATAGACGCCGGGCGGGAAAACGCGAACGGTGGGATCGGCTGTCGGCGCGGGCGCGGGCGGCGATCCGGCGAAGACGAACAGCATGGTGGCGTGATTGAGAAAGTCGCCCGGACGTGAGATGGAAAGCTTTTGCGGACCGGAGATTTTGAATCGGATTGTCTGGCCGTCGCGCACGGGCCGGATGCCGAGCCGCCATGGCTCGATGTCTACACCGCCATCCCAAAAGCCGGGCTGAGAGGCGGTGATGGCGATGGTTACGGGACCGTTGACATCGAAATTGACGAAGTCATAGCTGGCCGCAGCATGCGCAACGTCGACGGGCTGGTCATTGACCGTGACGGTGAAGGCCGGGGAGCGCAACTCCGGTGGAACGGAAACAGGTTGAACGCGAGTGGCGGCGAAGACCACGCCGGAGAGCGCAAACACAGCCGCCAGGAGCACACCAGGAGCACGCAAGAAGCAAGGACCTGAAGAGAATTGAGAACTATCTCACTCTAGCACCGGGGAATCCGGATGCCAGGTTGTATGTGTTCACTTCGAGTTATCTAGATGGCTGCAGTCGCGCAATTGAGACCGGAATGGGCCGCCCAGATTTTTCTGAGCGGTCCATTCGTATTTTGTCAGGGCAGGATAACCAGCTCCGGGTTGCTGCCGCCGCTCATGCCGTAGACCGCTCCTGAATAGAAGGCTCCGGCGTCGTACTTGTAGCAGCCGGGTTTCTCTGCTTTCACGGTTATGGGCTTGTTTCCCCCGCCGCGAATAGTGTCATCCGGGTTGAAGGGCGATTCTTCGCCGAAGGAAATCATGAAACCGGTGTTCTTGCTCGACGACATCCACACGACGGTGGTGCCGGCCTTGATGCAGAAGAGCTGGTTGTTCTTGGCATTCGGAACACTCGGCTTCACCGAAGAGCCATCTCCCGATTTCCGGACATCGACTGTGCAGACCGCTGAAGCAGATCCGCAGGTATTGGCGGCGTTGCACATATCCGCCGGGTTAGGTTCGTCACAGACGTACTTCTTCTTGGCTTCGCTCACGGTGCTGCCGAGCAGGATAATCAACGTCGCCAACGCCACGCTGCATGAATGCGCCTTTATCTTCATGGTCAAAATTCCTCGCGAGATTTTGGACAGCTCGTTCTGATTCGAAATGCGGGATTCGACAGACTACTTCTTCTCGGTGTCCGGACCCGGCCAAACAATGATGTTGTTGAGCTTCCATGGGTTCATCCTTAGATCCCACTGCGGCTCGCCGTCTTTGTTGATGTTGAGTTGGGTGGCTGGGAAGAGAACGCCGTCGCTCTTACCCTTGTCCTGATCATTGATTCGTATCTCGCCCGCCGTCAGATTGAAGGACTGCGATTGGGTATCCCAGTAAGCTTCCCCGAAAGCGATCTTGCGGTTTGTGATGAAGCGGATTGAGCGTCCCGTCGGGGTCTTGACCTCGCGAATGTAGGAGACGTCGAATCCCAGAGTGCCGGGTATGGTGATCCGGCCGACTGCCTTCATCTTTTCCAGTGCGTTGGCCAGTCCGTTGTTCTGCCCCTTCTTATAGGACTCGACGAGAATCTGTCGGTCTTCTGCAGTGGAATACTGGTAAATGATCAGCCTGATCGTGGCGTTTTTCCCTAATTGAGTGCTTGTGCCATAGGCCTGAGCATCGATGGTTTCATACTTTGCGGCGAACCCTGCCGTGGCAGTCATCGCCAGGATCACCGCGGCGGCAATCCTCATTTTCCATGTCTTGAATCTCATCCTGTCCTCCGTCTTCAAACGTGCGATAGCGGGGAGTTCCGAATTGGCAATAGGCGTCCGGGGAGCCGGCAATCAGGCCACAGATTCGCCCTCGTTTCCGCGCGATGATCAAGTTAGCAAGACTCAAGGTGGGGAGCATACTGGCAGAAATACCAGTGGCGCGATGGTTCGGCCACGGTGACGGCTCTTGTCAAGGAGCGGTCGGAAGGTGAAGCCTGATTTCAATGATTCAGCCGGCTTAGCGCGTCTCGCATGGGTGTGGAAGATATTCGCAGGATTCCGTTAAACGGAGAGTACATCTCCATGATGATCAAAATCGCGCCCGAAACCGCCAAGGCACTGATCAGCAAGGTGGCTATCACCGTCGGATTGGGTGGTGCGGTAAGACCGAAGCTGATAAAGATCGCGACGAGCCATGAGACCAGAACGACCAGCAGGGGCATCGACAGGGAGTTGCTGTCAGCTTGTATGAAGGCCAACCAACTGGCTTGCCTCAAATCAGCCAGCAGGGCAATGGCATGGGCGTTTGCGACGGATTGGCTTTCATTCTTCGGCGCAAGGGTCTTCAGTTGCGCTTCCAGCTTGTCCACATAGTCTTGCGGTCGAAGTTGGACCGCTGTAGATGCTTCGAGGGGCCACACACGACGGACAGCCGCTTCAACATATTCACGGAGCTGAACGCGCATCATGCTGGTCTCCGGACCATACTCCTCCATGGAGCGATCCAGGAGGACGATGTCTGAAGACATCTGGGCGACAAGGAGTTTCTGCGCATCATAAGAGGCCTTTGCCGACGAGACAAGCATTCCAAGAACGAGCCCTGTCATGGTAACCACAAAGCCGGTGGACAACCTGATCACCACCATTGCATCCGGGCTGAAATGTTCGTCTGGCAATAAGCGACGGAGATAGATGCCCGCGATGGATCCTGCGAAGACGATCAGGAAGACGAGTAAGCTGACGTTGACTGAATGCATAGCCCGCCTCTTCGGAGGTTGCCAATCACCATGGTCAATTTGCCGATCTGGCCAAGGCGAACATTGGAAGGCCACAGCCAGCGAAGTTGCTTTTCGGAAGAACGAACCATAGTTGATGATTGAGGGAAGAGTAACTGTCAGTTATGACAGAGGGCGATTCGAGTAAAGCCGAAGAGTAAAACTATGGGGACTTAGATTCCTTCGCCCATGGATACGTACTCGGAGAGCTGGTTCAATTCCTCACGGTAGGCGGTCCGTTCGGCTTCCTCGGTGGCGAACGGTTCGACGCGGCGGACGTGGGCTCCAAGTTTCTCTTCAAGCTCTTCGACGCGGGCGGAGAGAGCGATGAGCGCGTCAGACAGCGGATCTTTTACATCGTGGGGATCTGTGATGAGAATGCGCTGGCCATTGCGATAAACGATATGCGCGGGCACTCCGACGACCGTGGAATTCGGCGGGACATCCGTAAGCACGACCGAGCCGGCACCGACGCGCGAGTTGTGGCCGATGGTGATATTGCCGAGCACATTGGCGTTGTTGCCGACGTAGACGCCGTCGCAGAGGGTGGGGTGGCGCTTGCCGTGGCCCTTGCCGGTGCCGCCGAGGGTGACTCCCTGATACAGGGTGACGTCGCTGCCGACGATCGCGGTTTCACCAATGACAACTCCGGTGGCGTGATCTATGAAGAGTCGGCGGCCGAGAAGCGCGCCGGGATGGATGTCTACGCCGGTGAAGAAGCGGGCCACCTGCGAAAGAATGCGCGCGGGGAGACGCAACTTCAGACGCCAGAGCTGGTGCGAAACCAGGTGATACCAGACGGCCCACAAGCCCGGATAGCAGAGCATGACCTCAAGCCAGGAGCGCGCAGCGGGGTCGCGATCGAGGACTGAGCGAATATCTTCGCGGATACGGGCAAACATGGGTCGAGCCTTTCTTATGTGAGGGAGATTCCGGCGGAATGATATCACTCCGCCGGTCTGCCCTAACGCTTATACCGCCACGGGGTCCGGCTGCAGGGCCAGCACTTCCTGACGGAGCGAATCGAAGAGGATGCTGGAGAGATACCGCTCGCCGAAGTCGGGGAGGACCACCACGATGAGTTTGCCGGCGTTCTCAGGTCGCGCCGCTACCTTTAACGCGGCCGCGACAGCCGCACCAGAGGAGATGCCGACGAATAGGCCTTCTTCGAGTGGCAGGCGCCGGGCCATGGCAACGGACTCATCGTTGGTGACCTGAACGACTTCGTCAACCAGCTTGGTATCGAGAACGCCGGGTACGAATCCAGCGCCCAGCCCCTGGATCTTGTGCGGACCGGGCTTTCCGCCGGAGAGAACAGCGCTATCTGTGGGCTCAACGGCGATGGCTTTGAAGGCCGGTTTACGGGGCTTGATGTAGTTGGAAACGCCTGTAATGGTTCCGCCGGTGCCCACGCCGCTGATGAGGATATCGACTTTGCCGTCGGTGTCTTCCCAGATTTCGGGGCCTGTGGTGGCGAGGTGAATGGCGGGGTTGGCGGGATTGTCGAATTGCTGGAGGATGTAGCCCTTTGGCGTCTCGGAACGAAGCTCTTCGGCTTTGGCAATCGCGCCCTTCATGCCGTTAGAACCGGGCGTAATCACCAACTCCGCGCCAAAGGCCCGCAACAGGACGCGGCGCTCAGTGCTCATGGTTTCAGGCATGGTGAGGATTAGCCGGTAGCCTTTGACGGCTGCGACAAACGCGAGGGCGATACCGGTGTTGCCGCTGGTGGGCTCGATGAGGACGGTTTCGCCGGGTTTGATCTTGCCGGCTTTTTCGGCAGCATCGATCATTGCGAAACCGATACGGTCCTTAACGCTAGAGGCCGGATTCTGGCCTTCGAGCTTGGCAACGACGGTTGCGGGCAGGCCCGCTGCCACGCGATTCAAACGCACGAGCGGGGTATGACCAATCAGTTCAGTGACATTCGCGGCAATACGCGCCATGATCTTCTCCTTTTCCGAGGCAAGCGTCCCGGACACAAGTTGGAAAATGCGGGGAATAGCGGTGGAGCTGTCAGGCGGGAAAAATGCGCGCGCTCACGGGCGCACGCCGGGCATCGGAGCTCTCACCAGGACGGTGTTAGCGACATCGACGCATATGGATAGCGTATCCCCACGGCCGAGGGAATGGCAAGTTGAAGCCTTGCGATCAGCCGTCGCTTGGGTTAAGACGCCAGATGGCGGCGTTGAGTATCGAGGCAAAGGTGCTCCACGCCCAATAAGGCGCCATCAGCCACGCGGCTGCCGTGGATACTTGGGCGAAGGCCATGGTGGTTGCACCGATCGTGAACCAGAGCACGGCGACTTCAAGAGCTGCGGCGCGGAGGGCGTGCTTGCGGAAAAAGATCCAGCTCCAGGCGAGGTTGAGTGCGAGTTGAAAAAGGAAAAGGGAGATGCCGAGGGTGCGGGCCGAGGATGATGGAGCGTTGCCGACAAGCCAGGCGGCAATCGCCATGAGCAGGTAGAGCGTCGTCCACACTGGCGCGAAGATCCAGCTGGGCGGGTTGAAGGAGGGCTTGGTCAGACCGCGGTACCAGCGTGGGATCTCCGGGCCGGTCCAGCGGCCGCCGATCAGGCCTACGCCCTCGCAAACCACAATCAATGCCGCTAATTCCAACCAGCGCATCCCAAACTCCTTCGGCGCCACGCAAGGTGGCTCACCCGAGTTTGATGTGCTTCGGAATGCTTGCGGCCGGAGTTTCGACGTCTGTTTCTTGCCATAAACAAAACACCGGCCATGTTTCGATATTGCTTACTTTTCGTTCATTGTTTCGGGCCCGCTCCGGGTGCAGGCTCAAACAGCTCGAGGTTCTGGCTCTTCCACACCATGGCGGAATGAATGCGGTTGTAGCCGCTGGGGTGGTCGTAGAAGAGAAATTCTTCAATCGGGCCGGGGCGCATCTTGCGGTACTCGCCAAGGTGAATGGCCGCCTGCGCGAAGCCGTCGGGCTGGCGAGAAGCGTTGAGGCCGAACATGTCAGCTTCCTTCTCCTGGGTACGGACAAACGTGTTGTCTATCGGGGTCGCTACGAACGAGAGAATCGAAACCAGCAGCACGACGAGCGGCACGACGGCGGGATCACTGATGGAGTGGATCTGCCAGCGGTCGCCCCAGCGAGCCAGCGCCCACTTGACGCCCCAGAAGAGATAGGCGAAGAAAAGCACGATGACGATCAGGAAAAACATCAGGCTTTTCGGGATGTGATTCATGACGTAGTGGCCCATTTCGTGGCCCATCACGGCCTGAATCTCCTGGGGCGATCCTCTTTGAATGAGGTTGTCATTGAGGGTGATGCGCATCGTATTGCCGAATCCGCTGACGTTGGCGCTCATGCGCGTGGTCTGACGGCTGGCGTCGATTTGCCAGACGTCGTTGGTGGAAATGCCGTTGGCGTGGGCCATGCTCAGGATGGGGGTGGTGATTTTGGGGTCCTGAAGTTTCTTGGGGGTGTTGAAGATGGGCTGCAGAAATACGGGGCCGATGGCGGCGAGGATGATCGTCAGGACCAAAGTTGCAGCGGCGCCCCAGATCCACCAGGAATTCGGAAACCTGCGCACGATGGCGAAGAGACTCGACCATGGCAATGGAAGCGATGACGAGGGAGACCAGCAGAGACTTGAGTTCGTCGCCCATCCACGGGCCGAAGGTCTGCGTGGCCAGGCCATATTTGTGCTCGCGCACATAGTTCTCGTAGTACTCGAGGGCAAAGCCGAGGACGGCGACAACAACGGTATGGAGGACGGCGTACGGAAGCGGTTGCAGCCAGCGGAAGCGCGTGATGCGCACCGCGAGATCGCGCATGCGGGCGGACCAGCGGAGATTCAACAGCACAAGGGAGATCGCCGCGCCGTAGAGAAAGTCCCAGAGAATAAGCCAGTAGCCGCCTTCGAAGTAGGCGTTGGAGCGAGCGACGGCGGCGGGCGGAATCGTATGCCATATAGGCCTCGGTAGCGGCGTCGGCGTCGAACTGCGGCGAGGGCTGGGCAGCAGCGGGAACCTTGGTGATGTCCACGGTCGGCTGAATGGCGGGCTGGGCTGATGCGGCGAGCGCGGCGAGGGCGAACAGCGTCCAGAGTAAAGATATTCCTTGAGAAGAACCTGGCATGCAAGACCTTTCTTGCGGTGATCCCGGCAGGAGTGACCAGCACAAGACGATCGAGCTTCCCGTTGGGTACTTTGTCCTTTACGCAGCCGGTTCGGCGATCGTTCCAGCTACGAGCCGTTATATTCTTAACGAAGAACCACAGCTCCGGGTTAACGCGCGGCCGGATAGTCAGGACCCGGAAAACATCATGAGCACGCAAAATATCGCCGTACATCTGCCCGACGGAAGCATTCGCGAAGTGCCCGCCGGGACGACGCCTCTGGATATCGCCAACTCGATTTCGCCGCGGCTGGCTGCGGCGTCTGTGGTCGCCCGGCTGACCCCTGTGACTACGGAGACGAAGGCGAAGGCGGCTACAGAGGAGTCGGAGGCTGCGATGTATGCGGCGGAGGATGCTTCGGCGACGCGGCTGGTGGATTTGGCTACGCCGCTGAATGCGGACACGAAGCTTGAGCTGGTGACGGAAAAGGATCCTGAGGCGCTGAAGGTAGTGCGTCACTCGGCGGCGCACGTGCTGGCGACGGCGGTGTTGGAGCTGTTCCCGGAGACGAAGCTGGGACATGGGCCGGCGACAGATGCAGGATTCTTCTACGATTTTTATCGCGAGAAGCCGTTCACGCCGGACGACCTGGCGGCGATTGAGAAGAAGATGGCCGAGGTTGTTGCGCGGGACGAGAAGTTTGTACGCGAGTACGAGCCGCGGGAGCAGGCGCTGGCGGAGTTTGAGCGGGACGGTGACTTCATGAAGACGCACTTCGTGACGAAGTTCACGGAACCTGAGTCGCAGGTGAGCTTTTATCGCAACGGCAAGTTTGTGGATTTTTGCCGCGGACCGCATGTGCCATCGACGGGGCGCGTGAAGGCGGTGAAGGTGACGAGCCTTGCCGGTGCGTACTGGCTTGGCGACGAGAAGAATCCGCAGTTGCAGCGGATGTATGGCACGGCGTTCTTTTCGCAGAAAGATATGGACGCGCACTTTGCGCGGCTGGAAGAAGCGGCCAAGCGCGACCATCGGGTGCTCGGCAAGCAGCTTGATTTGTTCAGCATTCAGGAGTTGGCAGGGCCCGGTCTCGTTTTCTGGCATCCCAAGGGCGGCATCGTTCGCAAAGTGATGGAAGACTGGATGCGCGATGAGTGCCTGCGGCGCGGGTATTTGATGGTGTACACGCCGCACGTCATGCGCCGCGAGTTGTGGAAGGTGAGCGGGCACGAGGGGTTCTACAGCGGCAACATGTACACGCCGATGGAACTGGATGATGCCGAGTACCGGCTGAAGCCGATGAACTGCCCGGGGCACATTCTGATCTACAAGAATTCGCCAAAGAGCTACCGCGACCTGCCGCAGCGCTATGCCGAGTTGGGCAATGTATATCGCTACGAGCGCTCGGGAACGATGCACGGACTGCTGCGCGTGCGTGGCTTCACGCAGGATGATGCGCATATCTTCTGCATGCCGAGCCAGATTGAGAGCGAGGTTGAGGCGTGCATCGACTTTGCCGAGACGGTACTGAAAACGTTTGGGTTCAACGAATTCAAGATTGAGCTTTCGACCTGGGATCCGAATGACCGCAAGAGTTACACGGGGTCGGATGAGAACTGGAATCTTGCGATCAATTCGCTCGACCGCGTGTTGAAGGCGAAGGCGATTCCATACAAGACGATTCCCGGCGAAGCTGCGTTTTATGGGCCGAAGATCGATATCAAGCTGGTGGATGTGCTGGGACGACTGTGGCAGTTGTCGACGGTGCAGTTCGACTTCACGCTTCCGGCGCGGTTCGAACTTGAGTATGTGGGCGAGGACGGCGAGAGGCATCAGCCGGTGATGGTGCACCGCGCGCTGTTCGGATCTGTGGAGAGATTTTTCGGAGTGCTGATTGAGCATTACGCGGGGGCTTTTCCGTTCTGGCTGGCGCCGGTGCAGATTGGACTGGTACCGATCAGCGAGCGGCACGTTGCGTACGCGGAGAAAGTGCAAACGGAATTGAAGGCAGCGGGTTTCAGGGTGGAAGCGGATGCGCGCAATGAAAAGATGAATGCGAAGATCCGCGATCTTGCGAACCAGAAGATTCCGTACATTCTTGTCTTTGGCGACAAGGAAGAGGCCGCAGGCTCGGTGAGCGTGCGCACACGCGGCAAGGGCGATCAGGGGTCGATGCCGCTTGGCGAGTTTATTGCCAAGGCGAAGGGGCTGGCGGAGAGCAAATCCGTGGAACTGTAACTGGAAAAGTTTTTGTCGTTCTCGAAACATCTGAACGACAGATCGTCGATGCTCTCCAAAAACCGACGCTCCAAAGGCCGGATCATTTCAAAATGCTGAGGAGGCCTAGGCGTTGATGGCCATGCCTTCTACTGCTGCGTATGCGTCGAGCATGGCTTCGCTGATGGTCGGGTGGGCGTGAATGGTGAACATCAGCTCGTCGATCGTGCCTTCGAGTTCCATGACGGCTACGGCTTCGGCGATCAACTCCGTGGCCTGGGGGCCAATGATGTGAACTCCCAGGATTTCGCCATACTGGGCGTCGGCGACGATCTTGACGAAGCCATCGTGACTGCCGACGATGGTGGCCTTGGAATTTCCCGCGAATGGAAATTTGCCGACCTTGATCTCGAGGCCCTTTTCTTTGGCTTGCGCTTCGGTCAATCCAACCGAGCCGATCTGGGGATCGGAGTAGGTGCAGGCAGGAACGCGTTCACGGCGGACAGAACGATACTTGCGGCCGGCGATTTTGGTGACAGCGACGATGCCGCTCATAGAGCCGGAGTGCGCGAGCTGGGGCAGGCCGGCGACGATGTCTCCGATGGCGTAGATGCCGGGCTCGGCGGTCTCCATCGCTTCGCCAACCTTGACGAAGCCGCGGTCGAGCTCGATTTTGGTTTTGTCGATGCCGACGTCGGCAATGCGCCCGGCGCGGCCCACGGCGACGAGAACTTTCTCGGCTTCTTTCACGACTGGTTTGCCGTTGGCGTCGGTCCAGGTGACTTTGACGCCAGACTCAGTCTCCTCGATTTTTTCGACCTTCGCGCCGGTGTTGATGTCGATGCCGCGTTTTTTGAAGACGCGCGTGAGTTCCTTGGAGATTTCTTCGTCTTCAGGTGGCATGAGCCGCGGGAGAAATTCGACGAGCGTAACCTCTGTTCCGAAGCTGCGGAAGATGGAGCTGAACTCGACGCCGACGGCGCCGGCGCCAATGACGATGAGGGATTTTGGGACCTGCGGAATAGATAGCATTTCGATGTTGGTGAGGATGCGGTCGTCGGGCTTGAGGCCGAAGATCATCTTGGCATCGGAGCCGGTGGCGAGAATGATGTTTTTGGTTTTGACTTCGCTCTTGGCGCCGTCGGTTCCTGTGAGGTCGATGGTGTGGATGCCATCTTTAGAAGGCCCGGTGAGGCGGCCGTAGCCGGAGATCACGGTGACCTTATTCTTCTTCATCAGAAAGCCAAGGCCCTTGGTGTGCTTGTCGACGATAGAAGTCTTGCGCTTCTGCACGGCGTCCCAGTTGAGGGTTCGGCCGTCGACGTTGTCGATGCCGTAGTCGGCTGCGTGCTTGAGGTGGTCCCAAAGTTCAGCGTTGAACAGTAGCGACTTGGTGGGGATGCAGCCGACGTGGAGGCAGGTGCCGCCAAGGACGTTGGAGGACTCGATGAGGGCGACCTGAAGACCTAGTTGTCCTGCCCGAATCGCTGCAGTGTAGCCCGCGGGTCCACTGCCGATGATTGCCACGTCATAAATGATTTCTGCCACGGCTGCTCCGTTCCTGCGCTCTGTTGCGGCCAGAATGCCGCTTGCCACTGTCCAGTTTAATGCCTGCTTTTGATTGGATGGTGTGTGGAACTTATCGATTCGCCTGCACCAGATCGGAGGCGGTGCGATGCGTTTCGGGCTGGTCTCCCAAGGCTTCAATCCAATGGACGTCGGGCTCGCGACGGAACCAGGTGAGCTGGCGCTTGGCGAAGTTGCGATGGCCCTGCTGGGCTTCGGCAATCGCCACTTTCTCGCTGATGCCTTTGATGAGAACCGATTGGGCCTGACGGTAGCCAAGTGAGTCGAGAGCCTTGACAGGGCCGTAGCAGGCGAGGAGAGCGCGTGTTTCTGCGATGAGACCGGCAGCGAACATCTCGGCGCAGCGTTGATTGAGACGGGCATAGAGTTCGGCGCGGGGCGGATTGAGGCCGATACGGAGAAGCCGGAAGCCAGTGAGTGGGTCGCGAGCAAGCACCTGCGACATGGGCTGGCGTGCGGCAAGGCAGACTTCGATGGCGCGAATGAGCTTGGGTGTGTCGTTGGCGTGGATGCGCTCGGCGGATGCGGGATCGAGATGTGTGAGCAGGCGATGGAGCCAGGCACTGCCGTGGCGCTCGGCGCTGCGGCGCAGGCGTTTGCGCAGGTCTTCGTGGCGGCTGGGTCCGGCGAAGAGGCCTTCAGTTAGCGCGCGGAGGTAGAGGCCTGTTCCCCCGGTGACGATGGGCAGCTTATTGCGATCGGTAATTTCGTGCAAGGCGGCGCGGGCCTGTCGGCTATAGTCGCCGGCGGTAAAAGGCTGGTCGGGGTCCGCGACATCGATGAGGTGATGCGGAATGCGGGAGCGTTCTTCAGGCGTGGGCTTGGCGGTGCCGAGGTCCATGCCGCGATAGACGGCGACGGAGTCGCAGCTGATGATTTCGCCGCTGAAGCGTTCAGCGAGGGCTAGCGAGAGCGCGGTTTTGCCGCTGCCGGTGGGGCCAAGGAGTAGGACGGCGAGAGGATCGTGTGGATCAGGCACGGCGACCCTCTGTAGATGAAGTACAAGATTCTAGTACCACGGATTCGGCACGGTGGGCGGCATTTTGCGTGGGGCTGAAGCCCAACACTCCCTCCGGCAGAACCAGAATCAGATTCGTCGCTGCGGAACTGGAGTTTGCAGTGGGCAAAGGAGTCATGGGCGCCACCAGCCGGGAGGGAAGATCCATTTCGGGTTGGTGTGGAAGAGCCACCAGATGAGGATCGCCGCCG
Organism: uncultured Acidobacteriaceae bacterium; assembly: GCA_963832035.1. GTDB lineage: Bacteria > Acidobacteriota > Terriglobia > Terriglobales > Acidobacteriaceae > Telmatobacter. Next base: position 1,036,178 of record CAWHSK010000003.1, on the reverse strand, counting down.
CGAAAATGAGCAGCCCGAACGTCTGATTGCGGCGGAAGGCACGGCGTTGCTCATAGCGTCGCTGGTCTTCAGCCAACTGCTCGTCGTAGGGCTTGATGCGGCGCTCGACCATGCCTGTGCTCTCTTTGGCGACTGCAAACTCGCGCGCCGGTTCACCACGCATCAGTATAGGGGCAAGTGGGCTGTGATCTTTACGATCACGTAGTGCCGGGATTACAAGCATTCGCATTTGTTGCTCGTTTGACTTCATGCCCCTCGATTGCAGACCATGGTTTTTCCGGCATTGCGACGTGAAGGGGCAGGTTTGAAGTTATGAAAGTCTTGATCCTTGGTTCGGGTGGACGCGAGCATGCGCTGGCGTGGGCAGTTAAACGTAGCCCGCGTGTGACAGAGGTTGTGTGCGCGCCGGGCAATGGCGGCATTGCGCAGGTGGCTCGCTGCGTTCCAGTGGACATCAAGGATGTGGGCGCGATGGTGCGGCTGGCGGAAGTGGAGCAGCCGAGCCTGACGATTGTCGGGCCCGAGATTCCGCTGTCGCTGGGCGTGGTGGATGCGTTTGGCGAGCGTGGGTATCGCATCTTCGGCCCCACGGGTGACGCAGCGCGGCTTGAATCGAGCAAAGCCTTCGCGAAGCAGTTCATGAAGCGGCACAACATTCCGACGGCCAGCTACGCGGTTTGCACCACCGGCAAGGAAGTGGAGGAGTCAATCAAGCACTTTCATCCACCGGTGGTGGTGAAGGCCGATGGGCTTGCCGCGGGCAAGGGCGTCATAATCTGCCCGACGCGGCAATTTGCGATCGACGCGGCGCATGGGCTCTTCAGTGGGGAGTTGCTTGGCCTTACCGAGAAGCAGGTGGTGATCGAAGAATTTCTCGAGGGAGAAGAAGTAAGTTTCCTTTGCCTGAGCGATGGCCGGCACGTGGTGCCGCTGGTTCCAGCGCAGGATCACAAGCGCATTGGAGAAGGCGATACGGGACCGAACACCGGTGGGATGGGTGTCTACTCCACAAATGACATGCTGGAGTTCACGATGACGGAGTGGATTATGCACCACATTGCCGAGCCCACAGTGCGCGGGATGGCCGAGGAGGGGATGCCTTTCGTCGGCGTACTCTACTGCGGGCTGATGATGACGGCTCGCGGGCCCGAGGTGTTGGAATTCAACGCGCGGTTCGGCGATCCGGAGACGCAGGCGATCCTGGTGCGTTTAGAGTCGGACCTGGTGGACGCGCTGGAAGCTTGCATTGATGGCAATCTTGCGGAGACTCAGCTGCGCTGGAACTCAGGCGCGTCGGCCTGCGTGGTGGCTAGCTCTTCAGGATATCCAGGGAGTTACCCGACAGGGCTGCCGATCAGTGGGCTAAGCAGCGCGGCAAAAACACCAGGCGTGGAGATCTTTCATTCGGGCACAAGTCGCATCGGCAATCAACTGGTGACGAGTGGAGGCCGCGTGCTGGGCGTTACGGCGAACGGCGCATCTTTGAGCGAGGCGCTGGCGCGAGCCTACGAAGCACTGGCGCAGATTCACTTTGAAGGTATGTATTACCGCCATGACATCGGACACAAGGCACTGAAGCAGCCGCCCCATTAGCTTTGCGACGAAAAACGCCGGTCAGCTGGAGGGCGGTGCCGTTGGGCTTGCGGGTGGGGCTGGTACGCCTTTGACCTGCTTCTGGAAGCAGGCGCGGCAAAGAACCGGCCTGCCCTGCGTAGGCTTGAAGGGGACGGTAGTCTCCAGACCACAGGCCGAGCACGTGGTCCGGGTCTCAGAACGCACACGACCGCCGCTGGCGCGCTTAGCCTTGCATTGCTTGCAGTGCTTCGGGTCGTTCTTAAATTGTTTGTCGTGGAAGAAAAGCTGCTCACCTGCGGTGAACACGAATTCGGCGCCGCAGTCATTGCACTTCAGAACTCTGTCGACAAATTCCATGGCCGGCTTCCCCAAAGCAGGGACGACGATCGAAATCGGCCATGAACATGGGAGCTTGCCGGTCCCGTTTTCCCTGTCTTTGAACGTCCTTGAACAACAAGGGCCCGGGCCGCCATAAATGGAGCGGCTGAATTCAGCGTCTCCGCAATACCGGAGACTGAGCTATTTCGCGCTTGGTGGAACTCTGCGTGGGCGCAATTTTAAAATCATCGATCGCGATGTGCCGTTCAGAGTCTTGATGTATGGCATACGTCGCTGGGGGAGAGCAAGTATAGCCTGAACGGCACAATTCGCAATGTCTGTTAGGTTACTTAGTCTTGCTCTTTGCGAGCTTTTTTGCGATTCCGCTTGCGTGCCAATGCTGCTTTCACGCGGCGCTTTTCACCGGGTTTCAGATAGTAGGAATGACGTTTAACTTCCTTGATAATGTCTTCCTGCTGTACCTTACGCTTAAACCGGCGCAGCGCGTTCTCAAGCGGCTCGCCTTCTTGTAAGCGAACCTCTGCCAAAGGATCCCACCTCCAAACCTGCCAAAGGGCCACATTCATGATACCGGAAGTATCTATTCAGGGCCAAATTAGGGAGATAGTCGCCTTTCAGGAGTGTGGGGCTTTCATTTCGGGAACAATTCGGCGCTTTTTGCGTCCCTTCCAGTCAAATTTATGCCGTTTCTTTCCAAACTCGGCGATTTCTCCCTCGCTTACACTGTTTTCTGGGGTTTTTGACGACAGATGATACGCCGCTACCAAGGACATCTTCCGGCTATTCCTGACAGTTGCTACGTCGATGTATCCGCACAAGTAATTGGCGATGTCGCGCTTGGCGAGCACTCATCGGTTTGGATGAATGCCGTTCTTCGGGGCGACGTGAATTCAATTCGAGTAGGCTCGAACTCAAATGTGCAGGATTGTGCAGTGCTGCATGGGCAGCGGCATCTCTACTCCGTGACCGTCGGCGATTGGGTGACCATCGGCCACAACGCGACCGTGCATGGCTGCGTGGTTGAGGATGCCGTACTGGTGGGAATGGGCGTGACGATTTTGAACGACTGCCGGATCGGGGAGGGCTCGATCATCGCGGCTGGTGCGGTACTGCCTGAGCACACCGTGGTCCCGCCGAGAACGTTGTGGGCGGGCGTACCGGGCAAACAGCGCCGCGAACTCGGCGACGAGGATCGAAAACTCATTCTGCAGTATGCCCAGAATTATCTCGACTACACGAAAATCTACCTTGCGGAAGCGGGTCAGTAAGGCAGAATGACGATTCATTCATCTGAACCGAATCGTTTAGCATCGAAGAAGCCAGTGAAGACATTCTGCAAAATCATTCCGCACAGCACTCGATTTACAGGTCTGCTTCTTTTGCTTGCAGTCGCTGTCTGCGTCAGCGTAGATGCGCAGACGTGGCCTCCTGCAGTCTCTGTGCCCAACGCGCCGGTTCCGCAGGAACCAGTGACGCTGCGGGCTACTCCGATGAACCTTCTGAAAGATCAGGGAACGATCTGGTCTAGCCCGGTTCGCATTCGGGAAAAAGATCTGCGCTACCTCATCCCGTTTGGCCTCGCCGTTACCCTGGCAATCACCACCGATCATGAAGCGATGACGGAAGTGGTCTCGCAGAATCCCAGTTTCAACGACGCAAATACAAAAGCTTCAAACGTGTTGGTGACCCCGCTCATTGCGGCCCCTGGAGTGCTGTTTCTGGCAGGCCAGTTCAAGGGGAACGAGCATGCCCGCGAAACCGGCATCCTGGGAGGCGAAGCCATCCTCGACAGCCTGGTTGTGGAACAGGGGATGAAGCTGATTTTCTGGCGCGAGCGGCCTGGGGTCGATGACAGCAGGGGCAAATTCTGGCAGTCGAGCACCGGGTGGGATTCGTCGTTTCCTTCGAATCACAGCATGATTGCCTGGTCGAGTGCGGCTGTGCTGGCAGCGGAGTATCCATCGAGATTGAACCAGATTGGAATTTACACGATCGCAACCGGCGTGAGCCTGACACGTGTGCTTGGCCAGCAGCACTTTCCTTCGGATGTGCTTGTAGGTAGCGCCTTCGGATGGATGATCGGCCACTACGTGTATAAGAAGCACCACCGCTGGCGCGGACCTGATTCGCAATAACGCGCTCCAAGTTGCCTCCTCCATGACAGCAGGGACTTCGTTTCGTCACCTTCTCCTTGACAATCTACATACCGCGTCTTATAGGTAGATTGTCTAGGAGAAAGCGATGGCCCCACTCGAACGGGCGGACCTGTTACAGGGCACACTGGATCTGCTGATTCTGAAAGTCGTTGCGCTCGGCCCTGTGCATGGCTACGGCATCTCGCAGCGTATTCGGCAAATCTCAGATGAAGTTCTGCAGGTGCAACAGGGATCTTTGTATCCAGCGCTGCACCGGCTGGAGAAGCGCGACTGGCTCGAAGCGGATTGGGGTGAGTCAGACAACGGCAGGCAGGCGAAGTTCTATCGACTTTCGGCGAAAGGCCGGAAACAACTTGCAGCTGAAGAGGAGACCTGGAACCGGCTCTCACGGGCAGTGGCCCTGATTCTGGAGACTGCGCGATAGCACTCTGTGCGGGAGGCGACAATGAGCGAACGGGAAGACTCCTTTGGCAAACCGGCCGGCGAAGATGCAATGGACCAGGAGATCGGCTTTCACATTGCGGAGCTGACGGAGATTTACGTCGCGCAGGGCCTGCCGCCGGATGAAGCGCGGCGGCGCGCGATGCTCGAATTTGGCGGTCGTGAGCAGATCAAGCAGCAGGTGCGGGAGGTCCACATCTCCCGGCTGCTTGAGACCATGGTCTTCAACGTGAAGGCTGCGGTGCGGTTTTTGCGCAAATCGCCTCTATTCTCCATTGTCGTTATCCTTACGCTTGGGCTCGGAATAGGCGCTAACAGCGCGGTGTTCTCAGCAATCGATGCGATTATTCTTCGAGCCCTTCCATTTCCTACCAGCAACCAACTGGTTGCTCTTTATCAACACGATTACAAAGGGCGCGACGCAAATACGTTTGTGGCTCCTGTGCGCCTGGAGGACTGGAACCGACTAAATTCAACGTTTCAGGCTATCAGCGGATACTACTTCGACGATCTCTCGGAAACGTCGGGGGCGTTGCCCGAGAAGGTGACGGAGTGCCTTGTTGCGCCGCGATTTCTGGAGGTAATGGGAGTTTCGCCCGTACTGGGGCGCGCGTTCACACCACAGGAGGAGCATTGGGGCGGTCCAAAAGCGGCGGTGATCAGCTACGCGTATTGGCAGCGGCATTTCCATAGCGATCCCGGTGCGGTAGGTAAAAACCTGCACGTCGGCGACTACACTTACTCGATTGTCGGCGTCATGCCCGCATCGTTTCGATTCCCCAAAGACGAAGTGGATTTCTGGACGCCCAGCGCGCCGGATGCGCCGTTTGCGCAACGCCGGGATGAGACGTGGTTCACGGTGATCGGCCGCATGAAGCCCGGCATCACTTCACAACAGGCCGCTGGCGATCTTGCGACTGTGCAAAGCCGGCTCGGCAAGCAATTTCCAAAACCAGATGCGGAACTCACGGTTCAGATGATGGCGTTGAAGGACGTTCTCGTAGGAGGAACGCGTAGTTCTTTGTGGCTGCTTTACGGATCTGTTTCGTTGCTGCTGCTGATTGCCTGCTCAAATATCGCCGCGTTGCTGTTGGCTCGAACAACAGAGCGCGAGCACGAGATTTCGATTCGGTTCTCGCTGGGTGCGTCGCGGCTGGCAATTGTTGGGCAGCTTTTGACCGAGGTTTTTTCGCTCGCATTGTTGGGGTCGCTTGCGGGGCTTTTGATTGCTGCAGTCTCCGCACGCGGTTTCCATTTGCTGGCGAAGACGCTGCCTCGGGCCGAAGAGATCGCGCTTAACTGGCAGATCGTGGTCTATACGTTGGCGGCAGCGGTGCTGACGACCTTACTGTGCGGACTTTTTCCGGCTCTGCGCGGAACTGGGCGCACACTGGCGCGTTCGCTGGCGGCGGGAAGCCGTACGCAAGTGTCGACGGGCGGCACTCTGCAATGGATGCTGGTAGGCATGCAGATTACGCTCGCCGTTACGTTGCTGATTGGAGCCGGACTGCTGTTGCGCAGTTTTCAGCAGCTCGCACGAGTTTATCCGGGATTTGAACCCAGCCATGTGCTGACGTTCCAGGTGAGCGGGTCGTGGGGCGAAACCAGCGAGATGAAGAATGTGATCCAGCGCATCGACCGCACGCTCGAGAGCCTGCGGACGTTGCCCGGCGTGGAAGCTGCATCGACATCCGCGATGCTTCCCGGCGTTCCGTCGCAGTATCAACTCGAGTTCAAGATCGACGGCAAGTTGGAGCCGGAACATCCTATACTCGCGGACAACCGGTATGTTTCAGCGGGATACTTCGATACCATGCGAATTCCGCGGCTGATGGGCGAAAGCTGTCGGCCTGCCTCGACCTCCGACATCATGGTGAATCGCGCGTTCGCTGACAAATACATGAGCGGTTCGCTTGTGGCAGGCCATCAGCTTTCGGGTGCTGTCTATAACGATTTTCTACCCCAAGGAGTTATTCGGGGTATCGTGGGCGATGCGCGCGAAGAGGGGCTAAATACGCAGCCGGTGCCGACGGTGTATTCCTGTTTCAGCGCGCCTGATCCGTTTCCCAACTACCTGGTTCGCGTGCAGGGAGATCCGATGGCGATGGCGGAAAGCGTTCGCCGCCGGATTCATGAGCTTGAGCCGGCCCGTTCAGTGTATGCGTTTGCGCCTTTGCAGGAACATCTGGACGAGGCGTCCTCCGAGACTCGATTGCGCACGATGTTCCTGACGGTCTTTGCTGCGACCGCAATTCTGCTGGCGTGCATCGGGCTCTATGGCACGCTCAGTTATCTCGGCCGACTCAGGAAGCGCGAAGTTGGGGTTCGCCTGGCACTGGGCGCGATGCGCAACCAGATCGTTGCGCGATTTGTGTTTCAGGGTCTGCGTGCCGCTGCGGTTGGATGTGCAGCTGGCCTTGCCCTTGGAATGGGACTTTCGCACTTTATTGGCTCGATGCTATACGGTGTGTCTGCGCTTGACCCAGCAACATACGGTGGCGTCGTTTTGCTGATTTTTCTGGTTGCGATCTGCGCGTCACTGGTTCCTGCTCTTCGAGCGGCTCGCGTTGAGCCGGTGCAGGTCTTGCGGGAAGAGTAATGATGATCCGCGTTCGTAGTCCGAGTTGGAAGACGGTCTCGTCATGCCATCAACTTTGCATTTGAAACGACGTACCTCAAACTGAGGCTTAGACCGGCAGCGGATTGCGCTCGATAAAGTTGCGCTGGTGCCAATAGGGATAGACAGGCGTCACGGCGCTGGCTTTGTCGAGCCTGGCTACCTGGTCCGCCGTCAGATTCCATCCAACGGCATCGAGATTCTGCCGGAGTTGTTCCTCGTTGCGTGCGCCGAGAATGATGGATGACACGGTAGGACGCTGCAAAAGCCAGTTGAGTGCGACCTGCGGGATGGTTTTCGCGGTCTCTTTCGCGACTGCGTCCAGCGCGTCGACCACGTTATAGACAAACTCATCGGCTACGGGCGGTCCCTGCTCAGAGGTCTTGTGCAGGCGGGAGACTTCCGGGAGCGGCTTGCCGCGGCGAATCTTGCCGGTGAGCCGACCCCAGCCGAGCGGGCTCCAAACCAGCGCGCCGACTTTCTGGTCGATGCCCAGGGGCATTAATTCCCACTCGTATTCGCGGCCGACGAGCGAGTAATAGACCTGATGAGCGACGAAGCGGGTCCAGCCGTAGCGATCGGCAACGCCGAGCGACTTCATGAGGTGCCAGCCGGAGAAATTCGAGGCGGCGATGTAGCGCACTTTGCCCTCGCGCACGAACGTGTTTAGCGTGTCCTGCGCCTCTTCGATGGGGGTCAGCGCGTCGAATCCATGCATGTGGTAGATGTCGACGTAATCTGTGCCGAGGCGGCGGAGGCTGGCCTCAAGGGCTTGGCGCAGGTGGTAGCGGGATGTGCCGCGGTCGTTCGGCCCATCGCCCATGGGGAAATAGGCTTTGGTCGAGACGAGGGAACGTTCGCGCTTGCCTTTCAGCGCCTGGCCAAGAATCTCTTCTGACTGGCCGTTTGAGTAGCCGTCGGCCGTGTCGAAGAGGTTGACGCCGGCATCGAGACAGATATCGATGAGGCGGGTTGCTTCGGCAACATCGGAGCTGCCCCATGCTTTGAAGAATTCGTTGCCACCGCCGAAGGTGGCGGCGCCAAAACTGAGTGCGGGAACTTTGAGGCCGGAGCCTCCGAGGAGTCGATATTCCATGTCGTTTGGATTGTCCGACCCCATGCGAGGATGCACTTGGTTGTGACTGTTAAAGCCTGATCGAACTTCCTGCCCGGCGGCGAGCTTTGGATAACCAGCGCATTTTGGCCGCCATCACCGGCCATTTAGACTGGATAGGTTATGGCCACATTGAAAGCTGTGCGCGGCACCCGCGACCTGCTGCCGCCGGAGACTGCGCTGTGGAATCGCATTGAGGCGACGGCACGCGCCGTTTTTGGACGATACAACTTCGGCGAGATTCGCACGCCGGTCTTTGAAGACACGTCGCTGTTTGCGCGCAGCGTGGGCGAAGAGACGGATATCGTCTCGAAGGAAATGTACACGTGGGAAGATCGAGCACGGGCACAGTCTGAGAAGCCGCAATCGCTGACATTGAGGCCGGAGAACACTGCCGGCGTAGTTCGCGCTTATATCGAACACAAGCTGGGCGAAACCGGGCAATTGCAGAAGCTCTATTACATTGGACCGCAGTTCCGGCGGGAGCGGCCGCAGAAGGGGCGGTACCGGCAGTTTTCGCAAATTGGGGCAGAGGTGATTGGGCCGCCGTCGGCTGGCAGCGAGTCGCCACTGAGAGATGCGGAAGTGCTGGAGATGCTGGCGACTCTGCTTGATGAGATGGGCATTTCCGGATGGACGCTTGAGATCAACTCCGTGGGATCATCGGCGGATCGTGCGCGCTACAACGACACGCTGCGGGAAGCGTTGATTCCGCTGGCGCCAAAGATGTGCGGGGACTGCCAGCGGCGCGCGGTGACGAATCCGCTGCGGGTGCTGGACTGCAAAGTGCCGGAGGATCAGGCGATTATCGAGACGCTGCCGAAGATTGTGGATTCGCTGGATGATGCGTCGAAGGCGCACTTTGCAGCGGTGACGGCGGCGCTGGATGCGGCGGGCGTTCCGTACACGCGGAATTATCGGCTGGTGCGGGGGCTGGACTATTACACGCGGACGACATTCGAGTTCACGCACGGCGGATTGGGTGCGCAGAATGCCCTGCTGGGTGGCGGGCGCTATGACGGGCTGAGCGAGGCGATCGGGGGGCCAAAAGCTCCCGGAATTGGCTTCGCCATGGGCGAGGACCGGCTGGTGCTGACCTTACAGGCGCTGGAGGCGGCGAAACCGGAGAAGAATGATGCGTATATTGCGCCGCTGGGCGAGGCGCTGAATCCGGCTGCGCTGGCGTTGGCGCGCGAGTTGCGGCGTGGCGGCTTGAGCGTGGAGCTGGGAGATGGGTCGTTCCGGCTGAAGAAGTCGTTTGAGACGGCAGATCGCACGGCGCGGCGGATCGTGATCCTGGGCGAGGATGAACTTCAATCCGGTATCCTAACGGTGAAGGACTTCTCTACCGGTAGTCAGACCAAGGTTTCGCGCGCGGATCTGGCAGGCGTTCTTAAACAGTGAGAGCGTATCGCTGGGTTCATGCTTTCCCACCCATGCGCTGACGCACATGGATGGGGCACCCGACATCTTAATGTCTTACGGCACGACTACTCTCGTGTCTCTGAAGACGACAAAGGAATGACGTTTTGCTCGACTTTTTAGGCAATTTGGAACGCACCAACATGTGTGGCGAACTGCGCGCCGCGAACGCAGGCGAACAAGTGGTTGTGATGGGCTGGGTGAACCGGCGCCGCGACCATGGCAACCTGATCTTCCTCGATGTGCGCGACCGCAGCGGCATTGCGCAGGTGGTGCTGGATAAAGAGCTGACGCCGGACGGACATCTCAAAGGCGAGCAGGTGCGGCCGGAGTATGTGGTGGCCGCGGTTGGCAAGGTGCGGCTGCGCAGCAAAGATGCGATCAATCCCAAGATGCCGACGGGCGAGGTAGAGATCGAAGCGACGGAGCTGCGGATTCTGAACGACACGCGGCTGGCGCCGTTTTCGCCTTCGGAAGAGGCTATCCAAAACGAGGAGACCCGGCTCAAATACCGTTACATTGATCTGCGCCGTGTGGAGATGCAGCGGAACTTCTGGCTGCGGCATGAGATTACGCAGGCGATTCGCGGGAGCCTGAGCGGGCAGGGGTTTCTGGAGATCGAAACGCCGATCCTGACGAAGTCAACGCCGGAAGGCGCGCGGGACTTTCTGGTGCCGAGCCGCGTGCATCCGGGCGAGTTTTACGCACTGCCGCAGTCACCGCAGATCTTCAAGCAGATCCTGATGATTTCGGGATTCGACCGCTACTTCCAGATTGCGCGGTGCTTCCGCGATGAGGATCAGCGCGCGGATCGTCAGCTGGAGTTCACGCAGGTTGATCTGGAGATGAGCTTTCCGCGGCGCGAGAGCGTGTTTGCTGTGGTGGAGAAGTTCTGCGCGGCGGCCTGGGCCGCGGCGGGCATGACGCTGCCTACGCCTTTTCCGCGGATCACGTATGACGATGCGATTCGCCAGTATGGATCGGACAAACCGGATCTGCGGGTGCCGGGGCTGACGGACGTGCGGTCGGCGTTTCCGGAGGAGGCGCTGGCGACGCTGCAGATCGATCCGGCTCTGCCGGTCGTGGCGCTGCGCATCCCGAAGGTAGGCGAACTGAGCCGCAAGGAGCGCGAGGACAACCATCCCATGTTCGACAAGAACAAGGGTGCGAAGTTTATCGACGACTTCAAGCGGTTGGCGAAGAGCCTGCCGGAGACTGTCACGAAGATCCATGAGCTGACCGGCGCGGCCGAAGGCGATTTCGTGATCGTGGTGGTGGGCGATCCGACGCACCATATCAAGGCCAGCGACACGAAGTTTGAAGGACGGCTGAGCGAGCGGGAGATCAATGTCTACTCTGCCGCTGGAAATTTCCGCAGCGAACTGGCGAAGAAGTATGCGGACCGGCACAAGGCGTTTCAGATTACCGATCAGGCGGTTGCGGATGCCGATCCTCGCAGCGGGAAGAAGCTGGACGCATCAGAGGCGTTTCATCCGATCTGGATTGTCGACTTCCCGATGTTTGAGTACGACCTGGCCAGCGGCAAGTGGGTGCCGGCACATCATCCATTCACCGCGCCCTATGAAGCTGACATGGCCAACCTCGTCAGCGATCCGGCGTCGGTGCGTGCGGACTGCTATGACCTGGCGATGAACGGGCTGGAGCTTGGATCGGGGTCGATCCGGATTCACCGCAAGGATATACAGCAGCAGATTTTTGCGTCGCTGGGCATCTCGGACGAGGAGGCGCGAAAGCGGTTTGGGTTCTTCCTGGATGCGCTGGAATATGGCACTCCGCCGCATGGAGGCATTGCGCTGGGGCTGGACCGCATCGTGATGCTGCTTGCAGGTGCGCCGAGCCTGCGCGAGGTGATCACATTCCCGAAGACGGCGAAGGCGATCGACTTGATGGCGGATGCGCCGACTACTGTTCCTGAGCAGCAATTGAAGGAGTTGCACATTCGGGTGGCGGGGAAGAGCTGAGGCTCAAGCAAGGAGACGTCATCGATGGCTCTCGATCCAGAAACGGTTAAGAGCGCGCTTGCCAAGCTCCGTCCGTTTTCACGCAGAATATTCGGGGCGGGAGAGCACCGATTTGAGCTCAACGCACCTCTGAGCGAGCAAGAAGCGCAACGGTTCGAAGCGTTGCACCGAATTAAGCTACCGGCTGAGTATCGGCATTTCGTCACAACTATCGGAAATGGGGGAGCGGGGTCCACCTACGGATTCTTTCCGCTTGGCTTGATGGACCATGTGTTCGAACTATCCCCCTGGGCCAACGCGGAGGGCTTCGTCGGAGTCCTTTCAGAGCCCTTCCCGCACGCTTGCGAGTGGAATGACTTGTCGGGCAAACCTGAGGAGAACGGCCTCAGCTCCGAAAATCCGGAATACGAAAAGAAATATGACGAATTTGAAAGGCGCTACTGGAGTGGCTCGATCATGAATGGCGCCATTCCCATTTGCCACGTAGGATGCGCTCTACGAATCTGGCTCGTTGTGAGCGGCGCTCAGGCTGGGAATCTTTGGTACGACAGGCGAGCCGACTTTGGCGGCATCATGCCGCTAAAGCGGGATGAAGGGTCACCTCTCACGTTCGACGCCTGGTACCAGCAATGGCTCGATCAGTGTCTACGTGAATCTGGCTTGAGCTAAATCTTCTTAGTCCCCCGTCGCTTCAACCAGCTGATCGGGGGCGGTAATGGCGGTGGTCTCGATGGAGAGGCATTTGCCGAGTTCGTTGAAATCCTGGTCCCAGCGCGGGCGGTCCTCGGTGGTCTGCGAAGTTAGCGCGTAGCCTGATGTTCGCAGAATTTCGTACCAGATGTTCTGCGCCTGCCAGAGATTCAGCTCGAAGGGTAGTTCAACCAGGACGCGCACGAGGCCGAGTGCGCGGTCGAGCATTTCAAGGGATCCGGCGGACATCTGGAGTTCGACCATAGCGCGCTTCATGCGTTGGTCTGCGATGTAGGAGAGCGTGGTTGTGTCGAGGTTCGCTTTGTCGGCCTTGGCAAGTTGCAGGAATGAACGGAGCAGCGTTTGATCGATGGGATCGCCTTCAAGAGCGCGGCGCAGGCCCGCATTGATGGCGAACTCGGCAGCCAGGGTGAGCGCGGGCGGTTTAGGCAGTCCGGCCTGCGAAAGGTAATGCAGGAGGCTCGCGTGATCATTGTAGATATTCGTTAGCGAACTCTCGATATCCCACAAAGTTGAATTAAGGATCAACTGCACGATCCGGCGTTGCTCGTCTCTGAAGAGTGATGTGAGCGAGTAGTCCACGTGGCCGTAGTAGCGATCGATGAGGCGGATCACATCAGGAAAATCGGCGCGCTGTACTTGCCCGGTCGCCTCTGCCGTGAACGCATCGAATTCGGCTGAGTCCGCATCCTGGTAAAGCTTGACGGCCGCAGTGATGTTCTGATCGCCGAAGTGGAGGACGGCAAAGCTGAAGGTTTGGGCTTTCCCTGTGATGGTACTGATGACATGTGCCCGGCCGAGCGCGAGGCGTCCGCGGCCCGAGCTGTACGTTTCGTAGGAGACGCGGCGGACGCGATAGCAGAACAGCTCAGTTTCTTCGGCGAATGATGAAAAGACGCTGCTGATGGCGTAATGCGCAGCTACCTGCTCGAGTCCCAGTTGCATGGGCACGATCTTCTCTTTGTAAATACGCGCGCCATCGCCAGCCGCCGGGTTGTTGGACTTTGCCTGGGCAAGGCGCGTGAGGAACGCAGGTTTGAGGCTGGCGGCCAGTTCGCCGAACAACTCTTCTGCCAGTTGCAAAGCACGTGCGGCGTAGGCGATGACCTGTATGGTTTCGATTCCCGCGATGTCATCGAAAAACCAGCCGCAGCTTGTGTACATTAGTTGCGCGTGACGCTGCATCTCCATCAGTTGCAGGGCGCGCACGCGTTCTTCCGGGGTGAGTTTGTGACTCTGATGATCCTCAAGGAATCGGCCGACAACTTCTTCGCTGCGATTGAGAATTACATCGATGTATCCGTCGCGCGCTGCCCACACATCGGTGAAAAGCTTCGCACCCTCCTGCTGCGTTAAAGGCGAAATCGCGTCACGCAATTCATCGAGAGCCTCGCGCAGGTGCGCTCGCCATTGCTGATTCCATCCCGCCTTGCCACCGTTGCATCCGCAGTCGGAACGCCAGCGTTCGATGCCATGTGCGCAACTCCATGAGGTATTGTCGACGATTTCACACTCCCACTCGGGTGGAAACTGTTCGAGAAAACTTGCGTAGTTCGTCAGCTTGACGGTCTTGTCTCGTTCGAGGAGGCGCATGGCGTAGGCCAGAGCCATTTCGCCGTGGCGATGATGGTGGCCGTAAGACTCGCCATCGGTTGCCACGCTTTCGAGTATCGGCTGCGCGGTGTCTTTTAATTCCGACTTGAGCCGCGCGGCGAAGTTCTCTCCGGAATTCAGAAGGCCTTCAAAAGCGATTGCGCGCGAGGTGGGGCCATCGTAGAAGAACACCGCGATCGAAACGCCGAAGTCGAAGCGCACGAGGTACGGCCGCGTTGTATCTACCGAGTTGCCGAGCGGCGTGGTCCATTGAGATCCAGCGCCGGTTCCGTCAACGCCGAGAGGCCGGACGCGCTTGCACTGGCTGGGCGCGAGGACGGTGAATTTGATTCCGTGTTGAGCAAGAAGCTCCAGCGTGACCGTATCGGCTGCAGTCTCTGCGAGCCACATGCCTTCGGGCGGAGCGCCATAGTGGCTTTTGTAGTCGGCGATTCCCCAGCGAATCTGCGTGATTCGGTCGCGGTTGCTGGCGAGCGGCATGATGATGTGGTTGTAGACCTGCGCCATGGCCGAACTGTGTCCGTTGAAGTGCTTGCGGCTGCGGCGTTCTCCATCGAGGATCAAGCGGTATGTGCGCGGAGCGTTCCCTTTCAACCAGCTGAGCAGAGTGGGGCCAAAGTTGAAGCTCATCCGCGAATAGTTGTTCGCGATACGGATGATCTGGTTCTTGTTGTTTACTGTGCGGGCAGCGCCATTGGTTGCGTAGCACTCGGCGCAGACGCGCTCGTTCCAATCGTGATAGGGCGCGGCCGAATCCTGTGTCTCAACGGTTTCGAGCCAGGGGTTTTCGCGCGGGGGCTGATAGAAATGCCCATGAATGCAGATGTAGCGTCTGGTTGTCGCCATACTTTCTCGAATGCAAGCCGAGAATTTGGCTATGCTTGATTATTGTAGGCTGCAACGATGCCGGATTGCGGTTATGCAGCCCACCATTTCGATCGTGAGAGGCAAATGGAAGGAACTACTCAGCGACAGAACGTCCAGCGGGTGGCGTCGCTTTGCACAGGTCGCAGGCGCGCCACAGATACCAGCTGGCAACAGATCGGAAGGGGCGCCATTTCTGTCCGCGCTTGAAAACTACATCGGCCTTGGGCAGATCGGAGGCTTCGATGGGCCGATTTTTGGGCAGCCGCTGAAAGGTGAGTGCGAAGCCTTTGCGCACACCGTAGTCAGTAACCGGCAACACGTCAGGACGGCCCAGACGGAAGATCAGCAGCATCTCGACGGTCCACGGACCGATGCCGCGCACTTCAGTCAGGCGCTCCACGATATCGGCATCCGGCATCTTGAGAATGGCCTTGTGTGTCGGCACCGTTCCGTCGAGCGTTTTGGCGGCGAGATCGCGCATGGCCTTGATCTTGTTGCCTGAGACACCTGCGGCGCGCAACGGCTGGTCCGGCGTATCGAGCAACTGTTGTGGAGTTGGGTCGCCATGAAAGAACTCGCGAACGCGGCGATGGATGGTGGCCGCGGCCTTGCCGTGTAGTTGCTGATAGAGGATCGATTCAAGAAGAGATTCAAATGGAGAAGGAGCAGCATCCAGGCGCAGCTTGAATTCGCCGACTTTATCAATCAGAATGCCCAGCTTTGGATCTCTGGCCTTCAGATGGGCGATGGCATCCGCGGGGTCGAAGGGGAGTTTTCTGTTCTTGCCGTCATGGATCATCAGGCACCAGTGTAACGTGGGCTGAACTGGCAAATCTCGACCGTGAAAGCGTTGATCGGAACTGGTGCCGGGCTGTGCCGGGTTTTCTCAGAGAGCGAGTGCGGGCGCCTCGGCGAGAACGGGAGGCGAGACCCGCTGGGAAACCCAGATAGCGAGCAGAGCTACGAGACATCCGCCCCAGATATCGACCACATAGTGCCACTCCAGGAACACAAGCGCCGGTATGAGGAGGAGAACGTAGATGGCCAAGTACACCCCGGCAATCCATTTGTAACCGCGAAGAAACCAGATTGCAATCAGCGGCAGCGCGACGTGCAGGCTGGGAAAACTGATGAAGTAGTCGAAAACATCGACCGGAAGGCCGTTTCCCCTGGGGCTGTGAGCCCAGAGCATGCGGACACGCTGTGTGAGTATCTCCTGTGTGGCGTAGGTCCTAAGCGAATGAGGATAGGTAGAAGCGTGAATCGCGCACCCGGCATATGGGCCCTTAGCTGGGATGCACGCGTAAATGACGAGGGCCATGACATAGCAAATCAGGATGGTGCGCACCATGGCGATCGCCTCTCGCCTGCCCTTGAGAATGGCAAGGAGGATGAGCGCCCCGGCTATGCGGCTATACAGGCCGTAGTATGTAAACTCAAGCGCCCGGAAGATGGCCATCGGCAAATGATTGAGAGACCAGTGCGCCAGACTGGAGACGTTTATGTGGAAGAGAATCTGATCGGCGCGGGCCAGCATGCCATCGTAGGCCTCTGGATTGCGAATCCCGGCAATGGCGTGATTGACGGCGAAAACCAGGGTGATTCCTACGAACAGATATGCTGCCGGCATGAGCACATCAAGCAGTTTCGATTTGAGGCTCCCCCTCGTGCGCTCGAGCAATTCGCCAACGGCAAGAGCGATGACCGTGACCATAAGGCCCAGCCACAGGCCCAGCAATGTAAGCATCACGCTTGCAAGAACAATCGCAATGACGAGGAAGGATTTCTTTTCCTTCACCCGGGAGATGAAGGGGAAAAGTGTTTGCCGCGGAGGCAGACCGATTACTGCGAAGACGATGGCGACGAACGCGCCGCTCGCGGCGGTCCCGAACCAGTAAGCCGTCGCCATGTCGATGAGGTTGAAACGCAGTGGCAGATGAGCCAGCTTAAAAGCCGGGAAAACCAGAAGGCTCAGAGAACAAAGGAGTACCCAGTCGGCTCGGCTGAAGCAAGAAAGATGGGTTCCGGCGCGATTGAGCCACCTATCCGCCGGGACTGCGGCGGTGGGCACAAAACAGACATCCTGCGCTGATCCGAGTGGGGAAGCACTCATCAGTGGCGATCCGTGGTTGAAATATGCAGAGGGCCCTGAGTGATTGTAAGGCGATTCGATTTGCGGAGTGGGGAATTCTAAGGATGCACGCGTTGCCGCAACGCCGAAGTAACATTGTGCTTGTTCGTCAGGGTTGACGATTGGTGACTTGGCCGGTGTTTGAGGTGCGATAGAGATGGCTTCACAGCCTGGCTATTTACCATCAATTCAGTGAGTTCTGTTCAGGAGCAGTGTTTCTATGAAAATGCGTCCAGGAACGCAAACCGGTTTTCTTCTCTGCGGTAAGGAGTGGAGCGAGGGTGAGGCGATTGAAGTGCGCTCACCATGGGACCAGGGGCTGATCGGCAAGGTAACGCTGGGAACGCGCGCTGATGCGCGGGAAGCCGTGAACCATGCTGTGGCGAGTATGCGTCGGACGCGTGCTCTGCCTCGCTGGAAGCGAAAGGAGATCCTCGAGGATATCGCCGGGGCTCTGATCGAGCAGAAGGATCGCTTCGCCCAGCTTATCGTTGCGGAGGCGGGCAAGCCAATCCGGCTCGCGCGTGCCGAGGTGGACCGCGCGGTGCTGACGTTCAAGACGGCGGCCGAAGAAGCGGCGCGGCTTGGCGGCGAGACGATTCCTCTGGATCTGACTGAGGGCAACGAAAATCGCTGGGGGCTGGTGCAGCGTTTTCCGGTTGGTCCAGTGCTGGCGATTACACCTTTCAATTTCCCACTGAACCTGGTGGCGCACAAGGCTGCGCCGGCGATTGCCGCGGGTTGCCCGATCTTGATCAAGCCATCGCCGCAGACGCCGTTTACCGCGCTGGCGCTGGGTGAAGTGATTCTGAAGGCCGGCTGGCCGGAAGAGGCACTCGCGGTGATGCCGCTGGCGAATGCCGACACTGCGTGGCTCGCCGAAAAAGAAGACCGGATCAAGCTGGTGAGTTTCACCGGGTCGGCCAAAGTGGGCTGGGAATTGAAGGCACACTCCGGGCGCAAGCGGGTTTTGCTAGAACTGGGTGGCAATGCGGCGCTTATCATTCATGGCGACCATCGCGATCTTGACGGGGCAGCGGAGCGCACGGCCCACGCGGCTTTTGGCTACGCCGGGCAGTCTTGCATCAGTGTGCAGCGAATTTTTGTGGACAAGAACATTTTCCAGACGTTCATCTGGAAACTTGTCGAGGTTGCGGGCAAGATGGTTTCGGGCGATCCGAAAAACGAGGCGACGGAGGTCGGTCCGATGGTGAGGCCGGGCGAAGCAGAGCGCATCGAGAGCTGGATCAAAGAGGCGGTCGATGGTGGTGCGCGCCTTATTGCGGGAGGCGAGCGAGTGGGTTCGGTGATTGCCCCGGCGATTCTCACTGGTTCCAAGACGGGCATGAAAATCCGCGATGAAGAGCTTTTTGGGCCGGTGGTGGTTGTGGAGCCTTACGTTGATTTTGAGCAGGCACTGGCGGAAGTGAACCACTCCCGCTTCGGGCTGCAGGCGGGGCTGCTCACACGCGATGCGGGGCGGATTCTGACGGCCTATCGCGAGCTGGAAGTTGGTGCTCTGATCGTTGGCGACACGCCGGCGTGGCGGCTTGACCCAATGCCTTACGGAGGGGTGAAGGATTCGGGATTGGGTCGTGAGGGCGTGCGGTCGGCGATTGAAGAAATGACAGAGCCGCGAATGTTGGTGATGTCCCTGATGACGTAGGAGTGTTCCCACTCTGAACGGAAATACTGCGGAAGATTCGCCGCAAAGTCGTTCGATACTGAGCTTGCCCGCAGGACTGTCTCAGCAAAGGACCTACGAGAAATCTCAGGGCGACTCGGTCGGGATCTCGTCATCGACCACAACCCGGCTTATTGCCGATACGTACCCCGAGCGAGTCAAACGATTTGCGCTTAACATCCCTGAGACGCTTAACATCCCTGAGACTAGAATCCGCATCGAAGATTCTTTAGGCCATTGTGTGACTAGCCTGACGATGCGGCTGAGTTCATGCAGTCTCGGGGGAGAATCTCGACAATTGAAGCGAGCACTTTCCCTTCGGCGGACACGCAGCTGCTCGCCGAGAACGACCTGTTTCAATCGTGGAGTAAAAAAAGTTGAATAGGAATCGGCGAAAGGGAATGTAGAATATGCACAGATTTCTAGTTCTCCTACTCCTCCCTCCTCTTCTCTCTCTTTCAGCAGCAAGTCAGGTCAATACAGGCGAGCTACGCCTGAGCGTTACCGATCAGGACGGGCTGGCGGTGAGAGCCTCGATTGAACTTCTCAGCCAGGGCAATCAGTACAGAAGCGTCTTCGTAACAGACGAAACCGGAAAAGCGGGGATTCGGACGGTCCCATACGGTCTCTATTTACTGACTGCGCGGAAGCAGGGATTCGCAGAAACATCAACCTCGATCGAAGTGCGGTCTGCATTGCCAACAGAATGCAAAATCGAACTTCAAGTCGCTGGGGTCAATACGACGATCCGCGTGGATGCGGCATCCACACTCATCGATCCGGATCGGCCCTCTTCGATCATGCAAATAGGAACCAGGCAGATTGAAGATAGAGTGCAATCGCTTCCGGGTAGATCGGTACAAGATCTTGTGATTACGCAACCTGGCTGGATATACGAAGGAAACGCCGTACTGCATCCCAGAGGTTCCGAATACCAGACGCAATTTGTGGTCGACGGAATGCCGCTAACCGACAATCGCTCCCCCAGCTTTGGTCCAGAGGTTGAAGCCGACGATGTGGAATCGATGAGTATCTACACCGCAGGCTTTCCGGCAGAGTTCGGAAGGAAAATGGGCGGAGTCATCGAGTTAAACACCAGGCGCAACCCGGACCCGGGGATACACGGTCAGCTGGTTCTCTCAGGCGGCAGCTATGACACGGCACAGGGATATGGGCGCGTGCAAGACACGTGGGGCAAGAATACGATTGGCGCGACTGCGTCAGGCAGCATGACTTCGCATTATCTGAATCCCGTGGTGCCCGAAAATTACACGAATGACGGGACTACAGGTGATTTCTCATTGAAATACGAGGGAAATTTCACCGAGCGAGACCGACTGACCCTGGGAGTTCGCCATGCACTTTCAAGGTTCGAAATTCCAAACGAATTGATCCAGCAGGAGGCTGGTCAGTTGCAGAATGGCGACAATTTAGAAACCATGGGCACGGCAACCTACTCCCACATTTTTTCCACGGATATGTTGGCGGCGGTGAATGGAATGGTTCGGGACACAGCAAACAATCTCAAGTCCAACGAACTTTCAACGCCAGTCATCGCTACCCAGAACAACGATTTCCGAGAGGGATATTTCAAGGCCGCACTCTCAATTCATCACGGAAACCAGGAGTGGAGGACGGGGGTCGAATCTGACAACACATTTCTGAACGAGGATTTCAGTTATGTGATTACAGATCCCGACGACTTCGACGATGGCACGCCTCCAACACTGACATTCAAACAAAGCCGGCCGGATCTTGAGCAGTCGGCGTTCGTCGAAGACCTTATTCGCCTTGGCAAATGGACAGTTGGCGCAGGCCTGCGCTGGGATCACTATCAACTTCTGTTGAATGAGCATGCCTTCAGTCCTCGCCTCTCCGTGGGCCGCTACTTCCCGTCAGCCAAGATGGTGGTACATGCTTCCTACGACCGAATTTTCCAGACACCATCCTTTGAGAACATCCTTATCTCAAGTTCGAGTGAGGTTACGTCGCTAAACCCCGAAGTCCTGCGACTGCCCGTGGCTCCATCAAAGGGTAATTACTACGAAGGCGGGATCTCGAAGGCTTTTGCGGATAAGGTTCGCCTTGATATCAATGTCTATCGTCGCAACGTAAACAATTTTGCGGACGACGACCAATTGCTGAACACTGGCGTAAGTTATCCGATCGCGTTCGACAAGGCGATTATTTATGGCGCCGAAGGCAAATTAGACGTCGTGCGCCTGGGCAAGCTCACTGGGTACACCAGCTACTCATACATGGTCGGCAATGTCTGGTACCCCGTTACGGGTGGGCTCTTCCTGGGGGATGACGTGGCCGATGCCTTGTCGCAAACCAGCGGACATTTCCCAAACTCTCAAGATCAGCGCAACACGGTGCGGACGCGCTTTCAATATCAGTGGATTCGCCGCATGTGGACCGCGGGCGGTCTGTCTTATGGCTCGGGTCTGCCCTTCGAATATGGCGGCACTTATGAAGACGCGCTGGCTCAGTACGGACCGGAAGTTGTGGATCGGGTCAATTTTGATCGCGGAAGAGTCAAGCCGTCCCTCGCTTTGAACGCTTCAGTTGGTTTCGATGTTTACGAGAGTGGGCGTCTGAACATGAGGTTTCAAGCTGATGGAGATAACCTCAACGGCCGGCTGAACGTCATCGACTTCGGTGGACTCTTTTCTGGAAATGCAATCGGACCGGGCCGAAGCTTCGGTCTCCGCCTCAATTCGACTTTTTAGGCTTTTCCCTGCTTGTCTCCGGGAGGTGCCACTCAGGAGGTGATCCCAGGACACCGCGGCTGACCTGGTGGGTTGACGATTCGGGAAGAGGCGCCAGAAAGATTCCAGCCGCCACCAGCGACCAATCAGGGTACGCTAGAAATGCATCGAAAGCCTGGTGCGATCGTTCGTCTTGTATCTTGACCTTCCTAATCGACGGTGTGAGTCTCTCGTTCGCGACTCCCGGAGGGTATCGAAGGTCTTCGTTTTTTCGCCTTCTCCCTGGAGGCTCATATTGAAACGAATTGTCCGACTGACCGTTCTCGTCCTGTTTCCGCTCTTCGCGATGGAGTTGTCTTTTCCCCAGTCGCAACCGGGTCCTAAGGCGGCCGCTTCGCAAAAACCAAAAGGCGATGCTTTGGAACTTGGGAGATCCTATGCAGAGCTGCGACCTGAGCAGGTGCACCTGATCGACAGCTTTATTCGTAGTTATAACGCGACAACTGGAAGTGCACTTGTGCCCCAGCAGGTCTATGACAACGCTCGATTGTCGATCCGCACCACATTCGACGCCGTGACCCATGCGCTGCTGAACGCCAAGATGACTGACTCGCAGGGCAAGAGCCTCGGACGCGCAATTGACCTGGTGAGCGCCGTTGACCAGGTGATGGGAGAGGAATCCGGAGCAGGCGGCGATATGCAGTTCCGCCTGTTTGTTTACCTGAAGCCCAACGCGGTTGACGTGCTGAACCGCAGCCAGGAGTTCTTTCACGATAAAGACAATGCCGTTTATCACAAGGGGTTTCCCATCTGCTACAGACTGAAGAACGGACCCCCGTCGATTCAGTTCTCAATTTCACGCGACCACAAGATGTCCGACGTTGACGTCGACTACCGCTCTTCCGGTTTCCCAAAGGCCCTGGTCAATGGACACTTGACTGCGGCCAACTCCGACGTTCGTGCAGGAAACAACCTGGCCCGTCATGACGAGCGCTGGTTGGGCCTCAATGGATGGTGGCGCAACGTTTTTGGACAGCTTGGAAGCGGTGGGTCATCCCCAAAGGAGACCGCCACCGAGCGCCTGGGAAATATTCCCATGAATCCCGGCGAAAAGGCCGATCAGGGCGTCGACACGAGTGCGCATGATTTCCTGCAAAGCTGGGTTGTCGCGAAAGAGGCGAATAAGTCGGTTGCCTATTTTTCGCGCCGCAGCTATCCATGTTTGGAGATCTTGGCACAGAAGGGCGCGAAGCCTGTGCCGCAAGGCATGATCCGATTGCACTCACTCATGGCAATGCAGAAATTCAGCGATAGCCTCGGCCCGGTGAATTCGGTTGCAGACGTGTTCGAGCCTGCGGAGAAATGGTCGCAGGCGTTGAAACCGGCAAAGAACGCGTATCCATCCGAATTTCGACTGGTGAGCTTGCCGGAAGACATGGGACAGGACGAAGAATGCATTGCCATACCCACCGGCGAGTCGAGCAAAAAGTCGGAAGAGAAGTATTTCGCCACCGCATTTCGCTCGATAAAGGGAGAAAGCCGGGGAAAGGTCATGTCCCTGCTGTGGGCTCAAGAGGGTGGCTATTGGAAGATCATCGCTATTCGCATTGAAGATAGTAGCGACGCGGGCCTCACCCCAAACAACGCCGCCGCTTCGGCCGTACCCGCGGAGGAAGAACCGCAGGGCATCGCCGGTGATCCCGCCCTGGTGAAAGACGTCACGCAGTTCTATCAAACTTGGATTCTCAAGCGGAATGTAGCCCAGGGATCCCGCTTTGCTTCACAGCGCTCATACCAATGTCTCGCGGCACCATCGAAGGATCAGAAGGAGATGACACCGGTTGCCAGAATCCAGTCTGCGCTGCAATTGCCGCTCGCGAGAATCCCATCCCGGGGGAATCTCTCGGAGATGATGTCGGGCATGCAGCCCTCAAACGACCTGCTGCGCCCAGTACAGCATGAATATTCGAAGGCTTTCTCAATCATGGCTGTGCCGGATCAAAAGGCAGATAGCTTTTTGTGCCAGAATCGTCGCTTGCCCGACGGCTCAGAGGATTTGAGGCCCGCCGATGCAAAATATGGAGCTTATTACCTGAGTGCGAGCCGGTTCAATTATGAGGAGGAACAATCACCCGCTCTTCTGCTGTTGTGGACCAGGGAGGCTGCGGGTTGGAAAATTGTTGCCTGGGCTGTTGAGCTTCCGTAGTGGAAATTGCCGGCTCTCGTTTTCGTTTCCACGAGAAGGTCGATTTCTTTCTCCTTAGCGCCGCGAGCTGCCGCCCAGGAGAGATCCGAGTACACCGCGAACGATCTGCCTGCCGACGGTGCTTCCAATGGAACGCGCGGCGCTCTTCGCCATGGCTTGCGCCACATTGTCGCGCCGACCTGTGCCGCTGCCCAGCACGCTGCCGAGGACTGAGCCGGCCTCCTGAAGCCAGTCAGTATGAGCGGCTGCAGAAGGCTGGCCGGAAGCGCTTTGCTGGATGCCTTGTTGAGCGGGGGTGGCGGTTGCAGACGCTACGACCTTGCCCTTGAGTTTCTCGTATGCAGACTCGCGATCGACAACCTGCTCGTACACTCCGGCGATGACGGAGTCGCGGATGATCTGAGCTCGCTGATCCGGCGTGATGGGGCCGATCTGGCTATGGGGCGGGAAGATCATCGCGCGTTCCACGATGTCGGGAACTCCCTTCTCATCAAGGAAAGAGACGAGTGCCTCGCCGACTCCAAGTTGCGTAATCACCTGTTCGACATCGATCTTCGGATTGGCGCGAAAGGTTTGCGCAGCGGCTTTCACGGCTTTCTGATCGCGTGGAGAGAAGGCGCGGAGCGCATGCTGCACCCGGTTGCCTAGCTGGCCCAGCACAGTTTCGGGCACGTCGATGGGGTTTTGCGTGACGAAGAAGACGCCGACGCCCTTGGAGCGAATGAGCCGCACAACCTGCTCTATTCTCGTCTGCAGTACGGAGGGTAGATCGTTGAAGAGGAGATGCGCTTCGTCGAAGAAGAAGACGAGCTTCGGTTTTTCGGGATCGCCAACCTCGGGCAGCTTCTCAAAGAGCTCGCTCATGAGCCAGAGAAGAAACGTTGCGTAGAGTTGCGGCGACTGGAGCAACTGGTCGGCGGCGAGGATGTTGACGACACCGCGTCCACTGCTGTCGACCTGCAGGAGGTCTTCGATATTGAGCGCGGGTTCACCGAAGAACTGGTCTCCGCCCTGCTGCTGGAGCGCTACGAGTCCGCGCTGAATGGAGCCGACGCTTGCGGCAGAGATGTTTCCGTATTCAGTCTGATAGTCCTTCGCGCCGTTTGCGACGTGCTGCAGCATGGCCTGCAGGTCTTTCATGTCGAGCAGAAGGAGGCCTTGATCGTCGGCGATCTTGAAGACAAGGGTCAGCACGCCGGTCTGCGTGTCGTTGAGATTCAAAATACGGCTCAGAAGCAGCGGGCCCATTTCGCTGACGGTGGCGCGGACGGGATGGCCCTGCTTGCCGAAGACATCCCAAAAGACGACCGGGCAGCCGGAGAATTTCCAGTCGCCAAGGCCGAGGAGCTTTACGCGTTCGTCGAATTTGGGAGAGCTTTTTCCGGGCTGGCTGATGCCGGAGAGATCGCCTTTGACGTCGGCAGCAAACACGGGCACTCCGATGCTGCTGAGCGCTTCGGCCATGACCTGCAGGGTTACCGTCTTTCCTGTACCGGTCGCACCTGCAACCAGGCCATGACGGTTCGACATTCCGGGAAGAAGGGATATTCCCTCTGTTCCTTTTGCGATTACCGGCGCGTCAATCATTTGTAATGCCTCCGTCATGGGGGTCTAGGATTCAGCACCGGCACGGTGACAAGTTGCGCGAGAAACCTCGGCGCCGGCACCCGGGTAACCAGTTACCGAATTGAGGAGTCTCTTAGCATACGCAGATTTCTCCATGCCGCAAAGAAGAGGAGAAAGAAGATAAGGTCCGCCCAAGCCCATGGTATCCACAGAAATGGAACTCCACCATGGAGTTGATGCCAGAAGACTACGCCGAAGTACGCAAACTTCAATCCCATTCCGAATGGAATGCATTCGTAGCGACCACCAGGGTCTTTGGCGATACCTAGAAACATGATTCCGAAGAGGACTAATAACAATGCCGGGAACTGAATGTAACCTATGTGATTCGGCGGCGTCACCCCTGCGAACCGGAAAACTTCAAGGCCAAAGAGTAGGAACGCCAAGCCGAGAAGGGCGTCGTAAATGCCACTAGCGATAAACAGCACCTTAGTCCACTTTACTGACATTCCGAATCCTCCCGAATTGACGACGCCCCTACACGACGCTTCTCCCGATAGTTTTCATGAAAGCGCGAGCGACGTTCGGCGGTAAATTCTGCAGAGTAAATCTGGCTGCCGAGACTCCTGAGCCCAGATTCAAGTTCGGCAACCGACATGCTTGAGGGACGAAAATTAACATCAAACAACGTGCAAAGCTCCCACGCCTCTTCACGTAATAGCCGACCTTCACGTCTGAGCCGTTCGTATAACGGAGTTCCTGGAAACGCCGTCTGCACTGTGATCTGCACTTCGAACAGACCACTCTCCCGGACAAACTTCCAGATGTCGTCGAAGGACTCCATGCCCGCCCCGTCAAGCCCCAGCACGAAGCATCCATTTACCGTGATGCCACGATCCTGGATGCGCCGGATAGCTTCCATGTATCGATCGAGCTGCCTTGCTTTCCAATTCGATCTTTGCTCCAGACCGTCCAAGGACGAGAGACTTGTGCTCTCCAATCCAATGAGCACCTGAGCGCAGCCGGAGTCTTTCATCATTTCCACTAGTTCAACGTCGTCGGCTAATGAGATATCCGTTTCTGTGAACCATCGAATCTTTTCCTTCGTCAGAGCCCGCACCAATTGCTTTCCATGTGCCTTGTTTACGAAGGTATTGTCGTCAGCGAACTCGATGAATGGCCGCTTCCAAAGCGATTTGATCTCCCTGATTTCCGCAATCACGCGCTCCACGGGCTTCGTTTTGTAGTTCGGCGAAATACGCATCGAGGCGGCACAAAACTCACAGCGAAATGGGCACCCCCTTTGCGTTTGCACAGTCAAGCGGTTATATCGCTCATAGTCGAGCAATTCGAACCGAGGCATAGGGGACTCGCTTAAGTCGAAGCTCAGGTTTCGCGCGTCGTACACTTGCCGAAATATTCCACCTGGCTTTGTCAAATCTGCGATCATCTGCGGCCAAACTGTCTCGCCCTCTCCAATCACAATCGCGTCAGCATGTGCGCGTGCTTCGTCCGGCACTGCGCTTACATGCAGGCCTCCGAGGATTACCTTGGTGCCCAGAGATCTGTACCTGTCGGCGAGAGCATACGCCTCGTTGATTTGAGCAGAAAAACTGGAAATCGCGACAACATCAAACTCCTGCGGCACGCCGGTGCAATCTGCGATATCTGAAACCTCCAAGTAGGTGGTATCGATCGAAGCCGGTGTGAGGAGGGCGAGCGTTAACAGCCCAAGGCTTGGCAAAGAGGCAATGACCCGATTGCGTTCCACAAAACCCGGAAGGGTGAGGCCAAGAGCCGTGAGTTCGGGGTTGTGCGCCCGAACTCCACTCATTGCAATTAACCCAAGTCTCATTGCCGCCACCATCCAACCAAAATGGCAAGAATGCCAACAGTTGCCGCGCCGACGGGAATTGGAAATAGATGCCGGAGCGGCACTCTCCAAGCAGTCAGGAAGCAACAAATCGGCATTGTGACTGCAGCCAAGATGAGACCAATGGAAGCAGTGTCTAAACTCCAGCCGCGAAGATTCATCAAGCTGGCAGTTGCGCCAAAAATGAGATTGAGAAAACCGAGACCGAAGAATGAAATATGCCCAAGCCTTGTCAACCGCCGACGATGAGACGAATATCCGCCCATCCAATCTTCGCGGTAAAAGAACAACCCAACAATCGCGCCCGAGAGCACTCCTGCCAACATTCCCAGCCAGCCACTCAGCAGATTCAAAACAGGCAAATGGGGTCTCCTTTGTTTTGCCAAAGTATACAAACGAGCCCTTATCGCAGGCATGCCAACGCTCGCACGGAGCAAACACCAAATTCAGGGGTAAATCATAATAGGAGGGATGTCTTTCAAACCGTTCTTCAGTCTCTTACGCGAGGGCCGGCTTGGCGCTCTTATGGGCGTGGGGGCCGGGCTCAAGTCTTTCTACAAGCTCACGTACGTTGCTGCCGCTGGAGAGGCGGGGCTGCTGAACCGGCTGGCGGCCGGCCCGGCAACTTTTGATGCGCTGGCCGAATTCTGCGCGGCTAAGGGACAAGGCAGGGAGGCGCTGGAGGCCTGGCTGCAGATGGGAGTCCGTCTGCGACTGCTGAGCCTGGGGCCGCGCGGCTACGCGCTGCGCGGGCTGGCCAGGAAGCTTGCCCGGCCAGAGAACGATGCTGCGCTTGCCATGGTGGAAGAGGTGGCGGGCCTTCACCATAAGCTGATCGCGGGGACGCTGCCGAAGATCAGCAGCGGCGATTTGTGGAATCTTGCCGATCAAGATGGTGAGCTGATTGCCCGCTCCTCTCGCGTGCTGGAAGCTTTTCAGGCAGAAGAGATTGAACGGGCTTTCCCCGACCGCGGCGCGGTGCGACTGCTGGAAATCGGCTGCGGCTCAGGGGTTTACCTTCGATGCGCGGCGGAAAGAAATCCCGAGCTGACTGCGGTTGGGGTGGAACTGCAGCCAGCGGTAGCGGAAATGGCGCGGAAGAATCTCCGGAGTTGGGGGCTGGAGCGGCGGGTCAAGGTGGAGGATGGCGACTTTCGCACGAGAATGCCTGGCGAACTTTTCGACATCGCGACTCTTTACAACAACATTTATTACTTCCCGGTGGAAGAACGCGTCGCATTGCTTGAACATATCGGGAGATTTCTGACGCCGGGCGGATTTCTGCTTTTGACGACCTGCTGCCAAGGAGGCAGCCTTGGTGTTGAGGCTCTGAACTTGTGGGGCGCAGCCACCAAGGGTGCCGGGCGGCTGCCGGCCGTAAACGAACTGATTGACCAGCTGCGCCAAGCCGGCTACAGCAGGGTCACGACAAAGAACATGCTTCCCGGGGACCGCTTCGTGGCTTTTCAGGCATTTCGGGGGTAGCGGAAACCCTGCACCGCCCTGGCCCAACTAAGGCAATTGTGTGCTTGCTCGATTTTGTTACTTCCGAGGGTTGGTTCAGCTTTTGGGGGATTTAGCCGGGGGAGGGGTTGATGGTATGGTCAAGTTTCGTGTGGACCGTGCGCCGTTGGAACGGAGGAGCGGCGTCAATGCCTCTAACCTGACCAATGCCGCCTGACAGATTTCGGGAAGTCGCATTTACTGGAGCGTATGGTAGCCGAGATTTGCTGTGCCTACAACGTGACCCGGGGCTGCAAGCTCAGCTCCAAGGTTACGGCTGCCGACAGTGAACGCGAGCCGCTCAAGGTTTTGAAAATCTTGATTGAGGGCCTCGCTCGAGATTCTGAATCGGGTCTTTGGCTGACTCCTCTACTGCATCCCCCACAATTGGCACGGCTGTTTCCTTTCGATTTTGTCTACCTTGATGGAAACCACAGGGTGATCGAGGGGGCGGCGCTGCTGCCGGGCGTGCTCAGATTCCGCAATTCACTGATCAGACTTCAAGCGCCCTGGTTCTGCCGCTGGAGTCGTTGGCGAGGACAGAAACGCGGCCCGGCGATCAGATCATTGTCTGCGCGGAGGAGGAACTTGAGCTCCTACTCGCTGAGATTCCCCCAACGGCAGTCGGTGAACCAGTCGCGCCAACAGCTGAAACTCCGATCGCCGCGACGAGAATTCCCTTTAGCGCAGTTCCAAAACCTCCGCTGCATCCGTTTCCGAGTCCGCAAGTCTCGATTTCCGCAATCGGCGCTTCGGTTCCACGGGGCACGGATTTCACGGTAGGGATGACCACGAGCTGGCAGATCTCGAACTCAACGATGGCTACGGCCGCGGTGCTGGAGCCTGGTGAAACTCAAGAAGCGCTTGAAGCGGAAGAAACTACGAGCGAGGTCGCGGAGATTGCCGTCGGGGAGACGGAGAGCACCCAGGCACAGGAGGAAGCGAGCACAACCGACAGTATCAGCATCGCCGAGCCCGTTTCCGACGCTGCGGAGACGGTTACCGGCAGCTCGATCTCAGAGCAAGTCGTCGATCCAATTCTCGTTCCGGTCGTCGATCAAGTTTTGGCGCCTATCTCAGATGAAGCTGCTTCTACCGAGGTTGCTGAGAGCACACGGGAGGAACTTGTTCCGGCGTTGACGCAACCCGCAGTGACGGAACCGGAGACGACTGCTGCTGTGCCGGAGACGCTTGAGCCGGAAGCCGCAGAGAAGGAACTGGATTCCATCGGAGAGGCAGAGGGTCAAGAGCCGAAGATCGACATTTTCGACGGATCTTCGGAGGCGGTGCCGATCGTGGAGTCGGCAAGGGTGCAGCCCGATACCAACGAGAACGCGCCGCAACCGAAGAAACTCGCGGAGAAGGCGCATGCAATCGCGGACACTTCGATCATTTCCGATCCTGCAGCGACGAAGAGAAAATCGCGGGAAGAAAAGAAGAAGGGTTCGCTGGGGGGTCTGGTAAAGCGCTTTCTTAATTGCGAGGATCCGCTGCCGGAGAGGCGCTCGATTATCCGGCTGCTTGCGCAGGGACTGGTGGCGTATACCGGCCATGGCGAAAACACGAATCAGCACGAGGTGCGCGATGTGAGCCCGACCGGGTTATATCTGCGCACGGAAGAACGAGTGGCAGCCGGGCGATATCGTTTCGCTTGTGCTCAAAAGAAAAGATGCAGCGGAGAAGGACTCTGAGAGACGCGTCCGCGTAGATGCCAGGATCAGTTCGATGCGATGAGGGCGGGATTGGCCTGTCGTGGTTGTGGCCGGAGGGTGTGGAGTTTGACCCGTGGAAGCGGGTGCACACGAAGAGATCGGATGAGACCGACGCGGATTATTTTCTGAGAGAGCTTCGTCTGGCCCGGACCCTTGGGTTCCTGCGACAGATTTGCCCCGATTCGCCGACGAGATCAAGCTGGGGCTTCATCAGCGGCTGAGCAACAAGAGAGTGGCGAGCGCGGTGGAGATTGTGCTGCAAGGCGCAGGAAATGCTGAAGCAGCGTGGGGGCACGGACATGCACGCTCATCCGGAGATGGTAAGGCGCATTGTCGAAAACGGATCATGGACGGAGGACAACTGGATTCGGCGTGGTGGGCTGGCCTGCTGGTGAGCTCGTGCAGCGCTGAGACACCGGACACTTCGAATTCCGATGCTGGTTGATTTGCTGGCGAAGCTGATGCCTGCTCACCTTCGCCTTTTGTCTTTCGTGTGCGGCAAGGCCACGGAATTGATCGAAGCGGGTGCGACAGCTGCCACGCTGGACATGTACTGCACGCCGGAGGAATTG
The DNA here is from genome assembly GCA_963832035.1 of uncultured Acidobacteriaceae bacterium. Lineage (GTDB taxonomy): Bacteria > Acidobacteriota > Terriglobia > Terriglobales > Acidobacteriaceae > Telmatobacter. The sequence continues at coordinate 1,005,382 of CAWHSK010000003.1, read as the reverse complement.
ATTGAAGCGGTGGGATCGCACAGTCTTGCCCGGATCCAGCAGACGATGGGGCAACTGTCGTGCTTGGACTGCTTGCCGAAAGCAACAAGCCCTCTTACGTTGCAGTAACGGACAAGGTGAAGACCAAGACGATTCCGACAGCGCTGGGGTTAAGATGTACGCGCGCTGCCATGGGCGTCAGTAATTTGTGGGGTTGAAGGCCCCTCGCTCCCTTCCGGATGACAAAGGCCAGAGCTTTTCCGCAAGACCACTTCGACTTCACCTGAGATGTCAAACCACCCTGTGCTTTAGGCGAGGGCTGGTGCGATGATTTGGAGGGACCGCTGTGCCTGGTGCTTGGGCGGCAGTTTTGAACGATTCAAAAATTGCGCAGGCGCGGCTCCGTGGAGATGAAGGTTTATGGATCTCGGACTTAAGGACAAGCTGATTGTTGTCACCGGTGGCGGAGCGGGCATTGGAGCGGGCATTTCGCGTGCCTGCCTGGCGGAAGGGGCACGTGTGGTGGTGCTGGGGCGCCGCTCTGAGAATGTGCTGACTTTCATGGCGGAGATGAAGGCCGCTTCAGCCCGTTGCGAACTGGTGGAGGCGCATCTCGAAGACACGGATCGCTGCCAGTCGGCCATTGCGGATATTGAGGAGCGTTATGGCGATATCTACGGGCTGGTGAATAACGCGGGCGTCAACGATGGAGCGGGGCTGGAGAAGGGGAGCGTGGCGCGGTTTATGGAGAGCCTCAACAAGAATCTGATCCACTATTATGCGCTCGCGCACTACGCGCTGCCTTCACTGAAGCGGACGCAGGGCGCGATTGTGAATATCAGTTCGAAGGTTGCGCTTACCGGGCAGGGCAATACGTCAGGCTACGCGGCGAGCAAGGGTGCGCAGTTGGCGCTTACTCGCGAGTGGGCCGCGGAGTTGCTACCCTACAACATCCGCGTGAATGCAGTTTTGCCGGCGGAGGTGATGACTCCGCTGTATCGGCGCTGGCTTGATACGCTGGGCGATCCAGAGGCGGAGCTGAAGCGGATCACCGACAAGATTCCGCTGGGGCATCGGATGACGCTGTCAGCGGAGATTGCGGCGGCTACGGTGTTTCTGCTGTCGCCTACGCAGTCGGCGCACACTACGGGGCAGCACATCATTGTGGATGGCGGATATGTGCACCTGGATCGCGCACTGACTTAATTTCGCAAAGAGATCATCGAAGAGAAATGCGGCTGGCCAGCGCTCTCAGCGCCGTAAAACGCAAAGACAGCGCAGTAAAGCGGAGTTCCTGAACCGAACTCGAATCCCGCCCATGACGGTCGGCGTAGTCGGCGAGTTCCATCATGACTCCGGCGTCACGATATACAGTCCACAGCCTGGCGGCTGCCAATGGAGCAATGTCACCTGGCTGAAGGGGCTCGGCGCCTTTCCATGCAGGGCTCAAGCGGCTCACGATCTGCTGCCATGAGCGCCGATTGCGTCGCGTGCAATTCGCTCCAGCGGCGGAACATGTAGAACGCCGTGAGTGAGAATGCCGCAAGTTGAAGTGGAATGAGAATGGCTTGCTTTCCCGTCCCGGAATTCTTTTGAGGGAGGCGGACCAGTTCTCCCCACCCACTTAGGCTAGGGTGAACGGGCTCTCAGTAAATGGCACTTACGAGTCAGGGGGTGTATCGCTTCGAGCCAAATCTGCCGCGCATCCCCTTGATAAGGCACGGGAAGTTGCCTCTGCCGGTGTTCAGTTCGCTGCCGCCGTTGCAACCAGGTTCTGCGTAATCGAGGGTTCGGGGGCCAGGCGGCGGGGCCAGGATATGGTGAAGCGGGTGCCCTTGCCGAGCGTGGATTCCACGTGGACCGAACCTCCATGGCGCGTGACGATTTTCCGAACGACCCAGAGACCGATGCCGTTGCCGCGCTCGCCTTTGGTGCTGACGCCGAACTGGAAGAGATTGTTTAGCACTTCCGGGGCGATTCCTGCGCCCTGGTCCTCAACCGAGATCAAGACATCGTCCGGCCGCCCTTCGATTTGGATCTTCACCTGGGCGCCACGACTGGTGGTGGCTTCACATGCGTTGCGAACCAAGTTGAGGAGCACCTGGCGCGTGTCCATGGAGAATGCATTGACGGTGCAATCTCCAGTGTGTTCGATCACGAGTTGAATGCCGCGCTGGCGTAACAGACGGATGAAGCACGAAGTTCACCGATTCGGCCGAAGCGCAGAGATCGACGTTCTCCCTTCGCTGATCCTGCCGGAAGAATCCAAGTGTTGAGTGCGCGAGAGTGCCGATGCGGCGAACCTCTTCGTCAGCCTTTTCGGCCAGGGCTTTGATTTCGGGAGGCGCAGACGGGGAACTCTGGATAAGGAACATAAAGTTCTGGATGGCGGCAAGGGGATTATTTATCTCGTGAGTGACGACGGCCGACATGCGGCTCCACTCTTCGAGTTTGCGCGCATCGAGCAGGCTGTCTTCAATCAGGGCCTTCTCAGATTGGGCATTGCTGAGGCGCTTTGCATAGTCATTGATGCCGAAGGCGAGTTCAGGCGCACGGCGAATGATCTGTAGAGCGACATAGCCGGAGAGGATCGCGGTGATGACATTGGTCCACGCATCGGGCCAGAAGATCGGGATCCAGGTGGTGATGACTTCGAGCAGGTGCGTGGATCCACAGGCGACGATGAAAAGTGCGAAACCCGTCAGAAAGAAGACCCAATCGCGAGCGATGGCGCGACCTGTTTTGCGGGCCAGGTAAAAGAGAGTAAGGCAGATGCTGAGATAGCTGAAAAAGGTGATGGCATTAGTGATGGCCATCGTCCAGATAAGCTGCGGATCCTGTCTCCAGCACACCGCGTGGGGCATCAGGGAGGATGAATACATGTCAATGACCTGCCAATCCTGTATGACCGCGAATTCAGAAAATCGGCATCGTCGCCAGCGAGGGGGGAAGCAAGGATGCCAAGGCGCCTTCGAGTAGAAATGAACCTGGAGAAAGAAACCGGCTATATTGCGATCGGGCGGTTTGCTATGAAAGAAGTCCGGGGCAAACCGTGTTTTGACAACAGTTTTCTTTTACCAGCGAATATCGGTCCCAGGCAATCTCGTTTTGGTAACACCCTGGCGGGATGAAGTCGTTTTTTCAAGCTCGACAGTACCGCTCTTCCGGGATTTAGAAGCACCCGGTCAGAGATTTCGCATCCGCCTGCTTCGTCACTCTCCTGTGGCGATGCCACAGGCTCCTGTGATACTTCTGTGGTTGCACCACAGGTACCGAAATGTCTCCTGAAAAACTTGACCTGTTGCAAGGCACGCTCGATTTGATGGTCTTGCAGACGCTGCTGGTGATGGGCTCGCTGCACGGCTATGGAATCGCGCGGCGCATTGAGCAAGTTAGCGGCAACGAGGTGCTGCTGAACCAGGGCACCATTTACGCTTCGCTGGTAAGGCTGGAACAGCGTGGGTGGATCAGTTCGCGGTGGGGCACGTCTGACAACAATCGGAAGGCCAAGTTCTATTCCATTACTGTGGCGGGCCGGCGCCAGTTGACGGCTGATGCGCACTACTGGGAACGGTTGAAGGAAGTGATGGAACGCGTGATGACTATGGATCGCTCAGCCAAAGGTGAAGCTGACGCATGAGTTGGCTTTGGCGCTTGCTGGGACGAGTGTGGGCATTCCTGCGCAGAAAGCCTCTCGACGCGGAACTCGAAGCCGAGCTTGCCGCACATCTGGAGATGGCGATTGAAGACAACGTAGCTCACGGATTGCCGGCCGTGGAAGCACGACGCATGGCGCTGGTGAGCATCGGCGGAATGGAACAGGCGCGGTACAAGCATCGCGAAGCGAGAGGATTTATGAATATCGACATCCTGATGCAGGACCTGAAGTACACCCTTCGCACGCTGTGGCGCGATCCCAGCTTCACAGTCGTTGCGGTTTTGATTCTTGCGCTGGCGATTGGCGCGAACATCGCGGTCTTCAGCGTGGTGAACATGCTGCTGCTGCGGCCGCTGCCCTTTCAGAATGCGCAGCAACTGGTGTGGATTGCGCCGCCGCCAACGAAGTGCGGATTGTCGTGCGCAACGTACTCGACCGATGCCTATGATGAATTTCGCGTGATGAGCCGGTCGTACCAGGATGTCACGGGATACTTTGCTTTCTCGAGTGCAGACAATTTGAGCTTGAGCCTGGGCGGAGCACCGATTACGGCTACCAGCATCGATGTGATTCAGAATTTTTTCAAGGTCCTGGGAGTGCAGGCGCAGATGGGTCGTGTCTTCACGCCGGACGACGCGCGCAATGGGGCTGCCCCGGCGGTGCTGCTGACCAATGCATGGTGGAAGCGCCAGTTCAATGGCGACAAGAACATTGTGGGGAAGGCCTTCGATATGAACGGCCAGCAGACGACCGTGATCGGCGTGCTGCCTGCATCATTTGATTTTGGCGCGGTGTTCGCGCCCGGCACGAAGGTTGACGCGATTACGCCGTTGAATCTCTACGGGCCACCGCGCGACTGGGGAAACATCATCACGTTTATCGGACGACTGAAGCCGGGCGTGACGCTGAACCAGGCACGCGATGAGGCAGCGAGTATTGCTCCCCACATGTGCTGGAACAACAAGCGTCCGGAGACCTGTGGCGACTATAAGGGTGCTGTGGTTCCCGTTCCGCTGAAGGACTACATCAGCGGAAAACTGCGGCGCTCGCTGGTGGCGCTGTGGGCAGCAGTAGGGGCGATCCTGCTGATCGCCTGCGTGAATCTGTCGAACCTGTTGCTGGCGCGTGCCTCGGCGCGGTCGAAGGAATTTGCGATGCGCGGAGCGCTGGGCGCGAGCCGTGGACGCATCGTTCGGCAGCTTCTTACGGAGAGCCTCGTGCTTTCGTGCATGGGAGCGATCCTGGGGTTCATGCTTGCGGCGGTTCTGGTTTCGTGGCTGGCGCACCAGGGAGCGATTGCGCTTCCGCTGCTGAGCACGCTGCACATCGATGGCGCCGCGCTCGGGTGGACGGTACTGATTGCGGTCTTTGCGGCAACGGTGTTTGGGCTGGTTCCGGGGCTGAGGATCGCCAGCGGCAATCTGCAGGAATCGTTGAAGGACGCGGGGCCGGGTGCAAGCGCAAGCCGCAGACACGAGCGCACGCGATCCATCCTGGTGGTGTCAGAAGTTGCGCTTGCGTGCATGCTGCTGGTGGGCGCGGGGCTGCTGCTGCGCAGCTTTATCAACGTCCTGAATGTCGATCTCGGCTTTCAGCCAGACCGCGCGGCTGCAATCAAGGTGACGTACGACGACAGTGTTCCGGGAGACAAGACGGGTGATTTGACCGCGCAGAAACGCAGTGTCATCTTTCAGCAGATCCTGACGCGTGTGCAGTCTCTGCCGGGTGTGGAAGCAGCGGGAATGGCGGATTATCTGCCGCTCGGCCAGAATCGCGCATGGGGAACTCCGCTGCCCAAGGGTGTCAAACGGCCTGACAAGCTGGACACGGGTCCGCTTGGTTTACGTCATCACTCCGGGGTATCAGCGCGCCATGGGGACACGCATTCAAGGTCGAGACTTTACATGGAGCGATGGTCCGAAAAGCGAGCAAGTGGTGATGATCAACGCGTCGTACGCAAAATTCCTGAATTCTCTGGCCAAATGGCCCGATGGCAGCGCAGTTGGGAAAGTTCTCTCGAATGGAGGAGGACCGGACCTGCACGTGGTGGGCGTTGTGGACGATGTTCACGAGGAGAACGTGGATGGGGATGCCGGCTGGCAGATTTATTACCCGGCAATCCAGGCCAGTCCTTCAGGCGCAGAACTGGTTGTCCGCAGCAGCCTGCCGCCGGCATCGCTCGCGACGAGCGTGCTGACAGTGCTGCGCGAACTTAATCCTCAACAGCCTATTGCGGAGTTCAAGCCGATTCGTTTGCTGGTGAGCCACGCTGTCTCGGGGCGGCAGTTCTTTATGCTGCTGGTGGTTTCATTCGCAGGGCTGGGATTGCTTTTGGCGGCGCTGGGGATCTACGGCGTGATTTCGTATTCAGTTACGCGGCAAACGCAGGAGATCGGCATTCGCATGGCTCTCGGCGCAAGCGCGGGGATCGTGCAGCGGCACGTACTTGCCGGAACATTGCGCCTGGCGATTATCGGTGTTGTGCTTGGAGCAGCTGCGTCAATCGCGGGAGCACGTTTGATTGCTTCGCTTCTGTTTGAGACGTCGCCTTGGGATGCAATGACCTATATCAGCATGGCGATCGCATTGCTGGCGGTGGCGGCTTTGTCCGGCTACATTCCTGCGTTCCGAGCTTCGCGTATTAACCCGACAGTAGCTCTGCGCGCCAACTGAATCGCGATCCAAGTTGTCGGAATACGCGGGTTGGCCATCACGCGTATCCGGCGCTGCGTGCACCAGTCTTGACAATATCTGTTCGCACTTTGCGACTGGCTTATTGTGCGATTTCGATTCAAAATGCGGGTAGGAGTCCCCATGCCACCGATCCGAATCACCCGGGAGGTCCACCAGGGCTGGCTGAGCGGAAACGGAATTCACTGCAAGTGCAGGGTGGAACTCATCATAAGGAAAGTTCCCAATTTTCCGCCGGAACGGACACTGGATGTCTGGATCCCGGAAACACCGCCAGAGGGAAGCTACAAGCTGCAGATTGACGCCACCACTCTTGATGTGGAATTCAAGCGCGGCACCTGGCTTGAAGCTGTAGCCTGACAGTTTTCGCGAGGTGCGTGCGCTTCCAGTTTTAAATACCGGCAGCGCCGATTTCAATTGCCTCTCGAATGCAAGCATCGCTATGATGCTCGGGCTGCCCGCTTCCCCGTTGAGCCTCTACGGACGGCTGAATCCCTACCGTGCAAGGAGCCCGCAAGAATGTGCGGAATTGTCGCCGTCTACTCGCGCCGCGAGCCTGTTTCCCTGGCAAAGCTGGAGCGCGCAACGAAGTCTCTTTATCACCGAGGTCCTGACGGGCAGCGGCAATGGATCAGCAGGAACAATCTCGTTGGACTCGGTCACGCGCGGCTGAGCATTATCGATCTCGCCACCGGCGACCAGCCGATTGCGAGCGAAGATAACCGCACACACATCGTTGCCAATGGCGAGTTCTATCAATATGAGGGGATTCAACGCGAACTTGAATCGCGCAGACATCGGCTGAATACACGCTCAGATAGCGAGATTGCGCTCCATCTTTACGAGGAACTGGGACCGCAATGCCTGCATTACCTCCGAGGCGAATTTGCTTTCGTGATCTGGGATGAGAAGGAGCAGTCATTATTTGCCGCACGCGATCGCTTCGGCATCAAGCCGCTCTTCTATGCGTGGCATAACAACACGCTCTACATCGCGTCTGAGGTGAAAGCGCTGTTTGCCGCGGGAGTTCCGGCACGGTGGGATGAGGAAAGTGTGTACCAGTCGTTCACTTTCGGCGGACACCAGATGCGCACACTTTATGACGGAGTGCACCAGGTGCCGCCGGGACACTACCTGATCGCAACGGAAAAGCATGTTCAGATCACGCGCTACTGGGACTTCAACTATCCGGTTGCGAGCGATGCCGCTCCGAAACGGTCGGATGCTGATTATGCCGCCGAGTTTCGGCATGAGCTGGAGGAGGCGGTGCGCATTCGTCTGCGAGCCGACGTGCCGGTGGGTGTTTATCTTAGCGGCGGCGCTGGACTCCTGCGCAGTGCTTGGGCTGGCTGCGCGTCACCATCCCGATCCGATTCGCGCTTTCACGCTGACCTTCGATGATGCGGCGTACGATGAAGGACCTATTGCGCGCGAGATGGCTGCACTGGCCGGCGCGGAGTTCAATCCAATTCCGATCAACCAGCAGTCATCTGGCTGAGAACTTCGCGGCCGCAATTCTGCAATCTGAATCGTTCTGCGTGAACGCGCATGGCGTGGCGAAGTTCCTGCTGAGCAAGGCCGTGCGCGAGGCCGGCTACAAGGTTGTGATCACTGGCGAAGGATCGGACGAGATCCTTGGCGGATATGCGCATTTTCGGCGCGACATGCTGCTCTACAACCGCGAAGGGCAGGATCCGGCAGAGATTGAAAAACTGCTGGCATGGTTGAACGAGAACAACACGGTTTCGCGTGGGCTGCTATTACCGGATGGGGATGCGGGCAATCTGGACGCCGTTCGGCGGATTCTGGGATACGTGCCTTCGTGGTTCGAAACATTCTCGTCACGCGGAGTGAAGGCGCGGCCCTTGCTCGCCGCGGATTTTGATTGCCAGTTCAAGCATCGGGAGGATTACGCTCAGTTGCTCTCGGACATCGATGTGCCGCGGCAGTTGAAAGGACGGGATGCGCTGAATCAGTCGCTCTACCTGTGGGGAAAATCCGTGCTTCCAGGCTACATTTTGACGATGCTCGGCGACCGGATGGAGATGGCGCACTCCATCGAGGGGCGGGTACCGTTCCTCGATCATCACGTGGTGGAGTGCATCTGCAGGCAGCCCGTGAACCAGAAGATTCGCGGCATGACTGAGAAGTTCGTATTGCGCGAGGCGGTTCGCGACGTGATTACAGATACTGTGTATCGTCGGCAGAAGCATCCGTTTCTGAGCCCGCCGGCGACGCTGAATCCGGAACAGACTTTCAACGTCTACGTGCAGGACATGCTGCGTGGTTCGGTGATGGCGTCGATTCCCTATTTCGATCAGAAGAAGATTGTGGGAATGCTGGACAGCCTTAGCGCGATGGATGCGGGCGCGCGCACGGCGTACGACCAGATTCTGATGCCATTGGTGAGCATGTGCGTGATCCACGAAGGATTCGGAATGGGATGCTGAAGCTCAGTGGAGAGTGTGTGCGGGTGTATACTCCCGACGTTATGCTCACTCACATTTCGAAGCTCTTCTTTTTCGCATCTCTTCTGGTGATGGTTCTTCCCTCAAACGCGCAACTGCCGGCAGGATCGCCCGATGCGCAGGCCAAGCCCAAACCGGAAGATACCGAGATATGGCAGCCGGTGCCGAAGGTCGTTACGCCAGCCGCGGAGTGCAATGCGCCGCCTTCGGACGCGATTCTGCTTTTCGACGGCAAGAACGTGGACGAGTGGGTCAACGTGAAAGACAAGCAGCCTGCGCTGTGGGACGTTCACGATGGCGTGATGACGGTGAACAAGACGGGCGGCAGCATTGAGACCAGGCGCCGCTTCAAAGACTACCAGCTACACGTGGAGTACAAGATTCCGGCCAGCATAACGGGAACCGGACAGGGACGCGGCAACAGCGGCGTGTTTCTTGCCTCGACCGGCCCGGGCGACGATGGCTACGAGTTGCAGGTGCTGGACGGTTACAACAATCCGACATATGTGAACGGAATGGTAGGCAGCATTTATAAGCAGAGCATTCCCCTGGCGAATGCGAGCCGCAAGCCGGGAGAGTGGCAGACCTACGACGTGGCATGGACGGCGCCGACGTTTAACGACGATGGATCTCTGAAGACGCCGGCGTATGTGACGGTCTTCTTGAATGGCATCCTGGTGCAGAATCATTTTGCGCTGATCGGGCAGACGCTCTATATTGGCAAGCCGTTTTACAAGAAGTACGACACGGCTCCGATTAAGCTGCAGGCCCACGGCGACAAGAGTGAGCCTATGAGCTACAGGAACATCTGGGTGCGCGAGCTGCCGTAGCTTGCATTGGAACAGGGGGAGGTCCGGTAACTCTTAAAGCGGGCTTGCCACGAATGTGCCCTGACACAATACAAAAGCAAAAGCAGATCCTTCGCCCTGCTTACCCCACAGACTTACGTCTGCGGGGCCCCAAGCGTGCGGGGCTCAGGATGACAGTTCGAGGGGATGCCAGTCTCACTGAGATGGCACTTCAACCGGACGACACTTCGGGTGGATGTTTCAAAGATTCGGCGAAAGACTAGTGCGCCATGGCTTGTGTTTTGGCGAGCATAACTGCGCCTCTTAGGGCCGTCACGAAGGTGTGTGCGGAGGCAATGTCGTTGAACGTGAGACCGAATGCCTCTACCTTATCCTTCACCTGGCCGTAGTCGGAACTGCTGTGCGGTCCGGGGCCGAGGTGCTGCATCTTTTCGCGATCATAGATCAGTGCGGGAAATTTCTTTCCCGGCATACCCACCACAACGACCATGACGGAGTCGCCTTTGTCGCCTGGCTTATATGTTTGGGGAGCTTCGGGATTCGTGAAGACGCGATTCTCGTCCATCAAGGATTCGTCGATATCGGTGAGCTGGACCGTGATGGACGAAAGCGGAAAGGCGTAACGATACCATGCAATTTTTCCGTCTTCTTCGCGCGGCAGGGCGCAGACAGGCGCGGGCATGTTGGGTTCAATGACGAGGGTTTGGCCGTCGAGTACGACGATGTTGCCCGAGGCGGTGTAGGCGGTCTTCATCTCTTCCAGGCGGGAGGGAATGTCCTGCGCGCTGCAGGCGACGGAGCCAAGGACGGTGCAACCAAGCAACAGACGAAACAAGGTCTTCATAGGTGAACCTTTGGTGTGCCTTTATGGTGGAACCGTTTTTCAGAAAATAGTGTGATTTATCGCACCCGGGGTGTTACGAAGGACACGGGCCGAAGGTCGCGACTCCACTTCCTCTTCGGGTGCGCAAGAGATGGAGAATCTGAAACGCCGAGAGCTTATGAAGGCTACGTTTCACGCAATTCCAATGAGCTTATAGACATGGCGTAGTGAGCAGTTCTCGCGCCTTTGGCTTTACAACTTTGGTGGGACTTGTCGCTGCGGCCGCGTACTGCGCGATTGGCATCGGGCAACCTTTGCAATGCGTCTTCATCTCACCCTGCTGACAGCAATTCTGCGCCATCGCCCGAACGAATCACGGCAACAGATCGCGCGTCAGGCAATCCATTGCGAATTTCAATTCGGGTCATTCAACGCGCCGCATATCTATGCGGCATTAAAGCAGGAGGATCTTATGGCAGAAATTAGACGAGGCGAGGTTATCAGTGACACGGGCCTTTCCACCGCGGAACTGGCACATGCCAACGAACCAATCGAGCAGGAGCGCGTGGAGAGGCAAGAGGACGGTCGCAATCTTAACGCGTCGGTTGAAAACCGCCTCAAACCCAAACCGTCACAGCCGTCAGAGACCGATGAAGAAGCTGCGCTTTTTTCGCAGGATGAATCGAAGGAGTTGTACGCGAAGTGGGACGCGGTGCAGGTGGGATTTGTGGATGAGCCACGCCAGGCCGTGGAGCGAGCCGATTCGCTGGTTGCCGGTGCAATGAAACGGCTGGCCGAGATGTTCGCGGAAGAGCGCGCGCGGTTGGAAGGACAGTGGGATCGGGGCGACGACGTTTCTACCGAAGAATTGCGGCTGGCGCTTCGGCGGTATCGCGCGTTCTTTGGACGGCTGCTTTCAGTCTAGGTGGACTGATACGGAACAAAAGAAGGGCCGGATTCCATCACAGGTGGTGGAGTCCGGCCTTTGTTCTGCTGGGAATTATTCAGTGACGCTCAGCTCGGTGTGGAGACTTGCGGTGGAGTCTTCGCCGGCCCACACATCGAAAGTACTGGGCTCGACCGCCCACGCTTTCGTCTGCGGGCTCCAGAATTCAAGCTCATCTTTGCCGAGCGGGAATTTGAGAGTTTGTGTCACTCCGGGCTGCAACGTGATGCGCTTGAATCCTTTGAGCTGCCGGACGGGGCGCGAGGCGGAACCCCAGCGCTGGTGGATGTAGATCTGTACGACCGCGTCGCCGGCAACTTTGCCGGTATTCGTGACGTCGACCTGGACCTCAGAGGCATCGACCGCTTTGATGCTCGTTTTGCTCAGACGCAGGTTTTCGAATTTGAAGGTCGTGTAGCTGAGGCCGTAGCCGAACGGGTAGAGCGGCTTGCTCTGTACATCCCAGTAGCGTGACGTGAACGTCGGCCGATCTTCAGGTTCGTGGGTGAGATTGTGGTTGTAGTAGAGGGGCTCCTCGCCCGCGGCGTGTGCCCAGCTAATTGTCAATTTGCCGCCCGGGTTCACGTCGCCAAAGAGCACATCGGCCACGGCGTTTCCGCCTTCGGTACCGGGATACCACGCTTCAAGGATCGCCGGAACATGCTGTGCGGCCCAGCGGATATCGAGCGGGCGACCGTTCTCCAGCACGAGGATAACCGGCTTGCCTGTCGACGCTACTGCTTCGAGCATCTGCTGCTGAATGCCCGGAAGATTCATTGACGCCCTCGAGGCTGATTCGCTGCTCATCACGGCGGTCTCGCCCAGCACTGCGATTACAACGTCTGCGGACGCGGCGGCTGCCTTTGCTTTTGCAATCGACTCGGCATTCTCAGCTTCTGTGGGTGGCGGTGGAGGTTTTGTGCCGGAGATCGCATCGAACAAAGACGGAAACAGACGCGTCGGGTTTGGTCCGGCAACGTAGTTAATTTCAGCGCCGGAGCCGAGTTTGTTCTTCAAACCTGCGAGTATGGTGACCGGATTACTCTTTGATCCGCCGCCGAAGAGGCCTTCCACTGTCCAGCCACCTTCGATGTCGCGCACGGAGTCGGCAAGTGCGCCGATGACTGCGATTTTCTTAACGGACTTGCTGAGAGGGAGGGTGTGGTTCTCATTCTTGAGTAAAACCATGGAGCGCGCCGCGACTTTGCGCTCGAGTTCGCGGCCTTCAGGCCGGCTGAGGGTCGAGTCCACTTTGGTTTCGTCGACGTACGGGTGATCGAAGAGGCCAAGCTCGTACTTCACTTGAAGAATCGGGAGCACGGCGGCATCGAGCTGGCCTTCAGTTACTTTGCCGGAGTGCACCAATCCCGCTAAATATTTTGGATAAGTGAGGCTGGCCATATCCATGTCGAGGCCAGCGGTCACAGCCTTGTAGGCGGCATCTTCGGGGTCCTTGGCATAGCCGTGTGTCAGAAGCGAGCCGACTGCCCAGGCATCAGAAACCACGAATCCGTTGAAGCCCCACTGCTTGCGCAGAACGTCCGTCAGCAGCCAGCGATTTCCCGTGGCCGGAACATCGTTCAGGTCCATATAGGCGCTCATGAAGCTGCCTGCGCCGGCCTGCTCGGCCGCATGGAACGGAACGAAGTACACGTTCTGCATGAGCTCTTCGGGAACATAGGAGGAGTCGTAGTCGCGACCACCCTCGGCAGCGCCATATCCAGCGAAGTGCTTCACGCAGACCAGCACGCTGTCTGGGCCGAGCGATTCGCCCTGGAAGCCGCGAACCTGGGCTCGTGCCATGGCTGCACCGAGATAAGGATCCTCGCCAGCACCCTCCACGATGCGACCCCAGCGGGAATCGCGGGCGATATCGACCATAGGGGTGAAGGTCCAGCGGATGCCGGCCGCGCGCGCGTCTTCACCGGCGAGATGTTGCGCCTCTTCTTCGACCCCCGGATCCCACGAGGAAGCCATAGCGAGCGGGATTGGAAAGACAGTGCGGTATCCGTGGATGACGTCGAATGCAAAAAGGATTGGGATGTGAAGGCGCGACTTGTCGACTGCAAGGTGTTGCAGGCGATTGATCTCTTTGACATCGATGAGCCAGAGGATGGAGCCGACCTGTCCCTGAACGATGAGGTTGTCAGGCTTCTCGTTGGCCAGAAGCGGCATGACGATGCCGGAGGACTGGTTCATTTGGCCGACTTTCTCTTCGATGGTCATTTGCTTAAGGAGCTGCTCGGCCCGGCTACGCGCATCGGCGGAGGTCATGGCTGCGGTTTGTCCGGCGAGGCTCCAAGGCATGGAGACTACAACTAGGCCTATCGAAACGAATGTTTTGAAATACCACTTGCTTTGCATCACTGGGCAGATCCCTCCGAAAGGACCGTTAAGCATACTGCATGCGAAGGATAGTTTGCTGGCGAGGGGACGGATGAGAGGCGGCGCCGGGATGCCTGAGTGGAAGATCCTGCTCCCGGGTTGAGAAGGAGTTTACGCAAACGTTTGCGCAACATCGAAGGCACTCCACCAAAAAAGCGCCCCCCGATTAGTCCCGCCTGGATTCATCCAGGTCTGGTAATCGGAGGGGCGAGGAGCCGCAATCACAAGAAAACGCGCCGTAAGTGTGACACACGTCGGGCACATCTCCTGGACCGACTCTTAATGTATGCAGAACTGAAGATTCCCAACAGGTTCCATCGGGTAGCAATGACCGTGGACATAAGATAAACCGATGTAAGAATTGCTTTTAATCAGGTATGGACAACGGTATTACTGGGACGTATTATACGCAGTGCGGGCAATCCAGAAATCAATACGAACTTCTTTTCCACCGGAGAGAGACATTGTGTCTCTGATGGCGAGAAAAGAAATCTGGTCTCGCTTGATTCAATTTTGGGACTCGTGGCGAGTTGAAGATTTTTCGCATCCCGGAGTGATGTCCAGGCTGCGCAATTTGTATCCACGGGCCGTTGCCCAATACGGGCATAGAGCCGTCGTAAGGAGTTCCGGATGCCGTTGGCGCCCAAGGCCATGCAAGACGTGGAACAGTTGGCATTTGTCTCTGATCCTGCCGCCATTCGAGAACAGTTACAACGACTCCTGGTCCATCCGCTTTTTGCCAATAGCAAGCGCTACCCTGCGCTGTTGTCGTATGCCGTGGAGCAGACGCTGCTGGGAAATGCTGCTGAACTCAAGGAGCGCAGCATCGGCATCGAAGTCTTCGGCCGTGCTCCGACATACGATGCGAATGCGGATCCGGTCGTACGCATCACAGCCGGGGAAGTGCGCAAGCGGCTGAGCCTCTACTACTACGATTCATCGCACGCGGGCGAACTGGTGATAGAACTTCCGCTGGGCTCATATGTGCCCGTGTTTCGGCAGTCCGAGCCAGTCGCGGCCGAGCCTGCCATAGATACCCTCGAGACTGCTGTCATCTCGACTCCGCCTCAAATCAGCCCCTTTGCTTCGGCAGTACCAAACGCTCCTGCTCCCAGATCTTCTCGATTCCGATGGCTTGCTGCCGGGATGCTGATCATCGCTGGTTGTGCTGCTGGAGTGCTTGTGGGGACCCGCATCCACCAGGCGCCGACGCCGGAACCGCCTTCAAATATCGATCGCTTTTGGGAGCCGTTCACTTCGAGTTTGAATCCGACCACCTTCTGCCTGGGAGAACCCGCTAAGAACATCGACATGGATTCGATCAACTCTTTCGAGGCTCCGGTCGGCGCTCCGGTGGAACCGCAGAAGCTTTATGTGCGGCTTCATCTCTCAGGAAATCTGGCGCTGGCCGATGTGATTACGCTAACACGCACAGCCGCAGCGCTCGAAGTGCGCCACAAAGCCTTTCGCGTCGTTCCCGCATCTGAAGCGACTTTCGCCCAGTTGCGTGAGGGTCCGATTGTGTTGATTGGCGCGTTTGACAATATCTGGACGCTCCGCGTAACGCAAAAGCTGCGCTTCGGTTTCGAGTCAAAAGATGGCGTGGCCTTGATTGTCGACCGCAACAGCAAGACGCAGACGACCTGGGCAACCGCGTGGGATCTGCCGTATCAGAAGCTTTCGCGCGACTATGCCATTGTGGCGCGCATACGCGACAGCACTACCGGCCAGCCCGTGATTATCGCGGCCGGTATTTCAGAAGAAGGAACCGAGGCGGCCGGAGAGATTCTCTATAACCCCGTCTATCTGAATTCGCTGCTGGCAAAGGCTCCCGCCAACTGGGAAAAGATGAATATGGAAGCCGTGATTGAGACGCAGGTTATTGAGGGTCACTCCGGACCGCCCAACATTCTCGCCGTCGAAACCTGGTAGCCCGAATTTGTCTCACTGATGGCGCCGCAGGTTCGAACCGGCATGTCAAAACGTCGTCTACTTCTTTGCCTTCTGAGCTGCCCAACGCTTACGCTGTGCATCGGCGATCCGCTTGCGCGCATCAGCGCTAAGGACGCGCTTTTTTCTCTTTGCCGGCCCTTTGCCTGTCTTAGTCTTGGATCCCGATGAGACAACGGCTCGAGAACCTGCAAGCAGAGAACGGACCTGAGTAAGTCTCGAAATCTCCGCATCTATTTCAGCAAGAATGCTTTCAATCGACATGGAAAAAGGATATATCATCCGCCGCGAGGCGAACACCTATCCAGTTATAAGTTACATGCGTGAACTCTCATCCACTTAATCTGGCCTTCCAACTGTTTTGTCCTGATAGGCCTTCTGCAGAACATAGAATGCCGCTTTCTTCTCGCCCTGATCGGAAACCAGTCCTTTGCGATTGAACTCGTCCTGAATGCCAACAAGGGGCCGATTCGGAGAACGGAAATCCATAAGACACCACGGGCTCATGCCGCTGAGCTGCGGAATCTTGTTCAGCATCGGCAATTGATGACGAAAAATATTGGCCTGGTACTCTTCGGTCCAGCGTTCGTTTTCGGCGCCATGCAATCCAGCCTTGGCTCCCGCGCCGAATTCGCTGACGATCACGGGTTTCTGATAATCAATTTGCCACTGAGTTGTATCGGCACTCTCCGGGTCGGCCCTCATACCAGCCGATATATTCGTTGATCCCGATTACGTCGAGAGCCTTTCCAAGGGGATCGTCAACGAACTTGGTATCGCCTTTGGCGCGGACGAGAAGCGCGGCTGTTATTAATCGAGTCGGATCAAGGCCGCGTGCGCGGGTTGCCAGCGTCTCGATGAATTGGGTGCGCGCAGGATTGTTGGGAGTCTCATTGGCCATGGACCAGAGAACGATGGCGGCGTGATTACGCGAGGTGTCGATTTCTTCGTCTAATTGCTGCTCAGCCTTCGCCAGCACTTTGGGGTTGTCGAATTGCAGCGCCCAGTAAACGGGGTTCTCAGACCAGACCATCAGGCCCATGCGATCGGCGGCGCGCAGCATGGCTTCAGAGTGCGGATAGTGCGCGAGGCGGACAAAGTTGCAGCCGAGCTCTTTGGCCCAGCCGAGCAGAGTTTCCGCATCTTTGTCAGACCAGGCACGGCCAGTGCGATAGGGCGCCTCGGCGTGGACTGAGACGCCACGCAGAAAGACAGGCTTGCCGTTCAGCAGTATCCCGGTGCCGCGTGTCTCGATGGTGCGAAAACCGATTAGCTCGTTAATCGAGTCCAGGCCAGCATGGATGACGACGTTGTAGAGTTTGGGTGACTCAGGCGACCAGCGTTCAAGGCCCTGCACATTGAAGTGGAGTGCGGCGCGCCCATCGGCATCGACGTCTGCTGTCGCCTTCGCGTGTAGATCGGGAATATCGACTTCTGCTTTCTCGCCGGGCTGCGCGCCGACGACATGCACCCAACCTTCGATTACGCCATCTTCGGTGCGACTCAAGTGCAGATCGTATTGATCAATGAACGACTCGGGCAATTCAATCAGGGACACTTCGCGGGTTAGGCCGCCGTAGTTCCACCAATCTGTTTCGAGAGTGGGCACATTGTCTTCATGACGAGTGTTATCGACCGCTGCGACGACGAAGTTATCGCCGCTATGAATCGCCTGAGTGACTTCGCAATTGAAAGCTGTGAATCCACCCTCGTGTTCGCAGACTTTTTGTCCATTGACCCAAAACCACGAATGATAGTTGGCTGCGCCGACGTGAAGAAATATGTGAGTATTCGGCTTGGGCTCGTAGGTGAAGTCTTTCTCGTACCAGACCGGCCCTTCGTAATACATCAGGGACTCTCGCTGCGTATTCCAGTCACCGGGGACTTTGAGCTTCGGCGCCTTTGAAAAGTCATACTCGGTAGGGAATGGATCGCCGGGCTTTGCCTTGTAATTCATGAAGTAGCCGTTCTTCTTCTCTTCATGATGAAAGCTGAACAGGCCGGAGAAGTATGGATCAACGATGGAAGCCCATTCACCGTTGAGCGAGGTTGCCGGACGGCGATCGGCGCCTGTGAGCACGATGGGGGCCTGCGCTGCGAAACCGATGGGTGCGGAAACTGCAACGAGAACAAGAATGGAAGGGAGAGAACCGGAAAGCATGCGGGAAGCAACAGCGCGGGCAACGAAACCAGCCATGTAGATCCTCTGGGAATAGCAGATTTATTCGAGAAAGCCTGCTGGTTCACGACTGTCGCTCGCCGGCTCTCAGCGGACCGACCATATTACCGCACTTGCCTCGCGACATGTACATGCAGGATCGAGCGTTGCCCGAGGGAGCAAAAGAAAGGGCAGGCCGATTGACCTGCCCTTCTTCATACACGGTGAAGTTATTCGATAGTTATTGGGGTCCGAGATACATGACATGAACGTATGTTCCGAGGCGAACGTTGTAGGCGAGGTACCAGCCATCGTGATCTGGGTCTTCATAGATGACGATCTGGTCGCTATCCCAGTTCCAGTCTCCGGTAAAGGCGAAGTCGTCAGGAGCAACATTCCAGTACCATCCATTGAACCAGAATTGATTGGGACCACCGCCGGCGAGATGCCACGGATGCGATGGACCAAAGCCACCGCTGAAGTGACCGTGCTCCCAGGGATGCTGAAGATGAAAGTTCGCATCATTACGGCCGGTATCATGCCCGACCCAATTATTGGGAGGATCGACATGCGGCGCATTGGGATGGCCGGGCTTGTCGCTGTAGTTCCGTTGCTGAGACGGTGGATTCGTATTGCCATGGGTGTTGCTATCGTTATGCTGCTGAGGCGGCTGGGAGTGCTGCTCCGATGTTTTGATGTCGTTTGTCTTGTGCGCTGGCGCTGCCTTCGGCGCCTTGTATGGAGCCGGTCCGTGCTGCGGCGGCGGCACCGGCTTGCCGTGAGCCTCTGGGAATTGTTGAGCAAGCGCCGGCAACGACACGGCAAACAATGCGGTCAAAATGAGATTTGCTGCACGCATATTGAACCTCCACATTGCCTACGGGAAGCGGCATCGCTTATTTTCTGAAGATCCCGATAAGCTGATTTCAAACACACTAAATGAAACCCTGTTACGGATGACAAGTTGTATGCGTGCAGGATAGACGAAGCCTTACAGCGACTTACGCACCGACGGCAACGCTTTGGCGACGCCACGCATACAGCGGGTATCTATTGGCCAGTTCTGCGACCTCGCAACGAATGCGTTCAAGCGCTGCATCGTCATTGCGATTTTCGAGAGCCTTGGCAATCCAGGATGCGATGATGCGCATTTCGGGTTCCTTCATGCCGCGCGTAGTGAGTGCCGGCGTGCCGATGCGAATGCCTGAGGGCTTGAGTGGGGGATTGGTGTCGTAGGGGATGGCGTTCTTGTTGACCGTGATGCCGGCCTTGCCGAGGGCAAGCTCGGCTTCCGAGCCGAGGATTCCCTTTTCGAAGACATCAACCAGGAGCAGGTGATTGTCGGTGCCCCCGGAGACGAGGCGATAGCCTGCCTCCTGCATGGCTGTGCCCAGAGCTTTGGCGTTCGACACGATTTGCGCCGCGTAAGTTTTGAACTCCGGTCGCAGAACTTCGCCGAATGCAACCGCCTTCGCGGCGATGATGTGCACGAGCGGCCCTCCCTGCTGGCCTGGGAATACCGCCATGTCGATGGCCTTGCCAAGCGTCTGCTCCGGCTTCTGGCCGACTTGAAAATCCTTGCCGCAGAGAATCAATCCCGCTCGCGGTCCGCGCAGCGTTTTGTGTGTCGTGGTGGTGGTGATGTGCGCGTGCGGCACGGGCGAAGGATGCGAACCACCTGCGACAAGTCCGGCGATGTGCGCCATGTCGAAGATGTACTTTGCTCCAACTTTGTCGGCGATCTGGCGCATGCGCGCGAAATCCCACATGCGCGGATAAGCGCTGGCGCCACCAATGATGACCTTGGGCTTTTCGCGCTCGGCGATTGCTTCGAGTTCGTCGTAGTCGATGACTTCGGTATCGCGCCGCACAGTGTAAAACGTCGTGTGGTAAAGCTTGCCGCTAAAGCTCAGCTTGTGGCCATGCGTCAGGTGACCGCCGTGAGCCAGATCCAGGCCGAGAATTGTATCGCCTGCCTGCAGCACAGCCATGTAGGCGGAGGCATTGGCCTGTGAGCCGGAGTGCGGCTGGACGTTGGCAAACTCAGCCCCAAATATCTGCTTCGCGCGATCGCGCGCCAGATTCTCTACAACGTCAGCGTATTCGCAGCCGCCATAGTAGCGGCGTCCCGGATAGCCTTCTGCATACTTGTTCGTGAAGATCGAGCCAGCGGCCTCAAGCACCGCTTCAGATACGAAGTTTTCGCTGGCGATCATCTCCAGGCCTTCGTGCTGGCGGAGGGTTTCGTGGTCAACGGCGGCGGCAACTTCAGGGTCGGCTTGGGCCAGGGAAAGGGCCATGCGATCGGTCATGCGTCAATTTTACGGCACAATTCGCCAGCATCTTGTGCAAACCAGGAATCGTCTGCGAATCAGGAATCGTCACCCTGGCCTCAGTCCCTGGGCGGTTTCGAATACCCCCACGCGATCAACCCCAGGCCGGCCAGCGCCAGAATCGCACCATACACGGCCCAGTGGCGCTCATTCTGCATAAAGCTTCGCGCCAGTGGACCCCACGCCAGATTCAGCCCCTGCAGGATCCAGATGCCGCCCATTACCACGAGGAGCGCGCCGACGGCCGCGCTGATACCCTTCACAATCCGCACAACTGTCCTCACTATGTCCTTCCAAATTGATGTCCGGTAACGAACCATCTCTTCGATGCTTTCCTAAATCTACGCCCGGAACGTTTCCCACTCCGCTCCTGTTGACATTCTGACTATGGGCAGCGTATATGTTGAATCTCAACAGGAGAAACAAATGGGCGAGAGCAGATCAGAGGTCTTGCAAGGCACCCTGGACCTGATGGTGCTGAAGACTCTCGAATCGATGGGTACCCTCCACGGCTACGGGATCGCGCGCCGCATCGAGCAGGTCAGCGGTGACGCGCTCAGCTTGAATCAGGGCACGATCTATCCCGCACTTCTCCGTCTCGAGCAACGCGGCTGGATCAAGTCTGAGTGGGGGACATCGGAAACCAATCGCCGCGCGAAGTTCTATTCCCTGAGCCGCATCGGGCGTAAAAAGATCGAAGAGGAAACCGAAAATTGGGAGCGTATCGCCGCAACCATGGCGCGTTTTCTAGCGCCGTCGAGTTAGGAGCCGCCTAATGTCTTCGAGCCTTGTGGATCTTCTCCGGATTCTTTTCAGTCGCTGTGCTGCACTCTTTCGGCGCCGGAAGCTCGATGCCGATCTCGATGATGAACTGCGCGCGCACATCGAGCTTGCCACCGCAGAGAACATGCAGCGCGGCATGTCGCCAGCAGATGCAAAGATTGCTGCCCTGCGCGCTTTTGGCGGAGTGACGCAGACCCGGGAAACTTACCGCGAAGGCCGGGGATTTCCCGTACTTCAGCAGCTTGGGCGCGACCTCCGTTTCGCATTGCGCCAGCTGCGCAAATCGCCTGGCTTCGCATTTACGGTCATTCTCACGCTTGCTCTCGGCTTCGGTGCGAATACGGCTATCTTCAGCGTGATGAATGCAGTGCTGCTTCGGACACTGCCAGTCCATGATCCCGGACAGCTCTTTTATCTGACCCATGAAAACATGCCTGATAAAACGGGCAGCACGGGCGACTCGCGCTATTCCTGCGGAATCAATATCTACAACCGATTGCGGGAAGATCATTCAGTCGCGTCCGAAATCATCGCCTATATTCCGCTCTCGATCACAAAAACAGCCGTGCGCTTTGGCGATCGCCCGGAAGAGGCGCGCGCCGACGAAGTGAGTGGAAACTTCTTCTCCGCGCTGGGAGTTTCCATGGCTGTCGGGCTTCCATTTGCTCCTGCAGATGAAGTCAATCACTCTTCGGTGGCGGTACTTAGTTATGGCTACTGGACGGGCCGCTTTGACCGCGACCCCGGCGTCATTGGCAAAACGATCTTCGTTCGCGGCACTCCTTTCACCATCGTCGGTGTCTCCGCTGCACACTTCTATGGCGTCGATTCCGGCGGCACCGCAACGGATCTATGGGTACCCTTGCAAAATCGTCCTGAATTGCCTGCGTGGGGAATCCCCAACGCGACGGGGCGAACCATCTACACTGCTCCAGATTGGTGGGGGATGATGCTCATGGCGCGCATCAAGCCGGGCGTTACCGCAAAGCAAGCCGCCGGTCATCTGAGCGCCATCTACGCGCACGCGTCGTATGAAATCGCCGGACAGCCCGGGCCGAACAGCCCTCCACTCGAATTGCAATTGGTTCCTGCGCGTGGCCTGGGAACATCGAGCAAGGACTATAACGAGCCGTTACACGTGCTGATGGGAATGGTTGTGCTTGTTCTCGTCATAGCCTGCGTCAATATTGTGATGCTGCTTATCGCCCGCAATTCCGGCCGCGAACGCGAGTTCGCACTGCGGCTCTCGCTGGGCGCAGGCCGCTGGCAGCTTTTCCGCCAACTGCTCGCAGAGAGCCTCATCCTCGTCACCGCGGGGGTTGCATTGGGCTGGCTGTTCGCCGTAGAGGCAACGCGGCAGCTCGCTTTGTGGTCAAAACTGGAGATCAATCTTGCGCCGGATTCTGCCGTTCTTGCCTTCACCCTGGGAACCTCGGCACTTGCAGCTATCCTCTTTGGTCTAGCACCGTTACGGACGGCAATTCTGGTGCCCGTTGGGATCACGCTCAAGTCCTCTTCCCACGCCCAATCCACGGCGGGCCGGAGCCACGCGCTTTCGAGCAGGATTCTCATCACCATGCAGATGGCGTTCTGCTGCGTCCTGCTCTTTGCTTCTGGGCTGCTTATGCGCACCTTGCTCAACTATCGCCAGACCGATCTCGGCATGCACGCTGAGTCGGTGCTTGCCTTCGGCGCTCATCCGCTGGGGTCTCCTTCTTATTCCACAAAGCTTGCCTTCTACACTCAGCTTCTCGAGCGTCTCCGCGCGCTTCCCGGCGTCCGTTTCGCAACCTTAGCTGAACTGCGCCCCGGTACCGGCTGGTCTGACAACAACAGCCTTATCATTGACGGCCGCGAGTACCCATGGGAAAACGGCAAGAATATGTTGCGCAGCAACTCGGTTGGGGGAGACTTCTTCCACACGCTTGGAATTCCGATCATGGCCGGACGCGACATTCTCGATTCGGACACGAGGAACGCACCTCTTGTGACCGTCATCAATCAGACGCTGGCAGGCCGGTACTTTGGCCGAATCAATCCCATCGGACATTATCTCGGCGGCCCAAAACAGCGCGCTCGAATCATCGGCATCGTGCAAGACAGCAAGTACAGCAGCACGGACGAAGATAAGATGCCGATGTCCTGGGAAAGCTATCAGCAAACGGACTCGATCAGCGACATGGACATTGAACTTGGAGCAAGTGGAAATCCCATCTCGCTCCTTCCTGCGGTTCAACACATTGTTCATGAGATGGACCCCGGCATCCCGCTCGGCAATCCCCAAGTACTTAGTTCGGGGTTTGAAGAGACCTATCAAATGCCCGCCCTGATTGCACGCCTCGCTGTCTTCTTTGGCGGCCTCGCCGCGCTGCTGGTGGCGGTTGGGCTTTATGGCGTGCTGGCTTATCGCGTGAATCGCCGCAGCGTCGAAATAGGTGTCCGTCTCGCCCTCGGCGCGCAACGACCGCAGGTTCTGTGGATGATGGTGCGCGACAGCCTTTACCTCATCGCGGCCGGCATTGGAATCGGTTTGCCCCTGGCCTGGCTGGCATCGCATTGGATGGCGTCCATGGTGTACCAGCTCTCTGTACACGATCCATTTAGCTTTGCTGCTGCGGCAGCAGGGGTAACCGTCGTCTCCTTAGCCGCCGCAGTCATTCCCGCGCGACGCGCTGCCTCAGTGGATCCCATGCGTGCGTTGCGAACCGAATAGCGAATGACGCGAGCTAGACGGGGCTTGATTCAACAAGTGCTCTCTATCGCTGCAGGGTTTGCTCCGCGGCGCCGAGAACGTGGCCGCTTTTGCTCTCGACAAGGAAGACGACGAGACGCACGGGGCCGTGGCTTCAGTCTTTTGCGACAACGGTCCGCCGGACAATTTGAGTTGCCGGGCCATCGGCAACGTCCGCGTCAAACTCCTTCATTACGCGCACTACGGCGATGTGGTGGAGAGTGCGGCCGGCGTTCTCTCCGCGCGCAACTTCAGAGTGGGTAGCATCGGCAGCCAGCGACTGCGATCAGTTTCGTGCCGGCGGGCACATCGGCGTGAATCGAAAACTGCGCGGCGCTTCGTTCCATTTCGCTTCGGGATGGCTAGACTTTGCTTCGGTTTGTTTACTTCTTTCTCGACAGCGGCGACGAGGGCACGCGCGTTGCTGCCGACAAACTGCTCTGATCCGTCGACCACCATCTGCGGGCGTGTAATTCGAGTCGAGACCGAAGTGGCGCTGGTAACTCTTCCTGCCTCTCCGTCATGGCGTCGAAGGAGAAAGGATCATTCCAGCCCTGATGGTTCCAGTAAGTGACGTGTTCGCTCAGCACAATCGCTTGCGCGCCTGCGATGGGCTGCGTCGCATCCAGCTTTGCGAGCAGGGCGTCTGCGGGTGGACAGTCCGAACACCCTTCGGAAGTAAATAGTTCGACGAGTACTGGAACACGCTTGGCGGGCGCAGCCGGCTGCGAATCCTGACACGCGAGAGTACTATCGAGACCCATGCGGCGAGCGGCCAGATGAATCAACCTGCAAAATCGGCAGGCGAAAGAGGACGTTGGGGAGTCCATAAAACCCTCGCATACAAACCTTTGATTGACCATCGTTTCCGTGGGTTACACAACCTTTCCCATAATTGGTGCGGTAATGGAATGGAAGAGCACCTAGACGGGTGACTTTCGTGATTCAGTTGGAGAAGATTTATTTAGACGAACGAAAACTTTTTTAGGAAGCATGGGTCTGGACATAACATTGGGCCGGAGATCAGTAACCGAGGCCCTGGAGGAAACGACATGCCACGCACGCTGCCCGTACTTGCCCTGGCCACCCTGTTCGCCTCGGCACCGCTATTTGCCCAACAAACACGCCCGCTACCCAACCTGCAACGACCCAGCCGAAAGAAGGCTCGGTAAACGATCGCCGCCAGGATCAACAGAACCGCATTGCCAATGGCGTGCAATCTGGTCAGTTGACCGCGGGCGAAACCAAGAATCTGGAGTCGCGCGAAGCTAGTGTCAATCGCGAGATCAAGGACGATCGCCAGGCCAACGGCGGTAAGCTCACAACGCAGGAACGCGAGCAGGTGAACAAGCAGCAGAACAATATGAGCAAGTCGATCTACAACGACAAGCACAATGCCAATACTGCACACTACGGGAACAACGAAGTAGGACAGCGCCGCGAAAATCAGCAGGACCGCGTTGCGCAGGGCATTAAAAGCGGCCAAATGACTGCCGGTGAAGCAGCCAGGACCGAAAACCGCGAGCAGGGAATCAACCAGCAGATTCATGCGGATCGTCAAGCCAACGGTGGCAAGCTTACGGGCCAGGAAAAGAAGCAGATTAACCACGAACAGAATGGCGCAAGCCGCCAGATCTATCGCCAGAAGCACAACAACAAGGTTGCACCTAAATAAATCGAGGCCCCTCCCCTACGAAACAACGGAGCCGGTTATGCTGATCCCATGACCGGCTCTTATTTTCTTGAGCTCGCGTGCTTGTTTGCACTCACCACAATCGGCGCGCAGCCGCAGCATACGGCCGTGAAACCTGCTGTGTCGCTAACACCAGCAGTCGTCGAGGCCGGTTCTCCCGAGTTGATTGTCATTTCAGCGCCGAATGTGAAGAGCATGAGCGGCGAGTGGCTGGGACATAAGATTGAGTTCTTTCAGCGCGGAGAGAAGTGGATCGCACTCACCGGGGTCGACGTGGAAGGAGCCTTGGGTCTTTCTACGCTTCGGCTCAGCGCACAACTCGACAGTGGCGATCGGCGCGACCTGAGCAAGACAATTGAGATCCATCCCGCGCACTATCGGACTGGCGCGCTCACCGTGCCACCGAAGTTTGTCGAGCCGGGGCCGGAGGAGCAAAAAGAGATTGCTGCCGACGCTGCAATCAAAACGAAGGCGTTTGCATCGAGCGCCCATGAGCCGTTGTGGCTTGCCAGTTTTCGCGCACCGGTGCTCTCGCCACCGACCGACAGCTTTGGAACGCGCCGGATGTTCAACGGGAAGCTCGCCAGCATTCACAAGGGCATGGATTTTCGTGCACCGATGGGAACGGTTGTACGCGCTTCAAACGGCGGAATCGTAGTGCTGGCGCAGCATCTCTACTACGAGGGCAACTGCGTGATCATCGACCACGGGCTTGGGCTGTACACCATCTCAATGCATTTCAGCCGCATCGATGTGCACGAGGGACAGCACGTGGCTGCCGGCGACAGGCTTGGGCTTAGCGGTGCAACGGGCCGTGTGACCGGGCCGCATCTGCATTGGGCTGTTCGCTGGGAAGGCGCTTATCTTGATCCGGCGAAACTGCTCAAGCTGAATCTGAATACAATTCGATGATCCGGCATCGCTACCGCGAAACCAGATTCTCTTCCGGTTCCGTTACTGTCTGAGAAGCAGCGCTGGAACCGGCGGCTTTCTCTCTGCGCAGTGCCTTGAAGGCGCGATGCACAAATGAGCCCATGTACCAGCCGTCGATGTATTGGAAGGGTGTTTCGCCAGTGGTGTAGTGGCCACAGGGAAGTACGCGCTTCTCAAAGTTGAGACCCACGCGCTTGAATGACTCGACCACCTTCAAGGAATACTCGAGAGGAAAGGTTAAGTCGTAGTTGGCGTAGACCAGCAGGACCTTCTTGTTTGGTCCGCCGGCTTTGGCGCTTGCGATGCGATCGTAGTAGCTGATGGGACTGATGGCAGACCACAACTCCCGCACCCGGTCCTGCGTCATTCCTGCGTCGTCGAGCGCCTGCTTCACATGGCGAGTGCTTTGCCCGGCCCATACCACGTCGCCGAATGCCGTGGAGGCGTGATTGAAGGCGTTCACACGGATGCGGGGATCGTGCGCGCTGGCCAAAAACCCGTAGCACGATCCGAGGCTGGTGCCCAGAACCCCGAAGTGCTCGTAGCCCTGCTCTTCAAGCCAGTCGATGCAGCAGCGAATGTCGACGACGGCCTGGCGGCATGCAGAGAGTGTGCGGCCAATGTTGGCGCTGACTGCGTAATCAGAGCGCTCCAGTTCTACAGGCCGGCGAATGTCATGGTAGGGCTTCGAGAGCCGCAGCGCCGAGATCCCCATGCGATTGAAGATCGTGCACAGGGAGTTGTGGCTGAAGGCATCCGCGTTCCACTGTGGCATAACCACAATTGCTTGCTTCGGTCGTTTCGAGTCTTTGTGTGCAGGGGCGGGATACCACCGAGCATTTGCGACATCGTTTTCGGGATATCCCGTTTGCTCAGGCGAGGTGAAGCGCAGAAACTGCGCTTTCACGGTCTTGCCCTCCGCCGCGAGACGCTTGATCTCGGCATCCTTGGCCAGGGTTTCGGGTCTTACATTGGTCGGAAATAATTCCGGGTGGCGGTCTTCGAGCCGGAAGTCAGTGGGCTTCTCATAGCCGAAGAACACGTCGCTATGCCGAATGAGGAGCTGATTGATGCGCGCCATCGCGGTTTCGGCGGCGGCTTCATCGCGCGCCGCTTCCGCGGTCGGGACTGCGGCGCCGAATCCATGCGTCTCAAGGAAGGGCTCGATCCATTCGAAGCCCCACTCCAACGGCCGGACTACACGGTTTTCATCGCGCGTGGTGAGCCGGGTCTCCCATTCGTACATCCAGCGCGCGTATTTTTGCTTGAACATGTCCTTAGTTCAAGTTTACCAGCGCCTGCGCTGCCGATGGACTGCATCGAAGATAAGCCAGATAAGGCCCAGCAACATGATCAGCGCAATATCGATGAGGGAGATGACGCAGTAGAGACACCACACACCCAGCACGTCGCGCTCAATATGCGCCAGGTAGAGTGAAAATGCCAGCCCCACGGCTGCCGCTGTGGTGAGCACCGCGCGTTGGCGTGCAAAACTGAGCCACACCAGTCCCAGATAGCCCGCGATTCCAAAAATCGCCACCGGAATACCTTGAACGAGCGAGTAGGAGCTGTGGTTTACAACGTCGCAGTCCCATTTTTCGTTAATGGAGCAGGGCGAGGTGGCAACCGAGTAATGTACCTGAAGCGCAAGGCCCGAGACCACGGCACCGATCAGGGCAAGAACCGCAATCACATATCGCATCGTGAGAATGATGCTAGCAGACCTTCCGACGATTGCGATTTCGAAGCACGTCGAACACCTGCGTCAATGGACTAAGTTAGATACGAATGATCGGGGTACCAGCCTTGGCAGGGGCGCAAGCACATCCAAGGGCGGGGGATGCCGTACCATGAACCCATGCTTGGGCCATCGGATGGCAGACGGCGCATCGCTTTCTTTGGGGGTAGTTTCGACCCTCCTCATTTGGGTCACATCGGAGTGGCCCGTGCGGCACAGGTGGCGTTGCGTCTGGACACAGTCTTGTTTGCCCCGGTGGGCATTCAACCGCTGAAGCCATTTGGCTCTACCGCCAGCTTCGAAGACCGTGTGGCGATGACAGAACTGGCGATCGAGGGGCTGCCACAGTTTGCCGTTTCCTTTACGGATGCGCCTGATCCTGGCGGTACGCCCAACTACACCTTCGATACGCTTCTGCGCCTGCGTCAGCAGTTTCCTGCGGCGACCCTCTTTACCCTGATGGGAGCCGACTCCCTGCTTGGCCTTCGCAACTGGTATCGCGGCGGGGAGATTCCCTTCCTGGCGCCATTGATCGTTGCATCAAGGCCAGGCCAGAGCCTTGAAGATCTGACGGCGGTTCTGCCTGAAGGACTGACCATCACGGAGGTCGCGCCAGGGGGTGAAAAAGCAGGAGACGTGCCGAGGCGTGAGTTTACGGTACGAGGCGCTGCTGGAGCCTCGTCACCGTTCTACCTGCTGCCGGAACTGGAAATCGAGATCAGCGCTTCGGATATTCGAAGCCAGGTGAGCGCGGCGCTGGATCGTCTTTGTGCCGGCCATGAGCTGCTGCAGGAAACTGTCTGCGACTACATCGCCTGCCATGGGCTCTATCGCCTTGATTGATTCGAGGCGCTTTCTCACCGGCTTGGGAGCAACCTTGGCTTGCCGCTGCGGAATCCAGAGACTAGGATGAGCGAGGAGACAATTTCCGCTGCAATGAGCACAACCCTGGCGCACGAACAGACTCGCATTCTCGTACAAGCCGCAGCCGCGGCCTGTGAAGACAAAAAAGGCGAAGACACCCGCATCCTTGAACTCGACCCGATCGATTCCGGCCTGTCCGACTTCTTCCTGATTACCTCGGCCACGAATGACCGCCAGGCAATTGCGATTGCTGATGAGATCGAACATCGCTTGAAAAAGGACTTTGGCGTGATGCCTCATTCTGTTGAGGGGCGTCGGCACGGCGACTGGATTCTGCTGGATTATGTTGATTTTGTCGCGCACGTGTTTCTGACTGAACGGCGCGCCTTCTACGATATCGAGCGGCTGCGTAAATCGGCGCGCCCGCTCACGCCTTCCGAATTCGACGCAGAACTGAAAGAAGCACTGACCGCAAAGACGCGCGCGGCTCGGGTAAAGGTAGCTGCAGATCCGGAGCCGAAGAAAAGTCCCAGAAAAGTTGCCGTCAAGAAGGAAACGACAAAGGCTGCTGCGAAGAAGCCGGCTGCAAAAAAATCGAGCGCAAAAAAGCAAAGCAAGAAGTCTGCGCCGCGGGTTTGAGGATTTATCTCCGTCGTCAGGCGTAGTTTTCGCAAGAATTCAGACATGAAAAAGACCGGAAGCCATCGTTGGTGGCTCCCGGTCTTTGTGTTCTTGACCGAAATTTCGGCCTGCTTGAGTTAGAAGACGAAGGTTCCCTTCAACTGGATCAACCTGGGCGAAGCATCGCCGCCGAGGAACGCACCCAGAACAGACGTGGGTGTGCTCGCCGCGGTGTAGATAAGTCCGCTGCTGGAGTTATTCACGTCAGCGAACGGAATCTGGAAGTTCGGGTGGTTGAACGTGTTGAAGAATTGCGCAGCCACCTTGAGTCTGGCCGATTCCCACTTGGGCACGATCTTGAAGCTCTTTGAGAGATCGAGGTCGAAGTCCGTGTAGTTCGGTCCATACAGCTGATTGCGACGCTGCTGTCCGAAATCGGTGGCGCTTGCGAAGTGAGAGGCAAAGTCACAGGGGGTGGTGGCATGCTGGCCGCCGCCGCAGTGATGGTTGAAGTTGTTGTCGAGCTGCTGCGCCAGGGGAACGGAGCCGTAGGTGACAGCACCGGAATTATCCGTGACCGAGAAGGGATAGCCGGAGTTGTGGAAGATGGTGCCGGCAACCTGCCAGCCATCCGTCAAAACCCTGGGACCGCCAAAGTGCGGAATGCTGATCGCGTAGTTAGCGCTGATGTAGTGCCGCGTGTCGTAATCCGCGTTGCCATAGTTCTGCTGGAGGTTGTTGGGGTTGATTTGTCCGACACCATCGTTGAGGCCCGCTATGTTAAAGGAATTGAAGCCGCCGTTGGAGATGGTGTCGAGCGCATGTCCATAGGCGTAGTTGAATTGCAGGGTAAGCCAGTTCAGGCGGCTGGTGGCAGTAGCTTGCAAACCGTTGAAGTTGGAGATGCTGCCACTGTAGAACTCCGTGACAGATCCGAGTGCCGCGTTGGGGCGGGAGCTAGGCAACGACGCAATGGTGCCGGAGGCGTCATATGAATTCGGCAAGCGCTGGGTTGGCTGGTGGTAGCTGCGGTTGCCAATGTAGGACACTGAGACCACCGTGTTTCTGGCGACCTGGCGCTCCACAGCCAGACTCCACTCCTCATAAGTGGGGAGCTTGACACTATGCGCAACCGATATGAATGTTGGCCGGGTAAAGACTCCATTTGTGGCGCACGTCAGGCTCAATGGATCGGGGCAGGTACCAGCGGCGTTCTTGTAGTAGCCGCCTTGGGGGAACAGTGCGTTCAACGCATCGTTTGAGGCGACGGCTTGGGTATGGCCGCTATCGGGCCGACTTGCCTCCATTGTGATTGCATTGCCGTAGTACGCGCCAAGAACCGTAAACCGGTTCACTTCCGGGATGTTGGAAACCAGGTCACCCATGATCTGCGCCGGGAAGTAATCGTTGAACATGCCGAAGCCGCCGCGGATGGTGGTTTTGGAACCGGCGCCTCCGGGCTGGAACGCAAAGCCGACCCGTGGCTGATAGCCGATTTCCTGCTGCTGAAAGAAGGCCTTTTCCATACCGGAGGAGATTAACTGGTTATAAGGAGTTGCTTGTGAGGTAGGCAGGGAGTTGAAATCCTGCGAGAAGTTGGAGACGCAGTTGGTGCGGCAGAGCGGGTTCGAGTTGTGCTCCAAGCGAAGTCCAAACGTCAGCGTCAGGCCCGGAGCGACCTTCCATTGATCTTGCCCATAGAAACCCTCCACATAGAGGGCGACGGGCTGGGAAAGGCGCTGCGGGAAGCGTTCCGCCCACTCATCGGAGTAGCCAGCGGCAAAATCGCTCTGATCCAGGACAAAGTTTTCGGCGCCGCCGTAGGTGATGTTGTGTTCGCTCGAGGTGTAGTCGGTGATATCGTCGCGACGGAAGGTGTAGCCGAACTTCAGGTTATGCTTGCCCTTCGTCCAGCTCAGATCGTCGCCAAACTGGTACCCGGTTACGTTGCGGCCCTGTGGGAAAGCATAGTTCGCGCCGCCGACCCAGTTGGATGTGCTGCCGGCGTTGTCCCAGTCGAATGTGCGGGCGCAACCTTCGCCGCTCTGGTCTGGCACGCAGTCTGTCGCGAATCCTTCAGGAATCAGCGTATAGGGAACGTTGGACTGTCCAAGGGTGAGGCCATTGGTATTGGTGAAGATTGCCCGATAGTAGCTGGCCGCAAACAAGAACTGGTTTGTGATGTTTGGCGTGAAGGTGTGGGTCTCGCTCA
This sequence comes from uncultured Acidobacteriaceae bacterium, assembly GCA_963832035.1. Lineage (GTDB taxonomy): Bacteria > Acidobacteriota > Terriglobia > Terriglobales > Acidobacteriaceae > Telmatobacter. Next base: position 973,607 of record CAWHSK010000003.1, on the reverse strand, counting down.
ACTGACCTTCATAGGAAGGCTGCGGGCTTTGCGCGTCGAAGATTGGATCGAGGAAGCTGGTTTGTGTGGGCTGAACACCCTTGTCGACCTTGGCATGAACGTAAAGGTGATCGTTCGAGCTCAGGTTGAAATCCACACGGCCATTCACCAGCCATTCCTGGGCGAAGTTGGTAGCCTGGCCGTGGAAAATCCAAGTATCAGGATCGCTGGGATCCTGCGAACCTGATGCGAAATTCCGGGCATTGTTGTAGTAGTTGAAAATTGTCTGATACATCGGAGCCTCTGCAGAGAGGCCATTGGCTGCCAGGTTTCCGTAGGGGACCAGGCCGTTGGGGTTTTGGTAATCAAGGGCTGGATCGGTTCTGGGTGTAGGGTCGAGAATTGCCGCCTGGAATTGCGGACTCGGCGCATAAACAGGTCCGATGGCAGGAATGATGACATGCAGACCCTCATAGTCGGCAAACGCGAAAATCTTATCCTTCTTGATAGGGCCGCCGATTGCGGCCGCCCATTGGTTGGCATTGTCGAAGTTGCGCGGCGCACCATTGAACTTGTTGAACCAGCTGTTCGCGTTCATCGCACGGCCGTTCCATAGGTAGGTCGCGTTGCCATGCCACTGATTGCCGCCGGAGCGCGAAACCTGGCTTACCTGCGCGCCGCCAAGTCCGCCAAAGGCGGCGTCATAACTGTTGGTTGTGACCGTGACCGTTTCGACGTCGTTGGAGCCGAGAAGGAGGTTGGTGGCACCGGAGTTGTTCAGGTTCAGGTACGGATCGCCCTCGTATCCACCGTTCATGGTGAATGTATTCGAAGTGCCCGGCAGACCGTTTGTCGAGAAGTTTCCGTAGCCGCCCTGCGTGTTCATCACCGCGCCGGGAGCAGTCTGCGCCACGAACGTCAGATCGCCACCGGGATTGGGGACGTTCTGGAGCTGGTTCAGATCGAAGCTGGTCGATATCTGTGCATCGTCTGTGTGCAGCACCGAGATCTCTCCGCTTACTTCCACAGTGGTCGACGCCTGGCCAACGCTGAGCGCGAGGTTCGCTGACGTGATTGTGCCGGCCGTTACCGACACCTTCATCGTCGAGGTGGCAAAGCCCTTAGCTTCTGCCTTCACCTCATAAGTGCCGGGCGAGAGCAAGGGCACACGAAAGTTGCCAACACGATCAGAGAGGATCACTTTTGCCTGACCCTTTTCAACGCTGATGACGGTTACCTGAGCATTCGGCAGTGCGGCGCCGGACGCGTCCGTTACGGTCCCGGAAATGTCTCCGGAGATGTTGGATTGGGCTTTTACCGGATGCGGCAATGCCATGAACGCCAAGGCCGCTGGCATCATCAGCGCGAACGCCAACACCGTCTTGTTTGAACGCATAAAACGCATACTGCTCCTCCAAATTTCTGAAAACTAAATACCTCTAGACGCGCGGGGTCCATCGCTTCGGAACTGCGTGGATCTGCGCCCCGGCTAGCCATTTTGGGCACCAGAGAGCAGGTCCAGGCGCAGAATCGCGCTTGACCCTCACAAACTCATAAGTTTTGTTCTTGCTTTTGTCCCGGCGTGCTTGGGGAAGTTCAGGGGACAGACGTACGGGTGATGTTAATGCACGACGGATGCCATTCGGCCGCGGAGAGAGATTGAGGTAAGCAACCGAATGAGGAAGAAGGGATTAGTTGCGGACTTAGAGTCAATCTAAGACCGCATTTCTCTACAAATAATTGGATAAATATGATCCACAATTCAGTTTTTAAGATCATCGAGCGTTTTGGACTGGGAGAATAAGGCGACCTTAACTTGTTTGTATTTATGATCTTCAAGTGCAATCGAAGCAAACAAAGGGCGCTCCGAAGAGCGCCCATTGGTGCGCTTAACTTGTCTGATCTCAGAACGCGATGTGGACTGAGAACTCTGAGTTACGGTTGCCGGACTTGTACGCCAGGACGTCAGTGTAGCTGGCAACGTCGTTGGTGCCGCCCAGGTTCAGGTAAGTGTTTGCGTGGTTGTAGACGTTAATGAACTCGCCCTTTAACTGAAGGTCATACCGTTCGCGGATCTTGAAGTCCTTAACGACTCCAACGTTCTGTCCCCAGGTTCCGGGACCGCGGAATGCGTTGCGACCGTCCATCCCGGGTACGAAGTGGCACCCGACTCCATAGAGGCCGGAGCAAATCGGGGTGTCATTGGAGCCCGTCTTTGGATTGATCTGCTCGTTGTAGTTGTTTGCATTGATTCCCGTGTCCAGGTTGTTGTCGTCGTAGAAGGTCGGGAATTGTTTGTACGAGTATGTGTTGGCTCCGTACTGACCGCTGATGTCGGTCATTTTGCCTTTGCCAGGGGTTGGTTTCGAGACGAAACTTGCCCGCGGGCAGACAGTAACCGCGTAGGAGCAATCGAACATGGTGTAGGGTGTGCCAGTCTGGGCGTCGAATGTGGTCGACAAGGTCCAGTTATCGAACAGCATTTTGGAAACGCCCGTCAGAGTTTTTCCATAAGGAAGCGTCCAGACGATCGCGGCCGCCGCGCGGTGCTTTTGATCGAAGTCCGATGAACCGCGATCGAGCGCCTTGTTCCAGGGATCAAGATAGCCGAGGTTGTTGTTGTTGGATCCACCGTCGGTGAAAGTCGAGCTGGTGTTGTCGATGGAATGCGCATAGGTATAGTCGGCCCGGATGTTCAGGCCTGTCTGGAGGAGATTCGAACTGCGAAGTTCGCCAGTCACGCCGTTATAGGAGGAGTCGCCATCTGCGCCGCGCCAGTTGATGCTGGAGTACTGATAGTTGGTTCGGTTGGAGGCATGCGCATCGCCCAGGTAGGTCGAGCCGTCGTAAGAGCGATTGATGTTGGCGATGGAGTAGTTGTGGATTCCACGCGTGCCGACGTAGGAGACGCTTGCGGTGGTAGTGGTGCCAAACTGATGCTCGAGAGAGAGGCTCCAGTTGTTCGCGTAGGCCGGCTTGATCTTTGGATCGACTGCGCGCAGCGTGACATTGGGCAGAGGCTTGAGGCCGGTGCCTTCGCCAAATTGAGCGAAGTTGTTGGTCGAAACAGGGATGATGCTGCCGCCATTGTCGGCGCTGGTGAAGGCTACGACGCCGTAGTTCGGCGGATTCTGAATCACGTTGAAGGTGACGTTGTTGAAGTTGCGCTCGTAGTTAATGCCGAAGCCGGCGCGGATGCTGGTTTTGCCGTTGCCGGTGACATCGTAGGCAACTCCGACTTTGGGTCCGAACTGCTTGGTGTTCAGATTCCACAAGCGGCCATTTGGCGCGTTAAGGCGAGTGAGCACCTGTCCATTGCGGATCTGATCCCAGGGAGTGTTGCCGCTGCCCATGAAGAAGTTCGCATCATACTCGGGCTTCTGAGAGTGCTGCGGACCGTAGAGTTCCCAACGCAGACCAAAGGTAAGCGTCAACTGCTGATTAGCCTTCCACGTGTCACTGGCATATGCCGCGCCGTCCTGGTAGCGGTTGGAGCGCGAGAAATTCGGCGATGTAGCCGGCAACTGAATCTGGCAGCTTGGCGTGACGATGGTGGCACCTGACGCGTCTTTGTAGCAGGGATAAACGCCATTGGGGTTGATCGCGACGTTAAGATATCCCATGCCGCCTGCCATGAAGTTGAGCATGGCGTTTTTCGTGCCCGACTGCACGAGCGCATCAACCGCATTCTCATAGGCGCCAAAAACGCGGTTGTCCTTGATGTTGAGGAAATTGCCACCGAAAGCAAACTGGTGCCTTCCCTTGGTCCAGGCCAGATCCTCGCCAACTCCGATGAAGTTCTGCGGGCCGCCGAACGGAATGGAATTGCCAGGTGTTGTCGCGGAATAGCCGGGGAAAGTCAAGTACCCGCCACCCAGCGTGACCGCGGCACTGGAGTTCACGTATAGCGTTGGACTGACTGGCACCGCACCGAGAGGCTGCGAATTGTTGAGGCGGGAACCGAGGAGCTTGGTTGCAGATGCAAGGTTGGGCGTGAATGCCTTGGTGAAGGAAACCTCGATGTTGTGGTTGTACTGGGTCTGGCCGGTATCGTATCCGGCATACGGGCTGGAGTTGAGGAAGCCAGCCGGGTTGACCGAGCTCTGCTGGATGTAGCGGACGAACATCGATGTAGTCTGGCTGATCGTCCAGTCGGCGCGGTTGAAGGTGATCCATTGATTTACCGGATCGCCGCCACCGGAGTTTGCCGGTACCGTGTAAATGGACTGACCGAAGAGATTGGTGGTGAGGACGGCGGGATTTGTCTTGGCAATGGTATTGATATCGGTGCCGAACACGGATTGAACTGACGGCGAAGCACCTGTGTAGAGCGAACCATTGATCGGCTTGGCCAGTTTGCCGTAGCTACCAAAGAACGCCTGCATATTTGCAGGTGTCATAGCGATGAATTCTGGAGTTGGGACCACCGAAATGACATTCTGCTGGCTGCGAATCCGGGTCCATTCTGTGGACGAGAAGAAGAAGAGCTTATCTCTCTTGATCGGTCCACCGACGGAGTAGCCGAACTGGTTATGGGTGTAGCGGGGCTTCGGGTCCGTGCCATAGAGAGCATGCAGATAATTGTTGCTGTACCCATCCGAAGCGAAGGTCGAGATGCGGTTGAACTCATAGACGGAACCGTGCAGCCCGTTGGTTCCCGACTTGGTGGAGACGTTGACGGCACCCGATCCGCGGCCATACTCAGCGCCGGAGTTCGAAGTGACGATGCGAATCTCAGATGTCGCGTCCATGGGGACGGTCTGGCCTACGCCGACGGCATAGAGGTCGGTGTTCTCGGCGCCATCGAGCAGGATGTCAACGGAGGTCGAACGAGATCCGGCGATGTTGAAACCAACGCCGCGAAGAGCTGCCGTTGGATCAGCGGAAAGACTTCCGGAAAATGCGACGAGGCTGTAAGGATCGCGATCAAGCGTGGGAAGGCTGAGAATCTGGTCAGTCTGGATGACTGCGGCTACTTCAGGCTTGTCGAGGTGCACGCCGGCGAAATCGTCAGCGGTAACGGTGATCTGGGTGCTCTCGCCCTTGACGGCCAGCTTGACGTTCACAGTGTTGGAGGAGCCAACTGTGATCTGTAGTTTCTGCGACGCGGAACTGAATCCAGGTGCGCTGAAACTCACGGTGTAGATGGCCGGCAACAGCTGGGTTACGGAGTAACCACCCTTGCTGTCGGTAACGGCATTTCTTACCGCGCCGGTGTCAGCGTTTGTCACTTTGATTTCGGCGTTGGGAATTACCGCGCCAGTCACGTCTGTAACGACGCCGGAGCAGGAGCCAAGATCGGCTTGGGCCTGGGCTACAGGGGTCCCGATGCAGACGACATAGGCGGCAAGGCCTAGCAGACTCACGGTCAAAGCGGCGGCGTGCAACAATCGCAAGAATCGCATTGAAATCCTCCAGATCGACTCCGGATCGGAAAGACTTCATGCAAATGCAGAGTTCCCGATCCGCGTATCGCGCTCGGCGTCTCGGGTCTAGCTGGGGAGGGTTAGGTCCGTTCCGCGGTTAATATTCAAAAAGAATCGAATGACAACAATTAGAAAAAGGTATGGATATCGTCAGATCTCCAGCAAGTGACGAAAACCATCCCAAGATGAACAGGGTTCCTGTAACTTCTGTTTGCAAGCGAGATGCCAAACGAGGATCACAGTCTCATTTCGCAATCTAAAGGATTAAGCCAATCAAATGAGTGATATAGATCACACTTGAATATGGGAAGCTGTAGAGCGATTCCCGGTAATTTCACAAAGCATTTTCTTGCGGCCGTGCGTTTTGGAGTTGCTCGTTCCGGATCGTGTATTGTCGCTGCATGCAGATTGCGCTGGCGCACATTGGCCCACGACCTTCGCCGAAAGATGCATTCGAGGGTCTCGCGTCGACGTATCTGGAGCGGTGCGCTGCGCATGCGCGCTGCCATGCTGAGTCGTTTCGGAGCGAAGATGCGCTGTTCGAGTGGGTCGACCGGCAACAACGGCGCACACCCATCATTATTGTGCTGCTGGACAGCCGAGGAAAGCAGATGACCTCGGAGAGTTTTGCCGAGTGGCTAGGCCGTCAGCGCGACAATGGCGCTCAACAGATCGTCTTCGCAATTGGACCCGCGGACGGTTGGTCAGATCCTTCGCGAAAGCGCGCGACGCTGTTGCTTTCGCTTGGTCCTTTCACCCTGGCCCACGCACTCGCGCGCGTCGTGTTGGCTGAGCAGCTCTATCGTGCGTTTACAATCCTCACAGGCCACCCCTATCATTCCGGCCACTGAACAGAAAATGCCGCAGGAAAAGTTCTGTGGAATCTTCTCTGAATTTGAATGCGAATCATGAACTCTGAACTGTCTTCTCGACGCGGACTTATCCTCATCAATACCGGGCCCGGCAAGGGCAAGACCACGGCCGCGATGGGCACGGCTTTGCGCGCAGTAGGCAACGGGATGCGCGTGCTGATGCTGCAGTTCCTCAAAGGCTCGTGGCATTACGGTGAGCTTGAATCGACGCAGGCCTTTGGAGAGAATTTCGTGCTCAAGCAAATGGGCCGGGGATTCGTGAAGGTAGGCGGAGCCGAAACCGACCCTGAAGACATCCGCATGGTGCAGGCTGCCTGGGCGGAGGCGCGCGAAGCAATTCTCTCCGGTGAGTGGGACATGGTGGTGCTCGACGAGATCAACTACGCCATCGGTTACGGCATGCTCGACCCGGCAGAGGTTGCCGAGACACTGCGCACCCGCCCGGAGATGGTCCACGTGATTCTTACGGGGCGCAACGCGCATTCCTCGCTTGTAGAGATCGCGGATACAGTCACAGAGATGCGCGAAGTGAAGCACGCCTACCAGAAAGGTATCCTCGCCCAGAAGGGTATCGAGTTCTGACCTCCTGCACTTTCGTTCTGCATTTTTTTGTGATCCAGCCTGCAAGGTAATCCCTCCTGCTCGATCAAAGATCAGTTCAGGAGGAAGAAAGTGCGAATCACTTCGCTTATTGTTGCGGTTCTCATCCCTGTTTTGAGCGCGCCTGCGCAGGAGCCACAGCCGGTAGCACTCACCATTTACAACCAGAATTTTGCGGTTGCGCGGACGTTTATCGATCTCGACCTGCATAGCGGAATCAACGAGGTCACGTCGAGCGAGGTCACCAGCCGGCTCGAGCCCGATTCAGTCGTTCTGCGCGATCCATCCGGCAAGCGGACGATTCACGTTGTTGAGCAGAACTACGATTCAGCTGTTGTAAGCCAGGAATGGCTGCTGCAGAAATACGAAGGCAGGACCATCGATTTTCAGGTCGCGACACCGCAGGGAACGAAGATTGTTCCGGCCAGAATCATTCGCGCCGGCTATTTTCGGCAAGCCGAATACAGCTTTGACGGCCAGATGCTGAACGGCCAATCGGCTCAACCCCTGATTGAAGTCGACGGCAGAATGCAATTCCAGTTGCCCGGAACGCCACTCTTTCCATCTGCAACCGATGGGTTGCTTTTGAAGCCGACTCTGCGCTGGCAGATCAACTCTGAAACCGATGCTCGCTACTCTGCGGAGTTGGCCTATATCACCGGCGGCTTTGATTGGGCGGCAACCTATAACGTGGTTGCACCGAGTTCGTTCGATGTGACAGGCGACGAGAAGGCTAACTTTCTCGGATGGGTCACGATCCACAATCAGTCGGGCACTGAGTTTCCCAAGGCGCGTATCAAGCTGATGGCAGGAGACGTGGCGAAGCTTCAGCCCCAGCAAGGGGGATATGCGCGAAATGTACCGATGTCGATGGCAAAGGCCATGGATGCGATGCAGGAGTCGGGCGTTACCCAGAAAGCGTTTGACGATTTCCATCTTTACGATCTCAATCGTACCGTTGCGCTGCGGGACGGCGAGACCAAGCAGTTGCAGTTCATCGATGCCGCAGGTGTGACACTGCGCCGAAGCTACATTTACGACGGGCTCGGTGCGCAGCTGCAGCCAATCTATGCCGGAAATATAAATCAAAATCAAGGCTACGGTCTCGACAACGGGAACAGAAAAGTTCTGATCGTGGAAGAGATCAAGAACAGCGAGGCGAACCATCTGGGTATGCCTCTGCCTGCCGGGCGGGTGCGGCTTTACCGCAGTGACGCCGACGGACAGATGGAGTTTGTGGGCGAAAGCCTGATCGATCACACTCCGGGCGAGGAAAGCGTGAAAATCCCCACCGGATCGGCATTCGACGTGAAGGGCTCGCGCCGCCAGACCGATTTCCACGTCGACTACAACAAGCACATGCTCGATGAGACATTCGAGATCAAACTGACCAACCAGAAGCAACAACCGGTCACTGTCGCTGTGATCGAGCACATGTATCGCGGCGAGAACTGGGAGATCACGGAGAAGTCGTCAACATTCAAGAAACGCGACAGCCACATGCTTGAGTTTCCGATGCGGGTTCCGGCGAAGGGCGAGGCTACGCTCACTTACAGTGTCCACTACACCTGGTAGATGGCGGCACACTTACGCGTTCTCCCACCGCGAGTGACATGCTGATGCAAGCCACTCGCGGATCGGGAAGTGTGGTGGGTTTATTTATAGGTTCCTTCGCCTCTCAGCAATTCATCGCGATGAGCACCCGATACGGTCATGGCGCCAAAGGCCGGGCCAGCAAATGGGTGGTCTTTCAGGGAACTCGAAATTGCCGCGGTGACCTTATCGAGGCCTTCCGGGCTGGACGCAACATAGACAATCCAGAAATTGTCAGGTGCGCCGGTATGGATTGCCTCGGTATCAACTTCGTATTCGCGAAGGGAGCCGTCTGCAAGCAACTTCTCCAACATCGGTACGACCAGTTGCTTGCTGAGCATATCGATTGCGTCGTCGGGAGCGTCCGGTTTCAATTTGTAGGACGAGACGTGAACGTAGGCGTTCTTATATGCGCCCGGCTTCCAGTTGTAATACTTGCTGATGAAGACGAGGTCCCAGTGTTTAGTAGCGCTGGCGAGGGCTGGGGAAGTTGTGCCGCCGGATGCGTAGAACTGATCGAGCACCTTGATCAATCCGGCCATCGACATTGCTGCCCACCAACTGTCGTGAGTTTCACCGTCGGCCTGGTGTACGAGGTTTTCATCGTTGCCGTATCCCACAAGGGTTCCATCGGCCACTGCTTTGTCGAGGATTGCCTTGTTCGACTCGTTGTCCTTTTCCATCGCTCCCCATTGAGCGCGTGGGATTTGCCAATTGGCTACATAGGAGTACAGCGCCGGTTTCTCTTTGACCTCCGGCGCCTGCGCTACCGACTGAATGGAAGCAAGGGATAGCATCAACAGCCCACATATCCCCACGAAGACGCTCCACAATCTACTGTTCATGGTCTTTCTCCAGTTGTGTTGTGATTTAGTCAGCGCTGCTCAGGGAAGTGTCTGACCGAGGGAAGCATACAGGAATCATTGGTCGCAAGGAACGATGGATTTTGGGCCACCGGAGTGTACGCATCCCGAAACAGCAAACCCCTTTCTCGCCCTCGCCCATTTACAATGGCTGAGGCCATATGTCCTGGTTTAAACGCGAGAACGGCGAGTTCGACGGCCCCGGCGGCAATGGGGACGAAGAGAAGAGTGTGCGCACCGAAGGGCTATGGGTAAAGTGCCCCGGTTGCCGGCAGACAATCTGGAAGGCTGACCTTGAGGCCAACATGAACGTCTGTCCGAAGTGCCAGTATCACTTCAAGATTGGTGCGCGGCAGCGGCTGGATCTGTTGCTCGAACCAGGCTACGAGCTCGTCGACGGCGGGCTTCGTTCGACGGACCCGCTCAATTTCACCGACGTGAAGCCCTACAAGCAGCGCCTGCGCAAAGCACAGCAGGACACCGGCCTCGATGACGCGATCCTCAACGCGCAGGGCCTGATTGGATCGCATGCGGTTGTCGTCAGCGCGATGGAATATGGCTTTATCGGTGGATCGATGGGCGCAGTAGTGGGCGAGACAATCGCACGCGCGGTAGATCGGGCGCGCATCGAGAAGAAACCTCTCATCGTGGTCGCCGCATCGGGCGGAGCGCGCATGATGGAAGGCGTCGTGAGCCTGATGCAGATGGCGAAAATCTCGACGGCACTGGCGCAACTCGATGATGCGCGCGTTCCTTACATCTGCGTGCTTACTGACCCGACAACGGGCGGCGTTACCGCGAGCTTTGCCATGCTGGGCGATCTCAACATCGCAGAGCCGGGCGCACTGATCGGCTTTGCGGGCCCGCGCGTGATCGAGCAGACAATTCGTCAGAAGTTGCCCGAGGGCTTTCAGCGCTCCGAGTTCCTTCTCGACAAGGGCTTTCTCGACGCGGTGGTGCACCGTCACCAGATAAAGAATTATCTGATCCGCGCGCTGGACTTCCTGAAGGTTCCGGAGCAGGCCAAGGCAGCCGCGCAGTAGTCTCCCTTTCACCCGTCGGCAATTTCAGCATCTAGTTCGCTGCATAACCGAAGAGGCGCCCGAAGGCGCCTCTTGTGTTTGTGCTTTCAGCAGACCTTAGAAGTAAATCTTTGCGGCGAGCTGGGTTTGGCGGCCTGCCGCTGCCGAGGTGATTACTCCGAAGTTGCTGCTGGTGAAGCTGGACGTCGGGTTGGAGAACTGCGTGTGATTGAACACGTTGTCGCTTTCCAGACGCATTTGGAGGCTGATGTTGCGCTCCGGCACCAACGTGAAGTTCTTAGCAAGAATCATGTTCGTGTTGTTGATTCCGGGACCGTGATACGGATTGCGGTGCACGTTACCGAATGAGCCAAGGACTTCTGGCTGAAACGCCGCCGTGCCTGTGACGAATCCTGCTTTGTTGGCCTGGGCGTTGGTGATGTACACGGAGTTTCCACTTGCCTGGCGGATGCGCGGGTCACCGAAGCTTGCCGGACCGGTCTGGTTCGGCACATCGGGACATGCATAGAAGTTCCAGTTTGCCGAGCACCACAGTGACAAGGATGTGGCTCCGGCGTAGGAGATGTCATACGGGAAACCGGTGGCAACCGAGACGATTCCGGAGATTTCCCAACCGGCGAGCGCCATGTTCTTGAAGGAATGCCCGCTGCCCGCAAAGTTGGGGATCTTATAGAGCGGTGCGAACACCAGGCGGTGGCGAACATCGAACTGGGAGTCGCCGTAGTTCAGAGCCTGGTTGAATTGGTTGTATCCGCGTGCACCGTTCGATCCGAATCCGGAGTTCTCAAAGCTGGAGCCGTTGTCGAGAGCATGTGCATACGTATAGCTGAGCTGGAAGACAAAGCCATGCGTGTTAGCTTTCTGTACCGAAGCCTGCAATGAGTGGTAGCTCGAGGAAGCAAAGGAACCGACCGTGCCGGCGCTTGCCAAGCCGGTAACGCCTGTGTTGGGGTCAATGCCTTGGTTGACTGGGTCTGCCGCTCCCACGACCTGATTCTGCGAGAAGTAAAGAACCTGGTTGTTACGATTTGCCGTGCAGCTTATCGTCGCTCCAGCGAATGGAGAGAACTGATTGCCCGCCAGGCAGGCAGCGTGGCCCGCCGCTGTTTCGGCATTGCCTTCGTAGGTGACCTGGTTGTGCCTCGCCAATGAGCCAACGTAACTCATGCGGGCAACAACACGCGCCGGGAATTCGCGCTCCACGCTCATCTGGAAGTTCTCAGCATACGGTGCACGGAAGCTGGAGCCATAGGTACTGACGTCAAGCGGCTCCAGAGAACCCCAGGTAGAGGCAGGAATGGTTTCTCCCGCGGTTGGGAACTTGTAGGGGAACTTGTTGCCGATGGTGCCGCTCTCGTCGATGTCAGCGTATGGATTTGCGAACTGCGGAGAACCACCAAAGTCGGCTGCGCCAGCTGAGCTAAGGCCGAAAGGAGGGGTCTCGAGTGTCTGCAATGCTGATTCCTCTTCGGTCCGGTTGTAGTAAATGCCGAATCCACCGCGAACCGAGAACTGCCCCGGCTTGCCCGAAATCGCGCCGAGGTCAGGAGCCCATGCGAAACCAAGGCGAGGACCGAACTCGCTGTAACGAGTTGTAGCCAGACCGGCATTGGTGCAATGACCATCACCCGGATACGCAACGCCAAGCGGGGCAGTTGTAAACACCTTGGACTGTACGCCGGGGTTCAAGCAGGAAATGCCCTCGCCACCATACTGATTGTTGTACAGGGGTGTGTCGATCGAGTAGGAGAGTCCGTAGTTGATGGTCAATGTGTCGGTAGCTCTCCACGAATCCTGGCCGTAGAAGTAATTCAGGAAGGCGTCTGCCTGAATCGTGGCTCCGCTGCCCTGCCCATACGTGCCGGGGATACCGAGGAGGAAATCAAGTGCGCCGTCGCCTGTGGAGAAGGTGCTGGTAGACGGGTTAAAGGAGAAGTTACCGTTGTTATTCGCCGAGAAGGGGTTGGACACGTTGAAGCGGCGGCCGTCGTACCCAAACTTCAGATTGTGCCGACCGATAATTTTGGAGAAGCCATCGTCGAGCTGAAAGACCTGGTCGATGCGGGGCTGAGGACCGTTGTTGCTGAATCCCAGGACAAAGTTGATCCCATTGAGACCGGTGATGCTCATCAATGGCAAACCGGCACCGGCGGTGTTCTGCGGGTTGATGTCGAATCCGGCGTCAGAAGGCAACATTGGCGTCTGCGGCTCGACGGCGTTAAAGTTGAACCGCGTGTAGTGCGCTGCGAAGTCGTTGACAGCACTCGAGCTGAATTGATGCGTAAACTCCAACGTTCCCTGATCAGTCCTCTGGCTGCTCACATCGCCAAAGCCGGGGAGGTTGGCGCCGGTAAAGGGCAGCGTCTCAGGGGCCTTCTGTTTGAAGTAAATGTATAGGCCGTAGATCTGGTTGGCTGGGTTCAGCGAGTAATCGACGCGACCAATGTATTGATCATTGCTTGTCGTCACCACTGGTTTGAAGATATAGCTCGTACCACTATTGGGGGCTGGGATGTATTTGGATGCGAGATTCGCCGCGACCGAGTTGAAAGAAGACGTGGGGAATACTCCGCCGTTTGAAGCGGCGCACGCACTCCAGCTTTCTCCTGCGGTGCAACCGGGAATGTTCACGCTCGATGGGATCGGGTTGGAGGAGAACTTTCCGTTGTCTGCTGAGAAGTCGCCCTGAAGCATGTTGCCGAAGTAAACGCCGACGTTGCCGCCTGCTTCGGGAACGACTTGCCGGGTTCCCTGATAAGCGCCAAAGAAGAAGAGCTTATCCCGGAAGATCGGGCCGCCGATTGTGCCGCCAAAGATATTCTGATGGAAAGTGGAAACCACGGCCTGACCAGTTGTGATGCTGTGCTGGTAGAAGTTCGCGGTATTGAGGAACGTGTCGCGATAGAACTCAAAGCCATCCCCATGGAAATGGTTTGTGCCGGCTTTGATGGTGGCGCTGACGATGCCGCCCGAGTTGCGGTCATATTCCGCATTCAGCGGACCGTCGATAAGGTTGAACTGATCGATTGCATCGAGGTTCGGCACGACTACAAGCGTGTTCAAAGAGATGTCGTTTGAGTCTGCGCCATTGATAAGGTAGCTTGACTGCTGGGTCTGAGCGCCGCTCACCGAAAAGGTGCCGAAGCGATCGCTTGAGGCCTGAACGCCAGGCAGAGCCAATTCCAGACCGGTGAAGTTACGACCGATCAATGGATATTCGACCATCTGCTCGGAGTTGATGACGTTGCTCAGCTGCGAATCCGTTGTATCCACCTGAACCGGGGAGGCTGCCACTTCGATAACTTCTGCCGTTGAACCGACCGCGAGCTTGATGGGCGCAACATACTCCTGGTCAATATTGAGTAGGATGCCCTTTGCCGTATACGACTTGAAGCCCGGCGCCGCGACCGCAATGGTGTAAGTTCCCACAGGCAACTGCGGGAAGAGATAACCACCGTCTGATCCTGACACCGTCTCGAATTTCACACCGGTCGCTTCGTTAGTCGCGGTGACCTTGACGCCTGCCATAACGGCGCCCTGCGGATCCACAACGGTGCCCTTGATGCGAGCGTTCACGTTCGCCCCGTAGGCAACACCCAACGAGCCGAGAAGGATCAAGCAGAGAGCCCATACGTTCAGCTTGGAAAGAATTCGCATACCCATTGTTCCTCGAAATTGAATTTTTTGATTCAAGGGGTCGGCGCCAGCGGTCGCTTTCTGGCTTTCGGAAGTGGCGACCAATTAGCCGACTCTTCTGTGTGTTATGAAATCTGTTGCAACTGTGAACCAGGTCAGCAACTACATCCACCCAGGGGAAGACGGACGCGCCGCAATGCTTTTGCAAGTCGAACTTAAAAGCAAAAAGGACAGAAGAAATAGGGAAAGACTGATATGACTGGAGATCTGTGGTGCAATTGACGTGCCAAAGTTTCCCAGAGTGGGGTTGCTTATCTATCTGTTTATTTACAATCACTTAACAGATGCCACGCCCGATTGGGGCGCACCTCGTCGAAGTCGAAATCCGTTTTTCAGGCAGCGCTCTACGAAAAACGGTATAACCATAGCCTTTCCTTCAATATCAGGGATTTGTCTGTTTTCGCGGTCCGGGCCGGAATTTCGATGGCTGCTGAACGGGTCCCGGTTTTTGCAGCTATTTACAGCGACGACGTAGACTGGTTGCTTTGGAAAACGTAAAGAGGATCTAAGACGATGTGCCTTCGCGCATTTTGCCGGATTGCCATGCCCCTGGTTGCCGCAACCACACTGGCACAGACGCCGACTTTCAGCTCCCTTCCGGCCATCGGATTCGAAACCACGGGCCCCGTGATTCGCGCAAACTCCGAAACTGAGAAGCCGTTTACGGTTGCAGGCGAGCGTGGCGTGGTTCTGGGTCAGCAGAACGGCATGTTTGAGGCCTGGGTGCTTCCCGTCAAGCTGCTTTCGCACATGACCATCGAGGCAGACATTGAGGGCTACACTGTTCCCATCGATGTGAACCAACAGGCCGCACAGGTAGAAGTGCGCCCCGATCGCACTGTCATTACATACAGCCATATCGGATTCACGGTGCGGCAGATCATGTTCTCGCCGAATGATGCGCCGTTAGGAACGGGGCCTGTCGTGCTGTATGAATTCGACTGCGTGCATCCGACAGAATTTATCTTTCGTTTCACTCCGGAGTTGCGCTGGATGTGGCCGGAGCGCAACGAGGGTGTTCCGGGGGTGGAGTGGGTAGCTGGACCAAATGCCGCTCCGACAGCCAAAGAACCTGGTCCTTCGGGATCGATCTCCGGCTCGCCTCTGCCAAATCATGGATATTACGTGCTGCATGCCGACTATCCTGATCTCGCGGGAGCAATCACGATTCCGGGAGCGCAGCCGGGAATTCTTGCACCATATCAGGAACGCCCGCAGGTGCACCCGGTCGAGTTTCATCTGCACATCGATCCGGCGCGGGATCGGGGACGACTCTATCCGCTGCTGATGGCGGCCGGGATGGATAAAGCAGCGGCGACGAATCAGGCGCTCGGTTCGACGCTGGCCCAACTCAATACGTCGATTGCGGCTCTATACAAAGCGCATGCCGACGGCTATGCGAAGCTGCTGGCGAATTCCACTTCGATCAGCACTCCCGACAAGGCGCTCAATGAGGCTTTTCAGTGGGCTGTTGTTTCGATCGAGCAATTGCGTGCGCATCCGGTTGACGGTCACTCGGTGCCAACGCCAGAGACCGCACTCGTCGCGGGCTACTACGCTTCGGGCGACTCGGCACGCCCAGGCTTTGGATGGTTCTTTGGCCGCGATGCGCTCTACACGCTCTTTGCCGTGAATGGCTATGGCGACTTTGCCCTGTCCAAATCTGAACTGGAGTTCCTGATTCATCGCCAGCGCGACGACGGCAAAATCATGCACGAGTACTCTCAGACTGCCGCCGCCATCGACTGGCAGGCCTTTCCTTATATGTATGCCGCAGCCGACTCGACGCCGCTGTTCCTGCTGGCTGTCGCCGACTACGTTCGCTCGAGCGGCGATGTCGGGTTCCTGACGGAGCACCAGGATGCCATAGAAAAGGCCTGGGCGTTTGAAACCGGTCATGCCGATGCGAACGGGATCTATTCCAACGCGCAGGGGACCGGCTGGGTAGAGAGCTGGCCCGGCGGCATGCCGCACCAGGAGGTCTATCTCGCGCTCCTGGATCAGCAGGCGTCGGCGGCGATGGGGTATCTGCAGGACCTACTTTATCTAAGGGGCGTGGTGAAGGACCGTCATATGGCGGTCGCAGCTCTCAGGCGCTCTGAAGACCTCGCGAACATCATCAATGCGGAGTACTACGATCCGCAGAAGCACTGCTACGCGTTCAGCCGCAATATGGATGGCTCGATCGATCGAACTAGCACCGTGTATCCAGCACTGGCGTGGTGGTCAGACCGATTTCTGAATGACAAAGACAAGGTCTACGATGCTGAGCAACTGCAGCCGAAGGCGTCTATTCTCGAACATCCAGAAGGGTGTCTGTCGCAGTTCGCCGCGCACACCCTGAATACCGACTGGGGCCTGCGCGATGTAGCCAACGACGAAAAAATCTACGACGGCATGAGCTACCACCAGGGCTCGGTGTGGCCGCTCTTCACTGGATGGGCGGCACTCGCCGAGTACCGCGCCAATCAGCCGCTGGCTGGCTATCAGTTATTGATGGAGAACGTGAATTTGACGAAGGCGCAGGATCTTGGCGCCGTGACGGAACTGTTGTCAGGCGACTTTTTTGTTCCTTTCGGGCGTTCAGACAAGCCATCAACTGTGGTCGTCGGCCATGGTGATCACGCCTACGCTTCGTGGTCTCTTCGGGATCGACATTGATGCGCAGACGAAGACCATTACCGTCAATCCGCATCTACCGGCGAGTTGGGATCACGCGGATGCCATTCACTTACCAGTTAAGGACGGGGATCTCGACCTCACTTTCAATAAGTACGCAGATCATTGGGAAGTCATGTTGGGAGGCGCATCCGTCAACGCATGGAGCCTTCGTACGAACAGACCCGGAACCAGCCTGAAGACGCAGCCACCCACAGTGCGTGTGCCTATTCCGCCGGTGCAGTTAGACGAGTCTGCTCAAATGCCGCAGCCTGGCTCGCGGACGGGACACGCCAGGGTTCTGCATGAGGAATGGGAAGCGAATCATGCCACGTTTCTATTCGAAGGAATTGCAGGATCGATTGCCCAATATGATCTCGTTGGATTCGACAAGGTCCCACACCTGAAAGTAGATTCTCCGGAGAACATGGGGAAGGATGCTGTTCTGTCCAACAAGAATCTCGCCGTTTATGAGATGCCTTGCAAGCTGCCCTGCCAAAGGGCAGGATTAGATCTCCATTTTCCCGAAGGTGAGGGCTGGAAAACCATCACCGTTACGCTGACCTGGTAATCGAAGCCGGTTCCAGTTCTTGATTGGAACCGGCCGACCACAGCAACTACTTCTTGTGCCTTCGATAAAGATTGATCAGGTGATTCGTTGAGCTGTCGTGAGCGAGTTGCGGTTCTGTCGGGCTCTCGAGTTCCGGAATAATCTTCTGCGCCAGAGCCTTGCCAAGTTCCACGCCCCACTGATCGAATGAATTGATCTGCCAGATGACGCCTTGCGTAAAGACGCAGTGTTCGTAGAGTGCAACCAGCTTGCCCAGAACCGCCGGCGTCAACTCTTCCGCGAGGATTGTGTTCGATGGCCGGTTGCCCTCGAAGACGCGATGCGGAACTAGCCAGTCCGGCGTGCCTTCTGCTTTCACCTGCTCGGCCGTCTTGCCGAACGCCAGAGCCTCGGCCTGGGCGAGGACATTGGCAATCAGAATGTCGTGATGGCGGCCAAGGGGATTCAGCGTTTTGTAGAACGCGATGAAGTCGCACGGGATGAGCCGCGTTCCCTGGTGGATCAACTGATAGAAGGAATGCTGGCCGTTGGTGCCGGGTTCGCCCCAATAGATGGGGCTGGTGTTGTAGCGGACTTCTCTGCCTTTGAGCGTTACATGTTTGCCGTTGCTTTCCATGGTCAGCTGCTGCAGGTATGCCGGGAAGCGCTTTAGGTATTGCTCATAGGGCAGGATGGCAATGGTTTGGGCGTCGAAGAAATCCGTGTACCAGACGGAAAGCAACGCCAGCAGGACGGGGAGATTCTTCTCCAGCGGCGCAGTGCGGAAGTGCTCGTCCATCTGGTGGAATCCATCGAGCAAGGCGCGGAAGTTGTCGGGGCCGATGGCAAGCATCGTCGAAAGGCCGATGGCCGAATCCATGGAGTAGCGGCCGCCGACCCAGTCCCAGAAGCCGAACATGTTGGCGGTGTCGATTCCGAACTTGGTCACTTCACCGGCGTTTGTGGAAACGGCAACAAAATGCCTGGCAACGGCAGATTCGTCGCCGCCAAGTTTTTCGAGCAGCCACGCGCGCGCGGTTTGCGCATTGGTCATGGTCTCGAGCGTCGTGAAAGTCTTCGACGACACGATGAACAGTGTCTCTTCCGCGTCCAGATCCTGCACTGCTTCTGCAAAGTCGGTGCTATCGACATTCGAGACGAAACGGAATGTCATGGCGCGGTCGCTGTAATGCTTGAGCGCTTCGTAGGCCATGACGGGCCCGAGATCGGAACCGCCGATGCCAATATTGACTACATTTTTGATGCGCTTGCCGGTGTGTCCCTTCCACTCGCCGCTGCGCACGCGATCGGAGAAGGCAGACATGCGGTCCAGCACTTCGTGAACTTTGGGCACAACGTCTTCGCCATCGACAACGATGGATTGCCCTTTAGGGGCGCGCAGCGCAATGTGCAATACAGCGCGCTTCTCAGTGACGTTGATCTTCTGGCCGCTGAACATGGCGTCGGTGTGTTCGCGCAGCTTCGATTCTTCCGCAAGTGAGAGAAGCAGCTTGAGGGTTTCGTCGGTAATGCGGTTTTTGGAGTAGTCGAGGAAGAGACCGGCACCTTCGGCGGTCATTCGTTCGCCACGCTTCGGGTCGTCTGCGAAAAGCGTACGGAGATGCACGTTCGCAACGTTGCGCGCGTGAGACTTCAACTCTTTCCACGCCTTCAGACTCGTGAGCGGCTTTAGCTTGAGATCAAACTTGCGGCTCTTTTCTGCCTTTGCCATTTCCATCCTCCAATTCACGCCTTCGCAGACGGTGAACGACAAAACTCACCGGGATGCCATCGTCATCCCCCACATCCTGCTTTTCGGATGCGGGATTCACGAAGCCGTTACAAATTCATTCCAGCCCAACCATCCATTATCGTTGCAGGGAGCGGATCGTTATGGGACCAATGGCAGATGCACTGTGGATCAATCGACAAACTTTAATATTTCCACATTATCGTAGCGTCGACCGCGGGGCTGGTGTGAAGGATCGCAAGACATCACAACCCCATCAAAACTTCCCTATAAGCTTGATAGGGAAACATAATGCGGTCATCACAAGGAATCATGGGTAAGACCGAGGCGCAAAGGCCCTCGGGGCCAGCACAAAGTACAACCAGCGACAGAAATGTCTACTATCGGCCAGAGTTGGATGCGCTGCGGTTTTTTGCTTTTCTTTGCGTGTTCAGCTTTCATCGCATGGATTACGTTCCAACCGATCCGGTAATTCATCCCTGGCTGTATCGGATCGGGAATATCGGTCCGTTTGGCGTGCCTGTCTTCTTTTTGCTCAGTGCGTTCTTGATCACTGAGCTTCTGCTGCGCGAGCGGGAGCGAACCGGCAAGATCCACATCAAGGCATTTTATATTCGTCGCATTCTTCGCATCTGGCCTCTCTATTTTGTGGCATTTTTTGGATTGGCATTGCTGAATCATTTCGTTCCCGGCGTGGGCACTGGCGATCCGTTCGCGTGGCTCGCATTCATGTTCTTCGCGGGGAACTGGTACATCCTGCACCACGGCTGGATTGCCGGGGCGGTCGATCCACTCTGGAGTATCTCTGTCGAAGAGCAGTTCTACATCGTCATTCCTGTGCTCGCAGCTTTCGCGGGCCGCCGCGCGGTTGCAGTCGTGAGTTGGGTGTTGCTTGCCGTTGCATACGTCACGGTGCTGCTCTATGCGCTGCACCCCACGGTCGGTGATAACGGGGAATGGACAAACAGCTTCGTGCAATTTCAATTCTTCTCCGCCGGGACGCTGATCGCACTGCTGCTGCGAGGCAAGCTGATTCGTATGCCCGTATGGGCGAGGGGAGTTGGATTTGCTCTGGGCTTTGCGTGTTGGTTTACGGCGCTTCTTCGATTCAAAGTGCAGAGCTGGGAGCCGCATCCAACTCCCATTGGCGCTGTTGCGGGTTGGTTCCTCGTCCTGGCTGGGGCGGTGATGTTCTTCCTATCCACGCTTGGTATGCCTTCACGGCTCATTCCTCGATGGCTCGCATATCTGGGCCGGATTTCGTATGGGCTCTACGTCGTGCATTCGCTGGTCTTCTTCCTTGTGTGTGAAAAAGCCATCCCGCACCTACGGCGCGCCTTTCCTGGGCTTGCGCTTCCGCTCGTGGCGCGAGACTACTTCTGGACGCTGGTAGTGCTGGCGCTCAGCATCGCGTTGGCTTCGCTTTCATTCCACTATTTTGAAAGGCCCTTTCTTCAATTGAAGAAGCGGTTCACTTTTGTCGCAGCGCGCGAGGAATCGTCTTCGGCAGCTTGATGGTTAAGAGTGAAACAGCGGTGGCTCGATTCTGTACCCCACTTCGTTATCATTCGGTGGTGACTGGATTGAGGAGTAACAGATGATCTCGCGACGCAAATTTCTGGCAACGAGCGCAATGGGAGCAGCGGCCATGTCATCGTCTCGATTCGCACGGGCCGCCGAGTACAGTCCGGATAAGTTTGGCGTTCAGCTTTACGTTCTTCGCGCGCTGCTGGCTAAGGATTTCGACGGCACTCTGGCCAAGGTCGCGGCAATCGGCATCAAAAACGTGGAATTCGCGGGCTTTTACGGACGCACGGCCAAAGAAGTGCGAACCAGCCTGGCAAATGCCGGGCTCACGGCAAGCGGCGCGCATTGCGTGCTCGCCAGTATGCCTGACGATGAAGTCGGCCACATGATCGAATACTGCCATGAAGTCGGCATGCCTTATATGATTGCCGCCATCCCATCGATCAAACCCGGCGCTGCATCTGCTTCGGGCAAACCAGCGTCCGGCAATCCGTTTGAGCATATTGAGCTTGAAGACTGGCGATGGAGCGCGCAACGGTTCAATGTGATCGGCGCCCGTGTGCGCGATGCGGGAATGCGGTTTGCGTATCACAACCACAACATCGAAGCCCAGAAGTACGGCGACATCGTAGCGTTCGAGGAGATACTGCGCCTTACCGATCCCGCACTGGTGGGCATGGAGTTTGACACCGGCAACTTCATCGCCGGTGGCGGCGATCCCTATCCCTATCTTGAAAAGTATCCGCATCGATTTGAGCTTGCACATGTAAAGGAATGGGCTTCGCCATTTACACCGACCGTCACGATCAACTGGCCGAAGTACGCATCGTTTGGGCAGGGAACTACGGATTGGAAGAAGATGTTGGATGCTTTAAACAAGGCCGGCGTGAAGCAAGTCTTCATTGAGCAGGATGGAACTGCGGGCGGCGACGAAATGGGCGCAGTCCAGCAGGCATATGAGTTCTTAATCCGGGTCTGAGGCTTGCCAACTTTTGAAATTCTCCGCAAGCACTGGGTGTTTGCGGGAAGATAACTGATCAATTCGCCTCCAACTGCTCAGGACTTCGCAATTCGTACATGGAAACGTCTGAGTAGCGTGCTAAATTTCTATCACCCACATTCAGGGGCCGCGGGCGCGACGCAACTTCAAGCTAGGTGAGGAGTTTTCATGAGACGGCAGACCCTTCTGGCTACATTTCTGTTCCTCCTTCTCTCTTCCACCATCTGGGGCCAGCAACTCACCGCGAGAATCACCAACCAGGACGTCATCGACATGGTGGGCCTCGGCCTCTCAGACGACGTCATTATCGCCAAAATACGCGGCGCCAGCGCAGGAGGAACGCTGCAGTTCGACACGAGCGTGAAAGGCCTCAAGGAACTCAAGGCGGCCAAGGTTTCCGATGAAGTCATCAAGGTGATGATCAATCCGGCTCCGCCTGCCGGCCCCGTCGTTGTGGCGGCCACGCCCATGTCGAACGACCCTAACCTCCCGCCCCCAGAGGTGGGCGTCTACTGGAAAAACGGCTCAGCGTTCGCCCGCATCGAGGGACAAGCCATCAGCCAGGCGAAGGTGGGCGGCAAGGCCGGCAGCATGTTCACCTATGGCCTCCGAAACGAACACTGGGATGCATATCTCGACGGTCCGCAATCTAAGAATGTGATCGCCGACCATCTGCCCATCTTCTACATTTACGTCCCCGATGGCTCCAGCGCTGCCGACTTCTCGCTTATCAGCCTCGAAAAGAAGGGCAACCGGAGGGAGTTCCAGATAGGAAGCTTCGGCGGCATCACGGGCGGCAAGTCGGGCGTCAAGCGCGAGAAGGAGGTCGCCTTCACCGCTGAGCACGCCGGAATCAGGACCTATAGACTCAAACTCGCCGCAGACATGAAGCCTGGAGAATACGCCTTCTTTATGGGTACCGGGCAGCAGGCGACCATGGCCGGCGGCTCCTCAGGCGGAGCCAGATCTGGAGGCGCCGCTTCGGGACGAGTCTACGACTTCAGGATCCCGGAGTGACGATGCCTCGGTTTCTTGCGTAGAGATTTGAGCGTTAGTTTCGAATCGCGAGCGGGTGCCCCACCAACACGGAGCAGAAACGGTCAGCTGAGAACGAAACGGCCTGGCATTGCTGCCAGGCCAAAAAAAGAATATTTCTTTTTCGTTTCAGATCCGCATCGGCATCAGCACATAGCGCGAACGATACTCGGCGTCGGGATCTTCGGGGCGCATCTGCCCAGCGCTCTGCGAGTCCTTGAACTCCAGTCGTACCTCACCCTCATTCCCCAGCGCTTTCAGGAAATCGATGATGTAGGTCGAGTTGAAGCCAACCACGATGGGGTCGCCTGAATATGGCGTGTCGATGGTGTCTTCGCTCTCGCCGCTTTCGGTGGACTGCGAGCTGATCTTCAGCTCATTGCCCTCAAGCCGCAGACGGATCGCGCCGGAGCGCTCATCGGCAAACTGAGCAACGCGCTGGATGGCGCTCGACAGCTCGCTTGACCGAACCACCGCGAATTTTGTATTGTCGCGCGGCATAACGGCTTCGTAGTTAGGGAATTGGCCTGACAGACGCCGCGTGCTCAACGTGCGATGGCCCACCTTGAAGAACAGGGTGTGCTCGTCGTCGGCAAATTCCACCTTCTCTACGTCGGTGTTCGAAAGCAGGCCCTGCAGCTCCTGGAGCGCCTTGCGTGGAATCAATACGCGTTTTTCGCCGCTGATGCCTTCCAGTGCTTCGCCGGGCTTCTCGACGAATGAAAGCCGATGTCCGTCCGTCGCTACCATCGCAATTGATTCGGCCTTCAGCACCAGCAGGGCGCCATTCAGGGTATAGCGCGATTCTTCGTTCGAGATGGCAAAGATCGTCCGCGCAATCAGAGTTTTTAAAGCGACCGCTGGAATGCTCGTCGACGCGACAGCAGGGAACTCAGGCACCTGCGGATAGTTGGCGCGCGCCATGCCCACCATTTTGGTGTTGGAGCGCCCGGAACGAATCTGCACCCAGTGATTCTCGAGCAGCTTGATAGAGATGTCGCCATCGGGTAGGAGCTTGATGTAGTCGTAAAGCTTGCGTGCGGGAATGGTGCACGAGCCGGGCTTCTTCACCTTCACCGCGGCGCTGGTCCTGATCGCCTGGTCGAGGTCTGTCGCCGTAATGTTCAGCCGCTCACCCTCGGCCTCGATCAGGAAATTGGACAGGATGGGAATCGTCGTCTTGCGCTCGACCACGCTTTGCGTGGCGGTGAGCTCCTTCACCAGTTCCTGGCGGCTTACGGTAATCTCCATCGCTGCCCCCTGTGCTGCCGGCTTTTCAACTTCAGTTTCCACAATCGGCATTGTCCCCACTCCGTCTCAGTTGCCGTCGCGCCCGCGACCGACAAACCTGGCCCCAATTTACGTCCGTCCGCGCAACCTGCGCCCTAAGCCCGCTTGGCCCAGCCTACACTACCGTCGCTACGGCACGAAACCGCTGCTGTTTGTTGCCTTTGATTGTATGCATCTTCACAAAAACTGGAGCGTGGAAAACCGGGCAACATCTCTGGATTCCTTGGGCGTTTGAACCATAACGGAACCAATCACGGTCCATCCCATAGTTGCCGAGGCTTGAATTTGCCTCTTGCTTCGAGCTCCCAACCAGCGCCTCTTGTCATCGCTGGAGACTTGGTTGCCCAGCGCTGCTACGGTTATTAGGTTTTCCTGAGTTGAATTAATAGAACTACCCGTAGTCACCGTAGTTCGCTTCGGAAAAGTGGAAAGCTGGTTCATCTCCTTGATCTTCTGCTGCTTCACTGTCGACCAGAATTTCTAAAACCCGCCTGTGCATCTCCGGACATTTGGAAAACAAGCTCAGCGAGACTCATCTACGACCCGCATTTCCCACCATTCCCACAAGCGACAAGAAAAGCCCTGTGAAAACCCGGCATGTTATCTGCAATATGTGTCCCCACCCGCATCAATCGTGCACTTCTGTGCGACACATCCTCCACAGCTGACTCGTCTTCCAAAAGCTTCACAAGGTCCCAAACCATTGTTGAAAAATCGGCAGAACAGGACGGACTGCAAAGCAGCGTATGTGCTGGAATTTCGGCTTCTTAAGCCGAGATACTCGTTACCTGCATTTACCATCTATCCAATACGATGAATTTTCAACGGCATACATTCCATCACGACGGTCTCACTCTGTCCTATTTGGACACTGGCTCTTCGCCTGCCTCTATCAGCCGCCCGCCGCTGCTCTGTCTCCACGCGCATCTGATGCAGGGAGCGACATATTCCGGGCTCGCCGAAGCTCTCGCGCCGGACTATCGTGTCATCGCCCTTGACCAGCGAGGCCATGGCGACTCCAGCCACGCCGCCACCTATGCACGCGAAGACTTCCTGGGCGACATCGAGGCACTCCTCGCCTTACTTGGATTGCCGCAGGTCGTCATCCTCGGCAACTCGCTTGGCGGCGTCAACGCTTACCAGTTCGCCGCACGGCACCCCGATCGCGTTCGTGCCCTCATCATTGAAGACATTGGATCCGTGGTCACCGACGATATCAGCTTCATCCTTCCATGGCGGGGTGAGTTTCCGACGCGCGAAGAACTTGAAGAGCGGATCGGGGAGCGCTATGTCCCGTATTTAAGAGACTCGTTCCGCCATTCCGAGGCTGGATGGCATCTCGCTTTTGATCCGCAAGATATGGTCAAGTCGCAGCAAAACCTTGTCGGCGACCACCGGTCTGACTGGCTCGCTTCGGACTGCCGAGCGCTCATCCTCCGCGGCCGCGAAAGCAGGGTTACCTCAGAGGAGCACCTGGAAGAAATGGCAGAACGCCGCCCCCATACGCATCTCCTCGTCCTCGACGGTGGCCACGCCCTGCACACCGACAACCCCGGCGCTTTCAACACCGTTGTTCGCAGTTTCCTCGACAGCCTCCAGCAGGATCTGCCTGATAATGAACCAAGCTAGGTGCTAGAAGCCGGGAGCTTGCGGCTTCTATACTGAAGCTTCCATGTCCTACCAGTCCGCTATCGATCACCTCGCGGCCATGGCGCCGGAACTCGCCACGCAAACAGGACAGACTCGTCGCAAATTCTCAATTGACGAAGTCGCCATCCTTCTCTCCGCCCTGGGCAATCCCCATCGCACCTTTCCTTCTGTTCTGATCGCGGGGACGAATGGCAAAGGTTCGACAGCTGCCACGCTCGCGGCCATCCTCACTGCCTCCGGTCTGCGCACCGGGCTCTACACCTCACCCCACCTCGCGCGCCCTAACGAGCGCATCCGTATCGACGGCGTCGAAATCTCCGATGATGACTTCGCCAAGGATTTCTTCCGCGTTCGAACCGCCGGACAAAAGCTGGTAGAAGGAAAGAAATTGGCGCAGATGCCAAGTTTCTTCGAGACCCTCACCGCCATGGCCTTTCTTCACTTTGCTGAACCGGCCATTGAAATCGCAGTTCTCGAGGTGGGTCTGGGCGGACGCCTCGATGCCACCAACGTTGTCGATCCGTTGCTTTCGATCATCACCGACATCTCGCTCGATCACATGGAGTGGCTGGGCAATACCATCAGCGAAATTACCCGTGAAAAAGCCGGCATCCTTCGCAATGGCGGCACACTTATCACGCTGCCCCAGCACGCCGAGGCGAACCAGGTGCTCGGCGAAGTTGCCATAGCTCTCTCAGTACTTGGAGTCAGCGCAGTTCCCTATATGCCCGCCGCCTCCATGAGCCCATCATGCGATCCGCAGGCCGTCTCCGGAGAGATATCTACGCAGTCTCTCGAAGGCGATCGGCAACATCACTATACGGTTGAGGCGCTGGGCGAGCCCATCGAGGTTGCATCGCCTTTGCGGGGAACTCACCAGCACCGCAATGTGGCCCTGGCCATCGCCGCTGCGGTCGAGCTTGCAATCAGTCATGGATTTCCCATCACTGCTAAGTCCATCGCCGACGGTATTCGCAACACACGATGGCCCGCGCGTCTCGAGCCGATCCGTATCGAGAACCCGCATGATCATAAAATCACTGAGTGGATTCTCGATGTCGCGCATAACCCTGCTGGTGCATGGGCATTGCGCGCCGGGTTGCGCGATCTCTTTCCTGGCCACCAACATCTCGGTACTCTCGTCTTCAGTTGCCTGCGCGACAAACCGGTGTTGGAAATGGCCCACCTCCTCTTTCCGTTCTTCGACCAGGTGATCTTTGCGCCCATCAACAGCACGCGCGCAACACCTGTGCGCGATCTGCTTGCGGCTGCTGCTTCTACAGGGACTCCGGCATATGCCGCGTCTTCCGTCAATCAGGCCATCGAGCTAGCTCTTGAGCAAGCCGCGGCGCATCCATCCAGTCCCATCGTTGTCTCCGGATCCGTCTACCTTGTGGGCGACGTCCGGACGCGTTTGCTGGCCAGAACCACTCCAACCGCATCTCCAAATCAGATTCCTGAACGCGTAGGCCAGCTTCCGTGACCCGTCTTCGTCCTCCCGATCCGTTGCCCCGTCTTTATCGCTGGCGCACCAACATTTTTCAAGCTCCACTCTTCTTCATCTATACCGGCCTATGTGGCAGCTTCTCGCTTCTCTTTTCGTTGTTTGAGAAGAGCGGCCGCGTCCAGCACCGCATCGCCCGGATCTGGGCTCGCGGCTGTGTCAAAATATCCGGCGCGCGCCTGATCGTGCAGGGATCCGAAAACCTCAGTAAACATCCTGTCGCCGTCTACGCCGCCAATCACACCTCGTATATGGATACGCCGGTCATCTTCTCGGCGCTTCCTTTCCAATTCCGCATTCTTGCCAAAAAAGAGTTGTGGACAATGCCTTTCATCGGCTGGCATCTGAACCGTTCCGGCCAGATTCCGGTCGACACCGTCAGCCCCAACTCTACGATTTCGAGTCTCGGCGCCGCTGTTCGCGCCCTGCGCGCGGGCATGCCGCTCTTCGTCTTCCCAGAGGGCGCCCGCACTCCCGACGGCACCACGCAGCCTTTCCTTGCTGGAGCAGCCTTTCTGGCCATCCGCGCCCAGGTCCCCCTCGTGCCCATCGCGCTAAGAGGTGTCTATGACCTGCTGCCGATTCATACACGGCACTTCTATCCGGGAGAAATTACGCTTACTGTGGGCGAGCCGATTCCTACCGCGGGCATGACCCTGCGCCAGGTTGAAGAGCTGAACACCCAGCTTCGCGTAACGATTGAGAGGATGCGCGCCGAAAGGTTCGGTAGTGCTTCAGTCGAGGTTCACGATCCGGGCCTGGCATCTTGAGCGCATCGGTTTAGCGTTCTCCGAGCGATCAAAGTTCGCGCTGACCAAATCTCTCTCATCGAGTCCAAGCCTCAGAGATCAAGTGACATTCCACGGTTGGTCACAGCTCCTCAAATCTTTGAGAGAGTAGGATGCTCGCCATGAAGTATTGCCTGTTCCTTGCCCTCTTCTTTGCCTTCAGTATTTCACTTGCCGGTCAAAACGAATCAAGCCAGCCTGCACGGTCGCCGAGGCTCACCATCCAGGAGTCGCTTGCATTCGCCCCGGAGGCGAAGGGCGCAACTCCCATTGGCTGGTTCGCAAATCCTCCGGGCACGGTGAACGTGGATAACCAGGTTGTGCACTCGGGTCGCTGGTCGGTGCGTTTCGATCGCAACGCCGCAAGTGAAACCGGTTTCTCCGTGATCACCCGAAGCATTCCGGTGGATTTTGCGGGCGGGAATATTGAGCTGCGCGGTTACCTCCGCACCAAAGACGTGGCTGGGTACGCCGGCCTCTGGATGCGTGAAGACGGCGATGGCCAGATGCTGCACCTCGAGAACATGGCCAGCCAGCACGTCGATGGCACTCGCGAGTGGACCGAGTACACGATCACCCTCCCCATCGATGAAAACGCGCACCAGCTTTTCTTTGGAGTTCTCCTTGCCGGCACCGGAACACTGTGGGTCGACGATCTTCGACTGCAGGTCGATGGTAAGCCGATCGCGGAAGCCGCGCCGATGGAACGCCCCCTTACCGTACTCGATACCGACCACCAATTCGATAAGGGATCGCAGATTGCCGTCTCTACCCTCAGCCCAAACCAGATCGACAACCTTGTCACCCTTGGCCGCGTGTGGGGATTTCTCAAGTACCACCATCCTGTCGTCACCGCAGGAAAGCGTCAGTGGGATTACGAGTTGCTGCGCAAAATTCCCGCCATCCTCGCCGCTCCTGATCGGACTCACGCGAACGAAGTGATTGTCCAATGGATCGATAGCCTCGGCGAAATCCCAGTGTGCGAGGCCGGAAAGTGTGCCCCGGCGCCTTCCGCAGATGCGTATCTGAAGCCCGACCTCGATTGGATTCGAGACAGCGCGACGCTTGGCTCAGAACTCAGCCTTCGCCTCCAGAGGATCTACCAGAACCGCCCGCGCAGCCCCCAGTTCTACGTCGCCATTCCCCTCCCTCCTCGTCCGGGAAACCCGTCCTTCAGTCACGAACTCTCCTACACGGCAGTCACTTTTCCCGATTCCGGCTTTCAGCTTCTGGCGCTCTTTCGCTGGTGGAACATCATGCAGTACTGGGCGCCTTATCGTGTCGATGCGGGGCAGAACTGGCCCGCGGTTCTGGCCGAATTCATTCCGAAGCTTGCCTTAGCGAGGGATCGCACCGCCTACCAGCTCGCCATGTTCGAGCTGATTGCAAAGGCCAACGACACGCATGCAAATCTGTGGAGTTCACTCGACGTGCGTCCACCCGTCGGCAAATGTGCGCTCCCTGTCGATCTACGCTTCATCGACGGCCACGGCGTAGTTACCGGATTTGTGGGCAAAGACCCTACGGCGGAATCACCTCTTCGCATCGGCGACATCCTCGAGTCATTCGACGGCACTCCCGTATCGAAGCTGACCGAGCAATGGACTCGGTTCTACGCAGACTCCAATGTCGCCGCACGGCGTCGCGATATGGCCCGCTATCTTACCCGCGGCGAATGCAAGCCGGTCGACATCACCGTTCAACGCGACGGAAAACCCGCTGAACTCCGCGCCGATCGCAAAGCCGAGCAAGAGCCAGGAAATCCAAGGTGGCACGATCTTCCCGGCGATACTTTTCGTTTATTGTCGCCCGATGTCGCCTACCTCAAGCTCTCCACCATCAGGGCGGCGGATGTTCCCAGCTACCTCGATCGCGCCGCAAACACCAAAGGCCTTGTCATCGATATCCGGAACTACCCGTCGGAGTTCGTGCCCTTTGCTCTTGGCTCTCATCTCGTGAAGGACCATACTTCCTTCGCCACCTTCACTGTCGGTGATGTGGCCAATCCCGGGACGTTTGACTTCCGAGAAACTGAAGCCATCGATCCAGCTCCGAGTCATTACAACGGCAAAGTTGTGATCCTCGTCGATGAAACCTCGATAAGCCAGGCCGAATACACCGCGATGGCCCTGCGCGTCGCACCAGGCGCAATCGTCGTGGGCAGCACAACCGCGGGCGCGGACGGCAACGTCTCCGCCATCCCTTTGCCGGGCGGTCTCAGTACCATAATCAGCGGCATCGGTGTCTTCTACCCAGACCGCCGGCCCACCCAACGCATCGGCATCATTCCTGATATCGAAGCTAGGCCGACAATTGCCGGCATCAAGGCTGGCCGCGATGAAGTGCTCGAAACGGCAATTCGCCAGATCCTCGGTCCCGAAACTCCAGTGGCCACGATCGAGAAGCTCGCAAAACCCGAAACCGCGCCTCAGCCTCTGGCTACGAAGTGATCGGTGCCGAGATCGCTAGAATGGATCCGCGACGCTATGGCAAGTCCTTGCGCGTTCGACCTCTCGCGCTAGACTGCCCTCAGTCCATTCCATCATCCTGGGGTTTCGCTGTTGATTTCTCCCCAATCCAAGGAGCTTGTCGAGTGAGAAACCTGCACTTCTTCCCTGTCTGCATCGTGCTGTGCCTCGTCTGCCTTGTCTCCGCTTCAACATCCCGCGCACAAACCACCTCAACGCCCGCATCTGAGAAAGCTGCGATCGCGCGCGCTGAAGCTATCCGCGTCGCCGACGCGTGGCTCGACAGCGTCCAGGTTTACCAGCATATCCCTGCCATTTCCGCCGGCGTGGTTGTCGGCGACAATCTCGTCTGGTCCAGGGGCTACGGCACCCTTGATGCCGACCACAAGGTCCCCGCTGCGCCCGACACCATCTACTCGATCTGCTCCATCTCCAAGCTTTTTACCTCGGTGTCACTGATGCAGCAGTGGGAACAAGGCAAAGTCCGCCTCGACGAACCAATCGCCACATACTTGCCGTGGGCGAAACTGAAGGCGACAGACGAAGACAGCGTGCCGATCACTCTCCGCGGATTGCTTTCGCACTCCGCGGGGCTGCCGCGTGAGTCCGACTTTCCATACTGGTCCGGCCCCGATTTTCCGTTCCCGACCCACGAACAGATTCGCGAAATGATCGTGAAGCAGTCCACGCTCTTTCCCGCTGAACGCTACTTCCAATACAGCAATCTCGGTCTCACGCTTGTCGGCGAAACTGTTGAGGCTGTGTCTGGACAGCCTTATGCCGAATATGCCAAGGCCCACGTCCTCGATCCGATTGGGCTCCGCGACACACGCACCTACATGCCGATGGACCTCTATGGCAAGCGCCTAGCCGTGGGTTATGGAGCCCTGAAGCGCAATGGAGCCCGCGACCCGATCAAGCCCTTCAACACCCGCGGCATCACGCCCGCTGCGGGCTACACCTCAACTGTGCAGGACCTCGCCAAGTTTGCCTCTTGGCAATTCCGCCTTCTCCGCACCGGCAAGGAAGACGTACTAAAGGCCTCGACGCTCCGCGAAATGCAGCGCGTCCAGTTCATGGATCCTGCCTGGAAAGTGAGTTATGGCCTCGGGTTCGCAATCCAGCACAAGGAAAACCACACCTACGTCGGCCACGGCGGCGACTGTCCCGGCTATCAGACCATCCTGATGCTCCGGCCCGAAGACGAGCTCGGCGTGATTCTGATGGACAATTCATCCGAACGCCCCGGCCCGTGGGGCATGGTGGTGTACGCGATCCTGGATAAGCGGAAAGGCTACGAGTTCAAAGCTCCCGCTCCGGCCTCAGGCGTCGACCTCGAAGCCTATGCCGGCCACTACTCCGGCCAACCGTGGGAATCGGAAGCCGTCATGCTCCCATGGTCCGGCGGGCTCGTCACGTTCTCGCTGCCTGGCGATGATCCCGTTGCCGATATGCAGTTCTACAAACCCAAAGGCGGAGATGTGTTCCGCCGCGTCCGTGAAGATGGCAGCGAAGCCGAGGAACTCACTTTTACCCGCGATGCCTCAGGCAAAGTCACAGGCTTCACACACTTCAGCAACCCAAAAATGCGCCTGCCTGCCAATTGAGCAGAGACTCGCCCATCACCATAACCATCCTTCTCCGGGGAGACTTGTCATTGGGCGCTCCGGACGCGACCACCCGCTCCACCGCGGATGCATCTAACCATGCATGAGGCTTTCCGCGCTGCTCCCCCTGACCCTTGCCCTTACCGCCTGCACGCCCCACGACCGCAGCCCCGATGAAATACGTGCGCAGACCGCACGCGCAACATCAACTGCGGTTCGCGATGCCAAGGCCGTAACCCAGGGCGTGGTCGAAGGAGTGAAGCAACAGCGCACGATTAACATCAATCGCGCGTCTACCGACGACCTTAAAAGTCTCCCCGGCATTGATGATGAAACTGCCGGTCATATCATCGACCATCGTCCCTATACCGATTCTGAAGACTTGGTGAAGCGCCATATCATCTCGCGTGCCGAATACAATCGCATCGCCGGCAAAATTGAAGCGCGTTAGCGAGACGACGCGGGACCTGCGAGCGGCGGGTAGCTCACCGCGCTACACTCGTTTCTGGAATGAAACGTAGATACGCTGTCGTTGCGCTGATGCTCGCCGCTGCTCTCACCGCTTCATCACAAGCGCCCCGCACTTTCACCGTCGCCAATGGGCAGTTTCAGCTCGATGGCCACCCCTACCAGATCCTCTCTGGCGAGATGCACTACCCTCGCGTGCCACGCGCATACTGGCGCGACCGTTTCCGCAAGGCCCGCGCCATGGGCCTCAACACCATCACCACCTACGTCTTCTGGAACATCCACGAACCGCGCCCCGGCGTATACGACTTCTCCGGGCAGAGCGATGTTGCCGAATACGTCCGGGAAGCACAACAGGAGGGGCTCAATGTCATCCTCCGCCCGGGCCCCTATGTATGCGCCGAGTGGGATCTAGGCGGCTATCCGAGCTGGCTCCTTAAGGACCGCTCGCTCGAACTCCGTTCCACCGACCCCAAATACATCACCGCCATGAACGCGTGGTTCACGCGTCTCGCTCGCGAGCTCTCGCCGCTGCTGATTCAAAACGGCGGTCCTATCATCGCCGTTCAGATCGAAAACGAGTACGGCTCCTTCGGACATGACCACGCCTACATGCAAGCCGTGGAATCCGCGCTTTTGAAAAGTAGGCTCGCCACATCTGACACTCTGCTCTACACGGCAGACGGCGCCGACCAGGTCCCGAATGGTTCACTTTCAAATCGGCCAGCCGTCGTCAACTTCGGAACAGGTGATGCGAAGAACAGCTTTGCCACTCTCAAGAAGCTGCGTCCCGAAGGGCCCTTCATGTCAGGCGAGTACTGGGCCGGCTGGTTCGATCACTGGGGCGAGCATCACCACACTACCGAGGTCGCCAGAAATGCCGCCGAGTACGAATGGATGCTGCGCCAGGGCTACTCCGTAAGCATGTACATGTTCCACGGTGGCACCAGCTTCGGCTGGATGAACGGTGCCAACAGCAACGGATCCAACTACGAGCCCGACACCACCAGCTACGACTACGACGCGCCCCTCAATGAGAGCGGCCAGCCGACGCCAAAATACATGGCCTTCCGCGATGCCATCGCCCGCGTCACCGGCAAAACCCCGCCGCCGATCCCGGTCGTAACATCGGCCGTCACCTATCCGATCGATCCCCACGTCGAGTCCGCTTCGTTGTGGAGCAACCTGCCCAAGCCTGTCGAGTCCAACAAACTTCTGGTGATGGAAGATCTTGACCAGTCCTACGGCTACATCCTCTATCGCACGCAACTCGCCGCAGGCCCCGGCGGGGAACTTGCCATCGACGGCCTTCACGACTATGCGCAGATCTACGTCGACCGCAAACTCGTCGGCACCCTCGACCGGCGGCTCGGTCAGACGCACCTCACTTTGCCTTCCATCTCCGCGCCCGCCACACTCGACATTCTCGTGGAGAACTCCGGTCGCGTGAACTTCACCAAAGTTATTCGCACTGAGCGTAAAGGCATCACGGGCTCAGTAACTCTGGCGGGCCAGCAGACGCAGCACTGGCAGATCTATTCGCTCCCGCTGACCAATCTCGGCGATCTGCACTTCACTTCGGGCCCCTGCGAAGGCCCGTGTTTCTACCGATTCACGATGAGAGTCTCAGCAAGACCTGCAAACATCGACACTTTTCTTGACATGCACAACGTCTCGAAGGGCATAGCATTCCTGAACGCGCAACCGCTTGGGCGCTTCTGGTCCGTCGGTCCTCAATTCACTCTCTACACGCCCGGCCCATGGCTTCGTGCCGGCGCCAATAGCATCATCCTCTTCGATCTCAAGGGCACCGGGGCTGAGGCTCTGACGACAATCGACCATGCCGACTACGGGCCGCCAAATTCCCGCTAGGATGCTGCTACCAGATCGGCGTCGGTCGGCATTGCACAATCCCTGAGCTTGCTGGAGACGAAGCCGATCAGCGCCAGTGCGACAAGATCCTCAATCACGGCTGCGGGCA
Organism: uncultured Acidobacteriaceae bacterium; assembly: GCA_963832035.1. Lineage (GTDB taxonomy): Bacteria > Acidobacteriota > Terriglobia > Terriglobales > Acidobacteriaceae > Telmatobacter. Next base: position 939,259 of record CAWHSK010000003.1, on the reverse strand, counting down.
GGTCTCGATCGAAGAGAGAAGCGAGCCACGACCTAAATGCCGCGCCGCCCTCAGTGCCGACAATCGCGCCAGCAATTCCGAGCAACGCCCCCAGCGTCGGTCGACGTGCACCGACGCCGACAACAGCCCCGGCGAGTGCTCCGCTGAGTACGCGTGCAGCGAACGCCGCCGCATGCTTTCGGCTGGGAGTCATTGGCAGCTTGTCGGCCACAATCTCAGCCAGTGCGAGTCCAACCAGAATCCGATTTAGATTTCGCCCTTCGGCGAACGCCAGAGGCGTGCCCGTCACCCCTAACGTCCCCGCCCGAACCGCCCGGCTGACCGTAGCTGCGGGAAGCATTGTTCGCGCACCGCCCGCCACGCCCAGCATGAATGCACAAGCCAAAGGCACTCGCATCGAATTCCTCCCGTTTGTACGATGACGGCTATGCGGTCCGCTGTTGCCGCTGAATCGAGTCTTCAAACGCGAGGCGCAAAGTTGACGGTCTCACTTCCCGGTTGTGACGGTATGCTCCAGAGCCCATATCGCTCAGTTGCTATCGCCCGATTTCTTCTCCCCACTCGACTGGGCGGTCTGGGTCTCCTGCTTCAAGGGCAGCCTCACTTCAAGCGCCCCCGAGCGATCATTCTGCGGGTTGCGCACCACCACGCGAATGTACGCAGCGCCGGGAGGCACTTCGAGTTGCTGAACTGCAACGAAGCGCGTATCGACTTTCCCATCGGGCCGTCGCTCGCTTGAAATTGCGCCCTTGTTGAGGATGCTGTTCAAGAGCGTGCCGTTGCTGTTGTATGCGGCAGCAGCAAACTCCAGAACCGGTACTTTCTGCTGTGCGGCGGCAGCCCTGAACTGTGGATCGATTACGTTGTAGTTGATTACATACTGCTGCAGGCTCACAGGCGTCAGCGGCTTTGGATTCTGGCTCTTCCTCCGTGTGCGGAAATAGGCCGGCGAATCTTCCAGCTGCTTCATCTCTTCGGCGCTGGCCATGCGCGGTTGGCCGTTCGTGGACATATGCGCGATAAAGAGCAGATCGTGCATCAGCGGCGCGCCATGCTCGACTGTGGCAAACAGCGTATCGGCCTTCTTCGCCGCGAGGAATCGTTGCTGCGCCACCTGCTTGGCATGCGACGCCTCGACCTCATCGTCCCCAACCCCGTAGTAAAGGGTCCGATAGGTCAGCACATAATTTTTGTTCTTGTCCGCTAAGGTCACGCTGATGTGTCGCTCTGAGCCATCGTATTTTGTATTTGTCGGCGAATAGGTGAGCGAGTAATAGCTCTCGCCATTCTCCACCGCTTTGTCGAGCAGTTCGGCAACCCTGTTGTTGCCGTAGTACGCATGACCACCGGTCGCCGCGGCAATATCATCCATGTAATCGTAGTTGGTAAGGGAGTCACCTCCACCTACCACTCCGGTCAGGTCCACGGGATAGAGAGCCACCTGGCTGCTCGCCAGGGCTGCGTATGCTTCCTTGATCCCCTGGCTTTGCAGATAGGTCATGTCGTTAATCTGCAGGGTTGAGCTGGAAAATCCGCCGCCCACACGCGTGTTCGAGTTGTGGCCCCTCATCGTGGGCCCGACAGGTATGGGGAACACGCTCGAGAGCCAGAAGAGGTTTTTTCTGCCCGGGATCCCGTTCATGTACTCGGCAATAAACTTCATGTTGGATAGCACGGCACCAGCGTCTTCATATCCATAGTTATCTCCATAAAGGAAGACATCCGGCAGATGCGGACCGGGCCCTTTTGACAGGATCGCCGCGCGCAGTAACTCGTGGTCGTTTGTAAATCCCTGGACCAGGTGTAATCCGGCCATGTTTGCGAACAGGGCAAAGCGGGTTCCGGGCTGGGCATGGTCAACAAAATCGAGCAGCTGTTTGTGAGCTTCCATCTGCTGAGTGAGCGGAGTGTTCACCATGTCGTAGTAAAGGATGTAGAGCGGTCCACGCTCCGGTGCTGCCGGCAGATTGACATAGGTATTCGAGGGCAGAGTTGGAATATTCGGTGGCACAAACGCAGGGGCACTTCCGTCGAAGTACTCAAACGAGAGCGCCTTCTGCGGCTTTCGATCTTCCTCCACGACAAAGTCATCCCTGGTCAATCCGCGTACCGGCTTGCCACTCTTATCGAGCACAACCACGTCCAGAGGGACACGCCGAACAGTCGTTCGAAACACATACTCGGATGATGCCTGCCCGCTCTTTTTGTCTGAGGATGTTCGCGCCTGCGCTGAGCTTTGCATCTGCGCAGAGATGGTAATTACGCTCACTGCTGCTACGACAACCACAGAAAACCGGCACATGGCCTTACCTCCAGCTTTCGTTTATCGCATCGACACACGACAACCATTTGGATCAACTTCGTTTGACTGACGGATGCAACAACGCATTCTACGCCGAAACCCTGCATTGAATGCCGAATCGAAACAAATCTGCTCATCTGACGTAATCCAGGAGGGACAAGGCTGCAACAAATTTTTCTGACGGCACACGATGCCGGGAGCATCAGGCGCAGCAATCTCCCGCTTGGAGCAGAAACGATTTTGAGGAAGGAGGTGGCCAGCAGAATTTCGGAGCGAAATAGTCCAATTGTGTTGTCTCTTATAAGGAGTGTCGTGACCTCCCAGACTTGAAGAATCGCCGTCGGCAGTCTCTCAGTTCCCGCCCTGCGCGACCACCGGTCTCACTGCGGTTAACGGAATCTCCAGCGTTCCCACCTTCGCGCTGCCTTCGTCGTACACGCCTGTTCGCAACCAGTACCGCCCCGCGGGAGCCTCGAACTTCGCCTTCACCTTCAGCCCGGTGGTCTTCGCTGCGGCATAAACTTCCGGTTTCAGCGTCAATGCCGCGCGCCGTGCCTGTTGATTGACCACCTGTCCATAGCGGTCGTACACCGTCAAGCCAACCACGATTGTTCCAGTGCGAGCGTCGTTGGCGTCCACGCTCAACTTCAGATCGTCCACCGTCAAAATAAACTCTGCTTCATAGCTGCTTGTCTTGGCGCCCGCAGTGGCCTCTCCCTCAGGCTTGATGGCTACCCGATATCCGATTTGCTCGCTCTCTGGCATGCCCAGCGCCATAAACGGCGCCAGCGGATTTACCGGCTTTCCCCCTGGCGCTGCACCTCCCGGGGATGCGGTTTCAGACGCCCCTGGCCGGTCTGCGTCGGTAGCAAAATATCCGCGTCGATAGCTCAGCGTGTATTTCTGCCCTTCCAAATCAACTGTGACGTTCCGGAATCCGCCATCCATCTTTGCGTTATCCGGAACGTACGACAACGTGTAGAAATCCGAGCCGGATTTGCCGATCTCTGCGATCACGTTTGCCAGGGCGTTGGTGTTGTAAAACGCGCGTCCTCCGGAATCATGTGCCAGCATATCCATCGTGGCGTGCTTGCTGTTTGTTTGCGAATCCTCCGTCGCCAGTGGATGATCGCTGGCCCCATTTCCTGTATCAGGTCCGCCGATGGCGCTGGCCGTCATCGAGCTGTTGCTGCCTCCCGGGCCCGCGGGCTGGCCACTTGCTCCGCTCATTTGCGCGGGCAACGCTGCGTCGTTCGTCTGCCCGTTGCCCGCCGTGAAGAATGCGTGTTCATTTACTCCTCGCGCATCCACGGGATACAAGGCGACTCGCGCAGCTGTCAGCAGGTTCACAGTCTTCTTCACATCGCCTTCGAAGCGGGGCTCGGTCATGGCGAACACCGATGCTGGAAACGAAGTAGAAAACCAGATGAGGTTCTTGCGTCCTGGAAACGCGCCGAGAAATCTCGCGAGCTGTTGCAGATTGGCGAGGGTCCGATACTCCCGGTCGCTCACCTCCGCATTTGCCATCTCGTGGAGAAAGCCCTGCAGCCCCGCAATCATTGAGGGTGATGCAGCCGGCACGGCTGGCGACGACCCATTTGGAGTGGGCTGCGTAGGCGTTGTCTCCGACATCATGTTTACTAGTCCCTGCCCTGCGTTCGCCTCCGTTGCCGTGGTGAGGTTTGACGATTGCTCCACGCCGTTGCCCTTCTTTGAATTCAGCGCCGCAACCAGCACTGCCGGATCCTCGGTAAATCCCTGCACAAAATGCAAGCCCGACGACATGGTAAAGATCGCCATGCGCGAACCGGGCCGCGCCGACTTTAGAAATTGCAACGCCTGCTGGTGCACAAAGGATTGGTCTTCTACGGGCGCATTCAACGCATCGAGCAGCAACACCGTCACTGCGGCGGGCTGCTGTTCATCGGGATGATTGCTGAAGACATTCGGAGGCAGGGCGACAGTCTCCTGCTCAACCGCCTCCATACCGTGGTGTTCTTCGAAGAAAGTGATCGCCTGCGGTTTTCCCTGCTCCTTAACCGAAAACGCGCTCTGCGGCAAGCCCTTGACTGCCGCGCCCTTCTTGTCGGTCACCAGCACATCCACAAGGACCGCACGACTGTTCACGCGCAGAGTTGATTCCGTCCCGCCGCTCCCGGCAGAACCGTTCTCCTGCCCGCCTGCATACCGCGTGCAGACCATCATGAGCACCATTCGCAACGCAGATAGCCCGCTTCATCCTGCTCTTCCTCCGAAAGCGGCAAGCATATCACTAAATCCCGATGTCCCGACCGGTTGGAATAGAGGACCATGTTTTGCCAAGTCCCGGCTACCCAAAGCATGGGTGTGTAATCTGTAAGTAATTGAAAGCAAATAAGTTATGTAAACATGTGTTCCGATATTGTCTAACATGTGTGTATTCAATCAGATGGATGTTTCAAGGATTATCTGTAAAAGTGCGGACTTCGAGTAGAGCCCTTCGAGTGCAATCTCGCATACACTTGAAAACGCATATGTCGATTCGCATTGCGGTTCCCGAGCCCACCACGAGCGACGCAGCCTACAACGCGCGTTCTCTCCCTCCTTATCTCGCCGCGCTCCAATCAGCGCGCATGACTGCGGTGGTCATTCCACTCCATGAACGCCAGGACCGCGTTGCACGCCTGCTCGCCGGAACCCAGGGTGTTCTTCTTCCTGGGAGCGGGTTTGATGTGGATCCTGAGCGGTATGGTGAACAGCGAATCTCAGCTTGCGGCCCGGCCGATCCCGGTCGCACCGCAGTCGATGAACTGTTGTTGCAGGACGCCTTCAATCTCCACAAGCCGATTCTGGCAATCTGCCATGGCGCTCAGACATTGAATGTCTGGTTGAACGGCACCCTCATCCAGGACCTGAAGACGGTATTGAATACCCAGGTCGATCACGCCCCTGATCGCACGGTCGAACGCGCTCATTCTCTCCGTATTGCTCCTCGCTCGCACCTGGCTTCTGCGTCCGGCGGCATTCTTGATACGGAATGCAACTCGAGCCATCATCAGGCAATTGGCCGCGTTGGTGACAATCTCCGCGTCACTGCCGTGTGTCCGATCGATGACGTGATCGAAGCCGTCGAGCTCGATTCAGCCGATCACTTTGTTCTCGGTGTACAGTGGCACCCTGAACGCACTTACACGGTTAGTTCCCTCTCTCGCGTCCTCTTTGCGGCGTTCGCCGAGGCCGCCGAGGCGTGGCACCCGCGTCCAGTCGAAATCTCAGTAGCATCCGCATGAATCAAGATCGAATTGTTATAGGGGTCGGCACGAGCCTCAATCACCTTCTGAATGCGGCCGGCCTACGCTCGCTCCCTCCGGACTGCGTTGCGAAGTTCGAGGAGTATCTTGCGTTGATCCTTCGCTGGAACGCCCGCACCAATCTCACGTCCGTCCGGGACCCGAATCAGATCCTGAGCCGCCACTTCGTTGAATCGATCGCCTGCGCACAACTGTTGCCCGAGGGTTTCGGTTCTTTACTGGATTTTGGATCGGGCGCGGGCTTTCCGGGCATCCCCATTGCGCTTTGCAGGTCCGAGATCGCGGTTACGTTGGCAGAATCGCAAAACAAGAAAGCCGCGTTCCTTCAGGAGGCTGTTCGCACTCTCGGTTTGACTGCGGGCGTCTTCGCTAACCGAGCCCAGCAAATTGCTACGCAATTCGACTGTGTGACAGTTCGCGCCGTGGATCGTATGGAAGACGCAGTTTTCGCTGCTTCGAATCTTGTTAAGCCTGGCGGTATGCTGGCCATCCTGACTACACGAGAACTACTTCCTGCCGCCCAGAAATCGGCAAATCCCGTCTTCGTATGGATGGAAGCACTCCCACTGCCTGCGTCAGAACAGCGCATTCTGGCGTTGGCCTTAAAGCCCTCCCAAATGGCTTAGGCGTGCGCGAGTCCTTCTCTATAGCCGATGTTCCACGTGGAACAATCCGCATTCATTAGCCTTCGAGAACTGGCATGTTCCACGTGGAACATCCAAACACGAGGGCTGCATTGTTACACCCCGGCAAGCGTTCAGCCAGAGTTTTCCACCGAGTTGCTTCTCGGTCCGCCCAAATTTAACGAAAGCAGCTAAATTGCGCAATCGCATGATCCGAAAGAGCTTGCTGCTGTATACGCAGAACGCCATTCTGAGCTTTCCACAGCCAGTACACGTTCTCCACAGATTCACTTCCGCACGCCGAAGCCTCCTTCCTTTAACCTGAATCGCTATGGGAAAGATTCTCGGCGTCGTGAACCAGAAAGGCGGAGTGGGTAAAACAACCACAGCTATCAATCTTTCCGCTTGCCTGGCGCTTGAAGGCCTCAAAGTGCTCCTCGTCGACTGCGATCCCCAGGCCAATGCTTCTTCCGGACTCGGTGTTACCCGGGATGACAATCGGCACTCCATCTACGACGTGCTGGTAGGGGAGTCCGAGGCCGAACAGGTGATCCTTCCCAGCGGAGTCGACAATCTCTGGATCCTGCCCGGATCCAAAAACCTGACGGGCGCCAATATCGAGCTCACCAACGCCGCAAACCGAGCTGTCCGGCTCCGTGAGGCTCTTGCCCCAGTCAAAGACAAGTACGACATCGTAATACTCGACTGCCCCCCGGCGCTCGACCTGCTGACCCTCAACGTTCTCGTCGCGTCAGACTCGCTCATTGTGCCCATGCAGGCCGAATACTTCGCCTTGGAGGGCATTACGGAGCTGATCTCGACCCTCGAACGGGTGCGTGCCGCCTTTAACCACAACGTGGAGATCGAGGGTGTCCTGCTAACCATGTACGACGACCGGACAAATCTCGCTCAACAGGTCCGGGAAACCCTGCGCGAACACTTCCGCGACCGGCTCTTTATCACCGTTATCCCCCGGAATATCCGACTTGCAGAGGCCCCCAGCCATGGGAAACCGGTGGCCGTTTACGATTCGCGATCCCGCGGAACCGAGGCCTACTTTGAGCTCGCTGGAGAGTACCTGGCCCGCAATCGCATCGAGAGCCCGAAAAGCATCGAGCGCAAAGTCGCCGCAAAACCCAAGGCCGAGGTTCGTTTCTGGCCGTACTCCTGAGCGCACCCCCAACCAGGATGCGCAAACTTATAGATCGTTAGAGAAATCCACCGGGAAATCGGCCGGTCTGAGGACTTGATGATGAGCATCGCCGCCACCGACAACAAGCGCCGCGCCCTGGGCAAAGGCCTCGATTCCTTATTGCCTCGCGTCAACAGCCAGCCCGCTGCCGCTCCCATCCATCAACCACCCGCCGTCGAAACCGAGGGTGGTAAGCCGCGCGAAATACCGGTCGAGGAGATCGACCGCAATCCTTTTCAGACTCGCGCACATATGGACGAAGGCGAACTGGCCGAACTCGCCGCGTCGATTACAGCGAATGGTGTCGTGCAGCCTATCCTCGTCCGGCCACTCGCCAGCGGTCGATTCCAGCTCATCGCAGGCGAGCGCCGATGGCGCGCCTCGCAACTGGCCGGCAAGAAAACAATCCCCGCCATACTCCGCCAGGTTTCTGACGAGCAGGCACTCGAAATTACCATCGTCGAAAACCTCCAGCGCGCCGACCTGAACCCCATGGAGCAGGCGCGCGCCTTTGAGCGGCTCTCCCGCGAGTTCCACATGACGCAGGAACAGATAGCCACACGCACCGGCAAGGACCGGGTTTCAGTCTCCAATTTCATGCGTTTGCTCAGTATGCCCGAACCTGTTCAGAAACTCGTCGAATCCAATGCCCTCACTTTTGGACACGCTAAAGTATTGTTGGGATTGAAGTTACATCCAGACTTCGAAAAGACAGCCCAGCGGGTCGCCAATCTTTCGCTTTCTGTCCGCCAGACGGAGAGTCTGGTGCAAGGCATCCTGTTTCCCGAAAAAAACAAGAAAGAACCGAAGCCCGAGCCGCTGGTTGATCCCAACGTCAAGGAAGTGGAAGAGCAGTTACAGCGGGCACTTGGCCTCAAGGTCCGTGTCGAGGATAAGAACGGACGCGGCCGCATAATCATCGAGTACGCCAGCCTCGCTGACTTTGACGGACTCCTGGAGCAACTTGGCAACACGTAGCGCCTCGCCCGCTTCGATCAGGTCGGCCAATCAAAGCATGTAGCAAGGTGCCGTTGTTATCTCGCATCCGGCGAATCAGCGTTTACCGAAAGACTCGACGACCGGAATAAGAGATAACATGCAACCAGATAGTTGCATGTCAAGATGAATCGAACGTTGATGGATTAGGCGGCCCTACTTCTCCACGGGCGTGACATTCACGCCGTCACGCTTGAATTGATAGCGCAACAACCAGATGCTGGCGATTGCCTGCCCATTCTGTTCGGGCGCTTTGAACTTCCAGTTGCGCGCCGATTCCATCGCTGCCCGTGCGAAATACGCGCTGGGGCCGTGCGATGCAAATTCAGCATCGGTGACGGTGCCTGACGAGTCCACAGTGGCTCGAACAACAACGGTCACCGTTCCATGGATTGTGCCGCTTGCCTGGGGCGAAACCTCCGGCATAACGCGCTTGAGCACTTCCCCACTGGCGCTTCCGGTCGTCGCGCTCGGGGGAGTAGGTGCCTGAGCTTCCGGCTCGGCAGGCGGCGCTTGCTTGATCGTCTCAGTCTGCAGGGGCGCCGTCTCAGTTTTGTGGCTGCGCGTCGAGAGCCCGAAAACAATGGCTGCTAGCAGAACAAACCCAAGGATCAGCGGAACCAGAGGCATTCGCGTCCGCGAAGATTTTTCCGCCACCATAGGCTGAGGGCGGGCCTCCGGCAACACTTGCCGTGGGGCCGGCTTCGACTTACCCTCAAGCAGTACACGGATATCGCTCAGTGTGCATCGGCGTACAGGATTGACGCGCAAACATTCCCGCGTGATCTCATCAAAGGGCTTTGGCAGCGAATCCGGCACAACCGGCTCAGTTTTGCTTGCGAAATCCCATAAAGGCGACTGCTGCGTCAGCGCTTCCACCAGGGTCACACCCAGCGACCATACATCCGCCGATGGCGCCATTAGTTCCGCTGCGGTCTCGGGCGCGTTGTGAACATCGCTGCTCTCCAACTCGAGTCCAGGCTTGCCTTCGATTACGATTCCATCGGCCGACAGCTTGACTTCGTTTTCGACAACCAGGATGTTGGATGGTTTGAGGTGCCCGTGCACGCATCCATTCGCATGCAGATACGAGAGCGCGTCAAGAACCGGCGCAATCATCTCACGAGCTTCATCCGCAGTCAGCGGCCGCTCGGGGATGATCTGCGACAACACCTCCTCGGCCAGCTCCGTGACAACGTAGACAAGGGGAACACCATCAATCTCGGCGCGGCCAAAATGCAGAATGCGCACAAGGTGCACGTGCGACAAAGAGGTTGTTGCTGTCCACGTAGAAAGCCGTTCTTCGGCTTGGGCCGGGGCGAAGAACAGCTTGATGGCAGCTCTCCGGGATCCGGGGCCATCAAGCTCGGTGACGAAGGTGCTGCTGGTGCCGGGTCCACCTAGCCACTCGAGGAGCGAAAATCTCCCGTCGATGACCCGGCCGGCCCAGTCGCCGCGAATCGAAACAGCATTCATGGCGTAATCAGTGTAGACGAGTAATCGAGAGGAAAATCGAACAACGACTGAAGAGGTCTCAAGATAGGGAATACGGCGGAATCACGGGTTTTCCGAGCGAGGGGGCGGCTCGATGAGCAAAGATCGCGCCGCCTCCTCGCGGTACGTTAGTCGCGGGGGTTGTAGCCCATGCCCGCGAGAACGCCGCGCATGTAGGCGAAACTCTCGGTCACGCCGGGCATTGGATCGTCGGCGTGGATCTCGTATTCCAGATCGACCCAGCCGGGATACTTGATCTTGACGAGCGCTTCAAAGATCTGGCGGATCGGCATCTTGCCCTCACCCACCGCGACCTGGCTCTCCTTCGATGTGAAGTTGGTCAGGTCTTTGATGTGCATGTTGAAAAGGCGTGGACCCGCGGCGTGGATCGCCTCCACGGCGTCGGTGCCTGCCCGCATGCAGTGACCCACATCGATGCAGCATCCCATGCGTGGATCCATCGTCTTTACAAACTTCAGCACGTCGAGTGGCGACGGAAAAATCTTGTCCTCCGGCCCGTGATTGTGAATGGCGATCTTGATGTCGTACTCCTTCACAAACTTTTCCACGCGCGGCAGCGTTGCGGGCGCTGGATCGCCGGCAACGATGACCTTGACGCCGGCGCGCTTGCAGTACTCGAACTTGGCGCGGATATCGTCGTCATCGTCCTTCTGGAAGTAAATGGCGCCTACGGCGTGCAGGTGAATGCCGTTGGCCTCGTAATCGGATACCGCCTGAGCCTCTGCCGTCGGATCCATCGGCAAATGATCTTTCGTGTCCTTGGCATTCAGGCCGGTGACCTTCAATTGCTTCATCCACGTAATCATCTGCGCGCGTGAAAAGTTGCGGAACGTATAGCTGGCGAGGCCAAGCTTGATCGGCGAAGGCGCACCGCCGGCCTCAGTGAGTTCAGCGAATGCAGGTTGTGCGATGGGCAACGTGGAAGCAGCAGCAAGTAAAGCTGAAGAGCGGACAAACGTGCGGCGTGAGATTGTCTTCATTTCTCTGAATTCCTCATGTGCGGTATGCCGTGCAAAATTGCCGAACTCGAGGGCTTTAACCCTCGCAAGCAATCATATGTGCGGCTCCCATCCTTTCTCGTATTCGCGATTCCAGTACTTCATAGCTTCGGGATTATTTTTGATCTTGCCGTTTGCCGGGTCCAAATCTAGCTCGCGGTGTACGAACCATGCAATGTTCGAGAGCTGCAGCATGGTCACGGCCACGTTGCCCACCGAAACCGGAGCATTCAGCTTCTCGCCTTTGCGAATGGCGGCGATAAAGTTTGCGAAATGTGCATCGGTCATCGAGTCGGCGCCAATCAGGTCCGCCGTCGAAGTCTGCTTGCCGACCTTGAATTCGTCGGTCTTCTTGCCCTTGAGGTCGTAGACTTCATAGCCATCGCGATCTACAAGCACGCTGCCTTCAGTTCCCTCGATCACAGATCCGCGGCCGCGATTGTACGTGTGCATGCCGTTGGAACTCGCGCTCGTCCACGAAATCATCTTGTCATCGTACTCAAAGCTGGTCACGAGCGTGTCGTAGAACTGCCAGTCGTCCTTGAAAGCGTAGCGACCGCCCGAGGCCGTTACGCGATTCGGATAATCAACGCCGAGCGCCCAGCGGCAAACATCAACCTCGTGTGTTCCGTTGTTGAGGGTCTCCCCCGTCCCCCAGGTGCGGAACCAGTGCCAGTTGTAAGGCTGCACGTTGTCTTTGTATGCCTGGTGCGGCGCGGGGCCCTGCCACAGGTCCCAGTCGAGCGTTGCGGGAACGGGAACCGTTTTGCCCACACCGATAGATTTGCGCGTGTTGTCGTACCAGCATTTCGCAAAATAGGCACGGCCGATCAGCCCGTTGTGGATCTTGTTGACGATTTCGATCGTGTGTGGCGACGAACGCTGTTGCGTTCCCATCTGCACTAGCTTGCCGTACTTCTTTTGCGCCTCCACCAGCAGAGCGCCTTCACCGGGATTGTGGCTGCACGGCTTTTCAACATACACATTCTTGCCCGCCTGCAGCGCGAGAATCGACATCGGCGTATGCCAGTGATCGGGCGTGGCTATCGTGACGGCATCGATATCCTTGCGCTCCAGAATCTTGCGAAAATCCTTCTCTGTCGTCGCGTCATAGCCCATCATTTTGCTGGTTGCGGAAGCAAACTTCGCAAGAATGTTGCTCTCTACGTCGCAAACGCTGGCAATATGCGCCGCATCCTGGTTAGCCTTGAGCGAAGAAAGATGCGCATAGGCGCGGCCGTTCAATCCGATCACCGCAAAGTTCAGCCGTTCGTTGGAGCCCATGATCTGGCTATAGCTCCTTGCCGACGAGCCAAGGGCAAGCCCCGCCGCTCCAACGGCAAGTGTGTCAAGGAATTCCCGTCTCGTGACCATTCTTCTCTCTCCCTCTGTAGCAATACCCCAGATGCTTCGTCGGCGCTTCAAAACGCGATCGGCGGTACCGGTCGCGCATTGAACATGCTAAATCGTCCGCTTCAGGCGATAACTTATTGTGTCCCGCCTACAGGCACAGACGGTTTGAAGCAGCCAGAGGATTTGCGCACCAGCTATTTCAGTAAAATCATCAGATGCCGCCGCCGCTGCACATCGGGATTGTGGGTTGCTCCTCCGAAGGTGCCGCGTTGTGTTATCGCACCGTCTGCGCGAAGGGGGCGCAATTGCTCGGTCCGCATGCGCACCCCGAGATTTCAATGCACACCCATTCGCTCGCGGCTTATGTCGAATGCATCGAACGCAATGACTGGCAAGGCGTTGCCGACCTCATGCTTGACTCGGCCAACAAGCTGAAGAGCGCCGGCGCGGATTTCCTCATCTGCCCAGACAATACAATTCACCAGGCAATGAATCTAGTTGAGCCACGATCGCCGCTGCCCTGGTTGCACATTGCCGAGGTGGTCGCCGACGAGGCAGCCAACCACAGCTACAAGCACCTGGGACTTCTCGGTACACGCTGGCTTGTCGAAAGCGAAGTCTATCCGCAGAAGCTGGCGGCGCGCGGCATCGCCTATTTGCGACCAACTGGCGACGAGCGGAAGGAGCTTAACCGCATCATCATGGATGAGCTGGTATACGGCGTTTTCCGGCCCGAATCGGTGACCTATTACCAGATCGTGATCCGCCGCATGAAAGACGAAGATTGCGACGCCGTCGTGCTTGGTTGCACTGAGATCCCCCTCATCATCAGCAACAAAAACTCCCCTCTGCCTGTCCTGGATTCAACACGGCTGCTGGCGTCGGCGGCGCTTAAGCTCGCAGTGGCCGGGGATCTCAAAGCTATCTCATTCGCTTCGCCGCGGCGTCAATAAATCGGGCCAAACTCGAAGAGGGACGCTGATGCGCCCCTCTTTGCCTGGTACGATTTCATCGAAAGAGTCTTACTTCTTCTTCGCCGGTTGCGTGGCAACAATCAAGCTGGAAATCTTGTCGTACGTCGCCGCCGGAACAATACCTTTGCTCTTCAGTTGGGATTTGTTGGCGTAGGGACGGCCGGCAATGATCTTCTGCGAGTAGGCGTCGCCTACACCCGGAAGCGCCTTAAGCTGATCGGCCGTGGCCGAGTTGATGTCGACAAGTCCGCCAGCAGGGTTCGCAGGCACTGTAGCGGCCGTCGGCGGCTTTTTGGCGGTGGACTGCGCAACGGTTGGGGGAAGGATACTGAGCAAAGAGCACGCTGCCAACCCCAGAATTGCTGAAGTAAAACGACGACCAAATCGCATGGGTTTCTCCTAATTTCCTGTTCTCTTCAGATGCGGAAAGATCGGGAGTGCGTTCTCAGGCGCCGACTTTTGCCGCGCACACATGCTACCCGGTCCAGATGGGCTCAAGGAAGGAAAACTGTGCGGCGAGTCCTGGAATGGCAACAACCGATGTTATTCGGATGTACGGCGAGGCCCCTTGCGGCGCTCCGCCTTTTCAGCGCGCCAGTCAGGGGCGCCGGTGCGGCGTTCTCGCGCATTCGCGCGGCGCTCTGGAATGCGCGTCATATCGGGCAATACAACCATGGTCGGCGCGTCCGTCTCTAGGCGCATCGTCTCCTCATCCATTTCCACATTGCAGGCTACGTTGCCGTTGGTCAGCAGTCGGTTCAGAACCGGAATGTTCACCCTCTGGGTTTCAATGAAGTCCACTCCCTCGGCCGTCAGCGAAAAGTCGGAGTTGTCGGCCCTTGTGATGTAGCCCTTCTTTCCGAGGTACCACGTGGTGAAATCCAGGTAGTCCCGCGGAAATCCCATGCGCTTTTCAATCTCGGCCAGGCTCACTCTGGGATCAAACGGATTAGCGCGACGGCGATAGTAAAGAACTGCCAACACCGCCAGGCGGCGATTGAGTTCTCCTTGCACCTGGTCCATGAAGTCAACGGAGTCGGAAAGCGGATTGTGCACAGGCCCGCTCTCGGTCTCATAGTCGCGGTCATATTCTGAGCGGCGTTCCGGATCAGAGAGAATGTCATAGGCAGATTTCAACAGAAAGAATTTCTCCGGATCTCCCGTTTCAGGATTATCCGGATGGAAGCGGGCCGCCAGATACCGGTAAACGCGGTGGATGGTCTCGTTGTCCGCGTGGGGACTGATTTGGAGAAACTCGTAGTAGTCCAGTGTCTTCGTCGCTTCAAGCATGGGCAACCTCTTCTCTCGTTATTCGGAGGCCTGTGATGGACGAAGCGTAGCACTGCGGTTCGGGGGTCGAGCAATCACCCGATTTGGTCAATGGCGGACGAATGTAACTTCTGGCAAGGTGACGAAAGAGGGAAGCGCGTGCGGTAGGAGCATAGGCAAAATAACTTATTCACCTCGCTTCATTGGATCTTCTGAATAAAGAGGCCGGGAAAGTAGGGATTTCCCTCTCGGGGCTTTGCCTGGCAAGTTGGCTTATTCCGCTCTTGCAACTTCCGAGTCCTTCATGCCACTTAGGTGGTGTTCATTCCGCTGACGCAATGAACTGTAATGAATCTTCACCCTCAGTCACAGACTCTCCCCGCCGATTTTGTTGTGACGGTCTGCCGAATTTATAGAAATGTGCTGGCGCGTCGAATGAACTTCTCGACCGCTGAAATCTAAAACATCTGTGAGCAATGTGGAAAACGGCGTGAGTACTGAATTGCGCGATACATCCTATCCGGTCGCAGTCGACCGGTGGCCCGCGCAGGATTCAGGAATCGATCAATCCGAGCTCCCCATCTTCAGTCAGGATTGGTGGATTGATATTGCACGTGGGTCTTCGGACTATCGTGAGGTGCGCGTCCTCCAGGGAGACGTCACCATTGGTCGCCTTCCCTTTGTCTTATCGAGAAATCGGATAGGTCTTGTTCAGGGCCACGATCCACACTGGTCGCACCTTGGTGGCCCGATTGTCGCCGAAACTTTGAGCCGCACAGAACAGGCCAGGGTGATCCAGTCGTTGCTCGAGCAGCTTCCGAGATCGGTCTCCTTTCATTTTGTCTGCAACCCTGATTTGAGTTATGCCGACCTGGTGAGAAGCGCTTTTGCGAAATCAGGCTTTCGCCACAAGACCCAAGTAACCTATCTCCGTTCGCCATCTGACGAAGATGTGTTGAACACTCGAAAGAGCAAACACAGAGGACACTTCAGAAGAGCAGCCAAAGAGCTCGATTGCGTGGACATCAACGCGAAGGATTTCGTCCGGTTCTTCGAAACAAATCTGAAGGACAGGCGCAAACTTTGCTACTCGCCATTGGACACGCTATTCAACCTGATTGAAGAGGCTATGTCCCGAGGACAGGCACGCGCCATTGCCGCGGTTCCGAGTTCTCGAATTCTGCAGGGACATGCCGACGGAACAATCGCTTACGATGCGGCTATCGTCTATGTCTGGGACGCCAATCGTTGCTATTACTGGCTGTCAACATCCCGCATCGCTTCCGCGGACGATTCCTGCACAAAGCCCCATCCGGACGGCACCAAGCTCCTGGCCCTCAGAGCAATGGAAGATGCCCAGGCTATGAACCTGATCTTTGACACCGATGGTGTAACCACTCCAGGTTCTGAGAATCTCTATCGCAATATGTTCGGGCTCAGAGACGAAGAGTATCGCGACGTTTTCCAGCGCGCCACAGTGCTGGAGAAGCTCCACCAGAAATGCCGGCGGCTGTTGAAATCAATCTTTGCAAAAATCCAGCGGTCCGCGGATTCGTAGACGAGGGCTCAGTCCGGTAGCCCGCAATCACATCAGGTTTTCCCACTGTTCGCTATGCGTCGATCGGGCAACTCCGCGATCCTCCCGATATACTCACCTTTGAGAGTGCAGGCGACCGGTCTTGGAAGTTGCGCTCGACGGAGAGCGCTGTTTTGTCCTTTACCCGCCGCGGATTTTTGAAGTCGCTGTCGAGAACCGCACTGGTTTTATCGCTCGAAGATGTCTTGAGGCTGGCACGGCCCGCTTTCGGCCAGCAGTCCACCCAAACACCCAAAGGCAATTCTCGCCAGGCCTACGAAGCCCCCACAAGGGCGGCGCCCAAAGGTACGCCTTCGCCCGTGACAGGTACTCCGCTCGGCGTCCAGTTTGTCGATGTCGCAAAAGAGTCTGGCCTGAATGTGGAAATGATCTTCGGCGGCGAACACCGCAATAAGTACCTCCTCGAAACTACCGGCTGCGGCGCCGCTTTTTTTGATTACGACCAGGACGATTGGGTCGACATTTTCCTGGTGAACGGCTCGCGCCTCGAAGGATTTCCAAAAGGCCACGAGCCCGTCTCACGTCTTTTTAAGAACAATCGCGATGGCACTTTCACCGACGTCACGCTCAAGTCCGGTCTGGCGCGCTCAGGGTGGGGCCAGGCCTGCTGTGTCGGCGACTACAACAACGACGGTTGGAACGATCTGTTCGTCAGCTACTACGGCCAGAACGCGCTCTTCCGCAACAACGGCAACGGCACATTTGCCGATGTAACAAAAGAAGCCGGCCTGCTCCAGGACCGCCTGCGCTGGAACTCCGGGTGTTCCTTCCTCGACTACGACAAGGACGGCCATCTCGATCTTTTCGTCGGCAACTACATCGATCTCGATCTGAAGACGACGCCCCTGCCGGAAGACGCGAACTGCACCTACAAAGGCATCGTCGTTGCCTGCGGTCCGCCGGGACTCGAAGGCGGCAAGAACCTGCTCTATCACAACAACGGCGACGGCACCTTTAAAGACGTGAGCGAGAAAGCCGGCATGTGGGGGACGCTCGGCACCTATGCGCTCAGTTGCGGCATCGCCGATCTCGATAACACCGGCTGGCCCAACATCTACGTCGCCAACGATTCGACATCTGCAACGTACTACGTGAATCAGAAGGACGGCACCTTCAAGGACCAGGCCATCGAAGCAGGCGTTGCCTACTCGCCCGACGGCAAGCCGCAGGCCGGCATGGGTGTTTCCATCGGCGACTACAACCGCGACGGCATGCTCGATATCGTCAAGACCAACTTCGCAGGCGACACCGATTCCCTCTACATGAATCTCGGCGACGGCTCTTTCGACGATCGCACCTACCAGGCGGGCCTCGGTATCAATACGCGCCTGCTCGGCTGGGGCATCAGCTTCATTGACATCGACAACGACGGATGGCTCGACATACTCGTCGCCAACGGCCATGTGTATCCCGAGGTCGACGGTACCCAGGTAGATGCAGCCTATGCAGAGCGCAAGTATCTCTATCGCAACCTGCGCAACGGCCAGTATGAAGACATCAGCCTGATCGGCGGATCGGGAATCACCACAAACGCGAAGGCGCGCGGTTTCGCAGTGGGCGACTACGACAATGACGGCGATCTCGATGCCGTTGTGAATTGCGTCAATGCCGTTCCGCAACTGCTGCGTTGCGACTCAACGCTCAACCGGAACTGGGTAAAGATTCGTCTCGTCGGAGTGAAGTCAAACAAGACCGGCATCGGTGCGCGCATCAAAGTCGTGGCCCAGACCGGCACGCCGGTACTGAGCGCAAAACCCGGCACCCCTCTCACACAGATTGAAGACGTGAAATCATGCAACGGCTACTATTCGGCCAGCGATCTGCGGATTCACTTCGGTCTGAATGATGCAAAGAAGGTGGATCTTGTTGAGATTCGCTGGCCGTCCGGCCAGGTCGACACGATCAAAGAGCTCGATGTGAACCGTCTCTTCGTCATTGAAGAAGGCGGAAAGATCCTCAAGAACGAGGCCCTCGTCCCTGCGAAGAAGAAGTAGGTCAGGCGTCTGAGATTTTCAAAGCGTTGCGTGCTCCATTCTTGCGGCAGGCTTATCGTCGCAAGCGTGGGAATGCACGGAACCTGAACCGTCGTTGGCTCGTCTCACCCAAACAGTTCCCGTTCCTTAAAGTGCAGATCACTAGCATTCCAGTAGGCGTTTGACCAGGAATCGTCGGTTTTCAGAAACACTCCGGCACTCTGCGCGGCCACCTGGTTCGATTGTGGCTGCACCTCAACGAGCGGTTTGGGCGATTTCTTGGTTGCTGCTTTCTTGTTTGCCATCGCAAATTCTCCCTTAACCAAATCGGTGAATGCGCTCAGCGAAGAATCTTCGCCCAACCGACATCAACGTGAAGCCCGGGCAGCGAGGACCCTTCGCGCGCGAGAACTGGTCCTCGATACAGACTTCCTCGCCGTTTTCCTGACGGGCAGCTTCTTCGCAGCCTTTTTGACCGGCGCTTTCTTTGCGACCGCTTTCGTCTTCGTCACGCTGGCTTTCGCGACAGCCGGCGCCTTGCCTGTCCCTGCACTTTGCTTGGCGGCCTTTGCTGCTTTTGCCTTTGCATAACGGTCGAGGAAGTTGTAGTGGTCGATAAGGCCGAGAGCCTCGATCGCGAATACGGTTGCCACATCTTCATCGTGAATCTCGAGCAGATTGTCGCCATTGCTCTTCTCGCCGCCGAGAGCAAGGTTGGAGGAGCCGCAGTAGACCACCGGGTCTACTCCATTCAGACCACACACCACAAACTTGTCGTGAATCTCGTGCCCCGGAAGGCTGGGTACCTGGTCGAACGGCGGCGGCAGCGTAGTCTGGCCCGGTTTGCCGGTCACCAGAACGCCCTGCGGGCTCGAAGGTTGATACAAGAAGGTTCCCACCGGCGCATCCGAGATGCCATAGCTGTAGACTGAAGCGCTCTCATGAATCGCATTGAGTGCATCGTACACGGGGTTGCTGCCGCCGTTCAGCTGCATCACTGCGAATATCACGTTGCCGTTCGCGACGCCGGCCACGGTCTCCTGGTTTACGCGCGTCACGAGCCCATTCAGAATCCTCGCCGCATCAGCGGCGGAGTGCGGAGAGTAGTTGATCACCGTTTTTGAAATGCCGGCAATCAGCGGAGTGAGCGGCGTTGTCGCTAAAACAGACGCCGCAAATGCCGCGGCGGAGTTTGCCTTGGGCAAGTCTTTCCAGCTCTCCTCAAAAACATCCGAGAATTTGCCGGCGACCGTGGCATCGTCGAAAACCAGAACGTGATTGGCATTCACGTACAGGCCGGTGAGAGAGAAATTCGTCGATCCCGTCAGAACCTGAATCGGCGATCCATTCTTGCTGACGATGAAAATCTTGTCGTGCGAGAAGCGCGCGAAGTGACCGCGCAGAATGTCGGCTTTGCCCTTCTTCTGCTTGTTGAACAGGGCAGTGAACTGATCTTCGGGTGTAGTCCCGGCCTTGTTCGCATGAAGCGAAGCGTTATCGAGGATGACGCGAATACGTCCCGCGGCGGCGAGTTTCAGAAGGATGCCGATCACATCCGGTTCATTCAAGTCGTAAGCGAACAGCTTCAACGAGAGCGTCGAATCGTTCAGTACCTTGTTGAGAACGTCGAAGACCAGCACGCGTGCGCTCTCTCCCATCCAGTCGTACTCGTCGGCAAAGGTGTATGACTTACCGGTTGAGTCTGTACCCGCCGCGGCCGACGTGTCGAACTGCAGAGCTTTGCTGGAAGGCATGAGTTGCGCACGCAACCCGAAGTGATGCGCAAAAGCCTGCGACTGCATATAGCCGCGCGTGAATCCAAGGCTCAGCGAACTTTTCTTGAATGGACCGACCGCTATCGTCACGGATGTGCTGAGCGTTCCATCGAGGGCGAGCATGTTGCCGTTGTTGTCGAAATAGCGCGGCGTGACTGTGTATTTGTAGGGTCCAACCGCCGGATTCAAACCCTGGTGATACTGGCCTGTGAAATGCGTCCAGCGGTACTTCTGGAATGGCGCGTTGGCACTGGAGGCAGGCGGCTCACTCTTGTCCACCGCATGCTGGTTGGGAGTTGGAAAATGCAGATCGTTGAACAGAAAATACGCCGGCTTGCCAGGCGGCTGCGTCTGGATCGAAAAGCCCGCCAGCCTGGCGGCGCGTTGTTTGTTGTCGAAGTTGAAGGCCAGAAGAGTCTTGTTGTCGCCTGCGTAGGCTTTCACCGAAAATCCGTTTTTGGGATTCGTAGCAGTCACGCTAGCCATGGGATCCCTCCGTGCTTGTCTTCAATAGTGCAGTTCAATCGCGAAGCGTATCAGTGCTTTGAAGGAATCCAGATTTTCGGCGACTCGGTCAGTGCGAGAGCCGCATTGGCACAAATCAGAAGAGCCTCGGGCTCTTTTCGTGGTCAAGCAGCCAGCGTTTACGTTCGATGCCGCCGCCATATCCGGTCAGTGAGCCATTCGCTCCAATCACGCGATGGCACGGCACCACAACGGACACCGGGTTCGCTCCGTTGGCCAATCCCACTGCGCGCATCGCCGCAGGTCGGCCAATGTGCTCCGCCAGTTTTCCGTAGGAGGTTGTCGTGCCGCAAGGAATCTCCCGTAAAGCGCGCCAGACCTCCTGCTGAAACGGCGTTCCTCCCGTCTCGACGGGCAGCGTATCAATTGCCGAAAGGTCTCCCTCAAAATAGTTCGAGATCGCGGTTGTTAGTCCATTTGGATCATGAGCCGATTCGAGAATGAATTTCTTCGAGTGCGCTTGAAGACGCAGATATCGACGTATGTCTTCCTGATCCTCGGTGAATAGAGCGACGCGCAGTCTGCCGTCTCCATCCGCCGCAATCATCAATTCGCCGATCGGCGTCGCGAGGCGGTCCATCGAATATCGAAGAACTTGATCCATGGCTATTTCCCGGACGCGTGTTTTGGAGAACTTCGAGACCTGCTCGCCATGCGAAAAGCGTCTCGCAGGTTTCCAACTTTAAACCAACTCTCGAGGATTAGAGCCGTCAACCGAATCATAATGCCTGTTCTGACTGGCAAAACTACCAGACGTTCAACAAATTTGTTACAGACAGGCACGCCGACGATGTCAACCGGACAGCCCGTCTCTCCGTCAACACCATAGCAAGACCCAGAACGGCAGCGAGAGCTGTTGGAGCGCTGATTCTGTACCGCCTTCGTTCGGTTTGCCTTGCTGGAATCTGTTTCTTGGCTGTTTGGGTGTTGTGCTGGTCCGCCAGGAGCGTGCAAGCTCGCCCGGATAATGATGTGCGCGACCCCAACGCCGCTTGTGCGTCTTGCCATCGCGAAATATACGAACGCTACCGTACCACCCCAATGGCCAATGCCAGCGGTCTTGCCGCTGACGGATTTCTGTCCGGCGACTTTTTTCATGCCGCATCAGGGGTGCACTACCGTGTATCCGACGAAGCTGGCCGCATCTGGCTGAACTATGAACGCAACGTTGCATCACCCGACAAAGCGCTGAAAGGCCGGCAGGAACTTCGCTACTTCATCGGGTCTGGCAAACGCGGCCGCACCTATCTCTTTGAGCAGTCCGGATACTGGTTTGAATCCCCGGTTAACTGGTACGCCAAAAAGCAGATCTGGGACATGGCCCCGAATTTTCTCGCTGCGCAAGAGATGCCCCTGACTCTCCAGGTCGATCCGGGATGCCTGCACTGTCATGCATCCGACGTTGCGCACTCCTTGCCGGAGGCGCGAAATCTCTACGCCGGCGAGCCCTTCGCCCATGGCGGCATTACGTGTACCGAATGCCATGGCGACGGCGATGCGCACATTGTCACGAAGGGAATGGCGCACATGCTCGACATCGACGCGCTGCAGCCCATGCGGCGCGATTCGGTTTGCCTCGACTGCCACCTCGAAGGCCAGGCCGCCGTCATTCGCAACGGCAAGGAGATGGAGAATTTCTATCCCGGCGACGACTTGTTCGATTTTGCGCTGTATTTCGTCTACAGCGGCGAAAATGGGTCGGGCGGTCGCGCCACCAGTCAATGGGAGGCGCTCCTGCGCAGCGAGTGCAAGAAGAAGTCCGGTGATCGCCTAACGTGCACATCCTGCCATGATCCGCACGGTTCGCCCGCACCGGAGGAGAAAGTTTCCTTCTATAGGCAAAAGTGCTTGCAGTGCCATAATGCCGCCGCATTTGCCGAAAAGCATCATTCTGAAAATCAGGACTGCACCGCATGTCATATGGCTCGGCCACCTTCCAACGACATCGCGCATGAACAGGTGACAGATCACTGGATCAGGAAACGCATTAGCAACGTACGGCTGCCCTTGGCCGCAAGCGGAGAACTGCAAACCGTCGGCGGCATGGTTGCCGATGATCGCGACCTTGGATTGGCCTACGCGCAAATGGCAGCCCGCGGAAATCAGTCCGCAGGCGAACGAGCGATGACGCTTCTCGCTCGAGCCGAACACACCGAGAGCGGAGCCAAACGCGATCACGAATTGCATGCGCAACTCGGCTTTCTCGACCAGATGAGCGGAAAATCGGACGCGGCCATTGAGGAATACGAAACCGCGCTAGAGGCCGATCCAAACAGCTCTCTGGCTGCCGGGGACCTGGCGTTGATTAAAGCGGGTCAACGTCAGTACGTCGATGCCCTCCGGCTTTGGAAAGCGGTCTTTGATCGTGATCCGGCGCAATTAGGTGCGGGTATGAATCTGGCTGTAGTCGAGTGCGCCCATGGAGAGCGCGAAGACGCTTTGGCGAGCCTGGAACGGCTGCTGGAATTCGCCCCCGACTATCAGAAAGCGAAGGCGCTGGCTCGGGAAATCGGCTCAGGCGCCCACAAGTGCGGTCCCCGTTGACCGCCTCCTGGCGAGAGGCATCCAGCCAGTTAACAAGACCCGACACCAGATTCCTTAAACGGGGAAGGGAATGTTATGCCTAAATCAGTTTCACTGCGCGAAAGTTCTTTAGAAACGCATGATGGCGAATGCCGGACAGGACCCGCCGTCGGAATCATCGCATCGGCAAGACAGTTGAGACCCCGCCGTCTGCGCCGCTAGTTCTCCTTAAGTAGATAATCTTCAGAATCAACCATTTGGTGGAGATTAAAGGCATCCTCAAAGTTGAGAGCTAGGCAGACGACCTTATCCAACAGGAATGCCGAATGGATCGGCGGCAGCGCCTGTATTTGTCATATCAATTAATAGACAAATTTAACTGTTTGCGCGCTGACTGGATCGCAGATGGAAGCGTATGACAAGAATCGAAGTGCCCCGTGTCAATTCGTCTCATCTTTGGAGCCATCTCAGTAAATCGCTTTATATGCTGGCTTTAGGGATAGTCAATTTGCGTGAGCTTTTGCGGATTCAATAGGGGTAAAGCTTTTCCAGCAATGACATGTCGATTTCGCAACGATCAACCTGCGCGTTCGAGCTTTTGACATTGACAGGCGGGTGACACTTTCAGTAAGGTTTCCATTTGCTCCGGAGTCTGTAAATTTATCGCTCTCTATTTGTGTTCGGGAGTAGCGGCGCCGGGAAATGAGCGATCCTGCCATCGCGGCAGGTGAGCCCTGTAAGCCGACCGGTCGAAGTCGAAGAACGCGCCGGCAGAATTATTAGTTAACAGATCAGAACAATGGCATTCTTTTCAGGAGACCGCATGAACAAGTTTCTACGTACAGCACTTGTGCTGGCGCTTTTTGCCTGCGCAAGTTCGCTCTTCGTTGTGACGGCCAGTGCACAGTCGGTTTACGGATCGATCTTTGGCACTGTGTCGGACGCGAGTGGCGCTGTCATCCCGAATGCTTTGATTACCGTCACCGACGTGGCCAAGGGCACAGTCGTTACGGTTTCATCGAATGCATCGGGCGACTACAGCGTGCCCCACCTTATCCCAGACGTTTACAACTTGAAGGTTGTGGCCAAGGGCTTCAAACCTTTCGAAACTCAAGGCATCACCGTCCAGGCCGATACAGCGCCGCGCGTCGACCCCACGTTGACGATCGGTTCCGATACCGGCACCACCGTTACGGTTAGTGCGGATGCGGTTCCTCTGTTGAAAACGGAAAAGGCCGATGTAGCGACCGTTTTCGATCAGCAGCAGGTATCCAGCCTTCCGGTGGGCGACCAGAACTTCACCAACCTTCAGCTTCTGCTTCCGGGCGCGCAGGTTCTCGGCTGGTCTCACGCTGCCGATGAAAACCCTCAGGCATCACAACAGATCCAGGTCAACGGCCAGGCATTCGGCGGAACCGCTTTCGAACTGGACGGTACTGACAACCAGGATCCGATCCTCGGAATCATCGTCATCAACCCGGCGATGGACGCTGTAACCGAAACCAAGATCACCACGCAGAACTACGACGCTGAGCTCGGCAAGGCCGTTTCGGCCGTAGTGACTGCGCAAACCCGTTCGGGCACCAACCAGTTCCACGGCAGCGCTTATGATTTCCGTACCGGCAATGCCAACCTGGCCCGCAACCCGTTCAGCCAGTACCCCGATAGTTATGCCAGGGAGCATGGACTTGCTTCATCCATTCCCCCAGGCTTGAAGAATCGCTTTGGTGGATCGATCGGCGGACCGGTCATTCGCGACAAGGGCTTCTTCTTCTTCAACTGGGAATCGCAGCGGCAAAAGGTGGGCACATCTGCCACAGGCACAGTGCCGACAAACTTGATGCGAGATTCCTGTCTCGGCGTAACAATCGGTCCTTCCGGAATCCCCGGATGCGACTTCAGTGAGTACGCGGCAATCTACAGGGCCAACGGAAATCTCGCAGCCGGTCAGATGTTGACCAACAACACTGGCAATCCGGCGTATAATGCCGCGTTCGCTGCCAATGTGATTCCGACCGCGCTGATTTCTCCGCAGGCCCTCAATCTGTTGGCCTACTTCAAGAACTACTCACCGAACCAGGGCACCCAGGGTCTCCAGCCGATCGAAAGCAACTACTCGGCGGGCGGCACCGGATTGTTCAACAGCAACGCATACACCGTTCGCGGTGACTGGACCTTCAACGAGAAGATGCATGCGTTTGGCCGCTTCTCGCGTTTCTGGGATACTCTCTCGGGCAAAACGCTGTTCGGCGACGCTGGTGGAGCGGGATTCGGCCTTGGCGGTTACGGCGGCAATTCCAACGGAGCCAACGACAGTCTTGCGTCGGGCGTCGATATTGCCATCAGCCCGAAACTGCTGACCGACTTCCGGTTTGGATACTACCGCTATAACGTTATCGATACCAAGTATGACCAGGGTGTCGATTTCGCGAATACCATCGGCATCCCGGGCATCAACATGGGAGACAGCTTCACTTCCGGAGCGCCTGGATGGCAGATCGATGGGAACGGCGGCACCGGCGGGGGCAACCAATCGCTTATCGGCGGTGGCCTCAGCATCAATCGTTGCAACTGCCCACTGACTGAAAAAGAAGATCAGTATCAGATCGTCAACAACTGGACATTCATCAAGGGTAACCACACGTTCAAGGTGGGTGTTGACTTGCGCTTTGCCACCAACCTCCGCGTTCCATCCGACACGGATCGCGCTGGATTGATGGAATTCGCTCAAGGTCCGACTTCGAACAACGGAAGCAATGGCCTCGGCTGGGCAACCTACGCACTGGGCGATGTCACGAAATTCGGCCGTTACGTCTCGGTTTCCACTTCCGCTAAGGAGCACCAGAACCGTACCTTCTACTACGGTCAGGACACCTGGCGCGTAACCAGGAACCTCACCGTGAACCTTGGGCTTCGCTGGGAGCTTTACTTCCCAGAGTCGGTTAATGCCAAGGGCAACGGATCACTCATGAACCTCGGTGACGGTTACATGCATGTTGCCGGATACGGGCAGGTCCCCACCGACATGGGCTGGACCATTCAGTTGGCCAAGGGCTTCGATCCGCGCATCGGCATCATGTACCAGTTGGATGACAAGACGGTAATTCGTGCCGGCTATGGCCGCAGCTTCGATACGGGCGTATTCGGATCGATCTTCGGTCACGTTGTCACGCAGAACCTTCCCGTTCTGGCCAACCAGAGCGTGAACGCACCAAGCAACATCGGTACCTCGTTCTCCATGGCACAGGGGCCGCCGGCATTCGTCTTCCCGACAGTGCCGTCCAGCGGTCTGTTGCCGGCGCAAGGGTATGCCGTCAGTCCGAAAGCTCGGCCCAATCCGCTTAACTTCCCGACGATTGATGCATGGAATCTAAGCGTGCAGCGTGCAATCACTCCGACGCTCAGCCTCACTGCAGCATACGTCGGCAACAAGGGAACCCACACCCTGGCTGACGGTGATGGCAACAACACTGACCCCAATGAATCGGCTCTGACCCTGCCCGGCCAGTTTGGCAGGAATGGACAGACGCTACACTGGGATCCGGCGGCGCCCGCCATTTCAGCCACTTCGAATGGCATTGCAGCTGATGGAGGCGTTTCCAATGCGCGCCTGCTGAAGCGCTACTATGCAGGGTCACTGGCAGGTTGCAGAGACCCCAACTACATCTCGATTGCAAACCTCCAGACGCAGGATTCTGACCCGTGGCTCACGAGTGGCCAATGCGGTTACACCAACGGCATCAGCTACTATGGCGACGATCAGAACACTGAATTCAACGCCTTGCAGGTCACGGTTGCAAAGACCTTTACAAAGGGTCTTGCTTTGAATGCCAACTATCAGTGGGCGAGCGCATGGGGAGACCAGAACGGCTATTGGACCTGGGACCACCATGTTGGCCACCTGCGTGATTCCAACGTTCGTGCGCAGGCCTTCACCAGCTACGGCAGCTACGACCTTCCGTTCGGCCGTGGCAAACAGTACGCAGCCAATGTAAATCGGGCAACCGATATGATCATCGGCGGATGGCAGATAGCCTATTCGTTGAACTGGTCAGGCGGTCTTCCATACAGCGTGAACATGGGCGGCGGCTTCGGAAACAATCAGGATTGCAACCACAACACCGGCGGATCGGCAGCTCCCTGCCGTCCAAATACCAGCGGACACATGAAGACCAGTCTGACCACAGCCAAGGTATCTGGCGGTACAGTCAGCCGGGACTTCTTCACCTCGCAGCCCCAGTTGTTCTCGTTCCCAGGGCTTGATGTGATTGGAAACGCGGGCGCCAATACCTATCGTGGACCCTCGTTCTTCAATACGGACGCGAACATCGTGAAGTCGTTCACCATTCATGAGAGCATCGTTGCGAAGTTCCGTTTCGACGCCTTCAACGCCTTCAACCACATCAACCCCGCCAATCCAGATGGCAACATCTTCGGAACTGGCCACATCACTGGCACGGGTCCCGGACCCGGACCTCGTCAGCTGGTGTTCTCCGCACGCGTACAGTTCTAACGCGTAACGAACGGCAACAAACCCTGGAGGGGAGCTTAGGCTCCCCTCTTTGTTTGCTCTCACCAGTCCATCAGCACTCGTCTAAGCAACGGACCGCATAGAGTTAAACTGGATTCATCAGGACAATCATGTTTCGTATCATCGCCATTGCTGTTCTCCTTGCTGCTTCGCAAATCGCCCTCTGGGGACAAGTTCAGCAAGGCGCATCCTCTTCCCCGGACACTGCGGCCCCCGCCGTCACATTTGAGACCGCAAGAGACCTCGCAGGCAAAGGCCGCCTCGACGAGGCGATGACGCAGCTGGATCAGCTCGCCGCGCAGATGCCGGAACCGGCGGGTGTCGAACGCTTGCGGGGCATGATCTTCTATCAGCGCGAGCAATTTCAGCAGGCAATTGACGCCTTCACGAAAGCTGCAGACCAGGATCCCAACGACCGCGAGTCGATTGAAATGCATGGCGTGAGCCTCTTCCGGCTCGGGCGCATTCAGGAGGCAATTCCGTTTCTCGAGAATGGACGGACCGGGGTGCAGGGAGCAAACGTCGATCCCAACTATGTGCTTGCGCTCTGCTATGCAGATGTCCAGCGCTATGATGACGCCCGCCACGCGTTCGCAGCGCAATATGGATTCCCGCCCGACTCTGCTGAAGCATATCTGCTGGCGGCGCGCCTGTTCCTGCGCAGAGAGTTGCGCGATGAAGCGGGTATGGAAGCCGGCAAAGCCGTCGCACTGAATCCCTCTCTTCCGCTCGCTCACGAATTGCTCGGCGAAGTTGCGCTCTCGAGAGCGGATACCGAGGGCGCGATTCGAGAGTTCGAGGCTGAACGCAAAATCAACCCGCTCAACCCTG
This sequence comes from uncultured Acidobacteriaceae bacterium, assembly GCA_963832035.1. Classification (GTDB taxonomy): domain Bacteria; phylum Acidobacteriota; class Terriglobia; order Terriglobales; family Acidobacteriaceae; genus Telmatobacter. The sequence goes on along the minus strand of CAWHSK010000003.1, from coordinate 910,992 downwards.
ACCTCTACGACCGTCTGGGAGACGCCTACCTTCGCAGCGGACAATACGAAGATGCACAGATGGCATTGAATCGGGCGGTGCTGCTTGAGCCACAAGCCACCGGACCCTACATTCTGCTTGGACAGACGTTCCTCAAGCTCAAGCAGCCCATCCAGGCTCTCCACTACCTCGACCACGCCGTAAAGATGGATCCTTCCAACTACATCACGCATAACCTGCTCGGGCAGGCATACAAAGCGACGGGCCAACTCGACGCCGCAAATCGCGAATTCAAATTGGTGGTCGACCTTCAACATCGGAACGATCCTAAGCCTGCGGGGAAGTAGCTGATGCCCCGCCACGCCCTGCGAATCACGATCACGTTCTGTGCGCTTCTCGGTGTCTCGTTTAGCGCCGGCGCACAGTCAGCGAAAGTGCCTGAGGCTGATCTGATCAAGAGGGCAGACGCAGCTTTTCACGAGGGCTTCGCAGCTCGCCAGGCCGGAAATCTGGAACTTGCTGAGACGAAGTTTGCCGAGGTCGTTCGTTTAGAACCCAAAATCGTCGAAGGACACGTAGCTTTGGGCGCCGTTCTGGTGGAACTGGGAAGGCCGATGGAAGGCGCTAGGGAATTCGAAGCTGCGGCCCGAATCAAACTGGGCGATGTCGGAATTGAATCAAATCTTGCCCTGGCGTACTTCGCGGCTGGCAAACCGGCAACAGCTATTCCGCACTTCGAGTCCGCGCTGAACCTGTCAAAGCAGCCTGGACAAGCATCTCCAAACGCTTCCTTCTACGATGCCTACGGTCACGCACTCGCTTCGGCGGGCAAGTCGGATCAAGCAGTCGTGCAGTTCGTCGCAGAAGAAGCACTCACCGGCCCGCGCTCCGACATCGAAGACGCGATCGGAACGCTCGCCGCGCAACAGGGGAATTGGCAGGAAGCGCAACAGCGGTTCGAGCTTGCTGTCTCTCTCGACAGCTCGAATGTTCGCGCACGAATCCACCTGGGCCAGCTCTTTCTCGCGCAGAAAGATCTCACAGATGCTCTGACCGCTCTATCGGAAGCAGCAGCCACGAACCCCCCGAACGCAGAAGCCCTGTTGCAATATGGCCGCGCTCTCGCGGCTGCCGGCAAGGATGAAGACGCGATTCAGCAGTTCAATGCAGCTATCCATGCCGATGCGAATCTGCCGGGAATCTCGCTGGAGATGGCCATGGCCTTGCAGCGGCTCGGCCGCCAGCAGGACGCGATTCCGTGGTTTCAGAAAGCCATCGAAAGCGAACCTCGCAACGCCTCGGCGCTCACCAATCTTGGTCTGGCGCTCACTTTGACCGGCAAGGGCAAAGAGGCGCTCGAGTACTTCAAACGCGCGCTCGCAGAAAACCCGAACGACCCCACCATTTACAAAGATCTCGGGGTCTGCCACATTCAGCTTTCAGCCTTCGACGAAGCGATTGCTGATTTTCAAAAGGCGATCGCTCTCGATCCAAACGATCCGCAACTTCACTACGATCTCGGCCTCGCATATAAATTCAAGGACCGTCCCGAAGATGCGATCGCCGAACTGAGCCGCGCCGGGCAAATGGATCCCAACCTTCAAGATCCTCCCTACACGCTGGGCATTCTCTATATGCAGCTAGGCAAGCTCGACGAGGCGGTCGTCGAATTGAAGAAGGCCGTCGCGCTGCGGCCTGAGAACGGCGACGCATGGGCCATCCTGGGCAGCACGCTCAAGCAGGATTCGCGGCTCCCCGAGGCTGCCGAGGCGCTCGAGAAAGCCATTCCGCTTCTACCCGGCCAGCCCGGTCCCCGCGTCACGCTCGCCGGGGTTCTCGCTGAACAGGCTGGCAATCTCAGCACCCAGGCCGAAGCTGCCGAAGCCGCCGGCGACCAGAAAAAAGCCGATGCGTTGCGCATTGAAATGAAGCAGCTCCGCACCCAGGCAGCCGACTATCGCAAAGAAGCGGCCGTACTTGCGCAGGGCGCAGTCAGCCGGCAACGTGCCAACTTCGCACTCAACGCGGGCAATCAACTTATGTTGCGCGGGCAGATCGCCGACGCCATTGCGCGCTATCAGGAGTCGGTCGCCGCCGATCCCACCTTCGTCGAAGCACATACTCAACTCGCAATCGCATACGAGCGCCAGGGCCGCGCCGCTGAAGCCGCAGCCGAGCGCACCAAGGCCACAGACCTCACCAAGGCGCAGTAGAATACTCCTTCGCCAATTCTCTGTATCAGGGGGCCCTTCTGAGCAACCGCAGCGCTTCGTCAGTATCCCGCAAGACTCATCCACGCAGCCTCAATTCTTTTCTCACCTGCGTTTTGCTCGTCCTCCTAGCGCTCGGATCCTTCGCGCCGCTTCATGCGCAGCAGCGTTGGACTGAAGCCCAGGCCAACAAGTGGTATGCCAGCCAGCCCTGGCCCGTGGGTGCGGATTTTCTTCCGTCCACCGCGATCAACGAACTCGAAATGTGGCAGGCCGACACGTTCGATCCAACCACCATCGATCGCGAACTGGGTTGGGCCGAGAGCATCGGCATGAACACCATGCGTGTCTTCCTGCACAACCTACTCTGGGAGCAAGATCCAAAGGGCTTCCAGCAGCGCATCGACACCTTTCTCTCCATTGCCGCGCGTCACCATATCCGGCCTGTGTTCGTGCTGTTCGATTCCTGCTGGGACCCGCACCCAAAGCTCGGCCCGCAGCATCCACCGGTCGCAGGCGTGCACAACTCCGGCTGGGTGCAGGCTCCCGGAGCTGAGATTCTTGCCGACCCAACCAAGTTTCCCCAACTCGAGAAATACGTAGTAGGTGTCGTCGGAGCCTTCGCTAACGACCCGCGCATCCTGGCCTGGGATCTCTGGAACGAGCCCGACAACGGCAACGATTCCTCCTACCTCCACGGAGAACCCAAAAACAAAAACGAGATCATCGCCGGACTACTGCCACAGGTATTCGCATGGGCGCGCTCCGCTCATCCCACGCAGCCATTAACCAGCGGTGTCTGGCACGGCGATTGGACGTCGATCGCAACCATGACCCCTGTCGCCAAAATCCAGATCGAGCAATCCGACGTTATCAGCTTCCACAACTACGGATGGCCCGAAGACTTTGAAGCGCACGTGAAGCTGCTCGAGCCATATCACCGCCCCATCATATGCACTGAATACATGGCTCGCAATATCGGCAGCACTTTCGACACCGTCCTCCCCCTCGCAAAGCAGTATCACGTGGGAGCCATCAACTGGGGCCTGGTGGCTGGCAAAAGCCAGACGTGGATCCCCTGGGATTCCTGGCAGCATCCGTATGTCACCGATCAGCCGGCCGTCTGGCAGCACGACATATTCCATCCCGACGGCAAACCCTACCGCGAGCGCGAGGTCGAAATCATCCGCAGCCTGACAAGCACCGAGGCCAGCGGAAAGTAGGCGAATATTTCTGTTGTGTCTCGCGGCACGCAGCCCCTACATTGCTGGGTATGGATCTCAACAGTCGCCGTTCCTTCCTCAAGCAGGCAGCAACGCTCGCGGGCGCGTTCTCCGTCAACAGCTTCTTCCAGCAGGCGCATGCAGCGGAGTTCGCAGCCGCCGGAGCGCGGATCGCGCACCTCAATCCCGACGTTGCCGCGCAGGACGAAGACTACTGGGCCGTGATTCAGCGTGGATACTCCGTCAATCCCAACCTCATCGATCTCAACAACGGCGGAGTCTCCCCCTCGCCGGTTGTTGTGCAGCAGGCCGTCGAGCGCTACAACCAGCTCTCCAACGAGGGCCCGTCCTATTACATGTGGCGCATCCTCGATCAGGGCCGCGAGCCCCTGCGCGAGAAGCTCGCAAAGCTGGCCGGAACCAAACCCGATGAAATCGCCATCAACCGCAATTCCACTGAAGCGCTCAACACCATCATCTACGGCCTCGACTTGAAGCCCGGCGACGAAGTCATCGGCACCAAGCAGGACTATCCCAACATGATCCAGGCCTATCGCCAGCGAGCCATGCGCGAGGGAATCGTCTACAAGCAAATCAGCTTCGACTTCCCCATTGAAGACGACGACCAGATCGTCAAGGCATACGAGCAGGCCATCACGCCGCGAACAAAGCTCATCCACGTCACCCACATGATCAACTGGGTCGGCCAGACCATGCCAGTCGCCAAGATCGCCGACATGGCGCACTCCCACAACATCGAAGTCCTGGCCGATGGCGCGCATTCTTTTGGCCTCATCGATTTCAACGTCACCGACCTTCACTGCGACTACTTCGGCACGAGCCTGCACAAGTTTCTCTCCGCGCCCATCGGCACCGGCATGATGTGGGTGAAGCAGGACAAGATTGAAAAGCTCTGGCCGCTCACTTGCAACTCCACCCCGCACAGCGCCGACATTCGCAAGTTCGAAACACTCGGCACGCGCAGCTTTCCCCTCGAGCAGGGCATCGGCGAAGCCATCAATTTCCACGAAGGCATCGGATCGAAACGCAAGGAAGAACGCATTCGATATCTGAAGAACTACTGGGCCACGCGCGTGCAGGAGACGAAGAAGGTAAAGCTGCACACGTCGCTCAACGCAAAATACTCCTGCGCAATCTGCGGAGTAAGCATCGACGGCATGACGCCCGCAGAGCTCGACAGCGCGCTCTTCAACCAGTACAAAATCCACACCGTAGGCATCGTCTGGGAGAACATAAGCTGCGTCCGCGTAACCCCTCACGTCTACACGACGATTCCTGATCTCGATAAGCTGGTACGCGCCATCAACACCCTCGCCTCCTGAAACAGAGACGGCTTTCCTCTGACCACCAAAGCCGCCTGTCATCCCGACCGAAGCCGAGGGATCTGCCTTCTAAATTCATATATCCGCACGAAACGTGGGTGCCCCATCCAAGCTCCGCTTGGGTGGGAAAGCACAACCTCACCTGCGACCGCGCGGAGGCCTTTGTGTCAGGGCACGACTTCAGTCGTGCCGCAAAGCCGCAAAAAGAAATCGGTCGGGCTTTAGCCCCTGAGGGAATGCGACATCCGCCGCGTTATCATCGTCTGCGATGAATCGACGTTCATTTCTAAGCGCTGCAACTATAGCGAGTACCGGGAGCCTTCTCTCTACATCTTCGTCTGCGCAGCAAAAGCCATTCCAAGCCACCCGTCGCATTGAGCGCGCTACCACCGCCGCTCTCACACTCCAGCGTCGCGACTGGGAACAAGGCATCTTGGCCCAGGCCATGCTGCAATCCGGCCAGCGCGAGTTGCTTATCCAACTTACGAAGGCCGCCATGGTGCAGCAAACCCCCGATGGCCGCATGGCCGTCGTGGTCAACGGCGGTCCAACGGACCCGGCAATGGGCGGAGCAGCCTACGCGCAGGCTGCAGCCTGGACCGGCGATGTTGCAATGCACGAGGCCGTCGACCGCATGCTTACCTGGATACTCTTGAAGGCTCCGCGCAATATCGACGGGATTCTTTACCATACGTTTGAAGCGCCCCAGATGTGGTCCGATGGTATCAACGGCGCGCCTCCGTTCCTGGCCGCAATGGGCCATCACGACGAAGCGATGCTCCAGATCGAAGGCTATCGAAAGCTCCTTTTCAATCCTCAGAAAAAGCTCATGGCCCACATCTGGGACGACGGCAAACATCAATTCACTGATCCTGTCTTCTGGGGCGGCGGTAATGGCTGGACAGCCGCTGGACTGGCACAGGTAATCCGCAGCCTGCCTCCTGATCGCAAACATAATCGCAACCATTTGGTTGTATTTTCCTGCGAGGTGATCGACAGCTGTCTTCTGTATCAACGTCCAGACGGCCTCTTCCACAACATCGTCGATCGCCCTGACACCTTCGTTGAAACCAACCTGGCGCAGATGCTCGCTTTCGCCATCTACCAGGGAATCACCGACCAGTGGCTTCCCTCGACCTATCGCCCCCACGCCGACCGCATGCGCGCAGCCGCCCGCGCCAGGATGGATCAATACGGCTTCATCCAGGGAGCCTGCGGTGCACCCAACTTCGACCGCCCCGGCATCTCCACCGAAGCCCAATCCTTCTTCATCCTCATGGAGGCCGCCGCGCAGCCGTTCGAATAGATCAGGCACCGATCAGAACGACTTGCCCCTAACCAAACAGCGCTTGTCATCCCGACCGAAGCGGAGGGATCTGTGGCCCTTGAAAACTCTTCACCATCACCGTAAAAACGTCCGTCGAATCTGCCCCGAAAATTCCAGCAGCCAGTGCCGATTGTTGGTTGCGAATACGGAGGGAGCAGCAGCCTTCAGGCTGCTGAAGTCCTGCGCATTGGGTCGCTGGCCTTTAGGCCCGGAGAGTCGAGCTTATTCTGATTTTTCATGTTCTTCGGGTGACGCATCACGCCCTGAACATCTGCGATCTTCGTCGCGACAGTTCCAGCCACAAATGCTTACTTCCTGGTTTACGGTGACTCGACCGGAACTCCAAGGTTCAAGCTAAAGTTGACTCAGAGTTAATGGGAATTGGCGCCCCTTGGAGTGCGATAAATCGCTCAGGTTCGCAGCAAGCGCGACTAAGGCGGGTCAGGTCGGAGTGCATTTCTCGATCCGATTTTAGTGATTCGAGCACGGTGTCCAAGATTGATATCATCGCCGCGCCTTCGGGGCGCTGGATGCGGTAGTGCATCCATTTTCCGTCCCTCCTTGCGGCCACCACACCTGCCTTCCGCAAGTAGGCGAGATGGCGGGAAATCTTTGGCTGGCTTTGTCGCAGAACCTCAACCAAATAGCAAACGCACACCTCGCGACCCGCGATGAGATTCAGTAGACGCAGACGTGTTTTGTCGGCAAGTGCTGCAAATAAGGGAACGAGATCGGAAGACTTGGACCGAACATTCATTCATCCATGATATACGGGTTGACGAATATATCCAGATCAGGATATATTCGCGTTGACGTATACGAGGAATGCCATCATGGACAGCACAATGCAGGTGAAAGAGGAAGTGAAACAGAAGTACGGCAGTGCAGCAAGGGCAGTGGCAGAGGCGGGCAACGTGGCTGCATGCTGCGACGCTGCGCTCCGCTGCTGCGACCCTATAACCTCCAATCTCTACAGTACAGATGAGAAGGGTCAGATTCCCGAGAAGGCTGTACTGGCTTCGTTGGGCTGCGGCAACCCTACGGCGTTGATTGAGCTGAGGCAGGGCGAAGTCGTTCTCGACCTTGGTTCGGGCGGCGGAATCGACGTGCTGCTTTCGGCGCGACGAGTCGGGCCGACCGGGAAAGCTTACGGCTTGGACATGACCGATGACATGTTGGCATTGGCACGGGAGAATCTGCGACAGGCGGGAGTAGAGAACGTGGAGTTCCTGAAGGGGGAAATCGAAAGTATTCCCCTGCGCGAGAACTCGGTAGACGTAGTGATTTCAAATTGCGTGATCAACCTCTCTGCGGACAAGGACAAAGTGCTGCGCGAGGCTTTTCGGGTTCTAAAACCGGGGGGACGGTTCGCTGTTTCGGATGTCGTGGTGCGGGGCGAAGTGCCGGAACAGGTGAGGCAGAGCATGCTGCTTTGGGTGGGATGTGTGGCCGGTGCTCTGGAAGAACAGGATTATAAGAAGCGATTGGAGGTCGCAGGCTTCTGTGATGTGAATGTTGAGCCGACCCGCGTTTACAACATCGAGGACGCCCGGCAGTTTCTGACTGGTTCGGGAGTTGATGTGGACGCAATCTCCGCGCAGACGGAAGGCAGATTTATGAGCGCGTTTATTCGTGCAACCAAGCCAGCGTTGGAGACGGCGGAAGGTTGCTGTGGACCGGGCTGCTGCTCGACGACCGTCCAAGCGGGAAAAGACTAACGAATATGCCTGCACACTACAACGTTCTCTTTCTCTGCACCGGTAACTCGGCTCGTTCGATTCTGGCGGAAGGCATTTTGAACCATAAAGGCAAAGGCCATTTCACGGCATACAGCGCCGGGAGTCATCCATCGGGAAAAGTGCGGCCAGAGGCACTGAAGCAGTTGGAACTGGCAGGTATTTCAACTCGAGGGTGCGCGCAGCAAGTCGTGGGATGAGTTCGCTGAGCGGGATGCTCCTGCGATGAACTTTGTGATCACGGTGTGCGACAACGCTGCGAACGAGGTTTGTCCGTACTGGCCGGGACAGCCAATGACGGCGCATTGGGGTGTTCCAGACCCTGCCGCTGTAAAAGGCACTCAAGATGAGATTGACCGCGCCTTCCGTGACGCGTTTTCTGTCCTTGATCGCCGCATCGGTCTGTTCCTTTCCTTGCCGCTTTCAACGCTGGAAAATCTCGCGATTCAAAAAGAGATCGACGAGATTGGACAACGATGAGGGCGTCGCTTCAACACCGCATTGTCGCGGAGTTCTTTGGCACGCTGTTTCTCCTCGCTGCGATCGTGGGTTCTGGGATTATGGGGGAGCGCTTGGCCGGTGGCAACGTGGCGGTTGCTCTGCTGGCAAACACAATCGCAACGGGTGCTGCACTTGTCGCGCTCATCCTAATCTTCGGACCTATTTCTGGGGCACACCTGAACCCTGCTGTCACTCTCGCAGACGCATGGCAGGGTGGCATTGCATGGCGTGAAGTTCCGGTCTATATCCTTGCACAGGTAGTTGGTGCTCTAGCCGGAGTCGCCGTAGCTCACCTGATGTTTGGTTTGGCAGTGCTGTCGGCTTCAACACACGAGCGGAGCGGACCGGCGCAGTGGTTGAGCGAGTTTGTGGCGACGTTCGGGCTGCTGTCTGTGATTTGGGGATGCGTGCGGCAGAGGCCATCGGCTGTTCCCTACGCGGTTGGAGCGTACATCACGGCGGCATATTGGTTCACAGCATCCACGTCTTTCGCGAATCCTGCCGTGACCATCGCTCGGGCCGCAAGCAACACGTTTGCAGGGATTCGGCCCATCGACGTAGTAGGCTTTATCGTAGCGCAACTGGCGGGGGCATTTGTGGCGACGTTGCTTTTTCAATGGCTGACACCCGTGCTGAAGCAGGAGCCAACGACGGTTCTGGTGGAACACGACCAAGAGTGATTAATCAGCCAGATTCGGGGCGGATGGTAGCCAACTGGGAAGTTAGCTTAGGAAGCCTAGCCGAAGGACGTTCGTCTTCTCACGAAACGCGCACCGCCTCCCGCCCCTACGCCTTCCCCTTCCATCCCAGCCAATCCAAAATCCACTGCCAGGTGGCATCGGGCGTCTTCTGGCTCGGGGGTTGCGGCAATGCCGCCGTCGGAAACACCACCGGCTTTCCCCGATACGTATCGGCAAGCTGCTTGAAAACCCGCCCCGCAGGCTTGACCCGCCCATCGTTCGTCAGCAGTCCCAGCGTGTACTCCAGCGGATTGAAGTCGAATTTGTGATACACATCGTGGCTATCCCAGTAGCTGAACCAGCTCACGCCCTGCTCAATCGCCGCATGCACCGTCTTATCCAGCCACTCCGCCTGCTGGTCGTCGGTCAGCTCCTTGATGCAGGTGTTAAATTCGCCAGCCCACACCGGCTTCTGCTGCGTGCCCGCATACGACCGGATCAGCGCCGCCATTGCGGCCAGCAGCTTCACGCTGGGCGGATCCATCGCGCCGCCGTATTTCACCGCGCCGGTCCAGAAGGGATAGCAGTGCATCACCGGCATCCGCTGCTCGGCAACCAGAGCCTGCTGCGAAAATGTCGTGTCGCCAAACCACGGCCAATGGTCGACCCCGTTCACATGCAGCCGGCCGGGCAGCGCCGTGTTCATGTGAGCAAACATCTGCTTCATCCACGCATCGCCCACCTCCGTCTTCGCACTCCAGCAGGTGTTGATCTCGTTCCCCATGTCGAAGCCAATCACGTTCTGGTGCGGTTGCAGAACACGCCCCAACTCGCCTACGAAAAGTTCCTGGGCGTCGAGCATCACCCGGTCAATCAAAAAGCCGTCTGACAAACGGTTGAAGCTGGGCAGGAAGTACCACCCGCTCAACTGGCCGGTGAAAACCGTGACCAGCGCATCGAGATGCCGCTCACCCATCAAAGTGATCAGTTGATCGAGTCGATCAAGATGAGCCGGGCTAACCCATTTCGGATTCGGCTGGAAAAACGGCCAGATCAGCAGAATGCGCAGATGATCGGCCCCAAGCCCGGCGATCGCATCCAGATCCCGCTTGATCGGGTCAGGATTCCAGTCATTCCAGCAGAACCACCAGTTGTGCGAAGGCGTGTAGTTGACCCCGAAACGATGTCGCATCGGATCCAGCCGGGCTGATGCCGGATTATCCGCAGATGCAAGTGCGCGCAGTATTAAGCCCGGTGTCACCGTTGTTGCCGTTGCAGCTGCGCTTCCTGCCACGAATTTTCGTCTATCCAAAACCGTCCATCCTCGCGATAACAACCAAGCCTAATCGGAACGCGGAGGCGCGTCCAGAAGAACGCTCTTGCTAAGCTGTCAAGCCCCTTCACACTGAATGAATCACCAAGTTCTTCATTCCATGCGTACGATAGCCGCCGACGATTTGCAGGCAATTTCGCGCTCCCGGAGCACAATAAGATCATGGCGGGGCTCCCCGTGATCCCAGTCCTCTTGACCTCAGATCTCTGGCAAGCGGATCTCCAGTCGCGGGTCTATGTCTCTAAACCTTTTGTTAAGAAATCTCTACCCCTAAGTCTATTTGTTGGAAATCTTTACAGCTACCCCCTGTCAGCAACCTCATGATTCCAGGATTCTTCTCGAAAGAGACCGGGTAGGGGTAAAGGACAACCAGGCGGTTGCATATCGTTTGCCCGGCAACAAAACGTCACTCTTTCAGAAACAGCCCTGTGCACGATCCACAACCCTGCCAACCTAAAATAAGTTGTGCGCAAAGTCTTGAATTCTGTCCTTCCGCTCCTCCTCCTTGTTCCCATCGCCATGCTGATGGGCTGTTCCGCGGCCCCCACCATTGACCTGCCAACGCCGGTAAACACCATCGGGCAGGCCACGCCAATCACCGTTCACGCAACCAATCCGAGCGGAATCGGCAGCGCTTCCGCGACCATCGAGCAGAACGGCGCCAGCTATCCCGTCTGGCAGATGGCGCAGCCTTCGAAAGCGAAGGAATCAACGTGGAACTTCACAGCGGGCGTCAAAACCACGCCGCAGCTGAAAGACGGCAAAGCAAAGCTGATCGTCGAGGCGACGTCGAATGGTCTGATGCACAAGTCCGCCCGCATCGAGCGCGATGTGACGGTGGTGACACAACCGCCCACAGTCAGCGTCGACTCTGACCAGCACTACATCTACCAGGGCATGGCCGACACGGCGACCTTCACCGTAACCGGAGCCTACACTTCCGCCGGTGTTCGCGTCGGCGACCAATCCTATCGCTCCTGGCCGATGCCCGGCGGCAAACCCGGCTTGTTCTCGCTCTTTGCGTTCGCGTGGAACATGCCGCAGAGCACGATTCCGCTGGTATTCGCCTCCAACGGCGCAGGCAACGACGTTACCAGCCCCATCACCGTCATCTTCCCGAAGAAAGAACAGCCGCATTACACCGTGCACGATCTTCAGGTCAGCGACGCATTCATGCAGAAGGTTGTCGGCGAGCTTGATCCCAATGGCTCCGGCGATATGGTCGCGCGCTTCGTCAAGATCAACAACGAAATGCGCAAATCGAACAACAAGACGCTCTCCGATCTGCGCCTCAAGACTGCCGATCACTTCCTGTTCACGCAGCCCTTCGCGCGCCAGTCGCATTCGCAGGCCGAAGCGACCTTTGCCGATCTGCGCAACTACATCTATCAGGGCAAGAAGATCGACCAGCAGGTCCACCTCGGCTACGACCTCGCCGTCACTCAGCATGTAGGCGTTGAGGCCTCGAACGACGGCCGCATCGTCTGGGGAGCGCCGCTCGGCATCTACGGCAACTGCGTCGTAGTCGACCATGGCTACGGCCTGCAGACCATCTACGGCCACATGAGCCACATCGACGTGCACGAAGGGGACATGGTCAAGCGCGGCCAGATCATGGGCCAGAGCGGCATGACCGGCATGGCCGGCGGTGACCACATCCACTTCGCCATGCAGCTCGACGGCGTACAGATCGACCCGAAAGAATGGTGGGACCCGCACTGGATTCAGGACCACATTACCAAGCGTCTCGATGTTGGAATGGCGCCCATGTCGGACGTGACTGCCGCGCCGTACAAGAAACAAAGTCACTCGGCAAAGTCTAAGAAGCACAGATAAAGCAGCGCGTAGTAACAGGCATGGCGACATAACACTCCGGGGTGCTATGCTTTCGCGCTATGAAGTCGAGGCCGTACTTTGCTCTCACTTGTTTTTTTGCTGCATTGCTTGGAGCCGGATCACTAACCTTTGCCCAGCAGCCTGATCCGGCTATTGCTTCGTTACAGGCTCGCCCATCGCCAGAATGGCTCAAATCGGGCACAATCTACCAGATCTTCGTGAGGTCCTTCTCTCCGTCGGGCGACCTGAACGGTGTAACCGCGCGTCTAGACGACCTGCACAATCTTGGCGTGAACATTGTGTGGCTCATGCCGATCCATCCTTACGGCCAGTTGAAGAAGAAGGGCTCTCTTGGAAGCCCGTATGCAGTCCGCGATTACTACGCGATCGATGCCGCGCTCGGCACCAAAGATGATCTGCATCGGCTGGTGCTGGAGGCGCACAAACGGCAGATGAAGGTCATCATCGATATGGTGGCCAACCACACTTCCTGGGACAGCGTGATGATGGCGCATCCCGATTTCTACAAGAAAGACAAGGAAGGTCACGTCACCTACCCCTACGATTGGACCGACGTAGCGGCGCTCGACTACTCCAACCCGAAGCTGCGGCACTATATGGCCGACGTTCTTCTCTATTGGATCAAGAACTTCGATCTGGACGGTTACCGCTGTGATGCCGCCGCCGAGGTGCCGACAGACTTCTGGGAGCAGGCGCGCAAGGAACTTGATCAGGTAAAGCCCGACATCATCATGTTGGCCGAGGCACAAAAGCCCGACCTGCTCCGCAGCGCCTTCAACATTGACTACGCGTGGCCCATGCTTCACACCGTCGACGAAATCGAGATGAACGGCGATTCTGCGACCAGGGTCAAAGAGACGATCGAGCAGCAGGACGCCTTGTTTCCAAAAGGCGCGCTGCATATGCGCATGAGCGATGACCATGACGAGTTGCGGGCAACCACGCGCTACGGGTTCCCTGGCGCAATCGCCGCGTCGGCTCTGATGTTCACGCTCAACGGCGCTCCGCTGATCTACAACGGCATGGAAGTTGGCGACTCCACGCAATCCCGCGCACCGGCTCTCTTTGAGCCGCAGAAGATTTTCTGGGGCGCTGCGGAGTGGCATGCAGAATACGCCAAATTCTATGCCCTCATGACGACGTTACGTCGCGAGCATCCCGCGCTTCAGCAAGGCGCAACTATCTGGTTGCACAACACAAACGAGCAGCACGTCGTTACCTATCTGCGTCGCGCAGGGACTGAAGAGTTTCTCATTGCCGTCAACTTGTCAAATACGCCTTTCCGCGGAAGCGTAGAAGCCGCCGGGAATTGGAAAGAGATCGAACTTCCAGTCTCGAAACCTGAACCCGAAGCCGTTCCGTTTCTCTCGCTGAACGCGTTCGAAGCTCGCGTCTTTCAAAAGCAAGTCCAGTAGGACAAGATTATGAGTACATCGCAGACTGAAGCGGCTGGGGCAAAAACCGTCACCCATTTCCGCAAGCCCGAGCGTAGTTTCTGGCAGATCTGGAACATGAGCTTCGGTTTTCTTGGCATCCAGTTTGGCTGGGGCCTGCAGATGGCCAACATGAGCGCCATCTATGAATACCTCGGCGCGCGTGCCGACCAGATACCTATCCTATGGCTTGCGGCGCCCTTGACCGGACTGCTTATTCAACCGCTCATCGGACACGCGAGCGATCACACCTGGGGACGTCTTGGCCGCCGCCGCCCCTATTTCCTGGTTGGCGCAATCCTCAGTTCACTGATGCTGATCCTCATGCCGAACGCATCTGTTCTCTGGATGGCCGCAGGCATGCTCTGGATTCTTGACGCTTCAATCAACGTGAGCATGGAACCGTTCCGCGCATTTGTGGCCGACATTCTGCCGGAAGGTCAACGTACCAGAGGCTTCGCGATGCAGAGCCTGTTCATTGGCTTGGGCGCCTCATTTTCATCGGCCTTGCCGTACATCCTTACGAACGTCTTCCACATGCAGCAAAAGGTCGGCGACACGCGGGCGGTCCCGACGGTCGTCCGCCTCTCATTCTACGTTGGCGCTGTCGCTTTCATCGGTGCTGTTCTCTGGACAATCGTAACCACCAGGGAATACCCGCCACAGGACATGGAAGCGTTCCGACGCGCGAAAGCTGAAAAAACAAGCCTCTCCGCAAGTGCGCGCGAAATCTTCGCGGCCATCGCCGAGATGCCCGACACCATGCGCAGACTCGGCCCGGTGCAACTGTGCACGTGGCTGGGACTGTTCTGCATGTGGCTCTATTTTCCAGTTGCCGTGGCGCACAATGTCTTCGGCGCGAACGATACCAGCTCACCGCTCTACCAGGCGGGCGTTGAATGGGGTGGCAATTGCTTCGCCATCTATTCCATCGTCTGTTTCGCCTTCTCGTTTGCATTGCCCAGCTTGGCTCGGAGGCTCGGGCGCAAAAATACACACAGCATTTGTCTGATTTGCGGAGCGTTGAGTTTGATGTCGGTAGCGGTCATTCACAACAAGTACGTCCTGCTGCTGACCATGGTGGGCGTCGGAATCGCGTGGGCGAGCACTCTTTCGATGCCCTATGCAGTGCTGGCAGCCTCGCTGCCTCCTGCCCGAACAGGCGTCTATATGGGGATCTTCAACTTCTTTATCGTTACGCCCGAAATTCTGGCGTCGCTCTTCTTCGGGTGGTTCATGATTCATCTTTTGCACAACAACCGCATCTACGCCATCATTGCCGGAGGCATATTCATGCTGATTGCCGCCGTCCTGATGCAGCGAGTGCGAGATCCACAAACCCTGAGCGTTCAGGATATCTAGCGACGACGTGGAATGAACCAGAAGGTCTTCGAAATTCTAAGGGTCTCTTCTTGCGACTTGTGCGAGGAGCGAATGTAACTGGCTCACGCCTTCCGTTAACGCTGCCGGACCGGGCTGAAGGATGAGCGACGAGGGAATTTCGTAGATCTGGCCAAGGCGAACAGCCGTAATCTCATCCGCTCGTGGCCGCGATCTAATCTCCTCGACGTTGACCTTCATCCCGCACCAGGATGCGAAGATCACGTCGGGATTGCACTTTAAAACCGATTCCCATTGGACGACGCGATCCTGCGCCTTTCGGCAGTTGCGAAGCTCGGGAAAAATGGAAATGCCGCCGGCAATCTCCACCAACTCCTCAACCCACTCAATGCCGCTGATGATCGGGTCGTTCCACTCTTCGAAAAACACCTTTGGCCGAAACGCGAATTCGCGGGCCGAGGTCGCAATGCGTTCAAGCCCGTTTGAGTATGAAGCGATCAGTTCATCGCCTGCCTTCTGCTTTCCCAGGATCCGGGAGATCATTGCAATCGTGTCGTAGATTTCCGCAATGCTACGCTGATTGCAATTCAAGGCCGTCAGTCCACGCAGAGAAGCCTCTCGCGTGATATTTGCCTGCACGTCGGAGTAAGTGATGATCAGGTCCGGTTTGAGCTCACCAATCGCGTTGAAGTCGGCGTCGCGAAATGTCGAGACTCGCGCCTTCAAGCGTACTTCGGGCGGGCGCGTTGAGAAGCCCGAGACCCCGACAATCCGATGCTGCTCATCCAGCAGGTAGATAAGCTCAGCTACTTCATCTGAGAGGCAGACGATGCGGTTCGGAAATGGGGAAGCTTGCCGGTTCGGGAGCGCAGAAAACATTGTGGTGCTCAGATTCAACCCTCAGCGATTGCAGCTAACGATACAACATTTGCAAGCGAAAGCGGATGAATGGCAAGATCAATGACACTGGACGAGATCACCGCATGAGAAATTCCAAAGCAATGCGAGGGACGGGATTACGGCGTGCGGCCGGTAGCCTCTGGGCGTTTCCCGTTCTCTGGCTTCTTGCGATATCGCTCAGCAGTTGTCGCGAAAACGAGCGCGTAACCCTCACAATCTCCGCAGCAGCAAGCCTTCAGGAGGCGCTTGGCGAGGTCGAGACACTCTACCGATTCGGTCACACAAAGGTGGATTTCCGAAACAACTTTGGATCTTCGGGGACGTTGGCACGAGAGATTGAACAGGGGGCGCCAGTCGACGTATTCATTGCGGCGGCCGCCAAACCGATGGATGACCTGGAAGCAAAAGGATTGATTATCCCTGGGACGCGAGCGAATCTACTGCATAACTCGCTGGTTCTGATTGCGCCTCTCGATTCGAAATTGCGGGGATTCGCGGAACTGGGCGATTCGTCGACGCACCTGATTGCAGTCGGAGATCCGGCAAGTGTGCCCGCCGGTCAATATGCGCAACAAACGCTGAACTCCTTTCATCTCTATGACCAGGTGAAGGGGAAACTCGTCCTTGGCAAGGATGTTCGCCAGGTGCTCACGTATATAGAAACAGGAAATGCAGATGCGGGCTTCGTATACGCTACTGATGCACAGGTGTCGCGACAGGTCCGGGTGATTGCGGTCGTACCGGAATCCGCGCACGATCCAATCGTCTACCCAGCGGCGGTCGTGAAGACCAGCGAAGATCAGGAAGCGGCGCGTAGTTTCGTAGAGTTTCTGGGTAGTCTTGAGGCCGGGGCAATCTTCACGAAGCACGGATATACACTGGCTTCACAGTGATACTGCCCGCCGATGCGTCGCCGCTTATCATCTCCGTTGCCACTACCTTTGCCGCAACGGTGGCCACGTTTTTTCTGGGGATGATTGCGGCGCGGCTGATGTACGACGTGCGCGGCGGTTTGCGTGCATGGGTCGACGGGATTCTTACGCTCCCCCTCGTACTTCCGCCAACGGTCGTTGGCTTTTTTCTATTGCTGATCTTCGGACGCCGAAGCTTCATCGGGCGCGCTCTGGAGCACGTTGGCGTGACCATTGCGTTCTCGTGGCCGGCGACGGTGATTGCGGCTACGGTCATCGCATTTCCCTTGATGTACCGCACAACGCTCGGAGCGTTTGAGCAGGTGAACCCCACGTTGCTTGAGGCGGCGCGGACGCTGGGTGCAAGCGAGTGGGTCGTATTTCGACGCGTGTTATTGCCACTCGCGGGTCCAGGCGTGATTGCTGGAACCGTCCTGGCCTTTGCGCGTTCGCTGGGGGAGTTCGGTGCGACATTGATGCTCGCGGGGAACATTCCCGGGCGCACGCAAACCATGCCAATCGCAATCTTCTCCGCGGCAGAGGGCGGAGACATGAATGCTGCGCTGCTGTGGGTCGTCTTGATAGTGCTCGTCTCGCTCGCGATAATCCGGCTGCTGAACGTGGAGAAGAAGACGCGCGTGATTGCGCGGGCCGAACCGGATTTGTCGAGGGCAGAATTTCCTGAACAATCGCCAACCGTGGTTGAGCAAGCTCGCGAAAACGCATCGGTAGCCAAGCTCGATGCTGATCTGGAGCGGACGTTGGAGAATTTCACGCTCCGCATAGCACTCGACGCGCGTAGCGGAGCCGTTGGACTGCTGGGACCGTCCGGCTCAGGAAAATCGATGACATTGCGGATGATCGCAGGTGTCTCAAGGCCCGACCGCGGCCGCATCGTCCTCAATGGCCGCGTCCTCTTCGACAGCGCCACGGGTTGTGATATTCCGGCAGCACGCAGACGAATCGGTGTCGTCTTTCAAGATTACGCGTTGTTTCCACATCTGACCGTGGCCGAGAATGTTGGATTCGGGCTCGCTAGAATGCCCAAAGATGAAGGACGTGCCCGCATAGTTAAACAGCTTGAGTCAATGGGCATTCCTGAACTCGCTCACCGGTATCCGCGGCAGATTTCGGGAGGCCAGCGCCAACGTGTCGCGATTGCGCGGTGCATGGTCATGGAGCCGGATGCTTTGTTACTCGATGAACCCTTTGCAGCGCTCGACCCCCACTTGCGCCGTCGGACTGAAGAGCAGCTTCGCGCCACCCTCACTGGCTTCAGCGGACCTGTAGTTTTTGTCACGCACGACATGGAGGAGGCATTCCGATTCTGCTCAGAGTTGCAGGTGCTCGATAGTGGTCGAGTAATTGCGACCGGGCCAAAACACCAGCTCTTCGAATGCCCGCGTACGGTTGCGGCTGCGCGACTGACCGGTTGCAAGAATATTGTGCCGGCGCGGCGTGCCGGCAATGATTGCGTCGAGATAGATGCGTGGCAGTGCCGGCTGCGAACAGCCTCGGGGATCCCGACCGCTTTGACGCATGTGGGTTTTCGCTCGCACCAGATCCGGTTTCAGAAACCCGCCGAGACAGAAAACACGTTTCAATGCTGGGTGGTGACCACCAGCGAGGCGCCGCATGAGATGACGCTCTATCTCAGGTTGCACTCAAAACCGTCCCCGGGACAGGCGCCTCATTTGCAGGCGGATGTTTCGAAGGATGTGTGGCGCGACCTCTCAACTCAGCCTCAACCATGGCACATAACGCTCGATCCGGCGAGATTGCTGCTGCTTGAGGGCTGAGTGATAGAGACGACCACTCGATCCTTTTGAAACTGGAGAATTGAAGTGCACGGAACCCGGCCAAACGACCGGGAACCGGTAACCAAAGGTATTGGTTCGAAACAGCCACAAAGTTGCATTTGTCTCGAGGCGCGATTCGAGATCGTTAGTAAAAGGCGCATCAAACTGTTGTAATTACGATATTTATAAGCAGATTATCTATTGGACAAGTTTCGTCCAATGAAAGATTAGAATTGCTTAAATGACTCAAAAGTAACACTAATATAACTCTTTAGTGACATCTGTCACATTACCTGAGATGACATCAGACGGATTCTGCCTCTAGGCCGAGCCTAGCAAAATGGGCGATCTGGCGGTCATGCAGCACCGCCATCCCAGAAAGCAAAAGTGCGGCACTGTTCGTTGAGGTGACGCTATTGTTTTCCTTACTTAAAGACTTTTATATCAGCAGCATACCGTCCCTTATTCCTGACAATTTGTTACGGTATGCACGTAAAAATGTGCCATCTGCCGCTCTGAGTGCTCTTCTCGTTTGTACGGGTCTCTGTGGCTGTGGTGGCGTGGTCACCAAGTCTGCTCAAATTGATGCTCTGATGCCCTCCACCACTGACCTTTCCTTCGGTGACGTCCCGATAGGTCAGACCGTCAGCAGCACGGTGTCGCTAGTGAATCAGGGAACCGGGACCGTCGAACTCTCTCAACTTCAGGTGTCTGGCGGATCGTTTACGCTCGACGGTCAAGTCGCATTGCCAATCAGTGTCCCCAGAGGCGGCGCGGTGAATGTGAATCTAACATTCGATCCATCCTCCGCGGGATCGGCAGACGGACAATTATCGGTGGCCAGCAATTCATCCGCGCCCGCCGCCATGGTTAAACTACACGGGAACGGAACAAGCCCGCTGACATCTCTTTCATGCACAAGCGGTGCGATGACAGGCGCGGGGACGGATGCTTGCACGGTAACCTTGAAGTCAGCAGCTCCCGCCGGAGGCCAGGTCGTAAGCCTCTTGAGCAACAACCCGTCGGTGAGCGTTCCCTCCAGTGTTACTGTGCCTGCGAAAGGGATTGCGGTCGGATTTACAGCTACTATTCAATCGGTGACTTCAGCCCAGACAGCCGGCTTGACGGCGACGGTAGCCAAAAACAGCGAGAGCTTTGCAATCAAGTTAAACCCAGTTCAACCTATCCTGAGCATCAGCAGTTCGAGCGTGAATTTCGGAACTGTCGCAGTCGGAACGGTGGCCGCGCAAGCTTTGACATTAACTTCAACAGGGAACGGCGCTGTCACGGTCAGCTCCGGCAGCACAACAGGGTCCGGGTTTACCCTGATTGGCGCCAGTTTCCCTTTGACTCTGAATCCTGGACAGAGCGCTTCTCTCGCGGTGCAATTCAACCCCGCTGCCACTGGCACGTCATCTGGTCAGTTGGCCCTTTCCAGCAATTCATCCACAGGAAGCGTAACGACAATCGGACTCAGTGGAACCGCAACGCCGGCACTGTCTGCTCTCACATGCGGCACGGCGAGCTACACAGGTGCAGGTTCGGATGCATGCACAGTGAATCTCAATGCCGCCGCGCCGGCAGGCGGCACGGTTGTAAGCCTCTCGAGCAATCAGGCCGCGGTAACCGTTCCCTCGTCGGTAACGGTGTCCGCAGGATCAGCAAGTGCAGGTTTCACGGCGGCGGTTTCGTCTGTTTCCACGGCGGAAGTAGTGGCGGTTACAGCAGCCCTCGGCAATGCTGCTCAGAGCTTCAATATTCAACTCCGCGCGGCAACTCCAACTCTGAGCGTGAATACAACCACCATCGCATTCGGCAATGTGAACGTTGGCCAGACCGCAACTCAGTCCGTAACCCTCTCCTCAACCGGCACGGTGCCGGTAATCATCTCGTCTATCTCGGTTGCCGGATCGCTTTTCACTGCGACTGGAATTACCACTCCGCTCACACTCAATCCTGGCCAGACAGCAACCGTCGCCCTGCAATTCCGTGCTCCTGAGGTTAGTAACTTCACGGGTGTCGTCACGGTGGCAAGCAACTCATCGCAAGGCAACGTCTCGGTCAACATGACCGCCGCTGGGGTTGCAGCGCCGACGTTGAGCGCTCTTTCCTGCGGCACGGCAGCCTATACGGGATCTGGAACCGACGTCTGCACGGTC
This sequence comes from uncultured Acidobacteriaceae bacterium, assembly GCA_963832035.1. Taxonomy (GTDB): domain Bacteria; phylum Acidobacteriota; class Terriglobia; order Terriglobales; family Acidobacteriaceae; genus Telmatobacter. Next base: position 890,260 of record CAWHSK010000003.1, on the reverse strand, counting down.
AGCCTCACGGGCGCGGCTCCGACCGGTGGACAGACGATCAGTCTCTCCAGCAACAATCCCGCGATCACAGTTCCCGCAACGGTCTCGGTGCCGAACGGTGCAACGAGTGCCGGATTTTCTGCAACAGTTTCATCTGTAACATCAGCTCAGTCGGCGACTCTTACCGCGAGCTCAGGCACTGTGACGCAGAGCTTTGCAATTCAACTCAACTCCTCCATCTCAACACTCGGAATAAGTTCATCGACTGTGGCCTTCGGGTCTGTCTCAGTGAATTCCACTTCTGCTCAGACCGTTACTCTGACGTCTACTGGAACGGCACCTATCACGATCACCAGCGCAACGGTAACTGGCGCCGGGTTCACTCTGACGGGACCAACATTCCCCATAGCGCTGACGGCGGGGCAGACGACCACACTGAATCTGACCTTTGCTCCAACGTCCGCAGGATCGCTAACCGGCCAACTCGCAATCGCGAGCAATTCGTCGACCGGGAACGCCACGGCAAGCCTGAGTGGTACTGGTGTTCCGGTACTCTCGTCTCTCTCCTGCGGCACAATGAGCTTCACAGGAAGCGGCTCCGACGCCTGCACAGTAAGTCTGAACGCGGCTGCGCAAGCGGGCGGTACGGTGGTCATGCTTTCGAGCAACCAGACAGCGATGAGCGTTCCGTCCTCTGTGACGGTGCCGGCTGGATCCGCAAGCGCTGGATTCACGGCGACGGTCACCTCTGTTTCGACAGCCGAAGCGGTGACGTTGTCAGCGACTCTTGGAAGTGTTTCTAAAACGTCTGCCATTCAGCTCAATGCAGCGATACCGACTCTTGCGGTCAGCACATCTACAGTCGCATTCGGCAACCTAATAATTGGCCAGACGGGGACTCAAACGGTGACGCTGTCTTCCATAGGCACCGCACCGGTTACGATCTCGTCGATCTCCGTCTTCGGATCACTCTTCAATGCGATTGGGCTCACCACACCTCTCACGCTCAATCCTGGACAGACAGCCAACCTGACTGCGAGTTTCAGTCCTCTTATCGCAGAACCTTACAACTACACTGGAACGATCACGATCGCCAGCAACTCTGCTACAAATCCCAGCGCACTGGTCAACATGAACGGAGCCGGAATCGCAGCGTCAACGTTGACCGCGCTTTCCTGCAGCACTAGTTCCTATTCCGCAGCCGGAACAGATGCCTGCACGGTAACGTTGAGCGGTGCGGCGCCAGGCGGCGGATACGCGGTCGCATTATCGAGCAATAATTCGGCTGTCGTCGTTCCGTCTTCTGTGACGGTAGCATCGGGAGCGACCAGCGTCGCCATCTCAGCCAATGTTTCCGCCGTTACTACATCTCAGTCGGCGGTGATTACGGCAACTGCTGGTGGCCTGACGCAGACATTTGCCATACAACTTGGTACGGCTGCGGGCTCGCTCAGCATCAACGCCACTACCGTGCCGTTTGGAGAAATGGTAGCCAACTCCACCGCCGCGCAGTCCATCACGCTCACTGCGACCGGCACTTCCTCGGTCACGGTAAACGCGGCGTCGATCACGGGCACTGGCTTCTCAGTTTCGGGAGTGACGTTCCCTGTAACGCTAAATCCCGGACAGACCATAACTTTGAATATCCAGTTCGCCCCCATGACTCAGGGATCTTACACGGGACAATTAACAATTTCGAGCAACTGCACCGGGGGAAATATCAGCGTTGCCCTTAGCGGAACAGCCGATCCGCATCAGGTTCAGCTCTCCTGGATGCCGCCCAGCAGCACATCCGATCCAGTCGTGGGATACAACATCTATCGCGCCATTACTGGAAGTTCAAGCTATCAGCTGATCAACACTGCTGAGGATTTCCAGTCCACCTACTCTGACACAACGGTGGTGCACGCAACGAGTTACGCGTATTACGTCAAGAGCGTCGACGCTTCAGGAGCCGAAAGTTTGGCTTCGAACACGACGAGCGTGACGATTCCGTAGGCAAACCAGCCTACTGCATCCATCCTGCCAGACAGGAGCAGGCTGGCTGGCAGGTGGATGGGACGTCCGAACTTTACGCAGCGTCTTTGAGCCTGGCACTCGAACTTGATCTGGATCGAAGTTGAGCGGCAACACCGGCGCTGCGTAGACTTTCTGGTCGCTTACCTGGGATTGACGTGGATATTGACGCGAAATTTTCCTGCACTCGCGACGGTGCAATCCTGGCACTTAACCCCAAAATAGATGAGCATTTATCCCGCAGAGCAACTCCGTAGCGCCCCGTCGAGATTGTGACTTTAGTATCCACTTTCGTCGCAATTAATGGTACCCTTGCCGCTCTGAGACTCACAGTGTCGTGGCTCTTGCGGTGGTGTTATGGCAATCATTCTTGCCGGTCCTCGAACTGCAAACCTCCAGGTGTGGGGTTCATGGCTGGCAGACTCAGGCTACCCATCTTCCTGTTCATCTTCTCCAGCTGATCTCTTGAGACAGCTTGCACCGCGCCCGACGCTTGTTCTACTTGCTCTCCATCCGGCCAGCAGCTCTACATGGCTGGCTGTTGCGCACAAGGTGAGGGAACACTCTCCCCGATCGAAAATCGTCGCTCTTGTCCCCGAAAGCTCAGAGGATCTGGCCATCTGCGCCCTTCGCGCAGGCGTGCATGACTATATCCGTTCGCCGATCGCCGCAAGCGTTATTGCGGCGGCAAAAAGCCACCTTCTCCATCTGGAATGTCCGAGTTGCGAGGTGCCCTCCGGCATCCTCGGCCAGAGTAACTCGATCGTGAGCCTTCAAAGCCGACTCCGACGCCTGGCTTCTTCTGACTGCAATGTGCTCATCACCGGCGAAAGCGGCACCGGAAAGGAACTTGCTGCGATCGCCGTACATCGCTTCAGCAGCCGGCGAGATGCGCCGCTGGTATGTCTCAATTGCGCCGCCATCCCCGATTCGCTTGTGGAGAGCGAACTCTTCGGCTACGAGAAGGGCGCTTTCACGGGCGCGGATTCCTCTCGCGAAGGAAAGATTGCAGCCGCAGACCAGGGTGTGATCTTTCTCGACGAAATCGGCGATTTGTCGCTTTTTGCGCAAGCCAAGATACTTCGCGCGGTCGAAACCAAGGAAATTTATCGACTCGGCAGCCAGAATTCAACCCGCGTCAATGTCCGTATTGTGACAGCCACTCACCGCAATCTTGAACAGATGGTCACCGCCGGCAAGTTTCGCCAGGACCTCTTCTTTCGACTCAACATCGGTCGTATTCACATACCGCCACTTCGCGAACGTATAGAGGATCTCGGCATCCTTGTCTCTCACTATCTCCGCGAAATCAACAGGCAGATGGGAACTGCGGTACGTGGCCTCACCGAGGAAGCCTGGCACATCCTCACCACCTATGCGTGGCCGGGTAATATTCGCGAGCTTAGGAACGTCGTCGAATCCGCACTCGTCAACGCTACTTCCGAGGTAATCGATGCGTGTGACCTGCCTCCGCACCTCTCGATGGCAACGGTCCGCGACCTATCGCCACGCGAGCGAGACCGACTCGTCGAAGCGCTTCTCGCCACTCGATGGAACAAAACCCAGGCAGCCCAACGTCTGCATTGGTCGCGTATGACGCTTTATCGCAAGATGGCCAAGTATGCGGTCAGTTCCTCCGCACAAGCCACGGTCTGACCCTTCGCTCCACTTTCCTCTGCTTGTCAACTTCCGCTTCCATCTTCCAGGCTTCGCATTACACGACCACGCGCGTGCATCGATGTGTTCTTAGTTCTCGCGATATCCACAGTTCTTCCACAGCTGTCCGCCCACATGTAACTCCGGTTGTGACACTGTCACAACGGCGCCCGTCTCCCCGATGGCGAACCAACCATGTCTCCTATCCCACCCCTGTGGCCGATGGTATGTAACATCCCGCGATACAGTCGACGCCTGCCGGTCCACGCGCGTGCGCTACATCGCCTCATTCCCTTCAGAGACTTACCGGTCTCTTGGCATGCCGCCCCCGTAATGGTGATTCAACTGCTTCATGCAGGACGCGATGGCCGATCCAACCGATGGCAGAAGACAGATTGAAGCCCGCTACGCGAACTACTTCCGGGTCGGTTACACGGCGTTCGAGTTCGTGCTGGACTTTGGTCAGCGATACAGCGATGACGAAGATGCGGATGAATACCACACGCGCATCGTCACGAGCCCTGAATACGCAAGCTCGCTGATTCATCTTCTGCAAGACTCTCTCGATCGCTACTGGATGAGCTTCGGCCAGTAGGGTACGGAACTACGACATGAGTGATTACAACGTCATCGGCGCAGCCAGCAGCACGCTTCAGGATCTCCTGAACCGGAACATCACGCTGCCTCCTGGACCGCTGCACAATGTGCCTATCCATCTTCAGTCGCCGCAGGAGATGCGCGACTCGGGCCTCAGCGGCGTGTCGGTCTGGCTGTACAAGGTGTCGCGCATGTCGGAGATGCTCAACGAGCCGCTTGCACGCATCAGCTTCAACCAGGTGGCGCGCGTACCGCTGCCCTTGCAGCTCTATTACCTGGTAACCCCGCTGATGGAAGACCCCGTCGCCCGCCACACCGTTCTCGGTCGTGTGCTCCAGGTTATGAACGACTTCGCAATTCTTCGCGGCACGGATCTTCGCGGTGTCCTCGCGGGAACCAGCGAGCAACTCCGCGTCAACCTTGAGGCGCTCACGATCGAGGAGCTCTCTCTCATCTGGGAGGCACTTGCGGAGCCTTATCAGCTCTCGATTACCTACCTTGTGCAAGTTGTCAAAATCGATTCCGACCTGGAGCCACTTCGTTCCAGCCCGGTCCTCGAGCGCGACTCCGCTTACGACATCATTCTGTCCGAATCCTGAAGGTGCGCACACTTGTCTACACCGGTACAAATCTTCGACGGAGACATTCTCTACACAGTGCAGGAAGACTGCACCATTGTTTATCGAGCGCTGATCACCGGCAGCGTTACGGACGAGCCTTTTGGTTCACCGCTGGTTGAAGACTTCTCCGTGACCGCAAGCTATGGACTTCCGAGCCGGACCACCTCCACCGGACTCTACGCCATCACCGGATACGCAGAGCAGACTTTTCCAAAGCTTTCTTCCACCAGCTATACGGTGCACCTCGAGTTTGCCTCGCCAGCTTTCCGAAACGCTTCGCTTGACGTACCGATACCTATGAACGCGGTCTTTCCCGTTCCTGCGCCTGCACTCACGATCCAGCGAATCCCCGTTCGCATCCAGGGGCGCATCGTCGCTAATACAGCCCTCCGGCTTCCCATCGTCGGCGCACTCGTCCTCGCTGTCGACGGTCCGGGAACAACGGCCGGCAAGCACGCGACGGCGCTCCGCACTCCCTTATATGTTGGACATGCCCTTGGCGCCACTGTGCAGGAGATCGCGGTCATAGTCTCCGACACTGCAACGCTGACCGACAACTCACAGCCAGGTGCTACCACTCTCACACTGTCAAAACGCACCGGCCTTGTTGCCGGCTCCATTCTCCGGCTATTCAATGTGACCCAGACCGCGGTCGAGTACTGCGTGCTGAGTTCTGCTCCGTCGGGAAGCGGTAGCGGCCCCGTTCTGCTTCGCCATCCACTCAATCGCAGCTATGTCGCGGGCGCGCCGACCACGGTCGAATTCATCAACACTGGCGCTGTCTCTTCCTCTGGCACGTTGGCTGTCGCAGCGGCCGAAGGGGACGGAGTCCTTATCGCATCGCAGCTTTTTACAGGCGACATCCTGGTGGTGGATCCAGGCACTCCATCCGCCGAGTTTCACCAAGTCGGCGCAATTTCAGATTCCGATGGCTACTATGCGCTCGACGGCATTGGACGCCTGCGAGAGATCAGCCTGCAGGCCAGCCATTCCGGCTTCACCAGTCTCACGCAGGACTGGTTCCTCGAATTTGACCGGGAGGTCAATAGTATCGATTTTCGACTTTAACCACGTAACGGCGTTTCCACTGGAAGGAGAGAGCGCATGCCTGAGTACCTTTCCCCGGGTGTTTATATCGAGGAGCAATCCACACTCCAGCCCATCGAAGGTGTCAGTACCAGCACGACCGGCTTCGTCGGCATGACTGTGCGTGGCCCATCATCCGGGCCACCACTCCTGGTCACCAGCTTCGCCGAGTTCACACGCACCTTTGGCAGCTATATTCCCGATTCAACAATCCTGCACGAATACCGCTACCTGCCTTACGCGGTGAAAGGATTCTTTGACAATCTGGGCAAGCGCGCCTACATCGTGCGGGTTCTTGGCCAAGGCAGCGCCACCGCGACCGACGTGGCCGCAGCTCTAGGCGAAGTGCGCACGCGTCTCATTGCCGACGCACCGTCGAATGCAGTTGTGCCTGCTCCGAAGCCCACCATTCGCGTCTTTTCGACGCATGGCATCGACACGACCGCAAAAGTCACTCTCGTCCAAGTCAAGAACGGACTCACCACCACCGACGGTCCCTACAACGTCCTCTCCTACGATGACGCCTCGGGCTCAGTCACGCTGGATACACCGCTCAACAACTCTTACCAGACGCAGTACACCACGGTGGAACTCACGGTTACAGTGGCGGCAGCAACCAAATTTCAGGTCTCTGCGATTGACGCAGGCGTGTGGGGTAGCCAGATTGCGGTGCAGATCCGGCCAAGCTCGCGCGTGACCGCGCAGCGGGCTGACAATGCCAACCTTGCAAACCTCAGCATTGTGCCACTGGCCTCAGCGAAGAATTTCTATGTCGGCGCCATCGTTGAGATCAACACAGGCTCGGTCAAACACTGGCGCAAGGTGAAGCAAATCCTCGATGCCAGCATTGTTGTGGATACGCCCTTTGCCGCAAACACCGATGTCAATGTCGATGGTTCAGCGCCCGTGGGTTTCACCCGTACCACCGTATCCACCTGCGAATTCGATCTCAGTGCAGCATGGGGCAACACAACCGAGCAGTTCCGCTCGCTCACCATGGACGACACCACGCCCTTCTATTACGGCAAAGTGCTTGCCGACAATTCCACTCTCCTTGCGATGACTGCCGGAGCGACGCCGGATACTGGAAACACGCCTTTCATACTGCCGGCGGCACCCGATGGCCTCAACCTGGTGCTGTTGAATGGATCTGACGGAACCGCGGCGCCGCTGCCCTCAAGCTATATTGGCGTCGACAACGGTCCCGGAGCACGCACCGGCATCCAGGCGCTATCTGATGCTTTGGATGTCAGCATCGTTGCTGTCCCCGGCATATCGGGCGTCACCAATCAACCAATACTCGACGCGCTCATCACGCATTGCGAAACAATGCGCTATCGCTTTGCCATCCTGGACCCCGACGAGAAATCGACCATCGGCAGCATCCAGGTCCAGCGCGGCCTGTTCGATACGCAATACGCGGCAATTTATTATCCGCGTGTGAGTGTCTTCGATCCACTCACAAATCTCGACGTTCTCGTGCCGCCTTCCGGTCATATGGCCGGTATATACGCGAACACTGACAATACACGCGGTGTGTGGAAGGCTCCCGCGAATGTCGTGATCGCCGGAATTGACGGTCTCGAGATGAAGCTCACCAGCGGCGATCAGGATGTTCTCAACGCTGAACCGCACAACATCAACGCGCTGCGCGACTTCACCGCGCAGGATCGCGGCCTCCGCGTTTACGGCGCTCGCTGCATCACTTCCCTGGATGCCTGGAAGTACATCAACGTGCGCCGTCTCTTCATTTTTCTCGAGGCGTCGCTGGATCAGGGCACACAGTGGGCGGTTTTCGAGCCCAACGACCAGCGTCTCTGGGCGCGTCTCACGCAAAGCGTGTCCGCATTCCTGACCACCGTATGGCGCGAAGGCGGACTGATGGGCACCAAGGCGGAAGAAGCATTTTTTGTCCAGTGCAGCTTCCCTCAAACGATGACCCAGGACGATATCGACAACGGTCGCCTCATCATGATCGTCGGCGTCGCCCCTGTTTACCCGGCTGAATTCGTCATCATTCGCATCGGCATCTGGGCCGGTGGCTCCTCTGTCCAGGAACTGTAACCAGAAAGGAAGAGTTTCCTCATGGCAACAACTCGCGTCGATCCGTTTCGGGGGTATAACTTCCGTCTCGAACTGGGCACCGCCAATGTCGCATCCTTTCGTGAGTGTAGCGGTCTGTCAGCAACTACGGACTCTGTTGAGTATCGAGAGGGCACGGACATTCCTCTTTCTGTTCGCAAGATTCCCGGCTTGCGCAAGTTCTCCACCAACATCACCCTCAAGCGCGGCCTTACCCCCAATAAAGATCTCTGGAACTGGTACAAGAATGTTCTCAACGGCGTGCCGGACCGCCGCAACGGCGCCATCGTGCTGCAGGACGAGCAGCACAATGACATGTTGCGTTGGAACTTCGAGAATGCGTGGATCTGTAAATGGGAAGGTCCGACCATGAACGCCACCAGTAATGATGTAGCCGTTGAATCAATCGAAATCTGCCACGAACGTCTGGAACTGGTCTGATCTCATGTCTACCTACAGTGCACCGGGTGTCTATTACGAAATCGTTGACCAGTCAACGAGCGGCATCGCCGCGCTTCGTACAGACATTGCTGCCTTTCTGGGCATCGCGCAGAAGGGCCCAGTGCACACACCAACTGCAGTGCAGTCATTCGATCAGTTTCAATCCGCTTTCGGCAGCTTCCTTCCCAACGGCTTTCTCGCCTATTCGGCAAAGGCATTTTTTGAGAATGGAGGCAGAAAGCTCTACGTCGTACGAGTCGTCTCTCCCCTTGCAACAACCGCCACTTCGGCAGCGCCGCAACCAGCAGACCGCGCCTCATCCATCGTCGACTCCACCGCGGGCTTCATGGCAGGAGCTGTCGTCACCGCAAGCCAGCTCGCCGTCGCTCACGCTGCCGGACCGCAGCCTGCCGATCGCGCCACGTCCCTGGTCGACACGATCGAAGGCTTTCCTATCGGCGCCATCGTCCGCATTTCCCAGACCGTTCCCGTTCCAATGCAAGCTTGGCGCCTGGTAACGCTTGTTGATCCGGCCACGAAGCGCCTCACGTGGAGTTTACCGCTCGATGCAGCCTTCAGTCTCGCCAATCCGCTCGTCTTCGAGAGTAGCCACTCACAAGATCTTCTTCTGCAAAAGGTCGATCCTGTTCTCCAATCTCTTGGGTGGTCCGGCCTGCTTGCGCCAGCGTTCAATCTCGGCCAGCAGATCGATCTCGCAACCGGCGCATCGCCTGCAGCCGGCCAGCTCTACGACTCAGCGGGCAATGCAACCCTGTCGATCGAAGCCACCAGTCCCGGCGCGTGGGGCAACAGCATTGCTGTTGCTGTCTCACAGTCCAGCCTTGCTGCAACGACAACGTCGTCCACCCCGCAGCCTGCAACTGGGACTGCCTCGTACCTCCAGTCGGTCACTGGTTTTCCCATCCACTCGCTGGTTCGCGTTTATCAGTTCAACTCGCCCACTTCCACGATTGACTACCGCATGGTGCAGAGTGTAGATCCTTCCCTCAACCTGGTTGTCTGGGACTTACCCCTCGCACCGCAATTTGACACCACGCGGCAGATTTCCTTCGAGACGTGTGAATTCAGTCTCGCCGTGCTGAACGAGGCCCGGCTTGTCGAGATATTTTCCGGGCTCTCGCTCGTTCCCGGTCACACACGGTATGTTGAAAGCGCGGTTACTTCGCAGTACATCGTGGCAAGCGATCTCCATTCGCCTTCTCCCTCCTTCGCGCGCCTGCCCAACCCGGAGGCCATCCAGTTATCTGGCCGCCATCTGCAACTCACTTCTGGCCGGGACGGAATCGCGGCTCTCACCGCAACCAGTTTCACGGGCGATACCGCGAGCACCGCAAAGTGGGGCCTGCGAACTCTCGAGGATGTCGATGAAGTTTCCATCCTCGCTGCCGCAGATATCCTCATCCCGCCTTCTCCAGCAACTGTTATCGCGCCTCCACCGGCAAAGCCACAGCCCTGCTGCCCGCAGAACGAACCGGCGACAGGCGCAGCCCCTGCGCTCCCGGTGCTCGTTGAAGCCGCGCCCATATTCACACCCACCGACATCTTCTACGTTCAACAGGCGATCGTCGAGCACTGCCAGAAGATGCAGTATCGTTTCGCACTGCTCGATTCACCCTGCACGGACTCCGCCCTTCTGCACACCGATCTTCGCGAAGTTCAAGGTTGGCGGCAACGCTTCGATTCCTCTTACGCGGCGCTCTACTTCCCGTGGGTAATGGTGCTTGATCCACTCCAACTCGCTAACCGATTCATTCGTCGTATTCCCCCCAGCGGCCACGTAGCAGGCATCTATGCGAATACGGACCTCACCATCGGGGTGCACAAAGCCCCTGCGAATACGCCACTGCTATGGGTGCAAGACCTGACCACAAATGTAAGTTCTGAAATGCAGGAAGTGCTCAACCCCCTCGGCATCGACTGCCTCCGCTCTTTCACCGGCCGCGGCCTCCGCATTTATGGGGCTCGCACGGTTTCAAGCGACAGCACGTGGCGCTACGTCAACGTACGCCGACTTGTCTCCATGATCGAGCACGCGCTGTTTGTCTCTCTGCAGTGGGTGGTATTCGAACCGAATAATGTCTTTCTCTGGCAAAAGGTTCGCGTCGCTGTCACAGGCTTTCTCCAGACGCTATGGCAGAAAGGCGCCCTCGCCGGCAACACTGCGCAGGAAGCTTTCTACGTTCGGTGCGACGAAAGCACAAATCCCTCTTACGTCACTGCAGCCGGGGAAATGATCACCGAAGTTGGCGTTGCCCCCGTTATCCCCGCTGAGTTCGTAGTCTTTCGCATTGGCCGAGTCGAAGACGTGCTGGAGGTGACTGAGGCATGAGCACTGTACCTCTGCGCATCGATCCCTACACGTCTTTCAATTTTGTCGTTTCGCTCATCGATTCGTCGAGCGTTCTCGGAGCCGCCACGTCGATCGCGAGCAGCGTCATACTGGGCGGCTTCAGCGAGTGCGCCGGTCTCGAAGTCGGCCTCGACGTGGAGGAATATCGCGAAGGCGGCAACAACGGTTTCTCGCTGCGCTTTCCAACGCGCGTTAAGTGGACGAACCTTCGCCTCAAGCGTGGCATAACTGTCCGCGACGATCTCTGGAAATGGCATTACGCCTTCGTCCAGGGCAGCGTGCAGCGGCGGGACGGCCTGATCGCTCTTCAAGATGAGCAAAAGATTCCGGTCAAAGTTTGGTCCTTCACCCGCGGCCTGCCTGTTAAGTGGAGCGGCCCTTCACTCAATGCCAGTCAGAGTCAGATCGCCAATGAAGAACTTGAAATCGCTCATGAGGGCTTGACCCTCCTCTAAAGGAGCAGACACATGGATGTAAGAATCAACGAGCTCCAAAGCACGGTGCAAACCAGCGAATCGCAGGTCGACGTGGCCAGAATCGTGCGCGAACAGTTGCAGGCATTGAAAGAAATGGAAGAGCGCGAAAAGCGCGCCGCAGCAGAACGCAATCTCTCATCGAGCATCCGCGCGGACTCCCATTAAGAGCACGCCGTCCAGATGGTTCCCACTTAAGCAGATACGCACAGCCGAGGTCACGGGTCTATGGCAAAGCCACTCAAAGCCACCTTTCAACGCGTTCAGGCTGACGGCACACTTGGCACAGCACTTCCGGTGAGCTTCAATCCGACGGAATACACGCTGAACAAAGCCGCTCAATTTGCTGAGATTGCCATACCCGGCCTGGACTCGCCCGTGCTCCAGTTTGTGCGCGGACAGACCGAAACACTCTCTCTCGATCTTTTCTTCGACACAACAGAATCCGGAATGGATGACAATGCATCGTCAGTCGCCGACCTTACAGACGCGTTCTACCAACTCATCAAGATCGAAGGAAAGACCCACGCGCCGCCTATTTGCTTCTTCACCTGGGGCGCCGCTTTTCCAGGTCAGCGTTCTTACGCATCGCTTGGCGGAGGTACCGGAAGCCAGCAACGTCATGGCTTCAAGTGCATCGTCGATAGTGTTCGCCAGCGGTTCACTCTCTTCAGCCCGCTCGGTGTTCCCCTGCGCGCCACGCTCACGGTGTCGCTCAAGGAATACAAAACCCTTTCCGAACAGATTGCCGAGATCAATAAGCAATCAGCAGATCGCACGCACACGCATGTTCTCCAGGTCGGCGAAACGCTCAACAAACTCGCTTCCGACGCTTATGGCGATTCCAGCCTGTGGCGAGCCATTGCAGATCACAACAAAATTCTTGACCCGCTGGACATGAAACCCGGCAGCGTTCTCGAAATCCCAAATCTTACCGCTTAGGCGATTATGGCGACCCAGACTCCCATCCCGATCTTCAGTCAGAAGGAGACCTTCTACGTTCCCAGCGTGGAAGTGTACGTGCGTGGGCAGAAGCTCGCCGCCAATGTCATCAACGACATTCTCCAGGTCACCTACAAGGACAGCATCAACGAGATTGATTCCTTCAGCATTGACATCAACAACTGGGACGCGGATAAGCGCACCTTCAAGTTTGCACCTGCGCTCAAAGACTACGAAGGCATCTTCGATCCCGGGGCCACTATCGAGCTGTGGATGGGTTACGTCAAGAACATGCGGCAGATGATGCGCGGTCAGATCACTGCCCTCGAGCCTAATTTCCCTGAGTCCGGCGCACCCACCCTCGCTGTCCGCGGACTCAATGAGCTCCACCAGTTCCGGACCGAGCAGCACACAAAGTCCTGGCTGGACGGCACCAAGACCGACACCGATATTGCAAAGGAACTCTGTGGCCTGCCTATCAAGAAAGGGCAGCCCGGCTTAGGCATTGCTATCGAGACCAACCCGTCCGCAAACGAGACCGCTGACGCATTCGTCTTCATGAGCAATCAGTACGACATCGTTTTTCTTCTCGAGCGCGCCCGCCGGCATGGCTATGAGGTGTACCTCAAAGACGTGAAGGGCAAGCAGACGCTGTACTTCGGCCTCTCTGAAAGCAACGCCAACTCACCTGTATATCAACTCGAGTGGGGTAAGTCCCTCATCAACTTCCGCCCCACGCTTAGCACTGCCAAACAAGTTTCCACCGTCGAGGTACGCGGGTGGGACCGCAAGGCCAACAAGGTCATAGACGAGAAGTACACGCTTCAGGATCTATGGAAGGCTCAGAAGAAATCTCAGACCGAAATAAACCGCCTCACGCAGATTGCAAACGCCTACGGCAACCGCACTGAAGTGATCACAGATAAGCCCGTGCACACCCAGAAAGAGGCCCAGCAACTCGCCCGCGCCACCCTGGAACACCAGAGCAAGACCCTGATCGAGGGCTCCGGCTCTACCGTCGGCCTTCCCGATCTTCGCTCCGGCGTCGCGCTGGAGATTCTCGGCTTCGGGGCGCAGACCGATCGCGATGGCAACATCGTGGGCACCGGCAGCGATTTCGATGGAGAGTACTTCGTCACCGAAACCACACACACCATCGGCGGTGGCGGTTATCGCACCACTTTTTCCGCACGTCGCGAAGGGCCGCTCGGTAACTCATAATTGCCGCTTGAAAAAGCGACGGCAAAGGAGAAATGACTCCATGGCTCAGATGAAAGGCATTGTCACAGGACAGGTTGTCAGCGTGGACGACCCCGACAAGCAAGGGCGCGTGCAGGTCCGTTTTCCCTACCTGGGCGGGCAGAACGACAGCTACTGGGCTCCGGTGGCAACTCTCATGTCGGGCTCCAAGCGCGGCACATGGTTCATGCCGGAGACCGGCGATGAAGTCGTCGTCGGCTTTAATCAGGATGACAATGCTCATCCGTTCGTACTTGGATTTTTGTGGAACGGAGCGGAAACTCCGCCGGAAACCGACGCGAAGAATCGTGTCATCGTCACCCCCGGAGGCCACACGCTGCGATTTGAAGACGGCGACAGCAAACGCATCATCCTCAAATCGAGCTCCGGCCAAACCATCACGCTCGATGATTCGGAAGGCTCCATCACCCTCGAAGGCGGCTCGCGCAGCCTCAAGCTCAGCAACGGAATCGTGCAGATCACGTAGAGGAGAGCGGAGTGCCCCAGGTTCTCACTACCAACGCGCAAATCTTCTGCCCTCATGGCGGAAAGGGCACCACCATTCCCGCCCACCCCAAGTGGACGGTCAATGGCGGTTACGTTTCCGTTGAAGGAGACATCGGCGTGCTGGCCTGCTTATTTTTGCCCCTTCCGTGTATTGGCTATCAGCTCAAATCCATGGGCCTCAATGCCACGCAGATTGATGGCGAACGAGTCATCCTTGTCACCGATTTCAATCAGAGTTTCACGGGTCTGCCTCTCGTTATGGCGGAGTCGCATCCCGTCTACGACGACAGCACAGTCGCTGGAATTCCCGCTGGCCAGTCCGCGCCGCCTCCCTCAGCGGAACTTGCCGACCTGCTGCCGCCCATCGTTGCGCTGCCGATTCCCTCCTCTGTTCCATTCAGCATCTCCACCACTACCGCCCCTGTCACCATCGGCTTCACTCTGACCACCACGCATCCGCTGCGCTGGATACTTACGCTTCTCAATACCACCCTGGGCCAGCACATCGATCTCACGAACGGAGCGCCAGGGGCCGACGTCAGCCCCTCCGGTGGTGACTGGAATTCAGTTATGCAAACGGTGGTCGTCACCTTCAACCCCGCTTTTATGGCTGCACTCACTGCAGGCACTCATTACCTGTTCATGACTGGCGTGAGCAAACGCGGCCTGAACGGACACAGCAGCGCCACCCTGAACGTTACCCCATAAGGCAAAGATTTCTCATGGCGATGCAACCGACAAAACGCTTTCTCGGGACCGGATTCAGATTCCCCGTCCGCATTACGCCCGCCGGCGGATTCTCCTGGTCTTCTGGTGACCAGAGCGTGGAGGAGGCTATCTGGATTCTGCTTGCCACCTCGCGCGGCGAGCGTCAGATGCTGCCTCGTTTCGGCTGCGGAATCCATGACCTCGTCTTCGCACCGAACAACCCCTCCACGCAAGGCATGGTCAAGCAACTGGTCAAAGACGCACTCACCGAGTGGGAACCGCGCATCGATGTGCTCAATGTCAACGTGACCGCGGGCGAAGGCGAAGCCAATCTCATGTTGATCCGCGTCGACTATCGCATCCGCTCCAACAACGCCTTCGGCAATTTGGTTTATCCCTTCTACATTTCGGAAAGTGCGGGAGCCTGAACATGCCTTTGCTTGCGCCAAATCTCGACACCCTCGACTTCGCAGACATCGTCAAGCAGGCCAAGACGCTTATACCGCGGTACGCGCCTGAGTGGACGAACTTCAACGAAACGGATCCCGGCATCACGATCGTCGAACTCTTCGCGTGGATGACAGAGATACTCATCTATCGTCTCAATCAGGTTCCCGATCTCAACTACATTAAATTTCTTCAGCTGCTCGGCATTCAACTCGAAGCCGCGCAGCCCGCTCATGCGCAACTCACCTTCTCCGTTGCCCGGCCGGATCTCGTCAGTGTCATCGTCCCGCTGGGCACGCAGGTTGCTGCACAGAGCGATGGCGGCGGCGCGCCCATCGTCTTCGAGACTGACCAGGCACTGATCGCCATCGGCGCACTCCTCGATGCAGTGCAAAGCTTCGATGGCATCAGCTACTCGGTCCTCACCAGCCGCAATGCCATCACCGGCCAGTGGTTCTATCCTTTCGGCCAAAACATAAAAGTCGGCAACGCACTGCTGCTCGGCTTCAGTTCGCCCGTCGATTTCCCCGCAGATCAGATCAATCTTGCTGTCTCCATTTACCAGGATCTCCTCGGACGTCCATTGCTGAAATGCGGCACCTCCATCCCGCCGCCAGCCATACTCGCATGGGAGTACTGGAATGGGTCCGCGTGGAGCGCTATCAATCTTGACAGCGATGGAACGCGAGCATTCACCCAGGATGGCTCTATTCTCTTCCCGGGTCCTGGCACCAATGCCAAACGCGCTCAGATCGGCAACGTCAGCGGGCTCCGCTATTGGATACGAGCTCGCATTCAATCGGCAACTTACGAAGTCAGTCCCAGGCTCGCAGCGGTTCGGACCAATACCATCTCCGCCACGCAAGCCATCACGTTCACAGATGAAGTTCTCGGCGGGAGCGATGGAACTCCCAACCAGCAGTTCTCCGTCACCAACACTCCGATCGTCCAGCTTGCTTCGCCAATCGCCGTCACTAATTCCGATAACACGCAGGTTAGTGTTTCAAGCGTGCGCCTTGAAGTGGATGAGGGCTTCGGTTTTCTCGCCTGGCAGCAAGTCGACGACTTCTACTCTTCGAGCGCCACCAGCATGGTCTTCACTTTCGATCGCAACACCGGCGTGGCCACTTTCGGCGACGGCGAACATGGCCGCATACCGGTAGCGAACTCCGCGAATGCATCCGGCAATGTCGTAGCTCGCTGGTATAGAGCCGGCGGCTCCACCGTAGGCAACGTGGGCGCCCAGACTATAACGCAGTTGCTCACCAATGCTCCGTCCATCTCAACCGTCACTAATTACGACCCCGCCAGCGGAGGTACAGATGAAGAAACGGTGGCTGACGCCCAACTTCGTGCCTCCCTCGCTCTGCAAAGCCGCAACCGCGCCGTCACCGGCGATGACTTCGTCTATCTCGCCACCCAGGCCCCCGGTGCCAACGTCGTTCGGGCCTTCTCTCTGCCGCTCTATCATCCGGATTTCCCCAGCGGCCAGGTTCCCGGCGTTATTACCGTCATCGTTGTTCCCAACTCTGACGCGCCCAGCCCAAGTCCCAACCAGGCCACCCTCAAAGCCGTATGCGCTTATCTCGACACGCATCGCCTGCTCACGTCTGAGGTCTATGTCATCGGTCCGGTCTATCGCAAAGTCAAGATCTCGGCCCAGGTTGTTGCCAGCAACAGCGCAGACCTTGCCACTGTAAAAAACCTCGTCCTCGCTTCGCTCACAACTTTCTTTCACCCGCTTCTCGGAGGCAACGACGGAACCGGCTGGCCCTTTGGCGGAGAGATGTACTACTCCGATGTCTACCGCAACATCATCAAGATTCCGGGCGTCCAGCGAATTCAAGACAATCAATTGCTCATTTACCTCGACGGCCAGTTGCAGACCTTCTGCCGCGACGTCCCCATCAACCCCGGCGAACTGCTGTATAGCGACCCGCAGGGCCACGACATTCAGGTTTTTTACGCATGATGGATCGCACTCCACATTTTCTGCTCGACAGCATTGCCGGCTGGCGCGCCGCCAATCTCGACCACGCGGCCGTCACACGCAATCGTCTTGAGCTCCAACTCGTGCCCGGTTCGCCGGTTCCCCTTGTCGACACCGCGGGCACTTTCGGAGGTCTACAGAACCCAATCGGTATCGCTCTCGATTCGCATGGCCGCATCTATGTGCTCGACTCCACTGCCTGCAGTCTGCTCCGGTACGATCGCTGCTTACACCAATTTCTTCAGCTTCCCTGCATTGGCCCGTGCGGCTGCCAACCCCGTCAACTGGATCGTCCTCACGGTCTCGCGATCTCATGTTCCGACGACATCTATATCGCAGACACCGGCAACCGACGCGTGCAGGTTTTCTCAGCACAGGGGCTTTCGTTGCGCCGCGTCTTCGGTCCGCTGCAAGTCGTCGTCACCGGCGATCGTGTCACCGTGAAGTCCGCCATCCCGAATTCCGTTGCCTCACCCCAAAGCACTTGTAACTGCGCCGCACTGTACCCCCCCGGCACCTGGGAACCGTGGGACGTTGCCATAACCAGCCGTGGTTGGGCCTATGTAAGTGACCATGCAAATGGCCTTATCCACGTCTTTGACCCTCGCGGGTGCTGGCGCGCTGCATACAACGGACAGGGCGAGCACACGCCGCCGCTCAGCAAGCCGACTCGGCTCGCGCTTGACACCGAGGGCAACCTTTACGTCCTGCAGGATGGTAGTGATTCAATCGTCATCCTGGCTTCCGACGGCACGCTTCTGGGGACCATTGATAAGCCCGATCAGATCACAGGTCAGTTCTGCCCAATAGCTGTCGCCATTGATGCGCAAGGTCAGCTTTGCATCAGCGACTGCATCTCTCGCAAATGCTATAGCTACACACAGTCTTCGAACGATCCGTATCAATGCGCATGCCAGAGCATCAACTGCGGTTTCGCGACCGCTCTCGTCTTTGACTCCTCCGGTCAGGCGATTTTCTCTAATGGCACTCAGCTTCTCTGCCAGCTTCCCGCCTCCTCCTACGAAATATCTGGAATGTTCATCTCCTCCGCGCTCGACAGCAAGACTTACCGCTGTGTCTGGCATCGCGTCGCTCTCACCGGCTGTATTCCTCCGGGCGCCGCCGTCCGCGTGGATGTCTTCACCTCCGAGTCGCTCAAGACCGATGACGAAATAGCCAGCCTTGCCCCCAGTCGCTGGGCCATCGGGCAAATCGATACGGACTCTTCCACGGACGAATGGGACTGCCTCATCCAGGCGCCGCCAGGGCGCTACCTTTGGTTGCGCCTCACTCTCACGGGCGACAGCTCCGTCACTCCCTCCCTTGCACGAGTTCGTGTGTACTTTCCGCGCGCATCCTCACTGCAGTACCTGCCCGCCGTTTATCGCGCGGACGCGACCAGCAGCGACTTCCTTGATCGCTTCCTCTCCATCTTCGACAGCCTGCGTAGCCCCATCTCCGGTCAGATTTCGGATATGGCCGCTCTCTTTGATCCCATGGCGACGCCGGCTGGAAACTGCGGTAGTGCGGACTTCCTCTCCTGGCTCGCAACCTGGCTCGGCCTCTCTCTACAAGGCAACTGGCCCATCAGCAAGCGGAGGCAACTTGTACGGCAGGCACACCTTCTCTTTAAGCTGCGCGGAACCCCTCAAGGTCTTCGCCTCCACATTCAGCTCTATGCCGGCGTTGAACCGCGCATCCTCGAGTTGTTCCGCCTTCGCCGCTGGACAATCATCGACAGCTCCACACTCGGTAACAATTCCATCCTCTTCGGCAACTCCATCATGAATCGCTTGCAGATTGGAGTGAACTCCGACATCGGATCTTTCCAACTCATCGACTACGGCGATCCAAGCCTCGATGCCTTCAACAAATATGCCCACCGCTTCCTCGTCGTTGTGCCCCAGTGGCCTGGCGCCGGACAACCCGAGCAGTTGGCTCTCCAACAAATCATCGATATGGCTAAGCCTGCGCACACCCTGGCCGAATTTCAGTGGGCCGAGCCAAAGCTGCGCATCGGCCTTCAATCCTTCATCGGCGTTGACACAGTCATCGCTGGCTATCCATCGGGCATTGTTGAAGGCCAGGGAAAACTCGGATATGACACGGTCGTCAGTGGATCGCCTGTTCAAGGGCATGCGTCCATGCAGGTCGGCCGCAGGTCGGTAATCGGATGCAATACGTCGCTGCAGTAGAGGCGTAGAAAGCGAGACGCAACAATGGGTGACTGCAACTGCAAGCAGGGTCGAAGCGCCGCATGTGTTGAGTGCGACATCCCCCAGATGGCACGCAACAACTACTTCACCGGCAAGCTACTCGTCGAGCGCGACTTCACAGACGAGCAACGCTACTTCATGGGCAAGGACCGCCGCCACAACCAGCGTCTCCACGGCTGGGGCGCCGTCTGCGGCCTTAAGGTCAAGCCACATCCCAACGAGGCGTGCGCCGATCGATACCTGCTCGTCGAACCCGGCTACGCAATTGATTGTTGCGGACGCGAGATTCTCGTGCAGACCGAAGACTGCTTCGACTTCGAAGAGCGCTTTCTTTCCGCGTGGCAAAAGCAATACGGCGCTACCAAACCCGATGACAAGCCGCACCGCTTCCAAGTCTGTCTCTCTTACAAGGAATGCACTACCGAAGACGTGCCCGCGATGTTCGACGACTGCAGCGGCGATTCATCCGGCTCTCGGCCAAATCGTATCCTCGAAACTTTTGGCCTCGACATCATCCTCGATCCACCCGCTTCGTCCCCGGCTGCCGGCGGAGTTGACCTCGCATGGCTGCAGACACTTAACTTCACCGGCGCTGTGCGCGTGCTCAATCACGGTGACACCAGCCGAATCTACATACTCACCTCATCCGGCGGCACGTCTGTCGTGTACGCGCTCGACAGCACCAATCAGTCCATTGCGATTCCTCCTCTAGTCGTTCACAATGGCGACGGCCTCGACATCGCAGTCTCACCGGACGGCGACTTTCTTTATGTCGCAATTCAGGCTCCCGCGCCTGCCACTACCGCGCCGCAGGTTCTCGTTTTAAAATCCACCGATCTTTCCCAGGTCAATGCCGTCGATATTGGAGCGGCAGCAGATCCCACCGTGCGCATCGCGACAGTGCCTGGCAGCGACGGGCGCCTCCTCTCGATAGGCGATGTTTCCGGTCTCACCGTCTGGCCCGTCAGCATCACCACCGGCACGACCGCCGGGACACCGGTGGCTGCAATCAATCACCCGCTGGCCCTTGCTCTCAGCCCTTCTGGCCACTATGCGTACGTAACGGCAACTGGAACCAACGACGTTGCAGCCGTCGACCTGACACAAGCTGCTTTCCCCATCACAACCTTCGCCACCGGTACCGCACCTTCTGCCATCAGCGTCGCCACCACCACCGCTGGTGATACCGTGGCTGTGCTTGATTCCACAAACACGCTCCTGTTCACAGGTATGCGTCCTGACCCCGGCTCCCCCAAGCCACTCGGCTCCGTTGCGAGTCTGGCGCATCCCGCCACCGCTGTCAGCCTTTCCTCAAGTGGACGCTGGGCATATGTTCTGGAACAGGACGCGACCGGCAAGGTCTTCGTTCAAGTCGCCGACGAGCATGCGGTCGAACTTGGCTCAGCCAGCGTTCTCGGTCCCGATATTTCCGTTGGGTCCGGCACCGCATCGCAGACGCTCTCCAGCGACGGCAAGTTCATTTATGTTCCTTACGCAGGCACAGCCGCATCACCAGGAGCAATTGCCATCCTCGAGATCCAGTCTCCGGGATGCGACAACCTCATCGAACAAACCATCGACGGATGTCCGGCATGCGATGCAGAATGCATCGTCCTTGCCACCATCTCCCGCTATATCTATGGCGAGCAGATCGTTGAAGCCCAGATTGACAACATTACAGACCGGCCCATCCTCGCCAGCACATCTATACTCACCGACGTCATTCGCTGTCTGATCTCGCAGGGTGGCGGCAACGGAACCGCGAGCACACAAGGACCCCCCGGTGTGCAAGGGCCCAAAGGCGATACCGGTCCGCAGGGAGAGCAAGGCCCCAAAGGCGATCCTGGTCCGAAGGGAGACCCCGGAGATAGTCCCCAGCCCACGGAGTACACCAAAATTGTCGCTGTCAGTTGGAAGCAGGACGGCGCCACGCTCACCCTTGACGAAGTCGAGCGTCGCGGCCTCGCTATCGTTTTCAGCGGCCCCGTCGAGTCCGTCGATATGCACAGCCACAGCATCTTCGTGCTTACCACCCGCGGCCCCAACCCGCCGCTGCTCTGGTATGAGTTGACCCTCAAGCTCGAGCCGGGAAACTTCGCGACATCCGACCCCACCAGCGCCTTCACTCCCGCGGCTGGCCTCGTCAACGGCGTAAAAATCTTGCCCGATCCGCAAATGCTTATTTCTATGGAATCGAATGAGCTTCGCGTCCTCGTCAAAGGCGACCTCATTCGAGACAAGGACCACCATGGCGTGGATGCGGATCAGTTGCCGCCCTGGCTCCCGGCCAGCCCAACCGGCGATGGAATCGAAGGCGGCGCCTTCGAGAGTTGGATCAACTTGAAGAAGTAGCAGCCAAGGACGGAGATAATCTCATGCCCACCATCACCAATACTGCGAGTTTCAGGCAAGCCGGCATAGCGGCCGCGGCGTCTGCGGTTATTTCAAGAACTCCCACACCCGCCGCATGTTGTTGCCCTGCTTGCGCCGGACTCGAATGCCTCAGCCGAACCCGATTCTTCGCCGGGCAGCTTCTCTCAGAAGCTGATCTCAACAACGAACAGTCTTACCTGCTCGCGAAGAACCGGCTGCACAACCGCTACCTGGTTGGCACTGGCGTTGTCTGCGGATTGCAGGTGGTCTGCAGCAACTGCGATGGATGGGTCACGGTCCGAGCCGGCTACGCTATCGACGCATGCGGCGATGACATCATCGTTTGCCAGGACCAGCCCTTCGATGTCATATCTGCCATCAACGCATGCTGCAAACCGGTGAAGCAAAACAATTGCACGCCGCCTCGCCCCGCTCCGCCGGCCACCTGCAAGGATGCCGAGCAGAAATGGTGCATCACCATCCAATACAAGGAGCAGCCTACGCGCTCTGTTGCTCCCCTCAAGCCAACTACATCCACTTGCAGTTGCGGCTGCGGCGGCGCTTCGTCCAAAGGAGGTTGCGGATGCGGAGGCAGCCATGGGACTTCCACCTCGACCGCGTCTTCCTGCTGCTGCTCTTCCGCCACAACGGCTACGGCAAGTCCGGCTTCAACCGCATGCGAGCCCAGCCGTATCCTCGAAACATTCCAGCTCGGCGTCTGCCAGTCTCAGGACGATACGCTCTCCGTCTACACCGCTAAGCCCGTGAGTGGAATGGCCGCGCAAATCAAGGCCTGCCTCCAGCCTCTCGAAAAGCTTGTCCTCCAGGCTCCGAATCTCGCAGTGCCGGGAATGACAAACCAGGCCGCATATTCGGCCGCGTGCAACTTCCTCGCCCAGGTCAAAAAGTATCTCGCCACCGCATCGATCACCCACTGTGACATCAGCGCCGGCGTCAATGGGACGCAGATCATCGCAAACACCAGCAATGCGGCTCTCCAGGCACAGGTAGACGGCATTGTCCAGCAGCTCTCCGCCATCGTCATGGAGTGCATTTGCCTCGCGGCCATGCCTTCCTGTCCTCCCTCGCCGTGCGACGACTGCCTTGTCCTAGCCTGCGTCACCGTTCGCAACGGAAAGGTGATCGACATCTGCCACTTCGATGGTGGACGCAAGCAGATCATTTCGTTTCCATCTCTCCTCTATTGGCTATCAGCGCTCGGCGTCGAGCTTGGGTCCACGATCACCGCCAAGCTCGAAGAACTCTGCTGCGCGAATCTGCGTCAGGTGGGCGACAAAGCTAGTTACGCCTCCGCCTTCTATGCGGCCAAGCGTCCTGTTGAAGATATAAGCAGCTCCGATTTCGGCAGCGCGGCACTTTTCAGTCAGCTCTTTTCAACTGGCATCGCGCAGCAACTCGGTGCGAGTCTCCTCAACGCCGCAACCAATTCAACTGATACGGTTGACCTCCGTCCCCTGGTCGGACAAAACCTCCAGACTGTCACCGCTTCGCTCGAACGGTTCAAGATTCAGTCCACGCAGTCTGATGCGAGTCAGCTCAGCGACTACGAGCTTGCCACCAGCGCTCCGGCCGCCTTCCCTATTTCACAGCCGCTCACCATCCTCACCAGCAACCAGCTCGTCGTCGGCTTCCAGGCCACCAGCCCCATCCAGCAGCTCAAGTCGCAGATCAGCCAGCTCCAGAGTCAGGTGGATGCGTTGCAAAAGCAAATCGGCGGCAATACCAGTTCCCGCACAAAGAAGGGTTAGCTCACAGCCATGGCCAACACCACCGATATCGAACGGCTCAACTACTACGAGGGCGAGTACATTGGCGCTATCGATTTCCAGGCCGAACAGGAATACCACCGTGATATGCGCCGCCGCCACAATGTCGGACCTCACACGTGGGGTATCGTCGCCGGCCTCACGCTTGCGCAAATCCCTAATGGAGGCCCCGGCGGCGAGGTCGATGTCAGCCTCATGCCTGGCAATGCCATCGACGGCTTTGGCCGCGAGATTGTTGTGCTCGCAGCGACCCAAATCACGCAGGACCTATTCGCGCCTTACTATGACCCCAACGCCGCCGCCGTTCCAAAGTTCATGTATCTCTGGATTGCGTACGACGAGGAGATGGCCAAGGCCGCCACGCAAAACTGCTCCAGTTCGCCCGCCGACGCTTTTGGGCGCGTGATCGAAAACTTTCGACTTGTCGTCACTCCAACCGCAACTGCGCCGCCCAATGATCCGATTACCGTTGATGGTGCCAGTTTTGTTCCTCCCATTCCCGGCACCTCTACGCCCCCCCCTTCGCCCCCCGGCGAGCTGGTTCTTCCTTACGATGGTTCGGTGCCGTATCAGGAGTTCTCCACGACGGACTCTTCACTCACCTGGCTGGTTCCCCTCGGTCGCGTCCAGTGGAATCCCCATACTGAAGTCTTCGTGTCCATCGATCCGGCCTCCGCTGCGACAGGCCGCCTTTACTGCGGAAACGTGGCGAGTACCGTCTATGCGCCGGCGGGCACGCTCACCATCGTCAATCGCGACGCACCCTTTCCGCTACCCACGGCCACAACGGATACGAATTATGGCGGCGTCAACGCTGAGATCGCAGGCTCCCTCCAGGTTGATCGTCTACTCAACGCCCTGCAAAACGTTCTCGTCGGGCAGAAGTTCAATCCCGCCGTGACGACACCACTCAGTCCTCTTACCGTTGCATCGCAGGGTACAAATCAGGAGCTTATTCAGTTCCGCACCAACTCGGGCCAGATCTCGTGGCTCATCAACCAGAATCCGGGAGGCGCTGTTCTCGGACTCAACATTGCCGAGTTTTCGCAGGGAGCCACTGTCGATGGGCGCCTATTCATTCAGCCCACCATCGTCGGCGCATCCGTGCCCAGCAACCGCAACGTCGGCATCGGCACTCTCACGCCGCGCAGTCCTCTCAGCATCCGCGGCCAGGGCGCGTGGGAAGAGGTACTTGCCTTCGAGGACGCGACGGGCAACACCAAGTGGCACCTCAACCACAATCCCACCGGCACCTTGCCTTCCGGCGCCAAGATTGGCCGCGGTCTCAATTTTTGTGAGACCGGCGTGGGCGACTTCCGGTTTTTCCTCCAGTCCGGCGGCAACGTGGGCGTTGGCACGCCGGTTCCCCAACAGAACCTCAGCGTTAATGGCAGCCTCAATATCGATCAGGCTGACCTGAATGGGGGCCAGCTCAACCCCGGTCCAGCTCTTACCTTCGGCAGCAACAGCGGAGAAGGCATCGCCTCTCGCAGATCCGGCGGCGCGAATCAATACGGCCTCGACTTCTGGACAAGGTTCGCCATCCGCATGAGCATCACGCAATCGGGCCTCGTCGGCATAGGCACCAACCTGCCAGACGCCCAGCTTCACATCACGGGAGGTCAATGGGATCTCGCCGCTACATCCGGTGACTTTAAAATCGGCAACGCCGGCATGGCTCTCAAATTCGGAATAGCGCTTGGAGGCGCGGGCGCCGGCGACGCGCGCATTCGCGCTCAAGGGGGCACTAGCCGCCTCATGCTCGGCGGCAGCACAAATGACACGCTCACCATCACCGCCAACAGTGTCGGCATCAACACCATCACCCCGAGCGCCTCGCTGCACGTCTCCGGCAACGCGCAGGTCACTGGCAATCTACTCGTCCAGGGCCATGTAACCATCACCGGTGGAATGTCCGTGTCAGGCTCCAAGTCCGGATATGTGGCCGACCGCTTCGTGTATCGCGGCGACACTCCTCTCGAGCGTGGAGACATTGTCGTACTTCGCTCGAAACCCGGGCCCTCGCTCCTAGCCGGCCGCATACCCATTCTCGAAGTGGAGCTTTCCAGTTCCCCCCATTCCACCCAGGTTTGTGGCATAGTCGACGAGCCTGCGCTTTCTTCCGAACAAACCGCGGACCTCGACACAACTCAGCTCGGCGGCGGTTCAATCGGCCTCATGGTGACTCTCGGTGCGTACGCCTTCAGCAAAGTGGATGCCGCAGCCGGCGCCATCAATGTCGGCGACCTTCTTACAACCAGTGCATCGCCCGGCTACGCCCAGCGCTTCGACTCAAAAAGCAAAGCCGGTTCCATCATCGGCAAGGCTCTTGGGCCCTGCCAAAATGGGCGCGCGGTCATCCCCATCTTCGTCTCCCATCAGTAGCCTCTTCCCTCACAGAAAGGTGGATCGCATGGACGAAAGAATTGCAACCCTCAAAGCTGAATTCGAAAAAGGCCAGGAAGAACTTAATCGGCTCGAACTGCGGCGCCAGGAGATCTACACCGCCATGCTCAGGATCAGCGGCGCTATTCAGGTGCTTGAAGAGGTACAGCAAGCCAGCATGCAGCAGCCAGACAAACAGCAACTTGGTCTTCGTTCCACGGCCGCATGACCGCCACATGCCCAGCCTCGGGTCACCGCCTGATCATCGAAAGGTGGAATGTAACCTACTGCGCGCCTCAAATCGAACCGCTCGCCCATACCGACCGCAAGCGACTGGATGAGCTGTTGCGCACTGAGGTTGCAGCCGCACTGGCCCGCTCCGTCGAAACCTCGATTGAGTCGGCAGACCCTTCCGTTTGGCGAATCCGCTCGCTCTCCATCGATCTCGCTCAACAATCAGGGCCGTTCTCGAGCATCGGACCCGGTGCGCGGCAGGCCTGGGCCACTCACCTCGCGAGCGCCATTCTGGGAGAAATGCATGACGACGCGGACTCAAGCCGCGTGCTGCGCTTTCCTTCCCGCGCCGATTATCTTGCTCACTTTCTTGTCGACTTAGTAGGTGGTCGCGCCTGGGACCGCTGGTACTTCGAGGAATTCGATTCGCTGCGTTCGCTTTCCACCAGCCGAGCCATATGCGAAGTGCTATTGCAGCAGGAAGGAGACGTCGCCGCGGCCCTCATTGCGCTCTTGTCCAATCGCGGGCTGCACGACATACTTGAGGCCCTCAGCCTCAGTGACGCAGGCCGCCTCTTCGAATCATGCTTTCTCTGTGGCTCTACAGCTACGTCCTCAGTCAGCCGGACAGTTTGGTGTGCTCGCCTTCTCGAAATCTGGAGCCAGACGCCCTGCCGAATCCACGGCGACAATCCCTGGCGCGACGGCCTCTGGTGGCTGGCTATCGCCGCGGCACACTTCGAGAACTGCGAACTTGAACGCGAACCCATTCAGGTAATCTCGTCTCTGCTCCAGATTCGCTCCCTCTTCCTTTCGCTGCCCTCTCTCTGGCATCGCGGGAGGCTCATTCAACTCATCGCGCAGGGCCAGCTCAACGACGCCGCGCAATTCGCTCATAGCCCGAATTTCCCTCTATCCGAGACTGCAATCGAAGACCTTGCCTCCCATATGCAGGGCGATCTCGACTGGGGGCTCAATGCAATCAGTATCCTAACCGGAGATCAGAGCGCCGTTCAATTGAGCGTCGCAGCCGACAAATCCGGCGGCGCCTCCTCGCATCTCTCTCACTTCGCCGGAATCTTTCGCCTCGGTCCCGGCTTCCTCGACATCTCGGTGCAGAGAATCCTCAGCGCGGCACTTCGAAACGTTGAAGATGCTCCACTCCTTTCGCTTCTCATTCATCTGGTTGCTGCCAAGTGCCTTGGCGCCGAGCGTGCCGCAGCCTCATTGGATGACGTCGCCCTGCGACTTTTTTCCGGCCTCGACTCCGACTCGTTCGCCCGATCTTTCGACAAGGCTCAGTCGGCCGGCACGCTCATCAACCTCGATTTCCACGCAATCCACGCGGCACTCTTGCAAGAACTCCTCGCAGCAGGCCGCACCGATCGGACGCGCTGGGTCACCGTCCCATGTTCATCTTCAATTTTTCTTATCGATTCCGACACGCGTACCTGGCTCGATATCGCAACACCTGGCGCGCCTGCTTTCGCTTCCGTCGCCATGTCTTCCTCCGCAGAACCTCCAGTGGCTGATCGGAGTGTTCTCTCTGGCCGCTCGCCCTCCGTCGACTTGGCCTATTTCTCTCTCGCCGAGGCACTCCCCGCACTTCCTCCTCAGCTTGATCTCGTGCTCACTCTCGTCGCCCACTGCGTGTTCGACCATTTCACACGCCGCCTCATGGGCTTCCATCTGAGCAGTCCTCCCTACATCTACGAAAACTTCCTGGTCGGGTCCGGCACTCTCCGAGATGACGGCAAGAGTGTCCACGTCACTCTGGCGCCGCCACCGCTTGCTGTCATCCTCCGGATCGCCGGCATCGATCGCGAAACCTGCACGCTTCCGTGGATGTCGCCTCAAAATGCGAACGACGTAACCGAAGGGAAAGAAGTATGCATTCTGCCGGAGTAGGTCTGGTCTCCGAAAGCCGTGTCGTTTCGCCATTTCTAAGCGGTCGCGAACACCTGCTGGCCGAGCTCGATTGGCTCCGCCTCGTGCTTCAGCGACATGTGCTTCGTCTCCGCGCTCGCGGTCTCATGGTTGAAGATGACTTTCGTGGCCTCTTCCTCTCCGACGAACACATCGACGCGGTCCTTCGCAACAGCGATCCCGGTTTCAACGAGTCCACCTCGCTTGACGGCGCCATCCTCACCCAACGCGAGCTCATCGCGACCCGTCTCCAGTCCAGTCAGCAACTTGGCATCCCGCTGCCGCTCGAGCGCCTCACACAGACCTTCGGCCTGACGCTCTTCGAGCGTCGCATTCTGATCGCATGCATCGCGCCAGAGATCGACCTCGGTTTTGAAGCCCTCTTTGCTTACGCGCAAAACGACATGAATCGCAAACGCCCTACAGCGGATCTGTTGCTGCGCCTTTTCTCGCCCACGGCCATCGGCCGCATCGAACTGCGCATCTCTTTATCGCCACGTGGCTCTCTGTTTCGCAACGCGCTTGCCACCTTCTCAGGCGATGCGGGCGCTCGCGCAGCGAACGGTCTGGCCCGCGCATTATCCGTCGATGAGCACATCCTCGACTTCCTGCTCGATCAGGCGAGTTCAGGCGAGGAGAATCGAAACCCGCCATCTTCGCCTTCGATACATCTGGCCGGCC
Source organism: uncultured Acidobacteriaceae bacterium (assembly GCA_963832035.1). Taxonomy (GTDB): domain Bacteria; phylum Acidobacteriota; class Terriglobia; order Terriglobales; family Acidobacteriaceae; genus Telmatobacter. The sequence continues at coordinate 861,504 of CAWHSK010000003.1, read as the reverse complement.
CCGGCGACATCTCCGAACAGGCGTTGCTTCAGCCCGCCCTCGATCGCCGTCTACAAATCTTCGCCTTCCTCGAATCTCCGCGCATCCCGATTGCCCGTCTGCTGCTGCCCGATGACCTCACCGGTTCGCTCTCGAATCTCATCGCTGCTCCCGTGCTGCCTTCCGTCATTCTTCTCAATGGTCCCGCTGGCTGCGGCAAGCGCACCACCGCGCTGGCGCTCTCGCACAGCATGCAGCGCAACCTGCTCACCGCGGACCTCCGTCTCTCCATCACGCAACCTCTGTCTCTTGAGGAGTACCTGCCTCTCCTCCTCCGCGACGCAGCCATCTCCAACGCGAATCTCTTTCTTGCCCACACCGACTCGCTCGAACCCGAACGCCAGGAGCGCCTCATTCAATTGCTCGAGTCGCCGCTCAGTGGATCTGAACCCGTCACGACTTTCTTGGGCAGTAGTGTCGCTCTGGCGCTGCGCGCAACGCATAAATCCACGCGGAGTTGCTTCACGTTGCCAGCACCCTCGTTTCAAACCCGCATCAGACTCTGGACCAACGCAATCGCGACCACCGGGCTTCCCGCACCCGACGTCGATCTGATCTCCCTCAGTAACAAGTTCGTGCTCACCGGTGGTGAAATTCACTCTGCCTGCATCGCCGCCGCGCATCAGGCAGTGATGCTCAACCCCCTCGCTGCGACTCTCACTACTCAGCAGCTCTCCGCCTGTGCCCGCCGCGAATCGAATCAGGCCCTCACACGATTCGCGCAAAAGATCGATTCCATCAACACCTGGAACGACCTAGTCCTGCCGCGTCGCGCCCTCCAGCAGCTGCGAGAGATCTGCGCCTCGCACAAATATCGCCATGTCGTCTACACCGAGTGGGGCTTCGACCAACGCCTGGCAATGGGGAAAGGCATCATCGTCCTTTTCTGCGGCCCAAGCGGAACCGGCAAGACCATGGCGGCCGGCATCCTGGGAGTAGAACTCGGCCTCGACATCTACAAAATCGATCTCTCCACCGTCATCAGCAAGTACATCGGCGAAACCGAGAAGCAGCTCGGCCTCATCTTTCACGAAGCTCGCTCCTCCAACTCGATTCTCTTTTTCGATGAAGCCGACGCACTTTTCGGCAAGCGCTCGGAGGTGAAAGACGCACACGATCGCTATGCCAATATCGAGACCGCCTACCTGCTTCAGAAAATTGAGGAACACGAAGGCATCGTCATCCTCACTACCAACTTCCGCAAAAACATCGACGAGGCATTCGCCCGCCGCATGCATCACGTCGTCGAGTTTCCGTTGCCCGATGCCAACCAACGCCTGCTCATTTGGAAGAACCTGCTGCCGAAGAACGCCGATGTTGACCCTGACGTCGATTTCACTTTCCTCGCCCGACAGTTCGACTTCACAGGCGGCTCTATTCGCAACGTCGCTCTCGCCGCCGCCTTCCTCGCCGCAGAACAGCAGACGCCCATGCGAATGGAGCACTTCGTTCTCGCCACCGCTCGCGAATTGCTCAAACTCGGCAGATTTCCTTCGCGATCAGAGTTTCGCGAGCACTTCGATTTCATTCACTCGCAGCTCTAAAACCGAAGCGCCGGAGTTACATGGAACACGTAGTCGAATCCGGCAAAGGAGTTCATCGCAGCCACTCCCGGATCCAGGAGCGCGAAGCTCCTGTCCCGCTGCGCACTTCGCAGCCGCTGTCACCCCAATATCCCCACGTTCATACATCTTCGCAACCAACGGCGCCCGCACCAAAAGCCCCGCAGAAAATTTCCGCCCAGGCTTCGACGTCCCGCGATCAAGAACTCACGGGAAACCACTCAGCTCAGCAGTCCTTTCCTTTGCAGCCTGTTTCCGCCCCCCCGCATCCAGGCATCACGCTTCAGCAACAAGCAGGAAATCGGGCAGTGCACGCACTTCTCCGTGGTGTCGGCCTACGGCCAAAGCTTACTGTGAGCCAGCCCGACGACCCGGAAGAAGTCGAAGCCAACGCCACGGCGGACTCCATCATGCGCTCGCAGGAACATCCCACCTCTGCCTGCAGTTGCGCCAACGACGACGAGCCCTGCGACGAATGCGCCGCTCATGGCCGCTCAAAGCAAAAAGTGCACCGCAGCCCTTCCAATCCCGCTCCGATCCACGGCAACGGCCACGCACCGCAAATACCATCCTCCATTCACACTGCAGTCAGTGAGCCCGGCCAACCCCTCGATTCGACAAGCCGCGACTTTTTCGAGCCGCGTTTCAAGCATGACTTCAGCCAGGTCCGCATCCATACCAGCCCGCAAGCTGGGGCCTCCGCGCAGTCGATTCAGGCGAACGCTTATACGTTGGGCACTAGCATCGTCTTTGCCCCCGGCCAGTACTCGCCCACCACCACTGGCGGCCGCACCCTCATGGCTCACGAGCTCACTCACGTCGTGCAAGGCGCGCGTGAAAGAGGCTTATCCAGCCGCTCCCACCAATCTCCGCCCGCCATCCATCGCGATCCTGCGCCTGTGGTCGACGACTCCGCGGTCAAGTCCGATGTCGACATCATCGTCAAAGCTCTCAAGGGAATCACCACAGCGAACGACAGCCACACCATCCTCCAGCAGTTCCAAGGCAAATCATCTGACTTCATGCGCGCCCTCATGGTCGAGCTCAAGTCACGCGCCAGTGATAACGACGAGACGCCGGATGGGATGATTACATGGCTCTTCGGCGATATGACCGCCGAAGATCGCCGCTCACTTCGCAGCCTGCTCATGGCCAATCATGTTCTTGAGGACCTGGGTCCCATCCTCATCAAGGAGATCGTTACCGTTCTCTCCGGCATTCTGTCTGACGGTGCACCCGTGTTCGAGATCCTTGGCGCGCTTGGGGGCGCCGACATCGATAACCTCCTTCTCCGCCTCGAAACCCAAACTAAAAAATCACAATCTGACAGTGCGGTATATCTCTTCGACAACATTGACCGCGTCACCGCCAGTAAACTACGCCTTCATTTCATCGAGCATGGCGGCCCTCGCTCCTGGGTCTACGTCGCCGCCTACACTTCGTTCAAAATCGCCGACCTCATTGGCGGTCTGCTGGGCTACGTCTCCCACTCCGAGAGCACGATAGTTGTGAACAACTTCACAGACATTCAGGTCCCGGCCATCCGCCAGCTCACTCAGCAGAAGCTCGACGAACGCACTCGCGCATCGGACTCTGACTCAGCCGAAAACAGGTTGATGAAGAAACTTGATCAGGGCGATTACGAAAAGATTCAGCAACTCCCCGGACTTACCCTGCGCAAGTTCGACCTGAAACCCACTGCTCTCGATAAGGTCGCCTCAGGCGCAAAATGGGCGGTCACAATCGCCGAGTGGACTACCTGCGGAGTCGTCGGGATCGCCACCGGCCTTCTTTCCGCAGCCTGGGACATTCTCAAGGGCCTCTGGGATGTCACCGTCGCCATCAAGCACCTTCTCATGTGTCTCATCTATCTGCTGTCTGGCGGCAGCGTCGGCAGTGAAGACCTTCTCGCCGTCAAAGACTTCTTTTCGGGACTTGGAAAAATCTTCAAAGAGCCCGGCAAAGTCTGGGACCAGATGTGGGGCCAGCTTAAAGCGGAATTCACTACCATTGAGGGCCCTCTCGCCGACTGCAAACGCGCAGAATTCGTTGTTCGCAAATTCATAGGAGTTGCAGTCAACGTCCTGCTCGTATTTGTGGGAGGCTATGGCATTGCTAAATCCGCTGCCGAGGCTGGCGTCGCTTTCGCCGAGCTCGCCGAAGAAGTCGGCATCGTGCGCGCACTCGGCCAGACTGCAGCACGGCTCGGCCGATCAGCTCTCAAGTTTGTTGCGGAATTGCCCGGTCAGGCCGCTGAAATCCTCCAGGCGTTGCGAAAACCGCTCGAGATCCTTTTCAAGGTGCGCACCAAGATTAACGCCATTCTCCTGGCCGTCGACAATGAAGGTGTCTATGCGGTTCTGCGTGAGCGCGCTGCCGGCCTTCTCGAAAACGAAAAGAAATTCTGGACGGACAATCGCGAACGTTGGAAGGGCCTCGGCCAATCCGGCCAGACCGCGCAGGTTTCGGTGGAAGAGCAAGCCGGCATCATCCAGAACGCAGCCGATAATCAACAGGTTCCAACGGACCCTGGCGCCGTACCCGATGTGGAAGCTAAGGCTGGAAAGGTTGAAAACCAGGCAAACGAACTCGAAGGCGAGATGAAGTCAAATCCTGACACAACCGCGGACCCGCAGACCATGGCTAAACCTGGCGACTTCACTCCCGACCAGATCAAGGCAGCGAACCAGGCGCTGGAGGAGCGCATTGCCGATCCCAAAAACGTACGTCCCGCCGCGACGAATTCTGGCTACGATCTCGAGGTCGATCTCGGCGATGGCCAGACCTTCAAGCGCAAGTTCGATGGCACCTGGTGTCTCTCCCGCAACCCCGTTGAGTGCGGCTTTACCGTCAGCCCCAAAGTTGCGCAGGCAGCCGATACCTTCCTTGCCAAGATCGATCTCGAGGAACTGATTGATGCTGCCATCGAGCTCAAGGAAAAGCAATCTGGCGGTACCTTCAGCGATGAACAGATCAGCGCGCTACGTGAGCAATTCCGAAAAAACCCCGACCTCATTCTCGACGTCCTCGAGCACAATGCGGAGACACCGCAGATCGTCGAAGGGCCTGAGCAGGGCGGCAATACGACCACCGGGCGCGGCGGTTCAGCACCCGGAGACGCAGGCCGCCTTGGCAAAGACCTCAGCCGCTCACAGGCAATGAAAGCCGGCGATTCCTGGGTCTGTGAAGAGCCAAAGTTCACATACACCAATCGCGATGGAAGCACCGGCGAATTCTTCTCTGACGTCGGCATGACCGGTGCGTCCGAAGGTGGGCCTTACCTCATCGAATCCAAGCTGGGCCCCAATGCCGGTCTCACACCAAATCAGGTACCTGGCTACAATGCACTGGTTGCCGGCGAAGCGCACCCGGCCAACCCCGCCGCGGAGAAGCTTGCGAAACTCGTCTCGCCAGGCTGGACAAAAGGTGATCCCATGCCTCTGCTTCCTGTCCGTCTCGAAAAATGGTCCTGGGACAAGAAGCTCAAGAACTGGTTCCCCACGATCTCACACTGGAAATAGCTACGCGAAGTCGCGACACCTATTCGCTATAGGGAGAAGTCCTTGCCTACCAATTCGAGAAAGCCGCCCCGGCCCACCGCTCAGCGCGCTGTATCGCAGCGTCCGCTAGCGCGGCCTGCTCGAACCTCTCCTCCACAGCCCACGGCTCAGCACTCGCCTATTCAGCATCCCGTTCTCGATGCTCAGGAGCAAGCCGGCAACCACGCGATTCAACAACTTCTTCGCTCGGGTGTCATTCAACCCAAATTGCAGGTCTCGCAGCCAGGAGATTCCGCCGAACTGGAAGCCGAACGCGTCGCCGATTCCATTACCCAATCTTCGACTGCCGCCCCCTGCTCCTGCTCCGGCTCCGGCGAGCCCTGCGAAGAGTGCAGCAAAGCCTCCGGTCTACATCGCGCGGCCACCGCCGCTACCCCACGCGCCACCTCAGCTTCCGCGACGCACGCCGTTCGCAACGTTCTCGGCGGAAGCGGTCACCCCCTCGATTCGGCCAGCCGTGCCTTCTTCGAACCGCGTTTTGGCAAGGATTTCAGTAAGGTCCGCATTCACACCGGAGCGCAGGCCGCTCAGTCCGCACAGTCCATTCAGGCGCGCGCCTACACTCACGGCTCTGACATTGTCTTTAACAGTGGCGAGTACCAGCCTTCTTCTGACTCCGGCCGCCATCTCCTCGCCCACGAGCTTACCCATGTCCTTCACCAGTCCAGCCAGGCGGCAACTTTGCACCGCGAGGCCGCGCCGTCGCACCAAAGTCTCAAGGAAGAAGCTGAAGACCTCTTCCACCGTCGTCTGCCTGAGATGCAAATGGATGAAGACTTCAGCGCCATTGCACATGAGCTGGATTTCGCTCTCATCGCGCTCCGCTACGACTACGTCCTTGAGGTATTTCATCAGATTCCCTCCCGATGGGAAGACAACGTCGGCGCCGAACTCATCAGCATCACCCCTATGACCCGCCTCAAGCTCTACGCACTCTCGCCTCAAGGCCGCAGAATGCTCAACGTCATCTACGAAGCAATCATCACCGGCGATGTTTCCGAATTCGAACGTAAGCAGGCCGATAAAATCCTCGAAGCCACGCAAATCTCCCAGGCAAATTACATCTCGCAGGTCCAGGGTCAGCTGCTCACGTTCGCCGTAAAGAATCAGGGCTTCCTGCGCGACTGCTATGCAGTATTCAGCGCCGAGCTTCAAACCAATGGCAACGTAAAAGTTTGGTATAACTCCGTCCGCATTTGGCAGTGTTCTGAATTCAAACAAGACGTCGCAACTTTCCCTGATGACCCCACGCACCCCCGCGAGCTTGCACCCGATACATTGGTCAACGTTCATCTCTACGATCAAGGCGGGGTCACGATTCCCGTACCCGCCATCGCTCTGATCGATTACGCCAATCAATCCAAGAACAAAACTCTCAGTCTCGCCGAAACGGCTTTCATCACTGGCTTCACCGTCGGAATGGGCGGATTCGGAGGCACTCCGGGCGGTGCCGCTGCTGAGGGAACTGCCTGGGGTACTCGCGCCACCGCCTTCGGCGCAGAATATGGCGGCGTCGTCGAATCGGCCGCTGCGCTGGCCGCGCGCGCGGCCCCCTACGCCGCCCGCATCGCGTTCTGGGCAGACAGAATTGCCGTCGTGCTGCCCATCCTCACAAGCATCCTTGAGGACAATCGTGATTGGATCGTCGAAAACGTCCCCTTTGGCAGCGAGATAGTCTGGGGCATCGAGAAGGCGAACGCCATTATTGCCTACTATGGCTACGCCCGACTCGGCGTTGATGGCCTCCGCTTTGCTGCAGGTCAGATGAAGGGAGTGCTCAAAGCGCGCGCCTCCGGCGGCATACCCGCCTCTTTCAATGCAGAGCAGCGGTCCATTCTCGCGGGCATCGACGCCAACTCCCAGGAGCCCCTCAGCAATCTCGAAAAAACGGAGCAGGCAATCCTCGAGGACAGAGCTGCCCAGCAGCAGGCTGCCCCCGCTCCCGACACAGCTGCACCCGGCGGTGGCGGTCGCGCTGCTTCTCCCGCTCCTGAGCCAGCCGCGCCACCGCCAATCGCGAAGCCTAAGACTCCTGATGCAGTAAAACCGTCTCGCCCAAGCCCGACATCCGAGACTGGTCCGCACACTCAGCCAGTGGCAACACACCAGCCATCGCCTGTGCACGAACCTGCAAAGCCGCCGAAATCCACCGAGCACACTCAGGCGCCAGAATCCGCTGAGCCCGCAAAAGCAGATCCGCAAACTACAGCCAAGCCCGGAGACTTCACTCCCGAGCAGCTTTCCGACGCAAATCAGCGGCTCGAAGACCGCATTGCCGACCCTCGAAACGTTCGTGCCGCCAAACCCGGTTCTGGTTATGACCTCGAAGTCGATCTCGGTGACGGCCAGATCTACCGGCGCAGACCCGATGGCACCTGGTGCCTCTTCCGCAATCCCAAGCTATGCGGCATAAAGCCCGGCAGCGCAATCGCAACCGCGGCCGAACGCCAGGTAGCCCGTCTCGAAACCGAGGAGGTGATTGACGATGCCGTGAAAACCATGGTGAAGGCTGGCCAGCTCGACGGCTCAAAAGCAGACGCAATGCGCGAGCACCTGCGAGACAACCCAGAGGATCTCTCGCGCCTGCTTAAGATGCAAGGTCATCCCGCTGCTGCCGATGTCACTCTCGAGCACCGCATTGACAGGGTTATCGCCAACCAGCCTGCAATGGATGTCAACGCCGAGGCCGTCATGCGGGAATTTCTCCGCACGCATCCTGATCGGCTTGAACAGCTCGAGGCTCTCCATTCCGACACAGGGGCTGCTCAGTACGGAAAAGAAGACATGCCGGAGCGCGGCGAAGCAACGTACGGCGGCAGCGCGCCAGTAGAAGCAGGTAAGGAGGGCAAGGATCTCAGCCGTGCCTGGGCGCGTGATGCAAACAAGGCCATTGGTAAACCGTGGATTGCCGACGAACTACGCTTTGAATTCACCATGCCGGATGGAACAACGCGAATAACTATCGCTGACATCGGCATGCGCGGGGAAGATGAGTCAGGCTTCCTCATCGATTCCAAGCTGGGTCCCAATTCGGGGGAGGAGGAACTTCAAATTCACGGCTACCCCGAGATTGCTGCTGGACGAGCCATCCCGAATGGAGCGGCCGCAGAAAAATTCGCCAAGGAGATTTACCCCGAATGGCAACCGGGAAATCCCATGCCTGCGACGAGAGTTGAAATTTTCAAATGGAAGCGAGTCAAAGAAGGTACGGGCGAATTCGGGTCCAACTATATTCTTGAATACATCGACAGGACTAAATACGGTGTGAAGCCTTGAGGTTCGAGGGCGAACTGAGTACCCTCGAAGACCCAATTATTTTCCGATGCAGAAAGTCGAGAAGATCAAATTAAGAATGTCGTCTTTAGTGGTTTGGCCGGTCAGGGAATCTAAAGCCCACAGCGCGCGATAAAGATCCAGCAGAATCATCTCGTGCGGGATTGCTGTCTCGTTGGCGTGGGCCGCATCCTCAAGCGCACCCAGCGCGGTGGCGATTGACTGCTGCTGACGCAGATTGGTGAGCGGGCCAGGTTCGACTGCGGCTCCTCCGGTTGCCAGCTCCAGAATCTTTTCCCGCAGTGCGCCAATGCCGTCTCCTGTAAGTGCTGATGTTGCTACTGCTGGAATCGCCATTTCCTTCGCGGCCAGCTGATCCGTATTCAACACATCTCGCTTTCCATCGGTGGAATCGAGGGCGAGATCGCTCTTGTTGATGGCCACCAGCGCGGGACGGCCATGCACGGCGGCGAGCACGCCGCGTTCTTCCTGATTCAGGGGCTGGGTGGCGTCGAGCACGACCAGTACGATTGCGGCATCGGCGAGGGCTTCGCGGCTGCGCGCGATTCCGAGCTGCTCCACTTCTTCGAAAGCCTCGCGCAGGCCCGCGGTGTCAACCAGCTCCAGCGGAATTCCATCCAGCGAAATACGCTCTGTCACCAGGTCGCGCGTGGTTCCGGGCGTCGCAGTCACAATCGCTCGATCGCGCTCTACGAGCCGGTTGAAGAGCGAACTCTTTCCGGCGTTGGGCCGCCCTACGATCGCCATCGTGAGCCCGTCGTGCACAATGCGGCCGCGCGCAAACGAAGCTTCAAGCGCGGCAAGCGGTGGCAAAAGCTCGGCGATGCGGCGGGCGATTTCGGCGTGCGGAGCTACGTCTATGTCATCTTCGGCGAAGTCGATGCCGGCTTCGAGCAGAGCGATCAATTCGACAAGGGATTGCTTGATGGGGGCGACGCGGCGACTGAGGGCCCCACCCATCTGGCTTGCGGCCTGGCGCGCCTGCGTGAGGGTTTGTGCGTCGATGAGATCACGCACCGCCTCAGCCTGCGTCAGATCGAGCTTGCCGGCGAGGAATGCGCGCTCAGTGAATTCGCCGGGGTTCGCCAGCCGCGCGCCAAGCGCAAGTGCACGCCGCAGCAGCAGATCGAGCACCACGGGCGATCCGTGGGCGGCAATCTCAACAAGTTCGTCGCCAGTATAGGAATTGGGCGCGGCGAAAAAGGTGACCACTGCCTCGTCGATTTGTTCCTTCTCGGTCGAATCGTTTTCGTCGAGCACCTCGGCGAGGCGGGCACGGGCATGTTCGAGCGGCTGGCGCAGGCGCACGAGTTGCGCGGCGATCGAGGCGGATTGCGGACCGCTGAGGCGGACGATGCCGATGCCACCGCGACCCGGGGGGGTGGAGATCGCGGCAATCGTGTCGACGATCGCGGAGGTTATTTCGGGAACTTTCGATTCCGTGGCCATGGCTCCGTTCAATTGTAGGGAACGGAGGGGGTGCGATCAGGTGGTTTCTTCGATCTGGCGGACGTAGCGCAGGCAGATCAGCAGGGGCACGACGCCGGTGATGCCGAAGCTGCAATCGATGAGCCGCCAGTAAAAAGGAATTCCGCGGAGCGAGCCTGCGATCAAGGCGAGGGGAAGCACTCCGGCGCAGGCGATGACTCCGAAGACGAGCACCCACTTGTTGCGGACCGGATCGACGAGGGGGCCGAGAAAGGCCATGGCGATCACGAGGTGAGCGAAGGCGAGCCAGTCGGTTCCGTAGGCCATGAAGGGGTAGTCGCGGTTGGTACGCACGATGCCCTCATGTACGCGGCGCAGCCAGACGTGCAGATTGGATTCGCCTCCGGCGGGGGGTGCATCGGCGACTCCAAACATCTGGTTGAGCATCGCGGTTTCCCGCTCCAGCGGGAATGCTGTGATGCCACTCAGTACCAGCCCAACAATAAAGAGAGCTAGCCATATGCGTATCTTTCGAATCAGGCCAACGCTCTCGCTCACCATCACCGATGCCTACCCATGCCGTAGTCCAGCCGAGGGGGGTATCCCCACTCCCCTATCTGCAGGTAAATTATCCAATGTCAGCCACTTAAGGGAGGGTTTCGCTGCAAATTATTATGCTGATTGGGTTTAGCTGCAGATTACTCTGCCAATGCAAGTTAGCTGCGGAAGCCTCTCAGGAAAGGAGGTAGAGGCTTGGGTCCGCGATCCTTTGCGAAGACAGGCAGGAGATCAGAGCTCATCGACCAAGAGTGAATTGTGATCATGAGGCAATTATGCGCCAAGTGGGGGAAATAGCCTGCAAAGTCGCGGCAGGAATTTAGCGTTCTGAATCAGTGGGTTAGGCGACTTTTCAGGATCGGAGGGGTTGACAACGTGGGTTATGCGCAGGAATTCGCTCACGTGCCCGCGTGGGGAATACGAATGCGGCGCAGCCAGAGGCGCAAACTGGATTCGGCCCGGCAAGGGCTCAGGGGCGACTCCAAACACCTGGTTGAGCATTCCGGTTTCACGCTCCTGCGGGAGTATTAGTTGCGTGACAGTGTGGCGCTGTTTTATTGCGTTTGCAGACGATTGAATGCAAAGGATCATCATGAAAGTTTTAATGGTCCCCATGTATGTTATTTGGGAAGCTTATCTTGCATTTGCCTTCTCGAAGAGTTTCTATCGGGTTAGTGGCGAGATTCTTGCTTCACGTCCCCTGAGTCCGATTAGAGATAGTTGCATTCGGCGCGTCACTTGACTACCTATTCGTAGGATGCCAGCTACAAGGGCGATGACCAATCTGCCTCAAAGTTGGTCTTGCGGTAAATGACTATGCCGAATTTAGCCAGAGTTTGGTTCTCATCGTTGGCAACACAGTTCTGTTCTGTTGGCTAAATCGACGGGTTTTGAGCCAACTCTTTGGTCTTAGGGGGTTATCCACCAATCAGTATTGTCCGTAAATGGGTAGACGTTCGTGGCGGCGAGATTGCGAGATTCTGGACAGTTCTCTTGTATTTGATATCCAACGATGGAGAACTCGTTACGGGTTCCATCCAAACAATCTACCTATCGCCGCCGTGCTTCAAGCCGTGGGATCGTGCTTCCCTCCAAGAGCGAATTCCATTTGAAACGGTTGAGTGGCTCCAGCCGGAACCTGGAGCCGATTCACGGCGTTCTAATCCCGTCGTCTATGTGCTTTGGCTCCCAGAGAAACTGTCAGCAGAATCCCAGTTCGATTGGCAGCTTCGATGATTTTATTTACTTGTTCCGTAGCAGTTCTCGCGTTCTCTTTAGCAAATGCAAAGGCTGACCGCAACCCATTTCGAATCCCGTGAAGTCCACCATCGAAGCTAGTCTTGGGTCCCATTCAGTTGCCTTTCTTCGATGCACTGGGAAACCGGCAATTACCGTTCGAGCGCGGCTTTGTGCTTCAAGCTTTTAGATTCGGATACGTATTCTTCGTTGGCTAGTTGTTTCCATCTTCAGGCTTTTCCCTCGTCGTTTTGTTGCCTTGGATGACGAACCTCTTTTAAGAAAGAAATAAGCGACCGCTTTATATGCTCCATTTCGCGGCGATGCGTCTCGGCATATTCTGGAGTCTTACGGTCCATTAAGGATTTAGCCCGGGTTGAAACACGAATATCACGAAGGCCCCAAGGCGGGCGAGAACTTTAAGAGACTAGTAATGGCTGTCCTTCAAAGGACAAGGTAGCCGCTCCGAAGAAACAGGCGAAGACGAAAACCTGCGGGCAAGAAACGTGGCAAGAAGGGTTGTTCCTCTTGCCCCGTCCCTGCCTCAGGGTGGTGTATTTGAGTCTGTGTCCTTGCCCGTCAGTTGCGCATATCTTAGCCGCTTTCCGGCAACCTATTATCAGCAGTGAAAATCGGTCGGCGTGTGCGAGTTTATTGTCCTTCGTCGCACGAGTGTTGAAACGAAACGCCTGTTCTTCAATGCCCTTTAAGTGGGGGGAAGTTGCGCTGTTTTCGCCTCGCGGCGCTTCAGTGCAAAATTTGATCAAACCCGCTACAAAAAGGTTTTAGTAGATGATTTAGAGATATAATTCTTGGGTGTTTCTGGCGGGGAGAAATCCGGAACGAAGCATCCGCGGGAACCGTATTACAGACATAAGGTAGTCCAGTGAATCCTAATCTCTCTTTCAAAGCCGCCTTCGCAGTTTGGGGCGCGAGTCTGAAGTATTTCTGCTCTTTTGCTCTCATCGTTCTGGTCGCATCCGCCGTCGCGGCCGGGCAAACCGTGGCACAAGTTGCGTGGGGTGGCTTGCTGCGCGATGCCGGCGGTGCTCCAATTGCGGATGCTACGGTCAGGCTCTCCTCAGGATCGTCAAAGACCGAAGGCAAGACCGGATCTGACGGACGGTTCTCGCTGGCCATGTTGCCGGCGGGAAAATATCACCTGAGCGTCACTACGAAAGCCGGGGCGTCGCAGTATGCTCCGACGGTAGTTTTGACGGCGGGCGCTCCCGAGGCGCTGCTTACGCTTTCAGAGCGCGGCGAACTGACGGTTGCCGTAGTGCGGATCAAGGCGCAAGCGGCTACGGGCGGCGAGGAGCTTTCCGGCCAGGCTGTGAGCGAGCTGCCTTTGAACAAGCGCGATTTCAGCTCGCTGTTGCTGCTGGCGGCCGGCACCATGACCGATACCAATGGCGCCACCAACTTTACGGCACAGTTCGCCATTAACGGACAGCGGGGAGTCGAAGCCACCTTTGGCATGGACGGAGCTGACATCAGCGATCCCGAGATGGGCGGCGCAACCTTCTCGAACTTCAACGTGGATGCGGTGGAAGGAATCGACTCAAGTTCGGGAGTGATGCCTGCCGAGATCGGGCGCGGCGCCGCCGGCTACACCAATATTCATACGCGCTCCGGGGCCAGCGGTTTTCATGGCTCGTTCTTCGAGTTCGTCCGCAACTCCGCCTTTGACGCTCGCAACTATTTCGATCACGCCACGCCGGCTTATCCGGGGCGCATTCCGCCATTCCGGCGCAACGAATTCGGCTTTACCAATGGCGGACCTGTCTACATTCCCCACGTGTACGACGGTCGCAAGCGCACTTTCTACTTCGGTCAGTACCAGGGCTTTCGGCAGGTGCTGGGCACAACGCAGGTGATGCCGGTTCCGGCGGCAATTCAACGTCCGCAGCCGGGAAACAACTATGTGGACCACGTGATCGTGTATCCCGATAAGACGGTGGACACGCTCAGGCTGCCCGTCGATCCTGCCATCGCGGCGATTCTTGCGCGGTACCCGCTGCCCAACCTGCCGAGCGGCTCATTCGGCCTCAACACCTATGCGACGGCATCGAAGGTGGATACCAACGCCGACCAGTTCTCTATCCGGATCGATCACAACTTTACGGAGAAGGATAAGTTTTTTGCGCGGTTCAACTACAACAACCTGTCGGGGCCAACGACAAATCCTGACCAGACGGCGATTGATCCGCAGTTTGGAGTTCAATACATCGATCACCAGCGAAACGTTGTGGGCACGTACACCCGCATGGTGACGCCGCGGCTGGTTCTCACGTCGATGATCAATATCATCCGCACCACTCCGGGTTTCCCGACGACGGACTATGCCGATCCCGCGGTTAAATTCAACGACGGGCTTTTTGAGGCATTCAACTCGGCAGCCGGTTCGGTGATGCAGGCGTACGGCAACCTTTTCCAGGGCTATCAATCGGTGGCGTATTCGGTTGGCCCCCATGCCATCCACGCAGGGTTCGAGGCACGAATCAATCGCGACACCACCTACTTCGGCATCAGCCCAAACGGCGAGTACGCTTTCGGCGGCGGCACTGCGTATTCCACGACGAATATAGGCTCGGCAAGCGGGGCGCACGATATACACGTTGGTGATCCGCTGCCGGATACGTTCTCCAGCTTCATTGTCGGAAACCCATTCGTCTACACCGTCGCTCTTGCTCCTACCTTTTCATCCGGCGGACAGCACATCGGTCCGGCCGCGATCAACCGGGAGGACTACAACGCGTGGATACAGGACACGTGGAAGATTACTCCGACGCTGACGCTCGATTATGGGATTCGCTTTGAGATCTACACTCCCATTACCGAGCGCGCTCACCGCACCGGCCGCTTCGGGTCGGCGGATGGGCACACGCAATATCTGGTTAATCCTCAGCCCGGCTACAAGACCGATTGGAACGGCTGGGGACCTCGTGTGCAGGCGTCGTGGCAGGCGACTCAGAAACTCATCGCGCACGTTGGCGGGGCTGTTACCGTGATTCCGCCAAACATCTGGCAGGATAACTTCCTCACCGGCTCCACGCCGTACGTGATCTATCCCCGACGGGTTTCGTCGGCAGCCGCGCCATTCAGTTACGGGTACCAGATTCCGTCGTCGCAGTTGCCCAATGTCTACACTCCCGACGGCACTAACATCTTCGCAACGAATAATCCCAAGGCTGTTCCGTCGAACACGGTGATGGATGTGGACCGCTACCAGCGAGACCTCGCCGTACTGACTGACTCGACTGCCATCACGCCTCTCAATTTGTCCGGCATCAACCCGCAGTTTGGAATCGGCCGGCTCTTTACGTGGACGCTTGGCCTGGAGCGGAAATTCGGCAATTTGACTGCCGATGCAGCTTACGTGGGAACCGCCGCTCAGCATCTGCCGCGGTACGGTTTTCCCAATGCCTATCCCGGAGCCACCGCGGAATTTGCCAAAGACACGAGGTTCGATAGTGCAGGAAATGTGATCGGCGGGTTTGGAGTGGAGAACGTAATCTTCAACGATTCGCACTCCGGCTATAACGCGCTGCAAACTTCGCTGTCGGGCGTTGTGGGTCACGGCGGTCCTGGAATCCAGGCCGGCTACACATGGAGCAAGTCCATCGATAACACTAGCCTTGTGATTGGCGGAACCGGGTCAACCGGGGCGGTTGCATCGGGCTTCTCTCAGAATCCGCTGGATACCCATGCTGAGAAGGCAGTATCGAATTTCGACGTCACACACGGGTTCAGTGTGAGCGTCGCACAGGACCTTCATCTGTCGAGCGTCAATTTCCTCAACTCCGTTCCCAAGGTGATCACCGGCGGCTGGGAGATGCTGGTGATGTCGAGCATCAACTCGGGATCTCCTTTTACCGTCTACTCCGGAATTCAGCAGACGGGAGCCGGGTCGAACGGCGTGGATCGTCCGAACCAGATTGCAAAGCCTCAGCTCTCCACGGCACGCAAAGACCGCACCGACTACTTCGGTCACGGTGGGGGCAATGGCCCGGACTATTTCAGCATTCCGGTGTTCCAGCCCGGCGGCACGGGACCGAACCAGGGTTTGTTCGGCACACTTGGTCGCAATTCTTTCCGCGGACCGGCCTTCTATAACTACGACTTCGCATTCATCAAGGACACGCCTTTAGGGCATCGAGTCAGCGGAGCCGAGCGTATGGGCCTGCAGTTCCGAGCCGAATTCTTCAACATCTTCAACATTGTGAATATGGGCCTGCCGGCAAACATCCTGGGTGTATCCACAAACACCACGAACGGTGTTCCCTCAGCCGTCATCAGCCGCACGAACGGCTTTGGCCAGATCAGCAAGACTGCCGGTAACTCACGGCAGATTCAGTTCTCACTGAAACTGATCTATTAACCGCATCGAGCTGGACCGGCGATAAGTCGGTCCAGCCTCCCCTCTGCTATAAAGGACAGGCATTCCGGCCCGCTCTCCAGCACACAGCCAATCTCCGCGGTCCTGTCGCCAAATTCCTGTGCGGGTCGGCAGGGGACTTCGATGAAAAGATTTCATTGCTCCGCAGCGCGCGTCGCAATCGTCTCTGCCGCGCTGAGTTTTGCCGGCTTTGCGTATCCGCAGCAACAGCCTGCTTCGCGCCCGATGCTCGATCTCAATGTCGTCAAGCCTGAGACAGTCGGCTTTTCTTCTGAGCGTCTCGAGCGTCTGCACGCAATGATGCAGGAGGCGGTCGATCAGAAGCAGCTCGCCGGCATCGTCACGATCCTTGCACGCCACGGCAAAATTATCGACTACCGGACTTACGGCTATCGAGACATGGCTGCCGGCGCTCCCATGACGAAGGACGTGATCTTCCGCGACTTCTCGATGACCAAGCCCATCACTGGCGTCGCGATGATGATGCTGTATGAGCAGGGCAAGTGGCTGCCATCTGACCCAATCGCGAAATTCATTCCAGAGTTCGCGCACCTCAAAGTCTACAAAGGCATGGACTCGAGCGGGAACATGATCCTCACCGATCCCGACCATCCACCCACGATGCGCGAGCTAATGACCCACACGGCAGGTTTCACTTACGGATTCTTCGGCGATACGCCCGTCGACAAGATGTACCGCGACGCGAACCTCCTGGCCTCCGCCAACCTTCAGGATTTCATCACCAAACTTGCGAAGATTCCGCTGCTCTATCAGCCTGGTCAGGGCTGGACCTACAGCATGTCGATGGACATCCAGGGATACATCGTCGAAAAACTTTCCGGCAAGTCATTGCCCGATTTCATGCGCGACAACATCTACGCGCCGCTGGGAATGCGCGATGCCGGATTCTACGTTCCAGAAGACAAGCGCAATCGTTTCTCGGTGCTCTATCGCGCCAACCCGAATGGTGAATTGACCGCTGATCCCAGTGCGAGCCGGCGAGCCGGCGACTACGACGTGCAGCCGCCCATGCCATCAGGCGGAGGCGGCATGGTTTCTACTGCCGAGGATTACTACCGCTTCGCGACCATGCTTCTGAACAGTGGCGAGCTGGATGGAAAGCGAATCCTGGCGCCGTCGACGGTCAAGCTGATGACCTCGAATCATGTTCCCAGCGAGTTGCTCACCGGCAAATTCGGTATCGGCTCCCAGGTGATGAGGCCTGGGTTTGGATATGGGTATGATCTTGCAGTTGTCTTCGATCCACCCGAGGCCAATCTTTCCGACGGCAAGGGGACATTCTTCTGGGACGGTGCAGCGGGTACATGGTTCTGGGTCGATCCGACCAACGATATCGTTTTCGTCGGGATGATCCAGCGCATGATGAGCCCGGATAACGGAAGACTGCAATACCGCGCTCACGCGGTCGTCGACCAGGCTCTGGTCGATCCGTCGAAGTAGATGGTCCGGGCAAAGTAGATCGCACCGGCGCTCGAGACTATTGCTTCAGCAGGTCGAGTGCCATCGCCGTCATGGCGGTAACGCCCGTCGTGATTGTTGGCGCATACACCGGTGCAAACAAGGGCGAATGCTGACCCGGCAGAGGCACTCCCGTCTCCCGCGCGTGAGAAAGCTTCGCCGGATCTGATGCGCCAAGTCTGAACATCATCGCCGGAATCTTCCCATCCAGTGAAAACAGACCCACGTCTTCAGAGCCCATTACCGAGTCCGCCTCATCTACGCGATCTGGTCCAAGCGCGACCAACGCAATTTTGCGCATGCGCTCCGTCAGCGCCGCATCATTCGCGGTCACAGGCGTAATCTCCGTCTGGCTCACTGTCACCACCGGCATGCGATCTTGTGCAACACCATAGCCCACGGCGATGCCCTCGGCGGTGCGCCGGACATCGGCAATGATCTGGTCCCGCACTTTGTCAGAATATGTGCGCAGTGTGAGCCCCATCGTCACGTCATCCGGGATGATATTGCGCTTGGTGCCACCATGAATCATACCCACTGTCAGCACTGCCGGCTGCTGCGGATCGACCTGTCGCGCCACAATGCTCTGCGCGAGCACGACAAACTCCGCAGCCATCAATACCGGGTCTTTGCTCAATTGTGGGGCCGATCCATGCGCCCCAATCCCTCGCATCGTTACGTCTATGCTGGTAGAACTCGCGAGCATCGGTCCGCTCTTTAGCGCGACGCTGCCTGCCGCATGGGTCGAGTCATCGTGCTCAGACAAAACAAAATCCGGCTTGCCGAAACGCTCGTATAACCCGTCAGCCAGCATCGCTCTTGACCCATCGATGGTCTCCTCTGAAGGCTGACCGATCAGCATCAACGTCCCATGCCACTGGCTCTTACGTTCAACCATTTCCCGCGCCACGCCAAGCAAAACTGTCATGTGGATGTCGTGACCGCAAGCGTGCATTACGCTCACATCCTGGCCCTGCGCATTCGTCGATCGCACCGTCGATGCATAATCGAGCCCCGTCTTCTCCTCGACCGGTAAAGCATCCATGTCCGTGCGAATCAGCACTCGTGGTCCAGCCCCATTTTGCAAAATCGCGACGACACCATACGCCTGGGAGCCATCTTGATATTTGCCCACGCGTTCTGTCACCGTGTATCCGAGCTTGCGCAGTTCGCTGGCGAGGAAGGCCGACGTCTTCTCCTCGTGGTGCGAGAGCTCAGGATTGCGATGTAGTTGCTTGTAGGTCTCTGTTAGCGCCGGTAGTTGTTGTTTGACTGAAGCTGCCAGATTCGATGATGTAGTCGCCGCGGTCTGCGCCAGCATGGGGAAGGCCAGCACGAGCACGACAAGTGTCAAAAAAACCCGCTTCATCCGTTCACGCCTCCATGAGAATCTGCGGCCAGCCTAACATGTTCAATTGGCTGGTCTCCAAAATCGTCGCCTCCCGATCCTCAAATCTTCCTATTGCATTCCCATACAAACAGGCGTAGAGTGCTCCTATTGCTTAGCCAGAGGAGCAGCCAAATGGGCGACAAAACTGACGTATGGCAGGGCACGCTGGCCCTGATGATTTTGAAGACGCTCGAGACCATAGGCCCGCAGCACGGCTACGGACTCGCCCGCCGCATCGAGCAGACCAGCGGCGATCTGCTGCAGCTCAACTACGGCACCTTGTATCCGGCACTCCTCAAGCTTGAGCAGGAGGGATACGTTCGCTCAGAATGGGGCACCTCCGACAACAATCGGAAAGCGAAGTTCTACGAGCTAACCAAGGCCGGACACAAGCAGGTGCGGAAAGCCGCCGCCGAGTGGGAGCAGGCGACTGAGATCCTCTCCCGCTTTCTAACCCCCGCCGAAGGCGCATAAGCGGAGAGCGCATGAGTACCCTGAGAGCGAAAATCCTCGCATCCTGGCGGCGCCTCCGGGGCACGCTGAGCCGAGGCGCTGCTGCGCAAGACTTCAATTCTGAGCTCGAAGCGCACATCGCAATGGATACCGAAGCCGGCATCAAAGCTGGACTCGATTCAACCGAAGCCCGTCGCCAGGCGCTGCTTCGCCTCGGCGGTGCGGAGCAGGTTCGCCAGGCTCACCGCGAACGACACGGGTACCTCTGGCTTGAGCAACTCGTCCAGGATTTCCGTTACGGCTTCCGCACACTGCGCCGCACGCCCGGCTTCACGTTCACCGCTGTCCTCACCTTAGGCCTTGGCATCGGCGCCTGTACCGCAATCTTCAGCATGGTCAACGCCGTACTCATCCGCAGTCTGCCCTACGGAGACCCTCAGCGTCTCGTCTATCTCTTCACGCCGAATCCGAATTGGAAGGTACCGCCCGAAGTCATCTGCCCGGGCTATGGGAACTTCTACGAAATCAAGCGCGGGAACAAATCGTTCACAGATATGACGACGTACGAACAGGCGCTTTTCAAAGTCACCACCCGGGGAGCGTCGCAACCCATCGGAGCAGCACGCGTGGACGAAAGCTTTTTTTCAACGCTTCAATCCACGACAGAACTGGGCCGGACGATCAACGCCGATGACAATCAGCCTAGCCATTCGCACGTTGCGGTTATCAGCCATTCGCTCTGGGTATCGATGTTCGGGGCGAATGCCGACGTGCTGAAGCGCTCGCTCGAACTCAACGGCGCAAGCTATCAGATTATCGGCGTGATGCCGCGTGCGTTCGAGTACCCTTTCAAAGCAGATCTACCGTACGGGAACCCGCACATCGTATCTACGAAGATCTGGGTGCCACTTGCATTGACGCCCAAACAGAGGGCAGATCGTTTCATCGATGACAACGTGGTCGTGGCGCGACTGCGCGCGGGCGTTTCCATCGAGCAGGCGCAGTCTGAATTCGGCACGATGATGGCTCGTTTCGACCGCGTATATCCCAGTCATATGGGCGATTGGGGTGCGCTGGTGGAAAGCTTCACTGGCCTTTCCATCGGTCCGGTGCGTCCGCTGATGAACCTGCTTCTCGGCGCCGTGGCTCTCGTCCTTCTGATTGGATGCGGAAACGCCGCCAACCTACTACTGGCGCGCGCAGCCGAACGGGCCCGGGAACTAGGCGTACGCGCTGCCCTGGGCGCGGGCCGCGGCCGGATAATTCGCCAGCTTCTGACCGAATCGATGCTGATCGGCATAGGTGGTAGCGGTGTCGGAATACTCCTTTCGTTTTTCTTTCTGCGTCTGCTGCCGCATCTCGATCCCGGGAACATTCCCCGCCTCAATGAAGCCTCTCTCGACGGTCGTGTGCTGCTGGTCGCAATTGTGGCTTCGCTGGTGACAAGCGTGATCGCCGGTCTGCTGCCCGCCGTAAGCGCCTCTCGCATGCAACTCACTGAGTTTCTTAAATCGAAGAACGGACCAGGGAAAGCGACAGGGCATAGTCGTTTGCAGAGCGCGTTGATCGTCGCGCAAACCGCGATGGTGGTGGTGCTGCTGGCAGGTGCCGGCCTCCTGACTCGCAGCTACATCAATGTGATCTCAGTGGACACGGGCTTTTCGCAGTCCACATTGACGATGAATCTCTCCCTCGGCGACGACTACAGCCAACCACGGACGGGCCGCGAGGCATATTTCAAAGGGCTTATCGCTAGAATCAACAATCTGCCTGCGGTGATTTCGGCTGGCGTGGTCAGCGACCTGCCGTTGGCCAAGAGTGAAAGTCTCGGGACCTTCTGGGTCGATGGATTTGCCAACGAGAAAGATCAGGTCGTGGAATCGCGATGGATTACGCCCAGGTATTTTGACGCAATGCAAATCCCGCTTATTGCGGGACGATACTTCACGGAAAGCGACGATGTCGGTCCAGCACACCCAGTCATCATCAACGAGCAATTTGCAGGGACCTATTTCGCCAATCGCAATCCGATCGGTGGGCGGATCAGCGGAGATGAAACGCAGGCCCATTGGAGCACTGTCGTCGGTGTCGTTGCCGATGTCCGCCACGCAAGCCTCGAAGCGGATCCGCAGCCGCAAATCTACGCTCCGACATACAATTCGCGCGAAAACTCGCTGGCCGTTCGGTCGTCGCTTCCACCAGCAGCAATGGCCAATGAAATTCGATTGGCATTGAAAGCGACTGATCCAGACGTCACGTTTTCGGATGTTCAGACGATGGGCGATCTGGTCTCCGTCGCCAGCGCCCGACGCAGATTCCAGACATCGTTGTTGACCGTATTCGCCGGGATTGCACTGGTGCTTGCTTTGGTCGGTCTTTACGGCCTGATGTCCTTCTCCGTCAATCGCCGCGCGCGCGAAGTGGGCATTCGCATGGCGCTTGGTGCGGAGCGTCGCGATGTTCTGTTTCTCATCATCCGGAATGCCGCAGCGCTCGTGTTCACCGGGCTGGTGGCAGGCCTCGTCTGCACATGGGTCGCGACGCGCATGCTCAAATCGTTTCTCTTCGGCGTAAGCGAACACGACCCGGTCACCGTGATCTCTGCATCTCTGCTTCTTGTCGCCTGCGGCCTCATCGCCGCATTTGTCCCGGCACGCCGCGCCGCTTCCATTGATCCCATGCAGGCTTTGCGAACTGAATAGGAGCCTATGCGAAAACTTCGTGCACTTTGGATACGTTTCATCGGCTTGCTCCACTCCGGCAGCGGCAATCAGGATTTCTCCGCCGAACTCGAGTCGCACATCGCCATGCACGTTGAGGACGGCCCTCGCATCGGTCTGGCTCCCAGTGAGGCGCGTCGCCAGGCTCTGCTTCGTCTCGGTGGCGCGGAGCAGGTGCGCCAGGCTTATCGTGAACGCGTCAGGCTGCCATGGCTCGAAGATCTAATGCGCGACCTTCTTTACGGCGTCCGCTCGCTGAGCCGACAAAAAGCTGCGAGCGCGGTTGCCGTCCTCACTCTCGCTATCGGGATCGGCGCCAGCACGGCGATCTTCAGCGCCATCAAGCCCATTCTCATCGACCCGTTGCCTTACCCGCATGCGAGCCGACTCATGATGTTGTGGGAAACGGGAAAGAGCGGTATCCCAAGCCCCGTAACATTCGGCACCTTTCACGGACTCGACCAGCGGAACCGTTCTTTCGATTCGCTTGCCGTCTTCAAAGCGTGGCAGCCGGCATCTGCGCCCGCAAGCCAAGCCGATCGGCCTGAGCGACTCGACGGACAACGCGTGAGCGCGAACTACTTTCGCACCCTGGGCATCTCTCCGTTTCGTGGGAGAGATTTCCAGGCATCCGATGATCGCCTTCGCGGACCTAATGTAGTTATCCTCAGCGATAAACTCTGGCGCGGACGCTTTGCCTCCGACGCAGCGATCGTTGGGAAACAAATCCGGCTCGATGACGCACTGTACACGGTCATCGGCGTGATGCCCCGCGAATTTGAAAACGTCGTGAATACCTCTGCCGAGATTTGGGCGCCTCTGCAATACGATCCATCCCTCCCGTCGGATGGTCGTGAGTGGGGTCACCATCTGCACATGGTTGGCCGCCTCAAGGCAAGCATCAGCACTCAACAAGCCGCGAATGAGTTGAACATTGTTCTGCATTCGTTCGCGCAGACATACGCAAAAGGCTACAACAGCTCCGGGGGCACCCCGAATGGGATCGCCGTGCATCCGCTTCAAGGCGACCTCACTCAGGGTGTTCGGCCGACATTGCTGGCGGTGCTGGGCGCGGTCCTGTTGGTTCTGCTCATAGCCTGTGTCAACGTGGCCAATCTCCAGCTTGCACGCGGCGTCCAGCGCCGCGCCGAGTTTGCTATGCGCTCCGCTCTAGGGGCGCCACGCAGCCGTCTGGCACGACAACTTCTCACCGAATCCTTATTGCTCGCCGCTGTTGGCTGCGTCCTGGGTATGGCGGTTGCAGAGGCAGGGGTGCGCGCTTTGCTGCTTCTCAGCCCGCCAGGTTTGCCAAGGCTGAACTCGATTGCGCTCGACGGCTGGGTGTTCCTCTTTGCGCTTGCTCTTACAACGGTGATCGGTATCGCCGTTGGCCTTGTCGCCGCCTTCCAGGCTTCAGGTATGGATCTGCACACCGGAATGCGTCAGAACTCCGGCCGCACGACCGATGGCTACCATCGGATGCGCCACATACTGGTCGTAACGGAGGTCTCTCTGGCTGTTGTGCTCCTGATAAGCGCCGGCCTGTTGCTACGCAGCATGCAGCGGCTCTTCGCGGTCGACCCAGGCTTCGAAGCTGCTCACCTGATCACCATGCAGGTGCAGGAATCGGGGCATCGCTACGACAGTGACGCTGCGCGCCTGCAAATCTTTCAACAAGCTTTGGACAATGTTCGTCATATTTCTGGCGTGGCCTCCGCGGGACTCACCAGCCAACTGCCGCTCAGCGGCGACCAGGATATTTATGGCATCGAATTTGAAAAAGATCGCAACCCACTGGGCGAGCCGGCTTTTCGCTACGCGGTAAGTCCCGGCTACCTTGAGACAATGCATATTCCTCTTCGCCGTGGCCGCATGTTGAACGAACATGACGGTGCGGGCGCACCCGTGTCGGTGCTCATCACTGAGTCGCTTGCACGCAGGGAGTTCGCGGGGCAAGACCCGATTGGGCAGCGCGTTCGCATGGGTCCCGATGCCGGCCAACCGAACCGGCCCTGGGCCACGATCGTCGGCGTAGTCGGCAACGTCAAGCAGGAATCGCTGGCACTCGACCAAGAGGATGCATTCTATATCACCACCGCCCAGTGGGCCTGGATAGATGAGGTGCAGTCTCTGGTGGTGCGGACTCGCGCGGAAATTTCTCCTGCCGCTCTCGTTCCCGCTATCCAGGCAGCAATCTGGTCAATAGACAAGACGCGGCCCATCACACGTGTCGCAACCATGAACGAATTGCTCGCTGCCACAGCTCTCGAACGCCGCTTTGTGCTTGTTCTCTTTGAGGCGTTCGGCCTTGTTGCGCTGGTGCTGGCCGCAATCGGCATCTACGGCATTCTGGCCGGCAGCGTTACTGAGCGCACCCGCGAAATCGGTGTGCGCGCAGCCTTGGGTGCAACTCGCGCCGACATCCTTTCGCTGGTCTTGCGCCAGGGAATGACCATGACTGTCGTTGGCATGGCTATCGGTCTGTGCGGAGCGCTGGCAGCGGGCCGTGCCCTCGATGCCATGCTCTTCGGAGTCACGTGGCTTGACCGCCTTACCTACCTGGGTGCAATCGTTCTGCTGCTTGCTGTGTCGGGAATTGCATGCGTGATCCCGGCCCGCCGCGCCGCGTCCATTGATCCCATGGAAGCACTGCGCAACGAATAGGAGAACCAATGCGAAAGCTCCGTGCCTTATGGACTCGTTTGAAAGGCCTGTTGCACTCCGGTGGCAGCGAGCAGGACTTTTCGAAGGAACTCGAATCGCACATCGCCATGCACGTTGACGACGGGGTTCGATCCGGATTGACGCCCGACGAAGCGCGCCGGTGGGCCATCCTCCAACTCGGCGGTAAAGAACAAGTCATGCAGACACAACGCGAGCGCCATGGCTTGCCCTGGCTCGAATCACTCACGCGCGACTTTCGTTACAGCTTTCGTACGCTCGCCAAGCATCCGGCGGTTACCGCCATCGCCGTACTCTCCATCGCTCTTGGCATCGGCGCGAACGCGACCATCTTTTCAATGGTGAGCCGATTCGTGCTTCGTCCGGCGCCGGTCGGCGATCCCTCGATGTTGCTGGCGCTTCATATCGCGGAGCGGGGCGAGCAGTGCTGCAATTCCTTTCCTCTTCCGATCTACCATGACCTTCAGGACCAGGCGAAATCGTTCTCCGGTGTTGCCGCTTACTATGAGCTGATTCCCGCGTCTCTCAGCGGCGGCAGTGAGCCCGAGCGCGTTTGGGGACAAGGTGTCTCATCGAATTTCTTCGATGTGCTTGAACTCCCGATGGTGCTCGGACGCGGCTTATCGGGCACCGAGGATCGGCTTCCCGTGGTTGTGATCAGCGCGCGGTTGTGGCAACGGCGCTTTGCGGGCGATCTCCAGATCATCGGCAAGTCCATTACGCTCTCGGGCCGGTCATTCACAGTTGTCGGCGTCGCACCGGCGTCGTTTCACAGTGTCGACCAGATTCTGGACGCGCAATTCTGGGTTCCGGTCGGCATCGCGTCGCAGCTTGTACCCAACCTGCCGCCGGCAGACGCGCGCGACTACCATTGGCTCGCGGTCATCGCGCGGCTGAGGCCCGGCGTCACACGCATACAGGCTGCAGCCGAACTGGATACCCTGGCGAAGCGCTTCGCACTCACTTATCCCAAGACCGACAAGGACAACTCGTTCGTCTTTGAGCAGGCTGGTTCACTACCTCCGCGCGACAGAACCGCGGCTCTCACGTTCCTTGCCGCGCTGTCGATAGTAGTTCTTCTTCTGCTTGCGATCGCGGGCGCAAATGTCGCGAACCTGCTCTTCGCGCAGGCAGCTGCCCGACAGCGTGAGATGGCTGTGCGTATCGCGCTGGGTGCGACACGTGCCCGCCTGCGGCGGCAGTTGCTGATTGAAAGCACATTGCTTGGCCTTGCAGGCGGATTCCTTGGCATGCTCTTCTCGTTCGCCTCCACGCAATCGCTCTCCGCCGTTCGCCTTCCAGCTCCGGTGCCTCTTGATATTCACGTCGCCGTCGATTGGCGCACCCTGTTGTATATCTTTGCCATCAGCTTCTGCTGTGGCGTTCTGCTGGGGCTTGCTCCCGCATGGGCTGCGGTGCGGCCGGTTCTTTCCAGCGCGCTGAAGGGCGAAGAGGCCCTCGCGCGCCCGGGCCGGCGATTCAGTCTCCGCAACATCCTCGTGGTGACGCAAGTTGCAATGTCCCTCGTGCTTTTGCTGGTCACCGGTCTGTTTCTGCGCAGCCTGCAAAGTGCGGCCAACATCAACATTGGCTTTCGTCCGCAAGGGTTGTTGTTGCTTTCCGTCGACCCTCGCCTTAACGGATATTCACCGCAACAGATCAGCCAATTTCTCTCCGACGTTCGGCGTCGAGTCTCAGCGCTGCCCGGTGTTGACTCGGCAGTGACAACCGATGTTGCGCTTCTCTCCGGCGGCAATCGCAGCGACGGATTTACCGTTACCGGCCATTCCGGCAAAGATGCCACCTTCACCAATGCCGACCTGTACATGACTACGCCGGGTTACTTCGATGCATTGGGAACGCCGCGTCTTGCCGGCCGCGATTTCGGCAACGAAGTCGCCAACGGCCCCAGGGTCGCCGTCGTCAACAAGGCCTTTGCAGACCGGCTTTTCCCGGGCGAAAATCCGATCGGCCAGCACGTGAGTGGCGGCAATTGGACCTACGAGATCGTCGGCGTCGTCGGCAACGCGAAATCGCGCACGCTCGGCGAGGAAACGCGGCCTATTCTGTACCGATCACTTGACCAGAGCATCACGGAGGACCCATCTCTGATGGGCTACACGCTTGTCGTCCATACCCTCGCCAATCCTACGGCGCTTGCCGAACCTGTGCGCCGCCAGGTCTACGCGCTCGACCCGAATCTGGCGATCTACAACGAAGAGACGATGGAAGAGCACGTCCGCACCGCGTACTTTCTTCCACGCCTCGCCGCCACGCTTTTCGGTGTATTCGGCATCATCGGCCTCGTGCTTGCGGCCGTCGGCCTCTACGGCGTGATGAGCTATGCGGTCAGTCGGCGCACGCGTGAAATCGGCATCCGCATGGCGCTGGGAGCACGCACCGGCAACGGTGGAGCGGCTGATCGTTCGGCAGGGAATGGTGCTCGCCATCATCGCGATGGTCCTCGGTTGGCCCGCGGCGTGGTTGCTTTCGAAACTCGCGTCGAGCTTTCTTTACGGGATTCAACCGCACGATTCGTTGACCTTCACGGTCGTGCCCATCTTTCTCGCTGGCATTGCGGTGGTTGCCTGCTGGCTTCCTGCGCGACGCGCGGCTTCCATTGATCCCGTGCAGGCTTTGCGCACGGAATAGGAGATCTGGTTATGAGAACAATAAAAGCCCTCTGGTTGCGATTCCGTGGCGTCTTCGTGCGCAGGAAAGCAATTGAATTCGACGCTGAGCTTGAAAGCCACATCGCAATGGATTCCGACGATTCGATGCGTGCCGGCCTCAGCAGCGAAGAAGCGCATCGCCAGGCCGTCCTGCGACTCGGCGGCGCCGAACAGACGCGCCAGGCCTATCGAGACCGCGCGACGCTCCCGCCGGTTGAAAGCATTCTGCAAGATGTCCGCTTTGCCATGCGCCAGATGCGCAGGGCGCCGGGCTTCACCATCACAGCGGTGCTCACGCTGGCTCTCGGCATCGGCGCAAACGCCGTCATCTACACGCTCGTCGATTCCATTCTGCTGCGGCCTCTCCCCTATGCACAGCAGAACCGTCTGATGCGCATCACGGGAACCACCTTCGTCGTTTCGCCCAAAGGCTGGATTCGCGAGCTTGGCGAGCAATCCCGCGCATTCTCCTCCATCGCCGGCTTCGGCGACGACGTCGAATCCAATGTTACCGGCTCCGACATACCAGAACGAGTCTTCGGCGCATCGGTCACCGTCAATGCCCTCGGCACCCTCGGTGTTCGATCCCGCATTCGGACAGTTCTTCTCGCAAGGACGACGAAGTCCTCGGCCAGGATCACGACGTCGTTCTCAGCTACGGCTACTGCAGCGCCAGCACTTCGCAGGCGCTCCTTCGGCGATCGGCCGCACGATGCGCATTGACGGCGTCTCGCGCCGCATCATCGGCGTGATGCCCGCCGGCGTTCGCTTCCCCTACGCCGACACGCGACTTCCTCATCCCAGTCTCCTACAATCGCGGCGACGATCCCTTCGATCCCTGGAATTTCTTCGACTCTGCAAGTATTCTTGGTCGTCTCAATTCCGGCGCGTCTCCGGCGCCAGGCGCAGGCTGAGTTGCGCCGTCTCCGCAGCATGCTCGTGCATCAGTTCCCATGGCAGATGCCCGATGCCTGGGCTTCCGACATGACGGTCGTTCCGCTTCTCGAATCCGAAACCGGGGCCATGCGTCCCCGTCTGCTGCTTCTCTTTGGCGCTGTCGGACTCATCCTGCTCATCGCCTGCGCAAATGTCGCCAACCTGATGCTCGCCCGCGCCAGATGCCCGCGAGCACGAAATCGCCATTCGCAGCGCGCTCGGCGCATCCAGGCCGCCGCCTCATTCAGCAGTTGCTTTCAGAAAGCATCGTCCTGGGCCTTACGTGCCGGCGTTGTCGGCCTGGCTGCCGCATTCGCCAGCTTGCGTATCTTCGTGCGTCTGCTCCCCGCCGGCACGCCGCGCATCGATAACATCTCGCTCCAGCCCTCTGACATCTTCTTTACGCTCGCGCATCCATCCTCGCCGGCCTGCTCTTCGGCATCATCCCCTCCATCCGCATGGCCTCGATTAACCTGCTTGCGGCAATGCGTCTCGGCAGCCGGGGCCTCATGGGCAAAAGCTCGCGCTTCGGCGCATCCACCGGGCTTGTCGTGGCGCAGATCGCACTTTCCGTCGTGGTCATCACCTCTGCCGGACTTATGCTCCACAGCCTTTACAAGCTTTCCGAGGTTGATCCCGGTTTCCGCACCGATCGCATCGTCTCGGCAGAAATCTCGCTCGACTCTAACGACTACAAAACGCGGTTTGCGCCTCAGCACCAAGATGGGGGCCGATGGAGCGCCTTCTTCACCACGCTTGCTGCCCGCATGAACGGCATCCCCGGCGTGGAAAAGGCTGCGCTCACTGATGCACTGCCGCTCAATGGGCAAGGTAGCAACTACACCTTCGACGCGGAAAATCATCCGCGCAGCGCGCAAACAAACGCAATGTTCGCCACCAGCCGCATGATAACTCCCGAATACTTCGACGTGCTCGACCTGAAGCTCGTGCGCGGACGCCTGCTCAACGCGCAGGACTCGTCCGGCGCCACCCGCGCCGCTGTCATCAACGAGCGCATGGCCCAGTACCTCTGGCCGAATCGAGAACCCCCTTGGCAAACACATGCTCAACGTCGTCGACGAGGACATTCCCGCCGTCTGGTACCCCGAGAAGGCCGTAGAGGTCGTCGGCGTCGTCCGCAACACACGCGATGGAAGCCTCGGCGACGATTACGGCAACCAGATCTATCTGCCCATCACACCGGGCAACGCTCAGCCAGTGCTCTTTGCGCTGCTGCGTGGCCCTGCCACGCCCGCGGAAGCTGCCTCGGGTCTGCGCCGCGCGGTCACCGGCATTGATTCATTCGTTCCCGTCACCCGCATCCGCACACTCAATGAAGTCGTTGCAAATTCTGTCGCTGCGCCACGCGCTCTGGCAATGCTCCTGCTCGGCTTCGGCGGGCTGGCAATCATTATTGGCGCAGTGGGAGTCTACAGTCTTATCTCCTACATCGTGAGCTGGCGTACGCGAGAGATTGGTCTACGTCTGGCATTGGGTGCGCAGCGTTGGCAGATCGTGTTGAGTGTCGTCCGCGAGAGCCTCTTTCTTGCCGGCACCGGCTGTGTCGTGGGACTGGCGGGCGCAGTCGCTCTCAGCCGCGTTCTGCGTAGCTTCCTCTTTGAGGTCAGCGCGCTCGATCCGGTAACGTTCACGCTTGTGCCTCTCTTGATGGCGATCGTAGCGCTCATCGCCGCATGGATTCCTGCCCGCCGCGCCGCCGCGGTCGATCCCGATGGAAGCACTGAGAGCAGACTAGAGAGGTTGCAATGCGAAAACTACGTGCGCTTTGGCTCCGGCTCCGCGCGCTCTTCTCCCTGAATCGAAGTGCCGAACGAGTTTGACAGCCGAACTTGAGAGCCACATCGAACAAGCACATCGACGACGCTATTCGATCCGGGCATGAATAAAGCCGAAGCGCGTCGGCAGGCACTGCTGCGCATCGGTGGCGCCGAACAAGCTCGCCAGGCTTATCGCGACCGGGCGACGCTGCCCTGGCTTGAGAGCGTGCTGCGCGACGTTCGCTATGCGTTGCGCGGTTTTCGGCGCAATCCAGTTTTCGCGATCACCGCAATTCTCACACTTGCACTCGGAATCGGTACAACGGCTGCAGTCTTCAGTGTCGTCGATCGCATCCTGTTTCGGCCGCTGCCTTATGCGAACGATGATCGGCTTGTGTCAGTGGGGCTTACTGCTCCGATTATTCAGCAGGAGTTCGTATTGGGAGGGTGGTACTACGAATGGCGCGATCATCAAACGCCCTTTACCGCGCTAACATCTGAAGCCGGCGTGAATGCGTGCGATCTGACCGAACACAATCCAGCACATCTGAACTGCGCCAGCGTGGATGCCAACTTTCTGCCCACCCTTGGAGTCTCACCCATCCTTGGCCGCAATTTCCTGCCCGAAGAAGACCGGCCAAATGGCCCGAAGGTCGCGTTGATTTCTTACGGCCTGTGGACCAGCCATTTCAATCGCGATCCCGGCGTCGTCAACCGGCTGATCGATATTGATGGCAGTCAGTTGCGGGTGATTGGCGTGCTGCCCAGCGACTTCGAGATGCCCGCATTGGAGCAAGCCGACCTGATGGTGCCGCAAGCGGTTGATGTGAGCAAGGTGGAACCGGACCGGGTGATGTACGCTTTCGCGCGACTCAAGCCCGGCATCACTGTGGCGCAAGCAGCGGAGCAACTGCAGCCCGAGTTCAACTACGCTCTCAGCCAGGCACCGGCTCGTTTTCGCAGTGAGGTACACTTGCGCGTTCGCTCGGTACGGGAGCGGCAGATGCAGGACGCTCGCGAGGCGGCATGGGTCTTGTTCGGAGCCGTATTGGCCGTGTTGCTGATTGCCTGTGCCAATGTGGCAAGCCTGCTGTTGACGCGTGCCACGGCACGCGAGCGGGAACTGGCCGTGCGTTCAGCGTTGGGAGCGAGCCGAAATCGCCTGATTCGACAGGCACTTGTCGAGTCAGTGATCCTCTCCGTTTCGGGCACCGTGGCGGGATGCGCGCTGGCCAGGGGACTGTTGTACGTGTCCGTCGCCATGGCGCCATTCGGCCTGCCGTTTCTCCACCGCGCCCAGTTGGATGGGCGCATTTTGGGCTTCACTGTGATGCTTGCGTTAGTGTGTGGGCTGTTGTTCGGAATCATCCCTGCTCTGCACCGGCCACGCTCCATTGCACTGGCTGCGCGAGCACTGCCGTCGGGCACACGAGCCGTAATGCGGAAGATCCTGGTCACTGGCCAAATTGCCGTAAGCGTGATTCTGCTTGCCGGTGCAGCGCTGCTCGTGCGCAGCTTCACCAGCCTGCAGATGCGGCCCCTGGGCCTGCAGACATCCGGTGTGGTGACCGCGAGAATTTCTCTCAACCGACACGCATTTACGACACCGCAGGCCAGGATGCGGTTCTTCCTGGAAGCAGAGGAGGCACTGCGCAGGCTACCCGGAGTGGCAGCGCTGGGACTCAGCGACACGGTGCCCCCGGGCGGCTATCATCGCGACCACGTTTACAACATCATGGAGGTTGCGGGGCGTCCTCCGATGACCGGCGGAACTGGCGGCATGGTCGCTTGGCGATGGGTGACCCCTGACTACTTCAAGGCGCTCGATATACCAGTTGTGCGCGGACACAATTTCACAGAAGCGCAGCGCACATCAAGCGACCACTTCATGATCATCAGCAGTGCATTAGCCTCGCGATTATTTTCAGGCCAGGATCCGCTGGGTCAGCGCGTGAAGCCCGTGCCCGGTGGGCCGTGGTTTACGGTCCAGGGCGTGGCGGCAAACGTCAAAAACTCGGGCCTTAGCGAAGCGGATGAACCGGAGTATTACCAACTCTGGCGCTCTGAAGCCGAGGACTGGCAACAGCCACACTCGGCGGCGCTTGTAGTAAAGACGGCACTTGCGCCAGCTGCGATGACGCCGTGGATCCGCGCACAAATCAGTGCCATCGATTCAACCGTTCCGGTCGACATTGAAACGCTAAACGAACGCGTCAGCGGCCTTGCTGATAGGCCACGCTTCGAGACGGCGCTGCTCACCTTCTTCGCTTGCACCGGACTAGCCATGGCTATCATCGGACTCTATGGCGTCGTGACGTTCATGGCTGTGCAGCGCACGCAGGAAATCGGCATACGCATGGCACTCGGCGCCACACGCGCCAACGTTCTCCGTCTCATACTTCGCGAGGGATTTCGCCTCGCCGGGCTCGGCGGGGTTGTCGGTCTCGCCGCATCGCTCGCGCTGTCCCGGGTTCTCCGGAATGTGCTCTTCGGTGTCAGCCCGCATGATCCCATCAGCTTCGTGACCGTCACAGTGTTGCTTGCGCTCGTGGCTCTCATCGCGATCTTCATCCCGGCACGTTCCGCCATGAAGACCGATCCAATGACTGCGTTGCGAACGGAGTAACAGTCGTCTCCGCGTGGAGCGTCGAATGATACACTCCGGCGCGAGGGGCATGAATGGGAGCAAGTGCGATTGAGTTTCGACTGCGGATGCCAATCAACGCAGTCATCATCATTCTCGGATTCTGGGCGCCGTGGATCGAAGCATGGCACATCGGCCGCCGTATTTCGCTGCTGGAGTGGCTCGCGTTGGAACTGAGCCGCACCGGCGTGGTTTCGTTCGCCGCGGCAACTCCATTGCTTTTGATCACGGCCGGGTTGATCGCCGCGAGTGCAGTGTTGTTTCGTGTGTGGGGAACGGCCTATCTCGGCGCAGGCACCGTCAACAGCGCCACCATGGTGGCCGGCAAAGTGATGGCCGACGGGCCCTACCGCTACGTGCGAAACCCGCTCTACATCGGCGTTTGGTGCATGGTCATCGCAATGACATTTCTCATGCCGGTCACTGGGGCAGCGTTTTCCGCAATCTTCATTACGATCTTCGCCATTCGCCTCACGCTCGGCGAAGAAGCATTCCTTACCGCCAAGCTGGGCGAGCCCTACCGGGCTTATATGGGGGCTGTGCCTCGCTTCATTCCACGATTGCGCGGAGCGCCTTCAACCACCGGCGCCGCAAAGCCGCACTGGATCCGAGCCCTGCTCGCTGAACTGGCTCCCATCGGCATCCTTGTCGCAATAATTGCCATCTCGCGGAACTACGATCTCCAACTTGCCGGCCGCATCATTCTCGTATTCTTCGGAGCGTCGCTCATCGCTCGCGCCTTCCTGCCCGGCATGCGGGTCAACTCCGAGCCTGCACAGTAGTGCTCTGCTTGCCCAGCACGCCCAGGTGCGTGAATCCAAATCCATCAGAGTACTTCAACCCGTATCCCAACAGCCGATCCACGCCGATGTGATTCGCCCAGATCAGCGCAAATGGCAGCAGGGCAGGCGCTTTCAGCAGCAGAGCACTCAGCGCCAGTGCTGCCGGTACCACGAAAGTGTGCACCGCGTTGTAGCTTCGAGCGCCCCAGCACGAACCGGCAAGATAGCCCAGCATCGACAAATCCGGCGTCAGCCACAGCGCAGCAAAAAGCCACCAGCTCGCGCCTGTCTTTGCATACAACACAGCCGTCACCGCGGCCACTGCAAGTCCTTCAAGACGTAGCAGCGTAAGCACCGACCCTCTAACCGTTGCGCTCGTTTGAGATATCTCCGTCACCTGAGTCGCCATTCCTCTTCGATGTATCAACTCCCCAGGGTATGCGCAAATAATTCGACGATCGTTTCAAGCAAGCTGAATCAGCGCAATAAAGAAGGGGAAGAGCGCGAGCTCTTCCCCAGCTTGTACAGCACCCTTCAGGAAATGGAACTACTTCTTCGGCGGCGCGATGGTGTCCTTGGCCGACTTCGCCACGCGGAACTTCACCACGGTCTTCGCCTTGATCTTGATCGCCTCACCCGTCTGCGGGTTGCGGCCCATGCGCGCTTTGCGCTCTGCCTTCACCAGGCGGCCAATGCCGGGGATTACAAATACGCCATTCTTCTTGGTCTCCTTGATCGCGGTCTCAGCCAGAAGATCAAGGAAAGCGGCAGATTGTTTGTTGGTCAATTCGAGCTTCTCGGCCATTTGCCGGGTAAGTCCAGTCTTGGTCAATCCAGTTGCCATGTGATGTTCTCCTTCGGTTGTTGTTGCCTGGTATCCCGCCGCTTGCCATCCTCAAACTGAGAGGTCTTAAGCGACCGCATGGGGGAGTGCGACCTTCCGCGTTTCCAGTCCTGCCTCGGAAATGCTTTGGGCAACGTGTTGCACGAAACCCCTGTATTCATGCGGGTTCTCGAGAACCCTGTCGTTCGTAACAATGCGGCTTTGGAGGGCCTAAAGTCAATGGGAAAACATTGGTTTTCCACAATTTTCTTGGGTTTTTATGCCCTTTTCGCCCTAAAACACCGGTTTTAACGGGTTTTTCAGGTTTACAGCCGTTAGAAACCCTTGGAATACGCGCAAATTCGCCGTTTGGAACCCGGTCATCGCCCCACTCAATGCAGGCCGAAAAGCACCTTCCGCTTCGGTGCAGCGGCCGCTGCGATGGGCGTATTCAGCGCGTCCACCATCGGCGCCAGCAGTTTGAAATGCTTCACCACTACTTTGGCGAAATCCTTCCGCTGCGCCGATCCCACGGGCAGTGTTGTACTCAGTCCCCACTGCTTGCAGCGAATCAGATCCATGGCAGGATGATCCGTTGGGAAACCCTTGGGCGGCCGCGTCAGTGCTTCTCCCTCGAAGTCGTTGAAAGTTTTGCGCACCACGGGCCTCTTGAGGATCTTTCTGAACTCCGCGTGATTATCGAGCAGCCAGTGACGAATGGCAGCAAGCTGATCCTTCTCAGGCATGTACGCGCCCGCCGCAATCACCACGCCCTTGGGGCTTACCTGGAAGTAGTAGCCTGCGCCCGATGTTTTTTCGAGACCCTGGTGAGACCACCACGCGGCCACATGTGTTTTGTAGGGCCGCTTGTCGTGCGAAAAGCGCGTGTCGCGATAGATGCGAAAGAGGCTCTTCTCCGCTGGGCGCACATGGTTTGGTGCGAAATCCGTCATCGCCTCCGTGATCTTACGGACGATCGCCAGCATCGGCTCCTTGAACTGCGCCTCAAACTGCGCCTTGCGTGGCCCAAACCAGTCGCGATCATTGTGCTTGGCCAGGTTGCGCAGAAACGTTATTGCTTCTGGCCGAAGATACGGCACCGGTAGTGCGGATGGGGATTTACTTGCGCGTGGCATACGTTTGCAAGTGTAGGTGAGCGCAGGTTGCGATGCATGCACAGCCAGCGTATTTCCTGAGGAAATCGCCAATTCGTCTCCATCGCTCGAGATCGCACCCTTTCGGAAAGTGTTGCTGAAAGCTGACAGCTGAAGACTGATAGCTTTCTTTACCGAATCACCTTCAACGCCGCGCGGAACAGCCCATCGAAATCTCCAGCTAGCGCCTTTTCCTTCGCCACCGACTGCTCGATCGCCTTCTCTGCCGCGGGCCGCTGATATCCAAGATTCGTCAGCGCCGACAACACATCATCCACAGCCGGCCCCGCAACCGAACTCGGCGTCGGAGCCACCGCGAAGTCTTCCAGCTTGTCTTTCAACTCCACCACAAGCCGCTCGGCCAGCTTTTTGCCGACGCCCGGAATGCGCGTCAACTGCGCATGGTCCTGAGCGCGAATGGCTTGGACCGTGCGCTCCGGCGAGAGCCCGCTGAGAATCTTGACGGCGAGTTTCGGCCCCACCCCGCTGACGGTGATCAACCGCTCAAACAGCCGCTTCTCTTCTCGCTCGAGGAAACCGAACAGCGCAATCTGATCTTCGCTCACCTGCGTGTGGATGTGCAGCGACGTCTCGGCACCTACGCTTGGCAGCGCGGTAAACGTCGGCACCGAAATGACAACGTCATACCCCACGCCGCCGGCCTCAACAACGGCCTGGCCTGGTTCTTTGTGGATCAGCTTGCCCCGCAAATGCGCGATCATTGTGCCCCATTCTTCCTGGTTCCAAAAGCAAAACTCAATAACGAGGGGTCATCCTGAGCGCAGCACGCTTGGGACCCCCGCGGGGTAAGCGGAGCGAAGGATCTGCTTTTCCGCATTCTGTTATCTCAGAATCCTCACAGACAGGCGCAAACGCTATTGTAGAAGCCCCATTCGCTTCGCTACCCGCTCCAGCGTTTCGAGCGCCTGATCAAGTTGCGCCTTAGTATGCTCGCTGGTCAGTATCAACCGAATGCGAGCCTTGCCCTCCGGCACCGTCGGAAACGCAATCCCCGTTCCCATTACACCCTCGTCGAAGAGTGCCCGCGAGAAATCCATCGCCGCACGTCCTTCGCCCACAATCACCGGCGTAATCGGCGTCTCCGTCGCTGGAGTGTTCACGCCGCCAATGTTGAATCCCGCGCGCTTCAACTCGCCCTGAAAATACCTCGTGTTCTTCCACAAACGATCAATGCGCTCCGGTTCCGTCTCCAGAATGTCGAACGCCGCAATGCAACTCGCCGCCACCGACGGAGGATGTGAAGTTGAAAACAAAAACGGCCGCGCACGATGATAAAGAAAGTCGATCAGATCCTTCGACCCGCATACATATCCACCCAACGCGCCAATGGCCTTTGACAGCGTGCCCACCTGCACATCCACGCGCCCGTGCATTCCAAAGTGATCAATGCTGCCGCGCCCATTGCGCCCCAGCACCCCCGACGCATGCGCATCGTCGACCATCATGATGGCGCCATACTTCTCCGCCAGCGCCGCGAGCTTGTTTACCGGACCGATGTCGCCGTCCATCGAGAAGACGCCGTCCGTAATAACCAGTTTGTGCCCCGGCTCGTTGGCAATCTCCTTCAGCAGCTCTTCACAATGATCGGCATCTTTGTGCCGGAATACTTTGATCTTCGCCCGCGAAAGCCGTGCGCCATCAATGATGCTGGCATGGTTCAGCTCGTCTGAGAGGATGAAGTCCTCTTTCCCGAGGATGGCGCTCACCGTGCCCGCATTCGCCGCAAACCCGCTCTGGAAAACGACGCACGCCTCAACATTTTTAAAGCGCGCAATCTTCTCTTCAAGCTCCATGTGGATACGCATCGTTCCGGCAATGGTGCGCACCGCTCCCGAGCCAACGCCAAGTTCCTTCGTTGCCTTCAGCGACGCCTCAATCAGTTTCGGGTGATTCGCCAGGCCGAGGTAATTGTTGCTGGCCAGGTTGATCACCTCTCGTCCGTCGTAGTGGCACACAGGCGCCTGCTGGTCATCAAGGACCCGCAATTTGAAATGCGTTCCCTTCGCGCGAAGTTCATCCAGCACTGCGGTCAAATAAGCAAGTTGCGGGCGAGTAGCCGTTTCCGTCATACCAATCCACCTCAACCAGAAAGGATAGCGGAAAAACGCGGATCGGGGCAGGCAGCCCTGCGCTCATTCACAGGTGTTTATCGTCAGTAGCGTTTCGCGAGTGCCGGCGGAGGGTTGCCCTGTTTTCCGCCAAGGAGCCAGTCGACAGGCTTGCGCACATCGTCTTCGCGAGCTTCGCCCATCACGCGAGCCACGGATTCGCCATTCTCATCGAGGATGATCGTACCCGGCACAATGTCGCCAAGACCGAAACGGTCGAGCGTATCCGTATCAGCGTTTACCCAACTGTCGAAAGAGACATGCAATCTGGCCAGCGTGTTCGGAATCTTCGCGCGATCCTTGGCTGAGTCGATCGAGATGTAAACGAAGCTGACAGGCTTGCCGGAATACGATGCGGCGATCTGCGACAGACGCGGCAGCTCCTCCTGGCATGGTCCGCACCACGTTGCCCAGAAGTTCACCACTACGATCTTTCCCTGAAGCGTGGAGAGCTTTCGTGTCTGCCCATCCAGCGTCTTGAACGCAGGATCCGGTACACGCTTTGCAACGAGAGATCCAGGCATCAGATTGAAAACAAGCAGGAGGGCCATCAAGGACGTCGCATTTCGATATCGAAGCATCGTCCTTTGACGATAGCGAGCGACCCGCCAATTCGACTCCACCGAAAGGTTGAGTCCGCTCTCGACATCATGACCGAAGCCAAACGCACAGCAGCGCTGCTACCGTGATTTGGATTCCTCACACAGGTTTTTCCCGGCCCTGTGGTACGTCTTCTAGGGAATTTTTGAGGTCAGTTCTGTCTCACCGAATTGGAGAAAACAACAATGAGAAAGCTCCTGCTGCGGAGCGCGGCCGTTCCCGTCGCGCTGTTTGTCTCCCAACTGTGCTTGCAGCCAGTTGCACATGCGCAAGGCTGCGTTGCTGCCCACTCTCCCCAACCCGTCATCTCCGGTCTCGATCCCACCAATTCCGCAACAATTGCCCATTCCGCGGGAACCAACTTTATTCACGGACTCACTGTTTCCGCCGGCTATCGCGTCTACAACTCCTACAAGCACTACATTGGAACGGTCTACCAGGTTCAACGGCAAACCAATCACAACGCTGTCGTGAATCACGTCAACCTGTTTGAGTTGGATTTGAACTATCAGTTCACACCGAGACTGAGCGCGATTGCCACGATTCCCGCGCTGGACGCGTCGCGACACGGGCAGTCCAGTCCTAACAATGTCTATCACTCCGGTGGTCTCGGAGATATCACCGTTGGCATGCAGAGCTGGGTGTGGCGTCCGCCGACCGAGAGTCACGGGAACATCGCGTTCTCCGCTCAGCTCAAGCTGCCTACCGGCATCAACGATGCCAAGGGAACCACTGTTTCCAAGACCGGCGTCGCCAAGACGCAGCCGTTCGATGAGTCGATCCAGCCCGGTGATGGCACCTGGGGTTTCGCTTTGGCTACCGAAGCCTACCGCGAATTCTTCTGGAAGACTTCGGGGTACTTTACTGGGTCGTGGCTCTTCAACCCGCAAGACACCACCGGTGTGCAGACATTCCGTCCGGCTCCGGGAGAGGGCGTAATCTCCGCCACCGACCAGTACCTGTGGCGTGGTGGCTTCTCGCGCCCGGTCACGCACGTCAAGGCTCTGCGCGGGCTCGCGTTCAGCATGGGCGCCCGGATGGAGGGCGTGCCCGTGCGGGACGCCTTCGGGTCCAGCAACGGCTTCCGCAGGCCCGGCTACGTCATCTCCCTCGAGCCCGGAATGATGTATCAGCATGGACGGTGGGGCTTGTACACGAACGCTGCCTGGGCAATCGAACGCAATCGCAAAACCAGCGTGACCGATTATGCGAACCACACGCACGGCGACGCGGCGTTCTCTGACTACACGATCATGTCAGGCATTTCGCGAACCTTCTAAGTCAAAGCTCCTCCCCCAGAACTCCCGGGCCGCATCCGTAATGGAAGCGGCCTGCGGCGTCTTAGGAAGCACGAATTCAGAGAGACATCCACTTCGCGCAGGCCGCGCACCGCGTTGCAGATATAAACGGCGTCTGCATTTCTTACATCCTCGAGGGTAAGGACCTTCTCCTCCAGGTCAGCACGCGCCTGGAGCAAAAAGCGGCGATACACGCCGGGCAGCAGGCCGCAGATGACCGGCGGCGTATACCAGCGGCCGTCCTTCTCAATCAGCACATTGCTGATGGCGCCTTCCGTCACCTCGCCGCGCGTATTCAGAAAGAGAACATCATTGAAGCCCGCACTGGCCGCCGCTGCGAACGCGGAGTCATAGACCCTGCGATGAGTGGTCTTGTGAAAAAGAAATCGGTTGTCCGGGTCCATGCGTTCGCTGGCGATTGAGATGCGAGCGCGCTCGGCGTCAGAGAGAGTGGCGATAGGCTCCGCGACTATATGCATCGTGCCGTCGCAATCCAGCAGAAGCCGCACCTTGCGCGCTCGTTGGTCGGCAAACTGAGTTGCTTCCCTGAGCAGTGCGGAGTGAATCGCGCCTCGAGCACATGAAAATCCAAAGTAGTCGGCGGAGTTCGCGAGTCGATCGAGATGGAGATCGATCAACGGATAGCTTCCGTTCCAGAGCATCGTTTCGATCAGCGAGAACGATTCGTCGGTGCGCATAAGAAATTCAGCTTTGAGTCGGCACTCGCGGAACTCCGCCTTGGGTTCTGAATCGATGACAATGCCACTCCCCACGCCCATGGTTGCCTCGCTATCTTCGAGCACGAGAGTGCGGATGGCTACATTGAAGACCGTTTGTTCCTGCGAGAAGAATCCGATGGCTCCGGTGTAGATTCCGCGTGGATCGTCTTCGATTTGCGCGATTAGTTGCATGGCCCGGATCTTCGGCGCGCCGGTGATGGAACCGCATGGAAATAGGGCCCGGAAGATTTGCTCGTAGCCGATGTCGGGTCGCAGTTCGCCGCGTGACGGTCGACGTCATCTGCCAGAGCGTTGGATAGCGTTCAACGTCGAACAGTTTCTCCACGCGTACGCTGCCGAAGGTGCAAATGCGCCCAAGATCATTCCGAATGAGATCGACGATCATCACGTTCTCGGCGCGATTCTTGGGGTCGCTGGCAAGCCGGTCAGCGATCTCGCGATCTTCGCCAGCGGTTCGACCGCGGGCCGCCGTTCCCTTCATGGGCTGTGTCGTGATGCGTCGCTTGCCACCTTCCTTTTGCATGCGGAAGAAGAGCTCAGGCGAAAGCGACAGGATGTGCCGGCCTTCCTCGCAGTGCAGGAACGCGCCGTAGTCGACAGGTTGCGCTGCTCGAAGGCGGCTGAAAAGCGCCGCAGGCCGCTCCTGGATTTTCAGGTGAATCGGAAATGTGAAATTAAGCTGATACACATCCCCGGCGCGGATCCACTCGTGAATCTGCTCGATGCGTGCCGTGAACTGCTGTTCGTCGAGACCGAGCGACACCAGCGGTTGCGATACAGACGAAAACTCAACCTCACCGCGCCGATTCGTCGGCCCGCCATCGACAAACTTGCCTGTTGTGTGATCGAAGCAGTAGCAGCGCTCGTAGATGCCGAACCATGCCAGCAGTTCCTTGTCGCGACCCCGCCGGAGAGCAGCGCTTGGCTCGAAGAATGCTCCGCACTCGTAAGCGAAAAAGCCCGCGGCGAAATGTCCCCGGCGCACCGCCTCTTCAATTTGCCGGAACAAACCTGCAACATCGGCCAGCGTCCGCACTTCCAAAACGCGCACCGGATCCGTGAAGACGCGACTCAAACCGGCTGAGCCCCGCCGTGAATTCTCCAGCAGAAGCGTGCCGGGCGTTTTCTCTAGAAAAGAGTAAAGCGCTATCGGAATTGGATGCCATGTGGTCATGCATCCGCTCGCTTGCGCGTTATTGAGTGACAGTCAGCGCGAAGGTAGTAGTGTGTGTGGTTGCGGTAACGCCATTGCTCGATTGCGCTGCTACGGTAACGGTGAACGTGCCTGCGGGTGTCGGCAAATTCTTCGTCGGACCATGGTTGTAGTAGTTGTAGAGCGGCGAGCAGGCCGTGGTTCCCAGAACCGCAACAAAGCCAATCAAAGTGATCAGCACGATCCGACCCAGGAAGCGGCGGCGCCGGGCGCCAAACGCGAATCCGCTCAGAACCAATGCGCCGGGCAGCAACACCGCCCACGCAACCGGCCGTGATCCGCGCTTCAATACAGGCTCGGTCTTGGCGAGAGACGTGGCCTGCGTTGCGATCACCACCGAACTGTTGATGGCGGCCGTCGCCCCTACGGGGATTTCGATATTCGTCGGAGTAAAGGTGCAAGCACTCTGGTCAGGGAGCCCCGAGCAGGAAATCGTGACGAACATTGGTCCCGTCAGCGATGCCGCGTTGATGGGTGCCACGGAGACGATAGCCGAACCCGATTGTCCCTGCTTGAGCGAAATCGAGGCGGGAGCAACCGACACCGAGAAATCGGGCGTCGTTCCGGCGACTGCGCGAACAGGCGTGATCCCAGAGTTCGAAGTCAGGTGTGTCTCATCGCCCACATACTTGGCGGAAAGGCTGTGGTCACCCGGAGCCAGGTCGACTGTCGCCGTCAAGCGTCCCTCTGCGTCCAACGCGAACCCGGCCAGCGGCTTGCCATGGTCAGTGATGGCAATCGCTCCGGTCGCTGGTTGCCCGTCTGCACCGATAACCGCCATGGAGACTGTGGCTTGAGTCCTGCCGTTCAGATCGCGTGTACCCACATTGAGCGTGGTTAGCGTGGCTTGTTGCTTGCTTGCGGCAGTGGCTCCCATCGCCGGAATCGCAACAGCGACGCCGAGCGCGGCAACCCAGTAAAGCCGCAGACCGCGGCGGAACATACTTATCACGTGCACCAGCTCCAGATTTGAAGAAAAGTCGTCAATCGCCCGGTTTTCGCGCGTATCCCCATTGTATCCGGCTGGGGCGGGCAGGGCGACCAGCCGTGTTCTCAGATCACCAGGGGTACGGGAGTTGGACGAGCCAGCCGCCAATAGGAAAGTGACCCGCAATCAGATAAATCCGGTCACGGACCAGGCTTGCAAGGCACTACTCCTGTCGCAATAATTGCGCCGGGTTGATGGCCAGTGCCCGCCGTGCCGGTATCCATGTGGCAATCAAGCCGATCAACATCATGGCTGCCACGGCACCAATCAGAACCAGCGGATCTCGCGGGGTTGCTTCATACACCAGCGCTGCCAGCAACCGGCTCGCAAGCACGCCGAGCACAAGGCCGGCCATCGATCCGGCCAGTAAAACAATCAACGGACGGCCAAGCGCTGCTTTCATCAGCTGAGCGCGATGTGCTCCCAATGCGACGCGAATTCCAAGTTCCCGCAGCCGCTTCGACACCGTGTAGGTCGCCATCCCAAATACTCCGGTGATTGCCAGCATCGCAGCCAGAATCCCCATCACCCCCAGCGCTGCCGTGGCAATCCGCGGCGGGAAGAGCACCAGCGACAGCCTTTCCGACCAGGGCCGCAAAGCAAACGGCAAGCTGGGATCGATTCCCATGAGAGTGCGGTTTAATTCGGATGCCAACTCCTCCGGGGGAAAATCCGATCTCACGATCAGGATGGTGTTCGCTTCATGATCCTGATCCAGCGGGAAAAACATCGCCGGTGCGGAATCCTCGGTCAGCATCTCGTATTTGCCGTTTTCGACGATGCCTACTATTTGATAATTCGTCTTGTCGCCGCCCAGGAAATGGCGGCCAACCGCCGGCTCATCGCCAAACATTTTGTGGGCGAAAGTTTCATTCACGATGGCGACCTTCGGCGTCTTGGGTCCATCATCCCAGCTGAAATCCCGTCCCGTCAGCAAAGCGGTGCCCGCCGCCTTCAAGTATCCAGGCGAGATTCCATAGCTCTGCGCCGTCATCACACTGTTCGAATTGCGCAAGTCGGTTGTGCCTTCACGATAGACACTCCAATTGCTGCCACCCCCGCCAAGCGGAAGCGCATCGATCGTGCCCGCTCCCTTGACGCCAGGCATCTGAAGGGCCGCGTCAATCATGCGCCGCTGGACAGGAAACGCGGTGTCGTCGGAATAGCCTGCCATCTGCATGTCGGTGTCGGCCACCATTGCGCCCTGCGGAACGAAACCGATAGGTGCGTGCAGTGAACGCTCCATTCCGCGCAAAGCTACAAGCGACGAGGTCAACAGCAACGCGCACAGAGCAATCTGTGTTCCGAGCAGCAGATCGCGCAATGTAAGCCGACGCAGAATTCTCGCGGATGTCGTCCCACTCTTCATCGCGTCTGTAGCATCAGTCCGCCAGACCTGCCGAGCCGGCAACAAGCCGGGAAGAATTCCAGCGGCAATCGAAAGCACTACGGCGATCAGGTAGGTCCGCCCATCCGCAACAACCGTTACGTGGATCGGGTATTCGCTGATCGGTTGCCACCGGCTCAGCACGCCAAGCATCATCGTGGCAATCAATGTTCCCAATGCTCCGCCGGCTAGAGAAACCAGCACAGCCTCAGTAAGCAGTTGACGCAGGATGCGCCACCGCGTAGCCCCAATCGAGAGCCGTATCGCCAGTTCGCGGCTGCGATCCGCGGCGCGTGCGGCAAAGATGCCCGCAAGGTTGACGCACGCGGCCAGCAGCAC
Organism: uncultured Acidobacteriaceae bacterium; assembly: GCA_963832035.1. GTDB lineage: Bacteria > Acidobacteriota > Terriglobia > Terriglobales > Acidobacteriaceae > Telmatobacter. The sequence continues at coordinate 817,221 of CAWHSK010000003.1, read as the reverse complement.
CAGCAGCGCCAGCCCCATGATTGCCGCCAGAAACGGCTGCGCGGGGCCGCCCAGCGTATCCCCCAGAAGACCGGGCTTGACCAGGCGCACGGTAAGTCCGTCATCCTCCGACGGGTGCTCGCGTGTCATCTGCCGCGCGACAGCACTCAGATTGTCCTGGGCCTGCCGCGGCGTAACTCCGGGTTTCAACGAGCCGATCACGAATATTCCGTGATTTCCGCGCTTAGTCAGAAAACTGTAGCCTTCCACCTGGGCTTCATTCACCATCGGCATCCAGAATTCCGGCCAGAAAAAGATCTCTGTTCCGTGAAACCCCTTCGGAGCAACTCCGAGGATGGTGAAAGGATGCTTGTTCAGATCGACCGTCGTGCCCACGATCCGCGGATCGGCATTGAACCGCGTGCGCCACATCGCATCGCTCAGCACGATGTATGGAACAGAGTTGGGTCCATGCTCATCGCTTGCGTGAAAGAAGCGGCCGAGCTGCGGCTGCACTTCCAGCATGTCGAAATAGTTTGTCGATACCTCAAATTCCCAAGACTTTTCAGCCTTGCCGCCGGAACTGATTCCCGCGTAACCAAGCCGGTAAGCCGCCATATCGCTGAATGCCGAGTTGCGCGTCTTGAAGTCGACAAAGTCCGGGTAAGACTGGTTGTCGTCGCCCGGCCTCGCGTTGGCCAACTCCAGCAAGCGGTCTGCACCCGCTACGTTCAGCGGGCGCAGAATCATCGCATTCAGCACGCCAAACACCACCACGTTCGCGCCTATGCCCAGCGCCAGCGTAAGAATCGCTGTAAGCGCAAACCCCGGCGAACGCCGCAACTGCCGCCCCGCATAGCGAATATCGCGCCCCAGATCGGCGAGGCTGAGCGTGGTGTCCGAAGCCGTTACGCGTTCTTTCGTGGTCGTTCGGTTGCCGAACCGCAACAGCGCATCGCGGCGCGCCTCTTCCGGTGACATGCCCGCCGCCACGTTCGCGTCAATACGCAGGTCTATGTGCGCCCGCAACTCCGCGTCAATATCGTGATCGACACGCGAGCGGCGAAAGAGATTCGTAAAGCGACGGAAGAGGGCCATGGGGAAGTCTCCTGTCTTTGGTTATTCGCCTCGCAGGGCTTGCATAGGGTCAACCTTTGCAGCATGACGGGCAGGAATCCAGCTTGACGCAATCGCGATCGCAGCAATGGCAGTGGATACTCCTACAAAGATGACGGGATCATGCGGACTGACGCCGCGGAGAAGGTTGGCAACCAGCTGCGCAAGACCAAAAGCCAGCAACAGACCGCAGCCGAGTCCGGCCGCCGTGAGCCACGAAGCCCGGCGCAGAATCATCGCCAGGACGCGCTCTCGCGGTGCGCCCATGGCGAGGCGAACGCCAATCTCCCGCGTTTGTTCTCCGACGAGATTGGCCATCACGCCGAAGATGCCAATGGCAGCAAGGAAAAGAGCGATGATCGCGTCGATTCCAAGCATCACCGAGGCGTCGACAAGCCCAGTCATCGATTCACGCAGAGACTGTTTGTAGGTCATGACCGCATCAAGCGGCAACGCGGGATCGAGCGAGGCGAGCGCCCTGCGGGCAGATACCGCAAGTGCCAGCGGATCACGATCGGTGATGACCGCATAGGTCGCACCGGGCGGTGGAATCTGCGCCGCATTCATGTAGACGACCGGCTGAATCGACTGATCCCACATGGAGTAGCTGGTGTCTTCCGCGATGCCGACGATGGTGAGCCATGGTTCCTGCTTGTCGTTTGGGCTGCCCATACGAATGCGTCGACCGAGCGGGTTCTCGCCGCCGAAATACTGTGCCACAAACTTTCTGCTGATCACGGCCACTGGTTGGGAGTTCACTACATCGCTTCTGTTCAGCGCGCGGCCTGCAATCAGAGGAAGATGGAAAGCCGCAAAGTATCCTTCGCTGACTGGGATGCGAAGCGCACTTTGAAATTTCCCGGGCACGGCAGGACGGTTTTCGATCGCCATGTCCTGCATCCACGCGTTGTCGCTGTAGGGCAACGCCGTGGTTACATCGGCGTGAGTGACGCCGGGAAGAACGCGCAGCCGTTCAAGGCTGTCGGAATACCAGGCGGCAAGTTTCTGCGGGCTATCGTAACGAGCCGCGGGCGGTGTCACGTTGAACGTGAGCACCTTCCCGGGTTCGAATACATCTCCCAGGTGCAGCAGACGCAACATGCCTTTCGACATCAACGCCGCCCCGATCACGAGAGCGACGGCGAGAGCGATCTGCGAGACGGCGAAGACGTTCCTGAGACGGCGATGACGCCCTGATCCTGTAGTGCCGCGGGATCCCGATTTCAGCTGGTCCACCAGGTTCATCCGCATCGCCTCGATTGCCGGCGCAATACCTGAGATCACTCCAGCGCCCAAGGCGATGAGCAGAGAGAAGGCCATGACCCGGCCATTCAACGAAGTATTGGACCACCCCGCCATATAACGCGCGATGCGCGGAGGCATGTTGATGATGAGGAAATGGAGGTAGATGCCGCCCAGGAGCAGCCCCCCGCCGGCCCCCACCACTCCCAGCAGAATATTTTCCGTCAGCAACTGGCGCATGATCCTCATTCGACTGGCGCCGAGGGCAGAGCGCATGGCGATTTCAGGGCGTCGCGCAATGCCGCGGGCGAACTGGAGGTTGGCTACGTTCGCGCAAACCACCAGCAGGACAAAGAGCGTGGCGCCCATCAGCATCCGGTAATAGAGCGGGGTGGAGTCGCCATTGATGCCATCGAGCAGCGGCTCAACCTTCACTGACCAGCCAAGGTTGGTCGCCGGATAGTCCTTTGCCAGTTGCTCGGCATCGATCCGCATCTCAGCCTGCGCCTGCTTGACCGTGACGCCGCTGCGCAGTCGGCCGATCACGAGATAGTCATGAACGCTGCGGTTTGCCACCTGCTGCGGCGTCGGCGCCAATGGCAGAAAAAGGTCAGCCATCGACGGATACTGCATAGTCTTGGGCATGACGCCAACGACGGTATATACGCGTTGATCAAGCTCGATCTGGCGGCCCAGGATCGACGGATCGCCGGCGAAGCGCCGCTGCCAGAAGCCATAATTCAGAACCGCCACGGCATCGTGGCCTGGCTGGCACTCACTGTCGGCGAAGACCCGGCCCAGCAGCGGTTGCGCGCGGAGAACGCTGAAGAAATTCGCTGACGTCAGCGCCGCCTGCACCTGCGCGGCATCGCCCGCACCGGTCAGGCTCATGTCGGCGTACGTGCGCACCGCCAGCTGCTCAAACGAACGGTTTTGCCGGCTCCAATCGTAATAGTTCGCGAGCGCAACCGAGTGATAGTTGCCGCGGCCCTGTTCTTCGGCCAGCGTCATCACCCGATCTAGATCGGGCACAGATATCGGATGCAATACAACGGCGTCCATGCTGCTGAAGATTGCCGTGTTTGCCCCGATACCGATCGCGAGCGTCAACACCGCGGTGATGGCAAACCCCGGAGACTTCACCAGCTGGCGACCGGCGTAGCGCACGTCAGACCAGACTGAAGCCAGGCTCAGGACAGCGTCAGCTGATGCTACGCGCTCGCGCGTAGAAGTCGGATTTCCGAATTGCAGCAGGGCCTGTCGCCGAGCTTCTTCCGGCGACATGCCGGCAGCGATATTCGCATCGATGCGCATCCCGATGTGGGCCTGCAACTCCGCGTCAATTTCGCGGTCGACTTCAGACTGACGGAACAAATTCATAAAGCGGCTAAACATGGCCATCGGAACCCTCCTTGCAGGACCGGTACAGTTCCTACGCGTAACGCAGGACCGCGCGCACACCTTTGACAAGTTGATCGAAACTTTCTTCGGCCTGCTGCAACTGGCGCCGGCCGGTCGCGGTGAGCTTGTAGTACTTCGCGCGACGATTGGTCTCTGTCATTGCCCACTCTGACGCGATCCAGCCGCTTTGCTCCATGCGATGAAGTGCCGGATACAGCGACCCCTCTTCCACGCGAAGCATGTCGTTGGACGCGCTTTGAATGTGCAGCACGATGCCGTAGCCGTGCAGTGCGCCGTTCTGATCCAGCGTCTTCAATACAAGCAGATCGATTGTTCCCTGAAGGTCATTCTTGGCCATCGCATACCCCTAGATCTCTTAGTACAAAGAACTCTATGCCTAGAAAGCTAGGCGTGTCAATGACAGGATACGGAGAGACGGTAATTTTGGTTCCACGGAAAGTCTGCCCATGTCCGATGAACGCCTGCACGGCCCAGGGGTGATAGAACGGTTGCATGCAGCCCAGCGCATCTAAGCCACGCTCCACTCAAGACTGGGTGCCCCCGGTCTCGGGGTCCCCGGCGACTGGTCTTTGTCGCTGGGGTGAGGTCTCGCTTCTGAGACCGGGGATTCGAAGGCTGATTTTCTTCGTAGCAGTTCTCCAATGTGGCTTCACGATCTCAGCCCAAACCGCCTCCCAGGCATGGCTCAAATACCGTCCTCTCGGCAAGCCGCTCACGGTGCCCACCCGCGTCAGCACTCTTGGTCATAGCCTCGTCGAACAAACCGCCGCGATCGAACTCCGGCGCGGCCTTCTCTCCCTCTCCGGCGGCGCGCCCCTAGAGGTCGGCCCCAACACAGTCCTGCTCGCCACCGTGCAGGAAATGCGCACTCAACAACCCAAGACCGCAGTGCCTTCTCTCGACCCCGATGAATTCCTCATCTCCGTACGCCGTGGAGACCTAGTCCGTGAAATCGACATCGTCGGCGGCAGCGACCGAGCCGTCCTTTACGGAACATTTGCCTTCCTGCGCAACCTCGCGCAGGGCACAGACATGAGCAAGGCCAACCAGCGCGAACACGCCGCCATGCCTATCCGCTGGGTCGACGAGTGGGATAACGCCGATGGTTCCATCGAGCGCGGCTACGCCGGCCGCAGCATCTTCTTCGACGCGGGTCACGTCCGCGACGATCTTGCCCCCGTTGCTGAATACGCGCGCCTGCTTGCGTCCATCGGGATCAATGGCTGCAACCTGAACAACGTAAACAACGCCGGCGTCTTCCTCACCCCACAGATGCTCGAAGGCATTGCGCGCATTGCCGAGACGATGCGGCCCTACGGCGTTCGCGTCAGCCTCTCCGTCGATATCGCGAGCCCGCAAAAGATCGGAGGCCTCAATACATACGATCCCCTCGATCCTGCTGTCAAAAACTGGTGGGCCACCAAGGTCAACGAGATTTATTCGCTCATCCCCGACTTCGCCGGCTTCACGGTCAAGGCTGACAGTGAAGGCCAGCCCGGCCCCGCCAGCTTCGGCCGCACCCCCGCGGATGCCGCCAATACCCTCGCTGCCGCGCTCGCACCACACAGCGGAGTCGTCCTCTACCGCGCCTTCGTCTACAACCATCACGCCGACTGGCGCGACCCAAAAGCCGACCGCGCTCGCGCCGCTTATGATATCTTCCATCCCCTCGATGGCAAGTTCGCCCCCAACGTCATCATCCAGACCAAGGAAGGCCCCATCGACTTCCAGGCCCGCGAGCCCGTCTCGCCGCTCTTCGGCGGCCTCACCCAAACCAATCAGGCCATGGAGGTCCAGATCACCCAGGAGTACACAGGCCAGCAGCGCCACCTCGTCTACCTCGCTCCCAAGTGGAAGCAGGTTCTCGACTTCGATATGCGCGTGGGCGGCGCCTCAACTCCTGTAAAGCAGATACTCTCCGGCCAGCCATTTCATCGTCCGACCGGCGGAATGGTCGGAGTCTCAGGCATCGGCCAGCAAGCATGGCTCGGCTCGCCGCTCGCCCTCGCCAACCTCTATGCTTTTGGCCGCCTCGCGTGGAATCCGAACCTCACCCCCGAGCAGATCGCCGATGAATGGACGCGCCAGACCATCTCGACCGATCCGGCCGTCATCCGCACCGTCACAGAAATGCTGATGCAAAGTTGGCCCACCTACGAAAGCTACACCGGCCCTCTCGGCCTCCAGACCCTCACCGACATCACCGGCAGCCACTACGGCCCCAACATCGAGTCCAGCGAAAACAATGGCTGGGGCCAGTGGCACCGCGCCGATCACGAAGGCGTAGGCATGGATCGCACCGTCGCCACAGGCACGGGCTACGTCGGCCAATACTCACCAGAAGTAGCGAAGATCTACGAGTCCGCCGCCACCACTCCAGACGACCTGCTCCTCTTCTTCCATCACGTGCCTTATACCTGCAAACTCCACGACGGCAAAACCGTCATCCAATACCTCTACGACTCGCACTACGACGGCGCCGCGCAAGCCGCGCAATTTGTGAATGACTGGACCTCGTTGAAAGGTCGCATCGATCCCCGGCTCTACGCCGAAGTGCTCGCCCGCCTTCAGTACCAGGCAGGCCACGCCATCGTCTGGCGCGATGCCATTACGCAATACTTCCTCAAACTCAGCGGAATCCCCGACGACCGCGGTCGCGCCGGTCATTACCCCAATCGCCTCGAAGCCGAAACCACAAGCCTCACGGGCTACAAGATCATCGACGTCAACCCATGGGAAGATGCCAGCGGAGGCAAGGCGGTCTCTTGCGATGGGAGTACCTGCACTGCCGACTTTACTTATAGCGGCCGCCCCGGCAGCTTCAACGTCGCCGTCCAATACTTCGACCTGCAGGGCGGCGCTGCCAAATTCACCGTCACCATCAACGGCCAGCCTTTAACCGATGCCTCATGGTCCGCCGATGCCATCTTCCCGACACCGCACCCTCACGGAGACAACTCGGCCCGCCACATCATCCACAACGTCACCCTCAAACCCGGCGACACCCTCCGCATCGAGGGAACGCCCGACAACCACGATCAAGCGGCCCTCGACTACATTGAATTCCTCCCCGCCACCCCGGAGTGAGGAGGCTAGATCGTGACAAGGATGGGACCGCCTCGGTCGGATTCGTTGACATTCGCTCTACCGCCCTGTATTCCCAACCCATGGTTCGCCTCACCGTCCTGTACCCTGCTTCACCAGGGTCCACCTTCGACTGGAATTACTACCTCGGCCCGCATCTCGTGCTGGCGCGCCGGCTTCTTCTACCCCGCGGCCTCGTCCGCATCGAAGTCGACCGCGGCATCGGCGCTTTCCCGCCTGGAACACCCTCGCACCATCACGCCATCGGCCACCTGTATTTCGAGACCATGCTGCAGCTCGACACAGCCCTCGCCGCCACCGCCCCCGACCTGGTCGCCGACCAGCGCAAATACTACAGTGGCGAAAGCGTGGTGCAGGTCAGCGAAGTCGTTCCAGTCTGATCACGATTCATTCAAGCTCTGTCATTTCGACCGAAGCGCAGCGAAGTGGAGAAACCTGCAGTTACTTTTCTCTGTACGATTGCACAATACCGGTGCCCCAGCCTTATCACAACTTCGCCGTGCATGGTGGGCACAGATACAGACAACGCCACTCAGCGCTATCATTCCTCCGTGAACTTACGCACTCCCTTTCCTCTTATCGCAACTCTCCTGGCTTCCATCTCGCTCTCCCTCGCCCAATCCCCCCACCAGGCCAATCCCACCGCGCTCCTCCACGACCTCACCGCAGACTTCAACCGCCTCGCCCCGCAAACCATTCGCCCCGCCGACGGCTACATCAAGTACCCCTACCTCATCCCAGCCGGTTACTACAACCAGATGTGGGATTGGGACGGCTTCTTCATCGGCCTTCACTGGGCCAATCAGGATCCGGCGAACGCCAAATACCTTCGCGACTGGGTGCTCAGCTTCGCCGGGTCCGCAGATGCCGACGGCTACGTCGCCGGCTGCATCACGCCCAAAGGCCCGCGTCCGCTGTTTGGAAAATTTGCGATGAAGCCGTTTCTTGCGCAAGGAGCCGTCATCGCCGCCGAAGACATGCATGACTATGAATGGATCCGCCCCGCGTGGCCCGCGATGAAGCGCGTTCTCGACTACCGCCGCCGCACGCAATACGACGAAAAGTGGAAGCTCTGGTTCTGGGACAACGCCATGCAATCCGGCGCCGACAACAACGCCGCGCTTACGAACGATCCAAAGGATCCGAGTGCGATCCTGGCCGTCGACGCCTCCGTCTACGCCATGCGCGAATACCTCGCCATGTCCTTAATCGCGGCCAAACTTGGCGATACCGCCTCGGCCCGCGCCTACGCCGCCGAAGCCCTAGCCACTCGCCACGCCATCCTGCGCCAGCTGTGGTCTCCGCAAGACGCCATGTTCTGGAACCGCCGCCGCGACACTGGCGCCCTAGTCCGCGTTGTCGCGTGGTCCAACTTCCTTCCGCTTCTCGATGGCCTGATTCCTCGCGACGAAGGTCGCCGCATGATCTCGCTCTACCTGCTCAACCCCGCGCAGATGCGCTCCGATCACGGCTTCCGCAGCCTCTCGCGCTTCAATCCCGGTTACAACAACCAGGCCATCATCAACCCCTACTCCAACTGGCGCGGCCCCATCTGGATCAACGCCAACTTTCTCGATTGGATCGCACTTCGTCGCTACGGATTCAACGACGAAGCCCACTGGCTGGCTGTCTCCCTCGCCGGCGATATTCATCGCGACATTCAAAAGTGGAGCTCGATGCACGAAGACTACGACGCCGAAACCGGCGACGGCCTCGCCCCCACAATCGATCAATCACCGGGCAAGAAATTCGCAGGCTTTGTCGGCTGGAACCTGCTGGCCGAAGACATGCTCCAATGCGAAGTCACCCAGCAGCACTGCATGACTTTGGCGATCACCAATCCGCAATAACAAGAGCAACCGAGAAGTTGCGCATAGTTCTTAGGGATCTCAAAACCGCCGGGATGCTGGGTGCCCCATCCATGACGCGTCTCCTGCGTCATGGGTGGGAATGCACGAACCTAACTTGATTACCTGAAAGTACGAATCTCAACTGATTACCCGAATCGACAGATCCCTACTTCGCCGCATGCGGCTTCATTCCCGCCCAGGTCCAGCCACGCATCTTCCAGCCATCTTTCTCCTTATGCAGCACAACCGTGATCTGCCCCTTCTCTTCCATTGGCGTGCCCTTGAGTTTGTAGACATACCCCGTAGGCATCACCACGTACGCAACATCGCCTTCGATCTCTGTTCGCGTGGCCGCGCCGTACGTCACTTTCGCATCCGAGACGCCCGTAGCTTTTGCGTTTTTGTCGAAATCTGAAGCCCAATCCTGCGCTGCATGAGGTCCCATCCATACATGCGGAGCGAACTCATCAATGATCGTGATATCTCCCTTCGCATACGCTGCAAAGGCCGATTTCGTATCGCCCGAGTTGAATCCATCAATAAACTGACGAATCGGTGCTGTTACATCGGCGGACGCGGCCGCCATTCCAGCGGGTCCGCAAACAATGCCCATCAACAACGCGAAGATTGCTTTCTTCATTGATTCTCTTTTCTCTGCTGAGGTTGGGAATCTCTGCGGAAGCGTTCCTGGAGACTCGCATTCACACGCGATGCATGTCAATTGGAATCGAAGTGAGTATGCTCTCAATGCGCGTTAACCCATTACTCTAGATAAACCCTGTCCGATATTCCCCGGAGGAGCATGTCCCGTAATCTCGCGCTTACTCGTCGCAACTTTCTTGGCGCAGCCACTGCAGCTATCGCAGCCACCACCCTCCCGTCCCGGGCTGGTCAAGCACAGTCTTCCGCATCGCCGGCGATTGCCGCGCTCCCCAACCTGTCCGGCCAGGCCCACCCCTTTACCAACGCCGAACGCGAAGCCCGCATCGAACGCGCCCGTCAGCTCATGACATCCGCGAAAATCGACGCCATCGTACTTGCCAACTCAACAAGTTCGTCCGTCTACTTCGCTAACCTCCACCTCTACGGCGGAGAACGCCTTTGGGCCCTCGTTCTTCCCGCCCGCTCCAAACCTTTTCTAGTCTGTCCTGCCTTTGAAGAAGGCCGTGCCACTGCACTGCTCGCCGCCGGGCCTCTCTCCGCCAACGTCGATGTCCTTACCTGGCAGGAAGACGAAAGCCCATACATTGCCCTCGGCAAAGGCCTCAGCAATCGCGGGCTTGCAACCGCGACGATTGGCCTCGACGAGCATATGGCCTTTGTCTTCGCGGAGGGCATTCGCACAGCGAACCCGCATCTTAACCTCGTCTCGGCCACGCCCATCACGGCCGGTTGCCGCATGATCAAAGACGCGCATGAAATCGAATGCATGCGCCTCGCCTGCCATGCCACATTGCTGGTCTATCGCGCAGTCGCGCAGTCAGTCAGCCCGGGCATGACCACCATCGATGTGCAATCGCTCATCGCCACCGCCTATCATCGCGTCGGATTCGAAGGCGATGCCAGCCTCAATGTCGACGAATTTACGGCCTTGCCCCATGGATCGGACAAGCCGCAGACCCTCCGCGAAGGATCCATTCTCATGCTCGATGACGGCTGTTTCGTCGAAGGCTATCAATCCGACATCACCCGCACATTTGTGCTCGGTAAACCGACTGACAAGATGAAGTCCGTTTTCGACATCGTCCAACGCGCGCAGTCCGCAGCGCTCAAAGCCGCTCGTCCCGGTGTGCCCGCAGCCGACGTCGACGCCGCTGCCCGCAAAGTCATCGTCGACGGAGGCTACGGCCCAGGCTTCAAATATTTCACCCACCGCGTCGGCCACGGTATCGGCATGGACGGCCACGAATGGCCCTACTTCGTGCGCAACAATATGTTCGGTTGGGATCTCGCTCCGAAACTGCAACCCGGCATGACCCTGAGCGACGAACCCGGCATCTACATCCCCGGCCAGTTCGGCATCCGCCTCGAAGACGAGCTGCTCGTCACGCAGGACGCCGCCGAACTTCTCACTCCTCAATGTCCTTCGCTGGAAGACCCCTTCGCCAACATCTCATGAATAGATGTTGGCTTGCCATGTCCCAAGGCCAGGGTCATCCGGCGCTCTTCACCATCTTCACCACGGGCAACGCCTCCCCATTCTTCAAAGGCACAGCGATTCGCTCAATCTCCACGTACCCCTTCAGCCTGTACAGCGGCACGCCGGTCAGCGTCGAACCCATCTCAAACCTCATGAATCCCGCTGCTCGAGCCGCCTCCTCCACCGCCGCCAGGATCAGCGATCCCAGCCCCTGCCGCGCAAAGTCTGGGTGGACAAAAATCGCTCTCACTTTCGCCGCATCCGTCGCCGGATCCAGCAACTCCGGCTCGCGCCCTGGCCCGTGATCGGCACCGAATAGCGTTCTCCGCTTCGACCATCCTCCGCACCCGGCCAGGCGCTTCCGCGCATTTTCATTTTGATCGATCGCTTCAGCGACGAAATACGTCCGGTCCCGAATCAGCTGCGTATCCAGCCCCAGCACTGTCCCCAGCGCTCCCTCGATTTGCGCCGGCGTGTAGTCGTCAGCCTGTAACCCGCGCACCGAGGCCTCAATCAGCCGATGAAGCGCAGGGACGTCCTCGTCTGTCGCGAGGCGCAACTGAAACGCAGTTTCCATTCTTCTCTTCTGCGAGGTTTGGGGATTATTGGTTGGTGATAATCTTTGCGGCGCGATCGTACGAACCGAGGTTGAAAACGTTCTTGTACCCAAGTTCCTCGAGCTGCTTTTTGGCCATTCTGCTGCGAACTCCTGAAGCGCAGTGCAGCAACAATACCTTGTTCTTGTCTATCAGGGCCGAGGGTGCCGTCATTTCAAGGCGGTCCAAAGGCATGTTGCGAGCCTGCATGATGTGCCCCGAATTAAACTCATTCGCACTGCGCACGTCGATCACGACTGCCCCATTCTTCAGATAGTCCGATGCTTCTTTCGCTGAAATCTGTCCAGAACGCTTCATTGCCATGTAGCCGACGGCCACAACAAGAACACTCAAAAATGGTAACCACGTCATAGCCTTAGTGTACCGCCTCTCATTTGCAGTTCAGATGGCCTGCAGCACGCGCCTGCGTATGCACACCAGGAGAATCCGGTCTCCGTCTGAGTCATTTATCCATTGCAGTTGGAAAGGATCAGGCTTTCGCCACTTCCACAAGCACGGAATAGAATGTGGCTCCCGCGCCAATATCGGTCAACTGCTCGCTCGTCAACGCATTCACGTTCACGCCACGTTCATTGAACTTGGCCCAGTCCAGGCGTCCCGCCACCACTCCCTCAGGAACACTGCCGTCCACCAACGCCGTCAACAGAATCTCTCCTCGATCGTTCCATACGCGAACCTTGTCGCCATCCGCAATCCCGCGGGCCTTTGCATTTGCGGGATGCATTTCGAGCCGCTGGCTCGTGCGCGCTTCCATCCTGCGGTGCCCGTCGAGGTTCGCAAAGGTCGAGTTCATGTAGTTGTCCGCTTTCCGACTCAGGAATTCCAGCGGAAAGCGCTTCGCGCCTTCACTCCATCGCGATTCGTTCGGAGGCGTAAAGCCCGGCAGCCCGTCCAGGCCCTGCGATGCGAGCGCCTCGGAATCGAACTCGATCTTGCCGGACGGCGTCGGAACAGGGCCAGATGCAAATGGCAGAAACGGTGTCTTCTCGGGATCGCGATGAAACGCCAGCGGAATGTGCCCTTGCTCCCGCAAATCCTCCAGCGTGATGTGCTCCATGCCGGGATTCTTCGATCGACCATCCAGTCCTACAGCAAGTGCCTGCCGAATCAGCTGCTCCTCGCTGTCGCGGAAGCACTGCTCCGTAAAGCCCATGTACTGCGCCAATTGTCCGAATAGCCACACATTCGACCTCGCCTCGCCGGGCGGCTCGATCGCCTGGTTCGATAGCTGGACGAAGTAGTGCCCGTAAGCGCCCTGGATATCGGTGTGCTCCAGAAACGTCGTTGCCGGTAAAACATAGTCGGCATAATCCGTGGTGTCGTTGAAGAATTGTTCATGCACCACGGTAAACAGATCCGTCCGCGCCAGCCCGCGCCTCACAGCGTTCTGGTTCGGTGCCACCGCACCTGGGTTCGAGTTGTACACAAACAGCGCATGAACCGGCGGCCCGCCACTCAGTACGTCGCCATCGTGCCCGGCAGCGCCGGTTTCTGATCCCTGATCTCTGACACCTGACCCCTGGGTCAACGCCTTCCCCAGCACCGACATGTTCACCACACGCGCCTCGCGTCCAAGCGGTGAATCAAGAGCCAGATCCCGCCGTTCCAACTCCCGCTTGTTCCAGGCGAACGCACCAGAAGTCGACAGCGACCCACCGCCGCCGCGATATTTCCACGCTCCCGTGAGCGCCGGCAGCATCGCAATAGCCCGCACCGCCGTGCCGCCGTTTTCACTCCGCTGCACGCCATAGTTCATCCGAAGTGCCGCCGGCCGCGTCGTAGCGTACTCGCGAGCCAGTTGCTCAATCTCTCCGGCGGTCATTCCCGTCCAGGTCGCAACGCGCTCCGGAGTGTACTCGCGAACGCGCTCTGCCAACCGGTCGAATCCATGCGTCATCTCGGCGATGTATGCGCGATCTTCGAGGCCCTCGCGCAAAATCACGTGCATCCATCCCAGTGCCAGCGCCGCATCCGTTCCCGGCCGGATAGCGATGTGCCAGTCTGCCAGCGCCGCCGTGCGTGTCTTGTAAGGATCGATCACGATCAGCCGCGCGCCGTTGCGCCGCGCCTGCTCCACCATCGGCCATAGATGAACATTGTTGCCGTGGATATTCGCACCCCACGCCACAATCAGCTTGGCCAGCTTGTAATCTTCTGTCGGCGTTCCCAGCTTCTTCCCATACACCAGGTTCCATGCCACTCCGCCGGCTTCGGAACAAATCGTTCGGTCAAGCTGGCTTCCGCCCAGCCGATGAAAGAACCGCCGGTCCATCGACCCAAATCCCAACACGCCTATTGTTCCCGCGTAGCTATAGGGCAGAATCGACTCCGCCCCATGCGTGTCGCTGATCTGCTGCAGCCGAGCCGCAATCGAGCTAAGCGCCTCATCCCAACTCACGCGCTCAAAGGCTTCGTGCTCTTCGCCTCTCTTGAGCGGCCCCTTGGCGACTCCCGCCTTGCGCTTCAGAGGATAGAGAATTCTTTGCGGCGAGTACACCCGGTCGAGGTACTTCGCCACCTTGCCACACAAAAATCCCTGCGTTACCGGCTGAGAAGGATCACCCTGCACCTTGATCGCTTGCCCATTCGCGTCTACCGTTACCAGCACGGCACAACTGTCCGGGCAATCATGCGAACAGACCGTGTGCACCACGCGAAAAGGGGAAGTTTCAGATCCAGCCGCCATAACCAGATTGTATGGCCAACCCGGCCCAATCTAATCCCAAACCTGCATGTCGATAGGTTTCCATTCTTGCAATGCCAGGTGGAAAGCAAAGCCGTTCCCACGATGTAAGCTTTCCTCGTACACTCCCATCCTCGGAGGCTCTTCCATGAAACGTGCTTTGCCGTTCTTCGCCCTGCTCCTCATCGCCCTAGCGCCCGCATCTCCCGCGCAAACCGCCCACGAGTCCGCCGCTGCCGATGAATCCGAAATCCGCACCGCCATCAAGACCCAGGCCGACGCCTGGAATCGCGCCGACATCCCTGCCTTCATGCAGGCCTACGAGGACTCGCCTGACACCACCTTCATCGGCCTTACCCTTCGCAAGGGCTATCAGCCGATTCGCGAGCGTTACATGCTGAACTACACCAACCCCGAGCAGATGGGCAAACTCACTTTCAACGACCTCGACATCCGCCTGCTCGTCTCCGGCTGCGGCAAATCTGAAATCGCTCTCGTCACCGGCAAATTCCACCTCGAACGCACCGCTAAAGGCGAAGCCAAAAAAGACGACGGCATCTTCTCGCTGGTCTGGCGCAAAGGCCCTCACGGATGGAAGATCATCCTGGACCACACCAGTTAGGTCCCTGTCCCACGTAACACGATGACCTGTGTGTAATCTGAAATGCAGCGTTCCTCACCACATCACAGCTCTACGTGGTCCGGGATCTGATCCAGTCAACGTCGTAGCCAGACGAGAGCAAGGGTTCGGACGCCTCTCCGAAGCTGGCGGGATACGCATCGCTGGCGGCATCAGGGCCAACCAGAACCCGATACACCGGACCCGCTTGCCACTCTCGCGTATTAAACATTCGGCGAGACATGCAGTTGTGGCAGGTCTGGTGCGCGTCGAAGCCATCGAATCGCTCGCCCGTATTTGTGCGCGGCCAGGTCCAGGCGTGCGTTTGGCACCGCAGACGGAGCCAGACAGACTCCAGCCCCTTCACGATACGGATGCCGCTGGCATTGCGCCGGCGTGACGCATTGCCCCTGATTCTTTGACTGAGTTTTGTGTAGATAGGAAGAAGTTCGGCTGTTGCCACTCGTGAACCCTCAATACGCCAAATGCAGACGCAGCGCGCCTGTATAGAAGCTGAAATAGTCGACTCCGCACGTTCAAACTTCAACGTTGTAAGGGTCGTATCTCGTGCCACAGCGCTGGAGCGGTTCGGGGACTGAACATATTCTATCCGCATATGGGATGTTCAATCGCTCAAGCATTGCTTCTGTTTCTCATGCTGGTACCGTTCTCGCAATCAGGGCTTCCTTTGCGCGCGATTCAAACCACTTAATCCGAGGCTCTTCATGAGTGCTTCAGGGCCATTGGGTTCCTGCAGGAGGTTACCTGATTCTCGGGACGCAAAAAGCCCGCCTTGCGGCGGGCTCTTTGCGTAAAAGTGCAGCCAACACCTGCTCAGGCTGCTGCACTCTACATTCGAACTTACGATCTCCCGTTCCTGAGAGTCAACCCACTGTCGGGGTGAGAGTTGGGGCACTTTGGTATCAGTGCAAAGTTACCTGCGCCAAACCGGCAACAAGCCCAGCTCAGGTGCGCTCTCCTTGATTTGTGGGCGAATAATGCCCTTCTTCCCAGGATTTTGCCTCGAGCGCAGCCAATACATCTTCAGGACGAAGCGGTCGTCGCAGCAGTTCGAATCGCAATCCATGGATCGTCTGCATCATCGCGGCTGTTATGGGTTGAGCTGTAAACAGGATCACCCTGCACTGCGGGTGTAGCGCCCGTATGCGCCGCGCTGCCTCAATTCCATCCAGCCGGCTCATTCGGATGTCGCTGAGGATAACGTCGGGGCGAAACCTCTGAGCGAGTTCGAGCGCCTCCTCACCACTGTAAAGTGCTATCGGTTTATACCCGTGTTTCCTCAGAATCTCTGCAAGCGTATCGGCAAGAACCCTGTCATCGTCGATCACCAGCACGGTGGAATCGCCCGATTCTTCTGCCATGGAGCTACCTCGTTCCGTTTCGAAAGGGCCTCTAATCTAATAATCTAAAAAGCGCTTCATTAAAGTTTGATGCATTCCGGAATCCCGGGAGAAATATGAATTGCTGCTTTAATTGCACAAGTTATTCAACGAAATCAATCACATACCCCACGAAAAACAACCCGGTTCTAATCCCGGGCATCTCTCAGATGGTGCGACCGCGCTTGAAAGGAGGGTCGCCGGAAGTCACTCATTTTTTTGAGGTATTCGGTGAGTTCCGATATTTCCTGCATTGTTATTAAATCGGATCGTCGATCCACGAGAACTCCATTGAAGGGTGAGGTTGTCCGGGTTGCCGACAGGTCAGGCTTATTCGTCGTTATCGACATCAATCTCGATCGCCGCGTGGCCCAATTGATGGAAAGAGACGGCAATCATCAGCTTGTCGATGTGCCTTTCGTTTCCCTGCGTATCTTCAATCGATCGCTGGCCCAGGAGATACACCGCTTTCTCGACGCCAGAGAAGAGGCGCAAGAGCGGGAGCACGGTGCCCGAAAACGCCACAACGAGCCGCACAAATGACGAGGTCATTCCGGCTTTCGTTCATCTGGGAAACTGGCTAATGGTCACTGTCCACTGGCAACTCTCAACCTCAAGCTTGTAGACTCCCGTTAATCATGAGTTGCCTCTTCTGCCGAATCATTGATGGAAGTATTCCTTCCAAGGCCATCTATCAGGACGACCAGTGCTATGCCTTCGCCGACATCAATCCTCAGGCGCCCGTACACGTCCTCATTGTTCCGCGCCAGCACGTTGCGTCCATTGCCGAGGCAGGCAAGGAGCACAATGCGTTGATCGGCCATCTTCATTGGGCAGCCGCCGAAATTGCTCGCTCCAAAGGACTCACGCAGGGTTACCGCACCGTGATCAACACCGGCGAAGATGGCGGGCAGACCGTCGACCATATTCACATCCATCTGCTCGGTGGCCGCGCAATGACCTGGCCGCCGGGATAGAAGCAGAAAATAGGGAATAGCAAATAGGGAACGCGCACGCCGTGAATTGCAGCCATGATCCTTGACACCCAAAAAACCAGGGCGCCAACAATCGATGTTGGCGCCCCGTCTGTACTCGCTAGTCCCTGTTCCCTAGCTCTTTTACATCGGCTGCGGAACGTTGTCGTCTTCCTCTTCCAGACCATACCGGCGCAGAAGGTTAGGAAGACTCTGCGAGAACGCCGAGCGTGGCATCACCGTGTCGCATCCCGCTTCCATCGCCTTCATCTTCAGGTCGCCCTGCAGATGGTTGAGAAATCCGATAATCGACGTAGCCTTCTTGAACTTCGTCTTGAATTTCGGAATCAGTGTCATCGGTTTTGCATTGAGATTGTTCAGGTCAAAAACCACCAGGGTCGGCTTCTCGGCCTCAGGAGAATCGATGATGCGCGCGATCGTTTCCTTCTCGCCCTTCACAAATTCCACTTTTATGCCGAGCTTCTTCGCCGTCTCCTGGATTTTGGCCTGGAAGAACAGATCATCGATGAAGCAGAAGATCCGGGTGGGCGCATCCGCCTTGGCCTGAACACTCGGCGCAGCGACATTTACATCGCTGTAGTAGCCACCGTGGTGTCCGTTGCTTGAAGTCGGAATCGTCGAAGGCGGGCCATCCGCAACATTCCCGTTCACGATGCGGTAGCTATGGTCCATCGGGCCCACAAACATCCGTGGCCCTTTCTGCCTGTCTTTGCGCCTGCCATTGTACTGAGGAACGATGCTGTTGCCGGGCCCCGGCTGTGGCGCGCCGCCTGTCTTCTGCTGGAAGAATTTCTTCTTCTTGCGGTGACGGCCAGAACCCTGCTTGGGCGGCCCACCCTGCTGAAGCGGCTGCGACGGAGCCTGCATCTGCGGCGGCTGAGCCTGCGGCGGCGAATTCTGCTGCTGCGCCTGCGGTTGCCCGCCTGGCTGGCTTGGCTTGTTTTTGCGACGACGCCTGCGGCGCCGATGTCCTTGCGACTGTCCCTGACCATTCGTCGGGGCCGACCCCAGCTCTTGCTGGGGCACCGTCGGTTCTGTTGTCATGCGTGCACTTCCTGGCACATTGCTGTGAGTTGCATTAGATCTCTTGCTTCAGCTCTTCCATCTCTGGTGCTGCTGATTTTTTGTTCCCGCCGCCCGTCCCGCTGTCGCAGAACATTAAGCGAAGGTTGACTGTCTGCTGTCGATGGAGCCGCACAATCTGCGGGAGAATAGATATCCCGAACGCAATCTACCCCGACACTTGCGTACCCATGACGCGTTGACAGTGAATGAACCTTTCCTGCCCGGTGCATCGCGGCATTCTGGTCTGCTCCCTCGACAATTCCTGTCGCCAGGATCCCTGCGGAGAATGACCGCTACTTCTTCGATGCGACTCCAGGGCCAAACATCTATTTAAAACGCTCAAGCCTTTTTGACCGACTTGCCTGCAACAGCACTCTCCGGTTGTCTGGATTGGTACGATTCGGCCAGCGTTTCCTGGGGTGATGCCTGTCCTATAGACTCTTCGCGGCTTCCGCTGTGATGAGCCGGTCCTGTTTGCAAAGAATCTTTTGTCAGCGGCGAGCCGTCTCTACCTTGATCGGGGTGATTCGCTTCAGCCGCTTGATAGGCAAGTTCGATAGTACAGGCTCCTGCAAAGCAGCGCAAGTAGCGTCCCCTGCAACTTATTCGGTACGCGCGTAACACGCAGGGACCCTGCGATCCGATCGTGCTTCAATGATTTCTCAGTTCTGACGCACGAAACGCCACTCATTCGAGTGGCGTTTCGTGTCCCTGCGCTGGTCACTGGCCTCCCAGCAAATTATGGGCGGTGGTTATATCCACCGCGCCTTCTACAGGCTCTCCCGGCCGGTCTGCCGCTTCGTTGGCGGCTGCTCTTGCCGAGCGTCTGCTTGTTTTTGCGGGCTCGCCGGAACTTCCCCAGCAGCCGGTACATCACTGGCACTTTCTACTAAGCAATCGGAATGCCGTTTGAAATTCTGTTTGATTTCAAGCAGTTGCGCCGTCGCAATGTCCCAAAGCGTTTTGATTCTAGTAAACAACGCGCCTGTGACTTCAAAAAATAGTAGATCGCCCTGTGCGAATCTCGCCTCTATCGCTGACAGTGAGCGCAGTAGTGCGTGCTTCGTCCAGCGACCACGATGCGTTTAATCACCTGCCCGCATGTTCGGCAGGCCTCCCCGGTTCGCTGGTACACACAATGTTCCAGTTGGAAAAAACCTCGAACGCCCGCTGCATCCACATAGTCTGAAACCGATGATCCGCCCAGCCTGATGGCATGCTCCAACACCACGCGTAAAGCTCCGCGCAGTTTTTCCAGCTCCACGCGTGTCAGCTGCCCGGCTCTGCGCCGCGGACGAATGCCCGCGCGAAACAGGCTCTCATCGGCATAGATATTGCCCACACCAGCGAGCAGCGTCTGGTTCAGCAGAGCAGCTTTGATGGCCAGCTTTCGGCCGCGGAACAGACTTGCGAACGCTTCCGCTTCGATTGTCAGCGGTTCTGCTCCCGGCCCCGCGAATCCGAGCCCCTTCCGCAAGTCGCGAAAATCCAGCCTGCCAAACCGTCGCGGATCGACAAATCGCAACTCCCGTCCGCTCGCGAGCGTCAGGCGAACATGCGTGTGCTTTGCCACAGGCGCCTCAGCCGTAGTCACCAGCAAGCGCCCCGTCATCCCAAGATGCACAATCCACTGCGCGACGATCTCGTCTGTTTTTTTGTGCGATCCGCTTTTTTCAGCGCCCTCGCCGGAACGGTGGCCCAGCTCCATCACGATGTGCTTGCCGGTGCGGTGGACGGCGACAATCAATCGCTCCCGCAATCCCGCGGCTTGTCTGGAAGGTGACGTCTTGAACGGTTCGCGATGCGAGCCGAACCATACATCCACAATTCGGTCGCCGCGCACGCGCGCGTCCACGCCGCGCGCGATCGTCTCCACCTCAGGCAGTTCTGGCATCGACTTATTTTAGAGTGGACTGTGCATTCCCGAAAGCTGGCGGTCAAAGCGCACCTGGAAGACGTGGCGCACCACCCATCTCGAAGTTATTCAGGACGAGCCCTTAGTGGTGTCGGCCGGGTTCCTGGATCTTGCTGGCCTCGAAGCTCACGATGTGCCACGCGCCGTGCGCGTCTTTCACATACACCCGTGTATAGCGGTAGCCGCCTGATATGCTTCCGTCCGGCCCGGTAGCAGTCACCTCGGCCCGCGACGTAACCAGCGCCGTGGTTCCATAGAGCCGAATTTTGCGGTCGCTGAGGTCAATCGACTTGAAGTGAATCGTTCCGGCGCGCAGATTGGCGAGCGCCTGTTCCTTCGATTGCAGGATGCCAGTGGGCGTGATGGCCATGTAGTCATCGGCGAGCAGAGCGTCCATCGCCGAAACGTTTCCGTGAAGGATAGCGTTGCTCCATGTTTCTTCAAGGTGTTCGATCTGGTGCCGTGTCTCATGCTTCTCAGCCCGCGGCATTGCAGGCAGAGGTGCGACTACAGCCAGCGTTACAAAAACGGCAAAGCCCATCGCAAGACATCGATTCCTGCCCGCAGGTGACTTTGCCTTCAGCATTCCCATAGGCGTAACGGATAGTAGCCCCGAACCGCGGTGTGGGTCAATCAGCTGCATGTGAATGTGTGCGCAGACCAATTCCTTAGGTCATCAGATTTTCGTGACGAAAGGAATGCTTCGCGCACATTTTTTTGATTGTTGCGAAGCAAAACCTGCTTACTCCAGCGCCATCAAGTCCTCGCGGCTGCGCTCCAGCATCTTCTGGTAGAGCCCGGCGACTGCATATTTCTTGAAGTGTGGAGACTGACGGTGCGCATCTTCGGCTTTCTGATCGTTGTACTGCTCGTAGATCAATACCGTGCACGGCTCACCCTGCACCCAGTGCGGAATGTAACTCGCGCATCCCGGTTCCTGGCGCGATGCTGCGGTGAGTTCGTGAAGAATATCGGCAATCTCCGCCCGATCTTCCTGGGCAAACCTCATCCGGACAATAAAGCTGATCATGGGGAGCACTTCCTCAACCCAGGGTAATTTCCCCGGACAGTCAGTTCAGTCTAAGCGTGAATCTCGTCAAGTGTCGCGGCAAACTCCGGTAGCACCATCGTCTGATCGCGGTCGGGGCCGGTGGAGACCATGCCGATCTTCGCGCCGCTCTCGCGCTCCTGAAAACGGAGATACTCCTGCGCGGCCTTGGGCAGCTTATCAAATTCGGTGATGCCTTCAGTAGATGAGCGCCAGCCTTTGAGCGTGGTGTACACAGGCTTGATGCGCTCCAGCCCTTGCACGTCTGCGGGAATTTCGTCGCTGACTTTACCGTCCAACTCGTAGCCGACGCAAATGGGAATCTCCTCGAGTTCATCGAGCACATCCATCTTCGTCACCACCAGCCACTCAGCGCCGTTCACCTGGTTGGAATAGCGCAGCAGGGGAATATCGAGCCAACCGCAGCGGCGAGGCCGTCCAGTTACGGCGCCATATTCATTGCCGCGCGCTCGAAGCTGGTCTCCAATGGCGTCATGGATTTCCGTCGGGAACGGACCTTCGCCGACGCGCGTTACATACGCTTTGGTCACCGAGATCACGGTACCGATTGCCGTCGGGCCCACGCCTGTGCCTGTGGCCGCGCCGCCCGCGGTTGCAGATGACGAAGTCACAAACGGATAGGTCCCGTGATCGATATCGAGCATCGTACCCTGCGCGCCTTCAAACATCACCGAACCGCCACTACCGATAAGCTGGTGCAGCATGCGGCCGGTGTCGGTGACAAACGGACGCACCTCTTCGGCGGCGGCTGCATATTCTTCGTACATCTTTTCCGGCTCCAGCGGATCGGTGCCGAACAGCGCATGAGCAATCGCGTTCTTTTCGCCACAGGCTGCCTCAATATGCTGCCGCAGCAGCGACGTGTTTAGCAGGTCCACGATGCGAAGACCGCTGCGCGCCATCTTGTCTTCATAGGCCGGGCCGATGCCGCGGCTCGTCGTACCAATGCGCTTGCGTCCCGGCGCGCTCTCCGCTGCCAGCTCAATCATGCGATGGTAGGGCAAAATCACCTGGGCGCGGTTCGAGATAAAGAGCTGACCATCGACCTCGACTCCAAGGCCGCGCAGCTTGGCTACTTCCTTGAGAAACGCGATCGGATCGAGCACTACGCCGTTGCCGATTACGCCCTTGCAGCCCGGACGCAGCACGCCGCAGGGAATGAGTTGAAGCACGAATTTCTGGCTGCCATGGATGACCGTGTGGCCGGCGTTGTGGCCACCCGCATACCGCGCCACCGCGCTGAAACGCTCGCTCAGCACGTCAACAATTTTGCCCTTGCCTTCGTCACCCCACTGGGCGCCCAGTACCACTGCTGTCTTCGCTCGCATCCCTGCCCGCTTCCTAAAAAGTCACACACATCGACCCGCCGCAGCTTCCTAAAATCACCAGCTACGTGCGGGCAAAAAGGTGGCGCAATTCAACTCGCGCCACGAACGATTCTAAACCCTGCGTTCCAGCAAAACTGTGAGGAGCAGTGGATCGGTTGCAGCCGTTCTCTCGCCGAGCGCAATGCCCCAATGCAGACCGCCCCGAGTTCATCCGTGTAAACAGACGCGCAGTTTCTCTTCCTCCAGAACCCAAAAGTGATTTCCCAGAAGCGACGTCAATACCCGAGCTTCGTCGTCTGTCGCTAAGTCCCTCGAAACACACGCGAAAAATTCCCCGTAACTTTGCAGGCTATATTTCGCCAATCGCTATACTCAGAATTCAAATGGCAATTCCGCCGCAACTTATTGAGGCAGTATTTTGGTACATGCTCGTGTTCTGACCGAGAAAACGCCGTAACCCCTTTCCTGAGACGACTCTGGGGCCTAAAGTCTCTGATTGGACGACTTTAGCGACGCGTCGCCGCCGTAAATCGTTTTAAATCAGGAGTTTGCTCCCAGAGTAGGGGTGGGTACACCCCCCCGCTTTGCGCTGGGGTAAGGATCGCCGAAGATAGGTCATTTGGATTTGCGTGGAACCTTGTAGGCAAGCGAAATCCCGAAGATTTCGTTTGTATCCCAGCCGGGGGGAAGGTTAACCGACTGCAACAAGTAGTAGGGCCGAATGGAAAACGTATCGGCGATGGGAAACCGGACGCCTACCTGGAATCGGTTCTGAGTGTAGCTGCTGCCTGCGTTAGCGAAGGGGTTGTACCAGGGAACGAGGAAGAACTCATTGCTCACGATCAGCACTGGCTGCCGCGCCGTGCGAATCGGCAGGGTGTACTCCACTCCCGGGCGAAATCGAAGGCGTGCCGAAGCAGGCCGGTCGTCTGGAAAGCGCCCTTCAATGAGCGTGCGAAGGATCGGCTTCCACGGACCCTGGGAAGTACTCACGGTGACGTTGAGCTGCAGTCGGTTCTCGTAAGCTATGGCGGGATTTCCGGGATACCGCTGGTACCGGTAGATGGGTATCAGCGTGAACCACGGCCGAAGACGAGAGGCAACACCGCCCTGAAAGAAGTACTCGAACAGATTGGACGCCCCCTCATCGAGGCGCTGATGAAACTCGATCTCGAGAGACGTATTTGGCGAAAGGCCGTTGGAGATTCCCTGATCGAGCCAGAGCCCAAACTGCTTCTCGTCTTCCGGATCCTCGGGTAGTGGCTGTTCCTGCCCCCTGGCCGCAATAGCGAAGACGCAACTACACAGCACCGCAATGAAGCAAGCGATGAGCCGCTTCATGAAAATCTCTGGCACGGTAACGCTCCACAGAAGCTGAAAAATCAAAGCCACGACGAAGACTGCTACTACGATCGCGAGAGCTGCGAAAGCCAAAGAAACGCCTCTGGCCCTCTAATTTTGCGGGACTGTTGTAGGCGCAATCATTTTTGCCCCGAACGAATCCACCAGCAGGAAGGCGTTTCGTGGTTGATCTGTCTATCGCGCCGCCGCTGGCGCCGTCGGCATCTGAGGCTGCACCAGCTTGTAGCCGGCAGGAACATCGAAATGCGACGGATCGACCGGAGCCGATGAAAAGTTCGAAGTGCTGATCTGGGTCTCCATAAGGATGGCGCTGGTGGGCTGAGCCTCTGCCGCATTCTGATTCGGATCAGCCGGCGGCGGGTCCTGCTTTTTCTTGCCGAAACCGCCAAGACCGAAGTGACTGGTCAGCGCGGAAGAAAGACCTTGTTTCGCCACATCACCGGCGCTTGGTCCTGGCGTCGGCGCAGGCGTCGGTGCTTCCGAGGCTGCCGGCAGCGGTTGCCCATTGGTGGTTGTGCCCATGCGCATCACCTGCATAATCGGGACGCCGTCGAGCTTTTGCATCTCCTTGGCCATGTCCCCCAGGGCTTGCCCGGCGCCGGGATTCTGCGCCAGCATCTTGCTGAAGTCGTAACCCAGGCCGATAGTGCTGGCGTCGGCCATCTTCAATGCCATGCGCTTGTAGAAGTCGCGCACCTGGTCGTAGCCGGGAATTTCGGGCACCAGCCACATATCATTGGTGATGGCCATGTTGCCGGACTGCTGACTTTGCGTGTCGGTTGCTGTCATGGTCATGGTGAGGATGGCTTCATTGCTCTGGAGGCCGCTGATCTCTTTTTGCGCGCCGGTCTTGCGCACCTTTACGTCAAAGCTCATTTTCACGTTTTGCGCATTTGGATCAGGAGCCGGCGGCGCATCCGGTTGCGTGGCCTGCTGCTTCTGCATCTGCGCCCGTGCGTTCGCCATGGCCTGCTTGATCTGGTCGAACGTCATTACCGTGTAGGTTTTCTTTTGGACGTCGATGTTGGTGATGGTCTCCTTGTCGAGATCGATAATCTCGATGGTTTCAGGAGACACGTTCGCCAGCCGGTTGTCCTTCAGATAGATCGTGGAAACGACCGGGTCGCCCATATGTCGCGCCTGCGAACTGATGAAGCCGACCGATTTCATCATGTGCAGCAGAGATCCGCCGGTCAGTTGAGTGGTTTGCTGGTAGGTATAGTCAGCGCCATAAAGCGAAGAAGGGATGACAAAACAGATCAGGAGCGCTGCGCGCTTTGAGAGGGGGAACATCAACAATCCTCCGTGTGGGTGGGTCAGCTGCGAGTAGGACAACCAGCATCGGGCCGCTTGACTGGCCCGAAGTGTACCTGCAGCGATAGTGCGCGTCAACGGGATTGCGTATCAAAGAGAGGCTATTCCTGGATTTCCCGCTCGTCAGCCGAAGGTACTTCGCTCGAGCCGACGGCGTTCACTTCCGTGTGTTCATGAACGCGCGGACCAGGTCGGCTATTTCATTTGGCTTGGTATCGAGTGCAAACTGGCCCGCGTCGAGCACATGGACAGCGGCGCCAGGCACGTCCTTACGGTAGCGTTCGGGCTCGCCGGGATCGAATGAGAGATCGTGCTTGCCCCACAGCACCAGCAGATTTGGCTGGGTCTTCTGCATCCATGCCTGCCACTTTGGGTAGGCATCGACGTTCGTCCGGTAGTTATAGAAAAGATCGCTTTGAATCTGCGCCTGCCCCGGCGCATTCGGGAAGGCGTACTCATCCGTCCAGAGATCCGGATCATACAGCTCGACGTTCGGATCGTCTCCGACATGCCGTGTCTTCGTGGTCGCAAGCGACAACAGATTTGTACGCAACGCTTCTTCGTGAGCGGGCCGGTCCGCCCAGAAGGCTCGCCGCGTTGCCCAGTTCGCACCCAGCCCCTCGTTGTGTGCGACCGCATCCTGGACGATGAGGGCTTGCACGCGCTCCGGATGAGCCAATGCCATGCGGAAGCCAATCGGCCCGCCATAGTCCTGCATGTACAGCGTGTAGTGCGACAGGCCCAGCGTCTGCGTGAAGCTGTCCACCACTCTGCTCTACTCAGCGATTTCGAAGATGACCTCGAGTTCCACCGGCATGCCGAGAGGAAGACTGGCAACGCCGATCACAAGCCTGACCGGCAACTTGTCTTCGCCGAAGATGTCGCGAAACAGATCCGATGCTGCGTCCGCGACCCTGGGCTGGTCAAAAAAGTCCCCGGAAGTCGCCATGAACACGCCGAGCCGAACCACTCGAGTCACTCGGTCGAGTGTGCCTAAATGCTTCTTCGCCGCGGCCAGCACGCTCAAAGCCGCGGTGTAGACGGCGTCGCGTCCCGCGTCGGCATCGAGCTCCTTTCCGAGACGGCCAAGATATTTCGGCTTATGGTCCGCAACCGGGAGCATCCCGCTGAAGAAGAGCAGGTTGCCGGTCTGCACCGTCTCCACGTAGCTGCCAAACGGCGTCGGCGCGGACGGAAGCTCGATGCCAAGTTCCTGCAGCCTGCGATCCGCACCGCCCGACTGCGGACCTCCACCGGTCACCATCGGCCCGCATGCGCACCGCCGTCCACGTGCAGCACCTCCCCAGTCACTTGATGAGCTTCGGTTAGATAAACGACCGCCTCGGCAATATCCTTTGCTTCGGTGATCGTGCCCATCGGAGCAAGGGCCTTCAGATAGTCCTTCGAGTTGTTCTGGTGAAGAAGGGTGTCGACTGCCCCGGGCGCGACTGCATTGAAGCGAATATTGTTCTTCGCGTATTCGCTCGCGAGACTGAGTGTGATTGCCTGCAGTCCGCCCTTGGTCATCATCGGAATGGACGCTGGGCTGCCCACCATGGGGTTGTCCGCCAATGCGGCCGTAATGGTTGTCACGCTGCCGCCGGTTCCTTGCAGCAGCATCTGCTTCACAGCGCGCTGCGTCATGAAGACGAATCCTCCAAGGTTGATGGAAACGAAAGAGTGAAACTCGTCGGCTGTGAATTCCGTAAATGGTTTCGATGTAAAGATGCCCGCATTGTTGACCACATGATCGACAGAGCCGAACCTGGCGATGGCTGTTTCGACGACCCTCTCAGCCGTCGATGCTTCAGTGATATCTCCATCGACCGATACGAACCCCTCCGAGGACGCGAAGCCTGCCCTGGAGATGCTCCGCGCGGTGGCAACCACGCTGTACTCTCGATTCAGAAATGCCTCTACGATGGCTGCGCCGATGCCCTGCGAGGCGCCGGTTACAATCACCGTTCTGCTGTCTCGCATACAAGCTCCTGTTTCGCACGCACAATCAGCTTTGAATCCCGCGCTCCGCTCTTAGCCCGTAGATTCCTTCGATGCCTGCAGAGATTCTTTAAAACCCTCACTTCCCGGTGGAAAAGATTTCTCTCTGGACTTTCCCACCTCGGAGACTAGCCAATGGCATCCGTTGGGTGTTATCAAGATTCATTCCTATTTCCTTTCGTGGCCCTGGGTAGTCAATGCGCATTGCACTGCACACTCCGTTCGCCGCCAGCAAAAAAGAACCGCTTGCCGAAATGGCTGGGCGAGTTCGGCAGGCGTTTCTCGACGCCGGGCTGGGGGAACCTCAAATCCGATTCACTCTGATGGATACGTCCGGAGCTAAGAGTGTCTCGGCGATCGACAGGGTTCTAAAACGTCATCCGGATATGGAGAGATTTCTTGGTCACCGCCAACTATTCGGGCAAGCGCCAGGTCTGCGGGTGCTTTCAAATGTCGCGACCGGTGAGGCGGCCGAGTACCCCACACTGGCGGCGATTGCGGCAGGCGTGCCGCGTTCATATCCGTTCGGCAGCGCGGCGCTGCATTTTTACACGCCAGAATTCGGAGAGCGGCTGATCGGATTGCCCGCGATGGGGAACTCGCTGCCCGGTGTTGTGATCACTGACAACTGGTGGATCAACGGGCGGCAGAGAGCGCTCTCGGTTTATACGGTAGTGGAGGCGGCGGAAACGGACAAAAAGCTTCCACCCAATCCGGCTGCGGTGGACGCGGTGATGAAGGCTTGCGGAAAAGCCAGGAAGACCGTGCAAGTGCCAATTCTCGCGCAGGGAGGCGGCCTCACGGTTTCGATTCCGCCGGCAACCCAGGAGGCAGTGAAAGCGGTGGTCGCAGATTATCGCGCGCGCATCAAGGATGTGGTGGCTGCGGCTGGGCTGCCGCATAATCTACCGCCCCCTGCCGAAATACGAATGCAAAATGTTGGAGTGACAGCAGGTCCACGCAAGCCCGCGCTGGTGGCTGCGTTCAAACCGATGGGATACGACTGCACCGGCGGAACGGGTGTGTTTCATCTGACGCGGCGAACCGGCGGAAATCACACGGTAGAACTCTATCTCGACGTCGGAACCTGGAGCCATTCTGTTACCGCGATCTTTATGGTGCATGGCGCAGGATTCAAGGCCTCTTTGGGAATTCCCGTGGCAGTTGAGGGCTACGGACAATATCCGATCGGGGATGCGGCCCAGTGGCAGAAGATCGTGGAGAATGTTGCTGCGCTGGTGCAGGAACTCGACCGAACTTATGTTCCTGCCATTGAAGCGGCCGCGGGGCCGTCGCCGGCATGGTATCAGCCCCCGTCGTAGGAAGTGCGGCGCACCGGCTTCACGTTTAGGCGGATTTGCGTCTTGCTGACTTGGCCGGCGTCTTCACAATGCCAATGCCTTTGGCGGGTGCTTCCTTCACGCTCTTAGGCGGCTTTTTCGCCGAGCCCGCCGAGCCTTTGTCTGCCCCGATGCTCTTGCGCAACGCATCCATCAGGTTGACCACGTTGCTTGGTCTCTGCTGTGGGGCCTCATCAATGGGAACAGGCTGATTGTTGACCTTCGCATCAACGAGAGCCTTTACGGCTGTTTCGTAGCCGTCTTCAAACTTGTTGATGTCGAGCTTGGTGGACATGCGCGCGATCAGCGTCTCGGCGAGCTGAAGAGAGTCAGGATCGATGGCCGGCTGCTTGATATCGCGGAAATAGTCGGCGCGGTTACGCAGTTCGTATTGGTAGCGCAGAGTGTAGGCCACCATGCCGGGACTATCGGCGCCCGCCGGTAGAAGGGCGATGATGTTTTCCCGGCCTGCGAAGGAAACTTTGCCGATGGCGGCTTTGCCGCTTTTCACCAGGGCCTGCCTGACCACGTTGAAGGCTTCAGCTGACATATCGTTTTCGGGCGTTACGAAGTAGGGCTTTTCAATGTATTCGGGGTGCAGGTCGGCGACGTCAACAAATTGCGACACCGCAATGGTGTGTTTCGAGGGGACGCGCAGGTTTTCGAGTTCGCTGGGTTCGATGATGACGTATTTGCCCTTGCTGTATTCGTAGCCCTTGACGATCTCATCGTTCTCGACCGCCGTGGTCGCTTCGCGGCTCTCGGCGGCGCTTTCGAGCACTTTTTGATGGCGGATGCGCTCGCCGGTGCGGCGGCTGATCTGGTGAAAGCTGATCTGCCCTTTGCTCTCGGTGGCGACATAAAGGCTCACTCCGAACGCCACGAGTGAGATCTGAACGTTGCCCGACCAATATGGACGTGCCATGAAAAACCCCCTCAAAGGCGGGCTGGAAACAGCGTGGGAAGCGCAGACCCGCAGACTGAGGAGTTTAGCGCATTTAGTAAAGGCCGGAGAAGTGTATATATAGTAAACGACAGGACTTTCGTCTTGTCTTCGCCTGTATTTTGAAAGTTGAACGAGGGGCTTTACCTGACTCGATTCGCCTACATTCTGCGGATCAGGTGGACCGTGGACCAGGCTACCGCGACGGCGACTGAACGAAGCATGGTAGCTCCAAAAGGCAGAAACATTGCGAAGCCCATGGCGGTAAAGGACCAGATAAAGAGGGCCCACGTAAGAGTGTTGCGTCGATCCGCGTAACTTTGCTTAAGTTTGGCGAGAAGCCTCCCGCCCTGATCATGCTCGTCCATTGCGCTTATTGTCTCCTCTGTTTAGACAACTTTTGGGAGATACCCGGAACATACAAACCAATTGCTGAAAACCTAGGTGCAGCCAGGGGATAGTTCGAAAGTACCCCAAGATATGGGTTACTTAAATACCGCTAAAGGGGCACTGCATCTCTCCAATAGGGAATTCTGAAGGTGTTTGCTTCAGGAAAGGAACCTGTTAACCACTAGGCGGGCTCGTTCGTTGTTCTCGATAGAAGAGCTACAAAGGCCTCTTCGATTCGAGGAAGACAACATGAACAAGCACCCGCTGGTTTATAGGATTGTTTCTGCATGCGCACTTTCGACTTTGCTTCTGGTCACACAGGGAATGGCGCAGCCGCGCACCGCGACTCCAGCGCCCTCACTCGCACCGGTTACGAGCACCGCGCCGGCTCCGAACGAGCGCGACGTGGCGGCGACTCAGACTGAACTTATTCGCCTGCTGAGGCTGAGCCCGACGCTGACCACCGTGGTCTCGCACGATCCGTCGCTGCTTTCGAATTCGGACTATGTTGCGCACAACAACCCGCAACTGGCTGCGTTCCTGTCCGCCCATCCTGAGGTGGCGCGGAATCCCGAGTTTTATTTGTTCTCGCATCTGAAGCACGAAGACGGGCAGTCGGACGAGGCGTTGGAGCGGGCAGTATGGCCGGATGTGTATCGGTCCCAGGGGCAGTCCTCGCCACTTGAGCACGTGTGGGGCGACCTCGTGCCCCTCATCGCGTTCGGGTTTGGCTTGACGGCGATCTTTGTTCTTGCCCGCATGTTCGTCGAAAATCGCCGCTGGAGCCGAATCTTCAAGCTGCAGAGCGATGTGCACGGCAAGCTCATCGACAAGTTCACCAGTAATCAGGAACTTGCGGCGTACATGGAGACCGACGCCGGCAGGAAGTTTCTTGAGGCGGCGCCAATTCCCATCGGCATCGAACAGGACCGCCGCGTGCCGAGCGCTGTGGCGCGCGTGCTGACACCGCTGCAGGCGGGCATAGTCATGGTCTTATTGGGCATCGGTTTGCTGTCACTGCGTCATGCCGGGCCTGACATGGACACGCCGATGCTCTTCTTTGGGACCGTCGTGCTGATGCCCGGAATCGGCTTTATCATCTCAGCAGGAGTTTCGTGGCTGCTGGCGGCGAAGCTGGGTTTGATGCCCGCCGAAACAGCAGCGCAAAACCGATTCGATTCGTCTCTCGGCGCTTCCTCCGTGTTCAAGGACAGGCAGTGAGTTGCGGAGAGCGCGGTGAAGGTGAGAAAGCAGAGGCCGATGCCCTGGGAGTCGATCATTTCGAATGTGCTGGCAGGCGAGGGAGAATCACTTGCCACCTGCGCGGCCGCCGCAACAATGGATAACGAGCAGTTCGCGGCGTTTTACGCGCGATCGGCTCGCTCACTCTGGGCCTACCTGGCGCGCGTGAGTCGCGATCCCGCGCTTGCGGACGATCTGACCCAGGAGAGTTATGTACGCTTCCTGTGCGCCGATCATCCCGCGGACGGGGAATTAGCGGCACGACGATACCTGTTTCGAATTGCAACCAATTTGTTGCGCGATCACTGGCGTCGGCCTCAGTCTTCCTCGATCGACGAGATGCCTGAGGAGATGTTCAAAGCGAAGTGTGGTGTGGCCCAGTCGGATTCGCAGGCAATGCTGGAGCCTGCAATGGCCATGATGCGTCCGCGTGACCGGCAGTTGCTGTGGCTGGCGTACGCCGAGGGCTATTCGCACCACGAAATCGCAGAAGTGACGGGACTGGCGTCAGCGAGTATCCGCCTGCTGCTGTTTCGCGCGCGCCGTAAAATGGCGCGATTGCTGCGGTATGGAGGTGAAGCGTGAGTCCGTTTACATGCGTTCGTGAGCGAGAAGTGACGGAGTTGCTTGATCGCGGCTGCTGGCCGGACGCATGTCCTGCCGATTTGAGCATGCATGTGGAGTCGTGCCGCATTTGTTCTGATCTTGTAGTGGTGAGTCCGGCGTTTCAGACAGCGCACAGGCAAACCGCGTCGTTGCCGCATTTGGAGTCTGCCGGGGCACTTTGGTGGCGCGCTCAACTTCGGCGCCGAAATGCAGCGATTGAGAAGGTTGGAAGACCCATTCTGGGTGCGCAGATTTTTGCGCTGGTCATTTCGGCTGTCGTCGCTGCAGCCGTGCTTGTGTGGCAGGGTGGCGCCCTCAAAGCGTGGGTGCAGGATTTACCGCGGGCGCTGCATCTTGAAGCGCTGGTGCCGGCATTGCCGTCCCAATCCGGCGGGATGGTGTCGATCGTGCTTCCGGTACTCGCTACTGTGGCGCTTCTGAGCGGCGTGGTGGTGTATCTGGCCACGGACAAGCAATAATCAGGTGCCACCTTATTTGCGTTCTGTCATGGCAAAATGGACTCGCTTGCGCGCGGGTGACGACCATGCGCCGAACGCTTGATCTTGACCATTGTCTGAGTAATCGGCGTAAGCTCAAATTGAGACGAAGGGACCAAGTCTTGGAAAGCAAAACCAAGGTGCATGTGGACCAACTCCTATCTCCGGCAGGGCATCCAGTGACGGTCGTCCGATTTGAGGGCGATATTGCCGCTACTTCGAAAGACGCCGTCCTTGGGGTCTATCAGAGGCTTCCCGCGGAATCCTCGAAGCTCATCCTGCTCGACTTCAGCAAAGTCGGTTACATCAATTCGAGCGGCATCACCCTGGTGATCCAGCTCCTGATTGAGGCGTATCAATCGGCACGAAAGATTTACGCATTTGGCCTTTCTCCGCACTTCACCAAGGTCTTCACCGTCGCGGGGATCACCAGTTATGCCGGATTGTTCCACAGCGAAGCCGATGCGCTCACGGCGTTATAGGTCTGAGAGGTTAAGCTGACGTTCCTATTCGCTGGCCTCGGCGACATAGAGCATGCCCAGATCGCGCAGGCTCTGGCCCGAACTGCGCCTCAGAGCCTCAGCAACATTCTCGGCCATCCCCCTCGATGAAGCGAAGAATCGAAAGGTTACGACTTCTTTGCCGAACATGCACGTCATGTCGATACGGCTCCCCACGATTCTGTCGACCCTTTTTAAGGTCACAGATTCCGGGTGGCTCGCAAAGGCTGCTTTGCGAGTATCAAACGGTCCGGCGCCGCCCTCAGGGGGCCAACCAGGTAGATTCAACAACTGTCGCACTCGCTACTCCTGCACACTCGATGGTACGACACTGGAGCCCAGGGTCGCACCATCGCCCAGGTGTGATGGCTGCCAACAGGGCAAGTGGGCTCTCTCGTGCGAATTCCAGGTGGAGACTCAACCTCGGTGTGACTGATCTAGGAAAGCCCCAATCACGAAACCATCCAGCTTAAATAATCGACTGACGCAATCAGTATTGTTCCTAAAATCAGGATCGAACCGAGCACTATAACCATTATCCAGACAATGCGTACTTGGCTTCTGCGTTGTCTTGTTCTTTCATATACCAGGGGCATCGTGCATTCCCTCACTTTCAAAATTAATGCGGTTGGTCTTCCCGCATTCGTTGCCGCGCACGGAATGCAAACACCGCCGCGCGACCCCGGTCAGGGGGCCCGATTGCCAGATGCAAAGGATTATTGAGCAAGAGTGTACGTGGTCAGTTGGCAACCCGCAACAACTTTCAGTCTGCGCCTTGGCTGGCAGACCCAACCGGCCTTATGGCTCTCTCCGAGCGGGCGTTCTCAGCTGAAAGCGATTATCCAAGCATGCGACCAGAATCCAGGCATGCTGTCAGATTTGGCCTGTTCACGCCGACTGCGGATTCACGCTGTGCAATTTTCGAACGGCATTCTCGGCCTGCCAAAGGTGGCGGCGCTGGTGTGCCGCATTCACCAGGAAGCTCGACCAGATGCTGTAGCGAATTCGCGCCTCGACTGGCGAAGCTATTTTGACCTGGTCGATGGAACGCCCGCGGCACCTGCGCAGCGTCGCCACGATGCGTTGCTGTCGTTCGAGAAAGCCGGAGAGTCCGGATTCAATCGAGTTGACCTCCACCGGTTCGAACCTGAGCGGAGTCCTGGATCGGATCCGCGCGGGCGGTTCGAGAATCCAAGAAAGCAATCCGCCCCAGAAATCCGTGTGATAGGGCGCATTCATTTCTGCTTTGCGTGGCCCCGCATTGGCGATTACCTGCTGCCAGATCGGAAAATAGGCGTCGGCACTGATGTTGAGGTGTTGCAGGCATTCGGCGACGGACCAGGATCCGGGCGATGGAGGCTGCGTGCACAGTTCCGCGCCGGCCGCGTCGACCAACGCTTGCGCCGTCGCACCCATTGCGATGAATTGGGCTTCCAGTTCGTCGAGAGTCTTGGCACGTGCCGGGCTGGTTGATTTCATACTGAGCTTTCTCGTAGGCCCTGCTTCGCTTTGCAAGACTCGCGCTACACTCGCATCAGCTATGGGTGCAGGCATCGGGTCGGGGATCTGCGCCGAAAGCATAATCATTGTAGGATGCGCCCGCAGAGGCGGAAGAAGGTATCGCCGTGACAACTTATGTGATTCTTTTGCGGGCCGTAAACCTGGCTGGCTACGGAAAGCTGCCAATGGCCGATTTGAGAAAGCTGCTGGCCACACTTCGATTTGAAAAAGTTGAGACTTACATCCAGAGTGGAAACGCGGTGGTCGACGCCAAAGGATCTGCGGAATCGGTCGCCAAGGCAGTCGCGGCCGGCCTTGAAAAGCTGATGGGCGCTCCTGTCGGAGTAGTAGTGCGGACACATGATCAACTGGATCGGCTGATACGCGAAAACCCGTTTGCCGCCGAAGCGGAGGATGGGTCAAAGGTGCACGTTGCGTTTCTCGCCGGGCCGTGCGGTCCCGGAGCGGGGGTTTGCCTTGAGCGCATCGTCGCAAAATATCCGAACCGGCGCGACCGGTACCGTCTGGCCGGCGAACATATCTATTTCCATCTGCCAGATGGTGCGGCAGAGACCAAGTTCACCGGCAAGACATTGGACAAGTCGCTCGGCGTGATGGGAACCGGCCGAAACTGGAACACGGTGCTGAAGCTGCACGCGATGTCGAAGCGCTGAGGGTTCGAGTTGCAGGAATCAGCTAGCCGCGAGCAAGGCGTCGGCGATGCGGGCGGCTTCGACCGCAGGCCGCACATCATGCGCGCGCACGATTGAAGCTCCATGGAGAATGGCGGCGACTAGGGCAGCGATGGCGGCGTTTTCTCGCGCTTCAATGGGCGCTAGTTTGCCGCTGTGAAGAGGGGCGAGCGTGTGGCCGAGAAACGATTTCCGCGAAACTCCGGCGAGAAGTGGGCGGCCCAGCGCAAGTAGTTCAGCCTGGCGTGCGAGGAGGGTGTAGTTCTCCTCATACTTCTTACCGAAGCCGTAGCCCGGATCGAAGACGATTGATTCAGGCGCGATGCCCTCGTGAGTCGCGGATTCCATGCTCGCCGCAAGACCCGTACGCACCAGATTCATCAGCGCATCAGGTTGCAGTTTTTGTTGTTCACGCCATTGGTCTGGACGGCCACGAGTGTGCATCAGCACGATGCCGCAGCCGGATTCCGCACAGGTTGGGGCGAGTTCGGGATCCCAGGAAAATCCGCTGACATCGTTGATAATCTCCGCGCCTGCGGAAAGTACAGCGCGCGCGGTTGCGGATTTGTAGGTGTCGACGGAAAGGATCACATCCGACCTGGCTGCGAGAATTCCTTCGATCACCGGTGTGAGGCGTGCCTGTTCTTCATGGCTGCTGACCGCAGCCTCAGTTGCATCGCCAGCCTGCGAACCGGGGCGTGTGCTTTCAGCTCCCAGATCGAGCAAATCTGCGCCTTCGTCTAGAAGTTGCAAAGCTCGTGCCACCGCTGCCTCTGGTTTGAGAAAAAGGCCGCCATCGCTGAAGGAGTCGGGCGTGATGTTGATGATGCCCATGACCAGCGTTCGCCTGCCTAATTCGAGCGTACGGGTGCGCAGCTTCCAGTGGGCGACGGTGCGAGTCAAAGAGGTCATCGATGAGCGAGCCACAGGGCCGCTAAAGATGCGGCTGCTTCAATTCTAAGAGCCCTTGATGTCGAGATTCCTTCGCTGCGCGGCAGGCAGCGATTATAGCGAATGGGGTCGGCGACCCGTAATTTCCGTCGCACGCTACCATCAAACCCGGAAAGCGTTCTGGGAGCGGCTTTGTTACACTCCGTGCATGTTTTCCATCCGGCGAACTTTGGCGCTTGGCTTGGCGCTTGGCGCGATTTCCGCCCCGCGCATTCCCGCGCAGACTCATCGTCCCCATACCGCAGTACCCAAGCCTGCTCGTACTGCTCCAGCGAAAGGCGCGATCGCCGAACGCATTCAGGCGATTCTTTCCGATCCGGCGCTCAGCCGCACGGAATTCGGCATCAGCGTGACCACCCTGGATGGGCAGTCCCTATACGGGCTAAATGAGGGCAAGCTGTTCACGCCGGCATCGAATGCCAAGCTTGCCACCACGGCGGCCGCATATGCACTGCTTCCAGTGGAAAGCCTGACCTGGACTACCAATATCGTGGCCGGCGGCGATGTTGATGCTGGGGGAGTTCTCCATGGGAACCTCCTGATTTTGGGCTCTGGCGATCCTACGATGAGCGCGCGGCATTATCCTTACCAGCGGCCCACGCCGCAGACCGCACCGGGCAGTAGTACGAATCAGTCCGCAAATCCGACTCCGAATCCGCCAGCGCAGTCACCTACAGGAAAACCCGATGCCCCTCCCACTGCGCAGGAGGTGAAGGCAGAACCGCGCGCCATGGAAGTACTGGATCTATTGGCACAGGAGGTCGAGCAGGCCGGCGTGCGCTCAATCGAAGGCAGTGTCGTAGGTGACGACAGCTACTACCTGAGCGAACCCTACGGAACAGCCTGGGCATGGGACGACCTGCAGTGGGGCTATGGCGCACCGGTATCGGCCCTGACGTTTGCCGACAATGAAATTGAGTTGACGGTGTCGGCCGATCCGGCGAAACCTGGCGGAACGGTGGAGACTTGGACGCCGAATGTCGAGTACTACACGCTGGAGAACTCGATGACGATGGCACAGCCGGGTGAGGTGCCGCACCCAGGCCTGGAGCGGCGGCCGGGCAGCATGATGGTGCGGGCGTGGGGCACGGCGCCGGCGCAGGGATTGCATGCGCCACTGGCCGTTGAGGATCCGGCAGAGTTTACCGCGGCGGCATTTCAAGATGCGCTGTTACGCCGCGGAGTGAAGGTCAACGGAAGCGCAACATCGGCACATCGCTATGCCGAGGGTACGGGAGACTTTAACGCCGAACGCGCCGAGACCTTGAAGCTGGCACCGCGAGCGGTGGTCACGATGGAGGCGCCGCGGAACGATCGGAGGGTACTGGCCACACATATTTCGGTGCCGGTGGCGCAGGACATCATGGTGACCAACAAGGTGAGCCAGAACCTGCATGCCGAGTTGATTCTGCGAATGCTGGGCAAGGCATTCGCGAAGGACGGCAGCCTGGCGCAGGGCAGTCGCGTTGTTCGGCAGTTCCTGGTGGACGCCGGTGTGAGCGACGCGGATTTCTTTCTCTATGACGGCTCGGGCATGAGCATGGACGACCGCATTGCGCCGCGAGCGTATACGCAATTGCTGGCGTACGCCTCGCGGCAGGCGTGGGGCGCGCCGTGGCGCAATACGTTTCCGGTGGCGGGCGTGGATGGATCGCTGGCAGGGCGATTCAGGAATTCTCCGCTGAAGGGAAAGCTGTGGGCGAAAACCGGCACGCTGAATGAAACAAATGCGTTGTCAGGGTATTTGACAACGGCGAGCGGGAAGACCCTGGCGTTTTCGATTCTCGTGAATGGACACCGGCCGGGAAGCCAGGCGGAAATTCCGGCAATGGAGAAGATCTGCGAGGCGATCGCAGCGAGCGAGTAATTCTTCTTTACAGTCGATCCAGTCTGAATGTTCAGCAATGTGACGCACATACTCCCTTAGTCTGATTTGCAATGGGGTTTTGCAATGGCGCGAGACAAAGGCCTGGAGGAGCTAGTCAACGGCAGTCTGGAGTCGGTGCGCGGGTTGACGCAGAAGGCTATGTTTGGCGGGTGGGCATGGCTCGTGGATGGGAATCTGCTGTGTGCCGCTCGCACTGACGGTATGCTGGTGCGACTAGGCAAGGAAAACGAGGCGTGGGTGCTGGAACTTCCAGGTGTTGTCCCGATGATCTCACGTGGGCGGAAAATGCACGGTTGGGTCAGGGCTTCCCCTGAGGTGTATGCCAATGACGGTATCCGCGAGAAATTCCTGAAGGCTGCGCTTGAGTTCAATCGGACACTTCCGAAGAAGTGATTCATCTTTTTATGAACTAGAGAATAACTCTTCGATCCTAGCGTGTGCCTTGTTTGACGAACAGTCTCGCCGCAAGCATTGTGCTGCCACAGCCCATTAATGTAAGGACCAGCGAGGGAAGCCATAGCTCGGCCGGGCCTGCGCCGCGCAGAATGATGCCGCGAAGAATCTGGATGTAGTAAGTCGCGGGAATGAGGCGGCTGATGCCTTGAAAGAACGGCGGCATGTTCTCGATGAGAAAGATGTAGCCGGAAAGAAACACCGAAGGCAGGATGGTTCCCATTGATAGCTGGAAAGCTTCTGCCTGCGTTCGGGCGCGTGTTGAAATGACAAGGCCGATGCCGAGCACAGTAAGAAGGAACGGAATCGAAAGCAGGAGAAGCAGGAACACGTTGCCGTGAATCGGGACGAGGAAAACTGCCCGCATCACAAGCAGGATGACGCAGAGTTCGCTGAAGGTGAGAACGCCGTAGGGGATCATCTTGCCGACCATCAGGCCGAGCGGGGCGACAGGCGTCATGGTCAACTGTTCCAGTGTCCCGCGCTCCCGTTCGCGCACGAGGCTGAGCGCGATCATCAGGATCGCCATCACCTGCAGAAGAATCGCAATCAGGCCGGGGACAAAGAAGTTTGCGGAGCGCGTCGCCGGGTTGTAGAGCACGGAGGGGCGCACTTCGATCGGCATGCCGCCGCTGGGCAGAACGCGGTCCAATGATTCTTTGAGGGCGACGCCGGTGGCGGTGCTCATGGCCTGGCCTGCGAGGCTGGAATCGGAGCCGTCAACGAGCACCAGCACGGTTGCGCTGGTGCTGTCTTGCAGCCGACGGGCATAGTCGTATGGGATGCGAATGCCGACACGGGCTTTCCCGGCGCGGACGGCGTCGTACATCGCATCCTGCGACCGGACCGTGAGCTTGAGATCGAAGACATCGGAACTGGCGAATGCCTCAAGCAGGCGGCGGCTGTCTTGTGTGTTGGATTCGTCCAGCACGACGGTCGGGATCTGGCGAATGTTGGTGTCGACAGCAAATCCGAAAAGAAAAAGTTGCAGCATGGGAATGACCAGTGCGAAAAAGAGCGTACCGGGGTCGCGAATAATATGCAGGAATTCCTTCCGGCAGACAGGGACGAGACCACGAAAGAGGGCGCTCATCGCCGCGACCCCATGATGCGGTAGGTCAGCGTGACGAAGACGTCTTCCAGCGATGGCTCGATGGTGGCAATTTCTGCCTGCGGAAGTTCAGCACGGAGGTCGGCAAGATGATCGGTCTCAGCAAGAGCGTGGATCGAACGGCCAAAGATGGTGGCCTCACGAACGCCGGGCATGCGCCGTACGCTGTCCAGAATCTCGGAAGGATTCGCGGTGGCAATCTGAATGCGCGAGGTTCCAGCGGGATTGGCATCGGGTAGTTTTTGCAACTCCGCGACGGTGCCGATGGCGATGAGCTTCGACATGTAGATGTAGCCAACGCGGCCGCAGCGTTCAGCTTCGTCCATGTAGTGCGTGGTGACGAAGAAGGTGACCCCTTGACCGGAGAGTTGGAAGAGCAGATCCCATAGCGCTCGACGGGCAACTGGGTCGATGCCGGCGGTGGGCTCGTCGAGGAAGACAACCTCAGGTGAGTGGATGATGGAGCACGCAAGCGCCAGGCGCTGTTTCCATCCGCCGGAGAGCTGGCCGGCGCGGCGATTCATGTAGGGCTCGATACCGGTGAGCGTCTCCAGCTCGCGCGTACGCTCGGCCGCGCGATTGGCCGAGAGGCCATAGACGCCGGCGTAGAATTCCATGTTTTCGGCAACTGTCAGGTCTTCGTAGAGTCCGAACTTTTGCGACATGTAGCCCACGTGGCGGCGAATCTCGGCTGCGTCTTTGCGGATATCCATGCCAAGAATGCAGCCGGTGCCTTCCGAGGGTCGAAGCAGGCCGCAGAGCGCCTTGATGATGGTGGTCTTGCCGGAGCCATTGGGGCCGAGGAAGCCGAAGAGTTCCCCCTTCCCGATTTCGAAGCTGACGTCGCTGACCGCGGTGAAGGAGCCGAATCGGATAGTGAGGTGGTCGGCTGCGATGATGGCGGTCATTCGAGGCGCACCGTCGCCGACATGCCTGATTTGAGAATCTGCTCGGCGTTGTCGACGTAGATTTTTACGCCGAATACCTGGTGTTCACGGTCGCTCTTGGTCTGCACATTGCGGGGCAGAAATTCCGCTTGCGAAGCGATCTGGCCTACGTGGCCCTCGAAGGCACGATTGCCGAAGCTGTCAACGTGCACGTCGGCGTGCTGGCCGAGGTGCACGTGGGCGAGATCAGTTTCAGGTACGTAGACCTTGACCCAGATCTGCGACGTTTCGAGCATGGTTATGACGATTCGGCCGGCAGGAACGAGATTGCCGGGGCGCACGCTGACAACTTCTACGACAGCATCGGCGGGTGCGGTCAGCTCGGCTTCGCGCAGGCGGGCATTGAGTTCGGCCACGTGACCCTGTGCTTCAGCGAGACGTCCCCGCGCGGCCTCGATGTCCTCTCTGCGGAAGCCTTTTCGGGAAAGAGCCGCGGCGGCCTCCGCTTGCTTGTACTTTGCTTCGGCGGCGTTGAGGTCTTCCACGCGCGTACCGGCTTTGAGAAGGGCGAGGCGCTGGCGCGCGGATTCAGCGCGTTGTGCCGTCGCATCTCTTTTGTCTCGGCTATCGTCGAATACTTGCCGCGATATTGTGTCGGTCGCGACCAGCCTCTCCATGCGTTTGAAGGTAATTTCGGCGTACGCGGCTTCTGAGGAGGCGGCAGCGTAGTCGGCCTGTGCCTGCTCAATCTCCTGTGTGCGTGGACCGTTGCGCGCTGCTTCCAGTGAGGCCTGCTGCGCTCGCGCGGTGGCTTCGGCCTGTGCAATTTCTTCGGGTCGATTGCCGCGCAGCATCTTGTCGAGATCTGCCTGCGCTTGCTCGGATGAGGCTTGAGCCTGATCGCGCTGAGCTTTCAGTTCATCGCATTCGAAACGGACAAGCGTCGCTCCTGCTTTGACGATCTGTCCCTCTTCAACGAAAACCGCAACGACGCGGCCGCCGATTTTTGAGCCTATCTGAATTTCGCGGGTCTCAACGGTTCCGGAATAGTCGAAGCGGCTGCGATGCGCCTGCCATGCAAATATCAACCAGATAGCGGCGATGAGCACTGCCACGGCGACTCCGGCCATGATGAGGCGGCGCTTCATGCAATGTCCTTTCTGCAGCCTTCAGGTGCCGTGTGCTCACGGCACCGACCAACGGTCAACAATAGTCTTTGCGTTGCACGGCCGCAAAAGGTTTCAAGCCATCTTCAACATCGCGTGGGATTTCAGGACCGCTGTGAGCTGGAGCACAAGAGGGAACGGCGCCGAAGGCCTGTATCATCAAGAAGAAATGCGTATCCGTATTTGCAGTTGTTTGCTGGGATTGATCGCAGGTCTTGCGGCATTTACCGCCATCGCCGGGTGCAAGTCATTGCCCCCCTCGAAGCCTGCGTCGGAGTGGACGCCGGAAGAGGCGCGGGGTGCGGAGGTATTTCGCCAGGCCTGCGCAAAGTGTCACTATCCAACCTCGACGCACGGTCTGCACGGACCGGGTTTGCAGGCCATTACGAAGGTACAGTCCATGCCGTCCGGCGCGCCTCCGACTGACGAGCGCCTGACAGCGGTGATATTGCACGGCCATGGGACGATGCCTGGCACTGCGCTCGACGATCAGCAGATGCACGATCTGCTGGCGTACATGCACACGCTATGAGTGACGAGGAGCGCAGCGGCAATATCGAGCCCGTGCAGGAGCCTGCGGCGAGTGCTCAAGAAGGATTGCAGAATACTCCGACGCCGAAGCGGGCGCTGCTTCCCTTGCCGGGCCTCGCTGCCATTTCCTTTTATCTATTGGTGCTCGCAGTCGTCATCATCATCGGAGTGGTGGGCGGCCATTATCCCGCGTTGTTCTTACTTCTTTGCGTATTTCTCTTCGCGGCATGCGGCGGATTGCTGATGCTGTTTCGCTGGGCATGGGCAATGGCGCTTGCCGCCGTGCTGATGCTGGGCGGCTACAACGTGTGGATCTTTGCGCACATGCGCATGTTCCCAGCCCTGATCCAGGGATTGCTCAACCTGGTCTTTTTCTTCTACATGGTGCGGACCGAGGTCCGGGAAAAGCTGCGATAATTTTGTTGGCTCGTGGGATCTCGGACCGGGCAAGGGCCGACGCCCGATAGCCCTCGCGCCGTCACCCGTGATACAAAGGCGAGAATAATCCTATAAGCCCTATGCCTTCGCTCGACCAGATCAGCGCCACTCGCCGGGAATATGTCCTGACAAATGGCCGTAAGATCAATCAGACTCTTTTCGCCGCGGTGTTTCTTGTAGGCGCTGGCTTCTTCTTCAAGCTGGCCATTAACCCCATAGGTCGCGAATTCGCACTCGTGGTGGGAATCATCTTTCTCGCTCCAGGGATAATGTTCCTTTTGGAGGCTTGGCGCAGTCGATTGATCCTCGAACGGGAAGTCATCGAGTTGCATACGGCTTTTCGCGCCTATCAAGCCACTCACGATGAAATCGAGGGTCTGCGCACAATTCAGAACCAATATGGCCGCTGGACACGCGTCTACCTCAAGCACGACCGGGGCTCATTCAACGTCTCGAATTTCTTCACAGGGGAGGACGATCTCAAAGAATGGTTCAAGGGAATACCTGACCTCGATCAAGGCGATGCAGACGAGATCAAGAAAGAGGTCAGCGGTCAGGATTCACCGGCACCACCTGGCACGAATAGTTCGAGGGCGTTCGACCGGGCAAAGGGGTGGGCCATCGGTCTCGGCGTTCTTGCCGGAGCAGCTAGCATTCCTGTCATGTGGGTGAGCTACGCGCCGATTTATCGGTCAGGGCTCGTTCTCTTGCTCGCGTGTCCGCCACTGGGAATTATTCTTCTTCACCGTTTTCCATTGCTATTTACGGCATTTAGAAGAAAACTCGATCCTCGTGCCGACCTTGGTTTCCTCATTATGTGGCCCGGAATTGGTGTGATGTTTTCATATCAGACTGCAAACGATCCCTCTCATTTGGTAGATAGTTTGCAACTTGCTTATTGGGTTCTGTTGATTTTCGCCGTCTTTTTTGCAGCGCTTTTTCCAATAGCTTGGAAGAG
This sequence comes from uncultured Acidobacteriaceae bacterium, assembly GCA_963832035.1. Taxonomy (GTDB): domain Bacteria; phylum Acidobacteriota; class Terriglobia; order Terriglobales; family Acidobacteriaceae; genus Telmatobacter. The sequence goes on along the minus strand of CAWHSK010000003.1, from coordinate 773,909 downwards.
TCCGTCGCGTGTTGCAGTGTTCCTTGCCATCGTACTTCTTGGCGGCATGTATACCGTAGGGCTGGCCAATGCTGGCAATAGCCTGCCAGACAAATCGGAGCCTCGCCATTATCAGACGTCGATATCAAAGATGTACGAGAGCCACAGCAGCAAGGGCACAAGGTATTACTTACGGGTCGCTCCATGGGGACCTATCGTCTATTCAGACGATGTTGACGTTCCAAGGGGAACCTACAATGCTTTTCACGTTGGCGATTCGGTTTGTTTCGGATTGCATCCCGGTTTTCTGCGAGCCCCCTGGTACACATTGGAGTCTTGTCGAGCGCCGCTTTCCGCAAATTGACCTAGCGTTCGTTTCTAACGACGGCACAGAAACGATCTCGCAGCCAATCTAAAGCCCCGCACCTTCTCGCTCGAGGTTTTCTTAGTAACTCCTTCCTAACGTGAGGGCTGATGCTCCGGTACCGTCAATATTGAGTCTGGAGCCGCGACGCTTCCTGCACTTGCTGGGCGAGGCCGGAGCGCCAGTTCGGGATGTATTCGCATTCTCATGGAATCCATATGAGGCGGAATGTTAATCTCTTGCCCATGTCCCTGAAGAGATCTAAGTTTCCTGTCTTACTCTGTCTGATCCTTGCCACAACTCTCGCCGCCCACGCCGCCGATGCCCCGAAAAAGCGGGACATCAACCTCGATGATCTTGCAAAGCTGCAGCGCGTGGGTGGGCCGGTTGTCTCCCCGGATGGCGAGTGGGTGGTCTACACCGTCAGCCAGGTCGATACGAAGGAAGACAAGTCACAGTCACATCTCTGGATGGTGAAGTGGGATGGTTCCGTTCATCTGCAGTTGACTTACGGCAAGGAAGGCGCTTCGTCGCCGAAGTTCAGCCCAGACGGCCGTTACATCAGCTTCATGTCGGGCCGGCCGGGAACCACAAAGGGCGATCAGGTGTGGGTGATGGATCGCCGCGGAGGCGAGGCCGAACAGCTCACGAATATCACGGATCAGAATATCCAGGGATATAGCTGGTCGCCCGACTCGAAGAAGTTGCTACTCACACTGCATCCGAAAGCGGAGCCCGACCCGGAAGAGGGCAAGCCGCCTGCGCCGCCCAAGCCGATTGTGATTGATCGCTACCATTTCAAACAGGATATTCAGGGCTATCTGCGCAACGATGCCTTCAATGCGCTCTACCTGTGGGATCTGACGACAAAGAAAGCTGAGAAGCTGACCGCGAGCAAGAACCAAAATGAAAGCGAAGCCGAGTGGTCGCCGGACGGCAAGTTTGTCGCGTTCGCGAGCAACGTGGATCCGGACCCGGATCGCAGCAACAACTCCGACGTGTTTGTAGTGGAAGCGAAAGCGGGATCGACACCGAAGAAACTCACGACGTGGACAGGGCCCGATGACGGACGGCTTGCGTGGTCTCCAGATTCAAAGTCGATTGCATACACGCAGGGCGCAAAGCTGGAATTGCTGGAGTACTCGCAAGCCAAGCCCGCAGTGGTGACGCTTGACGGCAAAGTCAGCTATCCCGCCGCCACATTTGACCGCGGAGTGAGCCAGCCGGTCTTCGCAGCCAATGGACAACTGAGTTACCTCGTCTCTGACGATCGCAACCAGTATCCCGCTGAAGTGGAGATGACAGGCAACGGCATCAAAAAGGAGCTCGCGCAACAGGGGGCTGTCATCACTTGGGATGAAGCGAGCGGCCATACGGCGGTGTTGTACACGAACGACACTTCTCCAGCGGAAGTCTACGCGCTCGAGAATGGCGCACTTCGCAAGCTCACCACGCACAACGATGCGCTCATGGCGGAGCTGAATCTGGTTCCAACCGAAGACATAGCGGCCAAGGACAAGGGGGGCGTCGAGGTCCATGGGTTGCTGACCAGGCCCGCGGATTTCAAGGCAGGCTCGCCCGTGCCGATGATCCTCTACATTCACGGCGGCCCGAACGGGCAGGACGAGCACGGCTTCGACTTCATGCGTCAGTGGCTCGCGACCAAAGGTTACGCAGAATTAAATGTGAACTACCGCGGCAGCTCAGGCCGTGGGCAGGACTACGCCAAGGCGATTAAGGCGGACTGGGGTCACTTCGAAGTCGAGGATCTGCTGGCAGTCGTCGATAAGGCCGTCGAGATTGGCGTAGCCGATCCGAATCGTCTCGCCGTAACGGGTTGGAGCTATGGCGGAATTCTGACTGACTACACCGTGGCGAGCACCGACCGTTTCAAGGCCGGCATTAGTGGAGCAGGCGTGGCTGCGCCGATGTCGTTTTACGGGGTGGACCAGTACATCCTGCAATACGACAACGAGCTTGGGCCTCCGTGGAAGAATCTGCCGCTCTATATCAAGATGAGCTATCCGTTCCTGGAAATCGACAAGCGTGTGCATACACCGATGCTCTTCATGGGCGGAACGTCGGACATGAATGTGCCATTGCTGGGCGGCGAGCAAATGTATGAAGCGCTGAAATCGCTGGGTAGGCCGACTGAGCTCGTGGTGTATCCAGGTCAGTTCCACGGATTCACGAGGCCGAGCTTTGTTCGTGACCGTTATGAGCGCTGGTTGGCGTGGTGGGACAAGTATCTGAAGACGGGGACACCTCCTCCAGCGGCGGCACCACCGAGTAAGCAGGCGGAATAAACCGGAGCTGCGATTTATGATCCCGCCGGTGGAAAGGAGGTCACTCTCCAGGCTGCCGGCGGAGGCTCTACTCTTCGAATGCGGCATCGCGGCGCTTCGTCGGCACGATTTCGCTTTTCGGGCGAAACAGCCCAATCAGCGCGATGACGGTAGCGACGATCAGCAGAAACGCACCGATCAGGGTGAGCACAACTGCGACAGGCACGCCCGCTCCGGTTGTCGTAACGTCAATGTGAATCGAGCAAGCGGAGAGCGGCCAACCGAATTGCAGGCCGGTTGTGCCGTTGCAGAAATAGAAGATAACGAACAGCCCCGCAACCAGGCAAGAGACAGCGGCCACCAAGACGCCTTTCATGCAAGCCCCCTATGCGCATGGATTGTACGCCGGGGCGCGCGAAGCCTGAAATTGAATCGCGGTCCTGGCGGCTACAATTAAGTCGATGGAACTGGTGCAGATTGAGCCCGCGCGCAAGGTGCCCGCTCCGAAACCGGAGTGGCTGAAAGCTCGCGCCCCGGTGGGCGAGAATTACCACGACCTCAAGCGCTTGGCGCGTTCGCTGGGCCTGCACACGGTGTGCGAAAGCGCGCAGTGCCCCAACATCGGCGAGTGCTGGCATCACAAGACGGCAACGTTCATGATGCTCGGCAACCTGTGCACCCGGCGCTGCGGATTCTGCGCTGTGCCCAAAGGCAGGCCAGAGCCCCTTGATATGGACGAGCCGCGCCGCGTTGCTGAGGCTGTGGCGACACTTGGCCTGGAGCACGCGGTAATCACCAGCGTGAATCGCGACGACGATCTTGTCGGCGGGGCGCGCGTATTTGCCCTGGTGATCGAGGAGATTCGAAAGCAGGCGCCCGGATGCCGCGTCGAAGTGCTGATTCCAGATTTTCAGGGCAACCGCGAAGCAATCGGCCTTGTGGTGAATGCGAGACCCGAAGTGATGAATCACAACACCGAGACGGTCCCCCGGCTCTACCGCGTGGTGCGGTCGGGCGCACGCTATGAGCGTTCTCTTGAGCTGCTGCGCTACTCCAAAGAGCTAAACCCATCCGGAGTGACGAAGTCCGGGGTGATGGTCGGTTTGGGCGAAGAGACGCATGAACTGCTCGACGTGTTTCGCGATCTGGCCGCGGTTGGCTGCGACATTCTGACGATTGGGCAATATCTGCGCCCATCGCGCAATCACCTGCCCATGGCGCGTTTGTATACTCCTGGAGAGTTTCAGGAGTTAAAGCGCGAGGCGCTGAAGACAGGCTTCCGCCACGTCGAATCCGGTCCCCTCGTTCGCTCCAGTTATCACGCACACGAGCAGGCTGCAGCGACACTGGTGAAAAAGGACGATGCGCCGATGCTGGCACACCGGTCTCAATGACGAAACTAGCTTTGGCAGTTCCAGCTCAGTGAGCGGGACTCAGCCCTGAGGCAAGGAAGATATGGCCGTGGCAACGGGCTTGAGATGATTGCTGACAGGTTTTTCAGCCTGCGTCATCCGATGTCCGGTGACGGCGCCGTACAGCATGTGCCGCTTCAGATTCATTATCGGCGTCTCGAGGAAGCGATAGCTAAGCAGTGACAGTGCCAGGGTGGTGCAAAAGGCGAGTCCGCCGGAAATCAAAATGGCGAAGGACTGCCGCATGTACCGGTCGAGATAGGCCCCGACGTCGTAAATGAAGAAGTGGAAGAACGTAAGGTGGAACACGTAGGCGCTGTAACTCAATGCCCCCAGTCGGCAAGCCCACCGTTGACTGCACAGCCTATTCAGAACACTGCCCTCTTCAATCACAGCGACGATAATTGCGACTGCGGTCAGGTTACATAGCGGAATCCAGATTTCCTTGCCCCAATAGGTCTGTGACCACGGTATCCCTTCGAAATAACCGAGCAGTGCCAGCGCCACGACGCCACCTAGAGTCGCCCATTTCGCGAGAGGCATCAATCTCCGAAACATTTTGGTCTCAACCGTAAGGTTGAGCAAAACACCCAACAAAATGGCATCTACGCGCGTCAGGGTGAAGAAACTCATGCTGAGCGCTGAGATCGAAAGAAGTGGTGCGGCCAAGCGAATTGCACAACACGCCACGACTAGAGCCGTAGCGATTGCGATGAGCTTTCTTCTTTCCCGAAAACGCCACACCACAAGCGGCCAAAGCAGGTAGAACTGTTCTTCGACTGCGAGTGACCAAAGGTGAATCGTCGACACTGCACCGGTCGGCCTGGTGGTGTAACCGGGAAGAAGATTTTGGATATATAGGAAGTGAGCCCAGAATTGGAAGTCAGTTGGGAAATGTTGAAATTTGTAGAAGACGGCGATCGCCAAAAGCGTCAGGTAGTAAACGGGGAAGACACGCAGAATTCGGCGCGAGTAGAAGACTTTGAAGAATCCCTCGCGATTCCTCGTATGGAAAAGAATCCCACCAATCAAATACCCAGAAAGAACGAAGAACGCCGGAACTGCAAAGAGACCAAGGGACGAGAACGCGGTGAGCAGCTTGAGCCGGAACGTATCAGGCTGCGCCAACTGCTCTGCCTTGAAGTAGTGTCCACAAAACACCAGGAGAAATCCGTATCCGCGGACTCCTTCGAGGGAGGGCAAGTACCTTCTTTTAGGATCAACTATCTGATTCTGGCCCATAGGCGTTCAGTACAACAATCTCCGTAGCGGAAAGCCGGCCAGAGAACTCCGACAGAACAGCTATGCGCTCTTCTCCATACCTGAAACCTGGTGGCTAACGTACTCGATCAATCACCTGTTTGTTTCTGTGTAGGGGGCGGAATTCTTCCCTCAAAGGTACGGTGCAAGTCGCTGATAGAGCTACTCTAAGCTAAAGTCCGGCTCCTCGATCTCACTCCAAAGTCGTATCCGCCGCCGCAAAAGTAACAGGATTCAGGGTGACGATTGACTGTTTATCTACAAGAGCAGCTTGGCTGACAAAGTCCCGATGGCTTTTTCTCCTATTCCCACCTGAGGAGCGGAGTGCGGCATCACGGCAAGAGCTATCAAAAATGTCCTCTGATCCTGGGAATCATCGACTTGCCCGAACCGGCGAACTGATTTCAAATCAATTCCATTGATTTTTCGAAGGAGTTGAGTGGTATGTCGACGCATCGGCGCGATTTTCTTAAGCAGGCTAGCCACGCAGGACTGATGGGCTCGCTCGCCATGTTCGCCGGTTCTTCCAGCGAACTTTTCGCTTCTCGCAGCCCCATTGTCCAGGACTCAATCAGACCCCAGGCAGAAGAGCCTCCGAAATACCACATCAAGTTTGCCGTTTGCGGCATGAGCCACGACCACATTTACGGGATGGTGGGAGCGATCCAGCGCGGCGGCGGTGAGCTGGTGGCCGCATGGGGCAGCGAGGAGGATGAGGATAAGGTCGCTGCTTTCTCAAAGCGATTCCCCGCCGTCCGCATGGTGAAGACGCAGGACGAGATTCTGAATGATCCGTCTATTCAGCTGGTATTGAGTTCGCAGATCGCCAATGAACGCGCGCCGTTGGGCGTGAGGGCGATGAAACAAGGCAAGGACTTTCTCTCTGACAAGCCCGGCATCACAACGCTCGAACAGTTGGCCGAAGTGCGCAAGACGATAACCGAAACGAAACGCATCTACGCCATCATGTACAGCGAACGGCTCGAGGTGAAAGCAGCGGTTTACGCCGGCGTACTAATCCAGCAGGGTGCTATTGGCAAGGTCATCCAGACCATCAACATTGCGCCTCACCAGATCTTCCAGCACGGAGGTGTGGCGGGCGGCGGCACGGGTCGGCCTGACTGGTTCTGGAACCCAGAACAATATGGCGGAATCCTGTGCGACATCGGTTCGCACCAGGTAGATCAGTTTTTGTACTACACGGGATCAACACAGGCAGAAGTTGCCGAATCGCAGATTGCCAATGTGCGGCAACCCGACCATCCAAAGTTTCAGGATTTCGGCGACATGGTGCTCAGGGGAAACCGTGGCCTCGGGTATGTCCGGCTCGATTGGTTCACTCCCGACGGCCTCGGCACGTGGGGCGATGGACGCCTTTTCGTCCTCGGTACGGACGGATACATCGAGATTCGCAAATACACCGATGTGGCCGTGAAGCGGCAGGGAAATAACCTGTTCCTCGTTGATGGCAAGGAGGCACGATATATCGACTGCAACAACATGCCGTTGCCGTTCGGTCCGCAATTCGTCGGGGATGTTGTAAACCGTACCCACGTCGCGCAGGATCAAGCGCAATGCCTGCTCGCCGCAGAACTTGTCATCAAGGCGCAACTTGCCGCAAAACGGGTGACGCTCGAAGCGTAGCGAAGGCTCGCCACGCACGCGTTCCCGTCCCCGGACGTTTCCGTCTTTGCACGCGGTCCGACGCGCCGGGTTGTAGAATAGCCGTTGGCAATTGGCATAGCGAGGAAATGACTATGGCATCGTTTATGGATGGAAATCCAGCACTTAAAGGACTCTCCGGCGACCTGAAACGGCGCATGGATGCAGCCGTCGCAACCTTCCAGTCTAGCCTGGCTTCCACGCGCACGGGCCGCGCCAGCGCGCACATGCTCGACCAGATCAAGGTGGACTACTACGGCACCTTGACGCCCATCCACCAGATGGCGCAGGTGGGCGCCCCCGAACCGCAGACCATTCTCATCCAGCCCTGGGACCCCTCGGTCCTCAAGGAAATTGAGAAGGCGATCCAGGCCTCCGATCTCGGCTTCAATCCAATCTCTGACGGCAAGGTCATCCGCGTTCCTGTTCCGCCCATGACCGAAGAGCGCCGCCGCGACGTGGTCAAACATCTCAACAAGGTTCTCGAAGAGCATCGCACCGCGATCCGCAATGTGCGCCGCGACGGCAACGACGCGTTGAAGAAGCTTGGCAAGGAAAAGAAGATCAGCGAAGACGACGAGAAGCGCGCCCTCGAAGAGGTCCAGAAGATGACCGACGAAGAGATTCGCCGCATGGAAGAGCTTTCGCGCAAAAAAGAAATTGAAGTAATGCAGGTCTGACCAGCGCAGGCCCCGACTCGCCGCTCAAAATCAACTGACCGCAATGCCCGATAGAAACGGCACTGCGGTCTTTTGTTTGCATCGCTCCGAATCGGTTCCGCATCGAGAGCTCTATGGCGCACAATCTGCAAGACACGATTGCTCTGCTTGAACGCACGCCGCCGCGCTGGATGCTTTGCTACGAGGCCTGCCCGAAACGTGGACGCATCACAACGAAGGCGGCGAAAGCTTCACCGTCGTGGATGTCGTCGGACACCTCATCTACGCCGATCGTGTCGACTGGATGCCGCGCGTCCGCATGATCCTTGAGCACGGCGAAAGCAAGCCCTTCGACCCATTCGATCGCCGCGGACATGTTGAGGAGTGCCGCGGCAAAAGCTCTTCCCCAGCTTACTCGATGAGTTTCGGCGCCTGCGCGCCGCATGTCTCGATGATCTGCGGACACTGAATCTGCAGGCCGCAGCAGCTTGAACTGCGTGGCCATCACCCGGCGCTAGGCCCCGTCACGCTTTCCAATCTGTTGGCGACGTGGGCCGCGCACGATTTGACGCATCTGCACCAGATCTCGCGCATCATGGCACATCAGTATCGCGATGAAGTCGGGCCCTTTGCTGCATTTCTCGGCGTATTGAAATGCGGCGGCCACGGCGGATGAGCGAGTTCACAGTTCGTAGCGACTACTTCTTCGGCCGCTTGTAAAACGGAATCGGTACCTGCTTCGCTCTCACTGAATTCGCTCTGCACTGAACCAACACATCGCTCCCGCTGGCCGCAACGCTCGCGGGCACGAGCGCCATCGCGATGTTGGTTTTGAGAAATGGCGCTGGAGAGCCCGAAGTAACTACCCCAATCTGCTCGCCGTCGAGATCGTGCACGGTGTATCCGTCGCGTCCAATGCCGCGTTCCACCATCTCGAGTCCGACGATCTTACGTTTGGGTCCGCCGCTAGCCTGAACAGCGAGCAATGCATCGCGGCCAAGGAACTCTTCCTTGTCGAGCTTCAGAAAACGGTCCAGTCCTGCTTCGAGCGCGTTAATCTCCTCTGAAATCTCGTGCCCATACAGGCTCATGCCCGCTTCGAGCCGCAGCGTGTTTCGCGCTCCAAGCCCACAAGGGCGAATGAGAAACTCCGCCCCCGCGCCCATCAGCGCATCCCACATCTTCACCGTTGTCGCCTCGTCCGACGGAATGTACACTTCGAAGCCGTCTTCGCCGCTGTAGCCGGTGCGTGCGATCAAAACGTTATGAATGCCGGCTACCTGTCCCCACGTAAACCAGTAGTTCTTGATCGCGCTCAGATCGACCTTCGTCAGCTTCTGCAGGGTGTCCTGCGCGCGCGGCCCTTGCAGCGCAAGTTGCGAGTAGTAGCTCGAATAATCGCTCAGGTGGATTCCCGGCCTGCTGCCGACCTGCTGCCGAATCCACGCGTAGTCCTTGTCCTTGGTTCCAGCGTTCACCACCAGCAGGTAATCGTTGTCGCCGAGCCGGTGCACGAGAATGTCGTCAACAAACGTCCCTTCCGGCGTCAACAGCGCCGAGTAGTGAGCCTGCCCGTCCTTGAGGCGCGACGCATCGTTCATTGTGATGTGCTGCACGGCGTCAAGTGAACCGGGTCCGCGGAACTGAATTTCGCCCATGTGGCTCACGTCAAAGAGACCAACCCCGGTGCGCACGGCCATGTGCTCCGCAATCAGGCCTCCTCCCGGCCCCGGATATTCGACAGGCATGTCCCAGCCGCCGAAGTCGACCATCTTGGCTTTGAGTGCGCGATGCGTTGCGTTGAGGGCGGTCTTTTTCAATTCGGAAGCGGCGGGTGCGACGGGGGTGGACATAGAAGTTCCTCTCAGATGACGCAAATCTACCCTTCCAACGATAGGCACCCGCCCAGCGCGGGTCAAACTCAGGGGCCACCGCTTAAGATGGTCTGTTCATCTATCGAAGGGAGTCGCCTTGAATCCAGTGCGTGGAATTCTGATGATTGTGGCTTCAGCTTTCGCCTTCTGGCGGGGCTGGCAGATTCGCCACGGCCACTACGCATGGATGGCTTTCGGACTGGGCGTTCTGGCGCTGGCGCTGTCCGCATGGCACTTCCTGCAGGGGCCGCCCGAAACGCGCGACTGAGCCCTGCTTGCCGCGGGTCATCGCTGGAATCGCCGCCACTTGTGCTGTACAGTGAATGGCGATGAACCCGAACTTATCCGGCAGCCTTGAAGATCAGGTCGGTGAGCTGCGTTCTCGCGTTCTCCGGCTGGAACAAGCCCTGCACGCCCGCGGCATCGTGGTTGAGGCGGAAGCGCCCATGCCCGCAGCGCCGGCATCCGTACAGGCCCCGATTTCGACAAGTGCCCCCGCAGCAACGCCGCCGGCAGCACCGTCGGCGGCAGCACTCCAGCCTTCGCCGGGATTGCCAGCGCAGACCCCCGTCGCTCCGCCGGCTTTTGGAACCTTCGATAAGGCCGCCAGAGAAGACACGCGTTCGCTTGAGAGCCGCATCGGATCGCAGTGGTTCAATCGCGTCGGCATCCTGGCGATGCTCATCGGCGTGGCGTGGTTCCTAAAGCTGGCCTTCGACGATCACTGGATCGGCCCGCTGGGCAGGGTGTTTATCGGATTAGTCGCAGGCGCCGCGCTCATCGCCTGGTCGGAGCGTTTCGAAAAGCGCGGATTTACAGCATTCGCCTACTCCCTCAAAGCCGTCGGAAGCGGCACGCTCTACCTCTCGCTGTGGGCAGGCTTCTCGGTCTACTCGCTGATGCCGGCCGGCGTCGCTTTCGCTGCGATGATTCTGGTCACCGCTTTTAACGGATACATCTCGTGGACGCGCAATGCGGAGCTGCTTGCGCTCTATGCAATCGCCGGAGGCCTGACCACTCCGCTGCTGGTATCGACTGGCGGCAACCATGAAGTCACGTTATTTTCCTATCTGCTGATTCTGGATATTGCAGTGCTCGTTCTGGCGGCGCTCCGGCCGTGGTCTCGCCTGCTCTTTGCGGCCTTCACAGGAACAGTGGTGTTCATCGCTGGATGGTGGTTCGCCTTCTACTCGCAGCAGCAGGAAAGCCGCACCGCATTCTTTCTCGCCTGCTTTTTCCTCATTTTCGCCTTCGCTCCGCGACTAGTGCGGGCAAAGCTGGACGAGCACGGAACCTCCTCCGCGTGGGACAAGCTGGCGCTGATCGTTTTGCCTGTCGCGAATGCGGCTCTCGGATTTCTGGCGTTCTATTCATTGCTCTCTTCGACCACGCAGGATTGGGCCGGCCCATGGATCGCGGTTGCCTTCGCTGCGTTCTACCTGCTGCTTATGCGGCTGCCGGCGCGGGGTGTATTGCAGGCTGGCTCTCCAGCGCTTTCGGGATTACATCTGGCCGCAGCCGTTGTGTTTCTCACCATCGCCATTCCGTTGAAGACGCATGGACGATGGATGACGATTGGCTGGCTGGTTGAAGGCGCGGCCCTGCTGTGGGTCGCGAGTAAATCAGGTCAGTTGCTGTTGCGAGTTTTCGCGTTGCTATGCCTCACTCTCGGGCTCTTCTCGCTGCTGATGGTCAACCCTTCCGCGTCGAACACGCCCCTGTTCAATGAGCGCTTTGGGACGTTCTGCGTAGGCATCGCTGTTTTTGCATTCGCTGCTTGGCTCGCCCGGAATTCCGTCCTTGAAGAAGCTGTTGAACCAATTCTGCGCTGGCCCTTCCTTGCTGCCGCTTCAGTGCTTATCGTAAATATTTTGATCCTTGTGGCCATCAGCAGCGAAATTCACAGCTACTGGTCGTCCCTGGGCTGGCGGGGTGACTGGGCTCTCGAGCATAGCTACCGCATGTACGCGCATTTCAGCTATTCCGCCTTCTTCATGGCATTTGGCGCGTTGCTGCTGACCGTGGGCTTTTGGAAGCGCTCGGCTTTTCTGCGCTGGCAGGCCCTCGTACTGCTGGCACTGACGATTGCAAAAGTCTTCCTGTCCGACATAAGCGAATTGAGTCAGGGATTCAGAATCTTCAGCTTCCTCGGCTTGGGAGCTCTTCTGCTCGGGGTCAGCTTCGTTTATCAGCGCGACTGGCTCAACCTGCGTGGCCAGGGAGATCAGCCTTCATGAAGCTGCTTGCGACCGTTCTGCTTCTTGGTCTTGCTGCTCCGTCGCCCGAGCTCCGTTACTTCCGCTACGAGCGTCCTGTCGAAACCGCGCCACAATCCTCGGGACAAACATGCGTTGTATTGACCCCGGCGATCTTCAGTCATGCCGCATCCCAGCTCTCTGATCTTCGCCTTTACAATGGTGGATCCGAAACGCCATACATCATTCTGAGATCCGCTCCGGTGGCGTCATCTCAGCAGGTAATAGCGCCTTTGAATCTGGGCCGCCGGGCAGGCCAAACCGTCTTTGACCTGGCCATGCCGGCCGGGCGGTATCGCGACGTGGAGCTTGCGATTACCGGACACGACTTCATCGCCACGGTCACCGTCTCAGGAAGCCAGGAGCAAGCGTCTGCACAGACGAGGATCGGCTCCTACACCATCTTCGATCTCACGCGGCAGCGGCTTGGACGCAGTACAGTTCTTCGCCTTCCCGATTCCGATTTTCGATTTCTTCACTTCAGCGTCGCAGGTCCCATCGCGCCCGAAAATGTCTCAGGACTCTCGGTCGAGCGCATGCCGGCAACGGAAGCGAAATACCAGACCGTAGCGCAAACATCGCAGGTTGTGATTAAGGGGCGGGACACAGTTATCGAATTCACCGTGCCGAGTCATACGCCCGTTGATCGCATCGCTCTTGTTCCGGGCGCCGTACCCACGAGCTTTAGCCGCGAAGTCCAGGTAAGCATCTCGCCTACCTTGCAACAGAAAAGCAGTGATGCCGTCGGGACGCCTCGGCAGGCCTCAGTCTACGGAAGCTTTTTACGCGTTCATCGCCTGCAGGATGGCCATCGCATCGACGAAGAACGACTTAACGTGCTTGCTCCGGAGGTAGAATTCGACACTCCGGCAACGTGGACAGTCACGATCGAAAACAGGGATGATGCTCCGATCCAGATTTCCTCAGTGCGGTTGGAGATGCTCGAAAGAAGTCTTTGCTTTGATGCGTCTGAGGCAGTCGGGTACACCCTCCGTTACGGAGATCCAGCGTTGGCAGCTCCCCGCTACGACTATGCTTCGCTCTTTGCGCTTCAAACCAATGCAGCGAAGGCGAGCGTCGGACCTGAGAGCGCGAATCCGGATTATCAGGACCGGCCCGACAGTCGCCCATTTACCGAAAGACATCCGTTGCTTTTATGGGTGGCCCTGGCAATTGTCATCCTGCTTCTGGGAGCAGTAGCCCTGCGCTCCGCGAAGCTGACCACAAACGCACCATCGTGAAGTACGTCTCCGCGCGAGTCGGGATTGCTGAATGCAGTTCAATGATGCGATTGTGCCGGCCTGCGCCGGAAGAGTAAATGATTTCTCAAAATCACCGTCTAGGCGGCGAACTTCGAAGGAGCAGAAACTGAATGGAAATCACTTACAGATTGAGCGAAGCGGAATACGTGAAAGCTTGGCGGCTTCGGATGAAGGGCGGAAGAAGACTTCGGCTCATCAAAGTGATTCTGTTTTGGAGTTTCATCTTAATTTGCTTGATTCTCTTGTGGGCGATTGTCCAAAAGAACTCGAAAATTGACGAAGCAAACAGAGACGATCCGCAAACAGCATCGACAGACTATGAAACACAGGTGAGTCGCGCGTCGATCACGAAGAGTCTAGCAGTGAATGTGGCGCCTTTTCTGCTTCTCGCATGCTTGTGGATATTTCTTCTGATCAGGCTGGGCCCAATGCGGCTTCGGCAGATGTACCGGAGAGATCCGCTGATGCAGGGTCTGTTCACGGTCAGTCTCACCCCTGGAGCAATTGTCGTGCAGAACACAGCAGGCCTCTCGTCGCAGTTTGGATGGAACCTGTTTGAGTTTTGGCGCGAAGGAAATGACCTGATCATCGCCGTCTACTTTTCCAGCGCATACTTTACTTTGAGCCTCGCTGGACTGAGTGAACCGCAGCGGGCAGAGTTGCGCGGCATTCTCGCCGCTGCTCTGCCGCGGAAATAACTTGTCAGCGTCGTCGCGCGGCGCGCCAGAAGCTGCTGACGCCTAGATAAAGAAAGATCACGATGATGACGGCCGCTGCTATAAACGTCCGATGATCGGGGCCTTGCTGCCAGCTTGCTCTTGTCTTCCACATCACCGGGCTGAAGACCAACACGGGCAGCAGAAAAAAGACGCCGGTAACCTCGAGCCAGATCTTTCCGCCGACACTGCGGAAGGGCTTGAAGAATCCGCCCAACCCGCGGGTCACGCCCCGTGCGGTCTGCCCCGCAACCCGGCCTCGCGTGGCAGCATCCGCCTGAGAATTGCCCGTTTGCGTCTGCTGAGTCGTGGCGTTCTTCTGCTGGCCTTCGCCCATGATGGCTTGTCCGGCGAGGCGACCCGCCAAGCGCACTCCAATACCAAATACCCGGCCGATGGATTCAGGTCTCACTCCGATATGATGGTAGCAGTGCCAGACCCGCGGGGCGACCTTGTTCGAGTCCAACGCAGGTGCCATTTGCCGGATGGCCTTTTGAGAAGTAAGGTATAGAAATCAATCGCCGCTCCCTGCGCTATTTGCTCGCGCTGGCCGCCGCCGGAGGTAAGCCCTTGACATCTCGCCTGCGTGAACTGATCCAGCAACTCGGAGAAGCAATCCACGAGTCCGTTATTGAAAGCGAGCAGATCGCAGGCGTCGTCCAGGACATCCGCAAGCATGGTTTCGACGTGCTCCTGATGCTCGAAGCCACCATCGGCCTGAACGAGGTATCGAAGGAGACAGAGGAGGCGGACGCGGCTGCTGAAGCCGCCGGTGGCACCTTCACCAAAAACGATGTGAACTTCCTGCGCTCCCTGCGCATTTCTGTCGAAGGCGAAGATAACGATGAATTGACCGAAGGCGGCGACGAGGCCCAGGCAGGGTAACTCTACCTTGTCTGTAACTTATCTTTCCCAGCGCCGAGGCAGCGCCGGTAGTATGATCTCGGCGTCGCAATGAAAAAACCTCTTCATTTGATCCTGCTGATTTTGCTGTGTACGTGTGTGCCTCAAGGCGCAGGCGCACAGTCGGCGCCTGTTGATTCTGATCCCTCCAATTCTGAAATTGTGATCGATCGACCGCACGCACAGGAATGGTTTAACGACATTTCTGCTGGCTGGTCTTCGCGAGAAGGTGATTCTCCCGCGTGGGCTGCGCCTGGCTTCGACGACTCGCAGTGGGAATCAGTGCGTCTCGATGATCTCGGCCCTTCGCAAATGGGCTGGCGCTGGTTTCGGATTCACCTGAAACTGCACGAAAACCATCCCGAGCTTGCGCTTCTGATTCAGGGCGGAGCGGGCACGTACGAACTCTATATCAACGGTGTACGTACTCCCGATCCCCAACTCCGGTCCAGCTTTGGCGTAAATCGTCCCGTCGAGCGTATGTTCACCATCGACGATCCTGCAACTCAATTGGTTATTGCTCTGCGCACACGCATTCCCACCGGCTACGCTGCGTGGCGCCTTCCCCAATTCATGTCTGCGTATCTTGGCACCACAGATGCCATCGATGCTCAGCGCCAGGTCATGTTCCACGACCGCACCGCCTCCGCAATCCCGGCGATCGTGATCAATGCGCTGATCTTCGTCGCTGGCCTTGCCCTCTTCGCTCTTTACGCCAGCCAGCGAGGACACATTGAATATTTCTGGCTCGGTCTTTACTTTCTTCTCGTCGGAGTCGCGGATGTTGTCTGGTATTTCCAGCAATCGGGATATATGTCTCTCGCCTGGAATGTCCTTCTGGCCGATCCGATTATCTATTTGCTGATCATCGCTCAAACACATTTCACCTTTGCGTTCGGGGGCCATCGGCTCGGTCCGGTATGGCGGGTTTACCGGTCTCTGTTGATTATTCCTGTCGTCGTTAGCTGGCTCGTTTGGTATGGGAAAATTCCCTCCCATGCGTACATGATCATCGAGCCCCTTTTTATCCTCCCCGCTGCCATCCTTCTGCCGATTCTGCTCTTTCGCTGGTATCGCCGCGGCAACCGCGAAGCCGGCTGGCTCATTATTCCCAGCCTTCTACCACCGGCAACCATGGCGCTCTACGATCTGGGCAGCGCGTCCATCTATCTTGGCTGGCGGCCTTTCGAGTTCCTGGTCAACTCCATTTCTGTTGGACCCATTGTGCTGGAGCCGAATGACCTGGGCAATCTTCTCTTCTTTCTGAGCAGCTTGATTGTCATCTTTTTCCGGTTCGCACAAGTCAGCCGCGAACAGGCCCGCTCGGCCGTTGAGCTTGCCGCTGCGCGTGAAATTCAGCAACGCCTGGTTCCGGCATCTTTACCCGTCCTCACTGGCTTTCGCATCGAAGCCGCCTATTTCCCAGCGCAAGAAGTGGGAGGCGACTTCTACCAGGTGCTCGAACAAGCCAACGACTCCGCATTGATTGTCATTGGCGATGTCAGCGGCAAAGGATTGAAAGCTGCCATGACCGGCACTTTGGCCATCGGCGCCCTGCGTACCTTGGCTGCGTCAAACATCCGGCCCGCCGAACTGCTGCATCGTCTCAACCAACAGATCTTCCAGGCAAAGGACGACGGCTTCATCACCTGTCTCTGTGCGCTAATCGATTCCAGTGGATCAATCGTCCTGGCAAATGCCGGGCACCTGTCGCCGTATTGCGGTGAAGTCGAGATCGAGGCAGCGCCGGGGTTGCCGCTTGGCCTCGTTGCAGATGTTGAATACACCGAGTCAAAATTCCAGTTGGCTCCCGGACAGACACTTACACTGCTCTCCGATGGCGTTGTGGAAGCCTCCGATCCGCAGGGTAAGCTCTATGGCTTCGAGCGCACCCGCGTCATCAGCGCACAATCCGCCCAGAGTATCGCCGCAGCCGCAAGGGCTTTTGGCCAGGAAGATGACATCACGGTTCTGACGATTCAGCGCGTCCCGGTCCCCACTGCAACGAACGCCTAGGTGCAGACCACCCGGCTGAGGTTGTGCTTCCGTCGGACGACCTCTCAGTCGTGTCCAAAGAATCTGCGGCGCGTGCCTTCATCGACGGGAATGTCTGGTCCCGAAAACAGCAAATCGGGTTGCCGCGCAGGATCTTGTGCAATCAGCGGAAATGCCCGTGCCCGGCGAGCATCGGCTTCTGGTCCGGTCTCGAGATAAAACTCTGTATACCACCCCACGACATCGTGAACGGTCTTGCAGAATCGGTCGTGTTCTTCGGCATAGGCGTGTCCCGCCGCGTCCCAATCGTCATTCGCGAGCAGCTTATCGCGCAGCAACCGCGCGTCCCGCAGTGTTGTCGACAATCCCTGGCCCCAGGTAGGATCGCTTGTTGCCGCCGCGTCACCTACCAGCGCAATTCCATCGCGATAGGGATGCGGCGTATCGGTGTCAGCTCCATCGAAACTGGCCAGAGGGCCTGCTGCCTTGGCTCCGTCATACCAACCCGGATTGGCGCCCGCGCGCTTGCACGACTCAATGAAGTCGACGAAAGCCGCATCTCCCTGGACGCGAGGACGCGAATCCTTGTGATAGGCAAAATAGGCTCGCGCCCGCCCTTCTCCCTGCGGGAACACCACTGCACAAGACCCGGTGTTCGAATCGATCACTATCTGCCCAATATCCTCCGGCGCAGGGCAGTTTTCCAGCAGCACGCCAGCCAGCAGCATGCAATCAGGGTCACGTTTTGTTTGAAAGCCCGCGGATCGGCTAACTATGGATGATCTTCCGTCAGCGCCAACAACCATGCGGGCTCGAATCTCCTCCGTGTGACCATTGCTCTGCATTACAACGGTCGGCGGCCCCCCAGGATGTACCTCCTTAACGCTTGCGCCGCGTCTTACTTCGGCGCCGGATTGGGCTGCGGCCTCCAGCAGCGCTTCCTGCATTGCCGGATGATAGAAAGTGAGACCCGGCTGGTGATGCGGCGTTGTAGCTACCGTATCCCGGTGCGCCACAAGATGGCTGCCGGCAAAGAAATCGACCCAGGGCAGATCGTGGCCGCAACTGCCACGCAGCAAAGTCGTAATCCCAAGGTTCTCAGCCTCCGCGACGCCCCATGGCACCAGCATCTCCCCGCGAACGCGATCCTTGAATTCTTCTTCACGCTCAATCACGAGGACGCGCGCACCTTTTTCTGCCAGCGATTTCGCCAACGCCGCTCCACCCAAACCTCCACCAACTGCGATCAAGTCATATGATTCGGCCATGCTCCACCTCTTTCGTTGGAATTCGAGGGCCCGGTGTGGAAGCCGAGTCTATTTGAGCGAAGGGACGGCTTACAAGCGGTATTTCGCAACGTGAATAGACTGCAGAGAGGAAATAGTCTAACTACGCCAGTGCAGTTCCACCGACCCAGCTAGCGGATGTTTGCCGGTGCCGTCGAGGCGCGCCTGCTTAAGCGAGAAGTACCACTTGGCGGGTTTGTCAGCGTCGTCGATTAGCATCAGGCTGGGGTTGTGCCTCAAGCCTTCGGCCTGCTGGATCATCGTCTCCTGGTCCTGGCGAACAAATTTCGCGCCGAAAAACTTCGCGATCGGTGTGAGGAAGGGAACGTTATAGAAGACGTTCCATGCGGCGATAACATCGATGCGGCACGTTGAAGCCGTGACTGGAGTGATTGTCGTCAGCGAGGAGAACCACTTGTCACCACAGCGAATGACTTCGGTGCGGCGATTGGGCAGCACAAAGTCAATAGTGGTTTCAACGGGCTGGCCGTAGACGCCGAGTAGTTTGTAGGGAGCCGAGTTGCCGCTGGGGGCGTGGGCGCTCATGCGGAAACCTTCAGGGATAGGTTCGAAGCGCTTGGTTTTTTCGCGGATACTCTCGCGGGAGCGCCACCACCACGCTTGATGAACAAAAGGTCCGTGGGCCGGATCCATAAGGCCGATAATGCCATGGTCAACGTTGCAGGGAAGGTCGGCCGTCAAAAAAGCCGTTCGGTATCGCATCCCGAACTTCGCGAGTTCCGGAACCGGACGCAAATTCGCTCCCTGTGATCGCTTCCCGCTTCCCAGCCCCGGCACATATACCCACGCGTGCCCATCGCGCTCTTCGCAGGGATACGCACTCGCATATATCTTCGTGGCATCCAAATGATCGTGGCTCGAGAGCGAGGGAATAAGCTCGCAGCGGCCGCTGCATGGCTCGAACTCCCACCCATGATAGCGGCACGTGACGCGATTGCCGTCGAACCAGCCAACGCTGAGTGGGATTCCGCGATGAGGACAACTATCGCGCATGGCGAAGACGCGGCCATCGGTGAGGCGCCCCAGAACTATCGGAAGGCCGAGGAGCATTGCTTTGGCCAGCTTGCCTTTGCGCAGAGTGTCGGTGCGCAGCGCCGGGTACCAATCATCGTAGATCAGGGTTGCGCTGGGCCCCTGAATGGGAACTCCGGCTTCTGTTGTAGTGACCAGCGGCATTTGGGAGAAGGATAGCAGTCTGGAGCCCAGGGTTAAGTGATCGAGATTCCCCGCCGGCACCCGGATGGCCGTTTACCTACGACCCCAGTTTGACTTCGTTGGGAATGTGCGACTGAAAACTCAGTGGGTAGCTATGGGAACAGGGGTGCCTGGCTTGGTTGCGGGCTTGCTTGCTAAACCGGCGACAACCTGGCGGGATCCGGTATTCGATGTGATTGCCGGATAGATGGCGGGTTTGCGCAGCGCAATCACTGTCATCCGTCCAACGTCGTAAGCACCATAAATAATGTTGGCGCGAAAGAGGTCATTCCGCACAGTTAGAATTGTGCGCCGGATATATCGAAAAGCGTGGTTGCCAGGCCGGTAGGTGCCGCTTTGCTCCTTGTGATCGAGTTCCGGGTTGGCGGGTTGGCAGTCCTGCAAAGCAATAATGGCTATTGAGCCGTCGGTGCGCATGGCTTCTCCCATGGCGTTGCGAGCGTTCCTGGGCATCTCGGGGCGCGAAGCATAGCTGATGGATTTCACACATCCAGCAAAATTCAAGTCGCGAATCACCATCGAGCGCTCATCATCGATGTTGGGATTAATGTGGTGAACGAAGCCCAGATGCTTCACTGCGAGCGCAGCGCCGGTGTCGTGCGTCGACGACGTCACCCAGATGGACTCCGCGGTGCCGGGCAATGTCCATTGCCAGATCCGAAGATGGTCGCGACGGCCGTAGCTGTTGAGGCTTTTTTGCCACTTCATATCTTCGGGCTTGCCGTTCAAATAAAAAGTCATCATCGGCTGTTGCGCGTAGCCACTGTTATTTAAAAGTGCATACAGGTTCTTTAGCCATGCGTTCCGGGATACGGAATCGGCGTTATTCCAGCCTGCCTCGCGAAATGCTGATTCGACCTGCTTCTCGGATCCGAGGAAGACGATGTTGAGAATGTCCGCGTCAACAGCTTTCTTGGTTGTTACCCGCCATGGAAGTTCTTGGATTACCTGCTCAATCTGATCCTCTTCTGCGGTTCTCACGGTCTCGTCTGACTCGTGCATCGCAACGTCCATCGTCGGTGGGGAGGAGATATCCGCCGTGGTACTCAGGCGGATATCCGTGCCGGCCGGATAGTAGATCTCCGGTTCGGGGAAGATTGGAAAGGTGACCTTGAATGCAATCAGGACAGGATCGGAGTAGGGATTCCAGGTTGGCAGGTGAATGAGGCGGCTGTTGACGGTCCCCTGAAAGGTCTCGGAACTGCGTATCCCTTGAATCACTCCCTTGCGAACTAGTTCGCGAGCGTTCTCCACTTCCTCGACCCGCGCGGTGAACACCAGGGTGGTGCCAGATTCGGTGTCGGCACGATTGAATACGAGTTCGAGGGCGGCAGTTTCGTGTCGAATCCCGAATCCGACCTTGCGCTTGCTGCGAACTACGCCCTCAACAGTTGTGCCCATGGGCAGAACGAGCTCGTCGGCGCATACGAGATCCTGGGTTAGAACTGCGTGCACAGGATCGCCCACTTTTGCTGTGTAGGTTGAAATGGGAGCTGAGAGGCGAATCCAGAGCGGCTCCCCTGCCGGTATTCGATCGCATGCGAACGCCGTCGATGCGGCTCCCATGACGCACACGAATGCGAACAGCCCGGAATTAGGGGTAGGCAAGATTCTCATTCGAACTCGGGTGGGATTTTCATTCGAAAAGGGGGCCCATCCTGAACTCCACAATAGCAAAGAAAAACAGAAAGACGATGAATCGCAACGGATTTATCTGGCGGGGCTTGCGACAAAATGACAGTCGACAGCGATTAGCGGAGGTGACAGGAGTAATTGACTGTTTCAATAGGGCAGGTTCATCCGATTAAGAAGATTGGTGTACCGGGCATAACTTCGGATCTTATCGACCCGGGGATCCACCATCATCCAGGTCGCTTCCCAGCACTTGCGGTCGATGGCCCGATCGAAATACGGAATCGCAAGCTCCGGTTGTCCCAGGCGAATGTAATTCACTCCGATGTCATAAGGAGCGCACTGGTCGTTTTTATCGGCCAGCATCATCTTCATCCGCGCTTCCCAGTAAGCATTCCAGCCTTCGCGTTTGTATATGGCATCGAGTCGGCGCGCAGTTGCCGGGTCGCCGACGGAAATGGCAGCTGATTCCGAGGCGATCGCCTTATCCTGCATTCCCTTCATTTCGTAGATTTCGCTTTTCCATCCTTCGACGAAGTTGCGCTTGCCCGGCTCCATCTCCTCAGCTTGCTCCAGATGAGTCAGTGCCTCGTCATAATGCCGCGCGAAGTAGAGCGCCGATCCAAGATGCCGGTTCGTCAGAAACGAATTCGGATCGAGCTCCAGCGCTTTTCGCATATGCGCTACCGCCTCTTCAGGGCGGTTCACTGAGTCAAGATACAGAACATAATTGAACTCTGCTTCGGAGCTGTTCGGACTTAGCGCAATTCCATGCTTCAGGTTCGCTTCCGCGTCTGCCCATTGCCATTCATAGGTGGCTTGAATGAGACCAAGCGTCGAATATGCGTCCCCATTTTCCGGGTCAAGCTCGATCGCACGACGCGCAGCCACTTTGCCCTTTGCCGTCGCTTCGCTGGGAATCATCATGCCCAGGACGCCCTCCGACTGCAATGCGCGGGCCAGCCCCGAATACGCTTGCGACCACGATGGGTCAAGTGAAATTGCCTGCTGAAAATACCCAGCGCTCTTATCAGCCTCACGCTTTTCGAGAAAATAACGTCCTCTCAAAAAAGCATCGTGCGCCTCGGGAGGTACAAACCGGACGCGACCCGTCCCAGCCGCGGCGCTGTGGAGACGCTCTGCGATCTCGCGGGCAGCATCATCGGGGAGAGCCGCCACCTCATTTCCGGTGCGATCATAGCTTTCCGCCCACAGATGGGTGTCGGTGTCGGCGCGGATGAGCTGGAGATTCATATGGACGGAGCCGGAGGAGCGCGATATCGAGCCTTCGAGGATGGCGTCGACGTCAAGGGCACGAGCGATTTCGGGCAGTGGCTTGCGGGCGCCTTTGTATTGCATAACGGAGGTGCGCGATGTGATGCGGAGCGAGGAGTCCTTGGCCAACATGGTGATGAGTTCGTCTGTCATGCCGTCGGCAAAGTACTCCTGATTGGGATCGCCAGAGAGGTTGTCGAGAGGAATAACTGCAAGCGAAGTAACGGCAGGCAGCGAGTTGCGATGGAGAAGCCGGGCAGCGAGAGGATGCGAGCCAAGCGTAAGGGCAAGCATTGCGACGAGGATGGCGGCGGAAATGCCGACGGTCAGCCAGAATCGGGGACGTCTCTTCGCTATCGGTGGAGGAGCGGACTTACCAGGTACTTCTGCCACACCGTTGGGAACGGCGACTGGCGCACTCGGCGGAACAGCTTCGGAAGGTGGAGCTTCGCCGGGGATGATGGGCGCGATGAATCGATAGCCCATTCCGGTGACAGTCTGAATGAATTTCGGATCTTCCGGGTCATCGCGGAGGAGATGGCGCAGCTTGCGGATCGCGGTGTTGATGCCGTGTTCGGTGTCGACAAAGACTTCACTGGACCACAGGCGTTGTGCAATCTCGATGCGTGAGACCAGCTGTCCCCGGCGAGAGACGAGAAGCATCAAAAGCTCCATCGGCTTGCGCTCGATGCGCAGTGAGTGGCCATTGCGGACCAGCTCGAAGCGTCCGCAGTCGAGCTGGAAGTCGCCGAATTGGTAGACCGGACCGGGCACGGGACCTCCTCCGCGCACTCAGTGAGACTGACGGGAATCTAAGGATAGCGCGTACAACGCTCGATTTTAAGCAGATATTGCTTTACCTAACCTTCACCACCTCTTCATTGCTTCGGCGGCCCAAGTCGGCGTTATCTCTGAAGCGCGCCGGCAAGTACCCCGGCCAAGGAGGAAGCAAATGAGGTCAATTAATTGCAGGTTGGTGCCGGCTTTGGCTGTGCTCGTGGTGGCTCTGTTCATGATCCCCGGTGCCTCGGCACAATGTGGTTTCAACAAGAACTTCAAACCCGCAGCCTGGTATCCCCAGATTGGTTCGGCGCACCTGGTGCGCTCTGCCTTCTTCAACGACGATGATGATGATTCCCCGTCGATCGTTGGAATGTGGCATGTGACATTCACCGCGCATACGGTCAACGGAAACCCCATCCCTAGCGATTCCTACCCAATGATCGACAACGCTATCGTCGTCTGGCACAGCGACAAGACTGAGATCATGAACTCTGCCCGCCCGCCGCAAGATGGCAACTTCTGCCTCGGCGTGTGGCAGAAGACGGGTGCGCGCTCCTACTATCTCAACCACATCCCATGGCTCAGCAACGACACCGCCAATGCCCCCGGCGGTATCGGCAATCCGGCGGGCCCTACGCAAATCACTGAACGGGTCACGATCAGCCGCGACGGCAACAGCTACAGCGGCAGCTTCACACTGGTGGCTTATAACCTCGACGGAACCAAGGCAATCTCATTCACCGGAGCCCTGGCCGGAACCCGCATTACAACTTCAACCCCTGCCACCAGCTTGTTCTGAACCGCCGGGTCGCGGTTCACACGCCCCGTCCTGGCCCGTCAGGGCGGGGTCTGCATGTGCGGTTGCAATTTGCACCAGGCGCTTCTCGTTCAGGGCGGTGGGGAATCCCTTTACGTCCCAGTGTTTGCGGCAGCCGGAAAAATCCAGCGGAAGGCATCGGGAAGCGATACCGCGCTACCGCATTTCAAATCCGCCGGCAAGGATGTTCAGGGCGCAGGCTATCGCGGTGACGCCGACGCCGGTGTGCTGCCACCGTGCGAGCCAGCGGCTGAACCCGCTGGAGTGGGGCACGATGTAAACGCGGATGCCGAGTGCGCTCATCTCGCGTGTAATGCGGTTGATCGCACAGTTGGGATCACAGCCGGCACAGGTCATGTCGACGCCATCGATATGTGCCTTGCACAGACTGCTGCGGTCGCCGCGCATGCAGGCGGGAAGCAGGACAACTCTCTCGCCCGTAGCAATAAAGCTGTCGCGTAAGCCGCGGTTCATGACTTCGGCAGCCACCATATTGAGGTGATACTCGACTGCCGGCTTGCCGCACATCAGCCGGTCTTCGCGCCACCCCAGCCGCGCATGCTCGCGGGCAAAGTAGTCTGACACTCCGCGCGTGTAAGAGCCAAGCACGATTTCAGCGCCGCTCTCAAAGCCATGAAAGAGCTCGACGGCAATGCGCAACCAATAGGTTGCCTTATCCGGTCGTAGCTCGGCGATATAGCTGTGCCAGTTGTCCAGGCGCAAAGCTTCCTGCTTAAACTCTCCCGTAGATTTCACCCAAGCGATGAGCCGGGTGAGACGTTCGACGGCGCTTCCTCGCTTTCCACCCTTCCGCCCGACAAAGGGAGCAAGGCAATAGCGTGCAATGCCGGCGCGTGCCCAGTCCGCCAGAGGCTTTGCCTTGGGCGAGTGTTCGCGGACCCAGATCAGTGTGCGCCCCAGTTCCATGATCCAGCGCGCCGCGTGTTGCGCAGCCCACTCGTAGCGAGCTAAAAGCGTTCCGAGGACAAGGAGTTCGAGCGCGTATTCGCCACGGCTGCGAGGAGCTTGGCCCAGGGCGGTCTCCACGTGGGAACTGTAGCCGTCGAGGAGCGGCGATGCGCGACGCTCGATGTCCGAAACAATTTGATCGGCAAACGCAGGTAAGGTTGCGTAAAAACTATCTGAGCAGTTGTTGCCTCGGCGCAGGTCGTAGACATGTGCTCGGTAGGCGAGACGGCCGGGGCATGCGGCCGAAGAGCCGTGGTTTCGGATTCGGGCAACGTATTGACTTCGGCGAGCACGTTCGTCTTGCTTTCAGCCACCCCGGCTCTTCATTCCCCCCGGCCCTTCAGGAACACCGCGGATGGCAACAGAGGATAATACGCGCGGCATTGCGCACGGTTCATCAGAAAACTTGAGGGTGTGCTGCAGATCACTTGGAAGGGCCATTTTGGTGTGCGGAAATGGACACCTTGTGCGCGAGTGGACAGCAGAAGACTAATTAATACAACAGTTTGCCGGTTCTATGTTGTTATTGCTGAGCAGCTTAGGTCCGAGCGTGTTTTGGCGCACTGAATGCAAGTTCTTCCAGCGGTACTCTCATTCCCCAAGAGCAAGGTTCCTTAAGGAGGCCGTCCATGCGTGGGCTGCTCCAGGATGTTCGCTTTGCCTTGCGGCAACTGCGCAAGAGCCCGGGATTCACAATTACCGCAGGGTTAATGCTGGCGCTTGCCATCTGCGCCAACAGCACAGTCTTCAGTTGGATCGACGGCACCATGCTGCATCCGATTCCCGGCGCCCACGATACTGGAAGCCTGGTTAGCTTGATGCGCGGCCAATGGAATATCTCCCCGTCACCTCCGCTCTCCTATCTCGATTACCGCGACCTTCGGGAGCAGAATCGCACCTTCAGCGGAATCCTCACATATAACCACGACTGGCTCACCCTGACTGGCGGAGCAACGCCGGAGCGGATTTACGTTTGCAACGTAACTTCGAACTTCTTCGAACTGCTGGGCATTCAGCCAATGTTGGGGCGCTTCTTTCTGCCGGAAGAAGAAACCCGACCTGACGCCGTTCCATACGTCGTGTTGAGTTACTCGCTATGGAAGACACGCTACGCGTCAGACCCGTCGATCGTCGGCAAGTCCATCGAAATTGCCCGGCACCCCGTAACCGTGATCGGCGTGGCGCCGGAGGGGTTTAGCGGCGCGATGCCTGGGATTCGGGAAGATCTGTGGGTAACGCTGAACCCGATCGGCTCAAACGCCTGGCGCACAACGCATCGAAGCGCAGCATGGCTCAACGCGATCGGAAGGTTGCGGCCAGGAGTTACCCGCGATCAGGCCGCGCAAGACCTTGACACAATCATGCGCAGGATCGTTGCCGCGTATCCGAACGAACACCTGGGCGTAAATAACATCTCACTGGATCCAATGTGGCGGTCGCCGTTCGGTGCCAATGGCTACATGGCCGGTACACTGCCGATCCTGCTGGCAATTGCAGGGGTCGTGCTATTGCTGACGTGCGCCAACGTGGCCACGCTGGCTCTGGTGCGCTTTGTCGCGCGCCGCCGTGAGATTGCGATACGGCAATCTTTGGGTGCAGGACGAATTCAACTCGTACGGCAAATGGTAATGGAGGGATTTTTCGTCTCCTTCGCCGGCGGGGCGTTGGCTTTGGCACTGACAACGTGGACGGCAAAGAGCTTTGCCCGCTTCGTTCCGCCAAATGCAAATCCAGTTGTCCTGAACGGCACGGTGGATCACAACGTTGTTGCGGTCACTGTGTTGCTTTCGGTATTGGCGAGCATTATCTGTGGAGCATTTCCTGCACTGCGTTCGTCGCGCGTACCGGCGGCGGAAGCGCTGAAGGAAGAATCGGCAAATGTATCTGGCGGGTCTCACAATCGCCGGCTGCTCAGCGGCCTGGTGGTGGCGCAGATTGCGCTTTCTCTGGCGCTGTTGGTGACCTCTGGACTTTTCTTCCGTACGCTTAGAAGCATCAGCTCCGCCAATCCCGGGTTTGAGCAGGATCGTGTCCTCACCGCTTCAGTAGGCTTGAACATCGCAGGCTACCCTGACGATGAAATTGACGCGATCCGGCATAAAATTCTCGATCGGGTGGCGGCGCTGCCGGGGGCTACCGTTACATCCCTTACAGACTGGGTTCCTTTCAATTTCAATCGCAAGACGGTAGATGCGTATCCCGAAGGCTATGTTCCACGTCCGCACGAATCTCTGGAATTGCGCCGGGCCGATGTCACGCCGCGATACTTCGAGACGTTGGGGATACCGATTCTCGAAGGACGCGATTTTACGCCGGATGACAACGAAAAAGCGTCACGAGTCGTGATCGTGGATCAGACGGCGGCCAAACGCTATTGGCCCGGGCAGGTTCCACTCGGGAAGAGACTGGAGATCTGGGGTCACCCGTTCACGGTGGTCGGTCTGGTGAAAAACTCGAAACACAACCTCATGAACGAGTCGCTGGAGCCCATGATCTACATGAGCTATTTCCAGGAACCTGACAAAGAATTGACCGTGCAAGTGAAGACCAGAGGCAACCCCACGGATATGGGTCCGATGGTGGAGCAGGCGATCCACCAAGTCGACGGACGTCTGCCCGTGTTTGATGTGCGCTCAATGCGCGAGACCGCACAGATGTCGAGCATGTTTGCCGTCATGCAGAGCACATTCGCCGGAATGTTCGCCTTGATTGCGCTCGTGCTGGCGGCGACAGGAATCTATGGTGTGGTGGCATATCGCACGCAACTGCAAACTCACGAGATCGGCATCCACGTGGCACTTGGCGCTTCGTGCGCCGATGTGGTGCGGCTGGTGCTGATGCAGGGAGCGCGGCTCACAGTCGGGGGCTGATACTGGGACTCGCGCTGGCTTTCGGTCTGACCCGCTTCATCGCAGGACTTCTATACGGAGTCAGCGCAAACGATCCGGTCCCCGGGATCGCTGTTGTTGTGCTGCTTGGGGCAATGTCGCTGCTGGCATGCTTTCTGCCTGCGCATCGGGCGATGTGCGCGGACCCAGTGTCTGCGATTCGCGAGCACTAGCAAAAAGCCCCGGATCTCGTCCGAAGACACAGATCCGGGGCCTCTTTTTCAGCGAAAGTGAGAGTTCGTTCTACATGCCACCGCCGCGGCTCGCAGGCGGAACAATGTTGTTCATGCGCAGGTAGACGACCATCTGGCCGTAGTGATCCATCATGTGGGCCAGACCGAATGCGGACATTCCGCCGCGCGTGCCGTGCTCAGTCATCACGAACACGTTCTCAGCGGTGATTCCGTTGACGTACGTGTGCGCTTGCGTGAACGAGTCCTTGAGCGCCTGGATGATGTCGGCTTTCGATGTGAGCTTTTCAATGGCATCAGATTTGGTCTTCATGTCTGCCTCAGACATGGTGCCACCGAAAAAGTAGTAATTAGATTCGGCAACGTGCTTGACCTGGTCACCGAAGGAACGTACGCCCTTGAATTCGCCCTGCGTCGGCGAGAAGGCGAACTTGTCTTCGGGCATGGCTTCTGCGGCGTCCACAAATTCCTTCTCCATGTTGGAGAGCAGCTTGCCATAAGTGGCTGAGGGTGTCATCTGCGCGCCGACTGCCGGCTTGGCTGGCGCGGAGGCTTGAGCAAGAGCAAAGGCCGGAGTTGCAACAAGGGCGCAACAGAACAGAATGCGTCCAGCAAATCGTGTGAGGATGTGCATCGAGACTCTCCTTGCGCGACCGGCACGTTCTGCGTGAAGAAACAGGGGGCCGCGTGAAGGCAAATCTAGCAGACGAATGCTGAGTGCAGATAGCGGAATCATGGGAATCTGTTGCGGAGCGCAAAGAAACAGTATCAAGGCGGTTTTTCAAAAGGCTGAATAACGGGGTCTCTTTGGAGAGTGCATGGAGGATGATTTCAATGAAATCCCGTGCAGGCTGCAATTCGTCACAAACCTGAAAACTCCAGTTGCCAGTCAAGTAAAATGCATCGCCTACTTCGATGCCAAGCTGTTAAAAATTTGAAACTCTTACCGGCCAGAGGTCTTGCTTAACTTTCCCTGCTTTACCGTAAAAATTTCTCCGCGCCAGATGATGGTGTTGCCGGAGAAGCCGGCGATCCAGAGTCCTGTTGCGACCAGATCGCGGAGAGGCAGCAACCACAAGTTTGGGAGAACCTGGTGGTCGGCGAGAACTTCAGCGCCGACCGTCATCGCGAGCGAAAGGCGCAGAAAAAAACTCAGGGCAAGAATCCAGAGACTGATAGGGCTGAGTCCGCTGGCAATGATGTTGACGAGAGCCAGAGTGAATCCGTAGGTGAAGAGCAGTCCCGCGTAGCCCCCAGGTCGTGCGTCGCGCACTGTGCGCAGCCAGCGGAGTTGATGGTCACAGAAGCCGCTCCACGCATATGCCGGGACGCTGGTTTCGACGACTTCGCCGGAGAGAGCGACGCGGGACCCGGCTTTGTAGATCCGTTCGCCGAGTTCATAGTCGTCTGCGAGATGATCGACCAGGGCTTCAAATCCTCCGATTGTTTGGAGTGCTTCTCGGCTGACGGCGAGAGTGGAGCCGAGGCCGTAGCGAAGGCCGCCCTCAAGCATACGGGCAACAAGAACACTGGGCATGAAGTCCGTGGCGATCCCGAGCGATTCGAAACGTGAGCCGAGAGTGCCGTGCATGCGGCCCCGATAGAGCGTTGTGACAAGTCCAACCGGCTTCAGTGATTGATGGTGAGAGCGAGGTTCCTGTGGCGCGAAGTGGCCCATCACGCGGCTGAGGTAGTGCGGACTGACGCTGATGTCAGAATCGTTGACCAGGAGAAACTCGTAGCGCGCTTGAAACGCAAGCTGCGCAAGCGTGCTGACTTTACCGTTGGCGCCGAGGCGCGCAGGACACTCGATCAGGCGAATCATTTGATTCGGAAATTCGCTCCGCAGTTGGTGAACGGCAGGAACAGCCGGATCGTCGAGGGAGGAGACACCGAAAAGAATTTCGTATTCGCCGAGATAGTTCTGGTGGCAGTGCGAGCGAAACGCATCGAGCATCCCGGGGTCAAGGCCCTTCAATGATTTGAGAATTGAGACGCCGGGCGCGAAGGCTGCCAGTGGAGTGCGGCGAGAGGAGAGAAACGTGCGCGCGGCGATAATGGCGAAAAGAAAGTACGCGATCCCTGCCACGGCCAGAAACGTGGTCAATGCTTCCACAGCCAGAGCGAGGATGTGCGTGTTCACAAACGATAGTCTAAATGAGGCAGGAATTAGGGATTAGGAATTAGGAATTAGGGATTAGGACGGGAACAGGGAACAGGGAACAGAAAGAACACCGCAGGCTAAAGTCTTCAATTTAGTTATCATTGCACCAAGCATCTTGCTCACTTCGCTCGACAGGTCACTTGCTTTGCCTCGAAGCTGATTGGAACCAAAGCCTAAACCTTCCGCGATCACCAACTGCGTTTGTAACTCACAGTTTGATCCTCGAGTATGTCCTAAGAAGAGAAGATATTCTCCTTTGGACGACTTTCCATAGCCTTCTGCTATGTTGCTTGCTGCAGAAACAGATGCTCGTCGCATTTGATTGGTCAGCCCAAACTGCTCAGAGCCTGGGAATGTCGAAGACAGCTTGTAAACAGCGAGAGTCATCTGAACTGCCCTCTGCCATACGATCAGATCCTTGAAAGATTGGCCCATCTATGCGATTCGCCTTTCAAATTTGTTGCTGCTTGTTCGTCTTTGAAAGTCCACTAAGCATTTCACTCACAACCCTATTCCCTATTCCCTGATCCCTGTTCCCTTCTTCACTCGTACCGCAACGCCTCGATCGGATCAAGATTGGCGGCTTTCCACGCAGGGTAGATGCCAAAGATCAACCCGATACCGCAAGAGACGGTGAAGCCGGTAACGACCCACATTGTCGACATGGTTGCGGGAAGGCCGATAGGTAAAAGGAAGATGATCCACGTGAGGACCGCACCCAGAAGAATGCCAATGATGCCGCCCAACGCAGTGAGCGTCACTGCTTCGGTGGTGAATTGCAACAGAAGTGCGCGTTTGGTTGCGCCAATTGCCTTCCGTACACCGATCTCCCGGGTCCGCTCGGTGACGGAGACGAGCATGATGTTCATTACCCCTACGCCGCCCACCATGAGCCCGACGCTCGACACCGCGATCATAAAGAGCACGAGGCCGCCCGTGAGCTGGTTCCACAGCTTTGAGAGCGAATCAGGTCCGAAGATATCGAAGTTATCAGGTTGCTCAACCTTGACCTTTCGATATATGCGGAGAACCTCCCGAATCTCTTCTTCGACAAGAGCTTTATTGCGCTGGTCGTCATATTTGACACTGATGTACATGTCAGTATTTTCGGGGTAGAGACTGTGAAAGGCGCCAAGCGGGAAATAGACGCCGTTGTCCGCCGGATTCTTGCCGGAGCCAAACGGCTGCTTGCGCTTATCGACCACGCCGATCACGGTGTACTGGTTGGGTCCGACGGTTACGTCTTTTCCGAGGGGGTCCGTGGATCCGAAGAGCTCTTCGGCCGTGTCGTGACCAATGGCGCAAACGTGGGCATGACGCTGATCTTCTGCGTCGGTCCACAATCGCCCGGACTTCATTGAAAGTTCAGATACGGATTCCAATTCGGCGGTGGCGCCCATCAGAAAGGCGCCGGAGACCTTTTTGCCGTTGTACTTCACACTGACGTCGCCGACGTGGAAGGTTTCGTTTACATGCCGGTAAGATCCATCGGCGGCGATAACGTGAGGAAGCGAACGCAGCGCAAGGACTTCTTCAAGGTTGAGTTTCTTCCGGGTGAGCATTTCGGAAGTGGGCCGCACGCCGATCAGCGGCATGTGAAATACCCAGAAAACATTGGAGCCCATTGAGGTCACCCAGTCATTGACTCGGTTGTTCAAGCCGGTGATGACCGAGGAGATGGTGATAACAGTGGTGACGCCGATGACGATGCCCAGGATGGTGAGTCCCGAGCGGAGCTTGTTGGTCCGCACGGTATCGAGAGCCATCTTGATGGATTCGCGCGTCTGTCCCCTTGCCATGCCTTGCCTGACTTTCCCCGGGAGGGTTCAGTGCAATTATGCTCCTATTTCGGGAACCAGCTTCTCATTCGTAACGCAGCGCCTCAATAGGGTCGAGGTTGGCGGCTTTCCACGCAGGGTAAATGCCGAAAATCAACCCGATAGCGCACGAGACGGTGAATCCAGTGAGCACCCACATCGTAGACATGGTCGCAGGCAAGCCGATGGGAAGAAAATAGATGATCCATGTGAGCACCGCGCCAAGAAGAATGCCAATGACGCCACCCACGGCACAGAGAGTTACGGCCTCGGTGGTGAATTGAACGAGGAGCGTGCGCTTGGTGGCGCCGATCGCTTTGCGAACTCCTATTTCGCGCGTGCGCTCCGTAACGCTGACCAGCATGATGTTCATCACTCCGACACCTCCAACCATCAGGCCGACGCTGGAGACGGCAATCATAAAGAGGACAAGTCCTCCGGTGAGCTGGTTCCAGAGCTTTGAGAGCGAGTCGGGGCCGAATATCTCGAAGTCATCCGGCTTATCGACTTTGACCTTCCGGTGTATTCGGAGCAGCTCGCGAATTTCTTCTTCGACGAGAGCCTTGTTCTTGGGGTCGTCGTACTTGACGCTGACCCACATGTCTTTGTCTTCGGGATGAAGATTATGGTAGGTGCCGAGCGGGAAGTAGGCCATGTTGTCGGCGGGATTCTTGCCGCCGCCGAAGGGTTGCTTCTGTTTGTCAAGAACGCCGATGACAGTGTAGAGACCCGACTCGACGTTGACTTCCTTGCCGATAGCATACTGTTCGCCAAAGAGCTCTTCCCAAACATCGTGTCCGAGGACAATAACGTGTTCGGCTCTCTGATCTTCCGCGTCATTCCAGAGGCGACCCTGCAGAAAGACGAGGTCGGTGACGAGTCCGACCTGCGACGTGGAACCTTGCAGGATGGTGCCGGCGATCTTCTTGCCGTTGTACTTGACGCTGACATCGCCAACGCGGAACTGCGACTTGACGTGCTGGTAGCCGCCGTCAGCCGCAACAACGTGGGGCAGCGTGCGGAGAGCCATGACGTCATCGATATTGAGTTTTCTGCGAGCCAGCATCTCGGTGGTCGGACGCACACCAATGACAGGCATATGGAAAACCCAGAACACATTGCTGCCAAGCGAGGAGACCCACTGCTGCACCCGGTTATTAAGACCGCTGATGACCGACGAGATTGTGATGACAGTAGTGACGCCGATGACGATGCCCAGGATAGTCAAGCCCGATCGCAGTTTGTTGGTGCGAATGGTCTGAAGGGCCATCTTGACGGATTCGGCGGCTTGTTGTCCTTGCATGGTTGCAGCTCCTGGCTTCTAGCCGGCAGCCTCCAGCAGGAGACTCGGCGATGTTACGTGCCCAACCTTATCCAGCGGCACGATGACTGTTCAACTTCCAAGACAGCTCGGAGCTAGAAGCTGGTAGCTCCTGGCTGTCTCTTCTACATTTCCGCCCTGAGCGCTACAACCGGGTCCAGTCTTGCCGCTTTGCTGGCGGGGTAAACACCGAAGAAAATCCCTACAGCGCTGGCGAGGGAAAGACCGAGAAAAATTGCCCACACCGGTACGGCGGTTGGGAAGCCTGCTAAGACAGTGATCAGCTTGCCAACCAATATGCCTAAAAGGACTCCGAAGATGCCGCCGACCGAAGAAAGCGAAGCGCTTTCAATTAGAAATTGCATGAGAACATCACGCTGCTTTGCGCCGAGCGCCTTGCGGACGCCGATCTCGCGGGTGCGCTCGGTAACGCTTACGAGCATGATGTTCATGATCACGACGCCGCCCACGACGAGCGCAATGGAGCCGAGGCCGAGAACAACCCACGCAAATACCCCGAGTAACTGATTGGCAATGTCGAGGAAGGTGTCGTTGGTCTGGATTTCAAAGTCGTCGGGCTGGCCCGGTGTGTCGTGGTGGCGCGCGCGCATGATGACGCGGGCCTGGTCCTCGGCTTGAACCATGACCTGGGAACCGCCGGAGACACGCGCATAAATGTCGACAGAGTCGTTGTAACCGTAAATTTGTTGGTAGGTCGTGATGGGAATGGCAACCCAGTTGTCTTGCGACTGTCCGAGTGTCTTGCCTTGCCGGTCGCCTACACCGATGATGGTGAACGGAATTCCGTCGACACGGATTTCCTTGCCCAGCGGATCTCCGCCGTTCATGAGGTTGTCGACAATGTCGTAGCCGACGATTGCGTTGTGGAATGCGTGCTCTTCGTCAGCCGGCGTGAATCCGCGTCCAAGGGCGATGTCGATATTGTTCAGCGTCATCATCGAGGCTGTGTAGCCGCGTATGCCGGTGTTGTTACTGGAGTGCCCGTTGTAAACCACGTTGGTGCTCTTGAATAGCGAAGCTCCCACTTCGCTGCAGGTGTCGCAGCCATCCTTGATGGCTTCGTAGTCTTCCATGCGGATAATCTTCCGCTTTTGGTAGCTGAAATACTCGTCGGCGGAAAGAATCACGCTCGACATGCGGTTCACTGTGAAGACATCGGCGCCGTAGCCTGAGAGCTTGGTGGAGATGAAGCGCTTGGCGCCCTGCACCAGGGTCAGCACCATGATGACCGAAGCCACGCCCATCACCACTCCGATTAGCGTGAGAATGGAGCGCATTTTGTTGCCCCAAAGGGACTGAAGCGCGAGTTTGAAGGCTTCGAGGATGCTCATGGTTCGACGATCTGCTTCTTTCTACCTCGGGTTCGAAACGCTGCTCTTAGTGTACGCAACCATCAGTTGATATCCGCCAGAGACCAGTGACAGAAGCTCAACCGGCAGTGGCGCGCAGGCTGACGCGTCAGGCCAGGAAATCGTGGCCATGTTGAATAGACGGCTCGGAGCTTTGCCGGGCCTCAGGTTGCGGGCCAGGGTACCGCTCTCGGTAAATGGTACGCAGCGCATCGGAAGAAGGTTCCGATGGATGGACAAGCAATGGCAGATAACGATTCAGGGGGCGCTAGATCGCTAGATTGGCCGGGGGGCGGTGTTTTTGGCCGCCGTCACATTATCGGGCTCGTCGGTGAAGGTCTTTCCTGAGCGATAGGCAAATTTTTCATCTTTTCCATCGATTCTGCGAATGGCATCCATGGCGCCGTCATCCCACGTAACCCTTGCTTCTCCATTCACATAGACCCACTTTCCGTGGACGCGATGAAGCGAGCGCCAGGCTGTGCCATTGTCGTCGAGAGTGATGTAGAAGGTGCTGCCGGAGCCGTCGCCAACCTCCCACTTGCCCAGGAAATGTCCACGAGGTGGGGCTCCGGATGTTGTTGAGCCAGCATCCGCGATGGGAACTCCACCAGTCCCAGCAAACTCGATACGCGACACGTCGGCGAAGTTGAAGGTCTGCCGGTGGCCATCTTTGAAAACGATGACCAGTTGGCCGGAATTGTTCTTGTTTGGATGGCTCTGCGCCTGAACCGGGACGATCCCCAAAAGTATTGCCGCACACCCCGCCAAGACAACGACCAACTTACCCATTGCGTTCTCCTTTGTTTCAGCGGGCCAGTAGGACGATCTGATCCGTGACACCATTATCTACGGGGACTGTGGGCGAGGAGTTCCTGCATTTTCCGAGAATTAACCGCTATGCGACGTTTACGGAAACACCGAGAAGAGAGCCCGCAGATCCGTCTCGCTCGCTGCGTCGCGGATCAGAGGGTAAATCCCGAAGATTTCCTGGATGGTTCGCAGCGTCGAACCATGAGTGTAGTAGGTCGAATTGGAAAAGTGATTGCCCTTTGCGTAAGGCGATAGCACGATCATCGGAATTGGGCCATCGCCTTTTGAAGCCTCGTCCCAGGTGATAAAGAGAACTCCGCCGCTCCGATACGCGGTGGAGTTGAGGATCATGGGGACGGTCTTCTTCAGCCATTCATCGCCGTGGGCAATGGCGTTGCCGCCGCAACTGTCGTGCATGTCGTTGCACATGTCGGGGGTGATGAAGTTGTAGCGGGCAACAGTGTTGTTCGCGAGATCGTGCGCGAGCTGCCCGAACTGTCGAATGTGCGAGATACACGTCGCGGATGAGCTCGAGAGGTGGTTGGTCTGGTCGTCAAAGTAGACAAAGGGATTGTGGCGGGGCTGGTAAAGCTGGCTTCCGTTCGGGTCGACCGGGCCTTCGTTCTTCAGCGGGCAACTGGTCGCGCTTATGTATTCGTCGTAGGATCGCCAGGAGATTCCGGCGTTTTCGAGGAGCTTTACCAGGTGATTGCCGGTGGTCTGGCTATGCTGCGAAGGCGGTCCGTCATCGTGGATGTCGAAGCTGGTGCCTGCCTCGAGCCATAAGTAGTTAGGCAGCGACCCGGAGGCCGGGATCGTTTCCTGGATTAGATGACGTTCGACGGTGGTGCGAGCAATTTCGGGTTCTGCTGAAACGCTGGCGCATCCAAACGTACATGGAAGCGAGAGGAAAGCGCATCCTGGTGATCGGTGCGGGAATGGCGGGACTGACAGCGGCCCGGCAGCTGGCGGAAGCCGGCCGGAAAGTGCTGGTCTTGGAGGCGCGTGATCGCGTGGGCGGAAGAATCCTCACCCTGCGCGACGAGGGCGAGATTCTCGAGTTGGGGGCGGAATTCATCCACGGGCGGCCGCCGGAATTGTGGGATCTGGTCCGCGAGGCAGGACTGGAGACCTACGCGCTCGATGGAACCGACATCTGCTATCGAAGTGGAAAGCTGAAGAAATGCGATGAGATCGGCGAGGCCTTCAAATTCCTCAATGGTCTTGAGAAGTGGAAGGGTGCGGACCTGTCGTTTGCCGATTATCCTCCACTGGAAAAGCTTTCGCCGGAGAAGCGGGATGAAGTCATCAACTACGTCCAGAGTTTCAACGCGGCCGATTATCGGCGCATCGGCGTGCACGCTCTTGCGGTGCAACAAAGCGCAGAGAAAGAGATTGCGAGCGACGAGGTGTTTCGGATTCGCGAAGGCTACGACCGGGTGCCGGAGTTTGTCGCCAACAAGGTGCGCGAGGCCGGCGGGCGTATCGAGCTGTCACGGACAGTGGAGAAGATTGAGTGGGAGCGCGGCAGCGTCCGGGTGTACGTGCGCGATGGCGGCGAGCTGGCGCAATACTCGGCGGAGCAGGCGGTTATCGCATTGCCACTGGGGATCTTGCAGCAACTTGGAGTGGTGTTCGATCCTGTGCCGTCAGCGTTGATCGCCGCAAACCAGTTGGCGATGGGGCCTGTCCGGCGTTTCACCCTGCTCTTTCGCGAGCGCTGGTGGGCCACCCAGGAGGAAGTGAAGTTGCCGAAACTGAGTTTCCTGTTTGCCCAGGATGCGATGCCGCCGGTGTGGTGGACGGCGCACCCTTGGGAGACGCGCACGTTAACGGGTTGGATCGGCGGACCGGAATCGACTGCATTTGACCAGTTCACCCGGGAGCAGGTCGGCGATGCCGCGTGCATAGAACTGGCGCGGATCTTTGGCCTGCCGGTAGCGATGCTGCGAGAGCAACTGATTAGTTGCGCGACTCACGACTGGCAGACCGATCCGCACAGTTGCGGCGCTTACAGCTACGTTCCTGCCGGTGCACTGGATGCAGTGCTGACGATGGCGACGCCGGCAGAGCAGACGCTGTATTTTGCCGGAGAGCATACAGATGTCACCGGCCACTGGGGAACGGTGCATGCCGCCATGCGATCAGGCATCCGTGCAGCTCAACAGGTGCTTGCGCCCGCACGCGCGCAAGTCCGGGAGATTACCAGCCGCCGCGCATAGCGTGTTCTCAACTTTGACTGGAATTTTCGCGTGACCGAACGGGCGATGCTACCTTTTGGGGTATACCCGTAGGTGGCAAGATCGGCGATAGTGAATGCAATCGTGAAGCGGCTCCACATTTCGCTGGCACTTCTCCTTCTGGCGGGCCCGTCACTCGTGCGTGCGCAATATGGCATTGAGGCCCCCCCGCTGCCCACAAAGGACCTCCCCAGGCGACCCAAGCCGCACGTGATTCTGGACAGCTATCCTCTTCAGCCCAGCATCGCACCCACCTTCACCATTCCCGTCGGCCCGCTTGGCTTTTCTGTCCCGGGCGACAACTACCTTTTGCGCCGCCAGTCTCTGTTGAGCCTCGACTTCCTCGATGAGGACCGGCTGCTGTTCACCTTCCACGTATCAGGCCTCATGGCGCGCGATGCCGGCGATGACCTGAAAGGCACACAGCAGCAGATCCAGGTCAAGGTGGTGGTCGTTTCCACCGGCAAGGTCGAGTCTGAAGCCGCATGGATCGTGCCCGACCGCTCGCGCTATCTCTGGATGCTCAACGATGGACACTTTCTGCTGCGCACGCGCGAGGGTCTCGATCAGGGTGACGCCAATCTGAAGACAGCTCCCTTTCTGCGATTCCCCGGCCGCCTCCTCTGGATCCAATTGGATCCGAAAGAGAATTTCATAATGGCCAACTTCCTTGAGACCGCAGGTGCGTCGCAAAAACCCGACAGTTCCGCAACAGGCCAGCCGTCTGCCAGCGCGGACCCGCCAAAACCCGGCGAGCAGAGCGTGCTTGTGACCCGTACACTGAAACGCGCGTCGGGCGACGTGACTCATGAAAGCCGCGTGCCGTGGACGAATCAGGACTCGAACTGGCC
This sequence comes from uncultured Acidobacteriaceae bacterium, assembly GCA_963832035.1. Classification (GTDB taxonomy): domain Bacteria; phylum Acidobacteriota; class Terriglobia; order Terriglobales; family Acidobacteriaceae; genus Telmatobacter. The sequence continues at coordinate 735,630 of CAWHSK010000003.1, read as the reverse complement.
CATGAACTCCGATGGTTATGTGGAGAGGCTGCACGACGATACTGACCACTGGCACCTTGAGCTCTATGAATTCTCCGGTTCACACCGGCCAGTCGTTCACATGGATTCGACCTGCTTACCCCAATACAGCTTTCTTTCCGAGACAGAATTGCTGCTGACCAGATGCCAGCCAGACGAGGGCGAGAAACTTGGAGCCATCTCAACTCAAGGCAGCTCGCTTTGGGAGATGACTGCCCCATCCAATGTGATGTGGCCACTTCTGGTGACAGCGCCGAACGGTCTGCGCGCCGCGCGACAAACGATGCTCCTTAAGCACGCAGTCAAGAGCTATAAGAAGAAAATGCTTAGCGCGGAGGACTTCCAGGGGCAGATGGTCCGGGTCTTCGACGTGGCCAATGGCAAGACAGTGCTGGAGGCGCCGCTCACTCCAATCCTTGATGCAGGCGGCAATGTGGCAATATCGCCGTCGGGCCAGCGCGTAGCCATCCTTAACGCTGGGGCCATCCAAGTTTTCCAACTACCCGCGCCGCCTCCGACAAACGCATCGCGCCACCGATTAGACATAACGCGGTGATGCATTGGGTGCGATTCGCAACGGGGATTTTCCTCGAAACAGCAGCGGCTATTTCAGTCGGATTTCTGTTTTCGGGGATATGCCTGGCGCGTCGATCCGATATCCCTTCTGCGCATCGGAGGGATGATTCACCTTTGATGGACGGCCTCGCCGCAGCATGATGCTATGAGCTTCCGCCCAGGAAGGCAGTTCATCGTCCTCCTGTGTCCAATGAACCAGCGCGGCCTCGTCGCACCACTCCAGCAACTTGCGCATAGCCGGACCGTGCGGCTTCGCCAGCATGAAGGCTCTCATGGAAGCCTCCGAATCCCAGTTGGTGCACGTCCAGAAGGCGTTGCGAGCGTCGCGGAATATCTTCACAGCCAGATTCCCTTCCGCTTTGCGAGCCTGCCTGCCGACGCGAAGCGTTGTGAAGAGAAAACCCGGGATGAAACGCCATGACCGCACCCGCAAGCGGGTTACTGAGATCAAAGGCATATAGCACCTTCAGAAGAGGTAATGGTGGGCAAGACGTTCCCTGACTCAAGCCTCTTCAAGGGGATATTGCAGCGATAGAGCATTACCAGGTCCCTTAATTGGGGGATTATATGGTGCAGGTTGCCGGCTCACCTGCCGGAGCTGCCGAAGCCTTTTGCGAGACGGGCCGACTCTTCGAGGGTTTCCACTTCCTCGACCGGGCCAGTCAGAACCGGAACTGGGATCATCTGGGCAATTTTCTCGCCGGCGTTGATCTGGATAGGGCTCTCGCCGAGGTTGGTCATGACGATCTGGACTTCGCCGCGGTATCCGGCATCGATGACGCCGGCGGTGGTGGCGATGCCCTTCGAAGCCATTGACGAGCGGTCGCGAACGAGCAGACCGAGGGGAACCTTGGTTTCGGGGTGGCGGGCTTCGACGGAGATACCGGTACGGACACGAATGGTTTTGCGGGGCTCGAGCACGACGGATTCGAGAGAGAAAACATCGTAGCCGAGATCTTCGCCGGGATGAGCGACGACCGGAAGGCGGGCGCCGGGTTCGAGAAGTTTCACGCGAAGCATGTTCTTATGGTATCGGCCTAGGGGCGAATGGGGCTGTGGAACGGGTAGAACGTCGATTCAGGTAGACTGGAGGCTGGCAGGAGGACCGGGCGGTCGCTGCCGGGATCCGTTTACCGCGGATGCCGGGGGAGGAAAGTCCGAACTCCGCAGGGCAGTGTGCCGGATAACGTCCGGGATGTGAGCGTCAAGGCTCGCATACGGCCAGTGCCACAGAAAAGATACCGCCTCGGCTACCCCTCTTCGGAGGGATTCCCGGAAAGACTCGAAGGGTTCGCCTGGAGAGCCGGTCCGCGCCGGGGTAAGGGTGAAAAGGTGCGGTAAGAGCGCACCGCTCCGGCTGTAAAGTCGGAGGCAGGGTAAACCCCACACGGAGCAAGACCAAATAGGGAGGGAAGCTGCCGCTAAGAGCCAGGCGGCGCTGCGCATCGGCCCGACGCGCTGAGGCGGCTCGAGCAATTGCCGAAACCTCCGGGTAGGTCGCTGATGAGTGTCCGCGGCAACGCGGCGCCTAGAGGAATGACCGCACACGACAGAATTCGGCTTACAGGTCCCTCTGCCGAATTTGCATGGCGTCACGGCGCGTGATCCGCGCCGTGACACCTCCCCACCAATTCCAATCATGAGCCTCAGAACGAGGGCTGCGCGACGGCATCGGGGATGCTCGTCACGATCGAGGACAATGTCGGAATTGCCGGCCTACTGACTTCTCATGGATGGCCTCGGTCCCAACTATCGTTTGCGCCAACCTGCCCAGTGCGCTGGATTTCCACCATGGGAGCAGCATGAAATGATTGCGGAGTCGATTTGTTGCTGGTTATACTCAAGGCTCCCTGTCATGAAGGCGCACAGTTTTATTGTCAGAGCTCTGCTCTTCGCCGTGGTGTTGGCGCCAGCCGCGATGCGGCTGCCCGCCACGTCGCCTGGCGCGCTTTCATACCGGGTTGCGAGGCCACAACTCCCAGCGAGTCATGCTGAAGGGCCGACCCTCCGGACTTTGGATCAGTTCGTAACTTCTATGCAGCGCCATCGTGCGCCGGCGGCGCGGCTGCATAGAATTCGCGGCAAGAAGATCAGCACGCAGGCGGCCCCAGGGCTCACGCCCCGATGCTGCACACAGACGGAAATCCTCATCTCAGACGCGCACGTTGGTCAGCACGACTCGGACGGCCCTAATCCGTCCCGCGGACCGCCTTCGCAGATCTGCCTCTAAAGCGAGCAACGGTTTGTTGAACCCGACACGAGACGGTTCCCTGTGTCGCTTTCTCATTTAATTCTCCAATCAAAGCCGCACTTTCTGGCCGGGTTCAGCGCCATTCTGTCAGGAATGCGAAACCGACCAAGGATTTTGGACTTGGGGTCCCTCACGTTCTTGCCTGGGGGAGCCCAATGGACTAGTAACCAGACCTCCAATGGGACTAGTCCAACGGGGTTGGGGACGCCCGGGGAAGGCGAATCCAACCCATACTTGCCGGCCGCAGGCATCCCTGCCAGCGGCAGGCAATGCGAGTGGCGGCATCCGCAAGGGTGCCGCAGCCCGCAACATGAGCTGACTCATCAGATTTCAGATTCCAGCTGCCGCCATTTAGTAAGGGTCCACGTAAGCTCGTTCGTTGTGAATCGAGCACCGACCGAGCGGCATCCATACGGTACGCGATCCTCCGTGCGCTCTCGCACTCCATTCCGCTTCAAGGAGTTCCCTATGAGAATTGCTGCGACAATTGCCCGCTATTTGATGGGAGTGATGTTTTTGATTTTCGGTTCGAACATGCTGTTTCACTTTATTCCCAATCCGCCGATGCCGCCGGGGCTGATGGCGAATTTTTCAACCGCCATGGCGGAATCTCATTACGGCGTTGTGGTGGGACTTTGTCAGGCAGTGCCGGCGTTACTGTTGCTGATCAACCGCTATGTGCCCCTGGCGCTCACGGTGCTGGCGGCGGAGATCGTGAACATAATCACCTTTCACATCACGATGCAACTGGGCGGGCTGCCAATGGCGTTGGTGGTTGCAGTTCTGTGGTTGCTGGTGTTCCTGCGCGTGAAGAGCTCGTTTGCTGGAATTTTTGAACCGACGCCGCAGCGGTAGATTCTCTGATGGGCGGCGATCTGTTCTCGCTCGCGAACCTACAATAGAAAATGATGATTGAGTATCTCTACCTGGGGCGAGTGGCATACGACGAGGGGCTGCGATTGCAGGCCGAGATTGCGGCGCTGCGGCTCGAAGGGCGTGTGGACAACGTGCTGCTGCTGCTGGAGCATCCGCCAGTGCTGACGCTGGGACGGAATGCGCGGCGCGAAAACGTGCTGGCCTCGGATGAATCGCTGGCGCAGCGCGGGGTGACGCTGCACGAGATCAATCGCGGCGGGGATGTGACCTATCACGGGCCGGGGCAACTGGTTGGGTATCCGATATTCGATCTACGGAGCTTGGTGAATGGTCGGGGCGGGCGGCTGGGGCCGGTGGACTTCGTGCGGATGATGGAGGAGGCGCTGATCCGGCTATGCGGCGAGTATGGCGTCCGCGCCGGGCGGATCGCGGGTCTGACGGGTGTGTGGTGCGGCCTTCCTACTGCTGGGAGTGACGGTGGGTTTGACGAGGGCATCGTCACAGCCAAAGCGCGCAAGATCGGCGCGATTGGGATTCATGTTTCGCGCGGGATTACATCGCATGGCTTTGCGTTCAATGTGACGACGGACCTGCGGGATTTTAAGCTGATCAATCCGTGCGGGATTACGGACAAGCCGGTGACGAGCATGGAGAGGGAGATTCCGGAAGGGGTGCGCCTGCCGGGGTTTGAAGAGATAGCGCACGAGGCGGTGAGGCAGTTCGGGCATGTTTTCACGCAGCAGGTGCTGGCGGTGGAGTCTTTGGACGCTTTGCGGGCGCAGGCGGCGGCAAAAAGGGCGATGCCGGCGGAAGACACTCCGCTGCAGATTCCCGCAGAAGTGCAACGATTGCACTGCGATCCGGAGCGGCCGGTGCGGGCCTGAGTCAGTTCAAGTTGGTTGGCGCGCGCCAGCGGGTCCGGGCTGCAATTTATAATCCGGCAGGAACCGGGCGGGCGTTGCTTATCCCGCGTGGCGGAGTGAACGATTCATGCCAACCGACGTAATCATGCCCCAGATGGGCGAGTCGATCTTTGAGGGCACCATTACCAAGTGGCTCAAGAAGATCGGCGACCCGGTGGAGAAAGACGAGCCACTGTTCGAGATCTCTACCGACAAGGTGGATGCGGAGATTCCTTCAACCGTGGCTGGTGTTCTGAGCGAAATCAAATTTCCTGAAGGGGCAACGGTGGAAGTCAATACGGTCGTTGCCGTTTTAGCTGAAAGAGATTCGAAGGCGAATGCCGCGCCGGTTTCCGAAAAGCTCGCGACTGCTCCGATCCCACAGCCCAAGTCTCATGTGCCCGCTGCGGAGGCGCCGCCTGCAGCGGTTCGAGCCACAGGTAACGGCATCGAGATCGTAATGCCACAGATGGGCGAATCAATTTTTGAGGGAACCATTACCAAGTGGCTGAAGAAGGTCGGCGACCGGGTCGAGAAGGATGAGCCGCTGTTCGAGATTTCAACCGACAAGGTGGATGCCGAGATTCCTTCTTCTGTGGCCGGAGTGTTGACGGAGATCAGGGCGGCCGAGGGCGAGACAGTCCAGATCAACGCGGTGGTCGCCGTGATCGGCGGCAACAGTCCGATGGAAGTGGCGGCAACGCCATCTGGGCGAAACCTCATGGAATCGGCGAAAGCACCAGGCGCCATCGTGTCTCCAGCCGTGCCCCAGGCGCAGTTGGCCCCACCGCAGGTGGTCAAGTCGTCGCCGCTGGTGCGGAAGATTGCGAAAGAGCACAACGTCGATCTGCGACTTGTGCCCGGCACGGGTTCGAATGGGCGGATCAACAAGGAAGATATCCTGCGCTACGTCAGCCAACCAGCGGCTCAGCGGCAAGCGCCTGCGCCGCAGACGAAGCCAATGGCAGGGGCGCCGCAGCCTAAAGCGCTTACCTCCGAGGTTGTGCCGCTAACAAAAATGCGGTCAATCATTGCGCGGCGGATGGTGGAGAGCAAACGCACCAGTCCGCATGTGCACTCGGTCTACAAGGTCGACATGACGCGGATTGCACGGCTGCGCGAACGGGAAAAGGCTGGATTCGAGCAGCGGCACGGCGTGAAGTTGACGTACATGCCGTTCATCGCGGTGGCGACAGTTGAGGCGTTGCGCCGATTCCCAATTGTGAATGCGTCCCTGATCGAGAACAACAACATTCAGTACCATGCGAATATCAATCTTGGCATCGCGGTGGCGCTTGAGTGGGGGTTGATTGTTCCCACGGTGCGCGAGGCGGAAAAACGGGATTTCGTGAGCATTGCGCGCAGCATCAACGACCTTGCGGGACGCGCACGCACGAAGAAGCTGTTGCCGGATGAGGTGGGCGGATCGACATTTACGCTGACCAATCCGGGAATATTCGGGGATGAGTTCGGCATGCCGATCATCAATCAGCCGGAAGCGGCAATTCTCGCAATTGGCGCGTTGAAGAAAGAGCCAGTAGTGCTGACCGATGCCGAGGGCAGCGACACGATTGCGATTCGCTCGATGCAGTATTACTGCCTGGGCTTCGATCATCGCCTGATCGATGGTGCGGATGCGGGGAAGTTCATGAGCGAGTTCAAGCGGACGCTGGAGACTTGGGACCGGGCGATCGGGTAGGCGCTTACTGCATCTTTCCGAATTCCTCGAATGCTGAGCCGGCGTCGGGAAACAATGCCGCACATAGAGTTCTTGCTTTCCCACCCGTGCCTCGCAGCATGGTTGGGGCACCCGTGGTTCGTGCTACACCTTCACAGTAATTACTGCGCTGCCCAGGCCAGACCGTCGGCCAATTTGGCCGTCGGAATGGTCCGAGTGACAGTCCACGTTGTCGTATTGATTTCGGCGACTAGGTTGGCCTTCTCGCAGGAGACGTAGGCGGACTTGCCGTCGGGGCGGACGAGGACTTCCTGCGGATAATCTGCGACCGAGACGGTGCGCGCTACCTGCATCGATTTCAAATCGATGACGGCAACCTCGTTCTGATCGGGAAGAGCGACGAGGAGCCAGCGGCCGTCGGGTGTGGGAGCAGAGCCGTAGCCGATACCTTCCATCGGAATCCATTTGGCGACGGTACTGGTGTTGGTATCGATCACGGCCATTTGCGGCTTGGTCTGGTCGGCGGTGAAGACCCATTTGTCGTCAGGCGAGATGGAGATGCGCTGCGTGTTCGCCGAGATGGGAATGACTTTGAGCACCTTGCGCGCCGCGATGTCGATAACGGAGACCGTGCCGGGGCCGACATTGGCGGTATAGGCGCGGCGGCCGTCGTGGGAGAGCGTGAGCATGTGGCTCTCGGGCTGGCCCGTGGGGATGGTGCCGACGATCTTCAGCGTTTTGGGATCGATGACGGTGATGGTCTTGTCGAGTTCGGTGGTGACGTATAGCTGGCCGTCTTTGGGGCCGATCATGGGGCAGTGCGGACGAATGCCGTGGTCGAATGCGATGTTGCCGACGACTTTACGCGAGGCGATATCGATGACCGCGATGTTCTGCCCATCAGTGCCGGGCTTTCCTACGCCGGAGTTGCCGTAGATGGGAACGAAGGCGAGTTTGCCGTCGGCGGAGGCAATAACCTCATGGCCCGTGATGCCGCCTTCGGGCACGGAGGCGAGCACAGTGCCACCGGCAGGATCGATGATGGCCAGACTCTGCGCGCCTTTTTCGGCGACGAGGAGGCGGGACTGCGCGAAGCCGAAGGGAACAAGGCACATAACAACGCCGAGGGAAACGATTGCTGTCTTCGATTTCAAATTGACCTCTCTCGCGATACGCAATGAGTCTATCCCGCCCGGAGCACTTTCCGGAACGATCAATGCAAGGGTATGATCTTCACCACTTGGAAATGCCGACCGCTACGCCCAACCAATCTGCAATCGCCGCAGCCCTCGCCGATCTCAGTTCCCTGCTCGGCGCCCGCGTGACCGCGGCGGAGGCTGTGCGGGAGCACCACAGCCACGGCGAGAGCACGCATGCGCCGGCCCTGCCGGATTTAGTCAGCTTCCCCAAAAGCACGGAGGAAGTGAGCGAGATTGTGCGGGTGAGCGCACGGTATGGTATGCCGGTTGTGCCGTTCGGCGCGGGAACTTCGCTCGAGGGACACGTTCATGCCACGCGCGGCGGCATCTGCATTGACCTGCGGCAAATGAATCGCGTGCTGCGTGTGAGCTCAGGCGATCTGGATGCCACGGTGGAAGCCGGTGTGAGCCGCATGCAACTGGCGAAAGCGCTCGAGAACACCGGACTCACGTTCTTCATCGATCCCGGTGCGGACGCGACCATCGGCGGCATGGCCTCTACGCGGGCTTCGGGGACTACCGCCGTCCGCTACGGCACCATGCGCGAAAACGTGCTCGCTCTTACCGTCGTACTGGCCGACGGCCGCGTGATCCACACAGGCACACGCGCTCGCAAATCCAGCGCCGGATACGACCTTACGCACCTGTTTGTGGGCGCCGAAGGAACGCTTGGCGTCATCACTGAAGTGACGCTGCGGCTGCATGCGCTGCCAGAGGCTGTCGTGGTTGCGGTTGGTGCGTTTCCAACCGTGCAGGATGCGGTTGAAACCGTGATCGAAGCGATCCAGCTGGGCCTCGGCGTCGCTCGCATCGAGTTCATGGACGACCGGATGGTGGCCGCCGTGAACCGATATTCGCATCTCAACTTGACCGAGCGGCCAACGCTTCTGTTCGAGTTTCATGGCATCAGCCAGTCCGTGGTGGATGAATCGGCGCGACTGGCAGAACAACTGGCCCGGGAACACGGTGCGTCTGGGCTGGCCTGGGAATCCAACCCGGAAGGTCGCGAGCGCCTGTGGCAGGCGCGCCACGATGCTTACTATGCCTCGCGCGCGCTTCGACCGGGCTCCGATGTTCTTACGACGGATGTGTGCGTGCCGATTTCACGTCTTGCCGAGTGCATTGTTGCGACGCGCACCGATCTTGACGGGTTAGGTTTTCCGGGCACGATTGTGGGCCACGTAGGAGACGGCAATTTTCATGTGCTTTGCGCGCTTGAGCACAGGCAATCCGAGGAAGCCGATGCGTTTGCCCATCGCCTGGTGGAGCGTGCTCACGCGATGGGTGGTACCTGCACCGGCGAACATGGCGTCGGCTACGGCAAGAAGAAGTACCTTCTGGCAGAACATGGCGAGGCTTTGGACACGATGCGCACGATCAAACGCGCTCTCGATCCGGAGAATCGCATGAACCCCGGGAAGATTGTCGATCTGGATTGAATCGCTATGCTTGCGCCTTCCATGGGTTGTAGGTGCCGACGCTCCAGCTGTGGCCTTCGGGATCTTTGACTGAGAACTCGCGGCTGCCGTAGTCGGTGTTCTGGAGTTCGCGGACGATTTTGCCGCCGGCAGCCTTCGCGCGTGCGTAGACCGCATCGGCGTCGGGAACAATGATGTAGGTGCTGCGGGTTTCCTTGTTGCCGACTTCGGATGGCGATGTAAAACCTCGGCCGTACTCATCGTCCTTTTCCGAACCGAGCATGATCATGCCGCCGCCGAGGGTGAGTTCGGCGTGACCGACCGTGTTGTTCGGGCCGGGATAGACGGCATGGCGTTCGAAGCCGAAGACGTTGCAGAGCCACTCAATGGCGGCATTTGCATCGTGATAGCGCATGGTGGGCATGATGGTGGACGTTGATGTAATCGCTGTAGTGGGCATGGGGACCTCCGTCGGGTTTGAGACTACCGCATCAGGATGGCAGCCTGTGGCGGCTGCGATCTTGGAAGAATCGGAAATGGAGACGGGCTGCTAGTCGGCGGCGATGTGGTTGGCCCAGCGAGTGCGATTCGCGGAGTAGGTGGTGGCGTCGACGCCGGAGAAGGCGCGGAACTCGTTGGCGAAGTGGGACTGATCGTAGTAGCCGCAGTCGAGGGCAAGCTCGGCCCAGCGTATGTCGGATCCGGCATGGAGTTGATGGACGGCCCGCTGGAAACGCTGGATGCGGCACCAGACCTTCGGCGAGAGGCCGACTTCTTCGCGGAAAACCTGGGAGAATCGGCGCTCGCTCCAGCCGATCTGACGCGAAGTCTCGCCGACGCTGGCAATGCTCGGATTGTGTGCGAAGTAGCGAAGAGCAAACTGAATTTGATGGGGCCGCTGCCGGCTTTCGAGCCGCGATGCGAACCGCGCGGTCAAGAATTGTTCAAGGATTTGCAGGCGGCGATGCGGTGAGTTGACTTCACGAAGGTGATCGCGGAGGAGGTTTGCCTGCGGACCCCAAACATCGAAAAGCGCAACACTTTGGTTGCTGAACAGATGTGCTGCGTCCGCTGCGAAAGGCGCGAAGCCGCCAGGATTGAAGACGATGCCAATGAGGTCGGCCATGTCGGAGCTGTCGACGATCTCGTAGACAGAGCGGGCGCCGACGACGAGGGTTGGCGGCATACGTTGATCGGGTTGGCCTTCAGGACAGTCGAGCAGAAAATCGCGGGCGAGGTTAAGGATGATCTGGGTGCGGCCGGTGGGAAGGACGCGTTCGCGGTGGTGTGCGACGCTGCCGGCCTGGGCGTACCAAAGCGATCGGATGAATTGGTTGAGCGGGGCGGCGGGGATGCGCTCCAGATAAAGCAAGGTGACCTCGGACGGGGCCCACCTCGACAGGTTTCGTCGCGGGGGTGTCTCGAGGCCGTTATAGCACGTTGCGCGGCGGAGGTGAAATCGGTTTGCGGCGGCGCTAGGGCGATCTGGGCTATGCTTGGCGCATGCGGCTGCCGGCGGGCGATTCGGAACTTGTGCAGATTATGGATGCGGCGCTGGCCGATGCGGGACGCCGGGCGGGGACGTGGCTGGCGTGCCGGCCGGGATGTACTCAATGTTGCCATGGAGCGTTTGCTATCAATGCGCTGGACGTGGCGCGGTTACAGGAGGGTATGCGGGCATTGCATGAAGCGGATCCAGAGAAGGGCCCGGGCAAGGCCGAGGCGATTGAGCAACGCGCGAAAGCGTGGATTGCGCAGTGGGGGGCTGAGTTTCCGGGCGATGCGGCGACGGGCGTGCTGGGTACTTCGGAAGAGGAGCAGGCGCGGTTTGAGGAGTTTGCCAATGACGCTGCTTGTCCTGCGCTCGATCCCGCGACGGGGCTTTGCTGTGTGTATGAGTGGAGACCGATGACGTGCCGGGTCTTCGGTCCGCCTGTGCGCATGGGCGATGGCGAGGCGCTGGGCTGTTGCGAGTTGTGTTTCGTGGGAGCCGGCGAGGAGCAAATTACGGCTTGCGAGATGCAGGTTCCGCATGAGTTGGAAGAGCGGCTGGTTGAGGCGACGGGCGATGCGAACGAGACGGTGGTGGCGTTTGCGGTGCTCGGGGCATAGGGATACGGACCTGACACGTAACACTTTCTCGCGTGAAACTGTTATGCAACCATTCGGTTGCCTGACACCCCCCCTATACCCGGTCTCTTTCGGGAAATATTCTGGAATCAGCGCTTTGCAGCGAGGATATCCCGGTAAAGATCTCTCCTTGCTGGACTTACCCGTAGAGATTTCCTATCAAAGGATTTACGGTCGGTCAGGGATCAGGATCAGGGATCAGGGATCAAGGCCCAGGGATCGCGGGAGATTGGCAATTGTTATTATTGTGCGCCGGAAGGGGGAAATTACCTGCAATTCGCCGGGAGGATTTTTCGCTTGCAGATCAATAGCTTGGAAGGAAAAGGCGAGCCTGGGCTATTGACAGATACTAGTGTGGAATCGGGACGGGCTCGGGGGTGGTCCCCCGGGGCCGCGGGTTGGAACTCTTGTCTATTGCGAGCACAACGGGGTTAGAATGAGGCACCCCGGAGAGTCGAATTCAAGAGAGGCAGTGTGTCGCCATGCCCGTGGCCCAGCTTACCCTCGAACTTCGCATTGAACACGCGCATTCGCTGAAGGACCGGCGGCAGGTGGTGCGCTCCATGAAAGATCAGTTGAGGCAGGGGTTCAATATCTCCGTTGCCGAGATGGATGAGGCGGTGACGTGGCAATCAGCGACGCTGGGCATCGTGGCGATTTCGGGATCGCGGAGTTATCTGCACCAATTGATTGAAGAAGTGGAGCGGGCCGCGCGGCGAATGTCCAACGAGCTCGGGGCTGAGCTGACAGACTCCTTCTGGGAGTACCTGGAGGGCTGAGGTTGGGCAGACAGAGCACGAGTTCTTCGCATTGGAGTGTTTTAGTGAGATCGAGTCCATTATCGGGTCCGAAGGAGTGTTGATGCGAAGACGGCTTGATGGAAAGACGTTTGGAGTTTTTTTTCTGATGTGCATTGCCTGTCTGCCGGGCGTCGCACAGCCGGCTTCTGATTCCGTGAGCATTCGGGTTGACCTTGCGAAATCGCTCGGGCCTTATACGCCCGTTTATAGGTGGTTCGGCTACGATGAGTCGAACTATACGACCATGAAATACGGCAAGCAGCTATTGCGGGAACTGCACGACCTGACGCCTGAACCGGTGTACATCCGCGCACATCATCTGCTTACTTCAGGGAACGGCGTCGCGGAGCTGAAGTGGTCCTCATCGAACGTCTTCTCGCTCGGGGTGGATGGAAAGCCTGTCTACGACTTCACGATCACCGACCAGACCTTTGACGAATATCAGCGGGCCGGGGTGCGGCCGTTTGTCGAGCTGGGATTCATGCCGAAGAATCTCGCGTCAGATGTGGCCGGGGTGAATGAATACCAAGTTCATTTCCCGCGGCCAACGATGGCGGGAGCGTCGAACAATCCTCCAAAAGATTACGCGATGTGGGGTGAGCTGGTGAGGAAATTCACCGAACATCTGGTGGAACGCTACGGTCGTGACAAAGTAAGCACATGGTACTTCGAAGTGTGGAATGAGCCGGACATTGTGTATTGGCACGGCACTCAGGAGGAGTACTTCAAGCTCTATGACTACGCGGTGGCCGGGGTGCGCGCGGCGTTGCCTGGTGCGAGGGTGGGGGGTCCGGCAACCACGGGGCCCGGATCGGCGAAGTCTGTTGGGTTCCTGGAGGCATTTCTGAATCATTGCCTCAGTGAACGCAGCGCGGCGGACGGCAAGCCGGTGCCGCTGGATTTCATCTCCTTTCATCCCAAGGGACGCCCGGAGATGGTGGACGGACGCGTGCGGATGGGCCTTGGCGATGAATTGAACTCGGCCCGAACCGGATTCGACATCGTAGCGAAATACCAGCGATTCAAGCGCCTTCCGATCATCCTGAGCGAGGCCGATCCTGAAGGCTGCGCCGCGTGCTCGATGAAGACGAACCCGGCAAATGCCTACCGCAACGGGCCGCTCTACGCCACCTATACGGCGGTGGCAATGAAGTCGCTTTTGGATCTCGGAGAGCAGCGTGGAGTGAATTTGGCCGCGATGCTCTCGTGGTCGTTCGAATTTGAAGGAAAGGACTATTTCGAGGGATTCCGCACCCTTGCAACCAATGGAATCGACAAGCCGATTCTGAATGTCTTTCGCATGGCGGGCCTGATGTCGGGCGATCGAGTCGAGACCGAGAGCACGGGGCAGATTCCGCTCGGCGACATCCTGAAATCCGGCGTCCGGCATGTGCCAGACGTGGATGCTTTTGCAACCAAAGGGTTGCACGAGGCAGCCGTGATGGCGTGGAATTACCAGGATGACGACCTGCCTGCGGCGGCGGCAACTGTGCAGTTGACGATTGCGGGGATTCCGGCCGGAGTGAAGCGCGTGCTGCTGGAACACTATCGAATCGATGATGAGCACAGCAACTCGTACACCGTGTGGAAGCAGATGGGTTCGCCGCAATCGCCGACGGCCGAGCAATATGCGAGGCTGCGCCGGGCCGGCCAACTGGAGTTGCTGACATCTCCGCGGTGGCTCGACGTGGATCAGGGCACAGTGACCATCGAAACGGAGTTGCCGCGACAGGCTACATCGTTGTTGCACCTTCGGTGGGAATGATTGTAAAGGCACGTGCTCCGGCATGACCACGTAACGGGCGACAACAGAGCGATAGCGGGCGGGCCCGCTCCAACGCATCTTCAAAGAGTTCCATGGCGGCGACCGCGGCCAGGTAAGGACGGCACCGATAGCAACTGAAGGTAAAGAAGTGGAACTAGCCTGTTTGCTGATAACCGATGCGCTGGCCTTTTATGCACCGCGAGAATACTTCAACCATGAATCCGGCTGCAATGATGAGTGAGTCTGGCTCCCCGGTCCCCAAAAGCGAGGGACCCGGGGGCACCCGCCAACGCACAATTCAATCACTACCCCAAAATCGATGATTTGTTCCCGCTTTATCTGCCAATGCTCATTACCGATGACATCGACGATTTTGCATTGATCCACAGCTGTTATGTCGCCATCTCTCGCTGCATTGGCAAAGCCATTGCAGGCGGTGACTCAGACAGAGCGACCTTACTTTTCCCATCCAGTATCGTGGATACCTCGGCAAGTGTGAGATGGCCACCGATTTGGTTCAGCGGCAGAAAGACGGAAAAGACTGTCCATGAAGATTGGGAAAGAGCACTGCTTCTTACCTGAATCTTCCCGCCGTGTCTCTTTACAATTTCAGAGCTAATCCAGAGGCCGAGCCCTGTACCGGTGTCGCCTTTTGTGCTGACAAACGGCTCGAAGAGCGTCTTTCTAATCTCAGGGCAGACCCCGGAACCGCTGTCCGCCACGGTCAGGCGAACGCCGAAGCGCCCGGCATTCCTGTTTTCGCGCGCGTTAGAGACCCGAATCTTGAGCCTGCCGCCCCGATCTAGAGCGTCCAGCGCGTTTCCAATCAGGTTCAAAACCACCTGGCGCAGTTCGCCGGCCATTGCAACGATTGGCGAGCTCTCGCGAAAGTCTTTTTCAATCACGATTTCGGCGTAGCTTAATCGCGCCTGGTAGAGGAGGAGCGCTGAGTCCACGATTTCTGAAAGGCGGATCAATGTCGGCTTGCTTGGCTCGCGGTAGAACCGCAGGGTCTGGGTGACGATTTCCGATATTCGCGCCAACTCGCTTTCCGCGATGACTTTGTGCTTTTTCGCCTCTTCCAGCGAAGATGAAGTGCCAATCAGGTAAAGGAGATTGGTGACGGATGCGAGAGGATTATTGATTTCATGCGAAATGCTTGCAGCAAGACGCCCGGCCACGGCCAGCTTCTCCGCTCGTCGAATTGCCTCTTCGGCGGCGTGGTTCTTGGCTATAAAGTCTCTCATTTGATATTGGCGGTCACGGCTGCGAAGTGCAGCCTGGACGGTGCTAACGAATGTCTCAGGTCGAACCGGTCGTTCCAGGAGCACTACGTTTCCAAGGGGCTCTCGAACGCGCATTCTTCTGCGGCTTTCATCATCGACTCCCCCGCTCGCCGTGAGAAGAATCAGGGGAAAATCGGACCACGAGGGTTGCCCGGCTATTTGCGCCGCCCACTGAGAGATCGCAGGCAGCGTCAGGGCCTCCTCCGCCAGAATCAATGCCCCAGCCCCGGATTCGAATTCGACGAGAGCCATTTCCGCCGTCGTCGACGTGGCGCAAGGGATGCCGTTGCCAGCGAGCAGATTGCAGATTAGAACGTTATCTCGCCCCGTAGGAGCAACTACGAGGACTCGAAGTTCGTATTCCTGGCCGGTCACGTGGTTGCACTCGGATTTTCATGCGATCTGGTTGACCGAAGGCCGTCAATCTCGCCGCGATAGGTTGGGGCGCCCGTTAATACGCCTTCGAACTCCATCAAGATGTTTCCGACTCCAATTGCCCCGTTCTTCATCACCAATTCACGAATTGTGCGCTCATGTTCTCCGCTGCGTTTTTTGATTACGGAGAGGGCCTGGCGCACCTCGCCCGCTGCCTCGAAATATCGAAACAGGAGCACCGTGTCCGCCAAGTAGCTCACATCAACGGGTGTATCGATGTTCGTTCCCACAAAGCCCATGCTGGGCAACGGTCATCAGCGTCGCAACGCCCTTCTGGCTCAGGTATGCCAGCAGTTCGTGCAGCTGCATCGCCAGGAACTTCTCGCCAGGCATCGCATTTAGAAATCCGTTCAGGCTGTCGATAATCAGCAGCTTCAGATTCTTCTTTTCAACCAATTGGCGAATCTCATGGACGAATTGACCAGGCGAAAGCTCTGCGGCATCCACCTGGCGAAGGGAGAACTGTCCGGAGTCGACGTGCTTCTTGATATCGAGCCCCAGACCTTTTCCCCGGATCAGCAGAGTCGCTAATGATTCATCGAAGGCGAATAGCGCTGCGCTGCCTCCACGTTCGACCTCAGACAAAGCGTAGCGCGCCGCGATAGTCGACTTTCCGCAGCCTGCGGGTCCAAGCAAAAGAGTGCTCGTGCCGCTATCAAGGCCTCCCCCAAGCAATGTGTCAAGCGCCGTAATGCCACTCTTCAATTGAGTCGGCTGAAGAGCCAGCAGATGCTCGGAGGCCACGAGGCGCGGATACACTTCCACGCCGCCCCGCTTGATGCAGTAGTCATGAAATCCCTCGCGGAAGCGTGCACCGCGCAGTTTCTTCACTTCCAGGCGGCGCCTCTTGATGCCGTACTCCCGCTCCACACTTTCCATCATGATTACGCCGTGGGCAATGCTCTGGAGTTGCAGATCATGACGTTCGGCGGTGCGATCGTCCAGCAATAGTACGGTGCAGTTGCGCCCAGAGAAGTATTGCTTCAGTCCCAGGATTTGCCTGCGATATCGCAGGGAATCCCGAGCCAGCAGGCGCAGCTCGGAGAGGGAATCAAATACGACGCGTTCCGGTTGAAGTCTCTCGACCTCGGACAATACCGCGTTGGTTGTGTCCGCCAATTCGATTTCGGAAGGATTGAAGACCGTGTATTGGGCTTCGGCCTTCAGGTGTTCCTCGTCTGGGCCCAACTCAAATATTTCAATTCCATCAAGCGACCAGCCGTGCGACAGGGCAATTTCAAGAAGCTCGGTCTTCGACTCGGAAAGGGTCACATAGAGGCCCTTTTGACCGCGGCTGGCACCTTCCATGAGGAACTGCATGGCGATCGTGGTCTTGCCCGTACCAGGATCCCCTTCGATGAGATAAAGGTGGTTTCTGGCCAGACCGCCGCCAAGAATATCGTCAAGGCCAACTACCCCGGTGGCAAATAGTTCTATCGTCCTGGTCGCCGTGGCAACTGTTGGCACCTTACCGTTAGCCGATTCTGCGACGCTGACAGTCTGATTGGATTTCGAATCCACGGTGAACCCCCTTCGCGAGAACTAATGACTGACCGGGTTGGTCCGGAGCGTCATTCGCGTTGTCTCTGTCATAGACTCGGACGACTCCCCCACGAGCCATCCTGCGTGGTATGACGATGGTGCTTCCGCTGCTTCCCTGAACATCTGCCTGAAAAGGGATTGTGTCAGGTTAAATATGCCTGCGGACCGACGGCCCCTTCTGTCCACTTTTAGACAGTTTGGAATTTAGGCTTGTTTTGTGGGTTTTTTTGTTTGCCCTGCTTCAGTGGGAGCGCAAGAATACGTGGTCGGACCGCATTGTCGCCGGGCAACTTATCGTGGAGAACGATGTTCAGCAGCGACTTGTTGACGCGAATGCGCCCGTTGTACTCGATGAAGCCGAGTTTGCGAAAGCGATTCATGAAGAAGCTGACGCGGGACCGTGTCGAGCCGATCATCTCTGCTAGACTTTCCTGCGAGATCTTGGGGATTAAAGATTCCGGTTCGCCGGGCATGCCAAACTCCGCCATCAGGAGCAGAATCCTGGCGAGCCGTTTTTCACTGGAGTTAAACAGTTGGTCGACCAGGTCGGCTTGAGTGCGTATGCCCCGCACCAAAAGAAACTTGATGAACAAATCAGAAAACTGATGCTCGCCGTGCATTGCGCGAATCATTTCGTCGCGCTCAATTCTGAGTGCAGTGCAAGCCGTGAGGGCGGTCGCAATGGTCAGGCGCCTTGCGCCGACTGAGGCGAGCGACTCCTCCCCCACAAAATCGCGAGGGGCTAACAACGTGATGGTGGCTTCTTTTCCCTCATTTGAGACAATTGTGACTTTTGCGCGACCTTTTCGCAGATAGTAGACACAATCGGCGACATCGCCCTGCGTGAAGAAAGATTGTTTCGCTTTAAGCTCGACAGTCCTTCGACCTATTCCGGAACTCTCAAGGAAGGATTCAAGATCGAATGCCGGTTGAGCTATCACATTCATTCGAGAGACCTTTCAGCTCTGATGGCTATGCCGGAATGAGGGATGAAACGCCCCGGCGAGCCTCGAAATAGACCTGATACAGGTTGATTCTTCCATGTTTGTGGAAGAGAAACTGTACCGTTTTGCACTATTTATGTCGTTCATCAAACATAGATCGAATATGACACTCGGCCGCTAGTTCGCAAGTCGGGCGGCTTGATAAACACACGCGACTCTAGAGAGCCATAAACCACCCGTGAGCGAGCATCCATATCCGCGAAACAGCCGTACCACTCCATCGGGCCGAAACGGTGTGTCCGCCGCCGCTCTGCTATCCTGATGGGTTTACTTGAAGCCACTTCAGGAGGCGTTTACATGCCGGAACACAGGGCGAGAAAGCATCATCAGGACCGGGTGGCTGAGACGCTGCGGGAAGAGATTGGCGCGATGATCGAGGGGGAGCTCTCGGATCCGCGCATCGCGTTCTGCTATGTCACCGAGGTTGTGCTGAATCCGGGCGCCAAGTCGGCGCGGGTCTACGTGGCTGTCGATAACGCTGTGCCGGATATTGCCAAGGCAGAGGTGGACACGATTGCCGGACTTGAGGCGGCAAAGGGATACATTCGCTATGAGTTAAAGGAGCGAATGGGAGTGCGGCACGTGCCGGAACTATCGTTCCTGGCCGATCGATCGGGGCGCTTTCAGGCCCGGATCGAAGAGCTGATGGACCGCTCGCGAAAACGCCAGAAGACTCCGGTGGAGTAGGCAATGGATCTCCCCCGAACCATTTCCAATGGCTCCGATACGCGAACGGCCGCGGACCACTCCATTGCCGAAATTCTCAGAGTGATCCGCGAGGGTGAGCGCTTCCTGGTCTGCTCGCACTCGCGGCCGGATGGCGATGCGGTGGGCAGCATGCTGGCGATGGGGAAGCTGCTGCAGGCGATGGGTAAGAGGGCTGACCTGGTATCGGCTGATCGGGTACAGGTTGCTTACCGTGCTCTGCCCGGGGCGGACGACATCAGAACCGCTCTGCGGGTACATGGGCCCTACGATGCGGCGATCCTGCTGGAGTGCGATGGGCCGGAGCGCACACGGCTGCAGGGGCTGGAAAAGTTCTTTCTTATCAACATCGATCATCACGCTACGGGCCTGGAGTTTGCGCACGTCAATTGGATCGATCACCAGGCGGCGTGTGTGGGAGAGATGGTGTATCGGCTTTTTCTGGCCGCCGGGGTAGAGATTACGCCCGATGTTGCCACCTGCATCTACACCACTGTGCTGACGGACACGGGCGGCTTCATCTACGGGGGGACGCGGGCCTCGACATTCGGGCTGGCCCGGGATCTGACGCAGGCGGGGGCAGATCCGATTCGCATCGCACAACAGGTGTATTTTTCCACGTCAATGGCAAAGTTGCTCCTGCTAGGCGCGGCGCTGAGGAATCTGCATCGAGAGGGGCGCGTGGCATGGCTGTGGATCACCCACGAGGATATGGTGAGAAGTTGCGCAGTGGAGGAAGACTGCGAGGGCATCGCGAACTATGCGCTTTCGATTGCAGAAGTGGAAGCAGCCGCGTTCCTCCGCGAAATGCCGGAGAATACGATTCGTGTGAGTCTGCGCGGCAAGGGGAAAATCAACGTGGCCGCAATTGCGAAGCGGCACGACGGCGGGGGGCACGAAAATGCATCTGGCTGTACGCTGGCAGGTCCTCTGGGCCGCGCGCAGGCGCAGATTGCGGGGGAACTGCGAACCGCGCTGGCGGAAACGGCGTGTGAGCCCGGTTGAGAACCGGCGCGAATCTGTTAGCCTAGCTTTTGTCTGAAACGCGCGTTGATTTCTGCGTTTCGCCTTGGTTTTCGAGGCCCGTCTTAGTTAGATTTCCTGGCCAGTTGGGACCCCCCAATCCCGAAAGCAGGCCGCGAGGCCGGTTCACAGCGGTCCCGGAATGAGTAACTTTGGAGCCGCGATTGCGCCGGCCTGGAGAATCGCTGGAAGTGGAGACTCAACTGGAGCCAGTTACACCGGATTCGCCCGAACATCGACGCATGCGACTGCCTACCTGGGCGACGTTTTGCGAGGCTTCGGTCTTCGTGCTCTTCAGCGCATTTTTCATCCTTTATGGCGTTGTGCCCCTGTTGGGAGGGGATGGACTTGGGCTTGTCGGCGCCGACGAACCGCGCTATGCGCAGATTGCTCATGAGATGCTGGTGCGCTTTGACCAGGCGCATACCATCAAAGACCGGCTGAGCGCCTGCGTTACTCCGTATCTGTACGGGCATCCGTGGCTGGAAAAGCCTGCGCTTTACTACTGGCGTGCGATGTTTGTCTTCCAGGAATTTGGAGTGCATGACTGGAGTGCGCGACTGCCATCGGCGAGTTTCGCCTTCATCATGGTGGCGCTCATTTATCTGCACATGAAGCGATTCCGGCCGGGCGGACACCTTGATGCTGCGTTGATCACGGTGGCCTGCGCGGGGATCATCGGGTTTTCTCGCGGCGCTTCGACCGACATGCAGATGGCCGCTCCGCTTTCGATCGGGCTGCTGGGCTGGTACGCGTGGTACGAGACCGATTCGAAGTTCTGGCTGTTTGATATCTATTTTTTTACCGGCGTGGCTACGCTGGCGAAAGGGCCGGTGGCGCCGCTCCTGGCCATCGTAATTGTCGCGGCATTCGCATTTTTGCGGAAAGAGTGGTCCATCGTGCAGCGCTCGGTGTGGTGGCCGGGAATCGCGCTTTACTTTGCTATCACGCTGCCGTGGTTCATTGCCGTTCAGCACCAGAACCCGACATTCTTTCGAGAGTTTTTTCTGGAACACAACCTGCAGCGATTTGCCACGAACCGCTACCAGCACTCGCAACCCTTCTGGTATTACATCGCCGTGGTGCTGCTCGCGGTGATGCCGTGGACGGTGATCGCGCTGCGAGCGCTGATCGACGGCGTGCAGACTTCGGTAGCGGAGTGGCGGTTGCGGCGCCTCAATCCCAAGAGGCGCGCTCCGAATCGGCCTGGCGATGCATTCCCCGAGTTCCTGGTGCTGTGGACAATCATCCCAATTCTCTTCTTTTCGTTTTCACAGTCGAAGCTGCCGGGATACATTTTGCCTTCGATTCCTCCGATCACCATTCTGACGGGCGACTATCTCTTCCGGCGGAGACAGCTGGGTTTGAACCGCTGGGAGCTGGGGGGCCATGCCGCGTTATGCGGGGTGATGACGATGTTTGCCTTCTTATTGCCATGGTTTGTAAATCATGGAGCGGATATGCCGCCGACGCGCGCTCTCGTGGTGGCTTTGCTGGCATCGGCGGGAGCTGCGCTACTTATCGTCGTGGTGGTGAAGGGTTACGGCGTTGCCCGACTACGACTGGCGACCACCGGGGTACTGGTAGTGCTGATGTTCTTTCTTTACGGGGTGGGACCGTTTTTGGGCATTCCCGCACTGGCTTCAACAAAACGAGCGATTCACTTGCTCGACAAGTCTTACTCGGCAAGGCCTTTGGCTGACAGGCTGGCCCTGCTGGCACCGCCGGATGAGACCGTCGCCGTCTTCCGGGTGCGGCGCGACGTGGAATATGGCCTGGCCTTCTACCGCAATCGCGAAGTGGTGAACTATGAAAATACGGGCGTTCCGGATCAGCAACACTTGCTGGTTGCGCGAGTAACGGGCCGCCGGGGCGTGGATTTGCATACGCCGGCGGCGCTGCAGGAGTACCTGGAAGGCCGTCACTACGAGGAAATCCTGAGCTGGCCCGAGCAAGGACTCGAAGTCTATCTCGTGGGTGCCCGGTAGATTAGGGCTTCCTGAAACAACATTCGAGAGCAGACTAACTTGCAGTGGAGCGGTCAATCGTGGCACAGTGACCGGAAGGCCCGTTGGCGGCGTGCGGGGTAGTGTGGCACGTTGCAGACCTGACTTGCATTGATGACGCTGGCCTTGAGTTGGCCGCATCCAACAAGGGAAACATGGCAGCTGGCGTGACTATCGAGATCCTGGATCTTCGGCATTTCGCTGCGCCCGTGCTGCGCCCCGTGCTCGACGCTGAAGGTGAGCTGTGGAGCGAGCGGCTGCATTGGGACTATCGCGCTTCAGCGCGCCTGCTGATGCAGTATCTCGACAACCACCTGCTGCCGGGATATGCAGCCCTTGAATCAGGACAGGTGACGGGTTACGCCTTCTGCGTCTACGAAGAGACGAAAGCGGTGATCGGCGATGTGTTTGCGCTGCCCGGTCAGAACCCCGAAGCGGTTGCCGCAGCGGACGGAACGCCTGAACCTGAGCGCGAAATTGAGAGCACGCTGCTGCGGCATCTATTTGAGACACTGCTGAATTCGCCGAATGTGGATCGGATCGAATCACAACTATTGCTGCATCCGGCGGACACGCATTCTGCAATTTTCCGAGCATCCGGCTTCGAGATATATCGCAGGCACTTTATGGTGCAGCAGCTTGCGGGACACTGGAGCCGCCCGCGAGTCGATCTGCCGTCCGAACTTGAGTTACGGCCGTGGCGCGATGACGATCTTAACGCCGCCGCGCGGCTGATAGCGTCGGCCTACAATGGGCACCCTGACAGTTTGATCAACGATCAATATAGGTCGGTCCACGGATCGATGCGTTTCCTGCATAACATCGTGCGCTACTCGGGATGCGGTGTATTTTCTGCGCAGGTGTCGCACGTGGTAGTAGAGCGCGGCAGCCACGAACTTGCGGCCCTGGTTCTCGGCTCACGGGTCAGCCCGCAAAGCGGCCATATCACGCAGCTCTGTGTGCACCCCAGCTATCGGCGCCATGGCCTCGCGCGCATGCTGCTTTCAGTGGCGGCAGCCCATTTTGTGCGGCAGGGGGTAAGCGAAATTTCGCTTACCGTTACGGAAGCGAATGGCAACGCGATCGAGCTTTACAAGAGCGAGGGCTACGACTGCACCCACATATTCGATGCGGCTGTGTGGGAGCGGGACATGGTTGGCTGAGGGTGCGTCAGGCTCTGGTTTACTTCTTCAATTTCAAGTAAGGCGCGATGCTTTTCGGCACTTCGCGGCAAGCGCAATGCTTCCGGTGCTCCTTGTGCCATTGAACTCGCTGTTCCAGGGTTGCCTTTGGAGGCATCTTGTTCCGAGCGTGCCAGGAAACGTTCATTGAGGCATTTTCCTAACGGAGCGTTAGCGGGCGATCAGGTACATCACCCAGCTGAGCAAGATGGCGGAGCCCACGAACAGGGCCCAGCAGTAAAGTCCGTAGCGGAACATCTTCTGCGGGGTTTCGCGTTGCGTGATGCCGAAGACCGTCGAGGCAAAAGTTGCGAAGAGTAGAACCGCAGCGAAGTGGGAAGGACTGAACACTAGAGCTTCCTCCCGGTGCGGATGTTGTGCGCATCTACGGCGGCGATGATGTTCAGGAGGCCGGCGACGACGATGAAGCGGGTGCCCCAGTCGGCGACGGTGAGCTGGACGGAATCGGCACCGAGGCCCAATGCGCGGCCAACGATGTAGAGCAAACCGCTGCCGAGATCGCCAGCCAGGCCAAGCATTTCGAGGATATCGTGGGCGTTGGCGTAGAGGCGGCCCTGCATGGCGAGGCCGAGGGCGAACATGCAGACAATGGAGATCGCGAGTAGTGCGCCGCGGCCCCATTTGCGGAGGAGAAAGTGTCCCGCGCCAGGGATGAGCCAGCCGACGATGAGAGGTAGGAAAACGAATCCCTGTTGTGCTGGTGCGCCAGGAGCAGGTTTGTTAGGGGTACTTGCCATTCCTATCTGACTATAACGCATTAAAGCTAGGGAGCAGGGAATAGGGAATAACGAACCTAAGCCTATTGAGTTCGAAGCCGTTTCATCAGAGCGACGAGCATGCGTCCGACTTCCTGCGCCAGGTCATTTGCTTGCCGCACCTCCTGTTCTGTTCCGATTCTGAGACCCGCTGCGATGACGAGTTGCGTTTGCAACTCACAATTTGAGCGACGCGCGTGACCTAGAAACTGTATATACTCGCCTCTCGTCGATCTTCCGTATCCTTCTGCGATATTGCTGGCCACGAGCCTTTCGCTGTCTCCCGATCCGCATTCGACCGTTGCATTGCTGAACGATAGAGCAAGGTGCTGATTTCGCATGTGACATCGGATACCGGCGCAACCGGGCAGCTGTTTGTTACTCCCTACTTCCTGTGGGAATGATGCCGGCGTTTTCGACCATGAGTATTGTGGTGCGGTGTGGTGCGCGGGTGCGGTGCACGACGCCTCGTGGGACGACGAATCCCTAGCCGGGTTTAAGTTCGACTGTTTTCCCCTCGAGGTCGATCAGCAGCAGGCCCTCGACGGTCAAAAAGAACTCGTCGTCGTTGTCATGTTTGTGCCAGTGGTACTCGCCTTCGATGAAGCCGACTCGAACTACCGAGTCGTTGACCTTGCAGAGGGTTTGATTGAACCACTTGTAGTTCTTCGCGTCTTCGATCGCGTTGAGGTCGATTATTTCGAGTGGTTTGTGGAGGATGTTGAGGCGGGTTTCGTATGGGAAGGCGGGAGTCGAGGACATGGGGAAGCTCCTTGCGCGAAGGATAGCAGAGACCTATGACGATGACGCCTTGGATGGTTGACACAAAGCGGTCCTGAATATAGAAGCAAGAGCATGCTTACAGAAGACTCTCGCGGGCGACGTGAATTCGTGTGGCCGCTTTGCCTCCTGATCTTTGTGGCTTTGGTCATCGTGTGGTCCTGGGTAGGTGCCTACGATCGCTCGACCTGGTGGCTGGAATCGTTCCCGGCCCTGATGGCGATCGCGATCCTCGTGGCCACTTACAGGCGATTCCGTTTTACCAATCTGGCTTATCTATTCATCGCTCTGCACGCCTGTATTCTCCTGGTGGGCGGTCACTATACCTATGCCCAGGTTCCTTTTTTCAATTGGGTTCGCGACCACTTTCACTTGCAGAGGAATGACTATGACAAACTCGGCCATCTTGCCCAGGGATTCGTCCCCGCTATCGTTGCGCGAGAGATACTGATCTGTCGACGCGTTGTGTCCGGCCCGTGGTGGCGCGTGTTTGTCGTGATGTGTATCTGCATGGCAATCAGCGCCTGTTACGAACTTCTGGAGTGGGGTGTTGCGTTGCTTGAAGGAAGCGGCGCGGATGCGTTCCTCGGAACTCAAGGCGACCCGTGGGATACCCAAAGCGATATGTTTTGTGCCCTGATTGGTGCGGCCGTGGCGCAAATTTCGCTCGCACGTTTTCATGATCGCCAACTGAAGGATCTGCCGCGAAGAGTGTTGGCTACGGGAGAGAGCGGCGATGCCCTTTTCGAGTGAAGGACAGCCCGAACCGCGAGACTCGTTGGAGTACGAATGGTAATGCGATCAGCAAAATGGCCAAAAGGAGCCGAATCACTTCATTGTGAATGAGTCGCACTCCCAGAGGGCTGAACCCAACCATCAGGGCGGCGACGAGAGACATCCCGCAAGGCAGCAAACCGAAAACGAAGAAACGCCAGTCACTCAAGATCGAGTTGTCTCCGGAACTCTGGATCTCCGCACGGTCAATCAAAACATTGAGGTAGATATCGCGACTCGCGATACGCGCAAGCGCGTCCTTCCACGTTTCTTCAATACCAGATTTCTTGTCTAGCTCGTATGCATGTTGAATGAGTGCGGCGATCTTGGCCTCGTACTCCACATCATCAATTTCTCGTTCGAATTCTCGTGCAACTTCGATGTCTTTTGAGCTTGCTGTGGCTTCAGCGAACCCCAGCATCCGAATTTCGACGTCCGTCAGCTGAACGCCGTCGAGCTTTGCCTGATCGAGAATACGGTCGATGAGGAATTGTTTTGATCTCGAAGAATGCGCGGTTGCCATGGGTTCTAGATACGAACAAGTTCGCGCTGGATTTTGCCGGTGACCCAGGCTTTGCCGGGGGCGGTGAGCATGTCGATTTCGCTGCGGATACCAAACTCGGGGAGGTAGATGCCAGGTTCGACGGAAAAGCAGGTGTTGGGCAGGATCTGGCGAACGTCGTGAGTCTCGAGGTTGTCGAGGTGGGCGCCGGGGCCGTGGATTTCGTGGGCGATGTTGTGGCCGGTGCGATGGGTGAAGTAGTCGGCGAAACCGGCGGCGCTGATAACGGCGCGGGAAGCGTCGTCGGCCTCGAAGCCGCGGATCGGGCGGCCTGTGGCGAAAGCCTGCTCAACGGCGCTGATCGCGGCGTCACGAGCGTTGCAGACGGTTTCGAAGACGAGCTGCTCGCGTGCGCTTGGTTCGCGGCCGACGACGCCGGTCCAGGTGATGTCGTAGAAGATGCTGTCAGCGTCGTCGACGCGGCCCCATATATCGATGAGGAGGAAGTCACCCTCCTTAATATCGGAGGTGTGTTCGGCTGTGGGCTCGTAGTGCGAGTCGGAGCAGTTGGCATTGACGCTGACGTTGGGTCCGTTCTCCCAGACGAGATTGGCGCGCTTCATGCCCTCGCTCAACCACTGCACCATGTCGAATTCGGTGACCTTGCCGGGTTTGCCCTTGGCGGGGCGCAGGCGACGGCCGATCTCCTTCCAGCCTTCTTCGAGGATTTCGTCGATGGCCATCTGAGCGACGGAATGGCTGAGGATCTGCTTCTCAGTGAGTACGGCTTCGAATTGGCTGACGAGGTCGGCTGAACTGACGATTTGTTTGCCAATGCCGCGGAGGAATTCGACCGTGCCCGCATCGACCATGGAGACATACATGATGGCGTTGTTGGGCGAGTACTGCATTGCGATTCGCTTCGAGTTGGCCAACATGGCTGCGAGGCCCGCGGCCAGTTCCTGCCAGCTTGAATAGAGCCCCTTCGATCCAGGCAGCGTGTCGAGCCTTCCCTGCTCGATGCGGTGCATGAGTTTGCGCGGCTCGCCGGTAGCGGGGATGTAGTAGTACCAGCGGCGGGTGATGTGGGCTCTGGGGTCGAGGCCGAGGATGCGCTCGCCGATGGGGTCGCGGTGGTGATGGTCGTAGAAGAGCCAGCCATCGTGGCCGGCGTCACGGAGGGCCGATTGAATCGCATCCAGGTTCATAGGGGCATTCTAGCGGACAGAGATCAGGGGACAGGGATCGGGGGTCACGGTCAGGAAAGGCAACCTCAGATCCCTCGGCTGCGCTCGGGAGACATCACGAGTTTCGAAGGGGGAATGGGTTGCGCCTTAAGAGGGCACCCGGCTTTCGTACCGTATTTCTTCTTCCGTGTTCCCTGTTCGAGTCATTACCAGAACGCTAAGTGGTATTCCTCGTGCTCTTTGAGCCGACCTAGACTGGCCAATAACGCTCGGCCCTATGCTTCCCCCGACTCAGAGCAGAGCGGCTATCGAATCATTGTCGTCTTCATTTTGAGGTAATCAGTACATGCGACTGAGGGGCTGCACGATTCTCTGTTCCATCGCCGTGATTGCTATTGGTCTGCCTGCGCAGACAATCACCGGGACGATTCTGATCAAGAAAAAACTGACCAAGCCAAGCGTTACCGCATCTGTTTCTGTCTACCAGCGTGGAACAACGGTGAAGCTCGGCAAGGACGTTGAGCAGGATCCACTCGCTTACGAACGCTCGCGCGTCGTGATTTATCTCGAAGGGCCGGTAACTGCGGACCAGCATGCAGGCGCGCCGGCGGCACAGCAGATACAGCAACTCGATCGCCGCTTCACACCCGACATGGTGGTGGTTCCGATTGGATCTACCGTGTCATTTCCAAACATGGATCCCATCTTTCACAACATCTACTCGTTGTCGAAACCCAAATCGTTTGACCTTGGAAGCTACGACAAGGGGGAGACACGTAAAGTCACCTTTCCGAAACCAGGCATCGTGGAGATCTATTGTCATTTGCACCCGAACATGGCGGCCACGGTTGTGGTGACTCCGAATCGCTGGTATGCGCGTCCTGACAGCAATGGGCAGTATCGAATTCCGAATGTACCTCCGGGACAATACACGGTCGTGGCATGGCACAAGACCGGAGGGTTCTTTCGCAAGACGGTGGTCATCGAAGCCGGGCGCGATGCTGCCGCGGACTTCTTTATTCCAGTCGATGACGACCAAAAACAGGAAGCGGTGAAGGACCACGATCCGGCTCGCATGGGGGGGACGCGTTGAAAACACGTCTACGAACACGCGCGCTGCTGCTGTGCTTTTTGCCTTTCGCCGTTCTTCTCACCAGCAGTTTCTGGATGATCCAGCGATTTGTGCAGTCGACGGTACGCGAAGGGTTGCATACCTCGCTGCGCGAGAGCCAGATTGCGATTGCGAATATTCATGCGAAGGGCGATCTGCAAAACAGCCGATTTCTGAAAGTTGCGGGTGAGAACTCGGCTCTGAAAGCCGGCATGCAGCTTCTGCTTGCGAACCCTCAAAGCGCAGGCGCACGCAGGACGGTGGAAGATCAGCTCCGCGAACTGGGCGAGCGCATGGGCTTTGATTTCATGTTGATTTCCGCGCCGAACGGCACACCGCTCGCCGGTGTGGCGCGGCAGGGCGCGTCGAGATCGCGCAGAGGCCAACTTGTTCCGCTGAACCCGGCATCCCTCGATCGCGGGAGCAGCGGTTTTCTGCTTCTGGATGGGCGCACATTCCAGGTGGCATCGGTTCCGGTGGACGAAAACGACGAGAACATCGGCGGGCTCTCGGTTGGAGAGTTCTTTGACTTCTCGGATCTTTCGACGCTGGTTGTGCTGGTCCATGACGGGAAGGTGATCGAGTCGAACATTCCGAACGTGTCGTCTGAGGAGTTGGAAGGCGCATTGACAACCTGCAAGGCGCAGTCTGAATGCGACCTGAAACTACAGGGGAAGAATTGGATTTCGCTGCCGATGGAGTCCTATGGCAGCGGTTACACGCTGTTGAGCTTCGAGAACGTCGATGATGCTACGGCGCCTATCCAGGCGAAACTGCGAACGCTTTTTATCGAGCTTGCGATTGCTTGCGTGCTGGTGGCATTTCTTTGCAGTGTTGGATCGTCGAGTTCGATTGCGAACCCGATTGCAGCGGTGGTATCGCATCTGCGCAATGCGGCGCGCACCGGCAAACTTAGAGAATTGGAACCGCAGTTGTCGTCGATCGTTGAAATTCAGGAACTGGCTGAGATCTACAACCGCGCCGCAATTTCAGTGCGCGCTTCAGGGGAGCGGCTCGAATCTGCCTATCTTCAATTTGTGGGCTCACTAGCGAGTGCCCTCGATGCCCGCGACCAGTACACAGCGGGCCACAGCCGGCGCGTGAGCGAGCTTTCGTGCGCAGTGGCTTCGGCGCTGCAGATGCCGGAGCAGAGCGTGGAGCAGATCAGGGTCGGCGCACTGCTGCACGATATCGGGAAGATCGGGGTCGCAGACAGCGTTCTGCAAAAGCCGGGTCGCCTTACTGCGGAGGAGTTTGCGCAGGTTAAGGAACATCCCGTGATCGGTCGCAGGATTCTCGAGGGGGTGGGGGGATTTGCGGATTATCTGCCGGCGGTTGAGTTACATCACGAAAACTGGGACGGCACGGGTTATCCGAAGGGGCTGCGCGGCTGCGAGACGCCCACGGATGCGCGCGTTATTCATGTGGCGGATGCATACGATGCGATGACGACCAATCGTTCGTATCGAAACGGAATGACGCATGAAGCGGCAATCGCCGAATTGATGAAATATTCCGGGATTCAGTTTGATCCGGAGATCGTTGCGGCTTTTGTGAAGCTCTCACGGGAAGTGCTGACGGGCAAATCTTCTTTCGAGGAAGCGCCGGCGGAAGCGCAGGAATTGGCCGAGGCGAATGCGGGATGAAGAAGCGGTGCCAAGTCGGCTTGCTCTTCTGGCTGCTGAGCGCGCCTCTCGCGATTGCGCAGGAGGCGAATTCCGGCGTGGACCTTCGCGCGACCCTCACGGCACAAGGCGTCGCCTCGGAGGAGCTGACGGAGGCGCCGCGCTCGGGATCGCCAATGATTGCGGGTTCGCGTTCTGTAATTTATCCAACGATCAAATTCAATGAGCACTGGTTTCTGACCGGTGCATGGCAGCTTGTTACGCGTCCCTATTACTACTCGGATCTTTCTTCGACCGGGTACAGCGCCAAAGGGAGTGTTTTGCAGGCCACGCTGAATTACGCGCGCGTCTCACAGAAGGGCTCCATGCTGGTGCGCGCCGGGCAGATGCCGACCGCGTTTGGTTCGTTTGTATTGCGCTACGATGATGCTGACAACCCGCTGGTTGATCTTCCATTGGCTTACGGGTACTACTACGCACCGGTCACGATTCTCGGAGTTGCGGGCGCAGAGATGGATGCCACGCGCGGAAGGTTTGATGGCAGGGTTCAGTTTGCGAATTCATCGCCGGCAAATCCGCGCAGCTTGTTCGCGAGCGATCAGTACGCGAATTGGGCTGGCGGCGGGGGTTTCACCATCCGCCAGGGACTACGCGTCGGGGCGTCCGGGTACCGCGGACCTTATCTGGACAGAAATTACGCCTACTACTTTCCTGGGGAAGTGAGTCCGAGCAAGCTGCCGGCGCATGCGATCGGACTCGATGCCAACTGGGCTCACGGCCATACAACCGCGTTTGCGGAAGTGCAGAGATTTGTCATGCCGTACACCAAGATCCCGAGCTTTCGCGAATCAGCGGGATACCTGGAGATGAAGCAGGTGTTCAGTCCGCGCTGGTATGCAGCAGGCCGCTACGGGCTCGCGAGCAGCAATGCGACTGGCAGAACGAATTCGATCGAGGTGGCGGGGGGCTTCCGGGTCGCTCGGTGGGAGCTTTTGAAGGTCGGGTACGAGTTCGAGCACTACAGCGCAGGAAGTGAACACGACAGCAAGGTGCTCGGCATCCAGTTGATCACTATACTGCACAAATCTTTCGGCCGCGAGTAGGTCGCGCGCGGGTGGGTTGGAGGTTTGTGGTTTCCCACCCATGCCGCGAAAGGACCGCGTCATGGATGGGGCATCCGACTCTAGAGGCAGGCGGAGAGAGAGCAATCGCAGGTCTCTCGGCCGCGCTCGGGATGACAGCATGAGTTTTCTGGGAGATTAAAGTGCGGCGCTTGGGTTACAGCGCCGCGAGAGCGTCGGCCTGGGATGGGAAGAGGCCGGCGTACTTGGTGATTCCTACCATGGTGAAGACCTTGGTGAAGTGGGGCGAGAGGCCGAATGCATAGACTTTCTGGCCAGAGTTCGCAGCTTCGATGAGCATCTGGATTACGAGGGCGATGCCACTGGAGTTGATGTAGTCGACTTTGGTGAAGTCGAGCAGCACGAGCTTTGCAGTCTCCTTGGGCAGCGCTTGGTAGCTGCCGAGGACCGCATCTTTCGACGTGCTGGCAATGTCGCCCTCAAAACGGAGGGCTGTGACGTTGTGGCCTGCCGGGGATGTTAATTGGTCTACGCGCGCTTTTGTTTCGCTCTGCACGATCTCGTGTCTCCGTATATTCGGTTAATTCTCAACTGCATCCAGACGAATGACCAGCCTGACGTAACTGCTCTTGCCATTCGAGCCTTTGACCCATTCGGCTTCGTCAACCAGTGCCTGGATTAAGAACATGCCCATGCCGCGGGGATCTTCTTCACCATGAATCTTTTTATCGATGTCGGGTTTGGGGGGAACGGTCTTCAACCCTTTGCCGTCATCTATCACTTTAACCTCAAGGGCGTTAATGCCTGCTGAAAGCACTACGCCAACGGAGAGGTCGTCGTTCAACTTATTGCCATGTTCGATGGCATTGATGCAGGCCTCGGCTACGGCCGTTTTTAAATCCTCAACCCGATCTTCGCGGAAACCCATCAGCTTGGCCACAGCGGCGGCGGTGCTCATCGCCACTTTCTCGTACCCGAGTTGCGAAGGAAGCCGCACCTCCACGCTAGTGGATTTCACCTTGCTCATGCCGGTATCTCCGTACCCTGCGCACACCTGCACAACGCAAGTGCGGTCATGTCGTCACTTTGCGGGCCGCCGTCGGCAAAGTCGTCAATTGTTGCCCACAATGCATCGAGGATAACATCGGCCCGTTCGCCTGGGCACTTGGAAAATTCGTCCATAAGTCTTTCCGGGCCAAACTCTTCCTCGCCCCGGAATACCTCCGTGAGACCGTCGGTGTAGAACAGCAGCCTCGTCCCCGGTATAAACACGGCTTGCTCGCTGGAGTAGCGCATGCCCGGCAAAAGGCCCAAAGGCGTACCGGCGGCCTCGAATTCGCGAGCGACGCCGTCGGCGGAAACGAGGAAACCGGGGTTGTGGCCGGCGTTAACCACCTCGATCTTGCCCGACTCTGGATACAGACGGAGGAAGATGGCTGTGACGTATCGGCGGCGTGCCTCTTCGCCCTCGCGCCAGTGATGCTCATTCATGCGGGTGGCGAGTTCGTCGAGGGGCGGCCCGGTAATGGCCATGGCGCGGAAGGCCGCGCGGAAGCTGGTGGACATCATGGCGGAGGCGAGGCCTTTGCCGGCAACGTCGGCCACGGCGATCAGGAGGCTGCCATCAGGCTGCTCAACAATGTCGAGATAGTCGCCGCCAACCTCGTAGCAGGTGACGGAGCGGAAGGCCAGTGAGTAACCGGCAATATCCGGCAGCTCCTGCGGCAGCAGCGAGCGCTGGATGTTCCGAGCGGCATCGAGATCCTGCTGCACGCGGGCCCATTGCAAATTGCGCTCGTGGTTGCGGGCATTTTCAAGGGCCACGGCTGCCTGGAGGACCAGGCCTTCGATGAAGTCGGCTTCGTAGATGGTCAGTTCGCGGCCGTCCGGTGGGGCAACGACCAACTCGGCCATACGCTTGCCTTCGCGATCCTGCAGGAGATAAATGGGGAGTGCATGGGCTTCGTCTGACTGCGAAGGAGGATCGGGCATCGCGCCATAGCTGAGTCCGGTGCCGGGAAACGCAGCGCCCGCCATTTCAAGCTCGCGGACGACGATGCGAAGAACCGCGCCGAGCACCGCTTCTTCGCGGATGGTGGAGTGGACCTGCCGGGAGGCCTCGAGCAGTGCCTGAAGGCGCGCTACCTGCTGCTGCAGATCGATGGTCTCGTTATTGTGGGGCAAATGGATGCCTGCTGCCATAAGTCGACCTTATACTTGCGGGGAATCTCAATTTATCACGACGAGCGGTGGGGTCGTCGAGGGCTTCCTCTAAAGGGTTCTATCGCATCAGCAGGAGTTTCAGAAAATTTATTTTGGGTTACCTGGTTACGTCGCGAACGACAAGGCTATACGAAGGTACCCACCGGAGAGCGCAGGTGAGTTACCTTGCAATTCAGCTGGACGCTGCAGCGCGGATATCCCTGGCTTCCAGCACGCGATTAGGGTATCCGCGCCGAGTGACGTTGAGCATTGCCCGGCCAAGCTGGGGGGTAGAGAGCACCTGATTCGGAAACATTCTTCGGAGAACCGGAAACAGCGGTGTGAGTACGGTGTAAAACTTCCGGTACATCGGTGTCTTCGACTGGATCCCGTCCATCGGTTCGATGAAGCCGGGTCGGAACATGTAGGCCTGAATGGGTAATTGGAGGAGAGCGTTTTCGGTGCGGCCTTTGACGCGAGCCCACATGATGCGGCCCTTCTCAGAGCTGTCGGTGCCCGAACCGGAGACGAAGATGAAGGTCATGCCGGGATTGAGGCGGCTGAGGATTTCGGCAGCGGCCATGGTGTAGCCATATGTAACGCGTGCGTAGTCGGGTTCCTTCATGCCGGACGACGCGACACCGAGGCAGAAGAAACAGGCGTCGATTCCGGTGAGGCTTTCTTCCATGCCGGCGTAATTCGAAAGATCGCGGTGCTCGATCTCGCGCAGTTTGCCATCGCGAATACCGGTCACAGTCCGGCCAAGCGTGACTACCAGATCGACGTCGGGATCTCGCAAGCACTCGAGCAGTACGCCGCGGCCGACCATTCCAGTTGCGCCGAAGATCAGCACCTTCATTTTGCCTTTGCCCATATCTCTTGCATCATCATAACTTTTGCGTCGCGCGGCGACTTTTTCAGGTGCGATCGAAACAACGGTATCCGGGTCGCAAGAATCCAAAGCTATCTGTAGTGCAAGAAATCCAAAAATACGGAGAGGAAATTTACTTATGAATAGATTTGGCACCGCAGTAGCACTATCTATATTGTCCGCGAGCCTGATCGGTGGATCGGCGTACGCTCAAGATCGCGACCACCATGATCATGATAAAGATAACCATCACTATGTTGAGCATAAGGATTGGAAGAAAGGCCAGGAAATTCGGCACGAGGACTGGAACCGGGGCGAACGGGTGGAGTATCGCCAATATCATCTGAACGCACCGCCGCGTGGATATGAATGGCGCTTGATCGATGGGAACTACGTGCTCGTCAATACTTCCAACTTCGAGATCCACACAATCGTCGTCGCTCGCTAAGTCAGCGATCTTCGGTTTGAAAAGAGGGGCCGCCGGAAAGTTAGAACCCGGCGGCCTTGATGTTTCTATCCGAAGGTGGCGTTGTTGATTCGTCTCCAATGCGCTTACTTTCATCCTGCATTGGTTTTTTCTGCCCAAATCCACATCCGCGGGATATGCTTTTTCCCATGCAACTCGACAAATTGCTGCCAGTTCAGCGGGTGGCTCATGGTTCAAAGGGCATCGTCTCCGCGGTTTTGGCCTTCGCAGTTGTGTGCGTGACCGCCTGCGTGGCGCTGCCTGCGTCGGCAGAATCGAACAGCACGCAATCTGCGCCATCGACTTCTCTGAAGATTGAGGCTTTGGGCAAGGGCACGGTGTCGCTGGACGGTGCGTGGCAATTTCACACGGGCGACAACCTGGGATGGGCGAAGCCGGACATCGATGACGCCACGGGCCATGATGGGTGGGAACAGCTCACAGCCGATGCTCCCTGGGGAACACAACACCATCCGAATTACGACGGCCCAGGCTGGTACCGTCGCCGCATCGATTTGAGCACGGCTCCTGGCGCACCGGCTGATGTTGCGCTGCTGATTCCCGCGATCGACGATATCTACGAAATCTACTGGAACGGAATACCGGTTGGGCATCTGGGTTCGTTTCCGCCTCGTGTTGATTATCAGAGCGCCATTCCAGCACAGACGTACGGCCTGGGCGCGATTCGTAGTGGTGTTCTCGCAGTGCGCGTATTGAAGGTTCCTTTCGCTTCGAACGACGACGGTACGGCGGGCGGGTTTGAAGGTGCGCCGGTTGTTGGCAGTCCTGAGGCGATTGCCTCACTGAAGGACTCTCTCGATTACAAGTGGCTGCGCGGGCAGCAATTTCGCTTTGCGTTGACCGGACTCTATGCCCTCGTAAGTGTCCTGAGCCTGGTGGCATGGCTGCGGAACCGGCGGCAATGGCTTCTTTTCTGGATGATGGCCTATACGGCGATGCCGACGCTGGAACTGATGTTGAATGGCATGCGGCTGCAGTACTCCAATCTCTGGATTACGTTTTTTGTGCAGGCCGCGATTCAGCTTCGAGAGGTCGCGCAATGGTACGTTCTCATTTATTTGCTGCAACTGGAAGATGCTCCGCGACTCATGCGCGCGATCAAGATATTCGCGATCGGGTCCCTAATCGCCGGTGCCTTTGATGGATCTCTCGGGTTCTTGTACGGCACGATGTCGAAATCCACTTTCCAAATCACCGATGCGGTGCTGACTTTCTTCATTCTTCCCGGTGAGAGTATTCCGATTTTCCTTGTTGTTTACGCGGTGGTCCGGCGCCGGCGCCTGGATTCAGCGCGATGGATTGTGGCGAGCATCGCTCTTGCCAACGATGTGATGTACGCGGTGTCAAACATCGCGGCTCAGGGCGTTCGATTTACCCATTGGCCGCTCGCTTCGTGGCTGAACGGTCTTCATCTGACTGTCTTCGGAAGCGTGATCGCGCTGCAGGCAGCCCTGCGCACTGCGCTTTTCCTCGCGATTGTCTATGCGGTTTTGCGGTATGCGGCGGACTACCGCCACCGCCAGGCTGATATGGAGCGCGAGTTCCAGAATGCGCGTGAAGTGCAGCAGGTGCTTGTGCCCGAGGCTCTGCCCGCAATTCCCGGTTTTAACCTCACCAGTGCCTACAAGCCGGCGCAGGAGGTGGGGGGCGACTTCTTCCAGATACTTTCCACGGGCGAGGGCGGCGCGTTGATCGTAATCGGCGACGTGAGCGGCAAGGGTATGCCAGCGGCAATGACAGTGTCGCTACTGGTGGGCACGATGCGGACATTGGCGCATTACACGCAGAGCCCCGGCGAGATTCTGACGGCGATGAATTATCGGATGTTGAGTCGCAGCGCGGGCGGATTTACCACGTGCCTTGTGGTTCGCGTCGATTCAGACGGGACCCTGACGGTTGCGAATGCAGGCCACCTTGCGCCCTATGTAAACGGCCACGAACTGGCTTTGAAAAATGGCTTGCCGCTGGGGCTTGAGGCGAAGACAACTTACGCGGAATCGACGTTCAAGCTCGGCGCCAATGAGCAACTTACTCTGCTGACAGATGGGGTGGTGGAAGCGCGCGACCGAACCGGAGAGCTTTACGGTTTTCCGCGCACCGCGGAGATCGCGACAGGTTCGGCCGAGGAGATCGCGCAGGCAGCACGGGATTTCGGTCAGGAGGACGATATCACCGTACTAACGTTGAGCCGCGTGTTGCCCTCAGTCCAGGCAGCAGAAATCGGAACGCCCCTGCTCTCTCCTTCGCCTGCTTGAGATCCGAAATTAAAGGAGTAGTAACCTGTTACTGATTCGCATTTAGTAACTATCTATTCGACATGAGCTGTTAGGGATGTAACTATCTTCAGTAACTTGTCGTAATTAGTTCATAAGTGGAATTCCCAATAGCCGCTAACTCAAGCTATTTCAGTGTTAGACACTCTGGGATACCCCCCTGAGACCAGAGTCCTCGCGGTTCGATGTTGGTCGAGGTGAAAGCTATGGGAATTTTGCGCGACGAGAACGGTTACGTGCTCGTGCTCAGGGGATTGCAGGTTTTGCCAGGCGGCAAGGCCACCGACGTAGGCAAGACGTCTCCTGCGCCGGTTCAGGCAGCAAGTGCGGCCGGGAACATCAACTGTTCGGTGCCACATTGCTGCTTTTACTGTAAGTGGTGCGGACAGGCGATTCTGTTGCCCCATGATCGTATTGGGTCTCCCTTTGGCAATCCAGATGCGCGGAAGATCGACGTTCGTTCCATTGCAACGGTTTGCCAGGCTTGCAAACACATTGGCAACTATTCCATGTTTCGTTCGTGCCGCGGTTTCGACACTCGCCATAAGATCATGCACGCGCCCAACACTGGTGAGACGGCGCTGTTGTACTGGCTGCAATGCGTTGAGCCGACCTGTCCTTCGCGGGTTCCGCTGTTTGTAAGGCTTGAGGGTGACACGCCGACGGGAGAATCGGAGGCAGCGGAGTGGCTGTGGGATGACTTGATGTGCGTGTCGGGTCACTCCATCGAGCGGACTCCCCTTGATCCTCGATATCACCTTCCGCTGCGACCCCTCGCGTGGCCTCGCTGATCGGCGCCCCTCGTCTTCTGCAAAGAGTCATCTTCGACCAGGCGTGTGGTTTTCGATTCCAGGATGATTCAGGGTTGTGAGAGAATCCAGCATTCCCGGGTTTCACGCTCACAACTCTTTTGGAGGAAGACCAATGCCAGAGATCGCGGCTGTCCCCCTGCTGACCGTAGATGTTGAACGTGATGGCGATGTCGCTACCGTGAAGTGCCACGGAAAGCTGGTGCTGGGCGTGTGCGATGTGCTTTCCCGCGAGGTTCGAGCGCTGATTCCAAACACCAAGCGAATTGTGCTGGACCTTACCGATTTGAAGCACATGGACAGTATGGGCCTGGGCACGATTGTGCGGCTCTACGTCTCTGCCAAGTCAGGAGGAAGCTGCGTGGTGCTGGTGAACATGGCTCCGCGCATTCGGCAACTGCTGGGGATCACGAATCTTCTGTCGGTGCTGACAGACATGTGCGAGCAGGGCGTGACGATCAGGTTCT
This sequence comes from uncultured Acidobacteriaceae bacterium, assembly GCA_963832035.1. GTDB lineage: Bacteria > Acidobacteriota > Terriglobia > Terriglobales > Acidobacteriaceae > Telmatobacter. The sequence continues at coordinate 697,889 of CAWHSK010000003.1, read as the reverse complement.
GAAAGCACGGAAAAGCAAAAGCAGGTCCTTCGACTCACTTGAACTTCGTTCAGGATCGCTCAGGATGACGGGTTTTTTGCGAATCGATTGTCGCTTGGAATGGCGGACAAGATGGATGGAAGCCGCTGCCGAGTGTGGCTGATTTATCCTTCGGTGAGATGCCGCCCGAGCGCAAGACTCTTTCGATCGCGATGATCGCCATGAATGAGGAGGCAAATCTGCCTCGCACGCTGGAGAGCGTGAAGTGGGCCGACGAGATCGTCGTGGTGGACTCGGGCTCGCGCGACCGCACCATCGAAATTGCAAAATCATTTGGGGCAAAGACCTGCTACCACGCCTTCGGCGGGCATGGCGAACAGAAGAACGTCGCGCTGGATTTGTGTACGAGCGACTGGACACTGCTGCTGGATGCGGACGAGGTGCTGACGCCGGAACTGCAGCAGGAGATTCGCAATCTGCTGGCGGGTGAACCGAAGTGCGACGCTTACTGGATTCCGCGGCTGAATTTATATTTCGGCAAATGGATTCGGCATGGCGGGTTTTATCCTGACCTTAAGCTACGGCTTTTCAAGCGCGGAGCGGCACGGTTGAGCGAGGGTGTGGGGCCGCACTCGACGCCGCAGTTTGAAGGGCCGCGGGGCAGACTGCGCGGCGACATGCTGCATTATGCCTATCCCACGATGGGCGTTTATCTCGAACACATGAACCGCTACAGCTCAGAGATTGCGGTGCTGCTGCATAAGCGAGGCAAAGATAGCCGAGGCCTGCTGTCGTTTTTATTGAACAGCGTGCTGAACCCAGCAGCTACGTTTATCTATAACTACTTTTTCCGGCTGGGGTTTCTGGATGGGCGCGAAGGGCTGATTCTGCATATCAATCACTCGGTGTACATCCACTGGAAGTACATCAAGGCGTGGCGGCTCGGGCAGGGGAAGGAATAAGTGATTTCTGAGTTCGCAGATCTGAGTTCGCCAGTTGTCTTTGCCGAACGCCGACCTTTCAACTTTGAACTAAACTGCGAACTACTACCGTGCTTGATCTGGCGCAGCGGTAATTGATCTGAGTTTTATTTCATATCCAAACGTTCCCGGGATGCAGGCAGATATTGCGTCGGAAAACTCGTCGATCAGCGCCTTGGCGTCCGCGTCCCAATCATTCTCTGCATGAAGAAGCAATTCGCGGCCATCCCATTCGCAATGGACGTTTTGATGCCACAGCCGATGATTGAATTCCTCAGTCACATCGAGTGCGCCAGACGGTCCCAACGCACTCGGCACTCCTGCGCAAGCTAAAGTGATCCGGTACATGTCACAGCCCTGTGAACGAACTCGCTGCAATTGATCGTATCAACGTTGAACTAAGAACTCACAACTGCGAACTGCTTAGATGTGGCAGCTGGCTTGGCCGCGTTTCTCGAGGTACTTCTGGTGGTACTCTTCGGCGCGCCAGAAGGTTTGCGCGGGCTCGACCTTGGTGACGATGCGCCGGGGTGCAAACTGACCGGAAGCGTTCAATTGCTCAATTTTGGCCTTGGCCTGTTTTTCCTGCTCGGGGGAGTGGAAGAAGATGGCGGAGCGATACTGCGTTCCCCAGTCTGGGCCCTGGCGATTCGGCGTGGTGGGATCGTGCAGGCCGAAAAACGCGTCCAGGATCTTCTCGTAACTGACTTTCTCGGGATCGAAATCCAACTCGACCACTTCGGCGTGGCCGGTTTGATCAGTGCAGACGTCTTTGTAGGTGGGCTTGTCGAGCTTGCCGCCCTCATAGCCAACGGCGGTGGCGGTCACTCCGGGGATGGCGGCAAAGGCTGCTTCAACGCCCCAGAAACAACCTGCTCCAAATGTCGCTTTTTCGATACTCATACCTATGAGATGCTCCAGGCCTGCAATTTGTTTCGGACCGTGTTGTCAGACCTTTGACCGGAGAAGATGGCAGCTCTGGCATTCGCTTCCGCGAGCAAGACTGCGGAGGCCCGGGATGGAGAAGATGTGTCCGCAGCGGGGACAGCGCCAAAGCATAAAGCGCAGATACAGCACAAAGAACAGAAGGATAGCGGCGATCAGGGGAAGAGGGCTGGTTTCGCCGCGAGGTCCGGCCATGGTGAATATCAAGGCCAGCGCAAAGATCAAGGTGCCAGCCCATGCCAGTGCCCATCTACGGTCATAGGCTTCCCAGGCATCGCGGAACTTGATGTTGGGGCGAATCTTCTTCACGCGATCACGCCCTCTCTTGCGTAGGTTTTGACTCGGCTCACTTTTCTACATGCGATTTGAGGCGAGCCAGCGTCTGGTCCCATTGCTTTGAGACGGAGTTCAGGTACTCCTGGAGGCCGTCGATGGGCTCGGGGTCGAACTGGAAGATGCGCTCGCGCCCGGAGTGCGAACTGCGGACGATGCCCGCACGTTCGAGGACACCAAGGTGCTTGGTGATGGCCTGGCGAGTGAGCTTCGACTCCTCGGAAAGCTGGGAAATGGAACAAGGCTCGCCGGAGCAGAGCCTGGCCACCAGGGCCAGACGGGTTTTGTCGCCGAGTGCCGCAAAAACGCGCGCCCGGGCCTTCGGTTTGGCGGTAATGCGCTTACGGATTTTGTGTGACATAGCTCTCGATATTCTTCATCTGTTCGGACCAGCCGCCGTCGTTCCTGCGGAAAGCCTCGGGGCGCCAGTCGGCGGGAATGCTGTCGAAGCCGGACTCGGTGAGTAGGAGCAGTGTACCTCCCGGAATCGGTTCAAGCCGAAATTCGACAAGGGTTCGGGGGGCGGTGGTGTAATCGGCTGGCTTGTCGGTCTTCTCGAAGGATTGGGCGTGTGGCCACGTAAAGGAAAAGGCGCGCTCGGGATCCATTTTTTCGATGCGGGCTTCCCAAGTGACGTGTTCGTAGCCGGGATAGGTGATATTGCCGCGGGAAACCTGGCCAGGGGCAAATGGGCCGTCGAGGTTCACCATGAACCATTGGCCGAACTCGCGATAGTCAGTTAACGCCCGCCAGACACGGGAGACAGGCGCCCTGAGCTCTATGCGTTTTTCTATCCCGCTGGACTCCATTAGCTAATCGCTCCGGCGATGAAGGGAAAGTCACCGGGACTCCGGCAACCTCAGGGTTGCATAATAGCCCGTTTCATCGGGACAAGCAACTCAATGGTTGCGCATTATTCCTGGGCATGGCTGGTGAGGTTATAAATCATCCCGTAGCAATCGCGAATATAGCAGCGCGGGATATCGGGCTCGTCCTTGACCACGGTGCATCCTTTAGCCAGGAGACGGCGTTTGGCAGCTTCTACGCTGTCCACGGTTACTTCGAGGACCGGACCAATCGGGGACCCCTGCTCGATGAAGAGCGTGATGTGTTTGCCATGAAGGCTGATCATGTCGGACTCTTCGCTGGTCACCTCAAAACCGAGGTTTTCGACATAAAAGGCTGCGGCGCTCTTCGGATCCTGGGCCTGGATCAAGACGTCACGACTGAAGGTGTTGGCCATGCAGGCTTCCTTGCCGCTGCGAAGATCGCTGCGGACGAATGAGCTCGGTAGGTTCGGCAATCAATCTAGCACGCGATGCGCCCGTGTGGCATCCGGGAGAATTCCGGAATGTCAGCCACGCTTTTTCCCTCCCGGTTTGCCGCCGGGACTTTTACCGCCAGGGCGCCCTGACGCCGGCTTGCGTCCGCCGCCGGTTTTGCCTTTGAAGCCGGGCTTCGAGAATCCGCCTGATCTGGAGCCAGAGGCCGGTTTTGAGCGGCCGCCGGAAGCGGGTCTGCCGGAACCACCTGCTTTAGGTTTCCACGCTGGTTTTCCTGTTGAGGATGCTGCAGCGCGTTTGTTGCTGGGACGAGCGCCGCCTGCGCGCGGTTTGCCGGTGCTGGTGGTAAAGGGGCGTGAGCGGTCGCCTTCGGCTCTGGGGGGACGGCCAGCGCCGAATTCCCGGGCTCCGCTGCGACCGGCGCCGCCGCCAGCGGGACGTGCACCACTGGAGCGGGCAGAGGTTGGACGATCAAGAGGCGGCCGATCGAAACGGGGGCGATCAGTTCTCGGCTGGTCGGGCCTTGGGCGGTCGGGCCTTGGACGATCCGATCCTGCTCGATCAGGCCTCGGGCGATCTGGGCGCGATGAACCGGGCCGGTCAGTTCCTGGCCGGAATTGGCCGGGACGGGCCTGGCCAGTGCGGCCAGTGCCTGCACCGCGAAACGGCGGACGGCCTGTTGCGGGACGGCCGGTTGGGGGTCGGCTTGAGGTTGGGCGAATCGAAGATTCGCGTTCGGGTTCGACTGCCTCAATCTGCAAACGGGACGGCCTGGGCGTTCTGATTTCCTCGTGCTCGGGGGTTGCATCGCGACGCGGTGCAGCGGCACGCGGTTTGAATGCTGGGCGGTCAGGACGATTTGGACGATCGAAATCGGGCTTCTTCCACGGCTTTTTCTCGAACGGACGACCCCCTTCTGGACGGCGAGTTCCGGCAAATTTACCGGTTGGCCGATCTTGACCTGGAGGCGCTGATCCAAACTGGGCCGGACGCTGGTCGGAGCGGGGCGGTCGCTCGCCAAAACGAGCTGTAGGACGAGTGGTACGGTCGTCCTTCTTCCATGCGGGACGGCCAGTGCCGGATTGGGGTGGGCCAGAGCGCAGCGGCGCGCCGGGACGCGGCGGACCGGATCTTTGCAAGCCGGGACGCGATGAGTCGAAACGTGCGGAGCCGGTACCGGCGCGTTCCGGCCTTGGACGGAATCCTTCACCTTCCGGGCGGGTCGGGCGGGAAGGCCGATCGCTTCCAAATTGTCTTTTCGGCGGAAACTCTCGACGCGGTGGAAATGCCGGTCGCGCCGAGGTTGGGAATTCGGCTGGCGGGGCGGCTGGAGGAGGCGCCAGCGGGCGTGGGGCTCGCGATTTGATGGTGGGCAACTGCGCATCCATCGCTTTGCGTCGGCGGATATCTTTCAGTTTCGGCTTGCGCATCTTGCCATCCGCGGTCTTGCGCAGATCGTCGAGTTCTTCGGCTTCCAGCTCGCGCATTTTGCCTGGCTCAATATCGAGCACCAAGGGGCCATAGCCTACGCGGCGGATCTTTTCGACGTGGTGGCCGATCTCTTCGAACATTTTGCGCAGCTCGCGGTTGCGGCCTTCAATCAGGATGACCTCATACCAGGGATTGTCGCCCTGACGGACTTTGCGAATCTGGGCGGGAGCGGTCTGCACCCGGCCGGAGCCCGGCTTACCGCGCTCGATTCCCACGCCGGAACGCAGGCGATCCAACTCGTCTTCCGTGGGCTCGCCGCTCACCTTTACAAGGTAGGTCTTCTCCACGCCTGCCGCGGCGCGGGTGAGTTTGTTGGCCAGGTCGCCGTCGTTGGTTACAAGCAGGAGGCCTTCGCTCAGGTAGTCCAGGCGTCCAACGGGATAGAGCCGCTCGCGCAATTTCGAGAAGAATTCCATCACTGTTGGACGGCCCTCTGGATCGCGCACCGTGGTTACGAAGCCCCGGGGCTTGTTGAGCATGAAATAGCGGAGGCGTTCGGAACCCTGCAGCAATTTGCCGTCGACGCGGATGTGATCGCGGGCGGCGTCGGCCTTGGTGCCTAGTTCTGTGACGACTTTGCCGTTTACCTGTACGCGACCCGCGGTGATCAGATTTTCGGCGGAACGGCGGCTGGCGACTCCCGCCTGGGCGAGGATTTTCTGCAAGCGTTCAAGCTTGCCTGGCAGTTCAGGCTCGGCGATGGCGTCGATTTCTTCGTCGGTTTCGGGAGCATTTACACCAGAAGCGTCGGCGGCGTCGGCAATGGATTCCAAATCGGAGTCGCTCGCTTGCTCAAATGTGTCGCTGGCCGCGGCGGCTGTTGCTTCATCGGCCGCAGCTGCGTCGTTTTCTGGGCCGTCGATTTCAGGCTGGTTGGCATCGGGGCGCACATCGTCGCTCATTAGGAGATCTCGGTTCTGCCTGCTGCGTTTTTCGGTCATGCTCGGCAGGCGCGGGCTTGTGCGGAGAGGCGCCGACTATTCAGCCGGTTCCGTTTTCTCGTTGATTACGCTCATAGCTGGCGTAGTCTGTTGCTCATTTTCAACCGGCGATGGCGAATCATTATCCGGCTCTTCCGGTGCATTCTCGTCCAGTTCAGGTCCATCGCTGCCTTCGGCCTCGTAGGCGGCGGTTGCGGCATCACCTTCGTCCACCGTCGTCGTTTCGGTTTCTTCCAATTCGCTAGCCATCTTCTCGAACTCATCCATCGACGGCAGTTCGGCGACATCTTTCAGGCCGAAGCGCATCAGGAATTCCTTAGTGGTCTTGTAGAGGATGGGACGTCCAATGACCTGTTTGCGGCCTGCGGTGGTGATGAGCTTACGCGCCAGCAGAGAGCCGAAGACGCCGGATGAATCCACTCCGCGAATCTCATTGACTTCGGGCGCAGTCACGGGCTGCTTATAGGCGATGACGGCCAGTGTTTCGAGAGCGGGCAATGAAAGCTTCATCGCCGGTTTCAAGCTCTTGATGAACATGCGCACCGCGTCGTGGCACTCGGGTTTGGTGGCCATGCGATAGCCGCCGGCGATTTCGCGAATCTCGACACCGCGATCGTCGGAGGCGTAGAAGGCAATCAGTTCGTCGATCAATTGGCGCAGAACCGCTTTGACTTCGCGATCGCGCTGACGTGCCGCGCGCTTGGCTTCGGCTTCGGGATCGAGGGAAGCCGACTCGACCTGGACCGGCTCGGCGGTGTCGGGCGGTGCGTTGTCGGCCGCGCTGACCTCTGAGACCGCTGAATCCGTGTCGACCGGTGACGCGGGTGCAGATTCGACATCAGAAGCCCGGAGATCCGGGTCGGCAGACTCCCGCTCTCCGAGCGGACGGCCGTCTTCGGTGCGCAGATCCAGATATTCCAGGCCCTCGGCAATCGTCGATTGCGATGAGTCGGTCTGTGAGGGAGCCTCGGCAGCGGCTTTTTGGGCAGCGGCCTCTTGTGCCGCCTTCCATTCGAGCGCTTCAGCGCCAAACAAGGTTGCGAGCTGGGTCAGAGTGACCGGCTCTTCAGAGGCGTAAATAACGGCTTCCAGCTTGGATTTAAGGCTCATGCAGCAATCAGTACCTTCTGTATGGTACTGGACGGAAGGGCCGGATGCGTCCACAGAAGCCGGATGAGAGGGATTGTTGAAAAGAGAGGGCGTTCGGGAGCACCGAACGCCCTTCGCTCAGGAATGAAGCAAGGCAGTTGTGGAGGAGCTCTACGCGATTTGACGGAAGAGCCAGAACAACGAGCCCGAGATCAACGCGGCGGCGGGGAGCGTGAAGACCCAGGCAGCGGCGATGTTGCGGATGGTCGACATTTGCAGGCCGCTGTTATTGGCGGCCATTGTTCCGGCCACTCCCGAACTGAGCACATGGGTGGTACTGACGGGTAGACCGAAGTTATCGGCGGCGAAGATGGTGGCCATTGCAACCAGTTCGGCGGTGGCGCCCTGGGCGTAGGTGAGATGTTCCTTGCCGATTTTTTCGCCAACCGTCACGACAATGCGCTTCCAGCCCACCATCGTACCCATGCCCAGCGCCAGGGCAACCGCCACTTTCACCCAGGTGGGGATGAACTTGGTGGCTTTGTCAACCTTGCCTTTATAGGCGGTGAGGGTTGCGTTCTCCTGTGCCGTAAATGCAGGAGTCTTGTTCTTCTGCATCAAGCGGATGGCTTCGCTGGCAACATACATGTCGTTGCGCACGTTGGTTTGCTGGCTTGCAGGGACGGCCTTGAACTCCTTGTAAAGCGCTACTTCATGGCTGAGGTCTTCAACCAGTTCGCGGAGAGCAAGGATGGTATCAGGTTGAAGTTGCTTGGTGCGGATGTAGTCGGTCACCGTGGTGCGAGCGTCTGCGCCCAGGATGCCGGACTTGTCTACATGGGCGTCGAGGACTTTGCCGGCGTTGTTTGAGGCGGTGATGAACTGTTGCACGTCTGCGGGCGTTACGGCGTGGTTCAACGCGTAGGCGGTGGGCACCGTACCGATCAGGATCAGCATGATCAATCCCATGCCCTTTTGCCCGTCGTTTGAACCGTGGAAGAAGCTGACGCCAGTGCATGTGAGCACGAGCAGTGCGCGAATGGGCCACGGCGGAGGCGCACTGCCCTTGGGCGCCTCATAAAGTCCGGGGTACTTGATGGTTGCCTTTGCCAGCAGGAATAGCAATGCTGCGGCGCCAAAGCCGATGATTGGCGAGATGAGCAGTACCTTGAAGACCTTAGTCGCCTGCTCCCAGTCGACGCCCGAGGTACCACTGTGCACACTCATGAGCTGGTTGGCGACACCGACACCAATGATGGAGCCGACCATGGTGTGCGAGCTGGACGCAGGAAGCCCGAACCACCAGGTGCCCAGGTTCCACAAGATGGCGGCGATGAGTAGGGCAAAGACCATGGCAAAGCCAGCGCCCGAACTCACCTGCAGAATCAACTCGACGGGCAGCAGGGTAATGACGGTGAAGGCAACCAGGCCGCTGGAAGTGAGCACGCCGGCGAGATTGCACAATCCGGACCACACGACCGCTATGTTTGGCTCGAGCGAGTGGGTGTAGATGACCGTGGCCACGGCGTTCGCGGTGTCGTGGAAGCCGTTGACGAACTCGAATCCGAGTGCGATCAGCAGGGCGATGACCAACAGCACATAAGGCCAGGCGCTGCCCATGGTTACGCCGCTGAAATCCTGAGAGATGTGAGTAGCGATGAACCAGATTCCAATGATGAGGGCAAGCAGAACGACGCCTCCGCTGATCATTGCGTGAGTCGGGTGCATCTTCTTGTCGAGGATTGCAGCAGCCGGTGGACGGGCTGCGACAGCGGTCGCCGCTTCGGACATGGGTGAACTCCGGAATTTGAGGTGAAATTGCTCTGGACGCTGGGAGAGGGCTCTCCAGATGGACCAAGGAATATCCGAGACGTGTGAACGCGATGTGAAACGGAGATGAATTTGCGAGGTTGGGGGGGCGATGTGCGAGGAAAACGAAGACGGCTGCACCCAAGCGCATCTGCGGTCAAAGGGCGGGATTCAAGCTACGACAGATGCCGGAATGCCCAGTAGAGAATGCCGGACAGGAGTGCCGCTGCTGGCAGGGTAAAAACCCAACCCGCGGCGATGTTGCGGATGGTGGAGAAGCGGAGTCCGTTTCCGTTTGCACACATCGTTCCCGCGACACCAGAACTGAGGATGTGCGTGGTGCTGACCGGAAGGCCAAATTTGTCGGCCGCGAAGATGGTTCCCATGGCGACGAGTCCGGCGCTGGCCCCCTGCGCGTAGGTGAGGTGATCTTTGCCGATGCGTTCGCCCACGGTGACTACGACGCGCTTCCAGCCAACCATCGTGCCAAGCCCGAGAGCGAGAGCCACCGCGACCTTCACCCACGTCGGAATGAACTTGGTGGCGTGATCCACCTTGTCTTTGTAGCTGTTCAGGGCCGTCTTTTCATCTGCGTTGAAGGCAGGGTTGTTGGCCTTGATCATCAGCCGCAAGGCTTCGCTGGCCACATACATGTCGTTGCGGACATTGGCCTGTTCCTGCGGCGGGACTGCCTTGAATTCCTTGTAGAGGGCTACCTCGTGATTGAGGTCTTCTACGAGCTCACGCAACGCCAGGATGGTGTCGGGTTGCAACTGCTTGGTACGGATGTAGTCAGTGACCGTGGCGCGCGCGTCGGGACCCAGAATGCCCTTCGGGTCGACGTGGCGGTCGAGAATCTGGCCTGCCTGCTGGGAAGCAACGATGTAGTCCTGCACCTGGGCCGGGCTCACGGCGTGGTTGAGAGCGTAAGCCGTCGGCACGGTGCCGATAAGAATGAGCATGATGAGGCCCATGCCCTTTTGCCCGTCATTCGAGCCGTGGAAGAAGCTGACGCCGGTGCAGGTCAGCACCATGAGTGCACGAATCGGAAGTGGCGGCGGCACGTTGTCTTTCGGCGCTTCGTAGAGTTCCGGGAATTTGGCAACCTGCTTGGCCAGGAGGATGAGCATGCCGGCGAACAGGAATCCGATGACGGGAGAAATCAGCAGGGCTTTCAGCACCTTCATGGCCTGTTCCCAATCCACGCCTGAAGTTCCGCTGCGCATGTTCATTAACTGGTTGGCGATGCCGACGCCGATGATGGAGCCCACCATAGTGTGCGAACTCGAAGCCGGCAGACCGAGCCACCATGTGCCCAGGTTCCAGAGGATCGCGGCGATAAGGAGGGCGAAGACCATGGCGAATCCTGCGCCCGAACTCACCTGAAGGATCAACTCGACGGGCAGAAGGGTAATGACGGCGAAAGCCACGGTGCCGGAGGAGAGAAGCACGCCGGCGAGGTTGCAGATGCCCGACCAGACCACGGCGATATTCGGCTCGAGCGAGTGGGTATAGATGACGGTTGCAACGGCATTGGCCGTGTCGTGGAATCCGTTGACGAATTCAAACCCAAGCGCGATCAGCAATGCGAGCCCGAGCAGGCCGTACGGAGCGTAGCTGGTGATGGATGCGGCGTCGAGATCGTGGGCTACGTGAAAGACGATGTAGATGACCCCGGCAGCGAGCACTGCAAGGAACGCAAGAATGCCGGCTTTGCTCGGCGTGCTCTTGAGCTTGCGGTCGAGGAGTGAGGGTCTGGGTAAAGCGGTTGCCGTCGTTGCAGCCATCAGACTTCTCCGACCGCGACAAATGATTCCCGGCGCATTCTGGGGCAGACCGACGCAGAATCGGCTAAAAACTTCTGATTGAAATGGGGATGGAACGATCCAAGATCGCAGCAGGAGGGACAATCAAAAAAGGATTGCATAAAACCCCAACAACTGAATGCGTGCCACAGTTGTTTGATGCGCGTTGCCATTGATCTGGCTTCGCACTATTGATTTTACATGAGATACGCGATAGAGGTTGGTTATTGGGTGGTAAGACCGAGAACGAATACAGGTCGTAAGTTTATTAGCTTCAATTGTTTAGAATCCGTTTCACTTTTTTGGAAAGGATCTTCTTAATGGGCCTGATTTGCACAGGTTATTCACCAACCATTAGCCGTCCGAACTAAACGTTTCTTTTTGTGCATTTTGAACCAAAATGTTGATTCGTAAAGCGCAACCATATGGTTGCGCACGATTTTACCAAAATCACCTTCGATTCTAGTTGGAAAGCATGCAACCAATTGGTAGCGTTTTTCAACGTGCACTTTGAGATCAAAAAGCTCAATGCGCATCCCATTGAATTTCGCCGGGCGGATTTGGCAGAACTTGTCCTAATCAGAGGGGTGTTGAAAAGGATTCTGCGCTATTTCTCGCGGGAGATTATCTAACGCCACTCGTCGGTGGAGTTGATAAGGCCCTCGTTAATGACGCTGTCGAAGCCGGCGCTCTTCTTGATGAAGATTTCGGAGAAGGCACGGTCCTGGCGGAGGAGAATGGCCTGGAGGCGGACGAGTTCGAGGAGCGCGAGGAACATCGCAACAAGAGCCCGCTGAGACTTGCTGTGGCTGAGCAGCTTGCGCAAAGCCAGGGGGCGATCTTCCATGGAGAGGCGGCGGGTGAGGAACTGGATCATCTGACCGACAGTGACGGAGTCGTCCTGCAGGTTGAAGGTGGGGCGCTTGCGTGCGCGCTCGAGGATGTCGCGGAAGACACGCACCAGGTCAACAGTATCTGCGGCGATCTCCGGCTCGGCCGCGGCATCGTCTTTGAATTCGCGCACGCCGGGATTGGACCACGTTGCGGCCTCGAGCATCTGTTTTTGCTGAAGCATCTGCGCGGCGTTTTTAAAACGTTCGTGCTCGAGCAGGCGTTCCACCAATTCTCGTCGCGGATCGTCGGCTTCGTCGTTGGGGCCGGCGGGAGAGCGCGGCAGCAGCATCTTGCTCTTGATGTGAATGAGCAGGGACGCAGTGTAGATAAAGTCGCCGGCGACATCCATATCGGTGGACTTCAGCTTGTCGACGTAGGCGAGGAACTGTGCCGTGATCTTCGCGATGGGGATGTCGTAGATGTCGATATCCTGTTTGCGAATCAGGTCGAGCAGCAGGTCGAGTGGGCCGTCATACACTTGGCCTACGGTAACGGAGAACGGCGACTGGTCTTGTTCTTCTTCCTGCTTCTTCGGTTTTGCGGGAGACGCGGATTTGGCTGCAGGCTTTTCTTCCGGAACAGGCTTTGAAGTGAGCACAAGCGGCGGAGCGGTATTGATGCCCGGCTCTTTCGATGGTGGATCGCCATGCGGCAGTTCGGGCTCGGGATCGTTGACGGGACCGCGATGGCCCGGTTCAGGATCCTCGACAGGCTGGGGATCGGGCACAGGCTCCTTGACGGGATCTTTCTGTAGATCGCTGGAAGGCTCGATCTCCGGATTTTTATCAGCTTGGCTCAAAGATATCTCTGCTTCAGGGAATGTATTTCGTTGGCTACTATCTGGCCGTGAGTTGCATTGCGGCGCGCACTTCGGTCATAGTTTGTTCGGCCCGTGTGCGTGCCCTGTCGGCACCATCCTTGAGGATATCCTCAACCTCGCCGGGGGTGAAGCGGGCTCTTCGCTCCTGGATGGGATTCAGAATCTGTACCAGCGCGTCGGCGGCCCAGCCTTTGCATTCGATGCATCCGATGCCGGCGGAACGGCAGCCATCGTAAACCTTGGCGAGCGTCTCAGGCGAGGAAAAGACTTTGTGCAGATCGCCGACGGGACACTTGTCTGGATCGCCAGGATCTTTGCGGCGAATGCGCGCGGGATCGGTGACCATGGTCTTCAGCTTTTGACGAACTTCGGTCTCCGGGTCGGTGAGCATGATGGTGTTGCCGTAGCTCTTGGACATCTTGCGACCGTCGGTACCGGGGAGCTTGGGTGAAGGGGTGAGCAGGGCATCGGGCTCGGGGAGCACTTCGCGGCCATCGAGCTTATAGAGATTGTTAAAGCGACGGGCGACTTCGCGGGTGAGCTCCACGTGTGCCACCTGGTCCTGGCCGACGGGGACATATTTCGGCTGGTACATGAGGATATCGGCGGCCTGCAGCAAGGGGTAGCCGAGAAAGCCGTAGGTGCTGAGGTCCTTGCCGACGAGATTTTCCTGCTGCTCCTTATAGCTGGGTACGCGCTCCAACCATCCGACGGAGGTGATCATGCTCAGCAGCAGGTGCAATTCGGCATGCACGGGTACATGGCTCTGGACGAAGAGCACCGAGCGCGCCGGGTCGAGCCCTGCGGCGAGATAGTCGAGGATCACCTCCCGCGTGTTGCTCAGAAAACTGGAGGGATCGGCGTAGTCGGTCGTAAGGGCATGCCAGTCGGCAATGAAAAAGTAGCACTCGTACTGGCCGCCATCCTGGAGCTTGACCCAATTGACGAGCGCACCCATGTAGTTGCCCAGGTGGATTTTGCCGGTGGGGCGCATGCCGCTCAAAACGCGCGGGCGAGAAGATGAGATTGCAATTTCAGACATTCTGTTTTCGATTCCGGGATGAGGCCGGGATTGCTCAGCCGTTTTTGATCAGAAAGATCAAAGTGAGGCTCGTTTCATTGTAGCCGCAGGTTCCGCTCTACCCCTTGGTCAACACGAGACCGACTATCGCAAAAGCGGGAGTGAGCAGCAGGCGCATGATGTAACCGCCTACGAAGATCATCAGCATCCAGCTTACCCACATTGGAATGCGATCGTAGGACTGCACAGCGTTGTAGGGCAGGACATTGCGCAGCAGGTGGCTGCCATCGAGCGGCGGAATGGGAAGCAGATTGAAAAACAAGAGCGCAAGGTTGATCTGTACCGCCGCGATCCCGAGCAACGCAACTGCCTGGACGGAGGAATTGACTCCCGGCAGGAGCATGCCCTGCGCAGTGAAGTTCACGATCTGGCGGCCACCCGGAACTGCGTGGATGACGACCAGGAGAGTCACCGTTGCGATCACGGCCAGCAGAAGATTTGAGATGGGGCCGGCGAGGGTAACGAGGTTTTCGTCGCGGCGGATTTTAGCGAAATTGCGGCTGATGACGGGCGTCGGTTTCGCCCAGCCGATGAGGATTCCGCTGAAAAGCGTGAAGCCGATGAACGGGCCGAAGATGATGATGGCGGGCATGATGAGGGTGCCCACCGGGTCAATGTGGGGCATAGGGTTCAGAGTCACTCTGCCTTGCATTCGTGCGGTCTGATCCCCGAGGCGCGAAGCCATCCAGGCGTGCGCGCACTCATGGACGCTCAACGAAAAGATGAGCAAAACGAATTCAAAGACCGCAATTGCAAATTGGGCAGACTGCACCAGACGCTCCCCTGATTAGAAAGCTCAGGTTAGCATGGTGCGCTGCGCCGTCGTCTTGCGTCTCCGGCTGCTAGACCTTGTACGCCGGGTAGTGGCCTATAACGTCGCCAGCGGCGATTTCGGTGCCGCCCATGATGATTTCGTGGCTGCCGATACGCGCGCCGTCTCCAATGATGGTGGGCTGCAGCTTCACTTCTTCTTCCGCACCGTTGCTGGTATAGCTGTGCGAGAAGATGCGCGCGAAGGAGCCGATGACGACATGCTTGCCGATCTTGATGCCGCCGCGATCGTGCAGCAGCACTCCCTGGTGAATCACTGCACCATCGTCGATGGAGAGCTTGTAGCCGTAGGTCAGGTCGACGCCGTGGTGGATTTTGACGCCTGATCCCATGTGGTCGAAGATGTGGCGGCCCAGCATGCAGCGGAACCGCAGACCCAGCCAGAGGTTCAGGCCGATAGGCGATCGATCGAACATCTTCCAGAACCAGATCAGCGGCTTGCGAATGGCAAATTCAGCGGGGTCGGCGTCGCCAAAGTACTCCGCCTCGATGGTCACGTTCTCAGGGTCGAGCGACATGCCAAGGACGTTTCCGGGCAGCTCGCTGGAGAGAGTAACGTTGGGTTTGCCACCGTGGGGACGGCCCAGATAGAGCTGGTAGAGCTGGTCGCGCACGATTTCAGCGCGGCGCTCGGGGGAGCGATGGCGGTAAAACTCCTCGTCGAGAAAGCGGATCCAGCGGCGGAAGACTTCTTCTGCTTCGGGCGTGGGGTGTGGCTGATTGCTGGCGACTGGCTGAGGCTTGGGATTGGTAGCCATATTGCTATGGACGATAAATCAGACGGGTAGGATGCGGCGAGAGCAATGTCGCGGCGGTCACTCGCGGCGGGAACAGCGCGCGTTATCCTAGAAGGTCCGATGGCGCTTGCTCTCTAGAAGAAACGGAGCCGGTGCGACGGAGTAGCCCTTCCACCCATTTCGCAGGAAACACGAAATGGATGGGGCGCCAAGAGAGTGAGCTATGCCGGAAGAAAACGCGCCTGCTGTTACTGCTGAAACACCGAAGCCCGCTGCGCCAGTTGCCACGATTGCGGCGCTGGGCAAGTACGAAGGCCAATCTGTCCAAATCAAGGGATGGCTTTACAACTCGCGCGAATCGGGCAAGCTGCTGTTTCCGATTTTCCGCGATGGAACGGGAACGGTGCAGGGTGTGGCGCACGTGAAGAGTGTGCCGGCGGAAGTGTTCGAGTCACTCAAAGGGCTGACGCAGGAGTCGTCGGTGATCGTGACCGGCAAAGTTCGCGCGGACAAACGCGCACCCGGCGGGTTTGAGCTGGACGTCGAGGATATCCAGGTGATTCAGCGCGTGCCCGAGTCCGATCCGTATCCGATCACTCTGAAGGAGCACGGCGTCGATTTCCTGATGGAGCATCGGCACCTGTGGGTTCGGTCGCCCCGGCAGTCGGCCATTCTGCGCATTCGGGCGGAGATCATGCGGGCGGCGGCTGAGTATTTTGACGACAACGGCTTCATCCGCACCGATCCGCCGATTTTGACACCTGCGGCGTGCGAGGGCACGTCGACGCTGTTTCCGGTGGATTACTTCGGCGATCCGGCGTTTCTCACACAATCAGGCCAGCTATATATCGAGTCGACCGCGCTGGCGCTGGGCAAGGTGTACAGTTTTGGGCCGACTTTCCGCGCGGAAAAGTCGAAGACGCGGCGGCATCTAACGGAGTTCTGGATGGTGGAGCCGGAGGTTGCGTACTGCGATCTGGACGGTCTGATGGAACTGGCGGAGAACTTCATTTCGCACATCGTGCAGTCTGTCGTGAAGAATCGCGCGCCTGAACTGCAGGTCATCGGCCGCGACATTGAGACGCTGAAGAAAATCGTGCCGCCGTTCCCGCGCCTGCGTTACGACGAAGCGGCGAAGATGCTGAACGAGGCACATGCCAAGGGAATTCTGGAGCAGCCCTTCGAATACGGCAACGACTTTGGATCGCCGGATGAGACGTGGCTCAGTTCGCAGTTTGACCGGCCGGTGATGGTCCATCGCTATCCGGCAGCGGTGAAGGCCTTCTACATGGAACCTGATCCGAAGGACGCGAATTTCGCGCTGTGCGTGGATGTACTGGCGCCGGAGGGCTATGGCGAGGTGATTGGCGGATCGCAGCGGGTGTCCAGCTACGAACTCCTCAAGAGCACGATTGAACACCACAAGCTTCCGCTGGAAGCATTTCAGTGGTATCTCGATTTGCGGCGCTATGGGTCGGTGCCGCATGCCGGGTTCGGCATGGGCATTGAGCGCGTGGTGGCTTGGGTTTGCGCTTTGGACCACGTGCGAGAGACCATTCCGTTTGCGCGCACGCTGCACCGGATTTATCCGTAATCCAGACGGTTTTAGCTTGCATGGACGCGCATCGTTGCCCGGGCGCCCGGCATCCGAATATGTACAAAGTCGTTCCCGGAGCGGAAATCGATGACCCTTACCGCCAGTGAAGTCCACCAGATGAAGTATGCGCAGCCTTCGACGGAGGGTGTTCTGCCTCTTTTTCTCGAGCGCTGGAGTCCGCGCGCCTTTGCAGATCGTGACGTGAGCCATGCCGATCTGAAGAAGATTTTTGAGGCCGCGCGCTGGGCGCCTTCCTCATTCAACGAGCAACCGTGGCGTTTTATTGTTGGCCACCGCAACTCTGAGACTTACAAGAAGATCGCCGACGCGCTGGTTCCCGCTAACCAGGCATGGGCTTTGGGCGCCCCGGTGCTCAGTCTCAGCGTCGCCAAGACGCGGTTCAGTAACAATGACTCGCCCAATTATCATGCGCTCCATGATCTCGGCGCCGCCGATGGTTCCATCACCCTTCAGGCGGCATCCATGGGCATTGCAACGCACCAGATGGCGGGCTTTGATCACGCCAAGGTTCGCGAAGCCTTCGCCATCCCGGAGCTATACGCGATCGGGTCGGTGATGGCGCTCGGCTACCAGGACGATCCATCCGCCCTCGGCGAACGTTACCAGGCGCAAGAGCAATCGCCGCGAAGCCGTAAACCACTGAGCGAGATCGTGTTGTCCAGCTGGGATCATCCGGCTGACCTCGGTTGAGGCTCTCCCGAATCCCGGTGCCGTCTCAATTCAGTTAATACCTTCGTGCCGCCGTTCCGAGACTTTCGCTTTTAAAGTTGAGTATCGGAGTCCGGCGTGGCCATTGCCTCATCATCCCGTCCAACGCGTCGGCGCGCACCTACCCGCCGGCCCCGTCATCGCTACAAGTCCATCGATCTCGGCAGGAATCCGTGGATCGTACGCACGTCCCTGGGCGGTATTTTGCTGGTCCTCATTCTCGTTGGCTGGTCGGTGATCGCACGCCGGCTCGCCCCTGTCGCGAATACCAGCCGCGATCACTTCGATACGATTCTCGTGTTGGGCTCTCCAGCCGACTCAGACGGCAATCCGACACCTGAGGAGATGGCGCGCGTCTCGGAAGCGGTGCGGGAATACGAACGCGGCGTTGCTCCGCGTCTGCTCTTCACCGGCGGCCCGGCGCATAACAAATATGTGGAGGCCGACGTGATGGCTGGAGCGGCCGCTGCGCAAGGCATTCCTCCCTCTGCGATCTTCGTGGAGACGAAGGCTGATAACACTATTCAGAACGCGTGCTACTCGGAGCGCATCATGCAGGCGCACGGATGGCACTCGGCTGAGATCGTCTCCAGCGCTTATCACTTGCCACGAGCGAGCCTGATCTTCGGCCGTACCTCGCTCGACTGGCGCTTGCACGCCGCACCTCCGGTGCAGCCGGGCGCGGAGCGGTTCGGGGACTGATTCGGCTCTCGAAATACTCAAGACGATGCGCTACCTGGTCTACGCCAGTTGGGCCGATCACTGCGAGCCTTAGTGCAATCGAATAAGAGCGCTGCTAGCGAATGGGACCTCACCGGCGTCTAACACCCAGTTCCGCTCATTGTCCCTCAAAGGTATGGTCCTGTAAGCTTTGTGTTGATGCGTCTTCCAGTAAGGTTTTCATTCTTTTGCGCAGTCCTTGGCATGGGACTGCTCGCCTCAGTTCCGCTCGCCTTCAGCCAGGTTGCGCCTGCGGCGCAAAGCCACTTCGCGCACCACCGGGAACGGCACCTACATCGTCGTTGACCCGCTGGCGAATGTGAAGTACGACAACAAATACGACGTTTCACTCGGCTTGGCGTACGGCCATATGAAGGCCGGTCCGACGATTCTGCAAGGATCGAACCTGGGCGGTCTTGACCTGTCCGGCTCCTACTGGCTGCAGCAAGCATTGGGCGGTCGAAGGCAATTTCCGCGGCTACCTGGCCACAAGCGGCGCGGGACTCGGTGACAACGTTACGACTCAGTCAATTTCAGGACCGTTTGTTCAGGAGTACTTCTTTGTCGGCGGCCCGGAGTGGCTGGGACCGCACAACAAACACGGCGCGCTTATCGCGCATGGCTTGATCGGCGGCGCCTACGGCGACTTTGAGCATGACCTTCGCGGACTGCCTCCTTCGGCGGTTGCTTTTTATAACAACCAACTCGCCCTGGCGGCCGATCATCGGCGGACACATCGATCTGAACCGCTCCCCTCGCTGGGTCTTCCGGATCACCCCCGACGCTGTCATCACCCGCTATGGCATCGACTATGGCGCAAAGTACAAACAGACCGACGTGAACTTCGCCATCTCAGTCGGCGTCCAGTACCGGTTCAAGGCGAAGCGCCGGTAATCGAAGCCTATTCACAGCGGTTCAAGGGCCGGAATTTCCCCATAGAGTTGTAGCCCATGGGATTCCGGCCCTTACCGTTTTTCGACTCTGCTGATCCCGTGTAACGCGGACATGCTGCGCGTGTTATCTCTCTGTGGTATTCTTCGCCGTTCAGAGGCGGATTTGAAAGATCCTTCTTTGAAAAATGCCGTACCGGATAGCGGCACATTGGATTCGCGCTGAGAAAGCTCCGGAAAGACAACGCGACGAGGCAGGCTCATACGGACATGAAAGACACTTTGGGTGTTTTACTTGCGGGCGGAGCCGGGGAACGGCTCTTTCCGCTTACCCGCGACCGCGCCAAACCCGCCGTACCGTTCGGCGGACACTACCGGATCATCGACATTACGCTCTCCAATTGCATCAACTCGGGTTTGCGCCGGGTCTTCATCCTTACCCAATACAAAGCTCTGTCGCTGAACCGGCATATCCGCGAGGGGTGGACCGGCATTGTCGCTCAGGAACTGGGTGAATTCTTTGAGCTATTGCCGCCCATGCAGCGCACCGGCACCAACTGGTACATGGGAACCGCGGACGCCGTATATCAGAACATCTACTCGATCGGCAGCGAGCAGCCCAAGCACATGATCATCCTGAGCGGCGATCACATTTACAAGATGGATTACAGCCGCATGCTGGAGTATCACCGAGAAACGCACGCCGACGTCACGCTGGCGACGCTGCCCATCGCTCCGGATGAGGTTGCGCGATTTGGCGTGGTCGACGTGGGCAGGAACGGGGAGCTGCAGGGCTTCCTCGAAAAGCCGACAACCACCACTTTCCGCTCGCCCTTCAATCCAGACAAGGTCGAGGCTTCGATGGGAATATACATCTTTAATACGGAGATCCTGTTGAAAGCCCTCATCGCCGATGCTGAGGATCCCAACTCGAAGCACGATTTCGGGCACAACATTCTGCCCAATATGCTGGGCAAGAAGAAGATGATGGCCTACAGCTTCGTGGATGAGAACAAGCAGACGGCGCTTTACTGGCGAGACGTGGGCACGCTGGATTCCTACTACGAAGCCAACATGGACCTGTGCTCGGTGTCGCCGGTGTTCAACCTCTACGACAAGAACTGGCCGATGCGCACCCGTGTGAGGCAGTATCCGCCGGCGAAGTTCGTGTTTGGCGAGCCGGGACGAACGGGTATGGCGGTAAATTCGGTGATCACCGCCGGCGTCATCATTTCGGGCGCCTCGGTATCGAATTCCGTGCTCTCGCAGGATGTGCGCGTCAATTCCTACTCTGAAGTGGACTCAAGCGTCATCTTCTCGCACGTTCAGATCGGCCGGCACTGCCGCATTCGCCGCGCCATTATCGATCGTGACGTGCACATTCCGGAGGGAACGGTGATCGGCTACGATCCAATCGAAGATAAGCGCCGCTACTTCGTTACGCCATCTGGATTGACGATTGTGACGCGCGATGCTTCGCTGTTCGAGAACCCGGTCGAGCCGGAGTTTGGGGATCGGTACTGATCTGGGGCGTAAAGAGGCGAAATCGACGTACAACTCAGGCTGCGCTGTTACGGGCGCGGCCTGAGTTTTGGTCCTTGCTCGCGGTTCCCTCGATTCCCTGCTTGCCCGGCCAGTACTCTCTGCTGTGTTGCGGCTCTTCTGGCAACATCCGACCCCCAAAGAGCTAGTTTCCGGGCCAGTCTTGAATACTTTTGAGCGGCAGGACAGTTAGGGGTATCAGGACGGGAACCGCGCAACAAAATCATGCGTATAGGCCTCCATGGCTTGTGCGGGTACATTAAGCTGGAGCGTGGCAGGACTGGTGGCGCCGAAGGTGCCTATCCGGCGCAAGCTGGACCAAGCGCCGCGGAAGCCGGTACAGGGTCCCGGTCAGGATGCCAAACCAATGACGCCGGACGCCCGCTTAGCGAGCGGGGAGGTAAGACCGCTGGAGATCGACTGGTCCCAAGTTGTCCGCCGCTGCATGGACGGGGATTCTGGAGCATGGGCCGAACTTGTTCGCACCCATCACCGGCGTGTCTACGGACTCTGCTATCGCTTTACGAATAATGGCGCTGATGCTGAAGATCTTACGCAGGACGTCTTTCTAAAGATTTATTCCAATCTAGCCAGTTTCGATACAACCAGGGGCAGCCTGCAGGTATGGATCACGACCATGACCCGCAACCTGCTGGTCGACAATTTCCGTCGTACAAGAAACCAGAGGTCCACCGATTCTCTCGATGCCGGGTGGGACGAGACCGACGAACTGCGGCCGATTGACCGGCTGACGGCAAGCGGACCTTCACCCCATGAAAAGGCGGCCCAGAAGGAATTGGCCAAGATGGTGCAGGGAGCGCTGGCCAAGGTGTCGGTTGAACTGCGTGAAGCCGTCATTCTAAGGGATTTACAAGACATGGATTACAAGGAAATCGCCCAGGTTCTGGGCATCCCCGAAGGGACAGTAAAGTCCCGTATAAGCAGGGGCCGTGCGGAACTAGCGCGCCTTCTGGAACGTAATAAGCGGGAGGTGATGTGATGGCAGACCGCGGAAACATTCCGAACTCTCCAGCTTGCGGGCTTTGGGAAACGCTCCTGGCCGACGCGCTGGACGGGTTGTTGCGGCCTGAGGATGAAGCGACTTTCTCCTCCCATATGGCTGTCTGCGCATCATGCACCGCCTTGTTTGAGGAAGCGCGGCGTGGGCGCGAGTGGCTGGAGTTCTTAAGCCCGGAACCAGAGGTCCCGGAGGGTCTGCTGGATAAGATCCTGGCGCAGACTGGTCCGGGACATACCTCCGAATACAAGCTGGCAACCGCAGGCAATGTCATTCCAATGGCGATTCCGGCGTGGCAGCGGCCGGGGATGATGGGTCGGATTCGCCGCTTTGCGGAGCCAAGACTGCTGATGACGGCAGCGATGGCGTTCTTCTCAATCGCGTTGACGCTCAATATGACGGGCGTCAAGCTGACGGACTTCCGGCTTTCGAACCTGCGGCCGACGGCGGTGCGTTCATTCATGGAACGCCGGTTGACCATGGCATCGACGCCGATTATTCGCTACTACGATCACTTGCGGCTGGTGTACGAAGTTGAATCCCGCATGCGGGAGATACGGCAGAACAACCAGGGCAAACAGCAGCAACAGACTCAGCCGGTGACGCCGGGGGAGTCAAAACAAAACCTTAACCGGAAGGATGGCGGATCGCGTGTCGATCCTCCCCAACAATCCGGGACACCAACGCTGAAAGACTTCGATTATCAGGAATCTTCCGTTACGCAACACGATTGGCCCATCACCACCCAAGCGACGCACCCAGAGGGTATCCGCTATCGCTTGGGACCCGGATGCATGCATTCCGAGGGCTCTTCGGAACCCGGCAATCCGCCTCAGGCACTGAGTGCAGTTCTTGAGGAACCCGAGTTCGACATAGCAATACGGGAAGGGAGCACGATATGGATTGCGTAAATCACAGCGGAGTTAGTGCGACAGCTTATTGCCAGAACTGCGGCAAGGCGCTCTGCACAGCCTGCGTTCGCAATGCGGGGAATGGACAGATTCTTTGCGAGCCTTGCTTCGTGGCATGGCAGAGCATGCAGCAGCCGTTTGTAGCGCCTGGCGCGGGCGGTCCCAATCCGTCGGTCGCAGCGGTGCTGGGAGTGATTCCCGGCGTTGGCGCGATGTACAACGGGCAATACTTCAAAGGGTTGATCCACGTGGTGATTTTTGTCGTGATCATCAGCATCACGACGCACTACGGGATATTCGGCCTGTTTATTCCGGCATGGATTCTGTATCAAGCTTTTGAGGCGTTCCATACGGCGAAGGCGATTCGTGATGGGCAGCCGATTCCCGATCCGCTGGGTCTGAACGAGGTTGGCAACTGGCTGAACCTGGGTGGACCTCAGCATCGGCCGGGTATGCCGGTCAACTCGGTTCCCCCGGGCCCGGGGCCTGCGAACCCAAATGCGGGCGCGAGTGCGGGCGGGTATCAGCAGATTCCGTATCAGCAGGCTCCATATCAGCAATATCAAGCGTCGTATACGCCGCCACCTCCTCCGGGGTTTGTGGATCCGGCTATTCCTCCGGTGCCTCCGGTGCCACCAGTCTTCTGGCGGCGCAAGGAACCGATTGGTGCGCTGATCCTTATCGGGTTCGGTCTGCTGCTGCTTCTGAACCAGATGGGTTTCCTTGCCGAGCACGTTTTCAAGTTTTTGTGGCCGCTCATCTTTATCGCGCTTGGCGTATGGATGATTGTCCGTCGTTTTGAAGATACGAAAGGGGGCCAGCAATGAACCGCTATATCTTGATTCGCCGCTTGAGGGGACCAGCGATTCTGCTGCTTCTGGGGACAATTCTGCTGATGCATCAAGCCGGCATGGTTGAGTTCTGGAGCCTGTTCTTTCCGCTGTTGCTGATTTTGATCGGCGTGTTGAAACTGGCCGAACGCGCGGCGCTGGCTGCAGCAGGAGACGAGACGCCGTATCCAGGTTCTCCCTACCCGTATGGCGCCGCTGCGAACCCGGCGGCTGCAGGAGTTGCTCAGCCGCAGCCCGGCACATCCATTGTTCCCGCGACGCAGGACTACGGGAAGAGTTCTGAAGGAGGGCAGTCATGAGCAGCGTGCCCCCCAATATGCCACCTGGCGGATACGATCCGCGCACGCAGTGGCGGGTGTATCGCGAGCAGCAACGTGCTGCCTGGCGCGCCCAGCGTGATGCCTGGAAGGCGCAGCAATACGCGTACAAGGCAAAGTATCAGCACGCGTACGGACCGCGCGTCCCCTCTGTGGTTGGTCCACTTATCTTGGTCGCTATCGGCATTGTGTGGCTGCTGATCTACGCCGGCCGCATTGCTCCAGAGAATTTCTGGACATGGTACGGCAAGTGGTGGCCGCTACTGCTGATTGCGGCAGGACTGGCGATGCTGGCCGAGTGGGCGCTGGATTTGCGGCGCGAAGCTCCGGTGCGCCGCGGGACCGGATTTGTGGGCATTCTGATTCTGCTGGCCGTGATCGGATTCTTCGCGTCTGGAACAACGCGGGGAATGTGGGGACCCTGGGCCAATAATTGGGGTGACCACGACGACAGCAACAACTTCTTCAACATGTTCGGCCTGCCAGAGCACGATCTCGATCAGCAGGTACTGAACGTGCAGATCCCATCGGATGCAGCGATTCACATCGAAAACCCGCGTGGCGATGTGAGCGTGACTGCGGGAGACTCCCCGAATATTCAAGTGTCAGGACACGCCGTCGCTTATGCCAATTCGGATGAGGATGCGAAGAAGATCTTTGATGCAGAACAGGCGCATGTGACGGTGAGCGGCAACGCGGTGCTGGTGAAGTCAGACAGCAACAACAATGGCCGGCTGAACCTGACCATTATGGTGCCCAAGAGTGCGCATGTGACCGTGCACTCCGGCCATGGCGACGTGACCGCGGCCAACCTGGATGGCGGACTGAATATCAACTCTAATCATGGCGATGTGCACCTGAGTGTAATCAAGGGTTCAGTGCAGGTGCATTTCTCTACAGACAAGGGCGACTTCTCTGCTCACCAGATCGACGGAGATATCACCGCTGAGGGAAACTGCAACGATCTCACCCTGTCGGAGATTACCGGCAAGGTCACGATCAACGGCGAACTCTTCGGCGACGTGCACATGGAAAACGTGACCGGACCACTCCATGTACACACCTCAGTCACCGATATGGATGTGGCTGCACTTCCCGGGGACATGACCCTGAATTCCGACAATCTGCGGATAACCCAGGTCAAGGGACAAGTGCGCGTCAAAACGCACTCAAAGGACGTGGACCTTAACCAGGTATACGGCGACAGCTACGTTGAAGATCGCGACGGCCGCATTGCGGTGGAAAGCGCTGGCAACTTCGCTGTTGACGCGAGGAACATGAAGGGCGATGTGGAACTTACCTTGCCTCCCAACGCCGCGGCCACGGTAACCGGCAATACCCGCAACGGCGATATCATCACCGACTTTCCGCTTGCGGTTAGTGGGGACGAAAGCAAGTCGGTAAGCGGCAAAATTGGCGCCGGTGGACCGAAGGTTTTGCTGACTGCCGAGAATGGCGACATTCACATCAAGAGGGGTGACGAAGTTCCGCCTCTGCCACCCACGGTAGCCGGACCTGCTTCACCGAACGCGCCGCATCTGAAAGCGCCGAAAGCGCCGCCGGCGCCACCGGTAACGCAGTAAAGGCAGGGACCAGGTACAAGGGAACAGGGAACAAGTAAGAGGAAGGCGCGGATCTGTCCGCGCCTTCCTCATTTGCGGAACCTGAGGAAGCCTATTCGGTTCTAAGCGCTTGCATGGGATCCAGACGCGACGCGCGCCAGGCTGGAACGATGCAGGCAATTGACGCGACTGCAAGCAGAGTCGCAGCGACCGTTGCAAACACGACTGGATCGAGCGGCTCGGTTTGATACAGCATCGATTTGATGAGGCGGGCGGCGAACGCGCTTCCGCTGAGTCCGAGGAGAAGCCCAAGCAACGCCGGACGCAAGCCATCGAATAGAACGGCGCTCAACAACTGCTCGCGCCTGGCCCCCAAAGCGATCCGGATGCCTAACTCGGATGTGCGTTGCGTAACCAGGTAAGTGAGCACTCCGTAGAGACCGGCGGCGGCGAGGATAAGTGCGATGGCGGCAAATGCGAGAACGAGAAGCGAATCGAACTGAGAGTCGAGGGTGGATTTGTTCACCGTATCGCCGAGCGTCATTACGTTGGAAACAGGAAGGTCGGGGTCGAGCTGGCCGATGATGTTTTCGACGGGCATGGCAAGGGGTTCAGGGTTTCTGTCTGAGCGGATGAAGATGGTGGCACCAGAGTAGTCGCTCCCGAACAAGGGCATGTAGAGTGTGGGCTTGGGCGATTCGTGAATGTCCCAGCGAGTGTCAGCGACGACGCCGATGATCTCGAAGACTTGATGGGAGAAATTGAAGCGCACGTGCTTGCCGATTGGGTCATCGCCGGGGAACAACTGCTTGGCGGCTTCGTTGGAGATGATTGCGACGTTGCCGCGAGCGAGACGCTCATCGTCGGTAAAAGTCCGGCCGCGCATGAGTGGGATTTTCGCGGCTGCGAAGTACCCGGGATCGGCTGCGCGCATGTGCATGTCGAGGAAATCTTCAGGGCGGCCCGGACGCTCGACGATATCAGCGAGGCTGTCACCACCCCAGCCCTGGCCCGGCGCTACGGTGACGAGGCCTGCGGAGGTCACGCCAGGGAGAGCGCGGACCCGGGTAATGAGTTGTTCGAAGAAGGCCGCCTGTTTGATATTTTCGCTGTAGCGAGCGGGCGGCAGGGTCACGCGCATGGTGAGTGTATTGTCAACGGGAATGCCCAGATCGGTTCCCCGTATGCGCTGATAGCTCTTCAGCAGCAACCCGGCACCAGCCAGCAAAACTACCGTGAGGCCAACTTGAAGCACAAGGAGAGTGCGGCGCAGAGTCGCACGTCTGTGGCTTCCGCTAGCAGAGCGTGAGGATTCCTGAAGCGCGCCGAGGAGCCTTTTGCCGTCGAAGCTAAGCGCGGAAATGAGTCCGGAGAAGAGCGCGCAGAGCATGACGGCGGCAAACGTGAACAGGAGCACGCCGCCATCGATGCGGATGGATTCGACGCGGTTCATGTCCGGCTGGAAGTGCGCGAGGAATTGCAGCGTAGCCCAGGCAAGCGCGATGCCGACGACACCTGCAGTCGCCGAGATGAGAACGCTCTCGGTGAGTCGCTCGCGAAGAAGGCGAAGACGTCCGCCGCCAAGGGCGGTGCGAATGGCCAACTCTTTACCACGTGCGGCTGTGCGTGCAACAAGGAGGCTGGCGACGTTCATGCATGCGATGAGGAGAACGCAGGCGGTGGCCCCGAGAAGCACATGGAGGGGAGTCTTGTAGTCCTGAATCACGTCGTCGAGCATGAAACGCCCGGTGGCGTAGGGATGTACGGCCGGACCGGGATGATCCTTCTTGATCTGGTGCTGGATGGAGTTGATTTGACCGACGACGCTCTGCAGCGTGGCGCCAGGCCTGAGGCGCGCGGCCACGATGGCTTCGTGATCTTCATAGGTGTTGAGAAGTGTGGGAGGCGCTTCGTGGTTGAAAGGCGTCCAGACCTGAACGTTCTTTCCGCCGAAGGAGCCGGAGTAGACAAACCAGGAAGGCAGCACGCCGATGACCGTATAGGGATGCGAGTCGAGCCAGATTGTCTTGCCGACGATATTTGGATCGGCGCTGTAGCGGCGTTTCCAGAATGTGCTGGTGAGGAGCACAGTGGAGGTTGCTCCGGGCCGGTCATCAGCGGCAGTGAAGGCGCGGCCGAGAGCAGGCTGAATACCGAGGATGGAAAAAAGATTCCAGGAACACCAGCCGGCCTCGATTCGCTCGGGAAGTCTGCCGCCTTCTGCGGACACGTTATAGCTCTGGAACGGCGAGACCATTGCCATCTGCTCGATGCCGGTTGAGGACTTCTGCCAGTCGAAGAAGCTGGCAGGATCAACAGGCGCAAATTGTGCTCTGCCGGAAGCGGCGTGCTCGCTTTCATAGAGCATGATGAGACGGCCGGAATCGGCATAGGGCAGCGGTTTGAGGAGCACTCCGCGAACGATGGTGAAGAGAGCGACATTGGCGCCGATACCGAGCGCCATGACCAAAATGGCAATGAGGGTAAAACCCGGAGCGCGGAGGAGCGTGCGCGCGCCGATGCGCATATCGCGAATGATTGATTCGAAGGAAGCCCATGACCAGGTGGCGCGTGCCTGATCGCGAAGAAGCGCGGGATTGCCGAAAATGCGGAGAGCAGCGACATTCGCCTCATCAGGAGCCATGCCGGCGGCGATATTTTCTTCGATCTGGCGCTCGAGATGATAGAGAAGTTCGTCATCGAGGTGCGTGGCGGCGCTGTTGCGACCGAGCAGCATCTGAATTCGCATTCTGAGTTGCGTAAGCCAGCGCATGGTGATTCTCCTTCTAATCCGTTCTAAGAGCTTGCATGGGATCGAGACGCGATGCACGCCATGCTGGGACGAGGCAGGCGATTGCCGCCACTGAGAGCAGGGTTGCTGCGACGGTTGCGAAGACTGCGGGATCGAGGGGCTCGGTTTTGTAGAGCATCGATTGAATTAGGCGAACTGCGGCGGCGCTCGCTGCGAGTCCGAAGACCAATCCCAGAAATGCAGGCCGCAGGCCGTCGAAGAGGGCGAGGCGAAGCACTTGTTCGCGCTGCGCACCGAGCGCGATACGAATACCGATTTCGGTCATGCGCTGGGTCACGAGATACGAAAGCACGCCATAGAGTCCGACTGACGCCAGAAGCAGGGAAAGAACTGCGAACGCAAGAACGAGGGTTGCACTGAAGCTGCTGTTTCCCAGCGACTGTCCAATCATCTGGTCCATCGTGAGCACATCGGAAACCGGCAACTCCGGATCGAGCGCGGCGATTTGCTTCTGGATCGGGATAGACATGGCCAACGGATCGGAGTCTGTCCGCACGGCCAGGGAGAAACCGAAGTTGTTCCTGGAATTTCCCGAAAAGAGTGGGAAGTACATGGTTGCTTTGGTCGGCTGGCCTACCTGCCAGAGGGTGTCGCCGACAACGCCCACGACCTCGAACCCGGCCTTGTCTCTTGCAGAGACAACGAGGTGCCTGCCGATGGGATTCTCGCCAGGAAAGTATTGCTTTGCCAGCTGGCGGCTGATGATGACCTGGTTGGCGTGGTCATCGCGATCCTGATTGGTGAAGAAGCGTCCCTCCAGCAGTGGAATTTGTAAAGCGGTGAAATAGCCGGGGTCGGCAATGCGGTTGAGAGCGTCGGGCAATTCTGCTCCGGGCTTGATGGGCGGATGCTCGCGAATCGTGAAGACATCGTCACCTCCCCAACTGTTACCGGGCAATGTAGAACCCAGCGCTACGGCACGGATACCGGGCATGTTGTGCAAACGCGCGAGCAGCGCTTCATTGAATGCGTTGATTTTTGCCGGCGTGTCGTATTTCTGGTGGGGCAGGGTGTAGCTCATGGTGAGCACGTTGTCGGTTGCGCAGCCAAGGTCAGTGGTTCGGAGACGAACAAAACTTTTTAGAAGCAGGCCCGCTGCAATAAGAAGCACGACCGTGACGCCGATCTCCACGGTGAGCAGGGTTTTGCGCAGCGCGGTGCGCGAGAGGCTGCCGCCGGTGGTGCGTGACGATGCCTGCAATGCGGCGAATACCGCCTTGTCGGTTGCGGAGACAGCGGGCAACACGCCTGCCAACAAAGCGGCGCCGAATACCAACGCGCAGGCAAAGCCGAGCACAACACCATCCACATGGATGTTTTGTGCGGTCGGCAGGTCTTTCCAGGCATGGGCGAGCCACTGGGTAGCCGCAAGCGAGAGCAGCACTCCAGCGGTGCCACCGGCGCAACAAATTAAAATGCTTTCGGTCAACTGCTCGCGAATGAGCGTGAATCGCTGCGCACCGAGCGCGCCGCGGATGGCGACTTCCTTTTGCCTCGCCGCGCCGCGTGCCACGAGCAGATTGGCGACGTTCAGGCAGCCGATGAAAAGCACGCACGCGACGGCGCACATAAGGAGAATAAGCGGCTTCTTCACATCCTTTGCGATGTCGTCGATCATGCTGCGCGGCACGGCATCTTCTGCAACCGGATCATTGAGGTACTGCATGTGAAGGTGGTACTGCACGGCTTCAACTTGGCTGACGGCGCTGGCGAGGCTGACATCAGGACGCAGGCGAGCGATAACGTGGCTCTGATGCCAGTCGTGGTGATGCAACTCTTCAGGCGTAACGATGGCCTGATAAGGAACCCACACTTGGACCGTGGCATAAGGGTAGGCAAAATCTTTCGGCAGGATGCCGACGACCGTGAAGGGTTTTCCGTCGAGATGGATCTGGCGACCGACGATGGATCGATCGCCCGAGAAGCGGCGCTCGAAGGTGCTCCAGGTGAGCATGACTACGTTCGAGTCCGGATGATCTTCGGATTCAGTGAAAGCGCGCCCGAAAGCCGGCTGAACACCGAGGAGCGCAAACAAGTTCCAGGTTCCGGAGGCGGCGGTAACCACCTCCGGCAGTTCACCTCGCTCGCCGGTGAGGTTGAATTGCCACCAGCGCCAGGCGGCCATGTCTTGAAAACCGTGGGTCTGCGCGCGCCAGTCGTAGTAGTCGGCGGGGGCAACAACGTTGTAGTTATATGAGTCCACGTTCGCCCAGTCGCCGCGGAAGTGTTCATAAACCATGACGAGCTGGCGGGGATCGCGGAAAGGAAGCGGCCTGAGCAGGACCGAACGCACGATGGTGAAGAGCGACGTCGCGGCGCCGATACACAGTGCCATCACGGTGATCGCGATGAGCGAGAAACCCGGCGTGCGAAGCAGTGTTCGAATGCTGCGACGCACATCGCGAAGGATGGATTCGAGCCAGTTCCAGCTCCAGTTGGCACGGGTTTGTTCGCGAAGCATTGCTGGATTGCCGAAGGTGCGGAGTGCGGAGTAGCGGGCTTCGTCCGGCGCCATGCCGGCGGCGATATTCTCGGCGATCTGGCGGTCGAGG
Source organism: uncultured Acidobacteriaceae bacterium (assembly GCA_963832035.1). GTDB lineage: Bacteria > Acidobacteriota > Terriglobia > Terriglobales > Acidobacteriaceae > Telmatobacter. The sequence goes on along the minus strand of CAWHSK010000003.1, from coordinate 667,370 downwards.
TGAAATGCCAGTTCATCGTCGAGGCGTGCGGCGGCGTGGTTGCGGCGGAGGAGCATCAGGGCCCGCATTCGAAGTTGTTCAAGCCAGCGCATGGATTCCTTCCTGGGGATGGGAAAGCTTGGTCGCTCAGGCTTCGCTTACGACCAGGTTGATGGCGGCGGAAAGCCGGTTCCAGTTTGCGGTTTCCTTTTCAAGCTGAGCCCGGCCGGCGCTTGTTAGCAAATAGAACTTGGCCTGACGTCCGGTTTCGCTTTCGGCCCATTTTGCTTTGATCCAACCCTGCTGTTCGAGGCGGTGGAGTGCTGGGTAGAGCGAGCCCTGCTGAACCTGGAGAACTTCGCCTGAAAGTTGTTGAATCCGCTTGGCGATGGCCCAACCGTGCATCTGCTCCGGCAGGAGCGTTTTGAGGATGAGGAGGTCGAGGGTGCCCTGTACGAGATCACTTGGTTTACCCATGCCTAGATTATCTACAACACCGATTGTAGATAGTCAAGGTATTGGTGACAGGCGTGCAACCGAAGACGTTTTCTGCGTGTCTATTCCCTTGCGGGGTAAATGCTGTTTCGTTATATGCTCCTGTGGCAGGGGAATTTCTCATGATGCATGCGCCGATCAGGGTAATCACGGTTGAGCGGGAGTACGGATCGCGGGGCGGCGAATTTGCCCACGATCTCGCCGAGCGGTTGGGATGGCGGTTGCTTGATTCCGAACTGGTGAGCGCGGCGGCAAGACGCGCGGGCGTTGACCCGGAGTTGGCCGCGAAATTCGATGATCGGCTCGATCCGTGGTACTACCGCTACGGCAAAGTGTTCTGGCACGACACCGCGTACCAGATGACTGGTCTCTCGGAAGAGCAGGTCTTTGATTCCGAACGCATGCTGACGCTGATGCGCGAAGAGATTGTGGCGTCGGCGAAACATGGCAACTGCGTCCTGGTGGGTCGAGGAGCTGCATGCGCACTGGCGTGCCAGCCCGGCTGCTTTCACATATTTGTGTATGCCACGTTGAAGGCGAAGCGCGACTGGTTCACGCAAGCATTTCCCAAGCAGGCGCAGAATGCGGAGCAGGCGCTGGCAGCGTACGACAAGCGGCGTGCTGCCGTAATTCGCAAGTTCTATCAGCAAGAGTGGTGTTCGCGCGGGCTGTATCATATGCTGCTGAACTCGGCGATGGGGACGGAAGCAATGATTGCCGCGGTGAGCGGGGCGGCGGAGCTTGAGATAGCGCAACCGGTAGCCGTCGGCAGTTCAATCGGGCCTACGGGCGCTCCCTGTTAAATTGCGAGTCTAAGTTGCAACTCGGGGAACGCGCGCTCCGATGCGCGTGAAGATCTCCCAAGGAATGGTGCCGGCCGCTTTGGCGTGATCGAAAGCTGTGATCGACTCATCCCCTTGTTGCCCCAGAATGACAACCTCGTCGCCGGCAGCTACGTCGGGAATGTCGGTGACATCCATGACGGACTGATCCATGCTTATGCGTCCGATGACGGGCGCACGCTGACCACGGACAAGAAGACCGAAGTGATTGCCGAGCTTGCGGTCGAGCCCGTCGGCATAGCCCACGGCGACCAGTGCAAGGCGCATCGGTTCGGTAGCGACGAAAGTTCCGTTATAGCCAACAACTGCGCCTGGAGCAACTGAACGCACGCTGACGACCTGCGATTTCCAAGTAAGCACAGGTTGCAGTTCGCCGCGAGCCCGGGCGAGTGAGATGGGCTCCGCATTTTTAAATGTTGGATCGTACTCGGGGACCAGCCCGTAGAGCGCAAGGCCGGGACGCATGAGAGCTTTCATTTCATAGCGCGATGCAAGATCTGAGATCTTGTGCACCTGGCCGGCCAGCAGAGCAGCCGTGTTGCCGACATTGAGTATCCCGGAATGAATGCCGGCAGAGCGAATAGAGTTGAGTGCAGCGTTCATCCGTTCGAGTTGCTCGTCTGTGACGCGCTCGTCGGCTTCATCGGCTGCAAAAAGATGAGTCATCACAGCTTCGAGACGCAGAGGAGACTCGCGATGAAAGCGCGTAAGAAGCGGAGCCAGGCATTCTGGATCCGCTCCCTGACGGCTCATCCCGGTATCGATTTCAAGATGAACCGAAAAGGATCGAACATCTGCTGCGCGCACTGCTGATTCAATCTCATCGAGTTGCCGAAGATCCCAAACGGCCGGAGTGAGATTGTGGCGAACAACGTCGCGACCCTGGCCAGGGAAGGGGCCCCCGATGACGAGAATGCGAACGTCCGGGCAAAGTCGGCGTGCCTCGATTCCTTCTTCAACGCTGGTGACGCCAAGCCAGCCTGCTCCCGCACTGACGACAGCGGGTGCGCACAACTGCAGCGCGTGACCGTAAGCATCGGCCTTGACGATTGCAAGAAGCTCAACGTGCGGGCCAGCGAGGCTGGAAAGAAAACGATAGTTGTCTTCTAAGGCGCGTGTAGAAATTTCAACCCAGCAGGGGCGCGTATGCATCAGACCGTCCAATCAACAGTCTAGGCTATGGATGCGGTTGTTGTTGCGCCCTGCGGGATTGACGAAAACCGATTTGCTATTCAGCGAATTGAGCCAGTTGGGACTCCCTGGGGGGCGGAGTGAACAGGCTCACGATGATGAGCGCGACGACAGCGACAAAGAGCGCTGGAAAGATGGCGTCGCGATCGGAAATGATGTGCGGGAAGAGAGCCTTGACGCCGGGCAAATCCCACGCCAGGGTAACCACGGTTCCACCGGTGATGGCTGCGACTGCGCCCCAGGCGGTGACCCGTTTTGAATAGAACGCAGCCAGAACAACGGGAGTGAGCGCGGCGGAATAGATGGTGTAGGCCCACAGCATTTTCTGCAGAATGCTTTCGGCATAGACGGCTTGATACAGAGCCCAGCAGCCAAGCAGAACAACGGCGAGACGCGAAATGATGAGCACGCGCTTGTTCGAGGCATCGGGCGCGATGTAGCGTACGAAGACGTCGTTCACCAGATTGGTTGCGGGCGAGAACAGATAATTCGACGCGGTGGAGATTACCTTGGCGAAGACCGCGCCCAGGAGGATTGCACCGAGAACCGCGGGCAAGCCGTGACGAGCGGTATAGGGGATAATTTCGCGCGGATGCGCAGCGACTTCGCCGGTGGGATAAAGCGCGCGGCCGAAGACGGCGATGGCCACGATCAGCGTCTCAAGAACGAGCGTGCCGATAATCCAGCCGACGACTGAGAAGCGCGCATCTTTTTCGCTCTTTGCGGAAAAGAATTTCTGATACATCACCTGGTTGCCCAACATCAGAAGCATGGTCGGAACGAGGAATTCGAGCGCGCGGACGAGACCCATCGCGACGGGTTGTTCGACGCCACTGGGCGAGAGTCGGTAGTTACCGAGCACTTCGAAATACTGTGGCGGCAGCACGGAATGAAGACCGGTCCAGCCACCGGCCTGCAGAAACAGATACGGCGCTGCGATGACGCAGATGCAGGTCACCAGTGAACCAATCGCAACGTCCATGTAAGCCACGGAACTCATGCCGGCCAACGCTGTTGTAGTGATGACGAAGACTGCGATGATGTACGTGCCCAGTTGCGAAGAAACGGTATCGGGAAAAATTAGGTGAAGTACATCGCCGCCGCCCTTGAATTGATAGCTCGTGATTCCAACATAGGCGAAGAGGATAGCGAAGGTGCCGAGCACGCGGGCCGTCTGGTTATAACGTGCTTCGAGCAGATCGGGCAGAGTGAACTGTGCGAATTTGCGCGCGCGCGGAGCAATGAAGTAGATGAGCAGCAGGCCGAGCCAGCCGCCCGCTGGCTGCCATAGCGCAGCAAAGCCGTTTTTGTAGGCATTTTCAGCCCCGGCAAAGAGAGAGCCGGCGCCGATCCACGAAGTGAGAAGAGTGAGGACGAGAACGAAAGCAGGAAGGGAGCGTCCGGCAACGAGGTAGTCGGCCTTGGTTTTGACGCGCGTCGTCCGGAAGATGGCCACAGAGAGAAGAACGACAACAATGACGGCCAAAACAGCAACGTAAAGCTGGGACATCCGGTGAGCTCCTGGGGACTTTGCCAGGCGTAATCCTGGTTTTGTCGGCCGGCGGTTTCTGCCCCGAGGAGGCCTGGAGCAGAATCGCCCGATTTAGCGCATGTTGTTGGCGATGTCTCTAGTGACTGCCAGAAGTGTAATGGATAGAGCCAAGGCAGGTCGCATGGCATGGCCCCTTGGCAGACCGATGGCCATTTGACCCACCCATGGCGGGTTGTTAAACTAAGACTGCGGGGTGGAGCAGCCCGGTAGCTCGTTGGGCTCATAACCCAAAGGTCGCTGGTTCAAATCCAGCCCCCGCAACCATTTAGGCTAAATGCCAACCCAAAACCAACCCATCGACTTTACCGGGCGCCCATCGCGCCCGGTTCGGCTTTTGGGAGCCATACTCCATACGACTTCCGGTTGAGCACCATCTCCACAACCTTGCTGTTCGCACTCGAACGGTTTTCCATCGGGGTGCCGCCATAATCGACCGTTGTTGAAATGTCGGCGTGACGCAAGAGGTTCTGCTGCACCCCGAGTGGCCCTCCGATCCCTATCAACAGACTGCAGTGCGGAAGGTGTTCCAGCCGATTGAGCCGAACTTCTTCGCGGTCGCCAGTTCCTTGCGTTCGCTGTGTACAGGAATGGCGAACCGCTTGCCCTTCCCCTGCTTCTCAATGGTGCATGCCTTGCCCGCGACTGCACCACCAACCGGGCATGCTAACAGACAGAATCCAGCCCGGCGAACATAGTCCGAGTCTGAGAGTACCCAACAAGTAGGCTCGTGGGAGAACGGAATCTGAGCTCCAACACTGAACGCGAAGGACGACGCTTCAGCGATAATTCGGACGCGCGCGGGGAGGGAAAGGCTCTAGCTATCTGTAAAATTGAGGGCGCTGAGCCGCATCATTGATTAGAACAGTGGCTTTAATGGTTCCTGAATTTCTAAACCCACATAAATAACATCTGAGAATTGTTGGTTCTCAGATGGAACCACGCTGTTGCCGTCGCGGCTGCAATACTGGCCGGCAGTAACAAGGAACCAACGGACTACGTGAGCGCCAGATTCATGTTGCTGATGGCTTCATCAATCTCCTGCATGTTTTTGAAGCCTATCGTCGCGCTGTCCACACCGGCATTCTGGAAAGCGAATCTCATCGCCTTCACGCGGTCGTCATGACTGTGCTCGAACTGGCCGCCACCGCACAACTTCATGCCGATCACGCCCAACCCTTCCTTTTTCAACTGGTGGATGTGATCGACCACTTCGCCCACGTTGTCGGGGTGGTTAGTATCCTCGTACGTTGGCCCGTCCATGCGCGCGCCGTTATGGTTGATGCGGATGAGTCCCACGTCGAGCCAATCGGCGCCCGGCATCTGGCGTAGCGCCGGCAGCCCGTGCACTGAGGCGCCATGTGTGCGGATAATCTTCCTCTGCTGCGCCGCAAGGATTCCGTCCTGCCAGCGTTTCGTGGTTTCCGGCCAGTCGGCTGTGTGTTGCCAATGCAGCAGCATGATATCGAAGTATTCGGTCTGCGAGGTGCGCCGAAGTTCATCAAATTTGGCCTGCGGGTCAATGCCTTCGTGGAACGTCGTCACCTTGCTCATTAACTGATAGCTATCGCGCGGCAGGCCTTTCAGTGCCTCGCCCAGCATTGCCGGCGTCTGGTAAGCCTCGGCCGTTTCGAAAAAGCGAATTCCCTTGTCGTACGCATAGTGCACCAGCCGGGTAAACTCCTGCTGGCCCAGCGCTGCCTGCACAGTACCGCCATCCGTCCCGGTTCCGAAGGCCAGCCGGGACACTGCAATCTTCGAACGCCCAAGCACGACGGTATCGGTCGCGGTGGGCTTGGCAGCCAGCGGAAGCGTTCCCATGCTCGCCATGGCTCCAGCAGCCAGACCTGTTTTGAGGAAACTACGCCTTGTAGCAGGACTCATTTCGACCTCCGTGGTTCAAGCCTGGGGAAAGGCCAGATGAGTGGATATTAGCACGCGCGCAGGCGAACCCTGCTCGGGCTGGCATTACGATTCCGGTATGCTGGATTCCGCGTTCAGATCAAGACCTAAGTCGCTGGGAGTCGCATGAAGAAAGCTCTACTAGTCGCTGTCACGCTGTGCTTTTGCCCGGCTGCTTTCGCCGCATCCGTTATCACTACGCGTCTAGAAGATCCCAAGGCCATTTATATGGACGCCCCTGCGACGACTGCGGACAGTTCCGCCGCGGTGCAGGCGGCCATCGACAAGGCATCTGGCACGGGGCGAGAGGGGATTGTATTCATCCCCATGGGTCGTTACACCATTACGCGAACGGTCTATCTCTGGCCGGGCGTGCGGCTCATTGGTTACGGCGCCACGCGACCGGTGTTCGTGCTTCCACCGAATACGCCAGGCTTCCAAAAGGGTATGGGAGTGATGGTGATGTTCACCGGCGTGACACCTCATGAGCGGTCGCGCGCCGGGGACCGCATTGCATTTCCTCCACCGGGATCGGTGCCGCCGAACAACAATGTGGGTGATGCCAATCCGAATACTTTCTATTCGGCGATGAGCAACATCGATATCGAGATTGGGGACGGCAATTCTGCCGCGGTGGCGGTGCGCTTCCATGTTGCGCAACACTCGTTTTTGTCTCACATGGACTTTCATTTGAGCTCAGCGCTGGCTGGGGTTTACCAGGCGGGGAACGAGGCGGAGGACCTGCGCTTCTACGGAGGACGCTATGGAATTCTGACGGAGAAGACCTCGCCGGCCTGGCAGTTCACGCTGATTGACTCGGTGTTCGAGGGACAAAGCGAAGCGGCCATCCGTGAGCACGAGGCTGGGCTGACGCTGATTCGCGATGCCTTTCGCGACGTGCCGAAGGCCATCGATATCGATGAAGGTTATCCCGATCAACTCTGGGTGAAGGATTCGCGATTCCAAAACATCAGCGGGCCAGTGGTGACGATCAGTTTGGAGAATAGCCCGTTGACAGAGATCGGATTCGAGAACGCTGTGCTGAGCAACGCACCGGTCTTCGCCAAACTGCGCGAGAGCGGGAAGGCGGTCGTCGGAAAGGGCCCGGTCTACAAGGTGAAGAACTTCGCTTACGGGTTGATCGTGCCGGGCGAAGGGCGAATGGGGACCATCGATACGCGGTACGAGGCTGCAACGCTCGCCTCGTTACCGACTGCGCTTCCACCCGCGATTCCGGCGGTACCGCCGAGCAGCGAATGGGTGAATGTGCACACGCTGGGAGTGAAGGGCGATGGAACAGCGGATGACACTGCAGCCTTGCAGCAAGCTATCCAATCGCATCGCGTGCTTTTCCTTCCCAGTGGGCATTACGTGGTGCGTGACACGCTTACGCTCAAGCCCGACACGGTGCTGATTGGGCTGCATCCAACGCTGACGCAGATTGACCTGCTGGATGAAACGCCCGGATACCAGGGAGTAGATGCCCCGAAGGCTGTGCTGCTTGCTCCGTCAGGCGGGAACAACATTGTCAGTGGGATTGGAGTGTTTGCGAGCGGCATCAACCCACGTGCGGTAGCCGTGTTGTGGAAGGCGGGCGAGCAGTCGCTGATGGATGACGTGCGCTTTCTCGGCGGCCACGGCAGCGGCAGCAATCCCTATAACAACAACCATACCGCTGATTCCGACCTGCGGAAGCGCTGGGACGGGCAGTATCCGAGCCTGTGGGTTGCCGATGGAGGCGGTGGAACATTCGCAGACATCTGGACGCCAAATACATTCGCGCAGGCAGGCTTTCTGGTATCGAATACAAAGACGCCCGGGCATGTGTACGAGTTGTCGAACGAGCATCACGTTCGGAACGAGATCAAGTTTGATCACGTGGAGAATTGGGACATCAACGCGCCGCAGACCGAAGAGGAGGCCGGGGAGAGCCCTGAATCGCTGTCGCTGGAGATTGATGACTGTCGCAATCTCACAATTGCGAACTATCACGGATATCGCGTGACGCGTTCGCGGGCGCCGTTTCCTGCGGCTGTGCGCATCTATCGATCGTCGGAAATTCATTTCCGCAATGTTCATGTAAACGCAGAGAGCGGGTATGGCATTTGCGACGCGAATGGCTGCGGCACATTCCTGCGCTTGAGCAAGTTCCCTTACGAAAACGCAATCGAGGATATGACGCATCATCTCGAGGTGCGTGAACGCGAGTTCGCAGTGCTGGACATTCAGGCTGATCCGCAGAAGCCGCAGCAAAGTGATGCGTCCGCCGTGCTGGACAAGGGAGCAATCCTGAGAAAGCTGGAGGACGGCTTCTTCTCGATTTCAGGGGCAGCGGTGGATGCGGCAGGCAAGCTCTATTTCGTCGACCACCACAACCAGCGCATCTACCGGTGGAACGAAAAAGACGGGCTCACAGTCGAACGCGATAATCCACTCGACCCCGTGAACCTGGCGTTTGACAAGTCAGGCAATCTGCTCGTTGTATCTTCGTCCGGGCCGGAGAGCACGGTGTACACGTTCAAACCGGGAAGCTCTGCGCAAGAACTGACGGTGCTGATGCCGCATCCTTTGCAGCTTCACGGCAAAGTCGCCGCGATTCTTCCGGTGAACTGGTGGAACAATGGGGAATTCAAAGACCAGTTGAATCTGGACGCGATGCGCTTTACGACACTTGCAGAGATGTTTGCCGCGGATGCCAGCACGCCGAAGATGCACGAATACCTCTCGCAAGATGGCAGCGTGTTTCTGCCCGCCGGCCGGGTGTTCCAGCAAGGTCTGGCAAATGATACGTCGGGCTGGCGATTCAGCGACAACCTCGATACATATGGGTTCCTGGTCGCAGAGCCGGGAAAGCGGTTATATGTCAGCAGCGAATCCGAGGACATTACCTACAGCGCGATGGTCAAACCGGACGGGACACTCGCGGACCTGAAGCCGTTCGCGCAGCGAGGAGGTGAGAGCGTAGCCGTGGATACGCGGGGAAATGTCTACGTGGCCAACGGGCAAATCTTCGTCTACGCGCGGGACGGGCATCAGATTGCGGAGATCGATGTGCCGCAGCGACCTTTGCAACTGATCTTCGGAGGTTCGAATCACCGCACGCTCTTCATTCTTACGCATCACGCATTATTTGCGGCGCAGGTGCGCTAACGATGCCCGTGCTTTCGTTCGGTCGCAGACGGCACGCCTGAAAAGCTTGTCTCGAACCATGAAATGAGGGCTGAGGAAATGGAGACAGGCAATTGATTGAGATGGTCGCGACAATGGATTTTCAAACACACAATACTTCGGTGGGGAGCAAACTTATCTGAGCGGTAGAGCGGTTGATCGAGGCCCGAACAACGAACTAAGCATTCTTAGACTCAGCGAATTCGGCAAAGCGTTCAGATTTTGATCGCTTGTTGTCTATTGTCCGTTGTCTATTTATAGATTAGTTGTTAACTGAAGCATAATTTCCGGGCAGATCACAATACGCCCGCTACTTCGCAATTAGGACATGCGGCCGCCGTTTTCACGCAGGAGTTGTCTGTATCACCTTGTCTCCCTGAGGGTACGCCAATGCTGAAACGGATCCCGGTACGCTGTCAATTATGTTGCGACGACGGAGGTACACAATTGTCCGCTATCCGTCACGTTCGCAGCCTGCCCGCAGTCGGTCGGCATTGTACTTGCAGTCCAACTCTTCTCAGTAACGGGCGTTTTCGTTCCTGTGCACGGCTTTCGTTCTAAAGAGCAGTCGACGACTTGCCGCTAGCTGTTTATTTGGAAAAAATCGGTAGATACCCCCGACATCACATTGCCATTCCGGCAAAAAGTAGATCAGCAGCATTTCTTCTGAGAGCGCCAAAATATAGACAAGGACGGTTCCGTGGTAGAGCAAGCCGGAATACTCCCAAAGAAAAAGGGTCATGACGAAGACTCCAGCCATGAAAGCTGCTGCGCGAGTCAGAAGTGAGTGAAAGCTGGACACTCGGCCGTAACGCCAAAACGATGCGGTCAATTCGAGGATGTAAAGACCCATCACAAGCAACAACCCAGGATAATGTTCGGCGACGAAGAGTTGTTGGAAGACGAGAACGCCGAGCAGTGCGGTGAACATTGTGGCGACGTCTGCAATTGAGTCAAGAAAGGCGCCCACCTTTGACGTCAGATGAAAGGTACGGGCGATTAGTCCATCAAGAAAATCGCTGATTAGACAGAAAAGCAATATCCACTTGAACATTTCCACGCGACGGAAGATAACCGATGCAAGCATGAATACGGTCGCGCAAAGGCGCGCTGTCGAGATGGCATTGGGAATGTTTCGCCACAGAGTCACCAACTTGTCCCTTCTAAGAGCTGGAACCATGAGCAAGAGAATCAAGAACGAGACGAGAATCATGCGCATACGCTTAAGTGGTCCACACGAGTACCCGGCAAATTGATCTTGGCCTCACGAGCGACGTGCGTCGCAGGCCCTCTAGAGGCAGCTTCGCGAGATTCTGTAACCAGCAAGACGACGCGCCCAACTACGACTTAGGCGCGTTACTAATACCTAGCGACTTGGCGCGGAAATTGGGGTCACTGCGGACGCGGATCTTTCGCACCGGCCAAAGTCCTTCGCCACCCTTTGAACGACAAACTGCTGATTGCCCGTACTGCCTTTCTGTTTCTTCTGTTTCGTTCCATGCAGCTTGACCTTCTCACCGGGCTGGACATCAGCGGGGGCACGGAGCAGGGAGAACACCTTCTTGTCCGAGTCTCTCGTCAGCTGAAGGCCGTCAGGCCCGGTAGAGACACACCCTTTGAGGATGTGGCGATTACGGCCGGCTTCTACGGACGCGACGACGACGAGAGCACTCACTGCTGCAACTCCTACAGAAAGACCCACTATTTCACCCTTGCTCGGGCCAAGTTGCCCGATCCCAGTGTTTTCGCAGCGATATCCAGGTTCGCAGCAGCCGCCGAGAAGAACAGAGAGCGATGCCAAAGTTGAAACTGCTTTCGTATGTCGGTTCATCGTCATTCCTTTCGCGATGAGTCCACCGCTCGTTGATCGTGAACTGTTTTCAGCTTCCAGACTGCGTGGAATTTGAGGAATAGGCCTTCGGGGGGAGGACTCATGTTTTTCACAGATGCTGGATCGGGTTTAGCTTCTCTCGGAACGACGCGTCACGCAATTGTCCAGATGTGACTTTCCTATGAATTCCTCGTGATTTTGAAGCAAGGCTCCCCGCAACGCTGTTCGCAACAGGTTGAATACCCAATATCGTTCGCGCTAACGCGACTTCATCGGACGCGCAAGTGCGCCATTGTTCAAGCAGTCTGAGCTGGCGCTACCACGGATTGCTTTGTCGAGATCGCCTTCAAATGCTCCGGCAGCGGCCGCACCAGCCAAGATGGCTGCAACTGCGCCGGCCGCCTAAGTGGTGTTTCGCAATACGCGGCTGGGACTTTTTTTCGAAGTGATTGCAAAGGAGGTATCGTCCAACGACGAAAGAATGCCTGTTAAGGACAAACCGTCCTTGAACAGAACTTGTACTTCACCGGCGGCTCCAATACCGAATAGCGATTTCCAGACTTGAAGACTTGAGTCTAATGGGCTCTTTGAGCAGGGTTGTTAGCTGGTTTGCCTGGAAATTCGGCCAGGTCGCTTAAGGTTGCGACCTGGCTGGCGAACGATGTGTTTATACCGTTGGCCGGAATTCGCGAGGCGACTCTCCATGAACTAGCGTCTCTAGGCTTTGGCTCCCGTAAACATCGATAGACCTATTTGCTTTGACTCGCCAGAACATTTTCGAGAGTAACCGCGAAGAAAACATGACCGAATTCGGTCGGATGGTGTGTATCCCAGAAGAACGTATGGTCCGGGTCGCCACATACTGTTGTTGTCAAGCAGGGGTCCGTAACGTCGTCGAATCCGAAGTGGTATGGATCTTTCTGGATAGCATCCATCAGGCTGAAAACCTCCATCCGCAGGATATGAATGCCCTGCAGGAGTTGCTCATACGCAAGCAGCTTGTCGACCCAATTGTTGACCGCGTTGGTGGCCGCGGCGGCGAATGCAGTTCTGTCCGCCGCCGCTGGAAGCAGTCCGACGTTGAGGAGATTGGGAATGACGAAGTGCTTTGCGCCCGCCTGGCGCAGCATCAATTCGCTGTCCGCCAAACCTACGGCAATCTGGTAGCCAAGGGCCTGGGGTGAACTGGTTGTAGGGCTTAAAAGAATGTCGTTGCCGCCGCCCTCCAGGATGTAGAGGGCATTCGGATCTGCTTTGCCTCCATGCGCTAAGAGGTACATTTGAACCTGTTGTGGCACGCTGGGAATCGTGCCGCCGGGAATGGATTGCGGAGCTGTTACCCACGCACCGCCAAAGGCGTAGTTCGTCCCGCCCAGCAGTGACGCCTTCATCGGTACACCGAGAAAGCCCGCGACATGGTCCAACCAGATGGGGCCGTTTGAAAAGCGCCCGTTGAAATAAGGCGCTGCGGGCTCGGCTCCGCCGGTCGCTACAAAGATGTTCCCTACGTCACAGTAACTGTCTCCAAAAACGTAGATGTTGTCATACGTTGGTGTTGTGGCCGAGGCTGTCATGGATGCCAGGCCAAGAAAAGTCGCAACCGCCAGAACCCAAATGCGCTTGTGCATTATGTCTCTCCATTCTGATTCTTCAGCCTCCCTCCGTTGCCCGACTCAACCTTGAGGCTCGATTCCGCTCGAGGTCATCAGGAGTGTCTTCGGTCCGGCTGGAGTCGCCTCAGATTCTCTCGAACTGAAGAGACAGGCAATTGTCTGGATCTGATTTTCCTATCATTTTCGGATGATCATTTGGTAAGATTCGGCACACTCTCTTCAGACCAACGAATGCAACACCGGACCGTCGAATGCCAAACATCGTCCGTTTCGGACCTTTTGAGTTAAATCTCGAAACCGCGGATCTCAAAGGCATCGGGCCGGGAACACGCCTTCCGGAGCAGCAATTCCAGATACTGAGGATGCTTCTTCTATGCGAAGGCGGAGTCGTTTCTCGCGACGAAATCCGCAGACGGCTCTGGCCCGGCGATACGGTGGTAGAGTTCGATGGCAGCATCAACGCGGCAATTCTGAAGCTTCGTTCCGCGATGCGCGCCGAGTCCAGCGATGACGGATTTATTGAGACGGTGGCTCGTCGCGGCTATCGGCTGCTGATTCCGGTCCAAGACGGAAGGCAGAGTAGCCAGAGAGCGATCCCTGAATCATCCGGTCAGGAGTCCATTGAAGGCGAAACTCTGCAGGACCTGATTTCGAAGCTCTCCGGCGCATCCGGAAATGGCAATCGACGTCCTCCGTTGCCACAACTCCTTGACCTCGCCATCCAGCTTGTTGATGGCCTGGGTGCCGTCCATTTGGATGGGATCGTTCATCGGAGTGTCAGACCCGCAAATATCTTTATCACGCCGAACGGGAAGGTTAAGTTCCTCGTCGGGGGGTCGGATGCAGATGCGGATTACTTGTCCCCCGAACAGCTCAGGGGTGAACCGCTGGACCAGCGCTCCGACTTGTTTTCTCTGGGAATCGTCCTTGCGGAGTTACTGAACGGAATTCATCCATTTCGGCGAATTGCAAAGGAAGACACTCGCCAAGCAATTCTGAACGACATTCCAAACCTCGGTGGAGACTTGCCGGATGGATTGATCGTCCTTCTCCGGCGCCTTCTCGCGAAATCGCCCGAACTGCGTTACCACTCGATCGCCGAAGTGCGAGGGGACTTACAACGGTTGAGTGCGGACCATTCAGCGACACCTGATTCGGGCGTCGCGGCCGGAATTCCCCTGATCGGACGTGACCTGGAATTCGCTGAGTTGAAGCGGTTGTTGAACGAGGCGCTGGCCGGCCGCGGCTCAATGGTGATGATCGGCGGGGAGCCCGGCATAGGCAAAACGCACATTGCCCGCGCCGTTCTTGAGGAGGCCAAGCACCGTGGAGCCGTGGGAGTGATTGGCCATTGCTATGAGATGGAAGGCACGCTACCTTATGTGCCGTTCGTAGAGGTGCTCGAATATATTTCGCGAATGGCGCCGCGTGAGGGATTTCGTCAATCACTGGGCGACGATGCGCCCGAAGTGGCAAGGCTAATGCCAGAGCTTCGCACCATCTATTCAGATATCCCACCGGCCGCCCAGCTTCCTCCCGAACAGCAGCGGCGATCTCTTTTCAATGCGTTTCGCTCCTATGTGGAAAGGGCCTCGCGGGTTTCCCCGGTGGTTGTTGTATTCGAGGACCTGCACTGGGGCGATGAACCAACTTTGCTGCTGTTGCAACACCTTGCGCAAACCATCTCAACGACACCAATGCTCGCACTTTGCACCTATCGAGATGTGGGCCTCGATGCGACACGCCCATTTGCCGGCGCCTTGGAAACGCTGGTGCGGCATAAGCAAGCGGCAAGACTACTGCTTCGACGTTTACCGCTCAGCGGAGTGAAAGGCATGCTCGCCGCTCTAGGCGATCAGCCACCCCCGGCGCCGCTTGTGCACGCGATCTTCGAGGAGACAGACGGCAATCCATTTTTTGTCGAAGAAGTGTTCCGCTACCTCTCTGAAGAAGGGAAGCTCTTTGACGAAAGTGGCAAATGGCTGCCTGGACTGCGCGAGGAAGATCTCCAGGTGCCCGCGAGCGTTCGTCTTGTGCTCGGACGACGACTGCAGCGGTTGAGCGAAGGCGCCCAGCGCGTGCTTACCATAGCGGCAGTGATCGGTCGGAGTTTTAGCCTGCGCCTTCTCGACGAACTCGAGAATAAGCAACCGGATACGGTACTCGATGCGATCGAAGAGGCTGAGCGGGCTCAGCTCGTCGTCCCCGAGCGGGATCGCCGCGATACCCGATATCGGTTCGTGCACGAGCTCGTGCGCCAGACATTGGCTGAATCTCTCTTACTTCCCCGAAGGCAGCGGCTTCACATGCGCATTGCGGACGCAGTCGAACGAGTCTATTCCGAAAAAACTGAGGCGCAGGCGTCTTCTCTGGCGCACCACCTTTATCAGGCTGGAGCGTTGGCGGATCGAGAACGAACAACTGGCTATCTTCTGATGGCCGTCAGCCAAGCCAGAACCGGGGCAGCTCACGAGGAAGCTCTAGAGCATTTGGATCGCGCCATCTCGCTCTGGGAGGGAGAGACGAGCCTGCGCATGGCGGAACTGATGAACGATCGAGCCAGCACGCTGCGCAACATGGGAAGAGCAGACGAAGCGGTGACAAGTTATCGTCTGGCTATCGAGTTGTTCGAATCTAACCTTGCGATCGCCAGGATGGTTGAGGCCAGCATAGCGTTAAGCTATCTGCTGGCGTGGCGGCTCGACTTAGCGGGCGAAATCATGGAGCGGGCGTACCAAAAAATGGCGGGGCAAGATCCGCAATTGCAGAGCAGTGTTTTGTCCATGCGAGCAGCCATTATGAGCGCGACCGGCGAGCCTGTCGCCGCTGATCTCATGTTTGACGACGTGAGAGCTTTGCACAAGTCGATGACTGCGCCGTCCCAAGGACCCTCGCTGTTGCTGGAAGCCATCCACTACTATCAGTCATTCCAAATCAACAGGGTTTCAGCAACCATCAGCCGGCTTGCGAATGCGTGCCGTGCCGACGGCGACTTGTGGAACGCATCAGCAGTCGAGTTTTATGGACTCTGGGCGGAGATGTATAGCGGTCGTCCCGGCAAAGCCGCTTCTGAACTCCCCGCAGCGGTTTTGCGAGCGGAGAAAATAGGCCACTATGGAGCTGTTTGGGCGCTGAAGATCGGCGCCTCAATCGCAAGTGGTGCACGCGGCGACCTTGTAGCTGCCGAAAACGAAACACGGGAAGCGTGGGAATTTGGTGTCGCACACGAGGTTGGATGGAACTTTGCCGCAGGGCTCCAGGCAGGCCACATCGCTCTTTGGCGCGGCAATCTCGCAGAAGCCGAAGGTTGGTACTCCCGCGGACCAAAGTCAGACGGCAAATCGTACCTGTCAGGCTTGTCAGAAGCGTGTCTCTTTGCGGCCTTTGCCGAGAACCGGGATCCAAGGGCGGAGCAGGCTTGGGCGAGGCGACGCTGGAAGTCACCACTGTTAGGCCAACTGAATCCCCTTGGTTCATGGGTCGCACTGGAAAGGTCAGTAATCGGCTTGGCACACATGGATAGAAAGGTGGAACTCGCTGCGTTGCGGCCCGCAACCGAAGAACTACTCCTCACCGGCGCCTGGACCTACTCTTTGCTTTCGCCGTTTCGCACCGTCGCAGGAATCGCTGCGGCCGCTGCGGGCGATTGGTCCTCCGCTGAAGAGCATCATCGCACGGCCATTCACCAGACAGACACAGCCCCTTACCATCACTTGCAGCCCCTAGCCAGGGAGTGGTACGCAAAGATGCTGATCGACCGCAACGGACACGATGATATAAGGAATGCGCGTCCACTTCTTGAGGAAGCAATCGCAATGTACAATTCGAGCGCATTCCCGCTTCGCGGAAAGCATTCGATCGAACTGCTCGCGAAACTATCAGACTCGTATCCCATTCGAGATTGATCACCTAGAGCAGTAAAACCGAAATCCGATCCGCTGATTCTGGGAGGATCACCGCCAACCCGCACCTTACTCGAAAATGGGGTTTATTACTGGCATGGCCTTCACTCGGGAACGTAGAGGTTGAACCGGCTGAGGCCGATTCGCACTACTCGCGGATATATGCATCCATATTGTTGAACGATTTATCTGACGTCTTGGTCCGGTTCGTCGTTACGTCTTGAATAGCTGCGAAGATCTTCGATTGCATGTCCTGCTGGATCTTCCAGCGGTCCATCTGGTTCTTTTGCGCGTCGCACATGATGCTTTCGTATATCGATCGTGCTTGCTTCATATCTGACAAGCACTGTTCCCATTGTTCATCAGATTGCCCAGCCATCTTTAGAGGAAGGGACTCGGTTATCTGGGCGACTGGATTGCTGCGAAACGCCGCTTCATTCCTCTTAAGTATCTCTAGCTTCTCCTTCAGCACATCCAGGGCTAGTTCGTTCAACCCCTCTCCAACGTTTTTCCAGGCCGAATCGCGATCCTCCCACTTTGTCATCGGCTTGGCGCCTTTCGGAAGCGCTTGAAGCTCGGCGAGGTCCGTTTCTTTCCACGCGCATTCACGAACGACGATCGGAACCAAGACAGCTTTGTTGCACATCCTGCGCTGCAAGGCTGCGGGTAATTCTTTTTCGCAGCAAAAATCGGAGTTCAAAAAGTCGGGACTGACGAGAAAAACGATGATATCCGCACTTGTGAGGTGCTGATCAATGTGGAGCGCCCACTCATCTCCGGCTCCAATTCGCCGGTCGTCCCACACCTGAAACAATTTCTTACGGGTGTACGGCCGCATGGCAACGTCGAACTCTTCCTTGAGCGCCATGTCTTTCTCGCGGTGCGAGTAGGAGCAGAAGACCTCGACGTAGATCTTGTCAGCAAGTACGTTGGTCACGAGTCGAGTGTACCGCAATTGTTGCTTGGTCAATGATGTCCGATGAAGCTGACGACATCGTGAGGTCGGGAATCGGTAATAGGAGCAAGGAAAACAGCAGGAAGACCATGTTGTAAGACTGAGTGACGTACAGCGGAACGCGGCCATCGCGGTGAAGTGCGTTTGGTCAGAAGCCTCTCGGAAGTTGCCCCGCTCCCAAGTGCGGCCCGGTACACATTCGCAATTCCGCCAGCCAGACAACAGTCGGTGGGAGCGACAAATCCAAGCCCTGGCTCGCAATCTGTGTGCGCCAGTTGGGCAATGACACACAGCGCATTGACTTGGAGGCGTATAGCGACGGCTCCTCAGGACTGATCTATAAGGCGCACCAAAATCAGATTGTTCCGATAGCGTAGCCGATATCGCGGCACCTATTGAGCGGCGCCATTAGTCGAGGCTCCGGCCGCGCACAGCGTTGCGTTTGTTTCAGCGCCGTTGCGCCGCCCCGCTTACAATGTCCTCGCAGTCGTAACTCAAGGAGAAACATGTGCGGATTTTATCGAGAAGGACATTTGTAAAACAGGCGGGCATTTGCGTAGCCCTTGGGGAACTTCTATTGTCGGGAGAGAAGTTGGTTCATGCGGACCCTCTCGGGCTTCCTATCGGCTGTCAGACCTGGCCGGTGCGCAGCATGATTGCGAAGGATTTTCCGGGAACTCTCAAGCAGTTGGCGGCCGCAGGTTTCCAGAGTATCGAAATGTGCTCACCCGTGGGGTACGCCGACTCGGGTTTCGGGGACCTGAGGAAATACAGCGGAAAGGAGCTGAGATCCATCATTCAGGACGCGGGCCTGACCTGCGTGAGCAGCCATTTTTCACTCGACGAGTTGCGCAAGGATCAGGACGGGCGCATTGCATGGGCCAAGGACGTGGGGATGACGCAGATGCTGGTCGCCTCTCTCGGCGGCCCGAAGAATCCTACGATGGATGATGTGAAGCGCGCAGCTGAGGAATACGAAAAGATCGGCGAGCGTGCTGCGGCAGCGGGCATTGTGCAGGGACTCCACAACGAAGATTTCGAATGCACGACAGTGGATGGCCAGCGGACCTACGACCTGCTGTTCAAGCTTCTCGATCCAAAAGCTGTGCAGTTCCAATTCCAGGTATCGACGATCAGCGAGGGATTTGACGCAGCTGAATATTTCACGAAGTATCCCGGTCGATTCATATCGATGCACGTGCAGGGATGGTCGGCGAAGACGCGCTCCATTGTGCCGGTGGGCCAGGGCACGCTCGACTGGAAGAAGATTTTTGCGGCCGCAAAGACAGGAGGCGTCAGGAACTACTTCGTCGAAATGGACCTGCCCCTGATGAAAGCAAGCGCGCAGTATCTTCATGAACTCCAGGTGTGACAAAGGCCTCGGCGCGCCGTTGCGTCAAGCCAGACACCGGTCTCGCCACTTCTAATGCGATGCGAAGCAGAAAGGGTCACACATATGATGAATCGCCGAACGTTTCTTGAAACCGCCTCCGCCTCTGCTTGTTTCACTATTCTTCCCAGGCATGTACTGGCGGGAAGCGGAGTCGTCCCTCCAAGCGACAAAATCACGGTTGCTCACATTGGCACTGGCACCGAGGGTCTTCGCGAGATGCCGAGATTGATGTCGATTCCGGAGATCCAGATTGTCGCCGTCTGCGACCCTTCAAAGCATGCGATCGGATACCGGGATTGGGGAACGGATGACCTTCTCAATGAACTGCGGACGGTCCTCGGTAAGCCCGAATGGATGGCGGGAACCGAAGGAACTGTCCCAGGAGGACGCGATGTAGCGAAGGACTTTGTCGAAACGTACTACGCAAACGAGAATCCGGGCGGCGCGTTCAAAGATTGCTCTTCCTATGCCGATTTCCGCGAGCTGCTGGACAAAGAAAAAGACGTCGATGCCGTCAAGATCATGACGCCGGATCATCTACACGGCATCATCAGCATCGCCTCCATGAAGAGGGGCAAGCACGTCATCATGCATAAGCCGATCGCTAATCGATTGCGCGAAGCCAAACTGGTGATCGACACCGCGCGGGAAACAGGGGTTGCTACGCACTTCATGCCTTGGGAAACGAATGGATCGATGGATCAGGTGATGGCCTGGATCAACGGGGGCGCCATCGGCGATCTGCATGAAATCCTTAATTGGACGAACCGCCCAGTGTGGCCGCAGTACACCAGCGTGCCCACGGCTTCTACGCCTATTCCGGAAGGCTTTGACTGGGATTTGTGGCTTGGTCCTGAGGCCGACCGGCCCTATTCGCCCGACTATACGAACATGGTATTCCGCGGGTGGTATGACTTCGGAGGCGGCTCCATGGCAGATATGGGGCATTACAGCCTGTGGACGGTCTTCAATGCCCTGGAGTTGGGATCACCGATCAGCGTCGAACCGACGCTAACTCACACATGTGGGTTGAAGGACGGAATCGCGTTCACAGTGAATAACGACTTTTCCTTTCCGACGGCCAGTACCGTTCGCTTCAAATATCCAGCGAGCGGGAAAAGACCCGCGGTGGACCTGGTGTGGTACGACGGCGGGATGCGTCCCCCGACACCGGAGGAGCTTGAGATCGATAACGAAGAACTTCCGATCGAGGGCATGATGTTCGTCGGCAGCAAGGGAAAGATCCTGGCTGGCTTTCAGCTTGAAGATCCACATCTGATACCGCAAGGAGGGACGCCGAAGAATATGGTTGCGCCAGTTCGTGTCCGAGGCCAACGCGGCGCGGTTCCATCGGGGATGCGCCAGTGGATTGAAGCTGTGCACGGCGGACCGCAATCGCCCTCAAGTTTCTTGAACGCGGGTCCGATTTCAGAGGCCGTTAACTTGTATGCGGTCGCACTGCGGACGGGCAAGAAACTGCTTTACGACGGGCAATCCCAAAAGGTCACCAATGTGGCAGAGGCTGATAAATATCTGAGCCGGGAATACCGGAAGGGTTGGGATCCGCGAGCACAATGAGAATCGTTGCCCGAGCCTGTCGAACTTCGGAAACGGGTCGCGCCAGCCAGATGCGATTTCTTCATCGCACCGAATTCCTACAGCAGAGTCGACTTCCATTACGAATCTCTCTGAATACGCATTGGCTCGCATGCGGCAATCACCGCATTCGCGGTGCTATTCGGTTCGGAGCGCTTGCATTGGATCTAACCGGGAAGCTCGCCATGCGGGAATAAGGCAGGCCAGAATCGCGACCACCAGCAGCGTCGCGATCACGCTCGACAGAACGACAGGATCGAGCGGCTTTGTTCCGAAGAGCATTGACTGAAAGATGCGCGTCGCCACCACGCTGGCCACAAGGCCAAGCCCGAGGCCGAACAGCGCCGGGCGCAGTCCATCGATGAGCATCAGGTGTAAAAGCTGGTCGCGCTGTGCGCCGAGGGCCATGCGGATTCCCAGTTCCGTGGTCCGCTGCGTGGTCAGATACGAGAGCACGCCGTACAGTCCCACCGATGCAAGAAGCAGCGACAAGATTGCGAAGGCAAGAACCAGGCCCGCGGTCAGGCGAGCATTTACCAGCGACTCGCCGATCACCTGCTCCATGGTGAGAACATCCGAAACCGGAAGCTCAGGGTCGAGCGACGCAATCTGCTTTTGCACGGGTACCGAAAATTCCAGCGGATTTGAAGCCGTGCGAACAGCAAGCGTCCCTCCCGAGAATCCTTCAAGGATGGGAAAGTACATCGCCGGCTTCGACTCCTGTCCCACCTGGTACAAGGTGTCGCCAACTACGCCTACAACCTCGTAGTCCACTGCATTCGGCGCTCCTTCGTGGAAATGCGCCGGCACGTGCAGGTGCTTGCTGATTGGATCTTCTCCGGGAAAGTATTGCTGGGCGAGTTGACGGCTCACAATCACTTTGTACGATCGAGCGCCTCGTTCATCGTCCGTAAAGAACCGGCCACTTACGAGAGGGATTCCAAGCGCGCTGAAATAGCCTGGATCGGCCCATCGCATGACCCCATCGGGCAAATCTTCGCCCGGTTTGAGTGGAGGATGCTCCTTCACCGTAAATACGAAGTCGCCCCAATATCCCGCCGCGGGAAGAGTGTTTCCAAGTGCGGCGGCGCGCACACCGGGAATACTTTTCACTCGCTGAAGCAGAGCTTCATTGAATGCGTTCATCTTCTCCGGGGTATCGTATTTCTTTTCCGGCAGGCTGTATTGCAGCGTGAGCAGGTTCTCCGTTACGCAGCCCACATCGGCTGAGCGCAGCCGCAGAAAGCTCTTGAGCAGCAGCCCGGCAGCGACCAGCAAGACTACCGTAATTCCGATCTCCGCCGTGAGCAGCGATTTTCGCAGCGCCGTACGCGACACGCTGCTCCCGCCCGTGCGAATGGACGTCTGCAATGCCTTGATCATCGCGTTGCCTGTGGTTGAGAGCGCCGGCACCAGACCGGCTCCCAGCCCCGCTGCAAATACCATCAGACAGGCGAGAGCGATCACCGTGGCATCGAGATGGATGCCTTGCGCGGTGGGCAGGTCTTTCCACATGTGCGCGAGGAAATTCGTCGCCATTACCGACAGCAAAATGCCGCATAGGCCCCCGATGGCACAGATGAGCATGCTCTCGGTCAATTGCCCGCGAATCAAGGTAGCGCGCTGGGCTCCGAGAGCGCTGCGAATCGCAACCTCTTTCTGTCGCGCCGCGCCGCGTGCGACCAGAAGATTCGCAACGTTGAGACATCCAATCAGCAGCATGCTGCCTACGGCCCAGAGCAACAGCGTCAGTGGCTTCTTCACGTTCCCGGCGAGATCCTCGTTCATCGAACGCGAGGTTACGTCCTCGTTCACCGGATCGTGCGGATATTGCAGGTGAAGCTGGTACTGCACCGCCCGCACCTGCTCCATGGCACTTGGCAGACTCACGTCACGACGCAGCCGCGCGATCACGTGGCTCTGGTGCCAGTCGTGATGGTGCAATGCCTCTGCCGTAATATCCGCCTTGTACGGAACCCACAACTGGATGGCGGCATCGGGATAGGTGAACCACGAAGGCAGGACGCCGACTACCGTGATCGGCTTGCCATCGAGGTGGATCTGGCGGCCCACGATATTCGCGTCGCCGGCAAACCGCCTCTGAAACACGCTCCAGCTCAACATCGCAATAGTGCTTCCGCGCTGGTCCTCATCCTCGGTAAATGTGCGGCCGATTGCCGGCTGCACTCCCAGCAGCGGAAACAGATTCCAGGATCCCGCGATCGCGCGGACTGACTCCGGCAGTTCTCCCCGCTCTCCGGTCAGGTTGTACCCGGAGTAGCGCATGATCGCCATGTCTTCAAAACCGTGCGTCTTCGAGCGCCAGTCGTAGAAGTCCGCCGGTGAAACCGGGTTGTAGCTGAAATCCGGTGCGTTCTTTTCCCGATGGTGCTCGTACACCATGACCAGCCGGGCCGGTTCGCGGAAAGGAAGCGGCCTGAGCAGTACCGACCGCACAACCGTGAAAAGACATGTCGCGGCGCCAATGCAGAGAGCCATCACCGAGATCGCGATAATCGAAAATCCGGGCGTGCGGCTCAATGTGCGGCACGCATACTTCAGGTCGCGGACGATTCTGGCCAAAGGCTGGGGAGAATTCTGCGTCCATAGAGACTCGCGCACTTTCTGAGCGTTGCCGAGCTTCACGCGAGCCTGTCGCCGGGCTTCATCGGGCGACATTCCCCGCGCTTCATTTTCAGCGGTCTCTTCAGCGAGGAAGGTCTCCATCTCGTCCTGTAAATCGGCGTCGGAATGTTTGCGGCGAAAAAATCTGGACCAGTTCACTGCGCACCGCCTTCTTCACCCATTACCAGACCAATGGCGCGCGCCATCTGGCGCCAGCGGCTGGTTTCGCGCACAAGCTGTTTACGGCCCTCGGCCGTGAGCCGGTAGAACTTCGCCTTGCGATTGTTCTCGCTTGCCCCCCAAAAGGATGAAACCCAGCGGCGGTCTTCAAGGCGGTGAAGAGCCGGATACAGCGAGCCCTGTTCCACTTCGAGAATTTCTTCGGAGGTACGCTCGATGACCTTGGCGATGGTGTGGCCATGCGCGTCTCCGCCGACCAGTGTCCGCAGGATCATCATGTCCAGAGTGCCCTTGAGCATCTCGCTGTCGGGTTGGTTCTTTTTGCCCATCCTTCTCTCCACTCGAAGTTCTATGGAAAGAAATCTTACACCACTCGGACTTCTATGGGAGGGATTCACAGGAATTCTTTTGCGGTCTTTTGTCATTTGGCCGAGGCAGGTCAACACACCAGTTTGATAGCCGGTTACACGCGATTGTCAGGATTACTCCCAGAAAACGGGCATCACGCCAACCAAATGCCACTTAGCTGATCGCACTAACACCGGAAAAAGGGCGATTGAATGATTAGGATCGATGATCGCAACGTGCCTAGCGAGGGTCACAGAAGCTAAAATAGCGTCGTCGCATCCGAAAATTACCGATCGGTCATGAGGAGAAAACCGCTGTGATTGTCGAATTAGGCAAGATGTACATCCTGCTCTCCATAAGCTGTTTTGTCGCAACGGTGTTCCCTCTCACAATTGCACCTGCAGACTGATGGCGAAGGAAACGGGTCGTAGGTACGGAGAAGTCAGCAGGGATAAGGCCGCGGAACTGACGCGTGTTTGAGCAATGTGTAGGGTAAAGCGCCCTCGTTCAGGAGGGATCGGTACCGATAAACGGGCTAGTGTTCACTGATTTCTGGGCGCACTTTCCACTTGGACGAAAAGTCGCCCCCGACAAGTGGACCTTTGGCTCAACCGTTAAGTAATGGTCAAGTACTCACCGAAGTTTGTTTGATCCATCTAACAAGGAAGAGTAAGTCCTCCATACATCTCCTAAAGCGGGCGTTGAATTATCGGCTGTCTCCAGAATGTTCCCGATGTGGGTCTCGCGGGGTTTCTCCAGCGCAACCCAACACATAACAATACTCCAGAGTTAAGCAGGCAGGGCGAGCGAGGCTGCCAGACTCTTTAGGCCTCTCAGGTCCACCTTCCCGGTTCCCAAGACCGGGATCGAGTCAACATGCAGGAACTGGTTAGCCTTGGGTTTCCACAGTGTCGGAAGGTCTGACTGTGCGAACTTCTCGATCGTCTTTTGAAGGGCGTCGTCTCCGAGTGTGTGCACCACAAGGATGCGCTCGCCTTTCTTCTCGTCGGCGACGGAGGTGACCGCAAAGACCCGCTCGGCTGCGTCGGAAAGTTCCTGCAGCTTTTCTTCGATGCGAATGTGTGGCACCATCTCGCCTCCTATCTTGCTGAAGCGCGAGAGCCGGTCAGTGATCGTGAGAAAGCCATCTTCTTCCATCGTTGCGATGTCGCCAGTCGTATACCATCCGTCGCGCAGAACTTCGGCGCTCTTTTCCGGTTTTCCAAGATAACCCCGCATCACGTTTGGCCCCTTAACTAGCAGCATGCCTTGTGTGCCCGGCGCAACTGGCAATCCAGTGTCGGTATCCACAACCTTCACGCACACTCCGGGCAGTGGATGACCAATCTTTCCCCGCCGAGCGGCTACCTGGTGAAATCCAGGCGCCCGAAAATCTCTTCCATTCACCGTCACCACTGGCGAACACTCCGTGCAGCCATACCCTTCCAGTGGACGAATACCGAAGCGGTCCTCGAAGGCAAGAGCGACCCGCTCCTGCAGTTTCTCGGCGCCAACGAGTACATATTGCAGTGACCCGAAGTTTTCCGGCGTGCACCGCCGCATATATCCCTGCAGAAACGTCGGTGTGGCAACCAGGAACGTGACCTTGTACTTCTGCACCAATCCACCGATCACCTGTGCATCAAGAGGATTGGGATGGAAGACCACGCCTACGCCTTGGACCGCCGGCAGCCAGAGACCTGCGGTGAAGCCGAAGGAGTGGAAGAACGGCAGGATACCAAGCACCCTGTCGCGCCCTCCCAGCATGAAGACCTGACTCACCTGACCGATGTTCGACATGACGTTATAATGCGTCAGCATCACACCTTTCGGATCGCCCGTACTGCCGCTCGAGAAGATGACTGTTGCGAGTTGATCCATCCTGGATGCTCGTGTTGACGACGTCGGCGTGTCTTCTGCGACCGCTTTCACGTGAGACGCGCCAAGCGCGCGCTTGAGCAAACCCGCAGGCAAGAGCCACGCCAGTGCCAATGCAATTGACTTCTCCAGGAGTCGTGGCGCGTTCAGCGCATCTTCGAGCAGCACGGTGCGACCCGGGACTTCCATGCCTGGAAATCTCTCGAGGAAGGCCTTTGACGTGATTACCGTGTCGATTTCGCACTGACGGGCGGAGCTTGCAATCACTTCGTTCGAGGACGTGTAGTTCAAGTTCACCGGTACACGACCCATCAGCATCAGGGCATAGTTTGTAAGCGCCCCACCGACCGATGGCGGAAGCAGAAGGCCTACCGTAGGCTGTTCTCCGATCTGGTAGCGGAGCCTCCGAGCGATGTATATAGTTTTGGTTAGAGCTGATCCAAATGAGACCGGCGGCGTCTTGCCGTCTGCCATAAAGAACTGCCACGGCCTCTGACGGGCAGCTTCGATGAACGCACGATCCAGGGTTTTCATGTGGGGCTTGCGCTGTTCGAACGCCTCCGCATGTAGTTCCTGAACTACGGCACGTATCGCAATCGCTGCCGAGTCTGGAGCCATCGCCTCGCCGAAGCTCACCGTAACGCCGTACGGGATCCTCCGTGGTACTTTCCACACGAATCGCCCGCGCTCGAAACTGAAGATACTCCCCCACACGCCATCCAGATTCACGGGAATAATCGGAACATCGACGCCCTTCATGATCCGCTCGAGGCCGCGCCGGAACGGGAGCAGTTGTCCTGTTCGCGTGATCTGCCCTTCCGCAAAGATGCACACAATCTCGCCCTCGCGCAGCGCGTCACTGGCCGCGTGCAATGACTGGAGGAGCTCGCGCGGATGCTGTTCGCTGGAGATTGGGATGGCGCGCACCATCTTCGCGAAGGGCTTGACCACTGGGTGGTCGTAGATGTCCCGGTGCATTATGAAGCGGATAGGCCGATCGGTTGCCGCCACCAGAAGTGCCGCATCAACAAACGACATGTGGTTGCATACCAGGAGGGCGCCGCGTTTCTCTGGGAAGTTGTCGCGCCCGATCACATGGACGCGGTACACGGTGCGGGTCGCGAAGAAAAGAATCAGCCGGCCAAACCATTCCGGAAGCAGATAGAGAACATATGCCGTGCTGATCGCCGTGATCGTGGAGGCCGCAACAATGACGCCGCGCGGATCAAGATGCACGTACTTGGTGAAGACCAGATAGACAACCGACGAAATCGCGATACCAACGAACGAAAGCAGATTTGCGGCTGCGATGATGCCGCCTTTGTTTTCCTCTTCCGGCTCGTGTTGAATCAGCGCATTGACAGGCACGGCAAAGAACCCGGCCCAGAAACCGAGCATCCCCAGCAGCACAGCCGACGCAATCATCCCGTGCGGCGTGATGCCTAGAACAAACCCCGTGCAGGTCATGCCGATCGAACCGAGCGGAATCAACCCATATTCAATCTTGTTGTCGCTCACCCATCCGGCAGCCATGCTGCCCAGTCCGATCCCGACAGCCAACATCGCATTCAAATAGCCCGTCTTTGTCTGACCGACGTGCAGTACATCGGGCCCGTAGACCACGATGGTGGAGAAGAGCAAAGAGCCAAGAAACCAGAAGTACATGTTGCCTAGCACAGCCAGAAACAGAGCCCGATTGCGGCGCATGATTCTGATCTGCTTCCACAAATCGCCGACGATATTCAGCCGGAATGGCTTTCTGGGAGCGGCTGCCGGCACTTTGTCAATGCCGAGACTTGTCACGAACCCCAGAACCGACAACCCAAGTAACACGCATCCCGCATATTGCTCATGGCCCTGGAACCTCTCCCCCATACCGGCGCCCGCGACGGTGCCGACAATGATCGCGAGGAAGGTGCCGAGCTCAATGACGCCATTGCCCCACGAGAGGCTCTTCTCCGGCAGCAGCTCGGGCAATAAGCCGTACTTTGATGGACCGAAGAGTGCAGCCTGGCTGGCCACCAGGGTCAATGCCACAAGAGAAAGACTCAACGTATGGGTCATCAGCCCTGCTGTCGCAAGCAGCATCGACCCAAATTCCATCACCTTGGTCCAGATGGTGATCTGGCGCTTGCTGAATCGATCCGCGAGCCAGCCTCCCGGCATACTGAAGATCAGGAAGGGGACCGAGAAGAGAAAAGTCACAACCGAGATGAAGGCTTCGCGCTCAACCGCCTTCATCTGCATGCCCACGATCATTGAGAGCAGAAGGTTGCGCAGGATGTTATCGCTGAGGGCCCCTTGAAACTGCGTCGCTATCAAAGCCCAGAAGCCTCGACGGCTCGGTTCAACCCCATTCGTGATCGTGGCGTTTTGGGTGATGACGACCGGATTTGTTGAGAGAGAACCCATGGCTTTTTAGTCTCCTCTCGTGCGATGGAATGGCATGAGACTAGCCATGGGGGAGCCCCGAAGGGAGTTCCTCCATACAGTTTTCAGAGTGTCACAACACCTGGGATGCTTCGGACAACTGGCGCAAGTCTTCACGGGCAGCGTCCGCCAAGACTGAAAAGACAAAGATCCGCGGCCCTTTGGGCAGTTGCTTCGTTGCCACTGTAAGGACATCGCAGATGATCCCGCCAGTCTGCTCCAGACCCCGCTGCCACCGTGGCCTCCTCGGATTGCGGACCACGAGAAGGTCCGGATCGACACCGGCCGCACCGAGCATCGTCTTCGCGATCTCGCGAAAGTCCACCCAGTTGGACACCACTCCGATCAGTTTTCCTTTGAGTGAAGGCAACTCGGGAGCGAGCCATTGATTTGCCGAGCGTATTTGCAAAGTAATCAACTCAACGCCCATCGGGAGGAGCGCGCGTACAGCCTGTGTCTTGCTCGGCCTGCACAGTGGAATGGCCCGGGCCAACGCTTGTGGGTTGGCGGCCTCTTCGAGTGAAATAGCCATTGCAGGCCAGCTCGTCGCTTGACGGATTTCGCTGAGGAGAATCTCACGCGCATCGGGATCCGGGTCGATCAAGAGGAAGTGGTCCGGCGGCGGAGCGGCAATCCATTCGGCAACGCGCTGGCGAATCGCCTCGGAGGGCAACTTGAGCTCACGCACCGCGCGAAAGAACGCCGCGATATGCTGGTCCAGTATCTGCTCCGGCGTGGAGGGCGACGCTGCATCTCTCTTCACGTACACGCCACTTCCATGCCGATACTCGGCCCATCCCTCTTCTGTCAGTTGTCTGTAGCCAGCGCTTACGGTGTTGGGATGAATGCTGAACCGACGCGCAAGTTCACGTGTACTCGGCAACCGATCCCCGGGCTTCAAATCGCCGCTGAGAATCGCCAAAACTATTTGGGTAAACAGCTGGCGATAGATTGGAACTTCACTCGCAGGGGAGAACCAAAGCCTCAAAGGACAGCCTCCGAGCCCAGTGGACTTACGGGGACGCGCCAAGCCCGCTGGCCTGATCAACGGCCTTTCGGTGGGACACTGTCGCCGCTCCAACTATCTGTCAAAACAAAACTTAACTCAATCACCAATTCGGGAAGTGCCTGGATCTGTTCCCTGATTGCAAACGATTGATGACAACGACGACAAGCCTAAGCGTCTCAACCGGAGAGGCCAGTCACACATTCTTGTGACACTTCGGAAAGTGTGCGGCGGCCCCATTTCGGCGGTCTCAGTCGGGGCTATTGTCATGCCTATCCGGTCCCCGGAGGAGGTACACACGATGGCCATTCAGCCGACTTTCCACGCAACTCGCCCATCACTGTACAGCTGGTTTGAATCGATCACCGAGATCAGTACTCTCGGCTCAACCATCATCGAAGGACTTGGACTGTTCGGACTTGCTGTGAATGGAATGTGTCCTGCGCTGCGCACGTCGGCGGTACCGGTTTTGCCGGCAACGGAAGCTCCCCCTGCACCCGCACCGCTTGCGATCCCAAAATCTGCCGAATCTCTCAGCCCTGAAGGTCGATCACTCATCGTCCTTGCTCGTGGAACTAGATGGTGGCAGCAGCCTGGTGTTCTGTAATGAGAATTGATTGTTGAGGCTTTTGTAGCATCTGAGAACTGGCGCACCTCTTTCACTGGGCACGAACTGGCTTCAGTGTGCAGATATTATCTCGACCCTCAACAAGCGAGTGGGTGGTTCGATTGCGGAGGAAACCGGTCGACAACGCAGTCGCGAAGTCGAACTGCCGGTGGAAGGTGATATAAATCATTTCAGTTCTTCCGTAACAAGTGATATTGGGATAAGTGATGCCACAACAATCTGGATTTGAATCCCTCCTTCGGCCTTTCAATCGCCGTCGATTTCTGAAGACTGCCGGATCCGCTGCCATTCTTCCCGCAGTTCTTCGCAGCAGCGCAGCGCAGACTCCGCCAACAGCGCCCAGTAACCGTATCAATCTCGGTGTCATCGGGATGGGGTGGCAGGGGCCTGGCAACACGGAAGCCTTCTTGACATTGCCGGACTGCCAGGTAGTTGCTGCATGCGATATCGATGCCAACCACTTGCAGGCTGCCGTCAAGAAAATCAATGACGCTTATGGCAACGAAGACTGCAAGGCCTACCACGATTATCGCGAGTTGCTGGCTCGTGATGATATCGATGCCGTTATGATCGCCGTGCCCGACCACTGGCATGAGATCGTCGCCACCGAAGCTGCCCGGCGCAAAAAAGATATCTACGGCGAGAAGCCTCTGGCGCATACCATTGCCGAGCAGCAATCCATCGTGCGGGCCGTCCAGGAGAATCAGATCATCTGGCAGATGGGATCATGGCAGCGCTCCGTTCCCATGTTTCACAAAGCCGCGGAGATTGTTCGAAACGGGCTGATTGGAGAGGTGACCCATGTCGAAGTTGGCTTGCCTGGCGGCAACGCAGACTTTGATGATGTGCAGAAACAGGCGCTCGCAGACCTGGCCACCAAGGGACAAAACGTGGCCAGTCTCGAGCAGATTCTGTCGGGCACACCCGCCTGGGATTTGCTGGTTACCGATCCCCCAAAAGAACTGGACTACGAGATGTGGATCGGCCCATCGAAAATGGAGCCGTACATCCGGGCTCGCTCGCATAAGTCGTGGCGCTGGAACTACAACTCGGGCGGTGGCGAACTGCTGGATTGGATCGGTCACCATTGCGATATTGCGCATTGGGGTCTCAACTTCGATCACACTGGTCCGACGGAGATCGAAGGCAGTGGAGAACTTCCGCCAGCAAGTGCCGTGTGGAACACAGCGCCGAAATACCGGTTTGAACTGAAGTACCCGCACGGCATCACCATGACCATTGCCGGTGGTTACCCCGACATTAAGACCGGCGTAAAGTGGATTGGCACCGAGGGCTGGGTATGGGTCGATCGCGAGGGATTTGACGCCTCTAATCCAGCGTGGAAGCAAGGCAAATACCTGCCGCGGGAAGTGCGCAAGATCAAGCTATATACCTCCGCCGATCACCAGCAGAACTTCCTGGATTGCATCAAAACACGTCAAGCAACCGTCACGCCCGTGGAAGTCGGACACAACTCCGCGCTTCCCGGTCACCTCTGCCTTATCTCAATGCTCACTGGAAGAAAGATTCGGTGGGATGCGAAGACGGAGACGATCATTGGTGATCCAAAAGCGAGCAAGTTGATGACGCGCGAATACCGTGCGCCATGGAAGATGAGCTAGAAATTCGATCGCCGAGTCTCGGCCTTAGTGGATCGAGTACCAGTTCTTGGCTCATTCAAGGCCTCGTGGATTAACAAGGGCACTGGCCGACGATAAGAATGGTCGATTCAAGTGGAGGGAAAATGCGACCCGTAACTCGCAGAGACTTTGTTATCGGCGCAGCAGCAGTTACGGCGGTTTCATCAGCGAAGTTCTCGTTTGGAATGCCGTTGGGTCTGGTGCCGGGCATCCAGCTATATAGCGTTCGGCAGCAGATGGCGCAGGACTTTGAAGGAACGCTGGCGGAGGTGCGTAAGTCGGGGTACCTTGAGGTGGAATCTGCCGCGCTGCCCAAGAAGCCCGCGACGGAGATCCGCAAGGCACTCGACCAGGCGGGACTCAAGTGCGTCAGCTCACATTGCTCGTTTGTCGATGTCACTAAGGATCTGGACGCCACAACGGAATTCCAGAAGACCATTGGCGTGAGTTACATCATCTGTCCAGGACCGGGGCGCAGGAACCCACCCGTTCCCGGCCAAAAAGCCGGGCCACTCACGATAGATGACTGGGAGTACAACGCCCAGGAATTTAATAAAACAGGTGAGAAGCTGAAGAATTCCGGCATCACGTTCGGCTACCACAACCACTGGGTGGAGTTTCAGCCGGTCGACGGCAAGGTGCCGTACGAGGAACTGCTCGCCCTTTGCGAACCTGACAAGATGACGTTCGAAATGGACTGCGGCTGGGTGAAGGTCGCAGGCCAGGATCCGGTCGCCCTGATGAAGAAGTACCCGCACCGCTTCTCCATGTTCCACGTGAAGGACTTCCACCTTCCAGCGAACATCTCGTATGCGACGCATGAGGAGGCGAAGGTGACGGAGTTGGGGCGCGGATCGATTGACTACCGGCCGATCTTTGCCCAGGCTGCAGAAAACCAGAAGATTACGCACGCCTTCGTCGAGCAGGAGGCTTTTGATATTCCGTGGCAGGAGTCGCTCAAGGTGGATGCGGACTATCTGAAAAACCTTTCCACTTAGCGCATCATCGCCTGAGGATACATGGCTGCTTCAACTGAAATAAGAGTGCTCCCTGTCCAGAAAGTCGCTTGGGACTTCACCTTCGCCTTCCTGATGTTGCGGCTATGGCTGGGTGTTCGCGCCCTGTTCGTCGGCATTGAGAAATACGCCACCTATAAATCGGTTGCAATGCCGCTCATCGATCCCTCTACCGGCCAGCCGGATGCAAGCGGCGTGATGGTCAACGTTAGCGTGAAGTCATACGCGCTGGCTAACTATGCGGGCATTCCGGTGGGGCTGAGGGACAAGTTCGCGCATGATCCGATGTTTCCGAAATTCGCGTTGACGCTTTTCGACCGTATGCTCGGCCCGGCCTTTATCCTTACTGGACTCATGCTCATCATTGGCTTTGGCACGCGCGTATCTCTGCTAGTACAGGGTCTGCTCTTTATCGCGTTGACCGTTGGCCTGGTTCTGATTGATTCGAACGATGGCGTGGCTTACCTTGGCATTCATATCGGATTGGTGGCTGCCGCGTTTATGCTTGTCCAGCACAACAGGTTTGCGGTCCTGAAGAAATGGTAGATAAGCTGAATCGTCGTGAATTCATCAGCGCAACTGCGGTGGCGAGCGCCGCAATGCTGTTGGAAGCCTGCAAGTCTGATTCGAATGAGCAGAAGGCTGCCGTCAAAAAGTCATCCCTGAACACCATCAATGTCGCCCTCGTCGGTTACGGCGAGGAAGGCAAGATTCTCCTCGAATCCTTGCTCAATATTGAGGGTGTGCGACTGGTAGCCCTGTGCGACATCTGGGAGTACCACCGAGGCGAGGGTCAGCGCTATCTGCAGAAGTTGGGGAATGAAGTCCGCGTTTACGAGAATTTTGAAGACCTGCTCGCGAAAGAAAAAGACCTGCAGGCTATTCTGATTGCTACGCCCGACTTTTGCCATGCGCCGATGACCAACACCAGCCTCAAGGCTGGCCTGCATGTGTATTGTGAAAAAATGATGAGCAATACGATCGAGGGTGCGCGTTCGATGGTGCAGACCATGCGCGAAACCGGAAAGCTGCTGCAGATCGGCCATCAGCGCCGCAGTAATCCCCGCTACGTATTCACGCTGAACAGGCTGCTTCACGATGCCAAGTTCTGTGGTCGACTCACGGCGGTGCAGGGACAGTGGAATCGCGCAGTCAAAGAGGACTTTGGCTGGCCCAAAAAATATGAGATGCCTGCTAGCATGCTGGCAAAGTACGGATACAAGGACATGCACCAGTTCCGCAACTGGCGCTGGTACCGAGGACTCGGCGGCGGTCCCTTGTCTGATCTTGGCGCGCACCAGATCGATATTTTCAACTGGTGGCTCGGGACAACGCCCAAGTCTGTAGTTGCCAGCGGTGGCCTCGACTATTTCAAAAACCACGACTGGTACGACAATGCGATGGTCATCTACGAGTATCCGCTGGCCCAGGGTGTCGCGCGCGCGTTCTACCAGGTGCAGACAACTACCAGCGCGGGCGGCGGCTATTTTGAATCGTTTTCGGGCGATGACGGAACCATCAAGATGTCTGAAGACCCGGCCATTTGCGCCATCTACCGCGAGGCTCGCGCCGATGCGGTCTCATGGGACGACCTGGCGCAGAAGGGCTACGTGAGGGCGAAGCAGACATCTGCGGACGCCACCAGAGTCGACGTGCGGGAAACTGCGCAACTTGCCGAATACGAGATTCCCGTATTCTTCAACAAGCCTCCACATCAACCGCACCTCGAAAACTTCTTCAACGCGATTCGGGGCACGGCAAAATTGAACTGTCCCGGCGATGAGGCTTTCACCAGTGAGTACGTCATTCACAAAGCCAACGAAGCAGTGGATGCCGAGAAGAAACTTTCCATCACCAGCGAAGAAGTAAAAGCCTGAGATTATGAAAACAATTCATTCGCGCAAATATCCCCTGGTGGCGCTTCTGCTTGTTGCCACTGCTGCATTGGCCCAGGACAAAGTTCCGCTGAAGACTCAACTGCCTCGCCCGCTATTCGTCGGCACTCCTGTCCCGCTGAATGTACCGAACCTTGAGCCTCCGATGAAGGGAAAACGCCCGGACTTTATGGTTCCCGCGGGTACCGTCAACATGGCTAAGGGTAAGAAGGTTACCTCCAGCGACAACAATCCTGTCACTGGGACCTTGGACCTCGTCACCGATGGCGACAAAGCCGGTGATGAAGGATCATGGGTCGAACTCGGACCGGGCAAACAGTGGGTGCAGATCGACCTGGCGAAGAGCGCAAATATCTATGCAGTTCTCGTCTGGCACTTCCACTCGCAGGCCCGAGTCTATCGCGATGTTGTAGCCCAGGTGTCTGATGATCCGACGTTCAAGTCAGGCGTAACGACCATCTTCAACAGCGATTTCAAAAACGAGCTCGGTCTTGGCGCAGGCAAGGACCTGAATTACGTCGAAACCTACCAGGGTAAGCTGATCGACGCGAAGGGCGCCAAGGGCCGCTACATTCGCCTCTACAGCAACGGCAACACA
The DNA here is from genome assembly GCA_963832035.1 of uncultured Acidobacteriaceae bacterium. Taxonomy (GTDB): domain Bacteria; phylum Acidobacteriota; class Terriglobia; order Terriglobales; family Acidobacteriaceae; genus Telmatobacter. Next base: position 632,710 of record CAWHSK010000003.1, on the reverse strand, counting down.
ACCAACAAATTGAATGACTACATAGAGATTGAAGTATGGGGCAAGCCAGCTGCATGAGTCCGCACCTTCCGGCAGAGCTCTAATGGAGAACGCGATCCCTCGTTCGCCGTGGGCTCGCTGGGTACCCTTCATTCTCGTTGCGCTTCTCGGACTGGCTATACGCCTTCCTCAACTAGGTGCGCGGCCCATGCATACCGACGAGGCCATCAATGCCTACATCGTCGGACAATTACTGGCCGGAGAGACGTTCACTTACGATTCGAGGGACCGCCATGGCCCTGCGCTGGCAGCCCTCGCTCTGCCGATGGCCAGGATGCAAGGAGCGAGATCATTTTCTGATCTGACGGAATCAGAACTCAGGCTAACGTCGGTCGTGGCTGGGACTATCACGATCCTCCTCTTCGGTGCTGCAGTCGAGATGTTCGGCTACTTGCCCAGCCTGCTCGCAGCGATGCTGTTCGCCCTCGCTCCGCTCCCCGTCTACTACGACAGATATTTCATCCATGAATCACTTTTCTGCGCAGCGACGTTCGGCCTGATCTTGTTTGGTTGGCGCGCATTTAAAACGCGCACCGTTGGCTGCGCCGCGTTTGCAGGTGCGTGCGCAGCGTTGATGTTTGCCGGTAAGGAAACCGCGATCCTTCACCTGTTTGCCCTGGCCGCAGCAGCAATTGTGTTCAGGATCTGGAATCTCCGCAACAAAACTTTTGTAGCACAGTTGCACCTCGGACCGTTACTGGCGACGGTCGGCACTTTTCTGGCGCTCCTCGCGATTCTGTTCACGTGGTTCGGCAGAAACTGGAAAGTTTTCGCTGCTGTATCGCACGCGCCCGCGAATTTCTTCACGCGTGCTGCGGGTCAAGGTCATCAAAAGCCGTTCTGGTATTACGGCCAGCTTCTTACCGGCGGGTGGTCCGGTGGATTGCTGGTCGCGCTTGCCTGCCTCGGGTTCTACATCAGTATCAGAAAGCGCAGCCTTTCACCTTATGCACCATTGGCGTATTACGCGTTCTTCATTGTTGCGCTCTACAGTCTCATTCCATACAAGACACCATGGTTGGCCCTCAATCTGTGGATCCCGCTTTCTTTATTCGCAGCGAGGGCGGTTGAGTCTCTGTGGATCTGGGCCGTAAAGCAGGGGAGTCTCCGCATCGCTATCCCAGTCGCCTGCGTTCTCACAGTGCTCGTCGGTGCGCTGATTGCCCATGACACCCGCCAGCGAGCCTTTCTCCATCCAGCGGACGAAAATAACCCCTATGCTTACGCGCACACTTCGGACGACATCCTCGGACTCTCCGTGGAAATAGCGGATATGGCTCGCCAAAATGCCATCGTCACTCCTCGCATCGCAGTGATCGCTTCTGACCCGTGGCCCATGCCGTGGTACCTGCGACACTTTAATCAAGTGGGCTTCTGGCAGCCAGGGCAGAAGGTCGCTGATGCAGATTTCTTTATCACTTCAACCGAAGCGGCTGACCAATACACCGATCAACTACGGAGTTTTCGCCCGGAGTTCTTCGGAGTTCGTCCCGGCGTTCTCATCCTGTTGTGGTCCCCCGCGCCCAAATGAAATCCATGGCTGAGATACATCAATTCAACCACCACGCCATGGCGACCTACTTTCAGGTACGCATCGCCAATCAGGACAGGACATATGCCGTGCAGGCTGCACAGGCAGCGCTCGATGTTGTAGACGGACTGGAAGCGCGGCTGAGCCGTTTTCGCGCAAACAGTGACATCGCACAGATCGCTCATCTTGCGTCCGGCGAGAAGATGCGCTTGAGCGAGCCCGCCTTCGCCTGCCTGCAAATCGCGAAGCAGATGGAACATGCTACACACGGCGCGTTTTGCCCAACGCCAGCCGCCTTGAAAGCTCGGCAATCTCTTCCACGGTGGGAGCTACTGCCTCACGAGCACTCAATCCTCTGCGTTAGCGGTCCGCTCGACTTCGACCTAGGCGCGATCGGTAAGGGGTTCGCTCTCGATCGCCTGGGCGAACTCTTACGTCAATGGGATTGCCCATCATTTTTGCTCATCGCGGGCGGCAGCAGCATTCTCGCGGGAGAAAAGCCCGACGATACACCCGGTTGGTCCTGCGGCCTGGGAGATGACAATTCATCGCAGAGATTTTTTCTAACGCACGCTTCGTTGAGCGGTTCAGGATTAGCTGTAAAGGGAGCCCACATTCTCGATCCGCGCACAGGTCGCCCCGCGTCCAGGCAAAACCGGGCATGGGTTCTGGCCGATACCGCCGCCGAATCGGATGCGCTCTCCACCGCGTGCATGGTTCTGAGCGAGCCGGAACTTGAAGAGGTGCTCGCTGAGAACCGCTCGTGGCTGTCTTTTCTCGAAACCGACGAAGGTTACCGGCCGCTTGGAAGGCGCCCACTCCCGAGTCAATCGTAGAGTCTCAGTGGGGAGAGTTCGTAAATTCTGGAGGGCGGGTGGACGTCCAAGATCAAGCTGTATTGACCTCGATTTCCGGGCCTGGAATCCTGTGAGCCAGGACTAGTCACGCACTCGGTCCGATTTCCACTCTAAAGGCTTTATCAGGCGTATCTAAATTCGCTCCGTTCTCGATCCTTTAAAGCCGTCTTGTACAGGCTGCGCGACAGCCGGCGCATTTGCGATCAGGTAAGCCAGCTCTTCTCCCCGTTAATCGCCCGCTTCCTCCTCTGAAACCAGTTTCAGCCTGATTGCAGCCGGAAAAATATAAAGCTGACGCGCTTTGTAACGGATTGGTCTTTTCGTGACTTTATTCCTATGAAGGCACCACGCAAGGACATCTGACCCAATGAGTTCACGCTTTTTTCAATCTCTTGGCCTGTTTCTCCTGCTCTCGTTGGGGAGATTGGCCGCCGGTGGGCAAGAACTGTTGACGCTACATCAAGCGATAAATGCGGCCCTGGCACAAAGCCCGGAGGCAGCGATCGCGCGCGCCGGCAATTTGGAGGCGAAAGCAGGGGCAAGCCAAGCCCGCACCATGCTATTACCTCAGCTTAATTTCACCGAAGATATCTCACGGGGTAACGATCCGGTCTATGTTTTCGGCACACGTCTTCGCCAGCGCCAGTTCACGCAAGCTGATTTTGCGCTCGACTCTTTGAACTTCCCACCGCCGATCGGCAATTTCTCCACGCGTTTTTCCGGGCAGTGGGCGGCATTTGATTCTTTCAAGACGCAGAAAGAGATTCACAGAGCGGACCTCTTCAAGGCGAGCGCGACCTCGTCCTCTAAGGCAGCCGATCAGCAAATCGTGTCCCGCGTTGTAGCAGGCTACCAGCAGGTTCTTTATGCGCAGCGGGGGATTGAAGTCGCCCAGCACGAGCAAGAGACGGCGGCGGCGCTCGAGAGTTCGGTGAACGAGCACGTGAAGGCGGGTCTTGCTGTCGAGTCCGATCGAATGTCGGCGCAGGTGAATGTAGCCGCGCGCAAAGAGGAGTTGATCGCGGCGCAGGGAGACCTCGAACTGGCCTGGGCCGCTTTGCGTGAAGCGATGGGCGCACCGAACCTGAAAGCAACTGAGTTGAAACCGATTGAGGCGCATGCGTTTCCTCAAGGCGTGTTGGAAGAAGAGATAACGACTGCCCAAAAAACGCGTCCCGACTTGATGGCGCTGGGACAGGCTCAATCCGCACAGGCCTCCGCGGTGGGAGCGGCGAAGTCCGACTTCGGCCCGCGTGTGAGCGCATATGGAAACTGGCAGGAAGATCGACCGTCTTTCGATGGCTCCGGCGGAAACAGCTGGGTGTCCGGCGTTCAAATCAGCATCGATATTCTGCCGCTGACCAAGCGCACGCAACTGGCACGCGAAAGCGCAGCGAAACAGAAGATTGACGCGCAGGTAGCAGCCATACAGCAGCATCTAAGACTCGAAGTGAGCCAGGCGCACACTCACCGGCGGATCGCAGCACTGCAACTGGAGACGGCGCGAGCAGCGATGGACCAATCTGCGGAGAACCTGCGCATCCTGAGAAATCGCTACGACGCTGGTCTTGCCACTATCACCGATCTGCTGCGGGCCGAAGATGCCGAGCGGCAAAGCCAATTCAATTACTGGCATGCCGTGTATGGGAACGTCATGGCCTATAGCGAACTTTTGTACGCGACCGGGACTCTTACTCCCGATGCTGCGGAGGACTTGCAATGAAGAACGTCGCTTGGGCAAGTTTGCTTGCCGTTTCCGCGGCGATGGTAGCTGGTTGCCAGGGCGGCGAACCCGCCACAACCCCAGGGACCACACAGACAGTGCAGGCGCGAGTTGTCGAGAGCCAGCAGCAGCAGGTTCCGGTGAGTCTGCGATCCACGGGCACGGTTCATGCACGACAAACCTCTGTGGTGTCGGCTCAAGTGATGGGCCGCATCCAGCAGGTGATGGTACGCGAGGGAGACAACGTTCGGGCTGGGCAAACCTTGGTGGTGCTCGACGATGCGGCGCTGCGTGCACAAGTGGAGCAGGCGCAAGCTGGCGTCAAGTCTGCGCAGAACGCACAAGCCGCCGCACAAACGAATGCCGCGCTGGCAGCGAGCACGCTGGCTCGGTACAAGCAACTCGAGTCTCAAAAGAGTGTAAGTCCCCAGGAGATGGACGAAGTATCCCGGCGTGCTGAAGCAGCGGCGTCGAGCGTTGAAGCTGTGCGCGCGCAGACTGACGCCGCGCGAGCGCAGGAGAGCAGCGCGCGCACAATGCTCGGGTACACGCATCTTGTTGCTCCATTTGCGGGAGTGGTGACGGCACGGATGGCTGATCCAGGAACGATGGCCGCACCGGGCGTGCCCTTACTGCAGGTCGACCAAGCCACGAACTTACAACTCCAAGCCACGGTAGATCAGTCCGTGATCGGTGTGATTCACAAAGGGATGAGAGTACAAGTGGCAATTGATGGCGTGGCATTTGGGAACACGGCCGGAACGGTTGCCGACATTGTTCCCGCGGCGGATCCATCGAGTCACAGCTTCCTTGTCAAGATTGACTTGCCCGCCTCAAGTCAGACGCGCGCAGGCATGTATGGGACAGCCGAGTTCGCCAACGGCACGAGACAGGCGATCCTCATTCCGCGCGCTGCTGTCGTAGCGCGCGGCTCGCTCAGTTGCGTGTATGTTCTCGACGGCCAGGGCATTGCGCAACTTCGCTACATCACTCTGGGCGCGCCTCAGGGCAACCTCCTCGAAGTACTTTCAGGGATTTCCGTCGGCGAGAAGCTCGTCGACGTGCCCTCCGACCGCGACCTGGCCGGGAAGCGCATTGAAACCATCACAGGGATCCGGCCATGAAGCAAGACCTTGGAGTCGCCGGACGACTGGCGCACGCATTTATCAACTCCAAACTGACTCTGCTTTTCATTGCCGCGTCGCTTGGCATTGGAATTTTCGCCGTCGCGATCATTCCCCGTGAGGAAGAGCCGCAGATTCTAGTTCCGATGCTGGACATTGGCACCGCCATGCCGGGCGCATCCCCGGCCGAGGTGGAAGAGCGCGTGACGCTGCCCATCGAGAACCTGGTGCATCAGATTTCAGGCGTTGAATATGTGTACTCGGCGTCGGCGCCGGGACAGAGCCTGGTGATTGTGCGTTTTCTTGTAGGGACGCCTCAGGAAGATGCTTTGATCAAGATCTATAGCAAGCTCTATTCGAACTTCGACCGCATGCCGCCTGGAGCCTCGCAGCCACTTATCAAGGCTCGCTCGATCGATGACGTTCCAATTCTGGCCATGACGCTGTGGGGTGCGCATTACAACGGCTATCAGTTGCGAGCGATTGCAGACGAGATGCAACACAACATCGCGCAAATCGGCGATGTTTCGGAAACAACGATAATCGGCGGTCTCCCACGCACAATGCGCGTTGTACTAAGCACGGAAAAACTGAGTGCCTATGGGCTGTCGCCCATGGCCATCGTCGGGCATTTGCAGGCCGCCAATGCCAGCGTGCAGGCCGGTACGTTTTCTGAGAACAACCAGGAAGTCCGCGTCGATGCGGGAAATCTTTTTACTCGCCGCGAGGATCTGGAGTCGGTTGTTGTGGGCGTGGTTCGCGGGCGCCCTGTGTATTTGCGGGACGTAGCGGAAAAGATCGTGGATGGTGCCGCGGAGCCGTCGGATTATGTAGTTTACGGCACTACAAACGCGGGCTCGGGTGCACAGCAAGGGGCCCATCAGTATCCGGCCGTGACTATTACCGTGGCCAAGCGAAAAGGAACGAACGCAACCGACATCTCGAATGCCGTGCTCAAGCGGGTACATGAAATGCAGGGCGTGACGATTCCGAATGATGTGACCGTTACAACGACACGAAATTACGGGGAGACGGCGAAGAACAAGTCGGACGAACTCCTTGAACATCTATTGCTGGCGACGTTGTCTGTGACTCTGCTGGTCGCGCTCTTTCTGGGTTGGCGTGAGTCGGGCGTTGTCCTGTTAGCCATTCCTGTGACGCTTGCCCTGACGATGTCGGTGTTCTACTTCCTCGGCTACACCATCAATCGCGTCACACTCTTTGCATTGATCTTCTCCATCGGCATTCTCGTGGACGACGCCATCGTTGTGGTTGAAAACATGGTGCGGCACTTCAGGCTGCCGGAGAATCACGGCAGGCTGATGAGCACGGTCGCTATCGAAGCGGTGGCCGAAGTGGGCAACCCTACTATTCTTGCCACCTTCGCCGTAATTGCTGCGGTGCTTCCGATGGCCTTTGTGCGCGGGTTGATGGGGCCCTACATGCGGCCTATCCCGGTCGGCGCGTCGGCGGCGATGCTCTTCTCGCTGATGGTCGCATTTGTAGTTTCTCCGTGGGCTGCGCTTCGTCTCCTGGGAAAACACCTTGAGGGCGCCAGGCTGCTGGAACCGGAAACGGAGAACTGGCGAACCCGCCTTTATCGCCGCATTATGACGCCGCTGATCCGATCTCCGCGCAATCGCATTCTGTTCTTCATTGGAGTTGCACTATTGCTTCTGGTCTCGGTCGCACTCGTGCCGCTTGGGCTAGTGAAAGTAAAAATGCTGCCGTTCGATAACAAAAGTGAACTGCAGGTAGTTATCAATATGCCCGACGGCACTCCGCTGGAACAAACGGCCCGCGTTGCGCAGGCGCTTGGCGAAGAGCTCGTGCGTCAGCCGGACGTGTTGAACTACCAGACATACGCTGGCACGTCAGGCCCCTACAACTTCAACGGGCTGGTGCGCCACTACTACATGCGCCGCCAGTCAAACCAGGCTGACATCCAGGTGAACCTGCTGCCGGCCAAGCAGCGCAGCGTCCAGAGTCATGCAATCGCCAAGCGGCTCCGTCCGTTGCTGGATGCTATCGGCAACGCATACGGCGCACGCATTCAAGTCAGCGAAGTGCCACCGGGACCGCCGGTGATCCAGACGTTGGTTGCCGAGGTTTACGGCCCAGACATGGCAGGTCAGACAAAGGTGGCACAGCAGATCAAGTCCATTTTTCAAAACACGCCGGGGGTTGTGGACACCGACTGGTACGTCGAAGACCCGCAGCCAAGGCTCGCCATCCGCGTGGATGAAGTGAAGGCGGCGCAGCATGGCATTGCGGTATCTGACGTGGCTCATGCCTTGGCACTCGCCGTTTCGGGAACGCAGGTGGGCCTGATTCACGATCAGGCTGCACGGGAGCCTGTCCCTGCAATTGTCGAGCTTGACCGCGCAGATCGTTCTTCAGAACAGGCACTCGACAATATTCGCCTGCCCGGAGCCGACGGCGGCATGGTGTCGTTGCGCGAGTTGGTCGTCGTTGAACACAAGACGATCGAGCCGAGCATTTATCACAAGAATCTTCGCCGCGTGGTTTATGTCACCGGAGACGTGGCTGGTGCAATTGAAAGTCCGGTCTACGCCATTTTGAAGATGAACAAGGAACTCGATCACCTGACACTTCCGGCCGGATACACTCTGACCCGGTATAACGCGTCGATGCCGGAGTCTACAGATCACTATTCGATGAAGTGGGACGGCGAATGGCACATCACCATTGAAGTCTTCCGCGACATGGGTCTGGCGTTTGCCGCGGTGTTGGTGCTGATTTACGTGCTTGTGGTGGGCTGGTTCCGCTCTTTCATCGTGCCGCTGATCATCATGGCGCCGATTCCTCTGACTCTCGTCGGAATCATGCCAGCACATGCGATGATGGGCGCATTTTTCACTGCGACCTCGATGATCGGGTTCATTGCGGGAGCCGGCATTATCGTGCGCAATTCGATCATCCTTGTCGATTTCATCGAACTTCGAATTCGCGAGGGCATGCCGTTGGCAGAAGCGGTAATTGATGCGGGTGCAACCCGCTTCCGTCCCATGCTTCTAACTGCGGCGGCGGTTGTCGTGGGCGCTAGCGTGATTCTTACCGACCCTATCTTTCAGGGGCTCGCCTTGTCGCTGATTGCGGGAGCAGTTGCCTCAACTTTCCTCTCGTGGCCAACGATCCCAGTGCTCTATTACATGGTTCACCGTGGGCATAAAACTGGCAACGAGGTTGAATCTGTAACAGAAATCGAAGAAGGAGTTTCACTATGACAGTCGAACGTGGGGTGCGCCTGATGGGGGGCGTAATGGTGCTGATCTCGCTGCTGCTCGCGCATTTTGTGTCGCTCTATTGGCTGTGGCTGACGGCTTTTGTCGGACTCAATCTACTGCAATCAGCATTTACCAACTGGTGCCCCGCGATGCTTGTGTTGCGCGCTGCCGGATTCAAAGATGCCAGCTGCAATCTCAGGAACTGAGGCTTCGATGGATGCCAAGAATTTCCCGGCATCCCAGGCTGCAAGTTCGACAGTCGCTAACGACGGCTTTGGCTGCCCCTGCGGAGGTGATCGGCGTTCCACGAGAAAGTTTAATGACGGTCCGAAAGGGTGTTCCCCGGCTGGCTCGTCCGCGGCAGCTTCGTGGCGAGCGTCTCAAGGATGAGGTGTACCGGCAAATGTTTCGTCTCGAAGAACGCCGTTCTGGCGCAGAGATAGGACTCGCTTTGGCGTTGCTGCGCGCATGGCTCGCCGCTAACTCGAAACCAGCAAGCGACGAAGAAAAAGATTGGCTGAAGAAAGTATCACCGATTTGCCTGGAAATGATCGAGGTAGCGCTGCGAGAGAGCAGCACTTCGCCCCCTTGTGTGCAGTAAGTTTATTCCAGGATGCCTTGCGCGGCGAGGCTGTGGACTGTCGGGAGGATCGGCGACCGCATACGACACGGGGATATACTGGTATTAGCCTCATGCGATGCGACCCGAACTGATACAAGCAACAGATTTGCTGCGCCTCAAGACACCGGAAGCCATTGAAGAGGCGATCGGGCTGCTTCAGAGTACGGTCTATTCCTTCAGCATGAAAGTCTGTGGGCATCCTGAAGATGCGGAAGACACCATGCAGGAGGTGCTCTCTCGTTCTCTTGAACACCTGGCCAGGATCGAAGATCCTCAGCAATTGGCGGTCTGGCTCTACACCGTCACCCGAAACCGCTGCTGGCGTATGCGCCGTAAACCTGCCCACGCTCCCGCAAGCATGCTCTCACTCGACGAGTTGATGCCGAGCGATGAAGAGTTGGGATTATTACTCCAGGATGCCGGCAAAAGTCCGGAGTCGAACCTGCTTGAGACCGAGCGGCGCCATCTGCTTCATCGGGCGATCCTCCGCATTCCCGCGACCTTGCGCATTGTTCTCGTGCTCCACGACATGGAAGAATTGACAACCGAGCAGGTTGCTCAGATTCTCGAATTGCAGCAGGGCACGGTCAGAATTCGGCTTCACCGAGCGCGTCTGAGTGTTCGCAAGGAGATGAATGATCTCCTCCGGGGAGTTGCCCTGACTACGGATCAGACGCAGGCAAGGTCCAAGAGAGTTCGATCGAGTGGCAAGCGACGTCCCGATGGCTGCCGCGAATTGTTTGCCAACATCTCTGAATATCTGGATGGCAGAGTAGATCCGATTGCGTGCGACCAGATGCGACTACATATCGACGCATGCCCATCATGCGTCGCTTTTCTGCGCGACTTGCGCACTGCAATCGATCGCTGCCGCTCTCTGACGATTCCGTGTGACTCGGCTCTCGCACCTCGATTGCGCGCCATCCTTACACGTGAGTATCTGCGCATGCTGGTGATACCAGGCGCAAAATAAATATCTACGAACTTGTAACGCAATACTCTCGTCGTGTCTTTTTCTAATGAAGAGGAAAAACAAAATGGAAGTAAAGATTACACATCTTGACCAGGTTAAATTCGCCATTCATTCGCGGTCTCATTCCATTCTTTGCGACCAGCCGACGGAAAACGGCGGCGAGGACAGCGGGATGACGCCCCCTGAGCTTCTGCTCGCGTCATTGGGCTCCTGCGCTGCCTTTTACGCTATGCAATATCTCAAGACTCGCAAACTCAACGACCGAGGCGTAGAGGTTTCTGTGACTGCAGATAAGCTGAAACAGCCTGCCCGGGTTGGTAACTTCCGTATCCATGTTGTGTGCCCCGCGGCTTTGACCGAAGAACAGACGGAGGGACTCATGCGCTCAGTACATCACTGCCTGGTGCACAATACGCTGCTGACGCCGCCGGAGATCAAGATCGAGTTGGCAGTGGGAGAGGCGCTGCTCCAGCGGCCATGACCGTCGGAGCGAATTGCTGGCTGAGTTACATGGGCACAGGTCCCATCTTCCTCTCCCATTATTTGTGCTGGATGATAGATGGCCTTACCAAAACGGACGATTTGCGACGCGCATCGCGATCCGCCATGATTCGCGCCATTCGCCGAAGTCCTTGGCGCGCCGGCCGAAGCTGGTCCGGTGGAACTGAAGAACGGCGTATATTTACCAACTGAGCGCGGTCTTAGCTTGTTGGTTGCAAAACTGCTAGACGCGTCAAACATGCAAGCATGAGAACAACCCAAGGGTCGTATGACGAGCCTCGAGAACTTTCGTGTTGTCGTCTTCCGGGCAGTTGCCGAACAGCGCAGCTTCAGGAAAGCAGCGGAAGAGCTGTATCTTACGCAACCCGCGGTGAGTCTCCAAATCAAAGCACTTGAGGAAGACCTTGGCGTTCAACTCTTCGATCGAACTGGGGCGCAGATTACGCTCACGGCTGCCGGCCGGATTCTTCTCGGGTATGCGCAGCAGTTAAGTTCGCTCGTTGCTCAAACCGAACACGACATGGCCGCCCTCAGCGGAGACTATGCCGGGAATCTGGCCCTTGGCGCCTCTACCACCATCGCGCAGTATGTGTTGCCTCGGCTGTTGGCGGAGTTTAGACGTGAACATCCACGCGTTCACCCCACGTTGATCAGCGGCAACACGGAACAGATCGTAGATGCCTTGGAGACGCAAAGGATTGCATTGGGATTCATCGAGGGGCCTGCGCGAAGCCGCGACGTCAAGACCCAGCCGTTTCTCGAGGATGAGCTGGTCTTGATCGCATCCACAGCGCACGAGTTGGCCGAGCGCACTCTGACCTCGTGTGCCGAACTGGCTGCCACTCCCTTGCTCATGCGGGAGCGCGGGTCTGGGACGCGGCACGTGATTGAAATGGCGCTTGAGCGCCAAGGCGTCAAACTGAGTTCTCTGCAGATTGTGATGGAACTAGATTCAACGGAGGCGATCAAATCGGCCGTTGAAGCGGGTCTAGGCATTGGGTTCGTTTCGCGTTGGGCGATCGCCAAGGATATGAGGCTGGATAAAGGTTTCAAGATTGTTGAGGTGGAAGGATTGCGCGTCAGACGCAAATTTCTAATTGCATTTGCTGCCGGTCCCGCTCCGCTGGGCGTGGCCCTTGAATTTCGCAGATTTCTCCTCGCACGCGCGGGAATCGGGAGGACCCTGAGAAGCTCCGAAGCGCCAGAAACCGTCGCGAATGATAAGAAACGCAAATGATCCATGATTACTTCTGCTTGGACGCGTTCGTATTCCCTCCGAAATACTTGAATGGTGTCCAAGAACGTCTTTTTTGCAGGATTGATCCTTTCCGCAAGCGGGTATTTTTCACCGCCATTTGCGCTGGCGATGGGACTCATTTACGGGTTCACCTTTATTCACCCCTATCATCTCGACGCCAAACGGTTGTCGACGGTTCTGCTTCAGGTCTCGGTGGTCGGGCTCGGATTTGGCATGGATTTGAACCAGGTCCTGCATGCGGGTCGGTCAGGGTTCATCTACACCACAGCCAGCATCACGTTTGCCATGCTGCTTGGTTGGGGGCTTGGAAAAATCCTGGGTGTGAAAAGGCGGATCTCGTTTCTTATCTCTGCCGGCACGGCGATTTGTGGCGGTAGCGCCATTGCCGCAATCGCGCCTATTTCAGGGGCCAGTGAAGAGGAAATTGCAGTCTCCCTGGGAATTGTGTTTCTGCTGAACTCATTAGCTTTACTGGCGTTTCCGGCTATCGGATCGGCGCTGCACCTCACGCAAACACAATTTGGTCTTTGGGCGGCACTCGCGATTCATGACACCAGTTCTGTTGTCGGCGCGTCGGCGAAGTTCGGAGTCATCGCCCTTGCAGTAGGGACCACCGTCAAGCTTGCTCGCGCGCTGTGGATCGTGCCCATGTCCGTGGGAACCGCGCTTATCTACAAGAGCAAAGCCCGCATTCAGTGGCCCTGGTTCATCCTTTTCTTCTGTCTGGCAGCTGTTGCCAACACTTATGTCCACGTCCTCCAGCCCGCATACCCCGCGCTCAAGCACCTGGGCGTCATTGGCTTGACTGTAACGCTATTCCTTATCGGCACCGGGCTGTCCAAGAAGACGCTTAGCGAAGTTGGAATCCGGCCGCTTCTGCAAGGCGTGATGCTTTGGACTGTCGTTGCTGTGAGTTCGCTTGCACTGATTCGCGCCGGATGGATCCATCTCTAGCTCTCGATATTTCCCAATCGGTTGCTGGCATCGGTGAGGATCGTTACGCGCCTTAAGGATCGCCAGTTTGTCTACTAAGGAGTGACCAGTCTGCAGACGCCGAAGCTTGGCGAACTGGTGCACAAGGAATAGCTGAAGCGATCGTGTCTGGTTAACCTCGGTGAAATGGCGTCGTGATTGTGATAAAAGTCAATGCGTTGGCCTATTGAGGGCAACCGCCTCGGTCGAAGGACTCTTCAGTCTGTCCGCTTGTTCGGCATAAAGAACGAAGCCTCGCTTGCGAGCGTCGGAGGCGAACGTTTCCAGATGGGTGCTTCCGATCCCGTTCATTAGCCTGGTCTCCACCTCGCCGAGCGCGAGTCGAGCTTCGCATTCCGCAGTGTAAAAGCCGATTTGATGCGCCCGCTGGATCAAGGCACGCAGAGCTCGCTCGATACCGAGAAGCACCTCGCGGCCAGCGCTTCCGGGTGCCGCGCCGGCAGTCTTAACACGAAGTTCAAGCAGTTCGATCGGCATTGCTAGTACGGGGAACTCATTCAAATCGGTAAGGCTCTTCGCCTTATCGACAGCAGCCTTGCTTTCTGGAATCTTGCCCTGAACGAGAAGAGCTCTACCGAGTGCGAGATAACCGCCGAGTTCTTCTCCCGCATTCTTATCACTCTCGAATGCGGCAATGGCATCACGCACTTGTCGATCTGCCTGTTCAGCATGTCCTCGATCGATTGCGAGCTGGGCAAGCGCCACCTGATCGTTGGCGGCCGAGGCGTTTACACTCCTGAGAATTGCAGCCGACTCTTCATAGCTTTTTTCGGCACCGCCCAGATTTCCCTGTTGTCGCTGAATATCGCCCAACGTCGTAAGGGCATTGGCCGTTTGCCAGGGGTCCCCAGCCCAGGATCGAAAAGCCGCAATTTGCCCTATTGCTTCGTCGCTCGCGTCGGTCAGTTCGCCTTTCATGAGCAATAACCCGGTGTGACCGAGAGGTGGGTATTTATTCAGTGGAAGATTCGCAGCTTTCGCGAGTTCCAGGCACTCCTGGTACAACTTTTCAGCCCTCTGGAAGTTTCCGCGCGAGATCTCCAGGTCTGCAATGTTGGATGTCACCACAGCAAGATTTACGCGATCATTAACCGACGCAAAATTGCGTTGCGCCATCCGGTATTCATTCTCGGCCTGCGCCCACTGACCACGATTTTCCAGCACGAGAGACAGGTTGTTCTGTGCAACCGCTTCCCCTTCGTAGTCGCCGGCTTCCTGCAGCATTTGAATCGCCTGGTTGTAAATAGGAATCGCGTTTGTCTCATGCCCTGTCAGTCTCTGATCTTCGGCCATAATCTGCAGAGTCGCTGCGGCAAGATTGCGATTGCCGGCCGCCGTAAATATGTCGTATGCCTCGCGGCACTCCGGCGGGCTCTGCAGGTGCTGCCGGTTCAATAGGCATAGGTTCTGCTGAGCTTTGGCGTAAACCTGTCTCTTGTCGTCCGCCAGCGCCTTTTGCGCGGCGCTGCGAAGGAGTTTCTCTGCATCGCCAAGGCTTTTCCGCATCACAATCGACGCTTGGCGAAGATCAATCAGGGGATCGTCACGCAACGGTGACGGAAGCTGCCGCAGTTGCCTGATTGTCTCCGAAGCCTCATCGGGATGGTAAGACTCTAATTGCAACTTCGATAGTTGCAAGCCGTAATCGAGACTGTCGGGAAACATGCTGAAGAGAACGCGGAAGATCTCCGCAGCTTTGCCCCGGTCGCCACTTGCCTGATAGAAACTTGCCTCGATTTCCATGCGCTCGGTTCGCGGCAGACCGGAAGCAAGGTCGAGTCCGCGTTTTGCCTCAATCTTCGCCTGATCAAAATGGCCGAGGTACATGTCTGTGCGCGAAAGCATGGCGTGGGCTAGGGGAAATTTAGGATCGGCCGCGATTGCCTGTTCAAAAAATCCTCGTGCCACTTCGAATTCGTATAAGCGCAGCTTCTGAAGTCCTAGCGAGTAAAATCGGGCTGCTTCGGGATTCGTCGGCAAACTCGCCAGCGCAGTCATCTCATCCGACTCGAATGTGTGCGGAATGCCGAGCCGGTTTCTTAGCTTGCGGCCGATACGAGACACAATTCCGAAGAGATCTTCTGTCGCGCCAATTTCTGCAATCTCGGTAATGACCTCTCCAGATTTGCAATCCTGCAAGCGGACATCGACTCGCAGCTGACCGTGCTCAGGCTTTCCGATGATCGCGTATGAGCCCAGCACCAGCAGATTGCTGCTGAGTGCGGTTCCGATTCTGGATGTGGTTGCTTGATCGAGCGTGTCTGTCTTCGCCCACGGCGAATATGCGCGTAGATTGGCAACATCTTCAGAGGAGACAAGACGAAGCTTTTCTCCACTCGCCAGTTCCGTGCTCAGCATTTCGCCCAGTGCCGTGCCCAGCCACGAATCACCCTCAATTTCGGAAAGGTTGCGAAAGCCCAGAACAGCTACTGATCTTCGCAGCTGCACCGTCGCGGGCTGTGGCGTAGTTGTTGAAGCGCTCGCAGTGGACCTCGTGCCAGTGAAATACTTCCATGCTGCGATGGAACCAAAGAACAGCACCAGGGATGCCGCTGAATAGACGATCCGCCGGCCAGCTCGACCACCCTGCAAGGGTTGCGGTAGAGAACCTGAATCGACTTGTGGAGGGGACGGCTGAACGGGCGAGATCGGAGTCGGTGGCTCAGTGCGGATGGTTATGACGGGCGCAATAAATCGGTATCCGTGCCGCGGGACAGTCTCGATGAATCGCGGATTGTCCGAGTCATCGTCGATGGCCGCACGGAGCTTTTTGAGAATAACGTTGAGGCTTCCATCGAAGTCAACGAAGGTCCCCTCGGGCCAGAGGCTCTGCCGCAATTCCTCGCGGGAGACAATCTCTGCCGGCCGCTCGAGCAACATGAGCAACACCCGGAACGGTTGATCCTGAATTTTCGTGCGCACACCATTGCGTGTCAGCGTCTTGTGAGGAACATCCGCCTCGAACAAGCCGAACCGGAAGCTGCGCGCCAGGGAAGGTGGCTGTTGCATGCTGTGCCGACCCAAATCGGATTGGGCCATCATAGCACGAAAGATCTTTGGTTCGTATTGGTTCCAAGCTACTCTTACGGCAGCATTTACGTCATCTCAAAATCCATTTCTCATAGGCTGTGTGCCTGCCGGGCCAATGACCCACACCCTTGCGGCATACTGCGATGAATTCAGAGTGAAATTGCTCGCCCGGCTCGCGGACGAAGTACATGTTTCCTTCGCCCATGAAACGGAAAAACCACGCGGAGTCCAGATTGCCGCCCAGGCCCCCTTCGATTCCGCGGGGATTGTGTTTCCTGGACACCGAATCCCGAATTGATTCAGTTGGAGGCTCTCAACCGCCCATCCTGGGCTTAGCTGCGAGAAATCGAAAAGATCACGTCCGGAGGCGAAAGCCTCCCGATCTGAACGGACTACAAGAACGGACAATCCAGCTGTATCGTTTGGAGTTTCCTCGCTTGCAACCGGCGGCGAAAGAAACTCAAGTTGCCCGATCGGCCGCGAGGAAGCAAACGTTGCGTCCAGCTTGACCCACGCGGCGGGGATCACTTTGAGTAGCAGCGGCTCTCCGCGCACGGCCACAAATATGCAACCCAACAAAGGTAATTCGTGCCCGTCCGCAAGGTGAACCACCATGTCCACGGGGAAATCTGAAACGCCGCTCAGGGTGGGATCGATATGCACGGTGATCTCATCGTCCGTCCAGCCGGCCGGTGAGTCCAGTTCCATGGAAAGGGCCCGTGAACTCACGCCGGTTTGAATGTTGCGCAAATCCGGTTGTAACCGTACACTTCCCGGCGTAGTGCCGAATCTGCATCCCTGGATTCGGTAATAATTGTCCGGTTCTATCGGCGTGAACACGACACCTGACTTCCTTCCATTCACCGATCGAATGGTCGGGGATGGGCACGAACTTCGCAAGGGTATCGGTCGCGGGAACGAAACTGACGGTTGTGAAGATACATTGGAATTGCTATATGAGTTGCCAGGAAGCGTCGTTCTCTGGCTATGCAGAAGCGAGGGGCCAAAGGACTGCATCGCGACGTGCGACTGCAGGTATGCTCGCTGTTCGGCCATAACGGCCAAAATGGTGGTGTCTACACCAATCGTTGCAAGGTGCGGGTTCTTCGTCTTCGGTCCCGCGATCATCCGCGCGTGTGCAAGTGTCTCCGCGCGCATCCTTTCGTATTGGCTGTCCACATTCCCTTCAGCAGGCGCCGTCTGCTCGGCATAGGGAGCCTTCGATCCACTCTTGCTTGCTCTGGGATGGGCGGCTGCGAGGCCAGCCTGAGGGCATAACCAGACACTGACGCTCGCGAGAATGAAAAGGAATTGACGCATCCCGGGCCTGATTTCTCCTGAGATCATGGATGGCGCAGAATCCGTCACCTGGAACGGGTACGCAGACGGACCCTCACAAGACTCGAATAAGCTAACGCGTGCAACCCGTCAAAGGAACTGCATGTGACTCTTCGCTGACCTGCTAATGGGCTTTCTTCACCGAGATTTACGAAAGCTACTGACACGGCGAGTCCAAGGGAATCCATGAAAGGCGGTTGGCTTTTGCGCTAGCTCTGAAGATTCGCACCTATATATAGGTTGCGGTTGGATGGTTATTGAGAGCGCATCGGACGCTGTGCCGTAGTCATCGCGAAACCTGGTTACAGGACCGCCATATATCAGACCTGCGCAAATCTCTTTAAAGCGGCCCCACCCAGGATTCGTTTCGCGTGGGCCGCAACCGAGGCGGAAAAAAATCACCGAGACGGTTCCCTGATCTGCTCCTTTATCTCGGCGAATCGCCCCCGATCGCCTGGTCAGCTTTCCTGAGAACTTTCACGCCAGCAGCAGCTTAGCAAGTCAGCTTTGTTTCAGTTGCAGTTCCTTTGACCTTTGTCCGGAACGCGCGTATTACTCGGCCCATCAGAGGTCGCTTCCCATGCAAACCCGTTTCATCGCGATCCAATCGGCCCGAATCTTTACCGGCGCCAGTGCCGTTGCACAGGTTTATCCCTCCCCCACTGAAATGCAATGCAACACGCTCTTGGATCGCGGTCGGAGCAAGCGCCAGGTTTTCAGACACGATGAATTGTGAAGCGGCATGCCATGCGGAGCAGAAACGACCGGATCGAATCGCTCACTACTTGAAGTGAGGGGCCAGAATGCTTGGATCAGCGGATCATTCGCAGTTAAGGAGGCAGGCAATGAGGGAACAAATGGCAACCATGATCGCAACAGCTTGCGTATCCATCGTCTTCCTGGGTGGGCCGGTTCTGGCGCAGCAATCTGGAAAGCCACTCACCAATGATGACGTGCTCACGATGGTGCAAAAGAAAATGCCTGAGTCCGTCGTCGTCTCCGCAATCAAGAGTAGTCCGGGCAATTATGACACCTCCGCGAATGAACTGATCCGGCTCAATGCTGCTGGAGTCACCGAAGGTGAGCTAAATGCGATGCTTGCGGCTGCTCACAAGAGCACTCCCGATGCTCAACCAGCCCAAAGTTCTTCCGGAGCGCAAGACGCAACCTCTGAATCAAAGTCGCGCATGCCCAAAGTGATCGTGACCCAGGGCAAGACATCGCAGGAGCTAAAACTCGAAAAGACACAGCTTACGCAGACGAAGAACAAGCCCTCTTCCATGAAAAGCCTAGCGGCGGATTCTACCGTTACGCAGGCCATGCAGGCCGGTGTCAGCACTGCAAGTTGGGATGCAGCCATGCACATGAACTCGGTAGTTGGCGGAACAGCTGTCGCAGAGGCGGGCAGTGTCTTCTCGGGAATGCTTGCACACCGGACGCCCACCGTCACCTATGTCTGGGGTGTTCCATCGCCCGCTTCCGCAAACGTGCTTAAAAGCGCCAGACCTGTGTTTGCACTGGATTTCTCGCGTACGCCGGGAATCAATCCAGATGACTATGAACCCGCGATCATAAAGCTGACACCGGCACAGAACTCCTGCCGCATCGTTGGAGCGACACAGGGAAAAGCCGATGCAGGCGGGAGCCCGGCTGCCGATTGGGAAATCTATTCGCATTACCTCGAGGACCAGGTAGCGATCAATCCGCAGAAACTCGCGCCGGGCAAATACAAAGTCGCGGCAGCGTCAGAACTTCTGCCCGGCGAGTATGGACTCGTCATTCGCCCGGTGTCCAAGACAAAGAAGTTTTCCGGCGGCGATGTAGCCCGCGCTCAGGGCGACGGATTGATGTTCGATGCGATCTGGACGTTCCAGATTTCAGCCGACGCACAGTGACCATGCGCGAAAGTAACGGGAGGCAGGACGTGTTGGGTTTGAAGTCCATCGGCAGAACGGTAGCGGCAATCTTCACTGCCGCGGCGGCGCTTCTCACCTCGGGCTGCAGGCATGAGAGTTCGCCTGCGTCGTTGCAGGCCGCCGGATCTGCCGTAGCGGCGCAACCGCCGAAACAAGTCCAACAGCCAGCCATCGTTTCTCACGCTTCAGGCTACGCCCATATCACCTATTGCCCGAACGTGCGCATCATGGAGGCCAATGAAGGCAAGAAGGCCCTGATCGGAGTCAGCAGCAACGGCGCGAGCCTCCTTTTCGATGGCTCCAACGCAACCGCGCGATCGCTCCACACCGGTGATGTGCTCCTGATCAAGGGCCTGATGGCGCGAATGGTGCTCGGCGCAGAAGCCACACCCGACGGGGTTGTCGTTCTCACTCAGCATGCCCTTCTTACCGATGTTGTGCAGGACGGGGAAATTAAGATTCAGGCGCCGGTCCACTTCGGTGCAACTCGAGCCGCATTGGAACCGCCAATCGCTCCGCTGCCGGCGTGGCTTGATCTGATGGCCACACCAGCCTACGCGCAAAGTCCCACCGGTGTGATGGCCCAGAACGCCGAAGCGAAGGGTACGATGGACGCCTATGGAAACATGGTCAAGGGTGCATTCAACTCCGTAGTCAGCGGATGGGATACCACATTCAAGGCCACTCCGAGCGAAGGGCAAACCAACCTTGACATCACATTGAAACGCGATGTCGGCGGCTTCGCCGCGCTAATCACCGGAAAGGGATTCATTTCGAATTTCCAATTCGACTCGCTGATCAGCATCAAGCAGAGCGTTCTCCAGAACATGGACACGAGCTTCACCAACCTGAGCGGCAGAATGAATTTCGATTGGCAGGTGGCGAAAGACTCCGGAGGCGTGATGGCAGAGGAAAGCAAGATCAAACTGCCCGGTGCAATCGAGGTGCCGCTCTCCGAATTTCTCGAAGGATTGCCTCTTTATCTCGAGGTGAGCGGAGCAATTCTCATTCATCCCGCAATTACGGGCGGCAAGGAAATCACCAAAGGCCAGTTCCAGATCACGTATGACGGCAGTCAGCACTTCACCGTGAAATCCGGCGGCGTCAATACGGATGGAAACATGTCAGGAGACATTCAACTTGGTGACCATCAGGAGTTGTCTCCCACGGCTCCCCTCGGCACTGGTAGTTGCGTTTGCGGCCCCACGCGTTGAACTTACGTTAGGTCTGAATAAAATCTACGACGCAAGCGACATCAAGAAGGCTGCAGACTACGTTGACAAGATCGCCGACGTTGTCGCGAAGCACCTGTTGAACCCGCAGCAATACGCCAATTATCAACAGAACGGTCTGCATCTCGGCGACGTGTTTAAGAACGCTCTGTCGACTGACGGTGCTGCCTACTTCCAGATGGTCGGAACATCGGCATCCAGCTATACGGGTATGTCGGCGATCTCGCCCTGTGCGCGATTTGACCTCATTCTCGTCGCCCAGGTCGGCGCCTCCGCAGAGGTTTGGGGCAAAAGCGTGGGCACGGTTTCGAAAGAGATCTTCAAGAAAAGCATGACGAAGGTGGACCCACCCGGCATGAAGCTCTGCGAAAACATCGGCAAAGGTTAATCAGAAAAGGAGCAGCTTCCATGGCATTTTGCGGAAATTGCGGTGCATCACTGACACAGGCAACCGGCTTCTGCGGCGTCTGTGGAAAGTCAATCGGCGCGTCGTCCGAGTCAAATCCATCACAAGTATCAAACCCAATAGCTGGCGCGCATCCCGCCGGCTGGACTCCGGTTGCTTCACAATCTACGCCGGCTTTCTCAACAACTTCACCCGGTGGATCGCCATCCGCATCGAGTCCATCACAACAGAGCGCGGGTTGGACTCCCACAACTTCCCCGCCGCCAGCTTCGGCGCAAACAGCTAATCAGGGATGGAGTTCACCCGCTGTTGGCGCTCCTGCTGCAAACTGGAACTCTGCGGGCTACCAACCCGGCGCGACTGCTGCACCCACGATGGCTGCACCGGCAGGAACAGGCCTGACTCCCAACATTGCAGCCGCGCTCTCCTATTCGCTTGGAATCATCACTGGTATCCTGTTCCTCGTCCTCGAACCTTACCGGCGCGATCGCTTCGTCCGATTTCATGCCATGCAATCGATTCTCTATTTCCTTGCTGCCGTGGCATTCAACATCCTATGGAGAATCATGGTCGGAATTCTCATGTCAATCAGCGGATGGATCGCGGTTGCAGCATTCCCAATCCGCATGTTGATCTCGCTGGGACTGTTCGGACTGTGGCTCTTCCTGATGTTCCAGGCATTCAACCAGCGCGAGTTTAGCTTGCCCATCATTGGGGCAATTGCAAAAAAGCAGGCCGGATGAAAGCCAGTCTAAAGCTACTGTGCACCACGAAAAGACGACGCTGCCTGGAGGCTGCCGTGAATGCGAAAAGTAGATTCTCATGGGAACCGGTTCTGATTGTCGCTTTCATCGCGATGTTGACAATTGCTGGATGCAGAACACATCGTGCAGCGAGGGAGGAAGCCGCGAAGGCGGAGGCCTCGAGTTCTTCCAGTCCATCTCAACCTATTGGTGGAACATATTGCCTCGACACCTTCGCACACGGCGCAGCGCTCGTCCAGCCGGTTCACTTCTCATACAAAAAGAGCGAAACCGATGGCTCCTTCAAGAACTTCGAAGGAGACCTCTCGGGCGATGCGCTCGATTCCAGCGTGCATGAAAAGCGGCCCGCGACCGATATTGACCGAGAGATGAACAAAGAGAAAGCGCTCACCCCTGTGCCAATTGTTGACGGATTCGTCGAAACGACTCGCACCAGTCACTACACACGCGGCGACGCTTCAGCATGGTCCATGGGAACGGGTGGATCAGTGCAGGCGTTCGCTCCCTGGAGCCTTTTCATCGCCAAGCCCGAGGTCAGGCAGGTCGGAACTGAGAACGTAGCCGGATTCGACGCGGTGAAGTATTCCATCGATACCTCGCAGCAGAGCCAGTTGGAAAAGTCGCCGTTAACAATGATGGGTGGACTGAAGGACTACACCATCAAGGGCGACGCGTGGGTCGACAAGAGTCAACAGTGCATTTTGCAATACACCATCGACTATGAAGAAGACGGAAAAGACGGGACCGTCAAGAAGACCCGCTACGAGGGAAGCACGACAAAGAAATGAAGTGCGGAGTTTCATCCGCTTGCATTTCAAACAAAGTTCGAACCCAAACGCAAACGATCAATCAATTCAAGTGCGGAGGTGAACGAGGATGATTTGCCAGACTTGTGGAGTGGACCTGGCTGCGGGCCTTTCTTTCTGCACCAGGTGCGGAAGTAAAGTCGGCGCGCCCCCCACGGGCGTCTCCACAAAACTCTGCAAGGCATGCGGCGCTATCATTTCCCAATCAACAAAGTTCTGCGAGGCCTGCGGCGCTGCGGTGGATCAGATCCAGCAAACCACCCCTCTCTTTCATCCGCTCCCGTCATCTCCATCCACACCCGGATACCAGCCGGTTCCCGCTGGCGGAGGAGCATCTCCGTGGCAATCCGCAACAGGAGGTACCGCATCGATGGGTGGAACTACTCCCCAGCAGCGCTCCGGCGGACTCATGAAGCTCTTGTTTGCTGGCATCGCTGTTCTTGCCCTGCTGGCCGTAACGGTGGTCGGAGGCATCGCCTACCTTGGCTATCGTGCCAAAAAGAAAGTGGAGAAGATTCAGCAGGCCTTCCACGATAAAGATGTCAACAAGATCACGAGCGAACTCGGTCTCGACAAAGTCGCAGAAAAGGTCGCTCCGAACTCGGCGCTTGCCGCATCCGATGATGACCGTTCCTTCGAGATCAGTGACGCCGCCGGATGGAAAACCTACACCGGATCGGCGATCGCTGTAACCTCTACGTTGGTTCCCGCGAAAGGTTGGTCTCGTTGTTGCTGGTGCATCCTCCCAGAAGGGCCGACCCGATTACGAAACAATCATCACCACACGCAACGTCTCTCCCAGCGGTATCGATATCGACTACACCTACTTTGGTCCCCGAGCCGGCACACCGGAAAATGCGCATGCCGCACCCTCCAATTCAATTCGCGACGTCGTCACCCACCGGAAAGTATTGTCGGAGGATCTGGCAAGTGCTCACGAACAGAATCTCTACTATAGCGGCCAGGACCCGCACACATTTCCCGGCACTACTTCGATGTTCGTCTCCCACGAAGTGTTCACTCAACTCAAGTCGAGCGATGGCGCCCCGTTCAGCTACAAGGTGTATCCACCGCCCTCGATGCAGGGTCTTGTATCGAAACTTCTGAATAAATCTCAAGGCGACACTGGCAATCTCTCATTGCAAGACCTCATGGGGCGACCATCGTCCTCGATCTTCGTCAACTGCAACTTGCGGCGCGCAGCCCCAGATGATATCGCCTACCCCGTAATCCTCAATGACAAGCCGGTCGAACTTCCGGCTATACACGCCGAGTGCAAGAGCGACCAGGATACTTTGGAGTTATTCGTCCTCGATCAGTCCAACAATCCTATCGTGCTTGCCGGCAGTTCGCGTCTTGGCCACCTGCGCGGAGAGATCATCCGCATCAACTACCCCGAAGAGAGGGCGGCCAATCCAATTGAGCAGGATTTGAAGCAGAGCGGTCGTGCCCAGATATACGGAATCTACTTCGACTTCGCGAGCGCTACGATCCGGCCGCAATCGCAAGGCGTGCTTACGGAAATCGCCAAGGCAATGAAAGACAACCCTTCATGGAAGCTCAATGTCGAAGGCCATACCGATAACATCGGCGGCGACGCATCGAATCTCGATCTGTCCAGACGCAGGTCGGCTGCCGTCGTGCAGGCTCTCAACACCGAATACCGCATCTCGCCTGATCGATTCGCGAGCCAGGGATTCGGCGCATCAAGACCTGTAGATACCAACGACACCATGGAAGGGCGCGCTCGAAACCGCCGCGTCGAACTTGTCCTTCAATAGATGTGTCGCGCACGTTTTGGCGTCGCCGCGAATCGGTCCTCCGAGCGAAGACTGCACGAGATTGCGCAGTTCTTCGGAAATGCGCCGGTGTATTCACCGTTGATGATGTTCGGCCCAGATCAGTGAGGAGAGGTTGAATCATGAACTTTTGCACCAGGTGTGGGAGCCGGCTTGAAGCGCAACTCAAGTTCTGCACGCAATGTGGCGCGCCTATTCCGGGGGCGACGCCACCCGAAGCAACGGAGATAGCCTCGCAGCCCGAATCTGTTGAGCCTTTTCGACAGGCGCAAGCGGCCCCTTCCGAGCCTCCGCCCGCATCTGAATGGCAGGCAGTGTCGGTTGCCCCGGTGCAGCGGACCGTCCCAGACACAAACCGCGGCTGTCTTCGCACCGTTGTCGTTGCTCTGTGCATGGTTGCGCTCTTTGCCGCACTCGGAATCGGCGGAGTGGTCTATCTTGGCTACAAAATGAAACAGAAAGCCGCTGCAATCCTTCATAAGGCTCAGGATGAGGTAACAACGCCGAACTTGGAACCCGACATCGGGCGCGACGCTAACTCCAAACCGCCAGGCTCAAGTTCTCCTGACGGCCCGGCCGGAATGCTGGGCGATCTCGCAAAAATTCTCGGGGTCGGCAAGGGAAACGCCAGCGGCGGCATCGATGAGGGAGACCCTGTGCCGAGCGTATCCGAAAGAGATCCGGTCGAACCCTGCACCGCCGCTCCCTTCCCGCCTCAGAACGCCGCGCGCATTCCGCTGCAGGAAGGCACCGTGATCACGACTGCCTGGGGCGTTAAGTATGAAGACGTCGAAAGTCGAATTTCTTTAGCGCCTGTTACGCCTGTTTCCATCAGCATGTCGAACTCCACGGGCGCATACAAGTTGGACAGCGGCGGTGAAGCACGCCCATCCAGCTACACAGATACCGTCTGCAACGCCGATCTTGCTTCTGCTGCCACATATGTAACGGTGGTCGGCACGCATATTCCCCATCTCATTCATGGCGTCACTCGACTCAGGCTCTCAGACAATTCGTTCAAGGAAGTGAAGTCATCGGGCAAAACCAAATTTGAATATCTTGATTTCATGCACGCAGGCAATGACGCTGAGAGGCCCAGCCGCGATGCAGGCCTTCTGACCCGCGTCGAACCTCAGGATGTTCCTTACCCCATGATCGTGAACGATGAACGCGTCACACTTCCGGCGATTCACCTCGCGGGGGTTACCGACTCCACCGGCAAAGACCCGAGACCGAAAAAGTGGCGTCCAAATCACGCGGCTGCCGATCTCTACGTTCTAGACGATCCATTGGATCCGCTTGTCCTGCTTTGGAAAGAAAAGGATCCAGCCTTGCACGATGGCAGGTTCCGAATCGAAGTCGTAAAGATCGACTTCAAAACCTCCCGCCCGGTGAACATCGTTGAGAAGCAACTGACCGAGCAAAAGCGCGCTGTTACCTATGGTATCTACTTCGACTTCAACAAAGACACCATCAAACCGGAGTCCGAGCCGGTGCTGAAGCAAATTGTCCAGGCAATGACAGACAACCCGACGTGGAACCTGACTGTTGAGGGTCATACCGATAACATTGGCGGCGACTCGTACAATCTGGAGTTGTCTAAGCGCCGCGCGGCAGCCGTTAAACAAGCGCTTGTCACTCGGTATCGCATTTCCCCTGATCGGCTCTCGACCGACGGCTTTGGCGCTTCGCGACCGGTCGAGCCCAACGACACGCTTGAGGGCCGTGCTCGCAACCGGCGCGTCGAACTAGCGCGTGAGTAGTGACGCAGTTCGTGGAAGTCAGCGGTTGCGGTGCCAGTGACTCCGCCCGATCAATGTCGGGAAGCCGTGGAACGCAAGCAAGACCGGCGGCACAACTGGAATAGCTGAATAGCTGAACAGCAGAAGCGAAGAGCATCGATCCTACTTTTCGGGTGAACGCTTCAGCCGGAGCCAATCTTTACAATTCTGAAAGGCTCAATGTACAGCTTCAGGCTGGCGGGCAAAACTTGAACGATGTTCTCAACCTGATCGATAGTTCTGCAGTCACGCAGCAAGTCCCAGAGCCGATTTCTATCGACCCTGGGACTTAGTTGGAAACGACTGCAAAATTGAAAAGTCTTGTGCGGCGCCGAGGGGCTACCAGGCAGAGATCTTCAGGCCGTCAATGTAGAGAGTTACATGTCCGCTCGACCCATACCCATCCACTTGGAACTGAGTTTGCAGTACATCGCCCCATCCAAGGTCGGCCGCGCCGAACACCTTGACGTTCACTGAGGACTCGACTCCATCTAACCAGATTGAATGGTAAGTAACGTACCCTGAGCTATCCCTCGAGAAACTGGCCTGCACGTGGTGCCATGTGTTTTGCGACCACTTCTGCGGATTACAACTTGTTCCGCTTTTGCTCACCCATTTTGGCTTGGGGCTTCCCGCACTTCCTGTGTTGACCGTGTATGCCCAGTGTCCTGTCCAACCATCGCATTGCACGCCCATCAACATTGTCTGTCCATTGGACATCGTCTGGTTCACGTCAAATTCCAGATTCGCAAGCATGCTCGAAGAGTTCGTAAGGTACACCCACGTGTCATAGAAGAAATTCTTGGCGTCAATGTTATCGGAAAGAGATACGGTGTAGCGTTCGTCGCCATTGTTGGTAAACGAAGTGACAAATTGTCTCGAACTGCCATACTTGGAAGGCGAACTGACGATCTGCATGGTTCCGCTTGAACCACCCGGGCCACCGGTGTCGTGAGTTGCCCTCCACCCGCTCAGAGACTCGATAGAACTCACAGCGTCCGCATAAGAGGGAATCGACGACTCCGTTGCAGCGCTTGGGGTGCTCGTTGACGATTTCACATTTAACGTGATGTCCTTAACGCACGCAGCGCCGTTGGGGCCCCATGCCTTTACGTGCAGGGTGTGTGCACCCGTCGAAGAAGAGATGCTTTTGTTGATCGACTGGCCGTTAACAACGGTAGTATCACTGCTGCTATCAAACGAATATCCCATCGCATCGACATTCGTAGACGAGCATGTTGTGGCATACGCTGAAAGAGTGAAGGTAGTCGATACTTCGGAGTCATTTGCGGGACTGTTGACGGTTACACCAGCGAGTGCCGGAAGTGAAGAGACGAGGACTGCGGAGCATGCAATGGTCAAATTCCGGAAAAGTTTCATCAGATTCCTTTGCGATAAAAAGGCATAGATTTCGCGTCGACTCTCTCGTGCATTTCGCAAGGCAGCCGAAGACGTTTTCAATTGTGAATGGGCTGATCTGAGAGGCACGAAGGGGATCCGTACCAGATCTAACTGCTCAGCAACCTCTAATCGCAGTGCGATGTCGAGTGTTCCTAATGGACACCGGACTAGCTATAAAAACCGTGCGTTCGATCGGGTTTGATTTTTGGCGGGCTAGCAGTTATCCGCTTCAATCCTGGCCCAATCGCCGCGAGTTTTTTCAACCCCAGGCAACTTGTAGTTAATGTTCTTGAGAATCGTTACACAGATATTTTGCTGCGACAATGCAAATCGACTGGAAACGCGAAAATAATTTTCAGCACCAGACATCTTGGAACTATTTACAGGCATCTGGAAAAACCTACACAGCTCACCGGTAAAAACTTCACTACTCCACATGTGATTCGCTAGATCTCTCAATCTTGTTCGGCTCTTTATGTCGTTGTGGGCAGGAACAATTTTAGACGAACAAATCATCCAGATTTACTGGTCAGTTGCTTGGACCGACACCTCCTTCGTGAGGAGGTGTCGTCTCACTTCACCACCGAGAGATAGTGAAGTTATCAAGATACAAAGTTGAAGATCCGTTCGTACCGATGCCATCGACCTGGAAATTAGCCACCATAGCTCCCAGCGCCCATCCAAGAGAGAATGCGGAGTTTACCGTCTGGTTGATGGGTGATTCAACTCCATCGAACCACACGGAATGATACGTCACATTTCCCGCGTCATCGCGCGAATAGCTAATCTCGATGTGGTGCCAGGTATTGCGCGTCCAATTTGAGGGATTGCACGGAGCAGTCGAACGAAGCCATTTCACAACCGGTTGCGTCGGAGTTCCAGCATTTGAGCTGTACTCCCATGTGTTCGTGTATCCGGAGCACTGGAACGCGTAGATCACAGTGTCGCCATTTCGCATCACCTGGTTGTTATCCATCTCCAGGTTGCTTAGTACGCTGCCCGCAGAGATCCAGACGTGGGCGTCGTACACAAAGTTCTTGGAGTCAGTATCGTTTCCGTACGTAACCGAATAGAGTTCACCGCCGGCATTGGAAAACGACGTATAGAATCTTCCCGTTTGACCGCTGAGCGTAGGATCGCTGACCAGCGTCATAGAACCTGTTGACGTGCCGGACGTGGCCGGATCATGTTTGATTCGCCAGTTGGGAAGCAGCTGAATCTCTTTCTGAGCGATTGCGTACGATGGGATCGAAGGGCCCTTGGGTGCTGTAATCACATAGCTGGCTCGAGCCAATCCGCTATTGCCGTAACCTGAGGCCATCGCGACCGCCTGAATCGTCATTGAACCCGCAATTGTGACGGGGCCCGAATAGCGAGAAGAGGATGTAGAAGGCGCGGTGCCATCTGTTGTAAAGAAGATCGTGGAACCAGCTGTCGCTGAGGCCATCGACACAATCTGCTTGTTCGAGTAAGTGCCGGCAGGTACTGAAAACCATGGCGTAGATGCTGAGCCTGCTGAGCCAATATTGATGCTCATAAGCCGCTGATCACTCGCCTGCTGCCCCCAGCACTTGATATGCAGGACGTGAGTGCCTGGTGCCGCGGTGACCGAAGCAGAAAAAGAAGTTGGCTCGATGACCGCCTTTGCGTCGTCGATCGAATAGCCCATCGAGACTGCCGGAGCGGATGCGCAGGTTTTTGCGCTTGCCGTCAGTGTGAATGGCGATGTTAGGGTGGCTCCGCTAGAAGGGGTCGCGACAGAGATATCTGTACTGGTCGCATTCAGTACCGTGACGTTCAGCAGAACCTGGTCATTCGTCTTTTGTCCCCAGCACTTCACATGCAAAACATGTGATCCCGGCACTGTTGATATCAGGGTAGAAAACGACGTCGGCTCAATGATCGCCTTTCCATCGTCGATGGAATAGCCCATGGATACCGCGGGAAGCGAAGCACATGTCTGGGTGCTTGCCGTCAGTAGGAACGGTGAAGTCACCTTGGCCCCGTTAGAGGGGGCGGAAACAGTAATGGCTTGCACGGGAATTGAAAAAGCCGTGAGAGCTAATGCAGCAAAAAGCAGAGTCCTCATGAGTCAACCTCGAATGATATGGCGATGAGAGCCTTGCGCGCCTGGGGCAGCGATCGGCACTATCGGAACAAACAGCGGGGGAGGTTACACTGTCGGCGTTTTGTAAGGTCCAACTGCGACGCTTGTAAACCCGTTCACGGGTTTGTGCGTTTGGCTTGAAGGACTGAATGTAATTTGCGAGTGAGAAGGCGGACAAAGCAGGGGCATGCGTCCCTGCAATCAATGGAGTGGAGCACCGGGGGCAGCGGCCAAGAGAAGCCGAACCTGTGCGAGCGACGTGTCGACGATTCGTATATGGGCGCATCCCGACCTATTTCCTGCTGAGTCGTCGATCTAGATCGGAGGTCAATAAGTTACCAAAGAGCTGTCACCATTGGTGAGCCCTGCATATTCGTTCAATGTCAGACGTGCAGGACATTTGAGACGAGGTCTCGTGCTCGAAGGCACAGTGCGCCTGGTGCAATGGCACGAGTATTTAAATGTCTACTTGGTAACCAGCATACGCGCGGCTTACTTGGAGAGAAAGGTGCGGAGGGTACTAAGTGCGTTACCGAGGTACTTTGAAGAAAGCACCGCATAGTAAGCGCATTGATTTCAATGTGGAGTCCGCCACTGTAATGACTCGCAACACGATAGGGCTCCGGAGCGAACGATTCTCTCCTATCAAAGCCGATAGCCCTGCGGAATCCTTCGTCGATGAGTATCGACGAAATAAGCGACAGGGCGATCGATAATTTCGATTAGGTTATGGGCGTTGGTTTCTTGCTTTGAACTACTGAACGGTAAAAGCCACCGTGGTGGATGCATTTATGGTGCTGCTCGTTCCCGTCACCGTAGCGACGTAGTTTCCCGGCGTGGTACCAGAGGTGCCTCTCTGCGCTGGCGTTACCCCTCCACATCCGCACGCTGTACTCAGCAGGAACACCAGCAATACCATACCGATCAGAGACTGCCATCTGCGTCGACGAATTGGAAGCAGGAAGAGAAACGCAGCAAGTGACGCACCGCCCAATGCGACCATGTGCCTGAACGAATTGCTGGCCACCGTGGAAGATGTGGCCGCTGTCTTGATCGTAAGCGTCGCTGATGCCGGCTGGGATCCTGAAATGGACGCGGAGCGGTCGATCGAACATGTAGGTATGTTCGTCGCACCTGAGGGGCCACCGGCTACAGTACATCCGAACATTATTGTTCCGGTGAATCCACCGCTTGGAGTAATGGTGATCGTGGATGTCGAGGAACTGCCGGCCTTAATTGCGGATACTGGACTCCCGCTCATGGCGAATGATGGATCGCCGGCCGCAACTTGGATGATGTAAGCCGCCATGACAATGCTACTGTTCTGCATTGCCGAATCAATCGCGATCGCATTGATCGTTTCAGACGTTGCCACCGAGATCGCCGAGGTGTACAGAGTTGACGATGCGGAAGGTGTTGATCCGTCAATTGTGTAATAGATCTTGGCGTTGGCATCCGTATCCGCGAGAGTCACGGATTGCGCTGAACCATACGTACCGGCAGCCGGCGCGAAAGTGACCGCCGGTGTGATCGCTATTACCGGCTGAATAACATAGGCTGCGCTAGCAATGTTGCTGTTCTGCAAAGCCGCGTCAATAGCGATCGCCTTAATCGTTTCAGATGTCGCCACCGAGATCGCGGTGGTGTACAGGGTTGACGATGCGGAAGGCGCTGATCCGTCAATTGTGTAATAGATCTTGGCGTTGGCATCCGTATCCGCGAGCGTCACGGATTGCGCTGAACCATACGTACCGGCAGCCGGCGCGAAAGTGACCGTCGGTGTGATCGCTATTAGAGGCTGAATAACATAGGCTGCGCTAGCAATGTTGCTGTTCTGCAAAGCCGCGTCAATAGCGATCGCCTTAATCGTTTCAGATGTCGCCACCGAGATCGTGGTGGTGTACAGGGTTGACGATGCGGAAGGCGTTGATCCGTCAATTGTGTAGTAGATCTTGGCGTTGGCGTCCGTATCCGAGAGAGTTACGGATTGCGCAGCTGGATAGGTGCCCGGGGTCGGTGAGAAAGTGACTGGGGGCGCTTGGGCAGTGAACGTGAAGGTCGCTGTGCTAACAGCGCTCGGCAAGAAGCCAGCGGCGCTTGCAAGTGCGCGAATGGTCGTATTCGTACTCATGGCGATCGGGCCTTTATAGAGCGTGGACGCCGAAGTAGGAGCGGAGCCGTCGAGCGTGTAATAGATAGCTGCGGAGGGTGTTGTTGTGGATAGCGTCACGCTCTGGGGCGAGGAGAATGTTCCACCATTCGGCGAAATGTTTGGCGCTGCTGTTGCTTGTTCATTGTAGGTCCAGGTCAGGATCTTCTGGCTCGCAGATAGACCTCCGGTTCCACCAGTAAAGCCAACGTAAGCGGCATTGCCACCGACAATCTGCGGGATGTTTATAGGCTGCGACATCGTGAAGGTTTTGCTGTTTACAAGGTCGAGCAAAGTGAGTGTCAGATTCTGGCCGTCATAGTTAATCTGCGCTTGAATCGAATCGCCGCTGTTCAACTGTATTCCACTTGGAGATATGTCAATAGTTGGAAGCAACGGCGGCTCACCGTTTGTATACACTCCTGTCGAATCACTGCCTTCGTTTTGGTAATTGTAGAAATTAAACTTGACTGCGACGCTCTTCAGAATGTCCTGATAACCGAGACCTGCCGAGCTTCCTCCAAGCGCCGTAGGTGCCACATTTTGAATACAGAAAGTAAACCCATTCGCCTGGGCGCTAGACAGCTGGAATTCGAAGTTCGTGGTGAACGCGTTGATACCAATCGGCGCATTCCAGAAGACGCTGCCCGCCTGGTTCAGTCCGCCGTTCGTCAACTGCAGGCGCGTGTCATTCGTAGCTACCGCGCTGCCATTCAGGGTCAGCCCCGCTGTCGAGGAAAAGCCCATTCCAAAGTCAATTGTTGTTCCACCGTTCTGAATGACATATGTCGCCGTGGCGACGTTGCTGCTTTGCAAGGTGGGATCAATCGCGATGGCCTTGATGATTTCTGATGCTGCCACCTGAATGGCGCCAGTGTAAACAATCGAAGAGGCGGTGGGCGCCGAGCCATCGGTCGTGTAATAGATTTTGGCGCTGGCATCAGTGTCCAAGAGAGTTACGGATTGCGCAGCAAGATACGTGCCAGGAGCCGGTGTGAAAGTGACCGTTGGTGTCTGAGTCGTGAACGTAAATGTCGCAGAGCTGACGGGACTCTGCAAGAATCCCGGGGCGCTTGCAATTGCCTCGATCGTTGTATTTGTGCTGACAGAGATCGGACCGTCGTAGAGCGTCGATGCGGTAGTTGGGGTAGATCCGTCGAGAGTGTAGTAGATGGCCGCGGATGTTGTCGTTGTAGATAGAGTGACGCTCTGCGCTGATGAAAATGTTCCGCCATTTGGCGCAATCACGGGCGCTGCCGCACTCAACTGACCATTGAGCAGCCCATAGACATCGACTTCTCCGTTTTCTGCGACATACACTTTTCCATTGGTGACGAGCGGAATTGAAAATTTATTGGCGGCCCCGGCAGCGTCGCGAGTAGCGTTGCTGTCGCTCTCATATATCGTCTTGGTCAAGTCATTCGCATCCCAGGCGTAGAGTACCGCGGCCCCATTAGTATTGAACTGGTCTGAGCGCACCGCCCAAGCGACCCCATTCTGCGTCCCATTTGAAGAAATCGAAAACGAGGGATCAGGAAACGCCGAGGTGATATCGGATTTGCTATCCGGATCAGTTTCCATGACACCGGTATTCATCTTGAACAGCATGGGGACATTGTTTTCTGCCCAAAGATAGACATTTCCATTCCAATATGCGGGCGTACTCCAAAATCCCTTGGCTTGCGGAATGGCAGTAGAAATGTCCTGCAAGGCGTTCGTGTTTGAAGACGCACCTGCGGCATATCCGCCGAGATTATCGCGGTTGAGCACAATAATGCGCCCTTCCTTGCCGGCAACGACGAGTACATGAGGATGCGTTCCCTGCTGATCTGGAATCATGAGAATGCCGCCCGATCCCAAGTCCCAGTCGTGATCGTTGAGAATCTGATAGTTGAACGGCGTAAATGCATCGGTTGGTGTTAGGCTGCCGTTCGCAAGGCTGAGGTTGACAACACTTTCACCGAATTCGGTGTTCAGGTCGAACGGCGGATACGTCGAATGTGTACCGTTGCCCGTAACCACGAACATTCGGCCGCCTGCCGCATCGTTGTCGATTGGCAGGCCGGCGCCCGAAGCCCAAAGCCCAGCTCCCGAGCCGTTTGGAGAGAGACATAGCACGGCGCTCTGAGCTAGAGTGCTGGCGTTATACGCGAATAGCCACCCATGCCATGGACCATTGTCACCATGCGCACCATAGCCGAAATACACGTATCCGTTATACAGATCGAGTGCTGTGCGCTGATTTTCCCACAGAGGGCTGAATGCGAGTTGTCCACCCGAACTCCCATTGCCCGTACCAGCCACCGTCGCGGTGATGTTCGCGGGGCTGTTCGGCCGTTCCGCGCCTGTGACGATATCGATTGCGTGCAGCCGCGAAAAATATGTGCCGTTTTCTTTTGTGTTCGCGACAAGGTACATGGTGTTCGTCGCGGGATCGATTGTCGGCGTTCCCGTGATTCCGACTGTAGGCGCGACGTCAGGCGAGCCGGTGTCCTGCCATGGGACCGCCGCTGCCCCAGCCCCCGCGCCGTGATCGGCAGTAAGCAAGCTTATCTTCCAGATCGGTTGTGCGTTTGTTCCTCCATTGGAATCTGCGTCGAAGGCGTAGACCGAGTCATTCGATGTCGCAACAAAGAGAACATTGTGTGTTTCTCCGTCGCTCATTTTCAGGCCCGGTACATAGAGAGGCTGAGCATAGGTGGTGCTATCCACGGACAGCGAAAACAATTTTCCGAATGTGTCCGGGTTCACGTTTGTCGGCGTAAGCGCTGTCTCACTCGTGTTCTGTCCTGAGTGAGTCAAATCGTAACGCCATGTCAGCACCGGAACAGCTGTCGGTATTTGAGCGGATAAGGCTGCGACGAGAAAACAAGGCGAAGCAACTACAAGAACAAGGAGCCTGACAAAACGTTCCGCTATTGCATTGTTTGTGGACGCTGCACAATTAAACCTGGACCACTTCTTTATTTCAGACATGCGCGAATACCTACACAATGTGAGAAGGCGACGAACCTGCTTATTGTCAGTTGAGAAACAGAGTGCAGATAAAGCAAAGGACGGCGGCGAGCCACGTCGCGTTCATCAAAGACAGCACCTCAATCGGGACAGCAATATCGTTTTCACAGCGAATATTGATGGAGTTCTTCCGGTGTGTTGTGATGGCTCAATTCGAAGTTGATGGGCCTACGAGCAACTTTTAGGATGGCATCAGATCATATTTCGGTTGCCTCCGGACCAAGAAAATTGACGTTATTCCGGCCGTTTGCATCAAAATAAGGCACATATGGTAATCAAGCTGCGGCGCGCTGACTCAAGGATCTCAGAAGAACAACCGCCGGTTCGCCCATTTCGAAAAGCAATGAAGGCGGCTTTAACGTGTTTGCTTGCGGTCGCGTTGTTCTCAAATGGATCGCACGCCGAAAGCGCAAAGCAGGTGGCATTTGGGATTGCCTGGCGTGTAAGCGGTGCCTGGCATGTGAACGGAGGGGGGAGTCCTCTGTCAAACGGTGGCGCGATCGTCCCCGGTTCTCTTCTGCAGCCCTCGGAGAGCACACATGATCATTCGATCACCATTCTCCTGCCGGACGGTCAACGTGTTCTCTATGAGTGTTTCAGTGCTCAGGATTGTGCGCGCGGTTTCCGGGTGCCGTCGCTCTATCGCAAGCCTGACGCTATCGCAGTCGATTTTCTGGGCCGTGTAAACGCCGTATCGCTGCGGGAGGCCGGTGATAGTCGGACCACCCGAGTGCGAGCAGAACAGGCGCTGCCGCGGGACGAAGTTGTAGCAGCGCTAGATGACGAAAACAAAGTGGAGATCGCAGGCCTTGCCGCCGCATTATCTAACGGAAGTTACTGGTATCAAGTGCGACCGATTTCTCAAGGCGCTCAAGAGCAGTCAAGGCGAGCTTTTGAAAAGAGTTCGCGTTCGATCACGCTGACACTTCCTTCTGAAGGACTGTTTGATGTGTCAATCGTCGATCACTTGAACACGCCTCGTATCGACCTTCTCGTCGCTGCAGTTCATCAGCCTCGCGCCAGAAGCCTCCTCAAGTCTTTTCACGATGTTCAAGCGCTACTGACCGATTGGAACGAAGACTATCAGGGGTGGCCGGTTCACGACTTTCAACGCTGTTTTCTTCGTTCACTTCTGCTGCATATTCCGCCATCGATAGAGCGGGCCAGTGGGAACGTCTCTCCTCTTAACGAAAATCGCAAAGCTGATGTGACTGCAGAGCCCAGGTTTTCCCCGGCCCCCGGCGTATTCCACGGTGATACCGAGGTCGGCTTGCAAATCGAAACCGCAGGCGCAACGATCCATTACACAGTTGACGGTTCTCAACCATTCACTGAATCCAATGTTTATCATTCTCCGATCATGGTTAAGGGGACGGAATTGACCATTAAAGCATTCGCTAGCGCGAAGGGTAAAAAGGACAGTCCAGTTATAACCGGCATTTTTCGAATAGGTGACTAATCGCAAATACCCGGGAATTCTCTCCAGAAAACCGGTCCGGCGCGCGTTTTTCGTCGAAGACCTCTTCGACCTTGGGCATCTAAGTTGCCCTGTTTCGTCATCTATGTAGAAGGTGGAAACCGCCGCCTTGGGTTAGCTTCCGTCGCTGCACCCCTGGTCTCAATTCTCTAAATAAGATGGTTCTCTTTAGATCGATGGGAAGAATCCACTATGCCTGCGAACATACGTGGGAAATTGCACCCCAATTGTCTTAAGAGTCTGCTGACCTGTGCGCTCGAAGGGAGAAAGCATTTGCCTGTAGTGCCACGATTCGGAAATCTCCGCCGGGTGCGTTCATTCAGAGTTTGCGCTTTTGCTTCCGTTCTCCTCGCAGTCGGATGCGGTGGAATCACCCACAGAAGCATGGAGAACCCACCCTCGGTAACCATCTCGGCGAATCCAACCACGATCGCAGCAGGCGGATCATCCACATTATCTGTTACGGCCGCAAACGCTACAAAGATTCTGGTGACCGGATCGGACGGCAGCACCTATACTCTGTCCGCAACAGGCGGGACGCAAACAGTAAATCCGGCTGCATCGACGACTTACACTGCCTCGGCATCAAGCGACAGCGGATCAGCAACTGCAACAGTAGCTGTTACGGTATCGGTATCTGCCGAAATTCCGACTGTAACAATCACTGCGGCCCCCTCATCCATTGCTGCTGGCAATTCCTCAACCCTCACAGTCACGGCAACGAACGCGACACAAGTCACCATCAGTGGCTCAGACGGAAGCACATATAGCCTTGCAGCTGCGGGTGGGACGCAAGCCGTCAGTCCAATCGCCACTACCACCTATACCGCGACCGCCAAGGGAAGCGGAGGAACCGTAACGGCAGCCTCCACCGTCACTGTAACGCCCAATGCAGCTCCGAGTGTTCAAATCACCGCAAGCCCTGCATCGATTGCTCCCGGCAGTTCTTCCATTCTCACGATCGTGGCAACAAACGCGACCCAAGTCACGGTCAGCGGTTCAGACGGAAGCACATATAGCCTTGGAGCCGCGGGGGGTACGCAAGCGGTCAGTCCAGCGGCGACCACTACCTATACCGCCACCGCGAAGGGAAGCGGAGGAAGTGCCACCGCCACAGCTACTGTCACCGTGACCGCTAATCCGGCTCCGACAGTTCAGATAAGCGCAAACCCCACATCGATCGTCGCGGGAAGTTCTTCGATTCTTACGATCGTGGCAACGAACGCGACTTTAGTCACAGTCAGCGGTTCAGACGGAAGTATGTATAGCCTCGGTGCCGCGGGAGGTACGCAAGCGGTCAGTCCGTCGGCTACAACTACGTATACGGCAACCGTCAAGGGAAGCGGAGGAAGTGCTACCGCAGCTGCCACTGTGACCGTGACACCTAATCCGGCTCCGACTGTTCAAATCACTGCAAGCCCCGCTTCAATTGACTCCGACAGTTCCTCTACCCTCACCGTAACTGCGATTAACGCCACTCAGGTAACGGTGTCAGGAACTGACGGAAGTACCTATACGTTGAAGGAAACTGGCGGGACGCAACTGGTGAGTCCCACATCGACGACAACCTATACCGCAACAGCTTCAGGCCCAGGCGGTACCGTGTCGTCAACCGTGACAGTCACCGTGACTGCGATCCCCACGCCGACCGTGACTATAGCGGCTAACCCTGCGACCGTAATCGCCGGAAACACCTCAACGCTCACGGTTGTTGCAACCAACGCCACGCAGGTCACGGTGAGCGGATCTGACGGAAGCACCTACAATCTGCAACCAAATGGGGGAACGCAAACCGTCACGCCCTCAACGAGTACTACGTACACAGCAACTGCCACCGGATCAGCCGGCAAAGTTACGGCTGCGGTAACTGTGACTGTCCAACCTGCTGGAAGCGTGCAATCGATTGATCACGTCATCTTCATGCTTCAGGAGAACCACTCATTCGATAACTACTTCGGTATGCTCAACCCTTATAGGTTGGCGAATCACTTCAACGTCGGAGATGACGGAGCCACCTATAACGTGGATGGCATTGATGACAAGTTGACCACGATCAGTAATCTCGATGACGAGGGAACGCCCTTTTCGCTGTTCAAGAGCAAAAGCACATGCGTGGACGATGAGTCCTCCGATTGGCTATCAAGCTATGGCGATGTCAACCGGTACAACTTCCTCGATACGCGCCCAATACAAATGAGTGGTTTTGTGCATACCTCTGAGGGCTTTGCAAAGAGCTGCGCCGCCAGCGGAAAATGCTCAGGTCAATTCACTGACCTCACCGGCCAGCGATCAATGGCCTATTACGATCAGGATTTCCTGAACTACTACTACTACATGGCCTCGCAGTTTGCCGTTTCGGATCGATGGTTCTCTCCGATTGCCAGCAAAAGCGTTCCCAATCGGCTTGCGACATTCACCGGAGGTACGACGCAGGGGCTAGTGCATGACCCTGGAGGTAACGACCATCTGCCTCAGCTCAATATTGAGAACATATTCCAGGAGCTCGATCAGGCCAACGTGTCGTGGAAAATCTACTACAGCGTGACGGAGGGTCTTTGCCTTGATGAGGATGATTGCCTCGCATCAGGCAACAGCGTTTATCCGGCGATTCACTTCTCTAATTTGACCTACTCGTATCGGTATATTTACGAGAAACCAGCTGGAGCTGCGTGCACTCCGCCTACGCAGTCATCCAGCGTGGTCGGCGACACGTCCGACTCATTCTGCATCGATCCGAACCACATTACTCCGATATCGACCTACTTCACAGATCTGACCAACGGCACGTTGCCGAGCTTTGCGTTCATCGAGGCAGGGTATGGCCATAACGATGAACATCCTGGATCCGGTCAGCCGATTCTGAACGGGCAGGCGCAGGTGGCCAACATAGTAAACGCGCTTATGACAAGCTCGTCATGGAAAGATTCGGTCTTCTTCCTTAGTTATGACGAAGGTGGCGGACCTTACGACCACGTACCGCCCGTTCCGGGACACTCCAACGATTTCACCAGCGCCTCTCTCGGAACCATCCCGGACATTTCACAAATGGCAGTAAGTCCCGATACATTTAACCCTTGTGTGCCGACTGGCGGAACACCAACATTGCATTGCGATCTTTATGCAACTGACCCTGGAGCAAATCCTGCCGATGGGCCTGCCCTTCACGGATTTGCTGCTCAGATCGGCTTTCGAGTTCCGAACATCGTCATCTCGCCGTTCACCAGGCGCCACTATGTTTCGCATATTCCCATGGACCATACAGCGATAATCAAGTTCGTCGAAAACCGCTTTATTGGATCTTCGGCGCATCTTACTGCCCGAGATGCGGCCCAGCCCAATCTGCTGGACTTCTTTGATTTCAATGCTGCTCCATGGTCGACGCCGCCCTCGCCTCCAACCCCGGTCAGCGCGCAGTCGCTTGGATACAACTCATGCACGCCGGCGACCTTTGCTCCGTGATGAGTCTCACGGTTTATCGACTTGCACGTCACGCGAGTTGCTTTGCACGAGGAGGGGCATTCCACCGCTTATCGGTGAACTTTGGACTTGGGATAAATGCGCGCCTGCTACATCATCGAAAATGATTGTTGGCCGATTCTCACCTTGGGGCGCTGTAAACACCAAATCGTTCAAGCGGAGATCACGAACATGCCGTACGTAAAGGCCTGACGCAGGCAACATCCCAAACATCCGCGCTTCAGGATAGGCGCTTTCCTTCTCCGGTACGCTGCGCCCGACCGACTCTGTACGGATTTGAAGCACATTGTTGACACTTATCTGCGACAACGTCACGTTGCGAACTTCCATGCCTGGGAGACCTGTGATCGAGCTTGCCAGCAACGCTTCGGTGGCCTGGACCTTCTCTATGCTCACATTTCGCAAGCCGCGCTGTGGATAGTCGTGGGTACGTTTCCGGTTTTCGAGACGAATGAAAACAGGCGTGCGTGTCCGTTGCATCTGGATGTTTTTCACAATCACACCGTCTATCCAGCCACCGTCTACAACCTCGAGAGCTACGCCCGATATCACGCGTTCTCTGTATGGAACATCCGCGTTATAGATCACCGAGTCGGAAAACGTAATGTTTTCAAAGCCGCCCTCGGATGAAGTGCCGAGTTTGAATCCGTTGCAGCAGGTCGTCAGGTGGCAATTCGTCACCAGGATGTTTTTCAGCAGACGCGGCTCTTGACCATATGGATTTTCACTCTTCAAGCAGATCGCATCATCCCCAGTGGCTACGGTGCAGTTCGAAACCGTAACGTTTTGACAACCTGTTATATCGATTCCATCTGTATTAGGACCGTTTACCGGATTCTTGATGGCGATACCCTGAATGTCTACACTGTCGCAATTCACAATCCGCAGCGTCCATCCGGGTGCGTTCTCAATCTCCACATCCTGGATCTTGAGTCGTCTGCAGTTCACGAACTCGAGCATCGGACTAGGCCGCCCGCCTTTTTTCACCGCCAGGTCATGAGAAGCCACATCGGCCCACTGTTGGTCCTGCGAAAGGGGCGCCTTTCCGGAAGGCTCCCAGAATGTCGGTCCCTGTCCGTCGACCCGTCCCGAACCAGAAAGCATCACATCTTCTGCACCCATCGCGAAGATCAGGTGTCGCGGGTTAGCGTCCCCATTCCGAGGAAGGCTGGAGTTCGCGTCGTAGTCGTTGATGGATGTGCTGCCGAGTAGCGTGGATCCTGCCTCCAGATTGAGCGTGATTCCGCTCTTCAATTCGATCCTGCCGGTGAGAAAGATTCCGGGAGGAACGGTGACAGTACCACCTCCCGTGCGAAAGACATCGTCGATGGCCCGCTGAATTGCTTTTGTGTTCAAGGTCTTGCCATCGGGTTTTGCTCCGTAGTCAAAAATGCTTTTGGATACAGGAGTCGCTGCAGCGTAGGCACGGCGACTCAACGCCAGTCCCGCCACAAGCGAAAGGGTCGAAAGAAAATCTCTTCTCCGCATTGAGAGTCTCCGGCTCGTTTGATTCAGGTGGGGACGATGAAGATGTAGCTGTGGAGTTTCTTGCCGACAGCCCGTCCGCTCTTCCAGATTACGGCAACTCGGCCACAAGGGTTAGCGGGTCGTATGCGCCCAGTCATTTCTCTAGAGCAGAGTGCCGCCGTTTGTACCTGCGATCCCTGTCATTTACATCTTGCATTCACAATTCCTTTCTATGCTGGCCAGATGGAGGGACAACCAAAGAGATGCCCATTGATAGAACCGAACTAGACAGAATGCAAAGCGAATACAAGGCCGCCGTAAATCTGTGGATTGACGCCATTCGCAGTGAGGAGGCCTTGGCTTCAGAGATTCATGAGGTAGCCGAAGTCGATAAGTGGGAAGAAGCGGCCAATCGGGAAGAGGAGGCAAGAAACAAAGCAAAGGCTGCGAAGGCGGCATACGAGGCCGCCCTGCGTGAGGAGTTCTTCAACTTTTGAAATGAGTCAAAGTGAATCAGCCGTTCTTTGCGTCAGTTTCCTCAATGACAGCGCGCATCCAGTAGTTCGCATCGCTATCGACTTCGATCCCGTGGACCTCGCGCTCGAAGCCCGGGAAACGCTTGCCGAATTGCTCCATCGCCAGGATGAGCTTGATCACCGGTGACTCGGGGCCGCCAAGGCGCTCGCCGGGCATCGACATGGGGATCCCCGGGGGGTAGGGAACAAGCATGAAAGCTGCAATTCGGCCCGGCATTTCCTTAAACGGAATGCGTTCGGTCTCGTGGCGAACGAGCTTTTGATACGTCTGCGCCGGCGTGAGCACGGGATCAAAGTCCTCATCGCAAGCGGCGTTGACGAGACCAGCGAGGTCGAGTTCGATCATGGTCTTGTGCATCTCGTCTGAGAGTTCTTTGAGTGAGAGGTCTCGATAACGCGCTGGAAAGCGCTGTACCAGTTCAGGCAGCGCTTCTTCGAGGGATGCATCCGAGTCGTAAAGGCGCTTGAACTCGAAGAGGTTCTCAAGCAGGCTGCCCCACTTGCCTTTGGATGTTCCGACGGAAAAGAGCACCAGGACGGTGTAGTCACCGGTGCGGGCGATTTCGACGCGACGCGAGTCGAGGAATTCAGTGAGGATAGCGCCGGGGATACCCCACTGGGCCATAACTCCCTGGGCATTGACCCCAGGAGTAAGGATGGTCACCTTGGTGGGATCGAGCATGCAGTAGTCATCGGGCGAATCGTCATCCTGGTAACCGTGCCAGTCGTCGCCACGCTTGAGGGTCCAGCAGCTGGATTCGGTGGCGAGGAGTTCGTCTTCGGCATCTTCAAACAAAATCGTTTCGCCCGTTGCCGGATCGGTGACGCGTTCGGGCTGATAGATGCCAAAGAACCAGCTATGGCCGTTCTCTGAGGTCATTCGCAGCCGATGGGCAATAGAGCTCATTGCCTGGCGGAAGCTGATCGCGTCAGCGAGCGTCTCATCCATCAATGTGGGTCCGGCAGGCTCATCCATCATGGCAGCAGCCACATCGAGCGACGCGATGAGCGGGTAAAACGGCGAAGTAGTGCCGTGCATCATGAAGGCCTCATTGAACTGGTCGAAGTCGAGCGGGGCTCGGTCGGACAGTTTCACGTGGATCATGGAACCCATAGAGAACGCGGCCAGCATTTTGTGTGTCGACTGCACGGAAAAGATTGCGGGGCGGTCTGGCATATCTTCCGGCACGCCCATCGCATAGCGTCCCTGGTAGATGGGATGGAACTTGGCATAGGCATACCAGGCTTCGTCGAAGTGGACGCGAGCGACGGACCCGGCAAGTTCCTCAACGACCTGGTCCACGTTGTAGCAGAGCCCGTCATAAGTGGAATTGGTGACCACGGCGTAGGTTGGCTGCTGCGAACGGGCGCCTGCGGAGAAGGGGCTGCGTGCGATAAGTTCGCGCACAGATTCGGGTGAGAATCGCTTCAGGGGAACGAGGCCGATCATTCCGTATCCGTTTCGCATGGGCTTGAAATAGACGGGGCGGGCACCGGTAACCGTGAGTGAGTGGCAGATGGACTTGTGGCAGTTGGCGTCCGCCAGAACGATGTCGTCCTGTGCGATTACGCCGTGACCAATAATTTGATTGGAGGTACTGGAGCCGCCGAGCACGTAAAACGTCCAGTCGGCCCCGAAGATGCGGGCCGCATTGCGCTCAGACTCTCCCGGTGGGCCGACGTGGTCGAGCCACGAGCCGAGCGGCGCTGACGAGATGCCGAGATCGGAGCGGAAGAGATTTTCGCCGAAGAAACGGTGGAACTCCTGCCCCACCGGATGCTTGAGAAAGGCAACTCCGCCCATGTGGCCGGGCGCGTCCCACGAGTAGGCCGACTGATCGTTGTACCGGAGAAGTTCGCGAAAGTATGGGGGCAACAATTGATCGTGGTACCGCTCGATCGCAGTGTCGAGACGTGAAGATATAAAAGCAGGGGTATCGCCGAAGAGATGAATATATTCGTGCACTTGCTTGATGACTTCCAGAGGTAGTTCGGAGACCAGGGTCCGATCGGCGATGAGAAAGATCGGGACTTTCTTGTTGCGGTGACGTACCCCGCGAATAATGTCGAGTGCGGCGCGTTCTTCAAACTGTGAGTCGCCTTCAAGGTCCCAGTCGAGCAGGACCGCCGAGTAGCTGGGATCGGTGGTTACCAGCGAGAGACCATCTTCCGTCGAGGTGGTACGAACGACCGTATAGCCCTCATCGCCTATGGCGTCGACAAGGCGCTCCATGGCACGGTCAGAAACTGAGTCGGTGCGCCCGACTTCACTGGCAATCAACAACACCCAACGCTTTTCGTTCATTTATCCCCGGTCTCCAAATTAATATCCTACGGCTTCTCACAAGCTCGATGTACGGCACGCAGATTAATCCTTGGGCTTCCCTGCACTCCTGCAGCATTTCGGCAACTCTGGTCTCATGAACTGATTTTTGGGGTGCATCCCATTTCTCGGGCCTGGAGCACTCCCTGACTTCGAGAGATGTCTCTAATTCTTTGACTCTGTGAGCTTTGGAGATCTGTTACGGATGGAACCATGGTGGTTGAATCCCCATCATCTTTAGTTGCACTTTCGATTCCCTTCGGGAACCGGACACTTTACGATGTAGTTAACGGCGAGTGCACTGTACTCGAAAGAAATCCATTGGGGGTGCATACAAATGGACCTTTCAGTGAAATCGGAACTGAGCGAGAGTCGAGATCGTTCCACTGAATCCCGCGTGCTGCTCATCGGCCACGATGGGCATGCTAAAGAGGGCCTCGAAGAGCAATTGACGAGCCTTCAGTGCTCATTCACTCACGCCGCAGGAAGTGCCGATGCCCTTCGACAACTGCGCGGCACTCCCTACGCTGTCGTGGTCACCGACCCTGACACGAGCATTCATGAGGATCTCGCGCTGGTGGAAGAGATCCGACACCTGAGGCCCGGCGTGCGCGTGATTGTTCTTGCTCCAAGCGGTACACCAGAGGAACTGATTGCGGCTTTGCGCCAGCACGTCTTTCTCTGCCAATGTGCGCCTTTTAATACGAAAGAAATTGCAAGGTATACGGTGAGTGCGATTGAGGCGGAGGATTCCTCATCGGGCATTGATGTCGTTTCCGCTGAGCGCGACTGGATCTCGGTTCGGATGAACTGCGACCTGTTGAATGCTGATCGCCTGACTTCATTCTTCAAGCAATTCCAGATGACACTGCCGGAGCGCCCCCCTGAAGAGATGATGATCGCTTTTGAGGAGATCCTGAACAATGCGATCGAGCACGGTGCCCAGAATGACCCTTCAAAACTGATGGAAGTAGCGGCAGTGCGCACGGCGCGGGCATTCGTT
The DNA here is from genome assembly GCA_963832035.1 of uncultured Acidobacteriaceae bacterium. Taxonomy (GTDB): domain Bacteria; phylum Acidobacteriota; class Terriglobia; order Terriglobales; family Acidobacteriaceae; genus Telmatobacter. The sequence continues at coordinate 587,814 of CAWHSK010000003.1, read as the reverse complement.
TTCTATATCTCCGATCCGGGAAAGGGTTTCCGTCCGGATGCGATTCCGCACGCCGCGATCTCGTACTCGCCGGACGACCCGACGCGCCATATCGAGGTTCGCAACAAATTAGGAATGCGCCTCGGCGGATACGGAATTCTGCTGGCTAGCGGAATCGTGGATGAGTTGATCTACAGCGAAGTCGGTAACGAGGTGCTTCTCATTAAGCACATGGCAGGTCCCGAGGTTCGGCGATCCAGTTTTGAAGATCCATGGATTCCGAGCAAAGGCAAAGACTTCCTGGAATGCTAAGAGTGCTTGCTGGATTCAGCTTGTCGAGTTCGCGGCTGATTGCACGCATGCCCAGAAGCGCAGCGCAATGCTTGCTGGCCGTGCAGGTCAATGGACTATCGAGTCAAGCGACCCCGGGAGAACTCGCACGGGGTGGCGGCCTCGGCTTGAAGACATTACTCCGGGAGGTCGTCGGCCGTCGGAGGCAGCAGCCAAAGAACGGCCACAATTCCGATTAGTGCCAAAGATGCAGCAGGCCGGTAATAGGCCGCGGGAATTGCTGTGAGATAAAGTGAAACGGACGCGATCTGCTTACTCCAGCCTGCGTGCGCGGACGCCGTACTCTGCGCCCTGATCTGAGTCCAGAGCGCCATATATCCAAGCCCCGGCAAAATGCTGATTGCCGCGTAGAGCGCGGTGGTGAATGATGACAGGCCCTTGATGCCGATCCAGTCCGTAGCGAAAGGAAACAGGGAGAGACAGAAGAGAAACATCAGGTTCGCCCACAAAATACCGTGGCTTACCGTCTCCACCTCGTCGACGAGGTAGTGATGGTTCACCCAGTAGATCCCGATCTGCACGAAGGTAAGCAAATAGAGAAAAACTGTAGGCAGCACCGCACGAAGACCGGCAACGCCGTCCGGCGCGGGCACCTTCAATTCCAGCACCATGATGGTAATGATGACCGCGATAACTCCGTCGGAGAATGCCTCCAGGCGTCCGGGGCTAAGACCTTTTCTGCTCACGCTGGTTACCACCGTAACACGAAGCCGGGGTCTCGAGACGTGAGGGTTTTGCGTCCAAGGATTAGCAGAAAGAAATCCTTTTTCCTTTGAACAGGACGGAACAGCAGAGGGAAGGACTACAAACAGGGCGACTGAAACCGTGTGTCATGTAGAAAACATATCCGCGAACCGATATGCACAGTAACGCACTGGAAGAAGAGTTGTATGATTAAATCACTTTTTCGTAACAAGTCCCCCAGCCGAAGCTGTTTTTCCATGCGCGTGGGCAACGATCTGGATTTGCGGACGTCGATTATGGATACAACAGCAACTTGTTCGTAAAGTCAGGTTTAGCACGTTGTGAGGGGGCAAATTGGAAACGCCATCATACCGGGTGCTAGTGGTAGAAGACTTTGAGCCGTTCCGGCGTTTCATTTCTTCGACAGTGGGCGGAAGACCAGAGTTCCAGATCGTCGGAGAGATCACGGACGGATTGGAAGCCGTCCAAAAGGCCGAAGAACTCCAACCGGACTTGATTATTCTGGACATCGGGCTCCCTTCGCTGAATGGAATCGACGCGGCTCGCCGAATCCGTAAGCTGTCTCCCTCAAGCAAAATACTCTTCATGAGCCAGGAATCTTCTGCCGACGTGGTGCAGGAAGCTCTCTCTTTGGGGGCACTTGGGTATGTGGTCAAGGCTCATGCCGGAGCCGAACTGCTGACTGCCGTCGAAGCGGTTCTTCAAAGCAGGCAGTTTGTCAGCACCGGGTTGTCAGGGCAATATTTCACTCCTGCGCCGGATTCGAAGGCTCTTAATCGCACCAATGAGCTTGTTTCACCACTTGCATCGGGAAGAATGGAGATCGCCCGCAGCCACGAGGTTGAATTCTATTCTGATGACGCTGCATTTGTGGTTGGCTTCACTCGTTTCATCGAAGTCGCTCTTGAATCCCGGAATGCCGTTATCGTGATTGCGACTGAGGCACACCGTCACAGTCTTCTTCAGAGATTGCGGGAGAATGGCGTGGATATCGTCGCCGCAGTGGAACAGGGGCGATATGTCTCCATGGATGTTGTCGATACGCTTTCGACTTTCATGGTGAATGATCAAGCCGTCCCGGCTCGGTTTCTGAAGGTCGCAAGCAATCTGATAGCCGCTGCCGCCAAAGCATCGAGCGGCGAGAGCCCTCGAGTTGCAATTTGTGGTGAATGTGCCCATACCCTCTGCGAGCAAGGGAATGCAGATGCGGCGGTCGAAGTCGAACACCTATGTGACGAGATTGCGAAGAACTGCAATGTCGATATTTTGTGCGCGTACGTGTTGAGCAGCCTTCAAAGTGAACAGCAGAGTCGCATCTACGAGAGGATCTGCGCGAAGCACTCCGGCGTTTCTTCCCGGTGAACAGGTGTGGATCTAGCCGGCCGCACGCATAGAATCGTGCCCAGAATGCAAAGGCACGCTAACCTGGATGGTAGTTCCCTCCTCGGGTTGCGAAGTGATCAAAGACTTCCCATTCACCAGCTTTATTCGCTGTTCTATTCTGACCAAACCGAGACCGCGGCCTCTTCGTGCCGCTCTGAGGTCAAAGCCCACGCCTGAATCGCTCACTTTTAGGCGAACCTCATCCGACTCTCCCCACATCTGCACCCTGAACTTCTGCACCTCGCTGTGCAATACCCCGTTGTGCAAAGCTTCCTGTAAAACACGGAACAGGCAAATTGAGACGTCAGGCGGCAAAGGGTTGGGGAAACCCTGGCTCCTGAAGTCAATCTCCACTCCCTTCCTCTCCCCGAATTCTTCGCAGAAGGCTCTCATGACTGCAGCAATACCGAGATACTCCAATCTCGGCGAGTACAGTTCGTGCGCTGAAGCCTTCACATCGGTCAATATCTCCAGAGTTTTTCTCCATACCGCATCCATGCGTTCAAGAAGTTCAGCAGTCTGATCGGGGAAGTCATTCTTAAGCTGTTCGATCGCAATTGCCAATAATGCAAGGCGCTGACCGACGTTTTCATGTAGGTCCTTCGCGATTCGGTCACGTTCCCGTTCTTCTGCCTCAATCACTCTCCGATTCATGTCGGAGAGGGTTTCCTCCGCCAACTTGCGCTCAGTAATGTCCATCGATACGCCGATCATTCGCTCGGCGCTACCGTCCCTTGCATAGTAGAATTTGCCTCGCGCTGCCAGCCAGTGAGCTGTTCCGTCAGGCTGCACAATTCGAAATTCTTCCGCGTACAGCTTCCGGTTTTGTCTTGCATCCGCGATCGCTTCAGAAACTCTCGTTCGGTCATCCGGATGCACATACTGAAAAAAATCTTCCGTAGATATTACGCAGCTATCGCAAGGTATTCCAAAAATGGCTTGCAGGTCACCGAACAAAAAATCACGCCCGCTCTTTACGTCAAAATCCCATCCCACTGATGCGCTTGCTTCCATTGCCAGGCGCAGCCTGTCGTTGGCTAAGCCAAAATCGAAATCCAGTTCACGTCGGGCGAGGTACTCCTTTATATAGGCCGCGCTCGCGAGACACATAATCGCGACAATTGCTACCAGCAGGCGAAGTGTATCCAGGCCGATATTCTCATTCCGCTGGAATAGTTCCCAGGCAATCGGGATAGAGACCATCACGACAACGAGCATCGCCCATGCTGAACCTCGTGCTCTCTGGTTCCTATCGGCTTGCAAAACCGAACCTTCATCCTTTACTTGTCGTGCGTGCAGCGGTATCCACACAAACCAGCAAGCTGAAGCAGTCAGGCCCAGTCCATAGAGCTTTCCGTTGACGTAGCCTCCTGAGTCAATTGCAAGGTTGGCGACTGTAGAACTCAAGAGGTACAAGGTGGATGCGCCCAGCAGTTGAAAATAGATTGATTTCCAGGGACCGTGCGCGCGAACTGTCAAAACGCCTGAAACCAGCACCAGGGCCACATTCTCTAGCAGGTAGAGAATGTCAAAGCGCAGCGCATAGCTGGTGGCGTTCGAGAAGAACTGGTAAGGAAAAACAACATAGCCATAAAGGAAGCCCCAGAAGAACAACAAGAGGAGAGAGTCTAACACCGCTCTGTATGGCCTCCGATCAGACACGTTCTGATGTGGGAGAGTTGCCACCGCTGCCATCAGCGGTACGATATGCAGAAACAGAGACGGATCGGCAATCGAACTATCGGGCGCATCGATGTGACGACCGAGTTGGTAGTAAAGAGTCAACCACTGGTCCAGCGCCCAAAGGCCGGAGGCAATTGCGAGAAACACCCAGAACGGCCGCCGCCCGAGCGTGTTCTGCGTCGCGTTGCGTACAGCGAAACCGGTTGCCAAAAGCAGCAGCAGGAAATAACTGATCCCGCTATAAGAGAGCACAAAAGAGCCCGGCTTCAAGTCGAGTGAAAGGACAGCTTTGATGCCGACAATTCCAATAAGTGCCGTCGGCCAGAAAGAGAACCTCAGCCCCGTTCCGACATTCGACGAGAATCGTTCCTCCACGATTCCAAGGAATCGTCTCAACATAAAGCCACCCGTCAATTGCAAAACAACCTCAAATTTAGGTTCAGACCGAGAATACCCTCTGCATACGGCGTTGTAATCAGTGGTGGGGTCCTGACCGCGATTCTGGCATAGCGACCTGAGCTATGTCACTATTTGAAAATTTCGGGAAAAACAGCAGATATAGTGTGGGATTCCTTCAAATCTCAACCGGAGACTTCTATCTCTTCTGGCCTCCCGTTGCCGTCCGGCGCCTTTCGTCCAGACAAACCGAGAAGACCCATTCAGTGATGAAAAAGGAACAGGCATCCTGTCACGGACTATTTGGTGACCACGATCCAATCCTTCGAGTCGGACCACCGCCTCGAGCCGTCAATCCCCAACGACGAAGGCTGCGGAAGCTACGACAGGACAGTGAGAAACTGGCGTTTGGAGCTAACGGGATGAGGGGCCAGGTCCTTTAGTCGCCGGACCGAACTGAGCTTGCCACGCTGAGCGCCGCCTTGGTATCTGCGTGCCCGGGGCCCAGAGTATCTTGAAGATTCTGAAAAGCATTGCGAAATGCATCTTGAGATTCACTCAATCTAGCTTGCGCTCTCAGTGAAAGCGCAAGGGCCAGGTAAGCACGCCCAATGTTACTCGAGTGAATTCCAGATTCCGACTCTTCATTGAACAACTGCAATGCGCGAACGGCATCCGCCTCAGCCTGATTCGGCCTTTGAGCTTTCAGTTCGACACGAGATCTGCGGGTGAGAAGCATCGGAATGAAGGCTGCGCATTCGCCAATGTTCTTGATGGAGGCCTCATCCAGATCGATCGCCTGATTTGCAAGACGCAGCGCCGAAGCCGTATCTCCGGTCTCGAGCGCCAGCCGCGATCTGTCTGAAGCGAGTGCCGCGAACGCATAGTGGTTCGGCGGAAATTTCTTTCGCAGTCTGGGTTCGGTCTGAATCAATAACTCGGCAGCTCGGGCATATTCGCGGTTATCCGCGTACATGCGAGCCTTCTGAAGATCCGTTTGATCGATCAGAATCTGATTGTTTTCCTTTCGTGCCTTCGTAGCGGCCGACTCAAGATATGAGGTTGCCTCGTTCGTCCGCCCAAGCTCGCGCAAAACGCTTGCGTAGTTATAGAGCAGTACGGAAGGAATCGAATCTACACTTTGATCGGTGCGGCTGATCTCGATGGCGCGGCGATAAATCCTCTCCGCTTCAAGCTGACGCCCATCGTATGTTAAAGACAGCGCCCAGTCGTTGAAAAGCTTCACTGCCTTTTGGGTATCGTCGTATCCGAGATCTGCCATCAGATCTGACGCTTGTTTGAATGTCCGGTCAGCTTCGCGGAACTTGCCTGCATCGCCGAGGACTCCTGCGAGATTGATCAGTACGTCGAGCTCCTGCAGATTCCAGTGCGAGGCAGATCCCTGGATCGATTGCTCTGAAGCGCGAGCTCGAGAAATGGCTTCCTGAGAATTGCCATTTCGGTACGCTATTTCACTCCCTCGTAGCAGACAGAAAGAGCGATCTGAAGAGAATTGCGGTCGTGAATCAAGTTCGCGCATCCCCTCTTGATAGAGAGCCTCCGCCCGTGACAACTCTCCCGTTGGAATCATCGCGCCGGCAAGCACGCAAGATGCCTTGGCGCGAACCGACTTATCTTTCAGTGTTCGTGAAAGCTGATAAGCCTGGTTAAGCACTCGAATCGCACTTTTGTTGTCGTCCTCTCCGGAATATTGATCGCCCAGAGAAATCAAAAGCTCAACGTGATTTGCACTATCTGGATTATGTTCGCGCTCAACCACTGTCTCCTCTCGTTTCAGGAGCTGGTCTGCGGCAAGAGGTCTCCCCTTTGGCGCAACATCGCTCAAGAGGAGTTCGTTCAAATCGGCGGCGCGTTCTGCGCGTCCTAGCTGGCGCAACGCCAAATCGCGCTGGATTCTCGCCGTGTGTGCCTGCTGGAGAGTTCCAACAATCCCTGCAGCAGTGCTGGCGAGCGCAAGGAGAGAGAGAGCCACGGCTGTACGGTTGCGGCGCACAAACTTGAAGGCACGATAGGTAATCGTGTCGGGGCGCGCGTCAATCGGGCGACTTTGCAGATATCTGCGCAGATCCTCGGCAAACGCGGTCACAGAGGCATATCGCTCCGCCGGGTCTTTCTTGAGTGCCTTCCCAAGGATGGTATCCAGATCTCCACGAAGAATGCGGTGGAGCTTCTCTGGCGACGTGCCAACATTGGCTGCGTGGCTTGCAACCATGCTGAATGTGGAACTCGGTGAATACACGATGTCAGATGCGCGTTGAGGCTCAAACTCGACAATCGCTTTGACTCGCTCAACCGGAGTACGCCTGCCGGCGGCGGTCGGATGCTGTCCGGTGAGCAGCAGATAAAGCAGCACGCCCAGCGCGTAGATGTCGGTGGCGGTGGTAATTTGTTCGCCCTGCAACTGCTCGGGAGCAGCGTATTCGGGCGTAAGAGCGTTGCCTCCTATGGTGAATGCGGCTCGATTATGTGCGACTTCTTCACCTTCAATCAACTTGGCGATGCCGAAGTCGAGCAGCTTCACATGGCCGTCGTTGCGTACCAGGATGTTCGAAGGCTTGAGGTCGCGGTGCACAATCAAATTGGCGTGCGCCTTTGCGACCGCCGTCAGTACTTCCAGAAACATCTGGATGCGCGCCCGAACTTCGAGGCGGTGCTCGTTGCAATACCGGTCAATCTCGTCGCCGTCGACGTACTCAAGAACAAGATAAGGCTGCCCAGCGCTGGTGACGCCTGCGTCGATTAGATCTGCAATGTTCCCGTGAGCGAGAAGCGCAAGAATTCTTCCCTCGCGCCTGAATCTCTCTTCACCGGTCTTCCCCATGAGCGCGAGATTGAGGAACTTTATTGCAACCCGACGTTCAAAGAGTCCATCGTTCCGATCTGCAAGCCAGACACTTCCCATGCCTCCTTGGCCGATTTGCGACATCAATGTGTAAACACCGAGTGTTTGACCCGCCAGTGATATGTCGGTAGGAGGCAATTCGATCACGCGATCTTCCAGGAATCCTTCATCCGCAAGAAACCTGTGTTCGCGTAGCAACAGCTCCAACTGGTATGCAAGTTCAGGATCCTGCGAACGAATCCAGCTTGAACGTTCCTCGCCCTCCAATTCGAGCGCATGGTCGAGAAGCGGACTTAGCGCAACCCATTGATCGAGGGTGGGAGCGGATCGTTGATCGTTCAAGCAGGCAGACCTCCGTTGAGACTGCGGTAGAGGAAGATTCGTGCCTTCTCCCACCGTCTCTGGACTGTGCGTTCCGAGAGCGTGTGCATTGCAGCAATCTCAACGAATGAGAATCCGCAGAAGAATCGGAGGTCGACAAGCGTGGCGAGGTCCGGCTCGATCTTTGCAAGTTCATCCAGCGCGTCACTGACCGATGACAACTCCCGGGCGTCGACGATGTTTTCCGGAGTATCAAGCGTTATCGAGGTGATTTCAAATTTGCCGCCCCGTTTGGAAGCATTGCGGGTCCTGGCGAAATCAATGATGAGTCCGCGCATCACCCGCGCAGCGTATCCCATAAACCGGGCCTGGTCTGGAAAGCTGGGCTGATTGCGATCCATGATATTCAGGTACGCTTCGTGCAAAAGAGTGGTGACGCCAATGCTCGCCGGTGACCATTGACGGGCAAGCTGTCGCTTGGCCAGACGATGCAATTCGGAGTAGAGGGAGCTGAACAAAGAATCGGTTGCTCTGCTCTGCTGAACACTTGCCGTGGAGGCAATGGGGGAAAATGTCTGGTCCACAAAAATCTCTCCTCTGTTCTGGATGTACTTGGATGGATAAAGGACACGAATTATTCGCGCATCCATCGAAAGCGAACCTCTTTCAGGGCGTTGTGGCGGTGATTGGAATCCACCGCACAGCACAGGCGCGCAGTTCAGCCGCTGAAAGAAGGACTTACCACTTAGACAGTAATCTGTAATTGAAGGAGAGTTGTCACCGATTTGTAATCGTTGTGCGACAGGCGCAGCTACAAATCCGCAAGCACGCCAGACCATCACTGATGATGACCTGGCGCGAGCGAATCTGTGTAGTACGGCGCCGAAATTCTTCACGGGCATACTTAAGAACCGGACGGACCCTGGTAAATGTTTCAAGTGTCACAAAATGTGCGCCTTCCAGCGAAGGCTTAAGTTACTTGCGTCGTCGTGCAGGTTCGCGCGACAACGGGTAAGTCAACGAAGAGTCATCAGTTTGCCCGGCGGTTAGTCCGTATCTCGCAGAAGAAAACTACGTCTAGAGCGATGACGGACTACACTGCCAGACTCACTTCCATGCGTCGCTGACCTTGAGTTGACGCTGTTCCGGCGCCAATGTGTCGCTGTGTGCACTTAGCGGCCGGAGGTCTCCGCATAAATGTTGCGAGAGTGTTCAGTCTTTGTCTGCAGATTTGACCGGGGAAAGTCCATGCTCATGTTGTCAGACACTGTGACAATCTTTCTCAGGAAGTAACTTCCATTCACATCGTCGAAGACCAGTTTCGTCTGGCCGTCAGCCGATCCATCTCCTCGAATGCCCCGCGTAAAGAAGTTTGTCTTCTGTTCGCCGCTCTTAAAGGTAACGAAATTGGTGTCGGATGTGATGTGATAGGTCCCCTGTGGAAGAATTCGGCCTTCAATAGCGAAGTCAAAGGGTACGGTCACGATAACCGTGCCTTCCTGCGCCGAAGAACGGGAAGTGAACCCGAGACTCATCCCCAGGACGAGAGCTACAACTGCAATTGTGCGTTTCATAACCTTGCTCCTTTTCTGATTTTTGAGATATTTGAAGGCCGACCAGTTTGCTGCCGTTCCATCAAACATTGCTCTCATCTGTTAAATCGAAACTCGGGTGCAAAACACGACAACACTCGAATCGCAATCATCAGAATTGGGACCGACGCTCGCACAATTGGTTCGACCCACTCGGCAGAGGCTCATTTGCATTCGGACGCTAATTTTGAGAGCCAGATGCGACAGAGGGGCTGGTAACTCGAGCGGAGACAGACCCTGTGCATTTTTTTCAAGCGCAAATGACCTGACGGTGCTAAACAATTAGTGCATGAGTGCTCAACGGCAACTTCTAACACCCCGTGAAGCTTCCCGCATGCTGGGGATCAGCTATCCGACCGTCAAGAAATGGATTCTCGAAGGGAAACTCAAATCGGTGAAGACTCCCGGAGGGCACCACCGGCTCACCGTGGCAAGTCTCAAGCCGTTCCTGAAGTTCGATGGCGCGCGACCGGAATCCGAATCCCGACAGCGCTATCGGCGGGTAAGCGGTCGCAACCAGCTGGCGGGCAAGGTTGTCAGCGTTCGCGTCCAAGGATTTCTCGCAGAAGTAGTCCTGGCAATCGGAGACTCAAATGTGACTGCAATCATTACAACCGAAGCCGTCAAGGAACTGCGGCTAAAGAAAGGTGACACCGCGGCAGCTCTGATTAAATCTACTGACGTTATGATTGAGCGCCTTGAGGACGACGTGAACTAATCGTTAAAGCACCGTTCGTCAACGCTTCTTGACGATACGATTCGATACATATAAATTCGATATACCCGGGTGACTGCGGGCGAAGACAGCCCTCCCCCATCCCAACTCGCAAATCTCGTTGAGAGCGTCACCGGGTCGCATTAGCTTACAGGTCCATTTTCCGCGGAGAACTGATCATGAGGCTTCGACGAATCCTCTGTGCCTTTTTGTTGCTGCTAATGAGTTGGTCGGTTGCGCGTGCACAGATCGCGGCAGACATTCGAGGCCGTGTGCTCGATTCGTCCGGCGCTACCGTTCCAAATACGACAGTCGAATTAACTCAGTCCAGCACAAAAGCGCACCTGGTCACGACAAGCTCAGGCACAGGCGACTACTTCTTCAGCAGCCTCACACCTGGGATTTATGAGTTGGACGTGTCTGCGTCTGGCTTCGAGCATCTAACTCGGGCAGGCGTAACAGCCATCGTCGGGCAGACCGTCAGTGCCGATCTGATCCTGAGCGTCGGCAGAAGCCAGCAAACGATCAAGGTCACTGCAGATGCGCCCTTGCTGCAGTCGGAGACGAGCAATGTCGAGACGAATATCCCCGGGTCCATCGTTATCGCCATGCCCCTCAACACCCGCAACTTTGTGCAGCTCGCAACCCTCGCGCCCGGAGTTGAGTTGCCTCCCGGTACGCTCCTGCCCCGCATCAACGGAGGTCGTCCAAGAACAAATGAGTACTTGTTCGACGGCATCTCCGCGCTGCAGCCGGAACCTGGACAAGTCGTCTACTTCCCGATCATCGACGACATCCAGGAGTTCACCGTTGAAGCCAACAACGTCGGAGCCCAATTCGGACGATTCAACGGCGGAGTCGTAAACGTGGCGACGCGCGCAGGTTCGAATGCCTTTCACGGCAGCCTTTTCGAGTTTTTCCGTAATGAGGATTTGAACGCTCGCAACTACTTTGCCACGCCGGGAGCGCCAAAGCCGGAGTATCGAAGGAACCTCTACGGCGGATCGGTCAGCGGTCCCTTCTGGCCGAATCATCTCTTCTATTTCGGGGACTACCAGGGAGTGAAGCAGCTTATCGGAGTCACGAGAATCTCTACGATCCCGACGCTTGCAGAGCGGCAGGGCATTTTTACCGGCGTGTCGCATATCTACGACCCGACAAGCACAACAATCGTGAACGGCGTCACCGTCCGCAATGAATTTCCCGGCGACGTCATCAATATTCCGTTAGATCCCGCGGCTGTTGGACTGCTCGCGCGCTTCCCCACCCCCACAAATCTCGCTGTCAAGGCGAATAACTACACTCGAACGGCGAACGATTCCGATCATCAGAATCAGTTCGACTTTCGAGTTGACGGCACAAGAGGAAGCCACGACCTGGCTTTCGGACGCTACTCCTACTACAACGAGGTTGAAGCACCTGTTACGCCCTTGCCCGACGGCAGCGGCGCGATTACCGGGACTGTTCTGGGAACTGGCGGAGTAGCCGGGTTGTCCAGTGTTCTGGGTCAGCAGGCGATCGCGAATGAGACTCACATCTTCACTCCCCACCTTTTAAATGACCTGCGGGTGGGATACACGCGCCGCGGTAATACGATCAACGGAACAACCCTCGAAAGCACGGCTTCCTCCGCTCTGGGTATTCCCGGGATCCCGACGAACGCTGCATTCAACAACGCGCTACCTCTATTTACCTTCACGGGATTTCAGCAGCTTGGGCCATCTGCCAGTACGTTCTCTGCATATCAGACTTCGGTCTGGCAGGTAGTCGATACGGTCGCCTACACCAGGGGTTCGCACGCCTTCAAGTTCGGCATGGATCTCCGCTGGTATCAGCTCAACGCCGTTGCCCCTCCAAATCCGACGGGGGGATTCGCCTTCACGACCACCGGCACCAACCAGCAGGGCGTAACCAATAGCGGGAACGCGATTGCCAGTTTCCTGCTCGGTCAGGTTGATACCTTCCAGATCGATCTGCAACAGAGCAAGATTCGACCGCGTGACCACATTGAGGAGTATTTTGCGCAGGATGATTGGAAGGCAACAGGCCGACTGACGTTCAACCTTGGTGCACGCTATACCCTCCATTTCCCATCGACTGAAAAGACCAACCAGGGCGCGGTGTTCAATCTTGACACGCAGCAACTGGACTATCTCGGCCAGAACGGATTTTCACGCAGTGCACGTGAACTTCACGTCGATAACGTGGCGCCCCGCGTGGGGCTGGCATTCCTGCTGACCCCCAAGACGGTTATTCGTTCCGGCTTCGGGATCGTATTCATCGATCAGTCCGGGATTACAACCCCTTTTACAACACCGCAGTTTCCGTTTATTCAGAATGTGCAGCAGAAGACGCAGGACGGCCTGCGCCCCGCGTTCGTCCTGTCGCAAGGGCCCTCCGTTGCTCCGATCCCGTTCACGCCCGACGCGGGTCTCGGCCAGAGCGTATATACAGCCGACAGAACCGCCGGCTCTGGTTACGTTGAGCAATGGAATCTGGGTGTGCAGCGAGCGTTCACCAACAACCTGTCCTTCGAAGTTGCCTATGTGGGTTCGCACATAGTGCACGTTGGCATACCAGATTCGAACCTGAACCAGCTCACAACGGAGCAGCTTTCAGAGGGTGCGGCACTCCTCAAGGCGATTCCGAATCCTTATTACGGCCAGATTCCCATTTCAAGTTCAATCGGTGGCAAAACGATCACCGAAGCACAACTCATCAAGCCCTACCCGCGATTCCTCAATGTGGCAACCTATCGACACAACAGCGGGACCACGAATTACAACGCCGTGCAAGCCAAGGTGCAGCAGAGGTTTTCTCGCGGCCTCACCTTCCTGTTTGCCTACACGCATTCGAAGTTGATTGATGATGCTTCGTCGGTATTCTCAACCACCGTGCTTTCATCGCCGAATTCAAACAGCCTGATTGCAGCAGACACATTTCGTCCGTGGCTGGAGCGTGACTCCTCCAGCGGAGACATGCCCAATGTGACCTCGTTCTGCGCAATCTACAATCTCCCCGCCGGACGTGGTCACAGTTTTGCATCCACCGGAATCGCAAATTCTGTCTTCGGCGGCTGGTCAGTCAATACAATTTTCCTGCTTCAATCCGGAATGCCAGTTAGCGTTACGCAGGCCACGAACAACAATTCCTTCGCCGGCTTCGCTCTCCAGCGGCCCAATCTCGTTGGTAAGCCTTCGCTACATCCTGACGAAAGAACACCGGCTCGTTTCTTCAACACGAACGCTTTTGCAACCGCCCCTCAGTTCACCATCGGCAGTGCGTCAAGAAATCCGGTACGCGGTCCAGCCTACCGCGATCTTGATCTCGCGTTGGTAAAGAACACCACCCTGTTCCATGAAACCAGCCTCGAATTCCGTGCGGAGTTCTTCAACGTGACGAACACGCCTGCCTTCGCCCAACCGAATGGCAGTTTCGGCTCTGCCGCATTTGGCAGCATCACCGGCACGTTCACCGATCCAAGAGTGATGCAGCTTGCGATTCGTATCAGCCGATAAGCGGTCGAGAAGTTCGTCGAAATTGCGGGGGCCGGCCCGATGACCAGCATCCGGCCCCACGCATTCCTTTAGAAGTTGATTGCCAGCGAAAACTGACCAAAACGGCGTTCATCGTTAGCGCCACCGTTGTTTCCGATTCCGCCCTTTGACGCAGTGATTGGGAGCGGAGCACCATAGCCCGTATTCGCGACGTCGTCCAGGCTTTCCTGGATGTAGAGATTATGGTGATTGAACACGTCGAAGCCTTCCGCGCGAAAGACGAGATTCATCCGTTCGTGAATCGGAAACGTCTTGCTCACGGCCGCATCTAGGTTCCACGCGCCGGGGCCCCGGAATGAATTGCGTGCAGTCATATTCGCGGGGTAGGGACCCCAGTCAGAAATGCCATCGGGAAATCCGGGTATCACCAGGTTCGGATTGGAGAACGAAACCGCAGTCGGGAGGTTGCCGATGACGTACGCATTTTGTCCTCCGCCATCTGCTCCATGCGTCGATTTGAACGTATGGTTCGTGATGGGCGATGAAGGCGTATAGCGAGGAACGTTATAGCCCGCTCCTGCCTGCGAATCGCTGGTGCTATCGAAATACGGGAATGGCGTGCCGGTTCGCATCGAATAGATGCCCGATATCTGCCATCCGAAAAGTGCTTGCTTCACTGCGCCGTGGCCATTGGCAAAAAATGGAGTGCTGTAGATCGGCGCGACAACCAGCCTGTGCCGGATGTCGAGATCGCCATTGCCGTAGTCGAGGGAGGGGTGGAAAGGATTCATGTAGCCGAGCAGGAAGAACGCGTTGTTGGTCTCGGAGAACGCGGTGCTCAATTCATCGGTTGCATGAGAGAGGGTGTAATTGGCCACCACGCTGAAAGTTGAGTGATACAGATTGGTAGCTTGAAACTGAATATTCATCGCCTGGTAGTAAGAGTCTCCGTTTGAACCGCGATTGTTGATGTTGGAGTATTGGTTGTTCAGTCGGGTCAAAGCCACATTGCCGTTTCCATCGCTAAGGGGATCACCGGCAAAAACGTTGCCACTCCCCAATCCATTTATGTTCTTGATGTCGTACAGATGAATTCCCCGTGCGCCCGCATATTGAATCGACAGCAGCGTATTCGTAGCCAGCTGATGGTCTACCGCCAGGCTGTAGAACTGTGTCTGTGCGGTCCGGATATTCTCGTCAACATTTCGCAGGCTCGTAGGGGGAAGCGGCACGCTGCCTGAAGAACCCGACAGCGGACCGGTATTTGAACTCGTGACAGGTATAGGATTGTTAGCCGAACCATTCAACACGACAACGGCATAGCTCGGCGGATTCTGGATCACGTTGAAAGTGACATTGCCAAAGTTTCTTTCATAGCTGATTCCATAGCCTCCTCGAAGAGAGGTCCGGCCATTCCCCAAAAAATCGTAAGCGAAACCAACGCGGGGCGACACCGTCCCGTACTGCGGCTTCCACAGTCCATCGATCGGGCTATTCGGGCTTGTGAAAACCTGGCCGTTACGAATCTGTTCATAGTAGTTCGATCCGGATCCGTAATAGTAGTTGGAGTCAAGGTCCCGATTGTTGTTGTGCTGCACGCCGTAGTACTCGTAGCGGACGCCCAGGTTGAGAGTGAGCCTTGGGTTCATTCGGTAGGAATCCTGGCCGTAGGCCGCCCAGTCATGAAAGCGATCGCTGCGCGCGAAAGAAGGTGCAGTCGCTGGCAGGCTGATTGAACAGGCGTCTGTCTGAGTCAGCGCACCGGTATAAGGATTCCTCACGCAGGGAAGGCTGCCGTCTGCATTAACCGCGGCTTGAAAGTTAGTCAGAACGCCATTGACAAGATTCTGTATGCCATTCGCGGCGGTGCTTCCCAATTGCTCGGTCGCCTGAGCGAAGGCGCCATAGGCCTGGTTGTCTTGGATGTAAAGGTATTGGCCCCCAAACTGCATCGAATGTTTTCCCTTCGTCCAATTCAGATCCTGGTTCCACTGGATGGTGTTCTGCGGTCCGCCAAAAGGTAACCCGCCGACAGCAGGATTCTCATCAAAGAAGCCCGGCAATTGAATGAAGGTGGATGTTCCAGGAACTTGCGCATTCACAGACGTGATCAGAACCGGCGAATTCTGCAATGTGGTGTCATAGGTCTGAAAGGTGTTTAGTCGACTGAAGCTCAACTTCGTGCTTGTAATGACTGTCGGACTGAAGATGTGGGAGAGACTCAGCAGGTACGCAGTATCTTGAAACGTCTGACCGACGTTGTATTGCGGATAGGGTGAGGCGAAGATGCCGCCGGATTCATCCACCTCGTCGTAGTTCACGTAGCGGAAGAACATCTGCGTCTTTCCGCTAAAATTGTAGTCAACACGGCCGACAATGTTGTACGTATCCTGGGGTACGCCGCCGCCGGCATTGGCAGGCGCGGTAAACGATACCTGTCCGAATACCGGCGTACCGTCTGGAACTCCATTGAACGAACCAATTCCCGCCGGACCTGACAGATAAGTTCTGGTAAAGGTGAATTGCTTCCCGCCGTCATAGGTCTTAAAGAATTCCTGACTGTTGGGCGCTGTGAGTGTCAGAAATTCTGGAGTGGGGACCGCAGCGGTGAGAGTGGCGCCGCTGCGCACACGCGTCCATTCGGTGCTGCCGAAGAAGAAGAGCTTGTCTTTCAGGATTGGCCCTCCGACCGCAAAGCCGAATTGATTGCGAGTGTACTGCCCCTTTGGCGCTGGAAGCGCACCGGTTCCACCCTGGTCTACAAATGCGGAGTTGATCTGATCGTTGGTCTCGGTATTCGCTGTATAAGCTGCCAGGCGGTTGAATTCCCACAAGCCGCCATGGAAGGAATTCGAGCCGGCCTTGGTTGAGACATTCACGACGCCTCCGGATGCACGGCCATACTGCGCTTCAAAATTGCTGGTGGTTACCCGAAACTCCCGCACCGCATCCACCGGAACATACACACCGATACCATCAGCGAAGACGGATATGTTTTCTACACCGTCAAGCAGAACTTCAGTGCCGCTGGCTCGCTGGCCGTTAATACTGAACCCGACAGTCCGCGTCGAGCTTGGTCCATTTTGATAAGTATTGTTGGAGCGCGAATCGCCGCTTGAAGTGCTGTCACCCGACGAGATGTTTCCTGAGAGAGCAACGAAATCATAAGGATTCCGGGTAAGGCTCGGCAGTCGGGATATTTGCTCTTCGTTTACGATTTGCGACAACTCCTGCGTCTGCGTATTTACCTGTGATCCGCCCTCGCCCACGACTTCTACCTGTGTGGTGCTGCTGCTCACCGAGAGTTTGGCGTCGAGTGTTATGTGTCCACCAACGGTTATCTGAACTTTGGCGGTGTATGGCTGAAAATTCGCAGATTGAATCGAGACTTGATAGGTAGCCGGCTCCAATCCCGTCACTTTGTAGGAGCCTGTGTCTGAAGTCGTCTCGTTGCGAACGGCGTTGGTGCCGATGTTCCTTACCGTCACAGTCGCGTTGGGAATCACAGCGCCCAGAGGGTCTGTAACTGTACCCGCCATTTGGCCAGTCTCAACTTGCGCTGACAACCCGGTTGCGCCGAAAGCGGCAACAGCAATTACTCCGATGGCCAAAATCTTTAGGGAATTCTTCATGGATATGCCTCTCAGTCCACGCTCCCGCAGGGAGCGGAAATACGTTCGGGAACTCCTGTAGCAGCAATCCGTTCCAGACATCTGAAATGGCGTTCTAGGAATCATGCGACCGCCCCGAAAGCAAATCGTGTCTGCAATCGGTCATTGTGCGCTGGAGAGTGCAAACCGGGGTCCTACCTTCGTCTGCTCGGGCACAAGTGTGACGAATGGCAGTTGCACGCAGATGGAACGCAGGAAAATGGGACGAGCAAGCGGGATGCGTTGGGAATTTAAAATTTCAACCGAACTCGCAAGGCTGAATCCTGTTGAATTACGGATTTTTCGAGCTTTTCGCCTACGCCATTTCGAAGAGGTGATGACTAGCTGGTTTCAGATAATCCAGACTGTCGAAAGGCAATCGCTGGCTTCGCTAGCCGAGAGTGGGCCTCGGCACGCCATATAAACTTCTCTACGTGCAAGTGGAATAGCGGGTTGGTGTTATTCGGCGACAGCACTTTTGGGCTTTGAGAAGCCCTCTTTAAAGATCGACACCCAGCTGATAATCACCACAAATACGCAACCAATAAGTCCTGTAAAGAACAGGATTTCGACCGCGCGTGTCGCTAGAACCATAAGTGACCGAGCCATCGTGTCGGTTAACCTGTGCCTTTCCTAAAAACCCTGGAGAACCCGCAAGCTCTCCTGGAAGCTAGATGAAGTATAGCGAAAAGGACAGGAGGGAGGCCAGCGATACAAGGTTATCGGCTATCAACTCGTCGGCTACCGAAAATGCGCTGCACGCAAATTAGGGAGTTCCGGCCGGCTTCAGAACAGCTTGCCGAGCTTCCTCAGAGACGACTCCCACAACGCCGTATGCCATTGCTGATTCGACGGGGACACGCCGATATGTGTGACATGCACGGTCGTACGGCCGAAATCGCCGAGCAATCGGATCTTCACCATGCTCGGCGTGGCTCCGGAAAGGGCAACATGCTCCCAGGTAAGCAGCAGCTTGTTTCTCCTGCAGACCTTGTATGCGCAGAGAATCGTGAATCGCTCTCCCCGCGCGCCCGAGTAGCTGATTGAAAGGAAATCTGCGACAGAGAATACTTCCGTCCCCCCCTCGATTGCACCTGGCGCGGAAAACCACGCTTCAATGTACTCCGGGACGGTCAGCGCTTGATAGATTCGGTGCCGATCGGCATTCACACTTGCCGTTACCGAAATGCTGAGAGGCTCTACGCTTGGCGAGTACCGCCTCCATTCACGTATGGCGCCGACAGGAATTCCCGGAAATGTATTTGTGCTCATGAGCCGCCTCAACTCTTTGTTTGCATGTTTGCCGCCGCAGCATCGCCGATCAAGCTCTTTGTGACGAGTTGAGCATTGGCGGGACGATCTCCTGAGTTAGCCATACGGACTGCCGATTGCTCCGATTCATCTCAGCAGACAGAAGAAGAGAACTATCCTCGCAACAATATCTTTCGTCCAATAACTACAGAATTCGGTAACCCGGGATGACGTGCGCCTAATTGGGGACCAACGGTCGCCGAAGCGTGATAAGTTACGCGTTTATGGTTGTGATCTACGCCCAATTACTTCTCATGAAATGCAATATTTGGAATTTCGTCATACTTTGACGAGTTTTTGAATACGAGAGCGATAACTACGGCTTAAGGGTATTTTCTCGCCGCTCATCAATACGACGTTGGTATCGCCGTTCGACTCGTGCTTGACCTCCTTGACAAACTGCAGATTTACAATCCACGAACGGTGAATCCGGATGAAAGACCGCGGATCTAACCGGCTCTCCAGATGCCCGATCGTTTCACGGAGAAGGTGTGACTCGTTTGCTGTATGTATCCTGACGTAGTTTTCCTCAGCTTCGACCCAGCGAATATCTTCGATGGAGAGGAAGAGAACTCGTCCGCGAGATTTGAAGATCATTCGAGTGGTGTAGCGCTCTTGTTCTGAATTCTGCAGGTCACTACAGCCTGCCACACTGTTGGACGCTGGTCGCTCGCGCGCGCGCTGAACGGCCGCCCTCAGCCTTTCGGTCGTGAACGGTTTGAGCAGGTAATCGAGCGCATGGAACTCGAATGCGCGAACTGCCCATCTATCGTTCGCCGTTACAAAGACGATGTGCGGCAACCTGCCGCAGTTATTGGATGAAATCGCATTGAGAGCATCGAATCCATCCATGTCAGGCATGCAGATATCAAGAAATAGAAGTTCAGGAGACACGAGTTTTACCAGTTCAACGGTTTCCCGTGCCGTTGCGCATTCGCCAACGATGTCGACGTCCTCAATTTCCTTCAGAAGTTGGCGAAGCTTTTGGCGGGCCAACACTTCATCGTCTGCAAGAACTGTGCGAATCATGGCGTGCTAAACCTGGCAATGAACCAGACCTCAATTTCATTCGTCATCTTTGAGACCGCATCAACGAAAAGCGTTTCCAAGGCGTGGCGGGGCGTCGACTCCGTTAGCATCGGGAGTGCTCAGGAGCAATCCGGCGTGCATATCCTTTTCGGGATACTGCAACGCATATGCGGGAAACATCACTGAGTTCTCGCCGCGCAAGTTCACGAATTCGAGCGCCCGATCGTGTTTCTTCACCCACGCAGCAGCTTCCTGGTCAATTGCCTGAGTCTTTGCCTGACCCAGTTCCAGAGAGAGCGTTTGGAGGTCGTTGGCGGTCAGCGGGGTGGCATTTTCACCACCCTGAAGTGCTGCTATCCGGAAGTGATAGTAAGCCGCCTTGCGGTCTTTCGCCATTTCCCGTCCATCGCGCGCGAGAATCCCCAGCACCACAGACGATTTCCAGAAACCATCAGCTGCTGCCTCGTCGAATAGCGAGACGGCCTCATTGGGTGTGCGAGTGAGATCGGGATGAAGGATAATCTCGAGCCCGAGTTGGTGCTTTGCGGCCACCACTCCTGCCGATGCGGATTCGCGCAACAGCCCGACTGCACGATCCCGGCTTGCAGAATCGGGCTCTTTCAGAAGAATGAGGGCGAGGTCGTATTTCGCAGGAACGTTGTGCAGCTTGGCTGCAACTTCAAGCCAATGCATGGCCTGAGATCCGTCTTTCGGGATACCCATGCCGAAGTCGTACATGAGTCCCAGGTAGCAAGCTCCCATGCCACTGCCTTTCTGTGCCGCCTCGCGAAACAGCTGAGCCGCGAAGACAGGATCTTTGCGCACTCCAAGACCCCACGCGTACGCAACTCCAAGATTGACCTTTGCACTAACGAGGCCGCCAGCCACTGCGCGCTCGAACCATTGAGCGGCTCGAACGGGATCCCGCTCCACACCAAGACCGGCCTGGTAGAAGTAGCCGATCTGTTGCTGTGCGCCCGGATCTCCGCTGTTCGCAGCTTTCTCGTACCAATAGGCCGCCTGTTTTTCATCGCGCGGCACACCACGGCCCACGAGATACGCGGCTCCAAGTTCAATCTGCTGCTGAACCGAACCTCTCTCCGCGCCTGCCTGAATACGTGGGATATCCGGATTCATCGCGTGCACGATGTGCGGTCGGGAAAGCGCGAGAAACATCGATGCGAAGATCACGAATGGGACGATTGAGACTGTGCGCTCACTGCGGTAGAGAGTCATAGATGCCTCCGGTTCATTGAGAGACGGTGAACGGTGAACGTTGTACGAAGGCGCATTGGTTCAGAAGCAACTCCAGGATCACCAGCGATCAATTCAGG
Organism: uncultured Acidobacteriaceae bacterium; assembly: GCA_963832035.1. Lineage (GTDB taxonomy): Bacteria > Acidobacteriota > Terriglobia > Terriglobales > Acidobacteriaceae > Telmatobacter. The sequence goes on along the minus strand of CAWHSK010000003.1, from coordinate 567,005 downwards.
TCCCGAAGGCGCCCAAGTTACCAGGTCGCCGGAATGAAAGTAGTCATGACGGGTTATGAACTGATCGCCACGGCGACTTACTCGCATTCCTTGTCAACGCACAATGATCTGGTCAGGGTGAGTTGACATCGCTAATTCACAATTACTGTCGTTCCTCAAAATGACCGAGCAAGCTACGCAGATTCTCCAGTTAATTAGCTCTACTGCGGGTGAGAACTGATTCCGTTTCTCGGGTCGTGCGGGTGCGACCTGAGAAAACATTTGTCTTCTGACGTTCTCTTGACTCGCTAATGCGCCAATTGTAATCAGCGTGAAAAAGGCGGTTCGTCTCTTCCAGGCTCATCATGGCCGTCCACATACCGCGCTTCATCATCACGACGACGCAACTCGTCACAAAAATGAGGTGTTAGTAATTTCATTTGCGGATGCAAAAAAAGTGGGGCTCTGCAGTTCGTCCCTAAAAACCGCTCTTCGTCACATTCGTGAAACCTTGCGCGGTTTACGTGGTCAAATGTGTTGTTTTCGCGGTTAAGTGGCACTTACCGGGAGTGAGTACACATTAGTCACAGAACTAGGCAGTTGGTCCCGGTAGCGTGTCAGCTTGCATACGCGTTTTTTGAGGAGGTCTAAATGAGAGTCAGGGTAACGTTATCGATTGCAATCTTGTTGATTGGAGTTACTGGATTCGTAAGATGTTCATCCGGTCAAATTACGACAGCCGCGATTCATGGAAATGTCACGGATCCTGAGGGAGCCGTGGTCCCGAATGCTGATATCACCGTATTGAACACGAGCAATGGAATTGCAGCTACTGCGAGGTCAGATGGCTCGGGATACTTCAAATTAGCGCAGCTGCAAACTGGCGGTCCCTACACAATTTCAGTCACATCTCAGGGCTTTGCGAAATTCTCGGCGACCGGTATCCAGCTCAAGGTCAATGACGACCGCGAAGTCAACGCGAAACTTTCTGTCGGCGCCGCTTCCCAGACAGTTGAGGTTACCGGCGCGGGTGTGCAGGTTGAGACCGCCGAAACGCAATTGAAGACAGATATTCTCTCGGATGTTGTTACCCAATTGCCGTTGTTGGGACGGGACGCGACGGCTTTGCAAAAGTCTGCACCTGGTGTTGTTGAGGCCGCAGACCGCTTCGGCGGCTTCTCATCGAATGGTGCCCAGATCGAACAGAACAGCTACCTGCTTGATGGCGCAGATGTGAACGACTCGGCCATCCAGACCGAGGGATTGGTGGTGAACCCCGATGCGATTGGCGAGCTTGCGATCGTCTCGAGCACAATCAACCCGGAATACAGCCGTAACTCAGGCGCCATCCTCAATCAGACACTCAAAGCCGGAACCAACTCCTTCCATGGCGACGGCTTCTGGTTCTATCGCGATACGTTCCTGAACACCAGGGACTACTTTGCGCTGCCCGGGCAAAAGCCGCCGATTCATCAAAACATTTATGGTGGGACGCTGGGCGGCCCGATCGTTAAAAACAAGTTGTTCTTCTTTCTTGCGTATCAGGGCACAGCAAGCGGTTTGGCCACAACGCAGAACACGCAAGTGTTTAGCCCCAGCCAGCGGACCGGCGATTTCAGCGCGGATGTAAATAGGATCACCGGTGTGCCAAACTCGCAGGTTCCGTCGGATTCTGCTCCCGGCACTCTCAATGGTCTTTCCAGCAATCCCTTGCCATTCGCCCTGGGGGGCTGCAGCGCGGGTACACCGTGGAATGCATGCCCAGGCCTTGCGAGGGCGAACGTACCTTCTTCTAACTGGAATTCAGTTGCTTCGACACTTTTCCAGACGTATGTGCCTGCGTCCAACGTCACACAGCAGGGCGCAAACGGAGCGACATCGTATTTCTACAATTTCAATAACAGCGGCACGCTAAAGGATGACCAGGGAATCATTCGCATCGACTATCACCCCACACAAAACGATGCGATTTGGGCGTCAAGCGTCTTCGAGTCGGAGCCCACCTTCAATCTGCTGCCCTTCGGCGGCGCCACGCTGCCAGGTTTCTCGCAGATTAATGCCTCACACATCAAGGTCTTCGATGCAGATTACAGCCACATCTTCAATTCGCGAATGATCAATGAATTGCGGGGAGGTTACTATCGCTTCAATTATGCGGCGGTGGAACCGGCGGAGATCGTGCCGCCCAGTTCCATCGGTTTCAACATTACGCCGCAGACCTCGGCAGCGGGTTTGCCCGTCGTCAACATTCTCGGATATTTCAATCTTGGATTCAGCAATCAAGGCCCTCAACCGCGCCTGGACACCAACCTGCTCGCGCAGGACGTCTTTACGAGGATTGCTGGAAATCACAGCTTGAAGTTCGGCGCTACCTTTGAACAGTTCGGCGTCAACAATCCCTATTACGCAGACAACAGCGGCATCTACACGATTAATGGGAACGGTCAATTTTCCTCGGGTGATCCGGCCATCGATTTCTTAATGGGCATTCCGAGCACGTTTAACCAGACATCAGGAAGCCTGGTTGCCGCAACCTCTCGCGAGTACTATGCCTTCGCCCAGGACAGTTGGAAGGCGACCTCCGACCTCACAGTTAACTACGGCATCTCATGGGACGTCGAAACTCCCTGGGCAAATCACCAGTTCAACGGCATCGCCATAACCTGCTGGCAGAACACCAACCAGACATCGAAAGTCTTCCCGGCAGACGCACCTGGGCTGTTTTATCCCGGTGATCCCGGATGCACTAACTATGGCGCAGCCACCGTGAAATGGAATCACTTCGGACCGCGCTTCGGTTTTGCATGGTCTCCCAGCTCAGGCCCGGCGGCACTGCTCGGCGGCTCTGGCAGTCATAACCTGGCGATACGGGCGGGGTTTGGCGTGTACTTCAATCGCGACCAGGAAGAGGAGGCTCTGCAAAATCTCTCGTCGCCGCCGTTCCTCTTTGCCTCTCGCGGCGCGGCCGATTTGGGCGGTAGCCCAGCGTTCCAAGACCCCTTCGCGGATGTTGCCGCCAGGCCCGGACTGTCTCAGACAAATCCATTCCCCTATCAAAGACCTCAGCCCGGCGACACACTGGACTGGGAAAACAACTATGCTGAGTTAGACCTTAGCCAGCCGAGCAAACAGTTTCTTCCGCCGTATGCCTATAACTTCAATCTCAATGTGCAGAGATCTCTCGGCAAGAAAATGGTCATGCAGGTGGGCTATGTAGGTTCGATCGGAAGAAAGCTACCTCGAACATACGAAGGCGATCCGATCACTGCGGCGGGACATGACGCCTGTCTTGCCGATACCGCCGGTTGCGCCGCCCAACTGCCATTCATTCATCTCCTCTACCCGCAGTACGCAGCTCAACCTGCCACTACTTCAGCCGGAATTCCCTGGTACCTGAGTGTGGCGCAACAGGCATCCACGGGTGCTTCGAGCTATCACTCGCTGCAAGCCAGCCTGCAGCAGCAGTTCTCGCATGGGCTGTATTTCACACTTGCGTACACGTACTCTCACGCGCTTGATGACTACTCCGGCTATGAATCCTCGTATGGAAATGGAACGCCCAATGGAGTCGGCTTTCTGAACGGACGCGCCATCAACTTTACGCCGGGATTCGAGCATTTGAACTATGGCAACTCTGACTACGACGCTCGGCACAGGCTCGTAGCTGTCTACATTTACGAGATTCCAATACTCAAATCGATGAAAGAGCACTTCCTTGTCAACGAGTTACTTGGAAACTGGCACGTTAGCGGCACGACCGCGTTGCAAACCGGATTTCCGATAACGATTTCCCAAGTCGGCGCTTATCAGTCCGGGTGGTGCGATGCGTTCAGCTATTACGGATGCGCCGACAATCCGACCTTGAGTGATTTCCGGATCAAGAAGCTTGATCCTCGTGCCCCGGGTCATCAGTACTTCGATACTTCGAACTTCTCCTCTGAACCGGTCGGTACCTTCGGGAACGTGGGTCGCAACTTCTTCAGCGGTCCGGGATACAACTACACGAATCTCCAACTCTACAAGGATTTCCCCATCCTGAAAGACAACAAGGCCTACATTCAGGTGCGGGTCGAATCCTATAACGTCTTCAACCACACGAACTTCTCCGAGCCGGACGGTAACTTCGGCGATACTACATTCGGCCAGATTGCGGCAGTAATTCAACCCGCCAGTTTTGGAATCTCGGCAGGCGATCCTCAACCAGGCCGAGCCACACAACTTGCAGCCAGGATCATCTTCTGAACTGCCCACTTCAGTGCGGAAGCCGATGAAAAGTCGGCTTCCGTCTCGGACCTGCTAGCTCCTCCCCCGCACCTCGTTCCTCTAAAGACTCACTCCCGTCCCCCTTCCATGAGAATCCCGGCATTCCTTGCTCCCTCTGAACTGTCCAGAATCGGACAAGGAGTCGCGAAAGCGAACAAGTCAATCGGCGTCAGGCATCCGAAGCTGCGGCCAAGTGATTGAATTCAGAGCTTAAATCGGCGTGAGCAGGATGGCACAAGACTTGCGATAAGCACAGTGGGTCACTGTCTAGATTGGACATCTGTATCACTTTCTGATTCGAGGGACAAAATCAACAGCGCTTGAATGGGAGAGGCCATGACTATCCAGACCTTGATTGCTGATGACGAACTGCTCGCCCGCCAGAAGCTGCGGCAGCTTCTTCGCGACGAACCCGATATTGAGATCATGGGTGAAGCTTCCTCCGCGCGCGAAGTTTACGAACTGGTCCGCGCGACAACTCCACAGCTCTTGTTTCTCGATGTACGCATGCCCGGAATGGACGGCCTGGACTTGATCGCAGAGCTTTCCCTCTCCACCGGGATCAAGCTGCCTCGCGTGATCCTCACCACGGCATATGATCACTACGCTCTGCGAGCATTTGAGTTGAACGCGACCGATTACCTGCTGAAGCCGTTCAGCGCAGAGCGCTTGCGCGCGGCTGTCGTTCGAGCAAGAGATCAACTTCGAGCCGGCGAACCCCATGACGACCACAATCATTCGAAAGAGGGAGCGGCAGGCCAATACACTGCCCGCATCATCTTCAAGTCGCGTGGGCGCATCCTGTTCCTCCCCGTCTCCGATATCCGCTGGATAAGCGCAGAGGAGAATTACGTTCGCATCTGCACAGGGACAGAGACACATCTTTTGAGAGAAACCATGAGTTCGATGGAGCAGCGTTTGGATCCAGAAATATTCTTGCGAGTCCATCGTTCCGCCATTGTGAATCTGCGCTATGTCAAAGAGGTCCGCACCGAGACCCGGGGCGACTTCATGGTCCATCTTGTCAACGGACAGAAGCTCGCCATGAGCCGCAGCTACCACGCACGAATTAGCGATTTGTTCAGTCGTGCCAATGGATGAGATCTGCAACCTGATTAGCCGGTTAGCTCACCTCATCGGCCCGTCTCTGAGCAGGTGATCGAAGAAATTCCGTGTGGATGCGCCCTCCGGGTCCGCTTCCAGATGACATGGCGCAGTGCTGCCTGGACCGGAACGCTCCGTCTACCCCCATTCTGTTCCCAGCTCGAACTCTAATAGCGTCGCCGCCTGAACGATTACCCTTGCCTGTTCGCGCGCACGCGCCATACAAAACTCTGCGTGATAACATCGCTAATTCTGATCTTTGCTTTCGACCGAGAAGCGCAGGGAATCTGCCATCGCTCCGGAGAGAGAACCGTCCGCAGCAAGCCGTGCGTGTCGCCAAGCCTTCGCACCACAGTAGGAGAAAAACAGCCCATGAGGATCTCGAACTCGGTCGCAGCTTTTGCATTCCTGATCATTGCAGCCGCGGTCGGCCCAATTGTGAACGCCGAGAACCCGGATCAAACCTTGCGCGCTCCGGCAACACCTCTCGTTGTTCACGATCCATATTTCAGCATCTGGTCCATGAGCGATCGCCTCACCGATGGCCCAACTCGTCATTGGACCGGGACCAGGCAGGCTTTAACCGGGCTGGTCCGTGTCGACTCAAAAACCTATCGCTATTTGGGCGACGCGAACGTTGAGATTCCAGCGCTGGAAGAAACCCACCGCGAAATAACACCGACGCGCACTATCGTGACCATGCAGTCGCCCGAGGTTGAGCTGAAGTTGACCTTTCTTACTCCAGCCTTTCCCCACGATCTTGCGGTAATGGCGCGACCTGTCACTTACCTCACTTGGGATGTAAAGTCTCGCGATGGAGCGACACACAATGTTGCCGTCTATCTCGATGCAGATGGCAACACAGCTATCAATCACCCCAACGAGAAAGTGACCTGGTCGCACGCAGAGATCCAGGGCCTGCATCTGCTGCGCGTAGGCAGTTCACTGCAGCCGATGCTCCAGGACTGGGGCGATAACGTCCGCATCAATTGGGGCTACTTCTATATCGGGATCCCACCCGGAGAAGAGGCCGAATGCGCTGCAGGAAACGAAGCGTTTCGTGACGATTTCATCAAGACCGGGAAGATCCCGGCAGACGACGATCTCGATCAGCCCAGAATGCAGCAGAGCCGCTACCCTTCGCCGCCGGCGCTGAATATCGTACTGCCCCTGGGCAATATCGGCGTCACAGCAGTCTCGCGTCACGCGTTGCTTGGTTACGACGATGTTTTTTCCGTCGAGTACATGCGGCAGAGACTCCTGCCGTATTGGCGCAAGGAATTTGCGAGCTTCGCCGACCTCATGAAAGGGGTCGAGCGCGATTACCCATCGATGCAGAAACGCGCTGAGCAGTACGACGCCGAATTGCTGCAGGATCTGCGCCGGGCGGGCGGCGCTGACTATGCCATGATTGCGACGCTCGCCTTTCGACAGGCGATAGGTGCCCACAAGCTTGTTCAGGACGATGCCGGCGTTCCTTTCTTCATGCCCAAGGAGAACTTCAGCAACGGTTCAATCTCGACCGTTGACGTTCTATATCCTTCGTCGCCGATGTTCCTGCTCTTGAATCCCAGGCTCGTTGAGGCGCAACTTGAGCCCGTGGCGCGTTATGCCGAGAGCAGTCACTGGAAGTTTCCTTTCGCGCCGCATGACCTCGGAGTTTATCCGCTTGCCAATGGCCAGCTCTACGGTGGAGGCGAGGTAAGCGAAGAAGACCAGATGCCCGTGGAGGAGTCAGGCAACATGATTCTCATGTTCGCAGCCCTCGCACGCGCTGAAAACAATGCGGACTATGCAAAACGCCATTGGGTGTTGTTGACGAAGTGGGCCGACTTCCTGCTGGAGAAAGGTTTCGATCCTGAGAATCAGCTTTGCACGGATGACTTCGCGGGACACCTCGCGCACAATACAAATCTATCGATTAAGGCGATCGAGGCGCTCGCGGCATACGCGCAGCTTGCTGAAAAGCTGGGAGATCACGCAGCAGCGTCGAAATACGGTGGCGCCGCGCGAAGCATGGCCGCTAACTGGGTGAAGCTAGCCGCCGATGGGGACCACTACCGGCTGGCCTTTGACAAGCCCGGCACCTGGAGTCAGAAATACAACCTTGTGTGGGATAACATCCTCGCGCTTCATCTGTTTCCCCAGGATGTAGCAGACAAAGAGGTGGGGTTCTACAAGACGCATTTGCACACATATGGACTGCCGCTCGACAATCGGGCTGACTACACCAAGCTCGACTGGTCGGTCTGGTCGGCGACCCTGGCCACAAACCCGCAGGATTTTCGGACGATCGTCGGTCCGATTGTTCAGTTCTTGAATAAGACCCCCGACCGCGTTCCGATGACCGACTGGTATGACACAGTGACCGCCAAACAAGTCGGATTTCAGGCGCGTTCCGTTGTCGGCGGCGTCTATATCAAGATGCTGGCCGCGCCGGACACCTGGAGCAAATGGGCCGCGCGCGCCAAAGGAAACTCACCTAAGCAGCATTAATCGGTCCCCGATCCAACGTTGGCGGTCCTCCAGGCATCTCGCTCGATAGCAATGCGCATCGAACTCGCCGGGCTGAGGGTTGTGAGCCATTGGCTATCCACCCGACTTTTTGCGGCGCGATGGCTAAACAGAAGGAGATGGCATGAAGAGTTTCAAGTGGATCTTGATGGCAGTCGGAATGGTCGCAATCGGAAGCATGGCGATCTCGTTAGCGCCCGACATTGTTCGTTACGCCAGAATGCGGGCGATGTAAGCGCTCCGTCGAAAATTCCCCCCTTCCTAAGAACGCCCCGCCTCCTCTAAGAGAGGAAAACTCTGCCCGGAGACCCGGCCCCTTGCGGAATCAGTGCGACCTTGCGCGCGTCGAGAACGGCAAATGACATAAACCTCTCTTGCCCATCGTGCCATCCTCATGGCAGAGTTGATGTTTCGTGTTTACTTGTACTTCGGTATGCTGCCATCCAGAAAAGCACGCCGAAGCAAGCATGAGCAGAGAAGGGAAGCCAGATGTCCGTTGGTTCCACTGAAAGCAACCTGACAGGCACCATCCCCGGTCGCTCTCGGCTGATCCCTCATGGGGTGCTTATCCCTTTCGTCCTCGTGACGGCCCTCTTCTTTCTGTGGGGCATTCCGAATAACCTGAACGACGTTCTAATCCGGCAGTTCATGAAATCCTTCGCCCTGTCCCGTTTCCAGGCCGGCCTGGTCCAGTCCGCTTTCTATATGGGCTACTTTCTCCTGGCCACCCCGGCGGCTCTGTTAATGCGCCGCTTCGGCTATAAATCCGGCTTCATCGTGGGTTTACTCCTGTTCGGAACCGGTGCCTTCCTATTCTGGCCCGCTGCCATCATCGGTCGTTATCCGTATTTTCTTGCCGCGTTGTTCGTCATTGCCAGTGGATTGGCTTTCCTCGAGACGGCGTCCAATCCTTTCGTTGCCCAGATTGGCGACCCTGAATCCGCCGCGCGCCGTCTTAACTTCGCCCAGGCCTTCAATCCGCTAGGCTCGATTACCGGCGCGCTGATGGGAACCGTATTCATCTTCTCAGGGGTCGAACTCAGCGGTTCACAAGTGGCCGCAATGCAGGCCGCGGATACTTACACAACGTATCTGCGCGCAGAAACGATGCGCGTAGTTGCCCCGTACATGGTTCTGGGCGCCGTCACGATTATTTGGGCTGTGTTCATAGCCCTTACGCGTTTTCCTGTCGTTGCCGGCGAACACCAGGCTGAAGGGGAAAGCCACGGAAGGTTCCGCGATCTTCTCGGCTACCCCACATTTCTATTTGCTGTTGTCGCTCAATTCATGTACGTCGGCGCGCAGGTGGGCACCTGGAGCTACTTCATCCAGTACATCCAGGACTCCACCCATCAGCACGAAAAGATCGCCGGCTACTTGCTTACCGGAACACTCGGCGCCTTTGGCGTCGGACGCTTCGGATCATCCGCCATCATGCGCTACGTGCGTCCTCATCGGCTCATGGCCCTCTACAGCCTGATTAACATCGGCCTTGTCGCCATCGGCGTAATCTTCCCGGGATGGATCGGTCTCTGGGCAATTTTCTTCACCAGCTTCTTCATGTCGGTCATGTTCCCCACCATCTTCGCGCTTGGCATTGAGGGGCTCGGCCGGAACACCAAGATCGGTGGCTCGCTCATCGTCATGGCCATCGTCGGCGGAGCAGTTCTAACACCGCTCATGGGCTGGATCTCTCAGGTCACGCATCGCATCTCCCTGGCCTACGCCGTGCCGCTCATCTGCTACTGCGTCATCGCCATCTACTCATTTCTCTGGCCGAAAATGCAGACGGCAGAAACAGAGATTCTCCAGTAGCCAACTCTTCCGGATAATTCAGTAAAAGTCGGTATCTGCTTGACCTATCTGTGTGATAGCATGGCCGCTAAGTCCCCGTCCCACGCCCAAATTCAGAAACATCCAGGAGGACCACAGCCTTGGCTCTCACTATCTCCGGTCTGTCGAAGACCTACCCCAACGGTGTTAAGGCACTGCAGAACGTCTCCCTCACAATCGGAAATCATATGTTTGGCCTGCTCGGGCCCAACGGTGCCGGAAAAAGCACGTTGATGCGAACAGTCGCCACGTTGCAAGCACCCGATTCCGGAAGCGTGACCCTTGACGGACTGGACGTCGTCGCGAACAAAACAGAGGTTCGCAAGATACTTGGATATCTTCCCCAGGAATTCGGTGTCTATCCCAAGGTATCTGCGATCGATATGCTGCATCATCTTGCCGTGATGAAAGGCATCACCAATAAGGGTGAGCGAAACGAGATCGTGAATGCTCTCCTGCAGCAAACCAATCTCTGGGATGTCCGCAAGAAATCGCTAGGCACCTACTCCGGCGGCATGAAGCAACGTTTCGGAATCGCCCAGGCACTGCTTGGTAAACCAAAACTGATCATTGTCGATGAGCCAACAGCAGGCCTCGACCCCGCAGAGCGCAACCGCTTTCTCAATCTGCTCAGTTCTATCGGCCGCGACGTCATCGTAATCCTGTCCACACATATCGTCGAAGATGTCCGAGAATTGTGCCCGCGCATGGCCATCATCGCCAACGGCACCGTCCTGCTGGAAGGCTCGCCAACAGAGACGCTCACCGCCTTGCACGGCAAGATCTGGTCCAAGGTAGTTGGCAGCGACGACGAGTTGAAAGCGCTCGAAGCCAATCTGCAGGTGATCTCCACCCATTTGATCGCCGGCCAGCACGAGGTGCGCGTCTACGCAGATTCCGATCCCGGAGACGGATTTAAGCCTTCTGAGTCGGAATTGGAAGACGTCTACTTCCTCAGCCTTGCCCGTCACGCGAAAAACTAGAGTGCGGAGAGCCTAATGCGATTGTTTCTGGAATTCTTCATCTTCGAATTGAAGTTTCGCTTCAAAACGATCTCCACTTATGTCTACTTCGCCATTTGGTTCGCCTTCAGTTTTCTCTGCATTGCCTCTGAGAACTTTGGCCCTATTGCCGCCGGCAATGGCAAGGTACTGCTGAACGGACCCTATGCAAACATCTACAACGATGTCTTCTCCACCTTCTTCGGGCTGATCATCATCGGTGCCATCTTCGGCACCTCGATCCTTCGCGACTTCCAGCGCGACACCACGCAGATTCTGTTTACCAAGCCAATCTCCAAGTTTGGCTATCTCGGCGGGCGATGGGCGGGATCGTTCCTCGCAACCGTATTCGCCTTCTCTGGATTGGTCTTCGGTGAGTTACTGGGCACGCTGGCTCCGTGGGCCGACCATACCCGCATCGCGCCGACGCACCTGTGGTGGTATCTCCAACCGTTCCTCTCGACTGTGGTGGTTCAGATCTTCTTCATCGGCTCCATCTTCTTTATGGTGGCGGCTCTTACTCGTCGCATCTTTATCGTTTACGTGCAGGGTGCTGCCTTTCTAATTCTGTACCTGATAGGCCTCGGTGCATTTTCGGCAACTCGTGCTACCGCCCTCTTCTGGCCCGGCGTCTTTGACCCGGTTGGCGTCATTCTTAACGACTCCATCACTCGATACTGGACGGTGGTCGAAAAGAACACCCTGCTCTACTCCTGGTCGCTTCAATCCGCTGGCGGTGTGTTTTTCTACAACCGTGTTCTCTGGATCGGTGTTGGCTTGCTCTGTCTGGGCTTGCTTTGGAAGCTCTTCCCGATGTCGCTCGAGGCGCTCACCGCGCGAACCAGTAGTCGACGTGCCCGCATCGCGCTTGAGCAGGACGAAGAACTCCAACCGATTCGCACTCGCGCGGTAGCTCGGATTCCACTCGTGCACCAATTGTTCGGCCTCGGAACATCCATTGCGCAGTATGTCTCGCTCACACGCATGCGCGTTCGTAACGTCGTAAGCGACGTTCCTTTTTGGGTATTGCTTGTGCTTATGGCTGGAGTGGCCCTCAATAACGGGCACTATGCCGGGCGAGTAGAAGGGAGAAATGTCTGGCCAGTCACCTACCTCATGCTGCAGTCCGTCGAGGGTGGGGCTGTTCTATTTCTTTACATTGTGGCCACGTTCTATGCTGCGGAGCTTATTTGGCGCGAACGCGACACGCGCTTCGAGGGAATTCACGACGCGCTGCCGATGAAGGAGTCGACCGACTGGCTCTCGAAGCTTACGGCTCTCTGCGTCGTGGAACTCGCCCTCCTCACCATCGCGGGGATCTGCGGAATTATCATGCAGACGATCGCAGGCTACTATCACTACGAGTTGCTGCAGTATTTCAAAGAGCTTTACGTCATCACATTTCCGCAGATTCTCATCTTTGCGCTGTTTGCCATGTTTGTGCAGACCATCGTGTCCAACAAGTTCATTGGGCATGGCATCGTCATCGGTCTGTTCGTCCTGCAGCCGGTACTCTTTAACTTCGGATGGGAGAATACGCTCTACCTCTTCGGCGCAACTCCGCCCTATACCTACTCCGATATGAATGGTTATGGGCACTTCGTCCAGCCGCTGTTCTGGTCGATTACGTACTGGCTTTCGGCGGCCGCCTTTTTCGGTGTCATCTCCATTGGACTCGCACGCCGTGGTGCAGAAGACTCCCTCCGCGCCCGCTTGCATCTTTTCCGGCAGAACGCGCTCGGACTCGCTCCGGCAGCGGCGGTCTTTCTATTGATCGCCGTTGGCAGCGGGGCCTGGTTCTACTACAACACTCATGTTCTCAATGAATACCTGAACAACAAAGACCTGCGCGTGATTCAGGCAAAATACGAAAAGGACTTCAAGAAATACGAGCACCTGCCGCAACCGAAAGTCATTTCCGTCGACACGCAAATCGATATCTATCCTGAGCGCCGCTCATTCAACGGTACAGGTCACTTCGTGCTCCAGAACAAGACGACCCAGCCGATAGCGCAGATCCACATCACCAACGCGCAGCAGTCGGTTGAGAACGTATCCTTCGATCGGCCGTTTCACATCGTCTCAGCCAGCCCGCGAAATCTCTACGTCATCTACGCCCTCGATAAACCGCTTGCCCCGGGCGAAACAATCAACATGACCTTCAATATGAGTCGAGAAACCCGCGGCTTTCTCGACGGCCACGAGCGGGCCGAGCTGGCCTACAACGGCACCTTCTTTGACTCGGGATATTATCCGACCATCGGCTACAGTGCAGATAACGAACTTTCTGATCCCCGCCGCCGCCGCGAAGAGCATCTCGGAGAACTTGAGCTGCTCCCCAATCGCGGAGATCCGGTGGGCAGCACGACCAACCTCTTCTCACCGCAATCCGATTGGATACACTATCGCACCACCGTAAGCACCTCGGCCGATCAGATCGCGATCTCCCCTGGATACCTGCAAAAGGATTGGATTGCGAACGGCCGCCACTACTTCACCTACGACATGGGTGATGTGCAGACTGCCGACTTTTTCTCCTTCCTCTCCGGCAAATACGAAGTTACGCGCGACACATTCCAGGGTACCGACGGCCCCATCGCGATTGAGGTTTATCATCTGCCTTCGCACAAATTCAACGTCCCCGATATGATCGCCGCATCGAAGGCAGGGCTCGCGTTTTACGAAAAGGATTTCAGCCCCTATCAATTCAAGCAGTATCGAATTATCGAATTCCCCCGTTATCGTACCTTCGCCCAGTCCTTTCCCAATACTGTCCCATACTCCGAGGGAATCGGATTTATCGAGCGGACGCAGAAACCCACTGACATCGATTTCACATACTTTGTCACCGCGCACGAGCTCGGTCACCAGTGGTGGGGGCACCAGTTGATCGGTGGTCGCGTCGCTGGGTCAAACATGATGTCGGAGACGCTGGCCGAATATTCCGCGCTGATGACCATGCGCCATCGGTATGGCGACGACAACATGCACAAGTTTCTGAAGTTTGAGCTCGACCGTTATCTGCGCGGTCGCGGCACTGAGGTTCGCAGGGAAGAAGCGTTAGCGCAGGTCCAGCAGGAGGCTTATGTCTGGTACCAGAAAGGCGGCCAGATTATGTATGCGCTCTCCGACTACATCGGCGAAGACAAGGTCAACCTGGCCCTGCACAATTTCCTGATGCAGTATCGCTACGCCAACGCTGGAACCGCGCAATCCGGGCCCTATCCCGATACTCGCCAACTGGTCGCCGCCCTGCGTGAACAGACGCCCGCCAACCTTCAGTACTTCATCGACGACTCCTTCGAAAACATCGTTCTCTACAACAATCGCGCGGAGTCGGCCACGGTAACGGAGACGCCAGATCACAAATTCAAAGTCACGCTGGTGGTAGAGGCGCACAAGGTGAAGTCGGACGGCAGCGGAAACGAGACCCCCGAAAAGTTGAACGACTTGATCGACATTGGCGTCTTTACCGGCCCGCGAGATAGCGAAAAGCCACTCTACCTCCAGAAGCATTGGGTACACGACGGCAGGCAGACATTCGAAATCGTCGTGGACAAGATGCCCGCGCGCGCCGGAATCGACCCGCTCAACAAACTTATCGATCGCGACGCTGACGACAACGAGACAGACGTGACGAAGCAGTAAGAACAGACCGCCGTGGTAAGCTGCCCAACAAGCCATTGTGATGAGCGCAGCACTGGAATTTCGAAATGTTTCCGTTGAGATAGCGGGCGGACGTCTGCTACTCGACGACGTATCGCTCGCACTTGAAGAGGGCACTGTCACTGCGATTCTCGGCCGCAGCGGCTCCGGGAAAACCACGCTCCTCCGTACAGCAAACCGGATGATCGAGCCGACGCGCGGCCAGATCTATGTAGCTGGCACGACCATCGGCGATCTCAGTCTCGTTCAACTGCGCAGAAAAATGGGCTACGTCATTCAGGAGACCGGCCTGTTTCCGCACTTCAATATTGAGCGCAACGTCGGCATCCTCCTTGAAGCGGAAGGAAAGCCGCGAGAGGAACGAATTGCTCGAAGCAACGAATTGCTGCAACTGGTCGGCCTCGATCCAGCGGCGTTTTCCCAGCGCTTTCCGCATCAACTTTCTGGCGGGCAAAGGCAGCGCGTCGGACTGGCTCGCGCGTTGGCTGCCGAACCCAAAATCCTGCTCATGGACGAGCCATTTGGGGCGCTCGATCCGCTCACGCGGGCCGAAATGCAGGACATGCTCCGCAGCCTTCTGCACCGGGTGCGGACCACAGTTCTGTTGGTAACCCACGATCTCGACGAAGCGCTCTATCTCGCGCACCGAATCGTTCTTCTTGGTGAAGGAAGAGTCATCGCAAATTTTGCCCAGGATCAATTTCTCCGGTCCGAACAGCCTGAGATCGTTGCGTATGCCCAGGCGTTCCATCGCGGCCAGTCGACCGCGGCAGCCGATCCGAATACAAACGGCGGTGCCGCATGAGCACCTCGTTTCTCTCGCAATACGGCGGCGAAATCGCCACGCTCACGTTGGAACACCTCTGGCTCACCGGTGCCGCCATGCTGTTTGCGGCCATTCTCGCCATCCCCGGCGGCATCTGGCTCACGCGTTCACCACGCTGGGCCAAACCCGTAATCGGCCTGACAAATATACTGCAGACCATTCCCTCGCTCGCCATGTTTGGATTCCTGCTCCCCCTCCCCTGGCTCGGAGAGCGCGCCGCGCGCATCGCCATCGTAGCGCTCACCGCTTACGCCCTTCTTCCCATCCTGCGTAACACTTATGCCGGAATCCGAGGCATCGATCCCACACTGATTCAGGTTGCTCGGGCCATCGGCCTGACTGACGCACAGCGTTTATTCAAAATTGAACTCCCGCTTGCCGCCTCCTTCATCTTCGCGGGACTGCGCACAGCCACCGTCACCTGCATCGGCATCGCAACCATCGCGGCTGCAGTCGGAGCCGGCGGCCTCGGCGAACTGATCTTTCGCGGAGTAGCATCGGTGGACAATCGCCTCGTTCTCGCCGGAGCCATCCCGGCCGCCCTCCTCGCGCTCGCTGCCGACGCGGCACTCGGACTTCTCGAACGCCGATTCAAGGTTCCGGATTCTCAAGGTTCAACCCAATGAGGCGAGCACCTTTTTTCGTGTGCGTCATGGCTCTTTGTCTGCCTCTCGTTGGTTGTTCGCCGCCCCGCCCTGACCATCCGGTCATCGGCGCGAAAAATTTCACCGAGCAAGTTATCCTGGGCGAACTGCTTGCTCAGGAAATCGAGAGCAAGTCCAATCTCAAGGTCGAGCGCCGCTTCTACCTCGCCGGCAG
Organism: uncultured Acidobacteriaceae bacterium; assembly: GCA_963832035.1. Taxonomy (GTDB): domain Bacteria; phylum Acidobacteriota; class Terriglobia; order Terriglobales; family Acidobacteriaceae; genus Telmatobacter. Next base: position 551,000 of record CAWHSK010000003.1, on the reverse strand, counting down.
CTATATTTGCAACCAGGCGCTAACTGCGGGCCGCATTGATGCCTATGTGGAATACACCGGAACTGCGCTCACCGCAATTCTCAAGCAGCCAGTCGATCGCAATCCCAAGTCAGTCCTCGATACCGTACGCCGCCTATATGCATCGCGCTATAGCGTCACCGTCGTCGAGCCGCTCGGATTTGAAAATACGTTCGCCATGGTCATTCGCGGCGACGATGCGCAGCGCTTTCATCTCTCAACCCTGAGCCAGGCGGCGCCATACGCCCCTCAGTGGCGTCTTGGTGTCGGATACGAATTCGAGCAGCGCCCCGACGGTTTGCCCGGATTAAGCTCTGCATACAACCTGCGCTTCGACGGGTCGCCGCGAACCATGGACCTGGGCCTGCTCTATCGCGCGCTCAACGCTCGCCAGGTCGACATGATCGCCGCCAACTCAACCGACGGTCCGATTCAGGCGTTCGGCCTCGTTGCGCTCCAGGACGACCGTCACTACTTCCCGCCCTACGATGCAGTCCCGCTGGTGCGCGACGACGCGCTCCGTCGCTGGCCGCAAGTTGCGGTTGCCCTCCATGCACTCGCCGGAAAGATCACCGCAGACGACATGCGCGCAATGAATGAAGCTGTCGACGGCCAACATCGCGATCCCGCGGAAGTCGTTCGTGAATTCCGCATGAAGAAGGGCCTGTAAAGCCAGAGTTGTTACCACGAACGGAGAGGCTTATCCTCTCTGGAAGGCATCTGACTCCCCGTTTGCCGATGCCTCGGAGGTCCATTGACAGTGAATAACTCCACCGATCGCCCGGAATGCTGGCCGTCCCTCCCGCTCGATTCCTGGCAGGACACATACGCCACTTTGCACATGTGGACGCAGATTGTCGGCAAGATTCGTCTCCGTCTAACGCCCTTGGTCAATCACTGGTGGAACGTCCCTCTCTACGTGACAGCCCGCGGATTGACCACGTCCGGCATCCCCTATCAAGACAGGTCATTCGAGCTCCGCTTTGATTTCATTCAGCACCAGCTCATTCTCGAGACCAGCGACGCCATCGTGAAGAAGCTCCCCCTGGAGCCTCGCCCTGTAGCGGATTTTTACCAAGAGTGTTTCGCGATGCTCCGTTCAGCCGGCATTGACATCAAGATCTGGCCGATGCCGGTTGAGATTCCCAATCCTACCCGGTTCGATCAGGACAGGCAGCATGGCGCCTACGATCCTGAATCAGTCACGAAATTCTGGCGAATCCTGCTCTCAGTCGATGTTGTATTCCAACAATTCCGTTCGCAGTTCATCGGCAAGAGCAGTCCAGTACATTTCTTCTGGGGCAGCTTTGATCTCGCTGTCACGCGATTCTCAGGCCGCAAGGCTCCGCCACGCGAGGGAGCTGACTCCATCACTCGCGAGGCCTATTCCCACGAAGTAAGCAGCGTCGGATTCTGGCCGGGCGCAGGCTTTGGCGGTCCGGCATTCTACTCGTACATGGCGCCTGAACCGCAAGGGTTCCGCACCGCGCAGGTCCAACCTGCGGCCGCTCACTATGACCAGGCCCTCAACGAATTCGTCATCATGTACGACGACATCCGTGTAGCCTCATCACCGACGGATGCGCTGCTCGCATTCTGTCAAAGTACATACGAAGCCGGCGCAGAGGCGGCAAAATGGGACCGCGACAGCCTCGAACGGGCCAGCCTGTAGCGAGCAATCTCCGCTTTAGCAGGGAGATAGTGAATAGCTATTGCGCTCCCGCAAGATTAAAGCCGCTAACACGCACGCGTGGCTTCTCCCCCCGCGTATCCGCATCTTCAAGCGAAATTGAAATGGTCCGCTTCTCGCCCGGCATCAATGCGATGTAGTTATCGTCATAGATAGCCGGCACAATCAGATCCCCGCTCTTGCTGCGTACTGTCTTCACGCGCACCATCAACACGGGTGTATTAGAAACGTTGTGCAGTTCCGTCTTGATCTGCCATTCAGCGCCATCACGGTGGACGTGCATTTTTGCAGTCACCTTGGCGCCGACCAGATCGCGAATGCCCTGGTAATCGCCCTCCGCAAGCCCATGCAGATAGAAATTGGACGACACGATATCTTTGCCGCGCGTCAGCGTCAAGCGGATGAAATGTGTGCGCGCAAGCCCCGCAGGAAACTCAAGCTGCATCGGAGACTGTGTGCTGTCCTCATGGCTGTCGAGCGTCGCGCCCTTCTCCCACTTCACAGCTCCATCGATGTTGATCACCTGCGCGTGAGCCGCAAGCCCCGTCTGCTCGCCGGCATTGTAGTTCACTACTTCAACCGCATCAGTAGCAGCGTTCCATTGGATATGCAGCGGTTCCGCCGCCTTCTTCGCCCCGTAATATCCCGCGTCAGTGTCGAAGAAGTAGTCGTAAGTTTGCCACAGCAGCGACGGCCACGCAGGGTGGCTCATCCAGATCAGCAGCCCAAGCCGATTCTTGCTTTGTCCCTCAAACATCCCGCGATACGCGTCGTAATCCACAAACTGCGCAAAGCTGACCCAGCCGCCCGCGTTGTTCGCGCCGCCATACTGCTTATCGACGGCCGTGCTGAACGGATTCTGTTCGTGATAATCATGGAGTGGCCATTGATAGCCCTGTGGCCACATTGCCGATTCGGGTATCGTCCTGCGCAAGATATCCATCTCGACCACATTCGGTGAACCCATCTCGCTGTGCAGCTTGGTCGGCGCGTGTTCGAAGTAGTATCGAAGCGGCTCCACGCGATACGGCCCGTGCCCGCTCACCGGCCCGTCAGCCGAACTTGAAATGTAATGCGATTCCGGCTCCAGCGATGACACCAGGTCACGCAATCCATCGTCGATCTGCTTCGGCGGCATTCCTTCATTGCGGCCGCAGAAGATTCCGAGTGACGCGTGATTGCGAATGCGCAGCAGGTAGTCGCGCGCATTCACGAGAAACAGATCGTTGTTGTCCGGGTTGGGTCCGTCCCACGGATTCGCCAGCCAGAAATCCTGCCACACCACCACGCCATTGCGATCGGCTGCCTCGTAGAATGCCTCGTCGCCCGTCTGCCCCACCCAGTTCCGAATCATGTTGAAGTGTTGATCACGATGGTATCGAAGAGCCGTGTCATACTCGCGCGCACGATACCGCAGCATCGATTCGGGAAATCCCCAGTTGCCGCCGCGTGCGATGAACCTTCTTCCGTTGATCCAGATCTTCAGCACTCCTCCGTCTTCCGAGTAGGTAAACTGCCGTACACCCGCCTCGAACGAGGTCTTGTCCGACTCAACACCATCGACAACAAAGCTGATCGATACCGGATAGAGATTGGGATCGCCATAGCCCACCGGCCACCACAGTTTCGGATTCACAAGCCGCAGGGCCGCCTGCGTCACCGGCGAAAGCTCAATTGTCTTCGTCGAAGCCGCATCGACAGTCGCTGCCATCTCAACGGTCACATCGCCAAAGCGCACCTGCAGAGTACCGCTAACCGCCTTTGCATCGAGATTCCGCAGCGTAGCCTTGATCGTGACATCCGCATGCGTCGTGTCCGGCAGTGGCAGCACGGTTGTCACCAGCGGGTCTTCAATCTTTACCGGTCCGCTCGAGGTCAGCGACACATTGCTCCAGATCCCTGTATCCCGCCCGCGAATCGTCGAAATCCAGTCCCATCCCGCTGAAGCATGGTACGTCGGATTATCACGGCCAAGCGCGCCGCCGTTCACCGTCGGCCCAGCCTTGTCTTTCGTGCTGCCGGGATTCGCCACCCGAAGTATGTGCACCGCAAGAGCATTCATTCCGCTGTGATGTAAAAGCGCCGTCACATCGAATTTCCCGCGCATGAATCCGCCGTCGATCTGCCCCACACGATGTCCGTTCAGAAAGATATCAGCCTTCCAATTGATGCCGTCGAAGTTAAGCCAACTGTGCTCACCCGGATGCCGCTCCGCCGCCAACGTGAACTCATCGCGATACCAGAAGTCCGCGCAAAAGAACGAGTCGGAGATCGCGTACTGGTTGTCGCCAAAATCAGGATCCGGAATCGCACCGTCATTCAGGTAGCTGGTCAACACCGTTCCCGGAACCGTCGCAACCATCCAATCCTTGTCCGCAAAACCGGCTGTCGAGAGTTCCGCTCCGCTAACCGCCACAAGCGATGCGCGCTGCACCCGCCAGTTTCCACCCGCAAGAGGCAATGTTCCATCGGCCAGCGCTTGAGCTGCAGCATGGGGCGCTACTGTCAGTCCACCGCGGCCATAGACCTCGAGCTCGCTGAGGATGTAACGATCCCCTGCATTAACCGGCTTCGTCATCAGCAAGCGCACATAACGTCCGCGCGCCGGCTGTGTCAGATGTATGTCATCCGTCGAATCAGTCACCGAAGGCAGTGCCTGCAGGGTCTTCCACTGGCTCGCATCATCCGACGTTTGGATCGAGCCCTCTGCTGCGCGTTGGACCCACACAAGCCCAACGCGATCGAAGGTGCAAATCGCGCCCAGGTCAACGTAGATCCATTCCTCCCCGCTCCCCGCGCTCATCCACGCGTCCGCGAAAATATCCGGTCCCGCCACGCGAACCGGCTGCCCTTTATCTGAGAGGGCAAGCTCCGCCACTCCCCACGTGCTCACATTCGGTGCCGCCAGCTGTACTCGATACGAGTGAAATCGTGCAGGTGCGGCGAAAGCGATCGTCTCCATAAAACTCGGGCCGGATTCCCGCATGTCCGGCCACTCAGAGCCTGAGGCTCGTCCCACTTCCTTCCATGTCACGTGATCGTCAGAACCGGAGACCGTGTAGGTCCACATCCCCGATAACGATCTGCCATAAATCCTGCGCAGATAAAGATCAATGCGATCGATCTCCGGCGCCTCGCTTCCGCCTTTCAAATCGAATTCAACCCATGGCACATCGCCCGACACATTCAGTGATGATGTGACGTTGCCATCCAGAAAGAGCTCACGTTCATTCTTCGGCAATAGGCCGGCATTGCTGGTCGAGGTCTCGATCCACTGCGGCATCGCAGACTCCTTGATGCCGTCCGTGACCAATTGCGCCGTCAAGTTATAGTCATAGGCACTCGACTGATACGCGGGCCGATGAAGCGCCAGGTTGCGATAGGTATTCGCATCCGTCACCAGCGTTGGACCCGTGTACTCTTTGGGATCTCCGGGATACACTCCAATTCCGCGCGTGTAGTTTTGCGCGTACACCGTGGATATCGCGAAGGCAAGGATAAGGATGAGCTGTTTCATAATTCACTCCGCAGGCGCAATCCACGCCTTCGCACGAGCCTAGCCGTCCCGATGATTGGCCGTCCCGGCGCGAGAAGATCTGGCATTCAGCTGAACGAGCAAGTGTAACCGTCGGCCCGACAAGCCGCAAACCGAGCGCACGGCTCCGAATGCCGCCGCAAAAAACGGGCGCGAATGTCTCCGATCGAGTTACTTCACAAAGCGGATAATCTCTCTGGTTGCGGTCAAAACTACAGCACGCGGAAGCGCAGTCGACTCACTTCACTCGGCTCACTTTATGTTGGTCCAGTCCAATACAACCTTCCCGGCCTGCCCAGATGTCATTGCCTGGAATCCCAGTTCAAATTCGAAATATTGAAAACGGTGGGTGATGACCGGTGAGATGTCCAGACCCATTTCCAGCATCACCGACATCTTGTACCACGTCTCGTACATCTCGCGCCCGTAGATCCCTTTCAACGTGAGCATATTAAAGATCACCGCTCGCAAGTCGACAGGAGATTTTCTTGCCGGAATCCCGAGGATCGCAATCTTGCCGCCGTGACTCATGTTCGCAATCATGTCCTGCAGTGCCTGGTCATTCCCCGACATCTCCAGACCCACGTCGAACCCTTCCGCCATGTTGAGTTGCTTCTGCACGTCAGCGAGCGGCGTCTTAGTCGGATCCACTGCGAGAGTAGCCCCCATCTTCCTGGACAATTCAAGTCGAAATGGATTCAGGTCCGTGATCACAACGTGCCTGGCGCCCGCACGTTGCACAACGGGTATGGCCATGATGCCGATCGGACCAGCTCCGGTGATGAGCACGTCCTCGCCCAGAACCGGGAAAGAAAGCGCCGTATGAACGGCATTTCCAAACGGATCGAAAATTGCGGCCACTTCCTGGTCGATGCCCGGATGGTGTCTCCAGATGTTGGTCATCGGCAGCGAGATCAACTCTGCAAAAGCACCCGGCCGGTTGACTCCTACACCCTTGGTCACGGCGCACAGGTGACGCCTGCCCGCCAGGCAATTCCGGCACCTGCCACAGACCACGTGCCCCTCTCCGCTGACCAGGTCGCCAGGGAAAAAGTCGCTGACGTTCGAGCCTACTTCCACAATTTCGCCCACAAATTCATGACCGATCGCCATTGGCACCGGGATGGTCTTCTGCGCCCATTCATCCCATTCGTAAATGTGAACGTCGGTGCCGCAGATCCCCGTGTAGCGCACGCGAATCAACACATCGTTCACGCCGATCACCGGCTCGGGAATGTCTTCCAGCCAAAGGCCTCGTTCAGCTCTGCTCTTTACCAATGCCTTCATTCAGCATCTCCAGGTTCGAATCCGATTCGTCCGAAGTTTACCCGTTCCGGCCCCGGAGCCGAAACGAGGCCGTCTCAAAGTGAGACCAATTCGGCCGGGTCCAGTTCCAGTAGTCGATGCAGACCTCCGCCGTCTTCGTCCATTCAGAAGGCAATTGGTTCCCGCCATAGACATCGTCCCCGGTGCTTCGCGGAACGCATTTTCCGCCAGAAAACTCGAAGGCCCCCCGTTTCCGGGAGGCCTGAATCAGTGGATGGGGTAGCAGCGTAAATAGACCGTAATCGTCCAATTACGCAATGTCAAGCTGGTTTGATCGCGCTCGTGATCTCATCACGCCCTATGTTCACTCAATGAAAGGCCGATGGTCCGCCGTCTGATCGCTCGCCCTACTCGACTTTGAGCTGAACTACGGCGGTTGGAACTCGCTGCCTCAACCCCCGGCAAGGCGACCGGCAATCTGACCGAACCAGAAATTGTCTCAAGTTTTGGTGCCGAAACAGGGACTCCGAAAGACGCCTTCAGCTACAACACTGAAACGAGAGGAGATATGCGGTTTTATTCGCTCCCGGAGCGGGTTCCACAGCTTTCACTGTTTGAGCTATTTAAAGTCCATTTCAGCCTCAGAATCTGCAAAAAGTGTAGCCAAATGTAGCCGGTCGGTCGACTCAAAATTTGGGGCCGGACGCCCCAGGACTACTTGATGACATCGTCCACAACGTCCTTGAACAGATCTTCTTTGATATGAATTGCCAATAGTGCGGAGGTGAGATTGTAGCCGAAAGTGTTCGCTCCGTCGCCGCCTTGGCGTGCTGTGATTGTTCGTTCGCGCTGAGAAACGAGAGTTCCATTCTGAAGGTGAAGCTGCAGCTGGCGCTCACCGCCAGATTGCCTCCGCCATTATCCTGCAAGACGAGCCCGCCCCCGGTGAGGCCTGAGACCCGCGAGCTCAGGTTTCCTGCCGTTGGAGAGTCCGGATGTTCATCCGGTACTGAAGTTGGCCCACGAACCGCCCGAAGCCCTCGATTCCCAGCACCCTATTTCCAAATACGCTAGGAAATCCGATGACGGGTTGCGAAGAATTGCCTGCGGCGACGTCCGAACTGCTATCTTCCGGCTGCCGCGACCCGCTTCTACTTGCGCTCAAGCCGCTCTCCACTGCAGTGGCGACGCGCACAGCATGTCGCAAAAGATGCTGCTAAAAGGATACTTGTCGGGCTTTCGCCAGTTCAGGGTAGAAATTGATGAATTTGGGGCAGAAATAGAGTGACTCATTTCACAGAAATGTAAATTCTCTGCCATTGAGTCTGTGAAGAGCATGTTCGATATGGACGGAACCCACGGTATGCGGTTGCGTCCGGGTAAGGAAATTGAATTTGCGTATCATTGGGTCTCTTTCTGCTTCTGGTCCCTCGGCAGTGGCATGCGTAGTAGGCGCTCTCTCCCTTGCATTGGGTCTTCCCGTGACAGCGCAACCAACTTCGCAGCAGACACTGCGACCACCGGAAACTCAATCTGGTACTCCCTTGTCCGATTGCGAATCCTCGACGAGGGGCTCGCCATTTATCCCGATGGATAGTTGGATCTTCAAGCCTACACATGCCACATACAGGCCGGGCCTCTATCTATCCCACTTTCCCGGCGTACCGAAGCTCGATCTGCGAGCTGAAGCCGTGAACACCGACTCGTCCCATCCAAGCAGTGTCGGCGGTCGGTATCAGTACTGGGAAGTGGTTCAGAGGCAGGGCTATACCAACCAGGGTCAACTCTTCGGCGACTGGATTGGCCGCGAGGACAAGGGTGCCAGTGACGCACCCGGCGAGCAACGAACTGCCTCGCGGGGTAGCCAGCATGTAATCGGTGCACCAGGGTCACTTCTTGTTGAAAACGCGATTCGATGACGCTTTTCATAGTGTCGGTAGAATTGCGAGCATCCGTCAGTGCGATGCCTTCAAGAATGCGGTCTTTCAAGCCGAACCGCATGCGATTCAAGTTCCAGTACGTCATGTGAAACACCTTTCCGGTACGGCCTTGACCCGTGCTGGCCCCAGAACCATTCGACTTGACTCTTGGCTTCCGCGATCAATTTACGGAGTAACTGCAAAGAAAAATTCTCGATGATATGTCGGGCCAGTAGTCCATCGCCTAGACGGACAGACCCTAAGCCACGGCCTCCATCTTCCGGGGCTGCAGACCAGCGAACGTACTGTTCACGCGCTCGCGGGTACGCTCACTCGCCTCATCCGATCCGGCCAGGTAACGGAGCGTGGTGTCGAGGCTGGAGTGGCCGAGCCAGCGCTGGATCGTGCATACCGAAACACCCGCCTCATGGTGCATCGTCGCAAAAGTCTTACGAAATCTGTGCAGGCCCCAGTGGTGACACATCGCCCGGCTGGAGCAGCACTGCCCCTTTTTGTTGAAACATTCGCCGCAGTTCAGTCCAGCACGGAAAGCGAGGTCCTGGAGAATCCGCAGAAAGTGGTAATCCAACTTCCCGTCCGGTGCTGGGAAAATAAGCCGCGCATTGGTCAGCCGTTTTCGCCGAGCCTGAAGCAGATCAACCAGCGATTCCGGAATTGGAATGGAGCGTTCTTCGTGGTCTTTGGGAGTAAAGGCCAACTGATCGCGCTTCTCGCGACATGAAACTTCTTGCGATGGAAATCGACATCTGCCCATTTTGCGTGCACTGCTTCTTGCTCACGAACGCCGGTACAGAGCAGGAACTGGAACAGATCGCTCTCTTCACGATTCGCTGCGGCGAACAGGGCGTTCAAATCCTCGGTGCTGTATGCCTCGACCTTCTTCTCGGTGTATTTAATTCGATCCGTTTTCAGCATCGGCCAATCGAGTTGGTAATGAAGAACGTCTTCAGGTAAGTCATCTTGTTCGAAATGGTCAGGGGCGCGATGGCCTCGTCGCGCAACACCCCAACGAACCTGAGGACGTCACCACGATCAAGCGCCTCGATGGTTTTGTTGGTGCATGTCTTCTGGAACTGCCGAAGCGTGTATTTATAGGCGATATATGTCGCCTTGGCTCGTGCAGCCTTCACTTCACCGATGTACTCAACGAGAGCCGCTTCGAATTCGCGACCCGATGAGCCGTCGGGACCGCCATCCTCGACGACCGCAACACCGACGGCTTTGGCGGCCAGCGCCTTTTCCGTTTTGATCAGCGTGGTGATCGCCGCGTAAGCGTCCGTGTGCCGACGGACTTCCACATGCGTTTACCGGCCTCCGCGTAATGCAGGTGGTAAACGCCTTCAGGATGGTGTTCTAGTTTGTCGTCGATGACCGACGAGCGGCTTGATCCTGCCGTTCGAGGCATAAGCCGGGTCGGCGTAAGCACGCTTGCCAGTGGTGAGGCGGATTCGAATATAGAGGCGGACTTGCACGGTGTCGCTCCTGAAGACAAATACCCCTCAGGAGGGAAAAACCGGTCATATCTCGGAGAAAATAGTGTAGCCAGCAGTGTAGCCAGCTATCTAAGACTTTTGTTTTCAGTGATTGGTGCCGAAGAAGGGACTCGAACCCCCACACCCTTGCGAGTACGTGGACCTGAACCACGCGCGTCTGCCAATTCCGCCACTTCGGCACGAGACACAAATCCAGCAGTTTCCGCCGGATCGGCAGCAACTTTGAGTCTCGCAAAACCAGCTAGTCGTGTCAAATCCGGCGCATCCTCCACGACCCCGGTCACTTCCGCTTCAGCGCCTCCAACTCATCCAGCGTCCGCGGCCAGTCCGAACCCAGCAGCCGCGACAGGCTCCGATCCGCCAGCACCTTTCCACCCGTCTGGCACTTCGCGCAGTAATTCGTCTCGTTATCCGCGTAACGAATCCGCTGCACCTTCTCTCCGCACCGCGGACACGGCAGACCAAACCGCCCATGGACGGCCATCTCCGGCCGGAACGCCGTGACCTTTTCCGGAAAGCTCTTCCGTGCCTCCGCCCCAAGTCGATCCATCCACGTCTCCATTGTTGCCCGCGTTGCTGCGAACAGCCTTGCCCACTCTTCCGGCTTCAGTTTGTGCGTCAGCGTAATCGGAGAAAGCTGCGCAGCATGCAGAATTTCGTCGGAATAAGCATTGCCCACCCCGCTGATCAGTCGCGGATCGGTCAGCGCGCGCTTCAGCGTTCGATTCTCCGCCGTCAGCGCCGCACGAAATCGATCCAGATCCGTCTCAAAAATCTCCACTCCGCCGGGATCCATCGCGCGCAGTGCCTCTTCTCCACGCACTATATACAGCGATGCCCGCCGCTTCGAGCCTGCCTCCGTCAACACCAGCGACCCGTTCGGAAAATCGAACGCCGCTAGCGCATTCTTTCCGGCCAGCTTCGCCTGCGGAGCCTTCCAGTGCAGTCGCCCCGCAATCATCAGGTGCAGAACCAGCCACACCTCTCCCTCCACACCAATCGCGATACGCTTCCCGATGCGCCGCAGTGCGTGTACCGTGCGCCCTTCAGCCGCACTCAAGGGAGGGTCCACGGTCCGTAATAGAAACACAGATCCCAGCCGCACACGTTCCAGCGTCCACCCCACGATGCGCTCTTCCAGCGCAGTGATGTACGCAGAAATGTCCGGCAGCTCGGGCATGTGTACAAGCTTGCGTGCTGGCGCGAGGTTAACGCAAGAGCGGCATCTTGTATATTTGACCCACGCCTTCCCTCTGCTGCTGACCCTTCCAATTCAAGGTGCGAAAAACAATGAAGCGTCTCCTGCCTTCTCTTCTTGCGGTGTTCGTCGTGTTCAACGCGGCCGTGTTCGGCCAGAGTCCCCCCACCGCAATGGCCACGTCGCGTCTGCCTATCCCCGCTACGCCCGGCAAAGTCTTCGATCTCGCCTGGGTAGGCAAGATCCTCCGCATCTCCGACCCCAGGATCGCGCCCGACGGCAAGTCGCTGGCCGTCGTCGTAGCGCGTCCTGACTACGAAGAGGACATCTACGCATCCGACCTGGTGCTGGTCGACACTGCGACAGGCAAAACCCGCTTCCTCACGCACGATCGCAAGCATGTCTCGTTCCCGCGCTGGTCGCCATCAGGAGATCGCATCGCATTCCTGGTTGAAGACGCAGACAAACACAACCAGGTCTTTGTGCTCGACATGTCCGGCGGCGAATCGCAGCAGCTGACCAAGAGTCAAACGTCAATCCAGCAATTTGCCTGGAAGCCTGACGGCAGCGCCATCGCCTTTGCAGCCGCCGACGCGCCTCCCAAGAAAACCGGCGCCGACAAATTCGACGACGCCTTCGAGGTAGGCAATGGTAGCTTCCTCGACAAGGACAAGGCTCTTCCCACCCACCTGTGGCTCATTCCTGCGGCAGGCGGCGAAGCCAAACGGCTCACCTCCGGCACGTGGACGCTGCCCGTCGCCTTTCCCCCTGGGCCACCGGCCTCACCCATCGCATTCACGCCCGATGGCAGCAAGCTCGTCTACGTGCGCCTCGAAAATACCTACTCCGGTGATCGCCGCTACTCCTCGCCGCAGGTCCTCGATCTCGCAACCGGCAAATCCGAAGCGATCACGACGCACACGATGTACTCCACGCAGCCCGTCCCATCGCCCGATGGATCGCACCTCGCGTACGTCTATCCCCGTGACGGCACCGACCGTAACTATCAGGACATCTACATCGTCGACGGACTCAAGGGCGACGGCGCCAATATCACGCACGCCATCGATCGCAATTTCTTCCGCGCTCTCTGGATGCCCGACAGCAAATCCATCCTGACAGGTGCAAATGACGGCGCAACCGCAAGCCTCTGGATCCAACCCCTCACCGGCAACGCCACCAAGCTCGATCTCGCCGGCGTCACTCCGAACACCGGCTTCTGGCTCGACGCCACCGTCGGCAACCAGGGACAGATCGCTTTCGTCGGGACCGAGCCGCACCGCCCGTCAGAGATCTACATCCTCGACACACCTCAATCCAAGCCGCGCCGCCTCACCACATTCCACGCCGCCTTCGACTCGCTCAACCTCGGCAAGAGCGAAGTCGTAACCTGGCAAAGTCCCGACAAGGCTCCAAAGAACTGGACCGAGAACGGCATCCTCACCTATCCGCCCGACTACACGCCCGGCAAAAAACTCCCGCTCGTGCTCTACATTCACGGCGGCCCAACATCGTCGTCGAAGGACACCTTCTCGCTCTTCGCGCAAATCATCGCGGCCCAGGGTTGGCTCGTCTTCGAGCCCAACTACCGCGGCAGCGACAACTTTGGCAACGACTTCAGCCGCGCCATCGTTGACGATTCCGGCGACGGTCCCGGCCGCGATGTCTTTGCCGGTCTCGAAATGCTCAAGAAGCGCGGCATCGTCGACGAGTCCAACATCGCCGTCACCGGCTGGAGCTACGGCGGTTACATGACCAGCTGGCTCATCGGCCACGCGCAGTTCTGGAAAGCAGCCATCGCCGGCGCACCCGTCACCAACCTGCTCGATCAATACACGCTCTCCGATAGCAATGTCAGCCGCGCCACTGCCATCGGCGGCTCACCTTACACGGCCGACTGGATGAAACACTGGGTCGAGCAATCGCCCATCACCTACTGCGACAAGATGACCACGCCCACCTTGGTGTTGCAGGACGTCGGCGACTACCGCGTCACCATCACGCAGGGATATCAGCTCTATCACGCGCTCAAAGATCGTGGCGTCAAAACCTGGTTCTACGCCTATCCAATCGGGGGCCACAGCCCCAATGACCCAGTCCGCATCCGCGACGTCTACCGCCGCTGGATCGAATGGCTAGATCAATACTTGCCGCATGAATGAGCAACAAGCTTCATCGGTCTCCAATAGGCAATCTGAAGGTTGCAGATACGGAGGGAGCGGCAGCCTTCAGGCTGCTGAGGTCATGCCAGAGAGGGAAAGGGCTTTAGGCCTGATCGCTACGCCATCAGACATTTTATGTTCTTGCGTTGAGCGGCGCATCATGAACGACAGCGTTTTGTTCGAGAACGCGTGATCCGCCGGTCAGCCGATGATCGCGTTATCAATCAGCCGCGTCTTCCCCACCCGCGCGGCAACCGCAAACAATGTCCCTGGCGCCGCGTTCAGCACCGGCCAAAGCGTGTCCCAATCCACCAGTTCGATATAGTCCACGCGTACCTCTGGCTCTTCGGCAAACGCTCCACGCGCCGCTTCGAGCAATGCCGTGCTCTGCCGCTCTCCACCGGCCACCAGCGACTCCACTCGTCTCACCGTCCGGCTAAGCACCAACGCCTGCTTCCGTTCCTCGGAACTCAAATACACATTGCGCGAACTCAGCGCCAGCCCGTCCGCCTCGCGCACTATCGGACACACCACGATCTTGGTACCCAGTCGCAGATCGCAAACCATCCGTCGCAGCACCGCCACCTGCGCCGCATCCTTCTGACCGAAGAACGCGAGATCCGCTTCCGCCGCAATCATCAGCTTCGCCACCACCGTCGCCACACCTCGAAAGTGTCCCGGCCTCGACGCGCCATCCAGCCGATCGCTCAGTCCTTCTACATCAACAAACGTGGCCGCACCGGCGGCATACATCTCCTCCACGCTCGGCGCGAAAATCACCGTCGCGCCTTCGCGCTCCGCCAGCTCGCAGTCCGCCTTGAATGTCCGTGGATAGCTTCGCGAAATCCTCATTCGGTCCAAACTGTGTCGGGTTCACAAAGATGCTCACAGCCACCCGGTCCCGGCCGCGCCTCTGCCGCCGTGCGAATCAGCGAGGCGTGTCCCGCATGCAGAGCGCCCATCGTCGGCACCAGCGCAATTCCGCCGGCACCATCGCACCGCAGCGCGCGACTCCACTGTCGCAGTTCTTCCACTGTTTTTAGAATTCGCATCAGGCCTTGCGCAGTTGTTTCACCGGCTCCGCGTTACCGCGCTCGGTTCCCAGTTCCTTCTTCACTGCCGAAGATAGATGATAGCTCTCTTCATCCGAAGGAAATGCGCGATGCTCCACGTCTTCGCGATAGTGCTCGATCGCTTCGCGGAACAGTCCAGCCGCATCTGCATACCGCCGCGCAAATTTCGCTTTCGGAGCAAAGCTCAAATTCACCATGTCGTGAAACACAAGAATCTGCCCATCGCAATCCGGCCCCGCGCCAATGCCAATCGTCGGAATCGTCAGCGCCGCTGTAATCTCCGCCGCCACCTCGCGTGGAATCCCCTCCAGCACCAACAAGCCCGCGCCCGCCTCTTCTAGTGCCCTGGAATCTGTTTTGATCTGCTGGATCGACTCATTTGTTTTAGCTTGCACGCGATATCCGCCCATGCGATGCACGCTTTGCGGCGTCAGCCCAAGATGGCCAATCACCGGAATCTCCGCATCCGTCAGCGCCTGCACCAGCGCCACGCGCGGCCCTTCGATCTTCACCGCCTCAGCGCCTGCTTCTTTAATGAAGCGCACTGCGTTTGCCACGCCGTCAGTCACCGTCCCGTGATAGCTGCCAAACGGCATATCCGCCACTACCAGCGCACGTCGAACAGCCCGACGCACAGCACGCGTGTGATGCAGCATCTCATCGACGGTAACAGCCAGCGTATTGTCGTGGCCCATCACCACCATCGCCAGCGAGTCGCCCACCAGCACCAAGTCGATGCCCGCCTCATCCACCAGCCGCGATGTTGCGTAGTCATACGCGGTGAGCGCGGAGATAGGCTTGCCCTGGCGCTTCATTTCGGCCAGTGCAGGAATGGTCACTTTTGTGATGGAAGAATCAAGCGGCGAAGAATTCGCGCTGCCGGGGAAGTTCGTAATACTCATGTTGTCTCCAGTGCCGCTCCGTCTACACAGGATGCGACCCGAACAACATCAAGTATACGCCTCGAAGGGAACGTGGGGCTTTATCCCACGAATCTAGGTGATCTTTTAAAGGTGGGCCCTCAGGCCCGGATCAGCGTCATCTGTTACCGCTCGTCACACTCTGCTTGCCGTTCGCCGCCCGTTCGCCGCACACTATTGGCAGCAATGCTTTCTCCTTTAGCTGCGAGTATTTACGGAGTTATCGGTCTCGCCGGTACAACCGGGCTTGGCATAGGCGGATTTGCCTATGCCTCACGCTGGCCCACCTCGCAAATCTTCGGTCGCACGCTCGTCGCGCCGCGCATCCCCGCACAAATCGCCCTCACCTTTGACGATGGCCCCAATCCCGATGGACGCCGCGCCTTCTCGACATCCTCGCCGAGCACAATGTGCGCGCCACCTTCTTCATGGTCGGCAAATTTGCGAAAGAGGAACGAGAACTCGCCCGCCGAGTCGCCGACGCCGGCCATCTCATCGGCAATCACACCTGGAGCCATCCCGACCTCTCGCGTACCCGGGATGCCAACGTTCTCGACGAACTCACCCGCACCACCGACATTCTTGCCAACATCACAGGCAAACCCATCCGCTACTTCCGTCCGCCCTTCGGCGCGCGCCGTCCTTACGTGCTCAGGCTCGCACGCCAGCTCGGCCTTATCCCCGTCACCTGGAACGCCATGACGAACGATTGGAGGAACCCTCCCCCGACAAGATCGCCCAAAACCTCATCAGCAAAATCGACAGCAACCAGAGCCGCGGGTGGGCCACCAACATCGTCCTTCACGACGGCAGCCATCGTGGCCAGAACGCCGATCGCGGCCCATCCATCGCCGCCGCCACCCAACTCCTCGAGCGCTATCACCGCACCCACACCTTCGTCACCCTCGACGCATGGAGCGAGTAACGCCGCGAGATCATTTCAATTTTCAAAAACATCAAGCTATAAGTAGGTGTCTTTAAAAAGCGCCAATCAGTTGTGACCGGGGGTGCCCCATCCATGACGCGGCTTTATCGCGCCATGGGTGGGAAAGCAGAAATCCTAATTTGCCATCGTCATTCTGAGCGACCCTGAGCGAAGCCAAGGGGAGTCGATGGACCTGCTTCTTGCTCTCCTCATCCCGCAAACGCTTCTCGCGCCGCCTCAATGGTCGCCCGCACTTCTGCATCCCCATGCGCCGTCCCCAGAAACGCAGCTTCAAACTGCGAAGGCGGCAGCCACACACCGCGATCCAGCATCGCCCGGTGAAACCGCCCGAACGCCGCTGTATCCGACGTCGCAGCCTCGTCATAATTCGTCACCGGGTCTTCATTGAAGAACCACGTCCACATCGCGCCCACGCGATTCGTCGTCAGTACCACGCCGGCCTTCTCGGCCTCCGCCGCAACGCCCTCCGCCACAGCCTTAGACGTCAACTCGAGCCGCGTATAAACCTCCGCCGCATGCTCCTGCAGATATCCAACCGTCGCGATTCCCGCAGCCATTGCCAGCGGATTCCCGCTCAACGTTCCAGCTTGATAAACCGGACCCAGCGGCGCCAGCATATCCATATACTTCTGCTTGCCGCCGAACACGCCAACCGGCAATCCCCCACCTACAATCTTCCCCAGGGTTACCAGGTCGGGATCGAGCTCATACAGTTCGCATGCCCCGCCCAGCGCGACGCGGAACCCCGTCATCACCTCATCCACAATCAGCAATGCGCCCTCGCGATGGGTCAATTCGCGCAGTGCCTGCAGATAGCCCGGCATCGGAGCAATGCATCCTGCATTCCCCACCACCGGCTCCACAATTACCGCAGCAATCTCATCCGGATGCGCATCAAATGCCGACTCCACTGCCGCCGTGTCGTTATACGGCAATGCGTGTGTCAGCGCCGCCACTTCCTCCGGCACACCCGCCGATCCCGGAATCCCAAATGTAGCCACTCCTGAACCCGCCTTCACCAACAGCCCATCCGCGTGCCCGTGATAGCAGCCTTCAAACTTAATAACAATCTTGCGTCCCGTCGCCGCGCGCGCCAGTCGGATCACCGACATTGTCGCCTCAGTCCCCGAGCTCACAAACCGCATCTTCTCAATCGCCGGATAGCACGCCACAATCCGCTCTGCCAAGTTGGCCTCGCTCGCCGTCGATGCGCCAAAGCTAGCCGAGTTCCGCGCCGCGCGCTCAATCGCCTCCACCACCGCCGGAAACGCATGCCCCAGGATCATCGGCCCCCACGAGCCCACGTAGTCGATATAGCGGTTGCCATCGGCGTCCACCACGTAAGCGCCCTCGGCCCGCTCCACAAACGGAGGAGCTCCACCCACTGCGCGAAATGCCCGCACCGGCGAATTCACGCCGCCAGGAAAAAAGCGTTCAGCGCGCTGCTGTAATTCGTGGGAACGTGTATGCGGCGGGACCGGAGTTTTCTTGCTCATCGTGGCTTCAGTATAGAATTCGCGCTCGCTGTCGAAGTCCCGCATCCACCGCGCCTTCCAGCGGTTCTCCACATTTTGAACAACAAATCGATTCCGGCCTTCACAGACCCATTGCGTGAACCCTGCTAGAATCGACCTTTCCGGTCCGCACCGCCGCTCCAAACTCCAACCGTAGAAGGCCGAAAAGTGCCCGAAGAATCCAAATCAAAGCCCACAACGCCGAAGCCCATCACGCCGAAGCCCGTCACCTATGCCGACGCCGGGGTTGACATCTCCCGCGGCGACCGCGCCAAGGAACGTATCAAGTATTTGGCCCAGAAGACCTTTACCCGCAATGTTTTAGGCGGCATTGGAGGTTTCGGGGCCCTCTTCCGGCTCGACCTCCAGAAGTTCAAAAGCCCCATCCTGGTCAGCTCGGCCGATGGCGTCGGCACCAAGCTCAAAATTGCTTTCGAAATGGGCCTCCATTCCAGCGTAGGCGGCGACCTTGTGAATCACTGCGTCAACGACATCGCCGTCCAGGGTGCGACCCCGCTCTTTTTCCTCGACTATTTCGCCAGCGGCAAGCTCGACCCCGAAGTCACCGAAACCGTCGTCTCCGGCCTGGCTGACGCCTGCAAGGCCAACGGCTGCGCCCTCATCGGCGGCGAAACCGCCCAGATGCCCGGCTTCTACGCCGAGGGTGAGTACGACCTCGCCGGCTTCATCGTCGGCGCAGTCGATCGCGACAAACTCGTCACCGGAGCCGACATCAAGCCCGGCGACGTCCTCGTCGGATTCCCATCCACGGGCCTCCATACCAACGGCTATTCCCTCGCCCGCAAGCTCATGTTCGAGGTGGCCGGTTACAAGCCTAGCCAATATGTCACCGCTATCAAGGAGAAAGCCGGAGCGGCGCTCATGAAGACGCACCGCAGCTATCTCCACGTCATTCAAAAGCTCGTCGCCGCGGGCATGACCGCAGGCATGGCTCACATCACCGGCGGTGGCATCACTGAGAATCTGCCTCGCATTCTGCCCAAGGGCACTGGCGCGCAAATCGAACTCGGTTCCTGGCCCGTGCTGCCGATCTTTGACCACCTTCGTGATCTCGGCCAGGTATCGCAAGACGAGATGATGCGCACGTTCAACATGGGCGTCGGCCTCATCGCCGTCATTCCCGCTGCCAAGTACACGCGCGCCAAGACTCTGCTCGACCGCGCAGAAGAAAAGTTTTACGTAATCGGCCGCGTAATTAAAGGCGACCACCGCGTCCAGTACACATAGACATGAAAATGTCACTCAAGGTTAGAAAGCGGCAATGACAAGCGACCCTGGCCACCCATTATGGCAACAGGTGTTGGTGTTGGTATTGATGCCCCCCTGTGTTAGTTGTCTCTGTTGGCTGATGATGCGGGGCGACGCAACAAGCATCCAAGGCAGCGATGTAAGTGCCGAAACCAAGGGCCGGCAGCGGTTCGAATTCTGGGTATTGATCGCCCTTCTCTATCTTGGTGCGTTGTTCCTGTTCATCTATGCCCATTTCTTCCATTTCCATGGAATCAAGACTTAATGAAAGCACGATGCCGGGTGCCCCATCTTTGCGCAGCAAGGGTGGGAAAGCACAAACCTAACCCAGCCGATGTCATCCTGACCGTAGGTCGCAGTCGAAGGATCTGCGGTTGTCTCTAGAAGCGTCAGATGCGCCAGGTCTGGATTTTCAAAGTTGGTAAATCGCAACCGAAAGGTGCTCTCATCTCCCGTAGGGAGGTAGCGAGAATAGCCCAGGGTGAAACCCTGGGATCGCAACACAACCATAGGTTTCCGTCCCGTAGGGCCGGAACGAACCTGACCACAAAGCTCCCATGCAGCCCTCAATCCCCAATCCGCAAGACAATGCCGCGCAAAGCGCGCGTCCGCCCCTCCGGCTAGGAATTCTCCTTTCTGGCCGCGGCTCCAACTTCCTCGCCATCGCGCACAACATCCGCTCGAGATCCCTCCCCAACGTCGAAATCGCCATCGTCCTCTCCAACGTCGCCGAAGCTCCCGGCCTCGCCGCCGCCGCTGAACTGGGCCTGCCGCACAAAGTGCTCGTATCCAAGGGCCGCCCTCGCGCCGACCATGATGCAGACCTCATCACCTGCCTCCGCGAACACAACGTCGACCTCGTCTGCCTCGCCGGTTACATGCGCCTTCTTTCGCCAGGATTCATCGCCGCCTTCCCCAACCGCATCCTCAATATCCACCCATCGCTGCTTCCTGCATTCCCCGGACTCGATGCCCAGCAGCAGGCTTTCGAATACGGAGTAAAAGTCGCCGGATGCACCGTGCATTTCGTCGACGAGCATCTCGACCATGGCGCCATCATCCTTCAGCGCGCAATTCCCGTCCTCGACTCCGACGACGCCCGCTCCCTCGCCGAGCGCATTCTCATCGAAGAGCACATCGCATACACAGAGGCCATCGCCCGCGTCGCCGGCGACGAATACCAAATCCAGGGCCGCCGCTACGTCAAGCGCTGATCAACAGCTAAATGGATTGTTGTTTGCGAGAGTATGAGGAGACCAACTCCCCTCACTTGGCTTTTGGCGGGAACTCCGCCAATAACTTTGCGATTGCCGCGCCAACCTTCTGCAACGACTGATCCGGTTTCTGCGGGTTCAGCTTCTGCTCTACCGTCCCCACCCAGACGACTTTGTTACTTACCTGATCAACAAAATCCAATCGGAGAATTCCGTTTGGCTGAGGCTTTCCCGCGGATCCAGGCGGAGGCTCGAATCCGGCCCACAGCAGTACATCTACTTGTGGTGCCTGGCAATTCGCGCAAGTGTCTGCAAGCGGATTTACGTCGGAATCCAGTCCGTAGTCGAGGCTCCCGGCGGGAATCACTGTGAGGTCACCGTCCTTCTCCACGCTTACCAGTCCCTTGGCTTCGATCCCGTGCCGGATAGAACCGATCACTGACGCATACAACAGCGGCCTTGCGGTGGGAGGCGGCGGCATCTTCAACGTGTACGTTTTGTATTTTGAGAAGTCGACACTCTTGTTGTATCCCACCTTCACCTTCTGCGCGAAGCCGTAAGGTATCGTCAACATTAGAACGATCAAAAGAACTTGGAGCTTTCTCATCTCAGACCTCATCAGGCAGTCAACTCCGCAGAAATTTTCAACGCCAATCGCAAGAAGTCTAGGCTGCGTACTCCATTTTCGACACTGGTAGAACTGCCAGTGCAGCCGGGAGATGGTCTCACCCAAAAACAAGTCAATACCCCAGGCTCCTCGTCCGTGGTTAACTCCCTCAAAACACATGCCAGGAAATCTCGTGAACTTTGCAGGCTATTTCCAGCGCATCGCTATAATCGGACTTCAAAGAGCATTCCGCCGGGCGGTTCTTGAGTGTTGCGCAGATTGCGAAAGTGCTCTTTCTTGCAGCTTATGAAGAGAAGCATCGGGAGATCGTTGAAATTGCCTCAAGGAAACATCCGTAACTTCTTTGTTCAGACCACTCTGGATCTAAGCTCTTCGGTAAGAATACTTTAGCATCGCGTTCTCTCTGTAAACCTTTGCGGCACAAGAACTTGGCCCCAGAGTATGGGTGGGTACCCCCCAAGGGGAAAAGGTCGCAAGCACGGGGGGTGCATTCCTGTTCGCAAATTTCGCGACGAACCCCTTTAATTTAGTAACTCAAAAATCGGTCAACCCCCTCAGGCTGCACAAATGCTGTAACCCATTGATTCAACGAAGCCGATTTTTTCTGCCGTTTTGCAGTTTATTTCTCCGAACTGTCTAAGCTTGGAACCATAGCCTGACAATCCAGCGGAACCTCCCGCGGACTCATTTAGCCGCGCGACCGCGCTTGTCTGCGCCAGACGACTTGCCTCCGGTCACAGCCGCAACCACGGCCACATCCGTCAGGGATCTCGCCGCAAAATCATGTCGGAAGGCTTGCCGCAACCCGGCCTGTCCGCCGACTAAGAAAAGAGAAACATCGCGATGGCAAACATATTGGTAAATATCGAAAAGGGAATCGAAATCGGAGCCGAGGACGCCCTGAAGTGGCTCACCGGCGCCAACAAGGCGCTCAAAGCTGCGCCGCAGGTCGTCGCTGCACTCGCTACTTTGATCGTCGCAGTCGAAAAGCCGATCGCCGAACTCGCAGGCGCCGCCTCCAACCCCCTCAATATCGCTCTCGATCTTCAAACCGCGCACGACCTCAAGGCCGCGTGGCCCGAAGTCAAAGCATTTCTCGCCACCCTCGGCGTGAAGTTCTAAAAATACGCCGAGCCTCGAAACGCCCTGGGCGCCCCATCCATCGAGCAGCAAATTGCCCGATGGATGGGAGACATGCTCGGGCGTTTTCAAATCGGGCCCGGACGACACCATCAACGACTGCAGTTTTTCTTCGTCAGCTTCCGATGCTACAAGAACACCAACTTCCAGTTTTGCCTGTAATTCACCCAACAATCTCAAAGCCGCTTGTCATCCCGACCGAAGTGGAGGGATCTGCGGTTGCCCCTGACGATCTCTCTAATCCGAAAATCTGCTCATTCCCCCGGGGTGGCAGTTAGCTACGACGAACGGTTCTCTGAATGGGCACGACTTTGTCTGTCGACGCTCTCGATTTTTCTTCCCTGGCTTCGTCTTTTCCCATCGGTTTTCGATATATCAGGTAGTGACTAATACCTCCGAGCGGCAAAGACAGGCTCATGGATCCGCTGTGCCGACACACGGGCGGAGGACGCGTCGAACCTCTCCCACAGGGACGAGCTGCAAAGTTCGCCGGAAGCGCTGCAAACCAATCCGCTCGCTATGGACGATCGGGCAAGAGTTCCCGATGCCCGAGCATGGTTTGTCCTGCTGCAAACCCGCACAATTCTGAGTGTGGCAGCCCAAACCGCCCAACGACACACGATCAAAGGAGCAGCACAAGTATGACAACTCGAGTTCTCACCTTCCTCTACGGAGCATTGAGCTACGCAATCTTCCTCGCCACTCTTCTGTATGCCGTAGGATTCATTGGCAACTTCGCGGTTCCCAAGTCCATGGACTCTAAAGCGATGGGTACAACGCAATTTGCGCTCCTGGTTGACTTGGGATTGCTCGCGCTTTTCGCCGTGCAGCACAGCGTCATGGCCCGCCCCGCTTTAAAGCGCGTCATTACCCGGATTCTCCCGGCCACTATCGAGCGCAGCACCTACGTGCTGGCCAGCAGTGCGGCCCTTCTATTCCTGTTCTGGCAATGGAGACCTCTCGGAGGGAACGTCTGGAATGTTCAGGGTATGCCGGGGAGACTGGCGCTTTACTTCGGTTTCGCATCGGGCTGGCTTTTGGTTTTGGCCGCCACGTTCGCGATCAGTCACTTTGACCTCTTCGGCCTTCGGCAGGTCTGGAGGCATCTCGTGGGGAAGCCCCAGGCCGACCTGCGATTTGCAACGCCCCTTCTTTACCGCATCGTTCGGCACCCCTTATACGTTGGCTGGTTTCTCGCATTCTGGTGCACACCCACGATGACGGTCACGCACCTTTTCTTTGCTCTCATGACCACGGCGTACATTCTGATCGCAATTCGGTTGGAAGAGCGAGACCTGATGAAGGTGCATCCGGAATATGCAGATTATCGCGAGCAGGTTCCGATGTTGGTTCCGGGCTTGGCGAAACGCACCGTGAATTCCCCCGTGGCTGGCGCTACGGTCGCACCGAAATGAGGAGAATTGATCGAATCATGGAAATTCAACGCCATAGTTATCTTTCCCGATCCCACTTGCTCACGATGGCCATGTTTGCGCAAGAGGCGGTTGACTATTCCGTCAAATCGTATGAGCTGGGCACTCCTGAGATTCACCGGCTCTTCTGCAAACACGATCAGGAATGGCTCAACCTCAATCGCAGCATCGCTGATCGGGGACGTACTCTGATCGCCGCCGGAACACTCGCCGCCGATGGCTCGCAGAAAGCCGACTCGGCGTTGAGAATCTACAGCGCGCTGCAGGTCACGTATACAGCGGCCGCTGAAATTGCGCACTCCGCCGCTCTTATGGTCGAACTTGAACCGAGGCCCCCTTCTCCGCAACTAGGAGAGTTGGGCCACTTCGTAAATGGCCTCGTGCGAGTGTGCACGGTCGCTCTCTTCAAAAAGGAAGTGCGGTACGCCAAGGGGATTCTGCTCGATTATCAATCCAGGCACAAGTTCAAAATAACACTCTGTCGCACACTGTACGATCTGACTCGAACAAAGGAAGCACAGTCCAGGTTGGAATTGGCAATTGCCGCGGCTCTTGAGCAAATTGCCGAACAAGCATACGAGATCGCACAAGCGCTCGTGCCAAAGGTCCTCGAGCATGAAAACCATCTCGGCGCCGCTTGCGTTACATGTTCTGCTGCGTAGTCACGGGTTGGCGTTCCAGCCTGCGTAATCGACCAGCCCCACCTCATGCATCGCCTGCTTCAAGAAACGCCGACAAACCGACAATCGAAATTTCGACTTTAGATCGCATCGGGACCGGAGCAGAGTCCTGCGGATCGGTGATCTGCTGGCCATCGATAGCCACAATCAAATCGCCTCCAAGCATGATCGGCTGGTTGCCTTCAGCTTGGATTAAGGTGTGCGGCATAGATTAGGCTGCGTCGGGAACTTTTCGAAGAATCGAGCCGGTTAATGCGCGTATCACTCAGACTTCAACTTCCCGTCCTCTCTCTCACCTTAGCTTCTCTCAGCTTGTTGGCCGCCGAGAAGCGAATTTCGAAGGCCGATTTGCCCACTCCGGTTCAGAAAACCGCTGATCAGCAAGCGAAAGGAGGGACCGTCCGCGGCTATTCCAAAGAACTCGAAAACGGAAAAGTGGAATATGAAGTTCAGGCAATCGTCAATGGCCACGATCTCGACATCGCCATCGCGCCCGACGGCACTCTGATCGAAATCGAGGAGCAGGTTAGCATCGACACACTCTCACCGAACATCCGCTCAGGCCTGAGCGCCGCAGCAGCAAACGGAAAGATCACGAAGGTGGAGTCGCTGACCAAACATGGAAAAATCGTCGCGTATGAGGCTCAGGTGATGACCGCGGGGAAGCGATCAGAGGTCCAGGTTGGTCCCGACGGTAACGGTCTCGACCACGAAGAGTAATCATTGGCTAGCTATTGATAAAACCACCGGACTAGATTTGTTGGCTTCCACCAGGCTTGGGCAACGCATTCAGCAGGCCCGTCCTTTCATGAGGAGATTTCGAAATGGGTAAGATGCCGACCATTGTTATCTCCTTAGCACTCTTGCCGCTCGCAAGTTTCCTTCCGGCCAATCGAAGCGGTACTAACAGTTACGTCCCTTCTTGCATGTCGTCTTGGACGGAGGAAGAATCTTGCTGTGGAACGAAGTTGATGGTTTGATTCGAATTTCTAAAGGATTAAGGAACTTCCTGTTTACGGTTTCGGTCTTGTTTATCTCGTTTAATTTGGTGAGCGCAACCGCAGCTGCACAGGACAGCCTCCACCCGACTGCCCAATCCCTTGCACTTCCAGACTCCCCTCAACCTGCACAGTCCGGCAATGAATTGAGCCAATCGGAAAAGGCAGATAGCCTCAGGAACAGCACCGGCAATATCTCGGGCTCTGTGATGGATTCCAGAGGCGACGTCTTACAGGGTGCCCAGGTAACTCTGCTCGGTCCATCAGCTTCTGACACCCACACTACGGTCTCCAACAGCGACGGTCAGTTCACGTTCATTGGATTGCAGCCCGGGGTCTACAGAGTTACTGTGACTGGCTCCGGTATGAGCACTTTCACTTCCACTCAGATTTCATTGCAGGCAGGCCAGGGTCGAACTTTGCTACCGATTACGCTGATGGTGTCTGGCGGAGCCACAAGTGTCACCGTAAACGGAAACAAGGAAGAACTATCCAAAGAACAAGTACACATCGCAGTGCAGCAGCGCATTGGTAAAGTCATCCCGAACTTCTACAGTTCCTACGACTGGAACGCACCGCCCATGCTTGCCAAGCAGAAGTTCCAGTTGAGCGCACGCTCTCTGATCGATCCCATTACCTTCCTCACCGTCGCAGGAATCGCCGGCGTAGAACAGAACCGCAACACCTTTCCTGCATACGGCAGCGGCATTGAAGGATACGGGAAGCGCTATGGCGCTGCCTTGGCGAATCACGCCACTAGTAACCTTCTGGCCAAAGCCTTGTTTCCGTCGATCTTTCATCAAGACCCGCGCTATTTCTACAGGGGAACGGGTAGCGGCCCTTCACGCGCCTTCTACGCCGTCTCTTGCGCATTTGTCACGAGGGGCGACGCCGGCAATCGTATGCCCAACTACTCCCACATCTTGGGCGGCTTTACCGCTGCCGCCATCTCCAATCTCTACTACCCCGAAGCCGATCGGGGTGCTTCGCTTGTCCTAGTCAACGGCCTGGTCGACATCGGCGCAGATGCTGCAGCAAACCTTATCCGCGAGTTCCTTCTCAAAGGCATCACCTCGCACGTTCCCAAAGGCAATCACCCATAAGGATGTAAGAGGTCGATAGAAGCAAGAGAATCGCTGTGCCTCCATTTACTTGGATGTTCAGTTCCTCCCAAACCCGGAATGCGGGATGTGAGATTAACCAGCCACGTACTCAAGCCGGAAGATTGCTTGGTTTTCTGCAGCAGCAAAGTTCGCCGCAGATGCGCGCGATCAGCTTGTCGGTTTCCTCGATCTGCCCGTGCAGGTACTGCATCTCCATCCGCAGCTGGGTCAGAAGTACGCGCAATGCACCGGATAGCTTGTTGTCCGCGTCCTCCAGGATGCCGGGCAGAGACTCCTCAATATAGTGGCGTCCCTTGCGGATGGTGATACCGCGCTCCAGCAGCATCCCGCGTGTTACGTTTGAAGGCTTGAACTCGCAAATTCCCAAACGTTCCACTTCAATGAACTCCCATTCGCCTGAAAAAGCCGCCCCGATTTCGAGGCGGCTTTCTCATTCAAGGGTCACGGCCTCTTTACGTATTCACCGCCCGTGCCTCACCCAGCACCACCTTCACCGTCATCTGCCGGCGTCCGCGCAACACTGTCACGCTCACCGTATCGCCGGCCTGATGCTTGTCCATCACCACGCTGATGTCCTGCGGATCGGTGATCTGCTGGCCATCGATCGATACAATCAAATCGCCGCCAAGCATGATCGGCTGGTTGCCCACATAGGCCTGCTGATTTCCGCCGTGTAATCCGGCGCGATCGGCTGCTCCTCCGGGAGTTACCCTTTGGATCAGCACGCCGTAGTCTGCCGCTAGCCCCATCTGTTCCGCCAGGTCCGGACCAATCGCGTACGATTGAATTCCCAGCGACGGCCGGCGCACCTCTCCATAACGCGTCAAATCGGAAAGCACGGCCTTTGCCGTGTTGATCGGAATGGCAAAGCCGATTCCCGAGCTCTGCTCCGCGCCGTTTGAAGCAATCATCGTGTTGATGCCGATCACTTCGCCGCGCGAGTTCAGCAGCGGTCCGCCCGAGTTGCCGGGATTGATAGCCGCATCCGTCTGAATCGCGTCTTCAATCGGAGCGCCGTCTCCGTTGCGAATCGAACGAATCGAACTGATGATGCCCCGCGTCATGGTTCCACTCAGCCCGAAGGGATTGCCGATCGCATATACTTTTTCGCCAACGGCAAGCTGGCTCGAGTCTGCCAGCACAACTGGCTGCAGTTCCGGCGCGTCAATCTTCAGCAGGGCAAGGTCGTGCACCTTGTCGCTGCCGATCACCGTAGCCTTGTAGCTGCGCTTATTGCTCAGCTTCACTTCAATGCCCCGGTTGGCGCCCTCCACTACGTGATAGTTGGTGAGCACGTGCCCGGCTTTATCGAGGATGAACCCCGACCCCTGGCCTTCCTGCGGCACCGTTCCATAGAAGAAGTTGAATATCACCGCGCGCGACGTGATGTTCACAACGGATGGCAGCACCCGCCGGTAAACAGAGATGTTATTCTGCTCTTCCGCATCGAACTCTGGCGCAGCCTGCGCCTCCGATAGCTCCAGCGGTGAGCCCGACGCTCGCGAGCTCGTGAGCGTCAGAGGATTCAACCCTTTCTGGAAATGCGTGGTGACAAACCAGAATCCTCCCACCAGGAGAACGACCAAAACAAACTGGCGCAATTTCATAGCTCTTAAACCTTGCAACCTTTCAATACAATACGAATGCGAATCCGAAGGAGTTCCCCAGGGGAAGCAGAGCAAAGTCTCAACTCGCTACCTGCTCCTATTTTAATAACTACCTCTGAACGTTTAAGTTGCTATCCCGCTGCAGCCGAGGCCAAAGGGCACTCACATGGGCGCGAAGAGCATCGATATCACCGGTGTTTTCAAGCACGTAGTCAGCACGATCGGCCTTCTTGTTGTCGGGGATTTGGTGCGCCAGCCGCGACCGGGCATCAGCCTCGGCTGCTCCGCGGTCCGCGCCAGTCGGGGAAATACGATCGACATAGCGGGCAATCTTCGCATCGTCAGGCGCGGTGACCAGCACGACCCGATCGATCCGCTTGCGCAACTCGGTAAAGACGGCGTTAGCATCGCCACTCGCCCGAGCGTCGCGCTCCACCTCAAAAATGAGCGCCGAGACAACAACCGCAACCGCTCCCGGATCACGAGCGAAGACCTCATTCATCCACAGCCGCTGCGCCTCGATAACCGCAGGATGGATGATCGCGTTCAGCTCCTTTACACGCCCGCCTTTGAAGGCGAGTTCAGCGAGCCGTGCACGGTCGAGCCTCCCATCCGTCGCCACAACGACAGGACCAAACACGCGAACGATCTCGTTGAAGACCGCCTGCCCCGGTTCCATCAGTGCACGGCCCAACTCGTCCGACTCGATGACTTCCGCGCCAAATTCACGCAGCATTGCAGCCACGGTGCTCTTGCCACTGCCCAGGCCGCCGGTCAATCCAACCCGCAGCATCAGCTAAAGCCCTCTCCGCATTTTCGCTGCCCGCACGGTATTCGACATCAGCATCGCAATCGTCAGCGGTCCCACGCCACCCGGGACCGGCGTATATGCGCCGGCAACTTCAAATGCCTTCGGATGCACATCGCCAACAATCGTCGAGCCACGCTTGGCGAAGGTGGCTGCGCGCTTGGCGTCTCCCGCAAAGAATCGGTCAAAGTCCTCGAGCGTTGTGATCCGGTTGATGCCGACGTCGACAATGGTGGCGCCCGGTTTCACCATCTTCGGTGTGATGAATCCCGGCCTCCCGATCGCCGCCACCAGGATGTCCGCTTCCCGCGTAACCGCTCCGAGGTCGCGTGTTTTGGAATGACATATTGTCACCGTTGCATTCTCATGCAGCAGCAGCATTGCAACCGGCTTGCCCACAATGTCACTGCGACCCACAACTACCGCATGCTGTCCGCTGATCGGCAGGTTGCTCCGCTTGAGAATCTCAATCACGCCCGCCGGTGTGCACGGTGCCAGAGCCGGCCGCCCCGCTTGCAGCTTTCCGGCATTCACCGGGTGAAAACCGTCCACGTCCTTTGCCGGCGACACGGAGTCAAGCAGCGCCTTGGTATCAACCTGCTTCGGTAACGGGAGCTGAATGAGAATGCCGTCAATATCGTCCCGATCGTTCAGTGCGTGGACAAGGTCCAGCATCTCTTCGGTCGTCACAGTATCGGGCGGAGTGATCAGGTCGCTGAAGAGCCCAAGCTCAGCACAGGTTTGCACTTTGCTTCGAACGTAAATCTCGGAGGCCGGCACGTGACCCACCAGCACCGCCGCCAGCCCCGGACGAATTCCCTGCGCCGCAAGCGCCCACACCTCCTCCGCTACTTCCTTCTTGATCGCCGCCGCAATCGCCGCCCCATCCAGAACTCTAGCCATCAATGTCTCCCATCCAATCGTATCGTCTCAAACTCCGACGTTGCCTGATTGTCGGTCGGTGACGGGGCACACCGTTGACAAATGGAGCCAGGTGAATCCAATAGTGTTCTCAGTGAAAGCCCGTCGGCGACTGTGCTCGCCGCACCTCACCGCGCAATTTGAGCTTGCTAACGTGTACGTCATAGTCCGTTCCCGGCAGCAGCGATTCCAGTACAAATGTCTCGGAACCGCCGGAGCGAAGCTCCTTATATCGATAGACGCCTACATCGCCGATGCTGGTTTCGGTGCCGCCCCGTGGAGCGTCGAGAAAGCGTTGTGCATCCGCAACGGTTGGCGCAGCCTGCGTTTCGCCACCAAGCAAGCTCTCGGCAGCATACGACCGCACCAGCTTGGTCCAGTAGCACCCCAGCAGGTCGCTGTCAGAGAAGATATCTGCCCATACGATCTCGCCGCGCACAGCGACCACCACTCCCACAGCGTGCTCTTCGCGGAGTCTTTCAAACACCTGCTCACGCGACTTCATCACCGGAGCGGCGGCTTCATCCACCTTCTCACTCACTGCGGTGCTCTGCATCGCGCGGGCATAGCTGGTCGTTCCTAGGCTGTTCCGGTCAGGCACAGCGTGCGGCTCCTGGGCAACTGCAGCTCCCGCAGATGGCGAAACCGGTGCCGCGAGTGCCGCCGCAATACTGCCGTGCACAGAGTTCCAAACCTCCTGCTGATCCTTTTCCACCATCGCCTTGGCGCGCACTGTCGGTTGTACCATCATGCTTTGCGCGGGAGCCTTCGCCGATCCGCGAAACGTCGCGGTGTCCTCAGTCCAGCGTCCTGGCTCGATGCAGAAGACACCCAGATCAATGGGATCATTGCCGGCTGGCACGATGCGGTCTTTGGCAATCACGCGGTCCTGCTTTCCTCCGGTCACAATTTCGCCTGCTAGCAGAAGCAGCGGCTTGTCAGAGTTATTCACCAGCACCAGCGTGTTGACCTGGTCACCACGATCCTGGAGCGGTTGGGGATTCGGAATAGGCCGGAGCACCCCACCACTCGCGGCAGGTCGCGGGCGCACCAATCCGCGGACCTTGCCGGCTTCCGTGACCTCCACCTGCCCGCTCTTGATGCCTTCATCGAGCGTAAGAAACGGAGACCCCGGCGTCTTGCCGGACTGCACGACGGGGAAGAGAAGCAGATTCCCGCTCTCAATCGGCGCCAGCACGCGATAGGAACCGTGCGACTGCTCCGTCGGCCCAGCGGCACGTACGTCTTTCACGCGCAGCACAAGACAGCCGATCAGCGCGGTAACCAGAATCGTAAACCCGAGAAAACCCAACCTGATTTGATTGCTCATGCGCATCCTCCACCGGCAGCAGCAGCTCCGGCTCTGGGCTGGGAACGGAATTCGTTAGGTTCCTTGCAGAGATTTTTTGGCGTATCTTCGTCTCGTGGACGCAGCGCCAATCCAGCCCGTCGACGACGAGCCTTCCCGTGAGGTTTCAACACCGGTTGCGGTGCATCCAGCCCTGTTGGACGAACTCTGGCGCAAGTGCGAGGCTCAAGCCTGGGGACTGCACCAGGGCGAATTCGATCGCATTATCCTGCTTGTCGCCACGGCGCAGAACTTCGGGCTGGCTAGCGGGGTTGCAGCTCAAAAGGAAGAGCAGGCAACATTCTTTAGCGGTCTTAAGTTGGCCGACCTTGTCCTCGCGAAGGCGTGCGCCGCGGGGAATGAGCGGGCGTGGGAACATTTCATGGCGGTCTATGGTCAGCCGCTTACACGCGCGGCCATCGCTATCAGCGGTAGTGAAACCGTAGGTCGCGACCTGGCCGATGCATTTTACGCGGAGCTTTACGGGCTGAACACGCGCGACGGAGAGCGCCGTTGCCCGCTCGACTCGTATCGAGGGCGCGGCTCCCTCATGGGATGGCTGCGGACAACGTTGGCGCAGCGCTTTGTCGATCACTACCGGCGCACCTATCGCGAACAGACCTTCGATGATCAAGTACACGACGTTCCTGTGCTGAAAGCAGTTCCAGATCCCGAACCCGCCATTCTTGCTGCGCTTCGCACCGCCGTCCATGCAGCTTTGCACCGGCAACCTGCGGAAGAACGATTTCTGCTCGCATCCTATTATGTTGACGATAGAACCCTTGCCGAGATCGGCCAGATATTGCGCGTCCATGAAGCAACGATCAGCCGCCGTCTGCGGCGCGCAACGGATGCAGTCCGCAAGCAGCTTATCCGCAATCTGGAAACAAACGGGATGACCCGTAGAGCGGCGGAAGAAGCGCTTGGAACAGATCCCCGCGATCTCGATTTGAAAATGGATTTGAGAAAACTGCTGCAAAGTTCCGAGCCGGAGCCGTTCCCAGTACAGGCGATTCCAAATCCGGCCACTGTAGAGGAAACCGTTGCGAGGGCGCCGCTCTCTGCCGAGGCGAAGATAACAAAATGAATCCGACCGCCCAATCCGGAATGCACCCCGACGCCGAGAGTTTAACGGCATTCGCAGAGCAACTGCTGCCCGTGGCAGAGCGCGATCACATACTCGCGCACATGGCAACGTGCGGCCGCTGCCGCGAAATCCTCTTCCTGGCGCAGCAGGCTGCTTCGCAGGATCAGCCCGTACCCTCAGCCGCTTCGATCCCCGCTCCCAGGAAGCAACCAGCATCATGGCTCAACGGTTGGAAGTGGATGTGGATTCCTGCCACGGCATTCGCAGGACTCATCGGAGTTGCCGTTGTACAGCACTTTCGCCATGCCGCGTCAGAAGCGCAGATGACTGCAAAGCTCTCGCAGTCCGACTCGCTTCCGAACACAGAGATATCAAGGTCTGCTCCTGCGGATACTCATCAGGCGATCCAACCCAAAGCAGAGTCGAAAAAGGTCCAGCCGGCAAAGCCCTCCGAAGTGCGGGATGACGCTCTATCGCGAGCGGACAAGGATGAGGCAAAGCAACTCGACGAAAAGAAATCGGTCGAACGAAACGAACTTGCAGTGGGAACTGCAACCGCTCCTAATGTTGCATCTCCGGGCCCTTCCGGCGGATCGGCGCACGGAACGGTGACCGCGAAGGCGAAATCTTCGCCATATGATGGCCCCGCGGCCGCAAATCAGTTCCAGCAGCAGAATCCGTCCCAGCAGAATAGCTTGCAGGAATCGCAAGACATTGCGGCTGACGCGGCAAACAAACCGGCGATGGCAAATGCTGCTCCCGCATCTGCATCGCAAGCCGCTCTCATGCAGGCAGAAAGAATGAAGCTGACGCCCAAACCTGCTCCGGCCGCACCGCCTCAGGTTTCCTCGATTCCACTGTCTAATCAGAAATACGATGTCTTGTCTGGCACAATCTCTGGGCTTGGCAAGGCACAGAAGGTCATGTTGCCGAGTGGGCTTGCAGCAATTTCTCTCGCATCCGGAGCCGGCCGTAGCATTGCGCTCGACACCGCCGGCGCGATGTTCCTCAGCGAAAATGGCGGTATTCAATGGCAGCCAATTCGAACACAGTGGACCGGGCGCGCCGAGCACGTGCGTACGCGATCGGTCGAGACACAGAACGGTGCGTCGCCTACCGCGCCGGCAACGCGGTTCGAACTGATGAACGACAAACTCCAAACCTGGATCAGCTCCGACGGAAAGACGTGGTCAGCCGCATCTCCCGCCGAAAAGTAAAGAGAGCTACGCTCGTACGATGTTGTTGTCCGGCGTCATCGGCATACTCCGCAGGCGTACGCCCGTCGCCGCAAAGATTGCGTTGCCGACGGCGGGCGCAAGACCCACAAGACCAGTTTCACCCGCGCCCGCTGACGGCAGATCCTTGCGGTCGAGCAGCACGATCTCCACCTGCGGCGTATCGCTGAAACGCGGCACGCGGTACTTTGAGAAGGCAGGATTCTCGATGCGTCCATTCCCAAACAAAATCCGCTCGAACAACGCTCCGCCAATCGCCTGCACAATGGCCCCCTGCATCTGGTTGCGCAGACCATCGGGATTCACGACCGCGCCCGATTCCCACGCTTCGATCACACGGCGAATCTTCACCTTTTTAGTCGCACTATCGATTTCGACTTCGGCGCAGGTCGCAACGAATCCGCCCTTGTCTGTACCGCATGCGATACCGCATCCACGGCCCGGTGTGGACTTTGCGCCTGCCCACCCAAACTTATCTGCGACAGCCTGAAGGACTGCCTTCAGCCGCGGATTGCTGACGTTCTTCAATCGGAACGCAAGCGGATCCATCTGCGCAGCATGCGCCATCGCGTCCATGTGCGACTCGCGCGCAAAGTGATTCGCGGTCGCCGCAAGTCCGCGATACGAGCCCTGACGCAACGGCGATTTCGCCGGATGGTATTGGATGAGCTGGTTCGCAACAATGTAGGGCGTGCCGATGGCAGCGGGGCCGGAGTTGTAATTGTGGAACTCCCAGGCCACGAGTGTTCCATCGCGCCGTGCGCCCGCTTTGATCTCGATCAGTCCAGCAGGGCGGAAGTAGGCCCAGGTGAACTCTTCCTCCCGCGCCCACACCACCTTCACCGGCTTGCCCGCCGCTTTAGATAACCGCGCCGCCTCGATGGCAGCTTCGCCCGTATGCTTCCCGCCATATCCGCTGCCCATGTCGGGTTGGATCACGCGCACCTTATCAGCCGCCAGGTGAAACGCCTGCATCAACTCGTCGCGCACGCCAAAGGGTCGCTGCGTTCCGGTCCACACCGTGAGTTTGCCATTGTTCCATTCCGCGACAGCGGCGCGCGGTTCCAGTGGAGCGTGCGCGATGTACTCGACCGTGTATTGAGATTCAAGTTTCACATCGGCGTCAGCAAGCGCTTCAGAAACCGAGCCAACTACATGCTCGGGGCGCTCCGCTTCTCCCTCGGGATTATTCTTGAGGTATTCGAAGAGACCCTTGTTCCCTTGCTGCTCCGGAACATTCCACTTCGCCTGGATTGCCGCAAGCGCATGCTGCGCCGAGTACGGATCACTCGCTACCACTCCTGTGAAATCGTCATCGCGCACCACTTTCACGCCAGGCATCTTCTCCGCTGCACCCGCGTCAAGCGACTGCAGCGTAGCGTTGAATCCTTCCGGCCTCAGCACTGCGCCAAACATCATCTCCGGCCGCACAATGTCGGAAGGAAACTGATGCTTTCCCGTTACGAAGTCACGGCCATTAGCCTTCGCCACCGGTGTTCCGGCAATCTTCCATTCAGTAGCCGGAGTAAATGGCGGATCGCCGGCAACGCTCTTCACCAGCGCCTCGCCGCGCGTCAACTCGCCGTAGCTAAGTGACTTCGATCCATCCTGTGTCGTCACTTTTCCCGATGCGGCAATAAGCTTTGACCCATCGGTGTTCCATCGTTGAGCCGCCATCTCCACGAGGAGTTCACGTCCCGCAACCGCCATGTTGCGCAGTTGCGGAGCCATCGTCGGCGTTGTGCGGCTGCCAAACGTGCCCATATCCCATGGAACGAGATCGGTGTCGCCCATGACCATCGTGATCGAGTCGAACGGAACACGCAGTTCTTCAGCGACAGCTTGCGCCAGCGAAGTGCGAATGTTCTGTCCCACTTCGACCTTGCCGGTAAAGACTTTCACCTGGCCGTCAACATCTATATGAATCCAGGCACTGATGTCCTTGGGTAACTCGTGAGAACCAAAGCCCCGACCAGATTCCTGAGTCAGCGAAGGGATGGGAGTCAAACAGACCAGCAATCCTCCGCCGAGACATTTCAGGAAATCGCGTCGATCAATTTCAATCCTGCTGATCTGTGAGCTCAAATTAGTCGCGCTGTGACGCTCTTCCCGATCCACTACCTCCAACTCACGAAGGTTCATCGCCCACCTCCGGCCGTTGTGTGGCCCGATGCGCGCTTGATCGCTTCGAGAATACGAGGGTAAGTTCCGCAGCGGCACACGTTTCCATTCATCGCTCCCAGAATCTGCTCGTCATTGGGTACTTTGATGTCGCGCAACAGGGCCGTCGCACTCATGATCATCCCCGACGTGCAGTAGCCGCATTGAAAAGCGCCTTCATCCAGAAAGGCCTGCTGAACCGTTGTGAGCCTGCCGTTCACTTCGAGACCTTCGATGGTCGTGATCTTTGCGTCTGCCGCAGCTCCTGCGGGGATCGAGCATGATCGCGTCGCTGCACCATCCATCAGCACAGTGCATGCACCACACTGTCCTTCGCCACAACCATATTTCGTTCCTGTCAGGTTGAGCCGGTTGCGCAGGACCGAGAGCAGCGTCTCTTCTTCGGGCGCGTTCACCTTGTAAGGTTTTCCGTTGACATTCAGAACCAGTTCGCCCATTGCGAGGCTCCCTAGCGGCCGCCGATCCGGCCGGTACGGGCTTAAGCATAGCGCAAGTCAGTAGCAGATGTTGAGTGTCCATCCAGCTCGGCATCAGGCCCGAGTGCGTCGTGTACCACTCGCTTTACCCTGTTTGTCCGCCTTTGCCGCCGAGTGGTACTTCCGCCGGATATCCTCAATATTCACGGTTGGTTCGGGCACCTGGATATTCATCGACTCGAGCGTCCTCACGATAATCTCCGAAATCGCCAGATCCCGAAACCACTTATGGTCCGCCGGAATCACAAACCACGGCGCATCCCCCGGATTGCACCTGGCGAGTGCATCTTCATACGCTTGCCCGTACTCATCCCAATACTCGCGCTCGGTGTAGTCAGATTCACTGATCTTCCATTGTTTGCCGGGATCATCGAGGCGCTGCTCAAAACGCTTCAGCTGTTCTTCTTTGCTGATGTGCAGAAAGAACTTGAGAATATACGTACCATTCAAAGCAAGCCGGCGCTCGAAATCGTTGATCTGATCGTAGCGTTTCGACCAGACCTCTTTCGGCACCAGGTTGTGCACGCGCACAATCAGAACATCTTCATAATGAGATCGGTTGAAGATCGCGATTTCGCCCCGCTTGGGCGTCTTCGCTTCAACGCGCCACAGAAAATCGTGCGCCAGCTCTTCCGGCGTGGGTTCCTTGAAGTTAGCTACGTCGCACCCATCCGGATTCATTGACCCGATGACGTGCTTGACCACGCCGTCCTTGCCTCCGGCATCGAGCGCCTGCAGGCACACGAGTAGCGAGCGTTTGCGTTCTGCAAAGAGCTTCTGCTGCAGCTCTCCCATCCTTGTGCAGAGCTCCTGAGTTTTGCGCAACGCATGGCTTTTGCTGTGCTTGCCTTTGAATGCGGGATCGAAGTCAGTGAGCCGAACTCGTTTTCCGGGCGGGACGCGAAAGTCCTCGATGAAGCGTTTGCGCGTCATTGCTTTTCCATCGCAGACGTATATTCACCTCGTCGGGCGGCAACGTTACACCGGGCTCGATCCACCAGGGCTTTTTGCGCAGCCAGCACGTTCGCGTCTTCGCCATGCCAGATCTGCATGCCCGGCTCCTGGATCGCGCGCGCAAACGAGAACGCCAGCCCCCAGGGCATCCGGCCTTTGAATCGAGCATTCATCGCGCTCAGCCGGGCAGAAGCAAGTTCTCCCGATTGGCCCCCTGAGAGGAACGCAACACCCGGCACCGCAGCCGGCACCGTGCGCAGAAGACACTGTACTGTGGCTTCGGCAATCTCTTCGTTCGTACTCTCGTGTGGGCACTTCAATCCCGGCACCACCATGTTCGGTTTCAGAATCATACCCTCGAGCATGACGCCCTGCGCGACAAGCGCGGCAAAAACGACGTGCAATGTTCGTTCCGTAACCTCGGCACAGCGCTCGATGGTGTGGTCGCCATCCATCAGCACTTCGGGTTCGACGATCGGCACCAGGCCTGCCTCCTGACAAAGTGCTGCATAGAGCGCAAGAATGAGCGCATTCGCCTTGAGGCAGCCGTCGCTGGGAATGCCGTCGCCAATGGTGATGACGGCCCGCCATTTGGCGAATCGAGCCCCCATCTTCACGTATTCGGCCAGCCGGTCGCGCAGCCCGTCCAGTCCCTCTGTGATCTTTTCACCGGGATGCGCAGCCATTGGCTTGGCTCCAGCGTCCACCTTGATGCCGGGAATGATGCCGATCTTCTCCAGCGCCTTCGCGAACGGAACGCCTGCGCTCGTCTGCTGGCGAATGGTTTCATCCACCAGGATGGCGCCATTGAGACAATCCCCCAACCCCGGCGCGGTCACGATCATGTCGCGATAGGCGCGCCGCGTCTCCTCGGTCTGCGGAATG
Organism: uncultured Acidobacteriaceae bacterium; assembly: GCA_963832035.1. GTDB lineage: Bacteria > Acidobacteriota > Terriglobia > Terriglobales > Acidobacteriaceae > Telmatobacter. The sequence goes on along the minus strand of CAWHSK010000003.1, from coordinate 513,257 downwards.
CCAGTCGCAGCAAAACGCTTGTTGGCGGTCGGTGTACTCTCATCCATAGCCAGCAGCCCTTTGTCGCCGGCGACCATGGCTTTTGCCGTATCGTTCAACTGATGAGCGTCCATCTTGGCGTGTCCTTTCTATCGATGATTCCCCAAATCGAAGAATTATAGGTGGGTAACACAGTTGATCGGCAGAATGTTCGCTACACGAGTTCTGATGCCGTGGACCATCCGGGGTTGTGCTTTTGTTTTGTTCGCCCAAAAGCAGATTTCGCCTTGCGTCAAGAAAACTTGAGCGTTACAACAAGCTTTGGACGTCAAATCTTGCAGGAGCGGTCGCGTAGATGAGGATTTTCTTGTGCCTCTGGGTGACAGTTTGCAGTCTTGCATCTGCACAGTTGTCTCCTGTCCCGCCTCCATCCACCGCGCTGCCCTCTCAACCCTTCTTCATTACGAAGGCCTGGATCATTGGGGGTGTTGGCGACTGGGATTACATGACGATGGATCCCTCGGCCAACCAACTCTTCATTGCCCACGGACCTGCCGTGCAGGTCATCGATGTTGAGAGCGGCACGGTCGCTGGAGTGGTCCGGGGGCTGCGGCAGGCGCATACCGTCGTTCTCGATCAGGAGGGGGGCTTCGGATATATCACCGACGGCCCGGCAGACATGGTGCGGGTCTTCGATCGCCGCAGTTTTCAGGTGGTTGCCAGCATTCCCACCGGACCAACTCCCCGCTCCATGGCCTTCGATCCAGCCAGTGGCCTTCTCTTCGTTGTGGGCGCCCAGGCAACCAGCAGAGAAAACCAAACCCCAGGCGGAGCGCAGTCAGCTGCGTCAAGGCAGACTCAGCAGTCGCGCGCCGGCGCGCCGCGCAATGCACCCCAGGGCGGGCCGGAATCGACCGTGACCGTTATCGACACGGACCGAAGAATCGCTTTGGCGCAGATCGTGCTCCCGGGGAGTCTCGGTTTCGCGCAGGCCGACGGCAATGGCAGGATTTTCATCACGGTTTCCGATCGCAGCCAGATTCTGCGGCTCGATGCTGAGGCGATCGGTTATGAATTGCAAAAGGTCATCGGCGCCGAGCCAGCCACTCGTCGGGCGGCCCCACAACCGGCCGCGAGATCAACACCAATTTCGACAGAAGTGGGTGCAGCGGGAACACTCGTGAAGCCTCTCCTGCTTGATTGGACTCCGGGAGCAAACCCCGCCCCACTTGCCGACGCTTATCCCGTTCCGTTGAGGCTTGATGCCAATTGCGAACGTCCGCGAGCGCTCGCCATCGACACCGCGCATAGCCGGCTCTTCGCCGCTTGCACCAATATGCGGATGGTGGCCTTGAATGCAGCCACCGGTCAAACCGTAGCAGCTCTCCCCATTGGCTTCGGCGCCGACGCCATCGGCTACGACCCCAATCGAGGTCTGATTTTTACGGCAAATGGAGGCAGTGACGGAAGCGTTACCGTCATCCGTCAAGACGTGACCGATACCTATTCCGTCATCCAGACCCTGCCGACTCGTCAGAATGCTCGAACACTCGCGATCAATCCTTCGAACGGAGAAGTCTATCTCGCTAGCGTCATCTACGGTGCCGTGCTCAACAATCCTCCGATTAATGGTGCGCCATTGAAAATAAATGCCGTCGACAGCAGTTTCCAGGTGCTCGTGATTGGAAACTAGCGCCCAAGAGAAAGATAGCCAGTTCGCATTCCGATCCAGATAAACAATTCTTTTTAAAGACTTAAGCTTTGTCCCGGCTAATTCCTCCTCATCCGGTTTCAACCCGCCCCACAACCCCGGATCTCGTCGGTCGCAAACGCAAACCCTGCCTGTCGGCGACGTGAAGTAGATCACATCGCCTTCCTTTATCCGCGCTTAGAATTGCGATGGTTACTGGCCGATAAACGCGGCTCAGCGATGCCTCGGCGGAGCGAATCCTGAGTCGAATCTGACATTTGGCAGACTCGATGAACAGGCGCTAGGTACCCGCAACACGAGATCTGGAGCATGAATGGCTAGGCTGGAAGAACGCGTAAAGGCGAAGACGATGCAGGAGAAGATCGTCGACCTGCGAGCCCGCCGCGCCGAATTGGAGCTAGGTGGCGGTCGCGACCGAATCGAAAAGCAACACGCCTCCGGCAAACTCACTGCACGCGAGCGTATCGCCGCACTCGTCGACAAATCGAGCTTTGAAGAAGTCGGGGCCTTCGCCCGGCATCGCGCCTCTTACTTCGGAATGGCCGGGAAGGACCTTCCTGCGGATGGCGTCGTAATTGGCGCAGCCTCCGTCGATGGCCGTCTGATTCACCTCGCGAGCCAGGACTTCACGGTTCTCGGTGGCGCAGCCGGAGAGGTGCATTGCAGCAAGATCGTCGAAATGATGATCATGTCGCTCAAGACCGGCACCCCGTTCGTCTTCATTAACGACTCTGGTGGTGCCCGCGTTCAAGAGGGCATCGACAGCCTCGATGGTTACGCGCGCGTCTTCTACCGGAACGTTCAGCTCTCGGGAACCGTTCCGCAAATCGCCGTCATCTGCGGCCCTTGTGCCGGAGGAGCAGCCTATAGCCCCGCGCTGACCGACTTTGTGATCCAAACGCGACAGGCCCGCATGTTTATCACTGGGCCGCAGGTCATCAAGCAGGTCACCGGCGAGGATGTGAGCTCCGAAGATCTTGGCGGTCCGCAATCGCAGATGAACCGGTCGGGTGTAGTGCATCTGATCGCGCAGGATGACAAGGAAGCACTTGCAGCTTTGCCGGCGTCTCCTCAGCTTCATGCCTTCGAACAATCTTGAAGACCCGCCGCGCATGCCGTTTAACTCGCGCATCAAGTCCGACTCGGACATGAACTCGATTGTGCCGGTCGATCCCAAAGTTGCCTACGATGTCCGCGCCATCGTCACACGGGTTGTCGACTACAACGACTTCCTTGAGATTCAGCCCGGCTTCGCGCCAAACATCGTCATCGGATTCGGACGCCTGCAGGGTCGCCCCGTTGGCATCGTGGCCAACCAGCCGAGCGCCATGGCGGGTGTGCTCGATATCAACGCCTCCGACAAGGCCGCGCGCTTCGTGCGCTTCTGCAATGCCTTCAATATTCCGCTGCTTACATTCGTCGATGTGCCCGGCTTTCTTCCCGGGGTGGAACAGGAGCGCGGCGGCATCATCCGGCACGGAGCCAAGCTGCTGTTTGCATATTCGGCGGCGACCGTTCCCAAAATCACGGTCGTCCTGCGCAAGGCTTATGGCGGCGCCTACATCGCGATGTGTTCCAAAGGGCTTGGTGCGGACCGAGTCGTAGCGTGGCCCACTGCGGAAATTGCGGTGATGGGCGCGGAAGGCGCTGCCGAGATCGTTTTTCGGCACGAGATTGAGGCGTCGCACGACCAGGTCGCGCGTCGCCAGCAACTGGTCGAAGAGTATCGCGAGACCTTTGCCAACCCATATATAGCCGCGGGGCGGCGTTTGGTCGACGAAATTATTGAGCCGGCAGAAACCCGCCGATACCTCTCGCACGCCCTGGAGTCTCTGCACGGCAAGCGAGAACTTCGCCCCCAGAAGAAACACGGATTGATTCCGCTATGAGGACCCGGTTGTGATCTTGCACTGGACAGACTTGATTTTGGTTCTGGCGTTTGTCGCTGCAGGCTCCGCGGCAGCCTACGTGCTGTTGCTGCGCAAACTCAAACAAATCGTCGCCGAGCGCCAATTGACGATCGCCGACCAGTTCGGCTCGCTCGATGATGCGATCCGCGCGCTGGAAACCCGTCTTGCCGAGCATCACACTCTCTTAGCACAGACAGAGCTAAGGGAGGGGAGTTCAGTCCTGGTCGGTGAGTCCGAAGAGACACACGCTGTAGGCGACTCCGAATCCGTTGCTCCCGAAATTCAAGCTGTTATTGCAGCGGCAACGGTTATAGCCCTCGGACCACAGGCACATGTTCGCGCGGTCAAGCCAGTTTCCAGCCCATGGTCGCAGCAGGGCCGCGTCCTCGTGCTGGGGTCACACAATGCCCGTGCTGGAAGGTGATTCGCAAGTTAGGAAGTACAGGAGAGGGCATTGAAGCTTCGAATCACAATCGACGGCAAAGCCTATGAGGCCGATGTAGAAATTCTGGAGGCCGCGGAGAGCGCACCGGAGTATCCGCCGTATCCGCCCGCTCCAGCAGCGTATGTTCCAGCCGAGATTCCTGTGCCGCTTGCTACGGCGCAAACCTCGGAAACTCACAACGAAAAAGAATGCCGCAGCCCTGTCGCCGGGATGGTGATCAGTACCGAAGCCACTCCAGGGCAAGCCGTGGAGGCAAACCAGGTTGTCATGGTGCTGGAGTCCATGAAGATGGAAATGCAAATCACCGCGCCGCAAGCTGCCGTAGTCAAAAGGGTGCTGGTAATTCCAGGATCATCCGTGAAGGTAAACCAGTTGCTGGTGGAGTTCGAATGACGCAAGCGGTGAAAACACACGAAGTCGAAACGGAAGTAAAGCCGGATCAGATCGCTGTCCCTTCCGCTCCCTTGGACATTCCCGGAATTCTGTTCGTCGATCACGTGGCAATCGCAGTCCGGCAGGGCGATTTGGATGGCCAGGTGAAAGCATACGAGATGCTCGGCTTCCGCGAGATTCATCGTGAAGATGTATTGGGCTCTGACCAGGTACGCGAAGCCCTGCTCCAGATAGGCGAAGGTCCCAATCTCATCCAGTTGCTCGAACCCCTCAATGCGGATTCACCGGTGCAGAAGACCATCGACAAGAACTGCGGTCGCGGCGGCCTGGCACATGTTGCCTTCCGCGTAAAAGATGCACGGCACGCATTTGATGCGATGCGAGCGAAGGGGTTCAGGATCATTGATCCGGCTCCGCGTAAAGGCTCGCGTGGCACTATGGTGTTCTTCGTTCATCCCAAATCACAAGAAGATAGTCCGTTCGGCATCCTTATCGAAATCGTCGAGGCCCCGGAGGACAAGTAAAAATGGCCATCGAAAGTCTTCTATCGGAGTTCCCGCCAGTAACCACGGAGCAGTGGGAACGCAGCATTCGCGAGAACGTCAAAGGCGCGGACTATGCCTCCAAGATGATCTGGCATCCGGAAGAAGGACTCGCGGTGAAGCCGTACTACCGCGCTGAGGATGTGGCCGACGTTCATTTGCTCGATGCCGCCCCCGCAGATTTTCCCTCCATCCGTGGCACTCGCTTGACGGGTGACTGGCGAATTCGCGAAGAGCTGGATATCGCCGATCCTGAAGAGGCGAACCACGCCACATGCAGCGCGATTGCAGCCGGAGCTGAAGAAATTGCATTCCATCGCACGAAACTCGAAAGCCCTTCAGACCTCGCGCTACTTCTCGCAAATCTTCATTCGGTACCGGTACATTTTGCGGGCCCCGCCCCAGCTTCTCTCCAATTGCTGATCGAATGGCTCGCAGAGCGGCCGCACGGCGCAAGCGTCTCGTCAGATCTGGATCCGCTCGCCGACCTCGACCATTCTGCCAGACTCATTCGCGCCGCCCCGGGCGACTTCAGGCCCTTTCTCATTCGTGCCGATGATTTCCATGAACACGCAGCCGGCGCCATCGAAGAGGTTGGCTTCGTCCTGTCGGCAGCGGTTGACTTCATCGCAGAGATGCAAGAACGCGGCCTGGACCTCGATCGCATCACGCGCTCGCTTTCTTTCTCTTTTGCGATAGGGCCGGAGTTCTTCGTCCAGATTGCGAAACTTCGCGCCTTCCGTATGGTGTGGCCGAAAGCCGTCGAGAGCTTTGGCGGAACGCATGAAGCCACAGCATCACCGATCCATGCACGCACGGCGCACTGGAATAAAACCATCTACGATCCGCAGGTCAACATCCTGCGTGCGACCACAGAGGTGATCTCGGCCATACTCGGAGGCGCAGACTCAATCGCGTGCGCTCCTTTCGATGAGTGCTTCAAAAAGCCTGACGACAACAGCCGCAGGCTGGCACGGAACACACAAATCGTTCTAAAGCAGGAAGCGCTCCTCTCCCGTGTCGCCGATCCGCTCGGCGGTGCGTACCTAGTTGAGGTATTGACGAGCTCCATTGCGTCCAAAGCATGGAAATTGTTTCAGGACGTCGAAACAGCAGGCGGCTATCAAAAGGCTTTGGCGGCAGGTGTAATCGCATCGGTTCTCGATCGGCGGACAAGTTCGCGCGCGCAAGCCGTGGCCAGCCGGCGAAGGGTATTCACCGGTACAAACCGCTTTGCCGATGCATCAGAGAAAGCCCTCGGCCGGATTGACGAAGCGCGCACCGACTCTGCGCCGCGAGCAGCGCAGGCATTTGAGACACTCCGCCTCCGCACCGAGCGGTACATCCACCGCACCGGCCCCCATCCGCGAATACTTCTTGCTGAAATTGGGGATGTCAAAATGCGCAGTGCCCGGTCGCAGTTTGCGGCCGACTTTCTCGCGTGCGCCGGACTCAAAGCAAATACTCAACAGTTTCAACAATCAGAGCAAATTGCCGACAGCGATGCCGCTTTGATCGTGCTCTGCAGTTCAGATGCGGAGTATCTTCCAATTGCCGCCGATTTGGTGTCAATCCTGAAGGACCGCGACGGACAGACGAATGTCGCCATCGCCGGCAACCCCGATACGGCAGAGCAACTTAGAAACCTCGGAATCGCCGATTTCATTCACCTCCGCAGCAATGCCGTTGAGGTTCTCGCTGGTATTCAGCGACTTATAGGAATCAAGGACTAGAAATGCGCCCCGACTTTTCAAAAATCGACTACAAACCAGCCGCCGCGCTTGAACGCGTCATGCGTGGGCCCGCCGATTCGACAGAGGGCTGGCTCTCGCCAGAGCACATCGCCATCAAGCCCCAGTACACCCGCGAAGATCTTGCCGGCATTGAGCATCTTGAGTACGCCGCCGGCATTCCCCCGTACTTGCGCGGCCCGTACAGCACAATGTACGTAATGCAGCCGTGGACCATCCGCCAGTACGCGGGATTCTCCAACGCCGAAGAGTCCAATGCGTTCTATCGCCGCAACCTCGCGGCCGGACAAAAAGGGCTCTCCGTCGCATTCGACCTCGCCACGCATCGAGGCTACGACTCAGACCATGAGCGGGTGAGGGGCGACGTCGGCAAGGCCGGCGTAGCCATCGATTCCGTCCTCGACATGAGGATCCTCTTCGATCAGATACCGCTTGATCGCATGTCGGTGTCCATGACCATGAATGGCGCGGTTCTGCCCATCATGGCGTTCTATATTGTCACGGCTGAAGAGCAGGGTGTCGCAGTTGAAAAACTGAGCGGAACCATTCAGAACGACATCCTCAAGGAATTCATGGTGCGGAATACGTATATCTATCCACCCACGCAATCGATGCGTATAGTGGGCGATATCTTCCGCTACTGCGCCGCCCGGATGCCTAAGTTCAACTGCATCAGCGTAAGCGGCTACCACATGCAGGAGGCTGGAGCGACCGCCGATCTCGAAGTGGCTTATACTCTGGCCGATGGCCTCGAATATCTGCGCACAGGAATAAAAGCCGGCCTCAACATAGATGACTTCGCGCCGCGCATCTCCTTCTTCTGGGGCATCGGCATGAACCATTTTATGGAGATTGCCAAACTCCGCGCAGCGCGCGTTCTCTGGGCCAGAATCGTTCAGAAGTTCCAGCCCAAAAATCCGAAATCCCTTGCCCTTCGCGCACACAGCCAGACTTCCGGGTGGAGTCTGGCCGCGCAGGACCCTTACAACAACGTTGTGCGTACCTGTGTTGAGGCGCTTGCGGCGGCGTTGGGACATACGCAGTCTCTCCATACCAATGCTCTCGATGAAGCCCTCGCCCTACCGACTGAGTTTTCCGCCCGCGTCGCCCGCAATACCCAGATCTACCTGCAGCAGGAGACAGGCATCACGCGAGTCATCGATCCATGGGCAGGCTCGTACTATCTCGAGCGGCTCACCCACGAACTGATGCACGGTGCGTGGAAACTGATCGAAGAAGTTGAAGAACTCGGAGGAATGACCAAGGCGATCGAGGCTGGCATTCCAAAGATGAGGATCGAAGAGGCGGCAGCGCGCAGGCAGGCAAACATCGACTCCGGCAAAGACGTGATCGTCGGGGTCAATGCATATCGTGCCACCGAGGAGCCGCAGATTCCCGTTCTCGACATTGATGACGCAGCAGTCCGTGCGGCGCAAATAGTCCGCCTGGAGCACTTGAAGCGCGAGCGCGACCCGCAAGCCGTCGAGCGAGCGTTATCCCGCCTCGAGAACTGCGCAGTCTCAGAGAATGGAAATTTGCTGGAGTGCGCCGTAGATGCCGCGCGCGCGCGAGCCACGCTGGGCGAGATCTCGTTTACACTCGAAAAGGTCTGGGGACGTTACGAGGCAGTCACGCGCACCATCTCGGGCGTATACTCGGCCGGCGCCGCCAATGCGAAAGAATTCAGAAAAGCTCGCGAGATGGTCGTCGAATTCGAGCGTGAAGAGGGGCGCAGACCCCGCATCCTCGTCGCAAAGATGGGCCAGGACGGTCATGATCGCGGCGCCAAGGTGATCGCCACCGCGCTGGCCGACATCGGCTTTGACGTCGATATCGGTCCGCTCTTCCAGACGCCACGCGAAGTGGCGCGCTTCGCAATTGAGAGTGACGTGCACGTCGTTGGAGTATCTTCGCTCGCCGCAGGTCACAAGACCCTCGTTCCCGAACTGATCGAAGAACTGCGCCGGCTTGGCCATGAACACATCGCCGTTGTCGTGGGAGGCGTAATTCCTCCGCAGGACTACGAGTTCCTGTACAAGTCCGGAGTCGCTGGCATTTACGGCCCCGGTACGGTGATTCCAGCGGCAGCGCAGCATATGCTCCAGGTCCTTAACGGCAGCCGTGTTGGAGAACATTGCTAATTGAATGATTTGCCCGATGCCGACCAGACCACGCTGCACGACAAGCCTGGTTGCGCCACGCCGGCACTGCCTGATGGAACCGCGCGCGGTGCAAATCGTCCGCGAAATCCGTCTGCGGCGCACTTGATTCAAGGCATCCAAAGAGGCGATCGCTCTGCTCTTGCCAAAGCCATAACGCTGGTTGAAAGCTCCCGGCCAGCAGACCGCGAACTCGCCGACAAGATCGTTGAGAAATGTCTGCCTGCCAGTGGAAATTCGATCCGCGTTGGCATAACCGGCATCCCCGGTGCCGGCAAAAGCAGTCTGATCGAGGCGCTCGGTAGATATCTGATCACGGAACGCGGAGAGAAGGTCGCCGTACTTGCGATCGACCCCAGCAGTCAGCTCAGCGGTGGCAGCATCCTCGGTGACAAAACCCGCATGACCTTTCTTGCGTCCAGCGACAGTGCCATCATTCGTCCGACCCCTTCCCGCGGCGCACTCGGCGGCGTGGCGCAGCACACGCGCCAGGCAATCCTGTTATGCGAAGCCGCAGGCTACCACAACATCCTGGTTGAGACAGTTGGTGTCGGTCAGTCTGAAGCTGCCGTCCGAGAAATGGTGGACTTCTTTCTGCTCGTCACGCTTGCTGGTGCGGGAGACGAACTGCAGGGAATCAAGCGCGGCGTCATGGAACTCGCCGACGTTGTCGTGGTCAACAAGGCAGACGGCGAAAATCTTCGAGCGGCCGAACTGGCGCGTGCCGAGGCAGAAAGTGCATTGCATTTCTTGCCTTCATCGCCTTCGGGCTGGTCTCCGCGTGCGATCACCTGTTCCGCGCAGACGGGGCACGGCGTGGTGGATCTCTGGTCCTGCGTGCTTGAATTTGCTGCATTTACCAGAGCGAACGGCTGGTTCGAGCTTCGTCGCCGGGAACAGGCACGTCGCTCGATGCGCGAAGGCCTCGAACACGGATTGATGCAGTTGTTCCGTTCCAACCCGGCCCTGCAAACGCGTCTCGCGGAGTTGGATCAGCAAGTGATTGCCGGACAAATTACTGAGTTTGCAGCTGTCTGCAAACTGCTTGCACTCTTTGCGTCTGGCACTGGAGAATCGCCGCAGTAACAAGCTCAGGTTGCCGTCCTCGATCTGTGCTCAGCAGCGATTCTGGTGTGCTACTTCCCGGTTACGATCAACTCCGTGCGACGATTTTTGGCTTTGCCTTCCTCAGTATCGTTAGGCGAAATCGGTTTTTCTTCTCCCCAGCCGGCAGTGCTGATCCGGTCACCGGCAACGCCGCCCGACACCATCAACGCCTTGACGGCTTCCGCTCGGTCCACTGACAGCTTCTTGTTGGCTGCTGGATCGCCGGTGCTGTCCGTGTGTCCCTCAAGTTGGATGGCCATATTAGGGAAACACTTCATGATTGCAGTCAAATCGGTCACCGTTTGATTTGAATCGGGCGTGAGCTGCGTTGAGGCTGAATCGAAATTCAGATGGTCGAATACAAACTGTTTGGGCAGGTCAGAAGCCGGCCCCTTCATCATGAAATTGGCGACGTTATAGGTGAACATCCCTTCTTGAACCGACAACACAGTGCCACACGGAAGCGAGATGCTGGCCATCTTGGGACCCTGTGGACCACTGCACGAACGCCATGCCAGAAACGCGATACCAATCAACAAGAGAGGCAGCAGCCAACCCCAGACCGGAAAGCTTTTCTTCTCAGTTTCCTCAAATGTCACTTGACGTGCAGATGGCGCCGGTGCAGGACCACATATGTTGCTATTGCTATCGAGACCAAGTGCACCGCCAAGGCCACCGGGGATTGCTGACAGAATGCCATCGCGATGGCCCGAAAGAATCGACGAGAGGCCTGATGCTCCCATGCCGGAGCTGATCACATGGCGTCCGATTACGGCAAAGAACAACGGCGCCGCCAGGCTTAAAAGTGTTGATGCAGAAGATTGCTGTATCCCTGATGAAGTCGCCAGCGCACCGGCAACTGCGCCCGCTCGATCGCCCAATAAGTTCGAAATCAATCCGGACCCGGTTCTCATCAAACCTTGCGTTGCAGCTCCACCAGCAAGCAGGCCGGCGGCGTTTGTCATTAGGTCGGCAGGAATTTGCGTGTTTCGGATCAAGTCAAAAAGTCTCGAAGCTCCGCCAGCCGTGGAAGCCTCATGACAAGCCGCCCCCGCAATGGTGGGAATAGCCGCTCCAAGTCCCTGTTGAGTCTTCGCTGGTGTCTCTCCAATGAGGGATGAGATCTTGGAGACAACGTCGGGAGTAAGCAAGCTCTTGCACGCATCGAAAAGGTTGATCGCCATAGACCATCTCCCGGTCAAACCGATTCTCAAACCAGCGTCCCGATTTGAAGCCCCCCGATTATTTGGGAATCGGAAAACCGGGTCAATTGGACCAAAGTCCAATTGGCTTCGTTTGTAAAGTCAATGTAACCAAATCTGTTTACACACGAGATGAAGTGACGGAATCTTCCGCTCGCCTCAATGAGGTTGCACGCCCAGATCGGATTGTCCATTTCTCTAGAAATGCGCATGCTGGTGGAAAGCTAGGGTCTGCTCACGTGGCGACCGAACTAGTCTTCACCAGGGACTTGAGAGACTTGAACAATTGACCAGCAGTGCCTGCAAGGCTATTCCGTAGTCTCTTTTCGCGAAAACGAGTCGAGTTCAGTTGAATGTCGTCTTCGCCTTTCTGTAGGGTGCGTTTCATTGTCTGTTCCAGGCTCCGCATTCCCTTACGCGATGGTCCCCGCAGTTCAACGTAGGCCAGAGATCGCAGCCTGCCGGAAAAAACGACGCGCGAGTCTTGCATTCGAATGCAGGACTCAACGACATTTCCCCATACAGGTCTCCAGTCTGGGGCCAGCCTGGGCGGTGGTAAATTCCACGAGAGAATGGCGCGGACTTGCGGCAGAATCTCCTGAGGGAACTCTTCCAGGGGGATGATCTGTTGAGTTATCTCATAGCTGCGCGGCTTTGAGATAGAAGTATCGAAGACGTTTACGAGTCGCATGCCCTGATCGAGCCACCGCAAACCGCCGTCATAGGAAAGATAGAAACGTACAAACTCTTCAGAACCGTTATTGAGAACGTTGTCAGAGTAACCATTGGGTTGCTTAATACTGATCGTCGCACAGAGCTGCTGAAGCAATGGATCGTAACTCACGCGCGACAGACTTTCATAAGTCGTGTCTTCCTGTATGTTGAGAAAAGTCTTGAATGAGCTGGAAGGCACGTTTCCAAAATAGTCCGGGTCCACCAAAAGAAGTGCCCTGAGCCTCTGACATGCGAGCGGGGGCGACAGACGAGACAGGTCAATCAACTCAAAAGCAAATTTGCCCGATGAAGCGATGGGCGTGACTGGGGGAGGGCTCATTATCGATTCCTTTTCATCCACGCGAGATAAAGCAAATGTTTACTACGTCGTTGCAATCTCCTTCAATATGGGATTGTGAGTAACAAGGTGCAATTGGACTTTGGTCCAATTGCACTGTTTGTGAAGCTGAACGGCACTTGTTTCAGCGCAGCCCTTTACGCTGAACAGGCGACTCCTCTCTCGTCAGTGCAATTCATTGCGAACAAAACGAGACTCTGTCGTCTCCCGTAGAGGTCCAAGGTCCAATTGCGCCCAGCGAACGAGGCCCTCTATGATCTCTGGCAATACTGGAGTCTCAGAGGCTGACTCGCCGATGAACGGTCCGGCTCTCTTTTCAGCGCCTGAATATATGAGAGTCAACCACCTTGTTGAGCAAGGAATGTGCGCAGCGCGGCTCACGGAGTTACGCCGCCAGAGAGACGTGGCTGGCATCGCCTGCACCACCGGAGTGCAGGACTCAACTTGAGGAACTACTGTTGTCCGTCGATGCGCAACTAAGCGAAACTGAAGCAGAGATGAATCGAGGATTACCTCTTCGTATATGAAAAGGCACCTGATCGCGTCTCTGCGGCTGGGAAGTCGAGGATGGCTAAGCTGATGAAACGGCTCTATCTTATCTACGGAATGGCAATCGCAAACCTGGTCATTATCTTTATCGCTCTCTATTCGTGACCGACCGACACTGCGAGCCCTGGCGTGTTGAGAACACTAGATTCTGAAATACCACCTGTCAACAATTTCAGCTTTCCAAATCAGGCGATTGGCATATAATTGCCGTCCTTCTTGGAGGTAAGTCGCCATGCCGAATGCTACGGTTCACGTTGTTGACGACGATCCGGGAGTCCTGCGCGCGATCAGCCGTAAGCTGCAGTCATATCACTATCAGGTTCTCGCATATACATCGGCTGAAAAATTTCTCGAGCACGAAGTGCAGTCAACGGCCGCGTGCCTCGTTCTCGATTTGCAGGTGCCCGAAATCGGATTGGAATTGCAAGGCCTTCTCAACAAGGAAGATTCATATCTGCCGGTCATATTTGTAAGTGGCGATGCGGATGTTGCCAGTTCGGTTCGCGCAATGAAGGCGGGCGCTGTAGATTTCCTCACAAAGCCATTTAGCGATGTCGAACTGGTTTCAGCGGTTCAGGCGGCGTTGGATCGCTCTCGACAAGTACAGGAAGCGCGCCTCCTGCTCACTGGGGATCGAAATGCATTCGCCACGCTCACATCAAGAGAACGAGAGGTCTGCCTTGGGATTGCCCAGGGGTTGCTGAACAAGCAAGTCGGATTCGAGCTCGGAACCACCGAGAAAACCGTGAAGGCTCAACGCGCTCGTGTGATGCAAAAGCTTGGAGCCACTTCACTCGCGGATGTAGTTCGGTTGGTTGAGAGGTTGCGGGTCGCCGGCGAAATTATCCCTTCACCCGCCTCTGGTCCATCAATCCATCACCGAGATATCGCGAATGGTTGCAACCCTGAGTAACCGCTTCGAATCTGCCTCAAGGGTCCGGCATGCTTGATATGAGGTGACGATTCATCAGCCTCCGATTTTGTTCGCCGACGACTCAAGTTCGATTGCGCGCGGAAACAAGATGTTGTTCTCCAGATGAATGTGCTGATGCAGATCTTGCTCGAAGTCTCTTAGTCCGTCGTAAAACGCGTGAAAGGTGGGACATGCATCCACCGGCGTGGTGAAGTTTCCGCTAAGAAAGCGAATCTCTGCGATAAGCGCTCCCGCGGCGTCATGCTCCTGGGTCATCATCGCAATTGGATTGACAACTGTCCCAAAACAACTTTGGGGCCTGGCCGTACCCGTGGACTGAGATAGCTCGAAGTTGACCACATAGGGAAACAGGATCGATTCTTCCTTTAGAAGATGTTGAGTAAGTTCCTCATCAAGGCTCTCGAGCGCTGTAGCAATCATGGGCAACTCCGCCAATCTCGAGCCGTGCCGGTTAACCACCTTCTGAGCAAGCTGGGCCAATCTGGGCAACTCCCGCTTGACGTACGAATGGTGCGTAGCCACGATGTGTGAGATGAGGCTCTCCAGCGATCTGCCTTCCCAATTCTCAACTTCTATCTGGGGCTGCATTGCGGCGGTTGCCAACGCAGCAAGAACTGTGTCGATTTCCAGATTCCCTGCGGTACAAGCTTCGGCCAGCGGTTTGCGCCCTCCGCAGCAGTAGTCGATTCCGAATTCTTCAAATACGCGTATGGATGAAGGCTGCTCTAGTGCAATTTCGCGAACGGTTTGTGTGATTGCGGACATTTCGATCTCCTTGAACCTCAGCTTATTGGCATCCCGTATCCGCCACAGCGACTTTGGTCACTAGCAGTTCAAAAAGGAGGAAACCTGCAATGCTATTTCCGTCTGAACCGAAACTCGGTTCCGATTGCCGCCATCGCGCTGCTGTCCAACACCTCACTCGCGCGGGCGAAAACAATCGTCTCCTCAATTTCTATATGGTCGGAATAGAGTTCTTTGAGCCGCCCTGTTTCGGTTAGCAGTTGCTGTGTTTCTTCAGAACCCAATCTGCCCGACTCAATCCAGGTTGAATAAAGCCGCTCGACCGAAGCGTGCAGATCGTTTGCTTCGCGATGGTCTTCTTCAAGCCGATCGATCTCCTTCAGGGAATGGGGGGCGGATTCGCGTAATCGCGGGAAAAGCGATTCTTCTTCATCGGCCGTGTGGCGCTGCCCACCAGTTCTGAAGTACCGCAGCGCAGCCTGAATCGCAACCTGCTCTTCGCTGGCCAGGCTCCTGCTCTGTGCGCGGGTAACCACAACACAGAGAATGCCCAGAAAACTCTCGATCCGACGATGGCAGTCCTTGAGCATCCCAATCGGGTCATCAAAACCGCTGTCGGGTTTTGCGCCAATCTGAATCGCCATTGCCTTCACCTCATTTCCTTCCGTTCTTGGGATTGTCCCCCTACACCGATGATTGGTCTCAGGCGCCCTGAAGGACATGCAGCGTTGTTGCCGTTTTCATTTGCGCCGCTGGCCGCGCGTAATTCTTCGGGATATAGGAGCAGCAGGGCTCTTCAGCGTGCGGGTTCCCAGTTAGAGCATAAGCGCGAGCTCGCGATCCTCCGCAGATTTCCTTGAACTCACAGGATCCGCACTTGCCTTCAAGTTTCGAGGTGTCGCGCAAATCGCGGAACAACTGCGAGTCGCGGTAGATCGTAGCCAATCCCTGCTCACGGATGCTACCCGCGGAAAGAGGAAGAAATCCGCTCGGAAAAACCTCCCCTTTGTGCGAGATGAAGAGAAATCCTTTCCCGTCATTGAGGCCGCGTGGCGCGCGCCCAATTGCGTCGACAGCCCGCTCGTGCGGCGAAGCAATGTCCATTCCCAACTTGCGTTCAACAACGCGCTGCTGCAATAGAAAACGTCGATAGTGCTGCGCTTCGGTAGTTTTGATATCGAAGCTAGCGGTTTTAGACAGACTGTGAACCTTCGCAAACACCGCTTCGAACTCTTCCGCACTCAGTAAATCGTTTAGCTTTCCACGTCCCATAGGGACGAGGAAGAACACGCTCCAAAGAGTTATCTTCAGCTTCTCCATCAACGCAACGATGTTGTCAATTTCGCCGATGTTTCTCCGGCTGAATGTGGTGTTGACCTGCACCGGCAGTCCAATCTCGTTTGCCCAGCGGACGGCGTCAAGGGTTCTCGCAAGAGATCCGCTCATCCCGCGGAATGCATCGTGAGTTTCGGCGCTTGCGCCGTCCATGCTCACTGCCAGACGTGCAAGGCCAGCCTCTTTGAGCTGTTCGACAATTTCTTTTGTCAGCAATGGCGTAGCGCTTGGCGTCAGCGAGACCCTCACTCCAACCGACCGGGCATGGCCGATCAATTCGAAAAGATCGGGCCGCTTGATCGGATCGCCTCCCGTCAGCACAAAGACTGGAACCTTCAAGGCCGCGATCTGGTCGATCAGTTGCTTGCCCTCTTCCGTGCTAAGTTCCATGGGATCGCGATCCGGCTGGGCCGATGCGCGGCAGTGCACGCAGGCAAGATCGCATGCCTGGGTCACTTCCCAGATGGCGATGAATGGCCGTTCGTTGAAGTCGGTCGTGTTGATTTGCGGGTTCATGAACCCTATGAGAGCGCAAGGAAATCCCGGGGCGCAGTGACCAAAGTCCCAGGCTGCGTGGAATCGGCGCAATTTTCCAACGCGAAGCCTCTATCCCGACGCCGACGCCAGCCAGGGGGCAGCCGGCCTTGCGCGAAATCAATAATGACGCAGACTCCCGCGACAATACCGTAGAATTCCCGAGTGACCGCCGATCGCACCGATCTTGCAACCGCCCTCGGGAGAACTGCACTTTTATCGAGTCTCACGCCAACAGAGTTGAAGACACTGGCTGCGCGAACTGTCCGCAAGCTATTCAGTGCGGGCGAGTTGCTGTTTTCTGAAGGCGAGCCATGCAACGGCCTCCACATCATCGCGCAAGGCAAAGTCCGAATTTTTAAAACATCCATCGGCGGACGTGAGCAGGTACTTGCCGTAAACGTTCCAGGCGAGTCAGTCGCGGAGTTGCCTGTATTCGATGGCGGCCCATTTCCAGCTTCCGCCGTGGCCATCGAAAGTGCCGAAATTGCATTTATCTCGCGCCGCGATTTTCAGGCGTATTGCATGGAGCATCCTGAAGTCGCGCTCAAGGTGCTTCAGGTGGTTGGATCCCGGTTGCGACGGCTCGTGGGGATCATCGAGGAATTATCGTTCACCACGATTCGACAGCGCCTGATCTCTGCACTCGTCAAACTCGCCCAGAATGAAGGCAAGTTGAGTGCTCGCGGAATCGAGTTCCAACTGCCGGCAACTCATCAGGAATTGGCTAATCAGCTGGGAACGGTACGCGAACTCGTCTCCCGCAATCTCATGCGTCTTCAGGCAGAGGGACTCTTAGACGTGGATGCGCGCCAGATTGTTGTGAAGGATATGGAAGGCCTGAAGGCACTTCTGGAAGGCGCGTCCTAGGTCTTTTCGGCTCCGAGTGACATAAGTTACTGCTCCGTTCTTACTTGCCCGCTACTGTTGCAGTTGGAGAGTGCTTATGTCCACCGCAACCCAATCCATCCGCGAAATCGTAAACAGGCAGCCATCCGCAGCAGGCATTTTTCATCGATTCGATATAGATCTCTGCGTGCAGGCCGATTTGTCGCTCGAAGGAGCGTGCCGGGAGTTGCAGCTCTCTATCGACCAGGTACTCGAAAAGCTTGCCGATGCGGAGGCAAAAGAGCGGGGCGCAGAGGCATCGGATCCGGCAACTCTGTCGCCGGGGCGGCTGATACAGCACATCGTTCGGGTCTATCACCTCAGCGTGCGTCAGACGCTTCCAGCCCTGGCCGAGATGGCAGCGAGAGTCGCTGCAAAGAAGCGGGATCGAGTGCCGGAATTGGTCAAAGTGGCCGAGCTGGTTGAGCAACTCCATGGTGAGATGCATGCGCATATCGAGAAGGAGGAGCGAGTGCTTTTTCCATTCATCCTGCAAATGGAGCAGGAATCGATCGTCGCATATCCGGCGGCGCACGCCTGCTTTCGTTCGGTCACGCACCCCATTTTCATGATGGAACAGGAGCACGAGGCCGCCGATCATATTTTGGCTGAGCTCATTCGCGTCACGAATTATTTTCAGCCACCCTCATGGGCGTGCGCGACGTACACAGCTCTTTATGCGGGGCTCGGCAAGTACGAGGCGGAGTTTAGACAGCACGTCCATCTCGAAAACGATGTTCTGTTTCCCCGTGCTATTCAACTGGAAGCAAAACTCAAGGCGAGGAGTTAACCATGGCTACACTTGCGTTATTTGACCAATCCATTTCCAGTGCAGTAGCCCGTGAGGCTGCAACGGTCGTCGCTCGTGAGCGGCAAAAGAGCATGGTGCTTCGTGCATGGATCGCGAGTGGCCTCTTCTTTATGGCGTTGCCGGGGACGCTGTTAGGATTCTCGAACCTGATGGCGATCAGTGTGCATCATGGGCTGGGTACATTGCCTGCGGCGTGGATGGAAGGCCACGGCCACGCGCAGATGTTCGGCTGGATCGGCAGTTTCATTCTCGGCATCGGTTTTTATTCGCAGCCTGCGCCTGGACCGTCGGTTGTTCGCCTGCCTCTTTTCTGTTACACCCTTTGGACAGCGGGAGTGGCAATACGCTGGTTTGCGAACATCTATGGATGGCACTGGCGTACTGCTCTCCCGCTCTCCGCGGGATTCGAGCTGATCGCAGTGATTTTGTTTCTCTACGCGGCTTCTCACCACAAGCTGCCGGAGTCGAGTGATGGAAAGAAGAGCAGGACACCAATGGAGCTCTGGATGGTTTCCGTTTTGCTGGGCACTGCCGGGCTTGCATCTGCCGTGATCTTCAACTTTGTCGAGTGCGTGCGCTTGGGGTTGCAGGATGGTCTCCGGTCTTTTCCACACTCGCTCGATCAGAAATATCTCGTATTGCTCGGCTGGGGCTTCGTGGTTCCGGTGGTGTGGGGATTCTCGGCGCGATGGCTGCCGGGTTTTCTGGCAACATCGAAGCCGGACGTTCGCCTGTTTCGCGTGGCCTTATGGCTTGATGTAGCAGGAGTACTGGTTGGAGTTGCCGGTCTCCCGAAACCTGCAACGATCTTGTTCGCTTTGAGCGCAATCGCAATCGGGTTGGCTCTCCGTTTCTTCGCGCGACCTCATGGGGACGCAAGGTCACAAGGCATTCATCCGAGCTTTTCGATCTTTGCCCGTCTGCCTTATGCGTGGCTCGTTGTTGCTGCATTCATGAGTGTCTGGGCGGCATTTGCAGACGTGCATGGCGGCATCTGGGGCGCCTCGCGTCATGCACTCACGGTGGGATTCGCAGCAACAATGGTGTTCGCGATTGGCCCGCGCATTCTGCCTCATTTCGCCGGCATCCAGAACATCTTCAGCAAGCGTTTGATGCTTCTCAGCCTGCTGTGCCTTCAGGCGGGATGCCTGTTGCGCGTTTCGTCGGAGCCGCTCGCTTATGAAGGAATCATCTCGCTCGCGTGGAGAGTGCTGCCCATTTCAGGCATGTTTGAACTGTGCGCAGTGTTGATCTTCGCGACCAATTTGGCGTTGACGTTTCTTGCAGGGCGCTCAGCATTTGCAGTAAGCGTCTCACCGGAACGACATGCTGCGTAGTGGTGCGGAAAAACGGCGCCTGGACGCGAACGGTGCTAGGAAGCCGCGTCCCGCTCTTCGCCGGGGTGTGCCCAGTCGTATGTAGCGCCCAGCCACGAACGGCCTGGCGTCGCTTCCTCCAGATGAGGAAGGAGTGCCCACATTCCAATCAACGCCAGGCCCACCAGGTTGGGGAACAACAGAGGCGCCATCGGTGGCGCTCCATTGACCAGTTTGTCGAAGATACTGTGGCCCGGTTCAATAAGATTTGCCTCAACGTGAAACCAGAAACCCAACACGCCGACAAACGCTTGCGTCAGCATCACGATCAGGCACGCATCCATAAATCGTCGAGTCACGGTCAGCACGAGAGGAACGATGAGGAAGCCGGTCGCAAGCGCAGAAGAGATAACAGGAATCCATTCCGTCTTTGCAAAAAATCCATTCGACGCATGATCGGTCAACGACAGTGCAAAATTTCCAAAGAAGCCGCCCAAGGCGAGAAGGATCACCCAACGAGCCCACTCCGCTGTCCGCGCTCCAACCATCCGATTCATTAGAAGCAGAAATCCAAGTCCCGTATAGGCTAGTGGTGCGGCGAATGGCGCGGCATAAGTCAGGCTCTTGAGCGTTCGGTCGAGGAAGAACCGGCTCTCCAGGTGGTAGAGAACGCCTCCCAGCCCAACCAGGACGGAAAGCCAACCCACCATGTAGCCAACATCGCGCCACGGTGCTTCGAATTTCCAGATCCAGCGCAAGCCGACTATCAAGGCCAGAACTACGGGCGCTCCGAGAGAGAAGTAGAGAGGAATGTACTCTGCCGCTTTCTGAAAGTGATTCACCGAATGAGCAATGAAAATATCCGCCGCAAGTATCGCCAGATTTACGGTCACAAATAGCTCGACCCAAAGCTGAGGATCACGTGCCCATCTCAGGCGCGGGTCGGTGACGATACCCTGCAATCGAAGCAGCAGTTTACTTGTGGGCATGCTCCCTCCGCAGTTCGTCAGCTGCGTGCTGCAGTTCCACGGTTTTCGAAAGCAGTTCGTAATTTCCATGCCACTGCACGAAATCCGCACCGCCCATGAACGCACCGTGCTTCGATGTGCGGCCGTCGTAGTGCCAGAGATTGAAATATGTGAAATCGATCGTATGCGTGAAAGGCGGCCCGGTGAGAGTGCCGTCCTCGTGAAGGCCATCCATAATTGCTTTGGCTGCGAGGATCTTCGCGTTGGTGCTGTCGACAACCTGTTCGCCCTGGTTATAAACCCGGTCGACAAGAGTCTGCGTGTGGCACTGCGTGCAGACCTGCTTCATATTGATTTGCGCCTGCAGGTAGTTCGGGCGATGCGTCGTTACAGCATCTGCCAGGTACCAGCCAAGCCGGTCTGACGGGTTGTGCGTGACCTTCAGGCCGTTGATGCCGCTCATATGGCAGGTTGCGCAGGTGGGCACAAACATATCCCGCGTCGTAAGTGTGCGCGGATCGGCCTTGAGGTTGAGCAGGTTTCGCTGAGCCGCAAACATGACTCCATGCTTCGACTCGTTGTAGATCTCGATCTGCGAGTGATCGGGACCCATGTGGCATTGGCCGCACGTGCTTGGCAGACGCGCGAGTTCTACCGAACTCGTATGCCGGGAGTGGCATTGCGTACACGTTCCAATCGTTCCGTCGTCATTCGGTTTGCCGACCGCGTGGCACTGCTCGCACCCGGATGTAGCAGCCGGATGCCCTTCCGGTAACACCAGCGGATTCGGCGGTCTCTTTGTCCCGCCCGGCTGAAACTGTTCGCTGGAGGAGACCTGTTCCGGGCTTAAGCCCTTTTCACCGTGGACGGCAGCCCAGCTGGGAGCGGCGTGGCGGCTGCGGAGAAACTCCTGATAGATACCTTCGTGGCAGGAGCGGCAATTTCCAGCGGTGAGATGGGTACTGATAACGAAACCATGGTGATCAACTTTCTGCTGGCCCGCAGTCGCCTGATGGCAGTCAAGGCAATTGACGCTCTTCTTCGCGTGTGCTGACATTTCGTATTCGTGCACCACCGAGTACTGAAGCCTGGCGTGGCACTCGGCGCACTTTCCTGAGGCCCGCACAAAGTCTGCGGTTGGCTGCGCTGTTTCGACGCTTGGTCGCGCCCGATTCACAAGAAAAGCAGCCAGAATGAGCGCAAACGCGATGACGACAGCCAGGAACACGGAACGAAACGACATGCAGACGGCCCCCGGGGGAATTATGTCTGTCGGCTGCGACGTGCGAACCGGAATCAGGACACTGGAAACTGTAGCAGGCCGATGGATGAATCCACATCAACAAGTCGATTTAGAGCGGATAAAGCGTTAATTCGATGTCCGAATCGATTTCTTATTTCCTTAGTGACTAAAGTCCCTGCGATGGGACGCGCTTGACGCTACGGTGGTTTTAGCACGGCATAGAGCGCGTGGTTTATCGAGGAGAAATTATGTCCTATAAGCGGTATTGGGTGGCACTGGCCATCGTCATCATTGGGTCTTTCATCGTTCTGGGGGGAGTGGGGCGGAAACTGATCAGCGAAGCGCCGCCTATTCCAGATGTGTACACCGCCGACGGGCAGCTTCTCTTCACGGGAAGTTCGATCACAGATGGGCAGGGAGTGTGGCAGTCGATCGGTGGCCAGGAGATCGGTACAGTCTGGGGTCATGGAGCCTATGTCGCGCCTGATTGGAGTGCGGACTGGCTTCATCGGGAATCGGAGATCCTGCTGAACACCTGGGCTGTCAGAGATGGCGCGGCAAATTTTGCCGCTCTCAATCTTGACCAGCAGGCAGTTTTGAAGGCTCGTCTGATTCGCGAGATGCGGACCAACACTTATGATGCGGCGCTGAATCGCGTCACAATAAGTGCCGATCGTGCCGCGGCATTCGAACAGCTTCGCGCTTACTATACCGACGTCTTTGCCACGGGCCGCTCTGAGTACGCCATCCCGCACGGCGCCTTGACTAACAGCGCAAAGCAACATCAACTGGCGGAATTTTTCTGGTGGACGTCATGGGCTGCCAGCACCGATCGCCCAGGCTCTGAGAGCACATACACCAACAACTGGCCGCATGAGCCACTGGTAGCAAATGGTCCGACGTCTGGCGCGGTCCTGTGGAGTGTCCTCAGCTTCGTCGGCCTGCTGGCGGGAATCGGTGCCCTCGTCTGGTGGTACGCGTCGCAGGAGAAGGAACTCGTTCACGGACCTTATCCGGAGAGCGATCCGTTCCTGGTGTTCAAGCCGACTCCATCGCAGCGCGCGACTCTGAAATATTTCTATGTGGTGGTCATCCTGTGGGGAGTGCAGATTCTGATGGGTGTGCTGACCGCGCACTATGGAGTCGAAGGGCAGGCCTTTTTTGGCTTTCCGTTGGCCAAATACCTGCCCTACGCCGTAACGCGGACATGGCATCTGCAGATTGCGATCTTCTGGATTGCAACGTCATGGTTGGCTACAGGCCTCTATGTTGGACCTGCTGTGAGCGGCCACGAACCGAAGTATCAGCGCCTTGGCGTGAACGTGCTCTTCGGAGCATTGATCCTCGTGGTTGGTGGTTCACTGGCTGGCGAGTGGATGGGGATTCAACAGCGACTTGGCAACATGTGGTTCTGGCTTGGAAGCCAGGGCTATGAATATGTCGATCTTGGCCGCTTGTGGCAAATTCTGCTTCTCGTAGGGCTGGTGCTGTGGCTTGTTCTGATGGTCGCAGCTCTCAAACCGGCGCTGGTACGCAAGAGCGAGGACAGATCGCTGCTGACGCTGTTCCTCATCGCCAGCATTGCCATTCCGCTCTTCTATTCGGCCGGACTGATGTACGGTCAGCGCAGCCATCTCGTCACCGCCGAATACTGGCGCTGGTGGGTAGTTCACCTCTGGGTTGAAGGGTTCTTTGAAGTATTCGCAACCGTAGTGATCGGATTCCTATTCACGCGGCTCAAGCTGATCGAGATTCGCACGGCAACCAAGGCGGCGCTCTTCTCGACTACCATCTTCCTCTCCGGCGGAATCATCGGCACGTTTCATCACCTCTACTTCGCCGGGGCCACTCCTGCAGTGATCGGCCTTGGTGCGATCTTCAGCGCATTCGAGGTTGTGCCACTGACGTTGATTGGCTATGAAGCCTGGGAGAACATCCGCCTCGCCCAACCGACAAAGAAGTCGTCATGGATCGCCAACTACAAATGGCCTATCTACTTCTTCGTCGCAGTCGCATTCTGGAATCTTGTGGGAGCAGGTCTATTTGGCTTCCTCATCAATCCTCCGATCTCGCTCTACTATGTGCAGGGGCTCAACCTCACTCCCGTCCACGGTCATACCGCTCTGTTCGGCGTGTACGGAATGCTGGGACTCGGCCTCACGTTGTTCTGCCTCCGCGCACTCAATCCTGCCCGCAAGTGGAAGGAGACTCCGCTAAAGCTCTCCTTCTGGTCTCTGAACTTTGGCTTGGTCTTCATGGTCATCCTCAGCATGTTGCCAGTCGGACTGCTGCAGGCTTGGGCATCCATCCAATACGGCACCTGGTACGCGCGTTCCGCAGAGTTCATGCAATCCGGCTCCATGCAGACCTTGCGCTGGATGAGAGTCCCCGGAGACATGCTGTTTGCGCTTGGAGCAGCACTGTTTGCATGGTTTGTCCTTGGATTGCTCACCGGTCATTCATACAGCAGCGAGGGGCCGGACGGAACGAGAACATCGACATACGGCGAGAAGGAAGAGAGATCCATCGCACTCGCGGGCCGCTGAGGGCCTATCCAACTTCCGCGCAGCGTCTCTGGCACGTCCCGACGTCAGAGACGCTGCGTGGCTCCGCACCGACACCGCCAACGAACAATCGGCGCCGTAGGTTCTTCGATCACTTCCAGGTGAGAAACACTCCAGCACAGACGCAGGCCATCGTTGCAGTTGCAGTCCAGCCAGTCCACAGGAGATAACGGGGAACTTTGAACTCGCCCATGACCTTATTGCTTGATGCCATCAGCATGATCACGGCCATTAAGGGAGCCGCCACCACCCCGTTCAATACCGCGGCCCAGACAAGCGCCTTGACAGGATCGATGTGAAGAAAGTTCATGAGTAGACCGATGAGGGTTGCAGCGCTAATGACCCCATAGAAACGCGGTGCTTCGAGAGGTTGACTCTCCAGACTGGTTTTCCATTTAAAGCCCTCACCGATGGCATACGCTGCGGATGCCCCCAGGACTGGCACGGCCAGTAAACCGGTTCCTACAATGCCGCAGACAAAAAGCAGGCCGGCGAAGCGACCGGCAATCGGCTCAAGTGCCGAGGCTGCTTGTGCGCATGTTGAGACATTCGTGATTCCGTGTGCATGCAAGGTGGCCGCGGCAGTAAGGATGATGAAGAAGGCGACCGCATTTGAGAAAGCCATTCCGACCATCGTGTCGGCATGGATTCGTTGCAATTGCTTCCTCGCTTGAGACGGCGCGCGTTTCAGTGCTTTCTCGCCAGGGTTGTTTTTTACCTCTTCAGCTTCCTGCGAAGCCTGCCAGAAAAACAGATAAGGACTGATAGTTGTTCCCAGAACGGCGATCAACGCCACCAGGGATTCGCGTGAAAAATCCATGCGAGGAACAAGCGTCGCATGCAGAACCTCGCGCCATGGAATGTGAATCAGGAACGCGACGCCGATATAAGCAAAGAGCGAGAGAGTCAGCCACTTCAGGTATTTCGCGTAGGAGGTGTAAGGAACAAAAAGAACAACCAGAAGGGAAAAAATGCCGAAGAATATCGTGAACAAGGTTTCAGTTCTAGGAACGAGCAGGGCCATCGACGATCCCATAGCTCCGATGTCGGCACCCAGGTTGAAGACATTTGCTGCCGACATTAGCAGCAGCACAAAGTAAAGAACTGGCTTGGGGTAATTCTTGCGAAGGTTGGCGGCAAGTCCAGTCCCCGTCACGCGACCAATGCGGCCGCAGACTTCCTGGATCGCCGCCATCAGCGGGTACGATAACAGCATCGTCCACAGCAGCGTATAGCCGAATTGCGCGCCTACCTGTGAATAGGTCGCAATGCCGCTCGGATCATCATCCGATGCTCCTGTGATTAGACCTGGGCCGAGCTTAGAGAAAATGTCGGCTACAAAGCCGCGTCCACTCCCTCTTCGCTCGTGGCCCGATTCGGTCGAAGGTTCATTATCAGCCGCAGGCGGAGTTCTCATTCCAACTGGCGCAGGGGCGTGCACGGTTTAAGCATGCACTCGGCGTTTCGTTGTTTTCCGTTTTCCATTTGTTTGGCTGTCGTCCTGTTCCATCTCCTCATTAGCCTTCGGATTGATCTCTTTCGCAAGATCCGTCAGCTTCTCGTCCGTCTCTTTCTCCTCTTGCAGCGTCTCTTCCAGCAGGGAAACGTGTTGGTCTTCGCCCAGAATTCTGGCAAACTCCGAGACGGTTCCATAAGCAGCAATTTCATAGTGCTCCACCCTCTGCGCTGCGCCGATCAAGGCGGCGTCCTTGACGGCTTCGTTGAAGTCCTCTTCCATCACCTCGCTGCCTTCTTTCACCAAGCCCTCCATGCCCATGCATTTCTTCCCTTTGGGACTGGAATCCAGAGACTCGAAGATCTGCTCGAGGCGTTCGACATGCCCGCGCGTCTGTTCAAGATGTTCCTCAAATCCCTGCCGAAGCTCTTCCGATGAAGCCGCCTTCGCCATTTTGGGCAATGCTTTCAGCAGCTGATTTTCCGCACTGTATAGGTCCTTTAGCTCGTCAATGTACAGTTCCTTCAATCCCTCGTTGGCCATATCAATCTCCATGAATAAATTTTGAGACGCGTTCTCTGGGAAACTAGGTGGTAGTGGTCACTTTCTATTTCCGCGTGCTAACGCTTCGAGCCATACATTTCGCGCCACTTTATGCGCGCGTTTCTCCCACGGGTCGATCACGATCTTTGTGACGTTATCTTTCTTATCGCGCCAAACCTCGTACATTTTTGGAGCATCATCCAGTGTGATGCGATGCGAGATGATGTAGGTAGGATCAATCTAGCCCTTTTCGATGCGCTCCAACAGAGGCTTATCCAGTCTTTCTCCACTGGAGCAGACCACGAGGTCGTACCCGCGGCTTGCTAATTCCTTCGCGAGCCAATAACCGATTCCGCTTGATGCTCCTGTAACTAATGCCAGTTTGCCTGCCATAATGACGCTCCAAAAACCTTATCTGCGTGCTCAGGGGCGTATGATGCGCAAATCACAGAGATCGTTTCCAAAGAAAAGAAATCTCCCGATCGCGTGGCGAAAGCAGAGAAACGGTCGTATCGCATCGATCCTCTCGGTGCAATCCGGTAAGCAAACCGCATGCTGTGTTCAATGAAAATCGACGAAGGAATAGAGAGAAGACGCAGCGGGTAGGGCTATCGCGAGTTAATCGCAGTTACAGAGGACTTAGCCGCCGCATGTCGCTGCATCGATGCCAATGACCCGGCGGCCACATCATCAAGCGTCCTATTCCGATAAGTCCGCCGCAGTTTCGTCGTTGCTCCCGGGGCAGGCGCGAAATCCCAGCAAGTGGAAAAGCATCGGCAAAATTGATCCAGAATGCAAAGGCGGACCGAACAAGGATTGCTTCCCGAATCGTCCGCTCACAGAAGCACCTCAATTCAGCAGACCGCTTGCGCGGCATATCGCCAACCTGTGAACATTGAAGAGATATTTGTTAACCAGAAGCTTGGTCGGATTTAGGAGAAGCCGTCATGGCGCAAGTTCTCAGGACGATTATTCTGATCGTTTCGACGCTCATCCCAATCGTGAATCCTCTGGGCAGTGCTCCTATGTTCCTCGCCCTCACGCGGTCAGGCACGCCGGCAGAGAGGAAAACCCTATCCTGGAGAGTCGCGAGCAACAGTTTCTTTCTGCTGCTTGGTTCAATCCTGATCGGTACCCATATTCTCTCCTTTTTCGGAATATCGGTGCCTATCGTACAAGTTGGTGGCGGCTTAGTAGTGATCTCCGCAGGCTGGGCGATGCTGAAGCGTGAGGATGATGAAGATCGCAAGGAAATCGAGCGCAGTGCTGGCGCAAGTCCTCTGCTGCGTAAGGCATTCTATCCGCTGACGCTGCCCCTGACCGTAGGGCCCGGCTCAATTGCCACCGCGATCACCCTCGGCGCAAATGCGCCCCGCACTGGCGGGAACAACATTGCGCTGGCCTTGATTGAAGCAGTGGTAGGTGCGCTTGTGCTCGCTTTTTCAGTCTTTCTCTGTTACGCCTTCGCAGACCGAACCGCCAAGCTACTTGGACCCGCTGCCATGAGTGTAATGATGCGGCTTTCCGCGTTCTTGTTGACATGCATCGGATTACAGATCGTCTGGAACGGCGTCAGCTCGCTCATCCGCACCTTAAGCGTTTCCACTTAGCTTTAAGCCGCTCTTATCTAACAACGCGTCGCCGGCATCTCAGGATCTCCGAGCCCCTCGATTCGGTGTGAATACCGAAACTAATAGGTAAGAGTGGCCGTAATCGTATCAGTGTAGCTACCGGGTCGGACCAGTTGGCCGGCTGGAATTTGGCCATAGATAGTCAGAGATTGGGCGACGCCGTTTCCAGTTCCTGCCACTGTATCGGTGCCAACGGTATTTCCCCAATTGGTCGTGCGTCCGGAGTTGCTGAAGAGCGTGTAATTCAATAACGTTGAGGCAGGTCCTGTCATGTGTCGATTGGTCACTGTCGAGCCGGTAGATGTTCCCGCGTTCAGGCCGACGTTGTACGGAGCAGACTTGGTGCAGTTGACGAATATTGTCGTCGTCGCGTTGAGGGCCACGCCAGAGTAGTTGCCGAAGGCTAATGGGTTGGCGGCTATCGTGCACGTGGCCTGAATGACTGCAGTCACCTGAAACGTCGCGGTGGCGGTATTGAGAGTATCGGTGTAAGTGCCCGGCGCGACTACCTGCCCGGCGGGAATCTGACCATAGAAAGTGATGTTGGCGTTTCCTGTTCCGGTCAACTCATCGCTCGCGGTATTGCCCCAGTTGATACTTCGCGCAGCATCCTGGAATACCTGATAACTCAGCGTTGCTCCGCCGGGTCCCGTCATTTTTCGAACTGTCTCTGTTGCCCCTGCCCCGGTGCCAGCGTTGAGAGGGACGTTCCACGCCCCTGCACATGTGACCTTCCCGGCAGCTGAACCGTTGAGCAGGGTACCGGAATAGGTTCCAAACGTCAGGCTGGTAACGGAGAGCGTGCAGGTCTGTCCTTCGGCGGTCCAGACGCATCCGAGCACGAAGAGAACTGCCAGCGCAAATGAACGGATCACTGCCGCGCCTCTTTGCATTTCAATGGGCCGATCGACGGAATTCCTCCGGGCACAGGGTGATAATCGAATGTTACCGTGCAGAGCCGGCCGTCGATGCGTTCGACTGCAACCTCATTGTGCATGCTGAGGCCTTCAACATATGCCTCGCCGTCATATCCAACCGGAACGACGGTCCCAGTTGCATGCAGCGTGGCGCTGCTTCCTAGAGATATCGGAACTCCTGCATCATCCACAAGACGAAGCAGAGCGCCGCTGCTGAATTTGATTGGAAACTTAACAACCACTCCCGAGTGATCCTGCGGCCTCATCACGCGTGAGTCCGTATTTACGGTCACATCCGGCGGAATATCAGTAGGCTCAATCTTGATATGGTTCAAATCGAACGATCGCATATCCGGCACCAACAGGCGTCCCGATGAGTCTGTTCGACCAACATCCCTGTTTTCCTGGTAGACGCGCACGTGCGGCATCGGACTGGTATCCACAATTGCGAAACTGTCGTAAATCTCGTTGGAAGGGAAAATACCTCCATCGACAAACGAGATTGCCCCCTGCGTTTCCAGCCGTACAGTCGTTTCTCCGCTGCCCCGGTCTACTCCCGCCGTAAACAAACCAACCGGAGACTTGTATTGCACCTGACCAAATTCGTGTGAGGGGGTGCTGCCTCCGGAGACATAAGCGTTATACCCCCACTCACCGACAAGCGCCGCCGACTTCTGCGCCTGCAATTGAACATCGCCGTCAGAGGTTCCACTCACAGTGATCGAGCTTCGCTTGCCGAACGGAATGGTAATGCCAACCTGTGCCCCGCTGCCTCCGCCAGTCGCAAAGTCTTTGAAGCCAGAGGCGTAAATCGACAAGTGGCGGAATTGGCGCGAATAGTTTCCCGATGCAACGTGGGAATGCTGGGCAGTCGCGATGGCGAACTCAATCGGGGTTGGGGTGGCATCCTGATCGATTGCGCTGTAAGCGGCTCCCAGGGAGCCGAACCGCTTCAAATACAAGCTTGCGAATCCGCTGATTAGCCTGCGCTGAACCCCGTCTCCATTCATGGATGCAATATCCCGGTAATCGCGACTGGCCAGGATAGCGGAACCGCCTACGCTGAATACTCTCCCAACGCGCTGGGCTCCCAGAGAAAACAGTGTGCCGAGACGACCCCCACCGCCGCTCAGGGCAGCGCCGAAATTGATGTCTCCAAGATTTCCGATTTGCGCTACACCGCCGGCGCCCGCCAATGTCGAGCCCGGGGTACCCTCTGCCGTCGCTTCAATCGTGAATTTCCGAGTCAAACCGCGGCGATAGTCGACGCTGCCAGCGAGCTTGCCATAGTCATTGCTGACGGTGCCCCAGTTGCGCCGGACCAGTCCGGCTTGCACGGCATAGGATTGTAGACTAGGATCCAGCAGCGACGAACTGGCATAAAAGGGCTGCGATAGGGTCACCTGTTGGCCCAGCGCATTGGTCACTGTCATCGAGATCGTACCCGCTCCCGATATCACCGGGAGCTGAGGCACCTCAAAAGGTCCGGCGCCAATCTCGCCCGCGGCAATCAGGTTGCCATCTGCAAGCACACTCACAGAAGAGGCCACAGCCGTGGAGCCGGTGACCGTGGGCAGTGGAAAAGTTACAAGATCGGGACGCATGCTGAAATCGGAACGAACCTGGGCGCCTTCAAGATGAACTGGACGCGTCCAGGAGAGCCCCCCATTGATGAAATCCCCGAGGCTATAGCGGCGAAGAGAATTGACGTCTGCGAAAGTGTAAGCCGAATCAAGGCGGACTGCAGTATTGCTGCCGCCGGAGCCGCTCGAGGTTGCTCCTGCATATCCAAGCCAATCCGAACTGATAACACCCCACGGAGAGAAGGCCCTTATATCAAAAGAACTTGAACCTCCTGCCTCGCCACCGGCGAACGATCCAACGGTATCGTAATTCAGCGTTACGCCCTTGCCGCTCTCGATCACACGATGATCCGATGCCATGTCTCTTGGCATCGGCCGCAGCACCGTCGGCAAAAGTCGATCGTCGGTAGCCGTCACATTCAGCTCGAGCGTCTTCATGTCGAGGTTGAATTTCAGCCCGCGCAAGTCTGACAACGCGATGAGGCCGTTGGATGCCATCGAGATGGATTCTGGAAGGCGAAAGCCGAGATCGTTCAATTCCGCTGGTCGTGCCATCAATGTGCCGCGATGCATCGTGAACTCGCCCACTTTGCCCGTTGGGTGGCCATTGATCAGCACTTCCAGCAGTAGAGTCACGTCGGCGCTGGATGCCGGATCGCTCTCCGTTGGCGCGTCCTTATCGAGCTCGATGGCAAGGTTCTTTTGGGGGATGGTCAGCACTCCAAAAAGCAAGATCCCCGCGAACTGAAGCCAGTTGGCAGCTCTGCTCCGTCGATCAAGGCGTCGAGACAACGCGTACCTGCTGTTCGATCGCGCCGGTATCTGAATGTCCTGTCAAGGTCAAGGCGTCACTTGGCACAGGAAGGGGACCTTGCGCGGTAATGTTCCAGCGCCGAGTAGCTCCGGCGAGGATATACGGGGACGATCCGGAAACGGGTTTCAACTTGCGGCCATCACTTGTCGACAGCTCGATATCGCGGACCACATCATGACGCAGGCCGTTGTTACTACCTACAAGGAATATCTGTCCAGCTTTGGTTTCAACGTGAAATTGCAAATTTGGAACCGCACGTTTTGACGGTTCTGCAAAGATCGGAATGGAGAGGCGCAGGACGACGTGTACGATCCCCGGCTCGGCAGGAGGCGGGATCTGGTCAACAAGAATCCGATATGTAGATTCCTTATCTCGGCTTAGTGGAGGCAGTCGCAGAATGAGTCGCACAACCTGGTTGCCGCCGGGAGCAATCGAGGCAATGGGCGGGCTGATCACAACTTCTCCCGAAGGCGTTAACTCGTCGTCCCCATTGTGCTGATCCCAGGCGTAGGCACGAATCTGGATAGCGGTCTTGTCGCTTCCCTGGTTGGTCACAGTCAGAGCCGTAGCCGCTTGGCCGGGCTGAAGGAAGATATTGACTGGAAGGACCGACAACGCCTGCGCCTCTGCCGCCAGACTCGTAAATGAAACCACGAGAATGGCGGCGAGAGCGAAGGCTGTTGCATTTTGGCGATGTTGGATCATGAGTCCCCTATTTGGAACGCAGTTGACGCTTAATAGGTGACCGTCGCCGTGATTGTATCGGCGTAGGCACCGGGAGTTACATACTGTCCCGCTGCGACCTGACCGTATACAGTTAGTGCCTGTGCGGTGCCGGCGCCTGCTCCTGACACCCAGCTGCCCGTGCTATTGCCCCAGTTGACGGTGCGCGCAGCGTCAGAGAACAACGCATAGTTCAGGAGGGCCGTGCCATTCTTCATCTGCCGGGTCGTTACACTTCCACCGGTTTGACCAGCATCGAGACCGACAGTATATGGAGTGGTGTTGGTGCAGGTGACCGAAACGGTGGATGTCGAGGTCGACGCCGCCGTGCTCACGTAGGTTCCAAATGCCATTGCTGTGGCAGTGACTGTGCAGGTGGCTTGCACGGTCGCGTTAACAGCAAACGTCGTTGTGGTGGTTGCTGCAGAAGAAGACAAAGGAGCGAGACCAACGGTCACGATCCCAAGAAGGGCGGTTGCGATTGTCGACTTAACAGTTGCAGAGACATTCATCAGAACTATTCCTCTTACTCGGTTGGGTTGGGGGTTTTGAATATCGGCGGTTCGACCAAGGCCGAACAGATCAGCTTTCGGCTGAATCAAGCAATTCCAGAGAAACGCTTTCAACTGAACAATTCTGTGGTCAATTGCCGCCACGTAGGCATAGCGATCCTAGGGCGTAATGCACACCGCAACACGCCGTAATTCCTTCTCAGGACGAACATTAGCCGTGCTGAGAACCTGTGGATTTGTTAGTTTTCAAACTCTAATCTAGCGCAACCCGAGTCCCTACAGTACTTCCGAATAAAAAGGCCTTTAGTCTCGGTACCTTAGTACTACATAGATAGACAGACCTGCGTTTCGGTCTGTCCGGAAAATCACTATTTAAGCGTTCATGTGGACTGGGAGAGCGTGCAAGAGCCCCGTCTTCGCAAGTTCTGCGACCGTCGATGTCATCAGGCGCGCGTACTTGGTTTAGTAGGTAATGACGACAGTGACAACGCTGGGAAGTTCTCTTGCTCCGTCGATTGCGTACGGACGATTGGCCTCTTGCGATGCCGTGCTGAAGTTCGCTTGGGGCCTCGCATGGAAACCCCGCTTCAGAGCGCCCTCGATCCCAAGACCCGCAGCCGCATTTGACGGGGGCAATTTGAACATCCGAACCTCGGGCGCGACCGCAGAATCTCTACTGATGCTGACACTGTATGCCGTTGGATGGCTGCAGCTTACCGAAACCGACGACGCCGCATATGCCGCTGCAGATGTATAAGTTGGGAATGTCGGCGCGGTAGGCGATGCCTGACAGGAAGCCTGAACAATAGCCGAGATACCAATCGAACTGGTTGCAGTTGCTGGGCCTGCGGTTCTGCTCCCAAGACCAAGCAGCAGGAACCATGACGCGAATGCGGTGGCATGGAATCTGGGACCCACAGTTCACCCGAGCTTTCTTGACGCCTTATCTAATCAATCGGCAAATCTCCGCGGAATTCTAGGGTGTCGTTCGCTTGTCCGCGCATTGCCTTTCCCCAGGGCCTATAGTCCGACCGGCACCATCGATTCACGTTCATTGGATGCACCCACTGAGGCACCGATAGCTTCCTTCTTTTGAAAAGAGCTCTTCGATCGTTGAAGACGGCATCGCGACCAGCCCGGTGCCGGATGACCTGATAGAAGAACTCAGGGGATGGCATAAACAAAAGCCTGGCCAGTCGCTTATTCTCGCTACCTCGAAAGGACGCCCGAACGGCAAGCTGCTCTTTACCCTCAAGACTCTTGCCCGCAATGCCGGGCTCAACTGCGGACGCTGCGATAAATTCACTCGAAGCGCCGGGAGTGCAAGGAGATCACGCTGCACAAATTCCGCCGCACCTATATCACCACGCTCTTGCGCGGCGGCGTCGATCTCAGAACCGTCCAGGCCTATGCAGGCCACAAGGACATCGCCAGCACCATGGGCTATCTGCGTCCGGCGAGCGCCAAAGAGGCGCAAGCGAAATTGAACACCATCGAATGGTGAGAGGCCGGTAGCGCTCCCGGCCTTTCGGTTTAGGCTGCCACAGTGTGCTGCCGAAGCCACTCTGCGATCGCGTGTGGGTCGAATCGGACAATAATGCCGATTCGAAGGTAAGGGATTCGGCCGTCCGTGACCATCTGGTAGATGGTTGTGCGGCTGATTCCGAGACGAGAGACCAGTTCGGAGGCCGTTAACAACCCCGACAGTTTCTCAATTCTTGAGGCCAGGTCACCCGATGGTTCGGGCATCTGGATCACGTTCATTGTGGTTTACTTTCGGCTCTTGAGCGGGTGCTCGCCTTGAGTCCATATCGCCGGCCGCGGTATTTAAATTTGCGGTCGGCACGATTGACTGTCTAATCGCCTCCAGTCACCAGAGGAAAATGCGAGCCTGATGCAGGGGCTCGCTCCGCGCAGGATTTTACTCCCAGACAGAATCCTCGGTCAGTGACAGGCAAAAGGGAATCGGGTCTTTCATGTAGTTAGGCGCCAATTCCTCCGTACTGAGCAGTTCAGAAATGTGTGGAACATTCTGTCCGAATGCGCGAACCGGCTAGGTTTCTGGTTCCGGAGGGTTGAATCAGACCATCCTGACGATGAGGTGTCGTGTTTAATAGGTTATCCAGGCCTTTTGGAACGCTGACCGTTCAGCATTCACGTCTCAAGGCATGGGTTGATCGGACTCACTCGCACCTTGGCCGCAGAGTGGGGCGTACGCGGAGTACGGATCAATGCTGTGTGTCCTGGTTGGGTAAAGAAGGAGATGATGAGGCAGATCAGGCTGGCGGCACTGACAACGATGCCTACATCGGGGGGCATCAACCCCATGGGGAAGTTTGCAATGCCGGACGATATTGCTCGTGCGGTTCTGTTTCTTGCTGACCCGACACAAAGCGGGTTCATCGATGGCGAGGCGTTCGCTGTTGACGGTGGCTGGACTGTGGATGGCACTTGGCAGAGCTTGAGAATGCGCAAACGATAGTGCTTCAGTGCTTCGTGTGGCCTCGCGGAGTTTGCTCATTACGATCGTCCATATTCAGGCTGAACCCCCGTCAGTCTTCAGTTCGCTACTCAACCAAGAAAACCAACCCTCGGCAGCGGCCACGTGTGCCATACGTGTGCTGCCGTTCTTGTTTTTGGTAACCGCCGTCACTTGTCCCAGAAGCCGTTTTACGTCCAGGTGCCGGAAGCGCGGGTCGAATTGCTCGATGATTGAATTGGCCTGTTATCGCCAGCTCAAGACCTAGGCAGATGGACGGAGACAAGCCAACTCCCGTTACTGATTTTCAGGCATGGATCTGGAAAAGCCAAATTTTCAGTGTTTTGTACGCGGCAATGTTCAGGTAATTGGGAGCGATGTTTTGATGGCCTGTGCCAGATCGTCCGGGTGAAAGCCGAAGGGGCCTGGCTTGCTCTTGTAAAGAACGCGACCGCCCTTCCCGATCAGGTAGAGTCGGTCGGGCCAGCCGGTGTAAGCAGATTCGACTCGGTTGTCGAAGCCATCCACCAGCGCGGGAAACTTGATGCCCAGCTTGCGCACACATGCGCCGGCAACGTAGGCGCGTTCAACCTCGTCCTTCGGAATACTGAAGAGGACGTTATCGCGAACATTGGACCTCATCTGCCACACATCGGTGGGATGCGCTTCAAGAATGTAAACGGCGTAGAATCCGATCTTGTCGCGATACTGCTCAGCCAGCTTGTTCAGGGCGGGAACCTCCCGCCGAAAAGGCGGTCAAGTATAGCTGCCGAAGACCAGGACAACTGGACGGTCCGCCCACAGCGTAGCCAAGTCAGTCGGAGTGTGGTCTTCGAGTTTTTTGACCGTCAGGCTTGGAGCGGAGTCACCGACGTTCAATTGCCCGTGGCGCGCGCGCATCCAAAGAGTTTCGAAGGGAAGCACAAAGTAGGCTGGCATAGGCATCTTCGCCATGACATGGCCGAAGACCTCCGGTGGCTGGTGCATAGCCCAGTTCACGTATCCTACGAGGCCGAGCCAGCCGGCGACGCAGAGAGCGGCGATACTGGCAACCCAATTCCGTATCCGCTTTTTCTTTGTGCCGTCCACGGTTCTCCTACTTCGTCATCTCATTCATCTCGAGATAACCCTGTGGTGCAATTCCAAACGCATCCGCCACCCGATTGAAGAAAGCGAACATCGCGGTAATATAGACAGCCTCAGCGATCTGCGGCTCCGTCCAGCCATAATCCCGGAGGCTCTGAACATCTTCGTTGGTCGTGCGATACGCCGCTTCCGTCACCTTGGTTACGTAGTCAAGCAGGGCACGCTCTGCGGGGCTCAAGCCGGCTTCTTCCAGTTTGCCGTTTGCTATCGCCTGCACCATATTTTCTTCTGCTCCCTGAACACGCAGGAAGTATGCATGCGAGTCCAGTCAATATGGACAGCGATTGAGCCACGAAACCCAGCTTGCAATCGCTTCCTTGGTTCTTCGGTCCAGGTGACCGTGGGAAAAATGAACCGTGTCGCCGAACTTGATCACATCGCGCAGGAAATCGGGACGGTGGCTGAAGCACTTCAAAATGCCAGGGATCTTTTGACGGCCTGACTTGGCTCGCCATTCGTCGTAGACAGCAGCCACTTCGCCAGCGGCGTCGCGATCTTCGATGAGCTTGATTTTGGTTTCGTTGTCGGGGTTTGTCACACACTTTTTCCTGCGAAGTCTCCCGCAATATAGCACGACGGCTGGGCGGGGCACATCCATCTCAAGGCGTACCGCGAACCTAGAGAATAAGGCGCTGGTCGTTCTGCTTCAGGGTAATGCGCTGGCGGTCAAGGTATTCGAGGAGGGGGATCGCATATTTGCGGGAGAGGCCGGTCAGTTGTTTGAAACCAGCCACATCGATCAGGCTGCCGCGAAGTGGGGCCAGCAGCGCGGCGAGCCGGCTTAGCGATGCAGAGTGGACAAACAAGTCGTCACTGCCCATGCGAATGATGGTCTTGTCTCGTTGCAGCGCCGTTATGAGTCGGCGCATGTCAGTCTCTTTTATGCTGAATCGCCTGGCAAGTTCCAGGACGGAGGGAGCGGCGAGCCCGGACTCCTCGTACGCACGGGCGATTGCCGCCAATCGGTCACGTTCCGGATTTGAAGCAGGAGCACCACCGTCGTAAAGGGAGACGGTTTCTTCGCGGAGCTGGATCTTTTTTTTATGGACGAGGGAGTTAACCACGAAGTCAAAGACGGGATGACTGAGGGCCGCCTGGCCGCGCAGCTCAGAGGCCTTCACTGGCTGGCCGGCTCGAAGGCGCGTAGTGATTTCGCCGGCGGCCGCGAGGAAAGCTTCGCGGCTCAGAAGCAGATTGTTCGAAATGAGATGGATGTCTCCGCATTCGATGGCCGGGTCGAGCCGACGTCGGATGGCATCGAGAGTCAAGCAGGTTTCGGCAGAGAGTGCGTCA
Source organism: uncultured Acidobacteriaceae bacterium (assembly GCA_963832035.1). Lineage (GTDB taxonomy): Bacteria > Acidobacteriota > Terriglobia > Terriglobales > Acidobacteriaceae > Telmatobacter. The sequence goes on along the minus strand of CAWHSK010000003.1, from coordinate 476,003 downwards.
AGAGTAATTCCGCCGGCGTTGCGCCGGTATACACGGAGTGAAAGCTGCGTGGCTGGAGAGGCTGCGCGCAATTGTTCGAGCCAGCCTTGCGTATCGGACTTTCTCTGTCGAGGCAGCGGGTGTGCGTCAAGGACACGGCCACCGCCGATGGTGCCGGCCGGCAAGGGCTGCCTCAGGACAAACCGGTCGCCGGGGATCAGCACGATATGCTCGGCAAGCCTGAGGCGCATAAGACGCACAGTTCCTGGTTGAACAGCTTCGTAACCGTAGAGAGACACGGATGCCATGGTCTCGGAAGTGAATGCGTGGAAGTGAATGTTTGCTCGATGCTTCAACGCAGGCGCGCTCTTGAGAAGACGCACTTCAACGTCGAGAGTATCCACCGCCGAAAGCATTCGGGGTGACACCAGTGTCTGGCCGCGACGGACCTGAGTTGCATCGATTCCGGAGAGATTCACGGCAACCCGCGAGCCGGGCTGCGCAAACGGGAAAGGCTTGCCGTGTGATTGAAGGCCACGCACACGGACCGCGCGGTCATCGGGCTGTAGGTGCAGCGTCTCGCCATCACGAATGGCTCCGGATAAAAGGGTTCCGGTAACCACGGTGCCGAACCCCTTCATGACGAAGGAGCGGTCGAGCGGCATGCGGATCAAAGCATCCGACGTATCGAGGTGAGTGCGCATAGCGAGGTTCAGCAGCTCTGCTCGCACAGCTTCGAGACCCGCGCCGGTTGCTGCACTGGCAGATACGACCGGCGCGTGGTCTTTGGAGAGAAACGTCCCCTGCAGAAACCTCTCGATGGAGTTCGTGACCTCCTGCAGCTGAGTGGCGCTGACGGCATCGGCCTTGGTAATGACGGTCAGTCCTTGCGAGATTCCGAGGAGATCGCAGATGGCGAGATGCTCCACTGTCTGCGGCATGATGCCTTCGTCGGCCGCGACAACGAGCATGACTGCCGGAACACAGCCAGCTCCCGCGAGCATGTTACGGATGAAGAGGCTGTGACCCGGAACGTCAACAAAGCTGATGCGAAGCGGAGATCCGTCCGGTGTGGGAAGTTCGAAAGAAGCAAAACCCAGATCGATCGTGATGCCGCGGCGTTTTTCTTCCGGAAGGCGGTCTGTATCAATGCCCGTGAGGGCGCGGACCAGCGTCGTCTTGCCGTGGTCAATGTGACCGGCAGTCCCGATAACGATAGAGGTGGGCGTGTTGGTCATTCAGAGTTATCCAATGAGAAACGCGCACTGCGATTGCTGAATCTACAGGCTAGTCAAAAGGGAAGCTAGCTCGTCGTCGAATTCAGGGGGTACGGTGCGCAGGTCCAGCAGAACCGTATCTTCAGAAATGCGGCCAATGATGGGTGGTTCGAGCTTACGAAGTCTTGAAAGAAGTTCCACTGCAGGGAAGGATGTGTGCCGTAGAGAAATAGCGCAGCTTTGCAGAGTAGCCCTCGGTGTGGTCCCTCCTCCGACGAGACTGGCGACTGGAATGATGTCAAAAACCAGTTGAGAGGAATGGATGCCCTCGGCGACCTCGCGGCAACGCTGCATCAGATCCTCAGGCCGAATACCGAGCATGCGTTCAACGGGAATGGAACTCGTTTTCTCTGAGAGATGCTCCAGCAACGTGCCCTCGAGCGCTGCGTATGTGAGCTTGTCGACCCGCAGCGCCCGAAGTAGCGGGTTCTTTCGGATGCGGTCGATAAGATCGATTCTGCCAACGAGGATGCCGCATTGGGGGCCACCCAGCAGTTTGTCTCCGCTGGCGGCGACAAGGTCCACGCCGCTTTCGAAGGACTGAAGCAAGCTGGGTTCTCCACTGATCCCAAAGCGCTCAAGCGAGGACAGAAGGCCGGTGCCCTGATCCTCAAACAGTGGAATGCCCGCACGTTTTGAAAGCTCGACCAGTTCCTGCAACGATGGGCGCTCGGTGAATCCTTCGATGCTGAAGTTCGACTGATGGACACGAAGCAGAAGCCCTGTGTCGAGACCGATCGCGCCTTCATAGTCGGCGAGACGGGTGCGCTCGTACCGACCTCCTTGAGAACTGCGCCGGATTTCTCAAGGATTTCAGGGATGCGAAATCCTCCGCCGATCTCGATAAGTTCACCGCGAGAGACGATGACTTCGGACTTTTCGGCAAGTGAATTCAGCGCCATCATCGTTGCAGCGGCGCAATTGTTGACGATGATGACACCATGGAGCTTGGAATCTGCTTCGGCGGTGCTGGCTGTGCCCAAGGCGCGCAACACGAGAGATTCAACGTGGGAGTCTCCCACCTGTCCCTCCACCGGTTTACTCTTTTCATAGACAGGGGGACTAAAACCTAGGCGCTCTGTTCGTTTAACAGGTTTGAGCTTGGCGCCAGCTGCCGACCACTTCAATGCATGGGGCGTCATTTCTTGGTCCATTGGAGGTCATCTGGGAACAGGTTGAAAAAATAGGGCGTTCCATGCAAGGCGCGGCTGGCACATCTTCTACTTTCATGGTCAGGTGCTAGAATCCGGCTCAGCCAGGGCGAGGCAAATGGAGAAAAGCATCTCATCAAGAACTGTCGTCCAGTTCGGTCCATTCGAGGCGGACTTTCGAACCCGGGAACTTCGCAAGCACGGGGTGAACCTCAAGCTCGTGGGGCAACCGTTCGAAGTCCTGGCGATGCTGCTGGAGCGTCCCGGCCAACTAGTAACGCGCGAGGAATTACTCGCGAGGCTTTGGCCAACAGATACGTTTGTAGACTTCGACCATGGCCTCAATGCTGTGGTGAACAAACTCAGGGACGCGCTGAACGATTCGGCCGAAAAACCAAAATATGTCGAGACCTTGCCTCGGCGCGGCTACCGTTTTATCAGCGCAGTGGGATCGCATGATTCGCGGAACTTGCTCGGGGAGACGAGCAGCCCAAAGATTCAATCCCTTGTTGTACTTCCATTGGAAAACCTTTCCAACGATCCCGAGCAGGAATATTTCGCTGTGAACGACATGGACCTGAACACCTCGAATTGCGAGCAATGCGGTACGGGCAGATATCGGTAGGTGTACGCCGGCTACTGCGAAGGCAGATAAAGATTACCTAATCGCGTACTAGCGAGCCATTTCAGGGCCGCGAACCGCTCGGACGGCGTTATTTCTCAATTCGGAAATACGCCAAGATTCGGGCGATCCAGAGAGAACGTCGGGATCTCAATGTCAAAACGCTCACCGCTTTCACCCTCCATTTGGTAGGCTCCGCCCATCATCCCCGACGGCGTGTTGAGAGACGCGCCACTCGTATATTCAAAGCTTTCTCCGGGCTTGAGGACCGGTTGCTCTCCGACAACACCCGGTCCTTTGACCTCAGTCAATTCGCCGCGCGCATTCGTGATCATCCAATGCCGGCTCAGCAGATGCACCGTTTCACGTCCCTGATTCTCGATGATCACGCGATAAGCCCAAAAATACTGCGAACTGTCCGGCGATGACCTAGTCTCAAGGTAAGTTGGCTCAACGCTCACCGTTATTCCTCGGGTGTTTGCCATATACGGGGTCCAATTTGCCATAAGAGAGACTTTAGATCAAAGCCTTCGGCTGAGCTAGCCCGACATGATCTTGGACCAATGCTAATTCACGGATTAAACGATGGAGCGAACCTCGCGATCAGTGGTGGTGAAGGCAGGTTGCAGTCAGACCTGCAACACATCACCATCGCGGGCGACCATCTCGTACAGCACAGGGTTAACGAAGAAGCCAAGGAAGAGCCGCGAAACCAGACCCGCAACAATGACGATCGCAAAGGGCTTTTGCGTGTCGGAGCCGATGCCGGTAGAGAGTGCCGCGGGCAGAAGTCCCAGGCAAGCAACGAGGGCGGTCATCATGATTGGGCGAAGCCGCAGGAGCGAAGCTTCGCGCGTTGCAGTACGGATGTCTTTGCCTTCGAGGCGTAGCTTGTTGATGTAGGAGACGAGGATGACGGCCGTTTCAACGGAAACGCCCATCAGCGCGAGCAAGCCGAGCGCCGAGGAAGCGCTAAACGAGGTGTTGGTCAACTTGAGTGCAATCAAAGCACCCACCGGCACGGTCATAATGACGCCGATAGCGATGGTTATGGGAAATTTGAAATTTCCATAAAGGGCAAACAGGATCATAAAAATGATGAGTATGGCCATCGGGCCGATGTACTCGAGCTGCTGCTCTGCCTGAAGCAACTCTCCGTACTCCCCACCCCATGTGAGCTGATACCCGGGAGGCAACGACTTCGCGATGTCAGCGATGGATCGCTGGCCCGCACGCACCGCGCTCTGGAGGTCGCGCCCCTCCACGCTGTACTGCACTCCGATATAGCGAGAGTTATTCTCGCGGTAGATAAATGAAGCTCCGCCGGATTCATGAATGTCGGAGAGCTCCCGCAAAGGAACCTGCTGGCCTGTTGGTGTCCCGACAAGGAGGTTGCCGATCTGTTGCGCATTCTCGCGAAATTCAGGCTTCATGCGCACGACCAGGTCGAAAAGCTTCTCACCTTGAATTACCTGCGTAGCCGCCTGCCCACCCACGGCCGCTTGAACGATGGCCTCAACATCGGCCACGTTGATGCCGTAGCGGGCAATCTTGTCGCGATCGACATCGATGATGAGGCTGGGCTGTCCAAGTTCGCGCACAACAGTCAATTCTGTAAATCCGGGCACCTGCGAAAGCCGGCGCTTGATTTCGAGCGCCTGGCTCTGGAGAACATTGAGGTCGGGCCCGTAAATCTTGACTGCAAGCGCGCTCTTGAGTCCCGTCAGCGCCTCGTCAACTGCATCTTCGGCCGGTTGCGTGTAATTGAAAATGACGCCAGGGAATGCCTGGAGCTGGCTTTGAATGTCTTCAGTCAGCTCCGCCTTGGTATGGATTTTGCCCTTCTTCCACGAGGCATCGCTATAGGGTTTCAAACCTACGTAGAACTCATCATTAAAAAAACCTGTCGGGTCAGTACCATCGTCTGGACGTCCAAGTTCGGAGCCGACATCGGTCACCATTGGATACTTCAACAGAATGTTGCGAACCTGCGGCGAGAAATTACTCGCAGTCTCGAAGGAAACTGTGTACGGCAGGGTTGCTCTCACCCAAAGTGCGCCTTCGTCGAGATGGGGCATAAACTCTCCGCCGATAAAAGGGACCAGCAAGAGTGTAGCTGCGAGAATCAAGATAGCGCCGAACATGGTCGTCTTGGGGCGATCGAGGCACCACTCGAGCTGCACCGCGTATCGATCTCGCACCCATTCAAAAGGTTTGTTCACGCGCTCGTGAACCCCGCTCTTGAACCAATAGGCGCACAGGACGGGAACGAGTGTCAGCGTCAGGATGAGCGCCCCGACGAGTGCGATGGCCACGGTGTCGGCCATCGGCTTGAATAGTTTTCCGGAGGGTCCGCTAAGCGCATAGATCGGTAGGTAACCAGCAATGATGACGGCAACGGAATAGAAGATGGGACGATCGACGTCCTTTGCAGCCTCCAAAATGACCTGTTTCAGATCATAGGTCTGGCCTTCGCGTTCACCCAGTTCGCGGAAAATGTTCTCCACCATCACCAGGGTTCCGTCAATCAGAATTCCGAAATCGATGGCGCCGATGGAAAGCAGATTCGCGGGGATCCCTTGCGCGTGCAGAAAGATGAAAGAAAAGAGCAAGGAGAGTGGAATGGTGAGCGCGACGATAAACGCGGCGCGGATGCTCACCAGGAAAGCCATCAGCACAAGAAAGACGAGGACCATTCCCAGCAGCATGTTGTGCTCGACCGTCGTGATTGTAAGGTCAACGAGATCGCTGCGGTCGTAGTAGGCGCGCACCTTTACGTCGGATGGCAGGATGCTTTCATTCAGTTCCTGTGTTTTCGCCTCAACGCCCTTCAACACGTCCTGAGTTTGTTCGCCACGTCGCATCATGATGACGCCCTCAACGGCATCATCGGTTTTATTGAAACCGAACTGGCCCAGCCGCGGGGCGCTTCCAATCACAACGTCGCCCACATCGCGGATGCGGATCGGCACTCCATTTTGCGAGCCCACCACGACGTTGCCAATGTCAGAGGTATCCCGAATTAAGCCCAAACCGCGAACATAGAAGATCTGACCGCCCTGCGGATAGAATCCACCTCCCGCATTGGAGTTATTCACCGACAACTGCTGAATCACAGCCGGTACGGTGAGGTGATAGGCGTAGAGCCTGGCTGGATCGAGAACCACTTGGTACTGCATGACCGTTCCGCCGAATCCCGAATCGTCAGCGACGCCGGCCACCTGCTTGTACTGGCGCTCAATCACCCAGTCCTCAAGTGTCTTCAGTTCCTGGGGCGTGCGGTCGGGGCTCTCGAGAACATATCGATAGACGAGTCCCGACGGACTCGCGAGCGGCGCGAGGGAGGGTGTTACTCCGGCGGGATAGGTGACCTCGCTGAGTCGCTGAAAGACCACCTGCCGAGCAAAGTAATCGTCGGTGCCTTCGTCAAAGGTCAGAATGACGTCCGAGAGTCCGTACAGCGAGATCGAGCGCATAACCAACATCTTCGGAACGCCGTTCATCTCCACTTCGGTGGGAACGGTGACAAGACGCTCGATCTCTTCCGATGCATGTCCCGGCCACTGGGTAATGATCTCTACCATTGGCGGTGAGAGATCGGGATACGCATCCACCGGCATGTGGATGAAGGAGATGACGCCACCGACGGTGATAAAGGCGACCAGCAGCAAGACAAACATCCGTTGCTGCAGAGCGAATTGCACGATGCGATTTATCATGGAAACCTGTCTCCTCAGTGTTGCAGCGAATTAGCAAACTGAAGAAACAAGCTGCCGTCACCGACAACCTTTTCTCCAACGGCAATCCCCTTAAGAATCTGCCTCTGACCATTCTGGCTCTCGCCTAAATCAACGTCGCGCCGGCCAAATTGATTCGTACCTGTCTCGACATAGACGAACGGTTGGTTATTGTCATCGCGCAGAATTGACGAGTCTGGCACGGCCACCACGTTTGAGATGGAACCGGCCGTCACCGTAACGGTGCAGTACATATCCCTCTTCAGCTTTTCGCCGGGATTATCCACGATGATGCGCGCTTGCAGGGTTCTTGTGTTTGGATCCAGCGCGGGCGAAACGTAGGAGATCTTGCCATGGAAGTTGCCTGGGTAGGCGTCTGTCTGCACAACGACATCTTCACCGCTTTGAACATACGCAAGGTCCGCCTGGTAGACGTTTGCCAGAACCCAGACGGTACTTAGATCAGAGATCGTAAATGCCTGGGTCTGGCCTGCCTGGACTACTTGTCCCGGTGAGACAAGACGCTCAACCACTTGACCGGTGATGGGCGCCAGTACCGGGATTTGTGCAGAGGAAGGAGCACTTGCCAGGTGGCTTGGATCCTTTATTCCAAGAATCTTCATTCCTTGCTCGGCCGCATTCAGATCGGCCTGCGCCTGATTACGATCGGACTCTGCCTGCTCAAGATCCTTTTCTGCGATTGCGTGATGCGCGTAGAGTTCCTGTGCGCGGGTGTAGTTTTTCGTTGCGAGGCGAGACGAATCCGCAGCTTTCAAATAGGCGTCGAGCAATTGCGAATAGTCGGGACTGCTCACGTCGAGCATTGCCTGTCCCTCTTTCACATGCTCGCCGGGAACTACAAGAATCCTGCTGACTGGCCCGCCTACCTGGCTGATTACGGGCGTGGTCTTGAAAGCGTTGTATGCCACCGTACCCGTGAGTCGCAGCGTCCGCTTCAGCGTTGCCGGCGTAACTGTAACGACCTGCACGTGCGAGATCTGGTCTTGTGGAATGGTGAAAAGTTGCGGAGTGGCGGACTTGGAAGCCTTCGCGGAGAATGACGTCATCTGGTCTGCCCGCTCGCCGTCGTTCGAGTGGCAAGCTGTTAGCGCCATTAGTCCGGCGATTGCCATCATGCATGGAATGCTATGGCGGTATGTTAGTCGATTCTTCATGGCAGGCTCCTGGTTCCCACGGCTTCGCGAAGCTGTTCGAGCGCGAGCAAGTACGTTGCGAGCGCCTGCCGATAGCCGAGTTGAGTGGTTCGATTGCTGCGCTCTGCGTCGAGGAAATCAAGCAGGCTTGCGGCACCATGCTTGTAGGCATACTCAGTGATATCGAGGGATTGCTGTGCATCATCGAGATAGCCAGACTTATAGAGGGAAATTATCTTATCGTTCGAACGAACGCTCTCAAAAGCATCCCGCACGTCGGTCAGCACCTGTCCGTTTGCGTACTTCTCCTGTTCCTGTGCTTGTGTGATGGCGAGGCTGCTGCGCGCAATTTCTCCCTGGTTGCGATCGAAAATGGGCATTTGAATTTGCCCGAACAGCGAAATATTGTTGGTGGAACTGAGGTGGGTATAACTGGCTTGACCGGTTACATCGCGCTTGCCGATGGACTGCTGCAGCGCATGCTGGCTGTTCGCGGCATTCACTCCCAACCGCGCCGCTTGCAAGTCCGGTCTGTTCTGAATCGCCTTAAGCTTGAAAGTCTTCAAGATTTCCTGTAACAGGCTGGTAATCGAATGACCCTGCAACATCATAGTCGGCGTCTATCGATTCATATCCGAGCAATTGCCGCAGATCCGAAAGTCCTTGCAGTCTTGAGAGCTGTGCGGCAGACACGTCTGTCTGGAACTGGAGCATCTGCAGTTTGAGCTTCAGCAGGTCGTCGAGGCCTATGTCGCCTGCTTTGTAACGCGCCTCGCCAATGTCCACCGTATCTCGAAAACTCTTGAGATCCTCGTTCGCCAGTGCCAGCGTTGATTCAGCAAGCTCGACATTAATGAACTGCGAAGCGACACTGAATGCGAGACCGCGTTCGACGTCGGCCACTTGTGACTTTGTTACGGCCGTCTGATCCTTGGCGGCCTGCAAGCGGTGTTGCCGTTTCTTGCCGCGTTCAAACAGGTAGCTAACCCCGAGGTCGAATTGCGCTGTGTTGTCGATGTAGTCAGCGCTGAACTGACTTGGTTCGAAGATCGGCAGAAACTGTGCGTCACCCAGCAACACCGGGTTGGGGCGGAGATTCGCCGTCGTCTCTTCCGCTTCGTTCTGCTTGATGGTGGTGCGGGCAGCCAACAAATTGTGATTGTGCTGGAGTGCCATTTGAATAGCATCATCAAGCGAAATGGTCTTTGCCCCAGGCTTCTGAGAGAGCGTGTTCGCTTGTGGAGCTGGCTGCGGCGGGCTCTGACCAGGAGGTGATTGAGCCCCTGCGGCCTCGAATAGAGATAAACAGAAAATCAAGAATGAAAAGCAGAAACCCTGCAAACGCATAGGCAGTCAGCCTCCTTCACGAGAGACGTACACTGATTCGTCATGCCTGAGAGGCACGGAAGGAATGGAGAAACTATGCGGGAGGGGCTCTTGCGGGAATCTGCGGTGAAGCTGCTTGAGCAATGAAGTTAACGTAGCGTGGAAGGGGGCCGGTGCCGATGGGTACCAGTACGCATGCGCGGATGCCCGCCACACTCGGTGCGATGACTAAGTGGCACAGCGAACAGGTGTCGGAAGCAGAATTAGGATGGTGATGCCAGACGGCTCCGAGCGTGGCCCCCAGCAACAGCACCAGGAGCACAACCGGGACCACCACACGCCAGATTCGCTTTTGGTCAGACATTTTTGAGGTGAGAACTCAAATGCCATCGTACGGGATAGGGAACAGTGTAGTCCATAATCATCATTCTTGGGGATTTAGCTTTCGATCTTACGCACCCGGCTGGCTGGCCCGATTTCAATTGGTTTTGCGATCGTTCACAGATGCTGACTTTCAATTGCTCGAAACGAATATCTCATTCTGTCTCTCAACTCGCACCTTGCGGAACACCCACGAAGCCTTTGTCGCGAATCGTGTTTTCAGAAGTGTCGGCCAGTGTTTACACATCCAATCAACCTGGCCGAATAACCGGCTAATCGGACAAGTTGCTGCTGATGACGCTTAAGGCTGTGGTAATACATCCGGCTTGTGGTAATACAAAAGCACCAGACGATGGCGTCCTGATCGGAACGAGCGAAGAATCCGGTACGCGACGGACGCTGTTTAGATACATGTATTGATTGGCCTTAGATGGCTAACGGCTAGGAAATGTGCTGGCGGGTAGGTATGCTGGCGGAGAGAGGGGGATTCGAACCCCCGATAGAGCTTTTGACCCTATAACGGTTTAGCAAACCGCCGCCTTCAGCCACTCGGCCATCTCTCCGTTGCTTACTCCGGATTATAGCGGAATTTCTGCCCGTGGGCGTTCGGGCCTGGGCTTTGGCGATGACGAAGCCCGATCTTGTGGGCGTCAGCGTCAGTTTGGACCCCCTCCGATTTCCTTCTGGAAGTCTGCCTCGATCATCCGGGCCTCTCGTCTCCCTATCTAGGCAGCGAAACTCTGGCCACAGAGACCAGGTCCCCCTCATTTTCCACGCGCCAATATTTGCAGCTGTTTTGCCTCGACTGAGCTTCCCTTTTGTTACATTCACATCAATGCACGTGTTGCTCAGACCCGCCCGGCGCAAGATGCGTTTGCTTCCGCTCATTGCCGCCACGTATTTCATGGTTTCGGGCGGACCGTACGGGATTGAAGACATCCTTGGCGGAGCCGGATTCGCGCGCGCGATCATCATTCTTCTTGCCCTCCCGATCTTGTGGTCTTTGCCCACCGCCCTTATGATCGGCGAGCTTGCCAGCGCCATTCCCGCGGAGGGCGGGTTCTATGTCTGGGTGCGCCGCGCTCTCGGTCCATTCTGGGGATATCAGGAAGGCTGGCTCTCTCTTTCGGCCAGTGTTTTCGATATGGCCATTTACCCCGCCATCTTCGTCCTCTATCTCGGCAAATTCAACCCTGGGCTTACCTTCGGTTGGCACGGATACGCATGGTCCCTGGCGGTCGTGGCTTTCTGTTGCTGCTGGAATCTCCGAGGAGCCCCTGCTGTTGGAGAAGGATCGGTCGGTCTGTTCGCTCTCCTCCTCGCGCCCTTCGCTGTTTTTCTGGTGCTTGGCGTCTGGCGCGGATTCACACTCCATCCCGCGGTGCACTGGAACCACACTAGCTCTGAAGCCGCACTCTCGACCGCCGTTTTGGTTGCGATGTGGAACTACATGGGGTGGGACAATGCTTCGACGGTCGCCCAGGAAGTCGAGAATCCTCAGCGAAATTACCCGCGCGCCATGATAGCCGCGGCCATGTTGGCAGCTGTCACCTATATCCTGCCGCTTCTGGCCATGGCGCTCGCCGGCCTCTCCGTCGACAGTTTTTCAACGGGAGATTGGATGGAGGCCGCCAATGCGATCGGAGGTCCGTTGCTCGGTATGGCGGTAGTGGCCGGAGGCGCCATCTGCGGCATCGGAATGTTCAACGCGCTCATGATGAGTTACACGCGCTTGCCCATGGCGATGGCCGAGGATGGAATGCTTCCAAGCTTCGTCGCCAGGCGCAATAGTCGCGGAGTTCCCTGGGTCAGCGTATTGCTTTGCGGGCTGGGGTGGGCTCTCGCATTGAACCTCAAATTCGAGCGGCTCATCTCCATCGATCTCATCCTCTACGGCTCAAGCCTGCTCCTTGAGTTCGTAGCGCTTGTTATACTTCGAATCCGCGAGCCAGATCTCACTCGACCCTTTAAGGCCGGCAATCTCGCCTTCGCCATATCGCTTGGAATCGGACCTGCCGCACTCATCGGTTATGCACTCTACGCCTCGCGTAGGGAAGAGATCACCGTTGCTCATAATACGATTTCTTCACTGGTCTTTTCCCTGGCCATCGGCCTCCTCGGCCCTATACTCTACTGGCCAATCGCCGGCAGGCTTGCGCGTCGCCGCCTGGCTGCCGCATCTGCGGCTGACTAGTTCTCCCATCAAAAACACAAAGGCCGCGCCATCAAATGCGCGGCCCGTTACATCGAGTCTTAAGTGGAACCGGCTTACCTCGCCACCTTCTGCCTTAACGCAACTGGCTTGGGCTTTCCTTCTTCGAAGAGCTTAGTTGCCCGCAGCACGCGATCGCGCGCATACGCCGCATCATGCCATCCCTTGATCTCCACCCGCTTGCCTTCCAGATCCTTATATATCGAGAAGAAGTGCGTAATCTCTTTCAGCATGTGGGGATAGATATCCGTGTAATTCCAAACATTGGTGTAGCGCGGATTGTTTTTGCCCACCGCGAGCACCTTCTCGTCCAGCACGCCCTGGTCCATCATCTCCAGCAGTCCAATTGGACGCACTTCCTGCACGCACCCGGGAAAGCTCGGCCCCGGAACCAGCACCAGCACGTCCAGCGGATCGCCGTCATCGCTGTGAGTCGACGGAATGAATCCATAATCCCCCGGATAGTGCACCGGAGAATGCAGGTTGCGGTCCAGCTTGAAGACGTGCAATTCCTTGTCATATTCAAACTTGTTGGTTCCGTCTTTAGGGATCTCGATCACTGCTCGAAACACTTCGGGCGAACGATCGCCAATCGGCAACTCCAAATAATTAACCATTCTCTTCTACATCCTCTCGGGTTATGTCCGGCATGCTTCGGGGAGCCGGAATCTTTAGATGCGCATCGCACAATGCGCCCGCGAATGATCCGCCGCGCCTGTTTGAGGGGAAAGATCAGAAGAACGCCAGCAATCTCGGAGCTTCCCGCACTGAACTCTAACCGAGGCACTTACCAGCCATCCGCCTGAACTACTATAATCGCGGATAATGAAGGCGCATGTCTACGTTACGTTAAAGACATCGGTCCTCGATCCTCAGGGCCAAACCATCCACAATGCCTTGCGCAAGATCGGATTCAGCGACGTTTCCGCGGTCCGTCAGGGCAAGTATTTCGCCTTGTCGCTTGCAGATGGCCTCGAGCCGCAAGCCGCCCGCACCCAAATCGAGCGCATCGCCCGCGAAGTCCTCACCAACCCCGTCATCGAAGAATTCACATACCGTATTGAGGAATAATCGCTTGATCGGCCGTGGCGCTCTTCTCGGACCCCCGGCGGCCTAGCCCACTCACGGCCAATCCGCTCGCATAAAATCCAATCATGTGCGGAATCGTCGGATACGTCGGCCGTAAGAAGGTCGTCCCCGTCATCATCGAAGGCCTGCGCCGCCTCGAATATCGCGGCTACGACTCAGCCGGCATCGCAGTGGGTAGCCCCAGTACCGCGCTACTTGAAGTCTGCCGCGCCCCCGGCAAACTCGGAAATCTCGAAGAAGTCCTGCGCGATCATCCCCTCGACGGCACCTTCGGCATCGGCCATACCCGCTGGGCCACCCACGGTCGCCCCACTGAAGAGAACGCCCACCCCCATCGCGACTGCACCGGCCGAATTGTCGTCGTTCACAATGGCATCGTTGAGAACTACCTCGACCTCAAGCGCGAACTTACCGCCCAGGGCCACAAGTTCGTCACCGAAACCGACACTGAAGTCATCGCCCACCTCATCGAGCAGATCCAGAACGACACGGCTTCTGCCGGCTCTCCCATCCTTCTTGAAGATGCCGTCCGCCGCGCCGTCAAGCGCCTTACCGGTGCCTTCGCCCTCGGCATCCTTTCCTCAACCGAGCCCGACAAGATCATCGCCGCGCGCTCCGGACCTCCCGTCGTCGTCGGCGTGGGAGAAGGCGAGTGCTTCGTCGCCTCCGACGTCCCCGGCATTCTTAACCACACGCGCGACATCTACTTCCTCGCCGACGGCGACATGGCCATCCTCACCCTCGATGGCGTCAAGCTCACCGACTTTAATGGCAAGCCAATCGTACGCGAATTGCAGCGCATCCAGTGGGATCCCATCCAGGCGGAAAAGGGCGGATATAAGCACTTCATGCTCAAGGAAATCTGGGAGCAGCCACGCGCTATCCGCGACACGACCCTTGGCCGCGTCTCCCTCGACTCGGGAAGCATCTTTCTCGGTGAAATGGACATCGACGACGATGAACTCGCCGGCGCTTCCAGCATCAACATCGCCGCCTGCGGCACCAGTTGGCACGCTGCCCTCGCCGGCAAATACATGATCGAGCGCCTCGCCCGTCTGCCCGTCGACGTCGACTACGCCAGCGAATATCGCTACCGTAATCCAATTCCCGACCGCAATGCCCTCGGCCTTCTCATCACCCAGTCTGGCGAAACTGCCGATACGCTGGCCGCGCAGCGCGAAATGATCTCCCTCGGCTCAAAGACCGTCGCCATCTGCAACGTTGTCGGAGCGATGGTCGCCCGCGAAGCCCATGGTGCCATCTACACACACGCTGGCCCCGAAATCGGTGTCGCTTCCACGAAGGCTTTCACTGCCCAGCTCACCGCGCTTTTTTTGCTCGCGCTTAAACTAGGTCAACTCCGCGGACGCCTCAATAAAGAAAGATCCGTCCAGCTCATCGAAGAGCTCAGCCGCATTCCCGCTAAGATAGAAGAAGTTCTAAAATCCCGATCCGCCCAGTGCGAGCATCTTGCCGCCAGCTTCTCCAACGCGCGCGACTTTCTCTACCTCGGCCGCGGCATCCATTTCCCCATTGCGCTTGAAGGTGCATTAAAGCTCAAGGAAATCTCCTACATCCACGCCGAAGGCTATCCGGCAGGTGAAATGAAGCACGGCCCCAACGCCCTCATCGACGAAACCCTCCCCGTCGTCGTCCTTGCCACGCGAGACGAGTCCGATCCCGCCTCAAAACTGCGCTATGAGAAAACTCTCTCCAATATCCAGGAGGTCACCGCGCGTTCCGGCCGTGTGATCGCCGTCGCTACCGAGGGAGACACCACGCTTTCCGGGCTGGTCGAACACGTTATTCTCATTCCGCCCGCCTTCGAACTGCTTTCGCCTCTCATCGAAATCGTTCCACTCCAACTTCTCGCCTATTACATTGCCGTTCGCCGCGGCTGCGACGTAGACCAGCCCCGCAACCTCGCCAAATCCGTGACTGTCGAGTAGCGGTTGGCTGCCAATGGATGTGCGCGCGCGGCAAAGAAGAACGAAAGAACTCAGGCCCAGGACCTGGAAGAGGGCTGTCCTTGCAGCCTCAGCGCCGAACCAAAACAGGATGGCCGCATCAGGAACAAGGTAGGATAGAAATCATCGCGGTTGCCTTATGCGGCAGACTCTTCCCCTTTGGCTGTCATTTCTCATTGTGTCCTTAATTGGAGGGACGCACGCGCAGGAGCCGTCTGCCACTTTGCGGCAAGCGGACGCGGATTATCGCGAGGGGGTGGCAGCCCTCAACCGGAATGATCTGGAGACAGCTCGCACCAGATTTGAGGCGGTGACGCAACTTGCTCCTTCGGCAGAGCAGGGGCATAGCGCGCTTGGCGCCGTCCTGGTGCGTCAGGGCCAATGGGCCGCGGGCACCCGTGAGCTCGAGAAGGCATTGGCGTTAAAGCCAAACGACAGTGGGGCGCAACTGAACCTTGCAATGGTGTACGCGCAAACGGGTGCGCATGTAAAGGCGATTCCGCTTTTCGCGAAGCTTGAGGCTGCTTCGCAGGTAGACCACCATCCGCTCAGCGCCAACGTCTTGGAAGCATACGCGCGATCATTACAAGTCACTGGGCAGACGCGCCGTGCTCTCGTGCAGATGAAGCTGGCCGTCGCGCAGGAAGGCCGCAATGCCGAGTTGCACGACGAGCTGGGATCGCTCTATGCGATGGAGAAAGACTGGGCGCCGGCAGAAGGGGAATTCTCAGAGGCAGTCAAGCTGAAAGATGATCTTACCAGTGCCCATCTGCACCTGGCGCTCGTGCTCGAAGCAGAACGAAAGCCTGGGGTAGCAGAAGAGTATGCGAAGGCGTACTCTCTCGCGCCCGGCGACCCAGTCATCGTGCTCGCCATGGGCAAGACACTCGCCGATGCTGGACGCGATTCCGAAGCAGTTCCTGTTCTTGAGCACGCCGTACAACTGCAGCCCAGGTCGGCTGAAGCCGCATATCAGCTTGCGATCGTGCTCCAGCGTGTAGATCGGGTCCCCGAGGCGATCGACTTGCTGAGGAAGGTTGTTCTTGCCGAGCCCACAAACGCAGCTGCGCTCACCAATCTGGGAATGGCACTTGCGCAGATGCACAAAGCCATCGAGGGCATTGCATTTCTGAAAAAGGCTGTCACGATTGATCCGGCTGATCCAACCGCCCATCAGGATCTTGCGGCAGCGTACATCCAGATAAATCAGATCGACGACGCGGTGGTGGAATTGAAGGCAGCGATCAAGCTGTCGCCCGACTCGCCACAACTCCACTACGACCTGGGCACGGCATACAAGCTTCAGGACAACGCAACCGATGCAATTCCAGAACTGGAAACCGCCGCAAGACTGGACCCTGCGGGATACGAAGCACCCTATGTTCTGGGGTTGCTCTACATGCAGGTGGGTCGCTACCAGGAGGCCGCGCAGGAACTCGAATTATCACTCAAGCTGCATCCGCAAAACGGCGAAGGCTGGGCCACGCTGGGCAGCGTTTATAGCAAACTCGATCGCTTGCCCGAGGCGGCCTCCGCTTTGCGCAAAGCGATTGCGCAGATGCCCGACCAGTCTGATTCCCACCTACTTCTGGCCTCCGTACTGGTGAAGCAGAACGACACGGCCGGAGCCATTGCGGAGCGCAAAGTTGCGGCCGACCTGATGCGTAATCACATGAATCTGCAGCGTGCTGAGGTTGCTACAAATTCCGGCAAGTCGCTTCTGGCTAATGGGAAGCTTGATGACGCGATCGTGCAATTTCGTGAGGCGCTTTCATTTGACTCCGCCTATGTTGAGGCCCATTTAAGGCTGGCCGAAGCGCTGGACAAGCAAGGAAAACCTGCCGAAGCAGCAGCCGAGCGCGCACAGGCGGATAAGTTCACTAAGGCGTCCCAGTAACCGCCGTGCGAGCGAATCTCAAACCATGGGTGGATATACATCCCGGCTGGCGCTGGCCTATACTTTCACTGGTACTCACGGCGTCTGCCCTTCTTCCCTCGCATCGTCGGCTCTCGCTCGCGCTGATGTTTGCTCGCACGCTACATGGCTAGGACATGCCGCGAACCGCCTTGGCTATCCGCATGTTAAGCAATTCTGCGCGACGTATCTTCGCTTTTCTGGCCGTGACGTGTGCCGCGTCGCTGATTTCCTTGCGCGCCACGCATGGCGCCGAGCAGGATGCGAGTGCCAGTGAAGCCAGTCTTCGAAAGACCTACGCCGATACGGTCCGCGAGACCTACAACTTTCCGTTCGGAAAAGGGAAGATTTCAGTACCTGGAAACGCCGCTTCAGTGGGGAACGATTTTATTCAGCCGAGCGCTTTTCTGGATGCGCAGTATTGTGGCCACTGCCATCAGGAGGCCTACCACCAATGGCGTCAGGCCCTGCACTCCAACTCGTTCCGCACCCCGTTCTACCGAACAAGTGTGAACATCCTGTTACGCACTAAGGGAATCGAATTTGCGCGGCATTGCGACAGTTGCCATAATCCCATTGCGGTGCTGGCGGGAGCCATGAATTCGAATTCGCCGGTCGATCGGCTTTTCGATCGCGATGGCCTGACGTGCACCACCTGTCACTCCATTCAAAGTGTGGCATCAAAAGTTGGGAATGGCGGATTCGTCATGGCCGTCCCTTCAGCGCTTGTCGATGAGAAAGGGAACCGCATTCCCGGCATGGTGCCGGATTCCGAGATCCTCGCGCATCTCGATCGGCATTCCAAGGCCGTGATGCAAGACATTTATCACACGCCGGAATTCTGCGAAGCCTGCCACAAGGCGAACCTGCCGCCGACGCTGAACGAGTACAAGTGGATTCGCGCCTTTACGGCTTACGACGAGTGGCAGAACTCCAAGTTCTCCAATCGCAATCCGCTGACGTTCTATACCGCCGACTTCACCACGTGCCAGGGTTGCCACATGAAACGCGCACCAAACATTTTGCCTGAGCCCGGCGCCAAGAATGGCACGTTCGTTTCGCATCGATGGCTCGCGGGAAATACGGCCGTGCCTTTCTATTACGGATTCAGCGAACAACTGGATAAGACGGTCGAATTTCTGAGGATCGGCAATTATCTCAACGTAGACATCTTTGGCTTGAAGATGGGCGAAGACGGGAAACTCGCGGCTCCGCTTGGAACCGTACCGTTCCACGTGAATGCTGGCGACTTGCTCGAGGCGTATGTCGTCGTCCAGAACAAAATGATTGGACACTCGCTCATCCCTGAAGTTCGCGACCTCTACGAGGCCTGGGTCAAGTTCACCGTGACCGATGCAAACGGAGCGAAGATCTACGAGAGCGGCTTCCTGAGACCCGATGGAACACTGGAACCCGGCGCACATAGTTTTACCAACAGGCCCGTGAATGTGGTGGGGGATTTTGTCGACAACCACGTTGTCTCCTCAATTCATTCGGTCGCCTACGATAACACCATTCAGTCTGGGCGCTCCGCCCTGATCCGTTATCAGTTCCGATTGCCAGCACAGGCAAAGGGACCCTTTACGCTGCAGGCGCAGGTGAACTATCGCCATCTTCGCCAGACTTATCTCAACAATGTTCTCGGTCCCAATCATCCCGCCTACCCTGTGGTTGAAATTGCATCACGCAGCCGCGCCATCAATATCGGCGACAATCAACCCACGGCGTCGCTGCCCATCGACAATCAGGACTGGATGCGCTGGAACAATCTCGGTATCGGTTATCTCGATCAGCTGCAGCATTCAGATGCGATTGACGCCTTTGAGCAGGTGACGCGGCTTCGTCCGGATTACAAGGACGGCTATATCAATCTCGGCCTGACCTACATCGACTGGGAAAAATACGACGAGGCACGGCAGCCGCTCGAAAAGGCGCTGGCATTAAAGCCAAACGATGCGCGGGCGCTTTATTACATGGCTCTCGTTGAACGCCGTGCCCGGCACACCGAGGCCGAGATCGCCGATCTCGAGCAAGTGGTTATGCAGTATCCGGATTGCCGCGATGCACGGCGCGAGCTCGGAATCTCCTACTACCAAGAGCATCGCGCCGACGACGCAATGGCGCAGTTCAAGGCATTGCAGGCAATCGATCCCGACGATCTCGCGGCTCATTACAACCTGGCGATTCTGTACCGCCGTAAAGGCATGAAGCACGAGGCTGAAGTCGAGGCCTCACTTTATACGATCAAGAGAATTGATCCAGGCGCTCCAACGTATTCGCTGAACTATTTGCGCAAACATCCAGAGATCTCAACCGAAAGCGTTCCATGGCATGTGCATAGCAATGTGCACACCCCGCCTCCATCTACGGGCGGAGGAACACCTTAAAGAGGAAGCTACGAGTGGGTAATCGCGATCTGAATCGCCGAACATTTCTTCGTTCTCTCAGCCGCACCGCGTTAGTATTGCCGTTCGCCGACATTGTCGCCCTCGCGTCAGGCTTGCAGGAGCCGCAGACGAAGCAAGCCCCGAAGCTCGGACCGCAGGAGCGCAGCTACGATGCGAGGCCCGCTCCTCCACCACCGGGCCCGAAGTCTCCCATTGAGGGCACGCCGCTCGGCGTCAGCTTCGTCGAGGTCGCTTCACAAGCAGGCCTGACTGGCAAGACAGTTTACGGAGGCGAGTTCCACAACAAGTATCTGCTGGAGACAACAGGGTGCGGATTGGCGTTCTATGACTACGACCACGACGGCTGGCCCGATCTCTTTCTTGTGAACGGATGGCGGTTGGAGGGATTTCCCGCGGGCCAGGAACCGCATTGCCGCCTCTTCAAGAACAATCGCGACGGCACTTTCACCGACGTTTCAATCGGATCTGGCCTCGAGCACAAGACAGGCTGGGGCCAGGCATGCTGCGTCGGCGACTACAACAATGATGGCCTCGATGATCTCTTCGTCACCTACTACGGGCAGAATGCGCTCTACCGAAACAATGGCAACGGCACATTCACCGACGTTACAAGCCAGGCGGGATTGATTCAGCCCGGGCCGAAGATTCGCTGGAACAGTGGATGCACGTTGGTTGACTATGACAAGGACGGGCATCTCGATCTCTTCGTCGCAAACTATGTCGACTTTGATTTGAAAACGTGCTCCTCTGCCGCAGGATGGTCCATGCACCTACAAGGGCATCTTGGTTGCTTGTGGCCCTCCGGGTCTCCCGGGCGGAAAGAACATTCTCTATCACAACAAGGGCGACGGCACATTTGAAGACGTGAGCGAGAAGAGCGGGATGTGGACCGCCGTAGGCACCTATGGACTGAGCGTCGCCGCCTCAGACCTCGACAATGATGGCTGGCCCGATATCTACGTCGCCAACGATTCCGCACCGGCCACACTCTATCTGAATCAGAAAGACGGCACATTTCGCGACATCGCCATCGAGGCTGGAGCGGCCCTTTCGGCCGAAGCAAAACCACAGGCGGGCATGGGCGTTTCCATTGGCGACTACAATCGCGACGGCAAATTCGACGTGGTGAAGACGAACTTCGCCGGCGACACCGACTCGCTGTACACGAACATAGGCGACGGCAACTTCGAGGATCGCACCTACCCCGGCGGCCTGGGCGTCAACACGCGACTGCTCGGATGGGGCGTGGGGTTCTTCGACATGGATAACGACGGATGGCTCGACATTCTCATGTCGAATGGCCATGTATACCCCGAAGTCGATAACTCCAAGGCCGATCTGAAATACGCCGAGCACAAATACCTCTACCGCAATCTTCGCAACGGACGCTTCGAAGAAGTGACCGACGCCGGCGGCCCGGGAATCTTGGAAAACGCACCCGCCCGTGGCTGCGCCTTCGGCGACTACGACAACGACGGCGACATCGATATTGTCGTGAATTGCATCAATGCTCCTCCGCAGCTTTTGCGTTGTGACTCAACGCTGAATCGAAACTGGATCAAGATCAAGCTCGTCGGCACCAAATCCAATCGCTCCGGAATCGGCAGCCGCGTGATCGTTACCGCCAGGACCTCGCCCACCGCTGATCAACCTGTCATCCAGACTGAGGAGTTACGTAGCGGCGGAAGCTACTTTTCGCAAAACGACCTCCGGCTTCACTTCGGATTGGACCAGGCGAAGCATGTGGATACCGTCGAAGTGCGCTGGTTGAGCGGACAGGTCGATCAATTCCACAATCTCGATACCAACCGTCTTTATGTCCTCGAGGAAGGCGGCAAAATTCTGAAGTCAGAACAGCTCATTCCCGCGAAGTCGAAGGTGTAAGCATGCGTCTTACCGTTTGCTCTGGCGCGTTGCTTCTAATTGTTTCCGCGACAATCTCCGCGGCACAACAACCTTCGACCTGCCCATGGCTTTCCTCTGGAAGCGCGCAAACAGTACTCGGCGGCCCAGTTTCATTTCATTTTCAAGCAGAAGAAAACGGGCAGGGACTTTGCGAATTTCTGTCTCAATCCGGCGCGGGCCCAAAGATGCTGCGCATCCGCGTCGGCAAACTCGACAAGCACGTGTGCCCTCCGGAAAGTACCAAACTCAGAGCGCTCGGAAATGAGGCCGTGCAATGCATGCGCCCGGATTCTGAGGGACACCCGTGGGATGTAATTGCCGGACGGATACGAGATACCTTCTTCGTCGTGAGCACGAGCAACGTACCCGACGCAGCCGCAACGCCCGCGACCGATGGACGTCCCCAAGACTCATACGGTGCATCCATACTCGAACGTGTAACGGAGCAGGTAGTCGGCAATCTCTACTGATCGACCTCGCTCACTCTTCAGAGCGCGACTGAATTGACTCTTCTCTCCCAGGTAAACTATTTTCCCCGAAAGCAGAACTTTCTTTCGTAGATGAGATCCAATCTCCGGCGTGTTCGCGCCAGAACATCCTGTTCGAAAATGGACGATTCCATGCAAGCGTGACTCTCATTCCGGAATTGTAATTGTTAATAAATAGCTCAACTTGCACAGAAAGCTGCCCTTTCGCATTCTGGAAGGTCAAATGCTCCATTGAACTTGGAATTTATTCCTTCCCCGGGGGTTCCGTTGGATGAAGCTATTTGAGTCGTTTGTGTTGGATACATCCAACGAGTGCCTCTGGCGCGAAAATGTCCAGATTGCTCTAGCCAACAAGCTGTTCTCCGTTCTCCGCTACATGGTTGAGAATCCCGGCCGCCTGATAACGCACAATGAATTGTTGGATGCGCTTTGGCCCACAACTTATGTGCAGCCACAGGTATTGAGAACTTACGTGCTGGAACTTCGAAAGATTCTGGGTGACGACGCAAAACATCCGCAGTTCATTCGGACCTTGCCCAAGCGGGGTTATAAATTCATCGCGACAGTGACAGAGAATTCTCTTGCAACGTTTGAGATCGCTTCTCCTTCTCGAGCATCTGCGCAGAAGTTGAGTTCCACTGCTTTGGCCGGTCGGAATGAAGATCTGGATCACCTGCAAAAATTGGCTCAACTCGCGGCGGGCGGTCAAAGGCAACTGGTGTTCATAACTGGTCCGGCCGGAATTGGAAAAACTGCGCTCATAAACGCCCTGCGCGAAACGCTAAACATCACCTCATCGGAAGCCCACATCGCTTTCGGTCACTGCGTTGAAGGGCTGAGCGAAAAAGAAGACTACTACCCCATTTTGGAGGCTTTCGGTCAGTTCCCTGCGCCAAGGGATCAAGTGAATGGAAGTGTCTCCGGATCACCGCGGCGGTTCACCTCTCAGAATCGCGCGGGAGAATTTTGCGAAGCATTCGAAAAGGCCGCACAGCAGAAGATGCTCATTTTCGCAATTGAAGATATTCAGTGGGCTCATGAATCTACCCTCGAACTTATCTCGGCCATGGCGCGACGAGCGACTCCCGCGAAGCTGATGGTGATTGCGACATATCGACCGCAGGATCGATCGACCGGTCTCTACTTGAAATCAATGAAGCAGGATCTGGTCGTGCGCCATCTGTGCACCGAACTTGCGCTCGCGCCATTGTCAAAAGCGGCTTCAAAGCAATTGCTGAGCCACCGTCTGGAACAGGAAGAATTGTCAACGGAACTTGATAGCTTCATCTACCAACGCTCCGGAGGGAATCCGCTTTTCATGCTCGCACTTTTGGACCACATGATTGCGAAGCGTCTTTTAGTGCGCACAGGCGCGAATAACGAAGGGAAGTGGGAACAGCTTTCCCCTATCGCCGAGATCGAATTCAGCGTTCCGGGCGACCTCGCAAAGCTGATCGAGTTGGAACTAGATCGCTTGAGCCCGAAGCAGCAGAGGGTTCTGGAAGCCGGAAGTCTCATGCGCTTCGTATTTCCGGCTTGGGCGGTCGCAGCAGCGCTGGAAGAGGAGCCCGAATCCGTAGAGGAGACATTTGAAGATCTGGAGCGCGGAACTGGTCTGGTGCACCGAGCAGGTCAAGAGGATCTTCCCGATGGAACACGGTCCGACTTTTACTCGTTCGCCCACGAATTCTATCGCGAAGTGTTGTACGAAAGGCAGACCGCAGGCCGCCGGGCAAAGAGGCACATCCGTATTGCAGAGCGGCTCCGTAGTCTGTTCACCGGACGCGAGGCCAATGTAGCGCTGGAGATGGCGATGCACTTTGAAGCAGCTGGCAGCTGGGAGCAGGCCGCTCGCACTCTGCGGGCCGCCGCGCGCCACGCACATCAGGAACACGCATATCGGCAATCCGTTGAATTGCTGCAACACGCATCGCGCGCCGCAGAGAACATGGCCCACGCCGATTGCTCTGCCTTAGTGAGAGAGATCGAAGATGAATTGGAGATGCTTCGCGAAATGACTGCGGGAACCGGGGCGCAACAGAAAGCCAGCTGAAGATTTGACGTTTTTTGGATGAGGACTTGACGAATAGTTTTTCGAAGATCGTTAACGTAGGAGCGAAGGCAGGAGGTTCATCCTATGCGTTCGATTCTTCAGAATGTCATCCTGGCGTCGGCAATCGCCTCGACAGCGCTGGCGACAAACTCGGCTATGGCGGCGTCAACAGTCAACATACCCTTCAACTTCACGGCTGCCGGAAAAACTCTCCCCGCCGGTAACTATCTGGTTAAGCACGATTCCACTGGCAGCTTTGTGACGCTTGAAAGCGCCGACGCTTCGCAAAGCCTCACGTGGCTTCTGTGCCCTGGCGAAGCGCAACCAACCGACAGAAAAATCGTCCTGAGGTTTGACGATGAAGCCAACACCCATGTCCTTCAGTCAGTTCAATTCGGGCCGATGATCACTCAGAGGCTCGACAAGGACGCGAGTAAGAAACTAGCTTCAGTGCAAGGTTCGCTGGGTCAGTAAATCACTTCGGTCCATTTTGAAAAACAGAGAGAGCGTCTTCGAATCAACGAAGCCGCTCTCTTTTTGTTGAACGCAATGAGGAGTCGATTGCCATCAACGTGCCGATTCTTAAACACAAAAAAGGGCCGCCGCACTTCGAGGAGATGCGGCGGCCATTAGCCTTACTTACAACACCATGCCCAAACTGCAGCCTTACTCGCCGTTCGGATTGTCCTGCGCCGGATGCACAACGCGGTAGCTCGCTCCGCCGTGTGACCAGACCAGCAGAAGGATGTCCTTGCCCGCTGGGACCGCGTGCACATCGTTCGCAAACTCCTCTGCATTCGCCACGAGCTTGCGATTCACTTCCTGAATCACGTCCCCGGGTGCCAGTCCAGCGTCATCGGCCGGGCTTGCAGGCCGAACACTCTGCACAGCCGCACCCTTCACTTGCGACGGGATATTTAGCTGCTGACGCATGTCCGGAGTCAGATCGCCGAGTCCAAGTCCAAGCTTGCCGTGCTGCTGTGATCCATCGCCTTCGTTTTCTGCAATCTGCTTCTCGCCTTTGAACTCGCCAACTTTCACCGTTAACGTCTCCGGCTTGCCGTCCCGCAGAATGCCCAGTTTTATATCGCTTCCCGGCGCGGTCTGGCTCACCACAACCTGCAGTTGGCCGCCATTCCTGATCTTGCTGCCATTCAGTTCGCGCAGCACATCGCCGCTCTTCAGTCCTGCACGGCTCGCTGGCGAGTCAGGTGTTATCTGGCTCACGATCGCGCCCATCGCATCCGGCAGGTTGAAGAAGTTCGAATTATCAGGCGTCACATCGTTCATGCTGATGCCCAGGTACCCGTGATGCACGGTGCCGTCCTTGATAATCGACTCGGCTGAAGCCCGCACGATCTGCGAGGGAATCGCAAATCCTGCGCCCGCAAACGCTCCGTTATTCGTGATGATGAACGTGTTGATGCCCACGAGTTCGCCGTGAGCGTTCACCAACGCTCCGCCGGAGTTGCCCGGATTGATCGCCGCATCAGTCTGAATGAAGTCGCCCGGCTTGCGCGCATCATTCGAGTACGGATTCGGCCGATCCAGCGCGCTCACAATCCCGCGCGTCACCGAAAACTGGAAGTATCCAAACGGACTGCCGAATGCCAGCACCGTCTGTCCAGGATGCAGCTTCGTCGAATCGCCCCACGCCACCGGCGTCAGGTTGCTTGCGTTGATCTTGATCACGGCGAGATCATTCAGCTTGTCCACGCCCACCACCTTCGCGGTGAAAACACGCCGATCGTTGAGCGTCACTTTCACCTGCGTTGCTCCATCTACAACGTGATTGTTGGTCACGATGTAGCCGTCTGAAGAAATGATGATGCCGCTCCCGATCCCGTGCTCGATCTGCGACTGAGGATTCTGCCCGCGTCCCATCGGCCCGAAAAACCGGCGGAGCTCCGGCGGAATCGCACCCTCAGGAATCTGTCCGCCGGCCTGGCCGTCATCATCCCCATCGGTCTCTCGCTCACTCACGCGCGCCGTCACCGCCACGTTCACCACCGCCGGCGTAACCTTCGCCGCGACAGCTTCCACCGCATTGTCCAGCGCCACCAGCGAAGAAACGCTGTTGTCATCCATGGGCGCACCGCCGTTCAACATAGCGCCATTGCTCGCTGCCTGCGCCGTGTGCCCGATTAACATTGCACCGCCAAGCAGAACCGCAGCCGCAGCTCCGATCGGCGCACCAAATTTCTTTGCCTTTGTTACTAATGAATTAGTTGTTGCAGTCATGCTCTAACTCTCCGTTGCGTTTTGAAGTTGAACTTACAGTTGAATCACGAACCAGCCGCCGCGAACCGACATCGCCGGCTGAGTAGAATTGGAATTCGAATTTGCGGGCGCCACTCTCAAAATCAGCTGCCTGATTGTGTACTGGCTGCTCGTCTGATTCGGCAACCGGTTGGTTGCATGTCCCGCTGTCTTGCTGTTATCTTGCTGTGTCTGCGCCGACCCATCGCCCCCGGCATCAGTCGTCGTGCTCGCGTAATAATCTGTTATCGTGCTCGAGGTGCGGCTTACCGTCCGTACTTCTTCCCACGCGGATAGCACGACCCATTGTTGCTCCGGGTCCGCATTCACGCGATCGCCGGCCATATCGACCCGTGCAATCTCCGTATCTTCTCTTTCAACGGCCTTTACTGCAACCGCTGCCACGCTCTTCTGGGCGCGATGCTTCGTGGTATTCACCACGTTTGTTCGCTCAACTTCCGGCACCACAGCCTTCGCCTGCACCGCGTGGAATCCCGCCGGCAACCTCAGCTTGGCCTCAGCATTCTCGCGCGCCAGCATTGCAGCCATCTCCTGCTGCCGAGCCGGCGTCATCGCCATGCTCTTCTGCTCTGTCACAAACGCCACCAGCTGAGGCGCTCGCGCCATCTCCACAGATCCTGCCACCAGCGCACAACCCACCGCGCCCAGCAGCGCGCTCGCCGCAGCCTTGTTCAATCCGCGCTTCCCCAGCAGAATTCCATGCACTCGATACACTAGCTCCGACCGCCGATGCCAGGCACCCAGCGTCAACGCCTCGGCACGCCGCTCAAGTCCTCGCTCCGCCAGGCTCGCCAGGCAAGCAGCATAGGCACGCGGAGCATTCGTAATCTGAACCACGCCTTCGTCGCACGCCATTTCGCGCTCCCGGCCCAGGCGATGCTCCATCCACGCCAGCGCCGGATTCAGCGGAAACGCAACAAGCGCCAGTTTCTGCATCAGGTTCGTCCAGTCATCGCCGCGCCGCAAATGCTCCGCCTCGTGCAACACAATCTGTTCCAGCTCCCCGGGAGTCAGCCGCGCCATCAGCCATGCAGGAATCAGAATCCGCGGCGCAAGAAACCCAATCACGCTTGGCCGGTCCAGCATCTCGGTCGTGCAAATCATCACGCGTCCGGCGCGTACATCCTCAAGCGCGGCACCCACCGCCGCACTAACATCCACCGGACGTGCGGCCTTCCACAGCCGACGCAGCCGAATCGAGTGCACCATTAAACTTGCGCCACGAATCAATGAAGCCGCTGCCCAGAGCCCCACAATCGCCAAACCCCATCGTGCATCCACTTGCAGCAACGGTCCAACCGAACTGCCAGTTACTCCCGAATCCGCAACCCCAGTTACAGCGCTGCGCGATCCGAAATGCAACAGCGCCACCAGCGGCAGCCCCGCCGCCACTCCAAATCCCGCTGCCCAAATCGCAAACCGATGTGCCGCCGAAATGCGTGGAATAATCCGAAGGCAGATCTCCAGCCCGCACACGATCGCAGCGCCCTGCCAGATCGAGGTCACGAACGTCGCTCCAGCCGTCCGCGCAAACGCATCGCAGTTTGATATAAACCACGCCATCGCAGCCGGTACAACCAGCCGGAGATCGCCGACCATCGCCACAAAGAGCATCGCCACGAAGTGCATCGATTAGGCCTCGTTTCCCCGATCGGGAGCTGCTGCCCGAATCGCCTTCTTCAGTCGCTCCAGCTCGTCCCGAGAAATATCGCCGTCACCTAGAAGTGACAACAACAGCTGCTCCCGTGAGTTGCCAAAGAACCGGCTGAGAACGTGCTTCACCTCGCTCCGGCCCGCTTCATCCTCCGCCACTACCGGCAAATAGATAAACGCTCGCCCTTCCTGCCGGTGTTCCACGTATCCCTTCTGCTCCAGAATCCGGATCGTCGTCAGCACCGAGTTATAAGCCAGCTCTTCCCCGTCGGGCATTGCCGCCACCAGGTCGGTCACCGCCGACTCGCCGCGCCGCCACAGAATCTTCATCAGCCTCAATTCGGCTTCCGTTAATGTATTTGATTTCTTTGGAGGCATCCTCTAACCCGTTGATTCCAAATATCTGCAGAAGTCTTATCGTCACTCCTACGTCTTGATAGACGACCAACTAAAGGATTAGTTATCACATCCGTCGCATAAATT
This sequence comes from uncultured Acidobacteriaceae bacterium, assembly GCA_963832035.1. Classification (GTDB taxonomy): domain Bacteria; phylum Acidobacteriota; class Terriglobia; order Terriglobales; family Acidobacteriaceae; genus Telmatobacter. The sequence continues at coordinate 447,923 of CAWHSK010000003.1, read as the reverse complement.
TCAACTCCGCCCAGGCATCACAACTTATATTGATGTGGTCTCGTCGGCACTCATCCGGCCCGCCGAACTCGCTTCTCAGGAGGACTTCCATGGCCCCTCTTTCTGACCAGGAAATCAAATCCCGCCTTGTCACCGTGCCCGACTGGCAGATCGACGCCGGCGAACTCGTCCGCACCTTCCTCTTCAAGGACTTCCGCGCCTCTCTCGCCTTCGTCAACAAGGTCGGCGACATCGCTGAGAATGCCGGCCATCACCCCGACATCGACATCCGCTATAACAAGGTTCGCCTCGCCCTCGTGACTCACGACGCCGGCGGCATCACGCAAAAAGACTTCGATCTCGCGGCGGCAGCTGACCAACTCTGCTGACCTGGCTGAGTCCCGCGAGATTCCGACTCGATTTGTTTGGGAAATCTGAAACTGGAACTTCCTGCAAACTCGCTTACGATCAGGATGATTGCGTCGTAGCCAGCATCTTCTCTGCGGAATCGCTGATTACCAATCCCCGGACAAGTCTCGCTTCGCTCTCTGGATCGTGCGACGGCAAATACACCAGCGGCCGTTCCTTTGCGAGCGCAACGATCTTGCCCATCGTGCTGCGTGAGACTTGTTCATCCGGGCTGACGCCATCGACTTTCCCTTCGAGCAGAAGTTGTTGGGTATAGCTGGTGTCTCCCGCAAGGAAGAACGATGGGGATCCGCAGACTACGACCGAGACATGATCCGGTGTATGTCCCGGCGTCGGGACGATGAGCACATCTCCCTTTCGGGTGAGAGACATGCTTTGCGCAAATGGACCCAGGGCTTGATCGTCGAAGCGAATGAACTCAGGCTCCCATCCCTTGGGCCATCGATGGGGCAGGTAGCCTTGAACTTTTCCACTCCACCCGCTTGCTCTATTTAATTCCCCTTGCGCGACCCAGAACTTGCTTCCCGTCAAGTGAACCAATCCTCCGGCATGGTCCGTGTGGAGGTGTGTCAGCACAACCTGCTTCACGTCTCTGGCGCCTATGCCGAGACTTCGCAGCTGGAAACCAATTTCCTCATCTGGGTGAACTGAAAATCGGGACGCACGACGATAGAACGGATGCCACGAGGGATGATATCCGCGCTGATGCACCCGAGACGTCTCTCCGGTATCTACAACAATGATTCCTTCTTCGTGCTCGATCACCCAGGCATAAATTGGCAGCCAATCGGTCCATTGTTCGTCGAACAGCATGTCCGTAAGGCGCGCCAACCCTTTGCTTTTCGATTCACGCTGCGCTGACCTTACCTTGACCATGCCTGTACAGATAGCTTGAATCTTGGCCATCGGCGACTCCTCATCTGTTGCCACTTCAACGCCCTGAAATCATCCCCGGGCTGTGCGATTCAGGTGGCCGGAGCACTCAGAGCAAGATCTTGTTGATTCCCGGCAACCGATTCGCGCTCTCAGATAGACGCGATAGCACTCGATAACGAGTCAATATTCAGTATCGTGGCGACGATAATCATGATTCCGAAGTGAGATATCCCTTTACTTCGAGCGCATCCACGCTTAGCATTCGACGTAACTTAGAACGTCTGCGCCTTTCCCGTCCCCTCCCTCGTCGTTCCAGCGCAAATGGACTCTGAGCAAGCAACGGGGATTTCCTTCTAAAACTGAGACACGATCCGCCTTCTTCGATCACTTTAAAGGCGAGGTCGTAAGGAATCCCACCATGCAATTTAAGCGGAGGCTCCTTGGCACGTTCAGGATTCGCATCAGTCTCTTTCTGCTTGGCCATCGTCGCCGGCTTCGCGTCAGCCCAGACTGCAACTCCACCAAAGATCGACTTCGGCCGCGACGTCCTGCCTATCTTTCGCGGACAATGCGGTGACTGCCATGGCCCTGCCAAGCAGCGTGCCGGCATGCGGCTCGATCGCAGAAGTTCCGTGATGAAATCCTTCTCCCGCCGCGTTGTGCCAGGAAGCAGCAGCAACAGCTTCGTCTATCATCGCCTCATCGGCGACGGCTATGGAGCCCCCATGCCTCCGACCGGTTCGTTGCGACCGGAGCAGATCGAAATCATAAAGACGTGGATCGATCAGGGAGCCGAATGGCCGGACGATCTCGCTAACGAAGAAGATCGGCCACCTCTCGATCCCAAAGCAATCGCCATGGTCGATGCTCTCCGCGCCGCTGACCTGCCTGCTTTCATGAAGTACGCAACCGCTGATCCAGCTTCGCTGAATGCCCGCGGACCAGAAGGCTCCACTCCGTTCATGTATGCGGTGCTTTACACCAATGTGCCGACCCTCGCGCAGTTGCTGAAGATGGGCGCCGACCCCAACAAGCGCAACGACGCCAATGCCACCGCACTTATGTGGGCAGCGACCGACCTCGAGAAAACCCGTCTCCTCCTTGATCACGGCGCCGATGTAAACGCCCGCTCAGATGACATGCGCACACCGCTGATGATTGCGGCGCGTCGCCCTGGAAATGCACTGACTGTGAAACTCCTTCTCGATCGTGGCGCGAAACCCAACCCGAACTACCGGCCCGAGAGTGAATCTTCTCCGCTCATCGAAGCCCTCACCTCAGGCGATCCCGAAATCGTAGCCATGCTCCTCGATCACGGAGCGGACGCCAAAATGGCCGGTGAGACCGGCCTCACCATGGCCATCGCCGCTCACTGTCCAAGCTGCGTCGACCGCATTCTCCAGCAGATCACTGACAAAAGCGTCCTCACCTTTGCGCTCGATGACACGGTAGTATTCGCCGACACGCGCGACGTTCGCGCCCTTCTCAACAGCGGCGCAGACGCAAACGGTTACGATTTGCTCGGCCGCACACCTCTCATGTACGCGGCAATCTCTGACAATCTTTCGGTCGAAAATATGCAGCTTCTCATCGATCGCGGCGCGGACGTGAACGCAATCGACAAGCATGCGAAGACCGGCGATGCTGGCCTCACGCCGCTCGATATCGCACGGCACAACGGAGATACTCCCATCGTCAAGCTGCTCTTGAAAGAGGGCGCCAAACCCAGCCAGATAGCTCCAGTCTCACTCAGCGTTAGGCGCGACAACTCGCTTCAGCGCGCGGTCCAGGACTCCATTCCTCACCTTCAGCGCGCCGATACTAACTTCATTACCAACTCCGGCTGCGTCTCATGCCACGACAACAGCCTCACATCCATGACGATGGGGCTCTCGCGCAAGCGGGGCGTGCGCATCGACGAGCAAAGCGACGCCGTACAGGTGCAGGCCAATGTCGATGTACTTGCCAAGCTGCGCGATCGCTTGCACCAGGGATTCGTGGTCCCCACTGAGGACAACTTCAGCGAAGGCATCCTCGCCTATCAATTGATGGGCCTCGCCGCCGAAGGCTACAAACCTGACATCAACACCGACACCGCCGCTCTCTACATTTTGTTGCGTCAGCACAAGAACGGCGAATGGCCCGCACAGCATGCGGACAACCGTCCCCCCATCTGCCTCGACTACATCGGTCAGACTGCGCGAGCCATGCACGCCCTTCAGCTCTACACTCCCAAAGCCAACGCAGAAGAATATCGCCGCTCCATTCGCCTTGCCTCGAACTGGCTCGCGAACGCGCACTCCTATAACAATGACGACCGCAGCTGGCGCGTGGCCGGTCTCGCCTGGGCAGGCAATAACAAAGCCGCAACCCAGCAAGCCGTCAAAGAACTCCTCGCTGCGCAGCGTCCCGATGGCGGATGGTCCGACCTGCCCTCCACACAAAGCACCGCCTACGCCACCGGCAAAAGCCTGGTTGCCCTCCATATAGCAGGTCTTCCCGTATCGAGCCCTGCCTATCAGCGCGGCATCAAACTGCTCCTGAGCACGCAGCAGCAAGACGGCTCATGGTATGTACAGACGCGTGCCCTCGGATTCCAACCATGGTTCGACGCCGGCTTCCCCCATGGCCACAATCAATGGATCTCCGCCGCCGGCACAAACTGGGCTGCGATGGCACTCGCTTACGCGCTACCCGAAAATAATTCCCAAGCAGCATCTATGTCCCGTAAGCCGCCCCCAAATCTTACGGCCAAATCCGATCATGCATCTTCCGTCAAACCTCCACCAACGTTCTCTGCAATGGCAGCAGAGACGCAGGGCCGTCACTAAAACACTTCGGATAAGAAAGACCCGTCATCCTGAGCGAAGTCGAAGGACCCGCTTTTCGGACCTTTGCCGGTAGCGAGTTCAGAGACGCCGCATCCTGTCTGTCCGCTCGCGGACACCCAATCTCTACTTCGAACGCCCTTAGTCCCGCTCGTCTGCAAAATCGTCTGAATTGACGAGTTTTGTTGCGTGGCCAAACGGTCGTCCAGTTGCTCGCTCTGAAAGTCACGGGAGGGTCGCGTCGTGTCAAGATTCCTACAGGATCTGAAGTTTGCCATCCGGCATCTGCTCAAGAGCCCCGGCTTCACCTCGGTCGCCATTCTCATCATGGCCCTCGGCATCGGCGCCAACACTGCGTCTTCAGCGTCGTCCATGCAGTACCGTTGGAACCGTTGCCCTGCAGCGATCCCGACAGGCTCGTCCAGATCTGGCACGTTCCTCCGCAGTCCAGTTTTCCCGGCATGACCCAGATCGCCGTCTCGCCCGCCACATCTGCACCATAGGTATCTACAGCGTGCTCACATACTCTGTAAAGCGCCGCTTTCGCGAGATAAAGTGCTTCACGAGGAATAAACTTCGCCCGTTGTTCGCTGTATGTGATTGACCTCACATCCAGACACCCGTATAGTAGTCCCAATGAGTCTTTGCTGTTCCATGCCGGTCGCTTGTTGCGCATGTTGTTGTGCGCCGCGCCGGACTATGGGATAAGCCACTTCTAAGACTCACCGGAATTCCCATACCCCGCGCCGCAGCCTTTCTGCAGCCGCGGGTTTTTTATTGCCCTCAAAACATTCGATTCGGAGAAACATGACTATCGCCACCACCGCCGAGCTGAACGCGATCACTCCCGAAAGCCGCTCCGCGCCGCTCTCAGGCAACGTCCGCCACGAAGAGCGCTTAAGCCACATTCAGCTCCTCGAAGCCGAGAGCATTCACATCTTCCGCGAGGTCGCCTCCGAGTTCCAGAACCCGGTGATGCTCTATTCCATCGGCAAAGACTCCTCTGTCATGCTCCGCCTCGCGCAAAAGGCCTTCTACCCCGCGCCAATTCCATTTCCGCTCCTCCACGTCGACACCGGCTACAAATTCCGCGAGATGCTCGAATTTCGCGACCGCTACACCGCCGAACTCGGCCTGAAGCTCATCGTCTGGCGCAACGAAGAAGCCCTCGCCGACGGAGCCAACCCCATCAAGCTCGGCACCCAGCGCTGCTGCGGATACCTCAAGACCCAGGCTCTTCTCGATGGTCTTCGCGCTCACGGCTTCGACGCGGCCTTTGGCGGCGCGCGCCGCGACGAAGAAAAATCCCGCGCCAAGGAGCGCATCTTCTCCTTCCGCGACGCGGCTGGCCAGTGGGATCCCAAAAACCAGCGCCCGGAATTATGGTCCCTCTTCAACGGCCGCATCGGCCCCGGCGAAAGCATCCGCGTCTTCCCGCTCTCCAACTGGACCGAGCTCGATATCTGGCACTACATCCATCTCGAAAAAATTCCCATCGTCCCGCTCTACTTCGCCAAGCCAAGAAAAATGCTCGTCCGCACCGACTCGCTCATCCCTCTCGAACAGCCCTTCATTCAGGGCCTTCCCGGAGAAGAGCAGTGGGTCACCTGCCGCCTGCGCTCCTCGGCTGCAGCCCCTGCACCGGCGCCATCCGCTCCGAAGCCGACACCGTGCCGAAAATCATCGAGGAGCTCATGGCCGTCCGCAATTCCGAACGCGCCAACCGCATCATCGACCACGACCAGGACGGCTCCATGGAACTCAAAAAGCGCGAGGGCTACTTCTGATGGCCGCTGTTGAACAGCACACACTCGAGGGAAACTCCGAACGAGCCGCCGCTCTGAATGGACGCCCACAGCCTCCGCCGGAGACGCACGAAGCGTCAGGGCCGGATTCATCAGGCCCCCGAAAGACCCTATCCGGAGAGCACGAAGCGTCAGGGCACGACTTCAGTCGTGCTGTTGAAGGCTCTGGTGTGAGCGGGGCTTTAGCCCCTGAGCCAATCTCCGCGGTCTCTGAGGTGCCCGACATCTGCCCGCATCCGAAACTTCCCATCGAACAGCGCCTCGAAGCCGAACTCTCCAAGGCTCTGCTCCGCTTCTCCACCGCCGGCAGCGTCGACGACGGCAAATCCACCCTGATCGGCCGCCTGCTCTACGACTCCCACAACGTCTACGACGACCACATCCGCTCCGTCACCCGCAACGCCGCCATCGACTTCGCCCAGCTCACCGACGGTCTCCGCGCCGAGCGAGAGCAGGGAATCACCATCGACGTTGCCTACCGCTACTTCTCCACTCCCAAACGAAAATTCATCATCGCCGACACCCCCGGCCACGAGCAGTACACGCGCAACATGGCCACCGGCGCATCCACTGCCGACGTCGCCATCGTCCTCGTCGACGCGCGCAAAGGCATCCTCGCCCAGACCCGTCGCCACGCCTGCATCGCCGGCCTTCTCGGCATCCCCATCGTCATCGCCGCCATCAACAAGATGGATCTCGTCGACTTCTCTGAAGAAGTCTTCAATCGCCACAGCGCCAGTCTGCAGGGCCTCGCCCGTCAACTCGATATCCCGCAGCTCATTCCCGTTCCCGTCAGCGCCCTTGATGGCGACAACGTCGTTCATCGCAGCACCCGCATGCCGTTCTACACCGGCCCCAGCATTCTCGAGCTGCTCGAAACCCTTCCCCTCGCCATCGAACGCACACAGGCAACCTTCCGGTTGCCCATTCAGCGCGTCCTGCGCCCCAATCAGGATTTCCGCGGTTTCGCCGGACAGATCACCGCCGGTGCCATTCATCCCGGCGATGAAGTCCTCGCTCTGCCCAGCGGCCGCCGCACCCGCGTCCGCACCATCTCCACCTTCGACGGCGATCTCGCCCGCGCCCGTGCACCGCAGTCCGTAGTCCTCACCCTCGAAGACGAAATCGACCTCAGCCGCGGCGACATGATCGCCTCCATCGCCGCGCCACCCCGCAAAACTAGTCGCATCGAAGCCACCGTAGTCTGGATGCACTCCAAACCCCTGCGCCCCGGCGCCACTTACCTCCTCAAGCACACCAGTCAGACCGTCCGCGCCACCATTACTGAGCTCCGCTCCCGCATCGACGTCGAGCATCTCGCCGAGAACTCCGCTTCGCAACTCGCCCTCAATGACATCGGTCAAGTCGTCATCGAAACCAGCCGCCCTCTTCTCGCCGATCTCTACCGCGATAGCCGCTCTACCGGCAGCCTCATCCTCATCGATCCGGCAGACAACACCACCGCCGGCGCCGGCATGATCCGCGTCATCCACGATGCTTCCGAATCAGAACACAAACATGCAACCACAGGGTTGCTCAACGTCGGCAATCGCGTAGCCCTCGCCACCCAGATCGAGCAATCGCTTCTCGCCGACGGCGCCATTGTCCTTCGCACCCGTATCCCGGCCTCCGCGCAACTCGCAACATTTGCCCGCCTCGGCGCATTCGTCATCATCGAATCTGAAAACTCCGGCGCAATCACCTTCCTACGTGCCGACGGCCTTATCACCAAACCGCTGCAACTCGCTCCCGACTTCGAATCCACCAGCGACGCAGACCAGATCCTCAACGAAATCCATCGCCTCGCCGCAATCCCAACAGGAGAAGACGACAATGACAACGGCCTCGGCATCTGACGCTCTCGCCCTCACCGCCTCGCGCTTCCTCCGCGAACATCTCGAGCACGCGCAGCGCGCCTGCATCACCTCGAGCTTCCAGGCCGAAGACGTCGCCGTCCTCCACATGGTGCTCCAGCTTCAGCCGCAGATCCCCGTCATCTTCCTCGAAACTGGCTATCACTTTCCTGAAACCCTCGTGTACCGCGATCGAATCGCCTCCGAGTGGAAACTGAACCTCATCAATGTGCAGGCCGAACAATCTGTCGCCGAACAGGAAGCGCAGTTCGGCATCCTCAATCAGACCGCACCAGACCGTTGCTGCGGCCTGCGCAAAGTCGAGCCCCTCTTCCGCGCTCTCGGCTCTTACACCACCTGGGTCACCGGCCTGCGTCGCCAGCAGTCCAAGTCGCGCGCCAATCTCCAGCCGCATGAGTTCTTCACTCTGCCCAGCGGACACATCCTCGCCAAGCTAAGTCCGCTCGCCGGGTGGACCACCCGCGACGTATGGCAATACGCCGAACAGCACTCAATCCCGCTCCTACCGCTTTACGAACAGGGCTACACCTCCATCGGGTGCGCACCCTGCACCAGCCTGCCCTTCGACGTCAATGACCCGCGCTCGGGACGCTGGTCCGGCCAAAAACTCGAGTGCGGCATCCACCTGCAGGCTCACTGATTCAGCCTCACTGATCGCGGAGATCGCCATGGAACTCCTTCTCGGATTTGCAATCGCCACGCTCATCGCCATCACCGGCGTTGGCGCTGGCTCGCTCATCGCGCCGTTGCTCATCCTGTTTCTCCACGTTCCAGTCGCCGAAGCCGTCGGCACCGCGCTCGCCTACTCCGCAGCCGTCAAGCTCGTCGTAGTCCCCGTTCAAATCTGGCGCCGCCAGATCGAGTGGCGCACCCTCGCCATCATCCTCGCCACTGGAATCCCCGGCGTCGCTATCGGCTCGCTCATCTTTCAGCGCGTCGCTCACAATTCCGCCAACAATCTCTGGCTTTTTCTCGCGCTCGGCATCATGATCGCCCTCTCTTCCGCGTGGCATATCTACCGCCACTTCCGCCCGGCTGCCGAACTCAAGCAACGCACCGACTCTCCTCGATGGCTCGCCCTCGTCATGCTCCCCATCGGCGCTGAGGTTGGCTTCTCCTCCTCCGGCGCCGGTGCTCTCGGCACGCTCGCGCTTCTTGGCCTCACCCCCCTCGACGCACGCCGCATCGTTGGCACTGACCTCGCTTTTGGCCTCTGCCTTTCGCTCATCGGCGGCACGCTTCACCTTCAAAGCGCGGGCCTCAACGCAACTCTGCTCATTAACCTCATCGTCGGCGGAGTCCTCGGCGCCCTGGTTGGCACGGGCCTTGCCTCGCGCATTCCGGTGCGCACAATGCGTCTGGCGCTCTCGCTCTGGCTTTTTGTAATGGGCTTGCAGCTCTGTTGGCACGCGCTGGCATAGAACCCAGCCGCCGCAGTTTCATCCCGCAAACTTCCGTATCTGCCCACCCAAAATGCGAATCCCTGTTATGCACACACCGGGCGATATACTACATTTGGCTCTCTTTATGCCTGATCTCCATTTGCAAGCGAGAATCCACCTTGGCGCGTGAAACGTTTACGGCACGTCTGGCAAGCAAGACGCTAATCTCAGAATCGGCCCAGTGTTACCACTTCGATTTCGTTCTCGATGAACTGAAGTCCTTCCCCTTCATCTCCGGCCAATTCATCTCCGCTGTCGCTCCTGACGCTAACGGCAAGCAACAGACCCGTGCCTACTCCATCGCTTCCGCAGCCAACACAAACCATTTCGAGCTTTGCGTCAATCGCGTGCCCGATGGGTTCTTTTCCAATCACCTAGCCGATCTCGTCGAGCTCCCGACCGGCGGGACCGTTCAGATCCACGGACCCCACGGCCACTTCATCCTCAAGCAGCCTGTCACCGACTCCATCTTTATCTCCACCGGCACCGGCATCGCCCCCATGCGCGGTTTCGCCCAATGGCTCTTTCCTGAGACCGGCCCCGACGCCGGCATCGACCGCAGCGAAGGCAAAGAGATTTGGATGGTCTACGGAACCCGCCACGAAAGCGAGCTCTACTACCGCGAGGAATTCGAAGCCCTGGCCGAGCGCAAGCCCAACTTCCGCTACATCCCTACCCTCAGCCGCGCCGACGAAAGCTGGAAAGGTCTCCGCGGCTATGTCCAGGATCACGTCGCACGCATCGTAGAAGAGCGCGCCGCACGCCTGGGTTTGGCGCTTCCCGTGCCCCCGCCTGATCCATCCATCCCGCCATCCGAACTCAAGTTCGACATCTACGCCTACATCTGCGGCCTGAACAACATGGTTGCAGGCGTCCGCGAGAAACTCGCCGCCTACGGCTGGCACCGCAAACAAATCATCTTCGAGCGCTACGACTGATCCCGAGTTTCTGGAAATACTTGCGGGCATGGGCTAACGCTTCTCTTTTAGAGAAGCCGTGTCATCCTGAGCGTCGCACGCTTGGGGCCCCGCAGACGATAGTCTGTGGGGTAAGCGGCGCGAAGGATCTGCTTTTGTTGGTTGGAGGCTTCTCGGCCGGATCCGCATTCGCAAGACCAGCCCTATAAATTAAACAACTCCCGCAACCGCTTAGTCTGCGCCCGGCTCACCGGAATCTCAGTCTGCTTTTTGTCGTTCATCCGTAGCTGATAGGTCGATTTGAACCACGGCACCACTTCACGAATCTGGTTAATATTCACAACGAAGCTGCGATGCGCGCGCCAGAACAACGACGGATCCAATTGATCCAGCAGTTCCTCAATCGTCCGACACTTCGACTGTCCTTCGAACTGCTGTGTCACTACTCGAATCACGCCTTCTTCAATTTCGGCGAAGCAAATCTCCGCCTGATCGACCAGCAGCAGCCTGCTTCCCGCCTGCACAATCAGCTTCGCCCGTTGCGGCGCGCGTCCCCCGCCCTGCGGACTCTTCAACAAACTCAGCAGCGCATCCAGTTGCGATTCGATCGGCGACTCGCCACCCGCACTCCCTCCGGCCGCGCCACTCGTCATGCGGCCGCGCACACGCTCCAGCGCCTTATCCACCCGCACGCGATCAAATGGCTTCAGCAGATAATCCACGGCATTCACATCGAACGCGCGCACGGCATACTGGTCATAAGCTGTCGCAAACACAAATTGCGGCAAGCTCCATGCATCGCCGTTTTTCTGCTTCCGATGCCGCTCCATCACCCGCTGGATCACCGCGAACCCATCCAGCCCTGGCATCTGCACATCCAGAAAAACAAGGTCCGGATGATGCTCTTCAATCAGCTCCACGGCCTCAATGCCGTTCGCACCCTGCGCAACCACGTCTACATCCGCTGCAGACTCCAGCAGGTAGGCAAGCTCGTCCCGTGCCAGTTCTTCATCGTCGATGATGAGGGCAGAAATCGTCATACAAGCCGAAGCTAGATTGTAGGAAGCTCAGCCATCCCGGTCAATTCAAGACGGGCGGCCAGAGTTTAAAGAACCTGCCGGGAAGGATTGTGAAATGTCTTGCGGAAGTGATTACGCTAAGAAGCGGGTTTACTTTCGTCGAGCCCTTAGTCCCTAGTCCCAACTCCCTGTAGTCGCAACCGCGCCGGCATCTGGTCGCTTTCCAGCTCGTGTCCGCACCGTGTGCAGTACTGATCCGTCGCCCGCACGGTTCTGAAGCAGTTTCCACAGCTCGCTGTCAGCTGATAGCTGCATTGTGGGCAAAAGTGGAAATCGCCCTGCGCGTGCGTCCCGCACGCTGGACACTTCGATACCAGCGGAGCCCGCAGCAGGAAGTACAGCACCGCGCCGATCCCGCCCGGCATCACGAAGCAGATCAGCATCCAGAACCGCGAGCTCATCGCCCGCCGGGGCGCATCCTTGCTCACGTATCCCACCATCAGAAAGTAGAGCGACGCCAGCAGCCCCCACGAAATGTTCAGATAAATCCGCAGTCCCAGCGGGGGAAGGTGATGCGGCGTTTGCGGAAATACAATCCAAAAGTAGTACTCCACCAGGACAAACACCGCCGCTGCGATCACAATCGACCACATCGGCACCAGCCGCGTATCTTCGTTCGGATTGATCAATTCAGGTTCACGCATAAAGCTTTGACCCTCGCCCAGAGGGTTACTGCAGCAATTCAGCTCTGCCGAATGCTATTCAATGGACGTCCATAATCGCAGCGAAGTTGCGACCCAGTATAGAGGAAATGCATCTTGGCCGTGAATGCTCCTTGGTTAAACGCGTTACGTAGATGCGCAGGCCAGACTATGCCAATCGGAATCACCTAAATCGGTGTCATCCTGACCGTAGCGGTTTTGGGTCCCCGCAGACGCGTGCGTCTGTGGGGGGCGAGGCAAGGATCTGCTTTTGCTTCGGCTGGCGAATGCAAACAATCGCTCCCGAGCCGCCAAATGACAAAGGGCCGATTCAGACTAGCCAGTGTAATTGTTACGAGCTTTAGCTTTACGATTTCCGCCGCAGCCATCCCGCCAGCAACGCCGATCCCAACAATGCGGTCACGGAGAAGAATCCCCACACGGCCAGCTCGCTCATCAGGCTTGTCAGGTGCTCTTCTTCAATCAGGGTGTCCGCCACCCACCAAACCGGTGGCCCTACCACAAAGAACACCACCAGCGTCGCCGCCAGCGCCATCGCGCGAATCCGTTTCCGGCCCGCGCGCTGTTCCTGCATCAATCCTGCTGAAGCTACCACCACGCGCCGGGTCCTGTCCGCTGTCGCGCGATCACGATCACCGCTGAATCCTGCCACGGCTTCCACCAGGTCGCCGCGCGTGGCGCTATGGTTCTGGGCTGCTCCCGCTGCTCCCATCACCGGCCCCGGTCGCCTCACACGGCCTCCCGGCGATGCGCCTGCGCGCGTTCCCGTTCTAGATACGGCTTGATCGACGCCATCCCGCGGTACAGTCGCGATTTCACCGTCGACAACGGTGCCCGCGTCACCTTCGCAATCTCTTCGAGGGAAAGGTCCTCGTGAAACCGCAGCACCAGAACTTCGCGGTAAAGCGTGTCCAGTTGCAGGAGTGCCGTTCCAATCTGCTCCCGGTCCTCGACACTCGACATGCGGTCAAACGGTCCCGGTCCCTGATCGGCAACTTCAAACGCCATTGGCCGGTCGTCATCCCCGCCCGCCTCAAACAGCTCGTCGAGGCTGCTCATCGTCCGCTTCCGCCGCTGATCGATCACCAGGTTCCGCGCAATCGTAAACAACCACGTCTCAAACCGGGCCTTGCCGTTAAACTGCCCGCCCCGAGTCAGCACCCGCATCCAGACCTCTTGGAAAAGGTCCTCTGCCATCTCACGATTTCCCGTCAAAAACAGCAAATACCGTAGCAGCCGGTGCTGGAAACGGACAATAAGCTGGTCCAGTATCCCGGGATCCTGTCGCTTAAGTCCTTCTGCAACAGCAAGATTCTCCTGCCGCACCAATTCCTCGGCGGCCGAGACCGCGCCCGGGCTAAACAGCGAACGAATGGATGCAACTGTACTCATCTCGTTCAATTAGACGACAGGAAGCCGCCCAAGGCCGCAAAAAAGAAAGCGTTTGCAGCAAAAATCACGTAGTTACCGCGCCATCCGGTCTGACTAAGGATGAATCCCACGGAACCACTCTCGGGCCATCTTTTCTCCCGACAATCTGCCTCGCGATCTCCCGTAGGGAGAAACCGAAAATAGCCCAGGATGAAATCCTGGGATCCCTGCCCCACCAGAATTTCCCTCGCCCCGTAGGGTCGATCCGAACCGAACCAGCCCCTCATGCAATACGGACCGTCCGCCCTCGCCATCCAACGGTTACCGCATCGCAGCCCTAGTTTCGAGGCGTCATGCACCCACTCAGAGCGGAATACGCCAGCAACGGCTTCAAAGCCAGAGAGGAAAAGTTTTGAGTCCATGCTGCATCTCCGCGGGCCTGACTCGTTTGTCCGCTTTCCGGCTGATGGTCTGCCACCCAACTGGTCCAGATCGCGCGCGTCACTACAACGAATCCTTGATCGTCTTCGAGTTCAGCTGAACTCGTGAAGCGGCAAGACGTGGCATTCTCCATCTGGATTGAAAACTGCCCGTGCCATTCGTCAGGATGAGCCGAACTCCTATCGGAACCTGGAGTGGTTGTCCTATCCCACCGGATCAGCACCGAAGCCATCTTCTGCCCTTTGCCGTCGATGAGATTGGATCGGGCGGTTCCACCTTGCTTCAGCACTACCGATTCCGGATCCCACCGAAACGAATCACCAAGTTCTCGCATTTCCACGTCACTTACTGCACGAGAATTGCCAGGTAAATAACGGATGTCTACCTGCGCCGAAGATTCTTCTGGAGCGACAGAAGCACCACCTTGCTCAGCGTGCTCTTGAGGCTGCGTGTTGTGGACGGCACCGCTCGCTGCTGCACTCTCTGGATCCTGCGCATGCGTTTGGATCCACAATTTCGCGGGAGCAAAATCTTGATTCGCCGCTTTTCTTATCAACGTCACCGCTTCTTTGTGGTTTAGCGGGGCCCCCCTCCCGGTCTCGTACATATTGCCAAGAGCGTATTGCGCCGTCGCGAGTCCTTGGTCCGCAGCCTTGCGATACCAGATGGCTGCCCGGGCCTTGTCTTCCGGAATGCCCCACCCAGTCGAGAACATCTCCCCAAGCGAGAATTGGGCGGTTGCATTTCCCTGCTCGGCCGCTTTCAAAAACCAGTTTCGCGCCTGCACCGCATCTTCGATTGGAACACCGCGACCAACCAGGTAGCGATTTCCAAGTTCAAGCTGCGAATCGACATCCCCATCGGAAGCCTTTTGGGTCAGAGCTGCGAGTTCCTTCTTCTCCGCTTTGCTCTGCGAGTAACCTGACACAACCGCAGCAAGCAGCAGAAAGACGACAGCGAGGGAATTAATCACCAGAGCATGGATCCGCCGTTTTGAACGTCTCGACCTCAACGCAGACCCCCTTCAGCCGGTTCCTCTCACTCGAATTGTAGATCGCCATCCTCCTTGCGCAACCGCCGGTGTGCACACTTCGGCAACCGATCGGTATGCAGCGATGAATGCATTTCAATCCTGATCTCGCACGAGGGTAAACTCTCTCAAATGGTGTTTACCAAGCGCCTCCGAGATGGCGTTCGCCGCGGAGACATCACCTGCAGCGTCCGCATCTGGAAGACTCCCCGCGTCAGAGCAGGCGGACGCTACCGCATGGAAGAAGGCGAAATTGAAGTGGATTCCATCGAGCCCATCGGTTTCCCTGACATCACTCCCGAACTGGCGCGCGAATCGGGATTTTTAGGCGTCCTCGACCTGCTGAAAGTAGCCAAACACGGTAGCGGCGAAAAGATCTACCTCGTCCGCTTCCACTACATCCCACCCGCCAGAACTACTGGCTGATCGCGATCATAGCTTGCCCATCTGGTCTTCTTGCTGGGCAAACTGCAGGATGTGCGAGGCAAATTTATCAGAGGCGATCGGAACCCAGACATCGATCGTAGTGCCCTCCATCGGGCGCGAGTGAACCGCAAATTGTCCTCCCACCAATCGCACGCGTTCCTCCATGCTTTGAATGCCGATTCCGCTCTGTATTGAACCCGCTTGATCGAAGCCTGCTCCCCGGTCGGAGATCGAAAGGTGGATCTTCTGTTCCAATCCCTTTGCCCAAACCACAGCCGAATCAGAGTGGCTATGCTTCTTGATGTTTTGCAGCGCTTCTTGCGTGATGCGAAAGAGACACAATGCCACTTCCTTTGGTATGTCGGGCGGCACGTTCTCTTCCACGAAATCAACATCGATTGAGTGATGGTCTCCGAATTCCATGCACAACGAGGTCAGAGCAGGAATGAGCCCCAGGTTGTCGAGCGTGGAAGAATGCAAACGGTGAGATAAGGAATGCAAATCCGAGCTCAATTCGCCTACGCGATCCCGGAGTTCGCGCAGACGATGGCTGCCTTCGGAGTCTCGCTCCAGATATTTCGTAAGATCACTCAGTTCTATTGACAGCACGGCCAGTCGTTGCAGGTAGTCATCGTGGATCTCTCGCGCAATCCGGCTGCGTTCCGCTTCCTGTGCTTGAATCAATTGGCCGCTTAAATTCACAATGGCCGCTTCTGCCATCTTGCGCTCAGTGATATCGCGAATAATGACGGTAAGCATCTTCTCCCCATCGGCTTCTTCCTGCGAGATAGATGCCTCGATGGGAAATTCCTCTCCATTTGCGCGGAGGGCTAAAGGTTCTCCCGGTGCGCCCATGGCGCGGTTTGTAACGCCGGACTGTCCGAAATGGAAGCCCTGCGGAATGAATCGATCGAGGTCGGAGCCGATCGCCTCGGCCGCGGTGCAGCCAAACATCTTCTCCGATGCGGGGTTGAACACAATAACGCGTTGCTTCTCGTCAATCGCAATGATGGCGTCCATTGCTGAGGCCACAACTCCCGCCAACTTCTTCTCGCTTGCATGAAGTTTCTCTTCAACTTTCCTTCGTCTCGCTCGCTGCCACAGCAGGCCCAGAGTCAACAGCGTCTCGGCCACGATAAGAAGAATGCCGCCAAGTATGTACCACCTATAGGATTCCCAAAGAGTAGGCCGTCTATTCAGCACAACACTGCCTGGCGGAAGATCGCTCTCTTTGAGCCCCCAACGCTGCATTGCGAGCCAATCGAACATATACGCGTTAGGGCTTTCCACGATGGGAATGTTCGCTGGCGTTTCGCCGTTCAGAACCCTCACAGCCATAGCGGCGGCGGCCCGACCTTCGACATCAAAGCTGAGCAGATCACCCCCAACGGTTCCTCTGCCCAAATCGACATCGTCCACCACAAAAACCGGCGCATTGGCAGCGCTGGCGATCAACGGAACGGATTGGCTCGCATCAATGAAGCGAGTTCCCGCGGCATCCTGCATGAGGGATGTGTGATACACGATCGAACCGTTGGGCAGGTGCCTCAGCCGTTCGCGGAGCGTCGGCATCTCGAGATCGGTGAGATAAGTGAATTCAAGCTTCGATTCGTAACTGTGCAGCGCCTTCTTGACTATGGACTCGAGCTCCCGGTCATACGCTCCCACGCCCCCCACCACTACGACGTGCTTCGTGGATGGTTGCAAGCGGAGTGCTGCAATTAAAGTCTTCTCGGGCTCCGCTACCCCCCATACCCCGGTGAAGCTGGAATCAAGTTTCAGCTGATCCAACATTTCCTTTGTGCTCCCGCAGAAAACAATCGGGACCCCAGGAAATGTCTTGTTGTGTGACTCCACCAGGAGCTTGAGAGGTTCGCGACCGACTGCGATGATTACGTCGGGTTTTCGATCGCGATATTTGCGGGTGGACCACTCGAGGAACTGACGCTGGATCTCCTCGTCCGGAAACAAAGTTGTCTCGAGATTCTCGCTGTACAGTTCGATCTGATAGGGCGCTTGCTCCAGACCGGCAACAATCGCCCGATCCATGAGAGCCACGCCTGGGGAAGAAAGTGGCCCGTAGGTGTTGAAGATCAACACTCGGCGGACCTCTTTAGCGGGGATTTCCGCTGTCAGCCAGAGATGGAAACACGCCGTGGCGACCACAAGCAAAACCCGAAAGCGTCTGGCCGTTTTTCGGCGTGTTCCACCACCGCGCACGAAGCCAAAGCAACGTAGGAGACGATTTCGGTCTGTAGCGCAATGCACCGCAGAAGCTGACACAAGAAGCCTCCAATGGACTTCTTAATCTAGAATTTGAATTCGAAAGAGCAGAGAAAGTGCGTTGATGGCACGCCTTCATTGCCGCACTCAATCTGTCCAGGCAAAGCCAACAGAATTGAAAAAACCTAGCAGGAACACCAGCCCTTTGGATACTGTCAATTCTCCTCTGACCTCCACACCTAAGCACCTGAGCGGGAACCGCTGATACCCTGAATTCAGCCCAACTTCGGTCTCGCCGACCTGACCACCAATCCCCAACCCGAACTCCTTCAAAGCAGAGCTCGGCGTCGCCCCTCCGATCTCACCGCGATCCTGCTCGCCATCAGCGGCTTCACCTGCTGGGTCTTTGCAGACAGCATTATGAAGTTGGTGGGCCGCTCTGCTCTGCCTGCCTACCAGGTCATTGGCTTTCTCGGCCTCTTCATTGCCGGTTTTCTCGTGCTTTACACACTCGCTCGCCGCGACACGTCATCGCTCTGGCCGCAAAGGCCTCGCCGCCAGCTACTCCGCTCGAGCCTCGACCTTGTCAACAATCTCTGCGTTGTCGTTGCCCTGCGTCACGTGCCGCTCACGCTCTTTTACATCCTTGTCTTTTTGTGTCCCGGCGTAATCACGATCCTCGCCGCCATCTTCCTTCATGAACATCCGGGCATGCGCAAGTCGATGGCCATCGCCATCGGATTTGCGGGCGTGGTCATCGCCGTCAATCCGTTCAGTTCGTCGCGCCAGGGTGATTGGATCGGCTACGCGGCGTGCCTCACATGCGTAGCCTGCTTCTCAGTAAACATGGTGTGGTCGCGCGTGCTCACGCGTACAGAGACACCGGAAAGCCTGACCATCTTTTCGGGTGTGGTGATGGCTGCAGCAGGATTCGCCTGCATGCTATGGCGTATGGAACCGCTCTCAGCAAGATTGCTGATTGCGTTATTCGCAATGGGAGCACTTGGCGCCGCGGGAAGCATCTGCTTTTTCATTGCGCTCCGGCATACCACGGCAGCAAATGTCTCCCAGTATCACTACACTCAACTCGTCACCGGTGCCATTGTTTCCTTCCTCGTATTTCACGAACTGCCCACGATGTGGATGCTCTTCGGCGGATCGCTCATCGTAGCCTCCGGCCTCTACATCGCGTATCTTGCTTCAAGGGCGGCATAAATCCAGAAAAATCTGCAAACGTGTGAATTCAGAACAGTGAACTCAAAACTCTCCAAATCCTTCCGCGCCCCGCTCGAAGCCACCGGCACGTCGCTCCACTGGATCATCGCCCGCATCCCCATCGACCTCAAAAAGGCCTGGCCCACGTGGAAGAGCCGTCGCGTCTCAGGCGAGATCAACGGATTCGCTTTCAAAACCGCGCTGATTCCCGCTGCCAAAGGCCAGGGACACGTCCTCATCGTGAATAAGAAAATGCGAGCCGGCGCCTGCGTGAGGGCAGGGGAGAGGGCACTCATCAAGCTCACTCCCGATCTCGGCGAGCTCGTCATCGATCTGCCACCCGAATTCGAAAAAATTCTCAAATCCGATCGCGCTCTGAAGAAATGGTTTGAAGGGATCAGTCCTTCCATGCGCAAGGGACTCGTCAACTTCATCGCCGACGCCAAATCCAAAGACACCCGCCAGAAACGCGCCGAAGCCATGGCTGAGAGCCTGATGCTTGCAATGGAAGGTGAGGAGCAGCCGCCTCCGATCTTGCGCGCCGCATTTCAACGTCAACCTGAAGCCTGCCGAGGATGGGATCTGATGACGCCCACACAGCGCAGAAACCATCTGCTGGGTATCTTCTACTCGCAGACGGTGGATGGCCGTGAACGCCGCGCCGCCAAAGCCATCGAGAACTGTCTCGCAGTGGCGCGCCGCCGCTCCGAGCCGTAGCGCAATCTACACTAATCACATGGAAGTTCTCTACGGCGTACATCCCGTTTCCGAGGCTCTCAAGGCTGGCCGACGCCGCTTCGATCACGTCATCGTCGCTGCCGAGCGTCACGACGAACGCCTCGCGCGCCTCGTTGCCGATTGCAAACTAGCCGGTGTCCGCGTTCGGCAGGAACCCCGCGAGCAGCTCACGCATCTTGCCGGCACCATAGCGCACCAGGGCGTTGTCGCCCTCGTCCGCCAGCAGGAAGCCCTCGCCATCGAGGATCTTTTCAGCGCTCCCGATCCATCGCAAAAGCGCCTGCTCCTCGCGCTCGATGGCGTCGAAGACCCTCAGAACCTTGGCGCACTTCTCCGCGTAGCCGACGGATCCGGCGTCGACGGTGTCGTCCTCACCGAACGCCGCGCCGCGCCTTTGAGCCCAGTAGCCGTCAAGGCCAGCGCCGGAGCTTCGGAGCACCTGCGCATCGCCCGCGTCATCAACCTCGTGCGTGCATTGGAAGAGTTGAAGCAACAGAATATCTGGGTCATCGGGCTCGACGAACGCGGCGCTTCCGACTACGACCAGTTCGACTTCACCGGCGACTGCGTTCTCGTGCTTGGCCGCGAAGGCGCCGGCCTTCACGATCTCGTCCGTCGCACCTGCGACCACCTGCTCCGGATCCCCATGTCCGGCGGTGTCAGTTCCCTTAACGTTTCCACCGCTGGTGCCGTCGTGCTCTACGAAGCCGCCCGCCAGCGTCGCGCCGCGACACGCCAGACCAGCAACGCTCGCGCATCGAGTGCCAAAACGTCCAATAAGAAACAGAAAGGCTTAGGTTCATGAAGTTGTCACCCGCCCGGGCGCTGGCAATTGCATCCATTGCCGCTCTCCTGGCAGCCACGCCCAGCCAAGCCCAGACACCTAACCCCAGTCCCACCACACAATCCGGGCAAGATCAGTCCGCCCCTCAACCCGCAGAGCCCAAAGGCAAAGTCCTCTTCCAGCGCTCGCTCGGCCCTGACGGAGATACCGTCAGTGCGATCCGGTGCGGCCGCCAAGCCCAGTGCGCAATCCTCCGCAGCTTCGTCATTTGAAGACGCCGATCGCCAGGCTGTCGCCATCACCGGCCTCGATCTTGATGTCCGGCTCGACACTGCTGCCCAGCAGCTTGCGGCCCGGGCAATCGTAACCGTCCGCAATACTGGAAAAACGCCTCTGTCACGCGTTCCGCTCCAGATCTCCTCCTCGCTCAACTGGGAACGCATTCGTATCGCAGGCCGCGACTCTACATCTCCAGTGGCCACCATCAATTCCGACTCCGACCACACCGGCCAGTTGCACGAAGCTGCTGTGCCGCTTCCAGCTCCGCTTGCTCCGGGCGGTGCGATTCAACTTGACGTCACATACTCCGGCACCATTGCCGCCACCGCCCGCCGCCTGGTTTCGTTTGGAACCCCAGAGGACTCGGCATCGCACTCCGACTGGGACCAGATCAACTCCGCATTCACCGGTCTACGCGGCTTCGGCAATGTTGCCTGGTATCCCGTTATCAGCGTTCCAGTCATGATCGGAGATGGCGCGCGACTCTTCGATGAAATAGGAAGGCAGAAGCTCCGCTCTGTCGGAACCGGGTTTCGCCTTCGCCTCACGGTCGAGTTCCCACATGACCAGGCCCCCACCATAGCCGTCGTTAATGGCAACGCAATTCCTCTGAAGATTGGAGATCCTCAAAGCTCTGCCTCGGGCCTTCCAGGAATCGCCTCCGCCGATAGTGGCCCCTCCACACTCACTTTCGAATCGCCAAGTCTCTTCGTAACTACCCAGACGAGCCATCCGGGAACGCATCTGACCGTGTACACCATTCCCGAAGATGAAGCGTCCGCCAAGATCTGGCTGCTAGCCGCTGACAATGTCTCGCCCATGATTCAACGCTGGCTTGGTTCTGATCCGCGAACCCAGCTCACCGTCCTCGACCTGCCTGATCCTGAAGATGTGCCATGGGAGTCGGGGCCGCTTCTCGTCATTCCAGTGCGCAATTCCCCGCCAGACCAGCTCTCGTCGATCCTGTCTCACTCCATGACCCACGCATGGATGGCGCCCACTCCCTACTGGCTCAACGAAGGTGCGGCCAATTTCATGGGCACACTCTGGGATGACCACCAGCACCGTCGCGATCAGGCTTTAGGTACCCTTGAGGCGAGCCGGCCAGCACTTGCCCTTGCAGAACCCCCCACCCCGGGCGAAGGCGCACGTCAGCCACTCACGCGCGCCACGAGCCCCGTCTATTACCGCACCAAGGCGACTTACATTCTCTGGATGCTGCGCGACCTGGTCGGCGACGATGCGCTCGGCGCTGCTCTCCGCGCATCGAACGGAGTTTCCGACAAAGAGAAAGCCACAAGCGAAAATGCATCATTTGAGGCTGGCTTGAAGTCTGCCGCCCCCGGCAAGAATCTCAATTGGCTCTTTGCTGATTGGATCGACTCCGATCACGGTCTTCCCGATCTCACCATCGACAAGGTCTTCCCAAATGCCGTGCAATCCGGCAACTGGCTTGTCTCCGTTACCATCTCCAACGCGGGCTATGCGGCTGCAGAAGTTCCCGTCACCGTGCGCTCCGCGACAAACAAAACCACTGAACGCGTCTTCGTCCCCGCCCGCGGTACCGTCACGCCACGCATCCTCGTACAGGGCAAGCCCACCGAGGCGCAGATCAACGACGGCACCATTCCGGAGACCCAGGCGAGTGTTCACGTCATGCACCTTGATCAGAAACCGGAGCCGGAACTCCCAGTCCCTGGACCGCAATAACGGCACCCCATTCCGTGTTCACATTCTGCCCCGCACCTCAATCCAAAGACTGATGCGCAGTTGTACTTGGGGTCCGTAGGATGGCCAAACCATGGGCCTCATGCAGAGACTGGCGCGGCGTTGCTTGGTGCGGGTATCGTTCTATGGGTCTTCCTGTTCGCCGGCTTCTCACGAGGCGCGGCGAAGGGTCATCCCAAGTCGTTGCAGGTCCCGTTTCGCCTTGAGTTACGCACCGTCGATCACTGATCACTGACAACTGAAAACTGGAGAACACCATGCCTCACATCCCACTCCCCCCCGAGCACATTGGTATCCGCGGCGCTATGGCCTTCCGTCCCGAGACCGCAAAGCCCTTGAACGACCTTGTCGAAATCCTCCTTACCGGACCCAGCACACTGAGCAAGGGTGAACGCGAACTGATCGCAACCTATGTCTCCAGCCGCAATTGCACACACTTCTGCGCCAGCATCCACGGCGCCATCGCCGCTGCCCATCTCGGCGGCAACGAGACGCTGGTGAAGCAGGTAAAGACCGATTTCACAAAGGCGGATATCAGCCTCAAGCTCAAGGCGTTGCTCGTGATCGCGGAGAAGGTTCAGAAAGATGGAAAGCTGGTAACGGCTGCCGACGTCAGCGCCGCACGCAATCTCGGAGCAACCGACCTCGAGATCCACGACACTGTCCTGATCGCGGCAGCATTCTGTATGTACAACCGCTACGTCGACGGCCTCGGCACCGAGCAGCCCGACGACGAAGCTCTCTATCGCGAACGAGGCCGCATGGTCGCCCGCAACGGCTACGTCCACACCAGCAAGGAATACCTCGGTGCAGAAGCCTCCGCCCCCGCACACACTTAGTGTGTTGGAAATCTGTCATCCTGAGCGCAGCAAGCTTGGGGCCCCGCTTCTCAGCGTGCGCGCGGAACAATAACAATCCAAAAGGAGAGGTTCACATGCCCCACATCGATCTTCCCGAAGGCTATCCCGGCATCAGCGCCGGATTCACTTATCGTCCGGAAACCGCCAAACCCATGCGGGAACTCGCCGACATCCTGCTTCACCAGCCCAACTCGCTCGCTCCAGGTGAACGCGAGCTGATCGCTACCTACGTCTCATCGCGTAACTGCACCACCTTCTGCGCACTAAGTCACGGTGCCGCTGCCGCGAATCATCTGGGCGATGCGTCCGTCGTTGAGAAAGTGAAGTCCAATTTCCTCGCCGCGCCCATCAGCACCAAACTTAAAGCGCTGCTCACGATCGCTGGAAAAGTGCAGCAGGATGGCAAATTGGTGACCCAGGCTGATGTGGAGGCTGCGCGCATGCTCGGCGCAACCGACATTGAGATTCACGATACGGTCCTGATCGCCGCTGCATTCTCAATGTTCAACCGCTACGTCGATGGCCTTGGCACCGTGCAGCCAACCGACCCCGGTATGTATGAGCAGATGGGAAAACACCTCGTCGAAGAAGGCTACACCAAGCCCTCAATCCGACAACCCGTGACCGCTACATAGTTTGGGCTGCAACTCGTTGGTTGCACAAAAAGAGAGCGCCGAGGCGCTCTCTTCCTATTCCCGATTCCTTATTCCCTAGTCTTTGGCTTTTACATTTCTCGCCTTCACCTTGAACCAGATCGGCGTCCCCTTGAATCCAAAGGCGTCGCGAATCTGGTTTTCGAGGAAGCGCTCGAAGGCAAAGTGCAGTTTGATGTCGCGATCGGTAAACAGCACAAACGTGGGTGGGGCGACAGCAGCCTGCGTCATATAAAAAATCCGTACACGTTTGGCCATCGGCACCGGAGCCCGCTGGAAATCGATCTTGTCGAGGAAGCGGTTCATTTGCCCCGTCGTCACACGCTTGCGCCGCTCGGCAGCCACAGACTTCACTTCCTTCAACACTCGCGGCATTCCCTTCACTTCGAGAGCCGAAAGGAAAATCACCGGCGCATAATCGAGGTACTTCAAAGCCCGCCGTAACTGCTGTTCGAATATTTCCCGATCCGCCGCAGGCTTCCCATCCGTGCGGTTAGTCGTCACCGCGTCCCACTTGTTCACAATGATGATGACGCTGCGTCCGCTCTCGTGTGCATATCCGCCGATAGTTGCATCGGCACCCGTCACGCCTTCGGTGGCATCGATCACCAGCAGCGCCACGTCGGCCGCTTCCAGGTGACGTCGCGCCATCACCACGCTCATCTTTTCGGCCATCAAATGCGTCTTACCTTTACGTCGGATGCCCGCCGTATCCACAAAGCGCAGCGTGTCGCCCTCAAATTCAATCGCCTCATCCACAGCGTCCCGCGTGGTCCCGGCAATCGGCGATACAATCGCACGCGAAGTTCCGGTCAGCGCGTTCAGCAGCGTTGACTTGCCCACGTTCGGTCGCCCGATAATTGCCACCGCCGTTTCGCGCTGCTCAAATTCACCATGAGTGCGAATCAGCTGCTTGTGTTCATCGTCTTCCGCGCCCGGCTCGAGCGGACCACCCTCGGATATCTCGTCCTCCTCGGCGACTTCATCTTCAGTCTCGAGCGCAACATCCGCTTCCGAGGGCGGAATCGCCTCCGCGATCGCGTCCAACAAATCGCCAATACCCAGCGCATGTTCCGCGCTGATTGCGTACACATTCTTGATCCCAAGCTGGCGGAAGTTTTCCGCCGCATAGGCCATAGCCTCGCCCTCGATCTTGTTCACCGCCAGAAATACAGGCTTCTTGCTCCGCCCCAACAGGCGCACCAGGTCGTAGTCCGGACTTGCCAACTCGGTCCGGGCATCGACAACCATCACCAGTGCCTGCGCTTCTTCCAGCGCGACTTTCGCCTGGTTGTAGATCTCCGTGGGAATCAGTTCCGGGTCATCCGGCACAATCCCACCCGTGTCCACCAGCCGGAACCGTCGCCCCATCCATTCGAATTCGCCATAGATGCGGTCGCGCGTAATCCCCGGCTCGTCGCCCACAATCGACCGCCGACTCTTCGTCAACCGGTTGAATAGCGTGGACTTGCCCACGTTGGGCCGCCCCACGATGGCTACCAGCGGAAGCGCTTCCGCTCCAGGCCGCGTGGGAATTACCGATCTGCGATACGTAGGCAAAGCGTTCTCCAGTTCAATGACACCTCTTTCAGTCTACCGTCCGAGAAGGCTGTGCCCCAGCGGGGTGCCCTCTGTGTCGGCGGCTTTTCGCGATGAGTGGGTCCTGCACATTCCCCGACGATTACATGAGGACAGCTACCCTGACCCTCAACGTCTTCAGGACCTATGATGGAATAGCACCCGCCGATGCCCTCCTCCCAGACTTCAACCCGTACGCTGCCAACTCTCCACGAGTTCTTTTCGCCCGGCGGCATCCTTTCCAAGTCTCCGTTGCCCTACGAATACCGCCCCGGGCAGTTGGAGATGGCAAAAGCCGTCGAGCGCGCCCTTACTGAGCGGCGACACCTCATCGTCGAGGCCGGTACCGGCACCGGAAAGACCCTCGCCTACCTCCTGCCGGCCCTCCGCACCGGCCAGCGCGTCATCGTCTCTACCGGAACCAAGGCTCTCCAGGACCAGCTCTTCTTCCGCGACGTACCCTTTCTCGAATCGCTGCTGGGGAATCTCCAAGTCTGCTACATGAAGGGCCGCGCCAACTACCTCTGCCGCCACAAACTAGTCGCCCTGCGCGATCAGCCAATTTTGTCCGGACTCGAAGAGATCGACCAGTATCGCCAGATCGCCGAGTGGGAGAAGACCACCGAGACCGGCGACCGTTCCGAACTTTCCGAGCTGCCTGAGTCGAGTGCCCTCTGGCACAAGCTCGATGCCCGCAGCGAAGCCTGCCTCGGATCGACATGTCCCGACTACCGCCGCTGCTTTATCACCGAGATGCGCCGCCGCGCCCTCGAGTCCGACATCATCATCGTCAACCACCACCTTTTCTTCGCCGATCTCGCCGTCAAGCAGGAGTCGGCGGGCGCACCCGACGCCGGCATCTTGCCCGAGGCTGCAGCGGTCATCTTTGACGAGGCTCACGAACTCGAAGACGTTGCATCCAGCTACTTCGGTCTCTCCGTCAGCAACATTCGCTTCGAAGAATTGGCCCGCGATACGGATGTCCTGCTGCGCGGCAAAGAAGGCGCTGAAAAGCTGCCCGCCGCCACCCAGCAGCTTCGCGACCGTGCACGCCTGTTCTTTTCCAGCCTGCCTTCAAATGGCGATGGCCGCCAGCCCTTCGACAACCGCGAAGAGTTCCTCGAAACCTCCGGCGACCTGTACCTCTCCCTGCGGACCACGCTTCGCCTGCTCGAGTCCGAGATGGATCTGCTCACCGACATCGACGAGGCCCCCGGCCTGCGCAAGCGAGTTGCCCGCCTGCGCACCGAGCTTGAATTCCTGCTCGAATCGAATTCCAGCAACATGGTCTACTGGCTCGAGCGCCGAATTCAAGGCGGCGCAAATAACGATCGTGCCTCGTCGCCTGGCCGAGGTGGATTCAAATCGCAATCGCGCCACACCTTTCTCCAGGCCACTCCAATCGATGTCTCCGAACTCCTGCACGAGCTGGTCTTCGAAACCATTCCTACCGCTGTCCTCACATCGGCAACACTCACCGTGCAGGGCGGCTTCGAGCACATCCGGAAACGCCTCGGAATGACTGACGCCCGCGAACTCGTCGTGCCTTCGCACTTTCGCTACGGCGAACAGGCGCTCCTCTATCTGCCGCCCAGCATGCCCGACCCGCGCGACCCAGATTTCCCTGAAGCCGCCGCCAACACCATCCGCCGCGTCTTGGAGCTATCGAAAGGCCGCGCCTTCTGCCTCTTCACCAGCTACGCGCAGATGCGCGATCTCTACGAGCGCCTGATGCCTGTGCTCGACTACCCGATCCTGCTCCACGGCACCGCGCCACGCAAAGCTTTGCTTGAGCAGTTCCGCACCACGCCAAACGCCGTCCTCTTCGGCACGTCAAGCTTCTGGCAGGGTGTCGACGTGCAGGGTGAAGCGCTAAGTTGCGTCATCATCGACCGCCTGCCCTTTGCCGTTCCCAACGATCCCGTAGTGCAGGCCCGCATGAGAGCCATTGAAGAAGCCGGCGGCAAACCCTTCTTCGACTACCAGGTCCCGTCTGCAGTGCTCACCCTGAAGCAGGGCTTCGGCCGCTTAATCCGCTCGTTAGAAGACCGCGGCGTGCTGGTCCTCCTAGACCCCCGCATAACGAAGCAGCGCTACGGCCAGGCGTTCCTGCAGAGCCTGCCCCCGTACCGCATGACCGCAACCATTACCGACGTGGAAGCCTTCTTCGATCGCTGAAGCTGAATGCACTCGCTCCGCACACCCCTAAGCATCGTCATCCTGAGGTGGAGC
Organism: uncultured Acidobacteriaceae bacterium; assembly: GCA_963832035.1. Lineage (GTDB taxonomy): Bacteria > Acidobacteriota > Terriglobia > Terriglobales > Acidobacteriaceae > Telmatobacter. The sequence goes on along the minus strand of CAWHSK010000003.1, from coordinate 420,474 downwards.
CGAAGGATCTGCGGTTGTTTTTATCCGGCCTCGGGTCCTATCTAAAAGCGCCAGCCACTTTCGAATGACCCGCTGCAATGCGGCCTTCTTCATTTTCACTTCATTCACATTCGAAAACATCACAAGCCGCCGCCCGTCGGCGTAATCTCCCTCCAGCAACCCAGATCGATCATCAACGTTAGCTCCGCTTGGAAATACGAGCCGAATACAGTCCTTCTTGAAGAGATTAAAGACAACGATGTATCTCTTGTACTTCTTGGGATCCGAAGGAGCCATCTCTCCCGCGTAAAAGAACGTAGGCGCGTTCCACTTGATCTCCTCGCCAATCTCCTTATCGGTACTCAGAATGATCCGCCGCAAAGCCTCCACGACATCTGCCAGCGGATGCTTCAGCACCTTCATGTAAGCATCCACCTTTTCCGGCTCCGACAGCTTCGTCATCAAATTCTCTTTGGTTTTCATCCGATGTCCTCCAGCCGCCCTGCGAACATCAACTAAGCCCGCCCCTGCATCTGCATCAACCGAAGCTTGCCTCCAACCCACGCGCAAGGCAGCGCCGTAACAATCAGCGCAAGCGGGTACCAGTGTGGACCTAGCCCTCGATTCCATGTCGCTGCCGCGCCAGCGGTAGCTAGTAGGACCCCTATCGCGCCGCCCAGCAGCGCATGTCCCATTGGCCTGTTCGGGGCCAGTCGCGCAACAACATAGGAGCTAACAACCCCATAGACAGTGCGGTATATAGTCGCCAGCAATAATTGAGAATCAGTCTGCGGCTGGCCGAGAGCCGGTGTAACACCGATCGCATGCGACACAAGGTCGGTTCCCAGGGAGAGCGCAATATTCACAACGAACCCGGCAACCAACGCGCCGATACTCTGCAAGAGGTTTCGCGGTCGAGCTGTCCCCTCTACAACCCCACCAGTCATTTCATTTCCTCCTCTCCTGCTTAATTAATTCAGACAACTCCGAAGCACTGAGTTAATCGGCCATACCTACTGCCGTAGGCTACAAATGGTATCAATCAATTGGCCGAGGTCACCATGCAAATCACACCTCAGGACGCCCTCCTTGTCATCGACCTGCAGAACGATTTCTGCCCCGGCGGCGCACTCGCCGTTACCGACGGCGACGCTGTCATCGACCCCATTCACCGCGCCGCGCAACATTTCCAGCACATCGTCCTCACCCAGGATTGGCACCCCCCTGACCACAATTCCTTCGCCTCAGCTCACCCCGGCAAAAAGCCCTTCGAACAAATCCAACACGTGTATGGTCCGCAAACGCTCTGGCCCGATCACTGTGTTCAAGGCACCCGCGGAGCCGACTTCCACCCCGCGCTCCAGCTCACACGCGCCGAACTCATCCTCCGCAAGGGTTTCCGCCAGACCATCGATTCCTACTCCGCCTTCTTTGAAAACGACCGGATCACGCCTACAGGCCTCGCCGGCTACCTGCGCGAACGCGGCTTGAACCGCGTCATCCTTGCCGGCCTCGCATACGACTACTGCGTTGGCTACTCCGCCCTCGATGCTCGGCGCCTCGGCCTGCCTGCCATCATCCTCCGCGATGCCTGTCGAGCCATCGACCTTAACGGCTCCGTCGCGGCCATCGAGCGCGAATTCACCGCAGGCGGAGTTGAGTTGATGAAGACAGCCGATCTCCCCGCCTGACCTGTCTGATCGCACGCCGTAAAATCGGAGCAGGCCCTCGCCCATGTCCCGCAACTTCTACATCCTGGCCGCCGCCCTCGGCTTCTTCGCGCTGATCTCAGCGGGTATGACGATGATTCCATCCAGTTTTCAGCCAGGCCTTCCCGCCAACGGCTCTCTCTGGCGAACCGTGGCCCTGCTGATGCTGCTGGCCGCCCTCGCCTGCGCCTTTATCGGCGTGATGAGCAATCTGTTTGAACAGGTTGACCGCCACAGCGAGCAACAGCGCCAGGCTTCCCGACAGAAGCGGAGAGACGCCCCGCCCCCGGATCAGCATTGATTTCAAACCATTTGTGCGACCTGTCTCAAAACAGAGCCTGAAGGGGAACTAGAATTAAAGAATGCGGGGACGCTTTCCCCGCGACAGGATCGGATCGCTGATGTTTGAAGTTACCGTGGAGGCCGGCTTTTCCTCCGGGCACTATCTTCGCAACTACCGTGGCAAGTGCGAAAATCCGCACGGGCACAACTACAAGGTGCGCGTGACGCTTCACGGCAAGGAATTGGACGCGGCCGGCCTGCTGCTCGACTTCAAGCTGCTGAAGCAGGTGATGCGCCCCGTCGTTGACCGCATCGATCACCAGATGCTCAACGAGCTTGAACCCTTCACCGTGCTCAATCCCTCCGCCGAAAATATAGCGAAATATTTCTACGAGCAGACCAACGAGCAGCTTGCTGAAATGACCAAAGGCCGCGTGCGCGTAAAAGACTGCACGATCTGGGAGACCGACACCACCACAGCGACCTACTTCGAGTAGCCGGCGCCTTCTATCGCTTCGTCTTGTATCTCGCGCAGGCATTCCGCCGAAAGCAATCAGCGGCATGATCGTTGACCATTCCAGCCGCCTGCATCCAGGCATAGACGATCACCGGCCCAACAAACTTGAACCCGCGTCGCTTCAGTTCCTTCGACATGGTGAGGGAAAGCGGAGACTCCGCCGGAACCGGGCCCGTGTTCTGAATAGGCTTCCCTCCAGCGAGTTCCCAGGCCCACGCGGAAAAATCAATTCCGGCGTCTTTCATTTCAAGGAACGCCCTCGCACCCCCGATGGTGGCCTCAATCTTCGCGCGTGCGCGGATGATGCCGGGATTCTCCATCAAACGCAGGACGTCGGCTTCCATGAATTTCGCGACTCTCACCGGATCGAATTGTCGGAACGCCTTTCGAAAAGCATCGCGCTTGCGAAGAACAATGATCCACGCCAGACCCGCTTGAAACCCCTCAAGCATCAGGAGTTCCCAAAGCGCGCGACTGTCAAACTCCGGCACACCCCACTCTTCATCGTGGTAGGCGCGCAGAAGCGGATCACTCTCAGCCCATTTGCATCGATGGATTTCTTTCATATCTCCATGGTAAGAGCAGAATCCTGCTACTTCATGTCCTTCGATTTCGATTTGAGATAAGTATCGAAAGGAATCTCGAAGAAAAACAGCTCGGTCCCGTTGGAGTCCCGCAGTTTGTGCAGATGCATCTTTGCGCCCTCCAGTGGATGGTCGAGTTGCGAAACATCGTAAAACAGGAAGCCCGCACGCGTGGTGTGCGCCTCCACAACCAGCGCCTGGTATTCAAATTGGTCAAAATCCTGCTCGATGTTCTTGTTGCTGGCCTTGGGCTTCGTCTTCATCGAGGGCAGCGGCCCCGGCAACGGAATCTTCTTGCCTTCGCGCTCAGTACGCGTCATCAACCGTTCCACGTCCTCGGGATCGGCAGCATTAATCCTGTCTCCACCGGATGTGTAGAAAAGGATGCGTGCATCGCGCAGTGAGATAGGCTTGTCGCCATTGTTGGTGACGATCAGCCGCACCGGCATCACGCCGTGGCCAAGGTAATCCACGCGGAAAATAGATTCTTTTTCCTTCGTGTCATAGGGCTCGATCGCGATGGCGACGTTTTCCTTATCGTGTACTTCGACAGCGGGATAAGTGGTGGCAGGCTGCACGGGCGGCGCTTCGTGATTGCTGGCCCTGGCCGCGCTCGCCATCCCAATCACCAGCAATGCCAGCCCACAAACAACCTTCATCGTGCTCGACTGTATCATTTGAGGGTTAGACCGCTACAACGAGAATTCCGTCACGTATGATTCTCTTTTTCTATAACCTCGCGCTGCTGGCGGCCCTGGTCGCCGGGGCTCCGTGGTGGCTGTGGCGAATGGCAACCACGCAGAAGTATCGCGATGGGCTTCGAGAGCGTCTCGGGCGCGTGCAAGATCGGTTGCGGACCGCTGGTGAGGAAGACAAGCCGGTAATCTGGCTTCACGCAGTGTCCGTTGGTGAGGTGCTGGCTGTTAGCCGGCTGGTGCAGGAGATTGAGACGGGATTCGACGGATACCGCCTGCTCATCTCCACCACGACCCGTACCGGCCAGGACCTGGCTCGCACACGATTCGGCACTGAGCGTGTCTTCTACTGCCCGCTGGATCTTCCCTGGGCTATTCGCGCCTACCTCGAGGCGCTGCAACCCCGTCTGCTGATTCTCGCCGAAACCGAATTCTGGCCTAACCTTTTGAACGGCTGCTTTAGTCGCGACATTCCCGTTGCGGTGGTGAACGCGCGCATCTCGGACCGCTCCTGGCCGCGATATAAGATGCTGCGGCGTCTGTGGCGTCCAATCCTCGGCCGGATGAGCCGAGTGCTGGCACAAACCAGCACGGATGCGGCGCGCTTGGTCGAGCTTGGTTGCCCGCCGGAACTCGTCAGTGTGTCTGGAAATCTGAAATTTGACGTCCGGGCAGCGAAAGAGGCGGAGGCCACCGCTATTCTGAAGAAATCGGGAGCGGGTCTTCGTTTTCTCGTTGCCGGCAGTACTCTCGATGGAGAAGAAACGGCGCTCCTCGAAGCTTGGCCGCGTCTGCTCGCTGCCGATCCGAATTTCGTCATGGTGCTCGCTCCGCGCCATCCGGAACGCTTCGCAGCCGTCACGGCTCTTCTCGTTGGTTCCGGGGTTTCGTGGATAAAGCGTTCCGATTGGAAAGGGAAGCCTGCAAGCTCGATTGATCCATTTCATGCGGGACAGATCATCCTGCTCGACACAATCGGCGAATTAGCCTCCGTCTATTCGCTCGCCTCTGTCGCCTTCATCGGCGGAAGCCTCGTGCCTGCTGGCGGCCATAATCCACTGGAACCCGCGCAATTCGGCGTGCCGATCGTAATGGGTCCACATTACGCGAACTTCCGCGCCATCACCGACGATCTTCGCGCGCACAATGCCATCCGCATTGCGCCCAAAGAAGGACTTGCCAAGACCCTGATTGAGTTAACCGGCAATCATGAGGATGCGCAGAAACTGGGTGAACGCGCCCGCCAGGTCTTCGACGAGCAGGCAGGCGCGACCGCACGCTCTCTCAAGGCGCTTCGCGAAGTTCTCCATCTACCCTCAAACTCGCCGGCAATAGTCAGTCAGCAGCGAAGAGCCGAGGAGCGCGCATGAAACGCCCTCTTTTGCTCCCGCTGGTTCCCCTCTACGCCGCCGGTCTTGCACTACGCGAACTGCGGCTAAGTCGCGGCTGGGAGCCGGTTCGCCGCCTGAACTATCCGGTGATCAGCATCGGCAATCTCTCCACCGGCGGCTCTGGCAAGACGCCACTGACCATTGCTCTTGCGCAACTCCTCGCCGCGCGAGGATTTCATGTCGATGTACTTTCGCGTGGCTATGGCCGCCAAAGCCGCGATCCTATGCGCGTCAGGCCAGACGGAACAGCAGAAGAGTTTGGAGATGAGCCCCTGTTGATCACTCGCGAGGCTGGGGTTCCGGTCTACGTCGCTGCTGAGCGCTATGAAGCCGGACAACTCGCCGAAATGGACGGGAACCATGATCAGCATCGACCGCAACTCCACATCCTCGATGACGGATTTCAGCATCGACAACTTCACCGCGATATCAACATTCTGCTTCTGAATCGCGAAGACTGGCACGATCATCTGCTTCCTGCCGGCAATCTTCGCGAGTCGCGCAGCGCGATAAAGCGGGCAAGCATCTTGGCCATTCCGGCAGGCGAAACCGGCTTCGAAGGCGAGATTCGCTCTTGCAGCTGGACTGGAACTGTCTGGCGACTGCGCCGCCGTGTGGAAGCGCCCCGGGTAGCAGGCACGGTCGCCGCCTTCTGCGGCATCGCGCGCCCTGAGCAGTTTTTTGCAGGCCTCAAATCCGCAGGTCTTTCGCTCGCGTCGCAGACCACCTTTGCTGACCACCATCGATATTCCGCGCGTGACATCGATAGCCTCACCGCATCGGCACGGGGTGCGGGAGCCATTGCCCTGATCACGACAGAAAAGGATGCGGTTCGCCTCGGCGCACTTGCGTCAACATTCCCCGTCCCGCTTCCACTCGAAACCGCCCGTCTCCATATCGAGATTGAAGAAGAGCAAGACGTCATCGCCTCCCTTGAGAAAATGATTTCAAACGCTCTTGACACCCCGATCCTTAGCTCTTGATATGACCGCGGTTGTGAGAAAATCAGAATTTGCAAGCGCAGTCCAAGTTTCGCTTGCTCGTGGTCCGTCTGGGCGCCATGGGCGATATCCTTCATGCCCTTCCGGCTGTAACCGCGCTGCGCACCGCCCATCCCGAGTGGACGATCGAATGGGTCGTCGATCCGACGTGGCGAGCACTGCTATCCGCGAAAGAAAGCGCCGACCGCGACACCGGTGAAAAGGCCCCGCTGCAGCCAATCGTGGATCGCCTGCACTTTGCGGCATCGAAGCAATGGCGCAAGCAGCCACTCGCGTCGAAAACTCGTCGGGATCTCAGCATCCTTCGGCAGGGAATCAGACGCGAACAGTACGACGCCGTTCTCGACCTTCAAGGTGCACTGCGCTCAGCGGTGATCAGCCGAATGGCCGCGAGCGAGCGAATCATCGGCGAATCCAATCCGCGGGAACGGTTAGCCCGCTGGCTTTTCACTGAACGTATCGATACGCACGCCCGGCACGTGATCGGACAGGACATTGAATTAGCTTCAGCCGTTGCCGGAGATGCACTCATGGCAGTTCCGCCGCTGCTACCCGTCGACCCCGCCGCCGAGGACTGGGCCGACGGACTTTTCGCTTCTGACGATAGGTCGCCCATCATTCTCATCAATCCCGGAGCGGGATGGGGAGCAAAACGCTGGCCCGTTGAGCGCTACGCCGACGTCGCGCGCCGGCTGCTAAATCGCGGTTATCGGGTTCTGGTCAATGCAGGCCCCGGCGAAATTTCGCTTGCTGAAGTCATCCTGCAAAAGACAGGCGGAGGCGCAACTCCCCTGCTTGGCTCAGTAGAACAACTTATCGCCGTTACCCGCCGGGTGAGCCTGACCATCGCAGGCGACACAGGACCGCTCCATCTGGCCTGTGCGCTTGGTCGCCCCGTCGTCGGAATCTACGGCCCCACCGACCCCGACCGCAATGGTCCCTATGGCACTCGATTCAAGGTGCTGCGTAGCCCCGAAAGCCGTCGGGATCATACCCGCCACGAGGCTCCAGAGTCCGGGCTGCTCACCATCACTTCTGAAGATGTCCTGCAGGCTGCCGATGAACTGCTTTATTCTGGGTCCGCTTTATGACGCTGCAAGAACACGATGCGAATTCCGAAAGCCACAAGGGCATGGAACGCTGGCAGAAGGTAGCCCGCCGTATCCGCGTGCCGCTTGGCTTCCTTACCGCGGCGCTATACCTCTTTGAGCTTTGGCGCCATGAACCTCGTCCGGCCGCCGTGGCCTGGAGTCTGCTGCTTGTGATTCCGGGTCTTTCGCTGCGCGGCTATGCATCGGGATACGTCAAAAAGAACCGCGAGCTTACACAGACCGGGCCCTATGCCTACACCCGCAATCCCCTCTACCTGGGATCGATTCTCATTGCCGCTGGATTTGCCCTCGCCCTTCTCAGTTGGCCCGTAGCAGCAATGCTGGCGGCCGTGTTCCTGATCATTTATGTGCCTGTAATCGCGTCGGAAGAGCGTTTCTTACGGTCAAACTTCCCGGATTTCAATGCATACTGCCGCCGTGTCCCGCGTCTGATCCCACGGCTTACCGCAGCCGGACCGCCGACGGGCCAAACCGAAGTTTCGTCCGGCAACTTCTCTCTTGATCGCTATTTAAGGCACCGCGAGTACAATGCAACTATAGGAGCCGCCCTGCTTTATCTCAGTCTGCTCTTCCTCCGGCAGCTGTTGGGCTTGTTTCTAAATGTGCCGCATTAGGTTGCGATTCGACGCAATCAGGGTCAGCCGGCTGCCGATTTCAATGCCGTTTCAGTCAAATCCTCAAGGAGTAGAACCCAAAGGTGAGAACGCGCAGAATTTCCAACGCAATTCTTTGCGCTCTCGCTCTCGCTTCGCTCCTGCATGCCCAGCAAACTCCTCCCGCGACCGCGTCGCTCCCGCCGCTTCCCGGCCCACGCCCCGGCTTCAGCTTTGCGCAGAACCAGACACTCACCTATACGGTAGACTGGCGCGTCTTCTCAGCAGGAACCGCAGTCATTCACTTTGAGGCCGCCGGCGACCGCGAAAAGCTGATCGCCAACGCCAGTACCATCGGCGGCATCAGCCTGCTTTTCAGCGCCAGCGATCAGTTCCAATCGAGCTTCGACCGTGCCAAGGGCTGCACATACCAGTTCGACAAACAGACCATCGAAGGTCACCGCAAGATCAACTCCACGCTCAAGATGGACTATGCACAATCGAAGTCCATCCTCGACGAGAAGAATCTCGTCACCGGCCAGTCCAAACACGTTGAGTCTGCAATTCCCGGTTGCATGACGGATCTGCTCACGGGGGTGTTCTATGCTTCGTCGCAACCTCTAGAGGTCGGTCATAATTTCGTGATGCCCGTCGTCGACGCCATGCATAATGTGCCAGTCACCATGAAAGTAGAAGGCAGGGAAGTAATCAAAACCCCGCTGGGGACCTTCAAGACAATCCGCGTGCAGCCCACTGCTGACGCAGGCGTCGTCAAAAACCGGGGAAACATCTGGATCTGGTATACCGACGATGAGCGCCACCTGCCAGTTCAGATGCGCGCCCGCCTCTTCTGGGGCACCATTACCTTCCGCCTCGTCAGCAACGAAATCAAATAAAGCAGTGATCGGTGCCCAGGAAACGGTGGTCTGCACTGACCGGACAAGCCTCGGACCCATCGCGAAGGTCCCCGCGAAAAGCAGCAACCTGCCCCCTGAAACTGACCGCTGGCCACTGATTCATTGCATTCGATAGCGCTCGCGCATCAGCCGCTGCAAGCGCGGCCAGAAAATCAGGTCGAACGCAAGCTCCTTGTCCGGAAACATCGCCAGCGCCGCCTTGCGCGTGTCAGCAACCATCTCCGAGGCCTCATCCACCGTCAGATTGGAGTCCTGCGCGATCACCTGCATCACCATGTTCATCACCATCTGCAGGCGCCGAATCTTGCGGCTTTCCTCTTGCAGTTCCTCAGGCGACTGAACCGGGCGCGGCCTCTCGGTGTTCGATGCGGAAGGGGAAGGCGGGACGGCGTCGTGCAGCCGCTCCGAAGAGTTCTCCGATAGACCCATGCGGCAATTCCTCCTCTGTGTTGGATGAAATTGTCGTGCTTTCAGTGCATGGTAGCAGTGGATTTCTGGAACTGGAACGCTTCGAGGTAACGAAGACTCTAGTGAGGCACTCGCAACTGCACAGAGGCGGGTGCCTGCTTCCACCCCACAACCTGGTCATTCTGAAAGATGACTACCGAGCCGCCATAATGGAACTCATTGTCTGAGAATACGTTTGGTGTTCCCTGCAATGCGATCACGTCGCTTTTCGACGATCCGACAGCAAAGACCACCGTCCCTGTTGCGAGCGGTCGATCAGACCAGAGCTTTGCCCGTATCGGTGATCGTGGATCGATTTTCCATCCCGCCACTTGCCCGTTCTTGAATTCAATCTCCGATGCTCCGTACGACATTTTTGTTCCAGACGAGAAAGTCGGCTTTCCAAGAATCGTCAGAACCTCAAGCGGCGTTAGTCCTGAAGTGACATATGGGTGAGCCTTCGAAGCTTGCTCGCGAGGCTTTATATGTGCCGAAGGCTCGATATGCTGAGGATTCGTTTGGGCAGAGGGCAAAGCTGCCGGCAGAGCATTTTCGGTCCGGCTAGCTTGTAGATTCTCCTTTGCATCCGTCCACAGACGGCTTCCAAAAGCATGAAGGTCGCTCGAAACTTCTGCCTTGTACTGCATCCAAACACCTGCGGATCGAGGGCTGGACGAAAGTAGGGAATCCGCTGAAAGCCACATCAAAGCCATCGCGGCGATGCTCCCGCCAGCGATCAAAATTCGTAACAGGATATTGGCGGAAAAAGCGTAGCTTCGGCCCCGGGGAAGCTCTTGATCGCTGGTAGCCTCAGACACAAAAATCGGTACCTCCGCGGGGCGTTCTCGCTTCGGCCTCGAAGGCTCCGGCTCGGCTGCTGGGGGAAAAGATTCCGGCGTGGGAGGTTCTGCAATAAGAAATTCATGTGCTGCGTTGATCTCTTTGAGCTTTTCATCTGCTGCAAGCTTGAGCTTCAGGTCGTTCTGGAATCGATCGGGATGCCAGACCTTTACAAGGGTCCGATAGGCAGCCTCAATGTCGGCAGTTGAGGCTCCTGCTCCCAAACCCAGGGATTGAAGCGCGCCGCAGCGCATGCACAAGCCACCAAACGTCTCAGCCGCTTTTCCGCACGTACAAAAGCTCATTCGAGTTAACGAACTCCGTTCTGTTCATTAATCCAAGGAATGCGCTCATTATAGAGAAATTGAAGGCTTCACCGAGATATGCAAATGCCGGCCAGCAGTACTCTTGTGCGAAGGCCTCAATAACCGCGAACCCGTAGAATAGGATTGGATGTCTTTCACCGAACAATACGACGTGGTTGTGGTGGGCGCCGGCCATGCGGGTTGCGAAGCAGCCATGGCCGCCGCGCGCATGGGCCTGAAAACCGCGCTCATCACCATGAACATGGACCTCATTGCCCAAATGAGCTGCAATCCCGCCGTTGGCGGCGTAGCCAAGGGGCACCTTGTGCGGGAAGTAGACGCACTCGGCGGCATAATGGGCGAGGTTGCCGATGCCGTCGGCATCCAGTTTCGCCTGCTGAATACGTCGCGCGGTCCCGCCGTCTGGAGCCCGCGCGCGCAGTGCGATAAACAGCTATACCGCGTAAAGATGCGCGAAGTGCTCGAAGCCCAGCCCGGCCTCCACATCCGCCAGGCCGAAGTCGTCGATCTTGTGATTGAAGAGCAGGGAATAGGGACGAGGGAAGAGGACCTCACCGAGATTCCGCGTCCAACTCGCCCTCATCGCCGCGTCCTCGGCCTTAAGCTTCGCGACGGCCGAAATCTTCTGGCCGGCGCCACCATCATCACCACCGGCACTTTTCTCAACGGCCTTATCCACTGCGGCGAAGAGCGCTACCCAGCCGGCCGCAGCGGCGAACCCGCCTCCGTCCTTCTTGGCGAGGCGCTTCGGGCTCTGGGACTTCGGACTTGCAGACTGAAAACAGGCACACCGCCACGCCTCGATGGCCGCACCATCCGGTGGGACGCTTTTGAAGAACAGCCGGGCGATGCAGAGCCGACTCCCTTCAGCTTCCGTACCAGAAAAATCGTGCAGCCGCAGATTAGCTGTCACATCGCTTTCACCACTCCTGAAACCCTGCGCATCATTCGCGAAAACGTACATCGCTCAGCCATGTATTCAGGCCAGATCGAAGGCATTGGCCCGCGCTACTGCCCGTCCATCGAAGACAAAATCGTCAAGTTTCCTGACAAGACACAGCACCAGTTCTTCCTCGAACCAGAAGGCCTGAACACACACGAGGTCTACGTCAACGGCATGTCGACATCGCTGCCGATGGAAGTGCAGTGGCAGATCGTGCGCTCCATCCCGGGCCTTGAACAGGCAGAGATGCTGCGTCCCGGCTATGCCATTGAATACGATTCTGTCGACGCAACCGAACTCGATCGCACCCTCCGCGTAAAGAGCATGGAAGGCCTCTATCTCGCAGGCCAGATCAACGGAACGAGCGGGTATGAAGAAGCAGCCTGCCAGGGCATCATGGCCGGAATCAACGCCGCGCTCTGGCTCAAGGGCGAGCCGCCCTTCACCATGGACCGGACCGAAGGATATACGGGGATTCTGATCGACGACCTCATCTCCAAGGGCACCAATGAGCCATATCGAATGTTCACTTCGCGCGCGGAGTTCCGCTTGCACCTGCGCATCGACAACGCCGACCGTCGCCTCACACCCCATGGTCGCCGCCTCGGCCTGATTAACGACCAGGCGTGGGCCGAGTACGAGCAGAAGCAGGCCCGCATGGTCGCTCTTGAGAGTCTGCTCACAACGCGAAAGGTCGATCCTGAAAAGCTCGCCGCAGCCGGACTCGGCGATCTCGCATCCGTCACCGGACAAACCTGGGCACAGCTTTTGAAGAGGCCCGAAGTCGGTATTCAGCCAGTTCTGAATGCACTGTCCAACACACTCGCTGCAGATCCGGTCCTTGCTTATTTTGGAAAGGGATTCGTTCAAAACCCTGAAGCGCGAAGTGCCGCCCGCGCCGTCGAGACGGAGATCAAGTTTGCCGGCTATCTCGACCAGCAACGCAAGGCCATCGACAAACTTAAAGCCGCTGAAGCCCTCGCCATTCCCGATTGGATTGACTACGGCATCATCAGCGGTCTCTCCCGCGAGATGCGCGAAACCCTCGAGCGCGTTCGTCCGATCACCATCGGGCAGGCCAGCCGCATTCCCGGCGTCACTCCGGCCGCGCTCAGCCTGGTCCACGTGTCGATTCGCGTCCAGGGCGCTCGCCGTTCGCAAGACAGCAAACCCCATGCCGCCAAAGTTGGCTAGCGCCGTTTCATTGCTGATGTAGATTGAGGTATGCTCACGCACATCCGTGCTCTTGTTGCACTGCTCTTCATTGCAGCCATGGCTTCCCACGCCCAGACCGACAAGACGAAAACCCTTCGGGCCCGCGATCTCGGCGTTCCGTTCGACGGCACTCAGGGGCAATTCAATGCCATCACGGATGTGCCCGGAGTCCAGGTCGGCTCCACAACACTGATTCGCGGCGATGGCCCGCTGAAGGTGGGCGAAGGCCCCGTACGCACAGGCGTCACCGTCGTCCTGCCTCGCGGCGCGAAAAGCACCGACCCCGTTTACGCAGGATGGTTCAGCCTTAACGGCAACGGCGAAATGACCGGCACCACCTGGGTCGAAGAGTCCGGTTTTCTTGAAGGTCCCGTGGCCATCACCAACACGCACAGCGTCGGCGTAGTGCGAGACTCCATGATTGCCTGGGGCCTGCAACACGGCGCCCTCGCGCAGCCGTGGGCCTTACCCGTGGTTGCCGAAACATGGGACGGCTATCTGAACGACCTGAACGGCTTTCACGTCAAGAAAGACGATGTCTTTGGCGCACTCAGCTCAGCAAAGTCCGGCCCTGTCGCGGAGGGCAATACCGGTGGCGGGACGGGCATGGTCTGCTATGGCTTCAAAGGCGGCACCGGAACCGCTTCGCGGGTTCTCACGACGGCTCAAGGTGGTTACACCGTCGGCGTTCTCGTCCAGTGCAACTGTGGTCGCCGTCCCCAGTTGATGATCGCTGGCGTTCCTGTTGGCAAGGAGATTCCCGGCAACGAGCCTTACGCGGAGCTTGCTCCGTCCCCGCTGCCCGGCAGCGAACTGAAAGGCGACGTTGGTTCCATCATCATTGTCATCGCCACCGATGCGCCGCTGCTGCCGCACCAGCTCAAACGCATTGCACGGCGAGCCTCGCTTGGCCTTGCCCGCACCGGGTCGATCTCCGGTAACGGCTCAGGTGACATCTTTATAGCCTTTTCAACTGCCAACCCGCACGCCAACGACCAACCCGGCCCAAACACCGTGAAGACCGTGTCAAATGAGCGCATCAGCCCTTTGTTTGAAGCCACTGTCGAAGCTACGGAGGAGGCGATCGTCAACGCCATGGTCGGCGCCAGAACCATGACTGGAATTGACGGGCACACCGTCGTCGCTCTGCCTCACGACAAGCTGCAGCAGGCGCTCAAGAAATACAACCGCTGAAGAATCCAGCTTGAGCTTTGCGTTCTATTTGTCACTCTTCCCGAAGATCGGGATGTGGAACGGCAATTCGGCATTCGTCTGCTTTTTGTTCTTGCCGCCATCTTCGCGCAGCACGGTGCGCTGGGAATTGATGCACATCCAGCCGCTGTGGGCGCGCTCGAACACGTGCGTAAATACGCCCTTTTCGTCTACCTGCCCCGAAGAGCCGCGATGGTGAAGGACGTATGTTCCATTCGCTACGGCAGTATCCCCCAGCATGCGGACAGTGATCACCTTCTGCTCCAGATGCAGGGTCTTGTCTTCGGTGGTGATCAGATACGTTAGTTGCTGATTTCGGGTGGTGATATCTCCCGATCCCGAAACGTCGAGGAACAGGGGAGAGAGCACCAGTTCCAGGGCATACTGATCGCGCCGGTTTACAGCTTCGGACCAATCATTTTCAATCTTCTGGAATTGCTGAACATCCGGAGATGCAGTGGTTGTTATGGGTACTTGGACAGGGGCAGGGGACGGGCTTGGAACCTGTGCCAGAGCTGTAGCAGTAGAGGAGAGAAGTAAAACAGAAAAACAAGCCGCAAAACAAGTCATACGCGTGCCGATACTCCCAGATACCATGATATCCCTTGGACTTCAGAGAGAGGTCATGCGGAAGCTGGAGGAACGCGGTTCTGGTGATTCCAGGCTGGGGTGTGTTCTTAGTTCAGGTTTTGAAGCCGATCCGGTTGATGCAGTGTGATTACTGAATCTTCAATCGTAATCGACCCTTCCTTGCGGAATTGCCCCAGGGTGCGCGTCACGGTCTCCCGGGTTGTACATGCCATCGAGGCCATCTCCTCGTGGGTCAGCAGGAGCGGAAAGCGGAACCCGCCATTGACATGCTCGCCAATCTGGTGCGCGAGCTCCAGCAGCAGGCGGCCGAGCCTTCCGGCAACGGTCTCTGCTAGTGAGATACGGCACGCGTCCTGCAGGGCGAAACGGTACTCTTGGCAGATGCACTGTACAGCCCGCATCTGCGCTTCTTTGTGATTTCGAAGAAACGCCAGAAACCGCTCTCGTTCCACCGGGCGAAGCTGCGCCGGAGTCAGCGACTCTGCGGAAACCTCATATACCCCGTGAGATAGCGCCGCATAGAGCCCAAGCATGGAACCCGGACCAGCGACACGCACAATCATTTGACGGTCCTGGGCGCGACCTGCGGTCAGTTTCAAATAACCCCCACAGATCAGGTAAAGACATCTTGCGTCTTCCCCCTGGGTGAACAACGTGGCCTGCGAGGGAAGGCTGATGGTGCTTGTTACCAGTTCCAGATCCGCCAGAACCGCGCTACCCAGCGAGCAAAACCAGCCGGGCCGGCGATTAGAGCATGATGCGCAACCCACGGGAGAGGGACGAGAAAGACCTCTGTGCCGTCTTTGCGGGCCGACCGAGATTTCCTGCTCAACCATATTTTTGCCCACCCTCAGTCTGACAACCTGAGCAATGGATTGATGTGATGGGGCTCACGTGACCCAATGCAGATGGGCGTTTGGAGCGAATAAAAATAGCAGCTTAAAACCTCTAGCCCTCCGCGAGCCTTCACCAGTATTCCTGTAGAGAAATCTCACCGCAGGTTTTCCCAGCCTGTAGGAAAGTCGCGAATGTGACGAGAGCTACGCAGCGGCATTCGCAGAAACGTCGGCTGGTGCCCGTAGATTCTCTCCCAAATTCGCCCTTGCGATGCCCGGAATTAGTGCGTTCTGGTCCCCGTATGACATTAAAATTTATGGTATTTAAACCCAGATTGGGCGTATTGTTATCGCGAGCACCGGCAGAGAGTTCAGGGCCAGGCTGCGCTTCATTCCCGGCTCGTCAATCGCGGTTGACGCCGTGTGATGGAGGTCACCGAAACTGCATTCACCGGCAGGATACGATTGCGCCCATAAGGTGACGCTCCACACAGAAAGCACCTTTCTTCTCGGATTACCCCGAAATGCTCAAAGCTGAGGGGCCAGTGGGAGACATGGCGAACGTGGCGCCAAAAGCCTGCAACGGCGCCAACCAAGGTGGTCTTTATGCATAAAGAACGTCCGGAAATGCGTGGGCGCGAGATTCAGCTTCCGGGATTCGGACCGCGGTTGCTCGTCACATCGATGCTTTTGCTGGGAATGCTTTTCTTTTCCTCTCAGGCGTTCGCTGCGCAGGCAAAGGGGTCAACCTCAACTCCTGCGAAGACTAGCCAGGGTGCGCCGCTGCCGGAAGACTATGTCGGACAGGAGACATGCGCTACGTGCCACGAGGAGGTCAGCAAGAGTTTCGGGGCTAACCCGCACTCCAGCCTGGCAGAGACGCACGGCAAAACCGGCGTCACATGCGAGGGCTGCCACGGGCCGGGTAAAGCGCACGTCGAAGGTGGTGGCGATGTCACCAAGATCTTTAATCCCGCTAAGGCGACTCCGAAAGAAGTAGACGAGAAGTGCCTCGCCTGCCACCAGGGAAACCACGCCAATTTCCTGCGCACCGCACATGGAGAAGCGAACGTGAGCTGCGTCGGCTGCCACAGCGTTCACTCTGGCGAGGACAAAGAGCATCAGCTGAAGGTCGCTGAGCCGAATCTCTGCTTTCAGTGCCACACCGACACAAAGCCGCAGTTCAACATGCCCTTCCATCACAAAGTTCAGGAGGGACTCGTTCATTGCTCCGACTGCCACGATCCGCACGGAACATTTAACAAGAAGAACCTCCGCGCCTCTTCGCAGCAAGACTTGGTCTGCACCAAGTGCCACATGGAAAAAGGTGGACCCTTTGCTTACGAGCACCCGGTCGTCAAGACCGAGGGCTGCATCGCATGTCACTTCCCGCATGGCGGACCGAATCCGCGCCTGCTGAATCGAGCCACAGTAAACACGATCTGCCTGCAGTGCCACTCGCCGTCTCCAAACTTCTCAACCAGCAATCCGATTGGACCAGCGCATAACCAGGCAGTGCAGTATCAGTCGTGCACCATTTGCCACGCAAGCGTTCACGGCTCGAACACAAGCGAATTCTTCTTCAACGCAACAGAGTAAGGAGCGAGCGATGACAAGACAGACAGAATTTGCGAACAGTCTGGTTGGATCGCCGGCCGGAGTCGTTATCTCCCGATTGTGCACCCTTACCCTGGCGGCCATTCTGATCACCAGCAGCGCAGCCTCCGCTTTTGCTCAAGCACCGCCGGTGACACCAACCACAACTCCACCCCCAGTACCGAAGCCCGAAAAAAAGGCAGCAGTACCACCCGGGCCAAAGATCGTGCATGGCTATGATGTGCACCAGTCCCTGGAACTCGGGGGCAACATTGTTTCAAAAGACGGAAGCGCGGCGATGTGGGCCACGATGGTCAACGAGGCGTCCGGAATGCGGGTTATAGGCCAGTCGCTGACGATGCACTCTATCGACAAATCGAAGACGCCCTTTTTTGATACCCTGTCGACCAACAGCTTCGGTTATGGTGGCGAGCCCATTGACGCATCTTACCTGAACATGTCCAAGGGCAAGTGGTACGATTTCGCCGGCAGCTTCCGGCGTGGACGCAACTACGTCGACTACAACCTTCTCGTCAACTCACTTCTGACAAACGCCACTGCAACGGCCCCAGTTCTGGTTGCGGAGCCAAGTTCCCTCCACCTCTTCAATACCGTTCGAAGGACTACCGACACGCTGCTGACGTTGCTGCCTGTTTCAAGGATCAGTTTCCGCGTCGGATATATCCATGGCACGACAGAGGGACCCACATACACGACCATCCATGGCGGAGGCGACGTCCAGCAGTCTCAATGGTGGCGAAATAATCTCGATACCTATGTTGGGGGTGCAGATGCCAAACTCGCAAAGCGCACCACCCTCAGCTATGACCAGTTCTTCGCTTTCTATAGAGGTAATACCTCGAACAAGCTGGCCCCGACTCCGTTTACGCTTGCCAACGGAACGCCGACATCTCTAGGCTTCAACGTCCTCACAGGACCAACCCAGACTTGCGGCTCAGGTTCTGCCAAGACCCAGAACGTCATTAACGGCATAGCCAACCCATTCTGCAACCAGACCCTCGTGCAGCAGCAGAGCGCTCCCACGCGCACCTCGTTCCCGACCGAGCAGCTTCGCTTCAGTTCGCACTACTGGAATAAGGTTGCGATGAATGGCCGCTTCACTTACAGTGGCGCCACCAGTAACGTGAATCAATTCAGTGAGGCCTTCAACGGATTCCTCTCCCGCACAACATTGCGCCAGGAGCTTGATACCGGTGGTCTCAATGATCGCGGACGTCTGGCCCACAACAAGCGCATTAACGTGAACGCGGATTACGGAATCGAAGCGGAACTCAGCAAGTACATCTCTGTCTCCGATGCTTTCAACTACTGGGATGTCCGGATGCCGGGCCACACCATTCGGATCTCGGATATCTGGGACAATACCCCCTTGGTGTCGGGTGGTCCTACTCCAGTTCCGTCTGCAAGTCTCAGCGTGAACACCCCACTCGATAAGCTGCACAACTACGTCACCACGACCGAATCCTTCGGGTACCTGGCGCACAAGAACACCGGCAACACCGTGATCGGCGTAATCAACGCCACATCCGCCATCAAATTCTCTGGAGGCTGGCGCTTCAATGACCGTCAGATCAAGTTCTCCGATGACCCAACCATGACCTGGCACCAGAACGGAGCCGTTGCAGGTCTCGCCGTTCAGCCATCGCGCCTGTACCGGATTAACCTGAACTACGATTCGATGTTCTCGCATTCCTCGAATTCCGCCACAACGCCATCCGACACATACACACGCTTGGCGCCCAATTCGTTCCATCACTTCCGTGGACGCTTCCAGTCCAATCCGGCGAAGTGGGTGAATCTTTCGGTAACTTACAACGAATACGACGCGAAGAACGACGACCCGCTCGTGAACCATAAGGAGCACAATCGCGATTTCAGTTTCGCCACACAACTGATTCCGGTTGAGAGCTTAAGCGTGGACTTCAGCTACTCCCATGACAGCGTCTTCTCCCAAACGAACTTGTGCTACGTCTTTACCGCCACGGCTAACGCGTCTCTGCCGGCTAACGCTGGGCCGCAAAATGTCGGGACTTGTCAATACAACACAACGCCTTCAACACCGCTGTATCTTGGAAACGGTTTATACGACGTGCCGTCAGATTTCTACCTGGCCGGCGCCACTTACACGCCTTCGAAGTACTTCCGCTTCAATGGTGGGGTCCGTATCATGGGCACGGGTGGCCAGGCCATGTTGCTGAACCCCTACAATCCACCGGGCGCAATCAGTTCCACCGTTTTGTCGCCATTCGCGGATTTGTCGGTGAACATCGCTCCGCAGTGGTCCTGGCATGGATATTGGGTTCACCATGGCTACGACGAAGATGGTTCTGCCGGAGGTAGCGTTCCGGCCGCAGGAGGCGTTATACCCTCCAGGGATTTTCATGGCGACGTCGTAACTTTGAGTGTGAAGTATGCATTCTGAACAACATAGATGGATTGGACATTCTTGAGCTTTACCAATCCACCTGTGAATCAATGAACGCCGCAGTCGCGGAATGGATCGAGAGCGAAGTTCCACGGCTGCTTTGAACGATGTCCCTTTCGTCAGCGATTTTCCCCGCGCAGTTGCAGGGGAGATCCTTGGGAGAGAATGACATGAGCAATTTGTCTCGCAATGGTGTGACGGCAATTCTGGTTCTGCTGCTTGCCGGCACGGTGAGCTTCGCGCAATCTGGCGAAGCGACGTACAAAGCAAAGTGCCAGATGTGCCATGGGGAAAAGGGATTGGCAGATTCAGGCGCAGGCAAGTCCATGAAGGTAAAGCCTGCCACCGATCCTGATGTAAAGAAGATGACCGAAGAGCAGATGATCGACGCAGTCAAGAATGGCATGGGCAAGATGCAGCCATACAAGGACAAGCTGACTGACGCGCAGATCAAGGACGCAGCTGGATATTTTCGCACGTTTACAAAGTAAGTGAAGCTTGTTTGTTGTTCGTAGTAAGTAGCTGATAGCAGTGCCGGCGCACCTCGCAGTCACAGAGTTGTGCCGGATTTCAGTTGAACGATTCCTGGTGCGCATCACAGGGCAAACTTCTTGTCGCCGCCGGTGTTTGAGCAAGCAGGATTCCAATAAATGGGCGTGGCCCCCAACCATCTGGCCATAATGCATTTTTAAGGAGTCTTGCAATGACGAATACAATTCGATCGATGGCGGTGCTGGCTGCAACAGTGTGTCTGGCTGGCTCCATGGGCTTCGCTCAATCAGCGGGTGAAGCGGTTTACAAAGCAAATTGTCAGAGCTGTCACGGCAGCACCGGAACTCCGAGCGCCGGCATAGCCAAAATGATGGATGTGAAGCCTGCCGCTGAGTACAAGACCAGCGAAAAGGAACAGATTGAGTCAGTCGCTAAGGGCAAGGGCAAGATGAAGGCCATGTCTCCCAAGCTCACCGATGCGCAAATCAAGGATGCCGTCGACTATTTCCGCACCTTGAAATAGCCAATACACCCGGCCCGCTCACGCCGTTTACTCTAACCCAGTGATAATTCCGGGTTCCCGGCGACAAGTCTTCGTCGATGGGATGGTTGAAGCGGGCCACTTAAATGTCAGGGAGAACGTAACAATGCTTCAGCGATTCCGCGAGAACTGGGTACGGCCGGCTCTGTTCTTCGGCAACAATCCAATCAGCCTGGCCGGAGGCGCCATCACCAGCGCCGCCGGTGTCACTATGATCGGTTACTGGCTGGTGGAGCTTTTTGGCCGGCGAGACGACAATCCTTACCTTGGAATTATTTTCTTCCTTATATTGCCCGCGCTGTTTGTGCTTGGGCTCCTGCTCATTCCGGTCGGCGTATTTGCCCGCCGCAAAAAGTTGCAACTGGCTGGGCAGATTCCGGCCGAGTTTCCCAAGATCGATCTCAACGATCGCATCTTCCGCCACGGCATCGACATCGTACTAATCGCCACGATCGTAAATCTGCTGGTTGTTGCAGCGGCAAGCTATCGCGGTGCGGCGTACATGGACTCGCCTCAGTTCTGCGGATCCTCCTGTCACGTAATGCATCCGGAGTACACGGCGTACAAGGTCTCCGCACACTCCCACGTTGCCTGCGTTGAATGCCACATCGGTGCAGGGGCCGCGTCCTATTTCAAGGCCAAGGTGAACGGCACCAAGCAACTCATTGAAGTTACCTTCAATCGCGTTCCCAAGCCGATTCCTTCTCCTGTAATGAATCTCAGACCGGCTCGCGAAATCTGCGAAGGTTGCCATACGCCCGCTAAGTTCGTCGGCGAAAAGTTATTGGTCAAGTCCAGCTTTGCAGACGACGAGAAGAATACTGAAACGCAAAGCGTCGTCGTGCTCCATCTCGGCGGCATCGACTCGCTTTCGCACCTTACCGGCATTCACGGTGTCCATCTCGGCCATATCGAATACATCGATACCGATCCCACGCGTACGACCATTCCCTGGGTGGAACGCACCTTTGCCGATGGGTCAAAGACCGCATTTGGTGCGTCGAGTCTGAAGGGCGCGGTTCCCCAGGGTGAACGTCGCCTGATGGACTGCATCGATTGCCATAACCGCGCTGCCCACACCATGCAGCCCGCCGAGGACGCACTCAATCGCGCTATGGCGGATGGTGTCATCAGTCCCGATCTTCCCTGGGTCCACAAGAAGGGTCTCGAACTACTCAAGGGCAATTACGCCACTGAGGAGGAGGCGCGTGTCAAGATTCCGGCGCAGCTCACGCAGTTTTATCGCGACGAGCACCCCGATATTCTGGCGGCGCATCCCGATCTCGTCAGCGCGGCTGGTCAGGGACTGGTCACCGTTTTCACCACAAACAGCTTTCCAGACATGAAGGTCACCTGGGGCACACACCCGAATCACATCGGGCACATGAACTATCCCGGCTGCTTCCGTTGTCACGATGGCGACCATGTGGCGAAGGACGGCAAGTCAATCACGCAGGACTGCGCGGCATGTCACAACCTGCTGGCGGTTGACGAGGCCAAGCCCAAGGTTCTAGCAGATCTCGGCATTCAGTAAAGAAATCGAGCCTTGCGTGGAAGAGGGGCGGCGACACAGTCGCCCCTCGTACGTTTGCACAGTTGTGATCTGCCCGTGATAGGCTGGCTCTTCACTGCGAGGGCCAATCTACGATGCACTCCACCAAGACACTGAATTTTGATCTTGTGGCAGCGGCGCACGCCGACATGATCCAAAACGGCTTTCAACCTGATTTTCCGGCCGGTACCGATACCGAGCTGGCAAAGATCAAGGCAGAGCCCGCGTTGCCTGCGGTTCCGGGCGCGCAGGATCTGCGGAACCTTCTTTGGTCGTCGATCGACAACGACACTTCCAAAGACCTCGACCAGATCGAGTGGGCAGAGCAGTTACCCGACGGCCGCATTCGAGTGCTAATCGGCGTGGCCGATGTCGACATTCGCGTGCCTCTTGGAAGCCTGCTCGATAAACACGCCCAATCCGAGACGACCTCGGTCTATACCGGTGTCAAAGTCTTTCCGATGCTTCCTGCAGAGCTCTCCGAGGGCATCACGTCCCTCAACGAAAACGAGGATCGAGCAGCGGACGTAGTTGAGTTCACGGTCGACCCGACAGGCTGTGTCTCTGGGGGAACGGTGTATCGCGCACTGGTTCGCAACTGTGCGCAACTCGCCTACAACAGCGTGGGAGCATGGCTGGAAGGCCGCGGCCCGGCACCCGCCAAGGTTGCGGCCAATGCCGATCTCGCCGCCCAGCTCAAGCTTCAGGACAAGGCCGCCCAGGGCCTGGTCGGCTGCCGCTTCCAGCATGGCGCCCTCGATCTTGAAACCATCGAAACGCAACCTCTACTGTCACCCGATAATCAGGCCGTCGGCATTTCCAGTCTCGAAAAAAACCGAGCCACATCCCTGATCGAAGAATTTATGGTCGCGGCCAACGGCACCGTTGCACGTATATTCGAGACGGCCGGAATCCCATCGATCTGGCGCATCGTGCGCACCCCCAAACGCTGGGACCGCATGGTGGAAGTCGCAAGCGGGCTGGGGACAAAGCTACCTGAGCAGCCGGATTCCAAGGCATTGAACGATTTCCTGCTGGCACAGAAGCAGAAGGATCCCGATCATTTTCCTGATCTTTCGCTGACTGTTGTGAAGCTGATGGGTCCCGGCGAATACGTTCTCGTAAAGCCTAATGAACCCTCACCCGGCCACTTCGGCCTCGCGGTGCGGGACTACCTGCACTCGACGGCGCCGAACCGCCGTTTTCCCGATATCATCACGCAGCGCATTATGAAAGCGCATCTAGCTAAGGCCGAGCAGCCTTACTCGGAAGGCGATCTGAGCGCGATGGCACAGCACTGCACACAGATGGAAGATGCCGCGCGCAAGGTTGAGCGCATCATGCAGAAAAGGATTGCTGCCGTTGTCTTGCATTCGCGCATTGGTCAGTCGTTTCAGGCAATCGTGACCGGCGTAAGTCAGAGCGGCACATTCGTGCGCGTGCTCAATCCCCATGTCGAAGGAATGCTTGTGAATGCCGGCAAGCCCGGATCGAAGCTTGACGTCGGTGACAAGCTTGCGGTCAAACTGGTCAACACAGATCCTCAGCGCGGCTTCATAGACTTCGCGATGTAGTCCGCGCTCATTATGCTGAAAGCAAAATCGTGACCGCTAATCAATCACATCGCGACCCGCTGCGCTGTCATCCCGAACGCAATGAGGAATCTGCCATGACATTCAATCTGAGCGGTGTTTGAGGTTGGGAATACGGAGGGAGCAGCAGCCTTCAGGCTGCTGAAATTATCGACAGAGAGTTGCAAGGCCTTCAGGCCCGGAAGTTCCAAGCCTCCGACATTTTGATGTTCTTGGGGTGGCCTCTCCACAGAGTTCCCCAACCCAACTCGACCAGCCCTAGCTGTCGCCACTTTCCGCTGCCTGATCGACATACTCCCGCACAGGGGCGCTCGCACTTGTCGCACCCCCCGGCTCATCGATCCAAAGACACACGATCCACCAGATCAGCACAATCACGTAGATGGCGCTGTTCGTATTCAGCAACTTTCCCTGTAGCGCCATCACGTGTTCGTATTCGTCCCGCGAGTGCGGAGTAGTATGCCGCGCAATCATCTCCCAAATCCCCTGCGCTCCAAACTGTGCAATCGACGCGGTCGAAAGTCCGATCATGATGCGTTGCACATGGCTGCGCCATCCCGCGCCGTAGCGCTGCCCGAACGCCACCACCAGAAACCCGAGCCCCACCGAAAGCACACCAACCAGCAATCCCATCTTTAAGGCGATCAATTGCATGAGTTGGAGTCTGGCGATCAAAGTGTCGAAGGCAATCGTCTTCAACTGCGGCCAAGGTCCCCACTTCCAAACTACGACGCCGCCCAGCGCAAGCAGCCCCAGCGTCCATCCCGCCCACGCTCCGGTTCCGGCGTTCTTGAAAGCTCGCCGAGCCATCTCCCCCAGAACGATCAGCCCAACAACGGCCGCAGCATCCGCGAGCGAGATAGCAATGGCGCCCATCGTCAGTGGCGGTAGCCTCTCGTGCAGCAGCCGGTTCGTCAGCAATCGCAGTGCGACCAGGACAATAGAGGCCGTGAACCACGGGAAACGCCTTGCGCGATCGCGCCCTATCAGGACAACCAGCAGCACCAGCAAGGATGCAAATGTCAGAGTCCACAAAACTGAGATAGCCGTGAAATGAAAATCGAAATGCATGCGATCCTTGAATGCCCGGACCGGAATCCGGAATTATCTCTAAATTGATTCAGGAAATGTGAGGTAGGAAATGGTGCGCCCGGAGAGATTCGAACTCCCGACCTAACGCTCCGGAGGCGTTCGCTCTATCCAGCTGAGCTACGGGCGCGCTCTACCAGCATACCGTATTTGACTGATAAACCTCCTTGGGAGGTTCGCCCTGACCAGCCCAGGCAATTCGTTCGGGCTCAATGGAGTCTGTTCTTTACTCCCTAATCCCTATTCCCTAGTCCCTGCTCTTATCCTTTTCCCTGCTTTGTCTAAGTTCTTCCATCACCGATTGGATTAGCGCCTTCGCCCCTTCCATCCCGCTCAACACCGCCTGCAAATCCAGTGCCGGCTTCGACGGATTGCGGCTTGACGCGCAATACACGCCATGTTGCCCCACCATGATGAGCGAATCGGTAAGCAGGTCCAGCGCTACAGCCAGCCTGCCCCGCTCCAGCCCCATCATGAATTCGTGCTTCTCCAGTTCCGCACGCTTCTCATCAAAAATATTCATGATTCAAGCCTATCCGAAGCGCCAAAACCCAACGGTTACTCTCGCAAGGTCCGGGGCAACTGCCTAGAATTCCAGCTTCTTCATGTAATCGGCGTCCTCGCGCAACTCCATCATCGGGTCGCCTTCGAACTCCTCCTGCTCGATGAAGTAGTGCTTCAGCCCTGTCGCCGCGCGGAAGATCGGCTTGTAATCAACAAATCCCTTGCCCATCACCACGTTGCGCAACTTCCCATCTGGCTCCTTCACCATGTCTTTCACGTGAAGCAGGGGGAAGCGCTCTGGAAATTTGCTGAGGTACTCGACGGGATTGTGCCCACCCCCCACCACCCAGCCGCAGTCCATTTCGAAGACCACCAGCTTTGGATCGGTGCGCTTCAGCAACTCGTCAAAAAACACGGTGCCGTTCTCTGTTCCGAATTCCACGACGTGGTTGTGGTAACCGAACGTCATGCCCGCCGCCTTCACCTTTTCGCCAATCGCATTAAACTGGTCGGCCACGTAGCGCCAGTCATCCAGATTCAGTTCGCCCTTGCGCGTCGGATCGCGATGAACTCCGGCCCAGGAGCAAATAATGTACTCAAGTCCGAGGGCCTGTCCGTACTCAATCAACTGGTCAAACTGCGTCTTCAGCTGGGTCAGTTGGTGATGCGTACTCACACATTTAAGTCCGGCCTTGTTCAGCGCATTCCCGAAATCAGCCGCAGTTTTGTCAAAGTAACCCGCCGCTTCCACTTCCTTGTACCCGGCTGCCGCCAGTTGTTGAAGCGTGCCTTCAAAGTTCTTCGGCAGCAAATTACGCACGGAGTAAAGCTGCAGTCCAATCGGCAGGTGGAGTTGCGCCGCGATCAATCGTTCGCTACCCACGCATGCCGCAGCAGCCAATGCGCCGGAAGCTTTCAAGAAACTGCGGCGAGAAAAAATTGTCATTCGTGAATTCTCCCAAGGCCTCTGCTAGCCCTTGATGGTTTCTGAGGCTGCGTCCCACGTAGCCACGCTTTTATTGAAATAAGAGTGATTGGCCATATGGCAGGCGATCGCGGTGTTGTTGCCAAAAACCTCGTCTTCTACGACATGCTCGCGTGTCACCACGGCCTGAAAGAAATTCGCTAGATGATCGGCAGTGTCGTCATATCCTTGCGGCGCAGAATATGTCTCCGCCAGCGGCAGTGGCGCCGGCGGCTGCGGATGAGCAGCATGCCAGTCGCTGAGATACTTCTGCTTTGCCTCGGCAGTCCACCCGTTCAGCGCGTATCCCTCAGGCTGCGGCCGTGTATCCTGCGGAGTCACGGTGAGCGTGCTGCCATTGATCGCCATCGTGGCCTCCTTCCCGTAAAAGATGGTCATGTCGCCCGACGCGTTGTTCTGATTACAGTGCATATTCACCCTGACGCCCGGATAGTCGTAGAGCGTCACCAGCAAATCTGGGAAATCGCGCCCATCCTTGAAGTGCGTCAAGCTGCCGGTCGAATACGCACGCTCCGGAATCGCGTTGATTCCCGTCACGCACTGCATTCCCGACAGCAAATGCACGTAAAGATCGCCCGCCACGCCCTCGCCATAATCTGCAAAGCACCGCCAGCGGAAGAACCGCTCCGCATCAAAAGGGCGGGAAGGCGCATCGCGCAGCCACGTCGTCCAGTCGATCGTCTCGGCACTCGCACCCGGCGCGACCGGATAAACCCACGCTCCCGAGGGAGAATTCCGATCAGTATGACCTTCAATAAACGTAACCTCACCTAGCCGCCCCGACTTGTAAATCTCCGCAGCCTTTTTGACAACCGTATTGCTCACCCGCTGGCTGCCGGCCTCAAAGATGCGCTTGTCCGCTTGCACGGCCTTCACCATCGCCAGGCCATCGGCCACGTTGTGCGACATCGGCTTCTCGCAGTAAACGTCCTTGCCCGCCGCCACACAATCCAGCACTACGCGCCGGTGCTGAAAATCCGCTACCGCCACGACCACCGCATCCACGTCCTTGCGGTCCAGCAGTTCGCGATAATCCTTTGTCGTCGGAATGTCCGAGCCGTAAGCCTCAACGCCCGCCTTGCGATGCATGTCGTACAGATCCGCCGTACCTACACACACGCCGCTCTGCACCTTCTTCGCCGAGCGCAGCAAATCGCATCCGCGAATCCCCGTCCCGATCGAAACGAAGCGGATCTTTTTTCCCGTTTGCGCTGTCTGTGCAGCCAGAACCGTCGGCTCTAGCACAATCGATTTAGCCGCTGCGCCGGCCGCAACTACGCCAGCTCCCAGGCGCACAAATTCCCTGCGTGAAATTGGTCCCATTGATAGAAGCCTTTCCCGTGCGACCGCAATTCTCGCCTGCCAGACCGCGTCATGTCCACAAACCCGCGCATGACTCGAGTCGAATGGCATACGATGCTTAGGTCGCCGCATTCCAGAACTCAGAGAGCCCAGCCATGTCGGCTATTCGCACACTTCGAGCCAACTTGAACCCAAGGTTTCCGTCATTCGCTTGTATCAGTCTCTTAGCACTTCTATTGCTGATCGCGACTGCGAGTGCCCAATCATCACCCAGGACAAACGCGCATCCCGACTTCGGCTCCAACGTTCTGCTCTTCGACCCCTCAATGCCCGCAGCCGATATTCAGGCCCAGATCGACAAGATCTACACCATCCAGCAGCACAGCGAATTCGGTACCGCCCGTTACGCGTTGCTCTTCTTGCCGGGCGAATATCACATCGACATTCCTGTGGGCTTCTATACGCAGGTGCTAGGTCTCGGCGCCACGCCCGATGCCGTTCACATCGTCGGAAACGTCCACTCCGACGCCAGCCTCCCGCGCAATAACGCCACCTGCACTTTCTGGCGCGGCGTCGAAGGCTTCTCCGTCACTCCCGCTGGCGGCGATAACAACGGGACCATGCAGTGGGCCGTCTCCCAGGCCGTGCCCTTCCGCCGCATGCATGTCCTCGGCAACATCGTGCTGCACCAGAAAGGTGGATGGGCTAGCGGAGGATGGATGTCCGACTCGCTCATCGACGGCAACGTCGGCGCAGGCCCACAGCAGCAATGGATCTCGCGCAACAGCGAATGGGGTAGTTGGACAGGCGCCAACTGGAACATGGTGTTCGTCGGAATTACGCACCCACCGGAAGGCGAGTGGCCGCAGCCGCCCTACACCAAGGTCGACAAAACTCCCATCGTCCGCGAAAAACCCTTCCTCGAAGTCGACGCGAAGGGGAACTGGACTGTCCGCATTCCCGCGTTACAGGCAAACAGCCAAGGCACCACCTGGCGCGGTGGCTCTACGCCCGGCCGTTCAATTCCGCTGAAAGACTTCTACATTGCTCGACCAGACAAAGACACCGCTGCTACCATCAACACCCAACTAGCCAAGGGCAAGAATCTGCTTCTCGCCCCTGGGATATATGACCTCGCCGAGCCGATCCAGATCACGCGCCACGACACCGTCGTCCTCGGCCTGGGCTTCGCCACACTGCGTCCCATCAACGGCACGGCGGCCATCACCACCGCCGACGTCGATGGCATAGACATCGCCGGCATCCTCTTCGACGCCGGCGCAAAAATCTCTCCCGTCCTGGTCGAAGTGGGCCCGCAAGGCGGCCACGCCTCACACGCTAAAAATCCCATCTTCCTTCACGACGTCTTCTTTCGCGTCGGCGGAGCAGGCGTGGGCAGCGCCAAGGTCAACCTCAGCGTCAACTCCAACGACACCATCATCGACCACACGTGGATCTGGCGCGCTGATCACGGCCACGACGTCGGCTGGACCAGCAATCTTAGCGACAATGGTCTCGTCGTCAACGGCAACAATGTCACGATCTACGGCCTCTTCGTCGAACATCACCAGCAGTTTCAGGTGCTGTGGAACGGCAACCACGGCCGCACCTACTTTTATCAATCCGAAATCCCCTACGACCCGCCCGACCAGCCCAGCTACACCTCTGCGCCCGGCACCAACGGCTGGGCCTCTTACAAAGTCGCGGAGAATGTCATCAGCCATGAAGCCTGGGGCCTCGGCGTCTACAGCGTGTTCCGCCATCCCAACGTCAACCTTACGCGCGCCATCGAAGTTCCCCTGACGCCCAACGTGCGCTTCCACCACATGATCACCGTCGCCCTCGATAATCTCGGAGAGATCTCCAACGTCATCGACGACAAAGGCGGCCCCACGCACGTCGCGCCCAATCGCGTATCGCCCAAAGTGACGGAATTCCCTCAGTAGAGACGAAAAGTGAGGCTCGCCGCGTCTGCAAACGCGCCGGTCTCGCGTGGGACAATGGAATGGTAGACATCATGAGCATCGATACCGTTCCAGAGTTCCAGCCCTCTTCCGACACTCGCGAAGGCGTTAGCGAACAGACCGCATCGCCCGCAACCGATATGTCGCCCGCTCCGCTCATTCAAAGCGCCGACGATCCAATCGTTTCTCAAGCGACCACGCATGCGGCAGAAGCTCCAGCGGAAGAGCCCGCAGAGCCGCAGGAAGACTTCGCTGCGATCCTGTCGCAGTTCGAGAAAAGTCATACGCATAAGCCCGCATCCGGTGTTAAGCAGATTGAAGCCACTGTTGTTTCGCTCTCCGCCGATCAGGTATTTCTCGATATCGGTTACAAGACAGAGGGCGTTCTCCCCCGCTCGGCCTTCCGAAACAATGCCGAGAGCATCAAGCCGGGCGATGCGCTAAACGTCTCAGTCAAAGGCCGCAACGAGGAAGGCTATTACGACCTCACGCTCTTCAAAGTTGCCCAGCCCCGCGACTGGTCCGCGCTCGAAGCAGCCTTCGCTGAAAAGCTGGCCGTCGTCGGCACCGTTACCGCCGTCATCAAGGGTGGCCTCACCGTCGATATAGGTGTGCGCGCTTTCATGCCCGCCAGCCGCAGCGGCACACGTGACGCAGCTGAGCTTGAAAAGATGGTGGGAACCGAAATAACCTGCCGCATAACAAAGCTCGATGTCACCGATGAAAATGTAGTCGTTGATCGCCGCGTGGTGCTCGAAGAGCAAGCCCGCGCCCAGCAGGAAGGTCGCTACTCTGCGATGCAACCGGGCGACGTGCTCGAGGGCACTGTGCGCAGTCTCGCGCCCTACGGAGCCTTTGTCGATCTCGGCGGCATCGACGGCCTGCTTCACGTCAGCGACATCTCGTGGAGCCGCGTCAGCAAGCCTGAAGACGTGCTCTCTGTGGGCCAGCATATCCAGGTCAGAATTCTCAAGATCGACCCTGACACAAAGAAGATTTCTTTAGGCCTGAAACAGCTTCAGCCCGAGCCGTGGGAAGCAGCGCAAGGGAAGTATCAGGTCGGCCAGCGCATCAGGGGCTCCGTCACGCGTCTTGCGGACTTCGGTGCCTTCGTTGAAATCGAACCCGGTGTCGAGGGCCTCATCCATGTTTCCGAAATGTCCTGGGGTAAAAAAATCCATCACCCCAGCGACGTGCTCAAGCAGGGGGACACAGTCGACGCGGTCATCCTTGGGATCAAGCCGGAAGAACGCCGCATCTCGCTGGGCCTCAAGCAGACGCTCACTGACCCATGGTCTGACGTCACCAGCAAATTCCCCATCGGTTCTCAGGTAGAGGGGCCCGTCACCAAAATCATGCCGTTCGGTGCGTTCGTCCAGATTGCCGATGGCGTCGAAGGCCTCGTGCACGTAAGCGAGATCAGCGCCGAGAAACGCATCAATCATCCGCAGGAAATATTACGCGCCGGCCAGATCGTGAAAGCTCAGGTCCTCGGCATTGCACCGGAAAAACGCCAGATCAAGCTCAGCATGAAGCAGTTGATTCCCACCAGCATTGACGAGTACATCGCCGAGCACAAAGCCGGCGACACTGTCTCTGGCCGCGTAGTCGACGAGTCCGCAACGAGTGCCACCGTGGAACTCGGCGAAGGCATCCGCGCCACATTCCGCATCGCAAAGTCCGCTACCGTGGCGGCAGAAACCAAGACCGCAACCAAAGCCGACTTGTCCTCGCTCTCCAGCATGCTGCAGTCCCGCTGGAAGGGAAGCGTTCCCGCCCCATCGGCTACGCCAGAGCCTCTTCGAACCGGCCAGATTCGCAGTTTCAAAATCACAAGGCTGGACGCTGATAAGAAATCAATTGAAGTAGAGTTGGCCTAGCTTCTTGCCGCGCGCCTAGAGATAGGTCTCATCGATATAGCACCAGCGCCAATCTTCTCCGCGCTCTGCCGACCGGATGAGCGGATGCTGCGTCGTATGAAAATGCGCCCGCGCATGCCGGTTCTTCGACGAATCACAGCAGCCCACATGCCCGCATTCCATGCACATGCGCAGATGCACCCATGTATCGCCCGTCTTCAGACAATTCTCGCAACCCTTGCTGCTGGGTTTTACGTCCTTCGCGTGCTCTTTTACGTGGGTACATTTCGTCGCCATGCCTTGCCTCCGTAGAACTGCATTCACACCATATACTGTTTCGCCAATTCGCAGAACTCCTTCGTCTGCACGGCAATCCATGTATCATCGCGATCAAGCTCCCGTGCAAGCAGTTGCGCCACTGGCCGCGCCATCTGCATGGCTGCCCTTGCATTCAGAAATAGCGCCCGCGTACGTCGCGCCAGCACGTCTTCCACACTCCGTGCCATCTCCATACGCGCCGCCCACACCACCTCTGCCGCGATATACGGAAGCTCCGGATGCAACTGCTTCGCAAGCTCCACGTCTTGAGCCAGCGCTCGAATCTCTTCAGCATCGGCGCCATACACGTCAAGCGAAGACTCGCCGTCTTCGCCTTCGCTCGTTGCTCCCATCGACCCGTGGATACGCAGAGTTTTGGTCGTGCATTCCGCATCGCGCAGCCGGCCCAGTGTAATCGCATGATCCACGCAGTCTTCAGCCATATGCCGATACGTAGTCCATTTGCCGCCTGTAATTGTCAGCAGTCCCGATGTATCTACGTGAATCACGTGATCGCGCGAAAGTGACGAAGTCTTTCCCTCGGCATCATTCTTCACAAGCGGCCGCAGCCCCACATACACAGCCAGCACGTCCGCGCGCGTCGGCGGCCTGCTCAGATAGCGTCCGGCGGTTTCGAGGATGAATTCGATTTCTTCGTCCAGCGCCTTCGGTTCCAGACTTGGGGCATCCACGGGCGTATCGGTTGTGCCCGCCACTGCATGGCCGTGCCAGGGGATCACAAAAAGCACACGGCCATCACTCGTGCGCGGAACCATCAGCGCCGTATCGCCCTTCAAAAAACTCCGGTCAAACACCAAGTGAATTCCCTGGCTTGTCACCATCAGCGGCTCAACCCCGGCATCCGCCATGCGCCGAATCTCATCCGTAAAGACGCCAGTTGCGTTCACCACAATTCGCGCAGCAATCTTTAGCTCATCACCTGTCTCCTCATCGCGCGCATTCAGCCCATTCACATAACCTTCGTCATCGCGCAACAATTTGGTTGCAGGACAGTAATTCACAAGCTTCGCTCCATGATCCGCAGCCGTCATCGCCAGGTGAATCAATAACCGCGCATCATCGAACTGCCCGTCATAGTAAACAACGCCTCCCCGCAACTCCTCCGGTTCCAGAGCGGGAAGCCGCTCCAGCGTCTCCTCACGGGATAGCAATTTCGAAGGCCCAAATCCATATTTCCCGGCCAGCAGGTCATAAAGCTTCAATCCGATCCCGTAAAACGGCGCTTCCCACCACGAATAATTGGGCACCACGAATGCCAGGTCGTGTACCAGGTGCGGAGCATTCTGCCGCAACAGTCCACGTTCTTTCAGCGCCGACATCACCAGCGGAATGTTTCCCTGTTCGAGATAGCGCACACCGCCATGTACCAGCTTCGTGCTCCGACTGCTTGTGCCCTTACCGAAGTCGTGCGCCTCCACCAGCACCACGTCGAACCCGCGCGCGGCGGCGTCCACAGCTACGCCCACTCCCGTCGCGCCTCCGCCGATTACCGCGATATCCCACGGCACGCCACTTGAGGCGCGCTCCCGAACTTTGAGAAGCATCTCCTCCCGGCGCATCATTCACCCCAGTTCTTCGATCGGTCAACCGCACGCTGCCAACGTCCTCGCCTCTCGGCCCGCTCATTCGCATCCATGCGCGGCTCAAAGCGCACATCCCCCTGCCGTTTCGCGCGCAATTCATCGGGACCAGCCCAAAATCCCGTCGCCAATCCCGCCAGATACGCAGCACCAAGCGCGGTTGTCTCTGTGAGACGCGGGCGCACCACCGGCACACCCAGCACGTCCGCCTGGAACTGCATCATCAGGTCGTTGACCGCGGCGCCGCCATCCACGCGCAAAGCACCGAGCGGTGTTCCCGTCTCGCTGTGCACCGCCTCCAGCACATCTGCAACTTGAAATGCGATGCTCTCAAGGGCCGCCCGTGCAATGTGTCCAGGTTTCGTGTCCCGGCGCAGCCCGATCACCAGCCCACCCGCATGCGGATCCCAGTGTGGCGCGCCCAACCCGACAAATGCTGGCACAAACACCACACCACCCGTATCGGGCACACTCCGTGCCAGCGCCTCCACTTCGGCCGACGACCCAATCAGCCGGAGATTGTCCCGAAGCCACTGCACCACCGCTCCACCAATAAAGATGCTGCCTTCGAGCGCGTACTCCAGCCGCTTCTGCGCGCTTGCCGCCAGCGTCGTAATCAGCTTGTGCTTCGAGCGCACAAACCCCGTGCCATCGCCATCGCGCCCGGTGCCAAGGTTCTGCAGCAGAAAACAACCTGTCCCATAGGTGTTCTTCGCCTCGCCCGCCTTCCAGCAAAGCTGTCCGAAAAGTGCCGCCTGCTGGTCGCCCGCAATCCCCGCAATCGTCACACCGCCCA
The DNA here is from genome assembly GCA_963832035.1 of uncultured Acidobacteriaceae bacterium. GTDB lineage: Bacteria > Acidobacteriota > Terriglobia > Terriglobales > Acidobacteriaceae > Telmatobacter. The sequence goes on along the minus strand of CAWHSK010000003.1, from coordinate 386,647 downwards.
GCCCCAGAGACGTGGTGACGTCGCCTATGTGATCGCTCGACCACACGACATTCGGCAGCATATTGGCCGGCACGCCGAAGATGCGCAACAACTCGGTATCCCACTCGCCTTTCACGATGTTGTAGAGCAGCGTTCGCGAAGCATTCGTCACATCCGTTACGTGCCGCATCCCGCTGGTCAGATGCCATACGAGCCAGCTATCGACCGTGCCAAACGCAAGCTCGCCTCGTTCTGCCCGCTTCCGCGCTCCCGGAACGTTATCCAGGATCCAACTCACCTTGGTCGCGGAGAAATAGGGATCAAGTACCAAGCCCGTCTTGGAAGATACTTCTTCCCCAACGCCACTCTTTTCCAGGGCTTCGCACTGAGCGGCCGTTCGCCGGTCTTGCCATACAATCGCCGGATGGATGGCCTTCCCGCTATCGCGTTCCCACACCACCACCGTTTCGCGCTGGTTGGTTATGCCGATCGCCGCCACATCGCGCGGCCGAGCGCCTGCCCGTGCCAGTGCCTCTACCGCGCACGTCAGCTGGCTCGTCAGAATTTCCGTGGGATCGTGTTCCACCCAGCCCGATTGTGGGTAGAACTGCTCGAACTCATGTTGCGCAACTGCGGCAATCGAGCCGGCTTCGTCAAAAAGAATCGCACGCGAACTCGTCGTGCCCTGGTCAAGTGCAAGAATGTAGGCCATCGGTTTTCCTTCGGACCCAAGTCAAACACGCGCGCCCACTGCCCCGCAACCGTCCGAAGATCTAAAACGAGCGGAATTCACACGACGTACAAATCCACGTACTCATTCACCGGTATCTCTGCCAGCTGCTCGCGGTCGAGTGACACATCGAGAATCCGTTGTTGCTGTTCCGCCCCGAATCGTCGCGCCAGGTTGCGCTTGAACTTCTCCACCAACAGCGGCATCCCTTCTTTGCGCCGCCGCTTGTGCCCAATAGGAAACTCGACTGTCTCTTCGAGCACGGTCCCGTCTTTCAACTCCACACGCAGTCCGTTCGCAATCGACCGCTTCTCCGGATCGTGATAGTCCCGTGTGAACTGCGCCTCCTCCACGCACTCCACCTTCGCCCGCAACAAATCGATGCGCGGATCGGCGGCCACCTTGTCCTCGTAATCCGCCGCTGTCAGACGCCCAAAGATCAGCGGAACGGCGATCATGTACTGAATGCAGTGATCGCGATCTGCCGGATTCGAAAGCGGCCCCTTCTTGTCAATAATGCGCAGGCAGGCCTCATGCGTGCGGATCGTGATCTTCCGAATGTCCTCAGCCGTTTTTCCTACCGCATCAAGCTTCGCTTTCAACGTCATCGCCGCTTCAACCGCCGTCTGCGCGTGAAACTCGGCCGGGAAACTGATCTTGAACAACACATTCTCCATCACGTAACTGCCATAGGGTCGCTGAAATTTGAACTCCTGCCCGCCGAACGAAACGTCGTAGAATCCCCAGGTTTTCGCAGTCAACGCCGACGGATACCCCATCTCACCAGCCTTAGCCATCAATGCCAGTCGCACGCCCCGGCTCGTCGCGTCACCCGCTGCCCAGCTCTTGCGCGATCCGGTATTGGGCGCATGCCGGTAAGTCCGCAGACTCTGACCGTCCACCCACGCCAGCGAAATCGCATTCAGCGTCTGCTCTCGATTCAATCCCAGCAATCCGCTGACCACAGCCGTGGAGGCTACCTTCACCAGAACCACATGGTCGAGACCGACTTTGTTGAACGAATTCTCCAGGGCGATGCAGCCCTGAATCTCATGGGCCTTGATCATGGCATCCAACACCCGCCTCATCGTCAGCGGCGGCCTGCCCTCTGCCGCTCCGGTGCGCGAAAGCCAGTCCGCTATCGCCAGAATTCCGCCCAGATTGTCCGAAGGATGTCCCCACTCCGCCGCCAGCCACGTGTCGTTGTAATCGAGCCAGCGGATGATCGTGCCAATGTTGAATGCCGCCTGTACAGGATCGAGTTGATAGCTCGTCCCAGGCACGCGCGCGCCATGCGGAACCATCGTGCCCGGTACTATCGGACCGAGCAGCTTGGTGCACGCCGGATATTCAAGCGCTTCCAGCCCGCACCCCAGCGTATCGATCAGGCAATAGGTCGCCGTCTCATACGCGCGATCACTCGCGACTTCATATCCAAGCGCATAATCCGCGATATCCACGATGACTTGATCGAACGCCGGCCGTTCATTACTGATGTGCGATGACAATTATTCTCCTACTAAACTTGGGTGCCCCAGGTCTCGCTTCTGAGACTTGGGAGGAGGGTACATAAACCGATGATCTACGTCCGCTTCTCAATCGACACAAATTCCAAATTCTCCGGCCCCGTATATACCGCCGAAGGCCGAATGATCTTCCCATCCTGCCGTTGCTCGATCACATGCGCGCACCATCCAGCGGTTCGGGCAATTACAAACAGCGGTGTAAAAAGGTCTACCGGAACGCCCATCAAATCGTATGCCACTGCGCTGTACCAATCGAGATTCGGAAACATTCGCTTGATCTCGTGCATGGTGCTTTCAATGCGCTCCGCCACATTGAACAGCCGCATATCCCCACCCGTTTTTGCCAGCCCGCGAGCCACCTCTTTGATGATGTCGCTGCGCGGATCGCTGATGGTATACACCGGGTGTCCAAAGCCGATAATGACCTCGCGCTCGCCTACGCGCCACCGCATGTCTGTCTCGGCCTCGTCCGGCCTTTGATACCGCTTCTGAATCTCCAGCGCCACCTCGTTTGCGCCCCCATGCTTCGGCCCCTTCAGCGCACCGATCGCTCCTGCAATGCACGAGTAGATGTCGGAGCCCGTCCCCGCAATCACACGCGCTGTAAATGTCGACGCATTGAACTCATGCTCCGCATACAGAATGAGCGACGTCTGCATCGCCCTAGTCCACTCCTCACTCGGTGCTGTGCCATGCAGCAGGTGCAAAAAGTGCGCAGCAATGGAATCTTCAAATCGCTCAACCTCGATGCGCCGCCCGTTGCGCGCGTAGTGATGCCAATAAAGCAGCATCGACCCCAGGCACGCCAGCAGCGTGTCCGCAATTCTTCGTGCGCCGCTTTCCTTGTGGCTCTCGCCCTCCGGCAGCACGCACCCGAGCACCGATACGCCCGTCCGTAACACGTCCATCGGATGGGTCGAGGGCGGCAGCAGTTCCAGCGCCTGTTTCACCGCTGCGGGCAAACTGCGCAGCGGCCGCAGCGTTGCCTTGTACGCCGTAAGCTCCGCAACATTGGGCAGCTTGCCGTGCACCAGCAGATAGGCGACCTCTTCAAACTCGCAGTGCGCGGCAAGGTCCTTGATGTCGTATCCGCGATAGTGCAGATCGTTTCCGCTATGGCCCACTGTACACAGCGCAGTCGAACCCGCCGGTGTACCCGACAGTGCAACCGACTTCTTCGGCTTGAACTCCACCGGTGAAGCGTTAACGTCCTTGCTCATTGCGACCCTCCGCAGAGCATCAAGCTAAAGGATCAGCGGCTGAAATGTCTACTTGAGGTCTTTGCCTTTGGCAAACAGGGCATCGAGCTTCTGTTCGTAGGCGTGGTAGTCAAGATATTTATAGAGATCGGCACGCGTCTGCATCATCGGGACCACGTGCTTCTGCGTGCCCTCGGTGCGGATCGCTTCATACACGTTCAGTGCAGCCGCATTCATCGCCCTGTAAGCTGCGCAGCAGTAAAGAATAATGTCCACGCCCGCGCGCGCGAGCTCCTCGCGGGTCCACAGCGGCGTCTGCCCAAATTCCGTAATATTGGCGAGGATCGGGACACCCACTGCCTTACGAAATTCCGTGTACTGCGCCAACTCCGTAACCGCTTCGGCGAAAATCATGTCTGCGCCGGCCGCCACATAGGCCTGCGCCCTCTCGATCGCAGCTTCCAGCCCCTCGCCTGCAAGCGCATCCGTCCGCGCCATGATCACGAAACCGTCATCCGTGCGCGCATCCACCGCAGCTTTGATCCGGTCAACCATCTCCCCGGCTGGCACAAGCTCTTTCCCAGGGCGATGTCCACACCGCTTAGCGCCCACCTGGTCTTCTAGGTGCACAGCCGCAGCGCACGCTTTGATCATGGAACGAATCGTCCGCGCAATATTGAAGGCGCCACCCCAGCCGGTGTCGATGTCTACCAATAAGGGGATCGCAGTCACCTCGGTGATCCGCCGTACGTCGGTCAGCACATCTTCCATCGAGCTGATTCCAAGGTCCGGCATTCCCAGTGAATTCGCCGCCACGCCCCCGCCCGACAAATACAGCGCGCGAAAGCCCGTAGCCTCCGCCATCCGCGCAGTGTACGCATTGATGGCGCCCGCCACCTGCAGCGGCTTTTCTTCCGCTATTGCCGTGCGAAAACTGTGACCTGCCGAACCTGCTGCGCGTGTCTGCTGCATGCAATGCCCTTCCGCCGCATCATAGCAGCAGGAGACGGCGATGCTTCCCCACCCGCACCCCTTGGTGCGACAATCGTTCCCGTTGCCGTGGCCGTCGCATTCAGGCCGCAGCGGAGGAGAATCACACCATGAAACATTTCATCGTCTGTGCCGGCCTTCTCTTTGCATCCACCGGTCTTTTCGCCCAGCAGGGAGGACCTCCCAAGAGCCCGCCCGCCAAGGCCACAGCTACCGTCGGTGGCCACGAGATCACAATCACCTACTCCTCGCCCGGCGTCAAAGGCCGCGAAGGGAAAATCTTCACCGCCGATGGCCTGGTCAAAACCAGCAGAGGATCGCAATACCCCATCTGGCGCGCCGGAGCGAACTCTGCCACCACCCTGCACACAGATTCCGATCTGATGATCGGCGATCTGTCAGTCCCAAAAGGTGATTACACCCTCTTCGTCGACATCTCCGATCCCGATCAGTGGACCCTCATCGTCAACAAAAAGACCGGTGAGTGGGGCCTCGCCTACGACGCATCGCAAGATCTGGGCAAAACTAAAATGACCATGGGCAAACCATCCGCGATGGTTGAGAACCTCCTCTATACCATCACCGATAACGGTGGCGGCAAGGGAACCATTACGCTCGCATGGGAAAACCACTCCGCATCCGTACCCATCACCGCCCACAAATAATTAAGATCTCGATCACCTTGGAATTGGGTGCCCCAGGTCTCGCATCTGAGACCTGGGGGGACCTTCCAGCCTTACGTCAATCACTCTCACAACAACCCGGTATTCAAAATCTCCGCTCCGCCGCTACAATAGATAAAGAGCTAATCGCTTCCGGAGACTCGAACCGCCTTGCCTCTTTACGCCTATCGCTGCACGACCTGCGGCAACAAATTCGAAAAAATCCAAAACTTCTCGGCAGAGCCGGAAACCGTTTGCCCCAAGTGCGGCAATGCGACCCTGATCCGTCCGCTTACCGCGCCGCGCCTTAATTTCAAGGGCGCAGGCTGGTACATCAACGACTACGCCCCTAAAAGCTCCGACTCTTCGTCAGAATCTTCTGGTGAATCGAAGCCCACCGAATCCAAAGACGCCCCGACGTCGAAAGACGCATCCAAATCCGGCGACAAGCCGGCCGCTTCATCCACTACACCAGCCGCACCCTCCACTCCCGCATTCACGCCCAAGTCCTCTACAGACAGCTAGCGCGTCACGGCTGCTGAGTGCATCGGAGCCACCGTCATCGCCGTCTTCCGCAGCCGTATCAGGAAAGTAGCCGTCACGCCCAGCAGAAAGTTCTGCGTGAATATTTCTCCGACGTGGATGTAGCGTTGCATGGCTGTCATCATCTCGTTCGGCACCAGCAGCGGAGCAGCCCCGCCAAGCACCCACACCAGCAATCCCACGATCAGTGCAGCCTGCCAGCGCGGCAACCGCAGCGTGTAGATTACCGGCAATATGGCCAGCGTCATCACCAGCCCGCGAGCAATCTGGTATCCAAAGAACCACGCGCCCATTGCCGACACCTGTTCTGCGGCATGTGGGTAGTAGCCCTTGGTAAAGAACTGGTAAGTGATCGCTCCAAAAATCTCGTAATACACCAGGTAAGAAAAGGCCGCCAGAAGCACCATCGGTACCGCCATGACAAGTGAGCGATGACCAATCTCCTCATCCTGCTCTTTCCGTAACTTCAACAATTTCGCGAGCACGGCAAGCACTACCGCCACAATCAGGTACAACACCGATCCTCCCACGAAGCCGGCCATCATCTGCGCTTTTTTCTCCGGAAAGAACACCACGCCCTCTGAAAGCGTGCAGACCAGGCCAATCAAAACCAGCATCACAAACATCGTCACGCCCTGCGCAACCATTCCCCGTGGTCCATATCGCACCACCGGCACCAGTGCGGCCACCGTCAGAAGACCCGATACGTACCACCATCCAAAGTGTCCCGCGCCCATCGCAGAGATCGTGAAGCATAATCCGCCAAGAAGACAAAACAACGCAATTCGCATACTCATCGCTAACCCCTCTTTCCTTTTTCGTACACCGCAAGTGAAGACCGCGCCCACTTCAGCCGTGCCTCATACTCTTCAATCCCCGATTCGAATGCCAAACGCGCTGACATCGTCATCTTGTCCGCTTGTGCCCCGTGAAACTCCTTCAAACTCGGCACGTACTCCGACAACTGCACGCTATACTCCCGTAGAAATTCCGTTGCCCGCTCCGCCCCCAGCGCATCGTCCATAAAGGCAAACCGCAGCATCAGTTCGCCGATCCGCCGCATAACATCATCCTGCGTCACCGGCTGCTTCAACCACGCTTTGAGCGCCGCCACCCCTTTCGCCGTAACCTTGAAGACCCGCCGTTTTCGCAAACTCGCCGATTCCTCGACCGTCCCTCTCACCAGCCCGCGCTTTTCCAGTCTTCCCAAGGCTGGATAAATCGCTCCTGGGCTATCGCTGAAACTCCCCATTGCCGTTGAAGCAAACACTTTTCTCAAGTCGTACCCCGACATAGGCTGCTCATTCAGCAACCCCAATAGCGCGAACCCGAGTAATGAATTGTTTGTATTCATAGTACGCAACGTATTATTACGATACGTACTATATCTACGCAATCAGAATTTTTTTGGTTCCCGTGAAACTGTGTCATCCTGAGCGCCGCAAGCTTGGGGCCCCGCGAGCAAGGGCTCGTGGGGTAAGCGGCGCGAAGGATCTGCTTTTTGTCTCGCTTCTGAGACATGGGAAAGCATAGACCTCGCCCCGTTCAACCCCGCTAAACTGAATGCAGTCCATGCCTCTGCTCGACCCCATCCCGACCCCTGTCGAAAACGCCGACACAGCTGCACTCGAATGGGAGCCTCTCCTCACGTTCCTAAGCACATACGCAGCGTCCCCCGTCGGGCGCGAAGCCATCCTCGCCCTCCGCCCCTCCACCGACGAGCCGTGGATCACGCGCCAGCACCAGCTCACTGGCGAACTTCGCCTGCTGCTCAGCGAACAGGTCTCAATCCCTCTAGGCGGCCTCTTCGATCCCACTCAACTCGCCGCCAAGGCCCAGATTCCAGGCGCCGCCCTTGAAGCCGCTGAATTTCAATCCATCGCGCGCCTCGCTAACGACGTCGCCGCATGGCAGGTCCTTCTGCGTGAGCCTCCAACGCGCGTTGCCGGCAAACTACCAGAGCTCTCCGGCCTCTCCGCCGCGCTAACCGGATCATCCCTGAAACCTCTCGCCGAATCGATCGAACGCAAGATCCAGCCCGACGGCACCCTCGCCGACGACGCATCGCCAGAGCTCAACCGCATCCGCCGCGAGCAGGAACGTCAACAGCGCGCCATCGAAGAGTCCCTCCGCGCCGCGCTCCGCAGGCTCTCCAGCGAAGGCTCTACGCAGGAAGACCTCATCACCATCCGCGGCGACCGCTTCGTCATCCCAGTTCGCAGCGAACTCAAGCGCCGCGTATCGGGCGTCGTCCACGGTGCCAGTTCATCAGGTCAGACCGTATACGTTGAGCCGCTCGAAACCATAGAGCAGAACAACGAACTGGTCCGCCTCATCGAAGAAGAGCAGGAAGAAATCCACCGCATCTTCGTCGCCCTCACACGCCAGGTAGGCGGCTACTCGACGGCTCTCGTCGAAGGCGCCCGCGTTCTGGCTCTCGTTGACACGTTGCTCGCCCGTGCCCGCTTCGCCCGCGAATACGACTGCATCGCGCCGGTGATTACACCCGATCTGCTGTCGCTAAGCAACGCCCGCCACCCGCTTCTCGATCGACACCTCCGCGCAACCAACGGGCAGATCGTTCCGCTCACACTCGAACTCACCACCGAAGCACGCCAGCTCATCATCAGCGGTCCCAACACCGGCGGCAAAACCGTCACGCTGAAAACCACCGCGCTCCTGGCGATGATGGCCCAGGCCGGCCTGCCTGTCCCCGCCGCTTCAGCCAGCTTCCCGATCTTCACCGCTTTTCTCGCCGATATCGGCGACGCCCAATCCATCGAGGCCGAGCTCTCCACCTTCTCCGCACACATCGTCAACCTCAATCGCCTCTCGCGCCTTGCCGATCCGCGCTCCCTCGTCCTCCTCGACGAGCTCGGCTCTGCCACCGATCCCGAAGAGGGGGCCGCGCTTGCCGTTGCCGTTGCCGCGCATTTCCTTGCGTGCGGCGCGTGGACGCTCATCTCCACGCATCACACCTCGCTAAAGGTCTATGCCGCCAACACACCTGGCGTACTAAACGCGGCTGCCGGCGTCGACGAACTCACGCTTGTGCCGAATTACCAGCTCCGTCTCGGGGTTCCCGGCGCTTCGGCCGGGATTCAAACCGCTGAACGCCTCGGCCTGAATCGCACCATCATCACGTCCGCCCGTGAGCGTCTCGGCTCGCAGCAAGTAGACATCGCCCGCTTCCTCGATAAACTGCACGACGATCTTTCCGCGTTGGAAGTAGAAAAGAAAAATGCCCGCGAGCAGCAGTACGCGCTAAACCAGGAGCGTGCCAAACTCGCTCGCGAAGGCGATGTAGAACTCCGCAATCGCACACGGGAACTCGAAACCAAGCTCGCCTCGCTGATGAAGGAATTTGAATTTCAGATGCGCGAAAACGTCCGAGCCATTGAAGACCGCGCCGCGCAGCAGAAGCTTTCCAAGGAAGCCGAGCGCCGCATCAACCGCCTCCGCCGCGAATTTCAGGAAAGCTTCAACCAGACGGTCGTTGCCCATCGCACCGGCGCAGACGCCGGAGATGCTAACGCTCAGCCGCACGTCCTGCGACACGTCTCTCCCGGCGATCAGGTTCGCATTAAGACCATGAACAAAATCGCCGTCGTCCAGCGCGAAGTCGAGAAGGATTTATTCGAAGTAGCTCTTGGCCCCATCAAGATGCGCGTGAAGAAAGACGACCTTGCAGAAGTGGCCAAATCTGCCACGCCATCGTCCGAGCGTCCCGACCCCCTCGCGGCTGCCCGCAAGCAAAAGGGCGTTCACGTCTCCGTCACCAGCGCCAACACCGACGACATGCGCATGGAAATCAACCTCATCGGCCGGACCGTAGACGAAGCCACCGAAGAGCTCGAGAAGTATCTAGACCGCGCGTTCCTCGCCGGCCTCCCCCGCGTCCGCATCATTCACGGCCACGGTGCCGGAATCCTCCGCCGCGGCGTCCGCGACTTCCTCAAGTCGCACCCCCACGTAGCCACCATCGCCGAAGCCCCCCAGAACGAAGGCGGCCAGGGCGCCACCCTCGTCGAGTTGCGCCAATAGCTCTCGACCATCGTTGCATCCACGCTTCTCGCGAGCGTGTCATCCTATGCGACCCCCACTCTGATCTTTTCGCCTTGTCATCCTGAGCGACCCCGAACGCCGAGAGGGGGAGTCGAAGGAATCTGCAGGTGCTCTTCTCAACGCGCAACCACAAAGTTGCGTATCAACACTGCCTCGTGCAATTGAGGCAATGGGAGCCGGCTTCCTGAATGTTGGATGGTGCCCCATTCATGACGCAGCTTCATCGCGGCATGAGTGGGAAAGCACGAACATCGAATTGAGAAAATCCTGAACACCCAGAATGCCGCCCAAGCCTAAATAAGATATCGGAGGGAGCAGGGGCCTTCAGGCCCCTGAATAAATAGCATAGAAAATCGTGGGCTTCAGTCCCGGAATTCCTGACCACCTGCCACCGACACGGGCCGCTCACTTTCAGCAGCATTGCCGCCCATCCAATTCTCTCCCTCACCCAACGCCACAACACTCTCGTTTAAGCCAGCCCGCTCCGCCGCGCGCAGCAGCCGCGGCAACGGCTCATCCATAGGCTCGCGTCCCAGCCGAAATGTCCCGTAGTGCATTGGAATCATAAAGTCAGCCCGCAAATCCACAAAAGCCTGCAACGCCTCTTCCGGACTTGTATGCACCGCGCGGTAGCTGTCCGGAAAATACGCGCCAATCGGCAGCAGCGCAATCTCCGGCCGCAGTCGTCGCCCGATTTCCGCGAACCCGCCGAAATAAGCAGAATCGCCTGAATGATAAATAGTCGGCCCGCTCGCCGGTTCAATCACGTACCCACCGAAACCCCGGTGTGTGTCCTTAAACATCCGCGCGCCCCAGTGCCGTGCGGGCGTCGCTGTGATGCGGATGGCTTCAGAAGCAGCCCGACCAACCTCGCTATGCCGAAAGGGAATCGTCTGCGACTTATGACCAAATCCTTGTGGCCCCACCATCTCCGTCGATTCCCACCAACCAAGCGATTCCACCTGCGCAAACCCGAGATCGCGCACAAGGTCCTCGACCCCGCGCGGCACAATCGCCACCGGCGCAGGCAATCCCCGTCGCCGCATCTCCCGCGTAACCGCTCGCAGCGAAGGCCGATTCAGATGATCCATGTGCGCATGCGTCAGTAGCACCGCATCAATCGCGGGCAAATCCGCAACCCGCACACCTGCTCTCCGCTGCCGCCGCAACACGATCAACCGCTTCGCAAAAACCGGATCGACAAGCAGCGCCTGTCCACCTGTCTGAAGCAAAAAAGACGAATGCCCGATAAACGTGATCGCGGTTTCATCCGCGCCAACCTCCGGCGGCTTCGATTGCGCCCCGGCCAGCGGACGCTCATGGCTCTCACGAACCAGTCGCCACAACTGCCCTATCTTTCTCACCCAAAACGGAACTTCCGGTCTCATATTCATCTGACAAATAGATGCGAAGGGACGCGAAACGACCCGCAAAACCGTCAGATATGCCCACGCCATGCGGAGACCGAGACTGCATCGCGGTTACATTATCTTGACAATGAGCAAGGTCCGGGCCGTTATCATCAATTTCACCCCGCTCTAGGAGGATCTTTGTGCGCAAACCAATCCTGGCTCTCATGTTCTTTATGGCAACGACTGCAATGTTCGCAGCGGCGCCCGACAACATCTACGACTTCACCGTCAAGTCCATCGACGGCCAGCCCGTCAGCCTCAAGACCTACAGCGGCAAGGTGGTTCTCATCGTGAATGTGGCGAGCAAGTGCGGCTTCACCCCGCAATACGCCGGTCTCGAAGCGCTCTACGAAAAGTACAAAGACCGCGGCTTCATCATCGTCGGTGTGCCCGCCAACAACTTTGCCCAGCAGGAGCCCGGCACCAACGAAGAGATCAAGACCTTCTGCTCCCGCAAGTACAACGTCACCTTCCCCATGATGTCCAAGGTCTCCGTGGTCGGCGACGACAAGACTCCGCTCTACCAATTCCTCACCGACAAATCCACCGATCCCAAGTTCGGTGGTGACATCAAGTGGAACTTCACCAAGTTCCTCTTCGACCGCAACGGCAATCCCGTAGCCCGCTTTGAGCCTGCAGTAACTCCCGACTCCCCCGAGGTTCAAACCGCAATCGAATCCGCTCTGGGTAAATAGCAAGCCGACGAATTCTTCCGATAGCGATAGCTCCGCAAACAAATCGGGCTCTGCTTTCGCAGAGCCCGATTGCTAACATCGCTAACGCCGCTGCCTTCAGGCCATCGCTTCGCGCCCCATCGGCTCAAAGTGCAACTGGTTCGACTTGCGATCCACATCAATGCGAACATGCGCCCCGTGCAGTACCTCGCCATTCAAAATCTTGATGGCAAGCGGATCCTGCACCATCCGTTGGAGGGCGCGCTTCAATGGCCGTGCGCCATAAGCTACGTCTGAGCCTGACGCGAGAATCAATTCACGTGCCGACGGCGTCAGTTCAAGAGAGATCTGCCTGTCTTCCAGCAACTTCCCAACCTCGGCCAACCGCAATTCAAGAATCGCTTCGAGTTGCGCATGTCCCAGCGGACGGAAGATAACCATGTCGTCTACGCGATTCAGGAACTCTGGCCGGAAGTGTTCGCGCAACACACGCATCACACTCTCGCGTGCCATGTCGAAGTCGTGCTCCGTCTTCAGCGCTTCTGTGGCTAAAAACGCAGCACCCAGGTTCGACGTCATGATCAGCACCGTGTTCTTGAAGTCCACAGTTCGACCTTTCGCGTCTGTCAGCCGTCCGTCGTCCATGATCTGCAGCAGCACATTGAACACGTCAGGATGCGCCTTCTCGATCTCATCGAACAGGATCACCGCGTACGGCCTGCGCCGCACCGCCTCGGTCAACTGTCCGCCCTCGTCGTAACCCACGTACCCTGGAGGCGCTCCAATCAACCGCGCCACCGCATGCTTCTCCATATACTCGCTCATGTCGATGCGAACCATCGACTGCTCATCGTCAAAGAGAAACTCCGCCAGCGCACGCGCCGTCTCCGTCTTCCCCACGCCGGTAGGTCCAAGAAAAATAAAAGAACCGATCGGTCGCTTCGGATCGCTCAGTCCGGCACGCGAACGCCGAATCGCATTCGCCACGACACTCAGTGCCGCATCTTGCCCGACAACGCGCTCGCGCAACCGGTCTTCCATGTGGACGAGTTTGCTAACCTCGCCCTCGAGCATCTTCGAAACAGGAATGCCGGTCCACTTGCTGACGATCTTGGCGATGTCTTCCTCATCGACCTCTTCTTTCAGCATGCGCACCGTTCCGGCGTTGCCATCCTGCAGTGCATTCAGCTGCTTCAGCTCAGCCTCCAGCTTCGGCAGTTCGCCATATTGGATTTGCGCCGCCCGATCTAGTTGGCCCTTCCGCGTCTGCTCTTCGGCCTCGAAGCGAAGCGCCTCGATCCTCTTTTTCAGTTCGCTGATGTGGCTGATCGCGTCGCGTTCCATGGTCCACCGAGCGCGCAGTGCGGTTGTCTGCTCCTTAAGCGACGCCAGTTCGCGTTCCACTTCCTGGAGCCGTCCGCGGCTGTTTGAGTCCGTTTCACGCTTCAACGCTGCCTTCTCGATTTCAAGCGAAGTCGCCTGCCGTTCAAGCTGATCGATCTCCGTTGGCACCGAGCCAATTTGGATCGCAAGAGAAGCCGCAGCCTCATCCACCAGGTCGATAGCCTTGTCCGGCAAAAAGCGGTCGCTGATATAGCGATGTGACAAGGTTGCCGCTGCGACAATGGCGGAATCCTTGATACGCACATTGTGGTGCGCTTCGTACCGGTCCTTCAGGCCGCGCAGAATCGCGATCGTATCCTCGACATTGGGTTCACCCACGTACACGATCTGGAAGCGCCTCTCCAGCGCCGCATCCTTCTCGATGTATTTGCGGTACTCGTTCAGCGTGGTTGCGCCAATAGCCCGCAATTCGCCTCGCGCCAGCGGCGGCTTCAGCATGTTGCTCGCATCGATTGCGCCTTCTGCCGCGCCAGCGCCTACCAGCGTGTGCAACTCGTCAATGAACAGAACAATTTGCCCGTTCGATTCCTCGATTTCCTTTAGCACCGCCTTCAAACGGTCTTCAAACTCGCCACGGTACTTGGCGCCAGCCAGCATCGATCCCAGATCGAGCGAGATAACGCGCTTTTCGCGCAAGCTCTCCGGCACGTCGCCAGAAACGATGCGCCGCGCGAGCCCCTCGACGATGGCAGTTTTGCCCACGCCGGGTTCGCCAATCAGTACAGGGTTATTTTTCGTCCGCCGGCTCAATACCTGGATCACGCGCCGAATCTCTTCGTCGCGACCAATCACCGGGTCAAGCTTGCCGCGGCGCGCCAGTTCCGTCAGGTCCTTCGCGTATTTCTCAAGCGCCTGGAATTTCCCTTCAGGATTCTGGTCAGTCACGCGTTGCGAACCACGCACAGCGGTCAGCGCCTGCAGAATGGCTTCATGGGTCGCGCCCACGGCCAGCAGTGCATCCCGAGCTGCGTCGCCCTTCTGGTGCGCTACGCCGAGCAACAGGTGCTCGGTGGAAATGTATTCATCCTTGAAATTCGCAGCTTCGCGAGATGCCTGCTCCAGCGCCTTGGTCAGCGCGGTGCTCGGGCCGGGCTGCGCTGAACCACCCTGCACGCGAGGCAGTTTTTCCTCGATCTGGTGCAGATTGCTCTCCAGCCGCTCCGTAGGAACGCCGATCTTCTCAAGCACCGCGGGAATTACCCCTTCGCGGTCCTCAATTAGCGCAAGCAACAAATGCACCGGCTGTATCTCTGGATTTCCGAGTTCCGCCGCGCGTCCCTGCGCCTGCTGCATCGCTTCCTGCGATTTCACGGTCAGTTTTTCCCAACGAATTGCCATAAATTCAGCTCCCAGCCGCTAGCTTCCAGCTTCTAGATTGCCCCCAAGAGCGCCAAAAGTGCAGCTCAATAGCAAAAGATTTGATTTTTATCGTGCGCGTTGCAGAAACAATTGCGCCGGGGCGGCAGACGACTACCCCGGCGCGCTCACTGTCAATCATTAAAGCTAGCCTCAATACAAGATAAGCGAGGAGCTAAAAGCTCGGTCTTTACCGTGCTCCCACCAGTTCCTGCGCTTCCTTCTTGTCTTCCACCTTGCTCTGGCCGCCGACATTCACCTTGATCTGCTTCGGCTGCGCTTCGGCCTTCTTGTTCAGCTCCAGTTTCAGAATGCCCGCGTTGTAGCTGGCCTGCACGTTTTCCGTGTCCACTGTCGACGGAAGTGTGAAGGCACGGTAGAAGCTGCCAAAGCGGCGTTCGATGCGGTGGAAGTTCTCTTCCTTCTCGTCCTTCTCAAGTTTGCGCTCGCCTTTCACGGTCAGTGTGTTGTTTTCCACGCGAATGTCGAGGTCTTTCTCTTCCATGCCGGGAACTTCGAGCTTCAATACGACCCTCTTGGCGTCTTCATAGACATCGACAGCCGGCACAAAGCTGGCAGTCGTCAAGGGGCTGTCGCCTTCGTTCATCTCGCGGAAGAGTGAGTTCACGCGGTTTTGCAGAGCGATGACATCACGAAAGGGATCCCAACGAGTGATAGCCATGGTTGTGTTTCCTCCAACGGATTTTGAGATTGGTCGGTGGGTGCGGACCCAACCATACATTCAATCTGATGACACTATAGCACGTTAGATTCATAAAATATGAGTGTATAGCACTAATATAGATGATAACGACATTAAACATATGAAAATAATAATCTTATACCGCAGTTCTTCGTGCTTTCTGCACCCGTCCTACCCCCTCTACCAGCCCGCCGTGAAACGTATAGCCCCCCACGGGCTCTCAAAGACGCATCGGAGATGTACGGTGCCTTGGACGAAAGTCAGTTCCGGATCCGCGGTGGAGAATTAGCACGAGCCTCTAGAATCAACAGAGATGATCCTCATCTCCGGCGCTCCTTCCTACATGGATCCGCACTGGCTCTGGCTCACAGTTGCCGCCTTTCTGGCCGGACTGCTGAACGCCGTGGCAGGAGGAGGATCGTTTCTGCTTTTTCCGGCGATGCTGAGCATGAAAATGCTCCCGATCCAAGCCAATGCCACCAACACAGTTGCTCTCTGGCCCGGCCAACTCACGTCGGTTGCGGCCTACCGGGCCGACGTTCGCAGGAATCTTCGCGTAGCCATTCCGATGGCTATCGCCGGCTTCATCGGCGGAACCGGTGGAGCAATAGTGCTCCTGAACACGCCGCAGACGACGTTCCTGCACCTTGTGCCATGGCTGTTGCTGGTCGCCGCAGTCATCTTCGCGCTCAGCGGCCCGGTCTCGAGCTGGCTTGAACATCGCAAGTTCCAGCGCAACCAGGCGGCTCAAACTGGGGACGTGCATCGCCCCCATATGACATCGGTCTTCATCGGCACGGTCGCCGTCTGCTTCTATATCGGCTACTTCGGAGCGGGCGCCGGATTTCTGATCATCACGCTGCTCTCGCTTTTCGGCTACCAGGATCTGAACGAAATCAACGCGCTCAAAGTCGTCTGCACCACCATGGCCAATGGCATCGCGTTTGTGCTCTTCGTCATCAACGGCCAGGTGGTTTGGCGCTACTGCCTCGTGGCCATGATTACTTGCGCCATCGGCGGATACACCTCCGCAAGCCTGGCGCGAAAAATCCCCCAGCCAATCCTGCGCGGAACAGTAGTCGCCATCGGTCTAGGCATGGCTGCCTGGTTCTTCTACAAGAACAATTCCTAGAACAGTTTCAAGTTCATTGTTCTAAATGCGGAGTCCAGTCCCATTGGTTTCAGCATTCGCCCTATTCAAACGCAAACTACGAACTCAAAACTACGAACTCAACTAAAATAGACCCATGAGTCACGAAGGCATTCGCTTCGTTAACAAGGAAGAGCAGGCGCGGCACGACGATGCCGAGAAGCCGCTCGTTCGTATCGCAGTCACTCCAGACAAAGTGCGCGTGAAGATCACCGAAGGCACCGGCCTCGAAATCGACTGGCAAGACGGCCACAGGAGTGCATGGGGCTTCGCGTGGCTTCGCGATGCGTGCCCTTGCGCCACGTGCATTGACGAACGCAATGCCCAAGGTCGCAAAGCAGGCCAGCCCAAGCCGAAGCCAACTGCCGTTCTCCCGATGTATAGCGCTCCGGCCAAGCCCGCGAGCGCGCATGGAGTCGGGCGGTACGCCATCCAGTTCAACTGGTCCGACGGCCACTCCGGCGGCATCTACTCGTGGGACTATCTGCGCCGCCATTGCCAGTGCGCCGAGTGCCAATTCGAAGCGACCGAAGGCATCGGGACGCCTAACTGATCGCAGCCTGCGATATCGTGATCTCCATATATTGCAAGCAGTTATAAGTTACTGCAGGTGCCGGAATTCGCATCTTTTCATCGAATTCTGAACAAGCTGCGTGGTAGAGTGCTCTCCAGAACCAGAGGGAGGTGCGCGTGTCTTTCAAGCAATTCCTTGCCAAGCAGTTCATCGACGTCATTCAGTGGAACGAGCCTGAAGATGGAATGCTCGCCTACCGGTACCCCATGCAGGATATGGAGATTCAGAGTGGCGGTCAGCTTACCGTTCGCGAATCCCAGTTGGCGCTCTTCGTCAACGAAGGCAAAGTCGCTGATGTTTTCGGGCCCGGTCTGCATACATTGACGACGCGCAATCTCCCGGTGCTTACCGATCTGCTGAACTGGGACAAGGATTTCGAATCCCCCTTCAAGTCGGATGTCTATTTCTTCTCCACCCGGCTTCAGATCGATCAAAAGTGGGGAACGGCCACACCCATCACGATCCGCGACAAGGAGTTTGGGGCCGTACGCCTGCGCGGATACGGCATCTACTCCTATCGCATCTCCGACCCTCGCATCTTCTTCAAGCAGATCAGCGGCACGCGAGACACCTTCTATGCCTCGCAGCTTGACGGCCAGCTGCACAACACCATAGTCGCCCGCATGACAGACATCTTCGCCAACAGCGACGTCGCCTATCTCGATATGGCTGCCAAGCAGGCGACCCTCGGCGCCAAAATTGCCGAAGAGATGAAACCGACCTTTGCGGCTCTGGGACTCGAACTGACGCAATTCGTCGTCGAAAGCATCTCGATGCCCGAAGACCTGCAGGAGATCATCGATCAACGAATCGGAGTGAGTATGGCCGGCGACATTGGGCGTTACACCCAATTTGAGGCCGCCCAGGCTCTGGAACTTGCCGCCGCCAATACCGGAGGAACAGCAGGCACCGTCGTGGGAATCGGTGCGGGGGCCGCGATGGCCCAGGCTATGATGTCGCCAATTAAGCCAATCTCAACTGCATCCGCCCATGCCACGACGGGAGCAGCCAGGTACTGCGTGGATTGCGGAGCGGCAATTCCAGAGGGTGCGAAGTTCTGTCCGGGTTGCGGAAGGGCTCAATGAACTGTCCCTCTTGCGGCGCTCCCATGCATCTCGCAGCTGGCAGCGATTACATGCAATGCGATTTCTGCAAGAACATTCATATTGCAGATCCCGACGACGAAGGCGTCCGCCTGAACGAAGAACAATCACCGCTGGCGTGTCCCATTTGCGGTGAGCCCCTTTGGAACGCAACGCTTACCGGGGTGCGGCTCCAATCGTGCCGGAAGTGCCGAGGCATGCTCATCCCGATGGAGACCTTTGTTGACCTGATTGAGCAGCTAAAGTCCAAGCAGGGTGATGCAGTAGCGACTCCCAGGAGAGCAGCTCCCGACGAATTGCGTCGGAAGATCAATTGTCCGAAATGCCGGCGGCCGATGGAGGCTCACTTCTACCTCGGCGGAGGCAGCGTGGTCATCGACGGCTGTGACCCGTGCTGCCTCAACTGGCTCGACCACGGCGAGTTGATGCGCATTGTGCGTGCACCCGAATAAGAGCGCAAGAATCCCCATTGCGTGTTGAACAGCGCGGCCCTCAGATTCCAACGAAGTTATCGCAATCAATCGAGAATCTTGGGTTCGTCCGGTAACTGAACGGGTTCTGATTTCTCAATCTCCTCAACCAGTTGCAGCAGTTGCTCCCGCTTGCGGTCGCTCACTTCAAGAAAGCGAATACCAACGTTGAACGGGTCGTAGATAGCTTGCGTAACGCCTCCCAGGCGGAACTGCAGGCCTTCGATGCGAAACTCGACCTCCACCCTGCGGAAAACCCCAACAGGGAAGCGACTGTCGGTGCGAATATGACAGCCCCCGAGACTCAGGTCGAGAATGCGTCCGTGCACGTCGACTGCAAGGTTGATCAAACGAATGACGGCAGCACTCGTCTCGACATCATGTCTTGGTTCAATACGCCGCCGCGTCTGCACAGCTAGGGCACGGGATTCCGAGCGAATCTCTCGTGAAGAATCCACACGTTGGTTTATTGCGCGCTTCCGGTCATCTGCCACGCCTGCAATTCTCCTCACTTTCGCACGAGGAGAGTTCTAGTGGCCGTCAGCCAATTCCCAGGGCCGCTTCGGCGCTGGAGCCTCATCTTCGCGTCCGCGCAGACGGTCGTACTCATAGAGGTCGCTCGTTGTTCCGAGCGACTCGTTGTATAGGCTTATCCCGCCCGTCAGTTGCGTCAGTTCCTCGCTGAACGCATGAATGGCGTGCAATTGCGATGCCGTTGCCGGCAATTCATATTGAGAAGTCTTAATGAACTTTTGATAACCTCGATCGAGCAGTCGAGCCACCTCGCCCCGCACCAGAATGCCGGGGTGCTCCGCAAATGCTGCCTGCGATGCTGCGCCGTCGCGCGATGGAACAAGCACTGCCGCAGCCCCAGACTTGCTCACTAGCATCCCACCCCGACTCCCATTGAACGTAGAAACACTGAAGCCGTGCGTGCGAAGGGTTTCCAGAATCTGGTCAAAGCAGGGACGCGTAGTTTTCTTCGGCATAAATTATCTCTACTTCAAGAGTACAGGAACCACCTTTCTGCACTCTATTCAGCGGTGATTTTGGTGCATTCCTCGTGCATTTTTCCGCGAACTCTCCTCCAGCAGATTGCACCGCTCGCAAGTAGCTATTATGCTCAATTTGCTTCTGCGTACCGCCGGTTCGCCGCTGCGCAGAAACTACCCATTTCCCCTGGGAGGTCAAATGAAATTCCATTCCGTCTCGCCCTTGCAATCGACGCTCTTTCTTCTGGCATCATTCACGGCGATTCCGGCCTTTGTGTACGCACAGCAGGAGCATGGCTCCCCATCCCGCGGAAAGTACACCCTGGCCAGCGTGTGCGGAGACTACGCCGCGATTGCAACCTATGGCGCCAATATTGCGCGCGCATTGGGCCATGAAGAGATGGACGGCCGCGGCAAACTAACGGGATCAGCGATTGTGAACCAGCCTGGCCCGAACAATACGACGCGCTCGGTCGTGAGCATCGGTCTGGACGGAACCTACACGGTCAATTCGGACGGCTCTGGATCCATGTTCCTCACCATCACACTTCCCGGTGGCACAACGGCCTCGGTGACCGAAGACTTCATCATCACCAAAAGCAAAACGGTCGATGGTATCCAGATCGCAACCGAGATTCAGGACGCACAGCAGGTTCCCAGCGCCGTGATCGATGAGTCCAGCCTCGTGATACACGCTTACACGCTGCGCGGTGCTCCTCACTCCTGTGGCGCCGGACACGATCACTGAGTCAACCGCAAAAACTCTGACGCCGGCGCACTATTCGTTCATCGCGACGACTCGCATAATGTACGCTTTGCCAGACAGCGAGATTCCATGAGCCTGCTGCGCTTGCATCGAACGCTCCTTGAGCGAATCTGCATTCACGCCCAGGAGCAGTATCCAAACGAGTGTTGCGGCGCGCTGCTAGGCACCGCCACCGTCGATGGATGGATCGTCGTCGACGTCGTTCGCGCCGACAACGTTGCGATGGACTCTGCCCGAAATCGTTATGCCATTGCACCCGGGGAGGTCGTGAAAATCACCAGGCGAGCCCAGCAATGTGGTCTCGAGATCGCCGGCTTTTACCACTCGCATCCCGATCACCCGGCTATGTGGTCGCAGATTGATCTCGCCGAAGCACACTGGCTCGGCTGTTCTTACCTCATCACGGAAGTGACCGATGGCCGCGCCAAAGCGACGAATTCGTTTCTCCTCAGCGGCACAAAAGAAGAGGACAAGCATTTCGTTCCAGAAAGAATCGAACTACTCGACTGAGATCCGCGGGCCAAGCCTCCCTCCGTCCCCGAATATTCACCTCGACCCGCGATATCCCTTTACAATCCCTCATCTCGGGGCTAGTATTCGGCCACCTTCCCAGAGCACCCGCGGTTCACCCCATCCCTCATCGCAAGTGATCTCTGAGCAAGCCCAGGAGGTTACCCATGAAAGCCAGACCGATATTGCTCGGATTTTTCATTGCGGCCAGTGGCAGTCTGATGGCCGCCGCTCAAAATTCAACCCCGACCGTTCCTCAGGTCCTGCAAATCACGCGCGAATACATCAAAGCCGGCAAGAATGGTATGGCGCACGACAAGACAGAAGGCGCGTTCGTCGCAGCGATGGCCCGAGCCAAATGGCCAACTCACTACATTGCTCTCAACTCGCTCTCAGGCAAGTCGCGTGCCTTGTATATCACCTCGTATCCGTCCTTCGACGCGTGGGAGAAGGATACGGCCGCCGAAGCCAAGAACACCGCGCTCTCGGCCGAATTGGATCGCGCACTCGTGGCGGACGGTGAGCTGCTCGATTCGGTCGACCAGGCGGTCTGCACCTATAACGCGGACTTGAGCTACAACGCCAAGCCCGATCTTTCCCAGGCACGGTTTATGGAAGTCTCTGTGTATCACGTTCGTCCCGGTCACGACAGCGAGTTCCATGAAGTGGTCAAGATGGTCATAGCCGGCTACAAAAAGGCCGGAACGGCCGCACATTGGGGCACTTTTGACATCAATTACGGACGTCCTGCCGGCGATTACCTGGTTCTCAGCTCCAAGCGCAGCATGTCAGAGATCGACACTGGGTTCGCAGAGGACAAAAAGTTTGCGGATGCGCTGGGCGAAGACGGGATGAAGAAGCTCAACGAACTCGCGGCGGCATCCATCGAGACCTCCGACCACGAGTTGTTTTCTGTCAACCCTCGTCAGAGCTACGTGGACGAGTCATGGGCCAAGGCTGACCCGGATTTCTGGAACCCGAAGCCGACCGCGCCGTAGGCCAGAGGCGGCTTGAGCAGATCTCACCCCTCTAGCGGTTGCAAAACCTGCATCACGCTGAAACCAAAACCGATTGCTTCTTCAGGGCGGCTCCGCAGCTTCGGGGCCGCTTCTGTTTTGTTACCCTGTATGTGCACCCCGAATTGCTTCTCCACGATTGCCGCAAGGTACCTGAGCATTCGAGTCAAAGATTGCCTCTCGCCAAATCCACAGAACGATTGAGAACTGATTGCCAATGGCCACTGCAGCACAATCCGATCTGCTTCCTGAACTGACAACCGACGACCTTTCACGCTACTCACGCCACCTGATCCTGCCCGAAGTGGGTATGGAAGGCCAGCGCAAACTGAAAGCCGCACGCGTGCTGTGCGTCGGTACAGGCGGATTGGGTTCGCCGCTGGCCTTTTACCTCGCTGCCGCCGGCATCGGCACGCTCGGCCTGGTTGACTTCGACGTCGTGGACGCGAGTAATCTTCAGCGTCAGATCATCCACTCGACAAAAGATATTGGCCGCAAAAAGCTCGACTCCGCAGCGGAGAAACTCATCGCGCTTAATCCCGCACTCAACGTCGTCAAGCACGAGACAATGCTTACGAGCGCCAACGCGCTGGATATCCTCAAGGACTACGACATCGTCGCCGACGGCACCGATAATTTCCCCACGCGCTACCTCGTCAACGATGCCTGCGTGCTCCTGGGCAAGCCGAATGCCTACGGTTCAATCTTCAGGTTTGAGGGGCAGGCCAGTGTATTCGCGACCAAGGAAGGGCCGTGCTATCGCTGCCTATATCCCGAGCCGCCACCGCCCGGTCTTGTTCCCAGTTGCGCCGAGGGCGGAGTGCTCGGGATTTTGCCGGGCCTTGTCGGCGTCATCCAGGCCACCGAAGTCATCAAGCTGATCCTCGGCAAAGGCAACCCCCTGATTGGCCGGCTGCTTCTTGTGGACGCGCTCGGCATGCGCTTTCGCGAATTGAAGCTGCGCAAAAATCCTGAGTGCCCGGTATGCGGCGAGAATCCGACCGTCAAAGAACTGATTGACTACGAACACTTCTGCGGCATCATCCCTGAATCGAAAGAAGAGAAGGCAGTGAAGAATGGAATTCCGCAACTCAGCGTAAAAGACCTGAAACGACGCATCGACGCTGGCGAGGATGTTTTCATCCTCGACGTCCGCGAGCCCTACGAGTACCAGATCGCGCAGATCGGCGGAAAGCTCATTCCGCAAAACGACGTTC
Organism: uncultured Acidobacteriaceae bacterium; assembly: GCA_963832035.1. Taxonomy (GTDB): domain Bacteria; phylum Acidobacteriota; class Terriglobia; order Terriglobales; family Acidobacteriaceae; genus Telmatobacter. Next base: position 363,606 of record CAWHSK010000003.1, on the reverse strand, counting down.
CGCAGCGGCTCGCTGAGATACCGCGCGATCGCGAAATTGTCGTCCAGTGTCGCTCCGGCGCACGCTCACAACGCATCGCGGAATTTCTCAAGCAGTCAGGCTATCCGCAGGTCGTGAACCTCGCAGGCGGAATCCTTGCCTGGAGCGACGAAATCGACCCCAAGGTCCAGAAGTACTGAGCAACTCGAGCAACGCAAAGTCAGCCGAAAGCGAGAACGATGATCAAGGTAAGTATCTTGTATCCCAGCAAGCAGGGCAGCCGCTTCGACGTTGATTACTACGTCCAGAAGCACATGCCCATGACCGTCAGACTTCTTGGCTCCGCGGTTAAGGCTGTATCCGTGGAGATTGGGGTCAGCGGCGCGACGGCCGGCGACCCTGCACCTTTCGCCGCTATTGTTGGGTTTACATGCGAATCGGCGCAGGAATTTGTTGCGGCTTTCCTGCCGGTTGCCGGCCAGCTTCAAGGCGATATCCCGAATTACACCGACATTGCGCCGTTAATCCAATTCAGCGAAATCCGCGAAATCTAATTCGCGCTTGTGCCACTATCGCGCGATCTCCATCGGACCAGCCTTACTCGGTTCAAGCGGCTTCGCGTTCTCATCCATCTTGCCGAATATCATTTTGCCGCTGGCCGTTTGCAGCACGCTCGTTACTGAGATTTCAACTGCGCGGCCAATCATCTTGCGTGCGTGGTCCACAACCACCATGGTGCCGTCATCCAGGTAGCCGACGCCCTGGTTGTACTCCTTGCCTTCTTTCAATATCAGCACATTCATCTTTTCGCCCGGCAGCACAACCGGCTTGAGCGCGTTGGCAAGGTCGTTGATATTCAGAACCTCGACACGATGAAGATGCGCCACCTTGTTCAGGTTGAAGTCGTTGGTGACTACCTTCGCTTCCCACTTCTTCGCCAGTTCAAGCAGCTTCAGATCAACTTCGCGGATAGAAGGAAAATCATCCGGAACAATTTGTACCTGGATATTGGTGTTGGACTGCATGCGCTGCAGCATGTCCAGTCCGCGGCGTCCGCGCTGCCGTTTCGAACCGTCGGTTGAGTCGGCTACGATCTGCAACTCGCGAAGAACAAACTCGGGGACAACCATCATCCCGTCAATAAAACCTGCCTCTGCGATATCGGCAATGCGGCCATCGATGATCACGCTGGTATCGAGTACCTTGGCGCTCCTTCGGGAGGGCCGGTCGCCGGCAGCAAACCACGTGCCAAAAGCCGCTGGATTCAGCAGATCGCCCTTGCTCGCACCGACGAGAAGACCCACGTAGGTCATCAGCAACAGAACAAAGATCTGCAGCACCGCCGATGTGGACGAGGTCAGCGGGGCTGAGCGAAGCACCAGGCAGAACAGCGCCGCACCAAAAATGCCCAGAACGCTTCCAGCTACGGCGCCGATAAGTCGGCGCAAGCTGAGAGCGCGCACGCGAAGTTCAAACACGATGACTGAGCATGCTGCCAGCGCTCCGCCGATCGCCCCCGCCCAACCTGTTACGCCGAAGGGATGAAGGAAATAACAAACTCCGGACAGTAAGGCAACAAAAAGAAAACGTACAAGAATGAGATCCATAACGCCTGCTTCTACTGGTGAGAAAGAACATGTACCAGTTTGCGCACCGATGGCGAGTATGCCTATAGCTCTGTTCTGTCGTCAAGAGGGAAGGGCGATGGCAAACACGCCGCGCAAATGCACCGGGATCACTTCCTGGCACTTTTTGCAAAGGAAACCCCCGCTCCCGGAGATTAAGAAGCGACAGCCAATTCAGCACTTACCAGTCGTGAAACCCCCTTCCGGGGCCCACGCTTTCTGGCACTCATGATCTTGACGCGCTCCAATAATTCCTGTGGGGAACAGGTTTTTTTGGCCAGCAAAGCATCCGCTCCATGAATCTGGCCATTCATCTTTTGAGGATCGCCCAGAATAACCATGGGAACATGGGAGGCGATTTGTTTAAGTTTCAGGACTAACTGGTCACCGCTCATCCTGGGCATGGCATGGTCGGCCAGAACCAGGTCAATTTGATTGTCGGCGAAGAGTGCGATGGCTTCCTGCCCGTCAGTAGCGGATAGTACACGGTAACCGTTTGTTACCAGCATGAACTTCAGGACAGATAGTTCCTGTTCGTTGTCGTCTACGCAGAGAATAACTTTCTTAGGCCTCATGTTAAGGGTCCTGCTCCTTGTTCGTTAAATTTTCGTTTGCGCCGTCCTGAGGCGCACTACAGCAATGCCCGTTTGTTTGTCGGGCAAGGCTCGTCAGGGTCCGGGGCCGCCGGCCACAACGCGTTCTCAGTCCGCGAAATCGAGGCGCGCGACGCCGTCCGAGGGACGCACACGCCAAGACGTCGACGTGGATCCCAAACAGACGACTTCGAGAGCAACCAACCCGTAGTAGAGGAGGATCTTGCTGTGGTCAGATTGTGTTTGAAGCCGTTATGAAACCGGAAAAATTCCGGCTAGATGACGCTCAATGCTTGGGCAAGAGTACGGAGCGCGGAACTCAATGAAAAGAGGGAACAAGAAGCGAAACACGGCATTAAAAAGATCATGTAACAAAGGAAAAACCGCCACAATGAACATAGAAAGTAACTTGGCTTGATTAAATTCTGTTGAAAGCGTGTGTATTACGGCAGGAAAAGCTGCCCCTTTGCAACGGGAACAGTGCTGCCCCCTACGCGTATATTGCCCACCTTGCCTGAAACGAGATCTGCGCCCAGGAATAAATCGCTTGTGCGCCCGATTTCGACCCCCTGCTGAACGTGAATTCGTTGCCGCGGAGCGACAATGCCGTGGCCCACAAGATAACTGATCGCGCATCCGGCGGCGGAACCGGTGGCTGGATCCTCACCGCCGTTAAATTGCATCCGCGCTCTCCATGCTGGAGTGTCCCCGCCGGTTGGGCCAAGTACATAAAACCACCGGCCTCCACGTTCACGCAGATACTTCGTTGCCTCCTCCTGTTCCACCTTCAGGCGCGCCAGCGCTTCGTGCGAACGCAGCGCCACAATGGCAAAGGCCGTCCCGGTAGAAACCACCTGGGGCAATGCTGCCGGATGAAGATCCTCGGTGCTGAGCCCGGTCAGGCGAACGACAGTCGCCGGATCGAGTTCACCAAGAAACTCGGGATCGCGCTGGGTCATCTCCCCATAAAGTCCACTGGGACTGAATCGAACCGGTACCGCGCCTACCTTCAGAGCCAGCGTGACCGTATCTCCAACGAGCGTTTCCGGCGCCGAAAGCTTGAGCACGCTGGCCGAGCCGAGAGTTGGATGACCGGCGAAAGGAAGCTCCTCGAGCGTGGTGAAGATGCGCACCCGCACACCTTCACGCTTTTCCGTATCGATATCGCGACGCTGAATGAATGTAGTCTCTGAAAGGTTGAATTCACGCGCAATAGCCTGCATGCGTTCTGTCTCAAGTCCCACCGTATCGAACACGACGGCGAGCCCATTGCCCTTGAGAGCTGTCTCAGTGAAAACGTCGACGATCTGATAATCGAGGATCAGGCTTGGAGAAGCGAAAGTGGCCATGCACCATTATGAATCCGCTTCCGGATCCATTGTTCACAGCCAGCTTCAGAGCGTCATCATGGGAGGGGGAATGCGCGTTCCAGAGTTTTCAAGGAAGCCTCGCATCCGCCGGGCCTCCGCGCGCTGGACGGCGATCAACCGCATATGCCGCCGTATGTGATCGCCGTGCCGCAGTGCCGCAAGCCGGGCTTCGTCGGCATCTGCATCTTTCTCGAGACGTTCGATACGTTCCTCGATCAGATGACGGAATCGGGTACTGATTTCAAAACCTTCGCGAGAATCCGGGGCAGTGTCGTCCAATCGCATGCAAAACTCCACGTGCAGAGCGGTTGAAAATAATTGTCAAATCAACTCATGTTTCCTCTGCCATCGCCGATCGTAACGATGAAGATTCACTTATGCCAGATTACGAAGTCGCGAAACTTGCGTAATCATTTTGGCCTGAGAATTGACGAGGCCGGGAGTTACCGCCGGCCTCATACGCAGATTTAAAGTGATCGAGATTAGCGGCTCATGCCTCCGCCTCCGCCCTGCGGCGTCTCTGCGACGGCTACGACCATCCGGGTGCCGTCATCGAGATGAATGTCCCGCTGAGCGCCAACCAGCAAACCTGATGCGTTCGCAAAGGGCATGCCGTTGATGTCGTTCGCGAGCAGAACGCCGGGGATCGAGGTGGTGCGGATGGCCACATTTCCCCTGCGCGCCACTATGGTGCCTGGAGCAGGCAGACCACCGTTCGTGGCTTGGTCCGTCTGCCCGGGCTGCGAAGTCGCATTGGATTCGAGGGCCGGTCGATTGTTGTTCTGGTTCGCACTGGCGCTCGCCCCATTCATGGTCTGTGCTGAAGACGTTGCTCCGCTCGGGCTGGCGGGTGAAGCCGGACTGGCTCCCATCACGCTGGGGGCGTTGTCGTCCATTCCGCTGCCCGCTGCCTGAGAAACGGACTGGATGACAGATTCAATCGCGACAGCCTGACCACCCTTCAGTTCCGCCTTGTCAAACTGAATTGCGAGCTGTGAATTTTCCTTTCCTTCTCCCCGCGCCTGCACATTGGTGATGTGGCCCATCAACTTCGATCCCTTGGGAATGTCCGCTCCACCCGAAACTTTCAGATCCTCGTCCGTCTTCAACACAACACCGTCTCCCTGCTTGGCAGACTTGGTATCGAGTTTGCCGACGAGTTTTCCCGTGACAGGTTTCAAGGCGGTAGCAGTGCCGGCCGGCACGGCGCTTGCCGCACCCGGCTGCGATGGCGTTCCCGGAACTGCCGCGGCGGCAGGTTGTTGATCCTGCTGTTGCGCAGGTTGCTGCTGCCCGGGCTGTTGCTCGGCAGGTGAAGGGAAACTGGAAAAAGTGGCGAGGGCCACAGCGATCACTGTGGCTGCTTTCATAAAAAGGTCCTGCATTGATTCACCATCCGAGTCGGCCGTTCAGTTCACGGCGCGAAAAAACTGCTTGCAACCAATGGATGGCACGATGGCTGCCAAAGGCGGGTCAGCGATGCATTTAACCCTTAAAAATTTACATCTCGATTAAAACTGAAAGCTTGCGGCTTCGAATCTTTTGAGCGAACTCGGAAGCATAGGAGAAAAGGACTGCGCTTTGTGGCGTAGGAGTGTAATTTCTGACGTGTATAAATTTCTACCTAGCCGCCTAGCGACCTTCACGACCCTCAGGCGCGGGCGCGTAGTAGCCCCTGCGGACCTGCACTTTCATGTCGTCGCCCTTGCACTGCACAGAAATGTGCCGGAAGGTCCCATCCAGCTTGGCGTTGGTAGGCGTGTAACTGGCTAGATACTCGGTGCGAAGCTCTTCTTCGATCTGTGCGAATGCGGCGTCCAGTTTCTTGCCATTGGCGCCCACGTTGATCATGCGTCCGCCAGTCTCCTCTGAGAGCTTCTTGCCCGCGGAGTAGCCGTTGTAGCCAAATCCACCGTAGAAGCTTGGCTCGGCGATAAGTATCACGTAGACGATCGTGTTCGACTTCTGGGCTGCCGAAATCGCTTCCTGAATCTTGTGGTCGCTGCCCTGGTCATCGCCGTCGGTGAGGATGATCATCGCTTTTCGGCCGTTTTGCTGGGCCATCTTTTCGTTTGAAGCCAGATAAATGGCGTCGTAGAGCAGTGTGCCTTTTGGAGTTCCATGGATCGGAACGGTACCCCCGCCGAGTCCCGGGATGCCGGAACTGCCGTTACCGCCTGCGGTGTTGATCTGGGCTTTGTTCATCGCGTGCGTCAAAAGGCGCGCGCTGTTCGTGAAGTCCTGCAGCAGATCCACATTTACGTCAAACGAGAGCAGCATCGCCTGGTCTTTTGCTTTGAGCACCCGTTCGAGAAATTCGCCCCCAGCCTGCTGCTCTAGAGGCAGAACGTCAATCTGGCTGCCCGACGTGTCCAGCATGATGGCCAGCGTTAGAGGCAGGTGCGTCTCCGCGTTGAAGTTCTTGAGCGTCTGGGGAACTTTGTCCTCCGCGACCGAGCAATCGTCCTTGGTTAGGTGAGGCACCAGTTCGCCGGACTTGTTCTTCACGGTGAAGAAAAGATCAACGAGATTTACGTTGAGCTTCAGGGTGCCCATCGACTCCTCTTCAGGCGGCGCAGGCGGCGCCGTGCTCACTGGAGGGGCATCGGGAGAAGGCACAAGCTGTCCCCAACCCGCCGCACAAAGCAGCAAGGTGAATAACAGAACACCGAAATTGCGCGGGACATACATGGTGCTAGGTTTGACGAAAGAAATGGCCTGAAAGAGAGCATACCTCAACTCTTTCCAGCGGTTCAGGGCAAACCTGCGAGGCGACGCCGCGTCTGATACTCTGACGGGTGCAGCCCCTTTTGCGGTTTTCGTTGAAAAAGGATGCATCTGCGGGCCACAAAATCGGCTGGCGCAGTGTCGTATCGGGAGGAAAGAATACCTGTGGACCTTGGTCTTAAAGCACTGGCGCTCACCGCACTTCTGAGTTCATCATTGGGTCTCAGTCCGGCGGCATTTGCCCAGCCACTACCCCAGCAGGCTCCGGCTGACCAGCAGGCAGTACCGGATGCTCCTGCACCACAGGCTCCCTCATCGTTCAAGAGTCTCGGCCCGATTACCCCGGGTATCGGCGGCTCGCCATCGACCGCTGCCACCTCGAGTACATCAGCGGATGTGCCCAGACAGTCGCAGTCCACCGAACCTCCAGCCAGCCAGACCAAGGACGTTCAAACCACCCCGCCAAGTAACATGACGCCCGAGGATATCGCGTCAACGATCCGGGTCAACACGACTTACGTCGAAGTCCCGGTCACGGTAAAGGACTCCAAAGGAAAGCCGGTTGCAGGACTCACATGGCGCGACTTCAAGGTGTATGAAAACGACACTTGGGAGCCCCTCAAGATATTCACCGTCGACCCGGCATCGCTTTCAATCGCTTTCGTTATCGATCAGAGCCTTACGTCTGACGTGATGTCGAAGGTCAATAACTCGCTGGGTGCCTTTCAGGGAGCGCTGTCGCCTTACGATGAGGTCGCGATCTTCTCCTACAACAACGGACCGCGCGAGTGGACGGGGTTCACCGCAGCACAGGGCAATCGCGTACCCGCTGTGCTCGCCCTTGCCAAGTCGGTCGGACGCGATGATCTGGTACCTATCAACTCTGGTGCGTTTGGTCCTTGCTCCATCACCAAGAACGGGGGCTGCGTCGATTCCAACAACACCGTGCAGCAGGGTGGTTCCACCGGCAGCAGCTCATTTATCACCATTCCCAAGGAAATCCACACCCTCAACGACGCGATCCTCGCCGCGGCCAAGGAACTTTCCACCCGGCCCCAGGGACGCAGGCGCATGATCTACGTGATCTCCGATGGTAAAGAGTACGGTAGCAAGGCGACCTACAAAGACGTGCTGCATTATGTGCAAGCCAACAAGATCGCCGTCTACGGCACTTTGGTAGGCGACTCCGCCCGTTGGGGTGAAGGCTACGTCAGTCGGCTCCACCTCCCCTTCACTATGTATGACAATCGGCTCGCTGGATATGTCCTCGCAACCGGCGGCGTTCTCGATGCAGAGGGCAGCATGAACGGCATCGAGAAGAGCTACGCTAAGGTCACTGAAGAGGCGCGCAATCAGTACACGCTGGTGTATTCGAGCCATGAGCCTTTGATCGACGGCAAGTACCGCAAGATCGAAGTCCGTGTGAACCGTCCGGGCGTCGAAGTGGTCGCGAAAAAGGGCTACTACCCTTCCGGCCAGGATTACCAGCGCTAAACATGAGCTCTTCAGGAGCCGCGGCAGGCCTCGGTCTGCTCTCCGCCTTCAGTTGGGGTGGCTCCGACTTCGCAGGCGGCTGGGGAGCGCGTCGCGCTTCGACATTGCTGATCACAGCGTCAGGACAGATCGTGTCCTTGGCCGCGCTTCTTGTAATCTCCCTTATGCTCCACGTCGGCCTGCCAGGCACCAGCTATCTGGTCTACGCGGCCGTTGGCGGATTCGAAGGAGCAATCGCTTTGGCGGTCTTTTACCGGGCGCTTGCGATGGGTGCCATGGGGCTCACGGCCGCCCTCACCGGCGTAATGACCGCGCTTGTCCCTGTCACCTTCGAACTGTTCCATTCCGGTTTTCCCAGCGCCATTACCCTGATTGGCCTTTCCATTGGCCTCATCGCCATCTGGATGATTTCGCATTCTCCTTCGACAGAAGACTCGGATACCTCCCGGCGTGCGCTGCTTCTGGGGGCCGGCGCCGGCATCGGCTTCGGCGCCCAGCTCATTCTCTTCAAAGCAGCGGCGGCCGGTGGGGTTTTGTGGGCGCTCACCTCAGCCAGAATTGCGGGCGTCGTCGCCATCCTGCTTGTGGTCGCTATTGCGCCGCCCAAGAGCCCGTGGCGCGGATTCTGGGTGGCGGGGATCGTATCTGGGGTACTCGATGCGGTTGGCAATGTGTTTTACATGATGGCCTCGCAATTAGGCCGTCTCGATGCCGCCGCAGTCATCTCCTCGATGTACCCGGCTGGCACGATCCTGCTCGCGGGAATCATCCTGCGAGAACATCCCACGAAGCGTCAGATGGCAGGCATGGGACTAGCTCTCGCCGCCGTTGCGATGTTGAGCCTCTAAAACACCCCAAAACACAAAGGCCTGCGCCGGTCGGCACAGGCCTTTCTCAGAACTCGAGCACTCCAACGCAGAACGCTTTCGCTATGCCTGCTTCGGTGGCTCGTTGCTCGCCGGTGGCGGAGGAGGCGGCGTCTGCACGCTTTGCTGCGTCGTCGGAGGCGCAGGGTCGGACACGCCCTTAATGCCTTCTCTAAACCCTTTCAATCCTTCGCCTAACCCCTTGCCAAGCTCTGGTAGCCGCTTGGCGCCAAAAAGCACAAACGCCACAATCGCCAGCAGAATCAGATGCCATGGCTGTAATAGATCGCCCATCGTGTATCCTTCCGCGCGGCCATTGCGAGGTCGCGCTTTTCACCCTCAATTGTCGCACAAAGCCAACCGCCCGGTGTGATCGATGCCACTCGTGTTCTTGCCCTTTGGCGCCTCGACTCTTAAGTACGTCAGTTCACCTTCGCCGGATTGCCCAGCCGCGCGGTCACCATGTTGAAGAAACCGGGCAGGTCTTCCTCTTCACCCATGGTCAGCCGCCGATACACCTTCATCAGCGGAAACAGCCGCGAGCCGCGCACATCCACCGCCGGTACCGCGTGCTCCCCGCCCGGATACTGCGTCATCTCCCACGAACCGGCGTAGCGCTGGCGGAGCACCTCGCCCAGGTAGCTCCCCCACAGGCGGGATTCAAAATCGAGATCGATATCCGGACTCTCGCCAAGTAAAACAAGAATCTCGTCGAGCGCATTGATTGAGTCGGCCGAGAAATCAAGCTTCTGCCGGAACTCGCTCTTTGCCACTTCGGCTGCTGCCTGCGCATAACCTTCCATCATGGCTCCCAGATCAGGGAACGCGTGGGACTCAAGCCTCTGGCGTAGCTTGCTCATTACCAATAAAGACTAAATCTTCCCCGCGAAAGGTAGCGTGAACATTGGTAACTTCATGGCAGGCCGCTGCATCTTTATGTCAGACTTGAAGGAGCCGCAGGGGGGCCCCATCTATGAAATTGACGAAACTTCTGAGGCTGGCTGCGAGTCCGGTTGTGAGCTTGATTGCGGTTGTGGCGCTGACTGCGGGGTTGGCCCACTCCGCCAATCGCGACATCTACCCCGATCCGTCCCAGGCTAAAGCAGACGTTGCTGCCGCGCTCAAAACTGCAGCCGCCTCCCATAAGCGCGTGATCATCGACTTCGGCGGAAACTGGTGCGGCGATTGCCAGGTGCTTGATATCTACTTCCACAACCCTGAAAACCGTCCGATCCTCGAATCGAATTACGTTCTCGTCCACGTCAATGTCGGTCACCTCGATGAGAACGTAGACATCGCCGAGCACTACGGTATTCCGCTGAACAAGGGCGTACCCGCGCTGGCCGTGTTGAACGAAAAAGGCAAAGTGCTCTACAGCCAGAAGAGCGGCGAATTCGAAAAGATGCGCCACATGGAAGCTAATTCCGTCACAAGTTTTCTCGTTCAGTGGAAGCCCACCAAACCCGGCTGCAGCGTAATGGTAGTCACCTGCTGAGCGCGTGATCCGAGGGGCACGCAATCAGCGGGCCGCGTATAGATCTCGCCTTTTCTCAGAAACGGGTGCCCACACCTCGATTTTGAGATGTGGGATTGTCTGCCTTCCGGTGAATGGCGTGGGACCGCTCAAATCAGCCTCGCCGCGCGGCCTCGATGGCGGCGACGTCGATCTTCCCCATCGTCATCATGGCCTGGAACGCGCGGCTTGCCTCGCTGCCACCGGCCGCAAGTGCATCGGTTAGCACGCGCGGGGTTATCTGCCAGGAGAGTCCCCAGCGGTCCTTGCACCAGCCGCACTCGCTTTCCTTGCCGCCGTTGCCGACGATCGCATTCCAGTAGCGATCCGTCTCTTCCTGATCTTCCGTGGCTATTTGGAATGAAAACGCCTCAGTCTGCTTGAACATTGGGCCGCCGTTGAGGCCGAGACAGGGAATACCCAGTACCGTAAACTCCACCGTCAGCACATCGCCCTTCTTGCCGCTCGGATAATCACCGGGAGCTTCGTGAACAGCTGTTACGTTGCTATCCGGGAAAGTCGCCGCGTAGAAGCGCGCGGCCTCATGCGCGTCTTTGTCAAACCAGAGGCAGATCGTGTTCTTTGGCTTCATCCTCGTGTGCTCCTTGTGCTCAGGGAGAATGCGAGCCATGGCAGAATTTGCCAGGCTCCGTACATCATATTAGTTGCGCGTTTTGTCTCTTGAGCAGTACAGGGTGGGTGAGCCCACGTCTCCCCTTTTCCTCAGAATCGAGTACCCCACATCTCGATTTTGAGATGTGGGATTGTCTGCCTTCCGGAGAGTAGATGGACCACGATGACTAGTGCGCCCCATCGGAGCCTTACTGGCTAAGCGGCGCCAAATGCTTCGTGTTCTGGTAGGTGTATTGGATACGGTGAATCACCGTAATGGTAGAGAGCACCGCAAGCACCCACAGCACCGGCGCCATCACTCCGAACTGCTCAAACAGCGCACCTAACAGGATAAGCACGATGCGCTCAGGGCGCTCCATGAATCCCACCTTGCATGATCCAATCAATGCCTCGGCGCGCGCCCGCGTGTAACTCACCATCAGCGACGTCACCATCACAAACGCAACCAGCACAACATACCGGAAGCGGTTGATCCGGCCATAGTAAACAAGCAGGCCAAAGAACAGCACGACATCGGAGTAGCGGTCGATCACCGAATCAAAAAATGATCCAAACACCGTGACCTGGTTGTTGCGGCGAGCCACTCGCCCATCCAGCATGTCGAAGATTCCCGCGCCGAAGATGACCATTCCGGCATAGAAAAACATTCGCCCGGCGTTCGTGGCATCGGCATGGCCGAAGAGAAACGCCGCGACAATGTTGATGACGAGTCCGATAAACGTGAGTGCATTGGGAGAGATGCGGGTCAGTGCAAGGCCATGCACGATTCGATCAAGTAGCCAGCCGCACGCGCGGCCAAAAGCACTGGTCCAGGTCATTCTTGCTTCCTTACTTCTCTGTGCCGGTCCCGGCCTCTTCTTCGTCCGCTTCGTCGTGGACGGTGGTCAACTTCAAGATCTCAAGCTCGCGCTTGCCGTTGGGCGTAACGATGGTCGCGATATCGCCGACCTTCTTGCCGACGATCCCTCGGCCAATGGGCGATGTCGTCGAGATCAATCCCTTGGCAACGTCCGATTCCTCGCTGGTCACGAGCCGATAAACAATCTCTTCTTCTTTGGTGGAGTCGTAAACAACAACAGTCGAACCGAATCCGGCCTTGTCGCGCGGGATGTTGGCCAGGTTCACAAGTGAGAGCTCCGCCATACGCCGCTTGAGCTGGCCCAGGCGTGCGTTTACGAATTCCTGCCGCTGCTTCGCCATGTGGTATTCGGCGTTCTCCGACAGGTCTCCCATGGCGACTGCTTTCTTGATCTCAGCCGGCAACTCATGAGCAAGTTCATGCTCAAGTGCAGCGATCTCTTTGAGCAGCTGCTTTTTAATGTGATCTGGCATCCGTGATCCGTTGGCGGCGAGCGGGGCTGCTCAACCGCGAAAAATGATACGTCTAGAGCTTTCATTATACGCGGCACCGCCCGTGTAGGACGGTGTCAGGACGCGCAGAGACTCCGCCCCGCTCGATCAACTTCTGATCTCAAGGCCGTTTGCAGTCGCATTAGCGCACCCATTTGGATGAGTAGGCCCCTTCAAATCGAAATTCACCGATTTTCGTGGAATAAACCCGCTCGCGCTCAGTTCTCTTCAGTGCACGGAACACGATCTTGAGGAGAACATATGAACAGATCAACAGAAAACGAGACAGCCCCGAACCAGACGGCCCCTAGTCCCGATGGCATCGACCGCCGCGGATTTCTCAAATGCATGGCCTGGGCTGGCACCGGCCTCGTCTGGACTTTCGCCGGAGGTGTGCCGACCTCGCGTGCCTTCGGCGAGTCGGTGCATGCCTCCGCACCATCAGACTTCACGTTCATTCAAATCAGCGACAGCCACATCGGTTTCAACAAACCAGCCAACACCGACGTCACTGCGACCCTTCAGGCTGCATTGCGCAAGATTGATGCCGCTCCCAGCACTCCAGATTTCCTCATTCACACCGGCGACCTTACGCATTCCTCGAAGCCTGCGGAGTTCGACACGCTCAATCAGATTCTCGCCCCTCGCCGCCAGGTCTTCTACGTGCCCGGCGAACACGACACGTCCGTCGACGATGGAAAGCTGTATCTCGAGCGCTATGGCAAAGGCACAAAAGGGAACGGCTGGTACAGCTTCGACCACAAAGGCGTTCATTTCATCGGCCTGGTCAACGTGGTGCAACTCGAAGGCATGGGAAAGCTCGGCCAGGCGCAACTCGACTGGCTCAAGCAGGATCTGCACGGCGTCAAAAGCAGCGTCCCGATTGTCGTCTTTGCGCATATTCCGCTCTGGGCTGTTTATCCCGAGTGGGGATGGGGCACCTCCGACAGCGAGCAGGCATTTGCACTGTTGCGACGCTTCGGTTCAGTCACGGTGCTGAATGGCCACATTCACCAGGTCATGCAAAAGGTGGAAGGCCACATAACATTTCACACCGCAATGTCGACAGCCTTTCCGCAGCCTGCGCCGGGTTCAGCCCCATCGCCCGGCCCGATGAAAGTCTCGGCAGACCGTCTGCAAAGCGTTCTCGGCATCACCAACGTGAACTTTGTTGCACAACACCGCGAGTTGGCAATTGTGGACGCAACTTTGTCTGGCATCAACGCCGAATCTCGTGAGTCCGGCCGTTGATGGTGCGTCGAACGATATTCGTCCTGGCTTTTCTGATGCTTGCGAGTGGTGCTCTTTCGTTCGTGCATCCCTGGGGCGACTTGCACCACGAGAATGCCAACACAGCGATTTTAAGTGGAGGCGAGGTGCCTGATGATGTTCGCGGCATCCTCGAAAGAAAATGCGCCGATTGTCATTCGAACAACACGCATTGGCCTGTGTACAGCAGACCTGCTCCAGCATCCTGGCTGCTGGAACACGACGTAGTCGCGGGACGGACTGCGTTGAATCTCTCCACCTGGGCTGGGATGGGCACACAAGACCGCATTTCCGCCCTCGCCGGCATTGCTGCAGAGGTCAGAAGGGGAGAGATGCCGCCAAAGCCCTACGCATTAATGCATGCCGCGTTTCTTACCGAAAGTGACAAACAGAAAATTGCGGCGTGGTCCCGCGCCGAGAGAAAACGCCTCCGGGCCCAAACCTCCGGAGACAAGGAGAAGAAGTGAAAAACAGAAGCGACAGCAGAATTTTGATTTTTGTCGCAATAATCTGGTTGGCTGCGGCAATCTCGTCCTTTCCGAATTTGAGCAAGGCAGAAGGTTCGATCAGTGGGAATCCAGAGGCGGGAAAGCAGCTCTTCGAAAAGCGATGCACCGGATGCCACTCACTCGACAAAAACAAGGAGGGACCGCGACTGCGAGGCGTGTACGGAAGAAGAGCGGGCACCGTGGCAGATTTCAGCTACTCCGATGAACTGAAAGCCTCACAGATCATGTGGGACGAGCAATCGCTCGATCGCTGGCTCATCAACCCTGATGCAATGGTCACCAACAGCGACATGGCATTTCATGTGTCCAATCCTCAGGAAAGAGCGGATATTATTCAGTTCCTTCGACTAACCTCGGGCAAATAAAATCGAGCCTGAGATCGGGCGCAGGAGACAGGATGGACCGGGCGTTCTTCGAGCAGCTTGCAATGCCGCTGTTCGACCAGCTATACAACCACGCGTGCTGGCTCACCGGCGATCGCGCCGATGCCGAGGACCTTGTGCAGGAAACCTATGCAAAGGCGCTGAAGGGATTCGGAGCTTTCTCTGAGGGCACCAACCTGCGCGCGTGGATGTTTCGCATCCTTCGCAACGCGTTTCTTACATCGCGAAGCGGCCTGGCTGCCCGAAATACCGAATACCTGGAAGACGAGAACGTGAAAGCTGATCAAGCCGTATCGCACGAGCTGACGCCCGAAGCGCTGCTGCTGCGCAGCCAGAACGAACAGGTGCTCTTCACCGCATTAGACTCGCTCCCGGTGAACTATCGGCAGATCATTCTCCTCTGCGAGGTAGAAGAGATGTCGTATCGCGAGATTGCGCAGGTGCTTGACGTGCCCGTGGGAACGGTGATGTCACGCCTTTCGCGCGCACGCTCGAGCTTGCGGTCTGCACTCGGAGCAAATGTTCGTGAGGAGGTGCGATGATGCTCTGCGGTCAGGAACGCGAGACCCTCGCGGCATATCTCGACGGAGAAGTTCAGCCTGAACAGGCGAGTGCCCTTGAACAGCATCTCCGCACCTGCCCCGCCTGTGCGGCAGAGATTGCGGCCATGGTAACCATGCGCCGAGCTATGAGACCGGCGCGGACGCGCTTTGCGCCAAGCGCAGAATTCAGACAAAAAACTCAATCCCAGGTGGCGCCAAAGCGCCGTGGTTTCGGGACACTCGGCGGTTGGTCGGTCGCGCTCGCGGCATTTGCGATGCTGCTTCTCGCAGTTGTCTGGATGCGGCAAAGCGCCCGGCAAGCCGAAGCCTTCCGCGAGGTAGCCGATTTGCATATCAGCGATCTGGCAAGCGCGAATCCCTACGATGTGGTCTCTTCCGACCGCCACACCGTCAAGCCCTGGTTCCAGGGGCGCATCCCCTTCGCATTCAACCTTCCTGAATTTGCCGGAACAGAGTTCACCTTGCTCGGCGGGCGGCTGGTCTACCTGCACCAGCAGCCCGCGGCGCAAATTTTGGTGGGGCTGCGGCAGCACAAGATATCGGTCCTGATTGTGCAGGAGTCCGGCGGTCTTGGAGGCGCTTTTCCGTTCTCAGGTGGCGCCGACGTTCGCGACTCTTTCAACTCGCAGACATGGACCAGCCACGGCCTGCGGTTTTTTGTCATAGGAGATGCGGAGAAGGCAGAGATTCAACGCCTGGCGCAGGTTTTGCAGAGTGCCAATCAATAGCTCTCTCCCCGCTTTGAGAACTGCGTCGCGCCGTTCTAGCTCGCCTCCGCCGCCGGATCGCATTGGCCGTCAAGAAACGATTGCAGGATTAACGTTGCGGCCACCTGGTCAACGACGCGCCGATGATCCTGCCGCGCATGCCCCGCTTCGTAAAGCAACTGATGCGCCTCATGGGTAGTCAACCGCTCATCCCAAAGATGAATCGGCAACCCGGTCAGCTCTCCCAGTTCGGCTGCGAAACCCTGTACTTTGGCAGCCTGGGGTCCCGCTTCGCCACTTAACGCCAGCGGGTTTCCAACCACGATCCCGGCAACGCCAAAGCGGCGGCAAAGTCGCGCGATCGACCGAAGATCCTCGCGCTGGTTGCGGCGGCGTTCGAGGGTAAGAACGGGCTGCGCCGTAAGGCCGAGCTCGTCTGAGACAGCAATCCCCACGCGTTTCGAACCTACATCGAGCGCCAGGTAACGCGGAATCGTTTTCTCTGCCACCTAACCTCCGTATCCCGTTGCACCTCTAGAATCTCACCCGTATGGCGTATTACACGTGGTTCCCGGTCGGCCAGGGGCGATGAGAAGCCCGTACAATCCAATAAGAAGCAGAATCCGCGGAGGCATAAACCGCGTCTTATCTTGAGGAAGGGTGTTCCAGTTTACATGGCGTCACGCCGCACTCGGGGGAATCGAAAGAACAGAGGGCTCGGCGCGGCGGGATTTTTCCTTGCGCTCTTTTTAGTCGTGTCACTGGCGGTTGCTGCAGCTGCCTGGATGATCTTCGCGCCGTTTGGACCATCTGCCGAGATTTATATCGACATAGCACCCGGTTCCTCGACAACGCGCATTGCACAACAGTTGGAATCGGCTGGCGTCATTCGCAGCCAGTTCGCCTTTGACCTCTGGCGCTGGGTGCGAAGGGGCAAGCTGAAAGCAGGAGAATACCGGTTTGACCATCCGGCACCGTTGACGGATGTGTACGACCGTATCGCTCGCGGCGACGTTTATACGGTCGCGGTGACGGTACCGGAGGGAGCGAGTATTTTCGAGGTGGCCGCGCGCCTGGAACAGGCGGGCATCGTAACTCGTAATGAGTTTCTGGATCAGCAGCCGCGGTTGGCCGAGTTGATAGCCGACATCGATCCGCAGGCAAAAACGCTGGAGGGCTATCTGTTTCCTGATACGTACCGGTTTCCTCGAAAGACAACTCCGGCACAGATTGCGGCGGCCATGGTCCGGCGATTTAGAGTCGAAGCGGCAGGAATTGGATTGAAGGAGAATGTGCACCAGGTCGTGACCCTTGCTTCGCTTGTAGAACGGGAATCAGCCTTGAATTCGGAGCGGCCGCTCATCGCCAGCGTGTTTGAGAATCGTCTCGCGAAGCACATGCCTCTCATGACTGACCCATCGGTAATCTACGGCCTTGAGGTCCAGAATGAATGGAGAGGCAAGATCTACCAGAGCGATCTGACGCGCGACACGCCCTACAACACGTATTTGCATACTGGTCTGCCGCCAGGTCCTGTGGCGAATCCGGGCCTGCCGTCGCTTCGTGCCGCAATGGACCCCGCCCAATCCAGCTATCTGTACTTTGTCGCTGCCGGCGCTAATCCGCAGGGCAAATCACTTTTTTCGACAACCCTGGAAGAACACTCGCGAAACGTGTCGGGCTATCGGAATGCAGTGAAGAAGGCGGCCCGGCGATGACGTTGCGGAGAGCATTCGGCGTCGCCGCTTTGGCGCTGCCTCTTCTGTTGGCTGGCTGTTCTCTGATCCCTACCAAGCGGCATTTGCCGGTGCCCAAAGTGCCTGCAAACGTGCACACAGCCACCCCCGAAGAATTGGTCGCACAAGTAAATCAACGCTGGGATGACTTCAAAAATCTCACCGCGACTGTGGAGATCAAAGCGACATTGCTCAAGGCGCAGGAGGGATTGGCAACAGACTATCCCACGTGCCGCGGATGGATTGTGATGGAAAAGCCAAATCATCTGCGCGTTCTGGGCCAGTACCTCGGTGTCCGCGTATTTGACATGGCAAGTGACGGGAACACGTTCACCCTGGTGATTCCACAGAGGAGCAAAGCAATTGAGGGTCCTAATTCGGTCACGAAGAAATCGGATAATCAGTTTGAGAATTTGCGGCCCGGCTTCTTCTTCGATGCCATGATGGTGCGCGGGGTCGAACCGGAAGACTACTTCACAGAGACTTCCGATACAGAAACTATTGAAGATGCGGCCAAAAAGCACTTGTATCTAATGCCGGAGTACGTTCTGAACATCACCCGCCATGCGCCAAATGGAAGCCGTAGAGACAAGCCCGTCCGCGTCATCACCTTC
Source organism: uncultured Acidobacteriaceae bacterium (assembly GCA_963832035.1). Classification (GTDB taxonomy): domain Bacteria; phylum Acidobacteriota; class Terriglobia; order Terriglobales; family Acidobacteriaceae; genus Telmatobacter. The sequence goes on along the minus strand of CAWHSK010000003.1, from coordinate 345,675 downwards.
CATCGCGACGACCTCCTGCCCTCAAACCAGGATATGTATGACGGCGAAGGAAATCTCGAAAGTCAGGTGACGTATTCCGCCTACAAGAACTTCGGGGACAACAAATTTCCGACCAGAGTCGTGATCAAGCGTCCATTGGAAGGGATAACGATCGTTCTCACCGTCGAGAAGGTAGTCGAGAATCAAAATCTGCCCGCAGACCAATTCACCGCGAAGATTCCGCCCGGCGCCCAGATCCAGCATTTGCAATAGGCAGCATTCGCCCTCGACTCACAGTTAGGCCGATCCACCTCTGGCGCGACCCGTCTTGTTGAGTTCGCTGTAGAAACCAAGATCGCGGCCTTCCTGCATTTTGGTGATGTAAACAATCTGCCCGTAATGAAGCCCGAAATGCTCCACAACCTGGTAAACAGCAACGAGCCCGCTCACCGTATATCCCTGGATGTGCCACGTCGCAAGCAATTCCTCCTGCGTAAGCCGCGCCAGCACCTTCGCTCCCTCATCCAGCGTTTGGCCGAGACGGCCCAGCAGGTCGGCAGCCGATAGATCACCAGTGGCGTTGAATTCGGCAGGACGATCGCGTTTGTCTTCCAGCCGGTTGAACGAAGCTACCAGCCACTGCCAGACATTCCCATTCAAATGCAGAATGAGGTTGCCGATGCTGTTGCTGGCATCGTTAGGGCGCCACCATAGCTGTTCCTCGCTCAGCGTCTCGACAGCTTTGCGCATTCGCGGCCAATACTGCTCAAGCAACTTGTTTCGGGAGAATTGAAGAAAGAGTTCGCATGCGGGATCGGCAGGCATCAGAAGGGCGCCTCCTCGGCAAATCAAATTCTATCGAAGAAAGCCCCGACACACTACCGCCGGAGTCGACTCGGCTTTAGCGTTTCGAACTCCGGCGGAAATGTTGCCCGATATGATTGCCCTGAGGAAGAAAGATCCGGATGCGCTCTTGCATCGCGCAGCCGGATCGGTTGAATTTCTAATTGAATTTAAGTCGCGTTTGCGATGTTAGGAGGCAAGTGCCTGGATGCTGTCAACGTGGATCATTTTCGAGTTTGCGTCTAGGCGCCCTGTCACCTTCACCGTCTTGCCTTCGAAGGCTTGCGCACGCGATGTGTCATCCAGTTTGTAAACACCGCCCGATGAATCGCGGAGCACATATTGCTCGCCATCCTTCACAACCGTGCCGGTAAAAGTCGCGGTCTTCGACGAATCCTGGTTCGGCATTGCTTGGTCAGGAGGGGTCTGGGAAGGCGGAGTTTGCGGTTCCTGAATTACTGGCATCGGAGAAGCGGAAACAGGAGCGGTAACTCCCCAAGCTTGCACGCTCGCCAACAACAGGGCGCACGAGGAGAGTCCGAGAAGCATTTTTGTCGATTTCATAATTTAACCTCCGGTGTTTGAGCGCTCCCGCTTTCGCATTTTCGTCCAAACAGCATGGGCGATAAATCAGGGCGCGTCTTCATCTACCGATTACAAGAGATAGCAAGCTGCGTGCCATTGCATTTGTGCAATCTTTCGAATGAGTTGCAATCAGGAAACGCACTCAAAGGCAGGGTAAGAACTACCGGGTGGGAAAAAACTGCTGGAGTTTTCGGCGCGTATTGGAATACCGCCGGAGTGTGACGTCCATGTAAGCTTGCATTGTGCTAGCATCCCGGCAAGCATCTGCCGCCCAATTCCAGAAGGATCTCAGGCATGGAAACGACGCTGCGCCCGCTCACTCTCGGTGAGATTCTCGATCGAACCGCCGAACTCTATCGCTCAAATTTCCTTCTCCTCGCAGGCATCTCATCGGTGTATGGCAGCATCCTGCTGGTGCTGAGTCTGTTGCAGATCGCCGCACAACAAGGCGCGCTGGCCATGCACATGAAGACCGGCCTGATCGTGATATCGGTGACAGGGTTCGTCATTCTGTGGCTCGCCATCTTCGTTGCTGGCGGCGTGGCCATGGCAGCGAATACACGCGCAGTGGGTTGGGTTCATCTGGGTGAGCCAGCCAGCATCGGCGCAGCTTACCGCGCTATCCTTCCTCGCACCGGGCGCTACTTGTGGTTGATGACCATCGCTTACTTTCGTGCGTGGTTTCCTTGCGTCATCGTCTATGCAGCTTATGCTGCAGTCATACTCGTTTACATCCGCCCCACGGGACTTTTTACTCCTCACGCACCTACCCCTGACCCGAAAACGATGATCGTTTTCCTGGTATCGAGCGTAGCGTTTCTGTTTCTGCTCACGGGGTCACTTGTATACGGCATCATCATGAGTCTGCGCTACGCGCTCGCCGTGCCCGCGTCCACCGTGGAGAACCTGAAAGCGCGCGATGCCATTCGCCGCAGCATTCAACTCAGCAAAGACTCGCGCGGGCGCATCTTCATGCTGGGGCTGCTCGCCCTGATCATCCAGTTGGGGCTTACCGGCCTAACCCAGGGCTTCTTCCTCGTGGTGGGGATTAAACACCACGGAGTGTTACCCGTCTGGATGAGCGTGATGCAGCAGTTCCTCGCATTCCTTACCAACACATTTGTCCAGCCAATCTACGCTACCGGCTTCACCCTCTTCTACTACGACCAGCGCGTTCGAAAAGAGGGCTACGACATCGAACGCATGATGCATGCGGCGGGGATGAACGAACCTCAGCCTGTGCCCGATTCTGGTTCTTCGATGAGCCAGGTAGTTAGCTTGGAAAGCGGAGCCGGGCATGAATGAACCGCTCCATCCGCTGACCCTGGCCGAGATCCTCGACCGTACGGCGCAACTCTATCGTTCGCGTTTTCTTGTTTTCCTGGGCATCGGAACCATACCCGCGGGAACAGTATTTGTCTTTGCCGCGGGAGCATTCGCCTTTTTCACCTGGATGGGCTCGAATTCAAGACGCGGCATAACAGTGGCGGATACTCTGGTGTGGATTTTTCTCATCCTGCTGGTGGTCCTTGCGGTTCCGGTCAGCCTCGCAGCAAGCGCCGTGGGAGAAGCCGCCATGAGCGAAGCCGCAGCGCGCCTCTTCCTCGGCGATAAGATCACCATCCGCAGCGCCTACTTGGCCGCCTGGAAGCGCGGCTGGCGCTATGTCGGCCTCTTCATCCTGCAGGGCCTGGTAATTGTAGGCGTGCCTCTAGTCGCGTTTGTGATTGCGGTGGTTGCGATGGTCGCGGGCAAGGTGAGAGGTGTCGCAACCAACGACAACAGCCCGCTGTTTGCAGGACTTCTGCTTTTGCTCGTGCTTGTTCTTGGTGCGTTCGCCGTCTGGATGCTGCTGCGCCTGTGCCTCGCATTTCCCGCGAGCGTCGTCGAGCAATCCAAGGTCTGGAGCGCACTGAAACGCGGAGCCATGCTTAGTCGAGGAACGCGCGGTCGCATCTTCGTGCTCTATGTGATGGGAGTCTTCCTGAGCCAAATCCTCGTCTGGTGCGTAACGTTCCCCGTCCTGATCGCCATAGCGTTCCTTCCCGCTCTCCAAGGTCAGGCACATGCGCAGGTCGTCGGCATGATTGCCATGTCCGCGACCTACGGAGCGTTCTTTGCCGTGAAGGCCCTCACCAACCCGATCTACGGAATTGCACTCACGGTTTTCTACTTCGATCAGCGTATTCGCAAAGAGGGATTTGATATCGAGTGGATGATGCAACAGGCAGGCATGGTGCCCCTCCCGGCGCCCCGGCGGGAAATCGAGTCCTCGCTTTTACCGCAGGAAACGCCGCCGCAAGCTTTTCCGCCGGTCTTCACCATGGGAACGACCGCCGGGCATGACCTGATTTCCATGCATCAGGCAGTTTCAGAGAGTGCCCTCGGGAATAAAAATCCATGAACGAGAGGTAACTCTCATGCCCATGAGCCTGGACGAGAACAGCACCCTTTTCTACTATCATCAGCGCATAGGTACTGAGGGACACTACTTCCAGTGAACGATGGAGCCTGCTGGCAAACACAAACCTGTTCCCGCACTGAGACAGGAACTTGCGGAAGAGACTCTTTTATTCAAGGAGTTCCAGGGGTGATCTCCGCACGAAAAGTGTTTGGCCATGCGGCAATTCTGGCAGCGGCCATTGCCGCCGTCGCAGCGAACGCCCAAACCCCTGCGTTGCCATCCGCACAGCCAACCCTGCGCTGGCACGATGTGTCGATGGAGGACTACCGCCGGCACCTCCAAAGCCTTTCCGCGCTTGTCGACGCCTGCGCCGCGGCGCGCAACCTCAAGAGCTGTGACCCTTCCCTCGTCGGTCCCGATGATCGGGTACCCATTGTCGATGGTTCGCGCACAGAGCAGCGCCTGGTGCACTATGGCTGGCTCCGCTTGCTGTTTTCGAAGGCCGAAGATCCCGATGAGCCCGCGGCAAAGCTGCCCAAGCCAGGCCATGTAGAACAGGCGGTCCAGAATCATTCGACGACCTCCCAACTCCTTAAGGATGCAAAACAGCGTCTGGAAAGCGATCTCGCGCAATCGCATGCGCCCATTGCGGCCGTTCCGTCTCACGTGCAGGAACGCGCCGTAATGCAACAGGTCCTCGCGTCTCCGGAGTTTCGCAATCTGCAGCCCACCGTTCGCGATTCAGTCCTGGAAAAATTCGGCGACTGGCTCAACCGGCTCTTCGAGAGCGCCGCGAATCTCAAGGCTCGCTCCGCATGGGTGGGTCGTGCCCTGGTCTGGGGGTTCATCCTGGCCGTTTGTCTCGCTTTGGTCTGGTCCTTGCTCCGATTGGAGAGGCGCTGGCGGATTCAGATCACCCCGGATCTCGACCGCCCTGCGCCCGGTGCCGCCTCGGCACGCGACTGGCAACTGTGGCTTGAGGATGCGCGAAACGCCGCCGCCTCAGGATTGTGGCGCGAGGCAATTCATTTTCTCTACTGGGCAGCCATCTCGCGTTTGGAATCACGCCGATTGTGGCCAGCCGACCGTGCACGTACTCCGCGCGAGTACCTGGCTCTTGTCGCTTCCGAAGATCCACGCAAGCCGGGCCTTTCGCAATTAACCAGTACCTTTGAGCGCTTCTGGTATGGCGGCCGCGAGGCCGGCGAAGTCGACTACAAAGACGCAGAAAACCTTGCATCCTCGTTGATCGCGGGAGGCGCACCCGCCTCAACTCGCGAATTGTCAACAGCGGCCGAAGGCGGTACCCGATGAAGTTCATGTCATCGCTCGACCTCAAAGATCGCCGCCTCCTGCTGTGGAGTGTTTCGATTGCAATCGGTCTCGCCCTACTCATCGGGTTCGTGTTGCCCAATGAGAACAACAACGAAAACCCTATGCCGTCTACTTACCTCTCAGGTCAGCACGGCGCACGCGCTGCATACGACTCGCTGCTGCGTGCGGGCTACAACATCGAGCGCTGGGAGCGCCCCCTTGGCGAACTCGCCGCCACCGCCGGCCCCAACACCGTGGTGATCTTTGCGCAGCCCTTTACCCGCGAGACGCAGGACTTCAAGGCCGTCGAAGAGATTGTCGCCCGCGGCGGCCGCGTGCTGGCAACCGGCTTCTGGGGCGGCTATCTGGTGCCAGACGGAGACGCAGGCACACCCAGGGAGTTCACATTTTCATCCTGTCAGCTGGAGCCAGAGGGGTTCGATGCGCTCGCCAACAGTGGCGAAGTGTGGATGGTGCCGGAAGCCGCATGGCAGGTGGGCAATCCGAAACAGCGCATCCAGTACAGCTGCGCCGGTCAGCCCGCTGTGGTGGAATACGACTATCGCAGCGGCCACGTCGTGTGGTGGGCCAGTTCCACCCCGCTCGAAAACGGATCGGTGGCCCGCGCCGCCAATTTCGACCTGTTGCTGAATTCGATTGGGCCGCGGGAAGGCCGCCATTTTTACTGGGATGAATCCCTCCACGGCGACGTCCGTTCCGAGTGGAGCTATATTCACGGACCCACGGTCGCGCTGCTGTGGACCGGCCTGATTCTGATATCGATTCTCATGGTCTTCAGTTTCAGCCGGCGCAGCGGCCCGGTTCGAGAACTGCCGCCCCCTGCGCGCGCCACGCCCATAGAATTCCTTGAAGCCCTCGGGTCTCTCTATCGCAGCGCCGGAGCGTCGTCAACCGCAGTCACCATCGCATGGGAACGCTTCCGCCGCTACGCATTGCGCCTCTGTGGATTGCGCCAGGCCTCCGTGACCGCGGAAGAACTCGCTGCCGCAATCCGCCGTCGCTTCCCCAATACCGACCCCAGCCTCGAAGCAGATCTGGCGACCTGCGAAGACGCAAGGCTCAATGAGAAGATTGATCCACGCGCAGCATTGAAAGTGATTCAGACGTTGCACCACCACCGGCGCCTGCTCGCCGAAGCGTCAAAGCTTGGCCGCTGGTCCATTCCTGACACAAGCACTGATTCCACCCAAAGTGAAAGGCCTTCATGAGTGAGGAACTGACAGAGAATACAAATATCGGGCATCCGCCCAGGCTCCAGGCAACCGGCGAGCTCATTACGCACGCACGCACCGAACTGGGCCGTGTTATTTCCGGACAAACGCAGGCCATCGAAGAAGTGCTGATTGCCGTCTTGTGCCAGGGCCACGCGCTGCTTGAAGGTGTACCGGGTATTGCCAAAACCCTGATGGTGAAAACTCTTGGTCGTTTGCTTGGCCTCGGCTTTCAGCGCGTCCAGGCCACCCCCGACCTCATGCCAGCCGACATTCTCGGCACCACCATTCTCCGGCCCGGCACTGATACCTTCACCTTCCATGCGGGACCCGTGTTCACTGACCTGTTGCTGGTGGACGAAATCAACCGCATGCCCCCGCGTACGCAGGCCGCGTTGCTTGAGTGTATGGAAGAACGTCAGGTTACGAGCGACGGCACCCGTCGTCCGCTTCCCAGCTGGTTCACCGTTTTCGCAACACAGAACCCAGTCGATTTCGAAGGGACCTATCCGCTTCCCGAGGCGCAACTCGATCGCTTCCTGATGAAGATTCGCATTTCATATCCCACTGAAGTCGAAGAACTACAGATCCTTGAGCGTCATCACGCGGGCACGGGGGCAAACCTGCTCGAGGATGTCGCCATCGTGCCCATCCCCACAGGAATGCTCGAAGCAGCGCGTGCCGAGGTCCACGCTATCCGCATCGAGCCCGAGCTCTACGGATACATACTGACCCTGGCGCGGCGCACGCGCGAGTGGCCTACATTGCTGCTCGGCGCAAGCCCGCGCGCGGCGCTCAGCATCATGCGCGTGGCACAGGCTGCCGCAGCGTTCGACGGCCGCGACTACCTCGTTCCCGATGATGTCAAACGCGCCATTCCGCCTGTGCTGCGCCATCGCGTGATGCTCAAGCCCGAGGCTGAACTTGAAGGATTCGACGCCGACCGCGTGCTCGCTGATGTCATTGCCGCGGTTCCGGTTCCGCGCCAATGATTGCACCCTCCTTCCATCCCGCGCAGGTTCGCGCAACCTGCGAACCACGAAGCCGCTTTGGCTTCGGGCTCACGCCGCGCTCGATCGCATTGCTCATCGCGGGATTCGCTTTCCTTATTCCGGGATTCTGGGTGCCGCGCCTCAGCTATGCAATGCTGGCGTGGGATGGTGTAATTCTGGTGGCAGCAATGCTCGATGGAAGGCGCCTGCCGCGTGCCGACAAGTTGACCGCCGCGCGCAGCTGGTCAAATGCTCCCTCGCTTGATAGTCAAACCGAGATCGAACTGACCATTGAAAACAATGGCCCCGTCATCATCGAGTGCCGTCTGACTGATGACCTTCCGCCCGCACTGCGCGATTCCTCGGGGCAGCAGGAACCCATTCAAGTCATCGCATTCCCGCGTGTGCCCGCAACCATTCGCTATCGGGTTGAGCCGCAGGATCGCGGCGATTGCACCACGGGTCAGCTCTACATCCGCTATCGTTCGCCGCTCTCACTTGCGGAACGCTGGGCCGTGGCGCCCCTGGCGCAGAACGTGCGCGTCTATCCCGCATTACGTACGGGCGAAGAGCAGCAAATCTTCCTTGCGCGCAGCCGGCAGATCGACCTTCAACTGCGGCAAACCCGCCAGCGCGGCCTTGGCCGCGACTTCGAAAGCCTGCGCGATTATCGCGAAGGCGACGACATGCGCGACATCTGCTGGACCGCAAGTGCCCGTCGCGGAAATCTCATCACACGCCAGTACCAGACCGAGCGCAGCCAGCCGGTGTGGATTGTGCTCGACTGCGGACGCCTCATGCGCTCGCGTGTAGTCGCCGCGCCGGCCACTAACGCCGCTTTGCCGCTTGCCCCAGGGAGCCTCCGCGAACACTCCAAGCTCGATCACGCGTGCACGGCTGCAGTCGCATTGGCGCAGCTCGCATTGTTCTCCGGCGATCGGGTCGGACTCCTCGCCTACGGCCAGACTATCCAGCAGCGTCTTCTGCCCGGACGCGGCGCCGCCCATCTCCGGCAGATGATTGAATTGCTGGCACAGGTACGCGCCGAGTCCAGCGAGGCAGACCACCTCCGCGCCACGACATTGCTCGGCCGTCTCCAGCCGCGCCGTTCGCTTATTCTCTGGGTCACCGACCTCGCCGAAACGGCGATGCGCCCCGAAGTCATCGACGGTGCAATGCACCTGCTACGGCGGCACGTCCTGCTCTTCGTAGCCATGGCTCAGCCTGAGGTCGATTCCATCGCTCAACAACGCCCAAAGAACGTAGAACAGATGTTTCGTGCCGCTGCCGCACAGGAGTTGGCAGCCCGCCGTGAACTGCTGCTGGCGCGCCTCCACGAGCAGGGCGCGCTTACCCTGGACCTCAATCCCGAAGCGGCAACCTCATCCGTGCTGAACCAATATTTGAAGGTAAAAGAACGCGCGATGGTTTAGCGCCACCCCCGCACTAGTATGGCCAGGTCGTGCCAACAAAGCTGCTCTAATTTGTAGTCTCAGCCTGAGCGAAGCACGCTTGGGACCCCACATAGTGGGGTAAGCAGAGCGAAGGATATGCTTTTCTTTAGTATCAGGGCATGACCTCAGCCGCGCTTCAGTGTATCGAGTACGTGCAGGCTGACTTATGCAACCTCTAGGTTGCCACTTCCACCGGCTGCACCCGTTTCGCCAGCGCCCATTTCAACTCGTCGATGCCCTGACCGGTAACCGCCGAAATCGCGTGAAATTCCAGCTTGTGCCGCTTTGCGTAAGTTGTCAGCTTCTTCAGCTTCTCTGGATTTGCCGCGTCGATCTTCGAGGCAACAACGATCATGGGTTTATCGGCGAGCGGGTGCTCGTCTGCAGATTCCTCGCCGGACTTGGGTGAGAAGCTGGCCAGCTCTTTATTGATAACCTTGAAGTCCTCAATGGGATCAGGACGGCCCGATGTATCGGACACATCGACAAGGTGAACCAGCAGACGCGTCCGCTCGATGTGGCGAAGAAACTGCGTGCCGAGCCCTGAGCCGAGATGCGCGCCTTCGATGAGACCGGGCATATCGGCCACCACAAAGGACTGCTGATTTGGCTCCTCGCCCACTGTCACCACGCCAAGGTTCGGCTCGAGTGTCGTAAACGGGTAATCGGCAATCTTCGGCTTGGCCGCCGAGATCCGAGAAATCAGCGTCGACTTCCCTGCATTCGGATAACCGACCAGCCCCACATCGGCCAGCAGTTTCAACTCCAGCCGGTATAACCGCTCCTCGCCAGGCCGCCCCAGTTCATGCTCCCGCGGAGCCTGGTGCGTACTCGTGGCAAAGTGTTGATTTCCGCGTCCGCCACGCCCGCCCTTGGCCACCACGAAGCGCTCGTCCGGCTCAGAAAAATCGTGAACAAGCTCGCCGGTTTCCTGGTCGTAGAGCGCTGTTCCCACAGGCACTTGCAGCACAACCGACTTGCCGTCAAGTCCGGTGCAGTTCGAGCCCATGCCGTGCTCGCCTCGCTGCCCCTTGTGCTCCGGGTTGTAGCGGAAATGGATGAGCGTATTGTGTCGTTGCGACGACTCCATGATCACGTCGCCGCCGCGCCCGCCGTCACCTCCCGAGGGGCCACCACGAGGCACAAACTTCTCGCGTCGGAAGGCCATGCAGCCGTTGCCCCCGTCGCCGGCCTTCACTCGGATTTTGGCTTCATCAATGAACATAAGTCAGCGTCACTTCAATAATTTAGATCGGAAAATGGGACGGCGGATCGGCAAAGCGGCATATTCCGCAACACCGTCGTTTCAGTTTACCGAACCAGGCCGGGTTCCCCAAAAGAGCTTCCGCGAAGACTGTCCTGATTCCAGGCGCATTCTGTGCTCGGAGTCACCATCATGTTTCCTCCAGGCTCCGTACAATCGCAGGCGAATTCACTGCAAGGAAAAACTCATCTTTCCAGTTCGGCATTTCCCGGGTTGGAACGGTGCCTGCTGATTCCGCCTTCCGGGGCAAGCATGGGAATGCCGTGAATGCGGACTGATCCTAACGGAAGCTGGCCGAACGCAAGCTGGTCACATGGTGGTAGCGCGAAGTTGGACGAAGTCACCGGCGAAGGCCGCGCTGCTGCTGATTGCAGGCGTGGGAGCCTTGTGCTGCGCCTGCGCGCAACAGCCGGCCGGAACGGGTTCGCTGGCCGGAAAACTCACCGACGCGCATTCTTTCCCTCTCGAGAACGTGACCGTCACACTTCGCAATGCCGCTACCGGAGTCGCGGTGCAAACCACAACGGCACACGAAGGTAGGTATCGTTTCACCGCCTTGGCCCAGGGAGAGTACATTCTCACCGCAATCGGCACCCGGGGCACCGGCGTGGTGGATGGAATCTACATCGCATCCGGACACGAGGCGAAGGTTCAGACTGCAATCGATCTCCAGCCCCGGCATCAGGATGCCAGCTTGCCAGGACTCCGTGAAACGCACTCCGTGGTCACTGGATCCCCCGGGCCGCAAACACTCGGAGTCCAATCGCCGAAGTTTCCGTCTACCCCGAAGCTCGACGTTGTTACTCCGATTGACGAGTCTTTCCTTTCGCCAGAGAAGCTCGTTGCTATGCCGCTGAATGGCACAAGAAGGATCCAACTGGACGCGGCCCTGCTCCTTCCATCAACGTCGGCGGCAGGGCACCCTTTGCCGAATCCGAGCGCGTCGTCGGCTGCTTCTAATCCCGATCCTTCTCCGCTACAACCCTCTCTTGATATCGGCAGTGCGATTGCAATGAACCTGACCCCGGCCATTGCAACTCCCGATGTTCCCGCTGGCGCAATTGCCCATGCGGTGCTAGCAATGGAACTCAGCTCGATGCAATCTTCTCTCCTGAGTGCGCACTCCGGCACCAAAGCTCAACTGACCGCGATCGTGAGTGCCGCCGCCTCTCCGAATTCGCAATCCTCTGACTCGTCGCAATTGCAGGCTTTGCCCCTGCCCGGCCGCAACTGGCAGAACTTCCTTCTCGACGCACCATCTTCGCCGACCGGCGCCCGCGACGAGCAAAGATCTCCCGCAAGCATAGGCCTTGCTCCTGAGATCAGCGTTGACGGGGCGCGCACCGGGCTAGCATTTGGCAGTGCCAATGCAGGGCGAGCAGGCAACAGCAATTCATCCCTTATGAGCCCGGGAGCTTCCGAAACCGCAATGCGCGACGTGCAAGTGTTGTCACCGCAAGCTGGTTCGGGACAAATCAATGTAGTAACCCAGCACGGAACCGAACACCTGCACGGACAGGCCTTCGTATTCAATCGCCAGAATATGTGGGGCGCGCAGAACCCACTCACGCAATGGGTGCAGCAGACAGCCCCCGCTACTCCCACCACAGTTCCAGTTTTTACGCCCCAGCCCTACAGCCCCGCTGACGGCGAGTGGTTGTGGGGTGCAGGCCTCGGCGGCTTAATCCGTAAGCCGCGCATGTTCTGGTTCGCCGCTCTCGACGGCTTCGAGCGCAACTATCCGGGAGTGGCAACCGTAAAACATCCTGACAACTTCTTCGCGCAGCCATCGAACGACCAGATGCAGCTGCTCAGCGCACAGCTCCGTCTCAACGGCGCCGATCCCGTAAGCTCAGGTCTCGCAGCGTATTCAAAGCTCCTCGAAAATCTTGCTGGATTGCTCGGTCCGGCGCCGCGCAGTTCGCTTCAATTCACAGGCTTCGGACGCCTCGATTGGGGCGCAGGCGAGCGACATCGATTCGCGGCGGAGATGACGGCAGCGCAGCTCGATTCGCCCGGCGGCGGCTTCAGCCGCGCATCAGAGACATATGGAACGCACAGTTTCGGCGCCGCCTATGCGAACACGCAGTGGGCATTGGGCAGATGGCAGGCGTTTCTCACGCCAAATCTCCTGGCCGTTACGCAGGGTTCCTACGGGCACCATGTTCAAAGCGCCCCTGCCGGAACTCCATCACCCTTCGAGCAGTCTCTGAACATCAATGCGTGGGGTCAGCTCCCTCAGATCGTCGTGGACTCGCGCTATGGCTTCACCATGGGCAATCCTGCTCGCTTCGGACGGGGATCCTACCCCGATGAACACCTGTATATGGCGCAGGAGCAGTGGCACTGGGTGCACGGCAACCTCCTCATCAACGCCGGACTCGAATTCAACCACAGCACAGATGCAACCACCCAGTTGCGCAATCAAACAGGCGCATATTACTACTCCAGCGTGGAAAATTTCGCTTCCGACGCACTTGCATTTTCCACATACGGCATCAGCGGCCAACTCAACCCGATGGACCAGCACAACTGCGATCAGACTGGAAGGCCATGGCGTGACTCTGCCGGTGTGCTCCACGGCCTCGGCTACTTGCCCTGCTACTCCTACTACTCGCAAACCATGGGTCCCGCGGACTGGTGGTTAAGTACGAATGACTGGGCCGGGTATCTTACCTCGCAATGGCAACCAGGCAAACGAACCGCCCTTACGCTTGCCATGCGCTGGGAGTTGCAACAGCTTCCGCCGCCGCTTTTGGCATTGCAAAATCCCGATCTGCCCGTCACCGAACACATGCCCGGGCTCGGAAATCAGTGGGGTCCCCGCATCGGTTTTGCTTGGGGCGCAGCAGAGAGCCGCTGGCCTGTACTTCGAGTTGGCTATGGCATGTACTTCAGCCGAACGCGAAATTCTCTTCTGGAGACTGCGCTTACGCAGACAGGCTCACTCAAGGGCGATCTCAATTTCTTCATGCGGCCAACAGACAATCTCAACGCAGGTGGAGCTCCGCCGTTCCCCTATGTGCTTGCTGGCGCACCGGCGAACATCGTTAAACCAGGTGCCGTGGAGTTTGCACCGAACTTCCGCAATGGCGAGATACACCAGGCCGAAGCAGACCTTGAAGAAACGCTTCCAGCGCGCATTCATGTTGAAGCTCGCGCCGTAGCGAGTCTTGGACGCAGGCTCCCCGTCACCTTCGATGCAAACATCGACTCGGCCGCTCCCGAAACCATCACCTACGTTGTCGTCGACGGCAGCGGTTCGGGCCCCATCAAATCTCCTCAGATCACAGTGCCCTTCTTTGCTTCCTGGCCCTCGGCGACGTCACCAACGGGATTCGCTGGTCGGCTCAATCCCAACTACCAGCAGGTGAGCGAGATATTCAGCCGGGCAAACTCCACCTACGAAGCAGCCATGCTGCGCATTACGCGCAATGGGCGTGCACTCAGTCTGCGCGCCCGCTACACCTACGCGCATGCAATGGATTGGAATCCCGACGAAACCTCGCAGGTCAGCGGCCCCAGCGTTCTCGATCCCTTGGATTTCCAGCAAGAATATGGCACCAGCAGCCTCGATGTGCGCCACTCCATCACGGCTGGCATGATTCTTCAATCGCCCTGGAAGCTTCAGGGCCTGACCGGCCACATCGGCAACGGTTGGACAATGAGTGGCACAGCCTACTTCCACAGCGGCCTGCCTTACTCAATGCGCACCGCTGGTTCGCTGGCGAAAGAATTCAACTCCAGTGGAGCAGCCATAGTCGCGCTCGGTACGGGAATGAACGGTTATGGTGGCGACAATCGCGTCTATGGCGTCGGACGAAATACCTATCGCTATCCTGCAACCTGGAAAATGGATGTGCGCCTCGGCAAACGCTTCGACCTCGGCCAGATGCGGCAACTCGAACTGATGGCTGAGAGCTTCAATCTATTCAATCACCAGAATGTGACGGAGTTGGAAACAACCGGTTACTCAATCCAATCAGGAACCGCAAACGGCGGCCTCCCCCGACTGAACTTCCTCACCGGTCTCAAAACCGGCCAGACGGAATTCGGAAAACCCCTGAACGTCAATGCGACCGATTTCTTCCGCGAGCGCCAGATCCAGTTAGGTGCTCGTTTCCGGTTCTGAGATGAAATTCCAACGCTAAACAAGCCTCTACGGTCAGGGCATTCCGCAGAAAGCTCCGTCCCTGACATTCGTCCCATCCAGTTCAAAGCAACTGGCTCCATTGATATCTGTCGAGAGTGTCCGCACGTGCGCGGCCTGCAATTCTGCAAGCACCTCTTCCCGTGGATGCCCATAACGATTGTGCAGCCCGCATGAAATCACGGCCCATTGCGGCGCGACGCGGGCCAGAAACTCAGGACGCGTTGACGTAACGCTGCCATGATGACCCACCTTGAGCAACGTGCTCTCAAGGCCTTGCCCGGCAAGCATCCCCTGCTCGATCGGAGCCTCCGCGTCGCCCTCGAGCAGAACCGACGTCGCACGGTAGGAGACGTGAAGCACCAGCGAATCATTGTTGCTGGGCTCAGCGCCCGGCTGGTAGTTTGCAAGCGGTGCGAGCACGTTGATTTGTGCGCTGCCCAGAGCCGCGCTGTCTCCCACCCGCATCGTGCGCACCTGAACACCTAGCAGTCGTGCCTCATCCAGCAGGGCATTGTAGGCAGCGACCGGCGGATTGTTTCCCAGCCACAACTCGCTCGGCCTGAAGTTCCGCAGCACGCTGGGCAGGCCGCCCATATGGTCAGAGTGCGCATGGCTTAGTGCAACCACGTCCAGATGCCGAATCCCGCGAGACCAAAGCGTAGGAGAAACGACCTCCTCGCCAATATCGAAGTCCTGCGCAGCCTGACGCAGTCCTCCGCCAAATCCACCGCCATCGACGAGGATGGTTTTGCCTTCTGGCGTTATGAGAAGCAGAGAATCGCCCTGGCCCACATCGATCGCCTCGACAAGCAGCGCATCATGCGGGTGCTCGATCGGACGCGGCATCACCACGACCATCGCCGCAACAATCATCGCCAACCATGCGAGGCGACGTTGCCAATGCGCGTTTGTAGCATTCCCGAGCCGCGAGAGCACGACCGCAAGACCAAGCAGAATGCAGAAGACTGCAACCTGCACCGGAAGCGGAGCGGGAATGCGAAAATCGCCCGCGGTCACCGAACCGAACAGGTGCACCAGTCGCACGCCAAGGTGCAGCAGCAACGCGGTCGCTGCCGCCGGAATCGTGGCCGCGCCGGTCGATAGGAACGACGCCAGCAGTGTCAGCAACGCGGTTGGCATCAGTACTGCTAGCAACGGCAGGATGAGAATGTTCACCGGCAGCGCAAATACCGTGATTCGATGGAAATAGACAGCCATTGGCAAAGCCATTGCCAGTTCCACGATGCACGAGACCACCACCAACTCAACGCATCGCAGTACTCCACGAACCATCCACGGAAAAACGCTCCATCCAGCCCATTTACCGATGGCCCGCGTCAGCGCTGCAGCAAACATCCGTGTCATCACGCGAAATTGCGCCTGTTGCGGCGGTAGCTTGACGTCGAGCGCAACCAACCGAAGATCGCGTGTTGCAGTCAAATAGGGATGCACCGTATTCGCAAGCAGAGGAACCGCGACTCCACCGATGGAAACAACCGCAAGCAGAGTCATCTGCAGACTCGAATCCAGGAGGCTACGCGGGTTCACGCCCAGCAAACATAACGATGCAAAGCCAATCGTGTTCAGCACGTTGCGCTCGCGGTAAACAAGCCGCCCCACGAGATACAGCATCACCATCCACAGCGATCGTTGCACGGGCACGGCGAATCCCGTGAACAAAGCGTAAGCAAATGAAGCGCCGATCGTGATCAACGTCGCGGGCAATTGTGGCACCCGCAGCCTTTGCGTGATCCAGACAATCAATCCGGCAACAATGGCCAGATGTAGCCCTGAGACGACAAGCATGTGAAACGAACCTGTCCTCTCAAATCCCGCGCGCAACGAATGCGTAAGGTACGTGCGATCTCCCGTCACCATCGCGGCCAGCATGATCGCATCGTCTTCGCTCAGCCGCAGCGCAGCTGGCATCGTCCGCAGCGCCCCGGGAAGCGCCAGAATCCTCGCGCTCGCCGCGTGCTGCCACTCCGAAAGGCGACACGTAAAACTGCGTTCACGCGCCGCCCCAGGCACCTTAACGTAATCCGCTCTCACCGTAGCTGTGGAGGTGATTCCTTGATCGTGCAGATAATCCGCACGGCTCCACACGCCTGGATCTCGATAAACCTCAGGCCGCATCAACCGGGCATCTGCACGGATGCGCTCTCCGCAATTGAAACCGGCTAGAGCTGTTTGGCCTTCGGGCCAGCGCACAGTAATGCGGACGCTACCCTGCACAGCCTCTTGTTCATCTTCATTGTCTGAGACCGCTTCAACACTTGCGATCCGCACATCGAGCCGCTGCGTCTCCGCAGTGCTCTGTGCCTCATCGACATTCTGCTCAAGTTCTTTCCGCACCGGGCCGGCATCGACGATTGTGCCTTCGACGTTACGCACCAAACCATCAGAGAGCGTCGCCAAGGCGGCCGCCGCAGCGGGCTGTGGCTGCATCTCCGCACACCACGCGCCCAGCAGGCACCACAACGCAGCCAGCGGAAACCACATAATACGTTGCGCACGCAACGCCCCAATTCCGCACAAAATGGCAAAAGGAATCAGCGCAATGAGCAGGTAAGCGGGCCGAAGCCAGACAAAATCAGCGACCACTATCCCAAGCGCAAACAACCACGCGGCGTGAAACAGCGGAACCCCAACACCATTCGAAGCAGGGCGGAGCGTGTTCGGCCCGAAGTTCCTCGGTTCAGCTTCCATTGAGCCCGAATCTTAAAAATTATCTATGGGCGCAAGGTTATCAGGATCGCCGCAGTTCGACCACCGACTCCAAATGAAAGGTCTGCGGAAACAGATCAGCCAGCGTGACAGAACGTAACTCATAACCCGCACCAATAAGGGCAGACAGATCGCGAGCCAGAGTCGCTGGATCGCACGACACATACACGATGTCAGCCGCTCCAATCTCCGCAAGCAGGGAAGTCGTCTCCGCTCCAAGCCCCACACGCGGTGGGTCTACCACAATCAACTCCGGCCTCGTCGTCTTGTGCGCTTTCAGAAACGCAAGCGTCTCCGCCTTCACGCATGTGCCCGCCGTGCCTTCAAGATTGTGTGCGAGCGCCCCCACAGCCATTGGTGCGGATTCAACCGCGGCGACCTGCTCGAAGCTCTCCGCAAGCCTTCGCGCAAACAGACCCACACCCGCAAAGAGATCCCAGGCCAGCCCACCTCGCCTGCCTGCCGTCACGCGATCGACAAGGCCGTCGACAAGCCACCGATTCACCTGGAAAAAGGCGCCGTGGTCGACGCGATAGTCCACGCCCCCACTGCGGTATGTCAGCGACGCTTCGCCCGATTGCGCAATAGCTCTCGCCTGTGGCCCCGGGCGCCCCTCCTCGACAAGCTCGACCCCAGTCAGCGCTGGAACGCGCTTCCTCCACTCCACGAACAACTCTTCGAATCCGCGCTTAGTCGAATCGCGCACGAAAATACTAGCCAGAAGCTCCGTCTCTTCCGAATTTGAAAAAAGCGAAACCTCTGCTGGCCGCAAGCCCGTCTTTAAATCCCGCAGAATTTCCGCACCACTCATCGCAGCCCGCACTAGCAGCGGCGATGCAATCGGACACTCACTGATCGCAACCAGATCGTGGGAACGCCTTGCGCGATACCCCACGCGCCCCGCAACATCAACCGCGAGCCGAATCCGATTGCGATACTGCCACTCCTTGCCGGCCAGCACCTCGATCACCTCCGGCGCCCTCACGCCTCCGCGTCCAAGCGTCTCGCGCAAAATCGCCTGCTTGTATGCGAGTTGCGCCGCATAATCTGCGTGCTGGTATTGGCATCCTCCGCACACCCCGAAGTGGCGGCAACCCGGCACGACCCGCTCGCTGACAGCGGTAATAATCTCCTCCGCCTCGGCCACGGCGTAGCCGCGTTTTTCTTCCACGATGCGCACGCGCGCCTGCTCTCCCGGTAGCGTCAGCGGCACGAACATCGCCTTGCCCTCCACATGTGCCAGAAACGCTCCCCCATAGATCGGTTTCTCGATCTGCACAAGCGCGCTGCGGGTCGGCTTTGCAATTTCCGGCTTTGGCTTTACACGTTTCATTGCTGGCTCATGTAAAACAGGCTGAGTCGCGGTAGGTTGTAATGCACCAGCAATTGCTTCTGTTCAAATTGCCGCTTAACCTGGCGTAATTGCTCCGCACCCATGCGGCTCCGGTAAGGCGCTAGTTCGCGGTCAGCGTGTTCTCTCAAGCCGACTATCAGATCTTCGGGCGCCGCCGCCTGCAAAGCCGCGAACAGCCTTTCCTCGAGAACCGTAAGAACGCGTTCAACCGCCTCGACCTCATGCGCTGCGTTGCCCGGAGCCTTCGCTGCACGTGCTTCAGTCGCGAGTTCCCGCAAGCGCACCGCCGTTGCGGCACAGGCCTCATGCGCAATCATCGAAGCGTCAAGCGCGGTCGCGGCAGCTTCAAGATGCAAAGCCACCCGCTCGTGCTCGAACCCGGTTTCTTCCGACCCAGTCGATGGCACCGCAGTCCCGGCGCTTGCCTCGCGCAACTGCTCCGCCGCCTCCATCACTGCCTGCGAACACCACGCCAGCCCGTTGACGCGCCGCATGCGCCCACGCTTCTGCCGTGATTCATACTTGTCAAACGCCGCGTCAATCCCGCGCAGTACCGCCTCCAACGGAATCCCCGCATCGCGCCACGTCTCAACCAACGCCCAGTCGAGCGTCGAAAGCAACAGAATCGCCCCGCGCCGCTGCTGAAAGCGATCCTCGATCTCCGTAAAATAATTGAAGTAGTTTTGCACGTAAGCGCTTGTGTCCTGAGTCCAAAAACATTCCCAAACCCGGTGGTGTCATTCTGAGTGAACGAGGCCCCAGACGTTCTTCGGGGTCCCCAAAGAACGATCTTTGCTCCTTGGGGGCAGAGGTCGGGGGTGGTGAGCGAAGAATCTGCTTTTCGGCTAAGCCCAATACCCCAATGACTGCTATCCGCGCCCGCGTGGCCGCGCAGTGCGATTGCGCTCAAACAGAATCCGCAGACCATCAAGCGTCAGCAGTTCGTCGATCTCCGAAATGTAGTGCGAATCCGCCGAGACCATCCGCGCCAGCCCTCCCGGTTGCAATCACGCGAGGCTTCTGCCCCAGTTCTGCAAAAATACGCTCCAGAATGCCGTCGACCAACCCGATATAGCCGTAGTACAACCCGCTCTGCAAATGCCCCACAGTATTGGTGCCGATAACCTTGGCCGGCCTCTTGATATCGACGCGGCTCAACCGTGCCGCTCGCGAAAACAGTGCCTCCGCGCTCAATCCCAGCCCCGGAGCAATCGCTCCGCCCAGGTACTCGCCTTTTTCGGAGATCACCTCAAACTTCGTCGCCGTCCCGAAATCCACCACGATGCACGGTCCGCCATAGCGTTCGATCGCGGCAATGCAATCGGCGAGCCGGTCGGCGCCAAGCTCCGTCGGATTGTCGACCAGCACCGGCATCCCTGTCTTGATGCCCGGCTCAACAAACAACGGCTCAAGATGGAAGTACGTCTCGGATACCTGCCGCAACGTGGAGTCTAGCGGTGGCACAACCGAAGAAATAATGATGTTCGTGACCTGGCTCGGCGACAAGCCGTGCATCTCAAACAGCTTTACGAAAAACACTCCGTACTCATCCACAGTCTGCGTTCGATGTGTAGTGAGGCGCCAATGCGCGGTCAGGTCAAACCTGTCCTTGGCGGCCACTGCGGCGCCCTTCGGAGGAAGCCCCGCTTCCGCGTCGAGCCTGTAAAGCCCGAGAACCGTATTCGTGTTTCCAACATCCACTGCTAGCAGCATCTTCGTTTTATTCCGTATCCGCGGCGCGAATGCCGCCAGTCTGTACCGTCACCAGCCCATCGGCTGTTTGCATCAGCAGAAATCCCTGTGCATCCAGGCCGGCCGTTACTCCAACGCATTTCTGCGGGCCATGAACTTCAACCGGTCGCCCTTTGATCCACGTAGAAGCCTGCTCCACGCGCCCCAGCGTCGCACTAACTCCTCCGTCATCGGCCAGCAGGAGCATCTCGCGCTCAAGCGATTTTAGCAGGGCAACAATCAGCGACTGCCGGCTCACACGGCGCCCCGCAGCGATATCCAGCGAAGTGGCAGGCGTCGAAAGCTCGGGATCGAAAATGCTCTGATGCACGTTGACACCAATCCCGACAACGGCAAATGCAAGCCCTGCAGCCTCAGTTTTCGATTCGACCAGGATGCCTCCTGCCTTGCGCGGACCAATCAACAAATCGTTGGGCCAACGCAGGTCGATAGCGATCCCCGCAACTACCCGGATCGCATCTGCCGCCGCTAATCCCGCCACAAGTGGAATCAGTGGAAGCTGCGCCGGCGACAGTTTCGGCCGCAGCAGCACGCTCACATACAGTCCATCCCCGGCGCTCGACTGCCAGCTGTGATCGCCACGTCCGCGCCCGGCTGTCTGCTCATCGGCAAAAAAGACAGATCCGTGCGCAGCGTCATTGCGCGCAGCCGCGATAGCATCGCTATTAGTCGATCCCGTCGTAGAAGAAAAATGCAGCTTGCCCGCAAACTCAGTACCGGCAAGCTCAGCGTCCAGTGCAACAAGGTCGTACACGCCTACGCCGGCTCCGCAACAATGCTCATGGAAATATCGGCGGCCTTGGCAGAGTGCGTCAGCGCGCCCACACTGATAAAGTCCGGGCCGGCCTCCGCATACGCGCGAATGTTATCGAGCACAATGCCGCCCGACGCTTCAATCGGAATCCACCGCTCTTCCTTGCGAATCCGCTCGACCGCCGTCTGCACCTGCGCGGGCGACATATTATCCAGCAGAATGGCCTCGGCGCCGCATTCAATCGCCTCTTCCAGCTCCTTCTGCGTGCGCACTTCCACCTGCACCCGATTGCCCGGCTTGCGCTTCTCCAGAGCATTCGTCAGGGCAGCCCGTAATCCTCCGCCCAGCGAGATATGGTTGTTCTTGATCAGGATCCCCGAAGAAAGATCGAGCCGGTGATTCGTTCCCCCACCACAAAGCACTGCGTACTTTTCCAGCGCTCGCAGCCCCGGAACAGTCTTGCGCGTGTCCAGCACACGTGCCTTTGTTCCCTGGATCGCATCCACATATTGCCGCGTCAGTGTGGCGATGCCGCTGAGGTGCTGCATCAGGTTCAGGATCACTCGCTCGCAGCTCAGTAGTACGCGTGCATTGTGGCGAATCACCGCCAGCACCTGACCCTTGTGAACACGGACGCCGTCAAAAATCTCCGGATGGCTGACCACATCGAATCGAGTATGCGCTGCCGGTCGCGGATCGAGCCGAGCAAAAATCTCAAGAAAGCGCGGCACCGCCCCCAGCCCTGCAACCACCATCTCCTGTCGCGCGATGATCGAGGCCGAGGCGCGAAGGTTGGCATCGATGGTCACGTTCGTCGTGGCATCGCTGACTGCCTTGTCTTCCAGCAGCGCCTGTTCCAGCAATGCTTCTACGCGGTGGCTCTTCCAATCCATTCGTTCTTCTTTCGATGTTCAAGACTGCGAATTTGATTTCATTTGTCGTAGAAAGTTATAAACAACTTTCTTGACCCTGTCATCCGGGCGATCCGTCAGCAAGCAAAACCTGCTTCCATCCAGCCGATTGATCTCGAGCGAGTAGTGTTGCGCTTTGCCGGCGATCGTCTCGGCAATTCTTTTCCATGCACCCGCCTTCAAGTCGATGAGGTTCACTGCGCCCAGGTCCACATACCAGATCACCGAAAGGATTCCCGCGGCGCTGCGAATGTACATCTTGTGATTACCCAACAGAATGTAGCGTTCAGCTCCCACAGACAGATCGATAAATCCAACCGGCATTTCCGTGCTGTCCAGGTGGGCGGCTTCAATTGCTTTCCGAACGTAATCTGGAAAATTCGGTGCCGCAAAACAACCTGGCACATCTCCGAAAGAAATTGTAGGCCGGGGATTCGGTTGCACCGGAGTAGCGAATTCCGCTTCGCGTGCCCTTCTCGCCGGATTGTCAAAGTGCTCGCAGAGTGCCTGGTAGGCCGCGTGAATGCGCTTGAACCGCTCTTCCGCTTCAAGCCGCTTGCCGTGGTTCCCCTCGAAGCGGTCAGGATGCCAAACCTTCGCCGCCGCCCGATAAGCCTTGTGAAGCGCATGCCTAGATTTCGGTGCGTGCACGATCCCAAGAGTTCTGGAATGCTCAACGCAGGATTTGCAGACGCACGCCATTCGGTGGATTCGCTCACGCAGGCGGCAGGGAATCAAGATCCCTGCGCAGTTTATCGAGCAGTTGCTGTGCGTCGCCTCGCTGCTTCTTCAATCCCTCGACGATGTGCGGCGGAGCTTTACTCGTGAAGCCTGGGTTGTTGAGCTGGCGTTCGGAACTGGCGATGATCTTTTCCTGCTTTGCGATTTCCTTGGTCAACTTATCCCGCTCAGCCGCCACATCGATCTTGCGTTCATAGATCACTGCCACATCGAACTGTGGAGACGAATGCTTGGCAAGGCCAGCCGAGACCTGCTCAACAAACCGCACTTCGCTCACCCGTGCCAGCCGCTGCACAATCTCTCGATTCTCATCAGCGATATTTTGCAGTTCGGCATCCGCGCGGACCTCGATCGGAACCGTCGCTTTCTCTTCCACGCCGATCTCTTTGCGAAGCGCACGAATCTCTATAATGAGGTTCTGCAAAAGTGCCATCTGGCTGATGACGGGCGCCACGGTTTGGGATATCTCACGAGGTCTTGGGAATTTCGCAAGCGCTATCGACTTTGCGGGCGGGTTTCCGTCGAAAATGGCATGCCAAATCTCTTCAGTGATAAAGGGCATGAACGGCGATAGCATGCGAAGCGAGGACTCGAAGACAAAGAGAAGTGTGGAGAGCGCCGGAACAGCCTTGGCCTTGCGTTCAAAAGCCTTGTCTTCCTCTTCAGTGAGTTCCCGTCCCATGATCTCTTCGCTAGACGGCATCATCGAAAAGTCCAAACGCAACTTGACGATCTCGAGGTACCAGTCACAGAAGCTGCCCCAAAAAAACTGATAGACGGCAGCTGCAGCCTCATCAAACCGGTAGTTCTCCAGTGCCTCGTTGACTTCACTGGCGGTCTTGTAGAGAGCGGCAAGAATCCAGCGATCCGCAAGAGGAATCTCTCCTCCCAGAATTGGCAGGTTAAATAGAAGACTGAATTCACGTCCGTCCGGGCCTTTTTGCTCTCGAAGAACCTCAAATGGAGACTTGATCCCCACTTCCGCAGCCCGATCCACATTCATAAAAATGAACCGCGCCGCATTCCATATCTTGTTTGCAAACGCCCGATACCCCTCGGTCCGCGCGACGTTGAACGCGATATCCGTCCCCGGCGAAGCCATCGACGCCAGCGTAAACCGCACCGCATCTGTCCCGTACTGCTTCACAATCTCGATCGGATCGACAACGTTCCCCTTGGTCTTCGACATCTTCTCGCGATTCGCATCCCGCACCAGCGCGTGAATGTACACCTCGCGATAAGGAACAGACTCCGACGAGCGGCCGCGGGCTGCCGTCCGGCATTTCAACATCAGTCGAAAACCAGCAGCCCAGCATGATCATCCGGGCCACCCAGAAGAACAGAATGTCGAAGCCCGTAACCAGCAGGCTCGTCGGATAGAACGCATCAAAGTCCGCGCGATTTTCCGCCGTAATATTCGGCCATCCAAACACCGACACCGGCAGCAGCCCCGAAGAAAACCAGGTATCCAGCACGTCGGTCGATTGCGTTAGCTTGTCCGCCCCGCAGTGCTCGCACTTCGTCGGATCCTGTCGCGCAACGGTGGTCTTGTGGCAGGCCGAACAATGCCACGCCGGAATCCGATGTCCCCACCAGAGTTGCCGCGAGATGCACCAGTCGTGGATATTCTCCATCCAGTTCAGGTATGTCTTCCCGTACATCTCCGGCGTGAACTTGATGTGTCCTTCTTTCACCGCCGCAATCGCCTTGTCCGCCAGCGGCTGAATCTTCACGAACCACTGCAGCGAAAGCCGCGGCTCCACCACCGTCTTGCAGCGGTCGCAGTGGCCCACATTGTTTACGTGGTCCTTGATGCCCGCCAGCAGGCTCATCTCTTCGAGATCCGCAACAATCTTCTTGCGCGCAACAAACCGATCCAGCCCCGCGTAAACGCCGCCCTCGGCATTGATGTGCGCGGTATCGTCCATCACGTTGATCGAAGGCAGATCGTGCCGCTGGCCCAGCGCGAAATCGTTCGGATCGTGCGCCGGCGTCACCTTCACCGCGCCAGTACCGAACTCCGGACTCACCCATTCATCCAGCACCACCGGAATCTCGCGCCCCACCAGCGGCAGCCGCAGTTTCTTCCCGTGCAGATGCTTGTAGCGCTCATCCGCCGGATGCACCGCCACCGCCACGTCGCCCAGCATCGTCTCCGGCCGCGTCGTCGCAACCGTCAGAAACTCGCCCGTATCCTTGCCGTCATCGCCAATAACCGGATACCGAATCTCCCACAGATGTCCCTTGTGCTCGTCGTACACCACTTCCAGATCGCTGATAGCCGTCTGGCACCGCGGGCACCAGTTCACAATGTATGCGCCGCGATAAATCAGCCCCTGCTCATAAAGCCGGACAAACGCCTCGCGCACCGCCACTGAGAGCCGCTCGTCCATCGTGAAATATTCGCGGTCCCAATCGACGGATGCACCCAGCCGCTTCATCTGCCCCAGAATTGCGCCGCCATAATGCCGCCGCCATTCCCAAACGCGCTCCACAAATTTCTCGCGGCCCATCTGCTGCCGCGTAGTGCCCTCGGCTGTGATCTGCCTTTCGACAAGCATCTGCGTAGCGATGCCGGCATGGTCCGTTCCCGGAATCCAGAGCACGCGATCGCCGCGCATGCGGTGCCAGCGAATCAGAATGTCGCTCTCCGTGTGCTCGAACATGTGACCCATGTGCAGATTGCCGGTCACATTGGGTGGTGGCAGCAGAATCGTGAACGAGTGGCCGTCCAGGCCCTTGTCTTCGGGGTTGGTGCCAGGCGTGGGCTGTGCGAATAGCTTCTCGCGCACCCAGTACTCCGCCCAGTGATCTTCAATGGCGGTCGGGTCGTATGCTTTGGGCAGATCGTGCGGCATGAGGGTTGTCGGGTAGCCCCGCAGGGTTTGCACCGAAACCCAGATTCCACAAGGGTTTCAGACCGGGGGACTACTCTTCACTCTAGCAGATTGAACAACCGGTGTTGCGCAAGCCCGGCATCATCAATCACACCCAAAAAATCGAAGGCCGCATCCTCTCCAGATGCGGCCTTCGCCTCGGTCCCTTGCTCCCTCGTTCTCTGCTCTTTAGAACGGGTTCAGTTTGCCCAGGCCCTTTTTCTTTTTCTTCTTGCTCGAGGATTCCTCGTCCAGATTGGCCTTCGGCTTCTTCGATGCAGCTTCGGCGGCAGTCTGCTGCTGAGCCGTACCTGGCTTGATGTCGTTCACCTGGTCGGGTGACTCGGCAGGTTTATCCACATCCGGCAGTGCGGAGTTAGTGGGCCCTACCGGCTTCACCAGCGGGCTTGCGTCGCCAGTTGCACCGGTCGCAGGTGCCGCATCATTTCCAGCTGGTGCAGCAGTTGCGTCCCCATTCGGAGCATTCACAATCGAAACTCCAACTCTGCTGCCGTCGGTCGGCGCGGCCATCTGCGGCGCGGTAGACGGCTGATCGCTGCGCGGTGGCTCATTGGGACCGGTCGGAGTAACCGTAGTCGTCGTTGCCGGCTTGCCTGCGTTAAAGGCCGCGGTATAGAGCGCAATATTCTCCTTGGTTACATCGGGTGCCAGCGTGCGCTTCGGATCCTCGAGCGAAGGCTCACCCACGTGTGCAGCCTCCACCACGGTCGGACCGCGCTTGATGATCCCAAGCACATTGTCCGTGAAGCGAACCGGCCGCTCGCTCTTCTGCTCGGCGTCGTTTTCCGCAACGGCGGCATCTGTCGGTTCCGGCACTGGACGGTTCATCGCCACCAGCCGGTCGCGCGCATCCTCAACGTGCGGAGCCATCGGGTATCGCGTAATCACCTTGTCATAGGCCGCTGCAGCTTTGTCCTGGTAGACAGTCCGCAGGCGTTCACGTACAGCACCCGGGATGTTCGGCGCAATCTGCACCGCGCGCGCTTCCCCGGCGTAAGCGTCGCCTATCGCAAGCAGCGCCTGGTCACTTCTGGAGTAGAGCGGATAGGTGTCCACCACTGTCTGCAGGCGCGCGATCGAGGCAGGATAGTTTTCCTTGGCTCCGTAGTAAAGTCCGATCTGCGTCTCGCGCTCTGCCAGAACTTCTTGCACATCGCGCAGCTTTTGCTTGGCACGCGGAATGAGTGGCGAGTCCGGGAACATGTTGATCATGGTCCGGTACTCCCTCTCCGCGTCCTGCGCGTTATTCCAATCCCGGTCCGGCTTCTCCATCTGCTGGTAGTAGATGTCGCCCACCTTCATCTGTGCTTCGGCTGCCTCAGGAGAATTCGGGAAGAAGGTGATGAAGTCCTTGTATTCGCTCTCGGCCTGCGTCAGCGCGGCGGTGCCGCCCTCTTTGAACCAGCTATCGCCCACGGCAAGCTTGGCCCGCATCCGGTACTCAGAGTCGGGATAAGTATTCAGCATGGTCTGCAGATCGAGACGGGCCACGTCAAACTTGCCCTTCTTCATCGCGACCATTGCCTTGTCAAAGAGCTCCTTGTCAGGCTGCTTCGAGTTCACGTTAGCCAGCGGATTCGCGCTCAAATCCTGGTTCTTTTTGTGCTTGGGCTTCTTTTCCTTGGCCTGAGCCGTTATCCCAGACAGCACCAGCGACGCCAGCGCCAACACAGCTAAACTTCTCGACAACCGGTTCATACCACCTCAAATGTGCGGCAGGGGGAAACTGCCACGGTTATATATGCTTCTGCGGCTTACTCACCAGCCGCTTTGCGAGCGGCGTCCAGCAAGGCACGGCCATCCCGCTCGGCCTGCCCGGCCCCAAACACAGCATTCCCGGCCACCAACAACTCCGCACCTGCTTTGACGACTTGGGAGACCGTGTCGTGAGCTATGCCGCCGTCAACTTCGATTTTAAATGCCAACCCCAGCTCCGTGCGCAATTGGGCCAGCCGCCGGATCTTCTCCAGTGAAAAGGGGATAAAGCTCTGCCCGCCAAATCCCGGGTTAACACTCATGATCAGTACGTGGTGCACCATCGGCAGAATGTCGCGGATCAGCTCCACCCGCGTCGCCGGATTGAGCACCACCCCCGGCTGCATTCCATGATCGGCAATGTGTGTCAACGAGCGGTGTAGATGCCGGCAAGCCTCGTAATGCACGCTCACCCAGTTCGCCCCGGCATCCGCAAAAGCGGGGATGTACTCGTCAGGGTTCTCAATCATCAGATGGCAGTCGAGAGGCAGCTTCGTCGCCTTGCGCAGACTCTTCACCACGGGCGGCCCAATCGTGATATTCGGCACAAAATGCCCGTCCATGACGTCAACGTGGATTACGGTGCCGCCGCCCCGTTCCGCGGCCGCAACCTCGTCCGCGAGGTTCGCGAAATCCGCCGATAATATCGAAGGCAGAAGTTCAATCATTTTTAGTCCGCAAGCACCTGAATCATGAATGTCTTGGCACACTCTCTGTGTCCGGCCAGTTTATCACCGCACAGCTCAGCCGTAGCGCAGCGCCTGCAGCGTTTTCGCGCGGGCTGTCTGCGCAATGGCGTGAGCCTTCGGTCTTCCCCCGAACGTTTCCGAATCGCCTGAAGCTGCGGGTAACGGCCCAGTAATCACCGGCAACTCTCTTCCCGTCTCAATCCGCTTCAGCAGAATCCGCCCCCGCGCCCGCATCGCCGGAGTACCGCTCCGGCTGAGAACGCGGAGCATGTCCAGAACCTCCGGCACCATCGACCGGTCCCAGCGCGTCAGCCCCGCCAGCCCGTGCATCGCGCTCGTTTTCACAATGGAGCTTTTATCGTCGAGCCACGAACGCAGCGCCGCCGCGGCCCGAACCGTTTCGGCCGCATTCAGCGGCGTTCGGTAAATCATCAGCGCCAGGTTCCAGCGCAACTTGTTCTCTCCCGCGTCCAGCATGCGGTCCAGCAGGGCATCCTTCCACCGCCGCAGAATCTCAGGTCGTCTACCCGAAGCGCGTTCCAGGGCGTCAGCCGCCCGATTCGCCACACCGGTGTCCTCGTCCCAAAGACATTCCACCACCTGCCCGGTCTTGCGCGGATTCTTCAACAACAGCGCAGCAACCTCGCAGGCATTGCCGCAATCGAGCCGCCTACCCGGCGCCAGCATCTCCCGCATCGTTCTCTGCCTCACCATCGCTGATCCTCGCCCGCCATTCTCCTTACGCGCGCACCGGGTGCGCCATCGCCTTCGCTGCCACCCGTCCCACGCTGCGCAGCAGCGACCTGATGGGCCAGCGGCCTTCCTCGTCCGGAAAGCAAACCTCGCCCTCCCGTTTCACCTCCGGCCGGTAATACCACCTCTTCAGCAACGCCAAATGTCCCTGCCGCACCGTCGCAGACGGGGCACCCGCATCCTGCTCAAGTTCAGCCAGCACCGTCTCTATCCGCGCCTCCAGCATCGTCCGCGGAACCTTCTGCGCGATCGGTGTTTCCATTCCTGCATCCCTGTTCCTTGATCCCTCGTTTTCGATCCCTGATCCCTGTTCCCTGATCCCTGTCTCTTCCGGCACCGGCTCCAACGCCATCGGCTGCGCAAACAACGAACTCGATCCCGATTGCTCGTTCTGTATGCGCATCCCCACCGTCGAGAACAACACCGGCCCCCGGAGCCTTCCATTCGCGTACATGAAAACGGATACCCCGGCTTCTGACGTCGAAGACGCGCTTGGCCCTACCGCGGCTGGTTGCAGAATCACCGCGCGCAACTTGCTCATCGGGTGCACCAGTTCCGGCGCCAGCGCGCGCACTACCTCCACCTTCTGCACCTGCGCATGCAGTGTGGCAGCATCCTCAAACGCCAGGTCCGCCGACGCAGCATCGCGCTCCGTGCGCAGCACTACCAGCCTGCTCTCCCCGCGCGTCGCCAGAAAATCCTGTACCGCCGCAGCTTCTTCCGCGTAGCGTTCGTCCGTGCAGCCCTTGTAGCAGGGTGCAAGGCACATCTTCATCTCGGAGTACACGCACCCAGGGTGGCTCGGGTCAGGATTCAGATCGTCGGTGCACCGCCGCAGCAGAAATAGCTTCAGCGCCTCTTCGCCAAACCGCTCCGCTGCCGCCCGCGAAGCAAACGGCCCATAAGCCCAGTCCGACTCGCGCTGGCTAGGCTTGTTCGTCACCACGATTCGGGGATACGAGTTACCCCCCAGAAATCGCAAAAACACCGGCGCACGCAGATGCATCCGTTCCAGCACCTTCGCGCCATACACATCTTTAAGCAAAGAAAACTGAATCAGCAGCGACTCAAAATCCGAACCCGTGCGACGAAATGCAATCCGCCGGACTCGCCCCGCCAGTTGCAGCCGCCGCGGATGTTTCGCTGAAGGCTGCAGCAGCCGCTCCAGCCGTCCCCGCAAATTTGGTGTGCGCCCAATGTAAGGCTCGTCCTTAGCCTCTGCGCCGTAAAGCGCAAACACTGCCGGGCTGGCAGGCAACTGGCTCAGCGCCGCCTTAGCGTCAGCCGGATCGAAAGGAATCTGCTCCATCGAGTTTTCGTTCACAAGCACCAAAGTCTCGCTCTGCCCGGACCCGCGAACTCGCTAACTTGCAATCGCGCGAAGCGCAGCTAACTTGCTAAGTGATCAGCCAGCCAAACTTCGCACCAGAATCGCTAACTCCGCAACCACGCGCAAAGCGCGGCCAACTCCGCTAACCCGCGCGCGCGGCTGCCTTTCTCACGCTCCCGCAATCGTCATCCCATCAATCCGCAGCGTCGGCGAAGCCACTGAACCGCGAAACATCAGGTCATTCCCGATCGCCGACACATTCATCAGCATCTCGCCAAGATGACCGGCAATTGTGATCTCCTCCACCGCATGCGTCATCTGGCCGTTCTCAATCCACAGCCCCGCCGCCCCGCGCGAGTAATCGCCGGTCACAATATTTGTTCCGAATCCCATCAAGCTCGTCACGTACAGCCCGGCTTTCACCTCGCCGATAATTTCCTCCGGCGTCTGCGTTCCCGGTTCCAGATAGAGATTCCCGCACCCGATCCCCGGAGCACCCGCCAGCCCCCGCGAAGCATTATGCGTCGACTTCATCCCCAGCTTGCGTGCCGCATAGGAATTCAGCATGTAGTTCCGCAACACACCGCCCTCAACCAAAACGGTCCGTCGCGAAGGAAGCCCCTCGCCATCAAAGGGCGTGCTCCCAAATCCCCCCACACCCGTCGGCAACATCATCAGGCTGTCATCCACGATCGTGATCGTCGTCGCACCAATCTGCTCCCCCAGTTTGCCCGCCAGGTACGAAGCATGACGCCAGATCGAGTCACCTGACGCGGCATCAAACACTGACCCGATCAGCGACCGCGCCACTTCAGGTGCAAACACAATCGGAACCTGCTGCGTGGGTACGCGTCTCGCGCCCAGCCGCCGCACCGTCCGCCGCGCCGCTTCTTGCCCCACAGCTTCCGGCGAGTCCAGGTTCGCCATCCGCCGTGCACTGCTCCACCAGCCGTCCCTCTGCATCTGCCCATTCTCATCGCGCGCCAGCGGAGCAGCCGAAACACCCGCATAGCTCGAACGGTAGCTCCCCACAAATCCCCGCGAGTTAGCCAGAATCTTCCTGCCCGTCGCCGCGTCAAAGCTCCCGCCATCCGAGTTCGTGATCCGCGGGTCCGCCGCCATCGCAGCAGTCTCTGCCCGCCGCGCCCATTCAATCCGCTCCGTTCCCGGCAGCGAATAGACGTCCTCAAAGAAGAGGTGCAGGTCGTCTTTGATCGAGCCAAACTCCTCGCTCTCCGGCAGCCCGATAAACGCATCCTCTTCCGTCACGTTCGCCAGGGCCATAGCGCCATCTACAAGCTGCCGAATTCCATCCGCCGTCAGATCGCTTGTCGATGCCGATGCCGACCGCTTCCCCAGAAACACCCTTAGCCCCAGCGCGCGCGACCCCGACTCCTTCAGCGTTTCCACCTGCCCCAGGCGAACATTCACGCTGAATTCATCCCCTTCGCGGACTACAGCTTCAGCATCGCTGGCTCCGGCCTTCATGGCCAGCTTCACTACTTCGGTTGCGAGGGATTCGAGATCAACAGAGGCGATATCGGGGAGTTGAACAGCTTCCGGCATGGGTCAACCTTAACAAACCGGCGCAGTCCGGCGCATCCGCGAGCGCCCGCTCATGGCAGATGGCCATCACACCCGGGGGCCGAGTAATTTGCTATCGTGTTTGAGTTCCCCTAAGGCTCCATACGAGGCACTATGACGTCGCGCCGCATCTTTCCGCTTTCCATCTATTTCATTGTTTTCATGTGTCTTCCCGTCCTCGCGCAAAAAGCCGGAATCGATCCCGCCCTGCTCAAAAAGGCGAATGCCGGCGACGCCAAGGCTCAACTCGCTGTAGGCGAGGCCTACGCCTCCGGCATCTCCGTCCCGCAGGACTACACCAAAGCCGCCTCATGGCTCCAGAAAGCTGCCGACCAGGGATCCGCCCAGGCCCAGTTTCATATGGGGGCCCTCTACGAAGCCGGAAACGGAGTTCCGCAGGACTATACAAAGGCTGCGTTGCGGTATCAGCAGGCTGCCGCGCAGGGCTTTGCCCCGGCTCAACTGCAGCTTGGCCTGTTGTATGACCATGGCAACGGAGTGCCCCAGGATTCCGCGGAAGCCGCAGGCTGGTATCGCAAAGCCGCATTGCAAAAGGTTCCAGCGGCCGAATACAACCTCGGCACCCTTTATGAGCGCGGCATCGGCGTCCCGCAGGATTACGCTCAGGCTGCCGATCTCTACCGACGCGCCGCGGAGCAGGGAAACGCCTCCGCCCAGTTCAACCTCGGCCTGCTTTATGACAACGGCACTGGCCTCGAGAAAAACTACGCTCAAGCCGCAGCCTGGTACACCAAGGCCGCAGAGCAGGGAGTTCCCCGCGCCCAGTTCAATCTCGGCTCAATGTATGCGAACGGCCAGGGAGTCCCAGTCAATCTTGTCGAGTCCTACGTCTGGCTAGACCTCGCCGCCAAAACCTGGAACGGCTCGCGTCAGGAAGATGCAGTCCACGCCCGCGACCTCGTCGCACAGCACCTCAGCCCAACCGACCTCGCAGCCGCCCAGGACCGCGCCGCAAAATGGCTAGCCGCCCACCAGAAATAAGTGAGATCGGACTGCAACGAAAGATCGCACACCATTCCGCGCTTCACGGATAGTAAAGAGTCAGCTGGATCGTGCGTAGTAATTAGTTCTTCACGGAATGAGACCAGACTATTTAAAACTGCGTCTTCTGATTCTTATTCCGTCGCAACTCCCAGCACGGGCTCTCACCACTCTGCGAAAAAATCGAAACGGAGCAGGGAACATCGCTCGATCCCAGATAGTCATACTCTGATTTGTTGCCCTTCAAAGGAACAACGAGCGTTCGGCTCACTGTGACCGACCCCTGCGGCGATCCGCGCATCCTGTAAACTGCCCAGTCGCCAAAATAGAGCGCCACGAATGCCGACACCAGAACCACGACAATCCGCCGCGCCCACTTCACCATCGCTGCTGCGCCTCCGGTTGCGCCTTCGAACTTACGCTTCGTCCGATGTTATCCGATCCAGTCCGCAATCGAACCGCTCGCAGCGCCGACCCGAGCTCGAGCCCCAATCAACACTGGTTGCTAAAATTCGTTTGATCACCTTTGCCCAGGAGAAATACTGATGAACATCGTCCGCCCCAATCGCCTGCTCGCTGCCCTCGTGTTCATCACCTGCTTCACCCAGCCACTCGCTTCGCATGCGTTCCAAGCCGACGCCAACTCGCTAATCGTGGCCACTACCGCCGGACAAATCCAGGGAGTCTCCCGCCACGGCGGCGGCGCTGAGTTCCTCGGCATCCCCTACGCGCAGCCGCCCATCGGCAATCTCCGCTGGCACGAACCCGTTCCCGCAGCGCATTGGACCGGCACCCGCAGTGCCACCACCTTCGGCGCTCCCTGCGCGCAACCAGACCTCGGTGACTGGAACCGCCGCGATGCACAGACCGGCAAGGAAGATTGCCTTTTCCTCAACGTCATCGTTCCCGAGTGGCCGGTCGCCAAACCGCTCCCTGTCATGTTCTGGATTCACGGCGGTGCCAACGAAGGCGGCACCGCATCCAGCGCGCTCTATAAAGATGGCACCCTCGTGAATCATGGCGTCATCCTCATCACCGTCAACTACCGCCTCGGCATCTTCGGTTTCCTCGCGCACCCCGAACTCACCGCTGAATCCGCGCATCACGCCTCCGGCAACTACGGCCTCATGGATCAGATCCTCGCGCTTCACTGGGTCCACGACAACATCACGAAATTCGGCGGCGACGTTAACAACATCACTGTCTTCGGCCAGTCTGCCGGCGCCATGGACACCAGCATGCTGATGACCTCGCCCCTCGCGAAAGCCCTCTTCCAAAAAGCTCTCGCAGAGAGCGGGGCATCCTTTACCGCACCCCTGCTTCCTCTCGCACAAGCCGAGCAGGCTGGGTCAAGATTGGCGAAAGCCGTCGGTGCACCCGATGGCGACGGTCAGATCAAACATCTGCGCACCCTCTCCGGTACCGATTTGCTCGCCGCATTGAAAAATCTCCCACAAGGCGCTAGATCCCGCGTAGGTCCCGATATCGACGGCTACGTACTGCCTCAGCAGCCCGCACTCGTCTTCGCCACCGGTCAGGCGGCCGCCATCCCCCTCGTATTCGGCACCACCACCCGCGAATTCGGTGGCAATCAATCCGCTGACCAGCTCCGCGCTACCATCACCTTCGCAGCCGGCGCTCAGGCGCCACAGGCTCTCGCCGCCTACGGCCTTGCCGACGGAGCACAGGGCGCAACAGATCCCAAATACGGCACGCCCGCCGATCAGTGGTCCGCCGACATGATCTTCCGCTGTCCATCCGTCACGCAGGCCGCATGGCACGAAGCCGCACACAACCCAACCTGGCAATACGAATTCAATCACGCCATTCCCGGCCAGGAGGCACAAGGCGCCGTCCACTCCGCCGACCTGCCCTACGTCTTCGGCTACTTTCCAAAGACAGGAAACATCTCCGGCAAATTCACCGACGTCGACATGAAACTCGCTGACCTCATCCAGACCTACTGGACCAACTTCGCCAAAACCGGCAACCCCAACTCACCCGCCCTCCCCAACTGGCCTCAGCAAGGAAACAACGGCACCTATATCCAGTTCCAGCAAGACGGAAAAGTGGAAACCGCCGCCGCCCTTCGCGCCGCTCAATGCAACATCTACCGCCAGTGGATCGTCGCGCAATCGCACACAGCGCATTGATGCATTCTCCATCCTGGCGTCGGAATTTGGGTGCCCCATCCATGGCGCAGTTTCATCGCGTCATGGGTGGGATAGCAGGAATTGCGAATTACAACTAGCGTGGAAAATGGTCCGACGAGTCCAAGTACAAAAGCAAAGGGCCGGCGATCGCCGGCCCTTTGTCCACTCCACTCAGCAACCGCTACGCGTGATGCGCCACAGAAGCCGCCCTCGGCGAAACTCCACTCAACTCCGCCGCCCGCGCCTCTGCATACGCTGCCGCGCCCATCAACGCCGCCCGGCTGTCTAGAATCACGCGCACCGGCATGTTGATCAGCAACTGGCTCAGCCGACCCTTGTCCTGGAACGCCCTCAGGAACGTGCCGTCCTTCAGCTTCTCCAGAATCTTCGGAGCAATCCCGCCGCCCACATACATGCCGCCCACCGAGAGCACCTTCAGTGCCAGGTTGCCTGCCTCCGCGCCATAAATCGACACCACCATGTCCAGCGTCTTCGCGCAGATTTCGCTCTTTGCGGAAAGAGCCATCTCCGTGATGACTCGGTTCGGGTCATCCACTGCCGCAATATCATCCGCCAGCCATTTCGGCTCGTCCATACCCTTGCTGTCGCGAAGGAACTCGTAGATGTTTGTCATCCCCATGCCGCTCACTACGCGTTCGTAGCTGATACGCCCGTTGTACTTCCGCTGCAGAAAGCGAAGCAGTTCGATCTCATCCTCATTGCGCGGACCAAAATCCGTATGCCCGCCTTCTGACGGATAGGGCACGTGAATCCGCCCATTCCAAGCCAGAATTCCTTCGCCCAATCCGGTTCCTGCGGCAATCAATCCGCGATTGCCGATCTGGCTCGCGTCGCCCTCGCTCAGCGTGTAGATCTGGTCAGGCCCCAGTTCCGCCACGCCATAACCATTCGCTTCCAGGTCGTTGATGAGAAAAACGTGATCGATCTGGAGATTCTTCGCAAGCTCCCGGCTGTCCAGCGTCCACGGCAAATTGGTCAGTCGCAGGCGCCCATCGCGCACTGGGCCGGGCACGCCAAAGCATGCTGCGCTCACTTTATCTGTGCCCAGAAACTCCCTGACGATCTCCTCGAGTCCCGAATACTCCTTCGCCGGAAACTGCTTATCCCGCGTGTGTTTCAGTTTTCCCTCGGTAAAGTCATACAACGCCAAGTGGACTTTCGTGCCGCCCACATCACCAGCCAAAATCATCGTTCCCTCTCCACAAATCCACGGCCCTGCTCGTCCGTTGCGGGCAAGAGCGCTGCAGCGTCCTTATCCAGGATCAGAGTGAGTATACCGCCTGCGGGCCATATCAGTTGGCTCGGCAGCCGCTCCGGATCGCGCGGTCCCGTAAAGACTTCCTTCACTAGTTCGGCCTTGTTCTTGCCGCCAATCAGAAAGAAAACCGAACTTCCGTGGTTGATCACAGGCCACGTCAGAGTGAGACGCCACGTATCCTTCTGCGGAACCTGGTTCGCCGTCACCAGCCTGCCCATCGTGTGGATAGCTTCGGTGTGCGGAAAAATCGAAGCCGTGTGCCCGTCATCGCCCATTCCCAGCGAGATCAGATCAAACCGCGGACTCTCCGCCCCCTCCAGCCTGAAGTTGTTCCTCAGCAGCGACTCGTACCGCGCCGCTGCCACCTCCGGCTCAAGTTCGCCCTCCATCCGGTGCACCTGTTCCGGCTTCAACGGAACATGGTCCAGCATCGCCTCGCGCGTCATGCGATAGTTGCTGTCCTGATCATCCGGGGGAACTGTCCGTTCATCCACCCAGTAAAGCTCCAGCTTGTCCCACGGCATCCGCTTCAGCCACGGCTGCCCCGGATCGGCAAGCAACTGGAATGCCGCCTTAGGAGACGAGCCTCCGCTGATCGCAATCCGCGCCAATCCCTGCTTGGCAGCCGCCTGCTCTGCCACCTCGACAAAATGCTGCGCTGTCCGCCGCGCCAGTGCCGCTGCATCCGCCTCCACAATGTATTCAATCCTCAGTTTTGCCGCCATTCCACCGGACCTCCGATTCCTACATTAAAACGTTCCGTCTTTGCGCCTTCATCAATACCAATGACAGAAACCGCCCGCGCGTGGGAACTCGCATGTAAATTCTTTGATGAAAAAATGCTCCGATCTGCATGACAGGCAAGCACCGGAGTCTCCGGGATTGTAAACTTGCCCACGAGCCCCCGTCCCCCTCCGCCGGACGCGGGCGGTGCTCTCAGACCCGCAACACCGCCAACCCTTGTTCGAGCCTCCCCACCTCAACCTCAAAGGAGAATCCGATGGACATGATCACAGTCAATGACGGCACGCAGATTTTCTACAAGGACTGGGGCAAAGGTCAGCCTATAGTGTTTAGCCACGGCTGGCCGCTCTCTGCCGACGACTGGGACACGCAGATGCTGTTCTTTCTCAATAACGGCTATCGCGTCATCGCACATGACCGCCGCGGCCACGGTCGATCCAGCCAGGTAAGCGACGGGCACGACATGGATCATTATGCCGACGATCTTGCGGCCGTGACGGAGCATCTCGATCTGAAGAATGCCATCCACGTCGGTCATTCGACCGGCGGCGGCGAGGTTGTGCATTATCTGGCCCGGCATGGGCAGAGCCGCGTGGCGAAAGCCGCAATTCTAAGCGCCGTGCCGCCGCTGATGTTGAAGACAGCAGCCAACCCGGGCGGCCTTCCCAAAGAAGTCTTCGACGGCTTTCAGGCTCAGCTTCTGGCCAATCGCTCGAAGTTCTATATCGACGTCGCGTCGGGTCCCTTTTACGGATTCAACCGGCCAGGCGTGAAGTCCTCCGAGGCAATCATCCACAACTGGTGGCGTCAGGGAATGATGGGCGGCGCGAAAGCGCATTACGACGGCATCGTCGCATTCTCTGCGACCGACTTCACAGAAGACCTCAAGAAGATCACGGTTCCCGTGCTCGTCATGCACGGGGAAGACGACCAGATCGTGCCCTTCGCAGATGCGGGCCCACTGTCAGCCAAACTGCTCAAGAACTCTGAAACGAAGTTCTATCCAGGCTTTCCTCACGGTATGCCAACAACTCACGCCGAACAGATCAATGCGGATCTGTTGGCCTTCTTCAGAAAGTAGCGATCAGCCGGTTAAAGAAGGTTCCCACACGGCCAGGATGGGTGGCAGAGTCCGCGCAATCCGCGCTCCGCCGCCCTCCACAGTTATTCTGTTTCCTGTCGTGTTCAGAATCTCCCACCACCGTCTTCGAGCACTGGCCCTCGCCTGCGTCGCCCTCTTCGTTGTCTGCGTCTATCGCAGCCAATCCACGACATCCGTCGCCGCTTCGTCAGATGCTGTCGAGCGTGGCCGCCTCGTTTACGTTTCTCAGGACTGCACCCGCTGCCACACGCAAGATCCTCAACGGGGTTCTCAGGACACGGCCGATCGCCGCCAGGGCCCCGATCTCTCAGACGTTGGCGCGCGCCGCTCCGCGCTCTGGCTCAAAATGCACCTCTACAATCCGCGCCAGGTGAGCGGCTCTTCCATCATGCCGTCTTACGCCTTCCTCTTCCGCGATCAAAAAGGCAACAATCTGGTTGCATATCTCGCAGACCTTGGCGCGTCAGCTGCCCATCAGCACATCGCCGACGAGCAACAGTGGCATCTGTCTCCCGAAGCACTCGCCTCCGCAAACCCCGCTGACGGCCCGGCGCTTTACAGCTACTACTGCGCCACTTGTCACAATGCAAACGGTCGCACCCGCCTCAGGTGGCAATCCGAATTCATCGAGTCCCCCGCAATTCTCATCGCAGCCGCAACCACCACCGGTGCCCCATATGACAACCCGACAAAAAAGCCGGCATCCACCCGCATCGATCACTTCGCGCAGATCATCAAATTCGGTATCCCTGCTTCTGACATGGCCGGACACGAGCATATGCCCGACAAAGAAATCGCCTCACTCAGTTTGTGGCTCGCGCAAAATACTGCACAGCAAATTCATCAGCACTAGCCGCTTCTCACTTCAGGGAGGAACAAGATTCCGCAGTCTGGACAAACCAAAGGCGGTGCATGCATCGCACGCGCCGCCTGAAAATGCTTTCCTGAGAATCTACCTTCCCAGATAAGCCCGGTACTGCTGCTCAATCACGCCCGCGGACCGCGCCAGTTGGAGTTTCGACAGGTTGTACTGATACAAGCTCCGCACATGATTCGTCTGTGCCGTCGCCAGCGACGACTGCGCAGTCACCAGGGCAAGATTGTCATCCACACCTGCATTCACTCGGTCCGTCTCATCATTCACCGTCTGGCTGGCCAGTTCAACATTCGACTTCGACACTTCCACCAGTTGCTTTGCCGCTTCCACATCCAGCAGAGCCGACCGTACCTGTTGGTCGATTTGGCTTCGCAGATTATCGAGCTGCGCATTTACCGCGGCCAGTTGTGCCGCGGATGCATCGACTTCTCCGCGAATACTCGCCTCTCGAAAAATCGGAATATTCAATGTCCCCATCGCATTGAAGACGCCGTGGCTTGGACTGCCACTAACCTTGTCAACGCCGTAATATCCGCTGAAACTCAAACTCGGCAGACGTTGCGCCCTGTAAGCATTGTGCAGCGCGCGTATCTCGATCACCTGGTTTTGAAGGTTCTGATAATCCTGCCGATTCTTGTATGCCGTCGCACGCACTTCCGCGGGCGTCTGCTCAGCTAATTCGGTATACGGGGCAGGATCGGTCAACACGATCTTCTGCCCGGGATCGATCCCGATCTCGCGTTTCAGCAGGATCAGGTCCTTCTCGAACGCGTTCTGCGCCCTTATCACTGTCTGCTGCTGCGATTGCAACTGAACCTGTGCGCGCAACTCATCCAGCTTTAGTCCCGTGCCTGCTTCGTGCGCATCGCGCGCGTGCTGCAATGCCACTTCATCGGACTTCATCAGCGCCGTCGCGTTATCCACTTCGCTCGTATCCGCAATCGCCCTCAAATACGTCGTCGCTACCTGCTGCACGACCTCGCCGCGCGCCGACATCTTTTGAAAATAGGCCGACCTGGCCGCCGCGCCTGCTGCTTTCCATCCAGCAATCACAACTCCCGAAAACAGCGTCTGATTTAACGACAGTTCACCGTGGGTCAGGTCATCCTTTGTAATCAGCGAAAATCCTGCCGGAGGACCGTCCGGAAACAGCCCTTCAAACTGCTTCAACGTGTTCGGCCCAAACCCCAGCGCTGCCAGGTTGTGTTGGAAAACGCCTGTACCGCCGCTCAGGTTGATCGTCGGCAAAAATTCCTGCAGCGCCTGGTTCTTTTCGCCCTGCAATTGCTTCTCGCCGCTCTGGGCTTCTCTCAACCCAAGATTGTTCTCAAGACCCCGCCGAATCGCATCGTCCAGCGACAGCTTGAGTGGCTCGCTGCTTATACCACGCAACGTAACGCTGCCGTAAAAAGCATTCGCGGTAGAACTGGGATTCTGATCCTGAGCGGACGCCGTCACGGCCAATCCCGCCGCCGCAACGCACACGACCCCTATCACCCAAAGACGGGCAACCCAAAAACGGGCAAATTGTCCAGCTTCTTTCACATTCACTATTTTCTCAGATGTCCCAGAACCGGCAAGGATTCCTCAATCCTCCCAAAAAAGCAGCATGTAGGGGGCATAGCCCAGGAGTCCAGTCGCCGGTTGCCTTGACTCGAATCCCGGCAGCCAATAAGATCGGTGGTCTATGAAAGGCAACCCCAAAGTTATCGCGGAACTCAATGCCGCGCTGCGTGATGAACTGATGGCCATCAATCAGTACTTCCTCCACGCCGAGATGTTGGAAAACTGGAAGTACACGCGCCTCAGCAAATACATCAAGAAGCAATCGATCGACGAGATGCTCCACGCTGAAGGATTGATCGAGCGCATTCTTTTCCTTGACGGGACCCCGAACCTCACCGAGCCCATGAAGCTTGAAGTCGGCCTGAATGTGAAACACCAGCTGGAGCGGCAGCTTCAGTTAGAAACCGACGCCGTTGCCTCCTATAACAAGTCGATTGCCGTCTGTCGCGATCTGGGCGATAACGCATCCAGGGAACTCTTCGAAAAGATGCTTCATGACGAAGAGGGACACGTGGACTGGCTCGAAGCACAGCTCCATCAAATTAAGGAACTGGGCTACGAGCGCTACCTGTCTGAACAGATCAAGGAATCATCCCCTTCCTAAATCCCAGCGCGGGGCGAGTCAACCGCATTCGCCCTGCATTCCGGCTAGATCTGCTGCCGTGCCCACCTTCCTCGCCGAAACAGCACGATACTCGCCACCGCAATCGAGCATTCGGCAATCACAACCGATAAGAATGCCCCATTCGCACCCATGCGCATGCTCACGGCAAG
Organism: uncultured Acidobacteriaceae bacterium; assembly: GCA_963832035.1. GTDB lineage: Bacteria > Acidobacteriota > Terriglobia > Terriglobales > Acidobacteriaceae > Telmatobacter. The sequence continues at coordinate 304,711 of CAWHSK010000003.1, read as the reverse complement.
CCACCATGCCAGTGGCAGTTCCAGCACCCAGAAGCCGAAAAAGTTCACAATCGTCGGCGTCAGCGTGTCGCCCGCTCCGTTAAAGGCCTGCAGCATCACCATCACGTACGCATAGCCGATGTTGCCGCAGGCAAACGTACGCAATGCCGTGGCGGCAACCGGCACCACCGCCGGATCATGCACGAACAGCCGTACCACCGGCGTGGCGAATACAACAAAGAAGATTCCCAGCACTCCAAGAAAAATCACGTTGTACACACTCGTACGCCACACAGCCTGTGCCGCACGATCCGGTCTTTTCGCTCCCAGGTTCTGTCCCACCAGTGTCGCCGCGGCATTGCTCAATCCCCACGCCGGCAAAATGAAGAACACCACGATCCGAATTGCAATCGTGTATCCCGCGACCGCATTCGAGCCAAAGATCGAGATGATCCGCACCAGCACGATCCAGCTCGTGTTCGCAATCGCAAACTGCAAGATGCCCGTCATCGACACGCGCAGTAGCTTCATCATCACGCCAACATTCAGCCGCACGTGCCGCCACAGCACGTGAATCCGCTCCGTGCCCTTCAGCAGCCGGTAGAACTGGTACAGCACCCCAATCGATCGCCCGGTAAGCGTGGCCACCGCCGCGCCCGTTACGCCCATCCGCGCGAACGGCCCGAGCCCGAAGATCAGGCACGGGTCGAGCACGAGATTGATGATGTTCGACACCCACAGCAGCCGCATCGCAATCGCCGCGTCACCCGCTCCGCGAAAGATCGCGTTATTCAGGAAGAGCATGATGATTGCTCCGCATCCACCCAGAGCAATTCGCGCATACCCTGACCCGCTCGCCACAATCTCCGGTGAGGCGCCCATCGCGCGCAGCAGTTCCGGCGCATAAATCCCCGCCGGAATCCCGAGCAGCAGCGAGATCCCCAGCCCGACTGCGATCGCCTGCACGCCGGCAATCGCCGCGTCCTCTGGATCCTTCTCGCCGATCCGGCGCGCCACCATCGCCGTCGTCGACAACGCGACGCCCAGCCCAATCGCAAACACCAGCGCCAGCATCGACTCCGTGATGCCTACTGTTGCTACAGCATTCGCGCCCAGCCTGCCCACCCAGAACACATCGGTGACGGCAAACAGCGACTCAAGCACCATTTCCAGCACCATCGGAATGGCCAGAAGCAAAATGGCGCGATTCAAATTTCCCGTAGTGAAGTCCTGGTGCGAGCCTTTCAACGCCTCGCGTACCGAAGACCAGAAACCGCGATCGCTGCCGTCTTTCGGCTGCGGCGTGATCAATTCAAGAACCGACATTGCAATATCTCCACGTCGACGCGCAGAAATGGATATGCGCGCCAATAGCGAAGGGGTTACGCTGCCATCAATTTGTGATTTGCAGAATCACCCCGGGGGCTGAATTCAACCTCGGGGGCGCCGCGATGAAAGCGGCAGAGCAGTTTCGGAATCCGAAATTGCTCAGTACAGGGAAAACCCGAGGCAATGCTCAGCGAATAGATCGTACGGCGGTAGGCTGAAACACTGTTTCCTCCATAAGCCGGAAAGTCCGGCGGGTCTTTAGACTATACCCCGGTTTTGATTTAAAATTCCAGTGCGAATCTCTCTGACCTGTGTGTTTTACCAGTGTTCAAGCTTGGAGAGCGAGTCCTAGTCTCCTCATTGAAAGCAAGGGCCAGCTAAAGGTCCTTCTCGTAAGGAGCACGAATGCCCGACAATCTTTCCCGCACTGTTCTCCCCATCCCAGCTCGACCGCGCACCGGTCTGATGTTGTATGACGCTAAGAATCCCGAGAACAAGTACTCGCCCATCACGCCCCTGCGGCCACCCGCTGGAGCACCGAACGTCCTGATCGTGTTGATCGATGATGCTGGCTTCGGCTCCTCCAGTGCATTCGGTGGCCCGTGCCATACCCCAAACGCCGAAATGCTGGCATCAGAAGGCCTGAAATTCAATCGCTTTCACACCACGGCGCTGTGCTCGCCGACGCGGCAAGCCTTGCTGACCGGGCGCAATCACCACACGGTCGGCATGGGCGGCGTTACCGAGATAGCTACAGCGGCGCCCGGATATAACTCGATTCTGCCCAACACATGTTCGCCCCTCGCTCGGACACTCAAGCTCAACGGTTACGCTACTGCGCAGTTCGGAAAGTGCCATGAAGTCCCGGTATGGGAGTCCAGTCCGGCCGGCCCCTTCGATGCGTGGCCAACCGGCGGCGGTGGGTTCGAGTACTTCTATGGCTTCATCGGTGGCGAAACACACCAGTGGTACCCGGCCCTTTACGAAGGCACTGCACCGGTCGAACCCAAAAAGACGCCCGAAGAGGGCTATCACCTCATGGAAGACATGACGGACAAGGCTATTAGCTGGATCGGCCAACAAAAAGTGCTGATGCCGGACAAACCCTTCTTCGTCTACTTCGCACCCGGAGCCACACACGCTCCACACCATGTCCCGCAGGAATGGGCCGACAAGTACAAGGGCAAGTTCGATCAGGGCTGGGACAAACTGCGGGAAGAAATCTTCGCTCGCCAGAAAGCGCTCGGCGTCATTCCGTCCGATTCCCAACTCACGGCACGCCACAAAGAGATCCCGGCATGGGACGACATGCCCGAAGCACTCAAACCTGTGCTTCGCCGTCAGATGGAGATCTATGCAGGATTCATGGAGTTCGCGGATTACCATGTCGGCCGGCTATTCGAGAACCTCAAGAATCTGAACCTGCTCGATGACACCCTGGTCTACTACATCATCGGCGACAACGGCGGCTCCGGCGAGGGCACGCTACAGGGCACTTACAACGAGCTGATCAACTTCAATGGCGCATCTGCGCTTGAGACGCCTGAATTCCTGATGGCGCACCTCGACAAACTTGGCGGCCCGGAATCCTACAACCACTTCGCCGTCGGCTGGGCCCACGCCATGAACACCCCTTACCAGTGGACCAAGCAGGTCGCCTCGCATTGGGGCGGCACGCGCAACGGCACCATCGTCCACTGGCCCAAAGGCATCCAGGGCAAGGGCGAAGTTCGAACCCAGTTCTGCCACTGCGTCGACATAGCGCCAACCATCCTCGACGTGGCTGGACTGCCTCAGCCCCTGTTCGTCAATGGAGTGCAGCAACATCCCATCGAAGGCGTCAGCATGGCATACGCGTTCAACGATGCCAAGGCAGACGAACAGCATGAGACCCAGTACTTTGAGATGGCCGGCAATCGCGGCATCTACCACAAAGGCTGGACCGCGGTTACGCGGCACAGTACGCCCTGGCTCCTCGTCGGCGAAAAAGTCCCCGCATTCGACGACGATGTCTGGGAGCTCTACGACACCAATAAGGACTGGACTCAGTCAAACAATCTCGCCGCGCAGATGCCGGAAAAATTGCATGAGCTGCAACGCCTGTGGCTCATCGAGGCGGCACGCTACAACGTACTGCCCCTCGATGACCGAAAAGCCGAACGAATGAACTCGGACATCGCTGGCCGTCCGGTTCTGATCAAGGGCAAATCCCAAATTCTCTTTGGCAACATGGGTCGCCTTTCTGAGAATTCAGTCATCAATATCAAAAACAAGTCCCACTCCGTAACTGCTGAGATTGTTGTTCCCGCAACTGGTGCGGTTGAGGGGGTCATCGTCGCCCAGGGTGGAAATACTGGCGGATGGAGCCTTTACGCCAACGGTGGAAAGCTGAAGTACTGTTACAACTTCCTTGGCATCCACTACTTTTACGCGGCATCCAGCGACCCGCTGCCGTCAGGCCAGCACCAGGTCCGCATGGAGTTTGCGTACGCGGGCGGCGGCCTCGGCAAAGGCGGTACTGCAACCCTGTTCGTCGATGGCAAGCAGGTAGGCGAAGGTCAGATCGGGATCACAGCAGCCATGATCTTTTCGTGTGACGACGGCTGCGATGTGGGAGTGGACAACGGATCCCCCGTTTCACCGGACTACGCCGCGCGCGGCAACGAGTTCACGGGCCGCGTCAGGGGCGTGCAGCTCGCCATTGCCGAAGATGCCGAGAGTGTCGATCACCTCGTCTCGCCGGAGGAAGCTGTCCGCATTGCCATGGCGCGCCAATAAACCTGGTCCGCCTCGAAAGCCTGTGCCCCATTTCATCGCGGCATCTTCGCGATGAGTGGGTCCGGTAGCCTCTCTGTCACCGGCTGGGCAGTCGCAATCACGACTGCCCACCGGCAAAGAGCCTGATAAGTGCGATTGAGAGAAAAATGAAAAACCTGCTCACCGTGACAGCCGTGATTGAAGGTGTAACCGGCCTTCTGCTTGTGGTGGTTCCGTCTCTAGTGGCCAAACTCCTGCTCGGTTCTTCACTGGATGGGGCTGTCCCGCTGACAGTCGCCCGTCTGACTGGACTGGCGCTGCTCACCGTGACCGTTGCCTGTTGGCTCGCCAGACTGGACGAGGGCACCCGCGCCGCCAACGGCGTGGTCACTGCCATGCTCCTCTACAACGTCGGAACCGCACTCCTCCTTATCTATGCCGGCGTCGGCCTGCGACTCTCCGGCATATGCCTTTGGCCGGCAGTCCTGCTGCATGCCCTCATGGCTGCCTGGTGCATCATGCAACTGCGGACGAGGCCCGCTCAAGGATAGTCATCGACCGCCGACCTGTGAGTTTTGCCAGTATTCAACCGTAAAAAATGATCCTATTCTCCTCACTTGAACCACACTTTGCCCCAATGTGCCTGTACGCCGCCTGACGATCGAGCCAAAGCGTTCTTGTCCCGTGGCTCTTCAGCGGATAAGTGGAGAATTCAAATGTGCTCACGCGCCAACTCAACCCGTCTGCATCCGGTCTTTCGGCTTGCCTTGATCGCTGTCTTTCTTCTCGCCGCATGCAGCAAGCATTCTGAGGCGCCGATAAGCACTGAGCAGGCACAACATCAAGACATTCCTCCCCCCTCAATATCCTCTGACGGCTTGCCTCCGGCGCCGTCGAGTACCGTTTCATTGCCAATGACGTTTACGCGAGACACGGGCGATCTGGATGCAATGAGGAAGCGGCGCCGGATTCGCGCTCTGGTCATCCTCAACCCCGTCGGTTTTTTCTATGACAAAGGGCACCCTCGGGGAGCGATGTATGAGACCCTCGCCGAGTTCCAGAAGTTCGTCAATAAAAAACTGAAGACGGGAAAACTCCCGATCACAATTACCTTCCTTCCCATGCGCAGCGACCAGATTGAGAAGGCTCTGGCAGAAGGGTTAGGAGACATTGTGGCGTATGGTGTCGTCGTAACTCCGGAACGCGAAAAGAAATTCGCCTTTTCGATTCCTTTCATCACCGACGTGAAACAAATCGTTGTCACGCGGTCCGATTACGCGTCAATGTCGACCATCGCCGACCTTAGCGGCAAAGAGGTGTACGTCAACCCTCTCACCACCTACTATCAAAACCTCCAAACGGCAAACGAGACCCTCAAGAAATCCGGCAAGGCGCCTATCTTGATCAAGGCCGCAGACAAGAACCTCACCGACGACGATCTCGTGCAAATGGTGAACGCCGGACTGATCCCCGCCACCATCACGATTCAGCAACGCGCCGATCTCTGGTCCCAGGTTCTGCCAAATATCAAGTCGCATCCCGACCTGGTCATCGCCAGCGGACAGAATCTCGCCTGGGCCATGCGCAAGAACAACCCACAGTTGAAGCAACTGGTTGACGAGTTTGTCCCAACGCACGCAGTCGGAACATCGTTTGGCAACACGCTCCTTCGACGTTATCTGCAGAACACGAAATGGGTGAAAAACTCCACTTCTTCCGAAGAAATGAAGAAGTTTCGGGCAAACGTTGCGCTCTTCCAGAAATACGCCGGGGAATACGACTTCGATGTCATGATGATTGCCGCACAGGCATATCAGGAGTCTCTGCTCGATCAGAGCAAACGCAATCCAAGTGGCGCAGTCGGGATTATGCAAGTGATCCCGAAATATGCAGCCGCGTCCCCGATCAATATACCCAACGTTGGAACTGCGGATCCAAACATCCATGCCGGCGTGAAGATGCTGCGCAATATCGAGGACACCTACTTCAACGACCCTGGCATCGATCGCCTGAATAAGACACTGTTTGTCTTTGCCAGCTACAACGCCGGACCCAATCGTATCGCGCAGCTTCGAACCAAGGCTGCGAAGATGGGCCTCAACCAGAATGTCTGGTTTGGAAACGTCGAGTTAGTCGCCGCCAAAGAGATAGGACAGGAGACGGTGACCTACGTCTCCAATATCTACAAGTATTATGTCGCATATAAGCTGGCGGCCGAACAGAACCAGCTCGGAGCAGAACCACCACCAGCGAAATAGTCCTCAGGCTCAATCGGTGTCCACCAGCCCCAGGTCCGACCTGTCAAGCGCAGCCGTGCCCCAGTTCCACCTACGCCCCTCAAAACAAACGCCAAAATAGATTGCCCTGTCTTGCAGGCTATTTCGCCGATCGGTCTAAGCTGAATCTATGCGTGATCGCTCTTCGAACACCGTGCCCGCCGCAGTTTCAAAGTGCCCTAAAGCACTTTCTACGAGAGAAATTGAAAAACAGAACGCGAAAAGCGGCTAAGTCCTTTCCTGAGCCGACTCTGCCCTTAAGTTGCCTGCTAAGAAGACTTTAGCGCCGTATTACCGGTGTAAATCCTTACGGGTCAAGACTTTGGCCCCAGAGTATGGGTGGGTACACCCCCCCCGCTGGCGGGGGTCCAGGCACAGAAAATCCGCAACCATCTTCGATTTTCCCGGAGAAAGTCGCGGATCTCTGAACGCCGAGTGCTAGAAGCTAACAGCTGATAGCTGATAGCTGAAAGCTGGTAGTCGCTTACTCCTCTTCCTCATCCACCGGCCGCTTTGCATTAGCCAGAATCTTGTCGGCCACCAGTTGCGGAACGACGTCGTAGTGATTCATCTCCATTCGGTAGCTGCCTTTGCCCTGCGTCATGGAAGTAAGCTGGGTGCCGTAGGCGAGCATTTCCGCCATCGGAACCTCGGCGTTAATGACGGTCGTGCGTCCCTTTGACTCCATGCCCTGCACGCGGCCGCGACGTCCGTTCAGGTCGCCCATGAGCGCGCCGGCAAATTCGTCCGGAGCTTCAACGGCAACCTTCATGATGGGCTCCAGTAAGCAGGGCTTCGCTTGTTCCATGGCCTTGCGAAAGGCGAGGCGTCCAGCTTTTTTGAACGAAAGCTCGTTAGAGTCGACGTCGTGATAGCTGCCGTCGTAGACGATGATCTTGAAGTCGACCACAGGATAGCCGGCGAGATAACCGCGAGCAGCCGACTCGACGACACCCTTCTCGATGGCCGGGATGAAGTTTCGCGGGATGGCTCCGCCAAAGACTTCGCTGGCGAATTCGAAACCGCCGCCGCGGGGCAGAGGTTCCATCCTGACCTTGCAGTCGCCGAACTGGCCGTGGCCGCCCGATTGTTTCTTATGGCGCCCCTGCGCGTCAGCTTTGCTGCGAATGGTTTCGCGGTACGGCACCTTAGGCGCCTTCAGCGTCACTTCGGCGTGATATCGCTTCTTCAAACGCGACACGATCGATTCGATGTGTGGTTGCCCCGCGCCGGCAATCAGAAATTCATTCGTCTGCGGATCGCGGAAGAACCGAATCAACAGGTCCTCTTCCATCAGCTTATGAATTGCCGGCGCCAGCTTGTCCTCGTCCGCGCGGCTCTTAGGCTCAATGGCATAAGTCATCGCCGCCTCAGGCAGAGGCGCCAGATCTACTTGAATATCTCCACCCTTGGCCCCCAGCGTATCGCCGGTCAGCGTATCGCGAAGCTTGGCCACCGCGCCCAGATCGCCGGCATGCAGTTCCGCAACTTCAACCGCCTTTCGACCCTGCATCACGCTCAAGTGCGAGAGGCGCTCCTGCCCGCGACGCGTGTAATTCTCGAGCGTCGCATCGTTCTTGACCACGCCGCTGATTACCTTGAAGAAGCTGATGCGCCCTGAGAATGGATCGCTCATCGTCTTGAAGACAACCAGTGCCGTGGGCGCGGAATCTTCCACGTTGCGGAACGAAACGCCGTTGTTCGCACCCGAATCTCCCTCATTTCCATTCGCCGCCACCGTCTGCATCGCGGCCGTTTTCACTGGGATGGGAGCGCGCTCTGTGGGCGCCGGCGCATACACCTTGATGAAGTCCAGCAGATGATCGGTCGCCACGTTTGTGCCGCCGCTCGCAAACAGCACCGGGAAGATGCGGTCTTCGCGAATCGCTTCATGCAGAGCCGTAATCAGGTGCTGCTCCGGAATCGTCCCCTCGGCGAAGAACTCCTCCATCAGTTCGTCCTTGCCCTCTGCGACCAACTCGACCAGCGCTTCGTGCGCTTCCTTGGCCTGCTGCGCAATGCTGGCTGGGATCTCGCCTGTGATCTTGCCGCGTCCATCGCCGTTCGGCGCGTAGTGGAACGCTTCCATCGTCACCAGGTCCACAACGCCATGAAATCCCTGCGCATCCGAAATCGGCATCTGCACCGGGACGCAATTGCGTCCCCAACGCTCATGCAGGTCGTCAATCAGCGCGCTCAGTCCGCCGCCGCCGCCGGCCTTCGGATGATCCATCTGATTGATCACGACAAAGCGCGGAATGTTTGCTTCATCTGCGTACTTCCAAACCCGTTCGGTAACCGGCTCCACGCCATGCTGGGCATTCACCACCACGCATGCCGCTTCCACCGGCAGCAGCGCCGCACGCGCCTCGTGCGAGAACATGTGGAATCCGGGAGTGTCTACGAAGTTGATCTTCGCACCCTGCCACTCGGCAAAGGCCACGGCATTCTGCATCGTGGTGCCGCGGGCTATCTCTTCTTCGTCATAGGCCGTCACTGCAGTGCCGTCATTCACTCTGCCCTGCGTCGGTGTCATTTTTGCGGCATGCAGCAGCGCGGAAATCAACGTCGTCTTGCCGCTCTGAGCATGCCCCACTACAGCTACGTTGCGGATCTCACTTCCCTGATACGTTTTCATGGCAATTCTCCTTGAGACGGATATGCATGCGAATGCATTGCTGTTGTGAATGAGCCGGGCAAAGCGTACGCAACGCACGCCCAGGCCTAATACCAGATTTTTGCGAAGAGAAGCACAGGGACATCATGGAGGCGTCCGCGAAGACGTCAACGCGTCCGGGTTGCCGGGCTCGGGGGCCCGGTCTGCCGTCTTCCTCGTCCATGCGGAGAGTCCCCGGCAGGCGCCGGGCGGCAAAATGCAGAACAGAACCGCCGGGCGTCCAGCTTTAAGAAAACGGATGCTATCACACGGGGAGTGTGAACGTCTTGTGACACCGGCCACCTACCAGTGCAGAACCGGCAAGAGACTTGAGAAATCATCGGTCCAAAGCCGCAAACCGGGAATTTCCTGGGGCTGCCGCGCGCTGCGTGCAACTTCCGGTTGCGCAAAAAAATCTGCATTGTCACTCAGCAGCATCCATGTCGCCGTGAACTCGCCCCGCTGGTCATTGGCGCCGGTCGTCACGGTAGCTGCCCGCATTCCGGCGGACTTCGCCAACAGCGCAATCGGTGCTTCAAGGTCCACATGCCGGTTGGAGATGTGAAAGGCAATGATTCCGCCCGGAGCCAAATGCTTTCGATAGAGTGCCAATGCCTGTGCGGTCAGCAGGTGCAACGGAATCGCATCGCCTGAGAATGCGTCCACCACCAGCACGTCGAAGCCCATCGGCGGCTCGTTAGCCAGGGAGGTGCGGGCGTCGCCACCGATAACCTGAACCTGGCTACGCGAGTCCCGAATGAAGGTAAAGACGTTGCGCGCGATCGGGTCGACCGCTGGGTTGATCTCGTAGAAGCGGATGCGGTCGTAGGGGCGGCCGTAAGCCGCGATGGTCCCGGCGCCGAGACCGATTACCCCGATGTTCGTTGCACGATGACTAGCCTGGCTCGGACAGCAAAAACGCATCGCTAGCCCTACTCCGGAATCCTCAGCATAGTAGCTTGTGGGCGTGCGGCGTTGTTCATCGGTGCCGTCGATCTGTGTTCCATGCTCCACGTTGCCGTTTGTCAAGGTGCGTAGCGTGGCCCCCGGAAAACCGAAGGTTTGCTTTACGCGTAGCGCACCATAGAAATTGCGCTCCGCCACCGTGGTGTTGCGCTGGTTGACGATGTTAATCCAGAAAATCTGCACAGCCATCACGATCGTGGCCGCACCCCAAAGCAACCGCGAACTCCATCCGTCCTCCCACGTCACCAGCAGCGCCAGGAGCGCCGTGAAGCAGCAGGTGATCACGAGATCGATGTTGAATCGGAATACCAACGGAAACACGATCCCGATCACAAACGATCCCAGCGCGCCACCCGCCGCAAACAGCAGGTAGAACAGCGTCGACTCCGACGATCGCCTGGGGCGCAGCCGATACGCCTCGCTGTGGCAGAAGAGGCACGATGCGAACGCCTCGATCAGAAAGAAGCCAATGCTGATGCGCAATGGCCATTCCACGTCCTGTTTTGAAAGCGCGTAGCCCAGTCCCGCCAGCATCAAGATCAGGAAGCGCGCGACAATCCCACGCGGCAGCAGGCGAGGGAACTCGAAGGCGATGATAATCGTGAGCAGATACACGCCGAGAGGCAAAACCCAAAGCAGCGGAATAGCCGCGACATTTGCCGTCAGGTAGCTGGTCACTGCGCTCAACTGCATGGCCGCGCCCATCGGCAGCAGCACCCAAAGCAATCTCTGCATCTGCGGCGCAGGCACGCCATCTTCGGCAAGTACATTTTCTGTAACCGAAGCCTTCGCCGTCTTCCGTACATTCCACGCCAGCACGCCGGTGACCAGCGCGAACACCGCAAACCCGCAGCACCACGCGATTCGCTGCGCCTGAAGTGTCAGGCGTGGCTCGATCATTGTCGGATAAAGTCCAAGCGCCAGTAGCGACGCCAGATTTGACAGCGCGAACAAACGGTAAGGAATCCCAGAACCATGCAGCCGCGCCCACCAAACCTGCATCAGCGGACTCGTCGTCCCGAGTGCGAGGAATGGCAAACCGATGGTGCTGGCCAGCACCGCAAACACGGTCAGAATTGGATGCGCTGAGCCGAGCCCCAATCCCGTGCTCCGCACGCACCATCCCGCCGCCGAGGCCAAGCCAATGATCAACAAGGCGAAATACAAAACCCACCGCGGCCGAATGCTCATCCAGTGCGCGTAAAGATAGGCGCACAGCAGGGCAGTCTGAAAGAAAACCAGGCAAGTGATCCAGATCGCGGCCGAGCCGCCAAGCACAGGCAGCAATTGTTTGGCCGCAATTGGCTCAACGAGAAAGAGCAGGAACGCACCCAGAAAAACCGCGAAGCCAAACAGCCACCGCGAACGTATCATCACAACCTCAAAGATGGGATTTCGCTTCTGTATTCTTCAGGTCGAATCCCTCAGCACAATCAGGCGGATGCTATCACAAGAACTGTCTTCAACCCTGAACGCAGCCCCACCTGAACCTGTGATACATTCGCCTTACTTCTCCCGTTGGTTTCTGTTCTCGAGTCGACCCATTTCAATTCCCCACGAGGTCAGCGGAAATGTCAGCGATAGGACTCGAGGCAGGCGCGGCTTCATCATCGGAACGCGATCACGCTATTGGCGTTTCGGCTCAGCGCAAAGCCGCGATCCGTTTGCTCCCGATTATCTCCATCGGATACGGCCTCGCCTACATGGACCGCATCAATATCAGCTTCGCATCGCTGCGCATGAACAGCGACCTGCACTTCAGCGCCACGGTCTACGGTCTGGGAGCAGGGCTGTTCTTCATCGGATACGCGCTCTGCGAAGTGCCGTCGAACCTGCTTCTCCTGCGTTTCGGTCCGAAACGTTGGCTCGCCCGCATCATGCTCACATGGGGTCTGCTCGCAGCCGCCATGATGTTTGTCCGAACGCCCTGGCAGTTCTATGGCGTCCGTCTTCTGCTTGGCATGGCGGAGGCAGGCTTCTTCCCCGGCGTTATCTATTACCTCACGCTCTGGTTCCCCGCCAAAATGCGGGCGCGCGCGGTCAGTCGCTTCTACATTGCGCTCCCGCTCAGTTCGGTTTTGATGGGTGCGGTGGCGGGCTGGCTCATGGGGCTTCAGGGAACCCTGGGTCTGGCCGGATGGCAATGGCTCTTTCTGGTGGAAGGTCTGCCTGCAGCCCTCTTCAGTTTCGTTTTTCTCTGGATGCTTCCCGACGGGCCGATGCAGGCCGAGTGGCTCACAGTCGAAGAGAGAATGTGGCTCAAGCGTCAGCTCGACGCTTGACTCCTCCCATGCGCATCTCGGCCACGAAGCAGGCGTCATGCAGGCGCTGCTGTCTCCCAAGGTCTGGCTCATCGGCGCCTACTTTCTCTGCGCTCTGACAGCGAATTACGCCTATTACTTTTCCGCGCCTGTGATTCTGCAGGAAGCCACAGGCTGGAGCGTCACGAAGGTCGGATTTCTGATTGCCGGCTTTGGTCTCGCCGGCGCCGCCGGAATGCTGCTGAATGGCGCGCATTCCGATCGAACCGGGAAACGGGCATTCCACTGCATCATCCCCTGCATCATCATGGGCGCGGGTTATTTGACGGCAAGTTATGCGCACATGCCTTGGCTCATCGTTGCCTCATTGGGATTGAGCTTCGTTGCTTTCATGTCGATGCAAGGACCGGCACTCGCGGTACCCACGCAGTTTTTGGCAGGACGCGCCGCGGCCGCAGGCATCGCCGCGATGAACACCATCACGATGTTCAGCGGATTCATCGGCCCTATTGGATGGGAGTGACCAAAGACGCGACTGGCAGCTACTGGCTCGGCCTGCGTGGCCTCCTCCTGCCAAGCCTCGGCGCGGCGCTGGTCATGTTCCTGCTCACGCGCAACCTCGCCCGAACGTACGCGACCGCACGGATCGCAGCCCTCGCCAACGAGCCCGTCTGACTCGGGATTCAGGTCCCACTGCCGAGTCGCTCTCTCAAATCCAGGTGCGCTCAGGCTAGGCCGCATGCGGAAAAGCTGAAAATGAAGATCCCGGCCGCGATAGACCTGCAAGCAATCCTTAACTCAACTTCCGCATCGGCAGTCATTCACCGACAGTGGCAAAATCGCTTGTCATGTTGGGCGCACCCTGAGATTGGCGAAGAGCTAGTCGGAACATCTGCCGTGAAAATTCAGACATCGGCACGAACGAGGGTGCCCCATCCAAGCTCCGCTTGGGTGGGAAAGCAGAATCTCACCAGCAGCAACTTTCCTTCTTTATGGGTGCCGCACCGCGGCATGAGTGACTACGGTTGACCTTCGGTTCCTTCCAGCCACAAATATGCTTACTTCCCAGTGGCCGGTTACTCGACCGGAACTCGACTTGTGGCCCCATATAGCGTGTTGATGAGTGAGTCGGAGATGAAGCTTAAATCCCTGCTGTTTATGGACGACTTCGTTATCTCTTGACCTTTGTTCTGTCGAACTCAGCAACAACCTCACGAGCATCTCCAAAGTGGGCGCCAACTGAGTCTCGAAGTAAGACCTTGGCATTCGCTTCGTCGATCAGCCCAGCACCGGTCAGGTGAGCTACGGCTAACAACTGTTTGGCGTCCGCTGTTTGCACCGCGAGAGACAGCGCAATGCCTCGCAACTTATTTACGACCATGGTTGCCAGAGCGTCGTCATGTATGGCGGGCGCAAAGACGACCAGCGGCGGAAAGTCGACCAGCCTGGCATGTGCTTGCGCGACCGCCTGCTGCAAAGCGGGGATGATCTGATCACGAGTTTCGATCGGAAAGGTGGTAACCAGTATCTTGGGTTTCTCGATTTTGCAATTGCAATGATCCGCGTCGGTGATGAAATACGACGATGCAAAACCTGCCGGCAGAAGCACCTCTTCCAGGCTTCGTTCGAATGTGACGCGTTCAATGGGCCGACGAGGAGCAGTTGCGTCAATGCCGAATCGACGAAGTCGATCGTTCAGACCATCGAATTCAGCGTCCGACCTCGCGTAATGGCTGGCTCTGAGTTTTAGATACTTTAACCTGAAATCAGCATAAGAACTTGGATGCTGGGCTTCGAATCTTGTACCGTACCCGTCTGTCGAAACGGTGCGGGCGTGGCCTAGATCGTGCTTGGACATCTGCGGAAAGCTGCAAAGCACGCCCTCAGAAATCTCCTCCTCGGAGTCTTCTCGCGTTGCCAATCCGAATCCAATTCCTCGCAGCATGGCATTTCCTTCGAGGTAAATTGCAACATCCTCCAGCAATTCATCCAGCGGCTGCCCCTTCAAGTCCGTAGCTCTGATGGCAATGCCCCCTAATGACTTCATCAATCGCGCCACCGAAGGGTCAATACTTGGTGCCACAAAGACCGGAGGTCTCCCGGTGTCTTTGCAATCTTGCACAAGCCACGACAAATCGGATGAGGAAATCGAAATACTGTCTGTGAGCAGAACAGCTGGGTTCCGAAACGTCGCCGATGCATGATCTTCAGAGTGCCAGGCGAGGAAAAACTCCGGTTTGATTTCCACCTGAGCGCCTTCAGGATCTTTCCGTTTCTTCCGGCCCTGCGCACCTTTTCTGGGCCTTTCCTCTAACTGTCGCTGTTCTGGTGTCTCACTTGCCGGCACGCCAACAGAGGGATTGCTTTGGTTATGATCTTTTAAGGGAGTAATGGCCCGCAGGAGCGCTTGAAGCGCCAGATCATAATCATCACTGAAGTCCACTCGCTGTATCCGGCTCAAACGAAAAGGAATCTGACACTCTCGATAAACGACCGGAATCAATCGCTTGTTCGTTTCCAGGGCGCGGCTAACCTCGTCCATCACATTCTCCGACTTCACAGAAGCCGGAGAGAGAATCAATAGCATGCCGGGGCATTCGGTCAGTGCGTCTTCGACCGAACGATCCCATCGGTCCCCCGGAACAATATCCAATTGGTCGAGCCAAACGTTCGCACCAGCTGCCTTCAGGTCGCTGGCCAGTCTCCGGACGAAGTCCTTATCGTCACGGCTGTAGCTGATGAATGCTCGGTCGCCTTGTGGCACTATCTGTCTCTCAGGTTATGGGATTTTCACGATGTGATTATCTCTTCCAAATAATCGCCGTCAGCCGTGCAGGTGCAAAGATTGTATGCCACCTACTTGCACTCCACGCTGGAAAAAAACAGACCACGATCCGAGTTTCAGCCCGAATACATCCGTCCGCAGATTCCGAGAGGCCCAACCGAGTTCAATTGGTGATATCTGGGCAATTCACTCATTGAGCTTTCGATGAAATGCCTTGGCTATCTTTCCAAGGTCGGCTTTTGCACTAAAAATGGTAAGGTCCGGATCGGCGGTGACCCGACAATAACGAGAAGTTTAACGGCCTCAATCGTGTGATCGGCCCGTCAATGCGTGGTGAATGTCATTCGGATTCTGATATTTTCCAAGCTAAAGGATTTCTTCGGGTTGATTCTCCCTACTTCATGAGGACGCTTGCGGAAGACCTCATCCGAATGGCGTCTGCGGCAATTCTCGTTGCACACGCTACTCGGATTGTTCGTAGACGAATTTCAAACTGAGCCATCGCGGACTCTTTGCTTGCTATCGCGGATTCCGGTCGAGTGGTGGGCAATTGGGAAGTAACCCCATTTGAGAGCTACTTACAGGGCGACGACTCTGGGGCGGGGAACCGCATGTCAATACCACCCCGGCAGAATCCCCCCTATCTGCCTCATTCCTTCCCGCAAATAGTTCTCCGGAACTTTGCAGGTTATTTTTCAGATTTCTCTACACTGATAGGAGTGACACAAGGTTGCACGAATAAGAAAGACTCGGGCGACCGCGCGCAAAATCATTCCGGGCCGAACGCCGTTGGAGCAGTGCATCACATCGTTCAAAGCATCACAATCGGGCATCCCGGGCTCGGGGTGCTCAGACCTGGACGCTCTCCGTGGCCGGCAGAATCTCATCCACATCCACCCACGCCGTCGGATAGTTGCCGGTGTAGCACGCGGTGCAGTAGCCGTTGTGCTCGCTACCATCGCAACTTTTCAGCAGCCCTTCCAGCGACAGGTAAGCCAACGAATCGGCCTCGATGTATTGCCGAATCTCTTCTACGCTGTTGTTGGCTGCGATCAGTTCTTTCTTGCTTGGCGTATCCACACCGTAAAAGCACGGAGAAATCGTCGGTGGACAACTGATGCGCAGGTGCACTTCTTTTGCTCCCGCGCCACGTACCATACGCACAATCTTGCGGCTCGTGGTTCCGCGAATGATGGAGTCGTCGATAAGCACCACGCGCTTGCCTTCGAGCAGATTGCGCACCGGGTTCAGCTTGAGCCGCACGCCGAAATCACGCACTCGCTGCTCCGGCTCAATGAATGTTCGCCCCACATAGTGGTTGCGGATCAAACCAAATCGAAAGGGAATTCCGCTTTGCTCTGCGTAGCCCAGCGCCGCCGTTACACCGGAGTCTGGTACCGGCACAATCACATCCGCGGGCACGCCCGATTCGCGTGCCAGTTGCCGCCCCATCTCGTCGCGGCTCTCCTGCACCCAGCGTCCGAATATCTTGCTGTCGGGGCGCGCGAAATAGACATGCTCAAAGACGCAGCTCGACTGCGGAACGCCCGTTGCATACTGGCGGCTGGTCACACCGTCTTCGGTGACCATCACCAGCTCGCCCGGCAGCACGTCGCGCTCATACTCCGCGCGCAACAGATCAAACGCGCACGTCTCAGAGGCAAACACAATGGTGTCCGGGCCTTCCGGATTCTTGATGCGCCCCATTGAAAGCGGGCGAAAACCGCGCGGATCGCGGGCCGCAAAAATACGGTCCCGCGTCATCATCACAATCGAGAAGGCACCCTCCACCTGCCCGAGCGAATCGGCAATCGCATCGACAAGCGAACCGGCCTTGGAGTGCGCAATCAGCTGCACAATAATTTCGGAATCTGACGTAGTTTGAAAATATGCGCCATCGCGCTCCAGCTTCGCGCGCACGGTGCCCAGGTTCACCAGGTTGCCGTTGTGCGCAATCGCGATCAGGCCCTTCGTCGAATCCACGCGAATCGGCTGCGCATTCAAAAGGGCCGAGTCGCCGGTCGTCGAGTAGCGAGTGTGCCCGATTGCCATTTGTCCCGGCAGCTTCTGCAGCACTTCGTCTGTAAAGATCTCCGACACCAACCCCATGCCCTTGATGTTGGCAAGGTGATGTCCATCGGCTGTCGCAATGCCCGCCGACTCCTGGCCGCGATGCTGCAACGCATACAAGCCCAGGTACGCCATCCGAGCCGCATCCGCGTGACCGTGAATGGCTACGACGCCGCACTCCTCGTGCAGGGTGTCGCCTTCAGCGCCTGTGGAGAGTGCACTGTGGGAAGTGGACCGTATATCGTCGGCTTGAATGTTGCTGTCTGCGATGCCGGGGACCCCCTGGAACAGCAACCGGCTCATGCCATCACCTCGTTGTGAAGTGCCGCTTCGAGCGACTTTTCCCAAGGTTCCCGCAGTTCGGCAAGCGATGCTGAGATGAAGGACTGCCCGTCCACCGCAATCTCCAGTCGAGTTCCGCCGGTGGTTCCGATGCGGGCACAGAAGAAGTTGAATTCTCCCGCCAGTTTCTCGATCTCGCCAATATTGCTTGAGACAGTGGTCAAGAGCACGGTGGAAGCAGGTTCGGCAAAGAGTCCGAAGAGAGGATGGATCATCAGGGATTGGTCCTGTTCGACCCTTGCGCCGATTCCATTTGGAAACGCTGCCTGGGCCAGGGCTACCGCAATACCACCATCGCCAATGTCGCGTGCTGAACGAAGCAACTTGCGCCAGCTTAACTCAATCAGCAGCTTGTGCAGGCCGGCTTCCGCTCCCAGATCGAGTGCGGGTGGTCTACCCCACAGCGCGCCCAGGACAGCCTTCGCATATTCCGAACTGCCGAATGCCGTCATCTCCTTCGAGGGTGAATCCGTGGTGTCTTCAGGAGCGTCGGGAACCGGAGTCGGAACAGGGCTCGCTATTGGAAATCCCGGCGAAGAAGTCAGCGGATACACAATATAGGGATTGATCGGCGCGGGCGTAAACGGAACCTCGAGATTTGGATTCGGCTCCTCGCCTCGCGGCACTGGCCACAGAAGCAGGATGTCATCGCCAGCCTGTTGAAACTCTGCCGGTACGGCTCTTGTCACGTCGTCCAGAATTCCTACAATCCCAAGCACGGGTGTGGGATAAATACCTTCGCCTTTGGTCTCGTTGTACAGCGAAACATTTCCGCCAGTAATCGGGGTTCCCAAAGCTGTGCAAGCCTCTGCGATGCCGTCAATAGCGGCCGAAAGCTGAGCCATGATTTCCGGCTTCTCTGGATTGCCGAAGTTGAGACAATTCGTCGCAGCAACGGGAGTTGCTCCGGTCATCGCAACCTTGCGCGCCGCTTCGGCCACTGCGTGCATCGCACCCAACTTGGGATCGAGATATGCCCAGCGTCCGTTGCCGTCCAGGGCCATGGCGAGGCCAATTTCACCTACCGGACCATCGGGTCTGTCTGGTTTTCCGGTGCCTTTGATCCGCATCACACCAGCTTCACCGCCCGGCCCAATCGCGGTATTGGTCTGCACCATCGTGTCGTACTGCTCATGCACCCAGCGTTTAGAGCAGACATTCGAACTCGTCAAAAGCTTCTTCAGATCCGTAAGGTAGTCACGATCCTGTTCCAGCTCAATCAGCACCTGATCTGACGGGTCCGTCGGAACTGGGGCCTGCCACGTTCCCACCGGCCGGTGATACAGCGGAGCATCATCCGTCAGCGATTGATTTGGAATATCCGCCATCAGCTCGCCATGATGCCGTATCCGCAAGCGCGGTTCCGGCCGCACTGTACCCACAATCACCGCGTCCAGTCCCCACTTTTCAAAGACGCGGAGCACTTCGTCTTCACGGCCTTTCTCGGCCACCAGCAGCATCCGCTCCTGGCTTTCAGACAGCATGATCTCGTATGCGCTCATGCCGGTCTCGCGTTGCGGAACCAGGTCCAGTTCAACGTCCAGTCCCACGCCGCCGCGCGCGCCCATCTCGCAAGTCGAACAGGTCAGTCCTGCTGCGCCCATGTCTTGAATGCCGACGATGGCACCCGTTTTCATCGCTTCAAGGCAGGCTTCAAGGAGCAGTTTCTCCATGAAAGGGTCGCCAACCTGTACATTAGGCCGCTTGGCCTCGGTGCCCGCATGGAATTCCTCGCTGGCCATCGTCGCGCCATGAATGCCATCACGCCCTGTCTTCGCGCCTACATATATGACAGGGTTGCCGGAACCCGTGGCTTTGCCGTAGAAGATTTCGTCCTTCCGGACCAACCCCAACGCAAAAGCATTCACCAGCGGATTGCCGCTATAACAGGGCTCAAACTTCGTCTCGCCACCCAGGTTCGGCACGCCGAAGCAGTTGCCGTATCCGGCGATCCCGCTCACCACGCCCTCGATGATGGAGTGATTTTTCGCCACCAGTTCTGATTCGACTCCCGGCTCAGCGGTAATCGGACCGAAGCGCAGCGAATCCATCACCGCCAGCGGCCGCGCGCCCATCGTAAAAATGTCGCGAAGAATTCCGCCTACGCCGGTCGCAGCGCCCTGGTGGGGCTCAATATAGCTGGGATGGTTGTGGCTCTCAATCTTGAACGCGCAGGCCCAGCCCTCACCTACGTCGATGATGCCCGCGTTTTCACCCGGACCTTGCACCACGCGGTCGCTCTTGGTAGGCAGCCGCTTCAAATGCACACGACTCGACTTGTACGAGCAGTGCTCGCTCCACATCACGCTGTAAATACCTAATTCAGTGAGGGAAGGGACGCGTCCTAACGCCGCCAGAATCCGTTCGTACTCCTCCGGTGTGATGCTGTGCTGAGCCAGCAATTCCGGGGTAACTACGACCGGATCGGGACCGACTGCAGAAGAGGCAGAAGTCATCACGATTGCCTCCATTGTCGCACGGGAATCCATGGTTCTCAGCGAGATCCGCACAGAAAGGACTTGCGTCAAATTACGACCGCGAAATCCACTGCATTTTGCAGCGGCGAGTCGCGGCTCCTGGCACCCTCGATAACTTCATGTAGCTAAGCCGCTGAAACCCCGTTCAACACGATCGCAAAGCTTTAGGGCTTGCATCAACTGGCCCTGTAATCAGCGTATATGCGATACTTTTCATGTCACCCCACCCCATGCCGGGATGGCGGAACTGGCAGACGCAGCGGACTCAAAATCCGCCGATCGCAAGGTCGTGGGGGTTCGACCCCCCCTCCCGGCACCAACCCAAATAATCCCACACTCAGCGATTTGGGTGGTCCGGTCCCAACGCGCCCAAGCCCTCTCCGCGACGCCTCCCGAGCCTGCATTCATTAATGCGCAGGCAACCGGAAATCGGCGATCAGCGGCAAATGATCCGAGGCGATCATCGCCTTGCGGCTTCGCCAGATCGTTGTGCCCATCATCTCCAACGGCGGTTCGTAGTAGCAATGATCCAGGCTCAGGATTGGCAGTACGCCGGGGTAGGTTCGTGCGGACCGCCGATTCCGTATCGGACGATCGCTCTGGAAACTCTGCTGTAGCAGCCTCGTCGTCAGTCCGCGCGTCCATTCGTTGAAATCCCCTATGACAATTCGCGGTCCTCGTCAAATCAGGCTGCGCAAGAATCTCTTCGCCGATAAGGACCTCGATTTGCCGCCGCCGTTCCATGTATCCCGTGCCAAGATGTACGTTGAACACATTCACCACCGCGCCCCCTTCCATCTCAATCGCACACTGCAGCACGCCGCGCTCTTCACGGGTCGATTTCGTGATGTCATGTGTGCGGGTCTCCAAAATTGGAAAGCGCGTCATCAGCATGTTGCCGTAGCGTCCACCGTGCAGCGGTCGAGTCTCGCCGAAGGCGACGTTCAATTCCGGAAATGCCTCTGCGATCTGTCGAGCCTGGTCATACTTGCCAGTCCCGCCGACCGCATCCACAATTTCCTGCATACACAGAATGTCAGCGTCCAGTTCTCTCGATCACGCGAATCACGCGTTCCGGCGAAATAGCTCCGTGAATCCCCCGACACTTATGCGTGTTGTACGAAGCGATGCGAAATCGAACCGATGCTTTACTCATTGCTGCCGCTCGAAAATCATTCCCATCATCTCTGTTACACGATCGGTGACAGGCCTGTGTTTCCACTCCTCGAGCGAGACCTTTCGGCTCTGGCTGAGATCAATCGCCATATCATTTTCAAATCGCATCGTCACGGCAGCGTTCCGCACGGCAAGGTTGACCTCGTCATTGATTCCAAATGAACGGTTATCAAAATTCGTCGACCCAACCACAACCCATAGATCATCGACGCACAGTACTTTTGCATGGATCATTGCCGGCTGATATTCATATACCTCCGCACCGGCCTTCAACAGTTCGCCATATCCGGCGCGACTCGTACTGCGCGTAACCATATGATCGCTCTTTCGGCCTGGCACGAGAATGCGTACTTGTAAGCCGCGCTCTACCGCTCGGCAAAGCTCCTTCATCAGGCCTTTATCCGGAAGAAAGTACGGTGTAGTGACAGAAATCTTTCGCTGCGCAGAAGCCAGCAGCAATTGAAAGAGAATCCGCGCGCGCGTTGATCCACCTATCGTTGGTGTGCTGTTGACTACAAGTGAAATCAATTGATGGTCATTCTGGATGCGAGGGAAGAAGGCCTCTCCCATCAGCAACTCGCCGGACGAACTTCAGCCAGTTCTCCGCAAATGTTGACTGCAGGTTGTACACCGCCTTCGCCTTCAATCCTGACCGCGGAGTCGCGCCATCGCGGCTGCCCATTCGTGCCGCTGTACCACTGATCCGCAATGCCTGCACCCCCAATGAATCCCACCCTGCCGTCCACGATCATCAGCTCCCGGTGCGTCCGATTATCCAGGTGCATTAGCCGGTACCAGCGCGGCGAGTTGTACCAGTTCACCTTGCCGCCCGCTTCGAGCAGCGGTTTGAAGAATGACCGCCGTGTGCCCGCGCTGCCAAACGCATCCAGCACAAGATTCACTCGGACTCCGGCCTTCGCACGTTCGGTTAGCGCTTCGAGATATTGACGCGCGATCTCGCCCTTTTGGAAAATGTAAGCTTCAAGATTCACGCTTTGTCGTGCGGCGCGGATCGCATCGAGTTCTGCGGGATAAAACGATGGCCCGTTCGTATGCACCTCGAGATCGCCCGTCCGATTCAACTGCGCATCCGTGAGCGCTTCGAGAATCTCCAGAAATCGATCCGAATCATTCGCAGGCAAATCGTTCGGGTTTGTCAGCTCGTATCGAGGAGTAGGTCCGAGCAGGCCGCCAAGCAAAGACGAAAGGAAGAACAGCAATCCGATCAGGGCAAGTACAGCCACACCCGTTGGCACCGACACCAGCATGATCGATATCAGCACACCATGCTTCCTTTCTTCGCTATTTCAGCGCCTTCGTCGTGGCGTTGAGGGCGATGGTCTCGGGTGCAATCACTTGAGCTTAGATGCGCGAACAAGGCCGATCGTTCGCGCGAACAACTGCCCGCTCGCCTGCAGATTCGGCAGCTAATCCCGTTCCGGCAGATTCTGCAGATCGATTCCCAATTGCTGGCACTTCTTATAGAGATGGCTTCGCTCAAGCCCGAGTGCCCTGGCTGTTTGCGTGACATGCCGGCCATGCCGTTCAAGTTCCGTCAGCACCGTCTCCCGTTCGAAAGCAAGTACGCGCTGCGCCAGTGGCCCCGCTCTCGCCTTCCGAGCTCGTGCTCGTAGGCCCGCTTCCGCTCTTCGCGGGCAGCGCGAGGCGCACGTCCTCCGCATTCACTTCGTCGCCGGCCAGCAGTAGTAAGCGCTCCACCACGTTCCGCAGTTCCCGGATATTCCCCGGCCACGCATATTCTTTCAACGCGTCAATTGTGGTTGCGCTGAACTCCACCGGCTTCCATCCGTTCTGAGCGCTCACCTGCCGCGCAAAATACTCCACTAGCGCGGGTAAATCCTCGCAACGGGCGCGCAATGGTGGCAACGTCAGCGGAAACACCACCACCCGGTGATACAGATCTCGCCGGAATCCGCCAGTCTCAATAAGTTGTTCAAGATTGCGATGCGTCGCCACCACCACCCGCACATCCACTTTGGTTGGCTTGTCTGAACCAATTCGTTCAACTTCGCCCTCTTCCAAAACGCGCAACAGTTTGGCCTGCATCGCTATAGGCATATCGCCAATCTCGTCGAGAAACAGCGTTCCCCGATGTGCCTGCTCGAATTTGCCATTGTGCCGTTGTGCGGCTCCTGTAAACGACCCCTTCTCGTGCCCGAATAGTTCGCTCTCAATCAGCTCAGCTGGCACCGCCGCGCAGTTCAGCGTCACAAACGGCCCCGTTGCCCGGTGACTTTTTTCGTGCAAGGTCCGCGCCACCAGTTCTTTTCCCGTGCCGGTCTCACCGTAGATGCACACCCGCGACTCGCTTGCGGCTACTCGATCAATCTGCGCCATCACGCGCCGCATCGTCTCACCGGTCCAAACCATTGTGTGCTTGCCGACACGGGTCCGCAGATCGCGATTCTCTGTTTCGAGGCGCGTCAACTTCATCGCGTTGTCGACCGTCACCAACAGTTTTTCGGTGGTAAGAGGTTTCTCCAAAAAATCCAGCGCACCAAGCCGTGTCGCGCGCACAGCCATCTCGATATGAGCCTGCCCGCTCATCATCACCACTGGCGTCACAACCCCGGCGTTCCGCAGGTCCTCGAGTAGTGTCAACCCATCGCGCCTCGGCATCACCACGTCGCTCAGAATCAGATCGAAAGGCTGTTCCTGCGCAAGTTCCAACGCGCGTGCTGCATTGTCGCAGACCACCGCCTCGTGCCCCGCAAGCCGGAAGGCGCGCGAAAGCGACGCCAGCGTATTGGCTTCATCGTCGACAATCAGAACCCTTGCGCTCATCTTTCAGCCCTCGGCAGCGTAATTACGAACGTTGCGCCGCGCCCTTCGCAGCTCTCAACCGTTATGGTACCCGCATGGTCCGCTACAACCGACTGCACAATCGCCAGTCCCAATCCCGTCCCGTGCTGCTTCGTCGTGTAATACGGAGTGAACAGGCGGCTCACACTCCTCTGGCGTCATCCCTTGTCCGGTATCCGCGACGCGCAGTTCAACCGCCTCACCCTTCGGATGAGCTGAAATCGTCACAATGCCACCCTCCGGCATCGCGTCCTTTGCATTCAGCACGAGGTTTGACAGGGCCCGATGCAGCAGTTCCGGATCGACCATGAGCGGCATCGGACGATTATCCACATCAGTCTCCACAATCACCTTCGGTCCGTCCTCGCTTCCTGCCGCATACAACGAACGCACACGCGCAACCACGTCCCGCGGCCTCGATGCGCTCGAGTTCGGGTTTCGGCATCTTGCTGAAGTCGCTGAATCGTCCAATGATCTTCTTCAGATTTCCGATCTCCATGTTCAGCGTCTGCGTGCTCTCGTTGAAGACTTCATCGAATTCCGCCGCGGGCAATTGCCGTGCGCGCACCAGATTCTCCACCGTCAGCTGCAATGGAAAGAGCGGATTTTTCAGCTCATGCGCCAGTCGCCGGGCCAGTTCGCGCCACGCGGCAACACGCTCGCTCTGCACCAGCTTTTCACGTTGACTGGTCAACTGCTCTGTCATGTGATTGAAGCTGCGCGCCAGCACTCCGACCTCGTCGCTCCCACGCTCCGGCACGCGCGCGTCCCAGCTTCCGCTCGCAACCTCTCCCGCGGCGCGCGCCAGTTCCTCAACCGGCCTTGACACCCTCGCTGCAATCCACAAGCTGAATACGATCGCCAGCAGAATGCCACCACTCGCGACGCCATAGGCAATCGCACGAATCTGTTGCTGCTCCGCGACCAGGCCGCTACGCGAAATCGCCACCGTCAACACCGCCATGACATTGCCGGCGGAGTTCTTCAAAGGGATAGCAGTAGCGCTCACGCTGTCTTCGCGCCGGGGTGTCAGGTAGAGAACTTCGCTTGTCCGTTGACCGCTATTGCGGGTTCGTGTGATCAGCGATTCATAGCGCGCTGCTCCGGGCACGTCGCCTTCCGCACTCACAAGCCGCTTCGCATCGAATACCGGCGGCCCTGAGCCACCTGCATTCGCGCCCGTTTCAGGAAACCCCGCATCGCTGTAGAGTCCAACCTGCATTCCCGGCGCCATGGGCAGATCCGCAAGAAAGCCGTTATCCAGCCGCCTGCCTCCGACGAGTTTAACCGCTGGTTCAGAGCCACGAATCGCGCGCACCGCAAACAAGCCCAATACTGAGGTGCCATCGGCCAGTTCTTCCCGCTTCAAAAACGGCGTTTGTGCGACCTCACTCGCCGCAGGCTCGGCATACCCAAATCGTGCCGGCCACTGCGCTGAACTTACGATGTTCCCATCCGGTCCCACAATCTCAAGAAAGTCGAGCTGCGCGTCCTGCGCCAACGCCTGCGCCTCATTCAGAAATGGAGCAGCATCGTTCGATTGCACCAGCTCAAATGCCATGCTGCGCACATGTTCCTGCCCGGCGATGCGATCGACTGCTGCTGAAACATCTGACGAGTGATGCTGAAACTCACGCTGAAACTGGCTGACAAAAAGTGCCGTCTCTTCCTGGTCGCGCTTTTCAAAAACCTGGCGAATCCGCACCAGCACAGTCCATGCCACGGCCGCAACCGCAGCGGCCACGGTTAGCGAAAACAACAGCAACAGTTTCTGTCGCAGGCTCACCGCGTGTCCTCCAGTGACGCATCGGCCAGGTCGGGCGTCCCATCTGCACGCAAATGCAAATCCCTCACACGCGGTCCGGCCGCATACGCCAATGGCAGATTGAGAAGCGGAACAAGCTTTTTCTCGTTCAGATACGCCTGTTCCACTTTGAACAGCGCCGCAGGCGTCTCCGCCACGACCGGTATTGCCACCCCGGCACTCCGCATTGTCTGCTCCAGCACAGCGGCAGGATCAGATCCGGCGATCGGCAGCTTTCGCAGGCTCAAATCCGCATGCCCGGCACCCGCACTCGCCATCTGCACATTGAAACCCGCCTCACGCAAGTTCAGCGCAATCCTCTGTGCAGCCAGTTGCATCGTGCCATCGCCTTCCGCCGCCAGGGTGAGCGGCCCCGTCGTCAACCCGCCGCGCAATTCGTGAGCCTTGTTCAGATCGCGCTCCGTCGGAAACAGAAATGAATAACCGGTAAGCCTCTGCGGCAGCAGGCTCGCCGTAACCTCGCCCTGCTTTTGGAAGATCACGTTGAACAGCGTACTGCGATCCACAGCCGCTGCTATCGCTCCACGCAGCTTCACATTTGCCAACGCGCCGGTATCGCTCACCTGCAACGCGAGCAAGGTTACCGGGGGCGATACAAGAACGGTAAGCCGTTGCTGCTGCGCCTGCCGCAACAGGTCCGCCGGAACCTCCACAACATCCGCGCGCCCTACGCTCAAGTCCAGCCACTGTTCGCGAATTGGCCGATGCACATGAATCTCGACCGCATCCGCAAACGGCCGCCCCGACCAGCAGTTTTCATTCGCCGTCAATGTCAGCACGCCGTTGTTGAATCCGTTTACCTGGAACGGCCCAGTTCCGATTGCGCCCGACGATGTTTTACCATCCGCCGCCAGTGTCTGTGCAATCAGATACTGATCGCTCGCCAGCAGAGCCGGCAGGTTGGGCATCGGCGAGTCATTTGTAAACACCACCAGCGGCCCGACAGCTTTGACTGTGGTCCACGGACAATCCGCTGCGCACGAAGCCGTCAACGATGCCACCACAGTTGCCGACGTCAACGAAGATCCATCGTGAAAATGCACGCCAGGGCGCAGTCGAAACTGCCAGCGATGATTGCTGCCATCCGGTTCCCACGCCAAGGCCAGCGCAGGCCGCAGCGCGCCGCTCGCATCCAGCTGCGTCAGCCCGTCGTACACGAGTCTTCGCGCCGGTCCATCTGGCCGTTGCCAGGGATCTCCCTCAATCTCCACCCGCAGCGTCCCGCCATAGTGCGGACGCGTTCGCGCCATCGCTGCCAGCGCTAGCGCCGCCAGCAAGGCACTAATTGCAAAGCGCCGTAACACGGTCCACCTCGTATTCACCTGCAGGGTTGCGCACAGCCACCAGCAGGCTCTTTCCATCTTGTGCCGTCCACAGAGCCGTCACTGTTCCATCCATCGCCAGCGGCGCGCTGGCGGGCACTACATCCAGCGCCGGAATCTCGAACGCGCGCAGGCTGTCGCTCGTCGCCTGTCCCGAACTCGTCGCGATGATCTGCGTGCCGCCTCCACATCCTGAGCGCATCATTGCGAAATCACTTCCCCAGTCGCGCGTTCCTCCGATCGAGCGCACCACACCGTTCTCCACGAGAGAGACCTTACCGTCGATTCCTGCAATCAGTAGCCCCGCCCCTCCTGCCGCACGCGGAATGATCCCCGCCGAATAAAACGCCGGCAAGTCAACGCCGATACTCGGTATAACCACTCCTGTAAAGAAATCCCGCGCTGGATTGTAGAAAGCCTTCAACGCTGGCGCGCTACTTGCATCGCCGCTTTGATACATCGGCCACGGATCATCGCTTGCACCGCATCGCACATTCCAGCCGCTGTCTGAAGTGGACCCGCCCAAAGGCACCGAATAGCGGCCCATGCACTCCGCCCCGGGAGCATATGCGGTGAAACTGCCCCCATCCGCATTCGCCAGGAGGACTCCCCGCGGATCGCGCGACAACTTCTTCTCCATCACAAACGTGCTTGATTCTGTCCAGTTGCCCAGGGCCGCAGAGAAGATGGAAATCCGATCTGCATACATCACCACGAAATGTCCGTTGACCTCTGCCGCCGCCAGAATGGGATTGTCCCGCACAACGCCGCCAATTCGATTGAAGAGACCCGCGACTTTCTCCTTCCGCAGCACCATGCGCGCATCTGCAACCGGGACGGCGGGAGTCGAAGCATCCACGTGCACCATGGCGTTGCGTACCTCGCTCCCTTCCACCACTTCTGCCACCCATAGCCGCTCGCGTGCATTCTCGCTCAAGGTCACACGAACCGTATTCGCGGCACCCTCTCCGCCTGAGACAACAATGCCGTGCGACTTCAAATCCTGTTCAAGCAATTTCTGAATCGCCGGAATCTCGGTCGTTTGAATCGTCGACAGATTTCGAATCGTCAACTGCGCCTGGCCAGGCCCAAGAATGTCAGCGATCTGCCCGGCAAGATCGGCAGCCGGCTGTGCCCATCGACTAGGTGTCTGCGAAGCCTGCGCTCCGCATGCCGTGAGTCCGGCCAACCCCAAGAACCCCAGCGCCACTGCCCGGATCAGCCTCATCGCCCTCATCATTTCACTGCTTGTTTGCTGCGCGGATTATATCGTTTACGGCGAATCGCGATGGTGAATTGGCAATGTCGCAATCACACCAGTAATGATGCCCCACCCGTGATTAGGAGGCCCAGCCCCACAGACGATCCTCTGTCTGTGGGGCTCTCAGCGCCTCCTCAGTGTTACCCCCCGCACTCAGTGCCCGCTTTTCGGTTCCGGCTCCGACTCCGAATCCATCTCCTGCTTCACCATAGGAGCGTTCGCCATATTCTTGAATACATCATTCGCAAAGAAGAACTTCCCATCCGATGGCACCATTACGACCTGGATCTTGTCAGACAACCGCTCGGCCACAATCTTGTTGATTAAGAGCGGCGACTTGTTCAGCAGCGCCGCTTCGCTCGTCATCCGCTCCGCGTTGGCCGCCGCAATCAGCTTGATGCGGCTGGCTTCGGCGTCGGCCAGCAGGTTGCGCCGCTGCAGTTCAGCTTTGCTGTCGATAACTTTGGCTTCCGCATCGGCCTGCGCATTCTGGATCGTAGCCTCTTTGCGTGCCTCCGCTTCCAGCTTGCTCTGCTCAATCTGCTTCTGCTTCAGGGGCAGCGTGTACTGCATCGCATCCGACTCACCCTTGGCTTCAATCACCTTCGACTGCGCATCGCCCTCGGCATGCTTTTCCTTCTGCTTCGCCTCAGCCTCAGCCTGCAATTCGGCGATCCGCACCTGCTTCTGCTGGATTTCCGTGTCCACGGTCATCTGGTCGTCTTGCTGCTCCTTCAGCAGCAGTCCTTCCAGCCCCTTCGCATACTGCTCCGGCAGTTGAATGTCGGCCAGCATTACTTCTTCCACCACGATGCCGTCTGCTGCCAGCTTCTTTGTGATGATGCCGGCCGCCGCGTTCCGCACCTCCTCGCGCTTGCTCGAGAAGATTTCGCGCACCGTGTACGACGGAGCCAGTTGTCGCCACGCGCTCGCCACGACCGGTGGCACCAACTCCTTGTCTGCCGGCTGGGGCAAATGCGCCTGCACGCTCGCGAGCTTGTTCGGATCGAGCCGGTACCGTACCGTCACCGCGAGCCCGATGTTCAACCCCTCGCGCGACTGCACAGTCATCCCGTTCTTCAGGCCCGGCTTGCCGGCATCCACGACTCCAGCCGTGAACAGATGATCGCGCAAGTTAAACATCTGCACGCTATCCACCAGCGGAGTAACAAAGTGCAAACCCGGATACAGCGTCCCAGGCTCCGTTCCGCCAATCTGGCTGATGCGCACACCGCCCATCCCGCTCGGCACTACCACCATGCTCATCGCAATCAACAATGGCAGGCACGCCACCAATGCCATCGCCAGCGGTCCGCGCCACGCGATCGGACCCGGCTCTAGCTTGGGAGTGCCCGAATCCAGGAGCATCCCATCGCCGCCGGACTTCTCTAGTTGTGCATACCGGATGCGCATCCACAACCCATACAGCGGAAGAACCAGAGCGGCAGCCATTAACGAAACTCCCGCAATCATCAGCATCATCTTCAGCGCAGTCATTTCCCGCCTCCAAACTACCTGGGCTCCCCACAAACTGAAATTTTGCTTGCAGGATCGTCCTCGTGCTTGTGCCCTTTCCGTCCGCACGGGGCCGAGATCCTCGCACCGCGTGCCCCGTGTTTTCTGGCTCCCGGCCATGGAGCAATCAGCAGCCGGACCAGTCCGCCAAACGTCAGCTCTTCAAATAGCAACACCGCCGCCACTGGCAGTAGTGCTGCTCCCAACCCACCCATTGCATCCGCAAGCAGCCCCATCGCGCGCCCCTTACCGGTTGTCGCTTGTGACCGCCACGCCTTCTGTGGTCGATTCGGTCGCTGTTGTGGTCGTCACAGCCGGTGAAATGCTTGCTGTCATGACTGGCTCTCGCTCACCTGCAACCACCGGCATCGTCTTTCCACCGAACAATTGCGCCGTTTCTTCGTTGCGTTCCCCAACCAACTCCACCGTGTCACCTACGTCGACCATCTCGTACATCTCCTCCAGATCTTTGCGCGCCATTCGGATGCATCCATGAGAGGCTGCCTTGCCGATCGATTTCGGTTCATTGGTGCCATGAATTCCGTAGCCCTTCACATTGAGTCCCATCCACCGCGTCCCCACCGGATTGCCCGGTCCCGGCAGAACGGTTTTTCCATCGTGCGAATAGGTCGGGTTCCTCACGCGCCGTGCAATCGTGTACGTCCCAGTCGGGCTCGGTGTAGATGGCTTGCCAACCGCGACGGTGTAGACCTTTTTGATCTGGCCGTTTTCTACCAGCGCCAGCTTCCGGTCCTGCAGGCTCACCACGATCATCCGTTTCACCGGCGCCGTCTCAGCCGTGACCGCCTGCACCGCTATCGCCTGCTGCCCCATCGCCCGAACCCCGAGAACCACTGCCGCACTTACTGCCACCGCCCATTTGCTCGTTCCGTTCATTGCATCCCCCAACCAGTTCTGGAATCTGCCGACGCCAGAGAGATTGCAGGACATCTGCCAAACGGTTGCACGCTGAAAATAAATGGTTTAGGGAATGGAATCGGAGTAATATCTGTGTCCGGCGAAACACGAGTGTGTTCGTGGTGACACACTTAAGATCCAGAGCGCGGAACCTGGCGGACCATCAGAGAAATCGGAATAGGGTTGTCTTGCTGGCGGCGACTCACCACCTCGCGCAACCAAGTCGAGGTGAACCGTCGTATCTGAACCGGTTACTTGCCGCTGCCCTCGGTCAGAGTGACGATGCGATCGATGCCAGGGACGGTGACGTGTTCGACTTTGCCGTCGGGCCAGCGTATTTCAATGTCGTCGATTTTAGTGGCTGTGCCAAGGCCGAAGTGCGGCCTCGGATCGTTACTGGAGAGATAGCTGCCACCGCTGATCACGTCCTGGCGCTGCTTGATTCCACCAGCGCTCAGAAAGACCGTTGCGCCGACAGCATCACGGGGACTCTTCGGGCCGCCGATGAGCTTCAGTTCTATCCAGTGATTTTTGTCGGGATTGACGTTGCGCAACAGTACGGGGTGGCCGTCCATGACACTGATGACGGCGTCGATTTTGCCATCATTGAAGAGATCGCCCACGGCCATGCCGCGGCCGGCGATCACATCGGCCAGTCCGGTGCCTTCGACCGCGGGAACATTTTCGAAGCTCTTACCCTGCAGATTGTGGAAGAGCATGGGGCGCTGCTTCCAGCTTGTGCCCCAGTTATATTTGTCGGCCTGCGGGTACACGTGGCCGTCTGACATCATCAGATCTTTCCAGCCATCGTTGTCGTAGTCAAAGAACGCGTCTCCCCAACTGAGGAACGGGACAGTGATTTCGCCGAGGCCGATGTGGTAGCTGATGTCGGTGAAATTGGCGTCACCCTCGTTGCGGTAGAGGGGCTTATAGTCGTCGGAAAATGTGGTATTGAAGACGTCGAGCATGCCGTTGTTCTGAAAGTCCCCTACGGCGATGCCCATGGATGCCGTTTCGCGGCCGGCCTCGTTAAGCGCATAGCCGGAGGCATAGCTATCGTCTTCGAATGTGCCGTCGCCCTTGTTGATGTAGAGGTAGTTGGGCGTGGAGTCGTTGCCGACGAGGAGATCGGGCTTGCCATCGTTATTGATATCGACGAAGACGGCGCCGAGGCCGTAATAGCCAGGCTTATCCGCGACTCCAGCTTTTTCGCTGACGTCGATAAACGTGCCGTCGCCATTGTTGTGAAAGAGATGATCGGGCTCTCCTTTGAGTCCGCGCGGGCCGCAGGCGGTAGCCTCGCCACGGAAAGTGCAAAAGGAGTTGGTTGAGCCGCCCTCGCCGCCTTTCGCAGGTGGATTGTTCCAGTCCCAATGCAGATAGCCGGCGACGAAGAGATCGAGACGGCCGTCGCCGTCGTAGTCGCCCCATGTGACGCCTGAGACCAGTTGCCGAGGCGCTACGCCTGCACCCTTTTCGGCGACGTCAGTGAATGTGCCGTTGTGGTTGTTGTGGTAGAGGCGGTTCTTTCCGAAGTTCGACACGTAGATGTCGGGCCAGCCATCGTTATCGTAATCCGCGATGGCGACACCGAATCCCCATCGGTCATTCGTCACGCCTGCTTTTGCAGCGACGTTGGTGAATGTGCCGTCGTGATTGTTGTGAAAGAGCGCGGCATGCGGCGCGGTGTCCTTGCCGTTGAGTGCGTCGACACTTGAACCATTGACGAGATAGATATCGAGCCAGCCGTCATTGTCATAGTCGATGAGGCCCACGCCGGAGCCCTTGGTCTCGATGATGTAGTCCTTGGCCGGCGTGCCCATTTTGTAGGTCCACTTGTTGAAACCAGCTTTTTCAGAGGCGTCTTCAAATACGATGGGGCCGGTTTTGACGAAACCTCCAGCGGTGATAACGCGATGCTTGTCGTCAAGCTGGATCTGGTGAGGTGAGCTGGTATCGGCAGCGCCAGAGGAAGGCTGCTGAGCGGTCGGCGCAGCGACGGAGGGTGCAGTTTGTGCATACACAGTTGCGGACAAGCCGGCTGCAACAAGGGCCGAAAGACTTAACACGCGCTTCACCGGAAACATGGGGCAAGTATACGGGGCTGCGCGTCAGGCAGTCTCTCAACCGAACGGAGGAGAAACTGCCTAATTGGCTATTGCGCGGGTTGTGAAGGGGGCAAGACGGCCCAGCCGCCATTGGTCCCTTTCACGAGAGTGGCGGTAGCAGTCTGAATGGATGTGGAAGCAGCGATCTTGGGGAAAGTCCTCATCGATTCGGGAGTGGTGGCCCAGCCGGGAATGCCTTCAACCTCGTAGCGGTAATTGACGGTGTATTGCGTGGGGTCGGATGGGTCGTTGGGCATGGCGCTGTCGATTGCGGTGACGTTGAAATGGCCGAAGCAGAAGTTGCCGTACCCTGGCTGGTTGGGGTCGGGGATCCAGGCGGCGTGTCCCTTGTCGGAGAGGTCGTATTGATTGACCTGTTTGGAGCCGACGAGAAAGCGCTTCTTTTCCGCGGTTCCGCGGACGAGCAGGCCGGCATCGAGGAGGGTGTCGTAGTCGCGGGTCTTCTCGTCTTTGGAGGTGTCTACCTCGGCAGGCAGCTTGACGGGCTCAGACCAGACGCACTCGTGGCGGCCAATGAACGAGTTGTTGATGGCGGTCTTGAATTCCGCCTTGTCGATCTCTTTTTTGCAACCTATTCCCGCTGAGACAAGCCCGGAGAGCACGAGTATCGCAGCAATTCGTAAACGCATTTATTCACCTCAAAATGTTGGATGCGGAAAATGCTGCCTGAAGGGCAGCGGATCGTGCGTGAGGAATGGATTTGTTAACAGTTAGCCTGACATCAGATCGGTTTCTTACGGATTGTTCATACTCTGTGTTCCGTCTGTCTGCTGGCTGGGGAGGATTTTCAACGCCATCGCTGAGACCGTCACGCTCATGAGCACGTCGATCATGGCGCGCTGCGCACGGGCCCACACAGGGTGAGCAGGACACCAGGATTTGCGTTCGCAGTCCTTGCCTCCGTTAAGGCATACATTCAGGCAGATGGGCCCGTCGATCGCTTCAATTACCTCGCGCATCGTGGCATCGCGACCGCGCTGAAGGATCGCAAATCCGCCGGCTTTTCCACGCCTCGATGTAATCAGTCCCGAGCGCGAGAGAGCCTGCATCACCTTGGATAGAAAACTCTCCGGAGCCGCGGTGGACATAGCCAGATCAGGCAGGAACGCGCGCTTCTCAGGAGGCAAAGTTGCTAGGTGCACCATGACCCGGACGGCATAGTCGGCTGCGCGGGTCAACTGCATTGACGAGTTACATTTCACGATCGACTGATCTTTTAAATAAGTCTCTTTCATGCGCATTTTGTTTTTAAGTTCTCTATCCGGACCGCGAGGGTCCAATTTTAGTCGAGTTGAGAGCAGAGTAGCTGAGAGGGTCACCGACGCATGTATCCGGCGTCACAGACCCACGGAAGCTCCGCGGATAATCCTGTCACTTCAAAATCAATTGGAGAAAAACAGTCCAAATTGTTCTCGCGCCGCTGGGTTTGTCGGTTCTTCAGAGCGGTTCGAAACGAACTTTCTCCATGTCGCAAACCACGCTTCAACTGTGAAAGGGGTTTTTAAAGAACCTCATGCAATCGTTTCCCGTTGTAGATCCCATTCCGTTGCCGGCTCCGATATGGCTCATCAAGCTTCTGCATATCGTGACGCTGGCGCTGCACTTTGTCGCAGTGGAAATGTTGCTGGGCGGCCTGCTAATCGCGGTTGTGCTCAGTCTCTTCCGTAATTCGCCGCATGCTTCCGTCACCGCGCGCGCTCTAGCGAAGCGGATGACCGTTGTAATGACGTACGTGATCAATCTTGGGGTGCCGCCACTCCTGTTTGCGCAGGTGCTCTATGGGCGCGCGCTTTATACCTCGAGCGTGCTCATCGGCGTCTACTGGATCTCGATCGTTGCCGTGCTGACCCTGACCTACTGGTTGCTATACCGGTTCACGGCCCGGCTTGAGGCGGGAAAGTCGGCATGGCTGGTGGGACTTTCGGCGTGGCTGCTTTCCGGTTACATCGCGCGGATGCTCTCGACCAATATGACGCTGATGCTGCGGCCTCAAGTGTGGCGCGACATGTACTCCGCTTCCGCACTGGGCATCTATCTGCCTCCCGCCGATCCCACACTGACTCCACGCTGGCTGCTCATGATGACCGGTGGCTTATTTATCGGCGGATTGTGGCTCGTTTATCTTTCCGGCCGCAGCACCTTTACGGCGGATGAGAAGCAATACGTAGCAGGTCTCGGCGGAAAGCTGGGAGCCGCATTTGGGATGCTCTATCTGGTCGCCGGTATCTGGGCGGTGCGCGTACAGCCGGATGCGGTGAAAGCTGGTCTCTCGATGCATCCTCTCTATCACTTCGCAAACTTTGCAGGCTATGGCTGGCTGGTGCTGGTTGTGGTCGCCGTGCTGGCAGCGGCATTTGCGGGCTTCGGGCGCGTTGCGGCGAACTGGCTTGGATGGGCTGCTGCAGCCTTGACATTGCTGATCGAACTCACGCTGGTGATTTTCCGCGATGCCGTCCGCGATGTCTCTCTTCTGTCGAAAGGATTCGACGTTTGGAATCGGACGGTAGTGACCAACTGGGGTGTAGTCGGGCTGTTCCTGGTCCTGTTTGTTGGGGGACTGGGTGTAGTTGGCTGGCTGATCTCGGTGGTGGCACGCGCACAAAAGCCGATGGAAGGAGCGGTGCTATGAGTTCGCATATTGTTCTCGAAGAACCAACAGTCAAGCCCGGTGAAGACCACCCCAGCGAGCAAAGACCGCTCGCCGGGCGCCCCGGTGAAGAAGGCGAAAAGTCCACGCGCCGCGCGTTTCTGGTAGCCGCCGGAGCCGCAGGACTTTGCTACACGGCTGCACTTGGCTATCCCATTTATAGATACCTCGCATCCCCTGAGGAAATGGCATCGAGCGCGACGGCGGTGAAAGAAGTTTCGCTGAAGGATGCGCAGAAGCTGCCTGCGGGATCGGTGTTGATGTTCAAGTTCGGCACATCTCCGGCAATGCTGATTCATCACGCCGACGGGACGTGGGCATCGCTTTCCGCTGTGTGCACACATCTGGGCTGCACCGTGCAGTATGAGCCGCAGGCTGACCGCATTCATTGCGCCTGTCACGGCGGCGTCTACAACGCATATACGGGCGCGAATGTAAGCGGGCCCCCGCCAAAGCCGCTCAAGAAATTCAACGTCACCGTCGGTGAGAACTCCGTAGAAGTGTCGCGCGCGTAACCCGTTCGCGCCCATAACGCAGAAGGACAACAGGCATGACCACAAAGACCGCTTCTATCTATGACTGGGTTGATGAGCGCCTCGGCCTTACGGAACTCGCCGTGTTTGCGCGCAAGAAGACCGTCCCCGTCCACGCCCAATCGTTCTGGTACTACTGGGGTGGAATTTCGCTCTTTCTTTTTCTGGTGCAGTGCTTCACCGGCGTTCTGTTGCTGGTGTACTACCGGCCTGGCGCTGAATCCTTTGAGTCTGTCCGGCAGATCACGTATGTGATGCACTTTGGATGGCTGATTCGTTCGGCGCATGCATGGTCGGCGAACCTCATGATGTTCTCGATCCTGGTCCACATGTTCTCGGTTTACTTCATGAAGGCCTATCGCAAGCCGCGCGAGTTCGGGTGGCTCAGTGGAATGGGACTGCTCGGAATCGCGTCAGTGTTTGGCTTCTCAGGATATTTGTTGCCGATGGACGAGCTCAGCTATTTTGCGACCAAAGTTGGCCTGGAGATTCCGGCGGCAATTCCGTTTGTCGGGCCGGCGATCGCGAGCATGCTGCGCGGCGGACCGGATGTAAGCGAATTCACCGTGCAGCGGTTCTTTGCATTGCACGTGGTGGTTCTTCCTGCACTGTTCCTTCCTCTGCTTGCCTTCCATCTCTGGCTGGTGCAGAAGCATGGCAATGCAGCGCCGCCGAGCGAAGAGCTGAAGCCCGTGAGCGAGCGCAAGACGATGCCGTTTATGCCGAACTTTCTGCGCAAAGACCTGGCGATGTGGCTTATCTCACTCAATGTTCTCGCGCTGCTGGCTTCGGTGTTTCCATGGCAGCTTGGCAAGCAATTCGATGCGCTGGCGCCAGCGCCAATGGGCATTCATCCCGAGTGGTACTTCATGAGTCCCTTCGAGATGCTGAAGCTGCTGGGCTTGGTGAAGTGGCTGCAGGGTGAGCCCGGTGAAATTGCGGGTATTCTCCTGTTCACCATCGGCATTGCGCTATGGGTGATGATTCCTTTTTACGACACGAGCCGCGATGCAGGAAAACGCGGACGCGCCGCCCACTATTTCGGCCTGATCGCAGTGTTTGCGTTGCTCGCCACTACAGCAATTGGGTACTGGACGATTCGGTAAGGCAGCGAATAGCTCTCAGCTTTTAGGCTTCAGCTCTCGTGTGGTGGCGCGACGAAAACGCGCCTGGCACGAAAAGAACTGAAAGCTGACGGCCGAGGGCTGAGAGCTTGGAGCTAAAGATGAACTATCCGTTTTGGGACATTCCGCATTTGGGGTCGGGTTGGGTGATCGGGCTGATCGCGATCTACCACGTTATGATTTCGCAGTTTGCCGTGGGCGGAGGGTTTTATCTGCCGTTGGCAGAGCGCAAGGCGATGCTCATGACCGATCCGCAGAATCGCGCCGACTGGTTGAAGCAGCTTGCGAGCCATTCGAAGTTCTTCCTGATTCTGACGGCGGTGTTTGGAACAGTGTCGGGCGTGGGCATCTGGTTTGCGATTGGACTGACGCATCCCGAGGCTACCAGCACGCTGATTCACAACTTCGTGTTTGGCTGGGCGATGGAGTGGGTCTTCTTCATGATCGAGCTGACCACCATCGCGGTTTACTACTACACGTGGAATCGCATCCCTGAGAAACTGCACCTGAAGGTGGGCTGGGTGTATGCCGGCGCCTCTGCTGCGACGCTTATCATCATTAACGGCATCCTGTCGTTCATGCTGACGCCGGGCGACACATGGATTGGAGTCGCCGGAACAGGACACGAAGCCAGCAAATTCTGGAATGCATTTTTCAATCCGACCTACTGGCCGAGCCTTCTTCTGCGCACCTGCGTTTGCGCATCGCTGGCAGGCATCTGGGCGCTGATCACAGCAAGCCGCATCGACGGTGACAAGCAGCCTGAACTCAAGAGCAGCATGGTCAAGTGGAGCGTGAAGTGGCTTGTTCCCTCATTTGTCGCCATGCCGTTCCTGATGATCTGGTACTACGCAATGGTTCCGGCTTCGCAGCGCGCGCTGCTTACGCTGGGCATCGACACGATCAACTCGGGCACGTTCTCGACGGTCACGCGCATGGCGCTGATCATCATCGTGACGTCGGCGACGATCATCTTCGTTGCATACTTTCTCGCCTATCGCAATCCGAAAGAATTCAATCTTTCGCATGCGATGGCGGTTCTTGTCCTTGCATTGATGGCCACGGGCGCCGGCGAATATTCGCGCGAGATGCTGCGCAAGCCCTTTGTCATCGGGCGCTGGATGTATTCGAATGGCGTGCGTGTACCGAATGTGAGCAAGATCAACGAGGCGGGCTATCTGGCCGAATCGAACTGGGTGTGGAATGGATCGGGCAATGGCAACGTGTCCAGCTACTCGCGGGGCGAAGCAATCTTCCGCGGTGAGTGCGGATCGTGCCACACGCTGCAGGGATATCGTCCGCTTGCGACTCTGCTTCAAGGCCGCGATCGCGCCAACATCCACAACTTCATCGTGATGCTGCATGAAAACAAGTCTGACTCGCCGTATCGCAAATTCATGCCACCGATGGTGGGAACCGAGCAGGATGTCAATGATCTTGCTGACTTCCTGAACGCGCAGGTGAATCCGCCGGCTCCTGCAGCGCAAAAGCCTGTGCTCACGGCTAAGAAATAATCCCTCCCCTGTGTCACTGCCGATAGAGGCTCGCAATGCGCGAGCCTCTGTTATTAGTGGAGGCAGCGAAGTCGACAGCTTTGTCGTGGTGTGGAGATTGAAGTTTCAGCCCATCGCGGGTTCTCTCTACAAAGACTATTGCCGAAACCTCGCGCTCTCAGCACCGGCTGATGTGGATCGGCATGGTTTCAGGATAGGGATTTCGTGGAAATGGGCTGCAAATGGGTGGGGCTGGAAGTGCCTGCAAGGAAGATAGTTGTAAAAAAGTTTGGTGGGAGGGGCTTGACAAGCGGATTTGGAAACTCGGGGGTGGATGAGCCCTTCGTGAAGGCAGAAGTTGCAGAGGAGCAGACAACATTGGGGATTTAAGGAACGACAACCGTCATTTTGGTGTAGCGGAACCGCAGGTCAGATCGTAATGCAAATCTTGCCGAAGTGCTCTCCGCCTTCCTGAAAACGAAATGCGTCTGCGATTGTTTCCAGCGAATAGGTAGCATCGATACTCGGACGAAAATCCATCCTGTTTAGTGCTGCGACCATTTCAACTTGATGGCGATGGCTGCCAACTGTGATGCCTTGAATTCTTTGATGCTTTCCCATAATCGCCACCGTAGGAATCGATCCGCTGATGCCGGTAAGGACACCGATGAGAATGATTCGTCCGCCTATGCGGGTTGCCTTGATCGATTGTGGCAAAGTACCAGGGCCACTCGTCTCAAGCGTGAGATCGACACCTCGGCCAGCAGTGGCCTCAAGCACCTCATTGGCCCAGTTGCTGTTTTTGCGGTAGTTCACACCGACA
The DNA here is from genome assembly GCA_963832035.1 of uncultured Acidobacteriaceae bacterium. GTDB lineage: Bacteria > Acidobacteriota > Terriglobia > Terriglobales > Acidobacteriaceae > Telmatobacter. Next base: position 265,224 of record CAWHSK010000003.1, on the reverse strand, counting down.
TCGGCTCCGAGCGCACGAGCACGTTCCAACTTCTCATCGGAAGAGGATGTGATGATAACCTTCGCACCTAATCGTTTGGCGAGTTGCAGAGCCAGGACCGATACGCCGCCGCTACCCAGGATGAGCACAGATTGCCCGGCTCGAAGTTCTCCTTCGACGACAAGAGCCCGCCAAGCTGTGAGGCCCGCCGTGGGCAAGGTAGCACCTTCGGTCAGGCTCCACAGATTGGGTGCGAGAGTGAACCAAGTTGCAGGACGGACCACAACCTCCACCGCATAGCCGTCGAGACCGTCCCCCGGAGTTCTTGCAAAGCCAGACGAAACTGCATCGCCATCCTGCCAACCAGGAAAGAAAGTGGAGATTACGCGATCACCGACGGTGAATTCTTTGACGTCTTTGCCTTTCGCTTCGATTACGCCAGCCCCGTCTGTCAGGATGATCCTGCCGTCCTGTACTGGTAGCACTCCAAGAACAACGTTGTGGTCATGGCCATTCAACGAACTGGCGTGCAGCTTCACGCGAATCTCATGGGCGCTTGGCTCTCCCGGGTCGTCCAAATCAACGATCCGCAAATTCGAAAGCCCACCGGGTGATTGAAGATGAACTTCTTTCATTAGCTTTTCCCTTAAATGATTCTGAGTCCTACTGATATTGGCTGCGCCGGAGGGATTCAAGACGCAATCGTGGAGCAACGAGAGGATCACCGGCTACTCGGAAGCAAGCATTTTTTGACTGCAAGCTCGCGAAAAACGACGGCAAAACTTTCGACCGCGCTTCACTACCCCTGCGAGCGCAACCCACCGTGAGGGTTCTGGTACCTGCCGCTTTTGGGGAGCAGAATCAACAACGGTCCGCACTGTGCGGGGTTTTGTTGTTGTCAACGTCAGCCAGTCGGGAGCGGACGGTCAGATGATTACGGTGGCATGGCCAGGAACCTTAGGGTTCGGGCCGTATTCGTTTCTGTCGGGATCGCTGTCGAGCACCGTGAATATCAGCAGCACCAGGCCGCCGATCAAGGGGACGAACGCTATGAAATACCACCAACCGCTTTTGCCGATGTCGTGGAGGCGGCGGATGGTAATCGCCAACGCCGGAATAAAGCTGACAAAGCCGAACATCCCCATGGACATGGCGAGGAAATTGATGCCGTCCTTTTCGCTGACGAGGACTCCGCACCCGAAAGCCAGCAGACCCAATGCGAGAGCGGCCAGAACATTGAATAACTGAAACATCCAATATTCGGTGCGTCGCGATCTGCCACTGAAATCGGTCGCTCTTTGCCAGGCGAGAAAATACCACGACATAAGGTCTCCTGTTGAGTTTGTAGAGAGGATACCTTAAACAGGGAACGAGGGAACAAGGGAATGGCAAGAGGAATTTCATCCCTTGCTGCGCTTGGTGGACGCCAAGGCTGTTCAGAGTGGGGCACCCAATTCTCGGACTGGTGAACTATTTTTCGGTTAGTTCGTAGGGGATGCCGAAGCGGCCAATCTGAATAACAGCCCTGGTTGCGGGCGGCCAGATGTGAAGGTTGGTGACGCCTTTGATCGCCGTCATCAGGTGAGCATCCGCTGTTCCAACCAGCGCACCGGTTGCGGCCTCGTTGAAGTGTACGTTGAGCTCATCGCCGGCGTGCGTATATCCGAGGACGTACTCGCCGGGCTTGAGATCGACGCCGCCGACTTTGACAGGCGATTGCACTACGAGGAAGTGGGAGTACTTGCCTTCTGCGCTATAACCGGCGGTGATGAGCACCACGCCCGCGATGTAGTGTCCGTGCGAGTCGACGATGCCACTGGCGGTGCGCATTTCGGTTTCAATGTGCTCTTTGATAACGGGAGCGCGCGCCGGCAGCAGCGAAGCCAGCTCGGTGTCCGAGGCCTGGCGCCAGGTTGGCTTCTGCGCGTGGGCGATGGTTCCGATCAATGTAGTCAAAAGTGCAAGAAGAAAAATTCGTTTCATGATCACCCTGTTCATGGTTTCGGCTTTCGCAGAGACTCCAATGTAACGATGCCGCGCTGAATCGCGGCGGTTGCGGCCTGGGTTCGATCGGTTACGCCGAGCTTTCCGAGCAGGCTGTTGATGTGCGTCTTCACGGTAGCCTCGGAGATATCAAGCGCGGTGGCGATCTCCTTATTGCTGCAACCGCCGACAATCTGCTCGAGGACGTCGAATTCGCGAGGAGTGAGCTCCTCGGTACCAACGCGCTCGGCCAGGCGTTGCGCGATGGCGGGTGGAATATGCGATCTGCCCGAGTGAACGGCGCGAATGGTCGAAACGAGGTCATCGGTCGTCATGCCTTTCAGCAGATAAGCGCGTGCACCGGCCTGGAGCGCGCGGAAGATGTCCTCATCGCCGTCGTAGGTAGTGAGCACGATGAAGCGAGCCTGCGGGGTCTCCATGCGGATGCGCTGGATCACTTCAACACCGGAAAGGCGCGGCATGCGCAGATCGATCAGGGTGACGTTCGGCTGGTGTTTTCTGAACTGTGCAATGGCTTCGACGCCGTCGGCAGCTTCGCCGACTACTTCAATTCCTTCCACTACGTTGAGCAGAGCCACCAGGCCCGACCGCACTACGTGATGGTCTTCCACCACGAGGATGCGAATGTTTTCCTGTGCCGCCATTACTCCCCCGATCTTTCGCGTGCTTCTTTCGGCGTCATCACCTGCAGACGCACGGTTGTGCCGGATCCCAGGTCGCTTACTATTTCGAGCGTGCCGCCAATGGCTTCGGCCCGCTCCCGCATCCCGGTAAGTCCATAGTGACCGGGAGGTGAGTCTACTCTTTCCGTCACCTTGAAGCCGCGTCCGTCGTCGCGGACTACGAGTGCAATTTCGGCCGGTCCATATTCAAGTTGGACGATGAGATGTCTAGCTCCAGCGTGCTTCTTCACATTATGGATGGCCTCCTGCCCGACGCGCAGAAATTCCCGCTCCATCTCCGGCGCCATTGACCGGTAGGCGCCGTAGAGGCTGAAGGTCGCTTCAATACCGTTTCCGTTATTTTGTTCGGTGGCGCGACGCAGCTTCACAGGGAGTGTATTTTCGGCGGAGTCCTGCGAGCGCAAAGCCCAGATGGACTGGCGAGCCTCGGCCAGGCCTTCGCGGACGTGTTGGCGCGCGGTGTCGAGGTGGCGCACGGCGGCATCGGTTTTGTTGTTGCGGAGCAGCTCGGAGAGAACCTCAAGCTGGACGGAGACACCGACGTAGCCCTGGGCGAGGGTATCGTGGACTTCGCGGGCGATGCGATTGCGTTCCGCGAGTACGGCATTGAATTCCCGCTGGGCGCGGAGAAGGCGGAGACGAAAAGCGAGGAAGACGAGCGCCGCTGCGAAGGCGAGAAGAAACAAGTAGAACCAGATCGTTTGATAGAAGTGGGGGCGCAGTGCAAATGCGAGGGCAGCGCCATCGTCGTTCCAGAAGCCATCGTTATTAGCCGCCTGAACTCGAAAGGTATAGTGACCCGGCGGAATGCTGGTGTAGTAGGCGGAGCGCCGCGATCCGGCTTCAGTCCACTGAGGATCGAAGCCCTCCAGCATGTAGCGGTAGCGGACCTTCTGCGGCGCCGTGAAGCTCAGGCCTGCGTAGTCGAATTGGAAATGGTTGTGTCCAGCGCCGACATTGAGCGAATCGTCGTTGACAGGCTGATCGACGTCATCCACGGCGAATCGGACAAGGACGACTGGCGGGGGAATCGTGTTGATCGGGAAATGTTCGGGATCAACTTCGACAAGTCCTTTAGGCGTTGCGAACCAGAGTAGTCCGCCGCGAGAGCGCCATGCAGAGGGGTGGCTATTGGTAGCCATCTGGCGGGTGCGGAGGCCGTCGGCCGGGCCGAATTCCATCCAATGGGAACAGCCTCCGGCCATGTCGCAGTCGCAACGTGCAATTCCATTCGCGGTTGCGAACCATATATGGCCGCGTTCATCATCCAGAATTGCGTGAATGGTTGTGTGGTTAAGACCGGTCCGAGCGACAGGCGAAAAGTGTTGCCCGTTCCACAGGTTCCATCCGTGACCTTGTGTGCCGATCAGCAAAGTTCCGTCGCTGCGCTGCAACAGGGCGGTGATCACGTTGCTCGACAGGCCATCCGCCGAGGTGAAGTTGGAGATAGACGGCTTCGGTCCGCCTTGAAGGCGGGAAAGCCCTGCGAGAGTTGCAACCCACAGGTTGCCATTTTTGTCGCGGGCCATGGCACCAACCAGGTCGCTGCCAAGGCCGGTCGACTGCGTGAAGATGTCCATGTGCATTCCAGGCGCGCCGGGGTTCCAGTGTGCGAGTCCACGCCGGGTACCGATCCACAGCGAGCCGTCCGCTTCCACGAGCAGAGATCGGATGAAGTCATCGGGCAACCCATCTGCCGATGTGTAGGAGATGACTGCTCCGTTGCGAACGCGGCTCAATCCGTCGGGAGTGCCGACCCACAGGTCGCCATTCGGCGCTGCGGCGAGCGAAAGGATTACATTGCTCGAAAGTCCGTCGCGAACAGTCAAGGTTTTCACCTTGCTGAAGGTGCTTCCATGGCGGGGGATTGCGTCTAGCCCGCTACCGCCGGTGCCAACCCAGAGCGTGCCTGCATTATCTTCAACAACCGTAGTAGTCGCGTCGGAGGAGAGGCCGTCCCTCGCACTGTAGGTGCGGAAGCGCTCGTCGCGGAGAATGTGAAGACCTCCGGTTTCAGTGCCGACCCAGAGGTTGCCTTCGTGGTCTTCGATGATCGAGAGGATCGAGGCGTTGGCGAGCGGGTCGGTTACGGGGAAACGGTCAATCTTGCCAGAAGAGTAGCGGACAAGGCCGCCGTTGGTGCCAATCCAGAGTGCGCCTTCGCGGTCGGCGAATGCGGTTTGAATCCTGGTCCCCGGGAAGTCTTTGCCGACGACAAGAGTCTGCTGCGGATGATCCTTTTCGACAATCAAAACCGCGGTCGTGTTGACTGACACATCAGACTTGTTAGTCAACTGGATGTGGAACAGCGGGCGTGGTCCATCATTCCAGTCAATCAAGAGCGGCGTCACCCGGGAATCCTTGATCTCGACGCTGCCGTCTTGGGTTGAAACGTTGACGGTGTCTTCTCGTCCTTGCCGGAGAGCACGAATGGAATTGCCAGGCATTCCGTTGGCGGTCGTGAAGGTTGTCACCACGCCATCCTGCAAGCGAGCCAGGCCGTCGCCGGTGCCGATCCAAAGCGCGCCATCGCTCGTTGCCAGAAGGCAACTGACGTCGTTCCCGGGAAGGGCTGGTTTCGAGGCCTGATCGAAAAGCACAAAACTGTTGCCATCGAATCGAACAAGGCCGACTTCGGTTCCCAGCCACAGAAACCCGTCGCGCGTCTGTGCGATTGTCTGGACTGTGTTCTGGGGGAGGCCGTTCTCCATTACCCAGGATTGGCGGCCGTAACTGGCGAGCGGGGTGTTGGGCTCGAGTGCTGAGGCGGAGAACATGAACCCGAAAAGGCAGGCAAGCACCCAACCCGCGGAGCGTGCGGATACGCTCTCTCGGCCGGAAGGGGAGAAACTGCTGGCCCATGCCGAACTCGGAGCAGTCGGATTTGGAGAGACAGGCGGCAAGACAGATTAATCCAGAACCAGACCACGAATGCGTCACTGCTGGGGCATTACTCCGATTATGAGGCCAGCAGGTGCAAATTGGCAGAAGTCCTTTTAATTCACAGCGCTAGTTCTGGAAGTCTCTCCACCCAATGGTGGAGGCAGGGGTCGTCCGAACGGCTCAAGACGCCGAACGGCGATCTCGCTACTCTAAGACTGCCTCCTGAATTAGTTTTTCTGACATCTCTGGCAAGAGACACTTAGGGCGGCCCGAAAACGGGCCGCCTTTTTATTTGTCCGGCGAACGGCGAGGACCGACGGCAGGGAAGATGCCGAAGCGTGAACCAAGTCTTAAGGGGTCGCTCTATTTCATTGTGTCTGAACCGTCTTTGAGCATCTCTTCGATGACCTGTCTGTTACGTACGTAGTGATTGTGGGCCGGGGTTGGGTTTTCAATCAGTCCGAGCCAGTGGGTTGCATTCTTGACGCTCACGTTCTTCACTTCGACCGTAGGAAGGGATGGGACAGTCCAGGTGAGAAGGTCGCTCGGATCATTCAAGGCTGTGATTCGAGGAGGCTGGCACTGCTGACCTGAGTCGGGCAGGGATTTTAGATAATCGCAGCGGGCCTTTCCCCACGCTTTTAGATGGGTAGCAAGACTTTTGTCGGTCGCGCCATCCAGGCCGGCTAGTTCGAGTAGACGCAACTGATTCGCAAAGAAGTAAACAAGGGAAGTTCGCGCCAGAATCTGTTGGAATTTTTCGCCGAACCCTTCGGCTGCCGCGGAATCAATGTGCGCCGGGTCAACATTGAGCGCAGAAAAGATGAGATAGCTCCCAAGGCTGTGGGAAACGATGATGAACTCCTGGTCTACAGGCGGCCCTGCCGGACCAGCGGCTTTCGATTCCGGTGAATCGGCAAGCGATTTCAGGATGAGCTGGCGAAGCGCATTCTGGATGTAGGGTCGAAGAGGGCCCAGGGCCATGACTGCATCTGAAAACCCCCAGTCCATCAGGCCGTTTTTCAACTCGCGGTTGGCGCGTGCGCCTTTCGAGGGGAGCTTGAGCAGCCGCGCCGCTTCATCTTTGCTGATCCAGTCGTAGGATTTGAATCGTGAGGGAACATCGAGGTTCGGCTCACGACGGGAACACACTCCGATTCTCGCCCTGTTTGGAGCAACAAATGCCGCATCACTGGAGACGATTTGCCGGCACTTGAGCGAGAAGGTGAGAGGCCACCAGTTCAACTCATCGACGTAAAGGGACGGACCTCCGGAACGCGCCAGCTGATAGTGAATGGCATAGGGAGTCGCCGCGCGCCATTCTTCCTTGTCTTTCCATACTGGTTCGTCCATGTACTGGAGCGGTGGCACGGACGCATCGTTTTGGAACTCGGCCTGGTCGGCATAGTCCCACGCGCCTATCGCACTGCCCGCGGGAGTGGTGCAATCTTTTAGATAGTCGCAGATGCTCTTTCGAAGCGCCAGCGAATCGTAGTCGTCCGGCCCGTCCGATCCAATCCCGTGAATGTAGAAGATATGAATTTCTTTGCCTTGTGGGTGGCGAATTGAATCGGCGAGTGAGACGCGCGATTGGGCAGCCGCGGTGACTGGACCCGATTGAGAATAGAGGGCCGAAAGGGAACCAGAGAGCATCAGAAGCGGCGAGAGAAACCTCGCACACGTAAGGAAAATCCTCGAAGATCTGTCATATTGCATGCGGCGTTGATGATTCTCGCTTACTCGTTCCATGCTTCCCCCTGGGATTACTAGCTCTGAAGCGGCCGATTATTGCGGTGATTATTCCATGATCCTCCGGGGACGCCGCGGACCGCCTCCTGAAATTAGCTTGTACATTTCTGGCATATTGATTTTGAGGGCGGCGCGATACCAGCGCCGTCCTTTTCTGTCGCGGTTGGGCAAGCCGGCTACCTGCATTGTTACCAGTGCTTCGACCTTTCATAATTTCGAAACTGGAGTGCGAAGAACGTCTCACTTTCGGAGGGAGCGGCGGCGTTTGGTGCAGTTCGCATTGAAAAGGTTGCCTGCATCGGAAATGTTTGCACGCGCTTGCATTGGGCAAACTTACATCCCTAGAAAAGCTGGGTTACCCCGATACTAATTTCACTCGATATTCGTGAAAATGCTGGTATATTGGAGCCACTGGCCACTCTCTCGGGGCCTATGCAGACGCAACCTGGATGGAAGCAGTTGCTTTCATTCTTCCTCGCTGAACTTCTCTATTCGTTGCTTTGGACCTTATTTCTTGATGCCTTCTGGAACACTTCACCCCCAAGTGAGGACGGCGAAGCCTTGCAAACAAGCGTATTCAAGGATGTTTATGTTGAGTCTCCCCCTGTCGGGATCGCCAAAGACCTAAACGGCGGCGCGCGCTGGTTTGCCGTGTATACCACCTGCCGGCACGAAAAACGGATCGCGCAGCACTTCGCGCAGCGCGGAATTGAGCACTATCTACCCCTCTATCGCGCGGAACGAAAATGGCGCGATGGATCTAAGGTGACGCTGGAATTGCCGTTGTTCCCCAATTACCTTTTTGTTCGAATCAAGCGTCCTGAGCGGGTTAGTGTCCTCAGTGTCCCAGGGGCTCTTGCAGTGGTGGGAGGGACCGGCGGGGAACCTGCGCCTCTTCCTGACGCCGCGATCGAGGTTTTGCGGGGCGGATTAAAAGAGCATCGGATTGAACCGCATCCCTTGCTGCGCGTCGGGCAGTTTGTGCGCATTCGCTCGGGTGCCTTCGCGGGGATGGAAGGCATCGTGGTGCGAAAGAAGAGTGGTTTCCGAGTTGTCCTGACCCTTGAACAGATCATGCAGAGTGTTGCGGTGGAACTGAACGAAGATGACGTCGAGCCCTTGATCAGCGAGAAAATTCGCCCAGGCGCCTGGCTGGAAGTCGATCGTCTGTGCGCGCTGGGAGCCTGATCTGGCGAAGCGGGAAAACAGAGAGAGCGTAGCTCCTCTGATTCGGTAAAGCGTGATTTGGCGGCGGTAATTTTCTTCCAGCGACAAAAGCTGCGCAAAAGCTAAATTTCAAGAAAAATAGCGTCGGATCCCCTTCCCCAGCGGCGCAAGCGAAAGCCCGTATCTCAAGGGACCTTGTATTTCACTAACCCGAACTCGTTCCCAAAACGTTCGACGGTATTGGCAAGCAAGGCAGTCGCTCCATCCGCAAAAATCGCTTCGATCAGAACAGACCCAAGCGATTTTGAGAACCTCCGATTCAGGCAGGCGGCAAAGGAATTTATGACTGGACCATCTGGCTCAACACGAGGCGGCACAGAGGAGCGCATTCTCACCACCGCTGCGTCCCTGTTCTCTCAATTCGGTTACAACGGGGTGAGCACGCGCGAGATTGCTTCGGCCGCTGAAGTGAACGAAGTGACGATTTACCGTCATTATCCTCGCAAGCGCGATCTTTACCTGGCGGTTCTCGCAGCGGAACTGCAGCGTGTTCAACTGCGCGGCGAATTGCTGACCCGACTGGCGGAAGCACAAAATGGGCGTACCGCTCTTGCGTGCACGTTTGAATTGATCACGACAACTTTGCAACAGCAGCCGCAATTGCTGCGATTGCTTCAGTACAGTGCATTGGAATTGAGCGACGATCTCGATCCGCTTCTGCGCAGGCATCTTGGAGAACTCGTGGAAGTTGTGGCGCGATATCTGGAGCCCTGGATAGAGAAACGCGAATTGCGCTGCTCCAATGCCAAGACGCTAGTGCTTACGCTGATTGCGATCGTTCTGAGCCGCGGCCCATTGCGTCGAGTCTTTCTGGGCGACGTCGAGAATCTCAACTCGCTTTTTGAGACCTATTCGGAATTTTGCCTGGCGTGATGAATGGAGAAGCAATTATGGGCCAGACGACATTTTTGAAATGACTAGATACAAATCGTCGATCGAGACGAGCACAAGGAGCATTTACCAGGTATGGATCTGAAAGGTAAAGCGGCGGTCGTTTGCGGCGGTGGAGGCTTCATAGGCGGCCATCTTGTAAAGAGCCTTCTCGCCGACGGAGTCAATGTTATCCGTGCTGTCGATGTGAAGCCGATAGAGGACTGGTACCAGGTGTCTTCGGAAGTAGAGAACGTGGTTGCAGACTTGAAGGACAAGGATAGCTGCTACCGCGCCGCGAACGGAGCGGAGGTCGTCTTCCAACTTGCCGCGGACATGGGTGGAATGGGTTTCATTGAGAGCAACAAGGCGCTTTGCATGTTGAGCGTGCTCCCGAATACGCACATGCTGCTTGCCGCGCGCGATTGCGGCGTTGAGCGCTTCTTCTATTCTTCCTCAGCCTGCGTTTACAACGGCGAAAAGCAAAAGGACGCTCATGTCATTCCGTTGAAGGAATCCGACGCGTATCCGGCCCTTCCAGAAGATGGCTACGGTTGGGAGAAGCTCTTCAGCGAGCGGATGTGCCGTCACTTCGAAGAAGACTTCGGAATGCAATGCCGGGTGGCACGCTACCACAACGTCTATGGACCGTTTGGAACGTGGACCGGCGGACGGGAAAAGGCGCCTGCGGCTATTTGCCGCAAGGTTCTCGAAGCCAAGCTATCGGGCAAGCAAGAAATTGAAATCTGGGGTGACGGCCATCAGACCCGAAGCTTCATGTACATCGACGATTGCACCAAAGGGACCAGGGCAATTACGGAGAGCGATATCCACGAGCCGTTGAACCTCGGGTCGAGCGAACTGGTGACGATCAATCAGCTCGTCGACATTGTTGAGGATATTGCGGGGTTGAAGCTCAAGCGCCGCTACAAGCTGAGCGCGCCGAAGGGTGTAAATGGGCGCAACAGCGACAACACAAAGATTATGGAATATCTGGGTTGGGAGCCCTCGATCCGTCTCAAAGACGGCTTGGAAAAGACCTACCACTGGATACAGAAAGAGATGCTCACCCTTGCCCATGCCTAGGCACGTTTTAAGCGGGCAGCCTAATCAACAAGGAACTTACCACTGGAGAGATTTCAGATGAGTGAAATCCCGAGTGAACGACAGATTCTGGGAGTCAATTTTTATGTTGGAGACGTGCAGGGCGCGATTCGACGTCTTGCAGGGGGCGGGCTGCTCGTTGTGCCCGCTGCACCGGCATTAAAGGACGTTGCATGGAACGACGATTACCGAGAAGCGCTCAAGAATGCGGATGTGGCTATCGCCGATTCGGCCTTCATGGTCCTCGTCTGGAACATCCTGCAAAGTGACTCGATCCCGCGCTTGTCGGGGCTCAAGTATTTGAAGGAACTTTTGCAACTGCACGAAGTACGTATGCCGGGTAACACCTTTTGGGTTATGGCGGGCAGCGCCAGTTCGAGGAAGAATATTGACTGGCTGAAGTCGGAGGGGATCGAAGTTCCACCGGATTTTGTTTATCAAGCGCCGATGTATGGCAGTAAGATTGAGGACAGGGAACTCACTGACAAGCTGCAGTTGCTACGTCCAAAGCACGTTGTGATCACTGTGGGCGGGGGTACGCAGGAGCGGCTCGGGCTCTATCTAAAGCGCAACCTCGACTATCTCCCGGCCATTCACTGTATTGGAGCGGCAATCGCATTTCTCAGTGGAGACCAGGTGCGAATTCCGGATTGGGCTGACCGTCTCTACCTAGGGTGGTTGTTCCGCTGCATGTCGTCGCCCCGTCGCTTCGTGCCAAGATATCTTTCCGCGTCGCAGCTGGTTCCGCTTCTCTGGCGTTATCGAGATCAGCTTCCGGTGCCGGACGGCGAACAGCCCTTGACCCAATCGGAATAACGATGGGCGAGGGGCTCGAGAGCAGTTGCAAACGGGGGGGAACTGACCAGATGACGTCGAAAAGCGAATCGGCAAGTATCGCGGTAGTGGGTTCAGGCTATGTCGGCCTGGTTGCGTCGGCATGTCTTGCCGAGATTGGACATCGTGTCATTTGTGTCGACAACGATGAATCCAAAGTGCGCATGCTGCAAGATGGCGGAATTCCCATCCACGAAGAGCATTTGCCTGAACTTCTCGCGCGTCATCGCGGAATTTCATTGGAATTCACCTCAGATCTGCGAGCCGCAACACAGGCGGCTGAAGCCATTTTTATCGCGGTGGGGACGCCGCAGAGCGAGACGGGCAGTGCGGATCTTTCCTATGTGGATGCGGTAGCGAGTGAGATTGCGCGCTCCATGGATTCCTACAAGGTCATCGTGGAGAAGAGCACGGTTCCGGTCTACACGAATGAGTGGATTCGCCGCGTGATCGAGCGGAATGGCGTGCCAAAGGACATGTTCGACGTGACATCGAACCCCGAGTTCCTGCGAGAGGGCACGGCGGTTGTTGATTTTCTTCACGCGGATCGCATCGTGATTGGCGCTGCAACTGAGGTCGCCGCTGACCTGCTGAAACGGATTTATTTGCCTCTGACGACCGGCCGTTACTACGACGAGCAGGGTTCCGTGCCGGGGCCGCGTACGGCTGCCGATCCGCCGCCGATACTGCATACCTCCACAAAAGCCGCCGAAATTATCAAGCACGCCTCCAACGCCCTGCTGGCAACCAAGATTTCATTCATCAACGTTGTCGCGAATGTTTGTGAAGCAGCGGGGGCAGACGTGGAAGAAGTTGCGCGCGGCATCGGCATGGATTCGCGCATCGGCCCGAAGTTTCTGCGCGCCGGCGTAGGTTACGGCGGATCGTGCTTTCCTAAAGATGTCGCCGCCTTCCGGCATGTGGCGGAGCAGGTGGGCGTGAGTTTTGGACTTCTGCACGAAGTCGAAAAGATCAACGAGGAGCAAAAGCAGCGGTTCTTCCAGAAAATCCGTTCGGCACTCTGGACCTTCCGTGGAAAGAAAATCGGGGTGCTTGGCCTGGCTTTCAAGGGTGGTACGGATGATGTGCGGGAGTCGCCGGCGATCGACATCGTGAAGAAACTGCTGAGTGAAGGGTGCCTGGTATGTGCCCATGATCCTGCGGCCGTAAGTCGCTGCAAGGAATTCATTCCGGCGGGACCTCAGATGCGTTACGTGGACGACCCATATCTGGCTGCACAAGACGCGGATGCCCTGCTGATCCTGAATGACTGGCAAGAATTTGCAGAACTCGACCTTGCCAAGCTGCACTACACGCTCCGCTATCCGATCGTGATCGACGGCAGAAACCTGTACGACCCTGCGATTATGACGAGCGCTGGTTTCACTTACTTGAGCGTGGGAAGACCCGGTCTGGCTCAACCTGTGGATCCGGTCGCTGCATTCTTTCTGCCTCGGCACCGGGATGGTGCAAAGGTCTAAGCGCAACTCTTTGGCTGCGCTACGCTTTCGAATATGCAACCTCGTGGAAGAGGCGCATTTCGAGCCCCGGTTGGTTACAGTAACCTGATGAGAAGAATAGTCAAGATAAGGAAGATTGTGCGATGCGCGTACTAATCACCGGGGCAGCCGGCTTCCTTGGCTCCCATTTGGCCGATGCCATCCTTAAGGAAGGGCACGAAGTACTGGGCGTCGACAATCTTTGCACCGGCTCACTTGAAAACCTCAAGCATCTAAAGGGCGAGCCCAGGTTTGAGTTCCGCCAGCAAGATATTTGCGATCCATTCGATCCGGAGCACGTGGATTACATATTCAACTTCGCTTCCCCTGCTAGTCCTGAAGACTATGGTCGGCTGGGGATCGAAACCCTGATGGTTGGCTCGGCGGGAACGCGCAACATGCTGGAGATCGCGAACAAGTACCGGGCGAAGTTTCTGCATGCGTCGACGTCAGAGTGCTACGGAGATCCAGAACAGCATCCCCAGACTGAGGAATACTGGGGCCATGTGAATCCAATCGGTCCGCGTTCCGTCTACGACGAGTCCAAGCGATTCTCTGAGGCTTTGGTGATGGCCTATCACCGCTACCAGAAGGTGGATACACGGCTCGTACGAATTTTCAATACTTACGGCCCGCGACTGCATATGAACGACGGCAGGGTGATTTCAAATTTTCTAACGCAGGCACTGCGGGGCGACGACTTGACGATTTACGGGGATGGGAGCCAGACGCGCAGTTTTTGCTACGTATCGGATGAGATTGATGGGATTCTGCGGCTCTCTCGTAGCGATGAGCACAAGCCGGTGAATATCGGAAACCCAACAGAATGGACTATCCTGGACTGCGCGAAGGCTGTGTTGCGCGTTACCGGTTCAAAGAGCGCGATCATATTCCGGCCCTTGCCTCAAGACGATCCTTTGCAGCGGCGCCCGGACATCAGCAAGGCGAAACGCCTGTTGAATTGGGAGCCTGAAATCGATTTGGAGTCCGGGCTGAAGCTAAGTCTGGAGTACTTCAAATCATGTGTTGAGGCTGCTGTCAGTTACCCGAAACACAGCTAAGTCCAAGTCGTACACAGTACGATGTGACAATCGGGTCGTGAACGGCCGTGGAGCACTATTGTGAGAAAAGCTCTGATTACGGGTGTTACCGGACAGGATGGCTCCTATCTGGCTCAGTTGCTGCTTTCAAAGGGGTACGAGGTCCATGGAATCAAGAGGCGCGCCTCTTCGTTCAATACCAGTCGGATCGACCATATTTACGAAGATCCGCACATGGACGGCCGTCACTTTCTGCTCCATTACGGTGACTTGACCGATTCGAGCAGCCTGGTACAGATCGTGCAGCATGTTAAACCGGATGAGATCTACAATCTCGCAGCGCAGAGTCACGTGAAGGTTTCGTTTGAGGAACCGGAGTACACCGCAAACTCTGACGCACTCGGCACGTTGCGCCTGCTTGAGGCGATCAGGATCGCGGGTCTCGAGAAGGTCACGCGCTTTTACCAGGCTTCGACCTCGGAGATGTATGGCTTAGTCCAGGAAATTCCGCAGAAAGAGACAACGCCGTTCTATCCGCGGTCGCCCTATGCTGTCGCAAAACTTTACGCATACTGGATTACGGTGAATTACCGCGAGGCCTATGGAATTTACGCGTGTAACGGGATTCTGTTCAACCATGAATCGCCGAATCGCGGGGAGACGTTTGTCACCCGCAAGATCACGCGCGGGCTGGCAAGAATAAAGGTCGGGTTGCAAGATCGACTTTACCTCGGCAATCTCGACGCATTGCGGGATTGGGGGCACGCGCGCGACTACGTCGAAATGCAGTGGCGTATGCTGCAACAGGATGAGCCCCGGGATTACGTGATTGCCACAGGCCAGCAACATAGCGTGCGCGAATTTGTGGACCTCTCAGCAAGTTTTCTGGGAGTTGAAATCAGGTGGGAAGGTGTAGGGGCGGAAGAGAAGGGCATCGACAAGCAAGGGAACGTGGTCGTTGCCATTGATCCGCGATACTATCGTCCGACCGAGGTGGAAACACTACTCGGCGATGCAAGCAAGGCTCGGCGTGAGTTGGGATGGGAGCCGACGGTCTCGTTCGACCAACTGGTGAAAGAGATGGTCGACGAGGACTTGAAGATTGCGGAGAGAGACGCATTGGTAAGAAAGCATGGCTACTCCGTATATAACTTCCACGAGAATTAAAAGGTAGAGATCCGCGATGATGGAGAAAAGCAGCAGGATTTTCGTTGCGGGACATCGTGGACTCGTTGGCTCGGCGATCTGTCGGGAACTGGAGCGCCGAGGCTTCACGAGTCTCATCCTTCGCACGCACTCGGAACTCGACTTGACCGACCGAACAACGGTGCTCGAATTCTTCAAGAATGAGCAGCCGGAGTTTGTCTTTCTCGCTGCAGCCAAGGTTGGCGGAATCCTCGCCAACGACACCTACCCCGCCGACTTTATCCGCGAAAATCTGGAAATTCAGACCAGCGTCATTGACGCCTGCTATCAAAGTGGAGTGCAGCGGTTGTTGTTTCTTGGCTCCAGCTGCATTTTTCCAAAACTGGCTCCACAGCCGATTAAGGAAGAGTACCTGCTAACAGGGCCCCTTGAGCCGACCAATCGCGCCTATGCATTGGCCAAGATTGCTGGAATCGAGATGTGCTCGTCCTACAACCGACAGCATGGCACTAAATTCCTGGCCGCAATGCCGACTAATCTATATGGCCCCGGCGACAATTTTGATCTGAGGGGATCGCACGTGCTTCCCGCCTTAATGCGAAAGGTAGTGGAGGCCAAGCGTGCCGGCGACAGGAAATTAGTTGTATGGGGCACTGGGCGGCCGCGCCGCGAGTTCCTCTACAGCGACGATCTTGCGGAAGCCTGCATTCATCTCTTGAATCTGCCAGAGAACCTGTATGAGTCCCTGATTTCACAACATGAGGCACCGCTGATCAATATCGGTACCGGCGAGGATCTGACGATCCGCGAGTTGGCGGAACTAGTGGCACGGGTCCTGGACTTCAAATGCGAACTCATCTTCGATACAACACGGCAGGACGGCACTCCTCAGAAACTTCTAGATGTAAGTCGAATCCATGCGATCGGATGGAAAGCCAAGGTAAGCCTCGAGGAAGGAATTCGCCGAACCTATGAGGCGGCCCAATTTCAGTTGGCACTCGCAGCATCTTGACATAGATCAATGTTCGGTTCAGCCAGGAAATTGCAACTCCAATAAACCTGCGCTTTTATTGGCCATGCTAGCCTGTAATTGTCCGCAATCAGAAAAACACCAGCGAATCGACTAGCTGTCCGGTGAGAAATTCGTCATTACTTTTTCGCACCAGATGATGAGTCGCCGATCTAACAAAGGCCCCTTAGCCATGAACGCGGAGTGCCTTCAGTCAATCGCAACAGCCCGTCTCTCTAACATCGGAATTCCCGAACCCAAGAAGGAAAATGGCTTTTAGAAATCACATTCTAATCATCAGTTGTTTCCTGATTCTTGAATCCCTCGTCCTGTCGGCACAGGAACAACGCCCACCTCTAATTCCCATTGCGCAAGGATCAGGAGGAGGAGCGTCGGCGTCGGCGGGGTCTGGCGGGTCGATGGGGGGTCTTTCCGATGGCCCGATCATTGTGGGCGAACTCGTGCACATAAATGTATTCGACGCTCCCGATTTCTCGTTTATCACTCGAGTCTCGGAGAGCGGAGACATTCCCTTTCCAATTCTGGGCCAGTTTCACATTGCGGGTCTTGACAGTTTAGCTGCCGCGAACATGCTGACAAAGGAGCTGAAAGATCGGAATCTAATGCTTGACCCCAATGTCACTGTCACGGTGGAATCCACGAACTCCGGCATCACCGTCCTTGGCGAAGTCCACAGTCCAGGAATCTATCCCCCTCCCGGAAAGCATCAGCTTTCGGATCTATTGGCGTTGGCCGGCGGGTTGAATGCGAACACGGGGCGGATCATCGAGATCACCCACTCTCATGATCCGGGAAAACCAGAGTTCGTGTCCTGGGACCCGACAATGCACAATACTGAGAACTTCGATCGACCGGTTTCTCCGGGCGATCGCGTGCTTGTTCGTGCATGCGGTATCGCATATGTAGGCGGGAACGTGAATAAGCCTGGAGCTTATTCGCTATGTGGTTCGCGGAATATGACCTTGTCCGAGGTGATGGCACTCGCCGGCGGAGTTGCCCCGAATTCTTCTACGAGCAAAACCTATATTGTGCGTTCACAACCAGACGGCACCAAAGTAGTGGAGCAGGTCGACCTGAAGAAAGTGCTATCCGCTTAAGCATTTGGTTAAGACCGCTTATTGGTGGTTGGGCGAGGGACGAGTGCTACGCGATGCAGCAGAAGTGCTTTTTACCAGTGAGGAAGAATGTGATCGCGCACGAGGAGTGTTCCCGGGTCACTCCTACAAAGAGCGTGTCGTCCGCTATGGGATAGCGGGTCCGGATGGCGACGGTGAAGCGCAGAAGGCAGAATTTTCTTCCGCATTCCCGAAGCTCAAGAACCAACGATTTCTTTTGTACCTTGGAAGAATTCATCCCAAGAAGGGATGCGATCTCTTAATTCGAGCATTCGCTCAGGCTCGGAAGGAAATCGCTCCCGAAATTCAACTTGCATTGGCAGGTCCCGGATCGTCGAGTTACATTCATGAATTAAAACGCATGGTTCGTGAATCAGTGATTTCCGATCGAGTTCACTGGTTAGGAATGTTGCGTGGTGACCGTAAATGGGGCGCGTTCCGGTCAGCAGAAGCATTCATCTTGCCTTCTCATCAGGAGAATTTTGGAATCGCAGTTGCCGAGGCGATGGCGTGCTCAACTCCGGTGCTGATCAGCGACCAGGTAAATATCTGGCGCGAAATAGAAACATCAAAGGGCGGTTTGGTCCAACCTGATACGGAAGCTGGCACATGTGATCTCATTCGCCAGTTTTACAAACTGCCTGTGCTGGAACGCGCCCAAATGGGTACGGCTGCCCGCGAAGGCTTTCTCCGAAATTTCGAAATGGAAGCGGTTGCGCTTGATTTCGCCAGCGCAATCGGGTTTGCTCCGCCCGTCCCCATCGAGCGGCAAAGAAGGAAGAGGATCCTGCAGGTCATTCACAGCACCAATCCAGAGTCGGGCGGACCGATCGAGGCGGTGCGTCGGATTTCGGAGTTGCTGCTCAATGAGGGGCATCAAGTCGAGATTGTGTGTTTAGAAGAGAGCAAAGAAGTATCTTCGCGCTCATTCCCTTTTCCCGTTATCGCGCTTGGAACGGGCTTGGGCAAGTTTGGGTATAACTCCCGACTTACGCGATGGGTTCGTGAAAATGCGAGAGGCTTTGATGCAGTGGTGCTTCACGGACTCTGGAATTATTCGTCGCTTGGCGCATGGCTCGCACTTAGAAGAGAATCGACACCGTATTTTATCTATTCGCACGGAATGCTGGATTCCTATTTCCGCGATCGCTATCCCATTAAACACTTGACCAAGCAAATTTATTGGTGGATTGCCGAAGGCCGAGTGCTGCGAGATGCGGCCGAAGTTCTTTTCACCTGTGAAGAAGAGAGCATTCGGGCGCGCAACGTTTTTCGCGGACATTCGTATCGAGAGCGAGTTGTCCGATTTGGCACCACGGAGCCTGACGGTGATCCAGAGACGGACAAGCAAGCATTCAGGTCCTTCTTGCCTGCGCTGGGTGAAAGACCATTCCTGCTCTACCTTAGCCGTATCCATCCAAAGAAGGGCTGCGATTTACTGATTCGCGCTTTTGCTGGAAGTCTAGACCTGATCCCTCCCGACCTCGATCTGGTCATTGCCGGTCCTGATCAGGTTGGCTGGACTCCAGAACTCAAGAAATTGGCGGATAAACTTGATGTTACCAGTAGGATTCATTGGCTTGGCATGTTGAGAGACGAGCTCAAGTGGGGAGCATTTCGATGCGCAGAGGCAATGATTTTGCCATCGCATCAGGAAAATTTTGGTATCGTCGTCGCCGAGTCAATGGCGTGTTCCACTCCAGTACTCATCAGTGACAAGGTAAATGTCTGGCGCGAGGTTACGTTATCCCAATCGGGTCTGGTAGAGCCTGACACTCTCGAAGGAACCAAGAACCTGATTTGCAGGTTCCTCGCACTCTCCAGTGATGAGCGGATGACCATGCGGAATGCGGCGCGGGAAGGTTATCTGAAGCATTTTGCAATGGAAGCTACTTCTGCAGATTTTTTGCAACTAATCGCGAGGTTCAAGAAAGAAAATTAAGGTTCGCCCAGAAACTCCGCGAGATTCTCTTCCCACCTGATTGCTCCAGATACGATCTGCGTCAAATCATATTTCGGTTGCCAGTCCAGTGTGTCTTTGGCTTTCTGGATAGCGGCGTAAAGGGAAGGCGGATCGCCCGGCCGGGGAGGCGCGTAGACGTGAGGGACATTTCGGCCTGAAATCCTCTCGATTTCATGGATTAAATGCTTTATCGATGTACCGGTGCCGGTGCCCAGATTTAATTCCACCGACCTTCCCCCTCGAGCAAGATATTCGAGGGCCTTCACATGGGCGCTGGCGAGATCGGCCACATGAACGAAATCGCGCACGCAAGTTCCATCCGGTGTATCGAGATCCTGGCCGAAGATCGTGACCGGTGGAGTGATTCCAAGAGCCGCGCGAATTGCAAGAGGAACAATATGCGTCTCCGGGTTGTGTATTTCGCCAATGCTTCCAAGAGGGTGTGTTCCCGCGGCGTTGAAATAGCGCAAAGCAGCGAATCGAAGGCCGTGCGAAACAGAATAGGCAGAAAGCACGTGCTCGAAGAATAGCTTGGTTGCCCCGTACGGATTCATCGGCTCTTTCGGGCTGGCTTCGCAGAGGGGGAGAGACTGGGGTGCTCCATAAACAGCGCAGCTTGAAGAAAACACAAATATCCGAACATCACTTTCAAGCACACTATCCATCAAGGCGAGA
Organism: uncultured Acidobacteriaceae bacterium; assembly: GCA_963832035.1. Taxonomy (GTDB): domain Bacteria; phylum Acidobacteriota; class Terriglobia; order Terriglobales; family Acidobacteriaceae; genus Telmatobacter. Next base: position 245,423 of record CAWHSK010000003.1, on the reverse strand, counting down.
GCGGACTCAACATTATTGCGAAAATATTTGCGGGGATTTCTTACCGATTCTCCGACATAGGCAGAAGCAGCGAAGTGGACAATAGCATCTACCCGTCTCAATGCAGGTAGAAGCTTTGAGCGGTCAGCTATATCGCCTTCAATGAGTTCAAATCCCTTTGATAACTTCCGATGTCCGGTAGAAAGGTCATCATAGATTATGAGTGTGTGCCCATTCTGTTCCAACTCGCGAACGGTGGCGGAGCCGATGTAGCCGCTGCCGCCAGTTACAAGAACCCTCATTTCAGCGCAACCCCCCGTGGAATACTGAGTAAGAGCATATCAGTCCCGAATGTCAACTTAGCACGTTCCATTTGCCTCCAAGATGAAGATCGAGATTCAGTGGCGACGAATTGCATCGCCCGTGAAAGCCCACGCATGGATCACAAAGCCAATATCGCAGTTGTCATTCTGACTTACAACGAGGCGATTCATCTGCCCCGCGCGCTCGATCACATTCGAGGCTTCGCACGCGAGATATTTGTCATCGATTCATATTCGACTGATGCCACCCTGGAGTTCGCAAAGGCTGGTGGCGCGCAGGTTTTGCAACACCCGTTTCAGAATTACGCGCGCCAGTTCGAATGGGCGCTCGAGAATGCGCCGATCACCTCGGAGTGGGTTATGCGTCTCGATGCGGACGAAATCATTGAGGCTGATCTGGCCGCGGAGATTGCCGCCAGCCTTCCGGCACTTCCCCCCGATGTGACAGGCGTGAACCTGAATCGCAAGACGATCTTCCAGGGGAAATTCATCCGGTGGGGTGGAAGGTTTCCGCTCACTCTCCTCCGCATTTGGCGACGAGGCAAAGCGCGCATCGAAGATCGCTGGATGGATGAACATATGTATCTCACCGAAGGCCGCACGGTGACGTTTCGAGGCGGATTCGCAGATCATAACCTCTATGACCTGACATTCTTTACGGCAAAACACAACAACTACGCCAGCCGCGAGGCTTTGGATGTCCTCAATCTTCGACTGCATTTATTTGAGCCTCAACTTGCGCTTACGGGCGAAGCAACCGCCAAGCAGGCGAAGATTAAAAGGTTTCTGAAAGAGTCTGTCTACAATCGACTCCCTTTTGAAATCTCCGCGACTCTTTTTTTCTTGTATCGATATGTTTTTCAGCTTGGCTTTCTGGATGGCCGGCGGGGACTGATTTACCACATTCTTCAGGGGTTCTGGTATCGCTTTTTAGTGGGTGCGAAATTGCGGGAACTCGAGCAAGCGGTGAAGCGAGCAACCTCAGAAGATGAATTGCGCTCTGAGATTGCCCGTCTTACTCGGCAGAAGCTGACTAGTCCTTCGTAAGGAAGTAGGATTCGATGGCCCTCATCACCGTGCGGTGATTGATCTGAGGTTCCTTGCCCTCGTACTTGGCCGCCCAGCAAATCTGGTTGATGATGTCGCGCGGATAACACGAACGCAATTCTTGCTTCAGCGTGCCATGGACGAAATCGATGAGTGTGTGCGCCACGGTATCGTCACAATCGATTTTCCGGTCAGTCGCGACCCTGCGGAAGATCTCGCAGAACTCCTCGTCACTCACTTCGCCGATGTGGATCTTGCTCTGAATCCTGCGCAAGAATGCCGCATCCAGAAGCTGAGCCGGGTCGAGGTTCGATGCGAAAACCACCAGCATCTCAAACGGCATTTCGATCTTCCGGCCACCCGCCAAAGTGAGAAAGTCGATCTTTCGATCCAGCGGAACCACCCAGCGATTCAGTAACTCATCAGGCCGGACTCTCTGGCGGCCGAAATCATCGATAATCAGCACGCCGTTATTTGCCCTCATCTGCACAGGGCCGGTGTAAAACTTTGTGGATGGGTTGAATTGCAGATCGAGCATCTCGATCGTCAACTCTCCTCCCACCATGACAGAAGGCCGTTGGCAAAGCACCCATCGTTCATCATGATTCGGCGGTTCCATGTGAGGCAACCGCGTATGCAAAGTAGGGTCAAAAACGGTGATAATCTGCCCGTCGACCTCAATTGCATATGGCAACCAAACGGCGTCTTCCGCAATCACCTTCGACAATAACTCCGCAATCGACGTCTTGCCGACGCCGGACGGGCCATACAAAAAGATCGCAGCGCCGGAGTTCAGCGCCGTTCCAAGCTGCCACAGAATTCGATCGTCAAGCACCATGCTTGCGAAGGCACGATGCACGTCTGCAGGATGCACTTCTGCGTGCGCCACGCTTTGCAGCTTCACCTGGTTCACATAGCTTGTCAGCGTCACCGGTGCTGGACCGGTGTACTGACTCTGGCTCAGCAACTCCTGCCCGCGCGTTCTGCCTTGCGATGTAATCGCGAGGTTCGGAATCTGTCCACTCAAACCGGTTACCTGGCAGAGTTGTTCCGCGCGCAGCCTTTTCAGCAGTTCGCTTGCAACTTCAAAGCTGATCCGCATTGCCTTTGCCATTTCCAGCACGGAAAATGGACCGGAAAGGTAAAGGTGTTTGAGCGCCAGATCCTCGAGAACCGATTGGCGAAGCCCGACTTCTGGAATGGTTACGGGCTTATGCGTCGGCCCCATAGAAGGGGCGGTCTTCATGAATTCCTGCAGATTGAGCAGAGGTTCCATCGCGTTTCCCCACGACATAGACTATATGTCTCATCTTCAAAATCAAGTTGGAAACAGGAATTTGGTTTTGCACCTAACACGCCAGTAACTAGATAGCAGTACACTTGTGTGCTGTTCCCCTGATACCTTGGTGCACGGCGGATGCCCTACTCTAACATTTCTTTCCATGCTAGCAGCGTGAAAAAAGGGTCGAGAACCGCCACAACCTTCGGACTCATCTGATTTTAGGATCCCTTGTAAATGCTCTTCGGCAGGCCAACAAAATTGGTGGCACGGTCAAACTCGTCAATGTACGATTCGGCGGTTGACGCGATGACAGCCTGTACTGCTCAGCTCTCGTAGAATTCGCCAAGAGGCAAGGGATGGCTAAAGAGATATCCCTGGAATGAATGACACCCCAGCGTCGCCAGGAATGCGCGCTGTGCCTCAGTCTCCACGCCTTCTGCAATGACCGACAGGCCCATTGCCTTGCCAAAGGAAATGATGGCCTGTGCAACCGCGCCGCTAATCGGATCCTTGAGGATGTCATTTACAAACGTGCGATCGATTTTGATCTGGTCCAGCGGCAGGCGCTTCAGATACGTCATCGACGAATACCCCGTTCCGAAGTCCTCAAGCGAGAATCGCACTCCGTATGCCTTGAGCTTGGTCATGCGGGCGATCACATCTTCGATATTTTCGCCAAACATGCTTTCGCTCAGCTCAATCTTCAGGTTGTTGGGATTGGCGCCGGTTTTCTCCAGGGCGGCAAGCACGTGAGCCACAAACTTAGGCTGCCGAAACTCGCGCGCGCTAACGTTGACCGCGACGGATAGGTGGGCACCCTCTTTGCGGCCAGCCCACGCCGCAATCTGCGTGCAAGCAGTCTCCAATACCCAACTTCCCATTGGGAAGATGAGCCCTGTCTCTTCCGCGAGGGGAACGAAATCCTGCGGTGTCACGATGCCCCTGGTGGGGTGGTTCCAGCGAATCAGCGCTTCTGCGCCCGTCAATAAGCCACGATCCAACTGCGGCTGGTAATACAGCGAGAACTGATTGTCGCGGATTGCCAGCCGCAAGTCTCTCTCAAGGGCGACGCGCGCGTTCACGGATGCCTGCAGAGCCGGCGCGAAGAAGAACATCGCGTTCCGTCCGGCGGCCTTTGCCTGGTACATCGCAATATCGGCTTGCTGCAACACCTCGTTCGTGCTTTCGTTCTGATTGCCGAAGACCGTAATCCCCATGCTCGATGTCGTATGGCACTCGCGCCCTTCGAGCAGGAACGGCTGGTCGATGGCGGCCAGAATCTTTCCCCCACCGTGCGCGCCTGGGCAGCGGCAATCTCCGCGATCTGGCTCAGGTCTTCGAGAATGACAACAAACTCGTCTCCGCCTAGCCGGGCCACGGTATCCACTTCCCGAACGCAACCAGCGATGCGGCGCGCCGTCTCCTGCAGCATCAGATCGCCGATGTGATGACCAAGCGTATCGTTCAGCGATTTGAATCCATCAAGGTCGACAAACAGCAGGGCGTGTTTGCTGCCGCTTCGTATGCTCGAGATGAGTGCCTGGCGCAACCGCTCCCATAGCAGTCGGCGATTCGGCAATCCGGTCAGCGTGTCGTAGAACGCCAGGCTGCGAATCTTCTCCTCGTCCGCCTTGGCCTCCGAGACGTCGCGAATGTAGGAGATAACGCAGGATTCCCCATCAAAATCAGCATAGGAAGCGGAAAGCTGCCCCCAGAAGACCTCTCCACTCTTCCGCCGCAGCCGAACCTCCAGATCGCGGCAGCCCCCTCTTTCATGTAACGCCTCGGCGACCCTGAGGCTGTCGTTCTCATCCGCCCAGATGTCCAGCTCCAATGAGGTATGGCCGATCGCGTCCTCGCGGCTGAATTGCAGGGTGTCCAGCATTGCTGGATTGGCCTCCACAATTTTGCCGTCCTCGGCCCGCGCTATCAATACGCCGTCCGGACTCGTCTCGAACAGGCTTCGAAAGCGGTCTAGCTTCGCCGGCGCGGCCCCCTCTGTGGGTGTGGCTTGCATGCAGTCTCCGCTCCTGCGGTCCTGGGTGGCTTCGACATGGGCCAGCAGGTGAGACGGCCAGCCCTCGCGGTCTCGTAGAAGCGATACAGTCAGCTTGGCCCACGTCAGGCTTCCGTCTTTGCGGATCAGCCGGATCTCAAGGCTAAGAGCATCGCTGGCCCCGGTCCACAGCTTCTGAAATGACGAAAGACACTGCGCGCCGTCCTCGTCCGGAGTGATCTCCTGGATCATCAAGCCGCGGACTTCTTCGCGTGGATAACCAATAATCTCGGCAAACTCGGCGTTGCAGCGAAGGATGTGCCCTTCAGGGGTTGCGTGGACAATACCCACCGTAGCCTGCTCAAGGAAACTCCGGCTCTCAAAAGTAGGCTTATCGGACATTGCGGATTGCCGTTCTGAAACGTTATCGTGCTCGAATTGTAAAGCTCGTGAACTTGTTTTCAATGATTTGACTCCAACTCCGCGGAGGAAAAACCGAGCAAATCGTCACCTGCCGTAAGCACCACCGTAATCACGTATCCGCACCGCTGCGCGCATGAAGTGCGATGGGCCCAGCGCCGTGAGGACATGACAGGGAACCGAATGCTCACCGGACCCGCCCGCGAGTTGAACCGCAGGGGCGGCAAGCAATGCCTAACATGGTTCCCCATAATCCGAGGCAAACAAGCGATGTGATCAGATGGAATAAATATATAATACGCATGACTTTAACTGACCCACTTGTGCGCTTGTCCCGTTTCCTGGTTTCAGGTCTTTTCCTGATATTGCCGGCGTTCGAAGCTCCGCGGACCGAACCTAAGTATTCAAATGTGGCGACAAATATTTGTTGAGGCATTACAGATAACACTTCGGTGCGATCTTGATGCTTCAGCGGAAGACGCATCATCCGGGACTCTTGAATGATCCTTATCCATGAGCCATCCATCTATGGCTTTACTCGGGAAGTAGCAGAACGCGATAGGTACTGCAGGCCCTCCAGGGCACTCCTTCTTGCATTACTTCTGTGCGTTCCCTTTATCGGCGGGCGATCCTGTCTTGCCCAAATCGGCAAGCCGACTCCCGTTTCTCCTCAGATTCCTCAGCCAGCCCCACCTGCTTCTTTCAAGGTTCCGCTTCTTTCCGAACCGGTGCGTCTCTCTGATTTTGCTGACATGGAGCCGAAGCCCGGTCTAAAGGACCAGCTGGTGAAGGTCACGGGCTTTATTCAAAACGTCCCGAACGATGGAGAACCCGCCACCCAGCAAACCGATGTCTGGATCGGCCGCACCAATTCCTCAATCTACTTCGTGTTCATCTGTCACGATGACCGCCCAGGCGCGATTCGCAGTCATCTTTCGCGCAGGGAAAACACTGCCGGTGACGACACTGTCTCCGTGCTCCTCGATCCCTTCCAGGATCAGCGCAAGGGAATCCTTTTTTCGGTCAATCCGGCAGGCGTGCAGGCCGATGCAGCCTGGACCGATACGTCGAGCGTGGATTACGCCAGCGATTCCGACTATAGCTACGATCAGGTTTGGGACTCAGAGGCACGCATCACTCCCGGTGGGTGGATTGCCCTCATATCCATTCCTTTCCGCAGCGTTCGGTTCCGCTCCGCCGCATCGGATTGGGGAGTGGTCTTCTCTCGCAACCTGCCGCGCAACAGCGAAATTGACTTCTGGCCCCGCGTCTCCACCGGCATTTCCGGCGTGCTCACCCAGGAAGCCACCATGCGCGGCATCGAAGGGGTCACCGGTTCTCATAATCTGCAACTCAATCCTTACGCGCTCGGCCAGAACGAGAAGGAACTGATCACCATCGATCCGCTGAACCCGTACTGGAGTTCACGAGCACTCGAAGGCACTGGTGGCGGCGAAGGCAAGCTCATCATCAAAGACAGCCTGGTGCTTGACGGAACCATCAATCCCGATTTCAGTAACGTTGAATCGGATCAGCCGCAGTTCACCGTAAACCAACGCTACCCGGTGTATTTTCCTGAGCTCAGGCCATTCTTCCTTGAGAATGCCAACTACTTCGCTACGCCTATCGACCTCGTCTATACGCGCAATATCGTGCACCCGGAGTACGGGATTCGCCTGACGGGAAAAATCGGTCGTACGAACCTCGGCTTATTTGCCATTGACGATCGAGAACCGGGCCAAACCTACGCGCCGGACAATCCGCTGTATCTTGAGCGAGCCAAATACTTCGTAGGCCGCATCTCAGAAGACCTGGGACGGAACTCGAGCCTCGGTCTCATCTACACCGATCAGGAGTTCGGTGGCGGGTGGAATCGCATCGGCGGACTCGACTTTACGGCTCATCTGAATAAGAACTGGACCGCGAATGGCCAGATGGTCGCAAGCTCGACCATGGGGCCGGATGACCCTGCAAACCCACCGACGTACTCCGCTGGGCCCGCCGCCCAACTCGAGTTTCAGCGCGCCGGACACTCCTTTGTTTTCGACAGTGTGAGCAAGGACTACAGCACCGGATTCCAGACGCAGCTTGGGTTTATTCCAACCACCAATCTCTATAGCAATCAAACGCACGCCACTTACATCTGGTATCCCAAGAAGAGCTCAGTTCAGAGCGTCGGTCTTGACGGGCTCTCGCTCGTCGGATGGGACCACCAGGGCAATCGTCTTTATCACTACTTCACCTTCGCTCCTTACGTGTCATTCGCGCGGCAAATCATCATCGCGCCCCAGGTCGGCGAAAACTCCGACACCGTTGGCCCGCAAGACGGCTATCCGCTCGACCACAACGTGAACTTCACTCAAAATTTTGGTGGCATGGTGGTCCGCGGTGCGCCCTGGTCGCAGTTAAACTTCAACCTCATCGGGTTGAAGACCGGTAACGTGAACTACAACCCGGTTGCGGGAGGCGTACCGTTTCTGCTGAATGCCCAATTGGTCCAGGCGCTGATCACGCTCCAGCCCATCCGGCGGCTTACGGCAGACAATACCTATCTGCTCGACCGGGATCATGCGGCTGACAGTGGCGCATTCGTCTATGAGAACCAGGTTTTTCGCACCAAGATCAACTATCAGTTCACGCGTTCCATCTCGGCACGCGTCATCGTGGAGTACGACTCAACGCTGGCAAACCCCGCCGAAACGTCTTTGCAGAGGACGAAACAGATTCAGACACAAGCTCTGTTTACCTGGCTTCCACACCCGGGCACGGTCGTTTACGTCGGATACAACAACGACATTCAGAATCTCGACCGCTCGCTCTGCAACCGCGAGCCCAGCGGCGCCTGCAACCCCGCGGAGCCAGTTCCGCCCACATCCGTCGACTATCTGAATACCGGCAAGCAGATCTTCGTGAAGGTCTCGTATCTCTTCCGGTTCTGATGTGCCACAAGCGCAAATCGAGCCTTGAAAGATCGCACTGCAGGCGGTCAGGACCGAAGCGAATTCATCGCAGAAACCAAGTCGCAGGATTGAGCTTCCAGAGGACATCGCTGCCGACGTGTCGTAGACGGCCACTTCTTCGGGTGCATGCAAAACAACCAGGCGCTTTGCCACATCGCAGAGAGTCGATTTGATTCCCAGAGTCATACCGCTGCCGGGCAAGCGAAGAGGATTCGGTGTCGAAAACCAACGCGTCAATACTTCAGTTCAATGCGTATGGCGTGGGCCAGCGCGTTGCCGGCGTTCTTTACCGTATGAACCGTGGCTTCGCTCCAGACAGCGGTGCCTTCTTTGCGTTGAGCCACAGTCTTCTTGCCGTCCTGCGCGGTCTCATACGTGCTGGCGGTCAGGAATATGACGACGCCGTGACGGTGGCGGTGCAGTGCCTCGGTTACACCGACCGGAATTTGGTCATCGATGACGCGCACAAACTCGTTCTCAAAGATGAGCTTTTGTGTATCAGCGCAAACCTTCAAGGAGTCGAGCGAGTCGTCGCTGGATTGTGGCAGCGCGAGCAGCGCAGCGGCGACGAAGATGGTGGTGAGGATTGCGAAGCGGAAGGCTTTCTTCATGGGCTGATTCTACCCGCTAACTCGTCCGACATTTCTTGGGATCTTTCCCACCGGTTCGGTACTTCGCCATCATTCCTGTCGAAACAGCTACCCATTTGTGAGGGGTTGTTGGCGGCGGCCCATTCTCAATGGGGCAGGCAATCGAAGGAGACGTTGGAACGGAAGGCGAGTCGGAATTCTGGGCCAACAGCAACGTAGTTGTTGTCGAGGCCATTGATGAAAGAAACAACAATCGAATCATCCCAGGAGTTTACAACCATGGCTCTGAAAACCTGCGACAGCCCGAGCAGCCTGAGTGTGAAAATCTGTTCCGCCCGAATTGTGGACAACCCTTCCGTTACTACTGCGTAACGTCCGAGTTGACGTTGATGATCCCTCCACTTCGCTGCGCTCCGGTCGGGATGACAACGCATTGGGGGTGCGGAATGTACAAATGCGGTGGTGAGGAGATCGTGATTTGCTCGGACATTTGCGCTTGGCACACGGTTCCCAACAGCACTGCAGTCATACATGTCGCGTTGCGGCACCCGAGGTATGAAGACGCGGGATGATTCGGACGTCTCTACGGGACTGGATGTTCTTGTCGAATGCTTTCCCAGGGTTCCGCTGCGCTTCACCCTGGGCTATTTTCGGGCGTTCCCTCCGGGAACTCTGTTGTCGGCTACTCGGACACTGTGCGGGGGCACTCTCTGCCTAAAAGCAACTGCAGATCCTTCGTCGCTCCGCTCCTCTGGATGACACACGTTGAGGGTTGCACCGCCTCTTCACTGACGTCAACGTCAATGGGGCTGCGAGTTGCTTTTTGCGGGCGTTGCGGTGACGGCAGGATATTGGTGCAGTTGCGGGCCCACGAGGTTGGAGAAACCGTAGTTCTCAATCCGATCCCCGTCAATCGTCCAGAACATCGCGCCGATCAGCCCTGGATATCCCTCGGGCCGTAGTAGCCGGTACGTCACGCCTTGCGGAGCTTTTCCTGTGATCAGGTATTGCATCGCATCGCTCACCAATTGGGGCGTTGCTGTGCCCACCAGAAATCCCACGGCGACTTTGTCTGCCGGTACGGGCGGAAAGAAATCGCCAGTGCGCTTGCCTACATTGAATCCGTGCAGCAGCAATTCCGTCATCGCCGCGTCGTAGTTCACGGAACCGAGTTGATAGATCTCGCCATCGAGCCCCTGGAGCGGAGGAGTGTTGTAGTCCTGCACATCGACAAACGAGAGTATGTCGCGCACGCCCCACAGCAGCGGCAGATAAGTGCCGAACTGCCCGCCGTAGCCGGGATATCCGGCTGGAATCTGCGTTCCCTCCGGCACCAGGGTCAGCATGAAGTCAGGCCCGAAGTGCTGCCGCAACTGGCGAATTCCTTCGATCAGATTCACCACTGACGGGGTTTTCGGATAACGGAAATCGGTGTCGCCTGGATCGAGGGTGAGCGATGGACTCTCGATGTCGATATCGATTCCATCGAAGCCGTATTCTGACACGATCTGCGCAACGGAGTTCACGAAGTTGGGAATGTTTGCGGGCTCGACCAGCGTGAAGTATTCTCCGCCGCCGCCCAGCGAGATCAGGACCTTTCTTCCCTGACTCTTGAGCCACGCGATGTCGTCTTTCATCTGCGCCAGATCGAGACCCGGGCGCACGTGCAGCTTCATTGTGCCCTCTGCGGCCTGATGATTCACGTCGGCGAATGCCACGATGATGACGTCCCACTGCGGCGATACATCGCGCAGCCGCAGAATTGTTCCGTCTGGTCCGCTGCCCGTCCAATAGCCGATCAGCTTGTGCCCATTTTTACTTCCTGCGGACGGCACGGCCGCGACTGCCGATGGAGGCGCCGGCAGTGGCACGACTCCTGGCACCGTTGCTGGGACCGGCCGATTGCGAGCCGGACAGGAAGTGGCCGCCGTTCGAAGGATTGCCGCATCAGGAAAGCTGTACGGGCCCTCCATGCCTGTGTACCACCGCAGCAGCGCGACGTTGGCAACATGCCACGCGGAACCATGCGCCTGTATGACCGACGCCGGCCCGGCGGGGAGAGCGCTGCGAATATTCGTGTGTAATGGATTGGCTAATGTGTAGCGCGTCGCAGGACTATCTCCGCCGCATCCGTGCTCCTGCCCGCCCGGCAACTCAGGCCACTTCCACGCAGGAACAATGTTTTCACCCGCAGGCAATGGTTTTTGGAAGGCGAGATGAAACAGCGGGTCGTGCAGTGGGTCGTTCACCCACTCTGCCAGTTGCTCGGTCAATGGCTGCACGTCGCGCTCCTCGACCAGGGGCGGAGTGGCACCCAAATATGACGCGAGCAAAAACGAGTTGCCGGTGGATTGATCTACTCCATGAGTGCCCCACGTGCAGCACACGGTCGCATCGCCGTAGGTGTAATACGCGGTGTTCCGCGTAACTGCGATCACGAGCTTTCCGTCCTGCCGTGGAATCTGCTTGAAGATTGCGCGCTGCACGAATTCCACATCTACTATCGCCAGCTGTGTTCCGGTCTGCTTCGACGTGAGCATGTATCCGTAGCCCGCAGGAATTTCAACGGTCACGCGCCGCACCTGTGGGCTTCCAAGCAGAGTGTGACCTGTGCCGGACGCGACGCCCATGGTTGCGCGGAGCAGCGCATCCGCGTACTGCGTTGGTTCCTCCCCTTTGAAGGGAGCCTTCGCAAACACTGGCGACCGCAGTACCTGCCGTACATCGCTGGCAGCATCGAGCGTTAGCGACTTGCCTCCGCCCGGCCTTGCATCGAACGTTAACCGCACCGCTACCAGCACAGTCGGGATCACTGTTGTCCCGCCCTGGGCCAGATCGCGCCCCGGCAACGTCAGGGAGCTCTGACCCGCCTTGAACTGAAACGTCGGCGAGGTTCCCTGGCCGTAACTTGTGATCACAGTCGACAGAACAAAAACGAAAAGAAGAAAACGTGCGATCTTCATCAGGAGTCGATGATAGCGCTCCCGCGCTTACTGCGTAAGGGCGCCAGTCTTGATCCAGATTTGATCGCCGGTGCTGTCGTGGAGAGCGATCGCGATTGGCGGTTGGGTTTCGACAACCGGACACTGCCCGGCAATGACCGCTAGAAGGAAACAAGTCCACCATTCAGAAGGAGCAGACCTATTGAGCAGGAACTCCAAGCCTCATCGCGGTGTCTAAACCACAAGAAGTCTCGGTTTCGATTACGCACGCGAGGAGGATACCGTTCTATGACAATCGAGAATGGTCATGTTTCAGGTCAACTATGTGGTGACATTAATGTGACTCCACTGATCGACGTTCTGTTGGTGCTGTTGATCATCTTCATGGTCATCGCTCCGGCAATCCCTCACGGCCTTGATGCAGCGTTGCCTCAGCGGTCCGTAATCCCGAATCAGAGATCAGACGCTCCCATTGTGGTGCAGATCATTAGCGCCCGCGGTGGATTGCTGAACTACAAAATTAACCAAGAAGATGTGAGCATCGAAGACCTTGGGAATCGCCTAAGCGCCATTTTTGCGCTTCGGGCGGACAAAGTCATGTGTGTCAAAGGGGACGACATTCTCGATTTCTCAGCAGTTGCACGGGTTGTGGATATCGGAAAGGGCGCGGGGGCGGACCACATTGGATTGATTACATCGAAGGACCGGCTTTAAGCCGACCTTTCGAGCTTCGCTGTTAGGAGGTGACGAGTGGTCGTCAATCGGACATTGCCCCCCAAGCGGGATTACTACTGGCATGGTCCGCCGCCTAAAGCCCCCCGAGGGTGTAGAGGTAAGCACAGGAGGTGTTCCATGGAGATTCGTACGATCGGTATCGATTTGGGGAAGACAGTGTTTCACTTTGTGGCCGTCAACGCACGTGGGCAAGTCGTGGCTCGCAAGAAGGGTTCACGAACTCAGCTTCTGCGCTTTACTGCGAACCTTCCTCAGTGCCTGATCGGGATGGAGGCCTGCGGAGGATCTCATTTTCTCGGCCGTGCTCTGCGGGAACAAGGCCATGATGTGCGCCTGATGCCGGCGCAGTATGTGAAGCCGTACGTGAAGACGAACAAGAACGACTACATCGATGCCGAAGCGTGTTCGGAAGCAGTAACCCGCCCGACGATGCGCTTTGTGCCGATCAAGACCGACGATCAGCTCGATCTGCAGTCGCTGCACCGGGTGCGCGAGCGTTGGGTTGTTCGCCGCACTGCAGTGATCAACCAGATGCGCGGGATGCTGCTGGAGCGCGGTATCACCATCCGCAAGGGACGCCACTATATTGAGGAGTCTCTGCCCGGCATCCTGGAGGACGCGGACAACAAGCTATCCGGTGCATTGCGCGTACTTCTGACCCAGCTGCGGATGGAGATGCAGTACCTGCACGGGCAGATCGAGGAAACCGACAAGCTGATCGCGCGCATCTGCGGCGAACTTGAACAGTGCCGGCGCCTGGTCGCGATCCCCGGAATCGGACCGATCACAGCTACCGCCACAGTGGCAGCCATTGGCAACGGTGCAGCCTTCAAGAAGGGCCGCGGATTTTCTGCCTGGCTGGGAGTGGTGCCCGGCGAGCACTCTACCGGAGGCAGGCAAAAGCTGACCGGCACAAGCAGACGAGGCAACAAATACCTGCGCAAACTCTTTGTGCAAGGGGCGCACACCGTGCTGCTGCAGAAAACCAAGCAATCTTCCGGCTTGAGTACGTGGCTGGTTAATCTCACATCCCGCAAGCGCCCTCAGGTGGCAACAGTGGCATTAGCCAACAAGATGGCACGCATGGCCTGGGCGGTTCTATATAAAGGAGAAGCTTATCGCCCGCCAACGGCAGCACGAGTGATCGCAGCCTGATGGCCTGCACATGGCGCCTGGCACATCGCGCCAGGCTTGGAAATCGCTGACGCGATTCCCACATATGCAGACCAACGACGACGACTGATCTGAGTTTGGAGATTCCTGCCAGGTTTGCTGGCGAAAACATGAGATGGCAAAAACGGTCGATCCCGGCGGTCTCGAGAACCTGTACCCGGAAAATGCCTTCGAAGGCAGCGTTACTAAAAAGGACGAGAGCGCAGCGCATCCCATTCAGGCCAGGAGTTCGCTACTCCGATAAAGGCCGAATACATTCGCGCAGACCAATTCTGTCATCCTCACTTTTTGCTTGCAAAACGGCGGCGGACCATACATTCCGAGTAGGCGGTGACTTGGGACCTAATCGAAAAAATGCGCTACACTCGTTCGATCCTGGGAGGTGAGAAAGATGATCTACATCAGGGGATTGCTCATCGGATTTGGCACGGTGCTGTTGGGTACGCCGATTGCGTTGATCATCAGTGCGATCCGGAAATCTCGAGGCGGAGCGGCGACGGTTTCTTTCAGTCCAATGGGTCTGGCGAGTCACTTGGCGCATTCCTTAGGCTTCTGGGTTCTCATCATTGTGCTTTTCGCTGCGGGCTTCGTGCCATTCGTGTTTTCCCGAACAAGTGGCCGACCCGCAGATAACTAACCGGTAAAGGATGAGTAGGCGGGTATACGATAGCGTCGCGACGGGCGCTTTTCTTCGTGGTCTCCCAACAAACCTGCCGCCAGATATGCGCCCAACCAAAGAGTAAGTACCGTGCTCATGAACGAACGATTTGCAGCGCTGCTCGGCCAGAAAGCCAGCAGAGTCACTGCGAGCACCGGCTTGAAAACTGTTTGCTCGTTCCTACTTTGTTGACATCCTCAGCGTTCCATGGGAGTATTTTCGCTAGTCCGAATTTTGCACTATGAAGTTCGCGGTCTTCCTTTCCCCAGATTCCAAAACACAATTCTGTTTGACTCTCCTCTCCGTCTCGCGATCGGCGAATGCCACCGACGCAGAAGTTCGGCGTCAGTCTGCTCAAATCTCGAGGCTCGGGATCAATAGTGATGATCGCAAAGTATTTATCTCGACTCTGCAGAATTTCAAAATCCGATATGGCGATTGGATCGAGAACTTCAACGAACGAGCAAAAGCAGCGTGGGCTACGCAGGAGCATTTGAACACTGAAACTTACTTGGCGCAGCGAGATCAAATTGTTCAATCGACTCTCGATGCTCTGCAAGCCAACTTGTCTCACAATGGATGGAGCTGTCTTGATGGGATGGTGAAATCCGAGAAGAAGAAAATGAAGATCAGTGCGAAGGAGGTTGGGCAATGATGACTCGCTCTTGTTGGATTGTGCTGTGCGGATGTTTTGCTTTTGCGTCCCAGTGCCGACTGGCCGCCCAAAGTTGCTTTTCGTTTAACGACGACTATGCTGCCTACGAATCCGTGTCCTACGATGGAACGAACATCTACACCTCTGTCACAGTTGATGGACAGGGACAAATGACCCTTAATAGCGGGAATGGCTGTGGATCAATCAATTGGGGCAGTGCTCAACATACGCCGATGGCGTTGAATATCATCTCGAATTCGTCCACGGGTGCTCACGTGGGGGGGATGCAACCTGGCGCGAACGAATGCCCCGACTGTTACCTATCGGTCACCAATTCTCAGAGCATGGCTGCAACGCCTGGCACGACATACAATTTCTCGTCTTCTGGCGGGGTGAATTGTAATTTTGGCGGAGCTATCTTTGGTATAAACTGGCCAAGCGCTGCGATTGAGCTTAACCAAACCTATGGCACAAAAATAGGTACGAGTGAGGATCCTGAGGACGGAGACCCAATCGGAATCTATATCCCGGCTTGTGCTAGTGGAGCTAAGGTCTGCCCGGTTGGTAATAGCTGGGACGTTGAATTTGGAAAAGGAGAAGCCGTCCCGACGTTCGTAAAAACTTTATGGCTGTCCCTTTCAGTAAGTGGAACCGTTGTGGAGTGCTTCGCGGACCCCTTCTCGTCTACGCAATCCGGAGCAGGCCCGTGCTGGTAAGCAACAGCGGTTAAACAAACGAGGACCGCTTAGACACGCGTGCCGCTGGCGCATAGGCCGTGCTATTACAGACAGCCCGTCGGGCCGGTGGCACGGACTATTTGATATTCAGCGTGCCCAAGGCACCTACACAGCAGGAGGCCAAGATGGAGTCAAATCACAATGAATTCATCGCAAGGTCCGATCGCGAACAATGGGGATTGCGAGGCGCGGTGAAGGTGTTCAGGGAAGAACACCTTCAACCGGATGCCGCGCAGGCGGTTCCAACATCGCCCGAACTCAGAGTCGAATTCACTGAAGGAGGTGCCATCGTCGGTGGTCGCAACCTTGTACCCTTCAGTTTCGATGAGGCTGGGAGGAAAACCAAGACTCATATTTCCCGTCCCGAGGATTATGTTCCAGGCCGTTCTGCTGGAGGATCACCTTTCTCAAGGGCCGATAGAAGGCCCAACCTGCCAGATGGCGGCGCAGCAACCACTTACTACGACGAACATGAGAGACCCGTCGAAGTCTTAGTTCGAAATTCCCAAAAGTCGCTCGTCAGCCGGGCCAAGCGGATTTACGATGCGGTAGGGCGCGTGTTGGAAGAAAGCCTCACAATCGACGATCCTGCCGCTTTCTTTCCCGCAAGCCTGAAACCTCACATATCTTCTAACGAGTCAATAAAACTCTGGATGGCCGCTCATGCCGGGACCCACTCAGATAAGTATTTCTACGATTTCAAGGGCCGAAGGATCTGTATACTCAGGCGAACCTTAGAAGACGACGAAGTGCTAGTCAGTTCATACAACGATCACGACGATGTCGAGATTGAAATCACCGTCAAGCGACCAATCATCGTCGGTGGGCAGCAAGGATCTTCATTTTTAGAAGCTCGCTATTCATATCAGTACGACGAGGCAGGCAATTGGACGGAGAAGATTGCAGTGAATCGTTCCAATTTGGAAGGACCACCTGCAGCGGCCTTCACGATTCGACGGACTCTGGAGTACTTCTGACGAGAGGTTCGCAGTAGTTGACTGGCCTTGAACCCATCACTGCAAACGATGTCAAATTCCATCGTGCTGGCGAAGACGAACGTATGCACGCAGTGAATCGCAAGAGACAGTCTCCCCCTCACGTGCATACGGGGGTTATGTGCTCATTGAGCGTCTGCATGCATGGGACAACGAATTCTCGGCTCTCGTGAGCGAGTGGTGGGCTACTCGGAATGTATGGTCCGCCGCCGTTTTGCAAGCAAAAAGTGAGGATGACAGAATTGGTCTGCGCGAATGTATTCGGCCTTTATCGGAGTAGCGAACTCCTGGCCTGAATGGGATGCGCTGCGCTCTCGTCCTTTTTAGTAACGCTGCCTTCGAAGGCATTTTCCGGGTACAGGTTCTCGAGACCGCCGGGATCGACCGTTTTTGCCATCTCATGTTTTCGCCAGCAAACCTGGCAGGAATCTCCAAACTCAGATCAGTCGTCGTCGTTGGTCTGCATATGTGGGAATCGCGTCAGCGATTTCCAAGCCTGGCGCGATGTGCCAGGCGCCATGTGCAGGCCATCAGGCTGCGATCACTCGTGCTGCCGTTGGCGGGCGATAAGCTTCTCCTTTATATAGAACCGCCCAGGCCATGCGTGCCATCTTGTTGGCTAATGCCACTGTTGCCACCTGAGGGCGCTTGCGGGATGTGAGATTAACCAGCCACGTACTCAAGCCGGAAGATTGCTTGGTTTTCTGCAGCAGCACGGTGTGCGCCCCTTGCACAAAGAGTTTGCGCAGGTATTTGTTGCCTCGTCTGCTTGTGCCGGTCAGCTTTTGCCTGCCTCCGGTAGAGTGCTCGCCGGGCACCACTCCCAGCCAGGCAGAAAATCCGCGGCCCTTCTTGAAGGCTGCACCGTTGCCAATGGCTGCCACTGTGGCGGTAGCTGTGATCGGTCCGATTCCGGGGATCGCGACCAGGCGCCGGCACTGTTCAAGTTCGCCGCAGATGCGCGCGATCAGCTTGTCGGTTTCCTCGATCTGCCCGTGCAGGTACTGCATCTCCATCCGCAGCTGGGTCAGAAGTACGCGCAATGCACCGGATAGCTTGTTGTCCGCGTCCTCCAGGATGCCGGGCAGAGACTCCTCAATATAGTGGCGTCCCTTGCGGATGGTGATACCGCGCTCCAGCAGCATCCCGCGCATCTGGTTGATCACTGCAGTGCGGCGAACAACCCAACGCTCGCGCACCCGGTGCAGCGACTGCAGATCGAGCTGATCGTCGGTCTTGATCGGCACAAAGCGCATCGTCGGGCGGGTTACTGCTTCCGAACACGCTTCGGCATCGATGTAGTCGTTCTTGTTCGTCTTCACGTACGGCTTCACATACTGCGCCGGCATCAGGCGCACATCATGGCCTTGTTCCCGCAGAGCACGGCCGAGAAAATGAGATCCTCCGCAGGCCTCCATCCCGATCAGGCACTGAGGAAGGTTCGCAGTAAAGCGCAGAAGCTGAGTTCGTGAACCCTTCTTGCGAGCCACGACTTGCCCACGTGCGTTGACGGCCACAAAGTGAAACACTGTCTTCCCCAAATCGATACCGATCGTACGAATCTCCATGGAACACCTCCTGTGCTTACCTCTACACCCTCGGGGGGCTTTAGGCGGCGGACCATGCCAGTAGTAATCCCGATTTCAGGCTACTTCCGAGCAGCCGGTATTCGCCCAGTAGAAGAACGGTGAGAAGGGCTTGCAGTTGCCAAGAAGGGTCTCCCATTGGAATGAAAGGCAAGCCACCCATCAGGCAGAAGCGTTCGAGGAAGACTTTCGGCTTATGGAAGCGCGATATTCGTCTTCGGCGCCAGCACGACAAAACGCCGATTCCGTGCCACTGGAGCCAGCCAGTCCTGGTTATCCAGCACCGTGGCCTTCTCAGCGATGTTACGCATGTTGAGATAGAGGATACGGATTTCCCGCTCTCCGCCCTCGTAACGAGCGCGCCAACCATTGAAGACAGCGCGCAGTGTTGCCTCGTCAAAGGGATTGCACATGAAACAAACAATCGGCCCAGGCGGCGGCGTGTAATCCAGAACATCGCCCAGGACTGGTTGCAGCGAATGGCACTGCTGGTTCGGACTGCGATATGTCCGGCAGTTTTCGGCGGCGATGTCATGCAGCCGCTTCGCATACTCAAGGCCAATAATTGTTTTGAACGGATAGTCCGAGGCCATCAGCATGGCCTTGCCCTTGCCTGAGCCGTAGTCGATGAAACTGTAGCGTTTCGGATCGACGTCCAACTGCACCATCGCCTTTTTGATCAGCGAGCCCCACGTCACTCGATATACAGAGTTGCCGCGCGTGATGGCGTGGGTGGCAACGCCCATCTCCCCCAGTGGCTCTTCGCGCGCGGTTTCCACACAGTGTCGTCTGTCAAAAGCGCGGCTGAGTGGATCTTCAAACGCCAGGCGGGCCCGGAACATGCGCCATTTGAACCTGCTAACCAAACCTACTGAGAAGTCATTGTCCATGCAGCTCCCACTTAAAACAGTGATTGCCTATCCGGCGCCTGTGCGGTCCTGTTTCAGGCTTCCCGTCAACGGTAAGCATTGTGTCCTGGGTTGAAACGATGTTAGCCAAAATCCCGCGTACCCCGACTAACGCTGTTGGGGGATTGACTTTTCAGTTGCTTAGGATTAAGTGAACTGGCAAGTCTAGTGAAACGGATTCGGCGATTGCCCTGGCGATCATGCGCTTGTCCATCCGAACATGATCACGCCCGTGCCAGGACTTCCAACAGCACTTGCGGATGATTCACAATCACCGCGACTTGTAAGCACTGATCCGGTCCACGACATTTTGCTCAAGATTGCAATAAAAGAAGCTGTAGTCGTAATTATGAAAGAAGGGTGCCTGGCTGTAGGGCTTATTGAGATTGATTTGCTCGGCCGGAGATGGCAACGCTGAGGGATCGATCACCAAGGCGCCATTCATGTTTTGTGCGCCTGTATAACCGGCGATCTCGTAGGTGGAGTTGCCCGTGCCGGAATTGAGAGTGTAATTCACCGACGGACTGTCTCCTAGTTGACCTTGGTAGAATACGGCGCCCATGTTGGCGGAAGCGGGAGCTCCGGCCGGCTCGACTTCTCCGGGGCCGCTGGCTACCCAAGTCAGTGGGTTCACGCTGTAGGCGTTCTTCTGGACAACTCCGAGCTTGGGTGTTCCTGGAGCCATCGTCCAGTCTCCCGCATAGGCCTGGGTGTTGTAGGTGATGATGCAGCCGGTCTGCCTGCTGCTGGGATACCCGCAGATGCCGACCTGTGCGAGAGATGCGGGGTAGTTTTTCATGTCATCGGACGTTATCGACCAGCCAATCACATAGGCGGCCACCAACTGTTTTCTCAGCGAGGGATTGGAAAACTTGTCCTCCAACAGCATGAGCAGAAGGTTAGAGCCTTGGCTGTGGCCTGCCAGAATGAACGGACGCGGATTGCCATTCGCGTCCTTGTTGAAATGGCTCAAGTAATAGTCAAACGCGTTCGCAACATCCCGATAGGCTACCTGCATGGCCGCATTTGCTGCGTCTGCATTCTGGGGAGTGCTTGAAAACAGAAGCGCATTTAAAACATCGCTGCCCGAGGCCTGCTGGAAGTATGGGACATAGAGGTTTGTGCCCGCCTCGGCGAAGACCCCGCTTTTGGAAGTGACTTGAGATTTGATCCCTGAGTCGTCATAAGCTTGGGCCAGTGATTGATTCCACTCCGGCGTCCAGACGGGTCCCAAGGTAGTGGATGCGGTGTAGGTCGTGGGATAGACAAAGAAAACGTCCACACTTTGTGAGGCATTCGGCAGCGTTTCCCAGTTCTCCGCCTTCGCGTAGTCCGTTGGACTTGCCGTAATGGGTGCGGCCGGTGAATTCGCGCTCCCTCCGCACCCGGGCAGAGCCAACAGGACAAGGATTGTGAACGCGATTGCAATTGCATGAGAAGTTTTGCACCGCGAGCGGCAGCGACCTGTCAGGGATGCCTGGTCATTGAAAGACTCTTCATTCGTCATCTTCTACATTCCTTTTCCGACAGAAATCCGGGGTGCGCGAATGTGAGTAACCTGCGCTTCGCCAGTCTCACTTTGCACAGCTCAGCATTGATATCCGGGACCATCGGCATATAGGGTGATTTTCTCTAGAGATGTTGCTGGAAAGTTGTGAAAGAACGGGCAGCTCAGAATACCCGGAGCAGATCACCACAATATGCAAAGATAAATTCACCGCATCAATCCATTGTTGTATGTTTTTGGACTAAAAAGGGGAACGAAGCGAGTGTACATACATACAACCGCATCCTGGCCCGCGCGTGAAGATCGCCGGGCTGCGCTGGTCTGGCTCGCCATCTTCTGGATCTTCGTGGGCGTCGGCTTCGGCTTCGATTTGCACAACTACCTCCACGAGCAGCCGCCCGTACCAAAGATCGTCCACGTACATGCCGTCGCGACCACGCTCTGGCTGCTCACTGCTACCGCCCTTGTGCTCATGGTCGAAACCGGCAACGTCCGCTTCCACCGTCGCTTCGGCTGGTTTGCGGCCGGCTACGCCGCTCTAATCTTCGTGATCGCTCCCTGGTCCGAACTCAGTTGGCAGGCCTTGAACCTGCAGACTCCCGGCGCTCTGCCTCCTGAATTCCTTTCCATCGCCTTCAGCGGAGTCATCTGCATGGCCGTGCTGCTGCCCTGGGGCGTTCTCATGCGCCGCAACTCCGCCGCCCATCGGCGCGTGCTCATTCTGGCCACCATCTGCATCAGCGATGCGGGCTTTTCCAGGATGGTCGGCCTGTTTCTGCCTCCACCAACTACCTTTCTCGGCACCTACCTGTTTTACGAGGGCGGGAATCTGCTCCTCATCCTTCTCATGTTTCTCTGGGACTGGAAACGCAACCGGATCATGAAACAGTTTCTATGGGCAGCCTTCCTCGTCATCGCGATGGGCCTGTCGGCTACGGGGCTCTACTTCAACGAAACATGGAAGTCGATCACGCGCGCGTGGCTCGAGAGCTGGGCGCGGAACATGCTGTAACGCGACCTGTGTTGATGCGAATGTACGTTGGCTCACTGTTGGAGATGGGAAGAAGCACTGAGAGAATTCTGGCCGATCCAGAAGTTCTGTTTTCGTTAACTGTTCGCACTGCTTTGATCAATGAGAATGATTATCCCGTTGACGCATGTTTATTTTGGAGAGATGATGAGTGGAACCGAGGCATGCGATGAATCTCTACTCTCTAACGCGGCGGTTTCCGACGGAAAAAGATGCACTCGATCATCTGGTAAGGACACGCTGGCCGAAGGGCGTTCGCTGCGTGGCGTGCGATCACGGCAAGTGCTGGCCGATTGAGTCCACCAACAAGACTGGCGGACCGCGGCGGTTGTTTCAATGTGCTGCCTGCAAGCTTCAGTTCAGTGCCACGGCCGGAACCCTTTTCCATGATTCGCACCTGCCTCTGACCAAATGGTTCGCAGCGATCTCGCTGATGAGCGATGCCAAGAAGGGCATCTCCGCCAGCCAGCTCGGGCGTCACATCGGCATGACCTACAAGACGGCCTGGTATGTGGCTCACCGGATCCGCGAAGCCATGCGGGAAGCCAACGACATTCAACTCGGAGATCCCGATACCACCGTCGAAATCGATGAAACCTACATCGGAGGCCAGCTTCGCCACCAAGGTTCTAAAGCGGCCAAAGCCTCTAAAACCATGGTTATCGGAATGGCCGAACGCAACGGGCGCATTCATCTGGAGTCGATGTCCAACCGCCGCTTCGATTCCATCAAGCCGGTGCTCGATGCCAAACTGGCCGAGAGTACTAAAGAAGTTGTCACCGATGGCAATCCCAGTTACAAGGGCCTTATTCCCAGAGAAAAACACGCGAGAGGAAATCACAGTAAGGAACTTCGAGAGGGCGTGTGGACAACGACGCAGACGGTGGAGAACGCCTTTTCGCTGTTCAAGCGGGCCATCGTCGGCAACTATCACAAGCTCAGTCCCTGGCACCTGGATCGCTATATGCGCGAGTTCTGCTGGAGGTACAACCGCCGGCGCATGCAGACGTCGATCTTCGACCTGGCGCTCACCAGCATGGTCAGTCAGAACACCGCTTACCGTATAAGACGCTGGTTGCGTTCTAACTCGACCTCGAACAACGCAACTTACTTCCCCTTGCTGCGTGCCTTCCCTCGCGCTTGCGATCTTCACGCTGATCTCAGACCGCGAGAGAGGCTTCGACTGCAGCATCCGTCGCAGGATCGCGTCGAACCTCTTCTCCGCTGCTCTCTTACCGCTCATCGCCACATCTTACCCACTCACCAGTACATGCGTGATCGGGATGATCATCTCAATGAGTAATTTCCGGGAAGGTGAGTAGGCCCAGGGAATTTCACCCTGAGCCTCTCCGCAGAACCGTGCGTGAATCTCTCGATTTACACGGCTCCCATTATCCAACCTCGTTTGGAGGTTTCGTTGATGTCATGCGCTCATCCCCGCCGAGCAGGTTGGCAACACTCGTCAACTGGATAACGCTGCCCCTTCGCTCCACTCCCATTACAGGAGCTTCATCGCTACTATGAGCAGCCCCGACTCTCGATCTGGCATCGGTATTCTTCCTCGTGGTTTCTGCCACTTGTCATTTCCCTTCGCATCCAGATCGAGGCTCTCACGTTCCGTACCAAAGCCTGTGCTGAGTTCATGCCGCCTTTACACCGGCTGCCATCGGGCCCGTAAACAGGTATCGTCCCGATTGCTCCTGGACCACCGTCACGACCCAGTTTCGACAGCGCTTTTAACGAATTAGCGATGCTTCATCGAACGGTTTGCTTTCGCTCATCTCCTCAGCACACACCTGACGCCTTAAGTGACGCCTTTTCCTCAGTCGTTCACTACCACGCCTTTTGAACGCAGCAGCACTGGGCAGTTTGAAGCCTGCTCCTGCAAGCCGACTTCGGGAGGCCAACTCCCATCTTTGGTACAGCACCACAAGCTCGCGCTTGTGTTCGTGACACACGGCGGTGATACGCCCCTAGCCGCTTTTGGCGTGGGAATAATCGCGTCCGATATACTTGGCTCCAATCAAAACATGCGACGAGCGATTCTCAACTTGATGCTAGGAATGTTTTGCACCGCGTTATTTACAGCAGCCATTTCGGTTTATGTATTCCACGACGTGGATAAGGGCGAGATAGGACACTGGAATAGAGCATTCGCAAGTTTATGTGCGGAGTTAATTCTGTTCACTCTCGTAATCGGCGGAGGAGTTGCACTTTTAGTCTTTCTGGGGCGAGCGCTTTTTCAACTCCAGGGATATTCTCTCAGTCCGAACTTGGCTTTACTTCTCGGTGTTGGCGTTTCGGTACTGCAATATCCTTGGGACTTCATCGGAAGGCTTCTATCCCCGGAGCTTGCGGATTTTTCCCTTACTTTGTATATGATCCTCGCAATACTCGTATGTACAACGGTGATCGTTGGCGATTCCTTCAGGCAGATGAGATCGCGACAGCCCCAGTAGATGAAGTACCGGTCGGATCGTGCCCTACACTTCCCCAACCCCAAATTTTGAGTAACGTCCGGAATGACGGTGATAAGCGCAGAACTCAGGTATAGCTTGAGATTGCGTTAAAAAGATTGACAAAATCACGGCTGCCTTCCGCTCCAGCTTACCGGAATGATTTGTCGCGGGCTCGATCCAGCCGTTGAAACAGAGGCGCGCCCCAGGTTCCTATCGCCAGCAGAGCCCCAAAAAGCACTACCGCGTCAATACTCTCTCTACCTTGACTCGACCAATAGGCCGCGGCATCCAAGTTCAGCCAGAGCGCAAATTCATCCAGCGTCAATGCCGCGCCAATCCCAAAACCCAGCGCCAGCAAGCGGCTCATAAAGATGGCTGCTGCAGTTTCCCCGATCCCCATCTCCGCCTGATCCGCATAGCCGGTAATAAGCAAGAGGAGAATGCCCCATACCAGGTGGTGGATGTGCTTCCCACCCATCTCAACGTAGCCGAATGGTCCAATGTGGTGCGTGATGGAGGCCACCAATAGCCGTACCGCAAGGAAAGTGATAAAAAAGCTCACCGAAACGAGAAAGAGGCGGCGATGCGGCTGGTCCGGAATCTTCTGATGGATGAGCAGACCGAGCTTGGTCAGGTGCAATAAGAGAAGGATCACCACCGCCATCACGGTGACGAATATCAGAAGAATATACGATCCTGGAATATGCATAGCTTATGTGGCTCAGTCGCATCTCGCGGCGCTTTCGTCAGCGCTGAAGACCGTGCGCACTTCCCCCCGTCAAGATTTAATCACTTTCAGCACGATCCAGGAGTTCTGTTTTCGTTAACTGTTCGTACTGCCTTTGATCAATGAGTAGTTTCCGGGTTGGCGGTCATCCGTTCACAATCCGCAATCAATCTGATGAGTTCTACTTCCAAGCGTCCGATCCGAAGATCGCGCACATCAATAACATTGCGCCCGTAAGAATGTTCATCCCAATGCCAAACCAAAATAGAAGTTCATTCTCAGATCGCCTGAAGGTGGAGAATTTCAGGTCGACTTCGCCGGTGGACACACCTCTTTTTGCGAACCAGGTGTCTGCTCCTCAGAATCGCGGTCGAGAATTCCATCGAGCTCTACTTCTCCAGCAATGCTCGCGCGGCCCACAGCACCGGCGCCTGTCCGTGAAAGTCCCCAGTTCGCCTCGGCCGTGCCATGTAGTAGGCATAGCTATTCTCCTTGCCAGTGCCGGCGCAGACATTCGTCACATCAGCGTTCTGGTCCACGAATCCCGTCAGGGCAATCCATCCGCGCCGCGCAATCGGCCCGTACGTCTCCTCCGCAAGCCAGCCGCGACGCACGCCCTCGATCATTGCGAAAGTGAACATCCCTGTGGATGAGCTCTCCTCCCAAGACTCCGGATGATCGATAAGTTGCCGCCACATCCCATCCGCGTTTTGATGCTTCGCAAGCTCGGCCATCATCTTGCGATACGAGCCCAGAATCTCTCCCCTCAGCGGATGGCCCTGCGGCAGCGACAGCAACATCTCCGTCATGCCTGCCGCGACCCAGCCGTTGCCTCTGCCCCAGAAGAACGGCACGTCGTCAGCGTGAAAAAAAAGGCCATTCGGCTGCTGCAGCTTGCGAAGATACGCCACCATCTCCTTCGCCGCGCGATCCAGGTACTTCGCATCGTTCGTCGCGCGATACGCCTCAAGTTGCAGAATCGTGATCATGTACATGTCGTCGATCCAATAGCGGGTCTGGCCTGAGAGACCATCCGGCTGTGGCTTGCTCCACTGCCTGTCAGCGAAGCGCAGGCCCATCGCGCGCGTGGATGCGTCCTTTGTCTCCATAGAAACATGCAGCGGGACCACGCCGAAAATCTCGTAGTCGACGTGTTCCTTATCGGGTATGAGCGACTGCTTTTCAGGCGTGAGCAATTGCTGGAAGCGCGCGTGTAGCTGAGTCTCCAGAGCCTTATTCCCGGTGGCCTCGGCAAATGTCAGCGCCCCGTACCATGCGCAGACCTCTGGATAGACGATCGACTCCAAATGGCCGCTTTCGACGAAGTGGCTTGCAACCGCATCACCAACCTTTTGGGGATCCGCATTCTCAGGCCAATTGCCGAAATACTTTTGCTGCGCTGAAGAATTCAGACACGCGGCGAAACAGACTGCCAAAAACAAGCGCATTCGCATGCAGTCAACCTCCGCATGAAAGCTTACCCTGTCCGGCTAATTTTCCTCTCCAAATCGCCGATAAAAGCCGCTTTGGCGCGTTTGCCCCGAGAACGCTGTTTATCAACGAGAATTATTATCCCATCACGCATGTAGCGTGAAGATATTTACCATGAAGCGATCAAGAGCAAGGCCGAAGAAGCGAAGGAATTCGATATGGTCCTCAGCGCGCTACTGACGACCAAGCCGCTGTCCAAAGAAGATCTCAGCGCGATGGTCCGAGCGCGACGGAAAGCCAGGCCGAAGGAAAAGGAAATTGGACAATCGAAACGGTTGAGAAGTTAGGAAGCGACCAGAGTATTGTAGGGCAACTAAGCCCAGTTGGCATGCTGTCCAGGGCCAGTTCGAAGATCGACGTCTGCAGACGTCGCCGATTGTATCTTCAGCGGAACTCCCGCATGTAGCTGTCCAGATGCCAGGGACTGCGCTTGTGGTAGTTGCCGACAATAGCATCGCTTGAAGAGCGAAAATGCATTCTCTACCGTTTGGGTCGTCGTCCAGTTTCCCTCTTTCAGATTTCTTGCCGTGATTGCCCTGCGCGGTCCTGATCCTCGATGAGGCGCTTTCGGCACGTTCCGGGGTCCAACCCCGTGCGAGTTCCTTCACCATCACCGGATGGGGCCAAATATGGTGGATGGACAAACGTTCCTGCTCCTGCGTGAGCTCTCGCAGGATAGGTGTCCGAATCAGGAAATCAACCGTGAGGGGGGACAGTGCAGGCACAATTCTCCAGCCTGTGATCTTGCCCTGACGTGTTCTGCCGGACGCATGGCGCATGAGAGGCTCGGACTCGGCCCATTCCGGCACCGGAAGATTACATACAATCTCTGCTTCTCTTTTACGTATGGCAAATGCCAGCGTATAGAAGACAAAATACAACTCGCGTTGCAAGACGAGAGATTCAAGATCGGGTCGGGAATTGTACAAGCCCGGCAGGACGCGCACGATCTCGCCGCTGCCGTTGCCATCGAGCGTGTATTGGGCGTAGGCCAGACCGTGATGGGTTTTGATCTCGGCGACGTCACCGATTTTGGGTTTCCTGGAAGCCATCTGGGAGTAGTTTACCTTCGTCGTTGGCGAGTCACCGCCAAACAGGAAGTAACCCGAAAATAGGGTTATGTCCGAGTTGCCACCATCCGCTCGCATCGCGTCCCTGAGCGTATAAAGTTGACCTCGTTCGTATACTCGGGATCATGGGAACAAGCCCCAGGCTACTCGTTGATCTATTCCCGGAATTGTCCGCCGAACTTGAGCAACTCCTGCTTGAACAGGGAGAGTCTGAACTGGCCCGTCAAATCTCGACCTTACCCGTGGTTGACCGATGCCGTTGCGGAGACGACTTCTGTGGCATGTTCTATGTGCTACCCAAACCACCTGGAGGCTACGGCCCGGGTCATCGCAACGTCTCATTAGGCCCAAAGCAAGGGATGCTGATACTGGACGTTGTTGCGCACAAAATTGCGGCCGTCGAGGTCCTATATAGAGATGCTATCCGGCGGAGGCTCATCATTGAGTTCCCTTGAAGCAGTGGTATTAGGTTGATGTGAGCGAATCACCGCCAACCCGGAATGTATGGTCCGCCGCCGTTTTGCAAGCAAAAAGTGAGGATGACAGAATTGGTCTGCGCGAATGTATTCGGCCTTTATCGGAGTAGCGAACTCCTGGCCTGAATGGGATGCGCTGCGCTCTCGTCCTTTTTAGTAACGCTGCCTTCGAAGGCATTTTCCGGGTACAGGTTCTCGAGACCGCCGGGATCGACCGTTTTTGCCATCTCATGTTTTCGCCAGCAAACCTGGCAGGAATCTCCAAACTCAGATCAGTCGTCGTCGTTGGTCTGCATATGTGGGAATCGCGTCAGCGATTTCCAAGCCTGGCGCGATGTGCCAGGCGCCATGTGCAGGCCATCAGGCTGCGATCACTCGTGCTGCCGTTGGCGGGCGATAAGCTTCTCCTTTATATAGAACCGCCCAGGCCATGCGTGCCATCTTGTTGGCTAATGCCACTGTTGCCACCTGAGGGCGCTTGCGGGATGTGAGATTAACCAGCCACGTACTCAAGCCGGAAGATTGCTTGGTTTTCTGCAGCAGCACGGTGTGCGCCCCTTGCACAAAGAGTTTGCGCAGGTATTTGTTGCCTCGTCTGCTTGTGCCGGTCAGCTTTTGCCTGCCTCCGGTAGAGTGCTCGCCGGGCACCACTCCCAGCCAGGCAGAAAATCCGCGGCCCTTCTTGAAGGCTGCACCGTTGCCAATGGCTGCCACTGTGGCGGTAGCTGTGATCGGTCCGATTCCGGGGATCGCGACCAGGCGCCGGCACTGTTCAAGTTCGCCGCAGATGCGCGCGATCAGCTTGTCGGTTTCCTCGATCTGCCCGTGCAGGTACTGCATCTCCATCCGCAGCTGGGTCAGAAGTACGCGCAATGCACCGGATAGCTTGTTGTCCGCGTCCTCCAGGATGCCGGGCAGAGACTCCTCAATATAGTGGCGTCCCTTGCGGATGGTGATACCGCGCTCCAGCAGCATCCCGCGCATCTGGTTGATCACTGCAGTGCGGCGAACAACCCAACGCTCGCGCACCCGGTGCAGCGACTGCAGATCGAGCTGATCGTCGGTCTTGATCGGCACAAAGCGCATCGTCGGGCGGGTTACTGCTTCCGAACACGCTTCGGCATCGATGTAGTCGTTCTTGTTCGTCTTCACGTACGGCTTCACATACTGCGCCGGCATCAGGCGCACATCATGGCCTTGTTCCCGCAGAGCACGGCCGAGAAAATGAGATCCTCCGCAGGCCTCCATCCCGATCAGGCACTGAGGAAGGTTCGCAGTAAAGCGCAGAAGCTGAGTTCGTGAACCCTTCTTGCGAGCCACGACTTGCCCACGTGCGTTGACGGCCACAAAGTGAAACACTGTCTTCCCCAAATCGATACCGATCGTACGAATCTCCATGGAACACCTCCTGTGCTTACCTCTACACCCTCGGGGGGCTTTAGGCGGCGGACCATGCCAGTAATTACTAGTTGAGCAACACTTGCGCGAACTATCATGCCTGCCGGCCGGCGCTAAACGCCTTCGCCAAACCCGCCGATAATCGCTGCCTTAGCGCGCTTGCCCAATCGCACCACAAGCCGCGCGGGCAAGATGTCCAGCGGAATTGCCGCGTTTGTCACGACCTCGCCATCAATCTTGACGGCCTTCTCGGCAAGCTTGCGGCTGGCCTCGGCGCCACTGGCCGCAAGCCCCGTCTGCAGCAGCAGCTTCGAAACGCGAATCTGCAACTCTCCCGGCGGGCACGACGGGCTGACCAGATCGGCATACGCGATATGAATCTCTTCGAGATCCTCAGCCGCCTCCTTCTGCTGGAACATGCGCGCCCAGTTTTCATCAGCATGCTGTGCGGCCTCTTCGCCGTGAAAGTCAGCAGTAATCATTCGCGCGAGGCGCTTCTTCACGTCCATTGGATGAGCAGCACCGCTCGCAACCTCCGCTCGCAGCGCATCCACTTCGGACTGCTTTAGGTCCGTCAGAAATACCCAGTACTTCCACATCAGGTCGTCGGAGATGCTCATCAGTTTGCCATACATCTCCGCCGGCGGCTCGTTGATGCCGATCGCATTATTGAGAGACTTGCTCATCTTCTGTACGCCGTCCAGCCCCTCAAGAATCGGCGTCATGAGCACGATCTGCGGCCTCTGGCCGTATTGGCGCTGCAACTCGCGCCCGGCGCCGAGATTGAAACGCTGGTCGGTGCCGCCAAGTTCGACGTCGCATTCGAGAGCCACGGAGTCGTAGGCCTGCATGAGGGGATAGAGCAGCTCGTGGAGGCTGATGGGCTGCTCGCCCTGGAAACGCTTGTGAAACTCATCGCGCTCCAGCATCTGCGAAACGGTGAAGTGAGACGCGAGACGGATGGTCCCCTCGTAGCCAAGCTTCCCCAGCCACTCCGAGTTGTAGCGAACCTCAGTCACTTTTTCGTCCAGAATCTTGAACACCTGTTGTTTGTAGGTCTCGGCGTTCGCGTCAATCTGTTCCCGCGTTAGCGGCTTGCGGGTCACGTTGCGTCCCGTCGGGTCGCCGATCAGCGAAGTAAAATCGCCCACCAGAAAAATCACGGTGTGCCCCAGCTGCTGGAAGTGCCGCAGCTTGCGCATCAGCACCGTGTGCCCCAGGTGCAGGTCGGGCGCCGTGGGGTCGAATCCCGCTTTCACGCGCAAAGGCCGCCCCGTCTTGCGGCTCTCTTCGAGGCGCTCGCGCAGATCGGAAACGCGGATAATTTCCGCTGCACCCTTCTGCAGCAGATCCATCTGTTCATTAACTGGAAGAAACGAACTCATACCGTCTTCCAGTATAGAGTCCGGTTATCGTGGACCTTCGACGGCTCTCTAACTTCAGAAGCGATTGACCCTTTTCGGAGCGAAGAGTCATGTTTCGCCGCTGACCTTATATATGCTCTATGCGAGGGCCGTCGGCGGTCCCAGGGAGAAATGGATTGTCTCTTCGCGCTCCGATCTGTGCTTTGCTCTCCACGGTTGTGTGGGCTTCAGTCGTGCTCGCGCCGCCCGTCCCTCTCCGCGCACAACAGCCCCCCTATCCCCTTTCCACCCGCTGCTATAGCTGCCACAACAATCTCAAGACGGCGAAAGGCCAGGACGTTTCCATCGGCTGGGCTTGGCGTGCCAGCCTCATGGCAAACGCTGCGCGGGATCCGTATTGGCAGGCCAGCGTGCGTCGCGAAACCATAGACCACGCCTCTGCCGCTTCCGCCATTGAGAACGAGTGCGCCACCTGCCACATGCCGCTGCAGCACTTCATCGATAAAGCCGCCGGTCAGGACACTGCCGTTTTTTCCCGGATGCCGCTGGATTCTGCGCATGACGGTGCAGCAGCAGCCGCTGACGGAGTTTCCTGCGCGGTCTGCCACCAGGCCGATCCGAAAGGCCTCGGCACGCCGGAGTCCTACAATGGCAATCTCACCGTCGCTGGAGTCGCACAGCAGCCCCGCCCTCTCTTCGGTCCCTATCCAGCTGGGGCTCGCGCCACATCGATTCACACGCTCGCCTCAGGCCTCACGCTCACCCATTCCGATCACCTTCGCAAGGCCGACCTCTGCGGCTCCTGTCACACGCTTTACACCACTACGCTCGACGGATCCGGGAAACCCGCAGGCCGCTTTCCCGAACAGATGCCGTACCTTGAGTGGCAGCACAGCGACTACCACGACAAGCAATCCTGCCAGTCGTGCCATATGCCTGCCATCGCCGATCCTGCGCCCGTCGCGACACTCAACAGCCCGCCCCATGAAGGCGTCCGCCGTCACTCTTTTCCTGGCGCCAACTTCTTCATGCAAGATCTTTTTGTTGCGCATCACGACGAACTGGCCGTAACAGCATCTCCCGCCGAACTCACCTCCGCATCGACTGAGACACGCGCCTACCTCCAGTCGCAGGCCGCCCATGTCACCGTCAGTGCGATCGCTGTGGCGAACGGCCATCTCTCGTTCGCTGTGACTGTCCAGAACCTCACCGGCCACAAGCTGCCAACAGCATTTCCTTCGCGCCGTGCCTGGCTTCACGTCACTGTTATGGATGGCTCGGGTCATGTGGTCTTCGAGTCCGGACATCTCAATGCTGACGGCTCTATTGCGGGAAACCTCAATGACGCCGATCCCGCCCGTTTCTCGCCTCACTACTCCACCATTACCGCACCGGATCAGGTCCAGATTTTCGAGCCGATCCTCGGCGATGCTCAGGACCACGTAACCACCGCACTGCTTACCGCCACCCACTACCTCAAAGACAATCGAATTCTCCCCGCCGGATTCGACAAAGTCTCCGCCTCACCCGACATCGCCGTAAAAGGAAAGGCACTCGACGACCCAGCCTTCACCGGCGGTAGCGCAACCACTCGCTACGAAATCCCCGCCTCCGCAGGTCCCTTCCATGTCAGTGCAGAACTCCAGTACCAGCCCATTGGCTTCCGCTGGGCTCACAATCTCGCTCCCTACAAAGCCGATGAGCCGCAGCGGTTCACGCATTACTTTGATCAGGCTGCCTCACGGTCTGCTCTCGTGCTCGCTCACGCTGAAGCCACTACCAATGCTGCTCCTTGATGAGGTCAGGTTTGTTCACGCTTGTGTGCTCCACTGTGGATCGTTGGGGTCTGCGTCAAGGATCGCGTATCCCATTCCCTGAAATCCGATGCAAGCATCATGCCGCATTCGCATATTTCATTGATCGTCGGCGTCAGGCGGAGCGAGCTTCCATGACAATTCCGTCATCTGCGTCGTGAATAACATCGAAGTTTGTTCTAATCGCATCACAGATTTCTAAAAGCCTGTGTGGCTTCTGCTCCTGCTCCCCAGGTCTGATTCGGAGGATTGCGTTTCGTGCGTCGACGCCTGTTCGTGAGCTTGTCTGCGTTGGCCGTTTTCGCGGCGGCCTCCGTTCTGCTTGCGCAGACCCTGACATACACCCGCAAGCCCGATGCAAAGAACGGCAAGACCGTTTACGAGGGCGGATGCATCGCCTGCCACGGCGCAGATGGCAAGGGAGCGCCGCAGGCCAGCACTCAGTTCAAACGGCCCGATACCTTTCCCGATTTCAGCCGTTGCGATCAGACCACGCCGGAGCCTGATTCTGCATGGAAGGCCGTCATTGTGCATGGCGGACCCTATTACGGCTTTTCGACGATCATGCCGTCCTTTAAAGATCTGCTCTCGAACGATCAGATCGACGATGTCGTGGCCCATCTGAGAACGTTTTGCACCAATCCTCACTGGCCGCGCGGAGAACTGAACCTGCCACGTGCACTTGTCACGGAAAAGGCATTTCCTGAAGATGAGTTCGTGATTTCGACTGCCGTAAACGCGTCTGGCGCCCCCGGCGTTGAGACGCATTTTATCCACGAGCAGGCGTTCGGCACCAAGGGGCAACTGGAAGTCGATGTCCCATGGGACTACCAGGAACAGAACCACAACTGGAACAGCCACGTCGGGGACATCACCTTCGCCTGGAAGCAGGTGATGTATTCGAATCTGCATACTGGTTCCATCTTCGCTTTGCAGGGCGGCATTCTTCCGCCCACCGGCAGTCAGAAACTCGGCGGGAACGGCACCACCGTATTCGAACCCTTCGCCGCCTTCGACCAGCTCTTCCGATCGAACACCTGGGTGCAGTTCCAGATGGGCGCCGACCTGCCGCGCCACCCGGATATCACACCGCAGAGTCTGTTCTGGTACACCGCGCTCGGCCATACAATCGCGCAGGATCACCGTCTCGGCCGTCAGTGGTCGCCGATGGTGGAGTTGCTCGCCACGCGCGATCTCGAAGACGGCGCAAAGACTGACTGGGACATCATGCCCGAGATGCAGGTCACTTTGAGTCCGCGCCAGCACATTCGCGCCGATATCGGCGTGCGCATGCCCTTCACCAATACCGCCGACCGCACGCCGCAGGTCTACTTCTACGTGCTGTGGGATTGGGCCGACGGCCGATTCTGGAATGGATGGTGATGGACATGCGCTACGCTTGCCTTGCTCTTATCATCTCTTCTGCGCTGCTCGCGGCCATCGCTCTTTCACAGCAGAAGCCAGTGCAAGCCGCGTCGCATCGCAACGCCAAGGACGAGTTTCACGACTCGACTCGCTGCGTCGCCTGCCACAACGGCCTGAAGACGCCCTCTGGTGAAGACATCTCCATCGGCTTCCAATGGAGCGCGAGCATCATGGCAAATTCCGCACGCGATCCCTACTGGCAGGCCAGCGTGCGTCGCGAGTCAATCGATCATCCCGACGCCAGCGCTGCGGTGCAGGATGAGTGCTCCACCTGCCACATGCCCGGGCAGCACCTCATTGACAAGGCCGAAAGCCGATCGACCGAAGTGTTCGCACGCTTTCCGCTGACGAAGAACCACGACAAGAACAAGCTTGCCGAAGACGGCGTCACCTGCTCGGTCTGCCATCAGGTTGAAAAGACCGGCCTCGGCACGCAGCAAACCTTCAACGGCAATGTGACCGTGGCGCCTCCATCCGATCCTCACAATCGCGCCGAATACGGGCCGTTCGCCGTCGACGCCGGCCACCAGACCATCATGCGTTCTTCAACTGCCGGCTTCGTTCCGCAGCAGGCGGCGCATATCCGCGATGCCGGCCTGTGCGGCAGCTGTCACACTCTCTATACCGTTGCCCGTGGTCCCGACGGCAAACCCATCGGTCAGCTCCCCGAGCAGATGCCATTTCAGGAGTGGGAGCACAGCGACTACCGCAATAACAAGACTTGCCAGGAGTGCCACATGCCAGCGGTCGCCGAAGCTGTTCCTGTCACCGCGCTCTACGGACCGAAGAGGGAAGGCATGCACCGCCACGTTTTTGTCGGCGGCAACTTCCTGGTGGAGCAGATGCTCATCGAACATCGCAAGGAGCTCGACGTTTCCGCGCAACCCGAAGTCTTGCAGACAGCCAATAACCGTACCTCAGAATTTGTCCGAACGCAGTCAGCGCGACTCGATCTGCTCGACCTCCGCAAAACCCGTGATGGCCTTTCCTTTGTTGTCAAAGTTGTGAACCTTACCGGCCACAAGCTTCCGACCGCGTACCCCTCACGGCGCGTCTGGCTTCATGTCACCGTTCGCGATAACGCCGGCGCCATTGTTTTCGAGTCAGGTGCGCTGAATCCTGATGGCTCCATTTCCGGCAATGACAACGACGCCGACCCGCTTCGTTTCGAGCCGCACTACACCGAGATCACCAGCCCCGATCAGGTCGAAATCTTCGAGCCGATTCTGGGCGACGCACAGGGCCGCGTCACCACTGGCCTTCTCTCAGCCGTTCGATATCTCAAGGACAATCGAGTCCTCCCAACCGGCTTCGACAAACAGACGGCGGACCATGACATCGCCGTCGTGGGCGCCGCGCACGACGATCCCAGCTTCACCGGTGGCAGCGCGAGCGTCCGCTATGCCATCAAATCTCCGCACGCCGGCCCTTATCAAATTCGCGCGACACTGTGTTACCAGCCCGTCGGCTTCCGCTGGGCACATAACCTGGAACCCTACAAGGCAGCCGAGCCGCAGCGTTTCGTTGCATATTACGAACAGGCGTCGCGCAAATCCGCCATCGTCGTCGCTGAAGTTACCGGCACTTTCTGATCTGGTCCGCCTCGACCCAGTCTGCTCTAAGCTCAAACTCTGATCGAAAGATTCAGAAAAGTTTGCGACCGAGCCGATTCGGATACATCCAAGCCGCAGGAGGGCTCCCTCATGCCATCAGTCAAAGGCCGTTCCATGCAGGTACCCGCCGCCGGCGGTGCGTTCCAACTCGTAACGAAGGAATTCTCTGAGCCGGGCCCGGGTCACGTCCGCATCCGCGTGCATGCCTGCGGCGTGTGCCATAGCGACTCGCTCACCAAAGAAGGCCATTGGCCCGGCGTGCAGTACCCGCGCGCCCCCGGCCACGAGATTGCCGGCACCGTTGACGCCGTCGGCCCTGACGTTCCCCTCTTCAAGCCCGGCCAGCGCGTCGGCCTCGGCTGGCACGGAGGGCATTGCAACTACTGTCCGCCCTGCCGTCGCGGCGACTTCATCCTCTGCGAAAACCAGCTCATCAGCGGCATCAACTACGACGGCGGCTATGCTGACTACGTCATCGCCCCCGCCAACGCCCTCGCTTTCATCCCTGAAGGCATCAACGACGCCGATGCCGCCCCGCTGCTCTGCGCAGGAATCACCACCTTCAACGCCCTGCGCAACTCCGGAGCACGCGCAGGCGACACCGTCGTCATCGTCGGCATCGGCGGACTCGGCCACCTCGCCATCCAGTACGCGGCGAAGGCCGGCTACCGCACCATCGCGGTCGCTCGCGGCCAGGACAAGGCGGCCCTCGCCAAACAGCTGGGCGCGCATCTCTACATCGACACCACCTCGCAGGACCCGGCGAAAGAGCTGCAGAAGATCGGCGGCGCCCAGATCATCCTCTCCACCATCACCAGCGCCAAGGCTCTCGAGTGGGTCATCGACGGCCTCGCCCCCGGCGGCAAATTTATCGTTGTCGGCGCGCCCGAAGACGGCCCTATCGTCATCAATCCGTTCCCACTGCTGCTCGGTCGCCGCACCGTTGCAGGCTGGCCCTCCGGCACCGGAATGGACTCCGAAGACACACTCAAGTTCAGCGTGCTCACCGGCGTCAAACCTATGATCGAGAGCTATCCGTTAGAGAAAGCCGAAGAAGCCTACCAGCGCATGATGTCCGGCAAAGCCCGCTTCCGCGTAGTCCTCAAAGTCAGCGATTAGCTGTCAGCTCTCAGCTTTCAGCCACAACTCTGGGTGCCCCAGCTCTCGTTTTTGAGACCTGGGTTCGAATCCTCCATTCGCACGATCACGAGTGCCCCATCCATTTCGCAGTCTTACCGCGAAATGGGTGGGAAAGCACGACCCCACATCCCGCCTCGTCGTCCTCTGCCGACTCCACGGGACACGCTATAATCTCCCCATGCAGCACCGCCTCCATCCCGCTTCGATCGCGAATCTCTTTGCGGCAGCGGCTCGTGCTGCGGCGGCTCCCGCCGCCTAGACTCCGCCCCACCTCATTCCAATCCAGACAAGCAGTTCCACTTCAGGTCCCCAGCTTTTGGCGCGCCTGTCCACTGTTCACTGTCCACTGTCATACTTGAGGAAGCCATGGAAGAGTTCAGCCGCATTCAGCGTCTCCCGCCCTACGTCTTCAACATCACCGGGGAGTTGAAGGTCAACGCCCGCCGCCGCGGAGAAGACATCATCGACTTCGGCATGGGCAACCCCGACGGAGCCACGCCCAAACACATCGTCGACAAGATGATCGAGGCCGCGCAGAAGCCCGTCACCCATCGCTACTCCGTCTCCAAGGGAATCCCGCGCCTGCGCAAGGCCATCTGCAACTGGTACAAGTCGCGCTACGACGTCGACCTCGACCCCGCCAGCGAAGCCATCGTCACCATCGGATCGAAAGAAGGCATCGCCCACCTCTGCCTCGCCATTCTCGACTCGCGCGACACCGTGCTCGTCCCCAATCCCAGCTACCCCATCCACATCTACGGCCCCGTCATCGCCGGAGCGCACGTAGTCAGCGTCCCCGTCCACGACTGCGACCAGTTTCTGGCCGAGCTCGAATCCATCATCCCCCGCATGACCCCGCGCCCCAAGGCCCTCATCGTCAACTTCCCATCGAACCCCACCACGCAGTGCGTCGACCTTCCATTTCTCGCCCGCCTTGTCGCCCTCGCCCGCGAGTACGGATTCCACCTCATCCACGACCTCGCCTACGCCGACCTCGGTTTCGACGGATACAAGCCGCCCTCCGTCCTCCAGGTCCCCGGCGCCAAAGACGTAGCCGTAGAGTTCTTCACATTGTCGAAGTCCTACAACATGCCCGGCTGGCGCGTAGGATTCATGGTCGGCAACCCCGTCCTCGTCAACGCCCTCGCCCGATTGAAAAGCTATTTCGACTACGGCACCTTCACGCCCATTCAAGTCGCCAGCATTCTCGCATTAGAAGGCCCGCAAGACTGCGTCACCGAGATCCGCGAAAACTACCGCCGCCGCCGCGACGTTTTAATCGAAGGCCTCAACCGCGCCGGATGGGTAGTCCCATCTCCGAAAGCAACCATGTTCGTCTGGGCCAAAATCCCCGAGGCCTACCCGCACCTCGGCTCGCTGCGAGTTTTCCAAGCTCCTGCTCGACAGAAGCCAAAGTAGCCGTCTCTCCCCGGCATAGGCTTCGGCGACTACGGCGACGGCCACGTAAGATTCTCGCTCATCGAAAACGAAGAACGAACAAGACAAGCCATCCGCGGCATCAAGCAGATGCTCGGCGAAGAGCGTTGAGCCTCACGCCGGCTGAGGTAGGATGATTGGCTACGTACGGTTCTCGGTTCGCTACTCTGAGGAGAAGGATCTGTTTCCCAAAGTGTGAGCCAGTCGAAGGATCTGCGCTAGCCCTGTGGAAATCACAACCCACCCCAGCCCGTGTCATCCTGAGCGGAG
Organism: uncultured Acidobacteriaceae bacterium; assembly: GCA_963832035.1. Classification (GTDB taxonomy): domain Bacteria; phylum Acidobacteriota; class Terriglobia; order Terriglobales; family Acidobacteriaceae; genus Telmatobacter. The sequence continues at coordinate 207,216 of CAWHSK010000003.1, read as the reverse complement.
CAGCTTGGGGCCCCGTGAACGCCTAGCGTTCATGGGGTAAGCGGAGCGAAGGATCTGCTTCTCGCAGACTCCCGTGACCGCAAACACTTTCCATTCCCAGCCGTTTCGTTACCGTTCCACCAATGGACGAGCGCTTCTACTTCACATACATCCTCGCCAGCAGAAGCAGAACCCTCTACGCCGGCGTGACCAGCGACCTGCGCCGACGCGTCTTCCAGCACAAGCAGAAGACACATCCCGGATTCACCGCGCGATACAACTGCAACCGTCTCGTCTGGTTTGAGACTTTCAGCGAAGTGAGCGCCGCGATCCAACGCGAAAAGGAAATCAAGGGATGGACCCGCGTTAAAAAGATCGCCTTGATCGAAGTTAACAATCCAACCTGGGAAGACCTGAGCGAGCCATGGTTTCCGTATCTGGCACCTCATAGAATGGCCTAAGAAGCAGATCCTTCGCTCCGCTTACCCCGCAAAAAGATGCGGGGCCCCAAGCTGCTTCGCTCAGGATGACACCTCTGTGATTGGTACAACTGATCGGGAATTCTGTACCGCGCGGTGCTCCAGGTCTCGCTTCTGAGGCCTCGGAAACCACGAACCCTCCTCACTTCGCCAACCCAGCTAACCCGTCATTCAACCCCTTCATTCCACTGCGCAAAAACTTTTCCCGCTTTTGCAGGCAATTATCTCCTCCCGGAGCACAATGGAATTGTGAATGTGCCCACTCGCTCCGCTAACGTGCGCCACTCGCACGCTAACATCGCTAACTCCGCGATCCAGCCGTTAAGTCCAATCCGCGGAAGAATCTGAAGCTAACCGCAATCCACACAATATTTGCCAGCTATTAGCCCTTCTCAACTCCATCTCGCGAAGGATATTGGGGCCAGATCACGGGTGGGGGGAGGGTGACAGGAGACCTCTGACCATTTGCATCGAATGCCGCCACATCCTGCCTACCGGGTACAAGTGCATGTCCCCGGCACTCCGCGGTCAGTTCTTCTGCTACTTCCACAACATGTCGCGTCGCCTGCAGCGCGGTTCCAGGAAACATGTAAAGCAATCCTCGTTTCCCTCGGTTGAAGACTCAGGCGGCGTCAAGATGGCACTGAACAAAATTTTCCGCGACCTCGACGCGGGCCGCATCGATCCCCGCCGCGCCGGCCTGTTCTTTTACGGACTTCAGATTGCCTCCAGGCTAGCCCTTCGACCTGGCGGAAACCCGCTCGACACCGTCCGAGAGCTTTGCGAAGCAGAGGACGGCACCGAAAATCTTGGCCCAGAAAAGTCCACCTGCGAGCCCCCGGCCGACTGCATCAACTGCAGACGCCGCGACTTCTGCGAAAACTTCCCGCTCCATAAACGTAAAGTGGAAGAACTCGAAGCTCTCCTTCACGCTGAACAGGAAGCCATCGAATCAGAAGCCAGAGAACAAGCTGGATCGAAAGTCGAAGAATAAAAAGAGCGGCGGTGGCCCACCCTAAGCATTTCCACAAATCCTGGGTGCCCCATCCTTGCGAAGCAAGGGTGGGAAAGCACGAACCCCAACCCAGCCCCCGTCATCCTGAGCGAAGTCGAAGGACCTGCTTTTGCATTCGCCCTGCGGTCAGTGCGCAAGCGACGGCCCGGGCGTTCCGTCCGACCACTCCCAAACCGGGACCATCATAATCGTGACCCGTTCTTCCGGGTCATTCGCCGCGATGATCGGTGAGCCTTGCGCATTGCCTCCCCAGGTTTTCTCCGCGTCGCCCGAAACGAAAAACATCAGGTGCGGATGCCAGCCCATGCCGCGGTCGTTCAGGTACTGCTGCTTCGACATCATGTAGCACATCGATCCCGGCTCCAGCGCAGGCAACTCCTTCTTGTCCAGCGCCGCCGAAGTCTCCGCAAGAATCTCCGCCTTCGATTTTCCTGCCAGCACCAGTTTTGTCTTCATCAGAAAGATTTGCGCAAACGTCCGCGCCGCCGCCGCATTGAAACAGATAGGCGAACGAATCTTGGGATTCCAGAACTCCGCATCATCCGTCGTGGCGCCCCATGATCGTTCGACAACACAGAGAAAACCGTTCGTGCCTTTCGCGGCGATCGTGTATCCCTGCCGTCCCAGCACCATCACTTCGGCCCCATCCGAAATGGATGCAGGCGCACCGCTGCGAGCCAGAGCAATTTCAGCGTTCTGGTCTGGCATCAGATACTGATCGACCGGAGCCATCGCCGGATAAGCAGTCTTCTCCGTCTGCGCTCGTGCCTGAAAGGTAGAGCCTGCTATGGCAACCGGGATCAGCAACGCTGATGCGATGATCGCGACATTGTTTTTCTTCATGGCACTCTCCGTTGATTCATTTTCCAGAGCCTGTCTGAGCGTAGTCCAAAGTTCCCGCTTTTTGAATTCCTGAAAAGCACAAACCTTGCCCTGCTCCGCTAACACGCGCGAAGCCCCGGCTAACTCCGCGAGCATCGCTAGCCCTGCCCCTGTCAACCTTTCCCCGGCATAATTCCTGCTAACCCCCTCATTCCACTCGCAAAAACTTCCCGCCGGCGCACAATGGAATCATGATCGGGACCCACTAGCTCCGCGAACGGGAGCATCGCGCCCCGAAAACGGTAATCTCGCTGCCGAAAAGACCACCTGCGAGCCGCCCGCCGATTGCATCAATTGCCACCGTCGCGACTTCTGCCGAAAACTTCAACTACTGCGAAGACGACGTTGAAGAACTCGAAGCTCACCAGGAAGCCGGGCGCGAAGCCAACGAAGAAAGCGAGGCCTGAGAACAGAAAGATGAGGTGGCCCTGCCGGCGCCATTACCGCCGGATGCCTAAGAGTTGGTGAGCCTGCACTGAGCATCGACACCTGGGGGTAAGATCTGATTAGAACTTCCCCGAACATAGAATGCCGACGTTGAACAAATTGAGGAGATCTTCGCAATGACATCAAATGCAGTGCTGGAGCCAATCCAGGCGGTTCATGGAACCGCGCAACCAGCGTCGTTGTGGCGCCTCCTCTTAGTCAGTTCCGCGGCTCTCTATCTCGAAATCGTCCTGATTCGTTGGATCGGAACGGAAGTGAAGATCTTCGCCTTCGTGCAGAACTTGTCGCTTATCGCCTGTTTCCTCGGTTTCGGTGTCGGTTGCTTCAATGCCCGTAAGCGCGGCAGTTTGATTCTTTCTCTGGCGGCCACATCCATCATCGTGATTGCCGCCAGCCTGCGTGTGGGACGATGGCACGAATTTATGCTCTCCGTTTCAGCCGTGCTTTCCTACACCTCCGACGGCGCGCTCTGGAGCAGTGCAACGCAGGTCTCTCTCGGCACCTTTGCCGAGGCGTACGCATCGTCATTGCTCATCGTGGCAATGTTCTTGCTGCTCATTTGCGTCTCCATGATCCCCCTCGGGTGGTGGGTGGGGTACTACCTCGAAAACATGCCCAACACCGTGTCGGCCTATTCGGTAAATCTGGTGGGCAGCATCCTCGGAATCTGGCTGCTTGCGATTCTCGCTTTCATGTGGCTTTCTCCGTCTTACTGGTTCGTCGCGGCCTTCGCACTTGTGTTGTTTGCGCAGCCCTTCTCCTGGCGCGACACCTTCATCGGAGTTGCGCTTCTGGGCATTACGCTTCTTGCGCTAAAGCCAGCCCCCGGCACCAAAGTCTATTGGTCCCCCTACCAGAAGCTTTCATTCACAGAAGTGGGCAACGAGCAATACAACATCGACGTCAATAACGAAGGCTACATGACGATCGCCAATCTCACGCCCGCTGCACTGGCCGCAAATCCCGCACTCGCCAGTTCCTATCCAGACAGCTCCTATGACAGTCCTTTCCAATTTGCTCAGAGCGTGAACCGGGTCCTTATCATCGGCGCAGGAGCGGGCAATGATATTGCCGCCGCGCTCCGCCATGGCGCAGAACATATCGATGCCGTTGAGATCGATCCAGTTATCTCGACGCTCGGAACGCGCCTTCATCCTGAACACCCATATTCCTCACCAAAGGTCCATCTCATTACGAACGACGCCAGAAACTTCCTGCGTCAGAGTCACGATAAGTATGACGTCATCATCTTCGGCTTACTCGATTCGCACACGGAGTTCTCCGGCTACAGCAGTGTGCGCGTAGACAACTATGTCTACACTGAGCAGTCGTTCCTCGATGCAAAACAATTGCTCGGAAAAGACGGAATCCTGGTCCTGAAGTTTGAGGTGCGGAGTCCCTGGACGTGGATGGGGCAGCGCTTCTACGCGATGCTGACCCATATCTTTCCTCACCCGCCGTTAACCTACTACTCCGAATCCGTAGGGGCTCTTCTGCACGGCACCGTATTCATCGAATCCAACGATCCTTCTCTGTGGCAAAAGGGCGCCGCGGCGCAGCATGCGTCGTTTGTCCGCTCGCACCCGCCTGCATTTCCACTGTCCGCAGAGAATGGCCCACCGCCAACCACGGATGACTGGCCTTACGTCTACAATCGCGGCCACTTCATTCCCCGCGCGTACTTCGCCGTGTCCGCGGTCATCCTGGCACTCGCGCTCTACTTGGCCGGCCCATTTTTCAAACCGAAACAGAAAGGTACATGGCTGTTTTTCTTGCTCGGCGCGGGCTTTCTGCTCATGGAGACTCAACTTGTAAGCCGTCTTGCTTTGTATTTCGGCACAACCTGGCTGGTCAACTGCATTGCGCTCACCGGCATTCTCACAGTGCTGCTTTTTGCAAACTTCTATGTCCAGTTTCGAAAACCGCAGAAGCTCGGCATCTACTACGCTTGCCTTTGCGCGGCACTCATAGCCAACTACCTGATACCGTTCGCGAGTATCCCGGGCTCTGGCAGAATGGTGGGCACAGTGGTTTGCGCAGCGTATTGCGTGCCGTTCTTCTTTGCAGGCGTCATTTTTACTGAGACGTTTCGCAGCGCAGCGGGCAGCAGCAAAGACTTCGGCGCAAACATGCTCGGCGCAGTTGCCGGAGGACTCACACAGAATCTGTCCTTTGTTTTCGGCATGAAAGCTTTGTTGCTCATTGCAGCCATCCTGTACGCCGGCGCAGCGTTCATGCAACTCACGAAATCAAAGTTCCGCATTGCGTAAGTTCCACTTTGCCATTTAGCCAATCGCCCTGAATCTCGAGGCTTAACGCCCACGCGCTCGGTTGCGTGCCTGCGCGCTTTCGATCGCCTTCTCCACGACTGCGCGAACGGCAAACCGGAGTTCCTTGACGAATTCAAGAAGATCGCGGCCCGCTGTGCATCGTTCAACTCGGACCCGCTCCCAAATGAGCGAGGCTTGGGCCTTCCGCCCGCCAGCACGCCGTCACTGCCTGCAGCAGGGCTATCTGGTTATACTGCTTCTGTTCGCTTCTGCCGGCATTCGATTCCGCTCACCGGGTCGCCTTTCTTCATCCCCCAACCCTTCAGAGGAGTCACCGATGCGGCACATTCCCCACCTGTTTCGTAATCGCTACTTGTTGGTTTTCACACTCTGTCTTAGCATCATCATCCCTTCGCCAACTCCGGCATGCACACGCGCGGTCTACCTCGGCTCCAACGGCGATGTCATCACGGTCCGCTCGATGGATTGGGCTGACGATATCCTTACCAATCTCTGGATTCTTCCCCGCGGCATGCACCGCAACAGCGAAGTCGGGCCGCATTCGGTGCAGTGGACCTCGAAGTACGGCAGCGTTATCGCTTCCGGTTACGACATCTCCACTACCGACGGAATGAACGAAAAAGGCCTGGTCGCCAATGCGCTTTGGCTTGTCGAATCGGCCTACCCGCCCCACGATTCCGGCAACGCAGGACTTTCCATCTCCGCCTGGGCGCAATATGTGCTCGACAACTTTGCCACCGTCGGCGAGGCGGTTAAGGCGCTAGAGCAGGAACCTTTCGTGGTTGTCACCGCCAACGTGCCGGGCCAGGACCGGCTCGCCACACTACATTTTTCGATATCCGACGCAACCGGTGACAGCGCCATTGTGGAATACCTCAATGGCAAACAGGTCATTCACCACGGCAAACAGTTCCAGGTGATGACCAACTCTCCCACCTATGATGAGCAGCTCGCACTCAACGAGTACTGGAAACAGATTGGTGGAACGGTGATGCTGCCTGGTACTAATCGCGCTGCCGACAGGTTCGCGCGGGCTTCGTTCTATATCAACGCCATTCCCAAATCTGACGACCGTGCCATCGCTGTCGCCACGGCATTCAGCGTGATACGGAATGCCTCAGTACCCTACGGAATTTCAACGCCCGATCAGCCGAACATTTCTTCCACTCGCTGGCGGACCGTGAGCGACCAGAAGAATCTCGTCTATTACTTCGAATCGGCACTCTCTCCGAATACGTTTTGGGTAGATCTGCACGACATCGACTTTTCTGAAGCAAACGGCAACGTGATGAAACTGGACCTCGGCAAGGGACAGAAGAATGTCTTCTCAGGGAACGTGGTGAAAGACTTCAAGCCTGCCGAGCCGTTTATGTTCCTGGGGCTTCCCACACCTTAATTCGTCTCCTGACGAATAGCCGCCTTGATGATGCTTGCTCGCTCAGCGATGCTGCCCGGTTCGACGCACACCAGTTCGAAGCCGAAGTCGCGGTATGTCTCTTCGTGAATCTTCTCAAAGCGCAGTGTCTCTTCGAAACTGATGCGGCGCGCTTCGCTGGGCGTGATGAAGCCGAGATTGCGAATGAAAAAGACCTGCGGTTGGTAGATTGCTTCTCGTTTAATCCGCTCCAGCTCTTCGGTGAGAAGGGGCGTGTACGGAACTTCGAGATAGGCTGCCAACGCCGCGGTACACACGGCGCAGCGGTCGTGAAACTGCACTTCGTCTGGTTGATGAGATGCGCGAATCTGACGGTCCTTTTGCAGGCGGGCGATCGCATCGAGGAACGAGGAGTGACGCCAGGGCTCATCGACCCCCTGGGCGTGCGCCGCGGCGATAATGTCGGTGGCTGCCTCTTCGATCACGCTGAAGCCGTCGAGCTCCAACTGGCGGATGATCGCTGTCTTTCCAGCGCCTGGCGCGCCGGTAATGATGTACCTTCTCATCGCTCAGTCGTGTTTCCCATCGTGCGGCACGCTGCTTCAAACTCCTGATAGCTTGCCCAGCGGAGCGTCACTGTTGCATTGTCGATGAACAAACCGGATTTAAACTTGATGCCTTGTTCGCCGGGGCGGTCCATCACCAGCTCCTGTCCATGCCAGGCTCCCGCCAAGTCAAAGAAGCCGCGGCTCTGGTAGTTGATCTGGAACGGCTTTCGCCATCCGAGCAGTCTGAAGTCGATGAGGCTGTCGGTGTCGCTTGTGTACCCGCCGTACATATCGCCACTGATGTCCATTCGCTCAATAGAGCCTGGCGCGACGCACAGCCAGCCCGTGCCACTGAGATCGGCGCTCTTGCGCTTGCCTTCGCGCCGGCCGCCGCCGTGAAACCCCGACGGCCTTCCCGGCCAGAACGAGACATATAGCGGATAGGCCTTGCCGTCCTTCGATAGCACCGTGCCAGCGCCGTGCCAATAGAGGAGGGGCGTGGAGCGCTGGCCGATGTGCAGCGCCCACGGGTTCAGCGCCACGGTCAGCAGCCAGATACCGGCGACGGCGACGATCCCGAAAAGCACCAGCTTCATCAGGCAACCGCTCAGACATCCGAGACAGCCGTGCCTTTGTTGCATGCGGGGAGTATAGCGCGGGTCCTTCCCACTCATGACGCAAAAGACGCGTCATGAATGGGGCACAACCCGATCTTGAATCGTAGCTATTGAAGGCCGGTCCAGACCATGCGGTGGAACATCTCGTCCATTTCCCGCGGCGGTTCTTTCTCTCCGCGGTCGAGCCACCAGCGCAGCAGCGAGAGCAGGCTGCCGGACAAGGCCGATGCGCGTGCGGCCAGTTCACGCTGCGGGATCTTTGCGAGGCAGCCAGATTCCTTGAGACGCCGCTCGATGCCACGCGCAAAGTAGCCTTCGGCCAGATCGAAGAAGTCTTTGAGATGCCCGGAGTCAGAAAGGACGCGGTAGAGCTTGTTCTGGTTGCCGATGTGCTCGAACATCTCTGCCACGGGGGCAACGCGATTTGACTTGTCTTTGCGCACGCTGAGCAACGTGCTCATCATTTCGAGGAACATTTCCAGTTGGCTGACGAGCAGGTCGTCTTTGTCGCGGTAATGCAGATAGAACGTAGACCGGCCGACACCCGAGCGATCGAGGACGTCCTGCACAGTGACATCATTTATGGGCTTCTCCACGATTAACTGAATGAGGGCGTAGCCAAGCTGATCGCGGGTGCGCTTGACGCGCGCATCGGGCTTGCGCTGCGGCTTGTCTTTCGACTTCACGGTTTGATTTTGCGCTGTGGCGCGCACTTTTCTGGTGTCGTTTCTGGACAATGCCGGCCTCTTTGTTCAACAACGCCGGTCGGCCTCTCGACTCGGCTGCATTTCAAAGCTACAGTGCGAATCATAGGCTGAATCGCGCGGTTCGCCGATGAAAAAAGGAGAGAGACGATGAATCGACTTCGCTTGCTTGCAGTGGGGACCTTGCTGATGTTCGCAATAGGCGCGGTGGCTCAACAGAACGCAACCGCTCCGGACGTGCATGCCGCCGCCGTGGCGCCGGTTGATCAACACCTGAAGATGCTGAGCGAGAAGCTCGGCCTGACCGCCGACCAGCAGGACAAGGCGAGGCCCGTCCTGCAGGAGATGCATGACGGAACGCAGAAGCTGGAGGATGACCAGAGCCTGACGCCCGACCAGCGCCAGGCCGGTATGCATGCGTTATTCATGAAGTCAGACAAAGCGGTTCGCGTGTTTCTGACGGACGACCAGAAGAAGAAGCTCGATGATCTCGAGGCAGAGATGCATCATGGGCCGTCGAACGGAAGTCCATCAGCGCCCCCTCAGCATTGAGGGTGTGACGTATTGCCCTGGCGTATTTACCCAAAAAGGTGATCCTTTGCGCCGCTTACCCCGCGAACGACGAGTCGTTCATGGGGTAAGCGTGCGGCGCTCAGGATGACACATCTGGAGTTTGCGGCACTTCTGGAAGTGGGATTGATGGACGGCGGGATTGCGCCGCAGAGGATGCGGAGGCGACACTGGAACGATGAATTTGAGCCGGCATTTTGTGTGCGGGTTTTTCTCTTTGCTGATGAGCACTGCGTTTGCGCGAGGGTCGGAAGTTGCGAAGCACTCGGACGGGACGCAACCGGAACTGGTTGTTTATGGCGGAACGGCTTCTGGGGTGATGACTGCTTATTCAGCGGCGCGCGAGGGGTTGCGCGTGGTGCTGCTGGAGCCGGGTGCGCACGTGGGTGGGATGGTGACAGGCGGCTTGTCGGCCACGGACCTTGGACACTTTGCGATTATTGGCGGCTATGCGCAGGACTTCTATAGGAAGGCGGCCGCGCACTATGGCGTTCACGATCTGGAGCGGGGAGAGAACTGGCTTTCAGAACCGCATGTGGATGAGGAGATTTTCAACGAGATGTTGAAGAACTCCGGGGTTGAGGTTTTGTTCCATGAGCGACTGCGCGAGACGGGCGGAGTGGAGATGCGTGGCGGGCGGATCGTTTCGATCACGACGGAGGATGGAAAGCAATGGCGGGCAGCGGTATTCGCTGACTGCAGTTATGAAGGCGATCTGATGGCGCAGGCGCGCGTGAATTACACGTGGGGGCGCGAGAGTGCGAAGGACTATGACGAGAACCTGGCCGGGGTTCGCGAAGAAACGCCGGGGCACCAGTTCCGTTGGGCGATGTCGCCGTATGACGCGGAGTATCATTTGCTGCCGGAGGTGGATGCGGGGCCGCTAGCGGCCGCAGGCTCCGGGGACAAGAAGGTGCAGGCCTATAATTTCAGGTTGATTCTGACTAATGATGCAACTAATCGGTTGCCATTTCCAAAACCGGAAGGATACGATCGGACGCGGTTCGCGTTGCTGGAGCGGTATGTTGGGGAATTTGCGCAGCACGCGGGGCGGGCGCCAAGGATGCGTGATTTCTTCAACCCTGTTTTGATTCCGAATCACAAGGCAGACTTCAATAACAACGGGCCGATCTCGACCGACTACATCGGGCATAGCTGGAAATATCCGGAGGCGAGTTACGCGGAGAAGGCTGCGATCTGGCAGGAGCATCTGCTGTATACGGAGTCGCTGCTGTATTTCTTTTCGCACGATGCGAGCGTGCCGGAGACGCTGCGGGCAGAGCTTAATGAATGGGGCCTGCCGCGGGATGAGTTTGCAGACACGGATCACTGGCCACGACAGCTTTACATCCGCGAAGGGCGGCGGATGGTGGGCGCGTACGTAATGCGGCAATCGGATCTGCAGACGGAGCGGACGAAGAGCGATTCGATTGGCATGGGATCGTACAACAGTGACTCACATAATATTCAGAGGGTGGCGATGCCGGATGGGTCTGTGCGGAATGAGGGGAACGTCGAGGTTCCGGTGCAGCCGTATGAGATTGCGTACCGCAGCATCACTCCGAAGCGCGAGCAGGTGGAGAACCTGCTGGTGCCGGTGTGCCTTTCAGCGACGCACGCAGCCTACTCGTCAGTACGGATGGAACCGCAGTACATGATCATCGGGCAGGCGGCGGGAGTGGCGGCGGCGCTTGCGGTGCGTGGGCACAGCGCAGTGCAGAGCGTGGCCATTCCTGAACTGCAAAAGAAGCTGCTCGAGCACGGGGCGGTGCTGCATTTGGGCGAGGAATTCAAGGCTCACTGATGCCGGCAGGTGCTAGAAGCCCGGTTTGGTCGGCGAGGGTTGATGTCCGGGCTGAAGCTCGTACCATCCAACGACCAGCATCCCAAGACTGTCAGGCCAGGGTTCCGGCTGCTACGGGGGACAATGCTCGAAGCTGCTGGACGGCTTCTGGGACGACCTTCAGCACGTGATCGATCTGGGCCTCGGTCACGGTCTTGAGGAGGCTGAAGCGCAGGCTTGCGCGGGCTCGGGCTTTGTCGAGGCCCATGGCCATCAGTACGTGGCTGGGTTCCGTGGCGCCGGAGTGACAGGCTGATCCGCCGGAAACCGCGATGCCTTTGAGATCGAGGCCTATGACTAGCGCTTCGCCCTCAAGATTGTCGAACCAGATGTTGGTGGTGTTGGCGGCGCGCGGTGCGGGCTTTCCGTCGGGCATGGCTCCATTGAGCCCAGTGCCGGGGAGAGCGAGAATACAGGCCTCGAGCTTGTCTCTGAGGGCGGCGAGCCGCGTCATGGTGCCGTCTTCGATGCTGTGCATGGCGAGTTCAATGGCTTTCGCCAGACCAACGATTCCGGGAACGTTTTCGGTGCCCGCGCGGCGGCGGCGCTCGTGGCTTCCACCGACGATGAGGGATTCGACCGGAGTGCCGCGGCGCACGAACATCGCGCCTACGCCCTTAGGGCCGTGAACCTTGTGGCCGCTGATGGAGAGCAGGTGGCAACCGAACTGGCGCACGTCGAACTTGATCTTTCCTGCGCCCTGAACCGCATCGATGTGGAAGAAGACGCCGGTATCGGCCGCGATTTTGCCGATTTCGGCAACGGGTTGCAGAACGCCGGTTTCGTTGTTGGCGAGCATTACGCTGATGAGTCGGGTTTCCGGCCGGATAGCGCGGAGAATATCGGTGGGATCGATCAGGCCGCTGGGCTGCGGAGCGACGAAGGTCGTCTGCACTCCGTAGTTGGCCAACTTGTTTGCGGCCTGGATGATGGCGGAGTGCTCGATGGACGTGGTGATGAGGTGATCGCCGGGATGCAGCAGGCCGAAGAGAGCAGTGTTGTCGCCTTCTGTGCCGCCGGAGTTGAAGACGACTTCGGCATCGTGGCAGTTGAAGAACTCGGCGAGTGTTTCGCGGGCGCGGTCGAGACCAGTGCGTGCCTGCTGGCCATCGAGATGGATGGAGGAGGCGTTGCCAAACTGCTCAATCCAATAGGGACGCATCGCTTCGACCACCTCCGGAAGCAGGGGGGTGGTAGCGTTGGCATCCATGTAGATACGGGTGCCCGGTGCGTTGTTGATGGACATGAGCAAAGGCCTCTCTTTGCGAGGTTATCACAGCAATTAATCACATTGCGGGACAGGGGGAGTGCTCGTTGCCGGGGCTAAAGGGAGCCCAGATGCCGTAAGCTGACCGCATGTCCCGGCTTCCCAACCCAGAAACAGTTGGGCGAATGCGCCACGAACTTCTGGGGTGGTATGCGCGCAACAAGCGCGACCTGCCGTGGAGGCATACGCAGGACCCATATGCGATCTGGGTGTCGGAGATCATGCTGCAGCAGACACGCGTGGCGGCGGTGATCGAGAAGTACACGGCGTTTTTGGAGCGGTTTCCTACGGTGCAGGAACTGGCGAAGGCTGATGAGCAGGATGTGCTGGCGCTCTGGAGCGGACTGGGCTACTACCGTCGCGCGCGGATGTTGCACAAGGCTGCGCAGAGCGTCGTGACAGAGCACGGCGGAAAGATGCCGGTGGAGGCTGAGGGACTTCGGAAGCTGCCGGGGATTGGCTCGTACACTGCGGCGGCCATTGCGAGCATTGCGCATGGCGAGGTTGTGGCGGTGGTGGATGGGAATGTGGAGCGGGTGTTGAGCCGCATTCGCGGATGGGAGTCGCACGATTCGGTGGGCGAGGCCGCGGTGCGGCGCAAAGTGGAGGAGTTTGCGGCTGGGCTGGTCGATCCGCGGAGGGCCGGCGACTTCAACCAGGCGATCATGGAACTCGGCGCTACGGTTTGCACGCCGCGCAATCCGCAATGCCTGGTTTGTCCGTGGGCTGCGGGATGCCGCACGCTGGGCGAACACAAGACTCCCAAGCGCGCGCCGATGACCAGCTGCGAAATTGCATGTGCGCTGGTGGTGCGTGATGGAGATGCGGGGACAGAGGTTCTTCTGGAGCAACGCGCGGAGTCGAACTCGGTGATGCCCGGCTTGTGGGAACTGCCTGCGCTCGCTGTTGGTACCGGAGATGATCTCGAAGAAAGGCTGAGGGTGCGGCACGCGATCATGCAGGTGAATTACGTGGTGCGGGTTTACGCATTGCCGGCGGAGGGTCTCAAGGGGAAGGCTGGCGGAGTGCGGCGTTGGGTTGTGGCGGCCGACACGTCGGCGATGGCGCTGACGGGGCTGGCGCGGAAGGTGCTGACACGGGCCGGACTTCTAAGAACAACGACTCGCGGCACTTCGGCAAAGTTTGCTTCACCGGCGCTCAGGAATTAGTCTGACATGTCGCGTTGTTGAGCACTCGCAGTAGTATTCGCGAATCTGCACACCCATCGGAGAACTCATGTCCAGCAAGAATCTTATTTGCATTTTGGCTGTCGGCCTTTTATTGCCGTGTCTCTCAACTGCGCAACAACCTGCTTCGAAGACCGATGCTGTTCCGGCGGTTGCGGGGCTTCCTGCGGCTGCACGCGCTGCTGCGGCTTCGATTGATCCGGAGAAGATGCGGGCGCATGTGCGCTTCTTGTCCCTGGATTTGCTGGAGGGACGCGGGCCGGGCACGCGTGGAGCCGAGATTGCTGCTGAATATATTGCTACGCAATTCGCGCTGGACGGACTGGACCCTGCGGGCGATGACGGAAGCTACTTCCAGAAAGTGCCGCTGATCGCGGTGCACACGATTGAAGACAAGACGAAGTTTGCGTTCGTGCCTGCGAGCGGCGGCCCCGTCGATCTGACATACGGCAGCCAGATTGTTTCGAAGGACGAGACGGGCCAGGCTGCTGCGGACTTTGACGCGCCGATTGTGTTTGTCGGGTACGGGATTCATGCGCCTGAGTACAACTGGGATGACTATGCGGGTGTGGACCTGAAGGGCAAGATTGCGCTCGTCATCGTGAATGAGCCGCCTTCGGAGGATGAAAAGTTTTTCAAGGGCAGGACGATGACCTACTACGGGCGCTGGACCTACAAGTACGAGGAGGCTTCGCGTCGGGGTGCTGTGGGAGTGCTCATCATACACAGGACCGATCTTGCGAGTTATGGATGGCAGGTGGTGCAAAATTCGCAGGCGATTGAGAAGAGCTATTTGGCAGGCGATCCGCTTGATACTTTGCGCGCGGCTGCTTGGATTCAGCATGACGTGGCTCAGCGGCTGTTCACGACAGCCGGGCTCGGCGATCTGGATCAGGGAATCGAGCGGGCGGGCAAGCGCGGTTTTCACGCGCAGGAATTGAATGTGCGGTTGAAGGCACATGTTGAAAGCCATGTTCGCAAGTATGTTTCTACGAATGTGACGGGAAGGGTTGCGGGTTCGGCAGCAGGGGCTGGAAATGCAGTGCTGTACACGGCGCATTACGATCACCTCGGTGTCGATCCGAATGCGAAGGGCGATGGAATTTACAACGGCGCCGCTGATAACGGGACGGGCTGCGGCATTCTGCTGGAACTTGCGCGGGCATTCGCGCAATCGAGCGAGCGGCCGCCGCATGCGATGTACTTCTCCGCGGTGACTGCGGAAGAGCAGGGACTGCTGGGATCGCAGTTTCTTGGTCAGCATCCGCCGGTGCCTGCGCGGGACATTACGCTCGATCTGAACTACGACATGCTGCTGCCCATCGGCGTACCGTTGTCTGCAAGTCTTGGAGGCGCTGAGCGCATCAGCTTCTGGCCCACGATCGAGAGGGTCGCGAAGGACTTCGATCTGAAGTTGCTGCCCGATCCTGATCCGTCAGCGGGGCACTACTATCGATCGGATCACTTCTCGCTGGCGCGCGCCGGCATTCCCGCGTTCTCGATTGACCAGGGGCGGCTTTTCGAGAGTCATGATGAGGCGTGGGGGCGCGCGCAGTTCGATGACTTCGTGGCGCATCGTTATCACCAGCCTGCGGATGAGTTTCAAGCTGACTGGGATTTCCGCGGTAATGCGAAGATGGCGCGGTTTGGGTTTGTGCTGGGCTGGCTGGCCAGCGCGCAAGCGAAGCCGGTGGAATGGCAGGCGGGGGATGAATTCGCAAAGGCAGGGACTAGGGAATAGGGACTGGAGGACCAGCGATGCTTGGATGGCATCGCTGGTTTTTTGTGCGTGAGCGAATCCCGAAAAACTAGAAAGAGAGTTTGGCGCCGAATTGGACTTGTCGGGAGGTTGTGGATGTGGCGGAGACTACGCCGGCGGTGGGAGAGGGACCTGATGTGGCGGAGGTGTAGACCACTTCATTTGGCGTAAGCAGGTTGGTGTGGTTGAGGATGTTGAAGAACTCGGCGCGGAACTGCAGGCCAAGGCGCTCGGTGAGATGCGCGTTGCGCGTGAGGGAGAAGTCGAGTTCGGAGAGGCCGGGGCCAGTGAGCGCGTTGCGGGAGACGTTGCCGTAGGTGCCGGCGGCGGGGGGCAGAAACGCTTCGGCGTTGAACCACTGTTGTGGCGTGCGCGGATAGAGGACCCCGGTAAAGTTGGGATTCCAGTCGGGACGGACCGGATTGCGGGTGTCGCCGTTGCCGGTGGGGTTGTAGCCGAGTTGCGGCGTGAAGGGGAAGCCGGTTTGCACGGCGACGATGGCGCTGGTGGTCCAGTTGCTGGCGATGATGTTGACGGGCCGGGATGCGTGGGCGAGGAAGCGGCGATGCGGGCCGAAGGGCAATTCATAGCTGCCGTTGAACGAGGCGAGATGGCGCACGTCGGTGGCGGCCGGTCCCCAGTCTTGCTTGGGATCGAGCGGGAACGAAACGAATGCGGGGGTGTTGCCGCTTACGCTGGTGTTCCATGCCGATCCGTCGTCGAGGTTTTTGGAGTAGGTGTAGTTGCCGCGGAACTGGAATCCGCTGGCGAATGAACGGCGGACATCGACGACGAGAGAGTGATATGCGGCGATACCTTGCGATACCCACGAGGTGGAGTTGGCGAGGTTGGGATTGGCGTTCTTCGCGCCCGCGGGATAGAAGGGCGACCCGTCGGCGAGATAGGTTGGCACGGGCTCGTTCATGTCTTCGGAGAGTATCTGGTGATAACTGTGCGAGCCAACGTAGCCGAGGGTGAGCGAGGTGCGCGGAGCGATCTCCTGTTCGATGCGGAGGCTCCAGGTGAGCGCGGCGGGCGTGTTGATGTCGGGCTGCACGTTGCTGGGCGAAACCTTGGTGCCCGTGGGTGGAGGCGTTCCAGGCGTGATTTGGAGGTTAGAGACGGCGATGTTGGAGATGGACTCGGCTGTGTTGAATGGCGCGGTCTGGTCGAGGCGATAGTCGAGGGTATCGAGGAGGCCGTGGTAGAGTCCGAAGCCGGCGCGAACCGCGGTCTTGCCGTTGCCATACACGTCCCAAGCAAAGCCGACGCGTGGCTCGGGGAGGAAGACAGCACGATTCTTACTGAGGGCGGAAGTGCCGACGATGGGGTCAGTTTGCAAAACGCCGTCGACAATTGCGTAGTTTGATGCGCGGCCCTGGGCTTCGTTCCAGCCGTTCGTTGACTCGAAACGGAAGCCGGCGCGGAGTTCGAAGCGCGGCGACAGCTTGATGGTGTCTTCGACGAAGCCTGCGCCTTCAAGAGAGCGCCAGCCAAGTTCAGTGGGCGATGGGACGACGGTGAAGGTCTTCACCGTGCCCTGCAGAAATGTTTGTAGAGTAGCGAACGAGGCCTGGCCGTACTGGTACTGCGCGAGCAGATCGTTCGACTGAATGCGCTGCAGCCATAAGCCGAACTCGACCTGGTTCCGGCCGCGCGTCCAGTAGACGTGATCGTCCAAGGTGAACAGGTTGCGCGTGGCGGAGTTGTTGCTTCCGACGTTGAGGCCGGCCTGCGAGATGGCGGACGCACCGTTGGAAGCTGTGCTGCCACTGATGACGATGGCGCCGATGGGCTGCCCGGTTACCCATCCAGAGAGTGGAACGGGCGAGTATCCAGTGAAGAAGTAGCTGGCGCGCGAGTAGCCGAAGCGGGCGGTGTTGAGCGTGGCCGGCGAGAAGACATGCTGCTCCTGCACGCTCGCGACCTGTTCGCGCAGGCTCTCGTCAATCAGGCTCAACGGATTCTGCGAGGGCGTGTTCGCGGTGCTGTCGTCAACGGTGTAGACGGCGAAGAGCAGATCTTTGCCGCTGATGTTGTCGTCAAAGCGGGTGGTGCCGAAGTCTTCGCGGATATGCTGCTCGGGGTGGCTGAAGGCCTCTGCGATTCCGCCGCCAAGTTCAGGACCGTTCTGGACCGGCCACAGCGCGAGCAAGGGGGCGACGGCAGGATTGACGCCGACAAACTGTTCCCCGCCTTTAGAGTTGGGCAGATAGCCCTCGCGCGCCCGATTGTCGGGCACGAGCGTGACAGCACTGAGGCCCCAGTTCTGGCGGAAGCCCTCGTAGTTGCCGAAGAGGAAGAGCTTGTCTTTGCGAATTGGTCCGCCGAGTGAGCCGCCGAACTGGTTGCGTTGAAATTCGGGAATATCGCCCTGATCGAAATAGTTGCGCGCATCGAAGGCGCTGTTGCGAATGAATTCGAATGCGGTGCCGTGAAAGCGATTGGTGCCGGAGGTGGTGATGATGCTGACCTGCGCGCCGTCGCGCTTGCCGTAGGTGGCGCCATAGGTGTCAGTGGCCACGTTGAATTCGCGCACTGCATCGACGCCGAGGAGTTGTCCGCTGGTGCCTCCGGGCGTGACATTGATGAGCGAGGAGCCGGTGTATTCGATGCCGTTGAGGAGGAAGAGATTGTCCTGAGGGCGACGACCGCTGACGGCGAACATGTTGCCGACTGACGAATTGGAAGTGCCGATTCCGCCGGAGCGTTCGCCTGTGTAGTTCACTGTGGCGGGGTTGAGGGTGAGCAGTTCGTCGTAGCTGCGGCCGTTGAGCGGAAGCTCTTTGACCTGGCGCTCGTCGACGAGTCCGGCGGTTTGCTGCGTGGTGGTGTTCACGCCGGGATCGGAGGCGTCGACTTCGACGGCTTGCTCGACGGCGGCAACACCGAGGACGAAGTTGAGTTGAAGGCTCTGTCCGACGGTGAGGGAGATCCCGGTCTGCTTTTGCGGTGCGAACCCGTCGTGCTTTACCTCAACGGTGTAGGGGCCGACTGGGACGGATGGCGCAAAGAAACGGCCTTCGGAGTCGGTGGTGAGGGTGCGCGTCGCGCCGGTCTCAATTTGGCGGACGGTGGCGGTGGCACCTGAAACGGTGGCGCCGGTTGAGTCATGAACGACGCCGGCGATGGTGCCGCCGACGATCTGTGCCTGGGCGCTGATGGCAACAGTGAGAAGAACGAAGGGAAGAATTCGATAGAAGCGGGATCGATGTGTCACGGGGTTTCCTTAAGAATTGCGGTCGATCGGGCCCTCTTATTGAAGGCGGGGTTGGGGCAGCGCTCTTCGGCTGGAAATCAGGAATGGCGCGGAGACTCTGGGAAAGGGAATCGGGTCAGCAGCTACAACAACAGCCTGTCCGCCGGGAGGCGGTGGCGTGGAGCCGCGAATTGAGGAGAACAGAAGTCATTAAATCCTTGCGTAAAGCGCATGGTCTGAAAAATGGTCCAGAAATGCAAAAACCGCATCAGCGAGATGTGCTGAATGCGGCCAAGGGGGGAAAGCTAAACGAATCGAGCTTGAATCACACCCATGGCCGGTCGATCGCACAACAACAGGCGACGGAGGCGGCAGGAGTGAAAACAAACTTCATGTCGTAAATATAGCGGGGGATCCAATTTGCGTCAAATCCAAAGGTGCCGGACCGCGCCGCCGGAAGCCCACTCAGAGCCACGCAGAGTCCCACCTATCAGTAATAGTCCGCACAGCTGAGGTAGTAGCCGCAATGGGTGCAAACCAGCTTGCATTTGTAGCCGGTAAGACGATGAGAACAATTGGGGCAGATCTGGCAATGGTGGTCGACTGGGGAGTCGTCGGTATCCTCGATGCCGGGCGGGCAGACCGCCCCACTCTGTGAAAATTCGGACGCAAGACTGCTGTCGAAGACGTGGGGCCTGTTGGGAAGCATGGGTGAGAGATTAGCATGGAGTTGTGGGCATGGGCCATGTCGCATTACGGCCGGCGCCCGAAGAATCAAATCTGTAACGCCGTCTTTGCATTTCCCGGACGGCGCACCCCCAGAACATTGATCAATCGATCCAAGAATCAGCGATTCAAAATCCCCAAAGGAGAATAGCTATGGCTAGCAAGGCAAGCGCGGTTTGGACAGGTTCATTGAAGGAAGGCAAGGGCACCATTTCGACGGCAACCGGCGTACTGAAGGACGCCAACTATTCGTTCGCGACAAGGTTTGAAGGCGCAACGAGCGGTACCACGCCTGAGGAACTGATTGCGGCGGCACATGCAAGCTGCTTCTCGATGGCGCTGGGCGCGCAGCTTGGCGGAGCGGGCCTGACGCCTTCGAAGATCGAGACCAATGCAGCGGTGACTCTGGCCAAGGTTGGTGACGGTTTCTCTGTGACCAAGATTGCCCTTACGACGACTGCGAGTGTTCCGGGTGCCTCGAAGGAAGTCTTCGACAAGGCTGCGGCGGATGCCAAGGCGGGATGCCCGATTTCGAAGCTCTTCGCCAACAACACCGATATCACGCTGGACGCGAAGCTCGTCTAGAACCACGCGCACATTTTCAGTTTTTCCTGGTGTTAAAAGTGTGTCCAGACGGTCTCCTGACTGTCTGGCACACCGCACTTCTTCGAGTTCCGGGAGTCTGGTCGGCTCCTCTTTCCTCAACCACTTTTTTTCGGGACAAATCTCAAGATAGGATGGCGAGCATGAACATGCACGCAAAGCAGTTCGTTTTCCTTTTTGGCACGATTCTGGCAACGAGCCTCGCCACCCACGCATTCGCGGAATCGGCGGAGGAGCAGGCTGTGCTGGCGCCGATCCATGCGATGTTTGATGGCATGTCAAAACGAGATGCTGAGGCGATCAAGGCGCCCACGCTGCCGGGTGGCACGATGGTGTTGATGCGCGACGGCAAGCCCTCGCAGATGACCTTTGAAGCCTTCGCGGAGCGGGTGGGCAGACCCGGCAAGACGCAGATCGAAGAACGTATTCACGATCCACTGGTCCGGATCGATAACGATCTCGCCGTGGTGTGGGCGCCATTCGACTTTCTGGTCGATAGGAAGGTCGATCACTGCGGAACGGACCTATTCAATCTGGTTCGTGTCGACGGAAAATGGCTGATCGCGAGCGTTGCCGATACGGGTACGAAAAGCTGCTCTGCAAAATAGGCTTGCGCTTCGGGTAGCACAGGACACGTCGATTGCCACTCGTGACGAGGGTCCGGTCATCCTGACGCGGAGGGCGCTGGATCGAATAGGGACATAAAAGCAACCGCGGATCCTTCGCTGCGCTCAGGACGACCTCTCATTTGGCGAGCGAAGATCGGGCTCGACAGAAAAGCCATATTTTCTTTTTCGTTGCGAAAAGCGAAATGCGTGTGCCAGATTGATTGGAGATTTCGGCATTATGCGAGGGATGTCGCATGAAGGAATACAAGTTCAAAGCGACCATCGAGGGCACTGGCGGCAGTGGTGGCGCTTACGTTCTTTTTCCCTTCGATGCTCAGACGGAGTTTGGAACGCGCGCGCAGGTTCGAGTTGTCGCATCGTTCGACGGGGTTCCCTACGCCGGGTCGCTGGTGAAGTACGGCCATCCGCAACACATGCTGCCGGTGCTCAAGAACATTCGTGAACAGATCGGCAAGGGGCTAGGCGATTCGGTCGAAGTTGTCATCAAACGCGACGAGTCTGTGCGCACGGTGGAGGTGCCGCCGGAGTTTGCGAAGCTGATGAAGAAGGAAGGCGTGAGCGCGGAATTCGAAAAGTTAAGCTATACCCACCGGAAGGAGTATTGCCGCTGGATCACGGAAGCGAAGAAGGAAGAGACGCGGCAGGCCCGTCTCACCAAGGCGGTGACAATGCTGAAGAAAGGTGTGAAGACGCCGGGTTGAGCTTGACGCCTTGTTACTCAGAGATTTCCCTTTCCTCCATCCAATTCTTCTTGACAGGGGTTCCCAGCGGGACGAGAGTCTTATTCGCAATCACAAAGCAGAAATGATTGTGCAGTGAGCTGTGGCGCAACTGCGTCTACGAAAGGACTTTCATGATCCAGCCTCACCCGTTGAATTACATCGCGATCGTGGTTTCGGCGGTCTTACTTTGGGTTCTGGGAGCGATCTGGTACTCGCCAGCACTTTTTGCGAAGCCGTGGATGGAGATCCTGGGGATTCAAAAGGAGGAGGGCAAAAGAAGCGGCCTGATGCTCGGCATGGTCGCCTCATTCATTGGAGATCTCGTGCTGTCGTTCATTCTGGCGCACATCATCCTCTGGGCAAACGCATTCGGTTTTGCAACGAGCGCGTTTGGTTTTGGAAATGGCTGCGTTATGGGAGTGCTCATGTGGATCGGGTTCATTGCCGCGCCGAATCTGCCACAGGGCATTTATGAGGGCAGGCCTTTCAAGCTGTTTGCCATTAATGGCGGCTATTGGCTCGTGGGGCTGTTCCTGGTTGGGGGTTTGCTTGGGGCCTGGCGCTGATCGCTGCTTGATGCGAACTTTGCGGGTTCGCCTTCTCTTTCGGCGAGACCCGAAGCCAGATCAGCCTCTAGAATCGATTCATGAGCAAAACGGCAATATCTACCTCGTCGGCGCCCAAGGCGGTCGGGCCTTATTCGCAGGGCATTCGCTGCGGCAACCTTGTTTTCACCGCCGGACAGGCTGCTCTTGATCCCTCTACCCAGCAACTTATCGCGGGCGGGATCGCCGAGCAGACCCGTCGGACTCTTGAGAACCTGAAGGCTGTGCTTGAGGCGGCGGGCACCACCCTGGATCGCGTCGTTAAAGCCAACGTGTATCTCAAGGACATGAACGACTTTGCCGCTATGAACGCTGTGTATGCCGAGTACCTGGCACCGCAGGGCGTGATCGCGCCGGCACGCACGACGATTGAGGCCGCACGGCTGCCTAAGGATGCGCTGGTGGAGATTGAGCTGATCGCGGAAGTCGGCGACTGACGCATCAAATTGGGTGGTTCGCGCATCCAATAAGCTCCCCATTGGAGGTCTCATGAGCACTACACCCAAGGAGTCCGGCGCGCCGGAAAAAGTGGCGCTTACTGATGCTGAATGGCGCGAGAAGCTGACGCCTCAGCAGTATCACGTACTACGCGAAAAGGGAACGGAGCGGCCCTACACAGGCGCGTTGACGGAGAATCACGAAACCGGCAATTATCATTGCGCTGGTTGCGGAACGCTGCTGTTTCTTTCCGGAGCGAAGTTTGATTCGGGCTGCGGCTGGCCGAGTTTCGTCATTCCTGCCGACTCGAAGGCAATCGCTGAGCACGAGGACAATACGTTCGGCATGCGCCGCGTTGAAGTAACGTGCGCCCGGTGCGGCGGGCATCTTGGGCACGTCTTTCCCGACGGGCCGGGTCCCACCGGATTGCGCTACTGCATCAACTCCGCCTCACTGACCTTCACGCACGAAGGCGATCCCAAGTAGAAGGCGTATCGGTCACCATTCGTTTGTCGAAGACCTGCGCGGTGCGGAAGAAAACGGAGCCGGAAAAAATAAGGGCCGAACCTGCAACAGCGCCCGAGAGTTGCTGTTGGCGAAGGTCCGGCCCCTGTTTGAGAGAACCGAAGGCGAAAGGCGAGCCTGACTAACCCGGCCCACGGGATGTTGCGATTGAGTTGTTGTTTTCGTCGTGATCAAGCACAGGCGTCCATGAGTCGTCGGGGTTAAACAACTCCATCTTGCTGAATTGGTCCAGGGTTTTGGGGCCGAGATCCTTCTGGTAGACGACGCCATCGTGACTGACAATGAAGGTCTGAACTCCCGTGATACCGTATTCCGCGGGTGCAGCGACCAGCGCGAAGCCGCCGATCATTACGTTTTCTACCACGAAGTTCATCTGGCCGAGAGGCGCAGCAGGCCCTTGCCCCTTGAGAATTTTGAAGAAGTAGCCGTGATACGGTTCTGATTTGAGGTCATAGCCTAACTCGATAGCCTGGGCAATTTTCTCGCCGATGGGGCCGCCCCATGTGCCGTCGGAATTCTGCCAGGCCAGCCCATCTTTAGTTCCCGGTGTGCTGATAATGCGCTGGGCGTACTGATTCACGTTATAGCCTTCGCGAGGCTGAAGGGAGTAGGCGACCTGCGCTTCCACGTACCCATGACAGATCTGGATTGCATCGAGTTCATTGGAACCGATGCGACGATAGAGCAATTCCCGGCGCCCGGCCTTGCCATCAAAGGACCATCTCCCACCTTTCTTCACGAGAGGAACAGGGAAGGGCCAATCCTCATTGCCGACAAGCACAAATGCCCGACTGGCGGTTTTGGGATCGACCGAAACCGAGAGCTTTTCATGGGCTTCCTGGGCGAAGTCCGCGGCGTGCTTGCGGTCTTGCGGAAATTCGCCGGTGAAGGCAATGTCTTTTCCGTCTTCACCGAAAATGCGTACCAGGGCGATCTCATCGAAATCCGCAGCGGCCTTAACGAGTGCGTCTGCCGCCGATTGCGGAGTGTCGAAGGTCTGGACCACCGTGGCGCCCGCCGGAACCGCGCCTGCCGGTGGCTTCGGTTCCTGGGCAGCAGAAGCCGCACAGACTCCACCACAGATCAAGATGGCGATCAAAATCATGGGAACGAGTTTTGGTCGAATATTCGAAGTTGCGGATTTCATTGCGTTGCTCCCGTTTTCTGCTCTGCTTTTCTTGCTATTACCTGCGCCGGCCGCCTCCGCCACCACCACGACTGAAGCCCCCGCCTCCACGAGACATGCTCGACGAGCCGCGGCTGCTGCTGCTGCGGGCGCTTGATCCGTTGTATCCGCGCGTGCCACCGCCGAAGGCATCGCGGTTTCCGCCGCCATTGCGGGAAAGATCGCGGCTGCCGATGCTATCGGGCCCACCGCCTAGCGATCGATTGCCGGCGCCGCCCGCGGCGCGGTTGCTCGCGCCAGCACCACCAGCCCGGTTCGCAGCACCTCCGGCCCGATTGCTGGGAAGGCTTCCGCCCTGCCGGTTGATCTGCTGGCGCGCACCCTGCTGACGGTTGGCAAGCGAATCGCCCCGCGCAGTTCCGCCAAAGCGGTCCGCCGTGGCGCGGTCTTTATAGGGAGCGCCGCCGCGATGTTCGGGATTGTGCTGCCAATTGCTGCGATTGCCGCCGGCCGGTAGTTGCGAGGGACCGCCAGTTCCTCCGGGGCCGCCTATGCCACCGGCTCCGCCTACACCTCCCGGCCCGCCAACGCCTCCCGCACCACCAACGCCTCCTACGCCACCGGCTCCGCCCACACCACCGGCTCCGCCAGGACCTCCAATATTCCCGCGGTTTCCGTTTCCGCGGCCAGGCAGGTCATTATTGACTCGATTCCCGCCGTTGATGTTGGTATTGCGATTGAAGTTGTTGTTGTGGTTGATGTACACATTGTTGCCGCCCCATCCGCAGCCCCAGCCCCAGCCCCCGGCCCAGAATGCCCCCATCGCCATGCCCACTCCAAAAGAGATCGCCACGCCCGCGGGGTAGTACCACGCGGGCGGATAGTAGATGGGGGGATAAGGATAGATCGGCGGTCCATAGATGACCACAGGGTCGTAAGTTGGCACGTAAATCACTTGAGGGTTTGCCTGCTCTATGACGATGACCTGCTTGCTTTCGATGACCTGGGTATCGACCTTCTGCTGCTCCGTCGTCTTCAGGTTTCCCTTGTCTTTGGCCTTCTTGCGCATGCGCTGAACTGCGTCCATCACGCCGGTCTGCTGGGCTAAAAACGCATTTCCGAGGTCGGTGGTCCACGCAATGTCGTCGGCCAGGCGCTTGACCACATCGGGCAGGGCGGCCAATGCCTGGACGCTGGGATCCCAAGGCTGCTTTGCAACGGCGTCAGCGAGGGCCTTATCTTTGAGGCCTTTATTTTTTTCGAGCCATTGCTGAAGCTGGATGATCTCAAGCGGATAACTCGATGCCGCCAGAACCTGCGCCAGAAGCGGATCAGGGTAGAGCGCAATTGGCGCCACGAGGGAATCCAATTGATCGGGTGGGATCTGAGTGGACTGCGTCGCGGAAGGAGCGGCGGGCGGGGCCTGGGAACAGGCATACGCCACCATATCGCCGGGTACGACAGCAAGAATGCACGCAATCACCACGCCAGAGTGGAACATCGCACGCCATTGGTGGGCTTTCATGGCTACCTCGTCTGGATTCGCCGTGCTCTTCCCGGAGCGAGGGCCGTAGGCCGTTGTATGTTCAGGGCCGCACCAGAAGGAACCCCTTAAGGCTCTGCGGAAAAGCCAAAACGGTCAACTTGCAAAAATGCCAGCCGAATGCCGCAAGCTATTTAAGTGCATATGTAATCTGGAGAGTCTTCAGGCGGTTCAGAGCCGAGCGAGCAGGCTGTTCGGATGTTTGAGGGCTACCCGCCGCGCGCCGACGATTCAGACCCGCGGGTGAACAGACAGCCGGTTCCGTAGGTCTACTCGCACTTCTATGGCGCTGAGGCGTGCACTGAACTCATTCGAAAGACGGCCTGCGCAGAGACTGCGCAGGCCGTCTGGAACGTTTTGATTCCTTTCTTGTTTACACCACTCTCCTGGATCGCGTAGTGCGCGTTTGATCATCCAGGATTTCTTCATCAGAGGCGCTTTCCGGGTTCTCCGAACGCGGCTCCTTGGATCGGTAAGCGTTGATCGTGTCGACGTCCGTAGATGCCTCTACTCGGGGCTCCCGGGTTCTGTACGCATTTATGGTTCCCGGGTCAATTGCGTTTCGAGTATCGACCGATCTCTCTACTGTATGGCTGCTCACAGACTTCTCGCCTGCAGATGAGACGTCTTCTCCGCCTGCTCTTTTCAGAAGATCCTTTGCGCGGGAAACTTCTTCTGAACTGTCGCAGTGAACCGACACCAGGATCCCGCCTTCTTTTACGCGACCTTCGTAGCGTTTGGCTTCATACTCAGGAATCCCCATTCCGACCAAAGCTCCAACCATTCCACCGACCGCTCCTCCTACACCTACTCCGGCGAGCGTGGCCATGATGGGACCTGCGGCAATCAAAGGGCCAACTCCGGGGATCGCAATCGCACCAATTCCCGCCAGGAGTCCAAGGGTTCCTCCGAGAGTGCCGCCGATACTTGCACCGGTCGTTGTACCCTCGGGCGCCTTTGTATTTTTCTCGGTGGCAAAATCTCTCGTACCGGATCTATCGGCCATTAGAACGGACACATCCTGGTTGGCAAAGCCTGCCGCGGTGAGTTCGTTAACTGCTACTTCCGCCTCGGATCGGGAGGGGAAGATTCCGAATGCTGCTGTGTTTTTACCTGCCATATCTGGAACTCCTATTTGTGGTTGACTCTTGCGTTAATCGATCACTGCTTTACGGTCAGCTGATTGTTTACCCTTCCAGTTCCAGCAACATCGGCTGCTTTGGAAGCGATTGTCTCCTTTTCGTTCTGGTCCTTGACTGGTCCCTTGAGTGTTACCTGTCCGCCTTGCGTGATGATTTTCACGTTGTGGGCGTAAGTGGAAAGAGATTGATCCGCGATGATTGACTGGCGAATCTTCTGCGTAATCTCGCGATCTGAAGTGGTGTCCTTCTGGCTGTCGGCGGTGTTGTCATGATTCCTGTTTCGAGAGGAGTTATCAGGTGCCGTTGAAGATGGCGGATTCGCCTGATCTTGGGCATGAGCAGCCATCGGCATGCCGATGATGAACTGAGAAACCAGTGCGACCAGAGCCGAAGCTCGGAAGCAGGATTGTTTAATTTGCATTGATGTCACCTCGATGCGGTAGCGGAAGAAGGCACCTTGTTTTTTATTGGCACCCGTGAGTTCTCTTGTTTAGAGCACCTGCCGAATCCCGCTAACACCTGCCGTCAGATGCCAGCACCGATAGGCGCGTTGCATGTGAGTAACGGGTGACCGCCAGCTTCGCGCAGGCTCGTTTTTGTGACTCTTAAATCGGCGCATTCCTTCGGTCGCCAGACAACTCGGCAGTCACTGCAACGACCAGGCGGGCAATGCCCACGCGAGAAATGCTTCGAAGCAGCGATCGTGCGTTAGTCTGAGCGCATGACTTGTTCAAAGTTCCGTAATATTGCCTTGGCTTTGATCCTGGGGTCTGCATCTTCATTGTTGGGCTTTGCTCAGCAGGACTCGCAGCTCGATCAGCTAATAAAGTCCATTGCCGCAGCACATCACGGGCACGTTGCGCTCTACGCGCACAATCTGCGTACTGGCCAGACCGCGTCGCTAATGCCGGACGAGCCGGTGCAAACTGCCTCCGTGATCAAGATGGGCGTGCTGCTTGACGCTGCGGAACAGATCCGCGCCGGTCAGGTGGCGTTTGATGAACGCGTTCTTCTGACAAAGGCGAACCAGGTGGCAGGCTCTGGGGTGTTGGGCGAATTGACACCACCAATCGCCCTCACGTTTGCCGATGTATTGAGGTTGATGGTGATTCTGAGCGACAACACCGCGACGAATATGGCTATTGACCGGCTTGGTTTGGCGCACATCAATGAGACGCTTCGGACAGCTGGCCTGAACCAAACTGTGCTCTACAAGAAGGTCTACGTTCCAGCCACTGAGCCGATGCCAGCCGATCAGCCGAAATTCGGGCTCGGCAAAACTACGGCGCGGGAAATGGCCTCGATTATGGAGCGGTTTGCGACCTGCCATCTTGCGCCGGGTGACGGTGCTCCGCCTGCGGGGGACGGCAAGATCTGCGGCGTCATTCTAGGCATGCTCCGCGATCAGCAAGATCGCGACAGTCTGCCGCGATATCTCGAAACTCTCGATACCAGTGAGAACGGTTCGGCAATCGGCAATAAAACGGGCGCGCTTAACCAGGTTCGTAACGACGTGGCGCTGATCTCTTCAAAGGCAGGCCCGATTGTGATCGCGGCATTCACTTGGGGAAACGCCGACCAGCGCTGGACCGGAGACAACGAAGCTGAGCAGACACTGGGCAAGCTGGCGAAGACAGTGGTCGATCGATGGTCGCCGCGGGGGCTGGATGCCGCGGCGTTTTCCTGGGAGAACCCGCTGGCTGACGCGACTGCAGCACCCAAATCTGCAGCGCAATAGAACGCACAACAAAACCCCGCCCTGCTAAGGACGGGGTTTTGGCGCCGGTGATGGCGAATTCGATATTCCTTCGATGAGGAAGGAGCGGGCTGCAACGAGGTTAGGTTTTTGCGACCTTACCAGTCTTGATGCAACTCGTGCACACGCGGATGCGCTTGGGGTTGCCGTTGACCAGCGCCTTCACTGCCTGCAGGTTCACGTTCCAGCGCCGCTTGGTTACGTTGTGCGCGTGTGAAATATTGTTGCCGAACTGCGGCCCTTTGCCGCAAATATCACATACCTGTGCCATCTCAATTTGCTCCAAACTTGTCTGAGTTTCCGGGCACGCCCGAACTGCCTATTTAGAGCAGCTCTCATCCGTCCTGATGTGTACCTTCAGCTCTCAGACGGGCGAAGGGGCGAATGAAGACACACTCACCCTTCAGCTTGCCGAATATTCAGTATACCTCGAACCTACGCCGGGGCCAAACCGCGGCGCCGTATCAGAACGGCATGATGATTTCGCCGTAGCGCCGAGGGGTTAACTTATTGATATACAAAGAGATCCCCTTCCGGATGAACCGGAAGGGGATAGGAGAGTTCAATCACGCGAGAGTGAATGAACAAAACTCTTTCGAAGTGTCAGCGCTTGGCTCTGACGTCGGGTTCCGCAGCTAATTGCGGAAGTTGGATTAGCGCCCAGAAGCGGTTGCGCTATCGAGTTGCAGGGACACGTTGCTCAACTGGATGGTCTGCAACTGATCTGCTCCGGCTTCGCGGCTCACGACATAACCTTTATGCGTATGCTTTTCTTCCACAAGCTTGGCAGGGACGGTAAGGATCTTGCCGTTTTGTGCGATTGTGACTTGAACGCTATCTCCCGTGCCGGTCCAAGAGACTTTTACGTCGCCGGCGGGAAGTTCAGTTGTGCCCACTTTGACTGGTGTCGCAAGGTTCAACGACTGTGAATTCTTGGCAGCAAACGCCGGGGCAGCCATGAGTGCGAGCATAAGTGCGTATCCAAAATAACGCTTCATGATGTTCTCCTCTGATGCCTCTATAGATTTGAGGTTTGAATAGTGAGGCACTGATGACAAGTGAACACCACTGGCAAGCATTTGTAGCTTAAGAAACGTTAAGGGGACCGCGCGCGGCAACGATGGCGGGTGCAAAGTGCAGAAAACATGCGGGGATTCGCGATTGAAGGCGTCGTGGAAAACTGAGAACGATCGCGAAAGCAAGCTGAAGTGGGCTCGAAGAAAATCTTTACGCTGTCTTTATGGCTTCCTGGTGTGTGAGCGGGATCACAATATTGACGCGCAACCCAGGGGTTGCATTTTCGGCGGTGATTGAGCCGCGGTGCAGATGCACGGCGCGTTTTGCGATGGAAAGGCCAAGGCCCGATCCTCCGCCATTGGTGTTGCGCGCTTCTTCCACGCGGAAGAACGGATCGAAGATGCGCGTCAGGGACTTATTGGGCACTCCAGGACCAAAATCGCGGACCGAGATAGTGGCATCCTCGTTATCCTCGCTGAGGGAAAGCTCGATCGATGATTTCTCGGGGGAGTAGCGAATGCCATTGCGCAGCACGTTCTCGACGGCGCGGCGCAGCAACTCGGGATTGCCGTGCACCTGCCCGCAAACGTTGCCGTTAACCTCGATGGCACAGCCGCGCATCTCTGCTTCGACGGCGCAATCGTGCACAACCTCATCGATGATGTCGCGGATACATATCTCCCGTTTGTCGTGTAGAGCAGGATCGTCTTCCACGACATTGATCTCCACGATATCCGCAACGAGGGAGGCGATGCGGTCTACATCGCGCTCAATGCGCTCGAGTGCGGCGGTCGAATCGGAACTGGTGCGCGCGAGCTTCAGGGCAAACTTGAGTCGCGCGAGCGGCGAGCGCAGCTCATGCGAGATGTCGCCAAGCAGGCGCCGCTCGCTTACGATCAGGCGCTCGAGACGTTCGGCCATCTCATTAAACGAGCGCCCGAGCTGGCCGATCTCATCGTCGCGATCGGTCTCCACGCGCACGCTCAGATCGCCCCGCCCGAACTGCGCTATGCTGTTCGCAATTTTGCGGATCGGCGAAATCACGCCCGCTGCTGCGATCCAGCAGAGGATCCCAGTCGCGCCCAGCACAAGGAAGTAGTACGGCAGAAATGACCAGATGCGTGGCGGCCGGTCCTGCCCCTCGGCCGCGAACCAAAATTTGCCATCCGCCGAACGGTGTGTGATTTCCCAGTGACCATGCCGTGCTGTGCGCGACTTGTCAGCCGGCGGCTTCGGCAGCATGTCTGAGCGATCTTCACCCGAAACAAGATCCTTCCCCGAACTGTTGAGCAGATAATGCGACCCGCTGAACAGTCCGTCCAGCTTTCGCAGGTATTGTGCCAGCGCGTCCTGGCCCCATTTCTGTTGAATGTTCCTTGCGCTCTCCAGTTGCAACTCGTCGAAGCGGTCATACACAGGGTCGATTTTTTCAGCTTTTATCTGCTCGGAGATGGCGCGAAAGGCGACGAACGAAAGCGACAGGATGCCGACCATGGCGAGCAGCACCCAGAGATAAAGCGAGTGCCTGAGAAGGACTTTAGGCTGCGCCGGTGAAGACATATCCCACTCCACGTACGGTTCTAATCAGGCTGCGGCCGCCCTCGAGTTTCTTGCGCAGGTGGCTGATGTGAACATCGAGGAAACGATCATAGGGTGTAGCCTCGCGTTCGAAGAGGGCCGCAGTAATCTCTTCGCGCGACACGACGCGGCCTGCAGCGCGCATAAGCATTTCGAGGAGATCGAATTCGGCGGCGGTCAAGTCCACCAGCTCGTCATCAAGCCACGCTTCGCGCGTGGACGGATTCAATCGAATGTTGCCAATCACGACATCTTCGGATTCCCTTCGCAGCAGCGATTCCGAGCGGCGCAAGACGGCGCGCACACGAGCCAGCAACTCATCGGGGTCGAAGGGCTTGGGCAGATAATCATCTGCGCCGGAGTCGAGACCGCGAATCCGGTCCTGCTGCTGCACACGCGCTGTGAGCATGATGATGGGAAGATCTTTGCGCCGGCGAAGGCGCTGGAGCAGTTCGAACCCGTCGATGACGGGCAACATCACGTCGAGAATCACGAGGTCGTAAGCGCCATTGAGCGCAGCAGTGAGGCCCTCGCGGCCGTTGTAGGCGCAGTCGAGATGATGACCTTCCTGGGTGAAGAACTCGCGCATCATGCCGCACAGTTCAACGTCGTCGTCGACCAGCAACAACGAGAGCTGTCTCGGTCTTTCCGCGCTTTCCAGTTGTTTCACTTCGACCGCGATCGACAAGAAGAAAACCCCTACGGCTGTTAAGTCTCGCACACTGCAGTAAGGCCTTCGTAGTCCACTTTACAATTCTTAATGTTATGGCGCCGTTTCATCCGCCGGAATTCCGGTGGTCTCCCACATCTCTTCGAGATATGGGGCGCCCGGGTTGGTGGTTTCCCCGAGTGAATCGAGATTCCAGATCGAACATCTAACAAACGAGATGAGTTTGCCCGTTTCAGTTCTTGATCTCGTGGGGATGCGGCCCGAAGAGGGTGCGCGCGACGCTATTGGACGTTCGGTTGATCTGGCGCGTCGCGCAGAGCAGTGGGGGTATCGGCGTTTCTGGCTGGCCGAACATCACTCGATCGAGGGGCTCGCGTGCTCCGCGACGCCGGTTCTGATTGGGCATGTGGCCTCAGCCACCCAAACCATACGCGTTGGCAGCGGGGGCGTGATGCTGCCCAATCACGCGCCACTGGTGGTGGCGGAGCAATTCGGAACCCTCGAAGCTTTGTACCCCGGACGGATCGACCTGGGGCTGGGCCGGGCACCGGGTGGCGACGGCTACACGATGCGCGCGCTTCGCCGTGATCTGCGGCAAACGGGCGACGATTTTCCTGAATTGCTTGCGGAGTTGCAGACGTACCTCGGTCCAGAGAAGCCCGGCCAGATGGTCAAGGCACTCCCGGGCAGAGACAGCCGGGTTCCTATAACGCTGCTGGGATCGAGTGACTTCAGTGCCCGGCTCGCGGCGGAGTTAGGATTGCCGTTTGCCTTCGCAGCTCACTTTTCGCCGGAGATGCTGTTGCATTCCGCGCACTTGTATCGCACGCTTTTTCGTCCCAGTGACGCGCTCAAGGAGCCATGGTTGATGGTTGCGGTGGCTGTGATTGCGGCAGAGAGCGATGCGGCCGCGCGTCGGCTCTTTACTACGCCGCAACAGCGATTTCTTCGCCTGATTCGCAATCAGCCTGTGGAGTTGTTGCCCCCGGTGGATTCTCTTGACGCGATTGATCGGCCGTGGAACGCGTTCGAGCGGGCTGCGGTGGAGAGCAGGCTGAGCGCAGCGATCGTTGGTTCGGATCGAACGGTGAAGGCTGGCCTGAAGAAGCTGGTTGCCGAGACCGGCGCGGACGAAGTGATCATTGTGACGGACACGTGGGATCATGAGGCTCGGCTGGATTCGTATCATCGGGTGGCGAAGGTTGCCGCATCGATTGAGATGAAGACGCTCGCAGTGGCAAATCCAATCGCGGGTTGAGCGGATAGCGGGAGTTTCGAGCAGTTCGAGGATGGACGAAGAGAAAGGTTGCGCTGTGGAAGTGAATGCCTGACATCCGCTTGTGGATGGCCGGTGGACGAGGTTTCTTTTGGCAAATGCGGCAAGTTAGCGATCGCTTCGCGATCAAGCGAGTTAGCAAGTTAGCGACGAAAAGATTCCTATAGTGATCTGAAGAGGCTGCGGAAGAACGCCACGCGAGCTCGCAGAAGCGTCCCTCAGGGGCTAAGCGCGGTTCATTATGGAGAGGTTAATGTACGGGCTGAAGCCCGTACCCTCCAACAAGCTGAAGGCTGCTGATCCCTCCTGTTCACTGCCTGGTTATCAAATGACAACAGCACCGGAGCGGGTCTTGCGGACCCGCTCCGGTGCTGAAGGGTTGCTACTTCTTGGGCTGCTTTTTCGCGTGTGCCTGGGCCTTCTCGCTGAGAAGGGTTCCCGCGTCATGCGCGTTGAAGGGATAGAGTTGCACCGACTGTTGACCGGTGTTGGCCAGGGTGATGTCGACGCGACGATTTTGCGCAAGGTAAATGGCGGTAAGGTTGCGCATGATCTTCGCTCTCTCTTGATCCGTCAGTTCGGGATTGCTCTGTACAAGCTGCTTGACGTCATCCTTCGAGAGCGGATGCTCATCGCCCATCGCCTGGGTGTCAATGGATCCCTCGGGAACACCCTGTTCAACGAGGAAGTGCTTGACACTGCCGACGCGGCGTTCTGAGAGCGCCTTGTTGTACTCGGCACTGCCACGTGGATCCGCGTGGCCGGTGAGGGTCAGGCGCGCATCCGGCTTGACCTGCAGGTAATTCTTGAAGTCCGTTGCCAAGGTGGTGAGAATCTGCTCCTGGCTTTCTGCCAAGCCGTGATCGGGACGCTTCTCATTCGGCAGAGCAGTCGGGAAGAAGACGCTGTGCAGCAGGAGACTCGGCGGTGGCGGTGGTGGTGGTGGCGGAGGCGGCGCCTGAATGTTGAGGCTGGTGTTTGCCGTTGCCGTGTGGCCCTTGTCATCGGATACGCTGCAAGTGATCTGCACCGGACCGGTGGAGGCGCCGGATGCAGAGTATGCCGCCGTGGTCCCATTGCCGCTGACGGTCCCGCTCGAAGCCTGGTAGCTGTAGGTGAGCGGACGGTTCTGCGGGCTCACGCCCTGGGCTGTGATGGTCGACGAGTCACCCGGCTTGAGATCAGCTTGGCTGGCCGAGCAGCTGAGTGTCGGTGCCTCAAACTCCCTGACGGTGTAAGAGGCAGAGCAGTCGGCAACCTGCCAAGGCTTTTCCCCCTCCTTACCCGGCTTTCCTTCCTTAACCGTGCCTCTCACTGTATAGGTTCCGGGATTGGAGGTAGCTGTGTTGACGCTTGCCGTTGCTCCATTGCCGGCAACGCCGTCACCGGTCCAGGTATACAACGCGTTCAACTTCGGATTGAGACCTTGCGGGGTAGCAGTGATTGTGACCGGATCACCGGGAAAGACTTGCGCAGGCGAAGCCGAGCACGAGACCGTGGGTGGAACCGGTGGCTTGCCGCCAAAGTTATATCCGAACCCTGCAATCGCGCCGTTTGTGATGGTGTCATATACGAATTGGTTCGTGGTGGGTTGGTAGTTCACATCCAGATAACGCCATCCGAACGCCAGTCCGAGTTTGGGGGTGAGGTTGAAATTCATCAGGGCCAGCATCTGGTAGTCCAGGTTGGCTCCGCCAGCGCCGGCATCTCCTGCCAGGGTCACGGAGGCCTTTTCACCGAACGGCAGTATGAATCTGCCGCCGCCGAGGCCATCGACCCACTGGGTCGATTTCGAAGTACCGAGGCCGGAGGGCTGCAATGAGTTGTCCAGACTCAAATACCAATAGCGAATTCCGCCGAGGGCGTCGAACTTGAAGTGATCGGAGTTAAGGAGCCTGAACCCCACTTTCGGCGTAAAGATCGACTGTGTCAGATCCGTTCTGATCGATGTCTGGGTAAAGTCGTTGATGGGGATCCCGTTGTCGACGCCGAGTTTCATCCATAAGAAATCAACCGGCATCACGAAGCGGCCCTTATCGGCCTCGACTGCGATCGGTACGATCCCTTTCAGAGTATGAAAGACATCGCTGAATGGAACATGGATGCTGGCATTATGGCCCAGCGCTCCAACGGTTCCGTGCAATCCCGGAAACCAACCATAGATCGAGATCCCCACGCGCCAGTCACCGCCGGTGCTTCCAGTCGGATAGGTTGAGACGGGACCAGGACCCTGAGCCGCGATCGGCGCGGGTGCGTCGGGAATTGCGGTGGCTGAACTTGATCCGGCAGCAGGGCCTGCGGCTGTCGGATCCGCTGGCCCCTGGGCGGAGACGGACGTGCAAAATAGGAGGGCCAGCGTTGCCGCGACCGATACACCGAGGTTCCTGCTATTCAAATTCATGATCTCTCCTTGGTTGCGCGCTCCTCGCAAAGCAGAAGGAGCAGTACGTGCGTCAAGCATGTGGGGGAGAAGATTTTGATACAACTGGCAAATGTGACAGGCGACGGTGAAGGCCGACCGGAATGGCACGGAAGAGATTGACGAGAAGGGAATTAATCCGCGTCTGCTCATTTGGG
Organism: uncultured Acidobacteriaceae bacterium; assembly: GCA_963832035.1. Taxonomy (GTDB): domain Bacteria; phylum Acidobacteriota; class Terriglobia; order Terriglobales; family Acidobacteriaceae; genus Telmatobacter. The sequence continues at coordinate 172,121 of CAWHSK010000003.1, read as the reverse complement.
TATTGGCCAATTGATTCAAATCGAATGCGGATTCCCTGGGCGTTTAGGGTTCGCCGTAAAAAGGGAACTGCAGATTCCTCGACTCCCGTTGGTCGCCCGGAGTGACAGTGCTACACGAGACAATGAAAGGACGGCACTATACGACCATTGAGGCGAGTTCCTGCTCGTGCTTCATCCGTGACTGGTAAACAGGCGTAAGCCAGTTCCAGTAAGACTGCAGGTGTCCGCGGGTCGCATCGAAATACAGCTTTTGTATTGCGTGCGTGACCGCTCCCATTGATGCGTCCTTCACCGGGCGATGATCGACGCGCACGATGGGCGCGACGCCGACTGCTGTGCCGGTGAAGAACAGTTCGTCACATATGTAGAGCTCGCTGCGGTCGACGGGTCTCTCGATGACGCGTAGCCCCATTTCGCGAGAGGCGAGTTCCATGATGCAATTGCGCGTTATGCCTTCGAGGGCGTTTTCAGTTACGGACGGCGTGATGAGCTTGCCGTCGCGAACCATGAAGAGATTCGAGGTGGCGCCTTCGGCAACATGTCCGTTCTCGTTGAGGAAGATGGCTTCGTCGAAGCCGGACTGCCGCGCATCGTCGCTGGCCAGTGCGCTGTTCACGTAAGCGCCGCAGATTTTGGCACGCGCGGGGATTGCGTTGTCTTCGATCCGACGCCAGGAGCTTACGCATGCGTGCAGCCCCTTGTCACTGTGCAAATACTCGCCGAAGGGAAGGGCGATGACGGCAAAGGAATTCTGATCGTCAGTGCTGACGCCAATGCGCTCGGCGGACTTGAAGGCGAGCGGCCGAACGTAGACGTTGGTGTGGAATGCATTGCGACGCATCAGTTCAACGGTGATGGCGCACAGTTCAGGCACGGTGGCGGGGACATGAATGCGTAGGATGCTACAGTTCTTCTTCCAGCGCTCGTAGTGTTCGTGCGCGCACAGGATGAACAGATCGTCGTCGGTGGGGACCCAGTGTGCGCGGATGCCCTCGAAGACGCCGGTGCCGTAATGCAGGGCGTGGGTGAGGATGTTGACATGCGCATCGCGCAGCGGCATGTATTTGCCATCGAAGTAGACGATCAGATTTGGATCGGCGGTGCCTTTCATACTGCAACCTCTTTCGGGGTCCCCGGCGACAAGTCTTGGTCGCTGGGGTGATTGCGCGACTCGCGATACAGTTCGCGCCCCCGCGCAAGGGCACGCTGGTCGAGCTGAAACCAGGGGTCAGATTTCACGAGACGGCGCAGAGCCGCATCGATGCTGGCTTGCGGCAGTCCACCTGAGATTTCAAGCAGAGCGCCTAGCATGACCATGTTGGCTGCGCGTGGGTCGCCGAGCTTATTGGCGGCGCGGGTAAAGTTGAGCGCGAGGACGTTGATGTCGTCCCGCTCGCAGTCTTCGGGGAAGGTGTCGCCGTTGTAGAGGACCCATCCGCCAGGCTTTACGCTCCTGTCGAACTTCCGCAGCGACGGCTCATTCATGGCAACGAGGAAATTCGGAACGGTCACGAGCGGCGAATCGATGGGTTCTCTGGAGACGCGTACATGGCAGTTGGAGGTGCCGGAGCGCATTTCGGGACCATACGAGGGCAGCCATGAGACTTCGAGCCCTGCGTTTAGTCCGGCCTCGGCCAGGACTTCGCCGAGCAGCAGAACTCCCTGTCCGCCAAAGCCTGCGACGCGGACGTGAAGGTCGACGTGATTCGCTTCGTGTTGTACGACCGGGATGTCGTGCTGATCGTCGTGGACGATGCCGAGGATTGATGGAATCTCGTCGAGGCACGGAGCAGGGTTCGGGGCGGGGCGCGGTTCGCGATCCTTTGTACGGTCGCAGACGACGCCCAGCGGATAGGTCTTCTCCATCACTTCGCGTATCCAGCGCTGCGACTCGACGGCAGACATCTTCCAGATTGTGGGGCAGGGGGAGAGGACTTCGATCATTGAGAATCCGAGGCCGCGCACCTGATTCTCGACAGCCCGCCGGATAGCCCGCGAGGCTTGCGCGATCTGCTTGTTATCACCGAGGCCGACTCGCTCGATGTGGACAGGAGCGTCGAGGGTGGCCAGCAGCTCACTCATGCGGAGTGGATAGCCTTCGTTGGCGGTCGAACGGCCGAGTGGAGTCGTGGTGCTCTTCTGTCCAATCAACGTAGTAGGTGCGGCCTGGCCGCCGGTCATGCTGTAGATGGCGTTGTTGACGAAGATGACGGTGATGTTTTCACCGCGATTGGCCGCGTGCAGAATTTCCGCGGAACCGATTGCGGAGAGATCGCCATCACCCTGGTAGCTGATGACGATGCTGTGCGGATGACTGCGCTTCGCGGCGGTTGCAACCGCGGGCGCGCGACCGTGGGCTGCCTGGATATTGCCAACGTCGAAATAGTTGTAGGCGAAGACGGAGCAGCCGACCGGGCTGATGAGGATCGTCTGATCCTGTATGCCGAGCTGGTCGATGGCGGTGGCCAGCATCTTGTGCACGATGCCGTGGCCGCAGCCGGGACAGTAGTGCGTCTGGTGCTGCAGTTCTTCTTTTCGCTCATAGGTCTCGTAGAAGACCTTTGGCTTGGCATGTACGACTTCGTAATCGGATTCCAGATTAGACATGGGCCAACTGCTCCTTTTCCGCGCAAGCCTGCGCATGAGCCAGAACAAATTTGAGAACCTCTTCGTGCGATGGCACATTGCCACCCATTCGATTGAGGAATTCGACTGGACGCGAACCGTTCAAGGCGAGGCGAACATCTTCGATGAGTTGACCGTTGCTCATCTCAACGACGACGAAGGATTGAGCGTGCCGGGCGAGGCGCTGGAAGTCGGCTGTGGGGAACGGATACAGCGTGATGGGCCGCAACAGGCCGACTTTTATTCCGCCGGCGCGAGCGTCTGCAACGACGGCCTTGAGGATGCGGCCGACAATGCCGTATCCGACGAGAACGATGTCGGCGTCTTCGGTGTACCAGTGTTCTGCGCGGGTTTCGCGCTTCTCGGCGCGGCGGTACTTGGCTTCGAGGGCGTTGTTGTGCGCTTCGAGGTCGTCTGAGCCCATGTGCAGGGAGGTGATCATGTTGGCGCGGGATTCGGCGGTTCCGGCGACGGCCCACTCGGGGAGTGGCGGCAAGATTGCTTTCTCTGCGAACTCGACCGGCTCCATCATCTGTCCCACGAATCCGTCGGCGAGGATGACGACGGGAGTACGATAGCGATCGGCGAGTTCGAAGGCAAGGGAGGTGAGGTCCGCCATTTCTTGCACGGAGTGTGGTGCGAGCACGATGGTGCGGTAGTTGCCGTTGCCTCCGCCCTTGACCACCTGGTGGTAATCACTTTGCTCGGAAGCGATGTTGCCGAGGCCGGGGCCGCCGCGGGTGATGTCGGCGATGACGCAAGGCAGTTCGGCGCCTGCCATATAGCTGATACCTTCCTGCATGAGGCTGATGCCGGGACCGCTGGATGCCGTCATGCAATGAACGCCGGCTGAGGATGCTCCGTAGAGCATGTTGATGGCGGCCACTTCGCTTTCGGCTTGCAGGAAGACTCCGCCAACCTGCGGCATGTAGATGGCTGCAGCTTCTGTGATTTCGCTGGCCGGCGTAATCGGATAGCCGTAGAAACCGCGGCAGCCGGAGAGAATTGCGCTCCTCACAATCGCTTCGTTGCCCTTCATCAGTTGCTTGCGCATGCGAGTGCCTCCTTATGCTGCATGGCTGCGCCGCTGCGCAGACGTAGAACCGTGATGGCACCTGGCTCAGGGCAGGCCATGAAGCAGATTCCGCAACCGGTGCAGCCTGTTCCGTTGTAGGTCGCGGTGCGATAGCCGTAATGATTGAGCTGTTCGCTCAGGTGAATTGCCTTGGGCGGGCATGCCTCGATACATAGTCCGCAGCCCTTGCACTCAGTCACATCTACGCGCAGGAGACCTCGATCTCGCTTGACCGTGCCTGTGTTCTCCGCGGCTGTCATAGTTTGCTCCTCATATTGGTTGCTGCGTCACGCATAAGTGGGGACTTTGCGTTCCAGGTAGTGCGCACGTATCGCAAAATCTTCAAGTTCCTGCTGAAAACGCGGATCGGAAATGGCGATGAGTGCTTCGGCGCGTTCCCTGAGTGATTTGCCGTGCAGGTATGCAATTCCATGTTCGGTCACGACGTAGTGGACGTCTGCGCGCGAGGTCACAACGCCTGCACCCGGCTCCAGAACCGGCACGATGCGAGACAAGGTCTGGCGGCAGGCTGTGGAAGGCAGGGCTATGATCGGAATTCCTCCACGCGATCGAGCCGCGCCGCGAATGAAATCGAGTTGGCCGCCGCAGCCACTGTAGGGCGTGGTGCCCAGCGAGTCGGCGCATACCTGTCCGGTCAGATCGATTTGAAGCGCAGAGTTGATGGCGACCATGCGATCGTTCTGCGCGATGACAAAGGGGTCGTTGACGTAAGAGATGGAACGGAACTCGAAGCTGGGGTTGTTGTCGATGTAGTCGAACAGCTTCTGTGTACCGAGAACGAAGGCGGCAACTGCCTTGCCGCGGTGCAACGACTTGCGCGCTCCATTGATCACTCCCGCTTCCATGAGGTCGACGACACCGTCGGGGCACATTTCCGTGTGAATGCCGAGGTCGTGTTTGTCGTGGAGGCAGTGCAACACGGCTTCGGAGATGCCGCCGATTCCGGGTTGAAGCGTTGCGCCATCGGGGATGAGCGAGGCCACGTTACGCGCCACGTTCATGTGCATCTCGGTGAAGGGCTCAGTGCGTAGCTCGAGCAACGGCCGCGAGGTGGGAACGAATGCCGAGATTTGGCTGACGTGAATGGATGTGTCGCCATGCGTGCGTGGGGCGCGGTCGTTTACTTCGGCGATCACGGTCTTCGCGCAACGGGACGCAGTCATGGTGCAGTCGACCGTGGTGCTGAGACTCACGAATCCGTGAGCGTCGGGCGGCGTCACCTGCATCAGCACGACATCGAGCGGAAGAGCGCCGGTTTCGAAGAGGGATTCGATTTCGCTCAGGAAGATCGGCGTGTAATCAGCGCGGCCTGCGGCCACGGCCTCGCGTACGTTTTCACCGAGGAAGAGGCCGCGATGGCGGAAGTGGCCTTCATATGCCAGTTTTGTGTATTCGGCTTCACCGAGGGTCTTCATGTGGACCAGTTCCACATCGATCAGCTCCGGCGCACGGGCGACCAATGCATCGATGAGCGGCTTAGGGGTACCGCAGCTCGGTTGGATCCAGACTCGGTGTCCAGAGCGCACACACTTCACCGCCTGCGAGGCGCTCATGCACTTGCCGCGGTATTCTTCTCGCCAGCTCATAATGTTTCGCCTCCATAGTGTTTCGCTTAACGATCTGAAGGCATTCTCGTTGTTTGGGCAGCAGAGAGTATCCCGTCAAGCCCGGAATATGTTCTCTCGCCTACCCATTCCGGACTGTGATCGCAATCACCCCTCAATGCTGGGAAAAAGTATGTGTCTGCAAGCGGCTTTTGTCACTAAAACGAAAGAAAACAACGCCCAAAAGTTGCATGTCGAAGGTGGAGGCGATCGGACTCGCCAACCTGATGGCTCGGACGGGATGATCAACTTCCACCGAGGAACGGATAAGCTGTGCCGGCAAAGTGCAACCAACCTCTCTTTGGTTCACATCTGACTTGGAGTAAGAGATTTATGCGTTCGTTCCAGGAGAGGAAATATATGAGATATACAGATATCCGTTACAAAGTCCTGCTTAGCTCGGCCACGATTCTCGCTGGCGCCATGATTGTTGCAGGATGCAACAAGCCGTCCCACCCCGATGAGAAAGCGGCGGTCAATGACTCCCTCAAGAACAGCAACCTTAGCGCAGTCAGCGTTTCGCAGGATCAGGACAAGGGCGTCATGACGCTCAAGGGCAATGTGGATTCCCAAGACTTGAAGAGCCAGGCTGAAAACATTGCGAAGCAGGCGGCGCCCGACTACACCGTCGCGAATGAGATCGGTGTGCGTCCTCCGGGGGCGAGCGAAGCCGGTTCAGTGGCTTCAAATCTCGACAATGCGATTGAGGACAACTACAAGGCAATGATCAAGTCTCACGCGAGCCTTAACGATCAGAGCATCAGCGCTGATGCCAAGAATGGTACTCTCGTGCTAAAAGGCACGGTAAAGACCACAAAACAGAAGAAGGAAGCCGAGGATCTTGCCAAGAAGGTGCCGAATGTACAGCAGGTTGTGAACGAAATCGAGGTGAACCCCAAGAAGCATTCGACGGCAACGTCGTAAATGGAACCGATGATTTCAGGCTAGAACGAACTACAGACACATCGGATTTCAAATATTGCGTTGAACCCGTGAGCCCCGGCAGCCAACCGCGCCGGGGCTCTTTTGATGCTTCCCTGACCGGGACACATCGCACTGGGCACCTTCTGGTTGGTACTTGAGGTTTGATTTTTCGCGCCAGATCACAGCGGATCGGAGGTAGCCAGTAGAGAATCGAGGTGGTTGATGCTTTTCACCGTGGGGAAGACAGCTCATGCACTGGATACGCTGGTTTCAACCGGTCCTTTTCGGGTCTGGACTGGGTTTGTTGGCGATGGTTTTGCACGAATGTGGACATCTGGCGGCAGCCGTTGCCTTGGGCGTGCGCGTAAAACGAGTCGGAATTCAGTGGAACAAGGGAATCTTCACGGTTCGTGAACAGGGAACCGTGAATCAGAATCTGATGATTGCGCTGGCGGGTCCGTCTGTGAACCTTCTCCTCATGGCGGTCGAGCCGTGGTTTCCCATGTTCAGCCTGGCAAATCTGTGTTGTGCTCTTGCGAACATGCTGCCCATTCAGGGTTCAGATGGATTTCGGGTGGCAGATTGCTGGCGACGGATCCGAGAGGGCAAACAGGCGAATCAAGCTCGGAATGAGTGACTGACTATGATCATTCGGCTTGAGGGTGACAAAGATTGCGTTGGACTAAATTGCTGATTTATCGGTGATTGGTATCACTTCAGATCGCTCCGACGGGTCAGGAGAGCACGAAGGAAGTTGTACTTTTGTTACCACGATCGTGCGATGCCTTGAGTGAGAGATGTGGCTAAACTCTCAATCGTGGAGAACTTCTATGAGAGAGAACGTTCATAAAGACGTCTACCGGTTCGCATACGATGAGGCGTCCTCGGAACTGCGCAAAATTCTGAGGTCGTTCGAGCAGTTGTGCGCTCAGAAAAACCGTGTCGAGAAGCTCATGGAAGTCCTCAAGCCCGAGATCGGAATGGCGGAGCAGGACCAAAACGGCGACCAGGTGAAGAGAACGACTCATCTGCCTTACTGCACAGTCGTTACCCGTTTGACTGTTTTATAGAATTTCGACCATCTCAACCCGATGTTCCCCCGCGATGTCAGCCGGACGTGACCCCAGACACGTCCGGCTGACGTCGCTTCGTCTTTCGCAAATCTCGCTTCGGCCTGGAATGCCAGATCGGCTGGCCACCAATATGAGAGAGCGAAGTATTCTTCTTTTAGATCAATAAGTTACATCCCTTAATGGACATCAAATCCCGATGCCCAGTTCATGGTGCGGTTCATGAACTGGCCGATTTTCGAAGGTTCCGATTGAATTTCGCTCGTGAAATTGAGAAGATCCTTTGCTACAACTGGTTTCAGACCAAGGGAGCCGAAAGCGCGAGAAGCGCGAACGCGGACGGGTATCCGCAACCCTTACCCAAGACCATGGACTTATGGATACCAGAGTCTTTTGTGTGTACAACCAGGCCCGGGGCGTGTTTCTCAGCTCAAAGGTGAGTGTCGCTGATAGCGCGAACGAGCCTTTGAAGATGCTGAGCGTGCTCGTGGGTGGGCTGGGTTTGGATGCGGTATCCGGTCTTTGGCTCTCTCCGCTTTATGCCTCGCCTGTGGTTCCACGACTTTTTCCGTTTGATCTGATCTATTTGGACAGGGATAACCAGATCCTGGATGCGGAAGAGATTGTTCCTGGGGTCGAGTTTCCGCCTTTTCGGCAAGAAGTCACGAGTGCGCTCCTATTGGCACACCATACACTGCAATCCACGCAAACCACGCGGGGCGATCGTCTGATTATCTGCCCCGAAGTGGAGGTGGACCTCGAGATTGCGGCTTCGAACCGGGGTTTCCCTAGCGTCGGGCCAAGAGAATCAATGTCCGCGGGAAAAGGCGAAGCTGCACGGCCAGAACCGGAAAGCTCTCGACATGCAGCGCATGTTTTATCCGCCGTAAACGAGATGCGCGAAAATGCGGTACTGGCCACATCATTCGAGTTGCCTGTGCCGGCCGCGGTTCCCGAGGTCGCGGCAGTGTCCCCAACCAACGATGTGAAGGACCTGACTGTGGCGGATACGCCAGTCATCTCGATCACCGAGGTAGTTCTGGAGCGATCACCAAGCCCAGAGAAGATTGTCGTCAATGGGCATCACGGTGGCGTCGAAGATCTCTTCTCGATTTGGGTGGATTCTCCCTCACCAGCTTCGGCACGGCTTGCGCGCTATGGGGCGCCTGACGTGAAACGGAGCATGCCGCCTCCCGCCATTCTTCCCTTATCGGCTGTGCCAGAGACGGCAAGCGAATCCAAACCGTCTTCGGCTGTTGTGTCTCGCTCGGCACTGGAAGCGGTGAAGGCGAGGCAACAGGGTATCGGGGAAGCGACGCCGGCTCCACGAGAAGAAAAGCCGAAGCTGCCAACGAAACGCGACGATTTTGGCGTTTCGGCGCGTACGGTACAGCCAACTCTCGCGACGGCTTTCACAGTTGGGCAGTACGGGTTGTGGCAGGTGAGCACTCCGGCGTCTGCTAGCCAGGTTGCGGCACTCCGAGGACCTCTTGCGGTACAGCTAGCGGTTTCTGCAAGTGATGCCTCGAGTAAGACGGGAAAGACTGAGGCCCATCCCAACGAGCGTGCGATGGCGAAGGCACCAGAATCGAAAAAGCTGGCTGGTGATTCGGGGACCTCCGCGAGTGTTCCACTTTTTTCCGGCGTTGCGAAATCTATGCAGAAGGTGCCTTCGCCTCCAGAATCGGCTGTTGCGGGAGGGGTTCCAATGCCTGCTGCCGCGGATGTAAAGCCCCTGGTGAACATGATCAAGAATGCGATGGAGCAGGTGCAGGATAGTGTGATCATGTCAGCCGGGCAGCCGCAAACCGCGAAGTCGACTGTGGCCCTTCCAACTGAGGTAGAAAAACCGAAAGTTCTACGAGCAGACGCAAGCACTGCGGAAATCATGGAAGCGATCAGGAAGAAGGTTGTCGTAGAGCCCAAGGCTACCGGGGCGCCTAAGGCCTTGATGCCGGCGAAGTCCGCGCCCTCGAAACAGTCGGGCGAGAAGAAAAAATACGCTTCGGGTCCGTCCGCCGAGCATTCGCTGCTCCAGCCTTCGCCAAACTCTGGCAATGGGGACCAGAACGGAAAGCCGAAGACTTCGACTCAGCAGGAAGCGAACGGGAAGGCCAAGGAGCAACAACTCAGCCTGGGGACACGATTCAAGCGCTGGCTGAATCCCGCGACTCCGACGATCAGCGATCGGCGTAAGGCCTATCGGCGATACGTGCCGGGGATGGTCGCTCATTATTACACCGGGGGGGCACCGAAGCCGCATGATGTTGCAGACATCAGCATGACCGGCATTTACCTGCTCACTGACGATCGCTGGATGCCGGAAACGATGATCCAGATGACCCTGCAAAAGCCCTGCGCCAAGGGGGAACGGAAGCAGTCCATTGCGGTCCTTGCAAAAATCGTGCGGCGAGGTTCGGACGGTGTGGCTGCGCAATTTGTAATGCCGGAATCGCTTGACCCGCATAGCCATGACGTCCAACCATCGCAGGCTACCGACAGATTTTCGTTGGCCCGATTCATCTGACAAGTTTGAGATGTGTGTGCAGCATGGGCTTCTTTAGCGCCCCAGCCACCGAATGGCATCGGTGAGTATCGAGAACAAAAACAAGAGCGCGATCGGGCGAAGCAAAGTATCAAAGCAAAGTATCAAGGTGCCTCGATAGAAACACAGTCATAATATTTCTCGATTCCCAGTTGGAGAGAAGCATGACCGAGTCCCGCTTGAAGAAGCCGCTAATGAAGCGGCTGATGCGTTGGATAGTCCCAGATAAGCGCGTGGCAAATCGTCGCAGGTTGCCACCGGTGATTGCTTATCTCGGGCAACTTCGCTCTTCAAAGGAGTACAAGATCGGCGACATCAGTGTTACAGGTTTTTACATGATTACCGAGGAGCGCTGGATTTCCGGATCAGCATTTCCGGTAACTCTAGAGCGCACCGATGGCGCGGCAGACAGACAGACGCTAATGGTGTACTCCACCGTGGTCCGAACCGGAACGGACGGCGTCGCATTCACGTTCATGCCGCCTAAGAATGAAGAAAAGCGCGCCGCCGAGGCCCGTGCGGCAGTTCCGCGCCTGGACCTAACCAAACTCGCGCAGTTTCTGAAAGGGCTTCCTTTGTCGGAACCCAGCTCCGATGCGTGGGAGAACGCTTCGTAACGACAGACGCCCCGACCTCATTGCTTGTTGAGGCGTTGCCGGCTCTTGCGGCCAAGCCGGGAAATCTCTGTGATGAAATTTATGCGGCTCGCGCAGCTACTCCGCGCGGATACCGCGTTCAGGATTGGGTGGCGTTGACGACGCAGCTTCGTCCTTGCCAGCCGACCTGAATTATTTTGCCGTCTTCGATGAGGACGGGGACGTTGCGGTCGCCGCCGTTGAGGGATCGCATGCGGGCGTTTGCCTCGGGATCGGCGTCGACGTCGTACTCGGTGAAATCGCGGCGGGTCCATTCGAGCCAGTCGCGGAGTTCGCGTGTGTAGGGGCATTGCGATGATCCGTAGAGTTCAAGCGTCGCCACAGCTGAGCGCCTCCAGGGTGTCGAGGATGATGTGATAAGCGGAGGCCTGGACTTCCTGGATGCGCGGGATGTAATCACTGCGCACGATGATGGGGAAGTCGGCGAGTCCGCGACGCGCGATTTCGCCGCCATCGTTGCCCAGCAACGCGACGGTGAGGAGCTTTCGCTTGCGGGCTTCTTCGAGAGCCATGACGATGTTGCGCGAGCCGCCGCTGGTGGAGATGCCGATGGCGATATCTTCAGGGCGTGCCTGTGCCATGAGCTGACGAGCGAAGATCACTTCGGTGCCGACGTCGTTAGCGAGAGCGGTGATGATTGCCGGCTCCATGGAGAGCGAAATCGCGGGAATGGTGCGGCGGCCCTCCGGAGGCATGACGCAGTCGATTGCCCAGTCGTTCGCGTCGGTGGCAGAGCCGCCATTGCCGAAGATGATGAGTTTGCCGCCCTGAGCGAGGCGCTCGTGGATGGCGAGTGCGGTGGCGCCGAGTATGCGCAGACTCTTCGGACGCGAGCCGTAGGCGGAGAGCCGTATCGTCATGGACTTTCATCAGGATCGAATCTGCGACTTCCTCGACGATGGAAGATGTCTCCTGCTTCTTCGTGCCGAGGAAGGGATAGAGGAATTCGCTCGCGCCGACGTCCTGGCCGAGCTGGCGATGTTCGAGGAAGACGTGCACCGTTTCCCAAAGTGTGTGGTAGAAGATCTCGACTAGTTCCTGGTGGATGAAGGGATCCTCCACCGATGTTTGCAACGCGTAGGAGCCGCCGCTGCCGGGTAGACGAAAAGGTCATTGCACCGCGACGATGTGCTGAGTCGAGTGCGTTCCAAACGTCGGGATCACCCTGGGGAGGACCGAAGCCCATGACGATGTCTTCGGGATGACAGATGGCGTCGAGCCATGGCTGCATGAGAGCAGAGAGATCGAGCGCGGGCAGGGCGCGCTTGCCGACGATGACCGGATGCACGAATTCGACAGAGACGTGCTGGGCATCGGTGGAGCAGGCGCCGCGACCAAATGCGAGCAGGCGGCCCCCGACAAGGAAACGCTCGGACATTTCACGGCATGCTTCGGCCAGCTTGCGTTTTTCCTGATAGAAGAACTCCTCGAGGATTTCATTGCGGAGGAGCAGCGCTTCTTCGATCTGGGATATTCGAGATTGGCGGCAGTCTTCATAGGAGCCCTTCTAGCAAATGCGCGGGAGGGGATCGCCGACGAGCATGTCGACGATGCGCGTACCACCGTAGCGGGTGTTGACGACGACGGTGTTGGCAGGTTCGTTGCGGATCTGGCCGATGATGCGCGCCTCGTCGCCCCCATCGGTAAGTTGGATAGCGTTTAGAGCGATGTCTGCGAATTCGGCGGCGACGATGGCGACGAACTGGCCTTCGTTGGCGATATGGAGAGGATCGAGGCCGAGGAGTTCGCAGGCGCCGCGTACTTCGTCGCGCATGGGAATTGATTCTTCATTGAGTTCGACGGAGAGGCCACAGTCGCGGGCTAGCTCATTCAGGGATGTTGCGAGTCCGCCTCGAGTTGGATCGCGCATCCAACGGATGCCGGGAGCAGCATGCGTGGCCATGGCTTCAATCATGGGCAGGACGGAGCGCGTGTCGGAGCAGAGGTTGGCTTCAAGTTCGAGATCAGCGCGGGCGAGGAGAATCGTGATACCGTGATCGCCGATGGGGCCGGAGAGCAGGACTTTGTCGCCGGGGCGGACTGTTCCGGCATCAATATGAACCCCGGGGATGGGGCTGCCAATTCCTGCGGTGGTGATGTACATGCCGTCGGCCTTGCCGCGCTCGACTACCTTGGTATCGCCGCCGACCATGGTGACGCCGGCGCGCTTGAGGGCTTTGGACATGGCGCGAACCTCGCCTTCGAGGACTGAGCTTGCGAGGCCTTCTTCGAGGACGAATGTGACGACCATAGAGTGGGCTTTGGCGCCGGAAACGGCGAGGTCATTCACGGTTCCGTTGACGGCGAGCTCGCCGATAGATCCGCCGGGGAAACGCAGAGGGCGGACGACGAAGCTGTCGGTGGTGAAGGCGACGGTGGCTCCGCCGATTTCGATGTGCGCTGCGTCGGCGAGTCGTTCAGATGGAGCCGGAGAGAAGCAGCGGCGCGAAGAGGCCCTCGACGAGTCTGCGGCTGGCTTTGCCGCCGGCGCCATGGGACATTTCGATCTGCGGATCTTTGAAGCGCAGCTTAGATGGAGCTTGGGTGGACAGAGCTTCAGTTGGTGTGGCGGCGCTGTCGGGGCCGTCGGCGGTCAGGCGACTGCGCTGATCGTTACCAGCGACTTCCGGTGTTCGTAGTTGTAATACGCTGCGCATGAGCCCTCCGACGAAACCATGAGCGCGCCGATGGGATGTTCAGGCGTGCACTCCTTGCCAAACAATTTGCATTGCGCGGGTTTCAAGACACCTTTCAGCACTTCTCCGCATTGTGCTGATTTTGGATCGGTGACGCGCGTTTCGGGCACAGTGTAGCGTCGCTCGGCATCCCAGGCGGCGAAGGTGTCGCGAATGCGCAAGGCCGATTGAGAGATGAATCCGAGGCCGCGCCATTCGAAGTAGGGGCGAAGTTCGAAGACTTCCGCCATGACTTTGAGGGCGGCGTGATTGCCTTCCCATGGGACGACGCGCTTGTACTGGTTTTCGACTTTTGCCTCGCCAGCATGGAGTTGCCTTAGAAGCATCACGATGGACTGGAGCAGATCGAGCGGTTCGAATCCGGAGGTGACGACGGGCTTGCCTTCGTTTCTGGCGATCCACTCGTAGGGACGGCAGCCGATGACGGTGGAGACGTGGCCGGGGCCAATGAAGCCATCGAGACGCATGTCGGGCGAATCGAGAATGGCGCGGATCGCGGGAACGATGGTGACGTGATTGCAGAAGATGGAGAAGTTGCGGATGCCCTGCTTTTTGGCGGCTATCAGGGTGAGCGCGGTGGATGGCGCAGTGGTTTCGAATCCGATGGCGAAGAACATGACTTCTTTGTCGGGATTCTTTCTCGCGATATCGAGCGCGTCGGCTGGGGAGTAGACGATGCGAACATCGCTGCCGCGCGCTTTGTGTTCAAGGGGGCTTCCCGTGGCACCGGGTACGCGCATCATGTCGCCGAATGCGGCGAAGATTCGGTTGGGCTCGTGGGCGATGGCGAGGCCGTCGTCGATGCGACCCATCGGAAGGACGCATACGGGGCAGCCGGGCCCGTGGATCAATTCGATGTTTTCGGGGAGGATGTCTTTGAGGCCGAAGCGGTAGATAGCGTGCGTGTGGCCGCCGCAGACTTCCATGATGCGGTAGTGACGTGCGGGATCGGCGAGGCGGCGGATTTCATCGGAGGCCCTGGTGATAAGTTCGGGATCGCGGAATTCGTCTACATAGCGCATAGCTGATCTCCCTGGACGGCTTGTGTCCGTGGATTAATTGGGCCGCGCTCGCGGTTCAGGGTCCGCGCTGCCTTCATTGCCGTCGGTTCCATAACCGCGGACCTCTTCCATGGCCTGATCGATTTCGCCGAGCATGGAAAGGAGGCGCATTTGTTCGGCGGCATCGAACTCGCTGATCTTCGACAAGGCAAAACCGACGTGGATGAGGACCCAGTCACCTTTAGCCGGCATGTCCTCAGAAAGGAGGCCGAGCTGGACCTTGCGACGCACGCCGGCGACCTCGACGATGCCTACTTCACTCTGGCCGTCTGCGAATCCGACGATCTTTCCCGGTATGGCTAAGCACATGGCGTCTCTCCATTTCCAAAAAACGAATGCCAGCGACGTGAAGCGAACTTGGGTCATTCCTGTTTGCGTGCCACCATTTCGAAAGAGAATTTCACTTCATCCTTCACTTTGAGTACGCCACCGGCCACTGAGACGGGCTTGATGCCGTAGTCGGATTGGTTCAGAGTGAAGTCGCCGGAAGCGCGCAGCATCTCATCAAATACTGCGATTCGCGCTGTCACGGATTGGTTGCGAGTGACACCGTGAAAGCTCAGCGCGCCGTTGAGTATGGCGGAGTACAGAGTGCCTTCAAGGCGCGTGATGGTGACAGTGGGTGCGCCATAAATGATTTCCGGATATTTGACCGATTCGAGGACCTGCTCGTTCATCATCCTCTCGATTTCGGCGCGATCCCTGTCGCTGATGTCGTCCAGGACCTCGAGGGAATGGGCTCTCATCGAGAGCCGGAATCCACTGGCCTGTACCGCTTCTGCATTGAAGTCCACCTCGCCGGCGAAGGTGCGAATGCTGATCCTCGGGTTGTGGCCCATAGCGGACAAAACGCCAGATGCAAAGACCTGCACTGTGAATCGGCTGGCCCTTGCATCGACGACATAGTGAAGAAGAGTGGCTTTCGCGGTTTCCATTAATCCGTTCACGCTTGCGCCCGCCATTTGCGACGCGGACAAAAAGGTGTGCGGCTTTGTTACATCGCTCGCAGTTTGAAGTAACGCTCTACGTCGGGAATCACGGCGGTCGCGAGGTTGCCTACTCCGAAATTCGACATGTAGCGGCGAATAGTCGGATTGGAAAGAACCAATCCCGCCCCGAACACGATGAGCGCGATTCCGCCCAACATATAGAGGGTGTCCTTACCGTTGTCGGGGCCGTTCGTGGTTGACTCAATCAGATCCATTGCCATTTCAATTCTCCTGTTCCGCCTTGAAATTCCTTAAACGGCTTCTCCCGCGAGAAGGCGCTTGATCAACGCTTCAGTTGCGTTCACTGCTTCTTCGACGGCAGCCTCAACAGGTTTGCTGAGGCCCATGTATCCTTCGTCTCCGCCGAGCGACTCCGGCTCGCAGCCTACAAGGAGCACCCGATTCAAGGGTCCATTCATTGCGGCAGCCATGCGCAGCACGTTCAGGGGATGCATGCTGTGTGCTTCGACGAGGCTGTCGGGCTCGTCAGTGATTTCGTTGAGGTCCGGCTCAACGAAGGAAACTGTTCCGGGCATTTGGCCGTGCGGAAATGCGTCGATGAGGATGGTGGTTTCGTAGTTATCCTGCAAGGCATAAGCGAGGTCGAGGCCGCGGATACCGAAGTCAACGATGCGTGCCTCGGAAAGCTGGTTGCGGTTCATGAGGCGACGTACAACTTCGACGCCGAATGCGTCGTCTCCGAGGAAGATGTTACCGATTCCGGCGACGAGGATCTTCGCCTTGAAAGCTTTGACGGCTGTTTCGCTTTCGGGAGCTTGTGTTGACAAGGGAAGGGGTTCCACTTCGGCAGGCGTGAAGAAGAAGCGGTGGCCGGGTTGGCGCATTATTCCCAGGTCGCGGCCGGGGTCGTCTTCGATGACGACGGAGATGTGCTGTGCGCCTTCGTAGTCTTCTTCGATGCTTTCAATGATGGCGATCTGGCCGCGCAGAGCAATGTCGAGAATGTCACCGCCATCTTTGGGACGGAGGCGCACGCGATCGCCGACTTTTACAGCTATGCCTTCGATCTCAAGGTGATCGAGATTGCCGGTTCTGTCCTCGAGGAGATTCCATTCCCATTCGTTCATTGGATCTCCCTCTTCACGGGAGTGAGGCCGCGCAGGATGCCATGTAATTTTGCGAATTGCTCTTCGGGCATCTTCTCGGTGCGTTCGAGGATGGCGCGGGTCCGATCGTCGGACTGGCGCATCTCGCGTTTTTCTTCTTCGGTGAGCGTGAGAATGCGCAGCGAAAGGATCTCGTCGATCTCGGTTGAGTCGAAAAGATTGCCGGCGCTTTCGGGGGCAATTTGGGGATGGTCGTAGAGGATGATGGGGGACGACAGCACTGCGTCGGCATTGTCGGTGGCGAGGACGGGCCACGTGCCAAGGTTTTGGCATTGTGCTGCCTGGTCTTCAAAACCAGGAGGAGGTTCGAGCAGGGAGAGGAACTCGCCGTTGTCGACGCCGAGAATGGTGTGAGCCGAGACAAGGGAATCAAGGAGGATTGATTCGCGGAGGGTATCGGATGCGGGCGTGGAGTTGCTGGTGAGATTTTCAACCTGCACGGTGATCCTGACGACTTCATCGTGGCTGCTCAGCGAGCGGATTTCGACGGAGCCTTTGAGGGCTTTCCATTCGCGGATGATTGCACCAACTGCTTGGCCCTGTTCGTCGCGAAGGAAATCGATGCTTTTTCCTGCTGGAAAGTCAAACAATAGCGGGGACATTGTGGCAAAGTCGGCGGGATCGAGGTCGAGATAAGAGAGTTCGCGTTCTACCGCTTCTTGCCAGGGCTGATAAACGCGACCGGTGAGTTCGAGTCGATCGACGAGTTCAAGCGTCGATTCCGCGGGTTCGAGTGAGATGAGCTTTGCAATGGAGCGCTGAACGATGTGCAGGAAGCGGACCTTCACGGTGATGCGCGTGGACGAATCTGTTTTCAGCAGGCACTCGGTTTGCATGCTGGATCTGTCGGAACCGAATTGGCGATCGCACCAGGATGGCGGGTAGAGAACACCGAAGTTCCATCGTTGCTGGTTTTTTACTGACGAGGGCCGGTAGGGATAGAGCATGTACCCCTCGTAGAGGACAGCTTCAGCGATTTGTTCGACCTTCTCAAGATTCACGAATGCACCTCAATCTCCTCGACCAGCAAGCGCTCCAGCGCCTGCTCCCAATTGAGGAGGCCGTGCTGCATTTTGTAGCGATAGAGGCGCACGAATACGTCCTTGTGAAGGTTGATCCAAACGGTGTTGGGGTAGTAGGAATCCATCATGTCGCGCCAGAGTTTTGCGGGAAGCTTGAATCGGGCTTCCTGTTCCCACGAAATGGGCGCGACCTGCAAGGGACTGTCGGGCGGAGCGTAGAAGACAGTTCCGCTGAAGAGAAATATCAGCGGGATGTCGCCCTCGATGAGGCCGGCAAAATATTTGGTTGCGGCGACGTTGAAGTCGAAGCTGCATGGGACCTGCATGTCGATGACGGTTTCGTCGCCAGCGAAGGTTGGGACTACGAGATTGACGTGGGTCCACAGGAGGCTGCGGAGAGTCTGGCCCCAGCGATCAGGCTGTGCCGAAAAGATCCAGCATCTGCTCCTGCTCGTCGGGAGTATAGCGGCGACGCGTGGTCTCAATCTGAATCTGGCAGCGCAGGGCGATGGTGTGGATGGCTTCATCGGGCACGGAGTTTTTGATCTGGAGCTGGAACGCGATCATGGGGACCGCAGCGAAGGGGACGACGCTGGCGGAGTCGATCTTGAAAGTGAGGTCAGGCATTAGCGCCTCCGCGAACTACTTCGGATTTCGATTTCAATTCTGCGAAGAAGCGGCCCACTTCAGTCCAGACTTCGGCTCCGCCGGAGAGGCCTTTCCAATTGGCGCGGATCAAGCCGACGAGCTTGTAGCACTCGTCGATGGGCGCGATGTAGTACTCGGCATCTCTTAATCCATGAGCATGGCCGACGCGATTCACGAGCAGCGCCTCGATGTCCGGCTTGAGTTGATGCAGCGACGGGTTGCGCTCTGCGATCTCAGTCCATGCATCGAGGGGCAGCAGGGATTCAACTGCGCCAGCTGGACTGGGGTAAAGCGCGACGATTCTGTCTTCAAGGCTCGAACGGAACAGGAAAGCCATGTTGATGGGGATCATGAGGTTCTCCCATTGGCCGTCTGTCATTTCGAAGTTGGTCAGATACTGGGCGCTGCGGGAGACGCGTTTGTATTTTGATTTTTCAAGTCCGTCGAACAGCAGGGCGCAAGCGTCGCAGGCGCAGAGAATCTGACGATTGGCGAGCTCTACCAGGTGAGGATGATCATGATGCAACGCGGCACTGCAGAGTTCGCAGTGCTCGACGGCTCGCGATGCAGCACTGCGCGAACGGGTGAATTGGCGCAGAACGCCAAATGCCTGTTCGAATTCCAATGTGGATTCGTCAGGCATGGCGGGCTCCTTCTTCGATGATGATTGGACGTCTCAATCGGCGCCCTCCCTACGGTGCGCAGGAATAGTGTGAGTGACGGCTACGAGATTGTGGCCCATCAAACTATCGAGTGAGACAAAGCCGGAAGGCAGAGGCTCTTCGAGTCCCAGGATTTCAAGTGAGGCGACATCGGGTGCGAGTTCGTATATGCCTTCTTCCACCATTGAGCGCACGTCTTTTGTGGAGGAACCGCAACTGTGACCGCTGGTGGTGACGCGTATCTGTACTGCTCCTTCCTCGATGTGCACGAGGTCGGCACAGCAGGAAAGTTTGCGGAGACGCGGGCGCAAGTACTCCATGGCTTTGTTCACGCGCGTCTCGAGATCGTCGGGATGCAGGGAATAGAGCAGAAGGAGGCTGCCGCTGATGGTGTCGCGGCCCAACTTGTCGATGATAGCGGGGCCGGGCACGCCGCTTTCAAAGACGATCTCCATGATCCTTTCAAGGCCTGCTCCATGTACATCCATGAGAAGGTGCACGAGTTCCTTGCACGCAGCTTTCTGCGGGCCTTCCGGCATCTGATCGAATTGCGTGATCAGTTTGCCGAGTTGTAGCACCTGTTCCTGAAATTCGTTGCCGGTCGCCACACGCCTCCTTCTCACTTCGCAGGTTGAATGGTGCCAGGCAGTCTTACGGCAAAACGCTTGACCCTACGCCGAACATCGGCGAGTGGTGTGTTTCAAGCACCTTTCCGTTGCCCAGGTACATGTGCACGCCGCAGGGCAGACATGGATCGAAGCTGCGCACCGCGCGCATGATGTCGATTCCCTTGAAGTTGTCCGGGCCATTTTCCTCGAATATCGGCGTGTTCTGCACCGCATCCTCATATGGGCCTGGAGTGCCGTAGATATCGCGCGGATTGGCATTCCAAGGTGTTGGAGGATACGGATGATAGTTGGCGATTTTGTGATCCTTGATGACGACGTGGTGCGAGAGTACGCCACGCACTGCTTCATGGAAGCCGCAGCCGATGGCTTCTTCGGGAACTTTGAAGTCATTCCATGTGCGAGTGCGGCCGGCGTGGAGTTCGGCCAAGGCCTGCTCGGCAAAATAGAGAGCAGCTGCCGCAGCGTAGGCCTGGAAGTACGTGCGGGCGCGATCGCGCTCAATGGCATTGCTCCATTTTGGAATATGCCATTCGAATTCGGTTTCGGGCAGGGAGATGGTTTTAGGCAGATAGATCTTGACACTGTGGCCGGTGGCCTTGATGTAGCCGATGTCGACGATGCCAGCAAGCGCCGTGGCCCAGAAGCGCGCGATGGGGCCGCCGCCGGTGTCGAGGGCGAGATAGTCGCCGGTGCGCTTGTCGTACCAACGCGGCGACATGACCCAGGTGTACTTGTCCTTAAAGTCGCGCTTCTGCGGCTTGGGATAGGTGCTTTGATTCCATGGATGGCGCTGGTCGACCCTGTTGCCGAGAGGGTCCGCTGCCACGAAGGTCTGGGAATTCTGCCAGTCGTCGTAGTAGGAACTGCCGAGCAAGATGCGGATGTTGAGATTGATGTCGACGAGGTTGTTTGTCACTAGCTGGCCGTCGACGATGACGCCTGGGGTGACATACATCGCCTTGCCCCACTCGTCCATGTTTTTGTAGGTGTAGTCGCAGACGTCGGGGTTGTTGAACGATCCCCAGCAGCCGAGGAGGATGCGTCGACGGCCGACTTCTTCGTAGCCGGGCATGGCTTCGTAGATGAAATTGAACAAGTCGTCATGCAGGGGAACGACTTTCTTCATGAACTCGACGTACTTCATCAGGCGGACGATGTAGTCAGTGAAGAGTTGGACAGTGGGGACGGTGCCGACGCCGCCGGGGTAAAGCGTGGACGGATGGACGTGGCGCCCTTCCATGAGGCAGAACATTTCACGAGTCATGCGGCTCACCTGCAGAGCTTCAACGTAGAAGGAACCGGTGAAGGGGTTGAGCGCCTTCATGATGTCGCCGATGGTTTTGAAGCCGTGCAGTTCAGCGTGAGGAGATGAGGTTTTTTCGGCCTTCTCCCAAACGCCGGGATTAGTTTCCTTGACCATTTTTTCGCAGAAGTCGACGCCGACGAGGTTGTCCTGGAAGATGTTGTGATCGAACATGTATTCGGCGGCTTCCCCGAGGTTGACAATCCACTCGGCCATGGCAGGTGGGCGCACACCGAAGGCCATGTTCTGCGCGTAGGTGGCGCAGGTGGCGTGATTATCCCCGCAGATGCCGCATATGCGGCTGGTGATGAAATGCGCGTCCCGCGGATCTTTGCCCTTCATGAAGATGCTATATCCGCGAAAGATGGAAGAGGTGCTGTGACACTCTGCGACTTTGCGTTTACCGAAATCAATCTTGGTGAAGATGCCGAGGCTGCCAACGATTCGGGTAATGGGATCCCAATTCATCTCTACTAACTGGCTTTTTCCAGCGTCTTGCTCCGAACGAGTAGCAGTAATCGTACTCATCGTAATGTCTCCTTCAATGCTTGTTAGTAGGAATTGGAACGATAGCCGGTGGTGAGTTCGGCGCGCGAATGCCGCCACTTTGGCTCTTTGTTAACGGTAGCCTGGGTGAAACCGCGGAGAGTCCGCATCGCCTTGCCATACACGGCGATTGAGGAGCTGGAGATCCGGGCGCCGGGAGGCTCGTCCATGAAGGGCATGAACTTGTCAGGGAATCCTGGCATTGTGCAGCCAATGCAGATGCCGCCCACATTCGGGCAGCCGCCAATTCCGGCCATCCAGCCGCGCTTGGGAACATTGCAATTCACCACCGGTCCCCAGCAGCCGAGCTTGACGATGCACTTGGGCGAGCCGTAACTGGTGGCAAAGTCGCCTTGCTCGTAGTAGCCGGCGCGATCGCAGCCATCGTGGACTGTTTTGCCAAAGAGCCATGTGGGCCGCAGCTGCTCGTCGAGGGGAATCATGGGCGCAAGACCCGCGACCTGGTAGAGCAGGTAGAGGATGGTTTCCATGAAGTTGTCGGGCTGCACCGGGCAACCTGGGACGTTAACGATGGGCAGCCCGGCTTTCGACTTCCAATCCCATCCGAGATAGTCGGCCAAGCCCATGCAGCCGGTGGGATTTCCTTCCATGGCGTGGATGCCGCCATAGGTGGCACAGGTTCCGCAAGCGACGACGGCTAGAGCCTTAGGAGCGAGGCGATCGATCCACTCGTTGGTGGTGATGGGCTGGCCGGTATGCGGATCGGTTCCCAGGCCCGCCCAATATCCCTCTTTCTTGATTTTCTCGTTGGGGATAGATCCCTCGACAACCAGAACAAAGGGATCGAGCCGGCCAGCTTCCGCCTCGTACCAGAACTTCATGAAGTCATCGCCAACTTCATAGGCGAGGACGGGATTGTGGAGGTGGACTTTGGGCAGGCCGGGAATCGCCCCCAGAAGCACGTCTTCAATGCTGGGCTGCGTGGCCGCAGTAATGGAGACGGAATCTCCATCGCAACCAAGCCCCGCCGTTATCCAAAGAACGTGGAGTTCCGCCACGGCAGGTTTCTTTTGGGTGACTCGACCGTAAGGAATAGCTTGTGCGCTCATAATCCGGAATCTCCTTCTCGGACGCTGACAGGTCTCGCCTTGTTCAATTTCAGACGACAAGCATTCAGACGACCAGCCGCGTGCGATTCAAAAAGACGAAATAGCCGATCCGAAATTGGCCAAACGCGGTAGTGACAGGCTCGAAGGCCAAAATCGCGTCGGCGATAAGCGAAACTCTCGCCGGAAATTTGCAAGCTGTTTGGACCGTTAGAAACCTGTTTGAATCCGGCGTCTGGGATTCTCGTTTCGCTGACAGCTTTATTTGCGTGCGGTCAAGCGTGGGTTATCTCGAGAAAAGACAGGGAAGTCGCTTTCATCAAACATCGTTATCAAAACAGAGTGCGCGAAGGAGCAACAAGCAGGACGCGCCTTATTCTCACTTCATACTTTGTCTCGGGGTAATATCAGGGGATCCCTGATCTCGCCGAGGGCCCACAAGCAGTTGTGCGAAGTTGAATGGGTGTCTTGTCGTAGGCGGGTTTCATTTCCGACTACTTCTCACACGCAGGCGTGATGCGAGTCACGTTTTTTCGATTTGGCAAATGGGTAGTATCGACAAACTTGCTCCTCGGGAGCGAGGTGGATGGCAGTCATGTACAACGAAACGCAAAACGAGAACGGAACCTACAATACGCGCTGCCTCTATTGTTTTATGACGGTCGCAACGGCCGTGGAGACGAAAGAGGAACTGGAGCACGTCGAGGCGCAACACGTGTGTCCAGAGAGGGCTCTCTCAGAGCTGCTTGCAGCAAAGGCCGGGGCAGAGGCTCATACACACCGGAAGTGAATCAGCCGCAAATCTATTGGTTTGTGGTGCCCGATGACGGAGGTGGTGTGTCTGTCGGGGGTTTGGCCTGGCCGCCCGAGATCTTCTTGTAGAGCTCCTGGTTTGCCGAGCGCGTGATGTTGCTGGCCTTGTCGAGCTCAACCTTGGCTTCTTCTTTTCGGCCCATGGCTCGATAGAGGCGTCCGAGGCGCCAGTGGACGTTGACGTCGTCGGGATTGAGCTTTTCCGCAATGAGGAATTCGCGGAGCGCATCTTCGTTTCGACCATCGGTCGCCGCGAGGATGCCCAGGTCGAGGTGGACCAAAGCGAGGGAAGGGGCGAGTTTGGCTGCCTTTGCAAGCAGCGGCCCGGCGTCGGCGTATTGATTCATCTGGATATAGGCGTCGCCGGTGTAGAGCAGGGACTGCGCATGATTGGGGTCGTTGGCAAGCTCTGCCTGAAATTCCTGGATGGCTTCGGGATACTGCTTCTGGGTGAAAAGCAGATAGCCAAGGCCGAAGTGCACATCGGGCTCGCCTGGCTTGGCTTTTGCGGCTTTGCGGAACATCTCGATGGCGCCGGAAGAGTCTTTCATTTCGTCGAGAGCTTCGCCGGCGAGCATGTCGGCTTCGGCGGAGTCGGGGTCGAGGATTAGGATTTCGTGATAGACGTCGAGGACCTTGCTGTACTGCTTCGACCAGAGATAACTGTGCGCGAGCGCGAGGCGAATGGAGAGGTTCTGCGGATCGGCAGCGGCAGCGGTTTTTAAATACGGGGCAGCCTCGGCGAATTGGCCGAGGCCGTAGTGGGACATGCCGAGGAGAATCGTGTAGCGCATCGCTTCAGGCGAGTTGGGCAGTGCAGTCTTCAGGAGCGCGGTGAATGCGGGGATAGCGGCTTTGAGATCTCCGGCTTTGAAGAGGGCGAGGGCGAGATTGAGACGCAGACCGAGCATGTCCGGCTTGAGAGCGAGGGCCTTGCGGTACAGCGGAACCGCTTCCCCATAGTGCCCCTGCCGCGCTTCAAGCAAGCCGAGGTGTGCGTACGGCTCGGGATTGGCGGGATGCGTTTTGGCTAAGGCGCGCCAGGCCTGCTCCGATTCTGCGAACTTGCCCTGCTGTTCGAGGGCGAGGGCGGACTGACGGAGGTCTGCCGATGGGGGTTGTGCGAGGAAAGTGGTCGCGGTGAGGAAGAGAGCCAGAGCCAGTTTCGATTGCAGGACGAGTTTCACCTGATCCCTTCCTTCTTGATTTCACGGCCATGTCCATTGTCGCTCGTGAATTTGGATGGGACAAATTCGCGTGGGTCCGGGGTTGCACCCGGGAGCGGCGAATTCGCTGTTGGATTGCAGGTGGAGAGCGTGCTTGCCCATCCCCGACGGATAAAAATTCGTAAAGGCTTGATGCAGTGCGAAAGGCAGGCCGCTTCGGTTTTGCTCAGGAAGACGGGCATTTCGCGTGTGCGTCGGTGGGGTGTTTGCGGAAGACGATCTGCAATTGCTGGCGCCAGTGTTCGCTGAGGGCTATCAGTTCCCAGTCAATTTCCTGGGAGAGATAGCGCAGAACCGGCAGATTGGCAGGATGGATGCGGAGGGCTGGCGCGGCAAGTAACAAGCG
The DNA here is from genome assembly GCA_963832035.1 of uncultured Acidobacteriaceae bacterium. Lineage (GTDB taxonomy): Bacteria > Acidobacteriota > Terriglobia > Terriglobales > Acidobacteriaceae > Telmatobacter. Next base: position 147,466 of record CAWHSK010000003.1, on the reverse strand, counting down.
CGGCGCAAGGGGAGAGACTTCGGCGCCGGGGAAATAGCCTTCACGCTCGAAGGCGGAGAGTGGTCGGTCGCTGCCGACTGTGCGCTGGCGATCGGCGTTCAGGGCGCGAACGCGGATCCAGTAATCAAGGGCCTGCAGGGGCAGATGCAGATCTTCATCTGCCTTTAGTTCGATGACGACGAGGCGGTTGTTGCGATCGATAGTGAGGAGGTCGAGCATGCCGCGGTCTCCGGAAGAGAGAGCGGGAACCTGCGAGTAGAGTTGATGGCCGCGAAGCGAAGGGAGCAAATCGCTGAGGCCGGCGCGGAATTCGGACTCGAGCCAGCGTTCGGGCTGCATGCGGAAGAGCGGGTCTTTGTGCGCGCCCTCGCGATGGCGGCTGAGGAAGAGGCGGGAGCAGAGTTCGCGGCACAGGGCTTCAGTTTCGGAAGTCAGTGGAGTTTCGTTGGCTCCGGCGCCGAAGGTGATCTCCTGCTGCTGTGAAAAGGAGTGCGATGCGGCGCTGTGACGGACGCGGGCAAACTCCAGGCCGTGCAGCCTCAACCCAACGTCAGTTGCGGAGCGCGGATGAATTTCGATGCGAGCGTTGGCCTCAGGCGGCAGAAGCCCGAGGATTTTGTCGATGCCGGACTGGCAGCGTTCGAGCGCAGCCTCGCGAGAAAAAGCATGCATGAGGCGGGCTGTCTGGTTGCCGCTGTCGCGGAAGTCGACGGGTTCAAGTTCCTCGCTGCGCTCGTCGAGGGTGAAGAGCTGAAAATCAGCGGCGGCGTGGTTGAGCCATGCCATGCGTTCGGCGGAAGTGCGAGATGATCCCTTAGGCACGACGACTTTGAGTCCGCCGAAGTGACGGCGTGCATCGGTTTTCTGGCGGCAATGATCGAGCCAGAGGATGCCCAGGGTGAGAATGCCATCGATGGTTGAGGCGGATTCTGCTTCGCTGACGCCGATGATGGCTTCGGCCGAGGTGCCTCGGAACAGATGGCCGCGGATATACGCGGGGCCGAAGCTGTGCTCGAGATCCATTGCGGAACGGAGGCCGTCGACTTTCGAGCCGATAAAGGAGCGAGTGAGGACGCGTTCAAGCAGGCGCTGATAGTTGCGGCGCGCGGAATCGCGGGCGGTAGGAGTGCGGCGATCGCTGTTGGGAACAAGTTCGAGGGCCTGGGGCTTGGGCGCGCCCATGCGGCGGGTGAGAACGCGCAGGCATTGCGCGCGCGGTTGAATTTCGATGACAGTCCGTATGAGATTGCGCTCTTCGCTCCAAAGCTGGAACAGGCAGCGGCCGTGAGCTTCGGTTACAGAGTAGCGCGCGAGGCGCATGTCAAAGAGAACCCTGCCGTCTTCAAGAAGAGCGGCGGCGGGATGGGCGGTGAGATATTCTTCGAGGATTTCGGCGAGTTGGGCTGCGGACGGAGCGTCGACTGCTGAGGGCACGCGGAGACTACCAGTTCTGCCGCGAACGCAACTTTGTGATGTGCGCGGTGTGATGGCGCGAGTGCCAGGCGTATATCGCAAGTACGGTGGCGAGATTCTGGCGGCCGTTTTCGGGGTGGTTGTAGCCACGCTGGAAGTCAGTCTCGGAGAGCGATTCAAGAAGCGCCACCCAGCGTTTGTGGAGAGCGGCAATGATTGCGAGTGAGCTATCAATGGGAAGACGGCTGTCGGCCAGCTTCGCCCAGGCCGCTTCGTCATAGGGCTTGATGGTGGGCCAGTCTTCGGTGAGGGCGAGCTTGGTGCGGACGTAGGCGTTGGCGTGACTGTCGGCGATGTGGTGCACGAGCTGGCGCACGGACCAGCCGCCGTCACGGTAAGGCGTGTCGAGCTGCGTGTGATTGAGTCCGCTGACAGCGGTTTGAAGGGTGGATGGAAGCTGGCGGAGGATGGAAATTTGTTCTGCGCGTACCGCGGGTTCAAAGGAAACCGGAGCCTTGAAGCGGCCGATCGGGTAGCGGAAATCTTCCAATTCAGACATTGTGCAGCAACCTGAGGAACACTCGGGGCGAAGACGACTGCGCGCTCCGCGAGGTGGATCTATTTGCTGATGGGATGCTTCTGCATCTTATGCTTCTGCGCGTTCTGATAATGCAGATTCTGCTGGTGCTGGGTTTGCGGATGCTCGCTAAACCGCGGATCCTTCGGTGGCTTTTTGTGAAAAGGCCAAATGGCGAAGGCCGGAGCGGCACAGATGACCAGCAACAGCGCGGCAACCGCAAATTTCCTCATGGCAGGAATGTAGCACGAGAACGGCGTGAGCGATAGTACCCGAAGTCACTGGTCCAAGAGGAGTAATGGGAGACAGGGGCAGGGTTTGCAGGGAATGAAGGGAAAATCCCGGGTTCAGCTGGGACTGGCCGAACACCGGAGATGGAGTAATCGTTGGGGTTTGCACTACACCCCCAGGGGGAACGTCCGGGATGGACTCCGGACGGGCCTAGGCCTTGTGATGGTGGTGATGATGGTGATGGTGATGATGCGTAGTCGCTGCGAACGCCGGGGCGGCGAACACCAGGACCAGAAGCACAGCAGCAAGGATTTTCTTCATGGAGGAAATTTAGCATGGGGATATTTCTGAAAACAATGGAGACTCGCCCCTGAATCAAGCAAGGAAACGGTTTGTGCCGGAATGCGGTCCACGGCCAAGAGGCGTAAACTACATCCAACGATGAGCCTACCTGTCGCTTCCCCTCAGCCTAGTCATAGACGTTACTTTTTTGAAAAATTTGGAATCACCGAACGGTTGCTCGAACGCTGCCTGGGCGAGGCCCTCTCCGCGGGCGGCGACTACGCCGATCTTTATTTTGAATCGGTGACTTCGACGTCGCTGGGAGTAGACGAGCAGATCGTGAAGTCGGCCAGCACGGGGACAAGTGCGGGGTGCGGAATTCGTGTGCTATCGGGCGAACGGACAGGATATGCCTACACGGATAACCTGAGCCCAGAGCGGCTGCTGCATGCGGCGCGCACGGCGGCGCTGATTGCATCGGGGCCGGCGAAGCAGCCGGTGCAGGGATTTACGGAAACGGCAGGGGCGGATTTGTATCCGGTACCGCTGGGCGGGTTTGACCTGGACCTAGCGGCACGGCTGGAACTGATTCTGCGGGCTGACCGCGCGGCTCGGGCCTACGACCCGCGGATTGTGCAGGTGAGGGCGGGATACAGCGAGGAGCTAAGACGGATTCTCATTGCAGCTTCGGATGGTGCTTTTGCCAGCGATACGCAGCCGCTTTGCCGGCTGAATGTATTTGTGATCGCGAAGGATGGTCCGACGACCAAGGGATCGGCTGGCGGGGGTGGAAGATCCGGGCTGGAGCAGTTTGTGGATTCGAAGAGTCCGGAGCACCTGGCACAGGAGGCGGCGCGGGGAGCTGTTTTACAGCTTGGCGCCGTTCCCGCTCCGGCGGGCGAGATGCAGGTGGTACTGGGGCCGGGATGGCCCGGGGTGTTGCTGCACGAAGCCGTGGGCCACGGGTTGGAGGCGGATTTCAATCGCAAGGGGACGTCGGCGTTTACGGGGCTGATTGGGCGGCCGGTTGCCAGTTCGAAAGTCACGGTGGTGGATAACGGAACGATGGCCGGGCGGCGCGGTTCGCTGAATGTAGACGACGAGGGATCGCCGACACAAGAGACGGTGCTGATTGAAGGCGGGATCCTGAAGGGCTACTTGACCGACAAGCTCTCGGCGCGGCTGACGGGCACTGCGAACACGGGCTCTGGGCGGCGGGAGAGCTATCACTGCATTCCCATGCCGCGGATGACGAATACCTACATGCTGGCGGGAGAGGATTCGCCGGAGGATATTCTGCGGTCGGTAAAACGCGGCTTGTACGCGGTGAACTTTGGCGGCGGACAGGTGGACATCACCAACGGGAAGTTCGTGTTCTCGGCGTCAGAGGCTTACCTGATCGAGGACGGGAAGATCACGGCGCCGGTGAAGGATGCGACGCTGATTGGCAATGGGCCGGAGGCGCTGAAGTATGTCTCGATGGTGGGGAACGATCTGAGACTGGATGAGGGAATCGGGACCTGCGGGAAAGATGGGCAGAGCGTGCCGGTTGGGGTGGGTATGCCGACGATCAAGCTGGACAAAATGACGGTGGGCGGGACGGGGCGGTAAGCATTTCAGGTTCAGGATAAGAGCCTTCAGAGGCTAAGCACCCTGTTAATTGGCGAGGGCTGATGTTCGGGCTGAAGCCCGTACCCTCCGAGGCCGCACTATCATTCGAGTTCCTTACCAGGCGATGAAGTCATGCCTTGATACGGGGACTGGAGTCCGAATCAGGCGGATTTTTCGTTGATCTTCCACTGAATGGCATGCTGGATAAGTTCGCGGCCACTGCGCAAGACAAGTTTCTCTTTGATGTGGGCCTGGTAGGTCTCCACCGTCTTCACACTGAGGTGAAGTTCTTCGGCGATTTCGCGAGTGGCTCGGCCTTCACCGATCAAGCAGAAGACCTCGAGTTCTCGATCAGAGAGGGATGCGATTCGGGATTGAATCAAAGAGGGCGCGCCGCCTATATATTGCTGCAACATCTTATTCGACATGCGATCGCTGAGATAGACCTCGCCATTGAGGATGCGGCGGACGGCGATGAGGACCTTCTCGGTGGCTTCCTGCTTCATGATGTAGCCGTTAGCGCGGGCGCGAAGAGCGCGTTCGGCGTATATGGCCTCGTCATGCATGGAAAGGATGAGGACTGGGAGGTCAGGGCTTTTGGTGCGAATGTTTTTGAGCAGTTCGAGACCGTCAGGGCCATTCAGAGAGATGTCAAGGATCACAATATCGGGATGCAAGTGGGCGATTGCATGGAGTGCGGCCTGCGCTTCCTCCGCTTCGCCGCAAACCTGCAGGTCATGCTGTTGATTGATGAGGAGGGCGAGGCCCTGGCGCATGAGGGGATGGTCATCGACAACGAGAACAGACTTTTTGGCGGCTTGCACGGGCCTGTCAAGAACCGAATTCATCGTCATTGGTTTTTCCCTTTAAAGTGACGGGAGGCCAAGGGGAACACCGAAGTGACGCAGGTCCCGTGCGGTGGATTAGGCCCGACCTCAAGCCTTCCACCGATCATCCCCGCTCGATAGCTCATGATATGCAGTCCCATTCCATGATTGGAGGAGTGGTTCTCCTGGATGCCGGTGCCGTCGTCGTTGATCTGCAGCGTACCCCATCCATTGTCGGCAAACAGGAGGATACGTATGTTGCGTGGCCGCCCATGTTTGATGGCGTTATTCACTGCTTCCTGCGCAATGTGGTAGAGGTGTGTAGCCATCGCGTCGTCGTGGATCAACACGGCTGTCTCACATTCGAAGCGGCAGGAGATTCCAAAGAGATCTTCAACTTCTCCCGCCCAGAGTTGGAGCGCTGACATCAGGCCCTGGGCGTCGGAGACGACGGGCAACAAGCCGCGGGCCAACTCTCGTGTCTTGTGAATCGCTTCATTGACCAGCTTCACGATTTTGGCGGCGTCTGCGGCGTCTGTCATTTGCTTTTCAGCGAGCTTGGCTTCGTGAACCTTCGCCATGAAGGCGATTCCGGTGAGGTGTTGTCCAAGCCCGTCGTGCAGATCCTGACCGATTCGTCGTTGCTCGCGCGCGCTGATCTCAAGAAGCGCTCTCTCCAATTGTTCGCGCTCGGTGATGTCGATGCCGGTAGCGATGATGTAGTTCGGCGTAGCATCGTTGCCGGGCAGCATGGAGCAGGACCATGCGATGAGACGGTGGGTTCCGCGCCGCGTGACCCAATGACTCTGAAAATCCTGCGGCAGCAGATCTGCATTCAGTTGAGAAAGAATGGAGCGGGCACGTTCAACTTCTTCTGCCTGGAGAAAGTAGTCCCAGACATGTTGGTTGCGGACATCATCGAATGCGTACCCGGTGGTGAGTTCGCAGGCGCGGTTGAAGCGCACGATGCGGCCATCGGGTTCGAGAACAGTAACGAGGGCGCCGACAGTGTCGAGAATTGCGGAGACAACATTGCGTTCCTGTTGCAGAGCACGCTCGGTACCTTTCAAGTCAGAGATGTCGAAAGCCACTCCGTGGATGAACCACGGCGAACCATCGGGATGGCGCACCATGCGGGCGTCGCAGTGGAACCAGACAACCGTGCCGTCGCGGGCCATGACGCGGTAAGAGGAGCGAAGCGGCTTTCCGGAAAGAAACATGCTGGCGGCTTCGACGCTCCAGCGCTGCTTGTCGTCGGGATGGATGCGGGCGTACCAGCGCACGGGATCTTCGAGCCAATCCTCGCGCGAGTAGCCGAGTGCGGCTTCGATTTCCGGGCTGACATAGGCCTCGCTGACGCCGCGATCGAGGTAGGCCATGAAAACTACGGCGGGGATCTGCTCGAGCAGCGCGCGGTATTTGGCTTCGAGATTTGAAGTGTGGGTTTCTGGTGAAGGAGTTGCCGGACCTGAGGCTTCTGCGCGAGTCGGGGCCGCGAATACGCCAGCCAATTCGTGAAGAAGCGCTTCAGCGCGGCTCAGATCCGGAAGCGTGGGGATGTTGGTCCATTCGGCCTCGCGCTGCGAGGAGCGGTCTTTCCATTCAGTTTGCGCGAGCAGTGCCATCAGATCTCCGTTCTGATAAGCATCGATCCGTTAGCTTGGATGTGTGACCGACGCGCCGGGTATAGCTTGCCGGCGCCAGTTGGGTACCTTGTTGAGCGATGCCTGGGTGAACTTGCGGAGCGCGTGAATGGCCCGACCATAGGTTTGGACGGCGGCCGAAGAGAGCAGTGATCCAGGAGGCTGATTCATGAAAGGCATGAACTTGTCTGGGAACCCGGGCATCGTACAGCCAATGCAGATTCCGCCGACATTCGGGCATCCGCCGATGCCGCTCATCCAGCCGCGCTTGCCGACATTGCACTGTACGACCGGTCCCCAACAACCGAGCTTTACAATGCAGAGCGGGGAACCGTATTCCTCAGCGAACTGAGCCTGTTCGTAAAAGCCTCCGCGGTCGCAGCCTTCATGGACGGTGGTGCCAAAAAGCCAAGTGGGTCGCAGCGCTTCGTCGAGGGGGATCATCGGAGCGCGGCCGGCAGCCATGTGGAGCAGGTAGAGCAACGTCTCCATGAAATTGTCTGGCTGAATCGGACAGCCCGGAACGCATACGACGGGGAGTTTCGCTTTGGAATGCCACTGCCATCCGAGATAGTCGGGCAGCCCCGTACAGCCGGTCGGATTGCCCTCCATGGCATGGATACCGCCATAGGTGGCACAGGTGCCAACGGCGATCACGGCCCAGGCATGCGGCGCGAGACGGTCGATCCATTCGCACGTGGTGATCGGCTGGCCTGTCGCAGCGTCGGTGCCTAGCGACGCCCAGTAGCCCTCTGCCTTGTTGTTCTCGTTGGGGATAGACCCTTCGACGACAAGGATGAAGGGATCGACGCCACCTTTGGCAGCCAAATGGAAGCGCTTTAGAAAGTGATCCCCGTTTTCAATGGAGAGGAAAGGATTATGGAAGTTGACTTTGGGAATCCAAGGCATACCGCCCATGACAATGTCTTCGATACTGGGCTGGGTAGCCGCGGTCATGGCGATGGTATCGCCATCGCAGCCAAGCCCCGCCGTGATCCACAGAACATCAATCTCCGCGATGGATAGAGCCGTTTGCACTTAAATTGCCACGGGCCTCCTGTGCAGTCGCGCCCCCCAGGCGGAGTGGCGCAGGGACCATATTCCTCCGGAACGTGGAGTTAGGCAAGAGGGAAAGGGATATCAGACGATGAGTTGGACGGAGCCGGACCGGGCGGCACACTGGCTCACTTTGTGAGGGGAATGGAACTGTGGTTATCGAAGGATTTCAATCCAGAGAGGGGTCACCTTCTTACTGAAGATAACCCCTCCAGGATATGAAGCCGATGGGGTTCTACGAACGGCGGAACGAGCGCAGACCGAAGGATGCGCCCAACAGCAATAGGCCCAAGAGACCAACGAAAGGCAACGAACTGCCTGTCTTGGGAAGAGCCGGAGCGGGTGCAGCAGCTGCTTCTTGTGGAGCGGCAGCCGGAGTTGGAACCGGCTCCGCTACGACGATCAGGATTGGCTGATCCGGAGCAGGCGGCGGCGGAGGAGGCATTTGCCCCGCCAGGATTCTCTTCTGCGTAACTACGGTTTCCGGTACCTCAACGACCTTGGTCGCACTTACAGTCATACCCTTCTTCAAACCCCAGGCATCCACCATCTGTCCGTTGACATTGAACTTCTGACCTTTGGGAATCTTGAATTCCTGGTTGGTGTTGTTATCGAGGGTGAGGATAACGCTCAACGGCGGATTGACGTGCCAGACCTTGCCGGTCACGCTTTGGGTGGTTGTGATCATCTTTGGTGTTGTGGTGGTAATGGTGGTGCGTTCAATCGTCATACCCGGTTTGAGATCGTGTATGCCGAGTTGCTGACCGTTGACTGTGACGTGAACGCTTTCGGGAACGTTTGCGAAATGGTGAATCTGGCCTGACTCGTCCTTCGCCCAGAGGTCATTTCCCTGGACCATCACCACGGTTCCCTTTTGGACCTGGACTTCATGGGTCGGAGCGCCGTGGGTTGTTGAGGTAGTTGTTTCAACCTGCGCGTTGACGGCCGCAGAGGAGGCCAAGAAAACCATGCCTGCCGCCACAGCCAGCAAACTGTGTAGAGTTGTGCTTTTAACTTTCATTGCGAATTCTCCTTGTTGTTTTTTCCCAAGCCTGCGGAAGTGGTTGTGGGTTGATTTCCTGGGCCGACAAGCGGCCGACGCGCTGCGATGGAGGCATGGACAATGAACCGTTGCGGCGCATCGCCCACGAAATAAAACGGGTAACAAGTGACCAGGGTGAGAGAAGATCTGGGGCGCGGTTCCAGCACATGAACGTCAGCCGGACTGACAATCTCGATTTGATCCACGACGTAAGTGTCTCTCTCGGTCGTCATAACCAGATCAATCTCATCTCCAACCGAAATGTCTTTCAATCCTCTGAAGAAACCGTCGCGGTGCCCGGCGATTCCAGCGTTGCCCGGATCACCGAGCGTCGCGGTTCCAGCGATTCGTCCAACTCCGCGGTTTAGAGTGAGATCGTCCGTTCCTTCGAAGACCGGGACTCGGATTTTCACCTTCGAAATTTCGAGCACAGCCAGAGGAAGGCCTGTGGCATTCAGTAGACTGCTTTTGTAGGCCTGAATGCGTTTTGCCGCCCAGAGACTGAAATCGACATTTCCATTGGGTTCGGCTTGTTTCGACACATCATTTTGTATTGCGGCAGCCTGCGCGTGCTCAAAGTGCCACAGTGCAAATCGGGAAAAAATCTCCCCATGAAGCAGAGCTACTAACCAGACGGCCAGAAGCACCGATCCGGCAATGAGTAAGCACCGCTCGAAAAAGATTGAGGTTGTTTTCACACTCCTCAAGAAGTCGCCTTCTAGTGATGAGCAAGTACCGTCATCAGAGAGATCCTATTCGGATGTTCCGATGATTAAGAGGAAAGCTAACCGCATGCCACCGAAGTCGCAACTGTCATAAATAACAGTCAGAGTGCCAAAGAAACCTAGGTCGATCGCGGGCCGGAGGGAAATCGCGTGAGCGAACGCAGTTTGACGGGCCGTGTTTTCAAGCCGGCGTTTATCTGCGAAATGCATGCAAGCTCTTGCTGACATAGTTGAAGCGTTTCTTCGAAAGGTGAAACTTCCGGTTTACTATCGTGTTGCAACGTTCAGCCGCAAAAACCGGCGCGATGACGATAGTCCTTCCTCCCACGGATAGCAAACACTAATAAAACGAGGCCTGATGCGATCGAAGCCGAACTGTACAAAGCTTTTTGTTTTCATTGTTCTGGTGCTCTGCCAGATAGCCTCAGCACAAACGCCTATTCCGACGGCTCAACAGTTGGATCAACTGCTGGCTCCTGTTGCGCTTTACCCTGATTCTTTGCTGGCGCAGATTACAACGGCATCCACAAATCCTCAGGAGATTCTGGACGTTTCGAACTGGCTTCAGCAGAATCAAGGGCTGCAAGGCACGGCACTTACCAGTGCGGCTGAAGCGCAGGGATTCGATGCGGCGTTTATTGCCCTGGTAAATTTTCCGGACGTGCTTAACATGATGGCGGAAAATGTCGACGACTTCGCCTCTGTTGGGCAAGCGTTTTCCGCAGATCAAGGGGCAGTGAGTGCGTCGATCCAGCGATTGCGGGCGCAGGCATACGCTGCGGGGAATTTGCGCACCAATCAGCAACAGCAGGTGGAAGTGCAGCAGTCATCCGGGCAGCCCATCTATGTAATTCAGCCTGCAAACCCGCAGGTTGTCTACATACCGGTCTACAACCCTACCGTGGTTTACGTCAGGCCTCCCACCAATGTTGTGGTTGTGAGTTACGGGCCGCCTATTCCAATAGGGATCTGGTACATGAGCACTCGACCGTGGGGATGGATGGGATGGGGATGGAATTGGACATCCCGCCGGTGCTACTACAATCACAACGTTTGGGTCGGATGGGGGAACCCTTACCGTCCGCCGCACGTCTGGTATCGCCCTCGACCGGTTCCTTATACCAGCCGCCCTGGATACGGTGGCAATTGGCATTATCGTCCACCCAACTACCGTCCTCCCACGCCGGTAAGACTGCCGGCCAACCGTCCACCCTGGGGGCCGAATTACCGGCCGGGCAATCCTCCGCCGCCGACCAATCGACCTGGTGCTGGTCTGCCCCCGTCGCCGCAACCGAAGCCAGGGAAACCATCCCAGCCGATCGCTAAGCCGAATCCGAGTCGACCGCCTGAGACCAAGCCGGGCCCTCAACCAAGGCCAACGCCGCAGCCACGGCCGACACCTCAACAGCCAAAGCCCATTCCACAACCGCGGCCTGCTCCTCAGCCGAGACCTGTTCCTCAGCAACCGAAGCCAAGGCCTACTCCTCAACAACCGCGGCCGGCTCCCCAACCGAAGCCGACGGTTCAACCCAAGCCCGCACCGCAGCCGCGGCCTGCCCCGACGAATCGGCCGCAATCTTAAGCAAAGCGCCTGCGCCGAAGTAGCCGACCACGTTCCAACCAGATACCGCTGGAGGTTGAAAAGCGGTCGGGGTTGCGGCCGGGCTCACATGCGTTGAGTCAACGAGAGCAGGCCGAGCATATCCTTCGACGCTGGCAAAATGAATCTGCAGTTGGTAACTTGTTGGAGAAGTAGCCGACCCGTTTGGCAGACAGCATGAACATGACAGCAAGCGATCTTATTGATCGGTTGGCAGAGCACAAGACACTGGGCGCCGCGCCTCGGGAAGAGTTGGCATGGCTGGCCACTCACGGGTCTGTTCGTATTCTGGCCGCCGGCGAAGCGCTGTCGCACAAAGGCGTACCTGTAGACGGACTGTACGTACTGCTGTCGGGGCATGTGTCGCTGTGGGTTGACCGGGGTTCCGGCCCGCAAAAAATAATCGAATGGCAAACTGGTGATGTGACTGGAGTGTTGCCCTACTCCAGGCTGGTGAACCCTCCCGGAGATGCGATTGCCCAGGAGCCCACCGAGATTCTGGCTCTCGATCGAAATCAAATTCGTGCGCTGACTCACGAATGTTTTGAAATCACGTCGATCCTGGTGCGCACAATGCTCGATCGCGCGCGATTATTCACTTCCAGCGACCTGCATAACGAGAAGATGATTTCCCTCGGCAAGCTATCTGCTGGTCTGGCGCACGAGCTGAATAACCCCGCATCGGCAATTGAACGCTGCGCGTCGCTGCTTGAGGATCGGCTCGAAGACACCGAGAAGGCAACGCGCGCATTGGGAGCCGCAAAGCTGACCGAGGCCCAACTGGCTGCGGTGGATGCAATTGTGGCCTCTTGCCTTGCGACGCAGTCACAGACGGTGCGGTCATGTCTCGAGCAGTCGGACCGCGAAGAGGCAATTGCCGATTGGCTTGCCGGCCATAGTTTGGACACCGCAATCGCGCCAATGCTTGCCGATACTGAAGTGACATTCGAAGCACTCGACAAGCTCGCAGCGGTGGTTTCAGGATCGGCATTGAACGCTGTACTGCGGTGGGCGGCAGCTGGTTGTGGTGCGCGTCGACTGGCATCGGGCATTCAGGGCGCCGCGATGCGAATCTCCGGTTTGGTAACGGCGATCAAGGGATTCACAAACATGGACCAGGCGATGGTGGCCGAACCTGTGGATCTGGCATCCAGCCTCGGCGACACAGTGGCCGTGCTTAATTCGAAAGCGAGTGAGAAGTCAGTGGAGGTGGCCGTGGAGTTGGAAAACGACCTGCCGCCAGTGCACGGCTTCGCAGCGGAATTAAACCAGATATGGGGAAACCTGATTGAGAACGCGTTGGATGCAGTACCCATTGGCGGCCGCATCGACGTGCTTGGGAGCCGCGAAGGTGCACGAGTGGTAGTTCGCATTGTCGACAACGGGCCGGGCGTCCCGGCGCAGGATCTCGCGAAGATCTTCGACCCGTTCTTCACGACCAAGCCGATTGGAGAAGGCACGGGTCTTGGGCTTGATATAGTCCGCCGCCTGGTGCGCCATAATGACGCCGCAATCGATGTCGAATCGAAACCTGGTCGCACCGAGTTTCGGGTTACGCTGCCTGTTGCCTGCGCCAGCCCTGCCTCAGTTCCAGAATGACCTGGTCACCCATTCCTTAGCGCCCGCCATAAACAAAGCTGAAAAAGTTCGGCGCTGAGGCTTGGGCGATTGACAGTCGAATCCCAACCAAGATTAGATTCCCGGAGAGACGTAAATGGCCCGTTTAGTCATTTGCGTCCACTATCTCGACCCGTCAATCACCACCGTGGAAAGAGAACACAATGCCTGGCGTCAGCTCTAACCGTTCTGAACCTTCGTCGCCCGGTCCTTTACAAACGTTACCGTCCACTTTTTTCCATCCTGGTCGTATGTGACGGTTCGATTACCCTCCGTCCGGGGATCGTCGGTCTGGATCTTCTGGCCCAGGGCCAACCGCGTTTGCAACTCGTTCATCCCCGGCTTTACCTGATGCGCGTCTACGGCAGCCCAGATGTCCTTCGGCCAGTTTGCGTAAATGATGTGCGGGTCGTCGTAGAAATACAACAAGTCGCTGTAGTACTGCTCCTCGTTTCCGTCCGTCGCACCTACAGGTGTCGCATACTCCTGCTTATCGCCGGGCAGCGTGAAGACGTACATTGCTTGTCGCGTTCCATGGCTGATGCCGTCGTCAATATCTGCTGGAACCGCAGTCTTGATGGCCTTCTTCAGATCGAGCTTCTGCAAGGGAGGGATCACGCCAACGCGCTTCTTGAAGTCCACCTTGCCGCCCACGTATGCAAAGTACGGCATTGTATAGCCGTTCTTCATCCATACAGTCTTGCCTTCCTGGTCCTTCAGATCTTCGAAGTGAGATGGAAATTCCATCCGCACTACTGCCACATCGTCCGCCGTTAGTTTCTGTTCCTGCCCCTGGTTCACGGCGCCAGGGTTCTGTCGCTTCTTCCATACGGAGAATGTGTAGATGCTGGCGATGAGCAGCGTGATCAATGTCGGAATGGCCACAATCTTCCAAGGCTTCATGCGTTCCTCCTGCAGTTTGGATGCAGATGTTTACGTTCAATCTCAACCGGCTGCAGGGGTTTGTACACTCGTCGCGTCCGACTTCGGCCTGAGAGTCTCGGCAGTTAGCTCGTCAGCACGCCGAAGGGCGGGAAACAGTGCAGCCCACGAACCTGCGACGGCCAGCGAAGCCAACCCTCCAAAGATGGTGGCCCGCACGGCGCCCCACCACTGCGCGGTTAAACCACTTTCAAATTCGCCCAGCTCATTGGATGCTCCAATAAACAGCGAGTTGACCGCGCTCACACGGCCACGCATCTCGGGCGGTGTTGCCAGTTGCAGCAGGGAGCCGCGGATGATCACGCTGATCATGTCAGCGGCACCACTTACCGCCAACGCTGCCAATGAGAGCCAAAGGTTTTTCGACAATCCAAAGACCACCGTCGCCACGCCGAAGATTCCCACACAGATGAACATCCGCGCACCAGCCCTGCGGCTGATCGGGAAGCGCGCCATAACCAGCGACATGGAGAACGCCCCGATGGCGGGCGCCGCTCGCAGCGCACCGAGGCCGCGGGGCCCGGTGTGGAGCACTTCGTTGGCAAAGATCGGCATCAACGCAACCGCACCACCAAGCAGCACGACGAAGAGATCCAGCGACATTGAGCCCAGGAGTAGTGGGGAACTGCGCACGTACTGGAAGCCCGCCAGAACCACGTGCAGCGATGCCGAACGATGTTCCATGCGCCCCGGCCGCGCATGCAGGCTCAAAATCAGCACCAGGAACCACGCCTGCGTCAGCAGCGTGAAAATGTACACGATGCCTGCCCCGTCGAGGCCCGCACTGTGAAGAAAACCCATCAGCGGCAGAGTAAACAGTAGTCCGCCGAGCGCCGGCCCGCTCACATTGGCTAACTGAAAAATTGCTCCGCCCCACGTTACTGCATTCACGAAGTGCTTTTCCGGTACCAGGTGCGGTAGCAGAGCCGAACTCGCCGGAGCCGAGAATGCGCGGCCTGTGCCAATCAGGAAGAGAACTGCGTAGATAAACGGAACTCGATGCGATCCCGCCATCGCCAGCATAAGTAGCGCCGCGGTGCAAAACACCTGAAGCACATAGCAGCAGAGGATCACCTGGCGCCGATCAAACCGGTCAGCCACATGTCCTGCCGGCAGTAAGAAAAACAACCCCGGCAGGAACAGAGCCAGACCCGTGTATCCAAGGTCAAGCGGACGATGCGTAATGGAATAGACCTGCCAGGCGACGGCGACGGCCTGCGCCTCGGCGCCGAGGATCACGGCTACGCGTGCCAGTTGATATCGCCTGAAATCGCGAGAGGCAAATGCCTCCATCCCTCGTCGAGGAGGCTTGGCGGAAGGGGAATCCATCTCTTGCCTAGGTTAACCGCTCGGAGCGGCGGGACGAAAGAAATGACTTCTGGCTCGAACGCGCTGAAAAATCGTCGAGCGAGTGCCTGTATTCTGATGCTTGGAACCGCTCACCCAGCCTGACCATCCGACAGAGCCAAACAATATGGCTACCGCAGCCGTGGCTCTGTGCGGCGTCTGTGCGTTTCTCGAGCTCTACTGCACGCAACCTTTGCTGCCGTTGCTGGCGCACAATTTCCAAGCCTCCAAGACCGGCGTCGGCATGACAGTCTCCGCCGCTACGATGGGTGTCGCCGTCTCAGCGCCCGTTTTTGGCGCCATCACTGAGCGGCTCGCACGCAAGCGCGTCATCGTCGTCTCGATCCTCGGTGTGTCTATTCCCACTCTCCTTGCCGCAACTTCCACCTCGCTCGCACAACTCATCTTTTGGCGTTTCCTTCAGGGAATCATGGTGCCCGGCATCATTGCCGTGGTCGTTACCTACATCGGAGAGGAGTGGCCTCCCGAACGAGTGGCTCTCATCATGAGCTTCTATGTCAGTGGAACAGCTCTCGGCGGCTTCATTGGCCGCATCTCCGCGGGCATTCTTGCCGACCAGTTCAGCTGGCGCGTCAGCTTTCTTGCTCTCGGCGCCGCGTCGCTTGTCGGAGCGGCGACGGTTGCCGCGTGGCTGCCTCACGGCCGCCGCCGCACGCATCACCCTCTGACCGGGAATTCCCGCAATCAGAACTTCATGCGCGGGGTGAAGAAGATGTTCCAGAATCGAAGACTTGTCGCAACGTTCGCCATCGGATTTAACGTCCTCTTCTCGCTCGTTGGCGTATTCACGTGGATCACGTTCTACCTGAGCGCCCAACCGTTCTTTCTATCCACCACTGCGCTGAGTTCTCTTTTCTTCGTGTATCTGATCGGACTTTTCGTCACTCCTGGCGCCGGATTCCTTATCACTCGCGTCGGGCTTCGCGCGGGCATTGGGGGCGCCATCTGCTGCTCTATGGTCGGCGTCCTGTTCACGCTTGCCCACACGCTTCCTCTCGTGATTCTCGGACTCACCATGCTTTCCAGCGGCGTCTTTATCGCGCAAACTGCCTCGCAAAGCCATCTTCGCGTCGCCGCACCGCCTGAATCCCGGGTAACGGCTGCAGGCATCTACATCACCTGCTACTACCTGGGCGGCACCGCGGCCGGTATCGTTCCCGGAGCCTTCTGGGCCTTCGGCAAATGGCCGGCCTGTGTCGCTTTTATTGTTTTCATGCAGCTGATTGCGCTAACCATCGCTTTTGTTGGCTGGCGCATACCGGTTCTTCCCCATTCCCCTGAACCGGCGGCAAGTGCCGCATTGTGAGGCACTCGCAACAATCCGTGAACCCCGGCGACGTCAATTCTCATCTATAGGTGAGTGGTAAAGTAGCGGCATCGCGAGCCGTCGGTGGACCACGGCAATCCCCGGTTCCCCTCAACTAAAAACAGGTAGTAAGTCCCCGAGGAGAGAGTTTTTGCCAGAGTTGCAGACAGAACCGGCGACACCCGAAAGTACTGCGCGGTCCACTACGGTCGTCAATCCAAACGCCGCGGCAATGACGCAGTGGAAGCCGCGCGTCAATCCGTGGCTGATCGCGGCCACAGTGGCTCTTGCGGCTTTCATGGAAGTGCTCGATACTTCCATCGCCAACGTTGCGTTGCCACACATCGCAGGAAGCCTGGGCGCCAGCACTGATCAAAGCACGTGGGTGCTCACGAGCTATCTCGTGTCCAATGCGATTGTGCTTCCCCTCGGCGGATGGGCCTCGAGCGTGATGGGCCGCCGCAACTTCTTCGTCTTCTGCATCACCGTCTTCACCATCGCGAGCTTCCTTTGCGGCGCCGCGCCGTCGCTCCCCATGTTGCTGATCTTCCGCATCATCCAGGGCGCGGGCGGCGGAGGCATGCAGCCGATGGCGCAGGCCATCATGGCCGACTCATTCGAGCCGCACAAGCGCGGACAGGCCTTCGCACTCTACGGACTTGTCGCCGTCCTGGCGCCATCCATTGGTCCCACCCTTGGCGGCTGGATCACCGACAACTACACCTGGCGCTGGATTTTCTTTATCAACATCCCGGTCGGCATCCTAGCATTCTTTCTGGTCACGCGACTCGTCGAAGATCCGCCGTGGATCAAGGCCGATCCTTCAAAGCTGAGAAACATGGATTACATGGGCCTGGCATTCCTCACGATTGCGATGGGCGGCATGCAGGTCATGCTCGACAAGGGCGAGGAAAATGACTGGTTCTCCTCCGGCTTCATTTGTTTCTTCGCTGTCCTCTTTGTTGGCGGAATCATCGGCCTTATCGTGTGGGAGTGGCGACACAAGGACCCGCTCATCAACCTGAAGCTGTTTCGTTTTAAGAATTTCGCAATATGTTGTTTCCTCATGATGCTGGTGGGCGGCGTGCTGAATGCGAATACCGTTCTGCAGCCGCAGTTCATGCAGCAATTGCTGGGCTACAACGCCACCACCGCAGGCCTTGCGCTCACGGCAGGCGGCATCGCCCTCGTTGTCGTAATGCCAATGGCTGGATTCGCAACCGGCAAGATATCCGCACGCACGCTGGCCGTGGCCGGATTCATTATGTTCATCGTCACCTTCCGCTATGCCGCGTATGCCACCAATCTGCAGATGAGCTTTTCGCAGGCGTCGTGGCTGCGCGTTGTACAGATGTTGCCGCTCCCCTTCTGCTTCATCTCCATCACCAACGCGGCGTACGTGGGCATGCCGAAAGAAGAGAGCAACCAGGTTGCCGGCCTCATTAACTTCGTGCGGAATCTCGGCGGAAGCATCATGATCGCGATTACCAATGCGCAAGTTACCTCGCGATCGCTTTGGCACCAGCAGCATCTTCAGGCCGCCATGCAGTCGGGTTCCAATGGTTTTGCGCAGCACAGCCAGGCACTCACCGGGTTTTTCACCGGGACATTTGGCAGCACCAACAGCGCCAGCATGGCGCTTGCCTCCATCTACAACCAGCTCAACCAGCAGGCACAGATGCAGGGTTACCAGGATGTCTATATGGAACTCTCCTGGCTGTCATTCTTCCTTGTCTTCATGGCATTCATGCTGAGCGCCAACCGACCTGGACAGGGTCCCGGTGCCTCTGCAATGCACTGAGTTGAGCGAAGTCAGGCGTCGGGTTCGATAGAAATGCGACCCAAAATCGAAAACGCCAGAGACCTTGCGGCCTCTGGCGCTTTCCGGATGATCGTATAGCCCAATGGATCATGCATCGTCTCGTTCTGCCTGTCGATGAGGCCTCGGGTTGCCCCGCCTCCTGCATCTTCCCGCCCAGTCCGGGTTGCGTCTCCGGGTTGCCCCGTACCCCGCTCCCTTTCTCCTGGGCCGGCGTCCGAATCCTCAGGTTGCCCCTTGGTTTCGGTCCTTCGGCTGTGCCGGCGATGGACGTTCGAGTTGCCCCGAACTTCGCATGCCTTCGGCGGTGCTGGTTTCAGCAGGGTTCCGAGTTTCCCCGGTGGCTCCCACTTCCTCCTGCAGCGCCCCTGATGTAGGACTTGGGTTTCCCCTCGTCCTGCATCTCCGGCTTTACCGGCGATGGATCATCGAGTCGCCCCGATTCTCGCACCTTTCGGCGGTGCCGACTCGCCGGTTCTCAGGTTGCCCCGAGCCCCAGCCGTTCGGTATCGCCGACGATTCGTCGCTCGAGTTGCCCCGTGCTTCGAATCCTCCGGCACCGACTGATGGATATCCGAGTTACCTCGGATCACGCACCATCCGGTTTGCCTTGGTTGGATCTCCGAGTTGCCTCGAACATCTTCCCTTTGGCTACGGCAATCGACCAATTTCCAGGTTGCCCTAAATCTTGAGTCTCTCACCGTTCGCCGATTCACCGCCTTTCGAGTCGCCTCGAATCTTGGTTCCTCGGCTGACCTGTATCTGCTTCCCCGGGTTGCCCCGTTTTGGCATCTACAGCTGAGTCGATGACGTCTCCCTGGTTGAATCGAACTTTGCATCCTCAGCTTGCGCTACGGATGAATCTTCGGTGTTCAGTCAGGTCACAACATTCCTGATCTGGCTTCCGGCGCTCTCTCAATCTCAATCTTTCAATCCGCTATCGACATTGCTGCCGACTGCGAACCTACAAACCAAAACCAGTACTCACGCTTTCTACCAGGCCGGAGCTGCTGTTCCAATCAGCTACAGAGTCACCAGCTAGTTAGAGACAGTAGGCTCACCCAACCTGTGGATGCAAGTGCAAAACCCTATTGTTTTCTGTGGATTTCACCATTCACGGTGCATTCACCGTCGAAAAACTAAGTCGCCGCATCGATTTCCCGACTAATCTGTTGCTTGCCTCGTATAAGTAAGCGACACTTGCTCGCCAATAAGTCCCGAATAGTTTCTAAATAGCCGACTGATCCTCACTTAGTCGATCTGAATCCTGGCACAGACCACTCTCGATTTGCATTCCAGTCCTGACGGTGTTTCAATCGTAAGCATTGAAACAGGGGTGCTCCACGATGTGGGGCTGAGAAGATACCCTCGAACCCGATCCGGATAATGCCGGCGTGGGAAGCTTTCGAAGCCAAGGTTGGCCTACTTCTTCCACTCCCAGCGCAGACGCTCTTGTTTCTTGAAAGTAGGAACAAGGAATGCGTGCGTGCCGACATCAGCCGCGACAGCCCGACAACGATTCGCAACTTCGAAGATCTGAGCGCAACCTCTTCTTCCGCAGTTGCGCTTGCTCTCGACTTGCGAGAACCTCGATCTGGTTGATGCTTTCCGTTTTGGCTCTCGGCGGCGCCACTGCTTGGACTCAAAGCTCGACGCGCCCAACCTCGCAGGCGCAGCCTCAAAGCGCTCCGGATTCGCAGAATCCGGCCGCAGACCTCTCTCAGCAAAAGCTGGGTAGCGTCACCACAACCGTTGTCGTGCACGGGGAAGTAAAGGACGACTATCTTTCGAACGCAGCCTCAGCCGCCAGTTTGGATAGCACGCCGCTGCGCGAAACACCGCTTTCGGTTACAAATGTGACACGCGCCCTGATGACCGATCAGATATCCCGTCTCCTTACCGATGTCGTCAAAAATGACGCATCCGTCGGCGAAGACTATGCGCCCGTCGGCTACTACGGCGACTTCCAGATCCGAGGATTCCCGATTGATCTCGCAACCGGTCTGCAGATCAATGGCATGACCATCGCGGGCGAGCAGGATGTTCCCCTTGAAAACAAGCAGCGCGTCGAGATTGTGAAGGGCATTGCCGGGCTTGAGAGCGGAGTAGCCTCTTCCGGCGGCATGATCAGCTACGCAACCAGCGAGCCTTATCCCGGCCAGCGGCCCACGCTCGATCTGGCTACGGATCAACGAGGCACTGCCTACGGCGCCACGCAGTTCGCCGTCCCTGGCCTACACGGCAGCTCAGGCCTGCTCATCACTGCCGCCGGCGAAGACATCCACACCTATGTCGAAGGAGCGAACGGATGGCGCGGCATGGGGGCCGCAGACGGTCGCTGGCAACTCGGAGCCAGCACGCAGCTCATGACCGACTTCGAGTACCAGCACAAGGTCCAGCGCTCCGAAGCTGGATATCAGTTACTTGGCGGAACAATCGTCCCCGCTCCCGTCTATCCCTCGGTAATGCTCGGCTTCCAATCATGGTCAAAGCCCAACACATTCGACACCCTCAATGCAGGTGCGCGTCTTGAGCGGAAGCTAGCGACAAATTGGACTTTTCATCTTGGTGGTTCCTACAGCCACTCTCTCATCGACGACAACGTCATCTGGCCCTACGGTCCTGCACTCGACGCGGCGGGCAACTCCCTTTGCCCTGACTCGCCCTACTACTTCTTCTGCCCCGATGGCGGCTATGAAATCTACGATTACCGTAGCCCCGGTGAGTTGCGCATCGACGCCCTCGGAGAAGCATTAGTGCTGGGCCACTTCACCACCGGCAAAATCAGCCACGACGTGGTTGGCGGCGGCTCTCTCTTTCATCGCACTGTGTATCTTTCTTCCTCGGCCGTGTACGCTCCCCTCGGCGTCGAGAACGTCTATCAACCAAATATCTCCTACGCCCCGGAGGATCCCCGCGAGCAGGCAGGCCCATCCGCGCTCGCCGACTTCGACCATCAGCTCTCCGGCATCGTGCAGGAACGCGCCCATCTCCCGGGCCACATCGTACTTCAGGCCGGCGGCCGCATCGTGCGAGTCACCGACTTCAACTATTCCGAGGCTCGAACGTCTTGGCTGCCGCAATATGGGGGTACCTATTCCCCGGTCCGCGATCTCACACTCTACGGCAATTACGGCGTCCTTCTTTCGCTTGGGCCGCAGGCTCCGTGGTGGGTTGATAATTCAAGTGAATTCCTTGCCCCCTACAACACGCGCCAGACTGAGATCGGCGCAAAATACGAGCACGCAATTCTCTTGACCGCGGCGCTCTTCCGCATGCGCCAACCATTCTTCTATCCCAAGGTCATCGATGGCCCCAACGCTTTCTGCCCCACCGGAAATCCCGGTGATCAGTGCTTCGAGTCCGAGGGCCACCAAACGCACAGCGGCATCGAACTAAGCGCACAAGGCAAGGCCGCGAACTGGATCCAACTCAGCGCCTCTGCTGCGGCGCTGCGCGCGATCTCAAGCGACACAGGAACACCCTCATGCGACAACAAGCAGGTCATCAACGTTCCTCGCTTTCATGCCGCACTTTTTACCGATGTCCTGGTGCCCCATGCCCGCGGTCTGCACGTGATGCCTGGCTGGAGTTACACCAGCCGCAAAGAAGCTACGCCCGACGACACGGTCAGCGTCGGCGGCTACAACCTCTTCAACCTTGGCGCGCGCTATACGCCGCGCGGAGAGAACGGCCGCATCACGCTCCATCTCTACGCCGACAACATCCTCAACAAACGCTACTGGAAAGACACGGGAGCGAGCTTCGGTGATACCTTCATCCATCAAGGCGCTCCCACCACGATCAGACTGGCGGCGCATTACACGTTCTAGCGATAGTGACGCATGCAAGAGAATAAGTTGAACGACACTGCAAAAGCGCACGGATTGGATGGCTCACTGGTTCAGCCCGACTGGCCTCCATTGACGTTCGACGAAGTCAGCACTCTTCTTGCAAAAATACCGTCAGCCGGCGATCCCACTGAGATTCTGTCGGCGAGTCCCCGTCCGTTTTCGGCTGCAAGCGTAGTCAAGACTGGCCTCGGACGCGTGTTCATCAAGCGACATTCTCGTCTGGTTCGCGATGCCGAAGGCTTGATGGAAGAACACCGCTTCATGGAGCATCTGCGCGCAAATGGAGTTGGAGTGCCCCCTATCTTCGCAACAGTCTCTGGCGACACCGCGATCGAAGCCGGCGAATGGACCTACGAAGTACACGGAATTCCAGAAGGTTCAGACCTGTACGAGGACGCTATCTCGTGGACTACGTTTCGATCAGGGGAACACGCCAGATCCGCGGGCGAGATACTGGCCCGGCTCCACCTCGCCGCCGAAAGTTACGACGCTCCACCAAGATCTGTTCGCCCCCTAGTCGCAAGCTTTACCATCTTTGCGTCGCAAGATGCACGGGATGCGCTCAAGCAATATCTCGCAGCACGCCCGGAACTGAACCAGCACGTTCCAGCTCTTCGCGATTGCGAAGAGGCACTCTATCTCCTCACTCCCTTCCATGACGAACTCAAGCCGCTCCTGCCGTCGCTTCATCCGCTCTGGACACACAACGACCTTCACGCCTCAAACCTCTTCTGGAACGATTCCAGTTCAAACGCCCGCGCCTCATCTGTCATCGATTTCGGATTAGCCGATCGCACCAACGCCGTCTACGATATCGCTCAAGCCATCGAGCGAAACATCGTGGAGTGGCTCGTTCTCATGCATGATCCCGAACACGGCGAAGAAGTCCCGGTGCACCTCGATCACCTCTGGGCAATGCTGCAGGGCTATGAGCAAGTCCGCCCTCTCAGCCCAGCCGAATCTAGGGCACTCACCCCAATGCTCGCCCTCAGCCATGCAGAGTTTGCGCTCACCGAGGCAGACTATTTTCTCAGTGTCCTGCATTCGCCGGAAAAAGCCCGGGTAGCGACCAATGATTACCTCGTAAAACATGCGCAATGGTTCTGCGGCCCAGGCAGACAAAAACTCATTCACCCTCTCCGTCGCTGGGCAGAATCACGCCAATCCCGGGCGGTGCGCGCATGATTCTCTCCGCCATCACCCACTATCTCGTCGCAAACTGGGTTGAACTCGCCGGTTTTGTCGCAACCGCCATCGGCATCTGGCTCACCACGCGGCGGCTCCTAATCTGTTGGCCCGTCGTCCTCGCCGCCGACCTCCTCTACCTCATCGTCTTCTATCGGGCCCACCTTCTTTCTGACGCGCTGCTCCAAATCTTCTTCATTGCCTTCACCCTCTACGGCTGGTGGCATTGGTGGCGCGGTGTACGCCAAGAGGGCGAAGTGCGCGTCGTCCCGCTCGCGTTGCCAAGTCTTTTAATCGCTCTCGTTGCCGGCATCGCGGGTAGCTTCGTCCTCGGCGTAGTGGCCAAACAACTCCACGCTGCCCTGCCTTATCTCGACGCCACCCTCGCCAGCTTCAGCCTCGTAGGCAGCTGGTGGCAGGCCCGTAAACACATCGCCAACTGGTGGCTCTGGATCGTGGTCGACGTCGTCTATGTCGGGGAATACATTTATAAGGACCTGTGGCTCACCGCAGTCCTCTCCGCCGGACTCGTCGGTCTTGCCATCCTCGGCCTTCGCGACTGGCAACGCGCCGCCCGCGCTGCTCAAACTGCCGTCTGCACCACGTTGCGCAGTGGCTCACCGGCCATATAGCGCCGCAGTTCGTCGGCTGCAATCTTCAACGAGCGCCGCGCAAACTCCGGACTCGACCCGCCCACGTGCGGCGTGATCAGAAGATTCGGGCACTTCCATAGCGGATGCCCAACCGGCAGCGGCTCTGGATCGGTTACATCGAGTGCCGCGCGAATCTTCCTGCGTTGCAAAGCCTGTACCAACGCATCTGTATTCACAATCGGCCCGCGCGCCGCATTCACCAGTAGCGCCCCTTGCTGCATTAAC
This sequence comes from uncultured Acidobacteriaceae bacterium, assembly GCA_963832035.1. Lineage (GTDB taxonomy): Bacteria > Acidobacteriota > Terriglobia > Terriglobales > Acidobacteriaceae > Telmatobacter. The sequence continues at coordinate 123,490 of CAWHSK010000003.1, read as the reverse complement.
GAAAACTGTCGCTCGCCGATCAGCCATCGAGTCTCAGCCGACGACGGCAGAATTAGCACGATCACCTGGGCCTTCGGGAGCAATGAATCCAGCTCCCCCACGGCGTGCACCTTGGGATTTTCCCGCTCCGTTCGTGCGACCCGAATCAACTCGACGTGAAACGGCTCCAGCATGCGCTCGATGTCCTTGCCAATCGATCCATATCCCACCAGCAGCACCGTCTTCCCGGCCAGATCTTCGATCATCACCGGCGGATAAAATGAGCGCACATCGCCACTAATTTCCGCGTATTCCGCGCTCGCCTCAAACCGTCGCTTCCACTCCCCGGACCTCTGAATATCTAGAAACAGGGGAAAGTGTTTCAGCATCGCGAGTGTCGCGGAAAGCGTCCACTCAGCCGTCGAAATATTATGAGCTCCGCGCGCATTGCAAATCGTCACGTGCGGCCCCATTGCCGCAGGAATCCACTCTGTCCCCGCCATCAGCGAAAGCACTAGCTTCACGCCGCGCAAATGAGGAACGATCTGCGTATTCCGCGTAGGGTACGGATCGGGAATCCAAACCTCAATCTCGACATCGTGGTCAAGATCGCGCGGCAGCCGAATCAACTCGACTCCCGCCGGGAAATCGGCGAGCAGCTCGGGCGCTAAATTTTCTGAATATCCAAGACGAAGCATAGACAAAGAAAAACACGAAGAGATTCGCGATCCTGCCTCTATGCTACATGCTGTGCGGCCCAAACTGCGGCACGATCGCCACTCTCGATGCTTCATGCTATAAGGAGGATTTCTTCTTCACGCTCATGCGGTTAATAAAAGACAGAACGTGGTCGCAGCAGCAGCTGGCGGTAAAACTGCGCGTGGATGGTGCCGCCCGGCAAGGCCTCATTACTTGGGAACGCAAGCGCCTCGTAATCGATGCAACCAAAACCGCTCTCGCCGCTGCTCTATGCTGGTGGATTGCACTCCACTTTGGACTGCACGACGGCTACTGGGGAGCCATCAGCGCCATCATCGTCCTCCAGTCCAACTTCGGCGCCACCATCTCTGCCTCGCGCGATCGCATTTTCGGAACGATCATCGGCGCGTCTCTTGGTTTCGCCTTCTCTCTCTTCGGGACAGTTCCGTGGAACTTCATTTTCGCCGTAGTCTCCGCCGTCGTACTCTGCGGGCTCCTCGGTCTCCGCAATAGTTCGCGTCTTGCCGGCGTCACCATCGCGATTGTGATGCTTGTGCCGGCAACCGGTTCCCACTGGCTGCTCGCTTTGCACCGCGTCGGCGAAGTCTTTCTGGGAATCATCGTCGCCGTCGCCGTCTCAACCCTGGTCTTCCCCGATCGTGCGCGTCTTCGATTGCGCGATGGATTAGCACAGGAGTTCCTTGTGCTCAACGCCTTCTTCGAGGGCATTCTGCAAGGCTTTCGCGGTCATCCTGCAGAGAATCTCGCCTACCTGCGCGAAGACGCCCTCGCCATGTTGCGAAGCAACAATGCGCTCTTGGTGGAATCGCGTAACGAACCCTCCGGCGGCCCCGGTTGGCGCGAAGGTCTCGGCATGCTGGCGCAGTTTGGCCGCACCATCTTCGATGCGCTCGTAGCCTTGGAGTTCGCCGTCCGCGAAAGCAATGAAGACCACTATGCTCAGCAACTCGAGCCCGAACTGGGCCAACTCGTCACAGATATTCAATCAGGGTTTCAATACCTTGCAAAATGCATTCACGGCTGGCGATTCCACGTTCAACCACCCAACCTCAATCTTGAATGGGACATTGCGCAACTCGAAGACCGCATGGCAAAAGTGCGCCACACAGGTTCAACCTTCTCCCAGCCTGAAATCCTGCGTGCTTACGCAGTTCAGTTGCACCTCAAGCAGATTGCCCGCCTCTTGCGCTCATCGCGCGTAGAAACCAGCCGTGCAATCGGCGAAGCTCAGCTCAACGAGAGCTAGCCAAGAAACTTGCGCAAAGCGTCCGCGCAATCCTCGATCTCCTTCGTCGCAATTGCGTAACCGAACCGCAGGTGCCCTTCCCCTTGCGCACCAAATACCGACCCCGGAATCGTCGCAATGTGCGCCTTCTCAAGCAGAATCTGCGCAGCTGTCCGGCTATTTTTGTGAACCTTCTCCACATTCGGGAAAGCATAAAAGGCGCCGGCCGGCGGCTCGCACTGCAACCCGACTTCATTCAGCGCAGCTACCAGCAGGTCCCGCCGCTTCCGATACTCTTCGCGATGCGCGGCGATCTCCGACTCCGGCGTGGTGAGGGCGTGAATCATTGCCTGCTGCACAAAGGTGGTCACGCCGTTCGTCGAGTAGAGCACAATCTTCCGCAGCGCAGTCATGAAGGGTTCTTTCGCAACCGCGTAGCCTGCGCGCCATCCCGTCATGGCATACGTCTTTGAAAAAGTGAAGCACGTGATTGTCCGCTCCGCCATTCCCGGCAGCGATGCGATCGAAACGTGCTCGCCCTCATACACAAGGTCCTCGTACGCTTCGTCAGCGATCACGATCAGATCCCGTTCGCGCGCAAACGCTGCGACTTCTTCTGCTTCAGCGCGTGTGAAAACCAGCCCACTCGGGTTTTGCGGCGTGTTGTAGTAGATGGCCCGCGTCTTTGGCGTTGAAAATTGCTCCAACGTTTTGCGAATCCCATTACGGCGTGCCGTAATCGTCGGCACCAGCAGTGGACGCGCCTGCGCTCCAGTCACCAGGTCGCCAATCGGCGTCCAGTACGGCGAGAAAACCAACGCATCATCGCCCGGATCGAGCACGCTCTGAAACGCGCCATACAAAGCCTGCGAGCCCCCGACTGTCGCAATCACTTCGTCGGTCGTCGCCTTGATTCCATTTTTTGCGGCAAGCTTCTCTGCCAGTGCTTTACGCAAGGGCAACACGCCAGAAGACGGCGCATAGTGCGTATGATTTTCTACGAGCGCTCTGGTCGCTGCATACTTAATCGCTTCCGGCGTCTCAAAATATGGCTCGCCGCCATGCAGTGAATGCACCTGAAGGCCCTCATCCCGCATTTCCATCACCTTGTTGCGAATCTGCACGATATCAGAGAATCCAACCTCGTCCAGGCGCTTTGCGAGGCGGATCCCACTTGGTTTCGTCATGGCCTAAGATCTCTCTTTCGCACACATTTGAATTGCGGGTATTTCCAGAATATCCGATGAGTTGTTGCGTCGAGCAGAATGTGAGATAGGATCGGCATCTCTCACATTTGAAGCGGAAGCAGATTCGTGTAAACCGCCATCCCCACCACAGCGTCGACGCCCATCGCATCAAGCTCATCAATCTCTTGCTGGCTGCGGATACCCCCCGCCACGATCAATTGCTGTGCGGTCAATCCGCGCAATCTCCCCGCGATAGCAGTGGGAAAGCCCTGCATCAGCCCCTCGCCATCCACATGCGTGTACAAGAACCCGGCCATATGCGGATCAAGTTGCGGAATCGCCTCATCTGGAGTCAGTTTCACTTGCGCCTTCCAGCCCTTCACGGCAATGCGGCCGCCTTTGGTGTCGATTCCTGCGATAAGATTCTTGGCTCCGACTGCAGAAGCAAGTGCCGACGCACAATCGACATTTACTTTTCCGTCTTCTGAAAACAACGCCGATCCAATGATGACCCGCTGCGCACCTGAATCCAGCACTTCGCGTGCGCGCTCTGCAGAACGAATTCCACCGCCCACCTGGCACGGAAGCCGCCGCGCGATCTGCGCGACCAACGCCGCGTTGTCGCCCTGCCGCCGCATCGCCGCGTCCAGATCAATCAGCTGCACCAGCGGAAAACGTGAAAACTTCTCAATCCAGTATTCGAAATCGTCGAACGAAAGGCGCAGCTTCTCGCCCTGCACCAGCTGCACAATCCGGCCGCCCATCAAGTCAATCGAAGGAATCAACATGGCAGCCTTACAGGCACTCCTGCGGCAACCAGTTCCTCTTTAAGCGACCGCGCACTCGACACACCGAAATGGAAGATACTCGCCGCAAGCGCCGCGTCCGCCCTGCCTCTGCCAAAAACATCCGCAAAGTGCGCCACCGTCCCGGCGCCTCCCGATGCGATCACCGGAATGCTCACCGATTCGCTGACCGCCGCCGTCAGTTCGCAATCGAATCCCGCGCGCGTCCCGTCGGCATCCATCGACGTAAGCAGAATCTCTCCTGCACCGCGCGCCTCCGCCTCCAGCGCCCATTCCACCACGCACCGCCCCGCAAGCTTTCGTCCCCCCTGCACAAATACCTGTGCATCGCGCACTGGGTCCTCGGCATATGGATCGCGTCGCGCATCAATCGCCACCACAACAGCCTGCGCGCCGAAACTGCGCCCAATCGCGCTGATCAGTGTAGGATCGGCAAGCGCAGCCGAGTTGATGCTGATCTTGTCTGCACCAGCTTCGAACACCTGCTCCGCTTCCTCTGCGCTGCGAATACCGCCTCCCACCGTGAACGGTACAAACAACTCCCGGGCCGTGCGCCGCACCGTATCCAGCAGTGTTTGCCGCCCCTCATGCGTCGCGGTAATGTCCAGCAGCACAATCTCGTCCGCGCCCTCGCGCGCATGCCGCGCAGCCAGTGCAGCAGGATCACCAGCATCCATAATGTCCACAAACTGAACGCCCTTCACCACGCGACCCGCATGGACATCGAGGCACGCAATGATTCGCTTCGTCAGCATGTCCACCCTAAGAAGTTCTGCAGAATCTTTAACCCCGTTTCACCCGATTTTTCAGGATGAAATTGGACACCCATCACGTTGCGGTTCTCTACCGCAGCGGCAAAGGGCTCGATGTATCGTGCGATGCCGACCGTGTGAGATGTGACGGGAGCTTTGTAGGAGTGCGTAAAGTAAACAAACTCCCCTGCCCCTACTCCAGCAAGAAGATGCGATCCAGAATCCGTTTCCAGAGAATTCCATCCAACATGCGGAACCTTTTGGTGGCACTCCGGAAAACGTGTGCACGACTCCTTGAAGTGTCCAAGCCCTTGCTGACTCGCCGCCTCGCTCGAGCCCGCATACAACCACTGCATACCTACGCAGATACCAAGAAACGGAACTCCGCGGGAAATCGCCGCGCGAATTGCCTCTTTCATGCCAGTCGACTCCAATCGCTCGGTTGCTGCGAAATGCCCCACCCCCGGCAGCACAATTCGGTCTGCGGACTCAATGACAGACAGATCCGAATGCGTTACTTTAGCGTTCGCATCCAGATGCCTGAGTGCCTTTAGCACCGATGTCAGATTTCCCGCCTTGTAGTCGACGACCGCGATCATTTCGTCACCGCCGACCAGGCGATGTCGCAGAACCACACGACTATCACGATCATGGACCCCAGAAGTACAGGAGTTTTGAACTTCTTCTCTGAGGTGATGAGACCCAGAATCACTCCGATAGTGCCGAGCAGAAACCCGATTTCCGTCCAAGTAGAGAACACGCCAGAATGGCTCGCGATAAACTCTTGACTCACCATTAACTTGCCGATGTAAGCTAACGCACCGGCGCAGACCACAACCGCTCCGACCGGCCCACACTTTTGCCGCCAAGAATTGTCTGGCATCACAGTAGCCCCTTCGTACTCGGCAGCATCTCGCCCAGTTGCTTGTCGCGCGAACAAGCCCCGCGCAGCGCCCGCGCAAAAGCCTTGAAGATCGCTTCAATCTTATGATGATTTGATCGGCCGTACATTGTCTTGACATGCACGTTAGCCCGCGCACCACGCGCGAATCCTTCAAAGAAATCTGTCACCAACTCGCTTTGCAGATCACCTACCATCCTCGTCCGTACCTTGGTTTCCACGGCGAACGCGGCACGGCCGCTCAAATCCACTGCGGCAATCGCAAGCGTCTCATCCATCGGCATCAGAAAGTAACCCGCGCGTAGAATTCCGCGCTTGTCGCCCAGTGCGCGATCGAAGGCCTCACCAAGCGCGATTCCCACATCCTCCACCGTATGATGCTGGTCCACGTCTAGATCACCCTTGCATGTGAGTTCGAGATCAAATGCGCCGTGCCGCGTAAACAACTCCAGCATGTGATCGAAGAACCGGATGCCCGTAGAAATCTCGTACCGCCCTTTACCTTCTATCGCAAGATCGATGGCAATGCGCGTCTCATGCGTGTCGCGCACAACCACTCCTCTGCGAATCGCCTTATCCCTGGACGTCTTCTCGGCGACTTTGGTCGTCATAGTTTCCCCTCCGTTGCACCAAGCACCTTTAGCGTTGCCCGGAGCACCGCTGTGGCCTCGCGCATTTGCTGGCGTGTACCAATCGTTATTCGGACGCAACCGTCACACCCCGGATCGCTCGACCGGTCGCGCACCAGCACTCCGCCAGCCGACATCAGCCGAACAAATTCAGCATGCTGTCTGCCAACATGCACCAGCACAAAATTCGCATGACTCGGCCAGCGGCGCATACCAAAGGCCTCAAGCGCAGCCTCGAAATCTGCTCGGGCAGAAATCACTTCCCCGACGTACCAGTCCAGGTACGCGGAATCTTCCAGCGCTGGGGGCAGGCAAGCCAATGCGAGCGAGTTCACACTATACGGCGAAAGCACACGCCGAATCCAACGTATCAAATCAGCTGGACCCGCGAGAACGCCCAGCCGTAGCCCCGCCAGCCCATAGGCCTTTGAAAAAGTACGGGCCACAAACAGGTTCGGCAAAGTGTCGATCAGATCAACTACGGTCTCGCCGCAAAAATGGAAATACGCTTCATCCACCAGCATCACTGCCTGCGGAGCGCGCCGCGCGAGCTCGATGATTTGCGCTCTCGTCGCGAGCGACCCCGAAGGGCTGTTAGGGTTCGCAATGGCGATGACCTTCGTCCGCGGAGAGATGGCGCTTAGAAGTCGATCGAAAGGAAACTGCAGGTCTGTGTCCGCCTGCACCGCCACTACATTGGCATCCGTCGCCGACGCATACACCTCGTACATGGTATACGTCGGAACCGGCAACAACAGTTCATCGCCCGAATCAAGAAACGTCTCGAAGAGCACGTGAATGGCTTCATCCACACCGTTGGTGAGCACAATCTTCTCCGGCGAGATTCCAAGATGTTTCGCAACGATCCGCTCCACCGGGGCGCGTTCGGGATAACGTGTAAGATCGCCCGCCGAAATGCGACCGAGGACCTCCCGCACCCTGGGGGAACATGCAATCGTGTTTTCGTTGAAGTCGAGCCGCATCGCATCGCGATTTCCCAACGGTGGATGATACTCCTTCATCGCCTGAACGCGGGCTCGCGGAATGGGTTGAACTACCAAATGGGCTTTATGCACCTGCCCTCCTTCCGCTTACGCTGGCCCGTACCGGACGTCGGGATGCCTTGTGAAATCGCACACGAATCGCTTCAGCGTGAGCAGACAATCCTTCGGCCTTCGCCAACAGTACCGCGGGTGGTGCGAGCGTGCGAATTCCATGAACTCCGTACTCTTGCACGGTGACCAACTTTACGAAATCATTCACGCTGAGCCCACCGCGTACTCGCGCCATGCCGCCCGTAGGCAAAGTATGGTTCGGCCCCGAGATGTAATCCCCCAACGGTTGAGCAGACCATCCGCCAACAAACACGGAGCCGGCGTTTGAAACCCAGCTCAAATCCTCTGCCGAATCGACGGTCAGATGTTCCGGCGCCAGGCGATTCGTGATCGCGTGAGCCTCTTCAACGTCCGCAGCCACAATCGCAACTCCGTTCCGGGATAGTGCTTCTCGAGCGACGGGATTGTCACGGCTCTGCTTCCCGGTTTCGGCAATTACCTGTCGCGCGAGTTCGCCTCGCGTTGTCACAAAGATCGCGACAGCCTCCGTGTCGTGTTCCGCTTGCGCAACTAGATCGGCCGCGATCTCCGACGCGTTTCCGCGTTCACTCGTGACGACAATTTCTGTCGGTCCTGCCAGCATGTCGATCGCGCAATCAAATGCCACCAGCCGTTTGGCAGCGGTGACGTAGAGATTGCCTGGACCAACAATCTTGTCCACGCTCGCAATCGTCGCCGTTCCGTACGCCAGCGCGGAAATCGCGTGTGCCCCACCGACGCGGTAGAACTCCGTGATGCCAAGCAGATGCGCTGCCGCAAGCGTCTCGGGTGCTGGCTTTGGAGAAACCACCACGATTCGCTTCACGCCTGCCACCTGCGCGGGAATTGCCGTCATCAGTAACGTCGAAGGTAGCGGATGCCTTCCGCTGGGCACATAGCAACCGACCGAGCCAATCGGGCGGACGAGTTGTCCTACCGTGAGCCCTGGAGTTGCAATCCTGCTCCATGATTTGGGAAGTTGCTGTTTGGAGAAGACCCGAATTTGACGGGACGCGATCCGGAGTGCTTCGCGAAGCGAAGGGCCAATCATCCTCCATGCCTCGGCCATCTCTTGCGGATCGATCCTTAGTTGCGTAGCGCTCGCGAGCCCATCGAATTGTGCAGCGTAACGCAACAATGCTCGATCGCCGTTGCGCTGAATGTGCGCAACTATGCGCTTCACCACCGGCAGCACCGAATCAAGCGCCGCACCGCCGCGACATTCCAGTGCGGCGAGAACTGCAGCAGCTTCGCGTGCTCCTCGCCCTCGTGTTCGGATCACTCTCATCGCTTTCGTCCAGTGTCTTCCTACAGCACCACTTTGTTCAGGGGATACTCGACAATGCCGGTAGCCCGCGCCGCCTTGAGCTTGGGAATTACGTCCCGTGCCACGCGTTCTTCCACAATGGTGTTCACAGCCACCCATTCAGAATTGCTCAACTGCGAGATCGTTGGCGAGTTCAGGGCCGGCAGCACTGAAAGCACGGCATCAAGATCCTCACGCTTCACATTGAGCATCAACCCGACCTGCGATTGCGCATCAATTGCCCCGCGCAGCATCACAGCGATCTGTTCTATCTTCTCGCGCTTCCATCGGTCGGCCAGGGTGGCTTTACCGGCTATCAGGTGCGTCTCACTCTCCATCACCGTGTCGATGATCTTCAGATGATTCGCTTTCAGGGAACTGCCGGTCTCCGTTACTTCAACAATGGCATCGGCCAGCGTCGGCGGCTTTACCTCGGTGGCGCCCCAGCTAAACTCCACCTTCACATTCACACCTTTATCGGCGAAGTACTTTTTTGTCACTTCGACCAATTCGGTCGCGATGATCTTGCCATCAAGGTCTTCCGCACGCTGAAATCCGCTCGCCTCCGGCACCGCGAGCACCCATCGCACCTTGCGCCGGCTCTGCTTGGCATAGGTCAACGTCGTCACGCTGGTTACGTCCAGGCCGCTTTCGACAACCCAATCAATTCCGGTCAGCCCTGCGTCAAGCACTCCGTGTTCTACATAACGCGCCATCTCCTGCGCACGAATCAGCATGCATTCAATCTCCGCATCGTCAATCGATGGAAAATACGATCGACCATCAGCATAGATATTCCATCCCGCGCGCTTGAATAGCGCAATCGTCGAATCCTGAAGGCTACCTTTCGGAAGGCCCAGACGCAGTTTGTTAGCCACGCGCCACCTCCACTGAATTCGAAAACGCGAGCGGTTTAGTAAAACAACTCACGGTTCCTTCGTGGCAAACCAGCCCATCGCCCTCCACGACAACACGAAACAGCAGGGTATCGTTGTCGCAGTCAGTTGCAGCAGAGACAACGCGAAGGCGATTGCCGCTGGTCTCGCCCTTCATCCACAACTTCTGCCGGGTGCGACTCCAAAAAGTAACGAACCCCGTCTCCAGCGTCTTCGCGTAGCTGGCTTCGTTAAGAAAACCCAGCATCAATACATCGCCCGTCTGTGCATCCTGCACGATTCCGGCTACCAGGCCGTCCATCTTTTCAAAATCAATCTTTGGTTGTGTGCTCATTGTCTTTCCTGTTCCAGTGTGGATTCTGCGACAAAATCAAAAGCCCGCCGGCTTGTGTGCCGGCGGGCTTTGTGTTCTTCGATCTCTCTGGCCGTCTAGTTCAGGCCATGGCAGTCCGCCGGCATGGATGTCCCATGATGGTGGTGGTGACCGTGATGGCGGCTGCTCTGCATCTCTCTAAAAAATAAGGGAAACAAGACCATGTGTCAACCTTAAGTCTCTCGAATCAGAAAAGATCGAGCCACGACTATCCCTTTTGCGTGATTGGGGCGGCGCCGGAATCAGCCTTATCCACAGGATCGCGCAACATCTCAAGCAGCTTTTGATACAGACGATTTCGCATTTCAAATCGCTCCGATGCGCGCGTCACATAGCGAACCAGAACCTCAATCCCAGAGGCTGATGGACGAAGATTCTCGACAGCCTTGGCGCTGAACTGCCCCAGACCGCTTCCGTGCGCGCCTCGCTTCCATTCCTGCTCGGCGAGACTTGCATTCTTTTCCGTCTCTGTGACAACAACCTTTTGAATGCGCTCAAGCCATTCATGGACATTGTCAGACGCCGGAAGGTTGAGGGAAATCTCATCCCACATCCATTGCCCGCTCGTCGAAAAGTTGAAGTACTGGCCGCGGATGGCGAACCCATTCATGAAGGTAATTCGCCGCCCGGTCGGCAGCCCTCGATCTGCCAGCGTCCCGGTCTCCAGCAGAGTCGTATTGAACAACTTCACTTCAATCACTTCTCCGCCCACTCCATTGATCTCCACCCAATCACCCACGTGGATTCCATTCTTGCCAATCAGAACGAACCAGCCGAGAAACGCGATAATGAAATCCTGCAACGCAATCGTGAGCGCCGCAGTGGCGAGACCAAGGATCGTCGGAGTTTCCTTCGGCGAGCCGAAAATTACCAACAGAATCATTACAGCCCCGATGACCTGAATCGTGAGCTGAAGAATGCTCTGCATTGTCTGTGAGCGCCGGCGATCGAGCACAGGCTTATCCATCAGCCGGTGCACAACACCGTCGCAAAGGACCATGCATATCCCGATAAAGGCGATGAGCGCCAACGATTGCAGAATAAGATGCAATACAATCCGATGCTGCAGCTGGACCTGTGTAGCCCACTTGCTGTACACCGTCACCAGTTGCTGTTTGGTTTGAATGCGATCGTCGTAGAGGCTCAATATCTGGCGCTGTGCTGCTTTGTCCTTGATGAGCGCCAGCTTGGCCGTGCGATCCGCACCCGAAGGCGAACCGGCAGACGCCCCTTCATTGGCCTTCAACTCAAGCGCGTTGTGATCGACTGTAATCGCATGAATGTCTGCCTGCGTTTGCTGAATCGCCTGCTGGATCAACTGAGCGCGGCTCCGTTGAGCGAACCACGCCGTGATGCGGCTGGCCATGGTCCCTTGTCTTCGTGCTGACACCACTGCCACGTCGCCGCCGGATTGCGTGCGCTTGTCGTATTCCTGCATTGATGCTTCGTGCGCGGCCAACTCGGCCTGAATCTGAGCCGTCTGATCTCCAGTGGCGCGATCCAGGTCCTTCTGCGCATCTGCCAACCGATCCGAGTCCAGACCCAGCTGAGCCTTGGCCACATCCAGATCGCCGCCGTCCACCGGAGCGGGCGCCCCATCTCTTGCCTGGTTTGAGGGCGAGTTCAACTCCTTCGTGATGCTCTGCACCAACTCCTGGTCCTGCCTGATGAGTTGTTGAAGCTCCGCGATCTTTTGCGACAGAGCCAAGGCTTCTCCGGAGAGCGTAATGTGCTGCGCCTGGAGCGTGGCTTGCCGCAGCGCGGCGGCGAACGCCTGATCTACGTCGTGATCTGCAAGGCGCTCGGCGTCGCGCGCGAATTCCTTCTCTTCGGCAGTAACTGCCAAAGGCGCAAGAGCCTCGGCGGTTTGCCAGGGGCTTATATTGACGATCGTCTTTTTGCCGGCGCCTAAGCGGGCATGGCCGCCCTGATTATTCAGGAAAGAGAAATTCGCCATCGCGTCCCGGGTTAACCATGTAAAAGCGAGGCAGGCGGCAAGAATCAGCAACAGAACAAGCAGGATTACCATCCTGGCGCTGCTGAAAATCCTGCTGCGCAGCGTGCGACCTGTGGATGGAACAAACGGAGCAATCGGCGGAATTGCCATGCATCCATTTTTGCAGGAAACTACACTTCAGTCTCCAACTTTCAACCGGATCGCGACCGAAGATTCACGCTTTCATCACCGAATGGCAGAGAATAGCCATGTGAGAAGACAGGTGTCCTTTGGAATCCTCGCAATCATGCTCAGCTGCGCCCATGCGCCCGGCCCTGCAGGCTTCGCATATCAGTCGCCTGAGGCCCCGAGCGGTTCGCGTGCCGAACCCGCACCGGACGAGCGCGTCGATATCAATGCAGCAAATGTGGATCAGCTCATGAAGGTGCCGGGCATGACGCGGCCCTGGGCAGAGCGCATCATTCGATATCGTCCTTATCGCGGCAAAAACGACCTCGTCGATCGCGGCATTGTCACAAGCCAGGTTTACGATCGCATCAAGGGTTACATCATCGCGCATCGCCCCACGCACTGAGTCTTTTAGACTGCCTCCTCGGCATTCACCATGCCGTGATCGTCTCCGCGTCGCAGCAAACGGCTCAGCAGCACATACAAAACTGGTATAAACACCAGATTCAACACTGTGGAGAACAGCATACCGCCGACGATCGTTGTGCCTACTGAACGCCTGCCGAGTGCACCCGCGCCGGTTGCGAACACCAGAGGAAGAACGCCGAGAATGAAAGCGAATGATGTCATCAAAATCGGACGGAGCCGCAGTTCTGCGGCCTCGATCGCTGCTTCCGCAATCGACCGTCCCTTGCGCCGCAGCTGCTCCGCGAACTCAACAATCAGAATTGAATTTTTGGCCGAAAGGCCGATCAGCATCACTAGGCCGATCTGGCAGTACACATCATTTGAAAGGCCGCGCAGAGACACCAACCCCAGTGCACCAAGCACCGCCATCGGCACCGCCAGCAAAATGATGAACGGCAGAGCGAAGCTCTCATATTGCGCCGACAGTGTCAGATACACCACCAGAAGCCCTAATCCGAAAATGGCCAATGCGCGCCCGCTCGATTCGATTTCATCGAGCGTCAACCCCGTCCATTCGTAACGCATGCCTGGCATCATGCTCTGTTTTGCCAGGTCCTCCATGCCGATAATGCCTTGTCCTGAGCTGAAACCAGGGGCAGGTGAGCCATCGATCTCCACTGCACGAAACAGGTTGTAATGCGTAATTACCGGCGGCCCGGAACTCTCCGTTACCGATGCCAGGTTATCCAGTGGGATCATCTGACCCGTATCTGCCCGGACGTAGAATTTGTGCAAATCCTGCGAGGTCATGCGGTACTGCTGGTCGGCTTGTGCAAACACTCGATAGGTGCGGTTATTGAAATCGAAATCGTTCACATATTGCGATCCCATGAATACGCCCAGAGCGGTGGTGATTTGCGAAAGCGGAACATTCATCGCCTTCGCCTTCTGACGGTCGATGGTGACGAGCACCTGGGGGTCATTCGCCGAAAACGTAGTAAGGAGGCCTGTAATGTCTTTGCGTGCGCGGCCTGCTCCGACAATCTGATGTGCCACGCGATCAAGATCGGTGATCGTGTTAACGCCCGTATCCTGCAGCATGAATTGGAAACCGCCGTAGCTGCCGACGCCCTGCACTGCCGGTGGCTGGATCACCGCAACCAGGCCACCGTTTGGCTGAAACAAAAACGCGCCGAGTTTCGGACTCAGATCCGCGACAATGTCGGCAGCCGAGTGACCCTTTCCTCGGCGATCCGCGGCCGGCTTCGTGCTGATAAACATCAATCCCGCGTTGGAAGCGTTGCCCGTGAAGCTGAAGCCCATAATCGAAAACGCGCCGGTAATGTCCTTGTTCGAGTAAATAACCGCCTGCGCCCGGTCAGCAAGAGCCGTCGTATAGGCCAATGAAGAACCCGGCGGTGCTTGCACGATTCCAATCAGATACCCTTGATCCTCCTGCGGAATAAAGCCGGTGGGAACCCGGTTATAGATCCATAATGTTGCGCCGAGACCCGCAAAGAAGACGAGCAGCAACACTAACCTAAGCTTCAGCGCAACGTGAATGATCTTCGCATATGTCTTGCCAAGCCACGTCACAAACCCATCGGCGCCATGCACGAACGCGGCAAATGCGCGCGAAAGCGGCCGGATGTGCAAGAAGTCGAGTTGTTGAGGCCGCGCCTCTTCCCCGCGCAAGAACATCGCCGAAAGTGCCGGTGAAAGCGTCAGCGCATTGAAGGCCGAGATCGCAATTGAGAATGCAATCGTCAACGAGAACTGCCGATAAAGGATGCCCGTCGTTCCGGGGAAGAACGAAACTGGCACAAATACAGCGATCAGCACCAGCGATGTCGCAATTACAGCGCTCGTTACTTCACTCATGGCGCGCGAAGCGGCCTCATGGGCATTCGAATGCTCCAGCGCGATGTGGCGCTGCACGTTCTCAATCACCACAATCGCGTCGTCTACCACCAGTCCTGTCGCCAGCGTGATTCCGAACAGTGTCAGCGAATTGACTGAAAAGTTAAAGACTCGAATAAACGCAAATGTTCCTATCAATGAGACCGGAATCGTAACCGCCGGTATGATGGTCGCGCGCCAGTCCAGCAGGAACAGGAAGATCACGAGAATGACGATTCCCACGGCCTCTGCCAGTGTCACAAGCACTTCGCGAATCGACTCACCCACGACCGTCGTTGAATCAAATGCAATTGCATATTGAAGGCCCGGAGGAAAGCTCTTCGACAACTCCTTCAACACGCCCTTCGCCTTGGTGTCCACATCGAGCGCATTCGCGTTTGAGAGCTGAATCACGCCGACACCCTGAGCAGTGTGGCCGTTGTACTCAAGCAGGGAACTGTAGTCTTCTGCGCCGATCTCGGCGTGGCCGACGCTCCCCAGCAAGATCAACCCGTTAACCGTACTTTTCAGGATGATGTTGTTGAACTGCTGTGGGCTCGAAAGCCGTCCCACCACGCGCACCGGGATCTGAAACGCCTGCTTGCTTTGCGATGGCGGTTGTCCAAGCTGGCCAGCGGGGATTTCGACGTTCTGCTCCAGCAGTGCGTTGACCACGTCGGTTGCAGTGAGTCCATTTACCGCGAGCTTCAATGGGTCGAGCCAAACACGCATGGCATACTTGCGCTCGCCGAAAATGTTCACATCGCCCACTCCGGGTACGCGCTTCAGAGCGTCTTTGACGTAAACGTCGAGGTAATTGGAAATGAATTCATTGGAGTAGCGGCCATCGAGCGTATAAAAGCCCGCGCCGAACACAAAATTGGTATTGGCCTTGCTGATGCTCACGCCAGTCGCATTCACTGCGGCAGGCAGGCGCCCCGTAACGCTGGCGACGCGATTCTGCACGTCCACCGCAGCGATATCAAGGCTGTAGCCCGTCTGAAATGTGGCTGTGATCTGGCTCGTCCCGCTATTGGTGCTGGACGAGCGGAGGTAGCGCATACCCTCAACACCGTTGATCGCTTCTTCCAGCGGAATCGTGACTGCTTTTTCGACGGTGTCAGCATTCGCACCCACGTAGTTGCAGACCACATTCACCTGCGGCGGCGCGAGCGTCGGGTACATCGCTACCGGCAAGGTGGGAATGCAAACTGCACCGGCCAGAATAATCAGCAGTGCGCAAACCGTGGCAAACACCGGCCGATGAATAAAAAAATCAACAAACAAGATGAGCCCTCTTTCGTAGTGTCCCCGGCATCGCCATCAGGCGAAACAATTGCAGGCAGCAACCATGCTTAGCCGGGAATCGGGGAGACCGGCATTCCGTTCACAAGGAACTGCGTGCTCGAAACCACTACTGCGTCACCGGCATTCAATCCGGAACTGAGAGAGTAGTTATTCCCAACCGTATCGCCCAACGTCACCGGAGTTTGCGTCGCAATATACTGTCCATTCGGCTGCTTTTGCGCGATGAACACGAAGGTCTGTCCCCCCTGGCGCGTCACGGC
This sequence comes from uncultured Acidobacteriaceae bacterium, assembly GCA_963832035.1. Lineage (GTDB taxonomy): Bacteria > Acidobacteriota > Terriglobia > Terriglobales > Acidobacteriaceae > Telmatobacter. The sequence continues at coordinate 107,622 of CAWHSK010000003.1, read as the reverse complement.
CAGCACGGGAACAACCACCATCGGCTTGGTACTCCAGATCACCCGCGCCTTGATCAGCTGCGCGTTACGCATAATGTCCGGTGTGGCATGCACGGGAGCCTTCGCCAGAATGCCTTGCAGACTCGGATCTACCTGCGGAGACAAAAAGTCTATCTTCGTTTTCTCGAGCAGCTTTCCGCTCGTGTCAGACAGTTCCACTTCGAGCCCGATGCGCGCCTGGCCCGATCGCTCCGTTGGAATGTAAATGTACGCCTCAAGGTCCCCAGGCTGATCCACCGTAGTCAGCAACGCATTCTGTGAAAGTGGTGAAACATAGTCGCCCAGGTGTACCGGAATGTCGCCGACTACCCCGTCAAACGGCGCTCTCACGGTGTAGTACGCGAGCGTCTGCTCCTGCATATCGCGGGTTCCGCGAGCAGCTTCGTAGTCAGCCTTCGCGTTTTCGAATGCCTGCTGCGCCTGGTCCAGCGCATCCCGGCTGGTCACCCCCGCTGCGAAGAGCTTTTTCTGGCGGTCGAGTTCAATCGCGTCAAAGTCATATAAAGCTTTCTTTTGCCGCTCCGTCGCACCCTGCGCAGCTACCGTCGCCTGCTGCTGCCGCGGATCAATCTCCATCAGCGCCTGGCCGGCCTTTACGTGTTCACCGCTATGCACCAGGATCTTGGTCAGCAGCCCGTTCACCTGCGGCAAAATCGTGGCAGAGCGCCGCGACTTAATCGTCGCCATGTATTCGCTGCTTTGCGGAACCGGCTGTAACGATACCGCTACCGTTTTCACCGGCATGGCCTGCATCCCTGCTCCTGCCGGCGGAGCCTTCTGGCCCCCTTGCTGGCACCCGACTACAGCCAGGCCCACTATCAATGCGCTGCTTGCAATAAAAATGCGTCTCAAAATTAGAACCCCTTGCTGGTCCCCACATCCTCACCGGCCAATGGAGAAAGAAATGCAGCATTCATGTTACAACCCACCTATTAGCGGCACCTGTGACGTGACGTAATCAAAACAGCACTGCGCCAACAAAAAACCGTTTGCAATGTCTGTGTTGGTGATGCATGGAATCAAGGGATTGTCGCAAAAAATCGCCTCACCGACATGCGTCTTGTTACTACCCGGTTTTTGTGACGCCAGGCACTTCCTCGCCGACGTGCGAACAGGTCTAAGCGCGTCTGGCGTGAAGGGCACTTCAGGCCCGGAGTCCGTTTACTCATCCCAGAACGAAGCTGTTTTGACAGGGTTGGAGCAGGGTTGGTACCCTTCATAAGGGCGCATTCCGGCCGTTCGGCTGTCTTTCTGCCCTTCTTTAGCGTCCCCGTCGTCTAGCCCGGCCTAGGACACCGCCCTTTCACGGCGATAACACGGGTTCAAATCCCGTCGGGGACGCCAATCGCATCCTGAGGAATCGTCTGGACCAGGCCGTGTAGGAAGTGCGCGCCCAGATATGCGCGCTCGGGATATGCCGCTCGAACCATCCGGCGGACATAGAGTCACCGGCATCAGTCCCTCCGTAGGGAAGAGTCAAAACGTTGCCTATAGCTCGGCGGCCATTCTATTGGCTTGCTGTGGGCACCAGCCGCAACTTCCGATTGATCTGCGGCCAATACTGGCGCAACAAATTCCCCCCAAACCTCCAACCAAGGTCGCTTGCATAGCGGGTCAAAGTGCTGCCAATTCCCCGGTTTTCCTCGGGCCAGTAAGTATTAGCCAGGGCTTCGCCCGCCAGTGGTCCAAGCAGCCCGGCGTAGTTCACGACTGGGTTCCCCGAGTCGCTGCGGGTTATCACCAGCCTGACGGCGCTGTATTTCACCGCCTGTTTAAAGTTGAGACCCGTCTTTACATAGAAGCGCGGATCTTCATGCATTATGGACGCGATCATGAAAGTTCCAAACAGGTTGTCCGACGCACTGCGGGCCATGCCCGACCCGAAGCGCTTGCCGAATCCTGAGCCGCCTTGTCCGTACCCGGAAGGGCTATCGATCGCCTGGCCGTACGCTGCCCCAATTAGCGCAGAGCCCACGGTGGCCGGTGAAATGCTGTTGTTGGCCGCCAACTTGAACTTGTCCCAGCTATTGAGCCGCCCTTTATTTGTAGCCAGATCGGGAAAAACAAGCGACTTCCGATCCAGCAGTTGGACGAGGTTCACTCCAGTTGTCAGCGGGTTGATTTCCTGCGGCTTTGGTTGCGGTTGTGCGTCGGCGGGAGGGGTTTCGAGCGCCAGCGCAGCCAGCACTGAACTTGTTTTGCTTTCTTGATCGGTGTTTGGCGACAGTCCTTTCGCACTTACGATCTGTTCAAGGTTCGCGGATTTGAATCCCGGTTCATTTGGCGCGACCCTGGTAGACAATTCGAGAATCTCGCCTGCTGGCCACTCCCAGTGTTCCAGAGTGAGTTTGCGAAACGGAGGCTGAGATGTGGTTTCCCAAGTCTTCGCGTTGATGTCGAACCTTTTCACTGACGACCAATCAATGGAAACGTTTGCCGTCTGAAGGAGCGTCCGCTGACGGGGGCTGAGAGCACTGAGAAGGTCGTTTCCATTTACGGGTACCGGGGTAAGCGTGTATTTCTGCCCGACGGAGAAAGAAGTACTTGCTTCGGAGCCCGTCCGATCTATCTCGCAATCAAAGTGCTCGCGAAGTTCTGCGCTCGCTGCCCTCTTGTCGCCATCGGGAAAGCGCAGCTTGACCGTAAGGTCGTTTTTGGCTCCTTGCCTGACCCTAAGAATCACTCCCTGGTTAAGAAGGTCAAGATTAGCGGTGTCGAAGAAATAGACCTGGCTGCTCGCCTCTTTTTCAAATCCAACTGAAGAAATCACAGAGTCTTTCGTTGGAGGGGAAATCAGAAGCTTGATCTCGACCGGACACGCTTTCTCGGCACGTAATGAGGAACATAGAAGAAAGACAGCAACCAGAGATAGGGATCTCCGCTTCCACTTCTGTCTAAGGGATCTCGCGAGATTATTTTGCATTGGCTGGATTCTAATTCAATTACTGTGAAGAAAACCTGTCATAAATGACAGTTTCTTAGCAGCCGTGGTCGTGATGAACTCTAAGAATCCAGCCAGGCTGCGAGGCAATTGCGGTATTGATGCTGGTAGCATCTGTCTGCATCTTCTTTTTAAAGGACATCGGTTTTCAATGAGCAAGGGGCCGGCAAGGATCATCATCGTCAGGCACGCTGAGAAGCCTGCTTCGCGGGCACCTCACCTTGCGTTGCGCGGAAGAATGCGTGCCATCGGTCTGTCGAAGTTGCTGCCGAAAATCGTGAAGCCCGATTTCGTGTTTGCGTCCACCTCAACCAAGCATTCCGCCCGTCCCTATCAAACCATCCGGCTCACGGCAGACAAAATGGGGATTGATGTCAGTACGACCTACGCCGATCGAGATATCAAAAGGATTGTGAAGGACCTGCGCAAGAAACAATTCAACGGAAAGACGGTCCTCGTCTGCTGGCATCACGGCATGATGCCCAAGCTGATCCGTGAACTGGGCCATGAATCACCTTACGAACCATGGCCGGAGGACCTCTACGATCGCATTATCTGTATTGATCGGGATGGGATTAAGAATCTTCCGCAACGCCTTCTGTTCGGAGACACACTGGACTAAGAACTCAAAGTGCCAGGCGCAGGTGAATCCCAGCCGCAACCGACGGTTTTTCTCAGCTCCATTACCGAGTTAACTACTTTGCCGCCTTCGGTGGGCATTGCGCGTCATAGCTCGCCTGCATCTGCCTGAGTTTCAGCACGCCGTAGAACACGGTAATCGCCATCGCGACAATCAGTATCCCTGACAGCCTGCGCTCGATGCCGAACGCTCCTTCGCGGTTAGCAATGTACCCAGAGACGATCAATCCGAAAATCCCGATGTTGATTATCCAGTTCACCGGCTTCGACACAACGTAGTCCAGCGTTCCGAAACCGCTTAGTTGGTAGAGCATGAATGGCAGGATTGCGACCATCGGCAGCAGTTCCGATGCGCCCAGGCTAACGTCAACGGTGCCCGGCGCAACAGCGTGCAGCAACCTGCTATGCGCAAGTTGGTGAAACAACGCCGGCATTGCACACAAAAGCGGCACTACCGCGAGCAACTCAAGCACCAGCGACCCGCTCCACGTGCCGATTTTCGACGTGGTATCGGCGCCCTCGCCCGATTGTTGGGTGCCGATGAAAAGTCCAGCCACGATCGCCGCCGCGCTTGACAGCATTAGCAACTCGATGGTGATGCCAAAGCTCTCCGGCTCACCTGCCTTGAGAAGCAGCATCGCAAGAAATCCCGGCGTGTAGAACGTGACGCGAATGAGCTTTGCCCAGACGCGAGCATCCCGATCCGGTGGAAGAATGGGAAGCGGACGTCCGTCGATCCCAACAGTTGGCCTGACTTTTGACATGATCGTTTTCTCAGATCGCTTTCCTGGCAGCGTGTACCTTCGATGCAGCCGCTACTACTCCCCAGCAACAGCACCCTTACCGCAACGCCGCCTTAATCCGCCACGGCCTTCGCTGTAGCTTTCGAGGCGTCCTTAATTCCCACAGCAGTCTTCTCGCCAGCCTTTTCCGTGTACTTCACTGTGACTGCAGTGCCCTTTTTGGCTCCCAGATAGGTCTCTACGCTGGCCTTTTTGGTTCCCTTGGCCGCATCCTCGCTGGCCTTTGCGGTCCCCTTGGCGGCGTCCTCACTGGCCTTTTCCGTTCCCTTTGCCGCATCCTCGCTGCCTTCAGCCACGCCCTTGCCGGTGTCCTTGGCGCCTTTTACCGTCGTCTTCTCCGTCCACTTGAAGGTGTGCTCGGTGCCGTCCGAGGCCTTGACAACAAAGGTCTTTGAATCTTTATCAACACTCTTCACTACTCCGCTGACGGCGTGTGCCACATCATCTTGCGCGATGGCACTTTGAACACCAATTGTCATGGCAAGGGCTATGAACCCTGCGAGGACCAATTTGAAGCGCTTTGAATGTAGGACCATCTCTGATTCTCCTTTGAGGCTGTCTCTTGTTCGTTTCACCGAAAGGAAATATAGCATCCATTCCCCGGCGCTTGTCGACCGCCGAATGGCCTCGAACCAGTCGACGCCGAAAGGTCCAAAAAAGCAGCGTGACGAATCTGATGCCTACTCTATCCACTCCGAAACGTCTCGACATCTGTCAGAAATGACAGTCAACCAGAAGACAAACGGCGAGCACGCAGGTCGGCGGGATGGGTCGACGTTTTCTTGCGACTGTTTCAAATGACAGTTGCTATCGAATCGCAGTCTCGGGTGAACTAATTGCGATCGTGGTAATTCTCGTGGATCGATCGAGGTTCAAGGCTGGGACTTGAGAAGGATTTTGCTCTCTGCCTCCCGATGAAGTACCTGAAACTGGTGAGTTGGGTATGTAATATGCTCGGTTTTGATCTGGATGTTTGGGATTATCTGACTTTCCTGGTGATTTTTGCCCTGGTCGGTGCTTTTCTCACTGTGGCCGTGTTAGTTCTCGGTTTGCCTGGGCGGATCGCAATCGCGCGCAAACACCCCGACGCCGACGCCATCAACATTATGGGGTGGTTAGGCTTCCTGGCGGTTATACCGTGGATGCAGGCGTTCATGTGGGCTTTCAAACCCACGAACGTCGTCGATATTCGCTATTTCCCAAAACAAGAACGTGAAAACATTCAAGAGGAGCTGGCGCGACTGACCGGGCGGACGGCCGCAGAGAAGCAGCCAGGTTCTGAACAGTCGACGTCTAACGCTGCGACCAAGCCTCCTGGCTCGGACTCAACCTTATGATGTTCGCTTTCCTTATCACGTTTATATTCGGTCTATTTGTCTGGCTGGTTTTCTTTAAATTCAAATGGCTCAAGTTGACCCCAACGTGGGGAGTTCTCAGCCTCTTCTTTGTCGTCCATTTATTGCTCACCTTTGTTATAGGTGTGCGCTTTGTGGCTCCGTACTCGTCAAACTTGAAGGTCGTTCAGCACACGATTCAACTCGTTCCGCGGCTACCTGAGCCAACGCTTGTGACTGCCGTATTGGTTCAACCCGATGTTCCGGTCAAAAAAGGCCAGCCGCTCTTCCAGTTCGACCGCCGCCCTTATGAATACCAGGTTCAGCAATTGGAAGCGCAGATTGAAGCTGCCTCCGCGACGGTCGAGTCGTCGAGGTACAAGGTCGAACAGTTGAAGGCAGAGCTCGCTTCTGCGAATCAAGATGTGCTCATGTACAAAGCAGACCTTGATTCGGCCGAACAGAAGGTTGTCAGGACAAAGAGCGAACTGGAATACGCGAAGTATCAACAACAGCTCTCCCAGGGTCTGTCTCATAACGGCGCGGGGCCGGAAGAAGATGCTCAAAAGTGGAAAGCGCAAATGAATGCCGACGAGGCAGCTGTGCTGGAAGCCACAGCAGATGCGCAACGCTCGCGCCTGAAGTACCAATCGCAGTGGGAAGGAGTCAACACCACGGTGGCCATCGCCACTGCCCAGCTGAAGGAAAGTGAAGCCGCACAAGAGCAGGCATCAGCGACGATTACCAGCGAAGAAGCTCAATTGGAACTGGCGCGCTATTACCTCGACAACACCCTCATGGTGGCGCCGGAGGACGGCTACATCGTAAATCTCCAGGTTCAGCCGGGTATGGTCGCGGGTATTTTCCGTGTCGGCGGGATCGCCTCCTTCATTGTGGACAACGACCGCTACTTGCTGGCTAGCTACACTCAGCAGAATCTCAAGTATGTAAAAGTCGGACAACCAGTTGAAGTGGCCCTGGACCTTTACCCCGGCCAGATCTTTCAGGGAAGAGTGGACAGCGTCTGGTGGGCGAACGGAGAAGGACAATACCTTCCCAGTGACATCATCCCGAAGTTCTATCCGGCAGATCCGATGAAGCCTCAAGGAGAGTTTGCTGTAAAGATCTATCTCAACAATCCTTCCAAGGTGGGGCTTCCGATTGGCGCGCAAGGCGCAGCGGCCATTTATGCCGGTAGAGGTGGCTTCGCCGTCGTTCGAAAAATCACGATTCGCATGCACTCGTGGTTCAACTGGCTTTACCCAATGCCATTCTGATGAAACCCACCATCAACTCAGTGCCGAACAATCGTCCGGGAATCGGACGAACCTTCATTTCGTCGCTGCGCCGCGTGATCGTAAGTACGTTGGCAATCATCATCTGTGGGTGTGCGCTGCACAAGCCGCCCTCGCACCCTGCGATTGTCGACCAGGCACTGCCAAAAGCCACGCCCCTGCCATCGACCTGGAGCGCTAGCCAGAAAACCAAGAACGTTACTGGTGATTGGGTAAAGTCTTTCAGCGATCCCGGTCTTGATTACGTCGTCTCCGAAGCCATTGCAAACAATCTCGACCTGCGGCAGTCGGCGGCGAGAGTGGAGGCGGCCCATCAAAACGTGATTGTCGCCAGTGCCAAACTCAAACCACTCGTTCATATACCTCTCACCGGCGCTAGCACCCTTTCCACCGACTCAGACAAGACCGAGCAAATTCAGAGCAGCACCGCACTCCTGGAGGTCGCCTGGGAAATCGATGTCTGGGGTCGCGTGCGCTCCCAGCGCGCCGCTGTCGAAGAGAACTACGAGGCCATCGCTCTTGACTACGCGTTTGCGCGGCAATCAATAGCCGCGACCACCGCCAGGAGTTGGTATTTGGCCGTCGAGGCTCGTCAGTTGCTCACCTTGACCCAGCAGAGCGTTGACATCTACGCAAAGCTTCTCGAATTGGTGAAAGTGCGAAGGGCCGCGGGAAAAGTTGCGGATCTCGACGTGGCGGAAGCGGGTTTCCAGCTTAGCGAAGCCCGAAGCCAACTTGCAATCGCACAAGGCGTGGACAGCGAGGCGAGGCGCACATTGGAGCTGCTCATTGGACGGTATCCATCAGCTCAACTCGAGGTGGCAACCGTGTTCACTCCTTTGCCGCCGCCGTTGGACCCGGGTCAACCTTCATCGCTGCTTGAAAGGCGACCCGATATTGTGGCCGCTGAGCACCGGGTATTCGCGGCGTTCCGGACAGAAGAGGCTGCAAGATTGGCGCTGCTTCCTAACTTCACGCTCAATATTGAGGGAGGGCGCCTGAGTGATCCCCTGCTTTCTGTGCTGGGTCTCAATCCCTGGTTGATTCACAGCGCCATCGGAATGGTCCTGCCTATCTACGAGGGAGGAGCATTGCGAGCGCAGATCAAAATCGCGACGGCGCAACAGGAGCAATCCGTCGCGAGTTTTGGCGATGTGTCGCTGAAAGCTTTTGGCGAAGTGGAGGTGGCGCTCACAAATGAAGAATTGCTGTCCAGGCGCCTTCCGTACATCGAAAGCGCAGTTCGCGACCATAGCGAAGCTGTCCGGGTAGCCAGCCTGCGGTACAAGGCAGGAAGCATGGACCTCTTGTCGGTTCTGCAACTACAGGAAAGCCAGATTCAGAGCCAGGCAGAGCTTATCAAATTGCGCAATGCGCAACTGGCCAATCGCATCAACCTGCATCTGGCTCTGGGCGGAAGCTTCGACAGCTCACCTGCCGATTATTCCCAAACGCCGGGTCCTTGAGAATTGCCTCGGACTGGTACTTGTAACAGTTGTTTCCTCAAGGTTGGCTCATTAATGTGACCAAACGGATTGAAAATCCCCTGTTGCTAGAGCGTGCAGAGAAATTCCATGACGCTACGCAAAACCACCAGATCGGAGAAAAAGATGCGCGGACAACTAAGAATTGCAAAGGTCATGATTGGCGCAGGCCTTGTGACCGGCTTATTCATGGCGAGCAGCCTGCCCGGATTCGCAAGAGAAAAGTATGAAACGATCGAAGCTCAAGCGATGGGAACAGGCACTCAATTGGGCGCCAATATTGGCGTCACCCTGAACATCTATGAGTTCTCGACTCCTGCAGAAAGGCAGGTATTGGTACAGGCTTATGAAAAAGGCCAGAACCAGGGATTGGTCAACGCGCTTCAGAAGATGAAGGCGGTAGGCCATGTTGAGATCACTGGCACACTGGGCTACGACTGCTCCTATATCAAAATGGTTCCCACGCCTACGGGTCGGAAGATCATTTTCGTGACGAATCGCCAGCTCCGCTTCAGTGAAGCCTACTTTGACACTCAGTCTCAGTCGTTCAATCTGACCGCTGGCATCATCGAAATCAACGACCAGGATAAGAGCAAGAGCACAGGTGTCGTATATCCCGCCGCACAGCTCACTCTGGATAGTCAGGGCCAGCTGCAGTGGGATCTTACCCAAAATCCCTGGAAGCTCGTTGATGTCATCGACTGGAAGGGGACACCCGGCGTTAATTAGGTCAATTAGACTGCAGTTGAGAATCGGCGCCGCAAAGTTTGAGACTAAGGGAAATTCAATGCGGCGCCGGACTCTTGCAATACAGGAATTATCGTTTCAACCTGTGTTCCCATCGATGGCGTGGAAGAGAAAGATATGTTCCCGCCCACCGATCGAATTCGCTCCCTCATGCTGATCATCCCAAGGCCTGCCTTATGTTCAGGCGTATCGGGATTGAATCCGTCGCCGTCATCCGATACGCGCAGCAACACTGAATTGCCCGTTCCCAACAGCTCCACCTGCACTCTTCGCGCGTTGGCGTGTTTCGTTATGTTGTGCAGACTCTCCTGGGCTACCCGGAAGATGCTCAAAGAAACATCAGAATTCAGGACCGGGACTTGTCTGAATTGGAAGTCGATTTCGATCCCGCCCTGTCCTGAAAGTTCATTGCACAATCCGCGCAAGGCCGCCACGATCCCCAGGTGATCGAGCTTGGATGAGTGAAGCTGATGCGAAAGGCGTTGGATATCCAGCGACAGCAAATGAGTCTTCTTCCAGATGGCATCGATTCGCTCGTTCCTTGCTTGCGATTCACCTGGCAATGAAGACTTCAACTGCTGCAATTCGATCGCCAGCATTGCCACTTGCTGGTTGATATCGTCATGCAACTCGCGGGCGATGCGGGATCGCTCCTGCTCCTGCGCATTGATCAACCGGCCACTCAATTCCCGGATAGCCTCCTCATGTCGCTTGCGTAGCGTGATGTCCTCTTGCGAAATCACTACTCCCCTGGCTGACGTTCCTAGCGGAGTAACCGATATCAAGAACGCCCGCATGCCGATTCGCGATTGATAACGATATTCCATTTCGAAGAATTTCACTTTGCCATCGTATACAGCCTGAACTCCCTCCAGCGCCGCTACAGCGTCCGGGTCTCCTGCGTCCGCCGCGGCTCTCCACGTCACAAGGTAGTCATCACCGACGCGAACGTCTTGTACATCCATCCCGTTCATTGGGATGAACTCAGGGCCTTGAGCGGTTGTCGCAACAATGACGCCGGCTGAATCGAGCACTGCCAAATGCTCCCTTAGCGAATGGAGAATGGATAAACTCAGCTCGTTACTCTCTCGCAGCTTCTTCTCCACCTGCTGGCGATCGGTAACGTCCCGAATGATCACCGTGAGCAGATGTGCTCCATTAACCTTGACTTGCGATATCGAGGCTTCGATGGGAAACTCTTGCCCGTTGGCCCGCAGAGCGACCAGTGGACGCAGTCCGCCCATGGAGCGATTCGTCACTCCAGCTTCTGCGAACCGGGCTACATGCCCGCGATGAAATGCGCGCAGACGCTCAGGGATGAAACGCTCAAGGGGTTGCCCCAACGCCTCATCAGCGGAGCAAGCGAACATCTTCTCCGCCGTCGCATTGAACACCCTGATGCGCTGATCGCTATCGATCGCAATGATCGCGTCCATCGCAGATTCCACGATTCCAGTCAGACGGTCGCGACTTATGCCGGCCGCTTCTTCCGCTGTTTTACGTTCCAGAGCGCTGCCAAAGATATCGGCAATCGTGGACAGAGCTGCAACAAGGTCAGGTTCCCACGCAAGAGTATCGTGAGCAGTGGAAAAGCTTATCGAGGCGTAGGGAACCTCGTCCCGCATTAGCGGAAATACGGCGAATGAAAGGATACCGTTGGACCTCAGGTATTCCTTTAGCGCGGTCGCCTCTTGCGGCAGATCGGCGAGACCGGCAACTAATGTGGGCAGTCCCTGCTGCAACTGACTCGCCAGCCAAGGCAACTGATACAAATCGATGTCCACCGGTGGTCGTGAGCTAACCGTGCCACGAGTGCACAAGAGTCTGAGATTCTCCACACCTGGTGAAAATTCAAACAGGCTGATTCGATCAAGGTTGAAGAACTCGAGTATCTCTTCAAACAAAATCTCAATTTCGTTATCGATTAACTCTGCGGGCAGATCAATTAGAGCCGCTGCGCAACTCGCGATTAGAGCCTGCACTTTCGCCCATACGCGAGTGATCTGGATTGGAGCTTCTGGTTAATCGTCAGCCTGAACAAACTCACAATGAGAACTGTTTCAAGAAGCAAGAGGCCCAGCAACCCCAGAATCTGCCTTTCGTAGAGTTCCCACACAGTGAGCTCCCGATTGATCACATTGCTACCGGGGGGAACACTGTTCGTGGATATGCCCCAGCGCTTCATTTGCTTTCCATCGAACTCAGGATTCGATATATCGCCGGTCATCAATGGAATTGCTCTCGGGTCTTCTCCACGGACCACACGCGCAATCAGTTTCCCGAAAGTCTTTCCGTTTTCCTCCATGTCTAGCAGGTTTCCGCCAACGATTCCTCTCCCGAGGTAGATCGAAGGCCAACCATACATGGGCCGGTTTGTCGCGGCCGAGAAATTGGGGAGAATGCGCGCCCCGACAAAGGTCTCGCCGGTAGAGTCTCCAAAATATGAGATAAAGACCGATACCGTATCCGACGGCAGAGCCGCCACCGCCTTCAGATTCTCGGATACAGTTCCCGGAGCGAGAGTCTGGATGCTGATCTGTTTGTGGGTTTCCAGATATTTCTGAGCGCTCGCGATTGCCAGCTGGGCAAGGCCGTGATCCACCGCACGTTGCCCCTGAGATCACCAATAAATGCCGGGTTCCACGGTTCTGCGCCAGTGCAATCTCCACGGTGCGGCCTATATCGATTGGCAACACCATTCCGGTCCCATCGGGCACAGGCGGTTGCGGCGGCCTTCCTATGCTGAGATAGAGAAGCTTGGCATCGGGAAAGAGCGTTTTTCGCCTGCTTTGGATAAATTCGAGCGGATATTCCCCAATAGGTACAACAATGTCGATTTCCCGGGTCGGCATATTTCTTACTCAGATATTGATCCATCGCGGCCGCATACAAGGGACTTCTGCCCAGCCCCTCCTCGTCAAAGGATTCTGTATAAATCGTGACTGGAGCATCCAGATTCTGCTCCAGTTCGCTTCGGATGCCGGCCTGAAATCTGTCCAAAGCCAGAGAATCTCTACCTCCGAAATACAGCATCAGGACCCTTACCGGCCGCGTGATCGGCGATCCCCAGGAGCAAGCAGTAGCTGGAAGCAAAAATGCGATGAGAAGTTGCCGGCAAAAACCGGGCAAGTTGCTTTGAATTCGGAGAGGATGAATCGCCACGCGGCGAAGTCGGACTAGGGAATAGACTTTCATCGCAACCTATCGCCGAGGAAACACGGCTTCGAACCGGGAATTCCAGTCTTCCGGCGACTCCACTGGGACGCTATATCACTGATTGAGGTGCCTGCAAATCATTATCTCCGATTGGCCAGGCGCGGTCATATGCGGCGACTGACCTTAGAAGCGTGTAAAAAGCAAAGATTGACGCCAGTCTCTAGCATTTCGTCCCCCCTTTTCCCGCGGATAGTCTCCACCTGTCTGAATTGATATCCAGCGTCTGATCCTCAGCGGTTCCCTTTGCAAAAGAAAGGATGGAAGTCGTTCGACAAAGGTCATCAATCTTTACAAGCAATCCCTGAAATTTTCACCGAACCGTCACTTCTGACAGTAGCGACCAACATCAAAGCGAGGTTAATGTCCTGATTGAACTAGGAGCGATGCTCAGTTCAGCGAGGAAGCGTATGGGCAGTGCCCGCTTTTTGAAGCTTGGAATCATGGTGGATTCCTTCGGAAGTCAAGCTGAAAAGCGGCAGCGCGTTCGTATTCTGCTCGTGGATGATAGTACGGAGATGCTCGACCACGTCAGCAACATGCTCCGTGCCGAATATGAAGTGATTGGCAAGATTTCCGATGGAAACCGGGTTTGCTCCGAAGCGGCTAGACCTGAGCCCGGACGTGATCATTCTTGATATCTCAATGGGGAACCGAAGCGGGATCGAGATTGCTCAGCGACTGCGCGAGCAAGGTTATGCGAGAGAGATCATCTTCCTGAGCGTGCATGAAGATCCTGACTTCGTGACGGCCGCCATCGGAGCGGGAGGACGGGCCTACGTAACAAAGCCGCGGATGAACGAGGACCTTGGATTGGCGGTAGAGTCCGTGTTGTGCCATCGAGTCTTTGTCTCTGCGCCCCTCAGATTTGAATGACTCTCCGTATAGCTCCGGAATCTCCACTCTGAATCCAGCAACGCTAGGAACGCGGCGCGACAATATGCTCCTGAATTGCATATTGGATCAGATCGGCGTTCGTCTGCAATCCGAGGCGCTCCATCAGTTTGTACTTGTGGAACGCTACCGTCCGAGGTGTCAGCGTGAGGACATAAGCAATTTCTTTCATCGTTCTTCCTTCAGCTAACAACTTGAGAACTTCGCGCTGTCGACCTGTTAGACTTTCCCTGCTCAGGTGCGAATGATTCGTCTGGAGAGACGACTCGGCGACCGCTTTCATGATCGAAGCAGAGATATAGCGCTTGCCCTTGAGCACCTCGCGAATGGCACTCAAAAGCTCCGTTTCATAAGAAGATCTCAGCAGGTACGCGGAAACGCCACTTCGAAGCGTCTCGGACGCAATCGCAAGATCGATGGTGGTCGACAGGTAAACGAAGCGGACCATGCGTGTCAGTTTCTTGATGTGCCCGCGTGTCTCCAAACCGCTCTTCCAACTCTCGCCAACGTCAAAAATGATGACGTCTGGCTTAAGGTCCTGAACCGCGGCTAGAAGAGCGGGCTCGCCGGCCAGGATGCCAACTACTTGAAATTCCGGCTGCAGGAGCTTTGCATACTCCTCTGAGAGGAGAAGCCGATCGCTTTCGATCAGAACCCGCGGCCACTTTACGGGACTCATTTCAAACTCCTTGCATCGGTCGAAGGATATGCACTGCGTTGGAAGCCAACCGATCGCACCACTCTGTCGCAAAGCGTGCTTCCATAGAAGAACCGAGGAACTGCAATATCACTCTCCCGGTCAAAGTGGTAGTGCTGATCTCCCTTTCCGCCGCGTTCTGTCACGCGGCGGAAAGGTGTTAGAGGCTACTTGCTTGCAATCGGACTAGTCGGCATGATTCACATCGGCGGAAGCTGCGAAGCGAAATCGTCAAAATCAAGGCGCACTTTCACCAGCGGCGTTTCACCTCTTGGGGGATGCTACCTGTGCTTCCGCGTAGTGCCTACTGTCAAAATGAACAGGCTGCAATATTCTTCGGAAGGCTGGGCGCACCTGATCGACTGAAACCGGGCGGTCAACCCAAAATGCGCACTTAAATCTTTCTTCAAGCGAAAATGCGGAAAATCAGATTCTCCGATCGTCATTCGAGTGGAGATTGCCGTGTTTTCGATGTGTCGAAGACCACTTGATCCTGCCACCAAAGCTGCTCAAAGAATTGCGCGCAAGGTCGAGATTCCTCGGCCTCTTCTCAGGAGATGTAGAGGCAACTGCAGGATGTCTTCGATGCTGAGCCTGCCATCAATCGCGTCGAAGTATCGTTTTTGCATTGGAGTGATCGGCAGGATCAGGTCTCTGTATGTGTGGGCCCGATTGATCAGAACCGCGGCAGCGCCCGGTGGCAACCGGTCAAGTACACAAACCGTATCTGCTATTCGAATGAGGTACATAGTCAAGCCATCCATCCTGAGAGAACTCTATTCGCTGGGATTCAGCGAAGCCTTCGTCTCGATATATGAGAGCACTATGACGAACCATTGTGCCGCGAAAAAGCTCGACGGCGGCATAAAGCTCCTCCAAGGAAAGTTTCGCCATCCGCTCTGCCTGGGGAAGACCTGCGATCACACCACACCTCGAGCTGTAAGACGCCTGCCGGGTCCATCGGCCGAATGTCAGCCCGGCTCTGTTAAGAAAGTCAAACAACTGCGGCACAGAATATGCCCTGTCCTGCGGGTGCAGCAGAGCATCGGCAAGTTCCGCTTCATCACCGAAGTCCGGAGCGGTGCGCAAGATCGTCTCCAGAGGATGTCCCGGCGGCAGCACTTTGAGAGCAGTGACAAGATCTCGGATCGCTTCATCCGAAGCGGAAATACCGAGCCGCCGGCAGAACTCCTGCAACATGTAAATTCCGGTTCGTCCATAAGGCGCGTACACCATAAGGTGCATCGCTCCGTGTGGCTTGAGCACATTGCGCAGAGCCGTCAGACCTGCGTCGGGATCGATGAGATGATGCAGAACCCCGGTGCAGACGATCTGATCGAAGCTTTGCTCCAACTCGCCTGCCTGCTCGACAGCCAATTGTTGTACTTGAAGGTTCTTGAGATCGTATTTGCGTTTCAAATTTTCTGTTCTGCGGAGACTTATCCGGCTGAAGTCAATACCTGTGACCTGCGCTTGAGGCCATCGCATCGCATACTTCGCCGCCTGAGACGTTCCACAACCGGCGACGAGAATCGAAAAGTCTTCCTGATAAGACCGATTGGGCCAAAACAGATGAAAGTCCGCTATGCGCTTCTGACGGTCGTTCCAGATGCGTCCATAGTTGTCGAGATCATCGACTGGCCGAGGGTAGGGATACCGCTCGTAGAAGTTCTGGACTTCTTCTGATACGCCAACGCGCGCCAAAGGATAATCGTGGTGTTTGCTTTCTGTCATGTTGGCTTGTTTCTGGCGACATCAACTAAAACGCTCAACCCGTTCAGACTTGATGCCAGCCTTGGACCTTTGAATGCAAGTAGCAGCCTAGTAGCGATAAAGCAGAATCGGAACTGTCAAAACATACAGTGTGAGCCCGGCGGTCCAGAAACGGAGTCCGGATCAGATTCGCTGAAGTGCTCGCATTTGGACCAAGATCCTCCGCTAATCCACATCGGCTGTAACTACTGACAGTTTCAAACACCTGCAAGCCATGATGCACTTAGGTACGAACGCCGATGAGTTCTGGCGCGGAATAAGAGTAGGGCTTCGATTGTCACGTTAGAGAACGGATTGCGAGAGGAAATATGAGCAGAACAGCCCAGCGTAGTATGAGTACCGCACTGCTGGTTTTGGGGGCATTCGCAGGATTCGTTGGTACTGCAAATGGACAAAACCCCGAAATGCAGCAACGAATCGCGGAAATCAAGGCAGCATCCGCGAAAAACAAGCAAGCATTGATGTCCTATAGCTGGAATGAGCAGGACACGATCAGCATAAAAGGCGACGTAAAAAAGGTGCAGCACTACCAGGTCCGCCTTGGACCGGATGGTAAGCCGCAAAAGACGTCACTGGACCCGCCAACCGAAGCGGCTCCCCCAAGCGGCGGCCGCATGAAACAGAGGATCGTCGCCAAGAAAACCGATGAGTTCAAAGAGTATGGCGGAGACATGAAGGCTCTTGCGCAGCAATACGCTCCACCAGACCCCGCCCTGATTCAGCAGGCTGCCGCCCAGGGCAACATCGCCTTGAGTCCGGTTGCGGGTTCGCCGAATCAGGTCCAGCTTGTAATTAAGAACTATCTGAAACCTGGCGATTCGATGACATTGGTCTTCGATAAGGAACAGAAATCAATCGTCCGCGTTCAGATCGCTTCCTACATGGATGATCCGAAAGATGCGATGAACCTGACCGTCCAATACAGCAAGCTGCCTGATGGTACGAATCACATCGACAGCATGGTTATCGACGGGGTAAGCAAGCAATTGAAAGTCGCAGTCCAGAATTCCAATTACGCGCACGTCTAAGTTTTCACTGAGCCGTTGAGTCCTGGGTAGTATTGCTCCATCCGATAGAACTTCCACCAACGCCGTCCCGGAAGTCTCCGGGATGGCGTTGCTGCGAGTGCACCCGGCGACGTCCTGCTTCAGCGGATGTGATGCACATCAGTTCTATTCCCCAACCAAGTTCCAGGACTGATCAGGATCGAACGCGCTCATCGCCGTTGCCGCCTCAGACGTGGTTTTGCCCAGATCTTTCTGAAGCAGAACTCCATCCTGATTCACGATGAACGTCATGATTCCCGTATTGCCGTAGTCAGCCGGATAAGCAACAAAGGCAAATCCCCCAACCATCTTTCCATCGGCCATGTAGTCCTTCGCGCCACCCGGAGTATTGCTGGTTTGCTTGGTGAGAATGCGGAAAAAGTACCCATGGAAAGGAACGTGCGCATCCTGCTTCACGGTGTATCCATCTGCCGTTGCGAACGCCGCCAGCGGCCCCAGCGGGCTCTGAGGCTGTCCTGCCGGTGAGGCCCAGTACAAGCCGTTTTCTTTGCCAGGATCACTGATGAATTTCTGCGCAAATTGCTTTGCGCCGTCGCGTGGCTGCGAGATGTACTCGTACTGCGCATCCACCAGCGCCATGCAGACGTCCATCACCGCGAGTTCATTGCGACCAATGCGACGCCGTAGAATCTCCTCTTCGCCGGCTCCAGCGTCAAAAAACCACTGGCCAGTGGCGGTCTTTCTCAGCGGAATCGGAAACGGAAAATTATCGGCTCCGACAAGGAGGACTTGCGACCCGTCGGGCATCTTCCGCCAGCGATGCATCACGTCATACCCCTTCATGAACGCGTCCGCCGCCACCTTGTCTTGAACCGGATCGCTTGAGTAGATAATCTTCTTTGCGTCCGGCCCAAAAACTGCCAGCACTTCGTTTTGATCGCCCGACTTTCCGGCCTGCACGAGCGCGTTGCCGGCATCCTCCGGGTTAGCGAATACCTTGTATGGGGGTACATCCGCCTTTTTGCAAGAGACAAAGAGGACGATCAACCCCATGATGACGATCCAGGCGGGAAAAGAGACCCTACGGACATTAAGCAACATTCCAAATCTCCAAGACTTCGGCTGGTAGAAAATCCATGACGCAGTGGTCAAACTTCGTATCTACTGCAAGACTGGTTACGTTTTTACCTGCGTCTGCCGCCTCCGCCTTCGCGGCCACCCCAGCCGCCGCCCCCGCCCATGCTTGACGCGCCACGAGCGCTCTCGGAACGGGACTGCCAGCCGCCGCCACCGCCCCCGCCGAAAGCTGATGAGGTGCTCTTCTCCTGGCCGCCGTAACCCTTGGCAGCTGCAGAACTCTGCCCTGAGTAGCTCGAGGTGGATCTCTGGGTATTGTTCGAATTCCCACTCCAGCCACTCCCAGTGTTGCTGTAGGTGTTTCCATTCGCCGTTGCGTATTTGTTACCGTTTGCGGTCTGACCCACCGCGGCACTGTTGCCGTACTTTCCCGATGCACCGTAAGCTGAGCCGCCGTTTGTAGTGTGAACCTGCCCGGTGGTTCCGTTGGCATTGGTCTGGTGTTGACCGTAGGCGGTATTCCCGTTTTTCGAAACGGTCGAGGCTCCGTAACTCCCGTACGCGTTGGAACCTTGCACTGTTGACGCGGACGCCCCGGTCCTTGGGTTGTATGCTTGAGCCGCGCCTACGGAGCCGTAAGCGTTCGATGCGGATGCGCCGCGCGCATAGGTCCCGGTCGACGGGTTATAGCCTCTGCTTGCGGAAGCGGAACCGTATGGACCGTAAGCATGGGCACTCGAACCGTAATACCCACCGTGCCATGCAGCGTTTCCGTAGTAGGAACCGCCGCGATACACAACCGTCGTGCTATGCCAGTTGCAATTCCAACTGCTGTAGCCCCAGCCGTAGCCGCCGCTCATCATAGCGCCCACCGCGATTCCTACTCCAAAGGCAACCACTGCAGTCGTCGCAACGGCTGCGGCGCTGTAACCGGGCGTCACATAGGGATACCCGTAAACAACCGTCGGGTTATAGGTGGGAACGTAGACCACTTGAGGATTCGCAGGCTGAATCACGATGGTTTGCGGCGACTGCTGCACAACCGTAATCTGCGATCCCGATTTCAAATTCCCGGCAGCTTGTGCTTTGGCCCGTAAGGTTTGGACTGCCGTCATGACGTCGCCAGCCTGCGTGTGGTACGCCTCACCAAGCGCGGATGTCCAGCTCAGATTCTTCGCAAGATTATCGAGCACCGATGGGAACTGGGTGAGTGCCTTCACGCTTGGATCCCAAGGCTGCTGATCCACAACCTTCATCAGATTGTTGCCGGTGAGGCTCGAATTTTGCTGCAGCCAGCCCGATGCCGCACTCACCTGATCCGGAAAGGTTGCAGCTCCAAGAATCTGGGCCACCAGCGAATCAGGATAAAGTGCAATCGGTGCGACCAGCCCTTGTATTTCTTCCGCCGTCAATGGAGCGCCTTGTCCCGAATATCCGGCCGGCGGCTGTTGTGCAGTTTGTTGTGCTGGTTCCTGAGCGCCCGCTCCCAGTGGCGCCGTCGTGAGCACGAGCAGAAAGCACATTGCCGTTGACAAGAACTGTTTCGCGAAGGTCCTGATCATCTTCATTCCTCCATGCACCAAATTGCGCGCGTCCAACCTCACAGGACACCTCACACAGCGCATGCTTTTCCACTGTTACTGCACCATACAAGGGAGCCGATCGATAACTGTCATTTGTGACAGTGGAAGCTAACAGCTGACCAGATTTCAAGCTGCATTCACATCGAAAGTTGATTGCAAAAAACTCCCCGGCTCGCGCCGGGGAAATTGGGTTTTCTGCGTTCAACTGTGATTTCTGATCCCGAGGAGGGTCATTCGACCCCTCAGAGAATGTTCTATTTGCCAGTTGCAACAGCATGTTGTGACAGCTGCGCCATTACCGCATCCAGGTTGAATGCGGCGGGTTTCTGCCGCGGCGGGAACTTGACGAAGTTCCCAATCTCCCCTGCCACTACCGCCTGCATCATGTACAGCTGGGGCACGTGGTCGACCATCCAGTCGAGGTAGGTATTCGAATTGATCTCAGCCAGCTCGAACGGATCGCGCCGAAGGTTCACGATGTATGGCAACCGAAGCTTCACGAATGGTTCCGCCCACAGCCGCATCGTGTGTGCGCGTTGCACAGCCAGGTTGAACTTATAGTCGCCAACCCGAACCGCGACCGCCTCCCCATCGTCGCTCATGTACATGATCGAGTTTCTGGGGCTCTCCTTCGCTGCGCCGGTGATGTAGGCTGTCTGGTCGTAGCCATCGAGATGCACGTGGAAAGGCTTGCCGTCCACCGTGGCGCCGGCCTCCAGTTGTTTCGCGACGTCTGGATTGCCGGCGGCTGCGAGCAGTGTGGGGAACATATCGATGTGGGAGACGATGCCGTTCAGAACCGATCCCGGCTTGATCTTGCCCGGCCAGCGCATGAAGCATGGAACTCGCCAGCCGCCTTCCCAGTTGGTGTCCTTCTGCGCGCGGAACGGCGTGGTAGCACCATCCGGCCAGGTATCGTTCTCTGGGCCGTTGTCGGTGGAGTACATCACGATGGTGTTGTCCGCGATGCCCAGCTCGTCAAGTTTGTTGAGGATCTCGCCTATCTGCTCGTCGTGGACAACCATTCGATCGCTGTAGGGGTCCTGGCCGCTCTTGCCAAGGTTCTTCGCTGCAACGTGGGTGCGGAAGTGCATCGCCGTCGCGTTGTACCAGAGGAAGAACGGCTTGTCCGCCTTTGCCTGCTTCTCGATAAAACCAATTGCGCCTGCGGTGATCTCCTCATCGATCGTCTCCATGCGCTTCTTGGTCAACGGGCCGGTATCTTCAACCTTCTGTTTGCCGACCACGCCCCACCGAGGCTCATCCGTCGAATCGAATGTATCGGTCGCAAAGCAGTGCAGCACGCCTCTCGGTCCAAACGCTGCCTTGAACTTGGGATCCTTCGGATAGTCGGGCAATTCCGGCTCTTCTTCTGCATTCAGGTGATAGAGATTGCCGAAGAATTCGTCGAATCCGTGCACGGTCGGCAGGTATTCATTCCTGTCCCCGAGATGGTTTTTGCCGAACTGACCGGTTGCATAACCGAGCGGCTTCAGCAGTTCCGCGATCGTCGGGTCTTCTTTCTGCAAACCGACCGTGGCCCCCGGCATGCCGACCTTGGTGAGGCCGGTGCGGATCGGGTTCTGGCCGGTGATGAAGCATGCGCGTCCAGCGGTGCAGCTCTGCTGGGAGTAGTAGTCGGTGAAATGGACTCCTTCGTTGCCGATGCGGTCAATGTTGGGGGTCCGGTAACCCATCATGCCGCGGCTGTGGTAACTGAGATTCCAAATGCCAATGTCATCGCCCCAGAGAATGAGAATGTTCGGTTTCTTTGCAGCAGCCATGTTCTTTACCTTCCTTGTGCGTGTGTTGGGGATAGAGATTGCGGCGCGTCAGTGTGCGGATCGATTCCGCATGCATCTAAGGAGCCACGCGTTTTTTGCCGGATGCATCGATGGTGCAGGTGTTCCGTCTCAACTTGCTGCGGGGAAAACCTGCGGACGTTCGCCTGTCAAGGATCGCCAAGCATCAGAGCCATCGGTGCACCTCTCCCAAATCGCCAGACGAGATGGGCAACTCGGTGATGAATGGAAATTGCCGCCCACATTTTCAATGGCATATTCACGGCGGCTCATTCCCCGGAAGCAAATCCTATGCGAGCCTGTTGGCGATGGGAACTGTCAAAACAGACAGATGCTGGATGAAGGGCCGGTCTGCCGCGGATCTCACTAATTCAGAACCGGATCTGAGCGTGGTTCCATCATCAACGAGGTCAAAAAAATCCCCGGCTTACCGCCGGGGATTTTAGCCTGACCACAATTTCTCGGTCTCGGTTCCAGACATTCAACTCGCCTTGCTTGCGCCTCCCGCGGTGGCGAAAGAGGACATCTTCTCGAGTGCGTCGCCCAGCGTGAACGTCGCAGCTCTCTGCGATGGCGGAAATTCCTTGAAGGTAGCAATGAACTCCGCGGCCATCGCCTGCGCCGGATAGACGATGAAACAATTTTCGATGAGCCATTCCCAATAGATATTCGAGGTGATGTCGGCACGCTCGAAAGGATCCGTTCGAAGGTTGAATATCTTACATAACCGCAGGGGGACGAAGGGCTCTGCCCACACCTGTAAGGTGCCTTGGCATCGCTGCTCCATGAACACGACTTTCCAGTTGTCGAAGCGGAGAGCAAGCACATCGCCATCGTCGCTGAAGTAAAAGAAGATCTTGCGGGGACTCTCCTTTTCCTTGCCCGTCAAGTAAGGCACAAGGTTATAGCCGTCGATATGGTTTTTGAATTGACGGCCAATTGCGCTATATCCTCCCTTCTTGAGCTTCCCGATAATGTCCGGCTCCCCGGCCATCGCCAGAAACGTCGGCAGCCAGTCGTGATGTTGGACGATCTCGTTGGAAACCGTGCCGCCCTTGATGTGGCCCGGCCAGCGAACGATCATCGGCACTCGGAAAGCGCCCTCCCAATTGGTGTTCTTCTCGCTGCGGAACGGCGTCATCCCTCCATCCGGCCACGAATTCATGTGCGGACCATTGTCCGTTGAGTACATCACGAATGTATTGTCGGTAATGCCGAGTTCGTCGAGATAGTCGAGCACGTCCCCAACGTTCTTGTCGTGATCGATCATCGTGTCGTGGTAGGCCGACTGCCAGCGCCCAGCCTGGCCGATGCTCGACGGCTTTGTGTGGGTGTAGAGATGCATGTGCGTGAAATTCAACCACACAAAGAACGGCTTATCTGCATCGTGCTGACGTTTGATGTAGTCCTTGGCCGCGGCGGCGAATTCGTCATCGCAGGTTTCCATACGCTTCTTTGTCAACGGGCCCGTATCCTCGATCTTCTGCTTGCCCACGCGGCCCCATCGCGGTTGCTCGGTCGGGTCGTCTTTGTCTGTTGCCCAGCAACGAAGAACGCCGCGAGGGCCAAACTTCTCCCTGAAATTGGGGAATTCTTTCGGGTTCGGATAGTTGGGCCGCTCCGGTTCCTCCTCGGCATTCAAGTGATAAAGATTCCCAAAGAACTCGTCGAAGCCATGAGCCGTCGGCAGGTACTTGTTCAGATCACCCAGATGGTTCTTGCCGAACTGCCCAGTCGCGTAGCCCTGATTTTTCAGGCACGCAGCAATCGTCACAATATTGTCCGGCATGCCGACAGGCGCTGCCGGAATTCCAACTTTCGACAGCCCTGTCCGATACACACTCTGTCCGGTGATGAATGCTGAACGCCCCGCCGTGCAAGATTGCTCGCCGTAGCTATCCGTAAACATCATGCCTTCCTTGGCGAGCCGATCGATGTTCCTGGTGCGATATCCCATCACACCGTGGCTGTAGCAACTGAGATTGTTAATGCCGATATCATCGCCCCAGATGACGAGAATGTTCGGCTTCTTTGTTCCCTGCGCCTTCTTGCCTGCGTCCTGCGCCTTGTTTGGCATGGTTGGTCTCCTTCTTCGACTCGCTCTTCGCGTCGAGATTGTGATCAGGCCAGACAACGGACTGCTTCCGATAAAGCATCGGATCGACGGCCCGCAGTTTCGGACTGTCAAAAAAGTTTCTGACTCTCAAGGAGGGGGAGTTACGTTACATTGCGACGCTCAGGAATTGTCGGACATGAAGCCCATTGGCGCTCCTTCTCTGGGATACCAGACGAGATAGGCCACCAGCGCAAGTGAAATTACCGACGCGCAATCAGGAGGAAACGCATGCGCGTTTCTCCGCGCGAAGCCTGTTCGACGTTCTTTAGCCGATGTACTGTCAGAACCAAGGGGGAACTGGTCGGCCAGCCAGATTAATGTATTGAGTCTGTCTTTGGGAATTAGTGTCTACGCCGGCGATTCCGCAACAGAGTTTGTATCGATCTCGACCGGTGATGTGGAAGCGTCCAACTTACTGAATGGTGATTCCGGATTTTTTTCGCCATGACATTTACGAAGTTTCTTGCCGCTTCCACACGTACAGAGCGCGTTGTGTGCCTGTTGAGCGTCGCGATCCGCGATGATTCCCATCACTTCCGAAGGCGCTCGGCGCTTCTGCAGCAACTGGGCCATCATCGCCATCGTCGGTCCCGTGTGCATGAAGAACAGTTCGAGCCCCTCGCAGAGATAATTGTGTCCTCCTTCGCCGTCGCGCGAGAGGGCAAACCGGTCCTTCGGACAACCGCCGTTGCAAAGATGCCTCACCCTGCAGTCCTGACACTGCTTCGTGAGCAGATTGCGCTTGTCATCACCAAATTTGCGCTGCTCGGGCGATGCCACCATTTTCAAAAGGCTGCTCTCATGGATATTGCCGAGCAGATATTTCGGTTCAACAAAATGGTCGCAGGAATAGAGGTCGCCGTTGTACTCCAGTGCTGGCCCATATCCGCAGGTTGGAGCGTGGATGCACAGCAGGTGGCGGCCAAAGAATGCCTCGAGCGTCACGTCAAACAACTGTACGAAGACCTCGCCCACATCATGCCGAACCCACTCCTCGAAGATATCCACCATGAACTGGCCGTATTGCCTGCTGCCGACAGTCCGGTTTGTCACCATATTGCCGGACTGCGTGTAGAGGATGCGTTTGCCGTCGGTCTGCTCGCTCCAGCCCAGGTTCGCGATTTGGATCGTGTCTGCATTGGCGCGCTCGACAATAGGAATGAACTGCACCCACTTTGCGCCCATCTCGTCGCGGAAAAAACGATACACCGTCCGCCCGTGTTTTTCGTTGGCGGCGTTCACAGTACACAAGACGTTAAAGTCGACATCGTGCTTGCGCAGGTAGCGCCAGCCCTTCATCACCTTGTCAAATGTTCCCTGCTTGCCACGGTCCAACCTGTAGGTGTTGTGGATCTCGCGCGGACCGTCGCAACTGAGGCCCACTAGAAAATTGTGTTCTTTGAAAAACGTGCACCACTCGTCATCTAGAAGAATGCCGTTGGTCTGAAACGTATGCTCGATCGTCTGTCCCGGCCGGCGATACTTCTCGACCAGTTCAATGGATCTCCTGAAGAACTCCACCTTCATCAGCGTAGGTTCGCCGCCCTGCCAGGCCACCGTTACCGTCGGCGTGCGATGAGCCTCCAGAAGTTGCTTGATGTAAGCCTCGAGCGTCTCCTCTGACATCCGATGCTTCTCATTGGGATACAGGGCATCCTTCGACAGGAAGAAACAATACGTGCAATCGATATTGCAGGTTGACCCGCTCGGCTTCGCCAGCAGGTGAAAACCCGGGGGCGCATTCGCGGGCCGAGTGGAGTCAGTCATCAAATCCATATGCGTATCTTTCCTGCAACACCAGACGTATCAGGCTGCCTGTTGAATGTAGTGACGCTATTCCCTGAGGGAGACAGTTGCGTTCACTCAGGAAACTAGTCGGATTACTCTCCGCTGGGAACTGTCAATTGTGACAGGAGGAATGCTCGAATGACTTGGTCTGAAAAAGGTTGCGTGCTTCAGAATGCCAGACACTTCTACCGTCGCCGCAGATAAGAAACGACCAGCACACTGCCCACAACTCCCGAGATGAGCCACAGAATTGCAACCGTGATGGAAACAACGAGTTCTGTCAACGAACTATCGCTTGCCCTCCGTTTGGCTTCTGCGACTTCAGCTTGTTCGCGACACTCCGTTAGCACTTCTGAAGGAATAGTTTTTTGAATCAGCTTGAATCCCAAAAGCAGCACCACTAAGTCATCCATGAAGCCAATGACCGGAATAAAGCTGGGAATGATCTGAATGGGACTAAGCAGATAAAGCGCTGCGCATGCGGCAATCAACTTCGCATACCAGGGCGTTCGCGGATGCTTGAATGCAAAGTAGAAAACGTGCGCTTCTTTTTGGAGCTTCTGTGCCTTTTGAGCCCACGACGAGATAAGCGCCTGGAATCGCCGGGTCATCGTGAGGCTCCGCAAAGAGGTCGCTTCCGAGATCGTCGAATTGGGGAATTCGCCTTCCAGCATTGCCGTCCGTTTCTGATTGAGCCGGCGATCAAAATAGCTCAAGAACTTGGGGAGTGATTCGGATCAATTTCCAGCTTCAGATTCGTCTGCGATGTCGCGCACCACAATCGCTCTTCATGTACCCACGTTCAAGTAAAGAATTAAGAAGCAACGAACCGCCAGTCGAAGAGGCGCCCGGCCTTTGAATGAATTGTCAGTAGCTTCGAAACACGTTGACCTGCACGAGACGCGACCGTCAGTCGCGGAAGGGGCAGACTGTGTGCTCACTGGCCGGCCCCTTCCCAGAGATTACTTCGGCGGATAGGCTTTGAGAAGCTTCGCCATCGCATTGTTCAGATTTTTCTGATTCTTCTCTTGGTTGCTGCTCGGGTTCAGGGTCTTGGTCGCGCTCCCAGTCCATACGAGCGTTTTAGTCGCGGGATCGTAAAAATCGAGTACAAGAGTGCCGGTATTGATCGTCGATTGTGTAGCGCTGGCCATGCCTCCACCCCAGCGATATCCGCCGGTCCCATAGGCATTCCATTGCGTCGATTGTTGCACCGCCACCTGATAACTGATGTAGAGATCAGCTGGGTCACTCTCCACTTTGCTCAACCCCTTTGTGGCAAGTTGAGCGTCGATCGCCTGCTTGATCTGCGCGTCCATGATCTGGTTTGGATATTTGGCTCCCTCGACAGTTACCCATTTGTAGGTGTGGTACTTCGAGAAATCTGTGCCGGGCATCGCCTGAGACTTTACGTCTTGCGCGAGCGCGATACCGCAAGCTAGAAGTGCAACTCCAAAAATCGCTAAGATACTCCGAAATCCTCGCCGCATTGCTCTGCTCCTTTTTCATGTCGAAACTTGTCGGGCTTCCATCCGAAGTTACGAAATTAGCTTCGCAGCAACGGCTTCGCACAGTTGGTGCCGAAAAGACGCGTCTTGCGGCGCCAACCCCGCCCGTGACCGCCAAGTTACAACAGACCCAGAAGCATGAAAACTGGCAGAAGTGACAGTTGGTGCGTACTTTGAAAGGCGGTCTCGCATCTCGATCCCAAAAATCATTTGCAAATCAGTCGCTGTTAGTTCTGCCAGTATCCGCGGTGGAAAACGTCTGCTAGGTTCAGGATGCTGCGATTCTGTTTAGGAGTTCGACTCAGATGATTCCTGCAAAAAAACCCCTCACAAGGGCATTGCTTGCTTTGCTTTCCCTGTCCGTCACGTTGCCTGTTCTTCAAGCCCAGAAAAAAACTATTCTCGACGTCGACAAATCATGGGATAAGAGTCCTCTCCACACTCCGGAAGTCGCGATGACAACTTCGGAGTTAATCCCGGGCATCCCCCTCGCAGCGCTCTCGCAGACTGCAGACAGTGCCGCGGAGCCATTCATTGTTTCGAGTTCAGAGACCTCTAGCGTGACAGATTCACCTCGCTCGGTTGCGACAGAAATCGCCATGGAAAGCCCAAAAGCTGACTCGCAAGTTAGCTCAGCGGCAAACTCGAAGTCAGATTGGGATAAATCCCCGAATGCCTGGAAGTTCATCATCTATCCGGTCTATGCCTGGGTTCCATTCTTCAGCACCAGCGTGACCCTGCCGACGATTCCGCCGCCACCCGGTGGTGGCGGCTCGGTAACTCCCACCGGTTCTACATCTGGATCCTTCGACGGCGCGGCATTCGCCGGCGCGGAAATCTACAAAGGCAAGTGGTCGGGAATGTTCACGTTCCTTTATGCCGGACTCTCGTCCACGCGCACCACCCCGAGGACCACCGTCACCGCGGATTTTATTTACGGGCAGGCCTTGGTGGAGCACGAGGTGTACAAGGGGCTGAGTCTTGGAGGTGGTTTCAGACGTATGGCTTTGGATCTGACCGCTACCCTGGACACCTTTCCATCAGTGAGCAGAGAACCCGGCTTCTGGGACCCGCTGCTCAGTGCGACCTATCGCAAGCAACTTAACAGAAACTGGCGTGTCTCAGCCCACATGGACGGAGGCGGGTTTGGAGTCGGCAGCGATATCGACATCGGAGCGGCCGCATCAGCGGACTGGAGATTTTCCAAGCACTTCGGCATGACCATGGGCGGTGCATATCTACACTTTGAGAACTCCGACACCGTTCTCCGAAAGACGCTCACCATCAAGCCGACTATGTACGGTCCGACGTTTGGTTTTGGAATCTATTTCTAAAAAGTCGACTATCCGTCTTATACGAGATCATGAATGCCGGAGACGGAACAAATCCGGTTCCGGAGCCATCGTGCACATGTAGCGAAACGCAGTGTCTCCCCTGGGGAGACGTCTGTTACAGCCAGACAGCTGCGATCTTTCTTAGGAACGAGCCCAAAATGATTTCTGCAACAAACCGATTCACCAGAACCCTGATTGTCGTACTTTCCCTCTGTTTCGCGCTGCCCGCCGTTCGCGCTCAAGAAACCGATCTTGACGCCCACAAATGGCGGGTTACAGGAATGTGGTGGTTCTCCCACCCAACAGGCAGTCTTCGCGCCGCGGGGGATGAGGTGTCGGTCGATCTGGGTGAGGACTTTGACTTCTCGAACTACTCGACCTTCACGGGCAACGTAGATTGGCACTTCAAGAGGAAGCACCATTTAACCTTCGCGGCAAGTCCTGTTTACAGTACTAAGACGGCAATAATGTCTCGAGACGTTACCTTCCAGGGCGTGACCTATCATACGGGCGCCACGGTAACCGCCAATCTCAACTCGTTGACCTTCTCGCCCGGGTACCAGTATGACTTTATTCGCCGGCATCAAGGCTACCTCGCATTGTCGGTATCAATTCATTTGCTTGACACGTATGCAAAACTCGCCGGTATCGGCACCATCAACAATGTCTCAGCAATCCGCACTGCATCGGCCTCTGAGTTTGCTCCTTTACCGGTTCTCGGGCCGACGGGCCGGTGGTATCCCATCCATGATTCCAACCGCTTCTCATTGGCCGGCGGATTTGAAGGAATGTACTTCTTTGGCTACGGCAACTTCATGTTCGCGCAGGGAACTGCGCAGGTCCGACTCTACAAAGGCTTGGACTTCAAGGGCGGATACCAGATGGGAACCAGGCTCAGTATTCAAGGAACCAATGACCGCCTCGGCTTGCGTTTAACTCAAGCGGGACCGGTCGCAGGACTCGAAGCGAGCTGGTAAAAGGCTTCGGTTCTGAGGCAAGCATGCATCCTTGTTGAGGCGCCTTTTCATCTTGGTCCGGCTAGTGGCCATTCCGTCATGTTGATTGCTCCCATCCTGTTGGCTTTTTGAATGGTCCGAACACGCAATCCCGGCTCCGGATTAACTGACACCTTCCTCCGTTCCAAGAGCGGTCGAAGGAATGCTCTGAAACGCAATGAACGAAACCAGACGGATGCGGACCTTGTTCGCCTGCTCGTGTCAATGATGCTCGCTGACGACGAGAGTCTGCAGACTTGCACTTACTGAGTTCCGAACTCAGTGATTCACTTCTTTACACTTGAAAAGAGAATGTGAGCCGCCAAACCGATATTGTTTTCCTGCTGATTAGGCGCCTTGCCGGTGTTGTTTTCATGCTCGTAGTAAGCATCGAATTGAACGTGTTTGCCGACGGGAAGCAAACAACCGGCATACAGATCCGTCGTGCTCCACTTCGCATATTGGCTCGTGTAGTAGGGTTCGGCGCTGATTTGCGGAATCAGGTGATAGGAATGGATCGCGAAGGTCCTTTCCAGGGTCAGCTTATTTCGGTATCGCCACTTAAAGGTCCCTGCTTTCCAGTCAAGATCTGCGCGATTTCTATCCGTAATCAAAAAGGAACCTTTCATAGGAAGGTTAAAGGTTGCAACAGGCATGAATCGATTGTCGGTTGGTTCATTTGGAGCGGTTATGTATCTGTATCCAGCCTCGAAAACCAACGGCCTTTGCTTTGAATCGTCGAGATCGAACTGGGATACATTCTTTAACTTTACGAGCGGTTTGAAATACAGCTGCAGGCTGGGTCCCAAAGTGGATTGGATTGGGACGCCCTCGTCCCTGTCTCCCTTTGCCTGAAAGTAGACACGAGCCCGCGGATCGACCTTGAGATATAGATCAACCTCCGGCAGAAATTGTGGCGCTTGTGCGCTCGCAATAACACTCGCGATAGTCATAAGGGTCGCCATTTGCAGCCACCGTTTCTCCGGGCGCGAACCCACGTGAACGAACCGTTCACTCCGCAAGATCCGGGTTTCAAGGGATTGAGCCTGCGAAAGCGATCCAAGAGGGCAACTGAATCCGCAAAGTATACGGATGCGGGCTAAAATTCCAGAATTGAAGTTTCTCAGAAGGTGTCCTTTCACAGTCATCCCTGATCATTTTGAGTCTAGGAATTCCCGAGATCGGGTCAACTGCCACTTCTGACAGGTGCGCCTTCTTCAGTCAACATCAAACGTAATTAATACTCTCAGTCCAATCGCCTGTTTCGCGAAGGCTGCAAAGAACTTCGCGAAGACAACGGACGTGCGCTCGTAATTCGTGATTATCCTATGTGGAAGGACGGGGGCATTTGCGCTGGCAGCGACGCTTCATAACAGTCTGGCCGTTGATTTGCCTTGGGGCCTGGGGTTACCTGTTCAAGGCACGTGCCGAAGGCGATCGACTGCCTGCGATCGGCGCCGTTTCATCCGGCGAACGGTTCACCAGCTGCTCTCAGCAAGGTTGAGACTTATCTCATCAACGTTGAACCTGAGAAAGCGATCTCCATCTATCACTCATTCCCTGGGCAGTTCTTCTCGCCGGTGCCGCTCCTGCGAGCTGCACTAACTCAGACACTGGTGTCATAAATGAGGTATAGCCGCAATCGAGGCACACCAGAACTGTCGGAAATACAAAAACCCCGGGTTTATCCACGTTTCTGAGGCCCTGAAAGTGGACGTTCACTTCGGCAGGAAACTCGGTTTGATTGGTCGAGGTGCAAAATGCGCAGGCCATATTCCAACCTCCAATCGAGACAATGATGCTGATTCATCGGAGGCGCTTTGTCAATTCAAAACTGACCAGTTTCAGGGTAAAGCGACTTACTCCCGCTCGATTTTGACGGCGCATTCATCGTTGAGGCCTACCCACACAGCGTAAAGGTCGTTGAAGAAGGTTTGCAACCCTAAGCAGGGGTCGATGCAGAGCGGCGCTTCATAAAATGGGCTGCTCGTGAGCCGGGGAGTTAGCTCAATCCCGTGTCCGTTGCCGAATGAAATCAAGGACGTTGCAGCGCCTTACCGCAAATCTCCTGGTACCTAATGGAAGATCAACTTGATCAAGAATCTTAGCAATTCTGCCGGCGAGAGGATCGTCAGCGAGAGCGGCAACAGAGGCGCAGCAACGCAGATAGACAGACGTACAATGTCGTTTGTCCAGAATGGGATCAGCCGCATCTGACGCACATTTGTGTAGACGTTTGACAATTCGGAGAGCGACCGGAGGTCCTCATTGCTGAGAAGTTCACTCGCTTCGTGTTCAGTTTCTCGCACCCACTTGTCTTCGAAACAGAATACGAGCCTGCTTGCCAGCACCCCGTATTCTGCTGAACTCTTCCGCAAAGCAGCAGCAAGCTGCGGCGTGAACATCACGAGTGGACCAAGAATGACCAGAACCATGAAGGCAGCAGTTCCGATCGCCTCCATCTTGAACGAAAGCAAAGGGCGGCCATCAATCAAAACCCGGTCTGCAATCCAACCGGAGAGCAAAACACCCTGTGCAAAGAGAACTGGCGCGAAGCCGAAGGAGCCTGTCCCGAGAAAGCCGATTCCGCCGGCACGATCCGGGTGGGCCGCACTTAGATGAAGAGGAAGTCTCGAAATCTGCCAGAGAAGCCGAAACCAGATGACTAACCGCAGATACCAGCGCATTAAGAGAAACTGAAACATGGGAATACTGACGAAAACGTACCAGTAACCAGCAAGAGTGAGATTTAAGTGGGTTCCATCAGGTAAGGCATACCAGGTGTGATCGCCCAGGGCAATCTCACTACGCCAGACCCATAATCCAATCGTGTAGACCGAAACCAAGAGTATTGCTTCAACAGAGACAAGATCGCGAAGTCGCTGCGCCGATTTAACCGCTGCCGCAAATTTTGCCGAATCTTCGGCCGCAATGATGTACCGTTGCGTAAATCTGCGAATCAGCGGACTTATCCTCCGGTGTACTCTGATCTCCGCAAAAACGAGTGCCGGAAGTGCAACCAGGAATCGAGCGTTGGCCTCGATATCGCGAAGAAACGGCACTTTCACCGTTCCACCGAATGCGTGACCCTCCAGAAAAGATAGCAACAGCAAAGGCAGCCATGCGATCAACATGAAGATGAGTGCCTGACGATGCACTGACTCCAAAGCTTCCCCGGTCAGATGCATCCATCGGCAGAAGCGGAACAAGAGGCCGCCCATGACCAGCGAGAACTCGGGCGTACCCTGGGCGGCACCGTCCGGCATTGAGTGGTTGAATGGTTCGAAGCTCGTCTTCATTCTTCTCCGGAATCTTGCCTGAAGATTTCGTGCGAAATGAGGATGAGTCACCGTCGACCGACAGGCGGCTTCTCTAAATCCAGCCGCCATTTTCTGAGCGGTCGCCTTTCCCTACTAAAATGGCCCAGCGTGCAAGAGAACCCCGTAGAACGCGACGATACCAATCAGGGCAATTGCCATCGCAACCACGAACGAGACCGATACCGTATGCCGTTTTTTTGAAGCCCCGATCTCTTTTAGAAAAACCCTGTGCTGCCATGCAGCGGCCATTAATCCCAAAGTGCCCACGGCGATCAGGCTCAATCCCAGGTTGCGCGGTGCATTTGGGCGACGCACGACACCCGCTGCCAAATCTTCTGCCTTGTACTGAAAAAACTTATAAATGGTAAAACCAAACCCGATCATGGAAAGCGCCGTCCGAATCCACGCCATCAACGTTCGTTCCGCCGCCATCACTGAACGTTCGACCGCGAGATCTGTCCGTTCCTCGGCCAGAATCGTTCCTCTGTCTTTTCGCTCTATCTCGGCTTCCATTGGATTCGTCCTCAGACTCGCAGACCTGTGTCGTTCCATTCTACTCAGCGGCATTCGGGAGTTCACGGCGACATTCTGCCTTCATCCAATTCCCTTGTGAGACGAGGGTCCCCGAATCACTCATTTTCGTGACTGGCAGGCCTCCGTGCCGCGCCTACCAGACGCGAGACTGTAATGGCTACGTAGAGCACTCCCGCGGATGCCTCCAGCACCGCAAGCATCCGCGCAGTTGGCCTGACGGCAACGACATCGCCGTACCCGAGGGTTGTAAGCGTGGCCATGCTGAAGTAAAGAAACGTGCTCCAGTGTGCCACGCCTCGAATCGGAATTCCGCCTTCTGCAATAGATCCCGGCTGAACAGAATTGACCAAGTGGTAAAGGGCAAACCAACTCATTCCGAGGAGGAAATACAAGCTGACAGAGATGGTCAGACGCTCACTCGTCGATCCCTTGTCTTGGCCGAGGTAGTTGAACAAGCTAGTGGAGACAAAGAACAGGAACAGCGCGAGGACAATGTCCATTCGTGATCAGCATGATGCGGGTCGGTTGATAGTGACTCAGGAGGAGAAGGACCATCGAGCTGAGAGCGATGGGAATCGCAGAACGGAAAAGGATCCGGTTCTCGGCCAGTTCCATGGTTGCCGAAACCAGCGTCACATATAGGTTGAGAATGAGAACGAGCTTCCCGAGCTCTATTTCTTCCAACAGGGGAGCAAGTAGAAAAAATAACAGGATCGAGGCCAACAGGAACTTCGACCTTCGCTCCCGGTTAAGAGGACCTGCCTTTGAAAATAGTTCGGGAAACCGCATATCTATCCAATCCGTCGTGGAGCAAGCTCGGAAGCACGCCTAGGGCTCTCGCTCTTAAATACACCAATTCAGTTTGACCACCTACTACCAAAACTGCGAGCTTTCAAGCGATTTTAAGGGTCGACCAGTCCTTGGTTAGCGGGAATCTGTGCCGGTTGGAGCTGTTTGCGAATTGTCGATCACTAGCAACGATACCGATGAAACCCGTTCGATCGACGTGAGCCACCTGCAGAGTCGGATCGATTTGACGGGGATTCCCAGTTGATTGTTGGTTGTGCCGAGAAGCACTAGCACTTTTTGCAGTTGCTGAGTACTGGGAAACCTGATGTGATGGGAAGCGGATTTTAACGGTGATTGCTTGGAAATCCCGTGTTCCCGGGCAGGCCGAGGGCGACAGAGTTGGAGATGGGGCATTTTTTGACTGGTGCCAATTGCCGCTGATTGAAAGAGGAGTTGCGCGACAGCTTATTTCGCGCCACTCACGAGGTTCACAGAACTCCGGAGGTATTTCAATGATCGAGCGAAATCGTCCGGCGGACATCACTGCGCTAAGTCTCCTCTTCGTGTTCGGCGCACTTCTATGCGCGACATACGGGATAGCGCTTCTGGTTCCCGATATGAGGTCACACCCATTCCTTGGAATGATTCCTTCACTTGCCATCATGGGAACTGGAGCATTGTCCTGGCTAGTTTTCGTTTGCATATTATGCGTTGTCGCTGGGTTGGGACTTTGGCGTTGCTCCAATTGGGGTTTCATCTCGGCAACCGTGATTGTTGTTTTGTTTTTGGCAATGTTCTTTCTCCGTGCGCTGTTTACGAACAACTGGTGGGAACTCCTGGTGATCGTGACGATAGGTGCGCTTGCGACGTGGTACCTGCGCAGAAGGGCTCACGTATTCGAGGATCCAGCTGTTGGACCGTAAGCGATGTTCCCGACGCGAAGAGAACTAGAAGGATCTGGTGAGATTGATGAATTCTCGTGTGATCTCCGATTCCACAGTGGAAGAAAAGAGCTATTTCATTCGTGCAAGGGAAGTCTTCATCCGACTCTGTCTCATTGCGGTGATGGTGATCAGCTGCGTCCTTCTCCTGCGTCCATTCCTGAACTTGATCACCTGCGGGATCATCATCTCCGTCGGAATCTACCCCGCGCATCAAATACTGACCAAGGCCTTAGGTGGACGCGCGAAACTGAGCGCTGCGCTTTGTAGCATCACCCTCTTGCTCGTGCTGATCGTGCCGTCCGTGTTGTTGGGGGGGACTTTGGCGGACGGCATCCAGACGATAAGTAGTCAACTGCAAGCTGGCCGAATCGACATGCCCCCAGCTCCGTCCAGTCTCGGCAAGTTGCCGATCGTGGGTCGTCGTCTGGAGGAGCTTTGGACCCTGTGCTCCACGAATCTATCTGAATTGGCGACGCGCTTTGCTCCGCAAATCAAGGAGAGCATTCCTGCTGTGATATCCGCGTCGGCTGGAATCGGCGGCACGATACTCCTCCTCCTTGCTGCCATCGTCCTCGCAGGATATTTTCTCGCGACCAGCGAAGCAAACGGACGCTTTGCGAGCAGGATCTTTGTTCGAATCTTCGGTGAAAGGGGCGTGGAGTTCAGAGACTTGATCTTTTCCACAATCAGAACCGTCGCCACTGGAATTCTCGGAGTAGCGGTCATTCAAACGGTTTTCGCCACGCTGGGATTCTGGATCGTGGGATTGCCGGGTGCAGGCCTGTGGGCATTGATTTTTCTAATTGCCTCGGTCTTGCAGGTTGGCGTGATTGGGCTTCTGCCGGCAGTACTTTACGGGTTCGCAGCATTCTCTACGACCCGTGCGGTAATTTTCATGGTGTGGTGCATAGTTGTTGGATTGATGGATAACGTCTTGAAGCCAATACTATTGGGGCGCGGCGCCAAGGTTCCAATGCCTGTCATTTTCCTTGGCGTGCTCGGCGGGTTCATGTTCATGAATTCCATCATCGGCCTTTTCGTCGGCGCCATTATCCTCTCGGTCGGCTACAAGTTATTTATGGCGTGGCTGGACAGCGGAGTGCCTGCTGTAGATGCAGTTGATGAAAGAGTCCCTGCCCCTAAACCCCTTCCTTGAATTCCAGGATTGTGGGCCAATGGTCAGCAATCTTTGGCACGAGACCTAGCTTGATCTTGTCGCTCTGTTCCTAAGAACCGTCCCTTAGTCCGAAGTGTTTGCCGGTTGTGTTGGCGACGTCTCTTTCTTGCGAAACAGACGGGTCACTAGTCCGCGCAGAATCAAATAAGGCAGGAGCGCCAGGACGAAGGCGACGATGATCGCTTCTCCTATATACACAAAATGGATTTGCCAGATCTGGTAAATGACGTCCAGTATCACCGCCAGGATGATCACCCTACCTACACTCTTCCATCCGTCCTTGCTCAAGGTGGCGCGGTCTCTTCGTTTCGGGGACAGAAGAGCCCAAAAGTATGGCCGATTCCCGAGCTTCGCATCGATCAATCCCGCTCGAATCGCGAAGAAAGCAGCCATGCACGGTTGCAGCACCAGCCTGAACCTCATCGGCCCCGTAACACGAGCGATTAATTGACTGCCAACACGTTCCCATGTGTGGTCCATACAGTTCCTCTCTCTGCACTAATCTCGATTACAATTCACCGTCAACAGTTTGTCTTATCCTAAGTAGCTACGCGCTCGCGATCGGTCCCTCGGGAGGCGCTTCGAACGGCACAATCTGTGCCCAGTGCTCTTTCACCGCAACGACACGGAAGATAAACGCAACGCTCACCGCAATCAGCGTGATAGGGAAAAATTCGGTGTTGTTTTTCATCTGAATTGCAATCAGCGTATAGACCGAACTCGCGAGCACTGCAGTCGTCACAAGATGTTCCGATGGCCTCACAATCTCAGGCGTCACGCCAGAGAAGAGATCGATAAGCACCCCACCCGCTGTGGTAGCGGCCAATCCGATGAGAATCGCCGCCCAGAATCCGAGTCCGTGATCGAGTGCCCGATGCGCTCCCAAAACTGCAAACCATGGCAGTGAGAAGGATTTGAAGAAGGCCAGCAGCCTCTTTCGAAACCACTCCTCTTTCTTGTCGGCAAACCAATAGATCAGCAGGCCGAGCACTCCCGCGCCCAGGCAATCGAAGAAATATGTAGGATCCTTCAACGGCGCGGGGATTTCATTCAACAATACGTCGCGCGTCACGCCGCCCCCGATTCCGCCAAAAAACCCCATGATGATCAATCCAACGACCGCGTAGCCGCGATTGTGCGATGGATTGCGGGCTACGAGCACTCCGTTAAGGGCGTTAATGCCTGCGGAGAACAAATCGACATTCGGAAAACTTGGCAGATTCATTTCACTTTCCTCCGTATCCTATCTGGCGACGATTTACGTTGCGGCCTAACGTTGCGACGGATCAAAGCTGATCCACCGTTCGCTTAGGTTCCATATCCAGCTCTCCTACTGACCCGAGAACAGCTTCTCTTTCATCCTCGCCCGATCCGGGATTTTTGCGCGCAGCTGCCGCCGATTGCCACGGCCAATGACCTTCAAGCTCCACAACCAACGACCAACTGAGAAACGTTCTGACAACAACGAGCGCGCCAAGTATTTCCAGGCCCTGGGCTGTCAGATCCAGCAGAACCGTTCGGATCACATCCGCCGCAACAAGAATTTCAAGGGCCAGCATCAGTGATCGGCCAAGCAGTCGTTTGTATTCGCTATACGAGGATGGCACTCGCTTAGCCAATTGCAGAACATAGCGCACAAAGCCAAAAATGATCGAGACGACAATGATTATTACTGCAAGCGCCTGAATTCCCTCTGACGACATTTCGATCCATTCGCGCATGTTTTGTATCTGATCCACCCATCGTGCAGTGCTGTGCGTTGTATTAACAGCTTGGCCGCGGACAGTTCTTGAAACCAGCCCTCAAACGACGCCTGGACAATTCATGTCATGAGAATTCGCGAATGCTCGTCTGTCTGCAGCCTGATCCGCTCCAAAAATACGAGTGCCCTGTATCTCGGGGAGCATAGAGAGGCTAGGTCTGGTATCACAACTGTCATATTTGACAGGAGCATTTATGCCCAGTGGCTTCTTCAAACTCTGCATACATTGGGACCACACCGGATGCGCAGAACTCACGATTTGGGAGTAGCATTCTGTCAGTTCTGCCAGTAGACGCAGGTCGACTCCGAACGGAAAATCGCACTAGTGGAATTACAAGAAATCATGCAGCACAGCCTGCCGTGTTCCTTGAGTAGCCATAGATGAATGCCTTCAAGAGTCGGAGATTGTCATGTGTAATAGGCCTGCTTGCATGTGGTTCACAACTTATTGCCGGTCAGGAATTGCGGTCTTCATCTCGATTCGCAATCGAGAGTGAGGAGCCCGCCGAGACAGTCGGACAAGAATCCAAACCTGTTCAGACCCAGGTTTCCGCGGGTGTCGCTGCGGCAAAGCCGAAAGAAGATAAGAAAAAACGCGAAAAACGGGGATCCTTTGTGATCGCCCCCATTCCGATTTCGAACCCTGCCCTCGGTTCAGGAATAGTGCCCGTAATTGGTTTCATCTTTCCGATCACCAAAAGCGACAAGGTCTCCCCGCCCTCCGTTATTGGAACAGGGGGCTTGATTACGGACAATGGCAGCAGGGCATTTGCCTTGGCGGCGCAACTCTATTTCAAGGAGAATCGCTATAAGTCCACTGCCATCTACGCCCGCGGTAATCTTAACTACGACCTATACGGGTCTGGAGTTAACGACGGGCTGAAGCTGCCTCTGATTCAGACCGGCAGTCTCTTCCACGCGGAATTCTTGCGTCGCATAGCGTGGCAGTTCTTTCTTGGCCCTCGCTTTTCAATAGGAAGTTCGCTCATCACCGTCGCAGAAAATGGCACAGAATTCCATCAACTTCCGCCGGATCTTGGACTCAACACCAAGCTCACTTCTCTCGGAGTTCGCCTGACCCGCGATACCAGCCTCAATCGGTTTTATCCAACCGGGGGGACATATTTCACCGTTACCTCTGACTTCTATTCGCCCGCGTTGGGCAGCAAGTACACGCTCCAGTCCTACACCGGCTCTTTCAATAAGTACTGGAAGTTGGGCGAGAGGCAGGTTCTGGCGTATGACGTGTATGGCTGTGCAACCGGTGGAAAGCCCCCTTTTTACATGAACTGCATATACGGCAGCGGTAACGAATTGCGAGGATATGTAGCTGGAAAGTACTTCGACCGATATATGGCCACGACGCAAATTGAGGAACGGATCGCCCTCCCATTCAGATTGGGCGTGGTTGGGTTCGGGGGTATCGGCGAAGCATTTCCCGGAGGGGACGAATTCTTGTTCCTCCACAACGAATTTCTACCGGCTGGCGGTGTTGGATTAAGGCTGCTATTGAGCAAGGACTACCATGTCAATCTGCGTTCCGACTTCGCCTGGGGAAAAGACGGTCACACCTTTATCCTCGGAATCGGAGAAGCATTCTAACTGCTCTGAGATTCGCCTGAATATGCAGAAGCACATAAGAAACGATCTTTACTTGGGTCTCCCGAGCCACGCGTACTGCCACGCAACCGACACGTTTTGGTAGTCGCCGCCAAATTGGATATACGCGCCGTTGTTGTAACTGAATTTCAGAGACTGGCTTTTGGTGATCGGGATCGCGGCAGTAATTCCCAGGCGCGAGTTCTGCTCCTTCGTCAGTGGTTGTTCAAGACCAGCGACGGTTGTGACGCCCCCGGCCCAGAAATTCGCATCGAACGACACCCATAGCCTCGGCTTGAAGTCGTAACTCAAGTGTCCTTCGAGCGTTGCGATTGGCTTTTTCAATTGTGATCTCGTCCCCGGATAGAAGGAATTCCGTGACCAGTAGTCGTCATTTTCTGTGAAAAACCAAACTCCCGCGTACCCGTCGAGCACCCACTTCCCCCAGCGCTCGGAATATCCAAATTCGGGCTTGAAGGACCAGCGGTTGCTACCCCAGTTAATGAGCTTCGTAGGATCGTATTGCCCCGTGGGAGCTTGAACCTTCAGACTCACGCCCAGCAGAACCTTCTGTTTCCACTTCACGAATTCGCGCGGTTGCATCGCCGGGCCACCCTTGAGATTTATCGCGAGGCGATAGATAGAATCCGTAAGACCGGAGCGGTAAAGGTTCAGCCCTGCGCCATTCACAGTTCCCTTAAAGTTTCCTTCCGCGTAGGGCACAGCAGCGAGGAAGTTAGCCGAGCGACCAAAGAGGCCGAATGAGTGGTAATAGTTCGCGATGAATAATGAGTATCGTCCCGTTGCGTCGCTACTAGGAAGCGTGCCGTTGAAATCGATACTGCCGTCGTAGAAAGACCAGGTGAGCGTGACAGCGTTCGAGTGATACGGCGTGATCAGATAGGCACGGGGAGCAAGGTCCTGCGCTCGAACTGCCCGCTGCGAAAACAACACCAGCAAAGTTGCCATCACGAGGCAGATGGAGTGCTGCTTGCGATACTTTCCGATCTTCATGCCGTTATCTCAATCTCCGACTGCATTCACGATCGGTTTGCTCAGTTCGCATTTAGCGATTTGGAGAGAATAATCAGGTTCTGCGGCTGCACGCTGATGAGTCCGTTTCGAGGGCTATCAATGTCAGCGATAAGAAAGAACGACAAAGAAACAGCGAGCGGAACGATCAAAAGCAGAAACGTATCCCTTCTTCGCTCTCCGTAGCCAATCAAAAAATTTGCGCCTAAAGCGATTGCTCTCATCAAAAGCCATGCTGCAATGGGAATGCGATTCAGCCAGGCGGCAGTCGTGTAACCCTGCGAGTTCAAAACATCGTTCATGCCCGACATGACGAGAGCTGTGATTGGATTTGGTTGCGCTTCAGAGGGACCTACGATCGCAGACCACAAGTCGTTTTGCAATTGAGCGGTGGTAGCGTTGATCTTCTCCAATTGATTCCTGTCGCGATTCTCATAAAACAAAATTCGTTGATCAAGATACTTTTTCAGGAGATCTTTCGCCCTTCCGGCGTCGGCAGCAGGCAGCACGTCTACACGGACGTATTCTGTCCCAATCGCGTTGGCCTCTGCTTCCTCATAGTTTTTCCTCTGATCGTACCTGCTGATCGCCATCGAAAAAGTGAATCCGATCAGAAGTCCAAGCAGCGTCAAGGTGGCTGTCAGAACGGTGCCGAAGTCGTCCCGCTTTTCATCTTTGAGCGGGCGCATCCTTTCCCCGAACAAAGCCCCCACGTTAGCCGACAGCCACATCGTAGTGAAAGTGATAAGTAGCACAAATACAGGTTGGCTAATCAGCTGATTCATGAAACCTCTCTTTCAGGTGAGGCTATTCACCAAGGCCGGAATAATCGCCATGCCTGTATGTGTGTCGCAGGTGAGCGCATTCATTGAGGACACTTTCGAACCTTGTTCAATTGAAAACCTGGAGATGAGCCGCACCGCAGACGAACTGGCGACATCGGAAAAACGAGCTGCCGATCAGTTCATCTGGGTAACGGTACTTGAACAGGTGTCTTCGTTTACGGCTTGAGCGTGAGCCGTTGAACGAGCGCGAAGGTCAACGCCGACTCTGAAGGGAGCTCAATGTCTCTGTTATTGCCCGAGGCTCCGGCACCGATAGCGCCTGCAGTAACACCGGCCAGGGCACCAATCGCCGCTCCCTTGCCTCCGCCGGCCAGACCGCCGATGGCTGCACCTGCGCCCGCGCCGCCTACCATCAGGCCGGCACTCCGTTTACCTTTGCCCTTGGTCTCCTGACTCGCGTCGTCGGTCACGATGTTGTAGTGTTGCCCGTCCACGATGATCGAGGTAAGACCCAACGAGAGAACAGCTCCACCTTTGAATTTTCCAGCCTTCTTTGCGTCGCGAACGATGCCGAAAGCCTTGGCTCCTTGCGGGATCACAGTCTTTCCGTCGATCGTGATGGGGTGCGCCATCGTAGCCGAGAATGTGCCCCCGGCCTGGCTGGTCTTGGAACTCAATGGCTGCACCAGGCGGACCGTCAATACCGTTCCGGTTGGAACGACGATTGGCTGGGGGGGAGGGGGGGAGGAAGAGGAACGGGCGCTGGCGCAGGTGCAGGTTGAACATCCGCAGCTGTCGGCGCGGGTGCCGGTTCGGCACCAGCTGGCGAGCTTGAATCCACAGAGGTTTGGTCGATGACGTCAGAGACTCCCGGTTGTTCCTTCGCGATCTCCTGCAGCTTTTTTTCTGCGGTGGCACTCTTGACCTTGCCTGTCAGCGTTACCTTACCCTCTTTCGCGACAACCGCCACGCCGGAGTCCTTTACTTCAGGATCTGCAGCTACTTTGGCTTGAATGTCGCTCTGTATTTGTTCGTCGGTTGGGTGCTTAGAGCAGCCCACACAGAGTGCTACCGACAGCACTAGACAAGAATGAAGTACCACACTTCCACGCATAACACTCCTCCGAATTGCGGCTACGGTCATTGAACACTACAAGGAAGATTAAAAACCGCGTTTCGGGATCGATACTGGCAAAATTGACAGGACTATAAATAACTTCAATCTTCCTTCAATTCAGATCGATATAAACAGAAACGTCCAGGACGCTGTCAATATTGACAGGTATGCGGATGTGCCGTAAGGGGTATAT
This sequence comes from uncultured Acidobacteriaceae bacterium, assembly GCA_963832035.1. Lineage (GTDB taxonomy): Bacteria > Acidobacteriota > Terriglobia > Terriglobales > Acidobacteriaceae > Telmatobacter. Next base: position 65,301 of record CAWHSK010000003.1, on the reverse strand, counting down.
CCTGCGATCGACTCTACTGAGTACGCTCCCTTCCCCCTGGATCGCGCAGTTCACCCACTCGGCACCTTTTCTACCAAGGGATCATGCGATGTTCGAAAAATACCGCCCAAGAATTATCATCGCCGACGATCACACGCTGATTGCCGAGGCTTGCAAGCAACTTCTGGAAACCGAGTTTGAAGTTGTCGCGATCGTCAGCAATGGTCAGGCACTCATCGATTCCGTTTGCCGGCTGAATCCAGACGTAGCGCTGGTCGATATTTCCATGCCTCTGCTCAACGGCCTGGACGCGTGCGAGCACATACGAAGCGTCAAACGAACAGTCAAAATTATTTTTCTCACCATGAACGCAGACCGCGCGATGGCAGCTGAGGCGTTTCGGCGCGGCGCATTCGGATTCCTGCCAAAGACCGCTGCCGCGGCGGAGTTGCCGATTGCAATTCGAAGCGTGATAAAGGGGAAACCCTACATCTCGCCCCTCATCGGAGGAGATTCGTTCGACCTGAAAACCGAGTATGAGGGAACGAATGGAATGCCGGGTCTGTTGACGACCAGGCAAAAGCAGGTAGTGCAGCTGCTGGCGGAAGGAAAGTCGATGAAGGAAGTTGCCTCGGACTTGACCCTGACGCCCAGGACAGTAGCCTTTCACAAATACCGGGTCATGGAGATTCTCCATCTAAAAAACAACGCGGAACTGGTGCAGTACGCGATGAAGGAACGGATGGTCGCGTCGAAGTGATCGGCTTGACTCGCTTCCAATAACAACGTCAGTCCGCATTGCCCAAAAAGGATTACTTGCGCTTCGCATACCCAACCGCGAGACGCTGTACAACCGGCATCGAGTTCCCAAGTTCCATTTGGGACTTATTGAATCAGAGTCCGGCCGGTTGTTGTTCAAAGTTCACAAGCTACTGGTACTCGCTTCTATCTGAACGCACCCCTCTACCAACCTTATAAATCGATTTCTAGCCTCATCTCATGAGTTCCGGCCCGACAAGGGCTTGAGTTCGTCACGGGTGCGTCCCGGTCTCCTGTTCGCGGTTGGGGGGTGTACCACCCATACTCTGGAGAGAAATTCCTCGATTTCATTGACTTGCAGCGAGGAGTTTCCGCTAGGGTCTTCTAGATAAGGGACTTAGCCGCAGAGTGCTCTCAGGTAGAGAGTTATGGGAGTGTTTAGCGTCGGATCAGGCAAAATTGTTCAACATTATGGGCGGTTCCAGGCGTCGAAAACTGGATGCACGAGTCGCAGAAGGAACGTTGAATTCTCAATGGGTCACTCGGGAGCAGACGATGATTGGATTGCTTACGGAACTCCTGAAGACAGATCCCTTTCAGGAAAATTCTTACCAGATAGTTAAGCCGCGGATAAATTTGCCTTTCGAATTCTGAGTATAGCGATCGGTGAGAAATAGCCTGCAAAATTTCAGGGATTTCTTATCGTGTGTTTCGAGGGACTTGGCGGTCGTGAACGTGGCTGGGACCTTGACAGAGCGTTGCGGTGACCCCATTGTGTTCGACAAGTTTGATATCTGACAGTTCGCCACCTACCTGCACCTGCAGGAAGTGCGCTAGCGCTGGAGGATGTCGATGGGCTGGGTGAAATCAGTGGCGCGGATGTATTTGGCCAGAGTGGGATGCTGCCGCTCCATGGCAAGATACATTTCCCAAGCTACGCGGCGGTAACTGAAGTGGCCTGCGGGGGCGGAGCGGAGTTCGCTGATGTATTGCGCTTCGGCGAAGTCCATTTTGAAAAGACAGCGTACGCGGGTAGCAAGCGGGAGCAGGTAGAGGGCCGATGACTTCGCCTCGGGCGCGGAACTGGCGGCAATTTTCGCGCTGGCGGCATATGCGGATTCGATGGCGGACTGGTAGTCGGCGAGAATGCCGGCTTCTTCGAGTCCGGCAGCGTCGCCGGAGTGGGGTGTTTCGTAGCCATGAACTGCCGTGAATCCCTGCTGGATCTGCGTGACCCGGCGGTGGCGGTGCATATCGCGGAAGCCGCCGATGTCCATGAGGATGTCAAAGCGGAGGGCGGCGCCGGCGTGGAAGGCGCGGAGGGCTTCGTCGTGACGGCCGCGGTGGCGGAGGCCAAGTTCGATGATTTCCGAAACACGAGAGGCGGGAAGTGCGGAGACAATGTCGCGCACATGGCGGTAGGGATGATCGCTGGCCGAGTAAATTAACGTCGCGGCGAGTTCGACCTCGAGAGTTTCGGTGCGTTCGACGAGATCGACCACGGGCGATGATGGGAGCGAGATTCCTTTGAGAAGCTCAGCAGCGGCTTGTCCGAGTTCGGCGCGCGTCTGGATCAGATACTGGTTGGGCTCGGCGTATTTGACGAGCGTGGGTGCAGTGCGGACTTCGCGAGTGAGGTGGTTGGCGGCTTCGGCGGCCAAGTCCGGGTCAGCGAGTTTGTTAACGAATTCGACGGCGGCGCGGGTATTCACATTCCATGCTGGGCCGGTGGCGGCATCGCGGAGCTTTGCTCCCAGGTCGCGGACCTCGGCTATGGGATGCGAGAGAAGGCGGGAGACCTGCGTTTCAAGCGTGCGCGCATTCACGATCTGGCCAAGGGAGGTGTTGGTGGCGAGCGGCAGCAGATAACGTGCTACGTCAAAGGCGCGCGCTTTCAGGGTGCGATCGTAGGCCTCAGGTTTCATCGTGTCCGGGCAAACGACGCGCTGGCGCAGGGCTTCGTGGACAGCAGCAGTCGTGCGCTGGTAGGTGGTGAAGAGGCTTTCGACCGTGTCGCTGTAGAGTTTGGCGGAGGCGTCGTCGGATGCGAAGTCGGGGAAGTACCAGCCGGACTTCTGGAAATTCTGATAGCGGGTGGAACGCTCCTGGCCGTCCCAGCGCTGCTCGTCAACGAGCACGATGGCCGCGAGCAGGCTGAGGCGCTCGACCGCGAAGGCTATGTGCGCCAGGTCGGCGATGGACCGGTGGCCATATTGGAAATAGAATGTGTTGAGAAATTGCTCGGCGCGCTGGGCGCTGATTTCGGTGAGGGATTCGCGCATGGAGAGGGAGGAACGCGAGTACTTGGCCATGGCGTAGGCCAGGACTTCGGGGTCGGCTCCGTGAACTGCATAGACGTCGGTTTGGTTGCGGGCGCCGGCGGGCGGGAAAGATTCACTGGGCAAAGATTGACTGGACATGGACGAGGGCTCGCGATCAGAATACGGCATCAAGGTAGTCGGGGCTGTGAATCTTAAGGAGCGGTAACGGCGTCAAAAGCTGAAGGCGGGAGCACGCGGCGAAATGCGGGAGTTTAAATTGCGTACATCGCAGAGGCCCCGGCCATTGCCCACCGGTCGCTGGACCGTGTCTCAGCGCTGGAACGATCTGCTATTTGCCCACTGGCGTGTTCCTGCGGCGGTCGTGGCGCCCTTTCTTCCCGAGGGATTGCAACCGGACACGTTTCAAGGCTCGGCATGGATTGGGATCGTTCCGCTTTGGATGGATCGCTTCAACTTTCGCGGGCTGCCATCGGTGCCCGGAACGCGTAGTTTTCCCGAGTTACACGTTCGCACCTATGTGCACGATAAGCTCACCAACACTCCAGGAATTTACAATCTCTCATTGGATATCGGCAGCCTGCTGGCAACCGCCGCGGTAAAGCTCATCTTCCGCTTGCCATGTAACTGGGCTGAAATGCAGTTGAACCAGCGGACGGAGCGCGAGTTTTCGTTTTATAGCCGCAGGATGCTTGTGAGCAGTCCCGTAATCTTCAACGCGCGCTACCGGGGCCTGGGACCAACGCGGAGGCTGGCTGAGATTCGCAGTGGGACCCTGGAGTATTTCTTTACGGAGCGATACTGCCTCTTCACGAGGAATCACGCGGGACTGGCGGTGCGGGCGAACATTCATGCGGTGGCTTCTCCGCTGGAAGATGCCGAAGCTGAGATCGAGCGCAACGACTTACCCGCCGCGCTGGGAATTCAGGTGCAGGAACAGGAGCCGGTGCTGCATTACTCGCGACGCCTCGCTGTTTATGTGTGGCCATCGGAGCTAGCCGCGCCGGCACGCAGGCGTGAGCGGATACCGGTGCAGGCCATGCCTTCGAACCGAGCCACGGGAGATTAACGGCAGGGCAAGTGGCTTGCTGCCTCGCGATGCCATACCTTTCGCGCGAGCAACAGAAATCCCAAAAACGCTAAAAACTGAAAGATGAATTTGGCGACGAGGTCGATGCGCGTCCATCCCGCGGCACTGACGTCACTGATGGCCATGCACCCCAGGGTGGCACCGAAGGAAAGTGCGAAGCGATGGATGTCGCGCCAACCCTTTGCCGCCGACCAGTAGCGCACAAGCCCGAACGACAAAAGGGCCCAGACCGGCCCCGCGACCAGAGGCATCCAAACGGCGAGGGTGGGATGGGGAACGAAGATGAGGCCGATGAGTTCGAACCAGGCGGCACCGAAGACAAAGGCTTTGATCCCGATGAGCCACGGGGTTACGGGTTGTCGGGAACCGACCTGACCCGAGTGGCCGTATCCACGCAGGAGCCAAGCCAACGCGATGAGAGCAGTGATGGCGGCGAGGCCGATGAGGATCAGGGTGGCAGGCGGATGATACGGCTCGGCGTGAAGCCTCGGGCGCGCTTGCTGGGTCCAGCCATACCAGGCAATACGGGAGCCGATCAGGAAAGCGATGCACGTGGCGATGAGGCCACGCGTGCGGAGCCATGGTTGATCGCGGCGATCGGGAAAGATGAGTTCGGTGACCTGGACGGGAATCAGGACGACCCACACGCTTTCGAATCCCAGCATGAAAAGCAAGTAGACCCAGTTGACGCCAAGATAGCGACCGTACGCCGTGTTGGCACCGGGGAAGGGCAGGGGCGCGATGGATGTTTGCTGGATGATGAATTCTTCCGCGATGGAGAGGGCGAGACCAAGAAGCAGAAGGCTGGTTGCGCCGCCACGCCAGCGGCGAACGAGTTCTCGGCAGAGAAGCGCGCCCCCTCCCCAGACCATTACTTCAGGAATGAGAACGAAAAGGATGCTGAGGCGCGTGGAGCCGCTGAGGACTTCGCCGATGACGGGAGCGAGGATGAGCAGCGTCCAGATGGCGCCGCGATAGCGTGTAGGGGCCGGGGATTGCAGATATCTGTTGGCGGGGACGGATTCAGTTTGCATGGATTACTCCTCGGGGCGCGCGGCGGACATGGCAGACGTTCGCGCCTCTTTCAAAACGCTCTTGAGATCCCAGGCGAGATTGCCCGACGAGATTTCAGAGATGAGATTGCGCACCCAGGCAAGCTCTGCCTTCAACATGGCGATCAAGTATTCGCTTTCGACGAGGTTGATACGAAGCACGTGCGCGGATGCGGCGCAAATGCCTGCGCGGCGTAATGCGACCTCGCTCTCAAGATGGTGGGCTCGCTCTTCGAGGCGCGGCAGAGCTCCAGCGGGTGTGAGGTGCACGAGGAAACTCATTGCGGCCATGAACTCCGACGATTCACGACGTGGAACGGCGATGATGTTACGGAGAACGCGGGTGAATTCCTTGCGGCCAGCCACCGTGATGGCGTAGGTGGTGCGTTCGGGACGACGTCCGTTGCGGCCGGTGGACTTTGCGGTGATGAGGCCGGCCTTCGCGAGGCGGCCGATGGCGTGGTAGAGCGAGCCGCGCTTGAGGGCGAGGATTTCGTCTTTGTGGCGGAGGCGGAGCAGACTCTGCATTTGATAGGGATGCATAGGCGCTTCGCGCAAAAAAGCAAGAACCGCAATTTCCCAGATTCCGAGTTCGTCAGCCATATAGTTCATATGAACTATATGATATGAACTATACGAATGCAACTAGATTTAGCCGGAGATCATGGCAAAGAGTCGAGTTGAAGTCCGTCGTTTGCCTATAATTGCTTTTGGAAGTGCGCGATGCGATTGAAGTTAGGCGGCGCGCAAAGGTGAATGGAACGATGGCGGATTTGCAGGGCAGAGTTGCGCTGGTGACGGGGGCGTCGCAGGGAATTGGGCGCGCATGCGCATTGGAACTGGCGAAGGCCGGAGTTACGGTGGCGCTGGCGGCGCGCAATGAGGCGAAGCTGGCCGAAGTGGCGGCTGAGATCGCAGCTGCGGGCGGACAGGCGACGGCTTTTGCGCTTGATGTGGCCAGCGAGGAATCAATCAAGAACGGGGCAAAGGTAGTGGTCGATCGCCTGGGCAAGGTGGATATCCTCGTGAACAATGCGGGTATTACGCGCGACGACCTGATGATGCGGATGAAACGTGCTGATTGGGATGATGTGCTCGGCACAAACCTGACGGGCGCGTTTCTTCTGACGCAGGCATTGCTGCGCCAAATGATGAAGAATCGCTGGGGCAGGATTATCAACATTACGAGCGTGGTGGGCCGGACGGGGCAGGAAGGCCAGGTAAATTACGCGGCGTCGAAGGCAGGCATGATCGGGTTTACGCGATCATTGGCGCGCGAGGTGGCATCGCGCGGAATTACGGTGAATGCGGTGGCGCCGGGATATATTGAGACGCCGATGACAACAGTTCTGGGCGAAAAATTGCGCGAGAAGATGATCGAGCAGATTCCATTGGGACGCCCGGGAACGGATGTTGAGATTGCGCAGTCGGTGGTGTTTCTGGCGTCGGATGGGGCGGCATATATTACGGGGCACGTGCTGGATGTAAATGGCGGGATGTTTATGGGTGGGTAAGAACATGTTCGAACCGGATATTACACGCGAGCGCCGGGAATGGACGTGGCTGGAAAATCTCCTCCACGATACTCGTTATGCAGTGCGCCAGCTTCGCCGGGCTCCTGCGTTCACGGTAACGGCGCTGCTCACGGTTGCTTTTGGCATTGGCGCGAATCTTGGGGTATTCCAGCTACTCTATGCGGTAATTCTGGCCGAGCTGCCTGTTCCTCATCCGGAAGAAGTTGTCAGAATCCACGCTGCGCGCAGCCCCTTCGATCAGAGCTGGACGATTTCTTATCCCGCATACATGCGCCTACGCGGTACCACTCCCGACGTTCCGCTGATGGCGACCGCGTATGCAGCGCCAGCCAAGCTGGAGCTTCCTAATCACGTCACCGTGGGGGTGTCGTTGGCGCCCGTTTCCGACAACTACTTCAGCGGACTTGGCGTTGCACCGGCTGCGGGGCGGTTCTTCGTGCAGGATGACGAACGCATCGGTCAGAGCGAGTGGCCTGTGGTACTTCGCTACGACTTTGCACGTAATACGTTTGGCTCGGCAGAGCAGGCGGTGGGACAGCGTGCTGTGATCAACGGTCGGGGATTCGTAGTGATTGGCGTGGCGCATCGCAGATTCGTCGGGGATAAAACCGGATTTGCTCCCGATGTCTGGCTGCCTCTTGGGGTGCAAAGCGCCGGCGCAATCGGCTTTTCATGGGACTCGCTCGGGCCTGGTCATGATGTATCGCTCGATAAGCCCTGGTATAACCAGCCTACGATCTTCTGGCTTGAGCTGACTGCGCGCATTCCGCTTGAACGTCGCGCGGCTATACTCGCTCATTGGGACCAGGTGTTTCGCAATGATCGTGAGGTGATGACGGAAGCGACTGCTGATCCGGCGGTTAAAGCCGCGCTTCTGCGTGTGAAGACTGGAGCAGCACCGCTCAGCGAGAACGGCATGCGGAAGAAATTCACGGCCCCTCTAACGCTGCTCATGACGCTTTCAGCTTCCATATTTCTGGTGGGCTGTCTGAATCTCGCGAACCTTCAGCTTGCGAGGCTGCATGCGCGCGCGCATGAACTGAGCGTACGCATGGCGCTTGGAGCAAGCAGCGGCAGGCTTCTTCGTCAGATTGTTCTCGAGGATGCACTGCTAATTGCCGGCGGCTCTGTGGGCGCATTTATGCTGGGTCGCGCGAGCAGCGGCATTCTCGTTCGCTGGGCTTCTAATCGCAATGCTCTTTTCACGTTCGACCTGCATCCGAACTTGCCTCTTGCAGCCCTTGGGGCAGGGCTCATGCTGCTGTCGCTGCTGTGCTTCAGCATTTTTCCGGCGATCATCTTCATTCGCACCGGCGTTGCGCAGACGGCAGGATCGGGCGCTAAAGTTGCTGGTATCCAGCAGACCGCCCGACAGCGTTGGAGATCGAATTTGCTTTTGGCGACGCAGGTGAGTCTTTCGCTTCTGCTGTCCACGATGTCGGCTTGTTTCGCTGCGACGCTTGTGCACTGGGAAATTGTGGATGTGGGCATGGATCGTGAGCATGTGCTGATTGTGCACCCGGAACTGCATCAACCAAGGTATGCCGATCATAGCGAGACTGCTGCCCGAGCTTTATCGCCGGATCGTGGAGCGCCTGCAAGCGATTCCCGGCGTGCGCAGCGCAGCGGTAGAGATGTGCGGCGGCATTCATTGTGGCTGGATTACGGCGCTCTACGTCCATGGGCGAAGCGATCTTACGGACGGGCAGGTGCATGGGCAGGAAGATCATGTGGGCCCCGGCTTCTTTTCCACGCTTGGCATTCCAATTCTGCGGGGGCGCGATTTCTCTTCGAGCGATACTGACAAGACGCAGCGTGTGGCGAGTCATCAGCCGTTCCTACGCGCGACAATTATTTGGAGATGCAGACCCGATTGGGCAATGGGTTGGTTATGAGCCAGCACCGAATGATCACAAATTCTTGATTGTGGGCGAAGTGGCGGATGCGCGCGTGAATGGCGCGCAGCGTGAGGCTCCGCCCGTGGTCTACATGAGCATCAATCAGAATCCTGCGCCGGTAAACAGCATCCGAGTGCGGGCCGTAGGTGATCCGCGCCAGTTATCGGAGAGCGTTCGTCAGGCATTGCGCGAAGTTGATCCCACTCTGCCTGTCAGCGAAATCGTGCCTTTGGATACGGAACTGAGTGGCGACCTTGGCACGGAAAAGTTGCTTGCGCGGCTTGCGGGAATCTATGCCGGGTTGACGCTGTTGCTGGTGGCGATTGGTTTTTATGGTGTGATGTCATCGCGTACCGCGCGGCGCAGGAGCGAGTTCGGTATTCGCCTTGCGCTTGGTGCGACGCGGCGAAACATTCAGATGCTCATCGTAGGCCAGACTGCGCGGATCCTCTTTGCTGGCATCCTCCCCGGCGCAGTTCTATCGATTTTCGCGGTGCGCACTGCAAGTCATTTTTTGTACGGATCTGTCAGCGCGAATTCGTTCGCAATTCTCGCAGCAAGTCTCCTACTTGCGTTTGCCGGGTCCGCTGCCACGGTTATCCCTGCACGTCGCGCAGCGAGTGCCGATCCGCTGGAGACGCTTCGCAGTGAATGATTGGCGCTTTCGCACCCTGTTCGCTTTGCTCGAATAACACAATTCGTTTCGTAATTACTATTGGCCGAAAGCAGGCTGTGCCTGTGAATCACCAGAAGTGCATCGAACTTCTGGTCTGGGAGTACCGGAAAAGCAGATTCTTCGCTCACCACCCCCGAACCTACCCCAAAGAGCGACTCGCTCTTTGGGGCCCCTGGTGCGTTCGGGGCCCCGTTCACTCAGAATGACACTTCCAACTTTTATCGAGAGTTGCGGACTCAGCACACTAGATACTCAGCGCGCTAGATTCCGAGGCGATCCTTGAGGGTGCGGACTCGGTCGCGGGCAACTGCTAGTTGGGTGTGTTGCGTGTCTTTGAGCGTGACTACGACTTTGCCGGCGAACCAGGAATTCATCTCGTGAATCCAATCGACATTGACCAGCGCAGAGCGGTGGATGCGGAGGAACTTTGCGGGATCGAGGCGATGCTCGAGATCGGAGATGGTCTGGTCGATGCAATGGCGGCGTCCACTGACGATGGCGAAGGTGAGCTTGTCCTGGGCGATGAAGTGCGTGATCTCGTCGAGTGCAAGAAATGAGATGCGCTCGCCGATGCGAGAGGCAATGCGGGTGAGATAGGCGGCGTGGCCTTCGCGCAGCGATGCGGTCAACTCTTTCAGCAGTTCCGGCAGGGCGGGATTCTGTTGCCAGTAGGGCTTGGCGACGGGGCGAAGGCGGCCAAGTTTGTTGATCGCGCGCTCCAAGTGCTCGGCGTCGATTGGTTTAAGCAGGTAGTCGATCGCATTAGTTTCGAATGCGCGAAGGGCATGTTGATCGAAGGCCGTGGTGAAGATGACGAAAGGCTGAACGGCGAGATGCGCCAGGAGCTCAAAGCCGTTGATACCGGGCATCTGGATGTCGAGGAAGAGTACATCGACTTCGGAGTGGTGATCGTTGAGGGTTGCGACGGCGGCAGAGGGATCAGTTGCAGTGCCGGTGATCTCAATCTCGGGAAAGGCTGCGAGCAGTCGTTGCAAACGTTCGAGCGCCAGGGGTTCATCGTCAACAAGGAAGGCGCGCAGCGGAGTTGAATCTCTCGTCATTCGGATTCTCCGGCTGGAACGGCGATGGAGACCACGGTTCTATCATTGACTCGCTTCACGTTGAGTTGCGCGGCATTGCCAAACAGAAGCTCGAGACGGCCGACGAGGTTGCCGAGGCCGTGGTCCGCGGAGATGTCGGCGATCGAGAATCCCGGGCCGTCATCGGTGACGCTGAGTTCGAGATGCCCGTTGTGTTGTACGCCGTCTATTCGGATGGTGGAGGGCTGGTTGCGCTGAGCTGCAACATGCTTCACGCTGTTCTCGACCAGTGTTTGCAGGGCGAGTGGAGGGACTTTGCAGTCGCCAAGCGAGTCGGGGATGGAGATCTCGAAGCGAAGACGCTGACCAAAGCGGGTGGATTCGATTTCCAGATAATCGCGTACGATCTTCAGTTCCTGCGCGAGCGGGATGAGGCTGGATTGATTTGCAGTGATGGAGAAGCGAAGGAGTGAGGCGAGTTTGCCGACTGTTGCCTCTGCGCGTTTGGGGTCGGTGGGGATGAGGGAGGCGATGGAGTTGAGGGTGTTGAAGAGGAAGTGGGGATGGATCCGCGATTCCAGCGAGGAGAGGCGCGCTTCAACGAGTAGTTTGTTGGCGCGCTCCTGTTCGACCTGGCGGGTGCGCAGTTCGAGAGTGGCATCTTGCAGCCGGTGGCGAAGGGTTTCGTAAGATGTGACGCTGAGGCCGACGACCAGCGTGATGACCAGGCTGATAGGAATGGACGATTGGAGTTCACGCCAATAAGAACCCTGGGGAATGATGCCCGAAATCTGGAGGACGAGTGCGCCGATCATTGAGCCACAGATGGCCGTTATGAGAAGCAACCCGGTGTAAAGGACGAAGACCAGTCGCGGGAAACGCTCGGTGTAGTGAAATGCGATCCAGTTGAGGGCGAGGGCAGTCGGAAAGCCGATGAGCATCGCATAAATGAACGAGGAAAGGAATTTGCTGCCGATCTGATTGAGTCGCGCGTGCTCGATGACAAGAATGAGAATCGCAATGATTACCGCAATGGCAGGAACAATCCAGGCTTCGCTGCAGAAGGCCTTGAATGCGCGGAGGGCCTTGTTCGATTGATCGTCGCTGATGGATGAATTGCGTGTGGAGATCATAGTTGAAAGCGCACTCCGGCGGAGGTGGCTGTGCTGTAGGGTGCGGCGCCAAAGTCGGAAGTCTTGCCGCCTGAAGGTACCTCAAGGTGCACGTAGGATGTGAAGTGCTTGCCAAACCAGCGGCTCACATCGACCACGCCGACAAGGCTGTGGTCGTTCAGGTTTGCAACCACCGCCCCGGAGACATTCCATTCCTTCCAGCCGGGCAGGTCGCGGAGGCGATTTTTGCCTGCGCCGAAGTAGGCGTAGGACTGGCGTCCGGCAAGCGGCGATACCGACAGGTCGCGATAATACGGAATATTTGGCGGAGTGTAGAATTCGCCGATGAAGGTGACGCCGGAGTGCAGCGTGCACTTGGCGCCGATGAGTGCTGCCGGCTGCGCGCGCCACATTGCTTCTCCGTGCAGTTCCCATGCTTGCCCGACTACGCGTGTAAAGGTGAGCCCGCCGAAAGCATCACCGCCACTGTCGTTGCCTGCGATAAGCGATGTGTCGAATCCACGCACCAGAACGTTATACCGGAACGCGGTGGTGTCGTGCAGTGTGGAGTGAGCGGGGGCAAGCGCGGCGGACGACCAAGCGAAGGTCAGCGCATGATGGCCGCGCATCCAGTCGGCCTTGATCATATCGCGTCCTTGATTCACATTGAGGCGATCGGAGGGGTTGGTTGGATCGCGGGGCGGGTCGAGTACGCCGGCAGCTGTGAAGGCGTAACCGGTGCCCCAGCGGACTATTTTGCGGCCGGCTGTGAAATCGAAGTCGCTGACGGAAAGTCCGGCGTAGGTCTCTTTGACGAGCGCCTTCGATGTCGTATCGGAGTATGTGCTGGAGATACCGATGAGGCTGGTGGAAAAGGTGAGGCGATTTCGATAGCGGAGATCGAAGGTTGGTTCGACGAGGACCTGGTTCAAGACTTGAGGCTGAGATTCGCGGAGACCGCTGTAGAAGGCGGCGTCGTCGATGACGGCGAGGCTGAAGCGCGTGTTGAGGGGAGCCTCTTCGGTAGGCGGTGGGTCTTGAGTATAGGCACAAGAGACCGTGATGAACAGAACGAGCAGCGGGATGGGAGGATTTCGGATCATGAGGTCACTCGCGTCGAAGGAGCTTTGGCCTGGTTAATCCGTTAGCAAGTTAGCGGCGTTTCGCGCCAAGCGAGTTAGCAGGTTAGCGGGTCGTGCTCATGTTGCGGATGCCGTCCTTTCGGCAAGTTAATTCAGAACCGGTCGGAGCGGCCCTGATAGAAGAGCTTGTCTGGCAGATCTCGAGGGGCGGAGTTTGAGTACTCAAGCAGGCTGTGCGAGTTGTGGCGGATTTCGTCGTAGAGCGTGAGGCGGTGGAGGAGCATCTTGCCGCCAGAGAGCGCGTAGTCATCAAAGGTGGCGGATTTGATGTGCTTGCCGGAGGTGAGATAAAACTCGGCCCGGACTGGACGAGCATCTTCTGTGCGGACCCAATACAGAATGCGCTGGTAGGTTGCGCCTTTACGCTTTGCGGCGAGATCGAGGACGTAGCAGTTTTCGCTACCAACTTTTTCGTCGCGAATATAGGTGGGGGTGTAGTCGACAGCATAGTTGGTGCGCGCAACGTCGCCATTGGATGCATCCCCGGAGAGACGTTCGAGGGGCGTGATGCGTACGGGTCGGCTGGTATCTGGAAGGTAAATCCACATGTCGTCGCCCAGCATGAGCAGGTGGCGGCCCTTGTCGCGGGGGCTCATGAACTCGACGTAGGTCTTGTCGGTGCCCTTTTGCGAGACCTGGTAGAGCGCCTCTTCGTCAGGTTTTCCTGATTCGAAGTTGGTGATTTTAACGTGCAGGGTGAAAGCAGGCCAGCCGTTGCGATAGGTATCGGAGCGCTTCAGCAAGGCTTCGGCATCAGGTGTTGCAGCATGGCCGACAAGCGCGCAGGCGATGAGGAACGCGGCAGCGACAAGCAACAGAAAGGCGCGCAAGGTCAGGTCGACTTTGGAAATAGATTTAGACATGGGCGAGGGCCTCCGCAATCTGCAGACGCGATGCGCGAATGGCCGGCAGGATGGATGCAAGTGCCAGCGAGAGGATGACCATGATGGATGAGCCGATCATCAATGCGGGCACGTGCAGGACGCGGAACGGAATGTTGATGGTGTATCCGGGCGGTGGCGGCATGTGAAGTCCCGCGGCGTTGAGGAGCCAGCCGAGAAGATTGCCGCCTGCGACGCCGACCGCCGCTCCGAGAACTCCGAGGACGGTGGCTTCGAGCATGAACAGGGCGACGATCCATGCGCGGGGTGTGCCCATTGCCAGCATGGTGCCGATTTCGCGAATGCGCTCGAGCATGGCCATGAGAAGCGTGTTGATGCTGGCCATGAGCACCATCAGGAAAACAATGAGGCCCATGAAGAGGAAGATTCCGTTGAGCATGGTATGGACCTGGTTGTAATAGGTGGCGAGGTCAATCCATTTCTTTAGCGTCATCTGTTGCGGCAGGCCGTGGAGGCGGGGAGCAAGTTCTGTATAGACCAGGTCGGTGTTGTCGGTGGAGTCGAGGCCGACGACGAGGTTGGTGACGCGATCGCTTTGCAACAGGCGCTGTGCCGCGGGCAGCGTGATCCGCAGATATCGGGCGTCCATTTCGGCGATACCGGTCTTGACGATGCCGACGATTTGAACATCGACGCCATTGAGGGCGCCGTCGGAGGTCATGGCAAGGAGAGTGAGGCCGTCACCGACTTTCACATTCATTGACTTGGCCAGCCCAACGCCGATGAGGGCTTCGACGTCGCCGCTGGACCGGGAAGAGAGATTTCGACCAGTGCCTGAGGTTAGTTGAGTGTCAAAGCCCAGACTGCTTTCTGCGTCGGGATCTACCGCGCTTCCCATGAATCCGACGGCCTTGATTCCGTTGGAGGCCATGCCATAGAACTCGATGCGGGGGGCAACGCCTCGGACGTGTGGCGCCGATTTCGCGGTTGCGGCGACCTGGCGCCAGTTCTCGATGCCGGTGTCGAGTACGCGGACTTCGTCACGCTTGAAGTGGTCGGTGGTGAAGATCTGCAGATGACCGAGGCCGGCGCGGATGGTGTCTTCGCGGAGCCCGCGGGTCATGAAGGCGAAGTATCCGCCGGCGAGGAGAAGGCCAGCCACGCCGCCGCCAACCATGAGCAGGGTCATCAGGGTTCTGCGGCGATTGCGGAAGACGTTACGAAATGCAAGCAGCAAGAACTTGCTCATGGCTGGCTCCTTGGGGCTGTTCGGAATGGGCGTCGCTGATGATGCGGCCGTCGGTCAGGCGGACGATGCGCGGTGTGTGTTCGAGCAGGCGTTGGTCGTGGGTGGAGAAGATGAAGGTGAGACCGAGGCTGCGGTTCAGGTCGCGCATCAAGTCGATCAGCTGAGTGGCATTCCGGGTGTCGAGATTGGCGGTGGGTTCGTCGGCAAGGACAAGCGAGGGGCGATGAACGATGGCACGCGCGACGGCTACACGCTGGCGCTCTCCGCCGGAAAGAAGGTCGGGCCTCTGATGTGCGCGGGCGGAGAGGCCGACGTTTTCGAGAGCTTCCGCAACGCGTCTGCGGCGTTCGTTGGCGCTTATACCTTGAACCAGCAGAGGGTATTCGACATTTTCACTGGCGGTGAAGACGGGGATGAGGTTGAAGGTCTGAAAGACGAAGCCGATTTTTTCGCGGCGGAGAGCGGAGGTTTGGGAGGCGCTGAGCCGGGAGGTGTCGACTCCCTCGATGAGGATGCGGCCGCTGGTGGGCTTGTCGATGCAACCGATCAGGTTCAGCAGGGTTGACTTGCCGCTGCCGGAGGGACCGGAGATGGCGAGGAATTCGCCGGAATCGATGCGAAGGTTGACTTGATCGAGAGCGGTTACGGCGCTGTGATCGAGGGGAAATCTCCGGGTGACCTGTTCAACGCTGACGAGTGGGTGGGTGGGAGCCATCGGCGCTTCTTCCTTTCCAGGGCGTTATAGTGCGCTGGTCAGGAAGATAGCGGGAGATGTGACGGATTGCGCAGCGATTCGGATGGAGGGTTGAAACAGCGGATGAACGGTGCTGAAAGTCGGATGAATCGGATATAGATCCCAGGTCTCAAAATCGAGATCCTTCGACCAGGCTCAGGACAGACTCTGGGGCACCCAGGCCGGAGGAGTCCGAGGGTTGTGCTCTTTGGGCTATTGGGGAGGGGGTGCGGCGGTGTCGTTGCGCTGGGGTGGCTGGCCCATCACTGCGACTGCGGTCGCCAGGAATGCACCGTTTTTGATTGCTCCTTCGGCTCGAACCATGTCGCCGACCTGGATATCCCCGAGGGTGATGGGATCCCGGCGTTTGCGGAAGGTGGTGTTTTCATCGGCGACGAATGCGTGGGTTGCGTTATCGGGTCCGCCCTGCAAGGTGACTTTGAGTTCGTTGATGGCGGTGACTTTGCCCATGATCCATGTCTTGCCGTAGTTGGCCTGCATCTCGCGCATTTGTTTGGCGCGCTCGGGATCGATCTGGAAGATGACGACGGCGCCCACGGATTTGGCATTCGCGTCCATTTCGCCGGAGGCACCGATGGCGTCGCCGACTTTGATGTCGCTGGCCTTGATGGTTGTTGGCGGATTCATCGGAGGCTCATTGTCGCCGCCCTGTCCGCGGCGTTGGCCACCGCCGCCTTTCATGATTCGTGTATTCACACTGTAGTGAACGGTGTAAATCTCGCCCGATTCAGTCTTGATGGTGAAGTGGTCAGGCGCGATTTCGGTGACAGTTCCCATGACACTGCGCCCCATCATTCCTCCGCCAAAACCGCCACGCCCTCCACGCTGGCCGGGGTTGCGGCCCTGCGCCGATTGGGCGGGATCTTGAGAGGGATTTGTATCCTGGGCCAGGGCGCCAAGAGTGTAGGTGCTGAGCAATACCACGAGCGCGAATGAGACGACGCGGGCTTTCATAGGTCTCCAGACAAAAGGGCTCAATGCTGTAAGCATAGACGCAGGCCAGCGCCACCAGGACGACAGGCCGAGGCCCGGCGGCGTCAAATGTTCGGCGGCTATTGTCTTTTCTGGGCCTGGGATTGGGTTTGGGAAGAGATCAACTCTTCAAATTCGGGTAGCCCATGCAGGGCGGCAAACTCGTTATCCGCAATGATTTTTTTCGGACTGGCGTAGCCCTCGTTGAGAGACATGCGCAGGTACTGAATGGCGCGTTCAGGCATGCCGGCCCGCACGCAACCTTTGGCAAGGTAATAGTTCATAGCGCCGCGGTCGCTAACCGATGCCGGATTCTGAATGCGGGGCCGGGAGTTGTCTTTGAAAATCTCCGGATCGATTCTGAGCGCGGCTTTGTACTCTTCCCAACCCTTCTTGTACTTGTGCTGCGCCAGCAGGTTGGTTCCGAGGTTTTTACGGATGAGAGCGGAATTGGGATCGACTTTGAGAGCCTTGCGGTACATTTTTTCTGCAGTGTGATATTGCTTCAATGCATCGTAAACAGTGCCGAGATTGTTGAGCACATTTGAATTTTTGGGGCTGAGCTTATCCGAAGTGCGGTAACAGTGCATCGCGTCGGTAAGATTGAACATCAACTGGTAAGCGATGCCCTCCTTGTTCCAGACGGCGGCATTGTCAGCGGGCGCTTTTTTGTAGGCTTCAATGGCCGCCTGATAGCGTTGATGAGCCATGAGCGCGTCGCCAATCTGTTCGGCGGTTGCTGAACCGGCGGGCTGGAGGGTAGTAGTTGTCTGAGCCCCAGGAACTGGCGTTGTAGTGGGTGGCTGGGCTGCGGGAGATTGGCCGAGAGTCGACAAGGGGGCACACACAATGGCTGCCATCAGCGTCAATGCCGGCAGCGAGCGTTCATCTAACCTACGCATATTCCCTCCTCAAGAAGGAATTCGGGGCGATAAACCTGCTTCATCGTCACATGAAATTAGAGCACCAATTTGTATACCATCGTCAAGTTAGTTCGAGGCACCGATGTAAGACGGACTAAACAATACACCAGCCGGAACCACGCAGATGCGTTCAGACTTTGTGGAAATGAGGATCATCGATCATGAGCACCTCGGTTTCTTCGCAACTGCAAATTGAGATTGCGCAGCGTTTTCGCAGTGTTCGATGTCGCACACTGGAGTTGTGTAAACCGCTGACCCCTGAGGACATGATGGTGCAGTCTTGCGCCGAGGCCTCGCCCGCCAAGTGGCACCTGGCGCATACCGCATGGTTCTTTGAGTCCTTCATCCTCCAGGATTTTCTGCCCGGCTACGAACTTTACAATGAAGATTTTCCGTGGCTGTTCAATAGTTATTACCGTAGTTTTGCGGAGTTCCCGGAGAAACGGCTGCGCTCGTCGTTTTCGCGTCCGGGACTTGACGAGGTGCTGCGCTATCGAAGCTATGTGGACGAAGCAATCGAGCGGCTGCTGGAAGTGAACCCGGAGCCGGAGGTGCTGAAACGGATCGAGTTGGGCGCCAATCACGAAGAGCAGCACCAGGAGCTGATGCTGACCGATATCCTGCATGCGTTTTATACCAATCCGCTGCGGCCGGTTTATCGGACATCTGATCCGCTCAGTTGGCAAGCGCGCACAAGTCGAATCCGCTGCGTTTTGTGGAATTTGCGGGCGGGCTGGTGGACGTGGGATTCACCGGAACCGGGTTCTGTTATGACAATGAACTGCCGCGACACCGGGTTTGGCTGGAGCCCTTGCAGCTTGGCAAATCGACTCGTGACTAATCGGGAATTTGCGAGATTCATTGCGGATGGCGGATACCGGAAGTCGGAGTTGTGGCTCTCGGCCGGGTGGGACGCAGTAGAGCAGAACGGCTGGCGGGCGCCGCTTTACTGGAACGCAGAAGGCGAACGGTTGGAAGCTGTTTACGCTGGGCGGCGAGGTTTCGTTGGAAGATGCTGAGGACGCGCCGGTTAGCCACGTCAGCTACTTCGAGGCGGACGCCTATGCGCGCTGGGCCGGCAAGCGTCTGCCCACGGAGGCCGAATGGGAAGTTGCGGCAGAAGGCCAGACGGTGCGCGGCAACCTGCTGGATGAGGGACGCCTGATGCCGGTCCCGGTCTTTGACGAAAGCCAGAGGGCTCTCCCAGCTGTGGGGTGACTGCTGGGAGTGGACGGCGAGCGCCTATCTCGGGTATCCGGGTTTTGCGCCGCTGGCAGGGTCGCTGGGCGAATATAACGGGAAATTCATGAGCGGCCAGATGGTGTTGAGGGGTGGTTCTTGCGCGACTCCGAAGGCGCATATTCGCTCGAGCTATCGCAATTTTTTTCAACCTGAAACGCGCTGGCAATTTTCCGGAATCCGATTGGCTGACAAGTAACTCCCATAGGTGGAGGAGCATCCTAGTAACGGCATGACTACGATCCCTGTTTCCCCAGCTAGCTTTCACGTTTCAGACAAAATCGCCTCTTCGGTGTACGAGGGATTGTTGTCCAGCCCCAAATGGCTGCCTTCGTGGCTTTTTTACGACGCCGCCGGGTCGCGCCTTTTTGACGAGATCACGCGAATCCCCGAGTACTACGTCACGCGCACGGAGCGCGCGATTCTTGCTGAGCACGCGGGTGAAATCGTATTACGCGCTGCGGGTGAGCACTCGTTGCGACTGGTGGAACTTGGCGCGGGTTCGGCCGATAAGACGAGGCTGCTGCTGAGCGCCGCAGTCGATCGGCAGGACACCGTCTTCTACGAGCCGGTGGATGTTTCAGCCAGCGCGCTGGTCGAGGCACAGATCCGCATCGAGAACGAGATTCCGGGTGTGCTCGTTTGCCCGCGCGTGGAGGATTACACGCAGGGATCTGGAACTGGACTCGACATTGGCCAACGGAGCGCCGGCTTGTGCTCTACATCGGATCGAGCATCGGCAATTTTGAGCCGGGCGAATCGCTTGATGCTGCTGGAGCGCGTTCGAGCAGCTCTCGATCCGGGCGATTGCCTGCTGCTGGGTGTCGACCTGGCAAAGAACGAGACCGTACTGCAAGCGGCCTATGATGATGCTGCCGGGGTGACGGCGGCGTTCAATCGCAACTTGCTGGTACGGCTGAATCGGGAGCTGGATGCGGACTTTCATCCAGAGATGTTTGCTCATCGCGCCGTTTGGAATGCGAATAAGTCGCGCATGGAAATGCACCTGGTGAGCGAGACGAAGCAGAGCGTATGGCTGCCGGCTATTGATTTGCGTGTGAAGTTTGAAGCAGGAGAAAGCATCCACACGGAGAACAGCTACAAGTATCGGGCGGGCGATGCTGAGGCGCTGGTGGCGAAGGCGGGGTTTGCGCACGAGGTGACGTGGACGGATGAGCGCGGGTGGTTTGCGGTGTGTCTGGCTCGGGCGGTGTGAAAAGAAGGTCCCGCAGATTTTGAGATTCGAGATTTCCCACCCATGCCGCGAAAAGGCTGCGCCATGGATGGGGCACCCAGCATCAAGCGGGTTGACGCATCTCTCCCATGTCTCAAAAGCGAGACATGGGGCACCCAGATTTACGGCCCATCAATTGTGCCGGACCTTCTATTTAGGGTTCGCGATGCGGAGCAAGAGGATGTCGTGGCTTGGGAGTTCGATGGGCATGTTGTTGGTCAGGTCCATTTCTTTGCCTGTCCAAAGGTCTTTTGCGTGCTGGGCGCCATGCAGGCCTAGCTGTCCCAGATCGAGATGAAATGGATGCGTTGAATAGACGTCGCTGCCTACGTTGACGATGGCGATGGCTTTTGCGCCGCCTTTCAAATCGCGGGTCCAGACTTCAACTTCGCCTTTGCTGTAGATGTGGCGGGCCTGGTGGCCGAGCGGATCCTGATTGATGGCGATGACTTCGGGGTTGGTGAGAATCTGCTTGATCTCGGGCTTCATGTTGGGCAGGTCATTGCCGGCAAGCAGCGGCGCGGCGAGCATGGCCCACATGGAGAAGTGGGTGCGATTCTCGGCCAGCGATAATTTGCCGTTGCCGACTTCGAGCATGTCGGGTCGTTCCAGTGGCCGGGGCCGGCGTAAGATGCGAGGCCTTTCTGCTGGCTGAGGATGTCGTAGATGCTTTGCCAGCGCGCCTGGATATCGCCGGTGGTGCGCCACAGGTTTCCGCCGATGCCTGGCGCCCACTCCCATACGGAGTCCCACCCGTACTGGCAGAGAGAATAGACGATGGGGCGACCGGTGGCCTTCAGGGCCTTGCCCATCTTGTCGTAGGCGGCAACCATGAGGCGCATCTGCGCGGGCTTGTCATTAGGCGCCTGCTTTTCCATGACTGCCGGGATGAAACTGCACAGGTCGTACTTGAGGTAGTCGATGCCCCAGTCGGCGTACATCTTCGCGTCCTGTTCTTCGTGGCCCAACGAGCCTGCGAATCCGGCGCAGGTCTTCGGACCAGGGGAGGAATAGATGCCGAGCTTGAGACCCTTCGAATGCACATAGTCAGCGAGGGCCTTCATGTCAGGGAATTTCGAGTTTGTATGGAGGATGCCACTCGCGTCGCGCTCGCCCTCCCAGGTGTCGTCGATGTTGACGTAGATGTAGCCAGCGTCTTTCATGCCGCTGGAGACGATCTGATCGGCGGAGTCGCGGATGTCTTTGTCTGTGACTTTTTCGGCGAAGTAGTTCCAACTGTTCCAACCCATTGGCGGCACCTGCGGTGCGGCCAGTCGCGCCTGCGGCGCATTCCCAGGCTGAGTTGGCGTCTGAGAATTAACCGACAACGACGTCTGGAAGGATATTAGTGCGACAGCAGCAAGTGAGAGAGAGGCAGAGACGCGCATCGTTTGTTTCTCCAATGGAAACGATTACAACTGGGAATAGTAAGCGGGAGGTCCCGGTGTTGACAATCGCTCATGCTCAATTCATGAAACGGCATTGCGCGATACGGAGGTGCGCAGCTGACAGGGATCAATCGGCGGCAGGGGCGATGACGTAGTGCGGTGTCGTCACCATGAGCTTTTCGATGGACTCCATGTTACCGATTCCGCCGCGAGCGCCGGCGCGAGTGCAATTGAGCGCAGCAGCGGCGCAGGCAAAGTCGAGCTGGCGATCCAAAGGCCAATCTTGAAGTAGCCCATAGATGAATCCGGCGTGAAAGATGTCGCCGGCACCCGTGGTGTCTACAACGGGCACGCGATAGGCAGCACACGCGTGGAAACGCTTGCCGTCCCACGCAAGCACGCCGTCGGCGCCAAGCGTTGCGGCGGTGACGGTGCAGCCGAAGCGATTGCGTGCGACGCGGAGGGCCTGCTCAAGATTGCGTTCCCCGGTGAGACGTGTGGGGAAGTCGCGGCTGACAATGAGGTAGTCGACGTTATCGATCAGTTCTTCGACGCCGGGGTAGGTTTCGTCGAGATCGGCAATAACGGGAATTCCGGCGGAGCGAGCCCACGATGCGGCCTGGGTTGCGGCGGCTGTTTCGAAGCCGTCCACATGGAGGGCGCGGGCATTGACAATCCAGGAGCGATCGAGCTCGCTGGGTTGGAGGAGGAGGCGTTCATCGCGGCGGCAGAGTACGGTTCTCTCTCCACCGTCGTCCACGAGGATGAGCGATTGCGGACTAGCCGCATTGGGGACGGTAACGAGGCGCGCGTCTACGCCGGCGTCGGCGAATGCTTGTCGATGAAGGTTGCCGGCTTCATCGTCGCCGAGTTTGCCGATGTAGCGTGTGTTGAGGCCCCAGGACTGGCAGGCAATTACGGTGGTGGCAGCTTGGCCACCGGGAAGAACGCTGGCATTGGCGTACTCGGTCTTGGATCCGCGGGCAGGGAAGTTTGCGAGGGGAATCAGGGTGTCGATTGCATTGAGACCCACGCCTACGAGATCGACCAAAGCTTGCTCTGCCATAGCTCTTATTTTAGCGGGAGAAATCTAATCAGCAGATGCGGGGAGAATGCTATGAGAAGTTCGTCTTCTTCCAAAGCATCCACGCACCGGCAAATGCGCTGGTCAGCAGAATGACGACAAGGATGCCAACCCAGCCGAAGCTCATGGGCAGGGAGGGGACGCGGGCGTTGATGCCGAGCCAAATGAAGACGCCGATTGCGCAAGCGAGAATTACGTAGTCCCACCACGCGCGGCTCTCGGCCGTTGTGGGCGATACTTCTCCGGCATAGGTTCGGACGACGCGATCGTAGTCGAGGTCGTATCGGGCACACTCGCGGACCAGCGACTCGCGCATCGATGCGTTTTCCTTCTCGGTGGCGACTGCGGTGCAGACAGCGAGAGCGCCGCAGATCATGACCAGCGATCCGACCACGACGAGGAGGCGATGGGCTGCGTCGGCATGCGCCAGTTCGCCGAAGACCAGCGCACCCCATGCGAGTCCCCACATCTGATTGGTATTGGAAAGCGGGATGCCGCGGCCGATGCCCAGGTATTTCGTTGCGAATTGCTGAAACAGGTCGCCGATGACCCAGACAAATCCGCCAAGAAAGAGCCAGAAGAGCAGCGGTCGGATTTCGCTGGAGTGGAAGACTGCGGCCTTCGTTCCGCCGTCGAGCGCGAAGACGAGTGCGAACATCGTGCCCAGTTCGCCGATCGTGAAAACCGTGACGAACGAGAGTGGGTTCATGCCACTGATATAGGCCTTGCGGTAGGGAATATACATGGTTCCCCACATCAGGCTGGCGCCGATCGCAGCGAGGACTCCGCCGACGGCGCGGTCTGCGTGCGCGCCGCTCGCGTGAATCGTGCTGAATCCGAGCATGATGGCTGCCGCGACGATCGCCAGGGCCCCTAGAACTACCTTGGCGACGTTGGTGCGGCTTGCGCCTTTCAGTTCGCCAAAGAGCAAGCGGCCCCAAAGGATGCCGACGAGGGAGTTGGTGTTCCACAGTGGGAATGCGATGGCGAGCCCCACGTCTCGAATAGCGAAGACGGTGAGCGTGTTGGCCACTGCCCACAACATGCCTGCCAGAATGGCGATGGGGATGAGATGGCGGTGCTCCTTGAGATCAGCGGAGACCTGGCGGGTCCCCTTGAGGAGCGTGGGAATGGTCCAGCGCGCGGTGAAAACGCCCGCGACCATACAGAGGGAGATGGCGTATGGAGACAGGCCGGAGTTGACGAGCTTGGTGGGCGCCTCTGCCGCACCCAGCCATACGCCCGCAGCGAGTCCGCACGCGACACCAATACCGTGCACCGATTTGACGACCGGACGTGGATTGGTGCGGGACGCTCCGCTCATGTTTTTTGTATTGTTCCCTTCATTCAAATTTCGCGACCCGCATCCCACTGCTATCGAGAGTTATATCTCGACCTCATCCTCTCAATGAAGCGCGATAAGCAACGCGAGGCCAAATCCGAAGACGATCATCGGAATCACGAAGTGAATGTCAGTCAGCATGGCCTTGGTTTTATTGAGAGTGATCATTCGCTTCCTGCGTTCTTGTTTTCGAACATTGTTTGAGCAGCGATGGCGCGGCTCTACTTGAGAGAGGTCATGTCGATGACGAACCTGTATTTAACATCCTGCTTCAACATACGCTCGAAAGCTTCGTTGATGTTCTGGATGGGGATGACTTCGACCTCGGCAGCGATGTTGTTGCGGCCACAATAGTCGAGCATTTCCTGGGTCTCGGGCATGCCGCCGATCATCGATCCGGAGATGGAAGCGCGCTTGGAGATGAGGGAGAACATGTTGATGGAGGGAGGTTTTTCGGGCAGGCCGACCAGGGTGATGGTGCCGTCCTGCTTAAGCAGCGAGAGGTAGGGTTCGAGTGCGTGCGGTGCGGAAGCGGTGTCGAGGATGAAGTCGAAGGTGCCGGCGTGCTTCTTCATCGCCGCTTCGTCGGTGGAGAGCACGACTTCGTCGGCACCGAGCTTGATGGCGTCTTCCTTTTTCTTTAGTGACGTGGTGAGCTGCACGGTGTGTGCGCCGAAGGAGTGGGCAAATTTGAGTGCCATGTGGCCGAGACCGCCGAGCCCTACGATGCCGACTTTCTTACCGGGGCCGGCGTTCCAGTGGCGCAGTGGAGAGTACGTCGTGATGCCAGCGCAGAGCAGAGGGGCGACTGCGGCGAGGTTGAGATTGGACGGGACGGTGTGGGCGAAGCGCTCGTCGACAACGTAATTGCTTGAATATCCACCCATGGTGATGGAACCGTCGACGCGATCTTTGGCGGCGTAGGTGAGGGTTGGGCCTTCGGCGCAGAAATGCTCTTCCCCGCGATTGCAGGGGGCGCAGTGGCGGCAGGAGTCTACGATGACGCCGATCGCGGCGATGTCGCCGAGCTTGAATTTCGTAACGGATTTGCCCACGGCGGCGACGCTGCCGACGATCTCGTGGCCGGGGACCATGGGATAGATTGCGTTGCCCCACTCGTTGCGGGCCATGTGCAGGTCAGAATGGCAGACACCGCAATATAGGATTTCGATCACGATTTCGGTGGGGCCCGGCTCGCGACGGCTGAAATTGTGAGGACCCAGCGGCGACTTGGTATCGAGTGCTGCGTAACCTTTGGATGACGGCATGAATGATTCCTTTCCGGAGACGAGTTTAAATCACCAATCGGATGGATGAGGCAAGGTCTACCGGAAAGGCTCATCGAGTGGGGAATTCATAAACCCACTCATCGCGATGAAGCCGCGATGAATGGGGCACAAATTGCCGTGTCGTGGAAGAGAATCATAGACGACGGGCGGAAGCAACGCGCGGAATGCCCTGGAGGTCGTGAGTGAATTCGATGTTCTGAAAGCCGGCGCTTTTGAGGAGAGATTCGACATCGGACATCTGGCTGAAGCCGAATTCGAAGACGAGGAATCCGCCGGGGACGAGGGCCATGTGCGCGGCTGGAATCAGGCGCCGGTAGATGGCCAGGCCGTCTTCACCTCCGAAGAGCGCGATGGCCGGCTCATGTTCGCGGACTTCGACGGAGATTAGAGCACGGTCGGTGTTGGGAACGTATGGGGGATTGGAGACGATGAGTTCGAATTGTTCTCCGGCGATGGGAGTGAGGAGGTCGCCGTGCAGGAATCGGATTTTGTCGACGACGTTGTTGCGAGTTGCATTTTTCGCGGCGAGGGCGAGGGCGGCGGGGGAGATATCGGTGGCGGTGATTTGGGATTGGGGTAAGTTGTGTGCGAGAGCAATTGCGATGGCACCGGAGCCGGTGCCTACGTCAAGAATGCGGATTGGCCGGGCAAGGTTCCTGCTTTCCCACCCATTCCGCAAACTGCGCGGAATGGAGGGGGCACCCAAGTCCTGAGGTTTCTCCCACATCTCTTCGAGATATGGGGCACCCGAATGTGTTGCGAGAGCTAGACACTGCTCAACGAGGTGTTCGGTTTCGGGGCGAGGAATCAGGACGTCTGGGGTGACGCTGAAGGGCAGGCCGTAGAATTCGCATGCGCCAGTGATGTACTGGATGGGTTCGCCTTTGCGGCGGCGCTCGATCAAGCTTGCGTAACGGATCGCGGTGCATCCGGCGAAATCGTCTTCGGCGTGCGCCATCAGCCACGCTTTGTTTTTGCCGATCAGATTCAGCAGCAATGTTTCAGCGTCGCGCTTTGCGCGGTCTGGGTGCGGGCCGTCGCTAAGCTGCGCTTCTGCCTGGGCAAGCCAATCGCGCAGGGTCATCAAGCTGCCTGGTCGTTGTCGGATTTGAGCTGTTCGGCCTGGTAATGCGTGATGAGGGCATCGACGATGGGCTGCAGGCGGCCTTCCATGATGAGGTCGAGCTGGTGCAGAGTCAGGCCAATGCGGTGGTCGGTGAGGCGGTTCTGCGGGAAGTTGTAGGTGCGGATCTTCTCGCTGCGGTCGCCGGAGCCAACCTGCGATTTGCGGGCCGCGGCCAGTTCGGCGTTCTGTTTCTCCATTTCCATCTCGTAGAGACGGGAACGCAGCACGCGCATGCCTTTTTCGCGATTTTTGATCTGCGATTTTTCGTCCTGGCAACTGACGACGGTGTTGGTGGGAATGTGGGTGATGCGGACGGCGGAATAGGTTGTGTTGACCGATTGGCCACCGGGACCGGAGGAGCAGAAGGTGTCGATGCGGATGTCCTTGGCTTCGATCTTGATGTCGACGTCTTCAGCTTCAGGCAAAACAGCGACCGTGATGGCGGAAGTGTGCACGCGGCCTTGCGTTTCCGTGGCCGGGACGCGTTGCACGCGATGGACGCCGCTCTCCCACTTGAGCTGCGAGTAGACGCGCTTTCCTTCGATGATGGCGATGACTTCCTTGTATCCGCCTACGCCGGACTCGGAGAGCGACATCACTTCGACCTTCCAGCGGTGCTGCTCGGCGAAGCGGGTGTACATGCGGAAGACTTCGGCTGCAAAGAGCGAGGCCTCATCGCCGCCGGTTCCGGCGCGAATTTCGAGGATGACGTTCTTTTCGTCGAGAGGATCCTTGGGAATCAGCAGGATCTTGATTTCTTCTTCAATGGCGGCGGCGCGCGGCTCGAGTGCGGCGATTTCTTCCTCGGCCATGGCGCGCAGGTCGGGGTCGGTTTCTGCCAGCATGGCGCGTGCTTCTACGAGGCCCTGCTGCACCTGCTTCAGTTCGCGATACTTTTCGACGGGCTCTTCGATCTCGCGAAGCGCTTTGGCGGTCTTCTGATATTTTTCGTGGTCGTTCAACACTTCCGGCAACGAGAACTGCGCCTGCAGGTCGTTGTAGCGTTGCTCCATTTGTTCGAGACGATCTAGCATTTGCGAATCTCCGTGTCGCGCCGGCCGAGCGCGCAACTGCTGCTGGCGATCTGTTTGAGGATTGTGTCAGAAAAAAGCGCAGAACAGTGTAGGCGGCGGGCGCCGCTAGAGAAGGGCCGGAATGGGCTGATGGAGGATCATTGCGCTGTAGTTATTCTACCGCGAAATCACGATCGCTGGATGTCGATTAAACCCAGGTCTCGAAAGCGAGATCTCGGGCACCCCTTTGCGTCACGACCTTCGGAGACTCCTCACGCTTCGCTAATTCAGGCCCTTCGTCGGATCTCCGTATCGTATCGCCGCCCGCAATCGTCCGAACATGAAATAAGCCGAACTGCTGAATGTTATCAGCGTTGCCCAAGCGGCCACGCTCAGGAACCGGTGGGTAACCAGCGCCGCAAGAGAAAGCACGGCGAAGAGGCCAAACATCAGGACCGTGATCGAAAGCCCGACGATCCAAAAGATCCGTGTCATTGCGAGACAGTATAGACCCCACCGGCACAGGGGAACCTGTGACTCAAGAAAGTGGATGTGCAACTCCCATGCCTGCAAGTACCTTACTCAAAAGCACTCGATGTGGTCGCAGGCGTTCATCAGCGGAACCTGCAGACTTGAATCGTGATCCGGATCGGAGTAGATGGTGATGGTTGCCTGCTTATAGTCCTCGGGCTTGGCGGTCATGATGTTGGGGACAAAGGTTTGCGGGTTGCGGTCGTAGAGCGGAAACCATGTGCTCTGGATCTCGACCACCACGGTGTGGCCGGCCTTGAAGACGTGGTCAACGTCGTGGAGGCTGTAGCGGTACTCGTGGATGGAGCCGGCGCGCATGGGGGTTGGCTTCTCGAAGCTTTGGAGATAGCGGCCGCGAAAAATCTCTTCATTGGTCATGAGCTGGTAACCGCGCATCTTCGGGTCTGCATCGTCGTTGGGATACTCATCGATGAGTTTTACCACCATGTCGTTGTCGGTTCCAGTGGTCGAGGCGAAGATGTCGGCAAGGACTTCTCCGGTCACGATGAGGTCCTTCTTGAGTACGGGTAGTTTCCACACGGCGACGTCTTTGCGATCGGTGACGAAGCGCTGATCTTCGGTGAGCCAGTTGAACCATTGCGAGCCATCTCCATAGGTGGGCTGAATGGGCCTGTGCCTGTAGGGTACGGGATTGGCTGGATCGCTTTCGTAGCTGACCTTCGCGGGTTCCTTGGCGTCGCTCCAACTCAGGAGGCCATCGCCGACGAGGTGCAGGCTGGTGGGCTGGGCTTCCTTGGGTGGAAATTGCGAGTAGCGCTTCCATGTATTCGAGCCGGTCTGAAAGCTGGCTGTGTCTTCGAGGTCGAAGCCGGGCTCGTCCTTGAGGTAGTGGCCGAAGAACTTCGCTTCGATCTGCGAGCGATACTCTTTGCCGATGGATTCGCCGTAGTTCAAGTTTCCGAGATGACGCGATGACGAAGCCCAGTATCCGTGACGCCAGGGGCCGAGCACGAGGAAGTTTTCGTGCTTGCTGTCGTGGAGCTCGAGCATCTTGTACTCCTCCTGCGGCCCCCACATGTCTTCCTGGTCGTAGTATCCGCCCACGCTCAGGGTTGGAACGCTGACGGAGTTCAAGTGGTGCTCGACGCCGCGGGATGACCAAACCGTGTCGTAGCCGGGGTGATCGAGAAAGAGCTTCCAGGTGGGAAAGGGCTGCTTGACGCCGGACTTCTTCACGTCTTCGGAAAAGGAACCGCGCGCGAGAAAGTAGTCGAATCCGTCTTCGGGCTTGCCGTCCTTGTTTTTGCCGTAGCTGACTTCGGCGTTTTCTTTGTTTGACTCCATGCCGTAGACGTAGTCGTAGCCATAGGTCTGGCGGAAGGCGCCGTTGTGGAAGAAGTCATCGCCCATCCAGACGTCGATCATGGGGGCCTGCGGGGAGATGGCTTTCACGGCCGGATGAGGATTAATGCCGGCTTCCGTGGCGAGGAAGCCGGGGTAGCTGGTGCCGATGAACCCGGCGCGGCCATTATTGCCCTGGACATTCTTGAGGAGCCATTCGACGGTGTCGTAGGTGTCGGTGGTTTCATCAATGGCCTTGGGATTTTGACCACCCCCCGGACCAAGACCTGTCCGCGGGGACCCCGGCTGAGGGTCGGCCTGGGGCCGGCTCATTACGAATTCGCCTTCGCTTTTGTAGCGTCCGCGAATGTCTCCGCAGACGTAGATGTAGCCTGCGCGCGCAAGTTCGGGGCGGCCGCCGAAGAATGATGCGCGGCTGGTCTGGTCGCAACCGTACGGCGTGCGCTGAATGAGCAATGGGAGCGCCGCGGCGATGTCGGTGGGTTTCAGGATAACGATGTGCAGCTTGATGCCGTCGCGCATCGGGATCATCGCTTCAGTGCGCTGGTAATCGTGGAAGGAGTGATGTACCGGATCGCCGGTGCGCTTGAAAATCACGTTGGGTTCGCTTGCTGAGAAGACGGTTGCACCACGGCCTGCGGAATCCAGGGTGAACTTCCAGGTCGTCTTCGACTGGAGAACGCCGAATTCGGTAGGCGAGTTCTGGTTGAGTGTTGTCGGAACCATTCGCTCGGATTCGAGGATCAGCCTGCCATCCTGCGTGTAGAAGCTGATGGGCGTGTCTGGCTCATTGGGGTCGGTGTATTCGCCGGAGAGCGCTTCGAGCTGAGCGGATGCGGGAGCAGTGGCTTTCTGCTGCTCTGTTGCCTGGGCATGGAGCGCAGGGCGCAAGGCATGGCTTGTTGGCAAGAGCAGCGCGAAACACAGAGCACCAACGGCGACTCGACGTTGAGTCAAGGGAAGAACCTCCTGAAGATTGCTTTAGTGTGCGTGGCCGTGATGGCCGTGAGCGGCGGGGCTTGACATCTCTTCGATCGGCACGACACAGCCCTCGAGCTCTCCGCATCCTTCATGTTCAAACTGAATTGTAGAGTGCTGAATTGAGAAATGGTCGCGCAGGACGTGATTCAGCTGTACCAGTATGCAGGCACTTTCAGACGGGGGAATGTCGGCGATGCAGACGTGGCATGCAAGCGCATGGCTGTTTGATCCGAGGCTCCACACATGGAGATCGTGGACATTGTGGACGCCCGCAACCTCTTCCATGCCTGTGCGGATCTCGTTCAACGTAACGCCGCGCGGCGTGCCTTCGAGAAGGATGTTCAGGGTCTCACGTACGATGTCGAAGCTGGTCCACAGAATGAGAGCGGCGATCAACAGCGATAGAACCGGGTCGATCCAGTTACGCCCGGTGTAAAGAATGCCGGCGCCGCCAGCGATGACTGCAGCGGTGGAAAGGGTGTCGCCCGCCATGTGGAGGAAGGCACTGCGCATGTTGACGTCGCGAGCCACTCCCCACAGAAGGGCGGCGATTACGCCATTCATCACGACGCCTGCGGCGGCCACAACCATCATGAGTCTGGGCTGGACGGCAACCGGAGCGCTGAGGCGATGGACGGCTTCGATCCCGATCCAGATGGCGATGACGATAAGGCTAACCGCGTTGATGAAGGCGGCCAGGACGCCCGCGCGCTGGTAGCCGAAGGTTTTGGAGTGGGTGGCCGGGCGGGTCTGGAAATAGACGGCGACAAAGCTGAGAAGGAGCGCCAGAAAGTCGGAGACGTTGTGCCCCGACTCAGAGAGCAAAGCGAGCGAGTGGGCGCGCAGTCCGGCGACGAGGGTAATGACTACATACGCCAGGGTGGCGACGAGCGAGAAGCGGAGTACGGATTGTGTCCTTGACGCGCCGGGGGACGTGGGCGCTGCGTGGACGTGCATAGATAAAGTGTAACCGGGGCTGGTGATGCGTTGCTAACCCCAGACCGAAGTCCAAGGTGGCCGAACACTAGCTCTGATCTGCCCTTAACTGCTCCAAATCCTTCCTTTTCCGCGAATCGATTGGAGGAAAAACGGGCAGGCTCGATCGCAGGCCGGACCACGATTCCGCGATCACAATGCTGTTCTGCGGATTGCCGGGCTGATAGCGAACAGTGCAGGGGAATCCGGCGCGCATCTGGGCGAGGTCGACAACCGTAAGGAGCGTGGTAATGTCCTGCGAGCATTCGTAGTCCACGCCAGCGCTGCGATAACTGTATTCGAGCATCGTGAGGGCCCGGCCGTCTTCCAGTGTCATCTCGCGTACATCGAGCAACATGCCATCGATGAGGCGGCCGGAAAGAGCAAGCATTTTGCGGCGTGCGCGCTCCAATTCCTCTTCCGTGGGGCGTTTGCGACGCATATAGAGGACTGCGCCAACAGCCAGGCCGGCCACCAAAGTGACCCCGGCGGCCGCTTCCCATGCGTTTCTGCTGTCAAGGGTCATCGCGACGGGAGACCGAGTGCTCCCGCTTCGAGCATACCGCAGAGTTGAAAGATTCGTACCACTGGGAGAGAGTCCGTTGCGGTCCGAAGGTACCTCGTCCCGTCCTTCTTGTTCCGTTCCTCTTCCGCATCTAAAATCACGTTGATCGGAGGCTTGCGATGAAGGTCGGAGTGCTTGGGTCGGGCGACGTAGCGAAGACGCTGGCCAGTGGGTTTGTGAAACACGGTCACACGGTAAAGGTGGGGAGCAGGAATCCCGCAAAGCTTGCAGACTGGGCGGCGCAGAACTCAGGCAGTTCTGTGGGCACATTTGCTGAGGCGGCGCAATTTGGCGAACTGCTGGTGTTGGCGGTGAAGGGCAATGCCGCGGCCGACGCGTTGACGCTGGCAGGCGCGAAGAATCTTGCTGGAAAGACGGTTATCGACGCCTGCAACCCGATCGAGGATGCTCCGCCGGAGAAGGGAGTGCTGCGGTTCTTTACCGATGTCAACAAGTCGCTGATGGAGACGCTGCAGGGCCAGTTCAGCGAAGCGCATTTCGTGAAGGCATTCAATTCGGTGGGCGCACCCTGCATGATCAATCCACAGTTTGCCGGGGGAAAGCCGACTATGTTCATCTGCGGCAACGAGGAAGGCGCAAAGAAGCAGGTCGCGCAGATAAACGAGCAGTTCGGCTGGGAGACCGCGGATATGGGCTCGGTGGAGGCTGCGCGGGCGATCGAGCCGCTCTGCATGCTCTGGTGTCTTCCCGGTTTCACGCGGAATGACTGGACGCATGCGTTCAAGCTGCTAACGAAATGACGGAAGGGGCTCCGGAAATCCGAACCGAGCGGTTAATTCTGCGGAACTGGCGTGAAATCGATCGTGAACCGTTCGCCCGAATGAATTGCGATCCGGTGGTGATGGAGCACTTTCCGGCGTTGTTGTCGAGGGAGGAGAGCGACGCGTTGGTGGATCGCGCCGAGGCACACCTTAAACAGCATAGATTCGGGCCCTGGGCTGCGGAACTGCGTGAAACGCAAGAGTTCATCGGATATGTCAGCCTCTTCATTCCCCAATTTGAAGCAGCTTTCACGCCATGTGTTGAAATCGGCTGGCGCCTCGCGAGGGAACACTGGGGCGAAGGGTTGGCAACGGAGGGCGCCCGGGCACTCGTTCGTCATGGATTTGAAATTCTGAAACTGCCCGAAGTGGTTTCGTTTACCGTGCCGGGAAATCTGCGATCCGTACGCGTGATGGAGAAGCTCGGCATGAGCCGGAACCCGATTGAAGACTTTGATCATCCTTCAGTCCCAGAGGGTCATCCGCTTCAGCGCCACGTGCTGTATCGCCTCACCCGAGAGGATTGGAAGGCAATGAATTCTCGTTGAAGGCGATGCAGCTCAAGCGCTCGTCGCCTTGACCCGGCGAAGCGCCCACTCGTATGCTCGGGGACAATTGCGCGTATGTGCTGCCTCTGATTGCGCATGCGCGGGGAGAGCGCAGCATGAGCACGTCAGCACCGGTCGCCACGCCCGTTCACCGCTTTGCCGCCCAGCCGTTATTGATTCGCCGTGCCGCCGTGCTGGGCGCGGGAACCATGGGATCGCGCATTGCCGCGCACCTGGCCAACGCGGGAATACCTTCGCTTCTGCTCGATATGGTCCCTGCGGGAGAGGGTTCGCGGAACAGGCTGGCTGAATCGGCGCTGGGTGCGCTGGCGAAGGCAAAACCGGCCGCCTTCTATGAGTCATCGCTGGCGGCCATGATCACTCCGGGCAACTTTGACGATGACCTGGCGAAGCTGAAGCAGTGTGACTGGGTGATCGAGGCTGTTGCCGAGAATCTCGAGATCAAGCGGTCGCTGCTGGATCGAGTCGTGCCTCACCTGGGGTCGCAGACTGTGCTGAGCACGAACACCTCAGGACTGCCGATTGCGAAGATCGCTGCCGGCCTCAAGTCGCACCGAGACCGTTTTTTCGGGACCCACTTTTTCAATCCGCCGCGCTACATGCAGTTGTTGGAGATTATCCCCACGGCGGAAAGCGATTCGGGACTGATTGCTGCTTTTGCGACGTTTGCCGATCGCGTGCTGGGCAAGCAGGTGGTCTTTGCCAACGACACGCCGAACTTCATCGGCAATCGCATCGGTGTGTTCGTGATGTTTTTGGCGTCAACGCTCATGCTTGAGCAGGGGCTGACCATTGAAGAAGTGGATGCGCTGACCGGGCCTGCGCTGGGCTTTCCGCGCACCGGGACGTTCCGGCTTGCCGATATGGTGGGCATCGATATTCTGGCTCACGTTGCCGCGAATTTTCCCGAGGGAGTTACGCCGGGCGGATTTTCAGAGAAGCTGCAGGAGATTGTGAAGCGCGGATGGCTGGGCGACAAATCCGGCCAGGGTTTTTACAAGAAGGCACGCGGTGAAGATGGGAAGGACCAGCGGATGGTGCTGGATCTGGCGACCTTCGAGTACCGCCCATCGGCCAAGCTGAGCCTGCCCTCGCTGGATATGGCAAAGAATGCGGCCAACGTGCAGGAGCGCGTGAAACTGCTGCTCGCCAATGACCCGGCGAAGGACAAGACTGCCAAATTTCTGTGGCCGTTTCTCTCGTCGCTCTGGAACTTTGCTGCGGAGCGCATTGGCGAAGCCGCTAACGATGCGCCGTCGATCGATCAGTCAATGCGAGCTGGATTCAACTGGGAACTTGGGCCTTTCGAGCTGTGGGATGCGGCAGGTGTCCGTGAGTCTGCAGGCCGTATGCGCAAGCTTGGCATTCCGGTGAGCGGCACTGTTCAAGGGCTGTTGGATTCTGCGCCTGAATCGACGCCAGTCTCGTGGTATTCACCGGACGGGCCGCAGTGCTACAACCCGACGACCGGCGCGTGGGAACCGATCGCGCAGCAGCCGGGGCACGCGCGCGTTGCAGACTTCCGCAGGACGAATGGTGTGGTCCGCAGCAATCCAGGTGCGTCGCTGGTGGATATCGGCGACGGCATCGGCTGCGTTGAACTGCACTCGCTCAAGAACGCGATTGGGGGCGACGTGGTGGCGATGATCACGTCGGTTCTGAATCCGACCTCGGAAGCGGTGAAGAATTTCCGCGGCTTTGTGATCAGCGGCGATCGCGATCGCTTCAGCGTGGGCGCAAACCTGATGCAGCTCTTGCTCGGCGCGCAGGAGGGCGACTGGGAGGAAGTGGAAGGAGCCATTCGCAGATTTCAGCAGATGTCGACATCGATCAAGTTCTGTCCGCGGCCTGTTGTTGTGGCGCCGTTCAATCTGACGCTGGGTGGAGGCGCGGAGATCTCGCTGCACGCGGCGCGTCGTCAACCTTATGCCGAGACGTACATTGGCCTTGTGGAAACGGGCATCGG
This sequence comes from uncultured Acidobacteriaceae bacterium, assembly GCA_963832035.1. GTDB lineage: Bacteria > Acidobacteriota > Terriglobia > Terriglobales > Acidobacteriaceae > Telmatobacter. The sequence goes on along the minus strand of CAWHSK010000003.1, from coordinate 30,592 downwards.
CCTTATTCCCGGCGGTGGCGGCACGAAGGAGATGCTGCTGCGTGCTGTCGATTCGGCTACTGCGCTTGCGCCGCCTGATCCGAAAGATCCGCCGTCGCGATTCGCGCAATCTGCGGAGATGAATGCGGCGCTGAAACGCTCGCTCGAGACCATTGCCATGGCAAAGGTGTCCACCTCCGCCGCGGAAGCACGAGACCTGGGACTACTGCTGCCAGGCGACGGCATCACGCTCAACCGCGAACGGCTGTTGCTGGATGCGAAGGCGCAGGCCATTGCGTTGGCAGAGGCCGGCTATTTTGCACCACAGCCACGCACCGTTCCCGCGCCGGGCACGGCTTCGCTTGCGGTACTGAACACCGGCGTGTTTCTCATGGGCGAGGCGGGGTTTGCGTCAGAACACGACATGAAGGTCGCGCGCTGGGTGGCGTACATCCTATGCGGCGGAAAGGTCACGGCGGGTTCACTGGTCAGCGAGCAGTATTTGCTCGACCTGGAACGTGAGGCGTTTCTCTCATTGTGCGGCGAGCGCAAGACGCAGGAGCGGGTCGCGTATACACTTAAGACCGGCAAGCCACTGCGCAATTGAAATGAAGTTCGCAGCACTCACCCTGTTATCGGCAACATCGCTTGCGCTCGCATGTTGCGGCGCAAATGCACAGGACGCTACTCCTGCCTCAACTGCCGGTCCGCAGCAATTCAACGAGTCTGGCAAGATCAGCGCCGACGGTCGCACAGCGTCATATCTCATTCGCCGGCTGCCTGCGAGTTCGTTTCCCGACCTGCCGGACGCGGTTGCTGAATTTCTGGATCAGCGCGGATGCATGATTCCGCAGACCTACCAGGCGCATCGGCCGGAGAATGTGGTCAACGCCAGCTTTGATCGTGCTGGATCATCGGATTGGGCCGTGCTCTGCTCTTCGCATGGCAATGTTGAACTGATGGTTTTCTTTGCCCGAACTCCGGGCAAGCCGATGACGCTGGCTTCGGCGCCGGAGTTACAGCGATTGCAGAGGCATGATTCTTCCGGTGTTCTTGGATTCGATTGGGGCATCGATCCCGCTTCGCCTCAGCAGATTCGCCAGGCGCAGTCTGGTATGACGCACCATCCGCCGTTCCTCGATCACGACTCGCTTGCTGAAACGGTGCTCAATCAGAAGACCGTCTATCATTTCTATGCACGCAGCGCCTGGACCGTGGTGGATACCACCGAGTAGCAGTGGTTGACCATCGTGACCCTCGCCGTCTAACAATGAGCCAGCGGGAACCGTTTCTGTTCCTCGGAGCCATTGATGCCTGAAGCCGTAGTTGTGAGCGCTGTACGTACTCCCGTGGGCCGCGCACCCAAGGGCGCCTTGTCTACCACGCGCCCTGACGATCTCGCGGCACTGGCCGTGGGCAATGCTTTGGACAAGGTTCCTCAACTCGACAGGGCCGAAGTCGAAGATGTGATCCTTGGCTGCGCGCAGCAGGAGGGCGAGTCGGGCTGGAACATGGCGCGGATGACGGCCCTGCGCGCTCAGCTTCCAATCGATGTGCCGGGCATGACGGTGAACCGGCTCTGCGCTTCGGGTCTGGAGGCGATCGCACAGGCCGACATGCGGATACGGGGCGGTGTGCAGCGCGTGGTGATTGCCGGTGGCGCCGAGACCATGAGCATGCTGCCGATGGGCGGAATCAAGCCGCGGCCTAATCCGTGGCTGGCTGAGAACTATCCTGCCGCGCTGCTGACCATGGGTCTGACCGCGGAGCGGGTTGCGAAGCACTACAGTATTTCGCGGGAAGATGCGGATGCATTCTCCCTCGCTAGCCATCAGAAGGCGGTTGCCGCGCAGGCGGCGGGCCGATTTGATGAAGAACTCGTGCCAGTGAATGTCACGAATGTGGTCCCCGGCGCCAAGGCGGGCAAGCCTGTGTCGTCGGATTCGCTCTTCTCCGCAGATGAGGGCCCTCGCGCCGACACTACCGCCAAGGCGCTCGCTGCGCTCAGGCCCGTTTTTCATGCGCAAGGGACAGTGACGGCCGGTAACTCCTCGCAGACTTCGGATGGCGCAGCGGCGGCGGTTTTGATGGACGCGGCGCGCGCGAAGGAATTGGGTATTCAGCCTGTGGCCAGACTCATGGCGTATGCGGTGGCCGGATGCCTGCCGGAAGAGATGGGCATGGGGCCGGTTTATGCAGTTCCGAAGGCGTTGAAAAAAGCCGGGCTGAAACTCGAGGACATCGAGCTGATCGAGTTTAATGAAGCGTTTGCCGCGCAGGCGCTGGCCGTGATGCGGGAACTTGGTTTCGATCCTGAGAAAGTTAACGTGAACGGCGGCGCGATTGCGCTGGGACATCCGTTGGGATGCACCGGCGCCAAGTTGACCGCGACTCTGCTAAGCGAGATGAAACGCCGGAAGGCGCGCTACGGGATGGTGACGATGTGCGTCGGCGGCGGACAGGGCGCGGCGGGTATTTTTGAACTCCTGCAGTGAATTGCGCCTTTGCCAAATTTCGAGCGTGAAGGCCTATGACCGTTGTCTAACCCCCGGACCCCGGGGGGGTACCTACCCATACTCTGTAGAAAAAGTCCTGCGGCAAAACGAGTTAGAGGCGGCGTAATGCCGCCAAAGTCTTCTTCGAATTGAACTTAGCCGCAGAGTCGTCTCGGCGAAGGACTTAGAGGTCAGTGGTCAGTGATGCGGCTCAGCAGTGAGCAAGGATAATGAAAGTTAGAGCGAATCTACATTTCCTATTGTGCGTCATGAGCGGGAAATGATCTGCAAATCTGGCGGAGGGATTTTGTGTTTGGGATGAATGAGATAGTGGGTAGCGCAGGAGAAAGGGGATTGACAGATTTCTCCAAAGACGGAACGGCCGGGATTGCTCCCGGCCGCACCTGCTCATTTGGCTTTTTCAAGCCACCCTGGAAAAACTATGCCTTTGCTGTTGAAAGGGCTTTCAGCCTCGCATTGAGGCGGCTCTTGTAACGGGAAACTGTGTTCGAGTGCAGAACACCCTTCTGAACGCTCTTATCGAGGGCTGAAACGGTGTCGCGAAACTGCGCCTGGGCGGCCTTGACATCGCCCTTGGCGATGGCTTCGCGGAGAGCGCGGAGGCTGCTGCGGACCCGTGTACGGTTGGCGCGGTTCACTGCAGTCTTGGTTTCGGTCTGGCGGGCGCGCTTCAGCGACGATACATGGTTTGCCATTATGCTTCCTTAAATCAGTGGGTTATGCGGGCTGGAATGCAAGCACAGCCGCACCCCTCGCAATTTCCTAGTCTACGGGAAAGGAGGCTAGGGGTCAATCCGGGAGTTTTCCAGTGCGGGGAGGTTTCCCCTCCCATCGTGCTCCAACAGAGATGTCAAGCGATTGTGCCTTTTCGGGTTACAAGAAACGGGCAAAGAATTTAGTTCACTTTGGGGGCCGAACAATAAAGCATTTGCTTCGTTCGCGCCCGATGGCACGCGTATTGCGTATCGCACTTCCGGGCCTGATGGCGAGGGTCTGCGCATCATGAATATCCAAGATCGGTCGGTGACGAAGTTAACGGACGACTACGATAATTTTCCGGTCTGGTCGCCGCGGGGGGACGAGATTGCTTTCATCCGTAGGATCGATGGCAACTTCGAAGTGATGACGATTCATCCGGACGGGAAACAGGCCAGCCAGTTGACGCACACCAAGGGGAATGAAGCGCACCTCGCCTGGTCGCCCGATGGGGAGCGGCTTTTGTTTACGAGTTCGCGCATGGGATTCAAAGATGAAGCTCTGCTGACCGGCGAGCCTCAGCCCTACGGGGAGATTTTGTGATGAACGCGGACGGAACGCATGTGGAGCAATTGACGGATGACCAGCGGGAAGAAGGGGCACCGGCGTGGCAACCGCACGTACCGGCTGCTTCAAGGGCTGCCGCGCAATGATCCTTTAGAAGATTCGAAATCCTTACGAGCAATGCGACGCTGTCGGGTGTTCGGGTGTCTGTTCTGTAAATCATTGAGATGCCATAAGGTTACGAGATGAGACCAGCCAGCCAAACACGAGACTTGGCTGAGGAAACTTGCTTTTGCTTCCGCAGGCATTTGGGATCACAATATAGCCGGAGGATTAAGCCATGGAAAGCATGATTCAGCTCAATCTTCGGAGCGACTGTGAGAAAGCCGCGGCCGACAATCTTCCCAACACGCAATACAAAGAACCCGAATCTCCGGCGATGAGCAGCAAGCGATTGAATCGGATTCTGAAGAAGGCTGCACACAAGGGTTCAGGAGAATATGGCGCGGGCAAGTCCGGCATCTTCTCCAAGTAGCGGGCTCTTGATGTCGAGAAGTTGCGTTGCACTAGCCGAGGCGGAAACGCTTGGCGGGCCGTGATGGCAGCTGGAATCTACGCCGCGTCCAATGCGCGACCAAGCCGAACAGTTCAAGTGTGTGCGCTGACGCGATTTTGGAATCCATTATCTTGACCGTGTTCACTGCACGGTGATTGCCCCTGCATTTACCAGGCTTTTGGTCGCAGAGGAGTTGCCCAGGTAAACGGCATAGGTGCCGGGGGCCATCTTCCACGCATTTGAGCTGGTATCCCAATACGCCAGCGGATGAGACGAGTCGTTTTGGTCCACCTCGATTGTCATGGTTTGCGATGAACCGGGATCGAGCTTTATTTTTTGCCAGCCCACCAGGCGCTTAGGCGGTTCATTCAGATTGACCGGCATCCCCAGATAGACCTGCGCCACTTCTGCGCCAGCGAGTGGGCCGGTGTTTGCAAGATTGAATGTGACCTGGAAATTTGGCTTTGATGCGGAAGTCAGGTTGTTCACCACGGCTGGATTGGTGATGGAGAAGGTGGTGTACGACAGCCCGAATCCGAATGGGAACAGCGGAACGAGTCCGTTGGCGTCGAACCATTTATAGCCAACGTTGTATCCCTCTGAATAATTCACATTGAATGGAGTGCTCCCATCTGGGGGCTGCGGGGTTATTGGTCTAGGAAGCTGCGCATCGCTGGCGGGGAACGTGATGGGCAGCTTGCCTGAGGGATTGGCAGTGCCGAAGAGCAGGTTGGCAATGGCGGGAGCGCCGTTCTGTCCGGGATACCAGGCTTCGAGTACCGCGCCGACTTTGTCGAGCCAGGGCATAAGGACGGGACCACCGCTTTCGATCACGACGATGGTATGCGGATTGGCTGCTGCTACGGCGGCGACGAGCGCGTCCTGATCGATGGGCGTCGAGTTTACCAGGTCGTTGATCGCGAGGCTGGTCTCGTCCATACCTTCGCTAGCCCACTGATTGACGAAGACGATCGCCACTTGCGATGAAGCCGCAAGTGTTGCGGCGGCCGTTGCGTCTGATCCGTCAGCGTATTGGACTTTGGCGTTTGGCGCTTTTGCCTGGATTGCTTTCAGGGGCGATGAGGGATCCCACACGACTGGCGCCCAGCAGGGCGGGCAAGGGGATTGCGGTCCGGGAATCGCTCCACCGACAGGCTGTACCTGCGCAGAGCCTCCGCCGGAAAGAACAGCGGTATCTGCTTTCGATCCGATGATGGCGATGGATTGAATCGAGGTGCTCAATGGCAACTGGTTCGCGGCGTTCTTCAAGAGCACTGCGCCTTGTTCTTCGATTTCCTGTGCGACGGCGGCATCGGCAGCGGCGGGGATAGGCTGAATATTTTGCGGATTGTCGAAGATTCCCACTTCGTACATGGCGCGCAGGATGCGGTGCACCATGTTGTCGAGCCGTGACTCGGGCACCAGACCGCTGGTGACGGCTGCTGCGAGGCCCGAGAAATATTGCTGGTTGGGCTGCTCCTGATCGAGTCCGTTGTTTGCTGCCTTTGCCGTGCTATGCGTAGCCCACCAGTCAGACATTGCGAAGCCATTAAATCTCCAGTCGCCTTTGAGCACATCGTTGAGCAGGTGATTGTTCTCGCAGCCATATTGGGAGTTGGTTAGGTTGTATGAGCACATCACCGATTGCACATTCGAATCCTTGATGCCGATCTCGAACGCCAGGAGATCGCTTTCGCGCGCGCCACGCTCGTCGATGATGACATTTGCAGTGGTGCGGCCTGACTCCTGATCGTCAAAGCTGAAGTGCTTGATTCCGCCGATGACGTGCTGCGCCTGGATCGCGCTGATGTGCGCCGCGGTGATTTTGCCGGCGAGAATTGGATCTTCGCCCTTGGTTTCAAAGGTGCGGCCGTCGCGCGGATCACGGCCGATCAGGTTCACGTTGCCACCGAGATTGACGTTGATGCCGTAGTCGGCCAGTTCGGCACCGATCACGTTGCCGTATTTCGCAGCTTCGCTTAGATCCCAAGTAGCTGCGCTGGCGATCGAGGAAGGAAGTGCTGTTGCCGGACCTACGCCGTTGCCTACGCCCACGCTACCGTCGGCAAGATAGAGCGTTGGAATGTTGAGTCGCGAATTGCCAGGGACCCAGCCGGCAGCACCGCGTGGCACAGTGTATCCGTAGGTGAGATTGGAGGCGACGCCGCCCTGCACCATCTGCAGTTTTTCGGCCTGCGTCATCTGAGCTAGCAGTGCGTCGGCTTTTCCATCAGAGGTGGTCGGAGCCGGAGTGGGAGTTGGGGATGGCGTCTGCGATGAAGTGGACGTGCCACCGCAGGAACAGAGAGAAATGGCGAAAGCCGCCAAAGCAATTGAAGATGCGGCAGCGTTTACGAGTCGACGAAGGTGCATTGGTCCCCCAGTTCTCCCATGGGGAAGTCACACGCAATCATAGTCTCGCCGGGCAATGTTTTAAGTGGGGCTGACGCACGTATCGAATTGGTGACGAATTGCATCAATCTTAATGGGGGGTGGGATTGACGGAATTTGTCTCCGGCGCTACTCTCTCCCCATACACAGCCACTTGGTTGCCTGCGCCAATACGGAAATTCTTCACAACGGCCCCAGCCCGGTGCGCTCATCTCTGCGACACGCAAATAATTACTCCCGAATTTCACCCATTCCACTCGCACACACATCCAATCAACAGCCAAATTCTGCCGTTGCGGCAGGGCCACAGGAGGCCATCTGAACGCTGCTCTGGAGATCACGCCAAATCTTGAGCCCCTATTTGGGACCCGCGATGAAAACCTCAGACTGATAGAGGATTCACTAGGTGTAAGGATCGACCTACGATCCGACGCCGTGCACGTGGAAGGGCCAGACGAAGCAGTGGGCAGGGTCCGGCGAATTTTCGAGGACTTCGAGGCACTCCGGCGCCAAGGCATTAACCCTCACAATGGCGAATTAAAAGGAATGTTGCGGCTGGTTGTATCTGATCCCGCGACCACGTTGCGGTCGCTCGCAGATTCCGGAAAGCAGCGCTCGGCGGGCGTCAAGCGTACGGTGCAGCCGCGCTCGCTGAATCAGCGCAAATACATCGAAGCCATCGAACAGAACGACATGGTTTTCGGTGTGGGGCCGGCGGGCACCGGCAAGACGTATCTTGCCGTGGCGATGGCTGTGGCTGCGATGAACGCGAAGAAGGTAAGCCGCATTGTTCTGGTGCGCCCGGCCGTAGAAGCGGGGGAGCGCCTTGGGTTTTTGCCAGGGACGCTGCAGGAGAAGGTCGACCCTTATCTTCGTCCGCTGTATGACGCGCTTTATGACCTGCTCGATCCCGAGAAGGTCGACAAGATGCTGGAAAAGAACGTCATTGAGGTTGCGCCTCTTGCCTTTATGCGCGGCCGCACGCTGAACGATGCGTTCATCATCATGGATGAGGCGCAGAACACGACTATTGAACAGATGAAGATGTTCCTGACGCGCATGGGCAACAACTCCAAGGCCGTGATCACGGGCGACATTACGCAGATCGATCTGCCCAATCCGCGCAAGTCGGGCCTGCTGGATGCGATCAATATTCTCGACGGCGTGGAGGGCATCTCGTTCTGCCACTTTGCCGACGGGGACGTAGTGCGGCATGCACTGGTGCAGCGGATTGTGCGCGCTTACGATGCTTCAAAGCCGCAGCAGCAGGAATTACCTCTGAATCTCGGCGAAACCATTCAACCGCCTGCAGACCAGCAGGCGCCTCAGCAGGGCGCGCATCCAGCCAAACCGCAGTAAATGCGCGGTTCGCGTAAAATATAGAAGACACGAGGCCGCCGACAGTAGCGGCCTCGCGCACGATGATCCTTCTCGACCCAGATCTGGACTCCGGCCCTCCTACGCAGGAAAAGCTGCAGAAGATGCCCGGGGGCTCCACCCGGACCGCCCCTCCCCGGAAACAGCGTGTTCCGAATGCGCGGACCCTCGCTCGTTTTTTGCGGGAGGCTCAGGCTGCCGTGAAGTTGCGCGGTCAGGTTACGGTGCTGCTGACGACAGACGCGGCGATTCGGAGATTGAACCGGCAATTTCGCGGAAAGAACAAGGCCACAGACGTGCTTTCGTTTCCCGCCTTTGCGCCCGGTCTGATGAAGATTGCCGGCGATCTGGCAATCAGCGTCAACGCCGCGCGACGACAGGCCGAAGAGCGCGGGCACTCGGTTGCGGCTGAAATTAAAGTGCTGATGCTTCATGGACTTCTTCATCTAGCCGGCTACGATCACGAGACAGACAAGGGCGAAATGGCGCGTCGCGAGCAGAAACTTCGCGCCAAGCTTCATCTGTCGCAGGGGCTCATCGAAAGGACTATGAGTGGCGGGACAGAGGTGGGTGCACCGCCGTTGTCGAAGGTTCAGCGCAGGGACGGTGGGAAAGCACGCAGCTCCGGGGGCGCTCGCCCATGAGCTGGCTTACCATAACGCTTCTTGTGATCGCAGCGCTCGTCGATACGTTCGCGGCTTATATCAGCCGCGTGTATTCGGAGTTTGGCAAGATTCTTCCCCGCGAGGTGCAGGACAATCTCGACGAGTGGGAAGAAAAGATTGAGCCCTTGATGGGGCTAACGCGCGAGCACGCCGCTCTGTGCGCGACCGTTCTGCAGCAGCTTACGCTTGCGGTGTTCGCGCTTGCGATTGGCGCGGTGCTTTTTGATCGAGCTCCGCACGCAGCGCGCCCCACGTATCCGGAAATTGCGCAGGCTGTGCTGGTCGTTTTGCTGGCGGTCGTTTTCTGCAATCAGATTTTGCCTTCGTTGCTTTTCACCCATACCAAGGGTCGCTGGGCTGCGCGGCTCGTATGGCCCATTCGCCTGCTGCTGTGGCTGATGACTCCTGTCACGGCGATCATCCGCTTCTTCTTCTCTCTGGCGGCGCTGGCTGAAAAGCCCGTTGCCGAAGAGGATGAGCCCGCTCCCGACGTTGACTCGCTGCTCGAAGCGGGCGAAGAAGAGGGTATTCTGAAAGAAAGCGACAGGGAACTGGTGCGTTCCGCTGTCGAGTTCGGCGAAATACTGGTGCGCGAGGTGATGACTCCGCGTCCCCAGGTCTTTGCGGTTCCGCAGTCGATCACGATTGAGCGTTTTCTCGAATTGCTGAAGGAGCATAATTTTTCGCGCGTGCCTGTCTATGAGCGTACGCTCGACTCCGTTACCGGGATCGCATTTGCGCACGATCTGCTGCAGATCACCGACGAGGAAGCGCAGATCAAGACCGTCGCAAGCATTCAACATCCCGCAGTTTTTGTTCCGGAAACGAAGCGAGGCTACGAATTGCTGCGCGAGATGCAGCGCGAGAAACAACACATGCGCATTGTCATCGATGAGTACGGGGGAGTCTCGGGCCTGGTGACGATCGAAGATCTGCTTGAAGAGATTGTCGGTGACATCCGCGACGAGCATGAGAAGGATGCGCACATCGGAGACCCGCTGCGAGAACCGGGCGGCGTGTGGGTGGTTCCGGGCGACTACCCGGTGGACGAATTGCCAAGCTTGTTCGGCGAAGAGGCCGGGGTGAACGGAAAGTACGAAGCCACCACTCTCGGCGGCCTGGTGAGCGAAATCGAGGGGCGGATTCCGCTGCCGGGAGAAGTCGTGCTATTGGAAGACAGCGGCCTTCGCATTCAGGTGGTTGCCTCGACCGATCGCCGCGTCGACAGGCTGCGCATCTTTCCTCCTGCGAAGGAAGAAGCGACTGCGCTGTCTTAAGAACAGGGACTAAGGACAAGGGAATAGGGATAGGGAGCGATTTGATTTGAAATCTGGATTCGTTGCCATTTTGGGCCGGCCGAACGCCGGCAAAAGCACGCTGATGAACGCCCTTACCGGCGAGAAGGTGGCCATTGTCACGGCCAAGCCGCAGACCACGCGCAACCGGATTATCGGCGTTCTGGAGGTTGAGGCGCGCAAGAAAGTTCATCCGGCGGCGCAGGTGGTTTTCGTGGACACGCCGGGCGTGCACAAGCCTGCGTCGCAGCTGGATCGCCGCATGTTGCAGGAGGTTCACGAGGCGCTCGAGACACGCGACGTGGTTCTGGTGTTGATGGATGCGAGCCGGCGCGTGCAGCTGGAAGCATCCGGCGAACCGGGCGAAGCGCATCAGCATGGCAAGCCCAACTGGGCCAGCGAAGATGAGTTTCTCTTCTCTCTCATTCGCGGGCTAGATTGTCCGGTGTTTCTGGTGCTTACGAAGATCGATCTCGTCGCGAAAGACGTTTTATTGCCGTTGATCGACACGCTGATGAAGCAGTACAAATTCGCGGAGATCATTCCCGTGAGTGCGCGCAAAAAGGATGGGCTCGATCTTCTGGTGAGGAAGATTGTCGATGCTCTGCCGGTCGGCGAACGCTACTACCCCAAGGATCAGTACACCGATCAGCCCATGCGGTTCATGGTTGCGGAACTGATCCGCGAACGCATTCTCGTGGAGACGGGCGAAGAGGTTCCGTACGCCGCTGCTGTGGTTATTGAGCAGTTTGAAGAAGCGGAACCGCCCGCCCCGCCACGCAAGAAAGGCCAGCCACCGGCGCGTCTGCCGCTGACCCGCATCGCTGCCGCAATCTACTGCGAGCGCGATGGGCAGAAGGCGATCTTGATCGGCAAGGGCGGAGCGAAGCTGAAGGAGATCGGCACGGGGGCGCGCAAGCAGATTGAGTCGTTGCTGGGCACGCGGGTCTATCTCGAATTGCACGTCATCGTGGAACCCAACTGGCGGGAGTCGCGGCCGTTTGTTGATTCGCTGGACTGGCGGAATCAGCTGGAGAAGCTGGCGGAAAAGCAGGGGAACGAAAAATAGATCGGTACTTAGAGCCTAAAGCCGGCCCGCCAGCAACATCGCTGCAAAGCAAAAGCAGGTCCTTCGCTCCGCTTACCCCAACTTTGTTGGGGCCCCAAGCTGCTCCGCTCAGGATGACACGAAGAGAATGGCGAAGATTGCATCGTTCCTCGTGTCGGGTTTAACGTACGGGCTGAAGCCCGTACCCTTCAAAACTGAGCCGCTTACTGTCGGGGCTGAAGCCCATACCCCTTCAAATTGAGCTGCTATGGGAGCTCCGGTAGGCGGGCAGTTTTATTTACCGGGTTTGGGCTTCTGCGCCGCGAACTTGGCCTCGGCCATTGCTCTTGACTTCGTACATGCGGGCGTCGGCGGCGCCGATGATTGCGTGGACCGCGTCGTTCTCTGGCGGGCAGGTGGCGAGGCCTACGCTGGCGCTCGCGGAGAGGTCCAGTCCATTGTTCATGTGGAAGCTCGTATGCATGAGTTGCTCGTGCAATTTTGTCGCCTGTATAAAAGCGTCCATTGTGGACGTCTCGGGCATCAGGATTACGAATTCATCGCCGCCATAACGGAAGCACAAATCCTTTTCGCGGCTCAGCTGTTTTAAGCGGCCGCCGACGCGCATCAGGAGTTCGCTTCCGATGAGATGGCCGTGAACGTCGTTCACCAGCTTGAAGCGGTCAAGATCGATGAACGCGAGGCTGATCGGCTGACGTAACCGCCTACTGCGTTCCAGCTCCTGCTCAAGCATTTTGTAGAGATGACGCACGTTGTAGAGTCCTGTGGCGTCGTCGGTAATTGTCAGCTGCTGGATGCGCGCTACGTCCCGCGCATTCTCAATCGCGATGGCAGCGTGATCGCAGAGGATGTGCAGAAAGGCGATTGTGTAATCGCTCATCTGGCTGGCGCGCGGATTCAAGATTTCGATGACGCCCTGCACGCCTTTGCGCCCACGCAAGGGCATCGCAATCATCGAATGCACACTGCGGGTTTCCGCCGCGATAGTCTGTTGCAATCGGGGATCGTTATCCTCCGACTCCGGAACGATCAGCGTCTCACCATGTTCGGCCACCCAGCCTGCGACGCCCTCGCCCAGCTTTACCCGCAGGTCGCTGAGGGCACTGGCGCCGTTTCCCGAAGCGATGGCGTAGTAGAGTTCGCCGCGTTTCTCATCGAGCATGAGCAGCGTCCAGAGATCGGCTGGGATAATGCGCTCCATCTGGTCGAGGATTGTGCGCAGAATGGTGTCGAGATCGAGGCTGGAGTTGAGGGACCTTGCCAGCTGATGAAAGACCATGAGGTCGTCGAGAGGAATGCGATTTTCGGTCAACTGGGTCATCTCTATATAGAAAGGCGTGATCTGTTCTGATGTGAATTCTGTCACGTGCGCTGGTTCAAATCGTGCACGAATAGTCTCTTTGGTTCATGGCTGCCATATGTACTAAAGTTACAGGTCGCAGATTGGAGGCATGGGTGTTCAGCCGCCGATGTGCACCATCGAGCGGGATGGTTTCAGGAATCCGGGCTCGCCGATATGGTGGCGGGCCTCTTTGCCATAGATCGTCTGCACAATGTAATCGGAGAGGCCTTTCTCGTCTTCGCCGGCGCGCATCCTTCCGTAGAGATCGTGTTCCACCTGCGAAAAGAGGCAGGTTCGAATTTTGCCGTCGGATGTGAGGCGTACACGGCTGCAGGCGCCGCAGAACGCCTGGCTGACGGGCGCAATGATTCCGATTTCGCCTACGCCATCGGCAAAGGTGTAGCGGCGCGCGGTTTCGCTTGCTTCGCGCGGCCGCATCGGGACGAGCGGCATCTCGCGGCCGATGCGGTCAATGATTTCTTTGAGGGGGACGACAATCTCCGGCGTCCACAAGCGGCCTTCTTCGAGTGGCATGAACTCGATAAAGCGCACCACGACATCTTCTTCGCGGGCGAAACGGGCGAATCCTTCGATTTCGTTGTCGTTGAATCCGCGGAGGAGAACGCAGTTGATTTTCAGCGGAGTCAAGCCTGCGTCCCTTGCCGCGCGAACCCCTGCCAGCACTCTGTTGAAGCTGCCTGGAACGCGGGTTATTCGTTCGAAGGTGGGCGCATCGACGGCATCCATACTGACGGTGACGCGATTCAGGCCGGCGTTCTTCAGGGGCCGAGCCAGTTTGTCGAGAAGATGACCGTTGGTTGTGAGCGCCAGGTCGAGCGGTTCGCCTTTCGGCGTTCGCAACTGCGCAAGCTCTTCAATCAGCTCGATCAGGCCCTGGCGCAGCAGAGGCTCGCCGCCAGTGATACGGACCTTCTCGATTCCCAGGTTCACAAACAGCTTGATCAACCGTAGATATTCTTCGATCCCCAATTCGGGATACTGGGCGCCAAGCTCCCCCGTTCTGCAGTAGACGCACTTGTAGTTGCAGCGATCCGTGATGGAGACGCGCAGATCGTGGATCACGCGGCCATGACTGTCGATCAGGCGGCGAGAGGAAGTTTCTGCGGCAGGTGCGATTGGGGAAGCAGCAGCCATCGTTCCACTTCAGGCTATACCGTTTTAGCGAGCTTTGCAGGGGCGAGAACATTGAGAGCCGGCTCGAAGGCCGGCTCCCCTTGCCGCACGCGCTTTCAGGCGCAGATTTAGTCGATTCGAGGCGTTCCGGTACGAAGAAACAGGCCTGTAACGCCGAGGACGACAACCAGACCTATCGCGATCGCGAAGTAGTACGCCATGGGATGAACCCACCCCGGCGAATAGGTCAGGTCCTGGCCCACCCACAGCAGAAGAACGGTTGCAATCACCGCGAACTGACAGGCGATCACCAGCAGCGTGTGCCCCCACTCGCGCCGTTTGTCCAGCGCCTCAACCTGGTCGGGGGTAAGGTTGCGCTCTTCGGGGGGAAGAAGGGAATTCGCCATCAGACACTATCTCCTGTAATCACCCTGTTTCGGCCTCGGGCCTCGGGCGTCAATGTTTCGATTCAATCACATGCCGGGCGGCGTGCGCCAGTTGTGCGTGTCCGGGATTTTCATCCCATCGACTATTCGTTCAGAAACGCCAGCGACTGCAGCGAGGTAATTTCGAAAGGCTTGCGGCAGCGGATATTCACGCAATTCAGTTTGTCGTCCCGACGCACCATGTACGACTGCGCCTTGGCGAACTTCGCCCGATCACGCTCGTCGGCGTTGCGCGGCAACTGCGGACGCTTCCGCCGAACCACCCAGGTGACCTTGTACTCGCCAGCCTGGCCGCATTTGGGACAGGTCAGGTTGTGTGTTCGTGTCTCTGTCGTCTCGTTGAAAAAGTCCCGCTCGTCCATGTCCCTTGCTTCTCCACTTCTGCGAAAAGGCTCGCGGTGAAAATTCTCCGGAGAGAGCCCGCGCATATAATCGTTTCAGGCACTTCCGCTCAAGCCCGAACTATTCCATACTCATCCTTGCAATGACGAAACGCAAGCCAGGGATATTCTCGGCCACCAAGGCAGTGAAGGCAAACGCGCGGGCGCGTGTGGGCCAGCCAAAGGCCGCTCGTGTTGTCGAAGACAAACCCCGAACCGGCCGGCAGGCCAAGCACAAGCCAAAGTTGGAACAGGTCATTCAGCAGGAGGATTAAATCATGGCCAAAGCAGTGGGAGTCGGTGGGGTCTTTCTAAAAGCCAGTGCCCCGGAGAAGCTGTCCGCGTGGTACGCGCAGCACCTCGGCATTCCATTGCAGGATGGCGGCTCGCTGGCGTTCGACGGGCCGGAATCTACGGGGATGACCGTGTTTGCGCATTTTCCTGAGAGTACGAAGTACTTTGGTGAAGGCTCGCAGCAGGCAATGATCAACTTTCGCGTCGACAATCTCGACGAACTGCTCGCAGGGCTCGCAGCCGCCAATGTCCGCATCGATCCAAATCGCGAAGATTACGCATATGGAAAATTCGCATGGATATGGGACCCGGAGGGCAATCGCATTGAGTTGTGGGAACCCCCTCGTCCCGGTCACGCGGCCGGGGACGAATAGCCTCTTGAGATCAGGAAGCACCTCTCACTGCGCGGGCGCGATTTGCGGAGCCTGCTGGGCTTTCACGGTGTAAGGGCCTGGTCGAGCTGGTTCGTCCGGCCTGGTTTCTTGTGCGCTGGTTTGAGACGTTCTCTTCGAATAGATCCGGAACGACACGACAACATCCAGTGTCACTGGAACAGGCTTGCCGTCCTTCATCGCTGCTTGAAACGACGCCTTGCGAATTGTCTGCTCGGCGCTCTCGTCGAGTCCGAAGCCGATGGGCCTGCCGGCGATCACCGCTTCTACCTTGCCGTCGCTGCCAACCACTGCATGATAAAGGGCCATTCCTGCCACGCCGTTGGCCTGCGCGAATTCGTTCGATGGCGGGTCGATCACAGAAATCAGCTTTGCCTTCTGATCTACTGCGCTCTCGCGGAAAATGCCGGGATCGGTGGGCCTATAGTCTGTCTTTGACTCAGCAGACTGGTAGTAAAGCTTCCAGAAGTCCGGCATCGCCGCGATCATCCGCTCATCGATTCCGCTTGAAAATACGGTGTCCAGGGCGGTCAGCAACAATTGAGAGGCGTGAGCCGCCGAAGTCGTGGTCGTCACTTTTTTGTCGTCGGAATGATGCTCGTCGGCGATGTTCTGAACGGGGGCAGTCTCTACGGACGCGGTCGTGCTCTCTTGAGCAGCGGCTGAATCAGCCGGTGTTGTTGTTGTGGTCGCGGTTTCAGCTTTCGTTTGATCCTGATCCTTGTGTTTCTTTTTCTCTTTCTTCTTCTTTGGCGTCTCGACCTGCTCGCGATCGAAAGAGATTCGGACAATTTTTTTCTTCGGTGTGATCTTTACCCGGTTGGTCGCGGTGCTTGCGTCTTCGAAAGGCGCGGCGCCCAAAAAGTGCAGTGCATATCGGTCACCTTCAAGCTCCAACTTGTGCTTTGACAGTTTCAGCTTGTTGATCTGGATCTGGCTCAGCGTGTAGGAACCCTGGGGTGAATGTCCTAACAGGCGTCCATGTTCATCGAATTCCAGGTTGTTGTCCTGGTACCCCGCCCGCAGATACAAGGTTTTGCCGACGATTATCTGTTTCAGCTGATCTTCTTTGATCTCTCCACCGACCGTGTGAATGGAAAACGGGCCCTGGCCCAAGGTGGGGTCTTTCTCCGGCCGGGTGTGAGTGTTGGGCGTGGCTGCGAGGGCGCCTGGCTGAGTCTGGGACGTGGGCGCCTGGGCATCCGTCGCGGGAATCTGCGTCGGCGGTAGATCCGGCGGAGGAGCCGGCACCTGACCGGCAGCCGAGTTACCAAGGGCAACAAGGGAGAGAATCCCGAATGCGGTAAATGCGAAAACAGATGGTCTGGAAAAAGCTGATAATCCGCGGAGAGAATCGATGATCGAGCGCATCGAGCTTACCTTTCGTCTTTCCACAATCTAGCAACAGAGTCATTCGCGGGGAGTGTGATGCCAATCACACGTAAGTTGTTGAGGAGTTATAACGTAACGTTACGATTGAGGGATTCGAAGCCGTCTTAGAATTCGCCGGAACAATCCGAGCGCGCGCCGGGAATCGGCGGCTTTGAGATTCAACCGGCGCAGCATCAGACGAATATCATGCCGGTTGGCTTCCTGCATTAATTTTGGTGAATAGTTTGCGGCTTGCATAACTTCCTCGATGAGACTGGCGAGGATATCGAGGTTGCCGGAGGTCGGCGCGACCTCTGTGGGGTTTGAGACGCGCACGGCTTTCGCGTCAAGATTAATCCGGCCTTTCGTAGTTTCCGATTCAGCAGCCTGTGAACCTGTTCGCGCAGCCAGTTCGTAGAGGCAAACCGCTGCCGCCTGTCCGAGGTTCATTGAGGGCTGTTGCGCGTCGGTCGGGATTTCTACCAGCACGTGGCACCGAGAAAGATCTTCTCGCGTGAGCCCGTGCTTTTCCGGCCCGAAGACGAACGCAATCTGTCCGCCGCGTTTGAGTTCGCTGTCGATGAGGGGTGCGAGTTCGTTCAGGCGTACGACGGGCTGTTCTGCTTTGCGACGGGTGAGTGTGCCGGTTCCGAGCACGAGAGTGCAGTCGCGCACCGCATCGGCGAGAGATGCTGTCTCCAGCGCATTGTTGAGCAGATCGGGTGCGCCAATTGCCGAGCGTGCTTCGCGCCAATGCGCCTCGAATGGGGCCACTACTCTGAGCCGCGAGAAGCCAAAGTTAGCCATCGCTCGCGCCACTGCGCCGATGTTCAGCGGATTCCGCGGCGATATCAGTACCACGGCAATGCATGCGCGTTGTGAATCAGAAAGCAAAGAACGATTGTAGTGCGGAGACTGAGGGGGCGCTTCGCACGTGCTCTACCGACTCAATGAGAGGCCGGGTCAGCAAGAGCATCCGTTTTGGGATTCACCGCAATCTGAAGTGTGCCAGCTCGCTGCGTGTTGATATCCCAGATTCCAGTTGCCAGAGAGAGTTCGGCTTCGGGCAAGTCGATCTCCATCGGAGCCGCGATTCCGGACTGAAGCGCCCTGGCAAATTGCGCTTCAGTGAGGCTGAGCGCCATCACTCCGCCGGTCCAGTTCACCGGCTTACTGTCACGGCCGTATGCCACAATAGCCACGCGGATTTTGGCGTCGTGCGTTCCGCTGGACATGGTTGCAAAGCTCAAGCTATCGCGAGGGATCTGAAAGAGCACCTTGTACCGTGTCAGCGGCCCGGCAAGCTTGGCGTTGCCTCCGGCTCGTGCGGCGCTGGATACAGTTTGAGATCCCGCTGTCACGCCGATCCGGTACTCAATCTGCGTTGCGTCCGGCATCCCTGGCGACAGCAGGGGAGCCAGCGGGTCGGAAGCCGTCTGTGCCGGTGCAGATCCAGTATCTGCGTAGTATCCACGCCTGTAGGCGAGTTTGTACTTGCCCTCGTTCAGTTTTACTTCTATCCGCCGAAACGTGCCGTCCATCTTCTCGTTTGAGGGCGTATAGGAGATTGTGTAGTAGTGTGCGCCGTCCTGGATGTCGCGGGTCAGCGCCGCCGATACGTCATTGGTCGTGTGAATCGCCCTGCCGCCGGTGTCGGTAGCGAGCTGATCCATCGTCGCGGCTGTCGCCCGGATAGCCGGCGTTTCCTGATAAGGGTTGTACTTGAAAGAGTCGCCGGTGGACGCGCCGCCCGAGTCCGCATTCATCGTCCGATCGTCCATCAGGCCTCGCGCCGAAACCGGATAAAGCGCAACCCGTGCCCGGGTGAGCATGTTTACGGTTTGGCGGAGCGCCTCCGGCAACTCGTTCCCGCGGAATGCTTGAAGCACCTGGCGATTGTCGCCTTCGGGGAAGAGCGCTACGGGAAACTTGCTGGCGAACCAGATCAGGTTTTTACGGCCGGGAATGGCCTCGAGCGCGCGCGCCAGGTTCTGCAAAGCCGTCAGAGTGATTGACGCAGACTGGCTCCGCTGAGTGTTTGCGTGTTCGCGCAGGGATCGCGCTTCAGCCTGTGCGGCTTGCGGATCTCCAGCGATAGAGACGTCTTCCATGTCAGCCAGATTGTCTTGCCGGCTGCGCGAGACGATCGTCGTTCCGGGGGCCGCTGCTTTGCTGTCGACCGCCGCCCGCAGAAGTGCGACATCCGCTGTGAATCCCTGGAGTAACGTCAAGCGCGTGTTCAACGTATAGACGGCGACGCGCATGCCGGGCTGCAGACTCCCGAGGAAACCTACGATCTGCTTGTGGGTATATGCCTGGTCTGCTTCCTCGGTGTTGAGGCTGTCGAGAAGTAGTATGTTCACGGCTTCATTTGGTGCGACGGCGGGCTCGTTGCTGTAGACATGCGGCGGAAGTTGCGGCAGCGCTACAGCGGGTGTGGTCGTGGCAGCGTGCTCCTCAAAGAAGTCGATGGTCTGCGGCTTGCCGTCTTCGAGAACGGAGAAGTTGTGTTGATTGAGGTCGCCGACTGACGGACCGCTGCCGCTGGTTACCACCACGTCCACCACCACGGCTCGCGTGGTGGTCTTCAGTACCGGGAGAGTTTTTTGCGGATCGGTCGAATTGCTCTGGGCCTGGATCTGGAAGATGAATACTGCCATGAGTGTGGGAAAAAGAAGAACACTACGGCTCCGCAAAGCTGCCTCCGCTGAGAACGCTTAAGTATATGGGACGGGTGCGATCCTGCATCGGTTGCGGACTCATTGCTACACTGCTGTCAACGTATGGTCCCCGAAACGCCATCCCTTAATCAGGAGATTGACGAGCTTTGCTCGACTGCCAGTGGGTGTTATTCGCGCGGGTGGGTTCCTGCGACGAGCGGGAACTTCAGTGTGCGATGGGGGAGTCGGATTTATATCACGGCTACAGGACTGGACAAGGGCACCCTCACGCCTGACGATCTGCTTGAGATCGACATGGATGGAGTCGTGCTCGGAGGAAAGGGACGTCCGTCAGCGGAGACGAGCCTGCACACAGTGATCTATCGGGAGCGGGCGCATGCACGGGCAATTCTGCATGTGCACACGATCTGGAACACGCTGTTGTCGGGCAAGCTCGCTTCGTCAGGATGCGTTTCTCTTACGGGCTACGAACTTCTCAAAGGCCTCGCCGGTGTAACTACGCATGAACACACTGAGCGCGTGCCGATCATTGAGAATACGCAAAATTATGCTTTGCTGTCGGAACGCTTTCGTGATGCGCTTCGGAATAATCCCGATGCGCATGGGGTTTTGTTGAGTCGTCATGGGCTTTATACTTGGGGTGAATCGGTGGCTGAAGCGCGCCGTCACCTGGAGGCACTCGAATTTCTGTTCGAGGTGGAGGGACGGCGGGTACTCGGGCAGGCTTGAGCGAAGGCGTTTGCAGCGATGCAAACGTTGGAATGATTGGCAGCGAGTTTCAAGGATAAAAAGCAGCAGGTTAGCGTCGCTTTGCGGCGTAGCGAGTTAGCAAGTCAGCGGCGTGGTTTCCGCGCCTGCTGTCGAATGCAAGGAGCTGACGATGGCAGTTCTTCGCTTCCCCGAAGAGCATCGGAAAATTGAAGGTGAAATGGCGATTCGCAATGAACTTGCGACGCTGGGGATCGACTACGAGCGCTGGAGTCTCGATCGGGTTGGAGCGGATGCATCAGCTGAAGAGGTTCTCTCAGCTTATGGCGTCGAAATCGAGGAAATGAAGCGTCGTGGTGGCTATGTGACTGCCGATGTCATCGACGTGAATTCCTCCACGCCGAATCTCGAGACGATGCTGGCGAAGTTTGACAAGGAACATACGCACGACGAGGATGAGGTGCGCTTTATCCTTGCCGGTCGCGGAATTTTCTTTCTGAATATTGCGGGTAGGGTCGCTTCGGTGGAAGTCGGTCCCGGCGATATGCTGCGTGTCCCTCGCGGAACGACGCACTGGTTTACTCTCTGCGAGGATCGCCGCATCCGCGCCATTCGCTGGTTTCAGGACACGGCCGGCTGGACTCCGCATTACACAGGATCCGGCGTTGACCAAGGCTATCAGCCACTGTGTTTCGGATCTGCGTACTTTGGGCCGCGCGCAGCCACTGGCGTCCGCGTATGACCAGGCCCAAGCCGCCCAGGCTTTTTCTTCTCGACGTGGAGGGAACGGTCGCTCCGCTCTCTCTCGTCTACGATCAACTGTTCCCGTATGCGCGCGCGCACTTCGAGAGGTACCTGCAACTGCATGCGGCCGATCCCGGGGTCGTGAGCGATCTGACGATGCTTGTTGAGGAGAATGCTGCGGAAAATGACGAGTCGGCGCCCAAATTCGCTGCGCCGGAATATTGGGACGAGGCGATTCCATATTTGAACTGGCTGATGGACCGTGATCGGAAATCGACGGCACTCAAAAGCCTTCAGGGCCGCATCTGGAAGGGCGGATTTGAGCGCGATGAGCTGCAGGGTACGCTGTTCGACGATGTGCCAAAGGCGCTTGAACGATGGTCGACTGCTGCGCAGGTGGCGATTTATTCCTCCGGATCGGTTGCGGCTCAGATGCTGCTTTTCCGGCATTCCAGCTTCGGCGACATGACGTCGTTGATCTCCGGCTATTTCGATACACGTACCGGACCGAAGACGTCGATGACGAGCTACGAATCGATCGCTTCGGCGATGGGGTGCGATCCACGCGAAATCATGTTCTTTTCCGACGCAGTGCGCGAACTCGATCCAGCGCGCGAGGCGGGCTGTCACACGCGGCTCGTGATGCGCGAGGGCAATGCGCCGGTCGACGACAGCCACGGACACCGGCGCATCAAGAGCTTCGACGTCCTCTAGTACGCTTTTTAGATTCCAGCCCTCTGGAATAAATGATCCTTCAGGAATTAGAAAGCCATGCTCGAGTGGACAAATCCCGCCGCCGCTGCGCTGAATGAGATCCGCTCGGCTCCCATTGTGCGATTTTCGGTGCTGGCTCTTAGTTCGATCTTCTTCCTGGTGGATCCATTTGCGGCGATTCCTTCGTTTCTGGCGATTACGCAGGGTGTCGATCCGGCTCGTCGAAAACGAATGGCGCGGAAGGGCGCGCTGACCTGCTTCATTGTGCTCACCAGCTTCGCCCTGGCCGGGCAGCTGATCTTCAAGATGTTTGGAATTACTTTGCCGGCGTTCGAGATCGCCGGCGGGCTGATTCTTTTGCTGATCGGCCTGGACATGCTGGAGGCGAAACGCTCGCCTACCCAGGAAGCGCACGGGGATACGGAGGAGGGGGCTGCGAAGGAGGATGCGGGTATTGTTCCACTGGGAATTCCTATGCTGGCGGGGCCGGGGGCAATTTCGTCGGTGATGGTGCTTGTGGGGCAGGCTGCGGGTTTGTGGCGTTGGGAGATGGGCGCGGTTCTGGCATCGATTGCTATCACCTGTGTTGTCAGCTATTTGGTGCTGGCAGGTGCGGGGCGAGTGCGGGCTGTGCTGGGGGAAACCGGCATCCGTATTTTGGTTAGGATCATGGGATTGCTGCTGGTGGCGCTGGCAATGCAGTTTTTCGTAAATGGGCTGACAGATCTGGGTGTTATTCCGAGGCAATAATCACGATCGGACTATGAGAGGCGCAGGGCGAATGTCGATTCTCGACTCATTCCTGATTCAAGGGCGTGATGAGCTGTATGTTTTCGCGCTGATTCCGTAGGCGTGGGAGGGTGTTTCCCACAGAAACCGGCTCCTTTCCACAGGCGGAATGAGTTGCATGATTCGGGGCTCGTTGTTATTCTCAGGAAGTCGCGAAACGGCGCGTGAAATCAAGCCGATTCGCGATTTGCATTGAAGAGTGGCCTGTGCTACTCTTAAAAAGTTGCAGATGTAGCAGTGGAGCCTCCCGGTGGCCTTATGGCCTGCCCCGAGTGGGGAAGTGGGAAGCCGGTTCGTAGGGCGGATAGGAAGCGTAAGCTCATCCAGCCCCTGTAGGGAATCCCGCAGAGAACAAACCCATTGCATGACCCGAGAGGAAAATCCTTTCGTGCGCCTTTGTGGCGCTAGGCATTTCGATGCTGGTCGCTCTTTGATATTTTGCGCAGTGCGACCTTCTGCGGCCGACTAATCTCGCCGCTATGTCGATCGAATAGGCAGGTAAAACTGCCTGCCGAAGATGAAAGAGTTATAGTCTTGATTCTCACAGGATCTTGGCTTGACACGACATCGAAACTTCGATAGGTTTAGAAGGTTCGCGCAAAAATGCCGATGACCGCTAGGAAGCGAGAAATTGGCAAGGCGCAATAAGTTCGAGGACACCCTGGCGTAACAGTCTGGGCCTCGATCCAAAAGGGGCACCGCTCAGGCGGACCGCTCTCACGGATCTTTGACAATAAGGTTGAACGTGCCAGTCGTGAGAAACGATCAGGTTTGGCTTGATCTTCTCACAAGGTAAGTAACACGTCTCGCGCAGTGATGCGCAGACGAGTCGAAACTATTCCGACCTCCGTCGGGTAGTTAGACAACTAGGTTTCAAACGAGAGTTTGATCCTGGCTCAGAATCAACGCTGGCGGCGTGCCTAACACATGCAAGTCGAACGAGAAAGTGGAGCAATCCATGAGTAAAGTGGCGCACGGGTGAGTAACACGTGACTAACCTACCCTGGAGTGGGGGATAACTGAGGGAAACCTTAGCTAATACCGCATAATACCTACGGGTCAAAGGAGCAATTCGCTTCAGGAGGGGGTCGCGGCCGATTAGTTAGTTGGCGGGGTAATGGCCCACCAAGACAGTGATCGGTATCCGGCCTGAGAGGGCGCACGGACACACTGGAACTGAAACACGGTCCAGACTCCTACGGGAGGCAGCAGTGGGGAATTTTGCGCAATGGGGGAAACCCTGACGCAGCAACGCCGCGTGGAGGATGAAGTCCTTCGGGACGTAAACTCCTTTCGATCGGGACGATTATGACGGTACCGGAAGAAGAAGCCCCGGCTAACTTCGTGCCAGCAGCCGCGGTAATACGAGGGGGGCGAGCGTTGTTCGGAATTATTGGGCGTAAAGGGTGCGTAGGCGGTTTTGTAAGTCTTATGTGAAATCTATGGGCTCAACTCATAGACTGCATGAGAAACTGCAGGGCTTGAGTATGGGAGAGGTGAGTGGAATTCCTGGTGTAGCGGTGAAATGCGTAGATATCAGGAGGAACACCTGTGGCGAAAGCGGCTCACTGGACCATAACTGACGCTGATGCACGAAAGCTAGGGGAGCAAACAGGATTAGATACCCTGGTAGTCCTAGCCCTAAACGATGACTGCTTGGTGTGACGGGTACCCAATCCCGCCGTGCCGTAGCTAACGCGTTAAGCAGTCCGCCTGGGGAGTACGGTCGCAAGGCTGAAACTCAAAGGAATTGACGGGGGCCCGCACAAGCGGTGGAGCATGTGGTTTAATTCGACGCAACGCGAAGAACCTTACCTGGGCTCGAAATGTTATGGACCGGAGTAGAAATATTCCTTTCCCGCAAGGGACCGTAATATAGGTGCTGCATGGCTGTCGTCAGCTCGTGTCGTGAGATGTTGGGTTAAGTCCCGCAACGAGCGCAACCCTTATCTTCAGTTGCTACCATTTAGTTGAGCACTCTGACGAAACCGCCTCGGATAACGGGGAGGAAGGTGGGGATGACGTCAAGTCCTCATGGCCTTTATGTCCAGGGCTACACACGTGCTACAATGGTCGGTACAAACCGTCGCAAACCCGTGAGGGGGAGCTAATCGGAAAAAGCCGACCTCAGTTCGGATCGTAGTCTGCAACTCGACTACGTGAAGCTGGAATCGCTAGTAATCGCGGATCAGAATGCCGCGGTGAATACGTTCCCGGGCCTTGTACACACCGCCCGTCACATCACGAAAGTGGGTTGCACTAGAAGTCGGTAAGCCAACCGCAAGGAGGCAGCCGCCCAAGGTGTAATTCATGATTGGGGTGAAGTCGTAACAAGGTAGCCGTAGGAGAACCTGCGGCTGGATCACCTCCTTTCTAAAAGAGAACACATGGCACACTTATTCCTTCCGCGATGGCGGAGTCGCTTCGGCGATCGGATAGGTGTCCATGCAAATCCTGTATCAGCCGTTTACGGAGGATGCAGGAAATTCGATACGAGCCTTCTTTTCCTGGCCGCAAATTCTTACGATCGTCATGCGTAGCGTAGCTACGCAGCATGTTCAACCTTTGTCCTCGAAACCCATTAGCATTGAATGAGATTTGGGCGAGCCGCCGGCAAACTTATCGGCGGGGGAGCGCGCAACGCGGGCCTGTAGCTCAGTTGGTTAGAGCGCACCCCTGATAAGGGTGAGGTCGGTAGTTCGACTCTACCCAGGCCCACCATCTTAGCCACGCAACCCTTAAGGGGCTGTAGCTCAGCTGGGAGAGCACCTGCTTTGCAAGCAGGGGGTCACCGGTTCGATCCCGGTCAGCTCCACCAACCTCTCATTCACTGCGTCCAGTTCGGTGCCTTCTTTATTGAGGGCTTCGACCTGGAAGCAGGCTACGATCCGCAGTTTTGGATCGGGCAGGTTTCAACAGCCTCAGGGCTGGTCCTCCTCGACACAGGGGAGGATCTGATGTTTGACAACGAAATTGATTGGGTAACGCAAATCGGAAAGCCGCATGTCCGCCGTTAGGCGCGCAGCGTGGCGAAGTTTCCGAGGAGCGTATACATACAAGGCCGAGCACAAGCAATTGAGTTGCTGCAAGTCAGCGACTCAGGCAAGTGTTCAAAGTAAGAAGAGTGTCTTTAGGAGTTGTAACTTGAATACGCGTGAGCGTAGTTGAGTTACTCTCAAGGCGAATAACTTGGAATAACAGACAGACAGGACCGAAGTGATTCGGCTCCCTGCGCTGGAGTTAATTCTATGGTCAAGCTACTAAGGGCGCACGGTGGATGCCTTGGCAGAGACAGGCGAAGAAGGACGTGGCAAGCTGCGATAAGCTTCGGTAAGCCGCACACAGGCGTTATAACCGGAGATTTCCGAATGGGGAAACCCTCCCGAGCAAACCTCGGGAACTACCCACTGAATACATAGGTGGGATAGAGCGAACTCAGGGAAGTGAACCATCTCAGTACCTGAAGGAAAAGAAAGAAACCTCGATTCCGATAGTAGTGGCGAGCGAACTCGGAATAGCCCAAACCCGTAGCATTTCGGTGCTTCGGGGGTTGTAGGGTCCGCAACAGTAGAGTTACCAATCTGACAATTAGTCGAATCCTCTGGAAAGTGGATCCATAGAGCGTGACAGGCGCGTAGACGAAAATTGTTCAGACTCGAAGCGGATACCTGAGTAAGGCGGGGCACGTGAAACCCTGCTTGAATCCACGGGGACCATCCCGTAAGGCTAAATACTAGTCTCTGACCGATAGTGAACCA
Source organism: uncultured Acidobacteriaceae bacterium (assembly GCA_963832035.1). Classification (GTDB taxonomy): domain Bacteria; phylum Acidobacteriota; class Terriglobia; order Terriglobales; family Acidobacteriaceae; genus Telmatobacter. The sequence goes on along the minus strand of CAWHSK010000003.1, from coordinate 4,731 downwards.
GTACCGTGAGGGAAAGGCGAAAAGAACCCCGTCGAGGGGAGTGCAAAGTACCTGAAACCGTGTGCCTACAAGCAGTGGGAGGACTATGCCCGCAAGGGAATGTCTGACCGCGTGCCTATTGCATAATGAGCCGGCTAGTTATTCTTGTCAGCAAGGTTAAGCGTAAGCGAGCCGAAGCGAAAGCGAGTCTGAACAGGGCGTTCAGTTGGCAGGAATAGACGCGAAGCGGGATGATCTACCCATGGCCAGGTTGAAGGTGGGGTAACACCCACTGGAGGACCGAACCGGTGTTTGTTGAAAAAAGCTCGGATGAGCTGTGGGTAGGGGTGAAAGGCTAATCAAATTCCGTGATAGCTCGTTCTCTCCGAAATAGCTTTAGGGCTAGCCTCGGACGAATTGCACTGGTGGTAGAGAGATGGATGGACTAGGGGGCTTTCCGGCTTACTGAATCCAACCAAACTGCGAATGCCAGTGACAACATATCCGGGAGTCAGACAGTGGGGGCTAAGCCTCATTGTCGAGAGGGAAACAGCCCAGATCGCCTGCTAAGGTCCCAAAGTTACAGTTAAGTGGGAAAGGAAGTCGGAACGCTCAGACAGCCAGGAGGTTGGCTTAGAAGCAGCCATCCTTTAAAGAAAGCGTAATAGCTCACTGGTCAAGCGGTCCGGTGCCGACAATACAACGGGGCTAAAACTGTACACCGAAGCAGCGAATGCACATCTTTTAGGTGTGCGTGGTAGGAGAGCATTCTCAACAGCAGTGAAGCCAGACTGAGAAGACTGGTGGAGCGTTGCGAAGAGACCCTGCCGGCATAAGTAGCGATAACGGAGGTGAGAACCCTCCGCGCCGAAAGTCTAAGGTTTCCTGAGGAAGGTTAATCCGCTCAGGGTTAGGCGGTCCCTAAGGTGAGGCCGAAAGGCGTAGCTGATGGACTGACGGTTAATATTCCGTCCCTCCCAATGTTCGTTATTACGATGGGGTGACGCAGAAGGATAAGAATGCCGCACTATGGCTATTGCGGTTGTTGTACGTAAGCTGGATCCGATAGGCAAATCCGTTGGGTCATTAACAGTGAGGTGCGACACAGTCCCGTATGGGGCTTACGATTCTGATTCCACGCTGCCGAGAAAAACCTCTAAGGAGAACAAAGGGAACCGTACCCCAAACCGACACAGGTAGACGAGGAGAATATCCAAAGGCGCTCGAGTGAAAGCTCGTTAAGGAACTCGGCAAATTGGCTCCGTAACTTCGGGAGAAGGAGCGCCCACGCAAGTGGGCCGCAGTGAAGCGCGTACGGCGACTGTTTAACAAAAACACAGGTCTCTGCTAAGTCGAAAACGACGTATAGGGGCTGACGCCTGCCCGGTGCCGGAAGGTTAAAAGGAGAGGTTAGCGCAAGCGAAGCTTTGAATTGAAGCCCCGGTGAACGGCGGCCGTAACTATAACGGTCCTAAGGTAGCGAAATTCCTTGTCGGGTAAGTTCCGACCTGCACGAATGGCGTAACGATCGTACGACTGTCTTAACGAGTTGCTCGGCGAACTTGTAGTACCGGTGAAGATGCCGGTTACCCGCAGCTAGACGGAAAGACCCCGTGCACCTTTACTACACCTTAACTATGAGTTATGGTTCTTGCTGCGCAGGATAGGTGGGAGGCTTTGAGACCAGGTTCTCGGACTTGGTGGAGCCAATGGTGAGATACCACCCTGCGAGTGCTGTGATTCTAACCTCCTCCCGTGATCCGGGAGAGGGACATAGTTAGGCGGGTAGTTTGACTGGGGCGGTCGCCTCCTAAATTGTAACGGAGGCGCGCGAAGCTACTCTCAGACTGTTTGGAAATCAGTCGTCGAGTGTAAAAGCATAAGAGTGGTTAACTGTGAGACCTACAAGTCGAGCAGGTACGAAAGTAGGCTTTAGTGATCCGGTGGTTCTGTATGGAAGGGCCATCGCTCAACGGATAAAAGGTACGCCGGGGATAACAGGCTGATCAAAGCCAAGAGTTCATATCGACGCTTTGGTTTGGCACCTCGATGTCGGCTCATCGCATCCTGGAGCTGTAGAAGGTTCCAAGGGTTAGGCTGTTCGCCTATTAAAGCGGTACGTGAGCTGGGTTCAGAACGTCGCGAGACAGTTCGGTCCCTATCTGCTGTGGGCGTAGGAGATTTGAGGAGGGCTGTCCTTAGTACGAGAGGACCGGGATGGACGAACCTCTTGTGTTCCAGTTGTCCTGCCAAGGGCACGGCTGGGTAGCGAAGTTCGGTTGTGATAACCGCTGAATGCATATAAGCGGGAAGCACGCTCCAAGATGAGATCTCCCTGAAGGGCCCAGAAAGACCATCTGGTTGATAGGCTGGAGGTAGAAGCGCAGCAATGCGTGTAGCTTACCAGTACTAATCGCCCGTTCGGCTTGTCCATAGAATTAACTCCGCGCAGTATAGTTATTCGCGGACGTTCTTCTTACAAGCCTTGTACGACCAATCAATTTCGTGTCATTCAGATAAACTCTGAGCAAATTTTGTGGCGCCAGATTGCAGTCCGCGTTCCTGCCCGACCTGGGAGAAAGAATCCAGGACCAAGCAGATGTCGCGGCAGGCTGCGGGCAAACCAACCCGCCAAGCGCCATACCAAGATAAAAGGTGAACCGCAGATCCTTCGCGCTAATGCGCTCAAGATTTCGGCTCAAGGCTCCAGGCGCTCTGCGCCCCACGCCTTGAAAACGCCTCAATTTGCCGGTGACCATACTGCGAGGGATCACCCGTTCCCATCCCGAACACGGAAGTTAAGCCTCGCTGGGCCGATGGTACTGCACGGGTGACTGTGTGGGAGATTAGGTGATCGCCGGCAATAAATTCAAACAAAAAAGCCATGCCTTCGGGCATGGCTTTTTTGCGTTTGCTGGTTCGAAATCAGGCCATTCTTCCGGCGGGTAGTCTGCAATTCTCCAGATCAAATTCGCTCATCGTGAACTTGGATCGACGAGCGAATTTTGATTTCATTGAAGTCTCAAGAGTGCTTATTGTTGCTCGACTATGCACCTGTTTAACAGAATAGGCACCGGAGTATCTCCGTCAACTGCCTGAAGCCCTGCTGCCCCTAGCTGCTGTCCACTCCTAACCTGTTCTTCTCACCCACACGCCCCAGACACCATCCTCCGCGGTCAAACGACAGGTGATGCGATAAGAGTTCTCCAATTCGCTGTCCTTCAGCAGCCTATTCAAGTGGTCACGCACCATGCGTGCCGGATTCTTCGCGCCAAGTCGCATACCATCTTCCGTCTCGTGAATATACAGCCCCGCATCCTCGCCCGGCTTCATGCTTCCGCCGATGATCGCTTGCCGCAGTGCCTGAAAGTCTGCGTCATTGTCTAGGGGTGATGCCTTAGGTTTGCCTGCCCATTCTGGTGTCTGGCCAATTACAAATTTCACTGTGCTTGACCTCGTATGATGTGGTGTTACTTTATCTCCATTTACACATGTAGCCAGACGCTATGTACAGACGCCTAAGTAACGTCATGGAAACGTCCATGGGCTCGATCGAGAGTATTCTCGACCCATCACGCGCCACGATCTGCATACGTCGAGCTTAAAGCTATTGAATTTCTCGCCCTACATTAGTTTTCGCGCATAATGGTTGCGATCTCTACGCGTGAAGCTCTCCGGGCGGGAATGATCGTAGCCGCCATACCGGCCACGATTACGACTGCGATTGCGGCCACCAGTGTTAGTGCATCAGCGGATGAAACTCCAAAGAGCAAGGATTTCAGCCAGCGTCCAAGACCGAGGCCAAGGACCGTTCCAATCGCCACGCCAATGAGCGTGAGGCGGAGGCCGTCGGCTACCACGAGCATGAAGATGCGGTCGACGCTGCAGCCGAGCGCCATGCGGATTGCCATCTCTCCCGACCGCTGCACTGTCGCGTAGGCCATTACGCCGTAGACGCCGACGGCTGCGATGAGAAGCGCGATTCCGGCGAAGACGACGAGCAGCAGCGTACGGAAGCGCGGTTGTGCGAAATTCTTGGCGACGTTTTCTTCCATGGTGCGGATTCGCACGACCGGTTGATTTGGGTTGATTTTGTTCACTGTGTCGCGCAGTTGAGGAATGAGGGAGCGCGGGTCCACTTCTGTTCGCATCACGAAGGACATGTTGCGCACCGGCAGAACCTCGTTGGCTTGGCGAAAGGGAACGTACATCTCGGTTGGCATATCGGAGACGAGGGTTTGCTTTATGTTGCCCACGACGCCTACGACCATCATCCAGGGCACGGTGTTATCCGGCGTCGCGCCGATCTGCATCTTCTTGCCGATGGGGGATTGATCCCCGAAATAGGTTTTCGCCATTGCCTGGTTGATGACCACGATCGGCGGCATACCTTCCCGGTCTGAGTCTTCGATCCAGCGTCCCTGAAGCAGCGGAATGCGCAGTGCCTGGAAATACTCGGAACTCACGGTGCGGTAATTCGCCATGATGTATTCCGAGGCGTTGCGCGGCGGATGTCCCTGGATGTTGAAGTGGATCACGGCGCCCTGTCCGCTGACAGGCAGATACGACGAGGCAGCCACCGACCGGACGCCGGGCAGGGAATGCAATTGTCTCAGCGTGTTTTCGTAGAAATCCATGTTGCGATGAGCATCCGCAGGGGCGGCGCCAGCAGGCGGAACAGGCAAGTCGGCCACAAGGATGTGGTCGTCAGAGAACCCAAGGCTCACCGCTGCAAGCTGATTCAAACTGCGC
>CAWHSK010000002.1:0-167042 GCA_963832035.1 uncultured Acidobacteriaceae bacterium | reverse complement strand
CGAGAGTGTGCGATTCATTCTGTTTAGTGGCCGTTTCGCCCATCGAGCCCCCATGGGAAGCTTGATGCCCCTGTTTTCCAGTTCGAGTACCCTGCATGTCAAACCCTGCAACAAATCAAGGCAGTGCGCCATTGGACCTTGGTATCGCCAATACCTTTGTCCAATGGGCTTGATGTGTTCCTTGCGGCTTAACCTTGAGGGGTGACGGTTTTCCCCCGTTTTCTCTGACGAGATCCGAAAACGACACCTTCGAGAGGACCCTTCCCGAGACAAAGGTTCCGTGCATCTTTCCGATTTACAATCGACCCGGAGCGCCGGATTTCGCAGGCTCGGAGGAGACAGAGAGAAACAGATGATACCTATACAGACCCTCGTTGATCGCGATCAGGGCAAATTAGAGCCAGGTCTTCCACTTGGCTTGAGAGATCTCTATGATGGGGATCTGCACTTCCAAACATCACCTGCTGAGCGTCCCTTCGTCTTTGCAAACTTCGTTTCCACGCTTGATGGGGTTGTCAGCTACGCGGTAAAGGGCCAAGCTAGCGGCTCCGCCATCAGCGGCTCTGATCCCGCTGATCGCTTCATCATGGGCCTGTTGCGGGCTTCCGCAGATGCCATTATGGTCGGCGCTCGAACCGTCCACGATACAGGACCGCAAAGCTTCTGGACCGCTGAATCCATCTATCCCGATGCGAAGCAGTTGTTCGCGGAATACAGAATTAACGTTCTGCATAAACCGCAGCGCCCGCTCCTCGTAGTCGTGAGCGGCAGCGGGAAACTGGAGTTAGGGAGAGCAATTTTCCAAATGCCAGAGGCGCGGACGGTGGTGATGACGACCCCGGCGGGCAAGGATGCGCTCACCGCAGCAGGCGCTACGAAATTGTCCTCTGTTCAGATACATGCTCTGGATTCCAGTTCTGGAGCGATCGACCCGCTGGCGATCCTGCGATTGCTCCACGTGCAGTATGGGATACGAAGCCTCCTCCATGAAGGCGGCCCCTCACTTTTCGGAGAATTTATGGCAGCACAAGCTGTTGACGAACTCTTCCTTACTTTGTCGCCGCAAATCGCCGGCCGAATGTCTGACGCAGTGCGGCCTGCGCTCGTGCAGGGAACGGAGTTCATGCCGGAGTGTGCCCCTTGGTTTCAACTGCTCAGCGTCAAGCAAAGCGCAGACCACCTGTATCTGCGGTACCAGCGCACCGGATCGCTGGTGAAACCGGAGATCGAGGGCTAGCCATTGGGTAGATCGGGTTCAGGGGGGTCTGCGCAGGGAAGCCATACTTGAAAGCGAGTGTCTCCCGGCTTTGAGTTCACATGAATGCTCCCTCCGTGCTTTCTGACGATCGTCCGCACAGTGTTGAGTCCGAGACCTGTTCCTTCCCCAATACCCTTCGTAGTGAAAAAGGGATCGAAGATGTGAGGCTCTATCTCAGGAGGAATTCCGGGACCGTTATCGCCGATTTCAACCACGGCATTGCGATCTTCACGGAAAATGTGGAGCCGGAGTTCCCCCTGACCGAGCATTGCTTCGATAGCGTTCTCGATAAGATTGGCCCAGACCTGGTTCAATTCATTGCTAACAGCATTCACAAAGAGGGGCACAGTCGGATAAGTACGCTGCACCTTGATTGAAGGTTGCAAAAGATGGGCCAGGGTGCTGAGCGTAGTCTCCAGACTTCGAACAATGTCATCGTTTTGTGCCGGCGCTTGATCCAGGTGGGTGTAGTCCTTTACCGTCCGGATCAGGTCCGATATCCGCGCAGTTCCGCTCTCGATCGCACTGAGAAGAGCTGATAAGTCTACTGCTGCTGCAATGCGGGTAATCGCCGCACGGGCCGTTTCAGCATCGAGGTCTCTCAACAGAGAAATCAGTGTGTCGGCAGACACTCCCCCTCTCGCAAGAGCACCAGCAAGCTCCCATGAATTCTCGAAGCCATGACTCTTCAGGATTGAATCTAGATGATCTTCCAAATCGCTGAGTGCTAGGCCATCCAAGGGTGTTGATGATTGCAGCACAGAGGCTTCCAACGTCTCGATTCGCGCTCTTTCTGATTCTTGAATCGGCCTCCGCCACAGTTCGGCATTGGCATTGCGCATCTTCGCCAAGGCGTGACGCATCCCGCCGCTCGCGCGCTGAATACCGGACGCGGGGTTGTTCAACTCGTGCGCAAGCCCCGCTGCTAGCTTGCCCAATGAAACCAAACGGTCGCGCTGTTGCTCGATTCGGGTTCCTTCCCGGATTCTGTCCGACATGATGGCGACCAGCCTTGTCGTCAATTCAGGCATCTTCTGGACAAGTTCTGGCAGGAAAGATGCCGGAAATTTGAGCAGATGTCCATCGGTCAGGGCTCGTCCCGTCACTGTGAACCGCGTCATCCTCGAAAACGGAAATACCCCACTGACTTCACCGGCATGTGCCGGGAGTGAGACAGCGTCTCCTCCGAACTCTCCTCGCCATTGAAAAAGACCTTCTAGGAAAACAATCATCCAGTCTGCTGGGTCACCTTGTCGTACGAATACGTCTCCCGCTTGGAGAGAGACGTCCTCTACGTAACTGAGAAACCACACAAGCTGCTCTTCAGGGAGATCTGAAAATGCCGCGACGCAGCGCAATTCGGATGAACTGATCATCTATAAGGACCTCCGGCGACTCCGATATCTACTCGCGCACAGTTCCCGCGTTTTCTGTCTTGTTTGTTGAACGCCGAAACTCAGTTCTTGCGCGAGGTCGCGCTGAATTGTCGGATGGATCGCTTTCTTAAGTTGGATGCCGGATCGGCGCGCTTGACTGATAAATCTGTGTCAGAAGACGCATGACGCACACTTCATCTTTAAGGCGCTTGATCAAGGATCACCGCTATGTTCCGCGCTTGAACCTGCGACGTGATTCCGAAGAAGCATGCGAACGCTCGCTGTCTTATACCAACGTATCGCCCATACCTTTGTCCAATGGCGCACAGTCCTGGCCTATGGCGTAATCAGAGCGATGAAGTGGGAGCTGGGATCATGCATTTACCAGGATCGCCAACATCACGTGTTTGCACCGCCATCAAACACGAGACGCAAGCATCTCTCAACCAAACCGTCGTGCAAGGTATCGCAGCGCGAGAAGTGGAGATAATGACTGCTCCGGGGACGGATTCGACGATGGCATTCGATGAACTCCAAAAGGAGTATTCGTCTCGGCTCTTCAAGACTATTCTTCGGATAACAAAGAATTGGGAGGACGCTGAAGATGCCCTGCAGGATACATTTCTGCGGGCATATTTGGCTCTGCATGGTTTTGGGGGCAGATCAAGCGTTTACTCCTGGCTTACGCGGATTGCCATCAATTCGGCACTGATGGTCCTGCGCAGACGTCGGTCGCGACCCGAGGCATTACTGATCTGTTCTTTTGAGGAAGGGGATGGCGATTCTCCCCTGGAACTCAAGGATTCATCTTCGAATCCGGAGCAACTGTGCGACCTTCGCCAGAGAAAGGATCACGTTCTTTGAGCTATCCGCAACCTTGAATCTCCATTACGTGCACCGATCGAAGCTCAACTCGCCCGGGGGGACTCGGTCAAAGAGGTTGCCGACACGTTGAACATCTCGGTCGCAGCGGCAAAGGCCACGCTCTATCAGGCCCGCGTTCGGCTCCTCCAACGGGCCTCTGTACATTCCGGAGCAAGGAAACGTGTGCCAGCTAGGTTTGTTGATACGGGCGCGCACGCAAATCTCAAAAGTCGAGAACAGCAGTGGACAACATGCAGCTAAGACCAAGGGAAAGTATTGTCGGCTGGGAGCAACCCATCACCGTGGCAGAGCGAGAACTGCGATCGTTTGTGGGCTCTGTCATCGACCTGCTCGGATCGGAAGGGGAAAAGCTCCTTGAAGACATCTGGCTCGACGAACTGGCTGAGTTGGAAAGGACGCCAGAACCGACGAGCCTCCAGTGGCGGCTGGTGAGTATAGCTGCATCCTCGCGACTCGCGGTTCGGTTAATGGAGCTTAACCATGATCGGGCGTGCCTTTGAAACGGGCGTTGCGAGTTTCGCCGTGATCTCATTTTCTCAGATATCTCCCAGCCCAAAACCGGTAGGTCAACATGTCGAACATGGAGGTGATTTCAATCCGAGTCAGAGATGTCATGACAAAGGATCCTATCTGTTGCTATCCGAAGGATATTGAAGTTTTTCATGATGCGCCTTACGTTTCCAAGAGTTGGAAGCGAGAAACCACGAGGTGCTCAGTCTGAGCTGTGAATAACTTGCGTGGGCGACAATAGGAGTAAGCAGGAGGAGCGATGAACGCAACTCAGGAACTCCATAATCTCGGACAGAGCTTGTGGCTCGACAATATTACGCGCGACTTGCTGGACAACGGAACGCTTAAGCGCTATATCGATGAGTTTTCCATCACTGGGCTTACATCGAATCCAACCATCTTTGAGCACGCTATCTCAAAGAGCAAATCCTATGACGCGGAGATCGGCTGTCTCTTGTCCACAGGCCTTTCAGGAGAGGAGATGTTCTTTGAACTCGCCCTGCAGGACCTGACTCGCGCCGCCGACCTTTTCGCCGCAGTTCACGAACGGACGGCGGGTAATGATGGTTTCGTTTCGCTTGAGGTGTCACCTCTTCTAGCCTATGACACCAAGGGTTCGGTGGCCGCCGCGACGACATTGCACAAGAAAGCGAATCGTCCGAACCTTTTCATCAAGATTCCGGGGACAAACGAAGGAAATCCCGCAATCGAAGAGGCAATCGCAGGTGGAGTGGCCATCAACGTGACGCTTCTTTTTTCTCGTGAGCACTACCTGGCGTCAGCGGACGCGTACATGCGAGGGCTCGAACGACGCGTTGCAGCGGGCCTCAGCCCCGATGTTCGGTCGGTTGCCTCGATCTTTTTGAGCCGATGGGACGGCGCAACGATGGACAAAGTGCCCGACCATCTTCGGGACAAACTCGGCATTGCCATCGGCCAGCAGACGTATAAGGCCTACTGCGATATCCTGGCCTCCGATCGCTGGCAGCGTTTGGCCAATTTTGGCGCGCGGCCCCAGAGGCTCCTGTTTGCCAGTACCGGTACCAAGGATCCAAAGGCTTCTGACGTTCTTTATATTGCCGCTCTTGCTGCGCCAAACACGATCGACACCATACCTGAGAAGACTCTTCTGGCCTTTGCCGATCACGGCAAACTGGCCGGAACTCTTCCGCGCGATGGAGGAGACTGCGAAACTGTTCTGGACAACTTTCGAAAAGCGGGCATCGATCTCGAACAGCTGGCGGCCGACCTGCAATCGCAGGGCGCCAAGTCCTTCGATGAATCGTGGCAAACCATGCTCGATGCAATCGAGAACAAAGGCAAGGAGTTGCAACACGTATCTTAGAGGTGAGGCTCCGGACGGTAGATTGAGCCACCCGCCGTCGATCGGCGCTGTCACGGCAGAGGTCGCGGGTTCGAGCCCCGTCGCCCCGCCACACATTACCAAAGACTTACGGAACGTTTTGGCACCAAGAAATCGACAAAACTGGGTGCAAATTGGGTGCAAATTGCACCCAATTTGCACCCACATCTGCCTTGCTCGGCATCCTTATATATGGTTTCCAACTTCATTGAGAAGGGAAGACCAACGACATCACCGCGGCTTGTGCATTCTGTTTCGCTAGTGTGAGCCGGTCAGCGACAAGGACTACGAAAGCGTGAAATGAAACTCCAAGCGAACTGAGGCCAAATTTCGGAATAGAAATCTATCCGAAGAAGTCTGCTGACGTCTTATAAATCTCATCGATCATGTGGTGTTGACGCACAGCATCTCTAAAGTTGCTGGCTTCTGATGTGCAGTTCACTGTGTCACTTGCGTATGCTGCATAAAGGTAAGCCAGGTCCTGTGCGCTAACGTCAAGACCAGACCAAAGCAAGCGATCGATACTGATCGGGGATGGGCAGTGGCGAGAAGGTCTGTGCGTCGCCGTTCATGCCTTCAATTGCGTTATCGTCCTTGTTCTGAAAAGCTAGCGAGTTCGTGATGCGGAGAACGCCTTCAGTTCCTGAGATGTCGATGTGAAGACCAGTACGATGTTTCTGTGCTCCTTCTACCTGCATCGAGAACAACCCGCCATACTCAAGCGTGCCGCCCCGAGCAGTTGCATTGGCATGGCCAATTTGTGGGCTCCCGCTGCGCATCTTCGACCGAAACCAGGGTGAGAAGAAGCGCACCCGCGGCAGAGGTCGCGGGCACAACAACGGCACAATAACGGTTACCATTCGTGCCTTAAAGCGCCAAAAGGAGCCATCCATTGCGCTGATTATCTATAGTTACCGCTTTCCTGTGCCTGTCACGGCAGAGGTCGCGGGTTCGAGCCCCGTCGTCCCCGCCATACATTCCCAAAGACCTATGGAACGTATGGCCCTACAGTGACTACCCACACCTCCTAACCCACAATCCAACCCACCCCTCCTACGGATCGCGTGCGATTGCATCCCATCTCTTCCAGGAATGCTCCGTGGCGCTTGTATCTCGGCCAGGTCCGACTCAGTGTAAAGATCCAAAGTTTTCGGGTTTTCTTTCTTCTTGTTAAGGCAGCCATTGCTTTGCTTTCTCAGCAGTCAGCCCCCCTCGGCGTGCACTTGTCGCCGCGCGAACCGGAAGCGATAATGACCTCTTTCCATTCACACTCTTGGTCAAAAAACCTATCACTAGTTTTCGGGTCATTTGTCCGAGAAGGGCGGTTTTACGGCCAGGGTGGACTGGATTCGTATCCTGGCCGACTTCTCCGTATTCATCCGTGAGAGATAGATCCCTTGGTTCTTCTCTCTGAGTGGCGGCATTTAAGCGCGAGGAAGTTGCTCGTGGTCATGGCGAATTGCTCGCACTGATAACTGATACTTGATGGAGCTAGTGTCGGCAAACTGCTCTTTCGCGTTTTTATAATTTGTCTCTCAGCGCTCCGCATCAGAGGAGAAGGCCCCATTTTCAATGTGTACCAAATTCGCCACCAGGCTCACTATCGAAAATTGTCCGTCACCAGAACTTTAGATCTTCCTCCCCGCGACTCTTCTTGAAAATCGACAACGATGAACACGATTCTCTTCGCCTAGTCTTCAAAGTACCTTGGATAGGAATATGCCAACAGCTGCACGACACCGGCACACCTCAGCGCCGATGCAGCTCAGGCCCGTATAGGTGCAAATAAGTCAGCTAAATCTTGAAAGCGATATATCGGATATATCGACTAACCGCAAATCGGCGATGCGACTTTGTGAGCAGGCTGACTTTGTGAATCCGCTGCTGCGGCTGCCACATCAAAGCTGGACACGCATACGTGCTCTCGCGGCGCGAACGACCCCTCGCAGAGAACAATCACGCTGGAATGGAGACTGGTATGACCGTGCGGCAACAATACAAAATCGGCGCATTTTTTCTGAATACCGCAATCACAATCACTTTTCTCGGCATGCTGTTGGTTGGAACGGGCTTAATCGCAGGATGCGACAGAGGTGCAAATGCTGCATCAACCGGCGCGGTGCCTGCTTTGAAAGTCGGGGTTGTCAAGGCGCAACAGACCGATGTGCCGCTTACCGGTGAATGGGTTGGTACGCTCGATGGCTACGTCAATGCGCAGATCCAGCCTCAGGCGAGTGGGTATCTGATCCGGCAGAATTACACCGAGGGCTCGCAGGTTCAACAGGGCCAAGTCCTCTTTGAAATCGATCCGCGACCATTTGAGGCAGCACTCCAGCAGGCACAGGGTCAGCTCGGGCAGGCGCGGGCGCAACTGGCTCTCGCCCAGATCAACGTGAACCGGGACACGCCGCTCGCAGAAGCTCGTGCAATCGCCAAAAGTCAACTCGACAATGAAGTCCAGCAGAAGGCGCAAGCGGAAGCGGCAGTGGCCACGGCTGAGGCGGCGGTGTCAACGGCAAAGCTCAATCTCGGTTTCACGCAAGTCCGGTCGCTGATCACCGGAATCGCAGGCCAGGCGGCAACGCAGGTTGGAAATCTCGTGAGTACACAATCTGTGTTGACTTCGGTTTCGCAACTCGACCCGATCAAGGTCTACTTTTCCATCAGCGACAGCGAGTATCTTGCGCTGACCAAACGCGCCGGCGCCAGCGGCAATGGCTTGCTCCATGGCGCCTCAAAGATTCCCCTGACCCTAACGCTATCGAATGGTGAAGTGTATCCGCTGAAGGGTCGCGTGGTGTTTGTCGATCGGCAGCTCAATTCGCAGACCGGAGCGATTCGCATTGCAGCCTCCTTTCCGAATCCGGGCAACATTCTTCGCCCTGGCCAGTTTGGCCGAGTACGAGCGGAGACTGAAACGCTTCATGATGCTGTTCTAGTGCCACAGGTAGCAGTGACCGAATTTCAAGGCCAGCAGCAGGTGTACACCGTCGCCGCAAACAATACAGTTCATGTGAATACGGTGAAGCTTGGGTCGCAATATGGCGATGACTGGGTTGTGGAAGGCGGTCTTCCCGGGGGGGCGCTTGTGATTGTCGACAACCTGCAGAAGCTGCGCGAAGGCGCGCCGGTCAGCCCGCAACCAGGGGCCACAGGTGCTGGAGCTTTGGCTTCGGCACAACCAGCGGGCAGGTAACCCATGTCAAAATTCTTTATCCGCCGTCCGATCGTTGCGATTGTCATCGCCATCCTCACCGTGGTGATTGGCGCGGTGTCGATGCTGACGCTTCCGATATCGCAGTATCCGAATATCGTTCCGCCCGAAATCCTCGTCACGGCAACTTACCCAGGTGCCGATGCCAAGACAGTTAGCCAGGCCGTGTCAACGCCGATCGAGCAACAGATGAACGGCGTTGACAACATGATCTATATGAACTCGGTGAGCGCGAACAACGGTGTGGTGCAGTTGTTTGTGGACTTCGATGTCAAGACAGATCCAAACATTGACCAGGTGCTGGCGCAGCTTCGCGTTGACCAGGCCCAGTCGCAGCTCCCTTCACAGGTCACGAGCGCGGGGCTCACAGTACAGAAGGCACTCACTTCGCCGCTCATGCTCATCGCCATCAGTTCTCCCGGTGGCAAATTGGCTCAGGATTTTCTTACCAATTACGCCATCATCAATCTCCAGGATCAGATCGCGCGCGTAAAGGGTGTCTCTCGTGTGCAGACATTCGGCGGACAGTACGCGCTGCGCGTTTGGGTGCAACCTGACAAGCTTGCCAAGCTCGGCGTTACCGCGACGGATGTGATCTCGGCCATCCAGACTCAGAACAACGTAAATCCCGCGGGCCAGATCGGTGGAGAGCCGATTCCGCAGGGACAGGAGTTCACTTTCACGGTTCGCACGCAGGGCCGACTGGTCAAACCTGAGGAGTTCGGCAACATCGTTCTTCGTGCCAATGCCGATGGGTCGGTGCTTCATCTAAGAGACGTTGCGCGCGTAGAGCTGGGCGATCAGGCCTACGGAATCGCAGGCCGCTACAACCAGGCGCCGGCGGGCGTTATGGCGATCTATCAACTGCCCGGCTCCAATGCGGTGGAAACTGCGGCGGCTGTAAACAAGCGCATCAAGGAACTCTCGGCCACTTTCCCACCGAGCATCACATATAGCGTCCCGCTCGACACTACGAAGGCAGTCACGGCCGGAATTCGCGAGATCGTATATACGCTTCTTGAAGCGCTCGGCCTTGTTGTGATTGTGGTCTTCGTCTTTCTTCAAGGGTGGCGAGCCACACTGATCCCTTTGCTGGCGGTTCCGGTGTCGCTCATCGGCACGTTCATCATTTTTCCCGCGCTCGGTTTTTCCATCAACACGCTATCGCTGTTCGGTCTTGTGCTCGCCATTGGCCTCGTCGTTGACGATGCCATCATTGTGGTCGAGGCCGTTGAACACCACATTGACGAAGGCATGGATCCGAAGTCCGCGACCGAGAAGGCGATGGAGGAAGTGGGCGGCCCGGTGGTTGCGATTGCCCTGATTCTCGCGGCAGTCTTCATCCCTACAGCGGCCATACCCGGAATTACAGGTCGTATGTATCAACAATTCGCGGTGACGATCGCGATCTCGGTCCTCATCTCGGCATTCAATGCCCTCACGCTATCCCCGGCGCTTGCTTCAATTCTTCTCAAGCCTCGCGAAGAAGGCCGCAAGCCTGGTCTGCTGGGCAGAGGGTTCGCAGTCTTCAATAAGTTCTTCCGTCGCAACACGGATGCTTTCGTTGGCACTTCCCGTGTTCTCATTCACAAATCATTCTTCGCGATGCTCGGACTCGTGGTGGTGGGTGTCATCGCGGTCTACCTGGGAAGCAGCTTGCCCGGTGGGTTCATTCCCACGGAAGACCAGGGATATATGTTTCTTGCGTTGCAGCTTCCTGACGGAGCCTCGGCGCAGCGCACTGACGCTGCACAACAGAAGATCACGAGTGCATTGCTCAAGACTCCCGGCATCGAAGGCGTTATCGCCGTTACCAATTTCTCGCTTCTCACCCAGGTGCAGAGCACAAACGCAGGATTCTTCTTCGTGAACCTCAAACCCTGGGATGTTCGCAAGAGCAAAGAGGAGCAGCTCGAATACATCCAGAGCAATCTGCAAAAACAGCTCGCAGGCAATCCTGATGGCATCGCCTTCGCATTTCCGCCGCCTTCCATTCCAGGCATCGGAACCTCCGGCGGGGTCACCATGATCATTGAAGACCGCTCGGGAACAGACGATCCTGCAACCTTAACGAAGAATGTGTTCGCCTTTCTCGGTGCAATATCAAAACGACCGGAGATCGCGGCTGCCATTCCGTCGTATCAGCCGGCTGTGCCTCAACTCTACGTCGACGTGGACAAGGAAAAGGCGCTCCAACAGCAGGTGGACCTCAACAACATTTACACGACGATGCAGACCTTCATGGGTGGCTACCTGGTGAATTATTTCAACCGATTCGGCCGACAGTGGCAGACGTACGTTGAAGCGGAAGGCACCTCGCGAACGAACATCGCAAATATCGACCAGTTCTACGTTCGAAGTGCGAACGGCAGCCAGGTTCCACTCAGTTCGCTTGTCAAAGTCAGTAAGATTACCGGCCCCGAATTCATCTATCGATTTAACGAATTCAATGCGGCGCAGCTAAACATTGCCGGGGCCCCAGGTTATAGTTCGGGCCAGGTGCGAAAAGCGCTTGAAGAGGTCTTCAAGGAGACAATGCCGCCGGGAGCGGGTTTCGATTATTCCGGGATGTCGTTCCAGGAGCAGCAAGCCGAGCAGGGAGTACCGTCGTGGGCTGTGTTCGGTCTGTCACTTATTTTTGTCTTCCTGATTCTCGCGGCGCTCTATGAAAGCTGGACGCTGCCCTTCAGTGTCCTGCTTAGCACGCCAGTGGCAATCCTGGGAGCATATCTCGCGCTGCATGCTCGGCACTTTGAGAACGATATTTTCGCCACTATCGGTCTCGTCATGCTCATCGGGCTGTCGGCGAAGAACGCGATTCTGATTGTCGAGTTCGCGAAAATGAACTACGAGCGTGGTGAAAGCATTTGCAACGCAGCGCTGGATGCTGCACGCTTGCGCTTCCGCCCAATCGTGATGACAGCGCTGGCGTTCATCGTCGGCTGTTTGCCGCTATGGACTGCGAGCGGTTCAGGTGCTGCTTCCAGGCGAATTCTCGGTACGGTCGTCGTTGGTGGCATGACGCTCTCGACTATGCTTGGCCTCATCTTTATTCCCGTGACGTTTGCGGTTGTCGAATTTCTCTCGCATCGTTTTGTAAGGGGTGGGCAGGGGACCACCATGGACTCGATGTGCGGTCCTGGTACTTCGTCCGGAGTGCCAATCGGCGCAGAGCCCGGCACGGAGGGAGGCCAGGCATGATGTCTGTCTCGAAACTTGCGCGATTAAATCTTCTGTCAATTGTGATCGGACTTCTGGCCGGTTGCAATGTCGGTCCCAAGTATGTGCGGCCCAACGTCACAGCGCCACCGGCCTATCGTGGTGCGGATGACACTGCGGTTTCAAGCGACGCGAAGAACTCGCTTGGCGACGAGAAGTGGGCTGCGGTCTATCGCGAACCAGAGCTTCAGGAATTGATCCGTAAGGCTCTCACAAATAACTACGACGTGCGGATTGCGGCGAAGCGAATCCTCGAGCAGCAGGCGCAGGTCCAGATCACTCGTTCGCAGGAGTTCCCGAGCATCACCGTCGGGGGAACAGGTGTGGGCGCAACTCTCCCGGGTTCTCTCGGCACGCAAATTGCGAGTCCGCTTGTAAATGGATCTCTCAATATTTCGGCCGCTTGGACTCCGGACTTCTGGGGTCTCTATAGGAAGCAAACTGAGGCTGCGCGCGCGCAGTTGTTGGCCCAGGAATGGGCGCAGCATGCGGTTCAGTTGACGCTTGTGCAGCAGGTGGCGACCGCTTACCTTCAGATTCGGGCGCTCGATACCGAACTTGAAATTACAAAGGAGACGCTTAAAGCCCGACAGGACTCTGTCACGCTGACCAAGACTCTCGAGAGCGGAGGATCGGTTCCGTTATCCGATGTGCGCCAGGCGGAGCAGCTCCTCTACGCGGCCACTTCGGAGATACCCCAACTCGAAGAGCAGATTCAGCAGCAAGAAAATGCAATTGCTTTTCTGCTTGGTGAGGATCCCGGCCCCATCGCCCATCGTGACCCAAATGCGCTTGCCCCACCGCCTCAGGATCTTCCTACTGGATTGCCTTCGCAGTTGCTCGAACGCCGCCCGGATGTCCAGCAGGCGGAGGCCACCCTTATCTCTGCCAATGCGCAGATTGGTGTGGCACGGGCCCAGTTCTTTCCGAACTTGACGATCAGCGCGTCGGGAGGCGTCAGCGGTGACAGTCTTGCAAGCATCTTCACGCCTGGAGGTAAAACGATCTACGGCCTGGGCACTTTGACGCAGCCGCTCTTCGAGGGCGGGAAACTTCGAGGGCAGCTTCATCTTTCGGAGCAAACCAGGGACGAGATGGTTCTCAATTACCAGAGGACAATTTCAGGTGCATTCCGAGATGTCTCCAATGCCCTGATTGCCTTGAACAAACAGCGAGCCTATCGTGAGCAGCAGGAAAAGCTTGTCGAAGCCGCAAAGGATTCGACACGTCTTGCTCGCGTCCGGTACGAGGGCGGGTCCGCGGGGTACCTCGAGGTGCTGACCAACGATTCGAATCTGTTCGCGGCCCAACTCAACCTGGTGGGCGCGCAACAGGGCGAAGCCCTCGCTCTCGTCCAACTCTATAGCGCTCTTGGTGGCGGCTGGCAATCATGATCTGCGCCTTTGGTTTCGGCATCTGAGGGGCCTGCACTTGGACGAATAGTCGCCTTCTCGAAATCGGAAACTGTGCAATTTCATTTCGACGGAAAGCCGGTTTTCCGGAGTTGCGAGACCGAAGATGGTATTCAGTAGAGCTGGGAAAAGCCCTCTACACGATTGCTCTCGATAGCGACGCTTCACTTGCGAAAGGAAGCGAGCAGCTGAACTGGCTGGACGCGCAACTGACGCATCTACCGACAACCACGAAGTTTGTAATCATCAGCATGCATCATCCGCCAATTGCTGATATTCAGACGCGGATAAATGTGAGCCACAATCCAGGGCCTAATGAGATTGTCTTACGCGACGATCTTGAGGCGCTGGCTCCAACGATTAAGGCCAGAATCCTTGTCTGCGCTGGGCATATTCACAACTATGGGCGATTTGCGCAAGGCGGTGTGACCTATCTCGTATCCGGCGGAGGGGCCGCCAGCCCCGTTCAGGTAGAGCGAACACCTGAAGACTTGTATCAGGGAAGTGAATTTCCAAACTATCACTTCGTCGAGTTCACTATTCATAGGAAGATGCTGGTCGGAAAGATGTATCGCCTGACAGACGCGAATGCGCCTGTACCAAGCTGGGAATTGAAAGATTCGTTCGAAGTGAAAGCGAAGTAGCATGTCCCATCCAGGCAGATGGGGCCGGTGCGCATCGCCGCTCGCGTCGGCCTATGAATCCGACGGTTTCTTCGGATCAGTCTGTATCTTTGTCTTAAAGAGCTGAAGCTTCGATCGCAGGATGGCCAGGATCGATCCGATCAAGGCGTCACCTCCATCCCAGCTGCAACCTGTAGTTGCGCCAGGCTGCTGAGGTATGCGGCTAGTTGTTGGCGATACGCGAGCTGGATTGCGCGATAGGCCCTTTCGGCATCGAGAAAATCGAGAATCGAGGTGCCACCTTTATGGAAGGAGAAGTCCTCTATCTGCAGCGATTCCTTTGCTTCCGAGAGATACGTCTCCTCGTACATTTTAACGCGCCCGCGGCTGGATACAAATGATGCGTAGGCAGATTCCACGTCTTGAATCACATGTGCTTTTGCGGCATCGGTCAGAAAATCAGCTCGTAACTGCTCGGATTTCGCACGTGAAATCTCGCCCTGGTTGCGGTTAAAAACGGCGATCGGAATCGACGCAATGCCGATTCCCATTGCATTGGAGGCACTCCCTTTCGGGAAGAACGGTTGGAACCAGTTGGGACCGCCGATCTCATTCCCGGTATGGAGATATGAGGCGCCGAACGTCGGGTCAGGCCAGCGATTTGCCTCCGCCAATCGCAGATCCGCTGAGGCCTTTAGCCGCCCCGTCTCAGCTGACTGCAGATCGGGCCGATTCTGAAGCGCGAGCTTCTCGAGTTCCGGAAGATCCTTGTCGAAGGGCACAGCTTTCAGTTCGCCCTGAATGTCGAAGTCTTCCGGCAGAATTGCAGGCCCGACAAGTCCTCTGAGTGTGGCTTTCGCAGTCTTCAACTCAAGTGTGGCATCGTCGAGATCGGTCTGAAACTGAAGCATCTCCAATTCAATTCGCAGAAAGTCTGCCCGAGAGATTTCGCCTTGCTGGAGCATTTCCCTGTTGAGATCGACGGTCTTTTGATAATTGCCAAGGTTATCGCGTGCAAACTGAGAATCAGATTTCGCCTGCAAGGCGGAAATGAAGGCGAGCCGCAGGTTGAGCGTGAGTGTTCTCTGTGTATCTGCTGTGTCGGTTCGTGAAATCTGCGTGGCTAAGTTTGTGCTGCGGATTCGGGCGGTGCGCTTCCCGCCTATTTCAAATTCCTGGTAGATGCCGATGGTTGCGGAGGTCGTGTCGTTCTGGAATGTTGGGTTTGGTCTGAGTCCGGCCGACACTTCGGCAGCCTGGTCTGAAACAGTACTTTGCTCCTGAGCACGGACTGTGGGATTCGATCGAAGAAACAAGTCATGAATTTGCTCCCAGCTATAGACAGGTTGCTGTGCTGAGCATGTGACCGCGTGCATCGCTGCTCCGGCCAGGAGTAGGACAAACCGCGCGCGATGCGAACCCGTTTGCAAGAACCTCAACATGCTCATAGCTCTCCTTCCCGCGCCGTCGTCGTAACCAGGCCAAGGCTGGCGATCACAGGAAGGAGCACCAGGATCGCAAGTGTCGTTGTGATCATTCCTCCCACGACTACGCGTGCCAGCGGTTGTTGGGCCTGCACGCCGATTCCATGAGAAATCGAAGCGGGGAGTAGACCTAGTCCCGCAGCCAGGCACGCCATGAGAACCGCGCGCATTTCGCTGATACTGGCGCGAATGATGGAATGTTGCATACCGTGCTCATGCGCCTCAGCGCGGCGGATTCCCGCCACAAAAACCAAGCCGCCAAGCGTTGCAACACCTATTACCGAGGCAAAGCCCACGGCCGCCGAGATGCTAAACGGAGTGCCTGAGATAAGTAGGGAAAGCACGCCACCTGCTATCCCGAAAGGCAGCACCGCCATGACTGCGAGCGCATCGCGCAAGGAATTGAACGCGACGTAGAGCAGGCCGAGAATGACACCTACTGTAATGGGGATGATGATGGCGAGTCGCTGTTGCTCTTTTCGGAGGCTGTCGTATTCGCCGGCCCACTCATAGTGGTATCCCTCGGGAAGATGAACTAATTTTGCGAGTCGTAATTGCACATCGGCAATCGTCCCGGCCAGGTCGCGTCCCCGAACGCTGAACTTAATGGGAATATAGCGCCGGCCATTCTCGCGATAGATCATGAATGCGCCCTCTTTGAAGCCGATTTGTGCGACTTCTCCGAGAGGAACGCGGTTGCCATCCGCTATAGGCAGAAGGATGTTTCGCATTTCTTCCACGTTCTCTCTGAACTGGGGTTTGTAACGCACGACGAAATCGAACCGGCGGTCGCCTTCCAGAATCTGCGTGCCCACTGTTCCGCCGATCGCGGCCTGGACCGCCGCATTGATGTCGGACGCCATAAGTCCATAGCGGCCGGCAGCCGCGCGGTCGATTGAAATGACGAGATTCGGTTGTCCCGTCTCTTTGAAGACGGCCAGGTCTGTTATGCCGGGGACGGTCTCCATCACATCCATAATTTGTTTGGCTGTCTGCGCAAGGGCTTCAATGTCATCGCCGAAGAGCTTGAGCGAGTTCTCACCTTTGACGCCAGACATGGCCTCCTCAACGTTGTCTTGAATGTTTTGGGAGAAGTTGAAGGCGACGCCCGGGTATTTGGCCAGCGCCATGTTCATCTGGTCGATGAGTTCATCTTTGTTGCTGACAGTTGTCCACTGTGATTGCGGCTTGAGATCGATCTGAAACTCGATGTTGTTGAACGTTGTTGTATCCGTTCCGTCATCCGGACGCCCTGCCTGTGAGACGACCTGTTGTACTTCCGGGAAGGAACCGAATATTTTCCGCATCTCATCCGCGAGTTTCACCGAGTAGTCGAATGAAGCATCCTGCGGAAGGGTGGCGCGAACCCAGAGGTTTCCCTCTTCGAGAGATGGCATGAACTCACCGCCAACAGTGAAGAAGGATCCAAGCGAAGCGAGAAGAAAGACCAGGGCGCCTACGATGACAATCTTACGATGACGCATCGCCAAGATCAGGATTCGCTCGTAACGGCGTTTCAGCCAACGGATCAACCGTGGATCTGCGCTGTGACCGCTGCGCACTGAGCGGCGAAATGACGCAAGCACAGGGGCAAAGACGAGAGCGAAAATCAATGCGCCGGTTAACGCATACCCGTAGGTGATCGACATCGGCGCAAAAATTCGTCCCGGAACACCTTCCATCGTGAAGAGCGGAATGAACGCGACCAGGATAATCAACGTAGAGAAGAGAACCGGTTTTGCCGCTTCAGAGCTGGCTTCAGAAATCAGTTGCAGACGATGTTCGTCGTCCCTGGCTTCGTGAAGACGCCGGTAGATGTTTTCAAGAACCACGATTGCCGAATCGACGATGATGCCGAAGTCGATTGCGCCGATGGAGATGAGATTTGCTGACCGGCCGCTGGCCGACATCAGTCCGAAAGCGAACAGGACCGCGAAGGGAATCGTCAATGCGGTTACCAGTGCAAGCGGAACGTCACCCAGGAAAACGAGAAGTAATATCGTGACCAGACTCAGGCCAGTGAGAACGAGATGCCACACTGTTTCCGTGGTTGTATTGATCAACGCTGTGCGATCGTAGATTGTGTCGATCTTCATGCCTTTGGGAAGAAGGCCGGAATTGAGCGCCCTGATTTTTTCGCGCAGAGCCTTGAGAGCGGGCAGAGATTGTTCGCCGCGCTGAAGAAGTACGGTGCCCTTCACGATATTGGTTTCGCCATTCCGACCCACGCGGCCCAAGGGTGGCTGGAAGCCTTCGCGTATATCCGCAACGTCATGGAGGTAAACGGGAACGCCGTTGTGTTCTGTGATAAGTACCGAGCCCATGTCCTTGATTCCAGCGAGTAGGCCCACGCCACGCACATTCACATTCTGGTCGCCGACCTGAAGATAATTGCCTCCTGCGTTCTGATTGCTCGAACTGATCGCCGCAATCACTTGCGGGAGCGTGATGTTGTACTGCAAAAGCTTGTTCGGATCGATCTCAGCTTGGTACTGCTTGGTGGTCCCACCGAAAGTGCTTACGTCGATGATCCCCGGGACCTGTTTCAATTCACGAATCACAAACCAGTCCTGGGTCGCTTTCAGCTCATTCAAGTCGTAGCCGGCACCTTTCAGCTGATAACGGTAAATTTCGCCGACGGCAGACCAGGGAGAGAGCTGCGGCTGCAGCGCTTGGGGCAGCGTAACGGTCTGGAGCCGGTTGAGTACCTCCTGGCGATCTGCGAAATAGTCTGAATCGAAATTGAAGTAGAGCTTTACGTCGCTCAATCCAAAGAGGCTGGTGGAACGAACGTATTCAAGATGGGGGATACCGTTTAAAGTCGTCTCGATGGGTACGGTAACCTGCTGTTCCATCTCCTCAGCGGACCATGATGGGTTTTGCGTGATGACATCGACCAATGGAGGAGAGGGATCCGGATATGCTTCAATGTCGAGGCGCATCACGGCCCATGTGCCGGCCGCCAGCCAGGCAGCCATCGCGATAAGTGCGATGACTCGATATTCGAGAATTGTCCCGATTAGTCGGTTCATTGCTGGCTCGGTCCTCCAGTGAGGAGTTCGGCGCCCTGGACCGCGATCTGCTGGCCAACTTGAAGACCCGAGGTAATCTCGACCATGCCGTCGATGGACGGCCCCGTCGTTACCGTTCTTTGCTCGGGCTGGCCATTGCTACTAACAAAAACCGTTGTTGTCTGACCTTGATGAATGACCGCCGAGGCAGGAACCACAATTGCGTGATGTCTGGCTATCTCGGCGCTAATAGTGGCGAACATTTCGGGCTTCAGCTTCTGTCCAGCATTTGCGAGGGCCACTCGCACCTTCAGAGTGCGCGTTGCAGGATCGAGCGCACCCGAAAGGGAGTCGATACGACCGGTCCACTGCAGGCCAGGATATGCGTCAAAGGTGATTGTGACTTGTTTTCCCAGCTGCACCCTGGCAATGTCCTTCTCGTAAACATCTCCGACAATCCAGACAGTGGAAAGATCGGCGAGTGTGATCAATGGGTCCGCATTGTCGAGCGACTTTGAGAACTCACCCGGTGCCGCGCTAACCGTGAGCACCACTCCAGGGGCAGGTGAGGATAGCGGAACGCGGTCGGCGACGGCGGCTGGATTGAGACCCAGCATTTGAAGCCGCTGCCGCGCGCGGGCCAATTCAGCCGACGCAGAGTCAGACGCAGCTTTTGCATCAAGATAGTCCTTCTCTGCGACAGCGCCGTGTTCAAAAAGCACCTTCTGCCGCTCAGCGGCTCGCGCGGCGCGCTCCGCTTCGATCGTCGCCTTGGCGAAGTCGGATCTTGCCGATCCGGCGTCGCTGCTGTCGATCAATGCGAGTGCTTGTCCGCGGTTGACCGTGTCTCCCGGCTTGACATCAATCTCAACAAGCCGCCCGCTTGCCGGAGAGAAGATGCGAAATACTTTTGTAGGGTCAGGCTGCACCTTTGCGCCGAGTTCCAACCGGTCCTCGATCGGCTGCTCCGACACGGTCAGATAACGAACCGGCACCTCCGTCCGAGGCAGTGGAGTGTTTACAGCACTGGTCTGGTCATGGCGATTGCAGGCGCAGAGGCCAGAGTCCAAAACGAGTATGCAGGCCATGAAACGGCACAGATTCTGATTCGATATCATTCGATCTCTCTCGCTGGTGCTCAATTGACATCGGCGCACTCTGGTACGAGAGCGCTCGAAAGGAGATGGCCTCAGACGCGTACACGTGACGCGCCCGAGAATTGCAAATTGAAAGGGGAGCTAGAGGGTGGAGAGAACGGGCGGAGGGCCGCGGGGAGGATTGAGAGCGCGAAGCGCGGAGTGAGCCAATAATAGCTCTAGCCAGAGATTGCGGATGCCCAAGCCGTCAGACGCAGAGAGCGGTCTTGAGCGCACATCCGCTATTTCGGCTCCGACCTTCGCAGGGAGCCAAATCGCCGGCCCATATCGCTCCAGAATTCGGGTCCGAAATTGAATTGGTCTTTCGGTTTGTGACGGGTAGTCCTCGCTGTTTACCTTGCGGAAGGAGCCGTGTCCATCATTCAGCCAGACTTGCAAACGCTCGTGCGTGAAAGTCTTTTGAACAATGATGTCGGGTAGACCGTCCGCATTCACATCGAGTGCCGAAATCGACAGTGCCGATGCAGCCGAGGAGAACACAAATCCGGTGTTCGTTCCTGCCGTAAGATGTATCTCGAGCCGAAACGACCTTAGTCCGTTCGCCTGGCCGACATCGAGAAGGACCGCGCCATCCGGCTGTTGGTCGTTGTCAAAATCGGCTGCAGCGATTTGCTGACTGAACGTATCTTGTCCCAACTGTGCGGGTGATTCAAAGCGGGACATGGCAGCGCGAAGCCCGTCTTGCGCCCAGGTCGCGGGCGTCAGAAAAACAAGCGAGACAATCGCGCAAAGCCAACGAGACAATTTCATCTAATCAAGCCGAGTGTAGAACCCTCCGGCTCTTTCAGACAAGTCTTGCTATTTTTACAGCAATTGCGGTGACAAAACCTTTTCCTGTCCCGCAGGCGAACTGCCTCCCGCGCAAAGTGCACCACGTGCGCGAACCCTTGGCTATTGTCACTTTTAACAAGGAACTCATTGAGACCGCACGCGCTTTGGACATCGAACAAATCGGGTGCAGATAGAACAGTCATAAATGGAGAAACACCCCGCCTGGCCGGTGATGGGCGAATCGGAGGTTGATCGCCGAATGTCCCTCAGGAATTTGTTTCAGGGATGGCCCGGCGAGGCATGCCCAATCCTTGTCGATCTTCACGTGACGCGTCCGACTTCTCTTCTGTATCACGGAACGAACGCGAGATCGTTGCCTTCAAACGCGTATCCCAAGATTGAAGAACTGCACGACGTTCTTCGGGAACTGCCCTGATCAGGTCAGCGACAAGCGCATTCATGCGCCTCATGACCTGTACGCTGGTCGCGCCGCAGAAGCATATCTCGCCAAAAGCCAGCAGCACGAGATCGTCCCACGCAGGAAATGGGACGACCAGCCTTAACTTGCCTTCGCCGTCGCAAAACCTCCCGATTTCAAGATGACGCTGGCCAAGGCGCAGCAGCAGGTCTTGGATCTGATCAAGGGCTTGAACCGCAGTTGTCGGATCGTTAACCGCCGGCGACAAGGCCCTGATCGCGATGTCCACCAGCAGACGGATCGCATATTTGGGATCTTGTTCAAACGTTCGTCCCGCACCCACATAGATACTGCCCCTCAACTTCCGTTCGTCAATCGGATTCCGAGCACCGAAGACCTGCAACATGGTCATTGAATCTTGAACTGTATCTCCCACTGCCACAGCCAGGTCTATAACTCCCCCCGACCCTTTGGCCAGATTGACCAGGCCTTCTACATCGACAGACTGAATCGACCGAGGTCCTCCTTTATAGATAAGCGTCTGCGCTGGAAGTGATGTTCGGAAATTCTTCTGCTCGATGCCTTGGGCCACCGGATGTTTTGCCGGATACAGAGTCGCGATCACCCTTCGCCCTTGGTCGCCTGTAAAGACCAACATCCGGTTGATCTGAAGCAAACCGATCCGCTGTACCAGGGCAATGAACATTGCCACGCTGACCAGCAGCAAGCCGATCACAAGCCACTGACTCAGAAATGGAACGTTGCCCGAGCCATTGAAATCAACGCGGGCCAGTGCTGCGATCGCATAGAGGAAGGTGGCCATAAACACACCCATGGCGTGCCACATCACCGGATCGCCCTCAATCCATGCCACCAGGCGCGGTGAGTAGGCCGTGGCGCTGAATTGCACCATCACAAACGCCAATGAAAAGACGATGCCCGTGAGGGCGATCATGCCCGATCCGATTGTGGAATAGACAGTGGCCGCCGTGGATACGTTTACTGAAGAAACAAGGTGCGGAAAAAAGTGGTGTTCTATTCTGGGCAGAGTCAACCCGGCAAAGATTGCAACCAGAGAATAAAATGCCGGAATTCTCCAACCGTTTACTCGACGAATGTAACTCATGTAATACATTCCGACTCTCTTTCTGGCCACCGAGATACTGTGCTCGAATCGATCCCTGATGAGAGATCAGAGTATCCCCGCGACGAGGCGAATCAATTGGTAAATGTGACAGCCATCCGGTCCGCGTGCCAAGCTCGAAGAATATGAAAAACAATAGTCCACTGTAAGAAGTGCCGATAGGCACTGGAACGATTGTGGTGTCTGCTGAATACAAAGCGTCAAGTACCAAATCGGTAGGCGGTCAAAAATGCTTGGTTTTGATTTGGATATCTGGGATTATCTGACCTTTTTGGTCATGTCCATCATGGTCGCCGCTATTCTCACGATTGCCTTCAAACCCGCCGATGATCACAGCGAAGCCGTCCGGGTAGTCAACCTGAAATACAGGGCGGGAACCGCGGATGTTCTGTCGGTCCTTCAGTTGCAAACCGGACAGATAGATAGCGAGATGGATCTGATTCAGCTTCGCAACAATCAACTCGCGAACCGTATGGCAATCCAAATGTAGCCGTCAGACGCGAGGACAACGCCGCGGACGCGGTTCTCCGGCAGGCCGGAATCGACTG
This sequence comes from uncultured Acidobacteriaceae bacterium, assembly GCA_963832035.1. Lineage (GTDB taxonomy): Bacteria > Acidobacteriota > Terriglobia > Terriglobales > Acidobacteriaceae > Telmatobacter. The sequence continues at coordinate 144,649 of CAWHSK010000002.1, read as the reverse complement.
TCCACTGCGTCGATCGGTATTGGGCAAACGCTGTCTGGCTCACGGCAATCGCCCACAGCACAACACAGGCAATCGAAAATGCGCGCCTGCGAACGAGTGTTCCTTTGCCAGGATGCCTATCACGTGGCCGCTGCGACACGCTTGCACCTTCGTCAACATCAGCCAGCCTAATTCAAAGTTGTTGCGAGACTGCGCTAACCGCGCCGCACCTTTGCCAATTCATTCGCCGGCACTATGCGTAACTACATGAGTCTTTCATGTAGCGCCACTCACCGCGGCACGTAAAGTCACGGATCCTTCGTGCGTCTACGCAGCCTAGCACAACTCATCAAGGAGATAGATCATGAGCGCAAGAAAAGGCACTTCAAAAGCTTTCAAAACACTTATACCGACTGGGTGATTGGCATCCGGGATATGCGGTAACAAATCTTCAGGCGGACCATCTTCCGTCGGGCTTGAAGATACTCACAACAACGATGAAGCCTTTCCTGTCGCAGGACGAAATTCGTCGTTTCCACGCGCGGCCTAGCGGTGCGCGGTCGGCCCACGAGAGACTTATTGATGCGAAGAGTCTTGACAGGAAGTTTCCTTGGAAAGTATTATAGTTTCCATGGAAATCTGTTTGATAAATAAAGAGCCTGCGTCCAAGTTGGAGATCCACCTCGGCTACTGGCTCAGACGCGTCTCCAACGCAGTCTCAGGATCGTTCGCCCGTGCTCTCAATGAGAAGCAGACTTCGGTTGCGGAGTGGGTGCTTCTGCGTGAGCTTCACGAGCGCGGACAAACTGCTCCAGGCGAGTTGGCCGATAGCCTGGGATTGACTCGTGGTGCAGTTTCCAAAATCGTCGACAAACTCGATGCGAAGGGCTGGATCCAAACGGAAGCAAAAGAGGGCGACAGCCGGTTCCGCCTGCTTTCCCTCACACGGGCGGGACGGCGCAGTCTCCCTGTTCTTGCTGAGATTGCTGACCAAAACGATGCACGCTACTTCGATTGTCTGAGTGCAAGAGAGAAGAGCACTCTTCGGGAACTGCTTATCAAACTTGCAGATCACAACCGCATTAACAATGTCCCAACCGAATAAGGAGAAATCTCATGAGCAAAGCAATCGATAACCTGATGGAAGCCATGAAAGTTGCCAGAGCGGGTCGTCCCCGTGTGGGTGGCTTCCCATACCTGGCCGAAGTTCTGCGAAAAGCCGGCGTGACCCGCAACGTATGGTCGCTGCCATCCTGCCAGAGCCTTTACTTGACGCAGGAAGGACCAGTCGTCGTGCAGGGCGAACCCTTGGCCAAGGGCGCCGTCGATGTACCGGCCTTCAATGAGGAGGCTCTCATCAAAGCGCTTCGCGTGGATCAGGCTGGTGAAAGCACATTCCCGGAGTTTCTGAATGCCACGTGGCGAGCCGGGGTCGTGCGCTATGACGTGGACCTGGAAGCACGCACGGTGGCCTACCAGGGTTGCAATGGCGAGGAATACATCGAAGCCTACCCTGCAGTTACCGTCGCCTCGACAAAATCTTTGTGAGTCAATTTGTACGAATCGACCTGTGCTCAGAAGTGGTGCAATAAAGAGGGAAAAAACATGGGAATCTTGCTAGCGTTTGCCCGGCCGGAGTTCGCGACGATCGAACGCGGCTCGGCAGTCCTGAAAAGACTGGACGCTCTTTGCCACCCAGAGCCAGAGCGGTGCGACGTGGTCGAGCATCTCGGACCCGAGGGCTGTGATGGTGTATTCAACCCGGGGGGAACCTCGGCAAAGACCTCGCGAGTTACGAGTCCGTCGCGCTCCAGTCCGCGGAGAGTCTTCGTGAGGGACTTCTGGCTGATGCCTTCGACCTGATCCATGATGCGGGAGAAGCGCATGGGCTGGCCGGATTGGGCAATCACGCTCATGGTCCAGAGCGACCACTTGTCTGAGATGCGGGAGACCATGTCGCGGGTGAGCGCATCTTCGGCTTCGGTCAGCGTCTCGCAGAAATCCCTGATGTCTTCCCATCCGAATCTTGATTTCTTTTCGGATTTCTTCATTAGTTACCTCCAGGTATGTACGGGAACAAAAGGTGCCTTATTGCCAAAGGATACTATTGGCTCTAATACTAGATCCCATGAAGACCAAATGGACTACCGAAAATATTCCCTCGCAGGCCGGGCGCAGGGCTGTGATCACGGGTGCAAACAGCGGCATCGGGTTTGAGGCGGCGCTGGCGCTGGCCCACAAGGGCGCCGAGCTTATTTTGCCTGCAAGGACGCAGGCCAAGGCCGACGATGCCAGCCGCACGCATTCTGGAACAGGTCCCGAACGCACGGCTTCATTCAGAGATACTCGACCTTGCCGTGCTGGATTCTGTCCATGCCTTCGCAGGCCGCGTGAAGAAACGATTCCCCGGCCAGTCGCTCGACCTGCTGATCAACAATGCGGGCGTCATGGCGCTGCCGACGCGTGAAGTGACCGGGGATGGGTTTGAGCGTCAGTTTGCCACGAACTATCTTGGGCCGTTTGCCTTGACGATGCTGCTGCTTCCATCCATCAAGCCAGTAGCGGGCTCGCGTGTTGTGACGGTGTCGAGTTCGGCAAGTAACCAGGGCAAAATTGAGTTCGATAATCTGCAGAGCGAGCGCGTCTATAAGCCGATGTTCCAGGCGTATGCGCAATCCAAGCTGGCCGACCTCATCTTTTCGCTGGAATTGCAACGGCGGTTGAAGGCCGTCGGGTCGCCCATTCTCAGCACCGCCGCACATCCGGGATATGCGGTAACAAATCTTCAGGCGGATCATCTTCCGTCGGGCTTGAAGATACTGATAACTACGATGAAGCCTTTCCTGTCGCAGGACGCGGCACATGGGGCCTCTGCCAACGCTGTATGCCGCAGTTGCTCCGGAAGCAGTAGCCGGCGGCTATTATGGCCCGGACGGTATCGCAGAGCTAAAGGGTTATCCAACTTCTGTGCCGGTGCCGAAAAGCGCGCTGGATGAAACTGTTGCGAAGCGGCTTTGGGTGGAATCTGAGCGCCTCACACATGTGACGTTTGGCTCACTCTCTAATGTCGCGTAGAGGCAAACCCGGCCGTGATACTTGATTGAAAGAGAGACAACCTTATGGGAATCTTGCTGGCATTTGCCCCGTTCATCGCGTTTGCAGTCATTGACAGACTCATCGGTCCAACACAAGGCCTGATCGCCGGCGCTGCGACTTCGGTGGTGCTGCTACTCCGTGATTGGATCGGTTTTCACAGAAAACCCAAAATTCTTGAGATCGGAACCGCGATACTGTTCGGCGGACTCGCACTCTATGCAACTCTCGGCGGCCCTGTCTTGTCTATCGTCGGGGTGCGCCTTCGAGTGGACGCGGGACTTTTGCTGATCGTGCTCACGACGCTCCTTGTCGGCAAGCCATTCACGCTGCCATATGCGCGAGAACAAGTTCCCCAGGATCTTTGGGACACGCCTCAGTTTATTCGCAGCAACTATGTCATTACCGGTGTCTGGTCTGGGGCATTCCTCATCCTCGTTCTAGCTGATCTGATCATGATCTATAGGACCGATATGCCGCCGAAGATTGGGATTCTCGCCACCATCCTGGCACTTGTTGGGGCCTTCAAATTTACCCAGTGGTATCCGGGAAAAGATACCCTTTCCAATGCAAGGTGATTGTTAAGGGTCTCTGGAGGCGGCATGTTTCAAGTTATCTTTACGCTGATTGCGGTTGTGGGCGCATCTATTCACCTTGCCTTCTCACCGAAACGGCGAAGCAGTGGGCGGCAATTGCCGGAACATATCTGCTGTATCTGCTCTTCTTTTATGTTGGGCTGATGGGGGTGCTCACCGCGTATGCACACGTCTTCCGTCCCCTTGAGACATCGGCGTCGATTGGATGGTCTACAAGTCCTTACGAATACGAAGTCGGAATGGCGGATCTAACTGTTGGCATTTTAGGCATTTTGTGTCTGAAGTTTCGGGCGGAATTCTGGCTGGCGACAGCGATTGCAAACGCAGTCTGGTTGCTGGGCGACGCCGTCGGGCACGTTCGGCAGATGACACTGAACAACAATCACGCTTCCAACAACTCAGGCATTTTCCTGGTCACGGAAATCATCATGCCGCTCGTAATTCTCTGTTTAACTCTCTACTACCGTCGTCGGGAGGGCAAAGTCACCTGAAAGGATTTTGGCGCTAAATCGCCAATGCATTCAACGACGAAAGCATGCGAGCCAAATGGCCGAAGAGTTGCCGAGATTGATACTCTGATTACTTTTGCAGCTCGCGGTCGGTTACGGCCGTTCCTAGGGTGATTACTACTGTTTTATCAAATAGTTACCAGATGTGGTGCTGCCCCTTCACGAATTATTGTTATAGTCAATTACCTCTGGAAATCTGTTGGCTTCTGGTTGTCTGCCCCTTATGTCCCTTCTACCTGCTCTCAGATGGGGGCTTCCTGAAATCGTGTAACAAGCGTGTGGGCGGAGGTATGTGTGAAGTTTCATGCCGAGAAGCGGTCCCTGAGGACTCGCGTCTGTTGTTGGTCTAACGAAGAGGGTCAAGCACTTGTGGAGTTCTCGCTGGTGGCGTCCATTCTTCTTGTTGTGGTTACGGGCATCTTGATCTTTGGAATATTTGAGATGCAGGTGATGAGTCTCACCGAAGGTGTGAACAGTGCCGGGCGAGTTCTAGCGGTCAGTTCTGGACTGACCACCGATCCTTGCAACCTGGCGGCCAAGGCGATTCAAAATGCGGCGCCATCCCTCAAAGCGAGCGCCTTGAGCTACACGATCGTGCTCAATACGGACCCGGGCGTCACCGCGAACCAAACCTATACCGGATCGAGCTGCTCAAGTACCTCTACGACAACCGGCGCGGCAGGTTACCTCTCCACTGGTGGGAACGTGACGGTGACGGCGACGTACTCGCAATGCGGTCTTCGCTTCTTCGGCAAGAACCTGTTGCCAAACGGCTGTTCGATCAGTTCGACGATTACGGAGGTTGTTCAATGAGTCAACTAGGGAAGTTTCTTCTGCGCCGCGTGCTCAGGGATGAGAGTGGGCAGACCTTGGTTTGGGCAGCTCTCCTGTTGGTAGTGATGATGGGAATGGGCGGGATAGTGGTCGACCTCGGACACGCCTATGTCTGTTATCGCGAGCTGCAGGCTTCGACGGACGCAGCGGCTTTGGCGGCAGCCTCGCAACTGCCAATTACCACGACCAATGAGACCAGCAATCTTGTGGTTTCAACGGGGAAGCTTTACAGCTCTCAGTCGGGAGGCTACAACGCCTACCCCAATTTAAACGCTCCCTACGCCGTGACAGGCGCAAAGACAACGGTCACTCCTGGATGCGTAACGGTGACCGGTTTGACGCAATGCAGCGCCACTTTGCTCGCAAATGCAGTCCAGGTGACGCAGACGACGACGATTCCCACGATGTTTATCAGGGCACTGTCTTTCCTGGGAATTCAATCTGCCAAGTCTCTTACTCTCTCAGCAAGCGCATTCGCAGAGATGAGAGGCGCGCGACGGGGCCCTTACAACGTCGCACTGGTACTCGACACGACCGCATCAATGGCAAGTGGCGATGGGGGCAGCAACTGCACGGGTTCGAAAATTCAATGCGCGGAGCAAGGAGCTCAGATATTGCTCTCAGAGTTCTCGCCTTGCTTGCCGGGCCTCACCAGCTGTGGCACGGCTACCAACGGAAATGTGGACAACCCGGTCGACGAGGTTTCCCTCTTTACATTTCCTGCGCAAACGCCTGGCACCCAGGTGGACAATGACGAAAGCTATAACACCAACACGTCCACGAATTGCACCGGCAAAAACGCGAACCCGGGTTGTCCTAGCGTCACTTCCTACCCGGATACCATCGCTCTTACAACTTTGCCCCTCTCCTCGGCCAATCTGAATACCCTGATCAACGATTACCAGGTTGTGCCCCTGTCGACGAATTACCGTACCTCTGACGCAACAGCCACGGGGGCAAACCCGTTGACGACCAGCAAGACAGTCACTGCCAATGCTCCCTCACTTGTGAATGCGGTGGGAGGGAATAGCTATTTTGGGGGAACCGCTGAAACCGGAATGATGGCCCAGGGCGGGGTGAGCACATTCTATGCGGGCGCACTCTTCACGGCGCAACAGTATCTTGCGGCCAATGCGAGACCGAACGCTACAAACGTGCTCATTCTTCTTGGGGATGGCGACGCGAATGGCGGCACATTCGCGAACACCGGCAGCAAGAATCTGAATTCGAATGGCACGTATCCTTCCGACAACAACCAGTGCCTGCAGGCGATTACGCAGGCGAACAATGCCAAGGCAGCGGGCACCAAGGTTTACGTGGTGGGCTATGGCGTTGCGTCTGGTGGATGCAGTACGGACAAGACTGATAAATACAATGGCGCTTCACTTACCGCATGTTCGACTTTGCGGGCCATGGCCAGCGAGGATTCGAACTTCTTTGTGGATACGTCGAGCGTAAAATGCACGGGCGCTACGTCAGTCAAAATGAATGGAAAGACCAATACCCTGAGCGGCATCTTCACGGCGATTGTGGGGGACTTGACGTTACCGCGCTTGCTCCCTAACGACACCACTGCAATCGGATGGACCGCTTCCGCGCTGTAGCTTCAGGACGAATTCGCGGGCAGCTGTATCTGATTTGAAAGAGCCGGGAGAGCTACTCTCCTGGCTTTTTCTGTTGGGTCGAGCCGATACGTGGTTGTTCCTTCCGGACGCGGATTTTCGGGGATCAAGCTAAGCGAGGAGCATTCCTGACGCGCTCAAGATCACTCGCAAGCGGACAGTGAAGGCAATCAGGAACCGGGCCACAGCGTGATTTACCCACGGCCACTGTCAGCGCATGAAACTCATTGAAGAGTTGCGCATGATTTGATAGCGGGTCGGTCGAGAAGGCTTCGCGCGAAAGTTGGACAAGCGACTCGTATCCCTTGCGGTTCTTTTTTGGGGCGGGATTGATCAGTTCGTGCCGGCTTGCGATGCGACGCAGATATTCGTCCGCGACTGGAACGGCGTGGTTGAGTGCGTAAAGCAGAATTGCATCGGCTGTCTCAGGACCCACGCCGGGCAACGCGAGAAGTCGACTCCGGAGGGCAGCCGTCGGCGCCGCCGCCAGGCGAGTAAGTGATCCTTCGAATTCTGCGTCGAGCATCGCGATGAATGCTTTGATTGCGGGAGCCTTGCGGTTGTAAAAGCCAGACGGGCGAATCAGTTCCCGCAACTGGTCAATGGAGAGGTCGCGGATTCCACTGATGGAGAGCGCGCCGGCCTTGCGGAGATTTGCCAGCGAGACCTCAACCGCTTTCCAAGATGTGTTCTGCGTAAGATAAGCGCCAAGGATCACTTCAAAAGGCGATTGGGCCGGCCACCAATGCTGGGGACCGTAAGCCTGCGCGAGGCGATCGTACATCTGGCGCAGCCGGTGCGCAGAGTCGCCGGCAGACGTTTTCTTCACTGCGCGAAATCTCGGCTGGCGGGCGCTTGGAGTTCGGCTTTCCACTCCAGGATTCGGGCACGGGCGGCGGCGGCTTCGGCTTCAGGGACATGTCCAGCCTGCTGCAGCGAGATGGACAGAGCAGTGTGGGCCAGGGGATCGAGTGGCGTCAGAGCAGTGAGAGCCAGGGCTGCGGCAATGGATTGTTCCAGCCGGCCCGCGTCGCGAAGGGCGCGAATGAGACCGTGATGCGCTTCGTAGAAGTCCGGCGCTGCCGCGATAGCCGAGCGGAAGCTCTGAACGGCTTCGGCAGAGGAACCTGCCGCGAGTTGGTTGAGCCCGCGTTGCGAGAGGGTTTCAGCGTCGTTTGAATTCATTTCGACCACGATTCTTTAGGATAAAGGCTGAGCGTCAGCACCGCCAGCGCCGCGGCCGCTGCCAGGAGTCGAGAATGAAAAGTTACACGGAATATTTGACGTATGAAACCAAGAAGCGCCGTGAGATGGTCCACATCACAGACCAGGTGGAACAGATCGTCACGCGCAGCGGAGTGAAAGATGGATTGTGCTTTGTTTCTCCTATGCATATCACGGCGGCAATCTACGTAAATGACCTTGAGAGTGGACTGATTGAGGATATTGGGAAATGGCTGGAAGAACTGGCTCCCGCCCGACCTGATTACCAGCACCATCAGACGGGCGAGGATAACGGCGATGCACATCTCAAGTCGCTCCTCCTGCATCACGAAACGACACTTCCCGTGACGGGCGGACGGCTGGATCTTGGCACCTGGCAGCGCGTATTTTATGCGGAGTTTGACGGGCAACGGCGCAAACGAGTGATCGTGAAAGTGCTGGGCGTTACGTAGGGCGACGGACGGATCACTGATCGGTGATTTTGCGCCAGCCGGTCTTGTCTTCTGCAATGTCTGAAGAAGAAAGATCGAGAAAGACGCGCGGCATCACCACGAGGTCGACCCGCCGATTCTCCGCGCGCCCGTCTGCCGTGAAGTTGCTGGCGATGGGGTGGTACTCCGCATAGCCCGCGGCGGAGAGCTGTTCAGGCCGAATGGTATGCATCTGCAGCAACAGGCGGGCAATCCGCGTAGCGCGGGCCGAAGAAAGTTCCCAATTCGAATCAAATTCGGCGTTGTGAATCGGCATGGTATCGGTGTGGCCCTCAACCCTCACGTCATAGGGAGTGCCTGTGAGAGACTCCGCAATCTGGCGCAGGGTTGCGTCGGTTTCGGGGCGCGGAGTTGCGCTGCCTGAATTGAAGAACCCCGCTTCGCGCAGACTGATCACGAGGCCATCGCTGCCAAGTTCGATTGAAACAATGCTGTGCGCGATCTGAGACGAAAGCCGTCTCTGAAGGTCTTGCCGAATGTGTTCGAGGTCAGCCTGGATTCTCTTCGGAGAGATTCGGTCCGCTGCACGATACGCGTGTGAGGCGGAAATGGGTGACTGAATCCTGCCGTTGTTCGGTCTGCCTGCAGTAAGATCAGGTGCAATACTGAGTGACCTGAATGCAGAATCGATTGCTGCCGATACTTGAATTTGCTTTTTTTGATCGGCCTTGGCAAACGCATACAGCACGACAAAAAATGCAAAAAGCAGAGTGATGAAGTCGGCGTAGGAGACCAGCCAGCGTTCATTGCTGACTTTCGAGCGTGAACCCTTACGGTTCATGCCTGCTTGCGCTTTCCTCTCGACACTTGCATCCTTCAGGAATCCAGACAACTTGAGAGCGAGGATTCGGGGGTTCATGCCTTCGAGAATCGAGATGACGCCTTCGAGCATCATCTCGCGGCGCTGTTGATCATCACGCAAATGGATACGGATCTTTCCGGCAAACGGTAGAAAAAACAGGTTGGCGATGCCTACTCCGTAAATGGTGGCGACAAAGGCGACGGCAATACCCCGGCCCACCTCCTGAATGTTGTCGAGATGCTGCATCACCTGGATGAGCCCGAGCACTGCGCCTAGAATTCCGATGGTCGGCGAAAAGCCGCCGGCAGATTCGAATACCAGGGGGAGACGCTCTTCCCGCTCCGAAGCGCAGTCAAGTGCAACACGCATGATTTTTCGCAACTCGGTGGGCTCGGTACCATCCACTGCCAGCATCAGCGACCGCTTGAGAAAGGGATCGGTGACTGCAGCCAGATCGGCGTCCAGTGAAACCACTCCGTTACGGCGAGCTTTGTTTGCAAATGTAATAAGGAGCTGCATCAACTCTTCATTCTGCTTCTGCGGCGCGACGAATACATGTGCCATGCTGCGGAATGCAGAAGTGACCGTACTTATCGGGAATTGAAGAAGGATTGCCCCCATGGTTCCGCCAAAGACGATCAGAGCAGCGGTGGGCTGAAGAATCTGGCTGATCTTGCCGCCCTCAATCAGCAAACCGGCGGCGATGCCGGCGATGGCGAGGATGACTCCGCCGATGCTTCCCTTGTCCATGGGTTACGCCTCTGCGATTGGGATCCTGTTGTGTGCATTCATCGGCATTCATCCTTGTTTCCTTGCCCTCCGGATGGATTGTCGGACGTCAGAACTCGGTCAAACTCAAAGCTCGCCAGCGCGGCTGCTCTCCGGAGAGCGTCATGTAGCGATAGTCTGTGTGCAACATCGGCAAGCAACGCTGCCCGGTAGGCCAGCACCCGATCGAGGACCTCGCTGCGTTCTTCACGCACGATCAGCTTTTCTCCATTGATCAGCGTGAGCATGGTGTCGGGCGAGGCTTCCGCTGTCTTGATCAGATCGCTGTTCAACAATATGGGATTGCCGTTGAGGCGCGTGAGTTCAATCATTGCCGATTGCTCCTCCTTTGATTCTTATCGACGGAGAGTGCCGAAGGATGATTGGAAGGAAAATTGCTGTGGCTCTGGGAAAAAACGTAAAGTCCATCAGTTGGTCGCCGATGAAGGCAGTGAGCAACGTGGTTCCTACTCCAAGGTGATCCGGGCAGGGCAAGACCCCGCTAGTCCGGAAAGACACCCGAAGCAGGGAACCCGAATCAGTTAGCTCAAAAGGAGAACTTCAATGGCTTTGGGTGTCCTGAATAACATTTCTGCAATTAACGCGCAAAACAATCTGAGTAATACGCAGGCTTCTCTGTCCAAGACCCTTCAACAGTTGTCTTCAGGGTCGCGCATCAATTCCGGCGCCGACGATGCTGCCGGCCTTTCACTGGCCAATGGTCTTCAGGCCTCGTCGACCGCCCTTTCGCAGTCTGCAAAGAACGCATCGGAAGGCGTGGACTTTTTGCAGGTGGCCGATGGCGCTCTCTCGCAGGTGACGAGTCTTCTCAATCGCGCTATCACGCTGGCGACCGAGGCATCGAACGGCACGCTGAACGGCAGCCAGGTTGCAGCTGCCAACTCCGAATATCAGAAGATCCTCACCGAGACCGACACGATCAACAACAATACCGAGTACAACGGCATCAATACATTCGCGAAAAATGCAGCGTACTCCATGGGCAGCGCAACCGACAAGATTGACTTGAACACAGATACAGCCGGAACCGTGGTTGTCGGCGCAGGTACTGCGAAAATCACGATGGCGAGTACTGGTCAGACGCTGAACATCGAGGGATCTACGCTTGCAGTGCCCACAACTTCTGGCGTGATCGCCGCAAATGGAACCGGCCAAATCCAGCTCTCAGGTGCCACGAATATCAAGAATTTGGCTGACACCATCAATCAGCAATTTGGAACATCTGTTGCCGCGGTGCAAGGCGGCCAACTGGTTCTGAGTGGCGGGGCGGTTATGTCGACGGTTGTTGCAAATACCAAGATGACGGAGTCAATCGACGTAAACGCAGCCCCCGTCTCCACCCTAACGGTCGGGAACGCAAGCGACAATCTTCTACCCGGCGCGGTCGCGATTCAGGTCACATCTACAGGTGGGACGGCAGCTTCACTTACAGGTGCATTTGCTGCAGCCGGTGCAGGTGGCAATCTCTCCCAACTGGCTGCCGACATCAATAGCCAGTTCGGCTCAAAGGGCGTCAGCGCAACCATCTCCGGTAACAAGATGACCATTTCCGGAGGCACTATCAGCCAGACAGCCAAGGATCTCACCGTAGAGGAAGTCGCGAACAACAAGCCCAATGCGTCTGTCGCGATCTTCACCTCCGATGGCACAATCTCGCAGTCGTATAACAACTCTGCGTCTGACCTGGTTCAGGCGAGTTCCAGCGCTCTTTCGCTCGCCGGAACCGATTTGACCAGCACCACGGGCGCACAGGCGGCTTTAACGGCCATCAACTCTGCCATTACTACTGTCGCTGCCGCTCGCGGTACGATCGGCGCAAATATCAACACACTGACTGCAGTTGGCAATGTCATGACCACACAGTCAACCAACACCTTAGCGGCCATGAACGACGTGACAGCCACCGATTACGGCCAGGCGACGTCGGATATGTCTAAATATCAGATCCTGAGCCAGACCGGCATCGCAGCTCTGTCGCAGGCCAACCAGGCGCAGCAGTTGATCACCAAGTTGCTCCAGTAGTCTCGGAGCTCGAACGTTGTACGCAGAAGCAAGACGGGGAGGGCAGGCTGTTCGGCTTTCTCCGTTTTGCTTTTGGTGTACGAGCCGGCCGTGTTTGCGTTTTCTAATCTTCGGTTCGCCAGCTTGGTCCTTTACTTGATGTTGAAAGACGTCGGAGAACTTGCATGGGAGCTGTTGGGCTTAATTTTGGCTCCGCTACAAGCGGACAGGGATTTGACGTAACCAGCACCGTCAACCAGATTGTGACCAATCTGCAGACGGTAGAGACGCCGTGGAAGACACGGTTGACGGCGCTCGCGAGCAGAGACACAGCGCTGACCAGTTTAGGAACTCAACTAGCCACGCTGTCAACGGACTTGCAGAACTTGACCGATTTCAGCGGCACGATGGCCTATAAAACCGGGTCGAGTTCCGATACAAACGTGCTCACTTTGTCGTCCGCAAGTGCAACAGCAGTGGCTGGTACGCACACCATTTCGGTTCAGAATCTCGCGCAAACCTCCAGTGCAGCGTCGGACGCGGTGAAAGCAACGGACACGTTGACCGGCGGCATTACGTTCCAGGTGGGAACGGGAAGCTGGCAGACGGTGAATGTCGGCGATGGTTCCACTGCGGCTACGTTGTCCGGGCTATCGGCAGCCATTAACAACGCAAATTTGGGAGTAACAGCCAGTGTGTTGACAAATGCGGATGGGACTCAACGACTCTCCCTGGTGAGCCAGACCAGCGGTTCCGCCGGTCAGATCACGATTGCCAACGCGGCGAACAACCCGAACAGGCCCACGACGCTGGCTGACTCGACGACTCCCGACAAGAATACCGGCCTGGGGCTGACGACGATTCAGAAGGGAATTGACGCCACAATTACGGTGGACGGAGTTCCGAACATTACGAGTGCTTCGAATACGGTCACCAATGCTATTCCGGGCGTAACGTTTCAGTTGCTTTCGACTGGTACTGCGAGCTCTGACGGAAGTCCAGAGACGGTGCAGGTGGTAATCGACAACGACACGTCTAGCATCGAGGCTGCAATCAACACGTTGGTGACCGACTACAACGCCACGATGAAGGCCATCAATGCGCAGGAAGGTAAGGACTCGACCGGCAATCCGGAGCCGCTTTACGGTACTTCTGTTCTGGCGCAGTTGCAGGAGGGATTGCTGTCGGCGGTGAGCTCGTCCTTTGGCACGAACGCGATCAACTCGTTGATCTCTCTTGGCATCACTGCGAACGCGAGTGCCGATGGCACGATCAGCCTCGATGCCGACAAACTCGGCAGTGAATTGAACAGCAACTTTAGCCAGGTTGTCTCTCTCTTTCAGGACACGGGCAGTTTTGGTTCGACCTTCACGAATACGTTGAACGGACTTGGCAACAGCAGCGCCGAGGGAGGCGCGATCAGTCTTGCGCTCAGTGAGGATAGCAGCGAAGAGACCACCCTGAACGACAACGTCTCCAAACAGGAAGCATTGATTGCGACGCAGAAGACCAGACTCACGGTCGAATTGAACATGGCTAATGAGATTCTCCAATCGATTCCGGAACAAATTCAGCAAGTCAACGAGATGTACGGCGCTATCACCGGATACAACACGAACCAGAACGGCTAGGAGCAGAGGAATGGATATGTATAAGGCCCATGCGCTCGAGGGCGCCTCCGGAGTTGAACTCACAATCGCCCTTTATGACGGCATCATTCGCTTCATGCACCATGCGATTGAGGCGGTAGAGCGGAAAGAGGTTGAGCAGCGCCGCGGGGCGGTGAAGCGGGCAATGGACATCGTGATCCATCTGCAAGCAACCCTGAACAAGGATGTTGGTGGCAAGCCAGCGGAGGCGCTTTCAGACTTTTATGTCGCGATGTTCGCGCTGATGCTTCAGGGGTCACAGGCAAATTCCAGAAAGAAGTTCGAGCAGGTGATCGCAAATGTTCGGAATGTGCGGGATGCATGGAAGCGGGTGATGGCAGAGGGTGGAGTAAATCAATCTGCACCCGATCAGGAGCGGGGCGGACGGGGGTCAAATATCGAATCGGATGGCGCGTGGATGATCAGATCCGAAACGCGCTCTGCCGGCAGTTGGACAGCGTGAATCAGCCGGCGACCGTGAGCTCTTCTTCCAACTGCTGTTTCTGGTGGAGGCTCGCATAGTAGCCATCAAGAGCCAGCAGCTCGTCGTGACGGCCAACTTCGACAATCCTACCGTGATCGAGCACTGCAATCTGATCTGCATTTCGCACGGTAGACACTCGATGTGAGATCAGGATCGTCGTAGCCGTAGTCGTGTAATTGCGCAGTCCACCGAGGATACGCTCTTCGGTATAGGTGTCGACGCTCGCGAGAGCATCGTCCAGAACAAGAATGGCCGGGCGGCGAAGCAGAGCTCGCGCGATAGCCAAGCGCTGTTTTTGGCCACCGGATAGCGTCATACCTCGTTCGCCGACTGTCGTTTCAAATCCATGCGGAAACTCCTCAAATTCGCGACGTATGTGCGCGGCTTCAGAAGCTTCGAGAATATCTTCAGCAGACGTGGTGGGGACGCCAAAAGCCAGGTTCTCCCGGATGGTCTCGCTGAAGAGAAAGGTTTCCTGCGGCACGATGCCCATATTTCGCCGAAGCACTTCCAACGGATAATCGCGAACCGAGCGGCCATCAACGAGCAACGAGCCCTCGGGTGCTTCATAGAGTCTGGATATTAAATTGACCAGTGTGGTCTTTCCTGAACCTGTCGGTCCTACAATGGCGAGGCTCGATCCGGCGGGAATCTTAAGCGAGATATTGCGGAGTACCGGCGTTTCGCCGTAACTGAAATTGAGATGGGAAAATTCAATTTCCCCCCGAAGGACCTTGTCCGCTGGAATGGACGAGTCCGCTTCGCTATCGTCGATTCCCGGCTTCGCGCGCAATATCTCATCAATACGCGCAACCGAAGCGGTTCCGCGCTGAAAGAGGTTCACCACCCAGCCCACGGCAATGATCGGCCAGATCAGCAAGATCATGTAGGTATTGAAGGCAACAAAGTCGCCGGCGCTGATGCGATGAGCGACAACCTCATGGCCTCCAACGAGCAACGTGATGATCATGGCGATGCCCAGGATGAACTCGAGCGTCGGCCACAGCATGCCCATGAGCTGAACCAGGCCCTGGGCTCGCAAAATGTATTGCCTGTTCAGCTTTTCGAACAGGCTCATCTGCGACTGTTCTCGGCCGAACGCACGTACCAGGCGAGCGCCTGAGTAGTTCTCCTGTGCTTGAGCGGAGATTTCGGAGAAGCTCTCCTGAATTTTCTCAAAGCGATCATGAATTTTTCGGCCGAAGTATTGGACGAGGATGCTGGCCAGCGGCATGGGGGCCCATGCCACGAGGGTGAGCCAAGGGCTGATGCGAAGCAGGAAGTAAAGGGCGCCGACCGTGAAGAATATGGTGTTGGCGCTGTACATCAGGGCTGGCCCCAGAAGCATGCGCACCGCATTCAGGTCGTTGGTCATGCGGGCCATGACGTCGCCGGTGCGGTACTTCTGGTAGAAGTTGGCGTCCTGACGTTCCAGTTGGCGGAAGAGGTCATTGCGAAGATCGAATTCGATTTCGCGTGAGATCCCGATCAGAATCCAGCGCTGCGCATAGAGGAAGGCGCCTTTGACGAGATAGATAGCAACAAAAACGCAGGCGAGAAAAACGATGCGTTGGCGCGGGACGCCACGCTCCAGTTCATCAATTGCTTTTCTCAGAATCTGAGGGCCCTGCACGGCAACGATATTTGTCGCTATGCACGCGAGCGTACCCCAGAGGTACCCCCACCGATAGCGGCGCATGTAGCTGAGCAGCGGGCCCAGTTCGCGAAGCATATCCATATTGTACGGGTATTGATAAGGGCGGGCGAAACCCTTGAATTATGAGTCCTCAGGTGGGCGTTCGCAACAAGAGGTATCCGCCGGTAAGCCCGAACAGTACATCGGGAGACCAGGCTGCCAGTGCCGCGGGCAAATAGTTCACATTGCCCAGGGCGCCAAACAGGCCATCGACAACCCAATAGGCAAGAGCTACCGAGATAGCGACCGCAATTCCCGAGAGCGAGCCGCGTCGGCCCATCGAAAGCGCAAAGGGAATCGCAAGCACAGACATGACAATCGCGATCAACGGATATGCGAGCTTGTGCCACAACGCAACTCGCAGGCGCATGGTATCGAAGCCGCTTTGACGAAGGTCGCGAATATAGCTGTCGAGTTGCCGGAAATTCATCTCCTGTGACTGCCAGTTCTCTTTCTTGAAGTAGCCGGGATCCTCTTGGATTTCGGCAAACGTCGTGTCCTTGAATTCGGAATATTCCGGGTTGTTGCCACTGATATTCCTTACCCAGCCATTTTCAAAGTGCCAGGTTTGAGTTTCGTCATTCCATTCTGCGCGGGAAGCGAATATCCGTCGAGACAAGGCAAATGTGGCTGGATTGAACTCGAAGATCGAGAGATTGGCGAACGCGTTGCTGTCCGGATCAAAAAACTGGTAGTAAAAGATGCGCCCTTGCTCGCCGGGATGAGACTGCCCGAACATCCACTTCTCTTCGGGGTGCAGGAAGGTTTGTGGCGGGTGTCCCTTGATGGTGCTGCGCAGAGCTTCCTGTCGACGATTTGCTGAGGGCAGGTAGTAATCGTCGAAGAGAAACAGGCACAAGGCCAGGATCGCCGAGATCGAAACGATGGGAACGACGAGACGATACAGACTGATCCCGGTAGCTTTCATGGCTACAATCTCGCTGTTGCGATTGAGGACGCCAAAAGTGACCAGCGCCGAAATCAGAACGGCGAGCGGTGTGATGGTATAGATCATGCTGGGGGCGAGATTGAACAGATAGGCGCCTACCGTCGCCAGGGCAATATGATTGCGAACGATGTCTCCGACGAGCTCGAAAAACGTGAAGACCAGCATCAGCATGACAAAGCTGGCGAGCACCAGAACGAACATCCCGAAGAACTCGCGCACGACATAGGCGTCGAGCAGGCGCGGGAAAAGCCCTCGCGAAACAATGCGGACCGTACGGGGCTGGAGCTTTTCGAGCAGCTCAGTAAGATGCGCTCCATTTCCCTTACCGCCGAGGCGCGGTTTGGGTGTTCGCGACAGCAGGCTGGCGATTGCGCTCAGGACACGTCCGCCGCTGGCCATCTGCCAGAGCAGAAAACTGCCGACGGCAGCAAACAGCAGATTCGCCATCCACACGCCTAGAAACGGTGGGAGTTTTCCCTGCCGACTCAGCGCGATCCCGGTATACGAGAGGATGTAGTAGAGCAGAACCAGCAGAACGGTGAAGACGAGGCCCGAGCTCTTGCCGCCCCGGCGCGAAACGACTCCCAGCGGAACTCCAACCAGCATGAGAACGAGGCACGCAACGGGGTAGGAGAAACGTGTGTGCAGTTCGAGAAGGAATCGTCTTCCATCCAGGCCGTGCGTGCGTTTTTCCAAGGCGGCCATCGGCAATGCATAGATTGCGGTATCCATGCGTCCCAGGTGCAATTCGCTCTGCGGACTGAGCGACAGGGGCAGATCTGTCTTTTCGAACGTGGAAATGTTGTACTGCTGCGGCTGTCCGGCTACAGTTTCGTGCCGCGACCCATCGCGGAGCCTCATCAGAAGCTCCTGGGTGGAATCGTTGACTACGGTTGCCGATGTGGCCGTAGTGATGATCGGATTGGCAGGATCGGAAACGTCCGCCAGAAAAACCTGGTCCCAATTCGAGGCACCGGTCCCACCACGCACGTTCTGCACGTAGAGCACGGCGTTCTTGAAATCCTCATAGAAGACACGCGGCTGAATCTCATATGACGCCTGAGAGGTCTCAAGTTCCCGTTGCATATCGAGAATGGCCTGGTTGGCGCGGGGGGCGATATAGAGTGAGTTCAGCAGCCCCAGTAGGGTTCCGCCGATCGCCACTACAGAAGCAACCCGTACGAAGTAACCGATGCCGAGCCCCGAAGCGCGCATGGCGATGATTTCGCTGTCCGCAGCGAGACGGCTGAGGCCGAGCAGGATACCGACGAGCACGGCCATTGGAATGGTGACTTTGAAGGTGTTTGGAAGGCTGTAGACGAATACTTCCGCGATACTTCCGAGAGTGGAGCTGTTACGAACGACTGCCTCAAGAATCTGATTCAGATCGCGCATGAAGAGGATGAAAGTAAAAACCGCGCAGCCGATGAGTGCGTAGGAGAGTATTTCGCCGAGGATATACCGGGTGAGGATGCGCACGATCAGGGCTCTGCCGCTAGTTTAACTTGATTGTGCGGCAGGCAGCGAGATTGGCTGCCATGACCGCAGGCGCAGGCTATTGGCCAGTACGCTGACTGAACTCAACGCCATGGCTGCGGCGGCGATCCAGGGGCTCATCAGGACATGGAAGGCTGGATACAACACTCCGGCGGCGAGCGGGATGCCAAGCAGGTTGTAGCAGGCGGCCCACATCAGGTTCTGCCGCATGGTGTCGACGGTCGCTTTCGCAAGGTCGAGGGCAGCGATCATCGAATTTGGTTGCGCCCGAAGGAGAACAACGTCGCCGGCTTCCTGGGCAAGGTCGGCACCGCTCCCCATGGAAATGCCCGCGTCAGCCTGTGCCAGCGCGGCCGCGTCGTTGATGCCGTCGCCGACCATTGCAACCCGGAGTCCGTCTTGCTGCAGTGTGCGGATGCGTGCAAGCTTGCCGGCCGGATCCAAACCCGCCTCGACCTCAGCAATGCCGGCCTGGTTGGCGATGGGAGCAGATGCCGCTGCGGAATCTCCGGTGAGCATCAGAACCCGCAAGCCCCTTTCGTGCAGTGCCGCCACGGCTTGCCCGGCATCCGGACGCAATGAGTCGCGCGCATCAAAACAGCCAATCGATTGATAGTCCAGGGCGATCCAGAGGCGCGTTACGCCGGGCTTTACCGGCGGAATGCTGTCGGGAAAGCGAATTGCCGATTCCAGGAAGAGCGCTTCGTTTCCGAGAAGGCAGTTGTAATCTTCGACGCGGGCGGAAACTCCACGGCCGGGGATGACTACGACTTCCTCAGCAGGCTCCCACTTAATGGCGCGGGATCGCGCAAAGTCGACTACTGCATGGGCCAGCGGATGATTCGACCGCTCTTCAACCGCCGCTGCCATCCGCAGCAGATCGTCTTCGCTATACCCCTTCACAGGGCGTACGGCTTGCAGGACGGGGCGCCCGATGGTGAGCGTGCCCGTCTTGTCGAGAACGATAACGTTGAGGTTCGCCAGCCGTTCCAGGGCCTCGCCGCCCTTGTACAGCACCCCGAATTGCGCTCCGCGGCCGACGGCAACCGTAAGGGCGGCTGGAACTGCAAGTCCCATGGCGCAGGGGCAGGCGATGACGAGAACAGAGACGGTGCTGGCCAAGGCGAGAGATACAGAATGCGTCGTGACCATCCACACAATAAAGGTGATAACGGAGAGCACGAGCACGACTGGCACAAAGATGGAACTCACACGGTCGGCGAGGCGCTCTGTAGGTGCCCGGGACGACTGCGCCTGCTCAACCATGCGCGTAATTTGCGCCAGCACTGTGTCTTCGCCCAGCGATTCAGCGCGGCACACAACGGCTCCATCGTAGTTAAGCGAGCCGGCCAGCACGCGATCTCCGACTTCCCGTGGCAGCGGAATTGACTCCCCGGTCAGCATCGACTCGTCCACGCTGGTGCGGCCTTTCAGGATCTTTGCATCGACAGGGAAGCGCTCACCGGGAAGAACGAGCACCTCATTCCCGATCCGTACCTCTTCGAGAGCCACGAGGCTTTCAACGCCATTGTTCACCAGTCGGGCGGTTGCCGGGCGCAACCTGCTGAGTGCATTAAGGGCTGCTAAGGCACGCCGTTTCGCCCGCGCCTCGAGTGCTTTGCCGAGAAGCAGAAAGCCAAGGATCAGTAGTACTGCGTCGAAGTAAACCTCGCGATCCGGAGCCGGCGAGATTGTGGCATACGCCGAGTAGGAGAACGCGACGCCGGTTCCCAAGCTCACCAGCGTATTCATGTTGGTGGTTCCGTGCCTCAGGCCGCGTACAGCGGCCGCGAATATATTGCGGCCCGCCCAGGCCATCAGGATTGCGGTAACCGCGAGCAGAGACCAGCGCAGATAATCGGGCGGCACCTGGTAAAGCCACGGCAGCCATTGCGCCATCAGATGATCGAACGAACCCATCTGTGTGCCGAGTGGCATTGCCAACAGCATGGCAATTGCGCCGGCGACGATAGTGACAACAGCTTTCGCATCAGCCTTGCCGTACCGGCCTTCCGATTCCTCAGGAGAGGCGCCACCTCGGTGGGGAAGCACGGCATCGTACCCGGCGTTTCGTATCGCCTCAACCAATCGCGCCGCAGAGGCCTCTTCCGGGTCGAAAACGACGTTGGCACGATTCGACATCAGATCAACATGCGCCGACTTCACTCCGTCTGTCTCGTTCAGAGCGTTTTCAATGTGGCGCTGGCAGGCGGCGCACGTCATCCCGATTACCGGCAATGTCAGCGATTCTGAGTGCGCGGAGGCCATCTTACGGTTTATTGCTCCAGTCGTGCGCTGTATCCGGCCTTTGCGAGAGCGGCTATGGCGGCATCCACGGGAGGATTTTCGCCGACTGACTTCAGCCGTGCCGCTCCGATGCGGACATCCTCAACCTCGACATTTCCTGTCGCGTTCAGTGCCTGTGTTACGCGACGAACGCAGGCGCCGCAATGCATTCCATCAATGCGCAGTATGAACTCGGCCATAAGTTCTCCCGGTTGTTCTGATGATACTCGCGCTGTTTCGATGCAGAGCCGCAAATAGTTGATCCGAACGGTCTTGACCGGTTACGCAAGTGTTCGAACGGGTCTATGGTAGAAAGCAGACAGGATGGCAAAAGGCTTGCAGCGTGAGTTTCCCGAGGGTCCGATTGTCGGCGTCGGGGCAGTCGTCGTCGAGCAGGACCGCGTGTTGCTGGTTCAGCGTGGCCAGGAACCGTCAAAAGGGAAGTGGTCTCTGCCGGGCGGCATACTGGAATTGGGTGAGTCGCTGACTCAGGGTATCTCGCGCGAGGTTCATGAGGAGACTGGACTAAAGGTAGAAGCTGTCGAACTCATCGAACTCATCGACCGGATTCACAAGGAGAGCGATTCTTCAGGCGAGAGAGTCCGGTATCACTACGTGATTGCCGACTACCTTTGCCGCGTTGTCGGAGGGACGTTGGAGGCCGCTTCGGACGCGGACGCCGTGCGCTGGGTAGAACGGTCGCAGTGGAGCAGTCACAGCGCGCTGGCGCTCGATCCAATTACGGTGCGCGTGATCGAGACTGGCTGGCGGCGGGCAAGAGAGTTGAGTCAATTCCAGGAGCCAAGTTGAAGCGCATATTGAAGTGGGTCGCTTTTGTTCTCATTGCATTGGTAGCAGCCCTCGGCCTGACATTCTGGCTTCGTCCGCTCGCCGTCTTTCGCATGTTCAACCATGCGCAAATGTACCTGATTGGCGCGAGAAGCAACTTCACCGATGTCGGGGGGTACCTCATCCACTACTACGCTCTGGGTCCCGCCGATGGTCCCATCGTGGTTCTGGTGCATGGTCTCGGCGGGCGATCTGAGGACTGGGAGAAGCTTGCGCCGTTCCTTGCCAAGGCCGGCTATCGCGTCTATCTGCCCGATCTGCCCGGTTTCGGCAAGAGTGAAAAGCCAGAGGATTTCTCGTATTCGGTAAGCGATGAAGCGAAGATTGTCACCGGTTTTTTCGATGCGCTTGGGTTAAAGCAAGTCGATCTGGGTGGCTGGTCGATGGGTGGCTGGATCGTACAGATCGTGGCCGCTCAGCACCCGGACCGGGTCCGCCGGCTGATGTTGTTCGACAGCGCCGGGCTTTACGTCAGGCCCGACTGGGATACGAAGCTGTTTACACCCGTCTCCGCCGCGGAGCTCGATAAATTCGACGCATTGCTGATGCCTCATCCGCCGCAGCTACCTGCATTCGTAGTGAAAGACATTCTTCGCACCTCGAGCGAGCACTCCTGGATCATCCGCCGTGCGATGGACGCGATGCTGACGGGGCGCGACACTACAGACAGCGTTCTCCCAAGCCTCAAAATGCCGGTGCTGATCGTGTGGGGCGAAGTCGACCACATCACTCCCTTGAGTGAGGGCCAGAAGATGCATCAGCTCATTCCGCAATCACACCTGGAAGTGATTCCCGGCTGCGGCCACCTCGCACCCAACGAGTGTGCCGGCCAGATTGGCCCAGGGGTGGTCAGTTTCCTGCGGCAATAGCGTCAGCTGGTTCGCAAGATAAGTGCATAAGAAAGGCGAGGCATGCCTGCCTCGCCCCACTGGAACAAACCGGTTACTTAGAAGCTGAATCGTGCGCTGAGCTGAATTTCGCGACCCGGGGTCGAAACCTCGGTGATGCTGCCAAAGCTGGATGTGTTCACAAACCGGTTTGGAGTGCCGAGGTTGGTGTGATTGAGCGCGTTGAAGAATTCTGCGCGTGCCTGGAAGTGTGCTTTCTCAGCCACCGTGAAGTCGCGAGCGACAGCCAGATCCATGCTGACCAACGAGGGACCGTACACGGAATTGCGGCCCACGTTGCCATAGGTATAGGCAGCGGGAGCAGCAAACGCTTTTGGGTTAACCCAGGTGGTGGAGTTGCGTGTTCCGGCGCCAAAGATGTTCTGGCCGGTATGGTTCGCCCGAATGGGATTTTCGCCAACAACCGTTCCGGCATTGGCCGTATCGCCAAAGACAGACACGGTAAACGGGAAGCCGGATTGTGCCTGGAATACCATCGAACCGAGCCAGTCACGGCTAAGCGCCCGCATCAGCTTGCTCGAACCCATGGCATGAGAGCTGTACACCGCGCTGAGGGCGAAGCGATTCCGTATGTCACACCCCGGCCCCTTCTCTGCGTTCAAATCGTCGTTGTTCTGAGGGGTAGCCGCTTCAAACATCGGCGAACGGAAGTCCGGCGCATTTTCTAGCGCCTTGGCAAAAGTGTAATTCGCAAGGAAGCTGAAGCCGTTTGAATATCGCTGCCGCACGTTCACGTATCCCGCGTCGTACCAGCTCTGCGACGTGTTCTCGAGCAGGTTGATGGTGCTCACCGGGAACGTCGAGCTTACAACGGTCACGCCCGGCGGAAATACGGTGTCCGGAACAAAGCTGATCTTGGGATGGGGACGCCGCGGCTGAATGAGACCCGGACCAGGCTGCGCGTTATTGATCAGGTGTGAGCGCTGCAGGTGGAACCCGCCTGCTCCCAGATACCCGACTTCGACGGTGCTCGATCTCCCCACTTGCTTTTCAAGCGAGGCGCTCCATTGCTCGACGTATTGCGCCGGCGCATGCAGTTGCAGGGACGTGAAACTAACGACGCTCGTGCCCAGCACGGGCGCAGGAAAGTTCAGCGTGTTGATGCTCGGCAGGTACGGATCGCTTTGGGAAGTGAGGGGAAAGACATACGGGACGTTATGACGCTGATTGCACCAGGTATTCATGTCAACCGGCGTGAAAAAGTTGCCATACGCCACGTGCGCCACTAATCCCAGATGAGGCATGTTGTACGCCAAACCAATACGAGGAGCGAAATTGGTGTGGTTCGCATACATCAGGCCTCTCGGATATCCGTTCTGGCCGCCGATAAATGCCTGGGGTGTACCGCTGCTTAGATCGAGGTTGCTGTTGGTGTAGCGAATGTCGACGAGCGGGCTCATGAATTCATAGCGCAGCCCATAGGTCAACGTAAGGTTTGCAGTCAGGCGCCAGGCATCCATTGCGTAGCCGTCCGCATACCACTGCCGAAGATCCATCTGTGGGACCCCGGCCTGGCCCTGTCGCGCCGCTGGAAGGCCGAGTTCGAAGCTGGCCAGGGAAGATCCTGTTCCGTCGTTGAAAGCATTCTGCGTGGTGAAGCCATTGGTGAACTGATAGTAGCCGCGGTTCTGGAAAAAGCCCCACATCGGCCAGATGTACCACTGGTAAGCACCGCCGAACCTTGCGCTGTGCCGTCCGATCTGCCAGTTCAGCGTGTCGCGCCCTTCGATTACGGTGTCCCATGCGTGCATGGGAGTGGCGATGTAGTTGTCCCCCATGGGCGAGTAGCCTTGAACGTTAAAGTAGGGAGCGCCCCAGGCTGCGGGACCACCGAATCCGGTGCCCGTAATTCCCAGCTCCGAAACAATGTCATTCTTGTTCGCGCTCTCGGTGGTGTGCATCATCGACAGGCGCGAAATTGCACCGGAGGCCGAATTTACAAGCTGCGATGAGAACACGTGATTCCACGCCAGCATTCCGTTCTGCGCGAGGTCGTCGTGATAGAAGCCGAATCCCGGCAGACCCTCCGGCATGAAGCCGTATTCGCCGGAACCCGAGTAGCGGAAGTAGGCAAGATCTCCATTGTGGAAGTTATGGTCGATGCGAAGGGTGCCCTGGTTGTTGGTCATGCGCTGCTTGCGCAGATCCAGATAATTGTTCGCGTCGTTCCCAGCGCCAACCACCGTGGGCTGCCCCATCATCGTCATCGAACCCATGTCCATGGTGTTAGGCACGGGCGTGTACTTGTTCAGCATGATAGAGGCTGCCTGCGTCAGACGGCTCGGCGGGATCACGTTCTTCACGCCGTTGTATTCAAACTGCTGGCGGATGTACTGCGGATTCGCCTTGCTGACCGGCAGGGAGGGATTGAAGTTTGGATTGGTCGTCGTGGTTGCCGGATCGTAGATGTTAACCCCGCTCTGGCTGAAGTCGCCGGCGACTTCCTCTGCGGTAGGCACGGTGTCGACCATGGCCATGGTCTCCACGTTGGTCAACCCTTCGTAGTTGAGAAAGAAGAATGTCTTCCCCGTGTGCTTGATCGGGCCGCCAACCGATGCGCCAAAGTTATTCTGCACCAGGAAATTCGACATGCCCATATCGTTGAATGAGTGGGCATCCATGGCTCCGTTGCGTAAATATTCGTACGCCGTGCCATGAAAATTCGCCGTTCCAGAGCGGGTGATGATGTTGATCTGGCCGCCGCCTGCACCGCCCATGTCTGCGGAATAGCTACCCGTTTGCACCTGGAACTCCTGCACCGCATCGGGAGAGGCGCTCACGTTCTGGGTGCTGAATGTGGGATCGGTGTTGGTTGCGCCGTCGAGCAGGAAGTAATTTCCATTGGGACGGCTTCCGCCGATACTCACGGCAGAACGCTGACCGGGACGCCAGTAGAGAGGGTTCATATCGCCGGTTCCGGCGCCATGACTGACGTGCGCTCCTGGGACCGTCAACACGAGATCGATCAGCATGCGGCCGTTCAGGGGGAGGGAATCGACTGAATGCTGATCGACAACTTCGCCAACGCTAGCATCCTGCGTTTTGAGCAATTCGCCAGAAGCGGCTACCTTGACCGTTTGAACCTCTTGAGTCACGCGCAACTCGATATCCAGTGTCGCCTGCTGTCCCACTTCGAGGTTGATGCTCTGCTTTGTTTCTGCGAAGCCCTGGCCGTCTACAGTGAGCGTATAGGCGCCGGGCTGCAGTCCGGCGATCTCGTAAAGCCCGCTCGCATTCGAAACCACTTCGCGCTCGGCACCGGTGCTCACTTCATTTGCATGAATGTGCGCACCTGGAATCGCGCGATGTTGTGGGTCGAAAACAGATCCGCGCACAACCGCGTAGTTGCTTTGTGCATTTGCTGTGGCAATGGCTGCGACGAAACAGAGTGAGGCCATCCATAATTTGCGCAACTTGAGTCTCCTAAATGGTCAAACTGGCGTGCGTGCAAAATGGGATCACGACCTTGCCTGGCTCGTGACGCACTGGGATATGCGCTTCTTGTTTGCCTGATGGAATGCAAGCATCAGAGGTAGTGGCGCTTAGCTACATTGAGAATGAGCGTTCAATGCGTGGCGGGCATCGGAGAATGGATGGGCGGGACTCTCCACCCTTCGGTTGATCCGCAAAAAGGCCACTCGTCGTCGTTCGAGTGGCCTTGATGGTTGTAGAGGGTTCCGCGACGGGGGGCTACACGCCAATGACTTCGCAAAGCTCCTTGACCGCCGCGGCGCTCTTCTTCAGTGCTGCGTCTTCTTCGGGCGTCAGTTTGATCTCGATAATCTTCTCGAGACCCGCCGCACCGAGCTTGCAGGGAACACCGATGTAAAAGCCCTCGATGCCGTATTCGCCATTGAGATAGGCTGCGCAGGGAAGGATCTTCTTCTTGTCCTTCAGGATCGCTTCGACCATTTCGACAGTGGCTGCGGACGGTGCGTAATACGCGCTGCCCGTTTTGAGATACTTCACGATCTCGGCGCCGCCGTCGCGAGTGCGCTGTATGAGCTGTTCGAGACGGTCTGGCGCGATAAGCTCTGTGATCGGAATACCGGCAACCGTGGAGTAGCGGGCAAGCGGGACCATCGTGTCGCCGTGGCCGCCCAGCACGAACGCCGTCACATTCTCCACGCTGACTTTGAGTTCCTCAGCGATGAAGGTCCGGAACCGAGCTGAATCGAGCACGCCGGCCATTCCAATCACGCGTTCGCGATTGAAGCCAGCCTGGCGATACGCCGCCTGCGCCATGGCATCCAGCGGATTGGAAACGATGATCAGGATGCACTCCGGCGACTGTGCAACTACCTTCGACACCACATCCGACATGATTTTGAAATTCGTATGCAGCAGGTCGTCGCGGCTCATGCCGGGCTTGCGCGGGATTCCCGCAGTGATGACCACGATGTCAGAATTCGCGGTCGCGGCGTAGTCGTTCGAACCGGAGACCTGCACGTCGCGCTTCTCAATCGGCATCGCTTCGAGCAGATCGAGAGCTTTCCCCTGGGGCACGCCTTCCACAACATCAACCAGCACCACGTCGGCGAGTTCTTTTGCCGCTATCCAGTGTGCCGCCGTGGCGCCCACGTTGCCGGCACCGACAATTGAAACCTTTTTTCGCATGATTATCTTCTCTCCTGGTTCGGAGTTCTAGGTTCGTAGTTCACAGAGCCTCCTGTACTCCCGGTGAACTCGGAACTAAGAACTGCGAACTGTCGTTTACATGTTTCCAATAATGCGGGAAGCAAACTCGCTGGTGCCGACTTTCGTTGCACCTGCCGTCTGCCGCTCAAAGTCGTAGGTGACAAATTTCTGCTGAATCGTCTTCTCCATCGCGTTCTCGATCATCTTGGCCGCTTCCTTCCAGCCGATGAAGTCGAGCATCATCACGCCAGACAGGATCACCGAGCCCGGATTGATGACATCCTTGTCGGCATACTTCGGCGCGGTTCCGTGCGTCGCTTCAAAGACCGCATAGCCGTCGCCGATGTTCGCGCCCGGAGCAATTCCCAGCCCGCCCACCTGGGCAGCGGCCGCATCGGAGATGTAGTCGCCGTTGAGGTTGGTGGTGGCGAGAATGCTGTAATCAGCCGGTCGAATGATGATCTGCTGGAAGATGGAGTCCGCGATGCGATCGTTGATGAGCACCTTGTTTTTCCACGCACCGTTGCCGTGCGTCTTCCCGATGGAATCAAGCACGCCCTTGATTTCTGCGTAGAGGGCATCGCGGAACTCCTGGTTACCGAACTCAAGGCCCGGTTCGATCAACGCCGCGTTCTCTTCTACTGTGATATTGGGGTTGGCATCGACGTTGCCGAGGATCCAGCTCTCTCTCTCGGTCACGGTCTGATCGCGGAACTCCTCGACCGCAACCTCGTATCCCCACTCGCGGAAAGCGCCCTCGGTGAACTTTTGAATATTGCCTTTATGCACCAGGGTCACGGTCTTGCGTCCCATCTCGATCGCCTGGCGAATGGCATAGCGGACGAGGCGCTTGGTCCCGAAGATCGAGATCGGCTTGATGCCCACGCCGGAATCGAGCCGGATCTTCTTCTTTCCGCCCTTCAGCAGGTCTTCATTAATGAACTCGATGATGCGACCAGCGTCCGCTGATCCCTGCTTGAACTCGATGCCCGAATACACGTCTTCGGTGTTTTCGCGGAAGATCACGATGTCGACTTTTTCGGGGTGCTTCACCGGGCTCGGCACGCCCTGGTAATACTTCACCGGGCGAACGCAGGAGTAGAGGTCGAGAAGCTGACGCAAAGCGACATTCAAGGACCGAATTCCGCCGCCCACCGGGGTCGTCAACGGCCCCTTGATCGAGACGCGCAGATCGCGCGCCGCACTTACTGAGTCGTCGGGCAGCCACGTGCTGAACTGGCGGAATGCCTTCTCGCCGGCGAAGATCTCGAACCACTTGATCTTTCGTTTGCCGCCGTATGCCTTCTCCACAGCGGCGTCGAAGACACGCTGGGAGGCCTTCCAGATGTCGCGTCCGGTGCCGTCGCCTTCGATAAACGGAATGATGGGGTTGTCGGGAACCTGATATTGGCCGTGGCTGTACTCGATAGGCTGGCCGTCGCGCGGCAATTCCAGCCCGTTGTAGGTCTTTTGCATGTTGTTTCCGGAGTTCCTTCCCTCGATACGGTGTATGGGAAGGCTAACACCTGCAATTTAGGGGTGGCAATGTCGTCCCATTGGTGCAAATGAAAGGAAAATGACGGCGATGTCCATGGCTCAGCTGGCGCAGTCGCCTGGTTAGAACCCTGTCTACTGGACCGGCGCGGTCTTAAAGTCTTCTGCATCGAGCCGAGGGATTCCGAAGTGCCCGCGTAGATGCATCAGGTCAACGGGGCTCAAGTTGCCGGCCACCGTTACGAGGGTCAGACTTCGTGGAGTTTCAGCCAGAACCACCGCGCCGCGCACATTCATGCCATCTAGAACAACCCAGACATCCGTGGTTCCGTTGTGCACCGGGCTTCCGTGATTCGAAGTGGTCACCATGTGCTTCCATCCGCGGAGATGGTACGACGAGCGAATCGCCTCAACGGCGCTTTCGTCTGGTATTCCGGCGTCGCCGAAGCGCATGGTGTGGACGCTAACCCCATTGAGTTTGTTGATCGCTTGCCGCGTGGGGGCATCGCTGTCCGGAACCAAGCCAGCCGCTATTCCAAGCATGGTTCGATCGAGTGTGAAATCCGATTTCATCGGCGCCAGCAAACTTAGCTGTGCCAGCGCCGGGGGAATCCATTCCAATGGAACCGGGTCTGCATCTGGATTCGCCGCGCGAATCGGAGGCGATCCCGACGGAGCTACGTACACTTGAGCAACTGCAAGCGCGCAGCCAAATGCGGCGCTGAGCAACGACACGCTGAGAAGAAGTGACAGCCTCATCTCTGTTCAAACTCTGCCGCCCGGAAAAAGTTCTGTCCCTGGCGAAAAAAGTGCTCGAAATCAGCCGGGAAGAGCGCTGCCATTTGACCGACGATCGTAAGTTTTTTGGGTCCCAGTGTATGAACTCGGGATTAAATCGTCGGCCCTCCCGTTCCCGGTCGTCAAGATGCGATAAACTCATGCGGGAACGGTTGTAAGCTCAACGATCGTCACATCATGGAGGGTACATAGAAATTGGGAAAGAACATGGTCCCGAAGAAGCTTTTCTTCACAAAGGGCGTAGGCAGACACAAGGAGCGTTTGACCTCCTTTGAGCTAGCGCTTCGGGATGCCGGCATCGCATCGCAGAATCTTGTGCGCGTCTCCTCCATCTTTCCGCCTCGCTGCAAGATCGTCTCGCGTAAAGAAGGCCTCAAGTATCTAGATCATGGCGAAGTGGTTTTCGCAGTCATCGCCGAGAATTCCACCCGTGAACCGCACCGTCTGTTAGTTTCGAGCATCGGCGTAGCCATCCCGGCTGACCGTGACACATACGGTTATCTCAGCGAGCATCACAGCTTCGGCGAGACCGAAGAACAGGCTGGCGAATACGCGGAAGAACTGGCCGCCGAGATGCTGGCCACGACACTTGACGTGGAGTTTGATCCAGACAAGAGCTGGGACGAGAAGAAAGAGATTTACCGTATTTCCAACAAGATCGTGCGGACCAGCAACGTAACGCAGTCGGCTGTTGGCGACAAGCGTGGACTTTGGACCACGACGATCGCGGCGGCGGTTCTGATTCTCGAACAGTAAAGACCGCATGTGTGGGACTTGAGGCCAATCCCGCCCGCCGGGGTTGGCCTTGCTATCTAAAGTGCTGTACTTCGAAGTGGGAGGAGAATTCAGTCGAAATGGAAAACGCCCGCAAATACAAAGTTGGCCTGGTGCAGATGCGGATGGGCTCCGATCCCGACGCGAATCTTGAGTCGGCTATCGCGCACATCCGCGAAGCGGCCAAGCGCGGCGCGCAAATCGTCTGTCTGCCTGAACTATTCCGCGCCCAATACTTCTGCCAGCGCGAAGACATCAAGCTTTTCGATCTGGCTGAAACGATCCCCGGGCCTTCCACCGCAAGACTTGCTGAAGTTGCCCAAGAGGCGCGTGTCGTCATCGTGGCATCGCTGTTTGAGCGCCGTGCGCCGGGCCTCTATCACAACACGGCGGTTACGCTGGGGCAGGACGGCAGCATCATCAGCGTCTATCGCAAGATGCATATCCCCGACGATCCGCTGTATTACGAGAAGTTTTACTTCACGCCGGGAGATCTGGGATTCAAGGCTGTCGATACGGCGTTTGGCCGCGTGGGCACGCTGGTTTGCTGGGACCAGTGGTATCCCGAGGGCGCGCGCTTGACCGCGTTGCAGGGAGCCGAAGTGCTGTTCTATCCGACGGCCATTGGCTGGCACCCGGCAGAGAAAGAGGAGTATGGCGCGGCACAATACGATGCATGGCAAACCATCCAGCGAGGGCACGCTATCGCTAATGGCGTTTACGTTGCCGGCGTGAATCGCGTTGGCCACGAGGAGGGCGACATTCGCGGCAATCGTGCTAGCGGCACGGGCCTGGAATTCTGGGGTGGCAGTTTTCTCGCGGATCCATTCGGCCGGATCATTGCGAAGGCCTCGCACGAGGAAGAAGAGATTTTGATCGGCGAAATTGACTTGGCGCTCCTTGAAGATACGCGCCGCAACTGGCCCTTCCTCCGCGATCGCCGCATCGACGCTTATGCGCCCATCACGAGCCGCTTTCTTGACGCGGGTGTGAATGGAGAAGGCAAGTAAGAATGCCCACCAGTACTCCTCAGCAACTTGGTTATCGTATGCCCGCCGAGTGGGAGTCGCACGAGGCGACCTGGCTGGCATGGCCGCACAATCCGGACGACTGGCCGGGAAAATTTCAGGCGATCCCATGGCTCTACGCGGAGATTGTCCGGTTGCTTGCTATTCGGGAGCGAGTCCATCTTCTCGTACAGGATGAAAAAGCACAGCGCCGTGCAAGCAGTGTCCTGAAGCGCTCGCATGCGAATCTCGATAGCGTCAGCTTTCACCAGTGGCCAACGGATCGCGTCTGGACCCGCGACTCAGGACCGATCTTCGTGCGCAACCCACAAGGGCAGGTCGCCGTTACCAACTGGCGCTTCAATGCGTGGGCAAAGTATCCAGACTGGCACCTTGACGACCAGATCCCCGGCCGCGCGGCGGAACTGCTCAACCTTCCTCGAATGGCAGCCTGTTGTCGATCTCGCCGGCGAAGAGCGCCGACTGGTTCTCGAAGGTGGTTCGATAGACACCAATGGACAGGGAATCCTGCTCACCACCGAAGAGTGTCTGCTGAGCGAAGTCCAGCAGCGCAACCCCGGCGTGAGCCGCGAGCAGCTTGAAAGTGCATTCCACGACTATCTCGGCATCGAGCAGGTGATCTGGCTGGGGCGGGGAATTGTCGGCGACGACACGCACGGCCATGTCGACGACATCGCTCGTTTCGTCGGGCCTGCAACCATTGTCACCGCCGTTGAGCCAAATGCAAAAGATGCCAACCACGAGCCGCTGGTTGAAAACCTCGCGCGCCTGAAGGCTGCCCGCACCGCCGACGGCAAGCAGTTTACGATTGTCGAACTGCCGTTGCCTCGGCCGGTCGTCTTTCGCAATCAGCGCCTGCCTGCAAGCTACGCCAACTTCTACATCGCCAATGGGCTCGTTCTGGTCCCCACGTTTCACGATCCCAACGACCGAGTCGCACTCGGAATTCTGGCGGAACTCTTTCCGGATCGCGACGTTATCGGGATCCACGCTGTCGACCTGGTGTGGGGACTCGGTACGCTGCACTGCATGACGCAACAGCAGCCATCGGCGCTAACATCGAAGCCATGATCTCTGACCTGGAAGGGATGCGAGAGGCCCTTGCAGAAGCGCGAAAGGCCAGTGCAGCCGGTGAAGTGCCGATCGGCGCCGTCATCGTCTGCCGGGGCGAGATGATTGCGCGCGGGCAGAATTCGGTGATCCGCACCAGCGATCCGACAGCCCATGCCGAGATCGTCGCGTTACGCCAGGCCGCGCGTACCTTTGGGAATTACCGCCTGAGCGGTTGCGTTCTTTACGTAACGCTTGAGCCTTGCGCCATGTGTGCCGGCGCCATGGTGCATGCGCGCCTTGACCGGCTCGTCTTTGCCGCTGCCGATCCCAAAGCAGGCGCAGCGGGGTCGGTGCTGTCTGTCATCAATCATCCGCAGCTTAACCACCAGATGCAGGTGGAGCAGGGTGTACTCGCTGAGGAGTCCGCTGAGCTACTCCGCAGCTTTTTTCGCGATCGGCGCTAGGCGCCGGTACACACATTTCGTGTTTGTGGAAATGATATGCAACCATTTGGTTGCACCCGGGGGTTACCCACCCATACTCTGGAAGGAAGTTCCTCATTCTAATAGCCTTGCTAGGAGGCCCTGGCCTTAGAGTCTTCCACCGAAAGAACTTAGCTCCAGAGTCGTCTCCCGAAAGAACTTAGGAGCGTTTCTGAGGCTGGATTTCAGGAGTCATTTCAGATCGTGGGTAAGCACAGACTGTGAGGGGCTAGATTTCCATACTGGTGCACGGTTAGGGATCGCTTCGCGATGAAGCAAGTTAGCGGCGGCACGACTGAAGTTCTGCCCCGATACAGACCCCACTGGTTGAAATCATCCGCACGCTTCTCAGCGGCGCATGATTCCGTGAGAATCTCTTCGAATTCTGAGTATAGTGCTCCGCAAGAAATAGCCTGCAAAGTTACGCAGATTTTCTGACGTGTGTTTCGAGGGACTTAGACGCAGAAGAGAGCCAGGGTATTGACATCAACACAGACGGGTTCAACTTCGAGTCAGATTCCTGATCCTGTTCCTCTGCTCCGGCCACTTTGCCACCAAGTTCTCGTAGCTGGCATTGTGGTAATCGTCGAAACTGAAACCTGGGACTACCGTGCAGCCGAAGAGCGCAAAATTGCCTTCCCCGATCAGCCGCATCCCCTGCCACACGCCTGCAGGGACTTGCAACTGCACATGCTGCCCGGCCATCAAATCCGACCCAAGGGTGAAAAGCGCGGAGCGCCCGTCGGGGTAGAGCTGGAGCATCTCAACCGGGTCGCCGAGATAGAAGTGAAACATCTCGTCGGAATCGAGCAGATGCATCTCTGAGAATGATCCTGCTTCCAGCAGGTAGTAGATGGCCGTACCCCGGGGCCGGCTGCCGCGCGTCAGATCAAGATGTGCCGCCGACGTGAAAGTCCGCCGGAAATATCCACCCTCCACCGGGTGCAGATCGAGGTTGAGCAGCTTCTTGATTTCGTCTGCGGTCACGCAAGAATGCTATCAGCCAGGCAAAGTAAGATGGATGTATGAAGGTGCAGGTTTATACGGCCGCATGGTGCAGAGACTGCAGGGCGGCTAAACAGTTTCTCGAAACACACGGGATCGAATACACAGAGATCAATGTCGATTTGGATCAAGCTGCCTCGGATGAATTGATTCGGCACGTCGGCAAGCGAGCCATCCCTCAACTCGTGATCGATGGCGAGTGGTTTCAGCCGTACAAGCCGGGGCGCGGTCTTTTGTATGACGAGCTGCACAAACGCTTCGGGATACCTCTTAAATAGCCGGTTTAACCTCGTACAATCAAGAGTTGGCGATGGCTGTATCGATGGCCAGTAGAGGAGTGTGTCCTTGATCAAGCGCTACACCCGCCCCGCGATGGGCCGCATCTGGACCGAAGACAACAAATATCGCTGCTGGCTTCAGGTGGAGGCGGCGGCCAGTACAGTTCTCGCAGAGTTCGGCGTGATCCCGGCCAGCGCCGCCGAAGACATCGCGACAAAGGCCACCGTGGATGCTGCCCGCGTGGCTGAAATCGAGGCCGAAGTAAAGCACGATGTCATCGCTTTCACAACGGCAGTGGCAGAGTCCCTGCAAAAGCAGGGGCTGGGCGGCAATTCTTCCCGCTGGCTGCACTACGGCCTCACGTCGAACGACGTTGTCGATACGGCGCAGGCCTTACAGGTAAAAGAAGCATCGGTGCTCATCCGAACGGGGCTGGCCGCGCTGCTTGCCGTGCTCAAGCGCCGGGCCATCGAGTTAAAGCACACGCCGACAATCGGCCGTACCCACGGCATCCACGCTGAACCCACCACCTTTGGCCTCAAGCTGCTCAACTGGTATGCGGAGATGGAGCGCAATGTTGCCCGCTTCGACGCTGCGGCCGAGGATATGCGCGTGGGCAAACTCTCCGGCGCTGTCGGCACGTTCGGCCACCTTAAGCCGGAGCATGAAGAGCGCATCTGCGAACGGCTTGGCCTCAAGCCCGCGCCCGTGGCAACGCAAGTCATCCAACGCGATCGGCATGCTGCATATATTGGGACTCTCGCCATCATTGGAAGCACGCTCGACAAGATCGCCGTCGAGATCCGCCACCTACAGCGGACGGAAGTTCGCGAGGCGCAGGAGTACTTCAGCGAGAAGCAGAAGGGCTCGTCGGCGATGCCGCACAAAAAGAATCCGATTACCTCGGAGCAGATCAGCGGACTTGCGCGCGTTCTTCGGTCGAATTCCCAGGCGGCGCTTGAAAATATCGCGCTATGGCACGAGCGGGATATTTCACATTCTTCAGTCGAGCGCGTGATTTTTCCGGACTCGACGATCCTTGCCGATTATCTGCTGTTCAAGACCACCGATCTTGTCGATCGCCTGCTGGTTCACCCGGAGCGCATGAAGAAGAATCTCGAATCGACGGGGGGGCTGATCTTTTCGGGACAGTTGCTGCTCGATCTTGCCGAGGCTGGCATGCTGCGCGAAGATGCGTACCGGCTGGTACAGTCGCACGCCATGCGTTCGTGGAAGGACGACCTCGTGTTCCGCGACGAAGTGGCGAAGGACACGGCGATTACGGGACTGCTTTCGGCGGAGAAGTTGGCCAAGACGTTTGACTATGCGCGGCAGCTCGGGAATGTGGATGCAATCTTCCGGCGGGTGCTGAGAGAGTAGGTCATGAGTCAGATTCCGGATCACGCGGCTGAGCGGGTGCTGAACACGATTGAGGGAGTGGTCAACTCGGCCGATGAGGAACTCGTGGACGCCGAGCAGTGGATGAAGGCGCTGGTGGAGGAATTTCCCGAGGCGTCGATTGTGCATTGCTATTACGCTTGGGTGCTGTCACGGGAAGGGAAGCATCGCGAGGCGATCGAGAGCGGCCGGGTGGCGGTGAAGCTTTCGCCGGAGTCGGAGATCTCATCGATCATGCTGTTTCGCGTGCTGTGGAATGCGGGCGAGCGCCGGCAGGCGTTCGATGAGAAGAAGCGGCTGGGGGAGCGTGGGGTCTCGGATGGGTACGCGCTTCTGATGCAGGAGTGGAACGAAGGCAAGCCTGCGGACGGAGCGGGAGGAATTCTAGACCCGAAAAAGTTTGGGTCCTGAAGGTTAGATTCAGAGGAAGGGAAGCCCCACGTGGAAGCGGAAAATCTTACCGTCGCCATTACCGGAGCCTCTGGCGCCATTCTTTGTCGCGAATTGCTGCGCGCGCTTGAGGCGGATGCGCGGGTGACCCGGGTGCATTTTGTGGCTTCGGAAAATTCTCTGCGTGTTATTGCCGAAGAACTTGGCATCTCGGGCCGCACCAGTTTGCTTGAGAAGCTTCTCGGCTCCGCTCCGGCTAAAATCACGCAGCATTCTGACACTGACATCGGTGCGGCCATCGCCAGTGGCAGCTATCCCTCGCATGGCATGATCGTGTTGCCGTGCTCCATGGGGACGCTGGCTACGATTGCCAATGGTCTTGCCAACTCGCTCATTGCGCGCGCCGCTGACGTGACGCTGAAAGAGCGGCGACCGCTGCTGCTCTGCGTGCGAGAAACGCCTTTCAATCGGATTCATCTACGCAATATGACCCTCGCGGCGGAGGCCGGGGCGACTATCTTTCCTGTGATTCCTGCGTTTTATAACAAGCCTGTCGATTCGGATGAGATGGCTCGCCAATTCGCATTTCGCGTGCTTGCCCACATCGGATTACCGCAGCCGGGGCCTACGTCTGGAAGGCGGAAGAGTAGTCATCGAGTTCCGGACTTATCCGCTCAGGAATGACAATCTGCTGACAACTTGTGTTTGACATCAGGCTCGGCCGTCCGCGATACTGCCTTCTATGCTGAACTCAGCTGAACCCCGGATTGAGGTCATGGCTATGTGCATGTGTTGCGCATGCGGATCCATCCGTGTGGCTTCTGAGAGGCGAATGCGCTAGTCGCAACCGATCAAGAACCAGGCGGCCCGGATCCAGAAAAGGATTCGGGCTTTTGCATTTCCGGCTTGGGTGCGGTTTCCTGAAAGACCCGTTCCCGCCGCACATCAAAGCGATCCGAAATCTGAAGGAGATCAACGATGTCCGAAGAGAAGAAGCAGCACTTAGCCACCCTCGCCGTTCATGCCGGCCAGTCGCCCGACCCCGCAACCGGTTCCCGCGCCGTCCCCATCTACCAGACCACGTCGTACCTGTTTCAGGATGCGGATCATGCCGGGCGGCTCTTTGCGCTGAAGGAATTCGGCAACATCTACACGCGCATCATGAACCCGACGACAGACGTGCTTGAAAAGCGCGTAGCGGCTCTCGAGGGCGGTGCAGCAGCACTGGCCGTGGCGTCCGGACAGGCGGCAGAGACCCTCACCATCACCACCCTCGCGGCGGCCGGCGATGAGATTGTCTCTACCACGTCGCTTTATGGCGGCACGTACAACCTGTTTCACTACACGCTTCCGCGGCTCGGTATCACGGTGCGCTTTGTCGATGCCGATGACTTCGACGGCTTGCGCGCAGCCATCAATTCCAAGACCCGCGCGGTCTACACGGAAACTCTCGGCAATCCTAAGCTCGATATTGCCGACATCGAAAAGCTTGCCGCCATTGCCCATGAGAACGGCCTGCCGCTGGTTATCGACAACACGTCAGTCTCCCCGGCCCTTGTCCGTCCCATTGAATGGGGCGCTGACATCGTGGTCAACTCGGCGACGAAGTTCCTCGGCGGCCACGGCACCACCATCGGTGGCGTCATTGTCGATGCCGGCAAATTCGACTGGGCAGCTTCCGGCCGATTCAAGGAGTTCTCGGCGCCCGACCCGTCGTATCACGGCCTTTCGTATACGGAAGCGTTTGGTCCGTTGGCCTTCATCTTGAAAGCACGCATCCAGGGGCTTCGCGATACAGGCGCCGCCCTCTCACCGCACAGCGCCTTCCTCCTGCTGCAGGGGATCGAGACTCTCCATCTGCGCCTCGAACGCCACTCGCAGAACGCGCTGGCTGTCGCGCGTCATCTCCAGCAGCATCCGGGGGTCGACTGGGTCAACTACCCGGGCCTCGAGTCCAGCCCTTACTACGCCAGGGCGAAAAAGTATCTACCCAATGGCCAGAGCGCGCTCATCACCTTCGGCATTAAGGGCGGTTACGAAGCTGGCAAGAAATTGATCGATTCGCTGGAACTGTTCTCACTGGTTGCCAATATTGGTGATGCCAAGTCCCTCGTCATCCACCCAGCATCGACCACCCATCAGCAGTTGTCAGTCGAAGAGCAGGCTGCAACCGGCGTGACGCCGGAACTCGTTCGCCTTTCTGTCGGCATCGAAGACATCCGCGACATTATTGCGGATCTGGACCATGCCATTGAGACAGCCAACGGACACGCGTCGACCGGTGCTGCTGCCAGCAAGGTCCATACCGCACAATGAGTGTTATGACCGAAGCCGTTACCGGGTCGGGCCCAGCACCGGCCCGGACGCCTGCTCTTGAGCCCACGTACGAAGGCGACTTCGTGCTGGACCAGCACCTTATGCTCGAGAGCGGGCGCACGCTTGCACAGGCCACATTGCACTATGCGGTTTACGGCCGCCTGAACGCGGCGCGCGATAATGCCGTACTGATTTGCCATGCACTGTCGGGCTCGGCACGTGTGGGCGACTGGTGGCCTGAGATCTTCGCACCTGGCGCCGTTCTATCGCTTGAGCACGACTTCGTGATCTGCATCAACCTGCTCGGATCCTGCTATGGGTCCACGGGACCAGGAACCGTTGATCCGGAAACCGGACTGGTCTACGGGCCTGATTTTCCGCTCGTTTCCATCCGTGACAATGTCCGGGCCCAGGCTCAGCTTCTTGACTCGCTTGGCATTCAGCGGCTCAGGCTGGCTCTCGGCGGTTCAATCGGGGGGATGCAGGTCCTGGAGTGGGCCATCCACGACCCTGCACGCGTTGAGCGCGCCGCCATTATTGCGGTTGCGCCGCTGTCTGCAATGGGGCTGGCTTTGAACCACCTGCAGCGTCAGGCTATCCAGAACGACCCGGACTGGGACAGCGGTTACTATCTGCCGCAGCGGCAGCCGCGCCTCGGGCTGTCTCTCGCCCGGCAGATCGGCATGCTCAGTTACAAGTCCGCCACGTTGTTTGACGAGCGCTTCTCCCGCAATCCCAACCGGAACGGAGAAAACCCATGGAGCCTCGATAACCATGGCGGAGGGCTCATCGGCGGTCGTTTCGATATTGCCGGCTACCTCGACCACCAGGGAGAGCGGTTCATCCAGCGATTCGACGCTAACGCGTATCTCGCCATTTTGCGCACCATGGATACATGGGACCCCTTGAATGGGCGTCCAGCAAAGGATGCATTTGGTAGTATTCGCGCCCGTCTTACCTTTATTGGCATCAGTTCCGACTGGCTCTTTCCTCCGGATTCAGTCCGTGCCTTTGTGGAGCTCGTTCGTTCTGCGGGTGTACCTTCTGAATACCGTGAAATGACGAGTTCGCATGGTCACGATGCCTTTCTCGCGGAACAGGCTGAGTTGCTTCGACTCCTGCAGTGAAACCGGCGAAATACTTCCCTGAAACCTACAGGAAACACTTTTAAGCTTTTCGGTGTCTAAGCGGTGTA
Source organism: uncultured Acidobacteriaceae bacterium (assembly GCA_963832035.1). Lineage (GTDB taxonomy): Bacteria > Acidobacteriota > Terriglobia > Terriglobales > Acidobacteriaceae > Telmatobacter. The sequence goes on along the minus strand of CAWHSK010000002.1, from coordinate 105,541 downwards.
GGCGATGCGCTGTGGGGGCGGCCATCGTTCCCCCCAGGGAGGCAGAAAGATTCCCGCAAGACTTCCAATCAGACATATGTCAAAATGCCAGTCGGCGAGCCGGTCTACGGTTGAGCCGACAACCCCTGGATTGCGCCCTGATGAACGTGTCTGCCGTTTTGTCGAATCAGGTGCCTTGTCACATTGGGTCGGGCTTTCTATAATCCTCCCAATACCGCATTGGACATCGTGGGAAGGTCAATCCGCCGAATTCTGCAATATCACCCACCGGAACGGATTGGTCGATACCGCGAGCGAGTGCTTGAGTTACCATTACACTTCCGCATCTCCCAGGAGCACTGAATGAAGAAGTTTGTCTTTGCATCTGTGATGGCGCTGGCGAGCTTGAGCCTCGTTCCCGCACACACGCTGCGCGCGCAGGATCAATCCACGATTCAAATCAAGGATCCAGCCGAATACAACGCCTATCAAATGGCCACAACACAGACCGATCCCAAGGCCAAGGCCGCAGCACTTGAGGACTTCCTGACCAAGTACCCACAGAGCGTGGTCAAGAAGACCGTGCTCGACATGCTGATCGACACCTACCAAGGGCTCGGCGACATGGACAAGACGGTGAGCGCCGCGTCACGGATGCTGCAGATTGATCCCAGTAATCTGAAGGCAATTTACATCTCGGTATTCATCAAAAAGAGCCAGTGTGCGAAGACCTCTGATCAGCAGACTTGCGATGATGCCGCGGCTCTTGCTCAAAAGGGATTGTCAGCGACCAAGCCGGCAGGCCTGGACGACGCTGCATGGAAGCAGCAGACGGACGCCGTGTTCCCGTTCTTCATTTCAGCGATTGCCGTTGATGACATGGTGTCCAAGAAGGATCCGGCGGCGGCGGTGGAACAATACCGCAAAGAACTGATGATGTATAAGCCAGAGGACACCACGAAGGGTGCGGCTCTCGGGGATACCCTTCAGCTCGCGCTGGCCTACGTGAAATTGCAGCTAGTGGATGCCCAGGCAGCCAGAGAAGCCGCCGACAAGGCAAAGGCTGCTCCTGGAGACGCTGCTTTGGCTGCAGCTGCTAAGGCGGCCAAAGATAAGGCAGGACAAGACTACATCATGGCCTGCTGGTTCTTCGCCCGCGCCTGGAACTACGCTCCCGCGAACTACAAGAGCCAGATCGAGCCTCAGCTCGAGTATTACTACAAGAAGTATCACGGGGATCTGACAGGCCTGGATGGACTGAAGACGCAGGCGTCTGCCACTCTCTTCCCGCCGGGAACCCTCAACATCGCTCCTGCCAAGACGCCGGAAGAACAGATCCACGACCTGCTCGCAACGACGTCGGACCTGAATACCCTGGCGCTGGCCGATAAGGAAACAGTGCTCTCCGTCGGCAGCAAGGAAGACGCCGATAAGCTCTGGGCGCTCCTCCAGGGCAAGCAAACGCCGGTCCCGGGCATCGTGATTGAATCAAATCCCAACCAGATCAAGGTTGCTGTGACTCAGGACGCCAAGGACGCCAAGACGGCCGATTTCATCGTCAACATGAAGGAGCCGATCGCGGATAAGGACGTTCCACCGGTTGGTTCTGAACTCAAGCTGATGAAGGATGGCGGTCCGGAACTGGACGGAACCTACGATACCTACACGCAGATTCCAGCCTCGGCGACGGCCGCAGCAAGCGCGCAAATTTCCCTCAAGGATGGAATTTTGCAGACTGCGAAGAAGGCTCCGGTTCACAAGCCGGCGGCTGCTCACCGCCCGGCAACGCACCAATAACACGAATTCGCCCGCGGTCCGGGCGAGTCAGATGAACGAAAGAGAAGGGCAGCCTTTCCAAGGCTGCCCTTCCTGTTTGAGCCAAGTCTTCGGGGCGTCCCAATGGTACTCTTGAGACAGCATGGCGCTGTTTCGCATTTCCCCCGTCGTACTGGCTGCGACCCTGCTCGCGGAGACCTTTAATTTTCCTGCGGTCTCGCGCGGGCAGACTCAAAACTCTGAGGTCTCGAAGCACGAACGCGTTGTGCCGGATGCGGTTCCACCCAAACCCTTCTCGACTACCGCCACCCGCCAGACGCCTCTTTACAGCGTCGAGTTTCGGTCTGCGGAGCAGCTTACACAGCAGGATCGCCTTCTGCTTGCCGACGCGGAGTCATCGATCGCCGAGCACGCTGGGTTCGCGGGCCTCGAGTATCAACAGGACCACTGGAATTACCGCCAGATCGTCTGCCCCACGTTCCCGAATCATCTTTTTCTGCAGTACACGCGCAACAATGGCGACGGCGACATGTCGGTCTTTTCCGCTTCGGTGCCTCGCAATGGTGCAGGCCGGGTGCGCATCGTTCCAATCCTGAAGCGCGGTTACTCGCTTTTTTCACCGGCTCCCATCAATGCGCTCACCATCTCGGCTTTCAACCACATTCGAGCTGAAGAGGGCGAAGCCGCGAACTCCGATTGGCTTGGCAATGCGCTCTGCTACGCCGCGCTTGCCGGTTCGCAGCCCCAGATAGTGCCACGCGACGCGGAACCGGCTGTGCACAAAGCGATCCCTGCGCTGACCGCGGCGTTGGATGTGGAAACACAGCCGCACGGAATGGAAGTGATTCGCTTCGCGGACGCAGCCGCCCGGCCCCATGCCATGGAGTGGTCGATGACTTTCACTCACCAGGGAAAGCTGACCAAGGCCACGCACAAGCCGGCATCGATGCGGACCGCGATCCCGGCGTCACAACAGTCGGCTGTTGCTCGAACCTGGCAAGTGCCACAGTCGGGCCAGAACTAGCCAGCCAGATCGAGGAAAACCTCTCCATTATTCTCCAAGCATGATTCGCTGGATTGCCGACGCTCGCCCGGTGGCTGCATCGCACGTAATCAGCGCGGCGCACATTTTTGGATTCCCCCTGGCGGCTTCGAATTTGCCGGGCATTCCCGTACGAAACCGGTGAAGCACGAGGTCCTTCTCGACGCCGATCACGCTGTCATACGGACCGCTCATGCCTACGTCCGTCTGGTAAGCAGTGCCGCCCGGCAGTATGCGTTCATCGGCTGTAGGAATGTGCGTGTGCGTGCCCAGCACCGCAGTTACGCGCCCGTCAAGATGCCAGCCCATCGCGACTTTCTCGCTGGTGGCCTCGCCGTGGAAATCCACGAGGATCACCTTCGCCTTGATGCCGGCCAGCAAATCATTGACCGCGCTGAAGGGATCATTAGTGCCGCTCATAAACACCTTGCCCATGAGGTCGACAACCCCGTAGTCTACGCCGCTCTGTGTCACGCCTTCGAAGACGCCATATCCAGGCAGCCCCGGCAGCATATTGGCGGGCCGCAGCACACGACGCGGACGCTCCTGACTTTCGGCGGGCGCGGAGTTCAGATAATCCAGCAGCTCGCGCTTGTCCCACACGTGATTGCCAGTGGTGAGCACATCGGCACCCAAGTCGAATAGCTCTTCGGCGATTTGCGGAGTGACTCCGAAACCCCCTGCGGCATTTTCAGCATTGATGACGACAAGCTCGACATCATGCGCCTCGCGCACGTGTCCGATGTGCTCGCGTACAATCCTGCGTCCAGCACTGCCGAAGATGTCGCCGACGAAAAGAATCTTCAATGAAACTCCTAGCGTGGTGGGTCTGAATTCCTCAATAGAAACCAAAAAGGCGAAAAGCAGATTCTTCGCTCACCACCCCCAAACTGAATTGCGTTTGGGGCCCCGTATCACTCAGAATGACATCGCCGATGATCAGGAACTGGAAGCTGGTGGCTGTTTTTCCTGGTCTCTGTTTTCTGACTCCTGCTCCTTCCGCATCAGCGGAAACAGGATCACATCGCGAATCGACTTTGAGCCGGTCAGAAGCATTACCAGGCGGTCGATCCCGATGCCCTCGCCCCCAGTGGGAGGAAGGCCGTAGGCAAGGGCGCGGACGTAGTCCTCGTCCATCTGGTGTGCTTCGTCATCGCCGCGATCGCGCTCGGCAAGTTGCTGCTCGAATCGCTTGTGTTGTTCGACGGGGTCATTCAATTCACTGAAGGCGTTGCCTAACTCGAAGCCGCCGGCGAAAAACTCAAATCGCTCCACGTGTTCCGGATCGTCCGGTTTGGCCTTGGAAAGCGGCGAAACCACCGTTGGGTAGTCGTAGATGATGGTTGGCTGGATAAGGAACGGTTCGACAACAGCCTCAAACAGGTTGTAAATCAACTTGCCGAGCGGTGCGCCCTTCATCGAGTCGTAGTAGACGGCACTCATGGCCGTTCGAATCGTCTTCAATTCTGATAAGCGCTCTGATGCCGGCTGTTGCGGGCCCTGTGCCTCCGCCGTTTCAAGGGAATCAATCGCGGCACGAATGCGAGCTTGGAGCACTTCCGCCGATTGAAACGCGGTAAGTGCGGGTTTGGGGCCTGCCTCTTCCGGCCAATACTTGCGGATCGCTTCACGCATCGTAAGCCGCGTCCATTTGCCAAGGTCAATCGTGTTCCCGTTGAATTCGACGATCGTGGTTCCGTTTACTTCGCGCGCGACGTATTCGACCAGGTCCTCGGTCAGCTGCATCATGTCCTGATAGTTCGCATAAGCCTGGTAGAACTCCAGCATCGTGAATTCGGGATTGTGCTGCGTGCTCACACCTTCGTTGCGGAAGTTGCGATTGATTTCATAGACGCGATCGAGACCGCCCACCACCAGCCGCTTCAAGTAGAGTTCCGGCGCAATGCGCAGAAAGAGATCCATATCGAGCGCATTGTGATGAGTCGTGAAGGGGCGCGCATTTGCTCCGCCGGCAATGGTCTGCATCATCGGCGTTTCTACTTCGAGATAATCGCGCTCGTCAAAGAAGCGCCGCAGCGCCCGCAGCACCCTGGCACGCTTCACAAATACTTCGCGCGCCTCGAGGTTGGCAAACAGGTCCACATACCGCTGGCGATAACGCAGTTCCACATCCGCGAGGCCGTGAAATTTTTCAGGAAGCGCGAGCATCGCTTTGGCAAGGAATGTCAGCCGCTCCACGTGAACGCTCAACTCGCCGGTCTTTGTCCGGAAAAGATAGCCACTGACCCCGACGTGATCGCCAAGGTCGAGCAGCTTGTAGAGCGCCCAGCCCTGCTCGCCGACGGCATCCATGCGCACGTAGATCTGCAACCGCTGGCCGCCCTGCTGCAGCGTCGCGAAGCCTGCCTTGCCCATGACGCGAATCGCCATGATGCGGCCTGCGATGGCCACGGTCGCGCGCTCAGCATCCAATGTCTCCGCTATTGCCTCGCCCCATTTCGCTCGAATCTGCGGAACGGTATGCGAGGCAGGGAACTGGTTGGGATATGCGGCTTGCCCCAGTTTCTCGATTTCGACTAGTTTTCCCTGGCGCAACTCAAAAAGATTGCGCTCGAATTCCGAATCAAACACAGTATTTACCTTCGTCAGAATCAATGAGTTCCATGTGTCAGTATAGCGTCCGTCAGCCTGCCGCTGGCTGTTGTCAGATTCGGCGTCGAAGGGCGACCACGCGCCAATGGATGCGGCGACGCGGCAACTCACTTTCAAAACTCTGGATGAGAACGACGTCGAAAACCCGAGCACGTCGAAACCCGAGCACAACGACGGCCATCATCGCGCCGTGAGGCACTCTTCATGTATAACCACGAAGGATGCCATTTAACCGTCCAATCCCGAAGTCGCAGCGCCCGAAAATGCCGGGCGGTCTTGCGTCTCTTGTCGAAGCTGAAAAAATGGTGCAGGTGTCGGTGCTTCTTCCATCGTCGGCCTTCGTCGGATGGCTCCTGGGGGCTTGGCTGGACAAACTCCTGCATCAGTCATGGATCAGCCTGGTAGGAATTCTGTTCGGTGGAATTTCCGGAATTGTTTACGTGGTGAGGATGGTGGTAACGTCGAGCGCCAAATCATCCCAGAGGCAGGATCCTGGCTCTGATGCTTCTGGAGATGAGAAATGACGGTGGAAAGCCAGTCGATCGTGAATTTGTCGGACGAAGCTCTTCAAGTGCTGCTGAAGAGAGCAATCCGTAACACACTCATTATCGGAAGCTTGGTGGCTCTTGTGTTATCGATACCCCTAGGCTGGGGTACGGGTGCGCTCTTTGCCTCTGGAGCGTTGGTTTCAGCTGCGAGCATCTTCGAGTGGCGTCGGCTGGTGAGGATTATCAATTCCCGAATGAGGAATGAGGCCGGGCCGCGCGGCGTAGGCCTTTCGATTGCGTTCATTCTGCTGCGCCTGGTTCTGTTCGGCGCCGTCATTTATGGTAGCCTTAAATGTTTCCGGGGTACTCCTATTGCGCTCGTCTGTGGCCTGAGTCTGGCTGTGCTTACGCTCACATGGGAGGCGCTTAAACTGCTGCGAGGTTGACAATAGTTTGCTGTCTCCGCGCGGGCTTAGCCTCGGAATCAGAAAGTTATTCGTCTTCATGGAAGAATCATTCAGAATTACAAATCTGCTGAATCGGCTCTTTGCCGGTCCCGTTGACTCGCTGCTTCAGATGGTAGGCGTCCATCCCGCTGATCGCGCCCATCCGATCGACAATACGTTTGCGACCGAACTGATGGTTGTTCTGGGGTTGATTGCTTTTTTCATCTGGGTTCGCGTTCGTCTTTCGGTTGAAAAGCCTCCCACTTCGCAGCACATTGCCGAGTCGATCCACGAGTTGCTCGGGGGACAGGCCAAGGCAATCATCGGCCACAACTACGAGCGCTTTCAGGCCTTCGTCACTTGCATTTTTCTTTTCGTTCTAACCTGCAATCTGCTGGGCCTGATTCCCGGTATTCCGGCGCCTACGGGCGTGCCGGTGGTGCCCCTGGGCCTGGCTGTGGCTGTCTTTCTCTACTACAACTTCTACGGTTTCAAGGATCAGGGCGTTGTGGGGTACCTCAAACATTTTGCCGGGCCGGTATGGTGGATTGCCTGGCTTTTGTTCCCCATCGAGCTTGTTTCCAACGTCGCGCGCGTGATGTCGCTCACTATCCGTCTCTGGGCAAACATGTTCGCAGGCGATTTGGTTACCCTCGTTTTCTTCTCCCTCATTCCTTTGGCCATTCCGATCGTTTTTCTTCTGCTCCACGTATTGGTATCCCTGGTACAGGCGCTCGTATTCACGCTGTTGCCGATGATTTACCTGGGAGAGGCAACACGCCACGAACATTGATGAGACAAACGTTGATATCCGGGTTCGAGAATTCTCGCCCGTGATGACGTTGAAGGAGTCCGCCGGAGGACGCTTCCACTCCGGGTCAACGGAAGGCCGCAAGCGTGAGGGGATCAGCACGGTGAATCTCAACCACCCACTGGCGGCTAATTTTAGAGAAGCTGGAGAAACATGCGTAAGTTGCAAAACGTTCTGATGATGATGTCGCTGCTGTGTTTTGCAGTGCCGGCATTCGCCGACGGGGGCTCCGCTGCCGTCAACCTTGCTCCAATTGGCATCGGCATTGGTATCGCCTTGGCCGCTGGGCTCTGCGGTATCGGGCAGGGCAGGGCCGTTGGTTCTGCCGTCGAGTCGGTGGCACGCAACCCAGGAGCTTCCGGAACCATCCAGTTGCTGATGATTCTCGGTCTCGCCTTCATCGAATCGCTCACTCTGTTCACCTTCGCCATGATCTTCATCAAGATCAAGTAAGGCGAACTGCATTGCAATAAAGCGGTCCCGGCTTCGTCGGGGCCGCTTTATTCTTTGCCGGCGGCGCCGCGTTCAGTGGCTGGTTCGGAGATCAGAATCTGGATCGCCTGCTGATAGCTCAAGTCCAGAGGTAGCGGCTGGTACTGGCTCTCGTCTTCTGTTGTATCGAAGACTTTGGTTTTGAAGAGCACGCGGCCAGTCATCGACATCTTGAAGTGCACGATGCGCCACCGATCTCCTCCCACCTTCGCTTGCTCAATTACGAGCCATCCGCCTTTGTTGAGGCGCCCCAGAATTCCCCAGCCGAAGTCCACATCCTGCTGCAAGTGGGCCTCGAGTCTTGCCACGCGCTCCTGTGTTGGATCAATCCAGAGCTCGCCCGTCATTTGCGTCAACACCTGGGTCTCAAGATCAGGCGGAGCAAATTTTGGGTTGGGCTTGAATGTAAACCTGTTCATCGCTCGTGCAGGACCGGTTCCAGTGCCGGCAAACTGATAGACAAATGCATTCGGAAGGGCCCGCAGCACCTTGAGAGCCCTCGCGGAATCATCATCCTGCGACTGCTTCCGGTGACGCTGGATGTTTGGATCGTGGAGCAGCGACGCGAGCCTTGCCTGTTCCTTTTGCTCGTCGGCTGCACTCAGAGGCTCGTTGTTGAGGGTGAGGAGCCGAGCCACCGCTCCGTCTTTGGTTTCGAGAATTTCTTTGGTCGAACTCAATCGCGGACTCGACTTCCGCAACTCGTAGCGCATTGGATGCTGCGCATCCATCGCTGCGCGAACCTCATTTTCGAGCGCCCTGGTCACGAGATCGCTCTCAGCATGCGCGGGACTGCCCTGGCCGGCTGCGGCCAGCGGCAAAAACAGAATGAACATCGCAATGAGGCGCACTATCACCAGTTTATCGCTCTTCAATTCAAATCCGGGTTTTGAGGGATGTTCCTTTAGTTTTGGACGCGGGTGCGCGGCGCGGGATTCCGAAACTGAGAGCCTCCGCCCCGATGCTATAGTTCGATTAGGGACTTTTGCGTCTTCTTCGGCCTTCCGGCGACTTGGTCCTCGGGCCGCTCGGATCGCGATTGTTTCCAAGAAAATGGACGCCGTGCAGGCGCCGGTCGAATTCAAATAGTTTCGGAAGGGAATTGATCCATGGCTACCGAAAATGGTTCTGCTCGTATTGGCAAATCCGTCGTGATTCGCGGGGAAGTGAAGGGCGCAGAAGACCTTATCATCGACGGACGTGTCGAAGGAACCGTAACCCTGACAGAGAGCCGACTCACTATCGGCGCAAGTGCGAACGTTGCCGCGGATCTTACGGCGCGCGATATTCTGATTCAAGGCCAAGTCCAGGGAAATATTGTGGCCACTGGCCGGCTGGAGTTGCGTTCCGGTTGCGTGGTGGAAGGCGACGTGCGCGCGCTACGCCTGGCGGTGGAGGACAATGCCGTATTTCGCGGCAAAGTCGATCTCTCGCAGGGCGCCAAAGCGCCTGAAGCTGCGCCGGCAACCAACTCCTAACATCGGCGTGCGACCGTGCGCTCGATGGCAGCACGTGTCCTGTCACAAGAGGACTCCAAAGTGATTCGCCGTTGGTTCGACAAGAAGGAAGGCGGCCAGAACGCCGGTTCGGGGGCGAGCGGCCCGCGTATTCCTCGCCACTCGGGGGGATGGGCGGCATTGCGCAAAAGGCTCCAGGCCGAGCCTGGACTGCGCATCATCGACTCTGGTGCAACGTCTCCGACGAACATCAACTACCTCACCAGCCTTGGTCATAGTGTATTTATGACTGATCTGGCTACGGAGGCTTGCGCCGGTTCGTGGCAAAAGGGCGTGGATGAGGACGACAAGCCGATCTTCGATACCGAGGGTTATCTCAAACAGACTCTCGACTTCGGCGGGCGCATGTACGATGTCGTGCTGCTTTGGACCGCACTCGACTACCTCCCCGAGCCCTTCGTACCCGCGGTGGTCAACCATTTGTACACGTCGCTGAATCCCGGCGGCCAGGTGCTCGCCTTCTTCCATACGCGAAAGCAGCCCGAAGAGTCGGCCCACAGCCGGTTCCATATCACTGAAGGTGACACTGTTGAAATGCAGCTGGCCCAGCCATTTCCCATTCAGCGGGCCTTCACCAATCGAATCATTCAGGATCTGTTCAATCAATGGTCCGGGTTCCGCCAGTTCCTCGCCAAGGACAGCATTTCTGAAGTGCTTATCACGCGATGAGGCGGCGCTTCGGCGACAGATCCAAGTCGCAGGGGTGGTAATGTCGATCCAACTTCGCTCAATCGCATCCAATCATCTGCTCTTGGTCTGAGACATCCCGCACTGGAGAGATTATGACTTTCTTGAAAGGCACACGCATCACGTGGCTTGGGCACGCCACAGTACTCGTTCAAACTCCCAAAGGCACTAACATCCTTATCGACCCTTTCATCCAGCACAATCCCAAATACCCCAAGGGATTTGCGCTTCCTGAGAAGATTCAGTTCATCCTTCTGACTCATGGTCATGGCGATCACATGTCCGACGCTGTCCCGGTTGCGCAAAAGCACAAGTCCAACGTCGTTGCGATCTATGAACTCGCCGCCTTCGTTAACAAAGAAGGGGCTGAGAAGATTACCGGAATGAACATCGGTGGAACCGTCCAGTTAGAAGATGTAGCCGTCACGATGGTAGAGGCCAAACACTCCTCCGGAGTGGAAGGCAAGAGCGGCGTGCAATACGCAGGAATCGCGGCGGGGTTCGTGCTGACGATCACCGATGGTCCGGTGCTCTATCATGCCGGAGACACGACGGTGTTCAGTGATATGAAACTAATTAAGGAACTCTATCAGCCGGAATTAGCGATGCTTCCCATCGGTGGCTTCTACACCATGGGGCCGAAGGAAGCGGCATTGGCTGCGCAATTCATTGCTCCCAAGGCCATTCTGCCGATTCATTTCGGAACCTTTCCGCCGTTGACTGGAACACCGGATCAACTTGCCGAACATCTGAAGGGTTCGATCGAGGTCGTCAGAATCGCACCCGGAGAATCTGTATAGATTTAAGTATTCAGCTCTCAGGCCTCGTCAGCGCGGATTTGCCTAAAAGCAAAACGGCTGGGAATCTCCCCAGCCGTTTCGACGATCGCTACTTTCCACCCGCCGCTTTCCTCTGTCTCTCCCACCGGCGCTTCACTGCTTCTGCGATTCGCTTACGGCCTTCCGGGGTGAGGTTGCGTTTCTTTTTCCTGGCCATTTTCGGAGCTATAGTCGCCGGCTTACTCGAGCTCTTTGCGCTGCCGCCGTTCAACAAGGCCCTCGCCCGCTGCAACTGGGCGATTTCACGATCAATTTGTATCAATATCTCTGCGACTCCCACGATGCCTCCTTTAACGAGCCGGGCGCAGTATTGGAGTGCGCGTGGACTCTAACCAACCTGAAATTGAGGTTTCTGGAAGAGACGATACCGAATCGTCAGAGCTTTGACAAACGAAAAAGAGTAACCTGCCGGCTAACTTCGGATATAAGTACCCAATCGTGCCGAATCCAGCAATCATTTGATTTGTGAGTAACTAAGGCAACATTTTGTTGTGGAGCCGCAGCTATTAAGTTCGCGATGATACTCGATCTTATTGGCCTAAAGTAATGTGTTCTCGATTTACGCACAGGGAGCAGGAATTAGTGAATGGTTCCGCGAATGTTACTGCGCGAGATGAAGTCAGAGGCGAAGAGACTTTGGAGACTTTGAGCTAAATGCCGCGCGGAGCTTTGGTCGGCGGCGGGGCAGGTTCATGAACCCCGGTCGGGGAAGCGACTCCGGTTAAATCCTGCCCACCTATCCGAAGCGTCGGGGACTCCGAAGCACGATAGTTCCGCAGATCGCGCAGAATCTCCACCTTCTCCCGTGCATACTGACCGGCGAGCCGAGTCAGCGCGTACGTGATGATGTCGCTGTGATGGAGGTCCTGCACCGATGGATCGCGTCGCATATTCAGCCACAAGCGATGCACAAGCTGCACATCGTCCGGACCAAGTGTCGGTGCGTGCGGCCCGATGTAAAACACTTTGGTCTCGCCATTTGCGCCAACCACGTAGAAATTGAATTGGCGCTTCGGCTCCGGGAGAGCCTCCCACGCCTGGCCGAGATGGAAGGCCTGGTCTTCAGCGGTCATCGACGTTGACTGACCCGAAACCACCGAATCGACCTCAAGCGAGTTAGCACCCTGCACGAGTGCCGCAAATACATCGCCCGCTGGAACGACGAGAAGGGAAACCTTCTTTCCAAAGCTCTCCGCGACAGAAACAGCCTTGGTAAACAGCATCTGCTCGTGCTCGCTAAAGCTCTGATCTTCGGCGCTCAGATATTCCGGTCCGCCTGCGCCCATCATTCGCACGCTTATTACCACCACGTCGCGGTCTTCCGTTTTGGTTCGAGCCAGCACCCATTTCAACGCGACTGGGTTATTCGCATCGCGCATCGTGACCATGATTCCAGCGGGGCGTACCGCAACGGACTCCCGGCTGATGGTGTCCTGATGCTCCAACTGAAAGTGATCTTTCATCTGGCGCGCTGTCAGAGCGTGTTTGCGCAGGTTGGCGCGCTCCGACACTGTGAAGATGACGAAGAAGGCGGCGGCAAAGATGATGCCGCTGACGGTTGCGATGGACTTCGTGAACAGGTTTGTAATCGCTGTTGAGAGAAGCACAAGGAAGACGCAGAAAAGGCCTATGGGGATTTCGGTCTTTCCGATCTTGATGTTTGGCGGAACCTTCCAGCCGCGTTCTCCGTGGTACTTATAACGCAGCACCAGCATTGCAAGGCTGTTGAATGTGAACGACCAGATCACGCCGAAGGCATACGCTTCGCCCAAGGTGATGACGTTGCCGCGCGTCGCGATAATCGTGAACATCTGCAGTCCGAAGACGAGGTTCACGATACGGTGACTGGTGCCGAACTTAGGATGCGGTTTGCGGAACCAATCGGTGAGAACGCCATCTTCCGCCACGCGCATCAGCACGCCGGTCGATCCGATCATGGAAGTGTTGATTGCGCCCGAAAGGATCAGGAACCCGACGAACACCACAAAGATGCGAAATGCCACACGCCAGAACATCGGGCCGACCATATACATGGCGAGGCCTGCAATCAGGTTGTTCTGATAAATCTGCGTCCGCGGCCCATCCGGAATCAGCATCGAGGCCAGCAGAGTGGCGCCGCCCGTGAAGACGAGGCTGTAGATCGCGATGACAATCGCTGCCCGCTTCAGGTTCTTGAGTTTGGGATGCTGGATCTCCCGGTTTACCTGGGCGAGACTCTCTTCGCCGCTCATGGCCAGGATGGAGTGCCCGAAGGCCATGATGATTCCGAACAGGCCGAAAATGGGCAAGCCAGAGTTCTTGAGGAATCCAAGTGCATCCGAACTGAATTTCAGATTCGACGGTGTGGGTGGCGGCGGCAGATGCACGCCTCTCACCAACACCGAGTACGCGCCCCAAATGAAAAGTATGACCACCATGATGGTGGTGATCTGCATAACGCGCAGCGCTTTGTCGCTCGACTCCTCGATGCCCTTGATGTTCTGCCACCAGTAATAGATGGTTACGGCCGCCGCGAAGATCGCGGAGGTGTAATTCATGTCGAACTGGAAAGGCTGGCCATGCTCGGTGAGTGCAGGCGGGAGCCAGTGGCTGTTGTTGGCCACTGTCATCATCTCGTTCATCAGACCGGTGATGTACTGTCCGGCCGACACGCCCGAGATTGGACCCGTGAGGATGTAGTCAAACATCAGCGCCGAGACGCTTATTTTGGCGAAGGTGGAACCAAGTGCTTCCTTCACGACGCGGTAAACACCGCCGCGCGTGAACATCGAGCAGCTTTCGACGTACACGGCTCGTACGGCGAAGCTGAACAGCATGATGCCGAGAATGAACCAGGGCGCGGCTGCGCCTACAGCCTGCTCGGCGATGCCGCCGGCGTAGAAAGCTGATGAGCCTAAGTCATTGAGGACGATAGCGGCGGCACGCCAGAAGGAGATGAACGTGAGCATCACAGAGGATGCCACGATGAGCCGGACGCGGTCTGACGGTGGGGCTACGGTCGTTCTAGTGGATGCCATTACTTATTGCGCCAGCAATGTGTTTCTGCCGCTCAGTGTCCCAGAGGGCCTTTATCCCGTGCGCCCTTGGCTGAGTTTAGTGCTGTACGGAGCAGGCGTCAACTGCTAAGCGGAAATGGTTGTAAATACGGTGAAAAAGCAATGTGCATGATCCCGCTCCATCCCCGCCGAACCAATCTCCAGAAATATTCGACGAAGCCGATCGGAGTGGGGAGAGCCGCATTTTCCGGACGCCTGTTGTAATTTCTCGGTTACCGATCCTCGAATCGAACAAGCAGCCCAATGCATTAAACTCCACCCTGTATGCGCTGGAAATCAATGAGGATGTGCGCTGCGGCAGTGCTCTCGGCAGCGCTGTTGGAACTGCCGTTCCCGCTGGCCGGCCCGATGCCGCCCTGGCGCAGCATATTTGCCTGGTTCGGCCTTGTGCCGCTGCTCTGGGCGATTCTCAGTCCTGCTACGGTTGAGCATCCCCGTCCCTTCCGGCGTGCGTTTCTGCTTTCGTATGTTTGCGGCGTGCTCTGGTACATGGGCAACTGCTACTGGATCCGCGACACGATGATGCACTACGGCGATATGCCTGCGGCGGCGCCTGTTCTGCTGCTGATCGCCTTCAGCGCCGTGCTCGGTTTGTATTTCGGATTGTTCGGCCTGGGATTGATGCTGGTTCGTCGGGCGACCGGCAAACCGAATCTGGCGCTGGCTGCCGCGCCGTTTCTATGGGTTGCACTCGATCTCGCCGCTGCTCGCATTACCAGCGTTCCGTGGGACCAGCTTGGGTATTCGCAAGTGGACAACGCGCTTGTGAACCGGCTCGCACCGTGGACAGGCGTGTATGGCATTACCTTCCTGCTCGCGGCAACAAATGCGCTATCGGCTGCACTCAGTTTGGCGGCCGAACAAATGAATGATCGTGTCGCGCGCCTCCGCATTCAAAGTTGGGAGTTTGCGGTGTTGTTGGCGATCCTTTTTCTCAGCAATGGCCACTATGTTTCGCCTGTCGCACAGCCCACCTCATCCGCCACCGCCGTTCTCGTCCAACCTAACCTTGACGTGGGTGGCGATAACGAATGGGTGGGTCCCGGCGAGTGGGACAAGCACATTACCGACTTCACCCGTCTTGGAGGCGAGCAATGCAAAACCTACATTGCCGGAATTCCGCAGACCGGTGCGCCCAACGGTGAAATCATCTGCCCGCCGTATCCCACGCATCCCGATCTGATCGTCTGGCCTGAGGCTCCGGCGCCATTCACTGACTCTGACCTCCGATTTCAGAAATCCATGGCTTTGATTGCGCAGGGCGCCAACGCTCCGCTCATTGCCGGCGGCATCGGCGTCTACAACCCATCGCCGACAGAGCAGGTAGTTGACTATTACAACTCTGCGATGGTGATCGCCTCCGACGGCCAGGGCGTCGGTCGCTACGACAAGATCCATCTTGTCCCCTTCGGCGAATACATTCCCTTCCAGCAGTACCTCTCGTTCGCGCACAAACTCACCGGCCGGGTTTCGTCATTCTCGCGCGGGACTGAACGCAAGACCTTCCGCCTCAACGGGCACCGCTACGGTGTCTTTATTTGTTACGAAGCCGTCTTTGCCGATGAGGTTCGCCACTTTGCCGAGCTTGGCGCAGAAGTGCTGGTTAACATCAGCGACGACGGCTGGTATGGCGACACGAGCGCGCCCTGGCAGCACCTGAACATGGCTCGCATGCGCGCCATCGAAAACCGCCGCTGGATCCTGCGTGCCACCAACAACGGTGTGACGGCCGCCATCGACCCTTACGGCCGCGTTCGCCAGAGCATCCCGCGGCACCAGGTTGACGCTCTTCCCGCGCAGTATGGATTCCGCGACGACATCACCTTCTACTCGGCGCATGGAGACGTCTTCGCCTTGTTGTGCGTACTGCTTTCGATCATCGTTCTCGTCTGGGCGCTGAAGATGCAGATCAGGCAAATTGCGAGCAAAGCTGCCATCTCACACCAGGTCCGCAATCCCCGCTAACTCCGCTATACTTACCTCAGTGCAGTCGAACGCCGCTCGCGCGTCGGTGGACTCGCCAACTTGCTAACAAAGTCAGGTCCTGAGAGCAAAGCATGGCATTAACTGATCTCGAATACGCCTACGCTCCGGTGCGCGATCAAGTCCGCGACCTGCGGGAGTATCTTTGACCCTGCCCGCCTCCGCAGAGAACTAGCAGCAATCGAAACCAAGCTTGCCGACCCATCAATGTGGTCGGATACCGCAGCCAGCAAGCCGCTGATGCGCGATCGCAAGCGCCTGGAATCCCTTATTGCCGACGACGAAGAACTCCTGCGTCGCACCAGCGATATCGACGCCTACTTTGAACTCGCCAAAGAAGGCGAAGACGTTCTGAGTGACCTTGAGCGTGACATCAAGTCTCTCGGCACTTTCACTGAAGAGTTGGAAGCCCGCACCATGCTTTCGGGTGAGGCCGATCCGCTCAACGCCATCGTCACAGTACACCCCGGGGCCGGTGGCACCGAAAGCCAGGACTGGGCCGAGATGCTGCTGCGCATGTACCTGCGCTGGGCTGAGCAGCAGGGCTTCAAAACTGAGATGAACGACTATCAGGATGGCGAAGAAGCCGGCATTAAATCCGCCACTTTCACCATCACCGGCGAATACGCGTTCGGTCAGCTCGCGGGCGAAAGCGGCGTACACCGCCTGGTGCGCATCTCGCCGTTCGACTCAGCCAAGCGCCGTCACACTTCTTTTGCTTCTGTCTACGTCTCGCCCGAAATCGACGAGACCATCAACGTTGATCTCAAGCTTGAAGACCTGCGCATCGATACCTACCGTTCTGGTGGCAAGGGCGGCCAGCACGTTAACACTACTGACTCCGCCGTGCGCATGACGCATCTGCCAACAGGAATCGTGGTGCAGTGCCAGAACGAACGCTCACAACACAAGAACCGCGAGAAAGCGATGAAGATGCTCCGCTCGCGGCTCTATGAGTACGAGCTCGAAAAGAAGCGTGCTGTAAGCAAGAAGCTGGAAGACTCAAAGCTCGAAATCAACTTCGGCTCGCAGATTCGCTCTTACGTTCTTCAGCCTTACCGCATCGCCAAGGATCACCGGACCAAGGTGGAAGTGGGCGATGTGGACAAGGTACTCGACGGTTATCTTGAACCATTCCTGCGCGGATATCTGCTGGCGAAGCGCCGTGGTACCGCGGTCTCTGCCGGACCCGAAGACGAACTGGATGTGTAGGCTCTGATAAAGAGTCGATCACTGTTCACTGAAATATGAATGATCCCGCAATCATCAACGAAATGCTCCGCACTGCGCAGACTATCGCCGTTGTTGGCATGAGCGACAAGGCCTGGCGCGCCAGCCATAACATCGGCCGCTACCTCGTGACGCAGGGCTATCATGTCTTTCCGGTAAACCCCGCGCTCACCGAGGTGCTGGGCCTCAAGTGCTATCCCGACATCGAGTCGGCGCATGTGGCCGCAAAGAAGGATTACCCGAAAGGCATCGATCTCGTGGACGTCTTTCGCTCTTCAGAGAACGTGCCGCCGATTGTGGATGATGTGATCCGTCTCGGCATTCCGTATCTTTGGTTGCAAGAGGACGTAATCAACGACAAGGCTCTTGCTCGCGCGCGGGCCGCCGGAGTGAAATGTGTCCAGAATGTCTGCATTTTTCGCGAACATGCACAGAGGGTTGGGTGAGCACGTGGCGTTCCTTCTTCCGACCCCAGATTTCTGTAACAAACTCCGCCCCGGCCGCGTCCAATAACAGGGTCTTCGCTTAATCCTGATGCGAGTTTTTCGCCACATCGCCGCCCTCGTCATGCCTGCTGGTCGCCCTGCCAGCTTTCGCCGCCTCCAAGCTCTGCCGACCTGCCCCATGTGCATGTGCAGCTCATCAGCCCCGATGCGCAGCTTCTACCCCGGGGATTCCGAATAATGCCGGCCTCTACTTCAAACTCGAACCAGGCTGGCATGTCTACTGGAAGAATCCCGGCGACGCCGGCGAACCGCCGCACGTCAAGTGGACGCTGCCCAGAGGAATCACCGCAGGCCCGCTTCAGTTTCCCGTGCCCAAGCGCCTTCCTCTGGGCCCATTGATGGACTTCGGGTACGAAGATGAGGTGCTGTTTCCAATTCAGCTCAATGTCGCCGGCGGTGCGCCTTCCGGCCCGGCAACGCTTCACGCCAAGGTGGACTGGCTCGTCTGCCGCGGGAGCTGCATTCCTGAAAAAGCGGAGCTCGAGCTCACGCGCTCAATTGCTCCCGGCAACGCCGGTAACACGCCTGTTCAACCTGATCAGGAGATATGGGCTCGACTGGCCAACAAACTCCCGCAGCCGCTGCCGGCAAATCTTAAAGTCGGATTTCTGCCTGCAGCGGGCGGGTTCCGGCTCACGGTAGTCACCGGCCAGCGCGAAAGCGAAGCATCGTTTTTCCCGGCGGAACCCGACATTCTGTCGAACCCTGCACCGCAAGTTGCCAAGCCAACAGCGAACGGCATCACGCTGGATCTCAAGAAGGACGAAAGTCTCGCTGCGAGTCCGAAACAGTTGCAGGGCCTGCTTCAACTCTCCGGCGGCCGCGCTTATGAGCTGATTGCGCTGGCTGGGCCCCCAACGGCGGCGAAGGCTCCGGCAACTCCCGCTCTGCAGGCGTCAGAGCAGCTGCAGCCGCGGCTTCACCGTCGAGTGCTGGACGCAATCGCCTCACACAATCAATCCTCCGGCGGAATCCTCAGGCCCCGGCCTGCTGCAAGCTGCGGGCCTCGCCTTTCTTGGCGGACTCATCCTCAACCTGATGCCGTGCGTCTTTCCGGTGCTCTTTATCAAGGGTTTGTCGCTGGTGCAGTCGGGAGGGGAAGAGAGACATAAGCTCCGCACCCATGGCTTTGTTTATGCCGCCGGGCATCCTGGTTTCGTTCTGGGTGTTGGTGCGCTGTTGCTCGGGCTGCGTTCCGCGGGCTCGCATCTCGGATGGGGATTCCAATTCCAGTCACCCATATTTCTTTCATTGATGGCCGGATTGTTGTTTTTTCTCGGGCTCTCGCTGGCGGGACAATTTGAGATTGGGCTCACACTGACAAGTGCGGGCGGTTCGCTGGCTCAGAAGCAGGGCTATACCGGAAGCTTCTTCACGGGAGTCCTTGCCGTCATCGTCGCCACTCCGTGCACCGCGCCGTTCATGGGTGTCGCTCTCGGCTACGCGCTTGCGCAATCCGCCGTCGTCACCTTCGCTGTCTTCACCGCCCTTGCTCTCGGACTTGCAGCGCCCTACGTTGCGCTGACGCTGCAGCCCGCATGGACACGCATTCTGCCGCGTCCCGGTGCATGGATGGAAGTCCTCAAGCAGGCTGTCTCGATTCCGATTTTCGCCACTGTCATCTGGCTGGCATGGGTGCTTGCGAATGCTTATGGCGCTGCCGTGCTCGCAGCGCTGCTTGCCAGCTTCTTGCTTCTCGCCATCGCCGGATGGTTTCTTGGCCGGTGGCCGGCGAAACGGTGGTCGACGATTGTCGCTTCGATCATCGGCCTCGGTGTCGTGTGGTTGAGTTGTTACGGCGCCGCACAACTCGCGGAGACCAAGTTCAAGCCAGGAGAGATGGCGGGTGTCCCGCCCGTGCCCTTCGAGGGTGGCTGGCAGCCTTGGTCCGCAGAAGCCGTTACGAAATACCAATCCCAAGGCCGACCCGTCTTCGTAGACTTCACCGCTAGCTGGTGCCTCAGTTGCCAGGTCAACGAACGCGTAGCCCTCGGCAAGCCTGAAGTCCAGAAAGCATTCGCCGACAGCAACGTCGTCCTGCTCCGCGCCGACTGGACACGCTATGACGACTCCATTACGCAGACGCTGACGTCGCTGGGTCGAAGCGGCGTGCCGACCTACGTGCTTTATGTCCCGGGAGAAAAGAGCCCACGGCTCCTCCCCGAAGTCCTGACCCCGGGAATTGTGACGAATGCCATCTCCCAGTTGACACACGGCACAACACAAACTGCGGCCTCTTCGTCCAAATAAGTAGTGAGGTCCCGGTCCGTTCCGGGCTCACCTTCTGACATTCCCTTCAGGAGGTTCCTTCATGCGATTCCGCTATCAACTTGCCAGCGTTGCTGCGGCTGCGCTTTCGCTGATTCCCGTTGCGGCAATCGCACAGACTGCCCGCGTCAGTGCGCCCGCGCCTGTTTTCACCGCGACCGACTCGCGCGCACAATCCCATTCGCTCGATCAATACAAAGGCAAATACGTTGTCCTCGAGTGGCACAACCAGGGCTGCCCGTTCACGCGTAAGCACTACGAGTCGGGCAATATGCAGAATTTGCAGAAGGAGTGGACCGCGAAAGGCGTCGTCTGGCTCACGGTGATCTCATCGGCGCCGGGCAAAGAAGGATACGTAACGCCGACCCAGGAGAACGACTATCTCGCGAAGATGCACGCCGCACCTACGGCGGCTCTACTTGATCCCGATGGAAAAGTGGGGCGCCTCTACAACGCGAAGACTACGCCGGACATGTTCATCATTGATCCGCAGGGAAAGTTGATTTATTCGGGCGCTATCGACGATCGACCGACAGCGGATGCGGGGGACATACAGGGCGCCGACAATTTCGTCTCTGACGCCCTGACTGCGGCCATGGCCGGAAAGCCTGTGGCCATGCCTTACACACGCGCTTACGGCTGCTCTGTGAAGTACCGCGATTGAAAGCAACGACGGCATGCGCGATTACCACTCGAAGTAGTGAAGCCCGGAAGCCTGTAGACTCGGATGGAGCGGCAAGCCATCGCGTCGAACAAAGATATAGAGCGGCGCGCCGCTTGACCGATGATCGAGCTTTAGAAGTTCCTGTACCATTTCCGGTGACATCACCCGCAGGCTCGTATTCAAACGAGCAGGGACTGGTTCGGAAGAGCCGCGAAGATTGCCCTCGAACTGCTTCACATATGTGTAGTCATTTCCATTCGGCGACATAAAAGCCTCCCAGTCCGTTGCTCGTTCCCGCGGTTGCCTGCCACACCAGGTTCGGCCCGACTCGGCATTTTCCTGTCAGTTCCAATCGCTCTTCCACTTACTACGCAACGCCTTGTTCTTGCGTTCCGTTTCGCGATTGAATCTGAGCCATCCGCGCTTACCTACTTAAGCGTATAAACAGCAACTCACGTGCCAAAGTTGCGGCAGTAGCGACAAGAACGCCTGATGTAAGAAAGGAGACGATTTACGAAGTTGTTACTTGTTGAGAGGAAAGTGACGAAGTGGGAAGTGACGAAACCCGGTGACGAAATCCCGTCTCGGAGGCCGACATTTCGTCATTTCTTGGATTCGTATGAGAACGCCTCGACAGTGGCGCGCTACGGGCTGGAGGGTTTGAGACCGATGTGAATCTCGATCTGCGCGTGCGACTGATCGGCGCTACGCTGGTCGTAGACCTCGTAGTCGGTTAGGAAAGCGCGTTTGCCGCCCATCTGTTCCGGCGGCATTGTCCAAATCTTTTTCCACTCCGCCTGCAACAACTCGACCAGCGGACCCTGATCCGTGATGAATATCGCGTAGGGGCCGGGCTCAAGTTTTCTGTACGTCATTCCCGCAGGCAGTTTGTCGACCGAGGAGACGCGCGCTCCGAGGAGATAGTTGAAATCCCCCTTTTCATCGCTTGCGTACCCGGAGTAGACGACAATCAGCGCGGAGTCCGTGCGGTTGGGAATCTGCGCGACAAGGTTCTCCTGCATCACTTTCTGCCAAAGCTTGCCGATTTCGCCCTGCCCGCTCATCTCCCGGGCATTATTCGTGCGAATCTCGTACCCGGCGACATAAAACGAGTCTTCGTGAATGGGCTTCAAGGGAGCGTCCCTTGCTGTTTGCGAAGCTGACACTAGAACGCCGAGGCAGAGAACCGTCAGCAATGATCGGAAGAGCATAGAGACCTCCCAGAAGAGTATTGTGTCGCGCCACGTGTTCTAGAGTCGCCGCGTTTCCTGCGTTTCGTGCGACTTTACAACCCGAATCGATCCGCCTTCAGCTCTTCGCGTGTTTGCCCGCGCGAATGCGCCGAATCTCCTCCATCCGCTGCGCCAGAGCCTTTTCGCGACCTTCCTGCGTGGGATGGTAGTAGGTTCGTCCCTTCAGCGAATCGGGCAGACAATCCATCTCCGCCACCTTGCCCTCTTCGTCATGCGCGTAACGATATCCCTTGCCGTAGTCGAGCTCCTTCATCAGTCGCGTCGGAGCATTACGCAGATGCAGCGGCACGGGCTCTTGCCGAGTATGTTCGATCTCCTGCTGGACCGCGCCGTACGCCGTATACACCGCGTTCGACTTGGGTGCGAGGCAGAGATACACCACTGCTTCGGCGAGCGCGAGATCGCCCTCCGGCGATCCGAGAAAATCAATCGCCTCTTTCGCCGACAAGCAAAGGTTCAGGGCTTCGGGCGCGGCCAGCCCGATATCCTCGACTGCCATTCGCACCACACGCCGCGCCAGGTACAGCGGATCCTCGCCGGCGGCAAACATTCGGGCCAGCCAGTACAGCGCCGCGTCGGGGTCGGAGTTTCTCACGCTCTTGTGCAGCGCAGAAATCAGGTTGTAGTGCTCCTCGCCGGACTTGTCGTACATCAGCACACGTTGCTGCACGGCCTCGGTCGCCAAAGCCTTGTCGATGTGCTTGGTCACGGGCCGGTTCGGTTCGATCGCAAGCTGCGCCGCAACCTCCAGCGTGTTGTATGCGCTGCGGCAGTCTCCGCTTGAGTAACTCGCAATCAGTTCCAGCGCATCGTCATCCGCCGTCAATTCCATTGCGCCCAGGCCGCGTTCCTTGTCTTCCACAGCCTTGCGCAGCAGTTCGACAATGCGATCCTCGCTCAGGGGTTGCAGCACATACACGCGGCATCGGGAGAGCAGCGCGGAAATAATTTCAAACGAGGGATTCTCGGTCGTCGCGCCGATCAGCCTGATCGTGCCGCGCTCGACGTATGGCAGAAAGGCATCCTGCTGCGCTTTGTTGAAGCGGTGAATCTCGTCTACAAACAAGATTGTCCGGGAGTGCATCTCCGCCGCCTGCGCGGCAGCGACCATCACCTGCTTGATTTCCTTGATTCCCGACATCACTGCGGAAAACTCAACGAAGTTTGCCTTCGTCGTCTCCGCAATAATCTTCGCCAGTGTCGTCTTGCCCACGCCCGGAGGTCCCCAGAAAATCATGGAGCCGAGGCTTTGCGCGTCCCGCGAATCGCGCTCGATCTGCACGCGCAACGGCTTGCCCGGGCCCAGCAGATGCTCCTGCCCGCTGTACTCCTCCAGCGTGCGTGGCCGCATCCGCTCCGCCAGTGGCGCGTCTCCGCGGGGCAACCCTTTGGAGGAGAGAAGTGCCCCCGGCGGGCCGTCCGGCACACCATCAAACAAACTCATCGCGTGCCTCCGCGCCGATCCTGCGGGCCGCCGCTCTTCGACGCGCGCTGCCGTGCGGCTTCATACAGCAATACGCTGGTGGCGACTGCCGCGTTCAGGCTCTCTACCGGGCCGGGGCAGGGAATTGTGATCGCCCCATCCGCTTTCAGGGCAAGGTCCACCGGCACTCCACTTCCTTCATTTCCGATCAACAGCGCCACCGGATCAGCCAGGTCTACGAGGTCCGCCGGCTGTGCTCCTTGCACGGTCGTCGTCAGAATCCGTACGCCGGCTTCGCGCAACCTCTCCGTTGCTGCTTTTTCGCTTGCGTGCAATACCGGCATTCGAAAGACGCTTCCCGCCGACGCTCGCACCGCCTTTGGATTCCACTCGCTTACCGTGCCTTCAAGACAGAGCACCCCGTCAGCGCCAAACGCCTCGGCGGACCGCAGGATCGTCCCCAAATTACCTGGATCCTGCAGCCCTGCCAGCACCACGATCAGCGGTGCTGATTCCTTCCGTTCCCCAAGCAGATGCGCCCAGGTCCAGTCCGGCGGTTGTACCAGGGCGGCAACGGGCTGAGGCGTCTCGGTTGTCAGGGAAGCATCCAGCAGTTCGCGCGGCATCGCCAACACCTCTACACGATCCAGCAGCTTGAGCGCTTCCACAAGCTGCTCAGAACCCTGTGCCACAAAGACGCAAGCTATATTCAGCCCCGCGCGCACCGCTTCTTCGAGCAGATTTGGCCCTTCAATGCCCACAAGTCCGCTCTCGCTCCTCTGGGGACTCGCGAGCGCTTTCCGCAGGTCCTTCAACCGCGGGTTCTGCTTACTCTCTATAATGCGAACAGGCATCTTTGCGAACCGTCTTTCGTTTACCGATTCTAAGCGGTTTTGCGGGATGTCGCTGAACAGGCGGCAGTACTCAGGTTGCACCGCAGCCGGTGCTGTGATAGCTTCCGTCTTTGTGGCGTCTGCAACTGCTTGAGCGATGTCTGCGTCCGTGTCCGCGCTTTCAGGGCGCGTTTCTGCGGCTTCGCTCGAATGCAACTGCTTGCGGCTGTCACGAAAGTCGGCAATTTTGAATTGCCCGAGGGAACCGAGGTAGACCTTCTTGTCCGCGGAAATCTTGCGAGTCCATCCCGACGAGCCCCAAACAGACCGGATTGATTACATCGTCTCCTGCCTGCGCAAGGGCGACGTCGTCGCGATGCCCACCGACACTTTTTATGGCCTTGCCGTGGACCCCGTCAATCTCCACGCCGTCGAAAACATCTACCGCATCAAGAGCCGCCAGAAGCAGAAGCCGCTCTCGCTCCTGATTGCTTCGCTCAACCAGGCATATGAACTGGCGCGCGACACCGATCCCTTGCTCGACAAGCTTGCTGACCGCTTCTGGCCAGGACCGCTCACCATCATCGTCCGTGCGGGCACCAAGCTTCCCTTGCGTTCCACTGCCAACACTGGAAACGTCGCCCTGCGCATTCCCGACTCCGCGATTCCACGCGCCGTCGTTGAGCGTTTCGGCTTGCCCATTACGGCCACAGCCGCCAATTTGCAAGGCGCTTCAGAATGCACTCATGCGGCCTGCGTCCGGGACCAGATCGGCGATCGCATTCCTCTGATCGTTGATGGCGGCCCGACCGGCCGTGCGCAACCAACGACGATCGTCGACCTTTCGCTCGGGGATGGACGCTGGGAGATCCTGCGCGAGGGCGCTATTCCCACGCACGAAATCGTCATGGTGCTGCAACGCTGAGAGCCGAAATGAGCCCGGAGTCGAAGCCAGCGTCGGACAAGAGGGAATCGAAAAAGCCACTTCTACAATGGATTCTGGTAGCGCTGGGTGTTCTGGCGTGCGCCAGCCTCATCTGGTGTCGCTGGGTTTACATCCAGATTCAGCAATACGCGTCACAGGATCAGTCTGCCCCAGCCGATGCAATCGCGGTGTTCGGAGCAGCCGAATACGCCGGCCATCCCTCACCCGTATTCCGTGCCCGCCTCGATCACGCTGAATCCCTCTACCACCGCGGAATCGCTCCGCTGATCGTCACCCTGGGCGGCGATGGCGGCGATCAGTATTCCGAAGGAGCCGTAGGACAGCAATACCTGGAAGGCGCCGGTGTTCCCGAGTCCGACATCATCGCTGAAACCGAGAGCACCAGCACCGATCAATCGGTCAAGCGACTTGCCGTAATCGCCCGCACCAACAGCTTGCATCGCATTGTTGTCGTAAGCGACGGTACCCACCTCTTCCGCATTCACCAGATCTGCGCCGCCAACGGCCTCAACGTGCTTACCTCGCCGCGCCCCCGGGTCCAGATTGAGGGTAACTCCGGCGAGACGGAGCGCATTCAGCACGAAATCCTCAGCTACACGCTATGGCGCCTGCACCTGGATTGAACGAGGCAGGGAATAGAGACCAGGGACGAGACTCGCTAACTTTGCTTAGAAAAGCTGATGCGGGACTGCCGCCAACAACCCCAGCGCAAACGCCACTGCACTTGCCGTTGAAAGAAAATTCACCGCATCGTTGTTGATCCAGCCGCACCGTTCCAGCGTCGCACCCAACAGGCTGTCGAAGAATAGTCCGAATACGCCGGCAGCCCAGCAGACGGCCAGCATCCACCAGCCGCCGCTCAGCGCCCATGTGCCGGAAGCTGCAACAAGCCCTGCAGCAAGAACGCCCGCAACCGTCCCACCCAGGCTGATTGCCCCATCCGTCCCCGGCTCAGCTTTGCGAAATGTGGTGATCATGCGCGGAGACCCGCTCAGGATCTGACCCAGCTCTGACGAAACTGTATCCGCAGCCGCTTCGGCCAGCGCCGCCAAGCCGAGGCAGAATGCGGCGGCGGGGAAGACTTTCGCTTCCGGCAGCCATGTCTGCTTCACCATCCACGAAAGCACCAGCGTGTTCGACACAATCGCGGCCACTCCCAGGTTCGCCGCCACCTGCGCAGCAGCGCGTCCGCGCTTGCTCTCAGCGGTTCCGAGGCTCTCTTTGTGCTTTCGGCCCGCCCTTGTTGCAAGCGCAGTCATAACCAGCAACACCAGCACCGGCACCAGCGCTGTCTTCCAAGGCATATACGGAAACAAAACCGTCGCAAACATAAGGCTCGCTGTGATGGCTGCGCCGGCCAGAGCGGCGCCTGCCGTAGCTGAGCGCAGCTTGAACGCAACGAGCCCTAACAGTGCGCTAAGGCTTAGCGACCAGATCGCGACCGAGGGCATCTGCGTCGCCCACCACCGCGTCTGCAGCACCACATCCGCGCCCACAAAGGGAAACACCAGCAACAAAATTGTCTTTGATTGCCACTGCAACTTCGGTCGGGCCACGCATCTATCGTATCGTTCCCGACAAGACAATTAGATCCCGCGCGATGCTCTGTCGTCCTAACGCGAAGCGGAAGGACCTGCGGTTGCTTTCCACATCTTCAATCCGCTAAGAAGCCTTGAAAAATTCCCGGGGTTACCGATACAGCTGACCGGATTCAATTCGCCGGGTCCACGCTGGGCCGAACGACTGTAAAGATCGCACTTGACTACGTGCGATTACTGTATATACTCAGTATATTGACATGCACAGTGAGATAGTCATTTCACAATCTGATGGCCGGCCGATGTACCTGCAGATCATGGAGCAGGTGAAGCAGAGGGTGGCGGTGGGGGAT
Organism: uncultured Acidobacteriaceae bacterium; assembly: GCA_963832035.1. Taxonomy (GTDB): domain Bacteria; phylum Acidobacteriota; class Terriglobia; order Terriglobales; family Acidobacteriaceae; genus Telmatobacter. The sequence continues at coordinate 78,798 of CAWHSK010000002.1, read as the reverse complement.
TGGGCTCCCGGGTATGAAATCCCATCCATTCGCCAGCTTGCGATGTCTTTGCGTGTGAGCGTGATTACGATCAAACGCGCCTATCTCGAACTGGAGCGCGAGGGTGTGATCGTGACCCAGCATGGAAAGGGGTCGATCATTGCTCCCGACCCAGACCTGAGTACACGGCTCTATGACGAGGAATTTTCGGAACATCTGGAGAAGGTGGCGCAGATTGGCGAATTGCTTGGCCTGAGCAGTGAAGAGATTGCCCGCCGCACAAAAGAAGCTTCAAACCGGCTGAACGAAGCGCGACTAACGAAGGAGAATGTATGAACGATCTTGCGGTCCAATTTGATGGCGTAAGCAAGAGGTATACGCACTTTTCTCTGGAGAATATCCATCTTGAATTGCCCACCGGAAGCATCATGGGCTTTATCGGTGCGAACGGAGCCGGGAAGTCGACAACCATCCGGATCCTGATGGGGCTGGTTCACCAGGACGCTGGGACAGTGCGTGTGCTCGGCCACGCGATGCCGGCGGACCAGGCGGCAGCGAAGCTCGACATCGGGTTTGTTTCAGAAGACATGCGGCTTTACGGGCAGGCGACCCTGGCTTGGCACATGGACTTTCTACGGCCAATCTACCCGCGCTGGGACCAATCTTATGCGGAGAGCCTGGCGAAGCGCTTCGACCTGAAGCCACAGCAGAAGATCAAGGGGCTCTCTCATGGGCAGCGCGTAAAGGCGGCGCTGCTGCTGGCGCTGGCGAGGCGTCCACGTCTCCTCGTGCTGGACGAACCAACCACAGGGCTGGATCCGGTGGCGCGTGTGGAAGTGCTGGGTGAGCTGATGGCCGCGCTCGCCGATGAGGAACGGACCATCCTGTTTTCTTCGCATAACACTCTCGATGTGGAGCAGATCTCCGACCAGATCACCTTCATCGACCGCGGCCGCATCATCGATTCCGATAACAAAGAGGCATTTCTCGACCGCTGGCGCCGACTCAGACTCGTGCTTCCACCGGATGTCCTGGTACCGCGGCTGCCCGGCGTCGTGGAAGTGGGAGGAAGCGGGCGGCTCCCCGTGCTCACTACCAATCGTTTCGAGCCGGCCATGGTTTCCGCCTGCAATGACCTGGGCGCCACCGTCCAAGCGGTTGACACGATGACCCTGGAAGAGATTTTTGTAGCCAACGTGCACAGCAGAAGGGAGCGGCTCACAGCATGAACTACTCAATGGTCAAGTCTCTAGTGTTGAAGGACTGGTATTTTCAGCGCCATGCGATTCTGCTCGCGCTGGCAGGGGGCGTTTTGTCGCTGGGCATCGTTGCCTTCGGCGGCCAACCCGGTTTTACCCTCGGGCTCATTCTTCTGGTCACCGTCATGGTCATGCTCAGCGCGATGTCGGTGATGGGTAACACGATTGGAGAGCGAGAGAATCAGACGCTTGCCTTTTCGATGAGCCTGCCCATCTCCTATCTCGAGTACACCACTTCCAAGATTCTTGGCAATCTACTCATCTTCGTTCCTTACTGGATAGCCATTGTCGCCGGATGCCTGGGCTTGATCGTTGCCGCGCCGGCCATCCGTGGCTTGTTTGCCTTCACCATTATCATGGCAGTCGAGATCCTGATCAGTACATGCCTGATGATCGCAGTGGCTCTGGTTACCGAGTCCAAGAGCTGGACGATTGCCGCCATGGTTACGGGCAACGTGGCCCTCAATGTCGTCGGTTATCTTGTCGCTCACATTCCCGGAATCGGGAACGTAATGTGGGAGAAAACGATCCAATGGACTCCTGCAGCGACGATCCTGCTCACGGCTGAATTTGCTTTGATTGCGCTACTGCTTGGCGGGACCTTCTTCATTCAATCGAGGAAGAAGGATTTTATTTGAGGCGGCAGGTGGCCACTGATCGACTCTTGAGTCTGTGCCCCGTTCATCGCATCGCGATGAGCGGGCCTTCGAATGCAACCGCACATTCGTCCAACGACCCGATCATTTACACTCATCCCGCGTACCAAGCCATATATTTCCATATTCTTTGGAGTTCAGGATGAAAAGGTATTCATTGCTCGCGCTGTCTTTCGCGGGAGTACTTCTCTCTCCAGCCGTCGGTAAGACGCAAGCGTCGAGTCAGCCTGGCCAGCCATCACCGACGACAATCCTTGGGACCGGCGGGCTCTACGCGCCTCCTCCAGTCAAGTTCAAAGATACTCTAGTGCTTGACCGCAAAGGCCAGACCATCATCCTCGAGCCCTACGCCCCCAACATCCTTCGCGTAACCCTCAGCCTCCAGCGCGACAATGCCCTCGCCAAACCCGGCTACGGCTTCGTAGGCACTCCCAATCCTGAAGGCTGGTCCAAAAATCAGACCGACCTCAACGACATCTACCAATCCTCCCGCATCATCGCCACCGTCGAGCGTGACCACCCGCCTACTCACGCGAAACTCTCTACCGAACTCGATATCGCGAAATTCTTCAACGGCTCAACACCCGGCGCGCATATTACCTTCACTACTCCGGAAGGGAAGAAGCTTCTCGAGATGACCGGATGGCAACAGGCCGTCCCCAACCACAAGGACGGCACCGCAGACATCAACAACGACCGACGCCTCACCGATCCCGAGTTCTTCACCGTCGGCGCCACCTTCGTCTCACCCGACGACGAGCACTACTACGGCCTCGGCGACAATCACGAAGGCTTCCTCGATCACCGCGGCCATCCCGTTCGCTGCTGGAACGACTATCTCTCGCCGGCTGCGCCCACCACGTGCGTGCCGTTCCTGATCACGAACAAAGGCTACGGTCTCATCTGGGACAACCCGTCGAAGACGACCATCGAACCCGGCTTCAACGAGCAGACAAAGTGGACCTCGCAAGTCGGCGACCGCGTTTCTTTCTTCGTCATCGCCGGCAATACTGCGGACGAAATCTACGCCGGCTATCGTCTACTCACTGGTCCCACTCCGCTGCTGCCCAAAGCCGCCTACGGATACATCCAGTGCAAACAGCGCTACACCAGCCAGGATGAAGTGCTCTCCGTTGCAAAGGGATATCGCGACCGCCATCTTCCCGCCGACGTCATGGTTGTGGACTGGTTCTACTACACAAAAATGGGCCAGATGGACATGGACCCAAAATTCTGGCCCGACCCAACTGCGATGAACAAGCAGCTGCACGACATGGGATTCGAGACGATGATCAGCGTCTGGCCGCGCTTCACTCCCGAGAGCCGCTTCTACGCTGAACTCGAAAAGAACGGCTGGCTCATTCACACTGGCGACGGCAAGCCCATCAACGGCCTGCCCTACGACCGTGCAGGCTCCGACATCGACACCACCAATCCGGATGCGGCCACGTGGTACTGGAACACCATCCGCGACAACATCCTGAGCAAGGGATTCGATTCTCTATGGGCCGACGAAACTGAGCCAGACTTGCCGCCGAATGGTTCGTATTACAAGATCGGTCCCGGCACGCAGTTCTATAACGTGTATCCGTTGCTCCACACCGGAGCGCTGTCAGACGGTTTCCGTCGCGACATGCCGGAGAAGCGCGCGCTCATCCTCTCGCGCGATGCCTACCTCGGCGTGCAGCGCAATGGGGCCATCGTCTGGTCCTCCGACATCTACCCCACCTGGGACACCTATCGCCGTCAGATTCCCACCGGCCTCGACTTCACGGCATCCGGAATTACCTACTGGTCCAACGACACCGGCGGCTGGCAATATCTGCCCCCCGAGCATCACCCGGCGCATCCGCCGCTGCTCGATCCCAGCGATGCCCGCGACAACGTGGGCGGATACGACGACTACCCGGAGCTCTACACGCGATGGTTCCAGTACGCCACCTTCCTGCCCATCATGCGTGCCCACGGCAGCCGACGCACCAACGAGGTCTGGTCCTACGGCAAGCAGGCTGAGCCGATTCTCGAGAAGTATCTCCGCCTTCGCTACGAACTGATGCCTTACATCTACTCGCTCGGCTACCAGACCTGGCTCACCGGCGCCCCTTTCATGCGCGCACTGCCGCTCGATTTCCCCAACGACCCTAACGTCGCCGATCTTCGCGATGAATACATGTTTGGCCCCGCCTTCCTCGTCGCTCCGGTCACGGAGCAGGGCGCCACCAGCCGCAAGGTCTATCTGCCCGCCGGCGCGGACTGGTACAACTACTGGACCCAGGAACGTGTGAAGGGCGGCCAGACCATCACCGTCGCCGCGCCCATCGACACTATTCCGCTCTTTGTCCGCGCCGGTTCCATTATCCCCATCGGCTCGGTTGTCGAAAGCACCCACCAGAAGCAGGCGATCTGCTCAAGTCCGTGTCTATCCGGGAGCAGACGCCAATTTCACGCTCTTCTCCGACGACGGCACCACTTATGCCTACGAAAAAGGCGCCGGGTCGGTCACGCATCTGCGCTGGAATGACGCCAGCCACCAGTTGACGCACGAAGGCCCGGCCGCGTGGACTGGGCCGGATAGTTCCGTCGTTAAGGTCTTTTGACACCATCGGGAAGGTGTGAGATCCCATGCCCGAATATCCAGACATGGGGACCGTGAAGCCGTGGCGAAGATTCGGAAAAGGGAAGAGTGGGCCACAACCCGCCGGAACTTCAGGCAACACACTACAGCCCGTCTCAATGAGCGCATTAACCTGTTGGCGTAAATCGGAACCGTTCTCGGCTTACCCCTAGCTCTGACGTTGCGCGAATGGATTCGGAGAAGCCGAGTTCGCGTTCCTGGTTACTCGGTGGCATGCTCAGAGTTGCTTTTCCAAATCACTCGTAGGCTCGTATGAAGTGGCAGAGAAGACGCGGACGGTTGTGCCGTGCCTCTCCGATTCGCTATCGCTCTCGATGCTGATCCGCCCCCCGTGCCCTTCGACAAATTGCTTTGCGACGAATAGTCCGATTCCTGTGCCGACCGTAGCCCGTGTCGTGAAGAAGGCGTCAAAAACCTTCGGCAAATCCTTCGGTGCAATTCCCACTCCATCGTCTTCAACCGTCAGGACAACGCCATCTCCCGCACTCGAAGCATCGCTAACGGAAAGCGAGAGAGTTCCACCGTTGGGCATGGCATAGATTGAGTTCGCAATTAAGTTAGAGATCACTTGCATCATCTCGCCCCGGCGAAGCACGATCTTTGTCGAAGGACCGATTGATCTCCTGACGGCAATGCCGGCAGCAGTACAGCGCGGTTCGTAGATGGTGAGTGCATGCTCTGCGATATCACTGACAGACGCCAGGCTAGCCGCGGCGTGCTCGCGATAGTACCCCAGCGTTTGCTTGGCGATATGGGACACACGTCCGAGTTCCTCTTCCGCCGTCGCCAGAAAGCCGCGCCCTTCGTCATCCGTGATCTTTGCCCGCAGCAGATAGAGCAGGTTCATCACCGCTTCAAGCGGATTATTGACCTCATGCGCAATCGTCGCAGCCATGCGCCCCGTCGCCGCGATCTTCTCCGCTTGCAGCAGGGACTGCTCCATTCGCTTGCGGCTTGAGACATCACGAAGGATCTTGGATGCTCCAATCACCCGGCCCTCTTCATCCTTGATCGGGGAGACGGTAAGCGAAACGTCGATGAGCCTTCCGTCCTTCGCGAGCCGGACCGTCTCGAAGTGCTCGATCCGTCGCCCAGCGCGAATGTTTTCGATGATTGTCTTTTCGTCGGAGTGAAGGTGCTCCGGAATCAGCTTGAGGATCGAAGCGCCGATCATCTCTTCCGGGGAGTAGCCGAAGACCCGTGTCGCAGCATCGTTCCAGCTCGTGATAGTGCCGTTCAAGTCTTTGCTCACAATCACGTCGTCCGAGGATGCGACGATCGCTGCGAGTTCACCAAGACGTTTCGCATTCTCTCGCATCCTCTCTCCGCTCTCCCGAAGTTCCTGGGCAGCGGTCATTTCACGAGTAATATCCTGGCAAACTACAAGTACACCCAGCACGTCTCCGCCTGTCCCGAAGATCGGACTATAGCTGTAGGTCCACCGGATATCCTGCAACCTCCCATCTCGGACGATCGGAACGACGGTGTTTTCGTGAAATACCGTCTCTCCATCATTCATGACCCGTTTGAGGTTCGGGCCGACGATCTGCCAGGCATCCCACCAGCACTCCTGGGCTGTCTGTCCCAAGCCTGAGGGATGTCGCTCAGCGAGAAGAGGGATAAAAGCATCGTTATAGAGCTGCACCAACTCCTTACCCCAGAAAACCAACGAGGGAAAAGCGCACGAAAGCATGAGATTTGCGGACAAAAGGAGGGCTTCGGACCAATCTTCGATCGGCCCAAGCGGAGTTGCACTCCAATCATGAGCCCGGATCAACTCAGCCATTCGACTCCTGCTGCGTATCAGGCTTTCTGGATTGCTTTCGGTTTCGTGATGAACTGACGGTTCGATTGGCATTGAGCAGAATTGAAGGACTCAAACAGCTTAGTTGAATTGGGCCGAGCGCGAAACTTAAACATTATTGTGCTGAATACTGGGTCCGCAGTGTACGTTTCAGCTTGATTTCACTTTATGCAGCATTCCGGATGTGTCACCGCCTACTCGGTAGTAACAATTCTCTTGGTCATGCTGCCGCAGGGCTCCGCGCCTTTGAGAGGTTCCGGACAAGGCGGTCGTCAGGATCTTCTGATATGTCCGGAGTAGTTGGTGCATTGAGCCGGCGCGGGTCATTTCCGGATACCGATCAAGAGTCTGGCCCGTCTAACCCCAGAAACACCGGCCAAGCGTTAGTGTGGCTCCTCGCGCATGATGAGACGACTCAATACCTTCCATGGAACCGGGCAGCCGGGGAACCCGGATTCAGCCGCTCGCTGATTTACAATCGATAAGTAAGCAGGAAAGAACTGAATGAGTCTTTTTTCCAACGTTTTAAGCCAGGCGCGCGTGCGATTGGTCCAGGCGGGCGCAGCAGTTGCGGTCACAGCCTTCATTGCCGGTTGCGGAAACTCTTACCGGCCCGTCATTACCCCGATTAACCCCACCGGTCCCGCGGCCCAGCCGACTTCCTATGCGGTTGTCGTTTCATCGCCTGGAGCGAACGCTCCCGGTGTCGCCACGGTAATCGACTACTCGGGTGACAGCGTTCTGACCCAGGCCACCATCGGCCCGAATCCCTTTGCGTTTACGCTCGATTCCAACGGGGCCAACGGGTATACCGCCAACAGCGACCATACCCTCACGAATTTCCAGGTCTCCGCTTCCCAGCCCCAGCAGAAGAACATCTATTACTCAACCCTGCCGACGACCGCACAGACCGTGGGACTGTTTTCGCCGACGGCCGGCTTGTGGGCGCCTGACCTGTTCCAGAACGAAATCAATGTGCTTGCCATTAATGGAACGGCCGAAGCCTTCAAACTGGCTATTCCAGTTGCGGCTACTCCGATCGCCGTGGTGGGCCTGGGTTCCCTCGGACAGAACATTTACTCCATCAGCCAGAACGTGCCCTTTGACGTAACCTGCAACAACGCGGCGTCATCTGTCTCCCAGATTGGCGAGGCTGACTCGATTGAGGTTTCGAGCTTTACCATCTCGGCGCGTATGCCACTCGGCAAGTGCCCAGTGTATGGCGTTGCCAGCAACGACGGCAGGCGCGTTTACGTGCTCAATCGCGGCAGCGACACGATCACTGTGATTAACAGCCAGAACAACACTCTTGACGAGTGCGCGCCCTTCGTCAACCAGAATGGGCAGCCAGTGACCTGCCATCCAAGCCTGCCTCTCTCCACCTCGGCCGGCTTGACCGGAGTGAATGTGCCTGCTGTCGCGGGACCCGTCTACGCGGAGTACGTTGCGGCCACCCAGCAGCTTGTCGTCGCCGACTACGATGGTGGCACGATCAGCCTGATTGACGTCAGCCTCGACGTTTTTGGTAATGACAGTCCGACATTTGGCACCACGTTCACCATTCCAGTGGGACGCAACCCAGCCAGCGTCACCGCCCTGGCCGACGGCAGCCGTGCTTATACGGCAGACCAGGCCGACGGAACCGTCCATGTTGTGAACCTGTCCAGCCACACCGTGGTGAAAACCCTGACCGTCACCGGTCACCCGCGAACGGTTGTCTCGACTTCAAACTCGCTCTTCGGCAAGATCTACGTGTCTTCGCCCGACAGCACCTTCCTTACTATCCTCCGTACCGATCAGGACATTGTTGACACCACCGTGCTGATTGAGGGCAACCTCGTCGATGTTCGCGTCACAACGCAAAACGGCACGAGAGGTAATCCCAACATCTCCAGCCGAATTCCGGGTGCGGGTCAGCCTTGTTACCAGCCAGGCGTAACACCCAGTCTGGCTGCCTGTCAGAATATCCATCCCTGATCCGGCTTGCATGCATTTACCGAGGGCCATTCCTGCCGGAGTGGCCCTTTCACTTTGCATGCGCGCCGCCTTAACGCGTTGCCTCACTTGTGACTCGAAACACAGACCACGACGCGCTCGGCGGCCGAGCATAGTCAGGTGATGGGTAACGTGCGTTGGCTTTGCCCGGCCCTCTCAGCCTCTCTTATCTGTGTTCGAGGTCGGCCCATGCGCAGGCCTGCATCAAAAGTGGTTTTAACCCGGCGACAGTTTGCATTGGCTTCAGTCCTCAGCGGCGCGGCCGCGGCCATTGGCTGTCACAATAGCGCCGGTTCCGCATGGGATTTCCTCAGTGACAGCCAGGCGCGCATTCTCTGCGCTCTTTGCGATCAGATCGTTCCCGGTGACGATTTTCCCGGCGCCTCGCAGGCTGGCGTCGTTACCTACATCGATCGCCAGCTCGCCCGCCACTATCGTCCTCATCAGGACACGTATCGGTCCGGTCTCGCTCAAACCGACGAAATGAGCCGGAATAGTTTTGGCCATGCATTCGCCGACGCGACCCCGCCGCAGCAATTTCAAATTGTTACCGCGCTCGAGAAAGAGAGCCACACCTTCTTCGAACTGCTCCGCCAGCACACCATGGAGGGCTACTACGGCTCTCCGCGCCACGGCGGCAATCGCGATGCTGCGAGCTGGCACATGCTGGGCCTGGCCGAGCCGCCCTTGCGCGGCCGCGCGCAATACGATCTGCGCAGTACGGCGCCGCCTGACAACAAAGCGGGCCGCTCATGAAGCCGGTCAATGCAGTGGTCATCGGCGCCGGCGCAGCAGGCGGAATCGTTGCCAAGGAACTCTCCACCGCGGGCCTTAGTGTCGTCCTGCTTGAACGCGGGAAATGGTACACCGCTGCCGACTGCCGCAAAGACGACCTTCGCAACCAGCGCACCACGCTACTCGGCAATGCGTTCGGCCCCGAAGATAAGGGAAATCCGCGCGTCTGGGTCGACAAGAATGGCGTCGTCCACACGGTGCTACCGAGTGAAGGCGCCTACCAGAACAATGCAGCCTGCGTCGGCGGCGGCACGCTGAGCTACGGCGCGCAGGCGTGGCGCTACATGCCGCAGGACTTCAAAATGCGCTCCACGTATGGTGCGCCCGCCGGCAGTTCACTTGAAGACTGGCCCATTACTTACGACGATCTCGAGCCCTTCTACGACAAGGCCGAATACGAAATTGGTGTCTCCGGCGATTATTCCGGCACACCCTTTCACGGCCATCGCCGACGCGATCTCCCCATGCCTCCGCTTCCCCCCAATCGCGAATTCGACATCCTCGAACCCGCGGCAAAGCGCCTTGGCCTCCATCCGTTTCATTTGCCCATGTTGCGCAACAGCGTGCCTTACAACGGCCGCGGTCCCTGCATGCGCTGCCGCTGGTGCTGCGGATTTGCCTGCGAGGTCGACGCCAAGAACGGTTCTCAAAATACCGTAATTCCCGTTGCCCTTAATACCGGCAACTGCGAACTCCGCACCGGGTGTATGGCGAAAGAAGTCCTCACCGACGATCGCGGACATGCAACGGGCGTCGCCTACTTCGACGAGCGCGGACGTCTCCAGCAGCAGCCCGCCGACATTGTCATCGTGTCCTCAGCCGCGATTGAATCCGCGCGCCTGCTGCTCAACTCGCGCAGCCGTCTTTTTACCAGCGGCCTCGGCAACCGCTACGACCAGGTCGGCCGCAACCTGCAGGGACATCACTACACGGGCGCCATCGGTTACTTCGACTTTGAAACCTATGACGATATAGGACCCGGCGCCAGCATTGCCGTCATGGACTACAACCACGGCACGCCGGGGCTCTGCGGAGGCGGGATGCTCGCCAACGAATTTATCCGCCTGCCGATCCACATGGTCGATCGCATGCCGCCGGGCACGCCACGTTGGGGAGAAGCGCACAAGCAGGCCATGCGTCACTGGCATAAGCGTTCCATCGTAATCATGGGCCCTACGCAGCAGATTCCTACCGCGAGCGGCCGCGTCACGATCGACCCCAATGTGCGCGATCAGTGGGGCCTTCCCGTAGCCCGCTTCGAGGGCAACGTGCATCCGCACACGTACGAGATCGGAGACGTGCAGGCCAAGCGAGCCGAAGCGTGGCTCAAGGAATCCGGCGCCATCAACACCTCGCTCATGAACTGGCACTCGGAAAGCGTCTCCGCTGGTCAGCACCAGGCCGGCACATGCCGCATGGGCGATGATCCGCGCGGTTCGGTCGTCAACCGCAACTGCCAGATCCATGATGTCGATAACGTCTTCGTTATCGATGGCAGCGTGCACGTCAACAACGGCGGATTCAACCCCGTACTCACCATCATGGCCATCGCCTATTACGCCTCAGCCTCGCTCGTCCGCAACTGGAAAGGCACGGCGTTCCGCTCATGATGCGTATCCTCAAGACGCTCACACTTTTGCTCTCATGTATCGCGCTCATCGGCGTGGCAGGGATCTACGGTGCGTCGTACTACTACACATCGCAACGCGGACAAGGCTGCGCAAGTTGCCATGAGATGAAGGAATATGTGAGCGCGGTACACGTCTCCGCGCACGCCAAGGCTACCTGCATGGATTGCCACGAAGCCGGTCTCTCCACCAAGCTGCGCCACATCCGCGTCCATCTCACCGGCAACGCTCCGGAGTCGATCCGCCTTCGCGATACCGACGTTCTTGCGATGACCACGAACTGCCAGAAATGCCATCAGCATGAATATGCATCCTGGCATGCCGGACCTCACAGCGCTACCTACGCGCGGATCTTCGCCAACCCGGTGCACAACACTGAGCGCCGGCTCATGGACGATTGTCTTCGCTGCCATGGGATGCATTTCAATGGCGCGATCCGCGATCTTGTTCAACCTCAAAACACCACGGGTCCATGGCGCATCATGCGCGCCAATTTCGCCGATGAGCCGACGATGCCGTGCATGGCATGCCACCAGATGCATCGCGAGGGTCCGGTGCAAGCAAAGCCTGCCGAACGCATCTCTGCCACTGAGCCGCCATCGGCAGATTCTCTGGCTATCTACGATCGCCGCGAGCAGATGCACTTCGCGATCGGGCAGCTCTCACTTCCGCAAGTGTCAGACGGTGCACGTGCCGTGAAGATCAGTCCCGACCAGCGTCAGGCGCTCTGCTATCAGTGCCATGCGCCGCGCCAACCTGACTCTGCCACCGTCGCTGCCGCAAATCACTGGGGCTCCCAAATCGGATCGGGCGACGACCGCACGCCCATCGGAGTTCACGAGGGAATCAGCTGTCTCGCCTGCCACACTGGCCACAGTGAGAACGCTACCGCCTCCTGCAAGACCTGCCATCCGCAAATGTCCCACTGCGGCATCGACGTCGAAAAGATGGATACGAGTTTTGCAAATGCGAAGAGCGCCCATAACATCCACTGGGTCCGCTGCGCAGACTGCCACCAGCATGGCATCCCGAAGCCTAAGACCGCAGCTCAGCGCGCCGCGATCCCCGCCGCGACCCCGTCAACCGCATCGGAGTAGGCAGGTCTACGCCGGGCACCTTTCTCTCGCCTTCAGGCCTGAACATCGTTACGACCGAAACAGCGCTCAAACGGTGGACGTCATGTAACGTTGAGGCAAAGGAGCAGTTGGATCTCAATCTATGCTCACCCGAATCAGAACGTGTTTCCTCCTGGCCTTGATCTCTGGCCCAAGCCTGTTCGCCGCCGATTTAGCCATGAAGGTCACCGACAAGAATTACCTCGACACTCAAGGCTTTAGCGTATTTCTCTACGACAGCACGTACCATCCCGTTTTCGTAGACCAGAAGAACACGGCGATGGAGATGATTCTCCACGGCCAGCGCATCGCAACGAACGGCGACGTGCGCCTGATGCCAACGCCCGAGCAGTGGGACCTGGTGGCGACTCTTAAGGGGCGCCAGGCCGACAAGGCGAATAATCGCCTCACCGCCGACATGGCTTTCCCCAGTTTCGACCTCAGCTACACCCTGGAAGTCGAAGCGGAACCCGGCGGGGTGAAGGTCACCATTAATCTCGAAAAGCCGCTGCCGCAGAAACTTGCCGGGCGGGCGGGCTTCAACCTGGAGTTCTTGCCGTCGATCTATATGGGCAAGGCTTACCTGGTGGACGGAAACAAAGCGGGCATCTTTCCGCGAACGCCCGACGATCCGATGGTCAAGGTGTCGCCGCTATCGGATGAACCGAAGAAGGCGTACTACCTCGAAGACTGGGACAAGGCCAAGGGATACACGCAGCCGCAGCCGTTCGCCGAAGGCAAGAGCATCACCCTCGGTGTCGACGATGCGCTGGCCCGGATCAACGTTAAGTCGGACACGGCCGACCTCATGCTATTCGATGGACGCAACCGCGCGCAGAATGGCTGGTTCGTGTTGCGCTCGCTGATCCCTTCGGGCAAGACCACCGGTGCAATCGTATGGCACATCCGGCCTGACGTGATTCCGAACTGGACACGGCCGCCGATGATCGCGCACAGCCAGGTCGGCTATGCGCCGAGTTTCCAAAAGGTGGCGGTGCTCGAACTCGACCCGAAGTACAATGGCCCGAAGACGGCCAAAGTGCTGCGCTTGATGGAGGACGGATCTTACAAGGAGACGTTCGAGGGCCCGATTACGCCTTCAACGCTCTGGCTGCGGTACGTGTATTCGAAATTCGACTTCACTCCGGTCAAAGATCCTGGCCTGTATGTAATCGAGTATGCAGACAAGCGTACGGCTCCGTTCCCCATCTCCAGAGATGCTTACGCGAACATCTGGCAGGACAGCCTGGACCATCACCTTGCGGTGCAGATGGATCACGTTTCTGTTCGCGAAGCGTACCGCGTGTGGCACGGTGCTTCGCACCTGGATGATGGCCGGATGGCGCCCGTGGTGGGGGAGCAATTCGACGGGTGGAATCAGGCTACGGCAACGGACGGGAAGTACAAAGGCGGCGATCACATTCCCGGGATGAACGTGGGCGGCTGGTATGATGCCGGCGACTTCGACCTTGAGGAGCCTGCGCAACTGAGCGTGATTCAGAGTCTGGCTCTGGCGTATCGTGAATTCAATCTCAAGTACGACGAGCTTACGGTGGATGAAGTCGCGCGTGAGGTTGAGATGCACCGTCCAGATGGCGTGCCGGATACGATCGAGCAAGTCAAGCATGGCGCTCTTCTCATCCTGGCGCAATTCCACAATATCGGCCACGCGATCCGCGGAACGCACGAACCAGATCTGCGCCAGTACACGCATTTGGGCGACGGAGCGTCGAAGACCGACGGCCGCATCTTTGACCCGAAGCTTGGTGTGAATGAAATGAAGGGCGACTACTCCGGCAAGCCGGACGACCGCTGGATCTTCACCACGAACAACCCGTTCTTCCAATGGCAGGCGATCGCGGCGCTGGCTGCGGCTGCCGACACGCTGAAAGGATATGACGACGCATTAGCGAAAGACTGTCTCGATACCGCGATCAAGGCATGGAACAACGAGAAGGCTCATCCGACGCCTCTGGCGGGCCGCGCTTTCGGCGCAGAGGCTCCGGCAGGTGTTCTCGGAGGGGGCGTCCTGGCTGCGTCTCAGGGAGCGGCGTCTGGCGCTACAAATTCTGGCTCGACGATCGCACCAGCAGCTACGCCGCCCGGTTCCGGCCGCGGCGCGTTTAGCGTCGGACAAGATTGGGCCGCGGCTTTGGAGTTGACCATTGCCACACACGGTGCCGAACCCTACAAATCCCGCCTGAAGGAACTCTTCCCTCAGATGATCACACCGCAGCAGATGGGTTTCCGTGGGTGGACGGCAGTGCGGGCACTGCCTTATCTGGACGCCAGCGCGAAAGATCAAATGCGCGAAGCGGTGAAGACGTACATGGAGGGCCTGGACAAGCAGCTGGACGCCACCCCGTTCGGCGTGCCTCCAAGCCTGGGCACCTGGGGCGGATCGGGAGCCGTTGTTGATATGGCTATCCGAATGTACTTCCTGCACAAGGCGTTTCCGGATCTAGTTGGCCCCGAATACACACTTCGCGCAGTGAATTACATTCTCGGCACGCATCCGGTCTCCAGCACTTCGTATGTAGCTGGCGTCGGTACGGTCTCGAAGACAAAGACGTACAGCAACAACCGCGCCGACAATGCCTACATTCCGGGCGCAGTGATTCCGGGATACATCATCATCAAGCCGGACTTCCCAGAGTGCATCGACGACTTCGGATTCTTGTGGTTCGAGGATGAAGCCGTGGTAGCCGGATCGGCAAGCTGGGTTGTGGCCGGTAACGCTGCGGACGCGATCACGAAGGAATCGAAGTAGTTTCAATACTGGGAAGCGCCCTTGGCAGCAGTCGTCAAAAACCGCATCGATCTTCTCCTCGTTGACCGAGGCCTGGTCCAGAGCCGCGAGCGCGCCCGCGCTCTTATCCTCGCGGGCCGCGTTCTCGTGAACGAACAGAAAATCGACAAGCCCGGAGCCAACGTCTCATCTGACTCTGCCATCCGGCTTCTCGGCGACGACATGCCGTATGTCAGCCGCGGAGGTCTTAAGCTTCAAGCCGCGCTCGACCACTGGAAGATCGACGTCACCGGGCGATCCTGTCTCGACATCGGCGCCTCAACCGGCGGCTTTACTGACTGCCTTCTGCAGCGAGGGGCAGCGCATGTTACAGCGGTCGACACCGGTTTCGGCCAGATTGCGATGAAGCTGCGCAATGACCCGTGCGTTCGCCTGGTCGAGCGTACCAATGCCCGTTTTCTCGCGCCCGGCGCACTTGCAGAAGCCGGCCAACCAGTGCTCACCCTTCTCGTGATGGACGTTTCATTTATTTCTGCAACTCTCCTTCTCGCTCCCGTTTTCGCTGCTGCACCCGCGCTCACGGAATCCGTTATTCTCATCAAGCCTCAGTTTGAAGCCGGGCGCGGCAACGTGGGCAAAGGCGGAATTGTTCGCGACCCCGAAGTACATAAACTCGCCATCGAAAAAGTCTCGAGCAGCATCACTGAACTCGGCTGGGAAGTTGTAGAGGTCATTCCATCCCCTATCACCGGCGCTGAAGGCAACAAGGAGTTTCTTCTCTATGCAAGGCGAAGTTGACCACAGACCACTGATCACTGCCCCTGCCATTTACACTGAGACCGCATGACTTGCGTCGCAATTGTAAGTAAGCCGCGAAAGCACGAGCTCGCCCAGTTGCTTCCCGAACTGATCGATTGGCTCTGCAGGCACAACTACAAGCCACTTCTCGACCTCGAAGGGGCAACTTATACCAATGCCTCGCCAGCCGTGGATCGTTCCGACCTGCCCGCGCACAAGCCGGAACTGGTCATCGTGCTTGGCGGGGACGGTACGTTACTCTCTGTTGCGCGTATTTTTGCTGCAACGGGCACGCCTATCCTCAGCGTTAACCTCGGCTCGTTGGGATTTCTTACTGAAGTCCGATTGGGTGCGCTCTATGAAACACTCGAAAGCTGGTGCGAAAACTGCCACACGCTTGATGCGCGCACCATGCTTCACTCCGAAGTCATGCGCGATGGCGCGACGGTGAAAGTCTTCGAAGCCTTGAATGAGGTCGTTGTTTCGAAGGGCGATATCGCGCGCATGGGTGAATTCGCCGTGGAACTCGACGGCAAGCAAGTAGCGCGCTTTCGTGCCGACGGAGTCATCGTCTCCACGCCCACCGGCTCAACTGCCTACACGCTCGCTGCCAACGGCCCCATCCTCACTCCAGACGTCGATGCGCTGGTTGTCACGCCCATCTGTCCACATCTGCTCACCCTGCGCCCCATCGTGGTGCGCGGAGATGCAAGCCTCACCGTCCGTGTCGAGGGCGTCCCAACGCAATGTTTGCTCACCGTCGACGGTCAGATTGGATTCGAGCTTCACGTCGGCGACGAGGTCCGCTGTCACCGCTCGGATTACACGGTGAACCTGGTGCGACTCAGCGAGAGCGGTTTCTTCGATGCTCTGCGCAGCAAGCTCAGCTGGGGCGAACGATAGCGAGCAAGGGCGCGGTCTCTCTTCATGAGATTTTCATGACGACCAAGGGAAGGGAACTGGGCCGCTCTCAGGGATGAAGTTCGTCCAGCAGCACCTTGGCCTTGAGAGCCAGAGTATGCGCTCCATCCACATCGCCAGCGGTCAACGCATCGCGTGCCTGCTTCAGAAACTCCCGAATCTGCGCGGCTGTTTTCTGCTCCTGGTCGTTCAGCTTCTGCGTCATTCCGTTCAGGGCCTTTTCCGTCGACGCGATCGAGTCATCGGTGGTTTGGCGCAAATTCGGAGGATCGCCCGTCGACAGTGTCCCGATTGCCGACACGGCAGGTGTCCCATTTGAAGCGATCTGGGTGTTTGTATTTGCAGGCTTTTTGTGCCGCGTTGGCTTCTTTACCGGCTCCGGCGGCGGCGTGATCTTCTCCGGTTGAGTCTGCTCGGGAAGCGTCACCTCCGGCGGGGGAAGATTCGTCGGAACAGGCTCGGGCTTGGGCGGAGGCGTGTCCTCTATCGGCGGTGCGAGCGGTAGATTTTGCGCAACCTGGGTCTTGTGAAAACACCCGGTCAACAGCAATACCAACAGCCCCGCAGCGCTCATGGCGCTCAGTTTCATGTCTCCAACCCCTTTGTTTCTTCCACAATTGCCGGTTGCAGATGCCGGCGTCCCCATTCCGTGGCTGCGAGTGGAATGCGCAGTGAGAATTCTGTGCCACGGCCTACCTTCGATTGTACGTCGATGCTCCCATGGTGCAACTGTAAAATGCGGTAAGTCATTGCCAATCCAATGCCACTGCCGCCACTCTTTGTGGTGAAGTAAAGATCGAAAATCTTCTCACGGATCTCCGGCGGAATCCCGGTTCCTTCATCGGCGATCCGCACCACCGCCATCTTGCGATCCTCCTCCACTGAAACGAGTAGAGCGCCACCCTCAGGCATGGCCTGGGCGCCATTCAGAATCACATTGATCGCCGCCTGCTTCAGCAGGTCGGCATCCACGTTCACGATCAGCGGATGCGCAGGTAGCCGTCCCTCGAGCTTCACATTTCGCGTTGAAAGTTCTTCGTCGGCAAGGGCCAGCACATCGCGTATCACCGTTCGCAGATCCTGCTCATGGAGCCGCAACTCCACTGGCCTTGAGAAGTCGACCAGCGTTTGCACCACGCGATCCAGGCGGTGGATCTCAGCGTCAATCACTTCCAGGTGCCGTGTAGCCGGTGCCTGGTCCCCGCCCAGCTTGTTCTTCAGCAGCTCAAGATGCACCACAATCGCGTTGATGGGATTCTTAACTTCGTGGCCCACGCCGGCTGTCAGCCGACCGATGGCTGCCATGCGACGCGAAAGCTCCAACTCCGACTCGATCTGCTCTACCGATTCCAGGTCGTGCAAGGTTACCAGTGCGCCCAGACCCATGCGCGTGTGGTCGTCGTAAATAAAATCAACCGAGGCCTGTATGCGCCGCCCCGTCTCGGTCTGGACTTCTTCCTGGACTAATGTGACTCCAGCGTCGAAGGCGTCGCGAAGCGTTCTTCCCAGTACCGTGGAGTTATCGAAGATTTCCCGTGCTTGCTGACCCAGAATGTTATCGCTCTCGATGTGAAGGAAGCGCTGCGCCGCCTCTGACACCAGCACCGCCCGACCGTCTCCCGTGAACAGCAGGATGCCGTCCTGCAGATTTCCTAGAACCTGGTCGAGGTTTTCTTTCAGGGCAGAAAAGACCTCTTCCACATTGCGCATGCGCTGCCCGATCCGCTCGATTTTCGTTGATACCCTTTCGGCCGTGTCGAGCATCGGCTGCTCATGTCCGTCGTGGAGGTTCTCCACGGGCGTTGGATTCCAGTAATCCAATTGCATGCTGATCTCTTCCATGGGGCGCAGCGCGAGGTTGCTCAACAGAAACGCGGCGATCAACGCGGTTCCTGCCGCGAAACCCATCAGGGAAAAGGCCTCCTTCAATGAAGGCTCATAGACCGCCTGTAACAGCGTCGTCCGAACGCCGACGCGAACGCTCAGGAATGGTTGGCCGTTGCGATCCAGCGGGATTACGATGTCAAACACCTTCGCAGGCCCGTAAATCTCGCGCATCTTGGTGATTGGATCCGCGGCAAGCAGCTCTCCGTAATTAGGACGCCAAGGCATTGCCTTGTCTTCATTACCAGGAAACGTGCTCAAGAGGACCCGCGATTGCGTATCCACGATGTTTACGTCATATTCCGTTGTGGAATACATATTGGCTGAGTCGAGCGTCGCGCTCAGAGACTCGCTGTCTTTGATTGCCTGTTGAACCAGTTCCCGGAGCTTTTCTTTATCGTTGGGGTCGACGGTCTGGTCTTTCAGCCCAGCCAGGAGCGCATTCTGCAGTGTGAAACGCACCCAGTTCGCCACCATGCGATTGGAGTCGTAGGACTGCTGAATCGCCGCATCCACCAGGTGACTCACGTACACCAGAGACAACAAGCCCGCAATCAGAAACACCAGCCCCGTAATCGCCAGCACGAGTTTTGTCTTCAGTCGCATCGTTCCCGTACACAACTTGCCAGAGGCCGGTCTGATCTCAATTCGAAATTGGAGAGCCTGTTCTCCAGGAATCCTGGCGCTTAGAATAACCGCGCCGAATAGCTCATCGCCACAATCGCCAACTTACGCCGGCTGATCCTCCCGCGAGTGGCTGTATTCCTTGAGCTTGTTGTGCAGCGTCTTCAAGCTAACCCCCAGAATTTCCGCCGCACGTGTCTTGTTCTGTCCCGTCGATTCAAGCGTTCGCAAAATCAACATCCGCTCGGCCTCATCCACGGTCGTCCCCACTCTAACCGGCACCACATTGGCATCGCCAACCCTTGCCGCCACCGGCAGCTGCGGCGTGCCGAACGTCCGCGGCAAATTCGAAACATCCAGTGGATGCCCATCCGGGCAGAGGATTACAGCGCGCTCAATCGTGTTCCGCAATTCGCGTGCATTTCCCGGCCAGTCATACGCCAGCATCCGGTCAAGGATCTGATCAGACAGCCCCGAAACATGGCGAGTATGCTTCTGATTCATCTCGCGCACCATGGCCTCAGCCATCAACTGAAGGTCCTCCATATGTTCGCGCAAAGGCGGCATATGGATGTGAAATACATTCAGCCGATAAAACAAATCCGCGCGCAGATGCCCATTTGCTACCGCATCCTGCGGATCCCGATTGGTTGCCGCGAGGACACGCACATCCACATCCTGCTCTGTGCGTGCACCGAGCCTGCGCAATTTCCGCTCTTCCAGCACGCGCAACAGCTTTGCCTGCGTGCCGATCGGCATCTCGCCCAGCTCGTCGAGCAGTAACGTGCCGCCCGTCGCGAGTTCAAAGCATCCGGCTCGCCGCTCCACTGCGCCGGTAAACGCGCCCTTTTCGTGTCCGAAGATTTCGCTCTCAATCAGCGTCTCGGGAATTGCGGCGCAGTTCACTGCCAGAAACGGCCTTCCCTTGCGCGGGCTCAGGTCATGCAGCGTGCGCGCCACCATTTCTTTTCCGGTCCCACTCTCGCCCGTAATCAGAACCGAAACATTCGATGGAGCAATCTGCTCGATGAGTGCGAAGATCTCCCGCATCGCTTTCGAACTGCCTACCATCGTGCCCAGAATGCCGGTGTTCCGCAACTGCCGGCGGGTAACCTCAAGCTCAATCTCTGTAGCGCGCTGCCGAGTCGCATTCGTCAAGATTGACCGCAAACGCGCGGCATCCACCGGCTTCTGCAGAAAGTCATACGCACCGAGCTTCATCGCATCTACCGCCAGCTGGATCGACCCCTGTGCTGTCAGCAGGACTACGGCGACATTCGAATTAGCGTCCTCGGCAAGCTTGGTCAGCAGGCCGATGCCATCCATGCGCGGCATCTTCAAATCCGTCACCACAATCGCCGGATTCCAGGTGAGCGCCTTCTCCCAGCCCTCGATGCCATCGCGCGCCGTCTCCGTCTGGTATCCCCAGCCGGAAATCAGCTCGGCAAGCCCCATCAGGGCATGCGGCTCGTCTTCGACTATTAAAACCTTGACAGGATTCTCCATATCATCTTTGGATGCAAATATTTGGCTGGCGTGTCGTCGAAGTTCAGCTCCTGCGACAGATACTTGCAGCGCCTGCACACAGTTTAGACCGCCTTGTCGGTCAATTCAGCCCAACGAGCGTAGAGAACGTCGTTTTCCTCCTGAGCTCGATCCAGTTCTTCCAGGGCTGCCTGCAGAGCCACGGCGTCTGACGCAATCGACGGCTCTTCCACCCGTACCCGGGCCCCGGCCAACCGGGCATCACTTTTCTCAACTCTCTGCTCAATCACGGCGAACTCCCGCGCCTCAAGATACGAAAGCTTCTTCTTTGACTTCTTTTGTGCTTCCGCCTCGGATTGGCCTCTTTCATCCCTGATCTCTGGGCCCTGTTCCCTGATTCCTTCTCTTTTTTCTTCCAGCCAGGCTTCCCACTGACCAAAATCCGCGAACCGGCCGATATGCCCGTTGCCATCCAGTCCGACGACTGTCGAGGCTACTCGGTTCAGCAGATAGCGATCGTGCGTTACCAGGACCAGCGCTCCCGGAAACTCCAGCAGGTTTTCCTCCAGAATCTCCAGTGTTGGAATATCCAGATCATTCGTAGGCTCATCGAGCAGCAATACGTCTGCCGGCTCAAGCATCAGTTTCGCAATCAGGACGCGGGCCCGCTCGCCGCCGCTGAGGTTCCGCACCGGCTGATTCAGTTGTTCGCCCGTAAACAGAAACCGCGCCGCCCAGCTTGCGACGTGCAGATTCCGACCCTGGTATACCAGCCCATCGCCTTCCGGCGCCAACGCCCTCCGCAGCGTCAGACTCTCGTCCAGTTCGCGCATTTG
The DNA here is from genome assembly GCA_963832035.1 of uncultured Acidobacteriaceae bacterium. Classification (GTDB taxonomy): domain Bacteria; phylum Acidobacteriota; class Terriglobia; order Terriglobales; family Acidobacteriaceae; genus Telmatobacter. The sequence goes on along the minus strand of CAWHSK010000002.1, from coordinate 57,635 downwards.
GCTGAAATACACAAGCCGCAGCGCATCCGCTCTCCGGATGGTTCCCTCAGCCGGTTCCAGTTCGCCCCGCAGGAGCCGCAGAAATGTTGTCTTTCCACTCCCGTTCGGGCCCACGAGACCGACCTTTGACCCGGCCGTAAGAACGAATTTCAATCCGCTAAAGAGCCTGCGATCTCCTATATCGCAAGCTACGTCGTTGAACTCCACCAGCCGCTTCGTCTTGCGCTGTGTCGCCTCAAAATCAATTCCCGCCGAGTTGACCGTAGTCCGCGAATCCATCGCCGCCAGCTGTCCGATCATCTCGTTGGCGGTATCGATCCGAGCCTTTGATTTCGTTGTCCGCGCCTTCGGTCCACGTCGCAGCCACTCGATCTCCGTGCGTACCCGGTTCCGCAGGCTCTCCTGCTGCTTGTTCTGCGATTCAAGATAGGCCTCGCGCTCTTCGAGGAACCGGCTGAAGTTGCCCTTCACCCGGAACAGACCCTCAGCATAGACGCGGTTCAGCTCAATGATTTCGCTGGACGTCGCTTCGAGAAAATACCGGTCGTGGCTCACCGTCACCACGGCAAAATTAGCCGCGGCCAATAGTTCTTCCAGCCACTCGATCCCGGCAAGATCGAGATGATTCGTTGGTTCGTCCAATAGCAGGACGTCTGGATGACTTACCAGCGCTTCCACAATCGCAAGCCGCTTGCGCCATCCGCCGGAAAGCGAAGCCGCCTCTGCCGCGAGATCCTCAAAGCCTGCACGCCCTGAGAGTTCACGCAGCCGGCCCTCGCGCTCGCTTTCATTCACATGTGCCGCGGCGAGCGCAGTCTCCAGCACCTGACGCACCGTCAAACCTGCTCCAAATCGCGAATCCTGGGGAACATACGCTGCCCGTGCTCGCTTCCGAACCGCCAGTTCGCCCGCATCCGGTTCAACCGTCCCCGCCAGAATGGCCAGCAGCGTCGACTTCCCAGCCCCATTCGGTCCGATCAGTCCAATTCGTGCCCCATCCTCGACCGTGAAGGATATGTCCTTGAAAAGAGGCTTAGCCCCAAACTGCTTCGTGATCGTTTGTGCATTCAAAATCGGTGGCATCTCTTCCAGACTACTTTCCCCGGGCTCTTTCAGCGACTCGGCTGTCCCACTAAACTGTTCTCATGCTCGAATACGAAATATCCCCTGCCGACACGGTTGCCCTGCTCCGCGAAAACAAGACCCGCCTCATCGACGTCCGCGAGCCGTGGGAATACTCCACGGCTCACATCGAACCCAGCACCCTCATGCCTATGGGCGACGTCCCGGCACGCGCCCACCAGGAGCTCGATCCGGATGAACACATTACTGTTCTTTGCCATCACGGCCAGCGCTCTCTGAACGTCGCCGCCTGGCTGCGCAACCAGGGCTTCGAAAAGGCGCAGTCGCTGCGCGGCGGCATCGAAGCATGGTCTTCCGAAATTGACCCGAAGGTTCCACGCTACTGATCGTTCGCGAGCCGCCACAGCACCATTGGACCCCAACCGCCTATACTCTCCTCTGTCGATTTCGTTGAAAGGGAACACACTCATGTCTTCGCAGGCCGTAGACTTCGCGACACAGAACCACCCCCGCTTTCTGAATGAACTGAAAGATTTGCTTCGCATTCCGTCCATCTCAACGCTCCCAGAGCACAAAGACGACTGTCGGCGCGCTGCTGAATTTCTGGCCTCTGAACTCAAGCGCATCGGCATGGAAAATGTGCGCCTGATCGACACCTCCGGCCATCCCCTCGTTTATGGCGACTGGCTTCACGCTTCTGGCAAACCTGCCGTTCTTATCTACGGTCACTACGATGTTCAGCCCACCGATCCTATCGACGAATGGCTCTCACCGCCGTTCGAGCCGGCCGAGCGCAACGGCAATATCTACGCGCGCGGCGCCGTCGACGACAAGGGACAGGTGTGGATGCAGGTCAAGGCCCTCGAAGCCCTGCTCGCTTCCAACAAGTCTCTCCCACTCAATGTCCGGGTCATCTTCGAAGGCGAAGAGGAAGTGGGAGGGGAGGGAATTGCCGAGTACGTCGCCTCCAAGCCCGCAAATCTCAAGGCCGACTTTGCGCTCGTCTCCGACACAGAGCTGTTCGCCCCCGGCCTGCCTACGCTCTGCGTCGGTCTGCGCGGCATGATCTACACCGAACTCGAAGTTCGCGGCGCCAAGACCGATCTCCACTCCGGCATGTACGGCGGCGCAGCCCCCAATCCATTCACGGCAATAGCGCAAATCATCGCCCGTCTGAAGGACGACAACGGCCACATCCTCATCCCCGGTTTCTACGACGACATTATCCCGCCAAGCGCCGAAGAACTTGCCGCGTGGAAGAGCCTGCCATTCGATGAAGAGCACTATCGCATCGCTGAAGTCGGTTCACGCCGCCTTGTCGGGGAACAGGGTTACAGCGTCCTGGAGCGCACTTGGGCCCGCCCCACACTTGACGTCCACGGCATCCCCGGCGGCTTCACTGGAGCCGGAGCCAAAACCGTGATTCCCGCCAAGGCTGTCGCCAAAGTCTCCATGCGCCTGGTCCCCGGCATGACTCCAGCCAAGGCTTTTGCTCAGTACAAGGGCTACGTCGAAAAGATCGCCCCTGCTGGCGTCGATGTTGATGTGCGCCTTATCCATTCTGGCGACCCCTGCCTCATCCCGGTTAACAACAAGTACATCCAGGCCGCCACTCACGCTCTACATGAAGTCTGGGGCAAGGACACTGTTTTCATCCGCTCAGGCGGCTCCATCCCCATCGTTGGGGATTTCGACCGGCACCTCGGCCTGCCCAGCGTCATGATGGGCTTCGGTCTACCCGACGACAACATCCATGCCCCAAACGAGAAGTTCAACCTTGAGAACTTCGAGCTCGGCATCCGTTCCCTTATCCGATTCCTGGAGGAGGCGGGCCGTTGAGCCTGCCCCACCCCGACAATGCAGCCGCCGACGGCTTCATCCTCGCCGGCGGCCGCTCCAGCCGTATGGGCCGCGACAAGGCTTTGATCAATCTTGCTGGAAGACCCCTCATCCAGCACGCGCTGGATATCCTCCGCTCGGCCTCTCTGTCACCCCAAATTGCAGGCGCAATGAGCGATCTCTCCGCCTTCGCTCCTACCTTGCCCGACGACGCCCAAACCTGCGGCTCCCGAACCAGTTTTGGCCCGCTCGCCGGGATCTGCTCTGCGCTGGCATCGGGCACCGCCCGCTATTCGGTGTTTCTCCCCATTGATCTTCCCCTTTTGCCGGCAAGCCTTATTTATTATCTTCTTCATCGCGCCGTGGTCAGCGACTCCGCAATAACCATTTCCTCAGTCGCCGGATTCATCCAGACTTTCCCCGTGGTCATCGATCGCACCACGCTCCCTGTTCTGCACTCCAGCCTTAGTTCCAGCGATCGCAATTGCCTTCGCGCTTTTCGCGCCGCGGCCGAAGCTCTTTCGAAGCCGTTCGCCGTCCAGCCCGTCGAACTGCTCGTTCAGGCAGGCCATATCGGCCATCCCAAAGGCCTTCCGGCTGCCGACTGGTTTCTCAATGTCAACTCAGACCGGGAACTCACCCGTGCTGAAGCCATTTTCGCTAAAAGCGTCATCAAGTAAGCTGATTGGATGGCTAGATTCGACCCCAAAGCGAAGCCCGGTATCGGTCATTCCATTGATCCCGAGATCCTCGAGGTACCCGAGATCTCTACCGATGTGCTGGCGGACATCGCTGGAGAAAAGCCTGTCACTGAAGAAGAGGAACAGACAGAGTGGCCTCTGATCTCCTTCAGCCATGTCTCCCTGTGGTTCGGCGAACGCAGAATTCTCAATAACGTCAGTTTTGTTGTCAATCGCGGCGAAACGCTCTGCATCCTCGGCCGCAGCGGCGTGGGCAAATCCGTCGCACTCCGCATTCTCATGGGTTTCCTAAAGCCTGAGGTTGGCTCCATCCGCGTCGATGGCCAGGAGATCAATCGCTATACAGAAGAAGAAATGCAGGCTGTGCGGCGGCGCATCACCATGGTTTTCCAAAACGGCGCACTGTTTGATTCCCTTACCGTCCGTGAAAACGTGGCATTCCCCTTGCGCGAACGCGGCGGACAGGAAGAAGACCAAGTCCTGCAGGTCGTTGATCGCCTGCTCGCTCTTGTAGGAGCGGATGACGTACCTGATGAGTTACCTGCCAGTTTGTCCACTGGCCGTCGCCGTGCCGTGGCAATGGCGCGGGCGCTCGCGTCACAACCCGAAGTCGTGCTTTACGACGAGCCCACAACAATGGTCGATCCCATCATCGCTCGCAGGCTGGGCGGTTTGATCCAGCGTCTCAAGCAACAGCTTGGATTTACAAGCATTGTCGTGACGCACGATATGCGTTTTGCGGAGCGTCTCGCGGATACAGTATTGTTTCTCCATGAAGGCCGCGCCGCATTCTTTGGGCCGTTGAAAGACTTCATGGCGTCTCCCGATCCCAACATCCAGCAGTTTCTTACCCTAGATGCCTATGTAGTACCTTCGGCATAAGAAATTGATGACTTTATAACTAGTTTTCCCTCATAATTGAGTCGTAGGCTGTTCTCCCCAACGTCGAGCTCAAAGTGAATTCAAACCTGATTGAGATTCTCGGTTCTGATTGAGAGAATCCTCCAACCAACCGAATTCCTGCTGTTCTACCTGACTCGTTGCCTTGTAAATCAATCTTTTGTCCGACAGATTCTGGATTGGCGTCCCCAGAAATACGAACCGTTCGAGCCATGTCCAAGTAAATCAAACCAGAACCGTAAGAGCTAAAGCTCTTTGAATCAGATGTCGGCGGGAGATCTATCCGTAAATCGGAAAGCAAACGGGTGTTCGACTCGTTGCGCCGACGGTCGGGAAAGTCAGCCCAATTTTGTAGGCAACCTTCCAAGGTATGTGTAGTTCAAACCAGTAGCCCAAGCGCACGTCATCCGCGATCTGCTCCTTACTTCAGTTCGACCGGACCCCCCAACCCTCCAGATGTACTTGAACTCCTGAAGACTGCGGAAAGGCATATGGCGACATCGGATTTCTGGCAAAGAGTTTCCGCATCGGTCGCGCCCCCGTCCGATTGGGTGGCGGACTCTACTGCAAGCTCATCGCGCAGTTCCCAGGGCAAGGTCAAGCTCTGGATATTGCTTGACCTGCTCACAGTCCTGGTTTCGGCAGGCATCGCCACTATCTACGAGCGTCACACCGGCCCCGTCGTCGGAGCACGCGCTTTCTATCACGGGACGCTTTTTTACGGCCGCTCCATGTGGATACTGCTTGCCATGCTCTGCGGGTTCGCCACTGTCCTGGTCGTCACCAGCCGCAGGATGCATCTCTACTCGCCGACTCGTCTGAACTCGTTTTTGAACGAGCAGAGACTTACCGTGCAGGTCTGCTTCACATCCGGCCTTCTGCTTACCGGAACCCTCTATCTTGTTCGCGCCGAAGACATCCCCCGGGGCATCGTCGTCCTGACGTTGACTCTGGTTACTGTTTCCCTGTGCCTGCGACGGTTGATCTACCGCACGCTCCTGTATCGCAAATTCGAGCGCGGCGAGGATACCCGTAATGTACTCATCGTCGGCACCGGACCGGAAGCGTACGCCCTGCGCCATCATCTCGAGAGTATTCGCCACCTTGGCTACACCTTCAAGGGTTTCATCGAATTCCCCGGCGCCACGCCGCGCATGATGTCATCGAGTGGCGACGTGGTCGGCACTCTCGATACGCTCTTCCAGCACGCGCGCAAGCAGTTCGTCGACGAGATATTCTTCACAACTCCGTGCGAGCGGAGCATTGTCCAGGATGTCCTGGAGAAATCGCGTATGCATGGCGTAGATCTGCGCGTCGTTCCCGATCTTTACGCAGGCCTCCCCTGGAACAGCCCGATCGAATACATAGGCCAGTTCCCGACAATCCCGTTGCATCGCGGCCAGGTTCCCGAACTCGGCTTCATGTTGAAGCGCGTGCTCGACATTATTCTTTCCAGCCTCTTTTTCTTGTTGCTCTCGCCCTTTCTCCTTATCCTCGCCATTGCCATCAAGTTCGAATCCCATGGTCCGGTTCTCTACGCATCAGAGCGCATCGGCAAAAAAGGACGCGTTTTTCGCTGCTACAAGTTCCGCACGATGGTGCGCGACGCCGAAAAGCGCAGGACTGAAGTCATGCATATGAACGAGCGCGACGGCGTGCTCTTCAAAATTACAAATGACCCGCGCATCACTCGACTTGGCCGGATCTTGCGGAAGTACTCGCTCGACGAGTTGCCGCAATTCTTCAACGTTCTTTGTGGCGACATGAGCATCGTCGGTCCGCGACCGCCGATCGCCAGTGAAGTCATGGAGTACAAACCCAGCCACCTCCGCCGCCTCGATGTCACCCCGGGCATCACCGGTTTGTGGCAGGTGCAGGGCCGGCAGGATCCCTCGTTCGACAGCTACGTTTCCCTCGATGTGACGTACATCGAAAACTGGAGCATCTGGCTCGATCTCAAAATCATCATCCGCACCATCGGCGTGGTTTTCTCCGGAACCGGTACGTGAGCACGCCTGTATCGCCCCTTCCGCTGTTTTAAACTGAATATGTGAACATCGCGCTGGCCCAGATCAACCCCACGGTCGGGGATTTCACCGGCAATCTCGAAAAAATTCTCGCGCTCACACGCCGTGCCGCAGACCAGGGCGCTCGGCTCACTGTTTTTTCCGAGCTGGCAATCTGCGGCTACCCCCCCGCCGACTTCCTTGAAAAACCGAGTTTCCTAGATCGCTGCCGCAAGGCCGTCGATGAACTCGCAGCCGCCACGCGTGATCTTCCCACCGCCCTTATTGCAGGCGTGGCGCTGTCCGCCCCACCCGACGCCGGCAAGCCTGCCGTGAACGCCGCGGTCCTACTCGACAAGGGCATGATTCTGCTTGAACAGCACAAGCGGCTACTGCCCTTTTACGACGTCTTCGATGAGCAGCGTTACTTCCTGCCCTCCAGCCGCCAGCAGGTCGTCGAACTCGACGGTCTGCGCCTCGCCATCTCCATCTGCGAAGATGCCTGGAACGATAAGGCCTTCTGGCCGCGCCGTCTCTACCCTTTCGATCCGCTGGAAGACCTGGTGCGTCAGAACCCCGCCATCCACATCAACCTGTCTTCGTCGCCCTTCTGGCACTCCAAGCGCAAAGTGCGCCACCAGATGCTCGCCGCCATTGCCCATCGCGACAAAATTCCCGTCATCATGTGCAACCAGGTCGGCGGCAACGACAGCCTCATCTTCGATGGCTCGTCCGTCGCCTTCAACGCGCACGGCGACCTCATCGCACAAGCGAAATCCTTCGAAGAAGATCTCGTCATAGTCGACCCGTTTCAGGCTCCGCCAATCGCCGGTCCGCCCGAAGACGACACTGAAGCTGCGTATCGTGCACTTGTTCTGGGCACGCGCGACTATGTCCGCAAATGCGGATTCAGCAAGGTGCTCATCGCGCTGAGCGGCGGCATCGATTCTGCCCTGGTTGCCGCTGTCGCGGCGGATGCACTCGGCAAAGAGAACGTGCTCTGCATCGGCATGCCCAGCCCCTACTCCTCTCAAGGCTCCATCGACGACAGCCGCGCCCTTGCCGCCAATCTTGGCATTCGTTTTGAACTCATCGGAATCTCCGACTTGTTCGGCCAATACACGCGTGCGCTCGACCCTCTCTTCGCCGGCATGAAGCCTGATCTCACCGAGGAGAATCTGCAATCGCGGATTCGCGGCAGCCTTCTCATGGCGCTCTCCAACAAGTTCGGCTCGCTTGTGCTCACGACCGGCAATAAGTCCGAAATGGCAGTCGGCTACTGCACGCTCTATGGCGACATGGTCGGTGCGCTCGCCGTCATCGGCGATCTCATCAAGACGCGCGTCTATGCCATCAGCCGTTGGCTCAATCGCGACCGCGAAATTATTCCGCTGCCGATTCTCGAGAAGCCCCCGTCAGCAGAACTGCGCCCCGATCAGAAAGATACCGATTCGCTTCCCGCTTACGAAGTCCTCGACCCTATTCTCGAAGCCTACGTTGAACGCTATGAAACGCCGGAATGCATTGCGCAGAAGAACGGTTTTCCTCTCGCGCTCGTCCAACAGGTAGTGCATCTCGTTGAACGTTCGGAATACAAGCGGCAGCAAGCGGCCCCTGTTTTGAAGGTCACTTCCAAGTCTTTCGGCATGGGCCGCCGGTTTCCCATTGCCGTCAAAGTGCAGGTATAAGCTAAAGGTCGGGAGTCTTCCCGCCTCTGAAGGAGAATTTCGCTTGATTCGTAATTCCGCACGGTTGGCCGCTGCAGTAGCCATGGCCCTAGTTTTCTCTCCCATCCAACATGCCTTTGCACAGGACCCAGCTCCCGCTGCACCTGCTTCCGATGCCGCTCAGGCTCCCGCAGCACCCGCCGCTCCTCCCAAGTTTCCTGCGCCCGATCCGGCCGACTTCACCGCCGACAGTCCTGCGAAGGATGTCGTCAATGCCTTCATGCAGGCCAATATCGGCTTCGACCCCAATGCCATGTGGCAGGTGCAGGCTATCCAGAAAACCCAGATTCCCGGCATGAACAAGGTCGTCATTTTCATCGGCGACAAAGCAGGCAAGCAACAACCCTATCGTCTGGCCTTTTTCACAACCCCCGACCAGAAGCACATCATTGTGGGCGAAAAGATCATTCCATTCGGCGAGCATCCATTTGCCGACTACCGTGGTCAGATCCAGCAACGCGCCGATGGGCCTTTCCGTGGTTCGCCTTCAAAGGACCTCGAACTCGTTGAATTCGCCGATTTCCAGTGCCCGCATTGCAAAGAGGCACAGGCGAACATGGATAAGCTCGTCGCCGATTTCCCCAAGGCGCGCATTGTCTTTCAGAATGATCCGCTTGCCTCCATCCATCCTCAGTCAGTAATTGCTGCGGCCTACGGCCACTGTGTTGCAAAACAGGCTGGCAGTACTGCATTTTTCCAGTTTGCCGCCGCGGTATTTGAGGCGCAGGAGGGCCTGGCAACGGCGGATGGCGCGACGCTCACTCTGAACAGCGCTGCTACCAAGTCCGGTCTCGATCCCGCAAAGGTCGCTGCTTGTGCTTCAACTCCAGAAACCAAGGCTGCCATCGAAGCTTCAGTCCAACTCAGCAAGGATCTCGACATCACCTCGGTGCCGACCCTGGTCATCAATGGTCGCCAGGTGCCTGCAAACACGCCCTACGACACGCTAAAGCAAATTATCGAATTCCAGGCCAGGATGGACAACATTACCCAATAGGGGGAAAGCCCAGTTAATTGGCGAGTTCATGCTGCAAAGGCAAGGATAGCTTCGGGCATTCGCTCCGGAGCGGATTGTGCAACACAGGCCCCCGGTTCTATCAATCCGGGGGCTTTCGTTTTGCATTTGCCCTACGGGGTTGATTGTCCCCGCTCGATGCGCATCATCGGCGAGTGTCCCGCCGCCTGCGTCCCGCGAATCACATGCGGGGTGACAATTACGAGCAGGCTCGCATAATTCCTCTGCAAATCAGTATTAGTGACAGTGTTGAGCCCCGGGATCTCCGTCAGCCCGGGCCATCCACTCAAAGCGTGGCTTTCTTCCTTGTCCACCGCGCTCACCAGCACCACCCCTGAGCCTTCTTTCAGCGTCGCCACACCCGAGTAGCTTCGATTGTTCAGGACAGGTATGCCGTTCAGCGCCGCTCCACCCAGAGCCGTGATCTTCAAATCCATGGTGAGCGCCACATCACCGTCGCGCATCACTCGCGGCGTAGCCTTGAACGTCAACCCAAGATCCTGATATTCAATCTGCGGAATCGTCTGAGCTCCCAAATTTGCTTGCGATAGCAGGGAACTCAAGCTCCCTGAAGTCCCTGCCGTCGTCAATCCGGGAATGACAATGCCCGTAGTGCCCAGGTTCGAATACTGCGAGGTCGTGATTGGATAACGCGATCCCGCCTTGATTGTGCCCTCTTCTCCATCGCCCAAATGCAACTGCACTTGATCCAATTCGCGCGACTCCGACGAATTCAAACTGAGATTCAGGGTCACAGGTTGCACCGATACTCCGGTCAGCGTCAGCCCACCGCCAAACAGCGCTATTCCGTTTTGAAATATCGAATTCGAAACCTGTCCGGATGCCAGCAGGATTCCCAGAATCGCCAGCGTGTCCCCCGGCGCTGCGAGTCCCGAAGAAATAATCTGCTGCACCAGCGCCGCGTTCTGGTTCAGAATCGCCTGCTCTTCCGTATACACGTTGAAAGCCGTAATCTGCTGGGGAAGCTGTACGCCGGTATTGTGCCCGTTGATGTGCACCAGTTGAATCAGCCGTACATCCAGAAGCACCTGGCTTCGTCCATCCAGCAGCAGGCGCAATGTCTCGTTGAATGCGTTCAGCTTGTCGGTCGTCGCGCGAATCGTCAGTGTTCCCGCAGCCTGCTGTATCGCCACCTGCTGTACCTGGAATACGTTCTTAGCCAGGTTCCCTACATCGGTCATCTCGGTCGTCGACAATCCCCCGAGATAGATCGTTTCGAACTCCTCCCGCATGTACTGCTGCCGGTTCTCGCGTGTATCCTTCGCCACCAGCGCTCGATGTGCATCGAGCGGTACGGTAAACGAATCGGTAACCATGTTTACGGCCCGCATTGCCTCGCCAAAGCTGGCATCGTCCACGTCAAACCGTACCGGCGGCCCAGAGACGCTCTGATCGACCGACGCTTCGATTCCATACGATCGGAACACGGTCTGAATCGCGGTCCGACGATCCGTCTTCAAATGAAAGCTATGCGTAGTGGCCACAGGGGTAAGCTGCGGAGCCGGCCCAAGCGTAGCCACTCCCTGGTCGTAAAGCGGTTTCACGCGGGCCGCCGCAGCATCCACAGCCAGTTCGTCAAGATGTCGAGCGACCTCAAAGTTATGTGGATCGAGCTTTGCAGCCTTTTCCAGCGCGGCCTGTTCTTCCGTTTTGTCGCCTCGTATGCGCGCCTTGGCCGCCGTTTGAATCAATTCCGTGACCTCGTGACTTCGTGCGATCACACTTGCGGCGGCGTAATTGGGATTTTCAGGATCAAGCTTGGCAGCTTCCTGGTAGGCGCGCAATGCCTCGTCATACTGCTGCTTCTCGAAAAGCTTCGTTGCTTCGAGAAAAAGCTTTGTCGCGCGCCTGCGATCTTTGTTCGTAATCGTCTTCGGCGAAGTGTTGTCCTGATTTTGTGCCGCCACGGCGTTACTCGCGGCATCCGGCGCGGCGACAGAAGGGGTTTGCGAAGGCGCCTGTGCCTGCTGTGCCCCGGCCAACGCCGTCGACAACAGCAACGCAATCGTTGCGGCGAACTCCGCACGCGCGCCCTTCATGCCTTGCTCCGTGCCGCATGAAGCAGGTCGGCAAGCGTCGTCGCGCACGCCTCAGGTTTGTGTTTCATCAGTTCGTCGAAGGAGAAGTGTCCGGTGGCCACCGCAATGACGGGCAGCCCGTTCGCATGTGCAGCTTCAATGTCTCGCGGTGTGTCACCCACTACGCAAACACTCGCATGCGCGCTCGTCAGTTCGCGCGCCTTCAAAGCGGCATCCCCAATCAGATCTGATCGAACAGGGAAGCGATCGCTGAATCCACCGAAGCGAAACCATTCTCGCAGACCCGCGCGTTCGACCTTGATCCAGCCGATCATCTCCAGGTTTCCGGTGGCCACGCCCAGTGTTGCACCGCGTTCGGCCAGGTACTTCAGCGTTTCTTGAACGCCCGGCATCAGGATGGGCTGCAACTCATGCCGCCTTCCCGCGACGTTGGCGCACATGCCCTCGAGAATTGCCGCCATCTGCGGCTCGAGCACTTCCGGTGGAATCCCCGCCAATGCACAAGCCTCGCGGAGAATAGAAGTGTCAGTGTTCCCGGCCAGAGAGACGCCTTCGAGAGAGACCTCGATACCCATAACCTCGCGCACCGACGCGGGAAGGCTGTCCATGTGTACGCGGTCGCGGCTCCGCAAGAGCGTGCCGTCGATATCGAACAAGTACGCGTCCTGCGCATCCCAGGCAAATCCGCTGTCAATAGCGGTACGCGCTTCGTTGTTCTGTTGAGTTGTCTGCATGCCGTTGCGGAGCTTGCTCAGCCTTGGCGTATGCCTTGGCGCGCTGCTCCAAATATAGGACGTTCGCTGCGTGGTGGACGCTTGAGCCCGGCGCGAATTTCCGCCAGACTGATGCCCAGTTCAGCCATTGTGCGGCTGAGCGTGTTCCGGTGAATACCCAGCTCTTCCGCAGCCTTGCACTGGTTCCCCTTATTGGCCGCCAGCACTTCGCGCAGATACTGTCTTTTGAATTCTCTTACCGCATCCTCGTAGCGAATGCCGGTGGAATGCATCTGTGTAACCAGGCTGTCCAGGTCTCGTCTCACGTCAACCTCTTGCTCTACTAGATTGCCACAACCGGCAGGCTTCAGCCCGCGAAAAATTATTTGCTTTTTTCTTCGTGAATCAATTTCTCTGATTCCGATTCCAGCGACTGCAATTCCTTGCGGATGCGCTCTGAAAGTCGCGACGGGGTTACGCGAATGCTCACATGGAGTGCACCGAAGAAATACCTTGGTAACCTCGCTTCAGTCAACCACACTGTCTGCGGAAAAAATGCCACGGTAACGAGAATAGCTACCAGTACGAATACCAGGCCCTCGACAAAACCGAAGATCCCTCCCGCCAGCCGGTCAAGGCAACCCAGCCCGACCTTCTCGAAAAACCTTGCCAGAAGTGATCCAAGGATAGCCGCTACCGCCATCACGAGCAACGCAATTACCACAAACGCGATCGCATCCGCCACTTCAACCGAATGAATTATCACCTTGAACACAGAGGCAAGGCGCCAATAGTTCCAGGCCGCAAGCGTCAGCCCCAGCACCAACCCGGCCAATGAAAATGCCGACCGGAAAAACCCACGCGCGATGCCGGCAAGCACAGACGCCGCCAGCACCACCACAATGATCCAATCCGCTATCGTCATCCCTTCACCGAACATCGAGATCGCGCCCCGTTAGCCGACGAAATGCCTCAAGGTATTTCTCGAGTGTACGCTGCGCCACGTCATCGGGAAGACTCGGCGCAGGAGCTTGCTTGTTCCATTGAATGCTCTCGAGGTAATCACGCACAAATTGCTTGTCGAAACTCGGCTGGGCCCCACCCGGCTTCCACTGAGACGCCTCCCAGAAACGCGACGAATCCGGTGTGAGCACTTCGTCCGCGAGAACGATTCCATCCGGTGTCTTGCCGAACTCAAATTTTGTATCGGCCAGGATCAATCCGCATGACTCGGCGTGCTTGCCAGCCTTCTCATAGATTGCCAGTGTCAACCGTCGCAGCTCCTTCGCTGCGTCTGATCCCACCGATTCTTCGACTGCCGCGAACGAAATGTTCTCGTCATGCGTCCCGTCTTGGCTCTTGGTTGATGGAGTAAATAAAGGCTCCGGCAATCGCGATCCATCCTGCAATCCCGGCGGCAGCTTGATTCCGCAGACGGTCCCGCTCGCCTTGTATTCCTTCCACCCCGATCCGGCGATGTAACCCCGCGCAACGCACTCTAGTGGAAACATCTGCGCCCGCTTCACCAGCATCGACCTGCCCTCAAGCTGGTCCGCATACTTGTGCAGTTCGGTCGGGAAATCTGCGACGTCTGTGGCGATCAGGTGATTCGGCGCAATGTCTCGCACCAGGTCGAACCAGAACAGCGAGATTTGCGTCAGGATCTTGCCTTTGCCGGGAATGCCAGTGCCCAGCACATGATCGAAGGCCGAGATGCGGTCTGTTGCTACCATCAGCAAGCCGTCGCCCACCGCATATAAATCACGCACCTTGCCTCGCGCGATCAGCGGAATCGTGCCCAAATCTGTCTTCAAAAGTGTTGTCATGGAGGGGCTTACCTCGGCGCCGTGAATCTCCGATTTTCTTGAACGCGCCTCGCTTTGTCAAACCGTGCTCGATCCAGCAAGTTGACTCGCACGAAAACCAGATCGGTTCTTGTCCGCGTTTCCCACAATGCCCTGTGATGGCCGTCACGGAGCGCCGGAAGAAGTTGGGCGAAACTTCATTTGTCACCAAGGTTCGGTAGCCCGTTAGAAGGCGACTTTGAGCCGGGTGGTACGAGGCGGCAGTGGAAAGGGGAAGCCGCGGCTAGCTTCGTTTTATTGGGATCGCCAGTAGCTGCGTACTACCGACCTCCAGTGCCAGCTACTGGTCCCCGTCTTTATCTTGTGTTTTTTAGGTATTCGAAAACAAGCGCCTCCGAAGCGAAGATGTCCTTCGGGGGCGATTTTTTTGCCTGATATCAGCTGAATCACCTCCAGGTCCATTTCTCGCAAAAGGGCGGCACTCAGTTCTCTCCGCACCAACCTGGATTCGGCCCGCCCAGGACGCTCGTTATAATTCAACAATCAATCGAGAGAGGCCAAACCCATGGGCTTGAAGAGATTCCTCGCCGCAGTCTCGTGTGTCTTCGTCATCGCCGCTTCGTCCCTCGCACAGTCATTGCCTCCGGGCGTGCAGAAGCTTACTTCCATCGAGGGTGTCACGGAATACGCATTCCCCAACGGTCTCCACGTCCTCCTCTTTCCCGACGACTCCAAGCCCAAGATCACCGTCAACGTCGTCTATCGTGTCGGCTCACGCAACGAAGGATACGGCGAAACCGGCATGGCTCACCTACTTGAGCACATGGTCTTCAAAAGCGCCACTTCAGGCCGTGAGCTTTTCAAGGAACTCACGGACAGAGCTGGCGGGAACTTTAACGGCACCACCGATTACGACCAGACAATGTACTTCGAGACCTTCAATGCCGGGGATGAAAACCTTCGCTGGGCTCTCGATCTCGAATCCGATCGCATGGTTCGCATGACCATGCAAAAGAAGGATCTCGAAACCGAGATGACGGTCGTGCGCAACGAAATGGAAGCGGGCGAAAATAGCCCCCAGGAAGTTCTCGAAGAGCGCGTCCTCGCAGCCGCGTACAACTTCCACAATTACGGCAAAACCGTCATCGGTAACCGTACCGATGTCGAGCGCGTTCCCATCGAGAATCTTGCCGTCTTCTACAAGAAGTACTATCAGCCCGACAACGCCTACCTCGTCATCGCCGGCCAGTTCGATGAGTCGAAAGCCCTCGCCCTCATTGCCCAAACCCTCGGCGCCATCCCCAGGCCCGATCGCGTGCTCAAGCAGCCCTACACCTCCGAACCCACACAGGAAGGCGAGCGCTCCGTCACCCTGCGCCGCGTCGGCAACATCCAGGCTGTCATGGCCGCGTATCACATCCCGGCCGACCTTCACCCCGATGCTGCGCCGCTCCAGGTTGCCGCCCAGATTCTTGGTGCGAACCAAACCGGCCGCCTGTACAAAGAACTCGTCGACACCAAAAAAGCAGTCTCCACATCCATGAGGGCCAACGGCATGCACGATCCCGGCATCGCCATGGCTTATGCGCAGCTCAAGCCCGACCAGTCCATCGACGAAGCCCAGCAGGCCCTCCTCAAGGTTGTGGAGAGCCTGGCCACCACTCCGCCCACGCAGGAAGAAGTCGATCGTGCCAAGGGCCGCATCCTCAAAAACATCGAACTTGCGCTCACCAACTCTCAGACCGTCTCAATCATTCTTGGCAGCGCCGTGGGAGAAGGGGACTGGCGTGCCCTGTTCCTCACGCGTGATGAAGTGGCCAAGGTCACGCCCGATGATGTAACGCGCGTTGCAAAGGCCTACCTCAAATCCTCGAACCGCACCGTCGGTGAATTCATTCCAACCACCTCACCCGACCGCGCCGAAATTCCCGCCACTCCCGACCCCGCCGCAATCTTCAAGGATTACAAAGGCGGCGCAGCCATTCAGCAGGGCGAAGTCTTCGATCCCACCCCTCAAAACATTGAGACACGCGTCATCCGCGCCAAACTTCCCAACGGCATGAAGCTTGTCATGTTCCCCAAAAAGACCCGCGGCGGCACCGTGGTGGCCCGCATCAGCATCCACTTCGGCAATGAGAAATCCCTTTTCGGCAAGGCAACCGACGCCGCAATCGCCGGTTCGCTCTTGATGCGCGGCACCAAAAACAAAAATCGTCAGCAGATTCAAGACGAAACCGACCACCTGAAAGCACAGATCAGCGTCACAGGAGGCGTGACGGATGCCAACGCAAGCGTCCGCACCCTCGAAGCCAACCTTGCCGACTCTCTACGCCTCGTTCGCGAACTTCTTCGCGAACCGGCGTTCCCCGAAACTGAATTCGAGCAGGTTCGCCAGCAGCGCATCGCCAGTGCCGAAGCCGGTAAGACAGAGCCGAATAACCTCGCTTCCCTCGATCTCAATCGCCACCTGAATGCCGAGTATCCACGGGGCCACGTCCACTATGTGTCCACGCTCGACGAACAGATCGAGGACAACAAGAAAACCACAATCGACGACGTCCGTGCGTTCTACCAGAAATTCTACGGACCCGGCGACGGAGAAATTGTGATCAGCGGCCAGTTCGATCCCGAGCAGATGCGCAAGCTCGTCACTGAACTTTTCGCTGACTGGAAGAGCCCCAGCCCCTATCACCGCGTCCCCGATCCCTACGCCAAGGTCGATGCCGTCAACCACAAGATCGAAACGCCGGACAAACAGAACGGTCTCTTCCTGACCGGAATGGCGTTCAAGATGACAGACACTGATCCCGACTACGCTGCGCTCACGATCGCCGGAATGGTCTTCGGTGGTACACCTAATTCGCGCCTCTTCCGCCGCATCCGCGTCAAAGATGGCCTCAGCTACGGCGCCGGCGCGCAGTTCCAGATTCCCACCGACGATGACGCTGCCGTACTCAGCGGCTACGCCATCGCCGCACCGCAAAACATGCCTAAGGTGGAATCCGACTTCAACGAGGAACTGGCCCTCGCCCTCAAAGATGGATTCACCGCAGACGAAGTCGAGAAAGCCAAGAAAACCTGGCTCGATGAACGCGCCGTCCAGCGCTCTGAAGAAGGCTCCATCGCATCAATCCTCATCAGCCGGGAGTACTGGGGCCGCACCATGCAGTGGGACGCAAAACTGGACGCCGCTGTAGCCGCGCTAACCCCGCAGCAAGTCAACGACGCCTTTAGACATCACGTTGATCCAGCAGGCATCACCATCGTTAAAGCCGGCGACTTCAAAAAAGTAGGCGCCTACCAATAGCGCCAACCTCGAATCGCGAGCGCCGGTCACCACCAAACTGGGGTGCCCCATCCTTGCGACGACTTTGTCGCAAGGGTGGGAAAGCACGGAGCTACATGCGCCGGTCCATCACTGTATAAACCGGCCCGGCGAAAACAACTCGATTGGATGCGCAGTCCAACCGTTAATCACGAGATCCGCGAGGATCTCCCCAACCACACTCGCGAATTTAAATCCATGCCCTGAGAAGCCGCACGCTATCGAGCAGGATGCAAACTGCGGATGCTTCCCAATTACGAAATGTTCATCAGGGGACATCGTGTAAAGGCACGTCTTCGCCCGGATCACTTCGCCATCCAACGCAGGCATCCGTACCATGAGCTTGTCGATAATTCTCTGCAAATCTGCTTCGTGAATCTCGCGGTCGACACTTTCGGGCGTGCACACTACATCGCTGCCGTGAATGGCCGCCTTGATTCCACCCAACGGCCCGTCTATTGCCGGAAAGCCATACCCCGGATAGCCGCCATCGGGGTCTTCGCATAGAAACACGGGAAACCTCTCCGGCAAAAACGGCGTCACGCCAGTCGTCGGCTGAATCCACGCCATCACCTGCCGCGTCACTCGCAGCGGAAAAACTTCCAGCAATGCCACATTCGCCCAGGCCCCGCCGTGATTACGAGATGACCGGCACTGTAAGCGCCCTTATTGGTGCGAACTTCAACCCGATCGCCAACCGCATCCCACGACGAGCACCATCTCCTCGAAATGGAGTTCAGCCTCTGCCGCCGACGCCAGCGCAAGTTGAGCGCGAATGCATTCTTCAGGAAACAGGTAACCGGCGTTCGTCTCATGGACCGCAACGTCGCCATGCAGCGGAACCATGACAGGGAAGCGCTCGCTGATGGCGCGGCCTTCCAGCACCTCAAACGGAATCGAGTGCTGTTGTGAGGCCGCAACAGTGCGTTTCACCAGATCGCCGTCTCGCGAGCCGATGTTCAGACCGCCGGTGATATTCAGCAATCGAGTGCCGGTATCTCTCTCGATGCGTCGCCACAGTTCGTAGGCTCGCAGCACGAGAGGAATGTAATCGGGGCTTTCAAAGTAGGCCTGGCGAATCATGCGCGATCCGCCGTGGGACGATCCCTGGTCGTGTGCCGCTGTGAACTGCTCAATCCCCAGAACGCGCTTGCCCCGCTCCGCAAGATGCTGCGCAGCAGCGCTCCCCATCGCCCCAAGCCCAAGAACGATTACGTCGTATGCCATTCAGCTCAATTCTGATTGTAATTATCAAAAGAATGTCTAGCCGCGGGCTCTAGCAATTCTGGTATTTCCAGTTGCGCTGCTTGCCCTCGCTGATCCACTCGATGGCAGTCTCGATCCGCTTGTCGCGCGTCTCCGGCCGCTTGGCATCCGTAATCCACTCCACGTATTCCTTCTTGCAACTCGGACTGAACGCATCGAACACCGCGGCGGCCTTCTTGTTGGCCTTCAGCGCCTTCGCGAATTCCGGTGTCGGCTTCGCCGGCGGGGCCGGAGCCTTCACCACCTTTTGCCGAGCTGCAATCGGGCTCGTGTATTCGCCCTTGTCGATGAATGTGGCGGCCTGCTTCAGCAAGCCGAGCATTTCTTTTTTGGGAGGAAGGTCTTTGACGGTGGTCAGGCGTCCAAGCGAACCCATCGCATCAGGCTTCAGCAACTCCATATCTCGCAATACGGCAGAGATTTCTTCGCCCCAGAAGCCAAAGCTGCAATGCTCATTGAACGCCGACATGTTGCCCACGATGGCGCCCTTGTACTCGAAAAAGGGCCGGCTCCACTTGATCGTTTCCACCACCCCAGGACATGCCTTGTGAACAAGTTCACGAATCTCAAAAAGAATCGGCTGCGCGAAGGGTTTGGACTTGGCAATGTAGGCGTCGACGCGCTTATCGAACGAGGAAGTTGGGCTCACAGTTTCGCTCCTGCAGGGTTTGCAAAATAGTGTACCTTGCCGATCAAACTCGATGGTGGATGCCCCGCGCGTTGCCTCAGTGAATGGCATTTAGCTCTTCTATCGAAGCTCAAGGAACACGCCGTCTTCGCTCTGCGCTCCGCCCGGACCATGATCCCGAATGATCTCTAAAAGCCAATCGAAAACAGTTGGTCCTTTACCATCTATTGCATCTTGAAGCTCTCTGGCAACTGCATTTCGGTTGGATGGATGGCAACGCTGGAAGCGGGATTCCAGCTGGCGCGATGTTTCGGCATAACCCAATGTTTTGCGCGATAGGTCAGAATGCTCCCAGACCAGTCGGAACCCTTCCTTTGGAGTGCCGAAGCCGCCTCGAAGAATGTCGTTGAATGCATCAAGGTTTCCGGGCCATTGATAAGAGCCCTCAAGCACACGCGAACTGAAGTGCTCAGCAAATCCCTCGAGGGTGGAGAACTCCTTGCCGTCGATAATGTAGCTCTTCATCAATCGCAACCGGTCAGCAGCGGAAACGAGCGAAATCGCGCATCATGTAGAGACGTTGCACGCAGGGTTCGACTCTGAGAACTGAAAGCTGAGGGCTGGCAAAAACTTCCCTTACGCCGTAGCCCGTTGCTGCTCCTGCCCACTCAGCTTCACGCTGATCACCTTTGACACGCCCGGTTCCTGCATCGTCACGCCATAGATCATGTCCGCCGCATGCATCATGCGCTTCGAGTGCGTGACAAGCAGGAATTGCGTCTCCTTGCTCAGCGAGTGCAGCAGATCGGCCAGACGGCCAACGTTCGTTTCGTCCAGCGCCGCATCCACTTCGTCGAGCACGCAGAAGGGGCTTGGCTGGAACTGGAAGATGCCCACCAGCAGCGCCAGTGCCGTCAACGCCTTCTCACCACCCGAAAGCAGCAGCACATTCTGCAGCTTTTTGCCCGGGGGCGAGGCCACAATTTCCAACCCGCTTTCGGCCTGGTTCTCCGCATCCGTTAGTCGCAGGAATGCCTGGCCGCCATGGAAGAGCCGCGTGAACACCTGCCCGAAGTTCTCGTTGATCCGCGCAAACGCCTCGTCGAACTTCTCGCGCGAAATCTGGTCGATCTCCTTGATTGTCGCCTGCGTGTTCTCAATCGACTCCATCAAATCCGTGCGCTGCGTCTCAAGGAAGCTATGGCGCTCTGCCGTCTCCTTGTACTCCTCCAGCGCCATCATGTTCACCGGACCCATCTGTTCAATCTTCTGGCGCAACGTCCGGCAGGTCTCTTCTTCAACGGCCAGCATCTCATCGGCGATGCGCACAATTTCTGCATCCGCGCGAAGGGTGGCAGCCTCTGCATTCACTTCTGTCAGGCAGCTTCCTTCCAGATGTTCGAGATCCGACCGCAACTTCGCCACCTGGCTCGACCGGCCGCTGCGATCTTCGCGCAACTGGTCGAGTGCCGCGCGCGCGGACTTCAGTTCCGTCTCCATCGTCGCCAGCTGATGCCGCAATTCCAACGCATGCGCTGCTATTGACTCGGCCTGAGCCAGCGCCTCAGCCTTCAGCGTTGTCAACTCCTGCTCGCGCTGCGCCAGTTCCGCACTTTCCTTGATGCGCTGTTCGCGCTCTGCTTCTGCCGCTGCACGTTGCTGCTCAATCGCCAGCACGCGCCGTTCCAGGTCGCCGTGCAAACGATCGATGCGCTGGAACGCTGCCTCTGCGCCGCGCCGCCGCTCTTCCAGACCCGCCAATTCCGCCGTCAGCTTTGCAGCTTCGTGCTGCAGCGTCTCGCGCGTCTGCCGCATCGTGGCCAGCTTGCTCTGCTGCTCTTCGAGAGTCGCTTCAGCCGTCGTGCGTTCTGCCTCCAGCCGCACAGCCTCTTCGCGTTTCTGCTCGATTACGACGTGCTTGGCTTCGCGCGCTTCCTTGTTGCGCTCCGCCTGCAGCATCCACTCCTGTAGCCGCCGCTCGATGCGCTGCGCCTCGTTCTCCATCTGCTTCAGCGCCGCGCCCTGGTCCGCCGCATCGCGTTCGGCCTGTCGCCGCTCTTCGCTGCGCGTCTCAAGCTGCGCTGTCAAATCCTCAATCTGTCTTGTCAGCGTCGCGGCTTCCAACTCGGCTTGACCGAGATCCCGCTCCAGCAATCCAAGCCGCATCTCCGTCTCGCGCAGTTCACGCTTCAGCACCAGCGGACCGGCGCTCGCCGGCTTGCCGCCTGTCACCGTCGCGTTGTGGAAGCACTCGCCCCCGGGCGTCAGGAAGTACGCGTGCGTATGTTCGCTCGCCATCGCCTGCGCCAGCGCCGCCGTCTCCACAAGATAGCCATCGCGGAGCTTCGGCAAAATTGTTTCCAGAGAGCGCCCAAATCCGTTCAGCACTCTCACCGCATCCTTCAGCGGAGTTACACCTGGTCCGGAAATTGTGTCCGCCTGGTCGTTGAACAGACCGGCCTGCGCGCTATCGTGGATCAAAAACGTCGCGCGTCCATCCACGCCCGATTTCAGCACGCGCACGCCTTCCTCGGCCGCGTGCCAGCTCTTTACGACGACATAATTTAGCTCTTCCCGCAAAAACTCGTCGACCACGCCTTCGTGCTCGCCGCTTACTTCGATGAAATCTGCCAGCGTGCCGACGGGCGTCGAACCATTTTGCAGTGCGCCGGGCTTAAGCAGACGGCGGACCGTTTCTGTGGAGTAGCTGTGATCGCGAATCAGCGACTCGAGCGATTCCTTGCGTCCAACGGCCGTTGCCTGTTCGCTGCGCAGTTGGTTCGCTCGCGCCCGCACCGCGCCTTCGTCTGCACGCCGCACCTGCAGCTGCTCGCGCAACTCCGCAATCTCTACCTCAAGCCGCTTCAGCGTCTCCGCAGCCGACTCAAACCGCAGCCGTGCCTGCCCGCTCTGCACGCCCAGGCTCTCCTGCTCATTACGTGCCTGGCTCATCTCCGCATTCAGCCGCTCGGCCTCGCGCTCCAGCGCGGCGAGACTCTCTTCCGCCTGCGCCGTGCTGTTGCGTGCGTTGCCTGCCAGCGTCAGCAGGTGCATCGCATGTCTGCGATCCGCCTCCAGTTTCCGCTCCGCGTTGAATACTTCGTCCGCCGCAGAACGCGCTTCGTGCTGCCGCTCCTCCACCTTCTCGTGGAAGGCACGGGCTTCGCCTGCGGCTGTCTCAAGAAACGCCTTCTGCTGCTCGCGTTCTTCGGCAATACCGCCAAGCTGAGTCCGCGTCTGCTCCAGTTCACCCGCGGCGGCCGCAATGCGCGCGACCAGCTCCGTCACACGCTCCGCATTGCTGCGTTCCCGCGCCGCAGCGCGCTCCAGTTCAACAGCGGCTGAGTTGGCACGGTTTTGTGCGTCCTGTCCCTCGCGATCAAGCTCGTATCCGCGCTCGGTCAGCGAATGCTGATTGGCTTCCATCGATCCGATTTCGGCAGCGCCACTCGCAATCTTCTCCGCGATCGCGGCAATCTCCTGATCCAGCCGCGCCTGCTCCTCATCCATCAGTGTCATGCGGCTCGCGAGCACCACGCGCAGACGTCCGCGCAGCTCATCGCGCACCTGCGCAAACCGTTCCGCCTTCGACGCCTGCCGCTTCAGACTGTTCATCTGCCGCGTTACTTCTTCGAAAATGTCATCCACGCGCGCCAGGTTCTGCTTCGAGCTCTCCAGCCGCAACTCCGCCAGCCGCTTCTTCGTCTTGAAGCGCGTAATTCCCGCGGCTTCTTCGATAATTGCGCGCCGGTCGTGCGGCTTGGAACTCAACAACTGCCCGATGCGCTCCTGCCCGATAATCGCGTAGCTCTCCGGTCCCAGGCCTGTCCCCATAAAAATGTCCTGGATATCGCGCAGCCGGCACAGCTTCCCGTTCAGCAGGTATTCGCTCTCGCCCGTCCGGAACAACCGCCGCGTGATGACAACTTCACCTTTCTGCGGAGTCCGGTTGAACTTCCTGCGACGAATCTTCAGCATCACCGGCTGTGGCCCGCCTGTGCTCGCCTGAATTCCACCTTCCGCTTCGGGTGCTTTCGGCTGACTCGGTTCCTCATCCTCGTCCAGAACCTGCCCCGGCTGCTCCGACGCAATAATCTCCTCAGCCTCGGCTGCTTTTTGTTGGCGCAGGGCGTCCTCATCCCAGTCGGCCGGTCCGTCGTGATCCACAACCACATCCGGCTCAACCGGGATCGGACCCTCATAAGCCTCGGGATCGACCATGGTGATGGTCACCTCGGCCATTCCCAGCGGCTTCCGCTCCCGCGTGCCGGCAAAAATCACGTCCGCCATGCTGCCGCCGCGCAGGCTCTTGGCGCTCTGCTCGCCCAGCACCCAGCTCACCCCGTCCAGGATGTTCGACTTCCCGCATCCGTTCGGCCCTACCACCACCGCAATGCCTGTTCCCGGCACGGTCAATTCCGTGCGGTCGCAAAAGCTCTTGAAGCCGAGGATGTGGATTTTTTTCAGTTTCAGCATGCTCACTCCGGGTCAACGGGATACGAATGGGTACAACTCAGCATCGGCGATCGCGGCGCCAGCCGCACACGTGCCAGAGGGGAAATCCGGGCCCCCGACGACAGGTCTTTGTCGGTGGGTGGCTACCCTCTTCGATTACAGACTCTAAGGAGCCCAAAAGTCAGGGTCAATCATGTGGAGAGGTTCTTTTGTGGATAAGGGGGGTCGGAACCAATCTTCTTCGATTATTTTAGGCTTTTTTCGGAAATTGTCCCATTTTTATCGAGTTTCACCCGCGTTTTCCACAAGCCGAATAGCGCCCGAAATCAGCGAAGATTTCCGGATAAGCTTACTGCTTTCCGGATCACCTTCTCGATTGCCCTGAGCGCCTGCGCCCTCGGAAACCCCGGTCGGCTGGCCAGCCGGATCGTACGCCGCGACCTTCCCGCCAGTGGCAAAAGTACAATCCCCCTCTGCCCCAGCGACCCGGCAGCCAGCGCCGGAATCAGCGTCGCCCCGTACCCCGCCGCCACCAGGTTCACCAGCGTCTCCAGCGTGGCTGCCTGCATTGCCCCCTGCAGTCCGGTTCGAACGTGTCCGGGTCCCATTCCGTGCGCGCCATGTTTCGCCCCGCACGCCGCGAGCGCCTGCGTCGACAGGCAGTGCCCACCGGCCAGCACCAGCAACTCGTCCGTCAGCGCCTCTTCGTCTACTTTCTTGGCACCGGCCAATCTGTGGTTAAGAGGGAGCGCCGCCAGCAGCGGCTCGTCATACACCTTGATCTCTGTAATCTCGGGCGCGTCGGTCTCCGTCGCCAGCAGCGCGGCGTCTAGTTTGTGATTTCGCAAGCCTTCGATTAATGCGCGTGTTTGGTCTTCCCACAGTTCGATCGTCAGCCCTGGATATCCCTGCTTCAGAGGCTCGAGGATCAGCGGCATCAAATATGGGGCGACAGTTGGAATCACTCCCAGTTTCAACGGCCCTACCAGGGGATCGCGAGCCGCTCGCGCCACCGCCTCCATCTGCCCCGCCTCGGCCAGCGCCCGCTTGGCATGCGCCAGAATCTGGCTTCCAACCGGCGTCATGTCCACGCGCTTGTTGGTCCGCTCGAGCAGCGTCACACCTAATTCGTCTTCTAGCTTTTTGATCTGGCTGCTCAGCGTAGGCTGGCTCACGTTGCAACTCTCTGCTGCACGGCCAAAATGCCGGTGCTCCGCAACTGCCACCAGGTAGCGCAATTCCTGCAAATTCATTTCACCCAACTCGCTAACCGCGCCGCGCGGCTAACTCCGCTTTTTCTTCATCATAGACTGCACCAATCATCATCAAAGAAACAATTGATTTGTCATATCGATCTCCCGGGTTTTACTTTAGACTTCGAATGCGACGTATATCTGCCGGGATTCTCCCGGGAACCTCCTACTTAACCAGCAATTTTGAGCACGACCTACAGGAGACATCATGTCTAGCGAAGCACAATGCCCGTTCTCAAACGGCGCGATCAAGCACACATCGGCGGGCGCAAAGGGCAACCGCGATTGGTGGCCTAATCAGCTAAACCTCGGCATCTTGCATCAGAACTCCTCGCTCTCCAATCCGATGGAGAAGGAGTTCGACTACGCTCAGGAGTTCAAGAAGCTCGATCTGGATGCGGTGATCAAGGACCTGCATGCCGTAATGACCGATTCGCAGGATTGGTGGCCAGCCGACTTCGGGCACTACGGCCCGCTCTTCATCCGCATGGCCTGGCACTCCGCCGGCACTTACAGAATTCATGATGGTCGCGGCGGCGCAGGCAGAGGAGCGCAGCGGTTTGCACCGCTCAACAGCTGGCCCGACAACGTCAATCTCGACAAGGCCCGGCGCCTGCTCTGGCCCGTCAAGCAGAAGTACGGCCGCAAGATCTCCTGGGCTGACCTCATGATCCTCGCCGGCAACGTCGCGATCGAGTCGATGGGACTCAAGACTTTCGGTTTCGGTGGCGGCCGCGCCGATATCTGGGAGCCGGATGTGGACACCGATTGGGGGCCTGAGACCGAGTGGCTCGGCGACAAGCGTTATAGCGGCGATCGCGAACTCTCGAACCCGCTTGCCGCGGTCCAGATGGGCCTGATTTATGTGAACCCCGAAGGCCCGAACGGCAACCCTGATCCGGCAGGCTCGGCGCGCGACATCCGCGAAACCTTCGCCCGCATGGCCATGAACGACGAGGAGACTGTGGCTCTGATCGTCGGCGGCCACACCTTTGGCAAGACCCATGGCGCTGCCCCTGCAAGCCACGTTGGCGCGGAGCCCGAGGGCACAAGTTTTGAGGAGATGGGCCTTGGGTGGAAGAACAGCTATGGCACTGGCATCGGCGCGGACACCATCACGAGCGGCCTTGAAGTCATCTGGTCCCAGACGCCGACCAAGTGGAGCAACAACTTCCTAAAGAATCTCTACGGCTTTGAGTGGGAGCTGACCAAGAGCCCGGCGGGCGCTCACCAGTGGAAGCCCAAGGGCGATGCCGGCAAAGACACTGTGCCAGATGCGCACGATCCCCGAAAGCATCACCAGCCCATGATGCTGACATCGGATATCGCCCTGCGCGTCGATCCGGTGTATGAGAAAATTTCGCGAGACTTTCTCAACAACCCTGACAAACTCGCCGACGCCTTCTCTCGCGCCTGGTTCAAGCTGACGCATCGCGATATGGGTCCGATCTCCCGCTATCTTGGCCCGCTCGTGCCCAAGGAAGAATTGATCTGGCAAGACCCCGTTCCTGCCGTCGATCACGAACTCATCAATGACAAAGACGTCGAAGCGCTGAAGGCCAAGATCCTCGCCTCCGGCTTGTCGATCTCCCAACTCGTCAACACCGCATGGGCTTCCGCTTCGACCTTCCGCGGCAGCGACAAGCGCGGAGGTGCCAACGGTGCGCGCCTACGCCTCGAGCCGCAGAGGAACTGGGAAGTCAACCAGCCCGTGGAACTGGCCAAGGTACTCTCAAAGCTTGACGGTATTCAGAAGGACTTCAACGCAACGCAAAAGGGTGGCAAGAAAATCTCCCTCGCCGATCTGATCGTTCTTGCTGGTGATGCGGCCATCGAGTCTGCTGCAAAGAAAGCCGGGCACGACGTCAAGGTTCCTTTCGACCCCGGTCGCACCGACGCTTCGCAGCAGCAAACCGACGTAGCTTCTTTCGCCGTGCTTGAGCCCGTTGCTGACGGCTTCCGAAATTACGCCCGCAAGGGAACCGAAGAACATGCCGCGGCGTTGTTGCTCGACAAGGCGCAGCTCCTCGGCCTCACCGGTCCTGAAATGGCTGTTCTCATCGGCGGAATGCGCGCGCTCGGCGCCAACGTCGCACACTCGCCGCACGGCGTGCTTACAAAACGCCCTGAGACTTTGACCAACGACTTCTTCGTCAACCTGCTCGACATGGGTACGAAGTGGGCGAAGTCTGAAAAAGCTCCGGATGTCCTGGAAGGCCGCGATCGCCACACTGGCGAACTCAAGTGGACAGCCACAGTAGTCGATCTCGTCTTCGGCTCGAATGCCCAGCTTCGCGCCATCGCAGAGGTCTACGCCAGCAGCGATGCGAAGGAGGCTTTTGTGCGCGACTTCGTGGCCGTTTGGAGCAAGGTGATGAACGCGGATCGCTACGATCTGCTTCGGGAAGGGAAGATCGAAGCTGTTCCTCCCTCCACTCACCCGGTAGCCGAAACCGTGGCCAGCGTCTAATCATCGCTCGCCGCAAAATACATTGCCTCACTCATGACGCAGTTCCACTGCGTCATGAGTGGGAGCAAAGCGAGCGGCGTGAGAGCTAACAGCTAAAGCTAATTGCTAGCAGCTCTCTTGAACTCCAGCGTTGCAAAATTCATCTGTCCCTGCGCTACCGTGCGTACGGTGATCACGTTCCTGCCCTTGTCCAGACGAACCTTCACCAGGTCCTTCGCCAAATTCCAGTGATGCCACTGCCGCCACGCCACAAGATCTGCAGCGTCATACGTCGAAACAATCGTCAGCGATCCCGTTGCTGCCACGCCATTCACATCCAATGAAATCGTCCCGCCACGATTTGACGTATACAACAAATCAGCTGTGTAATCGCCCGTTTCCGCCACAGCGACCGTTACGTTGAACCACTCGCCTGGCTCGGTCCATCCCACGTAAAGCAGGCCTGCCGGCGGCGTCACTTTATCGTAAGGGTTGTCGTCAATCTTGGGATCTAGCCCAAACTTCGTGTAAGAAGTATCAACGCCTTCGTTCATTCGAAACTCGTTCAGATAGGTTCCATTTGCCGGATTCAGCGTGCCGCTTCCATTGTTCTTCGCGTCAGCGTCGTGATAGGCTACGCCCTCGCCGCCCATGTCGTAGTAGGCGCACATCACTGTGCCGGGAATTTTCTGCACCCCGCCGTTGTACTTGCTGTCATGAAACGGAGTTCCCTTGTAGCTCTTCAGGAAATCCGCCTGCTGCGCGCCCGCCGAGCACGCCGTCGTCAGCGCAACCGCCAAAATCATCCACCAATACCGAGAAACAAGACGAGGCATAACCAAATTCACCGCTCTTTCTAGAGGACAATCAGAATCATCCGAATACTAATCGCGCACCCTTGATTCCGAAAGTGATCACGACTTTTTACTCTGCTTGCCGCGTTCCGGAGGGAGCAACAGCCGCCAGGTGCTCAAGACATTCGCGCAGTCAACTCGAATGGGGGCAAACAGCAAGTATGTGGTTTCAGCCTCGTGGAATTTGTAAACAGAACCGCAGATTTTGTTCGAAGGTCGCTTCTGTTCCGAACTCAGGCTATCTCGACATTCTTAGCGAGTGTCTTGAACCGTACCCCATTTGCCTGAACCACCGTAATCGAGACGTGGCCGGTCTTCCCAGTCTTGATGTCCCTGACTATCCCAGACTTTCCCTCATGGGTACCGCCAATGACCTTGCAGCTAGCGCCATCCTTCAATTTACTTGGAACATCGGTCTTCATCTCGCTCACCTATCGCGCTGACGTGCCGTGCCTTTCCTTCTGAATTCAGAGCAATATATCGGGATTTTCCTGAAGGAGCAATTGTCCCTTTTCTGCGTTGTGGCGCCTCGCCACCAGTAACGACCGGATCAAGTTCACTCAAAGTGCCGTCGCATCCGCCAGGGCCTCAATCACCGCCAGGTTTTTCATCAACTCCGCGGACACACCATGTCGCTCCTGCAAATACTGCGTACTGTTGTACGAGATCCACGTTTTGCCCGAGTGATCTTCTGCGATCAGGATCTTAAGCGGCAGATCGATCGCGATACCAGGTGCCGCCAGCATTACCGGTGTTCCTGCCTTTGGACTCCCGAAAATCAGCAGCTTCGTTTTCGGCATCTGCAAACCGACTTTCGCCGCCTCGCCGCTGTGATCCACAATGGCAAACAGCGTGACGCCTTTCGCAGCCAGGATGCTCTTCAGCTTTTCCACCGTCTCGTCCACGGAATGCGCACCTGCAATCGATACCAGCCCATTTGTTGACTCCGCCATAGTGCAACCTCCGCTGAGAATCACTCCACGGCTTTGTTGTACCAGATTCGTCACGTTAACTCGTGACGACCATTGAGACGCGCCCGGCTGCACTTCTGTAAAGTTGAAGCAGGGAATCTCCTCGCGTTTTGGCCACAACTTCAAACCCGGAAAACCTCGCCGAGCTTCTGCAATCGGTCTTTGGCTTCGCGCGCTTTCGCGCCAACCAGGAACCAGTCTGCCGCGCTGCCATCGAAGGGCGCGACCTGCTGCTTGTAATGCCTACCGGAGCAGGGAAGTCGCTCTGCTACCAGCTTCCCGCCATTGCTCTCGGCGGAACCGCGCTCGTCATCTCGCCGCTTATCGCGCTCATGGAAGACCAGGTCGCGAAGCTTGCTGCACTCAATCTGCGCGTCGCGCGCATTCACTCCGGCCTGGACCGCTCCGTCTCGCGCCAGGCCTGCGTCGACTATCTCGCCGGCGCTCTCGACTTTCTATTTATCGCGCCCGAGCGCCTGCGCGTCCCAGGGTTTCCTGAAATGCTCGCCAAGCGGCCGCCCGCGCTGATCGCCATCGACGAAGCGCACTGCATTTCGCAATGGGGCCATGATTTTCGACCCGATTACCGCATGCTCGGACAGTATCTGCCCGCACTTCGCAATGGCTCCGATCGCGTCCCTGTCCTCGCGCTCACTGCCACAGCCACGCCAACGGTTCAGGCAGACATCATCACGCAACTCGGCATGACTGCGCCCGCGCGTTTCATCCATGGATTCCGCCGCGACAATCTGGCCATCGAAGTTGTCGAGCTTTCAGTTCCCGAACGTCCACGCGCAATTAGCGGACTTCTCGCACAACGCGATCGCCGCCCCGCCATCGTCTACGCAACCTCCCGCAAACAGTCCGAAAGCCTCGCCGAAGAACTCTCGCAGCTTATGCCGGCAGCCGCGTACCATGCTGGCCTCGATGGCGAAACCCGCGAGCGCGTGCAGAGTGCCTTCCAGTCCGGCCAGCTTGAGGTTGTTGTCGCCACCATCGCGTTCGGCATGGGTATCGACAAGGCCGACATCCGCACCATCATCCATGCCGGCCTTCCCGGCACCCTTGAAGGCTACTACCAGGAAATCGGCCGCGCTGGCCGCGACAGCGCACCGAGCCGCACATTCCTGATGCACTCCTACGCGGACCAGCGCACGCATGACTTCTTCCACAATCGCGATTACCCGCCTACGGATCATTTGCATCAGGTCTTCCGCATGCTGGGCGAAGACGCGCGCTCCATCGATGACCTCCGCGCCGCTTCGAAGCTAACTGAGGAAGAATTCGATAAGGCGCTCGAGAAACTCGAAATCCATGGTGGCGCCCGTGCGGACTTCGCCGGCAATGCGACCGTCGGCGGCCCCAGCTGGAAGAAGACTTATTCCGTCCAGGCGCAGCATCGGGCTGAACAGTTCGAGAAGGTCCTGCGCTTCACTACCTCAAGCGCGTGCCGCATGTCCGCCCTCGTCCGCCACTTCGGCGACGAAGAAGATGCGGCTCAATGCTGCGGGGTCTGCGATATCTGCGATCCTGCCGGAGCTGTCCTGCGCATGTTTCGCCGTGCCACCAACGCCGAACGCGCGATGGTCCAGACAATGATTGATGAGTTGCGGCCTGTCGATTACAAGGCAACAGGAACATTGCAGCGTAGCGTCGATCCATCCGGCAGAATCACACGCGATGATTTCGACGCGCTGCTCGAGGCCATGGTCCGCGCCGGCTTAATCGCGATCGAAGATGCGGAGTTCGAAAAAGACGGCGAAGTCCGCCGCTACCGCAAAGTCCGCCTGACCGAAGGCGTCTTGCAGACACGTAATATTGCGCAGGTCGAATTGCTTCTTAGCGACGGTATCGCCGAAGAGTTCGCTGCCACAGAAACGCAGAAACGGCTGCGCAAGCTTTCAAAGCACGATGCAAGCCCGCACGTCGCGGATGCGAATCGCACCTCTGGCAGGGCAGCGCGTTCCATCGACAAAGAAGCATCCCAGCAGACTTTATCCGCAGATGGAGAAGCACTCGCCGCGCGACTCAAAGAATGGCGCACCGGCGAGGCCAAACGGCTCCGCGTGCCCGCCTATTGCGTCATGCACGACCGCACTCTTAAGGCAGTGGCATTTTCTCGTCCCACCAATCCGCGTCAGCTTCTCGAGATTGACGGTATCGGTCCGACGAAGGTAGAAAAATTTGGCTCCGCGATCATTGAGATCTGCGGAGCCAAACTGATTACTGAACATTAATCGCTGACGACTGTCGCTATGCCGCGCGCTCAATCGTTACCGACTGCAGTACCACCGGCGTCTTGGGTTTGTCCTGTCCGCCGCGCGCAACCTTCGAGATCTTATCCGCAATATCCTGTCCCTCGACAACTTCGCCAAAGATGGTGTGATTGCCTGTGAGCCACGGTGTTGGCGCAACTGTGATGAAGAACTGGCAGCCATTCGTTCCGGGGCCGGAGTTCGCCATCGCGAGCTTGCCCGGCTTGTCGAATTTGTGCGGGGAGCCTTTCGTTTCATCTTCGAAGCGATACCCGGGGCCGCCCATTCCAGTGCCCGTCGGATCGCCGCCCTGAATCATGAAGTCGGGGATGACGCGATGGAAAATTGTTCCATCGAAAAGTTTGTCCGTCGACTTGGCGCGGGTAGTAGGGTGCGTCCACTCTCTCTTGCCTTCTGCCAGTTCAAGAAAATTCTTCACCGTGATCGGCGCTTCTGTTTCAAAGAGGCGAACAACAATTTTTCCTTCGCTTGTGTTGAACGTTGCGTAGGTTCCTGGTGCCAGTGCCATAAATTGCTCCTGATTCTCTGTGGGAAATTCAGTCTTCAAAAAAAGACCGGCATTGGAGCCGGCTAGGGTTGAGGGGTAGTGGAGGGCGTCGCAGTTGCGCCGGGTTGCGGCGGCACAGGTTGGCCCTCGGGAATGATCGTTACCTTCTTCAGTACCACCGGTGTGACCGGTTTGTCGTTTGGGTCGCGCTCTACGCGCGCAATCGTCTTCACCACGTTGATGCTCGGGTCATCGCACTGTCCGAAAATTGTATGGTGCTGGTTCAGGTGCTCGGTGGGCACCTCGGTGATGAAGAATTGACTACCGTTGGTTCCGGGTCCAGAGTTCGCCATGGCCAGCCGTCCCGGCACATCGAAATTCAGGTTCGGGTCAAACTCATCTTCAAACTTAAATCCCGGATCGCCCGAGCCTGTGCCCGTCGGATCGCCGCCCTGGATCATGAATTCCGGAATGACGCGGTGAAACACCGTGCCGTCATAGAGCGGCTTATTGTGCATCTTCTTCTGTGTCGCTGGATCGATCCAGTCTTTCGTTCCTTGCGCCAGGGCAACAAAATTGGCCACCGTTTTTGGCGCCTGCTTCTCGTAGAACTGGCAAGTGATCCGCCCCATCGAAGTGTCCATCACCACCGTCGGCCCATTGGGACGAATCATCGCCGCAGCCGTGGCTTGCGGAGCATCGGGTAGCGCCGGTTCTACGGGTTTTGGATTATCTTGCGCGAGTGCCGCCGCCGATGCAAATGCGACTGCGAGCGTAGATGTGAACAAATTGATTCTGAATCTCATGCAGTTTCGAGGGTAAATCATCGCACGGGATGGTTGCCAGCGCCCACGACCGGCCATGTATGTTTATCCAATGAGCCTTATACATCTGAAAAACTTCCCTGGAGGCGCCTCGATCCTCGCCTGCGCTCTTTTGAGTCTTGGAGTCGCACCAGTGCGCATTGCTGCGCAGGCCGATAAGCCACCAGCCGCAACTGACAAAGACAAACCTGCCTCAAAGCCTGCCGAAGATAAGACGGGCTTGCCTCCTTTGCCCGCAGAGGCGCATGCGCAGCAAACAATCCAGCTTGACGGCAAGACGTTGCATTACACCGTAACCGTCGGCGCGCTTCCTGTTCGCGACAGCGATGGCAAAGTTGCCGGCGAGGTCGTCGTCACAGCCTACACGATGGAAGGCGCCAACCGTCCTGTCACTTTTGCGTTCAACGGTGGTCCCGGCGCCGCTTCCGTCTATCTCAATCTCGGAGCCATTGGCCCCAAACATCTTGACGCCGGCAATGAAGGCGACAGCCCTTCCGATCCGACTACTCTGGTTGACAATCCGGGGACGTGGCTCGACTTTACTGACCTTGTCTTTATCGATCCAATCGGAACCGGATTCAGCCGATCCAAAGTACCTGAAGCCGACGCCAAGAAACTTTTCTACAGCACCGTCCCCGATATTGAATATCTGTCTCGCATTGTCTACGACTGGCTCGTAAAAAACGACCGCCTAAGTTCGCGTAAATATCTGGTCGGCGAGAGCTACGGCGGATTTCGCGGTCCCCGCATCACCCATTACCTCCAGTCGCAACTCGGCGTTGCAATGAACGGTATCGTTCTGGTTTCGCCTTATCTCAACCCCACTATCGAGAATGATGGCGACATCTCCCCACTTCCGTGGATGATGACTCTCCCCTCCATTACTGCTGCTCATCTCGAGCGCGAAAAGAAACTCTCCCCCGAAGCCATGGCCGAGGTCATCGGCTACACCCAGGGTGAATACGCAACAACGCTTCTCAAGGGCCGTGCCGACCAAGCCGCCACGCAGAGGATGATCGCGCACGTAACAGAACTCACCGGACTCGATCCGGCCTTCGTGAAGTTCTCGGGCGGCCGCATTGAAACGGGCGCATATCTGCGCGAAGTGCATCGCGAAGAGGGAAAGCTCGGCTCGGTGTACGACTCCAACGTGACCTCGTTCGATCCTTTCCCCTTCGCGCCGGAACAGCGCGCCAATGATCCTATTCTCGCCAGCATCGTGGCCCCGCTCACCACCGCCATGGTTGATTTTGTCACGCGGACCGTGGGATGGAAGGTCGACGCACGCTACAACGCACTCTCGTATGATGTGGGCCGTCAGTGGGACTTCGACAGCAAGGCTCTGCGCACCGGCTCGGTGCCGGACCTACGGGAAGCTGTAGCCGCAGATCCCAAGCTGCGCGTGATGATCGTCCACGGATGGAACGACCTTTCCTGTCCATTCATGGGTTCCGTCCTCACGGTCGACCAGATGCCTGTGATGGGCGACCCGTCTCGTGTCTCCGTGCGCGAATTTCCCGGCGGCCACATGTTCTACACCCGCAATGACAGCCGCATCGCCCTGCGCAAAGATGCAATGGAGATGTACGCCAAACACTAAACGCAGAGAATAGGGAATAGGGAACAGGGAATAGATAAGCCGCAAAACCGGCGCTACTCCCTGGTCCCCGCTGGATCGGGCGTTCGTCACTAATTCCTGCTCTGCCGTTGACTTCCTATCCATAGATAACCTATACATAGACGCATGAAGAAACCGGACCTACTTCCCGGCACCCTCGACATGCTCATCCTTAAGACCCTTACCCGCGCTCCCCTCCACGGATATGGCATTGCCCAATCCATCAAGCGAATGTCCGATGACGTTCTGACGGTTGAAGAAGGTTCGCTCTATCCGGCCTTGCAGCGGCTTCTTCTCCAGGGATGGGTCAAAGCCGAGTGGAAGATGACGGATACGAATCGCCGTGCGCGCTTCTACACGCTGACCGCAACCGGTCGCAAGCAGCTGGGCCTGGAAGTCTCGCAGTTCGAACAAATGATCACTGCGATTGGGCGCGTCTTGAGCGAGCCGGCCTAACCGGCTTGCGGCAATCGTTCTACTCGCGGTTGAAATTATGATTTGGCAGCAATATTGGAGGGTCAAGATGAACCTGTTCACCGTTTTCGCAACAAAGCTTTCCATCCTCTTCGGCCGGGATCGCTTTCGCAGCGAGCTGGATGAAGAGATGGCCTTTCATCGCGAACAAGCTGAAAAGGAATTCATCGCCTCCGGAATTCCTCCCCAGCAAGCTCATTTTGCAGCGATGCGCCAATTCGGCAATGCCACTCAGCTTCGCGAGCGGAGCCATACGTTCGTTGCGTTCCGATGGGAATCGATTGCGCAGGATATCCGCTTCGCGTTCCGTCAATTGCGCCAGAATTTGGGCTTTGCACTTACGGCTATCTTCATCCTCGCTCTTGGCATGGGAGTAAGCGTGGCGATTTTTGGCTTCGTTGATGCAGCCCTGATCGAACCCCTGCCCTACGTTGCACCGAATAGCCTGGTGGATGTTGCCGAGAGCTCCGCCACGGCTCCGCGCACCAATCTTTCGCGTGCCGACTACGAAGATTGGAATCGTCTCAATCGTTCCTTCAGTTCACTCGACGTCTATACCGGAAGTGGCTACCTGCTCCGGACGCCCTCGGGTCCAGAACCTGTCCCTGCCGCGAGGGTAACCGACGGCTTCTTTCGCACGCTTGGCGTTCAGCCGATGCTCGGCCGTGATTTTCTCCCTGGCGAAGATCGTCCGGGCGGCGCGAAGATCGCCATCCTTACCTATGGAGCCTGGCAGAGAAGATTCGGTAGCCGCGCCGATGTGGTTGGTCAGGCAATGACACTCGACGGGGACACTTACACGATCGTCGGGGTTCTGCCACGCGAATTTTCCTTCGCTCCGAACGCCACTGCTGAGTTCTACGTTCCGTTGCTCGACAAGAATGGCTGCGAACAAAGACGCAGCTGTCATAACCTCTTCGGGGTAGCCCGGCTGCGCGACGGAGTCAGTGTCAAAGCGGCGCTTGAAGATATGAATGCCATCGCAGCTCAGTTGGCGCTTCAGTATCCGAGTTCCAACAAGGGGCAGGGCGCAGCGGTGCAGCCGCTTTCCCAAATTATTGTTGGCCAGATTCGGCCGGTTCTGCTTACCCTGCTCGCCGCATCGGGGCTTCTACTCCTCATTGCATCGGTTAACGTCGCCAGCTTGCTTCTGGTCAGGTCAGAATCGCGCCGTCGCGAGATTGCTGTCCGCGGAGCCCTTGGCGCCACGTCCGGTCGCCTGAGCCGCCAGTTCATCACAGAAGGTCTGTTGCTGGCCTCCGCCGGATGCCTTGCCGGACTCCTCGTTTCGACTTGGACGATGACGATTCTGAAAAGCCTGATCCCAAAAACCGTTGCAGACAACGTCCCCTTCCTTGCTCATGTTGGTTTCAATCTGCACGTCGCAATTTTCGCAGGTGCCGTTGCTCTGCTGGCCGCGGGGCTTATGGCGTTGACGCCCATCCTGCGGCTCTCATTCCAGGACATTCGTGAGGGCCTCGGGGACGGTGGCCGCTCTGCAGCGGGGCGCTTCTGGCAGCGCATGGGCGCGAATCTAGTCGTGGTCGAACTCTCCATCGCTGTTGTGCTACTGGTCGGAGCGGGACTGCTCGGCAAGAGCTTCTATCATCTCTTGCACGTCGACCTGGGCTTTGACGCTTCGCATCTCGCAACGCTCCAGATGGCAGCGCCGGAAAGCTCCTATCCCAAGCCCGAGCAGAAAATTGCCCTCCTCCGCGAGATAAACCGTCGTTTCTCGGCTCTGCCTGGAGTAGAGTCCGTAGGAATCACCAGCGATCTGCCTGTCCAGTGCAACTGCAATACCGACTGGATTCGGATCGTTGGCAAGCCTTTTCATGGCGAACACAATGAAGTGGATGAGCGCGACGTGACGCCTGCTTATCTTCCTACACTCAAGGCGCGCCTGGTTCGCGGGCGCCTCTTCACTGAAGATGACGATGCTTCGAAATCGCAGAAGATTGTCATCAACGAAGCGCTCGCGAAAAAATATTTTCCCGGCGAGGATCCCATCGGGCAAAAGGTCGCGAACGGCGATCTCGATCCGAAGTCAGTCCGCGAGATCATCGGCATCGTGGGGAACGTTCGCGAAGTCGGTCTCGACGAAGATATGTGGCCAGCTGAATATGAGGCACTGTACTACGGCCCCAGCAACTTCTTAGCAATTGCCGTGCGCACGGCTGGCGACGAAAAGGCGATCCTTCCGCTGCTCATCAAAACATTGCACGAGATCGACCCAAACCTCGGCACGTACGGCGAGATCACCATGAATGACCAAATTCACACCACGCAATCGGCGATTTTACATCGCTTCTCCACATGGCTCGTTGGCGGCTTCGCTGTGATTGCGCTGGTGCTGGGGGTTGTGGGCCTGTACGGCGTCATTGCATATTCCGTCAGCCAGCGAACCCGCGAGATTGGTGTGCGAATGGCGCTGGGAGCGCAACGAGGCACAGTCTACAAGATGGTGATGCGTCAGGCAGGCTGGCTCACCCTGGCCGGTATCAGTATCGGTCTCGTGTGTGCAGTCGGGGCATCGATGGCAATGGGCAAGCTGCTCTTTGGCGTTCAGGCATGGGATGCGACAACTCTTAGCGCCGTAGCTCTCGTTCTCGGCTCAGCGTCATTAGCGGCCAGTTTCCTGCCCGCGCGTCGCGCCGCGTCTGTTAATCCAACTGACGCCTTGCGCGCCGAGTGATCTTCTCGGTCGATTGGAGGGGGTCGCGGGGCTCACGCCCACGAATCGTTTTCAAGCAATGCAGGGAATTCAGCCGCGGAAAAATCGCTAGACCAATTTTAGAAAACCGTCAGCCGAAATCCGCGCCCCCGGGAACACCAGATTCAGATCACTAGCCCCGATCGTCTTGCTCACCACTTCGCCCAGCACCTGCCGATAATCGGTGGTCAGCGCGAGATCGCGTCCCTCATTCAACTGATGGTTATCAAGTCCCGGCCACTTTCCGTAAACCTTGCCGCCCTTCACGTTTCCGCCCAGCACAAACATCGCGTTGGCGTGGCCATGGTCTGTACCGCCTGTGCCGTTCTCGTGCGCCGTGCGACCAAACTCCGACATCGTCACCAGCGTCACATTCTCTGCATCGCTCCCCATGTCGCGCCAGAATGCCGCAATGCTCTCTGAGAAATCCCGAAGCCGCTGAGACAACTGCCCCTCCACATTTCCCTGGTTGTGATGCGTATCCCATCCACCAATATCGGTAAATGCGGCCTCAACGCCGAGGTCCGACTTCAACAACTGCGCAACCTGTTTCATGCGATTGCCAAATTCAGAATTCGGATACTCAACTCCTGCTGCCGGCTGGTACTGCGCGGGGTTGGCCGCACGCAGCATCTTTACCGCCTCAAAAGTCTCCTCGCCCGCTGCATGGAAGATGTGGTCGCCACTCGCGCCGTACATCGCTTCAAAGGCGCTTGCCGCCGGCGATGGCGCAGGTCCGCGTCCGGCAACAGAGAAGCTGTTCACATTATTCAGCGCAATCGCAGGAAGCTTTCCGGCAAGCGTACGTGGCACTTGCGGGCCCAATGCCAACGCACGAAACGCCGTCTCCTGACGTTTGCGATTCTCATCCTCAGCCTGCAGTGCGCGATTCAACCAGCCGTCTTCGGTGCTCCTGATTCCCGGCGTGCCGGACTCCATGAAATCCTGTGCATCGAAATGCGAGCGCGACATATCCGGCGATCCTGCCGCGTGCACAATCGCCAGATGTCCAGCATCATAAAGAGGTTTGAACGAAGTCAATGAAGGGTGCAGCCCGAAGAACCCGTCGAGGTCGATCACCTGGTTTTGCGGAATCGCAATGCTGGGCCGCATCGCATAGTAATTCTTTTCGCGATAGGGAACCACGACATTCAGCCCGTCCGCCGCGCCGCGCTGAAAGATCACAACCATGCGACGATTGGGCGCACCCGCCACTTCCGCCAGCACCGAACGCACCAGAAAACCAGGCAGTGCAGTCGTGCCTGCAACAGCGAGCGCCCCTTTGTGAAGAAAGAACCGCCGATTCATCTGCATAGTGTCTCTCCTTCAGCGTCTCTGGAATTCTGGTGATCCAAGCAGCAGTCCGGCCAGCACCTGATCTTGTCTCTCGGCATC
The DNA here is from genome assembly GCA_963832035.1 of uncultured Acidobacteriaceae bacterium. Lineage (GTDB taxonomy): Bacteria > Acidobacteriota > Terriglobia > Terriglobales > Acidobacteriaceae > Telmatobacter. The sequence goes on along the minus strand of CAWHSK010000002.1, from coordinate 18,798 downwards.
TGTGACGGCCCGTGCGCGGAACTTCTGCCGGTCCGAAGCCAGCACCGGCATTGCTGCCGCGCCGATCTGATTCTGATTTCTTTGCTGCTCAAACTGCTGCAGCACCGCTGCCCGCGTCGACTCGCTAACTCCACCCGTGACAAGCAGTAGTTCAAGCCGCGCTTCCTCGACTTGCGGGTCGGGCGTAGCCGGATTTGCATCGAGCATCGCCGAATCGTTGTTCATGTTTTCCGTCGGATCCCATGCAATCGAAATCCCCGGGAGGCGGTTCGCAGCCAGCGATAAGGCAAAATTCATCCGATTCACCAACGCATTGGTGCTCACCCACGTATCCGATTGCCAGCTATACCCGTTTGGGGTTACACAGCCATAAAGCGGCATGCCCATCTCGCGCGCCGCATTGGCGAGCGGCTGCATATTCTCAATATCGGCATTGCCGGCCCGAGCCGCCGAGACAACAAATTCAATCGGAGTCTTCACCTTCGCGCGATAAACGTTCGAGTCCCAGAATTCAGGGGAATGAAACAGCGTATTTAGAATGGCGGCAATGTCTCCGTTAGTGCTCAGAAAAGTCTTCGCCATTCGGTCCACCAGTACTTGCGGCGGATCGTCGCTGACAAATCGCACGGCCAGCTTGTGCGAAATGAACTGCGCTGTCGCCGGTCGCGTTGCCAGCGTATGCAGTAGTTCGCGCCCTTCCTGCTCGCCGCGCTCCTTGAACTTCTCCCCCATCACGACTTTCGTCCCAGGCTCGTGTCGGTTCGGTTCGAACTGGAACCCGCCTCCGCGCTCCGGTCGCTCGACGGTCCAACCGGTTAGGATGCGAGCCACCTGTGTCACATCCGCCTGCGTGTAGCCGCCGTTCACGCCCAGCGTGTGAAGCTCCATCAATTCGCGCGCATAGTTCTCATTCAGCCCCTCATGCTTTTTCTTGTTGTTATTCGGCCTTCGCTCAGCCCGTTCCGCCGCCATAGAATCTGGTCCAATGCTGCTGGCGTTGTCCAGATATAGCATCATTGCCGAGCTGTGAGCCGTGGCCTCCAGCAGGTCCTCAAACTTGCCTAGCGCTCGCGGACGAATCACATCGCGCTCAAAGCTGACCATGTAATACGGTGTCGCTTCGTTCTTATGGAGAAACACATTGAAGTGATTGAGCCAGAAATCTGTCATCACTTCCTGCAACTGTGCATTTGCGTAGATATCTCGCGTCAGCCGTTGCGCAATAATCTCCTCGTTCACCAGTCGTTGCGGATTCTCAAGATCCCGAACTACTTCTTTCAGATCGGGTGAGAGATCCTGCAACAGCGCAATGCGCTGCTGCGGCCTGAGTGACTTGAAAAACTCATCAAACGATTCTGGCTGCATCGCGACCAGATGCTGGACGCGCTGCTGCGGAGGCAGATCCAGCATCCGGTGAAATTGGCCATCGTCTACAGGCATCCCCTGCGCACCTTTGGTCACATTCATCTGGTTCGCGTCCATTGGAGGCGGCGCGCTCGCCTGCATAAGAGCCTCAGTGACGTCGTTGTCTCCGCTGTTCGCAGGCATCATGGACGTCGCATTTGCGGCCATCTGGGGCTTGGCCTGCTCTTCGGACTTCTTCTGTTCCTTCTCCTGCCGCTTCAGGCTCACGCGGTACATCTGGTTCTCATAGACCGCATGCAATGCGCCGCGCTCCGGCACTGGAATCTTGCCGTCCAGCGCCTGCCGGATCATTGCATTGCTCGGAACGCGGAAGAGCAGCTCTTCCGGATTCCATTGCATCGCAGGGAACTCAGCCAATCGGCTTTGCAGGTCGGTTTCGTTGATACGCGCAGGATGCAACTGTTGATCGAACCACTTGTCCAGACCCATTGTGTGCACTGCGTCCGCATCGCCCGGTCGTGGCCCAAACGTGAAGCGGCTCAGCGCATGCAGAATCCTGGCATCGCCTTGAAGTTCGGTCGAGTGGTATGCAGCGCGGCCGGAGGGGTGTTTGGCCGGTTGGTTTGAATCAGGAAGCATCGCTTGTGCCGGTACGACGGGGCTGGCGAGACTGAGGCATAGAACTGCGGTCAGCGGTCCATGGAATACCTGCATGTACGGCACCTCGCCTAAGAATCGGTCGCGACTTTGTTGCGGACCTCTATGTAAGAATGACTCCACTTTCCGAAGGAAGTTGTGGTCTAAAGCCGCAATTGTCCCCTTAGTAACCTTTGAGATAGGGGCATCGTCCACCCGATGCATGGGTCCTCCCTAGGTCCCACCCCGCATTGGCGGGTTCTAGCACAATCGAGTCATATCTCCCCCGCGGTCGGGCGCCCTAGAATTAGTTCAGTATTTAAGATAATAGTCCGCCTCTGCTGCTCCCCTCGGCCCGCGGCTGTACGAGGTAAGTGCAATGCACCCAGTCGATTCTGGGCCATGTGGAGCGGAGCGCCCGCGCGTGCTCATCGCCGAAGATGATGCGGTCACCCGGCTCATTTTGAAGCATTGGATTCTACGCTGGGGCTACGAAATCGTCGTGGTCGACAACGGCCAGGACGCGTGGCGGGTGCTACAGCAGGAGCGGCCGCCCGAGATTGTTATTGTCGATTGGGACATGCCGGGAATTGACGGTATCGAACTCTGTCGCCGCCTGCGCGAAAAGTCCCGCTCCTACTATCACTACATCCTCATGGTCACTGGCCGGACCGACGAGCAGGATCTGGTCAAGGCACTCGAGTCGGGTGCCGACGACTGCCTCGGTAAGCCCTTCGGCGGACCGGAACTGCGCGCTCGCCTTCTCGTTGCCAATCGCATCCTGGCCCTCCAAAATGAACTCATTCACGCTCGCGAGGAACTACGCGCCCAGGCCATGCGCGACGGGCTCACTGGTCTCTGGAACCGCACCGCCTTCCTTGATCTCTTCCAGCATGAACTTGAGCGCGCCGCTCGAACCAACGGCCGAACCGGCCTCCTGATGCTCGATTTGGACCACTTTAAACAAGTCAACGATACCTTCGGCCATCTGACTGGCGATCTGATATTGAAAGAAGTTGCCCGTCGCCTCCGACAGAATGTCCGCTCCTACGATTTTGTCGGCCGCTATGGAGGTGAAGAATTCTTCATCGCGTTACCGGGGGCAGACAGGGAACGGCTGTGCCAGCGCTCCGAGGCTATTCGAAATGTGATTTGCAGTGAACCAGTCCGCGTTCCGCAGGGCGAAGTGCCAATTTCATTGAGTATCGGAGCGGCTGTAGCAGACGCAGGCGAAAAATCGGTATCAGCCATAGTCGCAATTGCCGACAGGGGCCTCTACAAGGCCAAGGATTCAGGCCGCAATCGCTCCGTCTTCTGCCAGAAGCGCGCCACTGAGATCTTCCATCCTCCCGCTACTCATCGCGACATCTGTTCCCAATGCGATCGAAACCAAATGGCACTTTGCGTTCTGACGGCATCCTGACAAAGATCAAACCGCACCCGTTTATCCGTTGCTCAAACCCCTGAGAAGTTTGCTGCGTCCAATGCTTCAGCGAGGCGCGTCAAACGATGGGCAGGTTCTTGACCTTTGCTCGGAACTGGATCTGGATACTCGTCGCCGCCTGCTTTGTCGGCGGCTGCGGCGGTGGCTCGAAGACAAACTCCCAGCCAAAGCCAGCCGCAGACTTTTCAGTTTCCTCCAGCCCCGCCACCGTCAGCCTCACGGCGGGAGCAAGTGCGCAAGCGGTAACCCTCACCGCAGCCGCGCTCAACGGCTTCACCGGCACGATCCAAGGTTTGGTTACAGGTCTTCCCACCGGAGTCACTGCATCGCCTTCAAACCTCGCCCTGACCCCAGGCGCTCCGCAACAGTTCAGCTTATCTGCCGCAGCCGATGCGCCCGCGAGCTCCGCGACCGCCACCATTTCAGCAACATCCGGCAACCTCAGTCACACTGCGTCCGTCACCATCACCGTTACTGCCGCCGCCCCTCCACCACCACCACCACCTCCCCCTCCGGCGGCCGGCATTGATATCACCACCTACCACGATGACGTTGCGCGCACCGGCCTCAATCCCAACGAAAGCACACTCACTGCGGCTAACGTTACTTCCGCGAGCTTTGGCCTGCTCAGGACTCTTCAAGTGGACGGCAAGGTGGACGGAGAACCGTTGTATCTTTCCGCGCTCAATGCCGGCGGGCAGACCCGCAACGTGGTCTTCGCGGTTTCTGAGCACGACAGTGTCTATGCCTTCGACGCCGATTCCGGCACGCAGATCTGGAAGACGTCTATCCTCGGCGCCAATGAAACCCCAAGTGGCGATCACGGATGCGGTCAAATCAGCCCCGAGATCGGCATCACATCGACGCCCGTCATCGACAGGAGCGCCGGTGCACACGGTATGATTTTTGTGGTTGGAATGTCGCAAGATGCCAAGGGCGCATATCATCAGCGCCTTCACGCGCTCGATATTACGACCGGTACGGAAATTTCCGGAAGTCCAACCGAAATCAGCGCGTCTGTTTCAGGCACAGGATCGGGCAGCTCAGGCGGAAAACTTACCTTTGATCCTGGGCAATACGCTGAGCGCGTAGGCCTGCTCCTCTTGAATGGCGCCATTTACATGGGCTGGACTTCGCACTGCGACTTTGCGCCGTACACCGGCTGGTTGATGGGCTACAGCGAAACCTCCCTCGCGCAGACCAGCGTACTCAACCTCACACCTAACGGCAGCGAGGGGTCGATTTGGATGTCGGGTGCGGGCCTCGCCGCCGACTCATCCGGAAACATCTATTTCCTCGATGCCAATGGAAAATTTGACACGTCGCTGAACGCGAGCGGGTTTCCCGTGAACTCCGATTTCGGCAACGCCTTCATGAAAGTGTCTACCAGCGGCGGAACCCTCGCAGTAGCCGATTATTTTGAGCCATTCAACACCGTCTCCGAGTCTCAGGGGGACATCGATCTTGGTTCAGGGGGAGCTCTTCTGCTGCCGGATCTGAAAGACGCGACAGGCGCGGTAAGGCATCTCGCAGTCGGGGCAGGGAAGGACAAGAATATCTACGTCGTTAACCGAGATGATATGGGCAAGTTCAGCGCGACAGACGACAGCGCTGTTTATCAGGAAATCGATGGCGCCATCGGCGGAGTCTGGTCGATGCCAGCCTGGTTCAACAACACCGTCTACTACGGTGCAGTCAACGACACCTTGAAGGCGTTTCCGATCACCAACGCCAAACTCGCAACCATCGGCCGCGTTCCATAGCGCGAACACATTTCCACTATCCCGGCACTACGCCGGCAGTCAGCGCGAATGGAACCACGAACGGCATCGTCTGGGCCGTGGAGAATTCCTCGCCCGCTGTGCTGCACGCCTACGACGCCACAAATCTGAGTGAGCTTTACAACAGCAATCAAGCTGCGGCCGGCCGCGATCATTTCGGCAATGGCAACAAGTTCATCACGCCATTGATCGTGAGCGGCAAGGTCTTCGTCGGAACCCCGAACGGAGTGGCCGAATTTGGTTTGCTGAATTGATGTTTTTGAGAAACACAGGACAGCGCGCGGCTTAGCTCTGTGGGTGATGCGACCACTTAAATCGCCACAGTCTATGCCCCGGCAAATCCATGAGAGACCCCAGTGGTTCGGAGGGAATCGACACATCCAATATCTGTCGCTCAGTTTGGATTATCGATTCGTCATTGATTACGGGACCACTGCCCATGCCGCCAACCTGCAATTCTGCTTTTAAAGAATGGCTCGAGTTGCGCGCGAGTTGAACCGTAGTACTCCAGCTCCTAAACCCCGGAGCGCTTACTGACACAATGTAAGCGCCTGGTTCAAGATTGAGCACGGCGTTGCCTTGCTCGTCTGTCTTTGTTTCCGCGATTGAAGATGTTAAGGAGTGAGCTTGGACTTTGGCACCTGAAACCGATGCTTCGCCGTAGTCCGCGACCCTGATATTGAGTGGGACCTGCCGCGCGGTCTGAGCAACCAGCGACATACTCAAGATTAAGAGAGCTATGCTGACAATGCGTGCTGAAGCCATGCCATGAGAATACGCCGGTATAGGTTTAGAAGGGGAAGAGAAGATTCTGAAGCAGACAGCCGCCGTGAATGCAACTAGCTCAGCAGCCTTTTTTGCACCGCTCCATGATCGCCTTGTGCAGCCGCTCGCGCAGACCCATTGGCATCTCGTACACCTCATGCGAGCGATAAATCTGGATCGTCTTGCGCGTAGTGCTCAAAGTGACTTCGCAGTGCTCGCAGCCGCGCAGGTGCTCCTGCAGATCGGCCCGCATCTCGGTTGTCACCGAATCGTCGATCAGGTCATCGAGCATGGCCAGAAACTCAGTGCACGTCACTTTTCACTCCCTTTTCCCTGCGAACCTTTTTCCGCTTGAAGTAACGGCTGAGGCGTTCGCGCAACTGGAGTCTCGCCCGTAGCAGTCGCGATTTCACGGCAGGCACGCTCAATCCCAGCGTCTCCGCCGTCTCCTCCGTGGAGAGCCCGTCCACGTCGCGCAGCACGAAAACGATGCGGAATCCCGGGGGCAGGCCCTGTATCGTTTTGCGCAGAATTTCGGCCAGTTCCGACTGCGTGTAGTTCTGCTCCGGATCGGGAGCCCAGTCCGCCAGGTCGCGCGGAACGCTGCCCTCTTCCGTATCGATGTCTTCGTCTATCGAAACCATCTTGCCAGTTCGCCGCTTGCGCAGGCGCATCAGGCTCTCGTTTACTGCGATTCGGACCAACCATGTGTAGAACTTCGAGTTTCCTTGAAATTGATCGAGCTTCTCGTACGCCTTCAGAAACGCGTCCTGCATTACGTCTTCAGCATCTTCCCGGTTTTGCGTAATGTGTTGCGCAATCCTGAAGATCTGCCGCTCGTATTTGCGAACGAGTTCGTCGTACGCCGAGATATCTCCGCTGCGGACCCTTTCAACCAGGGCCACATCGGGATGTTGCTCGTTTTCGCCTGCAATAGGTTGGATGGTCGCCATGGGGGTTGGTTGCGGAAATCTGTGGGGTGGCCCAAACCGGCCCAAGCCCTGCGTCTAAGTGTAATAGAGCGGCCCGCTCCGGCCAATGGGGAATTCCGGCGGGGGGAGGGCGGTGAATCGGTGATTCCCAACGGAACGTTACGGAGCGGGTACTTCGCTGTTCTTCACAGCTAATTCAGGCTTAAAGTGGATCTATGGCCCCTGATTTTCCTCCTCTTCCGACCCATGCACCAGCTCGTTTGCTGGCCGTGACGCTCTGTGCTCTTCTTGCGGTCTCTCCGGTCGAGGGGAAACGATACGAGGCGCAAACACCCGCCTCCTCTGATGCGCCAGGTTCTACGACTCACAAACCCAAATCCAGCAACGCTTCCACAAAGAAACCCGCTGCCAGCACAAGCCATTCCACGACGCCGACAAAGAAGCCTGCTTCATCGACGGCCAAAAAGACATCGACACATCAATCAGCAACCGCACCGCGTGGCAAAAAGAAGTACGTCAGCCCTGCAGAACGCCGCCGCCGCGCCGCCCGGGCCCACAAAATCAAGCTGGCCTTCGTAGCTTCCTCCGAACTCCGGCCGATGGCGCAGCAACTCGCCACACTGCGCACTCCGGCCGCGTATTCCGGCGTTACCTCCTATGCCCACACGCATACTGGCGAAGCTGCAGCAACCGCCTACCTGGCCTTGGGCCACGCCTACTACCTCGATAAGCGCTATAGCGACGCCGTTGCAAGCTTGCATCAGGCGAGGGAAACTGGCGAAGCGCTCGATGATTACGCCGACTTTCTCGCTGCGAGGGCAAATCACGAAGCCAACCAGGAAGCCCAAGCCGAAGCGCTGCTTAAAGGCTTCAAAGTGAAATATCCCGATAGCATCTTTGTCGACGAGGTTCCCGAACTCGAGGCCAACGTTCTGCTTGATCTGAACGACCCTTCCGGAGCCAAGCGCGTCCTTGAGGCATCGGCCAGCGATCCGGCAGCCGGCCGCGTCGGCTATCAACTTGCCGCCGGTGTGGTGGCCCAGGCACAGAATCAAAATCAGGAAGCAATCCGCATCTTCAAAGCACTCCTGCTCGCTTACCCGCTCTCGACTGAAGCTGCCATCGCACGCGCCAAGCTCACCTCGCTCAACGCTGAGGACTCCTTAACCAGCGACGAACTGCGAAGTCTCGGCGATGCTTATTACAAGGCAGGGCGTTACGAAGAAGCCGCCGAGCAGTATCGTGCCCTCACCTTGAAGCCCAACCTCGATACGCAATCCCGCAACGCATTCGCGGTCGCCGCGGCGGCTTGCGATCTAAAGTTGAAGCGCCTCACGGAGAGCCAGGCTTCAGCGCTCGCCGATACTCCTGATGAAAACGGCGCGCGCCGCTCGTATCTGCTAATGGAACTTGCCCGCAACCGCAATGACCTCGATGAGCAGACGCGCATCGTCACGCGAATGGAAACCGACTTCTCCCAGAGCCAGTGGCTGGCTGAAGCACTCTTCTCCAGTGGCAATATGTACCTGTTGCGCAAAGACTATCCGCGGGCAGCCGAATACTACAGCTATCTCGCCGAGCACTTTCCTGCCAGCAAGAATGCTTCCGCTGCACATTGGCGCGCCGGTTGGCTGAACTATCGCCTCGGGAACTATAAAGAGGCTGCGCGCATCTTCGACGAACAGATTCACAACTTCTCCGGCACGCCTGAAACCGCGTCCGCACTGTATTGGCGCGGTCGTCTCTACGAGACGCAGGATCACAATCCAGCCCAGGCCGTCGCCAACTACCGCACCATCGTCCGCGTCTACCAGCACTTTTTTTACGCACAGATGGCGCGTCAACGCCTGGCCGCGCTTGGCAGCACCGCACCGGCTTCCGTTCCTGACCTCGACCAGATCAAGTCCGCTGATGTGCCGACCCTTGCCGAAACCTTTCCTGAAGACAGCCCGCATCTAGCCAAGGCAAAACTGCTCGCCAACGCGGGCTTGAACGACTACATTCCCCGCGAAATCGCCGCCGATCCCGACTCAGGTTCGTGGAGCGCTCTGGCGGAGGCACAAATCTATACGTCGTACGGAGAAGCCTACCGCGCCATGCGCGCGCTCAAGCGAGCTTTGCCCAGCGCCGCAAGCGCATCCATCCAGTCCATCCCGCTGCCTTATTGGCATATCCTTTTTCCCGAGCCCTACTGGACAATCATCAAGACCGAGTCCGCCAAAAACAATCTCGATCCGTATCTGGTCGCATCCCTTATCCGGCAGGAATCCGAATTCAATCCCTCGGTGATCTCCTACGCCAATGCCTGGGGACTCATGCAGCTTCTGCCGTCAACCGGCAAAACGCTGGCGCGGCAGGAGGGAATGACCCACTTCCAGACCTTCCAGTTACTTGATCCCGAAACCAATATCCGCCTCGGCACCCGCTATCTCCGGCAGACGCTGGATAGGTTCGGCGGAGTTCCGGAGTACGCTTTAGCCGCCTACAATGCTGGGGAGAGCCGCGTGGAAGACTGGCAGGCCGCGGGTCCTTATAGCGGTATCGACGAGTTTGTCGAATCCATTCCTTTCACGCAGACTCGGGATTATGTGCAAGCGATTCTGCGCAACATCGAAATCTATCGCGAGATCGACGCAAGCACTACCACCGCGACAACGGCATCCAAGGCTACGGGTGGCAGATAAGATTGCGAGCGCATTACCGGGGAATCAGATTTGCAACTAGCTGACGCCGATTCTCGTTGACTCGAAGCTAACCTCACATAAACACTACGAGGCAACCGCACAAGTTATTCGCAGCACGTTGTTGAAAGACGGACCACCCAGCACTACCGAATCAACGCTCTGTAACGTCAGATTCTCGGAGGGCAGGATGTCTACCGACTTGCAATTTCTCGAAGAGTGGATCCCCGAAAAAATGGACCCCGGAACGGTTTTCGTTCTCGAAAACCAGTCCAAGCTCGGCCATGCGCAGAACCCATACATAGCCGTAATGTCCTGCCCGCGCTGCGGCACGATGGGTTTGATCACCCGCCGCCAGCTCTGCGAAAAGGAAGCAATGATCTGCGGCGGAGACACCTGCTCTGCGGAGTATCGGCTCGAGGGCGAAGACATCCGCTTTCGACATCCGCAATAGCGCTATTTCTACTAGATGCCGTCACCCTGAGCGAGGTCGCGAAGCAGGCGAGAGCTGTTTTTCAAAATTCCTGGATATGGATTCGCGCCTGACGCATGCCTCTTCGATTTACCATTGAGCTGACACCATCCCAAGCCCGGATGGCGAAATCGGCAGACGCAGCGGACTTAAAATCCGCAGGCCGCAAGGGTGTGGGGGTTCAAGTCCCCCTCCGGGCACCATTATAATCAATAACTTAGCTTAATAATTTACTTTGGACTTGGCCTACGTTTTTATCAAGTGATACTTGTAGTGATACTTTCTTCCAAGGGAGTTGTGGGTCCAATGGCACGTCGAGAAGAAGTAAGAGTCAGGGGATTGTGGGAACGCGAACCCGGAAGCGGCGTTTGGTACATTCGGTGGCGGGATGCCGATGGAAAGCTGCGGCGACAGAAGGTGGGACGGAAGAGCGACGCTAAGAGTGCTCTCAACCAGAAACGCTCAGAGCGTCAAACAGGCAAAGTGCTTCCGGACAATCTACGAAACAACGGCCTCAGGTTCAAAGAATTGTCCGATGGGATCGAAATCTATAGCGCATCCCATCATCGAGACCAGCGAAACATTCTGTCGCGTCTCAAAAGAATCCGTTCCGATTTTGATGATCGAATCTGCCGACAGCATAAGACCAGAACAGATCGACGCGTGGTTGACGAAGAACACCAGGACGCCAGCAACGTCAAACAGATACCGCGCTCTATTTTCCTTGATCTTCCGGGAAGGCTCTTCGAAACGGGAAGGTGAAGTCAAACCCGGCACGACTTGTCAGACAGAAGCACGAAGAGAACGGCGTTATCCGATGGCTTACTGATGACGAAGAGAAGGCACTTCGCTCCGCGATCGCGGAGCATTATGCGGAGCACATGCCGGAATTGGATATTGCTCTCGGTACCGGAATGCGCTTGTCCGAACAGTACGGTCTAAACTGGAGCCAAGTTGATTTCGTTCGGAAGGAAGTGCGACTCGGAAAAACAAAGAACTTCAGTGGCCGATCGATTCCAATGAATACTGCAGTCGAAGCAGCCTTTTGGGAACTGGGGTCGTACGTTCCCGGCGCAAGGAAGAATGATCCAGTTTTCTCTGAACTGCCTCGCCCCTGGTGGGAGGATGCGCTTGCGAAGTCCGGCGTGATGAACTTCCGATGGCATGACTGTCGGCATACCTTCTGCTCCCGACTGGCGATGAAGGGAGTCAACCTTAAGGTGATTCAGGTGCTCGCAGGCCACAAGACGATTGCGATGACGGCTAGATACGCACATTTGGATGACGGGGCGCTACGATTGGCGGTTAATTGTCTTGTGTCCCGGTAATTCTGAATTGGAGGATTACAGACTTGACGCGGGTCATCCCGGGTGAGTTAATCGAAGATCGATTTCACGCATTCCTGAACGAAGATCGGCAGTCACGCCGGAGGATCTATGTCCTTCCTATATAGAGCGGCTCTTGGTCTTTTGGCCAATCCGTTGTGGGCGGTTGCTCTCGCGGCAATTTTGATCATGCTGTTTGCCGTTCTTCGACAGATGCGGGAAGAGACGAGGGCGAACGCACATGAAGAAATAAGAACGGAAGTGCCATTTAGGATAACTGCACGCAATGCAGTTGTTGTGTCTGTATTGGTGCTTGCTCTTGGTGGGATCATCGCGGTTTTGCCGGTGAAGGCTCCCGTATTGCCTCAAAATCAGAAAGCCGCGCAGGATGGCGAAGAGCAGCAGGCCAGCAAGGATAAATCAGGTACTTCTTCAACGAATCAGCAACAGGCGACCGCCGCAAGACAGCAGGACAATGCTAAAGATGAGACGAGAATCCGAAAGCCTGCCAATCTAACTAAAGAGGATGTAGGCACAAATTCAAAAACCCGTCCGACAGGTGTGACGATAGATTCTGGAGCAAATGTGAGCAGTGGTTCACCGCAGGTTCCGCAGACCGTAGATCACGGGATTCTCAATAGCGCTCCGAATCTTGGGGTTCAGAAAGTTGAAGACAACCGGAAGTATGGCGATCGACAGCCTGCGCCTCCTATCAGCGAGATTCATCTGGCTCCTATAATTCCGCCGCCCGGAGAACGGGCCTTAGGAAGAACTAGAGACACCGACTCATACGAAATACTTAACGACAAAATGGCTAATCCCGGCATCAGGATCGCTCTTCGGATGAGCGGGCCTTTCGCGAACCCAGCATTTATAGTTACATGCGACACGCCATGCGTTCCGACCGGGATCTTTGTCCATGAAAAAGCAGGGATATCCAGTTACGACTGTGAACCATCTAATTTTAGGAATGATGAAAACGACCCACGCATAGTTCTTTTCCTCTTGGAATCGATCCAGACATTATCTCCCGATGAGACAGTGTTTTTAACCGTGAGATCAATGGACTCCACAGTCCTTAGAGCGGCCAGTGTTGAATCGTATGTGCAATGAGTAGAGAAGCTAATTTCTATGCCGCACTCCGTGTTAGCTTCTTGTATTCCAGCGCTGGCGCTTCAACGAGTTTTATCAGCGTATCGCGGAACAAGAATGGGTTGGAACGATTATTGATCCGGAACCTCATTTCATCAAGGTAGGCTGACACATGCTTTGCCGAGACTTTATGCCACGAGCCGATGATGCCGCGCTTCAGGAGAGAGAACGCGGATTCGATACCGTTGGTCGTAATGTCGCCGTCAACGTATATGCCGTTACTGAGGCAGATCGTCTTGTGTCGTTCACGTCCGATCCCCGAAAGAGTCATCGCGCCTTTGTATGCACGGAAATCGTCCGTCATAATCACGTCAACGTCTCCGCTCACGTTTTCTTTGATGTATTTCGCCAGCGTTCCAGACTTCACACTCCGCATGGAAGAAACGCAATTCGCCGCCGCGCTGCTTGATTCCGACCACAATTTCCTTCTTGTTGTTCTCCGAACGCTTCCAGTGCTCGCCGCGCTGGACTCCACCAACAAACGTCTCATCGACTTCCACAATGCCGTCCAGCGGCTCAGGATTGACTTCCTTCATCGCCGCGCGGATGCGATGGCAGAGATACCATGTTGGAAGAGATCAAGGAAGGGCCGGGAGTGATCCCGGCCCTTGATGCTTCGATCAGGGTTCAGATTAGGCCGCTTTGTCCCGCGCCTGATCTTCATCCTTGTCTTGCCGTTGTGGTCCCTTCACAGGACCGTAGTGGTTAGAACGCGCAACTCTTTTCAGGCTTGAGGCCGTAATAAGCGTGCGACGTCCGATCTTCCGATCTTCCAACTCACCACGAGCCAGAAGATAGTCGATCGTGCGTACCGACACGGACAACAGCTTTGCTGACGTCCTTCGGTCGTATAGGAGGCGCTCCAGTTCGGGCATCACTGCCGTGTTGGAATGGCCTTGTTTCACGGTTGGTTCTCCGTCTCGTCAGGTGCCTGGCGAGACCGCCCCCTTTTTGATTTGTTGGTCAGCAGGGAGACGGGTTGCTCCTTTTGCAGCCTTCAGCACCGAAGCGCGACGTCAGCTACGACGTCGCTGTGCTCATTGTAAGTCCACTATCCGTTTGGCTACCAGCCAGCGGGAGTCGTAAGTTCTCACAAAAAGCGCGCGGAGATTCCCTTGGTGAGTCCGAGTATGCAATGTGGAATAGACCAAATCTCGCGCAGGAAAACAGGGAAGTCCACTGGGAAGTGACAGGGGCATTCGCGACTGCATCTCCGGGAGATGGGGAGCATCTTTGTCTCAAAAGGCCGCAACGCCTCAAGGAACACCCCTAGGAGTCTCGAAGCTCGGAGTCGCTGTGACTTTGCGTCTTCTCACAGCTTCCGATATGCATGTCGTATCTGTGCAGTGCGGAAACGGGGCTGCTGGATGGGCTTGTTATCCGATTGCTGTTTCGGATCGCGTTGGTATAGACCATTCTTAAGCTCAGTGAGCGCCTCGTCATACTCTGATTTGCTTGCACCGAGCTGTCGCACAACATTCCGTAGTCCCAGTTCTAGGCGAAAGAAGCTGTCATCGCTGTATGAACCGATATTGGTCTTGTTAATGAGATCGGAGCGCTCTTGCCCAGTCGGAATGCTTACAGGACTTGAATTCGGAAGATCGGGAAATTCTGTCGACCAGGAATTGCTGTTCATCAGGACTGTCCTGATGTCCGAGGGCTTTGTCACGCCTATCGGGCCTCCCCGGACGACCAAAAACTCGTGAATGAACTGGGCGAGCTCGCTCGGTCCCGTTCGTTTTGCTTGCGGTTGTGGGCGTGGAGGTAAAGCAACCCGCTGATTGGGGGCTTTCCTCCGCGCAGCCGCTGTCTGCGAGACTACTGGTTGTTGCGACGCCAAAGTTCCTATCGATGGTGCTTTCACCACGAATGCTTGTTTCGTCGGACTTGCAGCGTTTTTGATCTGCTCCAAGGGATCCGTATAGTAGCGAAGCGTCGACTCCTTGATGCCTGTCTGACGAGCTAGGCCGCGAATAGAGATGCCTTCGATGGATAAAAGGGCATTTACCTGTTCTTTCGTTCGGCGCTCGTCAAACCCTCGAATTCTCGGACAAACCGATCGATAAAACTTTTCACCTTAGGTTTCGCTGCGGCCTCTTCGTGAGCAATCTTGGTAGCAATTCCTCGGTTCTTCCCCATTTGCTTCTCCAATCCCACTCGGGGTGCAATGTATTCAAACAGCTCGAACTGCGCGATCGGGCTTTGTTGTCGATGGAGCATATAAACAAAATTCTTGTAACCAATTCGACCGCGGTGGCAATCGTGGATAAAGCGGCGAATGATAACGCGCACCAGCTTGTCATTCGGGACTTCTAGTCCCTCGACTGCAATTGCCTTCTTTGCCATTGCGACCAGAAGATCGATTATGTTGCGCTGCATTTTCCTGATACCAGGACCAGGAAGCGGCGTGAAATAGGCAAGACGGAATTGCATCCAGCGTAAATGTGCCCGCCATTCCTCGGAGGATGCCTTGAATTCGCTTCTCGACCTTGATGAGACAAACCGACGCTCGGCACGCTTCATCTGTCGTTCCAGGTACTTGATGACCCGTTTCGTCTTCAGCCCGAGTCTCTCGATTGACTTCGGATCGATGCCCTCGCGTCGTCGTGTTTCAAGGCTGGACTTTCTGGCGTTCTTGGTGGAAGCCAAGTAACGTTGGATTTTGAGGGTGACCCTTGCCGAAAACGCGGCGGCGCGGAGTTGGAAGGAGTCCAAATCGAATAATCCGCCGCTCGATCTCTTGGGCTTCAAGAGTGCGCAGAGGGCTATCGTGCGATTCATCATTGATGGGCTATAGATGCCCGTATTGAAATCGCGCGGCAACGGTCGCACTCGGAACGGATAACTCGAGTCTGCCTGTCCAGTGCGTTCCCGCATTGCATATGAGAGAACGATATGGTTGAGTCCGGTCCAGATCAGGGCCGTTTGCGATTTGTTGAGCCGAACTGGGATCTCTATTCCCACCGAAAATGGCCTCTAGAGGTGGCTGAGCGGGTGAATTAACGTCGTGCGGACGATAGAATTTCTATTATTCGTACTGTGACCGCTCGCATAGTATGACAGTTAATACTCTTATTGCCGTGCAAGAAAACCCTAAGGGCTAACGACATGTCTCTACATTGGTACCAGTCTGTCCGAATTCCAGATAACCACCTACAACGTTAGGCCGGCTTCGAATCTCAACACGTGCCAACCGGATGCTTCGCGGGCGACGCGGTAGACTCCCTGTGCCATGCACAGGTTTCCGCAAAGATAGCCACCTGCGACCTCGACTTCGGATTCACTCATATTTCGGACAGAGCCAAGATTGAAGATCACGGATCCCTTCATCTTGCCATCAACAATGTTCATGAGTCGCTTTTCGTTCAGCTTCTGACAGGCCGACGCTCCTTTTACGTGCAGCGGGCGAAGACGTTGAAGCAAAGCCCGGTCTGGGTCGATACCGTTGATTTCGATACAGTATGTATGCGCCGCCTGTTGCCAAGATTTGATCTGAAAACGGATGACAGCCTCGTATAAATTGACATTGTCGGATCTCGCGTCATTCGTACTTTTCACTGACTGCGATAGCACCTGTGCAGCAATCATAAGCGTCACGAGGCCGGTTAGATGGAGTGGCATCATCCTCATATAAGCCATCATGCTATAACGAAACTCGGCGAATGCATCAGCCGGCGAGGTTACCTTAGACCGATTCTGCCCCTGACTGAAGACCGGAAGCTGTAGACCGGGCAACGGGGCCCCCCCGGAATCTCCTCTCGTGGCGTCCCTGGATTACGGGGCATGAGATGTCATTGCGCGGGGCAGTCACCTGCTCTCCGCTGTGAACTTCGGGCGTCAGGTTCGATCATCACTAGAGCGTTGACCCCGAGGTCCTGCGACGACCCACCTGTTTCCGATAACTGATGCACGGAGCCGAGCGCTATGGTTGGTGGTACCGGTGTGAGTATAACCCTCGGGATCGTCGCGTTCGAAACAGTCTGGGTTGCCGTTTCGGAATTCTTGTTATTGATCGATCAGGGAATCAAGCGCAGCAAGCCCGGTGGCGTTGCCATACCTCGTAACTACGACGTCGCGGTAGTTCGAGAGTTGGTACAGCGCCGAAGGAGTCAGATCCACAATAGTCACGCCATCGAAAGCAGCTAACGCGATTCTGCGCGAAGGAACTCTACTCTTGACGCCTCGACTCACACCGAGCGCAAGTGGGGCCGCGGATGTGTCAACCATTTATCGCTATACCAGGCTAATATCCGCTGCGACGCCCGAAGTCGTACACTGCACCTACCGTGACTCCGTTCGGAGTCAGAGCATTGGGGCCAAAAAGCTGTGGCCACCATTGATAGTCGTATTCGGCTCTGATCGAAAACTTGTTCGCGGCGAATATATCGGCGCCGCCGCCCGGCTCATATACGGTTCGGGTGTCGTGATTATAAGTGGGCGAATTCCCAGGAAAGCTGATGCTGCCGAATCCAATCAGAAACTTCGCATACGGATGGATCCGCGGGAATTTGCGCCAGCGACGCCATTCATAGATTGCTCCGCCGGACCCGGTAGTCATGCGATGACCGGACAAAGACGCAGGAGCAGACCAGGGGACGTCCCGTCCTTCCATCTCGACCCCCAAGCCACGGAGTGCAGGCGGCATGTGAGGCAGCCTCCAGTCGAGCCACAGCGTATATCCGTTCATGCGCGGATTTGAAGTTCCCCAATCCAGAGAGAAGTTCGAAAAACCTGTGCCCACCGTGAAGGGTAAGTTGAGTTCCTTACCCGAATAGGTAACCTGAGAATAGGCCGGCAAAACTGCAGCAATAAGAGACACAGCGAAAACCGGTACAACAGCCAATTTCCATCGCACGTTGTTTTTCTCCTTCCGGGTTTTTGCCCCTTGCGCAATCGTCGGTACAGTGTTCAACATTCTGTCGGGCTAAGAGAATGTGCTGTTTGCCGCGAAGCAGTCGCATGCGCAGGCAAGGACACGAAATCTAATGGAACATGATGCCTGATACTTGTTCGATAATAGACGCCTCCGAGCCTGTAAAGAGTGAATAGTCTGATTCAAAATGGATAGGATCGAACCAAAAGCAAGAAACAGGTATCTCGCCAACGTTCACCGCCGTGCAGAAGTGACTGGCAAATTCGGATTTATGGGGTTCACAAAGAGATAACGGCTGCAGAACTAGAGCTTCACGTGGCGCTTAGCGATTCTCCTCTCGACAATGCATCAGGCGGTCGTGATGCAAGAAATCGTCGGTTGGAGGATCTGGAATTCGCATTTTGCCTTATGGGTCCACAAGCGTTCAACCGATTCTTAGATTGGATGCTTTGGTGTACGAATAAACAGCCAGAGCCCCTTGATGCTTGCCGAGATAAGAACGCGCCAGCCACTAGAAACGACCTCACCGGGTTCTTGGGGATTGCGCGGCCAGTCAAGGGGTTTCCCGCAGAGGCGACGAATGAGGAAGCGGAGTAGATTTAGTCGCTGCTTGGGAAATTCCGTCAATAGGAGGAGCCAGTAGGCAAAGGAATTTCGGGCTTCGCGATCAATGCTTGCGTGGCTGAGTGGCGGGTGATAGACGACGGCGGCAGGGAGAGCGGCGACGCAGTGGCCATGGGAGAGAAGCCAGGCGAATGCATAACTTTCTTCGCCGATTTCGAAAGGGGCGCCACGGCCTAGGCGCTCGTCGAAGAACTGCCGGACAGGCAAAGCGCGCTTGCGAAATGCCATATTGGCGCCGAGACCTAATCCGCCGAAAGTGGCGATTTCGATCCAATGTGCATCCTTGTTGCTGAGTGTGCGCGGGCGTTGCTCTACTGTCTCGGTGTTCTTAGAGTTGGGAGTAACGACGCGGCCAACTGCGGCTCCAACGCGCTCATCAGAGAAAGGTGCAAGTAAGAAACCGAGCCAGTCGGGCGCGGGAATCACGTCATCGTCGAGGAAAGCGACGATATCAGTATCGCATTCCGCGATGCCATGGTTTCGGGCGCGGCTTAGGCCCCGGACCGGTTCTAAGCTGTAGCGCACGCCATAGGCCAGCGCCACTCTGCGAGTGTCGTTATCGCCTTCGGAGTTGTCGATGACGAGAATCTGGTTCGGTGCGGGATTGAGGGTGCTGACCGCGGCGAGACATTTCTGAAGAAGAGCCGAACGGTTGCGAGTGCAGATGATGACTGTGACAGTATGAACTTGTTCCGCGGACTTAAACGTTGCATTGCCCTCGGCGGGGGTTCGGAGCGGTAGGTTCAAT
>CAWHSK010000001.1:0-308002 GCA_963832035.1 uncultured Acidobacteriaceae bacterium | reverse complement strand
TTCCGCAAAGTGGAATTCTTTTCTAAGCACACGGAAACTTTGTAAAACCCTCTAGTCCAGAGCCGGTGACGCATGTGATAGGTGCAGGTTGCAGTGTTATGCTGCCACCCGATCTTTTTCCAGCCAGCCGCTAATCCGCTGCCAGTCTGGAGAGCCTCTGCCGTCCCCCGAAATGTTTACTGATTTGATTTCCGGGTTGGCCACCGATTAGACCGGAACCGGACTCCACATCGGCGCGGCCATCCTGACGAGTGGATTATCCGCGTAGACCATTCTTGCAAAGTATGGGCCTTGTTGTATGACAAAATGGGGTGGTTTAGCGGATCGGCCTTTCTAGTCCTCCCCGTGTTCGTGCTCATGGTCTTTTTTTGCTGCGAGCAGCCAACCGTGTATGCGGAGATTCGCGTCTCCGAAGGTCCCGACAATCTCGCCTCGTGGGTTCATGCCAACTACTCCCGTAAACTCTGAAGAGGGAACCTCGATGTTTGTGAACGTTCCATCCACGTCTCGGACGAATACCCCGCCCTCACTCGGTGAGATGCTGTAGTTTCCAGCAACCCGTCCGCGCGAATCGATCCCCAAGGCCCCTGTTGACATTGCACCGGGGTAATCAATGATGGTGATAGTGCCATCGACGTCTCTCAAGAATCCGTGGCTGGAATTCGTAGCCAAATCTTGCGAGAACCCGACAATCTGCCCTCTTGCGTTGATGGCAAAGGGAAAGGTGCGGTTTGCGTTGAGCACGTTGAATGTCGTCACACTCCCATCCGGTTGTCTCAGGAACCCGATGAAGTCCAAGCCGTATGGGTCAAGAAGGTAGGAGCCAGTGGTCTGACCTGCGGGGTTGATCGCATTGATTTGCGACTCCACGGAGCCAAAGGTGAGCACTGTGATCGTCCCATCGGGACTTCTGATGAAGCTATCTCTGTTGAAGTCATTTTGGACGGTCCAGCCAACGACCACGCCAGCAGGGTTGATCGCGGTGGGGAAGACATCTAATGCGGATGGCGGAAGGATCTCACTGAACGCACCCTTGTGGTCTCGAATGAAGCCAGGCTCAACCTCCTCTCCAAGAGGGTTCAACTGATTCGACACATAATTGCCGACGATCAGCCCAGAGTTGACTGCGAGTGGAGAGGTTTGAAACCCATTCGGATGGTCGAAGGTTTTGATCTTGCCATTGGGATCGCGTAGAAAGCCATGTTCGCCAGTTTTGTCAGAGTAAACGCCAACAATCTCGCCTGACGAGGAGATGCCAAGGGGAGCTGTGTCGCTTGCGTTGGGAACGTCGATTGTGGTGATTTTCTCTTTTTGAGCAATAAGCGTGGAGGCAACGAACAGAAGCGATGCAAGTGGAGCTGTGATTCTCATGGCACTCTCCGTTTGTGTCGGAAGGATAGCGCCAAACCGGATACGGGTCAAACTGACAATAGATCTTCCGATGGTCTGCCCATAATCAAATCAAAAATTGAAAACTTGTTTTCGGTCGCGGTAGGGACGATCCTCACGGACCGCCCCCCGCACCGATGCGTACGAGCGCGTCTAAGCATACGGCTCGGCTCTTCTGAAGGATGGTGGCGTGAGAGCAAACTGAGACCGCGGTTTGAGTCACGCACACCGTTCAAACGCTGGGACATACAATGTTCCTGCTCAGAGTCAGGAGCATGTGCGCCCAAACAATGTTCAGATTAAGACTGTACCAAGGTGGCAGCATAACGCTGTAATGAGTGGCAGAATTCGTCATATTCAGCAACAGGTTCTTCGGAAATCGGATTTTTGCGAAATAAGGCTACTTCTGGGCCGGGAATTGGGCTTTGTATAAAGACACCAAAGAGTCGTGGCCGTACCGCTCAAGGTATTCTGTAACGTCCTTAGCTCCGGTTAGGTGGAGCGTTTGAACAGAAGCAGCGATGCCTTCAAGGTCCTTGGAAATTGTTTCGGCGTATGATCGACCCGCTTCGTCGGCATCGGGAATTACGATGACTTTCTTCCCGCGAAAATAATCGGCGTAGCCGGGATGCCATGACCTTGCCCCGTTCGGAGCAGTCGTGGCGATATACCCAAGCTTTATCATGCTATCGGCGTCCTTCTCACCCTCGCAAATAACGATTTTCTGGGCTTTCTGGACTGCCGCGAGATTGTATATCGGGATTGCTTCTGGCATACCCCAGACGAACTGGCCATCTCGAAGTTGTCGCCATAGGAAGGCCTTCGGCTCAAGCCGAAGCTTCTGCGCGATAACTTTACCGCTCGAATCAACGTAATCGTATGTCTTGACTATTCGCCCTTTAGTCCTTCGGGGAAGATCTTTTCGGGTAAGTGGCGCGATCTTAGCCGAAATTTGCCCCGGATCATTACCGAAGAACAAATGCCGGACTTCAATTCCCCAAGCCTTGCATATATCCCGGGCACTGCAATCGTGGGATCGGCAATACACCAAGACTCCTCTGGCACCATTTGAAATTACTAGAGAGGGGTTCCTGTCTCCGTGGACTGGACAGCGAGCAAGATAGCTCTTGCCGTCTTTAATGCCTCCTGCGAGTCTTGAAACTTCTGCTGCGTTCATAATTCCTCTGTTATTCACGGTTACGTGGGTGAAATTCCCCTAAAGGCTTTTTCCCACGTAATTCTGTTGCTATCGTTGTCCCTGAGTTTTCTCAAAAAGTATGGGGGCGGGGGAGTTTATTTTTATCTCCCCCCCCTTCATGCATCTAGCGAAATGAAAACGCTGAACCCCGCATAACATTGGGTTTTATGCGCTTTTTTGAAAGATGGGAAAAAGATGGCGGAGGAGTTTTGGTGCTCCGCCAAAAAATAATCATGTTTGGAAAAGCGTGTTCGCCGCGAGGTAATATCTGCCCTTGTGTTTGGTCAGAATCCCCACGCTGTACGCCCATTTTGTCCAGCGTTCGTAGGTCTTCACGGCACCGATAGCCGGGCGGTGTCCCAAAGGTTCGTCCAGCTTGAAGATTGTTTTTGCCCGCTCTGTCATTCGCCGAAACTCGGCAGTCTCGCCCGCTATATTCGGCGCAGATTTAGGTTCGTCGGTTTGAAAAAAGCCGCTTTCCGTAAACTGGAAATAATATTTCTCTTTTTTGCTTGCGCGGTAGAGGATCGTGAGTTTCCGATAATCTTCGAGTTCTTCGTCAGCGTAGCCGTCCAGAAGTATAATCGTGGACGTTTTTCTAGCCCATGCGGTTGAACCGAAGAGTTTGTCCCTGCCGTTGTAGCCCCCGGTAGCTTCTTTCATTTTTGCGCTGCCCATTGTGCCGATAACCGCGACGTTGTGCTTCGCAGCGATACAGCGGAGTTTTTTTAGCTCCGACGACACGGTTTTACTGTCGCTCACTTTTTCGGAAATCAGGTCAATTCCTTCGATGAACCAAACTCGCGCTTCGGGGTATTCCGTCGCATACTGGCCCAGTGTGGCCGAAATATCTTCGTCATCCGATTCGGTCATATCCAAGAACCGCTTGACAACCGCGTCGGTCTGTTCCGCACTTAAACCCGCAGCGGAGGCGGTCAGCTTGACTTCCTCAATAGACCGGTCAAACGAGATGATTCGGTATTCGGCGGGAACTGACTGATGCCCGCAGAATTCTTTTCCCACGCGGATATGCTCGCACCAGAGAACGGACAGTACCGTTTTTCCGGCACCTGACGGAGCACCCATCAGCGAGATGTGGCGCAAAGGAAAGATACCTTCTGATCGTCCCTTCAGTGGCTCTATCGCGTAACGCATTTCCTGCATGTCTTGCCACGTCCGCGCTCTGATTTTTTTCTTGCCTGATTTCGCTGGTGGATTTATCGGGACTGTCATTGCGCACCTCCCTCAGCAGGTTGTAGGGCGCAATCCGATTTCGGTGATGGGCTTTCCATTTTCCCGAAGTCAGGATCAGGCGTCTTGCTATTCGGGTGCTGGTGTTTGGCGGCTGCGCGCTGCATTATCCAACGGTCGATGTCACCTTGGATCCATCCGACTGCGCGGGCACCAAGCGATATCTGTCTTGGGAAATGGCCGGTTGAGATTAGTGCATAGATCTGACTACGTGATAGTCCGACCTTTTCCTTCACCTGCTTCAATCGCAGGATTCTAAGTGTAGAGTTCATTTCGCATTCCATTCCTGCACAGTTACCATGGGCTGTGCGCAAATCGATATGCTTCGACGCCATCGATCCTGTCGAGGCGGAAGCGTTATAGGTTATCGATCTGGAATAGAACAGCTCGCCAAGATCTCTAAGTTATTGTCGCTATATCCGTGCTGTACTTGAAGGGCCTTGCAATCGGCAGGGTGGCAGCAAAACACGTCTTACGATGCGATCGGTCCTTTAGGTTATGTCCAGATGCTGCCACGAGTTCGCAAATATGTCAAGTCGTCTACTTACAGAAGTTTACGGGCGCCCGAAAAATTGTCTCGGCGCCCGAAATTGCTCAATGGGCGCCCAACGTGCGGAGGTGAGGAACACCCGACCAAAGAGCGGCAAAGGAATGATTT
This sequence comes from uncultured Acidobacteriaceae bacterium, assembly GCA_963832035.1. Lineage (GTDB taxonomy): Bacteria > Acidobacteriota > Terriglobia > Terriglobales > Acidobacteriaceae > Telmatobacter. Next base: position 303,506 of record CAWHSK010000001.1, on the reverse strand, counting down.
AGACAAACCTCAGGCCGATTAGGAACAAAGATAGATGATAGAAATTTGAGGAACTTCTGGATTCCATTTTCGACTGAGCATCCCGACCGGGCGCCTGAAAAATGATCAGGGCGCCCGAAATTACAAACTGGCGCCCACGTTATGCTAAGTGCGCTCGACCAGATCGTAACAAGCCCAGCACAGTGTCACTGCGACAGCGAGTCAAACCAGTTGTTGATGCGCGCCTGATGAAGCTGGGAATAGATAAGGGCACCACCGCTGTTGAGTAGGTCTTCCGACAGCCCGCTTCACGATAAACCGTTCCAACTTGCGATTCGAGTGACTGGAGGCCCGGAACGACGCGCCCACCCGTCAGGTTGGAACGGACCGGAGCGATAGCGGTTGGGGGGCTTCCCCAGTCCCGGTAATTCCAGAAAACTGGGACCCTATTTTTCCATCGAGCAAATCATCAGACCCGCTCGAACCGCTGAAGAGCACCCGACCCGGCCTTCGATAACTTGTCGGAGTTGGACATCCGACAATCCCCCTATGCAACATTGCTACGGAAGGGCAATAACTTTCCGCGTTGTTGGGTCTGCTGCAAGAACTCTGCCCACTCCTGCATCATACGAGTTCGTGGTTCAAGATACAGAGCGTGGTTGTATGCTGCACTCACCGCGTTGCGCGGCGCATGTGCGAGTTGCAATTCGATATGTTCGTGTGGGTACCCTTGCTCGTGCAGGATCGTGGAGGCAAGTCCTCGGAAGCCGTGCCCGGTCATTTCCCCCTTGTAGCCCATCCGTTCAAGTGCCTTCAGGATCGTATTGTTACTCATCGGCTTAGCGACATCGCGGTCACCGGGAAACAGCCATCCACTTTCTCCGGTTAGCCTTTTCAGCAAGTCGAGCACTTCAAGGGCTTGAGTGGATAGAGGAACGATGTGGGGTGTGTCCATCTTCATTCGTGCGGCTGGGATATTCCAACGACGACCGTCGAGGTCAATCTCTCCCCATTTCGCCCCGATCAACTCACTCGTGCGAACGAATGTCAGCGACATCAATTTGAGTGCAAGACGCGTCACCTGTGTTCCCCGATAGATCTCGATTGCCTTTAGCAATTCGGGAAGATCCTTCGATTGGATTCGGGCCAAGTTCACCTTCTTCGTTGGCTTCAGAACGTCAGAAGGGCGAAAATCAGATGCCGGGTTGCGGGTCGCATACCCATGTGCAACGGCATAGCGAAACACCTGCCCTACTGATTGCAACGCTCGCTTGGCGAGATCTGATGCACCTCGCTTTTCAATCAATTTCACAACTGCTACCAGCTCAGGTGCTTGGATTTCAGAGATCGGACGCGCACCGAGAACCGGAAACACATCGGCCTCCATTCTCCGCTTCAAGACATCTGCATGACGTTTGCTCTTGCCCGTCTTCCAGTGTTCCCACCAAAGAGAAGCGATCACTTGGAAGGAGTGCTCCGACTCGGCCTTGAATGCCTCTTTCTTGGCTTTGCGAGTTGCCATGGGATCGATTCCGCTTGCCAACAATCTCCGCGCGTCAGCATGCAACTCACGCACGCTGGCAAGTGAAACATCCGGATATTTTCCAAGCGGCATCAATTTTTCTTTCCCCTCGAAGCGATACTTCCATCTCCATAGCTTCCCACCCGTTGGCATGACGTGGAGGAATAGTCCGCGTCCATCTGCCAACTTATACGGCTTTGATTTTGGTTTTGTTTTTTTAATCTGTTGTTCCGTTAGCTGCATATCAGCCCCCTTACGATTTTCATAATATACCCCCATTTCGAAAAATCTACCCCGATAAATACCCCCAATTAGTTCCGGATCCCCATGGACATGCCGGGATCAATGCGGAAGATAGGCAGCAATAAAGCCTGCTTTCGCAGGCTCTATTGTTTTTCTTGGAGATCTCTGGAATTGAAATGGTGGGCAGTGAGGGACTCGAACCCCCGACTTCCTGCTTGTAAGGCAGGCGCTCTAACCAACTGAGCTAACCGCCCCAATGGCGGAGGGACGACTGGCGACCCTCTGTAATCATATCAGCGAACAGGTTCACTCGCGGGTTCCCCCGGCATTTCCTCCAATACTGGTAGTGGAGCGATTTACCTGCTATTGGTAATCTAATCTTCGTGCCCCGACTTATCGTGAACGCCGACGACTTTGGGCTCGCTCCCGGAGTCAATCGCGCCATCCTCGAGCTTCACGCTGCCGAAGTGCTCACCAGCGCCACGCTCATGGCGCAGGCTCCCTCCACGGAAGAAGCCGTGAAAATGTCCCTTGCGATGCCGACACTTGGGGTAGGCTGCCATGTCGTTCTGGTTGACGGCACGCCGGTTTCAGATAAGCGCGCGATTCCTTCCCTCGTCGATCGAGCCACCGGCCTCTTTTATCCCACGCTCAGCAGCTTCTTGACACGCCTCTTCACTGCGCGCATTCGCTCCGCAGAAATCGAAGCCGAAGCCGCCGCGCAAATTGCGCTGCTGCAAAGCTTCGGAGTGCGCCTCACGCATATCGATACCCATAAACACATGCACATGTTTCCGGGCATCCTGCGCCCCGTACTGCGTGCGGCCAAAGCTGCCGGTGTTCACGCGGTCCGCAACCCCTTCGAGCCGATTTGGAGTCTCAACGCAACCGCTGACGCGCCCGATGTGCGACGCGCAGAGGTCATTCTGCTTCGTCGCTTTGAATCCCGGTTTCGTCGCATCGTCGAAGAAGAGGGTTTCGAAAGCACCGATGGAGCGGTCGGAGTCCTGGCCACAGGCTCCATAAAAATCGCGACCGTGCATGCACTGATCACTGCCATGCCCGAAGGCACTTTTGAACTCGTCTCGCACCCCGGCTATCGCGACGAGCAACTCGCCCGATCGAACACGCGGCTCTTGGAATCGCGTGAAATCGAGCGAAATGCTCTCATGGCCATCAAGGATTACCGCGGAATTGACCTCGTCTCCTTTGCAGCGCTCGGCCAAAGCGTCTGCCCCGCTGAAGCCGCGGGGATCATGGGTCTTCCATCTTCTCTAGAACCGTCAGACCAAAACGTGCATTCCCCAGAGCCTTAACTCATAATTGTCAAAACGACCAGCTGCACATCGCGGTCAATGCGCCTTCGTGGGGGGTGCGGGAGTTTTCGTCCCCTCGGTCTCTTCGAACCCAGGCAGAATGCGCGCTTCCGACCCGAACTTGTGGTACCCGCCGAAAGTGACGTCGTTGATCATGGTTTCGAAGTAGGTGTACAGGCTGAAGACCATGCCCCACTCGTGGAGTTGGCGTTCAGAGCGGCCGCGGGAGACCTCTACGCTCCGCTGGGGACAGATATAGGTCTTGCCTCCCAGTTCCTCCGGGCCGTATTCAACCATGATTTGCGAAAGGATGAGGGGCACGTCAGGATCCCGTTCTTCATCGTGATCTGCATTGACCACGATCCGCATAATGGCCCCGGTGTCTTGGTTGACCGCGAATTCGCCGAAGGTGTCGGCCTTGTTTTGATAGGGAGTGGTCCCATCACCTTCAGGAAGGCAGCAATACGTGAACACGGGCACGAGACTCGAACTGGAAGTTCTGTAAGAGAACACCGCCAGATCTCCGTATTTGCCGCGCTCCCACCGCTTCCACCTGATGGTGCTTGGAATGGTAGCGGCAGCCGTCATCATGTAGACGAGAATGGGACCGAATGTGCCTCCTGTTTCAAGATCGCGTGTTCGCACCACCCCACCGACGACCACGTGGCGTTTGCCGAGTTTCTTCTTTTTCTCAACCACCTCGCGCCCGTTTCGCAAGAGAACTGTAGCGTGCTCTCCGGCGGCAAAGTGGAGGGTCCGGTCCTGGTGCGGCATCTTCCAGGTCTCATTGTCGCTCTTCAAAAACTCTTCGAAGCGCACAGTGGTTCTCAGGGCATAGAAGTCAGGGAGTTTGGGAATGGTATAGCGCAGGTAGTCGAATGTTCGCCGTATAATGGCGCGCTGCTCCTCGATCGGAGGAGCCCGGCGATTCACAATTTCGTCGGCCGGGGGGGCGAGTGCGAGCGACAGATCGGCATCCGCCGTCAGCGCCTGGCGTTCCCGTTCGCCGTGGATCAGGCTCAACAGCGCATCAAGGCGGGGGGTGCTTAGCCGTTCGGTTAGTTCGAGATTCTCCAGCTTTCGCAGCAGGTCGGTATGCGCATGCACCAGTTCTTCCAGTTGTGCGACGGTGACCTTTTTTATCCCTGGCCGGGGATTGTCGAAATACACGGGCTCGTTATAGTAGCCCGTGGGAGCGCGGACCGTTAGGGCAGGACGAGCCACCTGCACACGGAGGTCGTGGTATTCGTCCACCTGGTAGGTGTGCGGGGGATTGAACGTGAGTGTGTAGAAGCTCCGCACCTCTTCGACACAGCGCTCGATGTCTCGATCCAGATCGCCCGAGTCCAACACCAAACCTCCTGTGTGGGTCGCGATCACCTGAAGTGCCATTTTAGCCGGTTTCATCTCCTTTTGGGACCGGGGTGGCGGCTCCAGATAGCTGTGATAGTCAAAAGCCGGCTCCTCTGGATTGGGCCACATAGTTACGCTGTCCAGAGTGATGCGCGCGTCCTGCAACCGGGTGGAGAGTTCCGTGATCTCGCTGAAATCGCTGTCAGCGTTGCCCAGCACTGGCCAGCCGGGACCGATCCATACCACGATTTTGCGGCCTGCAATCTCTCGTTGATCGATCGCAATCGAGCCAAGGGCGCTCAGAGAGAGCGGATTGCGCTGCGACCTGCCAACCCATGAGCCAAGTGAACTATTTTCACTATTGCGGCCCGATCTCCACACCGTTCGTGGAGACTTGCGCTCCTCCACTTCTTTGGCGAGCATGCTTCCGTCTCGCGTAAGCTGCGCGGACGAGAACAACCCGTCCCGCGTAAGCCGGTAGACAAAACATCTTGTTTCTAGACGACCGTTATTCCCGCGCACGAAATGAACAACTGCTCTCTCAGTTTCCATGAGCTGCTGGGGCGAGAGATTAACGGCGTCGAGAACGAAAATCAGCTCAGGCGCTGGATTGGGCGCTGGTTCCAAGGCCGCCGCCAGAGAGTTGTGCAGGGTGCGAATCTTTGCCGGTTGGCCGTTATCGAGAAGAGTGAAATCTTGAGGCTCGAGGTCCAAAACCGGGCTTCCTGCCGCATCTGTCACGACAACGTCAATGCTGAAGAGACCGTCCCGCACGGCGGGGTCGGTGGAGCTCAGTGGCGTCAAGGTCTTCTGTGCAACGGACGGATCTCGCAGAGGCGCGGTTTGGCCACCAGCCCCGCAAGTCCCGAGAACGATCATGCCTGCAATAAAGGCTATGCGCTGCGCTTTGAGTCGATTCACCACGATTCAACTGTCCCGAAGACTCGCGGCGAGCATAACAGGGAATGCGTCCGCGGCGCTATGCCAGCCCAGGCCATCTTCTTCCGAAAAAGAGAAGCCCCGCTTTGGCAGAAGCCGAACGGGGCGTGCCTTAAACGAAAAAGTTCACGGCACTTGCAGAACTCCCGAATAAGAGAAGCACCTATGCCTTCTTGATTGGAGGTGGATCCCATTTGCCGGTAAGGGCATCCGGCTTCGGCGAATACAGACGCATGGTCAGATTAAATGGTCCTTTGGGCGCCGGAAGCCAGTTGGCTTCCTTGCCGCTGCCAGGGCTTTCATTCTGAAAATACAAATCGAGTGAGCCGTCCGCATTGTACGAGAACGCATCCAGCTGCTCATGGGACGACCTTTGCCGAATTCCTTGCCGGGTTCGATATTCGTGAACTGTTTCCGAGTCACATCCATCGTCACCAGGGGATAGAAATATGCGTATGCATCAACGGCTATGCGCGAGCCTCGTCTTCTGTGAGACCCCCCAGCGATGCACTCATTAATGAAGTTGTCATTTTGTATCCGAAGCTCCTTTAGGCCGCAGGTTGGGTATTCTTGGCCCACAGCCGGCCTCCGACTTTCGGCGCACCGCGACCTTGCCCGCAACTGTCTTTAGTGACAGTTCAGAGGTATTCCCACCTGGTCCGATTCACACGAATCTGCGATCCCTGGGCGAGTGCTACTCTACCCTTGGCCTTTCACGGGTCTACAAGTCTTGAAATCCACCCATAAAATGGCCGCTCGGCCATTTTATGGACGTCTCGACAATCATCATCCATCTTCGCTACGCAAGGCGGCCGTATGCGCATCGGCATCACCTGTTATCCCACTTACGGCGGCTCCGGCGTTGTGGCCACCGAACTCGGCATTGAGCTCGCCGCTTCAGGCCACGAAGTTCATTTCATCTCCTACTCGCAGCCCTTCCGCCTGAGCGGTCGCGACGACGGCATCTTCTATCACGAGGTTCCCGTCTCAAGTTACCCGCTTTTTGAATTCCCTCCATACGATCTCGCCTTGGCCTCACGCATGTTCGAGGTTGCCGAGTTTTGCGATCTCGACCTTCTCCACGTTCACTACGCCATTCCGCACTCCGTTAGTGCTCTGCTCGCCCGGCAGATGCTGGCAGCCCGCGGCCGCACGTTGCCCTTTGTCACCACTCTCCACGGAACCGACATTACGCTCGTGGGCCTCGACCGCAGTTACCTGCCCATCACGCGATATTCCATCCAGGAGAGCGACGGAGTGACCAGCATCTCAAGTTATCTCAAAGACAAAACCGTAACCGACTTCGGTATCTCCCGCCCCATTGAGGTCATTCCAAACTTCGTCAACTGCGATGTGTACACCCCTTTCACCGACGAAGACCTCCGCGCAAAAGCGCGATCCAAGTTCGCCGAACCCGACGAAGCCATCTTGATCCACTTGTCGAATTTCCGGCCCGTCAAGCGCGTCGTCGATGTGGTTAAGGTATTCGCGCAGGTGGTGCGTGAAGTTCCGGCCCAATTGATCCTCGTCGGCGATGGTCCCGACCGCTCCGCCGCAGAATGGCTTGCGCACGAACTAAAAATCAATGAGAGAGTTCATTTTCTGGGCAAGCAGGATCGCGTAAATGAGCTTCTTCCTCTGGCAGATCTCATGATCATGCCAAGCTCACTCGAGTCCTTCGGACTCGCGGCCCTTGAAGCCATGGCCTGCAAAGTTCCGGCCATCGCAACCCGCGTCGGCGGCGTGCCGGAACTGATCGAAGATGGCGTAACAGGCTTGCTTTTCCCTGTTGGAGATGTAGACGCAATGGCTGCGGGTGCCACCGCTCTTCTGAAAGATCGTTCCCGGCTCGACGCGATGCGCCAAGCAGCTCGCAAAGACGCACAAAAGCGCTTCTGTGCTTCCTTGGTGGTTCCAAAATACGTTAAGTATTACGAAAATGTGCTCGGCAGATAATCACTGCGTGCGGTCAGCTTCGAAGTGCGGCTTGAATCCTATCCGTTCCCAGAACTCTTCCACCAGCGCGACTGTCTCCCGCGTCACCAAGGGGGGAGTTCGCAGCAGAATCTTAGCGCCGTCTCCTCGATCCTCACTGCTGCTCGAAGCCGCACCGGTCAGTTCCTGCACATCCGCCACAAGTGCCACGCATTTATCCGCGCGATAAGTGCACGATGCAAGATCCGCGATCGAGAGTCTTTTGGTCGGGGTCACCAGGACGGTTCGCGGCGGAGACATCCGGTCGAGCAGACAGAAAATCTCAAGCTTCGATTCCAGTTCATCCGGCACGCAGTCAATCGCCAGGTCCGCCTCGCGAACAGCCTGTTCAATCGTGGAGGCGAACGTGACATTCGGTAGAGCCGCCGGCCCCAGTTGCTGGCGCAAATACTCCTGCGCGTGATGCAGATTTGAGGGCATCACATCTTCCAGCAGCACGGTGTAGCCGGCGCGGGCAGCCGCAAACGCGAGCCATCGGCCTAACGGCCCGGCTCCGATAATGGCAACTTGCATTGGCTTCGGGATTACTTTGCTGCCAGCGCTTTGGCCACATCTTCAGCGTTAGGGCTGGAGTGCACAAGGTGCTCGGCGATCCGCGCGCGCTCCTCGGCAGTTAGCGTGGGGACCAGCGCAAGGACGCGACGGAGGGTCACCGCAACGTCATCGATATAGTTCATCAGTCGAATAGCTTCACCAGACAGCGGCATTGGGGTCCTCTTGATTGAAGTCAGTCCCCATTGTAGGCGGTGAGGTCGCGAAGGGGAAGCGTCCGGCAATCCACGGGCAGCCTAATTGATTCAGGAGCGACAGTAGCTATTGGTCAAACCGAAGTAGAGTCGCGATCATTCCTTTTGCCAGATCGTCGGTCCTCTCCGCTACGAGGGTGGTGTGAGAGAACCATGCCGTAGTGTCAACGCCGTCGTGCGTCTCGACAATCAGTTCGTATTCCCGGTCGAATCCCAGCACCTTCCCGGTAAACGATACTTTCTTCTTCTCGGAATCGAACTGCAACACGATTCCAAGTTCATCTTCGCGGCGAATTTCCAGATGATTATTATCGGGCATCGCTCCGCGCAGGACTGTTCTCCTGGCTCTCGTGTTAATACTCTGGCAACGAATCGAGAATACTTCGCACAGTGCATTCCATTGGTGCGGCAACTGCCGGATCAGGAGCTCCGCCCGCGCGTCTGCCTTCCGTTTTATCTCAACGGCTACGGTCCGCTTCGGCTCGTAGTTCTCCAGCTCTTCTTCTTCCCAGGTCAGGGGCGCTCTTTTCTTCTCGGGCGCATCCAGACCGTTTACGGGCGTGGTCACTTCCGCGATCCGCCTTGCAATCGTGTCATTTGCTGTGTTGGCAGTCATGGTCATGGGCTTGCTTTCAAGATGTTAGCGCAACTCCAGTCTCGTCGTTCGTGAATTCCCCGATCGAGTAACAGTACTTTTGGGGGATTCATCGCGTATGGTTGTCGGCCCTTCCCCGCACCCAAGTCAAATTCGAGTCAGCCCGAGGAAAAGAAATGCCCCATTTTGACTTTTGGGTTTGACAAGCTACACAGTAATCGGCAAATCTGCTTTCGCGGCACTTCCTCGAAAATTCAGAAAAAACCACTCAGCACCCATCCAGGCGGTGCAGCGCCTACCCTACGATCGCGAGGATCCAAAAGTGAAGAAGCTTCTCCTTGCATTTGCCTTTGTTCTCTGCCTGACCATCAACCCACTTTTCGCCCAGGACGACGCCGACGGTTGCAAGGACTCATCGCTCGTTTCGCGCATGCCCGGCAGCACGATCCATAGCTGCGATAACAAGGAATACGACCAATTCGACATCACCGTCGACGCCAAAGACGACGCGCCCAAGAAGCACGTTGAGGGAGAACTCCACTCCTGGGACTACGGAACCCGCGAAGGTGTCAGCGACATCCAGGTGTTTCGCAATCTCGAAACCGCTCTGCGCACCGGAGGCTTCCACATCGTCTACGAGAACTCGCCCGGCTACATCTCTGCCAACAAGGGAAAGACCTGGGTGATCATTGAGAACAGTGGTTCCTACTATTACCAGACCATCGTTACAGAGCAGGAGATGAAGCAGGAGGTCACAGCCGACGCCTCATCGCTCAAGGATGAGATCGAAAAGAGTGGCCATGTCGCTGTCTACGGAATCCTCTTCGACACCGGCAAAGCCACCATCCAGCCGTCGTCAGAGTCCACCCTCAACGAAATCGTAAAACTCATGCAGGACAACGCTGACCTCAAGCTGCGCGTCGAGGGTCACACCGACAACGTGGGCGCAGCCGCTGCAAATCAGGCACTGAGCCAGAAACGCGCCGAGTCTGTAAAAGTCTGGCTCGTCAGCCATGGCATCGCCGCGGACCGGCTCACAGTCAAGGGATTTGGCGATGCGAAACCCGTCGCCGACAATTCCACCGACGAGGGCAAAGCCAAAAACCGGCGCGTCGAACTAGCCAAGATTTAAACCAGCTCGAATCCCTCGTCCTTGATTATCCAGACGCAACAAGGCGGCCCACCCTCCCACAAGGACTGGACCGCCTCATCGCATTCCGGACTAATCGTGCTTGCCGGCCGGAAACCCTGAAGTTTCTAAATCTGCTTCATGCACCGCTCGGGTGCCCCATCCATGGCGCGTCTTCTTGCGCCATGGATGGGAGAGCTACAGCGTCCGCTTGAACAGGGGCGTAGCAATCAGCAGCGTGCCAATTCCAAAAGCAAACAGGTACAGCAGATCGCCCCGGATCGCAACAAAACCGCCGTCCTTCAGCAGAATCGCTTTGAACCCGTGAATCGCATACGTGAACGGATCGACAATCGCAATCGCCTGCAGCCACTTCGGAAACGCCGCAACCGGAGAGATGGCGCCGGACGGAAAGAACAGCAGTGTGTTCAGCACTCCAAACATCGCTCGCGGAACCAGCGGATCGTCCACGCGAACCATCATCAAAAACATCATCCCGTTGAAGGCCAGCGACGTCCCCAGAATAAGAAGCAGCAAATTCAAATCCGCACCCGGCCTGAAAATAACTCCAAGGCCCGCCATCAACGAGCCGATCACCGTGATCGAAATCCCCGCTAACACCGCCTTGATCGCGCCCGCCACATTCAGCCCCATCACCAGTTCAAGTTTGCTGATCGGCGTCACCAGGTATCCCTCGTGCACACCCCGCGCCTTGTCGTCGATGTAGAGCATTCCGCCGCCGATCATAACTGATATGTACATCGCCAGCGCAATCGATCCAGACAGCAAATACTTCATGTACTCGACATACGGATAAAGCTCCACGATCTCTAGCGCAATGTTCTTCACCACGCGATCCTGAATCACCGGCTGATTCAGCGCATCGACGAGAGACTGCATCTCGCCCTCAATGCTTCCGCTCATGATCTGGTCCGAGTTGTCCACCACCAGCCCGATCCGCGGAGCATCCTGCGCGTACACGCGGCGCGAATACTGCGCCGGAATAATCACTGCCGCATCCACCTTGCCGGTGCGCACATCCTCCTTAGCCTGTGTCTCGTTGTCGTAATTGATGGTCGTGAACGTCGCAATATTCGCCGCCACCGAGTCGAAAGCCTCGCGTACCTTTACTGCCTGCGGGCCGCCGTCGTGATCCACCACCGCCACTCGTGCACCCTGTATGTGCCCGCCATACGCGTGGCCCAGGATAATCAACTGCACAATCGGCAGCATCATCGACATGATCATCAGCACGGGTGAGCGAAAGAACTTTCGCATTTCGCGCTCAACAATCGCCATAAATCTATTCATGATTGTGCTCCCGGCCGCGGCGGCATCGTGAAGACCGCCTTTACCTGCTCATCGCGCAACTGACGCCCCGTGTAGTGCACGAAAACGTCATCAAGCGACGTATTCTGCACGCTCAACGAAGTAAGCTGCTCGCCCAGCGCCTTCGCCATCTCCACCAGGTGCGTCGTTGTCTGCGAACCATTGGAAGTCAGCACGCGATACACTCCAGCCGACTGCGACTGCACTTCCGTCACGTCCTGCAATGCCTCCAGCCGAGCCTTCCACTCCGGGTCCTCGCGATTAAATTGCACTTCGACCACATTCGACCCGGGCACGCTCTGCTTCAGTTCCACCGGAGTGCCTAGCGCCACCAGCGTTCCGTGATCGACAATCGCAATCCGATCGCAAAGCCGGTCAGCCTCCTCCATGTAATGCGTCGTCAGCAGCATGGTCAGGTTTCGCGTCTTCTTCAGGTTGTTCAGCATCTCCCACACCGCGATGCGAGAAACCGGATCGAGTCCGGTTGTCGGCTCATCCAAAAAAAATATCCGCGGATTATGCACCAATCCGCGCGCGATTTCCAGCCGGCGCCGCATGCCACCCGAAAGCGTTTTGGTCTGCGCCTTCCGCCACTTCGTCAGATCCACTGCCTCCAGAACTTCAGCAATGTTCTTCTCCCTCTGCACCTTTGGAACGCTGTACAGCTTTGCGTAAATGCTCAGGTTCTCTTCGACCGTCAAATCCTGATCGCTCGTCATCGCCTGCGGAATCACCCCGATCATGCGTCGCACCGCATCCGATTCCTTGCTCACATCGTGTCCGCCGACGACCGCCCTCCCGCTCGTCACCGGGATCAACGTCGTCATCATGCGGATCAGCGTGCTCTTGCCAGCGCCGTTGGGACCGAGCAGCCCGAAGATTTCCCCATCGGCGACGGTGAAATTCACGCCCTTCACCGCTTCGAAATCACCATACTTTTTCACGATGTTCTCGACACGAATCGCCGGAGGCGCCTGGTGCTGCAGCGGGTCCGGTGTAGGTGTCACGGTGTGTGCGTGCGACGTCATTGCTTCACCAGCTTGGCCTTCGGGACGTACACCTCGGCCGTCATTCCCGGAACAAACTTCTCATCGGGGTTGTCAATCAGCAGCTTCAGCCGCACTGTCTTGATGTCGCGCTTGCGGCCGCCATTGATATCGCGCTGCGTTGCGAAATCCGCTTCTGCCGATTTTGCAATCACCTTTCCCTGCACCGACGCACCACTAGGCATTGCCACTTTCAGGCTGTCGCCCAGATGCACCGCATCTGCCTGCGTCTCGGGCAGCGGTGCATACACCCACGTCTGCGTCAGGTCCATCACGGTAGCAATGGTGCCGCCTGCCGCCAGCACTTCGCCCTGCCGCGCGGCCAGCACATTCACCTTCCCGGTAACTGGGGCAAACACCTGCGCGTACTTCAGCTCAACCTGTGCCTGATCGGCCAGCGCCTTCGAATTCTGCACGACGCCGCGCGTTGAAGCCACGGTTTGCGCGGAAACCTTTGCCAGCAATTCGTGGGCATGCGCCTGCTGCAGCGCCGCCTTCGCTGCCGCCACATTCGCCTGCGCAGATTCCACAGCCGCTTGATCTGCGTTCAGGCTGCTGATCGCTTCGTCCTTCGCCTGGTCGCTCGCAATCCCCTGCTTGGCAAGTGCGACTGTACGAGTGGTATCGGCCTTCTGATGTTCCAGGTTCGCCTCTGCCTGCGCCAGTGCCGCCTGGCTCGCCTTCACCTGCGCTTCCGCGTTGATTGAAGCGCTGGAGACCTCGCCTTCATTCTGCCGCTGCGTCTCTTCCGTCTCCGCGAGCTTCGATTGATTGCTCAGAACATTGGCGATGGCTGCTTTCTGCGCAGCCGCCAGATCGTCGCTCTCCACAATCGCGATCAGTTCGCCGGCCTTCACCGCCTGTCCTTCTTCCACGTTCAGTGTCTCGATCCGCCCCGGAATCTTGGCGCTCACCAGCACTTCGTTCGCATCCACTGTGCCAATCAGCTTCAAATCATCCGGTGCGCGGCCCGTCAACAGATACCAGACAAGGGATCCCAGCGTCAGCAGCCCCAGAATCACGAAAACTCTATTTCTTGCGTTCATCGTTTCTCCCAACAAAATGTCGTATGCTCGGCAGCTCCGGCATCGGCGTATCGCCAAGCACCTTCGCAGCCAGTTCCGCGCCATGCGCGCGATCTACAAAGACCGTCTGCCCCAAAAACTCCACCATCGAACGTCGTCGCGCAGCCAGCACCTCCGGCGCAAATGGATCGAAGTCCATCAGCAGCCGCCAGACCGGCGCAGCCAGAAAATAAAAAACATTCGCTCCCAGCGTGGACAGATGAATCTGCATCCAGTCCGCTTCAATCAGCTCTCTCGATGCGATTCCCTCGCGGACCATCGATTGATGCATCGCCTGCATCGGCGCAAATACCCGCTTCACCACGATCGACATCGCGCTGGCTTCGCCCTGGTGCATGCGCATCATCTCCTGCTGCATCAGGCTTTGAAATTCACCCTGCGTCAGAATGCGGTCAAAGTGATTCAGTGCCGAACGAAGGAACCGTTCCCCGGGAGAAGCCTTCAACAGAAACACCGACATCGACTGGTCGCGAACCCGCCCCGCAATCATTTCCAGCGCAGCCGCGTACAGGTTTTCCTTGCTGTCAAAGTGGTAGTACAGTAGCGCCTTGTTCACGCCGGCAGCCGCAGCAATCTGATCCATGCGCGCGCCCGCCATCCCCAGCGCGCTGAACTCGCGTAAAGCGGCATCAAGAATGCGAGCGCGCGTCTCAGAAGACCGGTCAGTCGGAGCGGAAGCGGTTTGCGTCTCAAAATCCATATTAACCAAACAGTTTAACTAACTAGTTAGTAAATTACCTGAATTACGAAATAAAAGCAAGCCGACTGTGGGGTTGTGGGTGGGCACTTCTCCCGGGCGCAGAATGCTCCCGAAATGCGGACCGGCGGTGTTGGAGGAAGCAACACCCTTCAGCTTATGAAAACCGATGTGCAAGGGTCTTCTACAAGCAATCCAGCTGACTTTTAGCCGCCGAAGGATGCTTTCCACGAAGTTGACAGCAATCACGCGCTTTTCCGCAGTCCGTTTTTAGGCCCGACCCTCCCGCTGCCCAAAGGAATTTCATTTTTTCTGGGTGGCACCTCGCACCATGAGCTGTAGTGGTCTCAGCGACGTTTACGATGAGTTCATCCCATGACCGACCAGATCTCCGGCACCGACCCAATCCTGTGCGCTCCCCTGCTCCGCCTTGTCGACGCGAAGTTGATCAAATTGTTGCCCGAACTCCGCCCTGACGAATGGGATCTGCCGACCGTTGCGCTCGACTGGAAGGTCCGCGACGTCGCCGCACACTTAGTCGATACCGTGCTCCGCAAGCTCTCGATGGTTCGCGATCACTGGTTCGTCGAACAGCTCAATATTCTGACGCCGCAGGATGTCATCGATCTCGTAAACCGCCTCAACCGCGAAGGAGTCATCGTTTATCGCCGCCTCAGCCCGCCAGTTCTCACAGGCATGATGGAATCAGCCTGTTTGCAGAGCGCCGACTTCCATGAATCCCTCGACCCCTTCGCGCCAGCCACGTTCAACGTAAGCTGGGCCGGTGAATCCACTTCGCTCAACTGGTTCGACACCGCTCGCGAACTCACAGAGCGATGGCATCACCAGCAGCAGATACGCCACGCTACCAAACGTCCCGGCATCATGACGCCGGAGTTCTACCATCCAGTCCTCGACTGTTTCATGCGGGGACTTCCCTACTCCTTCCGCGATGTGGATGCGCCCGTTGGCACCACAGTGGAGCTCAAAATCGCAGGCGACTGCGGCGGCACTTGGCTTTTGAGCAAGCAAGATTCTAGATGGGGATTTGCAACATCATCCGAAACCGAAGCAGCCGCTCGCGTCAGCATTCCGCAGGAACTTGCCTGGCGCGTCTTCACCAAAGGCATCGATCGCACAGAAATGCTCGCGCACTCATCCCTCGAAGGAGATCGCACTCTTGGCGAACGCGTCTTTCATCTCACGGCTATCGTTGGCTAACGCAATTCGGAATTGGGTACGCTGGAACCTCTTCTATCGGATCACGCGAAGAGATTGACACGGCTCTCGGAATCGGATGAGTCCGAGGAGGAATCAGGCGACGTGCTGTCAGCCTCCACGGCAACCTCCGGACTTTCCTCTTTCAGTTCTCGTTCCGTCTCTTGACGGGCGCCATTGTAGGCATCATCCCCCATGCGTCCTGCGGGACCGACTGCATAAGTGGGCTGCACCTCGCGCTCGTCCGGCGACACTGTCGCTGGGCCAACCGTGTGGATACGAGGTATAGGGCTGAGTTCCATCACTTCGTCCCCCGTTTGAATCTCATCGGCAGAACGCGATTGGAACTTTAAAAGCGAGGTCACTTACCGCGGCAAATCTCCGGATCCAGTAAGCGCGGCCCCGGCCCATCAGCCGCCAGACGATCCCACGGGTTGCGCAATGGGCAGGCTTCCAGTGACAAGCACCCGCATCCAATGCAGCCATCCAGCTGGTCTCGCAATCGCGTCAAGCGCTCGATCCGATCGTTCAACTGCGCCCGCCACCGAGCCGAAAGATTTTTCCAGTCCGCCGCCGTTGGAGTTCGCTTATCCGGCAAAGTCGCGAGCGCTTCACGAATCTCGGCAAGCGGGATTCCTGTCCTTTGTGCCACCTTGATCACCGCTACCCGGCGCAGCACCTCGCGCGCGTAGCGCCTCTGGTTTCCGCTGTTGCGCCAACTGCTGATCAGACCCTGCGCCTCGTAGAAATGCAGAGTTGAAACAGCCACTCCGCTTCGCTCCGCGACCTCCCCGACCGTAAGCGCCTGTCTAATTGGCGGCCTTGGCGGTTCCGCTTTCCGCAACTTGTCAGCCATACGCCATTCCTCTTGACCTCAAGTTTACTTGAGGTTCTAACATTGAGCTAGTGGAGGTACAAGCATGATGGAATCCCCAATCAAAGTGGGGCTGGTATACGGCTCAACGCGAGCCGGCCGTTTCTGTGACACAGTTGCGCGCTGGGCTGCCGGCCAGATCGCCGCGCGCGAGGGCTTCACGCTGGAAACCATTGACCCCGTCGCGTCCGAATCCCTCGGCGCACCGGAGTTCAAACAACGCATGGCCGCTTGCGATGCCTTTATAGTCGTCACACCTGAGTACAACCACGGCTATCCCGCGCCGCTCAAAGCACTCATCGATTCGTATGGGGCCGAGTGGCATGCGAAGCCGGTCGCCTTCGTTTCCTACGGCGGAATCTCCGGCGGTCTGCGTGCGGTAGAACAGCTCCGTCTCGTCTTTGCAGAACTTCACGCCGTCACAATCCGCGACAGCGTAAGTTTCGCCGCCGCATGGGAGCAGTTCGATGCAAACGGAGCGTTGCGCAGTCCAGAGCGTGCCGAGCGTTCCATGGATGCAATGCTCCGCCGGCTTCACTGGTGGGCAGTAAGCCTTGCCCATGCGCGCAGTATCTGGCCTTATGCGAAAACGGTCTAGATAAAAAAGCGTTCGGTCTGCCGTCTGTAGAGTGTTAAATTCTGGGGGAACCGGACATTATCCCGCCGGCTGGCACACACTTCCTCCGAAAGAACACCTGCATGAAAAATCAGGCCGACAGGCTCTTATTTGTTGTCGATCACGCTGGAACGATTCTGTTTGCGATGGAAGGCGCCTTCGCCGCCATCGCAGGCAATCTCGATTTTTTCGGTGTCATGGTCGTTTCGTTCGCCACGGCTCTAGGCGGCGGAATCTTGCGCGACGTGCTCATTGGCGCCAGCCCGCCTCAGGCCATGCGCGATTGGCGCTATGCGGCCGAAGCGTTTGCGACCGGCGGCGCCGCTTTCGTGCTGCATCATTTTGCGCATCAGATTCCGACGCAGCTCATGATGGTTCTCGATGCGGCGGGTCTGGCATTGTTTGCGGTGGCAGGAACAGAGAAGGCCCTGAACTACGGCATCCCTCCATTCATCGCCACTTTGATGGGAACCATCACAGGTGTAGGCGGAGGAGCTATCCGGGACGTGCTGCTGATGCGAATTCCCGCTATCTTGCGTACAGACGTCTATGCCACAGCCGCTCTGGTTGGCTCCGCCGTGATGGTGCTTGGACGCAGACTGGGACTTCAACCAACCTTAGCGGCGATTCTTGGCGGCGTCGTCTGCTTTGTGCTTCGAGTATTGAGCGTCCGGTTGCATTGGAATCTGCCGAAGGCGTCAACTCCATAAGTAGAAGCGCATCGGATGAATTCGCAACTCAATCCTTGTGTCTGCCTAGCTTCTTTTTAATGTCGGGCATGAATTCGCCGACGCTATTGATAATCACTCCAACCCACGCTTGCGTAATGACGCTCTGATATCCCTTAACCGTGATCGTCGGATTATTCGGATTCCAGGTTGCTCCAATCGCTCCCGCCCCGAATGCCGCCGCAAATGGCATGACATTAGGCCTGATCGATTCCTCGCTGCGGTCATAGGTTATGAAGTTTCTGACGAACGCGTGTCGAAAACGTGGCCACGCACCATCGCACTTGCAACGGTCGTAGCGCGGTTCCCAACCAACAACCCCTTGGCCCAACGAGGTGAATGAATTTTGAATAATATTCGTCGCCTGGTTAGAGCCCACACGCTTGGCGAAGCCAGAGAATCCATCTCCCCAGTCCTCAGGCGTGTTCCTCACCTGATCATGAACTGCAAAGAAAGCGGTCTTGACGTAAATGCCCGGTGTCGAATAAGTCTGGCGAACATACAGTTTGAAACGCTCTCGGCCGTTCAATGCAACCAGCGGGGCTTCCTTCGGAATGTATGCGCCATACAGCCAATTCACCGGAAGCTGGGTGTTTACGGAAGGCGGTTTTGGTTGTGCAGTCGTACTAGTCTTGTCTTGCGCGAACGAAATCGTGACAAGAAGCGCCAGCAAAATCCGGACCACAGATCCTCGAGCGATCGCGATCATTTCGCGGCGCGGAACCCGCCCGGCTGAGCACAGAATTTGCATCCAATGTTTCTTGCCCTTGCAGCGTTCCTCGCACAACATCCGTTCCACGATCTGCTACTGGTGATGATCGTACTGGCTCCTGTCTTCTATCCACTCCCGGCTTCGAGAATAGAAGACAGGCACCAGAATCACCGTCGGATCGCAGGCGCGGGATAAATTCAACTCCGTGCCAGGTCGCCGCAGCCACACCGCAGAAACTTATTTTCCTGTGGCAAGGTTCTTCGGCGACACTTTCTGCAGCTCTGAGATCAGAGCTGCGGCCGATGCGGGTGCGTGTACGCTTCCCGCAAAGATCTCTTGCGCGGAGATTTTCTTCCCGTATAGTTTCTCGTTGTCTCCGTCATCGGGGCCTAAGGATGTCCCGGACAGAGAAACACCGCCAAAGACGCCCTGCGCACGCGAGTAGGAAAGCATCTGGGCTTGCATGGTGGCTGTTGTTGATGCTTCCGCATTCCGTCCGACGGGACCGGCCGCGATGCTGGTTTCCGCACCTAGCTTAGCTCTGCCCTTCATCACAGAACGTGCACCATCGTCATTCATCACAAGGATCACAAAATCGGTTGCCTGCCCGCCGGCCTGGAAGCCGAAGCTTCCGCCGCTGGACTGCATCATGATGGGTGCGCCCCAGTGGCCGTTAAAATTTGCACCGCTCCGGCAGACCATCACGCCCTTGCCATATTGAGCTCCGACGATAAACCCCGCCTTTTTGACCGAGGGCAGAATAATGACGCAGTCCGCCTTGTTCAGCACGTTGATCGGAAGACCACTTTCGGCATTTGAGAGTTCTGTGAATACCTGAGCTGCTCTGGTGACCCTTTCGCTTGGTTCGTCAGCTCTGGAAAGTAGGGGCGTTAAGCATAGTCCTGCAAGCAGACAGCAGGACATGAGCCGGTTTCGAGTTTTCAATTCAAGCACGTCAAACTCCTTGTGAATGGTTTAATGGTGAATAAAGAACTCGCCGGCATCTGCGAGCGTTATCGTCACAGCAGCAATGCAACAAAAGCAAAAAACTTACACGCAATCCGAAACCTGATAACCGCCTGCGCGCCAAATCGCCTATCTAGGGTGCGGGACATGTAATCGCAAGCGTCCGGTCTTTCCGGCGTTCGTTGGATGCCGGGCAGGGTGGCATGGTTTGCTGAGAAATTGCCATTACGTATCATGCGACCTCCGCACTCGGACCATCCTGTCATTCAAGACGCCATCGGGGAAACTGGCAAAACTAACAGACCGTTGAGGTAAAAGGCGTCGCCCGCGGTCCATGCCGCATCTCTGTAGGACAGATAGACCCTGAGAAGTGTTCTTATAGGAAACTTCCGGTTTGGTGGAAACACGATCCGGTAATTCGCGTTCTTAGGCTTGAGCACCGAGAGAGTGCCCTCAGCTTAGAGATCTAGGGAGTTCCGCTCTAAACTCGCGCGTTAATCCAAGTCACTCATCCAAGCGGGCGCGGATCTTTAAACGACCATGTGAAAAATGACAATGTCGCGCCTTCGGCATCACCCTTCACTTTTTTCTTCTCAATGGGGCCGCATTCGAATCTTAGCCGGCACCATGGCTTTCTCGAGGTAGCGGCCGACACTGGGTTTGCGAGGAACATAGACGACTGAAGGCCAATGTCTTTCGGCTACCCACTTACCACTAACCTCGGAAACCCCGACGCTCTGACCGCAAATCTCGCAGGGGTACGCCACCCAATCCATTCTGTCCCGGCTACTGCGGAGCAATAGTTGCGTCTGTTCGCTTAGCTTTCCTTTACATGGTTTCGTCAAGATGGGCATAGTCCTCGTCTCATGGCGTGCACTTCGTAATCCTTTGTTAGCCCCTAGTCGGCCAACGAACGGCTATCTCGGTTGCAGGCCGAGGAAAAGCCCTCGTCAAAGCCCTCAAACAGATTAGATGCGGTAGGTCATTGCCGAGGTTTTGCTTCGCTCGATTGCACGTACCAATCCAGATGGGCATTGCCTCGTCGGCCCAGGCCACCAATTGCTACACTTGAATCATGCAGGATGAAATAGAATTTCGCCGCGTGGCCGAGAGCGCCCTGGAAGCACTGAAGAAGCACCTGATTGCCCGCGAAGAGGAGGACGAAGCCGGGTTCGAAGTAGAAGAGCAGGGCGGCGTGCTGAACGTTGTCTTCGAAGAACCCGCAGTCAAATTCGTGATCACTCCTAATACGCCAGTCCGCCAGATCTGGATCTCCGCTCTCTCGACGAGTTTCAAGCTCGACTGGGACGCCACCACTAGCGCATTCGTACTCCCGCGAACCGGCGAAAAACTCATCCCGCTCCTCGACCGCCTCATCAGCGAAAACAAGCAGGACTGATTATCTCTACCGAAATGCCGGGGGCCGATCCTCCGGTGCCAGGCCTCGTTGGGTGTTTGGTTCCGACCCCGTCTTGAATCTCAGTTCATTCATTCCCCGATGAATCTTGCTGATCGGCAGCCATGAATTTGGATAAGAAATGCCGTTCAACATCACCTGCTGCACATAGATCCCCTTTCCATCGCGCGTGATCACCACATCGCGCCCGCCTGCCAACTTCAATGTGGCTCGGTCAAACATCGGCGTGCCCAATACCAACCCGCCCACGCCCGGTACTGCCGGATAAAATCCCAGCGCATTCCAGACATAAACCCCCGACGTCGCACCAAGGTCGTCATTCCCTGGAATGCCATCCGGCGTCGCCTTGAAAGTCTCATTACCGATCCGTGTGATCACATCCTGCGCCTTCCACGGCTTGCCCAGAAACACATAGGCGTAAGGCGTCACGAAATCCGGCTCATTCTCAATGTTGAAACACGGCTTCCCCCAGCAACGAAGCGCCGTAAAGAAACGATCCAGACGCGACTCCACAACCTTTTCGCCACCCATAGCAGCAAACAGCGCCGGGTAGTCGTGCGGCACCATGAAGGAGTATTGCCAGGTGTTCCCTTCTTCAAAACCCATCTGGTCACCGTTTGGCCCCGCATTCTCGTAGCGTTTCGGCATCGAAGTCTCCGGATCGAATCCTGTCATCCACGAGCCGTCCGCATTCCGCGGCCTGATCCAGTGCGTCTCCGGATCAATAAGTGTCTTCCAGTTCTCCGACTGCTTAAGAAAACGGCTGTACACGTCATCACGTCCAACCGCTTTCGCAAATTGCGCAATCGCGAAGTCGTCGCTGGCGTATTCCAGTGTCCGCGAGGCGGCAATATGGTCCTTATCAACAGGCGTATACCCGGCCTTAAGGTACTCCACAAGGAATGGCCGCTCTGCATCACCGTGCGGTCCCATCCCAGGTTGGCTGCCCGCTTTCACCATGTACTCCAGCGCTTTCGACGTATCGAAATTCTGCGCACCAAATGCATAGGACGACGACAACAACGCAACCGGGGAATCACCGCCCATCACATACGTCACATCATTCGCCGCCGGCCAACGCGGCAGCCAGCCACTCTGTTCCGCATCATTCACCAGCGACTGCATCATGTCGCTCTCGCGCTCTGGCTCAAACAGAGCCTGCCACTGCACCGTGTTCCGATAGCTATCCCAATCTGAAAAATTGGCGTACTGCGCCTTCTGCTTCGTCCCAGCGACGACGTGCAACTTGTTATCGAATCCAATGTACTGCCCGTCTTCATCACTGAAGACGTTCGGAGACAGAAGCGAATGGTACACGCCGGTATAGAAAATCTTCCGCTGCTCCGGCGTACCGCCTTCAACCGCAACACGATCCAAAAGGTCGCTCCACGTTTTTCTGGCACGAGACTTCACCGCCCCGAAAATTGCAAAATGTATTTCCTTCTGAAGATTGGCCAACGCACCAGCTTCGCTCACAAAAGAGAGGCCCACGATGAGCGTCAGGCTTGTGCCGTCATCGGGTTGAGTGAGGACGCCGATCTCTTTCTTCGTGTCGAATTCCGCCCAGGCGCCGGTGTGCTTTCCTTCCGAGGTCTTCGCGTCCTTCAGCAACGCATCATCCTGCCAGAGCACAGTCGACGTGAACGGCCTGCTGAATTTGCCCACGACGTAAAGCTTGTAGCGCGAATCGGACCCGCAAAACCGGCCCGCGCTCGTCCAACCAGAGAAACTGCCGTCTGGCTTCATCTCAATGTGATTCCCAAACGCCTGGTGATCGCGCGGGTTCTCATCCGCCGCCGGAATCGAGTTCGCGCTGCTGCCCGCATTGATCAGCATCCGCATGTTGCTTCCCTGCGGAAAAGTAAAATTAGCAATCCCGGCTCGCTCTGCGACGGTAAGTTCCACGCGCACGCCGCTATTCAACGTCACGGCGTAGTACCCGGGTTGCGCCTTCTCATCCTTCCGATCGAAAGCAACCGGAGTGAACTTCATTCCCGGACTCGAAGTCAACGCATCCAGCACCGGCAGCACTGAAAAATCCCCAAACAACGGGCAGCCCGCTCCGCTAATGTGCGTGAGGCTGAACCCATACAGCTGCTTCTCGTCGTACTTGTACCACCCGTCCGCATTCGTATCGGGGCTCCACTGCACCATCCCGAACGGCAGCGTGGCGCCAGGAAACGTATTGCCCCCGCCGGCGGTGCCGATCAGCGGATCGACCGAGTCATACGGAGTCGTGGAGGACTGCGCGAGAGCAGAGATGGCAAACAGAATTGGCAGAAATGTCAGAGAAAGGCGAGAAGTACACACGCGCATCAGTGAGGTCCCTATCTGAGTATTTTTCTCAGCCTCGAATTCTACTCCTCTCGCGATACGACGAGAGTGGAGGGACCAATGCAGATGCGGACAAAAAACAGCGGAGCCGCGCTCAAATGCGCGGCTCCCTTTGTCCTTCAACGAATCAGATCTACTGCAGCGAATAGACCGTCTTCAGTTCCTTCTCTGCGAGTGCATCCGGCAGCGGCGCATAAGACAGCTTGGAGGCTTCGCTTTGGCCGGATTTTACGATCCAGCTCAGCAGGTCCTTCAGCACAGCGCGGTTCGCCGCGTTTGTTCCCTTCACCGGAATCAGAAGGTAAGTGAAGCTCGAGATCGGGTACGCATTCGCACCGGGAGCGTTGGTGATCGAAACCCGATAGTCAGCAGGCATCTGCTTCACGCTGGCGGCAGCCTCGGTAACGCCTTCGATCGAGGCTTTGACATAGTTCCCCGCCACATTTTTTACCGAGCCAAACGCAATCTTGTTCTGCAGCGCATAAATTAGCTCAACGTATCCGATCGCACCGGGCAACTGGCGCACCAGGCCGGCGACGCCTTCATTTCCCTTGCCGCCTACGCCCACTGGCCACGCCGGCGAGGATCCTTTACCGGGTCCGCCGGCCCAGTCCTTGCTCACCTTGCTCAGAAAGTCTGTCCAGATGAAGCTGGTGCCCGATCCATCCGAGCGGTGCACAACGATGATCTTCTGGTCAGGCAGCTTAGCGTCCGGATTGTCCTTCGCGATCCTTGCATCATTCCAGTTTGAGATCTTGCCTAGATAGATATCAGCCAGCACATCCGAGCTGAAGCGAAGGTCTTTCGCACCCGGAACGTTGTAGACAGGTACAACTGCCCCAAGCACGGTGGGAATGTGAATCAGCTTGATCGGCGATGCCGAGAGCATATCGTCGGTCATTGGCATGTCAGAGGCGCCAAAGTCTACCAACCCTTTAGTCACTTGGGCGATACCGCCGCCGGAGCCAATCGAGGCATAGTTAACCTCCACTCCAGGGTGCGAGCTGCTGTATTCGCTGAACCATTTTGAGTAAATGGGATAGGGGAATGTTGCACCCGCCGCGGTTAACTTCTGCGCCTGGGCTGTGCCCATGGCCATTACCAACAAACCTACTGTAAGCAAAGTCTTTTTCACGTTCGTAGCTCCCGTGCAGGATCACTGCCTGCTTCTATTTTCGCTATCGAATGTTACGGGCATTTGAATAGTAACCAGGATTCTGATCTTTATCGACTTAGGCGTCTCTTCGCGTAGGCACGGGCGCATCCGTATGGTCTTCCTGGCGGGATTTCACAGTCACAATCGGCAATGTAAACAGAAAGGTTGTCCCCGAGCCCAATTCGCTTTCCGCCCGGATTTGGCCTCCGTGCGCATGCACTATATGCTTTACGATCGCCAGCCCCAGGCCGGTGCCCCCCGCATCCCGTGAGCGCGCCTTATCGACACGGTAGAACCGCTCGAAGATTCGATCGATATGGTCCGATGCAATACCCGGACCAAAGTCCCGCACGTAGAACTCAATCTCGCCTTCCAGAGCCCGCGCACCCACTTCGATCCGTTTGCCCGACTTGCCGTACTTAACCGCGTTCTCAATCAGGTTTCCAAACACCTGGTTCATCGCGTCAGGATCAACCTTGACTGAAGCATCAGGCGCGCCCGATGACTCAAGCTCAATCCCCGAGTCCACTACCAGCCCGCCAAGCGATTCGATGGCGTCATTTACCATCTCGCTCGCCCGCGTCGGTTGCATGGCAAGCTTGTAGTCGGGACTCTCGATCGTTGCCAACGCCAGCAGGTCTTCCGTCAAGCGGTTCATGCGGGTCGCGTTTTTTAGAATCACATGTAGAAACTCGTTGGTCGTCGCGGGATTGGGATGCGGATCCTCGACCAGCGTCTCCACGTATCCCTGGATCGACGTCAAAGGCGTGCGTAGTTCGTGGCTCACGTTGGCAATAAAATCCCGGCGCGACCGCTCGGCCGACTCAATGCGAGTCACATCGTGCAGCACCGCGATTACTCCCCCCGTCGGAAGCGGCGCCACACTGATTTCAAACGTTCGTCCCGGCGCCAGCGAGCTTGACCGGCCGTATCGAACCTCGCGCACTTCCTGGGCACCCTTCACACACTCCAGCAGCTCTGGATCACGCACGGAGTGAACGAGCGGTCGGCCAACCCGTATCTCCGTTCCCGCAATTCGCTGCATTACCGCGTTTGACCACCTGACAACGCCTTCCGAAGTCACGGCAACTACGCCCTCCTGCATCGAGTCCAACATGGTTGCCAGTTCGTGCCGGCTGCTTTCGATCTCGGCGAAGCTCTGGCCCAGTCGTTCTGCCGTCTGGTTTAGCGAGGCCTCCATTGCAGCCATTTCATCCCCGCGGCCGTGCTCGAGCCGCGCACTCAGATCACCTTGTGCGATCCGGTCGGCGAATGTAACCACCCGCTGCAGCCGCATCGCGATCCGGCTCGCCGCCCATGCCGCAATCGGCAACGCCACCAATAGCGCGATCAGCCCTGACCAAATGGCCTCGGGGCCGATCCGATGCAGCGTCGCCCCGGTGGAGCGCTCCATCATGCGGCGCAGAATTAGCTCCATAGCTGCTGTCTGAAACAGCAGCAGAAGCACAAAAAGCGCCATCAGTTTTATGAATACTTTGCGCGTCAATCTAGGGCCTGCTCACGCTGGGACTTTGGCCTGCGGTTTCATTCCCCCTTGGGAATTTCAAACCGATACCCTGCCCCGCGCACTGTCTTCAGATAGCGCGGATTTTCCGGGTCGACCTCGATTTTCTCACGAATGCGACGTACATATACATCGACCGATCGCGGCGTGACAAAGCGCGCATCACCCCAAACCGAGTCCAGCAAATGGTCGCGGCTAAAGACTCGCCCAGGGTGGCGGGCAAGGTAATCCAAAAGGCGGAATTCTGTGGCAGTCGTCGTGGTCAACTCACCTCGCACCCTCAACTGCATCGCGTTTGCGTCGATCACCACTTCTTCAAACGTGATAACTGAGGGTGTGGTCGGACGTTCAAACCTGCGCAGAACAGCCTTGACGCGTGCCACCAGCTCCCGCGTGGCAAACGGCTTGGTAATGTAATCGTCGGCGCCCAGTTCGAGCCCCAGAACGCGATCGTTCTCACCCGCCCGCGCCGTCAGAAAAATGATGGGGATTGTCGATAGCGCCTGATGAGATCTCAGCCTCCGGCAAACATCCAGTCCGTCCCCTCCCGGAACCATGATGTCCAGAAGAAAGAGCGCCGGGGGTTGCCGCTCGGCGTCGGAAATCACGTTGCTGGGAGTGTGGAAAATCCGAGGTGCAAAGCCTGCGGCTTCAAGATGATGCTGTACCAGCCGCGCGATGTCGGTGTCGTCTTCCAGTACAAATACGGTTTGGCTCAACCCGAATGCCTTTCGCCAGCAGCCAGTGGATGTCGATTGCAGGGCCGCTCGGAATCGTTATCAGATTAATTCAGTGAGGCAAACAAATTGCAAACGTTTGATGAATTTGAAGCTTCCCTTGAGCGGCATCGGTCGGACTGCCGGATGACCTGTCGATGCGTAGGCGGCTCGGTGCTTTGCCTTTCCTTCGCTGGCAATATCCGCAGTGGCAAGCGAACACCAGCCTCTGCCACACTCGCAACCGGTCAAGGAACGAGCACCGCAATCCCTTCGTCCTCACCCCGTCGAGTTCCGCTGTCCGAGGAGCATTTTCGAACGAAACACTCGCTTTCAAGCATTGGCTGGAGGATTCATGAAGAAATACATTGCAGAATTGGTGGGCACATTCATTCTCGTGCTCTTTGGATGCGGTACTGCCGTCGTTGCAGGTGACAAGGTCGGCGTCCTCGGCATCGCATTTGCCTTCGGATTTGCCCTGATTGGCGCCGCTTATGGCATCGGTCCCATCTCTGGTTGCCATATCAATCCCGCCGTCAGTCTCGGCGTTTGGACTGCCGGCAGGATGAAGACCGGTGAGATGATCGGCTACTGGGTCGGCCAGTTCGCGGGTGCAATTCTCGCGGCGGGCGTGCTTTCGCTGCTCGTGCGCGGTGTTGGAACCGGTTACGATATCGCCACCAGTGGTCTGGGCCAGAATGGGTGGGGCGCTGGCTACCAGGGCGAATACAACGTCACATCTGCTTTCGTGTTTGAATTCGTTGCCACCTTGATATTTGTCATCGTCATTCTCGGATCGACACAAAAAGCTGCACCCGCAGGCTTTGCCGGACTGGTCATCGGCATTACTCTCGTCGTGATCCACATCTTCGGTATCCGCATTACCGGCGTCAGCGTGAATCCCGCACGCAGCTTCGGCCCTGCCCTCTTCGTTGGCGGAAAAGCGATGAGCCAGATCTGGCTCTTTCTGCTCGTGCCCAGTATCGCCGGCATAGTCGCCGGCCTCCTCTTCCGCACCAAGACTCTCGAAGTGGACTAATTCAATTCAGCAGGTTGGGGGAGTTGCCTGTGTCGGCGACTCCCGCTGGCTTGGTTCACGAATCACGGTCACGCAACGGCAACGAACCGCAGGCGTACATAATCCGCAACCCAATTCCCCGCCTCATCCCGCAATGCCGGTGCAAGTAACTCCGACGTTTCCTTCACGACCGCCTCGCTCACAGCGTTCGGTAATCCATCCAGAACGCCCCGTCGAAAAGTCCGCAGCCAGCCGTCCATTCCGCTCTCCGCCAGCTTCGTGGGCCGCGGAATTATCGCCATCTGCTCCACCTTGAATCCGTGCCGCTTCAGGCGCTCCGTATAGCACTCTGCTGTCGGATAGTAATTGACGCCATCTTCGCGATCGCCGTACCCATGACGTTCAAGCACCGCCATCAACGCCACGCGAATCGCCGCGATATTTCCGTGTCCGCCCATCTCTGCCACAAACCGTCCGCCAGGTTTCAGTACGCGATGCACCTGCGCCAACATCGCGTCCTGGTCGCGAACCCAGTGCAACGCCGCATTCGAGAACACCGCGTCAAACGTCGCATCGTGAAATGGCAGCGACTCGGCGTTCGCCTGTTCCGCTTCGACGCCTCGCTCTCGCGCCGCCGCCACCATATCGACCGAAGCATCCACTCCTAGAACGTTGGCGTTCATCGCTGCCACTCGCTGCGTAAGTTGTCCGTCCCCGCAGCCGAGATCGAGAATGAATTCGCCCATCTGGGCGTTCAGCCACTCAAGCACTCCGCCGGCAAGTTCGTGCACAA
The DNA here is from genome assembly GCA_963832035.1 of uncultured Acidobacteriaceae bacterium. Classification (GTDB taxonomy): domain Bacteria; phylum Acidobacteriota; class Terriglobia; order Terriglobales; family Acidobacteriaceae; genus Telmatobacter. The sequence continues at coordinate 275,459 of CAWHSK010000001.1, read as the reverse complement.
ATGCGCCATTCCGCCCGTAGGCCTGCGCATCCCAGGTCTGCGTCATCGGCAACCTCCGCCTTCAGTTTCGACGACTTGTTACCCATAACGCAAAGTTATTATGTTTTGAGATTGAATAAGAATTACTTATGACGCGTTTTACCTCGCAAACGATGCTAGATCGACTGCACTGGCAGAAGTGTCAGATCGTCAATCAGTCCGACTTCCTTCTGTACAAACGGCTCGCCATATTTCACGCCTGCCAGCAAACCATAATGCCGCGCTTCCGCGAACGTTCGTTCGCGGATCTCTTCTTCCGGCACGAACAAGGCGCTGCCTGCGTCTTGATTAGCATATTGCGATTTATAGGCCATCAAGGCCGCATGCCGTTGTTCAATAAAGGGCGTGATATCGACAATAAGACTGGGCCGCACGTCTGCGTATAAGCTGGCATACATGATTTTGAACGGCCGATGCGGAGCAGCTCCGGTATCCACTTTCGCCAGCCCCGACAAAAAACACGCTTCATATCCAAGCGCTGCCACAATCGCGTGATCCGGGTGCCGTGCCTGCCAATATGGCAGAATCACCACCCGCGGGCGCACTTCGCGCAGAACACGGACGATCTTCTTGCGATTTTCCAGCGTGTTCGCAATGGCGCCGTCAGGAAAATCCAGCGCTTCACGCCGGCTTACGCCCAGCAACCGCGCCGCCTCAGCGGCTTCGCGAGCACGATCTTCGGCTGTTCCGCGCGTGCCGGCTTCCCCCTGCGTAAGATCGAGAATCGCAGTCCGCAGCCCGCGCGCAGCCATCCGCAGCAGAGTTCCGCCGCAGGTCTGCTCCACGTCGTCGCGATGTGCGGCAATCGCCAGCACATCCGCACAATAACGATCGTCCTCTTCGATTGGAGGCATGGTCAGCTAGTAAACAGTATTGTCGCCGTCGGAGTGCGCATCCATAAACGCCACGTCCGACGCAGTTCCGTTCACGGTCACATACTGGTTGTTGATCGACGAGCCATCCGTCGTATGGAAGATGTAGACCTGGCCGCCCTGTGCTACATACACCTTGTGCAGTCCGATCACACCGGCGATGCCAGTCAGGTCGCCAAGATACGGCTCAAGCAGGGTCACGGTGTTGGTGCTGGTGTTGAACATGGTCAGACAGCCATAAGGCAGGCCCTTGGCAAAGCGCTCGCCGTTATTGCACTTCGTCATGCCGATCCACAGCGTGTTGTCGTCTGCCTGCAGCATGCGGCTTGGCGCACCCGCCGCACCATCGCTGATTGGAATGGCCCCGGACGCCGTCAACGTGCTCGATCCGGTTCCGGCCAGGCCTACAACCGTCAGGTTGCCGGTAAACAACCCATCGGGCTGCAGTTGCTGACCTGCGACATACATCGTGCTTGTCGACACGAGCGCATTACTTGACCCGCCGGGAATGGCCAGTGTGCAGGAACTTACCCTGGGTGTCGCAGAACAGTCTGCATGCATCGCAGTATTGGTGGGAAGGCTGCCCGAATGCTGCCCAGAAAGAAAGATCATCGGCCCAACCGGCAAAGCCGTCACCGAAGAGGTCGATCCGCCGCACTCGCTTCCGCAATTCAGTACATAAGCAGTGCTGCCGTCCGCGGAGAATACGGCCTTCACCGGGCGATCGAAGACCAGGGGTGCGCCGTACCCATTTCCCGTCGCGTCCACGCTATCCGGGCTTTGCATCTGGAACAGGCACCAGCCGGGAGCATTCTGCGGCTCGCAATCCGTCGCAGCCTTCGGCCAGGTGCTCGGCCCGCCAGAGTAGCTGATCGTTTCATTTGCGGTAAGCTTGCGCGTGTAGTAGCCGAAGTTGGAATTCTGCGCGAACGCCACCATCGCGGACCCACCCGGATTGACGCTGACACGGTACACGCCCGGCAAGCTCAGTGCGTAGCTTCCACCGTTAGTGTTGTCCACCACGGTGAGCACCGTCGCCAATTGGTTCGCGGCGAAAATGTAGCTCAGGTTGCGAGTAATAAAGATGCTCGAAGATAGGCCGTTCAAGCCCTTCTGAGCACCGCCATCTTTCTCTGTCTGGTAGTTCACCGTGTGCAGCGAGCCGTCGGCCGAGCCATAAACTGCTCCCAGTTGTTCCTCGGCCATGTTCTGGATGGTGATCGGCAATTGCCCGGAGTAGCCGCCGATGCTGAAACCTGGAATCTTCTGGTTATAGCTGAACCGAATATCGTAAAAGGCATCCACAAAGGTCAGTGAACCGCTCGCGGCGATGCTCGGGTTCTGCACAGCGATCAGAACGCGATCTGGCAACCCGCTTGGTGGCAGCACTCTTCCAGCAAAATAGGTGGTCGTACCACATCCCGCCAGCACAATCGCCGCTACCAGGGCTCCAGCGGCGCTAAACCAAAGACTTCTCTTCTTCAAAATCTCTTCCCTCGAATACCGGCGCAGACAGGCTGCGGATTAATAAACGGCAGTTGCCGCAACTACGACAAAATGAATGGCGATTGCCGCAAACCCCGCCCAACCGAACTGCCTCATCCTGGACTGGTTCTGCATAGCTTTTGACTCTCGAAGTATAACAAAGCAACCCGTTCATTCGACCGAAGGCCCTGGCTGGCGATTTAGCCTCTGATTATCGACTTAGAGCGGACGACGTACTCCTTCGACCCTCCAAATCAATTCACTAGGTTTGCCTTGTCCGCCATCCTGAAAAAATCCAAAAAAAACGGGCTCGGAGGCTGCATGTGTCAGATGTCGAACATACTTCGAGACGGCAAACGCCTATGATCTGAGCTTCGCAGCCTGGATTCACCGAACGACTGCGGTCCCCCCTTGACCTCGTGAATCTGGCTGGTTAAAGGAGGTTGTGTGCACAGCTTTTCTGATCGAGAAGTCCTTTGCGTTGATTGTGGATCGCATTTCTTATTCTCTTCGGGCGAACAAGAGTTCTATCGAGAGAAGGGTTTCCTTAATGACCCGAAACATTGCAAACAGTGCAAAGCCAAGAGGGAACCGGCCGGAAAAGGCAAGAGGCTGCGTCGAATAGAAACGCCCGTGACTTGCGCCCAGTGCGGAAACGAAACAACCGTACCCTTCAAGCCGACGCAGCAAAGGCCAGTCCTTTGCGCAACATGTTTTAAACAAAAAGCAAACTCGTCCCGAGAAATCGTTGCTGCGTAGTCAAGGTTGTCATGCAGGACCCCATTAGCACTTCCCCAGTTTGGAAAAAACAGGTGGCCCATAAATTCGCTCATCGCTCGAATCCGGACGGGACTGTGGATACGATTTGCATCCGATGCTTCCAGACAGTTGCCACGGTCTTTGATGACACCGAACTGCCGAGGCTTGAGCAGGATCACAGATGTGATCCTGAAATCGCGGCCCGCTTTGAGTACAGCGATCTCCGTTATCAAGAGGTCGAAGAATCAAAAGAAAGCTGAGCTCACAACTGCCCTTAGGCGTTCGTCCCAAGGCCATGCGATAGCATTGACAGCAAGATGGCTCAGTTTGCCGATATCTTCTCCAGCCGCCCCGTGCTTGCCGATGGCGCCATGGGCACAGTGCTCTACGCTCGCGGCGTCTTCATCAACCGCTGCTACGACGAACTAAACCTTTCTGATCCCAACCTCATCCTCTCCATTCACGAGGATTACCTCCAGGCCGGCGCAGAGATCCTTGAAACCAACACCTTCGGCGCCAACCGGTTTCGCCTCACCCGCCACGGCCTCGCTTCGAAGGTAGCCGAGATCAATGCCGCTGGCGTGAAACTCGCCCGGCAGGCCGTCGACCATCTCCAGGAAAAGCAGGCAGGCACCGCGTACGTTGCCGGCTCCATCGGCCCGCTTGGCGTCCGGCTTGAGCCCCTGGGCAAAACGGGCCTGGACGAGGCACGTGCGGCGTTCGCCGAGCAGATTCGCGCTCTGGCTGACGCCGGCGTCGACATGCTCATCATAGAAACCATGCCTGCGTTGAATGAAGCGCGCGAAGCCTTGCTGGCGGCCGAGGAAACCGCGCCGCAGCTTCCCGTCCTCGTCATGGTCACGGTGGACGACGAGAGTAATTGCCTCGACGGCTCATCGCCCCAGCAGGCCGCCGCACTCCTAACCGAGTGGGGCGCCGATGCCATCGGAGTCAACTGCTCCACCGGTCCCTCCACCGTCCTGACGGCGATTGAGGCAATGCGCAGCGCTACCGCACTCCCCCTCGCCGCAATGCCCAACGCCGGCATGCCCCGCGCCATCGAAGGCCGCAACATCTATCTCTGCTCGCCGGAATACATGGCCAGTTTCGCCCGTAAGGCAATTGCAGCAGGAGCACAAATCGTTGGCGGCTGCTGCGGCACCACGCCCAATCACATTCGCGCGATGCGTTCAGCCATGCGCGCCATCGACGCTCAGGCCCGCGTCAGCGACGGTGGCAAGCACGCTGAAATTTCCACAGAAACGCCTCCGGCGCCTCTCGGCCAGCGCTCGCGCATCGGCTCGCTCGTCGAACAAGGCGGATTTGTCACGCTCGTCGAGATCGTTCCGCCCAAGGGCATCGACTGCAGCAAGGAGATTGAAGGTGCGCGCCTGCTCGCCCAGCTCGGCGTCCACGCCATCAACGTACCCGACTCGCCTCGCGCCTCAGCGCGCATGAGCGCTCAAAGCCTCTGCATTCAGATTCAGCAGCACACTGGCATCGAGACAATCCTGCACTACACCTGCCGCGACCGCAACGTGCTCAGTATCCAGTCCGACTTGCTAGGCGCTTCTTCTATCGGCCTGCGCAACATCCTCTGCCTTACCGGCGACCCGCCCAAGCTCGGCAACTACCCTGACGCGACCGCGGTCTTCGATGTCGACGCGATCGGCCTCGTCAACATCGTCCGCCGTCTCAATCACGGCCTCGACATTGGATCCAACTCCATCGGCGCCTCCACCAACTTCACCATCGGAGTCGCTGCCAATCCCGGAGTGCCTGACATCGAACACGAGCTTCGCCGCTTCGCTTACAAGGTCGAGGCCGGCGCCGAGTACTCCATCACGCAGCCCGTCTTTGATCTGCGTTTGCTCGAAGAATTCCTCAATCGCATCCAGTCGTTCCGAATTCCGGTAATCGCCGGCATCTGGCCGCTCACCAGCCTGCGCAACGCAGAGTTCATGAAGAACGACCTGCGCGTCTCCATGCCTGAAGAAATCATGCTGCGCATGGCCCAGGCTGACACCCCCGACGCGGCCCGTAAGGAAGGCATCCTCATCGCGCAGGAGATGCTCGAAGCCGTGCGCCCGATGGTCCAGGGCGTGCAAGTCAGCGCGCCGTTTGGCCGCTACACCGCAGCTGCCGAAGTCATCGCCAGCGTTCTGCCGCAGGTACCTTCGGCGATCTAACACCTTGGTCGACTTGTAAATGGGGGAAGCTTGTGCGATCTTGCAAGCAAACCTGTACTGATTCCACTCGATCCCGTTCACCTGAGGGGGCATTTGCGCATGGCAGATGGGCTCATCCTTGAAGGTCCGTCCGAAGATCTCAATATCTTCGAGTGCCCTAACTGCAAGCAGACGATCGACACGTCAGCAGACCTATGCCGATTCTGTGGAGCGAAAGTCGACCATGAAGCTGCGCAAAAGGCAGCTCACCTTCTTGCCAGGGTCGATCAGGCATGCAGCGACGCGAGCGTTCTTCGCAATACTGCAGTGGTCGCGTTCCTCTTGGTGCTCGGCGTTGTGATCTCGCTCTTGCGTGCTGCTCGGTTGGTTCTGCTCTTCGGATTCCAGAATGAACTTATGGGCCTTTGCGTCCTGGTGCTCATCCTGTCAGCACCCTTTCCTGTCTGGTCTCTGCGATGGTGGACCAAATATACGAGTCTCACGAGTGACGACGAGGATTTTCAGGGCGCCCGCACTACTGTGAAGAGCACGGGTTCAACTGCACTCGCTTTCACGGTCGCCTCTGGAGCGCTCCTTTGCCTGGTTCTCATTTTGAAGTTTGCCCATTGATGAGCAGAAGCGCTTCGATCTTGGAAGCCACCCAGGAAAGCTGTCTCAGGCACGATCAATTATCCTGAACCCGTATAGGATTGATTCATAGCCATGCCATCTTTCGAAGAGTCCCTCAAAAAACTCGAAACTATCGTCGACCAGCTCGAAAAGGGCGATTTGACCCTTGACGACTCGCTCAAGCTCTTCGAAGAGGGAGTCGGCCTCTCCGCAACCTGCAAGAAAGAACTAGATGAGGCCGAGGGCAAGGTGCAAATCCTCATGAAACAGCGCGACGGCTCGCTAAAAACCGAGCCATTTCCCACAGACAAACCCGGCAAGTAGCTCAACCCTGCGCATCCAATCCTCGAGCTAAACTAAGTCGCGACCGCAGCCAATTCACCAACTCCGGCGTCAGGTGATCGAGCGATTCGAATTCAAAGCGCGGAATATCCACGGCCAGTTCTGCCGATTCCATTTCGATACTCCCTACGCTCACCAGCGCATCCGCTTTCCGTAGAAGCCCGAGGAAGCTCGGCTTCAACTCCGTTCCCGAGCCTGCCACCAGGGCAAGACAAACGTCCGGCTTCACGACATCCATGATCCGGTTCGACTCGAAAAGAACGTTGCAATCTCCTTTGAGTGCGACGCGAATCTCATCTATCGGAATTTCAGAACCGCATCGCGTCACGAGCAGCGCGCGCCTCGCCCCTGCGCCAAGATAACGCGCAGTATCGGTCTCCTGCCCAGCTGCCGTTTCAGTTACGACTGCGCTTTGGGAGATTGAACCGAAGTCATAATCGTGCCCGGTGATTTTTACCGCAGTCCAGTCGAATTCAGGCAACGCGGCAATTACGCCGCAGACGAGTGCCGTCTTGCCGATATCTTTCGCGCTCCCGCCCACAACAACAATCGCCAAATCAAATCCTAATATCGATTTACTGTTCCCTTGTTCCCTGTCCTCAAGCGATATACCGCAGACAGTTCCCATCCGCATCTTTCACGTACATCTCGCGACTGCCCCAGGTCTGATCCACCGGCGGCGTGTCGACGGGTACTTGCCTGGCAGTGTACTCCTCGAAAAACTTGTCGACGTTGTCCACCATCAAATTCGCCACCGCGCCCTTTGCACCGTCTCCGCGGAACGACGACAGGTGCAGCCAGACGCCATCGCGCGAGACGCCCATGTAGCACGGATCGGCTGTTACCCCCGCGGGACGATGCTCAAATTCAAGTTGAAACCCAAGGCCGTGACAATAAAACTCGATAGCCGCGGCTGCGCTGGACACATGCAATAGGGGAATCGCGCGACGGATCATCGAACCCTCCTTCGCAGAAGTTTATGCCCCTCATTCATCTGACTTGGACGTTTCCACCTTCTCGCCCGCTCTTCGGGCCTTCGTAAGCTTGGCCAATACCGCCTGCTCGCGCAGTACCTGTCTCAACGGACGCGCAGGCGTACCGAACATCACGGTGCCTGGACGCTGCCCTTCATTCGTCACGGTTTTACCACTGAATACACCGGCCTGCCCACCCAGAATCACGCCCGGACCAACGTGCACATGATCTCCGATGCCGACCTGCCCCGCAAGAACCGCACCCTTGCCGACGGTGCTCGAACCGGAGATGCCCGTCAGTGCCACCAGGATTACGTCTTCGCCGATATCGCAGTTGTGTCCCACGTGCACCAGGTTGTCAATCTTCGTGCCGCGCCGGATGCGCGTCTCCTCGAGTGCTCCACGATCAATGGTCGAGTTCGCGCCGATCTCCACGTCGTCTTCGATTACAAGCGTGCCCTGCTGCGGAAACTGTGTATACGCTCCGCTGGCCGAGTCCCGTACGAACCCGAACCCATCGCCTCCCAGCACCGCGCCCGCATGCGCCACCACGCGATCGCCAAGTGTTGCCCCCGGATAGATCACGACGCGCGGGTAGATGTGGCAGTGCATCCCGATCGTCACGTTCTCACCGATCACCGCGCCTGCCCCGATGATCGTTCCGTCACCGATGCGCACATGCGTCCCTATCACAGCGCACGCTCCCACCAGCACTCCCTGATCGACCTTGGCGTCCTGTGCTAACACCGCCGAGTGCGCGATCCCCGCCACGTGCGTGGACTTCTTCACAAGGTGCGCCGCTTTCGCAAACCAAAGTCGCGGCTGATCCGACTCGATGATGCATTTTCCATGCGGATACTCAGCGGCTGCCCCGGGCTTCAGCACCACGACGCCTGCGTTGCTTTTCAGTGCTCCTGCCACGGCTGAGTCGGAGTCGGCAAACGCCACATCAAAGGCGCCGGCTTTCTCACATGAGTTCACGCCGTCAACCATCCACTCCGGATCGCCCTGGACCAGGCTCCCACCGAGTTCTTCCACCAGGTCTTGCAATATCATTGGATCGCTCCATTCGAAGGGTAACGCTCCCGGTTGCCCGCGCCAACCTCATTTGGTTCTGTAACGGCAGACAGGGACGCTTTTTGCACGAAACTCATCGCCTGCCAAAGAGGTGTCATCCTGAGGGAAGGGGGCCCCAAACGTTCTCTTCAGTTTGGGGGTGGTGAGCGAAGGATCTGCTTTTGGTTTTCACACTCCCGCTCCGAAACAGAAGCGAAAGCAATCTCGATAACACTCGAACAGCGTACATATCACGCTAAACTTGTCCGCAGGCGGACAGCCTGTTCTTCCTCGTGATTCCCGCGGCAATCTCGATTTCCGCGCGCCCCATCCATGGCACAGTGTCCTCGTGGGGTGGGTGGAAAGGTACCGCAACCCGCTGAATCGGTGCCCCATCCATGCGGCGCCTTTTGCCGCATGGGTGGGAAAGCAAATGCTCCAACCGCTCGGAGCATTTGCTCCACTCAGTGTCGTTGCCTGACACTGATCGTCATGCGGACAGCACTTACCCTTCTCGCCGTTCTCGCGGCAACATCATTACCCGCGCGCGCCCAGTGGACGCTAGAAACATCGACCACCACCGCCGACCTCCGCGGGATCCACTCGATCGGCGGCGGCGTGGCCTGGGCTTCAGGCACCGACGGCACCGTGCTGCGGACAGAAGACGGCGGCTATCTGTGGCAATCGTGCACAGTCCCACCCGGAGCCGAGAAGCTGGATTTCCGAGGCATTCAAGCCTTCGACGCCAACACTGCCATCGTCATGTCGAGCGGCAAAGGCGACCTGTCCCGCCTCTACAGAACCACCGACGGCTGCCACTCGTGGAAGCTCATCTTCACCAATCCCGACCCTGACGGCTTCTGGGACGCGATCAGTGCTGATGGCAACAATCTCACGATCCTTGGTGATCCTGTTGGCGGTTCTTTCGTCATCGAGTCGTCAAAGAATGGTGGCGCGAACTGGATCAGAGACAAATTACCGCCGAGCCTCCAAGACGAAGGTGCTTTTGCTGCGAGTAATTCTTCACTCCTAGATGCGGAACGGGTTGAGGGCACGATGTGGTTCGGCACTGGCGGACCAACCGGAGCGCGCATCTTCACCATGTGCAGTCCTTGCACTTCGAGTGATTTTGAAAAGATCGGATGGTCAGCGAAGAGCATTCCAACGATGGGTCGTAGTACTTCAGCTGGCATTTTTTCGATCACCGGAAACTTGCCGAAGTCGCCGGGACTATTGATGGCGGTCGGCGGCGACTACGCGAATCCCAACGCGACCGGATCGGCTGCATTTTCAAAGGATCGTTTCTCTTGGCAACCAGCCCAAACCCCTCCCCACGGCTACCGCTCTGCCGTAGCCTACGATTCCACCACCAAAACCTGGATCACCGTCGGCCCCAACGGTACCGACATCTCCACCGACGACGGCAAAAACTGGCGCGCGCTCCGCCCCGATCCAGCACTGCACGAGCCAGCCGACGCCGACCGCAACTGGAACGCACTCTCCCTTCCCTACGTCGTCGGCCCGCACGGCCGGATCGGCAAACTCGACAAAGCCGCACTGAAGCCTTGATGTTTTCGTCCTCTACGCTCTTGCGTTGTCACAGGACTTGGGTGCCCCCTCCATGCGGCGTCTTTGCCGCATGGGTGGGAAAGCACGGACCCTTCGCCGCTCGGAGTAGTTGCTCGGCCGCTCCCCAATCCATAAGGCACCTTCCCGGCGTCATTCCACCCGCAGCGCTCTCACAGGGTCAATCGAGGCGGCCCGCCGCGCGGGAATGATGCCAGCGATCGCAGCCGCAACCGTCAGAAGGCAAATAGCTCCCACCATCACGCCCGTATCGACGCGCGTGATTTCGTACAGTTGCGATTTGACGAAGCGCACGCACAGCATCGCAATAGGCACGCCAATTACGAGTCCGATGGCCGCCTGCACCATGGCTCCGCGCATCACCATGCCAATAACACGCAACCGTTCCGCGCCCAGCGCCATGCGAATGCCGATCTCTGGTGTGCGCCGCACCACCGTATACGCAGTAACGCCATAGAGTCCGATCGTGGCCAGTAGAAGCGCAAGCCCGCCAAAGAGCGAGGTCAGCCGAGCGATCATCCGATCGTCGTTAAAGCGGTCGGCAATCTGCTGATCGAAAGTCTGAAACTTGACGACAGTGAGGTTGGGATTGATGCCGGAAAGCGTGCGTCCCGCCAGCTTCTCCATGTCGTTCATGGGGCGGTTTGTCTGGAGGACGAGAGCGCCCGCATAGAGCGAGATGTCCTCGCTAATGGGCTCCTTGGAACTCACCGGGCGTTGAGTTATCGGCACAAAGTACATGGCATGGTTCTTCCACTGCACGCTGGTGTAGGTGGTGTCGTCAACCACGCCTACAATCTCGTAATCTCCCGGGCTCTGCGGTCCCGGCGGCCCCATGCGATGCCCGATGGGATTCTCACCCGGCTTGAAGAATTTCTTCACGAACTCCTTGTTCACGACGACGACTGGCGGCGCTGAAAGCAGATCCTGCGGCTTGAATCCGCGGCCCATCAGCACATGTGTGCCAACGGAGTCGAAATACTCGGCGTTGCCTTTCACAAACGATGCGCCATCGTTCGTATCCGGCTTGCCCTGAATCTGAACGCTGTTGCTCCAGTTGTTGTCTTCCATCGGCGTATAGGTCGAAATGCCCACGTTTACGACGCCCGGAATCGCGTGAAATTGCTGCTCAATGGTGCGATAGAGAGGCTCGAGCTGAGTCTGCGAGTAACCCGCTGCCTGAGGATTGATATGAACGATGTAACGGTTCTTCGAGTCGAGATGCATTTCGGAGCCTTCGAGCTTGTTGAGGCTCTGCGCGAACAACCCGGCGCCGACCAGAAGCACGAGAGACAAGGACGCCTGCAGAATGACGAGCGAGCGCTGCAAGATCGATGCGCCGCCCGTCGTGGTACGCGTGCCAGACCGAAGCGCCTCGGCGGGTTGCGTCTGTGCAGCGATCCATGCCGGTGCCACGCCGAACAATATCCCGGTAACGAGCGAAAGACCGAACGCGAAACCGATCACCAAGGGCGATGGAGTGGCATCGATAGGAACATTCTGTGCGCCCGGAAACGCCATGGCAAGCAGCATCCGTGCTCCAAGATAAGCAACGGCCAGGCCAATCAGGCCCCCGATGCAGGCGAGAAGAATGCTCTCAGTCAGCAACTGCCGGATAATCCGGCTGCGCTGCGCCCCCAGTGCGGTGCGCACGCACATTTCAGCACGGCGACTCATGCTGCGCACCAGTTGCAGATTGGCGATGTTGGCACAAGCAACGAGAAGAACAAGGGCAGCGATCCAGGTGAGGAGATGAAGCTGCGACTTGGCGTTGTCCTGCAGTTGCTGGATTCCAGCGCCCCCCGGAGTCAAAACGACATGGGTGCGGCCCAGGAAAGTCTTGCCGCGTTCAGTCGAGAACATTTTGAAAGCCGCGAACTGCTGACGAAGAATGGTGCTGGCTTTTGCCTGAACGGCGGAAAGTGAAACGCCCGGCTTCACCCGCCCAACCACGTAGACCCACTCAACCTCAGGATCGTGCAGGTAGGGGACATTCGCAATGACGGCCATGGATTCGAGCGGGAGATAGAAATTGGGCGGATTGCTGGTAAGGCGATCGCCGTAGTAGCCCTTCGGCGCGATTCCGATAATCGTGACAGGCTGCGTGTTGATGCGGAACGTGCTGCCGACGATATTGGGGTCGCTCGCGTAGTCGTGCGCCCAGGTGTCGTAACTCATCACTGCTGTAAAAGCGGCGCCCTTGGTGTCGTCAGAGTCGGTAAAGAACCGACCCGCAACGGGCTGAAGCCCAAAGGTGCGAAAGTAATTGCCCGACACAAATTCGCCCATCACCGATTTTGCAATTGCTTGAGGATCTTCCCGGCGAGCGGTAAGTGGCCGGTAATCGAAACCGGCTTCCATTGCCGCCAGTTCCTGAAACTCCGGCAAGCTCTTTTTGAACAGAAGATAGGTGTCGGTAGAGAAGAGCGAGTAGTCGCCCTTATCGTTGATCCCGGAGTTGACGCAGCAATCGTCGGTGTCGCCAATGCGAATAAGAGTTTTGGGGTCTCCCACGGGGAGGTTCCGCAAAAGAACAGCGTTGACCAGCGTGAAAATGGCCGCGTTGGCGCCAATGCCGAGGGCCAGGGTAAGAACGACGGTGATGGTGAAGCCCGGCGTCTTCCGCAATTGGCGAAATGCATAGGCAAGATCCTGGACCAGAACCCTCATCAAATCCCTCCAAGCACACAGTGGCTCTATTTCCCGGAGCACGTTGACCGCCAGCCAAAAACTCGCAAAGCCAAGGGTTTGCGACGGAAAGGCGCAAGAAGCACCGTTCGAAACCGGCAAGATGTGTCCGATTTCGAACGGTGTGTACCACCGATCGTCGGCGGACGACAATTTGATTGAGCGGCTAGTTTTTGCCTTTTTGCCCATCCGCGTAATAGCCGGTCTTATATCGGATATTGAAGGACTCAGCTGTGGCGCGAGGAACCGTGACCTGAATGCGATGGAACGCTCTTCCCGGCTCCTGATTATGTGGGTAGTAGCCGATCATGTACTGCGTCCGCAGGTCGTCGCTGACGCGTGCGAATGCCTTATCGAGTCCACCCGCGTCGACATAGAAGTGCTTGCCGCCAGTGTCTTGAGAGAGCGTGATGAGAGCATGCTCGCCCGCAAGATCGCGACCGGCGCTGGCTTCGATGGGCACGTCAATTATGGAGTAGATCATGACCTCATTGCGAAGTGCCTGCTCAAGCGCATCGTCGTAGGTCGAGCCCTTAACCGTGTCTCCGCCATCCGTGACGAGCACCAGGACTTTGCGGCCATCTTTACTCCCAAGCGATTTTGACCCGAGGTAGATCGTGTCATACAGCGCGGTGCCACCCTCGCCACGCATGTGGTCGAGGCCATGATCAATCAACGCAACTTTATTGGTGAAACCGGTCAGTTCGGTCACAAACGTATCGAATTCGAGAACGCTCATCTGATCCTGAGGGCGCATCATCGCGTGCACAAACTTCTTCGCGGCCTGCTGTTCGATGTAGCGGTCCTTGTATGTGCTGGAACTGGTGTCGATGGCCAGCGTCAGGTTCAGCTGCATTTCTGATTGGCGCTCGAAGATGGAAATCGTTTGCGGACGACCGTCTTCCGTAATTTTGAAATCATCCTTCGTGAGGCCGCCGATAATCGCCCCTTTTTGATCGGTGACGTTGACGAAGAGGCTGACAAGTTTCACGTCGAGGCGGAGCGGCCTGTCTTCCTGTGCAGCGAGGCGAAGTGCGAAGACGAACCCGAGCGTGATCGAGATGGCAATAGCGGACCCGGGGAACCGCTTACGAGGGAAGGCCATCAGCGCCCTCCACAGCGTATCCTGGCGGAAAAGGCTCACCATCGACCCATACTGCTCCGTCAGCAAATGTTTCCTTCTTCCAGATTGGCACGGTTTTCTTGAGCGTGTCGATCAACCAGCGGCTCGCTTCGTAGGCCCTCGCACGATGCGCCGAAGACACGATAATCAGCACGCTCGTTTCGCCGACCTGGAGCCGACCGAGCCGGTGAATGATGGCGACGTTGCGCACCCCGAAGCGGGTAATCGCTTCGCGCGCCAACTCATTCATTTGCTTTCTGGCCATCTCATCGTAAGCTTCGTAGTCGAGATAAAGTGTTTTCCGTCCGCGTGAGTTGTTGCGAACGATCCCATCGAAGACGATGACGGCACCGTCTTCGCCGTGTTTGGCGGCGGCAACAAGAGCCTCAGCTTGAATAGGATCCCGCGTAAGGCGGATGAAGATGGATTCTTCGGGCTTCGCAGGGTCCCCGGATGGTGCGCCGCCGGAGACTGGCGGCAGCAGGCCAATTTCATCATTTTCGCGGAGAATCTGCTGCCGCTCCGCATATTCCGCATTAACGCTAACAGCGATGCCGAGCGTTTCGATGACAGGTGCCAGCGCGGCAAGGCGTGCAATCAGATCCGCGACAGTTGCTCCACGCGGCAGTTCGAGCGCGAAGGGGTCCGAGCCGAGCGACTCCTTAAGAATGCCGAAAGGGAGAACGCGTACCTTCATGTTTAGAAAAGAATACCGCCTTGGGTGTTAGACGTAACACGGGTGCCGTGGGTGGATCTGAATCGTCTGGTTTGTGGTTACTTTCGAACCTGCAACCAAACGAGACAACGGGCTTGCGAACAGTGGATTCGTACAGCTAGACTCCTTCGCATGACACGACCGATTCCCCGTGCTGCCGGACTTACCGCCGCAGCTTTGCTGTTGACGCTCGTCGCCGTTTCAGCCACTGCGCAGGACTGGGCCAAGGCCCGGCTTGATGCTTCTCCGCGACATCACGAGTATGTAACCCTGAAACACGACAACCGCACGCTGCAGGCTTTTGTTGTTTACCCCGAGGTCAAGAGCAAGGCGACGGTCGTTGTTCTCATCCATGAGATCTTCGGCCTCAGCGACTGGGCCAAGGAGATGGCCGATGAACTCGCCGGACAAGGCTTCATCGTTGTTGCGCCGGATTTGATCACGGGCCTCGGCCCCAATGGCGGCGATTCAAGCTCGATGCCCGATCGAGACGCGGCAGTGAAAGCCGTATCCGGACTCGACCCGGCCCAGGTCACCGCAGATCTCGACGCAGCAGCAGATTATGGAAGAAAGCTGCCTGCCGCGAACGGCAAGTTCGTGACCGTGGGATTTTGCTGGGGCGGTGGGAAGTCATTTGCCTTTGCCACGCATCGCAAGGACCTATCGGCCGCATTCGTTTTCTATGGGCCAGGCCCCGCAGAAGTGAGTTCGATTACGGCTCCCGTGTATGGCTTCTATGCCGGGAACGACGCACGCATTGGCGCCACAATTCCCGCAACCACTGAAGCGATGAAGGCGGCCGGCAAGAAATATGAGCCAGTCACCTATGACGGCGCCGGCCACGGGTTCATGCGCGCCGGTGAGGATCCTACGGATACTGTGCCCGGAAACAAGACAGCGCGGGAACAGGGCTTTGCGCGGCTAATCAAACTCTTAAATGAAGTCGGTGCGCCTGCGGCGGGGACGCGAAAGATGGAGACCACGCCTCATAAACCGGAAGTGGCGGTCGTAACGGCGAATTGCCACGATAGCAATAGTGCAAGTGCGAAGGGCGGAACGCGGTAGAAACCAGACGCTGTAACCTCAGAGGACTTTCGAGAGTCTCAACATAGGCACTCGTGTTTGAGGAGGTTCTATGCTTCGCTCGTTTCCATTTTCTTTGAGCCGATTGGCTCTTCTGCTTGTCTTTGCACTCGGTGGCTGCTTTGAGGCCCAGACACAAAACCGCATTCCAGCCCCGCAAACCGACGAGGCACTCGCACATACCTCAGGCAAAGAGACTGCCGTCTTCGCCGGAGGTTGCTTCTGGGGCACGCAGGCCGTGTTTGAGCGTGTGAAGGGCGTCATCGCAACAACGGCTGGCTACGCCGGTGGCTCCGCGTCAACGGCAACTTATGCCCAGGTAACCACGGAAACGACAGGCCACGCGGAGTCGGTAAAGGTCGTCTTTGACCCCTCCAAAATCAGCTACGGCAAGCTGCTGCAGATTTTCTTTGCTGTTCATGACCCAACCCAGCTCAATCGCCAGGGTCCGGACGTAGGAACCTCCTATCGCTCAGCAATCTTCTATACCAACGACGAGCAACGAAATATAGGCACCGCCTACATCGCCCAACTCAACGCCGCTCACGTCTTCCCGAAGACTATCGTGACGCAGGTGACGCCGTTGAAAGGCTTCTACGACGCGGAGTCTTACCACCAGGACTACGCGCTCCACAATCCCGACAACCCGTACATCCTGGTCTGTGACCGCCCCAAGATTGCCACTCTCAGAAAGGAATTCCCTGAGCTGTTTCAGGAGTACAACGGCAAGTAAAATTTCCTTC
Source organism: uncultured Acidobacteriaceae bacterium (assembly GCA_963832035.1). Classification (GTDB taxonomy): domain Bacteria; phylum Acidobacteriota; class Terriglobia; order Terriglobales; family Acidobacteriaceae; genus Telmatobacter. Next base: position 259,195 of record CAWHSK010000001.1, on the reverse strand, counting down.
GCTTCTACCAGGCCCGTGCCAATTGAAAACAAAAAAGGCCGGCGGGTTAGCCGGCCTCTCTGTTGTCAGGGCTGCCGATTCCGGCAGCGCCGAGAATTACGCTGCCGCGGAGGTTCCGAGATCAGCAACGATCGGGGTAACTGCGGGCTTCGCCCCTAACAAGGGCAAGGCCACAGCCAACACATCTTCAATACGGCTCGCGTAGTGGATCGAAACCCCCTCAATCATTTCGGGCGTCAGATCTTCTTCAACGTCCTGGCGATTATCGGCCGGCAGAATGATGGTTTCCACTCCTGCACGGCGCGCTGCCAGAAACTTCTCCTTGATACCACCCACGGGCAGCACATTTCCGCTGAGCGTGATTTCGCCGGTCATCGCGGTAAGCGGACGAACCGGGATATCAGTCAGCAGCGAAGCGAGCACCGTCGCCATGGTCACGCCTGCTGAAGGACCATCCTTCGGAATCGCGCCCGCGGGAACGTGAATATGCAGGTCGAGATCCTTGTTGAAGTCCTCTGACAAGCCAAGCAAGGCTGAGTTGGAGCGGACCCATGTAAGCGCTGCCTGCATCGACTCTTGCATCACCTCGCCGATCTGGCCGGTCATTGTGAAGCCGCCTTTGCCCTTCATCTTGTTCGCCTCGATGAAGAGGATGTCGCCGCCCGCTGGTGTCCATGCGAGACCAATTGCTACGCCGGGACGCTTCACGCGTTCGGCAACCTCGGTTTCGACGCGGACCTGGATGTTGCCCAGGAATTCCTTGAGAACATCCTTATCGACAACAAGCTTCCCCGTGTTGCCTTCTACGACGCGTCGGGCTTCCTTGCGGCAAACCGTTCCAATCACCTGCTCGAGTTTTCGGACGCCGGCCTCGCGCGTATAGTGGCGCACGATATGCCGAATGGCAGTCTCGGGAAATTCGATCTGGTCCTCATTAATTCCATTTCCCTTGATCTGGCGAGGAATCAGATAGCGCTTCGCAATGTGCACCTTTTCCTCTTCGCTGTAGCCCTGGAGCGGAATAATCTCCATACGGTCGAGCAGCGGTGGAGGAACGGGGTCCAGCATATTTGCGGTGCAGATAAACAACACCTTCGACAGGTCGAATGGCACGTCGAGATAGTTATCGCGGAACGTGTTGTTCTGCTCCGGATCAAGCGTTTCAAGCAGCGCCGACGCCGGATCGCCGCGGAAATCCCGTCCAAGCTTGTCGACCTCATCGAGCATGATCACCGGGTCGTTGGTTTCTGCTCGCCGAATGCTCTGAATGATTTGGCCCGGCAAAGCTCCGATATAAGTCCGGCGATGTCCTCGAATCTCTGCCTCGTCATGCATGCCGCCGAGCGAAACACGCTGGAACTTGCGTCCCAGGGCGCGCGCGATCGAGCGACCGAGGGACGTCTTGCCCACGCCCGGAGGTCCAACGAAGCAAAGAATCGGTCCCTTCATGTCAGGCTTGAGTTCGAGCACCGACAAGTAGTCGAGAATGCGGTCCTTCACCTTTTTGAGCTCGTAATGATCCTCATCGAGGATTTCCCGCGCCTTGTTGATATCGATTTTGGAGCCGGAACTCTTCGCCCACGGCAACACCGCCAGCCACTCGATATAGTTGCGAGTGAGCGAGTAGTCGGCGGCCATCGGAGACATGCGTCCGAGGCGCGACAGTTCCTTCATCGCCTCTTTCTTCACGTCCTCGGGCATGCCGGCTTCTTCAATCTTTTTGCGCAAGTCTTCTACCTCGCGCTGCCCCTCGTCCTGCTCGCCGAGCTCCTTCTGGATGGCCTTCATCTGCTCCCGCAGATAGTAGTCCCGTTGCGACTGCTGCACCTGGTCCTGCACTTCGCTCTGGATCTTGGTGCGAAGCTGCTGGACCTCGAGTTCCTTGGCCAGATGCTTCGTCAATAACTCGAGCCGGGCGGGCACGCTGGGGGTCTCAAGCAGCGCCTGCTTGTCGTCGGTGGTGAGGAATGGCAGCGACGAGGCGACAAAATCGACCAGGCGGCTGGGATCCTCGATATTCCCCGCGATCGTACGCAGTTCGTCAGAGAGCGTCGCCGATTCAGAAACGATCTGCTGGAACTGGCCGACAACATTTCGCACCAGTGCTTCGACCGATGCCGTGCTTTCCGGTTCGATGTCCTCGACGCTCTCGATTTCGGCGATCATGTAGGGCTCAGTCTGAACGTAGCGGAGCAACCGAACACGCTCAACGCCTTCTGTAAAGACAAAACGGCTCTGGTTGGGCATGCGCACAACCTTGTGCACAGTGGCTAAAGTGCCCACTTCGTGGAGATCAGCGGGCTTGGGAGCGTCCAGGCGCGGATCGAGCTGAGCCGCAACCACAATGGAGCGCTCTTCCCCCAGCGACTCGATCAACTGAATAGAGCTTTCTCGTCCAACTGTCAGCGGTAGAACAGCATGCGGGAACAAGACGGTATCGCGAACGGGCAGAATGGGAATTCTCTTGACCCCAGAGACTGGCTTCTTCTGGGGATTTTCGGGCGGTAGTACGGAAGGCTGACTTGGCATTGAGTGTCCTCGTATCAACTTTCCTTATTAGACAACACAGAGCATTAAAAGTTTCAAGAAAGACAAACTCTCTCGTCCCCTCGCTATGCCCCGTCGTCTGATCAGGTTACGTGGTTCTCCTCGCTCGAGTTCCGGTGCTTCTTCGGTACAGGCTGCGAATGCAGCCACGGGTTGAGCGGAACCGCATTTGAGTCGCACGCGGTCCAACTGCTTTATCGGCAGTGACACAAGAACCCTGAATCCCGAAAGATGGCGGCTCTCGCGCGATTCAAGGCCATGGCTGCAACCTGGATGAGTGGATTAGTCGGCTTCGGCGGTTTCGTCTTCCTTTTTGATGGCGGATTCAATGCGCTCCCAGAGATTATCCTCCGGTTGCTGATCAGGGAACAACTGCCTGGCAGCTTCTGCAATTGTCTGAAGCTCCTGATACAACTGCCTGCAGAGATCGCATTCCTTGATATGCGGGTGATTTTCAACGTCCGCCCCGGAACCGACGAGATCGGACAGTTGAGCCTGAAACTCGGCACAACTCATCGTTTTGGGGTTGGTGGTCATCGCCGGTCTCCCTTCCTGAGCGAGAGACGCAGGGCATCGCGTAGTTTGAGCCGAGCTTTGTGAAGTTGGGATTTGCTGTTGCCGACTGAACAATCAAGCATAGCCGCAATCTCATTATGCTCGAAGCCCTCCACATCGTGAAGGACAAAGATCAGCCGGTAGCCGGCTGGTAAAGCAGCAACAGCGCGTTCCAGCGCGAGGCGGTCGATCGAGCCTGTGAGGGATAAATCGGGAGCGCCGAAACTGCGTCCGGGACCGTCGTCATACGATGGCTCCATAGCCTCATCGAGAGACATGAGGGGCAGCCCCTTCTTGCGCAGGTGCATGAGGACTACGTTGATCGAGAGGCGATGGAGCCAGGTGGAGAAGGCTGAGTCGCCCCGAAACGTCCCGATCTTGCGGTGAAGTTGGAGGAAGGCCTCTTGCGTGAGATCTTCGGCTTCGGCAACGTTCCCGACCATGCGCAGGCACAGAGAATAAATTCGCCTCTTGTGAAGGGAATAGAGATGGGCGAAGGCGTGGTGGTCGCCTGCCTGGGCACGGGCGAGCATTTCGGCATCGGGAGAGAGTTGCGGGGTGGGTGGAGTCGTATCGGGTGCGGGATCGCTAAGTTGGACCGCGCTCTCCTTTTCCGCACTGGAATCGGGCGCGTGAGCTTCCGTCGTCTGCTTTTGAAACTTGGTACGTGGCATGCGCTTCCTTTGGGGAGGATTATCGATAGCAGTAAGAACCGTCTGTTGCTGCGCCAAGCTTCTTTCCTCGTTAGTATAAGGTGCAGCAGTGAAAACACTTTGAGCTGCGGCAAGAAGAAACCCGATAGGCTCTCAAGTTAAAGGGTTAGATGCAACTAAACGGCCGGTTGAGGGTCTATTCGGTTAAATTCTGGGAGATATAGTGCGTAAGGCTACGCCGACAAGGCAGCTCGGCTCGAGAACGATGCGGGAGTTGCTGCCTGGTTGTCTCGTTCTCCTCCTCGCGATCGGTACTTTTTGCCGAGGGCAATCGGTCGCTGCAGCCCGGACTGACGGCAACGAGCCCCCTGCACTGGCAAAGTGGCAGGGGCTTCCAGTCCGTGAGATCTCGTTTGAAGGCGTTTCGGCGGACCGGCTGCAACCGCTGTCCGGCCATCTGCCTCAGGAGGTGGGCGCGCCACTTGACCGTTGGAAAGTCGCACAAAGCCTGCGTGCTCTCTTTGCAACTGGCCTCTTCGACGGCGTTCAAGCCAACGTCACCCGGCAAACCGACGGGGTGACGCTCGTATTCCAGGGAAACCCGCGCGAGTTTATCGGAACCGTCAACGTGAATGGCGCAAAGGGAGCAACTGTTAACGCACAACTGCAGGCGGCAAGCCGGCTGACTGCTGGAACGCGTTTCACACAGACGCGACTCGAGGCTGCGATCGTCCGCATGCGTCAGACGCTGGCCGATAACGGCTTCAATGAGCCGGTCATTACCTACAAACTCACCCGGCACGCACTCGAGCAGTTAGTGGACATCGCTTTCGAGGTAATTTCGGGAGTTCAGGCGAGGGTCGGCGGGGTAGCGGTTTCTGGAGACCCCGGGATGACACTCGATCAGTTCCGGCACGACGCTCGCCTGCAGGAGGGAACCCGGGTCGATCGCGATACAAACAACCGCGCGCTGAGCCGGGTGTTGAAGCTCTATCAGAAACAGAGTCGCCTGGAAGCGGACGTAAAGCTCGAATCACAGGTCTACACACCGGAGACGAAGAGGTCGAACTTCAGCTTCTCAGCCAATCGCGGTCCGGTAGTGAAACTGAACGTTGAAGGCGCCAAGATCGGCGGCGAACGCCTGAAGCGGCTGATTCCGATCTTTGAAGAGGGTGCAGTCGATGAAGACTTGCTGAATGAGGGCGATCGCCGGCTCCGCGATTACTTCCAGCGGATGGGCTATTTCGACGTCAAAGTGGAACACGATCAGCAGAACCATAACGGCAGCACGGTAAACATCACATACACCGTAGCTTTGGGCGAGCGCCGGCGGGTTGAAAAAGTGTCGGTCGCCGGGAATCAATATTTCAACGCAGCGACCCTCCAGGAACTCCTGAGCGTGCACGCGGCGAATCATCTGGATCGGCACGGAACCTACAGCCAGGCTCTGGTTACTGCGGATGTGAATGCGTTACAGGCGGTCTACCAGAACAACGGTTTCTCACAAGTGAAAGTGACCCCCGAGACCTTGATCGCCGGTAATGTCGTAAGCGATCAAGGACAGGGTGCGATTCGAAGTCCGGCAGAACCGATCTCCGTGATCTACCACATTGATGAAGGGCAACAGCAGCGCGTGGGCGCGTTGCAATTGGATGGGGTGGCGAAGCCCGATGAGAGCAAACTGCTGGCACTGATGAACACTTCTCCCGGACAACTATTCTCACCGCAGAACCTGGCCGGAGATCGTGATGCCCTTTTGACCGATTATCTTAGCCGCGGCTTTGACGAGGTGCAGATCGAGATCGAGGAACAAATAGAGACAGGCGACGCGACAAAAATGGATGTGGTATTTCATATCCGCGAAGGACAGCAGATATTTGTTCGCAAAGTGCTGGTGTCAGGCCTTCACTACACGCGTCCAGACACTGTGGCAAAGGCGATTACGCTTCATCCCGGCGACCCCTTGAACCAGACGGCTCTAGCCCAGACCCAGCGCAATCTCTACGAGCTTGCATTGTTCAATGAGGTAAACATGGCGGTCCAGAATAATGCCGGCGGAGAGCCATATAAGACGGTGCTGCTGCAGACCACTGAGGCGCGGCGCTGGACGGTGACCTACGGTCTCGGATTCGAAGCGCAGACGGGCACTCCTCAGAACAATTGCGCCGGAATTGCGAGCACCGGTGCGCCCTGCAATCCAAATGGAAAGACCGGAATCAGCCCGCGCGTGCTGGGAATCGTGACCCGAAACAACCTGTGGGGACGACAACAGTCGGCATCGATTCAGGGAACCTATGGTCTGCTTGAACAAAACATCAACATGGTTTATGAGAACCCGCAATTTGCGGGGAACCGCGACTTCGCATTCAACTTCTCGGGGGGATACGCCAGCAGCCAGAACGTCACAACATATGTGTCCTCCAAGCTGCAGACAGGCGTTCGCTGGACACAACACTTCAGCCAGCCCGGTTCCCTTTTTTCGAAGGCCAATACATTTGTCTATGAATTCAATTTCAGGCGCGTGAAAGTGGCTCCTGAAACCCTGCAGGTGGGGCCAAGCGAGATCGCGGCGCTGTCGACAGCTGTGCGCGTGGCGGGACCGAGTATCACATGGATTCGCGACACGCGCGATTCTCCCCTTGACTCACACCGCGGAACCTACACAAGCTTCCAGAACTTTCAGTCGGACTCGATATTTGGAGCCCAGGCGGAGTTCAACAGGCTTGACCTGTCGAATGCGAGCTATTACGGATTCAACACGAAAAGGTTTGTGCTGGCGCGCAACACGCGGTATGGCCAGGAACGAGCGTATGGACCGCCTTCAGCCAGGCTGCTTCCGCTGCCTGAGCGCCTCTATGCCGGCGGTCCTATTTCGCATCGTGGATTCTCGATCAACGCCGCCGGTCCACGCGATCCTGAAACCGGGTTTCCAATTGGCGGCGCTGGAGCGCTGGTGAATAGCACGGAGGTGCGGTTACCACCTCCCCTACTTCCCTTCTTTGGCGATACGCTTAGCTTTGTGCTCTTTCACGATATGGGCAACATATTCACCAATGCCGGAGACGCCTGGATTAGCGCGCTGCGGATTCATCAGCCGGATCGCGATACATGCAAAGTGCTCACGCCCGCCGACTACTCAACAAATCCACCCACACCTCCCAGTCCGACAGGACCAGTGACCTCAACGGGACAACAAGGCCAATGCAGCTTTAACTACTTCTCTCATGCGGCCGGACTTGGCGTACGCTACCATACGCCGGTCGGGCCTGTTCGCTTCGATTTCAGTTATAACCTGAATCCCCCTATCTACCCGGTGAACGTCAACTATTCGCAGTCCGATATCTACGCCAACCAGCACGTCGGCGAGGCCCCGCATTTCAACTTCTTTTTCAGCTTTGGGCAGACATTCTGATGAGCAGGCAGGATACATCTCGATTCGCGAAGGCAAGCACAGCGATGGCCTGCGCCTGCATTACGGCGATGTTGGCAGTTCAGCTCCCCGCAGCCGCACAGGTGGTCGACAAGGATGCGAAAACGGGAAACAGCATCACATTCGATCGCGTCGTTGCCGTGGTGAACCGGCAGGCGCTCCTGGCGAGCGATATCGAAGACGAACTGGAATTGTCGGTTCTCGACCCGACCCGGAATGCGCGCGAGAAGATGACAGAGCAGCAGGCGCTGGAGCGTCTGATCAGCCGCACACTGATCCAACAACAGATTCGGCAGGAAGATTTGTCGGCAACCGCCCCTAAGCCGGAAGAGATTGCGTCGCGACTTAAAGAGATTCGCACTGAACTGCCCGCGTGCGTCCGCGCCAATTGCGAAACGGATGCCGGGTGGAAGGCATTTTTAACGCAGCACGATATTACGCAGGCAGACGTAGAGGACTATCTTCGCCGTCGCGCCGAGATTCTAAGTTTCATCGAAGTACGCTTCCGCCAGGGCATTTCTATTACCCCAGAGGAGATAGAGGAGTACTATGCGGGAACGCTGTTGCCGCAGTACCCAGCGGGTCAGAAGCCTCCTTCGTTGCAGCAGGTATCACCTCGAATAGAAGAAATCCTGCTGCAGCAACGGGTGAATCAGGTGTTTGACAACTGGCTCGCAAACCTACGCAAACAAGGTCAGATTGAGGTACTCGATCCCTCTATAGAAACGCAAGGCGCGAACGGCGATCCGGGAGCAATTAAAGAATGAGCGAGACTCGCCCAGTTCCGCTCGCGGCTCCTGAACCCGCCCAGGGGGATCAGGAACAGCCGCGCGTGTCGCGACGGCGGTATCTGCGTCATTTGATGTGGGGTGGAACAGGATTGGCCCTGCTCCTCATCCTGGGCGTGATCGGCTTGTACTTGTGGGCAAGTTCATCGCGCTTTGAAAACATCGTGCGGCAGCGCTTGATCGCGCAGATCGAAGCAGCAACAGGTGGCCGCGCAGAGATCGGCGTCTTCCATTGGAACTTGCTAAAACTCGAACTCGAGGCGGATGGAGTTGTGTTGCATGGGCGCGAACCCGCCGGAGAGACGCCCTACGGGCAACTCGCGTCAGTTCGCGTCGCATTGGATGTGCTGGGATTCTGGAGCCCGCGTGTTCTGTTGCGGAACCTCGTGCTGGAGCGGCCACAGATTCACATCATCGTGAATCGTGACGGATCGACCAACCAGCCCCAGCCTCGTACGAAGTCTGAAACGAAGGTGCTGGATACGCTGTTCGATCTCCAGGCCGGCCATGTAGAGGTCAATCACGGCTTGCTTGATTACGACGAGCGCTCCGATGAGCGTGATTTTCAAGACCGACATATCCCGGTGGATTTTGCGGCGAACGATGTTTCGTTGTTGCTGAAATACGTTCCCCGCAGTGGACTCGCGCAGGAAAGCTATCACGTTGAGGCCGGAGTGCTCGATCTGCGCCTGGTGCGCGGATTCCCGGGGCGTCCCGACGCGCCCCCGGTCGAAGGACATTTTCTGGCTGCGGCCGATTTCACTCGCAACGCTGTGTATCTCCGTTCGCTGCAGTTGACAGCACACAGCAGAGGATCGACAGATCGAGTGTTGACTGTTGCGGGGGAACTTGATGACTTCAGCCGTCCACGCTGGAAGGCTACGGCTCAGGGCGAGCTTGATCTGAAAAACATGGAGCCTGCGTTCGGGTATCCATTCACGCCGGAGGGAATCGCGCGTATGGATCTTTCCGCGGCGGGGTACGACGGAGAGTTCCGGATCGACGGAACCGTGCACGCCGACAACGCTTCCTACATCGGGACCGGCGTTGTGGCACGCGGTGTAGGCCTTGATGCGCGTATTCATGCCGATCCGCTGCATCTGCAGATTACAAATGTGACGGCGCGATTGAAGCCGGGCGGACAAATGGAGGGCGAAGTCGTGCTGGATCATTGGATCCCGCCGATAGCGGGTGAGACGGTGATGCAGGCGGCCGAACCCGCGAAGCGTGAAAAGAAAGGCAAAAGCCACGAACCCGCAAAGCCCGTAGTGGCATTGAAGGTGAATACTGACCTTCACACCGACGGCAAGGTAAAGCTGAATCTCCGCAACGTCACGCTGGACACGCTGCTCGGCATGGTCAGCGAGCCATCATTCCAACGGATTGGATTGAATGCGCTCCTGAACGGCTTGACCACCGCCGCCTGGACCAACGGAGATGTGAATACCTTATCCGTATCGACAAACCTTAAGCTCAATCCTCCCCAGAAAGATGTGGCCGGAGAAGGACAGACAAGCGGCGTGATCGACGCAACTTATCAACAGCGAAATGGCAGCGTCGACCTGCGCAACCTGCAGGTCAATATGCCGTTCAGTCACGTTACCGCGCATGGGCAGCTTGGCGCATTTCCGATGACTAGCCCGACGGGACTTTCGATCGAGGTTCACTCCAGTAACCTCGACGACTTCGATACTCTGTTCCGCGATTTCGGAATTACGCGGAACGGGAAGACTGGAATCTCCGTTCTACCAGTGGACCTCGACGGGCAAGCGGATTTCAAAGGCACGTGGGCTGGATCGCTTGACGATCCCCACCTCGCTGGCGAATTGCAGGCAACAAATCTGTCGGTCGAGATTCCGATGAGCAACAATCCCTCTCAAACGGAGTTGTGGCATTGGGACGCGCTCGATGCGTCGGGAAGCTACACGGCAACGCGAATCGCGCTTGAACACGCCCAACTCCGTCATGGAGATGCCAAAATCAGCGTCGATGGCACGCTAACCGCAGCGGTTTCACCCTCCCCAAAATCACCCGGTTTGCCAGCCTTTGATATGGATTCCGTGCTCCGCGCCAACCTCCAGGCCAATGCCGTCAATCCGGACGAACTGGCGCCCCTTCTCGGCAAAAGGCTTCCCGTCACCGGACTGCTCAGCGCGCAAGTGTCGGTCGACGGGCCTCTCAAGACACTGAACGGAGACGGATGGGTGCAGCTCGATAACGGCACTTTGTACGGAGAGCCGCTTACGCGGGTTCACGTGCAGGGAAAGATGGCGGCCCAGGCATTGCAGCTTTCGTCCATCACGTTGACCAGCGCGGCTGGCACGATCACCGGTTCAGGCGCATATGACCTTCACACTGAGCAATTCCAGGTAAATGGGCAGGGAAAGGGAATCGACATTGCGAAGATTGAACAGCTGCGCAACAAGGGCGGGGAGGTTGCCGGAAGCCTCGGATTCTCGCTGTCCGGCTCTGGAACATTCGATGATCCGCGTCTGAATGGCAACGCCTCGCTGGCCAACGTCACGGTCAGAGGTGAGCGTTTCGGAGAATTCGACGTTACCGCGAACACCGCGAATGGAAATTTGATTTACGACGTCACCTCCCGACTTGAGGCAGCGATGCTCACGGCCCATGGGCAAACCGCTCTGCGCGACGACTACGAAACGAAGGCAACCCTGAAGTTTTCGAAGTTCAATATTGGCGCGCTACTCCAAATGGCCCACATCAACGGATTGACGGGCGAGTCGGACCTGGAAGGCACGATGAATCTCGAAGGTCCGCTGGCGCTGCCGCAGCAGATGCGCGGCGAGGCCCATATCCAGCAGCTCGCCGCCACGATTGTGGGAGTGCACTTGCGCAGCGAAGGCGGGCTGCATGCCACCCTGGGCAACTCGAAGATCACACTCGACCCGTTGCACGTCACCGGCGAAGAAACCGACATCCATATACAGGGCGCCCTGAATCTAGCCGGCAATCGCCAGCTCGATGTGGCTGCCGACGGCTCAATCAATCTGAAGCTGGCAGAGACGCTCGATCCTGACCTGACCGCTCGCGGCACAACGACCTTCCGCATTGAAGCACACGGTCCGCTGGAGAAACCGGGGCTGTCGGGCCGGATTGATTTTCAAGACGCTTCACTGGCACTGGAAGACCTGCCCAACAGCTTAAGCCAATTGCGTGGGACCCTGGAATTCAATCAGAACCGCCTCGAAGTGAAGTCGCTGACGGCCATGAGCGGCGGCGGCTTGCTAAGCGTTTCAGGATACCTTTCCTATCAGCACGGCATCTATGCCGATCTAGCGCTCAAAGGAAAATCAATTCGCATCCGCTATCCGCAGGGTGTCAGCTCCGCGGCTGATATCAACCTGCAACTGCAGGGACCGCAGGGCAACCTGCTGCTGAGCGGTAACGTGATGATTACGCGATTTACAGTGAGCCCGGACCTCGACTTCGTGGCTCTGACTGCCCAGGCTGGCAAGGCTCAACCAATCGTACCGTCGAATGCACCGTCGAACCACGTTCGTCTCGACGTGCGGATTCAGTCGTCGCCGCAGTTGAACTTCCAGAATGCCTACGCCAAACTGGCGGGAGATGTGGATCTGCGGCTTCGCGGTACGGTCGCTTCCCCGTCGCTGCTGGGGCGAATCTCGATCACCGAGGGCAACGCGACCATCGCGGGTACCCGTTACGACTTGCAACGCGGCGAGATTACCTTCACCAACCCAGTCCGCATCCAGCCGTTGATTGATCTGAATGCCACCGCCCGCGTTGAGGACTACGACATAACGTTGGGACTGCATGGTTCTGTCGACCAGTTGGCAGTCACGTACCGAAGCGACCCGCCGCTGCCCGAAGCCGACGTAGTGGCGCTTCTGGCGCTGGGGCACACCCAGGATCAGCAGCGGCTCTACACGCAACAGCAGGAGACTATAGCCAGCAACGCCACCACCGATGCGCTGCTTGGAGGAGCGCTCAGCGCAACGATGAGCAATCGTGTGCAGAAGCTCTTCGGCGCAGGCTCGGTTAAAGTTGATCCGAATTACCTGGGCTCGCTGGGTAACTCAACCACCCGGATTACGGTAGTGTCGCAGGTGGGGAGGATTCTCACCCTCACGTGGGCCACCGACGTCGATACGACGGCGCAGCAATTGTTGCAGGCCGAAATCGCGATCAACCGGCACGTTTCGCTGCTGGTTTTGCGGGATGAGTCCGGTGTATTTTCGATGGTGGTGAAGGCGACGCGACGTTACAAATAAGAAGCCAGCCGCTAACCGGCAATTCTCTACCCCGGTAAGGGTCAATATCCGCCGTCTCAATACAGTTACACACCCGCATCTGTTTTGGATTTCAATAAGACCCGACTCAAATGCATAGTCGTGAAACATCTTCCCTGCATCTGTGTTTAGAAGCATGTAGCAAAACTTGCCCCTCTCGGCCGTGACAACGGTAGTGAAACGACCAGAAGCGTGGCAGTACATAACAAGGAGCACGGATATGAAGACAAAGCACGTTTTCGCAGGCGCATGGGTAATAGCGGCGCTCACCATCAGCATTTTAGGGCTTTCGCAAACTTCGCATGCAGCTTCCGGCCTGGGGATCGGAATCGGCCAGGACGGTTCGGCCGACGCACAGGCAAAGCTGAAGAAGTCACAGTTCAAGGATGTCAAGGTCGAGGTAAACAACGGAATCGCCACATTGACCGGCAACGTGAGCCTCTACGAATACAAAAAAGACGCAGCCAATCGTGTCCGCAAGGCAAAGAGCGTGACTGCCGTGCGAAACGAAATCGAAGTTGCGGGCCCAACTGTGCCGGACAGCGAACTGAAGGCAAAGTTACTGGAGAAACTGACTTACGATCGCGTCGGTTACGGAAACGCATTCAATGCGATTTCACTCGACGTTCAGAACGGCCTTGTGACGTTAGGCGGGCATGCGCGCACGGATGTCGATAAAGATTCGGCATTGGCGCTGGTATCGACCTACCCCGGCGTAAAGGACGTCGTGGATGAAATCGAGGTTGATCCCACGTCGATCATGGACGACCAGACCAGGCTGGCCGTCGCGCGCGCTGTCTATGGCTCTCCTACGCTGAACAAGTACTCTATAGACCCAGCTAAGCCGATCCGCATCTCCGTACAGAACGGAAATGTCTCGCTGTACGGTGTGGTCGATTCCAAGGGGGACAAGGACATGGCATTCATTCGCGCCAATGGCGTGCCCGGCGTCTTCAGTGTAAAAAATTACCTGCAGGTGGCCGGCCAGCCAAGCGAAAACGAGAAGCCGCAAAAATAACCTCCCGTACGGATTCCCCGTGCGTTTCAGCCGTGACGGACTTCCAGGGACTGGAAAACCCTCTGGGCGACTGCTGGACAGTTCGCCCAGGGGTCTCGTTGCGCGCTGGCGAAAGATCCCTGATTGACATGACAGCGCGTTTTCACTGGACGCGTGCAGACCCGGCGTGCGACATTTACAAAACTGTAACCATTTCAGACCATTCCATTCCTTACACTTGAGTCGCTATGTTGACAGACGGCCCCTTGACGATCGACCGAAGAGACGGAAAGAATCCCGGCACCCGGGTGTTCTGCCTGACTGGACCCCTCACGCTGCGCAACCTCTTCGAATTGCAGACCGAACTGCGCGGATCGACCCCTCCGCCGTTGACGGTGCTTGACCTCACCGGCGTGCCATACATGGACTCGGCCGGAATGGGCCTGGTGATGAATACCTACGTCCACTGCCAGACAAGAGGCGCCAAGCTGATTGTCGCGGGAGTCAACAACAGAGTGATGGACCTGTTTAGGGTGACAAAGGTTGACACTGTGCTGCCGCTGGTCGGAACCCTCGAAGAAGCCGAGGCATAGGCTCCGGAAGCATCTGAATCTCTGCTAATTTCTTCAAGTCATGTGCCCCGGCTGTGCGCACCTCTTCCTGAGTTGCGCGCACGGCACTCCATTACACTGGATGATGGAGCTGCACCCGATGGGCCTGGCCGCGAGAACCCGCACAACGCTGGAGATGATCAAGTGGGAGCACTCGATCTTTGCTCTGCCCTTTACGCTCACGGCCGTACTGCTGGCGAGCCACGGCTCCCCCGGTTGGCGAACGCTAGGTTGGATCGTAGTAGCCATGGTGACCGCACGGTCCTGCGCCATGGCCTTCAATCGCTGGGCCGACGCTGACCTCGACGCGGCCAATCCACGAACGCGGATGCGCGCCATTCCCGCCGGCCAGCTATCGCGGGAATTTGCGCTCGGATTCACGGTACTGATGGGGTTGGGCTTTTTGATCGCCTCTGCCGAATTGAACAAGCTCACGCTTTATCTTGCTCCTCTCGTCCTGGTGGTACTCCTGGGCTATAGCTACATGAAACGGGTTACGCGCTGGTCTCACCTCGTGCTCGGTCTCGCGCTCGGTCTGGCGCCCTCTGCGGCTTGGATCGCCGTTCGGGGTAGTCTCGATCCCCGCATCGTAGTGCTCACGGCCGCTGTGATGCTATGGGTCGGCGGATTCGACGTACTCTATGCCTGCCAGGATTATGAGCACGATCGCCAGGCGGGTCTGCACAGCATTCCCCAATCGCTTGGTATTCCGGCTGCGTTCTGGGCAGCGCGCTTGATGCACCTGGCAATGCTTGCTCTGCTAGCCTGGTTCGGATATTTATTCGGATTTGGCATCGCGGGCTGGCTCGGCGTGTGCGCCGCGGGATTGTTGCTCGCCTACGAACACTCCATCGTTTCTCCGGACGACATGCGGCGCCTCAACGCTGCATTTTTCACCATGAACGGCGTCATCGCCATGGTCTTTCTGGTTTTCGTGGCAGCAGATGTCTGGATGCGGAGATAAGAAGAGATGGACGAGGCGCTGGCTCAAAAAGCGGCCATAGAGCTGTGGTATGGTGCGAGGAAGCAGTGTGTTCAGGTTCCAGTTGCCCAAGACGCAAATGCATCCAATGAAAGAGAATCCACCAGCGGAATGAAGATTGCCATTCAAGGCGAACCTGGCTCATTCAGCCACGAAGCAACGCTCGCGATGATGCCTGACGCGGTTATCGTCCCTTGCTCTGTCTCGGCCGATGTCTTTAACGCGCTAGCCGACGAATCGGTAGACGGCGCGGTCATTCCAATCGAGAACAGCCTTGCCGGATCGGTGCTGGAGCACTTCGACCTCTTGCTGCAGCACGATGTAAAGGTGATCCGCGAATCGCAGTTGCGCATCCGCCATAACCTGATCGGCATCTCCTCCACGCTGGACGACATCGACCGGGTCTTTTCGCATCCGGTGGCGCTGGCGCAGTGCCGAAACTTTCTGGCACGGCACCCGAAGATGGAGTCGTTCGCTTTTTACGACACTGCGGGGAGCGTGAAGCAGTTGGTCGAGTTGCGCGACCGCCATGCAGCGGCCATCGCTAGCGAGTCAGCGGCGCGCTACTACGGCGCACAGATCCTGCAGGCTGGAATAGAGGACAACCCAGAAAACTTTACGCGTTTCTTTTTGGTTCGGCGGACCAGAGATTCTCGATTCGACAGGGACGCCAACAAAACCAGCATTGCTTTTTCTGTTGAGAACCGGCCAGGATCGCTTGTGGCCGCGCTGAACCAGCTTGCCGCGATCGGAACCAATCTGACTAAGATCGAGTCTCGTCCAGTGCATGGGAAACCTTGGGAGTACGTCTTCTACGTGGATTGCCAGCTGAATTCGTCTGAGGAGGGCTCCCGCGCCGTCGAAGCCATCAAACCTTACTGCGCCATGGTGAAAGAGCTCGGCAGATACGTGGAGGCCGGGAAAAGGCAGAAACAGGGAAATAAGGAGTAGAGACTACGGAGTACGCTCCTCAAACAGTGGCAAACAGAAAATTCCAAAAATGAAAAAAGGGATGGCGGACGCCATCCCTTTGTGATGTAGGAGAGATCTGGATTCTGTCCAGCTTGCTTGTAGCCCCTGATTCCCGTCCTTAGAAGTGGTACGCGACACCTATAGTTGGGTTGTAGATGTTGTACCACTTGTTCGTAGTAAACTGGCTAACCCCAAACGTCGGCACCTTGGTTACAAAGCCGCGATACTCAGCCCGAATATCGAAGCTGGGGCTGATCTCGTAGGCAATACCTCCTCCGTAAAGCCCACCGACCGATGTTTGCTGCTTCACGTCCAGGCTCGTAGTGCCCGAGTTGCGGATAGGCAGGAAAATCATAACGCCCGGGCCGGCCTCGACAAACGGATTGAACTTCTTGTAGGTGAAGCTGCGCACATAGGCAACCGAAGCCTCTTGGGTGCGGGTGTTTACCTGGTAGTGATTTGGGTTCACGTAATAGTTTATGAAATTGTGGTTAGTTATTCCATAATTGGCCTCAACCGCGCTATTGGGGGTAAGCATGAACCGGTAGCTAAGCAACCCGCCCCAGGCGGTGTTCGAGTGGACCTGAACCGTGGTGGAAGATGCAACAAATGGTTCGATTAGGGCGGATCCGCTGAGACTGATATCCTGCCGGCTCTCCTGAGCGCGGCCCGCTGCTACGCACACGGCCAGCAGTAAGGCAATAAGGGCGATCTTCTTCATTCGGTATTTGAACCTCGCGACTGCTCAACCGTCCGGCTGGCAACCAGCTTGTTGATTACGACACGCCGGTTTCCCCCACGCGCCGCTCTCAGCATTGTAAATGGCCTGAACGGGTTGCAGGTCGCACGGGTTGATTCAGAATGATCTAAGTCAATAGACGCACCACACGGCAAATGGGAATCCTTTTGGAAACACGGAATAAGGAATGGAATCATGGAATAACATGCCCCATACCAGGATTCGAGGATCTTCCAGGCATAGGTAAAATCGAGTGACGTCCTCCGAAGAAGGGGTGGTACTCCCTAATCCCTATTGTGGTTTTTCGTTACCCCGCCCGCTCAACGTGGTAGTAGTACGGCGGCCCGTGCTTCTGAGCCAACTCCCGCACTACCCGTAGAAACGCGAGGCCCGCGTGCGAGAGAGTGGCCTGCCGCCGATGTACCAGGCGGAGCACCCGCTTGAACTCCAGTTCATCCACCGTAACCCGTACCAGTTCCCCGGCCTGCAGCTCATGGGCAATGGTCAGGTGCGGCACCAGCGCCACCCCGTTACCCATGGCCACAAACCGTTTGATGGCCTCGATCGTGGGCAGATCGATACCCATATTCAAGGGCGTCCGATAGCGCTGGAATGCTTCGATCACTTTGCGCCGTAGCGGCGATGTGATGTTGTGGGCAATGAAGTTCTCTTTGCCCAAGTCGTTGATCGAGACTCGGCCTGCCTTGGCAAGGCGATGCCTTGGACTCACGATGAATGCCAGACTGTCGTTATAAACAGCGATGGTGCGAAATTTCTCCGGGTCGAGCCGGAAAGACGTCACTCCAATCTCGAATGTGCGCAGGCTCAGTTCCTCGGCGATCCGACTGGCCAGCATACGATGCACAGAAATGCCAATCTCGGGAAATTGCCGCCGGAACTCGTCGATGGTCGGAAGCAGGTACATGCAGGTGTATTCGTTGGCGGCCAGTTGCAGGCGGCCGCGCTCCAGGCTCTTCAATTCGTCCATTGCGCTATTGGCCTCGCGGCGCAGAGCCAGCAAACGCTGCGCATAGTCGCGCAGCAGTTCGCCCGAGGCCGTAAGTGATCCGTCTCGCGCGGCCCGGTCAAAGAGCGTTTCGCCCAGCGAAGCCTCCAGCTTGCGAATCACCTGGCTGATAGCCGGTTGGGTGCGGTGCAATCGTACGGCCGCGCGTGAAAAGCTGCGCTCCTCCGCCACCGCAAGAAACGTTTCAAGTTGAGAGAGTTCCATGACGCCTCCACCGACCCCGAAGGGATTAGAGAAACTGAGGTTGCCCCCGAACGGCGTCTAAACCGACTGAACAACTCGGGCGGCCCTTTTCTGATCACTGTCCACTGTTCACTGATCCCTGGGGCATAAGCAATTGTAATAGGTTCCCCAAAAAGAATAACTTTGCCTTATAGCGACGGAATGCGAGAAAATAAAAGAGTTAAGAAACGTCCTCCCCGGCAGGCGTGAAACATGACGAACAATCCAAATCACGTTGCATTCTTCGATACCACTCTGCGCGATGGCGAACAGTCGCCCGGTTGCAGCATGACCACGCAGGAAAAACTCACCATGGCACACGCCCTTGAAGATCTGGGCGTCGACATCATCGAGGCCGGTTTTGCCATGGCCTCAGAGGGCGACTTTGCAGCGATTGCGACGATTACGCAGGCGGTCCGTAAGCCCCGAATCGCTTCCCTCGCCCGCGCCAAGGCCGAAGACATCGAAATGGCCGCTCGCGCATTGCAGTTCGCAGAGCGTTCGCGCATTCACGTCTTTCTCGCATCCAGCGACCTGCATCTCGAATACAAGCTCAAGATGAGTCGCCAGCAAGCGCTGGATCAGGCGGCCGAATCTGTGAAATTGGCTCGCTCCTTTGTCGAAGACGTGGAGTTTTCGCCCGAAGATGCCACACGGTCGGATCGCGAGTTTCTGGTCGAGATTGTCCGCGTGGCCATCGAAGCTGGCGCCACCACAATCAACATGCCCGACACTGTGGGCTACACCACCCCCGAAGAATATGGCCAGATGTTCCGCGAAATCCGCGAGCGCATTCCCGCGGTGGATGCCGAGGGCATCATCCTTTCATCGCACTGCCACGACGACCTGGGCCTTGCGGCGGCAAATTCGCTGGCGGCCATCAGCGCTGGAGCGCGCCAGGTGGAGTGCACGATCAACGGCATCGGGGAGCGCGCCGGCAACGCATCACTCGAAGAGATTGCGGCTGCACTGCACGTCCGCAGCGAGCGCTACGGTGTGAGCACCAACATCAAGCTCGATCAGCTTTATCCCACGAGCGAAGTTCTGGGGCAGATCATCACCTTCAAGCCATCCCCAAACAAGGCGATCGTAGGCGCGAATGCATTTGCGCATGAGTCCGGCATTCACCAGCACGGCATGCTGGCCAATCCACTGTGCTACGAAATCATGACGCCCGGACTCGTGGGCGTGTCGAAAACGAACCTCGTTCTTGGCAAGCACAGCGGACGCGCAGCGCTGCGGCATCGGCTGGAGCAACTTGGCTATGCGCTCTCGCGCGAGGAATTGCAGCAGGTGTACTACCGCTTTGTAGCGCTGGCCGATCGAAAGAAAAACATCTACGATCAGGACTTGATCGGGATCCTTCCGGATCCGATTCGCGACCGAAAGCATGAACCGGTTGCTGAACTGGATTAGGTTGGGCTGAAGATGCCAGTCGTTGTGTCAGGGCACGACTTCAGTCGTGCCAAAAAAGGTAATTAGATTTGGGGGCTTTAGCCCCTGAGGGAAATATCGACAAATGCACCTCAAGATCCTAGTCACCCCCGGCGACGGCATCGGACCTGAAGTCACGAGCGAAGCAGTCCAAGTGCTGATGGAAGTGATGCAGCTTGGCGGCCACACGTTCAGCATCGATCAGCGCGACATTGGAGGCGTGGCAATTGTTCAGCATGGTACCCCGCTTCCGGAGGAGACTCTCGGCGCCGCGTTTAGTTCCGATGCTGTCCTGCTGGGCGCGGTGGGCGGAAACGAATTCAATTCCCTGCCCCCGGACAAGCGGCCCGAGGCCGGGCTGCTGCAACTGCGTGCGGCTCTCGGCGGATTCGCAAACCTCCGGCCCGCCTTCGCGTTCAAAGAACTCGCAGTCAACAGTCCCCTGCGTCCCGAGATCATCGACGGTGCCGACATCCTGTTCGTCCGCGAACTCCTCGGCGGCCTCTACTTCGGCCAGCCGCGCGAATGGAACAAGACCATCGGCGAAGCCTGGAACACAATGCGCTATACCCGCGACGAAGTGGCTCGCGTAGCGCGAATCGCGTTTGAACTCGCAATGAAGCGACGCAAGAAACTGACCAGCGTCGACAAGGCTAACGTCCTTGAAGTTTCACAACTCTGGCGGGCAACCGTGAATGAAGTCGCCACGGAGTTCCCCGGCGTCACGGTAGAGCACCAGTATGTCGACGCGATGTCAATGCACCTGATGAATCAGCCGCGCAACTACGACGTAGTTCTAACGGAGAATCTTTTCGGCGACATCCTCAGCGACGAATCTGCAGTAATCACAGGTTCGCTCGGCATGCTGCCTTCAGCAACCATCGGTGGCAAGGTCAATTTATATGAACCCGTCCACGGCTCGGCACCGGACATCGCCGGCAAGGGCCTGGCAAATCCGCTCGGCGCCATCCTGACCGGCGCGCTGATTCTGCGTCACTCTGGCGGCCTTGAAACCGAAGCGGCTGCAATCGAAACATCCGTCCGCAAGGTGCTCGAGCAGGGATTCCGTACGCCCGATCTGGCGCGCACGAACCCGCAAGGGTTCCCGGTGCTATCAACGAAGGAGATGGGCGCGAAGGTCAGGGAGACGGTGAAGAGCCAGCTATTAGCCGTCAGCTCTTAGCTCTCGGCTTCTTCCGGTAAACGCGGGAAGAAGTCGCATTGCTTAATCCGGGTGATCCTGTATCGATCACCAAAACAGTGCTGAAAGCTGACGGCTGAGAGCTGAAAGCTTATTCCGAGGAACTGATGAACACCGCTCCAAAAACACTATTCGAGAAGGTCTGGGAACAGCACATAGTGGCAGAGCCGAAGGGCGAGCCAACGCTGATCTACATCGACCTGCAGTTGCTGCACGAGGTCACTTCCCCGCAGGCATTCGAAGGACTTCGCCTCGCCGGCCGCAAGGTCCGCCGCCCTGATCGCTGCATCGCAACCGTGGATCACAATGTTCCCACAACGATTGAAGGCCGTCTGCACATCGTCGATCAGATCGCAGCCACGCAGATTGATGCGCTTCGCAAAAATTGCGCAGACTTCGGCGTCGAACTCTACGACGTCGACAGCCGCGAGCAAGGCATCGTCCACGTGATCGGGCCGGAGTTGGGCATCACCAAGCCTGGAATGACCATCGTCTGCGGCGATTCGCACACATCGACTCACGGCGCCTTCGGAGCTCTCGCCTTCGGCATCGGCACCAGCGAAGTGGAGCACGTGCTGGCGACGCAAACGCTGCCCCAGTCGAAGCCGAAAACCTTCCGTATTTCCGTTGAAGGTACCCTCCCGCGCGGCGTGACAGCGAAGGACATTATTCTCGCCATCATCGGCAAGATCGGCACCGACGGCGCCACGGGATGCGTAGTTGAATACGCGGGGTCAGCGATTCGCGCGCTCTCGATGGAAGGCCGTATGACGATTTGCAACATGAGCATCGAAGCCGGTGCGCGTGCGGGCATGATCGCTCCAGATGAAACGACGTTTGCATATCTGAAGGGACGCCGGTTCAGCCCGCAGGGCGCAGCGTGGAATCAGGCTGTGACTGAGTGGAACAAGTTGCCCAGCGATCCCGGTGCGAAGTTCGATCGCGAATTGGTAATCGATGCGGCGACGCTGGTTCCGTATGTGAGCTGGGGAACAAGCCCCGGCATGGTCGCCCCAATTACGGCATCGGTTCCGGATCCTGCGACGACAAAAGACGAACAGGAACGCAAGGGGCTCGAGCGCGCGCTCGAATACATGGCGCTGAAGCCCGGCACACCGCTGGCCGACGTCGAGATTGATCGCGTATTCATCGGGTCATGTACCAACTCCCGCATTGAAGATCTGCGGGCAGCAGCGCGCATCGCGGCCGGCTACAAGGTCTCAACGCATGTCAGCGCGATGGTGGTTCCGGGTTCCCAACAGGTAAAAGCGCAGGCGGAAAAAGAAGGCCTCGACCAGATTTTCAAAGAGGCCGGCTTCGACTGGCGCGAACCGGGCTGTTCCATGTGTCTCGGCATGAATCCCGACATTCTTTCCCCCGGCGAGCGTTGCGCCTCGACCAGCAATCGCAACTTCGAAGGCCGCCAGGGACGAGGCGGCCGCACGCATCTCGTCTCGCCGGAAATGGCGGCAGCAGCCGCGATTGCCGGACACTTCGTCGATATTCGCAACTGGCCAATTCATGAGGAGGTAAAGGCCTGATGGAACCGTTCAAGACACTCACTTCCCTGGCCGCGCCTCTCGACCGCACTAACGTCGATACCGACCAGATTATTCCCAAGCAATTTTTGAAGCGCATCGAGCGCACGGGCTACGGCGACTTTCTCTTCTTCGATTGGCGGCGAACCGCCTCAGGCGATCCCGATCCCAGCTTTCCGCTCAACAATCCGTGCTACAAAGGTGCTCAGATTCTTATCGCAGGCAAAAACTTCGCATGTGGATCGAGCCGCGAGCACGCTGCATGGGCGCTGAGCGACTATGGATTCCGCGTAGTCATCGCACCAACCTTCGCCGACATCTTCTTTTCAAACGCCGGCAAGAACGGGATTGTCCTGGCGCGGCTGACAGAGGAAGAAGTCGCTGCCCTTCTCCAGAACGCAAAGAACATTCCAAATTACAAACTGACCGTGTCGCTCCAGGATCAGACAGTAGCCGACGATCGCGGATTCAAGGCGACATTTGAAGTGGACCCGTTCCGCAAGTTCTGCCTCATTGAAGGGCTCGATGACATCGGCCTGACGCTGCGACATGCTGCTGAGTTGGACAAGTACGAAGCCGAACATGACAACGCAACATGGCTGAAAGCGAAATGAATAGCTTTCAGCCGTCAGCTCTCAGCTTTCAGTTGGCAGAGATCATTGAGCGCCTTGCACGAGGAATCCAGATAGAAGCACCAACAAACTGAAAGCTGACGGCTGAGAGCTGAAGGCTTCTGATCGAACAAAGAGAGCCAATGACAGAATCAGGCAAGCGACAAAGCATTCCATTGACTGAGGGCCCAAGCCGCGCGGCGGCGCGTTCCTATTTGCGCGGGTCAGGATTTGCAAAAGACGATCTGCATAAGCCGATCATCGGCATTGCGAACACCTGGACCGAGATCGGCACATGCAACGTGCATCTCCACGAGGTGGCCAAAGCACTCAAAGAAGGCATTCGCGAAGCCGGCGGCACGCCGATGGAGTTCAACACCATCACCATCTCCGACGGCATCACGATGGGCACGCAGGGCATGAAGGCGTCGCTGGTATCGCGCGAAGTGATCGCCGACTCCATCGAGTTGGTTGCGCGCGGCAATTTGTTTGACGGCCTCGTAGGCATTGGCGGATGCGACAAAAACATGCCGGGCATCATCATGGCGCTTTGCCGGCTCGACATTCCGGGCATGATGCTTTATGGCGGGTCGATTGCGCCAGGAAAGCTGAACGGCCCCAACGGCGAAAAGATTGACATCACCATCCAGAACGTCTTCGAAGGCATCGGCGCCTACGCCGCCGGCAAAATCGATGACGCAGGTCTCGAAGCCCTCGAAGCCAACGCCTGCCCCGGCGCAGGCGCCTGCGGCGGACAGTTCACCGCAAACACGATGGCGATGAGTGGCGAGATGCTGGGCATTTCCCCGATGCAGCTTTCCGGAGTTCCTGCCACAGATAAAGACAAACACGCAGCAACACGCGAAGCTGGGCGCATGCTGATGGAAGCGGTCCGCGCCAATCGACGCCCTTCGCAGATCATCACCAAAACATCGATTGTGAATACGATTGCCAGTGTGGCCGCGAGCGGCGGATCGACCAACGCCGTTCTGCACCTGCTGGCAATCGCGCGAGAGATGGGCATCGAGCTTTCAATCGACGACTTCGACGCAATCTCAAAAAAGACGCCTTTCATCTGTGACCTGGTTCCCGCGGGCAAATATATGGCATCGCACTTCCAGGCGGCGGGCGGTTCGCGGCTCCTCGCGAAGCGCCTCATCGACGCCGGCCACGCCGATGGTTCGACGCTGACTATCAGCGGACGCACTCTCGCAGAAGAAGCTGCTTTGGCCAAAGAAACACCCGGACAAATTGTCATCAAGACATTCGAACAACCCATCAAGCCGACCGGCGGACTCGTCATTCTCAAAGGCAATCTGGCGCCCGAAGGCTGCGTGATGAAGATTGCCGCCGCCGACCGCTATGAGCATCGCGGACCTGCGCGCGTCTTTGATTCCGAGGAAGAATGCTTCTCCGCGGTGCAAGGTGACAAGATTAAGCCGGGCGATGTGCTCGTCATTCGTTATGAGGGACCAAAAGGCGGTCCAGGCATGCGCGAAATGCTGCAGGTAACGGCAGCGGTCAGCGGCCATCCCGAGTTGAGCCACACCGTTGCCCTGCTCACCGATGGCCGCTTCAGCGGAGCGACACGCGGATTTACCGCAGGCCACGTCGCACCCGAAGCCTTTGTCGGCGGCCCGATCGCAGCCGTGCGCGAGGGCGACATCATCGCATTCGATATCAAGAACCGCACGCTGAATGTTGAGATCAGCGCGGAAGAAATGGCAACACGTCTCAAGACTTTCAAACCACCGGCCCTGCGTTGGCCTGCCGGCGTGTTCCGCAAGTATGTTGACCGTGTAACAAGCGCATCGCAAGGGGCAACAACGTAGAAACAGTTCACAGTGGTCAGTGAACAGTGATCTAACAAGCTGGAATCTACCGAGGAGAGAAACCATGGGAAGCAACGCAAACGCACAATCCGCAGAAACCCACTTGACGACGCCGACCCGACTGACAGGCGCAGAGATTGTCTGGGCTACGCTGGTCGGCGAGGGTGTGTCCACTGTCTTCGGGTACCCCGGCGGAGCAATTTTGCCCGTCTACGATGCACTGCGCAAGTTTCCCATCCATCATGTCCTCGTACGTCACGAGCAAGGTGCCGCACACATGGCGGACGGCTATTCGCGAGCTTCTGGAAAGGTCGGCGTAGCCATAGCCACAAGCGGCCCCGGCGCAACCAACCTCGTCACCGGAATCGCGACAGCCATGCTCGACTCCATTCCTTTGGTATGCATCACCGGCAACGTCTCAAGTAAAGTGCTCGGCACCGATGCCTTTCAGGAAGTCGACATCACCGGCATTACGCTGCCCGTAACCAAGCACAACTTCCTCGTCAACAAGGCAGAAGACATCGCGCCGGCGATCCGGTATGCATTTCAGATAGCCGTGAGCGGCCGTCCCGGCCCGGTGCTGGTCGACATCACCAAGGATGCGCAGCAGGCCACGGCGATCTTCGACTTTGAGGCAGCCAAGCCGCGGCCTTACCGTCCCCACCCGATGTTGCATGTCGATGAAAACGGATTGAAACATGCTGCCGAATTGATCCGCAACGCGAAGCGGCCAGTGATTCTTGCCGGGCATGGCATTTCGGAATCTGGTGCAATGGAACAGGTGCGAACACTGGCCGAGCGCGCACAGATTCCCGTGGCTCTCACATTGCTGGGCCTGGGCAACTTCCCTGCCTCGCATCCTCTGAACCTGGGCATGATGGGCATGCACGGAGAGTCGTTCGTCAACACTGCGATTCAGGAAGCGGACTTGCTGATTGCGTGCGGCATGCGCTTTGATGACCGCGTCACTGGCACGCCGAGCACCTATGCGCAAAAGGCGAAGAAGATTCATATCGAGGTCGATCCCGCCGAGGTCAACAAAAATGTCAAGGTCGATGTCGCCCTTGTTGGCGATCTGCGCGCGGTGCTCGAGGAGTTGCTGCCCCGCATCGCCGGACGAGACGGATCCGCATGGCTTAAGACAATCGAGGCGAGCAAAGGTGCACTTGCGGTTCGCGACATAAAAAATTTGCCGGACTCGGGTCATCTCTATGCTGCGCATGTAATGCACGACCTGTGGCGAATCACGGGCGGCAACGCCATCGTTGCAACCGATGTGGGCCAGCACCAGATGTGGGAAGCGCAGTATTTCCACCACGAAACACCGCGTTCGCTCGTAACCTCGGGCGGATTGGGCACGATGGGATTCGCGCTGCCTGCGGCCATCGGCGCGAAGATGGCTTGCCCCGACAAGGAAGTGTGGGTAATCGCCGGCGATGGCGGATTCCAGATGACGGCTGCGGAACTCTCCACCATCGTGCAGGAGAATCTCAACATCAACATCGCCGTCATCAACAACGGCTATCTCGGCATGGTTCGCCAGTGGCAGGAGTTCTTCTACGAGAGCAACTATGAAGCCACGCCGCTGGTGAGCCCCGACTTTGTAAAGCTCGCCGACGCGCACGGCATTGCTGGCCGAGCAGTCACAACGCGCGCCGAAGTGGCCGATGCAGTAAATGAGGCGCGCAAAACCGATGGACCCTTCCTGCTGAATTTCATGGTGGAGAAGGAAGATTCGGTATACCCAATGATTCCCGCCGGCAGCGCACTGCACGAGATGATTCGGCGTCCCGGAAAAAATCCGCTCGTCGAGTCGGCAGACGACGAGTAAGAAGAGGGTTCAGTGATCAGGGTCAGCCAGGACGGATCATTGAGCCTTGAGTTTGGCTTCAGCGTATCGCTTGCCACCGTCTGATCCCTGACCACTGAACCCTGACCCCTCGAGAGGCTTTTTATGTTGCACACATTCGTAGCATACGTTGAAGATCTGCCGGGCGTGCTGACGCGCGTGGCCTCGCTGTTCCGCCGGTTGAACATCAACATCAGTTCGCTCACTGTAGGACGCAGCGAACGCGCCGGCCTTTCACGCCTGACGCTTGTCTGCGAGGCATCAGAAGAAGCGGGTCATCGCATTCGCGCCAGCCTCTTCAAACTCGAAAATGTGGTCGATGTGGACGACATTGCCAAGGCGCCGAACGTCACGCGGGAACTTGCGCTCATCAAAGTGGCCGCCACACCGCGCAACCGCGCCCAGATCTTCGACCTGGTTGAGGTGTTCCGCGCGCGCATTGTCGACCTCACCTCTGAATCGTTGATGATTGAAATGACAGGCGTGGAGAGTAAGATCGAAGGCCTCATCGAAGTGCTTCGCGAGGACGACGGTCGTATCCTTGAAATCTGCCGCAGCGGCAAAATGACGATGCGGCGCGGACATCACACGTCAAGCGTACTGAAAGCGATGGGCAAGGCATCCGATGAAGATCCACTCCCTGACGACATGACGGAAGATGCGATGGAAGAGAGCGCGGACATAGAGCCGGCATGAGTTGCAGTCAGCCGCAGATCCCGGCTTGCATCGAAATTCGCGCTCCGAAAGGAAATAATTATGGACCCGGATAGCAAAGCCTGCCCGGTTTGCGGAGAGACCATTAAGGCCGCGGCGATAAAGTGCCGATTCTGCAATACCGACCTTGCCAACTACGCGGCCGCCAAAGAAGTCGAAGCCGAACGCGACCTTTTCGTGGGTCATCCGGCTTTGATTTACACCGTCGGTCAGTTAATGCCGTTTCTGATTATCTCGGCGATAACGGCGGCTGTCGGTTACGCAATGGCAAAGGGCTACATCGAACAGAACAACCAGTACATTCTTTACCTTTGCCTGTTCTTTCTTGCTTCGTGCGCGGTCATTTGTCTTACGTATTTTATGAAGAGCCGGCGAACGTTTTATAGAATTACCACGCAGCGGATCAGGTTGGAGCGTGGCATTCTGTCGAAGGTGCAGGAATCACTGGAGCTGTTTCGCATCGATCACTTTGAGCTGCGCAAGCCCCTTGGCAGCCGTCTCCTGGGGCAGTCGTCACTGCATATCTTCTCTACTGACGCAGAGCTTCAGAACTTTTCGATTTATGGCGTGTCTCGTTTGGAGGAACTCGCCGACGAGTTGCGCGAGTGCCAACTTCGTGAACGCACGCGCCGCAGCACGACCACATTCTTAAGGGCGTAGCGATAGCCCGCGACAAAATCTCACAACCCGCACGCAAAGGAAAAATCAAGATCATCATGGCTAAGACTTACTACGATCACGACGCCGACCTTTCCCTTATCCAAGCGAAAAAAGTGGCCATCATTGGCTACGGCTCCCAGGGACATGCGCACTCTCTCAACCTGAAAGACTCCGGCGTACAGGTGAAGGTGGGCCTCGCTGCGAACTCGAAGTCCATTGCCAAGGCACAGAAGGCGGGCCTTGAAGTTGGCACCGTGCCTGAAGTCACCAAGTGGGCTGACGTGGTCATGGTCCTGGTCCCCGACCAGACGGCCGCAAAGCTGTACGCCGACGAGATCGGACCAAATCTCTCTCGCGGCAAACTTCTGCTGTTCGCGCATGGCTTCAATATCCACTTCAAGACCATTGCACCCGCAGCCGGCATCGACGTAGGCATGGCCGCGCCCAAGGCTCCCGGACATCGCGTGCGTGAAGTCTTCACCGAGGGCGGCGGCGTCCCAGGCCTGATTGCCATCCATCAGGACGCGACGGGCAAAGCGCACCCACTCACATTGAGCTACCTAAAAGGCATCGGCTGCACGCGCGCCGGCGTGCTTGAAACCACATTCAAGGAAGAGACCGAGACCGACCTATTCGGCGAACAGGCGGTACTGTGCGGCGGTGTCAGCGCGCTCATTAAGGCTGGGTACGAGACGCTGGTCGAGGCCGGCTATCAGCCCGAAAGCGCTTACTTCGAAGTGCTGCATGAACTCAAGCTAATCGTCGACCTCATTTATCGTGGCGGCCTCGCCTACATGCGCTACTCCATCTCCGACACTGCCGAGTGGGGCGACTATGTCAGCGGACCACGCGTCATCAATGCCGAAAGCCGCAAGGCGATGAAGGCCATCCTCACCGAGATCCAGAACGGCGAATTTGCCAAGCGCTTCCTCGCCGATCAGAACTCCGGCCGCAAGGAATTCCAGGCGTTCCGCGACGCTGAAGCCAAACACCCCATCGAGATCGTAGGCAAACAGCTCCGCGCCAGCATGCCGTTCCTCGATCCGGTAACGGTGGAGGAAGTAGTGAAAACGCGGTAAAGCAACTCCTGGCCTTAGCTGTTAGCTTGGCCCTGCAAGTGTGCGACTCCAGGTGAGAGTCGCCGATTTGCAGGGCATTCGTTTCAGTTGATGCTTAATCGCTCATCCGCACGCCTGAAATCAACTCGCTCCAGTTTGTCGACGCCGAGACACCACGCAAACGCTCCCCCGAGCGTGATAACAGCTGCAACCGCGAACGCGGCGGCGAAGTGACCGGTCCAATCGACAAGGAATCCCGTGAGTGCCGGCCCTATCACCCCGGCCATGTTGGCGATTCCGTTTTGCAACCCCACCCATCTCCCTGCGGCGTCCGGCCCGGCAAGTGTCTGCGCGAAAGCAAACGTTCCCGCGTTGGCAGTGCCGCTCCCCACTGCGCAAGCAATGAGGCAAGCGAGATAGGTGTGCTCTCCCGCGAACGCGCAGCCCACAAGCGACACTGCGGCGAGCGTGAATCCCACGGCCATTGCCCACTTGCGGGCCGTGGTCGGACTGGCGCCCAGCCGAATGTACATGTCCGTGATGGTGCCGGTTGCAACAGAAGACAGCGAATCGACCACCCAGAGCGCCCCAGCCGCCACCGACATTGCAGACATTGAAAGATTCCGCTCGTGCACCAGGTAATACGGCAGCCAGCTCATCAGAAAGTACACAAGATAATTCGCGCAGAAGTGTCCCGAAGCCGCTCCCCAGAACGCTCGCTTCCGCAAAATCGCCGCGAAGCCCGGCGAGCCAATCTCAACATGGGCCGACGCAGTATGTGCCTCCGGCGCCTTCCATCGCGCCCAGGCAGGCAGCCACAACAGGCTGGCAACTCCGATGG
This sequence comes from uncultured Acidobacteriaceae bacterium, assembly GCA_963832035.1. GTDB lineage: Bacteria > Acidobacteriota > Terriglobia > Terriglobales > Acidobacteriaceae > Telmatobacter. Next base: position 229,660 of record CAWHSK010000001.1, on the reverse strand, counting down.
CAATAAACGCCGATCGCCAGCCGTACCGAGCCATCAGCAGTCCTCCGCCAAATGTCCCGATCGCCGAACCCCATCGCATCGAGGCATTCATCAGCCCGTTTGCAAATCCGCGTACATGCTCCGGCAAATGTCGTGCCAGAATCTTTGAACTGGCAGGAAACATAACTGATTCGCCAACGCCCAGCAGCAGACGCATTGCCAGCAGCGTCGCAAATCCCATCGCCGCGCCGGTCAGCACCGTGGCAAGCGACCACGCCAGAAAGCCGAGCGCCATCATGCGATTCGCACCCCAGCGGTCGACGCACAGCCCCATCACAAACTGCAGCGCGGTGTAAGTCCAGAAGAACGCCGAGAGCAAAACGCCAAGCTGTGACGCCGTCATGCCCCATTCGATCTTCAGCAGTGGCGCAGCCAGCGCCAGATTCCCACGATCCACGTAATTGATAAGCAGCGCAATAACCAGCAGAATCAGCGTGGGCGCAAAGCGGCGCAGCGCCGTGCGATCTACCGCGCTCGCGTTTCTCGCATCCGGGGTCACAGGCCAGCAGTGTACAGGTCGACAGCCAACGAACGACAAAAACTTTGTAGCGATTAGACAACCCTATTACTTAAGCTTGGAAGACTCGGGTTGATACCGATCGAGGAGGTTGACCATGACGAAGCTGCGGACAGTGATGTTATTGCTGATTGTTCTCTGCGTACCGAGACTGCGGGCGCAGGATCCGCTGGATGGCTTGTGGCAGGGATACGATGGCGAGTGGCGACACGTTTCAAATCAGCTGATTGCGCTAGCCGAAGCGACGCCCGCAGACAAATTCGCATGGCGCCCGACCCCGGGCGCGCGCTCCACCAGCGAAGTCTACATGCACATCGTGATGACGAATTTCTGGCTGCTGAGCGTGGCGGGCCAGAGGCTGCCTCCAGATCTCAAAGACGAAACAGCAAAGGCGGTCAACGAAAAGACGGTAACGTCGAAGCCGGAAGTGATCGCTTGGCTAAAGCGTTCGCTCGATGCGGTAAAACAGGCGCACCTTGTTGCCGATCCCAAAGACATGACGCGCAAGCTGAAGGTAGAAGGACATGACGCGACAGTAGACGGCATGTACCTTCGCATCATCGTTCACGCCAACGAACACATGGGTCAGCTTGTGGCCTACGCGCGCATGACGGGCGTAGCGCCACCGTGGTCAAAGTGATCAAAGGCGATCAGAATGCAGCTACCCCGTCGCTTGCTTGAAGTGTGCGATTCGAATCAAGTCGTGCTGGAGGGATTGTGCCAGCCGCCGTCTGCCGCAATTAACGCATCCGCCTGTTTCGGCCCCCACGTGCCGCGCTTGTAAGGACGAACCCGCGGATGGTGCTTGAGCACCTGCTCCACCACTTCCCATGCGGCTTCAACCGCGTCTTCACGGGTAAATAGCCCGCCGTCGCCCTTCATGGCGTCGCCTAGCAGTCGTTCATAGGGTGTTTCTTCTCCCACCTGTTGTTCCAGTAGATAAAGCTCTCGCTGCTCACCAATAAACTCTTCCCCGGGAAGCTTGACGCGAGCGGCGAGTGCGATAGCTGCGTCGGGAGAAGCCCGAAAGCGAAAATAATTTCCCTGGCCCGTGGCTGTCGATGCGTCCGCAAAGAGCTTCTGCGGTGGCGGCTTCAGTTCCACGAGGATCTCGCTAACCGTTTCGGGCAGATACTTGCCCGATCGGATGTACCAAGGCACACCATCCCAACGCCATGAGTCGATAAAAAGCCGAACCGCGCAATACGTCTCGACGTCGGAGTTCCTTGCCACATCCTGCTCCTGCCGGTAACCCGCGTATTGGCCGCGCACCATATCTTCAGGCTTCAAAGCGCGCATCGCATTGAATACGGTTGCCTTTTCGGTTTGCACTGCGGCGAAATGCCGGCCCGCGGGCGGTTCCATCGCAAGCAAAGCAACAATCTGAAAAAGGTGATTCTGGATCACGTCGCGCAAGCACCCTGCAGACTCGTAAAACGCGCCGCGCGATCCCACGCCAAATTTTTCGGACAACGTGATCTGGACACTGGAGATGTAATTGCGGTTCCAGATCGGCTCAAGGAAGGAATTGGCGAAGCGGAAGTAAAGAATATTCATGATCGCCTCCTTCCCCAGAAAGTGATCGATGCGAAAGATTGAATCTTCAGGGAAAACAGACCGCGCCACGCGATTCAGCGCACGGGCCGACGCCAGATCGCGTCCAAATGGCTTCTCGACAATGACACGCGCATTCTCGGCCAGCCCTGCAGCGCCCAGGTTTTTGATTACGGTTGCAAAGAGCGAAGGAGGAATAGCGAGATAATGTGCCGGGCGGCGTGCTTTCCCCAGTGCCTTCTTGATCGCCATGAACGTATTGCTGTCGTTGTAATCCCCGCTCACATATTTCAACAAAGACAGAAGATGCTGGAATGCCCGCTTGTTATCAATGCCTCCCGATTGTTTGATGCTGTGCGTCACCCGTCGCTGCAGGCGTTCGAGAGACCACTTCGGAAACGCGACGCCGATAACCGGAACGTTCAGGGTGCCGCGTTTCACCATCGCATACAGTGCTGGGAAGATCATCTTGTGGGCAAGATCGCCGGTTACCCCATAGACCACAAGAGCATCGGAATTAGACGCGCGCATCGGAGGCCCTCCAGTTTGGCAGCCGCCGCTTTTCGATGGCCGCCGAATTCGGACTGCAATCCGATAATAGCTTGTCTGCGAAAATGACCCGCTTCCTAACCAGCCGTATGGCCAAACCGGGTTATCCGGCCAATGGCGCCCACCCATCAGAGATCTTTACTCGGTCTTTGACGACTCGACGAAGCACCGCTGGTCCCATCTACCGCTTCGGCGCCACCAGTGCCATCATCGGCAGCACGACACAAACGGCGTACATGACTCCGAGAACCCAGTTTAGCCATCTCTTTCCGGGGTGATTGACCCAGTAGCACAGAAGCGCCGAAAGCAGCAGTGCCTGCGTAACGATCTCGAGATAGCCGCGCAATTGCATCGCGATCGGAACAGTCGTGTAGATGAATCCTTCCAGTGATCCAGCCGGTGCTGCAAACGTCCCCAGAATTCCGATGCCAATCAGCAGCCATGCCATTCGTAGCCAGCCGTTCTTACTCTCGAACAACTGTTCGCGGAAGAAATAGAACACCGACGCGAACAACACGCCACGAAATACCTGCATGGGTGGACCGAAAATCACCCACAGGCTCGTGACCGGCCGCATGCCGGAGCAGGGATTATTGATGAAGTCCGCGTAATGCAGGAAGTGATACGCAAGGCCGCCCATAACCATGTATGTAATCGTGTGGCAAACCACGGTCTTTACGGCTAGTGGAAAAAAACGAGGTTGCAGATCTTGCATGAGCATCCCCTTGTGGATTTGAAGTTGGGAAAATTCTAGTCCCGGCTCCCCCTCCTGCAAATTGCCACCCCCTCAACTTCAGTGACGAGACATCCTTGAATTGCGCAGCAACCAGCGATTTGTGTAGATTGAGCAAGTCGATGCCGCGTGCAGAAAGTTCGAAAGCTATGTCACCTGTGCAGCGTGACTCGGATGGACCGCGGCGTACTCGCGACGCGATTGCCTGGTCCAGTCTGGCCTTTGCCCTGCTTCAGAGTGTCTGCACGTTTTTCGCAGCGATGAACGGGCTCCGCATAGGCATCGGCATCAATTCACTGGCGCTCGCAGCCGGCACCGCGTCTGTCATTGACCATTTTCACCATAGCTGGTTGCGGGTGCCGATGATCGTCCTGGCTGTGCTGGGCTCGATTGTCAACCTGGTCGTCCTATGGCAGATCCGGCGGCTGCGCAGGCTCCCCTCCGCGCAGTGGCGGCAGACCACGCAGAAATCGCCCAAGCTGCGTTCAGAGCGGTTGCAGCTTGCGTTTTCCATCCTCACGCTGATTCTGGCGGCGCTGGAAGAACGACAGCATCTGATCTGGCTACACCACCTATAGAACCCGTCTCATCGACCAAGTTCATCAAGTTCCTCCAAGGCGCAATCTTCGGATCACATCTAGCGAAGAGCCTTCAGAACTTTTGCTGTGGTTACAACCTGCCCCACATGTCGCTGCGTATGATCGGCCACATGGATCAGCGCGCCTCCGATTGACGTCGGCAACTGCTTGCGGCCGACTCCACGAAAGGTATTGAAGTCCGCCGTCGCCAGCACCCGAACTCGATCCCCCGCATTGCTGAACGAAGTCTCTACTTCGGCTAACAGTTCCGCCAGCGTCTCGCACCCTGTCTGCTCTGACTTCAATAGCACAAGTTGATCAGCGGAGATCTGGCCACCCTCCGCGTAGGTCAGCAGCCGATCCGTCGAGCGCGCCATGTGCCTCAAGTGAAACGAGACGGCCGGCAATCCCAGCGGCTGCGCATGAACTTCAATATCGCTCAGGCCCGCAGTCCATTTGGAAATGTCTTCCAGCGCCAGGTCAAAAGCATGCAATACCGCGCGACTAACGGCCGGAACACCGTCGTGCGTCCCGCGCAGCCAAGGCTCAACGTAAGGAACAGATGCAGAAGTGCTCATGGGGGAGTCTCCAGGTCTTCGCGGGCGACAAATTCCAGGTCTTCGTAGTTCTTGAGTTGATCGACGGGTATAAACGTATGACCCGAAACCGCGGGGTCGTTCACCATCACCCCGCCACCGTATAGCCGCACAAAGCAGCTGTGTTCAGGATCGCTCATTTCGGCAGCGGCAAACTCGATCTGTGCCGGATGCCCGTGGAATCGTACGCGATCTCCCTTGCAGATCTCTTCGCCGGACAAGTATTGCAATACGTCAGGCATGTTGACACCCAACCAGGGCTAGCCCGCGCTCTTCACCCGCACTACAGTGATCTTCTCGAAACCCTCTTCGAATAAAGGCGCCTTCAGCTTCTCGGCCATCTTGCGCATCACGTCTTCGCTTACCGACCGGTCGCGCTGTCGATTGCGATCAAGGCAAACCTCAAGTGGAACATCAAAAAACACTGCCTGAGTCTCGTAGCCAAAACTTTTGGCCATCTTTATCCACTGACGCCGTTCGTGGACCGACAGGTTGGTTGCGTCCACATAATTCCAGGGCATCTTGGCTATCAGGCGCGCTCTCAGCAGTGAGCGCAGCGTCGAAAACACCAGTCCCTGGAATTTCTGCTCCTCCACATCGTCGAAAAGAATATTCCGCAGCAAGTCGCTCGACAGCGGAGTGACCCCGCGACGGCGAAACCAGGTAGTTTTTCCCGAGCCCGGAAGTCCGATTGCCAACACCACGTAGCCCTTGGGAGCCTGCGGCGACCGCTCGATCGCCTGCGCCTCCGCAGAGGGAGCAGAAGGCATATCCGGCTGCGTTTCCATTTCCAGCCGCCCTGACTCGGCGGGCTCATTCCATTCCGGACGAGCCGGGCGCTCCTGCCGGGCAGGTCTTTCGGGCGGCGCGGGCCTCCTCGACTGGTTTTGCGGCCGGGGCGGGCGAACCTCCTGAGGTACTGCCGCTGGCCGCGGAGGCCGCGTTTCAGAGGCTATTGCCGGTGGACGCGCCGTGCGCCTTTCGCCGGGCAAGGACTCGTCTGGATAGAGTGGCACCAGCGGGCGTGGTTGATTCGATGGGAGTTCCTGGCCGATTTTGCCTGTGGATTCTGAATTATTAACGCTACGTCGGGAACGTCTTCTCATTCCGCTTTCTGCACCTTCAATACCGGGATAACACACTCACCGGAGCCACTGCAAATGCAGCAAAACACGCGTCATCCGCGAAGTGGCCAAAGCTCCCCTGCGAGCGCTGCTCAATTTTGAGGTCCCCACAACGGTCGAGTGGCGCGCGTCACATACAGTCCCGCATCTGAACAGAAAAACTAGCGTTGAGCGCATTTTGGTACGGGGTTGCAATTTGCGCAGTGTTCATTTGGTTCTGGTTGACAACAGTGTTAGCCTGATGAGTTTGGTGGATTGCCTGGTGCACGTCTTGCCCTCGCCGCATGCCATCACTCACAACTCTAAGAAGATCTACCCATAACGAAGGAGAATACACATGGCAGTTAAGGTTGGCATCAACGGCTTCGGCCGAATTGGCCGCAACGTTTTTCGCGCCGCCCTCGGCAATCCCGAGATTGAATTTGTAGCCGTTAACGACTTGACCAGCCCCGCAACTCTGGCGCACCTGCTCAAGTACGACTCGATCCTCGGCAACCTGAAGAACGAAGTGACCGCAGGCGAAGGATTCATCGCCGTCGATGGCAAGCAGATCAAAGTCTTCTCCGAGCGCGACCCTGCCAAGTTGGACTGGGCTTCCGTGGGCGCACAGATTGTGGTTGAATCCACCGGCTTCTTCACCGATGCCACCAAGGCCAAGGCTCACCTCGGCACCACCGTCAAGAAGGTCATTATCTCCGCCCCCGCAACCAACGAAGACGCCACCCTGGTTCTTGGCGTTAACGAAAATACCTATGACGCCGCCAAGCACAACGTCATCTCCAACGCCAGCTGCACCACCAACTGCCTCGCGCCCGTAGTCAAGGTACTCCTCGCGCACTGCGGCATCGTCAGCGGCATCATGACAACCATCCACAGCTACACCAACGACCAGGTCATTCTCGACACGCCACACAAGGATCTGCGCCGTGCTCGCGCCGCTGCCCTCAGCATGATTCCCAGTTCCACAGGCGCAGCCAAGGCCCTGAAGCTGGTCATCCCTGAAACCTCTGGCAAGCTCGACGGCTTCGCCATTCGCGTCCCAACACCCAACGTCTCCATCGTCGACCTCACTTTCATCAGTGAGAAGACCACCGACGCGAAGGCAGTCAACGCCGCACTCAAGGCCGCTGCGGAAGGCGAACTCAAGGGCATTCTCGGCTTCGAGACCAACGAACTGGTAAGCTCCGACTTCAAAGGCAACAAGCTCTCCTCCATCGTCGACGCGCCTCTCACCAAGGTCGTTGGCAACAGCGTCAAGGTGCTTAGCTGGTACGACAACGAGTGGGGCTATTCCAACCGCGTGGTCGACCTCATCGGCTTCCTCGTCAAGAAGGGCCTCTAGTCCAACTACAAATCTGGGTTTCCATCCATTTCGCGCGGTTTGCGAAATGGGTGGGAAACCTCAAGCCCCGAGCCCATGCGAAAAAACATTAGCGGCGGATCCCCCTTCGAGCCCATCATCGGCTTCTCTCGGGCCGTTCGCGTCGGAAACACCGTCCACCTTGCCGGAACTGGCCCTGTCGGTGCCGATAACGACGACGCAGCTGGTCAAACCCGTCGCATCTTCGCCATCGCCGAAAAAGCCCTCTCCGAAGCCGGCGCATCCTTCAAAGACGTTGTCCGCACCCGCATGTATCTCACCCGCGTCGAAGACTGGGAAGCCGTCGGCCATGTCCACGGCGAGTTCTTCGGCGACATTCGCCCCGCCGCCACCATGGTCGTCGTCGCCGCACTGCTCAACCCCAGTTGGCGCATCGAAATCGAATTTGACGCGGTAGTGTCTGAAATCTCCAACTGACAGCTGACACTGATCACTGACAGCTGACCACTGAGAACTGTTTTCAAGGAAAACACCATGCCCAAGCTTTCCATTCGCGACATCGAACTCAAGAACAAGCGCGTCTTCATCCGCGTCGACTTCAACGTGCCGCTCTCAGAAGACGGCAAGGAAATCACCGACGACACGCGCATCGTCGCCACGCTGCCCACAATCGAGTACGCCTTGCGCCGCCATGCCAAGGTTATCCTCGCCTCGCACCTCGGCCGCCCCAAGGGCAAGCCGAACCCGAAGTATTCGCTGCGGCCCGTCGTTGACCGCCTGCGCGAACTCCTAGACAAGCAGATTGGCGAATCCGTCAATGTTGCCTTCGCGCCCGATTGCGTTGGAGAAATTGCCGAAGAGATGGCTCGTCAACTTGAGTCACGCCAGGTGCTCCTGCTTGAAAACCTGCGCTTCCACGCTGAAGAAGAAGCCAACGACCCTGCGTTCTCGAAAGCCCTCGCCTCGCTGGCCGAGGTCTATTGCAATGACGCGTTCGGCTCAGCCCACCGCGCCCATGCCTCCACAGAAGGCATCACCCACTTCCTCAAGCCCGCCGTGGCAGGTCTCCTGATGGAGAAGGAAATCACTTACCTCGGCAAAGCGCTCGAATCGCCCGAGAAGCCCTTCGTCGCCATCATCGGCGGCTCCAAAATCTCAGGCAAAATCGACGTCATCGACAACCTGCTCGACAAGGTCGACACCCTCGTCATCGTCGGCGGCATGGCCTACACTTTCCAGCGCGCCCTCGGCGTCACCACCGGCAAGTCGCTCGTCGAAGAAGACAAGATCGACATGGCAAAGGCCGCACTTGAAAAAGCAAAGGCCAAGGGAGTCAACCTGCTCCTCCCCGTCGACAACATCCTCGCCGACAGCTTCTCGCCCGACGCCAAAACGCAGCCGTGGGATACCTCCGTCAACTTCCCTGCCGACTGGCAAGGCTTGGACATCGGTCCTAAGTCTGTCGCGGCCATTGAAGAAGTCGTCTCCACCGCCCGCACCATTGTGTGGAACGGTCCGGCAGGCGTCTTCGAGTTCCCGCGCTTCGCCATCGGCACCAACGCTATCGCCAAGGCTGTTGCAATGAACAAGGCAGCCATCTCCATCATCGGCGGCGGCGATTCCGTCAGCGCTATCAACAAGGCCGGCTATGCCGATCAGGTCACCCACATCTCAACCGGCGGCGGTGCCAGCCTCGAATTCCTCGAAGGCAAAAAGCTCCCCGGCGTAGAAGCCCTCACCAACAAATAATCCCTGAAATAAACCGTGATCCTGAGAGCGAATCCGAATTGGATTCGCTCTCTGTGCTCTGCCCTCTCAACAAGGCAAAATGGCAATACTGAACTTCGATCAGCTCCGGCAATCGTGACGCTAATCACCGCCAACACTGCACAGTCGCCGTCCGTGTCGCCCTAGATGTCGGCTCGGACGCTGAATGCCTGCCCGTACCCTTGCGTCGGCTTCCACCCTCCGTTCCTTGTTTCGCGTTCATCCTCCCGTAGGGAGGATTCGAAAATAGCCCAGGCCGAAGTAAAGCGGAGTCCTGGGATCACGACCCACCTCAAATCGATCCGTCCCGAAGGGCCGGAACGAACCTTTCCATGCCCCCGAAGCATTAAACTCAAAGCGTTCGCACCGGGAGAGACCGATGCCCTACTACACGCGAGTCCTATCCAAAGACGCAGAGTTCCCGCCCTTCGACGAACTCGCAGACTTTATCCAAACCAGCCACCCCGACTACAAACTCACCATCGAAGAAGGCACCGAAGAAGAATGGGAATCCCTCCTCCTCTCCGGCAATGACGAGGTCGAAGTAGCTGTCCTTGAGCGAAATCCCGTCGCCGACGGATCCATAGGCCAAGACCAGATTGCCGATTTCATCGAGGAAACTCACGATTGCAAACCGGAGACCGGTGTCCAATGGCTTCATGAATTCTTCGATGAAGTGAAAACCGTCTACGCCTTCCAGCATCTCCAGGGATCGGAAACCGAAGACGGCGGCAATGCCCTGCACGCCCTTCGTTCGCACCTCTGGGAGCGCGGAGACTCCATCCTGCAAGCCGACAACGAAGGCTTCACCAACGAAGAAGGCTTCCATATCATCTGGCAGTTTTCTGATTCTGTCTCAGGCCCCTGGAACATGGGTATCCTCCAGGACGGCACCTGGCACCACTTCAAAATGGACCTCGGCGACCCCGACCATCGCGAAGCTTTCCTCAACGGCGAAATGCCCGGCGACTTGTCCGCAATCCGTCAATCTGAGCCGACACGGCCGCTCTAAACTTTCCATGTTGTCTCCCAAGGCCACCCATCACCCAACGCCCCCGCCGCCGTAGGCGCGTGATCTGAGGGGGCCGCGACATCCTTTTTGTTTTTTGACTGGAGATGGATTAACAGGCTCTTTGCAGTGAGAGCGGTTTTGATTGTGGGTGGAAAGGGCTTTTTGGCTCTCCATGCATTGCATACCCGTCATTTCCACGGGCCATGTCGGCGCCTTAACCTTCGAAAGTGTAGGCTTGGGCCCACCCCTGTGCTCCATGTCACCCCTGCCCTCATTTTCCGTCCGATAAAATCATCTTGAGGACTTTACACAACATGTCACGCAAGAAACTGATTGCAGCTAATTGGAAGATGTACAAAACGCCGGTCGAAGCCAAGGCGTTTGTCGATGCCTTCTTACCGCTTGTTGCCGGCCACACCCGCGACGAGATCGCCCTTTTCCCGTCGCCCGTTTTGCTCCCCACGGTCATCGCCGCGGCCAACAGTTCTAACGTAGCCGTAGGCTGCCAGAACATGCACTATGCTGAAGAAGGCGCCTACACCGGCGAAACCTCTGTTGGCCAGTTGATAGCCGTCGGCGGAACGCATACACTCATCGGCCACTCCGAGCGCCGCCAGTACTTCGCCGAGACAGATGAGATCGTCAACAAGAAGCTGCACACTGCACTCAAGCACGGCATCGTCCCCATCGTCTGCGTTGGTGAAGTTCTGGCCGAGCGCGAAGCCGGAAAGACCGAGCAGGTGCTCAAGACGCAAGTCACTGGAGCCTTCGCCGGCATCACGCCTGAGGCCGCCGCACCCATCGTCATCGCTTACGAGCCCGTATGGGCCATCGGCACCGGCAAAACAGCCACGCCTGAAATGGCTGTCGAAGCACACAAGATCATCCGTGCGGAAGTTGCCAAGCTGCTTGGAGCTGATGTCGCAGCGAAGATGCGCATCCTCTACGGCGGCAGCGTCAAGCCTGACAATGCCACCGCCCTATGCGGCCAGGAAGAGATCGACGGTGCACTAGTCGGCGGTGCCAGCCTCAAGCCCGACTCCTTCACCGCCATCGTCAAGTACTAGCCCGCAAAGATCTAGAACCTGCCAAACTAAATACAAATGTGGGTGCCCCATCCATGCCTCAAGGCATGGGTGGGAAACGTCCGCTCTCTTGTTCCGAACGAAAACCAGCCGTTCTTCGTATCATGGATCATGCCCGGAAGCACGGATTCACCACCCGTCCAAACGGCTGAGCCTCCCGTAGCCATCTCGCACGCGGCCCCACCGCGCGACCTCTACATCGATCGCCTGCGCAGTGTCATGACCGCTCTGGTCCTGCTGCATCACACCGCCATCACCTACGGCGCGGCAGGTGGCTGGTTTTACAACGAACTGTATCCATCTGCGAAAGCTTCGAGCATTCTTCTCACGCTCTTTTGCGCCACGAACCAAGCCTATTTCATGGGCTTCTTCTTTTTGCTCGCCGGCTACTTCACACCGGCCTCGCTCGAACGCAAAGGCTACGCAAGTTTTCTCGGCGACCGGTTCCTGCGCCTGGGCATTCCGCTGCTCGCGTTCATTTTCATTCTCGGACCGCTCACCGCAGCGATGGTCGCATTCTACGAAGGCAAAGGATTCTGGCGGGTTTTTCCGTACCTCTGGAATCACACGATCATCATCAACGGCCCGCTCTGGTTCGCGCAGGCGCTGCTCATGTTCTGCCTCGGCTACTGCGCATGGCGCGCCGCACTCGGCACGCCACTCGCGCAATCTGCGCGCACACCCTCATCACTTCCCTCTTATGTGCGATGGTTGCTCAGCGCCGTCATCGTCGGCGCCATTAGTCTCGCAATCCGGCAATTCGTACCTGTCGGGAAGAACATCATCGGTCTCCAACTCGGCTATTTCGCGCCGTACATTTTTCTCTTCGCCATCGGTATCGCAGCGTGGCGCTACGACTGGATTCGCCAACTTACGTTGAAGAATGCGCGTCCATGGATATTCACGCTCATCGTCGCGTGGCCACTGTTGCCCATTAGCATCGTCGTCTCCATGCGCCTATTCGGCCCAGGTAAGGCGAACTTCGGCGGCGGCCTGACCTGGCCCGCCATCTTCTACGCCTTCTGGGATCCGTTTGTCGCCTGGGGCTTCATCGCTGCGTGGCTGCTGTTCGCGCGCGCATACATGAACAAATCATCGCAGTTCTGGTCTTGGCTCAATCGGCGCGCATACGCCGTTTACATCATTCACCCGGTTGTCCTGGTCGGCATCAGCCTGCTGTTGCACCCATGGGTCGCACCAGCACTCCTCAAGTTCGCCGTCACCGGCACGCTGACATGCATCGCAACGTGGCTCATCGCCGATCCTCTCGTGCGTATTCCCGCCATACGGCGTATTGTTTAGCGCTCACGCTCAGTTCACTGTGCACCGACGCGCTGACGTTCCATACAACTTGCCCCGAGACAGGTGCCATCTGACCTCCGAGGAGGATAGTTATGGCAACGAAGAAGGCAGCCAAAAAGAAATCCACCTCGAAGAAATCATCTTCGAAAAAATCATCGAGCCGCAAATACTCTCCGTCCACGGGCAAGAACGTAGAAACTGAAATGCGCGAGATGAAAAAGGGAAAGCTGAAATCCGGCCGCAGCGGCAAGAAGGTCACGAATCCGAAACAGGCCATCGCCATCGGTCTGTCCAAGGCGCGCAAGGAAGGAAAGAAAGTTCCCGCTAAAAAGTCGTAGACGCTTCGCGCTGCGGCATCATTGGCCGAATGCGTACCGTAGCGCGTTCGTCATAGCTTTGCGCGAAGCTCGCCATCTTCAACTTTTGCCTCAATCACCGAGGCATTCACATCAGGATCTTCGGAATTGGCGCCCGTGTGAACGTCGAACGCATATGCATGCCACGGACAAACGACCTTGCCCCCCTCAATCGATCCTTCACCCAGGGGGCCACCCTCATGCGGACAGGTTCCGTCGAGGACGCAGATAGCTCCATCAACGTTGGCCACGCAGAGCGCGCGCCCCTCTACCACGAACTCCTTAACGTTTCCTGCCGCAGGCAGCTCGCCCTGGGCGCATATCCGCACAAACTCTGACATCACAATTTCTCCCGTCTCTTGCTGAACGCCTCGCTGGAACTGCGATAGCCCAATTAGCATAAATCTGTGCCTCTACTCATGGGCAAGCAAAGATGAAGAAAGCAAAGTCATTCGGAGTCGCCCGCGCGTCATCCCCAGCCCGACCCGCTCTCAGGCAGGGCTCGAACAGCACATCTGTTCCCCCCACGGTCTCAGGCAAATGGTTGCTCTCCGCCGGAGCAATCGCCATAGCAGCCGCGCTGCTTTGTGCATGGTGTACGTTGTGCGTTCTCTTCTGGCAAGGCAGTTGGCAGTTGCTCTATCACCCTGCGTCTGCAGTGAACCGCACTCCCGCCAGCCTGAATCTACCGTTTGAGTCCGTCGGTTTCGCCAGCAACGCTGCCGGCGAACCGCAGTTACGCGGCTGGTGGATTCCGGCATCGTCGCAGGCACGTTTTACCGCCATCTATTTCCATGGCGCCGACGGCAATCTCGGCGACACCGTAAATGCGCTTTCCCGACTTCACGCCTCAGGACTCAACGTCTTTGCCTTCGACTATCGCGGATACGGGCAAAGCCACTTCGCGCATCCCAGCGAGAAGCGATGGCGCGAAGACGCCGAGTCTGCCCTCACTTATCTCACTGGAACCCGCCACATTCCCGCCGACACCATCATTCTCGTCGGAAAAGATCTTGGTGCAAACCTGGCCCTCGAAGTCGCCGCAGCTCATTCAGGCGTCGCAGGTGTCGTGCTCGAAGGACCACTCGAATCGCCAACCGCAGCCATTTTCGGCGATGCACGTGCGCGGCTCGTTCCGGCGCGTCTTCTCGTAAGCGACCGTTGGCAGTCCGCCGTCGCGGCGGCCAATGTGCTGATTCCTTCGTTGTGGTTCTATTTTGTGCCCGAGCGAAGCGCGGATTTGGAACAGGACAAGCCCGAAGCCTACGAGAAAGTCTCGGCACGCAAAAGCTTGGTCTGGCTCACCGACTCGCGCGACGAACCGGCGCAGTTCGAGTCCGCTTTAAGTAGTTGGATCGATCAGTTGCAGGTGCCGGCCCACTAATCAACGCGGCATATCACGGTGTACAGCCTTAACCTCGAAGCCGGCCTTCGACAACCGCTTCGTCATCTCCTCGGCCATCATCACGCTGCGATGTTGTCCACCCGTACAACCAAACCCGACGGTCAGGTAGCTTTTGCCTTCTTTCACATAGTGTGGCATCAGGTAGAGCATCAGGTCCGTAACTCTATCCAGAAACTCCCCCGTCTGCGCAAAGCCCTTCACGTAAGCGGCCACCTTCGGATCAAGGCCCGTCTTGTCGTGAAACTCCGGCACAAAATGCGGATTGGGCAAAAAACGCACGTCGAACACCAGGTCCGCATCCAAAGGCACGCCGTTCTTGAACCCGAAGCTCAGGCACGACACCAGCAGAGTCTTGCTCTGATCCTCGCGGCCGTACCGCTTCTGGATCTCCGCCCGCAACTCGTGAACATTGAACCGTGAAGTATCGATCAATGTATCGGCGACGTTGCGAATGGAATCGAGCAATTGCCGCTCTTCCACAATCGAACGCGATACCGTCTCTGAACGCTTGAGGGGATGCGGCCTGCGCGTCTCAGAGTAGCGCCGCACCAGCACCGAATCCTGCGCATCAAGAAACACGACTCGCGTGGGCAGCACCCGTTTCACCCGTTTGATGATGTCGGGCAACCGATCGAACGCCTGCCCTTCGCGAATGTCCACCACGATCGCGGCGCGATCGATATCCTTGGACTTCTGAACCATGCCTGCAAACTCCGGCATCAGTTCCAACGGCAGATTGTCCACGGCCTGATAGCCAAGATCTTCAAATGTTTTGAGTGCAGAAGCTTTGCCCGCACCCGAGATGCCGGTCAGGATTACTAATTCCTTCTTTGAAGGTTTCGCTGCAGGTCTCTGTTCCGTCGATCGACGGCTGCGCACACCGGGGGTCGGACGAGGAGGAACCATGCGCCCATCCTACACCCATCGCCGCGCACACTAAACCACAAGCTGTTACACGAAGGTTACATTTGGACTGTTACGGCACTTCAACTAATTCCATTTGTCCATCGCGCCGGCGATGCAGCACAAACAAGTCGCCTACCCGATTGCGAAAGATGAGCAAATCGCGATCGCGGAATTCAGCCTCCTTGACGGCTTCCTCAATGGTCATTGGCTTCACGGCAATCGCTTCGCCGCTCGTCATAATGTGGGGTTCGACGAGAGTAGAGCTGACCGGGAACGAATGCACGGCGATTGACGTCTTGATCTTGGCGCGAGTCAGCTTGCCGTTTTCCGCCAGTCCCTCAGGCTGCGCGCCGCGTTTGGCATGCGCCACTGGAGGTGCGGTCAGCACTTTGTCCAGCTTGGGCAGGCGCTTGCGCTCAAACTGGCGATCGCGGTATCTCAGGGCCTGGTTCTCGGCGTGCTGAATGGCAATCCGCAATGCCGCCTCAATCGTGTCGGCCTTGCCCGCAGCCTCAATGGTCTGCACTCTCGCCTTGATGGTTAATTCCGCAATCTGCAGATGACGCTGTGCGCGAAACGTGATGCTGGCGCGCGCGGTTCGACCCAGAATTCGGGCTACCCGTTCCAACCCTTCTTCAGCTTGAGAACGCACCGACTTGGGAACGCTAACTTGCCTTGCGGTGAACTCCACTTCCATGGTCAGCCTCCGCTTTTCGCTCCCCGACGCTGTGGTCGCGCCGGAGATCGGATTGTATAGCATTGCGCCGCCGGCATGAAATGCCCGCAATCCACTAGAGGAATTCTACGGTTCTGGGCGAGATTCCGGGACTGGCTAAATTACCAGTAGCACCAGCCGCCTCGTGTGCGGTCAGCGCGACTCCGCAAGTTGAGGTTCGCCTTCAACACCCCTGATCAAGAAAAGCCGGTACGTCTACAATCCGAGCCCCAGCTTCAGCCACTCCGCGCGTCACAGCCAAAACCTGGCCCGGCAGCGCTATCATCCTTGCGATGCTTGCGACAGAATTAGACACGAAATCCCTGCCTGAGAGCGCCTACCGTCCACTTGAGCCCGGCGAGGAATATCAGCCCATCGTTCCTGCACATGCCTCACAGCCTGAACTCACTGCGCGATCGCTGATCTGGGGCGTCATCTTCTGCGTAATCTTCACCGTTGCGTCTGCGTACTCCGGCCTCAAAGTCGGCCAGGTGATGGAAGCAGCGATCCCCACTTCCATCCTCGCCATCGGTCTCGCGCGCACCTACCGCCGTCGCTCTACCCTGCTTGAGAACGTCATCATCACCGGCATCGCCGGCGCTGCTGGAGGCGTGGTGGCGGGAGCCATCTTCACCCTTCCCGCTCTCTACATCCTCAATCTCGATCCGCATCCGGTGCAGACCATCTTCATCTGCCTCGCCGGCGGATGCCTCGGAGTCCTATTCCTCATCCCGTTGCGTCGCTACTTTGTTCGCGACATGCATGGGCTGCTCCCGTATCCAGAGGCCACCGCGATCACTGAAGTCCTGGTCACCGGCGAAAAGGGCGGATCGCAGGCGCGCCTTCTGCTCCAGGCCACCGCCATCGCTGGCGTCTACGACCTCTTCGTCACCACATTTCAAGTCTGGAAAGAGTACGTCGATTTTCAATTTGTGCCCATCATGCACTCGCTCGCTGACCGCGCACGCATGGTGCTCAAGTTCGACGCCATCGCCTTCATTCTCGGCCTCGGATACGTCATGGGCCTCCGCAGTTCCATGATTCTGTGTGCCGGTGGCGTTCTTTCCAATCTCGTGCTCGTCCCGCTCATCTGGTTTATCGGCAACCATATCGTGGTGGCCGTCTATCCCGGCATTCTTCCCATTTCGCAAATGACCGCAGTCGACATCTACCGAAATTATGTCCGCTTCATCGGCGTGGGCGCCATCGCTACGGCAGGGATCATAGGCATCGTCAAATCACTCCGTGTTGTCGCCGGATCCTTCGGCATCGCATTCCGCGTCTTCCGCCACGGCGAAGTCGCCCATCCTCCGCGCACTGATCGTGACGTACCCATGACGGGGATTCTCCTCGGCATCATCATCTCCGCCATCGCCGTCGCCGCATTTTTCGGCCGCCTCCCCGTCTCGTGGACCGTCGTTGCCGTCGGCCTCGGCATGACACTGCTCTTTTCCTTCTTCTTCACATCAGTAGCAGCCAATGCCATCGCCACCATCGCGCGCAATCCAGTCTCCGGCATGACGATGCTCACCATCATCATTTCCTCCGCTGTCCTTCTTCGTTTCGGAGTCTCAGGAACCGCCGGAATGTTCTTCGTGATGGCGATTGCCGGAATGGTCTGCACCGCGCTCTCCGTCTCTGGCCAGACCATCACAGACCTCAAAGCAGGATACTGGCTGGGATCCACACCTGCCGCGCAGGAAAAAGTAAAATTCCTCGGCGTCGCCGCCAGCGCCATCGCTGTCGGCCTCACTATTGGCATGCTTGCCCACGCTTTCCAGTTCGGCGAATCCCTTCCCGGCGACCTGCGGCCCGTCCTCGCCTCGCCGCAAGCCTCCATCATGAAGGCGCTGGTTCAGGGATTCATGAGCCATCAGCCGATCGCCTATCTGCTCTTCGGCGTCGGCGCAATGATTACCCTGATTCTCGAAATGCTCGGCCAGCCCTCGCTCATCTTCGCTCTCGGCATGTATCTCCCGCTCGAACTCAACACGCCTGCACTCGTCGGCGGATTCCTTTCGCATTTCCTCAACAAGCGCTCTGAGAAGACCGGCGGCGAACCCGGCAAACGCATTCGCGAACGCGGCGTCATCATAGCCTCAGGACTGATGGCCGGCGGCGCACTCGGTGGCGTCATTGGAGCGGCCCTGCGACTCTTCCCCTGGTTCCACGAGGACCTGATCAAGACTCCGTTCTACGCCAACAACACCGTCTCGCAATCTGTCTCCGCTCTCGTATTTGTCGCGCTCTGCCTTTATGTCTGGTACGGCGCACTCAAAAAGGAGAAGGCCTGATCTAGCAGCGCAAACATTTTGCGGCCGCTGCTGCTTTGCCTCGATTTGCTTTGGAAATGGGGAGCCATGTGCGTCTTCAATACCGGCCGCCTCATCGCTGACTCCAACCTTGCAATCCTGAGGCCTTTTTGATTACACCGAAATTTTCGCTTCGCCCTTTGCCGTGCTAGCAGAATAGAATGTGCTCGATGGCTGTTCCCGTTATGTTGCCTACCCTGAAGTACGCTGACCTGGATGGTGAGCACTCTTTTGCCCTCGCTACCGAGAGCGTCTCCATTGGCCGTTCGCCCGACCAGGACCTCGTGCTCAAGGAGGCATATGTTTCCCGTCGCCACGCAATCATCACTAAAAACAACGGCCACTTCGAACTGGCAGATCAAGGCAGCTCGCACGGCACATTTCTCAACGGCCAGCGCATCGAGCAAGCCAAACTCGAGTCCGGCGACACCCTCCAGTTCGGATCTCTGAACGCGGCCACTTTCCGTTTCCTGCTGCCCTCCGGCGTTACCGACAGCAGTTCGAGCGGCGTCGCATCCGAGCTTCTTTCCGCGCTCTCCGTTTTCGCGCCGACCGACAGGAATATCCCTCAGCCCGCGCGGGAAATTGAGAAGCTCAGCTTTCTGCTGAACGCCGCACGCCAGCTCAATGCCGGCGGCGCCATCACCGACATTTTCCACGCTCTGCTCCAGCTCTCGCTTCAACTCACCGGTGTCGAGCGCGGTTTTGTGTACCTGCTCGAAGGCGAAGAGATGCGGCTCGCCCTCGGTCTCCGTTCCGATGGAAGCACCGTCGAAGAAGACCCATCCGTCTCGCGCCGGGCCATGCAGAAGGCGATTGAAAGCGACTCGAAATTCTTTCTCAGCGACACGCTTGCTGACGACAGCGCTTCAGGCTGGGCAAGTGTCCTGGCCAACTCCATTCGCAGTATCTACTGCATTCCGCTGCGCAAACACATCTCGCCCGCCGAGCCCAATCGGCTGCTCGGCATGCTCTATCTCGATAGCCAGATTGGCGCCGGCAGTCTCAGCGAAATCGATCACCAGGTGCTCGACACGCTCGCCAACGAGGCGTCCACTCTTCTCCATAACGCGCTGCTGGCCGAAACAGAAATCAAGGCCCGCCAGGCTGCGGATGAACTGGCGGTTGCTGCCTCTATCCATTCTGGTCTCATGTCGATGACGATGCCGCGCATCGACTACGCAGAACTCACGCGCGCGCAGCCTTCCATGCCATGCCATCGGCGGAGACTTCTACGATGCCATCGCGCTCGACGACAGCCTGTGCGTTGTCATTGCCGATGTCTCCGGAAAAGGTGTCCCGGCTTCAATCGTCGCCGCAACATTGCAAGGCATCATCCACGCCCTCATGCTCACCGGCCAGTCCCTGCCTGAGATTGCGGACCTCGTGAATCGCTTCCTCTGCACGCGTCAGGTGGGCAAGTACGCCACCATGATCGTGCTCAAAGTGTTCCCCAATGGCTGTGTCGAGTACATGAACTGCGGACACATCCCGCCGCTGCTCGTCACGTCAACGGGAACACAATACCTTGAAGAGGCGAACCTGATTGTCGGAATCATTGCCGAAGCGACTTACGATTCGTCTCACTTCACGCTTCAACCCGGTGACCGCATTCTTTTGACGACGGATGGCATTACGGAAATCGAGGACAAGACAGGCCAGCAGATCGGGATTGATGGCCTCGCGGGCCTGGCCCACCTGCCCAGCCTCGACGCGGTTATCGAACATTGCGCCAGGATTCAGGCTTCCAGCGAAGCCCAGGATGACTGGACGCTCCTGGATATTCGCTACACAGGAAGTAGCCTGGATCGGGAAAACTGGGAACTTTCCAGATCCACAACCACTATTCAGTCCTAGGCGTCGCGTTGCCTGCGCTGGTGCGTAGATGGGATATTCATGTCTTCGCGGTATTTTGCCACGGTGCGACGAGTCAGCTGGATGCCTTGATCCTGCAGCTTGGCGGCAAGCTGGTCGTCGGTGAGAGGGTGGCGGGGATCTTCGTCGTCAATCAGCTTGCGCACCTTGCGCTTAAGCAGCAGAAGCGGCGTATCGGCGCCTTCCGGCCCGTTCGATCCTTCCGAGAAGAAGAAGCGAAGCTCGATCACTCCCTGGGGCGTGTGGGCGTATTTATTGGCTACGGCACGGCTCACCGTCGACGGATGAACCCCAATCTCCTCGGCCACTTCCTTGATCATCATCGGCCGTAGAGCTTCGATTCCCTGGTCCAGAAAATCCCGCTGCCGGCGCACAATTACCTCGCAGGTCCGCAGAATCGTGCTCTTGCGCTGCGCAATGTTGCGCATCAACTGCATTGCCGAGCGGAATCGCTCCTTCACGTATTCCTTGACTTCCTTTTCAGTGCCTTCGGCCACCAGCATGCGCCGGTATCGCGAGCTCAAACGCAGGCTGGGCAGGTCTTCTTCGTTCATTGAGACCACCCACTCGCCGCCGCGCTTCGTAAACACCACGTCCGGTTCGATCAGCCGCGTCTGCTCGCGGTTGTAGAGCCTGCCCGGCCGCGGCTCGAGTGTACGAATGAACTCCACACCCGCATGCACCTCTTCCGGTGTCACGTGCAGCGACTTTGCCAGATCCTTCACATCCCGCTTCTGCAGCAAGCTGGCAGGTGGTCATGCACAATCTGCGCTGCCACTTCCATCGATCGCCGGCGTTCTTCGAGCTTTGCCTCGGCCTCGGCCTTGAAGCTCCGGTGCAAGTCCTCATTGCCATTCTCTTCGTGGTGCGCGTAAACCTTGCTCAGTTCCGCCTGTTGCGCCGCAATCTGGATCAGCAGGCACTCGCGCAGATCGGCTGATGCAATTCCAGCCGGATCAAGATGCTGCACCAGGTCGATGCCGCGCTTGATCTGGTCGATCAGAACATCTATTGGCTTGTCCTGATTTTCCTCGAAATGCCCGAACGCCTCGATCAGTTCTTCCTGGCCCGCCGGAAGGTAACCGTCTTCGTCCAGGTTGCCGATAATGAACTCAGCCGCGATGGCCAACTCCGGCTCCAGCGTCAGAGCTCCCAGCTGCCACGCCAGGTGATCGGATAGAGTCGTAGGCTGCGAGAGGAAATTCTCGAACGAGGGCTTTTCGCTGTCTTCATATTCCGGCTGGGTGCGGTAGCCCGGATCAAGGTAGTCCTGAAAGTACGACCCGAAATCAATCTCGTTGAAAGGATCTTTGGGCTCCGCCGCGGGCTCCGTCGTTCCAACATCGAGCCGCTCCGGGGGCTGCAGATCGTGCTCCTGCCGGCTCGCCACTTCATCCAGCATCGGAACTGTTTCGTCAATCTCTTCCAGGACGGGGTTTTCCACCATCTCGGCATCGATCATCTCCTTCAGCTCGAGCTTATTGAGCGCAAGAACGCTCACCATCTGCATCAGGCCCGGCGTAAGGACCTGGCGTTGTGACACATTCAAATTCAATCTAGGTTGCAACAGCGCCATACAAGGGACTCGATTCCCAATAGGACTAGCTCTCAGTGTAATCGGGTAGCAAGCCCGATGCACGCCAACCCGCTTCTTGTTCTCCCCGCGACGACAATCCCGATCCGGTGGTCCCAGCCTGGCCGCGTCAGTCAGCCACGGACGCCGTAACAGCCTCCGTGGTAATGGGTTGCCGTTCACTCTGATCCGGCGAGTGGCCTAGTTGAGCGAAAACCCTTCTCCTAGATAGATGCGTCGAACCTCAACATCATTCCCAAGTTCATGCGGAGTGCCGGCGCGAAAGATTCGCCCTTCGGCGATGATATAAGCGCGGTCCGTTACGCTCAATGTCTCGCGAACGTTGTGGTCGGTAATCAGGATGCCGATCCCGCTCGCCTTCAGATCGAAGATAATCTTCTGCAATTCCAGCACAGCAATGGGATCGATCCCGCTGAATGGTTCATCCAGCAAAATAAAATTTGGTTGAATGCACAGCGATCGGGCAATTTCCACACGCCGCCGCTCGCCACCCGAAAGCGCATACCCTCTTGTGGTGCGAATATGCCCCAGGTTCAACTGGGCTATCAGGCGCTCGGCGCGCGATTTCCGCTCGCGTGTCTCCAATGCCTGTGCCTCAAGCACCGCAAGGATGTTTTCCTCCACCGTCAGTTTGCGGAAAACCGACGGCTCCTGCGGCAGATAACTGATGCCGTAATTGCGCGCCCGCAGATACATCGGAAGCCGGGTAATATCGTTGTCGTCCACCATGATGCGCCCGGTCTCCGGAACTACCAGCCCAACGATCATATAAAAACTGGTGGTTTTTCCCGCGCCATTCGGTCCCAGCAACCCGACGACCTCACCCCGCGAGATCTTCAGGTTCACTCCACGCACAACCTGGCGGCCCTTGTAGGACTTGCCGATTCCCTCAGCGATCAGTGTTTCCATCAAACTTTCGGGTATTCCCCTACCCAGCTACTTCGGCGCCGTCGTTACAGTCGTTGTCTTGCGTCCATCGCCTTCGATACTGACGCTATCATCGCGACTATTGAAAATCAAAGCCTGCCCCGACACCGTGCCACGCGTTGGATCGGTCAATCGCGGCGGTGTACCGGCTGTACCAGTCAGTACATAGTTGCCGGTATCGCTTGTATAGACGAGTTGCTCGCCCGTTCCACGACGTCCCTCGGTTGAAATCTCCACGCCGCCCGTCGAAGTCATCCGGTCCACCTGGGCAGCCGCGCCATCTTTCCCTGCGTGATTACCCGGCGGCAGCAAAATCAACTCCAGTTCCCTCGAAATCGTCGTAGCATCCGCGGTGCTTGAAACCACGCTCCCCGCCGCACCCGCGCGCATCACCGCCTTCCGCTCCGCGCTCGAATACTTCAGATCCCCTCCGCGCACGCGAATCACCGAAGGCCCGCTCTGCTTCGGTCCCCCAGGCCTGCCCGGAACGGCTGCCGTCGCACTCACCAGCACAACCTGCACCGGATTCTTACCGTCCTTCGTCTCAGCCGTCAATGTCTGCTTCGTTCTGTCCAGCACAATCACCGGAGCGGTAATAGAATTCCCCTGCTGCCAGAGACGTGTATTCCCCTTGAACGTCGCCGCGCCGGTCGCACGCTTCAACTCCGCCTGCTCTGCGATCACATGGGTCGGCCCCTGCGCACCAAAATTCGCGTTCGCCTTCGATGAGCCGCTCGCTTTGGCCGGATTTCCGCCCTCAGGTTCGCCCGTCCATGTTGCCTTCACATTACCCTGCGCCAGGGCATCGCCCGACTCCTGCGACACATTCAATTTATCCGCCGTCAGTTCCAACCCTCCGTCCGTTACGCGGGGGTTTCGAGTCAGATGCAGCGACTGTCCAACATTGTCATATTCGGCGTGGCCGGCCGTGGCGCGCAACACCGGTTGAACGACGCCAGCCTTGGCGGGCGGTTGTTCGGTCAACACTACATTCCCTTCCACCGTAGCCGACTCGATCTGCATCTGCCTGCCGGCCGCGTTCCGGCCACTCTGATCAGCATTCCCCGCTGCGAGGTGCGCATCAAGCACGTCGCCACTCATCGTCTGTTGCGTTCCGGTGGCCGACGTTTCGGCAATCGCCGTATGACCACGCCCCATAAGTTTTGTCAGCGCGCCATTCGCTCCGAACTCACCTGTAACATCGTCCGCCGTCAACCTCTCAGGCGCAATCGATCCTGTTCCACGCTGGCTCGTCGCCTCCACAACCACACCGCCAGTGCCGCGAATTGATGCTGGTTCCACCTTGCTTTTGCCCGCATTTCTAAAGGCAAGATCCGCCACCGGCGAAACCCATTTCCTATGTACGTGCAAGGTTCCGGCCGCAGAAGGCGTCTCTTCATCGCTCGCGATCTGCACTCCCCGCTCCAGGTGTGCGTTGCGCAATTCTCCATTCCCCACAAATACCAACTCCATTGTTGGCGAAGTTCCGTGGATCTTGCGCCCCTTGTGGTCCGAATCAATCGTCACACCACCTTGCAAGTGGCCCCGAAGCGGCTGGCTGTGCTCGTCAAAATCGAGAGTCCCCGTCGGAGCGGCCAGCCGTCCTCCCGTCGCCGTCAGCAGGACGAACCCTCCATCCGCCTCGAGCCGCGACGCCGAACCGTCATCCCTGAAAAAGACCTTCGCCCTCTCCGCATTCGACACATCGGCGCGGTAGTGCAATGAGGCCGATTGCAGCTCGCACATCTGTTCGTTTCGCATGAAAACCGCATGCTGCGCCAGCATGTTCACTAGATCTGCCCCCCGCTGCACATCTAGTTGCACCGCATGGTCCAGCACCAGCAACCCATTGTGTGCATCGTAATTCGCACCCACAGCGCTGCCGCGACCTTCTGCGAGCCTGAATTCCACCTTTTCCACTGTCGAGGCCTCGCCGGTATTTCGGTCGAAGCTAAGCCCACTCGTCTTCACATGAATCTCGCTGCTCGCCGGGGTGTGTGCCGGCGAACTGAGCGAACCGTTCTTTCGTGGGGTAATCAGCGCCTGGTTCGTCGCTGCTCTTGGTGCTATTGCCGGTGCTACACTCGGCTTCGACAGTGTGATTTCGACCGGCCCCACGGCTTTCGCGATACCGCTGTTTGGGTCATATTCAAACTCATCACCCTCAATTCGATCCACCCGGCTTCCATCTTCGGCATAAAGTTCGATCTTCACATTGTGCAGTTGCAGGAACACCTTGCCGCCTCTCTTCAACTGCACCTGCTTCGAGGCGTAGATCTTGTAGAGAATGTGTCCGCGTACCTCGTGTGTGTACACAAAGCCGTTGGCCTCTTCCTGGATATTCAGACCCAGTTTTTGGGGAAGATCTTTCCGGAGAAACCGGTTTCGAAATCTGGCAGTTCCCAGAAACACGCCCAGCGCAACCACCAGCAGCACTCCAGCCACCAGCACCAACGTACGCAGCCGCTCGATCGTGAAGCGCACCGTTCTCCTTAGTTCGCCATGCCCAGCCGGGCTGCCAGCCTTTGCGCCAGGCTCTCTCCCAGCTCGCTCCATAACAGCCGCGCTGTCGCGCCCGACTCTTTCTCTAGAGCGCTGGTCAGCTCCACGAGTTGGCGCACATTCTCTTCCACGTGCCGTGCCGCCGTTGCGTCCAACTCGATCTCCTCATCCAGAAACGCCGCATCACTGCCGAAATCGATCCGAATATGCCCGTCCTCTTCGTACGCCCCATCGTCGAACAGCGGCCCATACCCCGTCACGCGCACCAGCCGCGACTCCCGCGCCCAACGCGTCTCTCCCTCCATGCTGTCGTCCTGAGCGGAGCGCAGCGCAGACGAAGGGCCTGCTGTTGTTTTGGGGATCTCGGGCTCCCACAAACTCCACCCAATTTGAAACTCGTACGCGTAGTCCTCATGCAGCAGTTCCAGCGCGTCCTCCACAGCCTGCCGTGGTTCCATCCCGCGCTCTCCGTGCCCGAATATTTTCTGAAATACCGGCGACTCGCTCCAGTTCACCGGCCAAACTGTCCCCGAATACACACGCGCCTCGCCGCCGTGTTTCGCGAACGCCCCAAGGACCGCCGTAAGCTTGTCCGCCAGGCCCGCCAGCCGCAGATTCGGGTACCACAAACTCAAATAAAGCGTGTCTGCCATCTCTATAGATTGTAGACGCGCGCTATCCCCGCTCGATTCACCCAGAACTTGCCGTTCACCTCTTGCGTCCATCGCCTGCCAACGCACATCCTGAATAAGCGAAGGAGCATTGACTCATGTCCCAACCCACCCAGGCCAGCGCCGCAGCAGCAGCCGGAACCATCACCCTCGGCGATCTCAAGATCAATCGCCTCGGCTACGGAGCCATGCGCATTACCGGCAAAGGCGTATGGGGACCCCCAGCCGACCACGATGCCTCAATAGCCACCCTGCGCCGTGCCGTCGAACTTGGAGTCAACTTCATCGACACCGCCGACTCCTACGGCCCATACGTCTCTGAAGAGCTGATCGCCGAAGCCCTCTTCCCCTACCCAGACGGACTCGTCATCGCCACCAAGGGTGGCTGGGAGCGCGTCGGCCCCGGCCAGTGGATCCATAACGCCAGCCCGAAGCATCTCGAAGCGGCAGTCGAAGGCAGCCTCAAGCGCCTCCGCCTCGACCGCATAGCCGTCTACCAGCTCCATATCCCCGATCCCGCTGTCTCCTTCGACGCATCAATGGAAACCCTCGCCCGCCTCCAGCAAGCCGGAAAGATTCAACACGTCGCGCTCTCCAATGTGACCCTCGAACACCTGGAGCGAGCCCGCAAAATCGTACCCATTGTCTCCGTACAGAACCGTTACAGCTTTGCCGACCGCGAATGGGACTTCCTGCTCGACTACTGCGAGAAACACAGCATAGCGTTCATCCCCTGGGCACCCCTCGGGCAAAACCGACAGGCCCACGACCTATTGGACCGCATCGCCAAAGAGCTTCACGCAACGGCACTGCAAGTAGCTCTCGCCTGGCTCCTCGCGCGTTCCAACGTCATCCTGCCCATCCCCGGAACTTCCTCAGTCGCGCACGTAGAAGAGAACATTGCCGCCGCTGCACTCAAACTACCCGCTCGCATCTTCAAGGAACTCTCTGCCGTGCAGTCGCCGCACGCCGTGCTGCGCTAAAGAAGGAGTGGAAGATTTTGTTTTGAAAGGGCGCGGCTTCAGCCGTGCCAAACTGCAATTCAACATACGGGGTGTCATCCTGAGCGGAGCATCTTGGGGCCCCACAGGCGACAAGTCGCCTGTGGGGTAAGCGCAGCGAAGGACCTGCTTTTGCGCCCTCTGCTTCCATGCGATATGACCCGCTCCAACCTCAGCTGTTATCCTGCGCTCCATGAAGCACGCCTCCCTCGCCATCACTCTCGCGCTTCTCCTCCTCACTGCATGCAAATCCGCTCCCAGCGTCGACTCCCCTTCTCCGAGCCCATCCGCGACTTCAGACCGTGCGACCCCGCACCTCGCCCAGGGCAACGGATTCGACTACTACCTGCTCAACCTCTCCTGGTCGCCCGAGTTCTGCTACTCCCATCGAAGCGCTCCCGAATGCGCGAGTCATCCCACCTTCGTCCTCCACGGCCTATGGCCCCAGAACACCAACGGAAGTTATCCCGAAAATTGCTCCGATGCTCCCGGCCCAGCCGATCCAACCTCCTTCAGCGACATCTATCCCGACCAGGGCCTGCTTCAACATGAATGGCAAACCCACGGCACCTGTTCCGGCCTCAGCGCCAACGATTTCCTGGCGACGGCACGCGCAGCCTATCGCTCCATTACGATTCCGCCCGCGCTCAGTAATCTTTCCTCGCAAACCTCGATGCCGCCGGACGAAATCGTTGCCCTCTTCATTCGCGCCAATCCCGGGCTCCCCTCAGAAAGCGTGGCAATCAGCTGCGGCCACAACTTCCTCACTGCCGTCGAAGTCTGCCTCGACAAATCCCTCCACCCAATTGCCTGCGGCTCCATCCGCTCCTGCCGCGCCAACACCGTCCGCATTCCGCCGCCGCGCTGAACGGTACCTTCGTTGCTACAAACGGGATGTCGAATCGGCAAACGTTTCAGTACCCTCGCACACAGGCATTTATTCTGAAGAGTGACTGAAAAGTCAGAAATACAACCCAAGCCACTTCGGAGGCTCGGTATCCTCCGGTCGTTTGTGCGATGGCTTGTCATCGGGCTGGCGCTCGTTTGGACGCTTGCCGCCCTCACGCTCCTCGCTGCCCGATGGATCGATCCACCAACCACCGCGGTGCACATCCAGCGCCACCTGCAGGCCTGGATTCACGACGTGCCCTATCACGAACGCTATACGTTCATTCCCCTCAGCGAAATGTCACCTGACATCCAGCACGCTGTCGTCGCATCAGAAGACGCTCGCTTCTACCAACATCATGGGTTCGACTGGCACGAAATCCAAGTCGCTGCGGAAGATGATATGGAAGGTGGGCGCTCTCGCGGAGCTTCCACCATCACGCAGCAGCTGATAAAAAACCTGTTCTTCGGAACCGGTCGTTCTATCTTGCGCAAGGGCGCGGAATTCACACTGGTGCCGACGGCCGAGTTCATTCTCGGCAAGCAGCGCATTTTAGAGCTGTACCTCAACGTGGTCGAGTGGGGCCCTGCTGTCTATGGTGCGGATGCAGCCTCTCGCTACTACTACAAAACCGCTGCCCGGAACGTCAGCCGGCAACAGGCAGCACGCCTAGCGGCAGTTCTACCGGGTCCACTGAAGCGAAGGCCCGAGCGCATGAACCACAACAGCGCGCGCATTCTCGAACGGATGAGCCAGATGGGTTGGTGATGGTGCGGCAATAGCCCACAAAAATCATGCCACGAGTTTCCGATATGGGAAGGACGCCTCGATTTGCAACAAAGGGGGTGCCCCATCCATGACGCAGTTTCATCGCGGCATGGGTGGGAAAGCTGGAACATCAGCGCTTGCAGTTAAGCGGTCACAATTTCACTGAAATCCGCAATCCCCGAAAACCCGCGCAGCACGCCATCAATCAGCCCAAGATGCGCACCACGTACCCCTGCATCGGGATCGAGCACCATCACCTTGTCGAAGAACGCATCCACCACCGGCCGCAGCGTCGCAATCTTTGCCAACGCCTCGCCATAATCGCGCTCATTCCGCAGTTTCGCAACCTCGGGAGCCAACGCAGTCGCGGCATCGTGTAGCTTTGCGGCTTCGGGCGACAGCGTCACCCCCTCCGGCGAACCGACAGCAAATCCCTTCTCCGCCGCCTGCCGCAGGATGTTGTTGATCCGCTTGAACGCCGCCGAAACCGCCTCGAAATCCGCCGAAGCCCGAGCCGCCGTCAACGCCTCGGCACGCGCCATCGCATCGCGCACGTCATCCGCGTCGGCCGCCAGCACCGCATTCACCACGTCATAGGCAAACCCGCGTACATCCTTCAAATAGAAGTGCAAGCCGCTCGCGCAGAAACGCCAGACACTGTCTTGACAGCATCAATGTCTCTCGGTAGACAAATGACGCCACTCTGATCAATCGCCTTCGCAGTGTACGCCACACATCGCTCAGCTTCAGCGGCAGATCCGACTCGGCAAGAATCTTCACAATCGCATTCGCCGCACGGCGCAAGCGCAAATGGATCCTTCGATCCCGTCGGCTGCACTGCCAATGCCGAACATCGCGCACGATTGTCTGGATGCGATCGGCGAACGCCAAGCAACTGCCCTTCCACAGAAGCCGGAATCTCATCCTCCGTCGAGGCCGGAATGTACTGATCATAGATCGCCAGCGCCACGCGCTCGCCCAGTCCCTGCGCCCGCGCAGTATAGTCCGCCGATAATGCCCTGCAGTTCCGTGAACTCTTTCACTAAGCTCCGTCGTCAGATCGGTTTTCGCCAGCCTTACGGCTTCCATCAGCGCAACGTTGTCATGCTTCGCTCCGCCTTTCGCGGCAACTTCACGACAAGCCACGTCGCCCTACTCCAGGTTCTCTTCCGTCTTCCAGTGATAGACTCCAGAGCTCCTTCTGGAAACGTGACGTTCTTCAGGCTCTCCACGCGCTCAGCCAGCGGCACCTTCTGATCGAAGTCCCAGAAGAAGCGCGCATCCTTGAATCGTGCTCGCAGCACCCGCGCATTGCCGTGCCGGATAGTCGCCTGCCCCTCGTCATCGGCCTTCGTATTCAGCACCGCCAGAAAATGTGGAGCCAGCTTCCCGTTCGCATCCTCTACCGCGAAATACTTCTGGTGATCGCGCATCACCGTCACCAGCACCTCTTCCGGCAGAGACAGATACTCCGCTTCGAAATTGCCAAGAATGACGGACGGCCACTCCGTCAAATGTGTGACAGTTTCGACAAGACCCTCGTCCTCGCGCCATCGTGCGCCTTCAACCGTCCGCGTCGCCTTGTCGAGCGCCTTGCGTATCGCCTGCCGCCGCTCTGCCACATCTACAACAACACTTGCACCAAGCAGCGTCTCGCTATACCCCTTTGCCGATCCAATCACCACCGGTGCATCGCCATGCAAAATCCGATGCCCGCGGCTAACGTTGGAAGCTTTGATTCCGGCAATCTCCAGCGACACCACCGCCGCTTCCATCATCGCGACGACCCAGCGCACCGGCCGCACAAACCGCTCCGGCTTGCCTGCGCGCCAGTACATGTTCTTCGCCCAGTAGATCGCCAGCACTTCTTTCGGCAGATCGGCTGTCAGAATCTCCGCCGCAGGCTTGCCTGTGCGCTTCACCGTCGCGCCTACGTACTCGCCCTTCGCCGTCGTCACTTTTTCGAGAGCATCAACGGTAACTCCAGCCTTCTTCGCAAACGCCTCTGCCGCAGCCGTTGGAGCGCCATCCTTGAAAGCCACCTTCCACGAGGGCCCTGTCAGCTTCTCTTCCACATCGGCCTGCGCCGCACGCACGCCCGTCACCAGCACAGCCAGCCGCCGTGGCGTCGAGTAGGTTTTCACCGTCGCGCCGTCCTCGAGCAGCCGCTCGCGCGTCAGCAGTTCATGCACGCGTCGTCCCAGCTCCGCCTCGGCCCCTGCAATCATCCGCGCCGGAACTTCTTCCAACCCAATCTCAAGTAAAAAGTCAGACATGAATTCGAATCTTTCTCGCTAACTCCGCTAGCTCCGCCAACACGCGCGAAGCGCGGCTAAACTTCCCAGCCCGCCAAACCTCGGGTGCCCCATCCAAGCGACCTCTTTTGTCGCTTAGGTGGGAAAGCACAATCTCAGACGGCACCTTGCTGCTGCACCGCATACGCCTTCGCCACACCCACCGCCAGCGCCCTGATCCTTCCAATCACACCCACCCGCTCCGTCACGCTGATCGCGCCGCGCGAATCCAGAATGTTGAACAGGTTCGAACACTTCAGCGCCAGCTCATACGTAGGCAGCAGCGGAAACCGCTTCTTCTCCGTCCCACTCGCCGTCTCGCTCGCCATCAATTCATTCGCGCGCTTCAGCAGATCGTGCGCCTCGGCCTCATACAGTCTGAAGTGCTCCCACAGCTTCGGCACCTCGGCTTCTTCAAAGTTGTAAACCGAAAACTGCAGCTCTTCCGCCAGCCGAACCTCGCCGTACGTCATCTCCGCGCCAGTGTCCGGATCGCGTGCCCACACAATGTCGTAGATGGAATCCACATCCTGAATAAACGCAGCAATGCGCTCCAGCCCGTACGTCAATTCCGCACACATTGGATCCAGGTCCATCCCGCCGCACTGCTGGAAATAGGTGAACTGCGTAATCTCCAATCCATCCAGCATCACCTGCCAGCCCACGCCCCACGCGCCCCCGGCCGGCCACTCCCAGTTATCCTCTTCAAACTTGATGTCATGCTTTCGAAGGTCGATCCCAATCGCCTCAAGCGATTGGAGATACAGCTCCTGCACATTTTCCGGAGGCGGCTTCAGAATCAACTGAAACTGGGTGTGCTTGAATAGCCGATTCGGGTTCTCGCCATAGCGCCCGTCGGCAGGCCGACGCGAAGGCTGCGCGTAGCCGACCCGGTAAGGCTTCGGCCCCAGAACGCGCAAAAACGTCTCGGGCGCCATCGTGCCCGCGCCCACTTCCACGTCATACGGCTGTTGCAGCACACAACCGCGCTGGGCCCAAAAGCCCTGCAGGCGAAACAACAGTTCCTGAAACGTCAGCGGTGATTTTCGATTAGAAGATGCTACCGGTGCAGAAGCCACAATATCTTCATCTCTTTCAAAGGGACTGGAGCCAGTTTACCAGCCACTCAGCGGCTCCTCATCTCTCCCATCTGAATCCGTTCGGCCTCAACTTCTTACAATGGCCAACTCGCCCAGTCAAAGTGGGTCAGATCACCCACGTACACCCAACATGCATTCGTTTCCCCCACACCGACCGGTACCATCGGTCCCGAACTGGTCCAAAAGTCGCATGTCTCTCCCACATTCTGCGTCTATTCTTGCGCTGGCGGCCTTTCTAAAATCGATCAGGCAAGAGGAAGACCTATGGGTGCGAGTACGAGACGGTGGATCGGCATGGCGGTCGCTCTCACCCTTGTCCAAACTCTCGCATCTGCAGTGCTGTCGCGCGGCTTGGCCCTCACCGCCATCAGCGACTTCACAACTGTCATCATGCTGCTCACGATCGGGGTCGCGTTTGTCAAAAACGCTATTCCCGCGCACGGCCGCCTGCGAGTCTTCTGGGTCATGCAGGCCATCGGCTGGTCCGTCACGCTGACCAACCAGCTTTTGTGGACGCTTTACGATGTATTCCTGCAGAAACCGGTGCCAACGCTCTTTGCCGGCGACGTGCTCCTGTTTCTTCCTGGCGTGCTGATGCTCGCGGGATTTCTGCTGCGTCCGCACCTTGAACAGTCACAGCGCCGAGCACGCTTGGGAATGCTCGATTTTCTGCTCCTCATCCTCTGGTGGATCTACTTCTACGGATATCTTGTTTCCTGCTGGCAGTACGTCTCTCCGAACGAGGACCTCTACAACCGCAATTACGACCGGTTGTACATGATGCAGATCGCGGTGGTGGTCTCTGTACTCTGCCTGCTGATCCGGCAAAGCTCTGGGCAATGGAGGCGCTTTTACGCTCTTTACATGGGCACGGTGCTGTTGAACTATGCATGGTTTGTGGTCCAGAACCGAGCCATTGAGCAGTCCGCCTATTTCAGCGGCAGTTGGTACGATCCGCCTTGCGCGGCACTATTCGTTCTCTTCGTTGTTGTCGCAATGTCTGGACGCAAATTGCGGTTAACCCGCGAACCGGCCGATCACGAAAATCGTGGATCGTGGATGACGACGCTCGCAATTCTGGCAGTTTTATCCCTCCCTGTCATCGTCCTCGCGGCCGTATTGGAACGCGGAGTGTCCCTCGAAATCATGCACTTCAGGGTGCTCATAACCGCAGTGGCCATGTTCGCCATGGGCGCCCTGGTCTTCATGAAGCAGCATTTGTTGCACAGAGAATTGAAGCGGGCTAATCAAGTTCTTGAGGAATCCTCCACCACCGATCCGCTGACCGGAATCCGCAACCGGCGATTCTTTGCAGCGACAATCCAACGCGACGTCGGCCAGTGTGTGCGCGCCTACGCTGAAGCTCGCGATATAACCGAACGCGACCTGGTCTTCTATCTCATCGATCTGGACAACTTCAAAAAAGTGAACGATCTTCACGGCCACGATACGGGCGACCGTGTGCTCATCGAGGCTTCGCAGCGCATTAGTTCCGCAATCCGCAACTCCGATCTGCTGGTGCGCTGGGGCGGCGAAGAGTTCCTCGTTGTCTCCCGCACCGCCGATCGCCGCGAGGCCGCAATCCTCGCCGAGCGCGTGTTGAATGTATTTCGAGCAAAGCCGTTTGCCGTTGGCGTTGCAGATCACTTGCAGCTGACCTGTTCCATCGGCTGGGCTGCATTTCCCTGGATTGAAGAGGATGTCGAAGCCGTAGGATTCGAAGGCGTACTCAAGTATGCCGATCGAGGTCTCTATCGCGCTAAAAAAGCCGGAAAAGACCAGGCAATCGGCATGCGACCGTCACACGAAACCACAGAGCCGGGACGAGGCCACGAGGATTTTGACGATTCCCTGAGGCTCTTATCTGCGGGACACACCCTCGAGAACCAGAACTAGTCTGCCCTGGCACAAACCAGATTTTCGTCATGCATCTTCCCATCTACATCTCCCATCTCCCCTTGCTATACTTCCTCCCACCCAACCGAGGAACCAAAAATGCCAGCGATTCCCCAGCACGACATCATCATTCGCCCTGCCACCGCTCAGGACGCGCCCATTTGCGGTGACATCTGCTACCGCGCCTTTTGCGCCATCAACGCGGCGCACAACTTTCCCTGCGACTTTCCCCATCCCGAAGTCCCGGTCGGCGTCCTCAGCGCAATGTTCTCCGCGCCCGGCATCTACTGCGTCGTCGCCGAAAGCGAAGGCCGCATCCTCGGCAGCAACTGCCTTGACGAACGCTCGATCATCCACGGCGTCGGCCCCATCACCGTCGACCCCGACACCCAGAACCACGGCGTAGGCCGCAGGCTGATGGATGCCGTCATCGAACGCGCCCATCAGCGCGGCGCTGCAGGAATTCGCCTCGTGCAGGCCGCCTTCCATAATCGGTCCCTTTCCCTTTACACCTCGCTCGGCTTCGACATCCGCGAACCCCTCGCCGTGATGCAGGGCCGCACCCGCGAGCGCTCAATACCCGGCTGCACCGTACGCGCCGCCACTGCCGAAGATTTGCCAAGCTGCAACGCTCTCTCTCATCGCGTGCACGGATTCGATCGCGGGGCAGACCTGGCCCATTCCATTCAGCAAGGCACTGCCCTCGTCACTGAACGCGGCGGTCGCATAACGGCCTACGCCTCGCACCTCGCCTTTTCTGGCCATTCAACCGCAGAATCCAACGCCGACCTGCAGGCTCTCATCGCGTCGGTCGATTCCTTCGCCGGACCAGGCATGCTCGTCCCCACGCGCAACGCGGGACTCTTCCGCTGGTGTCTTTCGAACGGCCTTCGCGTCGTTGAGCCCATGACCCTGATGTCGACCGGACTCTACAATGAGCCCGCAGGCGCGTTTCTTCCCTCGATTTTGTTTTGAGAGTGCAACCGCAGGTCAGATAGAATTGCCGAGCCCCATCCTCGGAGGTCATCCGCATGCTTCCCATGCAGTCCACAATGTCTGATTTTCAGCTCACCATAGGCTCCATCTTTGAGCATGGTGTGCGAGTCCACAGTGAGAGCGAAGTAGTCACTTGGATGGGTGACAATGCGCGTCGCTCCACCTTCCGCGAAGTGGGCAATCGCGTCCGTCGTCTTGCGTGCGCTCTGCAGCGCCTCGGTATCCGACCCGGAGATCGTGTCGGCACCTTCTGCTGGAATACCCAGGAACACCTCGAAGCCTACTACGCCATCTCGTCCATGGGAGCCGTCGTTCACACACTCAACATCCGCCTCTTCCCTGACCAGCTCACCTTCGTCGTCAACCACGGCGCAGACCGCGTAATCCTCGTCGACGCATCGCTCTACCCCGCGCTTGCCCGCGTCGCGAAAGACCTTCGCACCGTCGAACACATCATCGTCATCGGCGATGCAACCGGCCTCCCTGAAAATCTTCTCCACTACGAACAACTCCTTGCCGCCGAGCAACCCGAGTTCGCCTGGCCCGATCTCGACGAACGCTCCGCTGCCGCCATGTGCCACACCACCGGCACCACCGGAGACCCCAAGGGAGTGGTCTACAGCCACCGTTCCATCTACCTGCACGCTCTCGGAATCTGCGCACCCTGGTGCCTCGGTCTCAACGTCAACGACCGCGTCCTCTCCATCGTGCCCATGTTTCATGCGAATGCGTGGGGGATCCCTTATGCAGGTTGGCTTGCCGGCAGCGACTTCCTCATGCCCGGCCAGTTTCTTCAGCCAGAACCGCTTTGCCGCTTCATCCGTGAATGCCGCCCCACCATCTCCGCCGCCGTGCCCACCATCCTCGCTGGAATGTTGCAGCACGCCCTCGCTCACTCCGTCGATCTATCCATGTTCCGAATCCTGTTCAATGGCGGAGCCGCACTGCCTCGCAGTCTGGCGCAGGGGTTCAAGGATCATTTCAATGTCAAGGTTGTGCAAGGCTGGGGACTCACGGAGACGAGCCCAGTCGCGGCATCGGCGCAGCCGCCTCGCCAGTGTCCCAAAGATGAAGAGATTAACTGGACCACAAAAACCGGCCGCATCATTCCTGGAGTGGATCTGCGCGTCTGTGACGGCGATACCGTCCTACCGTGGGACGGCGAGTCCGTTGGCGAATTCGAAGTGCGCGGCCCCTGGATCACCGCGTCTTACTACCGCAACCCTGCTCCCGATCGCTTTCACGACGGATGGCTGCGGACCGGCGACGTCGGCCACATCGACCCGCACGGCTACATGCGCATCACCGACCGCTCCAAGGATGTCATCAAATCCGGCGGGGAGTGGATCAGTTCCGTTGGGTTAGAGAACGCCCTCATCGATCACCCCGACGTCCTCGAAGCCGCCGTCATCGGAGTCCCCGACGAACGCTGGGACGAGCGCCCATTGGCCTGCATCGTCCCTAAAGACGGCACTCCGATCGACATCGCGATCCTCCGCGCGTATCTCGCAGGCCGCGTAGCCAAATGGTGGATCCCCGAACGTTGGGCCTTCATCTCCGAAGTCCCCAAAACCAGCGTAGGCAAATACGACAAGAAGAGCCTTCGCGTCCAGTACGCTGCCGGCCAGATCAAAGAAATCATCGACCAGAAAGAACGCGCAAAGAAAGAAACCCTCTCAGCCGACCTCGTCGGCTGAGCGCCGCACGCGTTCTGCCGCGGGGGATGGTACGGCGCCGCCAGCCATTGCATTGCCGTGTCATCCTGAGCGCCACACGCCTGGGGCCCCGCGAGCAAGAATCGCTCGCGGGGTCACAGGCTAGCGAAGGACCTGCATTTGTTTTCAGCTGCTACGACGACATTGGTCGCGGGTGCCCCATCCATGACGCAGCATCTATCGCGTCATGGGTGGGAAAGCACGATCGTCAATGTCGTCTTTGAGCTTGACCCTCACCCCACCATCCGCCCCAGCATCTCCCCTGACTTCAACTTCCGCTCCATATGCCGCTCCAGCGACTGCATCGCAAACCGCCGCAGATCCTGCCCTCGCCTTCGCGGCCACGCCTCACCCGCAAACGCCCCCACCGGCGCGCGAAGCATCTTCAGCGCCATCTGCCACGAATCCGCCGACAACTCGCTTGCATTCCCGGCACGGTGAACATGACAAAACAACCCGTCCGCATACGCGTTAAAGCTGGACTCGCCCGCCACCAGCGCCTCGCCGCATGCCGTGCAATGCGCGATGTCCGGCAACAGCCCCATCAGCCGCGTCATCCACAGCGCAAAATACGTCAGCGGCATCCACGGATGCTCCACCGTCGTCTGCTCCAGCACCGAAACAATCAGCCGAAACACCGTCTCCTGCGGATCGTGCTCCGGCAACATCTCCTCCAGCACTTCGGCGTAAAAACTCAGCACCGTCAACCGCGCCTGATCCACCGGCGCCGACAGCGGAGAGCGAATGATCTCCAGTTGATCCAGCCTCACCAACTCCTGCTTCGGCCGCTCGACAAACCAGGCCTTCGCCACCGTCATCGGCTCCAGAGCGCCGCCAAACCGCCTGCGCGATTTCAGCGCCGACTTCGCCACGCCAGTCATCTTTCCGTAGTCGCGCGTAAAAAAACTGACCACCAGGTCGGCTTCATGCACCGGCCACGTGCGCAACACCACGGCTTCTGACGTCAATACCGCCACGGTCGTCCCTCATCCCGCAAACGCACAAACGCGCCCGCCGCAGCGGACGCGTTTTAAAACTCGCGCAATCGCTTCTGCGCTAAAACCAGGTTACCGACCGAAGTGCTCGGCGTTCTTCTGCGTAAAGTGTGTCCACTTCTCCGGCACATCATCCTGCGCAAAGATAGCCGAAACCGGGCACGCCGGAACGCAAGCGCCGCAATCGATGCACTCGACCGGGTCGATAAACAACTGATCGGCGGTGCCGTGATCGGCTTCGTCCTTCTTGGGGTGGATGCAATCGACTGGACAGGCGTCCACACAGGCGGTGTCCTTCGTGCCGATACAGGGTTCTGCGATTACATAGGCCATTCTGATTTCTCCGACAGAGTTGAAGTCTCGACGCTGATAGTAGCACACGCCCCCAACGCCTGACCTCACCCCGCCCACAGGCGTTTTGCCATGCGGGAATTGCGCCCACTGACTCCAACGTGGGTGCCTGTAAATGGTCAAAAGGTTGTTCCGCAGTCGGAGCGGCTGATGGGCCAGCGTGCCCCATCCATGACGCAGTTCTATCGCGGCATGGGTGGGAAAGCACGAACTAACGAGGAATAAATAAACGCCAGCGTACCGCTTCGCCAGGGTGCCCCATCCATGACGCAGTTTTATCGCGACATGGGTGGGAAAGCTGAACAACTAGGAAGAAATAAATTCCAGCGATCGTTCGCCGTGCCCATCCATGACGCTTATCGCGACGGGTGGGATAGCACGAACTTGGGTGCCCCGGTCTCGCTTCTGAGACCTGGGATATAACGCTCAGATCTCTCATCGCAGCGCATGGAAAGGAAAGCTACCCCTTCGCCCGCATCGCTGCAAACTCTTCCGGCGTTGGAATTGGCGCCAGCCCGCGCCCGGCAAACAGATCCGAAAACATCCCCACCATTTCGTCGTGGATCTTTCCGTTCGTCGCAAGCACCTCGTTGCTATTCAGTTGGAAAGCCCCGCCGGCAAAATCAGTTACCCGTCCACCAGCCTCAGTCACAAGCAGAATTCCAGCCGCCGTATCCCACGGGTTCAGGTTGAACTCCCAGAATGCTTCCAGCCTTCCCGCCGCAACATAGGCCAGATCCAGCGCCGCCGAACCCGCCCGCCGCACTCCATGCGATCGCAGCGTGAACTCGTGGTAGAAGTGGATATTCGGGCTCTGGTGCCGTTTCCGGCTCGGAAATCCCGTCGCCACCAGTGCCTCCGCCAGCGTCGCAATCTTCGACACCTGCAGCGGCTTCCCATTCAGAGCAGCGCCCCGTCCTCGCTCCGCCGTGAACAACTCATCCCGCATCGGATCGTAGATCACCGCAGCCTGAATCGTTCCATCCTCATCCGGCTTCAGCCCGCTACCGCGCTGTTCCAGCCCCATCGAGACGCAAAACTGCGGAAACCCATGCGCAAAATTGGTCGTCCCATCCAGCGGATCGACGTACCAGCGAAATTCCTGCTCCATCCCCTCGCGCGTGCCCTCTTCGCCATAGATCCCGTGCTCAGGAAACGTCTCGCCCAGCCGCGTGCGGATCAACTTTTCCACCGTCCGGTCGGCCACCGTCACTACGTCCACATCGCCCTTGTATTCGGTGGCAACTCCCGCTGCAAAAAACTCGCGCAGCTCGGCTCCAGCCTCCCGCGCAATCTCCGCGGCTTTCGGCGTCCACATCATCTGGGATTTGCTCGGTTCAGTAGTAGATTCGTTCACTCTCCAGCCTTCGCGGGCACGGTCAGCCCATTGCGGGCCCCACGGCGCCTGCCTGTCTCGGTGATCGTCTCGACCTGGTGCTTGTAGATAAACAGGTTGGGCTTGCCTTCGCGCGTCAGCCGCAGCATCCCGTCATCGAAATATTCGATCCAGCCGCGCACGACCTCGCCACCGCGCAGCTTTACCGCAACAGGAACCTGCCGCTCGCTCAGAGATCGCAGGTAGAGCGCTTCTTGTCCCGTTTCCCCCGGAGGAGGAGTTTTCGCGTGTCGCCGCGGAGAGATTCCAGGAGTCATAGTGCCATTTTAGATGCAATAAACATCAGCGGCGGTTGGGAATGTGTGAATGTATCGGGACAACGGTCCAATACGCGGCGTCAAACGCTTCTCAGGAGCGGGCCAGCGACAATCAGATCCTGCATGGGAAACGTGTGAGGAGAGCCAGCCGCCTCGCCGTCAGCGACCGGCCTCAAAGGCAGCCTTGAACCGCCCCGCACCCCTGGCAGGAACACCCGCAGACGGCTGCGCCGGAATCGGCCCTTCCACCCCCGCGGAACGGGGCTGCTCCTTGACACTGTGCAGGAACCGTTCCATCTGCGCGACGCGTTATCCATTTCACGCGCAGCGGATTGCCATGCGCTGCAAGTGACTCCTCTTCGCATAAAACAATAGAGAATCCCACACTGTCCTGGCCGCACCGCACCACCGTCGCCTGCACCGTAAAGCAGTCGGGATCCTTCTCAGATGGAAGATTCGTCTTTTGCAGGGTAATCGGCATCTCGGTTCCCGGAATCCAGCGCTCATCCGTCAACAGGCAGAATCCTGTCAGGCTGATGTCCGCAAGATCGTAGGCCTTCGACGAAGAAGCAGTTCCCAGATAACCCACGAGCGGCGGCACAGGCATTCGCTCCTGCTTGCGCCGATCGGGAAAAATACGCCGCAAAAGACGCTTGAATAAAGGCTCCGTCAGAAGGCACTCCACTCGGCGAAATTCGATCGTTTCGTCGTTCCTCGCTCCGGCTCTGTCTTCCGCGACCGCCACGTTTCTGGTCTTCGTCTCCAGCCTCTGCACATTCGAACTCATTGCCTTCGCCTCCTGCTTTTCCGTCGCTCTCCGGTTCGGTTAAGAATTCGGGCCGGTTACGACCAGATGAGGCATAATCGGCCCGTATCCTGCGAATACTTCCCTCGGAGCAAGCCCCGCAGAGACAGAAGTGCGCGAGGCCCTCGGTCCCATACTGGAAGCCTATTGCGTATCCGCTAAAGCGAAAATCCATCAGGAGTTGCAGCCACTGTGGCTCATTCGATTCGAGCTTGAGGTTACCGTTGCCCGCCGCGCCCAACACCGATGGCACGGTCCTGGCGGCCTCCTCACTGCCCTACCGCCCCGGCGCCTTCGTCGGAGCAGCGGTATTTTGCGGAGCGGTATCCGGCGCTTTCTGCGGAGGAACTTCAGCTGGCTTGGCCTGGGGTTGCGACGCTGCTTTCTGACGGCGATCGGAAGCCTTCTGCAACTCTTCCTGCTTCTTCGCATTCTCGTCCGCAGCCTGGGCATCGGTCACATACCGGAAGACCTGCAAACGACCCGGCTCCTGTTCGGTGGTGAACACCCGGTTCTGTTTGTCGATCGCCACGCCACTCAGCGCTTTGAACTGGCCCGGCAGCTCTCCGTGACCCGACCCCACATACGTCAGTAACTGCCCTTCGCGATTGAACACCTGCAGCCGATCCTCCATCTGGTCGGCCACCCAGATGTGCCCATCGCTATCAACGGCAATTCCCTTGGGACGTGCAAGATATCCCGGCCCGTCGCCATGCTTGCCAAACTCACTTACAAAATTCCCATCGGCATCGAAAATCTCCACGCGATTGTTTAGCGTGTCGGTTACATATACATTTCCATCTCCGTCCACCGCCACACCCTGCGGCGCTCCAAAATCTCCGGGCGTCGTCAGAAAATGATTCTTCCCGCCGGTGCCGATACGGCGCAACAGTTTAAGCGAGTCCGCGTCATACACAATCACCTGGTCCTGCT
Organism: uncultured Acidobacteriaceae bacterium; assembly: GCA_963832035.1. Taxonomy (GTDB): domain Bacteria; phylum Acidobacteriota; class Terriglobia; order Terriglobales; family Acidobacteriaceae; genus Telmatobacter. The sequence continues at coordinate 188,824 of CAWHSK010000001.1, read as the reverse complement.
GCGTATCCACGACATAGAGAAAACGATTCGTCGTGTCGATAGCCAGCCCCACCGGATCTACTAACCCCTCCGATACCTGGTTCTCTACCTCGCGCTTCGTATTGAAGATAAGCACTCGGTGCATCTTCCCGTCAGAGACAAACAGCCGGTCATCGTCATCAATGGCCAAACCGTTAATCCACCCGAAGTGAGCTTCAATACCGTTTCTTATCATCTGGCAGTCGCGCGTCTCAGTGTTGAAAATGAAGACCGCGCCAACCCTCTGATCCGCGACGTACACCATGCCCTTGGAATCAATCGCGATTCCATACGGTCCGATCATCTGAAACGGAAATGTTTTGAGGTTGACCTTCTCCGCTTCCGTCTGTCCACCCGCCAGGCGGTCCATCCAGCTTGCCTTCGGCTTGCTGTTTTCCGTCGGAGTGTAGTCGATCTTTGCCCCCGCAAAATAATCAACCCAGTGAATGCGCCCGATGTTGGGCGGGCTCGGCCACACCAGCTTCGTCGGGTCAAACCCAAACTTGCGCGGCCGCGCCTCAAGCGAAGGCGCGGTATCACCTTTCTTTTTCTTGCTAGCGTGGGCAGTCGATGAAGCAGTCAGCCCCACGGCGAGCAGGACCAGAACTGCAAAACAGGTGCGGTTGCGAAACGAATTGAAGAGGAAGCGATACATCTCGATCTCCACTGGCTGTGCAGCGCACAGCGCCTGCGTTGAACGCAGATTTTATTTCCCGGGCAACACCGTCTCATTCATATTGAGCCGGTTCTTGTGGCAGTTATCGCAAAACGCTATGTTGTTCACCTGGTCTTTCACCAGCAGATCAGGTTGCGAAGAAGCATGCGGCTGATGACACGATAGACAACTAAGCGGTGTCTTTACCTTGCTTTGATTCGCTGGGTCCATCACATCCGAAACAGGATGACCGGCCACCGGATGCCCCAGGCCATAACGCAGCGGCAGAATCGCGACCTTGTTCTTCACGTAGTAGTCATCGGGCAGTCTCACTGTTCCGTTGAAGAGCGTCAGCAGATGATTCGCTTCATCCTTCTGAGCAACGGACTCCGGCCCGTGACACTCCAGGCACAGCGCGTTCCCTTTGGCTCGCAGTAGATGATCGTTGTCGCCGCCATGAGCCGTATGGCATGTGGAGCACCCCTGCGAAAACGCCGGCTGATGATGTACCGACTTCTTGCGCAGATCGTCAATGTCGCTATGGCAGCCCAGGCAGATACTTACTGAATCCGTTTTCGGCAATCCCGGCTGGCTGCTGGCGTGCGGATTGTGGCAATCGGTGCAGTCCCCCGCCGCCCCCGGATGCGCTACTTTGGCGGAATCAATATGCTTCGCCACGTCGTCGTGACAGGTCACGCAGAGCGCCTTCGTGTCCGTCTGCGTCAGCACCACCTTCCCGTCCTTTGCCGGTTGGTGGCATGTATCGCAACCATTTCCCTGGAACGGCACGTGCTGGAACTTCGCCATCAGCTTCGGTGAATCGGACTGATGCGGATCATGGCATTGCACGCAATTCGCGGTGCCGAACGGCTGATTCGAATGCTTCTTCTGAAGATCGGCGTCCTTTGGATCGTGGCAGTCCACGCACAGCGCCGGAGGCGCCTTGGTCAAATTGAATCGATTCTCCGGCGTGGGTTCCGCACCCGTTTTGTGCGTCAGGTGGCAGGTATCGCATCCCATGTCGAGCGCCGCGTGGCGGCTGCCCTTATCGGATACATGCAGCCCTGTCTTGTGGCAGCTCAGGCAAAGATTTTCCTTCTCGTCTCCCGATTCGGCTTTGACCAGTTGATTCTTGTTGTCGCTCGAGTGCGGGTCATGGCACGTCAGGCAATCGCGCACCGCCGGTGGATGCACCGTCCCCTTGATGTCCGCGGCCTTCTTGTCCGCGTGGCAGCTAATGCAAAGCGCAACCGGCGTGGCCGTGATCAGCTTCACGCGCGTCACATCTTTAGTGACCCGAATCTCGTGACAGCCCAGGCATCCGGCTTGCATCGCTGAGTGAACAAACTTGTGCTTAGCCTTGTCGTCGTGGCACTCGAGGCACTTCTTGGCGTCGGTATTCTTGTCCAGCGGAACCGGATGTACCGCCGCCATCGCCTGCATCGCAAACAACATCAGACAAACGCAAACCAAGCCGCCCAGCCCGGAGAAGCTGCGCTCCCGGCCGGCGACCACTCTGCAGAACCATGTGCGACGAGGGGACAATTTCATAGAATCTCTTTACCAAAACTTCTTGCACGAACATTGCCGTATCCCGCGACGACGCCTGCACATTTCAAACCGCGCCCAACGTTCTCCGCATCAGCAAGTTCGCTTGCTCGATTACAAATCGAAACGAGACCTATGACTGTGATTTAAAACACACCATGGGCGTTCTGCCTCACCCTCCTCCGCCAAATCCCCCATTCTCCGGTGTCCTCGCCCACTGACTTGGCAAATGCCCTGTCCACCTCCAATGCGTCAAATTCCCGCGCACCGTCTCCCCGTCTGCGCTATTTAGCGCAGACCAGCCCACAGCCTGAGCTATGGAACTCACACTAAGTATTTATTTTCCAATAGCTTAAACTTCCCAACTTTTCTGGCGCATCACATGCATATCAATCGATGGAGACGGGCAAGGCTCTGCGGACGACCGCGCCAGAATTCCTGCAGTTCTCGGCAGAAACGCGGCACAGTGTCTTCGCAAGATCAATAACCCGTCCCGTTGAGGATCGCTGCATGCATCAAGTCAGGGTCAATTGGCAGATCAAGGCAATCGTACCCGTAGTCTTCGTGCTCCTTGCGGGACTGCTCCTCTTCACGATTGCGACCGTGTCCTTGGGCGCCTCCGACCGCCGCACCGTGCTTATGGTCGCCGGAGCAGGCGCGGTCATCATCTGCGGGGTGTCCATTGCGGTGCTGGCCTACCTGATTCACCTGCCCATGGTCGAACTGCAGGAAAAGGTGGCATTGATCAGCGCCGGGAACCTCGATGTCGCTGTAAGCTTCTCCCGCCGCAACGACGAAATCGGTGACCTGGGCCGAAATTTCAATCACATGATGCAGCAATTACGCGAAAGTCGTAAGGAGATTGAGACCATGCATCGCACTCAGATGTCTCGCGCCGAACACCTGGCCACGCTCGGCGAACTGGCAACCGGTTTGGCTCACGAAATTCGCAACCCGCTCGCCGGAATCGCCGGGGTCATCGACATCATCGGTCGCGATCTGCCCGAGTCGAGCCCCGCGCGCGCTATGGTCAAAGACGTTCGTCTCGAAATCAACCAGATCAATCGCATTCTCACCGACCTTCTCGAAACCGCCCGCCCTCATCCTCCCAGAATGATGCGCAGCAATCTCAACACCACCGTCGAGCACGCCGTCATGCTTGCTCGTCAGCAGGTCCTCAGCCGCCCCATCAAGATCGAACTCGAACAGGCTCCCGACCTCCGCGAAGTCGAACACGACAGCGACCAGATTCACCAGGTGGTTCTCAATCTTCTCTTGAACGCCGTCCAGGCGATCGATGGCACCGGCACCGTAAGCGTCGCCATCAGCTCGAGAGAAGACTGCGCCATCATCGCCGTCAGCGACACCGGCCGCGGAATGACAGAACAACAGCAGTCCCAAATCTTCCGCCCTTTCTACACCACACGCAGCAACGGCACCGGCCTGGGCCTTTCCCTGGTTCGCCGCATCGTCGAGGAACACCTCGGCCAGATCGAAGTCACCAGCAATCTCGGCCAGGGCAGCACCTTCGAAGTCCAACTCTCATTCACCGCCTCCGAAGTCCCGGCCGAGGTCGCCTGATCTTGAATCAGGCCGAAGGAGCAGGGCGCTATCACAGCGTGCGGAAATCTCGGGCATCTGTGGTCCGAGGGACTGTGGAGCGTTAGGGTTTGGCAAAACTCGGCTTTGAGGAATCGGGTGGGAGCATCGGGCTTCAGCGCCACGAATACTAGCTTTCGAAGCAGCGTGCTTTAACCCCGGCCTTCAGCGTCAGAACAACCCGGTCAAGCTCGTCGTCCCGATTTCTCTAAATCTTTGGCTTTACCCTCCCTACGCGTTGCGTGATTTCAATCACATTCTTCGCACCTCGATAGCCCCTTTAATATCTTCAGCGTTGTATCGGGGATCACTTCGATACATTCAAAGCAAAGGTCCCCGATCCAAGCCCCTCGAACTTACGAAGCAGATGAGAACGGCGATGCCTGCAGAAAAGGTCATGATCGTGGACGACGAGCGCCTTGTGCGCTGGTCGCTGCGCCAGAAATGCGAGGAGTGGGGCTACTCCGTCATTGAGGCTGATGCCGGTGAAACCGCTCTCCGCCTCGCCCAGCGCGAATCACCCGATATCGTGCTCCTGGACGTGCGCCTGCCCGATCTCACCGGAATCGAAGTCCTCGACCAGCTCAGGAAAAACGGCGACGCCCGCGCCATCATCATGATCACCGCCGATCCCAGGCTCGACGATGTGAAGGCTGCTCTTAAGCTCGGAGCCTACGATTTCGTCGGCAAGCCAATCGACTTCGAAACTCTGCGTGAAGCCATGGAAAAAGCTCTCGCAGCGGCAGGCGCGCGCAATGGCGGGTTGCAAAACGCCCGCGGCAAAACACGTCCAGGCGTTGGATACGACAACGTCGTCAGCGTCTCGCCCAAAATGACGGAGCTGATGAACTTCGTCAGGAAAGTAGCCTCGTGCGAGGCCTCCACAATTCTCATCCAGGGCGAAAGCGGCACGGGCAAGGACCTCATTGCCAAAACCATCCACTACGAAAGCAGCCGCCACGAAAAACCCTTTGTAGCCATCAACTGCTCCGCTATTCCCGAAACACTGATGGAAGCCGAACTCTTCGGCCATGAGAAGGGCGCATTCACCGACGCCAAGCAAATGAAAAAGGGGCTGTTCGAAGCCGCCGACGGCGGCACGCTCTTCCTAGATGAAATTGGCGAACTAACTCCTCTGCTCCAGGCCAAACTCCTTCGCGTTCTTGAAGATCAGGTGATCCGCCGCGTCGGCGGACTCCGCGATATCCAGGTCGACGTGCGTGTCATCGCTGCATCGAATCGCGACCTCGAAAAAGCCGTGCGCGAAGGCCAGTTCCGCCAGGATCTGTACTATCGCCTCGCTATCATCGCGATCTTTATCCCACCGCTGCGCGATCGCAAGGCAGACATCCTTCCTCTCGTCGATTTCTTCATCGAACGCTATAACCGCCGCTTCCGTAAAGCGGTTCGCGGAATCACCAACGAGACGCGCCATCTGATTCTCGCCCACAACTGGCCCGGAAATGTGCGCGAGCTTAAGAACAGCATCGAGCGCGGAATGATTCTTGAAGAAGAAGCTTTTCTGCGGTCCATATATCTGCCTTTCTCCGTTGGAGAATCGGGCGGTCGCACCCTCTTTGAGCGCACGTCACCCGCTGACGGCGGACGCAAGCTCGCCAACGGACGAGCTCTTCCCCGTCTCTACATTCCCGAAGGCGGAACATCTCTTGAAGAGCTGGAACACTCGATGGTCGAACTGGCCATGAGCCAGGCTAACGGCAACCAGACAAACGCCGCCAAGTTGCTCGACATCAGTCGCGATACCCTTCGCTACAAGCTGAAAAAATTCAGCATCACTCCCGTCGAAGACGAAGTCTGACCTGCACTAGGAACGACATTCTTTCATAGCAGATGCTCTCGGAATCGTCACATCGGCGGCTCCCTGTTCCGTTTCTCCCGGAGGGAGAAATCGAAAATAGCCCAGCATAAGCGAAGCGCAGTGCTGGGACACAATTCGCACCAGATCGCTTCCGGCCCGTAGGGCCGAAACGAATGCGCTCAAGCTCCATCAGAATCCAGCCGATGAACGGAACAAAGCAAAATGAGGCCTTGTTCCATGAAGCGGATTCTCTTCGTTGTCTTCGTGCCGATCGCATTCGCAGGCTCTGCCATGGCGCAGATTACGCAGCCAACTACTGACGTTCTCGGTGCTCATCTCAACTACGGTCGCGGCTGCACAGCCTGCCACGCGCCGCATAGCGGCACCGCCGGCAACGGGCAAGCCTCGAGCAGTAGTTCGGGCAACACAATGCTATGGGGCGAAGATGTCAGCTCTCTTTACGGCAAAACCATTACCACTGGCGGCGGCAAATACGTTGAAGTTCTTCCGACAAGTATGTCCGCCAACACTCCTGACGTTGCTGGCATGCTCACATGTCTCGGCTGCCACGACGGCAACATTGCTCCAGCCGCCATGATGAAGAACAAGGTTTATGAGAATCTCCCCGCAACATACGGAAGCCACAACACCATCCCCACGTTGTTGAACAACAGCGGCTCGGCAAGTTACATCAGCGAGCACCCAATGGGATTGAATGCCACGGTCAATTGCGGAGGAACTTCCGGCTGGGATTGCACTGAAGCAAACGGCGTCATCAGCATGAGAGGTTTAGCCTCAAGCAGGTTCGTCTCCAGCTATGGCTACTTCGTTAAGCCCGGCGTCTACAACAACAAGGCGGTTGTCGTTTGCACCACGTGCCACGAGCCGCATGCAATGAATGTAGTCACCATTGGCCGCAACTCGAACTCCGGTCTGCCGCCGGGAACCTACGCGACCACGTTCTTCCTGCGTGCGCCCTACAATCCAAACGACACCAACCCAATGTCAAATCAGACAGCGCAGTTCTGCCGTCAATGCCACGCGGACAAATCAAACGAGATGAATGGCAGCACCGCAGGTACGGTGTTCTAGCGGACAAGCCTTTACCGGTTCACACCGGGAACCCTCCGCACACTGGCTGCGGCAACGGTCCCATCGGGATTGTGAGCAACTTGGTGACAGACCAGCGTGCAACTGTTGGTCGCACGATTGTACGAAACCGGCAGACCTCCATTCGGCGCCACCACGTTCACATCGAAGTTCACCAGCCGCTCACCGCTGATTGTGGCGCTTGCCGCACCCATGCCGTGGGCGGTATGGCATGTGGAACAACTCGCTCCAGCGCTGATGTGATCGCCGTGATGATTCCAACTCGTATTCTTCACGATCTGGTTGGCGAGATCGTGGCATTTCGCGCATAGCGCATAGGGGCCATTCACGCTCAGATCGGGGTTGGGAAAGAGATTCGAAATCGCCTGCCCCGGCAAGACCGCGTGGCTGAATTCATAACGACGCTCAAGAATGTGCGTCCACCGGGAACCGTGCGGACCGTTTGCACCCGTTCCCCCAAACTCGCGGTTATCGTCACTGTTGTGGCAATCCGTGCAAAGAATCTGCGCTCCCATCGCGCGCCCTGGAGTGATTCCATCCAGGTTCAGCATGTTCGCCAGGAGGCTAGGCTGCGCGAATGCGCTGCTTCTCGTATGCATCACCGGATGGCTCGACGTTGCCGATACGGCAAACTGTGGAATCTGGTTTAGAGGATCGCCGCCCGAGACCGCGCGCACTGGAAAGTATCCATAAATAGGCAGCACCTGTTTCGCCGAGCTGGTTCCGTGACAGCGCAGGCAATTCTCATACTGATTCACCGCTGGCGTCAACACCGTCGTCCCGTCGCTCGTACTGATCCCGAGAACGTTCTTCTGCGAGACGCGAAGTTGCGGCGCGGGCGGGAAAACCCCAACTGGTTCCGATCCATGCGCGTTGTGGCAGTCGACGCACGTAGCGTGTCGATTGTTATTGAGTAAGGCGCCTTCAGTTGCATCGTGCGGATTAGTTGACGCTGGAAACGGATGGCCGACCTTGGGAGTTGCGTACTCTAGAAACACATTGGCGTAAGTCGGCATCGGCGAAACATTCGTTCCTCCGTTGTGGCAAGCAATGCAATCCTGCTCGTTCTGCCCGCGCAGAAGGCGTGCTGGACCGCTCGCATTGTGCGGCGCATGGCACGAGATGCAGGCATCGGCCGCAACCGTGGGATAGCTTCCCAGGAGGGCCTGCGGCGATATTTTGCTCGCCGAGAGAGCATGTGCGCTGGTCGGCCAATCCGCCAGCGGATTCGCCTGCGCGCTGGCGGTTCGGCTGGGGTCGTGGCAGGCCAGGCAAAGCTGGCCGTTCGAGCTATCCTTCACCAGAAAGTTGAGCGAGATCGGATCTTTGGCCTGCACGTGAGGGTTGTGACAAGAAGTGCACTCCACGTTCCCCTTGATTAGTTTCACCGCTCCGGTCGTATCGGCGGTCGTTCCATTCGCAGCCAGCGAAGCGGCTAAGCTGATGTTGTCCTGCAGGGGAAGCGCGAGGCTGAATGGATGCGAAGACTGCATGTTGCTGCCGAACACGTCCGGCGAGTTCATCGAACCCCGGGTCGTCACTTGACCGTAGGCCACGGTGGCTCCCACGGCAACAGTGCCATCGTGGCAGCTCAGGCATTGATTGCTGACGGTGCCGAGCATCGGCTGTGTGTCTTTATTCTTCGCCGTACTACTGTTGTATGTTGAATAGATCTGCGTGGTGAGTTTTTGGTTCCATAGTCCGACATTCAATCCCGAGTGTGGAGCATGGCAGTAAGCGCAAGAGTCCGACCTCGCGCCAGTGATCGGCGATTGGCTCCCTGGCTGCAGATTATGTGCCCCCATTGCGTCGCCGCCAATCTGCGCTTGTGTCGACGTTCCCGTTAGTAGAATTGTCAGCGCGGTCAGCAGGATTCCGATTCTCACTTCGTGGCCCCCGCGGCTGGACTCTTCACTCCGACGTATTGAAAGACCTGGATCCGCCGGTTGAATGAATCCACCACCAGGACCTTGTCGTCATGGTCGATAAACAATCCTGACGGAAGCTGAAACTCTCCCGCATGCGTACCCTTTGCGCCGAAATAATAGAGTAATTCTCCCTGCCGATTGAAAACCTGAACCACACCCCACAAGGAGTCCACTACGTAGAGGTCGCCTTCCGAGTCAACACTCACCGCCTTTGGCCGAAACATGGCCCCCGTGGAGTCACCTATTTTCCCGACGGCGAACTGGAATTTTCCGGTGCGGTCAAACACCTGCACCCGGAAGTTCATCGCATCCACCACCAGTAGGTTTGGCCCGCTCAAGCGCAGCTCAGTCGGCAAATTGAATTCGCCTTCACCATTCCCTGTTTTCCCGATCGTCCGCAGAATATTGCCTTGCATGTCGAGCACAAAAACTTGGTCCCGAAGGGTGTCCGTTACATAAATTCGCTGTTCCGTCGAGTCTACGGCAATTCCGGTCGGTCGCTTGAAATATCCTTCGCCACCCTTCAAGCTTCCGATGGCACGTACATACTTCCCGCTTGGCTCAAACATAAAGATCTTGCCCGCTTCCGAGTCGGTTACATAGATATTGTCCTGGGCATCCACCGCGACGCACTGCGGCGTCGTCATTGCGTCTTTGCTCTTTTCCTTGCGCTCGATGAACTTGTACTTGCGCTGCGCAAAATCAAAGATGTGCACTCCCGAAGCGCCGGGGTCAGTCACGATAATGCGTCCGCGTGAATCCGCAACAACGCTGTAGGGGCGTACAAGAAAACGAAAGTCCGGAGCGCCGGCAACGACATCCACCAGCTTGTTCCAGAATCCCCGGTTCGGCTTCACCTCGGATTCGGAGGTAAAACTACGTTCCCATGTGAGCCTTCTGTCGCCGTCAAGCGACATCTCCCAGAGCTCTTGCGTAACGGGCACCTTGGATTTCGAAGCAGACCAAGCCGCAGCTGGCACCAGGGCTGTGCAAGCCAGCATCAGGGCAGCGCTTCGCAGGTACCAGCGTTTTCGCATTAGAAGAAATTGAACCAACGTGAAATCCCCAAGTAGTAAGACGAAATCACTTCAGGCTGCGAACCGGTGCTGCTGAATCCCTGCTCCAGCCGAGCATAGCCGCTGATGAAGTTCAACTTCCGCACCTGGTATTGCAGAAGAGCGTTGTATTGGCTGTTTTCGTTCGAGGATGTAATACTCCCGCTGGAAGTATTGCTCGTCGATTTCGCGTAGGTAGCTCCGAACACCAATTTCTTTGTCGGAGTGCTCGACAATCCGACGGAATAGCTCTTGCCACCGAAGAGACTTACCAAGTCAGACGGCACAATAGGCAGCGGCACAGGAAGGCCGATAAGACCTGAGCCGGTAACAAGCGCCTGGCCATCGGCCCTCGAGTAGCTGCCGTTTGCTGTAATCAGCGATCCATAACCGATAGAGCCGTTATAAGTCGAGCTGCTGCTCGAGGTTCCAGCCTGATCGGTCAACGCGGTTCGCCCACCGCCCCCTCCCGCGCTGAGATTGAACATTCCCCAGTTTCGACTGATGCTGCCGGAGTAGTTGTAGTACGAGTTCATGTACGTTACGAGAAGAGTCTGCGCGTTTTGCGCATAGCTGAACGACTCGTTTACACGCCATCCGAAAAGCCGGTCAGAGAAGTTCTCGCTTCCTGAAAAACCTATGGTGTCCTGGCTATTCTGGTCCGACGAATTTGCGCTCAAACTCCCGGACGAATTGATCGTACCGTTCAGTAGCTTATGCGAGTAGGTGGCGCCTCCTCCGTAAGATCTCACGCCGTAATCCTGTCCCAGAAAACTTTGGGTGCGGCGTTCAAAGAAACCTGAAGTCTGTAGATTCATAAGCGGCGTGTACGTGGCCACCGCCATCAGGTCCAGCGAATCGGACGATTGGTTGGAGTTCAGCCCGGGAACACTACCACCAGCTGAGATTATTGCTTCAGCAATCTGCCCGGTCAGGTTGTCTGAGTAGTTCAGCGTCCCCGTGATCGTTAGTCGTTCCGCTGGGTGTACTCCGACGTTTGCATTCACAATGTCAATGGCTCCGTCGGAAGTGATCCCAACGTAATTGGTGTTCCAGGTGGATCGGTTGATACCTCCCGAAAAATTCCCCTGCAGCGGAAGAAGGTGCGAAACATTGAATCCGTATGCGGCGTTGTCCGAGTGTATTTCCAATGCGGTACCGGTCACTACCGGCGGAATCTCTGACTTGCCACCGCCGGTTGTATAGTAGGCGCCCATGTTGAAGCCTTCCCATCGATAGCCTGAATGAAGATTCAGCGAATGGAACGAATTCTGGCCTTGATTGTTTGAACCATACACTGAATACTGATTGCTTCCGGCTTGAAAACCCGCAGAAAAGCTGGGCGCATCAGGAATATTCTCGCTCCAGTTGATGCCGAACGTATCGCTGTCGCCGTGAGTCACATAATTCGTGAGTCCCGGAACAGCATAATTCCCTTCGCTGTTGAATGCCTTCGACCAGGTAACAGAACCTGGAAACTTGCTTCCTGAAAAAATATTCGCACTCACATTAATTCCGCTGGCATTGGAAATCGACTGAAAGTTGGAATTGGCCCGCGATTGATTCAGATAGGGTGAAAAATTGTAGGAGACAAAATTCGGACTGTGAAAAGACCCCGTGAAATTTGCTGCGCCTCCGGCAGTCCAACCATGCGATGACGGAGTCATATTTCCGTAAGTCGCCTCGTATCCCGAGGAGATGGTGCCGGTCCCTCTCGTGCTCGTTTCACCGAACCGGATTTGAGCGCTCGCGGGAATTGCCGTCAGCAGAAGCCCCGCAGTTGTTAGCCACGCAAATCGAATAGACCGAACCACTCAATGCCATCCTTACTTCTCCGGTGTCGGATTACACTTTCTTGGATCCCCACCGCGTTTCCAAATTCACTTGCCTTCCCGGTCAGAGTCCCTTCGCTCGTTACAACTCCTGGACCTTTGCGTTCTGCCGTAGCTTCTGATCCAGCGCAGCACGAAGCTGATTCCTCTTCGTTTCCTGCAGTTCCTTCTGCAATTGGGCTTTCACATCCTCAAATTTCGCCTGCCCCGCGGGAGTGTGCGTCTGCAAACGCACGATGGTGTAGGCTTGCTCCACCTGGATCAGGTCACTCATGTCGTTCGTGTGCATCGCCTGAAGCGCCTTTACGACTTGCGGAGCCATTTCATCCACTGGCATTGGCTTGTGCTGGCCCATCATTACCCGGTAATCGTCGTCAGAGATTTTCTCTGCAAGCAGCCCGAATTGTTCGGCCGTCTTGGTGGCCTTCGCTTGATGCAGCGCACTCTCTGCACGCGTACGCACTTCCTTCAACTGCGCGGCGGTTGCGTTCGGCGGAGGCAGAATGGAGATCGTTTGAAACGTGAACGTCTCGGGATGATGAAAGCGGGCTGGATTCTTGTCGTAATAGGCCCTGGCTTCTGCGGGAGAAATCACGCTTTTGTCGTCAACCGCCGTCTTTAAATAGGCTTCGATCAAAAGCGAACGCTGAATCTGCTGCTGCAATAACGGATGAGAGCCATTGAAATCGCTTTGCAGAAACGCGTTGTACTGCTCAGGCGTAGCAAATTGTTTGCGAAATTCCGCTTCGGCGTGCTGAAGCTTGGCCGCCGGTACCGTCATCTTCTGCCGCGATGCATCCTGATAGACCAGTTCTTCGAAGATGATCATCTTCAAGGCGCCATCACGGATCTGCTTTTCAAACTCTTTTGGAATTCCGTTATGCTGCTTCGCATACGGAAAAATTGCGTACTCCTCGCGAACCAGATCGGCGTCGGTCAGAACCGCACTGTTCACGCGCACGACCGGCTTGTTTGCAGCCGATTGTGTAGGCTTTGTCGCACTTTGCGCCGGAGTATTAGTGAATACCGTGGGTGCGTGTGACGACACCTGGGCTGCACCTGCACCGATACCCACAACCAGAAAAGGAAGAATAAGGACTTTGTACTTCATTTAGTTGACCCCCACTTTAAAAGGAAGGGGAGGGAAAGAAGCCCCCTCCCCCATGCATAAAGAATCTAGAAAGTAGTTACTGCTGTGCTTCCGTTCATTTCGTTCGCTTCGCCGCCGTGGCACTGGCGGCAGAACTGTGCTGTCTGGTTGCTGCCGGCGGTTGCACTGGCCGGGTTATAAGGTGCGCGAATGAAGAACATGGTCGCGTAGGTGCCGCTCGGAAGACCAGACTTCGGACCGTTGGTCACCTTCACCACGTTCATCAAGTGCTGGTTGTGGCAGGTCGTGCACATCACAACTGGCTTGGCGTTGTAGACGCCGGGGCTGACGAAGAAACCGTAGTTCGTAACGAACTTGGCAGAGGCCGTCCCAGTCATCAGGACTTTTCCGGTGCCGTCGATCGAGCAATCCCAGTCATAGGTTCCGCCGCAGGTCATTACGGCATTGAGACCTACCGGGTGATCGTTGAGGTAGTTCCCCGTTGTAGTTCCATCACGTCCAAGCAGGGTTGGGATGAAGTTCTGGTTTCCGTAAGACGCTGGCAGCGTCTCATAGACCTTGTTCTGCATCATGGCGCCGGTGGCATAGTTGCCGTCGTGACAGCTGAGGCACATAAGCACACCCGCTACGTCGGGCGTTCCGGCTGTCATCGAGGTTGGCAGAACTTCAACATAATTGCCGTGCTCGCTTTGACCGGTTGTGATCGTTTGTCCATAGAGTGAGGTAACGTCCTCGCCCCAAAGAGCGAGATTCCCTGAAGTCGGATCGGCGGTCTTGGCATTGCCATTGCCGTATGCGCCGCTGTGAGGTGCGTGGCAGGCCGCGCAACCGCGACCGTAGTTAAGGTGGGCGCCTAGGACGTCAGTCGTCGGCGTGGAAATCTGTGCGGACGCGAATCCCGCGGCAGCCAGACAGAAAAGAGCAATTAGAAGATTTTTCTTCATTAGATGGAGCCTCCTAGTGCGCACTCCTTACAACTTGCCGGAACCTTTACGTCGACGTTGCTTGTCTTGTTTCCAGTCCAGCCAGCCTTCCGAATCTGCACGCTTCGTGCCGTTGGTTCAGTACCTGTGCGGATTTCGGACATCACGCGTAATTCACTGTCGAGAAGCGGTTTGGACATTTCCTGCAAGAACCCAATCATGTAACCGCCCCAGAATCTGTCCGAATCGATGGGCCTTCTTCCACAGTGCATTGGTGAAAAGCCCCAAGTCGTTCGTGACAGCCATCACAATTCGAGCATTCCAAATACTTCAATCTGTGATCTACCTATGGACACTACCGATGAATCCCGCGCAGTCCAGTGATGTGCATCACGCCATCATGTGAGCTAGCTTGCTCTACTGAAATTGGCCGCTCGACTACAACGGTTGTGCAGTGCGCCAACGCGATCGATTTTCGTTCGGCGGAAAACGTGCTTGCAGATTGTTTGCTGCTCTGCGGCTGTTCTTGAGCTAAGCAGCATTCTCGAGTCTTTTCGTATTGGGAGTTCACGGCATGAAAGACGAATCAACCGCAGCAGTTCCGGCGATGCCAACCTTGCGAACTGCTCAGGTCTACACAATGGCAACTTTCTGCCTGGCAGTCGGGCTTGGCATGGGATACCTGATTCGCGGTTCGCAACTCGCTGCACCTTCGCCAAAGAGCACTGCTCAAGCGACTACGCCGGCAGCACCTCCAGCCGCAAAAGCCATGGGACATCGTCCCAGCCTCGACGAGATGAGACAGATGGCCGACAGGCAAGCGGCGCCACTGCTCGAAAAGCTGAAGAGCAATCCGAACGACAGCTCGCTTCTGGTGCAGGTGGGAGCCATTTATCACACCACCCACCGATTCAAAGAAGCAGCCGACTTTTATACTCGGGCGTTGGCCACCGATCCTAAGAATGTCGCAGTTCGCACCAGGCTGGCCTCAAGCCTCTATCGCAAAGGCGATATCGAGGGCGCGATCTCGCAACTGAATCAAGCCTTGACCTATTCCCCAAAAGACCCGAATGCACTCTTCGATCTGGGCATGATCAAGCTGCAGGGCAAGGGCGACCCCAGCGGCGCGCTCGCAGCGTGGCAGCGACTGCTAAAGACCAATCCGCAACTGAGCCCTGAGCGGAAAGCAACGGTGATGAAACTCATAGCCGACGTAGTGACGATGATGGGAGATCAGCACGGAATCCAGACGGCGCGGAGGGATGATGCACACGAATAGTTTTCCTCGAAAGCAGTGGACCGCCAAGTCGGCGCTGGTGCTGATGGCTGTCTGTCTGATGGCCGGAGTGGCCGGCGGCTGGGCCGTGCGCGGAGCGCGCCTTCCTTCGCATCCAGATAATGCGAAAGTCCAGGTTGCAGTCCAGCCTGCGCCATCAGCCGTCGCACCCGCCGCGCAGCCGCCTGCTCCCGATCAGATGAAAGCGGTAGCCGACAACCAGGCTGCCCCGCTAATTGCGAAGCTCAGAAGCGGATCCGAAGAACCTGGAACTGCTTACCAGCATTGGCAATCTGTACTACGACGCTCGGCAGTATTCTGTAGCCGTGGATTACTATGGGCGCACGCTTCAGATCAATCCGTCTGATGCTGCGGTGCGCACTGACATGGCAACCGCCTACTGGTACATGGGCAACGCTGACGCGGCGATTGCGGAATTTAACAAGGCGCTTACCTACGCTCCCACCAATCCGAACACGCTGTTTAACCTGGGCCTCGTAAAGTGGCAGGGTAAGCACGACAGCTCAGGCGCAATTGCCGATTGGAAGAAGCTGCTTGCCGCCAACCCCAACTACGACGCCAAAGACAAAGTCGAACAGATGCTCTCTGACGTGGAAAAGCAAGTGGCGGCAAGGCGGGGCGTTAAAGGCTGAAGCATCAGTACAGTGGTAATTCACCGGGCGGACGAGTCTTCCAGCGGCGATGAATCCAGAGCCATTGATCTGGATAGCGCCGAATCCAGGACTCGAGTACGTCATTGCATTTCTGGGTCGCGTTTAGAACGTCGGCTTCGCTTTCGCCTGTCTGGCTGAAATGCAACTGCGCGCCGAAGTGGAGAACATACTTCTTCTGCGCCGGCTCCCACAACATGAAGCCTGGC
This sequence comes from uncultured Acidobacteriaceae bacterium, assembly GCA_963832035.1. Taxonomy (GTDB): domain Bacteria; phylum Acidobacteriota; class Terriglobia; order Terriglobales; family Acidobacteriaceae; genus Telmatobacter. The sequence goes on along the minus strand of CAWHSK010000001.1, from coordinate 173,070 downwards.
AGAACGGAGGCGCCTGTTTTCAGCGCCACGCGCGCCAGGCCCGAAGCAGTGCACGCAGTAATGTCGAAGAACTTCACGAATTCGCCCTGTGGCGGCGTCATGTTGGTGTCCATTAGTATGCCGACAGAACCGCCCTCGTGCATCGCCGTCAACAGGCCCCGCGCAAAATCGTCCTTGTGGAGCACGCGATTCCCATGCATGCATCGAATGCTGTTGACGAATTCGTCGAGCTTGCGATTGTCGAGACGGCGAATCACCATCCCCATGGGATATCCCATCAGCGAGTGATAGAAGCTGGAGAGTTCCCATGCGCCGAGATGCCCGGTCAGAACCAGAACTCCCCGGCCCATTGCCTCGGCGGCCAAATAGTGCTCGAGGCCTTCGGTGCGTATCGAGCCCTGCGTGTTCTCTCGTGTGTAGCGGGGCATCCGGCAAAACTCGACAAGATGCCAGCCAAGGTAGCGATAGAGCGACCGGAGGATGTCTTTGCGGGCTGCGGGTGTCAACTCCGGTAGAGCAAGCGAAAGATTACGCTCGCCCACGCGACGCAGACGGCCCATCGCGCCATAGACGGTCCAGGCCAGGGCCTCCGCAATCAGACGGGCCAGCCAGCGCGGCAGCCATCCAAGAGTGCGCGCAACCGCGACCACTAGCCAGTACTCAAGAGTTTGCTGCATCGTTCGAGGACAAAAATCAAGTTTAGGGCATTGGAACGAGATTTGTTGGAAGCAGGTTTAGCGGAGAACCCAAATGCAAAGGGGCAGCCCATCTTCAGGCTGCCCCTCGACTACAGAATTTCAATTCACTTTCCTACTTGCCTTGGGAGAAGTAATGCGCAACGGCTCGCACAAATTCGACAGCTCCGTCCGGAACGCCCACGTTCCCCTTCAGTACATTTTGAAAATCCTGCGGCGCGCCGTAGTAAATTTCAGTATCGTCCTTGTTCTGCGAAACGCTGGTGCCGTCGAGGCTGACTCCTGCGAACAGACCTTTGTTGCGTGAGTAGCTCAACAACTCGGCATTCATCTTCCAGTCGGTCGCGGCCTGTCCGGCACGTCCCACTGGGCCTGCCGCAGCTGAAGCGTCTCCACCGATCTTGAATTTGTTCTTCAACAGATCCTGGAACCCGCGATCATTTACGGCCACCAGGATCAAATCGGTAGATTGGCCGCCGATCTGCAGACCCCATGAACCTCCCGCCATCCGAAGAAAAACAGGGCCGCTCCATCCATGTCCGGTGCGGCAGGTGACTACGCCCTGTCCATATTGCGCGCCAAAGACGAATGCACCTTTAATCATGCTGGGAACAACCCCAACGCAGGTTGCCGACTGAATGATATTCCGCGGAATCGTGCTGTCCTTCGCCTGCATGATCTGGTCAAGCACTGTCTTGGCGGCGTCAATGCGATCCTGAAGATCTGCCTTCGACGAAGCTGCATTTGCCGCTCCGGAAACTAGTAGACAAAGAAAGACGGTAGAAATAAATCTTTTCATTCTGGGGAGTCCTTTCGGTTTTCCGCACACGTGAGTCACGCGGCTCGTAGGGTGCTGACACTTAGGACAGCGGTGTCCGCCCAAAGTCGCGCTGGTGGCGTTGAGGGTTTTGCACCAGGGAACATCAGTGTGCAACAACATCCCGTTCAGCCTACAGCATCATGACCTGCGCACAATGCACAGACTGCCGCCAAACAACCTTGCCCGTATCCTGCAAATTACGGTGTGGTTTCAGCCTCTACGAACCCCAGAAAGCTCGCGCGATGGCTGGAAGGTTGGGTGGTGATCAATTGGCGACAGGAGTCGCTGCATGACGGGCGCGCAAAAAAAAAGAGGAGTTCACAGGCCTCATGGTCACATGGAGCCTGGGAACTCCTTTCCCCAGATCTGCGTTGTTTCTGATGTGATTATTAGTAATGTCCTAAAATCGCACAAGAGTACTAAGGTTTATGGTTCTTAGTAATCGACTTAGAAGGTGTTCTGTGGTTACTAATAACCACTTCCGATCAAATCAAGCTACCACAGGCTCGGGCGTGTGCATCGCGGCGGGAGACGGTCTGTATGACCCGTGTAATGCGCGCATGGAAAGCTCAATTCGGTTTTCAGCGCCGACCTTGCGCATAAGCTTCCCAACATGCGCCTTCACCGTGCGTTCCTCAATGCCCAGTTCTTCTGCGATCTCTCGATTCGAGCGCGCCAGCAGCAGCAACTGCAAGACCTGTTCCTCGCGTGCGGTAAGATGCGGCCGCGGACTAGTCATGTTGGAATCCTCGCCGGAAAGCAGGCGATCGATGAGCTTCGACAATAGCTTGCGCGGAGCCCAGATGGATCCGGATATGACGACGTCGAGCGCCTCGCGTACCAGACGCGGGCCAGCGCCAGTGTCAAGATAGGCGCGGGCTCCAGCGATAATCGTGTCCATCATGACCTGTTCATTGCTGTCGGGACCGATAACCACCATGCGCAGGGTTGGCCGCTTGCGCCGAATGCCTTCCAGAACGCCGAGCTTTTTTGAGGAACTGCTCCAGTCAATCAACACATATTCGATTGATTCATTGTCCAGGTGTTCTTCGAGCGTGCCCACGATCGGCAATAGTGGTGTTTCCCCTGGCTTTGCATGGTTTTCGAAAATGCTGGTGAGGCCTTCGAGCCGCATCGGTTCGTTGGCGACGACACCGATTCGGATTGGTTCTAAGCTGTACGTCGCGGACATCGAGCCTCTCCTTGCCTGGTTCAACGAGCGAACGGGTCGCGGGACTTCCTTTGGGTCTGGGGAGCTTTTTTGCGTGATTGCCCCTGATGCCCGGAAGCTGCATCCCTCTTCTTTTCTTGCACTTCGCCAAACGGTTGTTACCGATGGCACCTCTGCGTTGATTACCTTGAAATAACAGTATCTGGCAAAGTCACTGTTTCGTATAGCCTTTAGCGCCAAGGAAAGTGATGTTCCCTATCTCCAAAGTCACAATGGGCGCGGCTTCCAACGCAAAACGTGAGCTGGAGCACACCTAATCGCCTCAACTATCCTGCCTTCCTCGTCACATTGCGTAAAAATCCTCACCGGCTTAGTTCCACAAATGAGCCAAAGGCTGTACCATCAGTCCGGTAGGGCGTGGTACTGTCAAGAACAGTCGCGCTAGCGAGGTGACCGCTTTGATTAAACAAGACATCGTGCACCATGTGATCGAGCGCACAGGCCTGCCCCGCACCAAGGCCGAAGCGGCAGTCGACACTGTGTTTGAAGGCTTGAAAGAAGCCCTGGCAGCAGGGGAACGCATTGAATTGCGCGGTTTCGGCGTATTCAGCGTTCGCGCGCGTAAAACCGGCATCGGCCGCAATCCCCGCACAGGCACAGAGGTCAGCATCACGCCTGGAAAAGCCGTGCGCTTCAAACCCGGTAAAGAACTGCATACCCTCGAAACTGGAGCGCCCGCTCCAAGCGCCTGATCGTGCCACCGGTCGGATCCACGAATGACCGGCCGGCAAGCTCCGGAATCGGGAGATTCGAGCGCCCGCTGTCATCCTGACGGCGGAATTTCTGTTTGCATTCGACGCTGGAAGATGACATCACGGTGCTCACGGTCATGCGTCTGCCCGCACCGGCCGCAGTCCATCCCCACATGAAAAAATCAGAAACCGCCTTAGTTAGCTAGCTTGATTGCCGCTATTTTTCTGATCGCCGGCAGATCTCCTGCGCGCTTCACGATGAGCCGTAATCCGTTTCCTTCGGGATAGCGCGGTGCCGCGGCCAGAGCATCGGCAACAGCCTTGGGTAGATGCGCTTCTTTCGCGGCTTTCAACGCCTTGTCGCTGAGCACGAACGACACCATGAAGCAGCCCTCGCCCGGCCCGAGATAGACGATATTACGGCTCTTCTGTTTCAGGCGTAGGCTCCAGCCATATTTGTTTACGCAAATTCCTTTCCACTCCTGCCCGGCAACTCCCTCTTTTTCCGCCATCCACCGAATGAATTCGTTCCACAGCTTCGCGCTGGGGCCAAGCGCAGCGATGAGTTCGTCATCGCCCGGTTGTGTTGCTTTTGCATGAAACGCGTTGCGGTATTCCATCTCGCTACCTCGATGCGCGGCCAAATTCTACAGCTGTCCCACACGCCGCGCAGTGATCAAGAGACAACTGCGACCAATCACCTAAATTTCGCATTGGCAAATCTCGCCAGAATCGGCATTTCGATCTATATTGTTGTTCGCCGCACTTCTCGCCTCATCGTGCACAGTCAGGAGGCAGTCCATTGCCAGCGCGTCCGTTTCTTGCCATGTTTCTAGCTTTGATTGTGTTGCCTTGTTCGCCTGTGTGGGGAGTGTGTGGTCAGAAAGAGGCTGGTAGCGTCATGACCTCCGATCAATCCACTCAGCCCTCTGAACGCGAAAAGAACGGTCTGCATGGGCCGGTGCGTTCAGTTGTTGAAGAGCAAACCTACCCGGCATGGACCGACGCGGATGGCAAGCTCTCTCCCGAATTCAAATCGTGGAGCAAAACCGAATACGACCGCGACGGCCGCATCGCTGAGACACGTTTTCACGGATCATCACGCGACCACAGCTTCGACGGCACGGAGATGGTTACGCGCTACACCTATGGTGCGACGGGCCAATTACTCCGCAAAACGATTCAAAACAACAAAGGTGATGCATTGGGAGAGATCATCTACCACTACGACGATCAGGGCCGGCTGCAGAACATCACTAATTCCACAGACTTCAACAATCCAATTGCGTTTCGCTACGACGCGGATGGCATGAAAACTAAACTCGCGATTAGCAAGCCAATCAATCTGCCCGAAGGCACAACTGCCGTGTCACAGAGCATCCAGCATCTCTTCGATGACGAGGGAAGCATGGTTAGCAGATTGGATAACGGCAGCACGATCACGCTCTACGACGAACGCGACCGGCCCATCGAAGTGCAGCTGTACGACGCGAATGGCGCACTGATGAGTCGTGCTGTCAGGGTCTACGATGAGCAGGGACGCGTGATCGAAGAGAAGATGATGATGGATGATCCGCTGGCGCTCATACCTGCAAAACAACAGAAAAGTATGCTGGACGAAGGCTTGACCGCACAGCAGATTCGCGATCAAATTGCACAGTTTCTCGGCGGTTCGGAGATGTGGTCAGAGAAATATTCCTATGATGCGCAGGGCCGGAAAATCACGACAACTCGCAATACGTTCAATCACATCAACGAATCCGTCACAACCAGCTACAACGAGCACGGCGACCCGGTGAAAGAGGTCTCACAGTCCACAACCAGGGGCTCCGAAAATCCTGCTGTAGATGAGGCCCAAAGTTCGGCGACGATTTATGCATACGAGTACGACACCAATGGAAACTGGACAGTGAAAAAGCGTTCATCGCGCGCGCTCCAAGACGCAATCTTCAAGGATCCGGGCTACGAAACAAGACGGACGATTGAGTATTTTTAGCCGCAATCCCACGCACAATCTCACATCAACCGCTGTGCATCGACGTCGACGACAATATTCCGCCGCGGGATTCCGGCTCCATCGGCGTGAGCCAGCGCTCCCCGCAGCCCAGCATTCAGCGCCTTTCGCGACCCCGCTTTTAGAATCAGATGAAAGCGATACACGTTTTTGATGCGCGCGATCGGCGCGGTGCACGGACCAAGCACGCGGACACCTTCAGGCGTTGTTTTCTGGAACCACTTGCCGATCTCCGCTGACCATCCGGCAGCCTCTTCGAGTTTTTCCGATTGGATCAGTACGTTGGCCAGCACGCCGAAGGGCGGATAATGCATCCACCGCCGATACTTTAACTCGCGCTCCGCAAATCCCGCGTAATCGTGTGTACTGGCGGCAACCACGGCGTAGTGATCTGGATAGTACGTCTGCACCACGACGCGGCCCGGCAGCTCGCCCCGCCCAGCTCGGCCCGACACCTGCGTCATCAGTTGAAAAACGCGTTCGGCAGCCCGAAAGTCCGGCATCGATAACGCGTGGTCGCAGCCAACCACACCAACCAGCGTCACGCCATGAATGTCGTGCCCCTTCGCGATCATCTGCGTGCCCACCAGCAGGTTAATCTCGCCCGAGTGCAACCGCGCGAGCAGATGTTCCAGGTCGTGCCGTCCCCGCACCGTATCGCGATCCATCCTCCCAATGCGGGCACCAGGAAAAATCTCCGTCAGCCGCTCCTCGCCCTGCTGCGAACCAGCGCCGAGGTAGTAGAGATGTTCGCTCTCGCAGTTCGGGCACTTCGCCGGAACGGCCCGCTTGAATCCACAGTAGTGGCACTCCAGCCGCTGCCCCGCTCGCGCAATCAGGTCTTCACCGCTCGGTTTGTGATGCGTCAGCGCGATAGCGCAGTTCTGACACTCCAGCTTCTGCCCGCACGCCCGGCAAAGCACGGCGAACGAATACCCGCGACGGTTCAGCAGAATGATGGCCTGCTCGCCGCGATCCAGCGCCTGCCGCGTCTGCTCCACCAGCGAGCGCGAGAAGAGCTGATCCTGCCCGGTCTCCTGGAACTCGCGCCGCATGTCAATCAGCTCAACCTCCGGCAGCGGCCGATTCTTGACGCGATCGTTCATCTCGATGCGCGTGTACTTGCCCTGTACCGTGTTTTGCCAGCTCTCGAGCGATGGCGTAGCCGAGCCAAGCACCACCACCGCACTGGCAAGCTTGGCGCGCATCACCGCGACATCGCGTGCGTTGTACCGCGGCGTCTCTTCCTGCTTGTAGCTCTGGTCATGCTCTTCGTCCACAAGAATCAAACCCAGATTCGGCACCGGCGCAAAAATCGCAGACCGCGTCCCCACCACGATTGGCGCCTCCCCGCGATGGATGCGACGCCACTGCTCCGTGCGCTCCTCGGGCGTCAACGCGGAGTGCAGCAGTGCGACGCGCTGTCCAAAAGCCGCATCAAGCAGCCCAACCATCTGCGGAGTCAACCCGATCTCGGGAACGAGCAAGATCGCCGATTGCCCTCGATCAAGCGCGCGCTGCATGGCTTTGATGTAGACGGCCGTCTTCCCTGACCCCGTAACGCCATGCAGCAAGAAGGGATGGAATCCCCCAAGCCGCGAAACGATGGAAGCAAGCGCATCAAGTTGCGATTCGTTGAGCGTGAGCGGTCCCGCCGGCGATTCGATCCCCCCCAGGCGAAAAGCAGCCGCGCGCTCTTCAATGCGCACCAGCTCGCGCCGTACCAGCGTTTGCAAAGTGGAAGACGGCAGTTCGCGGCGGCGCAATTCGGCCAGGGGCAGCTCGCCGCCATTCGCCGCCAGCTCAGCAAGAATGGCCTGCTGAAGTTTTGTTAATGCAGGCAGACGAGTATCGGGAATCAAGACCGCAAAGCGCTCCGTCCGCCGTGCATCACGCTCTGTCGCGGCAGCCTCGCGTGCAATCCATTTCTTACGCAGCATTCCCATCAGCAGCGGCAAACTCGCGCCTGTGGCCGTGCGCAGCGTCGACACCTTCACCGCCTCTCCTGAGGCTAGCTTCTCCAGCACGCGGTGCTCCAGGCCCCGCCTGTCGGCGATCTCACCATCCTTCTCGCGTTTTTTGCGCACGGAGCGCGATCTGAGGCTTCCGCCATCCCCATCCAAATTCCCAGCCAGCAAGTCACGCCCCAGATCCGTGATTCGGTAATAGACGACCCGCCGCACCTCGGCCATCAGCGGCAGCATACCCCGCAACACCTCGCCCAGCGGAGCCAGGTAGTAACCGGCGATCCACTCTGCCAGTTTGAGCAGATGTTCGCTCAACAGCGGCTCGTCATCCAGTACCGCCTCAATGCACTTCGCTTCGAACTCTGTCGGAGCCGCCGCCTCCGTCGCTGTCACCACGCCGATCAGCTTTTCATTTCGAAACGGCGCAATCACCCGGGCTCCGCGAGCTCACCTGCTCTCCCTCGCGGAGGAAGTAGGTAAAGGTGCGATCGAGCGGCACCGGCAACGCGACTTCGCAATAAGCAGGCATTGGGAGCAACTCCCAGTTTAGCGGCCTCACCCGCGCCCGCCTATGTGCGTAACCCGCACCAATTCGCCGCCTGTGCAGTCCCGTTTTTGTTCACTGAACACTGTTCACTGTCCACTCTCTTCAGTACAATTCGTGCTGATGACCACGCGACAGATCAAGCCCTCTAGAAACGGCCGTACCACTTCGCCCAAAACCTCCAACCCCATCACCATTTCCATCGATATCGGCGGCTCAGGTCTGAAGGCGATGTTGCTCGACGCCAAGGGTCGCCCAGTCAGTGAACGCCAGCGCGTGGCAACACCCGCCATACCCACGCCAAGGGCAGTGCTGAAAGGCCTTGAAGAACTGCGCAAGACGCTGCCTAACTTCGATCGCGTTTCCATCGGCTTCCCCGGCGTAGTCAAGAAAGGTGTCACTTATACTGCGGCGAATCTCCATGCCATGTGGTACGGGTTTCCGTTGGAGAACGAACTCGCGAAGCTTTGGAAGAAGCCGGTACGGCTGGCGAATGACGCTTCCGTACAGGGCTATGGATGCATCAAGGGCAACGGCGTGGAACTGGCCATCACCCTTGGAACAGGACTCGGCTCATCGCTATTTACCGATGGACGTCTATGCCCGGGCCTTGAACTCGGCCATCATCCGTGGAAGAGAGACCGCGAGTACGAGGACTACCTCGGTCGCCGTGGACTCGACAAGTACGGAAAGAAGCGTTGGAACCAGTTGCTGCAGGAAGCGATTGAGCAAACTGCCAAGCTCTTCAACTGGGATCACCTCTACCTTGGCGGCGGCAACGCCAAAAAAATAGACTTCAAGCCCGGCAAGAACATCGAGATCGTTTCAAACGAGGCCGGGCTGCTCGGCGGCGTGGCTCTGTGGAAAGAGTGGGATTGATGGCGGGACCAGCTACCAGGAAGCGGTAACCCGACAGGCGCCGCAAAGACAAATGCAAGAAATCCGGCATCGCTCGTTCCAGGGATAAAGCTATCGAAATGGACTTGAAGCAAAGCCTCCATTTCGAAGATCCCTGGAGGTCGAACCATGCGTCTCAGTCCCATCGTGTCGCGATTTTTCTGCTGCTTTCTGGTGCCTTCCGTTGCTCTGTTTGGCGGAGAAAATGCAGGTACGCCAAGTCCGCTGCCGAAGACGGTCGCCATAGCGGCATTCAAAAACGGCTTGGCTTTCGTAATCCGGCAAGGTGAAATTCCACTCTCGTCTGGAACGGGCCGAATAGCCCCCATCCCCAATGCAACTCTCGGCACGCTTTGGCTGACGCCTGGGACACCGGAATCGCGAATCGATGAATTGGTCGCATATCGCTACCGGATTTCAGGCGAGCGAACTCTCCCATCCATCGGCGATATTCTCCAGGCCAACGCGGGAAAAACGGTTACGATCACCTACCAGATGAAGGAATACACTGGGGAAGTTGTGGGTCTGAAAGATTCTGACCGTTCCGCTTCATCCGCATCTCCCGCGCCCGATTCATCCAGCAACGCCATGCCTCGAACCGACTACCTACTGCTCAGAGTCGACAAAAGACTCCTAGCCTTCCCCCTGGGCGGAATTTCAAACGCAAGCCTGCCCGACGACGCAATTCTGCGCGAGAGTGTGGAGCGGCCTGGCCAGGCACTGCGCTTGAAAGTGAATGGTGGTTCCGCAAAAGAAAAGCTCACGATAGGATACCTGGAACATGGCCTCGGCTGGACTCCTTCGTATCTCATTTCCCTTGTCGACGACACCAATGCCCAGCTCAACATGCAGGCGGTCGTCACCAACGACGCCGAAGACATTCAGAATGCGGAGTTGTTCTTCGTGGTTGGCGCTCCCAATTTCGCGTACGCCGATACGCTCTCGCCGATGAGCCTTCAACAATCTTTGGTGGATTTCATGAAGGACGCAGAACGGGATGACAGCCGCAAGAGAGAATTCGGCGCACTTTCAAACGCCATTCAAGGACAATACGTTTCGTTTGACGAGAAGGCTTCGATGCCTTCAATCTCCCTCGCTACTTCAGTCGATCAGTTGTCTGGCGCGCCAGAGGAAGATCTCTTTCTCTACACCCGCTCCGACGTCACGTTGGCAAAAGGCGAACGCGCCAGCTACAACGTATTTTCAGGAGATGTGACCTACGAACATCTTTATGACTGGGAGGTGGAGGATCAGCCTCGCGTCGATGGATTCGGAAACGTGGTTACCCCGAATCCCAATGCGCAGGATGGAAACCGCGGGGATCGTGTGTGGCACGCGATCCGGTTAAAGAACGCTTCCAAGATCCCCTGGACGAGCGCGCCCGCTCTGGTAATGTCCGGCGGCAAGCCGGTTTCTCAAGATGTTTTGCCCTATACGCCGAAAGGCGCGTCATCAACTCTCAAGATCACGATTGCGACGGACATTCGGGCCAGCCACGAAGAGCGCGAGGTTGCAAGACAGCAGGAGGTCACGCATCGCCGCGGCTACAACTATGATCTCGTCACGGTCGAGGGCAAACTGAAGGTAAAGAACTACAAAAGTAAGGAAGTGCGCTTGTCGATCTGCAAGACCTTGCGCGGCAAAACCGAGTTCCAGTCCGATCTCGGGAAGGCGGAGCAACTGGGAGAAGGAATTGAGAGCGATAATCCCAGGTCCCGTCTCAGTTGGGAGATGACTTTGAAGCCCGGCGAAGAGCGACTAGTGTCGTACCGTTACAAGATTTGGGTTCGCATCTAACTTTGATTTCGTGCCTCCACGGAACCCCGCATCGCCGTTCGTTTTCGGACACATGCGGCCGTTTTTGAACGACGCGTGAGCGTCTTTCCTCTTCATAAGTCCAATTGATTCTATGAGTTTTCCGTGAGAAGGTTTGGTTCGACGCGTGCTGAAACTGTTATCGCGAAGACCTGAGGATACCTATGCAAAAGCTCATATTCGATCTGAAGTTTTCCCTCCGCCAATTGAGCAAATCGTTAGGTTTTGCGCTGACCGCAGTTCTCATGCTGGCCTTTGGCATCGGTGCCACTACCGCAATCTTCTCCATCGTCGAAGGCGTTCTGCTCAGGCCCCTGCCCTTCCCGGATTCCGATCGTCTGATGGTGCTCTCCGATCATTTGCAGGGCGTAGAAGTTGGCCAGGGCGGCGATGAGGTCGGCGTCACGGTTCCCGACATCCTTGCTTACACCCGCGATACGCGATCCTTCAGCGCACTGGGCGCATATCAGGGCGCAGCCTATGAACTCTCCGGCAAAGGCGATCCTGCACAGGTAAACGCGTCGCGCATCACGGCCGGAATCTTCTCTGCGCTCGGCGTAGCTCCGCAGCTCGGTCGCGTGTTCACCACAGACGAGGACGAACATCACCAGCAGGTCGCCGTTCTCAGCAATGCCACTTGGCGTACGCGCTTTCACGCTGACCCGCAAATCGTCGGCGCCAAGGTTCTTCTCGATCGCAAGCCGTACATCATCATCGGCGTGATGCCGCGCGGTTTCGAATTTCCCCTGATCCCCGGCCAGCTGAATCGCTCGGAGCTGTGGGTGCCCATGAGCTTCCGGCCCGATGAGCTTGCAACCCGAAGCGCCAGCAACTGGAGCTACCAGATGATCGGGCGTCTAAAGCCCGGCATCTCACCTGAGCAGGCACAAAGCGATGCCGACCGTGTGGCCCAGGAGATCATGCGCGGCTATCCGGCTGAAATGGCCAGCCTGCACATCAACGCCCTCGTACGCCCGCTGCAGGGCGATACTGTTCAGCAATCGCGGTCCCTGTTGCGCACCCTGTTTCTTGCCGTCGCAGTAGTGCTGCTCATTGCGTGCTTTAATCTTGCGGGGCTGATGCTCGTGCGGGCGATCCGGCGCCAGCGTGAGGTTGCAGTCCGTCTGGCGCTCGGCGCCCGTGCATCTGCGCTGATCAGGCAGGCTGTTCTGGAGAGCCTCGTCCTGAGCGTGAGCGGCGGAGTGCTTGGGCTGATTCTCGCTGGAGTCGCCTTGAGCGTGGGCAAAAACATGCTCCCCGAAAATCTCCCGCGCGTAAACGAGATTTCGCTGAGCTGGCAAGTGATTGTCTTTGCGCTAGGCCTGGCCGTCGTAACAGGACTGGTGTGCGCTCTCGCACCCGCATTCGCTGCGATCCGTACCAACGTGAACAGCAACCTGAAAGAAGGCGGCCGCACCGGTAGCGCCGGCGGAGGCCATGCACGGCTGCGTTCCGCGCTTGTAGTAGCGGAGATTGCGATCGCCCTCGTGCTGCTCACCGCCTCAGGTCTGCTGTTGCGCAGCTTCGACAAAATGCGCGCGGTTGATCTCGGATTCAGTCCGCAGCACGTAACAACCGCCGCGTACTCGTTGCCGCAACTGCAGTACTCAAAACAGCCGCAGGTGGATACGTTCAACCGCGAACTTCTGCTGAAGCTCAGCCAGCTTCCAGGAGTTCAGTCTGTTGGCCTCACAAGCATGCTGCCCTCGCAGGGCGTAAACAACAATCAGACCTTCGTAGTCGATGGCTTCACGCCGCCTCCGGGTGCAAACCTGAACCTTGCAACTGTTTCGCAAGTTGAAGGAAATTTCTTCCCCGCGATGGGAGTTCGCGTTTTGCGCGGTCGCACGTTCAACGAGGCTGACCATGCCGGCGCGCAATTGGTCCTCATCGTGAATCATAAGTTTTCGCAGCACTACTGGCCCAACCAGGATCCTGTCGGCAAACGACTACGCATCGGCACACAGCAGATGCAGACACCGTGGCTGACCGTTGTGGGCGAAGTGTCTGACACCCAGCTCATGTCTCCCGACAATCCCGCGACCGAGCAGTACTACATGCCCGTCGATCAGGTAGAGGAAGCTATCGGTTCCCTGGCCGCCCCCACTGATGTCAACGGCAACGGCGGGTACATCGTGCTGCGCTCGGCGCTCCCGCCGGAGCAGATGGAGAACGCTCTTCGCGCCACCGTTCGCTCCTTAGACCCGCTGCTCCCCTTGACGCAGGTGCAAACCATGGAACAGGTGGTCTCGGATTCGGAGGCATCTCGCCGCTTCAATACCGTGCTGATCTCAAGCTTCGCCTTTGCAGCCGTGCTGCTCGCAGTTCTTGGCATCTACAGTGTCATCGCTTTCTCTGTTGCCTCGCGCATACAGGAGATGGCGATCCGCATGACGCTGGGATCGCAACGCTCGGCCATCGTGCGCCTGGTGATCGAGTCAGGTGCGAAACTGGCGGTAATCGGATGCATCATCGGATTGGCAGGAGCTGCAGCGGCTTCAAGACTTCTGAAATCGATGCTGTTCGGCGTAAGTCCCTTCGACCCAATGGTGCTGACCCTTGCAGCAATCGGCGTCTTACTCCTGGCCATCGTCGCCTCGACCCTGCCCGCATTCCGCGCCGCCTCCATCGACCCCATGCAAGCCCTCCGCGGAGAGTAACATTCCCTAGTTCCGATTCAGAACTGGCTGCCCCATCCATGACGCAGCCTTATCGCGCCATGGGTGGGAAACCACGCCCCTCAACAACCACCCGTCATCCTGAGCGGAGCGCAGCGAAGTCGAAGGACCTGCTTCTCTCTTCGGACAACCGGGGGTCCCCGTCGAGAGGCCTTAGTCGAAGGCTCGAGAACTCGCTTCTGAGACCTGGGAATCGTAAGACTACGATCCGACGACCTACTCCACCCGCAGTGCCAGCACAGGATTGATGTTTGCCGCACGACGCGCCGGCACCAGGCTCGCCACCAGCGCGCACAGCGCGAGTGCCGCTACCGAACCGCCCAGCGCAATCGGATCCCATCCCTTCACCTCGTACAACTGCGAAGCAATCAGCCGTGCACACCCGATCGACACCGGAATCCCGATGGCCAGTCCAATCAGAATCTGCACAAAGGCGCCGCGCAGCACCATGGCCACCACCTGCGCCCGATTCGCACCCAGCGCAATGCGCACGCCAATTTCCCCGGTACGCCGTTCTACCCCGTAAGCTGTCACGCCATACAGACCCACCGCGGCGAGCACCAGCGCAAGAATGCCAAAAAGGCCCGTCAATTGCGAGATCGAACGCTCCTGGTCCATTCGATCGGCTACCTGCTGCTCCATGGTTCGTATGCTCACCAGCGTCAAGTTCGAATCCACTTCGGCAAATGCGCGCCGCACCTGTGGCTCCAGCCCCTGCATGCTGCCGTGCATTTCCAGCACTACGCCTTCAATCAGGTGCGAGCGCTCTTCAATCATCTGCGCCATTGTCGTATTGAAGTGAGCGCGCTGCGCCAGCGGTACAAAAAGCAGCGGCATCCTCCAATGGCCGCTCGGATCGGTGTAGTTCGCGGTTCGCACCACCCCCACAATCTCGTACATGCCGCTGTACTGCGCATCGTTCATGCCGAAATGCGTCCCAATCGGTTCTTCACCCGGTTTGAAAAACTTCTTCACAAATGCTTCATCCACAACCGCGATATTGGGTGTTGAGGCAGTGTCCTGCTCGGTGATGCTCCGTCCGCGCACAATGCGCTGCCCCATCATCTCAAGGTATCCTGTGCTCACGCGATCCCACGACGATGCGTTGTCCCCATTCACGTCGATTGTGCCCTGCCCCTGGCGCGCGATCATGGCGTCCCAGTTATTCGTAAACGGCGTATACATAGCCAACGCTGCGCCCTGCACGCCCGGAATCTCTCTCAGGCGCTCCTGCAGCGCACGATACGTGGCATCCAGCTTCTCGGGCGAGTACGACGAGAACGGCGCATTCACGCGGATGCTTACCCGGTGATCGGTTTCGAACCCAAAGTTCTGGTGCTCCATTTTCATCAAACTGCGCGTCAACAGGCCGGCGCCCGTCAACAACACAACAGACAACGTTGCCTGCACAACCACGAGCGCCTTCTGCGGCAGCGCCCTGCCGTCGCGTGTGCTGCGCCCCACCCCGTGCAGCACTGCCGCCGGATTAGTGCGAGCCGCGAACCATGCTGGCGCCGTCCCAAACAGAAGCCCCGTCAGCAACGCCATCCCGAAGGCAAACCCCAGCACCGCAAGCGAAGGAGTCGCATCCAGTGGAACATAGTTCGCCGAGTGAAACGCAAGCACCACAATCACCTTCACGCCTGCGAACGCAACCGCGATGCCTGCAACTCCGCCCAGCACCGCCAGCACAATGCTCTCGGTCAAGGACTGCCTCACCATCCGCATCTTCGTCGCGCCCATCGCCAGCCGTACTGCTGCCTGGGTCCCGCGTGCCGAGCCTCGTGCAAGCAGCAGGTTCGCCAGGTTCGCGCACGCAATCAGCAGAACCAATCCGCAAACCACCATCAGAATCCGCAGGCTGCTCTGGTATCCCGACTTCATCTCGGCCACGCCCCCGCCAGCCGGAACCACGTTCACCACTTCGCCAGGGAGCACTTTCTTCAGTTGATCCAGATACTGCGGATATTCCGCACCAAGTTCGGTTACAAGCCACTCGCGCGTAATCGTTGTGAATCGCGCGTCCATCCTGTCTATCTTCGCGCCCGGCCTTAACCGTCCAATCACACGCAGCCACGCCAGCGGCGTCTTCAGCACCGTGTTCTGCCCGGCAAGCACTGGCTCCTGCCGTAATGGCACAAACAGCTCCGGTGGGTCGCTGCGGAGTGTCTCGCCATAAAATCCCGGCGGCGTGACTCCAACAACCGTGAATGCGTGCCCGTCCAGCACGAAGGTAGATCCCACCACCTTCGGGTCCGATCCGTATTCCTGCTGCCACACGCGATGACTCATCATCGCGGTCGGAGCCGCCGCGGCCTGATCGTCGGCCTGCGTCAAAGTCCGACCGGCAAACGCACGAATACCCAGCGTCACAAAATAGTTGCCGGAAACATACTCGCTCCGCAGCGGCTTTGCCGGTGCGTTGCTGTCTGCGCGGCGCACGCTAAGGTCTGAGTGCCACGCTTCGAAAGCTGCCGTCTGCTCAAACTCCGGCGCTGCCGCGGCAATCCGCTCGTAAAGCGTATAGGGGAAGATGCCCCACTCTTGCTGTGGGCCGATCTGACCGCAACACTTCATTCCCGAACCAACTCGATACAGCCGCGAAGGATCGGCCACGGGCAATGACTTCAGCATCACGCTGTCAATCAGCGAGAAAATCGCTGTCGTCGCCCCAATTCCCAAGGCCAGGGTCAGCATCGCTGTCAGCGTGAACACAGGCGACAAACGCATCTGCCGCAACGCATAGAGAACATCCTGACGCAACGTACGCATCGCAACCCTCTCGTGACCTTCATGTGGGGAATTGCAATGAATATACGCTTGAGACAACGAAGATGTTCCGGCTTTGCAGACGACAATTGTCGAGCGTCTCCCAATGCGTTGCATTGACAGGAAACGCTCGAGATTTTCATGCGACGAATACTTTCAGCAGAATTTAGTGCGCATCCTCCTGCGGGACACATCAGGTTCTTGAGAACCCGAATCCCCCGTCATGCAGGTTCTTTGCTCTCATCTGGCATATTAGGGAATCCCCCGCACCGCGCGGACCAATTCTGGCGAAGTCTCTCACGCTCCTCGGGCGTCATCTTGTCCCACCGTTCCCTGCGCCCGCGCCGCCCGCGATTTCCTCCTCCCGAACCCCAGCTCCCGAAGAGAATTCGCGACAGCAGAAGGAGCCCAAGTGCCTGCCAGAAGGTGATCAGATGCCAGCCGAAGAGCGGCGGCAGAAGCCAGTTCCACAGATGCATCACCAGTTCGCCAAACAGCCACACAAACAGCACAATCGCCGGCGGAGCAATCAATGCAATCCAAAGCTTTTTCATATCCTTCCTCATTTCTCCAGAAAGTCATCGTGAACGGTTTGCAGCCGCTCGCGCAGCTGCAGCACCGCGTAGCGCTTCCGCGAGAGCAGCGTATTCACACTTACGCCGCTCTCCGCCGAAAGCTCTTTAAAGCTCCGCCCTTCCAGCTCGTGAGCGACAAAAACATCGCGCTGCTCGGCGGGTAGTTCAGCTAGAGCCCGTTGCAGCTCATCCAGCAGCACTGCTCTGCTGTATTCCGCTTCAGGCCCACCCTCCGGCGAAGGCAGCAAATCTTCCATTTCGAGCAAATCGCCGTCTTCCCCTTCCTCCATCACATCGCTGAAAGCCTCGGGTCGCTTCTTGCGGAAGAGATCCGTAATGCGATTCCGCGCCACGCGAAACAGCCAGCCGGTCACGAAGTCAATTGGCGTCAGAAGACGGTTCGCCTGCACAAGCTCAAAGAACACATCCTGCAGCAGATCTTCGGCGTCCTCGTCATTCTGGACCCGGCGTCGGATGAAGCTCCGCAGTCGGGGCCGCTCTTTGGCGATAACATCCGCGATTTGACGGTCTTGCTCGATCATCGCGATCATGCTCGATGGCCACCCATCTACTCTGCTAGACGAATGACAGCCGCAAATATTGTAGAGATTCAAACGCGATTCGATCGAATCAGTTGGGGCGACTCAGTGGCTACGGCCAGAGCACATGAAAAGGACAGGGATTTCAATAGTCCAAAGCCACCATATTGAGAAACATCGGGTTCTCCGATCCCTGCGCTTTGCAACCTTTTGGGTATTACCATTCTGCAAACGAGCTATGGCTAACGTTGTTGCGGCGGCCCATCCTTATCCTGTTTCACGCTGAATCGGGAGAAAGCGAGAGAGCATGTTCGGTTTGGGGTTGGTCCTGGCGCTCGTTCTGATAACGGTCGCTTCACCCTTCGCACTCATGGCCAGGGCGAAAGCGAAGTCACGCCGACGGTAGTCTCTCCCGTTTCGAGTTGTAGGAAATATCCCGTGAAGAAACCCCGTCTTTGGCCTCTACTCGCCCTGGTGATCCGCATCCTCTATTGAGTGACATCGTGCATGGTCGGAAGACGGGAAACCGGCACCATCAAACCGAGAGCTAGTACGTAACCCGGGTTGACCTTCTCATTCGAGAAACGGATCTTTTTCAGCAGATCCTCGAAAGCAGCCTGTGCATCCTCAGGAGAGGGTCGCGCCGCAATGCGCTTTTCTGCATTCCCCGTGCCGCCCGCCATTTTGCTCAGCGCGATAATTGCATCCCAATGCAGCGGACGGTCAAATGTGACTTCGCTCGAGGTCGCATCCATTTTCTTGTACGGCCAGAAGCACCAGCCGATGTGGTTGGCTTCGAGCGTCTTTACAAAGCCGGCAATCCACTCATCCTTGTTCTCGCCGGATTCGCCCAGCCAAATCGGCACCTTGTATTTGTCACGGAACTCAATGTACTCGCGAATGACGCTGGCGTCTGTCGCGGTCCAGTACTTGTGAAAGGTGTACATCACGTTCGAGTCGAATGGCTTGCCGAAGACTTTGAAATTGGTATCCCACTGTGCGCCGCCGAGGATGAGCACATGGTTGCGGTCGACTTCGCGCACGGCTGCTGCGATTCGGCGGTACAGTGGCTCGAGGTCGGGATTGAATCGTTGCACTTGCTGAAAATGCGGAATCGGCTCATTGAGCAGATCGTATCCAAGGACGATCGGCTCCCGGCTGAAATGCGCGGCGATCCGTCGCCATACGGCAATAGTCTGCTGCTGCGCTTCGGTGCTCATGTAAAGCCATGGATACCCATAGCTGTCGTCGATGTTGGTGCCGGTCTGCCCACCGGGGGCACAGTGCAGATCGATAATGATGTAAACGTGATCCTTGCGAGCCCACTCGACAAGCCGGTCGAGCATGCGAAAGCCTTCTGAGTTGTCTTCGGTGAAGAACTTCCAGTGGATGGGTACGCGCACCGAGTTAAAACCCATCGCCTTGATGCGGTCGATATCGGCCTCGGTGATGTAGTCTTCGCGCCACGTCCTCCAGAAGGCTTCCGCTTTCTCGGGACCAATGAGTTCGCGGCTCAGGTCTTCGATTTCACGTGGGCTCTGCGCGGACTCTTCCAGGTGGAACATGTAGCCTTCGGGCTCGAACCAGTTGCCGAGGTTCGTGCCCCGGAGCAACAGCGGTTTGCCAGAGCCGTCCACGAGTTCGACACCGTCGGCGTGGACGAAACCGGGTTGCGCGATGAGCGCGGGTGCAAGCAGGATCGCGAGAACCAGGTAGAGAACAGAAATATGCTTGGGAAACATGGCGAGGCGAGTATAAATCTTCGCCCTCGCAATGTGAGATCAGGACACTACGAAATTGACTTCGCGGGCGGCTTAAGGCCCAGCTCACGCATGGCGATCTGCAAATCCGCCCAAGCTTCCTTCTTCTGCCGCGGATCGCGCAAAAGAAACGCCGGATGGTACGTCACAATCAGCTTGCTGCCACGAAACGCATGTACGCGGCCCCGCAATCCAGCAAGAGGTTGTCGCTGGCCCAGAAGATAGGTTGCCGCGGTGGCGCCCAGCGCGACAATCACCTCCGGCCGCACCACATCAATCTGCCTGAACAGAAACGGTGAGCACGTGTTCGCTTCCTCAGGCTCCGGCGTGCGGTTCTGCGGCGGACGGCACTTGACCACATTGGCAATATAGACTTCTTCCCGCTTCAGTCCCATCGCGACAATCATGTTGTTGAGTAGCTGCCCGGCGCGACCTACAAACGGCAGCCCCTGTGCATCCTCGTCGGCGCCTGGCCCTTCGCCCACAAACATCAGGCGCGCGTTTGCGTCGCCATCCGCAAACACAATCTTGCTGCGCCCTTTGTGGAGCGCGCAACGCGTACAGTCGCCAATTTCTTCCCTGATGAGTTGAAGGGCCGAGGCGCGGTCTATGGATGCGACCGCAGCAGCGATCGGCGGAGGAGCTTGGAAAGTCTTGCGAGGTGGAATGGAAGTATTCTCCTGTGCCGGTGCGTCTGACGATTCGGGTTCAAGGGCCGAATTGATTATCTGCGATGCATCGACAGGCCTGCGATAGAAATCGGTGAGACCTAGTTCGCGGTAGAAGCGCAGGCGCGCTTCGAGCGCCTCGCGAGTTGCAGGGTCGAGCGCAGGCAATTGGGGCTACTCCACGATGATCTGGCGGCGTGAGATGGTGGGTGCAACAGACTCTTTGAGAATCTTATCCTGCGGCGAGCCTTCGTCCACTTCAAAAACCAGTGGCCGCGGCCGTCGCAGTGCGGAAATCTCATCGAGGATGCGGTCGGCAAGCTTGCGCTTCGTCATCTCCGGAAGCTCGATGGAGGTTGAAGGCGTAAGAAACGTCGCAGCATTGCGGTCGGAGTCAATGCCGACGCCCTCGCCCGACACATCATTCACGACAATCGCATCGGCGCCTTTGCGCAGGAGCTTGGCGCGGCCATTCTCCATCGTGTTCTGTGTCTCGGCGGCGAAGCCCACAATCAGCTGACCCGGCCGGCGCTGCTTCGTAACTTCCGCCAAAATATCTTCAGTGGGCGCAAGCTCCAGCGTCAAAGGTCCCGTGCGCTTCAGCTTCTGCTCCGAGACGATGACGGGACGATAGTCCGCGACAGCCGCAGCCTTAATTACCATGGTCGCTTCCACCATGCGTTCGAGAACAGCCTTGCGCATCTCGGCGGCGGTGATCACATGCACCACTTCGCAGCGTGCCGGCGGATGCAGCGCCGATGGCCCGCTGATGAGAATCACTTTGGCGCCTCGACTTTGCGCTGCATCGGCTAGTGCATACCCCATCTTGCCGCTGGAGCGGTTGCCGATATAGCGCACCGGGTCGAGTGCCTCACGCGTGCCGCCCGCTGTCACCAGAACCGTCTCGCCCGCAAGATCATTGCGGCGGCCCATTGACTGGAACACGACGTCGGCAATCGCTTCGGGCTCTGCCATTCGTCCCTCTCCGACCATGCCGCATGCCAGGTCACCGGTGCCGGGGTCGATAACGCGCACGCCGCGTTGGCGCAGAATATCGAGATTGGCTTGCACGGCCGGATGCTGCCACATGTTCACGTTCATCGCCGGAGCAACAAGAACAGGCGCGCGTGTGGCGAGATACATCGTCGTCAAAAAATCGTTGGCGATACCCTGCGCAAATTTCGCCAGAACGTCGGCGGTCGCGGGAGCCACAACCAGCCCCTCAGTCCATTGCGCTTCACCGATGTGTTCAATTGAGGATTCGTAGCTGGCTTCGTTTGTGTCCGATTCATCCCAAAGGCTGGCGATCACGCGGTGGCCGGTAAGTGCCGCGAAAGTGAGCGGCTGCACAAAGCGGGTTGCCGCCTCCGTCATCACCACGTGCACTTCCATGCCACGCCGTTGCAATGCGCGCACCAGTTCCGCTGCTTTGTACGCTGCAATGCCCCCGGAAACGCCGACCGTCACTCGCATATATACGATTGTAGTCCGACTTGAATTGACGCGATATGGCGCACACCCTTTACGCACGTAATACACACGTGCGCCGCGAGATCGCTGGCTGAAAGAAGGGGGAAAGTCTAAAAGCCCGTGATCCCCCAACACTTGCAGGCTAGAGGATCGGAATGCCGGTCTCAGCCACCAGCGGCTTTACAATCGGCTGTTCTTTCTTCACATAAGAAATCTTGCCGGCTTCGATTTCATCCTGCGCGATGCGGCATGCCTTAGTCGAATGAGTGTGGACGAGGGCGGCTGAGCCGCTCTGGATCTGACGTGCACGACGTGCTGCCACAAGTACCTTGCGGTAGTTCGAATCGAAGCTTGTTTCAATCGTCATCGGGATCCTCTCCAAAGGGAAGTTGTTGCTGGCCGGAGCCACCTTCAATCCCGAAGGCTTCCAGCACAGGTTTTAGCCGCTCCCGCGAGTTTGACAACCTGCAGCCCGCGGCGACCTCCAACACTCTGCTCGAACGATAGGCAATCGGCTCGGCATTGCGATAGTAACGCTCGCTCAGCACAATCGCCTCAAGTTGCGCTACTGCCCGATCAAGAATGTCGTTGATGAGAATATAGCTGTATTCACGATAATTCTCAATTTCCTTGATGGCTTCTGATAGCCTTCGGTAAAGTTCCGCTTCATTTACAACACCTTCCGCGCGGCTCCGGTTACGCAGCCGCGTTCGCAGTTCCTTCGGCTTCGGCGCAAGGACGAAAATGCTTACCGCCTCAGGCATCATTGCACGGACCTGCGCCGCCCCCTGTACGTCAATATCAAGCAGCAGGTCGTGCCCCAGGCGCCGCGCATCTTCGAGCGACTGGCGTGCGGTTCCGTAGTAGTTGCCGAACACCTCGGCGTGCTCCAGAAATTTGCCCTCCGCGATCATGCGCTCAAATTCATCGCGGCTGGTGAAATAGTACTCGCGCCCATGCTCCTCTGATCCACGCGGCGGTCGCGTGGTCCACGAGATGGAGAAATCGACGTCCCTCACTTGCTTGCGAAGTTCGCTTACGAGGGTGCTCTTGCCTGAGCCCGATGGCGCCGAAATAATAAATAGAATTCCTGCCACGTGCGATGATCCCTTTCGTCGTTCTGTCAACTCGTTCTTCTGATGCCGCTATTCCGCGTTCTGAACCTGCTCGCGAGCTTTCTCGATATCGGCCTTCATGCCCAGCCCAAGTTCCGTGATCTTTGTTCCCTTGCCGCCCACGCCCCCGGTCTTGGACAGCAGCGTGTTGGCCTCGCGATTCATCTCCTGCAGCAGAAAGTCCAGCTTCTTGCCCACTTCCCCGCCCGCCGTCAGCACTTCGCGAAAGTGTCCGATATGCGTCACCATGCGTTCCAGCTCTTCCGAAATGTCGCTATGGTCCACGAGCACGGCCACCTCTTCGAGCAAGCGCTGCCGGTTAAACTCGTTCCCCGTCGCGGCGGTCAGTCGCTGTGTAAGCCGCTCCTGGTAGCGCTGCTCCACCTCCGGCCGCATTGCTGCCACTCCCTCCACCGCTTCAGCCAAACGAGAGAGACACGCGCGCAGAATAGCCTCGAGCGATTCACCTTCTCGAGCACGCATCACCTTAAGCTCTTCAAGCAGCGGCCCGATCTCGCGCACGGCGCTTTCTGTCAGCGCGGCAACATCTTCCTCGGAGTTGTTGCGTGTTTCCGATTGCAGCGCTCCCGGCATGCGCAACGCCACATTCAAATCCGGCTCGCCCTTCAAACGAAACTCAGCGCGCGCCTGCTTGAACGCATCCAGATATCCGGCTACCATTTCGCGGTTATAGCCTGACTTCTGTTGCACGGAGCGATCGACTGAAAGCGTCAATTCCACGTGCCCGCGCACCAGGCTCTCTTTCAGCACGCGGCGCATCTCCATCTCCAGTGCATCCAGCCCAACCGGCAAACGCAACTGGATATCGAGAAAACGATGATTCACGCTTTTCACACTGAGCGTATACGCAAGCTGATCGTGCACGCGAACCAGCGTCCGCGCAAATCCGGTCATCGAATAAATAGCCATACTTACTTTTCCTCTGCATCGGCCCAGAGCGTCGGCTGTAAAAGCCGATCCAGAGCCTGTGATTCGGTCTCCACAGAATCTTCCTGCTCGGGCACATCCATGAATTGCAGTTGATACAGCCTCTGGTAAGTGGGTGAAGTTGTCAGCAACTCTTCATGCGAGCCGATGGCCGTAATGCGTCCGCGCTCCAGCACGGCGATTCGATTGGCGCGACGGATCGTGCCAAGCCGGTGCGCAATCACCACTACGGTCCGGTTCTGCATCAGGTTCGACAGTGCAGACTGCACCAGCGACTCGCTCTCTGCATCGAGCGCCGAAGTGGCCTCATCGAGAATGAGAATAGGAGCGTTCTTCAGAATTGCGCGCGCAATCGCCAATCGCTGCTTTTCGCCTCCCGACAGCCGAAAGCCCTTTTCGCCAACCACCGTTGCATAGCCCTGCGGCATACGCATGATGAAGTCATGCGCCAGCGCGTTCCTCGCCGCTTGCTCCACCAGCTCATTCTTCGTATCGGGTTGGCCGTACGCAATATTGTTGCGCACAGTGTCGTTGAACAGAATTGTTTCCTGCGTAACTTGTGCGACCTGGCGACGCAATGAGCTCAAAGTCATCTCGCGAATATCGCGCCCGTCAATCAGGATGCGCCCCGACGTCACGTCGAAGAAACGCGGAATTAAATTCACCAGCGTCGACTTCCCTGCACCGCTCGGTCCCACCAGTGCCAGCAGCTCGCCCGCTCGCACATCGAGGTCCACATTATGCAGAATCTGCTCTTCGCCCTTCTCCGTTGAATACGAAAAACCGACATTCTCAAACCGTATGGAATTCGAAAATTGCGGCATCGCCGCGGCATGCGGCATCTCCTTCACGTCATCCTTGGTATCGAAGAACCCAAAAATCGAAGCCGAAGCACCCATCGCCTGCTGAAAGCTGTTATAGAAATACGCAAACTTCCGAACCGGATCGTAAAGCTTGAACAACAGAAAGATGAAAGCGCCGAAAAGCCCCATCGTCATACGGCCGTGCTGAATCTCATTGCGCCCGACGAGAAGAAACATTGCGATGGCGATAGCGCCGATAGTGTCCATCAACGGCGAACTGATCGACTGGATCCGCACATTGCGCAGGTTCGCCCGGAAGAGTCGTTTGGCGGCGCGCTTGAATCGGAGAATCTCCCAGATCTCAGTGTTGAACGCCTTCACAATGCGATTGCCGGTGACAGTCTCGTGCAGGATGTTCTGAATCTCGGCGAGCTTGTCCTGGCCCGTCCGCGTGCGTGTGCGAACCTCCCGCCCTATCTTTCGTGCCGAAGTAATCACTACCGGAACAAACAACACAAGCGCCCAGCTCAAATGTCCGCCAAGGCGAATCACGAAAACGATTCCCACAAGGAACGTAAAAAACTGCTGCAGAAATTCGCCGATAACCGAACTCAGCGCAAGCTGCACGCGATCCACATCGTTGATCAGCGTGGAGAGAATTGTCCCCGTTGCGTGCTTGTGAAAGAAGCTTGAGGAACGGCGGAGCGTGGCCTCATACAGGTGATTCCTCAAATCGGTAATCATCCCGTATCCCGCGTAGCTCACCAGGTAGGTGCCGAGATAGTCGCACACTCCCTTTGCGATCGTCGCTGCAATAATCGACGTCGCCACAACCGTCCACGCATTGTGCATGTGGAGAAAATGCGGAACGAACGTCCTGAGGTCAAAGTGCCAACGGCTGTTCGGCAGCCCCAGAATGATCGGTCCTTCCGGGGCATCGGGCCGCAGAACCTGGTCGAAAACGGGTTGCAGCAGAAGTACGCGGAAGGTGTCGAGAACGCCCACAGCGGCCAGCAGAACAACGCCCAGCGCCCATTGCAGGGAATAGGGCAGCCCGTAGCGAACTAGGCGGAAAAAACTACTCATGCTGCCAGTTCCGCCCGCCTGCCGGGATGCTCCAAATTGGCCGATGCCGCAGGCTATCTTCAGGATGGGTGCCCATCCCAGTATTGTATCTGGGCCAAGCTGAAGTCCGGCCTGCCCTACCAGGACAAGGAACTCAGTACGAGTGCAACTCCTGAATGGCCCTCAGCACCGTATCCGGCTGGGGCAGAATCGCGTCCTCAAGCACCGGCTGGTAAGCAACAAAGGTGTCCATCGCGCCAATTCTCTTCACAGGCGCGTCGAGCTCGTCAAACAGTTCGTCGGCGATCCGTGCCGCAATCTCTGCGCCATATCCCCAGCTCAGCATGTCCTCATGCGCCACAATCACCCGACTCGTCTTGCGAACCGAGGTCGCGATTGCGTCCCAGTCGTACGGACTCAGCGTACGCAGGTCGATCACCTCAACCTCGATGCCCTTCTCGCGGCTCGCCGTTTGCGCGGCCTGCAAAGCGCGAGGCACCAGCGCCCCATAAGTCACCAGGGTCATATGGGTGCCCGGCCTGACAATCTTCGCCTTGCCGAATGGAATCGCAAAGTCAGGTCCCGGATACGGTGCCCGCCCGTACGACTCACGATAGAGCCGCTTGTGCTCAAGGAACAGCACAGGATCGTCGCAGCGAATTGCGGTTCTCAGCAGGCCATTGGCATCCAGCGCATTCGACGGAAAAACAACACGCAGCCCCGGAATATGCGTGAAGATGCTTTCGCCAGACTGCGAGTGATAAATCGCACCGCCTGTTAGGTATCCGCCGATCGGCACTCGAATCACCGCCGGAGATGCCCACGCCCCATTGGAGCGCCACCGCATCAGCGCGAGTTCGTTGTGGATCTGATGCACGGCGGGCCAGATGTAGTCGAAGAACTGAATTTCAACCACAGGCTTCATCCCGCGCACAGCGTACCCCACAGCACGCCCCACAATATTGGCCTCAGCCAAAGGCGAGTTGAACACGCGCTCGGAACCGAAAGCAGTCTGCAACCCCGAAGTCAGCTTGAAGACGCCGCCTTTCCCCTTGACCTCGGAGAGAGCCTCTTCCCGGCTCGCATCGGCAACATCCTCGCCATACACGATAATCCGAGGATCGCGGCTCATCTCATCATGCAGACAGGAGTTGATCAGGTCGGCCATCGTACGCGGGGCGCTGCCTTTCCCGCTCGCAGACTTCCCGGGTCCTGTGCCCGCCGCCTGCGCAGTTTCCGTCGCAAAGGCCGCACGCGTCGGATCAAGGTCTTCTGAGTAAACATGCCGCGGAATACTCGCGATCTCCGGCAGGGGCGCTTCCAGCGCACGTTCGGCCGCTTCGGCCGCCTCGCGCTCCGCTTCCTTTTCCAGAGCGGTAATCTGCTCATCCGTCAGAATGCCCTCGCGCAGCAGGCGCATTTGCAGCTTCGCAATCGGGTCGCGCATCGCGTCGGCTTCGCGCTCCGCTGCAGAACGATAAAGCTTGTCATCATCCGACTGTGAATGTGAATAAATCCTCACGCAATGACCGTGAACAAATGCCGGTCCCAGTCCCGCGCGGCAATGTTCTGCAGCTCTCTGGAATGCACGCAGGCTCGCCTCCGCATCGGTGCCGTCAATCTCTTCAAAGTGGAAGTTTGGAAAATTGGCGACCAGGCGCGATATGTTGCCACCCGGCGTGTTCACCTCCACCGGGACACTGATCGCATACCCGTTGTCTTCCACCATGAAGATCACCGGAAGCTTTCGATTTGATGCCGTGTTCAACGCTTCCCAGAACTCACCCTGCGAAGTTGAGCCCTCTCCGATGCACGCGAGAACCACTTCATCGCCGTGAAACGTCACTTCGTTGTGAGCGCGATAGTCGCCTTCGACTTTCGCCGCAGCTTCAGGATGCCGAGCGAAGTACTGCCCCGCTTCAGCGCATCCCACCGCGTGCAGAATCTGCGTCGCCGTCGACGACGACGTACTCACAATATGCAAAGGGCGGCTGCTCCAATGTGTCGGCATCTGCCGTCCGCCGCTCGCCGGATCGGTGCCCGCGCCCACAGCCTGCAGAAACATATCGGTAGGCGTCACGCCCAATGCCAGGCACAGTGCCCGGTCCCGATAATAAGGAAAAAACCAGTCATATCCCGGCTTGAGAGCAAGGGCCGCACCCACCTGTAACGCCTCGTGGCCGGCCGCGGATATCTGAAAAAACGTCTTTTGCTGCTTCTTAAGAGATATCTCGCGATCGTCGATCCGGCGAGACAAATACATGAGCCGATAGATGTTGATCAGCTCCTGTGCGCTCAGGCTGCCAGTGGCATCTGCCGTCGTCGGCGCGTGGGCGCTGGAAACCGCAAGTCCCATTTGTCTCACTCCAAGGTTCGGGTTCTTTTTGAAGCCCTTCGAGTCTATATATCTCTATACAAATATTGTAACAATCGTCACTGTATCCGTGAATTCCCAATTGGAGATGGCGTTGGCTGAAACTGCGGGCCCCCTCCAAATGATTGAGCCATCTTCGATTTCACGCTGTGTGCCAGTTTCTCGATCTCCGCGACCTTATGCAGTTCCTCAGACGTCAACCGTTCCGTTGGGTTAGATGCGATCTCCGCGTCGAGCTGACGAGCCAGTTTTACCAGTTTGTCGGCGTCAGACACCATGGACTTCTGGCGGTCCGCATTCAGAGCTCGTTGGCGCTTCTCAATGAAAACGGAATCTGTTTCGATGCTTCCGGTCAGCCCGCTTCCCTGTGAGTGTGAATTTGGCTGGAGTCCGCCGCTGTTCGCAGTAGGCGAATACTGTGACCAGCCAAACAACGCTGCAGTCAAAACCAACCCGGCAACTCCGACCATCCCCGAATTCCAAACCGAACTGAGCTTCATTGCATCAGGCCCCCCGACTCGTCAGTCCGCCCCTCAGTCTGAGCTGACGGTCAGCTTCATCTTTGCCTTCACGTCGTTTGCCAGCAACTCAATCACTTCTGCCTCGCGCACCATCGTTTGCGTCGGCGGAGCACTCCCGAGATCATCGGTTTTCATCTTCAGATCCCGCGCCAGGATCAGTAGCTTGTTGGTTTCATCATCGATAACGCGCTTTCGCTCAACATTCGCGGCTTCATAGTTTTTCTTTCTTGCGTTCTTCTCGGCCAGGTCGTTCAGCTCATGCGAATCGAGCGTGCGGTTGGGAATGACAATCGGTTTTGGAGCAACCTGCGCAGCCCCTTGCTGTCCGTATCCCTTGCCTGCGGCAACGCAAGCCACAGCAATCATGCCGGCTGCGAACATCCACCTCTCCAACCTCAGTTCAAACACGGCCATGGCAACTCCGTTAACCCGGTCCCGAACCCTGCTTCATCTTTTCTTTAACGGTCTTCGCCAGCCTTTCGATCTCGTCCGCTTTGCGAATCACGTTCAGAGACAACGTATCTTTGGTCGTCTTGTCCACTTCGGCTTTCAGGGCAATTGCCATGGCCAGCAGTCGTGTACTTTCGTCGGATATCTGCTTCTTCCGCTCGATCTCAGCCTGGGCGCTTTTCCCTGAGTCTTTGCCCTTGTCCGCCTGCGGCTGGGCGTTCCCCTCTGCCTGGGGCGCCGCATTGGTCTGCCCGGCCGCAGCGTTCGCAGGGTGTCCGAACTGTGCGAGGCACGCGAAGACAGCGGCAATCACCAGCCCCGTGCAAACCCGTCTCCATGCAAGCCCACCGGCTTCGCCCCCGGTGCCTGAACAATCGGGGAATTCAGCAGGTCCCATCGGAACCTCCTCTTTGAACTGCATCTCCATTATCGGCCTCAGTCAGTTGCAGAACCGGTTTAATGAAAGCAGTTTTCCGGTCTCATTCGCAATGCCTTTTTCTCCCGGCCTTTTGAATCCATCAAAACATTGATCGAAACCGGCCCGCACTCCAAGCCGCTCGAAAGCACAAATGCCCAACGACAGTTCGAAGCCTCAGCGCATCTCTGCTTTTAAAGGTCCTGCACGCCGGACCAATAGCCGGATTCTGCACAATATAGATGGAATAAGAGGAGCTTGCATGATTGCAATTTTGTTGGCAATGCGGTCTGGTTGGTTCGCCGAAGGCCGGTTTATGGGCAAAGTGCTCGACGAATGGATCTCCGACATACAGGAATTCATACATTTGAAACTTCCGCGCCTGCTCGTCGCCGCTTTAATCGCATTCGCACTCTACCGGGTTCTCAGCATGATCACAACCCGGATGATCCGGATTGCAGAGCAACACGCGGTGGCGCATAGCCGAATAGCCCAGGTCAAGACGCTGGCGGGCGTCGTTCGCAACACAGGGCTGACAATCATAGCCGCAATTGTGACGATGCAATTCCTGGCCGCCGTGGGCGTAAATCTAGCCCCGTTGCTGGCTTCCGCAGGAGTCGCCGGAGTCGCCATCGGTCTGGCCGCGCAGAACATCGTACGCGACATGCTCAATGGGGTCCTGATTCTGCTTGAAGATCAATTTAACGTTGGAGAGACCATCAAGATCGCCGGAGTGTCAGGCGTGGTCGAGTCCATGACCTTGCGTAAAACCACCCTGCGCGATGGCGATGGCACTCTCTACATCATACCCAACTCGCAGATCACCACAGTCGCGAACCAGAGCATGGATTACTCGGTCGCTACAGTCAACGTCAGTGTAGATTTCTCCGCGCACCCCGACAAGGTAATGGAACTGCTCAAGAAAACTGCCATGGAAATTCGCAATAGCGACGAGTTCAAGGGCGTGTTCGTCGCCGATCCCCAGGTCCTAGGCGTCGATGCGATGAAAGGTTCGGAGCAGATATTCCCTGTAGTTTTCAAAACGCTCGCAACCCAGCAATACGCCCCGGTGCGGGAATTCCGCAGACGCGTGCGGTTGGCGCTTGAAGAAAACCACATGCTGCCGGGCGATCCGTTCCGGGTGTACACCGGTAACTCGGGCTCGCCTTCTCGCACAGGCAGTCCCTCCAGCCCATCAGAGCCCCCGTGCGATCCAACCACCATAAAGCCGCAGGAAGCGAATCCCTTCAGCGGAGGATGAAAGCTGCGCGATGGTCAAGTGCCTATCCGAGCGCCTTCATCAGTGCCTCCGAGTCCGCCAACGGGGGCATGCAAACCCGGCCACGGCAAACCAGTGCCCAGGCCGCTTTGCCCTCGGACTTCGGCACTTGGAGCACCGTTTCAGCCAGCGCCTCAGGAAGTTCCCCCGCCACCAGCTTTTCCGGCGCCAGCCGAATCACCGTCTTGTTAATGGCGAACCGGGCCATCGCCAGCGCTTCAAGCTGGTCTGCTTCTGGCCCATCGCCAACAACGACCACTTGCACTGGATCAACCAGCAGCCGCTCCAAGGCCAGCCCATAGCTGCCGGCATACAGACCGAAATGCTCCACGATTCCCGCAAAAGACTCGAGCGTATCCTCGGCTATCTCGCGGTACTCCTTCCGCCCGCTCAACTCCTCCAGGCGCAACAACGCTGCTGCCGCTGTCGGATTGCCCGCTGGCGTCGGTGAATCCTGCAGCGGCTTGCGTCTCGCCGTAAGCGCGCCAAGAGGAACACTGCCATCCGTCCCGGAAGCAGTGTCGAAAAACGCTCCCGCCGTGCGGTCATAGAACTTCGCGATCATCGCGTCCGCAATCTTCACCGCCGCCCGGTAAAACCTCACCTCGCCGCTCGCGATCCAGCCGTCAATGCAGGCATGCACTGTCATGGCGTAGTCGTCCAGCGTGCCCGCAACTGTGCCGGTGCTCTCATCGCCCGCATCCCCATAGGCGATCACGTGCTGCAGCATCTCCTCGCCATCCCACGCTTCCGACAAAATGCGGTTCAGCGTAAGCAGCGCAAAAGCGCGAGGAGCCTCGGCGCGCAGCACGCGAGCAGCCTCGATGTATGCAGTCACTGCCATTGCATTCCAACCCGTGTAGAGAGTGCTATCGATGAAAGGCGTAGGACGCGTAGCCCTCGCGGCGAGCATCTTCACCTGCGATGAATCGATAAGCGTGCTCGCCTCTCCCACCGATCTGCCGCCCTGCGCCGCAACTTCTTCCAGCGTGAATTTGCGATGCAGCACGTTCTTCGCCGGATTGTGATGCATGTCTCCAAGTTCGCCGATATCCCAATAGCGCGAGGCCAGGGCAAGCTCATCCGCATCGAGAACCGCGCGGGCCTCATCCAGCGTCCAGGTGAAGTAGTCGCCATCATCGTCGAGATTAATGTCGGCATCCTGCGACGCATAGAAGCCGCCCCGGTCCCGATCCGTCATCACCGCGTCGAGCCACGCGATAATCTCTTCTGCGGTCCTGCGAAAGTCTGTTCGGACAAAGCTCTGGTAGCCGTGCGCATAGTTACGCAAAAGTTCGGTGTTGTCGTAGAGCATTTTTTCGAAGTGCGGCACCACCCACCGTTCATCGACGCTATAACGATGAAAGCCGCCGGCAAGCTGGTCGTACACGCCGCCCTGCGCCATACGCTCCAGCGTCACGGTGAAAGCCTCCTGCGCCTCTGCATTGCCACGCTGAAGCGCCACCTCAAGCAGCAAATCCAAAATTGACGGATGAGGAAACTTGGGCTGCGAACCAAATCCCCCGTTGCGTGGATCGAACTGCCCGACCGCAGACGCCGCGATCTTATCCACCAGCGCCAGGTTCAGATCTCCCCCACGCGCTGAAAAGCTCTCGTTGTGTTCGATGGCAGACATAACGCTGGCCGCGGATTCCAGCGCTTCATCCCGCCGCTCCCGCCATACCTGTGACATCGTCAGCAACACGCGCCCGAAGCCGGGCCGGCCGTACCGGTCATCCCGCGGAAAATACGTACCGCCAAAGTAAGGCCTGCCATCCGGCGTTAGAAATGCTGTCAGAGGCCAGCCGCCCTGTTGGCTGATCGCCGAAACCGCCGCCTGGTAGCGCGTATCCACGTCCGGGCGCTCATCCCGGTCAACTTTTATGGCAATAAAATGTTCGTTGATGATCCGCGCGATTTCCGGATCTTCATACGACTCCCGGTCCATCACGTGGCACCAGTGACACCAGACCGCCCCGATATCCAGAAGAATCGGCTTGTTTTCCGATTGCGCCCGGGCAAATGCGCCCTCGCCCCAGGGGTGCCAATGCACCGGCTGATGCCGCGCAGAACGCAGGTAAGACGAGGAAGCCGCTTCCAGATGGTTGGCGGCCAAAGATGCCGGAATGTGCTCCACAGCCATGGGCCGAGAATACACGTGCATGAGCTTGCACGGCCACTCCTGGGCGCCGATAGCTTCTTGGCTGCACAACGCGTCCACTGATCCCTCCCAACGCGAAATGTATAAGCAACAAAGGGAGATACAAGTGCATCTAAGTCTGATTAACGACGAACACCGCGATCTGAAGTTTTCTCGATCAAACTACGATTGCATTCACTTCCTTGCGCGAAATTCGATGCTGAAGTGGTAATGGGGTTGATGAAGGCCGAAGAGGATCCGATGCAGGAAGACACGTCACAACCCCATGTACGGGCGGGAACGCTTCAGTCATCCGCCATGAGCCAGTTGATCAGCTCCTACGATTGGGCGAGGACGCCGCTTGGCCACGTGGCCGCCTGGCCCGACAGCCTCAAGGCAGCGGTCCGCATCCTGGTCACATCGCGCTTCCCAATGTGGATGGCGTGGGGGCCCGAACTCACAATGCTCTACAACGATGCCTACGCCCGGGTCACCCTGGGCAAGAAGCATCCCTGGGCGCTCGGAAAGCCGGCCCCGGAAGTCTGGCACGAAATTTGGTCCGATATCGGCCCGCGTATCGAGCGCGTTATGACGACCGGAGAGGCCTCATGGGACGAGACCCTGGGCCTCATCCTCGAGCGCAGCGGGTTCCCTGAGGAAACCTTTCACACCTTCTCCTACAGCCCTCTCGCTGGACAAAGTGACAAGATCGAGGGCCTGCTCTGCGTCGTAATGGAGGACACGCAACGTGTTCGCGGTGAACGCCAACTGGCATCCCTGACCACACTCGCCGGAGCATTAGTAAATGCGAACACCAGGAAGGACGTGTTCACCGCAATCCGGCGTGGCCTCTCTGACCAGAAGGATATTCCTTTCGCGATGGTCTATTGCTTTGACGACGGCGGCCCGACACTCTGCTTGGAGGCGCAAACCGGCATTGAGCCCGGTCATCCCGCGGCCCCACGGGAAATTGATGCCGAATCAATTAGCAGTCCTTGGCCCGTCGACATTCTCTTCAACTCCAACCGTGCCATGACCATCGATCGGCTGGGTGACCTCTTCCCGGAATTGCCGGCAGGCGTCTGGGATAAGCCGCCACATCAGGCGCGCTTGGTCCCTCTTTTCAGGCGCGGCCAGGAGAAGCCTGCGGGCGTTTTCATCGCAGCGCTGAACCCCTACCGTCAATTTGACTCGAGCTATGAGGGCTTTCTCGATCTGGCTGCCGGCCAGATTGCCGCCAGCATTACCAATGCTGAAGCGTATGAATCAGAGAAAAAGCGGGCTGAAGAGTTAACCGACCTTGATCGCGCCAAAACTGCGTTCTTCAGCAACATAAGTCACGAACTGCGCACTCCCCTCACGCTCATCCTCGGTCCCATTGAAGACGCGCTGCTCAATCAGGTTCCGCCCTCGTCCGAGTCGCTTGAGATGCTTCACCGGAACGCCCTTCGCCTGCTCAAGCTTGTAAACGGCCTTCTCGATTTCGTACGTATCGAAGTGGGTCGCATGCGGGCCACTTACCAGCCAACAGATCTCTCCCTCCTGACCACCCAACTTGCCAGTGTCTTCCGTTCGGCCGTGGAGCGCGCAGGGTTGAAGCTGATCGTCGAATGCCCTCCGTTGCCCGAGCCGGTGTACGTCGATCGCGAAATGTGGGAAAAGATCGTTCTGAACCTCCTCTCCAACGCGCTGAAGGCAACATTCGACGGAGAAATTCACGTCTCCATCTCCAACGACGAGACGGGCGCGGAGCTCACCGTGCGCGATAGCGGCACTGGAATTTCAGAGCAGGAACTCCCGCATCTCTTTGAGCGCTTCAGCCGCATTGAGGGAGCACGCCGGCGCAGCCACGAAGGAAGCGGAATCGGCCTCGCTCTCGTGCAGGAACTCGTCGAAATGCACGGTGGATCAATTTCCGTCGCGAGCAAACTCGACGATGGCACTACCTTCCGCATTCGCCTCCCCTTCGGATACGAGCATCTCACCCGCGGCCAGGTAGCAAAGGACGCCAGCAGTCCCCTCGTCGTGCAGGGGTCGGCAGTGGCTTACGTTCAGGAAGCGCTCGGCTGGATGCCGGGCCACGAACAATTGCGAAACCAGATCGCCGGTTCCGTCGCGGGCGACCAGGACGACGAACGCATCACTTCCGCAGCAAGGCCAGTCGTACTTCTCGTGGACGACAACGCCGACATGCGAGAGTATGTTCGCTCCCTTCTCGCAGGACGGTTTGAGGTTGTCGCTACAGGAAACGGAAAGCTGGCGCTCGAAGAAATACAGCGCCGGCCTCCCTCTCTCGTCCTCACCGACGTCATGATGCCGGAGATGGATGGCTTTGCCCTGCTCGCAGCGCTTCGCCGCAATCCGGACACCGCCACTATTCCCATCATCATGCTCTCCGCGCGTGCCGGCGAAGAAGCGCGTATTGAAGGCGTAGAAGCCGGCGCCGACGACTACCTCACAAAACCTTTTACCGCCCGCGAACTGATAGCGCGCGTCGAGGCACAGCTGAAGATGGCGCGTATGCGCCGCGAAGCCGCCGAGCAAAAAGCAGCCCTGACCATGGAGATCAACCGCGCCCGCCAGTTTGCCGGCGAAGCGCTGGAGCATGTCCCCGTCGCGTTCTGCACCATGGATCGCGATTACTCGATTACGTATATGAACGCCGCGGCGATGCAGCTTGCCGCACTCTCGGGCAAGCCCCACATGGGCGCGCGTCTTTGGGACCTCTACCCTGAATTGATCGGTAGCGCAGTTGAATCAAACATCAGACGCGCCATGGAAGATCGCGTTTCCATAGAGTTCGAGCAATTCTTCCCCGCTCCCGCTGGCGAGACATGGTTTCAGTTCTACATTTACCCGCAACCAGGCGAAGGCATCATTCTCTATTGCCGCAACACAACCGAAGCACGCAAGGCCGAGCAGGCGCTGCGCCGCTCTGAGCAACTGGCTGCCGCGGGCCGCCTTGCCGCAAGCATCGCGCACGAAATCAACAATCCGCTTGAGGCCGTCACCAATCTTCTCTTCCTCGCAAAAAGTGATGCCGGACTCTCCCCCGGCTCAAAAGACTTGCTCGAGATTGCCGACAAGGAACTGCAGCGGCTCTCGCACATTACCGCGCGCAGCCTCAAGTTCTATCGCCAGCGCACCGCACCCACTTTCACCGCACTGGACGAGCTCATCGATTCGGTCATCTACTTTCACGATCCCGCCATCCGCCTTCGCAACATCTCAGTGGAACGGCGCTATCGCTCCGCGCCCGCGGTCCTCTGCCAGCCGGGTGAGATTCAGCAGGTATTCACCAACCTCATTTCAAATGCCCTCGATGCCCTGCCTAAAAAGGGGCGCCTCATCGTCGTAGTACGATCCGCGAAGGATCACATTGGTCAGCAAGGTATTTCGGTGACCGTCGCGGACAGCGGTTCAGGCATGGACCGGTACATGTTCGAGCGCTTGTTCCACCCCTTCATCACCACCAAGGGCGAAGCAGGCACGGGACTGGGCCTCTGGGTTTCGAAGGGGATCCTCGACAAACATGAAGCCCGCGTTGCCGTGCGCTCCAAGTCCGGTTGCGGCACAGTCTTCCGCATCTTCTTTCCCGTCGCCGTCAAAGTCGATTCGCCGGAACCGCCGCACCAGGACCAGGCGCAGTGGGTGCCGCGCGAGGTCAGTCCTTAGCCAATTCCTCTTTAATCACGGCCACCAGTTCCGGCGCGTCCGGCAGCGTGTCCGGAGAGAAGCGCTTCACAATATCACCATCGCGGCTCACAACAAACTTCTCAAAATTCCACAGAATCTCAGGATCCGCATTGGTCTCAATTCCATATCCCTTGAGCTTCTCGCGAAAAGGAACTTCCGCCACGCTGATCGCCTTGGGCTGCGCCGCCGTCAGCGCTTTGTACAGCGGATGCTTGTCATCGCCGGCCACGCTGATCTTGCCGAACATGGGAAACTTCACGCCAAAATTCGTCGTGCAGAATGACTGAATTTCCTCATTCGTGCCCGGCTCCTGGCTTTTGAAGTTGTTCGCTGGAAATCCAGTAACCACCAATCCCTGGCCGCGGAACTGCTCATACAGACTCTCCAGTCCCTCATACTGAGGCGTAAGGCCGCACTTCGACGCCACGTTCACTACCAGCAGCACCTTCCCTTTGAATTCAGCCAGTGATGCATCTTCTCCCGTTATTTTGTTCACGGGAATGTCATAGATAGCAGTGCTCATAAATGAAGTCTCCTTGGGAATTTCTTCGATTTGATAACAGATTGGATGCGTTCGTTCAGCATTCGTTGTGGTCAATCAAGCCAGCAACTGCTTCGCCACCCGGATATACAGCTCGATGGCTTCCTTCAGTTCTTTCTTCGCCAGCTTCTCATACGGCGTGTGCGCCACATGAATCGAGCCGGGTCCCAGCAACAGGGGCTCGCCCCAATTCGTAAGCTGCGGAATATCGGTAGTGAACTTCGCAATCATCGTGGGCAAGCCATCCACCGCGCGAAGCCGCACAAATGGAATTTCAAGGGTAAAGTCCACTTCAGCGTCGTCGCTCGCGGCCTCCATCAGCGCCGCGCGAACCGGCTCGGAATCGCCAACCAGCCGCACCAGAACCTGCGCCTCTGCCTTGTCGGCGATCACATTGGGCGCGCGTCCACCACTGATCTCTCCAATGTTCAGCGTACTCGGACCCACTCCTTCCGTAACCGGCAAATCCAGCTTCAACAATCGGGCAAGCACCTCAACAAGCTTGTGAACCGCGCTGTCGCCGAGTTCAGGATAAGCCGAGTGTGCCATCTTTCCTTGCGCCTTGAAAACCGCGCGCAACGAGCCCTTCGAAGCAAGTCCGAGGCGGTTGTCCGTCGGCTCGCCATTGATCAGGAACCGGCTTCCCTTCGGCGATTCATTCGCTACCTTCGCCCCTGCGGAGTCCCGTTCTTCGCCCGATACGAACAGCAATCCAATCCGAAATCCAGCAGCCCGCAGATTCTCGGCTGCAATCACTTGCGCGGCAATAATGCCCTTGGCATCCGACACGCCGCGTCCGTACAGGAACTCCGCATCTTCGCTGAATGGAATGTATGGAGGAACCGTATCCATGTGCGTAGAAAAAACAAGCTCCGGAGTTTGTCCAGCGGGCCCTGCGTAAACATTCCATCGCTCGCCTCCGCCCGCGCTCTCTTCAGGCTGCGGCACCGGGGTCTTCTCGACCGCCCAGCCCCGCGAAGCCAGAAAATCCGCAAGAAAATCCCCTACCCGTCCCTCGTTGTAGGTCGTGGATTCAATTTCGCAGAGTTGCTGTGTGAACCGAATCGGATCGAGCGACGATAACTCGTGCATAGTTCTGCCAGAATATCGCAGTCACCGATTCCCGTACCTTGCCAACCTGCTGATCCGGCAACTCACACTGTCACAATTGCGGATGGCCCCGGTGTGAATGCAGCGTAAAATACTCCTTGGAATGAACTCCCCTTGTGCGTTGTCCGGATCCGAAACGAGTCGGCCAGGCCCTTCCCTGCGCACACTTGATTTGCGCGGTCCTTCGGGACGGCTGGAAGCTTTATTGAACGAGGGCGCGCCCGATTCGCGATCCGTCGGGCTTGTCTGCCATCCGCACCCTCTCGGCGGCGGCACCATGCACAACAAGGTCGTCTACCACGCCATGAAGGTGCTGAATGCCCCCGAGTGGGGCCTGTGCTGGCCCGTATTACGCTTCAACTTCCGTGGCACCGGTTTCAGCGAAGGGCAACATGACGGCCGCGCAGAGGCGTCGGACGTTTCCGCCGCGCTCGACTGGCTCCATGCCGAATACAAATTACCCGTAGTCCTGGTCGGCTTTAGCTTTGGCGCGGCGATGGCGATCGCAGCATCCTGTGCAACAGAGACACAGAGCGGAACGAGTTCTCGCGCCCTGGTTGCCTTGGGACTTCCAACCCAGGGCTTCGGCAATACCTATCGTTACCCGTTGCTCTCGGAGTGCCGCCTTCCCAAGCTCTTCCTCAGCGGCGACGGCGACTCGTTCGCCCCGCAGCAGGACCTGGGGCAGGTGGTTGATACCGCGGCCGACCCCAAAAACCTGGTGTTCATTCCCGGCGCCGATCACTTCTTTACAGGTCAATTGAATCTTATGCAACAGTCGCTCACAAACTGGCTGAAGGAGACGTGCAATGACACCGGCCAGTGACACCGCCCTCGAATTTCTACATGCCCGTGCCACCGAGTTCTTTACCGGCGCGCTCGAGGCAAGCAGCATCGAGTCCGCCTTCGATCGGCGCATTCGATTCGAAAGCAACACCCTCAAGCGGCTGCTTCCCGATGGCAGCGGACCCGACGTCATCAATCTCTCTCAGTTCAAGCGAATCTTTGTCATCGCCGTGGGCAAGGCCGCCGGCCCGATGCTCGAAATTTTGCTCGATCGCATGAAGCGCCGCAAAGGTCTACGCGGCATCTGCTGCACAAAGTACCTGCCGAAGAAGCGCAACTGGCGGTTCCGCTACTTCGAAGGCGGCCACCCTTTGCCAAATGAGGAATCGTTTGCCGCAGCCCGCGCTGCTCTTGCCATGCTGAAGAAGGCGAAGAGAGATACCCTGGTCTTCTTCCTCATCTCCGGCGGTGGGTCCGCCATGTTTGACTTGCCCCTCGATCCGCAGATCGGGCTTGACGATACCATCGCCTTCCACGAAACCCTCGTCGGCTCGGGCGCACCCATCAACGAGATCAACACGCTGCGAAAGCACTTCAGCGCCGTCAAGGGTGGGCGGCTGGCCATTGCCGCAGCCGAGGCTCTCAAGGTTTCCTTCCTGGTGCCCGACGTTCCCCTTCGAACGCTCGATGCCCTCTCATCCGGACCAAGTTCTCCCGATCACTCCACTGTCGATGAAGTGCGCGAGATTATTGAGAAGTACAACCTCCGCGCGAAATTTCCTCAAGCGGTGCGCGCATTCTTCGAGCGAACGGACCTTCCCGAATCTCCGGGAAACAAGAGTTGGCGACCGCCGTTTTTCGCCCGCTTCCAGCGGACCGATGCGCCGCAGGCACGCCGGTCCACCTCCGCGCTCAATCTCACCGGCGAAGAAGAAGCCTTCCGCGATTCAGTTTTTGAAGTGCTGCTGTCGACGCACGACCTCGTCGAAAGTGCACGTGCCCTTGCACAAAAGGCCGGCTATTTCGTCGCGGTCGACAACTCCTGCGATGACTGGGACTATGCGGATGCCGCCCGCTACCTGCTTGACCGCTTTCATGACCTGCGCGTACTGCATCGCCGCTTCTGCCTCATCTCCGGCGGCGAAGTGACTGTCACGCTGAATGGCACACCCGGCGCAGGCGGACGAAACCAGCAATTCGCCTTGGCTTGCGCAACTGAACTCGCGCATCATCCCGGTGAAATGCTCACAGTTCTCAGCGCCGGTTCTGATGGCATCGACGGCAACACACCAAACGCCGGAGCCATCGCCGACCCCACCACTGTCGCACGTGCCGTCGCCTTTGGATTCGAGCCGGAAGCATCCCTTCGCACCTTCAACGCCTGCCCTCTCTTCACGGCACTCGGCGACACCGTGGTCACCGGACCAACAGGCCATAATCTACGCGACCTCCGCCTATTGATCTCCGACAAATCCTGAACCGAGAAGCCTCTGATTCAGTCGATGCTTTAAAGGGCACAGCTTTACAGTCTGTTGAAAAAATGCGGGCCTTTGTATCCAGGAGGGAGCGTGGGGCTTCAGCCCCACGAATCTCAGCCATAAAAACAGGGGGCTTTAGCCCCGGCCTTCTCATTCGCGACGCTCCAAGGGAGTTTTTCAGCAAGCTATTTAGCCGTGCCTGCAGGATTCAAGAAAGATCGCCGGCTTCACTCTCCGAGGGAATGGTCGATCGCAAAACTGGAAATGCGAGGCCTAACTCCCCGCTTCACCCGCCGTCGGCCACCACTCGGAGCTATGATTGAAATTCAATCC
Source organism: uncultured Acidobacteriaceae bacterium (assembly GCA_963832035.1). Taxonomy (GTDB): domain Bacteria; phylum Acidobacteriota; class Terriglobia; order Terriglobales; family Acidobacteriaceae; genus Telmatobacter. Next base: position 132,882 of record CAWHSK010000001.1, on the reverse strand, counting down.
GTATTTACTTTCAACCGTACCTAGGATTCGCACGTGGCTCGAAAATCCAGTCGCAAAGGCACCGACAAGACACCCGATATCCGGGCTGTGGCCGCATTGGCCAAAGTTTCCATCGCTACTGTCTCCCGCACCATCAATGGCTCGCCCGTCGTAAGCGAGAAGCTCTCAAAGCGCGTGTGGCAAGCGATCGAACAACTGAATTACTTTCCCAATACACATGCGCGCACGCTCGTCTCCGGCCGCAGCCGACTCTTTGGCATCATCGTCGAAAACATCACCAATCCGTTCTTCCCTGAGCTCATCCAGAGTTTCGAAGAAATCGCCGTCGCCAACGGATACGAAATCCTGGTCAGTTCATCCAACAGCGATCCCGCCGTGCTCACCACCTGCGTCCGCCGCATGCTGGAACGCAAAGTGGAAGGCGTCGCGGTGATGACCTTCGGCGAAGAAGAACCTGTTCTCGATCAACTGTCGTTTCACGACGTGCCCTTCGTTCTCGCCGAGTTCAAGCTGGGCGAGCCAAAAGCCAGCACCATCGTCCTCGACTACAACACCGGTATTCGCGCAGCGGTCGCGCATCTCGTTGCCCTTGGCCATCGCAAAATCGGCTTCCTCGCCGGACCGCACAAACTCCACTCCGCCATCACGCGCCAGAACGACTTCCAGGCCGCGATGCACGAACACGAATTAAATATCCAGAAAAAATGGATCATCGAGTGCGATCACACTCTCAAAGGTGGTGTTGCCGGATTCAACAAGCTGCAGGATCTCCGTTCCCAACCCACAGCAGTCATCTGTTCGAACGACATGACGGCCATCGGCGTCCTGCGCGCCGCATATCTCCAGGGCCTCCGAGTGCCACAGGATCTCTCTGTCATAGGCCTCGACGACATAGCCTTCGCAGAATTCACGCTCCCTCCGCTCACCACCATCCGCCTCTCTCGGGTTGAATTGGCAAAGGCGGCATTCGATGCGCTCCGGCAGCATGGAGAAGGGGAAAAGACAGGTTCACAACGCGAGTTCCTCGTGTCAACCAGCCTGGTAGTACGCGGTTCAACCGCACCGCCGCCAGCGGGCGCCGCTTGAACTCAGCCTTCTCGCTTTCATGCCAAGTATAGGGCTCCCAGGAAAGTCTGAAGGCGCACGACTTTACAGACTGCGGAAAACGCACGAAATCATCGTCCGGAGGGAGCGTGGCGCTTCAGACCCAGGAACAACAGCCAAGAGAGTCGGCGGGCTTTCGCCCTGGTCGTTCTCATTGCAACGCTCCATGGGAGCATTTCTGAGGGAAGTTCCGTCGCGCAAGGACCATCAGCCACACCTCTAGACCGCCTGCAACATCTCCACCTCTTCGCGGACCAACGACCCCTCACGCATAGCGACGATCTCATTGCGGGTTTCGTTGGCTGCGGCACGGCGGTGAGAGTAAACCTTTGGCTCACCGAAATGAACCTCGGCGAACAAACCGGACACCCCGAGCGCCTTCCAGACATGTGGGAGCAGCAGCGTGTCTCCAAACCAGCACAGATCCTTTTCGGGTGTGCCATCTTCGGCTACGTAGCGAATCGATGCCGCCGTCACTGGCGCTCCTGCTTCAACCGCTGGCGTGAAGAGTCTTGAGTGAAAGCGCAGCACTTCGCTGTCGTCCGTACTGGTGCCCTCCGGAAAAAAGAAAACCGGGATCGGCCCGCCTAGTCTTTCCGCGACCTGCTCAGTCACGGCAAGCGCGCTGGATCGACTCGACCGGTCTACAAAAAGCGCTCCACTGGCGCGAGCCATCATGCCAAACAAGAGCCAACCGCCGATTTCGGCCTTTGCCACCATGCTGCTCGGTACAATCGCGGCATAAACCACGACATCGAGATAGCTAAGGTGATTAGAGACAAGAAGACCGCGTGTCGGCGGATGGCCCTTGATCCTGACGCGAAGCCCTAAAGCCGACATCACTCGCCGTGCAGTCGCTTGAATCCAAAGCGCGCGACGCTCCAGTGTGAAGCGGCCACTCAAGCGCACCAGTAACAGGTTCAGAAGGCTCACTGAGAAAGCAAGAAACAGCGCCACAGCGCGCCAGATCCTTCGAAGGTTCATTGCGTCAACGGCGCCAGAAACCGATTGCGCGCCGCCTGCGACAGCATCTTCAAATCGAGCAGAGTAAGAAAATCAATCGTGCCAAACTCGCGGTCCCATGCCGGCGGAGCGCAAATACGCGCGCCAATCGTCAAATAGGTTTTCAATAGCTTGGGCACCTTCGGTAGCTCAGACTGATTGCACGGGTCCGATGATAGCTGTGTCACCACACCCGCATGTTCGCTGGGACATTCGTAAGCTCCGGTCGGCATCGTCTCGAATTCCGGCGAAACACGGTACCGATCGAGTTCGCGATACATCTGCCAGCCCCGGCCCGGATCCTTGGAATTCAAAGACGAACAACCAAGCAAGTAACGAAGCCCCATGTCATGAGCATACTGCGCAATGCCCCGCCATAACAAAGTAAGTACTTCTGGAGTGCGATGCTCACGATCGATAGATGCGCGCCCGAGTTCCAATATGTCGCGGCGCAGAGGCTCATAAGGCGCAAACTCAAATTCCTGTTCCGAATAATAGCCAAGGTTCCTTTGAGCGATACTTCCTGATTGCATTCGATAAGTGCCCACAACGCGGCCATCGGTCTTGTCCTCAACCAGCAGGTGCTCGCAGAAGACATCGAAGTGATCCGTATCAATTCCCGTCCGGTACGAACGCTCCAGGCCTTCGCCCAATTCAATGTTGAAGACCTTGAAACGCAGCCGGTACGCGGCTTCGCGATCTTCTGTGCTCCGCGCCAGTCGCAGCCGGTAGCGCCCCACCTCCGCATGAATACGCGGCCTCTCCGCAGATACGGAACCGGTTGCGAGCAAAACTGATTTGGGAGCTTCCACCGGAACGGTGGTAGGAGGTAACAGTGCGAACGGAGCCTTCTGCCCTGCTTGCGCAATCACGGGAGTATTATCCGGCACAAATTGTAAGAGGAAAGTAAATCAGTTGCGAATGTAGTGCAAATAATCAATTCATGACTTAGTAACAAAGGAGCCCGCCGATTAGGTAGGCTCTTAAGTCGACTTATGTGATGTATCTCACCTACTTATACTCAACCCCCGGCAATCGAAGGAATAACCAGCACCTCATCGCCTTCCTGGAAGTTATATTTGTCATTCCCAAGGAAGCGGATATCTTCCTCATTGACATAGAAGTTGATAAACCGCCGCACCTGCCCATCTTCTCCTCGCAGATGTTGCCGCAGCGCGGGAAAACGACCCTCGATATCGGTAACAAGTTCCGGAAGATTCGACGCAGTACTCGAAATCTCGCGCACGTTGTTGGTGTGTTTCTGAAATGCGTTCGGCAATAAAACTCTAACAGGCCATCGGATTCTCCCGCCAGGCTCAGGGCCTGATAGTTTGCAGGGTTCGCTGCGTTGCGTTCTTCCACGAAGTTCTCAAAATCTGTGAGCCGCGGACGAATCGCCGCTCTCTGTTCGTATGCGCCGTCCAGGCAATCCGTCGTCTTCAAGCCATTTCCGGTAATGCAGCTGACCGTCAATTCGTCCGGCTTAATGCGTCCATGCGCATACAACCGCGCCGTCACTGCCGTCGTCACGCCACCCGCCGTCTCCGTAAAGATGCCCTCAGTCTCCGCGAGTTCCTGGATCGCCGACACAATCTCCACGTCCGACACATCTTCAGCCCAGCCGCCCGTCCCGCGAATCACGCGCGACGCATAAATACCATCCGCCGGATTCCCAATCGCCAGCGATCGCGCAATCGTGTTCGGCCGCTGCGGCTCAATCACGTCGGTCCCGTTCTTCACAGCCTTCGCAATCGGCGAGCATCCTGTTGCCTGCGCCCCGAAGAACCGCACCGGCTTCTCATCCACAAGCCCAAGTTCAATCAGTTCGTTGAATGCCTTCTTGATCTTCGTAATCAGCGAACCGCCCGCCATCGGCACCACCACGTTGTCCGGCAGCCGCCACCCAAGCTGCTCCGCGATCTCGAACCCCACCGTCTTCGAACCCTCGGCGTAGTAAGGCCGCAGGTTCACGTTCACAAATCCCCAGTTATATCGATCCGCAATCTGCGAGCACAGCCGATTCACATGGTCGTAGTTGCCATCCACGCGCACCAGCGTCGCCCCATACACCTGGGTGTTCAGAATCTTCGCTGGCTCCAGATCCGCCGGAACCAGGATGAACGTCTTCAACCCCAGTCGCGCCGCATGCGCCGCAACAGCGTTCGCCAGGTTCCCCGTCGATGAGCACCCAACCGTATCGAATCCGAAATCCTGCGCATTCGCCAGCGCCACTGCCACGACGCGATCCTTGAAGCTCAGCGTAGGCATGCATACGGCATCATTCTTGATGTACAGATTGCGTCGCGCCAAACTGCGCGCCCAGCCGCGGAGCCTTCACCAGCGGCGTCAACCCCGACGGCGTCTGCGGAACGTAGCTGTCCGCAACCGGCAGCAGCGCACGATAACGCCACATATCCAGCGGGCCCTGGGAGATTGTCTCGCGGGTAAAGCGGGTGCGGGCATACTCGAAGTCGTAGGTCACTTCGAGCGGGGAAAAGCACTCATCGCAGATCGAAAGCGGCTGATGACCATAGGTCTTGCCGCATTCCCGACATCGCAACCAATACGCAGTCGTCAAAGGTCCCTCGCTGTATGCGAGTGACACGAAGAACGCGAGCGCGTGACGTGCCCAGGAATGAAAGAACGTGAATTGACTCGAAACTGCCTGCGAAGCTGCTCAAGCAAAGAGTGCTGAAGCAACCCCCGAATCTCATGTTCCCCGTCTCCGGGCAAGAGTTGACACCATACTCCCGTTTTGCGCGGGCAGGTTGTCGTGGCGTCACAGGGCTCGTCCCTCAGCCACTCTGCATGAAACTCAGGCTTGCCCTTTGGGGGCAAACTTGAATGCTTAGTTTGTATCACAGCCCCGTTGCGCCCGCAAGTGGCAAGACAGCGAACGGACGGCAAAACCGTTTGAATGGACGAATTTGAGGCGGGAAAGGCGAATGCTGGCGGCGTACTCCAATTCTTTACTTGTCAGCGATTGGGCGGATCGAAGTCTGTGCCCCATTCATCGCGGTTTCATAGAGATGAGTGAGTCTCGATCCCGTGCTGAACAGCCTCCTGTAGATTTGGGCGCCTTTAGAGTGTCGCACCTTTCACGGCTGCGGATGGATCCAAACCGCGTTCCCTCCGCCCGAAACCATCCGCACCTCCATCACCGTATTCCGATCCACTTCCTGCTTCGAAAACTCGGTGTGCGTCGCGTTCGTCCCCGCATCCGCCGCGTCGGCGTAAATCTCCGATATGTACTTCCCTTCACCCAGGAAGTCCAGCGGCACCTTCACCGTCCGCGGATCCCAATTAGTTATCGACCCGACATACCAGTCCTTCCCGCTCCGCCGCGCGATCGTGACGTTCTCCATAGGCCGTCCCGCGATCACGCGCACCTCATCCCATGTGGTCGGAACCTGCCGGATGAACTCGAAATCGTGCTGCCCCTGGTAATGCTCCGGATAATCCGACACCATCTCCAGGGGGCTCTCCACCACAACGTACAGTGCCAGCTCGTGTGCGCGGGTTCCGAGCCCCATCGGCATTAAGTTCCGCGCAACAAAATTCTCCCGGTTGCTGTTTCCAAACGCACCCGGCGTGTAGTCCATCGGTCCGGCAAGCATCCTTGTAAACGGCAGCGTCGTGTTGTGCACTGGAGAAGTCCGCGCACTCCACTTTAGATACTCTTTGCCCATCACGCCTTCGCGTGTCATCACGTTGGGCCAGGTCCGCCGCAGACCGTCCGGCTTGAATGCCCCGTGAAAATCAAGCATCAGGTGATGCGCCGCGGCAGTCTCCGCAACATGCCGATACCAAGCCACCATCTCCTGGTCATCGCGATTCATGAAGTCGATTTTTACGCCGGCCACTCCCCATTTCTCGAACAACGGAAAGGCCTGGTCCATGTACTTATCCACGGATGTCCAGTGCGACCAGAGCCAGATGCCAACATGCTTCTCCTTCGCATAGGTCAGTAACTCCGCCATATCTATGTTCGGATCCACCTTGGTGATGTCGGCAACTGCGGCGTAATCGTCAGGCCCTTTGCGGTTTGCCTGCGCCCACCCCGCATCGATCAGCATGTACGGGAATCCCGACTCCGAAGCAAAGTCGATGTAGTGCTTCATCGTCGCCGTATTCATTCCCGGCGTCGTGCTCATGCTGGGTGCAGCCTCGCCCGACCACCAGTCCCACGCCGACTTACCCGCACGAATCCACGAGGTGTCGGCAATCTTCGATGGAGGATTGAGGTTGAGCACGATATTCGACTCGATCAGTCGCCCCGGCTCGTCGCCAATCATCAGAACACGCCATGGCGTTGTAACCGGAGCGTTGGCCTCCACGGCGATTCCCTGCTTACCAATTCGCGGCGAAAGCTCCGCCCGCAAGCCGAAACGAGCGTCTGCCTTGCGCAGATACATCCCAGCGTAGTTCTCGATATCGGCTTCCGTAACCGCAACCCAGCCAGTTCCCGGAACCTCCGCCAAAAGAGGCAACGCAATGAGCCAATCGCGATGTATACCGCTCACAGGTCGCATCTGGTAATCATCCTCGTACGACGATTGAAAACCATCTACGACGAGCGGGTAGAGCGTCGCATCCTTGGCGAAAGAGAACTCGGTCAACTCCCGTTCAATGCGCACTTTGCTCAGGCTTGGCTGCACGGGCACGATGTACCGGAACGCCACGCCATCGTCATACGCTCGAATCTCAATCGAGAGCTTTCGTCCCGACGCATCCTCAAAGTCCACAACCGTTGAGTTGTAGTGATCCCGCACCGTACTCGTCTTGCCGACCGGAATGGTATACGTCTCATCGTGCTCGCTTGTCCGTACGTTCAGCCTTGCGCATTCCCGGTCCGAGCGCCGCCTGCCCCTGCAGCTTCAGCCCAAGCACGCTGTCGTCCACAAGCAGTTTGCCGTGGAAATCACAGAGTAATGGATGCTCGCTGTTCGATGTCCCGTCGCTTGACTCTTCGGCGCGTCGGAAAGCAGAAAGACAATCTGCCCATCGGCGATTTCACCTGAATCTCCGCCGTAGCTGGATTCCTGCGCCACAGGCGAAAAGCGCACATCAACGATGCAAACGAAGTGAGGTATAGCAAATGTGCGTCGCATCTCGTCGGGATCATACCACCGGCGGTCATCCATGCATCGCGTTGTCAGCGACTTTTGAACCGGCACCCAAAATGAAGCAGGCTCGCCAGCACAACGGCTGACGGGCCCACTCTGTTTAGACGTTTTTGAGGAGAGCCTCAGTTCGTGTAAATCCTCACGTAGTCCACCTGCATATCTCCCGGGAAAACCGTCGTCCCGTTCACATTCCCCGGCCAGTCGCCCCCCACCGCCAAATTCAAAATAATGAACTGCGGCCCCTGGTCGAACGGCCATGTGCCCGGGAAGTTCGCTGGCGTAAACGTGGCATAAACATTCGCCGGATCGTCCACGTAAAACTGCACCTGCCCCTTGCTCCAGATCATGCCGTACGTATGCCAGTCGCTCGCCAGAAAACCGGCTGGATGGTATTGCTGCGTTCCGTTTGCTTCGCTCGCGCTGGTTCCTCCGTGCACCGACCCCGCAATCCAGTCATACCCCGGCGGCGTGCCTCCAACAGACATCGGAGAATTGTTGCCGTTGATATGTTCCATCACGTCAAGCTCGCCGCACGCCGGCCAGCTCACCTTCGTAATGTTGTTGCCCAATAGCCAAAAGGCGGGCCACATGCCCTGGCTCTCCGGCAGCTTCATCCGCGCCTCGATGCGCCCGTACATGAAGCTGAAGAGTCCCTGAGTTTTCATGCGGGCCGAAGTGTACGTCGTTCCCGAAGGATTCACGGCAACAATGTGGAGAATTCCCGATTCATCGATATAAGTATTCGAACCTGAGCATGGCGCAGTCGAGGAATCCGCAGCGCAGTAGGTCTCGAGCTCGTTGTTCCCGCAGCACCGGAATCCGGTGTCATACGTCCACGTCGTCGAACTCGGAAGCCAGTTCAAAAGACCTGGTCTCGTAAACTCATCGCTCCAGACCAGCGTGCCTGATGCGATGTTCGGGCTGAAACTCTGCGAGGCCACGGTGCTGTTCGAGTATCCCGAGGCGACCGCCAGGGCCTTGACTGTCAGATTCGACGAAACGAGAAAGGGCGCATAGTAAACCATGGACGTGGTTGTCGGCGTCGATCCGTCCGTGGTGTAGTAGATCGTCGCAGTGCCAGTGATATCGGCCAGAGTGACAATCGCTGCACCGTTCTGCACCGGCACGGAAGATATCGTCGGCGTCGCGGCCGGCGTGGCTGTCGTTCCGCCACCACCTCCACTGCTCGTTCTGCCGCCGCCCCCTCCACCACAACCGCAAACCAAAGCACTCGCCAAAAATAAAGCTGCAAACATGTCAGGCCTCATCCCCACGTGGTCACTCCCTCATCAAAACGACGAATCGGCGGGAAAATATTCCCGCCCAACATCAAAACACTCGTGTCTGAAAGGGTCAATCATTGAAAGCATCTCTGAATGTGACTTCGGGCACATTAGCTCAGGAAAATCAACGCCCAGCCTACGCGTATTCCTTCACGGCAACCGATTGCATTTCGCGTGGTATGGCGTCACCGTGCAGAATCGTAGTTCAGGTTCGGCGAGAGCCAGCGCTCCACCTCGGCAACGCTCATCCCCTTGCGCTCCGCGTAGTCGGCCACCTGTTCGCGATCGATCTTGCCCAGCGAGAAGTACCGCGCATCAGGATGCGCGAAATACAACCCACTCACACTCGATCCCGGCCACATGGCAAACGATTCGGTAATCCGGATTCCGGTCTTCGCCTCAACGTCCAGCAACTTCCAGATCGTTCCCTTCTCCGTGTGATCGGGACACGCCGGATACCCGGGCGCTGGACGAATGCCGCGATACTTCTCCTGGATCAGTTCCGCAGGGCTGAGGTTTTCCGCGCGCCCGTAACCCCACTCGTCGCGGACCCGCTTGTGCAGGCACTCGGCAAACGCCTCGGCCAACCGGTCCGCAAGCGCCTCGGCCATGATCGCGTTGTAGTCGTCATGCTCAGCACGATATTTGTCTGTCAACTCCTTCAGCCCGATGCCCGTAGTCACTGCGAACGCCCCAATGTGATCCCGCAAGCCCGTTGCCTTCGGCGCAATAAAATCCCCCAGCGACCGGCACGGCTCGCTGCCTTCCTTATTCGCCTGCTGACGTAGAAAATGAAAACGCTCCAGTCTCTTCGCGCGCGTCTCGTCTGTGAAGAGTTCAATATCGTCGCACACCGCCAACGCCGGAAATAACCCGTAAACGCCGCGCGCGGTCAGCAATTTCTTTTCAATGATCGCATCGAGAAGCGCATTGGCCTCGGTGAAGAGTAGCCGCGCCTGCTCTCCCTGCTTCTCGTCGTCGAGAATGCGCGGATAAACGCCTTTGAGTTCCCATGCATGAAAAAACGGCGTCCAGTCGATATACTCCCGCAGCGTGGCCAACGGAAAATCATCCAGCACGCGCACCCCGGTGAATTCAGGAACAGGCAGATCTTCGGCGCGCCACTCGATAGGCGTATGCCGCGCGCGGGCCGCCTCAAGCGAGATGGTCTTCTGCTTCGGCGCGCTGTGTGCCTTGCGAACCGCCTCATACTCCGCGCGATGCTGCGCCACGAACTCTATCTTCCCCTCGTCGCTCAACAGGCTAGTTGTCGCCGGAACAGCACGGCTCGCATCCACAATGTGCACCACCGGCTCGCTGTAGTGCGGCGCAATCTTCACAGCCGTATGCGCTCGACTGGTCGTCGCTCCCCCAATCAGCAGCGGCACTTTGAATCCCTGCCGCTCCATCTCGCGCGCCACGTGCACCATCTCATCCAGCGACGGCGTAATCAATCCGCTCAAGCCGATGATGTCCGCCTTCACTTCCTTCGCGCGCTCCAGAATCTTCTCCGCTGGAACCATGACGCCAAGATCGATCACTTCGAAGTTATTGCAGGCCAGCACCACGCCCACAATATTCTTCCCGATATCGTGGACGTCACCCTTTACCGTGGCCAGCAGAATCTTCCCCTGCGCCTTCACTACCTGGCCCGCAGCCTCCATCGCTGCCTTTTCGGCCTCCATGAAAGGAAACAAGTACGCAACCGCCTTCTTCATCACGCGCGCCGACTTCACCACCTGCGGCAGAAACATCTTTCCCGCACCAAACAAATCGCCAACCACGCTCATCCCCGCCATCAGCGGACCTTCAATCACCAGCAGCGGCCTTCCAAGCTTTGCGCGCGCTTCTTCCGTATCAATCTCGATATAGTTGTCGATCCCTTTCACCAGCGCATGCGTCAGACGCTCCTCAACGGTTCCGGTGCGCCACTCTTCTGCCTTCTTCTCCGTAACAACCGCACCCTCGCCCTTCAGTGACTCGCCAAACTCCACCAGCCGTTCCGTAGCGTCGGGCCGCCGGTTCAGCAGCACATCCTCGACCAGTTCCTTAAGCTTCGGCTCGATCTCCTCGTACACCTCCAGCATCCCCGCATTCACGATGCCCATATCGAGTCCCGCCACAATCGCGTGATACAGAAAGGCCGAGTGCATCGCCTCGCGCACACGATTGTTGCCTCTGAAGCTGAACGAAATGTTCGAGACGCCGCCGCTCACCTTCGCATGCGGAAGGTTCGCCTTGATCCACCGAGTCGCATTGATGAAGTCGACCGCGTAGTTGTTGTGCTCCTCCATCCCCGTCGCAACCGTGAGAATATTCGGATCGAAAATGATGTCCTCGGCCGGAAACCCAACCCGGTCCACCAGAATCCGATAGGCCCGTTCGCAGACCCGAATCTTGTCTTCGAAACTCGCGGCCTGCCCCTGCTCATCAAACGCCATCACCACTGCTGCGGCACCATACTTCAGCACCGTGGCCGCATGCTCGCAGAACTTCGCCTCGCCCTCTTTCAGAGAGATTGAATTCACAATGCCCTTGCCCTGCAGACACTTCAGTCCCGCAACCAGCACATTCCAGTTCGACGAATCAACCATGAACGGAGCCTTGGCAACTTCGGGCTCGCTTCCCAGCAACTGCAGAAAGCGCGTCATCGCCGCGACGCCGTCGATCATCCCTTCGTCCATGCAAATATCGAGAACGTTCGCCCCGTTCTCCACCTGCTGCCGCGCGACACTCACGGCCTCTTCGTACTTGCCATCCTTCACAAGTCGTGCGAACTTCGGCGAACCCGCCACATTAGTCCGTTCGCCGATCATGATGAAAACCCCGGCTTGCTGCGTAAACGGCTGCGATCCCGATAGGCGCAGTGGCTTCATCGACTAACCTCACTCACGCCGGCGTCCACATCCTCGCCTGCATCCACATCCCGCTTCAGTTCTCGCGGCGGCAACCCCTCCAGCGCCTTCGCAATCGCCGCAATATGCTCCGGCGTATTCCCGCAGCACCCGCCAGCAATGTTGATCAGTCCCGCCTTCGCAAATTCGCTCAGATAACGCGCCATATCCTCCGGCCCCAGATCGAACCCAGTCGGCGACAGCGGATTCGGCAGCCCCGCATTCGGATAGCACGAAATCGCCACGTTCGCCTTTTCCGACAATTCCGACAGAAACGGATACATCAGATCCGGCCCCAGCGAACAGTTCAATCCCACCGACAGAGGCTTCACATGCTCCACCGCGTTCCAGAATGCCTCGGTGGTCTGCGCCGAAATCAACGTCTCTCCGCCGCGCCCTACCGCCGCCGAAATCATCACCGGCAACTCAACACCATCCTCGTCGAACACCTCGCGAATCGCCACCAGCGCCGCCTTGGCATTCAACGAATCGAAGATCGTCTCCACCAGCAGAAAATCAACTCCGCCCGCAATCAGCGCCCGCACCTGCTCTGCATACGCCGTCTTCACCTGGTCGAACGTCACCGACCGGAACCCCGGATCATTCGCGTCCGGCGAATTCGACAACGACACTGTCAGCGGCCCAATCGATCCCGCAACAAACCGCGGCTTCCCCGTCTCCCTGCCAACCTTGTCAGCCCACTCCCGACAAATCCTCGCCGAAACCTCGTTGATCTCCCACGCCAGGCCCTTCAAAAACGGATCGTCGATAATCTTCTGATAGAACTCCGGATCCTTCCGACCCCCATGCTCCCGCGGATCGTCGACAAAGAACTCGCTCTGCGAAATAGTCGTCGCGCCAAACGTATTGGTCTCGATGATGTCCGCCCCCGCCTCCAAAAACCGCCGATGAATGTCGCCAATCATCTCCGGCTGCGTCAACACGAACAGGTCGCCATTATTCTTGAGGTCCTTCTTGGCGTCCTTGAAGCGCTCGCCGCGGATGTCTGCTTCGGTCATGCCATAGGTGCGGATGGTCGTACCCATCGCGCCATCAATAATGGCAATGCGGTTCTTGAGAATCTCCAACAGGGGATGTTCGTGTGTCGTCGTCATATCTCTTTGATGATTGTAAGAGGCTTACGGACCAGAACGTCGGCCCGAAGCACGGAACAGAAACAATTTGGGATTGGATCGGGAGATTAAAGGCCTGAAATGCCGCACGAGCGATTGATACGGCGTACCCCAAGGGGCGAAACGGCGGAGCCCCTACTTCGCCGTCGCGATCGCACTCACCGGCAGCAGCATGTCTTCCTTGCGCATCACCAGGTTCGTCGCATTCAGGCTGGCCAGTTCAAACCCATGGCCATGCGTAATGGCGTCCGTTGGGCAGGCTTCCACGCAATACCCGCAAAAAATGCACCGGTTGTAGTCGATGTTGTAGACCTTCGCATACCGCTCCGACGACGAGATCCGAATCTCCTCGGTATTCTCGGCCGCCTCGATAAAAATGCAATTCGCTGGGCAGGCCGCCGCGCACAGGAAGCAGGCCACGCACTTCTCCAGCCCATTTTCATCCCGCTGCAGCACGTGCGCACCGCGAAAGCGCTGCTCAAACTTAGCGCCCCGCATCGGCCCCTTGCCGTCGGGATAGTTCTCAACCTGTGTGGGCTGCAGCATCTCCCCGAAGGTGATGCTCATGCCCTTGGCGATGGCTGCAATATTGCGCACAACCGACATGCCCTCAGTATACGATGTATGCCTGGAGGCCACCACCCATGCGCCGCAGGGCCATCAAACTCATCTTATCGCTGGCGTTGGTGCCGGCAGCAGCATTCTGCCAGCTCCCTGACAACCCCGATATGGGACCAGGAGGACGTACATTTCACCCGCCCGGCCCATTGGACACAACACATACCCGTCAACAAGCCGACCAAAATCGTGACGAGATGGTCGCCCCCTTGAAAATCAGCTACGGAAAAAAGTCCGCTGAATGGACCGCGCCCAAACTCGCCCAGCTTCCCCACGAGACTATTCAGACGACCAACGAGCGCACCCAGGCACAGGAAACCTACTCCGGAGTGCCCCTCATGGCGCTGCTCGTCGAGCTCGGAGTGCCGCAGAAGCTCAAAGGAAAAGATTTCCGCCTCTACCTGATTGCCGAGGGCCGCGATGGATACAAGGTCGTATATTCACTCGGCGAAGTCTCACCCGACGTGCACGAGGGCTCCGTGCTGCTGGCCGACAGCGTCGACGGCAAGCCCCTCGCCGACAACGGCCCCATCGAACTCATCAGTTCAGGGGAACGGCGCCCCGCACGCTGGGTCCGCAACGTCACTTCCATCAAAGTCCAAGCCGCCGATTGATTTTCTAATGTCGGGACACAGGAGGTCGCGACTGCCCCTGATTATTTGCAGGCGGAGTCGTAACTGGCTTGCGCTCGTAGTGCGGCCTCAGGCTCATCTGGCAGAGCAGTGAATCCTGCCCCCGGCTCAGCCCCGGCACCACATCCTGTGCCCTGCACAACCGGTCCTTCATATCGGCTGCATCCCGCCCGGTCAGCAGCTGCGCCCGTTCCAGGTCGCTCTGCGGATCGAGGTCGTAACGATAAACGCTCTCCTCGGCCCCCTTTTGCTTGCCATAATCCAGATAGTTCCAGGTGCCCAGAGTTTCATGTCCGTTTCCATCCGCCATCACCGCAAACACCTGCGTCTGCGTCACTCCCAGGGCCGCATTCGACGCCCAAACCGGTACGGCCTTGCCGTTCACCATCCAACGCCCGGCAAACGTGCGCTGCCGCAGGTCGTAGTGGAACGCAGTGAAATACGTAGTCGCCTGGCAATCGTTGCAGTCATCGTAAAGCGCAGCCAGTTCCCTGCCCTGGCCCACATTCAGCAGCACCCAGTCCATCAGGCGCAGGTTCGAGCAGTCCACGATGCGCGTCAGCTTGCGATCGCTCAGCGAAATACTCCAGATCGTGAATGTATCCCGATTGGTCGCAGATTGAGGAGTAGCACGGAGCGAAGTAATCACCAGCGCCGCATCATATTGCACGCCGATCTCGCGTATCGCCGTCCATTTCTCGTTATCCAGCGCGCGCGTCACCCACACCACCACGTCCTGGTCGCTCTGCGCATGAAAATCAATCCATCGAAATGTGTCCGGAGCCTGCGCAGCACAAGAGGAAGTCACAACGGCGATCGCCAAGGCAATCAAGCCCGCAACAGCCCAAGGGAAAACACCACGCATGAACTCAGGCTATCAAACGCAGCAAGCGAACAAACTGCCTGTTCACCACACCAAGCCACCCGACAGATTTGTCATGTTGAAGGCAGCGAACCAAAGTCGAAACATCGACCTTAAAAACTCAAACACCAGCACAGAAGAAGGGTGCCCCATCCAAGCTCCGCTTGGGTGGGAAAGCACGAACCCAACTAGCGGCAATCTTCATTTTTCTGGGCGCCGCTTGGCGACATCATTCATGACAGCGGTTGCCGTTAAGAAGGGGTTCGATCCCCTACAGCCCCAGCTTCGCCCAAATCGCATCCACGTTGGCCTTCGTCGCGCTATCCATCTCGATCATCGCCGGCCACGGCCGCTCGAATCCCTCCGCCTTCCATTTCCGCGTCGCATCGATCCCCATCTTCGATCCGTAATTCGGCATGCGCGACGAGTGATCCAGCGAATCGACCGGCCCCAGCGTGAACTGAATGTCCCGCTCCGGATCGATGTTGTTCGTCACCCGAAGCACCACCTCGCCAATGTCCTGCACATCGCAGTCCTCATCCACCACCACGATGCACTTGGTAAACATCGCCTGCCCCAGCGACCAGATCGCGTTCATTACTTTCCGCGCCTGCCCCGGATAGCTCTTCTTGATCGATACCAGCATCAGATTGTGAAACACGCCTTCAACCGGCAAATTGATGTCCACAATCTCCGGAATCGTCAGCCTCATTGCTGGCAAAAAAATCCGCTCCACCGCCTTGCCCATCCACGCATCTTCCATCGGCGGCTTCCCCACAATCGTTGCCGCATAAATCGGATCCTTGCGGTGCGTAATGCACGTCAGATGAAACACCGGATACTCATCCGTCATGGTGTAGAAGCCGGTGTGATCGCCAAACGGCCCCTCACTGCGCAGCTCGCCAAGCTCGACGTAGCCCTCAAGCACAATCTCCGCATTCGCCGGCACTTCCAGATCCACCGTCTCGCACTTCACAATCTCCACCGGCTTGCCGCGCAGGAACCCCGCGATCATGAACTCCTCGACCTCCGGAGGCGCAGGCACGATCGCCGCAAACGTCGTCGCCGGATCAGTCCCGATCGCAACAGCCACTTCCAACCGCGACCCCTTCAGATTCCCCATCGCCACCTGCGGCAGACCGCCAATCGGCCCATCCGGAATCGTCACCGCCCCACCCGCCGACTCCGCCATCGCCGCCACACTCGCCGTCCGCGGATCACCAGTCGCCGCGGTCTGCGCAGAAGCCCTCAACGCATTTCGAAAATGCTCCGCCGCCACCTTCTGCCGCTGCCAGTGCATCCCCGTCGTCTGCCCGTCATACACCTGCATGCGATACATCCCGATATTCCGCTTCCCTGTCCGCGGATCCTTCGTGTGCACACACGGCAGCGTGATGAACCGGCCTCCGTCATACGGCCAGCACTTCAAAATCGGAAACGCATTCAAATCAAACCCGTCACGCAGAATCACTTCCTTGCACGGCGCATCCTTTGCCTGGACCGTTTTCGGAAACACATTCCCCAACTCCGCCAGCTGCGGCAGCATCTTCAGCTTGTCCAGGAACCCGCCCCCCGGCGCCTTCACATTCATCAGCCCCTTGATGCGTTCGGCAATCTCGTCCAGCCGCTCCACGCCCAGCGCCATCGCCATCCGTCGCTCGCTGCCGAACTGGTTCATCAACACCTTGTGCCCCGGATGCCCCTTAACGTTTTCAAACAGAAGCGCAGGCCCGCCGGGAGCGTACTTTCCTTCAATCGATCCAGTTGTCTTTCTGATCCCAGATCCCTGAGCCCTGACCCCTGTTTTCGACACCCGATCCGTAATCTCCGTGATCTCCAGTTCCGGAGACACTTCCTCGCGAATCCGCTTCAGTTCGCCATTCTTCTCAAGAATCTTGATCCAGTCGCGCAGATCGTCGTATGCCAAAATTTTTCTCCCCACTGACTTGCTGACTTGCTCGGCGCAAAGCGCCGCTAACTTGCTAGGAGATTCAGAACTGAACCATGCTCGTTAAAACCTGCTCGCGATTCCCCTTCATCTGCCACCCCCCCAACCATACTAAGGCTTTAGCTCTTCATAACTTTAGTTTCGCAACACCCTTGTCTCAAACCACCACTGCAAACTTCCCGCATCTAAGCACGCAAGGAAGCGCCAAATCCCACAAAGGACACTCGCCCATGCCAAACACTCCGCGCGTTCCCTGCCATCCCTACTTCCGTCTCCGTCGTCTCACTCCCCATTTCCAACTCGGTCCCCTGGCGCCCGCGCCCTGGAGCACTCCCAATCTCTGCGCGGCCTACAACTGGCCTACCAACCTCGCCGGCGGCGGCGTCATCGCAATCATTGAGCTCGGTGGCGGATGGGTCCAGTCCGACATCGACCAATACTTCAAATCCATCAATCAGCCGGTTCCCAATATCACCGACGTCTCTGTCGACGGCACAAAGAACAGCCCCAACCAGAGCCCCGGCTCAAACAGCGATCCCGATTACGAAGTCGCGCTCGACATCGAAGTCTCCGCGGCCGCCTACTACGCAGCCACCGGCAAACCCGCCACCATCCGCATGTACTGGTCGCAGGACATCGCCACCGCCGTCGAGAAAGCCGCCAACGATGGCTGTGACGTCTGCTCCATCTCCTGGGGAGCCGATGAGTCCACCTGGGGCACCGAGGCCGCCGACGAAATGGAATCCGCTGCCGCTACCGCCACCGCCCTCGGCATGATTGTCTTCGCCGCATCCGGCGATAACGACTCCAGCGATGGCAGTTCAACTCCCGCGAACGTCGACGCTCCCTCGTCGTGCCCCCACGTCGTGGGTTGCGGGGGCACCTACAAAACATCCGCAGTCGAAACCGTCTGGAACGACAGCCCCGGCCAGACCAATGGCGAAGGCACTGGCGGCGGATACTCCACCATCTTTCCCGTACAGAGCTTTCAGATCGGCATTCCCAAGGCGCCCGCCAACTCGCCCTACGGAAAAGGCCGCATGGTTCCCGACGTCGCTGCCGACGCCGATCCCAACACCGGTTACAACGTCTTCGTCCACGGATCGACAACAGTCGTCGGCGGCACCAGCGCCGTCGCGCCCCTCTACGCAGGTCTCTTCGCAGCCTTCGGAAAAAAGCTCGGCTTCGTAACGCCCTCGCTCTACCAGAACCAGTCCGACTTTAACGACATCACCAGCGGCGGCAACGGCTACTACAACGCCGCCCCCGGTCCCGACCCCTGCACCGGCCTTGGCTCCCCCATCGGCAACAAGCTCGCCACTCTTTTCACGCCGGCCTCAGGCCACAACCCCAACGCCCAGATCCAGAGAAGCTGAAACCTACCCGAGTCCGTCATCCTGAGCA
Source organism: uncultured Acidobacteriaceae bacterium (assembly GCA_963832035.1). GTDB lineage: Bacteria > Acidobacteriota > Terriglobia > Terriglobales > Acidobacteriaceae > Telmatobacter. The sequence goes on along the minus strand of CAWHSK010000001.1, from coordinate 114,876 downwards.
ACCCTTCACAAAGTGAAGGGGAGTCGAAGGACCTGCTTTCGCTTTCGTCTAGCTCAGCTCGAAACTGGGTGCCCATCCATGGCGCGGTGTTCCAGATCACCTCGATGATGAGGCTGCCGGGGCTGAAGCCCAGTGGTTCCAGGGCTGTTATTCGTGGGGCTGGAAGCCCCACGCTCCCTCCATCTATAGGGCGTGGAGTTTTCCATAAAGTGTGAAGTTTTTCGGCGGAATTTGAACTCGTGCCGCCTGCAAAGCAACGAGCTCCTCTGGACTGAAGCTCGCAAAGTGCGTCCGAATTCTCAGCCTCTAATCGCTGATGGGATCCAAAAGTCGTGGGGTGCAAACTGGTAAATCTTCCAGTTGTCAGGTCAGTTTAGAGCGTTCACTGTCAGACTGTGGGTGGCTGAACCTCCACAGCCCTCCCCGCTATCCATTGGGAAGATGGATGGTGAAATACCACAGGTTGTGGTTTGAGTTCCACCCCCCAGAGCTCCCACAACCTGTGGTGACCTGCAATTCATTTGCTCGCTGAGTCAGAGGCTGCCGAAGGTTACCACCGGGCCCCCCACCGGTGTCACACATCACGGATTCGGCAGCTGTCGAAGTGATAACAATTGTGTTCAGTTCCCCATCTTAGAATCCGATTCGCGATCAGCTGCGTTCACGAATCAGAGGGCCATGTTTGTGAAAGCAGGATCATCGATTCGTGTAATGGTGGTTGAGGATTTCCAGCCTTTCCGGCGTTTCGTCTGCTCAGAATTGAAGAAGAGGGCCGCGTTGCGGGTCATTTGTGAAGTGGAAGACGGGCTGGAAGCGGTTCAAAAGGCTGAGGAACTGCATCCGGATCTGATCTTTCTCGACATTTGCCTGCCGACGCTGAACGGCATCGAGGCTGCGCGGCGGATTCGCGCAATTGTGCCGGAGTCGAAGATCATCTTTTCGACCCAGGAGACCTCTCCCGACATCGTTCAAGAAGTGATGAGACAGGGAGCGTGCGGTTACGTCTTCAAGACACATGCCGCGAACGACCTGCTGCCGGCGATCGATGCCGCGCTGTCAGGCCAGCGATTTGTCAGCTTCGAATAGCCGCGCGAGTTCGAGTGGCCGTGTGATGATCGAAAAAGCTGCAACCGAGATGGAGCAGGCTTTTCCGTGTCGTGAGTCCCCGAAACCGGATGTTCGCGTCGGCAGGGAACTCCTTATGGATGCGCGGAATGAGCAACGGAGAACAGCCTACATCTTCGATCGGTTTGACCTCTTATAGTTTCCTTACGTTGTCCTTAGCTTTTATTGACAGTTCACGCACCATACTGCGGGAATGCACTCCTTAGGCGTGGTTTTTGTCGATGTAGTAGTTGCACTATTCTTTATAGGTTTGGCGGGCTCCTCAGTCGTGATCCTTATCTCGTTCGTCGAGGACTTCCGTGAGTTATTCGGTCCAGATGATGCAGAACCTGAACCCGCGCGGCCACCGCAATTCGCTCCCGCAGCTCCTGCGAGCGCGAGCTTTGCCGCGTCCAAATCCAGCGCCAAGTAGTCTGAGCCGTCAGGGATCTTCTACTCCGCCGTATCGCTATGATTGAGGTTGCCATCGCACGTCTATCGCAGTTTGCCGCATCAGGGACGCGAAGGATGAAACCAACTCTGTTCCAGAACAGTGAGCAGAGCAGTTACCAGAGCAGTTATTCGTGGGATAGAAGCCCAGCGTTCTCGCCGGACTGCAATGGCCGGTTTTGGTCGCCTGTTGTGATCGCGCATACATCCCGCCTCGCATAAGCTGTGCCAACCTCTCTCAATCATGCACACTTCGTCACGGGTCAACGCGGCAGACATCTTGCAACGGGCTCTCGCTCGCAGCCACGGGGAAGGCGCATTGATTGCGGAGAGGATCCAGCGTGACCTTAGCCGGTTTCTTCGCTACCGCGTCGCGGGGCTTGAAGCCGCTCTGCGTCGAGTGGAAGAATTGCGGCGCGCGGCAGCCCAGGGGATTTGAAAGCCATGCAATCTGCCGATTCACTGATTCAGGACTATCTCGCCGCGCTCCGTGTTCTGGACCTTGAAGGACCCTCAGTCCTGGGCCAGAACGCCACGGCCGAGTATCGGCGCCGGCTTCTGCAGCGCATTGCCGCATTGGACCGGCACAGCCGCAATCCCGCACCGGGACCCCCGCCGAAGCCGTAAACACGCCACAATCAAAAGAGCTTAATCAGCTTCTGAACACCGACGTCTACCCGACCACTGTCATCTTCTATGAGAGTTACGGTTGTGGTTCACTTGAGTGTCGGGCGGCCGGCGTGTTCTTAGAATGGTAAGCAGGCAATGAAAAAGGGTACGGACAAAACCGATTCGTTTCCGGGCATTCTTCGAGAAGACGGAGGCGCCGTCGAACTCAAGTGCACGGTGGCGCTGGTGACAAAGGTGACACCCGGAAGGTCAGCAAACGCGGTGTTCACCAGCCTCAGGATCGACTCGGCCGAACAGTCACCGCCGGATGGAATCTATCGCCTGGATGTTCGAGGCCGCGTCTTCAGGGTCCGGCGCGAGGGCGGTAAGTGGCCGCTTCTGCGGCTTTGAATCTTCGTTCGCATTGATTCAGGATGAGTTGGGCGCTGATTTCTAGGCGTTCCGGGCCCACTCAAAGCCAAACTGCGATGGAGGGGAACACGGACTTTCACCCGGGGTGGACATGGGGGAGGCGGAGAACGTGCCCGGTAGCATTTACCAGCGCGTCGGCAGGGCGATCCGCATTCGATCTTGCAACTGAGATTGAGATGCGCTATGTTGAGGCTCCCCATCCCTGGGGTCCAACGGAGCTCCAAATGATTACCGAACGCAAGGAGCTATTGACTGCGATTTGCACGGTGTTCAGAAGCATGGAGGAGGCGAGCAGTCCTACCGACCCTGCTGTGATCCAAGCCAAACGGTCGATTCTTAACGGGCTTGCCGAGATACACATGGTTGACGCCCTGGACGATGCTCCTGTTCTTGCCGCTCTGACCGCGCCGCGGCATAAGTAGTTCTCGCGAGCCGGAAATTCAAGACAAGATCGGGGTGGATCTGCTCGGCGACGGTCGCCGAGCCGGGATGGATGAAACGAATCTGGTTTAGGATCATCGGATAGAGTAAGGTCAGGCGGATGCGATGCATTGCGCCCCGATTCATGATCTGAAGCCGACAGAAAACTGGACTCAGCGTATGGCTCTTCCCACACATATTCTTCTCACTTACGGTTACATTCTGCTATTCGGTTGGGTGCTGGTGGAGCAGTTCGGCATTCCGCTGCCCGCGACACCAGTGTTGCTGGCGGCGGGCGGGCTCTCGGCGGATCACGAGCTCAGCTTTGGTGCTGCGTTTCTGGCTGGCTTTCTGGCATGCATGGTGGCGGACACGAGCTGGTTTCTAATCGGGCGGCGCTATGGGCACCATGTGATGCGCCTACTCTGCAAGCTTTCGATGGAGCCGACGATTTGTGTTCGTCGCACGCAGGACTCGTTTGGGCGGCGGCGCAGCGTAATGCTGATGTTCGCGAAGTTTGTGCCGGGGCTGGCGACTTTGGCGGCTCCGGTGGCGGGCGAGAACGGGATGAGCCTGCCGCGGTTCTTGTTTTTCGACGCGATTGGCGCGAGCCTGTGGCTTCTGGCGTTGCTGACGAGCGGCAGGCTCTTTGGGGATGCTCTGAAACGCGATCCCAACCTGCTGGATTTGGCGGGTCGGTTCTCAGGGGCGCTCTTGATAGCCGGCATTCTGGGATTTTTTGTCATGCGTGTCTATCGGCGACGCATGGTGCTGAAGAGGCTGGTGGCTTCGCGGCTGGAGCCGGAGGAACTGAAGGCGCAACTTGATGCAGGTGAACATGTGTATATCGTGGATCTGCGTCATCCGCTGGAGTTGATGGCAGAGCCGTTCACCTTGCCAAGCGCGATGCACTTTTCTCCGGATGCGCTGGCGGCGCGGCACGGGGAGATTCCGCGGGATCGCGACGTGGTGCTGTTCTGCACCTGCCCCAGCGAAGCGACGGCGGCGAAGACGGCGATGACGCTGCATAAGCTGGGAATTGAGCGGGTGCGGCCGTTGCGCGGGGGATATGACGAATGGAAACGGCTGGGGTTTCCTCTGGATGAGATTCCGCCGGTGAATCCGCTGGTGCAGGTAGTGCACGTGGTGCAAGTGGAGCGGTGACGACGATAGGACGCCCGGAGTGGCAAGCCGGGTTCATGTGACTTTCGTAAGTATTCGCATTTGCAGGGAGTTGGATATACTTCGTGAACCAAACTTCTCGGCCTTTTCTTGGCGGGGAGCGAATCGGGCAGGGCCTTTCCGATGTTGCATCGGTGGGCAGGCACGAGGATCCGGCAAGGTTCCGGATCGCAGGCTGAATGGGACGCCGACAAGCAGCGTTTACTTCTCCTTATCTATTGGTCGAGATCGGCCCCGAAGGTGGATGCTTTCGGGGCTGATTTGCGTTTGGGCTAAGGGGTCGGATTGGACCGAAGAAGCCGCGAAGGTATGTGCTTTCCCACCCATGGCGCGATGATGCTGCGCCATGGATGGGGCACCTAGTTTTCCTATATCTCAAGATGAAAGATCCGCATGACGAAGCGGATGACGACGGCGAGAATCTCGAAGCCGGCATAGAAGGGGATCCCCCGGCTGTCCGCGCAATAAGGAAAGCCGCCCGTAGGCGGCTTTTGCCGTTAGAGGATGCGGACGACTACCGTGTGCTCGTTGTGCTTGTCACTTGCAGTGCGGCGTGAGCCTGCGTGCCCTTCTCGGCGAAATAATTTCGATCCCATAGATTCTTGTAGAACTCGCCCGTCAACTCCGCTGCGCGCGGACCGAACGTTGGCCGGCCGCCTTCGAGGAAGAACACCGTCACCAGGCTGCCCAGCGGTGTCTCGGAGTAAGAAACGAACCACCCAAACCGTGTCCCTTTATCGGAGCAGGTGCCTGTCTTGCCAAATACCGGCAGCTCCTGAAAGTTGGCTCGCAGGCGACGTGCGGTCCCGTACTGCACAGCACCGGCCATGCCGTCCTGCATATCCGGCACGTAGCGGGCGATATCCAGTGTCCGCTTCACTTTGGGCTGGAATGCCATCACTTCTTCGGTCGATGTGGGATGCTGCAGATAGTAGAGAGTTCCGCCATTGGCCATGGCTGCGACAAAGGCGCCAAGTTGCAGCGGCGTCATTGAAACGCCCTGTCCGAAGCTGCACATGCGGCCTACGCCGCCTTCCGATACGGGTAATACCTGGGTCGGGTACTCGCCAAGCTGTTCGCCTTCGATGTGGTAACCGGCCAGTTCGCCCAGTCCAAACTGTGTTGCGTAGTGGCGCACACGCTCAAAGCCAAGTTCGCGTCCAAGCTCTTCGAAATAGAGATTGTTGCTCTTGGCAATCGCGTCCGTCATGTTCATGCGGAAACCGGCGAGTTGGACCGGCGTGTCGCGCGTAACCAGCCCTTCGCTCAACGCGGCCAGGGCGACAGAAAGCTTGATGGTGGAGCAGGGCTCTGCACCCGGTGAAAGCGCCAGCTTCTGGTTGACCATGGCCAGAATGCGGCCATTCGATGGATCGATCACTACCGCCGTCCCGTTCATGTCGCCCAGCGCGTCAATCGCGGCCTGCCGCACAACCGGATCTTCGCCGGTCGTGATGTCTCCCGCAAAGATGTCGCCCTTTGCAAACGAACTCGCCGTGAAGCGCTCGCCATAGTAGTGATGATGGTGGCCGGCAATCACAACGTGATGAAGAGAGGCACTCGATCGCGTCGTATACACATGATGAGATGCCGTGGAAGATGTCCTGGAATGCGAGGTGGTCTTTAAGGTCAGATGCTTGCTCGTGGCCTTGGCGTGATGCACTGTGTGGTGAACATCAAGCGCAATCGCGCGACCGGCTCCAATGCTCGTTCCAACTACCGCCAGCCCCAAAGCAAACAACCGAGACAGTCTCATTCCAGAAAAATTCCCCTCAACAAAATGGATTGCGTGCATTTCTTCTTTGTTCGAACTGTTTTCGAACTGTTTATGTCACACGCCTTGGTCGCAGTATGTGAGCAAATTCACCCGTCGGCTTCTTTGTGGACCGCCCACAAGTGACCGGGAAAAGACAACACCCTTACATTGAACTTCTATTTCGGGCCGCTGTTTGAAACCCTGTATTTTTGGAGAGCTACTTTGAACTATACCGTTCTCTCGATTCAAAGCAAGTCCCTGTTTTTGGGCCGCTTTCATCAGAACTTCATCCGCCGCATGAACGTCGGCACATCCAGGTCCCTCTCCTCTTCACCTGAAGCGGCAGTCAAAGGACTTACACCGGGCTGATCGACAGGCTCCTCCGTAATCGCAGGCGTCCGCGCGCGGTTACCAAAGTCAGAAGCGTAATCGCGCGGCAGCGGCGCGAATGCCGGCTCCTCAGCCATCTCCACTCGATTCTGCCGAGCCGCTGCTGCTACAAACTCAGGCTCGGCATCCACGCCATCGCCCGATTCCTCGTCTTCGTCCTCGCTCATGAACCGCGGAAGGGCTGGAGCCGGCGTTGGCACTGGAGCTTTCTCGCGCATCCATGCATCCGCCGCAACCACTGGAACCGAAACCACAGCCATCTCTTCCACGTTCAGCATGCGCGCACGCCGCTCTGGCATCTGGTCCCGGAAGCCGGTAGCAATCACCGTGATCTTCACCTCCTCGCCCATCCGCTCGTCGAGCACTGCGCCGAAGATGATGTTGGCATCTTCGTGTGCCGAACTCTGGATCAGCGAAGATGCCTCGTTGACCTCCGAAAGCTTCAGGTTGCTGGATCCCGTGATGTTGATCAGGATGCCACGCGCCCCATCGATCGCACCGGCATCGAGCAGCGGAGAAGCCATCGCAGCTTGTGCGGCTTCTTTCGCACGGTTGTCACCAGAACGAATCGCCGTCCCCATCACAGCGTGACCCATGCCCGCCATCGTGGTCTTCACATCGGCAAAGTCGCGGTTGATGATGCCGGGAATCGTGATGATGTCGGAGATGCCTTGAACACCTTGCCGCAATACGTCATCGGCGATGCGGAAACTCTCAAAGAATCCCGCGTCCTTGGCAACAGCCAGCAGCTTCTCGTTGGGGATCACGATCATCGTATCCACGCTTTCGAGAAGCTCCTTCAATCCGCGTTCCGCCTGTTGCAGACGGCGCTTACCTTCGAAGGCGAAGGGCCGCGTGATCACAGCGACAGTAAGAATCCCCATCTCGCTCGCCAGCGAAGCAATCACCGGAGCCGCGCCAGTTCCGGTGCCGCCGCCGAGTCCCGCGGTTACAAACACCATGTCCGCGCCTTCGAGCGCCTCGATGATCTTCTCGGAATCTTCAAGCGCCGCGCGCCGGCCTACGTCGGGATTCGCGCCGGCACCCAAACCAGCCGTCAAGCGTACGCCGAGTTGCAGCTTGATCGGAGCCAGCGACAGCTTCAGCGCCTGCACGTCAGTATTCGCCGCAATGAACTCGACACCCTCCAGGCCGGCCTGAATCATGCGATTCACGGCGTTACCGCCGCCGCCACCCACACCGATGACTTTGATTCGCGCTCCACGCTGTTCTTCGTCGTGAAACTGAATGCGTATCTCTGCGGCTTCTATCTTCTGCTGATCCATAGCGGCTGGCGCCTCCCCATTCGTGGTTGACATGATCTTAGAAACTCGCTGCGAATATGGCGCGCAGCTTGGCGCGCAGGCTGTTGTTTTCTGCCGCACGGGTTACACGGGTGCGATGTGCATACAGTAGCATTCCGATGGCAGTGGAAAAGCTGGGATGAACTAGTTCGCCTGGCATATTGGATAGCCGCACCGGCATACCCGTCCGAGCCGGAACCCTAAGCTGGCTCTCCGTAACATCCAGCATGCCCGGCAACATGGCACCGCCGCCGGTCAACACGCATCCGGCGCCAAGCGCTTCAAGCACGCCGCCCTGGCGAAGACTCTCTTTTACAAAATACAAAAGCTCACGGGCCCGCGGTTCCAGAATCTCAGCAAGTGTGCGTAATACGAGACGTTGCGGCTCTGGATTATTGATCTCAATCTCCGCTTCAATCGGAACCGCCGTGACAACAGCGTGCCCATACTGGCGCTTCAACTCCTCAGCCTGTGCCACCGGCATCTGCAAACCGACGGCCAGGTCGTTCGTAAAGTGATTGCCGCCAACGGGCACCGATGACGTGTGTGCCACCGCGCCCTCGAAGAACACAACCATGTCGCTGGAGTGCGCGCCAATATCCAGCAAACAGACCCCAAGTTCGCGTTCGTCGGCTGAAAGCGTTGACTCCGCTGCCGCGATCGATTCGAGCACCGCCTCTGATACTTCAAGCCCTGCACGATTTGCGCATGTCACCGTGCTTTGCAGCGCGCTGCCCGAACACGTGGCGATATGCAAATCCACTTCAAGCCGCGCGCCAACCATGCCCACCGGATCGAAGATGCCGGGCTGATCATCGAGAATAAACTGACGCGGCAGCAGGTGCAGAATCTCGCGGTCCGGCGGCCGTTCCACAGCGCGTGCTCGTTCGACAGCGGCACGCACATCGTCGCGAGTAATCTCGCGCATACGGCTACCAAGGTCGAGCCCGCCGTTCGTGTTCAGTCCGCGAATATGCGGGCCGCCTACGCCAACCACGCACTGGTCGATGTTGGCGCGCGCAGTCCACTCCGCCTGCTCGTTCGCCGCCTTCACCACTTTGGCTGCGGGACCAAGCTCGGAGATGAGTCCTTTGCGCATTCCAGTTGATTCAACCAGCCCGTGTCCGCGATAGCGAAGCGCGCCCTCATTCACATCGGCCGCCAGAACCCGCGTCCACGAACTACCCACGTCGAGCACCACGATCAGATTGTCGTCTTGCTTCTCGATCATCGTTCTCTCACTGGCCGGTGACTGTTGCAGCGTGTGGCTTCGGCGTTGTCTTTTTCACGGTGTGCTTCGGATCAGGATGCTTCTTCTTCGTAACCTTCGTCTTCGTTGGCGGTTTGGCCGGGCTATGCGCCTTTGCAACTTTGGTGGTCGCGGCATGCTTCGGCTGCGCGGGCTTCGGTGCCTCTGCCTTCACTTCTGGTTTTGCTGCCTCGGGTTTCGGAGACTCCAGGGATGAGTCAACCGCCTCGCTCGCGTTCAACTTCGCCGGCGCGGCATTCGCCCCGCCCGTCATCTGCAACACGACCTGCTGCTCGTAGCGCAGATCAACCTCGGCAAGCTTGGGATACTGCTGCCGCCACTCGGCAATGTGCGCCTTGTAGCGCTGATAGCGCTCCATGAAATGGTCCGAACCAAAGTGCGCTACGATGTCAGTTCCTTGCTCCGGCATCAGCACGCGCGCATCTTCCGGATCCGACAGGTCGATCTCTGAGATTTGATCGGAGAGATGCTGCCCGTTGGCATCGAGTTCGCCGATGAGACGCTGATACGTCTCCATGCGTGCACGGCGCGAAGCAACAGGGTCGCGGCTGTCGATTCCAGTCACCACAGGAAAGGAATAGTGATGCTGCGCCATCATCGCCGGCGGCTCGGTCAACAGAACGCCATTTGCGTCGACGAGGCCAACCTGCGCACCCTGCCGAAGAAAGGCGATCGGTTTGCGCTCCACTACCGAGATGCGAATCTGATCGGGCAGCAACCGCATTACGCTTGCGTGCTCGATCCAGGGAATCTGCTCGAGCTGCTTGCGCCGGTCGGCGAGAGGCACAAAGAAAATGTTGCGGCCAATATCTTCACCGAAGACAGGCAGCATCTCTGCGCGGCTCACCTCTCCCAGGCCTGTGGCTTGAATGTTGCTGGTGCCCACAATGCGGAAGCGCGCATCGTGATCGAGAAAATTCTTGACGACATAGGCACAGAATCCCATGGCCGAGAAGACAATTGCCAGGCCCGCTCCCAGCAAAACGCGGCCGAAGGTAGATCCGGGACGCCACCACGGCCGAACGGCCTCTTCGCCGAACTTGCGTGGTTTGCCGCGGCCTCGAGGTCCATCATCGTCATCGTCGTTTAGATCGACGGGCATACCGGGCAGACTGCGGCCGGAGATCGGCACACTGGGCTGCGCGCGCCGAAAGCGCGGTTCTGCAGGGACTTCTTCCTCCCACACAAGGGACCGGGTTTTATTTTCTCGTTGTGCCACGCCTGAGCCGTAGATCGGGAGAATCGTCAGGCTCAACTATAGCCTGCGCTAAAGTGGCTTTTTTCCGCATACTCTGGAAGGGGAACCCGTACCGTAACGGGCTTCGAGCGCGTCATAGAATAAGCTACCGAAATGGAGTGTTTGCGACTGCTGGGTTTGGGATTTTTACTTACGGCGAGCGGGCTTGCCTCGCTCTCGCAGTCGCCTGCCTATCGGTACATGCGGGCAGGAGAGCCATCGAACATCAAGGCGCAGGCTCGGCCTGGTTTTGCGTTGATGGGCGGAGGCACCGACCTCGACGATGCGTTCAGGTTTCTTTGTGATCGCGCAGGCGGCGGAGATTTCCTTGTGCTGCGCGCCACCGGAGACGACGAATACAACCCCTACCTCCGCGGCCTCTGCCATCTCAATTCCGTGGCGACCCTCATCATTCCCAATCGCGACGCAGCAGTCGACCCATTCGTAAGTGACGCAATCCAACATGCCGACGCGATCTTCATTGCCGGAGGCGATCAGGCAAACTACATCAATTTCTGGATGAACTCGCCCGTGCAGGTAGCGCTCAACGATGCGATCCGGCGCGGTGTGCCGATCGGAGGCACCAGCGCGGGGCTGGCTGTGATGGGCGAGTACATCTACACCGCACAAGGGGACAAGCCCGACGACCCGAACCTCGACGGCAAAACGGCATTGGCTGATCCATATAGCTCTCGAATTCGACTGGCGCAAAATTTCCTCTCGATCCCCATCCTGAAAAACATAGTTACCGACACTCACTTTGCGAGGCGCGATCGCATGGGACGCCTGCTTGTATTCCTCGCTCGATTCAACGAGCCAGACGGAAAAGGAGTGCCTCCCCGCACCTCATTGGTCAGGGGCATCGGAATCGAGGAACGCGCAGCAGTGTTGCTTGAGCCGGACGGCAGAGCGCACGTGGTTGGTTACGGCGCAGCGTACTTCATTGATGCCGACCACGTGTCAGGCGTGACATTGGAGGCGCACAAACCGTTGACTTACGGTCCGTTCACCGTGCAGAAGGTCGCACCGGGCGCAGACTTCTACATCAAGTCATGGGCCGGAGACGGCATCACCTACAAGCTCTCAGTCGAAAATGGCAAGATACACTCGACGCAAACGGCAAACGAAATCTACTGAGCTAAAAAGGAAGGGGCGCTTCGGAAAGAAGCACCCCGGGTAAAGCCCCAAAAACACTTACGACCAAAGCAGCGTCTGCACTGAATCCGCGGGCAGGTCAACGTCCAGCGTCTGAGATCCCATCACGAGTTGAACACGCTTCTCCGCACCCTTGTTCGCGAGCACCACAACGCAACTGCCGTCAGGATTGCAGAAGCCGGTGTGCGACACGCCGTCCATAGTCGGTCCACCTAGTGCGTTGGTTGCGAAAACCCTTGCACCGCGTTTGACGTGCTTTGAATAGTGCGCGAATGCCCAGTACTGGCCGCTGGTTGTGATTTTGTGCGTGGAGTTGTCGATCGTGATGACACCTCCGCACGAGAACGGCCCGAGATCCGGCTTGCCCTTTTCATCCAGAGCAACATTCCAAGCCGTAAGTGACCGCGCCCAGTTGTTCAGGATGCCGTTGAATTGATCGGCCCACTTTGTGTGATCGGTCTGGTAGTCCGGCTGGTTAATGTCCGGGCCGCCCTCTGTCCAATAGGCGTTCTTTGCGGGAAACGCATCATGCACGCGCGTCATCGCTGTTGGCTCACCTACATATCCGTGCCAGGCGATTCCGTCGACTGCTTCGTAAACCGACGGATCGCTCAGTTCGTCAACAGCGCGTCCCCACAGGCTGTAGTTGTGATCCAGCAGCCAAATCTTTGCGTTCAATCCGGCCTTGCGGATCGCAGGCGCGAGGAAGCGCGCAGCAAACTCCATCTCCTGCTCCTGTGCCCACAAGCAGGCCGACATGTGGCCTTCTTGCTCGGCATCAGTCTCATTCTGAACAGTGACGGCGTTGATTTCCACGCCCTCTGCCTTGTAAGCGTCGAGGAACTTCACGAAGTAGTTGGCGTACGGGCCGAAGCTCAGTTTGCGCATCGCCCCACCAATCATGGAGTTGTTCGGTTTCATCCAGCCCGGTGGGCTCCATGGCGACGAGAACAAAAACAAATCGGGATTCTGTTTGCGTGCCTCACGCAGAATCGGAAGGTAGAACTCCTTGTCGTGATCGATCGAAAACTTTTTCAGATCAGGATCGGGTTCGTTGCTTTCGTCGTAGCTGTACACCTTCGTCGCGTAATCACTCGATCCGATGCACGTGCGGCAGACATTCAGCGCCATAGCCTCGGGTGCGAATAGATCGTGCATCACAGGCGCGCGCTCTGCATCCGTAAGCCGGCTGAGCATATATGCGGAGGACTCGGTGATTGCCGCGCCGAAACCGAGAATCTCCTGCCGAGACGCGGACATGTCGAGTTGGATAGCGCTTGCGGCGACCTGGCTCGCGCGCTTCCACTCCAGTGCCGGACGCTCCGCATGACGCTGATCGCGGAAGGTTCCCCAAGCCTTTACCGACCCCGATGGAGCGGCACCAGCCGCATAGGCCGGAAACCTGTGGGCAAGGGCAAGAGCCGCCGCGGAGGCAGTGGCAGTCTTCAAAAAATCCCGGCGCGATCCATGCTTCATTTCATGCTCCTTACTTAAGACAATTGTTTGTCCGCGACATCATACACACAATGTAACCCGCCAGTAAACGGTTTAACTATGACCTGTGACGACCGCTACAAGCGCTCGCGCGCGCCTGCCGATACCTCCGCGCAACAAAATACTTCTCCGATTCTCATACTTGGAAAATCAGGCTATGTTCTGGCCTGAAGAGCGGTCAGAATCTGCGGCCCAAGCTGGCTCACACTGCCCGCACCGAGCGTCATAATCAGGTCTCCCGCGCGAGCTGCACCGGCAACCGCATCGATGGCGGTGGCAAAGTCGGGCACATATTGCGCGTGGGGCGACGCGATCTTGGAGGTCAACAATTCTGCAGTGATTCCAGGCAATGGTTCTTCGCTTGCCGCGTAGATAGGAAGCACGTTCACAGTGTCCGCATCCTTAAAGGCTCCGCCGAACTCGTCAAGCAAATCGCGGGTCCGCGAGTATCGATGCGGCTGAAAGACAACATGAATGCGCCCGTGAGAGTACTCGCGCGCGGCAGCCAATGTGGCGCGAATTTCGGTAGGATGATGGCCGTAGTCGTCCACAACTGTAACTCCGCCTGTCTGTCCGCGAATCTGAAAACGGCGATCCACTCCGCGAAAACTGGAGATCCCCGCGGCAATCTTCTCCGACCCCAATCCAAGCTGATCTGCAATCGCAACAGCAGCCGTGGCGTTGAGCGCGTTGTGGCGGCCAGGTACATGCAGCTCAAACGAACCAAGCACCCCCGTCGGCGCATGCACCTGAAAGTGCGAGAAGCTGCCTGCACGCGCCTCGAGAAATTCGAGCCGATAGTCAGCCTCGGCTGCCATGCCGTAAGTGAAGACACGCCGATGCACCCGCGGCAGAATAGCCGCGAGCGCTGCATTATCGATGCAGGCCGTTACGGCTCCATAAAACGGAACCTTGTCCATGAACGCGAGGTAGGCCTGCTCCACGTCGTCCATGTCGCGGTAGCAGTCCATGTGCTCGCGGTCGAGGTTTGTCACGACCGCAAGAATAGGGGGAAGCTTGAGAAAAGATCGGTCGCTCTCATCCGCCTCGGCGACGAGGTATTGCGTGGTGCCGAGCTTTGCATTTGAACCAAGCACGTCTACTCGTCCGCCGACAACGACCGTCGGATCCAGGCCTCCAGCCGCGAGCACAGAAGCGACCATCGTTGTGGTCGTGGTCTTGCCGTGCATTCCTGCGATAGCGATGCCGTATTTGAGACGCATCAGTTCGGCCAGCATCTCGGCTCGCTGAATCACGGGAATCTTGCGGGCACGGGCTTCAATCACTTCGGGGTTGGCCGGTGAAACGGCCGAGCTGGTCACTACAACAGTAGCTCCAGTGATGTTGGTCGCTTGATGCCCTTCGTAGATGGTTGCGCCCAGATCAGCCAGACGATCGGTGACCGGTCCCCGGCGCAGATCCGAACCTGAGACTTGAAAACCCATGTTGAGCAGTATCTCGGCAATACCACTCATGCCAATACCGCCGATACCGATAAAGTGCGCGTGCTGTGAAGTGACGAACATTTGGGCGAGACTTCAGGTTAGCACCACGCGTAGGCAGTTAATTCGAGTTGCGAGCTGCCAACCCGAATATTTGTTGCAACGAATAATGAGTCTCCTGCGTCCATTGAATAGAGACCTGCGGCTTCGTTCGCTTCCCTGTTTGCGGTGCCCTGTTTTTGGCACGAACTCCGGCCGCAGTCGAGATCGCACTGAGAGTTGCTAACCCCGATTGCCTGGCCGCGGAAGGTCCGGCCTAACCTCGAAAGGAAATGAGATATGAAGCGTTTGACGATGACACTTGGCGTTTTGGCGATGGCTCTGCCGATGATGGCTGTAGCCCAGACTTCCACCTGGTCTCCCGACAAGGCACACAGCGAGGTCATTTTCAGCATCCTGCACATGAGCCTCTCCAAGGTGCATGGGCGTTTCGGCGTCAGTGGCGGACAGATCCAGTGGAATGAGGCGGACATCACCAAATCCACGGTCAACGTGACAATTGATGTAGCGTCGGTCGACACCGGCGTGGCGCCGAGAGATACCGACCTGAAGAGTGCCGGTATGTTCGACGCGGCACAGTTCCCCACCGCGACATTCGTTAGCACGAGCGTGGCGAAAACCGGAAATGGCCTGACCGTGAATGGCAACCTGACTCTGCACGGCGTCACCAAGCCGGTGGTTTTGCAGGTAGAGGGTCCGACCGGACCGGCACAGGGCATGGGGGGCAAGATGCACGCCGGTTTCTCAGCGACGACAACGATCAGCCGGGCAGCATTTGATCTGGGAACGAAGTATCCCGCAGCAGTTCTGGGCGACGACGTTCACCTGAACATCGACTTGGATGTGGTGAAGCAGTAGCTGGTAATGGCCCGGGTCCAAGGACGCGGGCCGTTTCTAATCTACTGGTCCGATGTACGTATCCGGCCTAATTAGCCGAGGGGAAGACATGGCAGCGTTGAAACACGAAATAGCGCAGGAGCGGCCGTTTTCGAGCGCCGAGGAAGAGGCTTTCCTGAATCTGGTGAGAACGACGGACTGCCTTCAACGTGCGTTTCAACGCAAGACACGCGATTGGGGCATCACCTCAACTCAATACAACGTATTGCGTATCCTGCGCGGCGCCCATCCGCAAGGGTTAACTTGTTCATCAATTGGCGACCGGATGATCACGGCAGAGCCCGACATCACCCGGCTGCTGGCTAGAATGAAGGCCCTGAAGTTCATCAAGCAGCAGCGCGATAAGAACGACCGGCGTGTGGTGTGGACGCAGATATCCGCCGCAGGCTTGGATCTTCTGAGTAAGATGGATCCGGAAATCACGCAAGCCCCGAAAGACCTGTTGGGACACCTCAACCGCAAAGATCTCGCCGAACTTACACGCCTGCTCGAGTTGGCGCGTCAAAGCTGCCTGAATCCGGAGGCGCCCGTCAGTTGCTCGGGCGAGCAATGTGAGACATCCCTGGCGGCCGGCAATTCCCGCTAAAAGTCTTCGGCGCTGCCGTCTGGCAGCGCCGAAGCAATACGGGGACCTCTACTGAATCAGCGTGTAACGATCTTTTGCGCGACTACGACCTCGTCGGCGTCCGACTTGATGATCTTGTTGTGCAGACAATAAAGAGCAAGCTCGAGGCGATCGGAAACACCCAGCTTGTCGTAAATCTTGCGCAGGTAGTTCTTGATGACCTGTTCTGTCGTTCCAAGTTGGAAAGCGATCTCCTTGTTGCGCTTGCCCTGAGTAATGCAGGTGATAATCGCTGTTTCCTTGGGAGAGAGCCTGGGTTGAGTCCGAGGGCTGACCAGGGCAGCAGCCTGGGCCCGATATGCATCGATAACCCAATTCACGGCCTGGTTGTCGATCCATGTCTCGCCCGTCGCGATACGGCGCACGCAGCGAACCAGCAAGTCGGGTGAAATGGAGCGGGAGATAATGCCGCGAACACCACGGCGATAGAGGTCGACGGTCTGACCCTCATCGCTGCCGATGGCCTGCACGATCAATTTCACATCCGGGACAATTCGTAGCACGTCGGGAATCGCATTGGGAGCGCCAGTCAGCAGGCCGCCTTCAATAAGAACCACGTCGGCTGGGTGGCGTTCGAGCGCTGAGCGTAAATTATCTAGCGAGTCGGCCTGCGCCACTACGCGGATATCGTCTTCGAGCGCGAAGATTTTGCGAATTCCCACCCGGTAAATTGCCTGAGAATCCGCAAGGATAATGCGAATAGTTCCCGGCTTTACGGGCGCGTCAAGAATTTCGCCATCAGGTGTTTCGTCGAGAAGTTCCATAGGTGGCTGCTATAGCCGTCAATTCAGGCCTCTACTGCTCTACGAAATGATACTCATCGATAGTCGCAGCAGCCTGATAGTGACTTTGGCTTATGGAGCAGCGTACCACACGTCCACGACAGTGAACTAACACATCTTGGGGAGTGCCAAGCACACTTCCGGGCATGCGGAGATGAAAATCCAGTTCCTCTCCGACGTTGATCGGTCCCGTAAGTTCAAGCAGGACACCGTTCGCCGAAACGTTTCGCGTAACGGCCGGTTGATCGTGCAGTTTGTCGTCAGCCATTTCGACCGGCAACGAAAGAGGGAACCGCACAGCACACCTGACTTCTTTCAGAAAAGTGCCTCGTCCCGTCTTACTCATTTCCTCGGAAGGATTGGTCTTCGAGATCTCCGTCATGCGATTTCCTTTGCCCGCGTATTCACCCACTGCTGACTGTATACAACTTCTGCGGCAGAACCTAGAGCACGAAAGTTTAAAAGTAGTAATCGGTTAGGTAACTCCGCCGAGGGGAGCGGCATCTGCGCTTGCAGAGAATATCAGAAAAACGACGTGACAACTGTATATATAAATGTCAACTCGCTATACATAGAATGCTGCCGACCCACCAACCCATTCCTGATTCTTATTGTGATCCACACCCATCATCTTTCCGCGTCCCAGCCGCACCAGCGACAGGGCGGGCGTCAAAACGCCACCGTCTGGCCACATGTATAGGATGCGGGTTTCGGCCTGAGTAAGCCCAAAAGGCGTGTCAATTGTGGGTTCGAAGTTCAATCGCTGCTGTACCAGATATGTAGAGCGCTCCTGGGGAGGGATGGATTCCAGCCGCGCGCGTGATGGCTCGAACTCTATTCCTCTGCCGGCAAAAGAGAAAAGTGGCTTGAGAAGGAGGTCTGAATAGGCTGCATCGCTCAAATCCTTTCCCGGCAAAGAGACCCCGGCTGCAGAAAGAAAGTCGCGACCGGCCCCGGCTAGAAAATCGTCGACAAACACTGCTGGGGGAACGACCTCAAATCGCCCGGCCCGCGAGAGCCACGGAATTGAGAACTTGCTGATAAGAAAATACCAATTCGGATGTCCGGCCCATTCCACGTCCCATGGGTGCGAAAGGTCGAATGGCAGCCGGATATTGCGATGGATCAGTTCGTCAGCAATGGCGCGATTGTAGATGCGATGAATTGGCGTCGGATTCCCAGCTGTATTGCGGTAGAGCAACTTGTTGCCGGCGTGCTCAAGCGAGGCGATGTCAACCACCGCTATGCCGAGCCGTTTCGCCGTGACATAGAAATCTGGATAGGTCTTTTGATTCAGCGGATCTACTTCAGTGAGCACAACATTTTCAGGCTCGTGCTTGCCAAGGACCGTGCGCCGGAGAAGTTCCCAATAAGACTCCTCGCCAAGGCCGCCAAGAAAAACACCCAGCGACTGAGGCAAGTTGAAGACTTCGCGATAGGCGGAGCATAGTTCTGCCTGGTAGGCGAAGACGGACGGAAAAGCCTGGATCTCGACGAGTTTCGGCAAAAGCTTTCCTGAGCCGGAGCGCACCCACGCAAAATCAGCCGTCAGGAAGTGGGGATGCGGAGTCTCATTCGCCACATTAAATCCCGGCGGAATAGCACGTCGCGCCGCGGCAAGATATTTCACACTGCCAATGAGATGGAGCGCCAGAACTGCTCCCTGTTCAGCCATGTCCTCAAGTTGCGACTTGGACACAAAGATTGGCGTCTCGGCCACCCGGAAATGGACCGGACTACCGCATCGGGTCTCCAGAACCTTCAGCAGCCGCGCATACGACTCGACCGTGAATCGTTCATTGAACGGAACGCGCAGTTCGCGAATCAAACCAACTCCTCGATCAAGCGGATTGCCGCATCCAGACGCGGCGGACCCAGAATCGCAGAAACCGGATCCCCCTCCCTCCGCAATTTAGGCTGCGCAGATTCTAATCGACTCCGAAAGATCACCATGGGGAGTAACAGTAACGTGACCTTTTGGTTAGCGTTACTGTTAATTTCCCACAATGCGGTATGGGAAAACGTTATCTCTAAGTTTTTTAGCGTGACCTCGGTACTTTTGTTGTAACGCTCTACCCTCTATGCGTTAGTCTTCTTTGCAGATTCCGTTGTCTCTTTGAGGTGTACGCCAAATGTCTTCGTCAAGGTTGAAGATTTCATGCGTGGCTCTTGGTTCGGCTCTTGCTCTGTCCGCAATTAGTGCGGTAGCAGCGCCTTCCACGCATTTAAGCTCGCCGATAGTAGTGCAGCCACCGTTGCGCCTGAGCAGCTCACCCATCGTTGTGCAGCCTCCATTGCGTAAAAATGCTGCGGTCTCGCCCATCGTTGTACAGCCACCTTTGCGGATGACGGCCAGCTCACCGATCGTTGTACAGCCACCTTTGCGGATGACGGCCAGCTCACCGATCGTTGTCCAGCCACCTTTGCGGATGACGGCCAGCTCACCGATCGTTGTCCAGCCGCCTTTGCGGATGACGGCCAGCTCACCAATCGTTGTCCAGCCACCGCTTCGTAAGAATGCCAGCTCACCGATCGTGGTACAGCCACCTTTGCGGATGACGGCCAGCTCACCAATCGTTGTCCAGCCACCGCTTCGTAAGAATGCCATATCACCGATCGTGGTACAGCCACCTTTGCGAATGACGGCCAGCTCACCAATCGTTGTCCAGCCGCCGTTGCGCAAGACGGTTACCAGTTAGCTATTTCTTTTGGGGAAGATTGACGGTCACTGTTAGAGTTAAATCGAGTTTCTGTCTTTGCGTTCTGGGGAGGCAGCGGTGACCGTTTTGGATTCAGCACTATTCGCTGCCGGGTACGTTGTGGAAGCAGCGATTCTTATATTGCTCTTCTATAAGCGTGTTTACAAAGACTTTCCTATATTTTGCGCATATGTAGTTGTAGGCGTACTAAGCGATACCACTCAGTATTTTCTTGTCCGTCATTATCCCAATTCTGATCTTCGCATCTATCTGATTGCAACAATCATTGATTCCGTTTTCCAATTTGGTGTTTTGGTGGAAGTCTCCATGGCCGTTCTACGGCCGGTGCGTTCATCTCTTCCCCGCGGAGCGATCTTCGCTGTTGGAATCCTGATTGCCTTGGTCTGCGGGATCATTTGGCCTTTTACCAAGACCCCTGGCTTTGAGCTACTCAACAAAGACAGCCAGATGATCGTTCATTTCGACCTGACATTCTCTGTCATGCGAATCTTGTTCTTCCTGGCAATCGCGGGGTGCAGTCAGTTGCTATCGATCGGATGGCGTGATCGGGAACTGCAGATTGCGACGGGGCTTGGCTTCTTTTCCATCGTTAGCCTTACTGTAGCAATGCTCCATACCAGCCAGGCGCCTGAGTTCGCAGCCCAGTACCATCATCTGGAAGAATTTCGAAGCGCAAGCTATGTATGTTCAATCGTTTATTGGATTTTTAGCTTTGCACAAAGGGTCCCAGAGAGGCGCGAATTCACGCCTCAGATGCAGAATTTCCTGCTTGCTATGGCGGGAACTGCACGCACTACCAGAATTGCCATGGCGAGTTCCTCCTCGAAATCCGAGAGTGACAGGCTCCCTAGGCGTTGACCTCATGGGGTGCCCGGACCCTCACATTTCGTCAGGCGTCTACATTCGGCGCCTCCCAGGTCCAGCCCAACAACGCCCCGCAAACCGGGCTTGAGAAACGTGCTCGCTGGATCGTCTGGAAACTTGCGCCCCATCGCAACTGGTGCGGCCTTTAAGCTTTTCAGCGCAGGCTAAGCTGGTGCTACACAGCAACTTGGGCCGGTTTCCTCCTCAACGAAGTAGGCCCTTCGGATCATCCGAAGACCCGAAAGTGTCATTTACTCTTGTCTTTGGTTACCTTAAGTTACTCATGTGACCATCAATGTGGATTACCCTTGGTGGGGTAAGTAGCGGGATTTTGAGGAAAAAACATCCACAAAGCGTGTCTTTTCTGGTAGAAGTGTAGGAACGGTGAAATGCTGTCCGGGAATTTCACAAAACCACAAGATAGTTACCAAAACCGGACTGAGGGCTACTCATGATCTTCCCGCTGCTTCAACTCTGTGCAGTTGTCCTGGTTGCCTTGTATTTGGGTCGCTGGCGATTGAGCGTTCGTCGCCGCAATTCTCAATCGTGGGAGTCGCTGATGTCACGGCTACGGCCCGACTGGAGCGCACGCGAGTTGAGTGATCAGTTCCTCTGGAAAGAAGGCTTGAACGCATCGCCTGAAGATACCTGGACGCGGATGGAAGGTCCACGCGGTCTCTGGGTGATGTATCAGAATGCCAAGGTCATGCTGGAGATGGCAGACTATGCGACCCGGAATTGTGAGAGCGTTGACCGCGTGCTGGTGGAAACACTCCGCAGCGATGCAATGCAGATCCGAGTCTGCGTTCTGATGGCCCTCGGGCAGTACGCATTCAGCCACGCTAGCGAAGGCGTTCGCGTAAATGCATTCCGCGCCGCTTCAATGTACACCGGCATGGCAGCGAGAATGACGCAGCTGCTGCAGGAGAGCGCAGCGGTACTCGTTCCCGACTTCGTAGCTGCAATGTAGCAGACAGTTCGCTTTGAAAGTAAAAGCCCCGGCAAATGCCGGGGCTTTTGATTTTCTGTGGCGGATCTTACGCAACATTGGCGCTGAGAAATGCGCCGATGCGTTGACGCTCGTCTACAGTAAGCCGGAACCGAAGTGCCGGCGCCAGGCCCTCAACCTGCCGGGGGCTCCGGCCGCCAACGATCGCTGCGGTTATGGCAGGATGATCGAGCGTCCACGCTACAGCGACTACGCCGGGCTCGACGTTGTGCGGTTCGCCGATCGCGCGGAGCAGGTCAACCAGGCGCAGATTGCGACTCAGCCGAGGCTCGTTGAACTCTACGGCACGGCGACGCCAATCATCCTCGGGAAGAGCGGCGACGCGCTCGGCGCTCATCTTGCCAGTCAGAAGTCCGGAAACCATCGGGGAATAGTTAATCACGCCGATGTTGTTGGCTTGCGCAAAAGGCAGAATCTCCTCTTCAACAGCACGGCGCAGCATGGAGTAGGGCGGCTGAAGACTCGTAATCGGCGCGATTTTTTGCACGCGTTTCATCTGTTCCACATTGAAATTCGAGACGCCGACGTGGCGGATCTTGCCCTGTTCCTTGAATTTCGCAAGGGCCGTCCAGCCATCTTCGATTTCGGCTTCAGGGTTAGGCCAGTGGATCTGATAGAGATCGATTGTGTTTAAGCCGAGCCTGCGCAACGAGCCGTGGAGCTCCTCTTCAAGCGATTTCGCCGTGAGGGCTCGGTAAATAGTCCGGTCGTCGTGCCACCGCATCGAGCACTTCGTAAAGACGAGCGGCTTGTGACTGGTCGTTTTCAGTGCTCTCGCAACAACCTCTTCCGAGTGGCCAAGACCGTAGATTGCAGCGGTGTCGATCCAGTTGACGCCCAGATCGAGAGCGCGATGGATAGCAGAGATGGATTCGTTGTCATCCTGAGGGCCCCAGGCAAATTCCCATTTACCGCCGCCAATGGCCCATGCGCCGAAACCAATCGCAGTTAGTTGGAGGTCCGAGTTGCCGAGAGTCCTGAGGTTCTGCGTTGTGGGAGTTGTGGTCGTCATCACATTCGTTCGATGGGGGACCGCAGATCGAAGTTTCACTTTGTATCTGGTTAGATTCGCGATGAGAGCAATCAGCGGTCGGCGTTAGAGATCGAAAGCAGGGACCAGGTTGCGAAGAAACTTATCTGGCACTTTAATCAGCGGCTTAGCTCCACTCGCATTTGATGGGACGGAAGGCCTGGGAACGCGAACACGAATGGAGACCATGGGGCTCGGCGCGCTCAGAATCAAGATCAGCAATCAAGTGACTTCAATCACTTCTTCCTGATAGAAGGCGTGGGATTCTTATTTCGTCACATGAACAGACTCCCTCAACACGAAATGATTCGCGCGCTCAAGGCACAATTACACCACTTCGATCACAGCCCGGACTTCGGTGATGGCGAAGCGGTTCAAGCGATCCGGCAGCACCTCCTTCTACGCATTCGCGAAGTGGAAGGCGCGATGCGATGCCCCGCGTGGCTTCGGGTCCAGCCGAAACCTGAGCCGCTACAGGTTCTCCATTCGAAGGCCGCTTAATATGTCTATTTTTCAATATCGCAAACCGGTAGGTGAGCAGCGGCATCGCAGTCAGATCCTGGTGCTGCGCGAGACGCTGGACAGGCTCGAAGCAGAACCCGAGGAGACGCGGCGGATTTCCGATTTGAGGCGGATTCTTGCTGGAAGGATCGCAGAGCTGGAGCAAACAGCGTAAAAAACAGTAAGTTACCAATGGATTTGCATCTATTTTGACTAGTTCCGCTATCGAATACTTATAAGTGAGGTCCCCATGCACGTAATTACAAGTATCTATTTTGCTGAAATAAGAGATTCGATCCAGGACCCCCGCAAAGACGGACTGCAGGCGACGGCCGAGTTGGCCGATCTCGAGGACAAGGACAGGCACTGGATCAGCATCTACGAGGGAAAGAATCGTGTTGAGCCGATTGACGGGGATCGGTGAGGAAATTGTCAACGATCAGTGGTCAGTGATCCGATAGCTCACTCCTCAATCCCAGTCGGATTTTTTGACAGAGAAACAGGGCAATTAGTAAGTAAAGCGACTAAAGAGGTACGAAGATGCTCATCGTTACGAGTATTTATTGCGCGAAATTAGAGCCTGTCCAGAATGCCACCAACGGAAAGATTGTGGAACGCAGCATCGCGGATCTCAAAGAGGCCAATCGGAACTTGCTGAGTGTTTATCAGGGAACGAACCGGATGCACCCGATGGAAGGTGAGCGGTGAAAGACAGGCAGGGATCAAAACCAACATATTAGGGATCAGAAAACCGGCCCTATTGCAATCCCGCTGATGCGTCGCACAAGCTCCAGAGTTTTTCCCAATTCCACATGTCCGATGTGAGTTGTTTCGATAGAGGGCAGCCGAGTTGGTGCGCGAGCATCGCGACCTGGCCGCGGTGGTGGGCTTCGTGCGCGAGCATGTAGCTGAGCATCTGGGTGATTAATCCGGGCGATGCGGGCCAGGGTTTGGCCCAGCCGTCGCGCACGAATTGCTTAATGCGTCCGGCGGAAATATCCGTGAGCATCTCTTCACATCGATCCGCGCTCTCGGCCAGTGCCTTCCTGGCCTGTTGCGGCGTGCAGTACGCACGGTTGAGCTGGGCCGGGACTTTCAGATGCGGGGCGGTGAGCCTGATCCACTTCGCGCGGACGTTGTGCATGTGGGTAAAGATCGCTGCAATGGTGCGGACGTTGCCGGGCGGCTTCGCTGTCCAAGTGCCGGGGTCGAGATGCTCTATAAGAAGCTGGTTCAGGCGCTCGTTGGCAGCGAAGATGCGGACGGAGGGTTGGGAAAGACGAGGGTCAGTTTGAGATTTGCGCGTGGGCATCAGTCCTGTTCCTTGACCCATCGTACTGCTGCCGGAGATTCGGCCGAGTATCCTTGCACGATCAGGAGAAGCAAAAGTCAGGATCGCACCATGCCCGGTGTGGGTGGATAGAGGCGCCAGCGATGCTGCCGCGCTTATGCGGCTGTGTCGGTCGGCGTGGAGACCAACTGGGGACTCGCGTTCAATGGCTCGGGGACTGCCGGGTGCGGCTCGGTAAGAGCGCGGGCCTCAGCTACGGCGTCCGCGAGGGACGTGGAAATATGGAGGTCTTCCGTGCGGCTGATCATTTGCGCGGCACGTGCAGGGTCGTCAGAGTATTGCCAGATTCCCATGACAATTTTTAGCGCTGGATTTGCGGATCGGAGACTACGGAAGATGCGATTTGCGCGGGCCATGGCCACGGGCGGCATCCCGGAAAGAAAAACGATATCGGGTTTCTGCTCAGCGACTGCAGAGACGATTTCGTCGATCCGTTGAATTGGGACGGTGGTGGCCTTGAACCCCATCTGATCCAGGACCTGAGCAAGCATGATAGAGATAAGGTCGTCGAAGCCGTCGCGGACGGGAATGACGAGGGCGCTGGCGAAGTTAGGAAAGACCGCAGAGTTGGTAGAGCTACTCGGTCCTGGAGAGGCCAATGCGGTTTGCGATTCATTCTTCTCTTCCAGAGCGCGGAAGCCTAGTTCATCGACCATTTCTGAGGTGCTGTTGCGCATGAATCGGAGAGTGGATTCGTCGATGTCGCCTTTTTGTCGTTCCATTTCAACGAGGGTTAGCGCGGGGATGAGTATGGAATCGTAGACGGAGACAAGGGACTGGTTTTTGAGGGAAGACTCGAGGATATTGGCAGCCTCGCGTTCGTCGTGGGCGAGCATTCGCTGATAGAAGCAGGTGTAGGGCGGGATGACGGGCTGATCGCCGAGAAGGACGGTGAGGAATTCGAGCGAAGGGATATGGCTGCCCATGACGACGAGGCAGACGGTGAGCGGAACGGACAAGAGGAGGCCGACAGGGCCCCAGATGAGTGTCCAGAAAGTGGCTGCGATGAGGATAGCGAGCGAGGAAAGGCCTGTGTGGCGGCCGTAGATGTGAGGTTCGATGTAGTTGGCAGTGATGATTTCAAGCACAACAAAGACGCCGAAGATTTCGGCCGAGTGGCGCCAGCCGGGGAACACGGCAAGGGAGAGCAGAGTGGGCGTGAGCGCGGCAATGGGCGCCCCTATGTACGGGACAAAGCGGCACAGAAAGGCGAGCGCACCGAAGAGTACGGCATGAGGCAAACCGATAAGGTAGAGAGCGATGCCGATGATGGTTCCAAAGACGAGATTGACTGCGATCTGAAGAACGAAGTAACGGGAGATGCGCCGGCTGGCGTCGCGCATGGCCTGCGTCATGCGGGAGAGGTTGCGATCGCCGGAGAGACGGATGAGACGGTTGCGGAGGTCTTCGCGCTGGAGGAGAACAAAGAAGGTGAATACGACAGCGAGGAGCGCAGTGGTGAGAGGCTCGATGATGCCCCCCAGTTGATCGAGGCGCCCGGTGGGGCGCCCGACTTCGCGGACCTGGACGGGGTGGTCGGGGGTGGAGCCGATGGGATTTGCGTCGCGCTGGCCGGGGGGCGGGAGGGCACCGGTGGAGTTGGCGATGCCAAGTTCTTCGCTGATGTCCTGGATTTCGTGCTGGGCCCGGCTGTAGGCGGAGTTGCTCGGACTGTGGAGAGCCTGCATTTTTTGCGCGATGTTGTCTCGGTAACTGGGGAGGTCGTTGGCGATGGCGATGAGTTGGGTGACGAAGGTCCACGAGGCTACGCAGAGAAGTCCGGCGAAGACGAGGATGACGGACACCGCGGCAATGGGGCGCGGGAAACGAAGGCGTTCGAGGAAGGCTACGACCGGGGCAAGAAGAAACGCAAAGAGAATCGCGAATCCGAGGGGAAGAAGCAGGACTTTCGCCATGTAGAGAACGGCGATAGCGAGAACCGCGATGGTGATGAACCAGAGTTGCGCGAGGATACGTGCAGAGGACGAGCCGTTCATTACCTCTCCCGGGTGCAAAGTAGAGCACCTGAGGAGTGAGATGCGGAGATGCGCGAATTAGAGATGGTGATGATCAGACGGCGGGCGTAAGGGTGCCCAATCCCCAACGGGAATGGCCGAAGATCCTCGCAAGTCCGCTAAAGAAAAGGCTGATCCCGACCAACGTGCCGATGACCCACATGGAACTGGAAGGCCAGTGGAAGAAGATCAGGGCCGCAAGGAACAATGAGACAAGTCCGTCGATAAGAAACCACACGGTTCCAGGAAGATGCCGGACCCGGGAGAAGACGACAAGTTCGAAGATCCCCTCAAACATAATGTAAACCGCAAGTACCAGAGTTATTAAAGCCATTCCGGCAAGGGGATGGAACAACATGTAAAGGCCCGCGACCAGATACGCGATTCCGATGAGGATCTGCCAAATCACAGCGCCGCTGCCACGCTGCGACCACGCATAAACCAGATGCGCTACACCCGCAAGCATGACCAGCCAGCCGAAGAACACACTGGTTGCGACTCCGGCAAATACCGGGACGGCGATAGACAAAAGGCCAGCGATGATCAGCAGAATTCCAAGAGCGATAGACCCTCCACCGGGCCGTGAGTAGGCGGCAGTATTCATGGTTTTCTCCTTTTTGGGTTGGCCGAGGCTGTCCGCCAGGCGCGCAGCGTCAGGATAGAAATCTTTGATGCAAGTCAGGTTGCATTGGATGGCTGAGAATATACGCTTTAAGATCTGAATGACATGAGTGACTACGCGGAATTTCACGATGATTCAGTCAAAGACGCGGCCGTCCGAGGGTTTGCGCATCGAGCTGGGCGAGCAGATGCGGATGTCCTTGTCTTAACGCACGGAGCTGGAGCGAATTGCCAGGCTCCGCTGCTGAAAGCCTTGGCAGAAGCATTCTGCTCGTCTGGCGTGACCGTGTTGCGATGTGATCTACCGTTCAGACAAAGGCGACCGCACGGGCCACCAATGAGGGGATCTGGCGAACGCGATCAGGATGGACTGCGCGCAGCGGTTGCAGCGATGAGGCGCGAATCGGCGGGCAGGATCTTTCTGGGCGGGCATTCGTATGGCGGAAGGCAGGCATCCATGCTGGCATCGCATTCGCCGGGCCTCGTAGAGCAACTGCTGCTGCTTTCGTATCCCTTGCATCCGCCAAAGCGACCGGATCAGATGAGGACGGCGCACTTCCCTTCTCTGCAAACGGCGGCGCTGTTTGTGAGTGGAGAGCGGGATGGATTCGGGACGCGCGTGGAGATGGAGACGGCGCTGAAGCTAATTCCAGCGCATACGCAGTTGTTAATGGTTCCTGGTGCGGGACACGAGTTGATCACGCCGAACAATCGCGCGGAACTGCCCGGACAGATAGTGGATGCGTTCCTGGAATTTTCGAAGAAGTAGTTCTTTGCTTAGCATCCTATCGCCGCGTCATAGTGGACGGAGCAGTGGCACCATCCCTTAGAAGACGTGTCGATTCTCACCATTTGAAGTACGATTCGGGCGCGATTACGTGATGCGGCATGCCGTTTGGAATCCGCCTTGCGCGTGATCGGACTATCAATTTCGCGTCTGAATGAAACGATTGCCCTGTCCTGAACACAATTATGTAAGTACCAGAAGCGAGCCTTGCTCGTGTTGGCGTCTCATCACAGCAGGTTCTGGCAATCCCCCCCACGTTCACAAGGAAAAGGAGAAACGGCGATGAAGGATAACCATCTGAAGATTGTTGTCTCGGAAGGGAAAGTCACGATGGAGGAGCTTCACAAAGCTCTTGAAGTGGCGGTTCGAGGCGTCGTCAAAGGCGGATGCAATTGCGGCCTGACCGGATTTGATGTCAGCTTTTTGCGCGGCGATCCGGAGCGAGCGGCGCTGACCGAGGTAAATCAAATTGCAAACATCCAGGGCGCGATTTTGTCTCGTTGAATGTATTACAACAGTCCGGTGAGGGGAAGCAATCATGATCGCAACTGCTGAACAGACTGAAAGCCAAATAGATACGCGAGTGTCCATAGGCGTGACGTATGAAGGACGCGATCCGGCGTTGTTGGAGCGCATGCTTCCCCTTGTCGATTACATCGAAGTGACTCCCGAGACAATAGCCGAGATTGATGGTTCTCATGTTTCACTCTGCAAAGAAGTGATGACGGAACTGAAGAACGTCTGCAAGTCTGTGAAGATTATTGTTCACGGAGTTGGCCTGTCGATTGGGTCCCATGAAGGATGGTCGCCAACATATTTCAAGCTTCTGGACGCGTTGCTCGAACAGATCGACATCCCGTGGCACAGTGAGCATCTCGCTTACACCAAGGTAGACGGCGAGCATCTCGGCATCATGCTTGCGTTGCCGAAAACTGAGGAAGTTCTCGATCTCATTTCCGAGAGAGTAATCGCCATTCAGCAGCGGTATCAAATTCCCTTCCTTCTGGAAAATGTGGTTCATGTAATTCCGGATTATCCCGGCAGCTACACAGACGCGGGTTTTCTCAATGCCCTGACGGAGCGCACGGGGTGCGGGTTGATCCTCGATGCCTACAACCTCGAGTGCGATGAACATAACCACGGGTTCAACATTGAGGCCTTTCTAAACGAACTCGACGCGTCGAAAGTCCGCGAATTACACGTGGCTCGTGGAGTCGAAGACAACGGCTTTCTGTTGGACGTTCACTCGCAGCTCGTGGCGCAGTCGACAGTCGAACTTGCGGAAAGGGTAATCAACCAGTCCGGGAACGCCAAGGTAGTTGTGTATGAATTCATGCCGGAGGCAGTGCCGGGGCTGGGCCATGACGCGATTTCAGGGCAACTGCGCAGGTTGCGCAGTACCTTCAGGGGGTAGCACATGGAACTCGCCACACAGCAACGAAAGCTATTGGCTTTGTTCCGGTCTTCTTACACCGTCAGCGACAAGGATGAGGAATATATTCAGAAAGTCGCACGGTCTCGGGATCTTGCAGAGGGACGCAAGAATATTGCTCTTTGGAGGATCTGGGTGCTGGAACGTACGTGCGCGCTCACCATGAATCTTCTGCGCAGAAGAGGAATGCTGGGCGGTGCGCTCGATGCTTTCATCACAAACAAAAACATCTCGCCCTTCCGCGAGACGCAGGCGCCGGCATTTCTTGAGTCGCTTAGCAAGCATTCGGATAAGCTGGTGGCGTGTGTGGCACAGTTTGAGCTTGCGCTGATGAAAGTGAAGTCGGGTGACGAGCGCACTTACACGATTGCGTGGCATCTGGAGCCCTCTTCGATCCTCCATTGTCTTGCGAAGGACATCCCGCTTCACGAGGAGGCAAGAGGCTCATACGAGGTTCGGCTCAACCGCCATCTCCCCGGGTTATTTGAGATCACCTCAAAACGCAAGCAGCGGAAACGTACGGCTGATCACTCG
Source organism: uncultured Acidobacteriaceae bacterium (assembly GCA_963832035.1). Classification (GTDB taxonomy): domain Bacteria; phylum Acidobacteriota; class Terriglobia; order Terriglobales; family Acidobacteriaceae; genus Telmatobacter. The sequence goes on along the minus strand of CAWHSK010000001.1, from coordinate 85,403 downwards.
CGGATGACTTTGTAGCCTTGCTTTTCAAGCATGGCGGGGACGCCTTCGGTGCCGACCAGGTGGCCTGCACCGATAGCTACGAAGCTGACACCGTCGCCTTTGAGCAGATTCTGAATCTGCGACGTGAATTTCTGGTTTCGCTTGACGACCAGAATCTGGAACAGATCGGGATACTTATCGCGAAAGTCGGCGTTGTTGAGCTTATCCATTGCCTCAGTATCGCCAGCGGACCAGGCGGCGAGCATCTGCTTGAATTTGTCCATGGCGGAGTCGAAGTCGTCGAGCTCTGAGCTGAGAAATTCGATTTGCACCTTTTCGGGCATGTCGGCGAAGTAGTGCATTTGCTCTTCTGCGGTTTCGAATCCCTTGACAGGCTTGTTGGCTTTGACGAATTCGGGCTTGAGCTCCATTTCGACACCCGTACTCGGATCGTAGCCAGCCTGCATGAGCGGCGCGATGCTAAGCGTGAGGGCAGCGAGCCAGGGCTTGAAGGACTCGAACATGGCTTCGCCGCCGGGCAGGCCGACGCTGTTTGCTGCCTTCGTAAGTTTGGCCAATTGATCGGCGGTGAGCTTGGTGGAGAGCGGGTGGGCCTGATCCATGCCGAGTTGCATGATGAGCGGCTGCATCGATGCGGCCTCGTCGACGTTAGGAATTTCGAGCCAGAGAGTTCCACTCTGCTGAATGGCCGCATCTATCTTGGCCGACCGCCAGGGGTCATCTTTTTTTAATGCGTGTATGGTGCCGAATAAATAGACCGTAGCGTGCGGTCCCTTGACGACCCAGATGGCGGGTTCGGCGTTGGCGAACGCGGGAACAAACAGCGCGGCAAAAAAGAGCGCGAATGTAGCAAGTCTGCAAGTGCGAGGCATGAGGCTCCTGATGCAGTGAGTATACTGCGGGGCGCAAACTCAACGGCCTCAGCGCGTGGGCTTGCAGGTTACTCACGGCACGCCGCCGGTTGGGCGAAGCAGTAGCGTGGCTGTTCTGCCAATCTACGGATTCGGGAGGTTCAGACTCGCGGGGACTCACCCTTCCTGAGCTGCCGGTTAATCAGGCGGTTGTCGAATTGCCGCGATTATGCGGAGATTAGAAAGCGGCCATCTTGCATGATCTGCTCCACTCGATTTGGGCCGTCTGCTGATTCAAGCCAGATGTTGAAGCCTAATCCCACAACATCGATGTGCGTGCCGGAACGCCAGGGGGCGCCGGTGTGTTCGCCGTAGGGATTGCCGAAGGCTATGTGGATACCCGGAAATTTTTCATCCTGCAGGATGTTGCCGATAACGCGGGAGACGCCGATGTTGGTGCCGATGGCAAATTCGCCAACTCGGTCGGAGTTCTCATCGGTGTGGGTGTACGCCCAGAAGTCCTGCTCGAGCTGCTTGTTGATGCTGGAACAGGACACGATGCGGTTCTTCGCGATCTCGATGGTGAGGGGCGATTCAGCAAGCAAGCCATAGCGCGCGCAGAGCCAATCTCCGACGACACCGTCTACGACAAATGTTCCGTTGACTTCGCCGGGCGAGGTGAAGCATTCGCCGCCGGGAAGATTGCCCCACTTCTCCTGCGAAATAATGCCGGAGGTTTTGAACCACTTGTATGCAGGGTTCATGTCGGAGACGATGCTGGTGCCAGCTGCAGTGGTGGCGCGAATGCGCGTGGCGCGACGGACGCGGTCAAGTACTTGCTGTGAGAGGCGATCGACCTTGTCGTAGTCGGCGCGCATGCCGTCGCACATAATCTCGGGAGTGATGTTAACCATGTGCGCGTGACGCATGCGGCGACGATTCACGACGTCTGTCATTTGCATGCGCGAGCGGAGCTCGTTGGGCTGCACCTGCACGGCGAAGATGGAAACTTGCGATGTTTCCATGTCTTCGAGGACGGCAGGGGGCATGTCGGTGAGCGGACGCGACGCCAGGTCTTCAAGGATGAAGGCATTGAAGGAGCAGCCTCGTTCGGCGAGCTGGGCAGCGATGGAGGCGGCAATTGGTTCGGTGACGCGGTCGGTGATGAGGGTGACTTTCTCGTCGGGCTGAATGCGCAGACAAGTGAAAACGGCGGATCGGGCGCCGGGGATGAATTCGGAGGGATAGGCCTGCGAAAGCAGGTGCGAGGCGGTAGCGGTAAGGCTTGCGATGATGATGCTCCGTCGATTGGGGATGCGCTTCCCACCCAGACAGGACTCGGATGGTGAATCGTATCTTTTAAGGGTAGCAAAAATCGAGGATGAGGGAGCGGGCGCGGGTCAGGTAAGATAGCGGACACGGCATTCCTGACCGGAAATTGAGATTCCTACCAGACAATGAGGCAGCACGCGATTCCATCGGAATCGTAGTGATGTCTTGAGGAGGACGAGTTGAAGATGCGTTGGACACGAGGCATTGGAGCAATTGCGTGTGTTTTGGCGGCTTGGATAGTTGCGGGCGGAGGTACCCCGGTGACGGTTGCGCAAGGGCCGTCAACGGAGCAACCGGATAAGTACACGTGGCTTGAGGACATCCACGGCGATAAGCCGATGGAATGGGTTAAGGCGGAGAACGCCCGCACCGCGGCAGTGATGGAGAAGCAGGCGTCGTTTGCGCCGTTGGATGCGGATGCCCTGAAAGTGCTGGACTCGCCCGACAAGCTGGCGGCTCCCCAGTTTCGCGGCGGATTAGTGTACAACACGTGGCGCGACAAGGATCACGTACGTGGCATCGTCAGGCGGACCACGCTGGAGAGTTACCTGACCGACGACCCGAAGTGGGAGATTGTGATCGACTACGACGCACTGGGCAAGCAGGACAAGCAGAGCTGGGTGGGTCATGGACTGGCGTGCATGGAACCGGAAGAAGAGCGTTGCATGGCGGCCCTGTCAGTCGGCGGCGAAGACGCGGTCACTTTCAGAGAATTCAATTTGAAGCAGGGCACGTTTGTCGACGGCGGGTTCGTGATGCCGCGGGGCAAACAGCGCCTTGCCTGGCTGGACGGGGACACACTGCTGATTGGGCGCGATTGGGGACCGGGGACGATGAGCGAGGCCGGCTACCCAATCACCGTGCGGAAGTGGAAGAGGGGCACGCCACTTGAGAGCTCGGTAGAGGTGTATCGCGGCGACACGAAAGACAATGGGTACGGCGACGATCCCGGTGTGCTGGTGGATGGACAGGGGAACAGTCTGGCCCTGATTGAACGAAGCAAGACCACGTTTGAGAGTGAGTGGTATGTGCTTTTGCCAGACGGGCCCAGGAAGCTGGGCTTGCCATCGAAGTGCAATGTGGTTGGACTCCAGGACAATCAGTTGCTGGTGACGTTGCAGGAGGATTGGACGCCAGAAGGCGGGTCAGAGAAATTTGCGCAGGGATCCGTTGTATCGATCGATGCGTCAGCGGCGAAGAAGAATCCGACGCATTTGAAACCGACGGTGGTGTTTGCGCCAACCGCACAGGAGTTTCCACAAGAGGTGGTGCCGACGAAGAATCACGTGCTGCTGACGACGCTCGAACATGTGCAGGGACGCGCGTACATTCTGACTCACGGCAAGGATGGGAAATGGTCCCGAGCGAAGTTGCCAGTGCCGGATAATCAGACGATTGGAATTGCAACGAGCAGCCTTTTGCATGACAAGTTCTTTCTGGCACAGTCTGGATTTCTTACACCATCAAGCGTGTTGCTGGGAGATGCGTCAACAGGTTCACTGAAACCGGGCAAGACGCAGAAGGCCTTGTTTGATGCCTCGCGCGACGTAGTTCAGCAACTGGAGGCTACCTCAAAGGACGGGACGAAGGTGCCGTACTTTGTAGTGCATCGCAAAGATATTCCCATGGACGGAAGCACGCCGACACTGTTGACTGCGTATGGCGGGTTCCAGGTTTCGAATACCCCGTATTACAGCGCGGTGATGGGCAAGCTATGGCTGGAGCGGGGCGGGACGTTTGTGCTGGCGAATATCCGTGGCGGCGGCGAGTTTGGGCCGGCCTGGCACGATGCGGGGCTGAAAACGCAACGGCAGCGGATCTACGACGATTTCTACGCAGTGGCCCAGGACCTGATCGCACGGAAATTCACGTCGACTCCACGCCTTGGAATCGTAGGCGGATCAAACGGCGGATTGCTGATGGGCGTGCAGTTCACGCAGCATCCGGAGACGTTTAAGGCGGTGGTGATCCAGGTGCCCCTGCTAGACATGCTGGGGTTTGAACACATGTCGGCGGGAGCATCGTGGGTTGGCGAGTACGGGTCTACGAAGGTGCCGGAGGAACGAGCCTTTCTGGCATCGATTTCGCCGTACAACCAACTTAAGCCGGACGGACATTATCCGGAACCTCTCATCTTTACGACCACCGCGGACGATCGCGTTGGTCCGGTGCACGCGCGGAAGTTTGCCGCAAAAATGCAGGAGTACCACCTGCCGTTTTACTACGACGAGATCACAGAGGGTGGACACGGCGCAGGCGCTGACAACAAACAGGCAGCCCGGACGTGGGCCGAGCAGTATACCTACTTGACAATGAAACTCATGGATTGACGGGGCTCTTTAGTACGGGTCGCTGCCCCCATCCTTGAATGCACCCATCCTTGATTCGCTAAGGATGGGTGCACACTCTTCCCTTCCGGTGGTTCCGCGGTCACGAAGACGCACCCTGATTGGGGCTTGCGGCATTCCATAACTGCGGTGAAGACGAAGCGCGCAACGTTAGGCCACCGGATCGCCAGCGCGATGCAGATGAAGTGGAACATCAAGAACAGCGGCACACCGAATGTGGGAATCAGACTCATGGGAAGCATCGTCATTGCAGTTGGCGCAATTCCGTGAGGATCGAGCACCCCGGCAAGCGCGCCGAGAGCCACCGCGCTCACCAGATCTGTGACTCCCAGGATTTGCCAGAGGATAAAGCTTTTGCGATGTCCCGGAGCAGCGAGGGAGAGAGCGACGAACGGCGCGGTTGCTCCGATGGCGATGTCTCCCCACCCTGCAGGCAGCGCGAGCAGACCCGGTAAAACTCTGAAGGCGGCGAGGGCGAGGAAAGCGAACCCCACGATCCTCCAACTCTGGATAAGTGTCAGTACGCGAGGGCTTAGGGAAAGAGTGAACTGCCGGAATTTCGCAGACGAGATGAACCACGCCAGAAACAGGACCATGGGCGTCAGAACCGCCAGTCCAAATGCCAGCGGCGGAGTATTGGGGGCGTTCAAGTAGAGATGTGAAGCGGAGGCTCCGGTGGTGAAGACGAACCAAACGCCGATGAGCCCGCTAGTGAGCTTTTCGTAATTTGACATGGGGAAGTCTCCTATTCTGTGACCACCGCGGTCACCTTATTGGTTAGGCTTCACCAAGGCTTGCCAGGGACTCGCCTCCGAACTTTCGCCTCAGACGTGCCTGCACCTTTTGCCAGACGGGGAGCGCACGGTTGAACTGATCGATTCCAGGCTGGGTCAAACGAAGTCGGCGTTCTCTGCGGTCGCTCCCTCTGAAGTTTTTCAACCCACCCGTGCCGGGCCATGATGTTGAGGGTTCGGGTAAGAGTGGTGGTGTCCATTGCCAGAATTTCTCCGAGCTTTCCCTGATGAATTGTTCCGGCAATCGACAGGGCCTGCAGAATCGTGAACTGGGTAGGGGTAAGGCCGAGTGGGCGCATCGCCTCGTCATAGTGCTGTGAGAGGGCCCGTGAGGCCCGCCGGAAAGCTTGCACATAGACACTCGAGAGCCGGTATAGCCGATCCGTTCATAGCAAGATAGATGTATATACAGCTATCAAGGTTTCAAAAGAAACGGCGGACCGAAAACGGCGGGGGAAGGCTGCAATTGCACCTGTTGTGTAACAGCTGGTGGGTGGGGACCTAGAATGATGGAACGCGGTCTGGGTTATGAAATCGTGATGGCCGCGAATGGATCGTTTTGAAGAAACGAGGAGGTACACGATGGGATCGGCAGTGGCGGCTGTGGAACGGACGCACGAACAGAAATTGGATTTACTGGCCGAAGTTGCAGTGAAGGTTGGGCTGAGGGCTGAAAGAGGGTCAGGAGCTGGTGATGACGGCGTCGCTGGACTCGGTGGATCTGGCACGGCGGATTACAGAGCAGGCGTATCGCGCGGGTGCATCGCTGGTGACCACGCTCTATGCAGATGACGAAGCTACGCTGATGCGGTATCACTATGCTCCGGACGCGTCGTTCGATAAGGCGGCGAAGTGGCTGTACGACGGCATGGGCGCGGCGTTCAGGAGTGGCGCGGCACGGCTGGCAATTGCGGGAGCCAATCCGGCGCTCCTTTCGAGCGAGGATCCGGACAAAGTTGGACGTGCGAATCGAGCGGTATCGCAGTGCTTACCGGCCAGCGCTGGAGCTAATTACACGGCATGAAATCAACTGGACGATTGTGGCCAGCGCGACCCCGGCGTGGGCTGCGCAGATGTTCCCCAACGATGCGCCGGATGTTGCTCTTGCGAAGCTGTGGGAGTCGATTTTCCAGACGACGCGGATCAATATGGAGGATCCGGTCAGCGATTGGAAGAGGCACGACGCCGGGCTGCATAAGCGCGCGGACTACCTGAATGCGAAGCGATATTCGGCACTGAAGTATCGCGGACCGGGGACGGATTTCACGCTGGGACTGGCGGACGATCATGAGTGGATGGGTGGCGGCACTACGGCGGGGAATGGGATTTACTGCATTCCGAATATGCCGACGGAAGAAGTGTTCAGCATGCCGCACAAGGACCGGGCCGATGGAGTCATTACGGCGACCAAGCCGCTGTCGCACCAGGGAACGATGATCGAGGGGATTCACGTGCGGTTTGAGAAGGGGCGGATTGTCGAGGCGCACGCTTCGCGCGGCGAAGAAGTGCTGCGCAAGCTGATTGAAACGGATGATGGCGCGCGGCGACTGGGCGAAGTGGCGCTGGTACCGCACTCGTCGCCGATTGCTTCTAGCGGACAACTTTTCTTGAATACGCTTTTCGACGAGAATGCGGCGTCGCATATCGCGCTCGGGCAGTCATACTCTTCGACCATCCACGATGGCGACAAGTTGAGCAAGGAAGAGCTGGCTGCGAAAGGCGCGAACGAAAGCCTGATCCATGTGGATTGGATGATCGGGTCGGACAAGTTGGACATCGACGGTGTGACTGCTTCCGGTACCGAGGAGCCGCTGATGCGTGGCGGGGAATGGGTATAACCACCCCATTGACGGAGACCTGTTATTAGGGACCCCGGTGTAAGGTTTCGTGCTTTCCCATTCATGACGCAAAAAGCGCGTCATGAATGGGGCACCCAACTTGCATGAAACGGAACTCGGGCCAAACTTCTCGCGGTCGGGCGAGGGAGACACATGGGAAAGATTGGAATTATAGGCGCAGGCAGCGTCGGGGCGACAATTGCGTACGCCGCACTGATTCGCGGAGTGGCGCGGGAGATCAGTCTCTTTGATATCGCGCGGACGAAGGTTGACGCGGAAGTATTGGACCTGAATCATGGGCTGCTATTTGCTCCGCAGGCGAAGGTTGACGGCGGAGATGATGTTGAAGTGCTGCGAGGCGCAGATGTCGTGGTGATGACGGCAGGCGCCAAGCAGAAGCCCGGCCAGACGCGCATGGACCTGGCGGAAGCGAATACGCAGATCTGCAAAAAGATCCTTCCAGAAGTGATGAGAGTAGCGCCGGATGCGCTGCTGCTGATGGTCACGAACCCTGTGGATGTGGTGACCGAGGTGGCGCTGAAGCTCACCGGGTTGCCTTGGCAGCGTGTGGTGGGATCGGGGACAGTGCTGGACAGTTCGCGGTTTCGCTTTCTGGTGGCAAAGCATTGCAACGTCGCGGTACAGAATGTGCACGCGTATATTGCGGGCGAGCATGGCGACTCGGAGATTCCGCTGTGGGCAAGCGCTACGATCGGATCGATTCCATTGAGCCAATGGAGCGTGGAGGGACACGGGCGCCTGACCTCGGCAGACAAGGACGCCATCGTGAAGAACGTGAAGGAAGCGGCATACCAGGTGATCCAGGGCAAGGGCGCGACGAACTACGCGGTGGGATTGGCGGTGTGCAATATTCTGGAGGCGATTCTGTTTGATGAACGGCGCGTGCTGCCGGTGAGCGGGTTGCTGCGCGGGTTCCGGGGTATGGAGGATGTGTGCCTGAGCCTGCCGCGGATTGTGGGCCGCGGTGGGATTGAGGCGCCGCTGCCGATTCCGATGACGGTGGATGAGGAGAGCGGGCTGCTGGAGAGCGCAGATCGGATTCGCGCGGTGGTGCGGGGGCTGGGGTACTAGTCAGAGGAATCTCAGGGATGGCTTCGTTTGAAAGCAGGAGCGGAATATCTCGGCCGAGGCGTGTGTACCGGCTGAGCCCGTGGATACGCTTGTTTGCTGTGGCATTTCTCGTATTCAGTCTGCTTGGCTTGCTGGGGCTGCTTTGGAGCCAACATGCCGGAGTACAGAGACGGAACCCAGCCGAAACGGTGGAGTGGGCGGCGATCACTCTGTTTGCGGTGTGCTGGGCTATCTATGTCTTCGGCGCGGTGATCGTGCTTTCGGGCGATGCAATTGAGAAGCGAACGCCACTGAAAACGGATAGCCTGCGGTTCGCCCAGATTCGTGGTCGACGCGAAACGGTACACCGGAATTTTGATGGTAGCTACATCCGGTACCTGCAGGTGGTTCCGCGCGATTCCCTGCTGCCTTTGATCAGGTTTCAGAAGTTCTACGTGTTTGATGCGGCGTTTTACGCGTGGTATGACGACCTGCCCGATCTGGACGCGATGGACAGGACGTCGACCAGAGATTCGGTGTACGAGCGGATGTAAACGGTGTCCTTCGGGAAGGTCTGGGCCACACTACTGCTCTGCGGGATGGATTTCGAATTGGTAATCGCTGTAGTCGATAACAACCACGGTGCGGCCGAAAAGCGGGCTGCTGGATTCTGCGCGGGCGTGGGTGGCCATTGCGTAGCCATGCATGTTGGCGTAGCGGCGCATCATCTTTGTGGTTGCGGCGAAGACTGAGGGATTTTTGGAGGCGGTGCCTTCGACTTGGACGAGTGTGTGAGTGTCGGCATCGATCCAGATTGTGCCGTCGATCATGTTAGAAGCCTTGTGGCGGGGCGTAATAGACAGGGCCACGCACTGGCGACCGTCGATCGATTGCGTGGTGCCGGGTTTGAGATGCATCTCGTAGTTCGCCGAAGTGAACCAGGATTCGCTGACCTTGGCGGGGTTGTTGATGGATTTCTCATGATCGAGGAGCGGCTGCAAACCGACTCCTTGAATGAGCGATGATCCGGATTTGGAGAGGATCACGTAGTCTTTGCCTATTCCCTTTTGGTAGGTCATCTTCACGGTCATCTCGGCGGCGGGGTGGGACTGGTCGTTGCCTCGGAAGACGGCGTAGTGCTCGACGTCAGTGAAGCTGAGGACGTTGTCGAAGCGAGACTGGTTGGCGGCATCGAGATCGTGGATGGTTGCGGCAGCGTCGGGTTGCCGAGGTGATTGCGCGGTTGCGGAGAGCATGGCCACGAGGATCATCACTGCGGCTGTGAAGTAGGGTTCCTTTTTGCTTTCCGGCACGAATTCATTATCAATTCTCAGAAACACCCACATCAGTGCAGCTAACCTAGAAGAAGCAAAAACAGGTCCTTCGACTCCCTTTGGTCGCTCAGGATGACGATGCATTAGGTTAGACATCTAGATGATTGCGCTTTACAGGCCGGCTCGAGTTTCTGAGGCCATGTAATCGACTACGGCTTTCAGGTCCCCCTTGCTCTCCTCGAAGACTTTGAGCTGGCGGTCGGCGCCGGTGCCGGTCTGCATGATTTTGCGGATGCCGTCGATGGCTTCCCTGCTGCCGAGTTCGTCCACTTCCCTGTCGATGAGCACGAGATATTCCTCAAGCAAATCGCGTTCGGGAACTTCCTGCTGACGACCGAAGTCGATGAGATGCCCGTCGAGACCGTAGCGAACGGCGCGAAATTTGTTCTCCATCAAAAGCGGGCGCGAGTACTGGCGGAAGTCCTGATTGGCGGCGTGGAGGCGGTAGAGGTAGGCTGCGGTGGCCTGGATGAGCGCGGCGATGGCGACCGTTTCTTCGGCGCGCAGGGGGATGTCGCAGGCGCGGACTTCGACGGTGTTGAAGAATGGATGCGGGCGGATGTCCCACCAGATTTTCTTGGCGTTGTCGATGCAGTTGGTGCGTACCAGCAGGCTGACATAGTTCTCGAATTCGGAGTAGCTGGAGAATGCGTCGGGAATGCCGGTGCGGGGAAAATTCTCGAATACTTTTGCGCGGTAACCTTTGTAGCCGGTGTTAAGGCCCAACCAGAAGGGCGAGTTGGTGGCGAGGGCCATGATGTGAGGCAGGAAGTAGCGCATCGAATTCATGATGCGGATGGCAGCTTCGCGGTCTTCAATACCGACGTGCACGTGGAGACCAAAGATGAGATTGGCTCGGGCTACGAGCTGGAGATCTTTGACGACCTGGTGGTATCGCGGGTCTGGATAGATCTCCTGCGTTCGCCAGTCGGCGAAGGGGTGCGTGGCGCCGGCCACGAGTTCGAGGTTGTGTTCGCGGGCGAGCTTGATCATTTCGCGGCGCAGTTCGTAGATGTCTTCGCGGGCCTCGTCGATGTTTTTGCAGATGCGGGTGCCGACTTCGACGACGGAGGTGTGCATCTCTGCCTTGACGCGCTCCTGCAAGCGGAGCTTGCCCTCTTCCAGCATTTCGGTCTCGATGTGGGAACGCAAATCGCGCGTGACCGGGTCGATGGTCTGGTATTCCTCTTCAATGCCGAGAGAGAAGGATGGCCGCATGGATGGTGACCTCGGGACTGCTTTGCGCAATTGTAGACGACAGTGAACAGTGGGCAGTGGACAGGCATACAATCCTGCGCGTGAGTGAAATGGTGTTTCAGGATCGGCGGGAGGCGGGGCGCGTGCTTGGGAAGCTTGTCGCTGAGCTTCCCGATTTGAAGGACGGCCTGGTGCTGGGTCTGGTGCGCGGAGGTGTTCCGGTTGCCTACGAGGTGGCGCGGGCTTGTGAACTGCCGATGGACATACTTGTGGTGCGGAAGCTGGGAGTTCCTGGACGGGAAGAGCTGGCAATGGGAGCGATCGCGAGTGGCGGCTGCTTGGTGCTGAATGATTACATCGTTCGCTCATACCATGTGTCAGAGAAAAGACTTGAGCAGGTGATCGAGCGCGAGGTGCAGGAGACGGAACGGCGCGAGAGACTGTATCGCGAGGGGCGTTCGGCGATGGAAATAGCGGGACGCACTGTGATCCTAGTGGACGACGGGCTGGCAACGGGCGCGACCATGCGGTCGGCAGTTCGGGCCGTTAAGGGTGTGGCGCGGAAAGTGATTGTGGCCATTCCAGTGGGAGCGAAGAGCACATGCAAGGAACTCGCGCTGGAGGTGGACCAGGTGGTGTGCGCGTTAACGCCGGAGCCACTGGATGCCGTGAGCCTGTTCTATCGAGATTTCGGGCCTACTGGAGATGACGAAGTGAAGGAGCTCATGAAGCCGAGACTGGGGACTTGATAGATTCGCCTTTTGTTCGCTTCTAGAGTAGGATGGATTGGGCGATGAATCTCTTTTCCCAACTTGCGGCGGAGCCTACGCATGAGGAGATCTACCCTGGCGCGGTGTTGATGCGGGGTCTGGCTCTCGCGCAGGACAGCGAGTTCTTTGGTGCTGTGGAACGGATTCTTGCAGCCGCCCCGCTGCATCATGCGACGACTCCCAGCGGATTGCCGATGTCGGTGATGGTTTCGGACTGCGGCACTCCCGAGGCGTTTCGGCGGCGGTGGGATCCGCAAAGCACGAGACCGATGTGGCCGCCGATGCCGCGTGTGCTGTTGGATTTTGCGCTGCGCTGCGCGGTGCGGTCGGGTTTTCCGCAGTTCCGTCCCGACAGCTGCCACATCAATCGTTACCAGGCAGGAACGAAGCTTGGGATTCACCAGGATCGTCACGAGTTCGATTTAAACCAGCCGATTGTCTCCATTTCTCTGGGGCTGGAGTGCATATTTCTGCTCGGCGGTTTTCAGCGCACAGATAAGACAAAGCGGATTCTGCTGGAACATGGCGATGTGATTGTCTGGGGTGGGCCATCCCGCATGCGTTTTCACGGCGTGCAGCCGCTCAAGCCTGGCCACCACCCACTGACGGGACCCTACCGGTATAACCTGACTTTTCGGAGGGTCGCCTGAAGAAGATGGCTAAGAATTTGAAGAGCCGAGGACTCCCCGGCAGTGTCAGATTTGTCGCCAATTCTATTTCCCATTCGGGGGTGTACCCCCCATACTCTGGGAGTAAGTTCCCGCAGATAATGAGGTTACGCCGGGTGCCTCGCCGCAAAGTTATCCTACGAAAAGATTTGCTCCCAGAGTCTTCTCAGTAAAGGACTTATGGGAGAAATCCCTCTACTTAACAGGTTCACAGTCAACGGCCGTTGCGATAAGGATTATTTAATATCTTAACTCATTGATAAGATAAATGTTAGGTAGGTTATTTCGGTGGTTTTATGGCGCTTTTTGGCGTTTTTTGCATGTTTTGGCTCAAAAATACACCAATAACGATGTTAGCAAAACCGGGTAAACGACGAAATCGCCTCGATCGCGAAGACTGATCGATTCGGTTCGCATAGATTCATCTTAGGCAAATCCGCGAAATAACCCGCAAAAGAAGGACAAAGTTTTTGGCCTTTATCTTGATGGACTTAGATTGTGACGACGGGAGAAGGCGCTTGACATCTGCTTGAGATGAACCCTGGGGTGACAACGCGGATTCAATGGTCTTGCCATGCGGATAACGCAACATTGCTGGACGCTGGCACAAGGCAGAGGAGTCGCTAACCCCGGAAGATCCCGCTGAATCGCCGAGTTCGATGCGTCGTGAAAACGAATGAGAGCAAAGGTAAGAGATTCGTTTCGAAAGGCTCTGTTGTCGGGTTACGCATCGATATATTGCCGGACACGAGACTCGGACAGTATGCTCAGGAGTATGAAATCAAGACAGATACTCCCAGCAGCGGCTCTCGCGGCTGCTTTGGGGTTTTCAGCGGCTTTCGGGTGGAGTCAGTCGTCTTCCACCCCGAGCCAGGACGACAGCGTGAAGCACGATATGAAAGCCGCTGGGAACGAAACCAAAGATGCGGCCAAGGACGCGGGGCACGGCGTGAAGCGGGGTGCCACAAGGGCTACGAATGCGACCGTTGACGGAACCAAGAAGGCGACGGACGCTACGGTAGACGGCACCACAAAGGCTGCTCGCGCAACCGCTGATGGAACCAAGAAAGCTGCGGGCGCTACTGCCGATGGGACCAAGAAGGCGACAGATGCCACCATTGACGGCACCAAGAAGACCGCTCATGCAACCGCAGACGGAACCAAGAAGGCTGCGGACGCGACTGCTGATGGCTCAGGCAAGGTTGCTCATGCAACCGTAGATGGAACCAAGAAAGTGGCCAGCGCTACCGCTGATGGAACCAAGAAGGCGACAGATGCCACCGTTGATGGCACCAAGAAGACCGCTCATGCAACCGCAGACGGAACCAAGAAAGCTGCGGACGCTACCGCGGATGGCACCACAAAGGCTGCTCATGCGACCGTTGACGGAACTAAGAAAGCTGCGGACGCTACTGCTGATGGCTCAGTCAAGGTTGCTCATGCAACCGTAGATGGAACCAAGAAAGTGGCCAGCGCTACCGCTGATGGCACAGTGAAGGCCGCTCACGCAACCGCGGATGGGACCAAGAAGGCGTGGGACAAGACCAAGAGTACGACCACTGGTGCTTTTCACGGGGCCAAGGAAGGCGCTGAGAAGAAGACGGATTGATTCGATGGCGATCGGGACGCATCTGGTGTGCGTCCCTGATGACTTTGGTCGCAATCGAAAGAGGGAAATTCGTAACGGGCTGATTACCAGAGACTCCTCTGATTACGTCAGCGCGGGTGTAGCGTAGAGGCACTCCATTCTCTCGGAGGCCTCAGGATGATTGCTTCAACGAGATCCGCACCAAATACTCTCCTGCTGCTGTGCAGTACAGCGGCGATTGTGATGACATTCACCGGATTGTCGTTTTTGATCGCGATACGGCTGCTCAGCACATTCGCTCACGGCGAGAAATTCGTCGGAGAGATCGATGCCATTTCGATTGCACTCATCTTTGGCGGAATCGCAGTAGCTCTGAAGACGATCGAGATACGCATCAGAGCGGAACAAGATTCGTCGATGGAATGATCCCACTCGCTACTCAAGGCAAAAAGGCAACCGCAGTCATACATGTTGCTCGGCGACACCCAGGACTAAGAAAATCAGTTGAGATCATGCTTTCCCACCCAAGCTGCGCTTGTATGGGGCACCCTCGTTTCGTGCAGGTTTTGAATTTTCAGGCAGATCCTTTGAATCCCGCCGGTCGCTCGGGATGACATCATCTTTAAATCTTAGAAAGCATCTCAGCTTGCGGGCTCGAATGTCTTAGCACCCACTGTTTTGGTCGACTTTTTGGGCGCGGATTTCTTTGTGGATGGCTTGTTTGCCGCTTGCTTCTTTGCTGGCGCCACAGCGTGTGTGCCGGAGAGGAACGTTGCCCAGCGGAGTTCTTCGGGCGGCGCTGGCGCCTGCGCAGCTTTGGCGATGGCCAGGTCGGCCACTTCTTTGATGATCCAGTCGAAGTTGGACTGACCTACGGAGTGGAGATCGGCATCGGGAGCGGGATTCATGAAGTCGATGGCGTAGGGGATGCCGTCTTCCACGGCGAATTCGACAGTGTTCAGGTCGTAGCCGAGGGCCTGGCACAGCTTTAGGGCATCCTTTTCAACGCGAGCGAGGAGTTTGGGATCGTATGCGGGCGGATTCTGCACGTAGCGCTCGTGGTGCGGCTTGCGCGGGTCGTAGGGCATGATGTGGACCTTGCTCTGGCCGACGACGTAGCAGCGGAAGTACTCGTTGAAGTTGACGGCCTTCTGATAAAGCATGCAGAGATCGCGCGACTGGTCGTATGCAGCAAAGAACTCGGGCCGGTTGTGGATGTGGTAAACGTCGCGCCAGCCGCCACCATCGACGGGCTTCATGAATCCATGCTCGCCGACGTAGGCAAAAACCTTATCCCAATTGAGCGGGTACTCGAGGTTGCGCATGGAGCGATCGGTTGTGCCTTCAGGGTGCTTCTTGTGAGGCAGGATGACGGTGGGTGGCACCGCTACGCCGAGTTTGGCAGCGAGAGAGTAGTTGAAGAATTTGTCGTCAGCCGACCACCAGAAGGGGTTGTTGATGATGATGGTGCCGTTGAGCGCCGCATGCTTGAGGTAGGCGCGGTAGAAGGGGATGTCGTGAGAGATGCGGTCGACGATGACGGCGTAGGGCGCGGGCTTATCGAGATGCACGGCGCCGGTTTCAACGAACTCGGCGGCGAGCCCGGGGATGCTGCGGGCGTTGATGTGCTCCACGAGCGCGCCGGGAAAGCTGTTTTCCATGCCGAACAGAACGCCGATCTTTTTCATGCGTGAACCTCCGGACTGTGCGCGCTAAAGCAACCACAAATCCCCACACGTTGTGAACAGTGTACGGCAGGGATTCGGGTAGACGATTCGTGTCAAGACCGCCGGTTCCACGGTCTGGAGATGTGCGATTTGAGCATGAAGCGAAACGGCTGTGGAGTTTCACTACGAGCGAGACTGATGCCGATTCCTGGGCTTCGAAATTGAGCGTTGTTTATCCGCTCAAAACGAGCTTGCGCCGGTGAGGGGCGTCACTGCCGGAGGTCGTTCAGCGGCGTAGTCTGGCGACGTTTAGCGGGACGGGGAGGCGTTGAATGGATTACCGGGTGTTGACGGTTTCGCGGGAGTTTGGAAGCGGCGGCGGAAGGATTGCGCAGTCGATTGCGAAGCGGCTGGGTTGGAAGTTGCTGGACGGTGCGCTGATCGACGAGATTGCATGCGAAGCACACGTGGATGCGGGTATCGTAAGCCGCTTTGATGAACACGTGGAGGGATGGCTGAGCCGCATGAACCGGCAGGCGATGCGCGGCGCGGCAATGGCCGCAGGGGTGGCACTCGAGGAGGAGAAGTGCTTTGACCAGGACGTAATGACTGACCTGACACGCCAGATCATCGAGCATGCGCACGCGGCCGGCAGTTGCGTGGTCGTGGGTCGCGGGGCGCAGTGCATTCTGCAGTCGAAGGCTGATGTGTTTCATGTCTTTGTATATGCCCCGTTGAGGGTACGGATTCACAGGCTGCGAACAAGACTTGAGCCGGGTGCAAACATCGAGCAGCGAATTCGGGATGTAGATGCGGAACGGGGGCACTATCTGAAGCTGCGGTTTGGCAAGGAATGGAACAATCCGCACCTGTATGACCTGATGATCTCATCGGGGGAGGATGAGGAGCGGACGGCGCGGGTGATCGAGGTTGCGATGAAAGGCTGCGTTTAGCTGTTAGATATCAGTTACTGGCTTTGAGCGCTATTTCGTACTCAGACTTTGGAAGTGTCAGCGCCTAGTTTGATGCGATGCGCTTGAGTTGGGCGAGGTGGTTAAGGTCGTGGCCGGCCATCGTTTCAACGATGGTCTGAAAGGTCATGGTGCCGCGTTCCGGATGTGTCACCGGTCTGGACGCGGAGCCCGGCAACGCTTTCGCAATGAGCTTGAGGTTCCAGTTGCGGATTGCTGTGAAAGCTGCCAGAGCGTCCTTGGCGGCGATGCCCTGGTAGGGTGTGGCCCACTTGTCCTGATCGAATGGCTGCATAACGTGATGGTCTTCCGCGAGGGTCTGGCGCAGGCGGAAAGCGAAGGCTATTTCGCAGTCGGCGAGGTGGCAGACAATTTCAGCGGGCGACCACTTGCCGGGAGCGGGTGACTCGCCGGATCTTGTCAGGGCCGATCATTTGGAGTTTGTTGGCGATCTCGTGCGAGGTGGCAGAGAGGATTGCTTCAAGCGGGCGGTCGTCAAGAAACTTGGCGTACGGATTGATTTCACTCATTGGGGAAAGTCCTGGAGAACAGTTATTTGTTTTCAGTTTGCCAGCGTGAGTTGTCGATTACAGTTGCTACGTGCAGCGGGGTAAGCGGGCAACTGGCAAATTGAATACAAGTAGTTCAAGTTTGGTTTTTATTGATGAGGCCTGCTTCTTTCATCTTAAAGATATTCCTGAATCATGCGCTGCCAAGTAGGCCAATCATGGGAGTTATAGGTGTCCCATGTGTAGAGTTTGTGGGGGATTCCCTTGGAACTCATGATCCTGTCGAGGCTCTGGTTCTGGCCGAGGCACTGGTCGTCCCAGCCGGTGGCGAGAATATAAGTGTTGTGGAGGTAGTGGTCAAAGAACCACGAATCAGCAAGATTGGGGAGATAGTGCATCGGCAAGTTGAAGTAGCAATCCTGGTCGTAGTAGCCGCCGAGGAAGTTGGAAACGTCGAACGCGCCTGACATCGTGAGCAGGCCTGTGAAGATGTCAGGATGGCGCAGGGCGATGTTGGTGGCGTGGTAGCCGCCGAAGCTGCAGCCTAGCGAGACAAGGTGCCGGTCCCAGTTCTTTTTACGGATAAGAGGAACGACTTCGTGGATGAGGTAGTCCTCATATTGGACGTGGCGGGCGATGCGCCAACGCGGTGGGACGTTGCGGTTGTACCAGCTCTCCATGTCGACTGAATCGACACAGAAGAATTGCAGATCGCCATGTTCGACGCGACCAGCCACGGCGTCGATCATGCCGCGATCCTCAAACTCGTAGTAACGGCCGCCCGAGGTGGGAAAGACGAGTACGGGCAAGCCAGCGTGGCCGAAGACGAGGAGTTCCATGTCGCGGCCAAGCCGGCTGGAATACCACTTGTGGTACTCGCGGTTCATCTAGGGATTTGCTCCTGGGACAGGCAATTTGAGAAGCGGTGGTTTCCTGTTACTGTAACAGGGAAAAGCAGGCACCAAGGGAGCGGATTAAACGTAGCCGGACCCAGGAACCGGAGACACGGCGATTCACGAAGCGATTGAAGCTGGAATCACAGATCGGACAGAAGACACGAGCGAGGGCTTGCCGTCGCAGATAGAGGCAGCCACGCAGCATCCGCGATTGCGACTACATAAAGCGTTTAAAAGTGCGTATCTACCGAATGAACGCGATCTGATTGTTTATGTGCCGCCTGGGTATGACGAGGAGCCGGAGCGGAACTATCCTGTGCTCTATCTGCATGATGGGCAGAACCTCTTCGATGGGCGTACTTCGTTTGTGAAGGGGCGCACGTGGATGGTGCGCGAGCATGCGGATGCTGCGATCGAAGCAGGCGAAGTGGAGCCGCTGGTGATCGTCGGTATCTACAACACCGGAGATCGGCGACTTGCCGAGTACACCCACGAATACAACTGGCAGATGGGCGGCGGTGAGGCGGACAAGTATGGCGATCTGCTGACGCGGGAACTGATGCCCTGGATTGCTGACAAGTATCGCGTTCGACAGGATCGCGAGAGCACCGGGATGGGCGGATCATCGCTTGGTGGGCTGGTCACGTTGTATCTGGGGCTCCGCCATGCGCAGCATTTCGGGAAGCTGGCGGTGATGTCTCCAAGTGTGTGGTGGAATCACAAGAGCATTCTCGGCTACCTGAACGAGCACGCTCCACAACTGTGGGAACGGCCGCGGATGTGGTTGGATGTAGGCGATCACGAGGGATTACGCGCGTTGCGGGATGTCGAGCACCTCGCACGAAGATTGAAGGCGAACGGGTGGCGTCCGGGTGAGTCGATGCACTTTGAGAAGGTGGATGGGGGCACGCACGATGAGGCGAGCTGGGCAGGGCGCGTCAGGCCGATGCTGAAGTTCTTATTTCCTGCCGGTTGAGTTTTTATTCGCGCGTGATCGTGGTGGCCGGTGGCGGCGGTAGTTTGCGCCATTTCTGGTAGGCGCTTCCGACGGCGAGAGACCAGACGAGAGCCGCGAGGTATCCGGCGAGGACATCGCTGGGGTAGTGGACGCCGAGATAGATTCGCGAATAGCCGATTGCGCCGGAGAGACTGACCCAGAAAGTCCAGATTGTGATGCGGACCAATCGACTCTTCCGGCTGGTGGAAAACAAAGCCGCGGCAGTAAGACAAAGACAGAACGAGAGCATCGCGTGCCCGCTGGGGAAGCTGTAGGACGACGGGAGCCTCGAGTTGAAAAAAGGATCCGGGCGATGCCGATGGAAGGCGATTTTTAAGACCCACATCAACAGGCTTCCGCCAGCGAGAGTGACGCCGATGAGGATTGCGCGGCGGAGATGGCCGACGAACCAGAGAGCAATGCAAGATGCGGCTGCAATCAGGGTTACGACGCTGGGCGAGCCAATGATTGAAAGGAATTGCATGACTGCGGTGAGCTCTGTTGAGGAGTGGGCGTGAACAAAGAGCCGAACGGCGTCGTCA
Organism: uncultured Acidobacteriaceae bacterium; assembly: GCA_963832035.1. Taxonomy (GTDB): domain Bacteria; phylum Acidobacteriota; class Terriglobia; order Terriglobales; family Acidobacteriaceae; genus Telmatobacter. Next base: position 66,030 of record CAWHSK010000001.1, on the reverse strand, counting down.
AACTGGCGCGTATCGCCTTCGAGCATCTCCTCTGCCAAGGCCGCAAACAAGACGAGGAAGACCGCGGAGCACGCCAAACCGATCACGACCGGCATGCTGAGACGTGAAAGAAGAGAGGGTCTCGTCAAAGAAAATCAAACCTGAGTGTGCGTGCAGGAGGTTCGTACTTCCGAGCGATGAATTGACAGTACCTGCGCGCTACAGGAGCTTATTGTAAATATCCCAGTTCTTGTCAGGTTGGATTTTGATGTGGACTCTGTGGCTGAAGACGCGGGCAAGCAGGTCGTTGTCGAACTTATGCTGCACGGCATCCGGATTGCGGGTGTAGAGAATGTACTCCCGGATCCCTGGAACTGTGGTGGTGGCGACAAAGAGCGATTCGCGATTGGCTTCGAAGACCTCGCAGATATCGCTCTCGATGCGTTTCTGATCCTGGGTTTCGCCGGGATTTGGAAAGCCGTCGCGGGTGGTGTCGATCATGGGCACAGCGATGGCTACGTGGTGCCAGTAGCCGAGGACGCCCTTGTATTTGCTGTACCCGGCCTGGGCGCGCACCAACATCGGTTTTCCGATGGGATCGCTTCCCTTTCGTTGCGTCCAGTTATCGGGAACGGGTAGTTTGTCAGGGCTGAGGGGCTCTTTCGTGGAAAATGGCCACATGCCTTTGCTTGCTCCTGTCTAAGAAATGGATGCCAAGTTCGCAATAAGTATCCCTCGAATGAACGACTTTGGACAGACACCGACGAAGGATTCATCTGCAACTTTGGGAGCATTCGGCCATGCGAACCGGGTGCGGGGAACGATGGAACAGCTTGCCTGAAAGGCAACTATCGGCGATACTTAGGTGTTGTGTCTTTCATCCCCACGGCCTGTCCGCGGGGACCCTGATAACCCCGAGCGGGAATTCCGGGTGGTTAAGACCGGACGCTGCTGCGCAGGCCGGAAGACTCCCAAGAGACGGCAACAGAGCACCGGAATTTGAAAGGAATCGTATCTCCGTGGTGATGATTCGTTTGGCGCGTTTTGGCGCCCCCAAGCAGCCCTATTATCGTATCGTGGTCATCGAGAAGGACCGCGCCCGCAATGGCCGGTCGATCGAGGTCGTCGGCACCTACAATCCACGCACCAGCCCAGCAACAGTCGACCTGAAGCATGATCGTGTTGCTTACTGGCGTAGCGTTGGCGCGCAATTCTCTCCCATCGTAGCCAAGCTGGTTGAAAAGAATCCGGCCAAGGCCGCTGAGCCTGCGGTCGCATAACTCCCTTTCCACTGCATTGAAGCTCTGTGCGAGATTTTTTAAGATCCCGCACAGAGGTACTGACTTGAGACGGGGTGTGCTGATACTATCGGCGCACCGATCCAAGTCGCTTCTCCTTGGATGTTTACGGTCAGAGGCAAGTTCATGACCCAAGTTGACATGGTGGCAGTAGATGAGCTGGTCCGCGAGATCGCGCGGGCTTTGGTAGACGAACCGGAAGCAGTAGACGTGCAGTCTGTGCAGCGGGACGAAAACACTATTTTGAAGCTTCGCGTGGCGCCCGGTGACGTTGGCAAGGTTATTGGGAAGCAGGGCCGCACAGCCCGCTCAGTACGCACGATTCTTGGAGCGGTCAGCATGAAGCTGCATCATCGCTACACGCTGGACATCCTGGAAGAGGACGACGAAGCGTAGGATGACCAAAATCTCCTGGGCCAAACATCGCTCTGGACGCAGGTAATGGCGTCGACGGGATGGGTGTGGCTTGCGCGGATAAAGCGCACACAGGGCCGCAAGGGCGAGGTCTTCGCCGAAATTCTCACTGATTTTCCTGAAAAGTTTGCGGAGCGGCGGAAACTCTGGCTGCTGCGCGATCCTGACGTCGCGTCGAAATCCGGTGCTGACGAGAATCCGCGCGAGGTGGAGCTTGTTCACCAATGGCTGCATAAGGGCGGCGTGGTGCTGCACTTTGCTGGCGTGGATTCGATTTCGTCGGCCGAGGAACTTGCCGGGATGATTGTGGCGATTCCGCAGGAACAGCGAGCGGCGCTGGCTGAAGACGAGTTGTACATCGGCGACCTCATCGGGTGCGCGGTTGTGGATGTGGCTGGGGTTGAGCCGGTGACCGTGGGCGAGATTGAAGATGTGGATCGGAGCGCGGGACCGGTGGCGATTCTGGTGATACGCGGGAAGTCCTCTACCGACGAGATTCTGATTCCATTTGCGAAGGATTATCTGCGACGCGTCGATGTGGAAGCGAAGCGTGTGGAGATGGCATTGCCTGAGGGGTTGGTGGAGCTGAATGCTCGCGAGCGGAATTAGCCGCGGTTAGCGGAGTTAGTGGTGCTTCGCACCGTTAGCGGAGTTTGAAGCCTAGCGAGTCGTGGTGCCTCGCACTACTGAAATGCCAGCGGCTTCCAGGCACCGTTATCTTTGAGCGCCAATTGCAGCGGGCGAGGCGGGCCTTTTGGTGGTACCGTCACTTCGATCCAGAGTTCCTGGCCAGCCTTGAGTCTTGTGGGGTCGGTGGCGTGTTCGGCGATGTAGAAATCAACGGGTTGCGTGATGCGCATCTGGTCGCACGCGGCGCCGGGCCATGCGGCAACTGATTGGGTCGTCGTGGAAGTGTCGGATTCGGGGACACGAATCGCAATCAGCTTGTTATCTTTGACGGCGATCCTGGCCTGAAACCAAACGGTGTTCGCCGCGCGAATTGAGAAGGTATTTCCGCCAGGGACGCCATTCATGTTGCGCGGGAATTGTGCGTCTTTCGCGGATGGCAAGGTGCTACCGCATCCGTCCACATTGAGTTGCAGACTGAGGTAGCGGCCACGCATCACGAGTTCAGGATCGTACGCGGCGGTTCGTGTCCACACGCGTGGACAGGTGGCGCGTTGATAGAGATACTTGGCCGCGACCGTGGAGACGATGGTCAATTGAATTACGAGCAGCGCGATGGAAGTCTTGGAGAATTTCATCGTGCCTCCTCGAGTGTAGCGGGCGATTGCGCCATGTGCGCAAGCAGGCTGCGGCGGGTTTTCTCAAGCGCCCATCCGCCGGCGAGGAAGAGAACGCCAAGTCCGATCAGGCCGAGCGAGCGGTCCATCTTGTCGAAGAGATCGCTGAAGTAGAACCATGCGACGGTGGCGCCGAAGAAGACAATGCCCAGGTTTACGAGTCCGCGGCTCGCCTGCGTCACTCCCCACCAGATGAGGAAGACGCAGAAAGCTGCGACGAGAGCGTGCGCGAGGAGGCTTGGCTCGGTACGCGTCCAAGAGCTCGTCGCATAGTGTTCAACAAATAATCGTGTGCACCACGGCAACGCGATGACGAAGCCGATGGCGGCAAGAACCGGAATTGTACTTTTGCGCAAACGAAAAAGCGACAAGATGAGCGGGATTGCGGCAATGTCGACCCATCCCCAGAAGCGCGTGTGGAACGGAGGATAAGGCTGCATACCGTACCAGGAGCGCCAGCCGTCGAGCAGCAAAAAAGTACTGGTAACAGCCGCTATGGCGGAAACCGCAAAGAGGATGCCGCGGACGATGCGACGTTCCGTGCCAATGAAGAATGTGAGGTAGAGGATGGCCCAGACGAAGAGGAATCGGCCAACGTAGGCTTCCACGCCAATGTGGTTGTCTGCGGCATAACTCCACTCGCAGATGAGCCACGACGGAACGAGCAGCAACGTGAGCACCTGCTGGGCGTCGTCGCGCAGGAGTATCCAGCCGAGCAGTGCAGCAATGGCCCACATTAGGACGGCGGCGGGCCAGTGTTCCTGGATATTGAAGATCTGGCCGACAAGGGCAATCGCCGCACCGGTGGAGATGGTGCCTACCGCGTGAAGCGTCGTCGACAAGGCCTTGAATTTCTCGCGGGTAACGGCGCCCCCGAGGTGAAAGACGGTGACCATCGCCATCACGAGGAGATATCGCATTCCCGGGCCGAGCTGGTCCCAGTGTGCGGAGACGAAGAGGATGATTCCGCTGGCGAGGAGGATGCCGCCGAGGATGAGCGCTACTCTTCCCTGCCAGGCGACCCCCGCAGCCTGTGCCTGTCGCTGAGGGCTCGGTGTAAGTGCTGCCTCGTTGCGTGCTCCTTTCGGCGGAACAGATGCGGGAGGAGGGGCGGCCGCCGACGCCTGTGCGGATTCCCAGGCGCGGATGCGGTTCGCAGCTTCCGCATCGAGAACGCCGGCCGATTGCCAGCGGTTTAGGAGCGACTCGTAGTCGGACATAATCGTTGCGCACCATTAAAGCACACGGGTCTAAAAGTATGGGACACTCAGGTCGCGGGAACTCTGAGGACACGCAATGAACGGTCAGCTTTCAAACGGATTGTCCGGGCTGCGGACATCAGCAAATCGCATCATCAAGACGGCTAATGGCGAACCGTTGATCCTGCGCGGTGTGAATCGGTCGGGACTGGAATATGCAGGGCCAGACGAACAAGGCTTTTTGTCAGGAGCTTCTCTTTCGAGATCTGAAATCGAGGCGATTGTCAGGAAATGGAGATGCAACATCATCCGCCTTCCGTTCAATCAGGACTTCGTTCTTCGAGGGCGACTCGGGCGCTCTGGCGAGGAATATCAATTGGCGATCGACCAGGTCATCTACTGGGCTTCGTTGTTTGGCGCGTACACCCTGCTTGATCTGCAGTGGCTCGACGCGGACCGCGTGTATGGCGGGAACCGGAACTTCGTTGCTCCGCTGCCGAATATGGACTCAATTGAGTTGTGGGCGACGTTGGCTCGGCGATACGCGAGCGAGCCAGCTGTTCTTTATGACGTGCTCAACGAGCCGCACGATCGGCTGGACGACGATCCTTATCCGCTGAATAAGGAGGATGGCACAACGTATCCTTCGGGCCAACGGCGAGTGACGATGAAGGAGTGGCAGCCCTGGGCAAGCATACTGACACAGGCGATTCGGAACGAAAATCCAAATGCGCTAGTGTTCATCGGCGGCACCGACTGGGGCTACGATCTGCGTGGGATGCCGATGGATCTCGAGAACATTGTCTATTCAACCCACGTTTATCCCGCCAGAGGCGATGAATGGCCTGAGACATTCGGCAATCTATCGAGATTGGTGCCCGTGTTTGCAGGGGAGTTTGGAGGAAATGACACCCCGGGCGATCTGGATTTTATTCAACGCCTGATCCAGTATCTGGGTGATCTGGAGATCGGCTGGACTGCGTGGAGTTGGTCCGATACGCCCTTCCTCGTTTCGCGCTACGACCCAACAGCTTTTGGCGAATTGGTACGGCAGACTCTTGCGAAGACGTAATCCTGGCAGATCGACGCTCACACCCACGGAGCCGTCATTTATGGAAGGCAACGGTTCTATGATCGTAAACAGCCATGCGGTTTGAGATCATTACCATTTTTCCCGGATTCTTCTCCGGCATCTTCGAGCACGGGATCGTGAGGCGGGCACAGACCGATGGCCTGATCGGCATCGACGTGCACGATCTGCGCGCGTTCACACACGACCGGCACCGTACTGTGGACGATCGTCCCTTTGGCGGCGGCGAGGGAATGGTGCTGAAGCCGGAGCCTTTGGCGGAAGCGCTTGGGGCCCTGGGGATTGAGGCGAAGGCCGCCCGAGAAGAACAAAAGCAGATCCTTCGCTTCGCTGAAGAAAACCGCTCCGCTCAGGATGACACCGCCGAGAGCGGTATGCGGGTGATCCTGTTGTCGGCGCAGGGACGGCCGTTTACGCAGGCGGTGGCGCGGGATCTGGCGAAGGTGGAACGCGTGGTGCTGATATGCGGACGCTACGAGGGCGTGGACGAGCGCATCAACGAGATCTACTGCGACATGGAGATCTCAATCGGCGACTATGTGCTGAGTGGCGGTGAACTTGCCGCGGCTGTGGTTGTCGATACAGTGATGCGGCTCATACCTGGCGTACTGGGCAATGAAGCTTCAGGTGAGTTTGAGAGCTTTGGCATAGCCGATGCGGAGATCAGCAGCGACGAGGCAGGCGTACCGCGTTCGCAGCATGGTGCCGGCGGGCTTCTCGACTATCCTCACTACACGCGACCCGCGGAGTTTGGCGGTCTGCGCACGCCGGAAGTACTGATGAATGGTGATCATCAGCAGATTCGCCGCTGGCGGCGCGAACAGCAACTGCGCAAAACGCTGAAGAACAGGCCGGATTTGCTGAAAGGTGCGGCGCTCAGCGACGAAGATCGGCGGATGCTTGAGAAGATCGGCAGCGAAGACGGAGTGTAGGAATCATGGATAAGATGCAAATTGCTGCGTGGGTCGAGCTTAGCGTTTGCTGGATTTTATGGTCGCTGGCCTTTGTGAATCCGGGGAAAAGAGCAGCAGGTGCGAAGAAGACGGAGCGCGCCCCTGCCTCGCGATGGGGAATCCTTCTGGTGATGTTGGGCTACGCGTGCATATGGGCGTATGTGCGGCCGGTGGGATTTGAGAAGTCTGACGCATCGCTGATTGCTTCCATGCTGCTTGGTCCGCCTTCGGTGGTGCTGGTGTGGATGGCGGCGCGGCATCTTGACAAGCAATGGCGCTTTGAAGCGGCGCTGAGTGAGGATCACAAGTTGATAACGACCGGGCCATACCGCTGGGTGCGGAATCCGATTTATGCGTCGATGCTGGGGATGCTGCTGGCAACGGGATTCGCGAAGACCTGGTGGCCGCTGATGATTGCGGGCGTGATTTTCTTTGTAATCGGAACCGAGATTCGGGTGCGCGCTGAAGAGAGACTGCTGGCGGCTCGGTTCGGGGAGGAATTCGCGCGATACAAGGCAACCACGCCCGCATACCTGCCGTTTCTTCGATGATGCGGCAGACCGTCGTGCTTATCGGCGGTGAGGATGTACGGCTGCCGGCTGTTCTGCGCCGACCTGGCCGGCGGCAATTTTAGCGACAAAGAAGTTTTCGCCGCATGTTTTCGAGCCTGCGAGGCGGCGGAGCATCGCGATTTGGCCTACATGCGTGAGCGCATCGGCGATCGGTCCCTGGAAGAGCGGTTCCGGGTCGGCATGCAGCGGCTGGTCGGAGGCGAGGTAGTCGTCGAAGGTTTTGAGAGCGCCGAAAAAACGGGCCTTCTCCTGCGGCCATGGTAGCGGCAGGGAATTGTGCCACCGTTCACTTCCCTGCACCGAACTGAGCGCCCAGTCGAACAGATCGCCCATGTGGGCGAGAATCTGGACGGGCTGGCGTCCGCAACCTTCGAAGGTGGCGAATGATTCGGGTGCATCGTCAAGGGCGCGGGCGGCGCGGTAGGCGAGTGCGGCAACCGTGTGGCGCAGGAACTGGCGTTTGTCATCCATACGGGAAACTATAGCGCGGGGCGAGTGCGGCAGGAGTCCCGGCTAGAGGTAGAACTTGACGCCGTATCGGTCTGAGATGGCGAGGAGCTGCGGCATGTCCTGTGGGATGGTGAGAACGGAAATCTCCTGGAGGTAATTCTCAAATCTCGCTGGGGAGATCACGATGAGGATTTTGCCGGGGCCGGCGGTCGAGTTGCGAAACGTGTGAACCGCGCCACGGTTGCTGTGCGTGCCTTCGCCTTTCTTGAGCTTGTGCCACTGTCCTTCAGAGAGGATTTCGTATTCGCCTTCGAGGACGTAGAAGGTTTCGTCCTCGTTCTGGTGGGAGTGGGGTGGGGGGCCGCCGCCGGGAGGTGAGGTTTCCACGACGACGCAGGTTCGGCCACCGGTCATTTCGCCGGTAGTAATGACGTCGACGTGCGCGCCCAAGACATTGAAGCTTTTGACTGGATTCAAGTTATCTCCGGAATGGGGAGCTTTGGGAAGCTGGGTGAACGATAGCACAGAATCGGGTCAGACTAGGCGCGGAACCCGAATCTCTGTTAAAATCAAGGTTCTGAGTCCATCAGCAGGAAGAAGCTATGTCTATCCATCCAGTAATGCAGCGCCTTGCGGACAAACTGAAGCGTACCGATCTGCCCACCTTCGTGCCAGGCGACCAGGTTCGCGTGCAAGTCAAGATTAAAGAAGGCGATAAGGAACGTTTGCAGGCCTTTGAAGGCCTCGTGATTGCCATCAACAAGGGACCGCAGGCCACCTTTACCGTCCGCAAGATGAGCTTCGGACAAGGCGTGGAGCGCATTTTCCCGTTCAACTCCAAGGTTGTCGACAAGGTGGAGAAGGTTCGCAGCTACAAAGTGCGGCGTTCGAAGCTGTTCTATATCCGTGGACTGCGCGGCAAGGCCGCCCGTCTGAAGGAAGTGGAACGCACCGCCGCAAAGGCGTAAGAAGGCTTCCCTTTCCAAGGTCAAGAAAACCCCGGCTTCGGCCGGGGTTTTCGTTTTGCATCTCTAAAAGCGAGGCGCGAGAGAATTAAGCGTGTCAATCTTCGTGCGTGTCCTTATTCAGGCGCTTGGCGTCTCCGGTTTCTTTGCTTTCCTCCAGGCCCGTCGAGTCGGCGATGTCCACCGTTCCGAACGAATCATTAACTACACCGTCGTCATGTTCGTTCTCTTCTTGAAATCCGGCGGGCTGGGTGTGGGTGGGCTTTAGCTTCTCGGTCATCGGACCTCCTGTCTGTTTGGATGCACCTTTTGAAAATGTGCCGACAGATTAACCCAACGAATACTGGACCGGTTTTCCGCAGGCATCCACCGGTTGACGAGACAAGATCGTTCTTATACTGGGGACATGGCAGGTTCCCCGGTATGCGGCTGGAAGTTAGAGAAGGCTGCAGCGAAGTGCGGCTTTTTGCGGATCGCCGGATGCGACGAGGTGGGACGCGGGCCGATGTTCGGGCCGGTGGTTGCTGCCGCCGTTGTTCTGCCGCTGGGCTGCAGGCTCACGGGGCTGAATGATTCGAAACAGCTGTGCGAAAACAAGCGCAATGAGCTTGATGTATTCATTCGCGCTAAAGCCCTGGCGTTTGCCATTGCGGCCATTGATGTAGAGACGATCGACCGAATCAACATCCGCAAGGCCTCTCTGCTGGCGATGCGTACTGCCGTTGAGCAGCTTACGATTCAGCCGGATTACATGCTGATCGACGGCTGCGACACGATCGACTGGCCTTGTCCACAAGAGTCAGTGATTCACGGCGATGGAACGAGCTATTCGATCGCGGCTGCAAGCGTGCTGGCCAAGGTGCATCGCGACAGGTTGCTGGTCGAGTTGGATGCTGTCTATCCGGGATACGGGCTGGCTCGCCATAAAGGCTATTGCTCGCGTGAGCACATGAGCGCGCTCGGACGACTGGGGCCGACGCCGTTGCACCGCAAGAACTGGAGCCCGGTGGTGCAGACGATGCTGGACTTTGAAAGCCTGCCCGAATTCATCCAGTAATATCCGGAGCACTCAGACCGCAACTGCGCGCCGAGCTCTGATCTTCTGGACATATGCCAGGACCGGCCGCGCAGCCAGCAGCACGAAGAGCGCGATGGTCAGGTTCATGGGGCTCTTGACGCCGGGTTTCACCTGCCACCAGTAGTGGATGATTCCGCAGATGGCTGCGAGGTAGACCAGCTTGTGCAACTGGTTCCAGCGCTTGCCGCCGAGCTTGCGGATGGCCCACGTGGTTGACGTAGCCGCAAGCGGGACAAGCAGCGTGTATGCGAGGAAGCCGGCGATGATGAAGCGGCGCTTCGTGATGTCGGTTTTGAATACGCTGAGGTCGAAGTTCATGTAGAGCGCGATATACGTGGCCAGATGCAGCGATGCGTAAAAGAACGCGAAGAGACCGAGCAGGCGGCGAAACTTGATGAGCCATGAGAGGCGCGGTGAGAGCAGGCGCAGCGGTGTGATGGCGAGAGAGAGAATCAATAACAGCAGCGTGTTATAGCCCGTGGTGAGGGCGATATTCGAGGTGGGGTCGGGGCCGAGTGCGTTGGTGACGAACTGGTAAATGAGCAATGCAAACGGAGAGAGGCACGCGATCCAGGTAAGCGTCTTCAGCGTGATGAGAGTCGTGCGATTCATGCGGGTCCTGGGAGCACGGCAGCTAGCGTTGTTAACCTGCTAACTCCGCTAGTAATTCTTCTTCAAATCCATTCCGTTGTACATCGACGCTACCTGGTCGCCGTAGCCGTTGAACATAAGCGTAGCGCGTCGCTGCTGGAAAAGGGGCAAACCAATGCGGCGCTCCGTCTTCTGGCTCCAGCGCGGGTGATCGACATTGGGATTAACATTGGAGTAGAAGCCGTACTCACTCGGCCCCATCTGATTCCAAGTTGTAGGTGGCTCCTTGTCAACGAAGCGAATCGCAACAATCGACTTGGCCGATTTGAAGCCGTACTTCCACGGCACCACGATGCGGATTGGGGCGCCATTCTGGTTGGGAAGAACTTCGCCATAGAGGCCAAAGGTGAGCAGCGTGAGCGGATGCATGGCTTCATCCATGCGCAAGCCCTCTGAATAGGCTGAATAGAAGGAGGCTTCACTCGCCGCCCACTTCTCCACTTTTGGGTCGTAGTAGGAGAGAAACTGGACATACTTCGCGCTCGGCAGCGGATCGCATTCTTTGATGAGTTCGGAGAGGGAGTATCCGATCCACGGAACAACCATGCTCCACGCCTCGACGCAGCGAAGGCGATAGACTCGCTCTTCAAGAGGGCGGAGTTTCAGTAGCGCATCAATGTCGAGGGTTTTCGGCTGTTTGACTTTGCCTTCAATCTTGACTGTCCACGGACGCGTTGGCAGGGCGCCGGCATTTTCGGCCGGATCATTTTTGTGCGGGCCAAATTCGTAGTAGTTGTTGTAGTGGGTGATGTCCTGCAAGCTGGTGAGCTGTTCGCCTGTGATACTCAGTGGGCTTTTCACGGTTTGCAGTTTGGTGTCAGCAAGGGCGCTGGTGCGGGGTGCGAACAGATCCGCAAGACGATCAAGTCCCGCAATGGCAGCACCCACTGCGGCTGTGCCAGCAATTGCGTTTCGCAGAAGGCGGCGCCGGCTAAAGTACTCTTTGTAGCTCTCGTAGGGCGTAATCTCCGACGAAGGGATGTCAGAGGGTTTACGAATCAACATGGATGACCTCGCGCGGAAATGTTCAACCGCATCCATTAGACAAGATTGAGTGCGCCGGGGTTACAGCAAAACCCGCGATGATATTCAAGGGATGAAAGTGCCGGGGGTTCGGCCGTAATTCAGATCATCTAGTTCGCCATATATTCACAACCAAAGAGGTTAGTCCTTTGAGAATTGAGTGTCCGAGATCACGTGACATGAGGCCGTGCGTAGCATAATGTCAATATTCGTGCTACCGCCGGAACGTCAATTCCGGTATTTTGAGTTCCGAGGGAGCGCAATGGGCGTTTTGAGCAGAATCGGTATTGCGATTGACTCTGATCTTTTGAAGCGATTTGACCGATCGCTGGCAAAACGCGGCTACACCAATCGCTCCGAAGCCTTTCGAGACCTCATCCGTGATCGCCTCGTAGCCGAGCAAACCGCCGAGCCAGATGCGATTGCGGTGGGCACTATCACTCTGATTTACGATCACCACGCGCATGGAGTTTCGGAACGACTTACAGAGCTGCAGCACGCGCACCACGAACTGGTAGTTTCAACGAGCCATGCACATCTCGATCACGACTCGTGCCTCGAGGTCCTGATCGTGCACGGGCGAGCCGGACGCGTCAGACAATTTGCCGATCAATTGATTGCGTTGAAAGGCGTGCAACACGGACGCCTGGTAACCACCGCACCGCAGCACTCCGCGAAGAGCGGCCACCACAAACATAGCGATTAAGGCGAGCCGAAACAAATGCAGCGCAGGAGCATTCATACCGGTAGCACGAAACTGCAGATCGTGTTACTCGTGCTTGGGCTGGTTTCAGGATGCCGCGAAATGATCGCGCAGAATCAATCTCCTAGTGCGCCGCAAACACCGGCGGCTGCACCGCCTCGAGTGGTTGAGCAAGTCGTGGTGAATGGTCGGGTGGACGATGTAACGCTGACATCGCCCGATCCATCGCAGCGATTGATGGTTCGGGAAGAATTGCTTGACGCAAATCCAGGCCGACCTGGAGCGCCCGTCTCCATTCCTGGATTGCCCGTTGAAACTGCATCGGGCGGCATCAAAGCGCCGCAGTATTTTGTACCTGGAGTAGCAGGCGATCACGGAGAGCCTATTGCGCAGTACATCGCGGTGGGCGGATACCTGGTACCCAATAATCTGTCGGCGAATGCGCATGGCAATGGGTACGCGGACCCCAACATCTTCATCGCTGCAGTGCTGAGCGGAGTTGCAACCGATGGCGGAGCGTTCAATGTCCTTGAAGGAAACCACGCGCTGAATCTCGCTGCAACCTACGCATTAAAGCCGCAAATGGCGCGGTTCATCACCCTCAATGGAGACTTTGGCGATGTGGATGTCGCAGTTGGGTTAGGGCGGTATGCGCATGCCAACGAGTGGCTGGCTCTTGAGGCCAGTTACGGCAATGGACTGCTGGACCGGCTCGAACATCGTCAGCAATATAAATGGAATGCAATGCGAAACGCGAAAATCGGTGCACACGAGCTGACACTGATGTGCCTGGGCTACTACGGGACCTCGTATCAGGGTGGGCTGGTTCCGATGCGCATGGCCAAGGAGCTGCGCGACACGATCGATCCACGGCAACGCGACCAGACACACAGCGCAATATTCGCCGCGAGCGACCATTGGACTGCGGGCGGAAAAGACGTATTCTTTTCCGGATTCGTTCGGAGCTATAATCTCGCACTGTTTTCGAATTTCGGCGAAGGGCTGATCCGGCAGAGCGAATTTCGAACTGCCGAAGGCGGCGAAGCTCGCGTTGCCCATCGCTTCCCGCTCGGGCTCGATGCGATGGGCGGCGTGGACTATAACGAAGACGATCCGCACCGTGACAATCTGGATCACTATCTCTCGAACGATTCCGGGACCTACGGCTTATTCGTGCCGGTAATGGCGAACGATATTTCGATTCGCAATCTTGCGCCATATGCAGCGTTGCAGGGATCGATCGGCAGCCATGTGAACTGGTATGGCGGGCTGCGCTGCGACGAAATTGGCGTGAGGAATACCGACCTGCTGAATGCGGCGAATTCCTATGCGATCTGGCGAGGGCTCGTGAACCCGAAGGCAACGATCGCGTGGGCACCCGGCAGCGGATCGATGCGTTGGCTGCCTTCCGCTTCGTTCAGTATGGGCCAGGCGTTCTTCACACAGGATCCTCGGACCGGCGTCGCGCCAGCCGCCTCCGGTGACGCACCGAATGACCCGGTGGAGCGGTCGCACTCTGAGCAACTGGTACTCGAAAAGGCGCTTGCGTCAACTGATGCTCGTGTGACGCTGGGCCGAACGACGACGACTTCTACGCTGGCGAAAATCGATGCGGATACGGGACTGGCAGAAGACGAAGGACCTGGACTGTTGAAGTTTCTCTCAGTTTCGGTGCGCCACCAGTGGAGTTTCGGAAGTGTGCAGGCTGTCGTCTCAAAAGCAGATGCGCGCGACCGGAACACAGGAGCTGTGACGCCTGAGGCTCCTCGCACCATCTTCGATCTGCTGGCTGTGCTCGATCGCCTTCCGCTCGGACTTCGCGCGCGAAGCGAATACGAGCATGTGGGACACAAGCTTCTGGATGTGGGCGGATTTGAGGCCGTGCCGGTGAAGGAGCTTCGCGTAGCGGTCGTACGGCCGTGGATGAATGGGCGTCTGGAAGTAGGCGGGAACGGCATGCTCGCCCGCGGCTACACGGGACAGACCACAGAGATGTTTGCCGTGAACTGGGTGCCCGGGACCGATCCGCCGGGGTGCAGCGGAGACGTGGACGGGATCAGCAACAATTTTAGTTGCGGCACTGTTGAGCGCGGTGTGGGAGTGCGCTTGCCCTCTTATGTGGGCGTATCCATTTCGTGGCGCTTTGGCGAATCGAAATAGCACGAAAGCAATTACTGCGGAATCTCACTTTGCGTGATTGCGGCGCGCCGCTGGTTTCGCTTTCGTCAGGGCGGGCAGGCTGCCACGTGGAAATGAAGTGGACTGCCGCACGACGAGCTGCGTGGAGATGGGCCACTCTTTCTGCTGCGCATGGGGCGAGTCCGCCTCGATGCCGGCGCGCAGGGCCTGCACGGCGGCCGTGGCAAGATGCTTGCACGACATCCTGACCGTGGTGAGCGGCGGCAGCATGAACTGCGCAAGGTGAATGTCATCGAATCCCACAACGGAAACGTCGAGCGGCACTGACTGGGTGGTGCGATGCAGGCCATGCAATACGCCAATCGCGGTCATGTCGTTAGAGCAGACAATCCCGGTGGGTAGTTCTGCGAGCGCAAGCAATTGTTCGCAGGCCTTGATGCCGCCTTCCATGGTGTGCGTGCCTTCGACCAGGTGGGCGGGTGGCGTTGTCAGCCCAAGTTCAGCCATGGCGCTAAGGAAAGCATCGCGCCGCGCAACCGCAGAGCGCATCTGCAGAGGTCCGCTGATAAACGCTATCTGACGATGTCCAAGGGCCGCGAGATGTTGCACTGCTTCGCGGATTCCCTCTCCATAGTTGACCTTGATAATTCGGATATTCGGCAGGTCCGGTCCTGCGTCCACAAACACCAGAGGGAATGCACGCTCGACGAGCTTCTGGATCAACTCTTCTTCTATGCCGAATGTCATGATGGCAACGCCGTCGACGCCGCGCTGGAGCATGCGCCGTATGAGCGCTTCGGTGCGGGTGGCGTCGTAGTTTGTAGAACCGATGAAGACTTCATAGCCCTGCTCAACGGCGAGATTCTCAAACTCCTGAACGAGTTCCGGGAAGAACGGATTGGTGATCTCAGAAACAACAAGGCCGAGGATGCGGCTGCGTCCTGAGACGAGAGCGCGGGCCTGAGTGTTGGGAACGTAACCAACTTCCTTAACGGCGTTCCAAACGCGCTCGGCCAGTTCTGGAGCGACGGTTGAGATACCGTTTACTACTCGCGAGACGGTTGCGATGGAAACGCCTGCGCGCTGGGCCACGTGGCGGATGCTGGCAGTAGCTGCATGAAGCCGGTTCGGATTCTTACGTGGGCCGCCCATCGATATGATTCTAGAGCATCTTCTCTGTTACACGCGGGAGTTCGACGCAGAATTGAGCTCAAAAACTCGAAGGAAGATTCTGGTTCAAATGAGCGGACACGGTCAGGAGGGTGGCTGGTTGCGCTATTGGGTGGAAAACGTTTCCAGCCGCAATGAGCGAAACCTGTCGCGTCGCTCGCTAGGGATGGCTCTGACTGCCGCCTGCAACTTCAATCGCGTGTCGCAGCAGCACGTGAATGGAGACCAGGCTCTCTTCGGCGCCGCGCTTGCTTCCCGGCAAATTGACGATCAGCGTAGAACCGCGCAGGCCGGCCACTCCGCGCGACAGCCATGAAAACGGATTGCTCTCGGCTCCCCGGCTTCGCATAGCTTCAGCAAGGCCCGGCGCATGGCGATCGAGCACTCGTAGCGTTGCCTCCGGTGTGCGATCGCGCTGGCTCATGCCTGTGCCGCCCACTGTAAGGATCAGTGCGGCTCCATTCGTGCTCCATTGCTCCAGCTGCGCGGCAATCTTCTCTTCTTCGTCTGGCACGATTGCGACTTCAATCTGCGCAACTGGCCAATGCTCGCGGAGCAACTCTACGACCGCCGGGCCTGCCGTATCGGTCATCAGGCCCTGCGAGCAGCGATCGGAAACGGTGAGTACGCAGAAAAGCATTGGACTCCTAGTGCCCTGTCGATCCAGTTGTGCCGTTCACTTTAGTTGGCAGCATTTTGATCGTCTGCAGCCAAGTTCTCGCAGTCTCGGGCCAAGTGGTAACAGGCATTGCGGTGGGGCGCAGGCCGTATCCGTGTCCGCCTTTAGCATACAGATGCAGTTCGGCGGGGACTTTCGCAGCCTTCAATTGCAGGAAATAGACGGTAGCGTTTTCTACGTGCACCGGGTCGTCTTCTGCCTGAACGATGAAGCTGGGCGGCGTTTGGGCTGTGGGACTGATGTCGGCATTGGGCGCCATGTTTTGCGCGGCGTTCGCAAGATATCCGGGGTAGATGATGAAGGCAAAGTCAGGCCGGCAGCTCAGCTGGTCGGCCGCATCGATCGGGTCGTAGAGGCGCTTGTCGAAATGGGTGCTGAGCGCGGCGGAAAGATGAGCTCCGGCGGAGAAGCCGAGAACGCCTACGCGGCTGGGATCAATGTGCCATTCAGCTGCGTGCTGGCGAACGAGGCCAAGGGCGCGCTGCGCATCCTGCAGTGCCGCGGCGGATTTGGGATAGGGACCTGAATCGGGCACGCGATACTTCACCAGCACGCATGCTACATCGATGGAATTGAGCCAGTCGCAAACCTCGGTGCCTTCTAGATCGATGGCGAGAATCCTGTATCCGCCGCCCGGGAAAACCACTACTGCCGGTCGAACAGCGGTGCCTTTTGGGGCATAGACCGTAAGCGTTGGGTTTGAGACGTTTCCGAGGCGAACGAGCGGCTTGCCGGCAATGAGGTTGTCAGTTGGCTTGGTGGTATCAACTTCGGCAGGTGGATTCGCGGGTGCGCCGGGAGCACCCTTTGGCCATAGGGGCAAAGTAATGTGACCGGGCGCGGGCTGCCACGCGGGCGCTTGCGCTATGGCGCCTGCGGAAGATGCCGCAACTGCGGCGCAGAGAAGGAGTGCAAATCGTTTCATGCTGAGACTCCGGATGAAAAGGTGTCGCAGCGATGATTGCAGGAGGGGGAACGGGAACGCAAATGGGATTCAGGGATTAGAGCGGAGCTAACAGGCAAGGTGGAGAAAGGGTCCGGAACTTTTTGCAAGGACTACGGCTGTGCACCGGGCGGGACCAGCAATGTCAGCGTTTCGCGCGCTAGCTCGATGCGCGCCGGCAGAGCGCCGAGCACCTCACCGTCTGCTTCCACGAAAACCCTGGTTTTCGATCCGTTCGTAGGTCGGCACTCGACCGCGTCTGCATCCAGCAATTCAATGGAGCGTGAGAATGTCTGCCGGCCTGCGAGGGTGGCCAGAAGGAACCGCATATATTCAAGCCGACTGCGCGTTTTGAATGCGACAAGGCTCAGGTCCTTCTTGTGCAATGTCGCACCGGGAGCCAGAACTCCAAGTGCGCCGCCGAAAGAACGGATGCGAATGGCGAGCAATTGCGATACCTGTTCAACGCGTGGCTGTCCATTTCCATTAATGCAGAAGGAAGCATCGAAAAGAGGGAACGGATGAGAAGCCCAAATCTTGAACGCTTCGAGCATGTAAAGGGCGTATCCAAAGCGGCGCTTCAGTTCCGGATCCATGCTCGACATCAGCAACGCGTCTGCCCCAACACCGGCCGCGACGGTGAAATAACGCCAGGCCTGCGCGCCGTTGGTCTCCTGAAAAAAGATGCGGCCGACCGGGACTTCGATCGCCTGAGCACCGAGGAGTGTCCGCACAGCTTTCACGGGATTGCGGCCCAATCCGAGGTTCTGCGCCAGCGCATTGGCCGTTCCCAGGGGCACCACACCCAGGGCAACCTTTGTTCCCACAAGTGGCTGAAGCACCTCATGCACGGTGCCGTCGCCGCCACAGGCGAGCACCGTGTCGTAGCCCTGCCGAACAGCACCGAGCGCAAGGGACTTGCCGCTGCCGGGCGCATGCGTCTCGAGAGCCTCGGCTTCAATGCCGGCTTTACGAAGCACGGCAAGCGCGCTCTGAATGTAGGATGCGCGGCGTCCGGAGTGCTGCCCTGAAGCTGGGTTGTAGATCAGCGCGACACGGCGCATGGATGCTTTCTGGCCTCGTGCGAGGTTCCCTTTATCGATAGTTTCATTCTACAGACGGCGCCGTTATAGCGGCCCATCAGCTTAGATGCGACGCGGAGATTTCGAGAACAGCCAAACTGGGTCTTCAGGGGTTTTCAGGCCCGTTTTCAAACGACTTTGAACCGCACATACCCAGGTTGCGTAGCTCATTTAGAATGTCTCCCCGAATAGCCTGAAAGGATCGAGGACACCTGCAAATACCATGATGATTCGCGTGCGCAATTTTTCAAGGTCTCTGATTTCCGGCCTGCTGCTGGTACTTGGTGTATTCACGCTGTGCGCAAGTGCGCAGGAAAAGCAAGCCGCCAGGACGGATACGTCACGCTACAAGGACGCGACTCTGCCGGTCGCGGACCGTGTCGCCGACCTGCTGCCGCGCATGACGATCGAGGAAAAGGTGGACCAGCTCAAATGGGATTGGCAGCAAAAGGTCTCGGTTGTCGATCCGACTGGCACCTACACCAACGAAACGGCGAGAAAGGCACTGGCAGCGGAGTGGGGTGGCGATCTGAAACTGACGCCTCGCAATGCGGCCATCCTGCGCAATGCGGTGCAGCGCTACCAGTTGGAAAAGACGCGACTGGGTATTCCGGTGATTTTCCCAGGCGAGGCGCTCCACGGATACATGGAATACGGCAGCACCAGCTTTCCGCAGGCACTCGGGCTGGCCAGCACGTTCGACGCGGCGCTGGTGAAGCGCGTGTTTACCGCGGTTGGCGATGAGGCGGGTTCGCGAGGCTCGGGGCAGGTGTTTTCACCGGTGCTGGACATGGAACGCGACCCACGCTGGGGGAGAACAGAAGAGGGCTACGGCGAGGATCCCTATCTGATCTCGCGCATGGGCGTCGCGGCGATTGAGGGCCTGCAGGGCGATTCGTTCATGATCGACAGGCACCACGTGCTGGCCACAGCGAAGCATTTTGCAGTACATGGCCAGCCGGAGGGCGGAACAAACACCGCTCCAGGCAATATCTCAGAACGCGTGATTCGAGAGACGTTTCTGGTTCCATTTGAGGCCGCCGTGAAGGAAGCGCATGTGGGAAGCGTGATGGCTTCGTATAACGAGATTGATGGCGTACCGTCGCACGTAAACCATTGGCTGTTAGACAAGGTTCTGAGGCAGGAGTGGGGCTTTGACGGGTTCATCAGCTCGGATGATAACGCTCTGCAGATGCTGGTAAGCACGCATCACGTGGCGTTCAACGAGGCCGATGCAGCGCGACAGGCGCTCGCGGCGGGAATTGATTTCGACGTAGCGGATGCGCCGGCTTTCAACACCCTGGTGGACCAGGTAAAGCAGGGCACAGTGCCGGAGAGCGAAGTGGATCGCGCGGTTGCGCGCATTCTGGCAGCGAAGTTCCGCCTGGGCCTTTTCGATAATCCGTATGTCGATCCCGACTACGCGGAGAAGATCAACAACAGCTCCGAACACAAGAAGCTTGCGGCTGAAACGGCACGCAAAGTGATCGTGCTGCTGAAGAACGATAAAAACCTGCTGCCGCTGGATATCACGAAGATGAAGTCGATTGCCGTTATTGGGCCGAACGCGGCGGATGTGCACCTCGGCGGCTACAGTCGCGATCCCGGATATGGCGTCAGCGTACTTGATGGCATCAAGGCCAAAGTCGGCGACAAGGTGAAGGTGCTCTACGCAGAGGGCTGCAAGATTACGACAGCGCCGCAGGGCTTCCAAGGCTGGTGGGCAAACGATGTGCAGCTCGTAGATCCAAAAACGCAGACAGCTTCAATCCAGGCCGCGGTCGATGCCGCGAAGAAGTCCGATGCCTCGATTGTTGTGATCGGCGAAAACGAGAGTACCAACCGCGAGGCGTGGTCTGAAGATCACCGCGGAGATCGTGATTCGCTCGATCTGCTGGGAGCGCAAAACGAACTTGTGAAGGCTGTCGTTGAGACAGGGAAGCCGGTCGTTGTGCTTTTGCTGAACGGGCGACCGCTCTCCGTCAACTACATTGCCGAAAAAGTACCCGCAATTCTTGAGGGTTTCTATCTTGGCGAGGAAGGCGGAACCGCTGCGGCTGACGTGATCTTTGGCGATGCGAACCCCGGCGGAAAACTGCCGATCACTTTTCCGCATACCGTGGGCGCGTTGCCCGACTACTACAACCACAAGCCCTCGGCTAATCGCAGCTACGAGTTCTCAACGCGCCAGCCGCTGTTTCCGTTTGGCTACGGTCTCAGCTATACCACCTTCAAGTTCGACAACCTGAAGGTTGAGCCGCAGCAGATCATGCTGTCGGGGACAGCGAAGGTCAGTCTAGACGTAACCAATACCGGCACGCGCGAAGGCGATGAGGTGCCGGAGCTCTATATCCATCAACGCGTTGCTTCCGTAACGCAACCGGTAATGCAGTTGAAGGGATTCGAGCGCATTACGCTGAAGCCGGGAGAAAAGCGTACCGTGACTTTCACGATCACGCCGGAGATGCTGTCGATCGTGAACATCGAGATGCATCGTGTGGTGGAACCGGGAATCTTCGACCTGATGGTGGGCCCGAGTTCAGACAAAACCAGCACTGTGAAGCTGACCGTTACCGGCATTGGAGGAGAAACAGGTAAACCGACGCCGATGGCACCGGTCCCCGGAGGCTCCGAGACGAACATGGTGAG
This sequence comes from uncultured Acidobacteriaceae bacterium, assembly GCA_963832035.1. Lineage (GTDB taxonomy): Bacteria > Acidobacteriota > Terriglobia > Terriglobales > Acidobacteriaceae > Telmatobacter. Next base: position 45,689 of record CAWHSK010000001.1, on the reverse strand, counting down.
CAACTTCGATGAGGGTAAAGTCAAGGCCGCATATGGCATGTGGATTCCGGCGAGCGACACCATGAACGGCGGAAAATCCACATCGAAGCTGGATGTGGTCGAGACAGGTGCGGCCAACACCAAGGGCGCACTGCAAGTGACGGGCGAACTGGTTTCGGGAGGTCCGTTCATCTTTGCGGGTGCTCTGTTCTCGCCAGGTGCGGCGCCGATGAAGCCAGTGAACCTGTCAAAGAAGAGCAGTATCAGTTTCTGGGCGAAGGGGGATGGAGGCACTTATACATTGCTCGTTCTTACCGAAGCTCGAAATGGCCAAAACGGCGAACCACCGGCGATGACGACATTTGTGGCTGGGCCAGAGTGGAAGCAATACGCGTTTCCCTTCTCCACTTTTGAGACCGACGGGAGCGACCTGAGCGGGATAGGATTCATTCGCGTTCAGGAACCTGGTAAGTTTCAGTTCCAGATTGACGAAGTGGAAATCAAATAGAAGAGGGTACGTATTCGAGTCAAGCGCCGGAAATGCTCAGCGTCGCACGGGGCCGGTTGATTCGCGTGCAACGAGCGTGGGTTCCACGGCGATCTCCTGTCGTAATCGGGTCGTGCCTTGAATCCGGCCTATCAGGTGTTCGCCGGCGATCCTGCCGAAATCCTCCAGCGGCTGGTGGATGGTGGTGAGGCGAGGCAACGTAAACCCGGCAGCCTTGATGTCGTCGAAACCGATTACCGAAACATCCGCAGGCACGCGCAGGTTCGCATCCTGCAGAGCACGGATCGCTCCAATGGCCGAAATGTCGTTAAAGGCGACCAGCGCAGTGAACGGTTTGCCCGAAGCCAGCAGTTGCTGCACAACCGGATAGCCGAGCTCTGGCGACGCAATGTCGCGAACGAGTGTGACGACCATATCCGGAGAGATCGCGATTCCCAACTTCTCCGCCGAGGCGACCAGACCCTTCCAGCGTGAGTCAGAATCGGAACTGAAAGGCTGTCCTCGCATAAAGGCGATGTTGCGATGACCCAGCGAGTGCAGATGCGACAGAGTCAGTTCAGCGGCGCGATTGTGATCGAGAGCGACGTTCGTAACTCCTTGTACGCGACGATGGCCTGCGACCGCAACCACCGGAACGGAAACGGGATGATCGAGCAGCGTATCAATTGCGATGATGCCCTGCGCTCCGCGCGAAATAAACATTCGCGTGTACTCTTCAATCAACTCCGGCTTATGGCGGTGGTGCGCGGTGAAGTAGAAGTATCCGGCATTGATGAGATGGTCGCCGATTCCGCTCATCACCTGCGTGTGGTATCCATCACCAAGCTCCGGAACAAGAATGCCGATTGTCTTGGATTGGCGGCTGCGAAGAGAACGGGCAAGCAGGTTGGGATGATAGTTCAACTCGCGCGCCGCGGCCTTGATGCGATCACGTGTTTTCTGCGGAATGGATCTGCCCGGCACATCGTTCAGCACGACTGAAACTGTAGCCGGATCCAGCCCGAGGTGGGCTGCCAGTTGCTTCAAGCTCACTGGCTTTTCATCTTGCTTGCTTTCTTTGCCGCTTCGTGTCTCTTTCATTTTGAGGAGTCCTGAACCCATTTATCGTAACGCGCGGGGCACTCTATGCGCATAGATACCGCAGGACTATACCGCAGGATTGTGATGCAACGCTCAGCCGCAAGCTCATTCTCGGAATCGCGTTCTTCTAAGGGCAACCTTTGCCGCGCGAAAACCGCACATTCCATGGACACCGCCACCCGGAGGCGTGGACGAAGAACATATGAAAAGATTCGGCGCACTGGTCTCGTAGGTCAGGGCCGTCGGACGCAGCAAGAACTGGCGCATCGTCATGGCTCCGCCGCTGATGTCACCTCCGAGCAGATTCGCGTTCATTCTTTCGAGAGTTGCAGGACTCGAAACGTGACGGGCCAGGATGCAGTCGCGAAAACCCGGTGCAAAGCGCTCAATCTGCGCTTCGAGGCGATCTGTCATATCGAAAATTGATCCATTTGGCACATGGCAATATGCCCAGAATGTGTGCTGCCCCTGGGGCGCGCGGGATGGATCGAAGAGCGATGGCTGCGCCGTCAGCACGAAGGGCCGTTCGGGATGCTGCCCTTGAAGTACCAGGTTCTCTGCCTCTGCGATCTCGTCGAAAGTGCCCCCAAGGTGGACGGTGATGGCGCGCCGGCACGCTGGCGCCTTCCACGGCACCGGCTGAGAAAGCGCGTAGTCGATCTTGAAGACTCCTGGTCCCAGTTTGAAGCGCTCCATCAGATCGCGAAATCCGGGGGTGAGGCAATCGCCGGCAATGGCAGCAACCTGGCGCGGCGACGTATCGAACAGAGTCATGGTTTTTGGTCCGTTCAGTTTGCGAAATATCTCGGGATCGACGCGGCACGAGGTGTAGACCTTTCCACCGAGACTTTGCAGATGACCGATGAGCGCCTTCGTGATGCTTTGCGATCCATCGTGTGGAATGGGCCATCCAATCTTATGCGCTGCGGCGCCAAGCACCAGCGCCACGGCCGAACTCAGCGCGTCGTCAAGGCTCAGAAACGAGTGGGCGGCGAGTCCCGCGAACAAGGCACGGGTGCGTGGTTGCGTGAAGTTATGAGTCGCAATTCGCCTGGCCGACTGAAAGGCTGCCATGCCGAAGCGCGCCATGAACAATGGATGCCGCGGAAACCGCACAACCGGCCCCAGGGCCTCCTGCGCAAACCTATCCCAGTGATCGACCAGCGGGGTGATCAGGTTTCGCCAAGCCGGGGCGTCCAATCCGAATTCCCTGTCCTGATCGGCGAGGCTGTGCTCCAGCATTACTGCGGTTCCGTCGTCGAGGGGATGTGCCAGCGGAGCGTCGCCGTGTATCCAGGCAAGCCCATGGTCGCCGAGCGGAAGCGTCACGAAAAACGGCGATCCGGCAGCCATCGGATGCACCGCCGACCCGAAGTCGTGCATGAATCCGGGCAGCGTCAACGGCAGCGTGCGCGCACCGCCGCCGGGCACTGTCTCGGCTTCAAACACCTCGACATCGATGCCCGCCTGGGCAAGCACGATTGCAGCGGAAAGTCCGTTGGGGCCGGAGCCGATCACATTTGCGCGCTTCATTCGTTCATTCTCCCAAATCAGTCGTGCACGGGCATTTCGTCGGGCCACTGTACTACAGCGGTTCGGCCCTCGGGCGTTTTGGTAAGCTCCGGGGCGTACAACCCAAGATACTTTCGTCGCCACCAGTTTCCCGTTTCGCGCTTTTCGTCGCGGGTGGTGAACCAATACTGCCACAGAACGGCGCGTACGAAACGCGGAGGCAACTGCGGAAACGGATTGCCTTTGAAAAGCGCCACCACATCCTTGTCGTTCCCAAGCAGCCGCTCTTCAGTGAGCGGAACGATCTGGTCCTGGCGCCAATCACCGAGGGATGCAAACCATAGGTTCCAATCGAAGCGCGGCTGGTACGGGGCGTAGATGCGCGACGCCTCGTTCAGCGCCTGAGGCTTGTTGCGGAAGGGATATGCGGTCCAGTTCTGGCCGTCGTTCGAGCCTTGGAATTCGATTTCATAGCGCCCGTTGGTCATCACCGCAAACAGGCCGTACTGGTTGGCGATGCGGAACGGTTCGAGCGCGGCAATGGGCAAAGTGGGCAATGGAAGACCGCGAAATGGAATGCCGATCATCTCTGCGGTTGTGTTGTAGAAGATCCAGGTGAGCATGACCGCAGCGATGGCCAGACGAATGGCGCGGAGGTGACCGCTGAGCGTGCGCCGAGCTCCGCTGCGTGCTGGCTGATCAGCGTCTGGCTCAACCTGATCGTTGGGTGGCTCTTTATCAGTCTGCCGGGCAATCGCCGAGTCAAGCGCGGGTCGGTACCGTACGGGGACGAGGGACAGCACGAATCGATCGTCCAGCAGCAGGAAGCCCAGCGCGAGCACCAGGTAATTCAAGAACGTGTAGTTGGCCGTAAGAATCACACCAACTTCCCATGGCGTGACGATAAAGAAACAGACTATACGCACACCGCGCGGCAGGAACAGCATCCACACAAGCACCAGTTCCAGCAGCAACGTGCCGACCGCACTAGCGGCGTGAAACCAGTGCGGCAGATGTTCAATGTACCAGCCGATCCAGGTGGGCAACGGGCCGTTCTGGTAGTACTCATCCATGGCGGTAAGCGTGCGCCACTGGCGATCGCCGCTAACCAGCTTCACCATGCCCGATTCGAAGTAAATGCGAAACCACTCCCACTGCAGCAGGAACAGGCTGGCACGCGAGGGCGGTGTGCTTTCGCCGAGTCCGGGCACCACTCCCCGCGGCGCAAAAAAGAGCGCGATGAATCCGGCCTCGAGCAGCATGCCGTCTGACTGGTAGTTGGAGAATTCACTGGCTGCCGAAACGAACGAAAGAAAGCAGACGAAACAGAGGAAGAAGCTGAGCCGCGGCCACAAGTTCACGAAGGCGACAATCGACGCAGTCAAACCTATCCACGACACCAGCATGAGCGCATGCGAACTTGAGGACAACCAGAACAGCGACGGTGCAAACCAGAGCTTCGTGGACGGATACTGCTGGGCCACGGCGGCTAAATAGTCGCGCGCCGGGAGAATACCATCGGGGCCAATCAGCCCTTTGATCTGAAACAGCAACGAATAGAAAGCTGATAAGTAGATGGCGGCGAGCGACCGCAAGAAGATCCAGCGTGGGGTCAGGCGGCCCACGGCCCCGACATGGGAGTCGAACAACCAATGCACCACATTGCCGGGGCTGCGCACCAACATATGCAGAACAGATTAGCGAGCCCGCGGGCCCGGTGTCATTCTGTCATTCTCTTCGGCAACAAGGTTCGCCGGGCGCTGCTGGTTAGTACGGTGGCAGGCCGCCCAGATACATGTACGAGAGTGACGGCGCCTGCGCGATTAGTAATGAAATTTCCGGGTTGGGAAAATTGTGGACGTAGACCTTGGCCCAACTGATCTCTTCAGCCGTTGGCGGCCCCTTGGGAGTGTCTTGCGGAACGCCGGTCTCGCGATCGAAGTAACCGCTGCCCCGAAGACCTGCGATGGACCGGTCTACAAGACACTTGAGCGCAAAATTGTTTTCGGCAAGGAGATCAAGATCATTATCCTTGCCGAATTCGGCGAGGTACACCAGTGGAGCAAGGGCATAGAGATGGTAGTGCAAGGCACGCTGCCCCCTCCGCATCTCGAGTGGCAGTGTGCCTTCCGGAGTAATTTGCTTCACGCCATTTACATACGTTGCCATAGCCCAGTCGAACATTGAGCGGTCGTCAGCCGCGATCGCGATGGCAGCAATTTCAACGCCTGCCCAGTACAGATGATTGTTCCCCGCTTCTCCACCGGGCTTGGACCTTGCCGCATCGTAAAAGTCGATTGACTGTCGTGCCACTGTCTTCATCCATGAGACGAGGCTGGCTTTCTCGCCGGGTTGGAGAACGCCACTGTCACGAATCTTCAGGTACGCAATCGCGACAGCGCCTATTACCCACCCCTGCACGTAGTACGCCTGACGCGAAGACATCTTTCCTGTGAAGACGCCGTCGGCAGCCGCAGTATTCAGCAGTTTCAGAACGCAGGATGCCGCGGCTCGGCTGCCGGTTGTGCGATAGGCGTCTGCGGCTGCAACAGCTTCATCGCCAAGGTTCTTGTATGGGCCGGATGACTCGGCATAAGCCTTCCACTTAACGGGATCGATGACGGATGATTTGCTGTCGGAGTAAAAACCATCTGTTGTGAGATCGGCAGACAGGTGCACCGGTTCTGGGCACGCATAGGGCGCATCGGTGAGCTCTACGTTGCCTGCGTCCCACGGTGAGCGTAATGCCGCTTCCGCGTTGATCCGGTGTGTGGAGGCGGATGAAACAAACACGACGAGCACAGTCAGAATTAAACGCTTCATTGCAGGTACTCTTGCACGATTCAAACGCATCACAAGTAATCCTCTCGCGCCGGTGTGAAGATATCCAGTACCACGGAATCTTCCAGCGCCTCCGCCTCGTGTTCTGCGTTTGAGCCACTATGAAGTTATCGCCTCCGCGGCTTCTCCACGCCTTTTCAACTTTGATTCGAATGCGTCCCTGATTACGTAACCATCTGCTCGTGCGGTGGCGATGACGAGTTCCCGCCACCCTTGCGCATCTGTGCCGCACCAGCTCATGCGGATCGCACCAGAACTCTCGTTCAATCCGGGCTCAGGTTGTGTCGCCGGCGCGGCGGGCTCGGGCGGAAGAATCAGACCATCGCCGGGAATGAAATCTATCCTCATCCTTGGCTCCTACACACCCATCCGCGGTTTGTTGATTCGGACGAAATCCGTGTCCTGGGTCGGTGCCCCCTCGCACTCAATCGCGATGGTCGTGATGGGATGATCGGGCGCTGCCGCAGGCAGATCAGTGAAACGGACGCGGAACTCATTCTGCATGACCAATCGATTAATCTTCATCTCGAAGCCCTACAGAGGATATTGTTGCAGCTTGCAATTAAATTTATGACCGGCGTCCCTGCCAGCGGAACGGAAGGGGCCCATGTTCGTTGACACTCCAACTCCGCGATTCGCAGAATACTCCCGGCGCCTTAGCTTTATCCAAAGTGCGCCTCAAGAACCGGCACATACTTTTGAAGCCAGTCACGCCAAGGAGCAGATCATGATCAGTTTTCGGAGGTGGCAGCAACGTCAAGGCAAGGAGAATACGGCGTATCAAGCAGTTCGAAGTGCATGTGTCGCCTTGTTCCTCTTCCTGACGGCATCGCTCATGCACGCGCAGCAGATTACCGGCACTTTCGTTGGCACGGTGACAGACCAACAATCGGCAGTAATTTCCGGTGCAATCGTAAAAGCGACCAACAACGCGACCTCATTTTCGCGGGTGGCTACAGCGAACGAATATGGACAGTATCGAATTGACCATCTCCCGGTCGGTACCTACACGCTTGAGGTCAATGCGAGCGGGTTCAAGCGCTATGTGCAACAGAATATCGCTTTAACTGTCGACCAGACTCTAACGGTTTCCGTCACCCTGGCGATTGGCGCTCAATCGCAGACCGTGACCGTGACGGAAGCACCGCCCACCGTGGATACGAGCACTGCTGTGTTGGGCAGAACCATCGAACCTGCCGAAATCATCGGCTTGCCGCTGGTCAATCGCAACGCCTACGCGCAGCTATCGCTCACGCCCGGCGTACAGGCCAACAGTGCAAGTCCCAGCTCGAATCCGAATGGCACTCCCAACTTTGTTATCGGCCTGCCCTCAGCGGCGGTACAGATCAACGGCTCGATCGACGGCGGTAATCCCGAGGTGTCGTTTTACCTGGATGGCGGCAGCAACATAACCGGAATTCGAAATTACGGCAACCAGCTGCCGAATCCGGACGCGCTCGAGGAGTTCCGGGTGGAGACCAGCAACTTCTCAGCCCAGTACGGACACATGTCAAGCGCGGTAATTACAGCTGTCACCAAGTCGGGTACAAACAGGTTCCACGGTTCGCTATTCGAGTTCAATCGGAATACAGACTTTAACGCCACGCCATGGAATTCAAAAACAAAGGCTCCTTACCATCGCAACAACTTCGGCGGCGTCATTGGCGGACCGATTAAACGCGACAGGGCGTTCTTCCTGTTCAGCTATGCCGGTCTGCGGCAGGTGGTGGGACAACAGCTGACCGGCGGAGTTATGCCAACCGCAGCCGAGCGTCTTGGAGACTTTACGGCTGATTCATTCAAGGTGAACGCGCCCGGAACCAAAACGCAGGTGGTTGGAACAAATACCGCTCCCAATTGCCAGTCGCCGAAACCGAACTGTATTCCTCAGGCCCTGCTCGATGTCACCGCGGCGAACATTCTGAACACGGCCAACTTGATTCCGCTGCCGAACAGCGCCGGGAACACATACGTTGGCTTTTTCACGGGCCCAACGGATGACAACGAGTATCTTGGCAAATACGATCAATCGATCGGCGACAACGATCACGTCGCAGTGACGTATTTTTATGTGAAGACAACCCAAAACGCATTCGGTGGTGGGCCGATTCCGTGGGATATTAACCAGTCCTACACCGGTCAAACAAATGCCAATATCAGCGAAGTGCACACTTTCAGCCCGTCGACAGCGAATCAGGCCTGGGTGACGTTTACGCGAGCAGCAGGCGGACGCGTCAACTTGCCGGCAACCGATCTCGGTCAATTGGGATCCGATTTTACGATCCAGGGACCGTCTGCTTTGCCCCAGCTCAACGTGTCGGGATACTTCAACGTAGGCGGGGCTCTCGCCGGACCGGTTACGACATCAGACTTCTACTCGCTCCGCGATATTGTCACGATGACCAAGGGCAAGCACAGCCTTATTTTTGGCGGCGAGCTTGCGCTGGACAAGGGAATGTTCGTGGGCAACCTGTACAACTTCGGAGTTTTCACATTCCAAAATTCGGCTCCCACGACCACCGGAAACGCTCTATCCGATTTCGTGACCGGACAGGTAAGTACGATGGAGCAGGATACTCCGTATCACACACTCTTGAGCGCCTGGCATACGGCGGTTTTCCTGCAGGACAACTACCGCATCACGTCCCGATTCACGGCAAACCTGGGACTTCGGTGGGACATCGATACTCCCCCGGTGGAGTCGTCGAATCTGACTGCGGCGTTTGTTCCCGGCCAGCAATCCACGGTGGTTCCTTCTGCGCCGCTGGGCATGCTGTTCCCCGGGGACAAGGGAGTTACCCGCGGTATTGTGGCTACGCGCTGGCACCACGTTTCGCCGCGCATCGGTTTCGCTTGGGACCCCTGGGGTGACGGAAAAACTGCCGTTCGCGCTGGAGCAGGCATTTTCTTCGGCACAACCAGCGGCAACGAATGGAATCAGCCGGGCAACGCGCAACCATTCGCGATTCGCCAGACTTTCAATTCCATTACCTCACTGACGCATCCGTATAACAACCCCACGTCATTCCCGAATGGCAACCCCTTTCCATATATCTACAATCCCTCAAGCCCGCGCTTTCTGAAGCCAGCCAGCATTGAGTCCATCGGTACAGACGTGCAGTGGCCTTACATGTACCAGGTAAACTTTGCGATCCAGCGGCAGTTGCCTGGGCAGTTCATTCTGACAACCGCATATGTTGGAACCTTGTCGCGCGATGTGCCAACGATGATTGACGATAACTACGCCCCCTATGCTCCCGGCGCCAGCACCTCTCAAACCAGTATTAACGCGCGGCGGCCATACGACCCCGGCATCCTGGGACAGAACATCTTCCTCACCTCAAACCAGACTGCCAACTACCATTCACTCCAGGTCTCGGTAAAGCGGCAGATGGCTCACAACCTGATGCTCAATGGCTTTTATGTCTGGAGCCACGCGTTACAGAGCTCGAACGAATCTGCCATCGGGCAGATGACAGCTCAGGACTTCGCCAACCTCTGGGAGGAGCGCGGCCCGATGGACGTAGACCGGCGGAACGTGGCCAACATCTCCGGCATATGGAACATTGACTACTACCGCGGTTCGAATCGTGTCATGAAGCATGTGGTCAACGGCTGGTCGCTCTCGCCAATCTTCTATTTCCAAAGCGGCCCGCCCTTCGAAATCACGACGGGCTCGAACAAGAACTTCGACAGCGCAAATCACAATCGCCCTAACATGGTTCCGGGCGTCAATCCCTTCCTTGATCCCCATCGCCCGCGTACAGTTGCGGCGGCAGCATGGTTCAACACAGCTGCCTTCATCTCCAACGGCCCTGGCGTCCCAGGCGGCATCGGTCCGGGAGGCGCCGACGGTAATACACCGCGCGACTCCCTGCGCGGCCCGGGATTCCGCAGTGCGGATCTGGGTATTTTTCGCGATATCCGCTTCGGAGAACGACTTACGTTTCAACTACGCGGCGAGGCCACAAATGTTTTCAACATGGTGAGTCTCAATAATCCAACCGCAAATCTGGCTTCCTCGCTGAACGGCAAGATAACCTCGGCATCCGCCATGCGCATCATCCAGGTGGGAGGGAGACTGACGTTCTGATTTTTGCGCGAGGTAGAGCATCAGCAGTATGCTCCGTCGTACTGACAGCGCGACGGAGCATGCCGCATGTAATCAGGACCATGACGTCATACGCTGTACGGACGAGAATCAACTGATTGCTGGAAGGTTCATGAAGAAATCGATATTTGGCTTAGCGCTTGCGATTTTTGTTTTTTCGGCCTCGTCTTTTTCGCAGACACCCGTTCCAACGGTCATCGATGAACGTGCAGCGGCGGGCGACCAGCCCGATGATCCAGGTCCGCTTGCCACCGATCTGTCTGCCGACCTGAAACGCCCAGCCATTCTCAAGGCGATGGAGAAAGTTGCAGATTGGCAATTGCAGCACTCGGAGGGGCGTTACAACATCCAGTGGACCTTTGCTGCGCTCTACGATGGATTTCTGGCTACATCGAAGACCACCGGAGACCAGCACTATCAGGATCGGGTTCTCCAGGTTGCGCGCGATAATCATTGGGACTTCGGACCACGGTTCGCTCACGCCGACGATGAAGCCATTGGCCTCAGCTACCTCACTCTTTACGCCGAAGACCCGAAGACGGCAGAGATCGCGCCCACTCGCGATGGCATGGACCGACTGCTGGCGCGTCCCGACGATCCGCAGAAGAATCTCTGGTGGTGGTGCGACGCGCTTTATATGGCGCCACCGGTTCTGGCGCAGCTCTCGGCAGCTACAGGCGATCGCCGCTATCTCGACTTCATGAATCGCGAGTGGTGGATCACATCCGGCGCGCTCTACGATCCAGCCGAACATCTCTACTTCCGCGACGATCGATTCCTAACCATGCACGAGGCAAACGGGCAAAAGGTCTTCTGGTCGCGCGGCAACGGCTGGGTCCTTGCGGGACTGGCGCTGGTCCTCGAGCGCATGCCTGCGGATTACCCCGATCGCGCAAAGTATGAGAAACAGTTCAAGGACATGGCGGAGCGGATCGCGCTTCTGCAGCAGCCCGATGGTTTGTGGCGCGCCAGCCTACTCGATCCCGGATCGTATCCTAACCCAGAGATTTCAGGCTCCGGATTTTTCACTTATGCCATGGCTTGGGGAATCCGCCACAAGCTCCTCGATCGCAAGAAGTATCTGCCCGTGGTGAAGAAGTCGTGGAAAGGAATGCTCACCCACGTTTACGCTGACGGAAGGCTCGGATCGATTCAACCGATCGGCGGCGAACCCGGAAAATTCAAGCCTTCGTCTAGCTATGTCTATGGCGTGGGTTCTTTCCTGCTTGCGGGATCTGAACTTTCTCAGATCGCCGGAAAATGAAAACGGCCAGCGAAGACTCAAGAGGATCATTGATGCTCCCATTCTCTCGGCGCGAATTCCTCTCGTTAGGCGCAGGCGCTATCGCGGCGCTGGGGTTAAAGCATGGTGACGCCGACGATATTCTCAACCACCCTCGCAAAGGCGTTGAAACGATCGAGCGCGCGCGTGTTCTCAATGCAGCCCAGCGGTATTTGCTTGAACAGCCCGAAACCATCGTTTCCACACCCGCCTCACGGAGCGCGGGCGGGTTTCACGACTACTTTTCTGAGGCGGATTATTTCTGGCCTGACCCCAAGAATCCCAATGGCCTCTATGTCAATCGCGACGGCGAATCCAATCCTGCAAACTTCAACACTCATCGCTTGCTGTTGATTCGGCTGAGCATTCAGGCGCCGGCGCTTGCCGCTGCATGGGTGCTCACGAAAAGCCGAGATTTTGCCGCACACGCGGCTGCGCATCTGCGCGCGTGGTTCATCGAGCCGGCGACCAGAATGAATCCTGATCTGCAATATGCGCAGGCCGTTCACGGAGTGAGCACCGGACGCAGCTACGGGATCATCGATACGCTGCACCTGGTCGAAGTGGCCCAGGCCGCCATCATCCTTCATGGCGGAGGCGCGCTCGCAGAATCTGACTGGCAGGGTACGAGAAGCTGGTTCGCACAATACCTGGAGTGGATCCAAACCTCCGATCCTGGCCGGAAGGAGCGCGACGCTAAAAACAACCATGGTTCCTGCTGGCTGCTGCAAGCGGCCGCATTCGCGCTGCTCACCGGGGAAGACGGCGTCGTTCGCGAATGCCGCGATCGTTTCAAAAGCACAATCATTCCCACGCAAGTTGCGACGGACGGCAGCTTTCCACTTGAGCTTGCCCGCACCAAGCCCTATGGCTACTCTCTTTTTGACCTCGATGCGCTTGGGATGCTCGCGCACGTGCTTTCCAACGGGCCGGACAACCTATGGGAATTCTCGTTGCCTGACGGACGCGGCGTTGCCAACTGTTTCAACTTCATGGCTCCATTCATCGCAAACAAACAATCATGGCCCTATCGTCACGATGTTCAATACTTCGACGATTTGCCAGTGAGGCAGCCGAGCCTGCTCTTTGCCGGACTGGCATATCGCAAACAAGAGTACATCGATCTTTGGGCGCGCCTGGCTCCTGATCCGACTGTGCCCGAAGTGATTCGCAACCACCCGATTCGACAGCCTGTGTTATGGCTCTCATGAAGATTTGTGCGAATGGGGATGTAGCATTTTGCCTGATATTTCGCAGCAAATTTGCGGCGTTATACTGGATCGTTCCTACTCGTATGCTTGCTCTCCCGTAAGGGCATTTATCGTGGAGGTTGTTTTTATGAAGGCGGAGTCTTTGCAGAGCAGTACCGCCCGCAATGGGAAATCAACGCATAGGCCGCCAGCTTCCCCGGCTGCACCGCGGTCAGCTTTGAAGCGGCCAAAGAAGATTCAGCAGCCTGCTGCAATCGCGACTGCGCAATCCGAACAAGGCGATCCCTATCAATTGCAGGGTCTGGACCGCGTTGTGGCGATTCTCGATCTGCTCGGCTCAAGTGACAGTTCGTTAAGCCTCGCTGAGATATGTCTGCGCATGGGCCTGCACAAAAGCACCGCACATCGCGCACTGATGGCACTTGAGCGCACCGGCATGATCGAGCGCGCCCCGGCGAGCCGTTACCGACTTGGACTGAAACTTTACGACATGGGCAGTCGCGCCGTTGAGCAGATCGACCTGCGATCACGCGTCCACCCTCATCTGCGCAAGCTCGCGCTGAGAGTGGGCGAAATTGTCCACCTGGGTGTTCTCCACAAAACGCGCGTCGTCTATATCGACAAGGTCGAACCCATCAATCGGCGCGTTTGCATCAGCTCTCGTACCGGAACCTCAAACCCCGTCTACAGCACTTCCCTCGGCAAGGCGATTCTGGCTTATCTTCCGTCGGACGAGGTCGCAAAAACTGTTGCGAAAATTCAGTTCATCGGCTTTACCGCGAAGACTCTTACATCTTCCGACGAACTTCTCGAAGCATTGGAACGTGTGCGGCGTCGCGGATATGCAGTCGACGACGAGGAGATGGAAATCGGCACGCGCTGTGTGGGCGCTGGAATTCTGGATGCGACGGGCCGTCCGATCGCTGCGGTCAGCATCTCCGGTTCCGCCACTCGTCTAGCTGCACATTGCGTTCCCGCGATCGCCCAACATGTGATGCGCTGTGCCCAGGAGATAACGTCTGCGTTGAAAGTCGATGCGGACGCTGCGCGGAACCGGCAATAATCTCCGACCCCCGGAATTCCTTCGCAAGGAAAAATGGAGCAGGCCGAAGCCTGCTCCACGGTATAAGTAATAATTAGTTCCTAGCTGCACCCTGAGGTTGATCCGCAGCTCATGCAGCGATAGCAGCTTCCATTGCGGACCATGATCGCTCCGCAGGTGGAGCAGCTCGGCGCATCGCCCATTTCATACATGCTGCGCATCGCTTCGGACGCATGGAACAGGCCTCGATCCTGCAGTGTTGGGCCATGAGTTGAGTCGGTTGAAGCCGTGATTGAAGATTGAGCCTCGGGTGGAATGCTGCCGCCCGGTGCGGACGTGCTGCCCATTCCCCTGTCTCTTTCTCTCAGGCGCGACATTTCTTCAGCCAGCCTGGAGAGCTGCTTGTGGGTCGCGGAATCCTCTTGCGGTTCGATATCCGGCAGAATCGTCGGTGACTCAGGAAGCGGCGCAGCCTGCGGAGCCAGCCCTGCAAACAGCGTCAACTGCTCGCCGGAAAGGAAGCGCAGGTTCAGCCAGCGGAAGATGTAGTCCATCAGGCTCTTGGCGTAGCCAATCTGCTCGTTGCCCGTCCAGCCCGAAGGCTCGAACCGCGTGTGCGCGAACTTCTCGCAAAGCACACGCAGCGGAACACCGTGCTGCAGTGCCAGCGAAATCGAAGTCGCAAATGCATCCATCAAGCCGGAGACAGTCGAACCTTCCTTCGCCATCTTGATGAAGATCTCGCCCGGCTGCCCGGTGGGATACAGACCAACCGTGATGTAGCCTTCATGACCCGCAATCGAGAACTTGTGAGTAATGGAGGCGCGTTCCGCCTGCAGGCGATGACGCACCGCGCGCGGTGGCCCGTTCAGATCCTGTGGCAGTGGCGTTCTTCAATTCCGAGTGCAGCGGTCATCTGCGGCACCGAGGTCGCTTTGGCTATTTCCTCGAGCGCGCGCTGGAAGGGCCTGAAGCAGCGACAACTGACTTCGCCGTTACCTCGAGCTTCTCGCTGATCTTGGCCTCAAGTGTTTTCAGATCTGCCTCGGCCGCCGGCTGACCCGCAGCAAGCTGCGCCATCACGCGCTGCCCTGCTGCTTCCACAGCCGAGGGCTCCTTCTTTGCATCCATGCTGGTGTTCAAGGGCTGCACACCCTTTGATCCATCGCGATAGATGGCGACAGCCTTGATGCCCTGGCGCCAGCTTTCGGCGTAGGCCTCGGCAACTTCTTCGACCGTTGCCTCATGCGGCAGGTTTACGGTCTTCGAGATCGCGCCGGATAGGAATGGCTGCGTCGCGGACATCATCTTGATGTGGCCCATGTAGTGAATCGAGCGCGTGCCCTTGGCCGGCTTGAAGCTGCAATCGAACACGGCCAGGTGCTCCGGCTTGATGCCTGGCGCGCCTTCAATAGTGCCGGTCGCGTCGATGTAGCTGACAATGGCATCAACCTGATCGTTGTTATAGCCGAGCTTGAACAGCGCAGCCGGCACCGTATTGTTGACGATCTTGATCATCCCGCCGCCAACCAGCTTCTTGTACTTCACCAGTGCCAAATCCGGCTCGATGCCGGTTGTGTCGCAATCCATCATGAAGCCGATGGTGCCTGTCGGCGCCAGCACCGTAGTCTGCGAGTTGCGATAGCCGTAACGCTCGCCATAGGAGAGTGCCATATCCCAGCAGTCGCGGCTCGCATCGATCAGCGCTTCGAGCTGCGGCACGAGGAACGGTTCGCCGCTGGTGCGCGACTTGCCGATATTGTTCACTTCGGCGCGGTGCATCCTGATCACATTCAGGAACGGCTCGCGGTTTACATAGAAGCCGGGGCATGCTCCGCCTTGGCGCTCTACGCTTGCTGTGAGCGGCGTGGCAGAGGCCAATGGCGGGCAGTTGGCTGCAACTACTGCCGATTGCAGATAGGCCTGGCCGCACATGATCGCCGTCATCGCTGCGGCCAGATCGCGTCCTGCTGCCGAGTCGTACGGAATTCCGAACGACATCAACAGGGCGCCGAGATTCGCATAGCCGAGACCCAGCGGGCGATAGTCGTGCGAATTTCGCGCGATCCACTCGGTTGGATATCCGGAGTTGTCCACGAGGATCTCCATCGCCGTGATGACGACCGAAATTGCATGACGATACTCGGGGATGTTGAACGTGCCTGAAGGCGTGAGGAACTTCATCAAGTTGAAGCTCGCGAGGTTGCACGCCGAGTTGTCGAGGAACATGTACTCGCTGCATGGATTGGAAGCGTTGATGGGCGCCGTGTTCTTCGAGGTGTGCCACTTGTTGATGATGGTGTCGAACTGCAGACCTGGATCGCCGCACAGCCAGGTGGCCTCAGCAATCTTGCGCATGATGTCGCGTGCCTTGTAGGTCTTTACCGGGTTCGCACCTTTTACCGTCTTGGTCGAAAACTCGCCGTCATTCTCGTAGGCACGCATGAACTCATCCGTCACGCGCACAGAGTTGTTGGCGTTCTGGAAGAAGATCGAGGAAAAGGCCTCGGAGTCCGGACCCGAACCGTCGTAGCCGTTCCTGATAAGGGTGTGAGCTTTTTGCTCTTCCTTTGCCTTGCACTCGATGAAGTCGATAATGTCAGGATGCTCTACGTTGAGGATCGCCATCTTTGCCGCGCGGCGTGTCTTGCCGCCGCTCTTGATGACGCCGGCAAAGGCATCGAGGCCGCGCATGAAGCTCAATGGACCGCTGGCAGTGCCGCCGCCGGTCACACCTTCGTGGCTTGAACGCAGCGAACTGAAGTTCGTGCCTGTTCCCGAGCCGTACTTGAACAGGAGCGCCTCGGTACGCGCCAGGTCCATAATGCCTTCCATCGAGTCATCGACGGAGTTGATGAAGCAGGCCGAGCACTGCGGATTCTTGTAGCCTGTCGGCGCGTGGACAACGCCGCCCGTCATCGGGTCCCAGTGCCAGTTCTGCCCCACTGCAAACGGCTCCAGCCGGTCGCAGCCGACGTTGAACCACACGGGCGAGTTGAAGGCCACCTTTTGCGTCAACAGCATATTTGCCAGCTCGTCGTGGAAGGTGGCAGCGTCGCTTGCACTGGCGAAGTAGCCGCCCGCAATACCCCAGTCGCGCACCGTCTCTGCAACGCGCGATACCAGTTGGCGGACGCCCGTCTCGCGCTCCGGCGAGCCAATCGTTCCATGGAGATATTTCGAGGCCACGATGTTGGTCGCGGTCATCGACCAGTCGGCCGGCACTTCCACGTCCTTCTGCTCGAAGATGGTGTTGCCCTTGCTGTCGGCGATCAGAGCCGTACGGCGTTCCCATTGGACGTCGTCGTAAGGAGATACTCCCTCGGCTGAGAAACGGCGGGAAAATGTCAGGCCACCCTGGCTATAGGGAGCTTGCAGGGCTGCAGCGGTTGTTTGAAGGTTGGCCTCGTTCATCGATTCACTCTCCATCGGCGATTTCTTTAAATACCTGTCCCTTGGTCTTAACGCAGCCAAATTGGGGGGTTAAGTCATGCAGCGAACGGAAAAACGGGGGCTTTTTCTGTACCGCGGTTTTTCTGTCTTGTGCGGCCTGTAACTGGGATTCAAGGTTACAGTCTGTTTACAGTCGCAGATGCAAAAATAGCGCTCTCTATGGTGCCTGTCAACCGGAAACCACAACATCTTGTATTTAGATGTTGAATCGAGCATCCAGCTGCTAAATCCCGCTAATCGGGCTGTGGAAAGCGCAAAAAGGCTTGCGGGATGCGGTCGTTCGCCTTGCAATTTGCCCAAAATCCAGTGCAGATGCGGCTCCCGCGCCTCTGTTCGCGCTGAAATACCAGCCTAGTCCGCGGTCAGGGTGCATACAAGGCGCAAAACCAGTGCAATTCGGTCCCTTTTCCTGTGTGAAATCGCTCGAAATGTGGAGAAGGAGGACGTTACTCTCCAGGCTCCCCCAAAGAGTCGGATTCGGCGGCTGATAGGCTGAATCCGTGCCCCAAGCCCGACAAGATCTGCGCGAATGGAAGCCTGTTCCTCCTCCCTCCCCCCTGGTGCTTCGCGGCGGGGCCGTGACGCTGGAGCCATTGACCGCTCCAAGCCATGCTGATGACCTCTGGCAGGCGGTACACGGCCACGATGAGGTGTGGGCCTACCTCGCAGATGGCCCCTATGCCACCGAGGCTGATCTGCGCCATGCGCTCGAAGAAAAACAGGCAGGCTTGAGCGCCGTGTTCTTCGCGATCGTTCCACAGGCAACCGGCCGCGTTGCCGGCTACGCCAGCTACATGCGGATGGATCCGGCCAACGGCGTCATCGAAGTCGGCAACATCCTATTCTCGCCACCGCTGCAGCGCACCGTCGCCGCTACGGAGGCCATGTACCTGATGGCCCGTCACGTGTTCGAGGACCTGGGCTACCGCCGCTACGAGTGGAAGTGCAATGGGAACAACGCTCCCTCGCGCCGCGCTGCTCTTCGCTACGGATTCACATTCGAAGGCATCTTCCGCCAGCACATGATTGTGAAAGGCCAGAACCGCGACACGGCATGGTTTTCGATGCTTGATTCGGAATGGCCTGCGCGGAAAGCGGCTTTCGAGGCGTGGCTCAATCCCGCCAACTTCGATCAAGAAGGCCGCCAGCGCAAGAGCCTCGCGCAACTGGCTGGTTGCATTTCGTAGTTCTCACTGGGCCACGATACAACCGGAATTGTTTGGCATTTCATCGCGCAAAGAAAACGTCGCCCATTTCCAGGCGACGTTTTCTTTGATTCAACGACTGGTGAATTACTGCTTGGACTCAATCCTCATTCCATAGAACGATTTGTGCACGAAGAACACCGACACCAGGAAGAATGCCACGGCAAGCACATGCGTCAGCATCGGGTTATTCCCACTCAGAGTCACTGCCAATTCGACAGCGAGCAATCCGAACAACGTCGTGAACTTGATAATCGGATTCATTGCCACCGACGATGTGTCTTTGAATGGATCGCCGACCGTATCTCCGATAACGGTTGCATCGTGTAGAGGTGTGCCTTTCTGTTTCATGTCGACCTCTACGATTTTCTTGGCATTATCCCAGGCGCCGCCGGCATTGGCCATGAAGATGGCCTCATACAGGCCGAAGATCGCAATCGAGAACAAGTAGCCAATAAACAGGAACGGTTCCATGAACGCGAACGCAAGCGTCGAGAAGAAGACGGCGAGAAAGATGTTGAACATCCCCTTCTGCGCGTACTTCGTGCAGATCTCCACGACTTTCTTGCTGTCAGCCACGGATGCCTTCTCCGCGCCTTCCAGGTGGATATTCGCCTTGATGAACTCGACCGCGCGATAAGCGCCGGTGGAGACTGCCTGCGTTGAAGCACCCGCGAACCAGAAGATCACCGCTCCACCGCAGATCAAGCCGAGCATGAACGGTGCATGCAGCAGGGAGAGTTTCGCCACATTGTCTGTCAGCCCGTGGGTCAGAGCCATGATGATCGAGAAGGTCATCGTTGTTGCGCCGACCACGGCTGTGCCGATGAGAACCGGCTTCGCCGTTGCCTTGAATGTGTTGCCAGCCCCATCGTTGGCTTCGAGCAGGTGTTTGCAGCGCTCGAACTTCGCGTCGATGTTGAAATCCTTCTTCAACTCAGCTTCGATGTTAGGAACATCTTCGATCAGCGACAGCTCATAGACGGACTGAGCATTGTCGGTAACCGGGCCGTAAGAATCGACGGCGATGGTGACCGGGCCCATGCCAAGGAAGCCGAAGGCCACGAGGCCGAAGGCGAAGACGGCCGGAGCGAGCATCATGCCGGCTGGATTATTCTGCAAATCCGGTATACCCAGGCTGAAGTAATAGCCGAGTCCCATGAGAGCGACCATGCTGAGTCCGAGCCAGTAGGCCGAAAAATTGCCGGCAACAAATCCCGACAGGATTCCCAGGGAGGCCCCGCCTTCCTGCGCCGATTTGACCACTTCCTTGACGTGGGTAGATTTGGTTGAAGTGAAGACTTTGACCAATTCGGGTATGAGCGCTCCTGCCAGGGTTCCGCACGAGATGATGGAAGCCAGCTTCCACCAGAGAGTTCCGTCACCCAGAGTTGGAAGCATGAGATAGGAGACGATATAGGTGAGGATGATGGAGACGATTGAGGTGATCCATACCAGCGAGGTAAGTGGAGTCTCGAAGTCCATTTCGTCAGAGTCTTTGTACTTCGCGCTGGAAATGGCGGTATTGAGGAAGTACGCCCCTGCGCTGGAAAGCAACATTCCTACGCGCATCACGAATATCCAAACCAGCAGTTGCGCCTGAATCGTGGGATCCTTCACAGCCAGCAGAATAAAGGTGATGAGGGCCACGCCGGTGACGCCGTAGGTTTCAAAGCCGTCGGCGCTGGGTCCGACGGAGTCGCCAGCGTTGTCACCTGTACAGTCGGCAATGACTCCCGGATTGCGAGCATCGTCTTCCTTGATCTTGAATACGATCTTCATCAGGTCGGCGCCAATGTCGGCGATCTTGGTGAAGATGCCGCCGGCAATACGCAGAGCTGCGGCACCAAGGCTTTCGCCGATGGCGAAGCCGATGAAGCATGGACCCGCATATTCGCGCGGAATGAATAAGAGGATGAATAGCATGATGAGCAATTCGACGGAGATCAGCAACATGCCGATGCTCATGCCGGCCTTTAGCGGAATCGCCATGATCGGATATGGTTTACCGCGCAATCCGGCAAATGCGGTGCGTGAGTTGGCAAAGGTGTTGACGCGGATTCCAAACCACGCCACACCGTAGCTACCAGCGATGCCGACGAGCGAAAACAGCAGGATGATGGGCAAGGTAACAGCGATCGATTTTCCAGGTACCGGCGCCAGCCATCCAAAGTACATTGAAATGATGACCGCGATGAAAACCCAGAGCAGCATAATGAACTTGCCCTGAGTGACCAAATAAGTCTTGCAAGTTTCGTAGATCAGTTCGGAGATCTCAAGCATGCTGCGATGAACCGGCGCGTTCTTCAGTTGCACAAAGATCGCGAGGCCGAACAACAGGCCACCGACGCAGAACAGCAATCCGATCATTAGAAGCGCATGTCCGGTCATGCCGAAGAAATGCACGGTCGACAAATCCGGCAGTATCAGGTTGGCTTCGCCGCCGCCCGCATGTTCCGGCTGGGCATAGGCGAACGCGGGAAGCAGCAGCCCCAAAACAGCCACTGCAGTTTTGTACTGATGCTTCAGAAATGCGGCAGTGCCTTTCTTGATGCCGCCGACGATCTTCTGCAAATGAGTCCCCTGGTCTGAGCCGACCTGACGTGTGAAGAAAAAGGCCACAATGAGCGATAGAGCGCTAACGGCCACAAAGAAGTACTCCCAGTCCTGTGCTGTCACAAGTCCTCCATGGAATGTTTTGGTTGCCGCCTACGGCAGTCCGATGATCGCGACCCGACGACCTTCGGCTAGCCACCCCCGCTGGAAAATAGCGTCCCGCGAGAGTCCGGGCTCAAAGTCACCCGGAAGCCTATCATCCGTGCCAAAAGCTGTCGAGTGATTGCAGTCACAAGCTTCCCGAGCGCGTTTTTATAGGGAAAATCTATCAACTTGAATCGGAATTGAGCAAGGACTTGTAAATACCGCGGGCAGGAGTCTATCAATACAGCATGACCTCGTCTACCCTCTTAACTCCCCGCCAGGCAGCCGAGAAACTGGGCATCAGTTATCCGGCTTTGAAGCACTGGATCCTGGCCGGGCGTATTCAGACCATCAAGACACCCGGCGGCCATCATCGCATTCCGATGAGCGCCCTCCAGGAGTTTCTCCCAACTGGTTCGGCACATCTGGGAGCATCGCGCATCAGCGGACGCAACCAACTCACCGGTACCATCCTGGAGGTCAAGGTCGACGGATTGCTCGCGAAGGTCGTGATCGCCATTGGAGATCAGCGCATCACCGCCATCATCACTGCCGACGCTGTTCGCGAACTCGAATTGAAACCCGGCGAGCAAGCCATCGCTCTCATCAAGGCAACCGAGGTGATGGTTGGAAGACCATAAATGCGGAAATAGAAAAGGTGATCGAAAGAGCCACTATTCGACGGGGATCATGATCTTGTCTTCGGGAAGCGGCTTCTGCAGATTGTCGCCGTTGATCAATCTCTCCTGCCCATTAGGCATCGGACGCAATTTAAACAGCACAAGCACGTTGCGCTCCGGGTCGTCGAACGCCCGGAAGGTCGCAACCTGTTCCAGCGAGTAGTGGGTGTGAATGTCTTCGAGCGTCCCTCGGTCGATATCGTTCCACGTTGCCCACCAGCCGGGTTTGTAGATCGCCATCTTTGTTCCCAGATCAGGATAGGCAGGCGTGTGCATACTGAAGTCGTCGCACAGGGACTGGATATGCGACACGAGGGAGATTTCGTCTCCGCTGATCGAGAGCAGCAGAGGGTTGCCGTTGGGGTGCTGATCAATGTATGCGGTGAGTTGCCTCGCCGCCGTCACAAACGTGTATTCCGGATGCGCAGCGTAACCCACTGTCATGGATCCGTTCACTCCGGTCGCAATCACAATTGCGGCCGCCGCTCCCCAGCCGAATAGCCGCACCGGTCCGGCCTGCGAAACCAGCCTCTCAGTACCCATGGCGATTGCCAGAAAGCAGAACACCGCGACCAACGCGAAATACCTCGGCTGCGGATGATTCTGATAAGTCATGAAAAGAATGTAGCCGCCGGCTGCCAGAATCGATGCGCCAAACACTGGATCAAACAACAGCCACGCGCCCCAGTTCGCCCGATTGCGAAAGACGATGGCAGCCGCCAGGGCAATAACAATCATCACCGCGCCGAGTGGAATCAGAATGTGGTCGATCCAGATCAACCCGCGCACCGACCACCAGAAACTCAACAGTGGCCAGTAGAATTCAGTCGGCTTCACGTACTTATTGATGAAGAGCAGAAACTTGTAATCGCCGAAATAGCCAAGCGCGACCACAAGCGCCATCCATGCGCCGAAGGACAACACAAACGCCACGGACGCCACTGCCGCACAGCGAACGGCACACGGATGAAACCAGGCGCGAAGACGCGAGCGCCCGTGGGCAGAACTGTCTTCTCCATAATGCTCACGCATTCGATCCCGAAACGAAGCGAACAGCGCCCATCCGATTGCGGGCAACAAGAATATCGCGGTCGTCTTCGTCAACATCATCAGCGTGAACAACAGTCCCAACACAGCCGACGCTGCCATAGGGCGACGCATGGATGGCAAGCGTATCGCCAGGTTCAGCTCCGCCAGCAAAAGCGTGGTGAGCATCGGCTCGAGGATGGCCAGCCTGCTGAAGGAGTAGAGAAACGGATTGGTCACCATCAGCGTCAACGCCAGCAGCGCCATCCACTTCGGCCCGCGAGGCCGCAACAGTGTGTAGCACAGAAGCAGATTCGCAAAGAAGAACGCTACCGCCAGCCCGCGCGCCGCCTCAACAGACACTCCGGTGAAGAAGAACAGAATCCATTCGAGAAACGGCCAAACGGGAACGGACGGCGCGGGGTTGAAATCACCGGGCACATACCAGTGTCCGAACAGGTGCGCGCGAATCGCGGCATTCCCATACCAGCCCTCATCGGTATATTTTGCCCAGTCAATATGCCACGGAGTATGGTTGGGAAAATCGGCGGAAAGATTCAGTGCATGAAGCACAGCAAACGTGCCGATGATGACTACCCACACGACATACAGCCACCTCAACGACCCACTTTGTGGATATCTGTTGTCGCTGGGGATCTCGGTATGAAGCCAACTCTTAGATGCGGTCGCCAATCACTCTCTCCGCTGTTGCAGAAGATCTCACTCACAATTAGTTGCGGGGGAATGAAGCAAAGTATATCTTGCAAATTTCGAGGCATTCGGGCTTTAGCGCGAGAAATCCGGCGCGGCCTCGTTGCGGACGAAATTCTATTCGTACGCAAGTGCGTCAATCGGATCTTTGCGCGCTGCCATCCATGCCGGATAAAGAGATCCACACAGAGCACCGACAAAGGCAATCAACGCGGCCTGCGTGAGCCAATGGCCCGTGATTTCGAAGTGCTGCGTCGGGAATACGTGCAGCAGAACTGTGCGCACCAGGTAAGTTCCCAGAATCCCCAGGACAACGCCGGCTACAGCCATCACTGAGGTTTCCCGCAACACGACGCTGACGATCAGGGCCTTTGACGAACCGAGCGACTTCAGAATGCCGATCTCGCGCGTGCGCTCCAGCACCGCTGTGTACATGGCCTGAAAGATCACAAGGAACCCGACGATTACGGCAATGATGGTGACTACGTCCAGAGCGAGATTGAAGCCGGGAAGTTTTTCTGGTGTCATCTCCGACATCCACTCCTGCATTGTTTGAACCGGGTAGTCTCCGAGACCTTTCGTTGCATGGATCTCATCGATAACCGCCTGGTCGTGTGCGGGATCGTCCGTCTTGATATAGAAGATGGAGCACTTGTCCGTCGTTCCAGTCAGTTCATTCATGGTGTCCAACGGGACGAGTTTGCGGCCGCCTTTACCGTGTTCGACGATGCCTGAGATTTTGAACGGATGATTCAGAATCTCTACGGTATCGCCGACCGCATAAGGTTTTCCTGTCTGCCGATTCCGTGAATTCGCGAATATATCGTCCACGATGGCGTCATTCGGTCCGTTGAATGGCCCACCACTGAGGAACACAAAGGGACGCAGAGCGTTGAAGCTTGGATAATCGATGCCATAAAGGACCTCGACGGAACCCTGCGTGTTCAAGTGCGCATTCGCCGGCGCTACTGCGGCGACATGCGGAAGTTTCCGGATCACGTCCGCGATTTTCAGGTTCATCGTAGCCCCGCCAACCCCGTTCATAACGCTCGTATTCGAGGCCCGCATCATGAGATCCGCTCCGATTCCGTTGGTCCGGGTCTTCGTATCATTCAGCATGCCCATGAAAATTCCCACGATCGAAAGAATCATGATCACTTCGATCGCCACGGCGGTGATGCTGATGAGGGAGCGAAGCGGACGGTGCAACAGGTTGGCAATCACGAGCTTGTTCATCGGTTGAAAACTGCTCCGGAAGGGCTTGGTAACTGATTCAGGGCCTTCTTCATAAGGGTATCAGCCGACTCTCCGGCTTCTCTGGCCTCATGTCCCACCCACCCCGACCGATAAACGATGAGACGGTTTCTAACGCTTTTTGCACAAATCTGAGTGACGTTACTCACTTTTCACCCCCCTAGCTCGATGATAAGAAAGGGTGATAGAGTTGTTCTAATCGTGCAATGCCATTAGTAACTTGCCTGTGGAAATTCCTCAGGCTATGATGTCGAGACTGGTTACCAAATGAGTACTTTTGGGGAAGAGCTTCGGACACAGCGGATTTCTCGCGGCATTGCGCTCGAGCAAATCACCGCTGTCACCAAGATCAGCCAACGCCACCTTGTGGCGCTTGAACAGGATCGCTATCAACAACTTCCAGGCGGCATCCTGAGCAAAGGCATCGTTCGCGGATATGCCAGCGCCCTGGGTCTTGACACCCGCGATTGGACTGACCGCTTCCTCAAAGCTTCCTATGAAAAGGGTGCACCTGTTGATCCAGCAGCCGACGGCTGGGCCACCTTTGCCTCTAATGTTGGCAAAGAGCGCATGGAACGTCGTGAAGCCCTGGAACAGCGTCTCCGCTGGCTTGGGGCGTTTGCCCTGGTCGCCGCCGTCACCGTGCTTGGATTCTTTACGGTCCGGTACTACGGAGTGCACGCGGGCTGGTGGAGTTCGGTTCTCCCTCTTCCGCAAAAGGCCGATGCCGCCATCTCCCATCTGGCTTCCTGGACGAGACGTTAAAAAGCTGCGGCAGCGACAATTTTCGAAATCGCCAAAGCGCGCTCGCCCATTGACCCCTCGCAATCCACTTTTTGACGCCCATTGATCTCCATTCGCTGTCTCCCTTTGCCCTCAGACGTTTCCGCAATTAACATGGAGAGATGCGCCGGTCTGGCCTCGGTCTGCCGAAGCACGTTGTCTCCCGCTGCCGTTCGAAAAATCGAAACGGCTCAGGCTCCCGATCGAGCACTTTCAAGCCAGGTGCGGCAGGCAATCACCTTGAATCCCTTCAATGGGGAGGAATGCGAAGTTGAGCGATCGTTTTTTGTTTACCTCTGAATCGGTCACGGAAGGTCATCCCGACAAAATTGCCGACCAGGTCTCCGATGCCATCCTGGACGCCTGTCTTGAACAGGATCCCTACAGCCGCGTAGCAGCTGAAACGCTGACTGCCACCGGTCTTGTCGTTATCGCAGGCGAAATCACCACCAAGGCCTACGTGGACTTCCAGACCCTCGTCCGCGGAGTCGTTGCCTCCATCGGCTACGACAACGCCGTATACGGCTTTGACTCGAATACATGCGCCGTGATTTCGACGATCAACAAGCAGTCCGGCGATATTGCGCAGGGCGTTGATACCGGGGGCGCCGGCGACCAGGGCATGATGTTCGGCTATGCCGTCAACGAGACGCCCGAACGGATGCCTGCGGCCATCGCGATGGCTCACAAGCTCACCCGCCAACTCAGCAAGGTACGCAAAAACGGCAAGCTGCCGTATCTGCGCCCCGACGGCAAGAGCCAGGTCACTGTGGAGTACGACGAGAACGGCAAGCCGGCTCGCATCGATGCCGTCGTCATCTCGAGCCAGCACGCGGAGACCGTAGGCAACGACGAACTCCACGCCGATGTGCTCAAGCACGTGATCCAGGCCGTTCTTCCTGCCGAGTGGCTGGACGAGCACACCAAATATCACATCAATCCCACCGGCCGGTTCGTTATTGGCGGACCGATGGGCGATACCGGTCTCACAGGCCGCAAGATCATCGTCGACACCTACGGAGGCGCTGGCCGCCATGGTGGCGGAGCGTTCTCAGGCAAAGATCCGACAAAGGTAGATCGCTCGGCTGCATACGTTGCCCGTTATATCGCAAAGAACATTGTGGCCGCCGGTCTCGCCGACAAGGCTGAAGTTCAGCTCGCGTATGCGATCGGCGTGGCAGAGCCCGTCAGCGTGCGCATCGACACCTTCGGAACGGGAAAGGTTGGCGAAGCCAAGTTGACCGAGCTGGTTCGCAAGAACTTCTCGCTTACGCCGAAGGGCATCATCGAGAGTCTCAACCTGCGCCGCCCCATCTACAGGCAGACCGCGGCATACGGCCACTTTGGCCGTACCGAGCCCGAGTTCACCTGGGAAGCGACCGACAAAGCAGCAGCCCTTGCCGAACAGGCGGGCGTTGCAGCAACCGCTAAATCAAAGTAACCAGCTTCGATCTTCAATAATCGACAGCAAGAGAGATGGGACTTCGACTGAAGTCCCATTTCTCTTGGGCAAATCTCCCTGGCTCTTCACGCCGGTTCCATGATCGGCGCAGTATTCAGGGCATCTGACGATCTGCCGGTTCCCAACCGCTCGATGATCACCACCGTGATGTCATCTTCCTGCCCAAACTTGACCGCCTCGGCAACAATCGCTGCCGCGGGCTTCGTCGATATTTCCTTGGCGCGCTCAAATCCGAACAACTCGCCTTTCTTGTTTTGCGCTTCAACGACGCCGTCTGAGTAGAATGTCAGCCGGCTGCCCGGGGACAGTTCAAATCGTTTGGGTTCGAATTTGCCACCATCGGTGATGCCCAACGGCAATGCACCTGCGAGCTCAACTTCCTTGCCATCCAGGTAGGGATTCAAATGCCCGGCGTTGGCAAGTATGACAAGGCCATCGCGAGAGATGAGGGCAGCCAGCGCCGTGGCGAATCCGCCGATCGTGCGTCCAACGAGGCGGTCGTGAAGTCTGCGCAGCATGAGAACAGGATCGCTGCTGTCTTCTGCCGCCGTGCGAATCGAACCGACCAGCATGGATACCAGCATTGCCGCCGGAAGTCCCTTGCCCGCCACGTCGCCAACCACGACGAGCAAGCCACCCTCACCAGCTGGCAGAATCTGGAAGAAATCGCCACCAACCTGTCTTGCCGGCTGATAAACCGAATCCACAAGGTAGCCCGGGAATGCCTCGCCTTTCTCTGGAACGATGACTTGCTGGATCTCGCGGGCCGCAGCCATCTCCGCCTCCAGCAATGCCTTTTCGGTGCTGGCCTTGATGTGCCGCCTGCTCTCACTGACGAATACGTGAACAAAGCCCGCATAGCCCAGGCAGAGCGTAATCATTGTCGCAACACCGTCGAAAGCCAGTCGCCGTTCGAGACGTCCTACTTGTGCCTCGTCCAATTTGTGAAGATGCTCCGAGTCAGGAAAACGGTGCGCCAGCACTGACATAACCCCCATTTGCAGAAGGAACAGGGGTATGAATGCTTTCCAGATTTTCGATCGCAGCGAAACGCCCGCCACGGCGTAGCAAACGGCGAATATGCCATTCAATACAAGGGCCACTCCGAAGCGCAATGGAATCTGCCGTCCCATATCAACTACGTCGCTGGCAAATCCAACCGCGACGAAGGTAAAGAAAACGCCAAGCAGAAAGACAATGACTGCCCTTCGGGGCGTGGTTCGCAAGGGGTTCGAAGCGTTCATGGAATCCGGGGTATCCTCTCAGATTTCGAAATAGTGGCCGGTTCGGCCTGGCCATTCCCATCTCCAGCGGCGTGGGTTAAAGTCTACGCCAGCCTCTTGAAAATTCCCTCAATCCGGGTCCGCTTACGAGTGTGCACCATTCCGGTGTTTTAGAATCACTCGGTACCGCTGCTCGTCTTTTATCAGGAGAGAACATGCGCTTTTACGGTGCCGCCATTCTGGTGTTTGGGCTCGCCACATCTGTGGCGGGCGCGCAATCCGGAGCCTACTGGGATTACTACGGAAAAACCGGCCCACTTGCATGGGGCCGTCTCGACCCTGCCTATCAAGCTTGCTCAAAGGGACACGAGCAATCCCCGATCGATATTCGTGGCGCCCACCTGAATAAAACTCTTCAGCCGATCGAATTTCATTACATGAGCGGCCCGGTCACGATTGAGAATGACGGGCGAAGAATCATTGTTCACGTCAATCCCGGCGGCTACATCATTGCCGGCGGCGTGCGCTACGACCTTCAGCAGTTCGAGTTCCACCACCCCAGCGAGAGCGCAGTCAAAGGCAAGCTGACCGATCTCGATGTCGAACTCCTGCACAAGAGCGCCGACGGCAAAATGGCCATTATTGAAGTACGCATGGCCATGGACCGCGGCAGTCCGAATGCCGTTTTGGCTATGCTCTGGCCACATCTGCCCAAGAAGCCCGGTACGACCGAGAAAATTACCGATATGGTGAATGCCGGCGGGTTTCTTCCCTCAGATCGGGGTTACTGGACTTACATGGGCTCGCTGTCGACGCCGCCCTGCACAGAAGGCGTGCGGTGGTTTGTCTTCGAAACAGAAATCAGCCTGAGCCTCGACCAGGTGCGAGCCTTCACGATGCTGTTCCGCTTGAACTCGCGTCCGGTGCAGGATGTGCACGGCCGCCGGATCGAAGCCAACGAATAGCGATTCTCGCCGATCGAATGGGCCGAGCCTTACATGACCTATTCTGCAATTGGATTGAACGTCAGCACAATTCCCTGCTCGCCGGCGAGGTTGCGAACCGTCACGCCGGTGACGTCTTCAATCAGATAATGCGCGGCTCGTAACGACTCCGCCTCGTGCGAAAACGTCGTCGCAATCACCGTGCATCCCGCTGCGCGTCCGGCCAGCGTACCTGATTCGGCGTCTTCAAACACGACACAATCTTCAGGAGGTAGTCCCAACAGTGCCGCGCCCGCAAGGTACGGCGCCGGGTCAGGCTTGCCTTGAGTCACATCGTCCGCCGTGACCAGTCGGGTTGGCACTGGAATCCCGGCCTCTGCGAGCCGCATCCGCGCCAGCCGCTCGGTGGCACTAGTCACCACCGTCCAACGATCCTCAGGCAGTGCCCGCAGCATCTCCAGCACGCCAGGCAGCACGGCCAGCCCCTCCCCGTCCGCAAGCTCGATATCTTCAATCAGCTTGAGTTCCGCTTCACTATCGAGATCGGGTCGCAGCATGGCCGCTGTCTCAATCGCCCGCCGTCCATGTGCCATCTTGCACGCGTACTCCGGATCGACACCCCGCATCTCAGCCCACTTCGACCAACTGCGCTCGACGGAACCGATGGAAGAAATCAAAATCCCGTCCATGTCGAACAAGATGCCCTTGCAGCGAATCTCGACGGGAGAAGAGGCGACGTTGCGTCCCATGTCTTGATTGTAGCGATGCTCGCGGCTATTCCGGCGCGCTACTTCTTCGCTGTGACTGCACTCTTCGAAGCCGCGAAGCTCACTCTGGGCGGGTCACTCAACGAAACCGACGCGTTCACGATCCCCTTGCGAGCGCCCTGCTGTACCTGGTTTTCCTTCAGCGTTACGGTACCATTCGCAATTTCGCCATTGCCGCTCCAGCTTTCGAACCGAGTCACCGTCGGCGGAACACTCTCCGTTGAAGACCCAAGACGCCCGCTGATCATGCCCTTCTTCCAGTCGAAATGCAGTATGCCCGTTGCAGAGTTCGCCAGGTCCTTACCGGTATACCCGGCCAATTCCAGTTTTCCGTTGCCATCGAACGTTGCGCCCGAACACTTGAGTTCCAACACTCGGCACAGCTCAGCCGGATTCACCTTCCTGATATCCCCTTCGAACGAATAAGCCGGCTTGTCATTGTTCTCGACCTTCCCCGTCAGGTGGATCTGCCCGCCTAATATTCCGGCATCAACGCCTGTGATTTCGGCCATCGTCGTTGAAACCTTTACATCGGCAACAAAATCATCGAGTGTTACTGGGCCCAGAACCAGCGAATCTGCCTTGATCGTGCCCTGAAATGCCGGCCACTCGTGCTTCGAGGAGGGAGTCAACCTGGCAATCATGGTCGACAGCAGAGTCCCTTTTTTTTCTGCTCCAAGCAGCGTCGTCTGAAGCTCCGCCGCATCCAGATTTGGAAATTCGAGACTGACAGTCGGCACGCATTGGCCTTCAGCGGCGCCGCACGTAGGCAACTCCACCAGGGCCGTCCCGATCAGCGGCCCATAGGAAAACACCACCGAGTCCCACGAGCTCGCGCCTCCACCAAGGTGCAGCGTAGCCTGCGCAATCGCCACCGCTGTCGGCAATGATTCTGTCTTCCAGTTCGCGTTGTGCAGCGTTACCGTGCCCATCAGCCGGTCAGGCACTGGCTGACTCGCTGCCGCAACAGCAAGCGCAATTCCTGCCCCTGGCGCAGCGCTAACAATCGCGTTGTCTGTCAGTGAGATGTCAGGAGCAGGCAGCCATGGCCCCTGGATCGTGAGGTCCAGCGTCACCGGATCGCCCGAAACCGCATCAAGCGCTCCGGCCTCCTTGAGTCCCGCAGCGTGCGCAAGCTGCCGTACTCGCGCCGGCGTCCCTGCCCCGCGCACCGTCAACTGATAGCCACTCCGCATCAAGCGCACCGTAAATACCAACGGCGCGGGCGCTCCGGCGGGCACATTCGCCGATCCGGCCAATGCGCTTTCCTGCCCGATCATCGCCGCCCCTGGCTCGAACACTGCCTTCTGAATTTGAATCGGCTGGCTCAGCCCTCCGCCGTTAATCTTCAGTGCATCCAGTGTGATGCTTCCGGTCAGTGGCCCCGGGATTGCGGTCGTTTCTTTCGCGATCGTATTCTTCCCGCGATGACCGTGTTTGCCTTGCGGCTCCGCAGCCAGTACTGGCGAAGTCGTGTCGTAGGTGAGCTTGCCGCTCAGCGTTCCATCGGCCTCGAGTCCTTCGCCGAGTTCCTGCCGTACGGTTCGCAAAGCATCCAGAACCGCTTGTGCTGGAATCTTCTGCAACTCCAGTGAGAGCTTCGGCTGTCCATCACTCGGCAGATTGCCTTCTACGCGCAACCTCCCACCGCCAAGCGGTGAGTCGCACGCCAGCTTCTCAATGGTGCGCGCCGAATAGTGATATGCAAATGTGCAATTCGCGTCGAAGTCCAACGGAGCCGCGGGCGCAAACTCCTGGCGATGCACTCCCGTTGCGCGCAACCGCGTAGCCACATTGGCCGAATCCGGAGTGCCGTCGAGCTTCATCTCTGCTGTTAAACCGCCGCGCCAGCCCGCATCCGACCCGATGAGTAACCTGCTGAGCTGACCCATCTGTGCCTCGCGCCACTCCAGTTCCACATGCATGGGCATCAGCCGCAATTCCGCGGCGCGACGCATTCGCGCTTCCAGTTGGACAATGCCCGTATCGCCCTGATCGAGGCTCACATCTGTACGCACGGGTTGTGCCTTCAATCGTACGCGCCAGTCACCTGGCTCCTCTTCCCAAAACGAGAGGTCGGCTCCCACCAGCGAATACGGCAGCTTTTCGTTTCCCTGCTTGATGTTGATGCGCGAGTTGGTTGCTTCAAGATAAGGCAACGGAACCGCCCGACCTGCCGTCGCCCCATCTGCTTGCGACTGTGCAGCGGTTCGAAACAGCGTGTCCAGATTCCATCGGCCCTCGGTTGTCCGCACCAGGTTCAGACTCGCCTCGTCAACGCTGATGCGGCTGATCTCCAATCGACCACGCCAAAGCGAGGCCAGCCGAATCGCCGCCGTGACCGTGTTTGCATGCAGCACCGGTTCGGCGCCGTACGAAGGATCCTCGTTCACCGTCAGATCCGTGATCACGAATTCCGGGCGCGGCAGCAAACGGAGTTCCACCGCGGATATACGCGCTGGACGCCCCAGCGAATTCGACATCGCTTGCGCAATCCGGCTTTTGTAGCGATTGACGCTCACCAGGGGGGGGATCACGATGATCGAAACAAGAATAGTCAGCAGCAGCGCCGCGATCCATAGCTTCGATCGCCCGCGCTTCCGGACTTGCACTTCTTCCGTCATTGTTGTCGCTTGCGGTTCGATGAGGAAAATCCCGGGTGGTGGATACCGTATCTAGCGTACTAGGTGCAGCGTCCGCTTCCAGCGCGTGTCAGTAAAGAAGTGCAGCGCCACATGCCCCATCCACGCAATGCTGTTGCCCACGCCGGTTTCATCAAACTGGTGTTCCGGTGTGTTGAACGACCAGTAGTTGAACAACGGGCGCCCAACAATGTTCTCGCGCGGCACAAATCCCCAGAAGCGCGAGTCGAGACTGTTGTGGCGATTGTCGCCCATCATGAAATACTTGCCGGGTGGTACCACCAGGTCGCCCTCCACCACGTGGCTCGGCATCTCCACGGCCCATCGCTCCGTTGCACCAAGATCTATCGTCATCGGAACAGCGGGAAAATCGTCAAGGTAGTCGCGATAATTCTCGGGCGTAGTGGGCACGGAGTGAGGCTCGCTCTGCGCGACCCCATTCACGATGGGAATCCCGTTGTGCAAATGAATACGATCGCCGGGTACGCCGATCAGCCTTTTTACGAGAAATAAAATCGTTGGCTTTCCATCGCCGTCCAGTTCGCCTGGCTTAATAAACACCACGATGTCGCCGCGCTTCGGCTCACGATAATGAACGAGGGGCATCCAGTTCGTCGGCGGCGCCAGCGTGACACGGTCGACCACCAGGTGATCGCCCACCAGCAGCGTCTGCTCCATAGAGCCAGACGGGATCACAAAATTCTGCGCAAGAAAAGTAAGGATGAACAGCCCCACCACCAGCACGGAACAGATGCTCGCCGTCGCTTCGAATGGCGTCTCTTCGTAGGGTTTCTGTTCGGGGGCAGACTCAATCTCGGGCTGCGTCTTGGCTGGCGGCGTATTTTTGGTGGTCATCCTGTCGCTCTGTGCCTAGATGGCTGGCGGCTACTCTCCGGATTCCCGGATTCACTAATGAACAACGTGAAAAATGCGCTTCCAGCGCGCAAATGCCGCGAGGCGTGCCGAGAGTTCCCTATCGTGTCCGAGTCTATCATCCGCGGCCTGTTGAACATCCGTTGTCGAAGGCCGCCGCAGCGAGAAGTAGATTACCAATGGCCGCGCGATTATGGCCTCTCGAGGCACAAATCCCCAGAAACGCGAGTCCTTGCTATGGTTGCGATTGTCGCCCAGCATGAAGTACTCGCCCGGCGGCACAACCAGTTCCCCATTCTGCGTGAGGCCTTGCAATTGCCGCCACCATATCGGATCGATATTGGGGTCGGTGTATACCTGCGCCGGAAAATTATCCCGGAAAGGATTTGGAGCAGCGGGCTCAAAGGCAGCGTACGGTTCATCGAGCACGGCACCATTTACGGTCACGCGTCCATCTTCAATGCGGATGTGGTCCCCCGGTATTCCCACGACCCGCTTCACAAGGTAAGGCGGATCGGGATGATGAAACACCACGATATCGCCCCGCTCCACCTGGCGATACGGCATCATCCATCGGTCCGGACTGTACTTGTTTCCCGATGGCGCAAATATCTGTTTGTTTACGAGCAAGAAGTCTCCCACAAGCAGTGTGTGTTCCATGCTCTCAGACGGAATAAGGAATGGCTGCAGCACAAAAGTCAGCAGAAACAGCGCCACCACCACCGTGCGCATCAGCGATGCCAGCGCCTCGGGCACCGTGGGAAGGTGATGCCAGAAGTGCGTCGTCGCCCGCGGGGGAGCAGCAGCGAATTGAGCGGGGGAGCTCACTCGGTTTCTTCTGCCTCCTCAAGCGCTATTTCGGCATCGTCGTTCAGCGTCATCGTGGTGCTCGTCAACCGCGCGAGGGCCCGTCGCGCAGCATCCTGCTCGGCATGCTTTTTTGTGGTGCCCGATCCGCGTGCCAGCGGCTTGCCCTGTTCGCCCTCCGCCGTTCTTAAACGCACCTCGACGAGAAACCGTTTGCGATGGTCGGGACCACTCTCGCTCTTCACCTTGTAGACCGGAGCTCCCGCCCTTTCAGCCTGCAGTCGCTCCTGCAGTGCCGACTTATAGTTGCCCAATGCCGCGCCTGAACGCAACTGCTCCGCTAACCGCTCCACCACATCGCCCATGACATAGCAACGCGCAAAGGCTCGCACCGGTTCCAACCCGCCGTCAAGAAAGAGCGCGCCGATCACGGCCTCCATCGTGTTCGAGAGCACGGTACTCGTCCGCCGTAATCCGCTGCGATCCTCACCCCGGCTCAGGCGCAAGTGATCCCCTAACGAGATCATCTTGGCCACCTTAGCCATGTGCTGCCGGCTCACCAGTTGCGCGCGCACCCTCGTAAGCTCGCCCTCCTGCCACTCCGGATGGCTCAGAAAGAGCGCCTCACCCACAACCAAACCCAGTACAGCGTCACCTAGAAATTCAAGCCGTTCATTGTCGGTTGCGATCGAGGTGGGTCGCGCGCCGCTCTCCTGGATCTGCTGATTCGCCAGAGACCGATGGGTCAGAGCGCACATCAGCAACTCCGGGCTGCCAAACACATGCCCGAGCGCAGCTTCCAATTCAGTCAATACCGATTCCACTAACTCCTCTTCGGGGGCTGCAATTGAAGAGAAGGCCCTCCCCGACACTCACCGAGGTGATGGTCAAGCCTCAAACCGCTCCCACACCAATTATTCCTTAGACGCACCTGCTCATCCAAGTGAAGCCGCACTGCGGCTGCACTCGGCGTCCCTATCTGACAAACATGGTTCGGTTTAGTGGACTTTGGCGTTATTTCCGCTCTTCAGATGTTCTGGCGGAGCATTTCCCCGGCAAGGTACTCCGACGCGCGCATCGACAGGGACAAAATCGTCATCGTCGGATTCTGCCATCCAGCACTTGTAAACTGCGCGCCATCTACGACAAACAGGTTCTTGTGGTCGTGCGACTGGCTAAATTTGTTCAACACGCTCTTCTTTGGATCGTTTCCCATCCGGCACGTTCCTACTTCGTGAATGCTGTACCCTGGCGGATTCGGTTTGTCATTCTTCGTCAGCACCTCAAACCCCGCGGCTTCCACCAGTTCGCACGCGGTATTTACCGCATCTTGCGCCATATTGAATTCGTTATCGGTGTACTTCGTATCCACGTGCAAGACCGGAATCCCCCAGGCATCCTTGCGGTCTTTATCGATGCGGACATGATTCTCGTAACGCCCAAGCACTTCACCCATGATCGACATATGGAAACCGCTGCCGTAGTACTCATCCATTTTCCGCTGCAGCTCCTGCCCATAGGCAGCAAAATTCCTCGCTCCTAATGATCCGGTCGACGCTGTCGTGTTGAAGGCATAGCCGCGCAGAAACTTTTCGCTCTTCGTATTGATGTTGCGGAATCGCGGAATAATCGCCGATGAGCCCATCACTCCCTTGCTCCTTCCATTGCGCGCTTCTGGGACCGAGCACACCACGCCCGCGCCATAAATCTGATCCATCAAATAGCGGCCCACCAACCCGCTCGAATCTGCAAGATTGGAATTCAGAAGCAGGCGCGTGCTCTCAAGCGTTCCAGCAGCCAACACCACCACGCGCGCCTTCACGCTCATCTCGCGGTGCGATAGCCGATCCACAAAATTGCACCCATTCGGCAACCCTGTGTTTTTATCGACGGTAATTTCGCGCACTACCGCATTCGCAATCGAAGTCAGCTTACCCGTCTTCTCCGCGTCGGGGAGCAGCAAGTTCACCGAGCTCGCAAGGCCGTCGCGCCCCTGAGCCGAGCGCTGCTTGCACACCGGAATTCCCTTCGGGCCGGCCACACCGATAAACCGCTGCATTGCCGAACTCCACGGTGAGTCATCAATGATGAAATTCCCGTTCGGCATCTGCGGCGGGCCATCCAGCGCGCCCTTCACGCAGAAGATGCCTTCCACGCGCGAGTAATAAGGCGCAAGATCCGCGTGGCTGATCGGCCAGTCCTCACCGAAACCATCTCGCGACTTCGCCTTGAATTCGTAATCGCTCAGCCGGAACGACTGCCGCGACCAGAACAACGACCGTCCGCCAAATAACCGCACCCGCACCCAGTTGTAGGGCTGGTCGTTTTCAATTGTGTATGGAACTTCCTGCTCATCCACCCACACATTCGCATTGAATCCGTTCGACTGAAAGACATGCTCCAGTCGCCCCGGCGGACGAAATCCGCGAAACTGCAGCTCATATGCGGGCTTCTTCTCTGCATCGTGGCTCACGTCAGCTACGGGCCCCGCGTTCAACATGATGCAGCGAATCCCATACTCAGTCAGAATTTTGGCAGCCATTCCCCCGGCATGCCCCGACCCGATAATCAGCACGTCATACGTTTCATTCAGCATCGCGATAGTTGGTTCCCTGATCCCTGTTCCCTGTTTTTTCTACCTTGGATACGACGGCATCGGATGATTCGCCTTCGGCACGGCCTGTACATGCGGCGGCACATTTGCGCATGTTGCTTTCTCCAGCGAAATATCCGGCTCGATCGGCGACCAGTAAAGTTCCACGGTCGTCCTCGGTTCCGCACCGACCTCGGGCACCGCAAACCATGCCTTCGAATTCACCGTCGCCGTGCGAATATCATCGTGCGCAATATTGATGAAGTCCGCATACTGCTGCTCCGGCGGATGATCGTTCATCCACGTCCGCAGCCAGGGCTTCAATAACTCGTCAACCTGCGCGTCGCTGAGCTTCGCAAACTCCAGGTTGAACTTCTTCTTTGCCTCCCCATCCAGCCAGTCGAGCCCTTCGCGATAGACCTGCTTGCGCACATCGGGCGAGTCACCGATCAGAAAGTCCAGAAACGTCGGCGTCTGCGCCATTACCGCGCCCGGCTTCTCGCCCATTGGCGGCATCAGCACATCGCTCAGCCGCGTCAAGGTCGCCATCTGCTGCGGGGAGAAGAAGCGTAGCTCCGCTATCGCCACCTGGTCGGCAGCCTCGACATGAGGGACCGGTGTCTTCGAGTTCAACCCCAGCAGCCAGGGCGTAGGCGCCGGCAGCGGTGGGGGAGGATTTGCGGTTTGTTGGCTCAACAGCAGCTTGGGAGCAGCACCGACAGCGATCACGGCGCGAACAAAATCACGGCGCAGCATTGATCCTCCTGGGGACCTAATTACGCTAAAGCGCCAGTCCGCACCTCGTCCAGAGACAATCTCCGGAATGATTCGATAGGGGGCAATAGCGCTAGTGTTTATTGCTGCGGCTTGGGCGTTCCCGATTCCGCAGGCGGCTTCGCCGGTGGCGGGGTGCCGGAATCATCCGCATCCTCGTCGCAGCTATGGCCCTTCACCGCATACGCAGTCTTGGCGCCACGTTCTGCCGCCAGCCGCGTATCCTGCTGCCCGTCACGTGCGGCCAGCGCCGCCTGGTACTCCGAAACAGCCTGGGGGCGCTTACAGTCCAGATCCAGGATTCGTCCCAGGTAGATGTGCGACCACGCCACCAAACGCGGATCCTTGCTTGTCGCAATCGTCTTCTGGAAGTCGTCGATGGCAACGTCGGGATGTCCAGTCGCGATAGCCACGCGGGCCAGGATAAAGTTTGCGCGCGCCTCCCGTGCAACAGAATCCAGAGTGTCGGAGCGATCTGCGAGAGCGTTGCGCGCCATGGCGCCGGCAGCAACATAGTCTCCCTGCGCGAGCTTGGCCTCGGCCAGGTCAAGACCGGAAAGTACCCGCGGATTGCTGCGCGTCAGCACGTCGCCGTCAGCCTGTTTATCAAATTCCGTCTGCCGGGCGCGATGCACCTGCTGTTGAATATCCATGCCGTAAACCATCTCGCCGATGGTATCGCGAAGGCTGGCAGCGTCCTTTTCAAAGGAAATCAACTGATCGAAGAAATACTGCGTCAGGACAAACCCCTGTGTCATGTCGTGCTGCACGGCGGCGACGCGCACCGCTTCCATCTTCTCAAGATTCAGTTGGCGCTCGTGCTCATAACGCGGCAGATCGGAGCGCTGCACGCCCGCGGGGAT
This sequence comes from uncultured Acidobacteriaceae bacterium, assembly GCA_963832035.1. GTDB lineage: Bacteria > Acidobacteriota > Terriglobia > Terriglobales > Acidobacteriaceae > Telmatobacter. The sequence goes on along the minus strand of CAWHSK010000001.1, from coordinate 7,363 downwards.
CTTGTACTCGGGAATGCCGGTGTCCATTGTCCGCGCTTCGATCGCCTTGATCAGGCACTCGACCACCAGGGCCACCGTATCGGAGCGATAGCGAAATTCAAGAGGAGTGTCGCGCACCTCTTTCAGAATCGGCTGCATCCGGTCAATCGCGTTCGTCCGCGAATAGAGGAGCGGCTCGATGATGTAATGCAGGTAGGTGTGGCGCACGTCATTCATCGGAATCTGGCCGTTCACTGGAGACACTACGACGACATAATCGGTCCCATAGATACGCGCATTCACCAGCTTCGGCGAGAGCTGTGGCTCGATCACCACTACGAAGCGCCGCCCCTCGTAGGTCGTAGCCGGCATCTTCAGATAGAGGTTGGTTGAAACGATCATCTTCGACAGCGGATCGTGCAGGCGATCAGTCTCTTCGTCATACGTGTGATGCAGTGCCAGCCAGATGCCGTGAAGATCGACGGCCTGCACAAAGTCGCGCAGGAGCGGCACAACCTCGACCACCTGCGTCGAGTCCGGCGGCATCTCTGTCAATTCCACAGTAATTTCAAGCGCCGGGGGCGGGCCGAGATAGAGAGCCAGTGAAATGTATTGCGAGATATCGCGCTGGGACCCGGTGAGCCGGTGCTGCGCAATATACAGGCAGACCTTGTCGCGCTTAGTGCGCGCGTCTTCGCTCTTCGCCAGAGCGCTATTGATCTCATCACGAACGCGTTTGCGCACCGGCGCGCTTTCTTCCATCCCCTCTTCGTACCCGCAGGCGTTCAAAGCCGCAGCCATCAGAAACACCGGCTCAGAACTCACCAGTGAAATCGTAGGGCCCGCCGCATCGACCAGCGAAGGCGCTTTCTCTTGAACCGGCTGAGACGATGAACTTTGGCGGTCTGCCTGGGGATTGCTGCTGGGAGATTGCGCCTCCGCCGGCATAACGGCGAGAGCAATCAGAAGGGCAGGAGGAATGATTGCGAGTCTACGAAAAAGGCTATACGGCATCAAAAAAGGACCTTGCCAGAAGTCTACGGCATTTCATCGGTTCCCCGCATCAGTCTGGCTCGCGGGCAGAGTTGGTTCACGCTTTGATAGAGCATTCGCGGCGAGCGGGCGTCTTTCAGAGGCACTGGTTAGACGCCCAAAATGCACGAAAGAAAGGCCCTCACCGATCAGGTAAAGGCCTCTGTACCGCAGTTCGCCGATATTATCCGCGAACCGAAACTCCTGAGAACGACAATACCGCCAGTCCACGCACCGGCTGCCCGAAGAAGCGTGCCGGCTCAAAATGGCTCCACAGCAGCAGGTTTTCTACCTGCGATCGCGTGGCCTCATCAACCGGACCGGATACGATGCGATAGTCATACACTTCGCCCCGCCCGTTAATATAGGCCTCAACAACCACAGGCCCACCCGCATCGCGAATCTGGTCGTTGCTGCTGACTGCGGAGGAGAGATACAGGAAGTGCGGCGAAGTGGCCATCCCAAGGGGTTCATCTTCACCGCGCGCTATCTCGGGCCGCGTAAACATCCCCACCAGCACTGTCACAGTTCCCAGCAAAAGAACTGCACTGGCAAACCCGGCCGCCGCCTGCAAAAGAAATGGTCCGACGGTGTTTTCCCATGCCAGATTCCAAGTCTGCAGAACACTTTTACGGCTGCGAGCCCGCTCCTGGCTAACAGCTACACGAATGCGCAGCAAAAGATCCGGCGGCTGCGGAACCGGACCCAATTCCGCCAGCGACATTTGAGTCTGCTTCAGAGCTTTCCACTCGCCCGAGCAATCGCCACATGTCTCGAGATGAGCGGCGATTTCCTGCATCGCGTGTCCGGTCAACCGGCCGTCAAGATACTCCGAAAACTTCAATTGGATGGAGCTGCAGCTGCTCATTGCGTCTCCCCTCCCAGGGAGATCTCAATCGCGGCAGACATTGTCGCTTTTCTGCCCGGTTGAGACTCCGTAAGAATGGCCCTCAGAAGCGCCCGACCGCGAACCAGTCTCGATTTCACAGTCCCGAGATTCACACCTTGAATCTCAGCCACTTCCTCGTAAACAAATCCCTCGATATCCCGGAGAATGAGCGTCGTTCGAAAGGGCTCAGTCACCCGGCTCAGGGCTGCTTCAACGCGAGTCCTGTTTTGCGCGTGGACCGCCATGTCAAAAGGCGACTCCGCCGGATCGACCAGCATCTCCTTGAGCTTGATAGGCGTACCGGAACCGCTCTCGGTCATATCCTGCTCGATTGGAACTTCTTGTTGCTTGTGTCGCATCCACCATCGCCGCTGGTTCGAAGCTTCATGCAACGCGATGCGATAAATCCAAGTACGCAAGGACGACTCCCCATTAAAGTGCCCCACTCCGCGGAACACCTTGACGAAGACTTCCTGAGTCATGTCAGCGGCATCGGCGCGGTCGTGCAACATCCGCGCAAGCAGCGAGTAAATGGGCTGGTGATAGTGCGCAATCAACCAGGCAAAGGCCTCTTCAGAGCCGGCCTGAAGCTCCGCGATCAGTGCGGCTTCCTCTGATCGAAGTGAAAGCGCGCTCGCTAAATTCCCCATGGTGAGATCCGCCTGCAATTCAGTTCCCCCCACGTTATCGCATCAGCGGCACACTTGGCATATCCGGAAGAGCTGTTTCTTGCCAACTGCGCCAGTTGCTTGCCACTGGCTCCCAATTCGAAATTACTGGGACGTCAGGCCACTGTGTGCGCGGGGAGCTAAGCACGAATGCTCCGAGCGCTTATTTTCTTAGACACCGCCACCCCCCTAAAGTGTTCCCGGTCACGGATGTATTTTTCATGTAGATGCCGGATTCTGGAGCGCTTATGTGGTAAATACGATCCGCTTGCCGCTTTCTTTGCGGCTCCAGACCGATTCCACCTCAGCCAATGGAACCGGCTCGGCCGCCACCTTGAGTGAACCAGCCGCAGCCATTTCGAAGAGAGTGGGTATGGCGGCGAGCACGCGCTCAAGCGGCACCGAGCCAAACCCGCTACCCATCAGCTTCAAATCCACGCTGCGCAGCGTGGCTCCCGGAAGCGTAATGGCCTTTCCGGCGCTTTCCCCAACTTCGACCAGGCGTGTCGACCGGCCCCCCTTCGGATTGAATCCCTTGGCGAGAGCTTCCAAAACCAGTTCCGTTGGGCGTCCCCACAGGTAATCGATCACCACGTCGATTCCATTGGCAACCTCGACCGAAAACGCCTCTCTGATTGCATCGTCGCCCTGCGTAAGCGAAACCACGCCGTCCAGTTTCTCCGATGCCAGCGCTTCGAGATTGCGTCCTGCCGCGACAATGCGACTCGCCCCAAGGTACCGTGCCACCTGGATCGCCAACTGGCCGGCAACACCAGTCGCGCCAAGGATCAGCACTGATTCGCCTTTGACAAGCCCGGCTCGATCCTGGATAGACAGCCAGGCAGACATACCGGGATTGGCGATTGCGGCGGCTTGGACATCGTCAATCCCGTCCGGCAAAGGGATACACATCGATCGGCGCGCGACCGACCACTCCGCCATCGATCCAAACGGCGCTCGCGAAGCCGCGAAGAAGACGCGGCTTCCATCCAGTGCCCCCACCCCGTCCAGGCCCGGAATCATCGGTACCACCCCGTCGCTGGAGTAGTGCGATCCGCTTGCCCGCGCCTTCACAATTGGGTGCAGACCGGCGGCTCGAACCTGGACAAGAACCTCCCCCTCTGCGGGAGTGGGCTCCGCGAAATCCTCGTACCGCGGAGATTGACCCAACATATTGACAACGGCAGCTCTCACCTTCCAACCTCCAACGTGATTTCGCGCTTATCCACTACTTTCCCAGACAGCCTACCTTCCCAGACGGTCGTAAGCCATGAACTACAGATGATAAGGGGTGCTTTGCGATGCTAATTCCGGCACGCCGCCGTTTGACGAATCCCCGTTAAGCAGAGACAATAGAACAGTTGCATCCCTTAGTGTGGGCCTGTGGCGCAGCTGGGAGCGCGCTTCCATGGCATGGAAGAGGTCATCGGTTCGATCCCGATCAGGTCCACCAAATCAGCTCAATGATTTAGCGAATTTCCCGAGTCTCCTGATTTCCCCTTCCAACCCAAGATAGAACCCAAGTCATTGCGAGACCGCCACCGGAAACTTGATCGCGTGCAAGAATTTCCCCTGAGCGGCGATCTGTGCGGTGTTGACACGGTGAATGTACTTACCGCTGGTTCCAGGGTGCACGTGACGGAGAGCGCTCTGGATCAACGGCATATTGACATCATTATTGGCAAAAAACGTCCCAAGCGAATGACGTAAATTATGCCACCCGAATCGTCCCCTGAAGTCAGCAGGAATTACCCCGGCTTTGACTGCCGCCGGTCGGAGATAATCCTGGCCAGCAACTCCCGCCGAACGAGGATTCTTGCCCTTCACCTTCGTAGATGCGAAGACCCAATCGGTCTCCCGGTGATAGAGCGATTCGTGACGCCAAAGCTGCAGCTCTTTGGCGAGCAAAGGATGCATCGCTACTTGGGTAAGGCTTCCGGGAGTTTTGCCCGACGTTTCTTTCCCTTTTGACCAGCCTCGGCGGATATTGATCTGGTTGTTTCTCCAATCCAAATCCTGCCATTTAAGGCCGAATGCCTCTTCAGGCCTAAGCCCCGTGGCTGCATGAAGAAGAGCAAGTGTCCATTCCAGGCGTGTGCTTCCCGAGTCGAGCTCCTTAAGAATTACGATCATCTGTTCGGGACTGACCACAGCTGCTTCGTAATCCGTGCCTGATTCGCTTCGCGCCAAAAGCACGGGGTTGGTGGGTCTGCCATTCTTATCGATGGCTGCGGGGATGAGTTCGTGTCGCTGTGCGTGCTTGAAAACCTGAGCCATGATCGACTTGATCTTCGCGATTGACGCCCATTTCAGAGGTTTCTTCCTGTAGCCCTGCGGGAGCGAAGTGAGCGCTTCGAACCACGCTTCGATCGCCAGCGGTCGAATCTCGGACGTCCTCTTGGCGCCCCATCGAGGCAGAATCCAGCGATCAAGCAGACTCTCATCGACTGTTGCGGTCTCTGCTGCCTTCAGGCCGATCCCAGACTTCTTCTTCAATTCGTGCTCGCGAAAGTGCTCAGCCAGTTCCCGAAAGGTAGGTATGTGGCCAGAGACTTGGTTAGCGTTGATGTCTAGGCCTAAGCGCCCCACTTCCCGCCAGGCGGAGTCCGTCGAATCACCGAGATCCTTCACCAAGCCAATCGCCTTGGTGTTTTCCACCCGTAATCCGTCCGCCGCACGCGTTGTCTGAAAGCGGTAAACCCAGGTCATTCCGTTGGCACGTCTTTTCTTTGAAACTGTTCCTTTAGCCAAGTCGATTCCTCTTCTTGGTTCGGGGAACTGCCACCGGCATCTTAACAGTGCGGTGATGAGGATGCGCGCTCAAATGTGCTTCGATTTCAGATAGACGGAAGCGCCAGGTCTTGCGGGTTCGACCGATTGGATGAGCTGGGAGTTCCCCAGCACGCGCCAGTTCCAAGACACGTCTCGGCTCGACGCCGATAAAGGATGCGACGACGGATTCATCGACATATGGCTCAAAGCCGCCGAATTCTGGGGATTGCGCTTCCGACCAGTTAAGAATGGGAATCGGCTGCGTGATGGTCCGCGATACGTACTCTGAGAATTCGCTATCGTGTTGTGTTGACACTATTCCTCCGACGAGGTGACCGACTATGCCGGCCGCCAGAGCGAGGGGGAGCCCCTTCGCTTTTTTGTCGCGAGGAAATATTCCGCAACCTTCATACTTAACTCCAACTTATTACTTACCCAAGCCCATACCAATTTCTTGAAGAAGATCTGCCTCCATCCTGCGGCGGCGATCTTCATACACCAATCGCGCTCGAGAGTGAAACAGGGTCGGACCGCCCTCAGAAGAAGCGCCGTTTGCTGCATTCCAAGCTCCCCGTTTCACTCGCTCCGATGCTGCCTCAAGGAGAAAACCGGACGCGATAGAGACGTCGGCCATGGCGAGAGCTATGGTTGCGCTACGAAGCACGGTCTCCATATCCCTTCTGGAGTCGAGGGAGTTCATCCAATGAGCAACCAAGAATCTCTCCCCCTCTGCCGTGAGCTTCATTGGGCGTCGACCGCGCTTCTCGCCATCCGACCGGACAACCAAGCCCAAATTCTCAAGTTGTCCGATGGCTGCCCTTATACTGCCTGGTTCAAGACCCGCCTCCTGCTTCAGAGCGTAGAGAGTGTTCAGGCCCAATCGTGAAATGGCAACCAGAAGGAATATGCCCATCGAGCCTAAAGCGTCTTGAGACGAGATATTCACAACCATGTCTCAACTATATCTAGATTCTCGAAGAATGTCAAATATGCTGGATGCGTCACTTCTTTTCAGACTGGAAACTTCGAAACTCAATAAGTGTGATGTTGACGAAGCAACCGACCTGCGCGATTCGCCGTGCCCATTGCTTCCGCAAATAGATGTTGCTAGCCTTTCGGAACACATAGGGCGTTTGACGGTTGTTGTGTTGTATTCCACACCTAAGTTCTCCCTTGCGGACCAGCGCGATGAGCGCCGCGATCGAGAGCCGGCTCCGAGGGGCCCGCCCTCATCGGTTAAACAGTTACGCACGTTCCGCTCTTGCGAGCCTTGCGTGCTCATGGCGCACGATCACCGCCTAACCGGACATAACGCAAAAATTGATCAGGGGTGACGGTCCGAGCAGTATTGTTGCTTTCGTGGTCTAATCAGTCAGCGTGCCGGTTAGGAAGCGACAGTGACTCCTGTAAGAGTCGACGATTTCTCTCTCGATTTCCTTGCCAACAACACCGTTAATCTATATGAAAGGAGAACCATGACGTTTACACGAGACCCAGTCAGGATGTCGGGGACTCTGCGCGGCAACAACCAAAAGGCGGATTGTACGGTGTCAGCGGTAAGAGTGGCTCTGTCCGGTACGAGTCTCTACAAGGATTGCCAATATGTAGTTGAGTGGGTTTCCAACGCCCTGCCTTTGGGCACCTACAGACTGTCAGTGGAAGGCAAGATCATCGACATGCTCTACTCCGAGGACGGTTGGCAGGCGATTGCGATTCCATCTGCATCAAGGCACGCGTGAGAATCTAGCGAATTTGGAATCTACAGTATCTTAGGACCACCCGTTGCAGCTTTAAAGGATAGGACCGAATGGCAAATGTGGCACCCCCTTTCTTCTGCCAAAAATGTGGCAAGGAGGTTGGGTATACCTACAATGCAAAGACGGGGCTATACAAGCCCGATGTATGCAAAAGTCCGCACTGCGCTAAATTACATTCATCTGTCGTCAATTGATGCACACACCCAAAATTGTCACCCTGCTGGGCGCATTGCCGAATTTGTTACTGACGGGTTGGCCACAATACG